>CAWIKQ010000001.1:0-608239 GCA_963836675.1 uncultured Acidobacteriaceae bacterium
CAATGGAGGTAGATTGTCTACTTGGCCTTCGTAGTGACGCTCAAATTCGAAACCAAGCTACAGCGGATCCTCAGACGAGATCGCATCCGGTCTGACAGTGCTTAACCGAACGATCCGGAACTCGAAGGTGTTATGCGATGGCTCAGTGGCCGAACTTTGACATCTGCCGACGAGTGATTTATCGCCGATGCACTCATTCACAAACGAAGAGTACCGAAAACCCTTCGGATCCCTACATTTCCGCGAGTCGACGATCGATATAGGTCTTCCGTGTTGCCTCGACCCAAATCATAGCCACCGCAAGGGGACTTGTAGCGGATGTCTCAGGTCTCGAGTAACGCATGTCCCGGTACGCTCAGTCCTATAATGTTCGCTTATGCAAGACGATGGTTTCGGTCGCGCTGAGAGGGCGTTATGAGTTTTCCTGTGCCCCAGTCGCAAGAAGTGAAGCCGCAGCTGCGCAAGACGATGGGCTTCTGGGACGTCCTCCTCTTCAACATCGCCACGGTCCTGGCCCCCGGTGGATCGCCGCAGCAGGACACAACGGAACATCCTCCATAAGCCTGTGGGTCATCGCCGCTATCTTCTTCTTCGTGCCCGGGGCTCTTGTCATCAACGAACTGTCTTCGCGCTTCCCTGAGGAGGGGGGTCTTTACGCCTGGTCGAAGGAAGCCTTCGGCGACTTCCACGGATTCGTCGCCGGCTGGACTTACTGGATCTACACCTTTTTTTATTTCCCCGGCCTGCTTCTCGCTTCGGCCTCCATGTCGGCCTACATTCTCGGCGGCCGCGGAGCCACCCTCGCTCAGGATCGCACCTTCCAACTTGTCGTCTCGCTGCTGATCCTTCTGGTGGCGGTGCTGCTGAACATTGTCGGCCTGAACATAGGCAAATGGCTACAGAACGCGGGTGGGGTCGGCACTTATGTTCCGCTGGTGATGCTGGTAGGAATCGCGGCGGTTCTGGCCTTCCGTCACGGCTCGGTTACTCACTTCACATTCGCGTCCATGCTTCCGAAATGGAATTGGGAAACCGTCAACTTCTGGTCGCAGATCGCGTTTGCGTTTACAGGTCTGGAGCTTGTCTCGGCCATGAGCGAAGAAGTCCGCGATCCGCGCAGAACCCTGCCGCGCGCCGTCATCGGCTCCGGCGCCCTGATCGCATTGATGTACATCGCCGGCACCTTCGCTGTGCTCTCACTGCTGCCCGCAGCCGACATGGATCCGAAGAGCGGCGTATTTCAAGCCATCACTGCGGGTTCTATCGCGCTCAAGGTCGGCTTTCTCGGCATCCTCGCCGCGATTCTTGTCACCGCGGGCAACGCAGGCGGTGTTGGCAGTACGGTAGCCGGAATCGCCCGCGTCCCATTCGTTGTCGGAGTCGACCGCTACCTTCCTGCCGCCTTCGGAAAAATCCACCCCCGCTGGAAGACGCCCTACATCTCCATCCTCGTTCAGGCCATCATCTCGGCGCTGATCCTGCTGGGAAGCCAGATCAACGAAACCATCCAGGGCGCCTACCAGATGCTCATCGACGCCGCAATCATTCTCTACTTCATCCCCTTCCTGTATATGTTCGCCGCCATCTTCAAACTGGCAAACCGGCCAGATCGACTGCAGAACACCCATGCTGTCCTTGTGCCCGGCGGCAAGCCCGGCCTCTGGATTTGCGGAGGGCTGGGATTTCTGGTTGTACTCATCGGAATCGGCGTTTCGCTTGTCCCGCCCGGAGACTCATCCAATCCGGTGCTCTTTGAGGTCAAGCTCGTCCTGGTCACGATTGCTTCCGTTCTCCTGGGTCTTTCCCTCTATTGGCGAGGCGCCCGATCGAAGAAGCGGGAGGCTTGATCTGCTGACATGAAATATCAACGGCGCGAGTCCATCTGGACGTCTGTACCATCCAAGGTGCTATAGTCTGCGAGTTTGTGTGAGTCCGGAATGGCCGAAAGCCCGAAACTTCAAAATGTGATCAGTTCCACCTTCGATCCCAATACTTCGCGCGCTCAGTCGAATCGCGCTGCCCTGCTCGAATTGCTGTCGACCATTCGCTCCCAGGAAGAGACGATCCGCCGCGGCGGGGGCGAGAAAGCCGGCGCCGCCCAGCATGCAAAGAAACGCCTGACCGTTCGCGAGCGTCTCGATCTGCTTCTCGATAAGGACAGCGCCTTCCTGGAGCTGGGCCTCTGGGCGGCGTACGACATGTACGGCGAGTACGGGGGCGCTCCGGGAGCGGGCGTGGTGACGGGACTCGGTCGCGTCTGCGGCCGGCTTTGCATGATCATCGCCAACGACGCCACGGTAAAAGCCGGGGCCTTCTTCCCCATGACTGCGAAGAAGGTGCTGCGCGCCCAGAACATTGCACTCGACAACCGTATTCCCACGCTTTACCTCGTCGATTCCGCGGGAGTCTTCCTGCCTTTACAGGAGGACGTGTTCCCCGATACCGACGATTTCGGCAGAGTCTTCCGCAACAACGCTGTGATGAGCTCTCTCGGGATCCCGCAGATCACCGCAATTATGGGAATGTGCGTGGCAGGCGGGGCCTATCTGCCGGTCATGACCGATACGGTGCTGATGACCGAGGGTTCAGGGCTTTTCCTCGCAGGTCCATCCCTGGTCCAGGCCGCCATCGGCCAAAAAACCGATCCCGAAGAACTTGGCGGAGCCGCGATGCACGCCGAAATCTCCGGCACAGTGGACTTCAAGGAGCCCGACGATCATCATTGCCTGGCCCGCATGCGTTCTCTGGTAGACAAAATCGGAAGCCGCCAGCCTGCGGGCTCTTCTGCCGAGCCATTCAGCCGCACGCCCTATGATCGAGAGCGCGACGCGCCCAGATACTCGATCGAAGACGTCTATGGTCTGCTGAATCCCGCACCTGGCGCCAGCAACGTCTACGACATGCGGGAGGTGATTGCCCGGATCGTGGACCGCAGTGAGTTCGATGAGTACAAAGAAGAATTTGGCCGAACCGTACTCTGCGGCTATGCGCGCATCGGCGGATACGCGGTGGGCATCGTGGCCAACCAGAAGACGAACCAGAACCAGACCGTAGCCATGGGTCCGTCAGCGGGTGCAAAGCGAATCGAGGTTGGCGGCGTCATATACACAGAGGGAGCTCAGAAGGCGGCACGCTTCATCATGGATTGCAACCAAAACCTCGTGCCTCTGGTTTTTCTTCACGACGTGAACGGATTCATGGTGGGCAAGGACGCCGAGTGGTCAGGGATCATCCGTGCCGGCGCGAAGATGGTCTCGGCCGTCAGCACCAGCGTGGTCCCCAAAATTGCGGTCATTATCGGCGGCAGCTTCGGCGCGGGGCACTACGCCATGTGCGGCAAGGCATACGACCCGCGGTTTCTTTTCGCGTGGCCCACAGCGCGTTATGCGGTGATGAGCGGTGCTTCCGCCGCAAACACTCTCGCCGAAGTGCGCGCTAAACAGGTAGAGCGCGGCGGCAAGGTGCTATCCGAGGCAGAACGGGCCGCCCTGCACGAAGAGATCAAATCCACTTACGATGCACAGGCTGATCCGCGCTACGGCGCTGCGCGTCTCTGGATCGACGCCATCATCGATCCCTCAAAGACCAGGGACGTGCTGATCACAGCGCTGGAGGCCTGCGCGATGAATCCACACATTGCAAGATTCAATCCGGGCGTACTCCAGACCTGAAGAACACCGGGCCCGTCGCAGGACGCAGACACGAACAGAGGCATCTTACCCAGTCAGCACCAGGACGGGCGTCAATCCCCGGACGAACAGGAGCCAAGAATATGAGCGTTGCGCTCGAAACAACCGAAAGCCTTTATCCCTTCGTACTCACTGAGGATCAGGAACAACTTCGTCGCGAGATTCGCGAGTTTGCTGCGCGTGAGATCGCCCCCAACGTGATGAAGTGGGACGAAGCGAGCGAATTCCCGCTTGACGTTGTAAAGAAGCTTGGCCAGATGGGCCTGCTTGGCGTTATCTTCCCGCCGGAGTACGGAGGCTCCGGCCTGGGCTATGTCGATTATGTTCTGGCGATCGAGGAACTGGCAGCCGTCGACGGCTCCATCGGTATCATCGTCGCGGCACACAATTCTCTCTGCACGAATCACATTTTCCTCGCAGGAAACGAAGCGCAGAGGAAGAAGTACGTGTCCAGGCTCGCTACCGGAGAATGGATCGGCTCATGGGGTTTGACGGAGCCGGGCGCCGGGTCGGATGCCAGCAACTCGCGCACCACGGCAGTGAAGAAGGGCGATCGTTATGTGCTGAACGGTAACAAAACCTTCATCACCAACGGCCACTATGCTGACGTCGCAGTGGTGATCGCCGCGACGGATAAAAGCAAGGGGACACACGGGCTTTCCGCGTTCGCCGTCGAGAAAGGGACAAAGGGATTTCGCCCGGGCAAGAAGGAAAACAAGCTGGGTCTGCGTGCCAGCGATACCAGCGAGCTGATCTTCGAAGACTGCGAGATCCCCGAGGAGAATCTGATCGGCGCCGAGGGCGAAGGATTCGTCGATGCGATGCGTGTGCTCGATGGAGGCCGAATCTCCATCGCCGCGCTGGCGCTCGGGATCGGGCGGGGCGCCCTCGATGCTGCGTTAAAGTACGTGAAGGAACGACGGCAATTCGGCAAGGCGATCGCGGAGTTCCAGGGCATCCAGTGGAAGCTGGCCGACATGGCTACCGAACTGGACGCGGCTCGTTTGCTGACCCAGCGCGCCGCCGTGCTGAAGGATGCCGGACGCAAGGTGACCCGCGAATCGTCGATGGCGAAGCTGTTTTCGAGCGAAGTGGCGGTTCGCATCTGCGATGACGCTGTTCAGCTCTTCGGCGGTTACGGTTTTATCAAGGACTACCCGGCCGAAAAGTATTATCGTGACGTAAAGCTGTGCACTATCGGTGAAGGCACCAGTGAGATCCAGCGCATGGTCATCGCGCGAGAAATCCTGAAGGTCCATCCATCGCGAGGATGAGCCTTCCCGCAACAGAGATGAACGCAATGGCGGAAGCAGTCAAAATCGTCGAGTGTCCGCGAGACGCATGGCAGGGTTTGCCAAACCATCTCGCGCCGAATGTAAAAGCTGATTACCTGCGCAAACTCATCGCAGCCGGATTCAGGCACATCGATGCGGTGAGCTTCGTCTCGCCTGCCGCCGTCCCTCAAATGGCGGATTCCGAGCAGGTGCTGGTCGAACTGGCACCGCCGCCGGAGGTCGAAATCATCGGAATTGTCGTAAACGAAAAGGGCGCGCAGCGAGCGGTCCGAGCTCCCGGCGTAGCAACTCTCGGATTCCCTTACTCGATTTCGCCGGAGTTCCTCCGCCGCAATCAGCGCCAGACGCTGGAGCAGGCGATCGACACGCTGCAGGCAATTCAGTCTCTCGCGGATGAGGAAAACAAGAATGTTGTCGCGTATGTTTCGATGGCCTTCGGCAATCCTTATGGCGATTACTGGAGCGTGGATGAAGTACTGCAAGCCTGCGACCTGATCGCCGAGTGCGGAGTGAGGCAGATCTCTCTTGCCGACACCGTAGGTCTCGCCTCGTCCGTTCAAATTGCAGATGTGATCTCCGCAGTTGTTGAACAGTACGACACTTTTGAAATCGGCGCGCACCTGCATGCGAGACCGATGGAAGCCGCAGAACGAGTCCGTGCAGCCTTTCAAGCGGGTTGCCGGAGGTTTGATTCGGCGATTGGGGGACTGGGTGGCTGCCCATTCGCACAGGATGTGCTCGTCGGAAATATTCCGACCGAGATTCTTGTTTCCGAACTGCAAAGATTCGGCGCCACGGTACCGGATCTTAAAGACCTTGATGGACTGGTTGCAGCAAGCAATGAAATTTCCAGCCGGTTCGGAACCCTGGTGCAGTGAGGGGCTCGCGGGTCTGCAATGGAGAGAACTGTGAACTACAAGACGATCCTGGTCAGCGACACCCCTCCGATCCGCATCATCACGCTCAATCGCCCGGAGCGGCGCAATGCGATGACGCAGGAGATGCAGACGGAGTTGATCAGCGCGTTCGAAGACACTGCTTCGAGCGAGAGCCGCGTGCTCATCTTTACAGGCGCCGGCGAGGCTTTTTGTTCGGGCCTCGACCTCTCGGAACTGCAAGGTCTAAAAGATAAAACTGCCGAGGAACATCGCACGAACGCGGAGCGGATCGGCCGCCTGTTTTTGACTCTTTATGAACTGCCATTGCCCACGATTGCCGCGGTGCAAGGTCCGGCCATCGCAGGGGGAACCGGACTGGCGACGATCTGCGACTTCACCCTGGCGACTCCGGCAGCGAAGTTTGGTTTTACCGAGGTGCGAATAGGCTTTGTGCCGGCAGTGGTCTCGGCGTTCCTCGCTCTGCAGGTGGGCGACAAGTGCAGCCGGGATCTGCTGCTGACGGGTCGACTTTTCGATTCGGCGGAAGCTCATCGCCTGGGTCTCGTGAACGAGGTGGTCGCCGCGGAGGAACTGATGGCGCGCGCGAAAACCCTGGCCGAAACGCTGATTGCCAACAGTCCGCAATCTCTCAGCGCAACCAAACGGTTGCTGGCAGAGCAAAACCGCGCATGGCTCGATGCGGCAATTCTTTCGGCGCTCGAGTCCAATGCGGAATCGCGCGAAAGCGCTGATTTCCATGAAGGGATTGCCGCATTTCTCGAGAAGAGAAAGCCGATATGGAAAAAGTAACGACTCTGCGGGATGTCTAACGGAAATGCAGTGGTGCACCGCTGCGTTGCTGGACCTCATCGGCGCGTAACTCCACTCGGCCAGTTCAAAGACTTCGAAGCCGCGATCCGTAACATCGAGCACGCAGAGGTCTGTAATTATGCGATGCACAACCCTGCGTCCCGGTCAGCGGCAATGTGCATTCCTGCAGAAGCTTGTGTCCCCCATCCGGCGTTTTGTGTTCCATCAGCACGATCACTCGCCGCACTCCTGAGACCAGGTCCATAGCGCCGCCCATGCCCTTTACGCGCTTGCCGGGAATCATCCAGTTGGCCAGATCTCCGCGTTCGGAGACCTGCATCGCGCCAAGAATGGCCAGATCGATATGTCCTCCGCGAATCATGGCAAAGGAATCGGCGCTGGAAAATGTGGATGCGCCCGGGACAAATGTTACCGTCTCTTTCCCGGCATTGATCAGATCGGCATCTACTTCCGATTCGCGCGGATAGGGCCCCATGCCAAGCAGGCCGTTCTCAGACTGCAGGGTAACGGTCATGCTTTCAGGAATGAAGTTGGCAACAAGCGTCGGAATTCCGATTCCCAGATTGACATAGAACCCGTCCTGCAATTCTTTCGCGGCGCGAGCGGCCATCTGGTTGCGCGTCCATGCCATCTGCTCAGCCCTCTCTCGTGGTTCTTTTCTCTATCCGCTTGACCGGATTCGGAATATGCACCAGCCGATGAACGAAGATGCCGGGCGTGTGAATTTGGTCCGGATCTAGTTCTCCGGGCTGCACGATCTGCTCTACTTCGGCGACCGTGATCTTTCCGCAAGTAGCGGCATTGGGATTGAAGTTTCGGGCCGTTCGGCGATAGATGAGATTGCCGTCGAGGTCGGCCTTCCACGCCTTCACTAGCGCAAGATCCGCCTCGATTCCCCGCTCCAGGAGGTACATCTTTCCCTCGAATTCCTTCTGTTCCTTACCTTCAGCGACGATGGTTCCCACACCCGTCCGCGTATAGAAGCCGGGAATTCCCGCACCGCCTGCCCGCATACGTTCGGCCAGGGTTCCCTGGGGGCAAAACTCAACTTCGATCTCGCCGGCGAGAAATTGCCGTTCAAACTCGACATTCTCGCCGACATAGCTCGAGATCATCTTCGCTACCTGGTGCGTGGCCAGAAGCAGTCCAAGGCCGCCGCCGTCGATGCCCGCGTTATTGCTGGCGATCGTCAGGTTGCGCACGCCGGAATCGCGCAGAGCGTCGATCAGTCCATCGGGGACGCCGCACAGCCCGAAACCACCGACTGCCAGAAGCATTCCGTCGCGGACGATGCCTTCAAGTGCAGCTTTCGAGTTCGGATAGAGCTTGTTCATCGGGAGACGCGGGACGACTGAGGATCACCTGCGTCCCGTCGCTTGTTTTACATGAACGGCCGTGCCGTCGCCAAGCGCTGTCTGGCATATGTTGATCGCAGGAGAATGGTTTACAGTGTCGGCATGCTGTCCAACCCAGTTTCACGCTGCGTTGCGCGTCGCACTTTGTTGCTCGGTCTCAGCGCCCTGATTTGCGAGCTCGCGTCTTGCGGTACCGGGCCTGAATCTTCCAAGCCAGGAATGGAAAAGGTCGACTCGATTCTGATTTTGAAGAAGCCGCATCTGATGGAATTGCTTGCGGGTGGAAGAGCGATTCGAACTTACAAAGTCGCGCTGGGTCGCGGTGGACTTAAGCCGAAGGAACGCGAAGGCGACGAGAGAACGCCCGAAGGCCGCTACGTGATCGATTCGCGCAATGAGCACAGCGGGTTTTACCGTGCCCTTCACATTTCCTATCCCGACGCCGAGGACCGCAGACGCGCTGCGCAACTGGGCGTTGCCCCGGGCGGGGCCATCATGATCCACGGCATCAAGAACGGCTTGGGCTGGTTAGGGGCCGCACATCGTTCCATGGATCATGGACAGCGGGCTGCATTGCGGTGACGGATGCGGAGATGGACGAGATCTGGCGTTTGGTCCCAATCGGAACTGCTGTCGAGATCAGGCCTTAGCTGGAGTGCAACGCCCCTGTTGTCAACGGCATCTAATTAATCAGCCTATAGCTGAGTTATTGCGTAGATTTCAGTTTTGAAAGTTAGAACGATGCGTACATTAAATTGCTCTTGCACAGTTCTGCGCGGACCTTTCCTCCTGATGTGGCGTTCACTCACGGTTTTCCTTCTCCTGCTCATCGCCGGCGGAAATTCGCATGCCTACTCGGTTCTCACGCACGAAGAGATCATCGATCTGCTCTGGAACGATCACCTGAGGCCGATGATTCTCGCCCGCTATCCGGGTTTGACGGATGACCAGATGCGCGAAGCTCATGCCTATGCTTACGGCGGAGCGGTGATCCAGGACATGGGCTATTATCCCTTCGGCAGCAAGGAATTCAGCGACCTCGTTCATTACGTACGGAGCGGCGATTTCGTGGTGGAGCTTCTGCGCGAAAGCCAGAATGCCGATGAATATGCCTTCGCGCTGGGCGCGCTGTCGCACTACGCAGCGGACACGACCGGCCATCCGGCGGTTAACCAGGCAGTGGCGATTACCTATCCGAAGCTGCGGGCGAAGTTCGGGCCGATCGTGCTTTACGCGCAGGACAAGACAGCGCACATTCGGACGGAATTCGGTTTTGACATGGCGCAGGTGGCAAAGCAGCGTTATGCGCCGCAGCAGTATCACGACTTCATCGGTTTCGAGGTTTCCAAGGACCTGCTGGAACGGGTATTTCCGGTCGTATACGGAATCCAGCTGAAAGACGTGCTGCCTCACGAAGATCTCGCGATCGGATCGTTCCGCTACTCGGTCAGCACAATCATCCCGCACATGACGCAGGTCGCGCTCCGGACGCATAAAAAAGAAATCATGCAGGAGGAGCCGAACTTCCAGAAGCAGAAGTTTCTCTATCGCCTCTCTCGCGCCGACTACGAGAAATCCTGGGGCACGAACTACCAGCGAGCCGGGTTTGGAGTGAGGTTCCTGTCAGTCATGCTGAAGCTGATCCCCAAAGTCGGACCGCTGAAGGCGCTGGACTTCAACGTCCCTACGCCGAAAACCGAGAACATGTACTTCACCAGCATTAACCAGACCGTCGACAATTACGGCTCGCTGCTGAACAAGGAAAAGGCTCGAACGTTCAAGCTGGCAGATGCCGACCTGGATACCGGGAAGCCCACTGCCGCGGGGGAATACACGCTTGCGGACGACAGCTACGCAAAGCTCCTGTCGCACATTGCCGACAAGAAATTCGACGCCACGACGGCTGGACTTCAGAAGAACATCCTCGGGTTTTATGCCAACCCTTCTGCTCCGATCGACACAAAGAAGGATTCGGGAAAGTGGCAGAAAGTGCAGACAAATCTCGAAGCCCTGAAGACCTTCACGCCCAATCCGGGGCAGCCAAATGCTCCGCAGTCAACTCCGGTGGCGATATCCCCGGCGGGGAGCCTGCACTAGCAGATCTTCTGCGAAAATAGAGAGAGAATGCTCTCTCTGCAGAATGCCGGTAAGCGCTTTGGCCCCCGTGTCTTGTTCACCGAGGCCAACTGGCTCATCCGAAGCAATGAAAAAACCGCGCTGGTGGGAGCTAACGGAACCGGCAAATCGACGCTGATGAAGGTGCTCGCAGGCCTGGAGTCTCTTGACTACGGGATGATGCAGCAGACGCGCGGAATGAGCATCGGATATCTTCCGCAGGAGGGTTTGCGGCTGAGCGGCCGAACGGTCTTCGATGAGTGCCTGAGCGTCTTTGACGAGCTTCGCGCGATGGAAGCCGAGATAGAGCAGACAGCGGCGCAACTCTCGGAACTGGATCACTCGAGCTCCGAGTACGATGCCGCGGCGGAACGCTTCTCCATGCTCCAGGAGCGCTTTCACGCGCTCGACGGCTACGCACTCGACGCGCAGGTGGGAACGGTGCTGACCGGCCTTGGATTCGGTAAAGAGGACTGGTCGCGGCTGGTCGACGAATTCTCCGGCGGCTGGCAGATGCGCATCGCTCTGGCGAAGCTTCTGCTCGCCAAGCCAAACCTGCTTCTGCTCGACGAGCCGACGAACCATCTCGACCTGGAAACGCGCAACTGGCTCGAAGGTTATCTGCATAGCTATCCATTCGGATACATCCTGATTTCGCACGATCGCTATTTTCTCGATGTGACGATCGATCGCACGGTTGAGATATGGAACAAGCGCCTCACGATCTTTCAGGGCAACTACACCAAATATCTCTCGCAGAAAGACGAAAGGCGCGCCCAGTTGCAAGCGGCTTATAAGAATCAGCGAGACCAGATCGAGCATCTCGAGGCGTTCATCGGCCGGTTCCGCTACCAGGCGACCAAGGCCAAACAGGTGCAGTCGCGGATCAAGGAGCTCGAAAAGATCGAGCGCATTGAGATTCCTGAAGAAGAGCCGATCATTCACTTCAAATTTCCGCAGCCCGCGCCCTCCGGCCGTACCGTTGTGGAGGCCGAGGGGCTTGGCAAGAGTTATGGGCAGAAGCGCGTTTTCGGCAGCGCCCGGTTCACCATCGAGCGCGGAGATCGCGTCGCCCTGGTCGGCGTGAACGGAGCCGGCAAGTCAACGCTTATCAAGTTGCTCACAGGCGTGGAAGCGCCCAGCGAAGGCTCCATCAAGCTGGGACACAATGTCGTGAGCGAGTACTTCGCGCAGGATCAGTACAAGGTGCTTGATCCTGATTCGCGGATGCTCGACAACATCAGCAAGGCCGCCCTGAAAGTTCCCGAATCTCAGCTGCGGTCGCTGCTGGGGTGTTTTCTGTTCTCCGGCGATGACGTGTTCAAGCAGCTCGGCGTGCTTTCGGGCGGGGAGCGCAACCGGTTTGCGCTGGCCAGAATCCTGGTGTCTCCTTCCAACTTTCTGCTGCTCGATGAACCAACGAATCACCTGGATATGCGCGCGAAAGACGTGCTTCTCGACGCCATCGCCGCATTTTCAGGAACGGTGATTTTTGTTTCGCATGACCGGTACTTTATCGACCGGCTGGCCACCCGCGTGATTGAGGTGGAGAGCGGCACGCATTACCAGCTACGAGGGCAATTACGAGGACTACCTGCGAAAGAAAGAGGAACAGGCCGCCCTGGCCGTTCAGGTGGATTCGGCCCTCAACATCTCCTCCCACGTCTCAACACAGAGACCTGGGGCACCCAATCCCCAGACGACCGATGACGCTTCGACCAAGGGATCTGCAAGCGGGACAACGATTGTTATCGAGGGCGGGGTAGACGGGCCCGGCAACAACAAGGCTCGGCGGCTCAATCCCATCAAGCAAAAACAGATGGAGGAGCGGTGTGCCTTTCTCGAAGAGGAGATCCCGCGCGTGGAAGCATCGATTGCGCACACCGAGGAGCAGCTTGGCTTCTATGTCTCGGCCACGGAAACGCAGCGGCTCACGGATCTAGCGACGGCACTTCGCGAACAGCTCGGGGCGCTTACTGCGGAATGGGAAGAGTTGATATCGCAGCTCGGCTAGATGAAGAAGGCGGAGAAGCCTGACCGCTACACGGACATTCGTCGAGAGACTCGCAATCAGGGTCCGGCGATTTCCCCTCCAAAAATTTCACTATTTCCAGGTTGCGAAAACACCGAACTTCGCTCACCATGGCAGCGAGGAGACTTCTACCCCCTTGCCGCAGGGATCAAGTTCGATCTCGCGAAACCGATCTGAGCCCTTCAAAACCGAGTCCCCTGAGGAGGCACGCTTATGGTTTGCCGTGCAGGCAATAACTATCTCGGGAACGACGTTCAGGACAAGCCGACGAACTGGAGCGGAGATATCCAGTTCAAGCCCACAGTGTGGAGGGGACCGAAGCATGGCGCCTCAACCAGGCCCGATGGGTCCAAAGATCCCGCAGATGGCCTGTCTTCACTCGTAGAGGCCGTTGTAGAAGCGAGCACCAACGATCAAGAGGTCCATGCAGTAGGGAGCGGCTGGTCGTTTGAGGACTGTGCGAGGGCCGACGGGGTGATGGTCTCGCTTGAGAACCTGAACTGGCAGCTGCTCGACGTGGTCAACGCGAACAATGGGGCGCTGACCGACGACGCCGCAGCGAAACAAGACGTCTGGAGCTCGACTCGGCTGGTTCACTATGAGGCCGGAATCCGGATCTTCGACTTGTGCGAATCTCTCGACACGCAAGGACTTGCGATGCCGACCCTGGGCGGGTCGAATGGGCAGTCGCTGGCCGGCGCTTTATCAACTTCCACGCACGGTGGTGACTGGCAGCAGCCTCCGCTCGTGGATGTTGTGCGCGCGGTACACCTGGTAACTGGCGACGGGGTGGAGTGGTGGATCGAGAGCTTGACCGATCCCCTGACCCGAAGCGACAACAACAATGCGGCCCTGATCGCGCAATTGCCCTGCAACCAGATCATCGTGATGCGCGACGACGCAATTTTCAACGCGGTGCGGGTCGCGATGGGGCGCTTCGGGGTCATCTATTCGATGGTGCTCGAGGTGCGAAAGCAGTTTCTGGTGGCGGAGGTGGTGACGACGCCATCGGGAAATGAGGTGCTGCGGGCCCTTAAAAACGGCCAGGGTACGGCATCGGTATTCACGCCGCTCTTTCAATTGCTGGCAAGCACGCCTCCGCCGACGGGAATGGAGGATGCGGTTGGTGTGCCCTATTTTTTGCAGGTGCTTTTTAACTCGCAGAGGCCTTCGGATGTCTGGGTAAAGCGTCGCTGGGAAGTAACGGAGTACTGGGATGCCACCGGCGAAAAAAAGGTTCAGCAGGACTTTGGGAACTCGAACAATTACACGGCGCTTTCCCAGGAGATCGTTGCAATTGTGAATGGCGCGCTCGTGGAGGTGCTCTCCGGTGGCGGTGGCATCGGAATCGCGGCGGGGCTGCTGGCGGGACTTGCCGGGCCGCTGGGCGCGACGATCGCGGCAACGCTGGGCGCAGTGGCCGCGCCTGCGGCTGCGCCAGTGCTCCAGATGATCGCGGAATTGGATGTGCTGATTGCGACGGGGAATGCTCCGTTCGGGTCGATCCTGGCCTCGGCGTTGACCGCGGCCTGGACGGTGCCTGGGCTGATGAACCTCATTCCGCAGGTGAATGGGATGGTGCTCCAATCCAACCAGGCAGTGACGATGACAGGCCCGGCAGGGGAGACGATTCGCGGCCAGCGCGGTCCGGACTACCTGGTTTCCACTGGAAACCGGAAGGATAACGACCAGAATGACTTCCGGTCGGACTCCATCGAGGTGATCTTCGATGCAATGACCTCCGATTACCTGGACTTCCTCGAGGAGATCCTGGCAGTCGGCCCTCTTTTTCAGCAGGCGGGGTACGTGTCGCTGCGCCCTTCTCTCAAAGGCACTGCGACGATCTCGATGCATAACGTGATGGGGGCGCGAACTGCCTCCATTGAGATTGCGAGTTTGAAAAACCTGCCCGGCAATTCGGCCTGGATGTCGTTTGTTCACCAGTCGGCTCTGCGACATAACGGAAGGCCCCACTGGGGGCAGGAAAACGCGCTCAATGCGACCACGGTGAGCATGTTGTACGGCGACCTGCTGAACCAATGGAGGGAGGCTCTGCACCGGGTGAGCGGAGACTCGATCCGGTTCAGCAACGCGTACACGCGGCAGAGAGGCCTGGAGCCGAAAGGGATTGTGCGGCTGGTAACGGCAGTTCGAAAGGCCCAGAGAAAGATTACGCACCTGTGCCATTCTGGCGAGGCGTGGTCACCGGTGCCGGTCGCGCAGGCCATCCAACAGATTGAGTCCGGATCCATGCAATATTTTGCGACTGCCGGGAAATCGGCAGCCCTGATTAAAGCGGTGAGCGATGGGCACGGAGGAAAAGTGCTGCGCACCGCGCCGGATGCAACGGCTGCAGATAACCTGGACCGGCTGCCATTGTGCTAGGGGAGGAAAGTAGCCGGCCACATAAAGAGCTCAGAAGCGTTCGAGCCGGATGAAGCGAGCTTCTCACGTAGAGAAGAATGCCGCTTTTTGGTCGTGCATAATCAAGAGACGATGGCGCTTTTATGGAGTCCTGAGAGCTGGTCCCAGAGGCTGGCGGAACTTGAAGCACGTTCGGGCGAGCTCAAGGAAGCACCCCTGCGTCGCGATGTTCGCTCGCTGGGAACGCTCCTGGGTGAAGTCTTGCGGGAGCAGGCCGGCGAAGACCTTTTTGCGCATGTCGAAGCACTGCGGCAGGGCACGATTCGCCGGCGAGATGCAGAGGCTCGCGGGAACGTGGAAGAGGCGGAGCTGCATGCAGAGAAGGCTCTTGCCCTGGTGCACTCCCTCCCGGTCGATCGCGCCATTCTTCTTACGCGCGCCTTCGCGTTCTACTTCGAGCTGATCAACCTGGCGGAAACGAATCATCGCAAGCGGCGGAGGATCGCGCTTCAGCTAAGCGGGGAAGACAGGCAGCAGCGCGGATCGCTGGTGGGAACGCTTTTCGAGATGCGGCGGGTCGGAATCACGGCGGAGGAAGCCATGGACTGGCTTCGGCGGATTCTGATTGTGCCGGTATTCACCGCGCACCCGACCGAGATTGCCCGCCGCACCGTGATGACCAAGCGGCGCCGCATCGGAGAGTTCCTGGCAAGGATCGATCAAATTCCGGTGCCTGAGCAAGAACTGGCGCGGCTGGAAGAGGCGCATTCGCGCGGAGATCACCAGCCTTTGGCAGACCGACGAGGTGAGATCGCGACGCCCCACCGTATATGACGAAGTGAAGATGGGCCTCGATTACTACGACGTCTCCATCTTCGGCACGTTGCCGGGTCTCTATCGCGAGGTCTCTGAAGCGCTGCGTGCCTCATACGGTCTGGAGATTCAGCCGCACGAACTGCCCCAGGTTTTGCACTTCGGGTCGTGGATCGGCGGCGACCGCGACGGAAATCCGTTTGTCACGCCGGATGTCACGCGTGATGCGATTCAATTAGCGCGCGGGCATCTGCTGCTTTACTACCAGACGCGGCTCGACGCCATCATCGACCTGTTGACATCCAGCGCACAGCAAAGGCCAGTGAGCGATGAGCTTCACAAGCGGCTGGATGCCTATGTGGCCCTGGTACACACTCCGGAGGCGCAGGTCTTCGGGGCGCAGTACGAGTATGAGTACTATCGCCGCTTCATCATCTGCGTAAAGGCACGAATACAGCGCACCCTGGAGCAGACAGGCAGGCATGACTCGGCCGCTCTGCCGGTGATGCCCTATACCCTTGCACAGGGACAGGAAAAACTGGCGCAGGTGCTCCCGGAGTATCACTCCGTGCGTGAGTTTCAGGATGATCTGGAGACGCTGAGGACCTCGCTGGCTGCGAACGCGGGGTTGAGAATCGCCCTGACGCTGATCGATCCCTTGATTTTGCAGGTACGGACTTTCGGGCTGCATCTGCACACCCTGGATATCCGGCAACATGCGCGGGTGCACGCTTCAGCATTGCAGGAAGCCATCAACGACACGATCGCTCCGGTGCTGCCGGCAGAGATGTCGGCGCAGACGACCTCGGTTCTCGAGACATTCCGGGTGATCGCCGAGGTCAAGGAAGGATGCTCGCCTGAGTCGATCCGACAATACGTAATCAGCGGCGCCTCAAGCGTGGAGGATGTTCTCGCCGTAGTACGCCTGGCCCGGCTCGGTGGAGTAACGGTCGAAGGCACCGAGCGTGATCCCGGGCTGATGCCGGTGCCTTTGTTCGAGTCGATTGAAGATCTCAGGCAGGCTCCGGAAATTTGCCGCGAGTTGTGGAGCCGCCCCGACTATCGCAAACTGCTCGCTTCCTGGGACAACTGGCAGGAAGTCATGCTGGGCTACTCCGATTCCAACAAGGACGGGGGAATGCTGACCAGCACCTGGGAGATCTTTCGCGCGCACCGCGGACTGCACGATGTTGCGCGAGAGTGCGGCGTCAAGCTGAGGCTCTTCCACGGGCGCGGCGGTACGGTGGGACGGGGAGGAGGCCCGACGCACCGCGCGATCTTCGCGCAGCCGATGGGGGCCTTTGAGGGTCAGTTGCGCATCACCGAACAGGGCGAGGTGCTGAACTTCAAGTACGCCGATGAGGTGCTTGCGGAGCGAAACCTGGAGTTGATGATTGCGGCGGCTCTCGATGCGCTGGCACGGCCGAACGCACGGGACCCGGAGGGTCATTTTACGGGCCTTCTGAAACCGGAGTGGGAAGCGGCTCTGGATGAATTGTCGAGGTCTGCGTTTGAGTATTACCGGCAGCACATTCTCGATAACGCGGATGTCGTCACGTATTTCGAGGAATCGACTCCGGTAGGCGAGTTGGAGCATGCCAAAATCGGATCGCGTCCCGCGCGTCGCAATGCATCACCGCGACTGTCCGACTTGCGAGCGATCCCCTGGGTATTCGGATGGACGCAATCGCGGCTGCTGGTGCCGGCATGGTTCGGCGTGGGTTTCGCGATCGAGGAGTTCACAAAAACACCGGGCGCACTTGAAAAACTGCAATCCATGGCGCATGAGTTTCCGCTATTCATCGACCTGCTGCGCAATGTGGAGATGGCACTGGGCAAGGCGGATCTCTCAACCGCGCGGCTTTACGCGGAACTGGTGAAGGATGCGAGTTTGCGGGAGCGCGTCTACGATATGTTCGAGGCGGAGTTTCACCGCACGGTCCGGGCGGTTTTGGCGATTACCGGCCAAACGGAGCTGCTCGAAACGAATCGGGTGCTCGCCCACTCGATCAGACTGAGAAATCCCTATGTCGATCCGATGCACCTGATCCAGGTGGACATGCTGAGAAGGAAGCGATCTGGCGAGGATACGCCCCAGGTCAATCGTGCCATCGCGGCGACGATCAGCGGAATCGCAGCAGGCCTGCGCAACACCGGGTGAGGCGGGGTTTTGCGGCAATGCTGCCATTGAAGCAGAGACGAACGGCATCTCCGCCATGTTCACTTTGTATTGTGGCTGTTAATCGGGGAATGAGCAGGAATGCCGGCTTGTTGGCCGGCATGCATTGCGGCCACGCGACGGAATCAGCCAGCGATCGCGTTGGCCGTCTGGTCGCCGCTCTCGATCAACGGACGAAACGCGTTGATGAGGTTTTCGACCTGGGCTTTCTGCAACCGGAGGAGATCAAACTTGCGCGTGATCTCGTTGAGCTCCGTCATAGCTTGTTCATAGGCGATGCGATAAGGATCCATGTCAATTTCTCTCCATTGGGCGAAGTTTAGCATCGGTAGACGGCCAAAAACCAAAGGTACGACAGGGCCAAACACCCTAAAGTAATGGACTTCCAGAGTGTTGCACGTTGCAGTGTCCACACTCGCTCGCGGGAGAATGGATCACGGGCCGGATGGGAGTCGTCGCATCTCGGCCCGTGACGCTAGCCACCCCAACCTTTTCTTGCTCGGTCGTCCCGGCTAGACACTAATTTGTCAGCGTGCTTGTTTGATTCATCCTAACTGCACTCGCGCAAAGCAAGAAGCAACTTGCTCGGGTGCGCAGGTAACGGAAGTTTGGAACGATGTTTCGCGTGGGATCGGAGAAGAAATCGAAATGCGGAGTTCGGCGGGGATTTTGGTCGCGGATGTGTGCCCGGTTCAAGGGGAGAACCAGGCAAGTCCGAATCAGGCTACGTGATACTGGTGGTCAGTACAGTGGCAGTTGTTGAGAACACCGTGTTGAGGCCGGTGGCGAGATAGCCCATGCCGGATACGCAACCAAAGGCAATCATTGAGAAGACCAGAGAATACTCAACAAGGTCCTGGCCCTCGGTGCGCGAGAGAAGACGATTTAGGAAAACGCAGAGTGAGGTTTGCATTACGTTCATGTGGCCCTCCTGGGAGACTGTTTGATCATTGTGTTCGCCTAAGAGAGAGGAAACAATCCACAGTCCGTAATTCGCAGCGCAAACACTGGTAACCCTCCAGGCTTCACCGAGGTGGTATCAGGTCCTCGAGCAATCGCAAAATGGAATCGGCAAAGGCGGCATGCAGAGCATGTTCTCAATTCGAGAAGCAACGTCACCGGATGCGGTTGGAATTGCGCGTGTGCACGTGGAAAGCTGGCGGACAACCTACGCCGGCATCGTCCCGGATGCGTATCTTGCAGGCCTCGACGAAGCCCTGCGCGCCCAGCTGTGGAGTGAGTTTCTATGCGGAGACACGACCGTGCTGGTGGCCGAGAATCAAAAGGGCATTTTGGGTTTCGCGCACGCGGGACGGGTCCGCGAGCCAATCCAGAGGTGTGATGCGGAGCTCTACTCCATTTACCTGCTCAACGATGCACAGAAGAGAGGCATCGGATCGGAGCTGCTCAAGGCGGTTGCCAGGAAGCTCCTCAGCAAGGGATTTCAAAGTATGGCCGTCTGGGTACTCGAGCGAAATCCTTCGCGCGCCTTCTACGCGAAGACCGGAGCAAAATTGGCGACGTCGAAAGTGATCGAGATCGGTGGAGTGAGATTAATGGAAATCGCGTACTTCTGGCCGGAGCTTGAGGTCCTGGTGCGCTAACTGGAATGGGGGCTATCGGGTTTGGTGGGAGGGTTGGGGCGGAAGCAGAAACGCGACGGACCGGTCGCCAGGATCTCAGATGGAAAGATCCCGGTTGCAGAAAAGGCAAAGGCCGGGGTTGATGCCGGCCCCCGCTTCTGTTTGCTAAGATTCTGCCGAATCCCGGCGGTTTACAGAGGTTGAACGTCCGCAGCCTGCCAGCCCTTGGGTCCCTTGACTACGTTGAACTGCACGGCTTGACCTTCCTGCAGACTCTTGAAACCGTTTGAGTTGATCGCAGAGTAGTGCACGAAGACATCTTCACCGTTCTGGCGCGAGATGAAGCCGAAGCCCTTCGCGTCATTGAACCACTTCACAGTACCTTGTTCCATTTTTTCCGTGTTTCCTGGTATTGAATTGCGCTGGATGAATCGGAGCGACCACTGGCAGAATCTTGCTGGTTCGGCGTCCCGGGTGGTCCCAAAACGCTATGGGCGAGCTACTGCACACGCCCGGTTCGACTCTAACGCTGGCATCAGTGTACCATTATCCCCAAATTTTCAGGCTCCTCCCGGGGATGACTAAAGTCGGGTGTTCTATTCAAACACGCGAATCATGCTGAAAGTTATGGAGTTACGGCCGACCATCGTCTATGATGGAGCGTTCTTGCCGTCTGCCGAAGGGGATCATGGCCGAGGATCGCGTTTCAGGGTTGCTGGCTCGCGCCGCGAAGGTGCTGGAGAAGGAATTTTCCACGCTCCCCTCGTTTGAGCCCGCGCGGCGCAGCGACGTAAACGTCGAAGCCATGGCGGCCGTACTGGAAGAGACCGCCCATCGACTTGGCGACAACTACCCTTACTTTCACCCGATGTACGCCGGGCAGATGCTCAAACCTCCCCATCCTGTGGCCCGTGCCGCCTATGCAATGGCGATGGCGATCAACCCCAATAACCACGCCCGTGACGGCGGTCGCGCCAGTTCTGAAATGGAGATCGAGGCCATCGCGGAGATCGCCGGGATGTTCGGGTGGAAGGAATGCCTCGGGCACCTGACCTCAGGCGGCACCATGGCGAATCTGGAGGCGTTGTGGGTGGCCGGGCAGGTCTCGCCGGGAAGCCGGATTGTGGGGTCTGAGCAGGCTCATTACACCCATAGCCGGATTTCCGGCGTGCTGAAGCTGGAGTTTCAGTCGATTCCGGCGGATTCGCTGGGCCGGATGCGTCTGGACGCGCTGGAGACGGAACTGCGCCATGGCAACGTCGGAACGGTTGTGGTTACGCTGGGAACGACCGCAGTGGGTGCGGTGGACCCGCTTCCCGAAATTCTGGAACTACGAGACCGGTACGGCTTCCGGATACATGTGGACGCGGCCTATGGCGGGTACTTCAAGCTGATCGAGAAGAGCCTGGACCTTCCGGCACGGAGGGCTTACGAGGCCATCAGCCGGGCCGACTCGATCGTAATCGATCCTCACAAGCACGGATTGCAGCCTTACGGATGCGGGTGCGTGCTCTTCCGGGACGCGGCAGTGGGAGGTTTCTATAAACACGAATCTCCATATACGTACTTCACATCAAAGGAATTGCATCTGGGGGAGATCAGCCTGGAGTGTTCCCGTTCCGGGGCGGCGGCTGTAGCTCTCTGGGCCACTCAGAGAATGCTGCCCCTGAAACCGGAGGGGGAGTTTGCTGACGGCCTCGCGCAAAGCCGCCGGGCGGCCATGGAATTTGACCGAAGATTGAGGGAAGATGGCCGGTTTGAAGCGCTGGCGGCCGGTCGGCCCGAGTTGGACATCGTGGTATGGAAAGTAAAGACGGCTATTACGGAGAACGCATCGGCGTTGGCGCGATCCATTTTTTCAGCGTGCGCGGAGCGCAATTTGCATCTCGCGCTAGTACAATTGCCGCAATTCTGGTTTGGGTCTGCGGCCAGCGATGAAGAGCGTGTGACATGCCTTCGCTCGGTTCTGATGAAGCCCGAGCATGCGTCGTGGCTGGATCGAATCTGGGCAGAGTTAAGCGCGGCCAGCAGAGATGTGATGGGGTGAGAAATGCCGAAGGAAAGCGCTACCATCTCCAAAACTGAAAACGTTCTCATTCGTGCCGGCGAGTGTACGGTGACGATCGTGCCGGAGCTCGGTGGGAAAATCGCGTCGATCCGGATCAAGGATCTGGAACTGTTGCAATCTCCTCTCGCGGCACTTGCTCCGCGAACAAGGACGATGGCTTTCGATGAAGCGGACGCCAGCGGCTGGGATGAGTGCCTCCCTTCCGTTTCTGCATGCACCGTTGAGACCAATGAAGGAGTTGTGAAGGTCCCCGACCACGGAGATTTGTGGCGGGTGGAGTGGAAAGTACCGGAAGCACAAAAGAGCGAACGGGGACTTGGATGACGAGGCGCCAGACGCCTCTTCCGTGACCCTGGTTGGGCGGTGCTTTTCATTACCGCTTGAGTTGGAGCGGACGGTGGCGCTAAGTGAAACAGAGGGCGGGTGGCGTCTGCGTCTGAGTTATCGATTGAAAAACACCGGCACGGATCCTGCGCCCTGGTCCTGGGCCGCTCATCCGCTGTTCGTTTCCGGGGAAGGGGACAGGATCCACCTTCCGAAGTCGATTCGCTCGCTGCGGCTGGAGGGTTCCGGTGGCAATCGATTGGGACAGAATGGAGACACCGTGTCGTGGCCGGTCACGACTCTAGCGGACGGTAGCTCGGCCGATCTGAGTGTTGGGCAATCGGCGGATGCCGGAACAGGCGACAAACTGTTCGCGGGACCATTGATGGCGCACGACAACTGGTGTATTTTGGAGCGGCCTTCGACCGGAGTCCGCATCCGTTTGCAATTTGATTCTTCAGCTACTCCCTATCTGGGTCTCTGGATCTGTTACGGCGGATGGCCCGAGAAGCCTGGGCCGAAGCAGATCTGTGTGGCGATGGAGCCGGCGACGGCTCCGGTCGATTCCCTTGCCGAGCACGGGCCGTGGTCCCGCGTTCTGGCTCCGGGAGAGACATTCTCATGGCCGATGGAAGTTGAAATCGAACTAATAGAGAGATGAACAATGCATGACCCTGAAGTTCTGCGCCTGGCGCATGTGAGCCGATTCCAAAATGAACCGGAGATTTTTGTTGCCCCGGGCCGAGTAAACCTGATTGGCGAACATACGGATTACGCCGAAGGATTCGTGATGCCGGCGGCAATTGATTTCGCCACGCTGGCCGGCATCTCTCCGCGCGACGATGGCAAGATCGTCATCTACTCAGAGAATTTCAAGGAAGAGCGAACATTTGATTCGGCAGCGCTGCCGAAGACGGGCAGCAAGGACTGGAGCGATTATCCGCTGGGCGTGATGGTGATTCTGGCTGGCGAAGGGCATCGGATTCCGGGGTTGAGTCTGAGCCTGCTGGGAGATGTGCCGCTGGGATCGGGGCTGTCGAGCTCGGCGGCTCTGGAGGTGGCAACGGCGCTCGCTGTGACTTCCTTGTTGAAGGTGCAATACCCGGGACCTCGACTGGCGCGCCTGTGTCAGCGGGCAGAGAACGAGTTTGTCGGAGCGAACTGCGGCATCATGGACCAGTTCATCTCCGCGAATGGCGAAGAAGATCACGCCCTGCTGCTGGATTGCCGCGATCTCAGTTTCCGGCTTGCGCCCATTCCACACAATGTCGCGCTGGTAATTGCCAATACGATGGTGAAACACTCCGTGGCGGGCGGGGAATATACGACGCGTCGAGCGGAGGTGGAAGAAGCGGCCGCGGTGATTGCGCGGCACAGGCCGGAAGTGCGGTTTCTGCGCGACGCGACGGTGGAGGATCTAGCGCAATGGGGCGCGGAAATGAGCCCGAATGCCCTCAAGCGCGCGCGCCACGTGATCACAGAGAATACGCGGACGGTGGCCGCGGCGGACGCACTGATTCATCATGACCTGAAAGAACTGGGCAGATTGATGGCGGAAGCGCACGTGAGTTACAGCAAGGATTTCGAAGCAAGCTGCGCGGAGGCGGACACCATGGTAACTTTGGCGAACCAGTTACCCGGGCTCATTGGGGCACGCCTCACGGGAGGAGGTTTCGGTGGTTGCACGATCAACCTGGTGGAACGGGACGAAGCAAGAAAATTTGCGGAGGCGTTAGCTGCAAGTTACGCAAATGCAACGGGAATAACGCCTCAGATTCACATCTGTCACGCGTCGAGCGGCGCTCACAAAGTGACACTCACCTTGTCACACTGAGAGACACGGGTTTTCTCGCGGGGTCGTAATTGCATCTGAATACCAGAAGGTGGCGCGCAAGGCTCTCTGAAGTTACCCCCGCCAAGAATTCCACCTCTATAGCGAAATCGATTTTCCTTGGTAGAATCTTCAAAGGTTTTCAGCATTTTGCCCAGAGATGAGACCGGAGGAAGAACTCCGGCGGGCAATTCATTTTCAAGAGTTGAGCCGTAACTGGCTTTCCGAGCGCCGCAGAGAGAAATATAAGAATGCAACTGAATTCAACTAAACCCTTCTCCTACGAAATCACCCCTTCAAGCGGTCTAGTCGCCTACTTCTCGATGGAGATCGCGATCGACCGCAGGATGCCCACGTATTCAGGCGGGCTGGGCATGCTTGCCGGAGACACTTTGCGGTCTGCTGCAGATCTGGGCGTCCCACTGATTGCTTTCTCGCTGGTGCACAGAAAGGGATACTTTCAGCAGCACCTCAGTCAAGCGGGAGATCAGACTGAAGAGGTGCAGCCGTGGAATCCCGCGGATCTATGCACAGAAGAGACGGCGCGGATCAAGGTGTCGGTCGAAGGACGCGATGTCACGGTTCGCGCGTGGCGTTACGATCTTGTGGGACGCTACGGACACATCGTTCCGATCTATCTTCTCGACACCGACCTTGAAGGGAATTCGGGCTGGGACCGCGGTCTGACCGATCACCTCTACGGCGGCGACACGAATTATCGGCTACAGCAGGAGATTGTGCTGGGACTGGGCGGCGTTCGCATGTCGAACGCGCTCGGCATGAACCTGAACGTTTATCACATGAACGAAGGCCACGCCGCGCTGCTGACATTGGCACTGCTGGAAAGCGAGATGGGCGGCGGACCGCTGAATTCTCCCACAGAAGCCGACATCCAGCAGGTGCGTAACAAGTGTGTGTTTACGACGCATACGCCGGTACCCGCGGGGCACGATCGTTTCTCGACGGAGCAGGCAATCCGGATTCTCGGAGCCGACCGGACGTCGCGGCTGGAGAAACTCGAAGTTTTTGAGAACGGGTTGCTGAACATGACCCTGCTGGCTCTGCGTTTCTCGCGCTATGCGAATGGCGTGGCCATGCAGCACGGCAAAGTCTCGCGAGATATGTTTCCGCAGTTCCAGATCGATTCGATTACGAACGGCGTACACGCACCAACCTGGATTTCGGAGCCGGTGCAGCAGATGCTCGATTCGCACATCCCCGCATGGCGGCGCGACAACCTGTGCCTGCGCAATGCAATCGATCTCCCGGAGCAGGAAATTCTGAATGCCCATCGGCGGGCCAAGGAAGCTCTGCTGACAGAAGTGGCTTCGCGAACCGGGCTGGTGCTGAATCCGAATGTGCTGACGCTGGGATTTGCACGGCGCGCGGCCACTTATAAACGCGCGAGCCTCATGTTCACCGATCCCGAGCGATTGATGAATATCGCAACCCAGGCAGGCGGTCTGCAGATTCTTTACGCAGGCAAGGCACATCCCGCAGATGATCCGGGAAAGGCGCTGATTCACAGCGTCATTGAGACAGCCGGCAAACTATCAAACGACATGCTGCGGATTGTGTATCTCGAAAACTATGCCTGGGACCTCGGCGCGTTGCTCACCGCAGGCGTGGATGTCTGGGTGAATACGCCGCGGCGGCCGTACGAGGCGTCCGGAACAAGCGGTATGAAGGCGGCATTGAACGGAGTTCCAAGCTTGTCGATTCTGGATGGATGGTGGATCGAGGGCTGCGTAGAAGGCGTGACCGGCTGGGCCATCGAGGACGGTTCGAACGACGCCGAAGAAGCTACCAATCTCTACCGCAAGCTGGAGAACGCCGTGGTGCCGATGTACCGCAGCTTGCCGGAGATCTGGGCGAGAATGATGCGGACCACGCTGGCATTCAATGGTTCTTACTTCAATACCAATCGCATGGTGAAGCAGTACACTCGCAACGCCTACTACCCGGTAAAACTGATCGAAACTGCAAGCGCACGGGCAGAAGAGCCCATCTACGCACGCGTCTAGACCCTGTTTCGGAAAATACTGAGGGGCGAATCCATCGAGGATTCGCCCCCTAGCTTTTTGATGGCACTGCCTTGCCCGGCGCCAGCCTGGTGTTTCAGCTCGCGGCGCTCGCTTCGGCTTGTGAATCGGCTCGCCGGTCGAATTCCCCGGTGGTACGCATCCATTGCCGAATGCTGAAAGCAATCATGAGAAACAGCGAGATATAGAGCAGGCTCAGGTCTCGGTACTCCCCCGGCTGGCAAAGGAAGAAGTAGAGCGGGAAGTTGATGACGGCCGCGATCTGAGCGTGCCGCTTTAGCCATAGAGGAAGAAGACGCCACGCCCGCCAGACAAACCAGATGAGGAAGATCGTGGGGATGGGAGCGCTCAGCGCAGGAAACGTCAGGTCATAGGTACGATCGATCCAGGTGTCCATTTGGAAGGGGTGGAGATAAAAATCGATCTGGTCCTTCAGATGGAATTCCACAGTCCCACCTGGATTGTGAGCGAAGTGGATCCGGATGGGCAGATAGGCTGCGACGCATACGGCGGCAAGAGTCGAAACCGCGAGCAGCGAAACCAAGCGGGAGTGGCGGCGGCGTATCAGTGGATACAGCGTGAGCACAAAAAAGAGGAAGGACTCCTTGTTCCAGGTTCCGAGCGCTGCGACCGGAATGATCCACCACCAGTCGAAGCGGAGTGCAATCCAGGCTGCGGCGACCATGAACAGGAGTTCCGGATAGTCGAAGAAGTATCCGCCTTTAATGCCGAACAACGGAAAGAGCAGCATGAAGACGACCGGAGTGAATACCGCCACCGGAGGCGGCAGATCGGCGGCAGTGCAAAGCAGATAGAGAGCGAAGGTCGCCAGCAGAGCGGCGATGTAGGTGAGGACATACACGATCAGATACTGCACCGGGAAGTTCTTCGCGGATAAGTTAAACGCCGAGGCAATCTTCTGTTTTGCTCTTTCAGGAACGCGGTGCGAGAGACTCTCGAGCGGCAAGGAATAAGCGAGCCAGTTCGCGGTGTCGGGCAGCAGCTGCCGGTAGATGTACGGACGGTTGGCAGTGCCGGTGATCATCTGATCAAAAGTGGAGACTGGATTGAAACCACGGGCTCCGGCTTCACGAAAATGCCACTTTTCGTAGAAGCTGCTAAAAGAAGCCGCCGATGCCACAGTGAACAGGGCAACCAGGCACAAAACATTGAAGAGCTGATTGTAGCGGAGCGCTTTCGCAATATTCATTGGTTGGGCCCGACGATTGATGTTCTGGCAGAAGGGGCTGTTTCAGAGCAAGAACGGCCGCCTGCGGAAATTGGGTTGTCAGGAAATGGTGGGCCTGATCGAAGAAGACGGATACCGATATTGGCGAGTATATATCTGGGCGAGTGAATTCGAACCGGCGGGAGTCTCAAAGCAAAATGACCGAGCGAAGAGCTCGGTCATTTGGTGCAGCACGATGGTTTACTTTCGGGCTCGGGCGCCAGGAGCGGGGATCAGGCGACTGCGAGTCCGAGGGCGCGGTTGATGCGGGCCTGAATCGGATCGATGTTGGTTTCGGAAACCGGCGCATACGAGGGTGCAACGACCGGTTCAGGGTCAACGGCTGCCGGCATGAACGGTTCGGCAGCAAAGTCAGACTGCAGCACCGGTTCCGGAACTTCGTACAGATTGGGAGACTCAATCGGCTGCGGTTCTGGAAAGTGAATCTCCTCCCGCGCAGGGATGCGAGTCATCCGCAGGAACGGACCGAGGGCGGCAACGGCGCTCTCGAGTTGCTCTTTGCGATGTTGAAGCTCGTGATACTCGCTGTAAATTGTCTCCAGTTGCTGGTTCGCGCACTCAAATGCCTCACGGTAGTTCGCCCGATATACTTGCGTGCCCATCTTGGGGATCTCCTTTAGCAATTTCCGTGGGAGCTTTCGCCGTGAAGAATGTCCGCTGCTGCTTGAATGCGGTGCGAACCATGAGGGATTTCGCGGACGCGAATAGCCAGCCAAAAAATGCTATGCCGGAAGTCTAGACCGAGGTCACCACACGATACATTACCCGAAGTGTGTAGAAATCAGAACTTTGGTGATAGCTGCCGCCTGTAATCCTTTGAAACAAAATAGTCATGCATCTTTCCTTTGGGTCAAACACCGGTAAGGTTACCTTGCTTGACAAAATCGCTAGCAAAGCGATCTGATTTCGCTCGAAGTACCCCCGGCGGCCGGCACGTAGCATTTCTGGGCGTAATCCATGACCATGCGATCGGCGTTGAAGCGCCACCCCAGGGTGCGAATGGTCCGTTTCATGCGCTTGATCCATCCACGGGGGATGCCATCGGGATCGCGGTCGTAGAACAGGGGGATCAGCTCTGTGGAGAGCACCTTATAAAGGTCCTCCCCATCCCGCGTGTCGTGCACATCCATGCTGGAGTGGGTTCGGCCCCTTCCGATCGCGAAGCCGTTGAGGCCATCCCAGGCTTCTGCCCACCAGCCATCGAGAACGGAGAGGTTGAGGCCTCCATTCAGCACAACCTTCTGTCCGCTGGTGCCAGAGGCTTCGAGGGGACGGCGGGGGTTGTTGAGCCAGACGTCGACACCCTGAACCAGGTGCCGGCCGACATTAATGTCGTAGTCCTCGATGAAGAGGAACTTATCGGCAAAATCGGAGTTGCGCATCATCTCGGCGATCTCCTGCAGGACGCGCTTGCCGGGTTCGTCGTGGGGATGGGCTTTACCGGAGAAGAGGAACTGCACGGGACGCTTCGGGTCGTTGACCATGCCGGAAAGGCGTTCGATGTCCTTGAGCACAAGATTGGCGCGCTTGTAGGTGGCGAAGCGGCGGGCAAAACCGATGGTCAGAGCGTCGGGTGAGAGGCGCTTGCCGAGGCGGTGGAGCGAATCGTGAGTTTCTTCCCGGCGTTCTGCTTGTTCTACCGCGCGGCGCCGCGCGAAATGGATGAGCTGGCCTTTAAGTGCCAGGTGAGTCTCCCACAGTTCGCCGTCATCGACGTTCTCGATGGATTCCCAGGTGCTCTTGGAACCGCTTCGCTGTTGCCACCCGACGCCAAGGTGGCGATCGTAAAGGCGGCACATCTGCGGTGCGAGCCACGAAGGCACATGGACGCCGTTGGTGATGTGCCCGATGGGAACAGCGTCCTCAGGCCGGCCGGGATAAAGACCCTTCCACATCGCCCGGGAGACCTCGCCGTGCAGCGATGAGACGGCATTGACGCGGCGCGCGAGTTTCAGGCCGAGGACGGTCATGCAAAACGGCTCGCCATAGTCGGTGGGATGCTCTCGGCCGAAGCCCATCAGGTTCTCATGCGAGATCCCGAGCTCTTCACGGAGCGGTCCAAGGTGCTCTTCGATGAGATCAGGGCTGAATCGGTCGTGACCTGCAGGAACCGGCGTGTGGGTGGTAAAGACGACTTCGCGGGGAATGGAACTGGCCGCGGCGTAGAAATCGAGACCCTCCTCCACCATGCGGCTGCGAATGGCCTCGAAGACCGCGAATCCGCTGTGGCCCTCATTCAGATGGAGAACACCAGGCGTGATACCCATGGCTTTCAGAGCACGGTAACCGCCGACCCCGAGCAGCAGCTCCTGGCGGATGCGGGTGCGGGAATCTCCGCCATAAAGCCGCGAGGTGGTTTCGAGGTCCTCGGGGGCGTTGCCGGGGACGTTCGAGTCAAGCAAGAAGAGATCGCAGCGGCCGACCTTGATGCGCCAGACTTTGGCGCGTATGGCGTATCCGCGAGTGGCGATCTCGACGATGACGGGCTGCCCGTCCACACCGATAGCCGGCTCCATAGGGAGCTGCCGGATGTCCGTCTCGAGGTACTCCTCCTGCTGCCATCCTTTCGCATTGAGCCGCTGCAGGAAGTAGCCCTGGCCGTAGAAGAGGCCAACCCCCACGAGGGGGATGCCCAGATCGGATGCGCTCTTGATGTGATCGCCGGAGAGAACGCCCAGCCCGCCCGAGTAGATCGGAAGAGATTCATGCATTCCGAATTCGGCGGAGAAGTAGGCTACAGGGCGGGGGCGCAGGATGCCGGCATTGGCCGCTCCCCAGGTCCGATCTTCCCGCAAATATTCCTGGAGGCGGCGGTACACATAGTTGATGCGGCTGTGAAGCCCGCTTTCCGTCGCGCGGCGCTCGATCTCGGCGAGCGGCATTTCATTGAGCAGGGCAATGGGGTTCTGGTTGAGATGGCGCCAACGAACCGGATTGAGATCCCGGAAGAGATTGGTGCAGTCGTGATCCCAGCACCACCAGACGTTGCGAGCC
This sequence comes from uncultured Acidobacteriaceae bacterium, assembly GCA_963836675.1. Classification (GTDB taxonomy): domain Bacteria; phylum Acidobacteriota; class Terriglobia; order Terriglobales; family Acidobacteriaceae; genus Telmatobacter. The sequence goes on from CAWIKQ010000001.1 coordinate 29,643, forward strand.
AGTGCCCAGAGCCGTTCCTGCGCGGGCGCAATGAAGCGGTCGAGTGTGCGGGCTTCGCTGACGACGGGCGCAACCTGGTCAGCCGCTTCCGAGAGCATCCGGATCTCGTTGTCGCGAAAAACACGTGGCTCCTTGGTTTGAACCACAAGGACGCCCTGAAGAATGCCGCGATCGATGAGCGGGACCCCGAGGAAGGAGTGGTACTCCTCTTCGCCGGATTCCTTGAAGTACTTGTAGCGGGGATGCTGGCCGGCATCGTCAACGGCGACGGGCCGGACCTGCTCGGCAACGAGGCCGGCAAGGCCCTCGTGGAGGGGCATGCGCAAAGTGCCAATACAGCGGGGATGGAGACCGACTGTGGCGCCAAGGACCAGGTTCGAACGATCGGGCTCGAGGAGGTACGCCGAGCAGACATCGGAGCGGAAGCGGGAGCCAATCAGTGCCACGACGTTCATCAGCGTATCGGCCGGCTTGCCTCCATCGCGCGCAAGGCTGGTGACTTCGTCGAGGGAGAGGCCAAGGTTGGCGTCCATTGCTTCGGGGGAAAAGGTCATCGGTGTCCTCCGCTGAAATTGGAACGTGAAGCTGGAACTGAAGGTGCGGACTAGCTTCTCAGAAGCGTTCAGGCGAGAGTTTCAGGCGACCGATAGGGAAAGCAATAAAGACGCAGAAAGAAATGGGAAGTCGCCGTGAATCTGATTTGTTCTGACGATAACACCGGCGTGTGCGGAAATGGCGGCCGATACTCATGAAAACGTTGGCGGCAATTCCAGGCACGCCGGTTAGAGATAGTCTTGAGAAAAATTAGCTTTCCCTTCAACAAGCTTCCGGGGTAAGCTGTTTCGCACGAATTCCCACGCTCTGGCGGAAGTTCGATCAATCCCTGCACCCACAAAACCAGATAGACGGACCCTTTCCGCGTTCACTTCACCTGCTCTGGAGGCGGCCGTGACTACTCGATCTGTATCGCGCGAGTTCTACTCCCTCTTTGCCTTGGTTCTGCTCGGCACCTTTCTGTGCCCAGCCCCAGCCACTGGACTGCAAACTCCGGAAAGCGCTCCCGTAGCCATCCCGGCTGGAGCGAACCGGCCCGCAGCGGTTCCCGGTGACTTTGTCGTTACGCCGTTTGGCTACTTTCACCCGTCTTGCGTAGCGAATCTGGCCAAGGGCGAAAAGCTCTTGCCGGATCGACGATTAGCGCGAAGCGACGGCTCGAGCGAGCCCGAGGCACGGGTCTGCAATTTCGCACACTTCACAGCCAGCGGCCGACGCGTGGCGGCGGGAGCATCGGAGAGTGTTCCTGGCGAGAACGCCGGCACTCCGCCCGAAGTCAACGGGTGGCTGGAGAACGCGAACATCACAACCAATTCACCAGACCGTTCCTACGGTGCGTTGATCGCGTGGTGGCTGGTTCCACCCAGTCCGCACGCTAATGATGGACAGGTTCTCTTTTTCTTCCCTGGCCTGGAAGACATTAACGATCCGCAGACGAGCATTCTTCAACCTGTGCTCGAGTGGGCCGGAGGCCAGTGGACGATTGCGAGTTGGAACTGTTGCCTCAGCGGCATCGTGTTTGCGAGCTCGCCGGTGAATGTATCACCTGGCGACCTGATCTATGGCTCGATGACAAACACGTGCGGAGCGAACACGCTGAGCTGCTCGACCTGGAATGTGCTTTCTCTGGACATTACGACCGGGCAAAGCACGATTCTGGCCAATACACCGAGTGACGGACAGGTGTTCAACTGGGCCTTCGGCGGTGTGCTGGAGCCCTACTTTATCAACAGCTGCGACGACTATCCGCCGGACAGAAGAATTGAATTCGAGGGCATCGCGCTCTTTGACCAGAACCTGAACCGGATTCGCGATCCACGCTGGAGCGCCGGGTACAACTCGACAGTGACTCCTCAATGCAACTACGGTGCAAAGGCAAGGCACGACGCGGTGACGCTCGATTACGGCAGAAAAGAACATTGACGCGGCAGAGGCCCACACCCGCGAAAAGCTGATCGACAGATACATCAGGAGCAACATTCGAAATCTGAGTGGCGCAGAATTGCTGAAGACTCAGTCGCCCGTGGATTCTTCCAGCTCGCTGCCGATGCGGTGGAGTTTCATCACGCGCCACTGAAGCTTGTCGAAGAACAGGTAAACGACGGGCGTAGTGAAGAGGGTGAGCGCCTGCGACACGAGCAATCCGCCAACAATGGTGATGCCCAGTGGCTGCCGCAACTCGGACCCCACGCCCATGCCGATGGCCAGAGGAAGTCCGCCGAACATTGCGGCCAGCGTAGTCATCATGATCGGCCGGAAGCGAAGCAGGCAGGCCTGGTAGATGGCCTCGACTGGAGGCAGCCCCTCGTCGCGCTCGGCCTGAAGGGCGAAGTCGATCATCATGATGGCGTTTTTCTTCACAATGCCGATGAGCAGGAGAACGCCGATCAGGGCCATGATGCTGAAGTCGGTTCGAGTAATCAAAAGTGCGAGGATGGCGCCCACTCCGGCGGGCGGCAGCGTGGAGAGAATCGTGAACGGGTGAATGATGCTCTCGTAGAGAATGCCGAGAACGATGTAGACCGCTACGAGGGCGGCGAGAATGAGGTAGGGCTCGTTCTTGAGCGAGTCCTGGAAGGCCTGAGCGGTGCCCTGGAAGGTTGCGTGGATTGTCGAGGGCATACCGAGTTCGGCCTGTGCATTCTGCAGGGCAACTACGGCGTCGCCAAGAGCAACGTTTGGCGCCAGGTTGAAGGTGAGCGTGACGGCCGGATACTGGCCCTGATGGTTGACTGCCAGCGAGGTTCGCTTCTGATCCCAGTGAGCAATGGCTGAGAGCGGCACCATGGCTCCGGAAGGAGTCGCAGCAGCGGGCGCCGTTACGGGCGCCGCGGACGCGGACGAGGCGGATGGATCGAAGAGATCGAGGACGAAGACGATGAGGCCGCTGTCATTCCGGTGAGCGTGCCTGCCGCCGCGGAGGAGGAATTCGCGGATGCGGCGTTGGCTGCGGTGATCGCGGCGAGGTTGTCCGCTACTGGATTTGTGCTGCGACGTTGTGCCGGTGGATGGGACCGCGCTTGTTGTAGAGGAATTGGTCGTTGAACTCGTCGTTGAGTTTGCGGTTCCGCTCAGTGCAGATGCCGTACTCGAGGTGACAATCTGGCCGCCTGAGGTTGCAAAGACAGAGGCAGCACCGCTAACCGCGGAGGGCGGCACTGACGGCGTGGATGCGGCCGGCGCAGAGGCCGCAACCGGAGCAGTGGTTGTGGTGCTGCCCAGCGCAGGAACCGCCGCGGCGGCCCCGGTAGTTGTGCTGGCCTTGATGTAAATGTTGTTCAGCGCGTCGGGGCTGAGTTGATACTTCGGGTCGACCTCCATCACAACGAAGTACTGGTTCAGGCCGGTATACATCGTGGAGACCTGGCGCTGTCCGAAGGCGTCGTAGAGCACCTGGTCGATCGCAGTGGCGGAGATGCCGAGCCGCGATGCCGTATCGCGATCGATGACAAGGGCCGCCGAGAGGCCCTGGTCCTGCTGGTCGGTGGAGACGTCGCGCAACTGCGGCATGGTACGCATCTTTGCCAGCAGCCGGGGCGCCCAGGCATTCAATTCGGTAAGGTTTTCGTCACTAAGCGTGTACTGGTATTGCGCGTCGCTGCCGCGGCCACCCACCTGGATGTCCTGCTGGGCCTGAAGGAACAGTGTTGCGCCGGGTACGCTGGTCAGCTTCCGGCGCAGGCCGTTCACGACCTCGTCGGCAGAGACGCGCCCCGAGCCAATGTGAAGTTTCTGAAGCAGGCGATCGAACCAATCATTGCTGGACGAGCGGTAGGGCCGTTCATTGAGCGGCTTGAGAGCAATGAACATGTTGCCCACGTTCGTGCCGCCTCCGCCGGGGCCGCTTCCCCCAACGAATGCGGTCACCGTGGCAACCGACGGATCGTCCAGGACCATCTGCGCAAGTTGCTTCTGCTTGGCTGCCATTGCCGGAAAGCTGATGTCCTGCGCGGCGCGCGTACGGCCGCCGAGTCGCCCTGTGTCCTGCTGCGGGAAAAAGCCCTTCGGCACGATCATGAAGAGGTAGACATTCAGAAATGCACACCCAATGGCGATTCCGAGAGTAATCCACTGGTGGCGTAGAACCAGGCGCAGGGCCGAATTGTACTCGTGATGAATCCACTGGAACCCATCTTCGAATAAGCGGTAGATGCGCCCATGCCGGCTCTCGTCGCGTTGTTTGAGAAAGCGGGCACACAGCATCGGAGTAGTCGTAAGCGAGACGAGCAGCGAAACGGCGATGGCCACACTCAAGGTGACCGCAAATTCCCGGAACAGCTTTCCGATGATTCCCCCCATCAGCAGAATGGGGATGAAAACCGCAATCAGGGAGATGCTCATGGAGAGCACCGTAAAGCCAATCTCTTTCGAGCCCCTCATCGCGGCTTCATAGGGCTGCATGCCCTCTTCGATATAGCGCGTGATGTTTTCGATTACGACGATGGCGTCGTCGACAACGAAACCCGTAGAGATGGTCAGCGCCATCAGCGACAGGTTATCGATGGTGTAGCCCAGCAGGTACATCACGCCGAAGGTTCCGACCAGCGAAAGAGGCACGGCGATCGATGGGATGATGGTGGCCCAGACCTCGCGCAGAAACAGGAAGACAACGAGCACCACGAGCAGGACGCTGATGATGAGCGAGATTTCAACGTCGTGCACGCTGGACCGAATGGTGGTGGTGCGGTCGACCGCCACGCTCATCTTGATGGTCGGAGGGATCTCAGCCTGAAGGCGAGGCATCTCTTTGAGGACCGCGTCCACGGCATCAATCACATTTGCGCCGGGAGTCTTGAAGATGACGACAAGAATGGCGTCTTTGAGATCGCCGCTATGACCGGGTTCCTTGTTGCCCGCGAGGCCGGCTGTGTGGATGTCGGAGACGGAGTTGGTTACGGTGCCGAGATCGCCCACGCGAACCGGGGCACCCGTCTGCTGGTTATACCCGACGATGATGGGTGCGTAGTCATCCGCTTTAAAGATCTGGTCGTTGTTACTGATCTGCCAGCGATGCTGGCTGTCGAAGAAGCTACCCTTCGGGCGATTGGCATTGGCGTTGGCGAGCGCAGTGCGCACCGCCTCGAGGCCGACGCCATTATTGCCGAGCTGCATGGGGTTGAGCTCGACACGGACTGCGGGCTGCGCGCTTCCGCCAACGAACACCTGTCCAACGCCCTGGATCTGCGCCACCTTCTGCGCGAGGATCGAATCGGCCATGTCATAGATCTGGGGCTTGGGAATCACGTCTGAGGTGAGGGTAAGGATCAGAATCGGAGCCTCAGCCGGATTGGCTTTGCGGTAGCTCGGGTTCTGAGGCAGGTACGCGGGTAGCTGGCTCCGGGCGCCATTGATGGCAGCCTGAACGTCGCGGGCGGCAGCGTCGATGTTGCGATTGAGATCAAATTGCAGGGTGACGCTAGCCGACCCAAGGGAGCTGCTCGACGTCATCTGGTTGACGCCGGCAATGCGGCCGAACTGCCGTTCAAGGGGAGTGGCGACAGCAGAGGCCATCGTCTCCGGGCTGCCGCCGGGCAATCCGGCTCCCACGCCGATCACCGGGAAGTCGACGTCGGGCAGCGAAGCGACAGGCAGCACGGAATAGGCGACCGATCCTGCGAGCAGGAGCGCCAGCGCCAGCAGCGAGGTGGCGACGGGACGCTTGATAAAGGGTGCGGAGAGATGCATTGTCGTCTATCTCAGTCAGCCGTGGCCATATGCTTTTCGGGGCTTACCTCGAGGTCGCGAGGCTTCATCCGCTGCGCAAGCTTATCGAAGTAGAGGTAAACCACCGGGGTGGTAAAGAGCGTAAGCATCTGCGAGAAGATGAGTCCGCCGACGATACTTACGCCGAGAGGCATGCGCAGTTCTGCGCCCACTCCTCCTCCGAGTGCCAGGGGCAGGCCGCCAAGCAGCGCCGCCATGGTGGTCATAATGATGGGGCGGAAGCGCAGCAGGCAGGCCTGGAAAATTGCTTCTTCTGCCGATTTGCCCTCCTCGCGTTCGGCTGCCAGCGCAAAATCGATCATCATGATGGCGTTCTTCTGCACAATGCCGATGAGAAGGATGATGCCGATCAGCGCAATGACGCTGAATTCCACCTGGAAGAGCATGAGCGCCAGCAGGGCTCCAACCCCGGCCGACGGCAAAGTGGAGATGATCGTGATGGGGTGGATGTAGCTTTCGTAAAGAATACCCAGCACGATGTAAACCGTCACCAGGGCAGCGAGAATCAAAATCGGCTCATTGGCGAGCGAGGTCTGAAAGGCAGCAACTGTGCCCTGGAAGCTGGCGTTGATGCTGGTGGGCATGCCGATCCGCGCCTCCACCGCATTCACGGCCTTCACGGCATCGCCGAGCGCCTTGCCCGGCGCAAGATTGAAGCTGACAATCGTGGATGGGAACTGGCCCTCGTGACCGATGGCAAGCTGTGCCCGCGTCTGCTCCCAGTGTGCAAGCATGCTCAAGGGAACCTGGGTGCCGTTGCTGGATTTGACGTAAAGATTGTTCAGCGTTGTCGGGTTGGACTGGAAGTTCTGTCCAACTTCCATGACCACGTGGTACTGGTTGAGCTGGGTGAAGATGGTGGAGATCTGGCGCTGGCCGAAGGCATCGTAGAGGGTGTTATCGATGTCGGCCATGGCGATACCCAGTCGAGCCGCGGTATCGCGGTCAATCACGAGGGTTGCGCCAAGGCCCTGGTCCTGCAGATCGCTGGCGACGTCGGTCACGACGGGGTCCTTGCTCAGTTCCTGCACCATCTTGCGGGTGTAAGTGGCAAGTTCCGTTGCGTTGGGATCTTCAAGCGAGTACTGGAACTGGGTTCGGCTGACTCTGTCTTCGACCGTGAGGTCCTGAAGCGGCTGGAGGAACAGCTGGATGCCCTCGACGTTGCTTACTTTGGGTTGCAGGCGCTGAATGACTGCTGAAGCCGAGATCTTACGATCTTCGAGCGACTTGAGGGTGATCTGGATTCGTCCGGAGTTCAGCGTGGTGTTGGTGCCGTCGACTCCAATAAAGGACGCGACATTGTCGACGGCCGGATCCTGGAGAACGATGTCGACGAGTTTCTGCTGCCGCTGGGCCATGTTGGCGAAACTGACGGTCTGGGGCGCTTCGCTGATGCCGAGGATGACGCCCGTGTCCTGCACCGGGAAAAAGCCCTTGGGAATTGCGATGAAAAGGAGGACCGTCGCCACGAAAGTGGATATGGTGACGAGCAGCGTAATGAAGCGATGCTCGAGAACCTTCTTCAACCCGCGGCCGTACGAAGCGATGATCGAATTGAAGACTCGCTCTGACCAGTAATAGAAACGGGTCTGCTTGGCCGATTTGTCTTTCAGAATGCGCGAGCACATCATCGGCGTCAGCGTGAGCGAGACTACCGCGGAGACCAGAATGGTGACGGCGAGAGTAATAGCGAACTCGCGGAACAGCCGGCCCACCACGTCGCTCATGAACAACAGCGGAATGAGCACCGCGATCAGAGAGATGGTGAGCGACATGATGGTGAAGCCGATCTGCTCGCTGCCTTTCAGCGCGGCACGCAACGGCGATTCACCTTCCTCGATAAAGCGCGAGATGTTCTCGATCATCACGATGGCATCGTCCACCACGAATCCCGTGGAGATGGTGAGCGCCATCATGGTGAGGTTGTTGAGACTGTAGCCCAGCAGGTACATCACGCCGAAAGTGCCCACAATAGACAGCGGCACCGCGACCGAGGGTATGATCGTCGCGGCCAAATTCCGCAGAAACAGAAAAATCACCATGACGACCAGCGCCACGGTGAGCATCAGCTCGAACTCCACATCCTTAACCGAAGCGCGGATGGTGGAGGTGCGGTCGGTAAGTATGTGGACCTGAATGCTTGCTGGAAGGCTGGTCTGGAGCTGCGGAAGAAGCTTCCGGATGCGGTCGACGACGGCAATGATGTTGGCGCCCGGCTGACGCTGCACATTGACGATGACCGCAGGCTGACGATTCATCCAGGCTGCCTGCTGCAAATTTTCCGCGGCATCCACCACCTGCGCTACATCCGAGGTGCGGACCGGGGCGCCGTTGCGATAAGCAACGATGACGGGCAGGTAGTCGGCGCTGGAGAGGAGCTGATCGTTGGCGTTGATGGTATAAGACTGCCGATTGCCGTTCAGCGTGCCCTTGGCCTGATCGACGTTCGCGGCCGCCAAGGCAGTGCGCAGGTCCTCAAGGCTGAGATTGTAGGCCGCCATCTGCGCGGGATTCGCCTGCACGCGCACCGCCGGCTTCTGTCCGCCGGCGATCGAGACCAGACCGACGCCGGTCACCTGAGAGATCTTCTGCGCCAGGTTGGTATCAGCGGCGTCCTCGACCTTGTCGAGAGGCAGTGAGTCGGAAGTCAGCGCTAGCGTGAGAATGGGAGCGTCGGCTGGGTTGACTTTGCTGTAGATCGGGCGGATTGGGAAGGTCCTGCGGAAGGAAGCTGTTCGCGGCATTGATGGCTGCCTGAACTTCCTGCTCGGCGACGTCGATATCCTCGTCGAGATTGAACTCCAGGGTGATGACCGAGCCTCCGCCGGAACTGACGGAAGTCATCTGCTTGAGGCCGGGCATCTGGCCAAATTGACGCTCCAGGGGCGAAGTCACCGAGGATGCCATCACGTCGGGTCCCGCACCGGGATAGAAGGTGAGCACCTGGATGATCGGATAGTCCACTTCAGGCAAAGCAGAGACCGGAAGTTGCAGAAATGCAATTCCACCCGCGAGCATGATGGCCGCCATCAGCAAAGAAGTTGCGATGGGGCGCAGAATAAACGGGCGAGAAGGACTGAGACTCACTGGTGCTGCCTCTGATTGGAACTCGGGTTCTGGACCTTGCCCGCGTCCGTAGCATCCGGCTGGGCGGGGGTCGTCGAATCGCCCAGACCGGCAGCCGACCGGCCCGAACCTGCGCCGTGAGCGGCGGCGGGGTGCTGGTGTGACGACGCGCTGACTGAAACAGCCTGGCCCGGGCGCAGGCGATCGGCGCCATCCACTACGACCTTTGCGCCGGGTGCCGGGCCGCTATTCAGGATCGTGACCTGGCCTTCTGCCAGTGCGACGTTGACGGGCTGCATCTGAGCGACCTGGCCGCCTTTGCCGTCATCATTGACCGTCCAGACGAAAAGCGAACCGTTCAGGCCGGTTTGGATCGCCGCCGATGGAATGACGAGAGCACTGGGGCGGTTTTCAACGATGAGGTGGATATTCACGAACTGGTTCGGGAAAAGAACCCCATCCTTGTTGTCGAAGACAGCTTTCAGCTTCCCTGTTCCGGTGGTGGTATCGATCTGGTTGTCGGCGGTGAGCAGGTTGCCACTGGTAAGCAACTGGGTGTCGCTGCGGTCGTAGGCATCTGCCGGCATGCGCTTATCGCTATTGAGCCGTTTGAGCACCTGGGGAAGCTGGCTTTCAGGAAGCGTGAAGTAGACGGCAATGGGGTGAAGCTGGTTGATCACGACGAGGTTGGTGGAATTCGCGCTGATCACATTGCCCGGATCCACGAGGCGAAGGCCGATTTTGCCGCTGATGGGGGCTTTGATGTAGCACCAGCCAAGCTGAAGCTGGGCGTTCTCAACCGACGCATTGTCCGATTGGATTGCGCCTTCATACTGGCCGAGCTGCGCTTCATTGGCATCCAGGGTCTCCTTCGAAACCACGCCGGCCGCGAAAAGGGCCTTGTAGCGGTTGAATTCAGCCTGGGCGTTCTTGAGCAGGGCCTGGTCGTGCGCGAGAGTGCCCTTGGCCTGGTCGAGCGCTGCCTGGTATGGCCTGGGGTCGATCACCATGATCGTCTCGCCCTCTTTGACCTCCTGCCCTTCGGTGAATTTCACCGGCAGAAGCTCGCCGCTTACGCGCGCCTTCACCGTAACGCTGAAGTAGGGGGTAACGGTGCCCAAACCGGTAAGGTAAATCGGCATTGGCTTCTGTTCGGCCGGGGACACCTGCACCGGGACCGGCCGGGAGTTCAAAGCCGCGGCCTGGTTGGCCGTGTTGGCGGCGCTCTTTTGCTTGTTTTGGTAGACGCGCCACACAATAAGGCCGACGGCCGTGATCAGGACGAGGTAAACAATGGCCCGTACCCAGGGATTCTTGCGGCCGTGCTGTGACTCGCCAGTCGCGGGCAAATATGGTTCTGTGGCGTTTTGAATTGGCATGATTCGCTTCCAGTCAATCGCTTCTTGTAGGTATGTTCCAGCAATCCGTCTTAAGAGACGGACTTTTCAGGTAGTTCTTACCTCGTGGGCACCCCTTATTGGGACGGGTTTCCGAGGGGAAAGGTTTCGCTTGCCGCGGTCCGGGCCCACACAAAACGCCTCGCCTGAGAGGCGCGTTCCCCGGACATTGTAGTCAATCCTGGAAAGGCTCAGGGAAGGCCCGGCATGTACGAATTGAAGTTACTCAAAACAGATCGCATGTTGAGATGGGGCGTTCGGTAATTTGAAGCCTCAAGGGGTCAGAAGACGTCCTACTAAGTAGCGCTTGCTGCGCACCCGAAATAACGCAATCGTTTTTCGTCCTCATCGACTAAGATTGTCTTTTTAACTGAAACGTTGCGCCGGAACGGATGGCCGGGTCCATTCGCCGGACTTCTATGAGCTGCTGTTTGCCTTGAACGGTTCGCCGCGGTTCGCCAGGCGTTCCTCTCCCTGCGTCACTGGTTGACGGGCAAATCGCCTCAGGAGCGAGTACAGCCCTATGATGTGGATTGTTCGGCTTGCGCTTCGACGGCCGTATACGTTCGTCGTCTTTGCGTTCTTGATTTTGATCCTTGGCGCATACAGCATCCTGACGATGCCCACGGATATCTTCCCGGACATTGATATACCCGTTGTCACCATCGTTTGGAGCTATACCGGCCTGTCGGCTCAGGAAATGTCGACGCGCATCATCTTTAACAGCGAGCGCGGCATAACCACGACCGTCAACGACATCGAGCACATCGAGTCGCAGTCGCTGAACGGCATTGGCATCATCAAGGTCTTCTTTCAGCCGCATGTCGACATCGGCAATGCCGTAGCGCAGGTGACCTCGATCTGCCAGGTGCAGCTTCGCCAGCTTCCACCCGGCACAACGCCGCCATTCATTATTCAGTACAACGCCTCCAGCGTGCCGGTTCTGATGCTCGGTCTGTCGGGAGACGGATTGGACGAGCAGCAGCTTTTCGACACAGGCCAGAACACCATTCGCACGCAACTGGCGACCATTGAAGGAGCCCAGACCCCGTATCCCTACGGGGGAAAGCAGCGCCAGATCCAGGTAGACATCGATCCCAAGGCGCTGCAGGCTTACGGGCTGTCTCCGGCCGACGTGGTGAACGCGGTTTCTGCCCAGAACCTGATTGTGCCCTCGGGCACCATGAAGATGGACCGGTTCGAGTATTCGATCGAGACAAACTCGGCCCCATCCATTGTCGACCAGCTTAACGATCTGCCGATCCGGACAGTAAACGGAGCCATGATTTACGTCCGCGATGTGTCGCATGTGCGCGACGGTTTTCCGCCGCAGACCAACATCGTGCGCGTGGACGGCAAGCGGGCCATCATGATGAGCATCATGAAGACCGGTTCGGCCTCAACGCTGCAGATCATCAAGTCGGTGCACGAAATCATCGACAGCCCTGCGATGAAGGGCCAGCTGCCTCCGCAACTGCGGATCAAAGCGCTTTCCGACCAGGGAATTTTTGTCCGCGGCGCAATCGGCGGAGTGATTCGCGAAGCGATGATTGCCGCCTGCCTGACCGCGGTGATGATTCTCGTGTTCCTGGGAAGCTGGCGCTCGACGCTGATCATCGCGGTCTCGATTCCGCTGTCAATCCTGTGCTCGATTACGATGCTGGCTCTGCTGCACGAGACGATCAACATCATGACGCTCGGCGGGCTGGCGCTGGCTGTCGGCATCCTGGTGGACGATGCCACCGTTGAAATTGAGAACATCAACCGCAATCTCGAGCAGGGCAAAGAGATCGAGCAGGCAATTCTCGACGGCGCTGCGCAGATTGCGACGCCGGCACTGGTTTCTACTTTCGCAATCTGCATCGTCTTCGTACCAATGTTTCTGCTGGGCGGCGTAGCTCGATACCTGTTTGTGCCGCTCGCGGAAGCAGTGGTTTTTGCCATGCTCGCGAGCTATTTGCTTTCGCGAACCGTTGTGCCGACCATGGCGAAGTATCTGCTGCATGAGCACGACGATGCGCAGGAAGCCCGCAAACAGGCGAGCCGCAATCCATTTGTTCGCTTCCAGAGCGGGTTTGAGCGCGCGTTTACCGGACTTCGTAACTCCTATGTGCGCCTTCTGACCCTGTGCGTCGATTCCGCGCGCGTATTTCTAATTGTTTTCACGATTTTTGCGGTCGGGTCCCTTGCGCTACTGGTGCCGTGGCTTGGGCAGGACTTCTTTCCCTCGGTGGATGCGGGACAGTTCAAGATTCACGTACGCGCGCGGACGGGCACGCGCATCGAGGAAACGGCCGCACTGTGCGATCACATTGATGCAACCATTCGGCAGCACATCCCCGCGGATGAAGTTACGACGATTGTGGACAATATCGGGCTGCCTTATTCGGGCCTGAATCTTTCCTATTCGACCTCGGCGCCCATCGGCCCGGCGGACGCAGACATCCAGGTCCAACTGACTAAGAAGCATCGCCCGACAGATGAATACGTGGAAGAACTGCGGGGGGTACTGGCACGCGAATATCCCGGGGTCACCTTCTACGTTCTTCCCGTCGATATCGTCACGCAAATTCTTAACTTTGGATTGTCCGCGCCGATCGATATCCAGATTGTCGGCCCAAATCTTTATGGCAACCGCACGGTTGCGGAAAAGATGCTGAACGACGTTCGTTATGTGACCGGCGCATCGGACGCGCGCATTCAGCAGCCCTTCGACTACCCGAACTTTACGGTTAACGTCGATCGTACCCGGGCGCAGGCAATCGGCTTTACACAGCGCGATGTGGCGCAGAGCCTGCTGGTAGCGCTCAGCGGCAGCTTCCAGACAACGCCGAGCTTCTACCTCGATCCCCGAAACGGCGTTAGTTACAACGTAGCCGTGCAGACTCCCCAATACAGCCTCGACACGATGTCGGAATTGCAGAGCCTTCCGGTGACGAAGTCGGGCAGTGCGGGAGCAAGCTCGGGTGGCAATCCACCTGGAAATCTCGGTAGCGGCCTTTCCTCCCAGACGACCAACGCGCCGGGCGCCCCGGCTCCGGTGCAGATACTCGGCAACCTGGCTGCCGTTCAGCCCGGTGCGGAACTGGGAACGGTGAGCCACTACAACGTTCAGCCCGTACTGGATATCTACGCTAATGTTGTCGGCACCGATCTGGGGAGCGTTACGCGGGAGATGGAGCGGATCGTCAAGAAATATGAGAAGGAATTGCCGAAGGGCTCGCACATGATCCTGAGGGGACAGAGCGAAACCATGCAGGCGTCCTATCTCGGGCTCCTGGGCGGATTGGCGTTCTCGATTCTGCTGGTCTACCTGTTGATCGTGGTGAATTTCCAATCGTGGCTCGATCCGTTTCTGATCATTTCGGCGCTCCCCGCGGCCCTGGCGGGTATTGCGTGGTTTCTCTTCCTGACCGGTACGCGGCTGAGTGTTCCGGCGCTCACGGGAGCCATCATGTGCATGGGCGTGGCCACGTCGAACTCGATTCTGATTGTGAGCTTTGCCCGTGAGCAAATGGAGGAGCTGGTAGGCGATGCGCGGCAGGCGGCTCTGAATGCGGGATTTGTCAGATTGCGCCCGGTGATGATGACCGCGCTGGCGATGATCCTGGGCATGATGCCAATGGCGCTCGGATTGGGAGAAGGCGGAGAACAGAATGCGCCACTCGGTCGCGCAGTCATCGGCGGCCTGTTGCTGGCGACATTTGCCACGCTGTTTTTTGTTCCCGCGTTCTTCTCCGTAGTGCACGGATGGTTGGAGAAGAAGAACAGATCGCGCAGGCGAGAAGCGCAGGAAGCTACATTCGATGAATTTGAATAAGGAACCGGGAACGAAGATTTCGGAGCAGGTTTATGAATAGCGAGTCGACCTCCAAAACCGGCCAGGGAGCCGCAGGAGAAGGCGGTCACAACACGGCTGCGACAGGTAAGCAGGTTCCCCACGAGGGGCACGATACGCAGCACGCGCCCTCGGTGAAGCCGATCGCGCCGCGCGTCGCCGTGATCGGGCTGATCGTGGTGCTGCTCGTCTTTGCAGCCATGGCAACCATCGGTATCTTGGGGCGAATTCGGCACAACAATGTTCTGGCGAAGAGCACTCAGGAGGCGGCGCCGCCGGTGGTGATTGCCTTGCCGCCCAAACAAGGGGCGCCACTCGACACCTTTGCGCTGCCGGGGAATGTGACGGCTTTCACGGATTCGCCGATCTACGCCCGCACCTCCGGATACCTGACGAAGTGGTATTACGATATCGGCTCGCACGTGAAGAAAGGCGCGCTGCTGGCGGAAATTGCGACACCCGAACTGGATCAGCAGCTTGTCCAGGCGCAGGCAGACCTGGGCACAGCGCAAGCCAACGCCCAAAATGCGCATGCCCAGGCGCAGCGTTATCAGGGCCTGGTTCAAACCAATGCCGTCTCCCAGCAGGATACGGAGACCTTTACGAATCAGGCGTCGGCGACCGCATCGGCAGTGAAATCGGCGCAGGCCAATGTGGAGCGTCTCAAGGAGCTGCAATCCTTCGAGAAAGTGTATGCACCATTTGACGGGGTGGTGACGGCGCGATCGATTGATATCGGGCAGTTGATCGACACGGGAGCGGCGAAGGAGCTGTTCCATATGCAGGCGCTGAACACCCTCCGCGTGTATACGAATGTTCCGCAGTTGTATTCGGCAAACCTGAAACGCGGATCGAAGATGGACGTCACATTCCCTGAATATCCGGGACGAACTTTTCAGGGAACGCTGGTAAGGACAGCGGAAGCCATTGATCCTTCGAGCCGAACATTGCTGGTTGAGATTGACATCGATAATCGCAAGGGCGAGCTGATGCCGGGAGCGCTGGCACAGGTGCACTTCAAGGCGCCTTCAATGCAGACGTTCGTTGTGCCCGTCGCCGCGATTATCTTCCGCAGACAAGGCACGCAGGTGGGAACAGTGGGCCCGAACAATGAAGCGCACCTGGTGCCTGTGACGATTGGCCAGGATGATGGAAAGACCGTTCAGATTGTCACCGGCCTGAAAGAGGGAGACCGGGTGATCCAGGATCCGCCGGATTCGCTGATCGAGGGCGAAAAAGTCAACCCGCAACAGTCGAGCAATCAGTCGCCGAACGGACAGGCCGGCGCGGGGAGCAAAGAGTGACGCGGTTCAACTCAAGGCTGCGCGGCTGGACTTTGACGGCGGTCGCCTGCCTGCTCGCAGGCTGCAAGGTAGGTCCGAACTATCATCGGCCTGATCTCTCCGCACCTCCGCCCCCTGCTTACAAGGAGCCTGGTTCGACGGGCGCGGTGGTTCCGCCTCCCAATCCTCAAGGTGGAACGTGGAAGCCCGCGACGCCATCGGATGGAATGTTGCGCGGCAAGTGGTGGGAAGTCTACAAGGATCCGCAGCTGAATGCGCTCGAAGATCAGATCGTTCCGGAAAATCAAAATCTGCGGGCGGCGATGGAAAATTATCTGTCGGCGCGCGACCAGGTGCGCGTAGCGCGCGCGGACTACTATCCGACGCTTTCGCTGAAAGGGTCTGCATTTCGCGAGAAGGTCTCAGCCAACCGGCCCCTCGCGCAGTCGGCGACGGCATCGGAGTACAGCGATTTCCTGCTTGGAGGCCAGGCGAGCTGGGAGCCTGACCTGTGGGGTCGCATTCGGCGCACCGTAGAGGCCGCGCAGGGGACTACACAGGCAAGTGCCGCAGATATGGCGAATCTCGATTTGTCGCTGCATGCTGAGCTGGCGATCGATTATTTCCAGCTGCGCGGGCTCGATTCCGACTCTCGCCTTCTGGAGAGAACGGTTGCCGATTTTCAGCACCAGTTGGATTTGAATCAGCAACTGGTCAAAGGCGGCGTGGCCACCGAAGTAGTCGTGGCCCAGGCGCTCACCCAGTTGGAAACGACGCGAGCACAGCTCGTCGACATCAACATGGCGCGCCATCAGTTTGAACATGCGATCGCGACTTTGATCAACAAGGAAGCCGCGGCGGTGACGCTGGCGCCCGCGCCGCTGGATCTGGATTTACCGGGCGTGCCGGTTGGGGTTCCTTCGCAACTCGTCGAGCGGCGACCCGACATTTCGGCGGCGGAGCGACGTACCGCTGCGGCCAATGCCCAGATCGGAATCGCAATCAGTGCGTTCTATCCGGATGTGGTGCTGGGCGGCAGCGGCGGTTTCGAAAGCACGAACATCGGAACGCTGATCCAGGGACCGAGCGCGCTGTGGAGCCTGGGAGCGCAAGCCACGCAACTGCTCTTCGACGCGGGCAAGCGGCGTGCGATGACGGACCAGGCCCGCCACAATTACGAAGCCCAGGCGGCAACGTATCGAGCCACGGTGCTCGGGGCCTTCAACGAAGTGGAAGACCGGCTGTCTGACCTGAGCGTGCTCGAGGAGGAGACGGGAACGGAGCGTCGCGCGGTCGATGCCGCTCAGCACTCTCTCGATCTCTCGAACCAGCGCTACAAAGGCGGGGCGACCAGCTACCTCGAGGTCTTGATTGCCGAAAGCACGCTGTTGAGTAACCAGCGAACCCTTACGGACCTCAAGTCGCGGCAATTCGCCGCGAGTGTCGGCCTGGTCCGCGCACTCGGCGGAGGATGGGATACATCGCAACTTCCGCATTGATCGAAAAGGTCATCGCGTCAAAAAAACTCAATGAATGGCCGCAGTCGCAGGATCGCCGACGGTCAGCACATACGTCGTGAAGCGATCGATCTTGACCAGGTGTTGCTTACAGACCAATGTGATCCCTCCATCGCTGGCACGTTCGATATCCACATCCTTCATCTTTTCCCGATGTGACGAGAGCTGTGCGTTGGGCGCGGCCGGCGGAGGAGACACCGAGTCGTTCCAGAGCACAGGCCCAGATTGCGGGCTCTGGACGAGGTTTCCAGCGATGCCGACGTAGAACCATTCGGTCAGGAAAACTCTGACCGGTATCGACCCGTTTTTCCAACTGACCGAGTCCATGCGGACGCTTAGCAGCGATGGTCCATTGCTGGTCTTGGCTTGAGAGAGTACAACTTCCCCGGAGAATTTCGCGTTTCGTGGAACGACGGTTCCATTGAGCAGGGTAGCCATCGAGAGTCTGGCTTTGATTTTCGTTCCGGCAGGGGTTCTTCCTGAGGTTACGCTGCTCTCGAACACTACCGGGAACTCTTGAACTCCGGTAGCGGATCCCGCTCGAGACTGTTGTTGCGCCGATGAACCGACTGAATGCACGAGAATAAGATCAAAAATGCGACCAGTAACCTGAAAAACATGACTGGACTCATGGTGCCGAATTTTCTCATGAAGGCGCTGGAAAGGTTTGTGACCTATCGATCAGTACAAAGTGATCGGCAGCGAAATTACCTTTGCCGTTTTGACAATTCCTGACCTGCGACCTGGTCGATGCGCGCGTGACTGAACGCTTCAGGTGGAATATCGGCCAGCGGCAAGGACGGTCCTTCCCAAAGCAAGCGTGGCGGGCCTTCGCTCGAGGTGTGCAGCGCTTCAATGTGCAGCGTGTGCCGCCCGGCACGTAAGCCAATGGCGCCAAGATCGTAGCGAACGGCGTTTCCGGGTGCGCCGCAGACCTGCGCGAACGGCGGACCGGTCTTCGCAATTTCGATACCGTCGATCAGCAGTCGCGCACCGTCGCGCGACATCAGGTGAAACGAATACCCTCCGTCGGCGGGAATGTCGAGAAATCCGTCCCACACGGCTGCATATCGCGTGAATCCATGCGAGTCCACCTGCAGATTCGGCGAGTCGCCGTGAAAAACGGACGTCTCTTTACTCAGGTCCGGCAGATCCGACCATGTGCCGGGATAAATTTGCCAGGCAAGCCCCGCAACGGATGGGACCGGAAAATTGTGCCGGGTCGTGCCATTTGCCAACGGCGACGAGACTCTGCGCTGCCCAATCCTCCTGCAGTTGCTTGTCTTCTATCTTCAGCAGAACGCGAAAGCGGCCCGCTCCATAGAACCCATCGAAATCTGTTCCGAGGGCATCGGGAAATTTGTGCTTCACGCGGCGGCCGCTGGCAGTAGTGCCGTCGCCAAAGAGCCAGGTGTACCTGGCGTGTGGCGAAGGGTCGGCGGTAAACGTGACCTTATCCCCGGGGCCAAAGACCGGCGGATCAACCGTGAAGTGCGCGACGGGGCCGGACGGCTCAGGAAACTTCGGCGCATCGGCGCCGCCGCTGGTGATGAGCTGAAGCTGAGAATCGTTCGTGGCACGGTTCTGGTCGTACTTCACGTTGTCAAAGGTGACGTCAGAAACCTTGCCGATGATGGTACTGGTCGCCAGCGGGGGCTGATCGAGAGCCCAGATGTTCTTGAAGGTAATGCCGTGAACGGCCGGTTCTTCGTGCTCGATCTGGACAAGCGAGTACCAGTTGTCGAGCCAGAGGTTCTGGAAGGTGTAGTTGGAGTGGTCGCCTTTGGAGCCATTGGCGCCCCACATGCCAAGAATGCCGAAGGTCTGCCCACATGCGCCGATGCCCGCGTGCAGAATGTCGGAATTGCGCAGCGTGAAGTTGCGCGAGTTGAAGATCTTGCGCGGCCACGCGGCGCGGACGATGTTGGAAATGCTAGTGGAGAGTTCGCTCTCTTCCACGGTGATGTTCTGCACATCCTTGCCGGGACGCAGCATGTCGGCATCCGAGTACCCATCCCAGTTACCCATCAGCGCGATATCGTCGTCCGACGCGCGCAGGAATGCATCTTTCACGAGCCCGTCAGAGGATCCGATCCAGTCGATCCCGTCCTGGTTGGCGTTGCCGGGGTTGCCGCCCATCACGCGCAGATCGTTGAAGGTGAAGCCGGTGGAGTCTTTCAACTGGATAGACCAGGTGCGCGCGCGGACAATGCAGGTGACGCCTTCGATCAGGACATCCTGCGACTCCATCGTGCCGATACAGTGCCAGTCGGGTTTCTGCATCCAGCCCTGATCGGAGTTTGGGTCCTGGGAGCCTTCGTACACGATGGTGCCCCTGCCCAGAACCTTGACGCCGCTTACCTTCCAGAGATTCAGGCTGCCATAAAAGTATGAGCCGGGCGCAAGGTAGTATGTTTCGCCGCTCTTTGGATTCAGGCTCTCGCGATAGACGCCGGGAGCATAGACATGAACCTGTGGGCCTGCGGACGGAGGAGGAGCCGGAGGTGTCCCGGCAAACACGAACAACATGGTGGCGTGATTCAGGAAGTCGCGCGGGCGCGAGATGGAAAGCTTCTGCGGTCCACGGATTTGGAAGGTGATGGTCTGGCCGTCACGTATGGGTCGAATTCCGAGCCGCCAGGGTTCGACGTCGACACCACGATCCCAGAAGCCGGGTTCGCTCGCCGTGATTGCGACTGTGACCGGGCCGGTGATGTCGAAGTTGACGAAGTCGTAGCTCGCCGCTGCGTGCGCCACATCAATCGGCTGGCCGTTGACACTCACGGAAAATGCCGTTGAGCGCATCTCGGGAGGTACCGGGACAGGCTGTACGCGCGTTGCGGCAACAGATGCGCCGGAGAACGCGATCAGAGCCACCAGAGACAGGACGAGAGCACGCAACAAGCAACGACCTGAACGTAGAGTGAATTCCAGTCCACTGTAGCACCGCGCCGAAGGATGCGGCATCGGCCTTGTCTGCAACAGGCTTGCAGAGGCGCAACAGGCGTCGACGACGCAGGTCAGGGGAAACCTGGAATGGCGGATTGCTTCTTTACGGCGCCTGGCGAGGTGTTCACTCGTAGTGGAGCGCTCGCGCAATGTTCAGGCGCATGGCTTTTCTGGCAGGCAGCAAGCCGGAGAGCACGACCACTCCCAGCAGAAAACCGACGCCGCTGATATAGCTGAGCGGGTCGAGATTGCTGACACCGAAAAGGGCGATGCGGAGAAAGCGCGAGGCGAAGAGGGCCAATAGAGTTCCGCTGGCGAATCCGGCGAGAATGGGCCAGGCAAATTGTTTCAGCAGCGCGGTAAACAGGCTCGCGCGGGTGGCGCCGAGGGACATGCGGATGGCGATCTCTTTGGTGCGCTGGGAAACCGAAAAAGCGACGAGGCCGATGATGCCGATTGCCGCAAGAGCCGCAGCAACGATGCCGATGAGGGCGACGGCGGCAGCAATACGTTCGATCTGCGAACCCATGTCCAGATAAAGCTGCTTGAGCGGACGCATCTCAGGAAACACCCTGGGGTCGAGGCTCTCGCTAATCGAGCGCGCGGCTGTCTCGACAGCGGATGAGGGTCCCTGCGCACGGACGATGAGGGTCATATTGGGCATGTTGCCGGACTGCGCTGCCCAGTATCCTTCGACCGCGTCGTCATCGTTCAGTGCGTTCACGTGAGCGTCCCCCACCACTCCAATCACGACATCTTTGGAATCATCGCCGGGAATACGCTGTCCGACGGGGTTTTGACCGCCCCAGATGTATCGCGCGAAAGACTGGCTGATGATGACCGAGTGCTTTTCGCCGGGATAAAAAGTCCGGCCGAGGAGCAGCGGAATCTGCATGGTACGGAAATATGCCGGGTCGACCCAGTTGGGATACAGCATGAACTTGTGGCCGTTGAACTCGCGATCTTCGCGCGATACTGCGTGGCCCATCGGCGGAAGCTGCACGAGAGCGACGCATTGAACTTGCGCGAGAACGCGCAGGCGGCTCTGCATCTCGGCGAGATAGGACGCTGCGGCGGCTTCGGAGTAGCCGTGATGTCCAAGCTGAGGATCGATCGAAATAGTGCTTTCGTAGCCGAAGCCGGGATCGCTGAAGAGAACGTGCTGTGTGGCGCGAACCAGCAGACCGGAGACGATAAGGAGAACGCAGCTCGCGGCAATTTGCGCGGCAAGCAGTATCTGGCGGGCGATCGTTTTGCGCTGGCGCTGGCGGGCGATCTGCAGCGCCGGTGCAAGGCCGAAGAAGAGGGCCGCGACCAGCATGACACCGCCGGCAAATAACAGGACACGCCAGTCAGGAGCAGGGTTGAGCCACTTTGGGGCGGTGGTTGCCGCCAGGGTGAATCGGAGAATTACATAGCTGAGAGCAATTCCGGCGGCTGCGCCAAGAGCGGCCAGCATGATGCTTTCCGTGCAAAGCTGACGGAAGATGCGTCTCCGGCTGGCGCCGATCGCGAGCCGGATGCCGATTTCGTGTTCGCGAGTGATGCCGCGAGCGAGCAGCAGCGCTCCCACGTTGGCGCAGGCTACGGCGAGAATGAGGAGAGTCATCACGGCCACCATCACGACGACGCGGTACATCTCCGGTTGCATCACCTGCATGTGGCCGCCGGGCGAGCTTTGGATGAACTCGTTGTCCCACACGGCCCCGGGATGCTGTTTGCGAATCCCGTCTGTGAGCGCTCGAAGCTCCTGCTCGGCGGCCGTTGCGGGGATGCCGGGAGCAAGGCGAGCCCACATGCGAATGGTGGAGTTCTCCCAATCGGACAGGATGTTGCTGCCCTGAATGAAATAGGGCTGCTGCGCCATCGGCAACCAGAGATCAGGGTTTTGTCCGCCAAGGCTGGCTAGGGTGGAGGGCAGGACTCCGATGACGGTGACCGGCTTGCGGCTGACGTGAATGACGCGGCCGATGACGCCCGGATCCGAGCCGAAGCGGCGCTGCCAGAGACCGTAGCTGAGAACAGCTGTGGGCGGAGCAGTGATCGAACCGTCCAATGCCGGCTCGAAGAGACGGCCGTAGGCAGCCGGCGTGCCCAGCTCCGTGAAGTAATTCGGCGTGACGAAGGAAACGCTGGCGGGCTGAAGATCGTCATCGATCTGTGCCGGTGGAATGCCGAGGACGGCGATGGCTGCCGAAATAGTTCGCGCGTGATCGCGATAAAACTCGAACGAGGGGTAGGCCATCTCGCTGGTGTAGGCGTTGGGCGAGCGGCGTTCCAGCCGAACAAGCGACGCGGGATCACGAACCGGAAGCGGCTTGAGAGCGACCAGGTTGAAGAAGCTGAATGCGGTAACGTTGACGCCAATGCCGATGGCCAGGACGAGAGCCGCCATGATGGTGAATGCGGGAGAGCGGGCCAGGATGCGACCGCCATACCGCAGGTCCTGAGCCAGGCGGTCCAGCCAGGTCCAGCCCCAGGCTTCCCGGGATTGCTCGCGCATGCGAAGCGTGTTGCCGAAGTTGTTGCGCCCCTCCCGGGCGGCCATCTCGCGATGAAATTCCATGTCGGAGGCAAGCTCGGCGTCGAGGCGACGGCGGTTCAGCAGGTAGTGGATGCGGCGCCAGAACTCGCCCATGCGAAAACCTCCTATGCTGTGCGAAGGATGTCCTGAATGGCCTGGGTAATGCGGTCGTAGCCGGCGATTTCGGCTTTGAGTTGAGCGCGGCCTTCGGTAGTGAGTTTGTAGAAGCGGACCTTGCGATTGGTTTCGGAGATGCCCCACTCGGCTGTGACCCAGCCCTTGAGAAGCATTTTCTGGAGCGTTGGATAAAGCAGACCCTCTTCCACAGCCAGAACTTCGCTGGACAGCAGGTGAATGCGTTGGGCAACTGCATAGCCATGCAGAGAACCAGATTGAAGGACTCGCAAAATCAGCATGGGCAATGCGCCGGAAGGCATGCCGTTTTTAGGCCTAATCTCCATAGGCATAATTTAGTTATGCCTTATGGGAAAGTCAAGGAAAGCGTGACGAAATCGCGGGAAGCATTCCGGGAGGATCGGGCGGCATCCAACCGACCATGTCTTCGTGGGAAATTTCGCGTCGGGAATTGTTGAAGATGGGTGCAGCGGGTCTGGCGGGATCGCTGATTCCGGGGTGCGGCGGCAAGAGCGGGATGACCGGGGTTACCGGCTCCAGCAGTTGCGGCAAGATCACCGATATCGATCATGTGGTCATCCTTATCCAGGAGAACCGCTCGTTCGATCACTACTTCGGCAGCTACAAGGGCGTTCACGGATTTGCCGATCCGAGCGCGGCTTTCAATCAACCCTATCCGCAGAACACGATGAGTGCGCCCGCAGGAGTATTGCTGCCGTATCACCTCGATACGACGACAAGCAACGCTGCCTGCACTCACGACATTACTCATGACTGGGTTCCGCAGCACCAGAGCTGGGACAACGGGGCGATGGATGGGTTTGTAACTTCGCGGCTGGCCATCAATGCGAACGATGCAATTCTGGCAATGGGCTACTACACGCGAACCGACCTGCCTTACTACTACGGGGTCGCCGACGCATTCACGCTTTGTGACAACTATTTCTGTTCGGTCATTGGTCCGACAGATCCAAACCGGCTATACACCATGGCGGCTTCGATCGATCCGGACGGAAAAAACGGCGGCCCAATCGTGCAGACCCTGGTTTCGACCCGGGCGTCGATGATCGGGAAGCTGACCTACACCACGATGCCCGAGCAGCTGCAGTCTCGCGGAATCTCCTGGAAGGTGTACAACTCGCCTGACCAGAATGTTCTGCAAGGTGTTTACAGCGACAACGTACTTCCCTACTTCAAGAACTTCCAGGATCCAGCGGGCGTGCTCTTCCAGAACGCTTTCGGACCGCAGTTTCCGACGGACTTTGCAGCCGACGCGCTGGCTGGCAACCTGCCGCAGGTCTCGTGGATTATTCCGTCGGTTTTGGACTCGGATCATCCCCCTTCGCCGTCGCTCTTTGGTGAAGCGACCCTGGAAGCGGTGATCAAGGCGCTGACGGCGAATCCCGTGGCGTGGGCTAAGACAGTGCTGTTCGTGACGTATGACGAGAATGGCGGATTCTTCGATCACGTCGCGCCGGTGACCGCGCCCGCAGGAACGCCGGGCGAGTATCTGACTGTGCCTTCGGTTCCAGACCCATCGTACGAGGGGGATCCGGCAATCACAGGCCCTATCGGGCTAGGTTTCCGGGTGCCTATGATGATTGTTTCGCCGTTCAGCCGGGGAGGGTTCGTGTCGTCGGACTTATTCGACCACACTTCGGTTCTCCGTTTTCTCGAGACACGCTTCGGGGCGGAGGTGCCAAACCTTTCGGCGTGGCGAAGGGCGACGGTGGGGGATATGACGACCGCGTTCAATTTCAGCAAAGTGGATGCCACGGTTCCCTCGCTGCCTGCCGTGGGCACTGTGCTGCAGACCGTTCTGACGGAGTGTGCGGCCGACCTGGTGGGTTTCACGCCGCCACAGTTTCCAGCAACGCAGACTATGCCGACACAAGAGACTGGAAGTCCGCTGCGACCGAACGGCGGGTGCTAGAGGAAGGCCCCCTTCTTTCTTCACCCGGACCACAAAAGACATCGCCTGAATGAGCGCCGCTGAAGCCGCGTTCGCGCGGATGTGCTCTGTTATCCTGATTGGTTTACTTGAAACTACTCGCGGAGGTAGGGGGCATGCCGGAACACAGGGGACGAAAGCACCATCAGGACCGAGTGGCTGAGACTCTGCGGGAAGAAATCGGCGCGATGATCGAGGGCGAACTCTCCGATCCGCGCATCTCTTTTTGCTACGTAACCGAGGTGGCGCTCAACCCGGGAGGCAAGTCGGCCCGGGTGTATGTCGCCGTGGACAATGCGGTTGCCGACATCGAGAAGGCTGAGCTGGATACGATCGCCGGCCTCGAGGCGGCCAAAGGCTACATTCGCTTTGAGCTCAAGGAGCGGATGGGAGTGCGGCACGTTCCCGATCTTACGTTTCTGGCAGATCGTTCCGGGCGCTTCCAGGCGCGCATCGAGGAATTAATGGGTCGCGCGCGCAAACGGCAGAAGGCGCCGGTGGAGTAAGAAATGGATCGGCGTCACAGTCCTGCGCCCGCCACGGGGAATCAACATGGGACGGAGCAGGATCCAGTTACGCAAATTCTCAACGCTATTCGCGACGGCGAACGATTCCTGGTCTGTTCCCACTCGCGGCCGGATGGCGATGCTGTAGGCAGCATGCTCGCGATGGGGATGCTTCTGCAGCAGATGGGCAAGCACGTCGACCTGGTGAGCGCGGATCGCATCCCGGCGGTTTACCGGGACCTTCCGGGAGCAGAAAACATCCGCACTGCGACGCGGGTGCATGGGCCGTATGACGCCGCGATTCTGCTGGAGTGCGACAGCCTGGAGCGGACGCGACTGCAGGGGCTGGAGAAGCTTTTGGTCATCAACATCGACCACCATGCGAGCGGCGCGGCGTTTGCCGATATCAATTGGATCGATCAGCGGGCTGCATGCGTGGGCGAGATGGTGTATCGGCTCTTTCGAGCGGCCGGGGCCCAGGTGACATCCGAGGCAGCTACCTGCATTTACACCACTGTGCTCACCGACACGGGCGGCTTTATCTATGGCGGAACGCGGGCGTCGACCTTTGAGCTGGCGCGCGATTTGACGCTGCAGGGCGCTGACCCGATTCGCATCGCGCAGCAGGTCTATTTCTCCAAGGCGATGTCGAAGCTGTTGCTGTTGGGAGCGGCCCTGCAAAATCTGCATCGCGAGGGGCGGCTGGCATGGCTCTGGGTCTCCCGGCAGGACATGATGCGGAGTTGCGCAGCCGAGGAGGACTGCGAAGGGATCGTGAATTACGCACTCTCGATTGCGGAAGTGGAGGCAGCGGCGTTTCTCCGCGAGTTGCCCGAGAATCGTATTCGTGTGAGCCTTCGCGGCAAGGGAAAAATCAATGTGGCTTCCATTGCCGAACGGCTTGGCGGTGGCGGACATGAGAATGCCTCGGGATGCACGCTGGATGGACCCCTGGCGCAAGCCCGCGAACAGATCCTGGCCGAACTGCGTTCTGCCCTGGCCGGGCCGGTTGCCGGACGCGAGAGAGAGCCGGTGTGATCTGTTAGCCTTACCACTGCGTTCCAGCCTTCTTGTTTCGGGGTGCGCAAGATCGTCCTGTTCTGGCCGGCAGGCTCCCAGGGGTTTGGGACGTGCATCGAAAGGCTGGTTTGAACGGCTCCGTGGGGAGCCTTGAGAGAACCGCCGTCTGCGCCGGCCTGGAGATTCGCTGAACGTGGAAACTCAGCTGGAACCTGTTACCCCCGAACCACCTGGAAACCCTCGCAGGCGTCTGCCCAGTTGGGCAATCATCTGCGAAGCCGCGGTGTTCGTGGCGTTCAGTGTGTTCTTCATCCTTTATGGGGTCGTGCCCATGTTTGGGGGGGATGGATTGGGCCTTGTTGGCGCCGATGAGCCCCGTTATGCCCAGATTGCACACGAGATGCTGGTGCGCTTCGACGATGCGCACACCCTGAAGGGCCGGCTGACCGCCTGCGTTACACCCTACCTTTATGGGCATCCCTGGCTTGAAAAGCCTGCCCTCTACTACTGGCGCGCGATGTTCGTCTTCCAGGAATTCGGGGTTCACGACTGGAGCGCGCGGCTGCCCTCTGCGAGTTTCGCCTTCATTATGGCGGCATTGATTTACCTCCACATGCGACGATTCCGGCCTGGTGGGCACCTCGATGCGGCGTTGATCACGGTGGCATGCGCGGGGATTATCGGTTTCTCGCGCGGCGCTTCGACCGACATGCAGATGGCCGCGCCGCTCTCTATCGGGCTGCTGGGGTGGTACGCGTGGTATGAGACCGACTCAAAGTTCTGGCTTTTCGATATCTATTTCTTCACCGCTGTAGCCACGCTGGCCAAGGGACCGGTGGCGCCATTGCTGGCCCTGGTAATCGTGTCCGCGTTTGCCTTCCTGCGTAAGGAGTGGTCCATCGTGTGGCGGTCGGTATGGTGGCCCGGAATCGCTCTCTACTTTGCCATCACGCTGCCATGGTTTATCGCGGTTCAGCATCAGAACCCAACGTTCTTCCGCGAATTTTTCCTGGAGCACAATCTCGAACGTTTCGCTACCAATCGGTACCAGCACTCCCAGCCCATCTGGTACTACGTTGTGGTGGTGCTTCTGGCGGCGATGCCATGGACCGTGATTGCGATCCGGGCGCTGGTAGACGGCGTGCAGACCTCGTTGGCCGAGTGGAGGCTGCGCCGGCTGAATCCAAAGCGGCGCGCGCCGAACCGGCCGGGAGATGCATTCCCCGAGTTCCTGGTCTTGTGGGCGATCATTCCCATCATCTTCTTCTCCTTCTCGCAGTCAAAGCTGCCGGGGTATATCCTGCCCTCCATTCCGCCGATAACGATTCTGACGGGGGATTACCTGTTCCGGCGCCGGCAACAGGGACTGAATCGCTGGGAATTGATCGGGCACTCGGCTCTATGCGGATTGATGACCATGTTTGCATTGCTCCTGCCGTGGTTCGTGAGCCATGGGCGAGAGATGCCGCCGACTCGAGCGCTGGTTGTAGCTGTGCTGGCATCGGCTGGGGCGGCACTCCTGATCGTCATCGTGGTCAAGGGCTACGGCATAGCGCGCCTTCGGCTGGCGACAACCGGGATTCTGGCGGTGTTGGTCCTCTTCCTTTATGGTGTGGGGCCGTTTCCGGGAATTCCGCAGATTGCTGCGACCAAGCGGGTCATTCATCTGCTCGACAAGTCGTATTCGGCACGGCCGCTGGCGCAGCGGCTCGATTTGCTTGCGCCGCCGGATGAAACGATCGCCGTCTTTCGCGTGAGGCGCGACATTGAATACGGACTAGCCTTCTATCGCAACCGGGAGGTAGTGAACTACGAAGACATTGGCGTGCCCGACGAAGAGCATCTGCTCGTTGCCCGGATCGCGGGACGTCGCGGAGTCGACCTGCATACGCCGGCTGCGCTTCAGCAGTACCTGGAAGGCCGTCACTACGAGCAGGTCCTGAGCTGGCCGGAACAAGGATTGGAAGTTTATCTCGTTGGGCCCCGATAGGTTTTGGTTTCCCGTCGCATCATTCCAGCAGTGTGTAACTTGCCGCGAGCCACGAATCGTGTCAAAGTGACCGGAAGACACTTCTGGCGGCAACTTGTCGGATGAACGGCAACGGGTGACACTTGACAGCATGTGTGCGCATCCAAAGTAGAAGACGTCAAAATGGGGAAGATGGCAGCTGGCGTGAGTCTCGAGATCCTGGACCTGCGGCATTTTGCGGCGCCGGTGCTGCGCCCCGTGCTGGACGCGGAAGGCGAGCTATGGAGCAAGCGGCTGCACTGGGATTACCGGGCCAGCGCCCGGCTCCTTATGCAGTACCTGGACAATCACCTGTTGCCGGGGTATGCGGCATTGGAGTCGGGCCAGGTAACGGGCTACTGCTTCTGCGTCTACGAGGAAACCAAAGCCGTCATCGGCGACGTATTTGCCCTGCCGGGACGTAATCCCGAAGCGTCTGATACCTCGCCCGAGCCGGCCCACGAGATCGAAGAGACCCTGCTAAAGCATCTCTTTGAGACGCTGCTCAACTCACCGCATGTCGATCGCATCGAGTCGCAACTCCTGTTGCATCCCTCGGGAACCCATAGAGAAATATTCGGCGAATCGGGGTTTGAGCTGTACCGAAGGCTGTTCATGGTGCAGCAGCTCGCGGGACGCCTGAACCGGCCACGCATTGAGCTTCCCCCGGAACTGGAACTTCGCAACTGGCGCGATGAGGACCTGAACGCAGCCGCACGCTTGATTGCGGCAGCTTACGGCGGACACCCCGACAGCCTGATCAACGATCAATACCGTTCAGTGCACGGAAGCATGCGATTCCTGCACAACATCGTTCGCTACTCTGGCTGCGGAGTTTTTTCCCCGCACGCTTCCCACGTGGTGGTGGAGCGAAAGAGCCGGGAACTGGCGGGGCTGGTGCTGGGCTCGCGCGTAAGCCCGCAGAGCGGCCACATCACTCAGCTCTGCGTGCATCCCAGGTATCGGCGACACGGGCTTGCGCGGACGATGCTCCTGGTGGCCGCTGCGCACTTTCTGGGACAGGGAGTGAGCGAGATCTCGCTTACCGTAACCGAGGCGAACTCGAACGCTGTAGAGCTCTATAAGAGCGAGGGCTACCAGTGCGTGCACAAGTTCGATGCGGCGGTGTGGGAGCGGCGGTGAGGCGCTAGCGTGCGATCAGGAACATCACCCAGCTCAGCACGATGGCGGAACCCACGAAGAGCGAAAAGCAGTAGAGCCCGTAGCGGAACATCCGTTTTGGCGTGTCGCGTTGCGTGATCCCGAAGACCGTCGAAGCAAAAAGAGAGAAGAGCAGCACTGCCGTGAAGTGGGAGGGGGTGAACACTAAGACTTCCTCCCGGTACGCAGGTTGTGCGCGTCAACGGCAGAGATGATGTTCAGCAGGCCCGCAACGACGATAAAGCGCGTGCCCCAGTCGGCGACGGTGAGTTGCACCGAATCTCCGCCAAGTCCCATAGCCCGCCCCACGATATAGAGCAATCCGCTTCCCAGGTCTCCGAGGAGGCCGAGCATCTCCAGAATGTCGTGGGCGTTGGCGTAGAGGCGGCCCTGCATGGCCAGGCCCAGGGCGAACATGCAGATAATCGAGATTGCCAGCAGCGTTCCGCGCCACCATTTGCGAAGGAGAAAATGCCCCGCGCCAGGGACGAGCCAGCCGGCGATCAGGGGAAGATACACAAACCCATCCTGCGCGCCTTTTCTTGCCGCGCCGTTCTTGTTTTCAGCTTCTGCCATTCCTTCTTGACTATATCGCAACGAGGCGGGCGAATCCGATCATGGGTTTACGGCGTGATGGTCGAAACTGATGGCGCGAGTCATTTTCCATGAGCCATCCTTGAGCTGCCACAGGGTGACGAATTTCGCCTCGCCAAGCTCGTGAGGATCGTTGGGATGGGTGAAGCGGTGAACCCCGATCTCCACGGCGCCATAGCCCTCGATCGGGTATACCTCGAGAGTGCCGGGAACGAGCTCGCGATGGACCTTTCCGCAGATATTGTTCTTGATCGCGTTGATGAATAATTGGCGCCCGACAGCGAGGCCAGTCTTGTCGTGATAGAACTCAAGGTTCTCGGCAACCAGAGAGCCCAGCTTGTCGAGTTGGCAGTTGTTGTACGCATCGAACAGCTCGGTATCGAGGCCGGCCACTGTCTTGTACAGTGGGTCGGTTGCGGGCAGTCCCTGCTGCTTTTGTGCGCTTGAGAGCGACGATGCGGCGATCAGAAATGCCAGCACAACGGCAAAGGTAGTTTTCATGTGGGGAACCTCGCGTAAAGACGGGCTTGCCTGATCGAGAGTACGCGTAGGCGGGTCCGTCAGTTCCCTGTTGGGATGATGCCGGCGTTTTCTACCATCAGAATTACGGTGCGCTTCTGGGCGCGTGTCCGGTGAACTACTCCGCGCGGGATAACGAAGCCCTGGCCGGCGTTCAGCTCGATGGTTTTGTCCTCAAGGTCGATGAGGAGCTGGCCCTCGACCGTCAGAAAGAACTCGTCGTCGTTGTCGTGCTTGTGCCAGTGGTATTCGCCTTCGATGATGCCGACGCGAACGATGGAGTCGTTGACCTTGCAGAGGGTCTGGTTGAACCACTTGTAGTTCTTCGCGTCTGGCACATTGATGTCGATGATTTCGAGCGGGCCGTGGAGAATGTTGAGCCGGGTTTCGTAGGGGAAGGCGGGCGTGGATCGGACATGAGGAAACTCCTTGCGGGGAGGATAGCAGAGGGGATTCTTGACACGATGCAGGTGGGAATATAGAAGCAGGAGCATGATTCTGAAAGACTCCCGCGAGCGGCGTAAATTTGCCTTGCCTCTTTGGCTTCTGATCTTTGTGGCGATGGTCATCGTGTGGTCCTGGGTTGGCGCTCACGATCGCGCGACATGGTGGCTGGAATCGTTCCCGGCGCTGATCGCGATTGTGCTGCTCGCGTCCACTTACAAGCGGTTCCGGTTCACGAGTCTGGCTTATCTGTTGATCGCTTTACACGCCTGCATTCTTCTGGTGGGCGGTCACTATACCTATGCTCAAGTTCCGCTCTTCAATTGGTTGCGCGACCACTTTCACTTGCAGCGAAACGATTATGACAAGCTCGGCCACTTTGCCCAGGGCTTTGTGCCCGCCATTATTGCGCGAGAAATTCTGATTCGTCGCCGCGTGGTATCAGGCCCATGGTGGCGTGTGTTTATCGTGATGTGCATTTGCATGGCAATCAGCGCCTGCTACGAACTGCTCGAGTGGGCCGTGGCGTTGCTTGCCGGGAGCGGCGCGGACGCGTTTCTGGGAACTCAGGGTGATCCCTGGGATACCCAGAGCGATATGTTCTGTGCCTTAATCGGCGCGGCCGCAGCGCAGTTGTCACTGGCGCGTGTCCATGATCGGCAACTGGAAGAGCTCTCGCGAGAGACTGCCAACTGCGAATGAGCTGCGTCAGCGGCAAGCTCGCCTGTTACTCTCTATTTCCGACTGCCTAGATTCTCACCAGTTCCCGTTGGATCTTCCCCGTAACCCAGGCCTTACCCGGGGCGGTTAGCATGTCGATTTCGCTGCGTACGCCGAACTCCGGGAGATAGATGCCGGGTTCGACGGAGAAGCAGGTATTGGGCAGGATCTGGCGCTCGTCGTGGGTCTCCAGGTTGTCGAGGTGGGCGCCGGGGCCATGGATCTCATGAGCGATATTGTGGCCGGTGCGATGAGTAAAGTAGTCGCCGAAACCCGCTGTGCGGATAACATTGCGGGCGGCATCATCCGCTTCGAAGCCGCGAATGGGTCGGCCTTCGGCGAAGGCACTTTCGACCGCGTTGATGGCGGCGTCGCGTGCGTCGCGTACGGTCTCGAAGACTTGCTGTTCGCGCTCGGAGGGTTCGCGGCCAACGACCCCGGTCCAGGTAATGTCGTAGAAGATGCTATCCGCCTGATCGGTCCGGCCCCAGATGTCGATCAGCAGGAAGTCCCCTTCCTTGATCTCGGCGGTACGCTCGGCGGTGGGCTCGTAATGGGAGTCGGAGCAGTTGGCGTTGACGCTGACGTTGGGCCCGTTTTCCCAGACGATGTTGGCGCGCTTCATACCTTCCGAGAGCCACTGGACCATGTCGAATTCCGTGACTTTGCCGGGCTTTCCGTTTGCCGGGCGGAGGCGCCGTCCGATCTCCTTCCACCCCTCTTCAAGGATGGCGTCGATAACCCGCTGCGCAACCTTATGGCTTGCAATCTGCGCCTCGGTGAGGACAGCTTCGAACTGGCTCACCAGGTCCGCGGAGCTGACGACCTGTTTGCCGATGCCGCGCAGGAATTCAACCGTGCCCGCATCCACCATGGAGATATACATGATGTCGTTATTGGGCGAGTACTGCATGGCAATGCGGCGAAATCCGCGAAGCATGGCCTTGAGCCCGGTATGCAGTTCCTGCCAGCTGGAATATAGCCCCTTTGACCCGGGAAGCGAATCAAGGCGGCCCTGTTCAATGCGATGCATCAGCTTGCGCGGCTCTCCGCTGGCGGGGATGAAGTAGTACCAGCGGCGGGTGATGTGCGCCCTGGGGTCGAGGCCGAGGATGGCTTCGCTGATGGGGTCGCGATGATGATGGTCGTAGAAGAGCCAGCCGTCGAGGGATGCGTCGCGCAGGGCAGTCTGAATGGCTTCCAGGTTCATGAGGGAATTCTAGCTTGTGCAATTCAGCCGGCTGTTGAAGCGCCTCGCGTATGGCTGCAGTCAGACCAGCTCTTTGAATTCGCCGGTCTGCGGGTTGAAGGCTTCCACCGCTCCAGTATGTATCTCGTAGTACCAGCCGTGCAGTCTGAGCTTGCCCCGTTTCACCCGTTCCTCAACGGCCGGATGGGTATGCAGATGTTCGATCTGCTCGATGATATTGAGCTGGCTGAGACGTTTCAGTTGTTTTTGACCCGTCAGATGGGCGAATTCCTTGTGAAGCAGTTCGAGTGCCGGGGCTGCGTATTTCAGCCACCGCGCAGTAGCCGGAATGGAGCCGAGTTTCTCGGGGTGCAGAAGCCCTTTCATGGCCCCGCAGGCCGAGTGCCCGCACACAATAACGTCTTTTACTCCCAGAGCAACAATCGAGTACTCGATACTGGCGGATACGCCCACGGCAGCGGCGTGGCTATAGATCGGTACGATGTTGCCGGGTGTCCGTTCTACAAAGACCTCACCGGGCCCGGTGCTGGTCAACGCCGTGGGATCGATCCGCGAGTCTCCGCAGGTGATGAAAAGAGCATGCGGAATTTGCTTCTCCGCAAGCCGTTCATAGAGTTCCCGCTTCTTTGGAAATATTTCGGTGCGGAAACGCTGAACCCCGCGGCGAAGGTAGTCTGCGTCGGCCACTGGCCTGGATGTCATTTCGTGCTGCTCCGTCTGGATGGTTTCCAGTCAGCCGGATGGTAAAGGCGGCGCGCCGTTTAAATGAACTGGTAGGAATAGAGTACTCCGGCGATTTACGCCCGCGAGTTGATCTATAGGAAAGAACAACTCGTTAGCAGAACCCGCGACCGCAAAAACAGCAGCCTTGCAGGCTGAGCAGGTATTCTTGATTGTCGTTCTGATAGACTCTTGGGACTAACTATGAGCCTTTTCCGCACCAAGCCACTTTCCACCTTGCTTGCTCAACTTGAAGAAGGCGGGCTGAAGCGAACCCTGGGCTGGCCCGGCCTCATTGCACTGGGAATCGGCGCGATCATCGGCGCAGGTCTCTTCGCCCGCACGCCCGCCGCGGCTGCACAGAATGCCGGTCCGGGCGTGACGCTGTCGTTCATCATCGCCGCCACGGGTTGCGCCTTTGCCGGGCTCTGCTATGCAGAATTTGCAGCCATGATCCCCATCGCCGGCAGCGCCTACACCTATGCCTACGTGACCATGGGTGAGCTGGTGGCCTGGGTGATCGGATGGGCCTTGATCCTCGAGTACGGGCTGGGTGCTGCCACCCTCTCCATCTACTGGACCGAGTACTTCAACAACATCTTCCCCAACCTCATTCCCTGGGTCTGGCGGCATTCGCCTCTTCAAACCGGCCCCGGCGGGATCCATGGCATCGTCAACGCGCCCGCATTGGTCATTCTGCTGGTCATGACCCTCCTCCTTATCAAGGGGATCTCGGAGTCGGCTACGGTCAATGCCGTCATCGTGGGCATCAAGGTCACAATCGTGTTGATGATCATCGCCATTGGCTGGCACTTCATCAACCCGGCCAATCACACCCCGTTCCTGCTGGCACAGGACTCGCTCCACGAAGGATTGTTCAAGCACGGCTGGGGCGGCGTTCTGGGTGGCGCGGGCGTGGTGTTTTTCGCGTTTATCGGCTTTGACGCCGTGTCCACCGCCGCGCAGGAAACCATCAACCCCGGAAGAAACATGCCCATCGGCATCCTGGGATCGCTGGCTGTCTGCACCGTTCTCTATATCCTCTTCAGCTGGGTGCTGACCGGCGTAGCGCCCGTCCTCGATTTCATCGATCCGAATAAGGGCATGGAGGCATCGGTCTCCTACGCCATCCATACGTACATGCCCGGATTCGCATGGCTGTCGACGCTGGTATCGGTGGCAATTCTGGCGGGATTCTCCTCCGTGATGCTGGTCATGTTGCTGGGCCAGAGCCGGGTGTTCTTCTCCATGTCCCGCGACGGCCTGCTCCCGAAGCTCTTCGCTGAAGTTCATCCAAAGTTCCACACGCCGTACAAGTGCAACCTCGTTTTGTACGTCTTCGTGGGGCTGCTTGGCGGATTCCTGCCCGGCGACATCACCGGCAACATGACGAACCTCGGCACTTTGTTTGCCTTCGTGCTCGTCTGCATCGGCGTGTGGATCATGCGGAAGAAGAATCCGCAGCAGCATAGACCTTTCCGGGTGCCGGCTGTGCCGTTCGTTTCGATCATGGGAGCCCTGTTCTGCGTGGCAATGATTATTTCCGTGGATCCGACATCGAAGCTCGCAGCGGGAAGCTGGATGATCATCGGCCTGGCGGTCTACTTCCTGTATGCGAAGAATCACAGCAACCTGAGCGCGCCCCAGATCGGCGGAGAACTCAAGGCGAAGGCGAGCGACTAGCCAAATCCTTTTCTCCCCCATTTGCGAAGAAAGCGTATCCTGAGTGGCACATGACCATGGGGAGCCGGGGTGTCGCCAAATATCCAAGTCATTCAGGGACCGTATTTTTCCGATCTGATGAACCAACCGCAGGCGCTGCGCGCCACGTGGGATGGGCTCCGCGACTCCAGCGCACTTGACCGAATCAGCCAGGAATTAGAAAAGGTTCGATTCGAAAGGATCGTGCTCACGGGAATGGGCGGGTCTTATTTCGGACTGCATCCGCTCTGCATGGAACTGGCAGCGAGTGGCTGGACTCCGATGATGGTGGAGACCTCGGAGCTGATCCACTACTACTCCAACCTCCTGGCGCCTTCCTCTCTCTTGATAGCGGTTTCGCAGTCGGGCAGAAGCGCCGAGACGTTGCGGATGCTGGAGATCAACGCCCGCCGAGCCCCTGTAATCGCGGTGACGAATTGGGCGGACAGCCCGCTGGCGCGTGAAGCGGACTTCGCGCTGATGACCGCCGCAGGCGACGAATATTCAGTTTCATGCAAGACCTATGTTGCAACCCAGATGGCGCTACGGATTCTGGGAGCACGCCTGTGCAGCGCAGACGCAAATGGGCGCCTTCGCGAGATGGAGATGGCGGCGGATCTCGTGGATGTGTATCTTCGCGGCTGGGAATCGAAAGTCGCAGAACTCGTCAAACTCCTTCGCGGCATGCGCGATGTGTTTCTCGCAGGCCGTGGGGCGTCGCTTGCCGCGGCGCGGACCGGTGCCCTGACGATCAAGGAGTCAACGCACCTTCATGCGGAAGGAATGAGCAGCGCAGCGCTCCGTCATGGGCCGTTCGAGATGCTGAAGGAGGGAATTTTCGTGGGCGTTTTCGCCGGTGATGAACGCACCCGGACCTTGAATGAGGGACTTGTGAAGGACGTTGCCGGAACCGCGGCGCTCCCGGCCT
This sequence comes from uncultured Acidobacteriaceae bacterium, assembly GCA_963836675.1. Taxonomy (GTDB): domain Bacteria; phylum Acidobacteriota; class Terriglobia; order Terriglobales; family Acidobacteriaceae; genus Telmatobacter. The sequence continues at coordinate 65,615 of CAWIKQ010000001.1, forward strand.
TGTTCTGTGAGGACGCCGAACGCGAGTCATGCCGACTGCCCCGCGCGCCCGAATCCCTGCGTCCGATCGTGGAGATTCTGCCGGTGCAAATGATGACGCTCGCCATTGCCGCGCTCGCAAGCCGCGAAGCAGGCAAATTTGAACGCGCCACCAAGGTTACGAGCGTGGAGTAGCCGAGGAACGGATGCGCAGGAACTACTTCATCGTCGCCCTTGTGTTGCTGATGTTCTTTGTCCTCTCGTTTCTCACCAACATCCTTGGGCCGATCATTCCCGACATCATCGACAGCTTTCATGTGAGCCTGGCGGCAGCCGCATTTCTGCCTTTCTCGTTTTTTCTGGCCTATGGGGTGCTTTCGGTGCCCGCGGGTTTCCTGGTGGATCGTTTCACAGAAAAGCCGGTAATGATTGCTTCGTTCGTGCTGGCGCTGATGGGCGCGTTGAGCTTCGCACTTCATCCGACCTATGCGGTAGCGATTGCATCGCTATTCACCATCGGGGCGGGCATGGCCATGCTCCAGGTAGCCATTAATCCCCTTCTGCGCGTTGCGGGTGGCGAGGAGCATTTCGCCTTCAATTCAGCGCTTGCGCAGTTTGTGTTCGGTACGGCATCGTTTCTGAGCCCGTTGATCTACTCCTACATGGTGAACAATGTTGCGAGCGGACGGGGACCACTGCTTCGCTTGTTTGCGCAGATCACGCCTGCGCATCTTCGCTGGGTGTCGATCTACTGGATATTCGCGGCGGTGGCTGCAGCGGTAATTGTGCTGTTGAGCGCGATCCGCTTTCCACGCATCGCCCGCACCGAGGAGGAACAGGCCGGCAGGGTCGGGACATACTTCCAGATGCTGCGCAGCAGGATGGTATGGGCTTATTTCGGAACTATGTTCGCGTATGTAGGCTCGGAGCAGGGGACGGCAGACTGGACCTCGAAGTTCCTCGCGCAGTACCACGGCTTCGATCCCCATACGACGGGTGCCAGCGCTGTGTCGTGGTTCTGGGGAATGATGACGGTGGGCTGCTTTGTGGGATTGATCCTGCTGAAGCTGTTTGACAGCCGCCGTGTGCTCATGGGGTTTGGGGTTGGGGCCCTTTGTGCTTTGAGCGCGGCGTTGTTCGGGCCGTCAACGGTATCGCTGTATGCCTTCCCGGCGATCGGCTTTTTCGCTTCGATCATGTGGCCGACGGTAATCTCGCTGGGCCTGAACTCCGTGAAGGAGCATCATGGCTCATTTGCGGGGATTCTCTGCACGGGCATCATTGGTGGCGCCGTGGTTCCGCTGATCATTGGAAAAATTGGCGATGTGGCAGGGCTTCGAGCGGGAATGGTGTGCCTCTACGTCACGTTCGGGTGCGTACTGAGTCTAGGCCTGTGGGCACGGCCAATCATCGCAAACGCGACGATTCTCACGGAGTCTCAAAAAGCCTCGGCACAATGAGAGAGGGGATTCTCACGGTGAGCGAGGCCTTTCTGATACGGTCACGAAAACGGATGATGCTCTCGATTCGTGCGATTCGTGATGGAATACCTAAGACCCTGGCACCTCTTGCGCTCAGCATATGCTTTGGGTTGCTTTGTGATGGCAACTGCCAGACTAAGGGACCATCCGAGCCCATTGATTCTCCAAACCCTGCATATAGTCAGACGGACTCGCATCGCGAGGGGCTGATTCATCTCGACGTTTCCGTGATGGACGAGAAGGGTGGACCCGCCTCCGGACTCAGCGCGGACAGGTTCACGCTAATGGACGATGGCGAGCCTCAGAAGCTCCTTTCCTTTCATGAGTCGGGAAAGTTGGCGGACGAGAACGAGCGATTGACCGAGGTCATCTTGCTCCTTGATCAATTGAACCTCACGCCGGAGCAATTTGAGAGCGTACGCAGAGACGTGATCCGATTCCTCAAAGAAGATGGGGGAAGGCTGGCTCAGCCGGTCTCGGTCTATTGGCTCTCGCGCGAGGGATTGCGTGCCTCCATAATGCCGAAGCTCAATGGGAACGAACTGGCCGCGGATGTGTCGAGGAATTATGCCCCTCGCGTCATCTGGCAGCTTCATCCGGCCTCTTCTCCCGAAACAACGGCAGTGTCGGATAGATACGTGCTCTGGGAGCAGTCTTTGCGAGTGCTGCATGCCACCGCTGTCGAGCGTAGAGACAAGCCGGGGAGAAAAGCTCTGGTGTGGCTTGGATACGGATGGCCTGCCGTCATGGACCGGGAAACCGGGAAGGAGGATGATTTTTACAGGCTCGTCGAAGTGATGACTCGCCTGCGCGAGGCGAGACTGGCGGTTTTTCAGATTCCGATCTGGCGCGATCCGCAGATTCATCAATTCAAATATGAGAACTACCTGGGAGGAGTTCGCTCGCCGTCGGATCTTGAGAAGCCAACACCGCATTTCGCTCTTCCGGTACTGGCGCGTCAGAGTGGAGGCGTTGTCTTCAACGAAAACGGAGATGTTGCTCGCGATATCGAGCGATGCGCGCGAGAGGCAGGTGCGTTCTACACATTTTCCTTTGACCCTCCACCCACCTCGCAACTCGACGAGTACCACCAGATCGAGGCCGAGGTCGACTTGCCTGATGTTACGGCACACACGGTTGCGGGGTATTACAACGAGCCGGCTTTCTATGATCTCCCCCGCATCCCGACAAAGGGAGTCAGCCCGGCGCAACTGGGTGAAATGCTGGAATCGAGCAGGGGGTTGCGCGACGAAGAACTAGCTTCCTGTCTGGCGGCGCTAAAACTGACAGAGAGGCTAAACAGCGCTCAGTTCGCGACTTTGAGCGATCGCATTCCGGGCAAGAAGGCAAAATCAGCATTGAAGGCGCTTGCGGATGAGTCGGTGTTCTTGAGCCCGCCGGCCGCGGAAATTGTCAACGAGCCAGTGCCGGATCTTCCTGCTCAGGCGCAGATGCTCTCGCGAACAGCGACATACGTGAACTCATTGCTTCCCAAATTGCCGGACTTTTTCGCGACTCGCACGACTCTCGTCTATCAGCAGCAGTCGAGCGAAGGCGAGAATTTCTGGAAGGCCGCCGCTACGGACCAGTCACTGAAGATGGCCGGCAAGGATACGGCAACTCTTCTCTATCGACAAGGGCGCGAGGAGCAGGAGCAGCGCAGAAAAAGATATAAACGCGCAGGGGAAGGCAAGTATCTGTACTTCCGAGGTGTATTCGGTCCAATTCTCGGTTTTGTGTTGCGAGACGCAACCCACCATGGCAGCACGATGACCTGGAGCCGCTGGGAACGCGGAAATACGGGAACGATGGCTGTTTTTCGCTATAGCGTCCGTGGCGCTTCGCCCGATTACGCCGTCGAGATGTGCTGCCTGCGCGGCGGTGCTGTTTTCCGCACTCGGCCCGAGTACCACGGGGAAATGACGATTGACCCAGAGACCGGGACCATTCTGCGGCTGACACTTGAATCGGAACCAGGCTGGATTCGGGAACCGAATCTTCAGTCAGTGAGGCCGGTTCTGGAAACGGGAACCATGATCGAGTATGGTTCCGTGGAGATTGGAGGCAGAACGTTTACCTGCCCGCTGCGCAGTGTGGTGATGTTGCGAAGCCGCACGGCCAGGGGTCTTAGCGTTTTCGACGAGAATCTCGAAGTTTATACGCCATACGAAACGCTCTTGAATGACGTCGCATACACGAACTATCACAAATTCGGATCGGAAATCCGTATTCTTCCGGACTACGAAGAAGCGCCGAAGCCAGGCCCTCCGAAATAAGGCACATTCAGAGAGCTGACGAGCGACCGCCGCCTGGGTTTTCTAGGGGACCTGCGGCGCCGCTACAGCGCCGCGAGAGCATCGGCCTGGGTAGGGAAGAGGCCGGCATACTTGGTGATGCCCACCATGGTGAACACTTTGGTGAAGTGCGGCGAAAGGCCGAAGGCGTAAACCTTCTGACCGGAATTTGAGGCCTCGATGAGCATCTGTATCACGAGGGCAATGCCGCTTGAATTGATGTAGTCCACCTTGCTGAAATCGAGCAGAACCAGCCTGGCGGTTTCTTTGGGCAGCGCCTGATAGCTGCCCAGCACCGCGTCTTTGGAAGTGCTGGCAATGTCGCCCTCAAACCGGAGGGCAGTCACAGGGTGGCCCGCTGGGGATGTCAATTGGTCTACGCGCGCTTTTGTTTCGCTCTGCACGATTTCGTGTCTCCGTATGTTTTCCTGCGTTAATCAGCTTGCATCCACATCCAGACGAATCACCAGCCTGACGTAGCTGCTCTTCCCATTCGAGCCCTTAACCCATTCGGCCTCGTCTACCAGCGCCTGGATGAGGAACATGCCCATTCCGCGCGGGTCTTCTTCGCCGTGTATCTTCTTATCGATATCGGGCTTTGGAGGGACTGTTTTCAGGCCCTGGCCGTCGTCAATCACTTTTACCTCGAGGGCGTTAAGACCTGCTGAAAGAACTACGCCCACCGAGAGGTCATCGTTCAATTTATTGCCGTGTTCAATCGCGTTGATACAGGCCTCAGCGACGGCCGTCTTCAAATCCTCTACGCGATCTTCGCGGAAACCCATTAGCTTGGCCACTGCGGCTGCGGTGCTCATGGCGACTTTCTCGTAGCCGAGCTGCGAAGGCAGCCGCACCTCCACGCTAGTGGATTTCACCTTGCTCATTCCGGTATCTCCGTACCCTGCGCACACCGGCACAGAGCCAGTGCGGTCATGTCGTCACTTTGAGGTCCGCCCTCGGCAAATTCCTCAATTGTCGTCCACAATGCATCGAGAATAACATCGGCCTGCTCGCCGGAGCACTTTGAAAATTCGTCCATAAGCCTTTCCGGGCCAAACTCTTCCTCGCCTCGAAAGACTTCCGTAAGGCCGTCCGTGTAAAACAGCAGTTTTGTGCCGGGGGTAATAATAGCCTCTTCGCTGGTGTAGCGCATGCCGGGCAACAGGCCCAACGGCGTCCCGGCCGACTCGAACTCGCGAGTACTGCCGTCCGGCCAGACCAGAAATCCAGGGTTGTGACCGGCGTTGGCCACCTCGATTTTGCCGATTTCGGGATAGAGCCGCATGAAGATTGCCGTAACGTAGCGGCGGCGTGCCTCTTCGCCCTCCCGCCAGTGGTGCTCGTTCATCCGGGTTGCCAGTTCATCGAGGGGAATGCCGGTGATCGCCATGGCCCGGAAGGCGGCCCGAAAGTTGACAGACATCATGGCCGAGGCCAGCCCCTTCCCGGCTACATCGGCTACCGCCAGCAACAGGCTGCCGTCCGGCTGCTCAACGATATCCAGGTAGTCGCCCCCCACCTCGTAGCACGTCACTGACCGGAAGGCGAGCGAGTAGCCGTTGATTTCGGGCAGAGATTGCGGCAAAAGCGAGCGCTGAATGTTGCGCGCGGCGTCGAGGTCCTGCTGCACCCGCGCCCACTGCAGGTTGCGCTCGTGATTGCGGGCGTTCTCCAGCGCAACCGCCGCCTGCAGGGTCAAACCTTCAATGAAGTCGGATTCATAAAGGGTGAGTTCCCGGCCTTCCGGTGGAGCGACCACGAGCTCGGCCATGCGCTTTCCTTCGCGGTCCTGCAAAAGATAGATAGGAGACGCGGGGCCACCCTCAGCTTCCGACGGAGGCTCCGGCACAAAACCATAGCTCAGGCCGGTGCCGGGAAAGGCGGCCCCCGCCATCTCGAGTTCGCGGACGACAATCCGCAAAACAGCGCCCAGCACGGCTTCCTCGCGAATCGTGGAATGCACCTGGCGCGACGCCTCGAGCAAAGCCTGTAGCCGGGCTACCTGCTGCTGAAGATCGATGGTCTCGTCGCTGCCGGGCAAATGAATGCCTGCTGCCATGACCTCTACCTTAATACTTTTGGGAATCTCAATGTAACATGGCGAGACCCAGCCCGGTCGACAGGTTTCTCGTGGAAGCTTTTACGCGATGAAAGCTTTGCGTGACGTCTGCTAATAAATCCAGGGACTCGCCCTGGCAGCGGCTCGCGGGCATCCGCGGATTTCGCTGCCCTTGAAATGCTCCCGCAGGATATCCTCTCTGGCATGCGAAACTTGGCAACGCTACCCGGACAGTCGTGTGCGGGCCTGCGTCCTATCCTGCAACTCCTGGTTTTGTTCGTTCTCCTTGGTCTCAGCGCCGATAAAGCCGACGCGGCTGACTTGCAAACCGATGCCTCTCCGGCCGCACCTGTTCTCAAAATCGAGGGCCTCGGCAAGGGAGCCGCCCCAATCGATGGCGCCTGGCAGTTTCACCTTGGCGACAATCCCGCCTGGGCTGCTCCCGATCTGGACGACACAACCGGCCACGACGGTTGGGAGCAAATCAAGGCCGATTCGACCTGGGGTACGCAGACGCACCCGAACTACGATGGCTATGGCTGGTATCGCAGAAGGATCGAAGTGACGCCGGCCGCGGGCGTTTCTCCGAATTTCGCTCTTCTGATTCCAGCAATCGACGAGGTTTACGAACTTTACTGGAATGGCAGGGCAATTGGCCGCTTGGGCAATTTTCCTCCGCAAATCAACTACCTCAGTGCCGTGCCGCCGCAGACCTATGGAATGGGACCGGTGCAGAGCGGAGTGCTTGCGGTGCGGGTCTTTAAGGTTCCGCTCGCTTCCAATGATGACGGAACCGCGGGCGGATTCGAGAGTGCTCCGCTGATCGGAAGTCCTTCAGCGATCGCCGCAGCCAAGGATTCCCTGGATTATCGATGGCTGCGGAGCCAGCAGTTCCAGTTTGCGCTGGCTGGGCTCTATGCCCTTGTTTCCTTTTTGAGTCTCTTCGCGTGGCTCCGCAATAAGAGCCAACGCCTTCTCTTCTGGATGATGGTGTATACCCTCATGCCTCCGCTGGCCACGGTTCTTACCGGCCTGCGCCTGCAGGCCTCGGGAATCTGGCTGACATTCCTTACCCAGACGGCAATTCAGTTGCGTGAAGTTGCGCAGTGGTACGTCCTGATCTATCTGCTCGATCTCGAAGACAGGCCCCAGATGATGCGAGCCATTCGCGTTCTTGCGATCGGCTCGATCGTGTGTGGCCTCGTTGACGGCTCTCTGGGCTTCGTCTATGTGGCACTTGGCCACCAGACGTTTCAGATCGTCGATGCTGTGCTGACATTCTTGATCCTTCCCGGCGAAGCCATTCCCATCTTCCTTGTGGTCTACGCCATCTTCCTGAAGAAGCGCCTGGACTCCGCCCGCTGGATCGTGGCGATCATCGCCCTGGCCAACGACGTGCTCTATGCCGTGTCGAATATCTCCCAGCAGGGCATCCGCTACACCCACTGGCCGGTGTCGGGATGGCTGAACGCGCCCCATCTAACCGTCATGGGGAGCGTGCTCGCGTTGCAGGCTTTGCTTCGCACCGCTCTGTTTCTGGCGATCGTTTACGCGGTTCTTCGCTATGCCATGGATTACCGTCAACGGCAGAATGCTCTGGAGCGCGAGTTTCAGAATGCGCGTGAAGTGCAACAGGTGCTCGTCCCGGAGGCGTTCCCGTCTATTCCCGGCTTCGCCATCCACAGCGCTTACCGGCCCGCCCGCGAGGTGGGCGGAGACTTCTTTCAGATACTGCCCACAGACGATGGCGGCGCGTTGATCGTTATTGGCGACGTCAGCGGAAAGGGCATGCCCGCGGCCATGACGGTTTCGCTCCTGGTGGGCACGGTGCGAACGCTGGCGCACTACACGCACAGCCCCAGCGAGATTCTCACCGCCATGAACTTTCGGATGCTGCACCGCAGTGCCGGTGGATTCACCACCTGCCTGGTCGTCCGCGTCGACGCGGAAGGCAGGCTGACCGTGGCCAACGCCGGTCATCTGGCGCCCTATCTCAACGGTCAGGAACTTGCGGTAGAGAACGGGCTGCCTCTCGGTCTTGAGTCCAGGACTTCCTACGCGGAAACCACCTTCATGCTGCATCCCGATGAGCAGCTCACTTTGCTGACCGATGGCGTAGTCGAGGCAAGGAATCGAAACGGCGAGCTATACGGATTCCCGCGAACCTCCTCAATTGCGACGCAATCTGCTGAGAACATTGCGCTCGCGGCTTGTGACTTCGGGCAGGAGGACGATATCACCGTTCTCACCTTCCGACGTATCGCCCCCGCGCGCAAAAACGTAGTCGAAATTGCACCTGAGCTTTCGCCATCGCCTGCATAGGCAACCGCAAGCCGGTCCATCTGGATAACCGCGATACTCAGCGATGCGCGTCGAGCGGCTTGCCGGGCCTTTCTATGAGGCCACTGGTCACATAGGGTTTGACTCCCTGCCGGATCTCTCCTAATCTTCCCCTAAGGAAATTATGGAAAGCATTCACGAGGCAGGGGATTTGATTCCGGGCACCCTGGAGATGCTGATTTTGAAGGCGCTCTATCGCGGCCCTCAGCATGGTTACGCGGTCGCGGAGTGGCTCCAGAACACCTCGCAGCAGGTACTGAAAGTGGAGGAGGGCGCGCTGTATCCCGCCCTGCACCGCATGGAACTGCGCGGTCTGCTCAAAGCGAAATGGGGCGCATCCGAGAACAACCGGCGCGCAAAATTCTACGAACTCACTACTGAGGGCAACAGGCAACTGCAATCTGAATCCCGGCGATGGGCGCGGCTTTCTTCAGCCGTTGCATTTGTCATGCAGGCGTCGTGAAAACGGCGCGTGAGGTATTTCCATGAAACAGCAAGTGCATGAATTTCTACTTCGCCTGAAGGCCCTGTTTCAGAAACGCCGGCTGGATCGCGAAATGGCAGACGAACTTGCCTTCCACCAGGCGATGCTGAAAGACAAGCTGGTTCGACAGGGTGTCGTGCCAGGCGAAGCGCAGCACGCCGCTCAGTTACGCTTCGGAAACCAGGATCGCTGGCACGAGCGCCTGCGCGAACTCTGGCAATTCCGATGGCTCGAGAATCTCGCGCGAGACGTGAGTTTCTCGTTTCGTGTTCTGCGCAAATCACCCGGGTTCACCCTGGTCGCGATCCTGACGCTGGCCCTCGGCGTTGGCGCGAATACGACGATCTTTTCCATCATCAATTCCTTATTGTTGCGACCGCTGCCGGTGCCGGAGAGTGATCGCCTTGTCGTAATTGGGATGTTGCGTGGTTCTCCCGGTCCTTCGTACAGCCTTCCTGAACCGCTCTTTCGTGCATTGGAGCACGGGCATAATTCCTTCTCCGCGGTTTTTGCGCATTTCAGCGACCAAGCGGAGATTAAAGGCAGCAATGGATCAGAGCCGGCCCGCGTTCAGATGGTCAGCGGAGATTACTTCACCGGTCTTCAAATCCCGCCGATGCTGGGACGAGTCCTGACGCGGGCCTGATGATACGAAAGGAGGAAATCCCGCCGGTTTTGCCGCCGTGATCAGCGATAGTTTCTGGCAGCGCTGGTTTAATCGCGCGCCTAACGTGATCGGGCAGAAGCTTCGGGTGGACAACACGCTGTTCACCGTTGTCGGCGTGATGCCTAAACGGTTTACGGGAGCAGATCCGCTGGAACGGCCGGAAATCTTCGTGCCGCTTTCGGCTGAACCGGCCATGGATGGCGAGCGAAATCTTACCAAGGGCGGCACGCACGCCTGGTGGCTGACGATTATGGCGCGTTTGCACCCGAACATTTCGCTCGAACAGGCGAATGCCGAGGTAGCGGCGGCAAGCAATTCTGTACTGCATCAAGTCGGAGCCGATCCCGCATGGATCTCGCAGAGGGAACGCGAGCACTTCTCCTTCGTTGCGGAGCCGGGCTCGACCGGATTTTCGTATATACGCCTGATCTTCCGTAAGCCGCTGGTGGCCGTCTTTGCCATGTGCGGAGGAGTCCTGCTGCTCGCCTGCCTCAATCTCGCGAGCCTGCTCATGGCCAGAGGAGCGGCGCGGCAGAAGGAATTGGCGACCAGGCTTTCCATGGGGGCGACGCGAAGCCGGCTGGTTCAACAGCTGCTGACGGAGAGCCTTTTGATTTCGCTTGCGGGCACCATGGCAGGGCTCGCAATTGCGCCGTCCGTGGGACGCGCGCTCTCGGTGATGTTGCTTGGCGCGCAATCCGAAACACATCTTGATACCAGCCTCGATGTGCGCGTTTTTGCCTTTGCCGCTCTTATCTCGATTGTTGCCACGTTGCTGGTGGGTCTGGTGCCGGCTCTTCAGGCAACTTCGAGCGGATTGAATGAGCAGATGAAGCAGGGGCAACATACAACCCTGGCGCACGAGCGGCAAAGAGTGCTTCCTCGAGCAATGATGGCGCTGGAAGTCGCGCTTGCCTTGATGCTGGTGGTGGGTGCCGGTCTATTGACCTCCAGCCTCGTAAAGCTCTATCTCTCGGGACCGGGATTCGACGCCCGCGGAGTGGAGAACATTGCCCTCAGCATGGACCATCAGTCGTTGCGCGGCGCGGCTCTGATGCAGTTTTACAAGCAGGTGGGCGACACCTTGATGCGTGAGCCCGGGGTCAAGGCGGTTAGCTGGGAATCGATTGTTCCCCTGGCTGATATGACCTGGGATGAGTTGTTCTACGTCCAGGGAGGCAAGGAAGAAGATATTCACGAGAACGCGATCGGGCCGGACTATTTCCGGACCATGCGCATTCCCCTGTTCGAGGGCCGGGAGTTCCAGTGGGATGAACCCGCCTCGAGTGGCCGGAAGGTCATTGTGAATCGTGCCGCGGCGGATTTGCTCTTACCCGGACGCAACCCGATCGGACAGAAGATCAATAACAAAGAGAACAACAAGATTACTCAGTACGAGATCATTGGTGTGGTCGGAAACGCGAAGTACGAGGATATCCGCTCTCCTGCACCGCCCACTATTTATCACCCCATGAGCCAGGAAGGTGAAGACTTCCGAACTTCTTACACCGCAGTGGTGCGGCTTGACGGATCCGCTTCGTCCCTTGCAGGCGCGGCGCGCTCCATTGTCCAGAAGATCAACCCGGAAATCCCTGCTCCAAAGATGACTTCGATGCTGGCCATGGTCGACGACTCCCTGAGTGCTGAGCGGACCATGGCGTTGCTCTCGGGATTCTTTGCCCTCTGCGCGCTCGCAGTGACGGCGATTGGCCTCTATGGAACGCTGGCCTACTCGACTGCGCGGCGCACCAGTGAAATTGGAATTCGTATGGCGCTTGGCGCGAAGCGTTCCCAGGTGGCAAGGATGATCTTCGTGCAGAATTCGACGGTGGCATTGGCGGGCACTGCAGGCGGGCTGATCTGCGCACTCCTCGCTTCTCGCATGCTCGCGAGTTTTCTCTACGGGATTTCTGCCCGGGAGCCGTGGGTGTTTGCCGCTTCTATCGCAATGCTGGCAGCCATCGCGAGCGCCGCGTCTCTGCTTCCCGCTCTTCGCGCCGCCAGGATCCAGCCAATGCAGGCAATCCGTTGCGAATAGATTCGGGTATCTGCATCTTGCTTCCGGGGAAGCGAGTAGCTTCGTGGCGAATAAAGTAACTCGCATAAGTAACTATTAAGTACCCATCAGTAACATCGCTAAATTAGGGCATTCAGTTACTAACTTATGTAACTCAAAGTAACTAACTCCAAAGATGCAAACGACTTAGTGCGTAGGTGTCATTCCGAAAGTACCGGACAGGCACTATTTTTGGTGCACGGCGTTTCGAGTCCCCCTCAACCGAATGCGATCGACAGCAGTACCGGAGAAAGACATGGGCCTTCTGCGCGACGAAAACGGTTATGTGCTGGTACTTCGAAAGCCGGGTTTCATTGCTTCCGACGAAACGGCCGAAGCCAAATCAGTAACTCCCCAACCCGCCAAAATGACTCAGGCGGAGCCGGCGACGCGATGCTCGGTGCCGCACTGCTGCTTTTACTGCTCATGGTGCGGGCAAGAGCTTTTGCTTCAACACGACCGCATGGGCTCGCCATTTGGCTTTCCCGATGCCCGGAAGATCGACATTCGCTCCGTCGCAACTCTTTGCTCTGGCATGCAATCACATCGGGTGCTACTCAATGTTTCGAGGGTGCCGGGGATTCGATACCCGCCACAAGATCGTGCATGCTCAGATGTCCGCCGATCCGGTCCTCCTGACCTGGCTGCATTGCGTTGAGAAGAGCTGCACTGCGCGTGTGCCCCTGTTTGTGAACGCCACGCCGGAAAGGCCTCTTGAAGGTACGAGTGCGGGGGACTGGCTGTGGGATGACCTGACGTGCGCCTCTGGACATCGCATCCGCCCCGCGGCGGTGGATCCCACGCTTCGCCTGCCATTGAGGAGTCAAACCGGCTCCCGATAGCAGTGACCTTTCGTCATCGGGGGCCTGATATCAAATCCGATTTCGAATCGGCATCTTGTGTGAGACAATCCTGCCATTCCCGGCGTGCCCTTTCGCGCGATTTTCGGAGGTAGGTACATGTCCCAGGCTGAAGCTGTCTCTCTGCTGACTCTCGAGGTCGAACGCAACGGCGATGTCGCCACCGTAAAGTGCCACGGCAAGCTGGTGATGGGCGTCTGCGACGTTCTAACCCATGAAGTGAAGGTCCTGATCCCGCAAACGAAAAGGATTGTGCTGGATCTCACCGATCTGACGCACATGGACAGCATCGGGCTCGGAACATTGATCCGGCTGTATGTCTCCGCAAAAGCCGGCGGAAGCTGTGTGGTGCTGGTGAATGTTGGTCCACGCATCCGGCAACTGCTCGGCATCACCAACCTGCTCTCGGTGCTGACAGACATGTGCGAACAGGGTGTGAACATCCGGTTCTGAGTTCAGAAGGCCACGCTCGTGAAGGGCCTGCAGCCCATTCCCAAGTCTCGGCGGGAACTTCCTTATTTTCGCGAGTTTATGGATTGAGATCCGAGTGGCGGCGACTCCGCGGTTATCGCGGGCCCATCGTCGCCATGGCGGCCCGAGGCCGAGTCCTTTATCCTTCGGTTGAATGCCCTCCCAGCGCAAGACTCTCTCGGTCGCGATGATCGCCATGAACGAGGAGGCGAATCTGCCCCGCACGCTGGAGAGTGTGAAGTGGGCAGACGAAATCGTCGTAGTCGACTCGGGCTCGCGCGACCGGACTCTCGAGATTGCCCGCGGCTATGGCGCGAAGACCACTTATCATGCGTTCGGCGGCCACGGGGAACAAAAAAATGTGGCGCTGGATCTGTGCACGAGCGACTGGATTCTGCTGCTCGACGCAGACGAGGTTCTCACTCCGGAGTTGCAACAGGAAATTCGAGATCTGCTGGCCGGTGATCCGCCCTGCACCGCGTACTGGATACCGCGCCTGAATCTGTACTTCGGCAAATGGATCCGGCACGGCGGTTTCTATCCCGACCGCAAGCTGCGTCTGTTCAAACGCGGAACCGCGCGGCTGAGCGAAGGAGTCGGTCCCCACTCAACGCCCCAACACGCTGGAGCCAAAGGCACACTGCGAGGAGATATGCTGCACTACGCGTATCCCACCATGGGCATCTATCTCGAGCACATGGATCGTTACAGCTCTGAGATCGCGCAGTTGTTGCATAAGCGCGGCAAAACAAGCCGGTCTCTGCCCGCATTCCTATGGAATACAGTGCTGAACCCCACGGCGACGTTCATCTATAACTACTTTTTCCGGCTCGGATTCCTCGACGGCCGCGAAGGCCTGATCCTGCACATCAACCACTCCGTCTATGTGCACTGGAAGTTCATCAAGGCCTGGCGCCTCGGCCAGGGACAGCAATAGCAGCGATCTGATGAGCATAGGAGGCCCGAAGCTACAACAATCCGAGATGGTCGGGGTACTTGGCTTGCAACGAGCTCACCAGAACCTCAAAGGCCGGAAGCTCGCGCAGATTCTTAAGGCAAGGATCTGTCAGAAAAAAAGGCCAGCATGCGAATCCGCTGCCAACGCTTCGCTCCAGCCAATCCAGCGCGGTTTCTCGCCGGCCCAACAAGGCGAGAATGCAAGCGATCTGATAGTAGCTGTGATGAGCATGCCCAAATGATTTTGGGCTCGCACATGCCTTGGCCATACAATCCAGCGCCTTAGTGTCATTCCCAGTCAACGCGTGAAAGACGCCTTGCAAGCTGACGATGAGTGGTTCTTCGGGAAGCAGTTCTATTGCCTGATCCAGTAGAATGCTCGCTTCTTTCATCTCCCCGGTCATCATTGCAGCCTGAGGAGCAAAGTATATGGGGTACTTGTTACCGGGGCTCTCCGCGCGCCAAACTTGAATCTGTTGACGCGCCAGTTCATATTCCTGACCCCAAATGTAAACCTGTACGATACTCGGACTAATAGCCCTCCTGGGTTGAAAGGGCCGTCCCCTTTGATACATTTCACGGGCGTGATCGAGCAGCCCGATATGGGCAAGAATTGTGCCCAGGCGGTTGTATGCATGGGGCAGGTTGCTCTGGAGGGCTAGAGCGCGCTTCAGTTCTGCAATCGCTTCCAGATGCTGGAAGTTCTTCGATGGCCCCCACAGAAGGAAAGCGCGGGCGACGTGTCCCTCGGGAAGGTTCGCATCAATTTCAAGCGCGCGCTGGCAATGGAATTCGGCCTTTTCCAGCCACACGTTGGAGGGGTCAAATTCGAAATGGCGGGTTGTACACGCAAAGGAGAGGGTCGCGTGGGCGAGAGCGAAGGCCGGATCACGCGTCACCGCATTCGTGAGATGATGACTCGCTTGGCCCAGCATGGAAGCATCGCCGGACGCCGTAATCCGATAGCCCCGCATGAATTCCGCATAAGCCAGAGGATCTCTGCTATATCGTGGGCGCAGCTCTACCACCGCTGGAGCTGACGGCAGGTTCAACGCGACGCCGATCTGCTTCGCAACATCGTCCTCGAGACTCGACAGGCGATGTATTTCGAGGTCACACTTTTTGGTGAAGCAGGGGCGCTGCAGACGAGCATCAAACATTTCCAGCGAGATACGCCACTGCCCTTTTGACATCTGAATAGCACCGTGGACGACAAACCGGACACCCAGACGTGTCGCGATCTCCGAAGGGGTTGCTTCTGTAGGCAGGTTCAGGACCGCGGAAGTTGGCAGCACGTCAACGCCGGGAAGATTTCCAAGACGCGACGCGAGCGCATCCGCAAACCCGAGACATAAACCCTGGTCATCCGTAGCTTTCCCCAGCAGCAACAACGGCAGCACGGCAATGGATGAGCGCTCGCCCCTCCCGTCACCATCATTCGGACCGGTATTGTGCACAGGGCTTCGTTCAGCAGAGCCCGGATATTTCGCATCGATTACCCGAACTGGGCCGACGAACCGGTATCCTTTTCCAACTACCGTTTCAAGAAAACGCGGCCTGTCAGCGTTATCACCAAGAGCGGTGCGAAGCTTTCGCACAATATTGTTGAGGTTCTTTTCGGTATCGATGAACAAGTCGGATCGCCAAAGCTTCTTGATGATCTCCTCGCGTGACACCATCTGCTCGCGTCGCCCAAGCAGAAATATCAATAATTCCATGGGCTTTTTTTCGAGCTTAATCCGTCGCCCGGACCGCCGAAGCTCGTAGCGTCCCAGGTCGACTTCCACGTCGTCCGCGATTCGTCTCGAAACCCGCATGGAGACTCTAGTCTAAGGATCACGATGCGATAAAAGTCAAGGATGTACGACGATACATAAAAGATATCTAAAACCTATACCCGCTGCATTGCAATGTCCCTCAGTTCACGCGATGATGCCACCATCAAGAGTTGCAAAGGAAGATTTCTGATGAAACGAACATTGCTGATCACCGTGGCAGTCGTTGGAATGTTGTGCACCGCAGGCCAACTCTTCACGATTGCCGCACGTCCCTCCTCTCACGACAAGAACGCATTCACACCTGAAACCATTCCGTGGGGTCCACCGCCGCCGTTCATTGCTCCCGGAGCGCAGCTCGCCGTCATCGAAGGTAACCCGGGTGCCTCCACCGGTGATTACACCGTGCGCTTGAAAATGCCAGACGGCTACCGTATTGCGCCTCACTGGCATCCCTCGCGCGAAAACGTCACGGTCATCTCCGGCACGTTCAAGGTTGGCATGGGGGATACCTTCGACACGACCAAGATGGGATCATTCCCCGCCGGCAGTTTCGCCTATCTCGACCCGGACATGCACCACTACGCGATGGCGTCGGGCGAGGTCATTGTTCAAGTTCACGGAAGTGCACCGCTGCAGTTTAACTATGTCAATCCTGGGGACGACCCAAGCAAAAAGTAGACCCCTCCCCTCCGCTCCGCTGCAGAAATAGCAGCCTGAGTGATGGCCTCCACGCCACGACGCTCACGGCAATGAGCGACTGAGCCGGTGCGCGTTGTTGTCTCGCAAAGAAAAACGAATCGCATCCATCGCAAGCTGGAATTTTGCCGGCGGCACCGGCGATCTTCCGGCCTTAATCCTCAGCATTTAAATACTTCATCAAACGGGAGTTAATTGAATGACGCAAAAGAGAAAGATCTCAATCGGCATCGTGATTGCTCTAATGACCGTCCTGACTGGTACGGCCGTGGCACTATCGAGCATCTCCTTCAGCACCGGAACCGTTGCGAGTTATGACTTCGGCGGTTTTGGCCCCGGCTTTCCGGTTCCCGCCACCATTCAGATCCAGAAATTCACGTTGAAACCGGGCGAAACTATACCGTGGCATTTTCACAAGGGAGTGAGCTATGTCATACTCTCGCGCGGCACTCTGACCGAGCAGCATTTGGTCGGGCCCGGCCAGTGTGAGTCGGAAGAATTGACGGCCGGCAATGCCTTCGTCGAGTCCCCCGGCCAGGTGCACAACGTTACCAACACTGGCCGAGAGGACGCCGTGATTTCGTGGTCAACCGTATTTCCTAAAAGCGATGGGATCGTGCGGTTCAACCCTGAGTTCAAATCCGGAGGCATCTATCTGGTGACGGCACCGAATTGCAAATGAGGTCGTTCCATCGGCTTGTGACGCTTCTTGCTGCACAAGCCGATGGTTCGAAGGCCTTCCCTGCCAACTCGGACGAAAAGATTGCGCTTTACAGCTTGCTCGAAAATGGCAGGCTTCAGGCTGCTGAACCAGCCCCAACAAATCGGGCCGTTCTGGCCCGGACTCCCTGCAGAACCATCGGAACACGAAGCGTCAGGGGACGACTTCAGTCTTGCCAAAAAGGCAGACAAAACGGGCGTGACTTTAGCCCCTCGCGTGAACTACGAACTCGCAACTGCGAACTGCTTCAAATGGCCGCTGAGTTTCTTGCCAAATTCACCAAGACTCGCATTACTTCCGAATAAGCGGTCACAACGCTCGCTATCGCCCGAATCGGAAGATACGTCATCTGGCGAAGTGCGCCTATGCTGATTCTGGCGGTCTGCTGCCAACCAGCGAGGTAGCCCACGCGGTGCAGATTGCAACAGCGGCGGTAATAAGGAAAGCAAAACCAGAGAAGTAAAACAAAGTCACAAATGTCCCTAGGGCTTGATACGCAACGAGACCCCATCCCAGGGTGCCGACGAAGTGAGGAGCTGTTCGAGCCAAAGCGCCTAGCTGCCATGACAGAAATGCCCCAAACAGGACGCACAAAGAACAGAAGACCTCGAGAGCAAGAATAACTTGCGCGTAGGTCAACGGCCGATGACCGAATGGGAACTGCCCGGAGTTGGTTGGTCCACCCGCATGCCAGAAAAACACGAGCCAGGCTGTGTTGGCTGCAACTGGGACAATAAGCAAGAGACTGGCAACCCGATAGAGTATGGATGCTTTCATGGGGAGCCCTCCTTTAGCTAATTACCCTATGTAGCAAACGATATAGAAAGCTTGTCAAGTAGGATTTTGGCGGCTGGCGCCCGAGTTGTGGGCAACCCGGAAATTACTCTTCTGCTAGCATTTCTGTCCGTTGATAGGCAGTAAGTTCCGGTGAGCCACGAAGCGTCAGGGGACTTCAGTCGTGCCAAAAAGGCAGACAAAACGCGAGGGGCTTTAGCCCCTCGCGTGAACTACGAACTCGCAAGTGCGAACTGCTTTAAATGTGGCAGCTTGCCTGGCCGCGTTTCTCAAGGTATTTCTGGTGGTATTCTTCGGCGCGCCAGAAGGTCTGGGCAGGCTCAACTTTCGTCACGATTCGTTTTGGGGCGTAGCTGCCCGCCGCGGTCAGCGCTTCAATCTTTGCCTTTGCCTGCCGCTCCTGCTCGGGAGAGTGGGTGAAGATCGCCGAGCGATACTGCGATCCCCAATCCGGCCCCTGGCGGTTAAGGGTGGTGGGATCGTGCAGGCTGAAGAACGCGTCGAGGATCTTGTCGTAGCTGACCTTCTCGTTATCGAAGTCGAGTTCCACCACTTCGGCATGACCGGTCTGGTCGGTACAGACGTCCTTGTAGGTGGGCCGGTCGAGGGCCCCACCCTCGTAGCCGACCGCCGTTGCAGTAACACCGGGAATGGCGGCGAATGCGGCCTCAACACCCCAGAAACATCCTGCTCCAAATGTCGCTTTTTCGATGCTCATACTGTTCTAGATGCGCGAGGGTGCCCGGAAGTGACAAAGTGCCCCCGAACGGCTGGTTTCACTTCTCCACGTGCGACTTGAGGCGCGCCAGGGTCTGATCCCATTGCTTTGAAACCGAGGCGAGGTATTGCTGGAGTTCCTCGAGCGGTTCGGGTTCGAAACGGAAGTGCCGCTCGCGGCCGGCCTGGGAACTCCGCACGATTCCGGCGCGCTCGAGAACGCCGAGATGCTTGGTGATGGCCTGCCGGGTGATCTTGGAGTCATCGGCAAGCTGGGAAATGGAAGCGGGCTGGCCGGAACAGAGCCGGGCAACCAGGGCGAGGCGGGTCTTGTCTCCGAGGGCGGCAAAGACGCGAGCCTTGGCTTTCGGTTTGGCGGTAATGCGCTTACGGGTTTTTCGTGACATGGCTTTCAATGCTCTTCATTTGTTCGGCCCTGCCATCGTAGGCCCATTCTCGTATAAACGCAACTGGTCGGTTGCGTATAAAACAGAGCGGGGGATTAGCGAACCCGCGGCGTCTGCCGGCGCCGGGTGCCGGCAGTGAGTGAGTTTGGGCCGCGCGCGCTGATTAAGTACGTTTCTTGCCGCCTGGCTTGCCACGCGATTTGCCGCCGGGGCCGGAGCCGGGACGACGACCGCTGCTGGAGCGAGCGCTTCCCGGTTTCGAGCCGAAGCTTTTTCCCCGACCGCCAGGGCCGGGGCGGCTGAATCCACCGGGACGCGGCCCCGACTTCGGGCGATCGGTCCGTTTTGGACGCTCTTCGGACTGGCCACGTGCATCTGCGTCCGGACGCGGACGATTGAATCGGGGTCGGTCTTCCCGGTCGCGGTTGAAGGGCGGCCGCTTCTTGCCTTCGAATCGAGGAGCGGATGGACCGCGGCCCGAGCCCGGGCCGGGGCGTGTGCCGCTGCGAGGTTCAAAGGGACGACGCTCAGGACGACTATCAGGACGGCGATCCTCGCGTCCCGGCGTGCCTGTTTTCTGACGGCCAGAATCCTCGTCGATGGGGTGGACCTCAAGTCTTCTCTTCGCAGGGAAGCCTGTCGGAGGCCCTGGGCGCTTTGCGTCGAAGCGCTGGGGAGCGCGACCCTCTGTCGGTCTTGGGCGGAATTCGCCGGCAGGTTTACGGACCGGACCCCGCGCCCGTTCGCCTCCGCGATCGGGGCGCTCGAATCGTTCGGGGCGGCCTGCAGTGCGGCCTGGCCTGGTCTCGCGGTCGAAGCGGGGTGGGCGTGATCCGCGTTCGGGCTTGTTGGTCCATGCTGGCCTGCTGCCGCGATCCCGCGTCTGGCCCTCGGTGGAGGGGAAGCGGTTCTGGCGGGCTTCGCCGCCGAATGGGCGTTTTGAGGCATCCCGCGTGTCGGGGCGCGGCGGACGCTGCGTGCGTTCAGATTCAAAGCGGGGCCCGGGCTTGAACTCGCCGGCCGGACGAGGACGGAACTGACCACGCGAGGGAGCGCGCTCAGGACCTCGTGCCGGACCTCGTGCTGGCCGGCCGACCACGCGCCGGGCCGCGACTCGGAGTGCGGCTGGGCGCGCGGCCTGAACCAAATTCTGTGCGTCGTGCGGGAGCGCGATCAGCTCTTGTATCCGGGCCTCGACGCTCGTTCCATCGGGGTTTCACGGTGGGCAACTGGGCTTCTGAGGCTGAGACGCGCCTGGGGCCGCGCGGCTTGGGTTTGCGATACGTGCCCTCGGCTGCTCGGCGGAGGTTTTCCACTTCCTCTGGTTCGAGTTCACGGGTTTTCCCCGGTTCGAGGTCGAGGACGAGGGGGCCATAGCCGACGCGCCGGATCTTCTCGACATGATGGCCGATCTCCTCGAACATTTTGCGCAGTTCGCGATTCCGGCCCTCGATCAGCACTACTTCGTACCACGGGTTATCCCCTTGCCGCACTCTCCGGATCTCGGCTGGAGCAGTCTTCACGCGGTCGGATCCGGGCTTTCCACGGTCGATCCCAACTCCTTCGCGCAGGCGGCCGATTTCTTCTTCAGACGGCTGGCCGCTGACTTTGACGAGGTAGGTCTTCTCGACGCCGGACGCTGCCCGGGTGAGCTTGTTGGCGAGTTCGCCATCGTTGGTCATGAGCAGCAGACCTTCGCTCAGGTAGTCGAGGCGGCCGACCGGATAAAGTCTCTCTCGAATTTTCGAGAAGAACTCCATGATCGTAGGCCGGCCTTCGGGATCGCTGACCGTGGTCACAAACCCCTTGGGTTTATTCAGCATGTAGTAACGCAGGCGCTCCGAACCCTGAAGCAGCTTCCCATCGACCCTGATGTGGTCCCGGCCGGCGTCGGCCTTGCTGCCGAGTTCGGTCACAACTTTTCCGTTCACCTGGACGCGACCCTGGGTGATCAGTTCCTCCGCGTGGCGCCGGCTCGCGATTCCCGCCTGGGCGAGAATCTTCTGAAGCCGCTCAAGCTTTGGCGCGGGACCCGGTTCCTCCGTGACTTCCTCCGTTTCCTCCTGCGCAGGATGCTCTGGCTCGGGAAGGCCGTCGATCGCTTCCTCGTAGGTGTCCCCGGCGGTTGCCTTGGTTATCTCTTCTGCGGCGAGGGCGTCGGCTGCGGGGCTGTCCGGTTCAGGACGTTCCGAGTCGCGTCGTTTCGCGTTCGGCTGATCCGGTTCAGGAAGTACATCGTCGGTCATGGAGGATCTCGGTTCTGCCTGCTTCGTTTCTCGGGTCAGGCTCGGCCGTTTGCTGAAAACCGGCCTATCCGGCCGGTTCTGTCTCGTTGGATTCGCTCACCGGCTCCGGAGTCGGCGCAGTATCTTCAGCGGCTGGCGGTGAATCGTTGTTGGATGCTTCACCACCGGGTTCTTCCGGTGCGTTCTCGTCAAGTTCAGGCCCGCTTTTGCCTTCGGCGTCGTACTCATCGGCGTCCGCGGCTGCGGGATCCGTAATCGGTGTCGGCTCGGCTTCTTCCAGCTCGCTTGCCATCTTCTCGAACTCGTCCATCGACGGAAGTTCCGCCACGTCTTTGAGCCCGAAGCGCATCAGGAATTCTTTCGTTGTCTTGTAAAGAATGGGCCGCCCGATCACCTGCTTGCGCCCGGCCGTGGTGATGAGCTTGCGGGCCAGCAGCGAGCCGAAGACACCCGACGAATCCACTCCCCGGATTTCGTTGACCTCGGGTGCAGTGACCGGCTGTTTGTAGGCGATGACCGCGAGGGTTTCAAGCGCGGGAAGCGATAGCTTCAACGCGGGCTTGAGACTCTTGATAAACATCCGGACGGCATCGTGACACTCCGGTTTGGTGGCCATGCGATAGCCGCCCGCAATCTCCCGGATTTCGATGCCGCGATCGTCCTTTGCGTATTCGGCAATAAGCTCTTCGATGAGTTGGCGAAGAATGCCTTTCGTGTCGCGGTCGCGCTGGCGGGCAATGCGCTTCGCTTCAGCTTCCGGATCGAGAGGGGCTGCTTCGGTGGCCCCGGCCTCAGATGCCGGTGCGCCCGTTGGGGTCTCTTCGGCGTTTTCAACGATCTGCTGCTCGCCTTCGACAACATCAGCCTGCTGATCCGAGCTGGACGCAGGTTCTGCGTGGCGATCGAGCTCGGGAGACGGCGACTCGGGTTCGGCTTCTGGGAGAACGGCGAAACCGGGCTGCTCGAGCAACGTGCCGTCTTCCGTGCGAAGGTCCAGGTATTCCAGGCCCTCGGCGATCACCGGCTGCGACGGGTCGACGGCGGTCGCCGCCGCATCCACTGCGGTCTTTTGCGCAGCGGCGGCGTCCAGCGCCGCTTTGTAGTCAAGGGCTTCGCCCCCAAAAAGGGTTGCGAGCTGGCTCAGGGTGACCGGCTCCTCGGCAGCGTAAATAACGGCTTCCAGCTTGGATTTCAGGCTCATCAGCTATCAGTACCTTATGTATGGTACTGGACTCGGCGAGGCGATGCGTCCACAGGAAGCCCTGGATCGGCGCAGACCCAGCAAAATGGGCGTCCAACAGGGACGCCCGTTGCATGGCAGCGATGCCTAAGCAAAGTGGCGGAAGATCCAGAACAACGAAGCCGACAGTAGAGCAGCCATGGGCAGCGTAAACACCCACGCGGCCGCAATATTGCGGATCGTGGACATTTGCAGGCCGCTGCGATTGGCTGCCATGGTGCCCGCCACGCCCGAACTCAGGACGTGTGTCGTGCTGACTGGCAGGCCGAAGTTGTCCGCCGCGGAGATGGTAGCCATGGCCACGAGTTCCGCGCAGGCACCCTGGGCGTAGGTCAGGTGCTCCTTGCCGATCTTCTCGCCAACGGTGACAACGATGCGCTTCCATCCAACCATCGTGCCCATGCCAAGGGCCAGGGCCACTGCAACCTTCACCCAGGTCGGAATGAATTTTGTGGCTTTGTCGATCCTGCCCTTGTAGGAGGCAAGCGAGGCGTTCTCCTGCGCATTAAAGGCGGGAGCGTGATTCTTCTGCATCAGGCGAATGGCTTCGCTGACGACGTACATGTCATTCCTTACGTTGGTCTGCTGGCTCGCCGGAACCGACTTGAACTCCTTGTAGAGCGCAACTTCGTGGCTGAGGTCCTGAACCAGTTCGCGAAGCGCGATCATCGTGTCCGGCTGCAGCTGCTTGGTGCGGATAAATTCGGTCACCGTCGCCCGGGCGTCGGGGCCCAGAATGCCTTTTGGATCGGCGTGCGCATTGAAGATCTGCCCCGCTGTAGCGGAGGCGACGACGAATTGCTGCACGTCCTTCTGCGTGACGGCGTGGTTCAGCGCATAAGCCGTCGGCACCGTGCCGATCAGGATCAGCATGATGAGGCCCATGCCTTTCTGGCCGTCGTTGGAGCCGTGCGAGAAGCTCACGCCGGAGCAGGTGAGGATCAGCAGAGCCCGGATCGGTAGCGGGGGAGGGGTGTTATCTTTCGGCGCCTCAAAAAGAGCAGGATAGTTGGCCATCCAGCCGGAACCGAGGAGAACGATAACTCCCGTTCCTACCGCAATCAGGCCAATCACGATCGGGGACTTAAAAGCGACGCTGGCCAGGAATCCGATTGCCGCGGCAGCGATCAAGCTGCCGGCAATGCGCCAGATGACGCGCTTCACGCCGTATTTCGAATAGAGCATCAGCAGCGCGGCGCAGGTAAATCCAACCACCGGAGAGATGAGCAGGACCTTGAAAACCTTGGTCGCCTGTTCCCAGTCCACTCCGGAAGTATTGGTGTGCGCGCTCATCAGCTGATTGGCGATTCCGACTCCGATAATCGAGCCGACCATGGTGTGTGAGCTCGATGCGGGCAGGCCGAACCACCACGTGCCAAGATTCCAGAGGATGGCCGCGATGAGCAGGGCGAAGACCATGGCATAGCCTGCACCGGAGCTGACTTGAAGAATCAGTTCAACCGGCAGCAGCGTGACCACGCTGAACGCAACCGCGCCCGAGGAGAGCAGCACGCCGGTCAGGTTGCAAATCCCCGACCATATCACCGCAATGTTGGGGTCGAGCGAATGCGTATAGATCACTGTGGCTACGGCATTGGCAGTGTCATGAAACCCGTTGACGAACTCGAAGCCGAGAGCGATCAGCAGTGCGACAGCGAGGAGCACGTACGGCCACCAGCTGACGACGGTGATGTCTCCAAGGTCTCCGGCGATATGGATGCCGACATAGACAAGGCCTCCGAGCAGAGCCGTTACAACGAGCGCCCCGGTGATCCAACTCGGGAACGCGTGCTTTTTTCGATCGAGAAGAGAGCCCCCGATTGGGGAAGCGACGGCTGTGGTTGCCAGGTCGGCCATGTCGAACTCCAGAATGCAAATGGAAATCGCCGGAGCGCTGGGGAGAACAGCATTTTGCCGGACGCAGCAAGGAATATCCGAGACACATGAATGGCAGATCAACGGATCGTGAATTTGCGGAAGCGGCGGAAGCAGAACGGCCGCGCTTCCGCGCGGCCGTCGATCGATACTCAAATGCCGAATTAGAAAAGGCGGAAGAGGAAGTAGAGCGAACCGGATAGGAGCGCGGCGGCAGGCAGCGTGAAGACCCATCCGGCCGCGATGTTGCGAATGGTCGCGAAGCGCAGGCCATTGCCGTTGGCGGCCATCGTGCCGGCCACGCCGGAACTCAGAATGTGGGTCGTGCTTACCGGGAGCCCAAACTTGTCCGCGGCAAAGATCGTGCCCATGGCGACAAGGCCGGCACTCGCACCCTGCGCATAGGTCAGGTGTTCCTTGCCGATTCGTTCGCCCACTGTAACAACAATGCGCTTCCACCCAACCATGGTTCCAAGGCCGAGTGCCAGTGCTACGGCCACCTTCACCCATGTTGGAATGAACTTGGTGGCGTTGTCAGCTTTGGACTTGTAGCTATCCAGCGCGGCGCGCTCTTCGGTTGAGAAGGCCGGGTTGTTGGACTTCATCATGAGCCGGAGCGCTTCACTGGCAACGTACATGTTGTTGCGGACGTTTGCCTGCTCCTGCGGAGGAACCGATTTGTACTGCTTGTACAGGGCGACTTCGTGAGTCGTATCGTCAATCAGCTTCCGCAAAGCCAGGATTGTATTGGGCTGCATCTGCTTCGTGCGGATGTAATCCGTCACGGTCGCGCGAGGATCGGAGCTGAGCACTGCTTTCGGCTCAACGTACTTCTCGAGAATCTGGACGGCGTGCTCGGAGGCCGAAATATAGCTCTGGACCTGTGCCGGACTGACCGCGTGGTTCAGAGCATATGCCGTCGGAACGGTGCCGATGAGGATGAGCATGATGAGGCCCATACCCTTCTGGCCGTCATTCGACCCATGGAAGAAGCTGACGCCCGTGCAGGTTCCGATCATCAGCAAGCGGATCGGGAGTGGCGGAGGCGTGTTGTCCTTGGGCGCTTCGTAAAGTTCAGGGAATTTCGCGACCTGTTTCGCGAGCAGAATCAGCATGCCCGCGATCACGAACCCAATGACCGGGGAAATAAGAAGCGCCTTGAGAACCTTAAGGCATTGTTCCCAATCAACCCCGGAGGTGCCGGTGTGCGGCATTAAAAGCTGGTTGGCGATCCCGACGCCGATGATGGATCCCACCATGGTGTGTGAACTCGAGGCTGGAAGGCCTAACCACCAGGTGCCAAGATTCCATAAGATGGCCGCGATCAGCAGCGCGAAGACCATTGCGAAACCCGCGCCGGAACTGACCTGCAAAATAAGCTCGACCGGCAGCAGGGTGATGACAGCGAAGGCGACGGTGCCCGAGGAGAAAAGCACCCCGGCCAGATTGCAGACGCCCGACCACACCACGGCGATGTTCGGCTCGAGCGAATGGGTATAGATGACCGTTGCGACAGCGTTGGCGGTGTCGTGGAATCCGTTGACGAATTCAAACCCCAGGGCAATCAGCAGAGCCATGCCGAGCATGGCATACGGCGCGTAGCTGGTGACCGAGGCTGCGTCCAGATCCCGCGCAACATGGAACACGATGTAGATCACACCGGCTGCCAGGGCGGAAAGGAACACAGTGACACCCGTCTTGCTCGGCCTGTGCTTGATTTTGCGGTCGAGTAACGAGGGGCGTGGAAGCGCTGTTGCGGTTGTGGCCGCCATCAGATCTCTCCCATCGCAACGGACAACGATTCCCGGCGTTGCGAGGGGAAGATCAACGCGGAGTCTCTCAGAATTTCTGGGATGAAATGGGGATTGCTCGATCCATGATCGGAGCAGAAGGGACAATCAAAGAAGGATTGCATAAAACCCCAACAACTGAATGCGTGCCACAGTTGTTTGATGCGCGGAGTCTTTCATCAGTTCCGCAGTATTGATTCTACATGAGATACCGGAGGAAATGACAAAAACCCTGGCTCGAATGAGTAGCGAAATCGAGCGATAACCCTAAGCCCATCATGAAGTTATCATGGGCCGTAACTTTTCCTGTTTGCGATTTAAATTTGGGACCGTTTGCACCCGTTTTGGGGCTGCTTGTCGCAAGTTTCCTGAATCTTTGATCAGAGCACCCCTGACCCTCTATCTCTCATATTTATAAAGGCAACAAAACGGTTGCATGAAAAGATGGTTAATAATCATGCAACCATTGGGTGGCGTTAATTTTCGGCTCTCTTTTGAGTCCGGAGAAGGCGTTGCTTAACGCCACTCATCCGTTGCGTTCGCCAGCCCCTCATTGACGACCGAGTCGAATCCAGTGCTCTTCTTGATGAAGATTTCTGAGAACGCGCTGTCCTGGCGAAGAAGAATCGCCTGAAGGCGAACAAGTTCAAGCAGCGCGAGAAACATCGCCACCAGTGCCCGCGACGATTTCGTGTGGCTGAGCAGTTTGCGCAACGCGAGCGGACGGTCTTCCATGCTTAGCCTGCGAGTCAAAAACTGGATCATCTGCCCGACGGTGACAGCGTCGTCCTGCAGGTTGAATGTAGGTCGCTTGCGCGCCCGTTCCAGAATGTCGCGGAAGATACGAACCAGGTCAACGGTGTCGGCGGCAATTTCCGGCTCGGCCGCTACGTCGTCTTTGAATTCGTGTACCCCGGGGTTCGTCCAGCTTGCGGCTTCGAGCATTTGCTTCTGCTGCAGCATCTGGGCCGCATTCTTGAAGCGCTCATGTTCCAGCAGGCGCTCCACGAGCTCGCGGCGCGGATCATCCGCGGCATCGTCCGGCCCCGCCGGCGCGCGAGGCAGCAGCATCTTGCTCTTGATATGGATGAGCAGCGACGCCGTGTAGATAAAGTCCCCGGCAACGTCGACGTCGGTGGCCTTGAGCTTATCGACGTATGCAAGGAACTGCGATGTGATCTTTGCGATCGGGATGTCGTAGATGTCGATGTCCTGCTTGCGAATCAAATCGAGAAGCAGGTCGAGCGGCCCATCGTAGACAAGGCCGACGGTTACGGAGAAGGGGGACTGCTCGGCCTCTTCCTCCTGCCTCTTCTTCGCAGGCGCGGCAGCGGCCTTTGCCGGCTTTGCTTCCGGAACCGGCTGGGCCGTGAGCACGAGCGGCGGCGCGGTGTTGACGCCGGGTGTTTGCGATGGCGGATCGCCTTGCGGGGGTTCCTCTGCCGGTTCGGGCGCGTCCGGCTCGGGATCAGGGCCGGGTTGCGGATCGTTCACGGGTCCCCGATGGCCGGGCTCGGGATCGTGCACCGGCTTGGGCTCGGGCGAGGGTTCTCTCACGGGAGGGCTGGAAGGCTCGATCTCCGGATTTTGCTTCTCTTCGGTCAATTCAAATCTCAGTGTCGGGAAGTAGTTTCTGTAACGTCTATTCTGCGACCGGGCAAGGCGCCGTCAACCGCATCGCGGCGCGAACCTCGCTCATGGTTTGTTCCGCACGTACCTGGGCCCGCCGGGCGCCATCCTTGAGGATATCCTCAACCTCCGCCGGCGTGAACTTCGCTCGCCGCTCCTGGATCGGATTCAGGATCTGCACCAGGGCATCCGCGGCCCAGCCCTTGCACTCGATGCAGCCGATACCGGCAGAACGACAGCCCTCGTAAACCTTCGCCAGCGTTTCCGGCGTCGAGAATACCTTATGCAGGTCGCCAACCGGGCACTTGTCCGGGTCGCCCGGATCCTTGCGCCGTATTCGGGCCGGATCGGTCACCATCGTCTTGAGCTTCTGGCGAACTTCCGCCTCGGGGTCGGTCAGCATGATGGTATTCCCGTAGCTCTTCGACATCTTGCGGCCATCCGTGCCGGGAAGTTTGGGCGATGGCGTCAGCAGGACATCCGGCTCGGGAAGAACATCGCGCCCATCGAGCTTGTAGAGGTTGTTGAAGCGGCGAGCGACCTCACGCGTCAACTCCACGTGCGCCACCTGGTCCTGTCCCACGGGCACATACTTCGGCTGGTAGATAAGGATGTCGGCGGATTGCAGCAGCGGGTAGCCAAGGAAGCCGTAGGTGCTCAGGTCCTTGCCGACCAGATTCTCCTGCTGCTCCTTGTAGCTGGGCACACGCTCCAGCCATCCGACCGAGGTGATCATGCTCAGCAGAAGATGCAGCTCGGCATGAACCGGCACATGGCTCTGAACGAAAAGCACCGAGCGAGCCGGGTCAAGCCCCGCGGCGAGGTAGTCGAGAATCACATCCCGCGTGTTGCTCAAGAAATTCGAAGTGTCGGCGTAATCGGTAGTCAGGGCATGCCAGTCGGCAATGAAAAAGTAGCACTCATACTGGCCGCCGTCCTGCAGCTTGACCCAGTTGGCCAGGGCGCCCATATAGTTGCCCAGGTGCAGTTTGCCCGTAGGACGCATGCCGCTCAAAACGCGCGGACGAGAAGATGGAGATGCAGATTCTGCCATTCTGTTTTTCTATTCCGGAATTGGGCCGTTTGGTGAGCCTTGATCGTATGAACGAGTCCGTCTGAGGCTTGTTCCAATTGTAGCGGCTGATGCTCGATCTTAGCCCTTCATCAACACCAGGCTCACGATCGAAAAAGCAGGACCAAGGAACAGGCTCATCACATACCCGCCAACGACGAACATGAGAATCCAGCTCACCCACATAGGGATCCGGTCGTATGTCTGCATGGCGTTGTATGGAAGCGCGTTGCGCAGAAGATGGCTGCCATCCAGCGGCGGAATGGGAAGCAGGTTGAACACCAGCAAGGCAAGATTGATCTGAACCGCCGCGATGCCCAGCAGTACCAGCGCCTGAACGGTGGGATTCACGTTGGGAATCAAGAATCCGCTCATCGTGTAACTCACGATTGCGCGGCCGTTGGGCACAACGTGATTGATGAGGAGAAGCAGGAGAACTGCGACCGCCGCAAGCAGCAGGTTCGATACCGGGCCGGCAAGCGTCGTAATGTTATCGTCGCGCCGGATCTTGACGAAATTGCGCGTGATGACAGGCGTGGGCTTTGCCCAGCCGATCAAGGCTCCGCTGAACATCGTGAAGCCAAACAACGGGCCGAAGATGATGAGAGCCGGGATGAGGAGGCTGCCGACCGGATCGATATGGTAGATCGGGTTGAGGGTAACCCGTCCCTGCAGACGGGCTGTCTGATCGCCCAGGCGCGAGGCCATCCAGGCATGCGAACACTCATGAAAGCTGAGCGAGAAGATCAGCAGAACAAACTCGAAAACCTTGATGGCAAAGACGGCTGACTGCAAACAGAGGCTCCCTGATTCGGAAAGCTCAGGTTAGCATGTTGGGTGCTGTTCGAACGACCTGGGACATCTTCCGAAACCGCCCCTGCGGTGTCTAAAGAAGGAGTTGCCAACAAAATCAGATCACGCGTTGTAACTCCAGGGTATTCGAAGAAAGGGATCTTATGCGGAGTTGGATCGTGGTGGGGTGTTTGTGCCTGGGCGCCCTGTGCGCTGTGGCACAGGATGACGTGGCTGCAAAAGCCAACTCGCTCTATTTGTCGGGCAAAAAACTTGAGGCCCTGCCCCTCTATGAGGAAATAACGGAATCGCAGCCGAAGGAATATCTCTACTATGAACGGCTGGCGGATTGCCTCGCAGCAAAATCTTCTCAACTCGACGAAGGTCCCGAGGCGGTGGCCGTTCGCACCCGTATGCGCGACGCCGCCAAACGCGCCGTCGAGCTGGGGGATCAACGCGAGTTTATGCGAATTATGGCCAACGCGGATCCGGCGAAGCCTCTGGATACTGCTCCCTCTACCAGCCCGGGCGCTGCCCTGTTGAAAGAGGGTGAGAAAGCTTACGGTGCCGGCGACTTCAGTACGGCTATAACGAAATATGAGGCCGCCCTGGTTGCCGATCCGCATCTGTATCTGGCAGCTCTCTATGCCGGTGACTCAGCCTATACGCAAAAAGATCTGGCAACCGCTGCCAAATGGTTCGGAAAGGCCATAGCAATCGATCCCAACCGCGAGACAGCTTACCGATATTGGGGAGACGCAATCTTGCGCTACAGCAATCGGCCCATGGCGGCGAAGGAGAAGTTCATCGAGGCGGTCGTGGCCGAACCCTACAGCCGGTTGGCCTGGCAGGGAATCCAGCAATGGGCGCAGGCTGAAAAGGCAGTGATAATGGCGCCTAAGATAGTCCGACCAGCTGCGCCTCAGGCCGATCCCAATAAGCCGAACACCACAAACATCACCATCGATGCCGGATTGCTCGATGAAAAGAAGAATCCAGCCGGCTTCGCGTGGATGATGTATCCGATGGTGCGTGCGACCTACCACGGAGACGAATTTAAAAAGAACTTCCCGGACGAGAAGGAGTACAGACACAGCCTCAAGGAAGAAGATGCCGCATTGAGCGTGGTGGCAAGCACCATCAAGGAAAAGAACATCAATCCGGCAACGCTGGATGAGAGCCTGCGCAACCTTGTCACACTCTACGCCGCCGGAATGCTCGACTGCTGGATTCTAATCAATGGCGCCGACGCCGGGATCGCACAGGACTATGCCGCCTACCGAAAAGACCACCGGCAGCTTCTGTTCGACTACATCGACCGTTTTGTCGTCCATGGCGGCGTCAGCCCAGCGGAGCAATAGCTCTTGACACACCTCGGCGTCCGCAGGTCCTCGTTTGGGTGCTCGCTAATTGGGTGACTGATCTGCCGGTTTCCCTTACACCTTGAATGCCGGATAGTGCCCCACCACCTCGCCGGCGCCCACATTCGTCCCGCCCATGATGATTTCGTGGCTCCCGATGCGGGCGCCATCGCCAATCGTCGTCGGCTGCAGCTTTACATCGCCTTCGTTTCCGCTATTCGAATAACTGTGAGAGAAGATGCGCGCGAAAGAGCCGATCACCGCATTCTTGCCGATCTTGATGCCACCGCGATCGTGCAGCAGCACGCCCTGGTGGATAACCGCTCCATCGTCGATCGACAGCCGGTAGCCATAGGTCAGGTCTACGCCGTGATGAATTTTGACTCCGGCCCCCATGTGGTCGAAGATGTGCCTCGCCAGCATGCAGCGAAAGCGCAGTCCCAGCCACAGGTTCAGCCCGATGGGCGAGCGGTCGAACATCTTCCAGAACCAGATCAGCGGCTTGCGGACGGCAAATTCAGCTTCGTCGAGATCGCCGAAGTACTCCGCCTCGAGCGTCACGTTCTCCGGATCGAGAGAAATACTCAGCACGTTCCCCGGTAGCTCGCTTGAAAGCGTTACGTTGGGCTTGGCTCCATGCGGACGCCCAAGATAAAGCTGGTAGAGCTGGTCGCGCACGATTTCGGCTCGGCGTTCGGGCGAGCGATGACGATAGAACTCCTCATCGAGAAAGCGGATCCAGCGCCGGAAAACCTCTTCGGCCTCCGGAGTGGGTTGTGGCTGGTTGCTGGTTGCCGTCTGGGGCTTGGGATTCGTCGCCATATGTTTATGGACGATAAACCAATCGCCCTGGATGCGCGAGGGGTGCGTGTAACCGGGAACACACGCAGACCACCGAGACAGCGGTTTATCCTAAAAGGTCCGGTGCGTCTGCGCCAGAGAGTTGAATCATGCCTGAAGATACCGTTCCAGTAGAAACGACCGAAACCGCCAAATCCGCCGCACCCGTCGCCACCATCTCCACCCTCGGCAAGCACGAAGGCCAGTCGGTGCAGATTCGCGGCTGGCTCTACAACTCGCGCGAGAGCGGCAAGCTCCTCTTTCCCATCTTCCGCGACGGAACCGGAACCGTGCAGGGCGTCGCCCATGTAAAAAGCGTTCCGTCGGAAGTCTTCGAGACTCTGAAAAATCTCACCCAGGAGTCGTCGGTGATTGTGACCGGCAAAGTCAGGGCCGACAAGCGCGCGCCGGGTGGCTACGAACTCGACGTGGAAAACATCGAGGTGGTTCAGCGGGTGCCGGAATCCGACCCCTATCCGATCACGCCAAAGGAACACGGCGTCGACTTCCTCATGGAGCGCCGCCATCTATGGGTGCGGTCGCCACGGCAATCCGCAATCCTTCGCATCCGCGCGGAGATTATGCGCGCAGCCGCGGAGTATTTCGACTCGAACGGCTTCATCCGGACCGATCCGCCGATTCTGACGCCCGCGGCCTGCGAAGGCACCTCGACCCTCTTTCCGGTCGACTACTTCGGAGACCCGGCCTTCCTCACCCAGTCCGGCCAGCTCTATATCGAGTCCACGGCACTGGCTCTCGGCAAGGTCTACAGCTTCGGCCCTACCTTTCGCGCGGAAAAGTCAAAGACCCGCCGTCATCTGACCGAGTTCTGGATGATCGAGCCGGAGGTCGCCTATTGCGATCTCGACGGCCTCCTGGAACTGGCCGAAAACTTCATCTCGCACATCGTGCAAAGCGTCATCGCCAACCGTACGCCGGAACTCGAGGTCATCGGACGCGACGTCGAGAAGCTTAAAAAAATCACTCCGCCCTTCCCGCGCCTCCGTTACGACGATGCCGCCAGGATGCTCAATGAAGCGCACGCCCAGGGACTCCTTGAGCAGCCCTTCGAGTATGGCAACGACTTCGGCTCGCCCGATGAAACCTGGCTTAGCTCCCAATTCGACAAGCCGGTAATGGTGCATCGGTATCCGGCAGCGGTGAAGGCGTTCTACATGGAGCCCGATCCGAAAGATCCGACCTACGCGCTCTGCGTGGATGTTCTCGCGCCCGAGGGATACGGCGAAGTCATCGGCGGATCGCAGCGCGTCTCGAGCTACGAGCTTTTGAAGAGCCGGATCGAGGCACACAACCTGCCGCTCGAATCGTTCCAGTGGTATCTCGATCTGCGCCGCTACGGCTCAGTCCCGCACTCCGGCTTCGGCATGGGCATCGAGCGGGCAGTGGCGTGGATCTGCGGCCTCGAACATGTGCGCGAGACGATACCCTTTGCCCGCACGCTCCACCGGATCTATCCGTAAAAGCAGAGAACGAATAGGGAGTAACAAGCAAAGAGCGCGGCCCGCAGCCGCGCTCTTCGCGTTTTGGAAAGATGTTTCGCTTACCAGGCGACGGTCGCCGGCAGGAATTCCGCAAACAGGTCGTCGTAGTAGGGCTTCAACTCCGCCACGCTCGGCTTGGTGTGGCCCTTCGAGTACAGGTCGTACTGGTTGAACTTCAGTACCCATGGAAGCATCGCGCGGTCCTTGTCGTTGCACAGGTAGTCGTACGCGCCGTGCTTGTGCCAGGGATAGAACGAGTGGAAGCGCAACATGTAGAGCGCCTCGTCGCGGAGGTAGGGCTTCATGACCTCGGCGATATAGCCGTCGTGCCCGAAGCTCATGTGCACCTTCTCGAGACCGCAGTTCGGCTCGTAGATTCCGTATTTGGTCTGGTACTCGGGCACATTGCGGTCGGGATTGTTCTCGAAATACTCGTGGAAAACGATATCGCCTGACCAGCCGCAGCCCACCGGGAAGGTATCGCCCACCACGCCCCACTGGGGTTCCCCGTAAAGACAAAGGCATTTTCCAAGATCGTGCAGGAAGCCGACCAGCACCATCCAGCGCGGATGGCCGTCACGGCGGATCGCCTCTGAAGTCTGAAGCAGGTGCTCGATCTGCGTGAGATCGGTATCGGGATCGCTGTCATCCACCAGCGTATTCAGAAATTCTGCCGCTTCCCAGATGGTCTTCTGTCCCTTCTGCAGCGAGAAGTACTGCTTCTCTTTGTGCAGAACGTAGTTCACGGTCTGGTGCTCGTGGTTCTGGCGGTAGAACTCGGCTACGGAAGGCGTGACCGAGGCGTCGTATTGACGAAATTCTTCTTTGCTTTTGCCTTCTTTATATCGACCGGCCAGGAACCCATCCCATTCTTCAAGGTCTTGAAGAGGATGATCCGGATCCACCGGTTTGGTGCCATGGAGTGCGACGCTCATAAGCAATCTCCTTTTGTTGCAGCGGGGAGCAAAAGGGGTTCGTGCAGCGGACACTCTGGCCCGTGTAGCGCTAAGCTAGCATGCACCCCGTGTGGACGCAAGTTTCGCCGAAACGGTTGAGGAGACAGAAAATCCGTTTGTCCTCGACCCCTTCGATCGGCAGGGCCGCTCTGCGTTCTTCTGTGCACAACCTGCATCCCTTGTATCGGATGCCTCGAAGGGCCCGCCATCTTTATATGGTCCGCCACAATCTTTGCAGGTGCCGGATCGACAGCGAGTTCTCAACTGAGTTAATACCTTCGTGCGCCCGGCAGTCGGCTTGCCCACGTAAAGTGGAGACTTGAGGCCTTTGTTTTGACCACTGTTTCTTCATCGCGGCGGCGCGCTCCAACGCATCGCCCCCATCGCCGCTACAAACCCATCAAGATCAGCAAGAACCGCTGGATGGTTCGCGGACTCGCGGCAATGCTTCTGCTGGTGGCGCTTATCGTGGTGTGGGCGATCGTTGCCCGGCGTGTAGCCGTGATGTCGAACACCGGCCGGGATCGATTTGACGCAATCATCGTTCTCGGCTCGCCCGCCGATTCTGATGGAAATCCGACCCCGGCGATGCTGGCGCGGGTAAGTGAAGGAGTTCGCGAATACGAACGCGGTGTCGCCCCGCGCCTGATCTTTACCGGCGGCCCCGCGCACAACCAATTCGTCGAAGCCGATGTCATGGCAAACGCGGCCGCTGCCCAGGGCATTCCTCCTTCCGCTATTTTTGTTGAAACCAAGGCAGAAGACACGATCCAGAATGCCTGCTACTCGCAGCGCATCATGCGGGACCACGGCTGGCACTCCGCGGAGGTGGTTTCCAGCAGCGACCACTTGCCCCGTGCGAGCCTCATCTTCCGACGCACAGGGTTGGAGTGGCGCATGCGCGCTGCACCGCCTCTGCAGCCCTCTGACTCAGACGCCACCGGGCCGTCGGCGCTCGAGGTCATCAAGACCATCCGCTACCTTGTGTATGCCAGCTGGGCGGAGAGCTGTGAATAGCAAAGCAGGCAAATGGCTTTGCTCGCAACCAGCCTGCTGGACCGTCTAATACCCAGTTCCGAGAATTGTCCGCCAAAGGTATGGTCTTGTAAGCTTTGTGTTGATGCGTCTTCCAGTAAGGTCTTTTTTGTTTTTGGCGGTCCCCCTGTTTGGACTGCTCGCTGTCGCTTTGTCTGCCCGCGGCCAGGTGCAGCCCGCGGTGCAGAGTACAGGCTCGCAAACTACGGGGAATGGCACCTATGTAGTGGTCGATCCGCTGGCCAATGTCCGTTACGACAATAAGTACGACCTCTCCGTCGGGATGGCCTATGCGCACATGAAGGCCGGCCCGAATCTGCTCCAGGGAGCGAATCTGGGCGGAATCGACTTGATGGGCTCCTACTGGCTGAGCAAGCACTGGGCTGTAGAAGCGTCCGGCCGGGGGTATCTCGGCACCAGCGGCGCGGCGCCCAACCCCTACTCCATCAATGGTCCCTTCATCATGGAGTACTTCTTCACTGCGGGGCCGGAGTGGCTCGGACCTCACAACAAGCACGGCGCCCTGATCGCACACGCCCTCGTTGGCGGGGTCTACGGCAATTTCGAGCAGAACCTCCGTGGACAGTCGCCTTCGGTAGTCGGTTTCTACAACAGCCAGCTTGCCCCTGCTTTCATCCTCGGCGGCCACATCGACCTGAACCGCTCGCCGCAGTGGGTGTTCCGCATCACACCCGACGCCAATATCACCCGCTACGGAATCGATTACGGTTCAAAAATCACTCAAACCGATGTCAACTTCGCCATCTCCGTAGGCGTCGAGTACCGGTTCAAACAGAAACGCAGATAGCCGATCGATCCATTTCCGCGCCATCCAGACCGGGTCTTCAACAGAAGACCCGGTTCCTGTTTTCTTCGCAAAGCGCCCCTAAAACAGCCATGCTGCACGTCTTATCGCCGTGTGGTATCCTTCGCCGTTCAGAGGGGATTTCGAAGAATCGCTCACTGAAATATGCCGTACCGGATAACGGCACACTCGTCTCGCGCTGAGAAAGCTCCGGAAGACAACGCGACAAGGCAGGCTTCTACGGACATGAAAGACACTTTGGGTGTTTTGTTGGCGGGCGGTGCAGGCGAACGGCTCTTCCCACTGACCCGCGATCGCGCCAAACCGGCTGTCCCCTTCGGCGGCCACTACCGGATCATCGATGTCACGCTTTCCAATTGCATCAACTCGGGACTGAGACGCGTCTTCATCCTCACCCAGTACAAAGCCCTTTCGCTGAACCGCCATATCCGCGAGGGCTGGACCGGCATTGTCGCCCAGGAACTCGGCGAGTTCTTTGAGCTGCTCCCGCCGATGCAGCGAACCGGCACCAACTGGTATATGGGCACGGCCGACGCGGTCTATCAGAACATCTACTCCATCGGCAGCGAACAGCCCAAACACATGATCATTCTCAGCGGCGATCACATCTACAAGATGGATTACAGCCGCATGCTCGATTATCACCGCGAGAATAAAGCCGAAGTAACACTGGCTACCATACCCGTGGGGCCCGACGAGGTTGCCCGTTTCGGCGTGGTCGACGTAGGCGAAAAAGGCGAAATACAGGGCTTTCTCGAAAAGCCGGCAACCACATCGTTCCGCTCTCCCTTCAATCCGGACAAAGTCGAAGCTTCGATGGGCGTCTACATATTCAATACTGAGACACTTCTCAAGGCCCTCATCTCAGACTCTGAAGACCCCAATTCCAAGCACGACTTCGGGCACAACATTCTTCCCAACATGCTCGGCAAGAAGAAGATGATGGCCTACAGCTTCGTCGACGAGAACAAGCAGACGGCGCTCTACTGGCGCGACGTCGGAACCCTCGACTCATACTACGAAGCCAACATGGACCTTTGTTCGGTATCGCCGGTCTTCAACCTCTACGATAAGGGCTGGCCCATCCGTACGCGCGTCCGCCAATATCCACCTGCGAAATTCGTTTTCGGGGAACCGGGACGTACCGGCATGGCGATGAACTCCATCATCACCGCCGGCGTCATCATCTCCGGCGCTTCGGTTTCGAATTCAGTGCTATCGCAGGATGTGCGCGTCAACTCCTATTCCGAAGTGGACTCGAGCATCATCTTCTCCCACGTCCAGATCGGACGGCACTGCCGTATCCGCCGCGCCATCATCGATCGCGACGTGCATCTCCCCGAGGGAACCGTCATCGGGTACGATCCGGTCGAAGATAAAAGACGCTATTTCGTAACACCGTCCGGACTCACGATCGTCACCCGCGATGCGTCGCTCTTTGAGAATCCTGTCGAGCCGGAGTTCGGAGACCGGTACTGATCCGGGCTTGAGCGCACGGTTACGAGGCTACCGGAGAGGACTTCTCCGCCAGCTTTTTGAGCAGGTTGGATGCCGAGGAGATCTCCGCAACGATGCCCTTCTTCTTCAACCGCGCAATGCGCTCGGGATCTTTGATAGCGATATAGGACTCGAAGAAGTCCCTGATCTCCTCCGGGCTGCGATTGCGCGCAATGTTGCTGAGCAGATAGCGAAGGTAGAAGATGTCGCGCCCGGCCGTTCGTTGCCGAAATTTCGCGGCGAAGTAAGAGGCGTCCAGCATGTCGAAATGGAGCACGTTGCCGATCTGCATGTTGCGCGGCGACCGGACAAAGGGTTTCCACGAATGAGTTGCGAATTGAAAGTCAGGCGCAACTCGCGTTCTTATAAATGATTTGTAGCTGGAATAACCAAGGAAGTAAGTGCCGGGGACCTTGCGGCCCGTACCGGGCTCACGCATCATTCTCTTGAGGGCGCCCGCAAACCGAACCTCATAAAAAAGCCAGTCGTACCAGGCAATGAGCTTGGGCGATCGCGTCGCGCGAATCAGCGCTGCACGCGTATATCGCCACACCGTCTCCGTCATCGGAAACCTGTTCAGGAAGTAGATGCAGTCCATGAAAGGGTTTTGCGACTCCGCCGAGGTCGGGATCGATTCGAGATTGCGAAGCTGGAGTTGATCGACTCCTTCCGGGATTCTCTCAAGGTAGCGCGCAATATGGCCTTCGAGATTCGCTTCGTCCCTCGACATCAGAATCAACTCATCGGCGTCGATGCAAATCAGCCATTCAATGCCTTCCTTTGCCGCATCCAGCGCCGCGCAATAGGTGTTGGCGATCTTGCGCACGTCCAGTTCGGGCTCCCAGGCCGGCAGGATTTTCTTCAGCCACTGCGGCGCATCCGACAGTTCCTCTGGCCGATAGGACTTCCGCGCGACCACCTGCGGATAGCGCGAAATCAGTTCTGGAGCGTTGTCGCTCGTGTTGTCCCAGAAGATGTAGATGCGCGAGCATCCCGCTGCAAGGTGATACTCGATGCCGGACGGCAAAAGCCTCGATTCGTTCTTGACGGTGTAGGTAAGAGCGAATTTCCCTGAGGGCAAATCAGACCTCGTGTTCCCGCAGCCGCATGGCCA
This sequence comes from uncultured Acidobacteriaceae bacterium, assembly GCA_963836675.1. Taxonomy (GTDB): domain Bacteria; phylum Acidobacteriota; class Terriglobia; order Terriglobales; family Acidobacteriaceae; genus Telmatobacter. The sequence continues at coordinate 104,151 of CAWIKQ010000001.1, forward strand.
TTCGGGTTTGCTCTAGATTACAGGAAAAGATCCTCGCCTCTGGCCCGCGAAGTGCCTTGGCGGCTGGCGCATCCCGCCAACACGCTGAAGCTCGGACATGTAAGATTCGTGATGCTGGAATGAGACGTTGGGAGATTAAACTCAACAGCCTTTCCTCGGCGGGAGCGTGAAATCTATGGACCTTGGACTCAAGGGCAAGCTGATCGTGGTCACGGGTGGAGGAGCGGGAATCGGAGAGGGTATTTCGCGTGCCTGCCTGGAAGAAGGCGCGCGCGTCGTCGTGCTCGGACGGCCTTCGGAGAACGTGAAGAATTTCATGGCCGAAATGGACGCCGCCGGTGCGCCCTGCTCGCTGGTGCAGGCGCACCTTGAAGACCTTGAGCGTTGCCGGACCGCCATCGCCGAAATTGAAGACAAGCACGGCGATATCTACGGCCTCGTAAACAATGCAGGAGTGAACGATGGCGTCGGACTGGAAAAAGGAGACGTGGCCCGCTTTATCGAGAGCCTGCAGAAAAATCTGAACCACTACTATGCTCTCGCGCACTATGCGCTTCCCTCGCTCAAACGCACCCAGGGAGCCATCGTGAACATCAGTTCAAAGGTGGCGCTGACCGGCCAGGGAAATACTTCAGGCTACGCCGCGAGCAAAGGAGCTCAACTCGCCCTCACCCGCGAGTGGGCCGCCGAACTGCTCAGATACAACATCCGCGTCAATGCGGTTCTTCCTGCCGAAGTGATGACTCCGCTTTATCGCCGCTGGCTCGATACCCTTGGCGATCCCGATGCGGAGCTGAAGCGCATCACCGACAAGATTCCCCTTGGACATCGCATGACCCTGGCGTCGGAGATTGCTGCCGCCGCGGTTCTTCTGCTGTCGCCCACGCGCTCCGCGCACACCACGGGGCAGCACCTCATCGTGGACGGCGGATATGTGCACCTGGATCGCGCTCTGACCTAAAGCATCTCCGTCATCTTGCCCGCGAGAGCCGCGTCAACGCCATCAGAGACTGAAGCCGCATTTGAAGCGCTGCGATGCGAAGCGATTCAAGGGCCGACGCATCGAATTCGCGGGCGTGCCGCTCGATGTAGTCGGCCATCTCCATCATCACTCCTGCATCGCGAAAAGCAGTCCACGGCTTTTCCAAAGCCGGTACGCAAAACGCCGTTCCGGCATTCCAATCGAAGCTCAAGCGGCTCACAATGGCCTGCCACGAGCGATGACTGCGACGGAATTGTTCCGTGACGCTGTAGACCAGGTACGTGGTGACAAGCGTTAGGAGGGCGGCTTGGAGTGGGATGAGAATCATCTTGCCTTCTCGTCCGGGGATTTCCCTGCGGAGGACGATGCCTCTTTAACCAAAATAGGCGGGAATCCAGCCACAGGCAATGGCACTTACTGGTCATTAAATGTGTGATTTAACTCTGAATATCCCCCTGTGGCGTTTCCCCGTTCCAGCCTCAAAATCTCATACGCTCGAAGCCCTTTCCCTGAGCCGCCTTCCCATTCGTCACACACCTGTGGCAGGGCCACAGGGCGCGATGACATACTTGTGTGGTCGTACCACAGGACTTCACAATGTCTCCCGAAAGACTCGATTTACTTCAAGGAACTCTGGACCTTATGGTCCTTCAAACCCTCACCACCATGGGCTCCCTGCACGGCTATGGAATCGCGCGGCGCATCGAGCAGGTGAGCGGCAATGAAGTGCTGCTCAACCAGGGCACCATCTACGCATCCCTGGTCCGGCTCGAGCAGCGCGGCTGGATCTCGTCCGACTGGGGCACGTCCGATAACAATCGCAAGGCCAAGTTCTACGCAATCACCGCCGCCGGACGCAATCAACTGGCCGCCGACGCACGCTATTGGGAGCGGCTGAAGACAGTAATGGAACGCGTGCTCACCATGGACGACTCCGCTGAAGGAGCTGATGCATGAGCGAGCCGCTCAGGCTTCTGAAACGCACTTGGGCCTTTATTCGAAGAAAGCCGCTGGATACAGAGCTCGAAGACGAGCTTGCGGCCCACCTCCAGTTCGCCATCGATGACAACCTTGCCCGCGGCCTCTCGCCGGAGGAAGCGCGGCGAATCGCACTGGTGAGCCTTGGCGGAATGGAGCAGGCCAGATACAAACATCGCGAAGCACGAGGGTTTATGAATCTCGACATCTTTATGCAGGACCTGAAGTTCACGCTGCGGACGCTCTGGAAGGATCCCAGCTTCACCATCGTGGCGGTGCTCATTCTCGCGTTGGCCATCGGCGCCAACATCGCGGTCTTCAGTGTCGTCAACACGCTCCTGCTGCGGCCTCTGCCGTTTCCCAGCGCGCAGGAACTGGTCTGGATCGCACCGCCTCCAACCAAGTGCGGCTTGTCCTGCGCAACCTATTCGACCGACGCCTACGACGAGTTCCGCGCCGGCAGCCAGTCTTACCAGGACGTGACCGGCTATTTCGCATTTTCGAGCGCCGACAATCTCAGCCTGAGCCTCGGCTCTGCTCCCATTCCGGCCACCAGCATCGACGTGATTCAGAACTTCTTCCAGGTGCTGGGTGTATCCGCTCAGATGGGCCGCGTGTTCAACGCCGATGACGCGCGCAACGGCGCTGCGCCTGTTGTCCTGCTGACTGACGCATGGTGGAAGCGCCAGTTCAATGCAGATCCCAACATCGTCGGCAAGGCCTTCGACATGAACGGACGCCAGACGACAGTCATCGGCGTTCTGCCGGCCTCGTTCGATTTCGGAGCCGTGTTTGCTCCAGGGACAAAGGTTGATGCCATCACGCCGCTGAATCTCTACGGTCCTCCGCGCAACTGGGGCAACATCATTACGATGATTGGCCGCATGAAGCCCGGCATTTCCGTGGCGCAGGCGGTCGATGAAGCCGCGCGCGTCGCCCCGCGTATGTGCTGGAACAACAGGTTCCCGGAAACCTGCGGGAATTACAAAGGGGGCGTGGTCCCGGTGCCCCTGAAGGACTACATCAGCGGAAAGCTGCGCCGCTCGCTCGTCGTTCTCTGGTCTGCGGTCGGTGCCATCCTGCTGATCGCGTGCGTCAATCTCTCCAACCTGCTTCTGGCGCGTGGAGCAGCCCGCTCCAAAGAGTTCGCCATGCGCGGCGCGCTCGGCGCCAGCCGCGGCCGCATCGTACGCCAGCTCCTGACCGAGAGCATGGTCCTTGCAGGTGGAGGAGCTGTGGTCGGGCTGATGCTCGCCTGGGTGGTGGTTTCATGGCTCGCCAGTCAGGGCGCCATCGCGCTCCCCCTGTTGAGCACCCTGCATCTGGATGGAGCCGCATTGCTATGGACCATCCTGATAGCCGTCTCTGCCGCCATGGTGTTTGGGCTCGTGCCCGGATTAAGGATGTCGGGCGGCAACGTCTATGAATCGTTGAAAGACGCCGGCCCCGGCGCAACTGCGAGCCGTAAACACGAGCGCGTCCGTTCGGTCCTTGTTATCTCTGAGGTGGCGCTGGCCTGCATGCTCCTCGTCGGCGCCGGACTGCTGCTGCGCAGCTTCATGCGTGTCCTCGATGTGGATCTCGGTTTCCAGCCGGATCGCGCAGCCGCCATCAAGGTTGACTACGATGACAACGTGCCCAACGATAAGGATGGCTCACTTGGCGCCGCAAAAAGGCAGGTTATCTTCCAGCAGATGTTGGCGCGCGTGGGCGCCTTGCCCGGAGTCCAGGCTGCCGGAATCACCGACTATCTGCCCCTCGGCCAGAATCGTTCGTGGGGTCTCCCCTTTCCCAAGGGGATCAAACCGCCCAGGGGCGTCGATGGTCCGCTGGTCTACGTGATCACGCCCGGTTATATGCGCGCCATGGGTACCTCGATTCGTGGGCGCGATTTCTCATGGTCCGATGGGCCCAAAGGCGAGCAGGTAGTCATGATCAATAAGAGCTTCGCCAAATATCTCGCCAGCCTCGGCGCGTGGTCCGATGGCGAGGTGCTGAACAAGCCGCTCGACAACGGCGGAGGCCCGGACCTGCATGTCGTCGGCATCGTGGATGACGTGCATGAAGAAAGCGTGGATGGCGATGCCGGCTGGCAGATCTACTATCCCTTCACGCAGGCAACGCCCACTTCAGCCGAGCTGGTGGTCCGTACTACCCTGCCTCCCGCAACGCTTGCCAACGGCGTGCTGACCACGTTGCGCGAGATGAATCCGAAACAGCCGGCCGCGGAATTCAAGCCTATTCAATTGCTCGTCAATCACGCAGTTTCCGGGCGCCAGTTCTTCATGCTGCTGGTCCTGGCATTCGCAACCCTTGGGTTGCTTTTGGCCGCACTGGGAATCTACGGCGTCATCTCCTACACCGTAACTCGCCAGACGCAGGAGATTGGTATCCGCATGGCGCTGGGCGCAAGCGCTTCTCTCGTCCAGCGGCAGGTTCTTTTCAGCACTTTGCGCCTGGCGCTGATCGGCATCGTGATTGGCGTCGGAGCCTCGTTCGTGGGATCTCGCCTGATCGCTTCGCTGCTCTTTCAGACCTCGCCATGGGACGCAATTACGTACGTCAGCATGGCTATAGCACTGCTCGCGGTCGCAGCTTTCTCCGGCTATATCCCGGCATTCCGCGCTTCACGGATCAATCCGACGGTAGCTCTGCGCGCCAACTAGATCCGGACCGAAAAGCTCATCCGGCTAACGGCCTCCGCCTTGCCGCGGAGGCCGGTTCCGGTGCGCGCTATTTCCACGCCACCCCGCGCAGACCGGCTCCAGCCTTCATGCTCTGATCAACGATTGCCGCCGCGAATTCTTGGGCCTTGATTTCGATTGCCTGTTGCGCCTCGGGCCTCGTATGCTTCTCGCGCTGCCCGCGTCTCTCCACAGAATCGGGGACGGCCCAGATGGATAACCCAGGAGTGCTCCAATGTGTGGAATCGTGGCGATTTACTCGCGCCGCAAGCCAGTCTCTCCCGCAACGCTGGAGCGCTCAACCAAAACCCTCTATCATCGCGGGCCCGACGGCCAGCGCCAATGGATCAGTCGCGACAGCCGCGTCGGCCTCGGCCACGCGCGCCTCAGCATCATCGACCTCACCACCGGAGATCAGCCGATCTCCAGTGAAGACGACCGCACCCACATCGTCACCAACGGCGAGTTCTATGGCTACGAAGCGATCCAGCGCGAGCTCGAAGATCGCGGCCACCGCCTGCGCACGCGATCCGACAGCGAAATTGCTCTGCACCTTTACGAGGAAATCGGCGTGCAATGCCTGCACCGGCTTCGCGGAGAATTTGCATTTGTAATCTGGGATGAGAAAGAGCAAACTCTCTTCGCCGCCCGCGACCGGTTTGGCATCAAGCCGCTCTTCTACGCATGGCACGACGACGCTCTCTACATAGCTTCCGAGGTGAAGGCGCTGTTTGCAGCAGGCGTGCCGGCGCGCTGGGATGCGGAGAGTGTCTACCATTCCTTCACGTTCGGCGGCCACCAGATGCGCACGCTCTACAGCGGCGTCCATCAACTGCCGCCGGGCCATTACCTGATCGTGACCAGGCAACACGTTCAGATCACCCGTTACTGGGACTTCAACTATCCGCAGGCGAGCGATGTCGCGGCAAAGAAGAGCGATGCCGATTATGCCGCCGAGTTCCGTCATGAACTGGAAGAAGCGGTGCGCATCCGGCTGCGCGCCGACGTGCCCGTAGGCGTGTATCTGAGCGGCGGCCTCGACTCCTGCTCCGTGCTTGGACTCGCGGCCCGCCATCATCCGGAGCCCATCCGTGCCTTCACGCTCACCTTCGAGGACGTGGCCTACGACGAGGGCCCGATCGCGCGGGAGATGGCCGCGCTGGCGGGAGCCGAGTTCCACACCATCCCCATCAACCAGGAGGATCTCGCCCACAACTTTGCCAGGGCCGTGCTGCAAACCGAACTATTTTGCGTGAACGCGCATGGCGTGGCGAAGTTCCTGCTCAGCAAGGCCGTGCGCGACGCCGGCTACAAGGTTGTCATCACCGGCGAAGGCTCCGACGAAATTCTCGGCGGTTATGCTCACTTCCGCCGCGACATGCTTCTCTATAACCGCGAAGGACAGGAGCCCGCCGAAATCGAGCAACTGCTCGCCTGGCTCGACGAAAACAACAAGGTCTCGCGCGGAATGCTCCTGCCTGATGGCGACGTTGGAAACCTTGATGCCGTTCGACGGGTTCTCGGCTATGTTCCATCGTGGTTTGAAGCTTTCTCATCGCGAGCCGTCAAGGCGCGCCCTCTGCTCTCACAGGATTTCCGATGCCAATTCCAGCATCGCGAGAGTTATCTGCAATTGCTCTCAGATATCGATGTGCCCGGACAACTGAAGGGGCGTGATGCTTTGAACCAGTCCCTGTATCTCTGGGGCAAATCCGTGCTCGCCAACTACATTCTGACCATCCTCGGCGATCGCATGGAAATGGGTCACTCTATCGAAGGACGAATTCCGTTTCTCGATCATCGCGTCGTCGAGTGCATCTGCCGCATGCCCGTGAATCAGAAGATCCGCGGGATGACGGAGAAGTACGTCCTGCGCGAAGCCGTCAAAGACGTGATCACCGATACGGTGTACCGGCGTCAGAAACATCCCTTCCTCAGCCCGCCCGCCACGCTCCATCCTGACCAGACATTCAACCTCTACGTGCAGGACCTTCTGCGCGGCAAGGTGATGGCCTCCATTCCATACTTCGACCAGCAGGAAATTGTGAAGATGCTCGATCGCATTCACACCATGGATGCGGGAGAGAAAACCGCCTATGACTGAGTCCTGATGCCTCTCCTGAGCATGTGCGTCATCCATGAGGGCTTTCGGATGGAGTGCTGAGGAAGGAACAAAGATTCCGTAGTGTATACTCCCGACGATATGCTGACTCGATTGTCGAAGCTCTTCTTCTGTGCATCTTTTCTTCTATTGGCTCTTCCCTCAAACGCGCAGCAGTCCTCCGCAGCCAAACCCAAGCCTGAAGAAACCGAGATCTGGCAGCCGGTGCCGAAGGTCGTCACGCCTGCAGCCGAGTGCAATGCGCCGCCTTCTGACGCCATCGTTCTCTTCGATGGAAAGAATGTTGACCAGTGGGTCGACGTCAAGAATCAGGCGCCCGCCTCATGGGATGTCCACGATGGCGTGATGACGGTGAACAAGGCCGGCGGAAACATTGAGACAAAGCAGCGCTTCAAGGACTACCAGTTGCATCTCGAATACCGGATTCCCGCCAGCATCACGGGAACGGGGCAGGGCCGCGGAAACAGCGGCGTCTTCCTCGCTTCCACTGGACCCGGAGACGACGGCTACGAACTGCAGGTGCTCGACGGATACAACAATTCAACTTACGTCAACGGCATGGTGGGAAGCATCTACAAGCAGAGCATTCCGCTCGCGAATGCCAGCCGCAAGCCCGGCGAGTGGCAGGCCTACGACGTCGCTTGGACTGCGCCGACCTTCAACGAGGACGGCTCGGTAAAAACGCCGGCCTATGTCACCGTATTCCTCAACGGCATCCTCGTGCAGAATCACTTCGAGTTGAAAGGGTCAGACGCTTTATATCGGCAAGCCCTTCTACAAGAAGTACGACACGGCTCCGATCAAACTGCAGGCGCACGGCGATAAGAGCGAGCCCATGAGCTTCAGAAATATCTGGGTGCGCGAACTTCCATAGACCCCTCGCGCGTAGATCCGAGGTTAGCGCGCCATTGCCTGTGTCTTGGCGAGGATGACTGCGTTTCTCAGGGCCGATACGAATTCGTGCGCCGCAGCGGTGTCGGCGAACGTAAGTCCAAAGGCCTCCACCTGGTCCCGCACCTGGCCATAATCCGAACTGCTGTGCGGGCCGGGTCCCAGGTGCTGGAGCTTTTCGCGATCGTAGATCAGCGCAGGAAACTTCTTGCCGGGCATGCCGACGACCACAATCATCGTTGTGTCGCCTTGATCACCGGGCTTGTAGGACTGAGTTGCATCCGGTTTCGTGAATACGCGATCTTCGCTTACGGTGGTCTCGTCGATCGACGATAGGGGCACCGTGATCGAGGCCAGCGGAAACGCGTATCGGTACCAGGTGATCTTTCCGTCTTCCTGCCGCGGCAGCGCGCACACAGGTCCCGGCATATTCGGTTCGATCACGAGCGTCTGCCCATCCAGCATCACGATGCTGCCCGAAGCGGTGTAGGCGGTTTTCATCTCTTCCATCCGCGAACGGATGTCCTGGGCGTCGCAGCTCACAACTGATGACACGACCAGGCAACCAAGGAACAAGCGAAACAGGGTCTTCATGGATCAATCCTTGAGTTACTTTCATCGTCTTCCAGGTTTTAGCAAAACCGAGTGATTTATCGCACAGAGGCGGTTACCAAGGACACGGGTCCAAGGTATGAGCCGGGACTGGCTCTTCGGTTTGGAACCGCATCTTCGAATCGGCAAAACACCACCCGTCAGCTCGTTGCGAAATGGTGGCGTCTGAAAGGCGCGATGAAGGGCAACCTTTACATCCGGGACTCATCTGAACCAGCTGACAACCGTTTCTTGCGCAGCGAGCGGCGGCCATCTATCCGCTTTGAAATTAATGTGCGTGAGCCGGCGGCCATACAGCAGGAGGAGTTTCTTTATGCCAGAATTTAGAAGAGAAGAACCCATCGCCACCACCGGCATTTCGACAGCAACCCTGGCCCATGCCGATGAAGTTGAACAGCAGGAATATACAGAAGACCGCGAAGACGAGCGAAAGCGTTGAGAGGCGATCGAAAAGACGCCACAGTGGCCAATTCCAACCGGACCGATGACTCCGACGAACACACCGCGCTGTTTTCTTCCGACGAGGCGAACAGCCTTCGCGGACAGTGGGATTCCGTTCAGGTGGGCTTTGTGGACGAACCCCGCCAGGCGGTCGAGCGGGCAGACCAGCTCGTGGCTGGCGCAATGAAGAGGCTCGCTGAGATGTTTGCCGCCGAGCGCTCGCGTCTTGAAGGGCAGTGGGACCGCGGTGACAGCGTCTCCACCGAAGAGTTGCGCCTTGCACTGCGCCGCTACCGGGCCTTCTTCGGTCGCCTCTTATCGGTCTAGAGGCGTCGGTCTAGAAGCGCGAAAAGATACTGCAGAAATAATGAAGGCCAGGAACCCATCCCTGGCCTTCATTGTTTTTTTGAGCTGCCGCCGGGCTACTCGGCTACCGTCAGCTCCGAGTGCAGGCTGGCCGTCGAGTCTTCGCCGGCCCAGACGTCGAACGAGCTTGGTTCTACCACCCACGCCTTCGTCTGCGGGCTCCAGAACTCCAGCTCGTCCTTGCCGAGAGTAAACGTAAGGGTCTGCGTCTCGCCCGGCTTGAGCGCCACACGCTTGAACCCTTTCAATTGGCGGACCGGCCTGGAGGCTGAGCCCCAGCGCTGGTGAATGTAAACCTGGCCAACCGCATCTCCTGCCACGCTGCCCGTGTTCGTCACGTCAACCTGAACTTCGGTAGCCTCTCCGGCCTTGATGCTGGCTTTGCTCAACTTCAGATTGGCAAACTTGAAGGTCGTGTAGCTAAGCCCGTACCCGAATGGATAGAGAGGCTTGCTGCCGATGTCCCAGTAGCGCGACGTGAAGTTGGGGCGGTCTTCCGGTTCATGGGTGAGATTGTGACTGTAGTAGAGCGGCTCTTCGCCCGCGGCCCGCGCCCAGCTGATCGGAAGCTTTCCGCCAGGATTCACATCGCCAAAGAGAACATCGGCCACCGCGTTGCCGCCTTCGCTGCCGGAATACCACGATTCAAGGATTGCCGGAACATGCTGCGCAGCCCAGCGAATGTCGAGCGGACGCCCGTTCTCGAGCACCAGCACAACCGGCTTGCCGGCCGATGCCGCGGCTTCCAGCATTTGCTCTTGAATACCGGGCAGTTCCATCGAAGCGCGCGATGCCGCTTCGCTGCTCATATTCGCTACTTCGCCCACCACCGCGATAACCACGTCAGCCCCCGCTGCCGCAGCTTTCACCTTCGCAACAACTTCTGCGGTCTCGGCTTCGGTTGGAGGAGGAACTGGCTTGGCTCCCGTCAGCATCTCAAAAAATCCCGGGAATACGCGCGCCGGGGCCGGACCTGCAACATAATTGATCTCAACCCCCTGGCCCAGCTTGTTCTTTAAACCTGCCAGCACCGTCACAGGATGACTCTTCCCGGCGCCCCCGAAAAGACCCTCCACCGTCCATCCCCCCTCGATGTCGCGGGTTGAGTCGGCAAGGGGACCGATGACCGCAATCTTCTTGACGCTCTTGCTCAGCGGCAGCGTCCGGTTTTCGTTCCTCAACAGCACCATGGAGCGTGCCGCAACCTTGCGTTCCAGATCTCTTCCTTCAGGCCGATTCAGAGTCGTCTCCACCTTCGATTCATCGACATAGGGATTCTGGAAGAGGCCCAGGCGGTACTTGGCTTCAAGAATCGGAAGAACCGAAGCGTCAAGCTGTTCCTGCTTGACCTTGCCGTCTGCCACCAGCTTCGCAAGATTCTTGACGTAAGTGCCGCTGGCCATATCCATGTCGAGCCCGGCGCTCACCGCCTTATAGGCCGCATCTTCCGGATCCTTCGCATAGCCATGCGTCTGGAGGCTCGCAACCGCAAAGGCATCCGACACCACGAACCCCTTGTAACCCCACTCCTTGCGAAGAACGTCCGTCAGCAGCCAGCGATTTCCCGACGCCGGAACATCGTTCAGATCCATGTACGCGCTCATAAAGCTGCCAGCGCCCGCCTCTGCTGCCGCATGGAAGGGAACCAGATAAACGTTGCGCAGCAACTCTTCCGGAATATACGACGAGTCGTAGTCACGTCCCCCATCAGCCGCTCCGTAACCCGCAAAGTGCTTCACGCAGGCAAGTATGCTGTTCGGCCCCACGGAGTCTCCCTGAAACCCGCGAACCTGCGCCCGCGCCATCGCCGCGCCGAGATAAGGATCCTCACCCGCACCCTCAACGATCCGTCCCCAGCGGGAATCCCGCGCAATGTCAACCATTGGTGTGAATGTCCACAGGATTCCTGCGGCACGGGCGTCCTGGCCGGCATAGCGCTGCGCGGCTTCCTCCACTCCCGGATCCCACGATGCCGCCATTCCCAGCGGGATCGGAAAAGCGGTGCGATAGCCGTGGATTACGTCGAAGGCAAACAGGATCGGAATGTGAAGACGGGATTTCTCCATCGCGATGTGCTGCAGGCGGTTGATCTCCTTTACGTCAATCAGCCAGAGCACCGAGCCGACCTTGCCCTGGGCGATGAGATCGTCGGGCTTCTGGCTCCCCAGCATCGGCATCACGATGCCGGCGGCCTGGTTCATCTGTCCGATCTTCTCGTCCACGGTCATCTGCTTGAGCAGCTCCTCCGCGCGACGATGTGCCTCTGAGGCCGAAATGGGTGATTGTGCCGGCAGGTTCAAAACAAGGACGAAAAGGACAGCCAACGTCAAGAGCTTTCCAGACAGCAAAGGATTTCGCATGGGTCGATAAGTCCCTCCCACGGGACCACAAAGCATATTGCATTTGGGCGTGGTTTCGCTGCCTGCTTTTTCCGCAGCGTTGACCGTTATCCGTATTGGGGAGGGCCTGGACCGGACGGAGGGGCCTGAAGCGCACAGAGATCTCTGCATCTTCCCGCGAAGCAATGTGCGCAACTCGTCTGGAGCCTTAAACAAAAAGCGCCCCCCGATTATTCCTGCCTGGATAAGTCCAGGTCTGGTAACCGGAGGGGCGAGGAGCCGCAATCACAAGAAAACGCGCCGCGTGTGACACACTTTCGGCACATCTCCTGGACCGACTCCCAATGTATGCAAAATTGAAGATCGTTGATACGTTCCATCGGGTACCGGGCGGCTCCCATTACGCCTAAAGGGAAGAAAAAGAGCTTTTTAATGACCTCTGGACAAGTGAAATACAGGGACGTATTATACGCAGTGCTGGGAATCCAGATATCTATACGTCTCCTTTTCCACATAGATAACCGTGTGCGGGAAGCGAAACGCGGCATCAATTTCCAGCTTTGTCACGTTTGATTTTCGGCTCGTCGATGTAGCGGCTGTGAACGGTCTGTCCGACTGGCAGTGTTTGCGCAACTCCGATGAGTCGTTGCCCCCTTCGGGTTTGAGGAGCACAGATGCCGTTGGCGCCGAAATCCATGCAGGAGATCGAGCAGTCTATCTCCGCCGCCGAACCCGGCGCCGTGCGCGAACAGCTCCAGAGACTTCTTGCTCATCCCCTGTTTGCCAACAGCAAACGCTACCCCGCCTTGCTCGCTTACACCGTCGAGCAGACTCTTCTCGGTAACACCGCCGAACTGAAAGAGCGCAGCATCGGCATCGAGGTCTTTGGCCGGGCTCCCACCTACGACGCAAACGCCGATCCTGTCGTGCGAATCACTGCGGGCGAGGTGCGTAAACGCCTGGGCCTCTACTACTACGATTCGGCTCACACGGGGGAACTGGTCATCGAGCTGCCTGTCGGCTCTTACGTTCCGGTCTTCCGCAGGTGCGAAACGATTAGCGAGCCGCCTCCCGATGTCCTCGAATCCCTTGCGATCACCAGCAACTCCTTTCCACCGGAACCTGCCGTCGCGTTACCTCTCCCCGCCCCTGCTCCGCGCGGGTTCTCAAAATTGCACTGGCTGCTGGTCAGCGGACTCGTAGTGATCGGATGTGTTGCGGGCGTCTTCGCCGGCATGCGGATCCGGCCGACTGCGCCGCCGGAACCCCCTTCCAACATGGAACGATTCTGGGAGCCGTTCCTCTCCAGCCCCGGTACGACCACCTTCTGCCTCGGCGAGCCGGCAAAGAACATCGACATGGACTCGATCAACTCGTTCGAGGCTCCTGTCAGCGCTCCGTCAGAACCTCAAAAGCTCTATGTAAGGCTCCATCTCTCCGGGAACCTCGCCCTCGCCGATGTCGTCACGCTGACCCGCGCAGCGGCGGCTCTGGAATCCCGCCACAAGGCATTCCGCGTAGTTCCGGCCTCCGAGGCGACTTTCGCACAGTTGCGCGAGGGCCCGATCGTCCTTATCGGGGCGTTCGATAACATCTGGACGCTGCGTGTCACCCAGAAACTGCGATTCGGATTCGAATCGAGAGACGGCGAAGCGCTCCTCGTCGATCGCAAGAGCGGAGAGAAGACCACCTGGTCAACGGCATGGGATCTTCCCTATCAGAAACTGTCGCGCGATTACGCCATCGTCGCGCGCATCCACGACAACACCACCGGGCAGCCCGTAATCATCGCCGCCGGAATCTCCGAAGAGGGAACCGAAGCCGCAGGGGAGATCCTCTACAACTCCGTTTACCTCGATACCCTGCTGGCCAAAGCCCCAGCCAATTGGGAAAAGATGAATATGGAAGCCGTGATCGAAACGCAGGTCATCGAGGGCCACTCAGGGCCGCCCAATATCCTTGCGATTGAAACCTGGTAAGCGGTGCTTCTGCGATTACGTTGAATCCTGAATGCGCGAACGTTCCCGCATTCAGTCTTTCTTCGATTTGGCCTTCTGCGCTGCCCACCGCTTTCGCTGCGCGTCGGCGATACGTTTGCGAGCTTCCGCACTCAGTACGCGCCTCTTTCTCCTCTTCGATGGCCCTTTCGCTTTGCTGGAGGCTACCGATGAACTGGTGGATCGTGAACCCGCGAGCAGAGAACGGACTTGTGTAAGTCTGGAAATCTCTGCGTCAATTTCGGCAAGGATCGATTCAATCGACATAGCATTCAGGATAAATCATCTTACTGCTCTTCCTTGCTCGCGCAGTGGCGCATTTACATCCATGCAACCTCCACTTAGTCGGACTTTTCGGATTTGCCCGGATTGATTTTTTATTCCGCAGTCGTAAGTTGGATCACATCCTCGCGATCGTACCTCGCGTTCAGAGGACCGCAAAGAAAAAGGCAAGCCAATGGCTTGCCTCCTTCGTCACCGTGTCAGCTTCAGTTATGTAGGTCCCATGAACATCACGTGGATGAAGGTGCCAAGTCGCACGTTGTAAATCAAGTACCATCCGATGTGATCCGGATCCTCATAGACGATGACCTCGTCAACATCCCAATTCCACGGCGCGCAAAAGCCAAAATCGGCCGGCGCTACGCTCCAGTACCATCCATTGAACCAGAAACGGTTCAGACCGCCGCCCGACAACTGCCAGCGATGCGAAGGCCCAAAACCTCCCGGAAATCGCCCGTGTTCCCATGGGTGATTCAAATGGTAGTTTGCGTCATTGCGTCCGGTGTCGTGCCCGACCCATCGGTTGACCGCATCGACGTGAGGCGCATTCGGGTGCCCCGGCTTGTCGCTGTAATTACGCAGATTCTGCTGCTGGCCTGCTGCATCGTTCTTCGGTGTGGGCGCCGCTTTCGCCGTACCGCGATACGGAGCAGGTCCTCGCGCGGGAGGCGGCGTCTGCGGCTGCCAGTGTCCCTGGGTATGCTGCTGCGCGAGACCCTGAGAACTTACGAGGAGCAATGCAGTCAATAGCGATATTGCTGCACGCATGTTCTTTCCTTTCCTCTCGGTTAACGCCGGCTACAGCGACGGGCTTGCCCTTTAACCTGTTTGTTACAAGGATAGCCAACCTCGCCCATCATACTTCCTGCCACAGGTCCGTAGACTCGCGGCCATAGGTCCTCCGAAGACATAAGTACCGAATCGCAAGTTATGTCCAGATATCGGACACGAGACGAGAGCGCGAGTCAAAACCTGGCATCAGACTTACCTGGAGTTCGCTTCAAGCATCGCCCATTCGTCGGGTCCAATCTCGAGAGAGGCCGCGGCAACATTTTCTTCGAGATGCGCCACCTGCGACGTACCGGGAATCGGCAGCATGACTGGCGATCGGTGCAGCAGCCACGCCAGTGAGATCTGCGCGGTCGTCGCATCATGGCTCTTCGCCAGTTGAGCGAGATTTTGCCATAGCGGATGTTCGGCTTTAAGCAGTTTGCCCGCGGCCATGGGATACCACGGCAGAAACGCAACTCCGTGTTCGCTGCACCACTCGAGCGTCTTCTCGTGCCTGCGGTCTGCCAGCGAGTAGCGGTTCTGCGTGCTGACAATCGGCACAATCCGCTGGGCCTCTTCGATTTGCTCCGGCGTGACCTCACTCAGGCCGATATGCCGGATCTTACCCTGCTCCTGCATCTGGCGCAGCGCCCCGAGCGACTCTTCCAGCGGAGTGCGCGGATCGATGCGGTGCAGTTGATAGAGATCGATACGCTCCAGCTTCAGGCGGCGGAGACTCATCTCCACGCACTGGATCAGGTAACCCGCTCGCCCGACGTATTCGGTTTTGGCGGGTCCCTGCCGCGTGATGCCGCCCTTGGTGGCAATCACCAGTTCTGCCGGATACGGATGAAGGGCTTCGCAGATAAGCCGCTCGGCGATCTCCGGACCATAGGCATCCGCGGTGTCGATCAGCGTCACGCCGAGATCGACCGCGCGGCGCAGGACGCGGCGGGCCTCCCCGGCATCTCCCGGCTCTCCCCACGCGCCTTCACCCACCAGGCGCATCGTTCCATAGCCCAGCCGGTGGACGGGAAGATCGCCGCCGATCATGAAAGTGCCCGAGTTCGACGCAGTACGAAGTGTCATCCTGCCTATGATGCTAAAGCAATTGCAAACCGGCGCCTTCCGGCCACGACATGGCGAGCCGCTGCCCGAAGATTGAGCAGCAGCCTCATCCGCCGGGCGCGTGGAACCCCGCGGCCATCGGATGCGTATGCTCTAATGCAAAGAACGCAGGAGAAACCGCCATGGCCACCATGCCTTATGTCAATGCGCAAGCCGTCTTCTTCCAGCAGTATGAGCAGGTGAGGCGCGACGAGGTGGTGGGTATTCTGCTGGCCCTTTTCCTGGGCGGATTCGGAATCCATCACTTCTATCTCCGGCGGACCGGACTGGGCGTTCTGTATGCCTGTTTCTGCTGGACGCCGTTTCCCTGGGTGTTGGGCTTTATCGAGTGCTTCTTCATGCCTGGACGCGTCAGGGAATTCAATGCGATCCAGGCGGCAGGCATCGCCGCAGCTCTGGGAATTTCCATGCCCGGATACGGTCAGCCCATAAATGTGAACGTGAATGTTCCACCGGCTTCCGCTACTTCGGCGCCCGTCTCGGGATCCTCGATCGCTCCACCCTACACGCCATTCAATGAGGTTGCCGGGCCGGGAACGCTGATCGCATGCAGCCGCTGCCAGAGAACAAACCCGGCAGGAGCGAAGTTCTGCTCCGGCTGCGGCAACGCTCTGTAGAGGCAGGGGAATAGGGAATAGAGAGTAACAAGCTCGGTCCGGCAAACCGTGCATTCATCCTGGGAACTGCGTTTTCAATCAAAACAAAACTAATAGTCCGAGCGTTGCAGGCAGGAATCGTCTAAAGAGGGCTTGTTATTCCCTATTCCCTATTCCCTGCCTCTACACTCCCTGCTCCTACATATTCGCGTGCCCGGCGCGCATCTCTTCGTTGAACTGCGGCTTCGTGAAGTTGAGGGCAGCGTCGCGCAGAGCCTCATACTCTGCGGCACGCTCCATCAGTTGCGGCGTTGCCGCCGCGTACTCGCCTTCCAGCGTCAGCAATCCCTCGCCGGCCTCGTGCCCGGCCATCCGAACCAGGTCCGCCTCGGTGGTGTTCAGATACTGTGCATCCTGAGGATCGGCGATCCACACGGGCTTGCCGTCGCCAACCACTCCTGAAAGCCAGTAAACCTTCAGGAGCAGGAACCTCAAGCGCTCCGCATCATCCGTTTCGGTAAAGAGAAATTTCTTCTGCCAGCGGCTGTAAAAGCGAGTCGTTACCGGAACAGGCTGCCGGTTGCCCGACTTGAGAAACTCAAGCTGCCCAAAGTCGACCGTCTTCCGGATCGCGTTGTAGACAAACGACTCGGCGTAAGGCTGCTCCATCGCCGGAACGATCTCCGCAAACGTCACCGTGACCGACGCGGCAACCTTGGCGTGCAGGTTGTGCGATCCGCCGTCCGCGATGCTGATCTCTCCATGCACGATGTACGTGTCGGCGCCCGAAGTCGAGCGATGAAACGGCCACTGAAATTTCCCGTAAGCCAGCGGCAGGCCGCCCAGCGTCACATAGCATTCCGGTCGCGGATTGCGCAGGCGTTTGGCCGCCGCCGTAAGGTGCGCGGTCATCTCGGGCAACAGGTCCGGTTTGCTGAAGTCGAATGCCTCGGTCAGCTCGAGTTTTAGACGGCGATCATCCGCCCCGGGCAGTCCAACCTGAAAGAGCTGCGTAGGCTGGCCATTAAGGTCGGAGGCCTCTGCGGCCGAAATGAGTTTCAGTCCGGCTTTTGTCGCAGCCGCTTCAATCGATGTCACGAGATTGGCTTTCGTTGTCATGGGAACCTGCTCTTTGGGTTATTACACCTTCAATTTTAGTGCATTTGCCTCAGATTCCGGGGGCAACCAGCCGGGGTATCCGACCCCCTCTCCGCGCTGCCGCATCCTACATTAGAGAGATCCTTATCCTTAGGGAGAGTGATCAACATGGCTGATCCGCAGGTTCTTGTCGTCGGCGCCGGACCCACGGGAATGTCCGCGGCGATCGAGCTCAAGCGCGCAGGAATGGATGTGCGCATCATCGACAAATCCGATCATCTGGCTCGTTACTCGCAGGCATTGGTCGTACAGGCACGCACGCTCGAACAATTCCAGCGATACGGTCTGGCAAACGAAGCCGTCGCCCGTGGCCGGAAATTGCATGGCGCGAAGTTTTACAGCGAAGGGAAACAGATCGTTCACTTCATCCTCGACGGTGTAGAGAGCCGCTATTCCTACGCGCTTCTCATCCCTCAATCGGAGACTGAAAAGCTGTTGAACGCTCACATGGAGTCCCTCGGGGTCAAAACCGAGCGGAGCGTAGAACTTCTTGCCTTGAGCCAGGACCCCGAGTTGCAGGCGACCCTGCGTCATCCCGACGGAAGCTCAGAGCAGATCGCGCCACGCTGGGTCATCGGCTGCGATGGCGCCCACAGTAGAGTTCGCGAGATGACAGGAGTTTCATTCGAGGGTGGCGGTGTTGGATTGTCCTTCTTCCTCGGCGATTGCGAACTTGAGGGCCCCGATGCGGTTGGCGAAGAGTTATCGATCCACGTACGTCGCGGCGACCTGGTCTTCATGGGCAGACTCTCAGACAGAATTGTCCGCGTAATCGTGGCGCTGCACGAACAGCAGGACGGCTTTGAGAATCGCGAACTCACCGTCGAAGACTTTCAGCGCGCCGTCGATCGCGTCGGCGTTCGCGTAAACATCAAGTCAGCGGATTGGATGACGCCATTTCGCGTCAACGATCGCCAGGCCAAACATTACCGCATCGGGAACGTCTTCCTCGCCGGCGACGCGTCGCATATTCATTCGCCGGTCGGGGGCCAGGGCATGAACACCGGAATTCAGGATGTCGCCAACCTCTCGTGGAAACTGGCGGCTGTTGCCCGCGGCGCAAGCGATGCCTTGCTCAACAGCTACGAAGAAGAGCGTGGCGAAGTCGGAAAGGCCCTCCTCCGCTTCACCGAACGAGGGTTGAGAATCGCCACCGTCTCCAACCCTTTGCTCGAATGGCTGCGTGATACGCTTGCGCCGATCGTCTCGATCCTGCCGCCCGTTCAGCACGCCGCTCTCGGATTCATCTCTGAGACGGCCATCCAGTATCGCGGATCCTCTATCGTCGCCGACTACGGCGGCGACGGCCATCTGCGCGCCGGCGACCGCCTGCCCGATCTTCCCATTCAGAATGGCTCGGGCCGTTCGACATTATTAAGCGCCTGGACATCCCCGCAACATCGCATCTTCGCGCTTAACCTCGACAACGCCGATATTCAAACCATGCGCGCCGCCCTGCCAGGCACCGACGTAGTTCCCCTCGCAACCGCAAACCTCGACCACGACGGCCGTAAACTCCTCGGGGATGATGGAAAATTCTTCGTATTGCGGCCCGATGGATACCTGGGGTTTCGCTCGCCCATGGGCTTCCAGGTCGAACTGATGCATTACGCCGCGCAAAACGCGCTGGTTTAACCTCCTCCAACCACCAGATGGCTCTGACATTTACAATGAATGCTGTGCAGGCAGAAGCGTCGCAGCCCATCATCGCGGCTGAAAATCTGAGCAAAGTCTATGCCGCGGGCCGTATCACGGTTGCGGCTGTCCGATCCGTCTCTTTCGAAGTCAAACGCGGCGAGTTCGTCGCCATCGTCGGACCTTCCGGCTCAGGCAAGTCCACCCTCTTTTATCTGCTCGGTGGGCTTACCAGCGCCAGCGAAGGCAAGGTCGTCATTGACGGTGTTGACTTTGCCAGCCTCAGCGACGCAGACCGCACTCGCCTGCGAAGAAATCGCATCGGTTTCGTCTTCCAGAAATTCAATCTCCTCCCCACCCTCTCGGCGATGGGGAACATCGAGATCGCCTATACCGTCAGCGGCCGCAAGGAGCCGATGGATCGCAACTACCTCGAACATCTCACCGACCTGCTGTCGATCCGCGGACGGTTGGAGCACCGCCCCTCGGAGCTGAGCGGCGGCGAACAGCAACGGGTTGCCATCGCGCGCGCCCTCATCACGCGCCCGGCCATCGTCCTCGCTGACGAGCCCACCGGCAACCTCGATACCAAGAACTCCGATGCCGTGCTGAAGATGCTTGCTCGCTCCAATCGCGAACTGGGCCAGACCACCCTCATGATTACCCACAATCCCGAGGCCGCCGCTATCGCCGGCCGCATCCTGCACATGCGCGATGGCGAGATCATTAAGGTTGAGAACGGCAAGGGTTATATCGATGAACCGGGAGTGCCGGTGCCGACACCCGGATTTGGCGGAACTGCTGCCGTTTGACCCGTTTTGGACCGCCCGGTATACTCAAATTTGCAGTAAGCGGGAGTAGCTCAGTGGTAGAGCATCGCCTTGCCAAGGCGAGGGTCGCGAGTTCAAATCTCGTCTCCCGCTCCAATCGCCCTCCGGTTCCAGCCGGGTTGGCTACGGCGATCGGAGCGCATCGTAAAGACAGCCCTGCCAAAGGCGCGGTACCCAAGTGGTAAGGGAGAGGTCTGCAAAACCTTTATGCGCCGGTTCGATCCCGGCCCGCGCCTCCAAACTCCTCATAACTTAAGCGTCTGAATCATCTGGAGCGATTCCGCTTGTGTGGGGACTATCTGCCATATCGACCAGCCGAGCTCATCTCGGGGAGCATGAAGCCTCTAAAGAGGGACTCGAGAGGAGCAAGAGGGAAGTTGACTCCTCGCCTCCCGGGCCAAAGAATAACGCCCGCCGCTCTTCCTGAACGGCAGGCGCTTGTGGCCCTAACACTTGCAGTGGCCCAGAAATGCTATGTGTGGCCAAGCATGTCACGGGCGCGGTTAGCCCGATAGATTACTTCGGTCATTACAGAAGTGCATCAGGGCAATGAGACCTTGGTCATGCGCAAAGTGTGATTTATTTCACTCGATTTGGCCAGAGGATCGGTTGGGCGGGACAGCACGAATCTGACTCGTTCGTCTCTCCGATACGGCGAATCAGGATGTTGCGAAGCTTTTCCGCGTGCTCCGCGTCAAGCCCCAGATGCTGGTACTCGTCAAGAACTGCAAGAGCGTAACGGAGGTCGCCCGTCATGTCAGCGGGACTCAGAGATTCAATCATGGTTGATATCGATTCCTGGTCACAGCGTTGGATGCGTGGGTTGGGCTGAGGAAAACATACCTGAAAGGATTGTAGAAGGGGCACACATGGGCCTGACACCCTCCCCCGAAGAGTCAGGCCCGCATGTTGTGTCCTGGGTTGGTTTATCCAGTTGCGAACAACCTACCGTTTCAAACCGCGTCGGGTCAAGACAAATCGATTAAGCAGGGGCGCGGGTCTAGCAGACAAGCGGCTTCGGAGTAGGTTTGCAGAGGGATTCAGTTCTGGGAGAGGGAGTCGGGGGGAGTAAGTACAGCGGGACGTGTATGTGGAGGGAGAAGCCGCGTTTACGCAAAACTTAATCCGAGCGGTGCGTCGGGCGCAACTGGCAGTTTCGCTAGAGAGGGCCTCTAAGGAAACTAGGTCAAGCAAAAACGATTTAGATGGGGTGGGGTCAAATCTCTAGACGCGGCCCTGTCTCCTTGAATGCGCCCAGCCCGGCCGACGCTGACCTGACGTTGTCGGGTCTTTCGGGCCGATCGTGGTCTAACCGTCCATTACCTTGCGGTAAGGTACGAGTTGGCAGTAGCTCTGGCGTCTGTTATAGGACCATTGCGGTTTCGTTCACCTCTTAAGGATTATTGCCGCCGAAGAGATGGTGGTTCAGTTCACGGCCTGAGCATGATCTGCCCGCCCGCAGGCCTTTTTATTCCCAGCGAAATATCTTTGCTGAGATCGCTGTGAAAAGAAGAGACAGCACCATCAAGCGCTGCTACGTCGCCGAGGTGAGCCAGCCATCCGTCACCGATCCAGATGCCCTGGAGCAGGCGCACGGCGTAGGTGAGCGGCAGTGCTCCCGCCAAAGAGCGCAGCACCGGCGGCAAATGGGAAATTGGCACGAAGAGTCCGCTGCAAGCGATCATGGGGTAGAGAATGACCGCGCCAACCGGTTGCGCAAAGCGCGCGGTGGGAACGATGCTGGCGATGACAAAGCCGACCGACAGAATGCTCCAGGTACTGATGAGCAGAGCGATGGTGAATGAGAACCACGGCACATGTGCTCCTGGTGGGAAGTAGCGTTTTCCCGCGAGGAACATCAAGGCCAGTGTTGCTGCGGTGAGCAGGAGCTTGACGAGAACGTGGGCGCTAAGGATGGTCTGCGGGCGCAGGGGCGTGGCGCGAAGCCGCTTGAGGATTCCGCCCTCGCGATAGATGGAGATGATGGTGACCAGTGAAAGCACCGCGCTGATCGCGATCAAGAGGGCCACGAGAACAGGAACAGTGGAAGGCGGGCAGACTGCTGGTAACCGGTGAGGGTGCCCCGAAGCGGAGATTCGCCACATGGCCCAGGACAATGAAGATCAAGACGGGCACACCGATGGTGCCGAATGCGCCCAGCGGTTCGCGCATGAAGACTCTTGAGCTCGATCCACGTCAATTTCCAGAGTCCACGCAGCATATTGTCGGTCCTATTCGCGAATGGAGCGGCCAGTGAGCTTGAGAAAGACGTCCTCAAGGTTGGGAAGAATGGTGCGGAAATCGGTGACCCGAATGCGATTCTCCGACAGGCAGTGAATCACCTCGGTGACTAGGTCGTCTCCTCGCCCGCGAATGGTGAACCGCAGGTTGTCGCAGGTTACCGACTCTACTTGCGGAATCTTTTCAAAGTGGTCGCCGGCGGACTCGGGCTGTCCGCAACGAGAACGACGGTGCGCTCGGGGCAGTGCCGACGGACGATGCCGTCGGGCGTGTCGATGTCGATGATCCGTCCGTGCTCCATGATGGCTACCCGGTCGCACAGACGCTCGGCCTCTTCCATCAGATGAGTCGTTAGAAACACTGTCTTGCCTCGCTCGCGGATGCTGCGCACCAGATCCCAGATTGCATGCCGCGCCTGCGGATCGAGGCCGGTGGTCAGCTCGTCCAGAAACACGACTTCCGGATCGTTGATCAACGCCAGAGCGATAAACAGTCTCTGTTTCTGGCCTCCGGAGAGATTCATGAACCAGGCGCCGCGCTTGTCGGTGAGGCCAAGCTGTTCCAGCAATAGCGTTCCATCGATGGCTTTCTTCCCGTAGAGCGACGCCCACAGATCCACTGCCTCCCAGACTTTGATTCGCTTCTGCAACTGCGCCTGCTGAAGCTGAACTCCGATGCGGTCCTGCAGCTTGTACGCCTGGCGAAACGGATCAAGACCAAGCACTGCGATGGTGCCGCGATCGGGCTTGCGAATCCCTTCGATGCATTCCATCGTGGTGGTCTTTCCTGCGCCGTTGGGTCCGATCAGTCCGAAGATCTCCCCCTGATTGACCTCGAACGACGCCTCCTCGACGGCGACGGTTTTACCGTAGGTCTTGCGGACTCCCGAGACTTCAATAACTGGATGCATGGTGTTTCCTTGAAATCGCATGCACTCAACCTGATGCGGAGTGTCAAGTGTAATTCTTTGCACCAGAATCTGAGTTCGGGGCGAGTGGTGGGCAAACCATCAGTTGCCGCTCAGTAACGTCCGAGTAGCCGGTTTCTACGGCCAGGCGGATTGGATTCGTAAGCTCAGGCCTTGTCAGTAGTAATTGCAGTCAAAGCTTGCTGCGCCCGAACGCGAGCGGTTTGCACCGGTGGGGAGCCGCCTTCTCTGGAGCGCCGAGCGAGCAGGTGTTCGTCACTTGCGGACCAATTCTCTGGTGAAGTTGTCTTGCTTATCTTCCTGCAGTTATTTCTGGAATCCGAAAGGACTTCAATTACCTCTCGGAGCGATCTACAGCGCTGCTTTGTGTCGCAAGCCTATTCGGTCTTTGGAGAACTGCGTGGATCACGGTCGGCATCGACATAATCTGTTGAGGACGGGCCGAACCCAGTGATCTGCACTACAACGGGCTCGTCGCCCGTTTCCGCAAAATGAGTCTGGCCTGGCGGTTCTGTATAAAAGCTTCCTGGAGGAAGAGCTTTCAGTTTCGTTTCGTCGAAGTGATCGCCATATCCGATTCGCCAAGTACCGGAAATCACCGTTGCAACACGGTCATCGCGATGAGAGTGTGCAGCAATCCGTGTGTGCGCGGGAACGCGAAGCATGATGGTATAGACCCCGGCCTGCTTCGGATCGCCCTTCAGAACGACCGTACGAATGTCGGCAACTCCGGAGCTTCCTGTGCCCGGGTTTCCGTGTTGCGGAAACTCATATTCCGCCGGAGAAAGGCGTTCCTCCGGCGAGGCATCAAGGAATCCGCGGATTAGCGCTACTGTCTCAACGGGGCGCTCTTCCATGAGCCAATGCCCGGAGCCTGCAACAACCGCCTCCTGAACATTGGTTGCTACGTGACGCATGATGACGGCTTGGAGAGGACCGAAGGACTTCTCTCCGCCCACGGCAAGCACCGGCATCGCGAGCTTTTGCTGTTCGAAGACTTGATTATCCTTCGAATCCTGAGAGAACGCGGTAAACTGCGCGAACCCGGCTCTCATTCCGCCAGGCTGTGCGTACGTTGCTGTGAAGAAATTTCTGGTGGCTTCGTCAGGTTTTTCCGGATCGGCCGTGAAGTCGTTCCAGATTCGATCGAAGTAGATGCGTTCGCGGCCCTGCACCAAACGTTCTGCATCCGGTCCATGAAAGTTGAAGTGCCAGACGCCAGGATTCTGCAGTATCTCGCTCCACGGCTCGATCCCCGGGATCGGCGCATCCATCACCACCAGCCGTTCAACCTTATCTGGATAGGACGCGGCATACGCATAAGCCACCATGTTTCCGATGTCGTGCGCTACCACGAAGGTCCTGTCATACCCTAGTTCAGTCACGACAGCGCGAATGTCTACGGCCTGGGTCTTCTTGTCGTATCCGCCAGCCGGCTTCGACGAGCGGCCGATCCCTCGCAGGTCGGGAACAATTACAGTATGGTCCTTCATCAGATCTGTTGCGAGCGGCGCCCAGGAATCGCTGTTCTCCGCGTATCCGTGCAGAAGAAGAACCACGGGGCCGGTGCCGCCGAAGCGCACGAAGATCTCCGCATTTGCCGGACTGTGGATCGTCCTGGCCTGAAAACTCGAGGGGAGTGATGGTTGAGCATAACTGGATATTCCTAAAGCAACGAAGATGGACAGAGCGAGAATGCGTCGAATCATGGGATCCTCATGCAGAGAATGGCCAATTGCGGTTCCGGGCCAAACGGGAGTTCTTCTGGTTCAACTATATTAGACTGTGCGGTCCAGTATGCAAGGGAAATGTTTTTGAAAGGATTCTGACTCCGGTGAAAGTCTCTAATCGAGCGATGCAAGGGCGATGCTGGAGATGCTTTCCAGTTCTCTGCGATCATGGTTCAGCCGGGCCAAAGCTCGCATACCCTGGATAGTCGCCACGAAGAACTTCGCCATAGCGACAGGGTCCTTTTCCGCTCCGAGTTCGCCCCGTGCTTGAGCATCCACGAACGCCGCGACAAAGATCTCCTCGACCTGTTCCTGGTTGTCGCGCAGGAATTCCTTAATCTCGACGTCGTCGACAGCACGGCTCAAGTTGGTGTTCATCAGCAGACAGCCCCGCTCATGTTGTGCTCTGTTTTCGCGGATCATGGCTTGGAAGATCTTTGCGAATCCTTTCCTGACCGACCTCTCCTTCGCGAAGAGGCTTCGCAGAAACGAATTTGTATCGTCGCGATAGCGGCTCATCGCCCGAAAGTAGATCGAACGCTTGTCTCCAAATGTGTCATAGAGACTTTGCTTGGAGATGCCCATCTCTCTCATGAGTGTTTCCAGGGAGGTATGTTCATATCCGAGACGCCAGAAGACATTGACCGCAATCTTAAGCGCCTTGTCCGGATCGAATTCCTTCGTGCGAGCCATAGGTACACATTAGATTCCAGGAGTTCAAAAGTCGACCTCGACCCCGAAAGCGGGTGCGAATCCCGTCCCCACGGGTGATCCTCAGTGCCCTGACGCAGTCTGGGCTACAGTTGCAAAGGATTGCGGCAGGCAGCATTTCCCTTGGAGACCAGGCGACCGGGGGTCTTCGCGGTCCGCGATTGAGAGCGAAGAGCGTGAAGAGAATGGCGTCTGCTGTGGCTGAGGGGCGATGGCTGTACAGTTTGGTCATGCGGGTTTTGATCGCCTACCCGTTGGCGCGTGATCTATGAATTGTGGCCCAATGCCTTGTAAAGAAGTCGACACACCCGCTGCGGTCGCTTCGGGACCAGGTGAGTCATCAAAACACTGGGTGCTGGCGGCGACAATTCTAGGATCGAGCATGGAGTTCATCGACGGTACCGTCGTGAACGTGGCTCTTCCCAACCTGCAAACTTCACTGGCGGCAACAGGAGCGGAGGCGCAATGGGTTGTTGAAGCATACGCGCTTTTCATATCTTCGCTATTGCTGATCGGTGGGTCGCTGGGTGATCGATTCGGACTGAGAAGAACGTTTCTTTGTGGCGTCGTATTGTTTACCCTTGCCTCGATCTGGTGTGGTTTGTCGCCGGGAATTGAGCAGCTTCTTATCGGGCGATGCCTTCAAGGCATTGGCGGTGCACTGCTTGTCCCGAACAGTCTCGCCATGTTGAGCGCATATTTCCAGGGAACAGAGCGCGGACGAGCCATCGGAACCTGGTCCGGGTTCGCATCGATCATGACTGCGTTTGGCCCTGTGCTGGGTGGGTGGATGGTGCAACACGGCTCGTGGCGAGCCGTCTTTTTCCTGAATGTTCCGATTGCGCTGGTAACTTCTTGGATCATCCTGACGAAGACTCGAAATCGAGAGACGCGAGTCGAAAGGAGGCGGCTCGACTTGCCGGGGGCGCTGCTGGCAACGGCTGGACTGAGCTGTGTCACCTTCGGGCTATTGGAGTGGGCGAGCCACAGGATGCTGTCGCGCCTTTGTGGAGCGGTCGGGCTACTTTTGCTCCTGCTATTTGTTCTGGTCGAGAGACGGACGCGCGCGCCGCTCGTCCCCATGGAGCTTTTCCGAAACCGGAACTTCGCAGGGGCCAATCTCCTGACATTGTTTCTATATGGTGCCCTTTCTGCAACGCTGTTCTATCTTCCTCTAAACCTCATTCAGGCTCAGCACTATTCGCCAACTAGGGCTGGCGCTGCGACCTTGCCGATGGTTCTGTTGATGTTCCTGCTCTCCCGTTGGGCTGGTGGTCTTGTGGAGCGATACGGACCGCGAAAGCCCCTCGTCATCGGCCCTCTTGTCACGGCAGGCGGATTCGTTCTTTTCGCTCTTCCTGGAGTTGGAGGATCGTATTGGACAACATACTTCCCGGCGGTACTCATGTTGGGATTCGGGATGACCGTCAGCGTGGCACCGCTTACGACACTTGTCATGAGTTCAGCGACCCAGAATCGTGCGGGCGCCGCATCAGGAATCAACAATGCCGTATCGCAGACAGCTGCGCTGTTGGCCATCGCCGTGAGCGCACCAATCTTTTTTGCGTCCTTCCGCATTGCGTTGCCCAATCAGATGAAAACTGCGGGGGTTTCACCACCTGTGGTCCAACAACTTCAAGAACAGCAAAAGCTACTCGGCGCAATCAAAACGGACGACTCGAAAGGCAGGGAAGCAATCGACCGCGCATTTGTTGATGCGTTTCGCCTGATCGTTGTGCTGGCTGCAGTCGCGTCCGCTGCGGCCGGTGTTACTGCGCTCGTGACAATCAGAAATCAAACTCCGAACATTCACGGCAGGGCACTGAATGGGTAACGCGGTGTTGCAAAAGAAGCTGGCTCTCGTGCGCTCCACAGGATGCCGATGCCTGGTTCAAGTTCAAGAATCAAGAACTATTGAATCGGGTCCGATCTCGACCCCATCTACTGATCAGAACGAGGCGAGGGGCCACGAACGACAGCCCAAAATCACTTCAAAGATTCAACTCAGAAAAGGGGCAACAATATGGGCAAGCTCAAAGACAAAGTTGCAGTTATCACCGCCGCCACATCCGGCATGGCGCTTGCCACAGCAAAGCTCTTCGTCGAAGAGGGAGCCTACGTCTTCGTCACCGGACGCCGCCAGGACAAGCTCGATGAGGCCGTGAAGTTCATCGGCAAAAACGTCACGGGCGTGCAAGGCGACGCCGCAAACCTTGCCGACCTCGATCGTCTCTATGACACGGTTAAGCGCGAGAAAGGTAAGATCGACATCCTGTTTGCCAGTGCCGGATTCGGTGAGTTGGCAAAGCTTGAAGAGGTCACCGAGGAGCACTTCGACAGGACCTTCGATCTCAACGTCCGCGGAACGCTCTTCACTGTGCAGAAGGCGCTTCCGCTCTTCAACGACAACGGCTCTATCTTTCTTAACGGCTCCATTGCCAGCATCAAGGGTTTTCCGGCATTCGGCGTCTACAGCGCCAGTAAGGCTGCGGTTCGCTCGTTCGCCCGCACCTGGCTCCTGGAACTCAAAGAGCGCAGAATCCGCGTGAACGTCCTTAGTCCCGGCACCATCGACACGCCGATCCTCGATCCGCTCGGAGAAGACGCGAAGGAGTTCTTCAAATCCCAGATCCCACGCGGCGAGATGGGACGCCCGGAGGAGATCGCGACGGTTGCTCTTTTCCTCGCCTCCAGCGATTCCAGCTTCGTCAACGGCGTCGAACTCTTCGTCGACGGTGGTACTGCTCAAGTCTAGGCGCTCGGACATATAAATGAGTCCGGAAATCAATTTGGGACCCATAGATAGACCTTTTTCAGTCGACGGAGACAATATTCACGACTCATGTTGCAGATGCGAGTCAGTTGGTCTATCGATGAAACGAAAGGCCTCCCCTGCGGGAGGCCTTTCAGTTTGGTGCTGATGGTGGATCTAGATGGATTGGTTCAGTACCCGATTAAGGCGCTGGACAAAGGTTGCGGGATCTTTCAGCGGGACGCCTTCGAGCAGAAGCGCCTGGTCGAAGAGAAGCCACGCGGCATCGTCGACCTTGCCATTGGTGGGGTCCGCCAGCAGCTTTTTGATGATCTCGTGATCGGGATTGATTTCGAGTGTCGGTTGGAGCTCAGGCAGGTCTTTCTGGCCCATGGCCTGCATCATCTGGCGCATGCGCGCTGAAGGTTCGTCTTCGTCGGAAACAATGACTGAGGGACTGTCGGCGAGACGCGATGAGGCGCGCACTTCTTTGACGGCATCGCCCAGCGTAGCCTTGATCTTTTCGAGCAGGGGCTTCAGCTCTTCAGCCTTTTCAGGCGTGGAGTCGTCCTTAAGGTCTTCCGACGTGGCTGACTTGTTGACGGCTTTCAGATCGATGTCGCCGAACTTGGGCACGGCCGAAAAGACGATCTCGTCGATGTCGTCGTCGAGAATGAGGACCTCGATGCCCTTCTTCTTGTAGATCTCAAGCAGCGGAGAGTTGCGGAGCATGGACTCAGAAGCGCCAGTGATGTAGTAGAGCGCCTTCTGCTCGGGCTGCATACGGCTCTTGGCTTCGGCGAGCGATGTAAGCCCTTCAACTTTGGTCGACTTGAAGCGGATGAGGTCGAGCAGCGTTTCCCGGTTGGCAAAGTCGCCATAGAGTCCTTCCTTGAGCGGACGGTTGTACTCGGCGATGAACTTTGAGTACTTTTCGGGATCGCTGGCGGCCAGGTTCTTCAGCTCGGAGAGGATCTTCTTGACGCTGGCAGTCTTGATACTGGCGAGCACCTTGTTCTGCTGCAGGATCTCGCGCGAAACATTGAGCGGGAGGTCCTCCGAATCGATGACGCCGCGGACGAACCGCAGGTACTGCGGAAGCAGGTCCCTGGAATCCTCCATGATGAAGACCCGTTTGACATAGAGCTTCACGCCACCCTTGTAGTCCGCCTGGTAAAGATCGAGAGGAGCCTTGGCGGGGATGTAGAAAAGCGTGGTGTACTCGAGCGTTCCCTCAGCGCGCGTGTGGAACCAGAAAAGCGGGTCTTCCCAGTCGCCGGTAATGGACTTGTAGAACTCCTTGTAGTCGTCGTCCTTGAGCTCGGATTTGGCACGCTGCCACATCGCGCTGGCAGCGTTCACCTGCTCGGTGGTTCGGGTCTTGATGGATTCCTTCTTCTCTGCGTTCCACTCGCTCTTGTCGTACGTGAGAAAAATCGGAAACGCGAT
This sequence comes from uncultured Acidobacteriaceae bacterium, assembly GCA_963836675.1. Lineage (GTDB taxonomy): Bacteria > Acidobacteriota > Terriglobia > Terriglobales > Acidobacteriaceae > Telmatobacter. The sequence continues at coordinate 133,774 of CAWIKQ010000001.1, forward strand.
GTGGTTGGAATATTTCTTGACGATCTCGGTGAGACGCCAGCCATTGGCGTACTGCGCGCCTTCATCGTTGAAATGGATCAGGACCGTCGTTCCGGCGCTCTTGCGCGAATCCGCACCTGGGGCCTCTTCGATGTCGAAGCCGGTCTGGCCGTCGCTGGTCCATTTATATGTCTTGTCTTCGCCGGCCTTCCGCGAGACGACTTCGACCTTGTCGGCCACCATGAAGACGGAATAGAAGCCCACGCCGAACTGGCCAATGAGATTCGAATCCTTGCGGGCGTCGCCCGAAAGCTGTGCAAGGAAGTTTTTGGTTCCGGAGCGGGCAATGGTGCCGAGGTGCGAGACGAGATCCTCCTCGTTCATGCCGATGCCCGTGTCAGAGACGGTGAGAGTCTTGTTGGCTTCGTCCAGCTCGAGATCGATGCGCGGCGGCTCGATACTCTTGCCGACGAGAGCCTTTAACCGGTCGTCAGTCAGAGTGAGGTACCGCAGCTTATCGAGCGCGTCCGAGGAATTGGAGATGAGTTCGCGGAGAAAGATTTCCGGGTGAGAGTAAAGCGAATGGACGATCAGCTGGAGTAGCTGGCTTACTTCAGTCTGGAATTGCTGTTTTGACATGGCATCTCTGATTATTCCGAATGCGTCGAAGATCCTCAAGCGGATGTCGCCCAGACCCTACATAATGCGGCATACGCGGCCGGTGAATATTCAGGGATCCTGGCCGAAAAACAGCGTCTCCAACCCGGGATCGGCTGGCAATTTACAGTTTCCAGAAAAATAGTGGTCGAAAACCCGGCTCACAGGAGAGCAGGCGGACAGCGCTTGCCCGTCTCCATCTTTCGATGGATGCCAGGTCTGCCTTCGTTTGGTGATCATGGCAGATTGACGGGTCCAGGCTCTTCTTGACGCTCCGTTGAGTGCTCCCAAGGTTTCGATTCCGAATGTCTTTCCCCATCGTTTCGCCTGAATCCGTGCCACAACACAAATCCAGGCCCGCGCTCCGCGCCTTGCGGTTCAATCTGCTCCTCGCTCTTGTCATTGCTATCGTCTGGGCGGTCTTCGGCGGCCGAAACGCAATCTACCATCTGCTCATCGATTGGAAGATTGGCCTGACCATGCTGTTCGGATCGATCGTGGGCGGGGGGACCAGTCAGGGCGGCGGAGCAGTCGCCTTCCCCATCTTTACTAAGCTGCTTCAGATCGCGCCGCAGGAAGCTCGCAACTTCTCGCTCGCCATTCAAAGTGTTGGCATGGGTGCGGCTTCTTTGAGCATCCTCTACCTGCGAATCCCGATCGAACGCCGTGCGCTCCTTTACGCCGGAGTTCCTGCCATTGCGGGCGTCATCTTCGGAGCGATATGGATTGCTGCCGTCATTCCGGCGATCATTGTGCGAACCTCCTTCACCGTGCTCGTCACCAGCATCGGAATCGCAATCCTGCTCTTGAACCGGGACGGAGGAGAAATTCGAAATCGCCAACTGCCGTGGCTGGGCGGCCAGGAACGAATCATCTTGATCACCGCCGGCTTTCTGGGAGGCATCGTAAGCGCGCTCGTCGGCACCGGAGCAAACTCGGTCGCATTCATGGTCATGGTGCTGCTCTTCCGGATCAGCGAGAAGATCGCTACCCCAACCGCCGTGATTCTCATGGCAATGGCTGCGATCCCCGGCTTTTCGCCCACGCTCTTCACCATGCTCGTTGTCATGGCGCTTGTCACCACCGCCATCACCGTGCCAATCCTCAAGGCTCTGAAACTTCCCGGTCCCGACTCTGCCACGGATGCGACAGACGATCGGGCGCAGGCAACAACTTGACGCATCACCTCGCCGCAGCCGCTTCGGTTCCGGTCTCATTCTTCGCTTCGGAGACCTGCGCCGTCGCCGCCGCTGTCACCGCGACATAGCCGTGTTGCACAATCTGTTCAGCCCGCGCCCTGTAAATGTTCAGGTCCTGCGGGGCCCACGTCGCGAGCCCGTCAACATATCGGTTGCACATGCAGAAAACGGCCGCAATCAGGACTGTGTCGTGGATCTCGCGATCTGTAGCTCCTTCGCGGCGCGCCGCGGCGACATCCTCTTCACTGACCAGCTTTCCATCCTGCTGCACCTTCCCGGCGATGTTCAGCAGCGCCTTGAGCTTCGGCGAGATGTCCGCGTTCATCCAATCCGTCTTGACCGTCTGCACCAGTTCTTCATCGTGATTCAGTTGCGCCGCTGCAACCGCCCCGTGAATCGTCTGGCAGAAAAAACAATCGTTCCGCCACGAAACATGGGTCGCGATCAGCTCGCGTTCTCCCGGCGACAACGTGCTCTCCCCGCGCAGCAGAATGTTGACAAGCTCGTTGAGAGGGGCGGCTGTCTCCGGGCGGTAGGTCATCGGACCAAGAATGCCCGGGAACTCGCGTCCCAGCTCCGGCCCGATGGGCAACGGAATATGCGGCATGGAAACTCCGGGGGAGGGAAAATGGAATTGCGATCTCACGGGAAAGTAAATCCGCTCCATCTAATGCGCATCCATCAAAAGATGGAGGACCAGGGCAGCGAAATGAATTTCGCCGCGTGCCCCGTGCACTGAAAACTCAGTCCGGGCCCTGCACTCTTCCTCAGCGCACTGCCGAGGCCGACGACACGGACGCGCGGCGAACTGGTCTCTGCATCACCGTCTCCACCAGATCGCCAAGCTGCTCGGCAGAAAACTGGTTGCCTTCCAGATTCGCTGCCAGGTTTCCTTCGCGATCGATCACGACCGTGTGAAACGTATGGGTCAGAAATCCCTCATCAGCCCAGAAATTCATTCCAAATCGTTCCGCGATCGTGCGAACATCCGCGATCGGTCCTGTCAAAAACCGCCACGCTGCGGGGTCTGCCTTCCAGGTGTCTGCATATTTTTGCAGCGCTTTTCCTCGGTCCTGATCCGGGTCGATCACGATCGTCATAAGAATCAAATCGCTCCCCGCCGACGAGCGAAATCGCCGCTCAAGCCTTGACAGGTTATTCGACAACCGGAAACAGTAGTTCGGATTGGGACAGCGCGAGTAGGCGAACGTGAGCGCAACTACCTTCCCTTTGAACTGCAAAAGATGAGTTGTCTTTTGTGCCTGGTCCGTGAGTGTGAAATCCGGAACCGGCTGGCCAACACGCACAATTTTTGCCGCCGCCGCCGGATCGAGCGAGCGATGCAGAAAAGTAAGCCGGGCCGCCTCCGTGGGCTCTGACTCGTAGTTCGTCATTTGCACCACCTGCAGATTGTCGGCGTAGTCCTCGCTCCCATTCGCAACCATGTTGAAGCGTACCGGCGTGCCAGGTACGAACGTCTTCAGATTCTGAGACCCGCGCACCGAAAAGGGCATGACCATCGCTTCCATGTAGCCAGGGATTGCATCGCACGAAACTACGATCAACTTTTTGCCTGGATTCACTTCGATTACGATTCCCTGCACAGCGTGCTGTTGGGTAGCCCAGGCCTGCATGCCTGCCAGAAACGCCACGCTTGCCAAAAGGAGTTTGCGCGTCATCGTCATTCCTCCGAATGTATGCAGAGTCGTATGCATCGGTTTCCCGATGAAGCTCCGGCGGCTTCCACGCTCTGCCAGGAACTGCCCTATTTCGTTCCCGCCGCGGCCGATGCCGTCATTGGCTCATTGCTCTTTCCCAGCCGGAACGGATGGCGCTCAAGGCGGGAGTAGTTCTGTTCGCTTTCCTTAACTTCGATGAACTGATTTTTGGCCACCGCGTTGAAGTGCTGGTGTGTTCCACTTGACGGCCACGTGATGTCGAGCGTCACCGCGTGCGCATTGGGTCCGAGCCCGATGTGCTGCTCAAGCGGATTCCCGCCAAACGAACTGGTTTGCCCGACCGTTCTATAGATGGATCGCGGCGGCGCATTTCCGTCCTGCACCGTGATGTGTATCTGCGCCCCCAGGGCCTCGCGGTTGGTCTTCACGCCTACAAGCCGGACATTCAGCCAATCATTGGTGCTGCCCGGATTCTCGAACACGCGCAGCGTATGTTTGTCGGCGGGAACCGCTCCTCCAACCTCGGCCACAATGTCCTCCGCCCCCCGACGGCTCAGATCCGCAAAAACAACCCCATGCCCCTTGTGGAGCTCTCCCGTTCCCGAACTCTCCGTGACATCCACAAACGATTTGCCGCCGTCATTGCGCAACAATACGTGTGGCAGAAGAGCCGTAAATGAAGGCTGCCCCTCGCCGAGATAGACGTCCAGGTATCCATCGTTGTCGATATCGCCGAAGTTGGCGCCCATAGGCATGAAGACCTTATTGAGGCTGACTTTTTCGCTCACGTCTTCAAAAGTCCCATCATGCTTGTTGCGATAGAGCTTCAGGGTTTCCGCATTATGCGGGTCGCCGGTGTACGTCTTTATCGACTCGCTCATCGCCACTACATAGCTGTCGACAAACAGATCGGGCCACCCATCGTTGTCATAATCGAAAAACCACGTTGCGAAACTGAATGACGGCGCCTGCACGCCCGCTTGCCTGCCAACTTCGGTAAAGGTTCGATCTCCGTTATTGTGGTAAAGAAAATTGGTCCCGTTCTGGTTCGTGACATAGAAGTCCATCAACCCGTCGCCGTCATAATCCGCCGAGGCGACACCCTTGCTGAATCCGATTTGATCGATCCCCGCCGTGTGTCCGATCTCTTCAAACGTCCCGTCGCCCTTGTTGTGGAATAGCTGTGCGGGAGAATTCTCGTTCGCAATAAACAGATCGAGATTCCCATCGTTGTCGATGTCCGCCCAGGCCGCCGCCTGGGTCCGCGTCACCGTGATTCCCAGCCCGCTCGAGTCCGTCACATCTGTAAAAGTGCCGTTGCAATTGTTGCGCAGCAGAGACTTGCGCTGGGCAAACTCCCAGCCGCCGCGCAACACCAGAATGTCCATGCAGCCGTCGTTGTTGTAATCCGCCTGCACGATGTTCAATCCGCCAAGCTGATTCAGGATGCCCGCCTGCTTCGTTCGATCGCTGAATGTCCCGTCCCCATTGTTGTGATAGAAACGGATCGACTCGCAAACATCCACGCTCGAAACCACAACATCGAGAAGCCCATCGTTGTCGAAGTCGTCTACGATCACTCCGCCCGCGCTGCGAAAAGTGTTCAGGCCTGCCGCCGGAGCAACGTCAACAAATCGTCCAACATTCTCCTTCGACCGGAAATCCTTTTCCGGTATCAGATACTCTGCCGGAACGCCCGCCGGGTATTCGCCCAGCGTCATGTAGCTCAGATTCAGAAGCCACTTGACCTCAAGATCGTCGGGACGTCCCTTTAGATACTCCTGGAAATACTCGATTGCTTTCTTCGAAGCGTCTTTCTTCACATAGCTTGCGTGAGGATGCAAAGGAGGAAAGATGTCGAGGTCGCCGGAATTTTTGTAAACGTCGTTCTCCATCTCCGACATGTGCAGGTAGGCCGCACCCAGGCTCTCCTCCAGGTTCGGCAGAAAATGTTCATCCACCGTCCGCGCCAGATCGTAGGCCGCCTTCCACTCCGCGATCGACTTCTCCATATCCCCGGTGTACGCATAAAGTTGCGCCAGCACCGTGTGCCCTTCGATCTCCTGCACCGGAGACAGGGTTGGCGAGGTGAGGTTTCTTGCTAAAACGCCCGAGATGTTTTCCTTCGCGCCAGCGAGAGATCCCTTCCGCAGTTCGCACATCTTCGAAAGATCGCGATTCCAGCCATCCTGCTGCGCGAAATCAACAAAAGCCGTGTCGGCCTCGATAATGCCCGAAACCTGCGCCCCGTAGCGAATCGCTCCCGACGACACCAGCGCCGCAATCCGTTTCGGATTTACATCGCTTGTTTGCGGTGCGGCAGGCAGCGCCTTGAGCACTGCGAATCCCGATGGGATCTGCACAATCTCGGAGATCTCGCCGGCTTTCAAGCCCTGGGCTGCGCCGCGCAATTCCGGGCGGAGTTTGCTTGGATCAACATTGCCGACGTAGCCCCCATCCACCGCCGAGGCATCAATCGATTTCTCTTTGGCAAGCACCGTGAAGTCAGTGCCGCTCTTCAGTTGCTTCACAATCGCTTGCGCGCTTTCCATCGTCGGCATCACAATGATGCCAAGGTCCAGCTTGTGCGATGGGTCGCTCGTCTGCGCAAAAACAAGCAATGACGTAAAAACGAACAGCAATACAGAGGTCCCTGGAAATGACCGCATGGGGCTCGTTCACCTTTTTCAACAAATGTGGGTATTGATTGGGGAAACCACACCAACGAACAAAAGGCTGCTGGCTCGGAACCTGATCACAATAACCAATGTGAGCGCAGAAGTCTTGAGCCTCGCGATTGAGAACAAAACCGCTCCAATGGCTTAGAGCGTCGTCCACCGAATGGGGGAATGTATGTTCTCCTGATTTCGACTGGCGTCAAAATGTGCCGCGATCTGAAGATGGGCCTTCCGCAGCAATCAGGAGAAAACGCCGAACGCCTACCCTATTTCCTTAACGGTGATTTCATATTTGAAATTGTCCGGATCGAACGGATCCACTCGCCCTTGCGACGATTCTGCCTGCGGATACATAAAGTACACCAGCGGTTTGCCGCTCGATCCCGGTAGTGCAACATCATGAGCGTAGTTGTACGCCATCCAATTCATCTCCCATGAACCAAACAACTGATGCTGTGCTCGCGACACCGTTTCATCGCTCAAAGGACGATTCCCGGGCGGCTCTTCCAGAACGACTTTCCGCACATCGGCCGGATCCACCGGTACCCAGCCATGTTCCTTCAGGTAAACCTCTGCACGACAGTGTTGCCCTTTCGTTGCCTTATCCGAGGCCAGTCCGAGGCTTTTGTAACCTTCCTCCGATTTCGCGATCCGCAATCCGTAGACGTGCCGCGCCGGCAAACCCGCAGCACGAGCCAGCCCAACATACAGCGCGTTTAAATCGGCGCACTTTCCGCCCATGTCGCCCGACTCCAGCATGAATCGAATGTCGCCGCGCCCGCAGCCGCGGATCTTCGGATTCCGGAATGTATTGGCGACAACCCACTCATAGATCGCCCGCGCCTTCTCCGTGTCGGTCGTCGCGCCGGCTGTGATCTTAAGTGCAGTCTGCCTCACAATGCCGTCCGTCGGAACGTATTGAGTCGGCTGAAGAAAATAATTCAGTTCCGCCCGCGAGGCCCGCTGAACAGGTTCCCGCTTCGATAGATCGACACTGTAGTTCTTGAGAGACACCCTGCTGGTGAGCGTCAACGCCGGCTTCACGTCTGGCCGAAACGTCGCCGACACAATACCCAGTGCGCTTTGCTTGTCTTGATGCAGCCGAACCTCTCCACCATCCGCGACGAAGCGGTTAGACTGCGTCCTTTGATAGGGCGTTTCCCGAATCAATGCTGCCGGAAGCCAGATGTGACCGGTTCCCGATGGCTTCAGCAACTCGACCCGCGTTACCACTTCAAACGTCCGCCACCCATCCGCGGAAGCCGCTTGAGAAAGGCCGGGCAATGCTTTGCTCAGTGCGGCACCGGCGCACAATACGCCGTTAGAACGCAGAAATGTTCGCCGATTCATGATCACCTCGGGAAAACTGTCGCTGCCGACACAGCCCCATTGATTTCATTTGACGGATGGGAAGAGATGAGATCGCAGCTTGAACAGATTCGACATAAATTCCAGGTAATCCGCCTCCACCCGAAGGATGAGTCCCCGTTCATTTAACCGGACAGAAATATTTCCATTCACCGCACCGCGGGGCCCGCGATCCATTCAGTCCCGCTTATGTCGATGAATGCTGTTGCAACTATCGGTTGATGACGTGTTCGGTTGCTCGCACTTTATTGTGTGCTCTACGGCGATCGCCTGCCTCGTCGTCGTGAAGGTGTGCCTAGTCGCGTGAGTAAATCTCCCCATCATCGTCCTCAATCAAGGCGGCCCCACCAACGGCATCACGCCTTCGACAGCCTGGACTATCTCCTGGCTCCAGATACCGTACTAAGCTAAGGACACGAGCCCATGCCCGCCACGAACATCCAATCCGAGTCGAGTCTTGCTTACCCGGGGTGGAGAGTCGTTCTCGCCGGATTTTTGGGAGTCATGGGCAGCTTTGCTGTCATCGTTCCGTATACCTTCGGGCTGTTTCTCAAACCGCTGTCGCAGGAATTCGCCTGGCAGCGCGGCTCAATCTCCGCCGGATTCAGCATCGCCGCATTAATGATTGCCGCCGCTTCTCCATGGCTGGGTCTTCTCCTCGATCGTTACAACCCGAAATGGATTGTCCTTCCTTGTATCGCCGTTTTTTCCCTCGCCTATGCTTCTCTCGCATGGCTCACGCCCAGCCTCCTGCGATTCTACGGAACGTTTTTTCTAATCGGCATCGTGGGGAACGGCACAGCCTATCTCGGCTATTCGCGTTCCATCTCCAGTTGGTTTCGAAAGCATCGCGGCTTCGCCCTCTCCATAATGCTGGCTGGAGGCGGATGCGGCGCAATGCTTCTCCCCGTCCTGACCCAGGCCGTCATGACCCGCAACGGTTGGCGAGCCGCATACATCACATTGGCGGGAATCTCATTTGTAGCCGGATTCCCCCTCGCCGCACTCTTCTTGCGGGAACGCCCTTCGGCGCAAGCAAATCACGCCCGGCAGAGATCGCCCTCTGCAGGTCCGGCCCTGCGCAGTCCCACCTTCTGGATACTGGCTGTCACGGTTTGTCTCTACGCAAGCAGTCTGAACGGCGCCCTCGCCCACCTTTCCGCCATACTTACTGATCGCGGTGTGGCCGCATCCGGCGCGGCCTATTGCATCGCTGCGATCGGCGCTACCAATGTCATCGGCCGCGTTCTTACTGGGCTGCTCCTGGATCGATTCTTCGGCCCCCGCGTCTCGCAAATCATGTTGCTGATGACCGTTGCTGGAATCGCCCTTCTTTCCGTTGCAAACTCGCTGACCGTGGGGTTGATTGCTTCGGGGCTCATCGGTTTCAGCATGGGCAGTGAGGGCGACATCACCCCGTATCTTCTCAGCCGCTATTTTGGACTCGAGCGATTCTCCACTCTCTACGGCCTCACCTGGACCGCATATGCTCTGGGCGCAGCCGTCGCACCGGTCCTGGTCGGACGCGTCTTCGACGTCCTCGGCTCTTATCGTCCCTTGACCATCCAACTCCTCGCATTGCCCACTGCGATTCCTTGCCTCCTGATGTTTTTCCTTCCCCGATATTCAACCAGCCTCGACCCGCCGGCCTCTCAACACGATAGTCCAGCCTTGGTTTCCGAAGCCGCACCGTAACATAACTAACCCTGCACATCGTCGCGATCCACTCGCGGCGACACCCTGGCCAGAGTCGAATATCCTCGTCGCATCAGGTTGTCTCCGCGTGTGAATCCATCTTTCGCGTCCGCCACATCGGCTGAAGTTACCGCTGGATCTTCAAAGCGAACTGAATGACTCGTGGGGCTTGCGCCTCCGTGATCTGCCCGAAGACCGGCGAGTTCATATCGAAGACCGGCGCTATAAAGTTGACGCGGTTTGTCGCGTTGAAAGCCTCCGTCCGGAATTGGATCCTGGTCTTCTCACCGAAAGCGAAGCTCTTGTCCAGCGAAGCATCCAGGCTGCCATAGCCCGGCCCATCGATGCTGTTTCGCCCCTCGTTGCCGAACTGCCCCGCATCCGCAATCGGATCCAGTCTCTGCAATGCCGACGGAGAAACCCACTGCGACACCTTGTGCGGCGCTCCCTTGTTCGGATCCCCCACCACATTGGGCCGGTCTCCAAACATGCCCGATACTCCCGGATGCGGCGCCTGCAATGACACATTGGCCGAGTCGTAGACCGTGAATGGCGTGCTGGAGTTCAGCGCCAGCAGCGCATTGAATTGCCACCCATCCAGAAGAACGCGGGACACGCCCCTGAGCCCTCGCGCAAACGGAATAGCGTAGGTCACGCTTCCTGCAAATCGGTTCCGCGAATCAAAGAGCGAGCGCCCGTGTTCTGCTTTCAGATCCTGGTTGTTCTGCGCGATGTCGAGTTCCCCCAGCACCATCCATGGCGCTGGCCCCGACATATGCAGGCTCGATGCATAATCGAGATCCTTTGAGAACGTGTACGCCAGCGTATAACTCAGATCCGGCGTGCCGCGCCGCGTAAGTGAAACCTGTGCCGAGTGAAAGGTTGAGTTCGCATTTCCTTCCACCAGCCCTGCGGTGCCCAACTGGCAGGTCCCGCTCGTCAGCGTGCAGCCCGAGTAGATGCGTCGGCGGCCCGAGTTTGCCAGCGTGGCCCCAGGTTGATAGATCGCCGGATTCCCCTCTACCAGCCGAGGCAGCCGCGTGCCTTTCGCGCCGATGTATCCGAGCGACAGCACCTCTTTACCCAGTGTCTGATCCACTGTCAGATTCCAGTCCTGTGTGTAGGGCGGCAGCAGATTGCCGGCAATCGTGAAAGTGGACGCGGGCAGGGCAAACTGGCCCGGCGTGAAAGGATCCGTCACGGTCGAAAGTGGGTTGGCGTAGTTGATTTTCCCCGTCAGTGTCCTGACCACAGTCTGAGGCAGAGCGCTGCTCGCCCCGCGCATCGGCATGCCCGACGCCATTCAACAACTGGTCGTAGAAGATGCCGTAGGCCGAACGGATCACCGTGCGGCCGCGACCGCTAACGTCCCACGCAAAGCCCACGCGGGGCGCCAGGTCGCCCTTGAAGATGGGAGCAATGGTGTCAGGCACTCCCGTGTCTCCCGGGAACAAAAGTCCGTTCGGCGCGGTTGGGTGCACCGCCGACTGCTTTCCCGGCGCAAACGACATCAGGCGATTGTGAATATCACTGAATGGCGTGGTGATCTCGTAGCGCAAACCGTAGTTGAGCGTCAGCCTCGGGCCAAGGCGATACTCGTCCTGACCATAGGCGCCCAGCTCCCAGCCGCGCAGATCGCGCGTAAAGTCGCCTCCTGCCTGCGTAAAGATGTCCGGCCGCCCCAATTCAAAATTGGCCATCGCGTTGTTGGTGTAGCCCTGAACTGTAAAAGAGAAAGTCCCCGACGCAAAGTTTGACTGGTAGCCGTTAATCTGTGTCCTGCGAAACTGGCCGCCGAAGCTCGTAACGTGTTTCCCTTGCGTGTGGGCGACGTTCGTGCTGAAGGCGTAGTCGTTCTGCGTCGTGTCCCGCGGATTGATGATCGGGTCCCCCACATTCGAGTAGCCCTGCGTCATGATCAGCGGAGCGCCCGTAGCCGATGGCCAGGTGGAGGCATAGCCGAAACCAAACGCCTCCGGCGAAAGACCAGACAGTCGCTTATCGAGAACAATGTGGTTCTGGAAGAAGCTGACATTTGCTGTCAGTACCGTCTGCGGAGAAAACGTGTGCGTCTCCGTCAGTCCGCCCAGTTGCGTGTTGGTGTAGTAGCCAACGGGGAAGCCCGGAACATCGGCGCCCAGTTCTGAATACGGGCTCATGAGCTCCATCGTGGAGTAGCTGTAGCGCGCGCTCAGTGTATCCGCGCTTCCTGCCAGCCAGTCCGCCTTGATCCCGCCCTGGTCACTGTTGTACTGGCTCGCATTTGTGGTCTGAGCCAGATGCGGGTCCTGCGCTGTGTTGGGAATCGGAAACATCTCCAGGTATCGGGCCGTGATCGGGCTGATCTGCCCGGAAAGATCGTTGCCCAGCGGCGTCCCTGTGCCGTTCAGAAGAATCGGCGCATCGCCTGTGAAGTCCCCGATGCGCTCTGCAAGTGTCGGCACCACCACACCATGCGTGATGTCCTGCAGGTTGCGAAGGCCCTCGTAATACGCGAAAAAATAGGCATGGTTATGCACCATCGGCCCCCCGGCCGTAACGCCAAACTGGTTTTGCTGCAGCGCTTCCTTCTCCGGCGCAAAATAGTTGTTGGCATCCAGCACGGTGTTGCGGAAGAACTCGTACAGCGTTCCATGAAAGTCGTTGGTTCCTGATCGCGTCACGATGGTGGTGATTCCACCGTTGGTCCCGCCAAACTCCGCCGGCGCCGTCGTCGTCAGAATGCGGAACTCCGCAATCGAGTCGGCTGGCGGCCGGTACGCGTAACCCCCATCCAGCCGGTTGATATTGCGCATGCCATCCACCAGAAACGTGTTCGACTCCGGACGCTGTCCGTTGACCTCGTAATTCTGACCGGCCCTGCGAAAATTGCCCATTACCATCAGGCTCGCCGACGTCGGCCGCACTCCCGGCTGCAGAATGCCAAGCTGCGCGAAGCTGCGGCCGTTAAGCGGCAGATTCGCAATCTCCCGCTCGCTCACCACCGCGCCCTGGGCGATCTCGTTCGTTTGCAGTCCCGCGGCTTCCGCACTCACCTCGATGGTCTGCTCCGCGCCCGCTGGAACAAGCTGCACCTCGATCTGCGACTGGTTCCCCACATCGAGGTGGATTCGCGTGTTCACCCAGTTTGCGAAACCCTCAAACCGCACTTCGACACGGTAGTCGCCAACGAACAACTCCTGGAACGAAAATTCGCCATGGCTGTCGGTATTTTGCGCGCGCTGCTGCGCCGTGCCCACCGACGAGATGATCACTTCAGCGCCCGGCACAACCGCCTTGGTCGCGTCTGTCACGACGCCCCGCAACGAAGCGGTTGCGCTTTGCCCCAGCGCTCCGTTCGACAGCGCCGTGAGAGTCAACGCAGTACATAGAAAGAGAACAATGCATTTCATGAAGGGGGCCTCGTAAAAAATCTGAAAAATGATCGTGATCAAGTTGCGCGGATTCATCGACGAAATCCCGCAATCGCCGGCAACGCAATTCCGGGCTGCTCGATTTGCGAGATCCGGGCCGGCAATCAACCTGGCGAGGAAACCTGCAAACCCCGAATCTTCGCATCCGTTTCCTTCTTCCGCCAGGGGCTGGCAGCGCTTCGGACGCACACGTTCCCCATGCGCTCCAGATGTGGAGTCAGCGAAACGCAGCGTGAACCACACGCCGTCAAATTCTGTCGGGGAATGTACAAAGAAGAATACGCTGCCTCGAAATGCATCACATCGGCTGATCGATGCGCTTCGAAGTCAATCCTAAGTATCAGTCGGGAATGTGAGCTAAATCACAACCGGAGCGGCAGCGCGCTCGGCGAGATCGGCCGCGCCGGCTCCTCCAGCCGTTCAAAAGAACACGCTCAACACCAGGCCAATCCCTCGTGCATGGAAATTCGGCGCGGAAGAGCTGTCCCGCTGGTCCTCGTAATACATCTCGAATTCGCTGCGCTTATCGATGGGGAAGACACTCCCGGCGGTGAAAACATTCTTTGCGATCTTGTCGGTTCGGCTGTCATAAAACAACTCGCCGCGCACATAGGGAGAAAACTCGTATTTCCGAATCGAAAAATTCCGTTCCACGGTAACCCGGTTGCGATAGCGCCATGAGAATTCCTTACCCGACACGAACCGCCAATCGAAACGATTGCGGTCGCTCAACAGAATGCTCCAGGGCAGTTTCGCCCGCGCTGTAGCTTCCGTCACGATTCGATTCTCCGAAGGAGAGTCGCCGCCGAAATCTGTCAGGTAACGATAGCCAAGTCGAAAGCTGAGCAATTTGCCCTTCGCCGGATCCAGATCGCGGAACTTCGGACGAAGGAAGGGTTTGACGAAAACATCGATGTTGGGCCCGAACTCGCCGTCCCAATTGTGCGTGTCCTGATCGCTGCTGAGAGAAGCAAGCAGAAAAAGACGGAGCTGCGGCGTCAGCTTGACATACGTGTCCACCTCCGGCCACACATACGTCTGATCCTGCGCGCAGGCGCATCCCACCGCGAGAAACAGAAAAATCAGGGCTGTGCAGTTGCGGAAGAAATCCCCCCGGCAATCGGCCCTCCGGCGCATTTCCATGGACCAGTGCATTCCTCCAGGCGCCACCGCGCCTTGCATCCATGCGCCAAAGCCGCCCCGAAACTCTGATCCAGCGCGGCTCATTTATGGAGAGCCCATCCCGCCAGCAGAATTCCGCAAGCCACGATCCAGCTCCCCACCACGCGCAATGCCACCCTTGCCCACTGCGCCCGCAGCGGAACAGCAGACGACGCACTCAGCGCAACCAGAATAAACACCGCTGCCCCGATTCCCATCAGCGCGATCCCGGGACTGTCGGCCGCTCCCAATCCCGCCCCGTTCAGATAGCCGTGCGAAAATCCAACCGCGAGGCTGATGGCTGCGAGCCAGCGCACGGCCAGCTTTGCATCCGCGGCCAGAAGCCCACCCATCAACGCGAACGAAAGAACAGCGACAGCCGTGCTCGCTCGCTCGGCGTGGCCAATGCCGGCCCATCCTCCAATCAGCCAGGCCGCGGGAAGAAGAAACAGAACCCGCCGGCCAGACGTCGCGCCGCGAAGCCCCGCAAAAAGGCTTAGAGCCAGGACAGGCAAAAAATCTTCGGGACTCTGAAAAAAATGTGAAAAGCCATCGTAGACCGGGCCCAGGCCGGTCGAGTTGAGATGAGCCTCCGCTCGTGCGGGGAACAGGAGCACCAGAACCGCCACGCCGCAGGCGATGGCCAGCATCCTGTGCTTCTGCAGAAATCGCCGCTCATGAAAGCGCCTTCCACAGAAACACAACCCCGATCAGTGAGATCGCGGCTCCCGCCATCCGCACCGCGCCTTTGCCCCAATTCCAGCGATGAACCGTTCCGATCGTGATCCCCACACCATGGAGACAACCCGTCGCGAGCACGAATCCCATGCTGTAGAGCAGGCCGCTGGCATCGGGAGGCAGTTCTGTCCCGTGTGCATGTCCGTGAAAAATAGCAAACAGGCCAACCAGCGCGCACGCCACTGGCAGTTTCGGTCGCAGTTCAAACAGCACTGCCGCGCCAAGAAGGATGGCGGATGCCGCGATGCCGATCTCGACGCCCGGCAGATGCACTCCCATCAATGCCAGCATCCCGCCGAATGCCATCACCATCGGAAAGGCGACCGGAAGCATCCACACTGCCGGAGCACCTAGCTGCGCGCCCCACAGCCCCACCGCGATCATGGCGATCACATGATCGAGGCCCGAAACAGGATGTTTCAGCCCGCTGAAAAATCCTGCCGCCTCATGCTTGTTCACGTGCGCATGCGCCATCGGCGCGTAAAGCAGCAGGAAAAGCACTGCGGAGATGCGGGATGCCCCAGACCGAAGAAGCGCTCTCATGGTGTGCCTGCCCACAGCAGGTAAATGCGTTGGATTGTCCAGAAACTACCGAGCGTACCGATGGTGTACCCAGGGAATCCGCTGCACCGGATCGGCCAGCGAATTTCGAGAATGCGGAATGCCCGCTCGAGAAGAAGAATCAGAATCACGAAACATAGTTGGCCAAGCTCTACGCCGATGTTGAAGAGCAGCAGTGCCAGCGGAATCTCGGCATGCGGCAGCCCCATCGCCGTCAGGCCGCTCGCAAACCCAAAGCCGTGTAGAAGCCCGAACGCAAAAGCAACCACCCACGGATAGCGAATGGTGAAGCTCGTTTCACCGCGCCACTTGCGAACGATCTCCGGGCCAAGAAACAAAATGCTCAGCGCAATCGCGGCATTCAGAGGAAGCAGCGGGGCATTGGCGTATCCCAGCGTCGCCACCGCGAGCGTAATGCTGTGAGCCACGGTGAATGCGGAGATGGTTTTCACCAGCATCCACCGGTCCGACACAATCAACAAAAGACCGAGCACGAACAGCAGGTGATCCATGCCAAGCAGAATGTGCTCGATTCCCAGTTCCAGGTATCCGAGCGACCTCTGCTGCAAAGTCGTCGCAGCGCCAAGCGTGACGGATGGAGATGCCGGCCTCAGCAGGTGGCTTTCCAGCCGCCCATCCGAATGATGAACCCGCACCAGCACATCGGAAATCGTGGCCTCCAGACCGGAGATGGCAATGGTCTTTCCGTCGATGCCTCCGTCGCAGTGAAGCGTCCCCCGGACAACCAGCGCCCCCGGCAGAATTTGTTGCTGCCGGTCCGGAGTCTTGAGCTGGCAGCCCTGCGGCAGAGCCGGCGCTATCTCCAGCTCCACCTCTCCGCCGGAAGGCTTCTTCCACAGAAAAGAGTAGGTCTCAGGACCCGTTTGAGTCAGTTCGAGATAGCCGGGCCGCGCCTCGTGTGCGCGCGCGCCGCGCACGTCGACCATCAGAATGATCAGCAGTAACCATAGCGCCTTGTATCTCACTGGCGAGTATCCGTTTTTGTGGCGTCTTTCGCCGGGGGCTGCTCCTTCGGCAACTCGATGGTTACCGAATACTTCTTCAACAGAGATTGGTACAACTCATCAAGCTGCGCGTTGCGGCGATCCTGCATAACCTCCCGCTCAACCTCCGGCCGAATCTCGTCCAGCTTCGGAGCTTTAGCAGCAACCTTCTGAAGCACGATCACGAGATGCAGTCCAAAGCTGGATTCGACAGGACCAACCCACTCCCCAGGATTGAGCTCCATCACGTTACGCGCGAATTCGTCGCCGAAAACTCGCGTGACGTCACTCAACGGAGCCAGCGGCTGTTCTGCGGGCAGAAGAGACGCGTCCCCCGTATGGCTTATCGCAGCGTGCGGCCCTCCGCTTTTCAGAGTCGCCAGCAGCCGGTTCGCCTCCTTCGTTGCGTTCTGCCCCCGCGCGTTGGAGTTGATGAAAACCTGTCGGAACGCCACCTGCGGCTCTCCTGCAAACTCCCCCGCATGGCGATCCAGCCAGCTTTGCAGTTCACGGTCCGTCGGCCGAGTCGCGGAGGCGCTGTCGTCCGCTAGAAACTCCACCTTCTGGCGAAGCCGCCGCCGGATGATGGTGTCGTTGCGATCCAGGCCCATCGCCATGGCTTCGCGCGTGGCGATCTCCTCCTTCACGTAATCGTCGACAAGCCCCTTCAGTTCACTCTGCGTGGGCGCGCGCTGCCACATCTGCGAGAACCCGAAGCCAGGTGTTCCACTTCGCCGCTGGTGATCACGATGCGGTTGGACCATGGCCCTCCGCTCCCCCTCCAGTGGGAATAAAGGAACACCAGCATTCCCAGAATCAGGAAGTGTACGAGCGGTTCCCTGATCAACTGCCGCGCGAGTCCCCGCAGACGAGTGCCGGCGCGCGACCTCCCTGCGGCTGCATTCGACTGGCTCTTCTCTGCTCGCGTAACGGTTTCGCTCGTCCCCATCGACATCACATATAGCCAAACTCCACGCAAACGCGGGCCGGCGGCAATCAATTCAAGGAACTCATTACTTGCTGGCCGGTGAAGGCTCATACCAGATTGGTGACGTCCACGCGCGCTGCTGGATCGCCGGCGGTACCTTGGGGTTCGGCGGCAGATTCAGTTTCACGGACCAATAGGTCGACCAGCGCGGCGTCGGAATCTCCAATACACGCGCATAGTAGGTCACTCTCGCCGTCGGATCGAACTCCTCGTCGGTCCACTGGCCGATCAATTCGGGCGCGCCGATCGAGTTCGTATAAGCTTGCAGTCTTCACGTCTACCGTGTCGCCGACCGGCGCAAGCTTTCCGCTCTTCGCATCGAGCTTCCGGTCCCCCGACCACACCACGTTGAAAATCTTTTCCTGGCTCTTCCCGTTCTTGGTGGAGATCTTGATGATCTGCACGCGATCGAGGTTCCCGCTGTTCGGGTCCTTCATCGCCGCCACCAGAAAGGTCGGCTTGGAGCTTGACTGCGCTGCCCGCAGGTCGCTGCCCATCGGCACGCCTTTTTCATACGCGACCTTCACCCAGTCTGCCTGCTTCGTTACGTCCTTCGGATAATCGAAGCTGGCGAACATCCGAACCTTCAGCCGCACGCCCGAGGTGCCGAATGTCTCCTTGCGCTTGAACGCCGCAAAGATCGACTCCCGCGTGTTCTCCTCCGCCCACACGCCCGTCAACCCTCCCGAGCCGATGGTGATCGGCGGCTCACCCACCACCGATTCCGTGGCGGTGATCACCGTCTTCGGATCATTGTCCTGGTTCCCGTGTGAACCCGGATAGTTGTTCGCTTCTGTCGATGTAATCCCGGAGTGAAAGTCCGTTCCACCTTCAATTCCGTACTTGAACGGGTTCACCCCCAGCTTCTCCTGCAACTGCTGTCCAACCCCGTAGGCCTGGCGTATATAGCTTCCCGTCGCCGATTTTGCGGTGCCCGCCCCGCTCAGCAGCGAAGTGAACATCTCGTAATTCGCAAACTCGTCGACCGGCGAGAGCGTGGGGCTCGTATCGCTCTGTCCCTTGCCCTGGACGATTTCAGCCAGCGGTTCGTTCGCCATGCGGCGGCGCGCATAATCCGCCGTCAACGGCTTGCCCGAGAGATCCTTGACATCAAACATCAGCCCGTTGCTGATGTTTCCGTTGTGCGGGACCGCGATCACTTCCAGCCCCTGCTTCCTTTGCGCTTCCAGATACTTCCACAGCTGCTCCGGATCCTGCGATTCAAATGCCGTGAACGGTATCTGGGGTCCCTTGTTCGCGAAGATCACGCACCGATGAAGGTTTTGGCCGCCCGGCATCGACGTCCATTCAAAGCCTACGAAGGTGGTGAATTTCCCCGGCTGGTTGTACTTGTCCGCGATCGCCGAATAGGTCCGCCACGTCGAACTTAGCATCGCCTGGATCGTTGAACTCCGGAATCGGCTTGTTCATCATGTTGAACCAAGCAACTTCTTGAAGGCCATCCCCGACACCTTGGGATCGTTGCTCGTCATCATCTTGTACCATTCGCTGTTCGCGAACGGCCCGTTCGGATTGATCGACTCCCGCACCGCTCCGAGATACTCGGCGTGATCCGTCACAGCCATAAAATCCAGCGGCGACTCGCGCTTTTGCGGCTTCCCGAAATAATCCACCGTTTCGCCCATCGCATAGCGATAGGAGTCTTCCGGCGTCGTCCGCGCACCGAATGCGAATGCATCCATCGAATAGCTCGTATGCAGGTGCAGGTCCCCAAAGTACGCGTTCTTTAGAGGATTTGGAGCCGGACGAACCGCTTCGGCCGTGCCTGATCCGGCGCGCTCGCCGGAAGGCGAAGCCTTCTTGTTTTCACAGGAAACAGCAAAAACGCAGAGCAGGCAGGCAAAGACACACGCATTCACTCTCATTGCAAATTCCTCGCCGAACGACGTCTCGGTTTGAAGATTCCGTAGATCATAATCCCTTAAAATGCCCTCGCCAACTGGCGATTATCCAGTCCAATCACTTCACCCTCAAAACAACATTGCAAAATAACGTCCAAGCCAAGCCAAAGAGCAGCCATCACATTCAACAGGGCTTAGGATCGATATCTCCTTCGGGACGCCGGCGCTTATCCACGACATTGTCCGGGCACAGTGGCATCGATCCTGACAAGCTCACCAAACTGTACACCTCCGCGCAGGTGCAGGCAGCACAGCAGGACGCCGCCCAGGATGCTTCGCAGGCCAGGGGCGGACGGGTTCGTGGTGCCGCAAAGGGCGCCGCGGGCGGAGCCGTGATCGGAGCCATCGCCGGCGATGCCGGAAAAGGCGCTGCCATCGGCGCTGTCGGCGGCACCATGGTTGGAGGAACCCGCCAGCGTCACGCAAATACCGCAAGCAAGCAGCAGGCGGCCAACGATGCCGCGACGCAGATGCAGGCGGACCACAACCAGGCCGTGTCCACCTGCAACGCGCAGCTTCGATACCTTCAGGCGCGCCTTCTCGGCCTGCATGGATGCCCGCAACTATTCCGTGAAATAAATCAGCTCCACCCAACCGGCCCGCAAGGGCCGGTTCGCCCTGCCCCGTTCGTCGCCCAGCGGCGGTCGAGTATCCACTTGCACATTGAAATCAACGGCTTAGTTTCGGCCCCGATTCGTATCCCGGCCCGCAGTTGTCCCCTCACGCCAAATCTCGAATCCCCGTAACCTTGCTCACTGGGGTATGGGCGAGTATATGCTGTTGTTTGTCGCAACCTTCCTGAAAAAATGCACACAGACAAAACTCCTCACTCCGCCTCGCCCTCGCTCATCGACCGCCGCAAATTCCTCCAGACCGGCTCCCTCGCCGCCGGTGCATTCGCCTTTGGCGTCCCGGCCCTTTTGCGCGGTCAAAATCTCAATAGCAAATTGAACATCGCCTGCATCGGCATCGGCGGAAAGGGCCGAAGCGACACCGACGCCTGCGCCGGCGAAAACATCGTCGCCTTGTGCGACGTCGATTCCGGTTCAGAGGCTTACGAGATTCAGACCAAAAAATATCCGGGCGCAAAAGTCTACAAAGACTTCCGCCAGATGCTCGATCAGATGGGCAGCCAGATCGATGCGGTCACCGTTTCCACTCCCGACCACATGCACGCGATCATCGCGTCGGCTGCCATGAAGAGACATAAGGCGGTATTTTGCCAGAAGCCTCTGACCCAGACGATCTACGAAGCGCGCTACCTGCGCAAAATGGCGCACGATAAAAAAATCGTCACCCAGATGGGCAATCAGGGCAGCGCCGCCGACGGCCTGCGCCGCGCCGTCGAGACCATTCAGGACGGCCTCATCGGCCAGGTGCATGAAGTTCATGTCTGGACCAATCGCCCCATCTGGCCCCAGGCAATGGAACGCCCCGCCGGATCGGATCCCGTTCCCTCAACATTGGATTGGGATATCTGGATCGGCCCCGCTCCCATGCGCCCCTACATCGGTAGCCATAATCCAGACGTCCGCGATGGAATCTACGAGCCCTTCAACTGGCGCGGATGGCAGGATTTCGGCACCGGCGCGTTGGGCGATATGGCTTGCCACACCGTCAACATGCCGTTTCGCGCTTTGAATCTCGATTACCCCACCGAGATTGAAGCCATGCCCTTCGGCCACATGAACTCGGAATCCTATCCCATCGGCTCCAGGATCCGCTTCAACTTCCCCAGGCGCACCGCGCGAATTCCCGCCGAGCATCCGCATATCTTCCACCGCTACGACAAGCGAGAGCGCGATGCCGTGGCCCTCTGGTGGTACGACGGCGGTCAGCCCGACCCCGCCGCCCGCGGCGGTCATGACCTCAGCAACAAGCCGCCCGTCGAGCTGACTGCCGACATCGTCGCGCTCCTCGGCGACGTTCCCGATAGCGGTTGTCTGCTCGTCGGCGAAAACGGCACCGTCTTTTCACCCGATGATTACGGATCCAGCTTCTTCGTCAAGCTCAAAGGCGATCCGAAATACCTCCACTACCTCAAGCACCCTGCCATGGCGCAATATCCCGAGCGCATTCCCCGCAACCACTATGGCAAAAATAGCGACGGCAAGGTCAGCGGAGGCACCGGCTTCGCCCATGCCCAGGAGTGGATCGTCGCCGTCAAGGAGAACAAGCCTGAGCTCTGCTACTCGCGCTTCGACGTCGCCGCGCGCCTCACCGAGATCATGCTCCTCGGCTGCGTGTCTCTCCGCGCCGGACAGAAAATCGAGTGGGACGGGCCGAAGATGGTCGCGAAAAACTGTCCGCAGGCTTCGCACTTCATCAAGCGCGAGGACCGTTCCGGCTGGGCCCTTTCCTGATCTTGCTGGCGTCCCGGTCGGACTTTGTCAGACCTCGTAAACAGGAAGCGGCGTTGCGCCGCTTCCGCTCTCGCTTAGCCCCTGCTCCAACCGGGCCGACTCACTACAACTGTCCCGTTCAGCACGAAGTGTCAGGCCCCGACGTCAGTAGACCCGTCAGGAAGGCACGAAGTGTCAGGCGCTTATGCGTGGACCCGTCAGGAAGGCACGAAGTGTCAGGGCACGACTTCAGTCGTGCCGCCGGATACGCCCTAAAAACTCGCCAGGCTTTAGCCCCTGTGAACGCTTACCGGCTCTCCAACACCGCACGGCCGTTCAGTGGCTGAGTCGGTCGGGCATCGTTTCTGTAAAGCTTCGAGAACTGCTCAATCTCAGCATCTGAAACCGACACGGAATGCTCAAGCACGAACCATGTCACGTCTTCACTGCAGGGCGGTGTAGTGAGAGATCCGCTAAAGGTGTAGTAACCACGATCAGCAGGAAGCAGGGCGGCAGCATTGATCTGGACATGATTCAGGACTTCTTCTTTTTCCTTCTCTTTGGGAAAATCGCTCCACAATTCGTGGATCATGGCGTTGTCCTGTCCCCGCTCAAGAAGAACGGCGACAACGGCCAGCTTACCCTCCTGGTCGGCGTGCACGAGGTGAAGCGTCATGTCGTACCCTTTGCCGTTGATCTTTTCCTCGCTTGGCCTGTGAAAGTGGAATTGTTTGAGTTCGTATTTCTTGCCGCCTATCGATAGGAAACTCCCCGGGGCGTAATTGATCATGATCGTGTGGCCGTTATCGATAATGTCCAGAACAGATGGTTTGTAATCGAAGTGAATGGGCGGCAAGTCGGCCGATTGCGCATTCCGGATATCGATAGGGGATTGGTGATGACCGTTCTTGCAGGGAGCATACTCGGGCTTCAGTTCACCCCAGTGACTGGGCCCTTTTGCCTCACTGTAGTCCCAGACGTGTTCCGGGTGCGGAGGTTCCTGTAGTCCGGCCGCAGTTGTTAACCCGAGCACGCAACAGGCGATTGTGGAGCGGATATGCATGTCAACTCCGAAACATTGGAGGGGTCGCACCTGGCACTATGCAAATGCTCTACCCGCGAGGAGCAGGAAGCAACTACAAACTGCGAGCGGGTGAGTATTGATCCAGCACGAAGCGTCACACCGCCGATTCCAGTAAGCCCGTCGAAAACACACGAAGCGTCAGGCAGCTGATGCGTAGAACACGTCGGGAAGGCACGAAGCGTCAGGCGCTGATGCGTAGACCCGTCAGGAAGGCACGAAGTGTCAGGGCACGACTTCAGTCGTGCCGCCCAAATACGCCAAAAAACCTCGCCGGGCTTTAGCCCCTGCCCAACCGAGCCGACTCACCACAAATTGTTTTCGTTCAGAACGAAGTGTCCGGCCGCCAACGTTAGTCGACCCGTCGGGAAGGCACGAACTGTCAGGGCACGACTTCAGTCGTGCCGCCCGGATACGCCAAAAAACTCGCCGGGCTTTAGCCCTGCACCACCGAGCCGGCTCACACAATCGTTTCCGTTCCCACCTAAAAGTTTCCGCCCTGGAGTTGCTAATGATCGTCGCATCGCATCGCTACGGTCCACGGCCGGCCATATTTGCCTTTGAAATACCCGAAAACTGAAACACGTCACAAATCTCGTCGCCAAATCACTTTGCCGCCACGAATGGTGTATCGAACCGCGGTGAATGCTTCCGGATTGCCCGACGCCGGATCTTCCGAGAGAATCGTAAGATCGCCGCGCATCCCCGGCATCACTTTGCCTTCGTTCCGTGACAGGTGAAAAAGCTCCGCGGGCGCCGTTGTGAGCATCGTCAGCACGTCACGAAATCCAAACCCGGCCTCCGCCAATTGGCGGAACTCCTCGCCCTGATCGTAGTCAGTGAGAAAGCCGGTATCGGTGCCGTAGACCAACCTCCCGTTAAGCTCGTGATACCGGTAGTCGAGTTCCCGAATCTTCGCAATCGCATTGTCGTGCGAGAACAGCTTGAGGGTTGGGATGATCGTCATGTGTTGCGATATCATGCGACGCAGCATCGGCTCATCAATGCCACCTGTGTCCTCCGGAGTGTGCGCCAGCACGTCCACCCCGGCCTCGATCGCCACCTGAGTTCCGTTGAGATTCGACGAATGCGAGAAAACCAACTGCCCGTTTCGGTGCGCCTCATCGACGGCTGCGCGCGCGATGTCTACCCGCATCGGAACGATGTGATCCGGGCGAACAATCGATCCCGTAAAGAGCTTCACAATGTCGGATCCCGCTGCTCGATTCTTGTCGACGAATGCCGCTGCCTCGACAGGCGTGTCCGGCTGGGCCATCTTTGCCTTCAGGTCAGGAGGAAGGTCCGCCAGGTAGTAAGGCAGCGAGTGGGACGGAAAGATAGGAATTCCTGCGGTCAAGATCCGCGGTCCAGCGATTTCGCCGCTCTCCACGCGTAGTCGCAACGCAACCGTATTCTCGCCATCCGAGCCAGTATCCACCACGGTTGTAAAACCGGAGTGCGTCAGCATCTCGCTCATCTGACGAGCCAGTTTCTCCGCAGGTTGATGTGCAGCGTCACTCCACTTCGGTTCCATAAAATGCACATGGGCATTCCAGAAGCCAGCCAGAACTGAGCAACTGTGGCAGGGGATCGTTTCAACACCCTTGGGGATTCGCAGATGCTGGCCGACACCAGCGATCAGTCCCTGCCGGATCACCACTGTCGCATCGTTCAGTGGCGGCGCCTCCGGCGAGGCATACACCGTTGCATGGGTAATCGCCAGATCTTGTGAGTGAGCAACAGCAGCTAGAAAGATTGCCAGCGAGACCAGGCATACACGCTTCATCGGGACCCCTCAGGCGTCAGCATTGGGCAAGGAAGAATGGTCACTGCTTCATGTTATCGGAGGGCCACATTGAGTACGCCAAAACCTCGCCGGCCTTAAGCCCCTGCCCCTCCGAGCCGGCTCACCACAGTTCTTTTCGTTCAGGCACGAAGCGTCCGGCCCCAACGTTAGAGACCCGACGGCAGCTCACACACCCCAGTCACCCCAGCCATGTCTGTCGTTTTCCCTAACTGAGGGGTAGGCCACCACCCGCCCGCAAGTTCAGTAAACATCGGCTTGGATAAGCGGTCTGCCCTGGCTTCGTCGAGGTGCCGCGAACGAAAGTCGTATGTATTGCGCCAATACCTGATGCTACCGTGTCCACATTTCTGATGAGCGTAAGTCGTTTGCGGCTGCGGCGTGTGGCTGTCTTGGGTTGGCCTCGGCTAATCTTGGCCCCGCTGCGCGCGAAGATCGCTTGGCGCAGAAATCACCTCTATGTGAAATCTGAGAAGCTCCGGGCATTGATCTCTTTAGGGAACGCCAAGAAGATTCTGTGTTCCGGAAAGCCCGAGTTGACAGACGAGATTAAAAGCGGATTCCGGCGCTTGCCCCACCAGGTTGACTTTGGATCGATAGACGAGGACAGTTTCCAACGATATGACGTTGTGGTGCCCCTGAGCCTACCCGCCATAGAGGAGGCTCGTCGGCGTTCCCCGCGGCGGAAGTTCGCACTTCCACTGCCGTCTGAAGAATCAGTGCGCCTTTGCGATGATAAGTACGCGTTTAACCAGGCGCTCATCAAAGCCGGATTCGGCCAATACATCCCGAAAGTTACGCAGGGAGTGGCGCTGACGCCCCCGTACATTCTGAAAGAACGAATCAGTTCGTGGGGGGACGGCTGTTACATCATCCGCAACCACGACGACGAAGAGGCGCAACTCGACCGCATCAATGATCCCGGATACTTCTGCCAGGAACTTATACCGGGAACCGCGGAGTTCGCCACGCACATCCTGTTTGTCGACGGCAGAATTGTCAAGGCTCTGAACATAAAATATGAATTTGCCAGCGACACGTTTATCAAAGGAAAAGACGCCGCCCTTTTCCGGGTCGTTCATCGCTGCCCCTATCTCGGTCTGCTCGCGCGGGTATTGCGAGCGATCCAATTCGAAGGGCTTTGTTGCGTGAATTACAAAGTGGCGAAGGGGCAGCCGTTTCTGCTGGAAATCAATCCTCGCTTCGGCGGAAGCCTGGCACCTTATTTCTTTTCCTTCGTAAGACACTTTCGCTAGCCAGCACTGAATCTTGTGGTTTGATCTAGACTTGCTTTATGGATGATCCGATATTGTACGTGGCCAACACCCGCGGAATAGCGGTAAGCGTTGAGCCAACATACCTTGAGACGAGATCGTCTCCGGAGAGTCTCGCAATACTTTTGGGCCTATCGGGTGATCATCGAAAATCAGGGTCCTGAAACCGTGCATCTGCTGAGCCGGCACTGGATGATCACGAATGCTCGTGGCGAATTGACTGAGGTCAAGGGACCGGGTGTTGTCGGGGAGCAGCCAGTTCTCAAGCCGGGTGAGCGCTTTGAATATACGAGTGGCGCACCTCTTAACACGCCGTGGGGAATGATGGGCGGGGCTTATCAGATGGAAACTGAGAGCGGTGAACATTTTGACATTGAGATACCGACGTTCTCGCTGGATCGTCCGAACCAGAGCAGATTTCTGAATTGAGAAAGAGAGAGAAATCGTTTGAGGTCGAGCGTGAGACCGGATTCTGCCCGATCGCGAAGTCTGCACTGATCCACAACTTTTGGGATTGCCCTATCGTGCCCGTCCGGCCATGAATCGATTCTTTTGACACCCATAGGGTCATCCGACAGGGCACGAAGTGTCAGGGCACGACTTCAGTCGTGCCGCCCAGATACGCCAAAAAAGCACGCCGCGCTTTAAGCCCCTGCGCCACCGAGCCGGCTCACCACAATTCTTTCGTTCAAGCACGAAGAGGTTGTCCGGCACCGCGCCGGGTCAGCAGATACACTGCGAAGCTTCCCAGCCAGTGGCCGCCTTCATAGTGCTCCCCGGTCACGGCAGCCACACCTGCATCGCGATGCTCCTGCGCAGCGGCCATGATCGTCGCAAGCCGTGCATCTTCCTTGGACAATCCTGAAACGATGCCCTCGAGCATCCATGCCCGGCTGAGGTTGAGCCCATCCAGGTGGGCGAGTTTCGCATCGCCGCGGTCCGGCGAAACCACCGGCCGCACCACGTGCCGTCCGTCGCCGAAATCTGCGGCATAAAGGTTCCCAGCCAGCTCGCAAACTCAGTCTCCGGCAACACCCGCCGCATCAGGTCCGCTTCGCCAAGACACGGAGAGAGGAAGTCTTCCCCCGACGGCTCATACTTGAGCGGGCAGTCCTCGTCCCGCAGGTAGAATTCCCGCGCCTTCGATTCGATCAGGTTCGCGAACGCCTCCTCTTTGCCCGAACGCGCATAATCCAGCATTAAGCCAAGTGCAAACGCGGTCTGCGAGTGCTCCCCGCTTCGCACCGGCCGCGGAAGTTTCGGCAGCCAGTCCTTCGCCCGTTCCATCGCTGCCTCTTCCACCGGATGCAGATTTCGAGCCAGCTCCAGGGCCTGCGGATCATCCCACTCACTTGCAATTCCGCCGCCAGCTGCAGCAGCCATGCCAGCCCATAAGGACGCTCGAAGCTCGCGCGTCCCTCTGATCGCAGGTACTTCGCCTCCTGCATCAGATTTTCTCCGGTCAGGTTTCGCCGCAGACCTTCTCTTGCCTGCGCAACAAAGGCCGCGTCCGGGCGCGTCCGAATCAGCCGCGCCAGCAGCCAGTGCCCATGCACCGCGGAATGCCAGTCGTAGCAGCCGTAAAATGCGGGCGTCAGCTTCCGCGGCGGCGCCACATCGGCGTCAGCTGTTCAGTGCATGGCTGATCTTGTTCGGATATTCCCTGTGAATGCACGCGAGCGCGAGATTCGCAAACCGCGTGGCTGCGTCGAGATCAAGCATCGTTGCCGCTTGAGTGTTGCATATCCACTCGATCCCGTCGAGGAAGTTCGGCCTATCCTAGTATCATTCCCTATCAGTCATCCTCTACGTTTCCCCGAATTCTCGCTATCATCCGGGTGACTGCGTTTCAATGCGATTCGTCGATCTCTCACAGGTGGCCTACGAGAATGCAAATTCAGCTTGTCCGAAATTCAGCGGTCGTTCTTGCGATCCTCACCGGAATCCTCTCAGCCCATGCGGCCGACACCACGCCCGTTCATCGCGGTTACTACACCACCCCCGCTGTCCGTGGCGACAACATCGTCTTCACCTCGGAAGGTGACCTCTGGGAGGTCAGTACAAATGGAGGTGTCGCGCGCCGCCTCACCACCAATCCCGGAACCGAATCGCACGCCGTACTCTCCGCCGACGGCAAGACCGTAGCCTTCAGCGCTGAATTCGAAGGCCCCACCGAGGTCTACACCATGCCCGTCGAGGGCGGCCTGCCGCAGCGCCGCACCTGGGACGGCGATTCGAGGCCGGAAGGATTTGCTCCCGATGGCCGCCTGGTCATCAGCACTTCGCGTTATGCCACTCTGCCTGAAGCGCAACTGGTGCTCGTCAACGATGTGGGCGCGCGCGAAATCGTTCCCCTCGCTGAAGCAGCCGAAGCGGCGTATTCGCCGAAGAATGTCCTCTTCTTTACCCGCTGGTTCAAGCAGCCAAGCGAAACCAAGCGCTACAAGGGCGGCACTGCCGAGAGCATCTGGAAGTTCGACGGAAAAACCGAAGCCGTTCCCCTCACAGCCGACTACACCGGCGCTTCTACCCAGCCGATGTTCTGGAACGGCCGCGTCTACTTCCTCAGCGATCGCGACGGCATCATGAACGTCTACTCCATGGACCCCGACGGACACGGCGTCAAACAAGAGAGCCATCAGAAAGTCTTCGACCTCTCGTCCGCTGCCCTCGATGATGGCCGGATCGTCTACGCCTGCGGAGCAGATCTGTGGCTGCTCGACCTCAAGTCAGGCCGCGAGCAGATCATTCCCATCACGCTTGGCCTCCGATTTCGACCAGTTCCGCGAACACTGGGTCAAGAAGCCGGTGGATTACCTCACGGCCGTCCACATCTCCCCCGATGGATCCAGCGCGGTCTTCACCGCACGCGGCCAGGTCTTCTACCCTGCCCCTGCGAAACGGCCGCATCGTCACCGTCGCAGCCAATTCGTCCATCCGCTACCGTGAGGCTCGTTTCCTCCCCGACGGCAAAAGCGTCCTGGCCCTCTCCACCGAGACTGGTGAAACCGAATTCTGGAAGTTCCCCGCCAATGGCGACGGCAAATCCGAGCAGTGGACCAAAGATGCCCACGTTCTCCGTTCCGACGGCATCGTCTCCCCCGATGGCAACTGGCTCGCTCACTACGACAAAGACCAGCGCCTCTGGATCTTCAACATCAAGACAAAAGAAGAAAAGCAGATCAGCCAGTCGATGATGGGCGACTTCAATGACCTGCGCTGGTCGCCAGACAGCAGATGGCTCGCGTACGTTGAAACCGCCGCCAATCAATTCGTGCAGATCAAGGTGCTCAACGTCGCTTCAGGCGACATCAAGATCGATTACCTCCGATCGGTACAACAGCGTCAGCCCCACATGGAGCTCCGACGGCAAATGGATGTATTTCCTTTCCGACCGCATGCTCAAAACCACCATTGAATCGCCTTGGGGCCCGCGCGAGCCTGAGCCTTTCTTTGATCACCAGGTCAAGTTGTACCAGTTGGCGCTCGTGCCCGATCTCCGCTCTCCCTTCCTTCCTCCCGACGAGCTTCATCCGGACGCCGACAAGCCCAAAGAAGAGAAACCCGCCGACGACAAGAACAAAGACGTCAAAAAGCCCGACACCGACAAAAACACCACGGCCGCAAAAAAGCCGGAAGACAAAAAGACCGACGAAAAGAAAGACGACAGCAAGGAAGAGAAGAAACCGGCTGAGGTCAAAATCGACTTCGCCGATTTGTCCATGCGCCTCACCGAAGTTCCGGTCCCGCCGGGGAACTACGGCAATCTCGAGGCAACTGAAAAACGTCTCTGCTGGCTCAACGACGGCGACAACACTCACGATCACCTCGCCCTCCAGTGCATCGACGTAGCCAACAAGGGCGACGACGTCGACAACGTCATGGGCGACGTCAAGGGCTTCGAAATCTCCGAAAACCGCAAAAAGATGCTGGTCCGAAAGAATGACGACTTCTACATCTTCGATTCCGACGTAAAACCATCCTCCCTCTCCGATCCCAAGGCTCTTGCCAAATCCTCCATCAACCTTTCCCGCTGGTCCTTCTCCACAAGGCCCGTCGATGAGTACCGCGCAATCTTCATCGATGCATGGCGGCTCGAACGCGATTACTTCTACGACCGCAACATGCACGGCGTCAACTGGCCGGCGATGCGCGACCGCTATCTGCCGCTCGTCGATCGCGTGGCCAATCGCAACGAGCTCAACATGGTCATCGCCCAGATGGTCGGCGAGCTCTCCACCCTGCACACCTTCGTCGTCGGAGGCGACGCCCGCAAACCAGCGGACGCAATCGATCTCGCCTCGCTCGGCGCGCGCCTTCACCGCGATCAAAAGGCCGGCGGATTTGTCGTGGATCACGTCTATCTATACGATCCCGATCTCCCCAACCAGGCTCCGCCCCTCGCCCGCCCCGAGTCGCTCGTCCGCGAGGGCGAAGTCATCCTCTCCATCGATGGCCAGGATCTGCTTGGCGTCACCGACGAGCGCGTACTCCTCCGCGGCAAGGCCGGCGCGCAGGTCATGCTGAAAGTGAAATCGACCTCCGGCACCGTCCGCGATGTCCTCGTCACGCCGATCAGTGCCCGCGACGAGGCGCACCTTCGTTACGCGGAGTGGGAGTACTCGCGGCGCCTCACCGTCGAAAAGGATTCCAACAGCACCATCGGTTACGTCCATCTCCAGGCCATGGGTCCAAACGACATCAACCAGTGGGCTCGCGAGTTCTATCCCATCTACGATCGCCAGGGACTCATCATCGACGTTCGCCACAACCAGGGAGGCAACATCGACTCCTGGCTGCTCGCCCGCCTGCTCCGCAAAGCGTGGTTCTACTGGCAGCCCCGCGTCGGCAATTCCGTCTGGAATATGCAGTACGCCTTCCGCGGACACATCGTCGTTCTCTGCGATGAGCTCACCGCCTCTGACGGCGAGGCCTTCACCGAGGGATTCAAGCGCCTTGGCATGGGTACCGTCATCGGAACCCGCACCTGGGGTGGCGAAGTATGGCTCAGCTTCGACAATACCGAAGCCGATAACGGCATCGCCTCCGCTGCGGAAACAGGCGTATACGGCCCCGACGGAAAGTGGCTGATCGAGGGACACGGAGTCGACCCCGACACCATCGTCGACAACCTGCCCCACGACACATTCACCGGCGACGATCAGCAGCTTCAGTCCGCTCTCAAACTCCTCAAGCAGCAAATCAAAGACGATCCTCGCCCCGTCCCCCAGCACCCGCCATATCCCGACAAGTCCTTCAAGTTCCAGGAGGGCGCCAACTAGGCATCCTCGAATAGCTCATCTTCTGCAGACAAAAAGAGGCCGCCGCACTTCGAGGGATGCGACGGCCTGTGAAGTGGCTTTACAACACTTGTTCTTGTCTATTCACCCGTCTGATCGCCGCTCTGCGCGGGATGCACAACGCGATAGCTCGCGCCCCCGTGCGAGTAGACCAGCAGCAGAATGTCTTTCCCCGTCGCCACAGAGTGCACATTATCCGCGAATTGCTGCGCGTTCTCGACCGGCTTGCGATTCACTTCCTGGATCACATCCCCAGGTTGCAGGCCCGCATCGTCCGCCGGGCTCGCCGGACGCACGCTCTGCACGGCCGCACCCTTCACCTGCGAAGGAATATTCAACTGCTGCCGCACGTCCTGCGTCAGATCCGCAACCGCCAGACCCAGCTTCCCGCGCTGCGGCGAGCCGTTGCCGCCGTTCTCCGCGACCTGCTTCTCACCCTTGTACTCGCCCACTTTCAGCGTCAGAGTCTCGGGCTTGCCATCGCGAAGAATTCCCAGCCGGATGTCCGTTCCCGGAGCCGTCTGGCTCACCACAACCTGCAGCTGTCCGCCGTTCTTGATCTTCGTGCCATTCAACTCCCGCAGAACGTCGCCGCTCTTCAGGCCCGCACGGCCCGCCGGCGAATCAGGAGTTACCTGGCTCACGATCGCGCCCGTCGCATCCTGCAGATTGAAGAAGCTCGAATTATCCGGAGTCACATCGTTCATGCTGATGCCCAGGTATCCGTGATGGACTGTGCCATCCTTCATGATCGATTCCGCTGACGCGCGCACAATCTGTGAAGGAATCGCAAACCCTGCTCCCGAAAACGAGCCGTTGTTGGTGATGATGAACGTGTTGATTCCCACCAGCTCGCCGTGCGCATCCACCAGCGGCCCGCCGGAGTTGCCGGGATTGATGGCCGCGTCCGTCTGAATGTATGCCCCCGGCTTCCGCGCATCATCCGAATACGGATTCGGCCGATCTACCGCGCTCACAATCCCGCGCGTCACCGAAAACTGGAAATATCCAAACGGGCTCCCGAACGCCAGCACCGTCTGCCCCGGACGAAGCTTCGTCGAGTCGCCCCACGCCACTGTCGTCAGATTGTTCGCGTTGATCTTGATCACCGCCAGGTCGTTCAGCTTGTCCACGCCCACCAGCTTCGCCGGAAACACTCGCCGATCGTTCATCGTTACCCGAATCTGCGTCGCCCCATTCACCACGTGCCCGTTCGTCACGATGTAGCCGTCAGGCGAGATGATGATGCCGCTCCCAATCCCGTGCTCAATCTGCGGCTGCTGCGGTCCATTCCCTCCGAACTGGAAGAAGCGCCGGAACTCCGGCGGAATCGAGCCTTGCGGAATTCCGCCGCCATGCCCGTTCCCCGGTTCCTGGTTGCCGCCGTTGTCATCGTCGCTGTCGGCGTCCTGCTCCGTCGCGCGCGAGGTCACTGCCACGTTGACCACCGCAGGCGTAACCCGCGCCGCCACCGCTTCCACCGCGTTGTCCAAAGCCACCAGCGACGACACGCTGTTGTCGTCCATCGGCGCTCCGCCGCTCAGCGCTGCTCCGCTGCTCGCCGCCAGCGCGGTGTGTCCGATCAAAAACGCAAAGCCAAGCAGAACAGTGGCAGCCGCACCCGCGGGTGCGCCATACCTCTTCGCCTTTGCAATTAAAGAATTAGTTGTTGCTGACATGTCTTGACTCTCCCTAGCCTTTGTTGACGTTGAACTTACAGTTGGAAAACCAGCCAGCCGCCGTGCATCGGCTCGACTGGAAGCTGAGTAGAATTTGTATCCGAACCCGCAGCGGGCACCACGTGCAGAATCAAACGTGTGTAGGTGTATTGACTCTCCATTCCGTTCGTCTTCCCCCGTCCGCCCCGTTGCCTTTTCCCCGCGTCTCCTGCCTTACCCTGTGGTGAAATCGTCTGGCGCTCCGCCACCGTCACCGCATCGTAATCGGCCACCGATCCTGACCAGCGGCTGACCGTCTGAACCTCTTCCCACGCCGACAGCACTACCCACTTCTCTTCGACGTCCGGCCTCGGACGGCGATCTACAGCCCTGGCCATCTGCTCCGCCGCGGGCGCAATACTCTTGCGCAATGACGTCGAGGAATTGTGCCCCTCGCGTTTTCCGCCGTTCAGATCAGATTGCTTCGCCGCCGCCATCACTGCCTTCGCCTGCACCGCTTTGTAGTTCGCGGGCAGCGTCATGTGCCGCTCCGCATCTTCCCGCGCCAGCATCGCAGCCAGTTGTTGTTGCCGCTCCGCATTCATCGCCAGGCTGTTCTGCTTCGGCACAAACGCCACCACCTGCGGACACCGCGCCATCCCTGCGGAACCCGCCGCCAGCACGCAACCCAGCGCCCCGACAAAAGCCCCCGAGGCGGCTCTGCTCATCCCCGGCCTGCGCAGCAGAATCCGATGCACCCGGTGCACCAGCTCCGAACGACGCTGCCATGCACCCAGTGACAATGCTTCCGTTCTCCGCTCCAGCCCGCGTTCCGCCAGGCTCGCCAGGCAAGCCGCGTAAGCGCGCGGCGCCTTCGTGATGCGCACCACGCCTTCATCGCACGCCATCTCCCGCTCGCCGCATAGCCGGTGTTCCATCCACGCCAGCGACGGGTTCAGCGGAAACGCCATCAGGAAAATCTTCTGCAGCAGATTCATCCAGTCATCGCGCCGCCGCAGATGCTCCGCTTCGTGCTGCACAATCTGCTCCAGTTCGCCCGCCGTCACGCGCTTGAACAGCCAGGCCGGAATCAAAATCCGCGGCGCCCAGAATCCAATCACGCTCGGGCGGTCCAGCATCTCGGTCGTGCAGATTTCCACGCGCCCGCCGCGCACATCCTCAAGCGCGGCCCTCAGGCTCTCGCTCACATCCACCGGCACCGGCGGCCTTCCACAACCGCCGCAGCCTCACCGAGTGCGCCACCAGGCCCGCTCCACGAACCAGCGAAGCCGCCACCCAGGCGCCCGCAATCAACATTCCCCACCGCGCATCCAGTTCCAGCAATGCGCCCGCGGAACCAGCCGATCCCGCGGCCACGGCTCCCGTTCCCGCTGTGCCGGCATAAATCCGCGGCAGCACCGGCAGCACCGCCGCCAATCCAAATCCCGCCGCCCAGCCCGCAAACCGGTGCGCCGCTGAGACGCGCGGCATCAACCGCATCGCAATCTCAAGCCCGCACACAATCAGTGCCCCTTGCCAGATCGATGTTGCTACGGCGTTCCCCGCCGACTGCGCAAACACCTCCCACGCAGACGCGAACCACGTCCACCCGGCAACAGCCGTCATCGAAACATCGCCGATCAGCAGGGCAAAGTGCATAGGCTAGACCTCGCTGGTCTCATCAGGTGCCGCGGCCTCAATCGCCGCCTTTAGCCGTTCCAGTTCTTCGCGCGAAATCTCCCCGTCCAGCAGCGACAACAAAAGCTGCTCCCGCGAGTTCTCGAAAAACCGGCCCAGGATATGTTTCACTTCGCTCCGGCCCGCCTCTTCTTCGGCAACCACCGTACGATAAATAAACGCGCGGCCCTCCTGGCGATGGTCAACGTAACCCTTCTGCTCCAGGATCCGAATCGTCGTCAAAACCGAGTTGTACGCCAGCGGCTCCCCGTCCGGCATCGCCGCCACCAGGTCCGTCACCGCCGACTCGCCGCGCCGCCACAGGATCTTCATCAGCCTCAGCTCGGCCTCAGTCAGTGTGTTTGATTTCTTTGGAGGCATCCTCTATCTCTCTGATTCCAGGAACTTCCCATCACTGCTACCGGATTTCTTGTTCCGGCTTCACCACTTTAGACTCGCAACTAAACAATTAGTTACCATTTTTTTTGCGGCGAATTTTCTGCTCCCTTCCGCCTATCCGCCTCCGCTATAGTGGTCTCTGCGCATCTCACTCCCTGTGTGCGGCTTAACAGGCTGCGGAAAACCTGATTCGAGGAGACTTCTAACAAGGGCACGGCTTTAGCCGGGCCACAAGCCGGCAAAAATGGGTCGGGGGCTTTAGCCCCTGCGGGCTTTGTAACAAGGGCACGGCTTTAGCCGGGCCATAAGCCGGCAAAATGGGTCGGGGCTTTAGCTCCTGCCAGGCTCAAGTAGCCCTGCCCGTCCTCGATTCAGATTTTTCTCGGCCCCTTTAAGGTCCCAAGCTCCCGGGTCCCCAGGAGGAACTCATGCCCCCTCTCTCCGAACACGAAATCAAGTCCCGCCTGGTCACTGTCCCCGACTGGCAGGTCGAATCGGGCGAGCTCGTCCGAACCTTTCTCTTCAAGGATTTCCGCGCCGCGCTGGCCTTTGTGAATAAGGTTGGCGACATCGCCGAGAACGCCGGCCACCACCCCGACATCGACATCCGCTATAACAAGGTCCGCCTCGCCCTCGTCACCCACGACGCCGGCGGCATCACCCAGAAGGATTTCGACCTAGCCGCCGGCGCCGACAAATTCTGCTAGCCGCACCAGACCTCCGCATCCCGTCGACGCACATCTGCCCCACGACGTCTCGGGCCTCCCGTCGCCGCACCATATGCTCCACGACGTCTCCGGCCTCCCGGAGGGAGGCCCGGAAAATAGCCCACGGTGAAACCCTGGGAAACGATCCACCCCGCTCCCCGCGTCCCGCCCGAACGATCCCGAACCGAGCCAGACGAATCCAATCTCAAGAGCCATCTACCAATAACCCCTGATCCATGAGGAATTCCCTCAACAACCATTTTCCCGGCGCTTTGATCTTCATCCAACGCAACCTCCACGCCCGTGTCAACCCCCTCGTCGAAAAAATAAATTCCTATCTCCCACATAATCAGCATCTTCCAGCCCTCCCCGGTTTGCAGGTAATTACCCCCTTCCGGCGCAGAATTGATCTCAAATGATCTTCCACGCCCACCCGCTCATCCCGTCGACGCACCACCCGAATCGCTCCGCAAGTTTTCGTTCAGCAGGAGGGGTACGGCTTCAGCGTGAAGGGTACCGGCTTCAGCTTGAAGAGGGCTACCGTGCTTCAGCGTGAAGGCTACGTGCTTCAGCGTGAAGCTACGGGCTCCAGCGAGAAGGGCTACAGGCGCCAGCCACCGCCAATGAAAAACAAAGCCTGTCATCCTGAGCGGAGCGGTCTTCTTCAGCGGAGCGAAGGACCTGCTTCTTCCTCTCGCGAAGAAGAAGCGGTACGGTGCCATCGGGAAAGCACTAAGCGCCAGACCACCGCGTCGCTCGTGTAGGGCATAGCCTGCAGCGGCCTGAAGAGTTCGGGCTTCAGCAAGAAGGGTACGGGCTTAAGCCCGTACGTCAAGCCTTCTCCCCTTCAAGAGGGGCTTTAGCCCCTGAGGGACGTCTTTGAACTACGAACCAGGAACAACGAACTGCCCCTGTCCGATCACGAACACCCGAGTCCGTCCGTGTACACTTTTATCGGCCGGCCCTCGGCCCAAGCCCTGAAGATCAGGGCGCCTGGCCTCCGTGAGAATGGCCTCGCACTTGCTTTCTTCTCTCCGAATCGGGGAGGCCGCGCCGTGTCCAACTTCGCTCAGGATCTCAAATTCGCGCTCAGGCACCTGCTGAAGAGTCCGGGATTCACCTCCATTGCCGTGCTGATCATGGCTCTCGGCATCGGTGCCAACACCGCCATCTTCAGCGTCGTCCGCGCGGTCCTGTCTGGAGCCTCTTCCGTTTCAGGATCCCGACCGGCTCGTGCAGATCTGGCATGTGCCTCCCCAGTCGAGCTTTCCCGGTATGACGCAGTTTGCCATCTCCGCCGCCAACTTCCTCGACTGGCAAAAGCAGAACACCGTCTTCAGCCAGATGGCCCTCTACAGCGGAGGCGGGTTTGAAATCACCGGCAAAGGAAAGGCGGAGACCATCCGCGCCGGCCGCGTCTCCTCCGGCTTTTTCTCGGTCCTTGGAGTTCAGCCGATCTATGGCCGCGTCTTTCTGCCTGAAGAAGACCAGCCCGGCCGCAACAAGGAACTGATCCTCAGTTACAAGGCGTGGCAGACTCGTTATGGCGCCGACCCCGGCATCGTGGGAAGAACCATCACCCTCGACGGCAGCCCCTATGTCGTCGTCGGCATCATGGGCCCGCGCATGACCAAGCCCGACTTCGCCGAGATCTGGACTCCCCTCGGCATGACCGCGGAAGAAGCCGCCGTGCGCGGCGAACATCACTTCCTCGCCATCGCGCGCCTCAAGCCCGGAGTGACCCTCCCCCAGGCGCAGGCGGAAATGAACACCATCTCGCATCGGCTTGAGCAGGCTTATCCCGCCGACGACAAGGGATGGGGCGCATCCGTCATCTCCCTGCGCGACGACCTCGTGGGCGACGTCCGGCCGGCTTTGCTGATGATGCTCGGCGCCGTCGGCTTCGTGCTCCTCATCGCGTGCGCCAACGTGGCGAATCTGATGTTTGCCCGCGTATTCAGCCGCCGCAAAGAGGTCGCAATTCGCTCGGCCCTCGGCGCCAGCCGCAGCAGGATCGTGCAGCCCCTCCTCACCGAATCCGTCATCATGGCCGTCTGCGGCGGAGCCCTCGGTCTCCTCTTCGCTCACTTCGGCATCGAGCTTCTCCTCAAGTTCTTCGCAGACAAGCTCCCCCGCATGGGCGACATCGGCCTCAGCCAGTCCGTGCTGTGGTTCACCCTTGGGCTCTCCGTCCTCACCGGCCTCTCTCCGGACTCCTGCCCGCCTTCAGCTTGATCCGGGGCGACGTGAACGAGTCTCTCAAGCAGGGCCTCGGACGCCTCGACGCCGACACCGGCGGCAGCTTCACCCGTTCCGCGCTGGTCTCCATCGAGGTGGCTCTCTCCATCGTCCTTCTCATCGGCGCCGGTCTCATGCTGCGCAGTCTCTGGAACCTCCAGAACACCAGCCCCGGTTTCGACTGCCCGCAACGTCCTCACTATGGCCCTCGAAGTATCAAAGCACCAGTTCGCCAACCCCGTAGAGGAGTCGCAGTTCTTCAACCAGGTCCTTCAGCGCGTGCGCGCTCTCCCCGGTGTAGAAGAGGCCGGCGCAATCGACGATCTCCCCCTTACCGGCGGATCCAATCAGCCCGTCGCCGTCGAAGGCCGGCCCGCTGTCCCCATGTCCGAGCAGCCCGAGGTTTCCGTCCGCGTCGTCACTCCCGGCTACATGAAAACCATGCGCGTTCCGTTGCTTGAGGGCCGCGACTTCCAGGACAGCGACACCACCGACTCCACCCCGGTCGTCGTCATCAGCAAATCCATGGCAAAGCAGTTCTGGCCCAACGGAAGCGCGATCGGCCATCACCTCAAGCTCACCTTCTTTCCAGATAAGGAGCGCACCATCGTCGGCGTCGTCGGCGATGTAAAGCAGCAAGGGCTCGACACCACCTCCGGCATCGCCACGCTCTACTGGCCTTTGCCGCAGGCCGGCGACTCCGCGATGGGGCCATGGCGACCCTTCGGCTTGTCGCTCGTCGTCCGCACCGCCGGCGTCCCGCAATCGCTGGCCTCGTCGGTCACCAATGCCGTCGCGCAGGTGAACAATTCCATTCCCGTCGATAACGTGATCTCGCTCGAGGACTTCATCGGGACCACCCTCACCCAGCGCAGCTTCAACATGCAGTTGCTCGCAATCTTCGGTGCTCTCGCGCTGATCCTCTGCGCCATCGGCATCTATAGCGTTCTCGCCTACGCAGTGAAACGACGCATGCGCGAAATCGGTCTCCGTCTCGCCTTCGGTGCCTCCCTCCGCGACGTCGCCGCCCTCGTAATCGCGCAAGGCATGAAACCCACCCTCATCGGCGCCGCCATCGGGCTGGCCGCCGCTCTCGCCATGGGCCGCATCGCCGCAAGCATGATCTATGGCGTAAGCGTTCGCGACATGGCTACCTTCGCCGCCGCCACCATCATCATCGTTCTCATCGCCTTCGCCGCCAGCCTGGTCCCCGCATTGCGAGCCACCCGCGTCGACCCGCTAACCGTACTACACGAGGACTGACCACACCATTCTGTAACTCGCACACTGAAGGGAGCGTTATTCGCCCCTTATTCGCCTCGTGTGATTGACCTCACACCGGGACCCCCGTATAGTGGTTCCAATGAGTCTCTGCTGTTCCATGCCGGTCGCTTGTTGCGCATGTTGTTGTGCGCCGCGCCGGACTATGGGATAAGCCTCCACTAGACTCACCGGAACTCCCCATACCCCGCGCTGCAGCTTTCCCTGCCGCCGCGGGTTTTTTATTTGCCCTCAAATCCTCCGGAGAAACATGACACCCACCGCCGCCCTCGAGCCAAACCGAACCGGAACTCCAGCCGATCCCGCCTATCGCCCGCCGCGAAGATCGCCTCAATCACATCCAGCTCCTCGAGGCCGAGAGCATCCACATCTTCCGCGAGGTCGTCTCCGAGTTTCAGAACCCGGTCATGCTCTACTCCATCGGCAAAGATTCCTCGGTCATGCTCCGCCTCGCCCAGAAGGCCTTCCACCCCGCGCCCATCCCATTTCCGCTCCTCCACGTCGACACCGGCTATAAGTTTCACGAGATGCTTGAATTCCGCGACCGCTATACCGCCGAGCTCGGACTCAAGCTCATCGTCTGGCGCAATGAGCAAGCTCTCGCCGACGGCGCAAACCCCATCCGCCTCGGCACGCAGCGCTGCTGCGGTCTGCTCAAAACCCAGGCCCTCCTCGACGGCCTCCGCGCGCACGGCTTCGACGCCGCATTCGGCGGCGCGCGCCGCGACGAAGAAAAGTCCCGGGCCAAAGAGCGCATCTTCTCCTTCCGCGACGCCGCCGGCCAGTGGGACCCCAAGAATCAGCGCCCCGAATTGTGGTCGCTCTTCAACGGCCGCATCGGCCCCGGCGAAAGCATCCGCGTCTTCCCCCTCTCCAACTGGACCGAACTCGACATCTGGCACTACATCCACCTCGAAAAAATCCCCATCGTGCCGCTCTACTTCGCCAAACCGCGTCGCATGCTCGTTCGCGCCGATTCGCTCATTCCCCTTGAGCAGCCCTTCATCCAGGGCCTTCCCGGAGAAGAACAGTTGGTCACATGCCGCCTCCGCTCTCTCGGCTGCAGCCCCTGCACCGGCGCCATCCGCTCCGAGGCCGACACCGTGCCCAAAATCATCGAGGAGCTCATGGCCGTGCGTAACTCCGAACGCGCCAACCGCATCATCGACCACGACCAGGACGGCTCCATGGAACTGAAGAAGCGTGAGGGCTACTTCTGATGGCCACTGCGGAACAAAACATCATTGCATCCGCTGCACAGGACGAGTCCTTGAAAGGGCATTGGCATGAGCCACGCCGCAAACGAGGTCGTGGAGGGGCATGGAAAGAGTCATGCTGAAAACGAGGAATTGTCAGGGCATGGCAGTAGCCACAACGCAAACCTCCCGGAAAGGCATGAAGGGGCATGGCTTTAGCCATGCCGTCAAGCCACCACCACAACGCGGGCTTTAGCCCCTGATGGGGAACCCGGCAATCCTCGTCGCATCCGGACATGCACCCATCGAGCAGCGCCTCCAGGCCGAACTCGCCAAGGATCTCCTCCGCTTCTCCACCGCTGGCAGCGTCGACGACGGCAAATCCACCCTCATCGGCCGCCTCCTCTACGACTCGCACAACGTCTACGACGACCACATTCGCTCCGTGACGCGCAATGCGGCCATCGATTTCGCCCAGCTCACCGACGGTCTCCGCGCCGAACGCGAGCAGGGAATCACCATCGACGTCGCCTATCGCTACTTCTCCACGCCGAAACGCAAATTCATCATTGCCGACACGCCCGGCCACGAGCAGTACACCCGCAACATGGCCACAGGCGCATCCACGGCCGACGTGGCGATCGTTCTCGTCGACGCGCGCAAAGGCATCCTCGACCAGACACGCCGCCACGCCTGCATCGCTGCCCTCCTCGGCATCCCCATCGTCATCGCTGCCATCAACAAGATGGACCTCGTCGAATTTTCGCAGGAAGTCTTCGACCGCCATAGCCGAAGCCTTGAAGGCCTCGCCCGCCAACTCGAGATCCCGCGGCTCATCCCCGTTCCGGTCAGCGCTCTCGATGGCGACAACGTCGTCCACCGCAGTTCACGCATGTCCTTTTACAGCGGCCCCAGCATTCTCGAACTGCTGGAAACCCTGCCTCTCGCCATCGAACGCACACAGGCAACGTTTCGGTTGCCCGTTCAGCGCGTCATTCGCCCGCACCAGGATTTCCGCGGCTTCGCCGGGCAGATTACTGCCGGCGAAGTTCGGCCCGGCGACGAGGTCCTTGCGCTCCCCAGCGGTCGCCGCAGCCGCGTTCGCACCATCACCACCTGGGACGGTGATCTCGACCGCGCCCACGCCCCGCAATCGGTCGTTCTGACGCTGGAAGACGAAGTCGATCTGAGCCGCGGCGACATGATCGCATCCCCGGCTGAGCCGCCTCGCAAAGCAAGTCGCTTCGAGGCCACCGTTGTCTGGATGCATGCGAAACCGCTGCGCCCCGGTTCAGGCTATCTGCTCAAGCACGCCAGCCAGACCGTGCGTGCTACGGTCGTTGAGCTGCGCTCGCGCATCGACGTGGAACACCTGGCGGAAAACTCCGCCGCGCAACTTGCGCTCAACGACATCGGCCAGGTCGTCATCGAAACCAGCCGGCCATTGTTGGCGGATCTCTACCGCGAAAGTCGTGCCACCGGCAGCATCATCCTCATCGATCCTGCCGACAATACCACCGCCGGCGCCGGCATGATCCGCGCGCTTGAAGACGCGTCCATCACCGACGCGCATCATGCAACTACAGGGTTGCTCGAAGTGGGCAACAGATCGCGCCTTGCCTCCGAGGTGGAAGCTCTGCTTCTCGCCGAAGGAGCCCTGGTGCTTCGTACAAAAAATCCCGCCTCGCCTCAACTCCGCACCTTCGCCCGCCTGGGCGCCTTCGTGCTGATTGAATCCGGCGACTCTATCCCCATTACCTTCATGCGAAACGGCGGCGCCGTGGCTGACACGATTACCGCCGAACCCCAGAACGCCGCGGAAGTTCTCACAGAGATCCGGCGTATCGCCGAACTGCCCACAGGAGACATCGACAATGACAACGGCCTCGGCATCTGATTCACTCGCCCTCAACGCTGCCAGTTTCCTTCGTGAGCACCTTGAGGAGGCGCAGCGCGCCTGCATCACCAGCAGCTTTCAGGCAGAGGACGTCGTCGTGCTGCACCTCGCTCTTCAGATCCAGCCGCGCATTCCCGTGCTGTTTCTCGAGACCGGCTACCACTTTCCTGAGACCCTCAAATACCGCGACCGGATCGCCCGCGATTGGAACCTGAATCTCGTGGTCGTCGAGCCCGAACTCTCCGTCGCCGAGCAGGAGTCGCAGTTCGGCATCCTCAATCAGACCGCGCCCGATCGCTGCTGCGGCCTCCGCAAGGTCGAGCCGCTCTTTCGCTCCCTCGCTTCTTACACGACCTGGGTAACTGGCCTGCGCCGCGAGCAGTCGAAGTCCCGCGCCGGCCTGCAGCCGCATGCATTCTTCACCCTGCCAACCGGCCACATCCTGGCAAAGCTCAGCCCGCTCGCCGAGTGG
Source organism: uncultured Acidobacteriaceae bacterium (assembly GCA_963836675.1). Classification (GTDB taxonomy): domain Bacteria; phylum Acidobacteriota; class Terriglobia; order Terriglobales; family Acidobacteriaceae; genus Telmatobacter. Next base: position 176,142 of record CAWIKQ010000001.1, read on the forward strand.
ACAACGCGCGATGTCTGGCATTACGCCGAGCAGTACTCGATCCCGCTGCTCCCGCTCTACGAAAAGGGTTACACCTCCATCGGCTGCGCCCCTTGTACCAGCCTCCCCTTCGATTCCGCCGACCCGCGTTCTGGTCGCTGGTCCGGACGCAAACTCGAGTGCGGCATTCACCTCCAGGCAAAGTAGCAACGGAGATCGGGATGGAACTCCTCTTGGGATTCGCAATCGCTGTGCTGATCGCCATCACCGGCGTCGGCGCGGGCTCGCTCATAGCCCCGTTGCTGATCCTCTTTCTGCATGTTCCGGTCTCTGAAGCGGTGGGCACGGCGCTCGTTTATTCCGCGGCTGTAAAACTCTTGGTCGTCCCCGTACAAGTGTGGCGCGGGCAGGTTGCGTGGCGCACCCTGGGCCTCATTCTCGCCACCGGCATCCCCGGGGTTGCGCTTGGCTCGCTCTTCTTTCAACGGGTGGCGCACAACCAGGCCAACAACCTCTGGCTCTTCCTCGCGCTCGGAATCATGATCGCCGTCTCTTCCGCCTGGCACATCTACCGCCACTTCCGCCCCGCGGAGCAGATCGCGCAGCGCAGCAGTTCCCCCCGCTGGCTCGCGCTCGTTATGCTTCCCATCGGCGCCGAGGTGGGCTTCTCTTCCTCCGGTGCCGGAGCCCTCGGCACCCTCGCTCTCCTCGGCTTTACCTCTCTTGACGTGAGGCGGATCATCGGCACCGACCTCGCCTTCGGACTTTGCCTCTCGCTCGTCGGCGGAACCCTCCACCTCCGCAGCGCCGGCCTCGATTCAACATTGCTCGTCAACCTCATCGCCGGCGGAGTCCTCGGCGGCCTCGTTGGCACCGGGCTGGCCTCGCGCATCCCTGTCCGCACCATGCGCCTGGCTCTCTCCCTCTGGCTCTTCGTCATGGGACTTCAGCTCTGCTGGCACGCGCTGGCTTGATTTTCATACCGCCGATTTTCCTGTCTACGCGCCCAAAATGCCCCCTCCCGTCTCGCGGATTCCCGGGCGATATACTGCACTGGGTGCCTCTTTTGGCCCAATTCTTTCGGTAAGCGAGAATCCACTTTGGCGCGTGAACTTCACACCGCACGTCTCATGAAAAAGACCTGCATCTCCGAGTCGGCCCAGTGCTACCACTTCGAATTTGCTCTCGAAGACCTCGACGCCTTCCCCTTCATCTCCGGCCAGTTCATCTCCGCGGTCGCGCCCGACCCCACCGGCAAACAGCAGACCCGTGCCTACTCCATCGCCTCCGCGGCAAGCGTCAATACCTTCGATCTCTGCGTGAACCGCGTACCCCAGGGATTCTTCTCAAACCACCTCGCCGACCTCACGGACCTCGCTCCCGGCGGCTCCATCAAGGTTCACGGGCCCCACGGTCATTTCGTCCTCAAGCAGCCCATCACCGATTCCATCTTCATCTCCACCGGCACCGGCATCGCCCCTATGCGCGGCTTTGCGCAGTGGCTCTTTCCTGTGACAGGCCCCGACGCCGGCCTCGATCGCAGCGAAGGCAAGGAGATCTGGATGGTCTACGGCACCCGCCACGAAAGCGAGCTCTACTATCGCGAGGAATTCGAGGCCCTCGCCGCGCGCAAGCCCAACTTCCATTACCTGCCCACCCTCAGCCGTGCCGATGAAAGCTGGAAAGGCCTTCGCGGCTACGTGCAGGACCACGTCGCCCGTATCGTCGAAGAACGCGCATCCCGGCTGGGCCTTGCCCTTCCGGTTCCGCCCCCCGATCCCAATATCCTTCCGGCGGATCTCAAGTTCGATATCTACGCCTACATCTGCGGCCTCAATAACATGGTCGCCGGCGTTCGCGAAAGGCTGGCAGGCTACGGCTGGCATCGCAAGCAGATCGTCTTCGAACGTTACGACTGACGTCCCGCAAAGGTCCTCAAAGGTTGAATAGTTCTCGCAGCCGTTTCGTCTGTGCGCGGCTCACCGGAATCTCGGTCTGCTTCTTGTCGTTCATCCGCAGCTGATACGTCGACTTGAACCATGGCACCACTTCGCGAATCTGGTTGATGTTGACCACAAAACTGCGGTGCGCCCGCCAGAACAACGCGGGATCAAGCTGATCCAGAAGCTCCTCGATCGTCCGGCACTTCGATTGCCCTTCAAACTGGGCTGTGACCACGCGAATGACCCCTTCATCGATCTCAGCGAAACAAATATCCGCCTGGTCGATCAGCAGCAGCCTGCTGCCCGCCTGGACAATCAGCTTTGCCGGTTGCGTCGATCGTCCCGCGCTCTGCGGATTTTTCAAGAGATGCAGCAGCGCATCCAACTGGGATTCGATCGGCGACTCCCCCGAACCCCCGTTCGAGTTTCCTGCCGTCATGCGGATACGTACTCGCTCCAATGCCTTCTCCACGCGAACGTGGTCGAATGGCTTGAGCAGGTAATCCACGGCATTTACATCGAAGGCGCGGACCGCGTACTGGTCATAGGCCGTGGCAAACACAAACTGCGGCAGGCTCCAGCTTTCCTCTTCCTTCTGTTTGCGATGGCGGTCCATCACTCGCTGAATGACTCCGAATCCATCCAGCCCCGGCATCTGTACGTCCAGAAAAACAAGGTCTGGATGAAACTCCTCGATCAGCTCAACCGCTTCGATCCCATTCTCGCCCTGCGCCACTACTTCGACATCCGAAGCGGCCTGCAGCAGGTACGCCAACTCGTCGCGTGCAAGTTGTTCGTCATCGATGATGAGGGCGGAGATCGTCATGCTGGTCTCGGCCGGTGCGCAAGCCGAAGCTTGATTGTAGGTAGCACAGAAGAAAGGGTCAAACAGTCAGCAACCGAGTGGGGTCTCCCGCTGGCCGAAATGAGATAAGACGGCTTTGGTTAGTCGCGGACGCTCTGCAGCCTGAGCCGCGCCGGCATCTGGTCCTGCTCCAGCTCATGCCCGCATCGGGTACAAAAATGATCCGTGGTCCGGACACTCCTGAAGCAGTTTCCGCAACTCGCCGTGAGCTGGTAATTGCACTGCGGACAGAAATGAAAATCGCTCTGCACATGCGTCCGGCACGCCGGGCAATGCGAGACTAGCGGCGAGCGCAACAGGAAGTAGAGCACCGCCCCGATTCCGCCCGGCATTACGAAGCAGATCAGCATCCAGAAGCGCGAGCTCATCGCCCGCCTCGGCGCATCCTTGCTCACATACCCCACCATCAGGAAGTACAGCGAAGCCAGGAGCCCCCACGAAAGGTTTAGATAGATCCGCAGGCCAAGCGGGGGCATGTGGTGCTGGGTCTGGGGAAATACAAGCCAGAAGTAGTATTCCACCAGCACAAACACCGCCGCCGCGATCACGATGGACCACATCGGTACGAGCTGCTTGTCTTCTTTTTGCTCTATCAGTTCAGATTCACGCATAGCAACATCCCTCGCTTCGAGGGGCCGGGCACCAATCAGGAGATCAAATGCTATTCAATGGACGGATACCGGGTCGCTGAAGTTGCGCCAGTATAGAACGGAGTGCCTCAGGATCTGCGGCGCAGCCAGCCCGCAAGTAACGCCGAGCCCAGCAGAGCGGTCACCGAGAAGAACCCCCAAACCGCCAGTTCGCTCAGCGTACTCGTCAGGTGTTCCTCTTCAATCAGGTTCTCGGCGATCCACCAGATCGGCGGAGCCACAACAAAGAAAACCACCAGCGTAGCTGCCAGCGCCATGGCGCGAATCCTCTTGCGCCCGGCTCGCTGCTCCTGCATGAGTCCGGCTGAGGTCGTTACCACTCTGCGAGTCTTATCGGCAGTTGCCCGGGCCCGATCGCCCTGGAATCCCGCTGCCGCTTCGGTCAGGTCCTCGCCCGCGGCTTGTTGAGCGTCCCGGCCTGCGCCGATGGTTCGCCCGGAAGCTGTCACACCGCCTCCCGGCGGAGCCCCTTTGGCGATTCGAGTCGAGGCTTGATGGCTGCCATGCCGCGATAGAGACGCGACTTCACAGTAGAAAGCGGAGCCCGGGTGACCTTTGCGATCTCCTCGAGCGATAGATCCTCGTGGAAGCGCAACACAAGCACCTCACGGTACAAAGTATCCAGCTGCAGCAGCGCAGCCGCAATCTGCTCCCTGTCCTCCACCTGCGACATATGGTCGAATGGCCCCGGCTCGTCATCCGCGACTTCAAACGCGAGCGACCGGTCATCTTCGTTCCCCACTTCGAATAGCTCGTCGAGGCTCGACATCGTCCGTTTCCGGCGAAGATCGATCACCAGGTTGCGAGCGATGGTGAAAAGCCAGGTTTCGAACCGTGCCTTTCCATTGAACTGCCCGCCACGAGTAAGTACCCGCATCCAGACTTCCTGGAAAAGGTCTTCGGCCTGCTCCCGATTTCCCGTCAGGAAGAGGAGATAGCGAAGAAGCCGGTGCTGGTAACGCACAATCAACTGATCGAGAAGACCCGGATCTTGCCGCTTAAGTCCTTGCGCAACAGCAAGATTCTCCTGCCGCACCTGCTCATCGGCTGCGGAAACAGTAGCTGGAACGAACAACGATCGTATGGCCGCAACTGTACTCATCTCGTTCAATTAGACGACAAAGCCCCAACCGAAGCCGCACAAAAAGTGACATCTGGGACCAAAATACATCGATTTAGTCGCGGATTCGGTGCAGCTTTTGGCCCCGGGTTCGGTACTCCCCATCCAACAACCTGCCCGGGAGGCTGCGCTCGCCACGCTTCCCCAACCTGAATGGCCCGCCTGCACTTGTACCTTTGTACCGGGTTTGCAATCAGCCAGGGCCACAAAGTTATTTGCCACCAGCCTTATACCCGCTATCCTCCCCTCAGACCACCACAAAACCACGCTGAGAATGCTGACGCAGTGATCTCTTGTTTTCCCCCCGTACGAGGAGATTCCTTGCCCGAACGACCAGAAAGTCTTTCCGTCCTTAGAAATAAGTTGAAATCGGCAACCAGCTTGGTTTGTCTGCTGGCAACGGCACTCCTTCTCACCGGTTGTGCCGCCAGTGTTACGGTCGACAATGCCGGCGCATTTACCGCTATCTCCGTCCCGGTGGGATCCTTGCGCGTCAGCCAGACCACGCAACTGGCGACTCATACCCAGTTCGACGGTTCCTCGTTGGCCTTCTATGTCAACGGGATCCTCGGCGGCAACTCAGAAGTGGGAACGATCAGCAGCACCGGCCTCTACACCGCTCCGGCCATTGTCCCCGTTCCAAACAACATCACCATCACCAGCGTGGCAACCGCGCACCAGAATTACCCCCAGGGCTCGGCGGCTCTTGCCATCTGGAATCCCATCCCTGTCATCGCGAGCGTCACCCCTTCAGGCTTCCCGGAGGGAACCACCGAGGTTGCAGTCACCGGATCGCAATTTGTATACGGCGCTCAGGTGATGTGGAACGGGAAAGCCGTGGAGACGACGTACATCTCAAGCACCCATCTGGAGGCGATCATTCCTTCGCCGAACCCCGGGACCTATCCCCTTCTTGTGAGCAATCCCGATCCAGGCTCGGCAAATTCGAAGACCCTGCAGGTCGAGGTGGCTCCCGGCCAGGTGAAGTTGACTCTGCAGGCCTACAACGGAACCGATGTTCGCGTGCGCAACTCGCTGAATCTCGGCCTCAGCGTGACCGGCACCAGCAACACCGGTGTCACGCTTCAGGTGAACGGGATTGCCGGCGGTAATTCCACCATCGGCACCGCAGCCTCGAATGCAGACGGCAGTCATCACCTATCACGCACCAGCAGTAGTTCCCACGCCGAACAACGTGGTCACGCTGACCGTGACCAGCGTCGACAACCCCGCGGTTTCGATCATCCAGAACATCTCTGTCCTGAATCCAATTCCGATTCTGACCTCGGCCTCGCCGATGAACTTCAACCCCGGACCACCGGCAACCACCGTGACCCTCGCCGGTTCGGACTTTATCAACGGCGCGCAGGTGCTCATGAATGGCGCAGCCGTGCCCACCACCTTCAACAGCGGAACGCAGTTGACGGCCACCCTGAGTCCAGCGGATGCAGGCAATCTCGATCTGCAGGTATTGAATCCGGGTCCCGGCCCCGCGACCTCGGCGGATCTGATCGCGACGGTGAACGGAACTCCACCCGTGCCTCTGGTCCCGCCACAGGATGCTGCCCGCTTCTTGAACCAGGCAACCTTTGGCGCGACGGATGCGGATATTCATCATCTCTCGCTGATCGGATATCAGGCGTGGCTCAGCGAACAGTTCGCATTGCCGCAGACCACCATGGAGCCGGGAGTCGAGCAGGCTTTGATCGTCAGCAATCAGACCCCCTGTGCAACTGGCGATGTGAAGTGTTACGGCGCTGCTCGTTCCAGCAGAATTCTCAGGGGCAGGTCTACGTCGAGAACGCCTTCTGGCAGCAGAGCCTGACAGCTTCCGACCAGCTCAGGCAGCGCGTCGCCTACTCCCTCCACGAGATGCTCGTCATCTCGATGGCCTCCACCGGCAGTCGAAAACATGCCTCGCGCAGCAGCGCAGTATTACGACACGCTGGGTGCGGATGCGTTCGGGAACTTCCGGCAGTTGCTCGAGGACGTGACTCTGAACCCGGCCATGGGCGTGTGGCTCGCCATGCAAGGCAACGACAAGGGAAATGCCACGACAGATCCAGACGAGAACTACGCACGCGAGGTCATGCAGCTGTTCACGATCGGCCTCTACCAGTTGAACGATGACGGTTCGCAGAAGCTCGACGGAAATGGGCAGCCGATCCCGACGTACTCGAATGTCGACGTCACCGGTCTGGCGAAAGTCTTCACCGGCTTCAGTTGGAGTGTGCCCGGAAACACTTCAGACAGCGCATGGTCGAACTGCTGCATCTACGTCGGGCCCGGAGTCGGCGAGGAGCTGCGCCCCATGCAAAGCTATCCGAGTCATCACTCGACCCTCGCCAAGAACTTCCTCGGCGTGGCAATTCCAGCGCAGTCGACGCCTGATCCCGACGGCGATCTGAAGATCGCGCTCGACACGCTGTTCAATCATCCCAACCTGCCGGCATTCTTCTCGAAACAGATGATCCAGCACCTCGTGACCAGCAATCCCAGCCCCGCGTATGTGAGCCGCGTGGCCGCGGTATTTAAGGACAATGGTCAGGGCGTCCGCGGCGACCTCAAGGCGGTGATCACGGCGATCCTCATGGATCCCGAAGCGCGCGACACGGCGGCGGACGTGAGCAATCCCCAGTTCGGCAAGGTGCGTGAGGCACTCCTCCGCTACACCCACTGGGCGCGGGCATTCACAGCCCAGTCACGCACGGGTGGCTACTGGCAGGGAAGCGCAGAGGATCCGATCTGGGGCCTGGGGCAGATGACGCTCCGCTCGCCAACCGTCTTCAACTGGTTTGCCCCGGGATATGTTCCGCCCGCCACGAGCATCGAGAAGGCCGGACTGGGAGCGCCGGAGATGCAGATGACCAATGTGACTTCGGTCGTCGGCTATCTCAACTATATGCAGACCGCGGTTGGCTCGGATTCGGCCGACGGCTTCGATGTCTTTTCGAGCTACGCCGCGGAGATGAACCTCGCCGACGAATCCGGGTGCGCTAGTCGACCGCGTCAACCTGCTGCTGATGGCCGGAGAGATGGACAGCACGCTGTACAGCCAGATTCTCAGCGCCGTCAGCGCAATTCCGGTACCTACCGGTGATCAGAACGCCATCAACGCAGCGCTTGCTAGCCCGCGTGAGAACCGCGATCTTCCTGACCCTTGCTTCACCGTCTTACTGCGCGCAGTACTGAGAGGAACCATGTGCAAGTTTGATCACTCGCGTCGCTCATTTTTGAGAACCGCCTCGCTGACATCGATGGCCGGGTTCTATGCCAGCCCGTTTCTGATCGGATTGAACTCCCTGGCGGCAATGGCGCAGAGCGGCGGCATGAGCGACTATCGCGCCCTCGTATGTGTCTTCTTGCAAGGCGGCAACGACGGACACGGAACAGTGATCGCGACGGACCCCACCTCGTTCGCCGCCTTCACCCGGCGCGTTCGGGCGCGCCGGGACTTGCATATCCGTTGAGCGAACTGTTGCCCGTTGTGCCCAGAACCTCTCAGAGCGGGCGAACCTTCGCGCTGAATCCCAGCCTGGCAGGATTGCAGAATCTGTTCAATGCGGGACGCGCCGCTATTGTCGCAAATACAGGAACCCTGATTGCCCCGGCTACAAAGACGCAGATCAACGCCAATTCCGTTCCCCTGCCGGCATCGTTGTTTTCCCATTTCGATCAGACAGCAGCCTGGCAGGCCATCGCTTCCAATGGCGGAAGCGCCGAGCATGTTGGATGGGGCGGCGCCGTCGCGGACCTGATCGAAAGCATGAACGTGAATTCCAATTCCATGTTCACCTGTATCTCCACCGCCGGGATAGCGCTGTTTCTGGCCGGACAGTCTTCGTTCCAGCTCAATGTCACTTCGGCGGGCCCCATTCCAATCTACGGAACCGCGCAGCCCCTCTTCGGAAATTCAGCCGGCACCAGCGCGCTGCAATCCATCCTCACCGCCGATGAGACGAACCTCTTCGCCAAAGAATACGAGGTGGTTGTAAATCGCTCGCAGCAGGCGCAGCAGTTGCTCGCCACATCGATGGCTTCGGCGGGTGTGGGCGGCGTTCCGAATCCGCCGCAATACCTCGATCCGGTGACCAGCAAACTCGCCGACAATCAACTCGCGATTTCCCTGCAGACTGTAGCCCGCATCATCGCAGGGCGCGCCAGTCTCGGCGTGAACCGGCAGATCTTCTACGTGCAACTGGGAAGCTTCGATACGCACGACGGACAGGCCACGCAGCATGCGCGGTTGCTCTCCCAGCTCGGAGCAGGGCTCGAGTATTTCGATGCCCAGATGATCGCGATGGGGCTGGGCAATCAGGTGACTTCGTTCACGGCTTCGGACTTCGGCCGCACTCTCACCTCCAACAGCGACGGCACAGATCACGGCTGGGGCAGCCATCACTTCGTTGTGGGCGGCGCCGTCGAGGGCCAGGATATCTACGGACAATACCCCGTCGTCGGTGTTAACCAGGCCAACGATCTCGGTGCCGGGCGGCTCATCCCGACGACTTCGGTGGATCAGTATGCCGGCACTCTGGCCCGTTGGTTTGGACTGTCAGATGGACAGATCAAAACCATCTTTCCGAACTTTGCAAACTTCGGAACAAGTCCGTACCTCGGATTCATGGGGTAGCCGGACAATCGAAATTCTTACTCGTCACTCGCATCGCAACGCCTTCAGCGGATCCACGTTCGCAGCGCGATGCGCCGGAATCCAGGCCGCGGCCACCGTCATCATGCTCACCACTACACATGCCGAGATGAAGACCAGCGGGTCCAGCGGGCTCACGCGAAAAAGCTGGTCCTTCAGCAGGTTGGCCAGGCCGTGCGCAATGCCGAGCGAAACCGGCACTCCGATAAGCAGTCCCGCTCCGAGCAGAACCAGCGATTGCCGAAGCACCATCCACAACAGCGAAATAGTTTGCGCTCCCAGGGCCATGCGAATGCCGATTTCGCTGGTGCGGCGCGCGACGGAGTAGGAGATGAGTCCATAGACGCCGATGGCAGCCAGGAAGACGGCAAGGATGGCGAAGAAGGCGGAGAGCAAGCCGATCAGGCGCTGAGTGGCGATGGATCTCTGCGATCTGCGCTGCGAGGGGCACCACCTGCGCGATGGTGATCTCAGGGTTGGCCTCGGCAATGGCGCGCCGAACGGCCGGAATGATGAAGCAGCCGGCGACTCGGTGGAGCGACCGAGAAGTTGCCGAAGTACTGGTTGCGCTGCGCGTAGGGAAAATACGCCGCCATGTGCTGGCGCTCGCCGATTCCGACGTACTTGGCATCGCGAACCACGCCTACGATCTCGATGTCGAAATCGGCTTGCCCGATGCGTGGCGCCGGGTCGCAGATGCAGAAGCGATGCCCCAGGGCCGATTGATTGGGAAAAAAGTGGCGAGCCAGAGTTTCATTGACCAGCGCGACATGCGGACTGGTGGCGGTGTCCTGGGCGGTGAAGTTGCGCCCGGCGAGGAACGGAATGCTCACCGTGTCTCAGGTACTCGTGTTCCGATCACGTTGTTGAGCACGTCGTCGGTGTTCTCCGGGTGGGCTGCGAAATCCCTGCATCAGGATCGCGCCGGACCATTCGCCCTGGTTGAACGTGAACATCGAGAAGCTTGCCGACTGGACGCCGGGCAGGGATTGCACGCTTCTGCTCTATCTGTTGATGCAGCAGGGAGAGGCTTGCGTCAAGGGGAAGATTGGCCGCGTATTCGTCGAGCGAGAACACGGTGACATTCCGCGGGATCGAAGCCAAGGTCAACCTGGCTGAGATTGCGAAGGCTGCGCAGAAAGAGTCCGGCCGCGGCGAGCAGGAGAATGGAGAGGGCGATCTGGCCGACGATAAGCGAGCTGGGAAAGAAACTCCGCGCGTTGTCGCGGACGAGCACCATGTCCATCCTGGAGGGCGCTGGTCAGTTCGAGGCGGGTGGCGCGCAAGCGCGGGAGCGATTCCGAAGAGCAGCGCTGTGAAGACCGTAACCAGCATCGTAAAACTGAGGACCCGATAATCGGGGCTGAGATCAAGCGGCAGCTCGTGGCCCTTGCGACGCAAGTGCGAGCAGCAGTCGACTGCCGCGCCAGGCCAGGACCAGACTCCCAGCGATGCGCCCGATGACGGCGAGCAAAGGCTCTCAATCAGAAACTGAGATGCGATGCGGCCGCGGGTGGCGCCGAGAGCCTGCCGGACCGCGACCTCGCGGCTCCGGGCTACTCCGCGGGCAAGCAAGCATGTTGGCGATATTGGCGCAGGCGATCAGGAGCACAAGGCCCACGATCCCATGAGAATCGTGAGCGGCGCGGCGAACTGCGGATCGCAGTCCGGGAAGGCCTCCGGCTGCGGAAACGAGTTCGATGCCGGCGTGCTGGAGTGTTTGCGAGGTCGTAGGCGAACCGGTGGCCGCCCAGGAACTGGCTGCGGATGATCTGGCGGAAAAGGACGATTGGTGGAAGCGTAGGCTTCTGCCAGCGAGACTCCGGGCTTGAGGCGTCCGATGAGATAGAGCGATTGAAACTTGTAATCGGAGACGCCATTCCAGCCCGGAGAAATTTCCTTTTCCATCGAGAGCGGGAATCCAGAGATCCGCAGGTGCAGCCGGCGCGGGCCCGTGAAGCCAGGTTGCGCGACGCCGACGATGGTGTAGTCGTGGCCCTGGATGTGGACCGCTTGGCCGATGGCAGCGGCGTTTCCTTGAAAGTGGCGCTGGAACCATCCGTAGCTGGCGACGGCGATGGGGCTGGCTCCGCGGTGCCGGTCATCGCTTTCGCCGATCAATCGTCCCATCGCGGGGGAGACCCCGAGGACGTTGAAATAGCTGCCGGAAACCAGGTCAATGCGAACGTGTTCGATGGCGCCGCCGTCCCAGCGAAATGTGGCTGCCCATCTGGATATGCTCTGCGCCGCAACGCCGGAAAAGGACGGCGTCTGTTCAGCGAAGTCCTTGAAAAACGGATTAGAGAAAAGCTGCCAACTCCTGCTCGGCATGCCGTCCATGCTGCCTACCCACGCGCCTTTGCCGAAGAGATAAAGTTGCTGTGGCTGCGGAACAGGCAACGGACGGAAAATAACGGCATTGAGCAGCGTGAAAATGGATGTGTTGGCGCCGATGCCAAGAGCGAGCGAGAGCAAGCGCACGAATGTGAAGCCAGGCGTTTTCGTCAGGCCGCGCACGCCGAAGCGAAGATCCTTGATGAGCGATTCAAGATGGGATTCCCAGCGCGAAGACCAGACTTGATGCTTGACAGCGTTGCGGCTGCCCATCTCGGCGAGTGCTGCGCGGCGCGCATGTTCAGGGTCATGCCTCGACGCTGGTGATCGGCCGCTGAGGCTCGAGCAAAGGCCGTCCAGCTCCTCGTCGAGTTCTTGCTCGACCTGCTTTTAGTTGAACAGGGATCGCAAGCCGTCGCGAAGATGCCAGCCAATCGATGCCCGATGACTGCGACCTCCGGCTTCTCTCACGCTTCGAGGATGCGTGCGATTGCGGCGATGCGGCGTTGCCATTGCTCGGTCTCGGAGCGAGCGCCTTTCGGCCTTTGGCGGTAAGTCCGTAATATTTTGCGCGGCGGTTGTTTTCGGTCGCACGCCACTCCGATTTCACATTGCCGGCTCGCTCCATGCGGCTGAGCGCGGGCAGAAGGGAACCGGCATTGACGCGAAATACGCCTCCGCTTATCTGCTCAATGCGCAACGATACCCCATAGCCGTGCATCGGTTCCAGAGCCAGCGTCTTCAGGATCAGCATCTCCAGCGTGCCCTGGACGAGCTCGCCATTCGCATCAGGTTTATTCAAAACTTGCTCCTCTAGACAATCTGGAGAACCAGCATACTCCTTTCCTCTAGAGTGTCAAGAGAAGAGGTCGCGGGCAGCTCTCAACCCGCCGCGACCTCCTCGCTCTCGAATTACAACCAAATGACATTTCCGAAACAATCAGAATGGCCCCGGCCCATACGATCGGATATAGAGCACAGTCGCTATAGGCGAATGTCTTTGTTCCTCTCTGGACAGCAGTCGGACCTCCCCCATAAGCCGCATCTGTTGTCCAGAGGTTTTTTGCCCTGAGATTTCCCTACCCCATCTCGACCTGCCAAATATCCTGGTCCACCCCTCGAAAGCTTCTTTCACGGGACAGCGATCGCTGACGACCTTCAGAATGTGACGGTTCGGCCGGTTGCCGGCGGATCCAGCCGTCGGGCAAACACGATTCGTGCGAAAATCGAGTGACTGGGCTTCCCATTGGAGGTGGCCATGGACGCACCTGCTGACCGCCCCAACCACGTTCTTCGCGCCATGATCCTCTCCGTCACGGTTCATGCGGCCTTTTTCATTTGCGTGGTGTTTTTCGGTGCGCAGGCGCGGGTCATTTTCGTAAAGCCGGTGCATCCCCAGCGCGTTGCCGAACTCGCAATCTCCGGCGGGTCGCACAAAATCAGGCTGGTGCTGCCCGTCTCCGATATGTCTGCTCATACTGAGAAGCCCGATCCCAACACGGACTCCTCGAAGAAAACCATCATCCCCATGCAGGTGCCGCCCGTCAAAAAATCCGGCGGCGGATCCACTCCCGCGCCCCATCACGGCGATGGAACGGGCAAGGCGCTTACCGGCAACGGCCCCGACAACTTCGACATGACCCCGGCGTTCCCCGTCTACTCGCCGCATCCACCCATCCACGATCGCTCCCTCCTGCCGCAAAGCGAAGAGAAGATCGTCGTCGACGTGGATCTCGATGATGTCGGCCAGGTCGTGAAAGAGACCCTGGTCAAGGGAATGGGAAACCAGCTCGACTCCATCGTGCTCGACATCGTCAAGACTTGGCGCTTTCAGCCGGCAAAGATCAATGGCAAGCCCGTAGCAAGCCAGGCAGAAGTCATCTTCCCCCTTGACCGCAACTACCCCATCGCAGCTTCCTGAACCTTCCCGGACAACCGGAGCAACCCAGCCACTCGAGCAATCCGGTCGAGTCTTGTGGAGAGGCTTCCCGCAGATATGCGAAGCTTGCATCCGTGAGTTCTGAACCTGATCCCAAACTGACCAGAGTCGTTCGCGCCACGTTGGAGGCGACAGGCACATCCCTGCGCTGGGTCATTGCCCGCATTCCCCTCGATCTCAGAAAGGCGTGGCCAGCGTGGAAGAGCCGCCGCGTCTTCGGCGAAATCAATGGCTTCCCCTTCAAAACCGCGTTGATTCCGGGCACAAAGGGCGAAGCATTCGCGCTGATCGTGAACAAGAAAATGCAGGCTGGCGCCAGGGTGCGAGCCGGGCAGCGCGTATCGATCAAGCTCTCTCCGGATCTTGGCGAGTTCGTGGTCGATATGCCTGCGGAATTCGCGCGGATTCTGAAATCGGACCGCGCGCTCAAACAGTGGTTCGACCGTATGTCCCCCTCGATGCGCAAAGGCTTCACCAATATCATCAGCGACGCGAAAACACAGTCGACACGCCAGAAACGCGCAGAAGCGATGGCCGAGAGCCTGATGCTGGCTATGGAAGGCGAACTGGAGCCTCCTCCCATTCTGCGAGCCGCCTTTCAGCGTCAGCCGGACGCTCGCCTTGGATGGGATTCAATGACGCCCACTCAGCGCAGAAACCACTTGCTCGGAATCTTCTATTTACAGACCGTGGACGGACGCGAGCGGCGTGCCGCGAAAACTATCGAAAACTGTCTGGCGGTGGCCAAAAAGCGGCGTCCGCGGGAATAGTGTTGGATCCATCTAAACTAGACACATGGACGTTCTCTATGGCGTGCACTCGGTGGCGGAGGCGTTGAAGGCCGGGCGCCGCCGATTCGATCATGTGCTGGTTGCCGCTGAGCGCCATGACGATCGTCTGGCCCGGCTCGTAGCCGACTGTCGGCAGGCTGGCGTCCGCGTGCGCCAGGAGCCGCGTGAACACCTTACGCATCTGGCAGGAACCGCTGCGCATCAGGGCGTGGTCGCCCTCGTGCGCCCCAAAGAAATTCTCACCATTGAAGACCTCTTCGAAGCGCCCGATCCGTCGAAGTCGCGCCTGCTGCTCGCGCTCGATGGCGTTGAAGATCCTCAGAATCTCGGTGCCCTGTTGCGCGTCGCCGATGGAGCAGGCGTAGACGGCGTGATCGTCACAGAGCGTCGCGCGGCTCCGTTGAGCCCTGTTGCCGTCAAGGCTAGTGCGGGAGCCGTCGAGCACTTGAGGATCGCCCGTGTCGTCAACCTTGTGCGCGCCCTGGAAGAGTTGAAGGAAAAGAACATCTGGGTGATTGGACTCGATGAGCGCGGAGAGACAGACTACGACCGCTTCGACCTTACGGGTAATTGCGCGCTAGTGTTGGGGCGCGAGGGCGCCGGATTGCACGACCTGGTCAAGCGCACTTGCGACCATCTGTTGCGCATCCCCATGGCCGGAGGCGTGAGTTCGCTGAATGTTTCCACCGCTGGTGCCGTCGTTCTTTATGAGGCCTACCGCCAGCGCCGCGCCACGCAGCGAGGGGTCGAAGGCGCTGTTGGCGCTCCGGCAGGTGGCGCGTCTAAGAAGAAGCAGAAAGGTTTAGGTTCATGAAGTGGTTCTCCGCCGGTCAATCGCCGGCGCTTGCGGTGCTTACGGCGGTTCTCGCATTTACAACTGCCCTGTTCGGTCACTCACAGAATCCAGCGACTACGAAACCTGCCGACGCGCCGGCGAGCGACGGGCAGGCCGCCCCTTCCGGCAGCGCACCCCCGCAAAGCGGAAAGCCCTCCGGCAAAATCATCTTTCAGCGGTCGATCGATGCGACCGGCAACACTGTCGGCAACACCGGTCCTGCGGCAAAGACTGCCGCTCAACTTGCGGATGCTCCGAAGGTGGATGACTCCGAACGCGCGGCCGTACGCGTGACCGCGCTTGACCTCGATGTCCGGCTCAACACTGCGGACCAGCACATTGCGGTTCGTGGTCTCCTATCGGTTCGTAATTCAGGCGCCGGACCGATCCAGCGAATCCCTCTGCAGATTTCCTCGTCGCTGAACTGGGAGCGAATTCAGGTACAAGGTCAAGTACCGGGTAAAGACGCTCCTGTTCCCGTTGCCACCATCGACTCCGATTCCGACCACACAGGACAACTCCACGAGGCTGTCATTCAGCTTCCTGCGCCGCTGGACCCCGGTGCGACGCAAGCACTCGAGGTGTTCTATTCGGGCACCGTCACGGCCACCGCGCGGCGCCTGCTATCTGTCGGCACTCCGGACGATTCAGCTTCTCATTCAGACTGGGACGTGATCAGTCCCGAGTTCACAGGCTTGCGCGGCTTCGGGAATGTTGTCTGGTATCCCGTCTCCAGCGTCCCCGTCATTATTGGTGATGGTGCCCGCCTCTTCGACGAGATCGGAAGACAGAAGCTGAACGCGATAGGAACGGCGTTTCGCCTGCGGTTGACAGTTGAATTTCCGCACGACCATGCTCCGGCCATCGCCCTTGCCAATGGCCACCCCTTGAAGCTGGAGGTCGCTGATCCGAAAACTCAGGATGCCCAGGTGGCTGCGACAGCGACAGCGGATACTGGCTCGACCAGCCTGAGTTTCGAATCACCAAGCTTGTTCGTTGCCTCGAGGACGGCGCATCCGGGTCCACACTTGACCGTGTATACCACCGCTGAAGATGAGGTGCCGGCGAAGAGCTGGACCGGAGCCGCCGCAAGCGTTGCGCCCATGCTCGAGCGCTGGCTGGGCGCCGAATCGCGGACGCAGTTAACCGTCCTGGACCTTCCGGATCCCGACGATGTGCCTTGGGAATCGGGACCGCTGCTCGTTATTCCCGTGGGCGATGGACCTCCCGCACAGATCCAGTCCGTGTTGTCACATGCCATGACACATGCATGGATGGCGCCCGAACCTTACTGGCTCAATGAGGGCGCGGCAAACTTCATGGGCGCCATCTGGTACGACCATCAGCATCTCAGGGAAAGAGCTCTCGCAACACTCGACAGCGGCCGCCAGGCCTTGGCGCTTGCAGAGCCCTCCAGTCCAGGCGAGGCACAGGGACAACCACTGCTGCTCGCCACATCGCCCGTCTATTACCGCACCAAGGCCGCATACGTGCTGTGGATGCTGCGGGACATCGTAGGCGACGATGCGCTCGGAACTGCTCTGAGGGCTTCCAACACTGCCGCGGAAAAAAATAACGGCGATGCCGCTGATGCCTTCAAGGCCGCACTCACAGCCGCTGCGCCGGCACGCGATCTCAAGTGGCTGTTTGCGGACTGGGTCGATGCGGACCATGGGCTCCCCGACTTCACTATCGACGCGGTATTTCCGAATGCCGTTCAATCAGGCCATTGGCTGGTCTCCGTGACCATATCAAATGCCGGTTTTGCGGCGGCGGAGGTTCCGGTAACCGTCCGCTCTGCAACCAACACCACAACGGAACGCGTCTTCGTTCCCGCCAGGGGAAGGGTAACTCCGCGGCTCCTGGTCGACGGGAAACCCGTGGAAGCACAAGTGAACGACGGCTCTGTTCCCGAAACCCAGGCGACCGTGCATATTACAAAGCTCGATCAGACCCCGGAACCGCCAAATCCCGGCGACTCGAACGTTCCCTAGCATCGAGCGGCCAAATCCGTCTCCACCCAAAGTCTGATGCGTGCTTACACATGCCATCCGGTAGGATAGCCGCACCATGGAGGCCGATTCCCAGGTCAGTACCAGTGTGCCCGAAGCCCGTCGCCAGATGGGCGTCTGGGCCGCAACGGCCGTTGTGACCGGCGAAGCCATCTCCCTGGGCATCTTCCTCACGCCTGCCGGCATGGCAAAGTCCCTGGGCTCGCCCGCTCTGCTTGTCGCTGTCTGGTGCGTTATGGCCCTCATTACGCTGGCCGGAGCGCTTTGCTTCACCGAACTGGCTGTGCGGAACCCGCAGGATGGCGGCGAGTACCTCTATCTCCGGCGCGGCTTCGGACGCCATGTCGCGTTTCTTTATGGCTGGATGGCCGCAATCGTCATGTATCCCGGAGTAGCCGCGGCCCTTTGCGTCGGAATCGCGCCATACATCCTGGTGCTCCTCCCGATTCCGGTGAAGATCGCTGCAACAGTGCCCGCGCTGATCCTGATAAGCCTTGGTGCGATCAATTATCTCGGGACGCGATTGAACAGCAGAGTGATGGCCACGTTGAACTGGCTGAAGGTTCCGGTGCTCGCCGCCCTGGTGGGATGGGCGTTCCTTTCGGGCCACGCGGCCATGGCCAATGTGCTGCCCCTTACCGTCCGAAGGCCTGGTTCCGATCCGCTCGTGGACGGAATCGCCGGCGCAACCATCAGCGCCTTCTTCTGCTTCGGTGGATGGTGGGAGGCAGGGAAGATCGCCGGCGAGGTGCGAAATCCTTCACGCAACCTGGCCATTGCATTTTCCGGCGGAGTCCTGATCGTTACCGCGATTTACCTCCTCCTCAGCTTCGCATTTGTAGCGGTAGTGCCCATGCAGCAGATCCAGTCAAACTCCGCTTTTGTAGCGCTCTTCGGAGAGGCGCTCTTCGGCGCGGCTGGAGCCCGTATCCTGGCGATGTGCGTCGTTCTGTGCGTCCTCGGCGGCCTTATGGTTCTCAGCATGGCTGTGCCGCGTGTCACGGTTGCCTTGGCTCAGTCCGAAACCGGGCAGGCCCCGCGGGGCGCGTTGGCAGCCTTCTCCAGACTCCACCCTCGATTTGGAACGCCCGCGAATGCAGTCCTCCTGCAGACAGCTATAGCGCTCCTCGTGCTCTCGTTCGGCGCCTTCGACAAGATCCTCGCTTACATCATCTTTCCCTCGGTTGTATTCCTTGCCCTGACGGCAGCAACGCTGTTTCGTCAGACCACACCGGTGCGCAAGTGGTGGTATCCGCTGGCACCTGTTCTTTTCATCGCCGGAAGCGGAATTCTGGCGCTGATGCTCCTCCTGCATAACGCCGGCGCGGCACTCCTGGGCGCCGCAATTGTGCTCTGCGGACTTCCCATTCGGTGGATCCTCGTGCGACAAAGCGGAGCGCTGCCGCAAACCGTCCCAGACAAAGAACGAACTCTGATTTCAGAACCCTGATTGCTCAAATCTGCTTGGAGAAAATGATGCCTCATATCGCCCTCCCCCCTGAACACATCGGCATCCGCGCTGGATTTGCTTTCCGGCCGGATACGGCTAAGCCGATGAACGAACTCGTTGAGATATTGCTCGCAGGTCCAAATTCGCTAAGCAAAGGCGAGCGCGAACTGATTGCTACCTACGTCTCAAGCCGCAACTGCACCCACTTTTGTGCCGGCATTCACGGAATGGTCGCTGCGGCTCACCTCGGCGGCGATGAGGCCGTGGTCAGACAGGTAAAAACGGATTTCATGCGCGCTGATATCAGCCCGAAGCTGAAGTCTCTCCTGGTAATCGCCGGCAAGGTGCAACAGGACGGCAAGCTGGTCACCGCGGAGGATGTTGACACAGCGCACAAACTTGGGGCTACCGATCTGGAAATACATGACACCATCCTCATTGCCGCGGCCTTCTGCATGTACAACCGCTACGTGGATGGACTCGGCACCGTGCAGCCGGATGACGAGGCACTCTATCGAGAACGCGGAAAGGAAGTGGCGCGAAAAGGATATGTGAGGATGCGCAGCGAATATCTGGGAGTGGAAAAAGTTCCCAGTTCTTAGTCCGTCCTTCTCGCCAACACTTCGAACCGTGCGCTGGAACATCAACATCGCCCGGCCAACTTGGAGCTACGAACTCAAAGGAGAATCTATGCCGCACATCCAACTTCCCGAAGGCCTGCCCGGAATCAGTGCGGGATTTGCATTTCGACCCGAAACTGCCAGGCCGATGCGCGAACTGGCGCACATCCTGTTGCATGAACCCAATTCGCTGACCGCCGGGGAACGCGAGCTGATCGCTACCTATGTCTCTTCACGCAACTGCACAACCTTTTGCGCGCTGAGCCATGGAGCCTCCGCGGCAAATCATCTTGGCGACCCCAAAGTGGTCGAGCAGGTGAAAACCGACTTCATGAGCGCGCATATCAGCCCCAAGCTCAAGGCGCTCCTGGTGATCGCAGGAAAAGTGCAGCAGGATGGCAAGCTGGTGACCCAGGAAGACGTGCTCGCTGCGCGCACACTCGGCGCAACCGATATGGAGATCCATGACACGGTGCTGATTGCTGCCGCCTTCTCGATGTACAACCGTTACGTTGACGGCCTGGGAACCGTGCAGCCTGCTGATCCCGCCATGTACGAACAAATGGGCAGGCACCTCGCGGAAAACGGGTACACGACTTCATCAATACGGCAGCCTGCGACCGTCGGGTAATCCAACGCCGATCGTGCCGGAGGTTGCCGTGACCCAATGAACTTCCGGCACCAACGTCTGCTCTCCGCGGCGGAAGCTCATTTCCTGCTTATTGATTGGCATAGCGAAGCGGCCGGCTTGCTCGTCGTAAGCTCCTTGGACGGATCATCGAGCACGGAATTTCCAGGCCGGGCGCCACGGCGGCGATTTTCGTCCTCAGATTCAAGCTGCTCGAAAGATCAGGCCGCATTTATCCGGAAGCCGTCCGGATCCTTGCCCCTGACCTTACGCCACCAAACTTGAAAACTGGGTACGTTCACCGTAACGATAAATAGCCTGCGCAACTGTCCCTGCGGACACTGCAGCGGACGAACGCCGTGCCACGAGTGTGGCGTTCGCATGAAGAGCAGGCTTCCGTTTCCCCGCGGATCGATGGCCTGAGCAACCTTCAATTGATCGAATCTCGGTCCCGAGTGCGTGCGCCACTTCCGCTCGCTGTCGAGGACGAGGATCTGCCCGCCCCAGCTCGGCCGCCAGTCCTCCTCCGTGTTGAAGTAGAAAATATGCGTGGCCAGTTTCCGCGCCGCATCGCAATGCGGAGAGACCGCGCAGCCTTCCCATGCGTAGTACCACTCGAACGTCGGAATAAACTGATGGTCTCCCAGCATCCGCCGAAGAAAGGCCTGGTACTCCGGCCCCTGCAACTCCGCTAGAAATTCGCGCCAGGGCTCCTCCACCTGCACGCCGGGCCGATAGTGCAAGAGGTATCGATCGTGCGGTGCCTGGCCGTACGATCGCTTGATCCCAACCTGGCGATCGAAGCCCGCATCGATCGGAGGCAGCGACCTGCGCAGGCTTTCAAAGCCTTCGGCGGTCAGGGATGCCTCCATGTTGACCCAGGGATAGGGCTGGCAATTCCTGAAAGTTTCCGATGAGAGATTCTGCAGGGTCTGAAGGTTGAGATATTGCACGAGACACACCTTCCTGTTCCGGCGACGACGTCAATGCCGATGATTCTATAAGCGCATCCGGAAGGTATTTGAGGTCTGTGACGGCGGGCACCGAACTAAAGAAGATCAACCCGCGGGCTCTGCGGCGCAGCTCTACTTGCCATCGGCGTTGCGTGCCTTCACCTTGAACCAGATGGGCGTACCCTTGAAGCCGAACGCGTCGCGGATCTGGTTCTCGAGGAAGCGCTCGAAGGCAAAATGCAGTTTGATGTCGCGATCCGTGAAAAGAACAAATGTTGGCGGCGCGACAGCAGCTTGCGTCATGTAGAAAATACGGATCCGTTTCGACATCGGCACCGGCGCGCGCTGGAAATCGATCTTCTCGAGGAAGCGATTCATCTGTCCGGTGGTGACGCGCTTGCGGCGTTCTGCCGCGATGGCCTTTACCTCTTTCAGCACTCGCCCCATCCCTTTTCCCTCTTTGGCCGAGAGAAATAGAACAGGCGCGTAGTCGAGGTATTTCAGTGCGCGACGCAGTTGCTTTTCAAAGATTTCGCGGTCTGCGGCCGGCTTGCCGTCCGTGCGGCCCGTCGTAACGGCGTCCCACTTGTTCACGACGAGAATGATGCTGCGTCCGCTCTCGTGGGCGTACCCGCCGATGGTCGCGTCGCTCGCGGTGACGCCTTCCGTGGCGTCAATTACCAGCAGCGCCACATCGGCAGCTTCAAGATGGCGCCGCGCCATCACCACCGACAGCTTCTCGGCCATCAGGTTCGTCTTGCCCTTGCGGCGGATGCCGGCCGTATCGACAAATCGAAAGGTGTCGCCCTCGTAGGCCACGGTTTCATCCACGGCATCTCGAGTCGTGCCAGCAATCGGCGACACAATGGCTCGAGAACTGCCCGTGAGAGCATTCAGCAGCGTGGATTTGCCCACGTTGGGGCGGCCGATGATCGCAATGGCGGTCTCGTGCTGCTCGAATTCGCCGTGGGTGCGATGAATTTGCGCGTGATCGACCTGACCGGCCGGCGAAGACTGCTCGTCTTCAGATTGTTCATCAGCGTGTTCCGGAGTTATCAGGTTCCGGGGATTCAGCCTGCTCGGGAATCGTAGCCGTAACGGCGTCCAGAAGTTCTCCGATCCCAAGGCCGTGTTCGGCGCTGATCGAGTAGACCTCCCGAATTCCCAGCCGGCGGAAGTTCTCGGCTTCCAGAGCCATCGCCTCGCCTTCTACCTTGTTTACCGCCAGAAACACCGGCTTCTTCCCGCGGGTCAGCAAACGGACAAGATCGTAGTCCGGCCGCGCCAGTTCGGTGCGCGCGTCCACCACCATGATGATCGCCTGCGCATCATCGAGGGCCACCTTGGCCTGGTTGTAGATCTCGGTGGGGATCAGTTCGGGGTCGTCAGGAACGATGCCGCCCGTGTCTACAAGTCGGAAGCGCCTTCCAGTCCACTCGAATTCACCGTAGATGCGGTCGCGTGTGATGCCGGGCTCGTCACCCACGATGGATCGCCGGCTGCGGGTCAAGCGATTGAAGAGAGTGGATTTGCCCACGTTGGGACGGCCGACGATGGCGACGAGGGGAAGAGTTTCGGCGCCGGGCCGGGAAGGAATTACCGATCTTCGGTAGGTGGGCAAAGCGTTCTCCAGATTGCACAAAAGCGCCCTTTCAGTCTAAAGCGCCGCGCGCCAAGAGACCCAATTTGGGATGGAAATAGCACGCGGTGATCGCGCAGAGGCTTCGCGTTTCCTTCGCCATGCAAAGAAGCCCTATGATGAAGGGAGCATCCGCCTCCGATGGCCTCCTCCGACACCACAACCCGCACATTGCCAACCCTCCATCAGTTCTTTGCGCCCGGTGGAATTCTCTCGCAATCGCCCCTGCCCTACGAGTACCGGCCGGGACAACTGGAGATGGCCAAGGCCGTGGAACGCGCGCTCCAGGAGCGCCGCCACCTGATCGTCGAGGCCGGCACCGGCACCGGCAAGACCCTCGCGTACCTGCTGCCCGCGCTCCGCACCGGACAGCGAATCATCGTCTCAACCGGGACGAAAGCGCTGCAGGATCAGCTCTACTTCCGCGACGTCCCGTTCCTGGAATCTCTGTTGGGCGATCTGCGCGTCTGCTACATGAAAGGGCGCGCCAACTATCTCTGCCGCCATAAATTGGTGGTGCTGCGCGATCAGCCGATCTTGTCAGGATTGGAGGAGATCGACCAGTACCGGCAGATCGCCGACTGGGAGAAGGTGACCGAGACCGGCGACCGCTCGGAGCTCTCGGAGCTGCCCGAGACCAGCGCCCTCTGGCACAAGCTCGATGCGCGCAGCGAAGCCTGCCTGGGAACAACGTGTCCCGACTACCGGCGGTGCTTCATCACCGAGATGCGCAGGCGCGCGCTCGAGTCGGACATCATCATCGTCAATCATCATCTCTTCTTCGCCGATCTCGCGCGTCAAGCAGGAGGCTGCCGGCGCTCCCGATGCGGGAATTCTCCCCGAAGCCGCGGCCGTAATCTTCGACGAGGCTCACGAACTCGAGGAAGTCGCCTCCAGCTACTTCGGGCTGTCCGTGTCGAACCTCCGCTTCGAAGAGCTGGCACGCGATACCGATGTCCTGCTGCGCGGCAAGGCGGGCGCGGAGAAGATGCCGGCCTCCACGCAACAGCTTCGCGACCGCGCGCGAATGTTCTTTGCAAATCTGCCGTCCAATGGAGATGGAAGGCAGCCGTTCGACAACCGCGAGGAGTTTCTCGAGACGTCGGGCGATCTGTACCTCTCGCTGCGAAACACGCTGCGGCTGCTCGAGTCGGAGATGGAACTGCTCACCGATATCGATGAGGCTCCTGGACTGCGGAAGCGCGTGCTGCGGCTGAGGACAGAGCTGGAATTTCTGCTCGAATCGAACTCGAGCAACATGGTGTATTGGCTCGAACGCCGTGCTGTCGGCAGCATCGACAAGAGCCCCGGCGCCCCGCGGGCAGGAATGCGCTCGCAGAACCGGCATACCTTCCTGCAGGCTACGCCCATCGATGTTTCAGAGCTGCTCCGCGAGCTGGTCTTCGAGTCCATTCCGACCGCGGTTTTGACCTCGGCCACGCTGACCGTGCAGGGCGGGTTTCAGCATCTCCGCAACCGGCTTGGCTTGACCGAGGCGCGCGAGCTGGTCGTGCCGTCGCACTTCCGCTATGGCGAGCAGGCGCTCCTGTATCTGCCGCCGTCGATGCCCGACCCGCGCGACCCCGAGTTTCCTGAAGCTGCGGCCAACTGCATCCGGCGGGTGCTCGAGCTCTCCAAAGGACGGGCGTTTTGCCTGTTCACCAGCTATGCGCAGATGCGCGACCTTTACGAGCGGCTGATGCCCGTGCTCGATTACCCGATCCTGCTGCATGGCACCGCTCCGCGTAAGGCGCTCCTCGAAGAATTCCGTTCCACGCCCAATGCCGTACTGTTCGGGACCTCGAGCTTCTGGCAGGGCGTCGACGTGCAGGGCGAGGCGCTGAGCTGCGTCATCATCGACCGCTTGCCGTTTGCCGTCCCCAACGACCCCGTGGTGATGGCGCGAATGAAAGCGATCGAAGAAGCGGGCGGAAAGCCGTTCTTCGACTACCAGGTTCCCTCGGCGGTGCTCACGCTGAAGCAGGGCTTCGGACGCCTCATCCGCTCGCTCGAAGATCGCGGCGTGCTCGTTCTGCTCGACCCCCGCATCCGCAAGCAGCGCTACGGCCAGACATTCCTGCAAAGCCTCCCACCCTACCGCATGACCGCGACCATCACTGATGTGGAAGCCTTCTTCGAGACAGCGACAGGGGACTAGGCGCTCGACTGAGCTTGGGGTGACACATTCCTCGAAGTTCTTCCAGCGTGAACGACCCAGGCGCGGCTAAAGCGGATGAGAGTTGGGCAGCCCGGCACCCGCCGCCGCGGCATTGGCCGATAATCGCGCCGCGGAGAGTATCTTCACGATCTGTTCTGCCATGGGACCGGAAGCAACCACTCCATCGAATGCCCTGACCCGGCCTGCGGCCAGTACGATCCCCGAGCTCCTGTCCGAGACCACGTAGGTGTGGATATGAGTAAAGTGGAGCCTGTCGACATCAATCTGCAGATCCGCGCTGCATGCGCTGGTAATGTTCAGCGAAAGCTGGTCCCAATTCTTCTGCTTCATCAGCGCCCGCTCCAGGGTGCTCACCGTCAGAAACACCGTTTCAGAATGGATGCAGATCGTTCGCGCCTCCTTGATGGCCTGCACGCGCTCAGCGACACTACTCGACTGCTCAAGTCCCACTGGCAAGGTGTTGTGTCCGGCCTGCGCCAACGCCGGCGCACACAAGCTAAGAGAGAGGGCAAATTGAATCACCATGCGGTTCATTGGATCTCCTTGTAACAACAAGAGCGATCGTAAGGAGATCCCGAAACCATGTCAGACACGAATGGGACACTTTCGCGAGCGTCACACTACCCGCTTGGCGATGCCGCCGACGAGCACCTCAAGGGAATTGAGATTTCTTCTGCGATTACAGATGTGAAGGCCTTTTCGAACGCAGTTAGAACGGAGATTTCTACTCTTCTTGAGGATCGGTGACAGAAACATCAACATTCTCGTCCGACTTGATCCAGATGTCCTGACCTGGCGCAAGATCGGCTGGAACCGCGACGTCTTCTCTGAACGCAAAGCTGCGCTCATGGAGAGACACATAGAACTTGTAGTGTCCGGGAACGAGATTGCCGACTTTGATTGCCTGGGGGCGCCCTGGTTCGAAGAGAAAGCTGTGGACGGTTTCAAACCCGGAGAATGCCGGAACAAGGTAACCGTAGAAGGATCTCGAGACACCGTAGCGTTCCTGATTGGAGTCGGCGGGCCGGTAATTCAGGTCCAGGGTGCCGCAGTGATCACTCGTTGTCATCTCTAGTTGTGGTCCCTCACCGTCGACGCCGACCACGAGCGGTTCCTTCAACATGTCTGCTCCGCCTGCGGTTACGGATGCAATGCAGCTATTTGTCATGGGGCTGGCATAGCCCAGATCGCCTGCGTGCACCCAGTAGCTTCCCGCTTCGAGATAGAACACCCATTGGTTTTCCTGCGATCTGTTCAGAACGAACCTTGAGGATTCAGGCAGCGGATCGGCGCGTGTCAGCCAAAGCGCAGATCCTGCAACATCGGGAAGCGGAGCCCAACCGGGTGTCCCTTCGACTTGCATACGAAGCGTCACCGCCGGTTCTGATCGTGCGGGGCGGGCTGGATACGAGAGCGTGAGTGGCTTACCCGCGACCGTGAAACGCGCGTAGTAGCCGAGCCGCGGCAGCGTGGACTGCGCTTCGCGTTTGTCTTTCGGAAATCCTGAGCCCGTGAGAAGGGTGTAATCCCCATCGGGTAGATGAATCGTCTCGCGCCCGTTGATCAGCATGTTCTGGGGTGGACTGGCTGGTCCCGCCTCCACGGTTTCCGGCATGGGACGCCCACAGTGACTTTCTGGAGGCGAAGCCGGATGGAGGTTTCTCCCGTTGCGATCGCGTAACGTGCGGAAGCTCCGGGGAGACAACTCCCCATTGTGGAGCCAGGTCACGGCATGGAACTGTTGGTGAGGTAGTGTGAGATTCGCCGTTTCCGCATGGCCGGCGGCGAGATGAATTGGTTGCGCCTCAGAGAAATCGAGTACGCCAGGATTGGCCGCCGGAGGGAAGCCTCCCGTCGGCATGAACTTTGTGGTGGGGCAATCTGTACCCCGCGGAAGGTTGGGATCGTTGTCGAAAATCCAGTCAGACATCACCACGTAATCGCCGGGAGCGAGATTTGCAAACGAATAGACCCCCTTCTCGTCCGTTGGCATTAGGCTGTCAAGCCGCCACATCGTGCGACCATCCTCTACCTCACTGGAGTAAAGCCTGAGGTAGACGTTCTTCATGGGCTGCTTCGCATCGGAGATGACGCGCCCCTGAATTTTAGCGGCCGGTGTCAGAAACAATCGGATCTCTCCCACTGCTGGGCCGACCCGAACCTCATACGACGAGAAGAGAGGCGTGCTTTGGCGCTGATAGGGCCTGCTTCGAATAGTGGCCGATATATATCCATCCTTCTCCACGTTGAAGAAATGTGATCCATAGCTCACATCCGCGAGAAGAAACCGTCCATCTGCGCCGGTCGTCAGCTGTTTCCCGCGATCGTCGCGAGTCTCATTCTGGCGGGGAATCTGATTCGACGGAGAGGGCGGATCGCGATCAACGAACACGGTGGCATGCGGGATAGGCTGCTTGGTGTTCGAATCGAGGATGACTCCTCGCACCGGGGTGGACCAGTCACTCTGAAAGCCCGAGCACCCAGCGACCGGTGCCGCAAATAAGACAGAGAGGAGCGCAGTCATGAAACCGAGTCTCGCGCTTCGCTGCATGAACTCCCAGGTGGGCTCCATGCGGAAATAATACGGGCGGGGTGATGAGAAAAAGCCCCAGATGTGATCCGCGCCAAAACGGAGGTAAGCATTCTCGGGCGGCCTGCGCGAGTGAAACATCTGCGGACTCTTCGTCTCTTCGCACTTCAGGGTGACGGCATTATTGTTGGTACAGAGGATTCATGAAGATCGATAAAGTCGACGTGCTTCTCGTGATCGACGTCCAGAACGATTTCTGCCCCGGCGGTGCCCTGGCCGTTGCCGATGGAGATGCCGTGATTGACGCCCATTCATCGCGCTGCCGAGCGCTTTGAGCACATTGTGCTCACCCAGGACTGGCACGCTCCCAACCACCATTCGTTTGCATCCGCGCATCCGCAGAAGGAGCCGTTTGAGCACATCGAGCTTAGCTACGGGCCGCAGACTCTCTGGCCGGTGCATTGCGTGCAGGGGACCTGGGGCGCGGACTTTCATCCTGCGCTCAAGCTGACCAAAGCGGAGCTGATCCTGCGCAAGGGCTTTCGGCGCGAGATCGATTCGTACTCGGCGTTTTTTGAGAACGACCGCACGACCCCGACGGGGATGGCGGGATACCTGCGCGAACGCGGGCTGACGCGAGTGTTCCTCGCGGGGTTGGCCTATGACTACTGCGTTGGCCACTCGGCTCTCGATGCGCGCCGGCTCGGGTTCGATACCGTGGTGCTGAAGGATGCTTGCCGCCCCATCGACCTCAACGGTTCGGCCGCTGCCATGGACCGCGAGTTGGCAGTCGCCGGGGTCCAGGTCATGAACACCTCGGATCTCCAGCAGTGACCCCGGAGACTAAAATCGCAACAGGCCTTTCCTCATGTCCCGCAACTTCTACATCCTGGCCGCTGCGCTTGTCTTTTTCGCGCTGCTCTCCGGCGGAATGATGCTCATTCCCTCGAGCTTTCAGCCGGGACTTCCGGCCAATGGCTCCTTATGGCGAACCCTGGCTCTGCTGATGCTCCTCGCCGGCCTCGCCTGCGCGCTCATCGGCGTCATGAGCAACCTCTTCGAGCAGGTGGACCGTCGCAGCGAAGAGGAGCGCTTGAACATGAGAAAAAAACGCCGTGAGGCCCGGCCGCCAGAACAGTAGCTGCTGATTTTAAAGGCGTTCCTCGAGAAATGGGAATCCGTGATCGCGGTTCGACTTAAAATCAATAAAGGTGCGGGGAGCCTCCCGCATAAGGAAGCGTGATCGCTGATGTTTGAAGTTACCGTGGAGGGCGGCTTTTCCTCCGGACACTATCTTCGCAACTACCGGGGCAAGTGCGAGAACCCGCACGGGCACAACTACAAGGTCCGCGTCACGCTCCACGGCAAGGAACTGGACGAGGCTGGCCTGCTGCTCGACTTCAAGCTGCTGAAGCAGGTGATGCGGCCGGTCATCGACCGCATCGACCACCAGATGCTGAATGACCTTGAGCCCTTTACAACGCTGAATCCCTCGGCAGAGAACATCGCGAAGTTTTTCTACGACCAGACCAATGAGCAGCTCGCCGAGATGACCAAAGGCCGCGTGCGCGTGAAAGACTGCACGATCTGGGAGACCGATACCACTACCGCAACGTACTTCGAGTAGTCGTAAGTCCGAGTTCAAAGTTCTTGGTTCAAAGTTCGCAGTTCCGTACTTGGAACTGAAGACCGAAGATTGAAGACTGACAACTGACAACTTCTAACTCCGAACCTTGAACCAAGAACTATGAACTCGTGTGAACATGGAACTCCTTGCCAGCCTCTCGCACGCATGCCTCCGGAAGCAGTCGGGCGCATGGTCGTTGACGATGCCGGCAGCCTGCATCCAGGCATAGACAATAGTCGGACCGGCGAACTTGAAGCCGCGTCGCTTCAACTCCTTTGAAATCGCGACGGAGAGCGCAGTTTGCGCGGGCACGGGGCCGGTGTTCTGGATTGGCTTTCCCCCCGCAAGCTCCCACACCCACGAGGCAAAATCCGTTCCGCCCTTCTTCATTTCGAGGAAAATTTCTGCGCCCCGGATAGTAGCTTCGATCTTTGCGCGGCTGCGGATGATCTCCGCATTTTCAAGAAGGCGTGCGATGTCCGTTTCCTTCAATTTCGCCACTTTTTGCGGATCGAAATTCTTGAAGGCCTTCCGGAAGGCTTCGCGTTTGCGCAGGACGATGATCCAGGCCAGTCCTGCCTGAAAGCCTTCGAGCATGAGCAGCTCCCAGAGCGCGCGGCTGTCATGGAGAGGCACGCCCCACTCTTCGTCGTGGTAGGCGCGCATCAGCGGATCGCTCCCGGCCCAGGAGCAGCGATGTTTTTCTTTCATGCCTACATGGTAAAGACGCAGGCGGACCTTGTGGATGGCTCAGAACGCAGAAGCGGGTCTTGCGTCCATTCGAAAGCAGACGCGGCAAGCGCTTAGTCGATGAAGTAGCCGATATTCGTAAGAACCTGCTCGCTCAGTTCAACTCCCAGCAGCTTGGGTCTCGAACCAGCGCGAAGCTCTTCTTCAAAGCGCTGCAGTACGGTGCCGGGCAAATCGGTTTGAGCGCGAAGCATCCGGATCAACGATGTGCTGTCGGTCGGGTACTCATAGTCGCCCGGCAACCCGCACGCCGGCCGGATGGTCAACGAGAGGGGAATGGTTCCGGCCCCTGGGTCTCCGGAAGCCTCGGTGATGAGATTCATTCGCATGCGCGATATCGTGGCACCGGTCTGATCGGGGCTCAATGACACCTATTGGTCATTACCGGTGAGGGAAACTTGAGCGCGATAGTAGGACACGGCCGCGCGGGACGCAATCGAAAGAAAATAAAAGCTCGTCGTGCGGAACCAGATCAGGCAATCATGCCTTCCGGACGGTGACGAAGGATTACTTCATGTCTTTCGACTTCGATTTCAGGTAGGTGTCGAAGGGAATCTCGAAATAGAAGAGCTCCGCTCCGTCGGCGTTGCGCAGTTCGCGAATGTGCAGCTTCGCGCCTTCGAGCGGGTGATCGAGTTGCGATACGTCGTAAAACAGGAACCCCGCGCGGGTAGTGTGCGGCTCCACCACCAGGGCCTGGTATTCAAATTGATCGAAGTCCTGCTCGATGTCTTTGTTGCTGGCCTTGGGCTTCATCTTGATCGAGGGAAATGGGCCGGGAATCGGAATCTTCTTGCCTTCCCGCTCCGTTCGCGTCATTACGCGTTCCACGTCTTCAGGTTCGGCCGCCTGAATGCGGTCCCCTTTCGCGGTGTAGTACAGAATCCGCGCGTCGCGCAAATTGATGGGCCGGTCGCCCTCGTTCGTCACGATCAGCCGGACAGGCATGATCCCATGCGCGAGGTAGTCTACGCGAAAAATGGATTCCTTTTCCCTCGTGTCATATGGCTCTATAGCGATGGCCACGTGCTCATCGGCATGGACCTCGACGGCTGGATAGGTCGCGGCCGGCTGTACCGGCGGCGCGATGTGATCGTTGGCCGATGCCGTGAGTGTAAGCCCAATGACCAGAAAGGGCAGCGTGCGACGAACCATCATCGTGCTCGACTGTATCATTTGAGGATTAGACCGCAACAAAGGCCATTCCGTTTGGTATGACTCGCTTTTTCTATAACCTCGCGCTACTCACCGCCATCGTTGCGGGGGCGCCGTGGTGGCTCTGGAGGATCGCGACAACTGACAAGTATCGCGAAGGAATGGCGCAGAGGCTGGGCGGGCTTCCCAGGCGATTCCGCCGGGCGAATTCGGACGATCCGCGGCCGGTCATCTGGCTGCATGCCGTTTCCGTTGGCGAGGTGCTGGCCGTAAGCCGCCTGGTACAGGAAATCGATGCTGGCCTCCCTGGCTTTCGGTTGCTGGTCTCAACCACCACCCGGACCGGCCAGGCCCTGGCGCGCGAGCGCTTCGGGGCCGAGCGGGTGTTCTACTGCCCCCTCGACCTGCCGTGGGCGGTGCGGGCCTGGCTCAATGCGCTGCAGCCGGTGCTGCTGGTCCTCGCGGAAACGGAGTTCTGGCCGAACCTGCTACACGGATGCTTTCGGCGGGAGATCCCGGTCGCCGTGGTCAATGCGCGCATCTCGGACCATTCGTGGCCGCGCTATCAGATGCTCCGGCGGCTCTGGAGGCCCATCCTCGGGCAGCTTAGCCGCGTCCTGGCGCAGAGCGAGCTGGATGCGGAACGGCTGCTCGCGCTCGGTTGCCCGGCCGAGCGGGTCACAGTTTCGGGAAATTTGAAATTTGATGTTCGGGCGGCGGCCGAAGCCGAGGCTACCCGGCTGCTGAAGGCGCTCGGCCCCGGCATGCGCTTCGTGGTGGCCGGCAGCACCCTCGAGGGAGAAGAGAAGGCCCTGCTCGAGGCCTGGCCGCGATTGCTGGCGGCGGATCCCGCGCTGGTGCTGGTGCTGGCCGTGCGGCATCCGGAACGGTTCACGGCGGTGGCGGCGCTGCTGGCCGGGTCCGGAGTCCAATGGGCGCGGCGGTCAGAGTGGAAAGGGAAGACAGCGGACTCCATCGGTGCCTTGCAGCCGGGCCAGGTCGTGTTGCTGGACACCATCGGCGAACTGGCCTCGGTCTACTCGCTGGCTGCGGTGGCGTTTGTTGGTGGCAGCATCGCGGAGGCGGGCGGGCATAATCCGTTGGAGCCGGCGCAATTTGGAGTGCCGATTGTGATCGGTCCTCACTACGCGAATTTCCGGGCGATCACGGACGATCTTCGGGCCCATGATGCGCTGCGGATCGCGAGTCGTGGGGAACTTGCCCCGGTGCTTCTGGAGTTGCTGGCGCATGCGGATGAAGCGCGAGCGATGGGGCAGCGGGCGCGGCAGGTGTTCGAGCAACAGGCGGGAGCGACAGCGCGGTCGGTCTCGGCTTTGCGGGAGTTGCTCGGAGTCGATTCGAATACTTTGGCTCAGGTCGCGCAATCGAGTACGACTGTGGGGCCGGCGTGAAGCGTCCCCTGCTGCTGCCGCTGGTGCCGTTGTATGCGGCGGGGCTGGCATTGCGCGAAATGCGCCTCGAGCGCGGCTGGGAACCGGTGCGCCGCCTGCGGTATCCGGTCATCAGCATCGGTAATCTTTCCACCGGAGGGTCGGGGAAAACCCCGCTGGTGATCGCGCTGGCTCGGCTGCTGACGGCTCGTGGATTTCGCGTGGATGTGTTGTCGCGCGGCTACGGTCGCCGCTCCCCCCTTCCGCTTCGCGTTGACCTCGACGGCTCTGCCGAACAATTCGGCGACGAGCCGTTGCTGATTGCGCGCGCAGCGGGTGTGCCGGTTTACGTCGCCGCCGAGAGATACGAGGCCGGGCAGCTTGCGGAGGCGGAGGACGCAAACGATGACCAGCCGCGGGTCCACCTCCTCGATGACGGGTTTCAGCATCGCCAGCTTGCACGGGATCTGGACGTGCTGCTGTTGAATCGCGAAGACTGGCGCGATCATCTGCTGCCCGCGGGGAATCTCCGCGAGCCGGTAAGCGCCGCAAAGCGGGCGAGTGTGCTCGCTATTCCGGCGGACGACGCGAGCCTCGAGTCGGAGCTGCGTGCCTGGGGATGGTCTGGGCCGGTATGGCGCATCCGCCGCCGCATGGACGTTCCACAGGTGAGCGGCCCGGTGGCCGCGTTTTGCGGCATTGCCCGCCCGGCGCAGTTTTTCCAGGGCCTCGAGTCCGCGGGGTTGCGGCTGGTGGTGAAGAAGGCGTTTCGCTGATCATTACGAGTACACCGAACACGTCGTGGATTGGCTGGTGAGTCAGGCACGTTCTGCCGGAGCGGCAGCCTTGATTACGACGGAAAAAGATGCGGTGCGGATGGGAGATCTTGCCTCGCGCTTGCCTGCTGAAATTCCTCTCAAGATAGCGGGCTTACGCAGCGAATTTGCTCAAGAAGCCGAAGTGCTGGACTGGATTTGCGCGCGGCTCGATACTATCGGCGTTCGCACCACGCTGTGAGAAAATCAGAGTTTGCAGACACAGTCCAAGTATCGTCTGCTCGTGGTGCGCCTCGGCGCCATGGGCGACATCCTGCATGCGTTGCCCGCGGTCACCGCGTTGCGTCTGGCCCATCCGGAATGGGTGATCGACTGGATCGTCGAGCCCATGTGGAGTGCCCTGTTGACCTCGGCGCCCGGCACGAGTCGCGACACCCTCAACCCAAATCCCCGGCAGCCCCTCGTCGACGGGATCCATTTCGCTTCGACGCGCCAGTGGCGGCACAATCTGTTCGCCTCGCAAACGCGCCGCGAGATCGGAGCACTCCGCCGGGCGCTCAAACAGGAACACTACGACGCCGTCATCGATTTCCAGGGAGCGGTGCGCTCAGCCATCATTGCGCGCATGGCCCCGGGCCGCCGTTACCTCGGCGAAGCAAAGCCCCGTGAACCTCTGGCAAAAACGCTGTTTACCGAGCGGGTCGGAACCCGCGGTGTGCACGTGATCGAGCAGGACATGGAACTTGCGGCCGCGGTGGCGGGCGACGAGCTCCGCCCCGTCCAGCCTATGCTTCCATCTGATCCCGACGCGGAAAAGTGGGCCGATGAGCTGATGTCCCAGGGCGAGCAGGGCCCGGCTGTGCTCATCAACCCGGGAGCAGGATGGGGCGCGAAACGCTGGCCCGTCGATCGCTATGCCGATGTTGCACGTGCGCTGCTCAATCGCGGGTTTCGCATCTTCGTAAACGCAGGACCGGGCGAGGTGATGCTGGCGGACTCGATAGTGAAACGAACCGGAGGCGGCGCAAAATCGCTGCTGTGTTCGATCGAGCAGCTCATCGCGATCACGCGCCGGGTCAGCCTCGCCATCGCTGGAGATACCGGACCCCTTCATCTGGCCTGCGCCCTGGGCCGCCCCGTGATCGGCATCTACGGCCCCACGGATCCGAGCAGAAACGGCCCCTTCGGCGTGCCCTTCAAGGTGCTGCGCAGTCCTGAAAGCCGCCGCGACCATGCGCGACGCGACGAGCCCGAGGCGGGCCTTTTGACAATTACTCCCGAAGAGGTTCTTCAGGCCGCCAAGAATCTGCTTTATCCTGAGGCCGCCCTATGAATCCTCACGACGCCACTCCGAAACGCGACGCCATGGAGTGGTGGCAGAAGATCGCGCGGCGCATTCGCGTGCCTCTGGGATTCCTGACCGCGGCTCTCTATCTGTTTGAGTTGTGGCGACACCCACCCCTGCCGGCGGCCATCGCGTGCAGTCTGTTGTTGGTGCTCCCGGGCCTGTGGCTGCGTGGGTATGCCTCAGGATATGTGAAAAAGAATAGAGAACTTACTCAGACCGGACCCTACGCCCACACTCGCAACCCTCTCTACCTGGGATCGATACTGATCGCCGCCGGATTCGCAGTCGCGCTCCTCAGTTGGCCCGTCGCCGCAATGCTCGCCGCCATGTTTCTCATCATCTATGTTCCTGTAATCGCGTCAGAGGAGCGGTTTTTGCGCTCCACCTTCGCTGATTTCGACGCCTATTGCCGCAGGGTTCCACGGCTGATTCCGCGCCTCACTCCAGCCCCTGATCCCGCCGGCGTCCAAACGGAAGTTTTGTCGGGCAAGTTCTCTTTTGACCTCTACTTAAGGCACCGCGAGTACAATGCAGCTATAGGAGCTGCCCTGCTCTATCTCAGCCTGCTCTTCCTTCGGCCGGCTTGGGGTCTTTTTGTACACGTGCCGCATTGAATGGCACAGTCGGCGCACATGGGGGTGCCCGGCTCTGTCGCGATTCTGTCAAAGTTCCTTGTAGGAGCAGAGCGAAACGGTGAGAAAGCGCACGATTTTCAAGACAATTTTTTGTGCGCTTGCTCTTGCTTCCTTTGGGCGATCTCAACAGCCCGCGCCATCCACCCAGTCAATGCCGCCTCTTCCCCCGCCACGAGCGGGTTTCAGCTTCCCTCAGAAGCAGACCCTTACCTATACCGTGGACTGGCGCGTTTTCTCCGCGGGAACGGCGGTGATGCATTTCGAGCAGGTCGGAGATCGCGAGAAGCTGACCGCCGATGCCACCACCATCGGGGCCATCAATATGCTCTTCCACGCCAGCGATCACTTTCAATCCACCTTCGACCGGAGCAAAGGCTGCACCTACGAGTTCAACAAGCAGACGATCGAGGGCCGCCGGCAGATCAACTCCACCCTGAGGCTCGACTACGACCAGCGGAAATCGATCCTCGACGAGAAAAACCTGGTCACCGGAGTGTCGAAGCACGTCGAGTCGCCCATACCCGGATGCATGACAGATCTTCTGACAGGAGTGTTCTACGCCTCATCCCAGCCGCTGGAGGTCGGTCATAACTTCGTCATGCCCGTGGTCGACGCCATGCATAACGTCACCGTGACCATGAAGGTCGAAGCCCGCGAAGTGGTAAAGACCACCCTGGGAACCTTCAAAACGATTCGAGTCCAGCCGACGGCCGATGCCGGCGTGGTAAAAAATCGCGGCAACATCTGGATCTGGTACACCGACGACGACCGGCATCTCCCCGTGCAGATGCGAGCACGGCTCTTCTGGGGAACGATTACCTTCCGCCTTACGGGCAATGAAAACAAATAACCCGCCCAGCACCGCCCCCGCCTTTTCTTAACCCTTATCGGCGCCCGGCCGCTCTAAGACCTTCTGAATAATCGGCAGGAGCGCCTCCCCCATTTCACCCTTGTGCACATATCCCGAGGCTCCAATCCGAAACGCCTCGCGGGAAATGTCGGGATCGCGGTTCATCGTAAGGAATACGAGCTCTACTTCGGGCAACTGCGCTTTCAGCCGAGACCCGGCCTCCAGGCCATTCAGAATCGGCAACCCTACATCGAGCACAATCACATCGGGTCTCAGGGCAACGCCCATCGTCACCAGAGCCTTGCCGTCTCCGGCTTCGCCGATCACGTCATAGTCCGCTTCCAGCATCGTGCGCAGTGCCGCCCGCATCCTGGGGTGATCGTCTGCCAGCAGAACCGTGGCTCGTTTCATCCCGCTATTCTCCGCTCGCCGCTCCGGTGATTGCTTCAACACTCGCAGACTCTTCATCCTCTGCAATCAGGGGCACCGTCACAACAATCTTTGTTCCTTCGCCTGGACGGGACTCGATCGTGAATCGGCCGTGAACCAGGTGCACCCGCTCTTGCATGCTCACCAGTCCCAGTCCGTGTTTTCGCTGAGCCGCCTCTACGTCGAAGCCGGCTCCCCAGTCCCTCACTTCCAGTCGAATGCTATCCGCCGTGCCTGCGATATTCACCCGGAAACGGTGTGTGTCGCTGTACTTCACCGCGTTCCTCAGCGCTTCCTGTGTTACCCGGAACAGGCAAAGCGAGATGTCGTGCGGAACATTGGAAGGCACATCCGTGTCAACGAAATCCACCCTGATTTCAAATTTCTGAGAGAACTCCTCACAGAATCCCTTGAGCGCTGCGACCACTCCAAGGTAGTCGAGCTTCGACGAGTGAAGACGGTGCGATACCGCCTGAACATCTCGAGCAATCTCGTAACATTGCTTTCGGATCTCCTCGAGCTTGCCGGAGGAACCATCGGAGCCCTGATTTAATTGATGGATCTCCAGCGACATGAGCGCGAGCCTCTGGCAGACGTCGTCATGAAGCTCTCTCGCAATCCGCGTGCGTTCCTTCTCTTGGGCCTCCATCAGGTAGCCGCTCAGCTTGCGCAGCGTTTCCCGGGCCAGCTTCTGATCGGTGATATCGATTGAGGAGCCGATGAATCCGGCGAATGAGCCATTGCGATCCATTCTGGGCGATGCAATCCCGAACATCCACCGGTACACACCGTCATGACGCAGTAATCGATACTCGCTTGAAAACGGCTGGCGCTCTTCGAGGCCCTTGGCAATCGTTGCGGAAATTCCCGGAAGATCTTCCGGGTGAACGAATGACGTCCAGGCATCTCCGTGCGCCTTCTTCGGATCCTCACCCGTAAATGCGAGCCGCCGGTCATTCAGGTAGGTGATCTTTCCTTCAGCGTTGAACATCCAGATCAGCGCCGGAGTGGTGTTCGCCAATATGCGGAAACGCTCTTCGCTTTCGCGAAGAATGGCTTCAGCCTTGCGCTTCCGTGCGCGCTGCCATAGCAAAGCCGCGATAAGGAACGCCTGGGCCAGCATCACAGCGATAACCGCTAAGATAAGGTCTCGATAGCGCCCCCAGACGGTGGGCTCACGATATAACAGGACGCTGTCTTTCGGGAGCGCCGTCACGGGCACGTGCCATCTCTGCAGTTGGCGCCAGTCCACCTGGACCTGAAGGCTGGTGTCCTTCACCGTGGGAATGTTCTCCGCCTTCTCGCCTGAAAGGATCCGTGAAGCAATCCGCGCTGTTTCCAGATGCTCCTTGTTAAGGTCGGGGTAGGCGCCGCCGATGCAGCCGTAATTCAGGCAATTCTCCGGCCACGCGGAGTAGGTTGGCCACTGCGCAGCGACCCCGGCAAGAAGATCGCGCGTCCCGAACTCCGGATGACTTGCGTCCGTGAGAGCGAGATGAAACAGGACCAGCGTATGTGGCGGAAGTGCGCGCACTTTGGCGAGCAGCTCCGGGCTCGGATCGTCGGTGAACACGATCGTTTTTACATTCCGGTAACGGGACAGCTCGGATTGAGCGACTCCGATCCAGAACCAGTCCTGGCCTTGGATGAGAGCGACCGTTGTGGTGTCGGGGTGCAGGCGCAACGCTAGGTCGATGGTCTCGCCGATGCCCACGGGAACCGTCAGGCCGGTTATCCCTGGCCATGTCTTCTTCTGAAACTCCATCGTGCCAACCTGTGTGAACACAACAGGCACTCCCGGGAACACCTTGTCGCGGTAATTCACGGCGAATAAGAGCGCCTGGGGCGAGACAGCGATCACGAGGTCTAGCTTGACCCCGGCGTAAGTGCGTCGGAAGGTCTCAGCCTGACTCTCCTGAAAAAGCCGCTCCTGATCGGAACGGCCTGACTCACCTGGGTCGGCATTGAGGTAGGAAAGATATGCGAGGTAGAAATTGATTGGTTCCGAAACACTGCGCCGTATCGCAGGCTCGACCACCTCCACGAAGTGAGGGTTCTGATCGACCGAGCTGAAAAGGATGAGGACGTTTTTCGTCTTCGACTGGGCCGTGGCGCTGCCGCCGGCGAGCAGGCACAGCAGGATGCTCATGGCTTTGAGCAATGCACGGGCCCGGCGGGGTCCGATGGCGGGCGTCGGATATGAATCGCAGCACTGAGCGGGGAAGCTTCCCATAGATCCGCGACGGAAACTTGGGTTTGGCGGGAGCGTCACATCTCGTGACTTCAGGAGTGCGCGCACGCTGTTATTCGTTCAATGGTCCAGCCAAAACAGCCACCCCACGAAAGCAATACAGGCAGAACTCCCGAACGTGCAACGGATGCAGGGTAAGCTGGCCTACCGATTGTAGCGCGAGAAACGGACATCTTACCGGGTTCCTGCCATAAACATGCGCTTAAAAGCCGAACCAGGATCTCTAGCCTCGGAATTCCACCTTTGCTCGCCGGGCCCGACCGTTACTGCATTCGGTACCGTTCACGCATGAGGCGCTGCAGGCGTGGCCAGAAAATCAGGTTGAAGGCCAGTTCCTTGTCCGGAAACATCAGCAGCGCGGCCTTGCGCGTATCGGCAACCATCTCCGAAGCTTCATCGACCGTAAGCGACGAGTCCTGCGCGATCACCTGCATCACCATGTTGACGACCATTTGAAGCCGGCGGATCTTCCGGCTCTCCTCCTGTAGTTCTTCAGGAGACTGCAACGGATGCCGGGAATCAGGCTCCGGGTTGGAAGGGGAAGCGGGTACGGCGTCGCCTCGCAACTCCCAGGCGTTTGAGGATAGACCCATGCGGCAATTCCTCCTGGGTATTGGATGAAATTGTCGTGCTTTCAGTGCATGGTACAGCGGATTTGGGTGAAGGGCTTCACCCGGAAGCAGTAGAGACTCTAGTGAGGAACCCGCAGCCGAACCGAAGTTGGATCTTCCTTCCAGCTCACGACGCGGTTGTTCTGGAAGAACACGAGCGAGGTGCCGTAGCCGAACTCGTTCTCTGAAAACAAGTTCGGCGTGCCCTGGAGCGCAATCACGTCGCTCTTGGTCGAGCCTGCGCCGAAAGTGGTCAAACCAGGTGCCGGCGCCGAATCAGCCCAGAGCTTCACCCGGATAGGAGACCCGGCATCGATCTTCCATCCCGAGACCTGGCCGTTCTTGAAATCGATCTCCGAGGTGCCGTACATCATCTTTTCGCCGGTTGACGAGGTAGGCTTTCCCAGGGCGGATAGAACCTCCATCGGAGTAAGGCCTGATGTCACATACGGTTGAGCGCCCGTTATGTGAGCCTGGCCATGAGTCTGGACGTGAGTCTGGCCGGCGGCGCTACTCGCTTGCGCCTTCGCGGGAACCGGTGCGGGAGTCGGCGTGGCCGGCGCGGCCGGAGTGGCCGGAGCAGCCGTGGCCTGCGAAGCCGTTGTAGCCGCGGCGTCCGGCGACGTTTGCTGTTTTTCTGAGTCGGGCGCCAGCCGCTCCTTGTTGGCGTGCAGTTCCCGTCCCAGGTCTGATTTCGTCTGATCCCACCAGCGTTGTGTTGTTTCGTTGGAGGAGAGGACTGCGTCTGCGGTGAACCAGACCAGCGCCATCAGCGCAACCGCGCCGATTGCAAAGCCCACCTTGAGCATGATCCCGGGGACGGCCGATCTCTTTTGGCGTCTGAGGATCTTTTCAACTTCGTCGGACGGTTCCCCATCCGGTTCCGCCTGGAAGGGACGAGCGGACGGCGATCTCTTGGGAATCGCTTCCACTTCGGTCGAAGGCTCCGGCCCGGAATCACCAGAAGTCAGAAAGTCGTGCGCGGCGTTGATTTCCTTGAGCTTCTCTTCGGCTTCCTGCCTGAGAGATGCGTCGTGGGCAAACCGGTCAGGATGCCAGACTCGGACAAGAGTCAGGTAAGTGCTTTCGATTGCCTCTGTCGTCGCGTGCGATCCAAGGCCAAGCATTTGCAGGGACGCGCAACGGTCACACATCCCTCCAAATGTCTCTGCCGGTCTGCCGCATGCACAAAGCGTCATCCGAAGCCTCGTGGCCCCCCTAGATTAATGTCGACCCGAAACGGTGTCTTTGCAGTGAATCGTAGCACCGACAGGGGTTCCACGGTGAGCCCATTGATAGCAGGCATCGAACTTCCGTCATCCGGATTCGACGCCCCTCTTCCTCCAGATCGAAGAAATCGCAATCAGCAGTGGGGCAGGAAACAGCTCAGACCTCGATGCCGGGAGCTTGAATCCGTAGAATAGGATTGGATGGCTTTCACCGAACAATACGACGTGGCCGTCGTGGGCGCCGGGCACGCGGGTTGCGAAGCTGCAATGGCCGCGGCGCGCATGGGCCTGAAAACCGCCCTGATCACCATGAATCTCGATCTGATTGCGCAGATGAGCTGCAATCCGGCCGTGGGTGGCGTGGCCAAGGGTCACCTGGTACGCGAGGTGGACGCGCTCGGCGGCATCATGGGCGAGGTCGCTGACGCCGTCGGGATCCAGTTCCGGTTGCTGAATACCTCGCGCGGGCCGGCGGTCTGGAGTCCCCGCGCGCAATGCGACAAGCAGCTCTATCGCGTCAGGATGCGCGAAGTGCTGGAGGCGCAGCCGGGCCTGCATATTCGTCAAGCCGAGGTCGTCAATCTGGTCATCGACGACAGCCAACCGGAAATCGGAAATAGGGAACAGGAAGACGCCTCTGAGTTGCCGCGCCCAGCGCGGCCGCATGGACGCGTACTGGGACTGAAGCTCCGCGACGGGCGCCAGCTGATGGCCGGCGCGACGATTATCACCACCGGAACGTTTCTGAACGGGCTCATTCACTGCGGCGAAGAGCGTTATCCGGCGGGCCGCTCCGGAGAGCCGGCTTCGGTCCTGCTGGGAGAAGCTCTGCGCAGGCTGGGACTCCGAACATGCCGCCTCAAGACCGGCACCCCGCCGCGCCTCGATGGCCGAACCATCAAGTGGGAGACATTTGAAGAACAGCCGGGCGACGCCGAACCCACGCCGTTCAGCTTTCGCACCAGCAGGATTGTGCAGCCGCAGGTCAGTTGCCACATCGCGTTCACCACGCCGGAGACGCTGCGCCTGATTCGCGAGAACGTGCATCGATCCGCCATGTACTCGGGACAGATCGAGGGCATCGGGCCCCGCTACTGTCCTTCGATCGAAGACAAGGTCGTCAAGTTTCCCGACAAGACGCAGCATCAGTTCTTCCTCGAGCCCGAGGGACTCAATACCCACGAGGTCTACATCAATGGCATGTCGACGTCGCTGCCGATGGAGGTGCAGTGGCAGATTGTGCGTTCGATTCCAGGCCTGGATGAAGCCGAGATGCTGCGGCCCGGATACGCGATTGAGTATGACTCGGTGGACGCTACAGAACTGGACCGCAGCCTCCGCGTGAAGTGCATGCAAGGCCTCTATCTCGCGGGACAGATTAACGGAACATCCGGTTACGAAGAAGCCGCCTGCCAGGGGATCATGGCGGGTATCAATGCCGCGCTCTTCCTGAAGGGCGAACCGCCGTTCACCATGGACCGCACCGAGGGATACACCGGAATACTCATCGACGACCTGATCTCCAAGGGAACCAACGAGCCCTATCGCATGTTCACTTCGCGGGCCGAGTTCCGGCTGCATCTGCGCATCGATAATGCGGATCGCCGGCTCACTCCGTACGGCCGCAGGCTGGGACTTATCAACGATGAGGCCTGGGCTGAGTACGAACAGAAACAGGCGCGCATGGCGGCGCTGGCGAACCTTCTCGGCACGCGCAAAATTGATGCAGACGCACTGCGCGCAGGAGCCTTCCCCGAAATCGGCGGGGTCGCCGGCTTAACGTGGGCGCAATTGCTCAAGCGTCCCGAGATCGCGATCGAGCCTGTGCTCACAGCACTGCACCAGGAACTGGCGCGCGATCCGATGCTGGCCGAGTTTGCCCAGGTCGAGCATGATTCCGCCGTGCGCAGGGCCCAGTTGCGCAACGAGGCCCGCTCGGTGGAAACCGAGATCAAGTTCGCCGGCTATCTCGATCAGCAAAAGAAAGCGATTGAGAAGTTGAAGGCTGCCGAGTCCGTTGCCATTCCGGAATGGATCGACTACGGCATCATCAGCGGCCTCTCCC
The DNA here is from genome assembly GCA_963836675.1 of uncultured Acidobacteriaceae bacterium. Classification (GTDB taxonomy): domain Bacteria; phylum Acidobacteriota; class Terriglobia; order Terriglobales; family Acidobacteriaceae; genus Telmatobacter. The sequence continues at coordinate 218,377 of CAWIKQ010000001.1, forward strand.
GCGAGATGCGCGAAAAACTCGAGCGCGTCCGGCCCGGAACCATCGGACAAGCCAGCCGCATCCCGGGCGTCACGCCGGCCGCGCTGTCCCTGGTGCACGTGTCCATTCGAATCCAGGGCCGCACTCAGAGCAAGGTGCAGGAAACCGGGACCGCGGAAGCCATAAATCGTGACCGCGCACATACCACGCGTTCTGTGAAGGCCGGCTGACCCTCGTTGCCGCTGATGTAGATTTGGGTATGCTCACGCAGACTCGAATCGCGCTCGCAGTTCTCTGTCTCGCCGCGTTACCGGCTCTGGCTCAATCAACCAGCGACAAGCCGGTTCGTGCGCGTGACCTCGGAGTTCCCTTCGATGGAACTCCTGGAAAACTCAATGCGATTACCGATGTCTCTGGCGTCGAGGTTGGCGCAACCACGCTGATCCGCGGCGACGGCCCGTTGAAGGTTGGCGAGGGCCCCGTGCGAACTGGTGTAACGGTTGTCTTCCCCCGCGGCAAGCAGAACACCGACAACGTGTACGCCGGTTGGTTCAGCCTGAATGGCAATGGCGAGATGACAGGGACAACCTGGATCGAAGAAGCGGGACTGTTGAAGGGCCCGATCGGGATCACCAACACCCATAGCGTTGGAATCGTACGCGATTCGATCATTACGTGGGCCGTCAAGCAGAATCTGGTGAAGGAGGATGAGTGGTCTCTTCCCGTCGTCGCCGAAACCTGGGATGGATGGCTCAACGACATTAACGGATTCCACGTAAAACAGCAGGACGTGTTCGCGGCATTGGATTCTGCGAAGCCCGGCCCGGTTCCTGAAGGAAATATAGGCGGCGGCACCGGGATGATCTGCTACGGGTTCAAAGGTGGAACCGGCACTGCTTCGCGCGTTCTCTCAAGCGCGAATGGCGGATACACGGTTGGTGTGCTCGTGCAGTGCAATTGCGGACGAAGACCCCAACTCACCATCGCGGGCGTTCCGGTCGGAAAAGAAATTACCGGGGAGGAGCCCTACGCACAACTCTCTGTGCCGTCGCGGCCCGAGTCAGCTCCGCCTGGAAACGAGGAGAAGGGAGATGTGGGCTCAATCATCATTGTGGTAGCGACCGATGCGCCTTTGCTTCCCCATCAGCTGAAACGCATTGCGCGCCGGGCAGCACTCGGACTTGCGCGTACCGGCTCGGTCTCCGGAAATGGATCGGGCGATATATTCATCGCATTCTCCACCGCCAACCCGAAGGCGGACGATGCCCCTGGACCGAATACCGTTCAGACCGTTTCCACCGAGAGAATCAGCCCGCTGTTCGAAGCCACGGTCGAGGCTACCGAGGAAGCCATCGTGAATGCGATGGTTGGCGCGAAGACCATGACCGGGGTGAACGGGCGCACAGTGATCTCGCTGCCCCATGAGAAGCTTCAGCAGGTGCTCAGGAAATATAACCGTTAGCCGGATTCCGGCTATTGCTTGTCTGACTTGCCGAAGATCGGAATATGGAAGGGCAATTCCGCATTCGACTGCTTCTTGCCCTTGGGACCATCTTCACGCAAAACCGTGCGTTGTGAGTTCACGCATACCCAGGTATTGCGCGCCCGCTCAAACACATGCGTAAAGACACCCTTCTCGTCTACCTGTCCACTGTTTCCGTGGTGGCGCAGAACGTAGGTGCCGTTCGCCACGGCGGTATCCCCAAGCAGTCGCACCGTCACCACCTTCTGCTCGAGATGCAGCGATTTGTCATCGGTCGCGATCAGAAACGCGAGCTGCTGGTTTCGAGTGGTGATATCGCCCGCGGCCGATACGTCCAGGAACAGCGGCGAGAGCACATTCTCCAGGCCATACTGATCCCTGCGATTGAACGCATCATCCCAGGCATCTTCAATCTTTTGAAACTGCTGCAAGTCGGGAGACGCTGCGGAGGTCACCGGGCCATGGGAAGGCGCCGGAGCCGGGTTGGGGACTTGAGCAACCGCTAAGCAGGGGAGAAGGACTACAGAAAAGCAAGCTGAAAACCGGATCATATGCGTGCGAAAACTCCCAGATACGATGATATCTCTTGGACTCATGAGCTGGGCTTGTTGGAAGCGTATCGGGGTTGCCGGCCGGGCTTAATTCAGGTTCTGTAGCCGCTCCGGCTGGTGAAGTGTGATCACAGAGTCCTCGATCGTGATGGCCCCCTCTTTGCGGAACTGGCCAAGGGTCCGGGTCACCGTCTCGCGCGTGGTGCAGGCCATCGACGCCATCTCCTCGTGCGTGAGCAGCAGCGGAAAACGAAAGCCTCCATTCACGTGCTCGCCGATCTGGTGCGCGAGTTCGAGAAGCAGACGTCCGAGCCGCCCGGCCACAGTCTCGGAAAGCGCGATCCGGCAGGCGTCCTGCAATGCAAAACGATACTCCTGGCAAAGACATTGAACAGCCCGCATCTGGGCCTCTCTGTGATTGCGAAGGAAGGCTAGAAATCTCTCCCGCTCCACCGGACGAAGCTGGGCCGCCGTCAGCGACTCCGCTGACACTTCATACACCCCGTGGGATAGTGCCGCATACAGCCCGAGAACCGAGCCCGGACCGGCAACCCGCACAATCATTTGGCGATCCTGGGCGCGTCCTGCCGTCAGCTTCAGGTAGCCCCCGCAGATCAGGTAAAGACAACGAGCGTCTTCACCCTGGCTGAAAAGAGAGGCCTGTGCCGGAAGGCTGATGGTGCTGGTCACCAAGCTCGAGATCCGCCAATACCGCGCTTCCCAGAGAGCAGAACCAGCCGGGCCGGCGATTCGAGCACGTTGCGCAACCCATCGGAGACTGACGGCCCATGCTCTTCTGCCGTCTCAACAAGGGCGCCGAAATTACTGGATCAGCCATTTTCTGCCTACCATTCAGTCTGCCCTTCCGGCATGAGTTGTGGATGTGATGGGGCTCACGCAATCCATGTGATGTAAGTCGTTTGGCTCCGCAGATTAACCGGCTCGGTTCTCAGCAAGAATGGAGAACGACCAAAGATTTCGTGGTGCGAAAGATAAGGATGACGTACCATCGCCTTTTGCTGAAGCTTGCGAATGTGATCTGCGTCAATCTTGGGACCAGGTCCCGACCCACAGACCGCGCATCAACGCCCCTCCCACCTAGTAGTTTTCACAGTTCCCATTCGCTCTGAAACGGGGAAAATGAATGAATCGTAAAGGTTTGCGTTCCCGAGACATCCGTCTCGGACCGATTGACAAAAACCATCAGCCCTGAATTCCTTTTTGATTGCCATATGAATATCCCGATGTGATGAAGGTCACCGTAAGAGCCCAGGCTAAGAGGTTAGGATTTCGCCGATAAGGTGATTCTCCACACAAGGTGCAACGTTGGTGCTGGGCGAAGTCGACGTCATAACTTCCCCGGCAAGAGTACTTCCAGCGCAGGTTAGCGCCGAGACCCGTTAAGCACGGTCTGGGAGCCCGCAAAGGTGATCTTGCATGCATAAAGAAGGGCCAGTTGCGCGAATAGCCATTGACTGCGGCTCCCGGGAACCGGACAGGGTTGCGCGTCTTTCTTTTGCTGATGATTCCGACACTTCTGTTCGCGATCGGCGCGGGAGCTTCTCCTCGTGCGGGTGCGGGTTCCTCCCCTTCCGGCCAGGCGCAAGCCGCTCAGGGAGATTTTGTCGGGCAGGATACCTGCGCGTCGTGTCACGAGGAAGTGAGCAAAGGATTCGCTTCGAATCCTCATTCCAAACTCGCCGAGACCCACGGAAAGAGCGGTGTTACCTGCGAGGGCTGCCACGGACCGGGCAAAGCTCACGTCGAAGGCGGCGGAGATGCTACCAAGATCTTCAATCCCGCCAAGGCGACCGCCAAAGAAGTGGACGCCAGGTGCCTCACCTGCCACCAGGGTCAGCACGCCAATTTCCAGCGGACCGCCCACGGCGAAAACAATGTGAGCTGCACAACCTGCCACAGCGTTCACCACAGCAAGGTTGAAGATCAGCTGCTGACCGCCGCGCAGCCGACCCTCTGCTTCCAGTGCCATTCCGGTACGAAGTCTCAGTTCAACATGCCCTACCACCACAAGGTGGAAGAGGGCTTTATCAAGTGCACCGACTGTCACGACCCCCACGGCACATTCAATCGCAAGAACCTTCGTGCCTCGTCGCAGATGGATGCGGTTTGCACGAAATGCCACACGGAGACCGCCGGGCCGTTCGTATACGAGCACCCGGTGGTCAAGACAGAAGGTTGCACCGCGTGTCACTTTCCGCATGGCGGGCCGAATCCACGTCTGCTCAACCGCGCAAACGTGAACACGCTATGCCTGCAGTGCCATTCGCCTTCTCCGAACTTCACTACGACCCAGCCACTCGGTCCAACCCACAACCAGGCAGTCCAGTATCAGTCATGCACGATTTGCCATACCGAGGTTCACGGTTCAAACGTTAGCGAAGTTTTCTTCAACACTCAGTAGGCAGGGGACGAGCGATGACAAATCAGACAGAATCTACTTTTGTTCTGGGTCGGTCGCCGGCCAGGTTCGGCGTCGACCGAATCTCCACCCCGCGAACAAACCTCGGCTCCTGGGCAGCCCGCATCTTTTCCCTCCCCCTCGTCGCCGCATTGATCGCGGCCAGTGCTCTGTTGGGTACTGCGCAACAACAGCCGACACCTGCCCCGGCGACACCGACTCCGGCGATACCTGCCCCGGCGGCACCTGCCCCGGCTAAACCTGCTGCGACGCCACCGGCTGCAGAGAGCAAGCCTCCTGAAGGGAAGAAGGTAGGCAACTACCAGGTCCACCAGATGATCGAGCTGGGCGGGCACATCGTTGACCAGAGTGGCAGCGATGCGATGTACGCCACCATGGTCAATCAGACTGCCGGCTTCCGCGTTCTCGCCCAGTCGCTGACCATGCACTCCACAAACACGTCAAAGACGCCATTTTTCGACGTCTTGAATACCAATAGCTACGGCTATGGTGGCGACCCTTTCGACGCAACTTATCTCAACATGTCCAAGGGGCGCTGGTGGGATTTCGCCGGCAATTTCCGGCGCGATCGCAACTACTTCGACTACAACGTCATCGTGCAGCCCTATTTGACCACCGCGACGCCGATAAACCCGGTGCTTATCCCCACGCCCAGCACGCTGCACCTGTACAACACCGTCCGGCGCAGTACAGATACCCTGCTGACGTTGTTCCCGGTCTCGATGTTCCATGTGCGCGTTGGCTATAACCATGGAACGCATGAGGGACCAACCCTCAACACGATTCACGGTGGCGGAGACGTACAGCTGTCGCAATGGTTCCGGAATTCTCTCGACACCTATGTAGGCGGAGTGGACGCAAACCTTGCCAAGCGTACGACGCTTAGCTACGACCAGTTCCTGGGCTTTTATCGAGGCGACACAACATACCAGCTGGCGCCAACGCCCATCGTGCTTCCAGACGGCACTCCGGTCTCGCTGGGAGTTACGGTTCTCACCGGCCCTGGTGTGACATGCGGCTCAAATGCTTTCAAAACCATTAATGTTGTGAACGGAGTTGCCAACCCGTTCTGTAGCGGAACCATTACCCAGAATTGGACCGCTCCTACACGCACATCGTTTCCGACGGAGCAGTTCCGGTTTGTTTCGCATTACTGGGATCGCATCGGGATGAACGGACGCGGTACCTACAGCGGCGGGGTCCTCGATGTAAACCACTTCAACCAGACCTTTAATGGGTTGGTAAGCCGCACTTCAACTCGTCAGGAGATTCTGACCGGTGCGCTCGCAGACGGACGCCTGGCTCACAACAAGAGAATCAACGTCAACGCTGATTTCAGTGTTGACGCAGAGCTCAACAAGTACATCTCTCTATCGGATACGTTCAATTTCTGGAACTTCCGGATTCCCGGAAACAACGCGATCACCACGCAAACGTGGGGTTACAACAGTGAAACCGGACCGGCGCCGTCCACCTTCAGCATGCTGACCCCGATCAACGAAGTACCGCTGACGACAACGACCTCAACGAATACGGGTTATCTCTCGCAAAAGAACACAGGCAACACGATTCTCGCTCTTGCGACCATAACCCCGCAGGTCAAAATCTCAGGTGGATGGCGATTCAATGATCGCGAGATCAAGTTCATGGATGACCCAACCCTTGCCTGGCACCAGAACTGGGCTCTGCTCGGAGGAGTCATTCAGCCGTCACAGATGCTGCGAGTGAATATCAATTACGAAGGCATGTCGTCTTCATCGGCGAACTCTGCAACAACTTCCAACACCTACACGCGAGAAATGCCCAATTCCATTGAGCATATTCGTGCCCGCGCTCTGGTGAATGCCGAAAAATGGATCAACTTCGCCGTCGCCTACAACGGCTACTTCGCAAAAAACACCGATCCCCTCGTGAATCACAGGGACCACAATCAAAACTTCAGCTTCGGCACCCATATTGCACCGGCAGAGTCCTTCAGCCTGGACCTCAACTACGGGTACGACAATGTCTTCTCCCGCACCGATCTCTGCTATCAGTTCACGCCCAACCCGCAGGCGCCGCTTCCTGCCGGTGCTGTGAACGCCGGAACCTGTACGGCGGCCAACGGCGGAGGCACCAGCTTTTACCTCGGAGACGGCTACTACAGTGCTCCGGTCAATTTCTTCAACGGCTCCGTCTTTTGGGCTCCTTCGAAGTATTTCGCTTTCAACGGAGGCATCCGGTTGACCGACACCGGCGGCAACGCCGAATATTTGAACCCGCTCGTGGTTCCGGGCTCGCTCGAATCGAAGATTGTTTCACCCTTCACGGATCTCGTAGTCAACATCGCCCCGCAATGGGCGTGGCATGGAAATTGGGTTCACCATGGGTACACCGAATCCGGCGGTCCTGGCCCCGGTTCGCGTGATTTCCATGCTGATGTTTTCACTCTGAGTGTGCGGTACGCATTCTGAGTGGCCTGGGTGGACTGGGCGACGATGAGCTTTGCCAGTCCACTCGCTTGCACTGAACGCCGCAGCACGGGGAGTATTGTTGAGTTGCTCCGGGCTGCTTTGAACGATGTCCCTCTCGTCAGCGATCTTCCCCCGCAGCAAGGGGAGATCTCTGGGAGAAGCAAGACATGAGTAAATTGGTGCGCAACGTAGGATCGGCGATGCTGATGGTTATGCTGGCCGGTTCCGTGAGCTTCGCGCAGTCTTCCGCCGAAGCGCTGTACAAATCGAAGTGCCAGATGTGCCATGGCGAAAAGGGTATGGCGGATTCCGGTGCAGGCAAGGCGATGAAGGTTAAGCCCATCTCCGATCCTGAAGTGCAGAAGATGAACGAAACCCAGATGGTGGACGCCGTCAAAAACGGAATGGGCAAAATGCAGCCGTTTAAAGATAAGTTGACGGATGCGCAAATCAAGGATGTTGTAACCTACTTCCGCAGTTTCGCGAAGTAGCCGGGCTGAGTATCGGTCCGTCGCAGTAAATATGTAGTTGGCAGTTATAACTGGGCCGGCGCATCTCGAAGTAGAAGTAGATATGCGCCGGGTTCAGTCGGCAGTTTCCGGAATATCGGCTACTTTCGATTGCTCCCGGTGTTTAGAGAAGTAAGTTGTTCATAATGGGCGTGGCCCCCAACAATCTGGCCATGAAGAACTTTTAGAAGGAGTCTTGCAATGACGAAGACGATTCGATCGATGGCGGTGCTGGCTGCGACAGTGTGTCTGGCCGGTTCCATGGGCTTTGCTCAATCTTCGGGTGAAGCGGTTTATAAAGCTAACTGTGCGAGCTGCCACGGCAGCACCGGAACGCCCAGCGCAGGCATCGCGAAAGCGATGGATGTCAAGCCGGCCGCGGAGTACAAGGGCAGCGAGAAGGATGAGATCGATGCCGTGAAGAATGGCAAGGGCAAGATGAAGGCCTTCTCCCCGAAGCTTACCGACGATCAAATCAAGGCTGCGGTCGATTACTTCCGCACTTTGAAATAAACATTACCGACCCGCTTCTTGCCGTAGATATCGAAATGGGCCATCCTCGCATTTGGCTGGCTGAAGCGGGTCATTCACTGCCTCGGGAGATATAGAAATGCTGCAGCGATTCCGCGAGAACTGGGTGCGGCCGGCACTGTTCTTCGGCAACAACCCCATCAGCCTTGCAGGCGGCGCCATTACCAGCGCTTCCGGTGTAACCATGATCGGTTACTGGCTGGTGGAGCTCATTGGCCGGCCAAACGACAATCCTTACCTTGGAATCATCTTCTTCCTGATCCTGCCCGCGCTCTTCGTTCTGGGTCTCCTGCTGATTCCCATCGGCGTATTCCTTCGCCGCAGGAAACTGCAGCAGGCGGGACAAATTCCCGCCGAGTTTCCCAAGGTCGATCTCAATGACCGCATGTTCCGGCACGGCATCGATATTGTCCTCGTCGCCACGATCGTAAACCTGCTGGTCGTTTCGATCGCCAGTTATCGCGGCGCAGCTTACATGGATTCGCCGCAATTCTGCGGACAATCGTGCCACGTGATGCATCCCGAGTACTCCGCCTATAAAGTTTCCGCGCATTCGAACGTCGACTGCGTCCATTGCCATATTGGATCGGGAATGCGCTCGTATTTCGAAGCCAAAGTGAATGGCTCGAAGCAGCTGGTTGAGGTTGCGTTCAACCGCTACCCCAGGCCCATCCCTTCGCCGGTAATGAACCTCCGCCCTGCGCGCGAGATCTGCGAAAGCTGCCATAAACCAGCCAAGTTCGTTGGCGAGAAGTTGCTGGTCAAGTCCGACTACGGCGACGACGAGAAAAACACCCTGACCCAGTCCGTCGTGCTCCTCCATCTCGGCGGAATCGACTCCTTGTCGCAGCTGAGCGGTATTCACGGTGTTCACCTCGGTCATATCGAATACATCGACACCGATCCCACGCGCACCACGATTCCGTGGGTCGAGCGCACTTATCCCGATGGATCGAAGACCGCCTTCGCCACTTCCAGCCTCAAGGGCGCCGTGCCCAAAGGCGAGCGCAGAGTCATGGATTGCATCGACTGCCACAATCGCGCGGCTCACAGCATGCAGACAGCCGAAGACGCGCTCAATCGCGCAATGGCCGATGGCGCGATCAGCCCCGAACTGCCGTGGGTCCACAAAGAAGGCCTCGCGTTGCTCAAAGCCGACTACAAAACCGAGGACGAAGCACGCGAGAAGATTCCCGAGCAACTTACCCAGTTCTATCGAAACGAGCATCCGGAGGTATTGACGCAACATCCGGATCTTGTGAAGAAAGCCGGAGAAGGGCTGGTGACCGTCTTCACCACGAACGTCTTCCCGGACATGAAAGTCACCTGGGGAACCCATCCCAATCACATCGGCCACATGAGTTATCCGGGCTGCTTCCGTTGCCATGACGGAGACCACGTCTCCCAAAGCGGCAAGTCGATCACCCAGGACTGCGCCGTCTGCCATAACCTGCTGGCAGTGGATGAGGCCAAGCCCAAGGTGCTTGCGGATCTCGGCATTCAATAGAACGTTGTGCACCGTTGGGGTATGAGGGGCGGCGTCGCGGCCGCCCCTTGGTGCTTTTGCATGTCGCTCATCTCGGCGTGATAGCCTTGCCTTTCAATTGAGAAGGGGCCCCACCCACGATGCATTCCACCAAAACCCCAAACTTCGACCTGGTCGCCGCGGCGCATGCCGATATGATCGAACACGGATTTCAGCCGGACTTCCCCCAGGGAACCGATGCCGAGCTGGAAAAGATCAAGGCCGAGCCTCAACCGCCCTCCGTTCCCGGCGCTCAGGACTTGCGCAACCTCCTCTGGTCGTCGATCGATAACGATACTTCGAAGGATCTCGATCAGGTCGAGTGGGCCGAGCAGCTTTCCGATGGCCGGATCCGCGTGCTCATCGGAGTCGCCGACGTGGATGTGCGTGTGCCGCGCGGCACTCTTCTCGACAAGCACGCCCAATCCGAGACCACCTCGGTCTACACCGGCGTGAAGGTTTTCCCCATGCTTCCGCCCGAGCTTTCCGAAGACATCACTTCGCTGAATGAAAATGCGGACCGGGCAGCAATGGTCATCGAGTACGTGGTCGACGCGTCCGGAGTCGTCTCCGACGGCAAGGTTTATCGCGCGCTGGTGCGCAACCAGGCGCAGCTTGCTTACAACAGCGTTGGAGCATGGCTTGAGGGCCGCGGGCCGGCCCCGGAGAAAGTGGCGAAAAATGCCGACCTCGCCGCGCAGTTGAAGCTGCAGGACAAGGCCGCGCAAAGCCTGCTGGGCAGCCGATTCCAGCATGGCGCTCTCGATCTGGAAACCATCGAGACTCATCCTGTACTGTCAGCCGACGACCAGGCCGTGGGCATCACCAGCCAGGAAAAAAATCGCGCCACCTCGCTGATCGAGGAATTCATGGTCGCCGCGAACGGCGTCGGCGCTCGTACTTTTGAACAGGCCGGAATCGCTTCCATTCGCCGCATTGTGCGCACGCCCAAGCGCTGGGACCGCATCGTCGAAGTCGCCAACGGCCTTGGCACCAAACTGCCCGAAGAGCCCGACTCGAAAGCGCTCAACAATTTTCTGCTCGCGCAGAAGCAGAAGGATCCCGATCACTTCCCGGATCTCTCGTTGACCATCATCAAGCTGATGGGCCCCGGCGAATACGTGCTGGTCAAGCCGAACGAAGAATCACCCGGACACTTCGGCCTCGCGGTGCAGGACTACACTCACTCCACGGCGCCCAACCGTCGCTTCCCCGATGTGGTCACAGAACGAATTATGAAGGCCTGGCTGGCCAAGGCTCCGCAACCCTATTCGGAAGGCGATTTGAATGCGATCGCCCAGCGCTGTACGCAAATGGAAGATGCCGCGCGCAAGGTGGAGCGCGTCATGCAGAAACGCATTGCCGCCGTGGTGCTCCATCCCCGCATCGGCCAGTCGTTCCAGGCCATCGTCACCGGCGTGAATCAGCACGGCACCTTTGTCCGCGCGCTCGAGCCACATGTGGAAGGAATGCTCGTGAACGCGGGAAAGCCCGGCTCGAAAGGGCTGGACGTTGGCGATAAGTTAACGGTGAGGCTGGTCGGCACCAATCCCCAGCAGGGCTTTATCGACTTTGCGATGTGATCTGGCCGCTTTGGGACCGATCTAAGCTTCTCCGGTTTCGCTCGCCGTAGCAGTTGCTGCGGGAATCGAAACAGTGGCACTGGTTCCGCTTTGCGCTGCTCCCGGCTCGTCGACCCAGAGGCTGACGATCCACCAGATCGCCACCAGCACATAAACGGCGCTGTTCGCATTCAGCATCTTGTCCTGGATCCCCATCACCCGCTGGTACTCCGCCTGCGAGTGCGGCGTGGTGTGGCGCGCGATCGTCTGCCAGATGGCCTGCGCAGTCATCTGCGATAGCGATGCGGTCGAGATTCCGATCAGGATGCGCTGAACATGGCTTCGCCAGCCCGCGCCATAGCGCCTGCCGACGGCTACCACGAGTACCGTCAGGCCCACCGCCAGCAGGTCGCCCAACAAACCCACCTTCACCGCGGCAAACTGCATGAACTGCAGCCGGGCAATCGTCGTATCGAAGGCCACTGTCTTCCAGTCCGGCCATGGGCCGAACTTCCACATCACCAGGCTTGCCCCTGCAAGCAATCCCAGGCTCCATCCCATCCACGCCCGGGCAGAGGCGCGTCCGAATGCCCGGCGTGCCATCTCGATCAGTACGATCAGGCTGACCACCGCCGCGACATTGGCAAGCGTAATGACAATCTTCCCCATCGTGATCGGCGGAAGCTTGTCGTGCAGGAGGCGGTTGATCAACAGTCGGAGAGCAACCAGCGAAACACTCGTGGTGAACCAGGGAAAACGCCGCACCCGGTCCCGGCCGTACAACACAACCAGCAGCACCAGCAGCGAGGCAAATGTCAGCGTCCACAAGATCTGGACGGCAGTGAAATGAAAATTGAAGTGCATGCGATTCCTTACAAGACCCGGTTCAGAACAATCTCCAGGTCATGCTGTGGGAGTCTGAGGAGGGATGATGGTGCGCCCGGAGAGATTCGAACTCCCGACCTAATGCTCCGGAGGCATTCGCTCTATCCAGCTGAGCTACGGGCGCGCTCTACCAGTCTATCGTATTTCGTAATGGGGGCCGCCATAGAGACTACCGTTTGAACTGAAAATGCCGGCTTTACGCGTGTTTTACTCCCTATTCCCTATTCCCTGTCTCTTCACTCCCTGCCCTTCCTGAGCTCTTCCATCACCGACTGGATCAGCGCCTTGGCGCCTTCCATGCCGCTCAGCACTGCCTGCAGGTCGAGGGCCGGCTTGCTGGGGTTGCGGCTCGATGCGCAATAGACCCCGTGCTGCCCAACCATGATCAAAGAGTCGGTGATCAGGTCCAGCGCTACCGCCAGCCTGCCGCGCTCCAGGCCCATCATGAACTCGTGTTTCTCCAGCTCCGCGCGCTTCTCGTCAAAGATGTCCATGAGCCAAGCCTAACGGATAAGGCCCGCCTCGCAAATCCAGCCATGGCTTCCACTCAGGAGCTAAACGTCCAGCTTCTTCATGAACTCGGCGTCTTCGCGGAGCTCGGTCATCGGGTCGCCCGTGAACTCCTCCTGCTCGATGAAGTAGTGCTTCATCCCCGTGGCGGCGCGGAAGATCGGCCGGTAGTCGATGGTGCCTTTGCCCATCACAACGTTCCGCCATTTTCCGTCCGGCCCCTTCACTAGGTCCTTGATGTGGAAGAGCGGGAATCGCTCCGGGTACTTGCTCAGGTACTCCACCGGATTGTGTCCGCCCGCCACCACCCACCCGCAGTCCATCTCGAAGCAAACCACCTTGGGATCGGTGCGCTTCAGCAGTTCGTCGAAAAACACGATGCCGTTTTCCGTGCCGAACTCGACCCAGTGGTTGTGATAGCCGAAAGCACATTCCCGCAGCCTTCACCTTGGCTCCGATCTCGTTGAACTGGTCCGCGACGTACCGCCAGTCGTCGAGGTTCAGTTCTCCTTTACGCGATGGGTCGCGGTGCACTCCGGCCCACGAGCAGATGATGTACTCAAGTCCGAGCGCCTGGCCGTATTCGATAAGCTCGCTGAACTGCGTCTTCAACTGCGTCAGGGCATGATGCGTGCTGATGCACTTGAGCCCGGCCCTGTGCAGCGCGTTGCCGAAGTCGGCCGCAGTCTTGTCAAAGTAGCCTGCAGCTTCAACCTCGGTGTATCCCGCCGCGGACAACTGCATCAGCGTTCCTTCAAAGTCCTTCGGAAGCAGGTTGCGTACCGAGTAGAGCTGCAGCCCAACTGGAAACTTGAGCGGCGCCGCGATAAGCGGCTCGCCGCTCATACACGTCACGGCTGCCAATGCTCCTGTAGTCTTCAGGAAGCTGCGGCGAGAAGAGTGCGTCATCGATATTCCCCCGAGGCCTGTGCTAGCCCTTGATGTTCTGCGTGGCTTCATCCCAGGTGGCCACGTTCTTGTGAAAGTAGGAGTAATTCGCCATGTGGCACGCGATCGCGCAGTTGTTGCCGAAAACTTCATCTTCGACAACGTGCTCGCGCGTTTCCACGGCGCGGAAGAACGCCCGCAATGTGCTCCGCGGTATCGTCATATCCCTGCGGCGCAGAGTAGGTTTCGCCGGGCGGCAACTGCGCCGGAGCCTGCGGGTGCGCGGCCTTCCAGTCATCGTTGTATTTCTTCTTCGCCTCGGCGGTCCAGCCGTCGAGGGCGTAATACTCGGGCTGCGGCCGCGTGTCCTGCGGAGTGAACCTCAGCGTGTTCCCGCTGATGCTCAGCGTGCCCTCCTTGCCGTAGAAGACGGTATCTTCACCCGAGTCGTTGTTCTGGTTGCAGTGCAGGTTCACGGCCATGCCGGGATAGTCGTAGAGCGTCACCAGCAGATCGGGAAAATCGCGGCCGTCCTTGAAATGCGTAAGGCTTCCCGTCGAGTAGGCGCGCGACGGAATTGCGTTAACGCCGCTGATGCATTGGATGCCGGAGAGCAGATGCACAAAAAGATCGCCCGCCAGCCCCTCTCCATAATCGGCGAAGCACCGCCAGCGGAAAAAGCGCGCCGCGTCAAAGGGCCTCTCCGGAGCATCGCGCAGCCACGCCTTCCAGTCGATGGTCTCCGCGTTCGCATCCGGCGCAATCGGATAAACCCACGCGCCCGAGGGTGAATTGCGGTCTGTATAAGCAGTGACTAGCGTGACTTCACCGAGGCGGCCGGACTTGTAAATCTCCGCCGCTTTCTTGAAAACCGCGTTGCTTACGCGCTGGCTGCCCGCCTGGAAAATGCGTTTGCCATCCTCCACAGCCTTGACCATCGCAAACCCGTCTTCCACGTTGTGCGACATCGGCTTTTCGCAGTACACATCCTTGCCCGCCGCCAGGCAGTCGAGCACCACACGCCGATGCTGAAAATCGGCGACCGCAACAATGACTGCATCCACGTCTTTGCGGTCCAGCAGCTCGCGATAATCCTTCGTCGTGGGAATGTTCGATCCCCACGCCTCGACCCCTGCCTTGCGATGCATCTCGTAGAGATCGGCTGTGCCCACGCATTCGCCGTTCGGCACTTTTCTCGCGGAGCGCAGCAGATCGCATCCGCGAATCCCCGTGCCGATGGAAACGAAGCGAATCTTCTTTTCGCTGGGCGCAGCCAGAACGGCCGGTTCCAGCAGAATCGTTTTAGCTGCCGCTCCCGCCGCAACCGTGCCCGCGCCAAGACGCACAAACTCCCTGCGTGAAATTGGTCCCATCATGACGAACCCTTTCCTTTGCGTTGGCAATTCTCGCCTGTCGGGCCGCGCCGTGTCCACCGCCGCAGCGAGGGTGCCGCCGCATGGCATAGGATGCTTAAAGCGTTCCAAACGCGTTTCGCGCGAGAGTCTGATCCATGCCGAATGCTACGAATCTTCGAGTGAGCTTCACCTTTGCAAGTCTGCTTTTCGCAGCTTCTCTTTTCGCTCAACACAAAGAAGGTGGCAACTCCGCCTCTCATCCCGATCTCGGACCCGATGTGCTCGTCTTCGATCCGTCCATGCAGATGCCGGAGATCCAGGCGCAGATCGACAAAATCTACAGCATCCAGCAGCACAGTGAGTTCGGCACCGCTCGATATGCTCTGCTGTTTCTGCCCGGCGAATACCACATCGACATTCCCGTAGGTTTCTATACCCAGGTCATCGGCCTCGGAGCAACACCGGATGCGGTTCACATCACCGGCAACGTTCACTCCGATGCGAGCCTCCCGCGCAACAACGCGACGTGCACCTTCTGGCGGGCGGTTGAGGGCTTCTCGGTAACTCCAACCGGCGGTATCATGCAGTGGGCGGTTTCACAGGCCGTGCCATTCCGCCGCATGCATGTTCTCGGCGACCTCGTTCTCCATCAAAAGGGCGGCTGGGCCAGCGGTGGCTGGATGTCCGACTCAGTGATCGACGGAAACGTCGGCGCGGGGCCGCAGCAGCAATGGATTTCGCGCAACAGCGAGTGGGGCAGCTGGACCGGCGCAAACTGGAACATGGTCTTCGTCGGCATCCCGCATCCCCCCGAGGGCGAATGGCCCCAACCGCCCTTCACCAAGGTCGAGCGCACCCCCGTTGTTCGTGAAAAGCCTTTTCTCGAAGCGGATGCAGAAGGGAATTGGTCCGTCCGCATCCCCGAACTGCGAACCAGCAGCCAGGGAATCACATGGCATGGCGGCTCAACTCCGGGACGCACCATCCCTTTCAGCCGCTTCTACATCGCGCATCCCGGCAAAGACACAGCCGCCACCTTGAACGCAGAGTTGATTAAAGGCAGGAACCTCCTGCTGTCGCCCGGCATCTACGATCTGGCGGAGCCCATCAAAGTTACCCGCGCAGACACAGTCGTCATGGGCCTTGGATTTGCTACCTTGCGGCCCGTGAACGGCACGGCCGTCATAACCACCGCCGATGTCGACGGCATCGATATCGCCGGAGTTCTCATCGACGCCGGTGAGCAGATTTCACAGGTGCTCCTTGAGGTCGGTCCCGATGGAAGCCATGCCTCGCACCCGCGCAATCCGATCTTCCTGCATGATGTGTTCTTCCGTGACGGCGGCGCCGCGGTCGGCAAGGCGAAGGTGAACCTGCGCGTCAATTCCAACGACACCGTCATCGACCACACCTGGATCTGGCGCGCCGATCACGGCAAAGGTGTCGGCTGGACCAGCAACCTGAGCGACAACGGCCTGGTCGTGAACGGCAATAACGTCACTGCCTACGGCCTCTTCGTGGAACATCACCAGCAATTCCAGGTGCTGTGGAAGGGCAACCACGGCCGTACCTATTTCTATCAATCGGAGATCCCTTACGACCCGCCCGATCAGCCGAGCTATACCTCGGCGCCCGGCACCAACGGCTGGGCTTCCTACAAAGTCGCCGATAACGTGACCACTCACGAGGCCTTTGGGCTTGGCATTTACAGCGTCTTCCGCCATCCCAACGTGACTCTGACGCGCGCCATCGAGGTGCCGGTCGCACCCGGCGTTCGCTTCCACCACATGATCACGGTCGCGCTCGACAATCTCGGCGAGATATCCAACGTCATCGATGACCAGGGCGGCCCGACACATGTTGCTCCGCATCGTGTCGAGCCGAAGGTGGCGGAGTTTCCGCAGTAGCGATTCACGATGTGCGTCGCCTTGGCAGCTCGCGCCTGTCGCCGCGTGGGACAATGGAAATGTAAAAGTCATGAGCACTGATAATCATCCCGAGTTCCAGCCCGCCCCCGAATCACCGGAATCTGCTAACGACCAATCTCCTGTGAACGACACCTCGCCTGAGCCATCGGCCGAGCCGGCCGCTGCGAGCATCAAGGACGCGCCCGCTCCATCTTCCGAGCCGGCCGCAGAAAGCCGCTCCTGCCGGGGAATCCGCGGAGCCCGAGGAAAACTTCGCCGACATCCTTTCGCAGTTCGAGCGGACCCATACGCGAAAAACCGAGCCCGGCGCGAAGCAGATCGAGGGCTCGGTCATCTCCGTCGCCGCCGAGCAGGTGTTCGTCGATATTGGCTACAAGACCGAGGGCGTCCTTCCGCGCTCGGCGTTTCCGGGCAACGCTGAGGGCGTGAAGGCGGGCGACAAGGTTCTCGTATCCGTGAAGGGGCGCAACGAAGAGGGCTATTACGACCTCACGCGATTCAAGGTCGCTCAACCCCGCGACTGGACCGCGCTCGAAGAGGCTTTCAACCAGAAGACCGCCGTGGTCGGAACCGTTACCGGCGTCATAAAAGGCGGCGTCACCGTCGATGTCGGTGTCCGCGCGTTTATGCCCGCCAGCCGCAGCGGAACCCATGATGCTGCTGAACTGGAGCAGCTGGTCGGCACAGAGATTACCTGCCGCATCACCAAGCTCGATGTCACCGATGAGGACGTCGTGGTCGACCGCCGCGTCGTGCTCGAAGAACAGGCTCGCGCTGCCCAGGAAGGCCGTTTCGCCACCCTGCAGCCCGGAGACACGCTTGAGGGAACGGTGCGCAGTCTCGCGCCCTACGGCGCATTCGTCGATCTCGGAGGCTTCGATGGCCTTCTCCATGTCAGCGATATCTCCTGGAGCCGCGTCAACAAGCCGGAAGACGTACTTTCAGTCGACCAGAAAATCCAGGTGCGCCTCCTCAAAATCGACCCGGAAACCAGGAAAATTTCGCTCGGCCTTAAGCAACTGCAGCCCGAACCATGGGAAGCGGCGTCCACCAGTTATCAGGTGGGCCAGCGCGTTACCGGAGCCGTCACCCGCCTCATGGATTTTGGCGCGTTCGTCGAGATCGAGCCCGGCGTCGAAGGCCTCATTCATATCTCCGAGATGTCCTGGGGCAAGAAGATTCGCCACCCCTCCGACGTGGTGAAACAGGGCGACAGAGTCGACGCGGTGATTCTGGCCATCAAGCCGGAAGAGCGGCGCATCTCGCTCGGTCTCAAGCAGACACTCACGGACCCCTGGGCCGATGTCACCCAGCGTTTCCCGGTCGGATCGCAGGTCGAGGGGCCCGTCACCAAGCTCATGGCCTTCGGTGCGTTTGTGCAGATTGCGGAAGGTGTTGAGGGCCTCGTACACGTCAGCGAGATCAGCGCGGAAAAGCGCATTCACCATCCCCAGGACGTTCTGCGCGTCGGCCAGGTTGTGAAGGCGCAGGTACTGGGAATCGCGCCCGAGAAACGGCAGATCAAGCTCAGCATGAAGCAACTGGTGCCCACCAGCATCGATGAGTACATCGCGGAACACAAGGCGGGAGACGTGGTCTCCGGCCGCGTCGTCGAACAATCAGCCACAGGCGCATCGGTTGAGCTTGGCGAGAACATCTTCGCAAAGTGCCGGGCCGGCAATACCGCAGCCGTTTCGGCCGCGGAATCAAAGCCCGAAGGCAAAGCCGATCTCTCCTCGCTCACGTCGATGCTGCAGGCGCGCTGGAAGGGAAGTGCGTCGGCTCCCTCTGCTGGCCCGGAACCTCTGCGCGCTGGACAGATCCGCAGCTTCAAAATCACGAAGCTCGATGCCGATTCAAAGACGATTGAAGTGCAGCCCGCCTGATTCGCTAGATATACGTCTCGTCGACGAAACACCAGCGCCAGTCTTCGCCTCGTTCCGCGGACTGGATCAGTGGATGCTTCGTCTCATGAAAATGCGCGCGCGCATGCCGGTTCTTCGAGGAATCGCAGCAGCCCACATGGCCGCACTCGAGGCACATCCGCAGATGCACCCACGTGTCACCCATCTTCAGGCACTCTTCGCATCCCTTGGTGTGCGGCTTAACGTTTTTAATATGATCTTTCGCGTGCGTGCATTGCGTCGCCATCGTTGACCTCCGGGGAAGGGTTCTAAACAGTGTACTGTTTCGCCAGCGCGCAGAACTCCTGCGTCTGCGCTGCGATCCACGCGTCATCCCGGCCCAGTTCCGCTGCCATGAGCCGTGCCACCGGCCGCGCCATCTGCATGGCTGCCCGCGCATCCAGGAACAGCGCGCGCGTGCGCCGCGCCAGCGCATCCTCGACGCACCGTGCCATCTCTGCTCTGACCGCCCAGATCACCTCTGCACCAATGTAGGGAAGCGCCGGGTGCAGCCGCTTCGCCAGTTCCGGATCCTGCGCCAGCGCGCGAATCTCACCGGCATCGGAACCATATACCTCAAGCGGGTCCTCCTCGTCGCCGGAATTAAGTGCTTCGGCATACCCGTGAATCTTCAAATTCTTCGTCGCACAGGATTCATCGCGCAAACGTCCCAGCGTGATGGCGTGATCCACGCAGTCCTCCGCCATATGACGATAGGTGGTCCACTTCCCGCCCGTAAGTGTGAGAAGCCCCGACGTATCGACGTGAATCGTGTGATCGCGCGAGATTGCCGATGTGCTTCCCTCTCCACCCGACTTCACCAGCGGTCGCAATCCAACATAGACTGCCAGCACATCCTCCCGGCTTGGCGGCCGCGTAAGGTAGCGTCCTGCCGTTTCCAGAATGAATTCGATCTCCTCGTCCAGCGGCTTCGGTTCAAGGCTCGGAGCCTCGACCGGGGTATCGGTTGTGCCCGCCACTGCATGTCCATGCCATGGAATCACAAACAATACCCGCCCATCGCTGGTGCGCGGAACCATGAGCGCCGTGTCGCCCTTGAGAAACGAACGGTCGAACACCAGGTGAATCCCCTGGCTCGTCACCATAAGCGGCTGAGCCTCCCGATCCGCCATGCGCCGGATATCGTCGGTGAAGACGCCCGTCGCATTGATCACGACGCGCGCCTCGATCTTCAACTCTTCGCCGGATTCTTCATCGCGCGCCGTCAGCCCGTTCACATAACCATCGCCGTCGCGCAATAAATTGGTTGCAGGACAATAATTGACGACTGCGGCCCCGTGATCCGCCGCGGTCATCGCCAGGTGGATCAGAAGCCGGGCGTCGTCAAACTGGCCGTCGTAGTAAACTACGCCGCCGCGCAGCTCTTCCGGTTCCAGCCCGGGCAGGCGTTCCAGCGTCTCTTCCTTGCTCAGCACCTTCGACGCGCCGAATCCGTATTTTCCGGCCAGCAGGTCGTAGAGTTTCAGCCCGATACCGTAGAACGGCGCCTCCCACCACGAGTAGTTGGGCACCACGAATGCAAGATCGTGAACCAGGTGCGGCGCGTTCTGGCGCAGCAGGCCGCGTTCCTTCAGCGCCGACATTACCAGTGGAATATTGCCCTGTTCCAGATAGCGCACTCCGCCGTGCACCAGCTTGGTGCTGCGGCTGCTCGTTCCTTTGCCGAAGTCGTGAGCCTCCACCAGGACCACATCGAAGCCGCGGGCCGCTGCATCAACAGCTACTCCCGCGCCCGTCGCTCCACCGCCGACAATCGCGATGTCCCACGGTTCCTGCCGCTCGCGAATCCTGCGCAGCATCTCGTCTCTGCGCATCCTGTACTCCTATTCTGTCCAGCTTTTGGAACGCTCGACCGCACGATGCCAGCGAGCACGCCGCTCCGTGCGCTCCCGTTCATCCATCCGTGGCTCGAACCGAACATCCCCCTGCCGCTTCGCGCGCAGTTCATCCGGACTTGCCCAAAACCCAACCGCGAGGCCGGCCAGATAGGCGGCGCCCAGCGCCGTTGTTTCCGTCACGCGAGGCCGCACCACCGGTACGCCCAGCACATCGGCCTGGAACTGCATCATCAAATCGTTCACTGCCGCTCCGCCATCGACGCGCAAAGCTCCAAGGTGCGTTTCCGTCTCGCCGTCCACGGCCTCAAGCACATCGGCAACCTGGAACGCGATGCTTTCCAGCGCAGCCCGCGCTATGTGTCCCGGCTTGGTGTCGCGGCGCAGGCCGATCAGCAATCCTGAAGCGTGCGGGTCCCAGTGCGGCGCGCCCAGGCCGACAAACGCGGGCACAAACACCACCCCGCCCGCATCCTGCACGCCTGCGGCAAGTGCCTCCACCTCGCCGGATGCCCCGATCAGGCGAAGGTTGTCGCGCAGCCACTGCACCACGGCTCCACCGATGAACACGCTGCCCTCGAACGCGTATTCAAGCCGCTTGTGGGCGCTGGCCGCCACCGTGGTGATGAGCTTATGCTTCGATCGCACGAACTCGGTTCCAATGTTCTGCAAAAGAAAGCAGCCCGTCCCATACGTATTCTTGGCTTCCCCCGCATTCCAGCAGAGTTGCCCGAACAGCGCGGCCTGCTGGTCGCCCGCGATTCCCGCGATAGGCACGCCTCCCAGCCCAAGCGTTGTTGTCACCTCGCCGACAACCTCGCTCGACCACACAACCGCGGGCAGCATGTTTGCCGGAATGTCGAAGATGCGCAGTAGTTCCGGGTCCCACTCGCCTTTCACAATGTTGTAGAGCAGCGTGCGCGACGCGTTCGTCACGTCGGTCACATGGCGCATGCCGCTCGTCAGATGCCAGATCAGCCAGCTGTCGACCGTTCCCAGGGCAAGCTCACCGCGTTCCGCCATATCCCGGGCGCCGGCTACGTTGTCCAGAATCCAGCGCACCTTGGTTGCGGAGAAGTAAGGATCCAGCACCAGCCCCGTCTTCGCGGAAACCGTTTCGCCCAGACCGCTTTCCTCTAAAGCCGCGCACATCGCCGCAGTGCGGCGATCCTGCCACACAATGGCCGGATGAATCGGCTTGCCCGTCGAGCGCTCCCACACAACTACGGTCTCGCGCTGATTGGTGATTCCGATCGCCGCAACATCCCGCGGTCGTGCTCCAACCTTGCCCAGCGCCTCAACCCCGCACGCAATCTGGCTGGTCAGAATCTCAGTCGGGTCGTGCTCTACCCAGCCCGCCTGCGGATAGAACTGCTGAAACTCGTGCTGCGCTACCGCGGCAATCGCCCCCGCCTCGTCAAAAAGAATCGCGCGCGAGCTCGTTGTTCCCTGGTCCAGCGCTAGTATGTAGGCCATACGTGCAGCTATCCTCGGACCAAGTCAAACACGCTGGCCCTTTACACCGCAACCGCCCATTGATGAACTTAGGTCCCCGGACTGACTTTTCAGACTACATAGAGATCAACGTACTCGCTGACCGCCATCTTCTCGAGTCTCTCGCGGTCCAGCGAGGCTTCAAGAATCCTGCGCTGTTGCTCCTCGCCAAAGCGTCGCGCCAGGTTGCGCTTGAATTTCTCAATCAACAATGGCATCCCTTCTTTGCGCCTGCGCTTGTGGCCGATTGGATATTCAACCGTCTCCTCCAGAACCGCGCCGTCTGCCATTTCAATGCGCAGTGAATTCGCAATCGAGCGCTTCTCCGGGTCGTGGTAGTCGCGCGTGAACTGCGGCTCCTCCACGCACTCAACCTTGGCCCGCAGCGAGTCGATCCGCGCGTCCCCCGCAACCTTGTCTTCGTAATCCGACGCGGTCAACCGGCCGAATATCAGCGGGACCGCGATCATGTACTGCACGCAGTGGTCGCGGTCCGCGGGGTTGGAGAGTGGCCCCTTCTTGTCGATAATGCGCAGGCACGCTTCGTGGGTGCGAATCGTAATATGCCGGATGTCGTCAGCAGTCTTGCCGCTCGCATCCAGCTTCTTCTTCAACGTCATCGCCGCTTCAACCGCCGTCTGCGCGTGAAACTCAGCCGGATAGCTGATCTTGAACAGCACGTTCTCCATCACGTAGCTCGCATATGCCCGCTGAAACTTGAACTCCTGCCCGCGGAACGACACGTCATAAAATCCCCATGTCTTCGCCGTAAGCGCCGACGGGTAGCCCATCTCGCCGGCCTTCGCCATCAGCGCAAGACGCACCGCGCGGCTGGTTGCGTCACCGGCCGCCCAGCTTTTGCGCGAACCGGTGTTCGGCGCGTGCCGGTAGGTGCGCAGGCTCTGCCCGTCCACCCACGCCAGCGAGATTGCATTGATCGTCTCATCGCGGCTCATGCCCAGCAGCGCGCACACCACCGCAGTCGACGCCACCTTTACCAGCACAACGTGATCGAGCCCGACCTTGTTGAACGAGTTCTCGAGCGCGATGCAACCCTGGATCTCGTGAGCCTTGATCATGGCCGCCAGCACTTCCTTCATGCTCAGCGGAGCCTTTCCCTCCGCGGCGCCTGTGCGCGTCAGCCAGTCAGCAACTGCCAGAATCCCGCCAAGATTGTCGGAGGGATGACCCCATTCCGCCGCGAGCCACGTGTCGTTGTAGTCGAGCCAGCGAATCATCGCGCCGATGTTGAACGCGCCCTGCACCGGATCGAGTCGGAAACTGGTTCCCGGCACCCGCGCTCCATGCGGCACCACGGTTCCCGGCACAATCGGTCCCAGAAGCTTCGTGCACGCCGGATACTCAAGCGCCTCAAGCCCGCATCCCAGCGTGTCCAGCAGGCAATAGTGCGCTGTTTCATAGGCCAGGTCGCTCTTGATTTCGTAGCCGAGAGCGTAGTCGGCGATCTCCGAAATCACCTTGTCCGGTGCCGGCCGCTCGTTGCTGATGTGCGATGACAAAGAAGTCTCTCCCGCTTAGTTGCGCTGCGCGATGGGAACGAATTGCCTCGGTTCCGGTCCGGTATAAGTGGCCGACGGCCGGATAATCTTGCCGTCCTGCCGCTGTTCGATCACATGGGCGCACCAGCCGGCCGTCCGCGCCATCACAAACAGCGGCGTAAACAGGTCCACCGGCACTCCCATCAGATCGTAAGCCACGGCGCTATACCAGTCGAGGTTCGGAAACATGCGCTTGGCGTCGTGCATGGTGCTTTCAATTCGCTCTGCCACCGCGAGAAGGCGATTGTCCTTCTCTACCGTCGCCAGCCCGCGCGCCACTTCCTTGATAATGTCGCTCCGCGGATCGCTGATGGTGTACACCGGGTGTCCAAAGCCGATGATCACCTCCCGCTCCGAGACACGCCGCCGCATATCCGCCTCGGCCTCGTCGGGCTTTTCGTAGCGTTTTTGGATCTCCAGCGCCACCTCGTTCGCGCCGCCGTGCTTCGGTCCCTTCAATGCGCCGATCGCTCCGGCGATACACGAGTAGATATCCGATCCGGTTCCTGCAATCACTCGCGCCGTGAATGTCGACGCATTAAACTCGTGCTCCGCATACAGGATCAGCGATGTCTGCATCGCCGCCGTCCACTCCGCTTTGGGTGCGACACCATGCAGCAGATGCAGAAAATGCGCGGCAATCGAGTCCTCGAACCGCTCCACCTCGATGCGCCGGCCGTTGCGTGCGTAGTGATGCCAGTACAGCAGCATCGATCCCAGGCACGCCAGCAGCGTGTCCGCAATCCTTCGCGCGCCGCTCTCCTTATGGCTTTCGCCCTCGGGCAGCACACAGCCCAGGACAGAAACCCCCGTGCGCAGCACGTCCATCGGATGCGTCGACGGCGGCAACAGTTCCAGCGCTTGCTTCACCGCCGCGGGCAGGCTGCGCAGTGGACGAAGACTCGCCTTGTAGGCAGCAAGTTCCGCCTCATTGGGCAGCTTGCCATGGACCAGCAGATACGCGACCTCTTCGAATTCGCAGTGCGCCGCCAGGTCTTTGATGTCGTACCCGCGATAGTGCAGGTCGTTGCCGCTGTGACCCACGGTGCACAGCGCAGTCGAACCCGCCGGCGTTCCCGACAACGCTACCGATTTTTTTGGCTTGAACGCGACCGTCCCCGCGTTGACTTCTTTGCTCATTCAAACCCCCGCAGAGCATCAAGCTAACGGATCAGCGGTGAGGGTGTCTACTTGACGGGCGGCTTGCCCTTTGCGAACAGTTCGTCCAGCTTTCGCTCGTAGGAGTGATAGTCGAGATATTTATAAAGATCCGCCCGCGTCTGCATCATCGGGATCACGTGCTTCTGCGTGCCCTCGCTCCGGATCGCCTCGTACACCTTCAGCGCCGCCGCGTTCATCGCCCTGTAAGCTGCGCAGCAATAAAGGATGATGTCCACCCCCGCTGCCGCCAGTTCATCGCGCGTCCACAGCGGAGTCTGCCCAAACTCGGTGATGTTGGCAAGAATCGGCACGCCGGCAGCCTTGCGAAACTCCGTGTACTGCTCCAGTTCCGTCACAGCTTCGGCAAAGATCATGTCCGCGCCCGCGGCCACATAAGCCTGGGCCCTCTCGATCGCCGCCCGCAGGCCTTCCCCGGCCAGCGCATCAGTCCGCGCCATCAAAACGAATTGCTCATCGGTTCGCGCGTCTACCGCAGCCTTGATGCGATCAACCATTTCCTCGGCCGGTACAAGCTCTTTTCCAGGACGGTGCCCGCAGCGCTTCGCGCCGACCTGGTCTTCCATATGCACCGCCCCGGCGCCCGCCTTGATCATCGAGCGAATGGTTCGCGCAATATTGAACGCGCCGCCCCAGCCCGTATCGATATCGACCAGCAGAGGCAAAGTTGTCACATCGGTGATACGCCGAACATCGGTCAGCACATCTTCCATGGTGCTGATGCCCAGGTCGGGCATTCCAAGCGAATTGGCCGCAACCCCGCCGCCCGAGAGATAGAGTGCTCGAAACCCGCTCGCCTCGGCCATCCGCGCCGTATACGCGTTGATCGCGCCCACGGCCTGCAGAGGCTTTTCCTCAGCCACCGCGGCGCGAAACCTCGCGCCCGCCGATCCATGAGTGGCGTTCTGCTTCACCGCCGCATCATAACAGTTTTCGCAGATCGAACTGTCCCCCGCAATGCCTCGCCGTATCTGGCTTTCCTACCCGAACCCCACGGTGCGACAATCATTCCCGTTGCAGCGGGTCTTCACCGCCGCTGCCGGAGGAGAATCACATCATGAAGCACCTCATCGTTTGTGCCGGACTTCTCTTCACTGCTACCGCCGTCCTGGCCCAGCAGAAGCCACCGGCCAGCCCGCCAGCTAAAGCCACGGGCACGATCGGCGGCCACCAGATCACCATCTCCTACTCCTCGCCCGGCGTGAAAGGGCGCGAGGGCAAAATCTTCACAAAAGATGGACTCATCAGCCACAACCCGCACTACCCCGTATGGCGCGCCGGTGCCAACTCCGCTACCACCTTGCATACTGACGGTGACCTGAGGATCGGCGACATCTCCGTTCCCGCAGGCGACTACACCCTGTTCGTCGATATCTCCGACCCCGACCAGTGGACGTTGATCGTCAACAAGAAAACCGGCGAGTGGGGCCTGGCCTACGATGCCTCGCAGGACCTTGGCAAAACGAAGATGCAGATGAGCAAACCATCGGCGATGGTCGAAAACCTTGCCTGGTCCATCAAAGACAACGGCGGCAAGGGCACAATCACCCTTTCCTGGGAAGATCACGAAGCAGCGGTTCCGGTGTCAGCTGGCAAATAGTTCCAGACTCAGCGGCTGGGGCAGAGCGTTGCATATCGGTTCCGCGCCTGCCCTGCCGCTACAATATATAAAGTAGATTCCCGCTTTCGGAGAGAAGAAGAGCCTTGCCCCTGTATCCCTATCGCTGCACCACCTGCGGCCACCGTTTTGAAAAAATCCAAAGCTTCTCCGCTGAGCCGGAAACGGTTTGTCCCAAGTGCGGCAACTCCACACTTGTTCGCCCGCTCACCGCGCCCCGGTTCCAGTTCAAGGGAGCCGGATGGTACGTGAACGACTACGCACCCAAAAGTTCCGAGTCTTCGTCCGAATCCTCGTCGGAATCAACCAAGGAGACCAAGCCGGCCGATTCGAAGGCTCCCAAGTCCGGCGATTCCGCGCCCAGTACGCCCAGCGCTCCTTCGGCGCCCTCCGCTCCCTCTACTCCCGCAAAAACCTCGGGAGACAGTTAAGGCGGCTTTGGTTGATGCCGGGTTGTCACGGCGGCCGGGCTCTCGATCTCAGCCTCTCAACCGCTTCCCGGTAAGATAAAGCCTGCGGATGCCCCTTCTCGATCCCATACCGTCTCCGGTCGAAAACGCCGATTCCGCGACGCTCGAGTGGGAGCCCTTACTCGCATTCATCGCGGGATACGCGGCTTCACCCGTCGGACGCGAGGCGATTCTTTCCCTGCGCCCCTCCACCGACGAGAACTGGATAACGCGGCAGCACTTTCTCTGGGGCGAAGTTCGGCTCTTGCTCGATGAGCAGGTATCCATCCCGCTCGGCGGACTCTTCGATCCAACCCAGCTCGCAGCCAAGGCGCAGATTCCCGGAGCCGCGCTCGAAGCCGCGGAGCTGCAGTCGATCGCCCGCCTGGCAAACGATGTGGCCGCATGGCAGGCATTGCTGCGGGAGCCGCCGGCGCGTCTTGCAGGCAAGTTGCCGGGCCTCTCGGACCTCTCCGCCGCACTCGCCGGTTCCTCTCTCAAACCGCTCGCCGAATCGATCGAGCGCAAGATCATGCCCGACGGCACGCTGGCAGACGACGCATCCCCCGAGCTCAATCGCATCCGGCGCGAACAGGAACGCCAGCAGCGCTCGATTGAGGAGTCGCTCCGTTCGGCCTTGCGCCGCCTCTCCGGCGAGGGCTCCACGCAGGACGACGTCATCACCATCCGCGGCGACCGCTTCGTCATCCCCGTCCGTAGCGAACTCAAGCGCCGCGTCTCCGGCGTTGTTCACGGAGCCAGTTCGTCAGGCCAGACGGTCTACGTGGAACCACTCGAAACCATCGAGCAGAACAACGAGCTCGTCCGCCTCATCGAAGAAGAACAGGCTGAGATTCATCGCATCTTCATCGCCCTTACCCGGCAGGTCAGCGGCTACGCGCAGGCGCTTGTCGAAGGCGCCCGCGTCCTTGCGCTCGTAGATACCCTGCTGTCGCGTGCCCGCTTTGCCCGCGATTACAACTGCATCGGACCAGCTTTCGGACCGGACCGCCTCTACCTCGATCAGGCCCGGCACCCGCTGCTCGAGCGTCATCTCCGCGCAGCCAGCGGGCAAATTGTTCCGCTCACCCTCGAACTCACCAGCGAAGCCCGCCAGCTCATCATCAGCGGTCCCAACACCGGCGGCAAGACCGTGACCCTGAAAACGGCCGCCCTCCTCGCCATGATGGCGCAGGCCGGCCTGCCTGTTCCCGCAGCCGCAGCCCACTTTCCCGTCTTCACCGCATTTCTCGCGGACATCGGCGACGCCCAGTCCATCGAGGCGGAGCTCTCCACGTTCTCCGCGCACATCGTCAATCTCAATCGCCTCTCCCGGCTGGCGGATTCCCACTCCCTCGTCCTTCTCGACGAACTGGGCTCCGCTACCGATCCTGAAGAAGGCTCGGCGCTCGCCGTGGCAGTCGCCGCGCACTTCCTCGAGTGCCGTGCGTGGACCCTCATCTCCACCCATCACACTTCGCTCAAGGTCTATGCCGCGAATACTCCCGGCGTGCTCAACGCCGCCGCCGGTGTCGATGAAGTCACGCTGGTCCCGAACTACCACTTGAAGCTCGGCGTCCCCGGCGCATCGGCCGGCATCCTCACTGCCGAGCGGCTCGGACTCAATCGCAGCATCATTGCCGGCGCTCGCGATCGTCTCGGATCGCAACAGGTAGACATCGCCCGCTTCCTCGATCGCCTGCACAAGGATCTCGCGCAGCTCGAATCCGACCGCAAAGCCGCGCGCGAGCAACAATACACGCTCAACCAGGAGCGAGCCCGCCTCGCCCGCGAGGGCGACGTGGAGCTCCGCAACCGTACGCGTGAACTCGAGCTCAAGCTTGCCTCCCTGATGAAGGAGTTCGAATTCCAGATGCGCGAGAACGTCCGCGCCATCGAAGATCGCGCCGCGCAGCAGAAGCTTTCGAAAGAAGCCGAACGCCGCATCAACCGCCTGCGTCGCGAGTTTCAGGAGAGCTTCAACCAGACCGTCGTCGCTCATCGCACCGGCGCCGATGCGGGCGACGCGAACGCGCAGCCGCACCTGGTCCGGCACGTATCCTCCGGCGATCAGGTGCGGCTCAAATCCATGGGAAAAATTGCTGTCGTTCAGCGCGAAGTGGAAAAGGACGTCTTCGAGGTTGCGCTCGGCCCCATCAAGATGCGCGTCAAGCGTGACGACATCGCGGAGGTCGTCAAATCAGCCGCATCGCAATCCGACCGCCCCGATCCGCTCGCCGCCGCGCGCAAACAAAAAGGCGTCCACGTCTCTGTCACCAGCGCCAATACCGACGACATGCGCATGGAGATCAACCTCATCGGCCGCACCGTCGATGAGGCTACGGAAGAGTTGGAGAAATATCTCGACCGCGCGTTTCTCGCCGGCTTGCCGCGCGTAAGAATCATTCACGGTCATGGTGCCGGAATTCTCCGCCGCGGCGTCCGCGACTTCCTCAAGTCGCATCCCCATGTCGCGGGAATCGCCGAGGCGCCGCAAAACGAAGGCGGCCAGGGCGCCACTCTCGTCGACCTCCGCCAATAGCAAAAAAGCTTCTCTGACACAACAGTCAGTTATCTCAATCTGCGACCGCAGACCCCATCTCCGCTTGCGCCGTCATCCAGCTCTCGCCCTCTCCAAGCTGCGCAACTCTATCGCCGATTCCCGCGCGCTCCGCCGCCCGCATCAACCGCGGCAACGGCTCATCCATTGGCTCGCGCCCCAGCCGGAACGTCCCATAGTGCATCGGGATCATCACGTCCGCGTTCAAATCCTCAAAAGCCTGTAGCGCATCCTCCGGGCTGGTGTGCACCGAACGGTAGCTGTCGGGAAAGTAGGCCCCAATCGGCAGCAGCGCGATCTCGGGATGAAGCCTTCGCCCAATCTCCGAAAACCCGCTGAAGTAGGCCGTGTCGCCCGAGTGATAAATCGCGGGCCCGTTCGCCGCCTCGATAACATACCCGCCGAATCCTCGGTGCGTGTCCTTGAACATCCGCGCTCCCCAATGCCGCGCGGGCGTCGCGGTGATCTTCAACGATCCCGCAGTCCCTTCGATGCCTCTCGCCTTCTGTCGAGGATCGATCCGTGATCCGTGCCTCTCGTCACGCGGTAAATCCAGATTCACTCGCTCCCACCACTTCAGCGTTTCGATCCGTGCGAAGCCCAGATCCCCAACCAGATCCTCAACGCCGTTTGGCACAATCGCCACCGGAGCCGCCAGTCCGCGCCGCCGCATCTCCCGTGTAACCGCTCGCAGCGAAGGGCGATTCAGATGGTCCATATGTGCGTGCGTCAGCAGCACCGCATCGATCGCCGGAAGATCCGCGACTCGTATGCCCGCCCGCCGCTGGCGTCGCAGCACGATGAGACGGGTAGCAAACACCGGATCAATCAGAAGCGCACGGCCGCCCGTCTGAATCAGAAACGACGAGTGCCCGATGAAGGTGATCGCTGTTTCGTTCGCCCCGGCCACGGGCGCTTTTTCGGGGCTGCCGGCAATCGGCTGCGCGTGGCTCTCGCGCACCAGCCGCCACAGTTGGCCCAGTTTCGTCATCCAGAATGGAATTTCCAGCGGCATAGATTCTCTTCCCTTTAATGGATGCCGCATCCGTCGAAAAGAAGCCGGTTTTCCATGCTCTCAATCGCCGGGCAGCTCAGCCCGCGAAAGGCAGGTATAGTGCGTTTATGCGCAAGTTGCTGCTTCTGTTTCTCCTCGTCTCGCCGGCGTTTGGACAAACTGGCTCCTCTTCCTCCGATCAGGCTGCAATGGATCGCGACTTGATGGAAGTAACCGTTGACCGCCTTCACGAGCTCTACCGGCAGCATCGTTACACCGTGACACAGGTTGTCCAGTGGCACCTCGATCGTATCGCCCGCTACAACGGCATCTATCGAGCCGTGCAGACCGTGAACGACACAGCTGCACTCGCCCAGGCCGCGCGCGAGGATGCCGAAGCCAATCAGCCCGGTTTCAAGCCAGGACTGCTGTGGGGCGTTCCCATCGTGACCAAGGCCAACACCAGCATCAAGGGCCTCGTCACAACCGATGGCTGGCGCGGATACATGATTCCCGGCCATGAGTTGGTTGCGCCCCGCGACTCCACCATCGTAAGCAGGCTCAACGCCGCTGGAGCCATCATCATCGGCGTAACCAACATGCCGGACTTTGCGGCCAGCGATACCAATCGCTCCACCGCCTTCGGCCGCACCGGCAATGCCTACGATGTTCGCTTTTCCCCCGGCGGCTCGTCGGGTGGAACCGTCACCTCCGTTACGTCGAACTTCGCGCTGCTCGGCAACGGAACCGATACCGGCAACTCCATCCGCATGCCCGTCGCGACCAGCAACCTTGTCGGAATCTTTCCTACCCGCGGCCTTGTCAGCATCGCCGGCATCGCTCCTCTCGACTGGCAGCTCGACAACACCGGCCCGATCGCGCGCAATGTCGCGGATGCGGCGATCGCGTTGACCGTGATGGCCGGCGAAGATCCCCTCGATCCCGTCACCGCCGGATCGCAGGCGAAGGCGCAGCCCGGTCCCTATACGAATTACTTGAAGCCCGATTCCCTCAAGGGCAAGCGGTTCGGGGTTCCGGCCTTCATCCTCGACGGCGACTCTCCTCCATTTCAGGGAGTTTGTCCGACCGCCACCTCCGGTGAGCTGAAGGCTGCGAAAAAAGATGCGTTCCTTCCTCCACGGCCGGAGACACGCGCCATGTTTATGAAGGCTGTCGAAGAGTTGCGCGCAGCGGGAGCGACCGTGCTCATCGAGCCCGGCATTCTGCCCGACAGCTTCGCTGACATCGCCACCCACATCTGCACGCTGCCCTATATTCGCGAGGGCACTGAGAAGTTCCTGGCCGATTTCGGACCGCCAGCAGTACCACTCCGCTGCGGACTACGAGAAGATCGTGGGCAAACCCCTTCCGCCGGTCATCATCGGCGGCAACTCGACCAAATTGTCTGAAAGAGGCGGCATTCAGCAGGCGACGCTCGGCTCCGATCCCAATGTCGAGGCAACGCTTCTCGCGCCGCGCCGTCAGGCGCAGGCAATCTACGACGCGGAACTCGATCGACTGCAACTCGATGGTTTCGTGTATCCCGCCACCCAGATGCCGCCCCCGGATGAAACCATGCCGCAGGACGGAGAAATCAGCGGCGGCCCGCACTCGGCCACAGGCTGGGTCAACATGCTCGGCGTCCCCGCCATCAGCATCCCCGCGGGCTTCTATGACGATGGCTTGCCCTTCGGCATCGAGATCAGTACCCGCAAGTGGCACGACGGCGATCTCATCGGCTGGGCCTACGATTACGAGTTGAAGACGCATCACCGCAAACCGCCGGTGCTGGTCGATCGCGGCCTTTTGCCGCATGCCGCCCAACCGCCGGAACAGTGATCACGAGGAAAGCCCTGCGATCACTGCACCCGCGGCAGGTTCCAGTGCAGCCACACGCTGACGACTCTCAAGACAAAGCAAACGGAGCCGCCGAGAAACGCAGAGAGAGTGGGTCGCCAGCCCGCTCGCCTGCAGATCACCATCGTCGCCGCTCCGGCCAGCGCCGCTGTCGCGTACACGTCGGCGCGCAATACCGTCGGGATCCTCGCCAGCAGCACATCGCGAATGGTGCCTCCTCCCACGCCGGTAATTCCGCCCAGCAGAATCGCGATCAAAGGAGTCATCTTGAAGATGAGCGCCTTCTCCGTACCCGCAATCGCAAACAGTGACAATCCCGCTGCGTCGAGAATCATCAGTGGCTGCGCCGGAATCTGCCGCCCGAATTGATGCAGCAGAAATGTCGTTGCCGCTCCGGCAAACGCCATGGCCGAGTAGTGCCAGTCGCGCAGTGAGCTCGGCGGCGTTGATCCAATCAGAAGATCCCGGATAATGCCGCCACCCAGCGCCGTCGCAAAAGCCAGTACCAGCAGACCCAGAAAATCGAGATTGCCCGAGATTGCGGCGGAGGCTCCCTCCAGGCCGAACAAAAGCGTTCCCGCCAGATCGACCGCATAGAGCAGCGTGGCCGGCTTCATCTGCATCGACTCTCCCCATGCCATCGTTGGATCATGCCCTTCAGGGTCAGCAGAATAACAGACAAACTTTCCTTCTCATCTTCGCAAGCCAAAAAAGAAAGCCTCGAACGGAATAATCCTTTCGAGGCCCTGACTGTATGACCCTGTTACAGCGATGCGGCTCTCCGCCGGGGAAAGAAAGGCTCCGCTATTTCGCGGAGCCTGCTCACTGATAACTGATAACTCATATCTAAAACTGATAACTGACAACCGGCAACTTCCCTCACGCCATCGCTTCGCGCCCCATCGTCTCGAACGACAGTTCGTTCTTGCGGCGATTTGCGTCGATCCGGACGTGAGCGCCATGCAGCACCTCGCCGTCGAGGATCTTCATCGCCAGCGGGTCCTGCACCATCCGTTGCAGTGCGCGCTTCAGCGGCCGGGCACCGTAGGCGACATCCGAGCCCGACGCCAGGATCAGCTCCCGCGCCGGCGCGGTCAGTTCGATAGAGATCTGCCGGTCTTCCAGCAGCTTGCGGATCTCGTTCAGCCGCAGTTCGAGAATCGCCTCGAGCTGTGCGTGTCCCAGCGGACGGAAGATCACCATGTCGTCAACGCGGTTCAAAAACTCCGGCCTGAAGTGCTCCCGTAGCACGCGCATCACGCTCTCGCGCGCCATGTCGAAGTCATGCTCTGTTTTGAGCGACTCCGTCGACAGGAACGCCGCGCCCAGGTTCGACGTCATGATCAGCACCGTGTTCTTGAAGTCCACCGTGCGTCCCTTCGAATCAGTCAGTCGGCCGTCATCCATGATCTGCAGCAGCACATTGAAGACGTCCGGATGAGCCTTCTCGACCTCGTCGAACAGAATTACCGCATACGGGCGCCGCCGAACCGCCTCGGTCAACTGTCCGCCTTCGTCGTAGCCCACGTATCCCGGAGGCGCGCCGATCAATCGCGCAACGGCGTGCTTCTCCATGTACTCGCTCATATCGATCCGAACCATCGCCTGCTCGTCGTCAAAAAGGAACTCTGCAAGGGCCCGCGCAGTTTCCGTTTTGCCCACTCCCGTCGGTCCCAGAAAGAGGAATGACCCGATCGGCCGCTTGGGATCGCTCAGGCCTGCGCGCGATCGCCGAATCGCATTCGCCACTACGCTCAGCGCCGCTTCCTGTCCCACGACACGCTCGCGCAGCCGCTCTTCCATGTGAACGAGTTTCTTCACGTCGCCCTCAAGCATCTTCGATACCGGAATGCCCGTCCACTTGCTGACGATTTTGGCAATGTCTTCCTCGTCCACCTCTTCTTTCAGCATCCGCGTGGCGCTGGCATTGCCGTCCTGCATCGCATTGAGCTGCTTCAGTTCGGCCTCGGCCTTCGGCAGTTCGCCGTACTGGATCTGCGCGGCCCGCTCGAGCTGCCCCTTGCGCGTCTGCTCTTCAGCCTCAAAGCGCAGCGCCTCGATCTTCTTCTTCAGCTCGCTCATGCGCGTAATTGCGTCGCGTTCCGTGGTCCAGCGCGCGCGCAATGCCGTCGCCTGCTCCTTGATGGATGCAAGTTCGCGCTCCACTTCTTCAAGGCGCTGGCGGCTGTTGTTGTCGGTCTCGCGCTTCAGCGCGGCGCGCTCGATTTCGAGCGAGGTCGCCTGCCGCTCCAGTTGGTCGATCTCCGTCGGCACTGAGCCGATCTGGATCGCCAGGGAAGCTGCCGCCTCGTCGACCAGGTCGATCGCCTTGTCCGGCAAAAAGCGGTCGCTGATGTAGCGGTGCGATAGAGTGGCCGCGGCGACAATCGCCGAATCCTTGATGCGCACGTTGTGATGCGCCTCGTAGCGGTCCTTCAATCCCCGCAGAATTGCGATCGTGTCTTCAACGTTCGGCTCGCCGACATAGACAATCTGAAAACGCCGCTCCAGAGCCGCGTCCTTCTCGATGTACTTGCGATATTCATTCAGCGTGGTTGCGCCGATGGCCCGCAGTTCACCGCGCGCCAGCGCCGGCTTCAGCATGTTGCTGGCGTCGATTGCGCCTTCCGCCGCGCCCGCCCCGACCAGCGTATGCAGCTCGTCGATAAACATCACGATCTGCCCGTTCGACTCCTCGATTTCTTTGAGAACTGCTTTCAAACGATCCTCAAATTCGCCGCGATATTTCGCGCCGGCGAGCATCGACCCCAGATCCAGCGAGATCACCCGCTTGTCGCGCAGGCTCTCCGGCACGTCCCCGGAAACGATGCGGCGCGCGAGACCCTCCACGATGGCAGTCTTGCCCACGCCGGGTTCGCCAATCAGTACAGGGTTGTTCTTCGTGCGCCTGCTCAGCACCTGCACCACGCGGCGAATCTCTTCGTCCCGTCCAATCACCGGGTCAAGCTTGCCCCTTCGAGCGAGCTCCGTAAGGTCCTTCGCATATTTCTCGAGCGCCTGGAATTTCCCCTCGGGATTCTGGTCGGTCACACGCTGCGATCCGCGCACCGCGGTCAGTGCCTGCATGATCGCTTCACGCGTGGCCCCGACATTCGCCAGCGCGTCTCGCGCGGCATCGCCTTTCAGGCCCGCGATTCCCAGCAGCAGATGCTCCGTCGAAATATAGTCGTCCTTGAAGTTCGACGCCTCGCGAAATGCCTGCTCCAGCGCCTTCGTCAGCGCGTCGCTCGGCCCCGGCTGCCCAGACCCGCCCTGCACACGCGGCAGCTTCTCTTCCACCTGGTGCAGGCTGCTCTCCAGCCGCTCGGTGGGCACACCGATCTTCTCCAGCACCGCGGGAATTACGCCTTCGCGATCCTCAATCAGCGCCAGCAACAGGTGTACCGGCTGGATCTCGGGGTTGCCGAACTCCGCCGCCCGGCCCTGCGCCTGCTGCATCGCTTCCTGCGATTTCACTGTCAGTTTTTCCCAACGAATGGCCATTGTTTAGTCCTCAGTATTCAGTCCTCAGTCTTCAGATTCTGCTCTTCGGCAGGTCGCGATTGATAGCAAATAAACGATCAATGCTTGAGCTCTCAAAAATAGTTGTCAGCTGCCAGATCCCCGCATTGTTTCCCGTCGGAGACTGACAACTGACAACTGATAACTGACAACTTGCTGTTTAGTCCTAAGTTTTAGCCTCAGTTCTCAAGTTGAAAGCTGACAAGCTGACAACCGACAACTGAAAACTGACAACTTGCTTTTACCGTGCTCCCACCAGCTCGGGCTCTTCCTTCTTGTTCTCGAGCTTGCTTTCCTGGCCGAAGTTGACCTTGATCTGCTTCGGCTGCGCTTCCGGCTTCTTGTTCAGATCCAGTTTCAGAATGCCGGCGTTGTAGCTCGCCTGCACATTCTCAGTGTCCACCGTCGACGGCAACGTGAACGAGCGATAGAAGGTTCCGTAGCGGCGCTCGATCCGATGGAAGTTCTCTTCCTTCTCATCCTTCTCGAATTTGCGCTCGCCCTTCACAGTCAGCGTGTTGTTTTCCACGCGAATGTCCAGGTCCTTCTCTTCCATCCCTGGAACTTCGAGCTTCAGAACAACCTTCTTCGTGTCCTCGTAGATGTCGACAGCCGGCACAAAGCTGGCAGTCGTCAGGGGGCTGTCGTTCTCGTTGAACTCGCGGAAAAGCGAATTCATGCGGCTCTGCAGTGCTACGACTTCACGAAACGGATCCCAACGGGTGATTGCCATGATTTTGTGTCCTCCAACGGATTCTCTTGATTTCCGGCCAGGGCCTCGGCCTCTGACCGCTCACTTCATTGGATAGAACTATAGCACGTTTGATTCATAAAATATGAGTGCATTTCGCTAATATATTGATGATTCCCATGTAAGCTGTTTGTTTTTATAGGCTTTATATCCAAAAATGACCTCCTGCCCTGGCCTTTTACCGCCCATCCTGCCTAGAATCCTCCTCCGGATATCCCGACTCCCAAACCCGCCCCGCTAAAATCGAAGCGAATGATCGTCTTCTCCGACTTACCCTCCTACATGAGCTGGCGCTGGCTCTGGCTCACCGTCGCCGCCTTCATCGCCGGCGTGCTCAATGCGGTGGCCGGCGGAGGATCGTTCCTCCTCTTCCCCGCAATCCTCGGCATGAATGTGCTCCCCATTCAGGCCAACGCCACTAATACCGTTGCCCTCTGGCCCGGACAACTCACCTCCGTTGCTGCCTATCGAGAGGATGTCCGCCGAAATCTCAAGGTGGCCATTCCGATGGCCTTCGCCGGCCTCCTCGGGGGAACCGCCGGGGCGATCGTTCTCCTTCACACCCCGCAGACCACGTTCCTTCACCTGGTTCCGTGGCTTCTTCTCGTCGCCGCTGTCATCTTCGCGCTCAGCGGCCCTGCCTCCCGCTGGCTCGAACACCTCAAGTTTGTCCGCAGCCAGACCGCCGGCGGTGGGGTTCACCGCCCGCCCATGGCCCCGGTATTCCTCGGCATGATGTTGGTCTGTTTCTACATCGGCTACTTCGGCGCCGGCGCAGGATTCCTTATCATCACCCTGCTCTCCCTCTTCGGCTACCAGAACCTGAACGAGATCAACGCCTTGAAAGTCGTCGCAACCACCATGGCCAACGGCATCGCCTTCGTGATCTTCGTCTTCAGCGGGCAGGTCGTCTGGCGCTACTGCCTGCTGGCGATGGTTACCTGTGCCATCGGCGGCTATGCCTCCGCCAGCCTCTCCCGTAAAATCCCCCAGCCCCTGCTGCGCGCCGTCGTCGTAATCATCGGCCTCGGCATGGCCGCATGGTTCTTCTGGAGAAACCACAACTGAGAACTGAGAACTGAGAACTATGAACTGCGGTCTATGAACTCCGAACTGAGAACTGAGAACTAAAATAGCAATATGAGTCACGAAGGCATTCGCTTCGTCAACAAGGAAGAACAGGCCGCCGAGAGCCTCGAAGACCGGCCTCTTCCGCGCATTGCCGTCACCCCCGACAAGGTTCGCGTGAAGATCACCGAGGGCACCGGCCTTGAGATCGACTGGCAGGACGGGCACAGGA
This sequence comes from uncultured Acidobacteriaceae bacterium, assembly GCA_963836675.1. Taxonomy (GTDB): domain Bacteria; phylum Acidobacteriota; class Terriglobia; order Terriglobales; family Acidobacteriaceae; genus Telmatobacter. Next base: position 256,019 of record CAWIKQ010000001.1, read on the forward strand.
GCGCCTGGGGCTTTGCATGGCTGCGCGACGCCTGTCCATGCGCCACTTGCATTGACGAACGAAAGGCCCAGGGCCGAAAGGCTGGCCAGCCCAAGCCCAAACCGGCAGCCCTTTTGCCCATGTACACTCCGCCCGCCAAGCCCGCCAGTGCGCACGGCGTCGGCCGATATGCCCTTCAGTTCAATTGGCTCGACGGCCATTCAGGCGGTATCTATTCGTGGGACTATCTTCGCCGTCACTGCCAGTGCGCCGAATGCACCTTCGAAACCACCGAGAGCAGCGGCACACCCAACTGAACGCGATCAGTGACCGTCGGCCAGTTCCCACGGCCTCGTGGCCGGATGTCCCGCTTCGTCTTCCCGTCCGCGCAGCCGATCATACAAATACAAATCGCTGGTCGTACCCAGCGACTGGTTGTACAAGCTCGTGCCTCCGGTCGCCTGCGTCAGCTCCTCGCTGAACTCGATGAATCGCATGCAACTGGCTCGCGGTCGCCGGCAGCTCAAATTTCGAAGTCCGGATGAACTTCTGATAGCCGCGGTCCAGCAATCGAGCAATTTCGCCGCGCACCAGGATCCCTGGATGTTCTGCAAGAGCTATCGAACTGGATCCGCCGTCTTGCGCCGCAACCAGAATCGCTGCCACGCCATATTTGCTCACCAGCATCCCCCCGGATTTTCCCGGCGAGGATGACACTTCAAAACCCTGTTTGCGCAAGGCATCCATCGCCTGGTCGAAGGTCAAAGGGGCGGGCTTTCGTGGCATAAGCGTATCTCTATCGTTGAAATAGGTGCGGCTCAACTGCTCTTTCAAGTCTCGCACCCCGGCACATACCTTCGCAATCGCCCTCAGAGTATGGATATTCGCCGGAATCGAATTGCGAGCGCAGAATGTGCCGACACCGGACCACTCAGCCGCCGTTCTCGCGCCCGCTCCATTTCCGATTGCCAGCACAGAGTGCCGCCGGTATCCTCAATCTGCTCGTCCGGCCGCTTTCCCCGGCCCTTCCTCATCGCTTTGCCTATTCGAAATTCCATCGGAGGTCTCCGTCATGCAGTCCTTCTTTCCCAGGACAACCCACGCCGCACTCATCGCCTTGCTGCTTGCAACCGCTGCGCTCCTGCCGGCGCAGGATCGAGAAGATAAGAAGTCCAACATCAAATTCTCCCCCGCCAGTCTGTGCGGCAACTACGGCGCAATCGCGACCTATGGCCCGAACGTCGCCCGTGCGCTCGGTTTTGAAGTCATGGACGGTCATGGAAAAATCACCGCAGGCTCCGCGGTCGTCAACCAGCCGGGACCGAACAATACCCGGTCCCTCTCCACCATCGGCATCTCCGGCACCTACACCATCAATTCGGAAGGCATGGGCGCCATGAACCTGGTCATTGCTCTCCCTGACGGATCGACCGCGAACGTGACAGAGGATTTTGTGATTACCCGTTCAAAGATCGTCGACGGCGTCGCGATTGCCACGGAGATCCAGGACGCGCAGGAGGTGCCGAGCGCTGTCATCGACGACTCAAGCCTCGTGATTCATAGCTACACCCTCCGCGGCGCGCCCAAATCGTGCAACGCGGATCGCTAATCGGCTACCGCACTCGGTCCCGTTTTTCTTTCTCTCCGTGAGAACCGGGTAAACATTGCCCGCTCAGTCAAATCCGGCATCACGCTGAAACCGCACAGCATCGCTCCGCCACGGCGGCTCCGGCACTCCGGAGCCGTCTCGGCTTTTGTTACCCTGTATATGCACTCGGATCGCGTTTCTCCTGCCCCAAACGGCATGGTGCACATTCGAATCCGATTTACCCCTCGGCAAATCTAACTAATCGAGAACCCACGATGGCCACCGCGACCGAACCGATCCAGCTTCCCGAACTGACCACTGACGATCTTTCCCGCTACTCCCGCCACCTCATCCTTCCCGAGGTGGGCATCGAAGGGCAGCAGAAACTTAAGGCGGCGCGCGTGCTCTGTGTCGGCACCGGAGGCCTTGGTTCGCCCCTGGCCTTTTACCTGGCCGCCGCGGGAATCGGCACGCTCGGCCTTGTCGACTTCGATGTGGTCGACGCCAGCAATCTGCAGCGCCAGATCATTCACTCCACAAAAGACATTGGCCGCAAGAAACTCGACTCCGCCGCGGAGAAGCTCACCGCCCTCAATCCCTCGCTGAACGTGGTCAAGCACGACACCATGTTGTCGAGCGCCAACGCGCTGGACATCCTCAAGGACTACGACATCGTCGCCGACGGCACCGACAATTTTCCGACTCGCTACTTGGTCAACGACGCCTGCGTCCTGCTCGGAAAGCCCAATGCCTACGGCTCCATCTTCCGCTTCGAAGGCCAGGCAAGCGTCTTTGCCACAGAGCAAGGCCCCTGCTATCGCTGCCTCTATCCAGAGCCGCCACCGCCAGGTTTGGTGCCCAGCTGCGCCGAAGGCGGAGTGCTCGGTATCCTCCCCGGTCTCGTTGGCGTCATCCAGGCCACTGAAGTCATCAAGCTCATCCTCGGCAAAGGCAACCCGCTCATCGGCCGTTTGCTCCTGGTCGACGCCCTCGGCATGCGCTTCCGCGAGCTGAAGCTGCGCAAGAATCCCGAGTGCCCCGTCTGCGGCGAGAACCCGACCGTAAAAGAACTCATCGACTATCAGCAGTTCTGCGGCATCATGCCCGAATCCAAGGAAGATAAGACAGTCAAGAACGGAATTCCTCAGATCACGGTCAAGGAGCTCAAACGGCGGCGCGATGCCGGCGAATCGGTTTTCCTTCTCGATGTTCGCGAACCCTACGAGTACCAGATTGCCCAGATCGGCGGCACCCTGATCCCTCAGAACGATGTGGCGAAGCGGCTCGACGAGATTCCGCGCGATCGGGAAATCGTGGTGCAGTGCCGCTCCGGAGCGCGTTCCCAGAAGATCGCCGAGTTTCTGAAGCAATCCGGCTATCCGCAGGTTGTCAACCTTGCCGGCGGCATTCTGGCATGGAGTGACGAGATCGATCCAAAAGTACAGAAATACTGAGGCATCGGCGCCCTGCCGGTAGATAAGATAGGGCGATGATCAAGGTAAGCATCCTGTATCCCAGCAAGCCGGGAAACCGGTTCGACGTTGACTACTACATCACGGTCCACATGCCCATGGCTGTCAGGCTCCTCGGACCCGCCGTCAAGGAAACCTCAGTCGAGATCGGTATCGCCGGAGCCACTCCGGGTGAGCCGGCGCCTTACGCCGCCATCGTCGGCTTTACCTGCGAATCGGTCGATGCGTTTGCTGCTGCATTTACACCGGTAGCTGGTCAGCTTCAGGGAGACATCCCCAATTACACCGATATCCAGCCCGTCGTCCAGATCAGCCAGATCCGCGACATCTGAATGCGAAAGCGCCGGCACTTGGCCGGCGCTCCATTGCCCTCAACAGCGATAGCTCTACCGCGCTAGTTCCATGGGTCCAGCCTTGGTGGGCTCGGCAGATTTGGCGTTCTCGTCCATCTTGCCGAAAATCATTTTCCCGCTGGCTGTCTGGAGCACGCTGGTCACCGAGATCTCAACCGGTCGGCCAATCATCTTCCGCGCGTGATCCACCACCACCATGGTGCCGTCGTCGAGGTACCCGACTCCCTGGTTGTATTCCTTGCCTTCCTTCAGAATCAGCACGTTCATCTTCTCGCCCGGCAGAACCACCGGCTTCAGCGCATTGGCGAGGTCGTTGATATTCAGCACCTCCACGCGATGAAGATGGGCCACCTTGTTCAGGTTGAAATCGTTGGTGACCACCTTGGCTTCCCATTTCTTTGCCAGCTCGAGAAGCTTGAGATCCACCTCGCGGATGGAAGGGAAATCGTCGGGCACAATCTGCACCTGGATGGCGGTGTTCGATTGCATCCTCTGCAGCATGTCCAGACCGCGGCGGCCGCGCTGGCGCTTCGAGCTGTCCGTCGAGTCGGCAACAATCTGCAGCTCGCGCAACACAAACTCCGGCACCACCATCATGCCGTCAATAAACCCCGCCTCCGCAATATCGGCGATCCGGCCGTCGATAATCACGCTGGTATCGAGCACCTTGGCGCTCCTGCGCGTGGGGCGCTCTCCGGCAAACACCGTCCCCAGAGCCGCCGGGTTCAGCAGGTCGCCCTTGCTGGCCCCAACCAGCAATCCAACATACGTCATCAGCAGCAGCACAAAGATTTGTAGTACCGCGGATGTCGAGGTGTTGAGAGGCGCCGACCGCAAAACAAGGCAGAACAACGCCGCTCCGAAAATCCCCAGCACGCTCCCTGCGACTGCGCCGATCAGTCTCCGCAGCGTGAGAGCACGCACCCGAAGCTCAAAAACAATAACCGCGCATGCTGCAGCGGCTCCGCCCAAAGCCCCGATGAAAGGCTTTGCGCCGAACGGTTGCAGAAAGTAACAAACTGCGGACAGCAAGACAACGAAAAGAAGGCGAACAAGGATGAGATCCATAAGGGCCTGCTTCCACTGGTGTAATGACAATAACCCAGTTTGGACACGATGGCGAGTATGCCCATGAGCACTTTAGCTCGTCAAGGGGTGGCGTCAAATTCTTCCCCCCGTCGGAGACTCTCTCGCCGGTTACCTGAACCTGCAACGGCCCAGGCGCACCGGCGAGAGGTCTCCGCCCCCCCCTTATTTCGTTGTCAGGAAGCAACCGCCAGCTCTGGATTCACCAGGCGGGAAACACCCTTGCGCGGGCCACGCTTGCGAGCGCTCATGATCTTGACGCGCTCCAGCAATTCCTGCGGCGAACAGGTCTTCTTCGCCAGCAGGGCGTCGGCCCCGTGGATCTGCCCGTTCATCTTTTGAGGATCCCCGAGAATCACCATCGGGACATGGGAAGCAATCTGCTTCAGTTTCAAAACAAGCTGGTCACCGCTCATGTGCGGCATGGCGTGGTCGGCCAGCACCAGGTCCACCCGGTTGTCGGCGAACAGGGCAATGGCCTCCGATCCATTCGTGGCGGCGAGTACGCGATAACCGTTGGTAGACAGCATGAATTTCAGAACGGACAGTTCCTGTTCGTTGTCGTCAACGCAAAGTATGACTTTCTTTGGCCTCATTGGTTGGTCCTGTTCCTATCATTAAAATTTTGCTTCGGCCGGTTTGAGCGCACTGCAGCGATACCCGTTTGTTTTCGGGCATGGCTCGTCAAGGTCCGGGGCCGGCGGCCGCAGAGTTGGTCTCTCCCTGGAAAAGGAACGCACGACGTCCGCTGGCGGGGTGATCGCTAATGCAATGCACCGTCCCGCTGAGCCGACTTCGTCGCAATCTATCTCTAGAGGGAAGAACCTTCTTGCAGTCAGATTGAGTTTGAAGCCGTTATGAAAACCGGAATGGAGCCGGTTCAATTTCGTTCAAATACTTGGCAAAGAGTAGTGAGTGCGGACTTGCCTGAAAAGAGGGAAGAAGAAGCGAAACTACGCATGAAAACCATCTTGTAACAAAGGAAAAAACAGCAGAATGAACATAGAGAGTAACTTGGCCTGATTAAATTCTGTTGAAAGCATGTGCATTACGGCAGGAAAAGTTGTCCCTTTGCAACGGGAACAGTGCTGCCCGCAACGCGCACATCCGTCACCCTTCCTGCAGTCCGGTTCGCGGTCAAAAACAAATCGCTCGTGCGTCCGATCTCCACTCCCTGTTGCACGTGAATCTGCCGTCCCGATTCCACGATTCCATGTCCCACCAGGTAGCTGATCGCGCACCCCGCCGCCGACCCCGTCGCCGGATCCTCTCCCCCATAAAACTGCATCCGGGCCCGCCACTGAGGATTGTCCGAGCCCGTTGGCCCCATCACGTAGAACCACCGCCCACCGTGCGATCTCAGGTACGGAGCCGCAGCTTCCTGGTCCACCTTCAGGCGTGCAAGCGGCTCGTGCGAACGCAACGCGACGATGGCGAAGGCTGTTCCCGTAGACACCACCTGCGGCGGAGCCGATGCGTTCAGATCCTCGACCTGCAGACCTGCGAGACGCGCCACCTCTGCCCGATCCAGTTCCTTCCCAAACTCGGGGTCCTTCTGCGTCATCTCCCCAAAAAGGCTGCCGCTTCTGAAGCGAACCGGCACCGTGCCCACATTCAAGGCCAGCCGAACCGTATCTCCCTCGATCGTATCGGGCGCCAGCAGCTTCAGAGCGCTCGCCGACCCCAGCGTCGGATGCCCGGCAAACGGCAGCTCCTCCTGCGTGGTGAAGATGCGCACCCGCACTCCCTCCCGCTGTTCCGTTTCGCGATCCCGCCTCTGGATGAACGTCGTCTCGGAAAGATTGAACTCGCGCGCAATGGCCTGCATCCGCTCGGTCGCCAGACCCGCCGTGTCAAACACCACCGCCAGCCCGTTGCCCTTGAGCGCCGTTTCTGTGAACACGTCAACGATGTGGTAATCGAGTGTTATGCCTGAATCGCCGGGAATCGCCATGAGTCATTATCGGGCATTCCCAACCCGCTTCGCATCCACGGGCCGCCGCCTCTGAATCCAGCCTTTCCGTCTCTGCAGCGTGGTCAGCTCAATCGACCGCTCTTATCCGGCACTGATCCAGAAACCTGCGCACCCGCTGAGCTTCCTCCCGCTGCGCTGCCACCAGTCGTAGCTGGCGTCGGATGTGATCTCCGTTTTCCAGGCGCTCGACCATCGCCTCGTCGCCGGCCGCATTCCTCTCCAGCCGGGCGATGCGCTCTTCCATCATCCGGCGAAACCGTATGCCGATTTCGAACTCATGCCCCCGCGACGCCGCTTCATCCACGCACATTGCCGGTGCTCCTTCGCCCCGGAGAATGGCAGATTCAGCCTTCTCCGCTTCGGCGTTCTCGACCCGCGCCAATGTTAGCCGTGAGCCGCAGATGCGCACCAGATTACGCAGTTGTCGAACAGACGTAATGCGCTTGTCCCGAAAAAGAACAGAGCCGGAGTGTAACCTCCGGCTCCATCCTTGCTCCAAACTTCGCACTCACCCTTATCGAGTCATTCCGCTTCCCGCCGCCTGCGGAGACATCGCCACCGCCAGAACGACCGTCGATCCACCGTCCAGATGCACATCGCGGCCCGCACCCAGCAGCATGCCCGATGCGTTGCTGAACGGCAGCCCGTGAATGTCATTCGCCAGCAGCACGCCCGGGATCCCAGTGGCGCGAATCGCCACATTCCCATTCTGCGCAACAATACTCCCCGGCGCAGGCAGGTCTCCGCCCGAACTCTGCCCCGCAGCATTCCGCCCGTTATTGTCCTGCCCGGTATTATTCTGCCCAGTCGCGCCCGGCTGAACTGTCCCGTTCGAACCCAATCCCGCTCGGCCGTCAGCCGTTCCCGCTCGGCTCTCCCCCACGTTGCCCTGGCTCGTGCTTCCTGCACCGGAATTCATCCCAGGCACGGTCGCCGAACCCGCAGCAGCATCTCCGGTCGTCGCAACTCTGGCAACCACATCACTCCCCGAAGGAGCAACAGACTGAATCACCGACTCGATCGGCAGACGTTTGGCCGTCCTTCAATTCAGCGCGGTCAAACTGGATGGCGATCTGGGAGTTCTCCTTGCCTTCCCCGCGCGGTTGAACGTTGGTCACGTGCCCCACCAGCTTCGACCCCTTCGGAATCTCCGCGCCCCCGGTGGTCACATTCTCCTTCGTCTTGACCACAACGCTGTCTCCCTGTCTGGCCGACTTCGAATCAAGCTTGTTCACGAGTTCGCCGCTCACCGGCTTCAACTCCGCTCTCATCCGACTCCGCGCGGCATCTCCGGCCCTGGGCCCGGCCTCTTGCGTCGCCGGTCTCTGTGCCTGTGCCGCTGGATCTTGCTGCGCTGTTCCAGGAAAGCTCGAAAATGTGGCAAGGCCAACCGCGATCACCGTGGCTGCCTTGATGAGAAGATCTTCCATGGAACACCAATCCGGGACTGAAGATTTTTGTTCGTTCGTCTTCTCTCTCGCACGATGATGGCCAAACCGTCGGCTTTGCTTCCCGCCAATGAAATTCCGCAACGCCGCCGAACAGGATGAAGAACTTGCGTCACCGCGGGCGCGGCACGCCAATGAGCAAAAAGCCCATCTCAGCGATGCGCCTTATGCATTCGTGTAATTTTGCGTAGGTATAAATTGCTTCCCTGGCCCTCGGTCGTTCGCGGAACGGACCTCAGGCAACATCGCCAATCAGCAGCGGCGCGACTATCGCGCTTCCGGAAGCGGAGCGTAATACCCTTTGCGGACCTGCACCTTCATGTCGTCGCCCTTGCACTGCACCGCAATACGGCGGAAAGTTCCATCCTGCTTGGCGTTGGTCGGCGTGTAGCTGGCCAGGTACTCGGTGCGGAGCTCCTCTTCGATCTGTTGGAACGCCGCTTCCAGTTTCTTCCCGTTGGCCCCCACGTTGATCATGCGGCCGCCGGTTTCCTCCGAGATCTTCTTCGCCGCCGAGTAGCCGTTGTAGCCGAACCCGCCGTAGAAACTCGGTTCCGCGATCAGAATCACGTACACGATGGTGTTCGATTTCTGCGCCGCAGCGATAGCTTCCTGGATTTTGTGGTCGCTCCCCACATCGTCGCCATCGGTCAGGATAATCATCGCTTTCCGTCCGGGCTGCTCTGCCAGCTTGTCATTCGAGGCCTGGTAGATCGCGTCGTACAGCAGCGTTCCCTTGGGGCCGCCCTGCGTCGGAATGGTGCCGCCGCCCAGCCCCGGTATCCCGCTGCTGCCATTTCCACCCGCGGTGTTGATCTCCGCCTTGTTCAAAGCTCGTTCCAGCATCCGCGGACTGTTCGTGAAGTCCTGAAGCAAGTCGATATTCACGTCAAAGGAAACCAGAAACGCCTGGTCCTTCGACTTCAGAACCCTCTCCAGAAATTGCCCGCCGGCCTGTTGCTCCAGCGGCAAAACATCAATCTGGCTCCCCGAGGTGTCCAGCATGATGCCCAGCGTCAGAGGCAGATGCGTCTCCGCGCTGAAGTTCTTCAGCGTCTGAGGCACCTTGTCTTCTGCAACCGAACAATCTTCCTTGCTGAGGTGCGGAACCAGTTCGCCCGACTTCGCCTTGACTGTAAAAAACAAATCGACCAGGTTCACGTTCAGCTTCAACGTACCCATCGACTCCTCTTCCGGCGGCGGCGGCGGCGCGTGGCTCACCGGGGCTGCATCGGGAGATGGAGCGAGCTGTCCCCAGGCGCCCAATGTCACCAGCGGCATGGCGAACAGCAAAACTGCGAAATACCTGGCGACGCGCATCTTATCTTAATTGGACGGTGATTGACATCGGAAAGAGAGCACTCTCAGAGAGCATACGTTAACTCTTTCAGGCAGTGCTGGGCAAACCTGTGACTGACTGGTGCGTCTGATAGTCTGACGGGTAGGCTCTCATGAACTGAACGCTGCTTTGAGGTATGCCTGCCGGGCACCTAAACGGGTCACAGGGCACGCTCCGCAAAGCGGAAACAGAGCACACCGGGCATTGTTTCCCGATTTGCCGTTACTTCTTACAGGCGATTTCGGAATCAGGCTCGGGTATAGTATTTCCGGTTTTGCATTCGGGAGGAACGAACACCTGTGGACCTTGGTATCAAGACTCTGGCGCTGACCGCAATTCTGAGTTCTACGTTTGGCCTCAGCATGGCGGCCCCCGGCCAGCAACAGCCTCAGCGGCCGGCCGATCAGCAAGTCGTGCCGGACGCTCCCGCGCCCCAGGCTCCCTCTTCCCTGAAAAATCTCGGTCCCATCACCCCCGGCATCGGAGCGCCATCTGCTCCAACTTCTTCGAGCGCCGGCGGCGACCTGCCCCAGCAGCAGGCGCCCTCCACCCAGCCCCCTCCGTCCTCGACCAGGGACGTCCAGACCACCCCACCGGAAACCCAGACACCCGAAGACATCGGCCAGATCGTTCGCACCTATACGACTTACGTCGAGGTCCCGGTCACGGTGAAGGACAACAAAGGTAAACCCATCGCCGGCCTCACATGGCGCGACTTCAAAGTCTATGAAAACGACAAGTGGGAGCCACTGAAGATCTTCAGCGTCGATCCTGCCCCTCTCTCCATGGCGTTTGTCATCGACCAGAGCCTTACCTCCGACGTCATGTCCAAGGTGAACGACTCGCTCGGCGCGATCCAGGGCGCCCTCTCCCCCTACGATGAAGTCGCCGTCTTTGCTTATAACAACGGCCCGCGTGAGCTCACAGGGTTCACCGGCGCTCAGGGAAACCGCGTTCCCGCCGTTTTGGCGCTGGCCAAGGCAACAGGCAGGGAAGAAGCCGTTCCCATCAACTCGGGCGCCTTCGCGGGCTTGCAGCATCACCAAAAATGGCGGTTGCGTCGATTCGAATCCGACCATCCAGCAGGGGGGCGCCACCGGCAACCCCTACTTCATCACGCTGCCGAAAGATATTCACACCCTCAACGACGCCATTCTCGCCGCGGCCAAGGAGCTTTCTACGCGTCCCCAGGGCCGCCGTCGCATCATCTACGTCATCTCCGATGGCAAGGAGTACGGCAGCAAAGCGACCTACAAAGACGTGCTGCGTTATCTCCAGACAAACAAAATTGCCGTCTACGGCACAGCCGTTGGCGACTCCGCCCGCTGGGGTCAGGGATATATCAGCCGCTTCCACCTGCCCTTCACCATGTACGACAACCGCCTCTACGGCTACGTCCAATCCACCGGCGGCATCCTCGATTCTGAAAACGACCTCAACGGCATCGAAAAAAGCTACGCGAGAATCTCTGAAGAGGCGCGCAACCAGTACACGCTTGTCTATGCCAGCCACGAGCCCCTCATCGACGGCAAATACCGGAAAATCGAGGTGCGCGTGAATCGTCCCAATGTCGAAGTGATCTCGAAGAAGGGCTACTATCCTTCCGGGCAGGACAGCGTTCAACACTAAGCTCCCAGCCGAATCGCTTGGCGCAAATCTGATACGAATCTAGGTGTGCCTCATCCAGGCCGAATCATCTACACCGGCCTGGATGAGAAACCACCATAGCGAGCAAGAGAATGGCTTCTTCAGGCGCAGCAGGCATCAGTCTCCTCTCCGCCGCAACCTGGGGAGGCTCCGACTTCGCCGGCGGTTGGGGCGCGCGCAGATCCTCTGCTCTTCTGGTCACGGCTTCTGGCCAGGTCGTTTCCCTCGCCGCCCTCCTCTGCATCTGTCTCGCGCTCCGCCTGCCGGTCCCCGGCACCAGTTATCTCGTCTACGGCGCAATCGGCGGCTTTGAAGGTGCCATCGCTCTTGCCGTCTTCTATCGCGCCCTCGCCATGGGCGCTATGGGCCTCACCGCGGCCCTTACCGGACTCCTCACCGCCCTGATTCCCGTGGTCTTTGACCTCATCACCTCCGGCTGGCCCGGCGCATTCACCACGGGAGGATTGATTCTCGGCCTCGTCGCAATCTGGCTGATCTCCCAATCGCAGTCCGCCGGACAGGCCGCGACGCCCGCGCGCGCTCTCCTGCTCGGCGCCTGCGCCGGCACAGGCTTCGGCGCCCAACTCATCTTGTTCAAAATGGCCGCTGCCGGCGGAGTGCTCTGGGCTCTCACCTCCGGCAGGATCGCCGGAGCTGCTGCCATCCTCCTCACCCTCGCCCTCCTGCCCCCTCAGAAACCATGGCGCGGTTTCTGGCTCGCCGGCATCGTCTCCGGTTCGCTCGACACCGTCGGCAACCTCTTCTACATGCAGGCTTCGCAAATGGGCAGGCTCGACGTCGCCGCCGTCATCTGTTCCATGTACCCCGCGGGAACCATCCTGCTCGCGGGAATTCTCCTCCGCGAGCGCCCCACTCCCCGCCAGATTGCCGGCATGGCCCTGGCCCTCGCCGCCGTCGCCCTTCTCAGCGCCTAGCCTCCGCGTCAACCCCGCGGACAAGAATTTCCTTCTAAATTCCTCATTCCATTCGCAAAGAACTTCTCCCGCGTTTGCAGGTTATTTCCTCCAAACGTCGCACAATGGAAGTACCAATCGACCCACATCGCCAGAAATCCAGCCAAAGGTCCAGCCGGACTCCTCCGCGAAATCGGGGCTGAGTTCTGAAGCTGAAAACACGCCCGTCATAGTGGGGCATCGCTTAAGTCTTTAAAGTAGAGGATCTTGCAGGTAAGTATTTTAAAAAGAGCATTTTGCCAAAAAACTAGGGCTTTTTATGAGCCGGCCAGGGCCAGAAAGAAGACCCCAAAAGCGCTCCGATCAGGGTGGCCGGCATAAGTCGTTAAGAAAGAGGAATTTATAGACAAGTGTTTTAAAAAGAGTAATTTGCAAAAAACAGGAATATTTGGAGCCAGATTGAGGAATAAGCGCCAAAAGCGCTCCGATCGGGGGGGCGGATTAAGTCTTTAAGAAAGAGGACTTTATAGCCAAGTGTTTTAAAAAGAGTAATTTGCAAAAAAGGAGGAAACTTCAGAATCGAAGCCTGTAAGCCGAAAAGCCATGGAAACAGAAAGGCCCGTGCTCTTCGGCACAGGCCTTCGATGTGTGTCTCCCCCTTGGAAGCCGAGAGAGTGGAGCTATACCTGGCGGGGTGGTTCGCTGCTGGCGGGAGGCGGGGGCGGCGGAGCCTGTGTGCTCTGCTGTGTGGTCGGCGGAGCCGGATCGCTCACACCCTTGATGCCTTCCTTAAAGCCTTTCAATCCTTCGCCCAATCCCTTTCCGAGCTCCGGCAGCCGCTTGGCGCCAAAAAGCAGAAAGGCCACGATCGCCAGAATGATTAGATGTGTCGGCTGTAATAGATCGCCCATCGTGTTTCCTCCACGCGGCTGATGTTCCAGCCACGCTTGTCCCATCCAATTGTCGCACAACACTGGCCGCGCGGTGTGACTAACGGCACACGGCGCTCAAACCCCGTGCATTTACTGCTCAATTCACCTTCGCCGGATTCCCAAGCCGCTCCGTAACCATCGCGTAGAAGCTACCCAGGTCCTCTTCCTCCCCCATCGTCAGCCGGCGATGCACCTTCATCAGCGGAAAAAGCCTCGATCCGCGCACCTCAACCGCCGGAACGGCAAGCTGCCCCCCAGGGTACTGCGTCATCTCCCAGCTCCCCGCGTACCTTGCCCGAAGAACCTCGCCGAGGTAACTGCCCCACAGCCGGGCCTCGAAGTCCAGATCGATGTCCGGGCTCTCGCTCAGCATCACAACGATCTCATCGAGCGAGTTGATCGAGTCGGCCGAGTAGTCAAGCGCCTGCCGGTACTGGTTCTTTGCGATGTCGATGGCTGCCTTGGCGTAGCCCTCCATCATCGCCCCAAGGTTCGGGAACGCGTGCGACTCTAGCTTCTGGCGCAGCTTGTTCATATTTCCTAAAGACTAAATCCAGCGCCCAACGATAGCGGGGACGCGAGGCTTGAATTGTAACGAAATCGTCGCGTCCGGCATCCTTATGAAAGACTGAAAACGGTACGGCTCGGTTCTGCTGCGGAGGAATGCATGAAGTTGACGAAGCTGTTGAGTGTAGTTGCCGCTCTGGCGATGATCGCCTGGCCCGCCTTCTCCTCGACCCGCGATATCTATCCCGATCCGGCGCAGGCCAAGTCTGATCTCGCCGCAGCCCTGAAACAAGCAGCCGCAACGCATAAACGGGTAATCGTCGACTTCGGCGGCAACTGGTGCGGCGATTGCCATGTGCTCGACATCTACTTCCACAATCCCGAGAACCGGCCCATCCTCGACGCCAACTACGTTCTCGTTCACGTCAACGTGGGACGCTACGATTCCAATCTCGACCTCGCCCAGCGCTACGGCATCCCGCTCGAAAAAGGCGTGCCGGCTCTCGTCGTTCTCAGCGACACCGGCAAAGTGCTTTACAGCCAGAAGAGCGGCGAGTTTGAAGCCATGGGCCGCATGCAGGCCAGCTCCGTCACTAGCTTCCTCGTACAGTGGAAACCCGCCAAGCCCGGCTGCAGCGTGATGGTTGTGACCTGCTGAAGGCCCGATCTGCCGATCAGTGCAAGCCGCCCCGGATCAGGCGGCTTTTCGGCTGAATGAATTATGTGACCTTTGTGTCGCGCCAGATCCTCGCCTCACGTGATATTTCTCTTCCATCAGAAGAAATGGTTTTGTGGCGCCGACTCTTCTCGGAGGGCCCTTGGCTATTTGCAAGAGATCTCGCGTATCCACTCCGTTCTTTCTTTCGATTTTGATGGTATTCGGTTTTCCCGATTCAATCCTGGGTCAGGGTGAACGCGGCACAGTGAAGGCGGACTCACTACCTGTCTACGCGGAGATGTCAACAGAGAGCGATGTCGTTGCGACCCTCTCCCACGGCAAGACGGTGACCATCACCTTCTCGGTCACAGATGGCAAAGTGACCTGGTGCACCGTTTCTGACATCGATAGTTCGAAGAAACTGGGCTTCGTTCCTTGTAGTGAGCTCGACCGCCAAAACGTTCCGAGCACAGCTTCAGCCGGAAGTGGTGGGCTTTCCTATCTTCCGTTTGACCCAGCCGCGAATGGAATGCCATCGCGTGCTCAGCAACATTGGGCGCTGGCAGCCTCTGCCATTCTTGCGACCTTCAATCATGAGTCACTTAACACGCTTGCTGCCGATGGCTCTGTTCTGGGAATAAGACGCTTGCTTCAGGATTCGTGGGACATTTCGAATCGTGACGACCTTCTTAAGACGCTTGATTGGATTGACGAGGGCGGCCATCGCAAACTGTTTTCCGCAATCGGCGCACGCAGTGCAAGCCTTTCCACGCAAGAACTGGCGACCGTTGTCAGCCGCCTTTCCCCCGAAGACGCGAACAGCGTAATGATCGCGCACCGGTACTACGAGAAATACAGTGTGCAGAGCATCGTGGCATGGGACTACGCCCGGTACATAAACGTTTGCCGCTGGGGCGTGGCCGCCGGATATATTTCGGAACAAGAAGCGTGGCCGCGTGTAATGCACGCAGCCCAGATCCTTCAACAGACATTTATTTCATGGAGGGAGTTCGGAGAGAACTATCTCGTCGGCCGGGAGTTCTGGTCTTTAAGGCAAACCAGAATTGATGGCTCTGAGATGCGATCGATATACCAGGGCCTCGTCAATAGTCCCTCCAGCCCGTGGAACAGGATTCCCTGGAATCTGCCGCTCCAACAATCCGAGGCCATCAGACCCATCGCACCCAATACGCCCCCTGCCACCGAGCCCGCGAATACAAGCGCGGTCAGCGATGCCTGCATCGGGTTGGAGCAAGCGGCCGCCAGTGGTCAGAGTTCCAGTGTGGAATCGATTCTTCAAAATACGCCCGATCGGGTCAACTGCCGAGACTCGCGCGGATGGACTCCGCTGCATCATGCGGCATTCAATGGACAAACAAAGATGATCCAGATCCTCGTGGCGCAAGGGGCAGTTGTAGACTCAACCGACAAGGATGGAGCTACAGCTCTGCACGTTGCAGCCTCGTCCGGCTCCCCCGACGTTATCGAAGCCTTGTTGCAGAGTGGCGCCAAAATCAACGCGCTGGATCATTATCGGGACACCCCTCTCCAGGATGCGGCATCGGAGGGAGCTGCATCCGCCGTTGAAGCGCTCCTTCAGCATCACGCGGCGATCGAGGAACGCTGCAGCAATGGTTTCTCGCCGCTTCAAAGCGCCGTGTTCCGTGGCCATACAGATGTCGTGCGTTTGCTGATCGAGCGCGGCGCAAATCTCGAGAATCGGGACAATGAGGGTTACACGCCTTTGAGTACAGCCGTCTGGTTCGCGCAAACCGATGCTATTCCACTTCTGCTCTCCGCCAAGGCAAATGTCAACACTCGGTCCAACGGTGGCCAGACTCCCTTGCATGGGGCAGCCGCAAAAGGATCCATTGAAAGTGCAGGTCTACTGCTGGAGCACGGCGCCCGCGTCAACGCGGTTGACGCGCATGGATTCACGCCTCTGCATTCTGCTGCAGATAACAATCAGCCTCAGATCGCGGAATTCCTTATTGCGCACGGCGCGGATATCAATGCCCGCTCGGACGCAGGCGACACTCCGCTTCACTGGGCGGCGTTTAAGGGCAGCTTGGATGTAGCGAGTGTCTTGCTCGCGAAGGGTGCCCAGGTCAGTCCGAGCGACAGGGATGGAAACACGCCGCTGCACTGGGCCGCCGCTCGTGGCCATGTCGAAATGACCGAACTGCTGATTGCTCACGGGGCCAATATGAAAGCCTTGACTCGAGCCGGCTGCACTCCTTTGCGTGGCGCAAACGACTATCATCAGGAGGCCACGGCGCGTGTGCTCTTGCGGCATGGAGCCCCACAATAGAGATGTTTGTGTCTAAGCCCTTTCGATTCTGAATCGTGCGGGATCGAAGGGCAGTAGATCCGTGGGCAGCCGAGGCTGCAGCAGAGTTGCGCGCAGAGAACGCGCAGACGGAGGCAGGAACGATTCCCGCTGCGTCTGTTTACTCTGATCTACTGGCTGATCGGCGCCATGCTCTTTGTGTACTGATACGTGTACTGGATCCGGTGAATCACGGTGATCGTCGACAGCACCGCCAGCACCCAGAGCACCGGCGCCATAACACCCCACTGTTCGAAGAGGGCTCCGAGCAGGATCAGGACGATCCGTTCCGGCCGCTCCATGAATCCCACTTTGCACTGCCCGATCAGAGCCTCCGCGCGAGCGCGCGTATAGCTCACCATCAAGGACGTGACCATCACGAACGCCACCAGCACCACGTAGCGGAAGCGGTTGATCCGTCCGTAATACACCAGCAACCCGAAGAACAGCACCACGTCGGAGTAGCGGTCGATAACCGAGTCGAAGAACGATCCGAAAACCGTAACCTGGTTGTTGCGGCGGGCGACCCGGCCGTCCACCATGTCGAAAAGGCCCGCGCCAAAGATCACCATCCCCGCATAAAAGAACATGCGACCCGCATTGGTGGCGTCGGCGTGGCCGAAGAGAAAGGCCGCGACGATATTAATGACGAGGCCGATGAAGGTGAGTGCGTTGGGAGAGATTTGCGTAAGGGCCAGACCATGAACGATCCGGTCAAGAAGCCAGCCGCAGCCGCGGCCGAAAGCGCTGGTCCAAGTCATCTTGCTTCCTTACTTCTCAGTGCCGGTTCCGGCCTCTTCTTCGTCTTCGCCCACTTCATCGTGGACGGTTGTTAACTTCAGGATCTCAAGCTCGCGTTTGCCGTTGGGTGTGACAATGGTCGCAACGTCGCCGACCTGTTTTCCGACCAGGCCCCGTCCAATCGGCGAAGTGGTCGAGATAAGCCCTTTTGCCACGTCCGACTCCTCGCTGGTCACGAGCCGGTAGACAATTTCCTCATCCTTGGTCGTGTCAAAGACCACCACAGTTGACCCGAAGCCGGCCCGGTCGTGCGGAATGTTGGCCAGGTTCACCAGAGAAAGCTCTGCCATGCGGCGCTTGAGCTGGCCCAGGCGCGCATTGACGAATTCCTGCCGTTGCTTGGCCATGTGGTACTCGGCGTTTTCCGACAAGTCCCCCAGCGCGACGGCCTTCTTGATCTCCGCCGGCAGCTCATGGGCAAGTTCATGCTCTAAAGCAGCAATCTCCTTGAGAAGCTGCTTTTTAATGTGATCGGGCATCCGTGATCCGTGGCGGCGAGCGGGGTTGCTCAACCGCAAAAATTGACTACTTCCAGAACCTCCATTATACGCGCGCGGAATGCCCCCAAAAGGCAGCCTCCCGCGCCCAGGTTCGCCATCTCCACCGAAGCTCTTCTCCCGCCGCCTCCCGGGTTCTCGAAGGAATCGAAGAATTTTGTCCCGCCGAGGGAATAAAACCCCCTCCCCCCGGTTCTCTCCAGTGAACGGAATTCACGAACCAGGAGAGAGAGTATGGACCCCCGAAGAGAATCACACCACCGAAGCACCCACCGTCAGCGCCGACGGAATCGATCGCCGCGGCTTCCTCAAATGCATGGCCTGGGCAGGCACAGGGCTGGTATGGACCTTCGCGGGCGGCGTGCCAACCTCCCATGCTTTCGGAGAATCGACAGGAGACAACAGGCAGTCGGACTTCACCTTCGTCCAGATCAGCGATAGCCACATCGGCTTCAACAAGCCTGCCAACACCGATGTGACGGCGACGCTCGAGAAAGCCCTGGCCCGCATCGACGCTGCACCCCGAACACCCGACTTCCTGATCCACACCGGCGATCTGACCCACTCATCGAAGCCGGCCGAATTCGACACCCTCGATCAAATCCTCAGCGCGCGCCGGAAGGTCTTCTATGTGCCCGGCGAACACGACACCTCCGTCGACGACGGAAAGATGTATCTCGAGCGATACGGCAAAGGAACGAAGGGGAACGGCTGGTACAGCTTCAATCACAAGGGCGTGCACTTCGTCGGTCTCAACAACGTTGTTCAGCTTGAGGGAATGGGCAAGCTCGGGCAGCCCCAGGTCGATTGGCTGAAGGACGATCTGCACGCCGTAAAGAGCAGTACGCCCATCGTCGTGTTCGCGCATATCCCGCTCTGGGCGGTTTATCCCGAATGGGGCTGGGGCACGTCCGACAGCGAACAGGCATTCGCCCTGATGAAGCGTTTCGGTTCCGTCACGGTGCTGAACGGGCACATTCACCAGGTGATGCAGAAGGTGGAAGGCAGCGTCCGCTTTCACACCGCCATGTCGACGGCCTTTCCGCAACCCGCACCCGGAACAGCGCCTTCCCCGGGGCCGATGAAGGTCTCCGCCGATCGCCTGCAAAACGTTCTCGGAATCACGGACGTCGGCTTCGTCGCCCAGCGGCGCGAATTGGCGATAGTCGATGCGACCCTCTCCGGCATGAACGCAGAACAACGCGAGTCGGGCCAATGAGGACGACGCAAATCATCAGCGCGTTCGCCGCCATTTTGTTTGCGGCTGCCCTGGGGCTGTCGTTCGTGCATCCCTGGGGAGACGTGCGCAGCGTCTCCGCGGAGGGTGAACTGCTCGGCGGCAGCAATCTGCCGCCCGACGTCCGCCAGATGCTGGAGACGAAGTGTGCGGATTGCCATTCGAACCGGACACATTGGCCTGTCTATAGCCGCCTCATGCCTGCCTCATGGCTGGTCGAGCGCGACGTAAGCGAGGGACGCGCGGCATTGAATTTCTCAAGATGGCAGGGCATGCAGGCAAAAGAGCAGATCGACGCCCTGTCGCGAATCGCGGCCGAGGTTCGCGGCGCGGAGATGCCGCCGAAGCAGTACACCCTGATGCACCCGGCGGCCACGTAACCGAACCGGAGAAGCAGAAGATCGCCGCCTGGGCCCGGGCGGAGAGGAAGCGGCTCAGATCGGCCGCCCAAGCAGAAAAGGAGATCACGGGACAATGAATCACAGAGATGTGCGACGTTTCTGGCTGGTGCTTTCGGGAACATGGATGATGTGCACGATGTTGATCCTGCTTTTCCCGCACGCAGCCGTAACCGAGATCGGACCAGCTGCCAATGTTGCGAACGGCAAGCTCCTGTTTGAGAAGCGTTGCACCGGCTGTCACTCGCTCGACAAGAACAAGGAAGGACCCCGGCTGCGCGACGTGTTCGGAAGGAAGGCCGGTTCCGTGGCGGATTTCAGCTACTCCGATGAGCTGAAAGCTTCAAAAATCACTTGGGATGCGCAATCGCTGGACCGGTGGCTTCTCGATCCGGACGCAGTGGTGCCAAACAGCGATATGGCTTTTCACGTCTCGAATATGCAGGAAAGGACGGACATTATCGAGTTTCTTCGGGTATCCTCGGGCAAATGAGCGCGCTCATCACTTTGCTGCGCGGAAGGAAGAAATGGAGCGGATGTTTTTCGAGCAGTTGGCGATGCCGCTGTTCGATCAACTCTACAATCACGCTTGCTGGCTCACCGGCGATCGCACGGATGCCGAGGACCTGGTGCAGGAAACGTACGCCAAGGCCTTGAAAGGATTCGCATCCTTTGCGGAAGGTACCAACCTGCGAGCGTGGATGTTCCGGATCTTGCGGAACGCGTTCCTGAACTTCCCGCGGCGGGCTCGCAGCGAAGAAGACGGACTTCCTCGAAGATCAAGAGGTGCCGGCCGATGAGGCCGTCACTCATGCCGTAACTCCCGAGGTGATTCTGCTGCGTGCGGAGAACAAGGAAACGATATACGCGGCGCTCGAGTCGCTCCCCGTGGCGCATCGCGAAATCATTCTGCTCTGCGAAGTGGATGAGATGTCTTACCGCGAGATTTCGCAGGTGCTCGATGTGCCGGTCGGCACCGTGATGTCGCGGCTGGCTCGTGCCCGCGCCGCGCTTCGCACAGCGCTTGGAGCCAAACTGGCACAGGAGGTGAAGTGATGCCCTGCACCCAGGATCGTGCGGCACTCGAGGCTTACCTCGACGGCGAACTCGCAGCCGATCAGGAAAAAGCGCTGCAACAGCACCTTCGCTCTTGCCCCGACTGCGCGGCCCAAATTGCCTCGATGGTCAGTCTGCGGCGCGCCATGAAACCGGCATCATCGCGGTTCACGCCCAGCGAAAAGTTCCGCCAGAAGATCCAGTCTCAGATCGCAACCAGGCCCAAAACCCGGATCGCATGGCTTTGGCCGGTCGCCGCGGGGATGCTCGCAGTCATGCTCCTGGCGGTTGTGTGGAGCGGGCAGAGTACGCAGCGTAACCAGGCCTTCCGCGAAGTGGCAGACCTCCACATCTCCGACCTCGCGAGCGCCAATCCCTACGACGTCGTGTCTTCCGACAGGCATACCGTGAAGCCGTGGTTCCAGGGGCGGATTCCATTTGCCTTCAACCTGCCGGAGTTTGCCGGATCGGAATTCACTCTGCTCGGCGGGCGCCTGGTCTACTTCCATCAGCAGCCGGCAGCTCAGGTTGTGGTCGGCGTCGGTCAGCATAAGATCTCGGTGCTGATCCTGCAGGAGACGTCCGGCCTCGTGGGCGCACCCATGCTTTCCGGTGGCGTAGCCGTTCGCGATTCCTTCAATGTGGAAACATGGCAGAAGCGCGGGCTGCGCTTCTTTGTGATCGGTGACGCCGATCAGGGCGCCATCCACCGGCTTGCCCAGGCGCTGCAGAGTGTGAACGGGTAGGATACCGGATCGAAGAATGAGAGTGTACTGGGAGCTAACTTCCGTTTTCCATACGCCCTCTGTTTGCCAGATTGGCTAGATGCTTCCCTTGATAGTCCAAACGACCATGGAGGCTATGCCGACACTCCTCAGCTCCTCCACGATGGAAACCGGGATGTCACGGTAGACCTCTCTCTTGCTTTCATCAACCAGCAGGTAGACCCTGAGAACACTTCTACCTCCTCCTTCACTAGCTGACTCTCCCGAACTCCACCACTGCCTCACCTTCTTTGGCGTAAGAATGGATTTGAATACAAGGGCATCGTCAGTTGCCTTGCTCGGCGTTGAGCTAAGGATTTTCCCGACTTCGTTAAGCGTCTCGACGCGGCTGACACGAATGGATGAGTCTTGCAGGGTTAGGAGCAATTCGAGCGGAACTTCTCCCATGGCGTCACCCTCAACAGAGATGGATATGCGCTGAGCCTGAGGCTGTGGGGCTTCCTGCTGAGGTCGAGCCTGTGAGGCCTCTCGCTGAGCCTGGGGCTGTGGGGCTTCCTGCTGAAGTCGAGCCTGTGAGGCCTCCCGCTGAGCCTGAAGCTGTGGAGCTTCCTGCTGAGGTTGAGCCTGTGGGGGCTCCCGCTGAGCCTGAGGCTGCGGGGCTTCCTGCTGAGGTCGAGCCTGCGGGGCTTCCTGCCGAGCCTGCGGTTGAATCTGGGTATCGATGCTCAAAATCTTGTTGCTGAAATGCTCAACGTGCTGCGTGTCCTGCTCCACCCGTGTTAGGTCGCGCTTGGTTGCTGCCTTTTTAGCGTAGGAAGCAGCAATGTTCGCGTAAAAAGCAGCACCGATGGCAGCTAATGCACCAATGATACTCACAAGAAGGCTCGTGAAGGCCATCGTGTCGGCATCCAGTTTGATAAGCATGAAGAGGTTATTCGCCATAAGGGTCACCGACTTTGTCACACTGCAACGGAGCACCTCTCAAGACGCAGTTCGTTGCCATTTCGCATGTCCCGCGATTGTAACGCGGGTGCCAATGTTGCGTGGGCTATACAGTTTCGTTCAGTTGCGAGTGTGTGGTCGCCAATCCGGGAAGTAATCACAATTTGGTCGAGCGAGGAACCGAAAGGCAACCGAAGGTTCCTCCACTTCGGCCGCATTCGGCGACCGGCGGTCGGAATGCCTGATCTAGTGACGGAGACGCCGCTCGTCCAGAAATGACTGCAGAATCATCGTTGCCGCCACCTGGTCGACCACGCGTTTATGCTTCTCGCGTGAATGGCCTGACTCGTAAAGCAACTGGTGTGCTTCGTGCGTCGTGAGGCGTTCGTCCCACAGATGAATCGGCAGACTTGTCAGCTCGCCAAGGTCCGCCCCAAAGCTCTGCGCTTTGGCTGCCTGAGTGCTCATCTCGCCCGAGAGCTTCAGTGGATTCCCGACTACAATCCCCGCTACCGCGAAGCGGCGGCAGAGACGGGCAAGGGAACGCAGGTCTTCGCGCGGGTTGCGGCGGCGCTCCAGTGTGAGCACGGGTTGCGCCGTGAGACCCTAACTCGTCCGACACCGCGACGCCGATGCGCTTCGTACCCACGTCAAGGGCTAGGTATCGCGGCGGAGGATGCGGATCATTCATAAACCTTCCGAAGATCAGCTTATCTCCAGCGAACCGGTCTCATCAGGTCGACTTTTCCAGCAAAACCCGAAACCCCGGCCGGGAACCGCGGCCAAGGCCCGATACAATGGGAAAAGTAGAGAATCCGCAGGGGTTAGCTCCGCGTCAATATCGTCAGGGAGTGTTTTCGCTTAGATGGCATCGCGCCGCATTCGAGGCAAGGCAAGGAAGAGGGGACTCGGCTGCGGAGGATTTCTCCTGATCCTGTTTCTCTTCGCACTCCTGGCCGCAAGTGCCGCCGGGTGGGTTATCTTTACGCCATTCGGACCTTCTACAGAGACCTTTGTCGACATACCTTCCGGTTCGTCTACCGCACGGATTGCCCGGCAACTCGAGTCAGAGGGCGTTATCCGCAGCCGGTTCGCCTTTGATCTCTGGCGCTGGGTCCGGCGTGGAAAGCTGAAAGCTGGAGAATACAGGTTTGATCACCCGCAGCCCTTGACCGAGGTCTATGCACGCATTGAGCGGGGCGACGTCTATACGGTTGCTGTTACGGTTCCGGAAGGAGCCAGCATTTTCGATATTGCCAACCGGTTGGGGCAGTCAGGTATCTCAACCAGGGAAGAGTTTTTAAGCGAGCAACCACGTCTCGTCGGATTAATTGCGGATCTTGATCCACAAGCCAAAACGCTGGAGGGTTACCTGTTTCCGGATACATACAAATTTCCTCGCCGGACCAGCGTAAGCCAGATTGCGACGGCTATGGTGCGCCGCTTCAGGACAGCCGCCTCTGAGATTGGTTTGAAAGACAATGTGCACAACGTGGTGACGCTGGCTTCGCTCGTGGAACGAGAGACAGCTCTCGAATCGGAAAGGCCCCTGGTCGCCAGTGTCTTTGAGAACCGCCTCGCGAAAAATATGCCCCTGGCCACCGATCCCTCGGTGATCTACGGACTCGAAGTCGGGAAGGTATGGCGTGGATCGATCTATGAGAGCGATCTGAAGCGCAACACGCCCTACAACACGTATCTCCATGCCGGGTTGCCGCCCGGGCCGATCGCCAATCCCGGATTGCCCTCGCTGCGGGCAGCCATGAATCCGCCGCACACCAGCTATCTCTATTTCGTGGCGGCCGGAGCGAATCCACAGGGCAAGTCTTTGTTCGCGGCTACCCTTGAAGAGCACACCAAAAACGTCTCAGGATACCGGCGAGCGATCAAGAAGGCGGGTGAGCAATGAGAGCACCCCGTCGCATCGCGCTGGGGATGTTGGTCCTCCCGCTGTTCTTGAGCGGTTGCGGATTGATCCCCATGAAGCGGCATCTCCCCGTGCCAAAGGCTCCGGCGCGAGTGCAGGACGCTACTCCGGAAGAACTCGTAGAGCAGGTCAACAGGCGCTGGGACGAGTTCCAGAACCTGACCGCGACCGTCGAGATCCGTGCCACCCTGTTGAAAGCACAGGAAGGCCTGGCTACGGACTATCCGTCGGTGCGCGGATGGATCGTGCTGCAGAAGCCGAATGCCCTGCGTGTTGCAGGACAGTATCTGGGTGTGCGCGTCTTCGACATGGCAAGCGACGGCAAAACATTTACCTTGCTCATGCCCTCGAAAAGCAAGGCCATCCAGGGTCCGAACACGGTAACGAAGAAATCGGACAAACAGTTCGAGAATTTGCGTCCCGGATTCTTCTTCGACTCGATGACGGTGCGCGCCCTCGATCCGGATGATTACTACGCAGAAATCTCCGATACCGAAACGATTGAAGACGCCGCCAAGAAGCACCTGTACCTGATGCCCGAGTACGTGCTGAGCATTACGCAGCACGCAGCAGACGGAAGCCGTCGCGACAAGCCAGTCCGCGTCATAACGTTCCATCGCGACGACCTGCTGCCATCAAACCAGGACTTGTACGACGAGAAGGGAAATCTCGAAAGCCAGGTGAGCTACTCGAGCTACAAGGACTTTGGAGGAAAGCAATTTCCGACGAAGGTGATCATCAAGCGCCCGCTCGAAGGCATCCAGCTTGTCCTGACGGTGGAGAAGGTGAATACCAATATCAAACTGCCGCCAGACCAGTTCACGGTGAAGATTCCCCAGGGCACAGAAATTCAACACCTCGAGTAATTCAACACCTCGAATAATTGACGGTGGATCGATGTCGCGTGGGCTTGGAGCGCTAAACCGAGCCCCCGCTTGCACGTCCCGACTTGCTCAGCTCCCTGTAGAAGCCAAGATCGCGTCCCTCCTGCATCTTTGTGACGTAGACGATCTGGCCATAGTGAAGCCCGAAGTGTTCGACCACCTGGTACACGGCCGCGAGACCGGAGACGGTATAACCCTGGATGTGCCAGGTCGCAAGCAATTCCTCCGGCGTTAGGCGCGCCAGCACCTTGGCCGCCTCCTCCATGGTTTCGCCCAGACGCTCGAGCAGATCGGCCGCAAGGAGATCACCGGTAGCGTTGAACTCGGCCGGGCGGTCGCGACGATCCTCGAGACGGTTAAACGAGGCCACCAGCCATTGCCACACATTGCCGTTGAGGTGAAGGATGAGATTTCCGATGCTGTTGCTCGCCGGGTTCGGACGCCACCAGATCTGTTCTTCACTGAGCGGCTCTACAGCCTTGCGAAGGCGTGGCCAATATTGATTCAGAAGCTTGTTGCGGGAAAACTCGAGAAAGTATTCGCAAGCGAGATCGCTGGGCATGGCGGACTCCTTCGGCGACCTGATTCTATCGAATCCGTCCAAACACACGTCCGCCGGAATTGAAGATCTCACCCTGAGACAGATCAATTCCGGCGGAGATGTTGCCCAGAAATGTAATTTAAGAAGCCTGAGGAAGGTTGATCCGGGTGCAATTGATGCAAGCCCTGCACCCGGACCAGGTTTAAAGTGCTCTATCGGTAGCGCCTTTACGAGGCAAGCGCCTGGATGCTATCGACGTGGATCATCTTGGAATCGGGATCGAGCTTGCCGGTTACCGTGACACTCTTGCCTTCAAACGCCTGGGCGCGTGAAGAATCGTCCAGTTTGTATACGCTGCCGGACGAGTCACGCAGAACGTATTGTTCGCCGTTCTTCACAATGACGCCTGTGAAGGTTCCGGTCTTCGCCTGATCTTGATTCGGGTTTGCCTGGTCCGGCGCGGTCTGAGAAGGCGGAGCCTGCGGTTCCTGAATCACGGGCATCGGGCTGGCAGAGTTCAATGTTGTAGCTCCAAACGCCTGAACACTAGCAAGCATCAGGGCGCAGGAGGAGATGCCAAGAAGGAATTGAGTTTTATGGTTCTTCATATATAACCTCCGGGGTTGGCGTTTCCGCTTTCTCGCCGGTCATCTAATGCAGACGCGGTAGCCTTTCGGGGAAACGCATCGTCTTGCGGAGTAAGCTAATTGCAAGCGAAAGGCCAAATCAGATCATCTTTCTTTCGAATGCCTTGCAGCCCGGAGAGATGCTTTTCGAGCGGGTAAGAAATACCGAGTAAGCAAAAACTGCCGGGCAAAATTCCGCTCAACAGATCTACTTAGCAAGCCAATGGGGCGTCAAGCCCCTGCAACCTGTGAGTCGTTCCGACAGTCCGGCTCCTTGGCCTCGGGATGCATTAGCCCGGGAAATGCGATAGCATCCCGGCAAGCATCTCGTCGAACTCAAAGGCTCATCGAATGGAAACCAACCTGCGTCCGCTCACGCTGGGCGAGATCCTTGACCGCACGGCTGAACTCTATCGGTCCAATTTCCTGCTGTTGGCGGGGATTTCCTCCATCTATTCCGGGCTCCTGCTCGTGCTGGCGATGGTGCAGATCGGGGTGCAACGCGCGTTTTCGGGAACTCCCTTGAATGCGTATTTAATCGCCGGAGCCGTGATCGGAATACTTCTCATCCTGCTTCTCTCGCTGGTAAGCGGCGGAGTCGCGGTTGCAGCCAACACGCGGGCGGTCGGATGGCTGCACCTGGGCGAGCCAGCCACCATCAGAACGGCATATAGCGCCATCCTGCCGCGTGCCCGGCGGTTCGTATGGTTGATCACCCTCATCTACTTCCTCGCCTGGTTTCCTTGTTTCGTGGTCTATGCGGCATATGCTGTCCTGCTCTTTTACTACATTCATACGAAAGGACTGTTGACTCCTCACGGAGCCCCCACCATGGACCAGGCAAGCGCACTGGTGCTTGTCGGGGCCTCCGCCGTCTTTGTTTTCCTGCTGCTTGCATTCGGAATTTATGGAGTCATCATGACTCTTCGCTATTCGCTGGCCGTCCCGGCATGCGCGGTGGAAGACCTGAAGCCCCGCGCGGCGATCCGCAGGAGTGTTCAGCTCAGCAAAGGCTCGCGCGGGCGTATCTTTTTGCTCGGCCTGCTAACCCTGATAATCCAGCTCGGTCTTACCGGCATTACGCAGGGCACCTTCATCGTTCTGCAACTGCGGCACAAAGAAGGGTTGCCTCTCTGGGTGAGCGTGCTCCAGCAGCTTTTCGCGTTTCTGACCAATACGTTCGTCGGCCCCATCTACGCCACCGGTTTCACCCTCTTCTACTACGACCAGCGCGTACGCAAGGAGGGATTCGATATCGAACACATGATGCACGCGGCGGGGATGATGGAACTGCCGCCCCCGATGGAAACTCCGGCGGCGGTCGAAACGATGGCATCGGCCGAATCCGGGAGTGTGCATGAATGATCCGCTGCATCCGCTGACGCTCTCCGAAATACTCGATCGGACAGCTCAGCTATATCGCTCGCGCTTCCTGGTCTTTCTTGGGATCGCGGCGATTCCCGCAGGCACGATCTTCGTGCTTGCGGCGGGTGCATTTGCCTTCATCGCCTGGGTAGGAGCGAACGTGAGGCACGGCGCGACAATCACGGATATCCTGGTGTGGATTTTTCTCAGCGTGTTGATGGTGCTTGTCCTTCCGGTAGGCCTCGGCGCGAGCGCCCTCGGAGAAGCCACAATCGCTGACGCGGCCGCTCGTTCATTCCTCGGCGAATCCATCAGCATTCGAAGTGCCTATCAATTAGCGTGGAAACGCGGGTGGCGTTTCACAGGTCTCTTTCTTCTGCAATGGCTGGCGATTGTGGGTGTACCGGTGATCGTTTTCTCCATCGCAACCTTTGGAATGATTGCCGTCAAGGTGAGCGGGCTCGCAGCGAATGATCCCAGCCCCCTGTTTGGTGGCATCTCAATCCTGCTGGTTCTCATACTCGGTTCGTTCGCTGTCTGGATGTTGCTGCGCGTGTGCCTCGCGTTTCCGCTTTGCGTTGTCGAACAGGCAACACCGTGGAACGCGCTGAAACGCAGCACCCTCTTGAGCCACGGAACGAAGAAACGCATTTTCGTGCTGTATTTGCTCGGGCTCGTTCTGAACCAGGTTCTGTCGCTTGCTATTGCCATCCCGATCGTCATCGCGTTCGCGTTGATTCCCGGCCTGCAGGGGCAGGCGCACGTTGAAACCATGGGAATCATCGCGTCGTTCCTGATTTATGGTGCCATGTTCATCGTGCGGGCTGTTATCAAGCCGGTGTACGGAATTGCCCTGACGCTCTTTTATTTCGACCAGCGCATTCGCAAGGAGGGGTTTGATATCGAGTGGATGATGATGCAGGCAGGTATGGTGGCGGCAGGCGCTCTAGGAGCGCAGGAATCTGCTCCTTCTCCCGAGCCACTCTCGATGTTTGACGTCGCTCCTACCGGTCAGCATGATCTCGAGACGATAAATGCGTTGGGCGCAAGCCGGCAGCCGCTTACGATTGCTCCAGAAGAGAAAAACACATGAGCAGCGCGACGCAGCTTCCGGCCCATTCCCCGAGGACCTTCAGCCAGATTCTTGATCGGATCTATCGAATCCTTCGCGCGGATATTCGCACGCATCTTGGAATCGCCATGCTTCCAGCAGGCGCATTCTTTCTCGGCTACGGAAGCCTCCTCGCCTTATGGGGAGTCTTGTTCTTGCGAACGGCCAAGAATGACATCCCGTTATTCGCTCTGCGGCAGAGCTTCCTCATTTTTGACGGATTTCTGGTTTTTATGTTGGTGCATCTTATCGTGCTCGGCGTGTTCCTCGCGGCGGCATCCTATGCCTCGGTTCGAGCAGATTGCGGGCTCTCGGTCGCCATCAAGGAGGCGTACGCGGTTGCATGGGGCCGCGCCGGTCACTTTATCCGCCTGATCCTTTCCGTGTACTGTCTTTGCTTCTTTCCGGCGCTGTTGCTGGAGGCCCTCATCGCAGGAGCCGTGGCTCGGTTGATTTATTCAAAAGAGCTCTCAACGGCACTGATCGTCATAATTCCTTTTGGCGCGCTCTTGCTATCAGCAGCTTTCGTAGGTGGAGCTTTTATCGCCCTCCGATTATCGTTGGCTTTTCCAGCCTCGGTATTCGAGTCGCTCAACATCAGGACTTCCATCAAGCGCAGCTGGGCTCTGACACGCGGAGCAACCGGAAAAATCTTTTTGATCATTCTTGCGGTCTATGCGGCAATCTACATAGCTACGATGGTCGTGATGATGATCGTGATGTTTGTTGCGCTGATCGTCTATCTGTCATGTTCAAGTGTCTTCCACCCGAGCCCGAACACGGTATGGATCCTGGGCCTCTGCGGCTCCGCAGTCTATCTGGGCCTGATGTCGGTTTTCAGCGCCTGCTCCTGGACGGGTTTCGCCACCGGGCTATCGATTATCTATAACGACCAGCGGCTCCGCACCACTGCTCCCGTTCAGGCTGGAGCGCAAGGATGAACTTCGTGCATCGCGCATTCGCCTGGGCTTTGGTCGCATCTGCACATTGCGCACTCGTCGCAGCGGTCCCGCAGACAGTGCCCCCTCCAGAGCCGCAAACGACCGTTCGCTCCCATGAGGTTTCCACCGAAGACTATCGCCGGCACCTGGTCGCTCTCGAAGTCTTGGTTGAAACTTGTGCGAAAGCGCGCGACGCCAAGGGTTGTGACCCTGCGCTGGTCGGTCCCGATGACAAGATCACGATCGTGGCGGGAGGGAAAACCGAGCTTCGCCTCATTCGCTATGGCTGGTTGCGCCTGCTCCTGTCGAAAGCCGAAGAGCCTGACGAACAACCCTCGGTGGCAAGCAAATCGGGCAAAGGTCATTCGATCGCCAACCCTGCCGAAGTCACAACCTCGAAGTTGCTTGAAACCGCCAGGACGCGTCTGGAACACGACCTGGCGGAGTCACATCAGCCCTCCCTGCCCGCTCCGGACTACGCGCGCGAACGCGCGGTGATGCAGGAGGTTCTGTCGGGCAGAGACTTCCGCAGTGCGCAGCAAGCCACGACAACCGATTCGATCCTGGAGAAGGTGGGGAACTGGCTCAATCACATCTTCGCAAGCGTGGCGAACCTGAGGACGCACTCGGTTTGGGTAGGGCGAATCATTGTCTGGGGGTTTGTGCTTGGCGTTTGCATCGCGCTTGCCTACGCCCTGCTGAAACTCGAGCGGCGGTGGCGCGTCAGGCTCACTCCCGAAGTTGAGCAGCGGCCCGCCCCTGGAGCTGCCTCGGCGCGCGCTTGGCAACTGTGGCTTGAGGATGCGCGAAAGGCGGCCGCTGCCGGCGCGTGGCGCGAGGCAATTCACTTCCTTTACTGGGCGGCAATTTCACGGCTTGAATCGCGCAGGCTGTGGCCCGCGGATCGGGCTCGTACCCCGCGAGAGTACCTTGCACTGGTCGCACAGGAGGATCCGCGGAGATCGAGACTCTCGCAACTTACATGGACCTTCGAGCGCTTCTGGTATGGCGGACGCGTAGCAGGAGAAAACGACTACAGGGCTGCTGAAAGTCTCGCGACAGACCTGATCAATGGCGGCACTCACGAAGGCGGTGTGCAATGACGTTCCTGTCGTCTCTCGACGCGAAGGACCGCCGTCTTTTGTTTTGGAGCCTGGGCATCGCCGTCGGGCTTGCAGTCGCCATCGGTCTGATAACGCCTAAGGAAAACAACAACGACAATCCCATGCCGTCGAGTTACCTTTCGGGTCGGCACGGGGCGCGCGCAGCATATGAATCGTTGCTCCGTTCCGGTTACGGCATCGAGCGGTGGGAGAGGCCGCTGAGAGAACTGGCTTCCTCCGCCGGCCCGAACACCGTCGTCATTCTGGCCCAGCCCTTCTCCCGGGAAAAGGAAGACATTCAAGCTGTCGCGAAGATCGTGGAGCGTGGCGGACGCGTGCTTGCCACCGGACTTTGGGGCGGCTACCTGATTCCCGTCGGACAGGTGGGAGAACCCAAGAATTTCACGTTCGCCGCTTGTCAGCTCCAGCCCGAAGGCCTCGACGCCCTCGCCAACAGCGGCGAAGTCTGGATGGTGCCTCAGGCGACTTGGGAAGCGGGCAATCCCTCGCAGCGCATTCAGTACAGTTGCGCAGGGCAGCCCGCCGTCGTCGAATACGACTACGGACGAGGCCATGTGGTCTGGTGGGCGAGTTCCACGCCCCTCGAAAATGGATCGCTGGCTCGCGACGGAAACTTCGATCTGCTCTTGAACTCGATCGGTCCCCGAGACGGGCATCGCTTCTACTGGGACGAGTCGTTGCACGGAGAAATAAGATCCACGTGGAGCTACGTAGGAGGCCCGACGGGGTGGTTGCTCTTAACCGGGCTCCTTCTGGTCGCCTCCCTGGTGATCTTCAGCTTCAGCCGCCGCAGCGGACCCCTGCGCGAGTTGGCCCCGCCCGCCCGGGCTACACCGGTAGAGTTTTTGGATGCGCTTGGTTCGCTCTATCGCAGCGCTGGCGCAACATCGACCGCGGTCGCCATTGCATGGGAGCGCTTTCGGCGCAGCGCACTGCGGATGTGTGGGTTGCAACAGCATCCCATCGACGCCGGGGAACTGGCCACAGTGATACGCCGGCGCTTTCCCAATGCGGATCCGGCTCTGGAAGCCGATTTGCTGGCATGCGAAGATGCGACACTGAATGACAAGATTGAACCTCGTGCGGCTTTGAAGATGATTCAAACTCTCCATCAACATCGGCAGGCATTGAGCGAGGCGGCAAGACCTGCGAGCAAGTTCAATTCGAACCAAAACAGAGAACCAGACGAAAGGGCCTCATGAGCGAGGAGCTGAGAGAGAACATCGGGCAGCAGCCTGGTCTTCGGGCAACCAGCGAGTTGATTGCGCATGCCCGCGCACAACTGGGACAGGTCATTTCAGGACAGGCACAGGTGGTGGAACAGGTCCTGATCGCAGTTCTGTCTCAGGGGCACGCGCTGCTCGAAGGCGTGCCGGGTATTGCGAAAACGCTGATCGTGAAGGCGCTTGGACGGCTCCTGGGCCTCGGTTTTCAGCGCGTGCAGGCAACTCCTGATTTGATGCCCGCAGACATTCTCGGTACGACGATTCTGCGCCCTGGTACAGATACATTTTCCTTCCACGCTGGACCTGTGTTTACCGATTTGCTCCTGGTTGACGAGATCAATCGCATGCCTCCTCGCACGCAGGCGGCCCTGTTGGAGTGCATGGAGGAACGTCAGGTGACAAGCGACGGCACCCGGCGACCCTTGCCCCCATGGTTCACCGTGTTCGCTACGCAAAACCCCGTGGACTTTGAAGGGACCTATCCCCTGCCCGAGGCGCAACTCGATCGCTTCCTCATGAAAATCCGGGTCTCGTATCCATCCGAAACCGAAGAGTTGCAGATCCTTGAGCGGCATCATGCTTCCGGTGCCGCAGGGATGCTTGAGGAAGCTGCAATCATGCCGATACCTGCGGGAATGCTCGAGGTCGCCCGCGCCGAAGTGCGCGCCATCCGTATCGAACCGGAGCTTTACGGATACATCCTCGCTCTCGCGCGGCGCACCCGCGAATGGCCAACCCTGCTCCTGGGCGCCAGCCCGCGCGCCGCACTCAGCGTGATGCGTGTGGCCCAGGCCACAGCCGCTTTTGATGGACGCGACTACCTGGTGCCCGACGACGTAAAGCGCGCAATTCCACCCGTGCTGCGGCATCGCGTGATGTTGAAGCCCGAGGCCGAACTTGAAGGATTCGACGCCGATCGCGTCCTCGCTGACGTGATCGCGGCAGTACCGGTCCCGCGGACATGATCTCTCCGCAATTCCATCCCGGCGAGGTTCGCGCCCGGTGCGAGCCTAGAGGACGCCTGAGCTTCGGGCTCACGATGCGGTCGATTGTGCTGCTCGTGGCGGGATTTGTCGCGCTGATTCCAGGACTGTGGGACTGGCGATTGAGCTACGCGATGCTGGCGTGGGATGTCGTGATCCTGCTCGCGGCGGTGCTCGATGGTATGCGATTGCCGTCCGCCACCAATCTGACGGCGGCGCGAAGCTGGTCCAACGCGCCGTCCCTAGACAGCCAGACGGAGATCGAGCTCACGATCGAGAACCAGGGAGCGGTCATTATCGAATGTCGCCTGACGGATGATCTGCCCGCCGCGCTGATGGATGCGGGCGCTCATACAGAACCCATGCGCATGACAGCATTTCCCCGCGTTCCGGCTACCGTGCGCTACCGCATCGAACCACAGGAGCGTGGAGACACCACGACCGGATCGCTGTATGTTCGCTATCGCTCCCCCCTCGGGCTTGCCGAGCGCTGGGCCAGGGCTCCTCTGGCTCAATCCGTGCGAGTCTATCCCGCATTGCGCACGGGCGAAGAGCAGCAAATCTTCCTCGCGCGCAGCCGGCAGATCGATCTGCAGCTTCGCCAGACACGTCAACGCGGACTTGGTCGCGACTTCGAGAGCTTGCGCGACTATCGTGAAGGCGACGATTTACGCGACATCTGCTGGACCGCGAGCGCTCGGCGCGGAAACCTGATCACCCGCCAGTATCAGACCGAGCGGAGCCAGCCGGTGTGGATCGTATTGGACTGCGGACGTCTGATGCGTTCGCGCGTTGTTGCCGCTCCCCGTGCAGACGCAGCTTTGCCCCTCGCGCCTGGGAGCCTGCGCGCTCATTCCAAACTCGACCATGCATGCTCGGCCGCGGTGGCGCTCGCGCAGTTGGCTCTGTTCTCGGGCGACCGTGTCGGCTTTCTGGCGTATGGGCAGACAATTCAGCAGCGGCTCTTACCCGGGCGCGGAGCCGCTCACCTGCGACAGATGATCGAATTGCTCGCCCAGCTTCGAGCCGAGTCGAGCGAAGCAGATCACCTGCGCGCTACGGCGCTCATGGGCCGGTTGCAGCCCCGGCGTTCGCTGATTTTGTGGATTACGGATCTGGCGGAGACTGCGATGCGTCCGGAAGTGATTGACGGGGCCATTCAGTTGCTTCGTCGGCACGTGCTTCTCTTCGTTGCCATGGCGCAGCCTGAGGTGGATGCAATCGCGCAACAGAGGCCGAAAAATGTCGAGCAGATGTTTCGCGCCGCTGCCGCGCAGGAGATGGCAGGGCGCCGCGAGCTGCTGATTGCGCGCCTGCACGAGCAGGGTGCGCTCACCCTCGATCTCAATCCCGAGGCTGTTACCTCGTCGGTGCTGAATCAGTACCTGATGGTGAAAGAACGCGCGATGCTCTAGAAGATTCCCCCAGGGATCAGCCAAAACGGGTCACGCCGGAATTCTCTGCTCATTCGTACCGCAGAGCTACCGACGGATCCACGCGCATGGCCCTGCGTGCTGGCAGATAACACGCCGCAAGTGCGATCGCCGACAATCCCAGGGCTACCGCTGCCATCGTCGCCGGATCGTTCGCCCCAATGCCGTAGAGTAAAGGCGACAGCAATCTCGCCGCCCCTAACGCGACAACCAGGCCGATCCCCAGGCCAATTCCAGTCAGCCGCAGTCCCTGGCCCATCACCATCTTCAGAACGTCGCTCCGTCGCGCCCCAAGTGCCATGCGTACGCCAATCTCGTGCGTCCGTTGCGACACTACATAGGCAATCACCCCAAAGAGCCCGATCGCGGTCATCACCACGGCTAGAATTCCCGACACCCCCAGAAGCCATCCGGTCGCTCGCGCCGGAAACAGCGGGAATGCCATGAAATCTCCGATCGTCTGCACCAGCGTCGTAGTCATCAGCGGATCCACCGCCGGCACCGCGCGTCGCACCTCATCGAGTATCGCTCGCTCGTCTCCAGCCGTTCGCACTACGAGAGTTCGCGCCGGCGGCAACGTCCCCCGAAATACCGCAGCCATCGGACCCTCGCCAAGCGTCCGGTATTTACCGTTCTTCACCACCCCCACCACCAGGCTCGTCGTCTTCTCTCCGCCCAACGCCAGCCGCTTTCCGAGCGGATCCTCGTGTGGCCATAGCCGCCTCGCCAGATACTCATTGATCACGACCGCATCCGGCGTGTCGCTGTCTGCCTCATGCTGGGCCAGGTCCCGGCCGCGCAGGATGGGAATTCCCATCGTCTGAAGCAATCCCGGCTCCACGCGATACACCGATATTGGAATCGCATCCAGATCCTTCACCAGGACCTTGCCAGCTGTACCCGACTGCCTTGTGGTCCCAAGCGGCAGAAAGGCCGCGTAGCTCGCCGATGTCACCTGCGGCAGGCGTTGCACTCTGTCAAGCAGCCTTGCATAAAAGTCTTTTACTTTTTCCGGCGTGTAGCCCAGGCTCCCCGGATCGAGATCAGCCAACGCGATGTGCCGCGTATCAAATCCCGGATCGATCGCATTTGCGTTCATCAGGCTGCGCACACACAGGCTTGCACCGGCCAGCAGCACCACGCACATCGCCACCTGCGCTATCACCAGTAAATTTCGTAAGCGCGCCTTGTTGCGATTGGCAGTCTGCGACTCTTCCCTGAGCACTCGCGCTGGTTCCGCTGCGCTCGCCCGCAACGCCGGAGCCAGCCCGAACACAACGCCCGTGGCCACCGACACCGCAATCGCGAACAGCACTACTCGCCAGTCCATCGGGATCTCCAGGGTGATCGGGAGATTGCCCGGCTTCAGTTCTATCAGCAGCCGGGACATCGCCCAGGCAATCGCCACACCTGCCGCACCGGCCATACCAGCCAGCATCAGGCTCTCCACCAGCATCTGCCTCACCAGCCTCGCCCGACCCGCGCCTAGAGCTGCCCGCGTCGCCATCTCCCGCGCCCGTCCCGTCGCACGCGCCAGCAGCAGACTCGCCGCGTTGGTGCACGCAATCAGCAGCACCAGCACAAACACAATCATCATTAGACCCGTAAAGGCAAAAACATATCCGCGGAACGGGCCCGGCATCAGCGTCATTGCGTACACTTCCGCATCCGGAACATCCGTGTCTTCGGGATGCATCAGCCCCAGTTGCTTCGCCAGAAGATGCATTTCAGTCTGCACGCTCTTTCTGTCGCCCGCACTTCGCATCTTTCCAGCCACAATCAGCCAATAGGAATCTCGGCTTGTCAGTCGAGTCTTGTCGTGAGTGAACTTTTCCTGCAATGTCAACGGCGCCCACATGTCCGGCTCCGTCGCCACCATCAGCCCGGTGAATCCTGCCGGTGCTACACCCGCCACCGTGAAGGCTCCGCCATTCAGCATCAGCGTCTGCCCGATGATTCCTGGATCCGCGCCCATCTTGTTTTTCCAGCATGCGTAGCTCAACACCACCGCCTGCCGTGGATGATCGAGGCGGTCGTCATCCACAGAAAGCGTGCGCCCCATCACCGCATTCACTCCCAGCAGTGAAAAGAAATTTCCTGACACTCCCGCCACATTCAGAGTCTGCCCGGATCCTTCGTGATTCCAGATCACGTCCACTCCATCACCATCAAAGGCCAGAAGACCCTCCAGCGATTTCGAGTGGTCGCGATAGTACGTATAGTCGGGATAGTTAAATGGTAAGTATCCCTGCGGCCCGGTCTTCTTCGGCAATTTGAGCCAGAGCTCGATCATCTTGCGCGTCTGGCTCACACCCTGTGGGGGTCGCAATAGCAATCCATTCACAAATGTGAAGACCGCGGTATTCATCCCGATCCCGAGCGCCAGGGCCACCACGACGGCAGCGTTCGATGCCGGCCGTTTCGCAAGCATCCGCAGCCCGAACCGCGCATCGCGCCACCATTCTGCCGGTGAGAGAATTCCCCGTTGCACTCTCTGCCGCTCCTTCAGCCGCGTTACGTTTCCAAATTGCTTCCGTGCCGCCCTTTCCGCCTCCCGCGCGTTCATCCCCATCGATTGATAGCGATCCCGGAGCAGGGCAAGATGTTCGCGGATCTCCTCGTCGAACCCATCGTCCTCGAGTTCCTGCAGTGCCTGGCCCTTTACCCGTGCCCAAAGCATCCGTAGTCTGTCCATCGCATCACCCTGTCTCTGGAGCGCACTCCTTTGGAGATTGCAAAGAAACTATCACGATTTCCTGTGGAGTGTCCAAAGGAGAGCGAGAAATGGGATCTGCATAGCAGGAAAAGGGAGATGTATCCCCTCGGCTTCCAGGGAACCTGGAAATGCGGCTATTTGGAGGTCAGCGCCTGCGGAGCTTTCTGGGCAGCTTCGACCGGTTGCACACGCTTGGCCAGGGCCCACTTGAGTTCATCGATACCCTGTCCGGTGACCGCGGAGATCGCATGGAATTCCAGCTTCCTGCGCTTGGCATAAGTGGTCAGCTTCTTCAGCTTTTCGGGATTCGCAACGTCCATCTTCGTAGCAACCACGATCATCGGCTTGTCCGATAGCGGGTTTTCGCCGGCGACATTGTTGAAACTGGCCAGCTCGTTGTTGATCACCTTGAAGTCTTCGACAGGATCAGGACGTCCCGAGGAGTCCGACACATCGACGAGATGAGCAAGCACCCGCGTACGCTCAATGTGACGCAGGAACTGCACGCCAAGACCCGAGCCGAGATGCGCGTTTTCGATCAACCCGGGGACATCCGCGACCACAAACGACTGCTGGTGCGGCTCTTCCCCCACCGTCACGACGCCCAGGTTCGGTTCGAGAGTAGTGAACGGATAGTCCGCAATCTTTGGCTTGGCCGCCGAAATGACTGAGATGAGCGTCGACTTCCCGGCGTTCGGGTAACCAACCAGCCCCACATCTGCCAAAAGCTTCAACTCAAGGCGATAGAGCCTCTCTTCCCCGGGACGGCCCAGCTCGTGCTCGCGGGGAGCTTGATGGGTGGGGGTGGCAAAATGCTGGTTGCCGCGTCCGCCACGCCCGCCTTTGGCAACAACGAGGCGTTCGTCAGGCTCGGAGAAATCGTGGATCAGCTCTCCCGTCTCCTGGTCGTAAAGCGATGTTCCTACGGGTACTTGCAAAACAATAGGCTTGCCGTCGAGCCCGGTGCAGTTCGAGCCCATGCCGTGCTCGCCCCGCTGCGCCTTGTGCTCAGGGTTGTAGCGGAAATGAATCAGCGTGTTGTGCCGCTGCGACGATTCCATGACGACATCGCCGCCACGGCCTCCATCGCCCCCGGAAGGCCCGCCGCGGGGTACGAACTTCTCGCGTCGGAAAGCCATGCACCCGTTGCCGCCATCGCCGGCCTTAACCCGGATTTTCGCTTCATCAATAAACATACCAATTCCAAATCAGCAACTTAGACGATGCCGAGGACGCCACTGCCGGCCGGAACTCCCATGACGCTTCCTCTCAGTCTACCGAACTTATCTGGTGACCCGGAAACCCATCGTCGCCTGTCTCGTTTTCGATCACAGACTGTGCCAGCGGTCACCACGATCTTTCCTCAAAATTCCTTACAATCGCTCCCGACTTCACTGCAAGGAAAATTCTATAGCCCTTTGGGGAAATTCCGGCCTCGGGCCTGGAAGCCGCGAATTTCCCATTTCGGTGACCAATAGGGCTTTGTGGTGACTGCCTCGACTTTCGACCGCAAGCGGGTTGTCGGATGGCTGCGCAAACTCGAACGAAGCCGCTATCGCAATTTCGAACCGGAGCCCAAAACAATACGTTCAAGTCCGCGCTAGCTCCGCGCCTCCGGCGGCCCTTCGTCATTGAGCTGGAAGTTCCCCAGACCCTGACTCCCCGTGCCGGCTCGGGGTGGCCTCTTCGCATGTGCCACGCTCCTGCTCCTTGCAGGAGTTGTGATGCCGAGCCTCGGCCAGGGACAAAGCGGTTTTGGTTCGCTTGCAGGCAGACTGACTGATACCTACTCTTCCCCTCTCGAAAATGTCTCCATAACGCTCAGGAACGCGGCGACAGGCTCTGAGATCACCGCGATAACCTCGCGCGGCGGCAGGTATAGCTTCGCTCATCTCCCTCCAGGCGAGTACACCTTGCGGGCCGCTGGACCCCATGGGATCCGCAACGTCGATGGAATTGTCATTTCGCCCAATCATCAGGCGATCGTCCAGACAATGATCGAATCTGAAAAACTCAAGACAGCTTCTGTCTTCATCCCGGAAGCAATGGATCGATCGCGCGAACAGCGAACAAGTGCGGAGCGAAGTTCGTCTGTCGCGCCCTCCCAATGGTCACCGGCACAGGCTTCGGTTGCGATTGCCCTGCAGCCACATGCGCTTCTTTCCGAAGCGTCGGTTGCGCCGGAAGATCTTTTTGCCGTGCCGCTCCCCCAACATGGAGCCGGCGCAGAGCCAGAACCCGCGGCTCGACCGTCTTTACCCGACCCGTCTGCCGTAACTCTGCCGGCCGGCTTTGCGAATGCCGCAATCGATGCTGTACCTGGCGAGTTATCAGCGACGACTTTCGAAACAGAAGCTGGCTTACCTTCCGCAGAATTGGGGGGAGTGGATCTCGTCACGATTCCGGCGGCAATTCTCGGAGCCCGCTCGGTTCCCAAGGCACAAATCGCCGCGATCGCCGGAGCAGTCCGATCGACACACGCTCGATTCGACCCAGATCGAGGAGTTACCCTCGAACGATCGAAATTGGAAGAGCTTCCTTTCCAAAGTGCCGCCCCAGGAAAGAGATGAAAGCGATCAGCCGGCTCCTTCAACCCTTGGCGTTCCACAGAGCATTACGCTGGACGGTGTCAATCTTCAGTCCGCATTCAGCAATACCTCAAGTTCGTTCGGCGTCGAAGCGATGGCAGCGGACGGTGGAAGCGAATCGGCCATCCGCGAACTGCGATCGGCGGATATTGCCGGCGGGGCTTCGAAGGCCTACAGCAGCGGAGTCCCCATCGATGTCGCCACTCGACAGGGAACGGACCGATTAAACGGACAAGCATTTCTCCTCGGCCGCTACGATATCTGGGGCGCGAGCAACCCGCTCACGCAATGGGTTCAGGAGACTGCGCCGGCATCCGGTAGCGTGGTTCCCGCGTTTACGGGGGTGCCTTATTCCCCGCTTGATCAGGAGCTTTTCTGGGGTGCGGGCATCGGCGGAGTCCTTCATCGTGCGCATCTCTTCTGGTTTGGCGCCCTTGATGGATACCAGCGTCGGAACCCCGCTGTCGCGACGGTGAAGCATCCCGATAACTTCTTTGCGCAGCCCGGGAACGACCAGATGCAATTGCTGAGTGCTCAGTTGGGGTTGAGCAGTGCCGATCCCGTTGGGGAAGGTGTGGCTGCATACTCCAAACTGCTTGAATCATTGGCGACCCTCCTCGGGCCCGCACACCGGACCTCCACGCAATGGAGCGGATTCGGACGCGTCGATTGGAACACCGGCGAGCGGCACCGGTTAACCTTCGAAGCTTCAGGCGCGAGTCTTGATTCTCCTGGCGGAGCCTTCACGCGAGCCTCCGAAGCATTTGGCAACCATAGTTTTGGATCGGCGCGGGCAACCGAACGGTGGCTCATCGGAAGATGGAATACCTTTATGACTCCCAACCTGCTGGCCGCCACGCAGGGTTCCATCGGCAGTAAGGTGCGGAGCAATTTGCCCGACACGCCATCCGCTTTCGAACAGTCATTCAACATTAGCGCCTGGGGGCAACTGCCCCAGATCGTTGTGGATTCCCGCTACGGATTTACGATTGGAAATCCAGCTCGTTTCGGCCGCGGCAGTTATCCTGACGAGCATCTCTATTCCGCCGGTGAACAGCTCAGTTGGGTTCGTGGCAGATTGATGCTGAACTCCGGCGCGGAACTCAGGCATGACAATGACGCCACCACCCGGTTGCGCAATCAAACGGGAACTTATTACTACTCCACCATCGAAGATTTTGCTTCGGATGCGCTCGCCTATTCCTCCTTCGGAATCAATGGCCAGCTGAATCCCATGGATCAGCACAACTGCGATCAGCGGGGCAAGGCCTGGCGAGATGTCTCCGGTCAGTTGCACGGCCTCGGCTATCTTCCGTGTTACTCCTACTACTCGCAGACGATCGGACCCTCACAGTGGTGGCTCAGCACGAACGACTGGGCCGCATACACGACCGCGCAGTGGCAGGCAAACAAGAAAACCACACTTTCCCTCGCGATGCGTTGGGAATTGGAACAGGCTCCGCCGCCGATCTCGACGCTCGATAATGCCGATCTTCCGCTCACCCAGCACGCGCCCGCACTGGGCAGTCAGTGGGGCCCCCGCGTGGGGTTTGCCTGGGGAACCGGCGAGAGCCGTTGGCCGGTCGTGCGGCTTGGCTATGGAATGTACTTCAGCCGAACCCGAAACTCCATCATCGAGACGTCGCTCACCCAGACGGGTTCTATCAAAGGCGATCTCAACTTCTTCATGCGGCCGACTGACAATCTGCACGGCGGCGGAGCCCCGCCCTTTCCGTACGTGCTGGCGGGAAGGCCTGCCAGCGTCGTCAAACCGGGTGCCATCGAATTCGGCCCACGGTTCCGGAATGGCAACGTGCAACAGGCGGAGCTGGCCCTTGAGGAGGCGTTGCCAGGACATATCCAGCTGGAAGCCGCCGCGATCGGCAGCCTTGGGCGGAAGCTCCCGGTTACCTTCGACGCGAACATCGATCCTGCCGCAAATCCGAAAACCATCACTTACGCGGTGGTCGACGGCAACGGTTCTGGCCCGATTAAGTCTTCCCAGATAACGGTTCCATTCTTCGCGTCGTGGCCTTCGGCGTCTACGGAAACCGGATCTGCGGGACGGCTCAATCCGAACTACCAGCAGGTCAGCGAAATCTTCAGCAGGGCCAACTCAACCTACGAAGCCCTGGTTTTCCGTCTGTCGCGCAATGCACGCACCATGTCGCTGCGAGCCCGCTACACCTATTCCC
This sequence comes from uncultured Acidobacteriaceae bacterium, assembly GCA_963836675.1. GTDB lineage: Bacteria > Acidobacteriota > Terriglobia > Terriglobales > Acidobacteriaceae > Telmatobacter. The sequence continues at coordinate 297,562 of CAWIKQ010000001.1, forward strand.
ACGCGATGGATTGGAATCCCGATGAGACTACCCAGCTCGGCGCGCCCAGCGTCCTCGATCCCATCGATTTTCGCCAGGAGTACGGAATCAGCAACCTCGACGTTCGCCATTCCCTCGCGACTACCGTGATCCTGCAGCCGCGATGGAGACTGAGCGATTTCGCGGGGCACATAGCGAATGGATGGATGCTGAGCGGGGTGGGCCATTTCTACAGCGGTTTGCCCTACACCATGCGCACTGCCGGCTCTTTGGCAAAAGAATTCGACTTGAATGGAACAGCGATTGTGGGCCTGAGCACAAACATGAACGGCTATGGCGGTGACAATCGGATTTACGGTATCGGCCGCAACACCTATCGCTATCCGGCAACATGGAAAGCGGATCTGCGTCTCGCCAAACAGTTCAACCTTGGCCAGATGCGACAGCTCGAATTGATAGCGGAAAGTTTCAATCTCTTCAACCACCAGAATGTCACTGAGCTCGAAACAGTGGGATATTCGATTGAGTCAGGCACCGTGAATGGCGGTCTTCCCAGGCTCGACTTTCTTACGGGTCTCAAAAGCGGCCAGACCGAATTTGGCAAGCCGCTCAACATCAATGCGACAAACTTCTATCGCGAGAGACAGCTCCAGTTTGGAGCACGCTTCAGGTTTTGATGGCTCCGGGCAACCTGCCGTCCCTCCGGTAGAACGAAATGGTGCGAGCCCCTATTTGACCGGCATGCCGCAGAATGCCTCGGCCTTGACACTCTTTCCGTCCAACGCGAAACAGGTGGTGCCGTTGATATCGGTTGAAAGAGTGCGCACGTGAGATGCCTGCAAATCAGCCAGCACCTCTTCTCTCGGATGTCCATAGTGGTTGTGTAGCCCGCAGGAGATGATTGCCCATCGCGGGGCCACGCGGGCAAGAAAATCGGGCTTTGTGGAGGTGACGCTGCCATGGTGGCCGATCTTGAGCACTGTACTCTCAAGCCCCTGCTCGGTGAGCATGCGCGTTTCAATCGGTGACTCTGCATCGCCTTCGAGCAGAACCGACGTGTCTCGGTATGCCACGTGCAGCACCAGCGAATCATTGTTGGAAGGTTCGTCGCCGGGCTCGTAGTCGGGCAGAGGTGCCAGGACGTGAACATCTGTTTCGCCGAACATCCTGGTGTCTCCAGCTCGCAGCGCCTTCGTCTGAATACGAAGATCCTGGGCTTCGGCGAGGAACGCATCGTAGGCGGCGCCCGGCGGATTGTTCCCGATCCAGAGCTCATCTGGCCTGAAGTTCCGCAACACCGCGGATAGTCCTCCCATGTGGTCTGCGTGCGCATGGCTTAGCGCTACGGTGTCGAGATGACGAATCCCCGAGACCACAGCACGGGTGATACCACCTCTTCCCCGATGTCGAAATCCGGCGGAGGCTGATGCGGGTCTCCGCCGAAACCTCCGCCATCGACCAGCATGGTCTTCCCGCTCGGTGTGATCAGCAGGAGCGAATCTCCCTGCCCGACGTCGATTGCCTGCACCAGCAGCGCATCGTGCGGATGGTCCATCGGGCGAGGGAGCACGACGAAGATTGCCGCCGCGAACACCGAGACCCAGGCAAGGCGGCGTGCCCAGTGCAGTTCTTTCCGGTTCCCAACGTGAGCCAGCAGGATGGCGATGCTGAGGAAGAGGCAGAATGCAGCGGCCTGCAAAGGCAGCGGCCCGGGTATTCGCAAATCCCCCGTCTTGATCGAGGCGAAGAGATGCACTAACCCGATTCCGATGTGCAGCAATACTGCCGTGATCATTGCCGGCACTGCGGCGATTGCCGGAGATGCCGCCGCCGCCAGCAGCGTAATCAGCGCGCTGGGAACCAGAACGACAAGCAGCGGCAAAATGAACATGTTCACCGGGAGCGCGAACACCGTAATGCGATGGAAGTACGCCGCCATGGGCAGAGCCATCGCTAACTCAACGATGCACGACACAACAAGGGCCTCAACGCAACGAAGCAGCACGCGCACGATCCAGGGAAACACGTTCCATCCCACCCATTTACTCACCGCCTTGCTCAAAGCGAAGGCAAACATCCGAAGCGTCACGCGGAATTGCGCTTCGAACGGGAGAAGCTTGACATCGAGAGCGACCAGCCTCAACTCGCGGGTCGCAGCCAGATAAGGATGAATCGTTTTTTCAAGCAGCGGGATCGCGATGCCGCCGATCGACACGACCGCCAGCACGGTCATCTGCAGGCTTGAGTCGAAAAGGCTCCGCGGACTCGCCGCGATCAGGCAAAGTGATGCGAATCCGATGGTATTGAGCGCGTTTCGCTGCCGGTAGAGGAGTCTTCCCAGAAGATACAGCGAAACCATCCACAGCGACCGCTGCACCGGAGTCGCGAAGCCTGTGAACAGAGCGTACGCGATTGAGGCTGAGATTGTGATGGCAGTCGATGGGAGTTGCGGGATGCGAAGCCCGCGAGTGATCCAGAAAACGCAGGCTGCCACAATTCCCAGGTGAAGACCCGAGACGACAAGCATATGGAAAGAGCCGGTACGTTCGAATCCGGCACGGAGTGAGTGATTGAGGTACGTGCGGTCTCCTGTAACGATCGCAGAAAGCATGATGGCGTCGTCACGGCTCAGGCGCACAGCCGGCGGCAGGCGATCCATCGATGCGGGAAGAGCCATCAGCTTCGCGCTCGCGCGGTGCTGCCATTCAGCCATGCGGCAGGCAAAACTTCCGTTCGCCGGATGAGCCGAGGAGTTGAACCCGATCTGCTTTGAGGCTCGCAACGGAGGTGATGCCCTGGTCGAGTAGATAATCCCTGCGATTCCAAACTCCTGGATCGCGATAGATATCCGGCAACATCAAGCGAGCATCCGCGCGAATTCGATCGCCGCAATGAAATCCCGTGGGCGCCTCGCTCCCGGCAGGCCATCGAACCGTTAGCCGTACGCCTCCACTCAGCGGCTTCTGCGCGTCTTCGTCGTCCGAAACAAACTCGACATTCTCAAGCTGAATATCGAGGCGCTGCGATGGCCCTGTTACTGTGTTCTCACCGGAATCCTCTCCGGCTTCGCTCCGCACTAGGCCGGCATTGGTGACGGTTCCCTCCGCCGCGCGCATCAGGCCGTCAGACAGTGCGGCGACACCGGGTTCCGGAGCGGGCTGTGGCTGCATCTCCGCGCACCACCCGCCCAGCAAGCACCAGAACACTGCCAGCGGCATCCAGGCAATGCGTTGAGCGCGAAACGCGCATAGGCCGCACAAGACCGCGACCGGGGCGAGAGCAATCAGGAGATAGGAGGGACGCAGCCAGACGTAATGCGCAATCACGACACCAAGAGCGAATAGCCACGCAGCGTGGAAGAGCGGGACTCCAACCGCGGAGTTTAAGTCGTGTCCAAGCGTAGCTGGCCCGTGGTGGTTCTGTTTGGCTTTCATCAGGCCCAGATCTAGAAATTATCTATGGGCGCAAGGTTAACAGGATCGATGCAATTCGACCACTGTCTCAAGATGAAAGGTCTGGGGAAACAGATCGGCAAGCGTAACGGAGGCAAGGAAATACCCGGAATTCAGAAGTGCGCGAAGATCGCGGGCCAGCGTCGCGGGATCGCACGACACGTAGACCATGCTCGGCGCTGCGATCTCGCTGAGAAGAGCGGTCGTATCAGGGCCGAGTCCCGCGCGCGGCGGGTCAACCACAATCAGATCGGGTCTGGTGGCCTGCCGATGGGATCTGAGAAACGAGAGAGTATCGGAATCGATGATCTTCCCCGAGGTTCCCGCAAGATTTGCGGCCAGGGCTGGCGTCGCATGACCAGAGGACTCGACAGCGATCACTTCCGCGAAACGTTCCACAAGCCCACGCGAAAACAGGCCCACTCCCGCAAATAAGTCCCACGCAAGCGCTCCTTGCCGGGACGCGACCACGCACTGAACAAACTCGTCAATGAGCCAGCGGTTCACCTGAAAGAACGAACCGTGATCAACTCGATAGTCGATCCCTCCGGCGCGGTAGGTGATCGATGAGTTGCCCCGCCGAGCCAATTGTCTGGAACTCGAATCCGCTGCGGCCTTCCTCCACCAGTTCGATGCCGGCGACCGCCGGAATTGCTTCAGTCCACGCATCGGCGAATTGTTCGAAATCGTGCTTCGCAGAGTTTTGTACAAAGATGCTTGCCAGTAGTTGCGCTTCGTCTGCGCTGCAGAAAAGCGAAATCTCCGTGGGCTTGATCGCTAATTTCGAATCGCGCAGGATCTCCCCAGCTGCCAGCGCAGCCCGCAGCAGCAATGGCGCGGCGATCGGGCACTCACGAACGGGAACAATCTCGTGGGAACGACGGCCTCGATATCCCACGCGCCCCTCTCGATCAAACGCGAGCCGGATGCGATTTCGATAATGCCATGGATCTCCGCGCGAGAATCTGGATACCTTCGGGCGCGGGCACGCCGCTGCGTTCCAGTGTCTCGCGCAATATCTCCCCCTTCCATACAAGCTGGGTCTCGTAATCGGCATGCTGATAATTGCACCCGCCGCAAGCGCCGAAGTGAGGGCATTGCGGAGCGATGCGGTTGGCCGCGGATTTAACAATCGCCTCTGGCTCAGCGGTCGCGTAGCTGCGCTTGTCTTCCGTGATCCGCACTCTCAAGTCTTCGCCGGGAAGGGTGAGCGGAACGAAGGTCGCCTTGCCATTCGCGCGTGCGAGGAACGATCCGCCGTAGATCGGCTTCTCAATCTGCACCAGGACGCTCCTGGCTGGCTGATCCTGGCGTTTTTGCGGCTTCGCTCTTCTCATTGCTGGCTCATGTAGAAGAGGCTCAGGCGGGGAAGGCTGTAGTGCACGAGCAACTGCTTCTGCACGAACTGGTGCTCCACCTGGCGCAATTGCACGGCGCCCATGCGGCTGCGATAGGGTGCCAGCTCTCGCGCAGCATGCTCCTTGAGAGCAACCAGAAGTTCTTCCGGCGCAGCAGCAGTCAGCGCAGCGTAGAGCTTTTCTTCGAGGACTGTCAGCACGCGTTCGAAAGCCTCCATCTCACGCGCAGCCGTAGTGCCTGGTTTCGCCGAGCGCGCCTCGGTGGCGAGTTCCCGGAGCCTTGCGGCGGTGGCAGCGCATGCTTCGTGAGCGATCGTGGATGCCTCCAGCGCAATTGCAGCCCCCTCAACATGCAAGGCGACGCGCTCATGTTCGAAGCCGCTTTCATCCTGAGTTGTGGATGCTGTTGCGGTCCCGGCGCTCGCCTCGCGCAACTCCTCGGCTGCTTCCATAACCGCCTGTGAGCACCATGCAAGCCCATTCACGCGGCGCATCCTGCCGCGCTTCTGGCGCGATTCGTACTTGTCGAATGCAGTGTCGATGCCGCGCAGAGCGGCTTCCAGCGGAATACCTGCATCGTGCCACGTTTCAATCAGCGCCCAGTCAAGCGTCGATAGCAGCAGAATCGCCCCGCGCCGCTGCTGAAAGCGTTCCTCGATCTCGGTGAAGTAATTGAAGTAGTTTCGCAAGTCAGGATCAGTGCGCGCGACCGCGAGGCCGCGCATTGCGGTTTCGTTCAAAGAGGATGCGAAGGCCGTCGAGCGTCAGCAGATCGTCAATTTCGCTGATGTAGTGCGAGTCGGCGGCGACCATGCGCGCTAGTCCGCCCGTGGCAATCACGCGTGGCTTCTGTCCCAGTTCAGCAAAGATGCGCTCCAGCACACCGTCGACGAGGCCAATGTAGCCGTAGTAGAGACCGCTTTGTAAGTGGCCGACGGTGTTGGTGCCGATGACCTTTGCCGGCCGCTTGATATCCACTCTGCTTAGTCGTGCGGCTCGTGAAAACAGGGCCTCGGCGCTCAGTCCCAACCCGGGAGCGATTGCACCTCCAAGGTATTCGCCCTTCTCTGAAATCACTTCGAACTTGGTTGCCGTCCCAAAATCCACCACGATGCATGGGCCGCCGTAGCGCTCGATAGCGGCGACGCAATCGGCCAGCCGATCGGCGCCAAGTTCTGTCGGATTGTCGACCAGTACCGGCATTCCCGTCTTGATGCCCGGCTCTACAAACAAGGGTTCCAGGTGAAAGTAGGTCTCGCACACCTGTCGCAGCGTTGAGTCCAGGGGCGGCACCACAGAAGAGATGATGATGTTTGTGACCTGGCTCGGCGACAGTCCATGCATCTCGAACAACTTCACAAAAAACACGCCGTATTCGTCGACGGTTTGCGTGCGATGGGTGGTGATGCGCCAATGCGCCGTGAGGTCGAACCTGTCCTTTGCGGCAATGGCAGCGCCTTTCGGCGGAAGCCCCGCTTCCTCGTCGAGACGGTATAACCCAAGCACCGTGTTGGTATTTCCGACATCAACTGCCAGCAGCATCTTCTTCCTTCAATCCGCGCTAGCGTCGCGGATCCCGCCCGTCTGCACGGTCACAATGCCTTCGCCGGTCTGAACCAGCAGGAACCCATTGGCATCTAGCCCCCGCGTCATACCCACGCACGCCTGGGGGCCGTGAACTTCGACCCGGCGGTTCCAAAGCCACGTCGACATCTGCGCAACCTGGGCTGGAACGGCTCTTAAAACGGCGCGGTCATGAAGCGTGGACGTTTCATCCTGCAGCGATTCTAGCAGGGCAATCAGTAGCGCCTGGCGGCTGATTTCGCGCCTCGCTTCGAGGTCGAGCGACGTCGCAGGCGTAGACAAATCCGGATCGAACCCGCCCTGATGAACGTTGATTCCAATTCCGATTACGACATATGCAAGCTGCCCTCGCTCGGTCTTCGATTCAACGAGAATGCCGCCGCATTTCCGCTCCCCGATGAGCAGGTCATTCGGCCATCGAAGGTCGACGCTGAGACCTGCGCTCTTGAAAACGGCCTTGGCCGCCGCGATTCCAGCCAGCAGGGGCACAAAGGGCAGATCCTCCACCACCATGTGAGGGCGCAGCAACACGCTGGCATACAACCCCTCGCCCGCGTGCGATTGCCATTTGTGGTCGCCACGTCCGCGCCCGGCTGTCTGCTCGTCGCTGAAGAAAACAGACCCGTGCGGCGCCCCCTCACGCCCTGAGGTCAAGGCGTCGGTATTTGTGGATCCCGTAGTCGCGGAAAAATGAAGCTTGCCGGCGAAAATCGTTCCGGCCAGTGCCGCGTCCAGTGCAGAAAGGTCGTACACGCCTATGCCGGCTCCGCCGCGATGCTCATCGAGATATCGGCCGCTTTGGCCGAGTGCGTCAGCGCTCCCACGCTGATGAAGTCCGCTCCGGCCTCGGCGTACGCGCGAACGTTGTCTAACACGATGCCGCCCGACGCTTCGATCGGAATCCAGCGCTCCTCTTTGCGAATGCGCTCCACCGCCCCCTTAATCTGTGCGGGCGTCATATTATCCAGCAGGATCGCTTCTGCTCCGCCCTCGAGCGCCTCCTCAAGTTCCTTCTGCGTGCGTACCTCCACCTGCACGCGGTTGCCGGGCTTACGTTTCGCCAGGGCATTCGACAGTGCGGTGCGCAGTCCTCCGCCAAGAGAGATGTGATTGTTCTTGATTAGAATTCCGGAAGCGAGGTCGAGCCGGTGGTTGGTTCCCCCGCCGCAAAGAACCGCATACTTTTCAAGTGCCCTCAGGCCGGGTACGGTCTTTCGCGTGTCGAGAATATGCGCTTTCGTTCCCTGGATCGCATCGACGTACTGCCTGGTCAGCGTAGCGATTCCGCTAAGATGCTGCATCAGGTTCAGGATCACCCGCTCGCAACTGAGGAGCACGCGCGCGTTGTGCCGAATAACGGCCAGCACTTGGCCCTTGTGGACGCGCACGCCGTCAAAAATCTCCGGATGGCTGATCACCTCGTATCGCGTGTGCGTCTCCGGCCGCGAATCCAAACGGGCGAAAATTTCAAGGAAACGCGGAACCGCTCCCAGCCCTGCCACCACCAGCTCCTGCCGTGCAATGATCGAAGCCGAGGCCCGCAGGCCCGGATCGATGGTTACTGTGGTTGTGGCATCGCTGACGGCCTGATCTTCAATCAGGGCCTGCTCCAGCACTGCCTCGATGCGGTGGCTCTTCCAGTCCATGCGTTCTTCTTTCGATGACTCAGGATTGCGTTTCAGACTTCATTTGCCGAAGAAAGTTATAAATAACTTTCTTGATCCTGTCATCTGGCTGCTCTACCAGTTCACAAAAGGGATTGCCGTTCACCTGCGCGATCCGCAGCGCATAGTGCTGGGCCCGTCCCGAAATCACCTCGGCAAGTTTTTGCCACGCTCCCGGCTCCTTTTCGGCGCGCAGGTCGGCCAGTGTCATCGCGCCAAGATCGGAGTACCAGATTACGTGCAGTATGTCCGTTGCTTCCCGGATGTACATCTTGTGGTCCGTTAAAAGAATGTACCGCAAGCCTCCATGAAAGATGCCGACGAATCCCACCGGTTTCTCGGTGTTGTCCAGCCTGGTGGCTTCAATCCATCTCCGTACCTCGGCCGGGAAGTTCGGCGCTGCAAAACAGCCCGAGTTTCCGTCGCCGAAGAAGATGGTTGGAATTCGGCGGCGCTGAACGGGACCGGAAAATTCTGGCTCCCTCGCGGTTCGTACGGGATGCTCATGGTGCTCGCAAAGCTCCGTATAGGCAAGATGAATCCGCTTGAACCGCTCTTCCGCCTCCAGGCGCTTCCCCTGGTTATTTTCGAAGCGGTCAGGATGCCAGAGCTTCGCCGCTGCGCGATACGCCTTATGAATCGCCGCTTTGGTGGTAAGCGATTGCGCAGCGCCCAGCGTGCGGGCATGGAGCAGGCACGAACTGCATACGCAGGGCATTCGTCCGGTCCACTCAGCAGCCCAGGGAATCGCGGTCGCGCCGCAGCTTGTCGAGCAATTGCTGTGCGTCGTCGCGCTGCTTCTTCAGGCCTTCGACGATGTGTGCCGGAGCTTTGGCCGTGAAGCCGGGATTGTTCAACTGCCGGTCGGCATTTGCGACGATCTTCTCCTGCTTTGCAATCTCCTTCGAAAGTTTTTCGCATTCGGCGGCAACATCGATCTTTCGTTCGTAGACGACGGCCACGTCGAAATGCGATGTGGAGTGCTTGGCGAGCCCAGCCGAGATCTGATCGACGAAAAGGATTTCCGTTACGCGGCCAAGACGCTCAATGATCGGCAGATTTCCGCTGATCACCGGCTTCCATTGGGCTTCCGTGCGGACTTCTATCGGGACGGCGGCCTTTTCTTCAACGCCAATCTCTTTGCGTAAAGCACGAACCTCGACGATGACGCTTTGCAGCAACGTCATCTGGTCCTGCGCGGCAGTGTCCACGGTCGCGATACTGGCTTGCGGGTACCTTGTCAGCGCAATGGACTTCGCCGGCGGATTCCCGTCGTAAACTGCGTGCCACACTTCTTCGGTTAGAAATGGCATGAAAGGTGACAGCAGGCGAAGTGAAGCCTCGAACACCCCCACCAGCGTACTCAACGCGGATTTCGCGCGAACTTTATCGGCATGATCGCCGAAATCAAGGCTCAACTTGACGATCTCGAGATACCAGTCGCAGAAACTTCCCCAGAAAAATTGATAGATCGCGTTCGCCCCGTCATCGAAGCGGTAGTTCGCGAGCGCCTGGTTCACCTTTTCGGCGGTCACCCGCAATTCGGCAACGATCCAGCGCGTTTCGAGCGGTGCGTCGACTTCTGCCTCCGGCATCGAGCCGAGCGCAGCCGTATCGACAGTGATGCCCGCCTCGGCAGCGCGATCGATGTTCATAAACAGGAAGCGCGCCGCGTTCCAGATCTTGTTGGCAAACGCCCGATAGCCTTCGGTGCGCGCAACATTGAAGGCGATGTCCGTGCCCGGCGAAGCCATCGAAGCCAGCGTAAAGCGCACCGCATCCGTGCCGTACTGCTTCACAATCTCGATCGGGTCGATGACATTGCCCTTGGTTTTCGACATCTTCTCGCGGTTGGCGTCGCGCACCAGCGCGTGGATGTAAACCTCGCGGAAGGGAACCGAATCCGCAAGCGAACGCGGGCTCCCGTCAGCCATCGGAACATCCAGCGAGAACCAGCAGCCCATCATGATCATGCGGGCTACCCAGAAAAATAGAATGTCGAAGCCGGTCACCAGCACCGTCGTCGGATAGAACGCGTCGAAATCCGCACGATTCTCCGCCGTGACATTCGGCCATCCAAACACCGAGACCGGCAGGAGACCCGACGAGAACCATGTGTCGAGAACGTCCGTCGACTGTTCTATCTTCTCCGAGCCGCAATGGGAACACTTCGCCGGATCGGTGCGATCCACCGTCGTTTTATGGCAAACCGCACAATGCCACGCAGGAATCCGGTGTCCCCACCAGAGCTGTCGCGAAATACACCAGTCGTGGATGTTCTCCATCCAGTTCAGGTAGGTCTTCGCGTACATCTCCGGCGTGAACTTGATGTGGCCCTCTTTGACAGCCGCAATTGCCTTGTCGGCCAGGGGCTGGATCTTCACGAACCACTGCAGCGAGAGCCGCGGCTCTACGACAATTTTGCAGCGGTCGCAGTGGCCGACATTGTGCGTGTGGTCCTTGATTCCCGCCAGCAAGCCCTGTTCTTCGAGATCTGCCACCACGTGCTTTCGCGCGATGAATCGTTCCAGGCCCGCATACTTGCCGCCATCCTGGTTGATGTGGGCCGTATCGTCCATCACGTTGATGGAGGGCAGATTGTGCCGCTGACCCAGCGCAAAGTCGTTGGGGTCGTGCGCAGGCGTTACCTTTACGGCGCCCGTGCCGAAGTCGCGGCTCACCCACTCGTCGGTGACGATCGGGATCTCGCGATTCATCAGCGGCAGGCGCAATTTCTTCCCGTGCAGGTGTGTATAGCGCTCGTCTTCCGGGTGAATGGCGACAGCAACGTCCCCCAGCATCGTTTCCGGCCGTGTCGTTGCAACGGTCAGGAATTCGCCTGTATCTTTGCCATCGTCGCCCACTACCGGGTAGCGAATCTCCCACAGGTGACCCTTGTGCTCGTCGTAGACCACTTCAAGGTCGCTGATAGCTGTCTGGCAGCGCGGGCACCAGTTCACGATGTACGCGCCCCGATAGATCAGCCCCTGTTCGTAGAGTTTTACAAATGCTTCGCGAACGGCGACTGACAGCCGCTCATCCATCGTGAAATATTCTCGGTCCCAGTCGACCGAAGCGCCCAGCCGCTTCATCTGGTCCAGGATCGCTCCACCGTAGTGGCGCTTCCACTCCCACACCCGCTCGACGAAGGCCTCGCGGCCCAGATCAATTCGCTTCTTGCCCTCCGCGGTCAGTTGGCGCTCCACCATCATCTGCGTGGCGATCCCGGCATGATCGGTTCCGGGAAGCCAAAGCGCGCGCTCCCCTTTCATGCGATGCCAGCGGGTCAGAATGTCCATCTCCGTCTGGTTGAGCATGTGCCCCATGTGGAGGCGTCCGGTCACGTTGGGTGGAGGCAGCAGAATGGTGAAAGACTTCGGGTATCCACCCGCTTCCAGGGTCTCCATCATTGGGTGCGGCGGTGTCGGTTGCGCAAAGAGCTTTTCGCGCACCCAGTACTCGGCCCAGTGATCTTCAATGGCTGTCGGGTCGTACGCTTTGGGCAGGTCGTGAGGCATGGGGGTTTTCGGCCCCCAGGGTATGTGCTCCGAAACCCAGATGAGACAAGGATTTCAGGCAAAAGGGGACTACTCTTCACTCTAGCAGATTGAGCAATCCCGCATTCAGCCCTGGCGCTTGCTGTGCGCGCAGACAGAAAAAGGCCGCACCCCGGATGGATGCGGCCTTGCCCTCGTTCCCTGTTTCTAGAACGGGTTGAGCTTGCCCAAGCCCTTCTTCTTTTTCTTCTTGCTCGAGGATTCCTCGTCGAGGTTGGCCTTGGACTTCTTCTGGCTGGCGTCTGTCGCGGTGGACTGCTGGCCTGTGCCTTGTCGAATGTCGTTCGCCTGGACAGGTGCTTCTGTCGGCTTGTCCACAGGTGGCAGAGACGTGTCGGTCGGCCCAACCCCTTTCACCAGGGGAGCTCCGTTGCCGGTGGCCGCCGGAGCCGCCGTGCCGGTGCTCGGCGTTGCAGAAGCATCGCCGCTCGGGGCGTTCACAATCGATACACCCACCCCGGTTCCGCCGGCCGGAGCCGAAAGCTGAAGTGGTGCCGTGGACGGCTGGTCGCTCCGTGGAGGCTCGTTCGGCCCCGTAGGTGTGGCGACGGATGGCTCAGTAGCCCTCCCCGCGTTGACCGCCTCGTTAAAGATCTGGGCGTTCTGCTTGTTGACCTCGGTCGCGAGAGTCCGCTTGGGATCCTCGAGAGAAGGCTCGCCCACGTGTGCCGCTTCCACTACAGTTGGACCGCGCTTGATGAGTCCGAGAATGTTGTCCGTAAAGTGGATTGGCCTCTGGCTCATCACCTCGGCGTTGCTCTCGGCAACCGCGGCATCGCTTGGTTCCGGCACCGGCCGATTCATCGCAACCAGACGGTCACGCGCATCCTCGACGTGCGGAGCCATTGGATAACGCGTAATCACCTTCGAGTAGGCGGCGGCGGCCTTGTCCTGGAATAGCGTGTGCAACCGCTCCCGTACCGCACCGTTCAGGCCCGGTGCGATTGCGATGGCATGCGCCTGGCCAGAATAGGCATCGCCAATCGAGATCAGCGCCAGGTCGCTCTTCGAATAGAGCGGATACGTATCCGCAACCGTTTGCAGACGCGCCACCGAGGCCGAATAATTCTCCTTGGCCAGGTAGTAGAGGCCAACCTGCGTCTCGCGCTCGGCGAGAACTTCTTGTACATCGCGCAGTCTCTGCTTGGCGCGCGGAATCAGCGGAGAATCGGGAAACATGTTGATCATGTTCCGGTACTCGCGTTCTGCGTCTTCCGCATTTCTGAAATCGCGGTCGGGCTTCTCCATCTGCTGGTAGTAGATGTCGCCCACCTTCATCTGCGCCTCGGCGGCTTCCGGAGCGTTGGGGAAAAACGTGATGAAGTCCTTATATTCGGCTTCGGCCTGGGTGAGGGCTGCAGTGCCGCCTTCCTTGAACCAGCTGTCGCCCACCGCGAGCTTGGCGCGCATCCGATATTCGGAGTCTGGATAGGTGTTCAGCATGGTCTGCAGATCGAGGCGCGCCACGTCGTATTTGCCCTTTTTCATGGCCACCATGGCCTTGTCAAAGAGCTCCTTGTCCGGCTGCTTCGAATTCACGTTGGCCAGCGGATTAGCGCTCAAATCCTGATTTTTCTTCTGCTTGGGTTGCTTATCTTTCGCCTGGGCCGTAACCCCGGACAGCACCAGCGATGCCAGCGCCAACGCAGCAAAACTTCTCGACAACCGGTCCATACCACCTCAATTGCGACAGGGGGAAAGCTGCCGCGGTCTACGAATTCTGAAGAACCTGCTCACCTGCGGCCTCGCGGGCTGCAGCCAGCAGGGCGCGGGCGTCGCGTTCGGCCTGCCCGGCGCCAAAAACCGCATTCCCGGCAACCAGCAGCTCCGCACCAGCTTGGACGACCTGGGCTATCGTCTCGTGAGCCACGCCGCCGTCAACTTCGATTCTAAATGCCAGCCCCAGCTCGGTGCGCAACTCCACCAGCCGCCGGATCTTGTCGAGAGAGAAGGGAATAAAGCTCTGCCCTCCGAATCCCGGATTCACGCTCATGATAAGTACGTGATGCACCATCGGCAGAATGTCGCGGATCAGCTCCACCCGCGTCGCCGGATTCAGCACGACCCCCGGCTTCATCCCGTGGTCCGCAATATGCATCAAGGAGCGGTGCAGGTGCCGGCAAGCCTCGTAGTGCACGCTCACCCAGCTCGCCCCGGCCGCCGCAAAGGCTGGAATAAACTCGTCGGGATTCTCGATCATCAGGTGGCAATCGAGCGGCAACTTTGTCGCCTTCCGCAGGCTGGCGACCACCGGCGGTCCAATCGTGATGTTGGGAACGAAATGCCCATCCATGACGTCGACATGGATCACGGTTCCGCCGCCGCGCTCTGCTGCGGCAATTTCGTCCGCCAGTCGCGCAAAGTCCGCCGACAGTATGGATGGAAGCAGCTCAACCATCTGCTTTCTGATGCCTCTCTCCCCGGGCCAGTGTATCAGTCGAACATGTGTATGGAACTGCGGTTTTGCCGCTTCTGCCCGCTGCGTTCCAGGTGTTTCAGCAGTATCCGGCTTCGCGCGCGCATTGCCGGAGTTCCCGAGCGCCCCGCCACCCGGAGCAGGTCGAGCACATCGGGCACCGACTCAGGGTCCTGTCGCGTCAGGTCCGCCATCCCGTGCAGAGCTGACGTCTTCACGATGGAACTCGGGTCCTCCAGATAGGAGTGAAGTACAACGGCGACTCTCCGGCACTCCATCACCGTGAGTCGCAGCCGTGGGATCACCAGGGCAAGATTCCAGCGTAGTTTCTTCTCCGTTGCTTCTGCGATCAGTCCCAGCAGTTCGTCTTTCCAGCGCTGGGCCAAGGCTGGCCGATCGCGTGTCACGCGCTCCAGAGCGTCCGCGGCGCGATTCGCTATGGCTGGATCGTCGTCCCAAAGGCATGCAACCACCTGGGCCAGTTTTGCGCGCCGGCCATCGATCAGCTCAACAACCTCCCAGACACGCCCCGCGTCCATCCGGTGGCCCGGCACAAGCATCTGCCGAATACTTTCCTTCGCCGGCATAGTGTCGCCGCCATCCTCTCACTGTGGCTTTGCGTTCGCCATCCTCTTCCCTGCGATCCGCCCAGCGCCGCGCAGAAGGGATTTGACCGGCCAGTGTCCCTCCGCCTCGGGAAAAATAACCTCGCCTTCGCGCTTCACCTCCGGCCGGTAGTACCAGCGCTTCAACAGCGCTAGATACCCCTGTCGCAGAACTGCATTCGGCGCATCCATTGGCTTCATCAACTCGTGAAGCACGTCCTCCATGCGCGCCTCAAGCATCGTCCGCGGAACCCTCGACGCGGTTGAACCCCGTCCAGAAATGCCTGCCTCGGGTTCTGACGAGCTCTGTATTCCTTGGGCCGTGGTCCCGATTCCCTCGCTTCCTGATCCCTGTTCCCTAATCCCTGCTCCCTGATCTTCCGGCACCGGTTCCAGCGCCATCGGCTGCGCAAATAGCGAACTCGATCCTGATTGCTCATTCTGAATTCGCATGCCGATCGTAGAGAACGCGGCAGGTCCGCGCAGTCTTCCGCCGTCATACAAAAACACGGCCACTTCGTCCGGATTTGCGGAAGCTTGAAGGATGACGGCCCTCAGCTTGCTCATTGGCTGCACCAGTTCCGGAGCCAGCGATCGAACAGCCTCCACTTTTTGAACCTGTGCGTGCAGCGCCGCAGCTTCCTCAAAGGCCAGGCCTTCAGACGCCGCATCGCGCTCGCCGCGCAGCACAACCAGTCGGCTGTCTCCTCGCGTCTTCAGGAAATCCTGAACCACGGCGGACTCCTCGGCATAGCGCTCGTCTGTGCAGCCCTTGTAGCAGGGAGCAAGGCACATCTTCATCTCGGAGTAGACGCAACCGGGGTGGCTCGGATCAGGATTCAGATCGTCCGTGCACCGCCGCAGAAGGAAGAGCTTCAGCATCTCCTCGACAAAACGCTCTGCCGCCGCCCGCGAGGAAAACGGCCCGTATGCCCAATCGGCCTCGCGCTGGCTGGGTTTGTGAGTCACCACGATGCGCGGATACGGATTGCTTCCCAGAAACCGCACAAACGCCGGCGCACGCAGATGCATTCGTTCCAGTGCCCGCGAGCCGAAGACCTGCTCCAGGAGCTGAAATTGCGTGAGCAATGACTCGAAATCCGATCCGGTCAGGCGGTACTCAATCCGGCGAACTCGTCCCGCTAGTTGCAGCCGTCGCGGATGCTTCGCCGAGGGCTGAAGAAGCCGCTCCAATCGGCCCCGTAGATTCGGCGTGCGACCGACATAGGGCTCGTCCTTCGCTTCGGCTCCGTAGAGAGCAAATACCGCTGAACTTGCCGGAAGCTGTGTCAGCGCTGCCTTTGCATCTGCCGGATCGAAGGCAACGGATTGCATTTCGACGGTCACGCGCCGCTCCGCTCACGCCCCTGCGATAGTCATCCCATCAATCCGCAGCGTCGGTGACGCCACCGATCCGCGAAACACCAGGTCATTCCCGATAGCCGCCACGTTTCTCAGCATCTCCACCAGGTTGCCGGCGATGGTGATCTCTTCAACGGCATGTGTCAGTTGCCCATTCTCAATCCACAACCCAGCCGCGCCGCGCGAGTAGTCCCCGGTCACAGTATTCGTCCCGAACCCCATCAGGCTCGTCACGTACAGGCCCGCCTTCACCTCGGCGATGATCTCCTCGGGCGTCTGTGTTCCCGGTTCGAGATATAGGTTGCCGCAGCCGATCCCAGGTGCTCCTGCCAGGCCACGCGAGGCATTGTGCGTCGACCTCATCCCCAGTTTGCGCGCCGAGTAGGTATTCAGCATGTAGTTCCGCAGTACGCCGTTCTCGAGCACAACAGTTCGCCGCGAGGGCAACCCCTCGCCATCAAACGGCGAAGTACCGAACCCGCCTGCGCCTGTCGGCAGCAGCATCGTGTTGTCGTCGATGATGTTGAGCGTTGCTGCGCCGATCTGCTCGCCCAGCTTGCCCGCAAGAAACGACGCATGCCGCCAGATCGCGTCGCCTGACGCCGCATCGAACACCGACCCGATCAGCGACCTCGCCACCTCCGGAGCAAACACCACGGGTACGCTCTGGGTCGGTACCCGCCGTGCTCCGAGCCGCCGCAAGGTCCGTCGCGCTGCTTCGGCGCCAACAGCTTCAGGAGATTCAAGATGGCCAAATTTCCTTGCGCTCGACCACCAGCCGTCCCGCTGCATCTGTCCATTCGTATCCACAGCCAGCGGAGCCGCCGAAACCCCCGCATAACTCGATCGGTAGCTCCCAACAAACCCGCGCGAGTTTGCCAGCACCTTCACACCAGTCGCCGCGTCAAAGCTGCCCCCATCCGAATTGGTAATTCGTTTGTCCGCTGCCATAGCCGCCGCTTCGGCCCGGCGCGCCCACTCGATGCGCTCTGGACCAGGCAGCGAATAAACATCGTCGTAATAGAGGTGCAGATCGTCCTTGATCGTGCCGAACTCCTCTGCTTCCGGAAGCCCCGCAAACGGGTCTTCCTCGGTCACTCTGGCCAGCGCCATCGCCCCATCGACAAGCTGCCGGATGCCGTCTGCCGTCAAATCACTCGTCGAAGCGGATGCCGTCCGCTTTCCTTGGTAAACCCGCAGCCCTAATGCCCGCGATCCTGACTCTTTCAGGGTCTCCACTTGCCCCAGGCGCACATTCACGCTGAACTCATCGCCTTCACGGATCACCACCTCCGCGTCGCTGGCGCCGGCCTTCCGGGCCATCTCCACGACATCGGTCGCGAGGGATTCAAAATCGACAGAAAGAACTTCCTGGACCGGAACTGCTTCAGACATGTGTCCACCTTAACAAACCGCTCAGTTAGCCGCATCCCGCGGCAGCCAACTATCCAATTGCCGAAGATCACAAGCGGCGTTCGCGTGCTTTTGCTATGGTGATGAGTTCAGCTGGAAAAAACATGAAGCTTTTGCAATCAACCGTTTCGTTTTTCGTCCTCGTCCTCGCCGCTCTCCCGGCTTCCGGCCAGAAGAAGGCCATTGACCCTGCGTTGCTAACTAAGGCGAATGCCGGGGACGTTCAGGCTCAGTTCGCCGTCGGTGAGGCCTACGCCGCCGGTATCACCGTTCCTCAGGATTACACCCAGGCTGCCGCGTGGTTCCAGAAGGCCGGCGAGCACGGACTCCCTCAGGCGCAGGACCGGCTCGGTTCGCTCTACGAAGCCGGCAAGGGCGTGGAACAGGATGATGCTAAAGCTGCAAGTTGGTACCGGCGCGCAGCCGATCTCGGGCTGGCCTCCGCCCAGCTTCACCTGGGAATGCTCTACAACAACGGCACTGGCGTTCCCCAGGACAATACCGAAGCTGCCGCCTGGTATCACAAGGCTGCCCTGCAGGGACTTCCTGAAGCGGAATACAACCTGGGCACCTTCTTCGAGCGCGGCATAGGCGTTCCCAGGGATTACGCCCAGGCCGCAAACCTCTATCGGCTCGCCGCCGAAAAGGGCGACGCTGCCGCCCAGTTCAACCTCGGCATTCTCTACGACAACGGCAGCGGCGTTGCCCGCGACTACGCCCAGGCAGCCGCCTGGTATCGCAAAGCAGCCGAGCAGGGTTTGCCCCGCGCGCAGTACAACCTCGGCTCAATGTACGCAAATGGTCAGGGCGTTCCGAGGGATCTGATTGAGTCCTACATGTGGCTGGATCTCGCTTCAAGAACTTGGAACGGGTCGCGCCAGGATCAAGCCGCTCACGCCCGCGATCTCGTCGCCCAGCACTTGAGCGCCGCCGATCTCGAAACAGCCAGACAGAGAGTCGATAAGTGGTTGGCCGGCAGTCAGAAGTAGCGAATCAGCGCCCGGTTCCGCCCACCGTCATCCGGTCAAGCTTGATCGTGGGCATTCCGACTCCCACCGGCACGCTCTGGCCATCCTTGCCGCAGGTGCCGATGCCCTCATCAAGCCTCAGATCGTTGCCCACCATGGAGACATACTTCAGCGCCTCCGGCCCGTTTCCGATCAACGTGGCATCTTTCACAGGAGCCGTAATCTTCCCGTCTTCAATTAGATAGGCCTCTGACGCCGAAAACACGAACTTGCCGTTGGTGATGTCCACCTGCCCGCCGCCAAAGTTCACGGCATAGAGCCCACGCTTCACCGAGCGCAGTATGTCTTCCGGGGAATCCTCCCCATTCAGCATGTAGGTGTTCGTCATCCTGGGCATGGGGATGCAGTGATAGCTTTCGCGCCGACCCGAGCCCGTATTCGCCGTTCCCATCAACCGTGCAGAAAGCTTGTCGGTCAGGTAGCCCTTCAGAATGCCGCCTTCGATCAGCACGGTCTCCTGCGTAGGAGAGCCCTCATCGTCGACGTTCAGCGAGCCGCGCCGCCCCGCCATGGTTCCGTTATCCACCACGGTGACCTTTGCGCTCGCCACCGGCTTGCCAATCAGCCCTGAAAAAGCCGACGTGCCCTTCCGGTTGAAGTCAGCCTCGAGGCCGTGACCGACCGCCTCATGCAACAGAATTCCGGGCCAACCGGGTCCCAGAACCACCTGCATCTCGCCTGCTGGAGCCGGAACCGCGCCAAGCTGCAAGATTGCACCCCGCGCCGCCTCCTGCGCCAAAGCCTCAGGGCTTTTGCTGCCGGAGAACTGTTCCAGGCCGGAGCGCCCTCCGCCACCAGCCGACCCCTTTGTTGTGGTCTGGCCATCCCTGGCAATCACAAACACATTCAACCGGCACAGCGGTTGTGTATCGTTGGCAAAAGCGCCGTCCGAGCCCGCTACCAGGATCCGTCGCAGTTCCTCGCTGTACCCGGCCCGCACCTGCACAACCCGGTTGTCAAAGGCCCGCGCAGCTCGATCGGCCCGCAAAATCAGCTCTAATCGGGCCGCAAGATCAAGGTCGAATCCCCCCATCGGAACGGGGTAGAGATCCGCCGCCGGTGTTTCCGTGAATCCCTGTATCGGCTGTTTTGCCGGCCCCGACGCAATCAGCGCCGCCGTCTTGGCCGCGTGCAACAGCCTCTCTGGATTGAGGTTATCGGTGTAAGCGTAACCCGTCCGCTCTCCTGAGAGTACGCGGATGCCGCACCCCGCGCTGGTTCCGGTGCTGGCGGACTTCACAATCTGCTCGTCCACACCCAGCGAAGTGGACGTTACCGACTCGAAGTAGAGATCGGCAAAATCACCCCCTGCCGACAGTGCCTCCCCTAGACAGCGCTCGAGGAGCCGCTCGGTGATCCCAAACTTTTCGAAGAAATAACGTCTGTGGCTTGGCTGGGGAAGAGAAACGGGCTGGGTCATCACTGATCCCAGTCTACGCTTCTTTCTCCGGACCAGATACGACCGGTCCGCACCTGTGGGCTGCCTGTCTTTGCCCTCTGACTCTGCCGTGCTTCTCGTTGCGCAAGAGGCCGGCTGCCCGCGCATTCCCGTGCCTCTTTTGGTGCCTTGGGCGACTGGTGACCTCGGGTACTATGCCGGGCTCTCTTCTCGTGCTACAGTCCTGCCATGAAGAAATTTGCAGTGGCCGTGCTGCTGACGACGATGTGCGCCGCGCCGGCATTCGCCATTTGGCCCTTCAGCAAGAAAAACCAAGCTCCCAGGGACCCGCGATTCGTGCAGCATCCCCAGGCCGTTCACCAGAAGAATGACCAGATGAAGAACACGCCAAAGCATAAGATGTCCAAGCACCACAAATAGATAGAGCAAGATCGCCGCGCGTTTTCTGGATGAGTGGCGGGCCCTCCAGGTAAGTGCAATGCCAGACTTGGAACAACTCCGGTATCCGATTGGCCGTTTCACGCAGCCAGCCTCCTCGGGCCCTGCCGGCCGCGCCGAACACATTTCTACCCTGCGCCTGCTTCCGGGCACCCTTCAGGCAGCCCTCACCGGACTCAACCATTCCCAGATTGATACACCGTATCGCGAAGGCGGTTGGACCCTTCGCCAGCTCGTGCATCACATCGCCGACAGCCACGCGAATGCGTATGTCCGCACCAAGCTCGCTCTTACCGAAGACTGGCCGACAATCAAGCCCTACGACGAGGCCGCCTGGGCTCGCCTCGCAGATAGCGCCCTGCCCATCGACGGCTCCATCGCCATGATCTCTGCGATTCACGAACGCTGGGTCGCACTGCTCGAATCGCTCTCCGACGCCGATTTCCAGCGCGGATATATCCATCCTGAAAATGGGCGACAGGATCTGGCAACGGTTCTCGCGATTTACTCCTGGCACTCCCGTCATCACACCGCGCACATCACCGGCCTCCGCTCAAGGCAGGACTGGTAGTTGCTCTCGTGCCAACGGCCCTGGAAACGCCCTCCGCTCAAAAGCTCGTCGAACTTCTTGAAGATTATCTGGCAAATCATCCTGCCGCGGCACTCCTCGAAGATGGCCGCGTACTCTTCGATATGCGGCTCGCCCGTTACACAATTACAGAGTCCCATGGTCGATGTCTGCTCCAACTCTGGAGCGAAGAACGCAATCTCATTCGCACTGTCGTAGAAATCCAGCCCCGCTCCCAGGCTCTTCGGGTCATGACCCGGCGCATGGGAGTGTCCAAGCCGCAAGCACTCGAGCTGGTTCCAAATAGCGATCGCCGCACACCGACGGCTCGTGATTCTGCACGCCGCAATTACCAGCGCCTCCTCGAACGCGTCCTTACCCGCACCTTCCTCGGCGCAAAGACCGATGGCTTCCGCTCCGCCATGGATCTCGAACACAGCTTTGGCCCCGCCTACACTCGCGGATGGCTGCTTCGCGGCACCGCTGCTGAGGCTGTTATCGGGGTCAGCCAATCCGAATCCGCCGCAACAATTGACGGGATTCTCACCCTCGGCATCCTCTGGCTCGATTACTGCCGCGAGAAAAGCGATGCACGACGGCATTTCGGCGCACTCAAAGTCGTCGTCCCATCTGGAATGGCTCGCATCACTGCGGAGCGAATGGCGTGGCTCAACCACTCCGCCGCACACTTTCAACTCTTTACGCTTGACGAACGCAGCGAAGAGCTCGAATCCGTCGACTTTCGCGACTGCGGAAACCAGACCGCACGCCTTGTGCACGCCTTCTCGCCGGATGCGGCTCTCGGTCGATGCAGTGCAGGAATTGAACGCATCTTCGACCTTCTTCCTCCGGGAGCAAAGTCCCGTGTTGAGATCCGGCCTCGTTACCCAACAGAAGTTGGCCTTCTGTTGCACGGCCTTGAGTTTGCCCGTGTCCGCAACGGCCCATCGAACCACTCCTTCGCGACGCATGACGAGATCACCTTCGGCGCCGGGGCCAACGAGACGCCGTTGAATGATGAAACCGAGGACCTGTGCCGGGAGCTCTGTGCGCGCTTGTTTCTGAGCCGACACCGCCAGGGAACACACAAGGATGCGCTCTTTCGCATCCAGCCGGAGCGCTGGCTCGAATCGGATTTTCGATCCGGCCTCTCTGAACTCCTGCCATACCTGCGCAGTGACGTGCTCTACTCCCAGGTCCCTGCCATGGCTGCCGGTGATCGCGGAATGCTCGATCTCCTCACCCTCGATCGCAGCGGCCGGCTTGTGGTGATTGAACTGAAGGCCGACGAAGATCTTCACCTGCCAATGCAAACACTGGATTACTGGATTCGAGTGCGAGCGCTCAACGCCGACCGCCAGCGCACGTCGGGAACTGACCGCCCTCTCTCAGCTTTTGAACGCCAGGGGTACTTCCCCGGATGCGAGGTCTCCGAACTCCCGCCGCGGTTCATCCTTGCCGCCCCCGCACTGCGCATCCACCCGGCCAATCTTCCCGTCCTGCGTTATCTGTCGGCGGAAGTTGACTGGGAACTCATTGCGCTCAGCGAGCACTGGCGCAACGAACTTAAAATCGTCTACCGCAAGCGCCCGGCACACTAAGTCGTTTCGCAACCGGCCGCGCAGGCGCATTCCTCGAGGTCCTTGAGCAGCACATCGATCCGCTTCAAATCCGAATCCCACGCAAACATGATCCTCGCGGCACCGCCAATGAACGTGTAGAACCTCCAACCCCGCGCACGAAGCCCGTTCAGAACTTCATCCGAGGCATTGAGAAAAACGGTGTTCGCATCAACGTCCGACACAACTTTGACATTCGCAATCCGCCGGACACCCTCCGCGAAATACTGCGCGCACTCGTTTGCATGTTCGGCATTCTTCAACCATGCCCCGCTTTCCAGCATTCCCACCCAGGGGGCTGCGAGAAAGCGCATCTTCGAAGACAGTTGTCCGGCCTGCTTGCAGCGGTAATCGAAATCGATGGCCAGCGTCTTGTCGAAGAAGATCACCGCTTCGCCAACCGCCATGCCGTTTTTCGTTCCGCCAAAACACAGAACATCCACGCCGCTCCTCCAGCTCATCTCCGCTGGCGAACATCTCAGGCTCGCGCAAGCATTGGCGAAGCGAGCGCCATCCATATGCAGCGAAAGCCCATGCTCCTTGCATGCGTCTGAAATCGCCTTCACTTCCTCAAGGGAATAGGTGCGCCCCGTCTCAGTTGCCTGCGTAATCGTGACCACGCGCGGCTTGGGATAGTGGATATCCTGCCGTTTTGTCGCGAGGTCGTGAATCGAAGCGGCAGTCAGCTTTCCGTCCATCCCCTGTGCAACAAGCAGTTTCGAGCCATTGGAAAAGAACTCCGGCGCGCCGCATTCATCCGTCTCTACGTGCGAGGCATCGCAGCAGATCACCCCGTGATACGACTGGCAAAGCGAAGCGAGCGCCAGCGAATTCGCAGCCGTGCCGTTGAAGACAAAAAATACTTCGCACTCGGTTTCAAACAGATCGCGAAACGCGTTCGCCGCGCGTGTCGTCCACGCGTCTTCACCGTAGGCAACGGCGTGGCCCCGGTTCGCGGCGTCCATCGCTGCCCACGCCTCGGGGCAGATACCCGCGTAGTTATCACTGGCAAACTGCTGCGCAAAATCCTCCACTCCATCCTCATTTCTGAATCAGCGATGCCTCAAGCCTATAAATGCATGATAGTTGCGTCGAAAGTTTGCGGTTTCACAGTGAGGTGCTCGCCCTTCAGCCACACCTGATGCCGGGACAAACGACCCTTCATCCGTCCGGCGATTGTCACTTTAGTACCGCGTTTTCCGCAGAAATTCATATAGCATCGCGCGCGATGAGGTGATATAAATCACATACTTCCCGAACAGGTAATAGCAGTATTGCTTCATCCGCTAGGGCAGTTGGTCCTGAAGGGTTGAATGCACCCCCGCATACAACCTCCAGGGGGAGTTATCGTTGTGCGTGCTCAAACCTTACATAAATTCCGCCTCACGACAGCAAGATCCGCCGCTGTTGCTTCAACCACCGTTCTCCCCGGCGCCAGCGTGGTCTCGATCTGCGACTCCCCGTTGTTTTCCCATGCAGCTTATGAGGAATTGCAGGAAACCAGCCGTGACGGCCTCGGCGCTGCCCGTGGCTTTCGTGCCGCGCTCTTCATTGAAGGCGGAATGGGCCTGCTCGTTTATGGCATCTGGCAATTAGCGCATCTCGTTCGCTAATCGAAAATTCAGTTCCGCACCTCTCCTCAAACTTCCATCGCGTGAGCCGGCATTGCAAAAGCAATGCGCTATTTGTTCAGCGGCTTCCGTGCGAAGTAGTAGAGAGAATAGGCCAGAAGCACAAAGGCGATCACTGAAACCCACGTGTTGTCGAGAATCGTCCCCCGCGGGAAGTTGAGAATATCGCGATTTTCCATGTATGTCGCTTCGACAGCCTTCAGTGCCACGCCAATAAGTCCGGCAATTCCGCCGGCTGCGATTAATCCCGAAGCGAATAGCGATCCGGAAGAAGCCTCGCTTTCGGCTTCCGTTTCCCCTGACTGCGCCGCTGCGCGATCCACCAGCCATCGGACAACGCCTCCAACAAAAATTGGCAGCGTCGTTGCGATCGGAAGGTATGCTCCCACGGCAAAAGTGAGCGATCGAATGCCGAGCAGTTCCACCGCGATCACGAGCGCCACACCCAGCAGCACCAGACCCCACGGCAACTTCCGGCTCAGTATCCCGTTGATCACCGTCGCCATCAGGCGTGCCTGGGGCGCCGGTGCGCTTGCGCTGCCGATGCCTTGAATCCAGTGCACCTCGATCCGGCCCGACGATGGAGAATACAGGTATTTTCCGTCCTGCAATTCCGTGGAACCGATCGCATTCAGCAGCACGTAATCAGACGCCGCATGAGTTCCAACCGTTTTGCCCGCATCGGTCACCCGAATCTCAGTCGGCAAATGCTTCCTGTTCCCCTCCACGGAAACACCGGGGTGCGAAGCCTGAAGGTCCCACGGCTGTGAGGCGGCCTGAAATTCCTGAAGCCCCGTATTCATCAGGTTTAGCGTTAAGCCGATCACGAACGTAGATATCACGACCCCGATCATCAATGCGATTTGCTGTAGCCGGGGAGTTGAACCCACGATGTAACCGGTCTTCAAGTCCTGAGACGTATCGCCGGAATTCGAAGCAGCAATGCAGACCACGCCGCCGATCGTGATGGCCAGTGCGCCAAATGCCGGCGCCGTCCATCCCTGCACCAGAAAAACCGCGGTTGTCGCCATCAATGTGGCAATCGTCATTCCCGACACCGGGCTGGCCGAGGAACCAACCAGGCCCACGATGCGTGAGCTCACCGTGACAAAAAGAAATCCAAAGACAACCACCAGCAACGACGCCGCGAGATTTGCGCCCCAGCCCACAAATGCTCCGGGCACAGGTCTCAACTCGAGAAACAGGAACATGCAGGCCACAATCAGCAGCGACCCGATCAGCACGACCTTCATGGAGAGATCGTCTTCCGTGCGGATCGGCTTTGTCGCAACGGCTTCACCCCCCTGCCGCATCGACTTCAACCCGGTGGTTAGCGCGCCCCAGATGGTCGGCAGCGTCTTCATCAGAGTGATCAAACCCGCGGCGGCAACCGCACCCGCGCCCATCGGCTTGATGTAACTGGCCCACAAGTCGCCCGGTCCCATCTGTGCGATCGGAATCTGACCCGGATAAACAGCGTGCGGAAGTTCCTTGCCGAAGAAGTAGATCAATGGCATCACGACGAGCCACGAGAAAACCCCGCCCGCAAAAATCACTCCCGCCACTCGCGATCCGATGATGTAGCCCACTCCCAGGTACTCAGGAGTGGCATCCGCATTGATCGCCGATCCCTTGAGCACATGCTGCGGACCAAAATCAGGCTGAATCCCGGGAGATCCGGGCCATGCTCGAAACAGATTTCCATTCTGAAAAAATGTGTAGACCCCACCTAATCCCAGTCCCAGGAAAACGCGGCTCGCAAGCGATCCACCCTTCTCCCCTGCAATCAACACGTCGGCGCAGGCGGTTCCTTCAGGGTAGGGAAGCACGCCGTGCTCTTTCACGATGAGTTGGCGTCGAAGCGGGATCATGAACAGAACGCCAAGCCATCCGCCGATCAGCGCCAGCATGAATATCCGTGAGTACTCGAGATCGAATCCCAGAAAGACCAGCGCGGGCAGCGTAAAGATCACGCCCGAAGCAATGGATTGCCCCGCGTTTCCCGTCGTCTGCACGATGTTGTTTTCAAGAATCGAAGCCCGTCCGAAGGCCCGAAGAATACTGATCGACAACACCGAAATCGGGATGGATGCAGCTACGGTCAGTCCCGCGCGCAGGCCTACGTAGACCGTCACAGCCCCGAAAATAATCCCAAACACGGACCCCAGCAGAATTGCCCGGAGCGTGAATTCGGGCGGTCGCTGATCCGGTGAAACAAACGGTTGGAATTCGGCCACAGTTTCTCCTCCGAAAGGTTAACCAGCTTCAGGTCAGGGTTTTGCCTCAGAAGGGCGAGTGTAACAGCGCCGCGCGCGAATGCACAGCGCCCCGCATCACGTAACCGCTCGGTAACCACGTTTCGGAGTACTACCGCTCCGCGATTCCGACTTCTTTCTTCAAAAATGCTATGGACATGCTCCTTGCACCTCTCAGAGAATGCGAAGAACGCAAGTCTGTCTCGAGATTCAAATTCCCCAACGGTCGCTCAAAAGGAGACTCACTTTGATCCGAATCGCCGGAAGAACCATACTCGTGCTTTTGGCAATGCTGTCTACCGCTGCTTTCACTTCGAACGCTGAAAACTTGATGACTCGCCATGTTCGGCAGGCCACGCGCGATGGCAGCGCACCCCAGGTTGGGCATCTTGCCTCGACCCAGACCATGCGTCTCGTCCTGACCCTGCCGCTCCGGAATCAGGAAGAACTCGACAGCCTTCTCGAAGATCTCTATAACCCCAACAGCCCCAATTTCCGCCAGTTCCTCTCCGTCCAGGAGTTTACTGACCGCTTCGGACCAAGTCAGGACGACTATGATCTGGCGCTCGACTTCGCCCGGTCGCATGGCCTCAAGGTCGTAGCCACCTCAGCCAACCGCCTGAATATCGATGTCGTTGGCTCCGTGGCGAACATCGAAAGCGCTCTTCACGTCAAAATGAATCTGTACAAACACCCCAGTGAGGGTCGCAACTTCTACGCCCCCGACCGCGAACCGTCGGTCGATCTTCCGTTCGCGCTTTGGCACGTCTCCGGTCTCGACAACTTCTCGATCCCCAAGCCTGCCGGGCTCAACAAGCGTACCGGTTCTCAACCCTCCGCAACCGTCGGCTCCGGCCCCTCGGCTTCATTCCTGGGCAGCGATATGCGCAAAGCGTACTACGGCGGTACAACCCTCACGGGAAGCGGCCAAACCGTTGCGCTCTTTGAGTTCGAAGGAATTGACCTCGCCGACGTCACAACGTATTACAAAAACGTCGGCCAGACGAACGCAGTCCCCATCACCGTCAAATCGACCGACGGCACCACCACCAGTTGCCTCGCTTCCAGCAGCTGCGATGACACCGAGCAGGTTCTTGACGTAACTCAGGCCCTCGGCATGGCTCCCGGACTCAGTGGCCTCGTTGTCTACGTCGGTTCAACCGACGCCTCCATCCTCAATGCCATGGCTACGGATAACACCAGTGCGCAAATAGGCTGCTCCTGGGCCTGGAGACCCGCCGATCCCACCACCGATGACCCCTATTTCAAGCAGATGGGCGCGCAGGGGCAGAACTTCTTTGTTGCTGCCGGCGACTCGGGCAAGTGGCCAACGCGCAAGAGCCCGTATTACTTTCCGGCTGATGATGATTACATCGTCTCCGTCGGCGGTACTGACCTTGTCACCAGTTCGGCCGGCGGCCCGTGGAAGTCTGAAACCGCATGGTCATCAGGCGGTGGCGGCATCACCCCAGACAGCATCGCCATTCCATCGTGGCAGGTCGCAACGGCCAGCAGTTGTGCAACCTGTTCCAAGACTCTTCGCAACGTCCCGGATGTCTCCGCCAACGCAGACTATACGTTCTACGTCTGCGCCGACCAGACCACCTGCACCGCCAATCTATACGGCGGCACAAGTTTCGCCGCTCCCATGTGGGCCGGCTATCTGGCTCTCGTCAATCAGCAGGCGGGAAAACGGGTAGGCTTTATCAACCCCGCCCTCTACGCTATTGGCAATAGCTCGTCTTTCAGCACCGACTTCCATGACAT
The DNA here is from genome assembly GCA_963836675.1 of uncultured Acidobacteriaceae bacterium. Taxonomy (GTDB): domain Bacteria; phylum Acidobacteriota; class Terriglobia; order Terriglobales; family Acidobacteriaceae; genus Telmatobacter. The sequence continues at coordinate 325,657 of CAWIKQ010000001.1, forward strand.
TACCAGCGGTAGCAACGGCTACTCCGCAATCACCGGATACGATCTCGCTACCGGTTGGGGTAGCCCGAACAGCACCTCCCTTATCGCCGACATCATCGCGGGAGGACCCAGTGGCGGCGGTGGTGGAACAGCGGACTTCACCATCTCTGCGGGATCACCCACGCTTTCCGTCTCTCGTGGCGGCTCGGGCACGGACACGATCACCATCACCGATACGGGCGGCAACAGTTCGGTCTCACTGTCTGCATCCGGTCAGGGTAGTGGCACATCGGTCAGCTTCAATCCCTCATCGTTCACTACCAGCGGCACATCCACGATGACCGTGAAGGTTAATCGCAATGCCTCCAGGGGAACATTCACAATCACAGTCACTGGCAAGAGCGCCTCTACGACCCACTCCACTACCGTTACCCTCACCATTCAGTAGTTTTGTAAACCTGAAAGACGAATTGCCCGGACCTCAATGGTCCGGGCATTCTTCTTTTGCCGCGGAAATGCGCTCATCTCCGCGCTCGCTTCGCCGCTACACAAAGCTCAGCAACTTTGATCGCTTCGTGGCTTTCAGCTCTCCATACCACCTGCAGGGAAAATACAGAAGAACGAGGCACACCGCATACACAAGATAGAGCAGCGGCAGGCTCCACATATATCCCGCGGGAAGCGGCCCCGGATCAACCGGGTGATTCGTGAAGAGCCAGGGGTTAACGCGCCCCTCGCGAATCAGAGAAACCACGCACGCTGCAAAATGGATGAGCGGAATGTGGAGCAGGTAATAAAACATCGGCACGCGTCCATACGTCTCGATGATTTTGGCCAGCCGGCCTGTCCACCCCTCGGCGAACGCCCACATCACGAACATCGGACCGATCGTCATGCAAAGGTATTCGAGAGAGGCGGGATATTTTGTCGTGTTCAGAAAGCTGAAGAGCGTATGGCGATCCCAGGGCCGTGGATCTCCGTAGATCCCGATCAACCGCAACGCCACAAAGAGCGAAGTGAGCGAAAGACCCAGCCACAGGTAAGTACGCCTTCGGTCCTCCGGCAGCTTCTGGGTAACTGGTCCGAATGCGTACCCGGCAAACATCAGCCCAACCCATGGCACCAGCACATACAGAATCAGGAGGGGCGGTCCTGAGTTGCCAATCTCGACAGCGCCCCCAAAATAGATGATCTTTAAAAGCCAGTTTGGCCCGTCCGCCCCAAAGGCCTGTTGCAGCTGCGGCCGGAACAGATTCGTGACGTTGTGCAGTGCGATCAGCGCAATGCCAATCGCCGCGATCGCACCCCGCGGAAGGTACACGGCCCCCGCAAGCGCTATCATGCTCCATCCCAGCATCCAGATCACGCCTGCAAGCAGATAGTGCTGAAAATCGAAGTTGAAGGTCCACGCGACGCGAAGAAAGGTTAGTTCCAGAAAGATGAGCCAGGCACCACGAACGGCCAGAAACTTCGAAAGCGACCACTGGTCGGCTAACTTCCGACTGTAAAGGTAAGCCGACGTCCCCGCGAGAAACACAAATGCTGGCGCTACGAAGTTCGTGATCCAGCGCGTGAAGAAAACGCCAAACGTGGGGCCGCCGGCAGGAACTCCCGCGTAGACCCTAACGTGATCAATCGCCATCAGGATCATCGCCATCCCACGAACGATATCGAGTGACGTGACTCTGGACGTTGCTTTCGGGCTCCCCATGACACTGGCGGGAACTGCGAACACGGCGGAATCCGGCATACTCGCTTCCCCTTTGTGGGTTGGAGGGTAGCATCCCTCTTCGCATTCTTCAAAGAATTTGTGGCGAACAGTACGATACCTGGATACGTACCTCGGCTTGCTCAAAGCCTCTTGGCATACCGTGCCTCCAGCGCGTAGCGTATCTGCATCGGTCTTTCTCCGGAGTGCCCATGCAGCTGAGCCTTGCAGCGAAACAAACCACGACGATGGTCAGCCCCTCGGTCTCGGGCGGTCCCGTCAAGCGCCTCCTTGCCCTTGACGTGGTTCGCGGCATCACGATTTGCTTCATGATCATGGTCAATAACAATGGTGGCCCGGGCGCATGGGGATTCATGAACCACGCCTACTGGAACGGGCTCACACCCACTGACCTGGTCTTCCCGACATTCGTTTTTGTCGTCGGCGTTTCAGTCGTCTTCGCCACCGACGCCCGGCTCGCCAGAGGCGCCTCGCGCCAACAGCTTGCAAAACACACAATTTTACGCACAATCGTGTTGATTCTCTTCGGCATCACCGTCAACAGCTTCCCTTACTTCCATCTGGCCCACATGCGTTTCTTCGGCGTACTGCAGAGGATCGCCATCTGCTACCTCGTCGTCGGGCTCTTCTATCTGTGGGATCAGCGCATTTCCAGCAAGTGGACCGCTCTCTTTGTCTGCCTCATCGGCTATTGGATTCTTGTTCGCTGGGTCCCTATCCCCGGAGTTGGCATGCCCGGTCACGACGTCCCGTTCATGGACGTGAGCCAGAATCTCGTCTCATGGCTCGATCGCCACATCTTCCCCTATCATCTCTACCTTGAATCGCCCGATCACAACCTGCGCGACCCGGAAGGCCTGCTCAGCAACCTGCCCGCCATCGGCACAGCGCTGATGGGTGTCCTTGCCGGCCTTTGGCTGCGATCCGATCGATCCGTCAGCTCCAAAACATCCGGCCTTGCCATCGCCTCGCTCACCAGCCTCGCTGCCGGCTATCTCTGGTCAATCGAGTTTCCGCTGAATAAAAACATGTGGACCAGCTCCTTCGTTCTGGTCGCCGGCGGATACTCGCTTGCCTTGCTCACCTTCGCCCACTTCACCATCGAACAGATGAACTGGCGAAAGGGCTGGACATATCCGTGGCTGGTCTTCGGCTCCAACGCCATCGTCGCCTACCTGTTCAGTGAACTCGTGCCGGAAGCCCTCTACAACATGCCGTTCACCGACGCCGCTGGCCGCCTCACAAATCCATTGACCTGGGTGGCAATGCGCACGGTCGCCCGAATCCCCAATCCGCACTGGTCCGCGTTTGCTTATTCCCTCTCGTTTGCGGCAGTCTGTTTCATTCCAGTCTGGATCCTTTACCGGAAGAAAATTTTCCTCAAGGTGTAGAGATCGAGTGTGGGATGGCTTTCTCCCGCTCTCGGGTTTATTCCGCCGTCGAATCGGATAACCCAAAGCCTGTGTGGATCGTCTATTGATTCAATCAGGCTTTGTTAAGCCATGACGAATCTCTCGGCCAGCGGTCCCTCGAAACACGCCGGCCGAGATCGCCGGGATCCCCCGCATCACTTCTCGGCGTGGAGGCGGGTCCATGAGTCTGTCCGCGAAATCCACTACGGGCTGCTTCTGCGCCGTAGCAACATCTTCAAAACAGCGCATTGCATGGGACGTTGCCGAACTCCTCATCGGCTACGCTCTTATCCTCGCCGTCATCTGGACACCGCGCCCCCTGCAACACTGGCTTTACTGGATCGCTCTGGGCTGGTTCATCGTTTCCATCATCCTTTCCTTTGAAAGCTGGAAGGCAATGGGCTGCTGCTTCGCCGGGTTCTGGCGCTCATCGTGGGTGGTGGGCGTCGCCGTCGTTATGGCGGGGATCACAACCTGTCTTGCCGCTGCAATGCACACCCTGCATCATCCCGGAGATCCGGTTCAGTGGGTCAGGGCGTTTGGGGGATATACCATATGGGCGCTGATGCAGCAGTTGCTTTTGCAGGGTTACTTCCTCGTGCGCACGCTGCGCCTGTTACCCAATGCGAACCTCGCCGCATTGATTTCAGCTTCTGTCTTTGCCCTGGCCCATCTGCCTAATCCTGTTCTCACTCCCCTTACCCTGATCTGGGGATTCACCGCTTGCCTCGTCTTCATCCGCGTGCGCAATGTCTATCCCCTTGCGATTGCGCATGCGATCTTTGGAATCTGCATAGCCGTCACCATCCCGGCTTCCATCCTCCATAACATGCGCGTTGGCCTGGGCTACCTCGAGTACCAGCCGCGGCCGATTCACCTCAGCCAGATTGACCACGTCGTGTCGACGGTCGCGTGGGTTAGCGCCGAGGCGCCAACGCGCCGCTGAGCCCGCCACGCCCGCCCGTAAAAGACGCCCGCAATCCCCGCCATCAGCACATAGCGCCAGTTGAAATGAACAGCCCGCTTATTCCAGTGCGACAGCCCGAACAAAGCGGCCGTCAGCAACAGCCCAGGAGTCCGGCCCATCCGGCGCTCCAGCAGATTCTGCAGCCATCCGCGAAAGAACAGCTCTTCCGGAATCGCGATAAAGACAAACGTGAAGACGAATGCGCCGATCACCCGCAGCGGCGAGGGCAGGATCGCGTGAACGTGCAGAAACCCAAGCCATAACCCCAACGGAATCGCGATGACTGCATAAAGCCCAAACTCCAGCAGCCCCCTGCGCACATCCTTCCAGGTAAGTCGCAGATCGAAGCCGACTCCATCCAGCCTTCGCACGACGAGAAAGCCGAAGATCCCCGCGTCAAGCAGCAGGATCTTTCCCAGGGCCGCCAACCCCCTGGGCCACGCCGGTTCAAGCCAGCGCAGATCGACGGCCAGCCCCAGTGCGAGCAGCACCGCGTAGTCGCGCCAGTTTCCTCTTCGGCCGGCATCCTCGCGCCCCGCCTGCTCCAGCAGAAACGCCACCGCCACCGGAAGCAGCGCATAAACCGCCAGCCAGCCCCACCGAAAAGTTCCGTAGGCCTGCGCCGTCATCGCATACGGCACGCACAGCAAGGCGGGCGCGACGACCCGCACCATCTGCGGCAGCCTCTGCCCCATTCTCTCGACGGTCGCCGGACAAAACGCCGCCGCCAGCATCGGCGCCACCAGCAGCACAGCCGCGGCTATCGCGCCCGGCGGCAAATCAATCCCGAAATTCATGACGTGATTCTCTGGGAGAAGCGTTGTCGCAAGAAGGAGGGATGCCCCATCCATGCGAAGCACAGACTCACAATTCGACTCGGATCTGGCCCGGATTCACTGGCCGAAACAGCCACGTCAGCAGCAGCGTAAACAGCAGTCCGCCCACTGTGAACTTTAGCCACACCGGCGCATGCGATGGTGAGAAAAACCCTTCCAGGCAGCCGGCCACCACGAGCATCGGAATTACACCCGACACCAGCCGTGTCGCCTCAATTCCGCCCTTCGCCACAGACTCTTTCCAGCGATAGCCTCCCGGGAACAGCATGGCATGTCCAATGCGAAAACCTGCCGCGCCCGCAATGATGATTGCCGGCAACTCCAGCGATCCATGCGGTGCGACGAAACTCCACAGTGGCACCGACATCCCATACTGGTGGCACGCCGCGGCAATCACTCCCAGCATCATCCCGTTCATGTAAAGGAACCAGAACGTGGCCACACCGAAGGTGATTCCGCCGGCAAACGTCACAAAGCTCACCGTCAGATTATTGGTCATGATGTGGCTGGTCTCCTGCGGAGCCACGCTCACAATCGACTCCGTCCACATCTTGTGCTGCTCCATCGTGTCGATCATCGCCGGTCCCACATAGTGCCGCATGAACTCCGGCCGCGCGCTTGTCAGGGCCGCTCCCAGCAAACCCCATGCGACTGAAACCAGCAGGGACGCCAGCACATACGGCAGATGGCGCTGGAAGACCGCAGGATATTCGTCCTTGAGAAACCGAAACAGCGTGCCCCAGCCTGCCTTCTTTCGCGAATAAATGATGTGGTGGGCTCGTGCGAGAAGCTGGTTCACGTTATCAGCGTAGGTTCGCGCCGTCTCATCGCGGCGCAACACCGAAAGATCCGCCGCCACCTGCCTGTAGAGCAGCGCCATCTCTTGCAGTTCCGAGCGCGACAGCGCACCCAGCCCGTTCTGGTCGGACCGCGACAACAGAAACGACAGCCGATCCCAGTGCGGCCGCCGCTTCGCAATCCACTGATTCGATAGAATGGGCGCCATGGATCCCAGTTCAGATCAGGTTGCAGATCAGGGTTCAGATCAGCTTAGCATTGAAACGCCTGAGCTGGTTGCCATCCGGATGCCCATCGCCGGCATCGGCAGCCGTTTCATTGCCCTTCTTGTCGACTACCTCATTTGGATCCCGGCCATCCTGATCGTCGGCAAAATCTTTTCCTACGTCCGTCCCAGCCTCGGAGCATTCAACAAGCTCTCAGAGCAGTGGGCCTTCGCTGTCTATCTCTTTCTGATCTTCCTTTTCAACTGGGGCTACTTCACCCTGTTTGAGGCCTTCTGGAATGGCCGTACCCCAGGCAAACACGTGGCCCGAATACGCGTCATTCAGCGCTCCGGGCGCGCCATCGGCCTCTTTGAATCGATGGCGCGTAATTTCATTCGCTACATCGACATGATCCCGTGGGTGATTCCCTACGCCGTCGGTACCATTGCCATCTTTGCCACTCGCGATCATCAGCGCCTTGGAGACCTCGCCGCGGGCACGCTCGTCGTCCGCGATCGCATCCAGGAGGTGCCGGCCGGCGCCGAAACGACGCGCACATTTACCGCCAACCTCTTCGCTCCTCCCCCTCCCACTCCCGAACCGCATGCGGCCTTCACGCTTCCCGATCACGGCATTGCCAAACTCTCCGGCGGCGACCTTCAGGTGTTGGAGAGCTTCTTCTCCCGGCGCCTCGACATGCCGCTCGACACACGCGAAGCTCTCGCCCAGCGCATTGCAGCCGCAATCCAGGCGAAATCCGGCCTCGAGCCCCCGGCCGGCGCCAGCGTCGAAACCTTCCTCGAAATTGCCGCCCGTCAGATTCGCGATGTCGCCCGCATGCGGAAATAACCCGTTCACTTCACGCCAGCCGGCTCTCGCTCAAATCCAGCTCGCGTTCCAGCGTGCGATGTACGTTGTCGCCGATCCTTCCGCTCTGGCGCAGCGAATTCAGCTTCTCCCGCTCCGTGCGAATCGTCTCCAGCATCAGCAGGCTCATGGTCAGGTTCGGCTCAGGCTCAGTGGGCACTGTTCCTTCAGGTCCGCACAGATCGATCTCCGTGAGCTTGTGCCTGAACTGGTGCAGAAGATCGTCGTAAAGATGAACCTCGCCACCCGCTTGAACCGAGTTCCGGCGTTCCTCCAGAAAATCGATCGCAGACTGCATCATCAGATGGCGCGCCTGTCCCGCCTCACAGTAACTCGTGTCTCCGCTCTGCAGGCGGAGGACGCGGATCACCCAGGGCAAGGAAAGTCCCTGCAGCACAACCGTGACCAGGATGAGTGCGAAGGTCAGGAAAATAATGAAGCTCCGCTGCGGGAACGGGCTCCCGTCGTTCAGCGTCAAAGGCAGGGAACTCGCCGCGGCCAAAGCAACCACTCCGCGCATTCCCGTCCAACCCACCACGAATGTCTGACTGGCTTTCGGTTTCTCATACTGCTGATGTCGAAGGCGTGTTCTGATCCACCACGCAGCATGCGATGCCGGAAACATCCATGCCATGCGCAACGCGATAAGAATCGCCGAAAAGATCAGTCCGTAGGCCAAAAGCTTCAACCTGCTCATTCCCTCAATCCCGGCAAGTACATAGGGAAGCTGCAGTCCGATCAGCACGAATACAAAGCCGTTCAGCAGGAATTCCAGAGAGTCCCATACCGCGAAAGCCTGCAGTCGCACCCGGGGCGAAAAAAATTCTGAACTCCGCCTGCTCACTAGAAGCCCGCATGCAACCACAGCAATCACACCCGATGCCTTCACCGCTTCGCCGGCAAGATACGTCGCATAAGGAACAATCAATGAGATCGCGATCTCCACCGGGCCGTCATCGACCCAGCGCTCCAGCCAGGACACCAGGAGACCCACCGACAGACCGATAAGCACGCCCGCCAACCGTGAGCCAGGCAAACTCCAGCAGTCCGTGAATCACTGTCGGCGTTCGCCCCTCCACCACCATCGCAACTCCAAATTGCAGCGCCAGCAGGCCCGTTGCGTCGTTCAGAAGGCTCTCGCCCTCCAGGATGTCCACAACCCGTTGCGGCATACCCACTTTGCGCGCAATCGACGTCGCTGCCACCGCATCGGTAGGAGATACAACCGCGCCAAGAAGAAAACCAACCCGCCAGTCAAACCCCAGCCACCACTGGGCGGCGAATGCGACGCCGAACGCCGTGAAGAACACTAAAAAAACAGCCAGGCTCGAAATCGAGACAAGGTTGTACCTGAACTCCCGCCATGAGGTTTGCCACGCGGAGATATAAAGCAACGGCGGCAGGAAAACGAGAAACACAACCGACGGCCCGAGTTGAATCCGCGGAACATTGGGAATCAAGGAACAAAGGAGTCCGAAAATCACCAGCACAATCGGGTAGGAAAGCGCGAACCGACGGGCAAGCCCTGCCACTGCTGCCACCGCAATCAGCAGGACCATCACCAAAACCAGCACGTAATTTACCTGCCCCATCGGGCCGACCCCCTCTGCTCCGTTTCGCAACCTTCTTCAGTGTTATCGCAGATTCCGTCGCCAATTCAAAAGCGCTAAAACCGGCACAATCTTTGGGCTCCGTCTCATACGATGAATAGATCGCAGGAAAGCAAAAGACAATGCATAGGGAACCCGCGACAGTCGACACCAGCAGGAGAAGGTTTCTGATCGATGCCGGCGCATCGGCAGTCTCCCTCGCGCTCGCGAAGAATTCCTTCTCACAGCCACCCTCGCCGTCTCCCTTGGCAGGTCGGTTTCTTACCCACGTCTCGGTTGTTCGCGTGAATCAGATCGAAGTCACCCCCACCCGTTCCATCGGGGAAGACGAGGCCGCCGACAACCGGCCGGAGCGAATCCGCTCGCGGCGAGAAGCCTTTGCGCGCGGCTGCCCCAATGGCCAAATGACCTGGGCAATCAGTTGGCTCGCCCTGCACGACAATCGGAAGGAATACCAGGAAGCACGCCGTCTCCTCGCCTCCTATCACGACCGTTATGGCGACGAGATCACGTTCATCCCGGGCGGATACTTTGCTCCGATGTACGATACGCGCGAGCACAATCGGGCCACCATTCACGAGGCACTTCAGCTTGTTTCCAAAATGGTGGGCGGAGGCTACAGGCCGGAGTGCCTGGTAGCCGGCTTCATGGACGCCGAAAATCAGCGTCATCTCGCCGAAGATGAGGGAATTCATGTCTGCCAGGGCCAGATCTGGAGTCAGCACGGCATCGATAACGGTGATGGCGACGGAGGAATTTGCTACCCCTACTACCCCAGCCGCGAGCACTACCTCAAGCCCGCCCAGGGAAAGAGCGACTTTATCGATTGCGTCTGCCTCGACGGCTGGACCTGTGACTTCCTCGCAGCGAGACGAGAGGGCTTCCAGGGCGGTTTCAACAGCCGCCTCGGTGTCGGCCCCATCGAAGCGGTCGGAAATCTCGGAACAATCGCCGGCCGCAAAGAAATGATGGATACCACAGCGATGCACTTCGACTCCGGATACGCTCTCAACGGCTTCGGCTGGGTCACGGCCATTTGGGAAGTCTCCATTGGGCACGACGAGGACCTTGCCTGGTGGCTCCAGGCGGTCCGCGACCGTTGGCCCGACACCCGTGTCATGACCGAAGGGGCCTTCGGGCTCGAGTGGCGTCGGCACAACCCCGATAACACCGCCGTCAACTATCGATTCGACGCCAGGGGCACAGGCGCGCCCGGCTCGGAAAAGAATCTCGAGCTCGAGTGGTTCATGAACCGGGAGTTTCGCCTCGCCTTGTTGCGCGATTGGACCAAAAACAGTCCCTGGATGGCAATCGACTTTACCCGCTATGACCTGAAGACCGGCGAACCGCAGGACCTCAGGCGCGAGTGGAGCTTGATCAATGTGATCAATCAGAAAGGCAATCGCACTCAGGATGCTCCGGTTAGGCTCAGTCAGCTAAGTCCCGGCGACCAGCGCCTGATCTATCATTGGTATCCCCAACTGAAAAGCCTCGGGTAATGAACGAGCACCCATCGGCCATTGTTTTCAGCATCGCGAAAAAGGATGGTTCGGGGATTGCACAATCATTGAACCAAAGTGCGGAAATTGCCCACTTCTTCAATCAAGAAATTGCCTCAGCAGATAAAATCACCACATGAAGGGCCGTCCGCAACCTGATGAAGCCGCTCCGTATTTCTTTACCTATATCAACCAGGTAGATGGTGACAATCCGCTTCGATCCATGGAGACCCAGCTCGACCAATTCTCCCCGATTCTCACCAGAATTACTGAGGAGAAATCCCGCTTCCGCTATTCCCCCGAAAAGTGGAGCATTCGGCAGCTCCTGAATCACGTCACCGATACAGAACGCGCCTTCGTCTTTCGCGCCCTTTGGTTTGCACGCGGCTTCGAGACACCGCTCCCCAGTTACGATCAGGAGATCTCATCCATCGGTGCCAAAGCCGATGCCATCCGCTGGTCCGCACATGTCGAGGAGTTCAAGCGCGTGCGCCAGGCGACCATTTCGCTGTTTCGCAATCTCCCCGAAGACGCCTGGATGCGCAAAGGCATCGCCGGAGACAATCCGTTCACCGTTCGCGCTCTCGGCTTTATCGTTCCTGGCCACGTGGCGCATCATTTCCGTATATTGCGCGAGAAATACCTCTAGCCGTCTCGGCACAAATCCAGTCCGGCTCTCGATCGATCAGACTGGCAGAATTTGTCTCAATCCCTTCCCCGCGCGAAAATGATCTGATGGCACTTGGCCGAAAGGGAAGAGGGTGAAAGCGGAGATCCCAGCGAAAGTCGCGATAGCCCTCCTTCTCTCAGTTGCCCCGATATGCGCGCAGACTGCGCAACCGGACGATCTTCGGCAGGCAGCTCTGGCTTACGAACAGGAAGGTAAGTTCGCCGAATCCGAAGATGCCTGGCGCGCATTCCTCAAGACGCATCCCGCCGATGCCGAAGCATACGCCCACCTCGGGCTTATTGAGGCAAGGCAGGAACACTATAAGGAAGCCGTCCCGCTTTATCGCAAGGCTCTTTCCCTCAATCCCGCCATGGCTGGACTGCGCCTTAACCTCGGCCTTGCTCTCTTCAAAGCGGGAGACCTGAAGGGCGCGATCTCCGTATTCAGTCCCCTGCTCAAGCAGGCCCCGCCCAACTCCACCGATGCCCTGCGGTACACCATTCTTCTTGGAATGTCTCACTACGGCCTCGGCCAATTTGCGGAGGCTGCTCCTTATCTTCAGACCGCTGCCGCTGCCGACCCGCAGAACATTCCCATTCGCCTCGCGCTGGCGCACAGCCTTCTGTGGTCGAAGCAGTACAGCAAGGTCCTCGACGTCTATAAGGAAATTCTTGCCCTCGATCCCGACTCCGCTGAGGCCGACATGCTCGCCGGCGAGGCGCTCGACGAGATGAACGACGCCGCCGGAGCCATCGACATGTTTCGCAAGGCCGTCAAAGCCAAGCCCAACGAGCCCGATGTGCACTTCGGCCTCGGCTATCTGCTCTGGGCGCAGAAGCAGTACCCCGAGGCAATCGCCGAGTTTCAGGCAGAACTGGCCAACAATCCTGCCCACGCTCAGTCCATGCTCTACATCGGCGATGCCTACATCCAGACCAACAGGTACGCTGAGGCGGCTCCGCTCCTCGAAAAAGCCATTAGCCTAGACCCTTCGCTTGGTCTCGCGCATCTCGACCTCGGCATCCTCGCGGCCAACGACGGACGCAATGAAGACGCACTCCGTGAATTCCTCGCCGCCGAGAAACTCATTCCCAACGACGTCAACGTACACTGGCGCCTCGGTCGTCTCTACCGCGCTATGGGTAAAAAAGAAGAAGCGAAGGCTGAACTTGAAAAAGCCAGCTCGATCACTCGCTCAGCGGACCAGGAACTCTACAAGAAAATCTCCGGCGGCCAGGCCAAACCGCCCGGCGCCCAATCTCCCCCACCTTCACCAAACCAGTGAGGTCCTCAGTTCCTTTGTGCGCGAGCCAGATCCGCGGCTTCACGGGCGAGCAGTTGCGAGAGGGCTTTCTCCGGACACATATGCTGCCCCTCGAGCCTTTCAATCTCCTCATCCGTTTCAACCGACGTGGCCACAGTCAGCAGACAGTCGAGGCAACGCGTGTTGAAAGTGCCGTTTTCATTCTGTGTTCGGCTATACATACTGTCGTCCATTGGCTCGCCTCGGGGGCGAGAGCTTCTCGATAGTACGCAGCCCCAAATTGAAAGATTGGTGACCCTCATCACAATCGATTGTGAGAAATGAACCCGAATGCAGCGAGCGAAGCATCGTTTTTTCTGCTGCCGTTGCGTTTTCACAAGTTTCTGTTCTGGTTTTGATTGCGACGCAATTGCCAGCAGGCACTCTCACCCTCCTGCGAAAAAATTGACACCGAACAAGGCACATCGCTCGTCCCTAGGTAGTCGTACTCCTGTTTGTTTCCCTTTAAAGGAACGACGAGAGTCTGGCTCACCTTCACGCTTCCTTGCGGCGACCCGCGCAGCCTGTACACCGCCCAGTCGCCAAGGTAAAGCGCAACAAACGCCGCCACGAGCGCCAGAACAATCCGCCTCGCCCATTTCCAGATCAAGACTTGCCCTCCCTGAACGGCTTCCGGATCCTCACGCAGAAAGCCATTCAGCCGCAACCGCCATGTTCCGCAGGATACTCTGTGAAGGCGCAACCATAGGAACCTTTCCACCTGAACATCAAACGCAGCGCCGCTCTTTCTCAAGTCGGCAGGTTGGTAGAATTCGGTTGCGGCTTCGAACCGGGAGAATCCTGATGATCCGTTGGTCATGGATGTTGCGCGTTCTGCTTTCTTTCATCATCGCGGTGTCCATCTCGCCGCCCCAGATCCTATCCCAGACTGCCGTCGGCAACTCCCTCGTCGTTCACACGACCCTCGGAGATCTCCGCGGAATCGCACGGCCCGGCGGCGGCGCCGACTTCCTCGGCATTCCCTACGCACAACCGCCCATCGGCGACCTTCGCTGGCGCGAGCCCGTCACTCCAGAGCCGTGGACCGGAGTCCGCGATGCGGCAAAGTTCGGCGCGCCATGCTCTCAACCGGATCTCGGCGACTGGAACCGCCGCGACGCCGAGACCGGCAAAGAAGATTGCCTCTTCCTGAATGTCATCGTTCCTGAGTGGCCCGTCTCCAGGCCTCTCCCCGTCATGTTCTGGATTCATGGCGGCGCCAACGAAGGCGGAACGGCGTCCAGCGCGCTTTACAAAGACGGCACCCTCGTCAATCACGGCGTCATTCTCGTCACCCTCAATTACCGGCTCGGCATCTTCGGCTTTCTGGCGCATCCCGAGCTCACCGCCGAATCCACACATCACGCTTCCGGCAACTACGGGTTGATGGACCAGGTTCTGGCACTTCGCTGGGTCGTCGACAACATCGCCCGCTTCGGCGGAGACGCAAAGAATGTCACTGTCTTCGGCCAGTCGGCGGGCGCCATGGACACCAGCATGCTGATGACCTCGCCGCTGGCAAAGGATCTCTTCCAGAAGGCCATCGCCCAAAGCGGAGCGTCCTTTACCGCTCCGCTGCTTCCCCTCGCAGCGGCTGAAGGTTCCGGAAGAAACATCGCGCATGCGCTCAACGCCCCGGAAGGCGAAGGGCAGATCAAACACCTCCGCGCGCTCTCCGCATCTGAGCTTCTCGCCGCTTACGCAAAGCTCCCGAACCGCACACGCGTAGGCCCCGACATTGATGGCTGGGTCCTGCGCCAGCAGCCCGCCGCGGTCTTTTCTTCCGGCCAGGAAGCGCACATTCCACTCCTGTATGGGACAACCACCATGGAGTTCGAAGGCAGCCAGACACCCGATCAGATTCGCATCGCCCTCTCCATCGCTGCCGGTTCTTTTGCACCACAGGCCATAGCCTCCTACGGTCTTGCCAACGGTGGACAAGGAACATCCGACCCAAAATACGGTTCGGCCGCCGATCAATTTAGCGCGGATATGATCTTTCGCTGTCCCGCCGTAACGCAGGCTGCCTGGCATGCCGCCGCTGGTAATCCGACCTACCAATACGAATTCAACCACGCCATTCCCGGTCAGAAAGCGGCTGTCCACTCGGCCGACCTGCCGTACGTCTTTGGCTACTTCCCCACCTGGGGAAACATCTCCGGTAAGTTCGGTGAGGCAGATAAGAAACTGGCCGATCTCATGGGAACCTATTGGACCAACTTCGCCAAAACCGGCAACCCCAACGCTCCCGGCCTTCCCAACTGGCCTCAGCAGGCCGCCACGGGCACATATATCCAGTTCCAGCAGGGTGGCTCCGTCGAAACCGCAACCGGCCTGCGCAGCACCCAATGCGATCTCTATCGCGAGTGGCTCACGGCTAGGTTGCAACGCGCGAAATAGCGGCAAAAAGTGTCGCCCAGCAAAAAAGGCCGGCTCATCAGGAGCCGGCCTTTTTTGCCCTTTGCAAGTCCTACGCGTGATATCCCACGGAAGCCGCCCGCGGCGATATGCCGGTCAACTCAGCTGCGCGCGCCTCAGCGTACGCGGCCGCGCCCATCAGCGCCGCCCGGCTTTCCAGAATCACTCGCACCGGCATATTGATAAGCAACTGGCTCAAGCGGCCCTTGTCCTGGAAGGCTTTGATAAACGTGCCGTCTTTCAGCTTCTCCAGGATCTTCGGAGCGATGCCGCCGCCCACGTACAGGCCGCCCACCGAAAGAACCTTCAGCGCAAGATTGCCGGCTTCCGATCCGTAAATCGAAACCATGATGTCGAGTGCCTTGGCGCAAATCTCGCTCTTGGCGGTCATCGCCATCTCTGTAATCACGCTGTTCTTGTCGTGCGCACTATTCAGTTGCTCGGTCAGCCACGAAGGCTCTTCCATGCCCTGGCCCTCACGCAGGAACTCATAGATGTTCGTCAACCCCATGCCGCTCACCACGCGCTCATAGCTCACGCGGCCATTATATTTGCGCTGCAGGAATCGGAGCAGTTCGATCTCCGTTTCGTTCCTTGGACCGAAGTCTGTGTGCCCACCCTCCGATGGATACGGCACATGAATGCGTCCGTTCCAGGCAAGTAGCCCTTCACCCAGTCCCGTCCCGGCCGCAATCAAAGCGCGATTGCCGATCTGGCTCGCGTCGCCTTCGCTTAGCGTGTAGATCTGGTCTGGCTGAAGCTCGGCGATTCCATAACCGTTCGCCTCAAGATCGTTGATCAGAAACAGATGCTCTACCTTCAGACTCGTTGAAAGCTCCCGGCTGTCCAGCGTCCACGGCAGATTCGTCAGGCGAAGACGCCCCTGGCGCACCGGTCCCGGAACACCGAAGCAGGCTGCCGTCACCTTTTCCGTGCCCAGGAACTGCTTAACAATCTCTTCAAGTCCCGAATACTCTTTTGCCGGATACTGCTTGTCCCGCGAGTAACTCAGTTTTCCATCTATGAAGTCATAAAGTGCCAGGTGGACCTTGGTCCCTCCTACGTCACCAGCCAGAATCATCGTTCCCTCTCAAAAAAACCACGGCCTTGCCCATCCGTTGCGGGAAGCAGCGCAGCAGCATCCTTATCCAGGATCAGAGTGAGTATACCGCTTGCCGGCCAGATCAGTTGGCTGGGTAGCCGCTCCGGATCCCGAGGCCCGGTGAACACTTCTTTGATCAGTTCCGCCTTGTTTTTGCCCCCGATCAGGAAGAACACCGAACTCGCCTGGTTGATCACCGGCCAGGTGAGCGTTATGCGCCAGGTGTTCATCTGCGGCACCTGGTTGGCCGTCACCAGCCTGCCCATCTCATGAATCGCGGCGGTGTGCGGAAAGAGTGAAGCCGTATGCCCGTCGTCGCCCATTCCCAGCGCGATCAGGTCGAAGCGCGGGCTCTCCGCCCCCTCCAGCCGGAACGTATTCCTGAGCAGCGATTCATACCGTGCCGCCGCCACCTCCGGCGCCAACTCGCCTTCCATGCGGTGGATCTGCTCGGGCTTCAGCGGCACATGGTCCAGCATCGCCTCCTTGGTCATGCGGTAGTTGCTGTCAGAGTGATCGGGTGGAACCGTGCGCTCATCTACCCAGAAGAGGTCGAGCTTGTCCCACGGCATCCGTCTGAACCACGGCTGCGAGGGATCGGCCAGCAATTGGAACGCCACCTTCGGCGTCGAGCCTCCGCTGATCGCGATCCGTGCCCGGCCCCGCGTAGCCGCCGCCTGCTCCGCAATCTCGACAAACTGTTGCGCCGCACGCCTTGCCAGCGCCGCGCTGTCCGGCTCAACAATGTACTCAATTCTCAGTTTCGACGCCATCTGACCGCGACCTCCGCCTATCTACAATACACGCGGATCCTTATCTCCGATCAACGCGTATCCTGTGACTGGTCGAAACAATGGCGCTCCCTAGAATCTCTTCTCCGCTTGCCAAAGCTGGGCCTGTGGGGCATCGCTTTCCTAAGTTCGGTGGCCGCCCATTCCGGGGTCCCTGCCGCAACTTCGCAATCTCCTGTCGAACGCGGACATCTCGTCTACATTTCGGAAAACTGTTCCCAGTGCCACTCCGGTGATCACCGAAAAGCCCCGGACCTCTCGGCGGTTGGCAATCGGCGTTCCGAACTCTGGCTCAAAATGCATCTTTACAATCCGCGCGAAGTCAGCGGCTCTTCCGATCATGCCGTCCTACGCGAACCTGTTCCGAACCGAAAGAGGCAATGATCTGGTTGCATATCTGGCAAGCCTTCGCGGTTCGCCCGAATCGCAACCCGCGGCTGACCAGCAAACCTGGCACATCTCTCCTCAAACCATCGCCGCGGCTGATTCCGAAGAAGGCCATTCGCTCTACGACCGCTACTGCGCCACCTGCCACAATGCCAACGGCCGCACCCGCCTCAGGTGGCAATCGAAGTTCATCGAGTCCCCTGCAATCCTTCGCGCCGGTGCGATGCAGTCGGAACCGGGGGCCCGCGATCACCTCGCGCAGATCATCAAATTCGGAATTCCCGACTCAGACATGGCCGGTCACGAGAACATGCCAGACAAAGACATCGCGTCCCTGCTAGCCTGGCTGACGCAAAAGCCCAAACAGCCAGTCGGCAAACAATAATTCATTGACTGTTCGGAGAAGATTGCTGAGCTTCCCTAGTCCCTAGTCCCTAGTCCCTAGTCCCTAGTCCCTAGTCCCTAGTCCCTAGTCCCTGGTCCCTAGTCCCTGCCTTATTCACCTTCCCAGGTAAGCGCGATACTGCAGCTCAATCACGCCCGCCGCTCGCGCCACTGCGAGCTTCGACAGGTTGTACTGATAAAGACTTTGAACGTACCGGGTCTGGGCGGAGGAAAGAGAGGCCTGTGCAGTTATCAGCGGAAGGTTGTCATCCACTCCTGCGTTCACTCGATCCGTTTCATCGCTCAGAGCCTGGGTGGCCAGTGCAACGCTGGATTTCGATACGTCTACAAGTTGCTTGGCGGCTCCCGCGTCCAGCAGAGCAGTGCGCACCTGCTGATCGATCTTCGCCCGCAAATCATCCAGTTGTGCCTTCGCCGCAGCAAGCTGAGCAGCGGAGGCGTCTGACTCGCCGCGTATCTGCGCCTCGCGGAAGATGGGAATATTCAGCGTACCAATCGCGGAGAACACGCCGTGGCTTGGGCTTCCGTTCACCTTGTCTACGCCATAGTATCCGTTGAAACTCAGGCTCGGCAGCCGCTGCGCACGGTAGGCATTATGGATCGCGTGCAATTCGACCACCTGGTTCTGCAGATTCTGATAGTCCTGCCTGTTCTTGTATGCGGTTGCTCGCACTTCCTCGGGCGTCTGCTCTGCCAGATCGGAGTAAGGGGCCGGATCGGTCAGTATCACCTTTTGTCCCGGATTGATTCCAATCTCGCGCTTCAGCAGAATCAGATCCTTGTCTTCGTTGTTCTGTGCTGAAGTCAGCTCCTGCTGCTCCGTCTGCATCTGCACTCGCGCTCGCAGCACGTCGAGATTCGCAACGGTGCCTGCCTCGTGGGCCGCTACTGCATTGTCGTATTGCACCTGGTCAGCCTTCAACAGAGCAGCGGCATTGTCCACATTGCTCGCATCGGCAATGACGAGCAGGTACGCCGCTGCCACCTGCTGCACCACTTCTCCCCGTGCCGACATCTTCTGGAAATACGCCGATCGCGCCGCCGCCCCCGCCGCCTTCCAGCCTGCGATCACCACGCCGGAAAACAACGTCTGGCTCAGCGACACCTGCCCCTGCGTCAGATCGTCTTTCGTAATCAGCGAAAGCCCCGGCGGCAGACCACCCGGAAACAGTCCGCCAAACTCCTTCAGCGTGTTCGGTCCGAACCCCAGCGCGGCCAGGTTGTGCTGATACACGCCGGTGCCGCCGCTCACATCGATCGAAGGAAGAAACTGCTGCAGAGCGATGTTCTTTTCGCCCTGAAACTGCTTTTCTCCGCTTTCGGCCTCTTTTAATCCCAGGTTGGTCTCGAGCCCGCGTCGTATCGCGTCGTCCAGCGATAGCCTTATCGGCTCATCGCTGACCGTCTGCACCGTCACGCTGCCATAAAACGGATTCACCGCCGAGCTCGGATTCGCAGCCTGTCCGGAGGCCGCTGTCTCAGTCGCCAGACACACCAGCGTGGCAGCCAGGAGCCCGGCAAATTTTCCAGCCACTTTCACAACCATCATTCTCTCAGATGTTTGAGCGGTCCTAAGGATTCCCGGTAACAGCAGGAAAATACCGGATTCCGGTGCGAAATCTCGCAATCTCGCACCAAAATCCGGTCATTCGGCCGCATTCTTGATTGATTTCGGCTCTAAATCCGCTGTCGCGCCCACCTTCCACGCCGGAAGAGCACGATTCCCGCCGCCGCCACGCAGACCTGCGCGATAACGATCGACAGAAACACTCCTTCGCCGTGCAATTTTGCCGGCATTGCCAGCACCCAGGCCAACGGTACCTCCAACACCCAGAACCCGAAGAAGTTCACGATGGTTGGAGTCATCGTATCGCCTGCTCCATTGAACGCCTGCAGCATCACCATGCCATAGGCATAAGCAACGTTGCCGCAACTGAACGTGCGCAGTGCGGTCGCAGCAATAGGCACTACCGCCGGGTCGTTCACAAACAGTCGCACCACTGGCGTCGCGAACACGATGAAGAACACCCCGATCACGCCGAGGAACACCATGTTGTAGAACCCCGTCCGCCAAACCGCCTGTGCCGCCCGCTCCGGCTTCTTCGCGCCCAGGTTTTGCCCCACCAGTGTCGCCGCGGCGTTGCTCAGCCCCCATGACGGCAGGATGAAGAACACCACGATCCGAATCGCAATCGTGTATCCCGCCACCGCCGATGCTCCGAAGATGGAGATGATTCGTACCAGTGCGATCCAGCTTGTGTTCGCAATTGCAAACTGCAACATGCCCGCCACTGACACGCGCAAGAGCCGCAACATCACGTCGAGATGGATGCGCACATGCCTCCAAAGCACATGAATCCGCTCCGTGCCCTTGAGCAGGCGATAGAACTGATACATCACGCCAATCGACCGCCCCGTGAGTGTCGCCAGCGCTGCGCCGGTCACGCCCATCTTCGGAAACGGGCCTAAGCCGAAGATCAGGCAGGGATCGAGCACCAGGTTGATGATGTTCGACACCCACAGCAGCCGCATCGCGATCGCTGCGTCACCCGCTCCGCGAAAGATCGCGTTGTTGAGAAAGAGCATGATGATTGCGCCGCATCCGCCCAGCGCAACCCGCGCATAGCCGGACCCGTTCGCCACGATCTCGGGCGACGCGCCCATCATCTTCAGCAGCTCCGGCGCATAGATCCCCGCCGGAATCCCGATCCCCAGCGAGATCGCCAATCCCAGCATCACGGCCTGCACGCCGGCAATCGCTGCATCTTCAGGGTCTTTCTCGCCGATGCGCCGCGCCACCATCGCCGTGGTCGACATCGCGACGCCAAGGCCGATGGCAAACACCAGCGCCAGCATCGACTCCGTGATGCCCACTGTCGCCACAGCATTCGCGCCCAGCCTGCCCACCCAGAACACATCCGTTACGGCAAACAGCGACTCCAGCACCATCTCCAGCACCATCGGTATGGCCAGCAGGAGAATGGCGCGATTCAGATTTCCAACTGTGAAGTCCTGGTGCGAGCCTTTCAAAGCCTCGCGTACCGAAGACCAGAGACTCCGCTCACTTTTTGCTTGTGGCGGCATCAACCATTCAAGAACAGACATACAAAGCTCCACGTTCTGTGCCCCGTCCAAACTCTGTTTGGGCGGGAGAGAACACGATCGCAATTCCCCCGCAACCGTCGAAGGACAGACGCGAAGGCGCGATCACGCGAAGGGGCTACACTGCCATCAATTTGTGATTTGCAGAATCACCCCAGGTCTGAATCTGACCTCGGGGCCGAAAGAAGGAAAAACCCGAGGCAATGTTCAGCGTGAAGTTCGGATGATGACGGGCTGAAACACTGTTACCTCCAGGGGGCCGGTGAACCGGCGGGTCTTCAGACTATAACCCGAAACCAAACCGGATTTCCAGCAAAATTCGATCGCGTGAGCACATCTGTCGGTTCACGTCGCGATCAGCCGGTCCACTCGGTTCAGTTCTTTTTCTTTTGAATTGCAAAGTAAATCCAGCACCCCAGCATGGAGCCGGCCACGCCGGAAAGGAAATGAAGAACCTCATGCGAATACATATGTTGCCACCTCAATGTGTTCCAAAGCTGCCACAGATTGTGAGCCTGGAGAAAATGAACGAGCGGAAGGGGAGTCGGGGAGCGCCACAATTCGTCAATCAAGCTCAGCACGCCAAGCAGCGCGAGCACGGCAACCAACGCATCCGGGAAAATGCGCACCCTCATGTTGAGAAGATTCTAGGCGATCCCCTCCCGCATAACATCTGCGCCTGTGTCTTTCGCAATTGCGTCACAGGAATCCACTCAAAACAAAACCCGACGCAATCTGCACGCGTCGGGCTCTGCTTTGCTGTGAACTCTAACGAACTTTGAACTGCTGCTACTCTTCTTCCTCTTCAATCGGCCGCTTCGCATTGGCGAGGATCTTCTCCGCCACCAGTTGCGGAACGATGTCGTAGTGGTCCATCTCCATCCGGTAGCTGCCCTTGCCCTGCGTCATCGACGTGAGCTGCGTCCCGTAAGTCAGCATCTCGGCCATGGGCACCTCAGCGTTGACGACAGTTGTCTTGCCCTTGCTTTCCATTCCCTGCACCCGGCCGCGGCGGCTGTTGAGGTCGCCCATGAGTGCGCCGGCAAATTCGTCTGGCGCTTCAATGGCCACTTTCATGATGGGCTCCAGCAGGCAGGGCTTGCACTGCTCCATCGCGTTGCGAAAGGCAAGCCGCCCCGCAGTCTTGAAGGAGAGTTCGTTGGAATCCACGTCGTGATAGCTGCCGTCGTAGACCGTGACCTTGAAGTCGACCACCGGGTACCCCGCTAGATAACCGCGTGCGGCCGATTCGACGACACCCTTTTCAATCGCCGGAATGAAGTTGCGGGGAATGGCTCCGCCGAAAACTTCGTTGCCAAACTCGAACCCTCCACCGCGCGGCATCGGCTCCATCCGGATTTTGCAGTCGCCGAACTGGCCGTGGCCGCCCGACTGCTTCTTATGTCGGCCGTGCGCCTCAGCCTTGCCGCGGATCGTCTCGCGGTACGGCACCTTCGGCGCCTTTAGCGTGACCTCGGCGTGATAACGCTTTTTGAGTCGCGACACGATCGTTTCGATGTGCGGCTGGCCCGCGCCGCCGATCAGGAATTCGTTCGTCTGCGGGTCGCGGAAGAAGCGAATCAGCAGATCCTCTTCCATCAGCTTGTGAATCGCGGGCGCGAGCTTGTCCTCGTCGCCGCGGGTCTTGGGCTCAATGGCGTATGTCATCGCCGGTTCCGGCATCGCCACGAGTTCTACCTGGACGTCAGCCCCCTTTACGCCCAGTGTGTCGCCGGTCAGCGTGTCTTTGAGCTTTGCAATAGCGCCAATGTCTCCGGCATGCAGCTCGGCGACTTCGACAGCCTTCCGGCCCTGCATCACGCTCAAGTGAGAGAACCGCTCCGACGATCGGCGCGTGTAGTTCTCAAGCCCGGCTTCATTCTTGATCACTCCGCTGACCACTTTGAAGAAGGTGATGCGTCCGGCAAATGGGTCGCTCATCGTCTTGAATACCACCACGGCTGCGGGCTCAGCGTCGTCGACCTTGCGGAACGATGTGCCCGCCTCGGCAGTGCTGCCTCCGTTCGCCGCCACCGCCTGCATCGCCGCGGTCTTTACTGGAATCGGCGAGCGCTCCGTTGGAGCGGGTGCGTAGACCTTGATGAAGTCCAGAAGATGATCGGTGGCAACGTTCGTCCCGCCGCTGGCGAAAAGGACTGGGAAAATCCGGTCTTCGCGAATCGCCTCGTGCAGCGCGGTGATCAGGTGCTGCTCCGGAATCGTGCCCTCAGCGAAAAACTCCTCCATCAGCTCGTCTTTGCCCTCGGCCACCAGCTCCACAAGCGCTTCATGCGCTTCCTTCGCCTGCTGCGCGATGCTTGCCGGAATCTCGCCTGTGATCTTGCCGCGGCCGTCTCCATTGGCCGTATAGTGGAAGGCTTCCATAGTCACCAGGTCCACGACGCCGTGGAATCCGCCTGCGTCGGAGATGGGAAGCTGCACCGGAACGCAAGTCCGTCCCCAGCGTTCATGCAGATCTTCAATCAGAGCGCTCAAGCCATTCCCACCGCCGGCCTTCGGATGATCCATCTGGTTGATCACCACAAAACGGGGAATATTCGCCTCTTCGGCATATCTCCACACCCGCTCGGTGACCGCTTCCACGCCATTCTGAGCATTGACCACTACGCATGCTGCCTCAACAGGCAACAGCGCCGCCCGGGCCTCGTGCGTGAACATGTGGAATCCCGGCGTGTCGATAAAATTGATCTTCACCCCCTGCCACTCGGCAAAGGCGACGGCATTGGACATGGTTGTGCCGCGTGCTACTTCCTCTTCGTCGTAGGCGGTGACGGCCGACCCGTCACTCACGCGCCCTTGCGTCGGTGTCATCTTTGCGGCATGCAGCAGCGCGGCGATCAATGACGTTTTGCCGCTCTGAGCATGCCCCACTACAGCTACGTTGCGGATCTCACTTCCCTGGTACGTTTTCATGATTTACCTCGTCTTGATTTGGATCTGGATTGGCTGCACGTATCCGCCGCCATCAGAATCGGAAATTCTCCGGCGACGCCATTTGCGAAATTGGTAGGAGAACACTGCTGGAAATATCCAGACGAGTAGCACAGGGACTTCGTCAAGGCGTCCGAGAGGACGTCAACGCGTCCGGGTTGCCGGGCTCGAGGGCCCAGTCTGCCGTCTTCCTCGTCCATGCGGAGAGTCTCCGGCAGGCGCCAGGCGAATCGTAGGAAAATGCCGCCGGGCGTCTAGCTGTAAGAAGCGGATGCTATCACAGCCGGACTATAAACGTCCTGTGACAAAAACCACAGGAAACCGTGGCAACTGGTCAGCTCAGAAATACAAACGTCTCCCGTCTCAGGTCCCTGGTTCCCACTCCCACCCCCACTCCCCGCTTCCTGCCCTTCATCACCAATGCAGAACCGGCAGAAGACTCGAAAAATCATCGGTCCAGGGGCGGAAACCGGGTGTCGTCTCAGGATAGAAAGCATGAGCTACGAGTTCCGGCTGCTGGAAAAAGGCACCATCGTCCGTAACCAGCAGCCATGTGGCGGTGTATTCCCCCCGCGCGCTGTCCGCCAGGGTATTGACATGCCTCGCCTCCATCCCGGCGGAAGCGGCTAGGGCGGCAATCGGCGGCTCCAGGTCGACATGGCGGTTGGAGATATGGAAAGCGATAATCCCGCCAGGAGCGAGGTGACGCCGATAGAGAGCGAGCGCTTCGATAGTGAGGAGATGCAATGGGATCGCGTCGCCCGAAAACGCATCGACGACCAGCACGTTGAAGCCCTGCGGAGGTTCGCTGGCTAGCGAAGTCCTGCCGTCGCCGGGAGTGATCGAGACTTGCGCGCCAGATTCCCGAATATACGTGAAGGCGTCGCGTGCAATCGGCTCGACGTTTGGATTGATCTCGTAGAACTGCACGCGGTCTCCCGGTCTGCCGTATGCTGCAATGGTTCCTGCCCCCAGCCCAATGACACCAACTTTGCGTGGCCCGCTGCCGCAGCAGAAACGAAGTGCGAGCCCCACGCCGGAGTCTTCCGCGTAGTAGGCCGTCGGCATGTGGCGCTGCTCGTCGGTACCGAATATCTGCGTACCGTGCTCGACGTTCCCGTTCGTCAGTGTGCGTAGCGTCGCTCCGGGAAAACCAAAGCTCTGCTTCACCCGCAGCGCTCCGTAAAAATTCCTTTCGGCCACCATCGTGTCGCGCTGGTTCACAATGCTGATCCAGAAGATCAACAATGCCATGGCGGCAGTTGCCACTCCCCACAGCATCCGCCAGTTCCACCCATCCTGCCAGGTCACAAGAAGGGCCAGCAGCGCCGTGAAGCAGCAGGTCACAACCAGATCCACATTAAATCGGAAGATCAGCGGAAAGACGATCCCGATCATGAATGATCCCAGTGCGCCGCCTGCCGCAAACAGCAGGTAGAACTTGGTCGATTCCAACGCGCGTCGCGGCCGCAGTCTGTAAGCTTCGCTATGACAGAAGAGACACGAAGCAAAGCTCTCAATCAGAAAGAATCCGATACTGACGCGCAGCGGCCACTCCACATCCTGCTTGGAGAATGCGTAGGCCAGGCTGGCAAGCATCAGGATGAGAAACCGCGCCACGATGCCTCGCGGCAGCAGGCGAGGGAACTCGAACGCAAGGATGATGGTGAGCAGATAGACACTCAGCGGCAGAATCCAGAGAAGGGGGATCGCGGCCACGTTTGCCGTCATGTAGCTCGTGACGGCGCTCAACTGCATTGCCGCGCCCATCGGCAGCAACACCCACAACACCTTGTCCCAGAGCGGAGCAGCCGCACCGGCCTCGGCGGTCACTTGCGGCGTCTCGATCCGGGCCGTTGCTTTCCGCGCCTTCCAGGCCAGCGTGCCAGAGATGCATCCGAACACCGCAAACCCGCAAGCCCAGGCGATCCTCTGCGTTTCGAGTGTCAGTCGAGGTTCAATCAGCGTCGGATAGAGAGCCAGCGCCAGCAGCGAAGCCAGGTTAGAGAGCGCAAACAGCCGGTAGGGAATTCCGGACTCGTTCAGCCTCGCCCACCAAACCTGCATCAGCGGGCTCGTCGTCCCGAGCACCAGAAAAGGCAGACCGATCGTGCTGCTCAGCACCACGAACACCGTAAGAATCGGTTGACTTGATCCGAGTATTGCGCTGCCGCCCGGACCTGCGTTGTGCACACACCACCCTACGGCCGAAGCGAATCCTAAAACCAGGAGTGCGAAGTAAACCACCCAGCGCGGCCGCGTAGCCATCCAGTGCGCATACAGGTAAGCACAGAGCAACGCAGTCTGGAAGAACACCAGGCAGGTGATCCACACTGCAGCCGAGCCGCCCAGCACCGGCACAAGCTGCTTCGCCGCTATCGGTTCAACCAGAAAAAGCAGGAACGCGCCAAGGAAGACTGCGCTCGCAAACAGCGATCGCAATGGCCTCATATCACCTCGAATATGCGCAGTGCACCGCCGGTTTTGACGGACCCGTCGGCCACAGTAGCCTCACTACACAAAGCCGGATGCTAACACAGCCGCGGCGGCAAGGATCCAACGCGTTCCTTACTCGCCGGCAACGACCACGGCCTCACATGCAGGGGCCGGCCAACACGCACTCCCGTCGCCAATGCTTGTGATACATTCGCAATACCACGCCAGCAGGCTCCCCGTTCCCGGGCACGATTCGTTCAGCAGCCTATGCCGAAGACTTCAAACTCATCTACCGGACTCACGCCCGACGAGGGAGCTGAACCTCAACTCGACTCGAATGTCGCCGCGTCCGCGCAGCGCAAGGCGGCCCTCCGGTTGCTTCCTGTCATCTCCATCGGTTACGGCCTCGCCTACATGGACCGGATCAACATCAGCTTTGCTTCGCTGCGCATGAACAACGATCTGCACTTCAGCGCAACGGTCTACGGCCTCGGTGCCGGCCTCTTCTTCATCGGATACGCGCTATGCGAAGTGCCATCGAACCTCCTGTTGCTGCGCTTCGGCCCGCGCCGCTGGCTCGCGCGCATCATGCTCACCTGGGGCATCCTCGCCGCCGCTATGATGTTCGTGCGCACGCCTCTTCAGTTCTACGCCGTGCGCCTCCTGCTCGGAGTCTCCGAGGCCGGCTTCTTCCCCGGGGTTATCTACTATCTGACGCTCTGGTTCCCCGCCCGAATGCGAGCGCGAGCCGTCAGCCGCTTCTACGTGGCCCTGCCTTTGAGCACCGTCGTGATGGGCGCACTGGCTGGTTGGTTGATGAGTCTTGAAGGCAAACTTGGTCTTGCCGGATGGCAGTGGCTGTTTTTGCTTGAGGGCCTGCCCGCGGTGTTGTTCAGCTTCGTAATCCTCGCTGCTCTGCCCGACGGCCCCGAGAAGGCGCGATGGCTGACGCCTGACGAGAAGTCGTCTCTGAAACTTCAGCTCGCAGCCGACCAGGCTCACGCGCATCTCGGCGACGAGGCAGGCGTCCTGCGCGCGTTGCTTTCTCCCAAGGTCTGGATGATTGGCTTGTTCTTCCTTTCCGCCCTGACCTGCAACTATGGCTTCTATTTCTCAGGCCCCGCCATCCTGCAGGCCGCAACTGGCTTGACCATCGGCAAGGTCGGATTCCTGATGTCCTGCTTCGGCCTCTGCGGTGCCGCTGCCATGCTCTTCGGCGGCTCAAGCTCCGATCGCACCGGCGATCGCGCTCTGCATTGCATTGTTCCCTGCTGCGTCATGGCTACCGGCTACTTCATCGCCAGCTACGGGCATCCCGGATGGCTCGTCGTGCTGGCGTTGGGTGTCAGCTTCTCTGCATTTATGGCAATGCAGGCCCCCGCGTTAGCCGTGCCCACCCAGTTCCTGGCCGGCCGTGCAGCCGCCACCGGCATCGCCGCCATGAACACCATCACCATGTTCAGCGGCTTCATCGGTCCCTACTGGATGGGCCGCATGAAGGATGCAACCGGCACCTATAACCTCGGACTGCGAGGGCTCGTTGTTCCAAGCCTCATTGCGGCGGCCGTAATGTTTCTCCTCACCCGCAGCCTGGCCCGCGGCAAGTCCGCAAAAGATCCGTCAATCCTTGCGAGCGCCGGCATAAGCTTGTCTGAAAATTGAAGGCTGGCAACTAAAGACTTTCCGTTTCGCCACATTCGCCTTCAGGGCACCCTCAGTCGCGGTTTACGATAGTCTTGCATTCAAATCGAATCCTCATGCCCAGACGAAACTGCATCGTCGCCGGACTCGCACTCATCCTCATAGCGTCCCATCGCAGCGCAGCCCAGGATTCTCCTCCAGCCGACTACACCTTGAAAATGCCGGTCGACGAGGTCAAGGTCACATTCCACGTCTCCGACTCCAAAGGCGATCCCATTCAGCATCTCAAGGCAGATAATCTGCAGCTCTTCGACAATGGAAAGCAGCAGAACCGGAAAGTTGCATTTCATGAGTATTCCGATCTCCCCATCAAGGTCGGCTTCCTGCTCGACAACAGCCCTTCCATGCAGCATGAAATGGACCAGCAGCAGGCAATTGCAACCGAGTTGATCACCGAATTCTTCCGCCCGAAATCGGACCGGGCCTTCACCATGGGGTTTGGAATCGATAGCAAGGTGACCCAGGATTGGACCGAAGACGCGAGCGCGGTCTCCCAGGGCATCAGCATCGCCAACGTGAAAGACGCCGGCGAGCCTGAGGGCACCGCATTGTTCGACGCCATCAACCGCGCCTGCAAAGAGAAGTTCTCCGGCGACACCTCCGCCCTCTCCGGAAACTTCATCCTCCTCTTCACAGATGGCGAGGACACCTCGAGCCGCGTGTGGGAGTCTCAGGCCGTCGACACCTGCCAGCGCGCTCGCACTGCGATCTACGTATTTGTCCCCGACTGGAGAAACCGCACATCCCGCGGCCAGCAGCTCCTCGAAGACCTCGTCGCCAAAACCGGAGGACGCGTCTTCTACGAAAAAAGGCTCTCGGTTCACGATGCCCTTGCCACTACCGTCTCCGACATGCGCTACCAGTACGAGCTCATCTACTCACCCCCCGGACTCAAGCGCGACAGCGCCTTCCACCAGATCAGGATCCGCTGCGACGTCCCCCACTCCCAGGTCCAGGCGCGTTCCGGCTACTACGCCTATGCCAGGCACTGAAGCAGAGGATAATCGCGCTGATGTTTGTGCAATAGGGTAGACCGGGCGGACCAGAAAACCCGCCTAGATGCTCGCCGTCGCAGGCAGGATCTCGTCCACATCCACCCAGGCGGTTGGATAGTTGCCCGTGTAGCAGGCGACACAGAATCCATTGCCTTCGCCGCCCTCGCAGCTCTCCCGCAATCCATCAAGCGAGAGATACGCAAGCGTATCCGCTTCAATGAACCGCCGAATCTCTTCGATGGACTTGTTGGCAGCAATCAGTTCCTTCTTGCTCGGCGTGTCCACACCGTAGAAACACGGAGAGATCGTCGGCGGACAACTGATGCGCAGGTGAACTTCCTTAGCGCCCGCGCCGCGCACCATGCGCACGATCTTCCGGCTCGTCGTGCCGCGGATGATCGAATCATCAATAAGGATGACCCGTTTGCCTTCCAGCAAATTGCGTACCGGATTCAGCTTGAGCCGCACACCGAAGTCGCGCACCCGCTGCTCCGGCTCGATAAATGTGCGCCCGACATAATGGTTGCGGATGAGCCCGAACCGGAAAGGAATTCCGCTCTCCTCCGCGTAACCCAGCGCAGCCGTCACGCCAGAGTCAGGCACCGGAACAATGATGTCGGCCGGGACGCCGGACTCGCGAGCCAGATGACGCCCCATTTGATCGCGGCTCTCCTGCACCCAGCGGCCATAGATTTTGCTGTCTGGCCGCGCAAAGTAAACATGCTCGAAGATGCAGCTCGATTGCGTAACACCGCTCGCATACTGACGGCTCGTAAGACCATCTTCCGTCACCATCACCAGTTCGCCGGGCAGTACATCGCGTTCGTATTCGGCGCGCAGCAGATCAAAAGCGCACGTTTCAGAGGCAAAGATGATCGTGTCCGGTCCATCCTGGTTTCGGATGCGGCCGATCGAGAGCGGCCGGAATCCACGCGGATCGCGCGCTGCAAAGATGCGGTCCCGCGTCATCATCACGATGGAGAATGCGCCCTCGACCTGCCGCAGCGAGTCGGCGATGGCGTCAACCAGCGTGCCTGCCCGCGAGTGCGCAATAAGCTGGACAATAATCTCCGAATCGGAAGTTGTCTGGAAATAAGCGCCATCGCGCTCCAGCTTCGCCCGTACCGTGCCAAGATTCACGAGATTGCCGTTATGAGCGATCGCGATCAGTCCCTTGGTCGAATCGACTCGAATCGGCTGCGCATTCAGCAAAGCCGAGTCGCCCGTCGTTGAGTAGCGCGTATGTCCGATGGCCATGTGGCCCGGCAGTTTGTGAAGCACCTCATCGCTGAAAATCTCCGACACCAGCCCCATGCCCTTGATATTCGCGAGATGCTGGCCGTCGGCCGTTGCGATCCCGGCAGACTCCTGTCCGCGATGCTGCAAAGCGTAAAGACCCAGATAGGCCATCTTGGCGGCTTCGGGAATGCCATGGATGGCAACTACGCCGCATTCCTCGTGAAGCGCATCCTCATCGATGCCCCTGTTGAGCGAACGGTCATGAGCAGACAATCCATCGCTGGCGGGCAGCGCGGTATCGATAACGCCAGGAACACCCTGATACATCAACCGGCTCATCATTATGCCGTGACCTCGTTATGGAGTGCTGCTTCAAGCGAATTGCCCCACGGAGCGCGAAGCTCCTCGATGGACGCTGAGATAAACGCGTCCCCATACACGGAGATTTCCAGCCGGTCGCCCCCCGTGGTTCCGATGCGCGCATAGTTGAACCCGAAGTGCTCTGCGATCCTCTCGATCTCCGAAACATGATCCGGATCAGCGGAAAGGATCACTGTTGTCGCAGGCTCAGCAAAGAGACCAAAAAGCGGATGGACCATCAGAGCCTGTTCCTGCTCCACTCTGGCGCCGACACCGTTGGCAAACGTCCCCTGCGCCAGCGACACTGCGATTCCCCCATCGGAAACATCGCGGGCCGAACGCACCACGCCTCGATTGGCAAGCTCGATCAGCATGGTGTGCAAATCTGCTTCAGCATCGAGATCTATCGCCGGAGGTTGACCCCAAAGCGTCTTCAGAACCACTTTGGCATACTCCGAACGAACCAAACGCTCCAAGCTCGGCCGATGCAGATTCGCCCGGTACAAGCGTTTCTTCCGAAACCACAACCGGCTCATCACCCATAACGCCCGGCACGATCGTCGACGCTGAGTCCGTCGGCTCGGGATGTGCAGGAACTGACAAAGTCGGGTCGGGATTGTCTCCCCGTCGAACCGGCCAGAGCAGCAGAATCGCATCATCCGCTTTCTGGAAGCCCGCGGGCACCGCCTTGGTCACATCGTCGAGAATGCCGACAATTCCAAGCACAGGCGTCGGATAGATTCCTTCACCCTTGGTCTCGTTGTACAGCGAAACATTGCCCCCGGTAATGGGCGTGCCCAGTGCCGTGCAGGCTTCAGCTATCCCGTCAATCGCGGCTGAAAGCTGCGCCATGATTTCAGGTTTCTCCGGGTTGCCGAAGTTGAGGCAATTCGTCGCCGCCACCGGAGTAGCGCCCGCGCATGCCACCTTGCGTGCGGCTTCTGCGACGGCGTGTTTCGCCCCAAGATTCGGATCCAGGTAACACCAGCGCCCGTTCCCATCGAGCGCCATTGCCAGCCCGCGCTCTCTGATCTCTGACTCCTGATCTCTGGCCCCTGTTCCCTTAATCCGCATCACGCCGGCTTCGCCGCCCGGTCCAAGCACGGTGTTGGTCTGCACCATCGTGTCGTATTGCTCATGAACCCAGCGCTTCGAGCACACATTCGCGCTGGCGAGAAGCTGTTTCAGATCCGCCGTGAAATCGCGGTCCTTCGCAAGTTCAGCAGATGCATCTTCAGAAGGATAGGCGGGAACTCTCGCCCTCCATGTTCCGACCGGCCGGTGATAGAGCGGCGCATCGTCAGTCAGCGACTCGTTGGGAATGTCAGCCATCAACTCGCCGTGATGCCGGATACGCAGCCTCGGCTCGGGCTTCACCGTACCAACGATCACCGCATCAAGACCCCACTTCGCGAACACCCGTAGCACTTCGTCTTCGCGGCCCTTCTCGGCAACCAGCAACATCCGCTCCTGGCTCTCCGAAAGCATGATCTCGTAGGCGCTCATGCCGGTTTCGCGTTGCGGAACCAGGTCGAGTTCCACATCCAGCCCGACTCCCCCGCGCGCGCCCATCTCGCATGTGGAGCACGTCAGCCCCGCTGCGCCCATATCCTGAATGCCCACAATCGCGCCGGTCTTCATCGCCTCGAGGCACGCCTCGAGCAGCAGCTTCTCCATAAACGGATCGCCGACCTGCACATTGGGCCGCTTCTGTTCCGACCCTTCCTTGAACTCTTCTGAAGCCATCGTCGCGCCGTGGATCCCGTCGCGCCCCGTCTTCGCTCCTACATATATGACCGGGTTTCCCGTTCCGGTAGCCTTCGCGTAGAAGATTTCGTCCTTGCGCACCAGTCCAAGCGCAAATGCGTTCACCAGCGGATTGCCGCTGTAACACGGCTCAAACTTCGTCTCGCCGCCCAGGTTCGGAACCCCAAAGCAGTTTCCGTACCCGGCAATTCCGCTCACCACCCCTTCCACGATCGAGTGATTCTTCTGGACGAGGTCCGGCTCGACACCGGCTTCCGGCGTAATCGGCCCGAATCGCAGCGAATCCATTACCGCCAGCGGCCGCGCGCCCATCGTGAAGATGTCCCGCAGAATGCCGCCCACGCCGGTCGCCGCGCCCTTGATGCGGTTCGATATAGCTGGGATGGTTGTGGCTCTCGATCTTGAACGCGCAGGCCCAGCCGTCGCCTACATCGATGATGCCGGCGTTTTCACCCGGTCCCTGAACCACGCGCTCGCTCTTGGTCGGCAGACGCTTCAAATGCACGCGGCTCGATTTGTAGGAGCAATGTTCGCTCCACATCACGCTGTAAATGCCCAACTCGGTGAGGGAAGGGACGCGTCCCAGTGCCGCCAGAATCCGCTCGTATTCCTCCGGGGTAATGCTGTGTTGTGCCAGCAACTCCGGGGTCACCGCGACCGGATCGGGAACGACTGCAGAAGAGGCAGTAGTCATCACGATTGCCTCCATTGTCGCATGGGATTCAAGGTTGGTTTTCGCAGAATAGAGAACAAAGCACTTAGTGGTCCCATTCGATTCCGGCCCCGGCACAACGCCGGAAACGTCCCCTCAGCTCCGGCCTCGATCTCACCCCTTGCTCTCACCCCCCTGATCTCACTCTTCTTGGATATCTCCAGGGAACCATCTCAAGTCCTCTCGCCAGGGGACCTTCTCAAGTCCTCTCGCCGCCCAGCCCCGTTGGCCGCAACTCCATTGCCTATGCGATACTTTTCATACATCCCAACAAGCCGGGATGGCGGAACTGGCAGACGCAGCGGACTCAAAATCCGCCGGCCCTTGCGGTCATGGGGGTTCGACCCCCCCTCCCGGCACCAACAAAACAAAGAGCTTAAGATTGAATTGGCCTCTCCAGAACGGAGAGGCCAAAATCGTTTGGTGGCTGTTCTGATGGCTGTTGGTTGCGACGATGGGCTCTACTGATAACGGACAACGAAGAGGAGGCTCGCTTGCAGCCCAACGAACAGATTGATCTGTTGTCAACAATCGAGAAAAACTCGATCGACCCTTGGTCGAAGTGCTGATCGTTTGGCCCGCGTTATTCTCTCCTGTATGGCATCCCCATTCGAACTGCATCGCGAGGTTAAGCGCGGGAATACTAGGCGTGTGCGCGAACTTCTGAAGTCTGGCGCGGAGATCAACGCCAAAGATCGTTCAGGCTATACGCCGCTGATGCATGCGCTACGGAGTCCTGACGCTTCCGCGGAACTGGTGGAATTCCTACTCGATAGAGGAGGAGAGGTCGCAGCAATCACCCTGGACGGAACAGATTACTATATGGCGTCCGTCGCCATAGGAGGCGGGGACCCGATCAAGCTGGCCTTGGTGCTCGACAGAGGCGCGGACCTGCACTATATGAGGAAGCACGGCTACGACGCGCTGTTGGACGCGGCCTATGGCCTGTACGCCAATCGCGATCCAAGGTCTCTCGATGTTCTGAAAATGCTCATTGCTCGTGGTGTCGCGCTGAACACTGTGAGCAGTTACGGGGAATCCGCTCTTCGCGTGCTATCGAGATGGGGCCGGTTCGACGGTGTCAGGCTATTACTTGACGCCGGCGCCGATGAAACTCAGCTTGCCTGGACGCCGCTCCATCGCGCCGTTGCGCTCGGTTCACTTGATGATGTAAGGGATTTGGTCGAATGCGGTGCGGACCTAGAGGCCGTCGACTGGTGGAAACGCAGTCCGTGGCTGGTTGCTGTAAAGTGTGGAGACCTTGAGAAGGCCCGGTATTTGATCGATCGCGGCGCCGATTTCACTGTCACCGGAAAAAATGGAGCCTCTCCGCTCGACTTTGCAATCGAGAGTTTTCAAATTCCAATGTTGGAATGGCTCCTCGACCTCGGTATCAATGTCGAGTCCAGCGCCGATTGTTGTAGAACCCCACTGATGATCGCTGTGGAGGCCGAAGACGCCAACGCTGTCAACGTGCTTATCGCTGCTGGCGCCGAAATCGATAGAAGGACCCGGTGCGGCACCGCACTTGGTCACGTTCACAACCGCGAGATTGCCCTGCGTCTGCTCGACGCAGGAGGCGACCCGGCAGAACTCTCCTTTGAAGGCCGCCGCGCCATTCTCGGTCTTGAGCCAAAACCGGACGAATCGCTATTCGACGCTACGCCCGAGGATTCCCGTCTGGGATTGCGAGCGTGTTTCGGTGACCACAATCCCGAACTGCTTGACCGAAGATTTTGGCAGGCAATGATTCGCTCCGGTATCGACGCTTATGTAGGTGCACAGCTAAGCGGCGGCACTCGCGACGATTGCCCGGTGTGGTGCGCTCAGCGCTTCGGCCAATCCCTCACTCTACTCCCCGACGGTCGCGCGATTCAGATAGCTGGCGAGCACGAGGACAGCTACGATCAAGATTTCTGCATCTACAATGACGTTTTCGTGCACCATCTCGATGGTCGCATTGACATATTCTGCTACCCCAAAGACGTCTTCCCGCCCACCGATTTTCATACCGCAACCTTGATCGGCGACTCGATCTATATCATCGGCAGTCTCGGATATCCGGGTTCACGGCAATTAGGTGAAACGCCGGTCTATCGCCTGGATATAAACACGCTTCAGATTAGTCGCATCAAGACTACTGGCGACCAACCGGGTTGGGTTGGATCTCAAAGCATCGTGCTGTCCTTGCCAGTTCACATGAAATACAGGTCTGGGGCGGTAAAATCGGCGCGATGGCAAATGACAAAGAGACCTACGAAGATAGCCAAGGCTCTTGGGTAATGGACACTTCGCTTCTCCGGTGGCGGCGACAGAGCGTTATGGGCTGAAGCTTTCTCCTAAGCTTCACCAGCGGCGGTCAACAGTTCAGATTGGCATAGACCTTTCCGCAAACAACCGAGAGGTTTACATATGTTGCAAAACCACCAATGCACCAACGGAAGAGAATGACTTCGCCTGGGACGAAAGATTGGAATGCCTCCGGCAAACGGCTTCAACTCACAGTGGCAATCCGATCGATGACCGAGAGTCTGTGTTCCGGAGAGAGATGGCTATAGCGCGCAGACAGCGTGATCATCTTATGGCCGGCGAGTTCCTGGATCTCTTTGATTGATGCACCCGCCATTGCCAACCAGGAGCAAAACGTGTGCCGGTTTGAGTGCCAGACGCTGAAGATCCTACCTACATTCCGGGAACGTTTATTTTCCCATTATGAGACATGCACTTCTCGAAAATCCAATCTGGTTCATGGAGATTGCAGCCGGCCCGTTGTTTATGGACACTTGCGTTTCTGACGTAATACGTTTGAACAAAAGCACAGGCAATAAATTCGGCCTGACGTATTACTGAGAATCACCATTAGCGACAATCAATGTGGAAAAGCCACGAAACAGTGGCAATGGCGGAGCCTCGTCGATGTTTTCTCAACAGTACAACTCGAATTTCAATACAGTAGAGACCGGGACACTCAACAATTATCACCACCAAGCGTTCACCTGCAGTTCCATTCCGGGTAACCTCGAATGGAAGGCTGTCTATACCAGGCAGCATCATGAGAAGAGCGTGGCCATGCACTTGGCCGGGTTGGGAGTGGAGTGCTTCCTCCCTCTCTACACGGAAGAACGTCAATGGACTAACAACCGCAGACCGACCTTGGAATTGCCGCTCTTCCCGAATTATCTATTCGTTCGAGTATCGCCTCAATCTCGAGTGCGAGTACTTAAGACGCCGGGTGTAATCGACATCGTGGGGCGGAATTCCATCACAGATCGCATCACGGATGAGGAAATTGAGATCCTTCGTTCAGGTCTGTCTATGCGAAAGCCTAAACCTCACCCATTTGCACTTGGAGAGAACGTTCGTATTGTGAAAGGTCCGCTTTCGAGCCTGGAAGGCGTCGTAATACGTCAAAAGGGAACTCTTCGCGTCGTGATAACCGTGCCATTGATCCGACAAAGCGTGTCGGTCGAAATTGCGGCTGCCGAGTTGGAGCCGCTTTGCCGAATATCTGCGTGACTGACGTTTTCCTGATAACAAAACACATTGGATGACTTCGGCTTAGAACAAAGGAAGTTGTCACGCTGGTAGACACTGTGCCGGACTAAGTCCGACCTCGACCTCGTTCGATTGGAATGCTCTGCAATGTTGATCGATCGTCCAAACAAACCAAAATTAGATAATGCTCCCCACTCAGATATCTTTTCGAGTAACGCAGTGGCAATGCTGAACGATGCCTTAATCCTCGTCCTGGCATTTGTCGCAGCTGTTGGGGCGAGATTCCTTCTGCAAGTGGGCGCCAATGCTGCCGTAGAAGAGCGACTCGGAAACTGGAACTCCGAGACGGGCGCGCTGTGCCTCCTCTTATTCATCGTGACTTATCTCTGGATTGCGCATCAATACGGTCTTTACTCATCGAAGCAATCCCTGGACACAGGACAGAAAGTACGGTTGATTGCTCAGGCCTGCGTGAACACGTGCCTCGCCCTGAGCGGAATAATGTTTCTCGCACATGCAGTAACGCTATCTCGCGAAATTCTGGTGTTTCACACGGTAATTGCCGCCATCGCGCTTTCTACCCACCGATACATCGTGCACACGGCGCGCAGATCATGGAGCAACGAAAGTGTTGTTTCAAAGAATCTCGCAATCCTCGGAACAAACCAGCTTAGCTACGCGCTTAGCCAGCAGCTCGAAAGAAATCCTCAACTTCAATTCAACTTCTTGGGATTTCTCGAGTTTTCCGGTTGCCGGTTCAGCCCAGAGCTTGCGCCAAGTCGGATATTGGGCAATATTTCTGATCTGCAAACAATCAAGATCAAGCACTTCGTTGAGGCAATCGTCATTGCAGAGTTCTATCCCTACGACAACACTCTGGATCTTGTCAGGACAGCGAGCGAGATCGGCATCGACGTGCTATCGATCACTGGCTATTACGACGAAATATCGGCTCATCCTTCAGTCGAATACCTCGGAGTGTTCCCAGTATCTCCGTTGTTTCGACATACCTCAAAGAGTGTCGGCTTGTTCTTCAAACGTCTGCTTGACATCGCGTTCTCAGCGGCAGGCATGTTATTGGCGGCCTTCCCGATGTTACTGATTGCGGCCGTGATTAAGTTAGACAGTAGAGGACCTGCATTCTACTTCTCTGACCGAATTGGCAGATGGGGAAAGCCATTCAAATGCTTCAAATTCAGAACAATGATCCTGAATGCCGAAGCGCTAAAGAATGACTTAGCTTCTAGAAACGAGCGAGACCAAATCCTATTCAAACTCCGAAACGACCCTCGCGTTACCCGAGTCGGTAGAGTTTTGCGCAAATACAGTCTGGATGAGCTTCCACAACTCTTCAACGTACTGCGCGGCGAGATGAGCCTGGTCGGACCGCGCCCATCAATCCCGCCCGAGGTTGCGAAGTTTGCTCCCGAGGATCTTCATCGGCTTACGGTCTTGCCAGGGCTGACAGGTCTCTGGCAAGTCAAAGCGCGCCAGGACAGTTCGTTTGGCAAATACATAAGCCTGGATATGACATACGTGAAGAACTGGAGCCTTTGGCTTGATCTGAAAATTCTCTTCTGGACGGTAGATGTAGTGCTTCGCGGGACGGGAATTTAGATTTCGATTGTTTCGATCGAGCGGTGCCTCGTTATCTGGATGATTCTGAACAGAAAGGATGCGTCTTGGAATCACAACTTGCAAAAGAGCTGACACTTCGCGATCTGCTGACCATTTATCAGCGAAGAAGAAAGATCGTAGTTTCGGTGGTGATCACGCTGTTTGCGCTTGCTGCGACGTACTGCACGGTGAGCACTCCCCGCTATCAGGCAACCGCAGTCATTCAGTTACAGAAAGAAAGCGCTGATGCCATGGGGCTCGACAGCATTATGAGCAGCGCGGCGGGCGGCGCCAGTGATGCCCTCGGCGCAAATATCGACCTGCAGACGCAGGCCAATATTCTGCAGTCGGACACTCTGGCTCTGCGGACCATTGATGCTCTTCACATGGAAGCCACGTACGACTTCCAGCCGCATTTCAGCCCGATTGGATGGGTCATGGAGCTCTTCGCTACGAATAAGGTGGCTGAAAACCCGGGAACGAGCCTCGAGAACTCGCCTGCACGCCGCCAGCGCGCTGTGATGACCTTCAGCCATAACCTGACGGTCAAGCCGGTCAGCGGTACGCGTCTCATCGAGATCGCCTACACCAATCCGGATCCAAAACTCGCCGCAGCCGTCGTCAACACTCTCACAACGGAGCTGTCTGATTACACGTTTCAGACCCGCTTCGATGCGACGAATGCTGCCTCAAAGTGGCTCAGAGATCAGATGGGCGACCTTCGTAGAAGCAGTGAGGAGTTGCAGGCGAAAGTTGTCAACCTCCAGCGGGAATCGGGCGTCTACAGCCTGGGTGCTACGGACGCGCAGGGTCGAGAACAGGCCTATTCAGGCGTTCTCGACCGTCTTCAGCAGTCCACGGTTGCGCTTACTGCTGCACAGCAGAACCGGATTCTGAAGGGTGCCATTGCGCGCGCAGCGGAAAACGAGGACGCCGACATGCTTTCCGGGCTTGCCGGTAACGGCGTGGTTTCGAGTTCTCAGGCCGCCATCAGTTCCCTTTCGTTGCTGCAAGGGCTCAGACAGCAGCAAGCCACTCAACAGGCTGCGTTACGGGAAGCGGAAGCCAAGTTCGGCTCTTCGTATCCCAGATTGGCTGAGTTGCGCGGAAACATCGCAGGCTTGGAGCATTCCATCCAGCAGGAAGTAAACCGGATCCGCGAGCGCGCCAAGAGCGACTACGCTGTTGCTGTTCAGGCGGAGGCCAACACTCGCACAGAGTACAACGAAGCCAAGAAACAGGCAGATGTTCTCAATAACAAAGCGATCGACTACACCATCGCACGTGAAGAAGCCCAGCAAAGCCGTTCATTGTACGACGACCTCCTGAAGAAGTTGAACGAGGCTGGCGTTCTTTCGGGTTTGCAGTCTTCGAATATCACCGTCGTGGATCCAGGCAGGGTCCCCGCCAAGCCCATCAAGCCCAATGTGCCGCTTTACCTCCTGGCCTCTCTCTGTGCCGGATTCTTCTTCGGCACCTGTAGTGCTCTGCTGGTGGATACGCTCGACAACAAGGTTAACAATGTGTCAGACCTCGAGGGTGTGTTTGGACAGACGGTGATGGGGGTTTTGCCTCAGGTTGCTAACGAGAAAGAAGGGATTCTGCTCGTATCCGCCCCTGAGTCTACCTATGTGGAAGCGCTTCGGGCGTTACGCACAGGGGTTCTCCTGTCTCAAAGCGGTGCTCCGCCAAAGACGATCCTGATAACGAGCTCTCTCGCTTCGGAAGGCAAGTCCACATCTGCCATTAACCTTGCTGCGTCACTTGCCCAGACGGGCCGGAGGACGCTTCTCGTCGACACGGATCTAAGGCGGGGAACGTTGCGGAGGAGGCTCCGCCTGCCAAATCCGGAAGGGCTCAGCAACCTCCTGGCAGGGCAGGTTAAGACACCGGAGATTCAGACTCTCGCGGATGTCCCGAACCTCGACGTCATAGTTGCCGGCTCGAAGACGCCAAATCCGTCCGAACTACTCGGCTCGAAGGCTATGCAGGAATGGCTTGAGCGCTGGAAGTCTGAGTTTGACTTCGTTGTGCTGGACAGCGCACCTGTGCTGCCGGTGACGGATTCCGTAACTCTCAACACGCTGGTAGATGTCACACTTCTGCTCTCGCGTGTGGGAGTAACCGAGAAGCCTCAGGTTGCGCGAAGCTACAACATGCTCGCGCGTGGCGGCAGACACTTTGTGGGTCTGGTGCTTAACGGACTACACATGGGCGACAGCTCGTACTACGGGTACTACGGCTATCGCAAACACGCTTATCCGTATGGAAACGAGACTGCCGATGAAGAGACTGCCCATGCAGCTTAACGGCAAATTCCTGTTCTTTCTTTCCCTCGAGCTTGGCCTGACACTCGCCGGCGGCGCTCAGCAGAATGAATCTCTGCTGATCGGCCCCGGCGACAAGATTCAAATCAGCGTGTTCGACACGCCGGAACTGAGCCAGGAAGTACGCGTCGCAGACGCCGGATATATCCACCTAACGCTGGGTGGCGATGTCAAAATCTCTTCCCAGACACCGGAAGCCGCTTCGCGTGCGATTGAGAAGGTATTGTTCGATGGGCACTTCCTCCTCCAGCCGCACGTCTCCATCACCATCACCGATTACGCAACCCAAAAGGTCTCGATCCTTGGAGAGGTGAAAGTACCCGGAGCCTACGCGATCAACACGCCTCGATCAGTGGTCGAAGTTTTGACGCTCGCCGGCGGATTGAATGATGCTGCCGATCGCAAGGTCGTCATCGAACGCCACGGGACACATGATAAGGTTCCATTCTTCGTATCGAACCAGCCAAATGTGACCCTGGACTCAGCCGTCACGGTGAATCCCGGCGACACGGTGATCGTGCCCAAGGCCGGAATTGTGTACCTGATGGGAGACGTTGCTCGCCCAGGTGGCTACGCGATGACCAACAACGAGGCGCAAATTAGCGCGCTGCAGTTGGTCGCACGCGGTGGTGGAACGAATCATTCTGCAGTTCCGGCAAGTGCTCGTTTGATCCGCAAGACGGGGAGTTCATATACAGACACTCCTCTTCCGTTGAGCGCGATGCAGAAGGGCAAACAGCCCGACTTGCAGTTGGAAGCGAATGACATCATCTACGTGCCATTCAGCTACCTACGCAATTTCGGCATGCAAGCAACCGGCATCGTAGCGTCTGTCGGATCTGCGGCAATCTACGCATTCTGAAAAGCGGGGCAATTCAGAGGCCTGGGCTAGATTTGACGCCTGCCCCGCACTCCGAACGGCCTGCTGATAGGCTTTTGCGCCATAGCGCGCCGCTTTTGTCTTTGCACGATCACGAGGCAAATATGCCCTACACTGCAAGTGAAAACTGCACTGAAGCGTCAGTTCACATGGATTTTGTCCGAGGCCTGGCGGCGATTGCAGTAATGCTCGGTCACTCCCGCGATCTCTTTTTCTCATCATTAAATGGCCATAATCCTGCGTCTCTCTCCCACAGCGCGGCTAATCTGCATCCTTCTCAGATAACGATAGGGAACGAGGCCGTAATGGTCTTCTTTGTGCTTAGTGGATACCTCGTGGGAGGAAGTGTCCTTCGAAGCCGTGGCAAATGGTCATGGAAGAGTTATCTGACTATGCGCTTAACGAGGCTTTGGGTCGTCTTGCTCCCCGCTCTGGCATTAACGCTTGCGCTAGATCTCGCTGGGCTCAGTCTCTTCCCGCAATCCACCAGCATCTACCAAGGACCGGTAGGTCAAAGCGAGGTGAGAGCGAATCTTATACACACCCTCACTCCGACGGTCCTTGCAGGCAATGCTCTTTTTCTCCAGACGGTACTCGTTCCGACGGCAGGGTCGAATATCGCACTTTGGAGTTTGTCGAACGAGTTTTGGTATTATCTCGCTTTCCCATTGTTAGTGTTTGCTTTATTGCCAAATGGCCTTCGGGGCAGTATTCCTCGGCGTGCGGCTTATGT
Source organism: uncultured Acidobacteriaceae bacterium (assembly GCA_963836675.1). Taxonomy (GTDB): domain Bacteria; phylum Acidobacteriota; class Terriglobia; order Terriglobales; family Acidobacteriaceae; genus Telmatobacter. The sequence goes on from CAWIKQ010000001.1 coordinate 366,952, forward strand.
ATGCGCTGCTGTCGGGGGATTCTTCATTCTAGGCTTAGATGGAACGATTCTGTTTGTCCCATGGCTGCTTGGAGCAAGCATATCGATCTTGCCAAAGCGACTCGGCCATCGCGCGTCTTTCTTGCTTTTGGTCTGTGCAGGCATATTGCAAATTCCTCTGATGGTGCTCGTTCGCAGATTACCACTGGATCTGCACCTCGCACAGATGTGCACCGCTCTATCTTTCGGCGCACTACTGTATGTCATTTCCAATCGCAGAGGGCCAATTCAAAGCAGGTTCTACCGAAGGATGGCAACGGGATTGTCGGATCTTTCGTATCCGCTTTATCTGGTGCACCTTCCTATTTTGGTTTTTTTGTGCGCCTCGATTAACCGACCTTGGCATCAGTGGGCGAAAACACCTGTACATATAGCTGTCGTTCTCGGGATGAATGCAATTGCGATTGCTGTCGCATTTCTCTTTCACGCGTGCTTTCAAAGCCATACAGCCTCTGTTCGCGCTGTCGCGTGGAAGATATTCGCAACTGCACAGCCATCGCCAAGTATCGCGAAGGTAAGCCCCTGCATAGAGCCGTTCGTCACCCGCCGATTAGGCGAGTCTTCTCAGCATTAGGCCTGCTACCGTATCCCGCCTCTCAGTCATAGAAGACATAAGGAGCGGGCGTTTCCTCAATCCCGATCACATCCCTTTGTCTTCCCGGGGTGCAGGTCATAACGAAAGAATCAGCACCGTGCGCAGATGAACAACATGGGCTTCGGTCCTTGACACACTGCGCAGAGTGCTCCGGCACTCTTTAGGCCGGTGTCTCATCGCGCAACCTGCCTGGATCTCGAAGGCACAACCATGACAAATCTAGAGCGTGTAAAGGTGGGGGACATCTCCCTTGACCGACTCACGATGAGCGAGGCTGTTGATCTGGCCTATGCAAACCTATGCAAAGAACCCGCTCGTGCTTTGGTGATCGAGACTGTCAACGCACAGTTTGTTTGTCTTGCACGGGCAAAACGGCAGTTCTCTGAACTCGTTGCAAAAGCGGACATGGTCGTGGCGGACGGCATGTCTGTTGTCGCCGCTTCGCGCCTTCTTGGGCAACCTTGTCCCGAGCGTGTCGCAGGCGTCGACCTGCTCGTCCGCCTCTGCGAGAGGGCTGCGCAGACCGGCGCAAGTGTCTACTTCCTCGGTGGCAAGCCTGGGAAGGCAGAGAAAACGGCCGAATGTCTCCGTGCGCGATTTCTTGGACTAAAGGTCTCCGGCGTTGATTGTCCGCCGATGGGATTCGAAAAGGATGCTACCCAGAACGCGGCAGTCATCGATCGGATTACCAGTGCGGCACCAGACTTCCTGTTCGTCGGATTCGGTGCGCCAAAGCAGGAGATCTGGATCAACCAGTATGCCGACTCGCTTCCCGTCAAAACCATGATCGGGGTGGGTGGAAGCTTCGAAATGCTTTCAGGCGAGTTGCCGCGCGCGCCCAGGTGGATGCGGCAGGCCGGCTTTGAATGGCTGTTCCGGCTTAGGCTCGAGCCTGGGCGTCTCTGGAAGCGTTACCTCCTCGGGAATCTGCGTTTCATGCAGATCGTTGCGTGGCAGTGGGTATTCCAAAGGAGTGTATCTTGAATAATTCAGTGAATATCGAAACTCCATGCACCAGGCGCAAGATCATGCTGGTACATACCGGCGCAAGCTATGGCGGGGTAGACGTCTACCTCGCCAATCTCGTCGACTTGTTGAAAGTTGAAGCAGAATTGAGCTTCTTCTGTTCCAATCCGCAGAGTCGCGCGCGGCTGTCGAAGCTCGGTGCGAAGGACGTCTGGATTTCCGGGAAGGTGTCGACGGGGCGGGTGCTCAACTTCATACTGTTCGCTCTTTATATGCCGATACTTCGTTTCGGTGGGCGGATTGACACGTTCTGGGCACAAGGCGGACTCGGGGTCTTCCTGCTTCCTTGGGCTCGGCTTCTCGGTTTTCACACCGTTATAACTCGCCATAGCGCGATAAATATTGAGGCACTTGGCGGCTTCAGGGGGCTTAAGCACAGATTCATTGAATCTGTGGTCTGGAAGACTATGCGCGTTGCGCGCAGGGTGATTTGTGTTTCCGAGACTGTAGCACAAGGGTTACGGCACATCGTCCCTGAATCTAGAGTCTCGGTGATTCCAAACTGGGTACCCGTTCCCGACAATACTGGCTCCAGTCGGAAGAATGCCGAACGAGCCCTGAACGTGCTCTTTGTGGGGCGGCTCGAGCGTTTCAAGGGCGGCACCATCCTGATCGAAGCCTTGCGCAAGTTGAACTGTGGGGGTAATGTGCTCGCTTCTTTGACGATTGTTGGTGAAGGACAGTGTCGTAGCGAGATGGAGCAGTTGGCTACCGGGCTGCCGGTCAAGTTTGTCGGGTTTCAGCCAGATACTCAGGACTTCTACGAACATGCGGACCTGTTCGTAAACCCGTCAACGAATCCTTGTGAGGGCATGCCCCTGACCTCCCTGGAAGCGATGTCCTACGGTTTGCCCTGCATCTTCAGCGACATTCCTCAGAACCGAGAGATCGTTGGTCATTCATCTTCCGCGCTATTGTTCCGATCCGGCGACACACTGGACCTTTCAGCAAAGCTAGAACTCTGTGCACGATCGCAAGACCTCCTCCAGCGTCTTGGCAGGCAGGCGCGAAAAGCTTTCACGGAGCGGTTCTGCCCGGCTGTTGCAAGCCTCCAGTACTTAAAGGCTTTGGGCTTGACGTAAGGCCAGCAACGCATTACGGGCTCGGTGAGCATAGGGTCGTCGTAACGTATCGAATTTAGTTGAGGTGATCGTGGACCAAAGTCACGATAATTCTATCTATTCATTAGTTGTGTCATGGGCACTATCGATCCCCATGTTGTTTTTCGTTGCCAGAGGAACATTCTCGTTTGATCACAGTTCCACAAACAATGAACTTGCGATCAATTCGGGAACATTGTCTGGCGCGTGGAACATCGGAGCGGCCTATTTTCAGGCGCAACAACTGCTGGTGTACATCTTGGTGTGCATCATCATGACCTCGCTACTCGCTAGGTGCATCAGAAGGCTGACCCTCAAGTCATCAGCCATGCTTATATCCCTGCCCGTATTGGCCGTGGCATCCGTACTTTGGTCGCAAAATGCCGCGAAGTCCGCCATCGCGGCAACTACGATTGTTCTGCTGACATGCTTCTCGGTTTACCTGACGGAGAGGTTCACACCGATTCGACAAATACAGTTCTTCTACTTGATGGGCATCGTCACGCTCCTGGTCAGCTTGATGCTCGTTTTTCTTTATCCCGCAGCAGGGATTGCCAACTTCGGTGATAAAGGCGCATGGCAAGGCCTCTTCGTTCACAAGAACCACTGCGCAATTGTGATGACTTATCTTGTGGCGCCGGCACTATGCATGAAGAGTCGAAGCCAACTCGGCAGAATAGGGAAAACGATCTATCTGGCATCGACCATAGCCCTGATTTTCATGACCAGATCACGAACCGGCTGGATGCTGGTTGCGGCTACCATGCTATTCGTCGTCGTTGCCTACGCGCTCGGAAGACTCCGTGCAAGAGAGAAAGCTCTCTTTTTGATCCTGGCATTCTGCGCTATAGCGGTTGCCTCGATCTTTGCCGTAACCTATTTCGCACAATTATCGGTACTGCTTGGGAAATCCGCAACAATGTCGGGTCGTACTGATATCTGGAAAGCCATTCTCCCGGCTCTCTCCGACCGACCGGTTCTTGGATACGGCTTTCGAGCTTTCTGGCTGGGAATGCAAGGACCTTCTTCCACGATTGCGCTCACCACAGGATACATCGGCCTCGCGAACGCGGAGAATTCAGTGCTACAGATGTGGCTTGAACTAGGAGCGGTGGGTGTTTGCCTGATGCTCGCGATCTTGTTCGTCTCCGTTAAGAACGCTCTCAAATGCATGATCGCGGCCCCCTCTTCCTATGTCACCTGGTGTTCCGTAAACGTTTTTCTTACCATCCTCGCTCTCTCTGACGGCGATAAGATTATGTACCCCAATACCGTCGAGTGGATTCTGTACGTAATGTCGTATGTTGCGCTCGCAGAAGAGGCCAAAAAACTAAGACAGGGCACCGACAAATCGTCCGTGCCCAACTCGCAAATGGTGAAAGCAAAGGAGACCACTCACAATGACTACACCTTTGGTTACGGCTGTCATACCAACCCGTAATCGTTGTTCTCTGGTCTTTCGGGCCATCAAGAGTGTACTTAATCAGACTTATCCGAAGGTCGATGTTGTAGTCGTTGTGGATGGGCCTGACCGCGCCACGGTCGATGCGGTCCGTGCGCTTGCTGATGATCGTGTCAAGATTGTGGCATTACAGGAGGCAGTCGGCGGAAGCGAGGCGCGCAACGTTGGGGTGCGCGCGGCGTCGGGAGAGTACATCGCACTTCTCGATGATGATGATGTATGGCTGCCGAAAAAGATCGAGAAGCAGATCGCTCTCTTAGGTCCCGGTGCTGACCACGAGATCCTCGTAGTATCTCGGTACATAAGATCCCGCGATGGCTACCCTGATGAAATTTGGCCCGTGCGACTGCCTAGGCAGCGAGAACCGCTCTGTGAATTCATGCTTTCATCGCGGTGCGGATTCCAAACTCCCGTTCTCTTCGCATCTCGCGACTTACTGCTTCAAGTTCCCTTTGCAGCAGGTCTCAAAAGGCACCAGGATTGGGATTGGTTGCTGCGCGTTGCGTGCAGACCGAAGTTCAGATTGCTGATCGTCGACGAGGTTCTCGCTCGCATAACCGTCTGGCCGCCAGCTTCCACCACTAGCATGTCCCGGCAACTGGATTGGCAGTTTACCGCCGCCTGGGGCGGGAAAATGCAGCGCCTTGGACTCATGACGCGAAAAGCATATGGTCTACTCTTGGTGAAGGTGTGCCTTCCGACCGCGCGCAGACAGGCCGCTTCACCGCAGACTGTGTTGTCTATCTTTCGCGACCTTCTTATTTCAGGCAATCCTTCGATGCTCACCATTCTAGACGCCTTGGCAACCGCCATCCTTCCCATCGGGCTCCGTCAAGTCCTGCGAGGCAACAGACTTGTCTCTGCAGCCACAAGGTTGCGTCTCAGATTTGAGATCAGCTAATGATTAAGCCTGTGCACTTCTTTTTGGGGACTGAATGAACTGAAAGGCAACGGTTCGTTCATGGGCCGGAGGTTTCTCAACACCCCGGAGTAAAAATGCTCAAAATTGTGAGGACTGCCATCCGAAATCTCGGACGGGAGGCCATCATCCGAAACGCTGCTTGGCTTACGCTCGGTCAGGGTGCATCACTAGTCTTCCAGATGATGACCTTTATCGCATTAGCTCGCCTGTTGGGCTCGCTTCAGTACGGGGTCTTTGTCGGCGCCTTTGCGTTTACTGGCATCATTGCTCAGTACAGTTCGGTCGGGACGGGCACGATCTTTATCCGCTATGTTTCGGGAACTAACAGCCAATTTCACAAATACTGGGGAAACATTCTTGCGGTTACCTCTGGATCAGGTCTTCTGATTGTTGCCGCGCTTACCCTAATCGGCCATCACATTTTAAACCCGGCTAGCGCATCAATTGTGCTGGCCGCCGCGATAGCGAACTGCTACTTTGCGCAACTTACTACCGAGTGCAGCCGAGTCTTCCAGGCTTTTGAGCAAATGAAGATTACGGCCTTGCTTGGACTCGTTACGAATGCTATTCGTGCGTGCGCGGCCCTTTCTATGCTCATCAGCCTTCGTCATGCCACCGCAGCAGCATGGTCTCTTGTTGCTTTGGTGATTTCCGGTATATCTTCTGGGGCAGCTGTTTGGCTCATTTCGATCCGCTTTGGGCGGCCGAGTTTCAGCCTGAGTACCGCAAAGAAGCACGCTGCGGAGGGGTTCGGCTATGCATTCGCGACATCAACAGCGGCGGTTTACAACGACATCGACAAGACGCTCCTAAGCCACTACGGAATGAACGCTGCAAACGGCGTCTATTCCATGGCCTATCGAGTAGTAGATGTCGCCACTGTTCCGCTCTTCGCTTTACGTGAAGCCTTGCTCCCGCGATTGTTTAAGCTTGGCCATTCCGGAGTTAACGAGACTGCCAGATTGTCGATGCGATTCCTGAAGGGCTCATTGCCTCTCGGGTTCGCCGTAGCGGGTGGGATGTATGTTACTGCGCCGCTCATTCCACGTCTTCTCGGTGTTGAGTTCATCATGGGAGTTTCGGCTCTGCGCTGGTTGTGTTGGATCCCGGTGTTCCGAAGTGTTCATCACATAACCGGGTCCGCGCTGACCGGTTCTGGCTATCAAGCCTACCGAACCTGTACCCAGGTATGCGCTGCGGTGCTAAATCTAATACTCAATTTATGGCTTATTCCGCGTTACGGGTGGAAAGGAGCCGCATGGGCCAGCTTGGTGACGGATGGAATGCTGGCGGTCGCGTGCTGGGGATTGCTCCAAATCACCCGATCCCTGGTACATTCAAAATTTGCGAAGGATAATTCGGATGATCGGCTTCATGTCGTTTGCTGAACTATCAAAGGTCATCAGGGAATCGACCTCTAAGATTCCCCGCGACATCGACTCGGTTGTTGGGATACCTCGCAGCGGAATGATCCCCGCATACATGATTGGACTTAACCTCAACCTTCCCGTCATGGACCTCCCCTCTTTTCTGCGAGGGGAAACTCCCATGCACGGCCAGCGCCCCATGCCTGGTGAGGCGGATGCCATTTCTGGCTCGGGTTCGATACTCCTAGTAGACGACAGCTGCTATTCCGGGTTTGCGATGGACACAGCACGCTCCATGATTACGGCGTCTGGATTTACCGGGCGCGTGATTACCTGCGTGGCGATCGTTGATCCCTCTGCCAGGGAGAGTGTAGACATCTTCTTTCGCGAGATGCCATGCCCGCGGATATTTGAATGGAATACTTTTCACAAACCATCAGTAGTGCAGTTCGCTTGCATGGATCTCGACGGCGTCCTATGTGACGACCCAAGCGAGCGCGATAACGATGACGGCCAGCGATATGCCAAATTTATCCGGAACGCACCTGTCCGATTTCGCCCGACCTGCAAGATCGGGTATATCGTGTCCGCCCGACTCGAGAAGTACCGCCCTCAGACTGAGGAGTGGCTGGCCGGGAACGGTTTTCAGTATGGGCAGCTGCACCTTATGAACCTGCCCACCGCTGCGGAGCGTCGCAAATCAGGTTGCCACACTAGCTATAAAGCCTCTGTTTACGCCTCTCTGCAGGCTTCCGTCTTCTACGAAAGTGATGCGTCACAGGCACGGGAAATCGCTAGGTTGGCTCGAAAACCAGTCCTCTGTACAGACACAATGGAGATGCACCTTCCGGGAGTCACATCCTGGCCTATCCGCGACATAGTCAAATGGAAACTCACCCGGCCGATTGGAATGATTACCGAAACGGCTCGAACGATGCTCCGCTAGGTTCATTAACTGTAGCTACTGCTCGCCCGCCCGGGACGTGCTTAGAAAAGCACGTCGCGATAACTTGTAAATCGCAGAAGCTCGGCAGAAACAAAGGCCTGAGCACTGTAGAAGGAATAATTGTGAATTCAACAACGTATGACGCCGTAACCGGCTTCCGAGCTAAATTCATTAACAAAACAGTCGAAGATCGGAATCGTCGGAATCGGATATGTCGGACTCCACCCGAGCAAGTATTTGAAGTCTCCCCAGCATCGCTCGCTCCCACTCGCGGTGTCTGAGCAATCTGCATTGCGTGTTCACAATTTCAGACTTTGCGGTAGTCACCATCGACGATCAAATCGCGGACAATCGGGTAGCACTCGCAGGCGGTGTCTTGCAGTCCTGTAGGATTGAGAACTTGGATGTGGCCCCGGCTGTATTTGATCAATCCTCTTTGTTGCAGGCTACCCGCGGCCAGAGTCACGCTGGTGCGGCGAGTTCCGAGCATGGTGGCCAGAAATTCTTGCGTAAGATCGAATTTCGGGCTCTCAACCCTGTCCTGCACCATCAACAGCCAGCGGGCCAACCGTTCCTCAATCTCGTGCAGGCCGTTGCATGCTGCAATCTGCGTCAGCGTGAAGTTGTGCCGCTGAACGAATTCGAGAATCCCGCGAAGCAGTGAACCCGATGCAAAAGCTTCATTCTGAAGCTCCGCAAACGGAATCTGCAGGGCCGATCCCTCGACCTGCACAAATGCTGTGGTCGGCGAACTTGCCGAACCGAGCAGGTGCATCGCCTCCACGACTCCCTCTCTCCCGATCAGTCCAACCTCGGCCGCGGCGCCGTCTTTCATATAGGTGACCACCGAGGTGATGCCTGAAGTCATGAAGTGAGCATATGGCGGAATATCGCCAGGCCTGGCCAGTACTGTCCCCACAGGCAGCGGAACCAGCTGCATGCGAGTCATCAGCGCCTTGCGCTGAGTGGCGGGAAGACGATCAAGAATAATATTGGAAGATGTGTGTGGCACTTGCAGCCATCCCTTTCGCATCAGAGCGCAAGGGACAACCGCCATTTTCAGGCGAGATAAATTGCGTAGACCTGACGTGTTCAGAGCCCGAAAGACTCTACACGAATAAAAAACCAGTACCCATGCACAGTATGTTCCTTATCCGACATACGTGCGAACTTTATTTGGAGATTGCAGCAGGCCGAGCCTGCAGTGGCAGCGAGACGCGGAAAGCGGTTCCGCTCCTGCCTCTCTGCGTGTTCGTCCAGCTTCGAATCCTGCCCTGATGCCGCTCGACAATCGCTTTCGTGATCGCCAGCCCCAATCCCGTCCCATGCTCCCTCTTCGTGCTAAAGAAGGGCTCGAAGATCTTGTCCCGGATTTCAGCAGGGATTCCGTGTCCGTTATCGGCGAATAGAATGTGCGCTTCCTTACCAGTGCACCTGGCACGAATGTGCAGCGTGCCTCTAACCGGTAGCGCCTCTACAGCATTGCCGATCAGATTCGAGAACAGCTGGAGCATTGCCGCGGCATGACTCTCCACGATCGCATCGTCCGGCAGCTTCTTGAGCAGCCGGATCTCCTTGGCGGCGATCTTCTTGTGGTGGATGCGAAGAGCTGCTTCTGCCAGAGGCGCAATCAGGACGGGTTCCACCGTCTCTTTCGAGTGGTAGAAACTCAGTGTCTGACGCGAAATTGTGGAGAGAACCAAGAGCTGTTCATCGATGAGATCGGTGTATTTGCGCACCTGCTCACCGTCCTCGGAATTGGTCTGAACAAGAAAGTTAAGGTTCGTGATGGCTTCGAGCGGTCCGTTGACCTCGTGCACGGTCGCTGCGGCGAATTGCCCCGCCAGAGCCAAGGCCTGGCTCTCGTGCAAAGCTTCTTCCAACTGCTGGACCCTGTCGAATGAGGGAAGTGGCCTTTCCATACGGATCTCCAAAACAGCTGGAGAGGACGCCAATAAAGGCGTCGCGTGCGCGGAGGGAAGTTCCTCCTCGGGCCAGTTGTGGTCTTCACCGGCAGTGCGGAACAATTCTGGCAGCCGCAATGTACGGTATCGAACATTGAGATGACGATCGGCTGGGAAAAGATGCCAATTCAAATAGGAAGGTTGCCGGGATTGAAGGCTTGGGGTCGTGTGTAGCAGCAAAAAAAGCGTCCGTTATGTCCGCTATCGAACTGATCAAAGCTTCTGAGGACCCTAATCTTTCCAATTTAGGAGGATGTTATGGTTCGCCATTCGATCCTTTGTGTCGGCGAGGATCCGGAGTTGCTGAAGACCCGGGCGATGTTGCTCCAAACGCTAAGTGCCGAAGTGAAATGGACAACCAGCATCAGTGAGGCACTGGACGATGTGTCCCACCAGAAGTTCGATTTGATTGTTCTCTGCCACACCTTGGAAGATAGTGACGCTGTTGCCATCTCCGATGCCATCCGTATGCGGCCGTCCCCTCCAATCCTTCTATGGATTAGCAAATATTTAGGCTTCAAAGATGAGCGGGCAAAGATCTTGTGCGATGCCATTGTTGATGCTAACCCAGCTTCCCTGACCGACTGCGTCAGAGCACTCTTGCTCAGACGTTCAGCGCAGGTAAAATACCCTCGCTCAGAATCAACCTCTTGCGATCCGGGAAACACGCGAATCTTGATTCACTAACGACGAAGACTCGAAATCCCCATTTCCTCCAGCTTCGATATTCAATGCGTCTACAAGCCAGCCGTCACGTCGGTGGCGATTTCTTTCAGATCATCCCAAGCGCTTCTGGCGGCCTCCTGATCGCAATAGGAGATGTGAGCGGTAAAGGAATGCCGGCAGCGATGACTGTCTCTCTGCTGGTTGGAACATTCCGCACCTTGGCCCATTTCACGTGCCGTCCATCCGAGACTTTCTATGCAATCAATCAACGCAGCTTGCGCGAAGCCGGGGAGGCTTTACCCTGCCTCATTCTCCGTTGGCGCGGAAGTCGCCAAGCTGTAGCCTCTCGGGTCCCTGTCAAAATGACCCTTCGAAATCGCGATTCAGGGTCAGAGGCCAAGGCAATTCCTGCATGCGCTTGCTCGTTGCCGGGGTAATAAGGACTTAATCCTGGTTCCGGTGCAACTTAGGTATTCATATGCTCCATCTCAACTACAAAGGGATTTAAGACAAAACCCTGATTGACCTTCAGCTCTCGCTCCCTTCCAAAATAGGTGCCCATCTTCAATGAGTCGACCCGATGCAATTACCGCTTCCCCGGTCCCGGCTTGCCAAGCTAAAAGCCGTGCCGAATCTTCTGGAATTTGTTTGTTACCTTCCTCTGGTCACTTGCCACCCGGCGAGTCCATCGATCCTCCAAGACTTGAGCAGGGCGACCCTGCAATGCGCGAAAGAATTCGGCAAGCCCTCGTGGCAGACAAAACCCTCTCCTTATATGCACACAACATAGAGATTCTGGTTGGTCAGGGTGGTGTAACTCTTAACGGCCCTGTCAAATCGCAGGCGGAAAAGAAAAGAATCGAGAGCGACGTGGCGGCAGTCGTCAACGTTGGAAAAGTTTTTAGCAAGCTGGTAGTCCGGCCAAGCCAGAACATCACCCAGACAAACTCATTGCGGCAGCAGGAACCGGATGATGATGAGTCACGCGCCGAAGAAGAATGCTGTCGGATTCAACGTCTGTGGGGAATACGAGAAAAGTCGAGGGCCAGGACCTGCGCGCCGCCGCAACAGCCACTTCAGCCACCTTCGCAGGAGGCGACCAGGGCTCCATCGTTATCGAGGGCAAAATCAACCGGAAAGGTTCATTCCCTTTTTCGTGCAGCAGGCCTGAGACGAGATTGATGGACCTCGGTGCGGCAACTGTCAACCCGGGCAATCATGGCTCCGGCAGCGTTGCTCTCCACCAGGCTGAAGCCCACATAGCCGGCATCTGCCCGTGAAACTCCAATAACCGGCACGCCGTCCTCCGCGTTAAAATGCTTCTGCCGCCCCGCCGAGCCCGCGGCCCTTTTGTGTCTTCCGCCGATTTTGACCGTCCAGGGAGGTTGTGAGCCATGTCTTGTGCGACGCGAAGGCGCACCTCTCTGCGATTCTCCACCTTGTATTCGGTGCTCACACTGACTCTGAGTTTGAGCTTCGTCTCCTGCTTCGGAAAGACAGACGAGCTGGATCATTTCCGAATTCGAGTAGGCAAAACTGTAAAGATTACAGCTTCGTATAGCTATTGTTGGTACCCCACGGTGCACCGGTTCCCGACCGGTGAAATCTTGACCACCATGCGCATGAGCCCCGATGACTCCAATCCTGAAGGCGAGTTCTCCGCCTACTGCCTTTCAAAAGATGGAGGGCAGACATGGAGTCGGCGATACACCATGGGCGCGGGTGCCAACATCGATGCCGCCTACAGCCAGGTACCTCTCGAAGACAAAATCTGGGTTCTAGGCTCTGGATACTTGTCGTTGGAACCGTACCCGGCCGGCCAGCAAACCGACTTTCATACTGCTCTGACCGAATTTTCCCGGGGCGGCATGGAAATCCATCAAATCAGGGATGCCAGTATTCACCTCTCTGAGCCTCCGCAACTCGAGCCCGTCGAGCTCCAGGCTACGAAAACGAAGGATGCGTCACAGCTTGCCAGCGTTCCTACCGCTGTACCCTGGGGAGCAATGGTTGGCGGCCCGCGCGGAGAATGGCTGAGCACGCTCTACTACCTGACCAGGCGCGACCGGCGTTACAGACGACTGGTGCTGATTCGTTCTCTCGATCACGGCCACACATGGAATGAGGATGCCGTGATTGCCGGGCTGAAACCTGACGAAAAACCCTGGCCGTGGATGGGTAGCGAGGGACCGAATGAGGCGGCACTCGTTCGACTCTCCGACAGCCGGTTGTTCTGCATCTTTCGAACCGGCAGCAACGGCAATAATCATGACTACCTGGGTGCGGCCTGGTCATCTGACGATGGCAAGACGTGGTCTACGCCCATATCAACCGGCTTCAAAGGTGTCGCGCCGCACTTGAGATTGATGAGCAACGGACTGCTCGTCGCTACCTTCGGCCGCCCAGGCGTGACCATGATGTTCAGCCCGAATGAGGGAAGGAGTTGGTCGTCCATCACGACAATCGTCAAGGGTGAGAGTAGCGGTTACGCCGATGTCATCGAGGTGGATGCGGGTAAGTTGCTCGTGGTTTATGATTCGCTGCCTGAAGGAGGAAACCCCATCCCCGGCAAATCTTCCGAACATGCCATCCTCGGAACAATTGTCGAGGTCCAAAAGCGGTGAGGACGATCTCGATTGAACCGGCAATGCAAAAATAAGCGCGAAGAAACTCCCGGCACGGCCGCCAGCCGGATTGATCCGGCTCAATGCAAAGAGGATGTTTGATCCGGTAAGGCGGCCTTCGACGGCCCAGCCACCTCGGGCAGTTCAGCGCCCACCGGCTGAAGGACGCCTTGACCCTCGTCGAGCGCGGATTCTTTCCCTGGAGGAAGCAGAAATTGCCCCGGCGATTTTAGAAATTTCTTCGCGGTGAACCACAGCACCTCAAGTTGATCTTTCTTCGGCACTCCGTAGGCCTTCATCGCAACATATGCCGCGATGGAGAAGCTAACCCCCAGGTTCATGACAAAGGTTATGGCGATACCCAGGATCGTGTAGAGGAACCAGCCGCGATGCAGCCAGTCTCTTCCAAAGCTGGCTGCGGCCAGCGCAAGTGTGCCGAAGGAGAGCGTCACGTGGCGCACATCCAGCGGAATCCCAAAGAAGCGCCCGACTGCCGGAGTGAAACCAAGCAGATATCCCAGAACCACGCAGGTGGTCCAACTCGAGAGATTGGCGTCCACGCTGGCCGCCAGTCCCTTCATTCGTTCCTTCCCTAGCACGCGCGGCCAGGGGTGTTGGGCGATTGCCTTTGGCAATTGAATGAATGCGGAGTAGTTTTCAAACCAGCCGCCCGCAAGCGCGGAGACCCATAGAATCATTCCCGTCAGAGCCGCAAAGATGACCGTCCCCGATGTCAGCGGGTCCAATGTCCGGTACACATACTCTGCATTGGAAATTTCCAGAAAGGGACGGGAAAAGAGCAACCCCCACAGCAGTTCAAACGCGACGCATCCAATTCCGACCGCCAGGAGATTTCCCATTACAGATGCCAGCTGGCTTCGAGTGATGCGGCTGATGAATTCTGCCAGCTTCTCCAGCCGTGCCTGGCCGTGCGTCGTGCGCACAATTCCGGCAAAGGTCGCGGCAGTGACCGACGGTTGCTTCGTGGCTAAAGCCAGATGGAGATGGTGCAGCACCAGGAAACTCACTGCGTAATTGGTTCCGGCGGCCACGCCGTCCACGAACGGCGGAAAGTGTGCTCCCGTTATACGCAGCTTCATCGCCGCCGTGAAAACGGTCAACAGCCCTCCACCGATCGAGGCCGTCCATATCTTTCGATACTCTCGCCGGGAGTTGGCGATATAGTGCTCTCCCGCCTTGCCGGTGCGCTCTACGATTTTGCGGGCAAGCAGCGATGAGTTTTCGCGGAACAACTCCCGGATACTCATATCCGCCCGCCGGGCATTCATCACGTCATCTAGCAATCGCTTGGTTGCATCGATGGATTGTCCCGGCTCCGCCACAAACAGCACTTGAACAATGCTCTCCATGCGCGTCAACCCTCGCTCGATCGTTCCCAGATCGAACACCAGCGCCGTACTCACGCCAGCGTCTTCCAGTCGCGCATGAACATACTCGATTTCCCGGCGGCACGAATGGACTTCGCGCCGCCACCTTTGCAGCTCAGGTGGTCCGCCGCCTTGTTCAATAAGACCCACGCCGGCGCGATCAAGCCGATAAAATGGCGAGTCTTCGATCCTGCATGGGTGGCTTCGCGCGCGTAGCGCAGCAGAAAGGCCGATACCGGCGACGTGCACGCCTAAAAGGCGGAGAGACTGCGTTAAGTCTTCCTTCTGTTTTTGCCAGGCGCTCGGGTCGTCGGCCGGCGACAGAACCCTTGCTATTCGACGGAAGATCGCGTCGGGCATCGTCAGCAATCGCTGAATGCTCTCCCCGCTCGAGTAAATGCGCGTGACAAATTGCGCAAGATCCCTGTCATCCCCTGCTGGAGGCAGAAGCTTGGCGATCATGCGTCGTGTCGCTTCCGACCACAAGCGAGCCCGCGGGTGCAACCCCGCTTCGGCAAACATGTCCACCGAGCGGATCTCCGTCAGTATCTGCCGCACTCCGTTTTGAAATGCCGTTCGCAGCTCATCCTTCGCCTCCATAAGCGCAAGCAGGCTCTCTAATCGGGTCGTGTTCCACGTCGGCGACGGTCCGCCGGAAGTAGTCCACCGTTGCAGGCTGATGAATCCATCCAGCCGCGATTTCAGTGCCTTTGCATGGATGAAAGCATGGAGGAGGTAAGCAAGTTGCTCGACAGCGGACCGCGCGCCGCCTTCAGGCAGAAAGTACCCCTCCACCTGTTCGAACAATTTACTGTCAATCGTCTCGGTCATCTGGACCACTCCCCCGGATCTCTTCAGATAAGCGAGGCGAGTCTGCCTTCTTGAGCTCGATTGCCGCTTATTTCAGGGCCTTCACCCACTTGGCTATCATTTTAATTCGCTCACGGTCGAGCCAGAAATTGCTTCTCATTCTAAGCATTCTGTCGGACGAGTCACCCATTCCGACGAACTAAGCGAATCCTTATGTCGCTGGTTCCCAAAATCGGTGACCGGGCCGCTCACCTCTCAATAGGCGATAGAATAGCCGGATTGCATCACACTTTCCTCATGACGTGAACTTCCATGAGCTTCAGACTCGATGCTGTGCCCGGATGCTCGGTACGCCCCGCTCCTCAAATCTGCGCTTAGAAACCGTACATCCCTTGAAATGTGAGCTTTCCACCTGCGTTCCCCAACCGAAATCATCATCTGGCCCCGCAGATTTTCGGAAAGTAAGCGCATCAGCCGCTCTTTTCGAGCGAAAAATTAGTCCTTCATCGTCAATCTATTGGCGCCCAGCGCAATCTAACTCAAGACCGCACACCGGTGACACCGGCGCGTTCTCAAAATCTCAGCCAGGAGCCACCGCTTCAATGTATCCAGACTCCCAATCCGATTCGGTCAAACTTCAGCTTGATCCTGCCTTCGACGTATCCGATGCCGACGAGACAACGCTAATCGATCAGCTTCTGGCAATGGCAATCGCATCGAAGGCCTCCGACATCATCCTCGTGAACGGTTCGCCCGTAACCTTCCGGGTGAATGGCGCTCTCTCCGCGATTGAAGGCGGCGACATCGCAGCCGAAGACATCAGAAGCCTCTTCGAGCCCCTGTTGACCTCAAACCAGCACGACGAGCTCAACGAGCGTAAATGTCTCGATTTCTGCTTTGTGCGTGGAACGTCCGGCCGGTTTCGCGCCAATCTCCATTTCCAGCGCGGCACCCTCGCCGCGTCCATCCGCCTGCTTCCCAGCGAAGTGCCAACCCTGGAATCGCTCAATCTCCCTCTATCCCTATCGGCGCTCGCTGATCGTCGCCAGGGGCTCATCCTGCTCACGGGAGCCACCGGATGCGGCAAAACCTCAACCATGGCCGCATTGATCCACGCGATTAACCGCACTCGCCACGATCACATCATCACCATTGAAGATCCCGTCGAATTTCACCACCCGAACCAGAAAGCTCTCATCGAGCAAATCGAACTCGGCCTGGATACTCCCAGCTTTGCCCAGGCCGTTCGCGCCGTCCTCCGTCAGGATCCCGACGTGATCCTCATCGGTGAAATGCGCGATAGCGAAACCATGGCCGCCGCCCTCACCGCCGCCGAGACGGGACATCTCGTCCTCACATCCCTGCATACCAACGACGCCGCTCAGGCTATCTCCCGCATCCTCGACATCTTTCCCGCGGGATTCCAGTCCCAGATTCGCCGCCAGCTCTCTCTGGCCCTGCTCGCCGTCATTCACCAGCGGCTTCTTCCCGCCATCAACGGCATCGATCGCTATCCGGCCGTGGAGATCTTGATGGCCACCAGCGGAATCAGGAATCTCATTCGTCGCGGAGATGACCATCAGCTCCGCGCAAATATAGAAACCGGCCGCTCCGAAGGGATGCAAACGATGGAACAGTCCCTCGCGGAGCTGGTTCGCAAAAATCGAATCTCCCGCGAAACTGCCTACGCCCACAGCAGCCACCCTGAAGACCTTCGAAGGCACTTGAACGAATAAACGGTTTCGACGAGTATCTCGATTTCCGCACGCCCCGGAGCACAACGTGTGCCGGTGGCGCGCCCGTCCCTGTCAACCTTGACAGTTTTCAGCATGTCCTCAGTAGTTTCCAATGCTTTCACCATGATGGATGCATTGAGATTCGGGATTGAGCGGCTCGGCCCATGTGCTATCGTTAGCCGCGGCAGCGCTCTCTCCATGAACGCCTACCTGAGGTATGCCAGGAATGTGTAGATCGCGAAAACTCCCATTCACTTTCGCAGTTATTTTCATTGCCATCTCGTCGCTTTCCGTACAAATCCGCGCCCAGACTGACCCACTGCCATCCTGGAACGATACCGCGCCCAAAAAAGCCATCACCGCATTCGTTGAGCGAACCACAAAGCAGGGATCGCCCGACTTCGTTCCGCAGGATGAGCGCATCGCAACTTTCGACAACGACGGCACGCTGTGGATCGAACAGCCCATGTATGTACAACTGGCCTTTGTGTTCGATCGGGTAAGGGAACTCGCTCCCCAGCATCCGGAATGGAAAACAACCCAGCCGTTCAAGGGCGTCCTCGACGGCGATCCGAAGGCAGTCGCAGCTACCGGGGAAAAGGGGCTGATGCAGCTCATGGCGGCAACCCACGCCGGAATGACCGTCGACCAGTTCCAGAAAATCGTCTTGGATTGGCTGGAAACCGCTCGCCAGCCGAAGTTCAAGAGGCCCTATACGGAATGCGTGTATCAACCCATGTTGGAACTCCTCGCTTAC
This sequence comes from uncultured Acidobacteriaceae bacterium, assembly GCA_963836675.1. Classification (GTDB taxonomy): domain Bacteria; phylum Acidobacteriota; class Terriglobia; order Terriglobales; family Acidobacteriaceae; genus Telmatobacter. The sequence continues at coordinate 384,354 of CAWIKQ010000001.1, forward strand.
CTCCGCGCCAACGGGTTCAAGACCTTCATTGTTTCGGGCGGCGGAGTCGAGTTCATGCGCCCTTGGACTCAGAAGGTTTACGGCATCCCGCCGGAGCAGGTCGTCGGCAGCTCCATCAAGACCGAATTTCAAACTGTGGATGGAAAGCCCGCATTAATGCGCCTGCCGGAGATCAACTTCATCGACGACAAACAAGGCAAACCCGTGGGAATCAATCAATATATAGGACGTCGTCCGATTGCTGCCTTCGGCAATTCCGACGGCGATCAGCAGATGCTTGAGTGGACTGCTGCCGGCCCCGGACCACGACTGATGCTTCTCGTTCACCATACGGACGCCATACGCGAATACGCCTATGACCGGCAGTCTTCCTTTGGCCGGCTCGACAAGGCGCTCGATGAAGCAAATACAAAGGGATGGGTAGTCGTGGATATGAAAACCGACTGGAAAGAGATATTTCCGCCCGCCGCAAAACCCTAGGTCGCTGGAGCCACCACTCCCTGCTTGATCGCGAACATCACGATGTCGGAATTTGTCTTGAGCCCGTGTTCCTGCATGATCCGGTACTTGTGAAATGCAACCGTCCGGGCACTTATGTTCAGCACTGCCGCTGCCTGCTTCATCTTGTGCCCTTCAGCGAGCAGCTGCAGGACCCTTCTTTGCTGCTTGGTCAGATGAGCCTTGTGTTCCGGGCGCGGATCGCGAACGAACTCCTCCAGCATGCCATGAGCGATCTGCGGGGTCACATAGGTCCGGTGATTCAGCACCTCGTTGATGGCGGTCGTCAGTTCTGTCCCCGCTGATTTTTTGAGAAGAAATGCCGACGCCCACTGGCGCAGCGCATCGGCTGCCACTTCGACGTCCTCATTCATCGTGAGAACAATGATCTTGGTCAAGGGCAGCAGCTTCTTAAGTTCCTTCCCTGCAGTCATTCCGTGCATAAGCGGCATGCCCAGATCCAGGATCACCACGTCGGGCTTCAAAGCTGGCGCTTCCTTGATGAGAGAAAGTCCGTCGGTGAATGCCTTCACGATCTCAAACTCGGGTTCGAGCAGCTTGGTAAAGGCTTCTAGCAAGAGGGCGTGATCGTCCGCCAAAACCAGTCGCGGTTTCGCAACCGCCGTCCGTGTCCTCGCGCGCTGTCCGGTACTCTGCCGTTGCGGTGTAGACATTCTTGCCACGGGCACTCAGCCTGCGCGTATAGTCTCCCGAATCAATAAAAGAATGCACCTGCTAAAACTATCAGGTGGCGGATGCGTTACAGGCCGCCCGCCACCCCAGATCGATACTTCAAACGCATCCTGATAGCAGCGCTCCACTTACCGTCGAACTTGGCACCCCTGCGGCAGGTCGTGAGCCCGCGGCCGGATTGACCACCGGCCCTGGGTCGGCAATAGGAGCGTCTCCCGCACTTCCGCTCAATCAGCTCGACCTGTGAGTCTTTACAGTTTACGGACGCCCCGCCGCATACGATGATCGTCTCGAAGACGGCAGAGGTGTGCAAAGTGCGTATCGGCAGCCGGTTCTGGTTCGTTATTCCCGCCATTTTCCTGGCCTTCTGCCCCTGCGGTAGGGGACAGATCCGGGCCCTCTCTGCTGCCCAGGCTCACGCCGAAACCCCTCAGTCCCCGGAAGATCCTCGTGGACGCACCTCCCCGCAAAGCACCGTCTTGAACTTCGTTAAGTACGCTCAACTGGGCGACTACGAAACGGCGGCACAGTACCTCGAACCGCCAACACCAAAACACACTTACGACGCGGAAGAAACAGCGCGGCGTCTGATCGTACTGATCAATACGAGCTACCGTGGTTCCATAGCAACCCTCAGTAACAAGCCCGAGGGCAGCGTCCTCGATGCCGGCGACCCCAACTTCGAAACCGCCGGAAATATTGCCGTTGGCGATCAGTTGGCTCCCCTGGTGCTCCATAGAATCGTCCGTCGCGACGTCGGAAACATCTGGGTAATTTCCTACCAGACCATCGATCGGGTTCCCAACTTGTATCAACGCATGGGATCTCCGTACCTGGCCAGTTATTTCCCGGCATTCCTGATTAGGAACACGTTCGCCGGCGTGCCGCTGGGACAATGGCTGGCTTGGGTCATTTCGATCCCGCTCTCTTTGCTCATCGGATGGGGGATCGTTTGGCTCGTTACCAGGCTCTGGAGATTCTTCCGGCGCCACCGGCCAATTCCAACCGCGCCAAATCGCGCGCGCAAACCGTTGATCTTGATCGTCGCCATTCTCGTGAATATGCGCGCCGTCTTCTGGGTGGGTGTGCCGCTCTTCTATCGTGTATATTACTTCCGCTGTCTCGGAGTTCTGCTCGTCTTTTGTACTGCCTGGTTCTTCATTCGAATCGCCGATGGCGCTTTTGAACGTATGCATCGCGGCAAGATCCGGAGAGAGTCACGGTCGCTTCTGCAGTTGGTTCATCGCCTGAATAACGCAATCATCGCGGTCATTGCATTACTCTGCGTCATCACGATCCTCGGATTCGACACCCGGACCATGCTCGCAGGCCTCGGCATCGGCGGGATCGCGCTGGCGCTGGCTGCACAAAAAACACTCGAAAATCTGATCGGCGGAATCACCCTGGTGATGGACGAGACTGCCGCCGTTGGAGATGAATGCATCATCTTCGGACGCAACGTAACCATAAAGGAAATCGGCCTCCGCTCCGTGCGTGTCATCAGCCGCGAAGGCACTGAAATCACTTACCCCAACGGCGCCCTCTCTCAAACCAATATCGAAGACCTCTCCCGGCGCACCAGGTTTCCCATTTCAACATCGCTTTTTCTAAGCCACACCTGCTCGCTCGCCCAATTGCAGCTCGTGATCGCTAAGGTGCGCGAAATCTTGTACTCTCATCCGCGTATCGATCCCGAATCGGCAAAATTTCGCACCGCGGGCCTCACCGCGGCCGGCGTTCAAATCGACCTGTTCGCCTACGTCCCTACAAGCGATGGCGTCGAGTTTGGCGCGATCCAGGAAGATATCTTCTTGCGCATTATCGAGGTCATCGAGTCGGCCGGAGCGGTCTGGGCGCCATCCCACGTGATGTATCAATCGAAGGATGCCATCGATCCGGGCAAGCTGAGCGACGCCGAAAATACTGTGCAAGGCTGGCAGCAGGCGAATGCCATTCCATTTCCCGACTTTGCCCCTGCGCACATCGCAGACTTGCGCGGAACCCTCTCCTATCCTCCTGAAGGATCTGCCTTGCGGCAGAGGTCTGACCCACCCGGAAAGAATCTCTGAGGGAGTCGACGAGCTTCTCGACCTCCCGCCAGCCGGCAACTCGATATGGACTCCTTCGCCCTGCGCCATTCGCCTGCGCCAGGCGGATCGCTTTTCCCGCCGATTGCATGAAATGACAGTTTTCAGGTGCTGGCAGGACGGCTAAGCTTCCCCGGAGTGCGAGGAGTAAAGGTTTGTGTGTTCAGCAATCGACCCCGGCTCGAATGCGGTCGGCCAGGCAATCGGGTTACCGAAGGCGGCAAAGAAGATTCAGACACCATCAGGAGGAGCGATGAGGAATAGATCTCGCTGGTGGCTATCGGGCTTTTGTATCGTTGCAAGCTTCTTCCCGGCGGCCCAGGCGTTCGCATTCGCAGATAAACCCAACATTCTGGTCATCTTCGGCGATGACATTGGGCAAGCAAACATTAGCCGATACACGCATGGCGTCGTCGGATACATGACGCCGAATATTGACCGCGTCGGCGAAGGCGGCATCACCTTCACTGACTATTACGCCGAAAACAGCTGTACGGCGGGACGATCCACCTTCATCACCGGACAAGCCACTTTCCGGACTGGCCTCTCCAAGGTGGGATTGCCCGGCGCCCCACAGGGCCTGCAGGGTCGAGACATCACGATTGCTCAGGCGTTAAAGCCTCTCGGTTACGCCACTGGCCAGTTCGGCAAAAACCACCTGGGCGACCGCGATGAATATCTTCCCAGCAACCACGGATTCGACGAGTTCTACGGGAACCTCTATCACCTGAACGCCGAGGAAGAGCCGGAACGGCCGATTTATCGTCGCTAGTCAAAACGGATCCCGGATTCCTCAAGATCTATTCGCCTCGTGGAGTCATCCACAGCTACGCTGACGGCAAAATCGAAGATACCGGCCCGCTGACGGTAAAACGTATGGAGACGGCAGACGAGGACTTCGAAAGCGCATGCGAGACCTTCATTAAGAAGCAGACTTCAGCAAACACGCCCTTTTTCGTCTGGATGAATTTCACTCACATGCACCTGTTCACCCATGTGACCGACGCCGAACGCGGACAAAGCGGCATGCCCGATAAGGTATCTATGCCGACGGAATGATTCAGCACGACAAAGATGTAGGTAAACTTCTCGACCTGCTGGACACGTTGAAAATCGCCGACAATACGATTGTCATATACACCACGGATAACGGTCCCAACGCAGTTCTACCTGGCCCGACGCCGCAACCACGCCATTCCGCAACGAGAAGGATTCCAACTGGGAAGGCGCATTCCGTGTTCCCGCCATGGCGCGCTGGCCCGGTCACATCAAGCCGAAGCACTTGGGCTCCACCGAAATGTTCTCCGGTCAGGACTGGTTCCCGACGCTGCTCGCGGCGGCAGGCGATACCAGACATCAAGGAGCGCCTGCTAAAAGGGGCCAGCATCGGCAGTAAAACCTTCAAGGTGCATCTTGACGGCTACAACCAATTGCCTTACCTCACGGGCCGGCAACCGCACAGCGCCCGCCACGAATTTTTCTATTTCGACGATGACGGAGATCTGGTTGGATGCGCTTCGACTCGCGTCGATGCGCCTCAAGACGCATGGAAGTTCGATCTGGTGCGAACAACGCGCTCCGGGCGGTTTTCTCGTCTGGGCAGAACCCGCTAACCTGCCTTCGTGCGCCGACGATATTCAACTTGCGTATGGACCCATACGAACATGCCGACATAGTCTCGGGACCAATACGACGGACTGGTTGACCAACAACGTCTATCTCATTTCGCCTCGGTGTGGAAAACAACGGCAACGTTTCTCCAGACCTTCATCGAGTATCCTCCAAGTCAGCCTCCTCGGCACCTTCTCCGTCGACCAACTCGAGACTGCGATAAAGCAGAAAATCGCCCAAATGCAGTCGCAGGCGGGCACACGCCACCAAAGACTGACAACCCGGAATAATGTCCGTGATTCACCGTAGCTCGACTAACTTGAGCATCCAGGTTTCGATAGAAACCTGGATACTCCTCACTCTGCTCAATGGGTAAGCGATCCAGGCTGAATTGACTCCTCTGTTTCGCTGGCTAGATCACCACTGCCGGGAAGGGCAACAATGGCAACTGTCAAATCGATCAACGCTCCGCGGAACGCATTGAAAGGGAGGCGCGGCGAAATCAAGCAGTTCCCTAAGGCAAAAGATCTTTCCCGTATTCCCCTGCAGACTCGGACGAGATTGTCTGCCCTGATCTTGTTTCTTTCCGGAACCGCCGCTCTCATTTATCAGGTCGTTTGGATCCGGCAACTGTCCCTCGTCGTCGGTGTCGAGATCTACTCCATCACCATTGCCGTCAGCGCATTCTTCGCCGGTCTCGCTTCCGGCAGTTTCGTCTTCGGTCGCATGGCCGACCGCTGGCCGCGCCCGTTTCGCCTCTGCGGAATTCTTGAGGTCTGCATCGGCCTTGCCGGTATCGCCGTAACCTGGCTCCTCCCGCGCGCAGCTTTGCCTTTCGTCCTGCTTCAGGCGTACGCCGGCCCAACTGCATGGCTGATTCCCTTTGTCCTGGTAGGCGCGCCCGCCTTTGCCATGGGTGGCACTCTGCCCGTCATGATCCGTTCCATCCAGCGCGATCACTCCACCGTTTCCACCGCCGGAGGCTGGGTCTACGCGGTCAATACCCTGGGAGGCATTGCCGGCGCCCTGCTGAGCACCTTCGTCCTGCTGCGCTCGATCACCGTGCATAGCACTGCGATGGTCGCCTGCCTCTTCAATCTCGCCGCAGCCGCGATCCTTCTTTACATCGATCGCTCCTCTTCGGAGCATCACGTTATCCGTACTACGGAATCGAGAACGGCCGCGGCGGCTTGGTCGGGACAGGCACGACTCGCAATCATTCTCTACGCCGTTGCCGGAGCCGTGGCTCTCGGCTATGAAGTCGTTTGGTCGCAGGCACTCCCGCAATTTATGAGCACCCGCGTCTTCGCCTTTTCAGTCGTTCTCGCCACCTATCTTGCCGGGCTCGCCGCAGGCAGCGCGATCTTCACCCGGCTCAGTCCCAGACTCCGCGATCCCTGGGGCCTCTTCGCTCTCCTGATTGCCGGTGCCGGAACCATCGCGATTCTCGAGATCGCCGCTCTGGGAATCTGGCAATTGCAGGTGCAATACGCCTTTGCTGAACTCATCCATTCCGCGACAGCCAGCGAATTCGCGCGCATGTGCGCCATGTTTGCCGTAGCTTCGATCGGCGTTGTCTTTCTTCCGACGCTTCTTCTCGGCGCAGCTTTTCCCGCTGTCCTGCGGCTCGCGGCACAAGATTCCAGCGTCGGGAAAAATACAGGCACAATCCTTGCCCTCAACACCGCCGGAGGCATTGCCGGCACACTCCTCACCGGATTCTTGCTCGTCCCCGCCCTCGGGATCGTGCGCACCCTCGACATCCTTGCCATCATCGCCGCGACTCTGGGAGTTCTCGCCGTCCTGCTCGGCGAAGACGTTCGTGCCAGATCAAAAGCAGCGGTTGCTGCGCTCGCCCTAGTTGCCGTCGTAGCCGGCGCGCTCACGCCACAAGACAAGCTGGCACAGCTGCTCCTCGTCACGCGCGGCGGCGGAAACCTCATCTTCTATCGCGAAAGCCGCGGCGGTACCGTTGCCGTAAGCCAGCAGCAAAACGAGGATCACGTCTTCCGCCGTCTCTACATTCAGGGCGTCTCCAATTCCGGTGATGCGATGCCTTCCATTCGCTACATGCGCTTGCAGGCCCTGCTGCCTCTGCTCATCCATCGGGACAATCCCACATCGTCGCTTGTCATCGGTTTCGGAACAGGAATTACCGCCGGGGCAACGCTCCGCTACACGGGACTCACCCAGCGCACATGCGTGGAACTGCTGCCTGCGGTGGTAGCGGCGGCCCCGCTGTTTCCCGAAAACTACAAGGCCGGAACCGATGCAGACCTCGCCGTCCGCATCAGCGATGGACGTCAGGATCTCATCAAAAATGCAACGCAGTATGACATGATCACGCTCGAGCCCCCGCCGCCCAACGCGGAAGGTGTCGTCAATCTCTATTCCCGCGATTTCTACAGAATTGCCGCGCGGCGATTGAAGCCGGGCGGCCTTTTCGCGCAATGGCTTCCCATCGCCACGCAAAATGAAGACGACACCCGGGCGCTCACTCGTAGCTTTCTCGACGTATTTCCTTATGCGACGCTCTGGACCACCGAACTCCACGAAATGATGCTGGTTGGTTCCTTCTCCCCCATCGTGCTCGACGCGACCCGCATCCAGCAACGATTCGCACAACCAAACGTCTCCGCCGCGCTCGGAGCCGTCGGCATCTCCTCGCCCGCCGCATTGCTCGCAACATGGGTTACGGGCCGCGAGGGACTTGAAGCCTATGCGGGCAACGTCCTGCCTGTCACAGACGACAATCCGCGCATTGAATACGCCTCATGGCCCAGGCCGGATGAGATTACGCGCAGTCTCCCGAATCTCCTCGCACTCCAGACAGAACCCCCGCTCGAAAATGCAGCCAGGCGACCTGCCCACTCACATTCGCGCGGAACGAAAGACACTCGGCGAATTCTATACAGCAGGCATTGCCGCATACAATGGCGACAAGGACACTTGGTCGGAAGCGATGCAGAAGGTCATGTCTACCGACGCAAACAATCCTTACTTCAACTGGCTCGCGGGAAGACAGTAGATTCGCGCAGGAGATCGCCATGCCGACGGCCCGAAAACAGCAAAAAAAGAAAACCAGGTCTGGATGGATCGCTGCAGGGGTAATCGCCCTTGCCGCCTTGGCTTGCGTGGTCATTTTCCGCCGCCCCGCTTCCAGCACAAATCTCTCGAACTCGCCTGACTCTTCGCAACCCGCTGCTTCCGGAAGCAATCCATCCGGCAGTTCCGCAACATCAATGCCCAGCGAGTCGCGGGAGGCTTTCGCGCCAACTGTTCCCGCCAAAACACCCCCGCCAGGAAATGCTCCGGCCGGTATGGCTTGGATTCCCGGTGGCGAGTTTTCCATGGGCGCGCTCAAGATGGACGGCATGAACGAGGTTGGTATGAAAGCGACTCTCGATTCGAGCCCCATTCATCGCGTCTACGTCGACGGCTTCTATATGGACAAGACCGATGTAACCAACGCCGAGTTCGCGCGATTCGTGAAAGCTACCGGCTACGTTACGATCGCTGAACGAAAGCCGCGCCCCGAAGACTATCCGGGCGCTCCTCCTGAGAACCTCGTGGCTGGCTCCGTAATCTTCGCTCCGCCTGATCATCCGGTTCCGCTCGACGACTACTTCCAGTGGTGGACCTACGTTCACGGCGCAAGCTGGCGCCACCCCGAGGGTCCCCAAACCAGCATCACAGGCAAAGACAATTATCCCGTGGTGCACATTGCTTACGAGGATGCCGCTGCCTACGCAAAATGGGCAGGTAAACGGCTACCCACTGAAGCCGAGTGGGAGTTTGCGGCGCGCGGTGGCCTCTCAGGCAAACTCTATTTTTGGGGCGATGAATTCCGCCCCGGCGGCAAATGGATGGCCAATACTTTCGAAGGCCACTTTCCCAACACCAACACCGGAGATGACGGCTATCTCGCGACTTCGCCCGTGGCAAAATTTCCAGCCAATGGATATGGCCTCTATGATATGGCTGGCAACGTCTGGCAGTGGACCAGCGACTGGTATCGCCCCGACTATTATGCGCAACTCGCAAGCCAGGGCGTGGCCCACAATCCCCACGGACCAGACACCGCTTACGACCCCTCCGAACCCGGACATGCGAAAAAGGTTCACCGCGGCGGATCGTTCCTCTGCACTGATCAGTATTGCTCTCGCTATATGGTTGGCACTCGAGGTAAGGGCGACGCCGATACCGGAACGAATCACCTCGGATTTCGATGTGTCATGACCCCGCAGGAATGGGACGCTCGGTACAGCAAATCAGCCGGCGGTGCCATAGCGAGCAATAGCAGGCCCTAGTTCTTGAATTTCTTGTTTTCTCGTGCGGTCGGCGTTGGCAACTGCGACCAAGATCATTCCACCATGCGGGCAGCTTTCGACAACCAGGGGTTTCGGAGTAAAAGCGATGGCGACAGAATCAAGCCGGACCAACCGTCCCTTCCTGCTGATGGAGGGCGGCCCGCTCTTCAGCCTCGAACAGCGAATAGGTTCTGTTCGCAAGAAAGCCCCGCTCACCAAGCGACGTGCGCTCTACAGCATCCTCATTACTTGGGTGCCGCTCTTCATCCTTTCCCTGATCCAGGGGACAGCCATCGGACGGTCCCTCCCTGTTCCGTTTCTGCGGGATTTCAGTGCCTATACCCGCTTCCTCCTCGCCGTGCCACTCTTCCTCCTGGCTGAAAACATACTAGGCCCGCGCATCGCCGACACCTCCGAACACTTCGTTACGTCCAACATCATCCTCGCACCGGACTACGAGCTCTTCGATGAAGCCGTCGCTCGCGGACTGCGGCGGCGCGACTCGAAAGCGGCGGAGATCGTCATCGCCATCATCGCCATCGCGTTTTCAATCGGCGGATTCACCGCCACCGCGGTTCACGCATCCACTTGGTACGCGTTACAAACGAGCACCGGACGATCTCTTACATGGGCTGGGTGGTGGCTAATTTGCGTGGCCCTTCCCATCTTTCATTTCCTCTCCATCCGATGGCTCTGGCGGCTCTTCCTCTGGTTCCAGTTTCTCGCCGCAATGAACAAACTCAATCTGCAGCTCTTTCCCACCCATCCCGATCAGGCGGGCGGCATCGGGTTCGTCGGCGAAGCCCAACGGTTCTTCGGAATCCTGATCTTCGCCTCTTCCTGCGCCACGGCAGGTATCATCGCAAACGAAATCGTCTACAACAAAATTTCCCTCCAGTCGTTTGCTCCGGCCATCCTTGGCTACGTTTTGATTCTCCTCGCAGTATTGGTCTTGCCCCTCTTGATCTTTGCCGGCAGACTGCTCGGCGCCAAACGCCGTGGACTGTTTCAATATGGAGCCCTGGGTACCGCCTACACCGGCTCATTTCACAAAAAATGGATCCTCAACCAGGATTCCGAGCGCGAAGCCCTGCTCGGCAGCGCGGATATCCAGTCGTTAGCCGACCTCGGCAATAGCTACGCCTTGATCGAGCGCATGAAACCTCTCCCCGTTGATCCGCGCACGCTCATCCATCTCGCCGTGGCAGCTCTTCTGCCGATGGCCCCGCTCCTGCTCACCGTTATGCCGCTCAAACAAGTCATCAGCCTCGTGGTCAAATTGCTCGCCTAAGTTTTCAAGGGTTCAGCTTCGCCAGCGCGACCCTGTGTTCGAAAACTCTGGTCCTCTCGTTCCGCCACCTCTTTAAAACCGTCGCCAGCCTTGTCCGTTCCACAAGGAATTCGCGCCCCCGCTGGCAAACAGCAAACCACCAAGCCTGTCCACCTCAGTTGCCAGTTCCGCATCGTGCGCCTCGGCGCAAGCCTCATCCACTGACTTGCCGGGAAAGCGCCGATGCAGCCATTGCAGCAAAGCCCAGTAGGTCTCGGTAGGGCGATTACGATCGCAGGCTTTCAAAAGATTGTGGAAGTAGGTCGGCTCCGACTCTCGCCAGCGCAATCTCCAACGCGTCATCGCGCGCCGCAGCCTCGGCAGCCACACCCTCGCAAGCCAGAGCAGCAGCAGTGCTGCAACAAACACCGCAGTTCCGACATAAAACTGCTGCTTATGTTGCCTCCAGAAACTTGCCTTGGGCTGCTGGGTAACAACTTGCGGAGGCGCCTCCGGCGGAAGTTCTGTCGCGGCTCCAGGGTTCTCCGCCGCCTCGAATCGAACTGCGGGCAACACCGCCGTCATCAGGCGCCGCGTCGAAAGATTCCACCATCTCAGCTCAATCGCCGGAAGCGTGTAGCTGCCTTCCTTGCGGATGAAATACTTTGCCTTTTGCGTGCGTTGCCCAAACAGAAATTCGTTGCGATTCGACTTCTCGTCATGAACCGACGGTTGTTCCTCATACACTCGTATTCCTTCCGGCGCATCAAGCGGAAGGGGAGGAATCAACATGGCCTGCATCTTTGTTGCCGTCACTGGAATCGTTCGTTCAATCGTGTCGCCTACACGTACGGACTTCGGCACGGGAGACCAGCGCTCCTGCATGGTGAGTCTCGTCGTCGGCAGAAAATACGACAGACCCTGAGCCGCCGCCGGAATATCCGCATGCAGCTTCAGCGGTGGCAACCTCAGGTGTCCTAGCGTCGTCTTTGGTGGTGCGCTCGCGTAAGGAACATCGATCTGCGCCGGCGGCACTACAAAGTCTCCGGCTTGCTGCGGATAGAGCGTGTAAACCTCAGTGATCCCCGCGTAGGTGGCGCCATTCACTCGCTCAGAGCTGTTCTGCGGCGTCTCCTGCGGAAGAACGACGATGACATTCTCGATTTCGATCTCAGGGAAATCGGGACTGCCCGTAAAGTAGTTCGGAGCCAGCACCGTGACCACCAGCCGCACGGGCTCGCCTACCATTACGCCATGCGCGGGCTCGAGATGCGCGCGAACAATGGGAGCCTGCGCCGTGGCTATGCAACAGAGCGCAAACAGCGCTGCTGAGAGCTTCCGCATCATCGAGGCCTCTCCTGGGCCGCCTGCATTGCAAACCGCCGTCGAAGAAAATCAGCCGGACTCGTCTGGATATTCCGCATCCAGATCTCTTCCATCTTCTTGGGATCGAGCTTCACCTGCATAGTTTTCTTGCCTTGCTTGCCCTTTTCGTCGAACTTCGTTTGATCCGGCGGAAGATTGGGAGCCTCTTCCTCTTCCCGCTCATCCTTCTTCTTTGCAGGTTTCGGTATCAGAGATTTCACGAGCGCCAGATTCTCCTCCGCCTCGCGCCACGAGGGGCGCCGCCCCAGCGCCTCCTGAAATGCCTGCGACGCGTCTTTATAGCGCCCAAGATGAGCCAGCGCATCGCCCTGGTTGTACCAGGCTTCCGCGGTATCGCTCAACGCCAGCGAATTCAGGGCGGCCTCATGATCTCCTGCGTGTGCCAGCGAAATGCCGCGCCATATCGGATCGTCGAATCGTTCTGCAGCTTTTTTGAAATCGTTCCGCTCGAAGTAGTAGCGCCCTTGCTGATCGTGGGTAAGCCACAGATCCATCCATGTGAACCGTGTCTGCGCGTGGGCCGGCGGATGAAGAGAACAGAACGCAATTCCGATCGCCGCCCACCGAACGACCCATCCCTTGCGAAACCAGAACATCGCGATCGCGCAGACAGGAATGGTTAGCCAATAGCCCTCGTCGATCCAGCGCATCTTGCTGTCGCGTTGCTGCAGCAAATCCAGATGATGCTGCACGTGACGCTGCACCCAGTGAATATCGTCGTCATCGAGCGTCATCGTGGCGGTGGGAATGCCGGCACTGTTCAGCGCGCGCAGTTGGTCAATATCCAGCTTGCTGTAAACCCGCCGCCCCGCGCTGTCCGTTAGGAATCGATTTTCTCCAGTTCGTACTGGACCACCTTGCGAAGTTCCGACACCCAGCACCAGGATTTCGTTGGAATTGCTAGCCTGGGCGGCAAACTGATGAAAGGCCGCCACCGACCGCGCTTCCACTCCATCGGTGACAAACAGAATTGTTCCCGGCACCGGCTCGTCTTTCAGAAACTCCTCGACCGTTCGCAATGCCTTGGTCGAGTCCTTGTCGTTCTCAGGCATCAACCCCGTCGAAAGCGAACTCAGATACAAATCAAAGAGCGAGAAATCCGTGGTAAACGGCAAAACCATATACGTCGTTCCCGCATACACAAACAACGCTGTGCGGCCGCCATTGCGCACCTTTGACAGGTCCCGCAACTTCATCTTCGCTCGTTCCAGGCGTGTTGGGTCCAGATCAATCGCATCCATCGTCGGCGAAAGATCGAGCACAATCGCCAGCGGAGCTTTGTCTTCCGTAAACGGAGGCTGCTCACTTTTCCAGGTTGGCCCGGCGGCAGCAACTCCTCCCACCAGAATCAGCAAACATGCCATGTGGATGGGCCGAAAACTCCAGCGCGCCTTTCGCGAAACAATCAGATGATCCAGCAAGTCGGGTTGAATATACCGGACCCAGCGTGCACGCACATCGTCCCGCACGCGATGAAGAAAATAGATAGCAGGCGCCGCGGCAACCAGCCACAGCCAATGGGGTCGAAGAAAGTGCAGCGCCTCCCACCACTCGTTCATACCTGCACCCGGAAAACATCGGATGTCGTTGACGCGTCTTCTTCCGCGCGTCTCTTCACGACGAAGCGCGCGATCAGACCCACCAGGATCATCAGCAGGTGATACCCGGTCAGCAACAGAAGCGCAGCACCCAGCGGAAATTCAAACAACTCTCGCCGCGGCTGGTAGCTCATGGTCTTGAAGTTTTGCGGAGTAATCCGGTCCAGCGTCGCGTAAGCCTTCTCCAGCTCGACCTGGTTCTCACCGTGAAATACCTCCCCACCCGTAGCCCCCGCGATGCTCGAGAGCGCCGCATAATCCACCTTGTCCGCGCCTTGCGTGATGCGAGGATCACCTAACCCAACCACGTGGATCGTGATGCCGTTCTGCTTCGCAATCTCCGCAGCCTTGCGAGGTGGCATGCGGCTGCCGGTATCGTTTCCGTCAGTCAGCAGAATCATCACTCGCTGCTTGGCGTCACTCGCTTGAAATTCCTTGATGCCAAGTCCAATCGCGTCGCCAATCATAGTCTGCGGTCCAGCCATTCCCGCATCGATCTGACCCAGGATTTTCAGACACGCCTGGTGATCCAGCGTAAACGGCGTCACCGGATATGCCGCCTGCCCGAATACGATCAGTCCAATCCGGTCGTGCTCACGCTTCTTCACGAAATTTCCAACGACTTCCTTGACCGCATCGACGCGACGAATCCGCCTCCCATCGGAAGTAAGAAAATCCCGCGTCTCCATGGATTGAGAAATGTCCAGCGCCAGCATCAGGTCCCGCCCCGGCTGGATCTTCTGAATCGGCGGCTCAATAAACTGAGGACGCGCCAGCGCCAGCACCATCAAAGCCCAGCAAATCGGAGCAACAATCTTCTGTAGCCAGTTGCTCTTCGGAATCACCGCTCCCGGCTGAGGCCGCAAACCAAGACTCGCCGTGATGTAGTGAAAGAACGTCAACCGCAACGAATCCTGCTCTTCCCGATAAGGCGGCATCAACCAATACACCAGCAGCGGCAGCGGCAACGCCGCCAGCAGCCATGGAAACCTAAGCGCGTACACGGTGACTCCGGATCCATTTCGCCGCCAGGTCTCGCAATCGTTGCTCGTCCTCAGATGAGAGACTCACACGGCAAAGTGCAATGTCTTCGATTTGGTCCCCAGGCGCACTCAGAAACCCTTTTCCGCCTGGCGTGCCGTCCAGAAATCCCAGCCATTCACGTCCGCTCAGTGAAGCCACCTTCTCTCGCGGCCATGCTGAAAGCGCCGTCCTCTTCAGGAGTGCCGACAACTCGCTCACCGGTATCGTCTGCAATTCGTGCAAAGCCTCGCGGCGATAACGGTTGTGCAGCCGCTTCCGAATGCTCCACACCGCAAACCACGCAGCCGCAATCGCAGCAGCCGCAAAAACGCAGTACCACCCGATCGTTTGCGGCACCCACGCCGGAGGCACCGGCTCATAGAACCCGTGCAGAGAGTTGAGCGGCCCCGTCATAGTCGTCTCCGCCTCGTCCCCACGTGGCCAAGCAAATGCCTGACCTGTTGCGTAACATCCTCCGCATTGCTCAGGGGAAGCACCGGAATTCCCAGCTCATGCTGCCACGCCAGGATCGGTCGGATTCTTCTGTCTGAAGCTTCCAGAATGTTCTTGCGAATCTTCTCCTGCCCCAACTCCAACTCGATCTGCAGCTCGCCGTTGCTCACCACCAGTTGCTCGGCCGAAGGCAAATGTATTGCCAGAGGATCGTAGATCAGGCAACACACAACATCATTGGCGTGCGAGAGATGGATCAACAGGTCTCGGGTTCGCTCATTCGCGCCGTCAAAGTCGCTTGCGATCAGGATGAGTGCGTCGTGACGGCACGCCCGGACCACCGCCTCCAGCACGTCATTCAGTCGCGTTGGATTTGGATGTAGCGGCGCATCGGCCCGCAACTTGTGATTCATCGCGGTTATCCGCTCAAGAATTCGCACCGCCGCAACGCGGCTCCTCTTCGGCGCTATCTGCTCCACGGATACCTCGTTGAACACAAATGCGCCGATCCGGTCGCCCTGCTTCAAAGCACGCCACACCGTAAGCGCCGCAACCTCGGCCGCGGTCACCGCTTTCATGGAGACACGGCTCCCGAAAAACATGTTCATTCGCTGGTCGACAACCACCATCGTGGGCCGGTCGCGCTCCTCTGAGTAAACGCGAACATACGGCTTCCGCGCTCGCGCCGTGACTTTCCAGTCGATGCTGCGCACGTCGTCTCCAGCGATATACCCGCGCAGTTTCTCAAAGTCCAGCCCACGCCCGCGCACGTGCGAAGCCTTGCGGCCAAACAGCAGGCTGTGCACCGGCTGGTTGTGCCGCAGCGTAAATCCGTTCGCATGAAATTGAAGCGCCATCAGCGCGTCGAGTTCAACATAAGCGCCCATGACCGATGCTCCCGTTACGCAACCGCTACCAGTTGCACGATGCGATCGATCACCTTGTTGGTCGTGATCGCGTCGGCCTGCGCGTCGTAGCTAAGCAGAATCCTGTGCCGCAGCACATCATGTACGATCGCCTGCACGTCATCGGGGCGCACATGATCTCTTCCCTTGAGCCATGCATACGCACGCGAGCACTTGTCCAGCCCAATCGTCCCGCGGGGACTTGCCCCGATC
The DNA here is from genome assembly GCA_963836675.1 of uncultured Acidobacteriaceae bacterium. Taxonomy (GTDB): domain Bacteria; phylum Acidobacteriota; class Terriglobia; order Terriglobales; family Acidobacteriaceae; genus Telmatobacter. The sequence continues at coordinate 400,401 of CAWIKQ010000001.1, forward strand.
TGGATCCACTTCCGCAAGTCCTTGTCGTACTTCTCCGGGTACCGCGTCGCTTCAACCAGCGCTACCATATACTGCGCGACAGCATCGGCCACCTGCACCTCATGGATCTCCTTCCGGGCATCGAAGATGACATCCTGCGTCACTCGATCCTCTGCTGCATGCGGCTTTCCGTGAGCCTCCGATTCCTCGTCGCGAACCAGCAGCAGGATGCCGCGTTCCGCGCTCTGGCCCGGGTAATCCACATTCACATGCAACAAAAAACGGTCCAGCTGCGCCTCGGGCAGCGGATATGTCCCTTCCTGCTCGATCGGGTTTTGCGTAGCCATCACCAGGAACAGTTGCGGAAGCACATGTGTCTCGCCCGCCACCGTAACCTGCCGTTCCTCCATTGCCTCAAGAAGAGCGGCCTGCACCTTCGCTGGAGCGCGGTTGATCTCGTCCGCAAGTATCAGGTTGTTGAATACCGGCCCTTCCTGAAAACGGAACTCCCCTTTGCCGTCGGCAGTGTAATAGACCTCCGACCCCGTGATGTCTGAGGGCAGCAGGTCCGGAGTAAATTGAATTCGCGAAAGCCCCGCGTCGAGAAACCGGCTGATCATCTTGATCGCTCGCGTCTTCGCCAGTCCCGGAAGACCTTCAACGAGCAGGTTCCCGTTCGCAAGCAGGCCGATCACCAGCCGTTCGATCATCTTCTCCTGGCCCAGTACGGTTTGCCCTATCCTCGTTTGCAGCCCAAGTATGATTTCGCGCGAAGTCATCCGCCTCCTCAGCTCGGCGATGAGCAGCCCGTGCAACGCCTCCTCGCTGCTTCCCGCATTCGCACAACTAAACAGGCAGCTTACTAATTCCCATAGGCATGGCATACTGTCACAACTGACAGTCGAGATTCGCATTTCTCCATTGTTCAATCAGACTGGGAACGCCATTGAGAGCAGCTTGCTCACGCGTCTTGAGAACGACATCATGCATCGGCTCTGATCGCCGCGATCCTTGTGATGATATTCGGAGTTCTCGTGATCGCTGTCCTCATTGCGACAGACAACTGATACTCGCACCCAGGACCTTCTTCAATGCGAAGCCACGCCTCCGCCTAGAGCCGCGCTTTATGCTTCAGCCAATGGCAGATCCACTTGGAATACGGCCCCCGGGCCGGCATGATCCACTAGTGCGATCCGGCCACCGAGCGATTCGACCAGTGACCGGCAGATCGCAAGTCCCAGTCCTAGTCCTTCTTCCTTGGTAGTAAAGAAAGGCGCAAAAAGCTTTTCCCGGTGTTCTTCTGCAACGCCGGTGCCATTATCTTCCACAAGGATCGAACCAACGTTTTCCGCCGGTCGCGCTTCAACAGAAACTCTCAGCCGCCTGGATTCCTGTCGCGCATGTTGCAGGGAATCCATTCCGTTGTTCACCAGGTTCAAGATGATTTGCTGCACCACAACGCAGTCCCCCATCACGAATACAGCGTCCGGTGCGAAATTCACCTGGGCATCCACTCCCTTCCTCAGGGCGTCCACCAGGATGATCCGCCTGATCTCATCGGCACAGCGGTTCAGCTCGAGGCTGACGACGGAAATCTTCTTCTTCCTGAACATCGATCGCATGGTCTGAACGAAGGCCCGCGCCCTCTGGTTGTCTCCCACGATCTCCGCAAGCGCCGCGCGAATTTCGGCTAGATCGGGCGACGGCATGTTCGCATAGCGCGCCGCCGCCTGCGCGTTGCTCAGGATCGCTGCCAGTGGCTCGGCAAGCTCATGAGCCAGCGATGCAGCCAGCTGCCCCATGGATGACGCCCGATTAAGCTGCGCAATCTGCTCGCCCAACTTCATTCGCTCCGCCTCTATCTCCTTGCGATCGCTGATATCGGCGCAGGAGCCGATGTAGCCTTCAAAATTCCCCTCCGTGCCGTATCGTGGAGCTCCCATAACAAACATCCACCGATACGCCCCGTCATAACGGCGCAGACGGTATTCCATCTTGAATTCCTCGCGCCGCTCAAACGCGTCCACGTAGGTCTGCATGCTGTGAATACGATCTTCCGGGTGCACGCTATCTGCCCAGCCATTGCCAAGATTGGCACTGAGCGGCAGCCCCGTGAATTCCAGCCAGGATCGGTTGAGGTACGTACATAGCTTGTCCGTCCCGGTCATCCACGTCATCATCGGCGCAATTTCAGCAAACCGTTGGTATCTTTCCTCGCCGTCAACGCTGGAACGATCCGGCTGCGCTTGTTCTGGAGTCACCGGCGAGATCGACATTGCTTAGGGCTCCTTTGCTGGCTGCGCAAAACGTTGGTTTCCTCAACAACGCATGAATGTGTAAGATGCGAAAACCTTCTGCGAACAAGCATTGAGTCTCATGATTTCCATTCGGCCACGCCGAACAGCCAGGAAGGGTAGAACCGCCGAGAGCGTTCTCACCGATTTTCAACAGGGTCTGTTAATCCGCCCGAACTGCCTGCCCTGACTACCTTCCCGGGCTACCTGCCCGGACTAATTTTTCAACAGACTGCGCGACGCCATAAGATGACCCGACGTGCGAAGTCTCTCAACCAGGCGAACGAGTTCGGCGACTGACTGCACGCCCAACTTCTGCATCGCTCGTCCACGTTGCACCTTGACAGTCTTCTCAGTCGTTCCGAGCTGGCAACCGATCTGCTTGTTCAGCATTCCCTCCGCTACCCGGAGACATACTTCGCGTTCTCTCGGCGTCAGGGAGTCAAATACAGCCCGGTCCTTTTCCAGCGCGTCGTTACGGTCATGCGCTTCTGCAGCGCGATTCAAGGCCACACCCACAGCACCCAGCAGTTCATCCTGATCGAAAGGCTTCGTCAAAAAATCGACTGCGCCTTCTTTCATGGCTTGAACCGATGCATGGACATCAGCATCGCCGCTGATAAATACAATCGGCAATGTTTCGCGTCGCTGGAGTAGCAACCTCTGTAAGGCGAGTCCGCTTATACCGGGAATTTGCAGATCGAGCACGATGCAGGCTGGCCCTGAAGGTAGTTCGTGCTCGAGGAACTCATTGGCGGAGGCATAAGTTTCTACTGCGCGGTTATCGGAGCGCAGGAGGCGCCCGACTGCGCTTCTCATGCTCGGATCATTATCGATGACACACACCAACCCTGACGTCATTTAGCAATCTCCGGGGGTAAGTACTGCTCATGACGAGGGAATAGTAGCGCATCAATTATTTGTTGACTACAACAAAATACGGAAAACTGCCTCGACGCTTCCCTTGAACTCGAAGCGGCAAAAGAACCAGCAAGCTCAACGAGAAATTGCGCCAATTGTGTCTCAGATAACCAATTCGGCTGGAGTTAGGCGGTAGCTGAAGTGGACCTGTCTTGGTGAACATCCGGAAATAACCGCGAACACCAATATTGTTTCGTTTGAACCTGGATCACGCTCCGGAATCCAACTGCCAAAAATCAGCCCGCCTCTTGGGGGGTGAATGAGGCGGGCAGTTGGAATCGTGACACCAGCACTACACTTGATCATCAGCTCTCTTCATTCGAGCTGATCGTAAATTTCCATCCAAAACTGCCCGTGAAACTCGCAAACCCGGCATGGCTCTCGCGCATGGCCTCACTCACTGAGCTTCTCCCATTTTGGCATTGGAGATCGGGAAAGCCCCCCGGGAAGTTGCCTTGCTGAGGTTCAGCAATGCAGCGTGCACAATGTATCGCATTGGCGCATCGCCGACGAAGTAGAACGGGTAGCAGGTTACAAGGGTCAGCGAGGGCTTTGACCGTGATTTCAAAACACTCACATCGCCAGGATCGACGATCTCGATGTCCTCAACTTTGTAAGCAAATTCGCTGCTCCCGGCATTCAGCTCGATTTGATCGCCAACCTTGATGTCTTTAAGTCCTCGGAAAAAACCGTCGCGATGCGCCGCGATCCCGACATTACCCGGCCGCCCCGGTCGTCCCATGCCCGCGATCAGTCCTGCCCCGCGGTTTAACGTCAGGTCGCCGGTCCCCTCGAACACCGGCACCTCGTCGATACCGATCCTTGGAATGGAAAGCCGCGCAACCGGCGCGTCGAGCTTTGCGGCAAGCGCCTGCTTGTATGCCTCGATCCGCTTCTGCGACCACAGTGCAAAGTCGACAGCGCCCAGCTTTGCGTTCGTACTCTTCTCTCGCAGTTCACCGGCCAGTGCGTCTTTCGGTTGAATGCTCCCGGATGCCGGGCGGGAAAGAAAAAAGCCGGAAAGCTCCGACAGAAAATAGACCGTGAACAAAATCGCCCCGGTGACTCGCAGATTTCGCTCGACAAAGCGAATTGACAGCATATCCCGAACCTCACCATTGGCTGCTCGTGCGGGGGGTGCGCGTCACTCTGCCGGAAGTCGTTTTCCGGAGCTCAACGCAAGAGCTTATGGCTGCACAACCTGGCAGAAACCCTGGGCCGTGCGAAATCGTACAGGGGATTGTCGGCGCATTTGCAGATCGCCGCAATAGGACCTTGGTCCAATCTGAGAAAATCGCGCACTCTAATGAGAATCGTTAAGAAATTCTCAAAAGCAATCAGCGAAGAATTTCTGGTCGAAATTCCTGAAAAGCATTCTGCTTAGCTGGCTTTGGCGATCTCTGCAATGTTCTTCCGATTCCGGCTTTCTCAGTCGATTTCGAGACGCTTCGAACCGCTTTGCAGCCACCGACGAAGCAAGATGCCTCGTGCCGCCGTTTTGCTGTCAAGGGCTTCAGCATCCTCTGTAGAGCTAATCCATTGAATTAAAAGCGAAAACTGTTCGTCCTGACTTGCAGGAAATATAGCCTTCTTGGGCGCACAATGATCTCAAGATGGAATTCCGTATTCACTTGCCCGAGATTGCTTTCCGGAACAATCTCCCATTATCGAAAACCCACGTCATGAAGGTTACGAGAGCAAATCCGAGGTTTGCCTCTAAGCCCAATTAATAGAGGAATTTATCCCTAAGATATTTGAAATGAGGATCTTGGGAAAAATCCAAAAAATAGGGGTGCTCCTTTCGCAATGCACGGGCCGGATTCCTGCAATCCGGTAAATTCTTTGCAAAGAGGAACTTGCCTCTAAGCCTTATGGGTTGAGGAACTTCCAGAAATAGTCTTTGTAAGTCATTTAAAAACAGAAACTTCTGAAAATTCAAGTTGCAACGATGTCTTGGATCTAGCACGAAGTCCCCTTGGATTTTATGGTTTCGCCATCCGGGGTGAGTCGAAATACACGGACATTAACCACAGGCTCGCTTTGATGTTCGCTATGAACAACAGATCGGAGTCGAGCCTCGCACCCGGGGCAGGTGATAGTGTTCAGCATTACCTATCTCGCAAGCTGATTCCGCCAGAGGTCACACCCGGCATTTTTAAGTCCATCGAGTCGGACGAAAGCGCGCGTCCCACCCGACCACTTAATCAAATTTTTATCGGTCATTCCTTCAACCCGATAACTTCCTCAAGAAAGTTTGTCTTTCCTCTCGGGGCAATCAACCTGCGAGAATGGCGCCTTTGTGCTTGCTGAATAAGGCGGGTTGCTCGAAGGACCCGCATTTTCTCTCGCCTGGGTTTTTGCTTCTATCTCTTACTTCTCTTACTTGACCTCACTCTCTCTTCATGTTACGTTCTGAGTCTCTGAGAGAGCTTAGGCTTCTCTCTCTTGCTTTTAGTCGACTTGATTCACAAGACGCTCTTAGCCCAACAAGACTTAGTTAAGCTTCGCTAAGTTGGATCTGATGAGGGTGCTGCCTGATGAAGAAGCCTCGCATGCTCTTGGCAGACGATCACAATCTTTTACTCGATGCCTATCGCAGCCTTCTGGAGCCGGAATTCGAAGTAGTCGGAACCGCTTCGGACGGTAAATCCCTTATCAATCTGGCGCAACAGTTGATCCCTGATGTTATCGTTCTCGATCTTGGGCTCCCTCTTCTGAACGGGATGGACGCTGGAGCCCAGCTGAAAACCCTGCTTCCACGAGTCAAGTTGGTGGTTGTCACCGTGAATGAAGATGTCGCGGTGGCCGTCAAATCATTGCGCACCTGGGCTTCGGCCTTCCTCTTGAAGAAATGCGCTGCCACGGAACTGGTATCTGCAATTCGAGACGTATTGGCTGGCCGGACATATGTCACGCCACGGACAGCACAGCAAATCGAACGTGAATTCATACGCGACCCTGCCCTGCAATGCGACAAGAGGCTGAGTCGCCGCCAGCGGGAGGTTCTGCAACTGCTCGCGGAGGGGCTGACGATGAAAGAGGCCGCCAACGCATTGTCTCTCACCGCAAGAACCGTTGCATTTCACAAATACTCCATCATGATGGAGTACAACCTTCGAACGAATCTCGACCTGCTCAGGCTTGCAATTCGCGAGCAGCTCGTTTCAACAACGTAGGGCCATCCATTAGAGCCCTGTTCTTTCAAACTTTGACATGGGGGGGCTCTGAACGATCGCGCTGTTGCGGTCGCGCGAAGCCGTCTAGCGTTTGCTCATGCAAGGCCCTTTGGCGAGCGGAAGATTCGCACCGATCCACATGTCTGCCGCATTGGCTCATAGCCGATTGCGCGCTGCAAACATACGCCTCAAGGATAGCGGGGCCCGTCTGTGCATCCAACCAATTCGATTTCAAGTAATCCAATCCGGCCGATTTCTTCGCGTAGCGATCGCGATTCTCCTTTTGGTTCTTCAAGGCGCGGTCTGTCTCGCTTCGTCTTCTCACCAGAAAACCGACATCGTCTACATGAAAAATGGCGACAAGATCACTTGCGAGATCCAGTCACTCGCTAAAGGTCAACTGAGCATTAAACCTGATTACACAACGGGCACTATCGTGATCGATTGGACAAAAGTCGCACGCCTCGAAAGTACCCAGCTCTTCGTGGTCACCGACACGCAGGGAAAGGTCTATTCGGGCACTCTTACCGGCGGGGTCGCGGAACACGCCGTCACCATCGTGGGGCGCCAGAGCCACGAAATGTCTGATGAAGCCGTAGTTGAAATCAGCGAGATGGGAGACACATTCTGGAAAAGCATAAGCGGGAATGTCGCGCTTGGCACCAGCTTCACGCCATCCAATTCGCAGGGGACGCTGACTGTGCAGAGCAGTCTCGTTTACCAGTCCAAAAAGAACCTGGCCTCCTTTGATTTGAACTCTCAGTTCGCGACGCAGGAGAAAGCGGACGATACCAATGAAACAACCGTAAAGACAGCGTTCTTCCACCAGTTATCTAAGTCCAGGTGGTACGGAGGCGGCATCGCTAACTTTCTTTCCAGTTCGCAACAACAAATAGCTTTGGAGTCGACGATTGGAGGCGCACTTGCCAACCGGCTCATATTCACCAATCGGACTACCTTGGTCGCCATTGGAGGGCTCGGCTACACCAACGAGCGAGACTCGTCCTCAGCCTCGGGATCCGGAAAATCCAATGCGCTCGATGCCGCCACTGCCATCCAGTTCTCTCTTTTCCGCTTCAACACAACTTCATTCGACACAACCATCTGGGCCTACCCCAGCTTGACCGACCCTGGACACGTACGAACCACGGCCAATCAGAACATTTACTACAAGTTCCATAACAACCTCTACATCAGCCTGAGTTTCTATGACAACTTCGACAATCAGCCCGTTTCCGGCGCACCCTCGAACAACTTCGGCGGTACGACGGCGCTGGGCTGGTCTTTCCATTAAGCCGCAAAAAGCTCTCGATCCGTCATCCGTTGATCCGGATCGTGGAACACAGAAACATGATTCAAAAATTGATAGTGTTGCGCTGGAGACCACAAAAGGAATGAAAGGATACCAAATGACTACGATGACTTCAGAGACTTCTGGCCGGCTGCCATCTGACGCGGAACCATGCGATAAGTACCCTTTTATGAGGTCTGCGACAGTCCGCAAGCAGTCCGGCATTGATCGCCTGATCCCAGTTCATTCCCAGACAGATGGCGCGCGCCGAAACCGCGCCAAAGAGCTCGTCGAAGCCAATGAAGACCTCTACAGACACATCGCGCGCGAACTGCACGACGACATCGGACAAAGGCTTTCGCTGCTGTCGATCAGGCTCGGAATGCTGCGGAAAGTTCCAAAAATCGGCGATACCGATGACAAACTCGCGCAGTCCCTTCGCGACCTGGATGAACTAATCTCCGACGTCCATAATCTCTCCCATAGCCTGCATTCCTCTCGAATTGAGAATATCGGCCTGGTTGCCGCGCTCCGCGACGCCTTCGCACGCCTCTCCACAACTCACAATGTGCGGATCGATTTTGTGACGACAAGGGTGCCTCAAAGCCTTCCTCCTGACGTTGCTTTGTCCTTTTTCCGCGTTGGTCAGGAATGCCTGAATAATGTCATCAAGCATAGCGGTGTATCGCGGGTTCAAGTCGAGCTCAAGGGCCACGGCGACCTCTTAACGATGCGCGTCCAGGACTTTGGCTCCGGCTTCGACACAAAGGACGTCCCGGAGGGTCTGGGCTTGATGGCGATGGAGGAACGTATGGTGGCGATCGGCGGAACATTATCAGTGAATTCCGCACAGGGCATCGGAACAACTGTCATAGCAACCGTAGAACTGGAGCCTGAGCCCTCTCTCGCGAAAGTTTGAAGCGCGATCGTTGAACCGCTGCCTGTCTCCTTCGTGGGTTGAGACTGCCCGTTGAGAGTTTTCGGCGGTCCTGTCAGTTATGACAGTTGTTCAATGTTGCAATATGACTAAGCTAAATTGTGAAATTGGCTGGGACGTGGACACGCATAAGGGCTGTATGGCGGATGCAGTGCCGTCGATTTCCATTTCCACGGAGCATCCCAAAACTGAGTTGGCACACCCCAACTGAACCCCATGTAAAGCCTCAGTTCAGATGGACTTCTCTTTCGGTGTCGACACGAGGAAAGGGTATGAAGAGACACCAATTCAGTGACCAGCAAATCCTTGAAATCCTCGAGAAGCACGAGGAAGGAGTCAAAATGGCAGAGCTTTGTAAAGCACACGGTGTAAGCCCGGCTACGGTCTACAGGTGGAAATCGAGGTTCGGCGGCTTGAGCATGAGTGAAGCACAGCGGCTTCGCCAGATGGAAGATGAAAACCAGCGTTTAAAACAGTTGGTGGCTGACTTGAGTTTGGATCGTGAGGCCCTGCGGGCAGAGGTTCGCAGAAGGGGCTCTCTTTCAGCTAAATGATCGTGGGCTGAGACTCTGTCTGGTTTCAGCCTCTGGTCCTCGCCTCCTCTGTTGTCGAACGGCAAACGGCTACCAACTGATAGGCCGCGAATCGGGGCTCCGAAGTGGGACCGTGATTCGTTATCGGAAGGGGGTAGGATGCACCGCTTCAGATACGCAGCTATTTTCGTCACCCTTTCGTTATTGGTTCCTGCAAATCTGGCCTACCAGGTGGTGACTTATCCTTGATTGGCGTCCAGCTTTGATCGCAATTGGAGAGTAACTCCAAGTCTTCTTGATCCCCGGTTACGCTCGAAATTCTGCAAGGACCAGCACGAAACATGACGCCCGAGCGAACAGATACCAGCTCCACCCCGGATCGGGAGGCAACGACCGAAAAACGAACTCACAAGCATATTCCGTTTCGCCGCCAACTGCCCCAGCCGACTCTCGAATTTCGTTCTTGGTTTGGCCGCTGGTTGGCTCACGACAAATCTGAGCACAATTCCGCCAACCACCAGGTTGAAACTCATCCCTGGTGGAAAGTTATTTGGCTGACCGGCGTTGATTATTTCTCAACCCTCGGTTACCAGCCGGGCATCGCATTGCTCGCCGCTGGCTCGATTGCGCCCATCGCGACCTTGATCCTGATCCTTGTAACAATGCTTGGAGCTGTTCCCGTCTACATGCAGGTAGCCGGCCGGAGTTTCGCGGGCCAGGGTTCGATTGCGATGCTTGAGAATCTCCTCACCGGCTGGAAGGGCAAGATTCTGGTGCTCATCCTGCTCGGCTTCGCGGCCACAGATTTCGTTATCACCATGACCCTCTCGGCTGCGGATGGGGCCAAACACGCCGTTGAGAACCCCTTTCTTCATGAATACCTTGGCGAACACCAGATACTCGTCACATTGATCATCCTCTCGATGCTAACCCTCTTGTTCCTGAAGGGATTCAAGGAGGCGATAGGGCTTTCCACCTTTGCCACCGTCCCCTATCTCCTTCTCAACTTGATCGTCTTGACGCGAGGTATCTGGGAAGTTTTGGCTCACCATGAACTCGTGACGAATTGGCAGATCAGGATCTCGGCTCGCGGCGATCCCTCGTTCGTCATCATTGCCGCTCTACTCGTCTTCCCGAAACTTGCACTGGGATTAAGCGGGTTTGAAACGGGAGTTTCAGTCATGCCCCTGATTGACGGGGGGGATATTGACCGCAATTTCAATCCTCGGGCGGGTAACATCCCCAAAGGCCGTATAGCGAATACGCGCAGACTCCTGTTGACGGCGGCGATGATCATGAGCTTCATGCTCATCCTCTCCAGTTTCGTCACCACGATCCTCATTGCTCCCGAAGACTACAGGATCGGAGGCAAAGCCAGTGGAAGGGCGATTGCATTTTTGGCCCACAAGTACCTTGGCGACGGCTTTGGCACTGTATACGACCTGTCGACGATTCTGATTCTGGGCCTCGCCGGCGCTTCAGCAATGGCCGGACTTCTTCATCTGATCCCCCGTTATTTGCCGCGTTTCGGCATGGCGCCGCGATGGGTGGAGTTGAGCCGGCCTCTCGTGCTTGTGCTGTTTGCGGTCAACATCGTAATAACTCTGATCTTTCGGGCAGATGTCGAAGCACAAAGCGGCGCATACGCCACTGGAGTGCTCGTACTGCTTCTCTCCGCAGCCTTTGCCGCGATGCTTGCGCTTTGGCGCGATCGGCGCAGGCTCCTATCCATTTATTGCGGATTTCTTTGCCTCGTGTTCGGTTATACGCTTGCCGATAACTGCCTGGAGAGGCCCGACGGACTCATCATCGGAACGGTATTCACCCTTCTTCTGATCCTTGCGAGTACGCTGAGCCGGTCTCTGCGCTCAGTCGAGATTCGCATACCAAATGCCTTTTACTCCGACGTGGAAAGTTGGCGAATGGGTCCCGAACTCTGGGGCAAGAAGGTCCATCTCATTCCGATTCCCGACCCCTCCCCTGAGGCGCGGCGCAAGAAGAAAGCCATGATCGGCAGGCACTACAACGTCAAAGGGCCCTTTCTCTTCCTGCATGTCAATCTGCTCGACAATCGAAGCGAGTTCTCTTCACCCCTCGAAGTTTCTTTTTCAAAGGACGGGGACGATTACATCGGAGAAGTCTACGGAGCCGTTGCCATCGCCAACTCCATCGCCTTTATCAGCGAAGCAGTCGACCCGATTTCAATTTTCATCGGACTCACCCGCCGCGACCTGATGGGACAGGCCGTTCGCTATCTCCTTTTCGGAGAAGGCGAAACCGGATTGATGGTGTACACAATCCTTATCCGGTATTGGGAATGGACACCATGGGAGGATGTCAGACCGTACATCTTCCTCATGAGTGATTGAGACCTACTTGCTACAACAAGCGAGAGAACCCATCACTAATCTTGTACGGGTCGGGAATACCTGCGCTCGAGCAGTCGTCCGGTAGATCGACCTTAGCGACTCAATCGAATTGCGAGTTGCAGTACCCTTGGATCAGTTGTTGTGCTGGTGATGCTACCGAATGCAGCAGAACCAAAGCTTCCGTTTGGCTGACTGAACGCCGGCGTATTGGTCACGTTGAACAATTCAGCGCGAATCTCCATATCTGTTTCACGGAACAGTGTCGTGTGTTTTACCAGGGCAAGATCGAGGTCTCGATAGGCCGGACCCCTCACCGGATTTCGAGACGCCGAGCCGATCGTGAACTGAGGAGCGGTGGCAAATGCGCTGGTATGAAAGAAATGTGCCGGCGTTCGATCGCCAGGCGCCAGCGATGGGTTGCCGACTAGGTTTGGGCGCTGGATAGAGAACCCCGCAAACGAATTGAAGTTAGTCGCTTGCGTTACCGTTACGGGCATTCCGGATTGCAATAGGAAGATGGCGTTCAACTGCCACCCGCCTAGGAGTGTGTTGCCGATTCCGTTCGACGCAAATCGATGTCCGTGGCCTGCGGGTAGATCGTACATGCCGCTGAAAGAGGTCACATTGGGCATGTCTCCGTTGGACGAATCTCTTTCCAACGAAGGTCGAAATGTATCGGCGGCGATCAGACTATTCGAATTCGGCGATGAAAGCACCGTGCTCGAAAATACCGATGATGCGTCATCGATGAGCTTCGAATGAGTATATGCGAACAATAAAGAGATGCCATTTGCCAGTCGCTGTTCAACCTTGGCGGCGACGGCGTTGTAATTGGTCTGTCCGCTATTGTGACGATAGGTGGCGATGTTCAGAAAACGAGGATACGGCTTGATCAACTGTGCTTGAGTGATCGTCTTTCCACCGATGGAGCTGGAAGGTGGAATCTCGCCGTAGTATGGATTGGGCACTGTCGTTAGCAATGGCGGACCCTCGGCAAGCTGATCCTCCGTGAGCTGATTCAAATTGGAATCCGGGATGCCGACGTGCACGATATGCGATCCAAGATATGCGACTTCTGCGGATAGGTTATTCGTAATCGCTCGTTGAACTGACAGATTCCATTGCTGTACATACCCAGATCCGGCCTCGCGGTCCGCAGTATAGACGCTCTGGCCCAGACCCGCATCGGGCGTAAACGGAATAGGCGCCACCGACGGGCCCTGGGACAGGATAAAGGCTGCTCGCAAACTGTCCTGTGTCCTCTGTTGTACATTTTGCACAAATGGAAATTGTGGTGTTGTGAACGGAGTTGTGATCCCGGACTGATCGATGAAGACGATGCCGAAACCGGAACGAACGACAGTCTTCGGACTCAGCATATAAACAACCCCGATCCTCGGCGCGAAGTTGTCATAATGTAGTTCGCGGGCGCTCCGGGGAAAACCGTTCTCTCCGAGATAGTCCAACTGCTGTGAAGACAGATTAAAAACAGCTCCCTGATTGTTCTTTTCGATCGACGGGAAGTGAAGCGTGTACCGCGCCCCGATATTCAAGGTGAGTAGCGGCGTAAGTTTCCAATCGTCTTGGGCGAAGAACTCGAGAATGTGATCGCGCGGCCTGATCTTGCTCTCCTGCAGGTCTATCTGGAAAGTATCCACTTGGCCAAGCAGAAAACTGGCGATTGCGTTGCCGCTGTTGGTAACGCCCTGTTGATTTGTACCGGTAGTTGTGAAACTGAAAAACCCGGTAGGATTCGCCGGTGCCACCGTATTCAGTTGATACCAGCGGAAATCGAGACCAAACCTCACTTGGTGTTTTCCCCGGTTGTACGCAACTGAATCGACAGTCTGCCAGACCGCGGTCTGATATTCCGAAAAGGTACTGGAGGAGGGACCAAGTTGCTGAAATCCAGAAAAAGTAAAGAGTGGCAGCGCATTGTTGAAAGCCGCGTTGGTGGGGATCCCAGGAATGCCTAAGGCGGCAGACGCCGTGTCGTCCAACGTCGCCCCGAGTATCGTGTTGCCTCGGCGGGTGTAGCCGACTCGGAGATCCGTGAGCAGATGCGGAGAGAAAACATGCGTCTCGTCAGCGACCGCCTGCTGACCCAGGACATTCGATAAGCCTGCGACGCCGCCTGTGCCGATCACGGCGCCGGTGATCGCTCCGCTCCCGTCGGGCAATGGGGTAACCGGCTGCTCCACCTCGTTGTAGTACGAGTAACGTCCAAATGCCAGATCGTGATTTCCTTTCGCTCCGTCAACTCGAAAGTCGAACTGATTCTGGTGGTCGATATCATTTGCCGTGCGCGTGTAGTTGTTGGCTTTGGCCGTCAGATTGGTGGGCGTTGGGAAACGCGTCATCAGCGACTCGGCTGCAACATCGAGTGGAATATTGATGACGTCGTTCGGGAATTCCTTTCGAACCGTCACGCCATTCACCACCGTGGTCGTGGTCGGGTCATAGATGTGCGATACGCCGGTAAAAATACCCTGCCGCTCGGCCATTGTCGGAATGGTGGATATTCTCGTAACGCCAATCAGCTGCTTTACTCCTTGATACGCTCCGAAAAAGAAGAGGTGGTCCGGAACGATCGGGCCGCCAATGGTCCCGCCATAAAGATTTCTGCGATATTCAGGCTTTCCCGCGTCAGCCGGCGCAAAGTAGTTCCGAGCGTTCAGGTCTTCGTTGCGAAAGAACTCGAAAAGGCTTCCGTGGAATCCGTTGGAACCGGAGCGCGTTGCCACATTGACGACCCCACCATTGAATCGGCCGAACTCGGCGGAGACATTGTTGGTCTCTACCGTAAACGCCTGGATGTCATCAATGATTGGGAAATAGACAACCTGCCCCGGTTCGGGCTGAAGCGCGGAAATTCCGTCGTAGAGATACTCGTTGGTTCTAGGACGTCCTCCGTTGATTCGAGGAAGAACTGTGCCGGGCGGCAGTTCTACGCCGGGGGCCAGGGTAGCTAGCTGAACAAAATTCCGCGTGTTCAGCGGCATGGCAATAACCGTGGGGCCGGCTATGTTCGTTTGCACATTGCTGGTTTCCGATTGCAGTAATGGGGCATCCGATATCACCTTGATGGTCTGCTGATTCTCTCCGACTCTGAGGCTCAGATCGACATTGACCGTTTGCCCAACGATTGCGTGTACTCCGTCTCGCGATAAGTGGGCAAATCCGGATGCTGTTACCTCGAGCCGATAAACGCCCGGGTTGAGACTGGTGAACGAATAATCTCCCGAGCCGGAAGTGGTGGTCGAAAGGCGAATATTGGATCCTGTCAAGGTAAGATTCACGGTTGCGTTCGCCACCGCCGAGCCACCCGGATCCAGCACTTTGCCCCGTAGCTTGGCCGTGATTTGAGAGCATGCAGGCAAACTGCAGATGAACGCGAGGATAGTCGCGGCCAGGAACTTCCGAAACATGCTGGCTTTCTCCAAAAGAGGGCATCGTGGAAGCGCGCCGGGCAGGCCAAAGCCAATTGGGCCTGCTATGGGGGGAGGGCCGCTTTGGCCTGCCCGGGCAAATTCGAATCTATATATTTAGAATCGTATAGTCAACCAGCCTGCAGCGAACCGGACTTATTTGTCGTCCAGCCGCTCAATCATGACGTCGGTTGACTTGATGAGCGCCGCTGCTGTGTCACCTTTTTTGAGTCGCAGTTCCCGGACCGCTTCGGCAGTGATAATGGCGGTGATCTGAGCGCTTCCGATTGCCAGGATGACCTCTGCCAGGAGCCCTTCGGTTCTGACGCTGACCACTTTTCCGGCTAGCTGATTGCGGCCGCTTACGCGCCGATATCGCTCGCGCGATTCGGTTCTTGTCCGGCCGCTATCAGCGTCTAAAAACGGTTTGAGGCTCGCCGCAGTGAGGCGGTGATGCCCACCGGGGGTTCTGATTGTCTTGAGTTTTCCGGAAAGAATCCAGTTCTTGATCGTTGGATAACTGATCCCGAGCATGCGCGATGCTTCACGTGGCGTAAGGAGCTGCCCTTGCGGATTCATGTCCTACTTTGTAGCACCTTCTGTTGCCGAAGGAGGAAAAAATTGCGACGAATCTATGCGGCTTAAATTGACGACCCATTAAAATGGGCCTATGAAGCTCCAACGATCTTTCTTGCTATCTATTTTTCTGGCGATTCTGCCCTCGTTCTCGATTACGCCGGCTGCGTCTGCGCAAATGATGGATCACTCGCGGCCGACGACTCCCTCGACGCTTCTGAAGATCACTGGACTCGATGGGAAATCAATCACGTTAAGCCCGGAAGAATTTGCTGCACTGCCACACAAAGCCGTTTCGGTCTTCAACTCGCATTCGAAAGCAAACGAAAAATACTCCGGGGTGGCCCTCACCGATTTATTGGCAAAAGTAAATGTGCCGCTGGGCGAAAACATCCGAGGCAAGCTCTTTCTCACCGGAATCATTGCCGAAGGTACAGACAATTACAGTGTGCTCTATGCCTTGGCCGAAGTGGACCCCTCGATTCACGTAGGGGACGTGATCGTAGCCGATTCCGTCGATGAACACAAACTCGAAAAGGATGGAGCGTTCAAGATGATATCGACAGAGGAAAAACGCCCGGCTCGGTGGGTCAGAAACCTCACTTCGATTACTGTGATCGATGCGAAGCCTTGATCAAACTCCAATCAAAACGTGAGATGCCTTCACTACCGCGCTGACACCGTCGCCCATCCTCAGATTGAGAGCGTGCACACTTTCCTTGGTGATTGAAGCCGCTAGCATGGTCCCTCCGGGTAAGCGGATGCCGACTTCGCTGTTCACTGCCCCTTCGTTCAACTCTGCTACGTTGCCGGAAAGAATATTCCGCGCGCTCAGCTTTGCATTCTCCAGGCCCTTGCCGACCATCACATCCGACGCCTTGATGATCGCGAACGCATCAGTCCCCGCCTGCAGTGCCAGCCGATCTGCGCTTGTGTTGGTAATGATTGCGACAACGATTTCCCCGCCGCGAAGCGACAGGACAATCTCGGCGTTGACTGTGCCTTTGGTTACGCCGGTGACCGTCCCGGGGAGAATGTTTCGAGCACTGATTTTCATGTCGATAACCTCATGCTGTTACCACTCTAACCCGCGTTCTCAGGACTAAAAGGATAAAGGGATGCACCAGAATCGAAAATCCTGGCTTCGACTGACTGTCATCGATCTTGGTTCCCTGCAAAAATCGCCGCCATCGCTGACTTTTGCTGGCAGTTTCTCGATTCTGGTGACATCCTGAAGGTCCGGGTCTTCTGATCGCACTGGACTCTCGAGTTCAACGGCTTCGGAAGCGCGAACTGCAAACGTGAGGTCCCTAATGAGTTTGCTGACGGCGGTGCCTGCTCGCCCCAATTTCCCCTCCGCTCGCACGGATGAACAGCACCATTTATCGCCGCCGTCCATTCAATCGCGAGGAACTCTTCTCATAGGTTCGGCTTCGCTGATTCTTGCCCTCGGCACAGCGATGGAGTGCCAATCCATCACGCACCTGCCTTCACTCCTCTACGGCCTCGTTCTATGGGGGTGGTGGGGCGTTATCGCATCCACCTTCTGGATTACCGGCCTTAAGACTACATCGGCCTTGCATCGATCCTTGGCCGGGATTGCAGCGCAAGTGCTCATCGCATGCGTCGCTGGTGTTGCTCATCTCGTGCTCCTCGGCAGCCTGAGCCTATTTGTTACCGAGTGGAAGACGAATGCCCCGGCGGCCAAAGTTCTCACCAGCATGCTCAACTTGAATCGTTTTGGCTTTGAAATCCTGCTTTACGGGTTCACCTTCGGGCTTATCGGAATTATTCAGGCGCAGATTCGTGCTCAACGCGATGCAATGAAATCTCTGGAATTGCAACGCCAGCTCTCCGCCGCCCGGCTCAAGGCACTGCAGATGCAGCTTGAGCCGCATTTTCTATTCAACACGCTGAACGCAATCACGACTCTGGTCGAGCTAGGGCGGCAGCCGCAGGCCGCAGAGATGCTGGGACATTTAAACGTGCTCCTCAAGCGAACACTGGAACAGTCGACGCCCGAGAAGGTGCCTCTTTCGCAGGAACTCGAGATCGTTGAAAATTATCTGGCCATTGAGCAGGTGCGTTTCGCTGATCGGCTTAATGTCGACATCAAGGTGGATCCGGGCGCCCTGCACAGTCTCGTGCCTTGTTTTTTGCTGCAACCGATCGTAGAGAACGCAATTCGTCACGGCATTGCGAGCAGCGAAGGCGAAGGCACGGTTATGGCCTCCGCAAAGCGCGCCGGAGATCGCCTTTGCATCACAGTTCGCGATACTGGCCCGGGTAGAAGCACTACCTCATCCGGCAATGGAATCGGTCTAAAAAACACTCGCGACCGACTCGCCTATTTCTATCCGGAACAACATCTTCTGCGCGCCGGGCCGTTGCGATCGGGAGGCTTCGAAGTCGCCATTGACGTTCCTTATGAGACCGCCGGATGAAGTTGAAGGCTCTCATCGCCGATGATGAACCGTTGGCGCGCGAACGGCTCAGGTTCCTCCTGTCCGATGATGATGACATTGAGATCGTAGGCGAGTGCCGGAATGGCCTGGAGGTGATTGCTGCCATTCGTGAGAAGCTCGCGGACGTGCTCTTCCTCGACATCGAGATGCCGGCGCGCGATGGGTTTGAGGTGATCGAGCGGATCGGTGTCTCCAACATGCCGGTCACTGTTTTCGTAACCGCACACAACCATTACGCGTTGAAAGCGTTCGAGGTCCATGCCCTCGACTACCTGACAAAGCCCATTGAGCCTGAACGGCTGCGCGAGGCGCTGGTACAGATTAAAGAAAGAGTTGCCTCGAAGTCTGCTTTGATTACTCAAGAAAAGCTCCGCACCGTTTTCGACAGCATCCGATCCGCGGCGCCGGAGGCGAGCAGAAATTATCCCAGGCGCCTGCTTGTTCGTAGCGGAACCAAAGATGTTCTCGTGCAGCTCGACGAGGTCGACTGGATAGAGGCCGCCGATTACTACTCGTGTCTGCACGTCGGGACAAAGAACTATCTGCTCCGCGAACCGATCAAACAGCTTGCCGAGACCCTCGATCCAGGCAAATTTGTTCGTGTGCACCGCTCCGCCATCGTCAACATCGGGCAGGTTCGGGAGATCGTCCGCGAAGGTCGCAGCGAAGGTGCGGTTGTGCTTCATAGTGGACAGCGATTGAAGATGAGCAGGGTCGGTTGGCAGGCCCTCCTCGCCGCGACCAGAGGCTAAACCAGAAGCTCCCGACTGCAGATTCCCTGCACGATGGCGAACGCTCGCTGCACGACACTTCCTTCAGGCGCCACTTGAGGCCATGCTCAAGGCTGAGGTCGTCCGATGCCCCGATTCACTCTTGAAGTCAACGGCAGTCCTCGGACTGTCAATTCGCAGGCGGAAATGCCCCTGCTTTGGGTCCTCCGCGATCTGCTCCAGATGACAGGAACCAAGTACGGCTGCGGCATCGGCATGTGTGGCGCATGTACGGTTCATCTCGATGGACAGGCCGTCCGTTCCTGCCAAACCCCCGTGCAGAGCGCCGTAGGACACCGAATCATCACAATTGAGGGACTGAGCTCGGACGGCCAACACCCCGTCCAGAAGGCGTGGATCGCGGAGCAGGTTCCTCAGTGCGGGTATTGCCAATCCGGCCAGATCATGTCGGCGGCTGCTCTGCTCGCGACACACAAATCTCCCAATGACTCGCAGATTGATGACGCGATGGTGGGTAACATCTGCCGCTGCGGAACCTACTTCCGCATTCGTAAGGCAATTCATCGCGCGGCACAGGAGATGCAATCATGAAGGCAAACTTCGCTCCGGAAAAACCACGCACGTCAACAATGAGCCGGCGCGCATTTATTGCTTCAGGAGCGGCGGCGGCGGCAGGCGCCGGTGCGTTGATCATCGGTGTGAGAATGCATGGACCGTTCCATGCTGCCAGGAACGCGGCCAAACCAGAAGATCCCTTCGATGCGTGGATTCATGTAAACCCGGACAACAGCGCCCAGCTTGTCTTTGCAAAATCCGAGATGGGGCAGGGAATCTACACTGCCCTTCCCATGATCCTGGCTGAAGAGGCGGATCTCGACTGGAGCAGAGTCCATGTCGTGCAGTCCGACTTTTCACTTGGAACCGGTGGCAGTGGGAGCGTCGTCAGCAACTTCACCCCGCTGCGCCGCGCCGGCGCCAGCGTAAGAGCGCTCATGATCGCGGCAGCCGCACGAGCGTGGGGCGTTCCCCAGGCCGAGTGCACCGCCGCGAAGAGTGTAGTTCTCCATTCTGCATCGGGCAAAAAGTTCACATATGGCGAACTTGTCGGAGCTGCCCGCCAGCTTCCTCTTCCTGATCCTGCTCGGGTCCGCCTCAAAGATCCACAGGAATACGTGCTGCTCGGGCACGACACTCCTCATCTCGATATACCCGACAAGTGCAGAGGCGCAGCTAGATTCGGCCTCGACGTCCGCCTGCCCGGAATGGTATATGCCGTCGTTGCGCGCTGTCCCGCATTCGGTGGAACTCCAGCGAGTTTCGACTCTTCCAAGGCTCTCGCTACCCCGGGCGTTCTTCAGGTTTTCGAGATTCCTGCGAAGGGTTTCCGGGTCTTCACTGCGGGAGGAGTCGTTGTCGTTGCCAATTCGACATGGGCCGCAATCCAGGGCCGCAATGCGCTGAATATCACGTGGAACCACGGTCCCCACTCGAACGAGTCAACCGAATGGTTGCGGCGCCAGATGCAACAAACGCTGGCAGCCCCTCCTGCATGGTCTTCTGAACTTCGCGGACCCGATCCCGACACGATTTCCGGGACAAAGCGGATCGAAACCGTTTACGAGTTTCCATTCCTCTCCCACGCCTGTATGGAGCCCATGAACATCACGATGCACCTTCAGGGCGACAAGTGCGAAGCGTGGTGTCCGTCGCAGTGCGCCGACGTTAGCCGCACGGTGATTTCCAAGGAGCTTGGGCTGCCGGAGTCCGCCGTTACTGTTCACACAACTTTCATGGGCGGCGGATTTGGACGGCGTTTCACATACGACTTCCAGACCGAGGCGGCGCAAATCGCACGGCATGTTGCCTCGCCCGTTCAGCTTGTGTGGACACGCGAAGACGATATGACGCACGATTTCTACCGGCCGACCGGGATGCGGCGCATGCGAGGCGCTGTCGATGCTCAGGGAAAAGTTGTCGCCTGGTCTGACTACCTTGTCGATACTGCGATCAATGCTTACTGGAGTGAAACCGGCAAGTGGAAACCCAGCGGCGACGAACTCCCGGGCGATCTCGTCTATCCCGTCCCGAACATCCGCACCTCGTTCTCGCTCGCTGAAAGCGGCGTTCCTCGCGCCTGGTGGCGGTCGGTTGAGAACTCATTCAACGTTTTCGCAGTCGAGGCTTTCATCGACGAATTGGCTCATGCCGCGGCGCAGGATCCGTATGAGTTCCGGAAACGTCTCTTGCTGCTCCCCCAAATTCCGAAGAAGAAGCCCGACCCGGATCAGCGGCCCTTCGAACCCCAGCGCCTTATTGCCGCATTGGACCTGGCTGCAAAGAAAAGCGATTGGGGTAAGCCTCTTCCGCCCGGCAGAGGCCGCGGAATTGCCTGCACCTCCGTGTACGCCTATCTTGCCCAGGTTGCGGAAGTCACGGTCGATCGCGACAATATTCGCGTCGATCGCATTATCACCGCTGTGGATTGCGGACAAGTCATTAATCCCAGCGGAGCCCGATCGCAGTTGGAAGGTGGAGCTGTCTTCACCATCAGTTCCATCCTCAAAGAAGCCATCACCATTAAGAACGGTGCGGTCGAGCAGCAGAATTTCGACGACTACAGCGTCCTGCGTTTCTCTGAGGCGCCCAAACTGGAAACCTGGTTCATCGAAAGTCATGCCGATCCGCACGGCCTTGGAGAAGCTGCGGTTGGTCTAACAGCTCCCGCCGTTGCCAACGCTATTTTTTCCGCAACCGGGAAGCGTCTCCATCGCATGCCGTTTCGTATGGACGAAAAAGCTTGAGCCGCTCATCGTCTCCAGCTTCAACGACAAGCCCCCATAGCTTCGTCAGAGATCAGCTCGGCGTCTGCGGGCGATCATGCGCGCGCCGAGGGCACCACCGGCAGCCGCGAACAGAATGAGGAGACCGCAATCCCATACCAGCCCCATTGTCTGGAAACCTGCGTGTCCTTCTGGAGAGAGCATCCAGTCTTTCTGCGCGTTCAGTTCAGCCGCCTCGGTTGGGACACTCATTTGCTTCAACCATTGCTGGCTGAGTTGCTGGTCCTTTTCAACAAATTCATGCCAGGAACTATCGATCTGACCACCCTGCTTCAGAAACACTCGTGTTGTGAATAGACCAACGCCGCTGATCCCAAAGGCTAGCCAGCCAGCGATCAACCCCGTAACGAGTCCGATTCGCGCGCCGGCGCCCACCGTGATCCAGGCAGGCCGCTGGCTGCGCACATAAAGTGTGACCGCCCAAAGAGCGGCCCCGGCCATCCAGAATATGCCTAACGCGCTAACCGGCGAAACGCCGGAGGAAAGCAAACCCGCGGGAACAGCCAGCGCCAGCGCCGCACGTGTCCCAGGCCGCCAATCGATCGAACTTGCATCGCGGGCTGGCTCAGGCCACCGTTCGGTGGGCGCCGGAACAGCACCCGCCTCTGCCGAGTACACCAGCTGAGGCAATCCGCAGGCCGGACAGAAACAGCTGTCCGCGGGGATCGGCTGGTGGCAGCGAGTGCAAGTCGTCTCCATCTTTAAAGCCTATCCCATCGGACCGGGCTCGAGCTAAGTGGCTTTGTCAGAATGGGCGGCATGCGCCGGAACAGTCAGGTTATCCATGCGGTTTCAGGCGCCTTCGCCGGTGTTGTGGCCTCGGCAAGTGATGGGCTCTGGAGATCGGCGCGTACCATCTGGCCTTACAGGTGTGGCAGCGCACGGGATAACGTAAGGCAAGGAGATGGGCAACATCGCCTAAGCGCAAATGGGATGTGCGTACATCTGTTGATCCGCATTCGGGGCAATACAGGGACATCGGAACCTTGAGCTTCGAATGCTTATTTCGAACGAGGCTCAGATAGAGTCTCACATCCGATTTTCGCGGCGGTTAAAAGCCGGTTACATGTCGTCCCTCGCCGCAGAGGTTTCTAGCGTCCTGTTGCTGTAACCCTGCTCCATCTACCCGGCTCGGCCCAGCCACGCGCTGACAACCGATTCTGCAGCTTTGACGGCTTCTTCCAGGGTCAGGTTCGTCGAATCCAGAAGAAAAGCGTCGGGAGCGGGACGAAGGGGCGAATCCGCGCGACTGCGGTCGCGTTCGTCACGCTCTCGCAAATCGCGAATCACATCTTGAGGAGGGGGCGCAGGCTTTCCTTGTTGGCCGATCTGATCGTAGCGGCGCATGCCTCGCACTTCCGGTGCGGCATCAAGAAAGATCTTCACTTCGGCGTGTGGGAAAACAACCGTGCCAATGTCACGCCCTTCCATGACGACGCTGCCCTTTTCTCCCATTGCTTGCTGACGCTTGACCATGCCTGCGCGAATAATCGGAAAGATGCTCACTCTTGATGCGGCATCGGTCACCGTCTGATTGCGAATCTGCCCGGTGACATCCTCACCATCGAGCAGAACGCGGTTTTCTTCTTCGCCGGGTTCCAACTCAATCTCAGTTTCGGTTGCCAGACGCTCAAGGGCGGCAGGATCGTCGAGTGGGACGTCCATACGTAGCGCTTTTAAGGCTAGGGCGCGGTACATCGCCCCAGTTTCGAGATTAAGCAGACCAAAATGACGGGCCAGATGGCGGGCAATTGTGCTTTTGCCTGCCCCTGCTGGTCCGTCAATGGCTACTACGAAATTGCGTTTGGGATCCGGTCCGGGAGTTTCTTTCGCACTCATCCGCGCTTTTTGGTCCCCCGCCCCCCGCGGCTTTTTGACGCGTTATCGAAGAACCGTTTGCCGCTTGTACCCGCGCGTCCAGCAGAGGTCAAAGCAGGACGGCTCTTGCGAGCGGGCCGTGCATCCTTGCGTGTACCCGCCGGCTTCGCCTTTGCGGTCCCGCTGCGCTTAGTCCAGGACTGCGCAGTGGACTTCGACTTGCGATGGGATCCGTTTCCGTTTCCATTCGTCGTCGCATGGGTGCCGGTTGCGTGTGAGCCGTTGCTCGCGTGGCTATGTTTGACGTTCTTGCCGCCACTCCAGCGTGAAGTGGTTGAAGGACGAGATCCGCTCTGAGGACGCGAAGAAGTGGAACGGGCCTCCGATTTGTGCCGGGACGCATGACTACGCCCCGATGACTGGGATGGACGACCGGAAGAAGCCGGCTTGCGCGATGCCGGACGCCCGAAGTGCGGACGTGCGGTTTCCGCCTTTCCGTTCGCCGCAGAATGACGGGCCGCGCTCTTCGAGAGATCGCGGCTTTCCGGCTCAGCCTTCTCAACCGGCGTCGGAGCAGAAGCCTGGGGAGTCGGCCGATACACAGACTGTTGTGCGAATGGCAATGAAACGGCCGGACTGTGCGCCTCGTCGTCGCGCTCAAAAGAACGTGTGAAGTAAGCTGAAGCCGGCATGGTCGCGCTGGCATACAGGGCGGAAATCGGCTCGAACTCCGGCAGGGTTCCCGCAACGTAGAAGTGGGGAGCATGGCCCAGCGAGATGGTGTGAACCTGCCGGGTCGCAACCAGGCCGCGAATCACCTCACGTATCTTGCTGCGTGCGGTAAGAGGGGCCAGAAACAGTTCCACGTCTTCCATGCTGCCGGCGATGACTGCCTGAAGATAAATGGAAGCAAGTACTGAAATTGCAGTGACCTGCGAAGTTGAGGCGCCCTCAGCGATCGCGCGCTGGAAGCGTGTGCGTAGCAACTGCCATTTGGCGGCCTGTCCGCGGGCCGCGATCGTTGGGATAATCCGGAGCTGCTGCCACAGCTCGGTAATTGCGCGGACCACTGCCGACTCAGAGACCTCACGGCCCAGCACCTGCTTGAGCTGCGAAACCGTTAAATCCCCGGTTTCCAACTGCTTGTAGACATGCACAGCGAGTTGCGAAACCTGGCGAGATCCGGTCAACTGCGGACTGCGTCGCCAGTCACGGTCGCCTCGGAGTGCGTATACATAAGGCAGAACCCAACCTGCCACCACGAAATCAGGTTGTTCGCCAGGCTGTCCCTGCAGATTGAGTCGTACCGCAACCCCTTCATTCTCAAGACGAACGAGAAGATCTTCTGCAAGGGAAATGGTCTTTTGATCCGGTGTTGCCTCCGGCCGTCCAGCAACGGCTTCAACAAAGGAGGGGGCAACAGAAGTGGAAAACTGCCGCCTGGGTAGGAAGAGACAAAGCCCTGTCTCTTCAAGCCACGTACGGGCGTCATCCAGTGAAAGCGTTCCAAGGCCGTTCTGGCGCATTCTCTCAGCGCGCGCTTGTACCAATTGCTCAGATGTCAAAGAAAAACCTCACTTCCGGGTCGACGGAAAGAAATTCCAGGAGATGAATTCACCCCTTAGAAACCGCTCCCGATTGCCAATCTCTGTCGGCTCAATAGTATCGGAGCAATCGGTTTCGGGCACTGCAATCCCTGAAACGCTCTTCGTCAGCAACCCTCTCGCCTCGGCGGAGGATTGACCCAAGTTTCATCTTAAATGCGTTTTAAATTCGATGGAAGGCCCGGAGGATTTCCTTCCACGAGTAAAGCAGAGCTATCGGACGGCCATGAGGGCAACTCGTTGGGTGCTCAGTCTTTGCAAGTTCCAACAATAGCCACTCCATTCGCTTTGGGTCAAGGGGGGTGTTGATCTTGATGGCAGAGTGACAGGCCAGGGAGGCGGCTATCCGGGTTCGAAGCGCTGTAAGATCTTCATTTAAGGCCACTTCGGTTGCCGCCTCACTGGATTGTTCAATGACTTCCTGGAGCATCCGTTCGAGCGAGGCGCCCTCCAGGCCGACAGGGGCCGCTTTAACGGCGAGTATTTGGGGGCCGAACGGCTCGACCTCAAACCCATTTCGTTCCAATTCATTCGCAATTTGCGAATACACCACCATCTGCCATGGTTTGAGCTCTATAAGCAATGGCATAAGGAGACGTTGGCGTTGAATTTGCTCGACTTGGCGTTCGCGAAGAATCTTTTCGAAAAGCACCCGTTCATGGGCGACGTGCTGATCGATGATCCAGAGACCGTCCTCGCCGGTAGCGAGAATAAAAGAATCCCGAAGCTGGCCCATCGGCCGCAAGGAGCCAAGCCTGTTGAGGTTCGTCGAAGCCTGTTCCGACTCGATCTGGAGCGTTCCGGACTTCGTCGCGAGCTGATTGCTCTCGGAAAACGGGAAATCAGAGCAGCTTTCTTTGAGGTACGTTGCCGGTGCATCGACAAGCGCCGTGGCGGATTGACGAGCGGCCAGTTGGTCCACCAGGAGGGAGAGGTCGCGCTCGGCGAAGGGGAGCTTGCCAGGTATGGGGGGGAGGGGTTTCGAAGTGAGCTGGAAAGGATCAGTTTGCGACTGAGAATCCTGAGCAGCAACCTCATCGGGGGTCGATTCGTCAGGAGACCCGGGTAGGCGCGCGCCGGGGATGGGGATCAGTGATGGGGTCGCCGCCGGCGAGGATTCAAGCGCGGCTTTAAATCCCGCGACAGGACGGGCCGCGATGAGAGCGTTGCGGAGGCTGTCTCGGACGAAGTCGTGAACATGGGACTGCTGGCGGAACCGTACCTCGGTCTTCGCAGGATGGACGTTGACATCCACCTCTTCGGGCGGCATTTCCAGGAACAGAAGCACAACCGGAAAACTCGTAGGCGGGATGATGTTGCGATAGGCCTCTGAGATGGCATGGAGGAGGAGGCGGTCCCGGATGAGTCGTTTATTGACGAAGATGTAGATGGAGTTGCGATTCAGCTTCTGCAACTCAGGTTTGGAATAAAATCCGGTGATCCGAAGTTTGCCCGGCTGGCGATCAGGCTGATCTGGATCCCGCTTCCAGGGAGGCGGCTCCGGTAGCCCCGACCGATCGAGCTGAGTTTCTGCTGCGACTGGCAGGAGCTGGGAGAGCGTGTCTTTGCCAAAGATTTGATAGATCCGCTCGGCCGGACGCGCCACCGGAGGGGCCGTGACCAGGGAGTGCGACGCCGAGAGCAACTCGAAGTGCTTCTCGGGATGTACGAGAGCATAGTGGGTCACGAGAGCCGCGACGTGCGAAAGCTCGGTCGCCTCGGCGCGTAGGAATTTGCGACGCGCTGGCGTGTTGAAAAACAGGTCGGAGACGGAAATGGTGGTGCCGCGAGGCAGCGCTGCATCTTCGACGTGCAGAATTTTACCGCCGGCGATATCGAGTCGCGTGCCGGTATCGCCCTCACCGGTGCAGGTTTCAAGCGAGACGCGTGCGACCGAGGCGATGGAGGGAAGCGCTTCTCCGCGGAAGCCCAGGGTTGCAATGGACAGAAGCTCGTCGGCGGTGCGGAGCTTTGAGGTTGCGTGGCGCTCGAAAGCCAGCAGGGCATCGTCTCGATTCATTCCGTGCCCATCGTCCGAAATGCGGATCAGCTTGCGGCCGCCCCCTTCGACCTCGACGCGAATGCGCGTTGCGCCGGCATCAAGGGAGTTTTCGAGCAGCTCCTTCACGACAGATGCGGGACGATCGACCACCTCGCCGGCGGCGATCTGATTCGCTACCTGGTCGGAAAGAACACGGATACGACCCATGGGAAGAGGGTAGCAAAGATCAGCGTGTGGGATTCCAAGCAGGGAACAGAAAGACAACTGCTCCCTGTCGAATCGTCAGCGAGTGACTGTCGAGTGCGTGGATTCCTTTTGCATTTGCTGAAGGCAAACAAGCGCGCGTTCCCCATCCGATCCCTTGACCGGAGCCAGATTGCAGATCGCGAGGCACAGGTTCGCCAGCACAAATTTGGGCGAGATATTCCAGAAGAGGAGAACCAGCGCGACGTTGGTGAGCGGACCCGCGAGTGAGACGAGCAGGTTCTTGGCGGGAGATCCGGCTTCACGCACGATATACATTCCCTTCATGCAGAGGCCGACACTCTTCACCTTGATGCCGATCATGAGTGATGTCGCGAGGTGCCCAAACTCGTGAAGAACCATCGCTGAAAATCCCAAAAATATAGTCCCGCTGATGGAGATAATCCAGTGTGCGTATAGATAATGCATATAAGCTACCTTCCACTCTCTTAAGATGTGGACCACGCATCTTGAGATGTACCTATTGGACTCAGCAGTGTGAACCTTCGCCGAAAACAATCTAGTAACCATGCTCGTTGGGTACGCTCGCGTAGGCGATCAGTTACCGCGCTCGGTCGCAGCACTCTGAGAGTGAGAGCCCGATCAGCCGGACCGGTACGTCGGTCGTGAGTACAACCGCTGGAATTCTCAGGGAAATCAGGAGCGCGAAGAAGACGTAGGTGACCTGGACACTCTCGTTCTTCATCGCGCGGAGACCCTGAGAAGAAGAGACGTGATGCAAGTCAGCCGCCGCGATGTCGACAACGGTCCCTGCAGCTCCAGATTGAATCCAGAAAACGGCTGAGGAAACCGGCAGGGAATTCGGCGGGAAATGTTGATCGCGAAATAGACGAACCAACTTGACGACGCATGCGCGGGGAATTTGCTGAGATACGAAAGACCGACTCTTGGCGAAAATTAAAAACGCCGCGCGAAGCGGCGTTTTTCATTTCTGCGAAATGTGCGTTAGCTAGATACCGACCCCGAACTCGGTCGACTGCTGTTTGCCGGCGTTGGAGTAGAAATCGTAGGGTGTGCGCTGATTGAACTTATAGCGAAGACGAAGTTCGCGTCCCAGATAAATGCCGACCGCGGCGACAGCCATGCCAACGGAAAACCACCCAATCACACGAAGTGTTTTGGTATCGTCCTGCTCGTCGAGAAGCGTGAGGCTCGTAGGATTGGCGGACATGCTCGCTTGGTCTCCTGTCACGATGATAGCCCAACTACATTTTGACGCGCCCCACCTAGGTGAGGTCACATTACAACTTTGGTTGGATGCGTTCCATCCTGATAACTATGCCCGATATGGAGCACTCGAATCTATGCTCTCAGTCACATCGGTTTCCTGGCCCCGGTCGGGTTCATTGTGTCTGATCGACTTGAAGGAGCCATGAACCCTTGGTTACATCCGGGAGAAAACTTGCTCGAAAGGAATTCGCTGCAAGATCTCGCAGTTCAACCCGCGAAAATCCCTGTTCGGTGTGGGCCAGATGGTACTCATTTGCGATCCCGGAACCGAAGAATGCAGGGTCGTCAGAGTTAATGGTGACGAGGAGTCCAGTATCAAAGTAATTGCGCAGAGGGTGTTCGCGAAAGCAGGAACAGACACCCGTGCGTACATTTGAAGTCGGATTCAATTCGATCCCAGTGCGTCGCATTTTCAGGTCATCAATGAGCTTCTGGTCCTGAATTGCCGAGAGCACGTGGCCAAGGCGTTCTGAACCAATGGACAGGGCCTCCCAGATAGCCTCGGGTCCAGTGGTTTCACCCGCATGGTTGGTGAGGCGCAGGCCCGCATCGCGAGCGCGCGCATACATCTCGCGAAACGGTTCGGAGCCGCAGCGTCGTTCATCCCCGCCGAGTCCGATGCCGATAACCGAGGAGTGATCGGCGCGGAGCTGAGCGGCCTTGCGAAATACCTTTTCGGCCTCATCAAGAGGAAAGTGGCGCACCGCATCGAGAATCCAGTAGAGCGTGAGACCGAGTTCGCGTTCAGCTCGAATCCGGGCCTGCTCGAGGCCCGCAAAGATAGGGTCGAAGCAATCAGGGTCGGGATTGCGCCAGTGGTAGATAACCCCGACGGAGATATAGACCTCGGCATGAACGACTCCCTGCTCGGCAAGGCTCTCAGCCATCCTCCATGCCGCGAGCTCATAGTCTGCGGGAGTGATGAGACGGTCGCAGACAGCTTTGAATGCGTAAAGAAATCCAGTGAAGTCCGTGAAATGGTAGAGGGCTTCCGCCTCAGCAAGCGTGATAGGCGTTGCGTCGTGGCGTCGGCTCAACTCGACCAGCGTGCCGGGAGTTATGGTGCCTTCGAGGTGGAGATGAAGTTCGGCTTTAGGGAGGCGGCGGATGAATGCCGCGATGTCGTCCATTGTCCGAGTTTAGCTCGTCAACGCACGGGGTGTTCCAATGCGCCGCGATAGCGGAGATACACTGTGGGTCATCAACCGATGTGTGTGGGGAGCGGCCTCAAAAAGGGGAAGACGGGCAATGGAAGCGACACGAAGAGAGTTCTTGCAGGGTGCTTTGGGGCTTGCAATAGCTGGCCGTATGGATGTAGCCGAAGGGTGGCACTCCAATCCCCCCGCGGAAGCCGCAGACTACGGATCAGGGCGCTTCGGCGTGTGGATCGAAGATGAGTTCGCCTTGCCCGCCTATCGCTATACGACAAACCAGGCAACCGACCCGCATGCGGTGACACATGTGCTCCCGGGCGTGCTTGCGACCACGGAGCACATCCATCAGGTAGGGAACGATCGCATCATCGGGATCGCTTCGAATTACGGGCACTTGCGCGTACGCCAGGACGAGGGCTGTCCCAAGTTTTTGAACGACGTCGATCCCAAGACGAGCCAGTTCGGCGGCGGACTGGGCTGGCTGAGTGACGGCGAGGAGACGCTGGGCACCTATTACGACGGCACCAATCAGGAGTTTGAACGCATCTTCGGGATTGGCTACTTCCGGAAGCGGGTAGAAGGCGCGAAGTACTCAATCGATCAGGTCATCCTGGCGCCATTCGGCGACGATCCGGTGCTCGTGTCCCAGGCAACCGTGACCAACCGAAGCGACACCGCGAAAACGGTGCGATGGGTGGAGTACTGGGGGTGCCAGCCATTTCAGTTTTCGAATCGCGCCGTGATCGAAAGCGGGAATAACGCTCGCGCGACCACGGACCTGAGGCGTGATCTTGGCCGGCGGTTCAGCCATCAGGTTGCGAAGGCTGCGAGCGGAAAGGGGTTGGTGGACACGACGCATTTCAACGGCCGCTCGCCGGAAGAAGAGAAACGGTGGGAGCGGGGCAAGGCGTATCTGCGTTCGGGGAAAGATCTTTTTATGGCGCCTGTTCAGGAACTGCGGCCGGGCACGGATTTCGAAAGCCTCGACTTGCCGCAGACGTTTCTGGTCTCGCTCGACGAAGCACCCAGCGGGTTCAGCTCGGATGCGGGGGCCTTCTTCGGCGCCGGAGGACCTGCGAATCCGGATGGCATGAAGCAAGCTCTTAGCGGCGGCCTCACGGGCGGCGGAACGTACACGGGGCTGTTGATCGAGCGGACACTGCACCTCTCCCCAAAACAATCGCAGACCATCAGCTTTCTCTACGGCTATCTGCCGAAGGGCTTCACGCTGGATGCGCTGGCGGCGAAATACCGGGCGAGCAAAGACTCGGTGTTGCGCCAGTCGAGCGAGGAGTGGAAGCGGCGCGGAATGCGCTTTGATGTTCCGGCAGAGCCGTGGATCAAGCGCGAATGCACGTGGAACCACTACTACGTGCGCAGCGGGCTGACCTTCGATGACTATTTTGGCGAGCACATCCTGAATCAGAACGGCTATTACCAGTACACGATGGGATTTCAGGGAGCGCCTCGCGACCCGCTGCAGCACAGCATGCCCTTTCTGTTCAGTGAGCCGGAGATCGTAAAGAGCATCCTTCGCTACACCCTGAAGGAGGTTCGCGACGATGGGTCCCTTCCGTACGGGATCGTAGGTCACGGCGTCGTAGCGCCGATGGCCTCAGATAATGCCAGCGATCTGCCCATGTGGCTGTTGTGGCTGGCGAGCGAGTATGTGCTGGCGACACGCGATGTCGACTTCCTGAACGAAAAGATCCCAAGTCTGCTTTCGGCAACTCCGGGAAAAACAGAAGCGGTTCGCAACCTCCTCGAGCGCTGCTACCGGCACCAGGTCAACGATGTCGGAGTGGGCGAGCATGGCGTGATGCGCATGCGGGTAGACGACTGGAACGACGGCCTCATCTACACGTGGGGAACTTCGGCGTTCAAGGAGTGCGTCGAGACCAGCGAGAGCGTTCTGAACTCCGCCATGGCAGGGTGGGTGTTCAACTATTACGCGCGCATGCTCGACTATGCCGGCGGCGCGCCCTCCTTTGCCAAAGAAGTTAGGCGGACGGCTGAGCAGCATCGGGATGCGACGCGGGCGCAGTGGAATGGAAAGTGGTTCAAGCGGGCGTGGCTGGGGCAGAAGATTGGCTGGGTGGGAGACAACACGCTGTGGATCGAGCCGCAGCCCTGGGCAATCTTGTCGGGAGCGACCACGGAGGAACAGACGCACGATCTGGTTCGGACCATGGATCAACAGCTGCGGCGTGGGCCGCTGGGCGCCGCGCAGATGGCCGATGGGCCTGAATTACACTCCACGCACCAGGCCGACGTGGGCACGCTCGAGGCGGGAGCGATCTGGCCTTCGCTGAATCAAACGCTCGTCTGGGCGCTGATGAGCGTCGATCCGGCCATGGCGTGGGATGAGTGGAAGAAAAACACTCTTGCGCGGCACGCCGAGTCGTATCCGGACCTGTGGTACGGCATCTGGAGCGGTAATGACTCGTACAACTCACCGTTGAGTAAACACCCCGGCGCGGCGTCCAGCGAGGTCTTTTTCCATGGAATCGATTTCCCGGTGCTGAATGTACACTCCCACGCCTGCTCCCTGTATTCGGCGAGCAAGCTGCTGGGGATGGAGTTCACCGGCGCGGGGATGAAGCTGAACCTGGCGCTGCCGGTGGAGACGTATCGGTTTGATTCCCCTCTGGTGGGAGTTGTGAAATCGAAGGGGCGTTATGAGGGATGGTATGCGCCTTCAAAACCAGGAGAATGGACCATCGAGATCACCCTGCCGGCCTCTGCTGCGAAGGCGCTCAAACAGGTTGAAGTGAATGGGAAGCGCTCGCGAATTGAGTGGCAGGCTAATCGTGCGATTGTGATCAGCGGTTCAAGTGCGACTGGCAAGCCTTTGCGGTGGGCGTTGAGCTAATTCTTCAACACGAAGTCGTTTACCGCATCCCGGCGAACTCTGACCGGTGGCGGCTGTAGAAGAAGTAAATCAGCAGGCCGGTCAAGAGCCAGATGAAGAAGGCCGTCCACGTCAGCACCTCGAGGCCCATCATCAGCACGATGCAGAAGATGATGCTGAGCACCGGGAAGACCGGTCCCAAGGGGGCTCGGAACGAGCGTGGCCGGTCAGGCTCGCGATAGCGGAGGATCATTACCGCAATGGAAACGAGGACAAAGGCGAAGAGCGT
Source organism: uncultured Acidobacteriaceae bacterium (assembly GCA_963836675.1). Taxonomy (GTDB): domain Bacteria; phylum Acidobacteriota; class Terriglobia; order Terriglobales; family Acidobacteriaceae; genus Telmatobacter. The sequence goes on from CAWIKQ010000001.1 coordinate 433,153, forward strand.
GCCGATGTTGGAGAGATTCGAGACGGTCCCGATATCGAGCAGGCCCGCTGGAATACCCACAACAAATCCAGCAACCCAGGTTGCAACCGCGGGGGTGCGAAAGCGCGTGTGGATCTTGCCGAATACCTTGGGCAGAAGTCCATCCCGCGACATGGCGAACCATACGCGAGCCTGGCCGAGCTGAAACACAAGAATTGACGAGATCATGCCCAGCATCGCACCGATAAGGACGATGAGCTCAACCCAACGCAAGGAGCCGCCGCCCGGCTGCGTCGAGAGACGCTTGAGGGCGTTCACAACCGGCGCGGCGTCGCCCATGATGGAGTGCCAGGGCACGATGCCGCTGAGAACGATGGCAACCCCGCCATAAAGCAAGGTGCAGGCTACAAGCGTGGCGAGAATGCCGAAGGGCAGATCGCGCTGGGGCTTTTTGCATTCTTCCGCGGCGGTGGAAACGGAATCGAAACCGATGTAGGTGAAGAAGATGATGGAGCCGCCGGAAAGCATGCCGGTCCAGCCATTTGGCATGAAGGGGTGCCAATAGGCGGGCTTGATGAAGCTGGCCGCGGCGAAGATGAAGGCGAGGATCGCAACGATCTTCACCAGCACAAGAATGTTGTTCGTGCGGGCCGACTCGCGAATGCCGCGAACGAGGATGACGGTGAGGAGCATTACGACGAGGAACGCCGGAATGTTGAAGCCGAAGTGCCAGCCGGGCTGGTAGAGATCCTTTCCCGCAAAGTCCTGCAGGCCCGTGGGAAGGTACGCCGGCGATATCCACTGAAGAGGCGGATGGATCCCAAACCATTCGAGCAGTGCCTCGATGTGCGCGGCAAAGCCGACACTGACGCTCATGTTCGAGAAGGCGTACTCGAGAATCAGATCCCAGCCGATAATCCACGCCACCAGTTCGCCGAGCGTTGCGTACGTATAGGTATAAGCTGAGCCGGCAATCGGAATCATGGAGGCCAGTTCGGCATAGCAGAGCCCCGTGAAGACGCAGACGATCGCAACCATGATGAGCGAGAGGGCCAGTGCAGGACCCGCGCCGGGACGACCGGCCATGGCGGTGTGCGTCAGCAGATAGTGGATCAGGGGCGTGTTGCTGATTTCGGGGGTATCGAACTTCTGACCCGCCATGGCGGTCCCGATGACCGTGAAGATGCCCGAGCCGATCACTGCGCCGATGCCCAGCGCGGTAAGTGACCACGGTCCGAGCGACTTCTTCAGTGCGTGTTCGGGTTCTTCCGACTCGCGGATAAGCTTATCAATGGATTTGCAGGCAAATAGTTGGCTGCGCAGGTTGGTTCTCCGGGTGCTGTCCCTGGAAGTTCCGGGCACTGGAATGAAGAAGCCTTAGAACGAAGTGTACACGGAGAGAAACGGGGCCGGAGGGGGATAGGTATGTGCCGGGGCCTCCAGCCGTCAGCTCTCCCCGGGCAGGGAGAAACTGACGGCTGATTGTTGAAGGCCGATCGCTGTCTTTAGCGCTTCGACTGACCGCGAACCAGTTTCTTGAGCTTCTTCTTGTTGGAGCCTCGCGGAGTGGTGCGCTTCGCCTTCGGGGCGGCCTTCTTTCGGGCGGTCCGCTTTAGCTTTTTGCGTTCTGTCTTGTCGCTGACCTTCTTGGTGTCTGCCACTGAGAAATCCTCTTTCTATCAATCTGTTCGCGAAATGACGCGCACGTTCCATGGTAACGGAATCAAAGAACGAAGAAAAGCAGGGCCAGGGCGCCTCCTCTTTTGACACCAGTCTGCCAAACCGGCGGGCCGGGTGAGAATGCATCGGGGCCCGATGGCGACATATGGGTGGATTTGCCCCAAAAGACAAGTTAGGGTGCAGGCTGTGAAGGACCACGCTTCCTAGGCCGGCAAGATACTGGCTGTCAACGGAAATCGACAAACCGTCACAGACACCTGGAATGACAGCGTGATAGAACGTTAGGCTCCGATCCATGCGAGACACAGTGAAAACTCCAAAGCAATTTGTCATTTGCGCGATGCTGGGCTCGGCGCTCATGTGCGCCCCAGCATTCACCGAGAACCTGCCGACCTTTCGCGGTAATCTCCAGCACTCGGGTATCTACGAAGCCGTCGGCGTTCCGAAGCTGACTGGAGTGAAGTGGACTTTTCACGCCGCCGGAAAGCTCATCGCCTCACCGACCGTCGACGGATCGGCAGTCTTTATAGGCAGCACCGCCGGTCTCCTCTACGCTATCGACCGCGATAAAGGGACCGAAAAGTGGAAATTCGCCGCCAAGGGCCGCATTGTCTCAACGCCCGCCATCGCAGGCGGGCTGGTTTACTTCGGCGCCTACGACGGGAATTTCTACGCAGTGGATGCCGGTACCGGCGAACTGAAATGGAAATTCGCTACGGAAGGTGAGCGTCGGTATGCCGGTACACACCTCCATGGTTCGCAGCCGGCCAGAGAAATCATGCCCGATCCATTTGACTGCTATCTCTCCTCGCCTGTGGTGTGGAATGGCGCGGTGTTCTTTGGCAGTGGTGATGGCAACGTTTATGCCCTCGACGCGGCAACGGGCGCCTTGAAGTGGAAGTTCAAGACCGGAGATGTTGTGCATGCCTCGCCGGCAATCGCTGACGGAAAGATTTACATCGGTAGCTGGGACAGCAACTTCTACGCGCTCGATGCGGCAAGCGGAAAAGAGGTCTGGCGCTTCAAAACCGGCGAAGATCCGGACATTCACAACCAGGTTGGAATCCAGTCGTCGGCTGCGGTGGTCGATGGCATCGTATATTTCGGATGCAGAGACTCCCACCTCTACGCCCTGGATGCGAAGACCGGCGAGAAGAAGTGGGCTTTCGGAACCAAGGGATCGTGGGTCATCGCTTCGCCCGCGGTTCGAGACGGCAAGGTGTACTTTGCAACCTCCGATTCGGGCCTTGTCTATGTGCTGGATGCAAAGACCGGCGACGTCGTCTTCTCACTCAACCTCCAGCGCTGGCCATCGTTTTCATCACCCGCGATTGCCGGAGACATGTTGTATGAGGGCTCGAATTCAGGCCAGTTGAACGCGGTCGACCTTGTCAATCGCAAGGTGGCGTGGACATTTGCCACGGATGCATCGAAGCGGAACGGGCCTGCCTATACCAAGCCGGATGGTTCCCCGAACTACGAGGCTGCCTTCGACTCTGATTTTTACGACGACATGATGGCCGGGTACTCCCGAATGATGGTGGTGGGCCCCATTCTGTCTTCACCGGTAGTTGCGGACAAAGTGGTCTATTTCGGGGGAACCGACGGAAATCTCTATGCCTTGATGTAGGCGTAATGCGAACCAGTGCAGCCGTTCGTAATTGACCTCAATTGAATGCCGCAAAACCAGGCCTTCTTTTTTTGAGTTTGGAAGATGCGCATTGTTGGATACGAGATGAGCAAAACGGGCAAAAAGGGAATGATGTATAACGAGCGCTTGAAACGGATGCTGATGATGTGCGGCGCAATCATCCTGTTCGTCCTCGGCGTCTGGCTGCTCATTGAGCCGGCGAGGGCCTCGACGCAACACGAGGCTATTTCGCTGGAAATTGGCAATTGATAGATAATGTGGTCGCCGGCAGCTTTTGGTCGGATAATTTCCACGACAATGGTATGCAAGGAAGAAGGCCGGTTCGAGAGGACGGGTGGCTTCAGTGAAAACGCAATCCACTGAGTGGGCTGCATACGACGAAGAGAGCGTGCGCACCACCCTCCTGGGCAAGCTGACAGGTCGATGGTGGGGCCTGGCGCTGATAGGTGCCCTGGCGTCAACCGCAGCCGGGCTTCTCTTTGCTCTGCCCGCGTTCGGTACAACCCGCTGGCACGACGAACTGCGAATCTATCTCGCCCAGTTCTGGAGCTGGGCATTGCTAACCCCGGCGATCGTCATGCTCGACCGGCGCCTTCCATTTTCGGGACGGGAGCTGGGCAAGCGTCTCACCGCGCACATCCTTGCGAGCGTGGTCTTCACCGAGATCTATTTCTACCTGTTCACCGTGATGCGCGTGATGATGGGTGTAGCGACTCGAAGCTCGCTGAAGATCTCGCAACTGTTCAGCCCGTCTGTAATCGGATGGCAAATCTGGTGCTGGCTCATCTACTGGGTGATTTTGGGCGGACTGCAGGCCTATCAATACTACGAACGTTACATGAACAGCGAGCTCAGGCTGGAGCGGCTGGAGCATAGCTTCAGCGAGGCGCGTTTGAATGCCCTGCGCATGCAGCTCGATCCGCATTTTCTCTTCAACGCGCTGAATACAATTTCGTCCCACGTGGAACGGGATCCAAAGCTTACTCGCCGGATGATCGAACATCTCGGCGATCTGCTGCGCATGTCGCTCGAGTCGAAGGACCGCCAGGAAGTTCCGCTGACAGAAGAGCTGGCGTTCCTGGAACATTACCTTGAAATTCAAAAAATTCGCTTTGGCGATCAACTCCGGGTAGTCATGGACGTTGCACCCGAGGTGAAGTATGCCGCCGTTCCTTCCATGTTTATTCAGCCTCTGGTAGAAAATGCCATCCGGCACGGCATTTCCCGGCGCGCGGCGGGAGGCACGATCGTCGTTCGTGCCAAACCGTTGGGCGAGCGGCTCGAGATCCGCGTGCAGGATGACGGCATTGGGTTGCCGCTGGGCTGGAGACTTGAAGAGTCGGAAGGGCTGGGCCTGTCGATTACGCGACAGCGGATCGCGGGACTGCACCCCAATGGAATGAGCCGCTTCACTGTCAAGAATCGGGTGGAGGGCGGCACAGAAGTCGAAGTATCACTGCCGCTGCGCCTCGTGGGAGACGAGAAAAATGAACGCGCCTACGCGTGAGCCGATTCATGTGCTGGTAGCCGACGATGAGCAGCCTGCGCGGCAGAGACTGATCGATCTGCTGCGCAGAGACGACCAAATCGACTCGGTAAGTGAAGCTGCCGACGGACAGACTGCAGTGTCGATGATCGAGCACGAGAAACCGGACCTGCTCTTTCTGGATGTGCAGATGCCCGAACTGGATGGGATTGCAGTCATTGAGGCGATCGGCGCCGACGAGATGCCGCTGACCGTTTTTGTCACGGCCTATGACCAGCATGCGATTCGCGCTTTCGAGGCAAACGCACTGGATTACCTCTTGAAACCGTTCAGCGATGAGCGCTTCGAGGCGACAATGGTGCGCGTCAAGACCCGGCTCGATGAACGGAACATGCGTGAATTTGGCCATCGAGTCATGAAGATGGTGAGCTCCGCTCCCGCGACCCCCGAACGCAGGCTTGACCGCCTGGTCGTTAAGTCCGGCGGAACAACGCGGTTCGTTCGGTGTATTGATATCGACTGGATTGAAGCGGCCGGCGTATACGTGACACTCCACGTCGGTGGGAAAGAACTGCTATATCGTGCCGCCCTGAACGACCTGGCAGAGAAGCTTGACCCACGCCGGTTTGTGCGGGTGCACCGCTCAGCTCTTATCAATATCGAGAGCGTGGTCCAGTTGGAACCAATCTCACATGGAGAGTTTGAGGCAGTGCTCAAGAATGGCTCGCGAACTCGCGTCAGCCGGACCTACCGCGGCCAGCTGGAAAAGCGGCTGGGGCAGCCATTGTAGGCAGCAGAATATGTCAAAACTAAAGAGACGGCTGGTTAGCCGTCTCCCTCGGTGTTCAGAAATCTTGTCGGTTCTATCTAGACAGGCTGAACGTTCTCGGCCTGCCAGCCCTTGGGTCCCTTGACCACGTTGAACTGAACGGCCTGGCCTTCCTGAAGCGAGCGGAAGCCCTGCGCCTGAATGGCCGTGTGATGGACGAATACGTCCTCGCCGTTCTGACGGGTGATGAATCCAAAACCCTTTGCGTCATTGAACCACTTCACTGTGCCCTGTTCCATAAAGAGGGATGCTCCTGATTGATTTACCGCCGAATGCAATTTTGAAGCGTTGCTGTGGAGCGGTAACTCGGAACAGGCAAGGACTTCTGGATCGAATTCTGGGATTGAAATGAGTGTAGCATGGGTGGGGAGAAAGCCGTGCCGCACCACAGTAACCGAATCCTCGTTATCAATCCAGGGTCCACCTCCACAAAATTCGGCGTTTTTACGAAAAAGGGACCCGAATGGGCCACAACCGTGAACCACGGCGACGAGGAGATCGAACAGTTCCGCGGGCGATCGATGATGGCGCGGACTGGGTATCGTGCCGGAGTCATTGAACGTGCGCTCGCGGCGGCCGGTTACGACGCAAAGCGGTTTGCGGCGGTTGGCGGACGAGGAGGGTTTCTGCCCCCCATCGCCTGTGGCACCTATCTTGTCGATGATTCCGTTGTTGAGGAACTACGGTCAGCGCGGCGCGGCGAGCACGCTAGCAATCTCGGAGCCGTTCTGGCACTTCGGTTTGCGCAGGCGGCCGGAGTCAACGCCTATATCGTCGATCCCGTTACCGTCGATGAATGGCAGGATTGTGCGCGGTTCTCCGGCACGCCTCTCATCGAGCGCTGGTGCGTAGGGCATGCGCTAAACATCAAGGCTGTCGCGCGCCGATTTGCGCGAGGGTCGGATCGTTCGTACGCCGGTCTGCGTCTCATCATCGTCCACATGGGGAGCGGTATCACCGTCTCCGCCCACCGGGACGGGAAGATGATTGACAACAACACACCCGAGGAAGGCCCATTTGGGCCGGATCGAACAGGATCGTTGCCCGTCAGGGAACTAGTCAAATTATGCATGACAGGCGAATACTCGGAACGCCAGCTCGATCGAATGGTCTTTGGGGAAGGCGGTCTATTTGCCTACCTCGGAATTCGCGACCTCAAAGAAGTGGAGCGGCGCATCGATGCCGGCGACGCCCAGGCAGCGGCCGTGTACGAGGCAATGATTTACCAGATTGCTAAGGAAACAGGTGCAATGGCAGCAGTACTCGAAGGGCGCGTGGACGCGGTGTTGCTGACCGGCGGTATGGCACATTCCCAGCAAATGGTTGCCAGGTTGCGCAAGTACGTCGAATGGATTGCGCCAATCACCGTCTATCCCGGCGAAGACGAACTGCTGGCCCTCGCTGAAGGGAGTATTCCGGGTTCTTGATGGCGAGGAGCCGGCGAAGCGGCTTGAGACCCACCTGCAAGAGGCAAAGGGTCGCGGGGCGCTGGTGATCGGGCTGGAATAGCTTCTCCTTGAGGGCTATCGCGAGAGCATGCGCAGGCTGGTCGAGATGGGCAAACCGATGAGAAAGATGTGCGCGAGCAGGCCTTGAACCAGGCCGCGGTACGTGTACGGCCCCATGGCATGGTACGCGCTGAGCGGCAGCACGACCAATTGCATGAATAGGAAGAACCCGATTCCAAAAAAAATCCCGCAGACGAAGAAGTTTTCTCGCAGAAAAGGCAGCTTCTTGCTGGTCAGGCAATACGCGGTAGCGGCCGAAAATGCGATGAGGTAGTGGATGGCCAGGCCCAGGATGTACTGGCCGGCGCTCACATGCCGTGCGGCTGGGCCCACTAGGCCGCCGGCAATTCCAATCGGCATAAAACGGCCGAAACTGATGTAAGCGGAAGTCATGTCGAGCACGCCTGCGACTCCGCCTCCCACGAGAATCGGAAGAAGGATACTGGTCTTTCGAGCCGTGGCGGAGATGGAAACGGTAGACATTGTGACCTCGGGGGACGGCTTCGCTCTTCGTGTCCCCATGTTCTGTGATCCCAGGTTGACGCGGCAATCGGTTTGCCACGGGACGGATGCATAAGCAAACAGGGCGGCTGAATCTGTCTGCGACACGGCGGAAAATTGCCTTCTATTTCAGCCGTCGGGAGAAGAAATCGAGGGTGCGTTTTATGGCGTCGTCGAAGTCAGGCGGCTGAAATCCGTGTCCCTGGCCCGCATAGATATGGCTCTCGCAGATGAAGTTCTTCATTCCGCAAAGCGCGATAAGCTGCTGCGCGTTCATAACCGGAATATTGTTGTCTTTGGCGCCATGAAGAATCAGCAGTGGCGGCATGCCTTTGAGCTGATAGAAGAATTCATCGGGGAGGCTGCCGTACCATTCGACCACCGCGCTTACCGGAACAAGCTGAGAGCCGGCAGCGAGCGCCACGGAAGCACCCATCGAGAACCCGATTAGGCCAATCTTGCGGTTGGACCATTTCGGATCGTTTTTGCAGGCCAGAACAAGATCGCTGACTGCCTTCTCCCAGGTGGCATAATCCTCGGGAGATCCGCCATGTGTATCGCTCGCGTCGAAGTAGTGCAGAAAAAAGACAGTGTAATTCTTTGTGGCGAAATTCTGGGCGAGGCCGCGGTAGAACGGAACATCGGGTCCGCTTGCACCGTGGAGCAAGATGAGAATCGGGCCCGAGGATCGCGCGCCGTAAATGTCGTATGCAACCTGCCGGCTGCCGCTTGTGAAGTGCGCTACTTCAGAGGATTCGGCGACTGCGGTCAACGCGAACAACGCAATCGTCAAGGCAGAGAACAGCCGCGAGAGGACGTTCATTTGGGTTTCCACAATGAAGCAAAGACACTGCCGGGATGATTTCAATCCCGGCGGAAAGTTGCGGCAGAGCCCCGGCTAGATCTTCTGCAGGTTTGCAAATTTCTCCATCAGCTTCTTGATGCCGTGCTGCGGAAAGAGTACGGTGAGCTTGGCCTCATCGCCCTCGCCCTCGCGCATCACGACGGTGCCCTCGCCGTATTTGCTGTGGCGCACGCGCTGGCCTTTTTTCAGGCCGGCCGCACCACTGGTTTCGGGGATATCCATTTTCGGACGTGAAGAGCGCGCAAAGGAGCCCGGCTTGACACCCTGTCCCCCGAAGAACTTGGCGATGTTATCGATCGATCCTTCGTCAGTTGACCGCGCTGCTTTGCTCTTTGGACTCTGGTTGCTATAGGAGAACCGCGAAGTGTCCTGGTTCTCGTCTTCGTAGTTGTAGTGGCGGCTCTCGAATTCGCCCGTTTGGCCCTGCTGCCGGCCAGCCGCGTAGCCCCGGCCATTTCCGTACGCCGGCGTGGACCACCTTGGCGTACGTCCGCTGAGGTTTTCGACAAGCTGGCTCGGTACTTCTTCAAGAAACCGTGACGGGACGCTCTGCTCAGGGGCGTCGTTGCCGTAGCGGCGTCGATAGTGCGCGCGCGTCAGGATAAGTGTGTTCATGGCGCGGGTCATACCCACATAGCAAAGGCGGCGCTCCTCCTCAAGCTCTTCCGGGTTCATGAGAGTGCGCGAGTGAGGGAACAGGCCCTCTTCGAGTCCCGCGAGAAAAACAAGTGGAAATTCCAGCCCCTTGGCGGCGTGCAGCGTCATCAGCGTTACGCGGGCGTTGGGATCGAACTGATCGGTGTCGGAAGCGAGCGCCGCGTGATCGAGGAAGTCGGCAAGCGTCTCGCCGCGAACCTCGGCATCGTGCGCGGCGTTGGCTAGTTCCTTCAGGTTTTCAATCCTGCTGAAGGCTTCGGGCGAAGCTTCGGCCTCGAGTGCCTTGATGTAACCGCTCCGATCGATGATGAAGCGAATCAGCTCGGGTAGGGTGGCGGGATCTCCGGGTTTCCTGAATGGCTCCGCCTCCGCCTCTCCGGATGCGGCTTCATTTCTCCGATTCGATTCACTGAGCGGTCTTTCTTGCGATCCTTGGGTAACCCGGCTGTTAGAGAGGTTCGACACCTGGGGTACCCGAGTCGTGGCCTGATCTGGGATTGCGGGTTGCCCTGGCATTTTCAAAAACGGGCGCACCGGCTTCTCGGCAAACGGCGAAAAGTGGCTTGGATCGAGCAGTGGAATCTGGCTCTCGTTTGCGCCGAAGTTGAAGTCAGAGTCAAACCCTTCGAGTACGGTGTCCCGTTCCGCCACCCTTTCGAGGGCGTCAACAAGCTGCTGCTGGTCCTCCTCGCCGGGCTCGGCCGCACCAAACGAGAAATCCGTGTCCGCATCGTCCGATCCCACATCCGCGGAGAGCTTGCCCGCGAAGTCCGGATCCATCATGGCCTGCGCGTCCAGAATGAGCTGTCGGAACGAGTCAAGAGCCATCGCTGCGCGCGTAGAGAGAAGCTTCTGCTCGATCGCCGCCCGCATAGCTTCCCAGGTAGACTGCCCTGTTTCGAGCGCCAGCCGTTCGAGGGTCTCGAGAGTGCTTTTACCGATGCCGCGCGCGGGCGTGTTGATGATGCGGTTCAGCGCCATCGAGTCATGCGGGTTGCGGACGAGGCGCAAATAGCTGAGCAGGTCCTTGATCTCAGCGCGTTCGTAAAAGCTGAATCCGCCGACCATCGAGTAGCCGATACCGTAACGCCGCAGTGCCTCTTCCACCAGGCGCGATTGCGAGTTGGTTCGATAGAGCACTGCGCAATGAGCTTCCTCACCTGATTCCCCCGCTTCCCTCAGAAACTTCTGGATCCGGTCGGCAATAAAAAGTGCTTCATTTTCGCCGTCCGGAGCCTCGTAATAGCCAATAAGCGAGCCCCCCTGGCGATCGGTCCAGAGCTTTTTGCCCTTCCGCCGAAGATTGTTCGCCACCACCGCGCCCGCGGCCTCGAGGATGATCTGCGTCGATCGATAGTTCTGCTCGAGCCTGACGATCTTCGCGTTGGGGAAATCCTTCTCAAACTCGAGAATGTTGCGAATGTCCGCGCCGCGCCACGAATAGATGCTCTGGTCCTCGTCGCCAACCGCGCAGACGTTCTTTTTCTCGCCCGCCAGCAGCTTCATCATTTCGTACTGCGGGCGATTGGTGTCCTGGTATTCATCAACGAGAATGTACCGGAACTTGCGCTGGTAATATTCGCGCGTCGGCGTGGAAACCTTCAGCAGCCGGACGGCTTCGAGAAGCAGATCGTCGAAGTCCATCGCGTTATTCTTCCGCAATTCGTCTTTGTAACCCTTGTAGATGTGCGCAATACGCTCGCTGTCGGTGTCCTTGGATCCAAGATAGTACTCCTGAGGGTCGACCATGTGGTTCTTGGCCCAGGAGATCCTGCTCAGCACGGTACGTGGCGTCAGTTGCTTGATATCGAGGCCCATCCGACGCATCACCTGCTTCACGATCCCTTGTTGATCGTTTTCGTCGAAAATAGCGAAAGACTTTGTCAGGCCTTCGTTATTCACCTTCAACGCTTCGATATCGCGTCGCAGGATGCGCACGCAAAGCGAGTGAAATGTGGCAATCAGGGGCTTCGTTAGCGAGTTGTGACCCAGGAGTTGCGTGACGCGCTCGGCCATCTCCGCGGAGGCCTTATTGGTGAACGTGACGGCGAGGATGGAGTCGGGAGCGGCGCCCTTCTCCTGAATAAGCCACGCGATTCGGCTGGTAATTACCCGCGTCTTGCCCGATCCGGCCCCCGCAAGGATCAGCAGCGGCCCTTCCGTAGCCTCAACGGCAGAGCGTTGTTCTGAATTCAGTTTCGCGATGAGCGACTGCGACAAAGTGTAGTGTCCGGCGGGAAGGATCCTTCCTCTAGTTTACCTTCTTGCCAATGAACGCGCTTCTGGCAAGGGATCCGGTAGGTCGTTGGATTGCTCGGATCGGAAACGGAGTTCCAGTCTGGGCTTGAAGCTGCGGGCCATACTCCATGCCTGCGTTCCGTTCGAAATTCCCGAACATCACACGTTCGTCCGGGCAGCAACCCATCTGCGCTATTTATTCTGGTTCCAATGAACTCGAAAAGGGTCGCAGTGTATTGCGCCTCAACCAGGGGCGCGGATCCGGCGTATCTGGCGGAGGCGACGAGTCTCGGTCGTGCCATTGCAGAGGCCGGACTGGGGATGGTTTACGGTGGCGCAAGTCTGGGGCTCATGGGCGCGGTGGCCGATGCGGCTCTGGCCGCGGGAGCCGAAGTCATCGGCGTCCTGCCGGAGATCCTCTCAGGCAGCGAGATTGCGCACCAGAAGCTGACCCGTCTGGAGACGGTTGTCACGATGCACGAGCGAAAAGCGCGCATGGTGAAGCTTGCCGATGCCTTTCTCATGCTCCCCGGCGGCTACGGGACACTCGACGAAATGATGGAAATCGTGACCTGGAAACAGCTTAGAATGCATTCGAAACCGTGCGTGTTGATCAATACCAGAGAATATTGGGATCCTCTGCTCGTGTTCCTGGATCGTGCTGTCGAAGCAGGCTTTCTGAAGGCGGAAAATCGAGCGCTGCTGCAGGTGGCATCAGGTGCGGTTGAGGCTGTCGAGATCGCATCCAGAGGAATGTAAAACTTCCTTCCTTGCCTGCGTCCGCCCGGCTATTTCCGTTTCGCGCGCTCGCGCTGAAGCTCGCGATAAAGCTCGCTTTTCGATTTGCCGAATTCGCGGGCAAGGCGCTTGAGAGCTTCTTTTTCGTCGACCCCCGATTCGGATTGCAGACGCTTCACCAGCGTTGAGATTGTCTCCCGTGGGGCTGGCTTTTCATCAGAGCTTGCAGAACCGAGCACGGATGCACCTGATTTAGGTGCTTCGATCAGCAGCACAAACTCGCCCCGGATACGGTCGCGTTCGCCCAATTGGGCGCGCACTTCCTCCACCTTCCCCCGCAGGAACTCCTCGTGCATTTTGGTCAGTTCGCGCGCAGCCACAACGCGCAGCCCTGAACCGAAAACCGCTTCCAGATCCGCCAGCGTGTCGGCAATCCGATGCGGTGCTTCGTAGAAAATAAGAGTCTGAGCGGCGTCCCGTTGCTCGCCGGCGAGTGCCTCAAGACGGGTGCGCCTTGGGCCGGCCTTTTCAGGAAGAAAACCAGCGAAGTGGAATTCGTCCGCGGAGAGACCCGAAGCGACCAGGGCGCTGAGTGCAGCGTTGGCGCCGGGAATGGGAATGACCGGAACGCCTGCCGTAATTGCTTCGCGCACGAGCACCGAACCGGGATCGCTGATCCCGGGCATCCCCGCATCCGACACGATTGCAATCCGGGCCCCTTCCTTCAAATCCTCGATGAGCTTCAATGCCCGCTCGCGCTCGTTGTGTTCGTGATAGCTGATCGTCGGCGTGGTAATGCTGTAGTGATTCAACAGCTTTTGCGTCTGGCGCGTATCTTCGCAGGCGATCCGGTCTGCATGCTTGAGCACGTCCAGTGCGCGCAAAGTAATGTCGCCAAGATTGCCGATGGGGGTGGCAACCAGGTAAAGACCGGGCGCAAGAGTTTCATGCATCGCTTAAACCATGGTAGTGCCTCGCGGTTCGCGCAAAGCCTCCGTCGAAAATTCGTCAAAAGGAAGCGTCGGCGACAACACGCCCGCAATGACAGGAAAGTAAAATAGCGTGAACTCGGATCAGGGATGCCCTAATGGAAACGAAGATCCGTTTTGAGCTACAGCAGGATAAGAATGGATACCCTCCGGATAGATGGGAGAGTATCTGGGCCAACGAAGTGCAGCCGGGCTTGTATTCGATAGACAACATTCCGTTCTTCGTCAGGGGCATCAGCAGTGAAGACCTGGTCGAGGCCAAGGACGAAGGTGAGGGCCTGGTATTCTGCAAGCTCGTGCACCCATCGGGCAACAGTGTGCTTCGGCTTTACCTGTCCGATGCTTCACAAGTCCAGAACGTCCGGGCCGAGTTCAAGGCGCTTGGATGTGAATCGGAACTTTCGCATCTTCCAAAGCTCGTTTCACTTGAAGTGCCGGGACATATACCCTTCGGACCAGTAGCTGATCTTGTATCTGCGGGACAGGAGGCCGGTCGGTGGGATTACGAGGAAGGCGTGTTGCGACACTCCCTGGAGCCGTAGTTCTGCTCGTCGTCAGCGAGTGACCTCCAAACTGGAAGTAATTCCAATCCCGTCGAAATCCCGATTATTTCCAGTTTCGCAACCGACCACAAAGTATTCCCGCGCTCTCCCGAAGAAGCTAACCTAGTTATTAGGCAGGATCAGAGAATGGGTGACATTCAGCAAGCCTTCTGGATTCGAAACGCCGAAAAAGCCCCTGTGCTGCTGTGTCTTGAACCGTGGGGGAATGAAACCCAACTGACCAATGGGAAAGAGTATGTGATCGTCTTCGAGGGTCCTGCGGGAAAATGGCCTGCAATCGAATGGAGCAAAGACAGGATCACGGTCAATGGATGGTCAGGTTCTGTTGCCGCAATTTATTGCAATGGCGAACTGATTCTGGATTGTTCACTCAGGGTCCCACCGATGCCTGAACCCCAATGATCGACGATGGCGAGCCGATCACCGTCAACTCGACCTTTTCCAAATCTTCGCCCCGCCGAATTTCCAAAAACTAGTCGCGACAATACTCTCGCCACTCTGTCAAAGAAGTGTTGCAGTGCTCTTCGAATCTCCGGCACCGCGGATTGCCGGGCAATAATCGATCTGTATTTCGCTTTTTCCAGCCCGTGGACCCTTCCGCCCGCATCGCAATTCCTAGACAAACAGGAGGCACCTCATGAATCTACCTGCAGCGCCGATCGCACACGAAGGCTTCTTCGCAACTCACTTCTTCACGGTGAGGGACCAGAAAAAATCGAGGGACTTCTACGTTCGCATTCTTGGCGGGGAATTAATAAAGCCGGAAAATCCCTGCTACATCAAGCTCGCGAATTCATGGATCATTCTCAATTGCGGCGGCGGCCCCACCCCGGACAAACCGCAGGTTCTCCTTGAGACCCCGTCAGCTCCGAACACAGTCAGCAGCTTCCTCAATCTGCGTGTCGCCGACATCTGGGCTTGCTACAAGGAATGGGGAGACAAAGGAGCGAGTTTTCTAACCGAGCCATTGGCCAATCCTGACGGCTGGGAGTGGCGCTGCTATATGCGTGATCCCGACGGTTACTTGATCGAGGTCGGCCAATACACTCCAATGGCCATCGATTGGTTCAACAGCCACATTGGCGCGAGCGCTGCGAAAACCGTTCTCTCCGACGTAGAGGAGGAGGAAATCATTGAGCTGCAGGCAGCCGACTCAGGAAATCAGGGCGCTTGAAGAGGTCCCTCTTGACCTTTTTTCCAGGATTCCCGCTCCCCCGAAGAAGGCCAGCCTACTCGCCGGCGTCCTCTGACTCGATCCGCCTCTGCTCCGCCAGGAGCGACATCGAGCTCATCAGGTTCTGTACGCTCACGATGCCCACCACTTTCCCGCTCTCCGTCACGGGAATCAGCGACAGGCCCTGACCGGCGGAGATCCGCCGGATTGTGGTGCCCAGGGTGTCCTCGGGCCGCGCTACCTGAAAGGCACGCGACATGATCGACTGGATGTAGCCGTTACCATCATTCCGCAGAGCCTCAACGATGCGCTGCCGCGAGACGATGCCTACCAGTTGCGGTCCACGAACCACGGGAAAGTCTTCCTGCAGCGAGTGAACGCAGCGCACCAGCGCATCGGCCAGCGTGTCAGAGGGCGAGAGGGTGGCAAAGTCCGTAAGCATGACTTCACGCATGCGGACGGTGTCGACCACGGATTGGAAGAAAACGCCCTGGTCCTCGATCTGTGCGCCGATCATGATGAAAAAGCCGGCGATGATGAGCCAATAAGCGTGCAGAGCCACCCCCGCGATCATGACGGCGAGGGCGATAAGCTGGCCGATGCCGGAGGCGGCACGTCCAGCGGGTGAAAGCCCGTGACTGCGTGCGAAGTTGCCGCGAAGCAGCCGGCCGAAATCGAGCGGATACGCCGGAAGCAGGTGCAGAAGCCCAAGACCCACCTGCATCCAAACCATGCTCCGCACAAGATGGTCCGAGGTAACAAGAGGACGCGTCAAGAAGCCGTACGTCTCCGCCGGCGCCGATACAGGCGGCGGCGATCATCAGGCCCGTGATGCAGTTGACGATGGGACCGGTGAGCGCAATGGCAAATTGCCCAAAGCCCTGGTTTGAGCCTTCCTCGCTCTCGGGATTCGCATACGCAAACAGCCCGCCTATCGGCAAAAGAAGCACGGCGCGCAACTTGAGATTCAGGTAGGCGGCTACGATCAGGCGGGCCGTTTCACGCACCGCCACCGCGGCAACGCACAGTAAAAAGAGGGCGAAACCGCGCAGAAGTCCCGCGCCACCGCTCAGGCCGAGACACACCAGGGCCAGCGCCGGAAAAAAGACGTGCATGCGCATCTCCACGCCCATCCAGCGGCCCAGCGGTATAGTCCAGCCTCGCATATGCAAATTGTAAAGGGGCCGGGTCGGCGGCGGGTCTCCTATATTCTGGTTCGCGATGCGCGTGATTGCAGGATCGCTGCGGCGAAGGACGCTCGATGCCCCCACCGGGCTGGCCACCCGTCCCACAAACGACCGTCTCCGCGAGACGCTTTTCAACGTTCTTGCGCCGCGTATTGAAGGCGCCAGTTTCCTTGACCTGTATGCCGGATCGGGCGCCGTGGGGATCGAGGCGGCCAGCCGCGGAGCGGCTCGGGTAGTACTGGTGGAGCGTGCCGCGCCGGCGCTGAAAGTGCTGCGCGGCAATCTGGAAAAACTGGGGTTGCGCGGTGCGGTGCGGGTGGAGGCAATCAGCGCGGCGGCATTCTTGCGAAAAGCAAAGCCGGAGGGCGCTCGTTCCGCCTTCGACCTGGTCTTCTTGGATCCGCCTTACGAGGCCGCAGACGAGTACGAAACGTCGCTTGCCCTGCTGGGCGCGGAGGCAGCAAACCTCCTCGCCGAGAATGCGTTGGTTGTCGCGGAGCATCGGCGAAAGCAGAAACTGGAGAAGGCCTACGGAACGCTGACTCAGACACGGCTCCTCGAGCAAGGCGATACTGCATTGAGCTTCTACCAGCAACCATCTGGGGGTTTAAAAACACTCCTGGCATCCCGGACCTTCGTGTCCCGCGTACCAACGTGTGCACGGCGTAAGATGGCCCAGTGCGGAGAATGACTTCGTGAAGATGCGTGGAATTTGGTGTACGGGTCTCATCATCCTGATTAGTTCCACTGGCTTGTTTGCTCAAGACGCAACGCCATGGGTCATCGGCCCGTTTGCGCGGCCCAATCAGGGAAATCCCGTCATAGCGCCGATCGCCACATCGAGTTTCCAGGATCCCATTCTCAAGCAGCCGGTGCAGTGGGAGGCATTGCACACCTTTAATCCGGCGGCCGTCGTCCGTCATGGCAAGGTGTACGTGCTCTTCCGCGCTGAGGACAATTCGGGCGCGATGGAGATCGGCGGCCACACTTCCCGTTTGGGACTGGCGGAGAGCGACGATGGCATCCGATTCAAGCGATTGCCTGAGCCGGTGTTCTATCCGGCTGAAGACGACCAGCAGGCGCGCGAGTGGCCCGGAGGGTTGAAGATCCACGAATTGTAGAGCGCGACGACGGCACCTACGTGCTGACCTACACCCAGTGGAATCGCGAAACTTACTCGATTGGAATCGCCACTTCCCGCGATCTGAAGCACTGGACCAAATTCGGGCCGGCGTTCCTCGAAGCCTTGGGTGGCAAATACGCGAACCTGCGGTACAAATCCGCCGGTATCGTGACCCAACTCAAAGACGGTCGGCTGATCGCGGCGAAGATCATGGACCGCTACTGGATGTACTGGGGTGAAGGATCGATCCGCCTGGCAACTTCAAGCGACGCGATTCATTGGACGCCAGTCGAGGGCCAGGATGGAAAGCCTGTCGAACTGCTCCGCCTGCGACCGGGCCATTTCGATAGCACCTTTCCCGAGACCGGACCGCCGCCGGTCCTCACCAGTGCGGGAATCGTGATGCTCTACAACGGCAAGAACGCTGCGGAAGGTGGGGATCCGTCACTCGGCGCAAGCGCCTATGCAGCGGGAGAAGCGCTGTTCGAGGCCACCAACCCAGCGCATCTGCTGGTGCAAACCGATAAACCAGTGCTGAAGCCGGAGCTGCCCTATGAGAAGACAGGGCAGTACGTGGCAGGTACTACTTTTGCCGAAGGTTTGGTGTACTTCCACGGCAAATGGCTCCTTTACTACGGTTGTGCGGATTCACTGGTGGCAGTCGCATCAGCTCCCGCCGCGCCTGTCGGCGGAGAGTCCTTTCGCATGGCTGCCGGCCCCGGCGTCGTAGAGACTCAGGTGAGCACGGCGAAGAACGGAATTCCACCCGGTGCGGAAGAAAACGCGCGCGGCTTCTATCTCCACAAGAACGATACGGTCGTCTTCTATGGCGACAGCATCACCGAGCAGAACTTTTACAACCAGTACGTCGAGTTGTACACCGCGACGCGCTTTCCCTGGATGCGGGTACACTTCTATGGCGCCGGAGTGGGCGGCGATCGCGTAACCGGCGGCGGCGGCGGACCAATCGATCAGCGCCTTCAACGAGACGTCTTCTCGGAGAAGCCGACCGTCGTCACCGTGATGCTGGGTATGAATGACGGCGGATATCGCGCAACGACCGACGAGATCGAGCACACCTACGTCACTGGATATCAGCACTTGCTTGATTCCATTCGTGAGCACGTACCAGGTGCGAGGCTGACTCTCCTGGGTCCTTCTCCCTTCGACGACGTTACGCGTCCGGTGACGTTTCCCGGCGGATACAACGCGGTTATGCAGCACTTCGCGGATATCGGCCAGTCGCTGGCAGACAAATACAGTGCGACGTTTGTGAACCTGAATCCCCCCGTGGTTGCGGCAATCCAGAAGGCAGACACGATGGATCCCAAGCTCGCAGTTCTGCTGCTGCCCGATCGCGTGCATCCAGATCCGCTGGCGCACTGGGTCATGGCCGAGGCGCTGCTGAAAGGCTGGCACGCCCCGGCGCTGGTTTCGGACGTGACGCTCGATGCGCATTCCGGCACTGTGACCGGGGCTCGCAATGCGGTCGTGAGCCAGCTCGAGCAGACCGAGACACGGACTGAAGTGGACAGTAATCGAGGATGCGTTGCCGTTGCCTTTCTCGCGCAGCAACGCGACCCAGGCGCTGCTCCTCGACCTGACGGATATTCAGCAGCAACTCAACAAGGAGACTTTGCGGATCACCGGACTCGCTCCCGGTCGCTACACGCTCAGCATCGATGGCGATCCCATCGACACGTTCTCTCCCGAGGCGCTCGACAGCGGGATCAACCTCGCCGACTATGCGACACCCATGTTTCACCAGGCGCAGGTAGTCAGCTGGCTTGTGCGGGACCGCGATGACACCCATTACATTCATCTGCGTATGCGCGTGCGCAACGCGGATACCGGAAGTGACGAGGGTAAAGATGTTATGCAGGGCTTCGAGAACTCGCTTGAAGACTCGATATACGATGCCGCGACGCCCAAGCCGCATGTCTTCCGTCTGACTCCGGTGACGGAAGGAAAGACGCAGAGTACGCGATAAGTCTGAGCTCGCGATTCCCGGAAAGGAGCTTTCCATCAGCACAATTTCCTTAGCATCAGTTCTTGAGTCGGATCGAGCGCAGTTGGGCGGCGTGCAGACGCACGCCATCGGGCCCGACGGTGCGCTGCCCTTGACGGCGGAGATGCTGCTGAAGGAGCCGTCCGGAAACCTCTTCGGCCTCAGCCAGAATGCGGGAATGGGCTGGGAAACATCACGGCTTCTCGATCCGGAGTTCCTGATCCTGAGTACTCATGGTGGCTTGCGCGCGGAAGATGGGCGCCCCATCGCGTTGGGATTCCACACCGGTCATTGGGAAGTCGGGCTCCTTGTTGCAGAGGCGGCTCGCGAGTTGAAGGCGCTTCACGCCGTACCATTCGCCGGAGCCTGCACGGATCCATGTGATGGGCGAACCCAGGGAACAACTGGAATGATGGACTCGCTGCCATTTCGCAATGACGCAGCAATGGTCCTGCGGCGTCTGATGCGTTCTCTGCCGACGCGCAAGGGCGTGCTGGGCGTGGCCACATGCGACAAGGGCCTGCCCGCGATGATGATGGCGCTGGCTTCGGCCGGCCCTTTGCCTGCTGTACTTCTGCCGGGCGGCGTCACGCTACTGCCGGAGGCGGGCGAGGATGCGGGAAAGGTGCAGACGATCGGGGCGCGATTTGCGCAGCAGCAAATCTCGCTCGAGTACGCGCAGGAAGTGGGATGTCGCGCATGCGCCTCTCCCGGAGGAGGATGCCAGTTTCTGGGTACGGCGGCGACGGCCCAGGTTGTCGGGGAGGCGCTGGGACTGTCGTTGCCCCACACTGCATTGGCTCCTTCCGGGCAGGCGGTCTGGCTCGATGCCGCGAGTCGTTCGGCACGCGCAATGATCCGGTTGCATGAATTGAAGCTCGGCGCGCGCGATGTGCTCACGGATACGGCGTTGCGCAACGCGATGGTGCTGCATGCCGCCTTCGGTGGATCGACCAATCTGCTGATCCATCTGCCGGCGATAGCGTTCTCCGCAGGATTGAAGCGGCCCACGCGCGATGACTGGGAAGCGGTGAATCGCGAAGCCCCGCGTCTTGTCGACGCGTTGCCGAACGGTCCCCGCGGGTTTGCGACCGTGCAGGTCTTTCTAGCGGGAGCCGTCCCCGAGGTCATGCTGCACTTGCGTTCGGCCGGGCTTCTGGACGCGAGCGTGAAAACAGTCAGCGGCGACACCCTGGATGCGAGCCTCGACTGGTGGAAAGAGAGCGAACGGCGACAGGCGCTGCGTAAGCGGTTGAAGGATCTGGATGGCATCGATGCTGACGATGTAATCATGTCTCCGGATCGCGCGCGTTCGCGTGGTCTGACGGCCACAGTGTGTTTCCCGGTCGGAAATCTCGCGCCCAAAGGCTCGGTCATCAAGGCCACGGCAATCGATCCGTCGCTGATCCATGAAGGCAACACCTACCGGCATCGCGGTCCTGCGCGCGTTTTTACGACCGAGGAGGCGGCGATTGCCGCCATCAAGAACGGGCAGATCGGGCACGGAGATGTGGTCGTCCTGATCTGCGGCGGGCCAAAGGGCGCGGGCATGCAGGAGACCTACCAGGTCACCTCGGCGCTGAAGCAACTGCCGCACTGCAAGCATGTCGCCGTGATCACCGATGCGCGTTTCAGCGGCGTCTCCACCGGTGCATGTATTGGGCACGTCTCGCCCGAAGCGCTTGCCGGCGGTCCAGTGGGCCGTGTGCAGGAGGGCGACGTAATCGAAATCGTTGTCGATCGAGAAAAGCTCACGGGAACGGTGAACCTCGTCGGCGATCTATCCCGCGAGTTCAGCGCAGAGGAAGGCGCGCGCATACTGGCAGCAAGAAAGCCGCGATCGGACCTGCGGCCGCATCCCGATCTGCCCGACGATACGCGCCTCTGGGCAGCACTGGTCGAGGCCAGCGGTGGCGTCTGGGGTGGATGTGTGTACGACGCCGAGAAGATTGTGGCAGCGCTCGATCGCCGAGATGACTGAAAGCGGTGTTCGAGGACGAATTTCAGCAGCTCGATGCCTGCCGCTCCCTCACCTCATGGGTCACTGCCCGCGCACCCAGCAAATCTCGTATTAACTTTTCAAAAGCGGGAATGCCGTGATGCGCAACTTAGCGGCTGCATAAGGGATGAGAATGATTTCTTCCTCCGGCTCAGTGCTTGAGACCGGGCTTTGAGGCAGCGGGTTGGGAGCGCCATCGTCCGCCCGCCATGCGGGAAACTTGCGAGCCTTGACGCGGAGTTCGACAGGAGCAGTTTTCCGCGCGAAGGGGACATTCCCCGGTTCGGATGAAGTAGCTGAGATGTCCTTGGCCGGATGCTGCGGGTCTAATTGCACTGCGTAACTCCATTGCGTAGTCGGGTAAACCTGCCAGTCGGCGGTCATCCCGCGGTCGCGCAGCTTAACCCAGCTCTCGCCAATGCCATACGAGAACACCAGGGGCCCGCGTTCGATGGCGACCGAGTCATTGAACCAGCGCGAGACGCGCGGCTGCATGGGGAATAGAATCTCGACTCGATCGCCGGTTTTCCAGGTGCGCTCAACGCGGGCGAAGGACCCCGGTTTCGGCTCCGACTCGGGTTTGCCGTTGATCGTGACCGATGCACCTGCGGCCCACTGAGGAATACGCAGCTCGAGCGGGAACGAAATTGGGGCTTCCGGATTGATAGTGAGCAGGACTTTGCCGGAAAAGGGGTAGTTGGTTTCCTCGGCGATGTGAACAGGCGTGCCTCGCAGCATTGTACGGACTTCGCACGGCGCGTACGCAGCGACAACAAGGCCATCCTGCTCTGTGCTGTTCTGGTTTCCCGACAGCAGAAAGAGGCTCGAGGCAAATTTAGGCCAGCCCTGGTGGAAGTTTGCGGTACAGCAGCCGAAGTTGGGCTCCAGCCCAAAGAGATTAGATTCCGGTCCGTCGCTGACCCACGGTTTGTGGTGGAGACTGCATTCGACCTGGTTGGGCTCCTGGTTGTACTGATGAGCCCACATGTCGTCCGTGAGAGTGCCGGGAAGCGCGTTGAAGGCGAGTTTTTCGAGGCGGTCGCCGAGCGCAGGGTCGCCGGTAATGGCGAGAGCGCGCTCAAGGGAATACATGTATTCGACAACCGTGCAGAGTTCGGAGCCCTGTGAAGGATCGCGCCCGGAGAGGTGTTCGTCGCAGGAGAACATGCCGTTGGGCAGGCCGTGATAGCGATCGAGTTCGGCAATCATTTGCGCAGTCGCGTTGCGATCGGTGTCGGAACCGGAGACGAGCGACCAGACTGGACCAGTTTTCACCGCCTGACCGTTGTTGACGCCGTGCGTGGAAAGCGCGAGGTCTTTGAGCCCGCCGCCATCATTGAGCTTGATGTACTCGGCGGTGATCTTCTGTTTGAACTGAAAGTCGGCGTACTGCGCGACCCAGTCGTAGCCCTGCTGATGGAGCAGGCGGGCCAGCTCGAGCAGATAAGGGGACCCGGTGCGGTTATAAAGCCAGATCACGCTGATCACTTCATCCTGCCAGCGGAACTTGCCCCAGTCGCGAAGCGGCCTCGTAGGGAGTTGCGAAAGCTGGTAACGGAAGTAGCGGTCCATGACGGGGACCACGCGGGGGTCGCCGGTGAATTCCTGGTACTGAGTTAGCGCTTTCAGCGCCACGATGCGCGGCCACCAGTCGTCGTTCGAAGAGGGCCCAATCATCCCGCTGGCAGCCTGGTGCGTGAGGATCCAGTTGATGTACTTCTGCGCTTTGGTCTTCAGGCGGGCATCATCGAGGAGCCAGGCAAGAGGAATGAGCCCATCAAGATAGTAGGGGCCGCGTTCCCACGATTCGCCGGTACCGCCGAGCCATCCGCTGTTGGGGCCGACGTCGGGCCACGTTTCATCGAGGTGGCCGCTGAGGCCGTTGGCCTGGATTTCGAGCTGTCGCCGAAGCCATCCGGCGGGGCGGACGGAGCCGAGGGGCAGGGAGTAGAAAGCGCTGGGGTGGAGCGGGGCGCGGTCCTTGACGGCCGGCGTGGGCTGCAGGTCTCTCGCGGCGAAGAGCGAACCCGCAGGCAGGGCACAGGCGAGCGAGGCAAGGCTGGAACGCTGAAGGAATCTGCGGCGGGTGATGCGGGATAAAGGCCTCATAGCTATCGATACACGAACGTCAACAGAGTAATGGACCGGAGACGGATTGGGGCAAAGACGATAGAGTGATTGGCATGAAAAAACTTCCTGCTCTTTTAGGATTGCTATCCCTGGTTCTTGCAATTGGCGTTGTTCAAACGGCACGATCACAGACGGCTCAGGGCGCGTCGAAGGCGGGCTCTTCCACGCAACCGGTGATTATCGATACCGATATTGGGGATGACATTGACGACGCGTTTGCGCTGGCGCTTGCTGTTGAAAAGTCCGGAGCTGAAGATTCTCGGGGTGACGACGACCTTCGGCGATACGCAACTGCGGGCGCGGCTGGTTGATCGGTATCTGAAAGCGGTTGGCCGGAACGATATTCCGGTATTTGCCGGTCCTGAGACGAAGACCGACAACGTGATGACGCAGGCCGCCTATGCGAACGGCGACAAGGAAAAGAAATTCGGTGACGGTGCGGAGTTCATTTTGCGGGAGGCACGCGAACACCCCGGCCAGATCACGCTGATCGGGATCGGACCGCTGTCCACGGTCCAGGCCGCAATCAAGCGGGACCCGGCGACGTTCAGAAAACTGAAGCGGGTGGTGATTATGGGGGGAAGTGTGTACCGCGGATACGGCCTCGATGCGCAGGGCAAGCCGAAGCCGCCGGAGCCGGAGTGGAACATCCTGAACGACCCTTCAGGTCTGAAGGATTTGCTGGCGTCGGGGGTGCCGGTCTTCATGATGCCGCTGGATTCGACGCAGGTGCCGCTCGATGCGAAGGGTAGAGAGGCAATCTTTGGGAGCGGGTCGCCGCTTGCCGACCAGTTGAAGCAGCTCTATCAACAATGGATGGCGGGAACGCCGAATCACAGCCCGACTCCGACCCTCTTTGATCCTGTGGCAGTCACATACACCTTCCGTCCGGATCTTTGCCCGGCAAAACCACTGCACATCGACGTGGACGAAAAGGGAATGACAAAGCCGGGAAAGGGCCCATCGAACGTGCAGGTCTGCCTCGAGTCGAATGAGAAGGGTTTCCTCGATCTGCTTTTGCGACGGATTTCCGCAGACTAACGGATTTTTCCGGAAAGCATTCTTGCCTGACCCCAGAGCTGTGTCCGATGTCACATGCAACTTCATTGACAGCGCTTGAAAGTAGGAGAAAAATGGCGGGTCGGTGGGATTCTGACCTACTTGTGTCTGCTGAAGGGAGCAGGAGAAAGATGCTGAATTGGAAGACTTTGGGAATGGGTGTTCTGTTGGGCGCTGGGCTCGTGGTGGCCGGATGCAAGT
Source organism: uncultured Acidobacteriaceae bacterium (assembly GCA_963836675.1). Lineage (GTDB taxonomy): Bacteria > Acidobacteriota > Terriglobia > Terriglobales > Acidobacteriaceae > Telmatobacter. The sequence goes on from CAWIKQ010000001.1 coordinate 457,718, forward strand.
CGGTTCCGGAACTGTCCAAGGATCAGGCTTTGAAGATGGTGCAGGACAAGTATGATCAGACGGCTCCGGTTGGAGTAAATATTCTGATCGACGACGGCGGGATGCGGCAGGGCGCCACGGCCAAGCTTTGGGATCGGACCAAGGTATTTCCAAACAAAATCTGGGCCGATTTCAAGTTGACGGCCGATGGCAAAAAGGCAGTGGTGCTCCCCGGCGGCGGAGATACGATCGAGTGGCGCCCCGCCAGCCTCGATGACAAGAACTACACGATCGTGATGACCACTGCTGCGGCGAATCATCTGAAGGCCAAGGATATGGGGGATCTCGGAGACGAGATGCTCCCCGGCGCGGACACCGCGAAGGCCGGCAAATACACCGAGGCCGTGAATCTGACAGGGGTTCCGCAGGTTCTACAGGATATTGCGCACCACCCCGGCAACAGGCTCAGCGCCAGAAAGCAAGCTGATTTTGCGCTCGAGAATGGAACCTGGGTGTTGAAGCGGATCGAGTAGCCCTCAATCGGAATGCATTGGGGCGAGCAGGTCTGACCTTGCTCTGCCCCTTTTCGCTTGATCGGGACGCAGGTGGCCTGGGTGGCCCTGATCGCGCAAAGCAGTGTGGGGAGCCGAAGCCCATGCCCTCCAATGCGAGAATAATGACGGTAGAAAACGGCGGTTCCTACACCGTGCCGTGAGTGGGAGCTGTCGAAAGGCGCAAAACACTCATTTTTACCGAAGAAAAATTGACCGGTCGATTTTTTCTTGTTATCTTTAAAAGGTTCCGCAAGAACACGCCTATCCGTGTGTGTTAAAGGTTGGCGCGTAACGGGAAGTCCGGAAAGAATGTGATCCGGGTTCCTGAGGGCCGCAGCAAGTGAAACGGCCTAAGTCCTTTAGAGCTCTCTTCTTGCGGAGGGCAGGGACATTTCGCAGACCCGGGTGATGGAAAGACGGGAAAGCGAACGATCGCATCGGTGCTCGCGCGTTTCTCCACCTTGGAGGGCTATGCGAGCCGGAACCGGCGAAACGGAATTGGCTCCGGAAGAATGGACGACCGATCACCGTCCTGGTTCTCGTCTGGAAGTGGAACGAAGGCAGACGCGAAGCAGCAATCTGGGCTTCCGTGCGTTTATGCGGCCGGTAGGCGCGAACGTGCGAGAAGAGCCCAAAGCGCTTGTGCGCGGCTGAATCGCGGGTTTGGGTTTAACGGTTTTTGGGGTAAGGAGTTTTAGTTTGCCTACTTTTAATCAGCTGGTTCGTAAGGGGCGTACGGCCCCGCGGTACAAAACGGCGTCCCCTGCTCTGCAGGCTTCGCCTCAGCGGCGCGGCGTTTGCACCCGCGTGTACACACAAACCCCCAAGAAGCCGAACTCGGCGCTGCGCAAGGTGGCCCGCGTGCGGCTCACCAACGGGATTGAAGTTACGACCTACATTCCCGGCATTGGCCACAACCTGCAGGAGCACTCGATCGTGCTCATCCGCGGCGGCCGTGTGAAGGATCTGCCGGGCGTCCGCTACCACGTGGTGCGCGGAACCCTGGATTCGGTAGGCGTTGCCAACCGGAAGCAGAGTCGCTCGAAGTACGGCGCGAAACGCGCCAAGGGCGGAGCGGCAGCGGGCAAGAAGTAGAGAGGCTCGTAGTTCGCAGTTCTTAGTTCTCAGTTGCTCTGAGAGTGTAAGTGCTAAGAAGCGTGAACTGGGAACCGTGAACTAAGAACTGTGAACTGTTTTTAGAGGAACTATGCCGAGAAAAGGGCACATTGGAAAGCGGGAAGTGGCGGCGGATCCGGTTTACGGGTCCACCCTGGTCACCAAGTTTGTGAACTCGATGATGTGGGGCGGAAAGAAATCGACCGCGCAGGGCATCTTCTACAAGGCGATGAAGAACCTGGAAGAGAAGGGTGGCGGCGAAGAGGCCATCAAGCTCTTCAAGAAGGCCGTCGAGAATTGCAAGCCTTTGCTCGAGGTGAAGACCCGCCGCGTGGGCGGCGCCAACTACCAGGTGCCGATTGAAGTGAACCCGGACCGGCGTACCTCGCTCGCGATCCGCTGGCTGATCACCTACGGGCGCGCCCGCGGTGAAAAGGGCATGATCGACAAGCTTACCAATGAGCTGCTGGATGCGGCCAACGGTCGCGGTGCGGCGATGAAGAAGAAGGAAGACGTGCACCGCATGGCTGAGGCCAATAAGGCCTTTGCGCATTATCGCTGGTAAGCGCGAAGAAGTTTTGAAGCCGGCCAGCTTGGGTCCGGCGCGATAGCCCTGCAGGGATTGGGCTTTGGAACGGAAGAAAACGGCGGGCGCCCCAGCTCGCAAGGATAAAGAAGATCGTGGCTCGTACCATTCCATTAAGTCGTTGCCGAAACATCGGAATCATGGCGCATATCGACGCCGGAAAGACGACTGCGACCGAGCGCATCCTCTTCTATACGGGCATCACGCACCGCATCGGCGAAGTGCATGAAGGCACCGCCACCATGGATTACATGGAGCAGGAGCAGGAGCGCGGCATCACCATCACGTCGGCCGCTACGACGTGCATGTGGCAGAACATCCGCATCAACATTATTGATACGCCTGGCCACGTGGACTTCACCGCCGAAGTGGAGCGCTCGCTGCGCGTTCTCGACGGCGCGGTTGCCGTGTTCGATTCAGTCAGCGGCGTTCAGCCCCAGACTGAGACCGTGTGGCGGCAGGGCGACAAGTACAAGGTTCCGCGCATCTGCTTCGTAAATAAGATGGACAAGAACGGTGCTGATTTCGAGCACGTTCTCGACACCATCCGCAAGCGGCTTGGCGCGCGGCCCGTAGCCCTGCAGATTCCCGTCGGCGCGGAAGCCAATTTCAAGGGCGTCGTCGATCTCATCGAGATGAAGGCCGTTCTGTGGCACGACGAGACAATGGGCGCCAAGTATTCGATCGAAGAGATTCCGGCCGATTTGCTGAAGAAGGCCGAGGCCTTCCGGATGCAGCTCATCGAGGTCATCGCGGAAACGGACGACGTTCTCCTTGAGAAATTCCTCGAGGGCGAAACGCCGACGATCGAAGAGCTGAAGAAGGGCATCCGCCAGGCGACCATCGATCTGAAGGTCTTCCCGGTAATCTGCGGTTCGGCGTTCAAGAACAAGGGTGTGCAGACACTGCTCGATGCGGTCGTCGACTACCTGCCCAGCCCGCTCGACAAGCCTCCGGTGGAAGGCATCGATCCTTCGCATCCGGATCACAAGCTGATCCGCAAGGCTGAGGATGGCGAGCCGCTTTCGGCGCTGGTCTTCAAGCTGATCAACGATCCGTTCGGCAAGCTGTCGTTCATTCGCATCTATTCGGGTTCGCTGAAAACAGGCGACACCATCCTGAATCCGCGTACCGGAAAGACGGAGCGTGTGGGCCGCCTTGTGAAGATGCATGCCAACAAGCGCGAAGACATCACCGAGATCTACGCCGGCGATATCTGCGCGTGCGTCGGATTAAAGGACCTCAAGACGGGTGACACGCTATCCGACCCGCACCATGCGATAGCTCTCGGCGCCATCACGTTTCCTGAGCCTGTTATTTCGGTGGCAATCGAGCCGAAGACCAAGGCTGACCAGGAGAAGATGGGCATCGCGCTTTCGCGCCTTGCCGATGAGGATCCAACTTTCAAGGTGCGGACCGACGAGGATTCCGGCCAGACGATCATCAGCGGCATGGGCGAGCTTCACCTTGAGATTCTTGTGGACCGCATGAAGCGCGAGCATAAGGTCGAAGCGAATGTGGGTGAGCCCAAGGTCGCGTTCCGCGAGACGATTCGCAAGCACGCTGAAGCGGAAGGTAAGTACATTCGCCAGACCGGCGGTTCGGGCAACTACGGCCATTGCAAGCTGCGCGTGGAGCCGAACGAGCCTGGCAAGGGCTACGAGTTCATCAACGACATCAAGGGCGGCGTGGTTCCGAAGGAATACATCAAGCCCATCGATCAGGGCATTCAGGGCGCAATGGAACTTGGCATCCTGGCCGGCTTCCACATGGTCGATATCAAGGTGACGCTGTTTGACGGCAGCTACCACGAAGTCGACTCGAACGAAATGGCATTCAAGTTTGCCGGTTCGATCGCCTTCAAGGAAGCAGCCCGGAAAGCAAGCCCGGTTCTGCTGGAGCCGGTGATGGCAGTCGAAGTCACGGTGCCCGAGGAGTTCATGGGCGTGATTATCGGCGACATCAACTCGCGTCGTGGCCGGATTGAAGGTATGGAGCACGCGGCGGGTTCGCAGGTGATCAAAGCGATTGTTCCGTTGAAGGAGATGTTCGGTTACGTGAACGACATTCGTTCGTCGACACAGGGCCGCGCGTCGTACTCGATGCAGTTTGCGCGCTACGAAGAGGCGCCGCGCATGATCGCCGATGAGATCATCGGCCGTGCGCAAGGGAAGTGATGAAGGCAGTTATCAGTTGCCAGTTTGCAGTTGTCAGTCCGGTCGAACGCGAGATGAACTGAGAACTTAGAACTGAGAACTGTGAACTGTCTTAGGTTTTGGGGCTGGAGCCGGATCGCCGGCGCCCCGGGGTTGCAACAGGTAGTACGAGCCACTGAAAGGGACTTGGATTTCTTATGGCGAAGGAAAAGTTTGATCGTTCGAAGCCGCACGTGAACGTGGGCACGATTGGACACATTGATCACGGCAAGACGACGTTGACGGCGGCGATCACGAAGGTATTGTCGAAGCACAACCCGAAGATAGCGTTCCGTTCGTTTGACTCGATCGACAACGCCCCGGAAGAGCGGGAGCGCGGCATCACGATCGCGACGGCGCACGTGGAGTACGAGACGCCGAACCGGCACTATGCGCACGTGGACTGCCCCGGTCACGCCGACTACATCAAGAACATGATCACGGGCGCGGCGCAGATGGATGGCGCCATTCTCGTCGTAGCGGCTACCGACGGCCCGATGCCGCAGACCAAGGAACACGTTCTGCTGGCTCGCCAGGTTGGCGTTCCCTGTATCGTGGTGTTCCTCAACAAGTGCGATGCGGTCGAAGACGCCGAGCTGATCGACCTGGTGGAGATGGAAGTTCGCGAACTTCTGTCGAAGTACCAGTTCCCGGGCGATGATGTTCCGGTGATCCGCGGATCTGCTCTTGGCGCATTGAACGGGGAAGCCCAGTGGGAAGTCGAAGATTGACGAGCTGATGGAGGCGGTGGACAAGTACGTTCCGCAGCCGGAGCGCGCCGTGACTCTGCCCTTCCTGATGCCGATCGAAGACATCTTCTCGATCTCGGGACGCGGCACCGTTGTTACGGGTCGTATCGAGCGCGGCAAGGTGAAGGTGGGCGAGGATGTCGAGATCGTTGGCTTCCGCGAGACCCGCAAGTCGGTTTGCACGGGCGTTGAAATGTTCAAGAAGCAGCTGGACGAAGGCCTGGCGGGCGATAACGCCGGCATCCTGCTGCGCGGCATTCCGAAGGAAGACGTGGAGCGCGGCATGGTTCTGGCGAAGCCGGGATCGATCACGCCTCACACCAAGTTCAAGGGCACCGTATACGTGCTGAGCAAGGAAGAGGGCGGCCGTCATACGCCGTTCTTCAAGGGCTACCGTCCGCAGTTCTACTTCCGCACGACGGACGTGACGGGAGTTGCGGAGTTGCCTGAAGGCACGGAGATGGTGATGCCGGGTGACAACGTGGAACTGGTGATTGAACTGATTACACCGGTAGCCATGGAGAAGGGCCTGCGGTTCGCAATCCGCGAAGGCGGACGCACGGTAGGCGCAGGCGCGATTTCGGAAATTATCAAGTAAGAGGAACCAGTTCACAGTTCGTAGTTCCCAGTTCAATCAACTGCGAGCTACGAACTAAGAACTGTGAACTGAGGGAAGACAATGGTTGGACAGAGAATACGAATCCGGTTAAAGGCATACGACTATCGCGTGCTCGATACCTCGACCGGCGAGATCGTGGAGACGGCCAAGCGCACCGGGGCAACGGTGGCTGGTCCGATTCCCTTGCCGACGATCAAGAACAAATACTGCGTACTTCGTTCGCCGCACGTGGATAAGAAGTCGCGCGAAGCTTTCGAAATTCGCACGCACAAGCGGCTGATCGACATTCTCGAGCCGACGCAGCAAACGGTAGACGCGCTCATGAAGCTCGATCTGCCCGCCGGCGTGGACGTCGAGATCAAGGCGTTTGAAAAATAAGTTGCCAGTCATCGGTTGTCAGTTCGTCAGAAAGAAACTGGGAACTGTGAACTGAAAACTAAGAACTGGTTTGAATTCCGGCAGTGCAGAGTTGAATGCTTTGCATGATGAGGTGAGGAAGATATGGCAGTCACAGGGATTCTGGGAAAAAAGATCGGCATGACGCAGGTCTTCGACGAAAAGGGCGATGTGCACCCGATTACGGTGCTGCAGGCCGGCCCCTGCGTGATCACTCAGTTGAAGACTCTGGCCAACGACGGGTACGACGCGGCGCAGATCGGGCTGGTTGAGTTCATCAAGGCGAAGAACGTGACCAAGCCGCAGGCGGGACACTTCGCGAAGACCGAGGCTCCTCCGGTCAAGTTCATCAAGGAAGTCGATGTCGAAGCAGCCGAGGATGGACAGGACGAGACCAAGGCTGGTGATCGCGTGCTCGTGGACATTTTCACCGACGCAAAGTTTGTGGATGTGATCGGGACCTCGAAGGGCCGCGGGTTTGCCGGCGTTGTGCGTCGGCATAACTTTGGCGGCGGGCCCAAGTCGCATGGACACATGTTCCAGGTACAGGGTTCGATCGGCGCCTCGAGCTTCCCGTCGCGTGTGTTTCCCGGGCAGAGAATGCCGGGACACATGGGCGATGCTCAGATCACGGTTCGCAACCTGAGGATTCGCGGTATCGATCTCGAAGAGAACCTGCTGATGGTTGAAGGTGCGGTCCCGGGTGCGCGTGATGGATACGTAATGATTTCGAAAGCCAAGAATCCCCCGCGCGAGCGTCGTGGATTTGCCGGCTCGACCACGGTCGACCCGCTCAAGGCTTCGAAGAAGGCTCAGGGCAAGCGCAAATAGGACTGGTCGTCCAGGTAATCGCGCCTTGCGGCGCACGAGTTTTAAGCCGAACGCGGGTTCGGCGGAAGAAGAAGACGATGGCAAACGTAGACGTTGTAAATCTGAACGGCGAAAAGGTGGGCTCGCTCGAACTGGCCGATGCGATATATGGCCAGGTCAACGAAGCGCTGCTGTGGGAAGCGGTGAAGCACTATCGTGCATCGCTGCGCCAGGGCACGCACAAGACCAAGAGCCGCAGCGAAGTCGCCGGTTCCGGCAAGAAGTTGTGGAAGCAGAAGGGCACAGGCCGCGCCCGTATCGGCTCGGTGCGTTCCGCCCTGTGGCGCCATGGACACACGGTGCACGGGCCCAAGCCGCGCAGCTACGACTATGCCTTTCCCCGTAAGAAGCTGCTTGGCGCGCTGCGCTCGGCGCTGGCTTCGAAGCTGGCTGACGGCAAGTTGACGGTTGTGGATTCGCTGGAGCTGAAGGAAGGCAAGACCAAGCTCTATCGCCAGGCGCTCGACAGGCTTTCGGTCGATCGCACGGCTCTGATTGTCGAGAACGGAAAGACGCTTTCGCAGTCGCTAATGCTGGGCGCGCGCAATTTGAAGGGTGTCGAGCTGGTGCTCAACAACGAGGTTCATCCCTACGATCTGCTGCGCTACGACAGGGCGATCTTCTCGAAGTCCGCGATCGAGCAGCTGACCGACTCTCTGACCAAGAGCATTTCGAAGCGCGCTGCGCAGACGGAGGCCGCGTAATGCCGAGTATCTACACAGTGATTCGCAAGCCTCTGATCACGGAAAAAGGTCTGGGCGTGAAAGAAACCGAGGGCACGCTGGTATTCGACGTGACGCCCGAGGCAACCAAGACGGAAGTGAAGCAGGCAGTTGAGGCGCTCTTCAAGGTGAAAGTGGCCGCGGTTCGCACTGCGAACGTGGCAGGCAAAGAGCGTCGCCGCGGAAAATATGCAGGCTACCGCCCCGACTGGAAGAAGGCTTACGTCCGGTTAAAGGCCGGCGAGAAGCTGCCGGAGTATGTGAGCAACCTGTAAAGACGAGTTCAAAGTTCGCAGTTCAGAGTTCGCAGTTTAAGGCAGCTTTGAGCATCAGGAAACTGAGAACCGCGAACAAAGAAATGCGAACTGAGTAGGAAAAGACGATGGCTATCAAGACATACAGACCGATCACGCCGACGTTGCGCTTTCAAACATCGCTGGTCAACGACGACCTGACGACGAACAAGCCGCACAAGCCGCTGCTGACGACCCGCAAGCGGACCGGTGGACGCCGCAATCAGGGCGACCTCACGATGCGGCATCAGGGCGGCGGCCACAAGCAGAAGATCCGGCTGATCGACTTCAAGCGCGACAAGTTCGGTGTTCCGGGCAAGGTGGCGACGATTGAATACGATCCCAACCGTTCGGCGCGCATCGCACTGGTGCACTATGCCGACGGAGAGAAGCGTTACATCCTGCAGCCTGTGGGTCTGAAGGTTGGCGCGACGGTAAGTTCGGGACCGGATTCGGACATCCTGGTTGGCAATGCGCTTCCGCTGAAGAACATTCCTGCCGGTACCACCGTGCATGCGATCGAGCTTCGGCCGGGAAAAGGCGCGCAGATGGCGCGTTCGGCCGGTGCGCAGGCGCAGCTTGTGGCGAAGGAAGGCGATTACGCGCTTCTGAAACTGCCTTCCGGCGAAACCCGCAAAGTACTCGTCGAGTGCCTCGCGACGGTTGGCCAGGTGGGCAACACCGATCACGAGAATATTTCGATCGGCAAAGCGGGACGCAAGCGCTGGATGGGCATCCGTCCGACAAACCGCGGCGTCACGATGAACCCTGTCGATCACCCGCACGGCGGCGGTGAGGGAAAGACCTCAGGCGGACGTCACCCTGTGACTCCGTGGGGCCAGCCTACACGCGGATACAAGACACGCAACAACAAGCGGACCGATGCATTCATCGTCAGCCGCCGGGCGAAGTAGAGGAGCTGAGGGTATATGGCACGTTCGACGAAAAAAGGCCCGTTTGTAGATGCGCACCTGACGACGAAGATCGAGGTGCTGAACGCGGCTAACGACAAGAAGGTCGTGAAGACCTGGTCGCGGCGTTCGACGATCTTCCCCGAGTTTGTCGGGCACACGATCGCGGTGCACAACGGCAAAAAGTTCGTTCCGGTCTACGTGACCGAGAACATGGTGGGACACAAGCTGGGCGAGTTTGCTCCGACGCGCACGTTCAAGGGGCACACCGGCGGCAGCAAGGCGGCAGAGGCTTCGGCCAAGCCGGCAGGCAAGTAGGAAAAGCCATCAGCTACTAGCTTCTGGCTACTAGCTGGGCGATGCAGATGAATGCAGCTCCGGGTGGAGCGAAAAAGGCTGGAAGCTGGCGGCTAGGAGCTGGCAGCTGGCGACGAGGAAGAGACCAATGGCAGTCGAGACAAAGGAATACCGGGCCGAAGCGAAGTTTCAGCGCGTATCGCCGCAGAAGGCGCGGCTGGTGCTGGACCTGATCAAGGGCCGCGGAGTTCAGGAAGCGCTTGAGACGGCGCAATTCACCAAGAAGCGCATTGCTCCGGTGATTCACAAGCTGCTGACCTCGGCAGTGGACAATGCCAAGTATGTGTCGGGCGAGCAGGGCATCGATCTCGATGTCGACAACCTGTACGTAAAACAGGCCCTGGCGAACGATGGTCCGCGCATGAAGAGGATTCGGCCGGCCCCGATGGGGCGTGCCTATCGCTACCAGCGCAGGCTGACGCACATTGTCGTGTCGGTGGCAGAGCGCAACGGCGGCTCGAGCCTGGTGACCAAGGCTGAAGAGCCGGTCACCGCGGCGAAGCCGGCCAAGAAGACAGCAACGAAGACAGCGAAGAAGGCGCCGGCCAAGAAGCCGGTGGCAAAGAAAAAGGCCGCCAAGTAGGCCTGGAGTTTGAGGAAAATAGCATGGGACAGAAAGTCCACCCTTATGGATTCCGGCTGGGAGTTAACAAGCCATGGCGCTCGCGCTGGTTCTCTGAGCGCGACTATGACAAGCTCCTGGTAGAAGACGTGAAGCTCAAGGCTGAGCTGCGCGAAAAGCTGAAGGCTGCGGGTGTCAGCTCGGTGGAAATCGAGCGGCCCGGCAACAAGCTGCGCTTCCTGATTCGTACCGCTCGTCCGGGCATCGTGATCGGACGCAAGGGTGCTGAGATCGAGAAGCTCAAGACCGAGCTTGGCAAGCGCACCAACCGCGAGGTGTTCATCGACATTATCGAGGTGAACAAGCCGGAGCTTGACGCGCAGTTGGTGTCGGAAAACATCGCTTTGCAGTTGGAAAAGCGCGTAAGCTTTCGCCGGGCGATGCGCAAGAGCGTCGACTCGGCGCTGCGTTTCGGCTGCAAGGGAATCAAGGTACGCGTTTCCGGGCGCTTGAACGGCAACGAAATCGCGCGTTCGGAGTGGTATCTGCAGGGGCGGTTGCCGCTGCACACGCTGCGCGCGGATATCGACTACGGCTTCAGCGAAGCGCAGACCACCTACGGCGTTATCGGTGTGAAGACGTGGATCTACCGCGGCGACATCTACGAGCAGAAGCGTCGTCAGCAGCCCGCGGCGGCTGGTACGGGAGTGTTTTAAGGCGGTTCATAGTTCACAGTTCCTGGTTCACAGTCGCGATGCACTGTCGAAACACGAGAACTGGGAACTACGAACTCAGAACTGTGAACTGTTTTAGAGGATTTCGTTATGTTGATGCCAAAGAAGGTGAAGTATCGCAAGCAGCAGAAGGGCAAGCGCAGGGGCAAGGCCTGGCGTGGATCTTCGCTGTCTTTTGGCGAATACGGTTTGAAGGTCATGGAGTGCGGCTATATTACGGACCGGCAGATCGAAGCCAGCCGTATTGCAATGACGCGCTTCATCAAGCGTGGCGGTAAAATCTGGCTGCGGCTGTTTCCCGACAAGCCGATCACCAAGAAGCCTGCCGAAGTCCGAATGGGTTCCGGCAAAGGCGCTCTGGACCACTGGGTAGCCGTGGTACGCCCAGGCAAGATCCTCTTCGAGATGGAGGGCGTAACGCCCGAGATCGCACAGGAGGCCATGCGTCTGGCTTCGCACAAGCTGCCGCTGAAGACCAAGTTTGTGCAGCGACCGGGTATGGAAAAGGCAGCGGTGGCCGAAAAGGCCGCGGAGTAGCCGAGAGTTGAGGAAGTCGCGCGGCCGATTCCGTGAGGATTTGGCGGCGCTGGAGATTACGAGATGGAACTCGCAAAGATTCGTAGCTTGAGCGACGACGAACTGCTGCACCAGGATAAGACCTCTGCCGAGCAGCTGTTCCGACTTCGCTTTCAGGTCTCGATGGGGCAGCACGATGGAGTCAAGAAGCTCCGCGAACTGCGCAAAGAGATTGCACAGATTAAGACGGTTGCGCGCGAGCGGGAACTCGGTGTTCGCGGCGCCAAGCACGAACTGGTTTCGACGCTTCCCGCGCCCGATGCGAAGAAGACCGTGAAGAAAGCGGCGAAATCGGCAGCGTCTAAGCCGCGCGCGAAAAAGAGCGCAAAGGCTAGCGCAGAGAAGGGAGCCGGTAAATAAATGGCGGGAACGGCGACAACAGAGAAGCAGGCACCGGCGACCCGGCGCAATGAGAAGGTGGGCAACGTGGTTTCGACCAAGATGCAGAAGACCATCGTGGTCGAGGTCGAGATGCGCAAGGCTCATCGGAAGTACAAGCGAATCGTGAAGAGCTCCAAGAAGTTCTACGCGCACGATGAGCAGAACTCGGCACGGCTCGGAGATGTGGTGCGGATCCGCGAGACGCGGCCGCTAAGCAAGCTCAAGCGGTGGTCATTGGAAGAGATTGTGCGGCGCTCGTCGCTGGCACAGATTGAAGACACGGCTGGAACAACCGCCGAGACAGATACCGCCAAGTAGGCGGACCGGTTCTGAGGAGAAGAATCCATGGCTGTGCAAATGAGAACCATGCTCGCCGTAGCCGATAACTCCGGCGCGCGCAAGCTGCAGGTGATTCTGCCGCTCGGTGGTGGACTGGGCAAGATCGCGGGTCTTGGCGATGTCGTGACCGCCGCAGTGAAAGAGGCTTCGCCCGACGGCACCATCAAGAAGGGCAAAGTGGTGAAGGCGGTTATCGTCCGCACCCGCAAGGAGCATCGCCGTCGTGACGGAACGTATATCCGCTTCGATGAGAATGCGGCGGTGGTCATTGACGATGCGCATGAGCCGGTGGGAACCCGCGTGTTCGGTCCCGTCGCTCGCGAGCTGCGCGAAAAGAAGTTTTTGAAGATCGTGTCCTTAGCACCCGAAGTGGTCTAGGAGTTCGCAGTTCATAAGTTCGTGGTTCACAGTGGGTGAAACTCCTCTGAACTGCGGCCCTCGAACTGAGAACTAAGAACTGTGAACTAAGAACTCTGAATTAAGAACTGTTTCGGAGAAGCAGATGCCAAGTTTGAATATTCATCGCAATGATATGGTGAAGATCCTCACCGGGACGGACCGCGGCAAAGTGCAGCGAGTCCTGCGCGTTTTCCCGGATAAGGGTACCGTGCTCGTTGAGCACGTCCGGGTAGTGAAGAAGACCATCTCGAGCAAGACGAGCAGGCAGCGCACGAAAGGCGGCATTGCGGAGCACGAGTCGCCGATCAATGTGTCCAACGTGGCCCTGGTTTGCCCCAATGATGGGGTGGCTAAGGTGGGATACAAGACCGAGGGCACCACTCGGATCCGTATCTGCAAGAAGTGTGGGTCGGAATTGCCCACGAAGAAGTAGAAGGACAGTTGTCAGATATCAGTCGTCAGTGTTCAGTCATTTGCCTTAAAACAAATTCCTGAGGACTGATTGCAGTTGAAAGCCGAATCAGAAAGGGCGCGAAGCGCCATTGCCTGGACGGCAAGTCCTTCCGAAACGGTATACGGTCGCGAGGACCACTCCGAGAGCGGAAGAAAGAGAGTAAAGAAATGGCAGCAAGGCTGAGAGAGAAGTACAACAAGGAAATCAAGCAGAGCCTGAAGAAGGAGCTCGGCATCGAGAACGCGATGGCGGTTCCCAGGCTGGAGAAGATCGTAATCAACATGGGTCTGGGCGAGGCCACGCAAAACAACAAGCTTCTGGATCCCTTGGTAAACGATCTGACGCAGATCGCCGGGCAGAAGCCGGTTACCACCAAGTCGAAGAAGTCGATTGCGGCCTTCAAGGTGCGCGAAGGCATGTCGATCGGCGCGATGGTGACCCTGCGTCGCGACAAAGCATACGAGTTTCTCGATCGACTGATTTCGACAGCCCTGCCCCGCGTGCGTGACTTCCGCGGAGTTTCCACCAAGAGTTTTGACGGGCGCGGCAACTATACGCTCGGACTGCGCGACCAGCTGATCTTCCCTGAGATTGATTACTCGAAGGTGGAGAAGCTGAAGGGCATGAACATCACCATCGTGACCACGGCGAAGGACGACAACTCGGCGCGCGCGCTGTTGAAAGCCTTCGGCATGCCGTTCCGGCAGGGAGCGTAACAACAGTTCGTAGTTCGAAGTTCAGGTTCACAGCTTGAGAGCTGAGGAGACGTAAGAACAGAGAACTAAGAACTCAGAACTGTGAACTACTGAGGGTTTATGGCAACCACTGCAAAGAGAGTGAAGGACGCGCGGAAGCCGAAGTTCAGCTCCCGCAAACACAACCGGTGCAAGCTATGCGGACGGCCGCGTGGGTACCTGCGGAAGTTCGGCATCTGCCGCTTATGTTTCCGGGCGCTGGCGCTTAAGGGAGAGATCCCCGGCGTCGTCAAGTCGAGCTGGTAGAAAGACAGTCCGCAGTTAGAGTTCAGAGTTCGCAGTCAGTATTGCCAACTAAGAACTACGAACTGTGAACTTAGAACTTGGGGCGCAAGCCCCACACATTCCCGCTGGTTTCCGCCGCGGCGGACGAACGGGGAATGAAGGAGAAGGAATGAGTCTGAGTGACCCAGTAGCAGATTTTCTGGCGCGGATCCGGAACGCGATCCGGGCGCGTCATCAGAAGCTGGATGTGCCGGCTTCGAAGCTGAAGACCGAGATCGCCCGCATTCTCAAGGAAGAGGGCTACATTTCGAACTACAAGACGCAGGAAGAGGATGGCAAGCCGATTCTCCGCGTGTACCTCAAGTACGGCGGAAGCGAGTCGGCCATTCGCGATTTGGCGCGCATCTCGCGTCCCGGCTGCCGCGTGTACATCGGCCGCGATGAGATCAAGCGTGTTCAGGGTGGGCTTGGCATTTCGATCATGACCACACCCAGGGGTGTGATGACGGGCCGCCAGGCGCGCCGCGAAGGCGTAGGCGGCGAACTGCTCTGCGAGGTCTGGTAAACCAGACCGGTTCACAGTTCATAGTTCACAGTTCTCTGCTCGGAAATAGCAACTGTGAACTACCAACTATGAACTACGAACTGCCGGGCTGAAGCCCGGCTGGCTGCAGTGGAACGAAAAGACGTTGGAACTGATCACTGAAAGCGGATCGCTGACAACTGTTTTTTCGGGACTCGCAAGCCAATAAAGGATTGAATTTCGATGTCGCGTATTGGAAAAAAGCCGATCCCGCTGCCGGCGGGAGTGAAGTATAAGGTCGATGGCAACACGGTCCTCGTCGAAGGGCCAAAGGGCAAGGTGTCCGCGCTGATTGCTGAAGGCGTCACTCTCGAGACCAAGGACGGCACTCTGCATGTGAATCGCTCAGGTGACGACAAGGCTGCTGTTCATGGACTGACCCGTGCCCTGGTATTCAATGCCGTTGAGGGCGTGACCAAGGGCTGGACAAAGGAACTGGACATCGTCGGCATCGGCTACCGCGCGGAACTGAAGGGCAAGGGCACCGTGGTGTTCACCCTGGGCTACTCGCATCCGATCGAGTTTCCGCTTCCCACTGGTGTCGAGGTCGCGATCGATCCGAAGCAGACGCACCTGACGGTCACCGGAATCGACCGACAGAAGGTCGGCCAGGTTGCCGCGGATATGCGCTCGCTGCGTAAGCCGGATCCGTACAAGAACAAGGGTGTCCGCTATAGCAATGAGCGCCTGAAGAAGAAGGCCGGCAAGACTGGAGCCAAGTAAGCTCGGAGGTCGCAGTTAGTGATTTGCTTCGGCTGGCATTAAAACTTCGAACTAAGAACTTCGAACTAAGAACTAAGAACTGGTTTTCAACCCGAACGGAGCCGTGAGGCGGCTCCGCTGATAGGAAAGAGACAAAGATGATTACGCAGACCCAGAGAAACGAAATCCGGAAGCGGATCCATTCGCGCATCCGCGAAAAGCTGTCGGGCACCACGGATCGTCCCCGCCTGAACGTGTTTCGCTCGTTGAACCACATCTACGCGCAGGTCATCGACGACCAAAAGGGCGAGACCATCGCGGCAGCCTCGAGCCTGCAGCTCAAGCTCAAGAGCGGTGGCAATGTTTCCGCAGCCAAAGAGATTGGCAAGGCAATCGCGGAGAAGGCGAAAGAGAAGGGCGTCAAGAAGGTAGTCTTCGACCGCGGTGGATTTCTGTATCACGGCCGCATCAAGGCCTTGGCCGATGCTGCGCGCGAAGCGGGGTTGGAGTTTTAATCGCAGTTGTCAGTTCTCGGTGTTCAGAGACCAGTGGGATCGTTCCGGGTTTGTCTGAGTTCTGAAAACTGAAGACTGAAAACTGATAACTGACGGACAAGAGAGCAATCATGAATTTGACAAAGAAACTCGATGCCAACCAGTACAACCTGAAAGATCAGGTGGTTTCGATCAACCGCGTGACCAAGGTTGTGAAGGGCGGCAAAAATATGTCGTTTGCCGCACTGGTTGTGGTGGGTGATGCCGCTTCGGGAGTGGTCGGCTACGGATCGGGCAAGGCCAAGGAAGTCCCCCAGGCAATTCGCAAGGGGATCGAGTCGGCCAAGAAAAACCTGGTCAAGGTGAACCTCACCGATACCACAATTCCGCACCAGGTGCTCGGCCGCTTTGGGTCCGGGCAGGTCCTCCTCAAGCCCGCTCCTGAAGGAACCGGCGTGATCGCAGGCGGCGCTGTGCGCGCGGTGATGACCTCGGCCGGCGTGCAGAACGTGCTGACCAAGAGCCTGGGAACCGCGAATCCCCACAACGTTATCAAGGCGACATTCGATGCGCTTGTGCAGTTGCGCGACAAAAGTGACGTAGCCAGCGCGCGCGGCAAGCTGGTTGAGGAGCTTTAATCATGGCCGAACAGAAAAAGATCCGCATTCAGTACTACCGCTCGGCCATCTCCACACCAGTGAAGCACAAGCTGGTGATCAAGGGGCTGGGATTCACGCGCCTCAATCAGATCGTGGAGCGGGTGGACAACGAGTCAGTGCGCGGCATGGTCAAGACAGTGCCGCACCTGGTAAGGATTCTGGAGAACTAGTTCTCCAGAACTCCATTTGCAGTTCACAGTTCGTGGTTCTTAGTCTGACCGATCAACTGTGAACTAAGAACTTCAAGCTTCGAACTGTCTTATCAAACGCGAGTCGCTGGAACCTGCTTCCGGCGGCGTTATGGAGCGAGGAAATCATGGCAAAGAATCTTTCGAATTTGCGCGCGCCGCGGAATGCCAATACCGGGCGCAAGCGCGTGGGCCGGGGCATGGGATCCGGCATGGGCAAGACCTCAACCCGCGGGCACAAAGGCCAGGGTTCGCGTTCGGGCTTCAGCCTGATGCGTGGTTTTGAAGGCGGCCAGATGCCGCTCCACCGCCGGCTGCCGAAGCGCGGCTTCAACAACATCTTCCGCACCGAGTACTCGGTCGTGAATTTGGACCGCCTCGCCGATCTCTCCGTCAAGGAAATCGGCCTGGATGACTACAAGAAACTGGGGCTGGTCTCGAGCAAGAAGGCATTGATCAAGGTGCTGGGCTCCGGCGACCTAAAGGCTGCCATTACGGTGCACGCGCACAAGTTTTCGAAATCGGCCGTCGAGAAGATCGAGAAGGCCGGTGGCAAGGCCATTGTGGCAGGAGCGCCGGCAGCAGCGTAGGTTCCGACCTCGGGTCTGGCTGATTCAGACTCGGGGCACACCCGATAAAAGGGAACACGAGTGTGTCGGGGAACACCGCCGGGCTGGTTCCAGGCTGCCAAGATCGAAGACAGATGGAATCCGGCGAATCATAAGCGACATCCGGCGACCGGCGCGCATACACTGGATTTGGCACGATACGCGGCGATCTCGCCTGAAGCGGAAAAGCAAACATGCTTGAGAAGTTTTCCAACATCTTCCGGATTCCTGACCTGCGCAAGCGGGTCCTGTTCACACTCGGCATTCTCGCCGTCTACCGTCTGGGTGCGTTTATCCCGACGCCGGGCATCGATACCCTGCAATTGGAGAGGATCTTCAATTCGCAGAGCGGGTCGGCTCTTGGGCTGATGGACCTCTTCGGCGGCGGCAACCTGCGCAGAATGACGATCTTCGCGCTGGGAATCATGCCGTACATCACTGCCTCGATCATCTTTCAGTTGCTGACCGTGGTGTATGAACCGCTGGCCCGCATCCAGAAAGAAGGCGAACTCGGTCGCCGGAAGATCACCCAGTGGACCCGTTATATGACGGTCGTCCTGGCAGCTCTACAATCGATCGGCATTGCTGCCATTCTCACCAAGCAAGGCCTCGTTCTGCATCCGGGAATCGGCTTCAGCCTCATGACCGTGCTGACCCTGACGACAGGGTCGGGCTTCATCATGTGGCTCGGCGAGCAGATCACCGATCGCGGCATCGGAAACGGCATGAGCCTTTTGATCTTTGCCGGTATCATCGCGGGCCTCCCTCGCGGTATCGCCGACCTGATCAATAAGGTTCAGACCAGCGCATGGGGATCTCTCACCATCTTCGCGATTCTGTTGATCGTTGCCGGCATGGTCGCGGTGGTGGCATTCATTGTGTTCGTGGAACGCTCGGAGCGGCGCATCCCCATCCAGAGTGCGCGCCGCATTGTCGGCCGCCGCATGATGGGCGGCTCGTCGAGCCATCTTCCTCTGAAGGTGAACTCGGGCGGCGTGATGCCCATCATCTTCGCGAGTTCCATCCTCTCGGCGCCGTTGCTCTTCGGGCAGGTGGAGTGGGTCCAGAACAACCGATTCTTCCAGCCAATCCTCCGCGCACTTTCTCCGGGCTACCCTTGGTATGTGCTGCTCAATGCGCTGGCCATCGTGTTCTTCGCCTATTTCTATGTCTCGATCGTAATGAAGCCGGACGACATCGCCGACAACTTCCGCAAGTCGGGCTCGTTCATCCCCGGTATTCGGCCCGGTAAGCGCACGTCGGACTTCATCAACGACATTCTTACCCGTATTACGCTTGTCGGCGCTATCTACCTGATTCTTATTCAGATGGTGCCCACATTTATGATTTCGGGTATTCGTTTCGACCAGCTTTGGCTGGTTGGCGGGTTATTTGAGAATCTGCCTACCTGGGTTACACACGGTTTGGGGGTCAATTTCTACTTTGGCGGCACCTCGCTGCTGATCGTAGTGGGTGTCGCTATGGACACTGTCAACCAGATCGAATCGCAGCTGATCATGCGCCATTATGACGGCTTTTCCCCGCGTTCCGGTCGTATACGCGGAAGGAAAACCTGGTAAATGTCATCATCTGCAACTGTTGAAAGTGCAAGAGTTGGGAACGCAATAGAAGGAGAACGAAGGTCGGCAAGGATGATCGCTCCGGGACCGATTCTCCTGTTGGGTGCACCGGGCGTGGGCAAGGGAACCCAAGCCAAGGAATTGGTGCAGCTTTGGGGCATTCCTCAGATCTCCACCGGCGATCTGCTTCGCGCGAATGTTGCCCAGGGCACGCCCCTCGGCAAAACCGCCAAGGAGATCATGCACCGGGGAGAACTGGTTCCCGATTCCCTCGTGAACGAGATGGTAGCCGTTAGGCTTCAGCAGCCGGATACTGCTAAAGGCTACATTCTGGATGGGTTCCCGCGAACACTCGCCCAGGCTCACTGGCTGGATGGTCGTCTGGCAACGACGGAATGCAGTGACCCGGTGCAGAGTCTTCCACTGGTTGCCGTCAGCATTCAAGTGGATTATAATCAGTTACTGCGCCGTATCACGGGGCGCAGAAATTGCCCCGTCTGCCAGACCATCTACAACATCTATTCGAAGCCTCCTCAAAGGGCTGGTTTCTGTGATGTAGAAGGGGCTGCGCTGACCCAGCGAGCCGACGACACGGAAAAGGCATTTGCGGAGCGCATGCGCGCTTATGCTGCCCAGACTGCGCCCGTCATTGAGCACTACCGCGAGCTGGGTAGATTCGCAGAAGTAAGCGGGGATGGGCCCATTGCCGCAGTTGCGGCTGGAATTGCTGCCGCCGTTGAGCGGCTGCGCCAATAGCGCAGCGCGCGAACGGGATTTTGTGCGTTAGAAAACCAGTTATCGGTTTTCAGTCTTTTGTTCGTCAGTCTCGCAGGTTCGCGGGCTGATCAGCGAAGAAACTGGGAACGGACAACTGAGAACTGAGAACTAGTCTTGGCTGTCGTACTGAAGTCGTCACAGGAGATCGAGAAGATGCGCCGCGCGGGCAAAGTTGTCCGCGAGGTGCTGGAGCTGGTGCGCGGCCATGTGAAGCCGGGCGCGACTACTCTGGATCTTGAGAAGGTGGCCGAGGCTCGGATTGAAGAATTAGGCGCCAAGGCGGCCTTCAAGGGATATCACGGTTTCCCATGTGTTCTTTGCACCTCTGTCAACAGTGAGGTTGTGCACGGCATTCCATCGAAGAAGCGAGTCCTCAAAGAAGGTGACATTGTTTCGGTAGACTGCGGAGCGATAGTGGATGGCTATTACGGTGACGCTGCCATCACCGTTCCGGTGGGCGAAAAAATCGCGCCCGATACAGCACGACTGCTGGCCGCGACGGAGAAGTCCCTCTACGCCGGCATTTCCGTGGTCAAGCCGGGGGCGACGCTGGGCGACATCGGCGCCGCGGTTCAAAAGGTGGTCGAAGCCGAGGGATTCTCGGTGGTACGGGATTTTGTGGGCCATGGGATCGGCAGCCACATGCACGAGGATCCGCAGGTGCCGAATTTCGGCGAGGCGGGTTCAGGCATGAGATTGAAATCCGGGATGGTGATTGCCATCGAGCCCATGGTGAACGCCGGCAAGCCGGACGTGCGCGTTCTTCGCGACGGCTGGACGGCGGTGACCAACGACGGAAGCATGAGTGCTCATTTTGAGCACACGGTGGCGGTTACCGACACCGGGGCAAAGGTTCTGACTGAGTAGAAAATTAGAAACTCAGTCCCAAACGCAGGGACGCGCGAGCGTTCAGAAGTGGATACAGTTTGTCGAAGGAAGACGCGATTGAGGTCATGGCAACGGTCGTTGAGACCTTGCCCAACGCCATGTTCAAGGTGAAGCTCGAGACCAACCACGAAGTGCTGGCGCACGTTTCGGGCAGGATGCGAAAGAACTTCATCCGGATCTTGCCGGGTGACCGCGTAGCCGTTGAGCTAAGTCCGTACGACCTGAACCGTGGGCGAATTGTGTACCGCTACAAATGAGTTCAAAGTCTCGGTTCGCAGTCGGCAGTCTGTGCTGCGGAAAGGCCAACTGGGAACTGCGAACTAAGAACTCCGAACTGGATTTTTACCCGCGTTGTCAGCAGATGCGCGGAGAAGGGCAGCAGGGCAATGAAGGTCCGTGCATCAGTAAAGAAGATTTGTTCCAAGTGCAAGGTCATCAACCGCCGCGGGGTGGTTCGTGTGATCTGCGAAAACGCAAAGCATAAGCAGCGCCAGGGCTAATTTGAGTCTGGCAGGAAGCGGAAACTCCACGGGAAGTTCGTCGTTCAAAGCCAGAGTCACTTGCAAGTCCGTAACTGTGAACTAAGAACTTGAACTGCCAACTTCCCAGGGGCTAGTTAGCTTGAGTCAAGGCTTGCGATGAACCCCGGAGTACAACCGCGATAACCCGTGCGAGCCGGCGCTAGGCCGGAGGCACATAGCGAAAGAGAGAAGAAAACAGAGACCGGAGATCAGCAAAGCGTACGAAAATTGATCTCTAAATCTCTGCCGCCCGATCTCTGAAAAGGATTCAGAATGGCACGTATTGCTGGCGTCGATCTGCCCCGCAACAAGCAGGCCCGGATCGCGCTCACGTACATCTACGGCATCGGCAATCCTCGCTCGCTCAAGATCCTGGAGAAGGCAAATGTTGACGCCTTCAAAAAGGTTCAGGATCTCGGCGAAGAAGAGGTAAACCGCATCCGCCAGGTGATTGAGGACGAGGGTGACGTCGAAGGCGATCTCCGCAAAGACGTCCAGATGCACATCAAGCGCCTCATCGACATTCAGAGCTATCGCGGCAACCGGCATCGCCGTTCCTTGCCGGTTCGCGGACAGCGCACCCACACCAACGCTCGCACCCGCAAAGGGCCTCGTAAGGGCACCATTGCCGGCAAGAAGAAAGCGACGGCGAAGACCTAATGGCGAAACCAGAGCAAAAGGCCGGAGCCGGCAAGGCAGGCAAAAACAAGAAGTTCAAAAAACGCGAGCGCAAAAATGTGCCGTACGGCGTTGTGCACATTCAGGCCTCGTTCAACAACACCATCGTGACGATCACCGACCAGATGGGCAATACCATCAGCTGGAAGAGCTCGGGCTCGCTCGGCTTCCGCGGTTCGCGCAAGGGCACGCCCTTCGCGGCGCAGCAGGCCGCTTCGAACGCCGCGCAGATGGCGCGCGACCACGGCCTTCGGGCAGTGGATGTGCGCGTTGCCGGTCCTGGATCGGGCCGCGAGTCGGCCATCCGTGCGCTCGCAGCAGCAGGCATCGACGTCCGCTCCATTCGCGACGTCACGCCCGTACCGCACAACGGTTGCCGCCCACCGAAGCGTCGCCGCGTCTAGGACGCGGCAGTTCACGAGTTCTCAGTTCAAGTTCGCAGTAGCATCATGCGGCCGCCAACTACGAACTGCGAACTAAGAACTGCAAATTATTAACCGGGCCGGGACGACCTGCGCACCGTCGCACGTAAACCGGCCGACACCTGAAGTCAGGAGAAGAAATGGCACGTTATACCGGAGCAGTATGCCGCCTTTGCCGTCGCGAAGGCACCAAGCTCTTTCTGAAGGGCACCAAGTGTACATCGGACCGTTGCCCGATTGAGAAGCGCAACTTCCCCCCGGGCCAGCACGGCAAAGACCGCAAGGCGAAGATCGTTGGCTACGGCCTGCAGCTGCACGAGAAGCAGAAGGCCAAGCGTATGTACTTCACCCTCGAAGGCCAGTTCCGCGAGTACTACGAGAAGGCCAACCGCGCGCAAGGTGTTACCGGCGAACTGCTGATCCAGCAGCTCGAGCGCCGTCTCGACAACGTGGCCTTCCGCCTTGGCTTCGCAATTTCGCGCCGTCAGGCCCGCCAGGTCGTTCGTCACGGCCACGTTTCCGTCAACGGCCGCAAGGTGAACATCCCTTCGTTCCAGGTGAACGTGGGCGACGAGATCGCGGTTCGGGAATCTGCCAAGAAGCAGATCATCATCGAGCAGGGCACGCAGTATGCTGCGCAGAACCCGGTGCCGGTGTGGCTTGAAGCGAATTTTGAAAACATGTCTGGGCGCATTCTCAGCCTGCCCAAACGCAAGGACGTCAACCTGCCGATCAACGAACAGCTGATCGTCGAGTTGTACTCGAAGTAACAGCTACTAGCTTTCAGCTGTCTGCTATCAGTTCATCGTGCGGCCCGAAGAAGCTTCGAGCTGCCGAATAAACTGAAAGCTGATGGCTGATGGCTGAAAGCTGCAATTCAAACTGAAGGAGAACTTGCGCGGCCGTCGCAAAATGCATCGCGACGTACCTGCCGTGCGGGAAAAGAGATAACGATATGCTTTGGAGAGGATTTCAAAAACCCAAGCGTCTGGCAGTTGATGCCGAGACATTGAGCGAAACCTACGGCAAGTTCAGCGCACAGCCCTTCGAGCGCGGATTTGGCACAACCATCGGCAATGCCCTGCGCCGCACGCTGCTTAGCTCCATCGAGGGCGCTGCAGTTACCGCGGTTCGCATCGAGGGCGTGCTGCACGAGTTCCAGTCGATCGCCGGTGTTGTGGAAGACGCGACCGACATCATCCTGAATCTCAAACAGATTCCCTTCAAGCTTGCGGGCGACGGTCCCAAGGCGCTGTACCTGCGCGCCGACCAGCCCGGCGTCGTCACCAGCGGCATGATCGAAGCCGATGGCGACGTGGAGATTCTGGACAAGAACGTATACATCGCCACCGTCTCCGAGGGCGGCCGGCTCGAGATGGAGATGCGCCTGAAGCGTGGTCGCGGATACATCTCTGCCGACAAGAACTTCGACGCCGATCTCGGCCTCGGCTTCATCCCGGTGGATTCCGTCCACTCGCCCGTGCGCCGCGTGAACTACCTGGTCGACGCCGCTCGTCTTGGTCAGATCACCGACTATGACAAGCTCACCCTTGAGGTGTGGACGAATGGTGCGGTTCTGCCCGCCGACGCTGTGGGTCTCGCCGCCAAGCTGCTCAAAGACCACATGAACATCTTCATCAACTTCGAGGAAGAGATCGAAGCTGAATCGCGCAGCGAAGAAGGCCGCGTCATGCTGCGCAATGACAATCTGAACCGCTCTGTCGAAGAGCTGGAACTTTCCGTCCGCAGCTACAACTGCCTCAAGAACGCAAATATTCAGACCATCGGCGAACTGGTCCAGAAGACCGAAGCCGAGATGCTGAAGACCAAGAACTTCGGCCGCAAGAGCCTGAACGAGATCAAGGAAATTCTCGCGCAGATGGGCCTGTCCCTTGGTATGAAAATCGACGAGAGCGGCAACGCCGTTCCCGGACCGACAAGCGTTCCCCCGGCGACGACTCTGGCTGCAAGTTACAGCCATTTCGACGACGAGGATGAGCCGCTGGATTCCGTTGACCTCCAGCTGCCCACAGAGACAGAGAATTTTTAAAGAAGCTGCTAGCTTTTAGCCAGTAGTCAGTTATCGAGAACATCGGGTGAACTGACGGCCTTCGACAAGCAGGAAATGGATGAAGCTGGAAGCTAGAAGAGGAGTTTCATCATGCGCCATCGCAATGCAGGATTCAAACTCGGACGCAACACCAGCCATCGCTATGCGCTGCTGCGCAACCTGGTCACGTCCGTCATTATCGAGGACCGCGTGGAGACCACCGTGGCCAAGGCCAAGGCTGTCCGTCCGCACGTGGAAAAAATGATCACGCTGGGCAAGAAGGGCGACGTGCATGCGCGGCGCCAGGCTCTCAGCTTTCTCCGGACAGACGACGCTGTGAAGCGCCTTTTCGACACCGTGGCTCCCCGCTACGGCGATCGCCAGGGCGGCTATCTGCGTATCGTCCGCACCGGCTTCCAGAAGGGCGACGGCGCCGAAAAGGCGTTCATCGAGCTCCTGGGCGCAGAAAAGCAGCTCGACGAGAAGCGTCAGAAGCGCGCCGACATCAAGGCAAAGAAGCGCGCCGAACTCGAAAAGCAGCTAGAAGAAAGCAAGAAAGAAGAAGAGAAAAGCGGCGAAGAAGCCGCGTAGCTTTCTATCGCTCGACTTCTTTTAGTTAGATCAACGGCGCATTGCCCATTCCGGGCGATGCGCCTTTTTTTCTGAGAGAAGTTCTTCGCCATCCTGAACCTTTCGTCCTCCGTCCAAAATACAGATCGGAGACCGCCAATCTCCTCGGACATTTTCGACCTGACGGAATCCAATTTCGATTTGCGCTCTCGATTGCACAAGTGAGCATCAGCAAGCATCGCACTTATTCCCGCGATGGCTCAACGGCATTCATAGCGAAGTTCTTGAAAGACCTCTGCGACATCACGGACAGTTTCCGTACAAGTTTGTAGGGACGAAGTGATCTATCCCTATCCCAGGGTCAAACGCTGATCACATCCATCTTCGGTTGTTTCCTGTAGGATGTTTGATCAAATCCCAAATTTTGATAGGAGTCTTCGTGAGCTTTCTCGATGCGGCAATGTCTGATGGATCTGAAATGCTTCCGCCTAAAACAACGGTTGAACGACTTAACAGGCGTGTCGTTAGCAAGTAGAAATGTCCGCTTTTGGTAGCAAGTGAAATGTCCGGTTTCATAAATTAGTAGCCGTAGAGGCGGTGAGAAAGTGCGAATCCGCGTAGTGTGCGGGATTTGCAAGTTGAGAGGGAAAGGAACTTTTCCTCTCAACGTCTTTTCCACGGCCTTGATTTGTTTTTTGCTCAGCGGCGTCAGGAGCTTTCCTTCCGCGCTGTAGTGCCCGATCCGATGCCCCGCGATCATGAGGGTCAGCGTCAGGTCCAGGTGCTGATGGATGATGGCCTTGCAACCAGCCAGGGTATCGCGCCAGTGAGCGCGTTCGAGCTGCATCACCAGGTTGTTAAAGCGCACGGTGTTGTCCCGATCAACGGTGCGCTCGTAGCGCGCGTAAAAACCATCTCCAGGTTCCTGTGCCGGCAGGGTAGGAATGCCGTGCCGCGCCGGCTGCGGGAACGGTAAAACGCCGGTTGAACTCGGCGATGTATTGCTCATTTAGAAACTTGTTGGCCGCTTCCAGGGTGCGGATTCCGCGCAGCCGCAGCTCCTGCGGCAGTCGCCCCTGCCAGGTGGAGAAGCTGCGTTCCGATCGTCCCCGCGCCTGCGGAGAGTAGGACGGAATGATCTGCACTCCCAACTCCTTCATGGCGCGGCCCACCTGGGTGGGACGGTCATAATCGACCTTGCCGCCGCTCTTCGGCGTCAGCCAGAAATGGGCTCCGCGGTCGGAATAGAGCGAACAAAACAGCCCCTTCTGTTCGATCACTGCCCGCAGCCGGCCATCACCGTGAAGGTCGATCTCCGGCGCCAGTTGTGCGTAGTAGATATCGCTGGTGGCGTCATCCAGGATCACGATCAGGTCGGGCTTACGCTCATCCTGAAACCAATGGTGTTCGCTGCCATCGATGTGCAGCATCATCCCCGGCAGTGGACGCCGCTCACGCCGCTTGCGATGAACCCCGCGCCTGACTTGGGCTTCACCAGGCCGGCTGCCTGCAAAGCCTGCTTACCCACGTGTAGCTCAGACCGATTGATGTTCCTCGCCGAGCTTCTCATGAAAGTGGCGCACGTTCAGATCGAAGTACCTGTCCCGGTAGAGGCTCAGAACCTCGTCGGCCTGCTTCTTCCCACTGGTCTGCTGCTTGGCTTCCGACGTCGCCGGTCAGCAAGCCCTCGTAGCCTTCTTCTCATAGCGCTTCCGCCTGCGTCGCAGCTGCCGCTCGCTGATGCCGATTAACTCCGCTGCCTGCCACCACTTGATCTTCCCCGATGTGGCCCGTAACAACACTTCCTGTAGCTTCACCGCCCGCTCCATCGCGGTGATCGGATAGATCGCCATGCTCTCGCGCATGGCTCCATCCTCACCGCCCCAAAAGCGGACATATCACTTGCTACAAACACCGGACATATTATTAGCTAACGACAAACGACTTAACAGGCGTTACTCAGATGCCTATACCGTTGCGAGTGGAGCAGTGACTCTCGGAACGATAATTAAGGTCGCGGCTTGCATCATTGGAGGTCTGATCGGATTCATGAGCCTCATTGCAGGAGGCAATACAAGCCCTAAATTGGCGTTTGTTGGCATTTTAGCAGGGGCTTTGATCGCCGGATGTGGATTCGTCTGGGGAATATTGGTGACCGCGTGTGGTCAGATGATGCAAGCCGCGATCGATATTGCTGTGAACTCATCCTCTCTACTTGAACCTAGCGACAAAGCGCAGATCCTCGGCGTCTAGTCAGCCAAGAAGCTCGAAGCCGCACTTGAAGAGCAGAACAAGAAGGCCGAGGAAGAAAAGGGCGGGGAAGAGGCCGCCTAGGCTCGCCGTTCCGCGATCTTTTCTAAACTGACGGGCGCATTCTTCCACTGGGAGAATGCGCCCGTTCTTTTTTGCAATAATTCTTCTTCCATCCGTCGAACCTTTTTGATGTTCCGCACGAAGTAGAGGCAGGAGAAGCCGCTTGGTGGACGAACGCGAGCTCTGGAAGAGAGTTTCCAACGGCGATCCGGAGGCATTCGACGCCTTTTACCGGGAATGTGCGCCACGCCTTCTGGGTTTCCTTCGCCACCTGCTTGGAGAAAATCAAGCGGCTGAAGACGTCATGCAGAACGCATTCACAGAAATCTGGCGCCGCCCCGGCGGATTCGATCCGGAACGGGGAAGTCTGCGTGCCTACCTCTTCGGAGTAGCCCGCAAGCAAGCCATGGAGTGGTGGCGCAGACATCGCGTACAGGACGAGCTTTCCGACATCCCAGGACCGGCCCAGATCGAAACCTCATCCATCGTTGCCGACGCATTCAATCGGCTCAGCGCCGAGCAGCGAACCCTGCTGTGGCTTCGCGAGGTTGAAGGGCAATCTTATGCCGAACTCGCAGCGATTCTCGACATACCGGTGGGCACGGTGCGCTCCCGCCTGTTTGCTGCGCGTGAAGCTCTGCGCACCATCTGGGTCGAAACGCCAACTCTGAAAGGAGGTCGCCCATGATCTGCAATGAAGCGGCAGAGTACGCATCCGCACTCTGCGACGGCGAAACCATTCCACCCGATGCCGCGGAACACATCGGCAGATGCGAACTGTGCCAGGCGCGCATCCACGATTACGTGGCCATGGGCGTGGAACTGCGCCGCGTTGCGAGCCTCGAAGCTGCGGCGAAGGTGCCGGCGCGTGCCGAAATGATTCCACCAAACAAACTAGCGAAGTGGTGGCAGAAAGGATGGGGAACGATGAGAATTCCGAGACTCGCTTTCGCGGCACTCCTGATGGGCATCATCACGCTTGGCTCCGCTTTGGCTGTCGTGAAGGTTCGCGCACACGATACGGGGACTGTGATCCTGCTCAGCACGGTCGGCTCCGACGAAAGAACCGTTCATGGATTGCCCGCTGAACACTTTGGACAAGAACCAGGCCTCATGCTGCTCGGTTATGGACGTTGGCCAGCGCGTTCCTTGAATACAAGGTCAGTTTGCTGTCTCGCGATGGCGGCAAGAGTACTTCTCGGAATCCGGACGCGCAGCGAATTTAAAGCACCCGGGACGCGCAGCTATAGTCCGTTCGAGCTTGATAACGAACCAGCCAGGGAGGTATGGCTGGAGCCGGGTGAGCCGGTGAAGTCGATGTACCCGATGTCGGCCCTCTTACGCTATCGGGTGAGTGGCTTGATCACATGCCGATTCTCGTCGGCCAGGATAAACAGGATCTGAGTCCCGCTGCAGGAGAAGTTCGGTTCGCGAGCCCTCTGATGCTGAAAGACAACCGGCTGGTCGGCGATCTGGAGGGTGCGATCGGTGGAATTTTCAGCACGGATAGCCAGGATTGGGCGTCTGCGGTCTACCTACCTGGGGAGGGCCGGTTTCTCATCGCACAGGTGCCTATGAGGGGTGCAGTTCAGGCGAAGGTCGCAACCAATCGGATCTCCTTCGAAGAGGGCGGGCACGCGTGGGAGATCGCAAATGGCGTGCCTATCACTCGCGCCGATCACCTTTGGGTATTGCATCAGCGCGATTTCAAACCTGCGGAAGAAACCGACGGCGCGACATTCGGTAATCAAAAATTGGTTCAGACCGGACCCGGCCTTTGGGAACCGGCTCCGACGGCAAATTGAATTGACCGCGTGAATCTCCTTTCGGAATTCTGGAGTCCGCGAGCTGCAAAATAGGGCCATCCGGAAAAATTCACTCCTGAGCCGCATCAGCACCAGGCGCTACTCATGTCCCGGTTTTCGGGCATGGATAGCGCAAACCATTCCACGTCTCCTTCGCGTGCCCGAATCGCAATCCTTTTGCAGATCTAATGCCGGTAAATTCGCAACTCCGGATCCGCGTCGCTGTGGCAAGATTTTCTTATGCAAATCAAGAGCCCGGTTTCGCATTCTTTGCGTGTGGATGTTGTCACGGCGGCCGTTACCTTGATTCCTGTGCGTCGTCCCAGGCTCCCGCCCAGCATCGAACCGAGAACGTCATCCTCGTCATGATCGATGGCATGCGTTGGCAGGAAATTTTCCGCGGCGCCGATCCCGAGCTTCTCAAATCGCTTGGCTCCGATATGCCCGGCGATCCGAAGCCGCGCGCCGAACTCGCCCGCCAGAAATACTCTGCAGCTACCGAGACGGAGCGCCGTCAGAAACTGATGCCGTTTCTCTGGAGCGTGGTCTCCAGCCAGGGACAGCTCTTCGGAAACCGCGACCTCGGCTCTGATTCTCACGTCATCAACGGTCTCAACTTCTCTTACCCCGGCTACTCTGAGACTCTTACCGGCCTCGCAGATCCGCGCGTCAATTCCAACGATAATGTTCCGAATCCCAACCCCACCGTCTTCGAGTGGCTCAACGCCAAACCCGAATACGCCGGCAAGGTCGCAGCCTTCGGGGCGTGGGAGGTCTTCGACGGCATCTTCCGGAGTCAGACATGCGGCTTTGTCGTCAATGCCGGGTATGATCCACTCACGGCGATTCCGGCAACTCCGAAGCTCGAGCTCCTGAATACGATGAAGCGGGAAACCGTGCGCATCTGGCTGGACGAAGCGCTCGATCCCATTCCATTCCATACCGCGATGGAATATGTGAAGGCCACGAAACCACGGGTGATCTTTCTGGGGCTGGGCGAGACCGATGACTGGGCTCACGCGGGCTCCTATGCCGAATACCTCAATGCGGCGCACCTGGCCGATGACTATCTGCGGCAGATTTGGGAACTGGCTCAATCGATGCCGGAGTACCGCGGCAAAACCACGCTGATCGTATTGCCGGACCACGGTCGAGGAAATGGCGCAAAATGGACCGATCATGGCGAGAAAGTGCCCGAGTCGATGCAAACGTGGATGGCGTTCCTGGGACCCGATACCCCCTCGCTCGGCGAACGCAAACAATCGCAGCCCGTCACCGAAAGCCAGATTGCAGCAACATTGGCCGCGTTTCTCGGCGAAAACTATCAAGCAGCGGTCCCGAAGGCCGGCTCCCCCATCCCGGATGTCCTCGGGAAATAGCGGCTCGCGCGGAATATGCACCAACCGACAATGCTGTACGCCTCATCCATTCTTCCAGCCTGTATCGAGCGAGGGTTAGTGATGCCGGAAAGAATTGTTCCCATGATCCATGTTCCTGACGTTGCGCTTACGGCAAAGTGGTACGAGTCGATTGGCTTCACCATTCGCGACACAGCAAGAGAATGCGACCAGGGAGAAGTGAACTGGGCGTTGCTGCGCCTCGGCGAGAGCACCATTATGTTGAGTGCTGGCGGTAAATCGAGCGACGCCCCAAGACGCGAGTTTGACCTCTACATCCACGTGGATGCCATCGACGCCGTTCGCGAGAAACTGAATGGAAAAGCCGACCTCGTCGAAGATCTGCACGATACCTTCTACGGGATGCGCGAGTTCATCATCCGCGACTGCAACGGATTCTGGATCACATTCGGCCAGCCGACAGGGAAATAATTCGTGCTCTGATTTTGTCAGGCCGTTAATTCCGCAATCCTTTTGCTCATGCTCTGCGCATCGAATGGAGCCCGCTCCTTGTTGTCGTCATCAAAGTAGACGAAGACATCCCGCGCGTCTTGCTTCATTGCCGGCGCCGAATGAATCCTCGCTCCATCCGTCACTTCCTCGCCGCGCGACCATGCCATCACTCGCTTTGCCCAGGTATCGATTGCCTCGTCGGTGTATCCGTCGGGATAGACCTTCTCGCTGCCATGAAGGCGGCAGTAGACAAAGTCCGCGGTGATATCCAGCATCACTGGCCACTTCACTGAATCGGCGACGACGAGCGCAACATCGTACTTGCGCAGAAGCTCGATGTATTCCGGAGTCGCAAAACTCTTGTGGCGGCTTTCCATTGCATGGCGCAGGGGCAAGTCCTCGTCCACCTCAAGCCAGCTCCGGCTTGCCATCCACTCATCTCGCTGCTTCGCATATGCGGCAGCCTGCTTCTGCGTGTGCGGCAGCAGCTTTAAGAATGCTTCAATCTGCTCCGGTTGGAACGAGGTCTGTGGCGGAAGCTGCCACAGAATCGGGCCCAGCTTCCTCCCGAGGCAGAGCATTCCCTGCGCGAGGAAGTTGGCCAGTGCCCCTT
This sequence comes from uncultured Acidobacteriaceae bacterium, assembly GCA_963836675.1. Taxonomy (GTDB): domain Bacteria; phylum Acidobacteriota; class Terriglobia; order Terriglobales; family Acidobacteriaceae; genus Telmatobacter. The sequence goes on from CAWIKQ010000001.1 coordinate 488,791, forward strand.
CGACATTCTCCAGTTTGCGGATGTGCGTGATGAACTGTGAGCCCTTGATGGCAAAGACGAAGTCGTCGGGCGTCTCCTTGCGCCAGGCTTGAAAGCTTTGCGGTCTCTGCGTCGAGTAGAACGTCCCGTTCAGCTCAATGGAGTTGAGCTTTCGCGATGCAAACTCCAGTTCGCGCTTCTGAGCAAGGCCATCCGGATAAAAACCTCCCCGCCAGCCGTCAAAGCGCCAGCCGGAAATGCCGATGCGAATCTGTCCGTGTTGATCCATTGGCCTCAGATTGACTTGGAGAACCGGGGAAACACCCGGGCCGAACAACCGGGTGCACAAATTCTACAGTTTCCGGCCAACGAGCCGCGCAAGCCTGCCCGCCATGCTTCGGCTCACTTCCAATCCGACGCTTGTCATCGCGTTCTCGAGCCACTGAACAGGAAGGCGCAGTTTTTTATAGCTGCTTTTTTCGAAGCGCCAGCCAGACGATTCTCTGGTGTAAACGAGGTCGTGGACCATCACACTCTCATCCTGATCAAATTCCAGGAAACAGGTCATCACACGATTGTGATCGGAGTGTACGGGAAGGAAGCGATCGATGCCGTGCAATTCGATGCTTAAGTCGCGATAGGTGATGATCAGCGCTCCGCCTGTGACAAGTGCACTGGACGCTGCCCGGAGCAGGTTTAGCACTGCCGCACGATCTTCGAGATGAGTGATGGTGTCCCCCATGCAGACGATGACATGTGCAGATTGTGTGGGGACGTGCCGGTCAAGATGAAGCATGTCATCTTCGATGATCTGAATCAGGAAATCAGAGGCATGCTTGCGCAGTTCATCGAGAAGGGCCGTGCTTGTGTCGATCGCTAGGACGGGCGAAAAGCCGAGTTTCGCCAGTGCTACGCTCTGGTATCCGGGTCCGCTGCCCAGATCTACTGCGGGTCCGCTCATTTCAGTCACACGGAGCGTTTCCAGCGCCTCCTTGAGGATTGCTTTCTGTTCGGTGACCCTCTCTTCGAATGATTTCCCGAACATCCACGTATAGTGCCGCGCAAGAAGACGCTCGTAGTGCTCTTTCACGCTATCCATCTGCAAAGTCTAGCCGATGCTGCGCAGTGACGTCGCCCTGGCCGGTCTCGATGTGCGGGGCACTTTTCGAGATACCTGGCCACCATCGGGCAGGAGCAGCCCAACTTGTTCTCGCAGAGCCTGCGCATCGACTGGCGCCCGCACCTTGGCATCGTTATCGAAATAGACATAGACATCGCGCGACGCGCGTCTCGGGCCCGGCTTCGGATGCGCCCTTTTGCCATCCGTGACTTCTTCTCCGCGCGACCATGCCACGACTCTGCGTGCCCAGGTATCAATTGCATCCGCCTCGTAACCGCTGGCGTAAAGCTCTTCGCTCCCGTGCAGGCGGCAGTAAACGAAGTCCGCCGTCACATCCATCAGCAGGGGCCAGTCCACAGTATCCGCAACTACAAGGCCAACCCGATTTTTGCGAAGGAGCGCAACGAATTCCGGGCATTCACAACTCGCGTGGCGAATTTCGATTGCGTGCCGAATCGGCAGATCCGCTTCGATCTCCAGCCACGAACGATCCTTCAGGCGTTGATCGTGGTTGCGGGCAAGTGCAGCAGCCTCCCGGTGCGTGCGCGGCAGCAGCTCAAAGAAGCTTTGCAGTTTCTCGGGATTGAAAGCGAACTGCGGCGGAAACTGCCACAGAATCGGCCCAAGCTTTTTGCCCAGTCTCAGCACGCCCTGCGCAAAGAAGTTGGCCAATGGAGTCTCCGCGTTATTCAGCTTGAGCATGTGCGTGAGATAGCGCGAACCCTTCACCGCGAAGACAAAGTCATCGGGTGTTGCATCATGCCACTCCTTGAAGCTCTGCGGCCGTTGCAACGAATAGAAACGAGCCGTTCAACTCAATCGTGTTGAAGTGCCGTGCGGCAAACTCGAGCTCGCGCCGTTGCGGAAGGTCTTTCGGATAGAAGCTGCCGCGCCAGCCTTTGTAACGCCACCCCGAAATCCCGATACGAATCTGTCCGGAACGACTCATGTAGAAATTGGACGCACATAACCCCTCGCGGAATGCCTGAGGAGTAACTAACTCCTTTCAGCCCGCCAGGACGTACTCAGTCAGTCCCCGTGTGGATCTGTTTGGGCGATGCGATCCGAATGGCCACATAGGCCAGAAGCAGGAGTACAAAGGCTCCGGAACAATCGAGCAACACGTCAGACGGTATCCCCGTTCGGTTGGGAAGAAAAGACTGGTGGAATTCGTCGCCACCGGCCACAACTGCTGTGCCGAGCAACGCAAGCACCGCATCGAGCAGAATGTTCGTTCGCGGCAAGCTCATCCGCCAGGCGCGGAACCACAACAGGCCCATCGTCCCATAGCCTAGAAAATGCCCTGTCTTGCGTATGTGGTGGTGAAGAATCAGCCAGCGCTCGTCTGTGACCGCGCCAAACGCGTGCTCCCATATCCAGCGGAGTGGACCGCTTGTCTGATCGGAGCCGAAGAAAGCCGTCGATTCGAACACGATGACACAAATGCCCGCCGCCACCGGCCACCACGCCCGAACCCAGAACCAGGCCGATCGCGGCTTTGCCGAGGGAGCAGCTTTACTCGACGTGATAATTGGGAGCCTCGCGGGTGATGATTACGTCGTGGACATGGCTTTCGCGCAAGCCCGCATTGGAGATGCGCACAAACTGCGCCTTCTCCTGCAACTCCGCAATCGTTGCACATCCCAGATACCCCATACCCGATCGGAGCCCCCCGACAAGCTGGTAGACCATGGCGTCGAGTGGTCCGCGGTAGGGCACGCGGCCCTCGATGCCCTCGGGAACAAACTTGGCCAGGCGGTTCTGGTTCGATCGTTCGCGCTGCACCACGCCTTCAGAAGGTGCGAGGCCCAGATCCTCCGAGCCTTGGAAATACCGCTCGCCCGATCCCTGGCTCATGGCGCTGAGCGAGCCCATGCCGCGATAGGTCTTGAAACTCCGGCCCTGGTAGAGGATGGTCTCGCCGGGGCTCTCGTCAACGCCCGCGAACAGCGAGCCGATCATGACGGAACTTGCGCCCGCGGCAATTGCCTTGGTCACCTCGCCCGAGTACTTGATACCACCGTCTGCGATCACCGGAATGCCGCGCTCCCGCGCTGCGCGCGATGCCTCGGCAATGGCGGTGATTTGCGGCATGCCGGAGCCCGTCACCATTCGAGTCGTGCAGATCGATCCGGGTCCGATTCCCACCTTCACCGCATCCGCGCCCGCATCGATCAATGCCATGGCGCCTTCATACGTCGCCACGTTGCCGGCCAGAAGACCTACATCCGGAAAACGCTTCTTCACTTCGCGGACTGCCTCGAGGACGCGCGAAGAGTGGCCGTGTGCGGAGTCGATGGCGAGCACGTCCACGCGATTCTTCACCATCTCCGCTGCGCGTTCCATATAGTCGCCGGTCGCCCCGATCGCTCCGCCCACGCGAAGCCGCCCCTTCTCGTCCTTGCTGGCGTTGGGATATCTGAGCTTTTTCTGGATGTCCTTGACCGTGATGAGGCCCTTCAATTCGTACTGATCGTTGACGACGAGAAGTTTCTCCACGCGATGCTTATGCAGAATCAGCTCCGCTTCTTCGAGCGTCGTGCCGACCGGAACCGTGATCAGGTGTTCCCGGGTCATTATGTCGCCAACCGGAACATCGGTGCGCGTCTCGAATCGAAGGTCGCGATTGGTGAGGATGCCCACCAGCTTGGTGCCCTTGGTTACCGGCACTCCGGAGATCTTGTAGCGCCGCATCACCTCAAGAGCGTCAGCGATCAACTGGTCGGGCCCAATGGTGACCGGATCGACAATCATGCCGCTCTCAGAGCGTTTTACCTTATCGACCTCGCCCGCCTGAACTGCGACCGAAAGATTGCGATGCACGATGCCGATGCCGCCCTGCTGCGCCATGGCAATCGCCATACGTGACTCCGTCACGGTATCCATAGCCGAGGAGAGAAGCGGTGTATTCAGTGTGATGTCGCGCGTCAGCTGTGTCTGCGTGCTCACCTGGGCAGGCACCACTTCGCTGTAGGCGGGGATCAGCAGAACGTCGTCGAAGGTAAGGGCTTCCGGCAGGTTTTTGGCTAGCATAATGCTCTGATGCGCCTGGCGATCCTGGGATTCGTTTCCCGGGAACGGCAGGCGCTTAATCAATATTGTATCGGAGGCGGACGGCGCGACCGGTTGACTCTCCCAAGGCTCGCAGCAACGTCAATACAGGCCATTTGAAGGGCGACTCGGGCAAACTCCATCTGTCTACACTCCCACCGGAAACGGCTTGGGACTGGATTCATCCGTATTTGCCGCCGCCCCGCCGCGCCAGCGGTCAAACCGGCCCTGAAGCAGGCTCATCAGGCCCGTGTACCAGTAGCCCAGCACGAACAGAACCAGGAACGGCGCGGTGAAGTAGTTCTGATTCGTGAAGGTGTACAAAATGGCCAGCGCGAAATAGCAGCCAATCAGCAGCTCGATCCATGGAGCAAGAATCAACCGCTTGCGATACTTCGCCGCTTTTGACTTCTCGCCCTTCTGCTCCACACGATATTTAGGCGTCCGCACAAACGCGCTCTTGACGCCGAAGATCGCTTCCATCACAGCTTTTGAGTTCGTGACCGTGAGGCCGATTCCGAGCGCCATGAGGAATGGCAGATACAGAAACGTCTTCATCCAGGTCTTCGGATACAGTTCTCGCTGGCTTGCCAGGTAGAAGACCGCAATCGATGCCGAGGATGCCGTGAACAGCGGAAAATCAATCAACAGCATCTGGAACCATCCCTGGTAGAAGCGCACGATCATGGCCGGAATCAGCAACGCCGTCATAATGATCATCAACGGGTAGCTGAGGTTTGCCGTCAGATGGTAGACGGCTTCGATCTTGATCTTGCGCGGCACGTCGGAGCGCCAGATGCGCGGCAGCAGCTTGATCGATGTCTGAATCAGCCCCTTGGCCCAGCGTGCCTGCTGCGTTTTGAACGCTGTCATTTCGATCGGCAGTTCGCTCGGGCACTCAATCTCCGGCTGATATTTGAAGCGCCATCCAGTCATCTGCGAGCGATAACTGAGGTCGGTATCTTCGGTCAGGGTGTCGTGCTGCCACCCGCCCCCGTCGGAGATCGCCTGTCTCCGCCACATGCCTGCCGTGCCGTTGAAATTGAAAAAGTCGCCGGTACGCGACCGCGCCCCGTGCTCCAGCACAAAGTGACCGTCGAGCAGGATCGCCTCGATGCGGGTGAGCAGGCTGTAGTCGCGATTCAGGTGCGTCCAGCGGGTCTGCACCATGCCTACATCCGGCTCCGCGAAGTGGTGGATCACCCTCATCAGCCAATCCGGGGGCGGAACAAAGTCCGCGTCGAAGATCGCGATAAATTCCCCTTTGGCGACCTTCAGGCCGGCGTCGAGAGCGCCTGCTTTAAAACCGTGGCGGTTGGCCCGGTGAATGTAAGCGATCGGGTGTCCCAGGGCCGCGTAACGCGCCACGATGTTTGAAGCAACTTCCTGGGTCTCATCCGTCGAGTCGTCCAGTACCTGAATCTCCAGTTTGTCCTTCGGATAGTCGAGGGCGCAGACTGCCTCGACAAGGCGATCGATCACGAATTGCTCGTTGAAGATCGGCAGCTGAATGGTAACCCGCGGTAATTCATCGAAACACTTCGGCGGGTCGGGTTTGTAGTTTTTCCGATACTTGAAATAGAGATAGCAAAGCGTGTAGCGATGTACGCCGTAGATCGCCAGCACGATCATCACCAGGAAATACGGAATCAACAACGCTGCATCAAACCAATTCCAGTAGTGCCGCACTGTCGAAAACGGGTCGCTGAGCAATATTTTGAGCTGATGCCGAAAGCCGTTTTGTTGGCCACCCGCCAGGAAAAGGGCGGTTTGCAGAGGCAGCCCGCCGAGCAGACCGGAGATTAACTTGAAATCGACGAGCAGGGTAAAGCCTCCACTTCCGGGCTCCCCGGAACGATCTGCCGTCGCGGGAAAAGTACCGGGATATGGGCATTGTAAGCGATTGAGGACAAGCAAGCTGTGGCGATGGGAGCGCGTCTAATCAGTGGATGGGGGAATAACTGCTGTCCATTCCGGAGGATCCCCATGGCCTGTCCGCGCGCGAATGTTGCCTGCGTCCTTCCCCTTAGCGTAATGTTTCCATACAGTTGGAGAGCATACAGATGTCAACGACACTCGCTTCCTCCGTGGTAGCTGCCAGGGGCGGCAGCTTTCTGATCGAGTCGCGCACGCCGGCCGAAGTTTTCACCCCGGAAGACCTTACCGAGGAACAACGCCAGATGGCTGCCACCGTGGCTCGGTTCGCGCGCGATGAGGTTCTTACCCGGACGGCCGAAATTGAAGAAAAGAAGCCCGGCGTGCTCGCCGGCCTCCTGCGAAAAGCGGCCGAACTCGGCTTTACCTCCGTGGATATCCCCGAGGCGTACGACGGCCTCGGTATGGACAAAATCACCTCAACGATCATTGCGGACCACATCTCCGTCCTGGCCAGCTTTTCCACTGCGTTCGGCGCGCACACCGGCATCGCGACTATGCCCCTGGTCTGGTACGGCACCGAGGAACAGAAGAAGCGCTATCTCCCCAGGCTGGCCACGGCAGAGCTGATTGGCTCCTATTGCCTCTCTGAAGCCACTTCAGGCTCTGACGCCATGAACGTCCGAACGCGCGCAACGCTCTCGGCCGATGGAACCACCTACACCCTCAACGGCGAAAAGATGTGGATCACCAACTGTGGCATCGCCGGCTTGTTCACCGTCTTCGCCAAGATCGATGGCGAGAAGTTCTCAGCTTTTCTTGTTGAGCGCGATACGCCCGGCCTGACCGTGGGTGCCGAAGAGCACAAGCTGGGAATCCATGGTTCTTCCACCTGCCCCCTGGTGCTTCAGGATTGCAAGATCCCCGCAGCCAATTTGCTGGGCGAGCCAGGCAAAGGCCACCACATCGCGTTCAACGTGCTCAATGTCGGCCGGTTCAAGCTCGGCGTTGCGTGCGTTGGCGGAGCGCGCCATGCCCTGGTCCACATGATTCGCTATGCGAAGGAGCGGAAGGCATTTGGCAAGCCCATTGCGGAATTTGGGTTAATACAGCGCAAGATCTCCCAGTCCGCTACCCGCCTCTACGCCGCGGAGAGCATGGCCTACCGCACCGTCGGCATGATCGACACGAGTCTAGAGCAACTTGGCGATCACGCCAGCCAATCGCCGCGCGAAGTTCAAAAGCGTATCGAAGAGTATGCCGTTGAGTGTTCGATTCTCAAGGTCTACGGCTCGGAGATGCTGTCTATGGTTGCAGACGAACTCGTTGCGACCATGGGCGGCTATGGCTACGTCGCGGAGTATCCCGCAGAACGCTTCTACCGTGATGCGCGCATCAACCGCATCTTCGAAGGCACAAATGAGATCAACCGGATGATCATCACCGGTTGGCTGATGAAGCGGGCCATGGCCGGAGAACTGCCTTTATTGGCGGCGATCAAGAACCTCATGGACGAGGTGATGCAGCCCCCGTCATTCGATACCGCGGAGGACACCGGTGAGGTCCTGGCGCGCGAGGCGGAGATCCTCGGCGCGGTGAAAAAGATCGCGCTCTTTGCCGCCGGCGTCGCCAGCCAGCGCTTCATGACCGGCCTTCAGGATCAGCAGGAGATTATGGCGAGCCTTGCCGACATCATCATGCAGGCCTTCGCTCTGGAGTCGGCTTTGCTCCGCTCGCGAAAGTTGGCTGCCTCAGGTCGAAGCTCTGCGGCCGTCTCCGCCGCGATGACCAGCTTGCTCGCAGACGAAAGCATGGCGCTGGCTGAACAGGCTGCCCGTACGGTTCTGGCGGCCTGCGGGGAAGGCGATGAGTTGCGTACCCAACTCGCGATCCTGCGGCGGCTGTCCCGCTTTGTACCGGCAAACACGGTTCAGCTAAGCCAGCTCATTGCGCGGCAATGCATCCAGTTGGAACGATATCCGCTCTAGTGCCTCAGAAGGGTTCGCTGCGACGGTTGACTTAAGAGGGGTATGCGCCCGCGATGTACCCCTCGAGAACCTGAATCGTCTGTTCCTGTCCGGAAATTACCCACTTCACAAGGTCGCCAATCGACACAACGCCAACAACTGCGCCATCCTGGACCACCGGCAGGTGCCGGAAGTCGTGCTGGGTCATCAGTGTCATGCAATCGTCTACCGTATGCTTTGGGCTCACGGAAATAACCGGACTCGTCATAAGCTGGCTGACGGTGGTTTCGCGCGAAGTGTGTCCCCCCAGGATGCCCTTCCGCGCGTAATCCCTCTCCGAAAAGATCCCGACCAGACAATTGTCCCCACTGCACACCAGCAAAACCCCGATATCGTACTTGGCCAGCAACTGCAGAGCCTCGTAAACCGATTGTTCGGGTCCGATGGACAGCACCTTGCGGTCGGGCCGACACCCGAGCAGAACGCCAATTGTGTCGTTGATCTTCATGGGACCTCCGGGGGTTAAAGCGAATGACGGTCAATATAGTCCATTCGCATAACATCGGAAAAGAAGGAAATTTACTAATATTTTTGCGAGCACCCGATAAGTTGTTGAATAAGTCGACCGTCTAAATGCCTGATGCCATTGGAATCCAAGCAGGAGTGGCTGGTTGCCCAGGCCGGATTTAAAATGAAGACAGGAGGGCGGTTCCCTGTAGAATCCGCTCTCAGTAGCGAAATGGAGACAGTCTGATGCCCCTTTTCAAGACATCGAATCCGGCCCTTGGTTCCAAAGCCTTTCAGGACGCAGCCCGGGGCGCGGGCGGCGCCATCGACGTTACGAACCGAATGACCCTGGACGGCACCGTAAACCGTACTGGAATTCTGCTCGTCTGCGCACTCGCTTCGGCGGCCTATACCTGGCATGCCTACATGGAGTCGCACGATCCCGCAGCCGTCTCCGGATGGCTGATGCTCGGGCTCTTTGGCGGCTTCATCACCGCCATGGTCACGATATTCAAGCAGAGCTGGGCTCCGGTAACCGCGCCCATTTACGCCTTGTGTGAAGGTCTATTTCTCGGCGGAGTCTCCGCTTTTCTCGATCTGCGCTACCCGGGCATTGCCATCCAGGCGGTGGGTCTCACCTTTGGAACGCTGTTGACCATGCTCGTGATCTATCGCTCCGGCTTGATTAAGGTCTCGAACAGCCTCCGCATCGGCATCATTGCGGCCACCGGTGGCATCGCGCTCTTCTATCTGCTCCAGATGATTCTGGGCTTCTTCGGAGTCCAGTTCGTCGCGATCAACGGGTCGGGTCCTATCGGCATCGCCTTCAGCCTCTTCGTTTGTGCCATTGCGGCGCTGAATCTGGTGCTCGATTTCGACTTCATCGACCAGGGCGTCAACTACGGCGCGCCGAAGTACATGGAGTGGTATGGTGCCTTCGGCATCATGGTCACTTTGGTCTGGCTGTACCTCGAGATTCTGCGCCTCCTCTCCAAGTTGCGTAGCCGGAACTAAAACACGCCACACCTGGTCGGAAAAAACAGGCGGCAGTCTCCTCGCGGGGATTGCCGCTTCATTCTTCTACTGGTCTCGAAGTTATTTCAGCGCCGCGCTGCATCTTCTACCGCGAAGCTTGCAGCGGGCCTCCCACCATTTTCTGCGCGTGGGAGATCTCTGGCAGGCTCCCGTCTGCCTTCGGCCACGCCTTCAGGAATGCAGCGTAGGCTTGCCGCGCAGCCGCGGTATCGCCGGACGACTCCTTCACCATGGCAAGTCCGTAGAGTTCAAACCCTGAGTTCGGCCTCGCCACCAGGGCACGCTGGTACGCCTCTTCGGCATCTTTATAATCCCGCGCCTTCAGCAGCGCATCCCCTTCGGTTTCGGCGACCGGCCGGATATAAAACGGCGGTTCGTGATAACCCAGGTCTTTTTCCCTGCGCTCGGCCTTGGCGTAGAGCTTCTTCCCTGCCCGCAGCTTATGCCGCGCCACCAGCACGCCCGCCTGCAGTTCCAGAGACTGGATGTTCAGGCACTCCAACAGCGGATCGGGAAGGGCATCGGGCGAAACCGGTTCCATCAGGGGTTTCGATGGATCGTCCTTTTTGCCCCCATTCTTGTTCTTCTTCAGCCCCGCCTGCATCTCCTCCATCTGCCTGAGACCCGCATCCATGCTCGTCGAATGGTCCTCCGCGTCAACCACGTTGCCCGCATCCAGTGCTTTCATTCCCTTCGCGTACTCCGTCAGCTCGGCCGCTAGGAAACGCAGGTTTGCCGAATTGGCCCCCTTCGGCAAGTTCGCGTTGCTCAGCATCGCCAGCACGGCATCCCAGTCGCCCAGCCGTAATGCAACCGGCAGGCGATTGCTGATGCGCGAAATTTGATCCCGCGCCGACCAGATGTAGAGAGACGCCGAAAGTCTTCCCCGGGCCCCTGCGAGGTGATCCGACATGGCATTGGCGTCGGTTAGCCGCCCCTGCTCCATCAGGTTGGCGATCGCATACATCATGTTGTGTGCGTAGTTCCAGTCGTCGTCTGGTCCTACCTTCTGCTCTTTCATGTAGTGCTCGTCCGCTGCGGTGGAAGCGCTAAACCAGTGCTCTGCTTCCGGGTAATCCCCAACCCGGTAGTAGATGTGACCCGGCATGTGCACCATGTGTCCCGATGTCGGCGCCAGGCTCGCGAGCAGCGCCGCACTCTGAATCGCGCGCTCTGGATGATTGCTCGGTTCGATAGCATGAATCCAGTAGTGATTGCTTGCCGAGTCATTCGGCGCATCGTGCAGGATTCCCTCAAGCATCCCGATCGCCTCACGTTCTCCTTTGCGCGGTTTGCCGTCTTTCCCGTATCCGTCCTCCAGCGCCAAAGCGAGCATGAGACGTGCCTGCGGATCGTTCGGCGCCTTGTTCACCAGGTCCCGCAGAATTGAAATCTCCTGCTGATTCTTACCGTGCTTTCCTTCTTTCGCCGCCGAGCTTGCTTGTGCAGCTTCGATATAAAGCCTTTCCGGCTCAGTCCCGCGACCTTTCAGCCCAACGGCTTTTTCCAGCGCCTCTTTCCCATACTTCTGGTGATCGCTGTTCCGAAAACCTTCGGCCTGTGCCAACCCCCACCAGCACATTGCGCAATTGGGATCGACGCGCACACTCTGCTCAAATGCCTTGATCGATTCATAATCCCAGAAGTCGTGCATCAGGTTCAGTCCCTGGTCAAACCACCCCTGCGCCTCGGCACTGGCCGTGATCGAGATATGCGCGTTGCCGATCCCGTCCATACGGACCGGCACTGGAAGCTGGTCGGGCGGCGTTACCGGCTGCATGTCAGCCATGTTGTGCCCCGAAGGCATCGCCTGCTGTGCAGTTAACAGAACAGGGAAAAACTGCAGGATGCAGATGCAGACCAGCAACCCCAATTGATCCAAGCGAGAATCAAAACGCAAACAGCCGGGAAAAAGCCCTGTCGGGAAGCGCATGGCTGCAATATACATCGCAGGCAGATCGGCGGGCGACGAAAACCAGCGTGAGGTCTACTCGTCGAGCGAGACAGCGGGCTTCTCAGCCAGGCTCTCGCCGATGTGTTCCCCGCGGCACATCATCACCCCTCGCGTTTTTCGTTCAGAGAAACGGATTTAGAGAAATTGTCTGAGGACTGAAACGGAAGGAAAATTTGCAGCAGTGCAAGAGTTTTGCGATCCTTCCGCCTGATTCACGACAAAAATGCGGAAGGATCGCTGGCTCGGTGATTGATCCGTTACGCGTGCGCGTGTTCCGGCGCACCCTGCAATACCGCCTCGATCAGCGCCTTGTTGAAGGCGGGAATGTCATCCGGCTTTCGGCTGAAGATGAACTGCCCATCAGTGACGACCGCCTGGTCCACCCATGTGGCGCCGGCATTTTTGATGTCTGTTTTGAGAGAGGGCCACGAGGTTACCGTCTTGCCTCTTAACGCGTCCGCTTCGACAAGGATCCACGGGCCGTGACAGATCGCTGCGACAGGCCGGCCCGTCGACACAAATTGACGCACGAAATTCACCGCTGCTGGATCCATGCGCAGATGATCTGGATTCATGACCCCGCCCGGCAGTACCAGTGCGTCGAAGTCGTGGGGATTGGCATTCGCCAGCGCCTGGTCAACCTTCACCGCTTGACCCCAATCCTTCTTGTTCCAGCCCTTGATCTCTCCACTCTTCGGGGCGATTACCACCGTGGTTGCACCCATGTTATTCAGCGCCTTCCGCGGCTCGGTCAGTTCCACCTGTTCGAATCCATCGGTGGCTAAAATGGCGATCTTCTTGCCCCTCAACTCTGAAGACATGCTTCTCCTCCTTGTTCGGATCGTCCAGACCGTTATGACGCCCCCGCACCAGTAGAGGTTGCGCGTTGAAAAGCGAAACGTCGCATCTCATTTCAATTCAAGGCCGACCCTTCGAATGCCTCTCGTGCTTAAGCAAACCTCTCAATCGGTGGGGCATCTCAGACTCTGAACAGAAACTGGGAGACCAAAAATGAAGCGACGTGAATTCATCGCCGGTGTGGCGGCGGCATCCGCATTGACCTCATCAAAACCAATGCGCGCCTCTCAAGCCGGCGATGCGCGCCCAGGCGAAAAATTCATCACGGAACCGGGCTCCAGGCAGGCTGCCGCGCGCATTCCCCGGGTTACCCATCCGGGAACCATGAAGGGGGAGATGTTGTACCGTGACCTGGGCTCGACCGGCGAGCACGTTTCGGTGATCGGCCTCGGAGGGTCCCACCTTGGCTTGGCCGACGTAAAAGAAGATGAAGCAATTCGCCTGATTCATGAGGGTCTCGATCGCGGCATCAACTTCCTTGACAATTCGTGGGACTACAACGAAGGCCGCAGCGAAGAGCGCGTAGGTAAAGCCTTGGCCCAGGGCGGTTATCGCCAAAAGGCTTTCGTGATGACCAAGATTGACGGCCGCACGAAGGAAGTCGCAACCAACCAGATCAACGACTCACTGCGGCGCCTCAAAGTCGACCACATCGATCTTCTGCAGCATCACGAAGTGATCCGCTTCGACGATCCTGATCGCATCTTCAACGACGGAGGCGCCATGGAGGCTGTCGTCGCAGCGAAACAGGCAGGCAAGGTTCGCTTCATCGGGTTCACCGGCCACAAAGATCCCCACGTTCATCTCTACATGCTCAATGTCGCGCAGCAACACGGCTTTCATTTCGATACTGTGCAAATGCCGCTCAACATCATGGACGCCCACTATCGCAGCTTTTCCCAACTGGTTCTGCCCGAAGCTCAGCGCCAGCAGATTGCGGTGCTCGGTATGAAATCATTCGGAAACGGAATCATCCTCAAAAGCGGCGCGGTGGAACCGATGGATTGTCTTCACTACTCGCTCAATCTGCCCTTATCCGTCCTCATCACAGGAATCACTTCCAAAATGCTTCTCGACCAGGCATTCGCTGCAGTCAAGTCATTTCAGCCGATGGACGAAGCTGCGGTAGCTGCCCTGATAGAAAAGACGGAACAGTTAGCGGCAAACGGCAAATACGAGTTGTTCAAAACCACCTCGCACTTTGATACAACGGCTCGCCATCCCGACTGGCTCGGTTCTGATACAGAACAAGTACAGCAACTGGCTCCGCAGCTTCCAGGCTGATTCACCTCGCAAAGAAAAGAACATTCGCGCACGGGCGCTACATGGCAACTCGGATCAGAAAGCGTCCATCCAAAGTGCGATGGCGCTCGACGCAAAGTCAGTCCAAAAGCCCTTTCGAAAACTAGGCAGGTTGCTGAAAAGTCTCACCGGCCCACCTTCCTCAGAAGATGTTCACGACATCCGCACGCACACGCGCCGCGTTGAGGCCATTGTGGATGCCTTTGAACTTAAGCGGAAGAAAGCCGGGAACGGCTTGGTGAAAAGCCTCCGGCCTATTCGCAAAGCCGCAGGAGCAGTCCGCGACATGGACGTCCTGTCCGGCTTCGTAGCCGAGCTTGATCCGCGCGAAGATGATGATTGCAGAGCCCAACTGATGGAGCATCTCGCAAATCAACGCACAAAGGCAGCCAAAAAGTTGCTGAAAGAGATTTCAGCGAACAAAAAGAAAGCGCGGGCCGAACTGAAGGAGTGCGGCAAGATGGCCGATTCAGGTCTTGATGCTTCCGGCTCCCGCGACAGCCAGGAAAAGGACAAGCAAAAGAGCCGGCGGCAGTCCACAACCTCCATCGCAACTTCGCTTCAGATCGAGCAGGAACTCATTAACTGGCCGAAGTTGACCGAAGGCAATATCCACTCGTTTCGACTCAAGGTAAAAGAACTGCGCTACGTACTCGAACTCGCAGACAATAGCGACTCACCGTTGATCGAGGCGCTCGGCGAAGTGAAAGATCAGATCGGTCTCTGGCACGATTGGAGCGAATTGTCAGGCATTGCTTCCGAGGTGCTTGATCACGGAGCCGGCTGTTCGATCTCTGCGCAAATGCGCGCGCGAACCAGGCAGGAATTTCAAAAAGCGGTGGTCGGCGCAAATCATCTTCGCGAGGCCTATCTGACCGCGGAACCAGGGCATGCCGCCCGCAAGAAAGGTGTAATCAAGGGAATTCATCCCGCAGCGGTTGAAGCCGCGTCCCGTCTCGCGAGCTGACACCTGTCCCCGATCCAGAAAAACAAATAACCCGGCAAATCAAAAGCCCCGCTCGCTCGAGCGGGGCTTTTGTCTGTTGCTGTGTTTTGGATCAGGCCTTGGCTGAAGTCAACGCGCCAAGATCGGCCGCCATCTTCTCTGTCGAGAAGGCCTCGAGTAGATCGCCTTCTTTTAGATCGCTGAAATTGGCGATGCCGATGCCGCACTCCATGCCGTTTGTCACTTCGCGGGCATCGTCCTTGAACCGCTTCAGCGATCCAATCTTGCCCTTGAAGACCTGCTCGCCGTCGCGAATCACCTTGATCTCTGAATCGCGGCGGATGGAGCCGTCCTGCACACGGCAGCCCGCGATGGTGCCCACCTTCGGGATTCTGAAGATGTTCAGCACCTGCGCGCGACCCATGTAGTTTTCCTTGAACGTGGGTTCCAGCAGTCCGAGCATGGCCTTCTCGATCTCGTCCTGCAGTTCATAAATGATCGAATGCAGCCGGATCTCCACGCCTTCCTGCTGTGCCAGCTCACCGGCCTTGCGCTCGGGGCGCACGTTGAAGCCGATGATGATGGCGTTGGAAGCCGTGGCGAGCAGTACGTCGCTCTCCGTAATCGATCCCACACCGGAGTGGATCACCTTCACGCGTACCTTCTCGGTCGACATGCGAACCAGTGAATCGGCAAGCACTTCCACCGAACCGGTTACGTCGCCCTTGATGATCAGCGCAAGATCCTTCACGCCGGCCTGACGAATTTGCTCGGCAAGACCTTCGAGAGAGACGCGGGAGCTCTTCGCAAGCTGAGCTTCGCGCTCCTTCATTTTGCGGTACTGCGCAATGCCCTTGGCCTTGTCGCGGTCCGCTACCACCAGGAAGGTGTCGCCCGACTCCGGCATGGCTTCAAGACCAAGCACCTCGATCGGCGTCGATGGCCCTGCTTCCTCCAGCGGTCGTCCGCGGTCGTCGAACATCGCGCGAACTTTGCCGTAGGTATTGCCGACGATATAGCTGTCGTTCAGCCGCAACGTTCCATCCTGCACCAGAACCGTGGCTACCGCGCCGCGCCCACGATCCAGCTTGGCTTCGAGCACCGAGCCCACCGCCTTGCGTCCCGGCGTGGCCTTGGGAGCCTTGATATCCGAAACCAGGCAGATCATTTCGAGCAGCTCGTCCAGGTTCTGCCGCTTTTTGGCCGACACGTTGACGAACACGGTTGAGCCTTCGCCGCCGCCCGCCCATTCCTCTGGCACTAGTCCGCGGTCTGCAAGCTGTTTCTTCACGCGATCGGGATTGGCTTCGGGCTTGTCGATCTTGTTCACCGCCACGATGATCGGAACTTCGGCCGCCTTGGCGTGATCGATCGCCTCCAGCGTTTGAGGCATCACTCCATCGTCCGCCGCAACCACGATCACCACGATGTCCGTAACCTTCGCGCCACGGGCACGCATCCGGGTAAAGGCTTCGTGACCCGGAGTGTCGAGAAAGACGATCTCGCGGCCCGAAGCCGGAGAGCCTTCCTTGGTAAACCTCACCTTGTAGGCGCCAATGTGCTGCGTGATTCCGCCGGCTTCGCCTGCGGCGACGTCCGTTTCGCGAATCGCATCCAGAAGTGACGTCTTGCCATGATCGACGTGGCCCATCACTGTGACCACCGGAGCACGGGGTGCTTCGATGAAGTCGACCTTTTCGGTATCGAGAACTTCTTCGATTGCCTCGTTTTCCAGCTCTTCTTCGTAGCTGATCACTGTCGCGGCTGCGCCGAACTTCGCCGCCACGTCTTTCACCATCTCAGCGTCCAGCGATTGGTTAACCGTTACGAATACACCGCGCATCAGCAGAATTGCGATCAGGTCCTTGGCGCGGATCTCGAGCTTCTCCGCAAGGTCTTTCACGCTGATGCCTTCGGTCACCGTAATCTCGCGCGTGATCGGCAGTGGCTCGTCAGAGAATTGTGCGGCGCCGCCAAAACGTGGCGGTGGCACAAAGCCCTTCATCGGGCCTTCCTTGGTCTTCGGATACTGCTGGCCGCCGCGGCGTCCGCGATTATTCGACGCACGCTGCGGACGCGGAGCCTCACCCGGAGGTGGACCGGCGCCTGGACCACCAGGACGCGCTCCACCAAATCCCCCAGGACGTGGCGCCCCAAAACCAGGTCGTGCGCCAAAACCGGGACGACCTCCCGGAGCACCGGGTCCGCCGGCGCCGGCAAAGCCGGTGCGCGTCGGATGCTTCGGTCGAGGGCCGCCCGCGAATTGACCGGGCGCACCCGTACTTGGCGTGCGCTGCTGATATCCTCCGGGAGCTCCCGCAGGCCTGCGATCGAAAATCGGCTTGCCCCGTTGAATCCCTCCGCCATGCGCTGCAGGCGGCGGCGTTGCGCTCGCCACCGGCGGTGGAGGCGCTTTATACACCGGACGGGGACCGGTCTGCGGCATCACCACGCGCCGCGGAGCAGGCGGAGCTGTCGGTGCTGGTACCACTGGCGCAGGTTCTTGCACCTTCTCCTCCACCGGCGCACTAGGCGCGACCGGAGCAGCCGCTTCCGCGGGAACTGCCTTTGCCGCTGCGGCCGGCGGGGGCGCCGCACTCGCTGCGGGAGCTTCGACCGGCGCAATTGGCG
This sequence comes from uncultured Acidobacteriaceae bacterium, assembly GCA_963836675.1. Taxonomy (GTDB): domain Bacteria; phylum Acidobacteriota; class Terriglobia; order Terriglobales; family Acidobacteriaceae; genus Telmatobacter. The sequence goes on from CAWIKQ010000001.1 coordinate 506,016, forward strand.
CAGCCGTCGCTGCCGCCGTCACCTCTGGCTTTTCAGGCGCTGCAGGCGCAACGGTTGGCGCTGGCGCGCTCACCTTTACCGGCGGCTTCACCACTGCGGCAGGTTGTTCCGGGGCCTTCGGTTGCGGTGGCACAGCCGCCGCTGGCGGCTTTACAACCGCAGCCGGCGGAACAACCGTAACTGTCGGACGTGCTCCGGCTACGGCCGCGGGGGCCTTCGCCACCACCGCTCCAGCCGGCGGTTTCGAAGCGATTGCCGGAGTGCTCGGCGGAACGATCGCGGGAGCCGGCCTCGGCTGCGGCACAATCTTGCGCGGCTCGGGGCGCGCCGGTGCGGCGGGCGCAGCCGCTACTGCCACTGGCGGCGGAGCGGGCTTCGCCGGAGCTTTCGTCACCACCGTCGGTGCTTTGCTCGGCGGAACGTGGCTCTTGCGGGCTTCCGCTTCCTCTTCCTGCTTCTTGGCCAGAATGGCCTTCATCACGTCTCCCGGCTTGGAAACGTGGGAAAGATCGATTTTTGGAGTAATTCCCTGAGAAGCGCGCGAAGACCCTGCGCCACCGCCGTGGCCCGTTCCACGCGATCCTTGTTGAAAATGCCCGCGAACCTTTTCGGCTTCGTATTCCTCGATCGAACTCGAGTGAGTTTTGCCTTCACCGAGACCGAGTTCCGCGAGTACGTCAAGAATCTGGCGACTCTTGACCTCCATTTCGCGTGCCAGATCGTTAATTCGAACCTTGCTCATCCGCCTCTTTTCAGAATGTGCTGCCCAAGCCCCTTAGTCGCTCATAGCTACCTCATGGCATTGGCTGCTTGCGTTACCACCATTATGACTTGAATGGTGTTGAAGTGCGCGGCGCATTCTACGCGCCACCCTCTTCGTTGTCTCTTGTGCCCTCTTCGTCCGGCTCCGGAACGTTATCCACTGCAAGCTCTTCGGCGGTCAACCCGCCATCCTCCGCTTCTTCCAGCACTTCTTGCGAATTCTCGAGCTCCGCTTCGGCGCTTCCGGCCACCGCCTCGGGAGTCTCAATCTCTGACTCTCCCTCGGAAATCGTTCCCGTATCCGCCGCTGCGGTAAGCGCGGCAGGCTCGTCAATTCCTTCAGCTTCCGGAGCGCCCGCTACACCGACGCCGCCTTCTGCCGCCGGTGCTTCCTCGCCTTCTTCAAAATGCCCAAAGTAGTGGCGAACCGCAACACTGATGCGCTCCAGCGTCTTTTCGCCGATGCCAGGAATCTCTTCCAGCTGCTCCGGCGTCATGTCCGCCAGTGCTTCCACCGTGGTGATTCCCGCGGCAATCAGCTTCTGAATAATTCCGTCGCCTAGTTCCGTAACCTGCTCGATCGGCGTCGAAGGGCCGCCCGTAAGAGCCTGCATCTGCTGCTCTACTTCCTGGCGCTTCTCCTCTTCGCTCTTGATGTCGATCTTCCATCCCAGCAGCTTGGCCGCTAGCCGGACATTCTGTCCCTTTTTGCCGATCGCTAGCGAAAGCTGGGTATCGTCCACAATCACTTCAAGCTGCTTGTCGCTCAGGTCGGTGATCGAAACCCGGCTTACCTTTGCCGGCTGTAGCGCTTTTTCTGCGAAAGTCGTGATCTCTTCGGAAAATTCGATAATGTCGATCTTTTCCCCGCGCAGCTCTCGAATAATCGATTGCACGCGCATGCCCTTCATGCCCACGCAGGCGCCCACCGGATCCACATCCTTGTCCCGGCTCTGCACCGCAATCTTGGTGCGCTCTCCCGCCTCCCGTGCGATTGCCCGGATAACGACGGTGTTGTCGTAGATCTCCGGAACCTCCGACTGAAACAGGTTCTGCACCAGCTCCGGCGCGGCCCGCGACACGATTACCTGCGGTCCCTTGGCGGCGCGATCTACCTTGAGCAGCACCACGCGTAGGCGTTCACCCACCGTGAACTGCTCCAGCCTCGATTGCTCTCGCTTCGGGCAGCGTGCTTCGGCCTTGCCCAGGTCGAAGATGATGTCCTGCCCTTCAATCCGCTTCACCGTGGCGTTCAATACTTCCTTTTCCCGGTGAGCATATTCGTTGAATACCGTGTCCCGCTCTGCCTCACGTACTTTCTGGAAGATCACCTGCTTCGCGAGCTGCGCAGCAATACGCCCCAGCGGCGTAGTGTCCTTGTACATGCGGATCTCGCTGCCGACCTCCACGCCGGGCGCGAGATCGTTCGCTTCTTCCAGCGTGATCTGGTTGACCGGATCCTCGATCTCGTCCTCGCCGGATACAACCGTCTTGAACACATAGGCCGTGATCTCGCCCGTGTCCTTGTTCAGTTCTCCGCGCATATTCTCCTGCGTCTTGTAGTACTTGCGCGTAGCCAGGGCAATCGCCTCTTCCACGGCGCCCACGACGATTTCGGGCTCAATGCCCTTCTCCCGACTCAGGAGTTCGATACTTTGATACAAAGCGCTGGCCATACTCTTCTTGCTCTCTCGGATTGTTCCGGCGACCGGGCTTCATACCCTGCCGCATCAGTGAATTGTTGTTCAGGAGTCTTCGGAGTTCCGCCGCCCCTGCTGTTCGATGTTCGAGCGCGCCTAGATCTCCGGGATCAGTTCTGCCTTCTCGATGTTCTCGAGAGGGATCTCCACCTTGTTCACACCCGTTTTACGGCTCTTGCTGTTCTGATGCATCGCAGCAAGATCAAGCGTTACGATTCCGACTGTCCCTGCCTCCAGCCGGCCTCTCCAATGCCGGTTGTTGCGAATCGGCTCATACGTCTGCACCTTCACCAGGCATCCCGCAAAACGCTGAAACTCCTCCGACTTCGTCAGCTTCCGATCCAGTCCCGGCGAGCTCGCTTCCAGCGTGTATTCGCCGCCCGGGACCAAATCCTCAACATCCAGTAAAACCCCAAAATCCCGGCTGAATGCAGCGCAATCCTCGTGGGTCACTCCCGAAAGCTGCTCCACGCTCAGTCTCCCCTCGACCAGCCTCTCAGGAAGCCCCGTGCCGCCCGACGCGATCTCAGCCTTTAATCGTTCCCGGCCTTCCGCATTCTTCTCGAGCAGAACCCGTAGAGTCCGTTCCTTTGCCGGTCCGGAAAGCTCCACGTCCACAATTTCCAGGCCGTGTGACGCCGCCACGCGCTCCGCAGCCCCTCGAATTTCATCCAGCTTTGCAACCATCTCTGTGAGTCGCTATTTCTCTCATTCCAAAAGAATTCCAGGTCAATCGCAGCGATCACATCCTGGCCAGTTTTCCACCAAATAAAAAGTGGGCTTTCAGCCCACTCATCTCTCCGCCACCCCGGCTGACCCACGGGCAACTCAGGCGGACAAACTCGTTCGCTTCTCTAGAATACGGCGTTTCAGGGCGAAATTCAATGACTTGCAGATTCCGCGGCCGAATCTCACCACTTCCTCGACTTCCATGCCATCCACCCACCGTTCCAAATCCCCTCCAGCAGCACCCGTGCGACCTCCCGTTCTGCAAAAGGCCTTTGCAATACCTTCGCACCGTATCCCAACCCCAAGGTAATGCAGAATGCTATTTAGAATCAGAGGCTTACTGGATTGCCACCCAGGCGGTATTACGGTTACCACTATAGGGGAAGAGTATTTTGTGCTCGGTGCCGGGAATAATGACAAAGTCCGATGCGCACCATCCTCCAACGGGTCCTCGTCACCATTGTGTCCACGGTCATCCTCGCCGCGGTTGGTTCGACATGCGGCTACGTTTTGGGCCACCATTACCTCCTGCGTCAGTCCGAGTATCGGCTCGATCAGTACGCCAACCAACTCCTGCTGGAAACGATTTCCTCCGCTTCGGAATCACGGGCCATGCTGGCCACGATGAACACCTCTCCGCATCCGTATTGTTCCGATAGTGAGATCGAGTACTTTCGCCAGCTCATCTTTCAGTCCCAGTTTTTGAAGGCCGCTGGTCGCATGCATGACGGCCGCATCGATTGTTCAACGACCTCTGGACGCGAACTGTTTCCTTCCGCTGACTACATTCCCGCAATGATTCGGCGCGACGGCACAAACATCTACAAAAACCTTCCGCCATTCAGGGTCGACGATCAGGATGTGATTTCCGTTCAGATCGGTGACTCGTTCGTCGTTCTGAACCCCTACAACATGGTGCCGCTCGCAGCCCCCCCGATGCGCTTCACCGCGACGGCCATTGGCAATTCCAGCCGAATCTCCAGGCCCATCATCGGTCAGGTTCCCAGTCTCTCGGGTGCTCTCCTTACTCGCGAGGGCAGGTCGAAAGTGGGTGACACGCTCTACGCCACTCGCTGCTCCAAAGATGATGAAACCTGCGTGACGTCCTATATCTCTATTCCCGACGCTCTGGCGATGAGCCGGGGATACGAGATGGCCTTCCTCGTGTTGGGCGGATTCTCCGGAGCGCTGGCCGGCTTGTTATTTCCCATGCTCTACAGCCGGAACAAGAGCGTCGAGCAGCAGTTGATTCGTGCCATTCGAGCTGATGCTCTCACCGTGGTCTATCAGCCGATCGTCGAACTCGCTACCGGCAATATTGTCGAAGCGGAAGCGCTGGTGCGCTGGACCGATGAGTACAAAAACGCTGTCAGTCCCGATGTCTTCGTAAAAATTGCCGAAGAACGTGGTTTCGTCGGCGACATTACCCGTCTGGTCCTCCGCCACGCTCTGCGCGACTTCGGCGCCACCATGCGCGTTCGCCCGACCTTCCGCGTCAATGTCAATATCGCCGCCGCCGATCTGGCCGACAACGGGTTCATCCCCATGGTCGAGAAGGCCCTCTCTGATGCCGAGGTCATGCCGCGCAGCCTTGGCATCGAAATTACCGAAAGCTACACTGCCCGCCAGCAGGTTGCCCGCAACACCATCCTCCGCCTTCGACAGAAGGGCCACTACGTCGCGATCGACGATTTCGGCACCGGCTACTCCAGCCTCGCTTATCTGCACGATCTCTCAGTCGATGCCATCAAGATTGATAAGGCCTTCACTAAAGCAATCGGAACCGATGCCGTCACCGTTTCTATCCTTCCCCAGATCCTCACCATGGCGGAGACTCTTAAACTGCGCATTGTCGTGGAAGGCATCGAAACCCAGGTTCAGGCAGACTACTTCGCAGCAGGAGCCCAGGACATCCACGCCCAGGGTTGGCTCTTCGGACGCCCGGTCCCCGCGCGGCTCTTCCTCCAGATGCTCGATGAGGAAGAAGCCCGCATTGCAAAGCAGAGGTCTGAGGAATTTCCCAACGGCGCAACGGTTGCCGCGTTCTGATTTCCCTTTACTTCTTTCAGCTTCCGTACTGAATCCGGTTGGCGCGCACCACTGCCGCGCGCAACAATACTTTCATGAGATCGGTTCGGCTTCCTGTTCTGTTTCTTTTCCTTTGCATCGCATCTTCCATCTCTTCAGCGCTCGAAAAACAATCCTCCAGCGACTACCGCGCCCGTCGTGTTGCGCTCGGCAATGAGCTGCGCGGCGGCGTTGCCATACTTTTTGCCGCAGAGGAGCCGGTACTCGACTTTGACCCTTATCGCCAGGATTCCGATTTTTACTACCTCACAGGCTGGAACGAACCCGGCGCCGCCCTTCTGATCGTCGGTCCCGCAAAAGAGCCGGAATCGCCCTCCGGCCGCCCCGCCCACGTGCGCGAATACAAGGAGATTCTCTTCCTGCCCACTCGCAACCTGCGCCTGGAACAGTACACCGGCGCGAAGATGGATGCTGCGACCCCGGACGTTGCGAAAATCACAGGCGTTGATGCGGTCGAGCCCATGACCAGCCTCGCGACCGATCTCAACAAACTCATAGCCGATGATCGCGGACTCGCCAACGCTCTATGGACTCAGCCAAACATGAAGGCAGCCGGTTCACTCCTCGGCTTCACCGCTGCCACGCTCGGCACCGGCGCGCCCGTGCCAAAAGACGTCGCGACTCTCATCACGCCGCTGCGCGAAGTGAAGGATGCTGGCGAAATCGAGTTGCTCAAAAAAGCTTCTGATGCATCCATCGCCGGCCAGAAAGCGATGATGAGTTCTGTCAAACCCGGAGAAACCGAACGCACCATTGCCGGAATCATGACTGCGGCCTGGTACAAGGCTGGATGCGAGCGTCCTTCCTATGCGCCCATAGTAGGAACCGGAATCAATTCAACTGTCCTTCACTACTCCGAGAACTCCCGGACCATCGAAGATGGCGATGTCATCGTCGTCGATGCCGCCTGCGAGTATTCGATGTACGCTTCCGACATCACGAGAACCGTTCCCGCCAACGGCCACTTCACCGCACGCCAGCGGGAAATCTATAACGTGGTCCTCGGAGCGCAAAAAGCTGCCATCGACGCGTTCGTCGCTGGCAAGTCCAAAATCAATGACTTCTACCACCGCGACCCCGACACGCTTGACTCCGTCGCCTTCAACTACATCAACACCCACGGAAAGGACCTGCACGGCCAGCCCCTCGGCAAATACTGGTTGCATGGGCTTGGCCACATGGTTGGCATCGACGTGCACGATCCTGCGCAATATCCTGCCGTGCTCAAACCCGGAATGGTCTTCACCATCGAGCCCGGCGTCTACATCCCTGAAGAAAAGATCGGCGTGCGCATCGAGTGCGACTTCCTCGTACTGCCTGATGGCAAGCTCCTCGATCTCGACGCCGGCCTCCCTCACACCGCTGAAGAAGTCGAAGCCGCAATGGGCAAGTGATTACGAAGTGTCGGCGACACCTGCCCTGTTTCGCACGGAACTGGCGGCAATGGAGCAACAACTCCGGAAGTGTAACAACAACTTCGGAAGGTAACAACAACTCCAGAAGGGACAAGAACTCCGGAAGCGTATGACAACTTGAGGGCGCGATTTTGCAGCCCTCGGGAAAACTCCAACGAACTCGAGGTTATGTAACAAGGGCACGACTTTAGTCGGGCCGTAAATGCTGCACAATGAGGATTGGGCTTTAGCCCCTGCCACTTTTCCATCCCGCAGAATCGGAGCGACTGGGACGGGCCAGTCCCGCCCACACTCGAGCGCAGCAAAAGACCTGGCTTCGGCCGCTCATTTGGAACCACGCATGGACCAGCACAATGAACTCGCTCCCGATCAACTCGAGGCCTTGAACAAGGTATTTTCCGATCAGCTTCAGGCATGTCTCGAAGAATGCGCGCATGGCCGACGCGGCCTCTTCTCTGACGTCGCGCTCCTCGAAGACGACGAGACCGATCGCGCCTGGCCTGAAGCCGCGCGTTTGCGTGATCTCGCCTTCGCGTTGCAGAACCTATTCGCTCAGCACGAGCAGCGCAACGCGCTCTGCGATGAGTTCCTCGATCTCTGCTCGATGCATGGCGAGAGTCATCCCGGCGAACCCCGACTGGCGCGCATGTTTATGGCCCGTATCGAACGTGGCCAGGTTGGCACTCCAACAGAAGAACCGAGGAAGCCATGGTAGTGCTGCATGCGTTTCTCGCTCTCCTGGCCGGCTTCGCCACCATGGCGATTCTCGTCGCCCTTGTCACATTTCTTCTTCGAAAGCTGGTCGCCGACTGGATTGACAGCACGAAAAATCACGGGCCTGCTTATGTCTTCGTGAACCTCGGATACTCATTTCTCGCTGCGGCCGCCGGAGGGTATGTCACAGCATGGATCGCGCAGCACAACCCCCTGATTCATACCCTGGCTCTTGCCCTTGTCGTCCTGCTGCTTGCCGCTCTGAGCGCTCTTCAGCAGCGAGGCCAGCATCCCGTCTGGTATCTGCTCGCGCTCATCGCCGTCACGCCCGTTGGCGTGTTGGTGGGAGGCCTGGTTCGGTTGCGCGCACTCGGAATCCTGTAAAACACCGGGTCAGCTAACTTCTCCAGAATTCAAAGACCGCTCTGAATTACTCAGAGCGGTCTCCGATCCAAACCGGAAATGTTCGGCAACTACCAGCGCAACCCGATGGTGACCGGGATGATCTTCGTGTCCTCGCCAATCGTCGTCGTTCCCAGCCCATTCGGCTCGGTCGTCACTGCCGGCGAGAGAACATCGAGATAGCGAGCCTCCGCAAAGACCTTCATCTTTCCGTCCCCGTTCCAGCCTGCGAAACGATGCTCGATACCGCCGCCGGCGTTCCATCCGCCTTGATTGCTTGAAAAATGACCCACCACTTCGTCGGTGATGATGATGCCGCAGCCATAGAAATATTGGCAGTAGTACTGCGGTATCGGATCGGTGAAGCTTGTCACCTTACGGTAAAATCCACCGCCGCCAACCGCATAGAACGTGATCGCGCTCTTGGGATTGAACTCGTACATCGGGTCCACCGTGAACGACCACATGTGAACATATCCGCCTGTTGCGCCAGCTTGATTGATAATCGCGCCCGGCAGCTTACTGTGCACGAAGTCGTACTGGATCATCGCGGAAAAATGACGATCGAAGCGATATCCGCCGCCCGCCATGAAGTTCCAGCCCCACGTAATGTAAGGCGATGATTCGCTCGTCGGCGCATTGAATCCGCCGCCGACCTCGTAGGTCAGGTGGCTCATAATGCCGCCACCGCCCCCGCCATGAGAGCGATTGTCATACTGTCCGCCGGCAGATGCTGCCCCAGATTCCGAAGGCAATGCGGCATCGCCCGCGTTATCAACCACCGCAGGAGCGTTCGAACTCGATTCCATCGAAGTATCGGCAACCGGGCTCGAGTGATCGGTAGACGCAATTTGAGCGCTCGCGGATGCGAGAGAAAAGGCAAGCGCAGCACAAAGTAGAGTCGTGTGTCTGAAAAGGGACAGACAGCGAACTGAAGTCATTTTTTCCGTACCTCACCAAAGCTGAGACGTTCTTTTTATCTGAGGAACTGAATCTTTCCCTGTAGGACTTAGACTCCGTTCTCAGTTCAAAGTTGCCATTAACCCAGGGATAACGAAGGGCCGGATTTACCCGACCCTTCGCTTATAGAGGCTGATCTCTTCCGCTTGGTTATCCCTGAATATCGAATTGCTCCGGGTGCAGGGTCGCGTCGCTCTTGATTAGGATGTTTTTGCTCAGCAGTTCCTCGAATTCGGTGATCCAGGCGCCGCTGTTGGCCTTCAGCACCTTTACCGTTTCCGGATGCACTCGCAGCATCACATCCGAACCCTCCAGGTGCCGCTTCATCTTGCGCAACTCGATGTAGATCTCGTTGGCCACCGTCGCCGGGCTCTTCACCATTCCCGTAGCCTGGCACGTGGGGCAGGGAACTGACAGCGTGCGCTCCAGCGACTGCTTGACGCGCTTGCGGGTAATCGCCACCAGTCCAAAATCGTTGAACTGAAGAACCTTCGTCGGCGCCCGGTCTGTCTTCAGCGCCTCCTCCAGTGCAGCCATCACCTTGAAGCGATTCTTGCGCTCGTCCATATCGATGAAGTCAATCACGATAATCCCGCCCAGGTCGCGCAGCCTGATCTGCCGCACGATCTCTGGAATCGCATCGAGGTTCGTCTTCAGAATCGTGTCTTCGAGCCGGGCAGTCTTGCCGACGTACTTGCCGGTGTTGATGTCGATGGCCACCAGCGCTTCGGTCTGATTGATCACAATCGATCCGCCGCTCTTCAACCACACCTTCGAACGCAGCGCCTTCGAAATCTCGTCCTGAATTCCGAAGTGCTCGAACAGCGGCGTCTCCTTGGTGTAGAGCTTCACGCGCCGCACCAGCGATGGAGAGAACCGATTCAGGAACCGTACAATCCGCTCGTAATCCGCTTCAGAGTCCACCCAGATCGAAGAAAAATTCGAACTGACCTGGTCACGCAGGATGCGCTCGATGAGCGACAGATCGTGATAGATCAACGCCGGCGACTTCGAACTGTCCGAACGCTGCTTGATCTCGTTCCATAGATGAATCAGGAAACGAAGATCCGCTCGCAACTCTTCTTCCGATGCGCCTTCCGCAGCCGTGCGCACGATAAATCCGCCCGACGAATCGCCGCGTTCATGAACCAGAATCCTCTTCAGGCGCTGACGTTCTTCATCGGATGCGATCTTGCGGCTGACGCCCACATGCGACACCGTCGGCATGAACACCAGGAACCGCCCCGGCAACGCAATGTGACTGGTGATCCGCGCGCCCTTCTTGGCGATGGGTTCCTTGGCAATTTGCACCAGGATTTCCTGCCCGGGCTTCAGCAGATCCGAGATAATCGGCAAATCCGAAGTCTGAGCCGCCCGCCGCGACTGCCCGCGCCGGTCGCCCGGCCGATGTGCGCGATCCCCACGTTCGCCGCGCCCGCGCCGTCCGCGTCCACCGCGCTCCCGGCGTTGGGGAGCATGCCCGTCTCCCGAAGGCTGGGTTTCAGTTGAAGCTGATCCCTCTTCCTCCTCTTCGAGCTCCTCGCCTGCCTCTTCCACTTCCTCGCCGTTCTTGTCGTCGAAGTTCATCTGGATGCGGTGATCCAGATGCGCTTCCTGCAGCATCTCGCCCAGTTCACCCGAGCGTATCTGCGTATGAAGCTTTTCTTCCTCTTCGTAATCGTCGAGGTCGTGCTCTTCCGTCTTGTGCATGTGATGAGGGACTTCGAATTCCTCGCCCTCGATCACTTCTTCCTCTACCAATCCGCTGCCCGGCGAAAACGTCGAACCAGGACGAAACGGCAGCAGCCCGCGGTTCTTCAGCGGGAGGTTGAAGTGGTAGTTCCTGATCGTCCTTCTTCTTCTTGCCGCCCAGGCCGAATAGTCTGAACTCCGCCGGAGGAATTGGATCAATCTTGTGCGAGGCATCCCGATCGCCTTCAAACTCGGTGCTCTCGTTCTCGCCCGCACTCTCCGTCGTCTCGCTTCCGAATCCCACCTGCGAATTCGAAGAACTCCCCAGCTCCGGTTCTACGGCCTCGCTGTGTTGAGCTTCCTCCGCCGGTACGCCTGCAACCGAATGCGGCTCGTGTTCCGCCGAACCGGCTTCGAAGGTCTCTTCCACCATCTCGTCTTCGGCAGGAATCGATGTTGTCATCCAGCGCTTGCCCTGCACCCGGCTCAACCGGATGCTCAGTCTCACTGCCTGAAATCGCTCCTTGAACAGATGCCTGCTCTTCGATCTCCCGTGCAGGCTCCCCGCTCTCCGGCCGATTGCCGCGCCGCCTCGCCAGCGATTCGCCCGGCAGCAGTCCACTTCCATCCCACACAATCGGCGATTCAATCAGACTCGCAGGCTTGTATGTGGACTTGGACGCCGGCCGCGCCGCCGCGGGCTCAGAGGAAGACTTCCCTGGTGCCTCTGCCGGCGTGCCGCCATATTTCGAAAGCGACTCGCCCGGCAGCACAAATGGCTCCGGAGACCGCTCGCTTCGTCCCCGATGAGGCGCAGCAGAGGCTTGAATCTCTTCTGCTTCTTCCGCGTCCGGAGCCGAAACATCTCTCGCACCGGTTTCGACGAATTCATCCGAGGTATCCGCCGCTCCCGCTGCAACATTGCTCCCGCTTCGTCCACCGCGGCGGCGACGGCGACCCCGCCAGCGTTTTGCACCGGCTTCGTCCCCGTCTTGAGCCTTTGCGTCTTGCGCATCGTTCTCCGCCGCAGCATCACTCGCGGCCGGCGCGCGCTCAACTTCGGCACTTGCCTGACTCTCTCGCTGTTCGCGACCGCCCTTGTGACCCCGATCGTGGCCATTGCCCTGGCGCACTTCGCGTGGCGGCTGATTTCCGCCACTTGCCGCGGCTTTCTCGAGTTCGTCGGTGTCTTCCGCCTCTTCGAGTTCAAGGAAGTCTGTGACGTACAAAAACGCGTCTCGCTCCAACCCGATGTCGACAAATGCCGACTGCATGCCGGGCAGAACGCGTGTCACGCGCCCGTTGTAAATCGAACCCGCTAGGGTGTACTCGTTTTCGCGTTCGTAGTAAATTTCCGCGAGCTGGTCGTCTTCTAAAATCGCTAGCCGCGTCTCATGCGGCGTGCTGGAAATACAAATCTCTTTTGCCATCGTGCCTTTCCGCCCAGCGGACTTGGCCTGCTGGGGCAAACGGCAAGGTGGTGTGGAGATGCGCGCGGACGGGGAGGGTGGGATCGTGAGTGAGGGATGACCTGTGCGTGACTCGCAATGCCGATGGACCCCGGACACCTACCCCTCCAGGGGGCGGCGAACCAGAGCGGCTGTCAGTCGATGCGAGTGTTTCGTTGTGGCAATCCGAAAGCAGAGAGTTTGTGGCCTCCCGTGGAACCGCCTTCACCGACAATGCGTCGAGAGAAAGCAGCCAGGCCCACACCGACCAGTAGATCGACATGAGCGGGGCCGTTAAGCCGCTGAATGGAATCCAGCGAAGCCGAATCTCCATGCGATCCGTTTTCATCGCTGGAGCCATCCGGCTTGCCCGTCTCTGCGTGCTCATTGGTTGAACCCAATCCTGCCCGGCGTCAAATCCATCAGGACCTCGCCGGATCTGGCATCCTCAATTTCGCCCTGGGCCTGTCTGGCAAACCCGCCTGCCTCAAATCGAGCGGCTGAATCTGCAAGCGATCCGGGCATCATGACGATGCTGTAAGTACTTGCAATTTTTGCTCTTGCGGCCCGGAAAATCCCCGAATCCCCAAGAGGTGTTGCTGTTCAATCTTGTCTCCGGGAACCTCCGTCCGGAGAGTCCTAGTTCACGAACCGGCGCATGCGCACGTTCATCACCACGCCCAGCGCCAGGAAGGTAAACAATACCGAAGATCCGCCGTAACTCATTAACGGTAAAGGGATTCCGGTGACTGGCATAAATCCAATGACCATGCCCACGTTGACCGCGATCTGGAAGGTCAACACAGCCACGATTCCCATAATAATCAGGGACCCAGGCAGGTCGGCGGCTGTTTGAGCGTTCTGAATCAAACGCATCAATATGAGGAAGTATAGCAGCAGCACGAATACTGCGCCCACGAACCCATGTTCCTCGCTGAAGGCCGCAAAGATGAAATCGGCGTGTGGAATCGGGATGAATGCTCCCTGGGTCTGCGTACCCTTTTCCGCCCCTTTGCCCCAGATACCCCCCGCGCCCACAGCGATCTTCGCCTGTAGCACCTGGTACCCCGAGCCCCGGGGATCATTGTCAGGGTTGATGAACCCCGTGAGTCGTGCCTTCTGATAAGGCTTCAGGAGTTTGCCGCTGCTCCAGCCCGCGAACAGCAAAACACTCGCCGCGGCAACCAGTATGGATGCCTGCTTCAGGCTGATCCCGCCCAGGAACATTCCGATCACCAGCACCGGTACATAGGTCAGCGATGTCCCCAGGTCCGGCTGCTTCAGAATGAGCAGCATCGGTATCCCGACCAGGGCGAAGGCTTTGAAAATCTCCTTCCAGGTCAGATTGCGTGCCCCTAAATTCGCAAAATATCGGGCCACTGCCAGAATCATCACCAGCTTCATCCACTCCGAAGGCTGGAACAGTCCCAGCGGCCCCAGCTTGATCCAGCGGCGTGCACCCAGCGCCTTGTGGCCTATCCCCGGCACCAGAACTGCCATAAGTGCAACCAGAAAGAACCCATAGAACCAGGGCACCACATCGATCAATTTGTGGTAGTCGATCCTGGACAATACCAGCATCGCCACTGTGCCGCCCGCGATCCAGTAGATCTGCTTGGTGTGGAACCCTACATACTTCGTGTGCAGTGTGGCCGAATAGATTTCCAGAACTGAGACGACGCACAATGCTGCGACCAGCCCGAACAATGTCCAGTCGAAATCGCGAAAGCTCATAAATCGGCGCATGGGGCTCATTGCGATTTCACCGTTGGCGGTTTGGCTGGTAACGCCAGCTTCGCGGACTCTCTTCCAGAATGCGGCTCTTCTGGATGCGCCGGTTCGCCCTCTCTGATCTGCGCCGACTTGTCAGGTTTTGCAACACTCGGAGCCGGGCTTTTTGCAGGTCCGGCGGGCGTAGCCTTCGGCGCGCTCGGGTTCCCTTTGCTCGCACTGCCCGCAGCGCCATTCCCCCCGACATAGAACTTCCCGGCCTGCATCTTTGTCGCCGGTTGGCCCGCCTCCCCGGCTGCAGGGTTGGGCGACGTCCACACCGCGCCCACTTCCACCGGAGGCTGCGGCGGTGCCTTTACCGGAACAAGATTGTTCGCGAGCCTCCGCTGCTTCTCCACATACGCCGCTACAAAGCGAGCACCCAGCCGAGCAGGGTAATAGCTGAATTCTCCGTGCTCCCAGAGAACCGCCACCACCAACTCTGGATTCCGCCGCGGTACTACGCCAACAAACCACACATTCGGCCGGGTGTTCTGTCCTTTGTTGGTCTTGCCCAGCGCCTCGTGGCTCATCACCTGCGCGGTGCCCGTTTTGCCCGCAAGATCGATGCCCTCAAGGTGCGCCGAACCGGCGGTATGGAAATATCCAGGTTGCGTGACCTCCGCCATGCCATCCGTGATGGTTGTCCAGTTCTCCGGATTGATCGATAAATTCACGTCGCCGGTCCCCGGAAGATTCTCATACAGGTCCCTCCGGAACTCGGCCGGCAGCTGATCCGGAAACACGACATGCGGCCGAACCAGGTGGCCACCCGACGCGATTCCTCCAATGACCCGAGCCAGTTGCAAGGGAGTTGCCGCCACGGCACCCTGGCCAATCGCAACATCCAGCGTCTCGTCCGGATACCACCTGCGGTGATAGTTCTTCATCAGCCAGCGCTGGCTCGGCATCAACCCCGCCTGCTCGCCGGGCAGATCGATTCCCGTTTTCTGCCCATATCCAAATTCCGTCGCGTACTTCGAAATGCGATCGATTCCGAGTCTGTCCCCAAGCTGGTAGTAAAACGTATCGCACGAGTAGGGAATCGCGTTATGAATATCGACCGCGCCGTGCTTCTCATCGCAGTGATGGAAGTAGCCGTACGGTCCCCATCCCCCGGCGCAGTTCACGTGAAGATCCTGGGCGATGTTTTCCTGCAGTCCAGCTACCGACATCAGGATTTTGAACGTCGAGCCCGGCGCGAGCTGAGCCTGGATCGCCTTGTTCATCAGCGGATGATCCGGATCCGTGATCAGCTTGTTCCATTCGCCGCGATCGATCCTCACCGCAAACAGGTTCGGATCGAAACTCGGCCGCGACACCATGGCAAGGATTTCGCCGGTTCTCGGGTCCATCGCGACAATCGCGCCGTTCCGGTCTCCAAGCGCAAGCTCCGCCGCCCGTTGCAGATCGTTGTCGATCGTAAGCCTCAAGTCCTGGCCGGGGATCGCATGTTGAATGCCGAGGAAGCCGACCTCGCGGCCGTGGCTATCCACGATTACATCCCGCGAACCGTCCTCGCCTCGCAGAACCTGGTCGTACATCTCCTCCACGCCGCCCTTGCCCACAACATCGCCTGGCTCATAGGCCGCATACCGCGTCTGGTTCAGATCCTCTTCGCTTACCTCGCCCACATATCCGATCAGGTGCGACGCATACCCATCCCGCGGATAGAGCCGCCGCTCACCCTCAATCGTCTCCAGCTCCGGCAGTTCATTCCGATGCGCTTCGATAAACGCCTGCTCATCCGCCGTGACGTCTTCCTTGATCGGAATCGGCTGGTACCCGGGTGAGAGCCGGTACCTGTGAAGCGTCGCCTTCAACTGATCAAGATCGAGATGCAGTCCGCGCGCGATCAGCGGCAGATCGGCATCGATATTCTTGTTCTGCTCGCGAATCAAAAAGCACGAAACCGAAGGATAGTTATCGACAACCAGCCGGTTCTCGCGATCGAAGAGCTTGCCCCGCGGCGCCAGAATCGGCACCTTCCGGATGCGGTTCTGCTCGGCAAGCATTCTGAAGTTTTGCGCCCCAAGTATCTGCAGCCGCCACAATCCCGCGGCGAGTGCGAGCAGCAGTCCCAGAACCGCATACTGCACTACCGCCAGCTTGATGGAGGAGAGCTTTTCGCCGCGTGTGACCTTGTCAGAAAACATGGGAAGCTGCTTCTAGAATACCCCTATCTTGAATATTGCCCTCGCCGCGCCACATCGCGCCGCATCCACTCTTTGCGCAGGGAACCAACGTACTCAATGGCGGTTCTCAATCGCGGATTTTAGTCCGGTCGAGAAGAGGAAACAGCACCAGTGCAATCAGCGAGTTCCCCACGGCCTTGTACAACTCCATCAGCCAGTTCGAGTCCAGCGACAAGCCCAGCAGAAACCGAACCACGAAGAAATACGCGGCGCTCCCGACCAGCGACAGCACAAACGTCAGAATCAACCGGATAGCGTGATTTTCCACGTTGACCAGAATTCCGACAGAGGCCGCCAGGTAGCCCACCAGCGTTTTTGCGACCCCGTTAATTCCAATGGCATGTCCCGTCAGCGCGTCTTCAAAAATGCCCAGAATTCCGCCCAGAATGGACCCCTGAATAGGGTTTCGGCGGCTCAACGCGAAGAACACCGTCACCACAAGCGGTAGATCGAACCAGGCAAATCGCCCCAGCAAGCGCGGCAGCCACGCCTGCAGCACCACCGCCAGCACCGGCACCAGCGCATAGACCAGCACAGGATAGCGGTGAATCTCAAATTCGCGGCGGGCCTCAGCCGAAAGCACCGACATTACTGGTTCTCCCCCTGCGGCCTTGTGGGCGTTGATCCCGGTTTGGTTACATTGGCCGGGGTACTTCCCGGTTCGTTCGTCGCCGGCTTCGCTGTCGTCGGCTTTTTCTTTGGCTCCGTCGGAGTCGCAGTCACTGCCCCGCCGCTGCCCTCGATCGGCGGGACATTTGGTGTCGCTGCATTCCCCGGAGTAAACCGGTCGGGGTGAATCGCAACCGGCGGCTTCGATACCGGATTCGGATTGGACGTGTCATTCAGTGGCTGTTGATCCGGTGCCACGTTCGGTTGAATCAGCCCCGGCAGCTTCTCTGACATCCCTTCGGAAGTCTTCTGCTGTTCCGCCTCGGCTCCCTTCAGAGCTTCGCTCGTAGCCAGGTCCTGCTGCTGATCGGGTGGGAAGCGCGGCGCCGTTGTTGTAATAACCAGCACTTCGTCCAACTGGTCCAGATGCGCCGCCGGCGTCAAAATTACCTCGACAAAACCGTCGCGTTCCGGATCGTTCACCACTCTGTCTACAACGCCAACCGGCAGCCCTCGCGGAAAAATCTGGTCGCCCCCCGCGGTCAGCACCTTCTCCCCAGCCTTGATCCGTTGATCGCGGATCACGTCTTCGATCTGCGGCCGTCCTCCCGCATTGCCACGCAAAATCCCCCGGATCCGCGTCGACTCCATGATCACGCCCGCGCCGCTCGACTGGTCGTTGATCGCCAGCACCTGCGCCGTATGCCCGAATACGTCGCGAACCTTGCCCACAATCCCCTCAGGAGTGATCACAGCCATGTCCCGATCGAGACCGTCGCTTTTCCCCTTATCGATATAGAACACTCGAGACTGGTCGGTGCCGCTCGACCCGATCACCTGCGCCGCGACCGTCTTGTAAATGTATTTCTGCTGGAAATTGAGCAGCGCCTGCAGCCGCTGTCCCTGCTTGGCATCCTCGAGAAGAGCTGCCTGCTCCAGCCGCAGCCGATCCACCGTCTTCTGCAAATCCGCATTCTGCTGCCGAACGTGTCTCAGGTCGAAGTAGTTGTACCAGATCCACGAGATGCCCGACCCGGTATGGTGAAGCACTCGCTCCGGGGGACTCACAATCCCGTTCGCCCACAACCGAATCAGCCTCACGCTGCTTCCATCGCCCGTCTGGCCGCTGCCCGCCCGTCGCACCTGCATGGCAAGCCCAAGAATCTGCGCCACTAGCAACACCAGCAGCACCAGAAGATTCCGATAGCGAACGACAAACGATTCCATGGAGGGTACAGTTCTCAGTTGTCAGTTTGCAGTTGCCAGTTCACCTATCGGCTGACAACTGACGACTGAAAACCGGCAACTGCTTTAGTCAATTTTGATTTTTCGCAGCAGCCTGAAATCCGACAGCATCTTGCCGGTTCCCAGCACCACCGAGGCCAGCGGATCGTCAGCTACCGAAACCGGAAGCCCCGTTTCCTCGCGAATCCGCTTGTCGAGATTCTTGATCAGCGCGCCGCCGCCCGTCAGCACAATGCCGCGGTCCGAAATATCCGCCGACAACTCCGGAGGCGTCCGCTCCAGTGCCACGCGAATCGCGTTCATGATCACCGCAATGCACTCGCCTAGCGACTCGCGAATCTCGCTGTCGTCAATCGTGATCGTCTTCGGCACGCCCTCGATCAGGTTGCGGCCCTTGATCTCCATCGTCAGCGGCTTGTCCAGCGGATACGCCGACCCGATCTCGATCTTGATCTGCTCTGCCGTCCGCTCGCCGATCAGCAGGTTGTACTTGCGCTTCAGGTAGTTCGTGATCGACTCGTCCATCTGGTTGCCGGCCATCCGAACTGACCGCGAATACACAATGCCCGAAAGCGAAATCACGGCAATATCCGTCGTCCCGCCGCCGATATCGACAACCATGTTGCCGCCCGGCTCCGTAATCGGCAGTCCCGCGCCAATCGCCGCCACCATGGCCTGCTCGACCAGATAAACCTCGCTGGCCTTTGCCCGATAAGCCGAATCCTCGACCGCGCGCTTTTCTACCTGCGTGATCTCCGAAGGCACGCCGATCACGATCCGCGGATGCACCAGCATCTTCCGGTTGTGGGCCTTCTGGATGAAGTAGTTCAGCATCTTCTCGGTGACTTTGAAGTCGGCAATCACGCCGTCCTTCATCGGTTTGATCGCCACGATATTGCCGGGCGTACGCCCCAGCATGTCCTTGGCTTCCTTCCCGACAGCCTCCACCTCACCGGTGTTCTTGTTAATCGCCACAATGGAGGGCTCATTGACAACAATGCCCTTGCCGGCGGCGTAGACCAGCGTGTTGGCGGTGCCTAAATCAATGGCCAGATCGCTTGAAAACATGCTGAAGAGCGAGCGCAGGCCATGCGACCGCGAAGTGCGCGAAGGATAACCATTCTGAGACATGTAAAGGGTACTTTACCTCAAAAACATTGTACGGCCAGTGAGCCATCAAACTACAAACACCGCTGGTAATAGGCAGACAGGAGGAGCATTTGTAAATAACCCGTTTGCACCAGCCATTGGAGCGGAACCACACAAACCCGACTTACGCCACTCTCGATCGAACCTTCAGGGACTTTCAGTGACCGCGGGAACATCGCCCGGCTCCCACCCCGTTAAGTTAAAATCAGTTGGCTTTGGAGAATGCAACCGCTCCTTCGGTTCGCGATGCTGATTTCCACAGCTTCAGTTACTGATAACTGATAATTGACGACTGATAACTGACAACTACGAACTCAATACGAACTTCCGAACTGGAGAACTCACAATGACCTACCCCACGTATCACAATCTGATTGGCGGTGAGTGGATGCCCGCCGCAAGCGGCAAAACCACCCTCAACGTCAACCCCGCGGATCACGACGACATCGTCGGTGCCTTCCCATCCTCCGGCCCCGAGGACGTGGCCAAAGCCGTCGCCGCCGCGAAGAAGGCCTTCGCCACCTGGCGCCTCGTCCCCGCGCCAAAGCGCGCCGAGATTCTCGTCCGCGCCGGCAATCTCCTCCAGCAGCGCAAGGAGCAGTTTGCCCGCGACATGACTCGCGAAATGGGCAAGGTCCTCGCCGAAACTCGTGGCGACGTCCAGGAAGCCATCGACGAAGCCTTCTACGTTGCCGGCGAAGGCCGCCGTCTCTTCGGCCAGACCACCCCCTCCGAGCTTCAGAATAAGTTCGCCATGTCCATCCGCATGCCTGTAGGAGTCATCGGGCTCATCACGCCGTGGAACTTCCCCATGGCCATCCCCAGCTGGAAGCTCTTCCCGGCGCTCGTCGGCGGCAACACCTGCGTCATCAAGCCCGCGACCGACACGCCCCTCTCCACCTACAACCTCGTGCAGACCCTCGTCGATGCCGGCCTGCCCGACGGCGTCGTCAACATCGTCAGCGGAAGCGGCGGCTCCACCGGCAACGCCCTCGTCGAGCACCCCGACGTCCGCGCCATCAGCTTCACCGGCTCCAGCGAAGTCGGCTCACATGTAGCCCAGCGCGCTGCCGCGACCTTCAAGCCCGTCTCTCTTGAGATGGGCGGCAAGAACGCCCAGATCGTCCTCGACGACGCCAATCTCGAGCTCGCCCTCGACGGCGCCCTCTGGGGAGCCTTCGGCACCACCGGCCAGCGTTGCACCGCCACCAGCCGCATCCTGTTGCAGAAGGGAATCGCGAAGAAATTCACCGACGAGTTCGTCGCCCGCGCCAAGGCTCTCAAAATCGGCAACGGCCTCGACGAATCCATCCAGGTCGGCCCCCAGGTCAACAAGAGCCAGATCGAAACTTCCGCCAAGTACGTCGAGATCGCAAAGAAAGATGGCGGCAAGCTCCTCTGCGGCGGCAACGCGCTCACCACCGGCGACTACGCCAAAGGCACCTTCTTCGAGCCCACCATCTTCGGCGGCGTCACGCCCACCATGCGTCTCGCCCGCGAAGAAGTCTTCGGCCCGGTCGTCGCCGTCATCGAGTTCGATACCTTCGAGCAGGGCATCGAGATCGCCAACTCCATCGAGTACGGCCTCTCCAGCGCCCTCTATACCAAGGACCTCAACCGCGCCTTCGCCGCCATTCGCGACCTCGAGGCCGGAATCACCTACATCAATGCGCCCACCATCGGCGCCGAAGTCCACCTGCCCTTCGGCGGCGTCAAATCTACCGGCAACGGACACCGCGAAGGCAACGGCGCTATCGACTTCTTCACCACTTGGAAAGCGGTGTACGTCGACTACTCCGACAAACTCCAGCGCGCCCAGATCGACAACGCCGAATGAAAATGATCTCAGCGTCGCCAGCGAAACAGCATTCCATCGATGGAAATGGAATGGATGCCCCAGGTCTCGTTTTGAGACCTGGGCTCAGAAAAAACGTTCTGGTAAATCTGCCAGTTCTCTCCTCGCTTCTAGCTCGATAGCCTCGAAAAAAATCACGAGCGAATAGCTCATTGTCGAAGAGGAGCTGGCCCTTGGAGCAACTCATGAATTATCCCGTGTTGATCTGCGTACTATCTTTCGTCTGCCTTTGGGCATCTGCCTTGCTTGGCGCCTTTCTCCGCAAGAGCGGAGAGTCTACCAAAACCGTGCTGCCGGCAGAGTTTGGAACCGTGCTCGGCGCAACATTAACCCTGTTGGGTCTCTTGGTCGGGTTCAGTTTTTCCATGGCGATCAGTCGCTATGACCTGCGCAAGGCCTATGAGGAAGAGGAAGCCAATGCGATCGGCACCGAATACCTTCGCGCCGATCTTCTTCCCGAGGCCGTTCGAGTCAAGGTCAAGCAACAGCTCGTGCAGTATCTCGACCTGCGTATTCAGAAATACGATTCCCGAGCCTCAGTGGATCCAACTCAGCTTGGCCTCAAGACCACACAGCTTCAGAATGAAATGTGGAGTTCGGTCAGCGGCGCGACTGCAAACAGAACCGATCCCGTA
Organism: uncultured Acidobacteriaceae bacterium; assembly: GCA_963836675.1. GTDB lineage: Bacteria > Acidobacteriota > Terriglobia > Terriglobales > Acidobacteriaceae > Telmatobacter. Next base: position 527,384 of record CAWIKQ010000001.1, read on the forward strand.
ATGGCCAGTGTCGTTACGGGCATGAACGACGTGATCAATCGCCAGGGCTACACCCAGGCTGCACGCTGGAACCGGATCCCTTTGCCGGCCTGGGGGCTCATGGCCGCCATTGCTATCTTCGCCAACTTCCTCATCGGCTTCGGCGAGAGCTTGTCACGTCGAAAATAAGAAGCTGCTCCTGATCGTCCCGCTGGCGATCTCGGTATCCTTCCTTCTCATCGCTGATATCGACAGTCCCCAGGGAGGACTGATCCGCGTAGCTCCGCAGAACCTTATCTCTCTCGCCGACTCGCTCAAAACGCAATGATCGGCGAAATAGAAAGTTGAGCGGAACGACGGGCGCCCCGCTGCGCGATTGGCGTGCTTGCCGCTAGTTCGTCAGCTTCGCATGCAGCACCGCTGTTCCACCCGCTGCCGTCAACGCGCAATTTGCCTGTTGATCGCATCGGTAGTGAATCAGCGTGTTGTTGTTCGCCCACACCGTCGCCGTAACCTGCCCGGAGTGCCGGTCGATCTGGAACGTTCTCCCCCGCGCCCATAGCAGACCATTGGCAGCGTCATACTCCGTTACTCGGTCGTCACCCTGAATCGTGTAGCCTTCCGTCGGCCTGTAACTTGCCCGTTTCGATGATCGTCCCGCTGCGGCTTCTCTCGATGCCCTCGGGTTCAGCAGGCCGGCCTGTTCATCCAGCGTCGGAAAATTCGTGTTGAAGTCCCAGTAGCTTGCTTGCTTGAACTGGTCCGGCGCGCAGGGAAGCGTCCCCTGCACATTCACCGCCGTCACTTCTCCATCATTCGTCAGTTGATTCTGAAAAATGTCTTTGCCGCGTTCCCGCGTAGCTTCTGCGGCCTGCATCTCGGCGATCTGGCTCTGTCGTGCCGATTGCAGCGCCGCCTCACGCTCCGCGACGGAAAGCCTCTTCCCGTTGCTGCCCACCACCGGAACCGTCACGGCAGGCATATATCCGTTCTGTGGATCAAACGGAAACTCGATCTGTTTGCCGCATAGCGCGAAACCGGTCGCATCCAGCAGGCGAACATTCAGATAGATCGGCAGAGGTGCCTTCAACACCGTCCTCGAGAATCCGGCCTGCCAGCGGTCTTCCATCGGTTCTACAAGAAGCTGGTAAACCAGTCTGCCCGTTTTTGCGTTTCCTTCCCAGCGCGTATTCAGATGGCCCCGCAATCCGGAAGCCGCAACGATCCCTGGCCCCATATCTCCTGGCTGCAGCGCATTATCTTTCGGCCGTGTCGCCGTATAAACCACAAAAATCGCGAAGATCACGAGGAGGACCGATCCGCCAATCAAGAGAAAGTTCAGATTCTTCTTCGGGGGCGCCGGAGGCGCCTGCTGCTCGGCGGCGTCAACAAACTCAGGCAATTCCTTTATACTGCGGCTCGAACTCATCCAGTTCTTCTTCGTTCTCCTCATCCTCCACCATCGGCTCTGCAACCGCCACGGAAGCCGAGAGCGATGTCGTCGCGGATCCAGCCGCGACAGAAGGCCGTGCTGACGTTGTGGAAGCTGAAGGTTGCTGCGCGATGGAGGAGGTTGACGGCTTGCCGTTCGGAACTGGTTCCGCTGCTGCCTGCTTTGCAGCCGGGAATGGAGGAGCCGGATGACTTAGTTCCTCATACTCATCGTCGAAATCATGCTGGTCTGACTCAAACATAGTTGCGCTTTCCGCCGGGACCCCCGTCCACGCTCTTTATCGTTGGACCGGCAAGGACCAGTCGAAAGTCCAATTCTCCCACGCAAGTAATCACGTGAGCAAAGTACCAGCGTAACCACACTGTATCTCGACGATGGCCGCTTCGGAACCTCATGCTAAGTGACTAGATAGGTTCTTGCAGCCTTCAAAGCCTGCTTCCTTCCAGGACATCTCTCAGGGCAAAGCTTGTTTCCAGTCGAGTTACGCCCGGCAATCGCGATAGCTCGTTCTGGTGCAATCGCCCATAGTCGTCGATATCCGAAACCCGGGCCACCAGCATGTAGTCATACTGCCCCGCCATCAAGTGGCAGCTCACAATGTCTTTGCAGTGCCGCACCGCCACTTCGAACGCGCTGAGTACAGGGGCCGACTGTTTCTCCAGGGTGACTCGAATGTAGACGGTCATTCGCTTCCCCAGCCGGCGGTCGTCAACCATCGCCCGGTACCCTCGGATTGCCCCACCAAGTTCCAGCGCCTGGATTCGCCGCGACGCGGCGGAAGCAGACAGTCCCACCGCTTCGCCAACCTCGAAGTTGGTTGCACGCCCGTTCCGCTCAAGATAGCGAAGGATCGCCGTGTCCAGTTCGTCCAGATGGGAGCTTTCTGCATGCTGCGTTTTGTTCGAAGCAGGATGTTGCAAAAAGCGAGTATCTCCTTCATCGTTTGTGCGCATGGACATGTTTTAACACGATCTTTGCAAACATTGGAATCCCGATGCGCCGTACGATGTTCCCACTGGACCAATGCGATGAGCCGCCGCGCCGGACCAAAGCCCTCCCCCCTATACCCGGGTATCCGGCGCGATCACTTTCAGCAGGTCTTTTCCCCATACAATTGGAACTCGGCGTCCAGCCCATCGCTGGTTGAAAAACCTGAATAAGGAGCAGCACCATGATCATTGGCGTTCCCAGGGAAATCAAAGACAACGAAGCGCGCGTCGGTGTCACTCCGGCGGGCGCACGAGCTCTCACCGAAGCTGGGCACAAGGTGCTGGTGGAAACCCATGCAGGTGAGCTCTCCGGCTTCACCGACGCGGACTATCAGGATGCTGGCGCGGAGATTGTCGGCGATGCCGGTTACGTCTGGGGTAAGGCCGAAACAGTCGTCAAGGTTAAGGAACCCATTGAGCAGGAGTACGCATATTTCCGCGAGGGTCTTGTCCTTTTCACTTATCTCCACCTCGCGCCCATTCCCGTTCTGACCAACAAGCTTCTCGAAGCCAGGGTCACGGGCATCGCCTACGAGACCGTTCGCGATCGTCAGGGAACCCTGCCTCTGCTCACCCCCATGAGCGAGGTCGCCGGCCGGATGAGCGTCCAGGTCGGTGCTGCTTATCTCGAGAAGGAACGAGGCGGCCGAGGCATACTGCTCGGCGGAGTTCCCGGCGTTCCTCCCGCCAACGTCACCATCATCGGCGGTGGCATCGTCGGCACCAATGCCGCGAAAATCGCCCTCGGCTTTGGCGCCAAGGTCACGCTCGTCGACGTAAACCTCAATCGGCTTCGCGAGCTCGATGACCTTTATGGAGGCCGGCTCTACACGCTCGCTTCCAACAGCTACAACGTCGCCAATGCCACCCGCGAGGCTGACCTCGTCATCGGCGGAGTGCTAATCCCCGGCGCCACCGCTCCCAAGATCGTCACCCGTGCAATGGTCTCCCGCATGAAAAAGGGCGCCGTCATCGTCGACGTCGCCATCGACCAGGGCGGATGCGTTGAAACTGCCCGTCCAACCTCCCACTCCAACCCCAGCTATGTCGTCGACGGCGTTGTGCATTACTGCGTCACCAACATGCCCGGTGCCGTTCCTCACACCTCGACGCTGGCGCTCACAAATTCGACCTTCCCTTACCTGATGCGCATCGCGAACCTGGGCACAAGCGAAGCACTCAAACGCGACCCCGGATTGGCAGAAGGCCTCAATACCTGCGACGGCAAACTCACCCACCGGGGCGTTGCCGAAAGCCAGCATCGCGACTGGACTCCCGCCTCCAATTTGCTTGGCTGAATTTGCTCGGAACCAGCGGGATGCCATCGCTCTCGCTGGTGTTCAACCTGTTACTCCCTGCTCCCACTCCCTGACCCTGCTTCTATAATCCCCCCATGCTCTTCGAAGGCGACTCGCGGCGTCGGGCTGTCGTATTCCTCGGCGCCGGCGTGTTGCTTTTCTTCGCCCTCCTCGGCGGTCTCAACGCCTTCAACACATCCAATATCCGTTTTCTTAATCCCGAGACATCCGGCGAGACACTGGCGTTCACCGGAATCACGGTCGTCGTCTTCCTGCTGCTTTTGGTCCTTCTGCTTCTCCTTCTCCGCAACATCCTCAAGCTCTATGCCGACCAGAGCAGCAGCGCTCTTGGAGCGCGCCTCCGTACCCGCATGGTGCTCGGAGCCGTACTGATTGCGGTAACGCCTGCCGTCTTCATGTTTCTATTCAGCTTCCAGCTGATGAACCGCTCCATAGACCGCTGGTTTTCCCCCAACACTACCGAATTGCATGACGACTCCACCCGCGTCGTTCTCGAACTTGCTCAGTACGTCACCAGCAACGCCCGCGGCGAGGCGGAGTCCATCGCCGCCACCGGCGCGCTTGAAGGACCGCCGTTGGCCCTCCAGCAGGTTTTCGCCTCGCACCGGGTTACCCTCCAGGGTGGTTTCGTACTCGCTTACGATCAGGGCGGACATGTGTTCGCGAGCTTCGGTGCGCCCCCCGATGGAAGCCCTGCCAGCCTGATTCCATGGCTGCCTGAAAAACCCGGCGATCCAAGATTGCAGTCGGCAGTGCCGCTGCTCGGACCCCTCTCGGCTGGCATCCTTTCCGCCGCACAACGCAATGACCAGCCCGTTATCCGCATCTCTGCCCAGGATTACGCACTGGGCAAAGCCACCTCCGCCTCAGGAAATCAGGTGATTGCCGCCCTGCCCATGCCTCAGGGACTCAGCCAGACCACCGCGCGCATTCGTGCGGGCGCCGACGAGTATTGGAAGCTCTTCCGCTCCCGCCGCAGCATCCGTGACACCTTCTTCCTCATGCTGCTGCTCATCACCGTCGTGGTCTTCTTCTCCAGCGTGTGGCTCGCGCTCTTCCTCTCCAAGCAGATTACCCGCCCCGTCGAAGCCCTCGCCGATGCCATGGATGAGATTGCCGCCGGCAAGTACGAGCATCGCGTTGCCCTTGTCACCAGCGGAGAAATGGCTGAGCTCGTTCGATCGTTCAATCACATGGCAGCCGACCTCGATGCCAGCCGACAGCTTGCCGAGACCTCCTCAGCCCAGCTCACCGCCGCCAATCAGTCCATCGAGGAGCGTCGCCGCGAACTGGAAACCATCCTTGAAACCATCCCCTCCGGCGTCGTCACACTCGACGCCTCCGGCACGGCTCTCCAGGCGAATCGTGCATTTGCGGTGCTCATGGGACAGGATGAGAACTCCACGCTCCGCGGACAAAAGCTCGACGCCTTCCTCCCCGCCGAGGTCGTCGACGAACTTGCCGGCGTCATTCGCCGTGGTCAGCGCATGGGAGCCGCCTCCACCGAAATCGAATTCCATGTTCGCGGCCGCAACCTGCACCTCGCTGTCACCAGCGCCCGCTTTGAGCTTTCGCGCAGCCGTCCCGGTACCGTCCTCGTGGTCGAAGACACCTCCGAACTCCTTCGTGCGCAGCGCCAGGTCGCATGGAAGGAAGTGGCTCAGCGCGTCGCGCACGAAATTAAAAACCCTCTCACTCCGATTGCTCTTTCCGCGGAACGCATTGGACGGCATCTCGACCGCAGTCAGCCCGACTCGCCTGCGGTTATCCGCAAATGCAGTGAGGTTATCCTTTCCTGCGTGGGAACCCTGCGTACCCTTGTCGATCAGTTCTCCGCGCTCGCACAGTTTCCCGCGCCCCAGCCGCGTGCATGCGATATGAACCAGATCGCAGATGAAGCTCTCACTCTGTTTGCCGGGCGTCTCGAGGGGATCTCCGTACAGCGCAATCTTGAGCGCGGCCTTCCTCTCGTTCAGGTCGATCCTGAAGCCATCCGGCGCGCCCTCGCCAATCTCGTCGACAATGCTGCCGAAGCGATGCAGGGCAGCTTGCTCCGCATCCTCTCGGTGCGAACCTCCTTGAGTGAAGACGGCTCCGCCGTCGAGGTCGAAGTTGCCGACACAGGCCACGGCCTCACCGACGAAATCCGCGAGCGCCTCTTCCTCCCCTTCTACTCCACCAAACATCGCGGTACCGGCCTGGGTCTTTCCATCGCGGCCAAAATCGTGCAGGAAGCAGGCGGTTCCATCCGCGCAGAAAGCAACGCCCCGAAAGGAGCGCGCTTCTTGCTCCGCCTCCCCATCATCGAGCATCCCGAATCCTCCGCGCAGGACTCCGGCGCAAGAACGCAGGTAACCGAGGTGCGTCCATGAATCACGTCCTCGTAGTCGACGACGAGGCAGAAATCCGCTCTTCTCTCGAAGAAATCCTTACCGAAGAAGGCTACGGGGTTGCCACCGCTGCAACCGCCGCTGAAGCCAAAGTCCTCATCGAAGATGCTCCCTACGACGTGGTCCTGCTGGACATATGGCTCCCCGACAGAGACGGCCTCGATGTGCTCGCCGACATTCACGCGCTTCATACCGAAAAGCGCCCCGAAGTTGTCATCATTTCTGGACACGGCACCATCGAATCGGCAGTCAAAGCCACCAAACTGGGCGCATACGACTTTCTCGAGAAACCCCTCTCCCTCGACCGAACGCTGATTGTCCTAAAAAATGCCATTGAAGCTCGCCGCCTCCGCAACGAAAATCTCGAATTCAAGCGCCAGTTCAGCGTTGGCGCCATCCTTACCGGCGAAAGCGTTCCGGTAAAAGCGCTCCGTCAGCAGATCCGTCTCATGGCTCCCACGAACGGCCGCGTCCTTATCTACGGCGAATCCGGCACCGGCAAGGAGCTCATCGCCCGCGCCATCCACGCCGAAAGCCTCCGTCGCGATCGCGTATTTGTTGAGCTCAACTGCGCGGCGATTCCCGAAGACCACATCGAATCCGAACTCTTCGGATACCGCCACGGTGCCCAGCCCGGCGGCCCGCCCGAGCAGCGTGGCACGCTTGAGCGCGCCGACAGCGGTTCGCTCTTCCTCGACGAGGTTGGCGATATGAGCCTCAAAACTCAGGCCAAAATGCTCAGTGCCCTCGACGACCAGATGTTCACGCCCGTCGGCGGCACACAGATCATTCGTGTCGACGTCCGGCTCATTGCATCCACCAACAAAGACCTCGAAGAGGAGATCGCCAAAGGCAATTTCCGTGAAGATCTGTTCTATCGATTGAACGTCGTGCCCTTCTTCGTGCCGCCGCTCCGCGAGCGCAAGCAGGACATCCCGCTCCTCGTCCGCGAATTCCTCGCCGAATTCGGCCGGCAATATGGTCGGCCTCGCATGGAAATCAGCGAAGAAGCCCTCGATGTCCTTCAGCAGTACTACTGGCCCGGCAATGTCCGCGAATTGAAAAACCTTATCGAGCGCGTACTGATTCTCAATCCTCGCACTCTGCGCATTGAGCGAAAGCAGCTCCCGCCGCTTACTCAGAGGTCCGGCTCCCGCTCAAACGAGGATTTCTCTACGCTTCAGCAGGCACGCGATGCCTATGAGCGTGACTACATCCTCAAAAAGATCGAAGAAGCTCGCAACAATGTCAGCCGCGCTGCCGAATTGCTAGGCCTCGAACGCAGCCACCTCTACCGCAAAATGAAAACCCTGGGCATCAGCGTCCGCGAATAGGATTCGTGGTCTGAATCCTCATCAGGAGAATCTGCTATGAATCCAGAATGGCGTTTTGAGTTCTCCATCGATTGCGCTGTGCCCTTCGAATTCGCATGGCGCTACTGGACAACAGTGGAACACTGGGCGATGGACCTCGATGTCGAGTCGGTTCGCCTCGATGGGCCGTTCGCCACCGGCACAAGCGGAGTCACAATGAGCAAAAGCGCGGGCCGGATCGAATGGCATATCGCCGACGTCCAGCCCGGAAGGGCCGTTCTCGAATTCCCCGCGCCTGGAGCACTGGGCACGTTCATCTGGACGTTTACTCGTTGCGGAAACACTACTCGCATCACGCAGCAGGCAAGTCTATTCGGCCCCGAAGCTGCAAAGTATATTGATTCCTTCGGCCGATCCTTGGAAACAGGCATTCCCGACGGAATGCGCAAATTGAGCGAAGCCATGCTCGCTGCCGCGCAGAAGAACGACGAATCCAGCACACAGCGAATTCCTTCCGCGTTGTGACGCGCAAATTAAGAGCTTCCGCGAGATTTCGCCTTACATCTCTCGAAACCCGAATATCTTTGTTATTTTTCGCTACTGGATCGTCGTCGTGTTCAGGATCGAGTACGCCCGCCGGTCCTGCTTGCTCTTCCGGCGGTCTCCCATATTCACGCGTCTATCCCGCTTTCCATCGCGCCGCTCGAAACCAATCACGTGCTGGTCGATGGCTCTGCGGCGGCGATCTCCCCCATTTTGACGGCGATCAAGCCACATCGCCTCCGTGGATGCCGGAAGGATAATCGCCTTGGAGCCGTTGCTGGAATGCGATCCGTTCTGTTCCTGCGGCTGTTTCCGCCCCGCCGCGGGTAACCCGCTGCCATCGGTCAGAAGTCTGTTCAGCACCGGAACATTTCCACGCTGCGACTCCACAAAATCCACGCCTTCCGCCGTAAGCGTGAAATCCGAGTTGTCCGCCCTCTGAATGTACCCCTTCTTCGTCAGATACCAGGTCGTGAAGTCGAGGTAGTCGCGCGGAAAACCCATGCGCCGCTCCACCTCCGCCAGGGAGACCTCGGGAAACCGCGGATTGGCGCGCCGTTGATAGTAGAGAACTGCAAGCAACGCGATCCGCCGGTTCTGCTCTCCGTCCACACCGTCCAGAAAGTCAATCGATTCGGAGAGCGGAACGTCTTCTTTCGCCTCACGCCGGCAGGCAGAGTCGTACTCCGATCTCCTCGATGGGTTTGAAAGCGTGTCATACGCCACTTTCAGCAGCCGGAACAACTCCGCATCGCCCGATTCCGGATTATCCGGATGCAGGCGGCCAGCCAGGTACCTGTACACACGATGAATGGTCTCAGCATCCGCATGCGGGCTGATTTGCAGGAACTCGTAGTAGTCGATCATCGTCTTTCCGTTCTCTCGGAAGTTCCGGCTGGCAAGGATTTGAACCGTGGGAAAACAAATTGTAGCAGTCATCTACCTCTGGAGAAACTGTCCCATTCGTAACCAGATGAGCGTGACCGATGGCTCATAAAGATACCTTCGGAGGAAAAGCTTTGTTCATTCCCGAACAGAGGTTTGCGAAATCGGGCAGATTCCCGCAGAGCCACTCCTCCATCCGCCGGATCCAACTCTTTGCGCTGCAATGAAATTGGCTTCTTGCAAATTTTCCGGCTCTGGACCGGAAATTGCATCGCATTCCAGGCAAAGCTGTATTCTTGGAGGCTCCATGGCCTACTTTGAACGCATTCGAGATGTGGTTTCCGAGCCCTTCAGCTCGGACGTGATCCGTCAGCGGTCGGCTGCCGGGTGGCAGATGGTATCCATTGAGTGGCGACGCGAACTTCCGGATTCGGAAACGCCCACAGAAGGCGCCTTCTCAGAGTCCATCCCCTACGGCCTTCGCATCTCCGAGGATTGCAAGCGCCTCGAACTGGATACTCACGAGAACAAAGTATTGCTTCTCATGATGGATTTGCTCGCCCAGGATTTCTCCTACTCCGCCATTGTCAGCGACCTCAACGAGAAGGGCTTCCGCACCCGCGAAGGAAAGCCTTGGAACCGCGTTGCGGTCTTCAACATGATGCCCCGGCTCATCGAGGTCGGTCCGCGCATCTTTTCCAGCGAGGAATGGGAACAGCGTCGCCTCAAGCTGGCTCGTCGCGAAGCACCCTAGGCCGTAGCGCTCGGCGGCTACTTTAAAATCGGCCCCAGTGACCCGGGATTATCCCCCATTCGCGGATCCACGCGAAAATCCCAGACTGACTGGCTGATGTCTGATGGCGATAGGATCTCCACCAGTGCATACTCTCCGATCGTCAGCGCCGACTCCGGCGTAAGCTTCAGCCAGTGCTTGCCCGCCATCACTTCTACCTTCGTCGGTATCACATCTTCGCTCTGCGACACCTTGCCCGTCGGACTCACGTTGATCGCCCCGATGATCCGCACCGCGCGACGCTCGTCCACCTTGACAATCGCAAACCCTGACTTCGGCGAGTGCGCTCCATGCTTCCGGTTCGTGGCCACCACCTGGCCTCCGTTTGTCGGTACCGTCAGCGCGTGTGACAGTACATGCTCAACATCGTCCTCGGTCTCGAGGGCAATATAGATCTCCGGATCGTTCACATGCAGATGAACCTTCGCACTCGCGCCATTCAATTCGATGGACGATTTTGAGGCGGCCATCGGGTTCAGTGTCGCCAGTCCCTTGTGCTCTTTCAGGTTCAGGTTCAGGTTTGACGGCACCAGTTCCACCAGTTCCGGCGTGCCCTGGTATGTGTCGAGCACGAATACTCCATCCTGGTCGGGTAGCTCAAGTCCCTTGGCTACCTCCGGCATCCGCGCTTTCATCTCGTTTCGTTCAGCCGCCTCTTCCTTATCGATCTCCGCGGCTTCCTTCATGACATCTGTAGCTTCATTCGCGCCGTTGTAAGGACCCATATGGCTCTGTTCCCATTTGTGCGTCGCCTTCCAGTCCACAAGGTCGTTGGGAAGCTCTTCCCACTCGCCACGTTCCAGCGAAAGATAGCGCACGCGGTCCCCAACAACCTCGTACTTGCGCACCATCTGAAAGCTTCCGTCCTTCAAAATCAGCTTGTGATTGTGGGCAAGGCCCGGCGCATCCGGAGTAATCGGCGTTCCGTGCTTGGGTTCGTTGTCCTGCGCGAAACAAAACGCTGACCCCGCCAGTCCCATCGCAAGGACTACCATCGCCAGCCGAGAACAGGTTGGGGAGAAATGCCTCATTGCCCAACAGTTTAGACGTTCTGCCTCCCGTCTGGTATGCCGCCTGAGATCCGTCCCGCAGATCGTGCAAACATTACCAAACGCTTTTCCAGGGTGACCTCTGAAAGTCTCACGCATCCAATTACGTGTATCCTTTGATTGGGACCCCTCACAGGTACAATTTTGGACGGACTTTACACATGGATGCGTAGCAGTAACCGCGCGAGGTCAAGAGCCTACGTCGTGGTGCTGGTGTGTCTGGCGCTTCTTGCCGTGCTCGCCGTGATCCAGGTGGCCCACGTTCATTCCGTCAATACCGACGCCGACCATTGTCCCCTCTGCATCGTCCTGCACACCGCCGCGCCGGTTGCCGCAGCCACTGCCATCATCGTCCTCGTCAGCCTCGAGGTCTTTGTGCCGGTTGCCGAAGTTCGTTCGGCCCGCTCCACCTGGCAGAGACAGTTTTTCATTCGGCCGCCACCCTCCGTCTAAATCGGCATCTTTCTGATCTCAGTCGGTCCTCCCCTGAAACGCCCATTGCCCCATTGGCGTAAGCGATTTTCAATCCGGCCAACTCCATCGGAAACGATGCCCCGTTGCACTGACTTGACCGTGCGCACATCGCCACGGACCAAACAGATTCAGTCAACCGTCGGAGCCTTTCTTTATGCCGCCTTTTTCAGGCAAATTCTTGCGAATACTTCCTCTCGCCGGTCTCTTATGCGCGGTCGCCTTTGCCGCTCCCGCTGCACAGAACGGCAGCTCAGCCTCAGTTCGTGGCACCGTCACCGACCCCTCCGGAGCCGTCATCCCCGGCGCAACCGTCACCATCTCCAACGCCATGAGCGGCCTCAAACGCTCCGTGCAAACCGACCCCACCGGACAGTTTGAAGTCGACAATCTTCCCTTTCACCCCTACGACGTCACCGTATCTGCCAACGGTTTCTCTTCTCTCAAGCAGAACATTACCGTCGGCTCTGCTGTCGGCGTCAGCCTCAACCTCGTCCTGCAGATCGCGGCCGCCGCCTCCACGGTGACCGTTGAAGCCAACAGCTCCGACGCCGTCGAGACTGACCCCACATTTCATACCGACGTTGACCGCGACATGTTCTCCAAGGTCCCGCTCGAGAGCACGACCTCCTCGCTCACTTCGCTTGTCACTGCAACCACCCCCGGCGTCTCCGCTGACTCCAACGGTATGGCTCACGGCCTCGGCGATCACGCTTCCAATTCCTTCTCGGTCGATGGCCAATCCATCACGGACCAGCAGAGCAAGACCTTCTCCAACGAGCTCCCAACCAACTCGATTCAGTCCATCGAAGTCATCGCTGGAGCCCCGCCTGCGGAATACGGCGATAAAACCAGCCTCGTCATCGTTGCCACCACGCGCTCCGGCCAGGGAGTCACCAGGCCAACCGGAAGCCTCTTCGGCTCCTACGGCGCCTTCGGAACCTCCACCGCAGGCTTCGACCTCTCCTACGGCGGAAAGAAGTGGGGCAACTTCGTCGAACTCGATGCCCTCAATACCGGGCGCTTCCTCGATCCCCCCGAGTTCTCCGTCTTCCACGACAAGGGCAACGAAGAGAACTTCTTCGATCGCATCGACTACAGCTTTTCCAGCGCGGACACCCTTCACCTCAATCTCAATTACAGCCGCTCCTGGTTCCAGAACCCCAACGCCTATGACAACGTGAACGTCAACAACGTGATCGCGGGCGGAAACACCTACATTCCCCACCTTCGGCAACGTCGGAGACACTGATCAGCGCTCGCAGATCGGTACCTTCAACATATCGCCCTCCTACACCCACATCATCAACAACAACTCGGTATTCAACTTCGGCGCCTACGTCCGCCGCGACGACTATAACTACTACCCCAGCAGCAATCCTCTCGCCGATCTTGGACCACCGAATCTTCAGACCTCCTCCATCGACCAGAACCGTACTCTGACCAACGCCGGCCTCCACGCCGACGTTTCCTACGCGAAGGGCGTTCATACCTTGAAAGGCGGCCTCCAGTTCTCGCATACTTTTCTCCGCGAGAACGACAGCCTCGGCATCATTGAGGCCGTCTACAACGCGCCCTGCCTTGACGTCAGTGGCAATCCGCTTCCCGGCTATACGGACCCCTCTCAATGCGCGGTCGACGGCGCCGTCTCCAATCCCGCCTACCTGCCAATCCTCGCGCCCTGGGACTTCACCCGCGGCGGCAGCTACTACGTCTGGAATGGCCGTGCCGACATCAAGGAAACCGCCCTTTACCTCCAGGACCAGATCAAAGCCGGCAACTGGCAATGGAACATCGGCATTCGTGGCGACATCTATAACGGCCTCACCAGCGCAACCCAGGCTGAGCCCCGCGTCGGCGGAGCCTATACCGTCAAACGGACAGGCACGGTGCTTCGCGTCTCATACGCCCGCACCCTCGAGACACCGTTCAACGAGAACCTCGTCCTCTCCAGCCAGGGCTGCGCGGATCCCGTTCTTGCGCCCCTTCTTTCTTGCACTCCCGGAGTTTCGACCGCGGAAGTTGCCGGCTTCCGCAATGAATTCCACGCGGGCCTCGAACAGGCCATCGGCAAACACGTCATCTTCAGCGGCGAGTACATCTGGAAATACCAGCACAACGCCTTCGACTTCAGCGTCCTCGGCAACACCCCCATCACCTTTCCCATCGACTGGCACAACTCCAAGATTCCCGGCTACGCCATGCACGTGAACGTGCCCAACTTCCACGGGCTTAGCGCCTACAGCGTGATGTCTTCGGTCGCTGCCCGCTTCTTCCCGCCTCAAGTCGCCGGCGCGGGAGCCACCGTCGGTCAAACAGGATTCCCCTTCCGCATCGATCACGACGAGCATTTCAACCAGACCACCCACTTCCAGTACACGGTCTCCCGCGGCAAAGCCTTCAGCGGCATCTGGGGCGCCTTCAACTGGCGCTACGACTCCGGTCAGGTCGCCGGCGCGGCCCCTTGCTACAACCCGCTCTCCAACGACCCCAACAGCGCCTGCGATAGCACTTCGGCAACGCTCGACAATCAGCCCGCCGTCGACCTCAGCAGCCTGACCGCCGACCAGCAATTCCAGGCTGGCCTCGTCTGCAACGGCCAGAAAGCATCTCTCGGCAATCCTCTTCCCGCGCTCTGCCTCGCATCGCAGTACAGCTCCTCGCTCCTGCGAATCCCCGCGCCCGGCACCGGCAACAACGACCACAACCCACCCCGCATCGCTCCGCGAAATTTGTTCGATGTCACCATCGGCAAGAACAACCTCTTCCACGCGGACCGCTACACGGTCGATCTCGACCTCACGGCCGTCAACGTCACCAACGACTACGCCCTCTACAATTTCCTCTCCACCTTCAGCGGCACGCACTACGTAACCCCACGCGCCCTGACCGGCAAAGTCACCTTCAACTTCTGAGCAATTGGTTCCGCGTCGCTCCTCGGAGCGGCGCGGAACTCACCAGCGCACCGAAGTGGGAACACCCGCGGCTCCAGAACCCCTGCTGGCGCTTGAACAGTCTTGCAACTCGGAATGCAACCGCGGGCGGTTCGCCGGTTAGGATTTCCCGTCCTTTGCGAGTGCCATGAAAGCGCCTCGGATGCACTCATCGGAGATCAGCTCCGGCGTCAGCAGCCGCTGGAAGACCAGGCCTTCCGTCAATGCGTGAATAACGCAGACCAGTTGCTCGGCCGGCATCGGCAGCTCCCGCTCGCCTATCGCGGAGCGAAGCCACTCGGCTCCGAACGCGTAGCTTTCTCTGGTCACCGCGCTCACTGCGGCGCGCATTTCCTCATGGGTGAGCGCGTAGGCGATTCCCGTCAATCGGCCCACCGCCGCAGCGCTTCTGTCGGGAAGCGCCGCGATCGTCGCCTCCCCCATCGCCCGCATCACCTCGGCAAAGCTCGCACCCGGTTTCACCCGGGGCGCAATCGGAGCCCAGTAGGTCAGCCCCAGCGCTATAAACAGATCCTCCCGGCTCTTGAAGTTGCCATAGATCGCGCCCGTGGTCATTCCAGCACGCTTGGCGATGTCTTCGAGCGTAGTCTGCTCATGGCCCTTCTCGCGGATGACCGCACGAGCGGCCTCCAGCAGCTTGGCCCGCGTTCGATCCCGCTTGTCGCCCTTTGGCGCCGACCGCCCGGAAGAGTTTGTCGTAGAGTCTGTCATAAACATCTTGATTTTATATTGAAGATTATTTAATAATTAAATTATTAAATGATGAGAGGCCGAAATGACGCAGGATCCTGAACTTCAATCCGCCCTCGAGAAGCCCGTGCAAGCCGGAGAACTGGCTGGAGCCGCCGGGCTCGTCTGGCGCAACGGCCATTCCCAGGCCGTCTCCGCCGGTTGTCGTGACAGGGAAACCAACCTGCCCGTCGAGCGCGACACCATCTTCCGCATCGCCTCCATGACAAAGCCGATCACGTCAGTTGCGGCCCTCATGCTGGTGGATGAAGGTCGAATCGCATTGGATGAGCCCATCCACCGTTATGCGCCTGAGTTTGCCCGGATGCGCGTGCTGCGTTCCCCCGACGCTCCCCTGGACGATACCGTCGACGCCTCGCGCCCGATCACCTTCGATGACCTTCTTACCCATCGAGCAGGCTTTACCTACGGGAGTTTCCACCGCGGTCCCATCTCAGCGGCTTACCGTGAGGCGTTGGGCGACGAGATCGACAGCGATAGAACGCCTGACGAATGGATCGCCAATCTCGCGAATCTGCCCTTGATCGGCCAGCCCGGAAGTGCGATGTACTACGGATGTTCGACCGATTTGCTCGGTCTGCTCCTTGCGCGCATCGAAGGCATCTCTCTCGGCAATCTGCTCGACCGGCGCATCTTCGCGCCGCTCGGAATGAAGGACACCGCTTTCCTTGTCCCTCGCGAAAAGCACCATCGCCGCGCGCTTGCGTATGGTTTCGATCAGAACGGTAAGCTGATCCGGCTGCTGTCGAGGCCGGGGGCTTTCGTCGCCGAACGTCCCTCTGAGATGGCATTCGAATCGGGAAGCGGCGGCCTCTGGTCGACGCTCGACGACTACCTGAAGTTCGCCCGCATCTTCCTCGGTGACGGACAGGTGGACGGTGTCCGGCTCCTGCGTCCGGAAACCCTGTCGAAAATGATGACCAATCAACTAACCGATGCTCAAAGGGCGAACACGGTCCTGCTCGGCCAGAAACCCTTCGCTGCCGGCCGGGGATTTGGTTTCGGAGTCTCCGTAGTTCTGGAATCGAATAGGGCCGACTTTATGCGGCGGGGTCATGTTGGAACGGTTAGCTGGCCCGGCGCGTTTGGAGGATGGTGGCAGGCCGATCCCACGGCTGGTTCCGTCTTCATCTTTCTCGCACACAATATGGTTGACCTTCCGCAGATGGCGAAGGGCATCGGCCTTGGCGTGTGGTCCGCAATCGATGACTTTCAGACCGCCGCCATGGAATGGGAACAGGGAATTGAATCACGAGTTCCCGCCGGGCAAAATTCCATGAGGGATTAATACTCAGAGGACTGCCGCTCCTCAGGGATGAGAAGCAAAGCCAGATCACAAAGCCGGATCAGCGACCGGGTTGACTGGCGCTGAATTGGCTTTGGCCCGCGATTTGAGCCAGTTCATCGCGAAGGCGCTGAGCCTCCGAGTGAGCGCTCTGAGCCTCAGTGCGATGCTGCACGGCCGCGACACTTCCCATCGCGTTGAAGATGTTCGTCATGGTAGCGCTCTTGCCATGCCCGATATGTTCGAGCTGATCCGCGTAGTCATCCTGGTAAATGGCATGTGCCTCTGCTTGGTCTATAGCCAACTTGAAGGTCCCGTATCTTTTTCCATCGCTGAGCTTGCGCAATGGCTTCATCGCTGACGGGCCTGGTCGCGTTTTGCCATTCTCCGCCGTCGTCCTGAAGGTCGTCCGTTAGAGTGCTGAGGTTTCTCTGTCCATTCACGTTCCCCAGTTCGGCTGCCAGCCCATACCAGGTCAGCGCCCTTGTATTGTCGACGTCTACGCCCTGGCCCAATTGATAAATCCACCCAAGCTGATTATCCGCATCGCTGTTGCCCTGCGCAGAAGCCTTCACATACCAGTTCATTGCCTGTGCGTAGTCAATGGGAACTCCAGTGCCGCCACCATGTTGAAAGATGTAGCCAATATTCTCTTGTGCTTGGTTGCTGCCGTGAAGGGAGGCTTTGTAAAACCAGGAAAGCGCCAGATTGTAATCCTGACTCTGACCCCAGCCTTCCTCGGCCATATAGCCCAGTTGATTTTCCGCATCGGCACTGCCATGTTCCGCTGCCCGGCGATACCAGGTTTGGGCTTGGGCAAAATCACGCTTCACACCAAATCCGCATTGATAAAAATAGCCAACCTGCTTTTCCGCGCCGGGAAAATTCTGGTCGGCCGCTTTCCGGTACCACTCCAAAGCCTGCTTGTAGTCACGCTTGACGCCGTGGCCCGCTTCAAACAGACCCGCCAGGTTATATTGCGCAGGTGCAAAACCCTGGTTTGCAGCCAGGCGATAGTAATTTGCCGCCCGCTTATAGTCCTGCGGCACACCGATATTGTTCTCGTACATGCTCCCGAGTTGATTTTGAGCCGGCGCGTATCCCTGGGCAGCGGATTTGCGATACAACGTCAGAAACTCTACGTAATCCAGCGACACGAACCGTGTCGATAAAAGTCCGTTGGCGAGAGCGAATTGCGCCGCCGCATCTCCCGTACCGGGATCGGTGCGAACGCCAGGTGAGGAAGTTTGACCCGGCAAGAACGGTCCTATAAGGATGAAGAAACATATCTGCAGAGCCACCGGCTGCACCCGCCTGCGTAACGAATTGCCCACGCTCTGTCTCATCACTCTTATTGACACCGGTGTTGGGCCATTCTGAACCGCGTGGATTGCGTCCGGAAGATAACGTCCGTAATGGAGGAGCGGGCTTCCAATCAGCTCTGGAGCTCGAGTCGGCCGGCTCGTGAATGGGAGGAAGTATTTGCACCCGTTCTGGTGCTGACCCCGCCACTGACTCCACGGTAACCATCTCCTTGCCCATTCGATCGCCGGCAAGGGTACCCGGGAATGCCCCCTAAATCCAATATCTTGTTAGAGTCACAGGTCTGGCTGCGCTATAGTCACGGAATCCCAGGGCGCTTCCCGGCCCAGGCGAAGCGAGCGCTCGATGCCCGAACTGAAAATCCTTCGCAGATGTTTCGGCTATGCGACAATCCTTTTTGCTTTTACGTTCGCAACCACACTGCCGGTCCTTCTCCGGATCCCTCTCCCGCACGGAACACCGCGTTTTCACGCCGGACCGGCTGCAATCCTGTTGGTCGGAATGAGAGAGCTGCTTCTCCTGATGCCGCCCTTCGTTGCCCTGGTGAACGCCATTGCTTGGTATACCCTTACTGCTCGCCGTCCTTCCGCCGCCCGCTGGGCAGTCGGTGCCTGCAGTTCGTTTCTCGCCCTGAGTATTCCCTTCTTCGTCGCCTCGACCGAGATCCTTCCCGGCACTGTAGCCTTTGCCGGAGTTCTCCTTTTCGCCCTCGCTCTCTCTTCCATTGGAATCACCGGCATCGCGTACTTCGCCCGATTTAACTCGCTCGAGGCTCCACGCCTCCCAGTCGAAGATTGGAACCAGCGTCTCAAAGCGATCCGGGCCTGATCTCCGGGCAAAAATAAATCCCTCCCGCTTTGCAGGTAATTACCTGTGTTTAGAGCACAATGTAATCAACTGAATCGGGCTGGTTTATTCCGGGGCCCGGGGGCCGGCTTTGGCCATAAATTCGACCAACCCATTTATTTTCAGGAATTTAAAATAAGTCCAATCAATGGAGGAATTTGCGAAAAAAACAGGAAAAATCCGCGAGGCGGTTAACCTCCTAATCTCTGACTTCGCCCATTTGCCTGGCTCATCAACGATGCACATTTAACTTCTTTATTTTCAGGAATTTGCATATAAGTCCATATAAGATTGAGTAATTTACGCAAAAAAGCAAAATCCCGGCAATCAGCCATACCTCGCACTATCTTTTGTTCACGGCTGCCTGGCCACAGATAACACAATTCTAACTTGTTTGTTTTCAGGATTATACATTTAAGTCTAGATAATTGAGTAATTTACAAGAAAAGATGCATTGCTTCGCAGTCGCGCCCTACCACGATCTGAGCTTCCTGGCTCGTTGCCTCCACACTGGATGCAAACCCAACGCAACAGGCGACATCTAAACCGTTTGCCTTGGTCTGACGTCACCGTCGAGTCCCAGCGATGTAAGCGTTTGCCAGAGCAAGATCCAAACTCAACGGAGCACGTCAGATCGATGGATATACGTCTGTCTACCGGTATCGCCGGACTTGATGACATCCTGCACGGAGGTCTCGCCAAGGGCTTTCTCTACCTGATTGAAGGAAATCCGGGAGCGGGGAAGACTACCCTCGCCCTCCAGTTCCTCATCGCCGGCGCCAGGAAAGGCGAAAAAGGTCTCTACGTCTCGCTCGCAGAAAGCGAGGCCGAACTCCGCCACGTCGCGGATTCCCACGGGATGAGCCTCGACAATATCGAAATTTGCAAAATATCGCCCCCGGAGATCTCCGGGGAAACAGGAAAGCAGTACACCGTCTTCCAACCCGCTGAAGTCGAACTCTCCGATGTTCTAGAAACCATCCTCGCCAAAGTCCGCGATGTAAAGCCCTCGAGAATCATCATCGACTCGATGTCTGAACTGCGGATGCTGGCCCGCGACTCGCTCCGCTATCGCCGCCAGGTCCTTAGCCTTAAGCAGTTCTTTGAGGGTCGCGATTGCACCACCTTGCTGCTCGATGAGCGCTTCCGCGCTAACGTGGAGAGCCAGGTACAGACCATTGCCCATGGGGTTATTTCGCTGGAAGTCCTGGCCCGCAACTACGGCATCACCCGCCGTCGCCTCGAGGTGCTGAAGATCCGGGCTTCGAGCTTCCGCGAGGGATTCCATGACTACGTAATTGTGAGAGGCGGGGTAATGGTATTCCCACGCCTCGTCTCGGGTGAGCATCGCGTAGAGCCCGTTATGTCCGAGAACCTCCCGAGCGGCGTGAAGGAACTGGATGCCTTGTTCTATGGCGGCGTACAGCGGGGAACAAGCACTCTGATCGCGGGGCCAACGGGCTGTGGCAAGTCGACCCTCTGCACCCAGTTCGTCTTGCAGGGGGCCAAGCGCGACGAGAAGGGTGCGATCTTCACTTTCGATGAAACCCGTCAGTCGTTCCGGGTGCGAAGCCGGGGCCTTGGGATGGATCTCGACAAGTACCTCGACAACGGCGCCATTCACCTTGAGCAGGTCGACCCCGCCGAACTATCCCCGGGGGAGTTCATTCACCGGATCCGTCGGGGTGTGGAAGAAAAGCGCTGGAGAGTCGTTGTGATCGACAGCCTGAACGGCCTGATGAACTCCATGAGCGAAGAACAGGCCCTTACGGTACAGCTTCACGAGCTGCTTTCGTATCTAAACCAGGTAGGAGTGGCGTCATTTATGGTGCTGGCACAGTATGGTCTGCTCGGAGCCGCAATTTCATCTCCTACAGACGTGAGCTACCTGGCGGATAACGTCCTTCTGCTTCGCTATTTCGAAGCAGCTGGGGAAGTACGCCAGGCAATCTCGGTCGTTAAACGCCGTTCCGGTCCCCACGAACGCTCCATCCGCGAGCTGCGCCTCAGCTCCGGTCAGTTGACGATTGGCGATCCGCTTTCGAACTTTGTTGGAGTCTTGACCGGCACGCCGGAATATCGAGGAGGGCAACCTTTGCTGTGACCGAATTTGCTCCCAACGTTCCTCGGTTCCTGGTTGTCGCCCCTTTGGGTCGTGATGGTGAACTGGTCTCAGGCTTTCTGAAGAAGTCAGGATACCTTTCCCAGCGGGCGTCGCACCTTCGCGAAGTCGAACTGATCGATCCTGCGATGCTCCTGGGCGTCGTTCTCACCGACGAAGCCTTGCTTCGCGGCGGGCTCGAAGCCTTCAGGCAGCTGGTCCATGGGCAGCCGGCCTGGTCTGACCTTCCCGCCATACTGCTCACCAGTTGCTCCACCGAACTTGGCTGCGCCGCCATGGCAAGCCGTGCCCGTGCAGAAGTTCGAAGCATCATTCTTCTCGATCGTCCCGTGCACAAGGAGATGTTGCTCAGCGCCATTCAGGTCGCTTACAACGCACGTCAAAGGCAGCTCCAGGTTCGAGACGCGGTCGCGCGGCAATTCCAGAGCGACGAAGCTCTGCGCAAATCGGAGCATCTGGCGGTCGCTGGACGCCTCGCCGCCACGATGGCCCACGAAGTGAATAATCCGCTGGAGGCGCTCGGAAATCTGCTCTTTCTCGTGGAAAACAGCTCTTCGCTCGATGAGGCCCACTCCATCGGTCATCTCGCCGCCAAGGAATTCCAGCGGATCAGCGAGATTGTCGAACACACCTTGCGATTCCATCGTGCCCCCGCGAAGCCCGCATTAACCGACGTCTCAGAACTCGCAATCTCCGCACTGGCCCTCTTTCGCGGGAAGCTGCGCGAACGTCACATCCTGGAACGCATTACCGCCGAGCGCGCGTTCGGCTATTGCTGCGAGGGAGAGATTCGCCAGGCTCTTGTCAACCTCATTGGCAATGCAGTAGATGCCATGCGCGAGGGTGGCAATCTTCGCATCCACGTCTCCCAGGTCTCTATCGGAGGGGTAGAGCACGCGCGACTAACTGTCGCAGACACAGGAGGCGGGATTCGCAAGGAAATCCGCACTGAGTTGTTTCGCCAGTTCTTCACAACGAAAGGCAGCAGTGGCACGGGCCTTGGATTGTGGCTCACACGCGACATCGTGCAGAAGAATGGTGGCAGACTGCGCTACCGTTCCCGTACGGAACTGCCTAGTGGTACCGTATTCGCCATGTACTTGCCTTCGTCTCCGCCCATCGAGCAGACAAAGCATTCTGAGCTCCCGGGGACGTCTCGCGGAAAAGCATTCGCGTCGCTGACTCGATAGGGTTCAGCTACTATCTTTCCCGTCCTGTCCAGCACTCTCCAGTGCGATAATGCGCCGAAACGATCACCTCTCAAGGTGATCGCGCGCACTGTCGCGGGTCCCGGATCCGCTATGCTTCGCTTGTCCTTTTAAACGGAGCTTGAATGAAAGCAATCGTCCGCCATCAGTACGGGACAGCAGAGGTTCTGGAGCTTGCGAGCCTGCCCAAACCGTTGCCTTCCGACAACGAAGTGCTGATTCGGATTCGCGCCGCTGCCCTGAATCCACTTGAATGGCACCTGATGCGAGGCGAACCATGGCCTCTGCGGTTGTTGATTGGATTGCGGAAGCCCAACAACATCCGGCTAGGCGTGGACGTTGCAGGAACCGTGGTGGGGCTTGGCTCGGGTGAGACGGGATTTCAACTCGGCGACGAAGTCTTCGGGGCCGTCGATGGCGCACTTGCCGAATACGTGTGTGGCCCCGCATCCGCTCTCGTTCGCAGACCCGCCAATACCAGCGCCGAGGAAGCGGCAGCGGTTCCGATTGCAGGACTCACTGCTTTGCAGGCTCTTCGTGATAAGGGACGCGTCAAGACAGGAGACACTGTGCTCATCAACGGAGCCTCCGGAGGGGTAGGAATCTTTGCCGTACAGATTGCCAAGTGGCTTGGGGCCGAGGTAACTGGTGTTTGCAGCACGCGGAACGCAGACCTTGTTCGTGGTGTGGGAGCCGATCACGTGGTGGACTATACGCGCGAAGATTTCGTCAGCGGCGCGGGGCGCTTCGACGTCATCTTTGACCTGGTTGGCAACCGGACGCTTGCAGAACTCAGGAAGGTGCTGACTCCGAGCGGAATCCTGATCAGTTGCGGTGGCGGCGGTCCGGAGAAGCCCGCGGGAGAGATGCTCACAGCCATGGCGAAGCAAGCGGTGACTGGGTGGTTTACAAGGCAGACGCTTACTGGAATTCTGGCGAAGCGCAATCCCGCCGATCTGGAGGTTCTGAAGGAACTCCTCAACAACGGGCTCCTCAAACCTGCCATTGACCGAAGATATTGGCTTAGCGAGGTTCCTGAGGCAATCCGATATCTTGAGGCGGGACACGCCCGGGGGAAAGTCGTCATCGTCGTGGACGGGAGTTCCACAAGCTAAAACTTTGTGGGAACTGATTTTATCTGGCCGCGGTCTCAATCCCAGCACGTCCTGCTCCATTTCAACTTTAAACATGGCTGATTTTCTGCCATACTTGATTGTGCCCACCAGGTACGTCCAATCCCAACAACTAAATAGTGAGGTTGCAGCGATGTCGGCAAAGTATGTCTTTGTAACGGGCGGAGTTGTTTCCAGTCTCGGCAAGGGTCTTGCCGCGGCTTCGATCGGCTGCCTGCTCGAGAGCCGCGGTCTGCGCGTCAATCTGATGAAGTTCGATCCCTACCTCAACGTCGATCCCGGTACGATGTCGCCTTTCCAGCACGGCGAGGTTTTCGTAACGGACGACGGGGCTGAGACCGACCTTGATCTTGGTCACTACGAGCGTTTCACGCACGCGCCGCTCTCACGGGACAACAATCTCACCACGGGCAGGATCTATGAGCAGATCATCCTGAAGGAGCGCAGAGGCGACTACCTGGGCAAGACCGTGCAGGTGATTCCCCACGTCACCAATGAAATCAAGAACGCGATGCGCAAGGTCTCGGCAAACGGAGCCGATGTGACGATCGTGGAGATCGGTGGAACCGTGGGCGACATCGAGTCGCTTCCGTTCCTCGAAGCTATCCGCCAGATGCGCCAGGAACTCGGCCGGGAGAACACGGTTTTCGTACATCTCACCCTGGTTCCTTACATAGCGGCTGCCCAGGAACTGAAGACCAAGCCCACGCAACATTCCGTGAAGGAACTGCTGGGCATCGGCATCCAGGCTGATGTTCTGCTTTGCCGGAGCGACCGCAACCTGGGCCGGGAAATGAAGCAGAAGATCGCGGCCTTCTGCAACGTTGAAGAGCGCGCTGTGATCGGGGCAACCACGGTTCCATCGATCTACGAGGTGCCACTGAACTTTGCCCAGGAAGGCGTTGACGGACTGATTCTGAAGTATCTCCACAAGGACGCGCCGGAAGCGGATCTGAGCCGGTGGAAGGACCTTATCTACCGCGTGCACCACCCTAAAGACGAGGTGAACATCGCCATCGTCGGTAAGTACGTGGAGTACGAGGACAGCTATAAATCGCTCAAGGAAGCGCTGACCCATGGTGCGATCTCACAAAATCTGAAACTGAACGTGACCTGGATCGAGGCAGAAGGACTTGAGTCGAAGACGCCCGAGGATCACAGCTACGAATCCCAACTTGATGGCTTCGACGGCATTCTCGTTCCGGGCGGCTTCGGCAAGCGCGGCATTGAAGGCATGTTGAACGCTATCCGTTACGCGCGCGAGAAGAAGGTTCCGTACTTTGGAATTTGTCTTGGCATGCAGACAGCCTGCATCGAGTTCGCGCGCAATGTATGCGGTCTCAAGGATGCAAACTCCAGCGAGTTCGATCCAGCCGCACAACACCGCGTGATCTACAAACTGCGCGAGCTGCTTGGCGTTGAAGAGATGGGCGGCACGATGCGGCTTGGAGCGTGGACCTGCGTGATCCAGCCGGATACTCTGGCATATCGCATCTATGGGGCGACGGAGATCAGCGAGCGGCATCGTCATCGCTACGAGTTCAACCGGGAATACGAGGCGCTGCTCACCGGCGGCGGCCTGCAGATCAGCGGATCAACGCCCGACTCCACGTACGTCGAAATGGTTGAGATTCCCGATCATCCTTACTTCATCGGCTGCCAGTTCCATCCCGAGTTCAAGTCGAAGCCCCTTGAGCCGCACCCGCTCTTCCGCGAGTTTGTAAAGGCGAGCTACGCGAACCGGTCTGAGCGGACCGTGGAGAACGCGAAGGCTACATCGGCCGCTGATTAGGTTTATGCGAGTCAGGTCAGTCGAAACCAGCGTCAGTCCGCGGCATTAGAATCGGCGTTGTGAGCCATTCTTTTGAAATCGGCACGGTACGGGTTGGCGAGGGGCGGCTGTTTCTGATTGCCGGCCCGTGTGTCATCGAGTCGGAAGCGCATGTGCGCAGGATGGCCGAAGCCATCCAGCGGATCACGAGCGACCTCGGTATTCCTTACATCTTCAAAGCGAGCTACGACAAGGCGAACCGGACCAGCGTGAGCAGCTTTCGCGGGCCGGGCCTCGTCGAGGGGACCAGGATTCTGCGCCGGCTGGCGAAGGACACCGGCCTGCCGGTATTGACGGACGTACACGAGCCCGGGCACTGCGAGGTAGCCGCGGAGGCTGTGGATGTGCTGCAGATTCCTGCGTTTCTCTGTCGGCAGACCGACCTGCTGGTTGCGGCGGGCAAGACGGGGCGGGCGGTGAACATCAAGAAGGGCCAGTTCGTTGCGCCCTGGGACATGAAACATCCGGTCGAGAAGGTGCGGTCGACTGGTAACGAGCGGGTCTTCCTGACGGAGCGCGGCGCGAGCTTCGGGTACAACACGCTGGTGGTGGACTACCGGTCGCTGCCGGTGATGCGGGCCATGGCGCCGGTGGTCTTCGATGGCACGCACTCGGTGCAGCAGCCGTCGGCGGCCAATGGCGTGAGCGGCGGACAGCCGGAGTTCATACCGCTGCTGGCGCGGGCGGCGGTGGCGGCAGGGGTCGACGGGCTCTTTCTCGAAGTGCATGACGATCCGGCGAATGCGAAGTCCGACGGGGCGAATGCGCTGCGGCTCGACCTGCTGAGGCCGCTGCTGGAGAGGTTGCTGGCCATCCAGGGAGCGGTTGGCGGGGCTTAAATCCGCCCGACGATCGGCAGCACTTGCAATCTAACAGTGGAGGTTTTGCACCATAACTGGTGCAAAAATCACCTCGCTAAATCTTCTGAAATTTTGGAAATTACTCATTTCAGATGCTTTAGCGCTAAATTACTGAAACAGTTAATCTTAGAGGCAAGTTGTTGATTTAACGCTGATTAGCTTGCCGGAGTCGATTTCCTGGGTGGGAGAGCTTTGCTGGCCACGGAGATGGCCCCGGTTCGCGTCGAGCGGATATGCGGGGCGGCGCTCTGCCCCAAAACAGGTGCACATCCGGCCATTTCTTTGTTTTTTCGTAAATTCCTCATTTCAAATGACTTAATTTGTAAATTCCTCAATCCATTGAGTTTACGGGTTCGATAGCCCTAGAGCGATTTTGAGGGTCGTAAACCCGTCTGCGGACCGGCCTTAAGCGGGTACTTCTACTCCGACATCATTGTACCGCGAAAGGGGGAAATTGCCTGCAAAAGGGGTGCTGGGATTTTGTCTTGGAATTGAATGATTTACGGCGTTTGAGAAATTCGGAGGCTTGACAGGTGGAGCGGCGCGTGGGGAAGGGAGCGGAACGGATAGGGGTTCGCGATGCGCCTGCTAGCATGAAGCGCGATGAACGAAGAGAGGCTGACGCTTTTGCTGCTACCGGGGATGGACGGGACCGGAGAGCTGTTCGCCAATTTCGTCAAGGAGCTCCCGGACTGGATCGAGTCGCGAGTGGTGAGCTATCCGATGGACCGAGAACTCTCCTACGATCAGCTTCTGGCGATTGTGAAGTCGGTACTTTCAACGGGCAGACCCTTTGTGATCCTCGCGGAGTCCTTCTCGACGCCCTTGGCGGTGAGGTTCGCGTCAGAGAGTCCGGGGGGCCTGATGGGGCTGGTGCTCTGCGCGGGGTTTGTTTCGCCCCCGCGGCGCGATCTGTTAACCCGCGTTGTGCTGCTGGTCGCCCCCGTGCTCTTCTTGTTCAAATTACCCAAGAGCGTGTGCCGGTATTTTCTTGTTGGAGCTGCTGCTTCGAAGGACCTCATTAGCGGTGTCTGCGGGACACTAACGCAGGTATCGGCTGGAGTGCTGGCGAGCCGGCTCAGATCAGTGCTCTCGTGCGACAGCGTGCAAGCGTTGCGAAGCGTCTCAGTGCCGTTGCTGTACCTCGCGGGGAGTCGAGACCGACCTGGTGCGCAGATCATCATGGGATGAAATCAAGCAGATGATGCCTGAGGCCCAGTTCGCAATCATCGACGCGCCTCACCTCATTCTGCAAGCGAGGGCGCGAGAGGCAGCGGACGTGTTGATCCCGTTTCTGCGAGTGGTTCGGCGTCAGCACGATTGATGGCAAACGTCCGCTGGCCCCTCTCAGGTTGATTGTTCGAACCAGTTTCCGGACGCATAGCCAGGCTTTGAATACGGAGGCATACGGGAACGCCGTAATCTAACAGGCATGAAGGATGTGCCTGAGGCGATAGAGGGCGTGTGGAGGAACGAGTCTACGCGGCTGGTGGCGGCCATTGCCCGGGTTACGCGGGATATCGGCGGTGCCGAGGAACTGGCTCAGGATGCGCTGGTGACGGCGCTGGAAGTCTGGCCTGCGGAGGGCATCCCGGAGAATCCCGGAGCATGGCTGATGACGGCGGCCAAGCGGCGAGCCATCGATGGGTTGCGTCGTGGCCGCATGCTGACGCAGAAGCACGACGAGATTACGCGCGAACTTGAATGGCAACAGCAGCAGCTGGGGGATGCCCTGGAGCGCTCGCTGGACCAGGTGATCGATGATGACGTGCTGCGGCTTATCTTCACCGCGTGCCACCCGGTGCTTACGGTGGAAGGACAGATCGCGCTGACGCTGCGCCTGATGGGCGGACTGACCACGACGGAGATCGCACGCGCGTTTCTGGTGCCGGAAAAGACGATGGGGCAGCGGATCTTTCGCGCCAAGAAGACTCTTTCAGAAGCGCAGGTTCCGTTTGAGACGCCGAGCGGGGAGGAGTTGCGCGGGAGGGTAGACGCTGTGCTGCTGGTTGTCTACCTCATATTCAACGAGGGGTACACGGCTACTTCGGGAGAGGAGTGGATGCGGGCATCGCTTTCGGAAGAGGCGCTGCGACTGGGGCGGATGCTGATCAAGCTTCTCCCCGGCGAATCGGAAGTGCATGCACTTGTGGCATTGATGGAGTTGCAGGCGTCGCGCAATGCAGCGCGGCGGGGGAAGAACGGCGAGGCGGTTTTATTTCCGGATCAGGACCGCGGGTTGTGGGACCGCGCGCAGATCGAGCGTGGACTCGCGGCGCTCGAAGAGGCGCAGAGACAGGGCGGAGGCGGGAAGCCCTACGCGTTGCAGGCGGCCATTGCCGCGTGCCACATGCGTGCCAGCACCGCCGAAGAGACGGACTGGGAGCGCATTGTTGCTCTCTACGATGCCTTGCTGGAAATCAATCCGACGCCGATTGTGGCGCTCAATCGCGCGGTGGCCGTGAGCAAGGCGCGAGGGCCGCCGCGGGACTGGAGGCGGTGGATGAGGCGGCTGCATTGGCGGGGGATTCTGCGCCGGAAGGGTACCATCTGTTTCCCAGCGTTCGCGGAGACCTGCTGATGAAGATGGGCAGATTTGCGGAGGCGCGCGAAGAAATGGAACGCGCCATCGCCATGACGAAGAACCTGCGGGAACAGGAATTACTGGCGAACCGGCTAAAGCAGTTGGAGAAGGCGGATTCTTCCGTTTAGGTGCGGTTCTCTCCTCATGAATGGGCTACGGTTGCTGTGCGGATTTGTTTCGGGCGGAAGCGTATGGGGATGAGCCAGGCCTTCAGTTGGCTTCTTCGGGCAGTTCGCTCTCTTCGGGCGCATCGGTGAGGCTCTCGAACTCGATGCGATAACCGTCGGGGTCAGTAAGAGGCACAACCCACATGCCGTTTCCCACGGTTGGGCGGTTGCGCGCCGCTATTCCGCGCGACTTGAATTCGCGGTAGAGGGCGAGGGCATCCTCGCACTGGAAACATACATTTACGCCAGCGCCAAGCATTTCTTTGGGCCTGCGCTCCTCCGGGAACTCCTGCAGCATGATGGCCGCGTCGCCAAGCTCAAGCCAGCACCAGCGTATTTTTCCGTCAGGGAGGTAATGACTGTCGGCGCCAGCTTCCGGAATCCACCATCGTTTCATCTTGAAGCCGAGGCCATTGACGTAGAACTTGAGCGATGTCTCCATGCTGGTAACGCTGAAAAACGGCACGGCCTGTTTTACGTTCGCGCGGGTGATGGTGTCGCCAGTCATCTCTCACCTCGATCTGCTTTAGAGACTCATTATGAAGGAAGCGCCGACGAGGGCAAATGCGGAAGAGCGGCGGACCAGCCCCGACGGCGGGCCGATGGCGGCTGTAGGCTGGATTCGAGGCATCGTATCCACTTGAACAGGAACGGCTGCAAACGTGTGGGGTTTGTGACGCTGGGCTCGCTCGGCGACCTGCATCCTTGCCTGGCGATTGGGATCGAGCTGAAACGCCGGGGCGTTGAGGTGAAGATTATTCCGGGGAAGGTCCGGTTTGCGGGCGGATTGTGCGGGATGGGTTCGCTCAACAGGCGCATAATGGAGCGGTCTCTTCTTTTTAGTCTGAATTCGCATGATTCCTGTCAGTTCTGACAGATTTTCTTTTGCAAGTTTTCGGCTAGACTTAAGCGGACGAGACGATCCGCCATTTCCCCCTTCCCCGGTATATCCACCGAAGCGGCCACGCAAGTCATTCGAGTCAACCTGGAAAAGACAATCTGGAGATCACGATGGAGAACTCAATCGCGACTCGGGCCGCCGGTATTCAATGGCATCATTTCGCCGGAATAACGCTGCTGTCGTTCGCTACGCTTCTGCTTGAGCTTTCGTTAACGCGCGTGCTCTCTGTGGCGAGTTGGTATCACTTTGGTTTTCTGGTGATATCGACTGCCCTGCTGGGTTTTGGAGTTTCGGGGGTTGTTCTTTCTCTGTGGAAGGGTTTGCGGGAAAGCGTCGCGCTGGATACTTCACTCGCGGTGATTTCGCTGGTGTTCGGTGTTGTCACGCTTGTCAGTTTTGCATTGATGCAATTGATTCCGTTTCAGCCGTTCGAATTGCTGAACGATCATAAGCAGTTCATCTACATGCTCCTGTATTACGTGATGCTTGCAGCGCCATTTTTCTGTTCGGGGCTGGCCATCTCCCTGTTGCTGACGCGTGGCGGGCGGGCAGTGAACAGGCTTTATGCGGCGGATATGATCGGAGGCGGGATCGCGTGCGTCGCAGTTTGCCTGACGATGCCGATGTTTGGCGGATCGGGGTCTGTGGTCGTCGCGGCGTTATGCGGAACGCTGGCTGCTGTTGCCTTCAACGCATTCCGGCTATCAAGGCTGACCTTGATCGGGAGTCTGACGGCCGCGGGGATGCTTGTGCTCGCGTTTTTCGCGGAGAGCGCGCTGCCGATTGCAGTGAACCCCGGGAAGAGACTGCATCCGTTGTTTCCGCAGCAATCTTCTCCGATTTATACGAAGTGGAACAGCTTTTCGAAGATCGATGTTTATCCCGCGCCGAACCTCGACCCGAGCCGGCCCGCTCCGGGATTCTACTCAATCATCATCGATGGAGGAACGGCCGGAACCGGCATGGACGATCTGAGCAAGGGAGTGCGCACTTATCTCGCAAATCCGAATTACCATCCTGCGGGAGTGGCCTATGCCGGCAAGACCGGGCCGAAGGTGCTGATCATCGGTTCAGGGGCAGGACGGGAAGTGCTCGAAGCTTTGTACTACGGCGCCTCCTCGGTTACCGCAGTAGAGGTGAATCCGATCACTACGGATATTGTCACGAGGCGCTTTCGCGATCACTGGGGCGGGCTCTTCGAGCAACCCGAGGTGCACCTGGTCACCGACGAGGGGCGCAGCTTTCTTCGACGGTCGAAGGAGCGATATGACGTTATCGTATCCGTGGATACCTTCAGCGGAACGGCGATTGCGTCCGGCGCTCTGACCTTGACCGAGAGCTACATCCTGACGCGGGAGGCATTCGAAGATTATTGGAATCACCTGACGCCGGACGGGGTTCTGATTGTGACCGGCTACGACACCACGAAATTGGTTTCAACCGGTCGTGCGATGTTCGACAAATTGGGAATGAGCGGCGCGGCGAATCACATGCTTGTCTATGTCGGGCTTGGCGCTGCATTCGGCCAGAGAAGTCTCAACTCGGGATTCATCCTGAAAAAGTCGCCGCTGAGCGGCGGGGAAGTTGAGGAAATGTCGCGGCGCGCGGGGGTCAATGGCGGCAACTTCGCGCAGGATGGGCGGCAGCCGGCGATTTTGTATTCACCTTTTTCGGAACCGAAGGATCCGACCCAAGCGCTTCTTGCCGACCTTGCAAGGTCTCCCGATCCTAAAAAGATTTACGAGCAGTCCGATAGATATCTGTATCCGGCAACCGATGACAAGCCGTTCTTCCATCAGACGCAGCGGTGGGGACTGCATTCGCTGGGATTCCGCAAGTATTTCGGAGGCGGTTTTTACGCCGCGCGTAATGCGCAGGTCACCATGGTGGTTTTGCTCCTCCAGGCTTTGATTGTCGCGGGAGCGATGATTCTGCTTCCGCTGTTTCGATTCAGGCGGTCGGCATTGAGAGGCAAAGACTGCGGAACATTGCTTGTTTATTTTGCCAGCCTCGGCGTGGGGTATGTTTTCATCGAGATTATTTTCCTGCAGCGATTTCAATTATTTCTAGGTCCACCGATCTATACGTTTGCGGTGGTTCTTGCGGGGTTGCTCATCTTCACCGGGTTGGGTTCGCTGGCGTCTCATGGATTCCGCACGGCTTCGCACCGACTGCTTTCGTGGTTGTTAATGGCGGTGGTGGGAATCATAACTCTCGAGATTTTCGTGATGCCGACCGTATTCAACTGGGCGCTGGGGTTCGCACTTCCCTGGCGTATCGCGGTCAGCATCGTACTGCTGGCGCCTGTCGGCGTGGCCCTTGGAATGCCTTTCCCGATTGGATTGCGCCTGCTTGGCGAAGAAGATTCTCTGCTGGTGCCGTGGGCGTGGGCGATCAATGCCTTTTTCACCGTCATCGGATCAGTGAGCGCGATGATGCTGGGAATGATTCTGGGCTTCAACGCTGTGGAGATGATAGCGGCCGCCTGTTATGGGACGGCACTGATTGCGATTGCGATTCGAGCGGTTCAGATTTCGAAGTCGAGAGAGCCGGGCGTTGCTCAGCAAGTGGCGTACGCGATTCCGTTTTCAGGAGAGAGGGAAGTAGCTGGTGTTGCAGGCAGCAGGGTCTCGGTTGCAGGAGCGACATCGATCTTCAACAGCACCATTTCCACCAGAGGAGGTTTCTCCTCGTCTCTCACTTCTGAAGAGCACGAGCGCGTCATGTCGGAATTGAAGCGAATGGCCCAGGACCTGAAGCTCAACGAGCAACAGGTGCAGAAGCTCCAATTTGCCATGGGACAAGCGCGGCAAGGAGTCACCCGGTACATCAAGAACCATCCCAGCGCGACCAAGGCCGAGATTATCGCCAAGTTAAAGGAGCAACGCGTCGAAATTCGGCGGCGTGTGGAGAATTTCCTTTCGGCCGAGCAACTGGCGCAATGGGACGCTGAGATGACCAAGGCACGAGAGTTCTTCGGGGAGAAGATCGACGCTTGAGTTCGAACGCGGCGTGATGCGGCGAGTCAGACGCGGGTGGCAGGCTATGTTGCATCCCGACCACACATCCAGGATCAGGATCCTGGTGTCGAGGTTGAAACTTCAGAGTAGTTCAAGATTCGCCCGGAACTCGGAAAGGCTGTCCGCTGCTCGCTCAATGGGTGCATTGGCCTGAAGTCAGGAATAGAGCTACTCGTTCGAATTCACTGCAGGAACACGGCCAATCGAGAATGAGTCGAGCGTGCACACACTCGCGTTGGTTTGCGGGTTGCTCTATCTGCATGCACGAGAGAAGTTGACAGTCCGGATGTCGTCACGGCCATTCCAGATTGAGGCTCGGCCCGACGACTTTCGCAAGTTCCAGCAGTATCTCTGAAGAAATCACCCTATATGCCGATAATCCCAGATATCAACGCTGAGGTGTGCAAAGTGAGACTGGCAACGCGCAGGTTACTCACATTCGCGCACCCCAGATTTCTGCCGGAAAAGGAATGTGAACATGACGAATGAAGAGTCTTTCAATGACCAGGCATCCCTGACAGATCGCTGTCGTTCGCGGTGGGAGAATTCTCATGCAATTGTTATCGCGTTCACAATCCTTGTCCTGTTGGCACTTCCAGGGTGCGGAGGGAGAACGAATTCGCCGGCTGCCCCCACTTCGGCAAGTCCAACGGACTACGCGAAAGCGGAGAACTGGGAAGCGCTGCCGAATGCCTCACAAAGTGTGGACGTTTTCTTTGTCTATCCCACGACCTACACCGCATCAGGAACTTTGGGACCTGTCTGGACGCCTGAGTGGAATCAATCTCTGGCACAAGCGTATGACGATTCAGGGATCAAAACTCAAGTCACCTCTAAACCCGGGGTTTTCGCCGAGGCGGGCACAAACCTCTATGTCCCGTATTTCCAGCAAGCCTCGGGTGGCGATGTTTTGAATGCGCTTCTGTTTTCAAGCACTCCCCAGAATGCGAACGCAGCAAATGCGGCCCTGCAGGTAGCCTATCGAGATGTTGCGAACGCGTTCGACTATTACCTGAGCCATTTCAACAAGGACGCGAACGGCAATCCGCGTCCATTCATTCTGGCAGGCCACAGCCAAGGCTCTAACCTTCTACTCATGCTGTTGGAGGACAAGTTCTCCAATCCCTCGCTGAGAAAGCAATTGGTGGCCGCATACGTGATTGGCTGGTCGATAACATCGGATGACTTGAAAAACTACCCCGCATCTCTGGCGCAGGTTGGCATCTGCGGGTATCCGAGTAGCAGGCAGACCGGCTGCATCATCACCTACAACACCCAGGCGTATGCGGGAGACTGGACGATGGCTCCAGGAACGCCCAAGCTCGGAATTGTCCAGAAGAACGCCTACAGCGTGAATCCACTAACCTGGGTGGCCAGCGGCCCCGGGGAGGTTGAGTCGCCCGGAGCTCCGGCTTCCGCCAACCTGGGCGCCGTGTTCTACCAAGGTCAACTAGGAGACCATCCGTCGGTAACTTACACTCTGAATCCCGACACGGGCAACTCGACTTATGAGATACCGACCGGTTACACGGGCGCACAAAACAAGAATGGCGCCCTGGTGATCGATCCCTTAGTATTGCCATCTCCTGCCGAGCAACCCAATCTCAATAAGCCCTACAACCAGGCGCCGTTCTTTCACAATTACGACTACAGCTTCTTTTATCGCAATCTTGAGCAAAATGTCGTGGACCGGATCAGTGCTTACAAGTCGCAGTGATCTTGAGTCGTCTGCTGGTGCTGTTGGAGGTGCTTTCACGGGGCGATCGTGTTGGGATGGACGAGCACATGAACGCCAAGGTAAAGGAGCAACGCGTCGAAATTCGGCGGCGGGTGGAGAATTTTCTTTCGGCCGAGCAACTGGCGCAATGGGACGCTGAGATGACCAAGGCACGAGAGTTCTTCGGGGAGAAGATCGACGCTTGAGTTCGAACGCGGCGTGATGCGGCGGGTCAGGCGCGGGTGGCAGGCTATCTTGTATCCCGATCACGTCCAGGATCAGGATCCGGCCGCGTGGGAAGCGGCTAAGATTGCAAGCATGGGCGAGCAGCCGTTGCCGGATTCCGTTGCAAGCGATGGGGAACGTTACAGCGGAGAATGGCGTTTCTTCTATGCAGAGAGGCGGCGTCTTCTAATCCGGCTGTCGTGGCTGGCTGGCGGGCTTGCCGTTAGCACTTTGTTGCTCTTCTCTACGCAGGGCAATCGCTATCCGCCGCTTGTCGCGCGGATTGCAATCGCCATTTCGTTTGGTCTTTTTCTTATTGCGTTCTTTGCACAGTATTTCTTCGTGGTCTGGGAGATGCTGACGTGGCCCTGTCCGAGATGTGCGAAGCGTTTCTTCCATTCGGCTTTTGTTTTCGATCCGTTCTTCACCTCTCGGTGCAGACACTGCGGACTGCTTCGGGAACGAGAGCCGGAGCTTCAGTAAGGTTGCGTGTAGCCGTAAACCCGGGAGCCACTGGCGGATGGCGGAAGCTACATTCCTCAGGGGCTAAAGCCCAGACGATTTTTGAGGGCTTTGCGGCACGACTGAAGTCGTGCCCTGACACAAAACCGAAGATGCGGGAGTGTCACCGTCTAACCGGAAGTAATCGCGGTTTCGGCCAATTTCTTGATTACTTCCGGATCGGCCACGATCCGACCGCCAGCAGACCCGTTGGCCACTTGTAGCGCCGATTGGAGCATGAGAGCATCAACTGGCATGAGCGAGCATCGCATATTTTCGGCGACGATCATTCTGGCTCTAATTTCTTTTGTGGGCTTTGGCGCTCACGCGATTTTTCGTCCGCGCGACAACAGCTTCGTTGCCAATCGCGGCAACTGGGATGCAATACAGGTCCGCCTTGTAATGTTGATCTTTACTTGTGGAGCGGCTTTTATGTTGTACCGATTCCTGCGTGCGCTTTGGATCAACGGCCATTAGGCGAAGGCACATTCTGCTTGGAAATAAATGGGCGTAACCGCAATCGCGCTGACGCCCCGAACTGTCCCATTCCCCAAAAACAATAACAGCTAGCTCACTGGCAACTCACCTGAGCGAAGCGGGGGTGGTGCTCAAAGTTATTTAGCGCCCATGCGAGCATCTCCATCCGGAACAGGACAAAGAGACAAATGAAAACAAAGCATGGGATTCCTACGAAGAATTCAAACCCAAATCGCCAAACTGGCATCCGCTGCGTGCCAACGGAAATGATAACCATTGGGACCAAGAGCAAAAGCGACAGCCTACATGCGAATTTCAATAAATAACGGTGAGCGTCACGGGAATTCAGAAGCAAAACAAAGTGTCTGGCGTCTTCGTCCCGCTGGTCCAAGTCTTTCATTCCCTCGCGTAGCGCCGGTTCGGTCCGATAAGGGTTAAACGGACGAACGAAATACCAGGCCGCAAATGCCATAGGACAGAATGCCGCGCTGATGAAAACCACCCAGCTTTCTCTACCTAAGTGCGGCTGAAAAAACGCGCCTAAATGAATCAAGAAAGCCAAAAAGAGCATTGTCACCCACACTGCGACTCTCGTCGACTTCTCAAGGAGAAGAACCCAGTTTCCAGGGAATTTGCCCCACAACGCCTTAGGAATGAGGTCGTGCTCTCCCGCAGCCACTGATCTTTCCTCCCACGCAGGCTTTACGGATCGGCTCGGTGATTTCTGTTCTGTGTACAAGATTAATCTCGCACAAGTCTATTCCAGCTATGCGCTAAGCACGAGATTTAAGGGAGCTCCGAGTGAATAACCGTCTAACCGGAAGTAATCGAAATTGGCTTGGAAGGGCTGCCTGTCGCTTCGTCAGGAGGCGCGCTTCGGCCAAAGTTTTATCCCGGCCCAACAGAGGATGCCGGCCGCCACCATGAAAATCATGGTTGTTCTGGCGTAGGCGTGAAAGGGAAGTCCACGAATTGCCCCACGAACATAAGCTTCGTAGCTGATGAGAAGCGCAATAACGGTTTCCATCAAGCAGAGCCCCGACGCAACAAAAGTCAGTATTGCGAAAGTGATTCTCATACGTGCCCGGTTCATAAAAGAACTGACGGATACGCCGTCTGTGACGTTTGCGAATGCTCCGGGAGAATGACCGCCAACCCGGAAATTGCTCATTGATCGAGAAGCGCGGACTGTTAATGAAAACAGAACTTCCGGTTTGTCCACGATCCGGGCGGAACCAAAAACCATTGTTGGTGAAGCGTAGAATTCCTGTGAACTTCGGTGTGCTGTATTGAGTGCCTGTTTCCGTCAGCATCGGTTGGGAGAACGATGGCCTTGGCTTCGAGTAAGCTTGTGTTCCTTGGCATAGCCGCGTTTTCGTACGCATCCAGCTCGGGAGTTCCGCAGTTGCAGGCGCCTTCCCCGCCTCCTGCGACCCAGTCTACGTGCGCTACGCCGGCGGCGAGCAATCCTGTTGGAGGCGGAGGGATTTACACGCAGATCGCGATCGATCCGGGAGTCTATGGGAAGCGCGATTCTTCCGGGCTTACAGTCTTTGGCTTCAGCCAGCAAGACCAGAATCTCCCCGCCGATCCGCAGGTTCTTGCGATGTCGCCCAATATCGTTTCGCGCGCGTGGCAGCGGTGGGATCGAGGCGGAGTTCAGCCATCCGATTACAACTTCGATTATCCCAAACAGGCGCGAGCGGCCGGCATCACGTTCATAGGAGGAACAACAGCCACTGCTCTCTTCAGGGACGAGTTTCCGGCAGCGTCGACATTCAATGCAGTAGTCTCATGCGATGCGACGGGCCAGCCGGTGTTTCATGCTGCGATGAAGTTCTACCGCGCTAGCCTGGCATCCCCGGCTTACCGGCAATACATTATCGGCATCGGGGAGATGCAGATCGACGGCGGCGTGGACGGGCTGTTTTTCGATGAGCTCGACTTTAGCTATCAGGGCTCGACTTCCGGGAATGAAGACAATGGAGACGAGGGATTTGACGATGCAAATATTGCCGATTTCGGCGGATTTTTGTGCGGGAAGTATCCCAAGTACAGCCCGGCTGACTGGCAGTCGAAATATGGCATAACGACGGCCGACAATCTCAATTGCTCGAAATCTGCCGCCACGCGCGGTCGAACGTTCAACTATCGCGGCTACCTGGCGCGCAACGGATGGCAGGCATCGCCTCTCAATCGATCGAATCCACTGGCGGCAGAGTGGGGAACGATAGTTGGAGGCCATCCGGAGCCACAGAACGGGACATTCACCGGAACCTATACCAGCCTGGTCTATTGGCAGGATATTGTGCTGACGCTGCGTAACTATGCGCGGCAAAAGTACAAGAAGGAGATCTACATTACCGCCAATGGCGTGTTTCCATTCGTCGACTTCCAGACGATTGGTCTTTGGGGCGGCAATCCCGATGGGCCGGGCGGGTCTTCAGTGAATTATTGTCCGCATACGGCGGACGGCCATCTGGATGGGACGCAGTCGTTGCTGGCGGCATTTATGGCGATGAAGCAACGATCCGCGAGGATCGACGGACGCGTGGTCCCGGTGGCTGCGTTCATCGATTGGCCGACCGATGTGATGACCGACTATCTATCGCTGCCTGCTTCGGAGAAATCGGACTACTGGCGGATGTATGTGCCGGAGGCCCTGGCGGCGACTGTGTATCTGAATATGCATCTGGCCGATACGATGGGCGACCCCACGGCAACGCAACTGGGGTTGATGCCGCTCTTCAAACAGACGACGGCGTTCTACGAGATGCCGGCTCATGCCGCTCTCTACCACAACACCACAGACCTGCCGGGGAGGGTGACGGCATCCGTAGCGAATGTCGCCACCAACCTGACGCAGTTGAGCGATGGGCGCACGGTAGCGCACCTGATCAATCACAACTATTCACACGGATTTCAGGAGCAGGATGGAGTGAGTGTCAGCTTTCCCGTTGCCAAGGCTCCCAGGAGTGTGACGCTTGTCTCGCCCGACTACGGAGCGGATACGCCGGTGGCATTTACCTACTCGGGAGGGCAGGTGCAGGTTACCGTGCCCAAACTTGTGGCGTATGTCGCCATCGTTTCGAACTGAATGGAAAGCTAACATCGACTGACTTCAAGCCCTTTTTTGCCGTCACTCTGCACATCGAGTCAATTTGATCGATCCTAAGATTGATGAACTGGCCCGGTGCGGTGGTCACGTTCGGTATTCACAGCCCAGCATTGCTCTTTAGGAACGAGCAAACAAAAGGCCGCTCTTACGCTTTTGCCTTGAGCGCAAAGTGGTGAGCGGAAAGGCGGAGCTTACTTCGCCAGACCCGGTGATGCAAAGGCCGCTGTTTCGGCTCGTTTGGATGATTACTGGCCTGTCACCGCCTGTTTGGAAGTTACCTTTTAAGTGACAGAAATGAGAAACTGTTGGTGAAAGAGTAATCTGTGTCGGGGACGTTACGAGAGAAATCCCGCTCAGCGCGGACCGCGAAAGAACTGTTGTTGTTCCGTGTGGTTAAATGTCCTCCAAAGGACCTAATGAAGTGGAAGTCCTGCTGATCCTGCTCCCTCTTTTCATGATCTTCCCTGCGATATTCGTCGTGCTCGCTGCTGTGTCTTTGAAAGCCAAAAGACGTGAAGCGGAAGAGGCGAAGGCATTGTCCTCCAAAGCGAGGGAAGAATAATGTCCTCCGATTTGGCCGCAGTGCTGTTGGATCCCCGCATAACCGGAAATTATCTACTAATTAATAGGCGGGCATAACGCTAACGAAAGAGTAACACTGGCATGGTCCGCCGCCTAAGCCCTCCCCGAGGGTGTAGAGGTAAGCACAGGAGGTGTTCCATGGAGATTCGGACGATCGGTATTGATTTAGGAAAGACAGTGTTTCACTTTGTAGGGGTGAACGCACGTGGCGAAGTTGTGGTTCGCAAGAAGGGCTCGCGGACTCAGCTTCTTCGCTTTACCGCGAACCTTCGCGGATGCCTGATCGGCATGGAAGCCTGCGGAGGATCTCATTTTCTGGGTCGTGCTCTGCGAGAACAAGGCCATGATGCGCGCCTGATGCCGGCCCAGTATGTGAAGCCGTACGTGAAGACGAACAAGAACGACTACATCGATGCGGAAGCGTGTGCCGAGGCTGTAACCCGTCCCACGATGCGCTTTGTGCCGATCAAGACCGACGACCAGCTCGACCTTCAGTCGCTGCACCGTGTGCGCGAGCGGTGGGTTGTACGCCGCACCGCGGTCATCAACCAGATGCGCGGGATGCTGCTGGAGCGCGGCATCACCATCCGTAAAGGACGTAATCAGATTGAGGAGTCTCTACCCGGCATCCTGGAAGATCCAGACAATAGGCTGTCCGGCGCATTACGTGTGCTTCTGACCCAACTGCGGTCGGAGATGCAATATCTGCACGGACAGATTGGTGAGACCGACAAGCTGATCGCACGCATCTGCGGCGAACTTGAACAGTGCAGACGCCTGGTCGCGATCCCCGGAATCGGACCCATCACTGCTACCGCGACAGTGGCAGCCATCGGCAACGGTTCAGCCTTCAAGAAGGGCCGCGGATTTTCTGCATGGCTGGGAGTGGTACCTGGCGAGCACTCCACCGGAGGCAAGCAAAAGCTCACCGGTACCAGCAGACGAGGAAACAAGTATCTGCGCAAGCTCTTCGTGCAAGGAGCGCACGCCGTCCTCCTGCAGAAGACCAAGCAAAGCACCAGCTTGAGTATATGGCTAGCTAACCTCACAACACGTAAGCGCACTCAAGTGGCAACAGTGGCGCTAGCCAACAAGATGGCGCGCATAGCCTGGGCGGTTTTGTTCAAAGGAGAGACTTATCGCCCGCCAACAATAGCACAGGTGATTGCAGCCTGATTGGCCTGCACATGACGCCTGGCACAAATCGCCAGGCTTGGAAATCGCTGACTCGATTCCCACATCCGCAGTCCAACGACGACGGCTGATCTGAGTTTGATTCCTGCCAGGTTTGCTGGCGAACCATGAGATGGCACAACGGTCGATCCCGGCGCTCCCGAGAACCTGTAACCGGAAAATGCCTTAAAAGGCAGCGTTATTAAAAAGGACGAGGGCGCAGCGCATCCCATTCAGGCCAGGAGTTCGCTACTCCAATCAAGGCCGAATACATTCGCGCAGACCAATTCTGTCATCCTCATTTTGTCGCTTGCAAAACGGCTGCGGACCATACATTCCGGTTTGGCCACCACACTCTCGCAATCTTCCGAGCCAGTAACCGCCTACACGGAAGCTACGTCCCTCAGGGGCTAAAGCCCCAACGGTTTTTCTGGCTATGCGGCACGACTAAAGTCGTGCCCTGACACAATACCCATGACGCGGGAGGATAAACGCCGAACCGGAAGTGATCCAGATTCTGCAAACAGCCGGGCATTTACTCGATACAGGCCCGTTTTTTGAACGGATGTTTGCACTCTGGCGCGATTTGATCGCGGAGTATCGAGTATGCTCAAAGCTTCAGCGCTTCGGAGAGAAATCCCGTAAACCGCCAACCACAACTTGAGCCAGAGAAGGAGGAGTCTTGACACAGAACGCAGATCTCACTTGGGAACCGGTGAGCAGCTATTGCTCTGAACCCGATACCAACTACCTCGAGAAAATTGCCCGTGCAAAAGTTCCGGGCGGCTGGCTGGTCTGCGGACAGATTGATACAACTCCAGTCATGGTTTTTGTCCCAGACATGTGGTACAGCTGGAAAGTAAACGGGAACAATATACTCAAAACATAGGATCGAGTGTGCCGCGCCCGCAGCCTCATCGCGATGTCGGCGGGAGCTTGGGGATCAGGATTCGGCAAACGCGGAACCGATCGAGGTCCGGATTACTTTCTGTTTGGAGGACACATGACCGGAACCCCCAACTGCTATATTTCCTTCTCATGATCAGCCTTGAAGACGCACGTTGGTCAAACATGACCGGCGCATACAAGATGCCTTTCGATCCGCGCCCATTGCTGAAAAGGCTCGAAACTGACAGCGATACTACCGAGGTCTGGCATGAGCTTTGGGACGAACTCCATCATCAAGGGGACATTGGTGAGGCTTCATTTGGGGCAGTCCCATTTCTTGTCAGAAGTTATCGAACACGAGGCGTTCTCAATTGGAACACGTATGCGATTGTCGCGATCATCGAACTGGCGCGCAAGGAGGGCAAGAACCCGGACGTGCCACGGTGGATTGAGGATGACTACTTTCAGGCGATCCGGGAACTAGCGGAGATTGGTGCCACGGAAGTATTGAAGGCCACGACAGCGGAAGATGTTCGCGCGATCCTTAGCATCATCGCCATCGCGAAAGGTCTTCGAACCCACGGTGAACTTCTCCTGAAATACGCGGACGACGAGTTGCGAGAAATTGTATCCAAGTCTTGATAACGAGCAGGTCGAAGCGGGAGTTTTCGGTCAATGACGGTTATCGCTCTCGAGATTCCCGCATATCAAAAGGCAAACTGCAGCAAACCCGAGCAATCATCTCACACCAATACCGGGCTTGTTGTCGAGTGTGCCGCGATTTATTCGTAGCGTAGCGCCTCCAGGGGATCGACCTTTCCCGCGCGGCGCACCGGTGGCCAGCAGGCCAGGAGCCCAACTCCGATGAATAACGTTCCCACGACGAGGAAGGTGGCGGGATCGCCGGGCTTGACTTCGAACAGGAAGGACCTCAACACCTGCGACAGAACGACCGCCAGCGCTATGCCTCCGAGCACGCCTCCGCCGATCAAGCGGAACCCCTCGCCGAAGATCAGCCTGCGAATATCTTTTTGCTGCGCGCCCACCGCGCTGCGGATGGCTAACTCACGGCGCCGCGAGGCCACGGAGAGCGAGATGACGCCGTAGATTCCCACCAGCGTCAGGAGGCTTCCCAGCACCGCAAACCCCGTGAGCAGATGCATGGCGAAGGTGCGCGACGCCAGTGAGTCGTCGCGAATCTGCTCCAGCGTCTTCACGTTCTCGATGGCGGCTGTGGGATCGACGGCACGGAGTTCGTGCTCGACGGCAACGATGACCGCGCGCGGATCGGCTGTTGTTCGTATCACCAGATGCTTTGAGAACGCCTGTGCCTGCCACAGCGGCAGATAAACCTCTGGAGTGGGCGCCTGGGTCAAGTCGTCAGTGCGGCCGTTCGCGATCTCGCCGACGATCTGGATGCCGGGTTTATCCCGGGGGCCAAACCAGATTTTCCGTCCAACGGAATTGCTATTGGGGAAGAAACGCTGAGTAAATGCCTGGTTCACGATGGCGACATTCGGGGCTTTCTCATCGTCCGTCGCTCGAAATTCCCGGCCATCGATGAGCGCCAATCCCATCAACTTGAAATAGTCAGGCGTAGCTGCCCGCATGGGGAGCGCTATCTTGTCGCTCTCTTTTGTTGCAGGCGGCTGGCCCTCAATGTCCATGGTCGCGGGCCAATTATTGCCCGTCAGCGGAACACCCCAGGCAAACGCAGCGTACTGGACACCCGGAATGGCCGCAACGCGCTCCAACGCCCGGCGGTGAAAGGGAGCCCAACTGTCGCGGCTTTGAACGTCTGTCACACTCATGGTGAGGATTCGGCCTGTGTTATATCCCGACGGAACCTCCGCGATTTTGACCATGGTGCGAATCAACAGACCCGCACCGACGAGCAAGGCCAGCGTGAGCGCGGTCTGCAGCATCGCGACGCCGCGCAGCAAGCGCCTCTCTCCGATTCCCGCAGTTCCTTTTGGCCCTGCATCTTTCAGCACCTCCATCGGATTCAACCGGAAGGCGCGGAGCGCGGGAATGGCTCCCGCGAAAAACGCGGCGAACACGGCCAAGGCGAGTCCCCAGCCCAAAACTTCCCATCCTGTTGTGACTCCATCGAGGCGCGGAACGGCATGCTGGGCGATGACTTTGAACATTTTTACGGCGAAGATGGATAAGCCGATTCCCAACGTTCCGCCGACGATCGCCAGAAGCAGGCTTTCCGTCAAGACCTGTCGAAGGAGGCCGATGCGGCCCATGCCCATGGCGATGCGCACCGCATATTCCTGTTGCCGTTGCAGTCCGCGGACGAGGAGCAAAGCTGCGGCGTTTCCGCAGGCGATCAAGAGCACCAGGGCCGCCGCTCCGAGGAGGGGAAGCAGAATCCGCCTGCCGCTCCGGTTCATTTCATCCGTTAATGGCTCCAGTTGCGGCGCGAACCCATCGAATTGCTTTTCAGCGCTGGCCTCTCTTGCGGTGATTGCGGCTAGCTCCTGCAAGCCGTGCTGCGGAGTGACTCCATCTCTCAGCCGGCCGACGACGTTCCAATAGGAATCCTTCAGATACTTCGGGTCCGGATTGGCCGGCACCCACAGATCCACGGTGGCGTTGACGTCGTAATTGGGTTCCTTCGCAGCACCTGGCGACGGCAGGAATCGCACTCCCGGTTCCATCACTCCGATGACAACCGGCGACGAATCCCAGCGGCTGATGCGCACTGTTTTCCCGATGATCGCCTTGTCGCCGCCAAACGCACGCTGCCAGAACTCGTATCCGAGCAAGATCGACTTG
Source organism: uncultured Acidobacteriaceae bacterium (assembly GCA_963836675.1). GTDB lineage: Bacteria > Acidobacteriota > Terriglobia > Terriglobales > Acidobacteriaceae > Telmatobacter. Next base: position 571,017 of record CAWIKQ010000001.1, read on the forward strand.
ACGTGACCTTGCCCGAAGTCGGAATCGTCGAAGCTGTGCCCGAGGGACGTCTTGAGACCCATCAACCGCAAATAGTCCTTGCTGATTTCCATGCCCTGCATGGACTGGCTGCCATCATCGCGAATCAGGAAATTGAAGGTCCAGCCATAGCCAGCGATTCCCTGAAACGATCCAACCTTCTCGTTCCACTCCATCCACTGCTGCGCTGCCCAGCCTCGAGGGCTGTCCATCTTTCGCCCGTCTGTGCGCACGGGTTGAATGAGCATGAGTTGCTGCGGTTTCTGATAGGGCGGCGGGGTGAGCAGCACTCCCTGAATCAAGCTGAAGACCGCAGACGTCGCCCCAATTCCCAGGGCCAGGGTCAGGGCCGCGATCATGGTGAATGCCGGGCTCTTCCACAACATGCGGAGGCCGTAGCGGAGATTCAGCAGGAGATTGGGGAAAAACAGGAGGGTGCGCGATTCCCGATGGCGCTGACGCAGCAGCGTGGTGTTGCCGAACTGACAGCGAGCCGCGGACCAGGCTTCTTTCGGGTCCATGCCCTGCCGGATGAACTGCTCCGTCAACAGTTGAAGATGAGTCTGCGTCTCCTGATCAAATTCGGAGTCAGCCTGCCTCTGTCCGAAGAGGCCGCGAACTCTGGACACAAGTCGAAAGAACCATGTGGTCATCGCTATTTCTCCGCCTCCAGCCGCAAGACACGGCCGATTACTCCAGAGATGCGTTCCCAATTTTCCGTCTCGACCGCAAGCTGGGTTCGTCCGCGCCGGGTGATCGAGTAGAACCTGGCCTTGCGATTGTTTTCCGACGTTCCCCATTCCGACTGGATCCATCCCTGCTGTTGCAATCGAAGCAGAGATGTATAGACGGTGCCCTCATTGAGCTTGAGGACATCCTGGCTCACCTGCTCGATGCGTCGTGCGATTCCGAAACCGTGCAGGGGACCGAGGGCGTAGAGGGTCTTGAGGATCATCATGTCCAGCGTGCCCTGCAGAACTTCAGATTTATCGGCGCTCAAAACTTGCTCCTTTGGCCATCGCAAAGAAGGTAGCACGACTCATTTGGAATGTGCAAAGGGAAAAATGAAGTTGAGGGGCGGGCAGCTTTGTTGCAGTCCCATCCTGAATAGTGAGGTGCCCGATAGAATCGAATCGTTTTGATCGCGGGGAGGATAACCGTCTACTCGGAAGTAAAACGGGTACCGGGTCAATTTCTTGATTATCCGAGTAACCCACAATCCTCCCGGGACCAGCTATGATGCCGGTCTCGCAGGCGCGCAGTGGGTCTCATTCGAAGTTGGATTCCAGTGAGAGTTTACTTCCCGTATTGTCTGGCAGCGTTGGCGATTGAGGGGCCGGCTTTGGCAAGATCCTGAGGGGTCATGACAGGCCGGATGGAGAGTTTCGCGTTGAACGCCAGAAACCATGGCTCAGCAATAGAGGGGATCTGCGACTGGTCCTGCATGTCAAAGACGATGGATCCGGACCGATTGCCGTCGTCGTCGGCAATGAAATAGGCTGCTTCCGGCTTGAGGTCAGCCAGAATTTTATCGATGGTAGAGCCGAGGGTTCCAGCTTTGGCGGCTGCGTTGCCGGATTCCACGGGAATCGAAACTCGAAGCAACATGCGCATACGGTTTCCTCTCCTTTGTAGGAGGCCCACTTGTACAGGAGCCTATAGCGGGGTGTCAAGGCTATCGCTCTTCCAGCACGGGACCGCCGCAGTGCCAGTCGTTGTCCGCTCTCGGAAGTAATTCGTGGTTCAATTTCCTGTACTCTGTCGATCCGTGCCGGCCATCAGCTCGGCGAAGTAGCCCACCTTGTGAGCCGTCGCTTGGTATGCGTCACCCCCTTCTCCAGCAGCGATGTCTCAGATACGTGGTTCTTTCTGCACCATCTGCTTATTACGGCGCCGATCTCGGTCGATCCATATGGCACTCCGGCAGGAAGTCGCAGCGAGGCAGTCGGCGATCTTGCGGGCATCGATCTGTCGTTCTCCGCTTGGCCGCGGAAATGGCTCGCAGCATCAGAGATCTTGCCGGCCGCGTCCTTCACGCAATAGCTGATCGTCCTCTTGTGAACATCCAGTCCGATGTAATACATAGTCTCTGAGGAGCCTCCGAGGTAGTTCTCTGAATCAGCCTCACAGCTGAGTTCAGCCTTTTGCAACACCTCGTGCTCCTCGCTGACTTAGCATTCAAACAAACCAACCGGAACGAACGATTGAGCGTTGAAAAGCATCTTGACTTATCCCAGCACAGGATTCAGACCAACGGTTCTTGCTATGGATAGAACAGTAATGTCGTCCTCCTGGCCGAACTGTCTGGCCGCTTCCGCAATGGCATGTGCCGACTGGCTGCTGACGGCCTGGGTGCGCTCAAAGCCGTAGAGTTCGCCGCTGGGGCTGATTGCCTCGATCACTCCGTCAGTGACCAAGGTGCAGAGCTGATCGTGTTCAAGCTGGAAGGTAGTCTCAGAGTAACGAATGCCAGCATCAAGACCGAGAGGCAGGTTAGCTTCAGTTTGAATCTCGACTCCATTGAGGTAAGGGTTAGGGTGCCCAGCGTTCGCCAAGGTAAGTTTGCCCGAAGGCTGAACCATCAACGCAAGACAGGTGGCGAAGCCGTCACTGCGGCCGAGGAGGGAGCGATTGACCTCACCGAGCAACTCGGACGGGCTGGTGCAATGCCGGGCGCAGGTGCGCAGGGTTCCAACAATCAGCGAAACCGTCATAGCCGCCTTTAGGCCCTTTCCGCTCACGTCGCCAAGCACGATGAAGGCCGAAGGCTTTTCTGGATCGGCTGTGTTTGGGATCGGGAGAATCTGAAAGAAGTCGCCACCAACCTCCAGCGCGGGCAGGTATGCGCTATCGATAACGAGGCCGGGGATGGAAGGCAACTGATCAGGAATCAGGATCTGTTGCACGCTGCGCGCAGCGGCCATCTCCTGCTCAACTTCGCGATTGCGGTCCTGAATGCGGCGCAGGCGAAAGGTCATTGCGATGAGCATGACGATAGCGAACAGAAGCCACGCCACAGGCCGTAGATCGAAATCGAGGGCACCCCAACGGAAAGACTGAACGGGCGAACCGAGAGACAGCCCCCACCCTGCCTGCCAGCGCGCCTCGACAACGGTGAGAAACATAACGGCTCCGCCGATCCAACGCATCTCCGCGAGTTTGCTCCTGAAGCACATGGGGACCAGAAGAAACTGAGACAGATTTGCAAGAAGCATTGTCACTCCGTAGGAACGCAGCACAAAGGGTTCTATCACCCGGATCAGCGGAGTCAGGTGTTGGTAGATGAACGGAGCCAACAGAATCACGTTTAAAACTGACAGGGCGCCGCAAATCTCAATCAAACGGAAGAGTTTTGTAACGCGCCGTCCCAGGAAACAGAAAACAAACTCGATGATGATCAGCGGCTGCAGGCCGTTGCCGAGGTTGTAGTTGACGACCCCGACCCATGATGGCATTCCCATGTTCAGAACAGCTGCGAGTTCTCCGAGCCGGAATATAAACAGAAGAATGAGCAAAGCTCCGAGCCAGAAGTATTCACGCAGCCTGGTGTTGACGGAAAACAACAGAAAGAAGACCAAGCCGGTACAGGCAAGCAGGGCAAAACAAACATAGTGTTGCCAACTGCCGCGCAGGTGAGCCAGCGTATCTTCATCCATCACTTGCTGCGTTCGATCCAGCGGAGCAATGGTGGGATCAAAGCCCGATGCGGGCAGGTACCCATGCAAGTTCAGCGCTCGAATCGCGATGGTGATATGTCCGTGAGCGAGGAGATTGGCAGGCATCCGAAGGATAGTACGTGAATACTGCGGGCCGATATAGGTGTCGAAGCTACCTGAGCCGCCAATAAGCTGGCCATTGACGAAGACTTGATATACCGGTTGTTCGCCTTGAACCACCAGACCAAGCTGTTGCCGTGGCTCAAGAAGATTGGGCGGGATCGTGGTTTCAATGCGCTGCCACTCAACCCCATATCGGTGAGTGTCAAAGAAGTATTTCTGTAGCGTGCAGCCAGGGGCCTGAACATCAGCGCAGCGCGGGTCGTCCCCTGCGTGCAACTGCCATTGATCCAGAGGCAGACGCAAGACGCCAGCCTGCTGGGCTTGACCCATCGCCGCGGCCGCAAGCACGACAAGACTCTGTAGACAAAGGGAATACAGATGACCCCGAAGCATGCCGCAAGAATACGCTGGCCTGATCGTGCTGAGACAGCCGAAAACTCAATTCAGGACGATGAAAGCCAACAGATTGTGCACATCTCTAATTTTCAGGAGTTTCGGGTGGATTACCGTCTAACCGGAAGTAAACGGGCAAAAGGCGAAGAGTTGGCATAGGGAAGAGTAGGCGACCACTCGATCACAACCCGGAATCGAATAGACTCCTTCGTATGATCCCAGTGGGCTACATGGCGAAGAGAATTGCCGCAGGGTGACGAATCAGGGTGACGAATGGTTGAGGGCGATGTACGAGTGGGCGACAACTCAAAACGCGAGAACATCCAAAGCTGTACTACTGATTCATCGCCGGGGCCGTGGGAGTCTGGGAGTCTGACGCCAGGTGACAAGGCCCCAGATCCTTAGTCGTCTTTTCCACGAGGAATTCTCGATTGACTGGATCGCCTTTGTGCTTCCTCTTCTGTTCCTTCTTTTCCCCGTGCAACTTGACCTTTTCTCCCGCCCTGATGTCAGCAGTAACTCCTACCAACGAGTAAGTGTTCTTGTCTTTGTCGTTCAATAATTGAAGGCCATTCGGCCCAGTCGATACACATCCCTTAAACGTGTGCTCATTGTGATAGTGAACAGCAACCGCAGTGCTAGCTAGACCGATCCCTGCTCCAACGGCTACGCCTATTGCAACTTCCTCTCCCTGCGAGGGCCACCATCCGGTTTGCGTGCACGGCTGGCTCTGCGTGCAGCATCCGGTGAGAAACTCGGTCGCACCGAACAGGACAGTTAGTAACGCAACCGAGGAAACTGCTTCCGCACGTCGTTTCATCGCTATTCCTTTCGCGACCGTTGAGCGATGCGCACTACATTGCAGTTCTGAGAGTTGAGGCTCGGGGCCAACGATCCAAGTTTCGACATAATGCTTCGCGCTCTGCCAAAAAACGCAAAGACGCAATCGCGCTACTCGAAACGCAACAGCTCCGACTGACTCTGGCACTGCTTTTTGGGGGTTCCGAAGATATTCGCGGGCAAAAATAAGTTTGTCAAGAGGATTATGGACGCGGCTTACGACCCGTCCCAACTGAAGTGGTTCCGGAAGCGGGGCGGATTCTGAGGGATCAGGATTCGGCGTGGGCTTCGGACAGGATCTCGGTTCGGTCGCCGTCGTCGGAGGGGACTGGGGGGCCGTCGAGGAGTTCCTTCATCCTGCGATAGCGGTCGCGGTCGAAGTCGTAGGCGCCGGCGTGGGGGAGCTGGTCAGCGAGCGCACTGCCGGTTGCAAAGGCGTCGCGAGCTTCGAGTGGGTGGTTCTCGATCCAGTGCAGGGCGGAGCGGGAGAGCCAGTAGTCGACGCCGAAGTGGGTAGGGGATTTGCTTTCGTAGAGATTCCAGAAGCGGCGCGCCGAGGCCGGATCGCGGTTGAGGTAGACGCTGTTGAAGACGAAGCTGGTGAGCAGATCGGTGGGGATGTTGAGCCGGGTTTCCTGATAGAGGCGGGTAGCGTCGGCGAAGCTGGCGCGCGCTTCGAGGATGTCGCCGGAGTCGAGATAGTGGGAAGTGGCGAAGAGGCTCAGCATGAGGGCTTCGCGGCCGCGCGTGAAGTGTGCCTGGGCGCGCCGGATTGCATCCATGTCGTACCTGCTGGGGCGCATGGCGCTGACGGTACTGGAAAGGACTGTGGAGTAGGCGCGGTGCAGACTGGCCCAGGGTCCGCCGGAGAGGAGCTGGTAGATGCGGGCTCCGTCGGAGTAGAGAGCCTCGGGCCGGAAGGGGACGAGGTTTACGGCGCAGGTGACGAGATTGACGGTGGCGAAGAAGGCCAGGGGTTCCCAGAAGCGCTCCCAGGGGCTGCCCTTCGCGGATAGTGTGAGCCAGATGGCAAGGGCTCCCGCGCAGAGATTGCTGAAGGGGCCGGCGGCGATCATTGCGATTTCGATCCAGCGGCCCTGGTTGGGGTTGATCGGGACCATTCCAGTGGAGCCGCCGAAGGAGAGAATTCCCGCGGGCTGGAAGAGATACTTCCAGCGGCCGTCGCGGACGCGCCATTGAAAGGGGCCGATGACGAAGGCGCGGAGCTTCATGCCGAGGGCGAGGCCGGCGGCGGCGTGGGCCGCTTCGTGCAAGGTGACGGTGAGAAAGAGAACCAATGCGATGATGCCGAGCGATACGGCGCCGCGAGTGAAGGGGAGTTGCTGGGCGTGTCCCCAGCGGGCGTAGGAGAGCATTCCTCCCCAGACGCCGGTGAGGGCGAGGACGGAGACAGCGAGATCGAGGAAAGTGCTGGTGCCGTCGCCTCGGGTTCTGCCTACGGAGGCGGCCTCAATGACGTCAGAGGAGGTTTTCCAGAAGACGAAGAGGCCGAGGATTCCGGCGGCGATAAAGAAGATCTGAAACGACAGGAAGCTGCCATGGAAGCGCCGGCCGCCGGGCCAAAGCGTGAGCCTGGAGATGAGCATGGTGGCGCTGGAGAGGACCATGAGGGCGCTGGCTGCGATTGCCCAGCGGCGAGCGGAGGGGCGTCCCAGCTTCAGAGTCCACCAGGCCATGCCGTAGGTGATGGCCAGCGGAAGCGGGGCAAAGCGAACAATGCGGCTGAGCGCGATGAGGATAGCCGAGACGAGGACGTTTTTCTGGCCTCGATAGTAGTAGTGGTAGGCGTGGGGATGCTGCGCGGCGGAGAAGAGCGACGCGAGGAGAAATGCTGACACGAGGGTGGTAATGAGGGTGAGGTAGCCGAAGCAGATGCGGAGGAACCCACGGAGTCGTTGCAGGGTGATGGTGTCCATGGAGTCCTTAACGAGGAGTTCCCGCTTCGTTTTGTCACTATATCGCAGGAAAGGCCGCGGGGTGAGGAACTGTGGTAACGGGCCCGGAGAGCCCGGCTGGGCGGGGTGCGGACGCAGGCTGCCTGATAGGATTTTGGGTATGTTTCGAATTTTCTCTCGCTTTGTGTGCGCCGCGTCGATTGGCGGTGCTGTTGCTCTGTTTACTGCTGCGAATGGATTTCCGCTGAGGGCGCAAAGCGCGGCGCCGGCGGGGTCGGATCGTGCCCATATCGAGGACGTGCTGCGCGGGTTGAATCGCGGGCGGGGCGCGGGACAAGTGGCGATTTCGCCGGACGGCAAAAGGCTGGCGTGGGTGGATGGCGGTCGCGGAGGCGGGCAGATCATGGTGGCGCCGCAGGGAGACCCTTCCAAGCCGGAGCGGGTGGTGGTGAGCAAGGCGGACGATCGCTGCAGCGGGAGCGGTCTTGCGTGGGAGCCGGACTCAAAGGCGCTGGCGTTTCTCTCGGTGTGCGGGGATGCAAACGGGCAGGAACAGATTTTCCTTTCGCATCTGGATGGGAGTCCCGCGAAGCGGCTGACGGCGTTGAAGGGGTACGTGCATGAGCCGGCCTTTTCGCCCGATGGGAGCAGGATTGCATTTCTGTACGTCGAAGGAGCGACGCGGGCGGCGGGCGCGCTGGCAGCGATGAAGCCTCCGGCAGGGGTGATCGGCGAGGACAACGTGGAGGTGCAGAGGGTCGCGATGGTGGCAGCGAATGGCGACGGCGCTGCAGCCACCGAGGTGACGCCTGCGAATCTGCATGCGTATGAATTTGACTGGTCGCCGGATTCGAAGGGACTGGCGTATATCGCGGCGGATCCTCCGGGCGAGAACAACTGGTGGGTGGCAAAGCTTTACACGCAGGTGCTGGACGGGCAGCCGAAGGCGATTCTGGCGCCGGCCGAGGTAGCGGGCGATTTGCATGGATTGCAGATTGCGGTGCCGCGGTGGTCGCCGGACGGGCAGTACATCGCGTTCATCGGCGGGTTGATGAGCGATCAGGGGTCGACGGGCGGGGATGTCTGGCTGGTGTCCGCGGCGGGCGGAGCTCCGAAGGATCTGACGCAGGGAAGGCCGACGTCGCCGGCATGGGTGGAGTGGGGGAGCAACGAATATCTGTTTGTGAGCGAACTGGCGGGAGGGAACAGCCAGCTGATCCGGCTGAAGGTGGATGGGGATGTCCGGAGCGGGAGCAAGCCGCCGACATTCGGTTCGCCGATCTTCTCGATTCCGGGGAGCGTGGGGGACGGGCGGTGGTCGCACAGCCTCTCGAGCACAGCGGACCGCTCGATGTTTGTGTTCACGGCGAGTAATTTCGAACATCCCACGGAGATCTATGGAGCAAAGCCGGGGACGGTGATGACATCGGGGCTTGAGGGCGTGATCCAGTTCTCGCACTGGAATGATGGAGTTGAACCGGCGTGGGGCAAGGCGGAATCTCTGAGCTGGAAGAGCGACGGATTCCGGGTGCAGGGGTGGCTTCTGCTGCCGAAGGATTACGACCCGGCGAAGAAGTATCCATTGATTGTGGAGGTGCACGGCGGACCTGCGGCGGCGACGGTGGCGCGGTGGGGCGGCGGAGGCGGGTTGAGCGGGACGGCGTTTTCGGCGCTGGGGTATTTTGTGCTGATGGCGAATCCGCGGGGGAGCTTCGGGCAGGGAGAGGCGTTTGCGCAGGCGAACCGGAAGGATTTTGGGTACGGCGACCTGCGCGACATATTGGCGGGAGTGGACGCGGCGGTGGCGAAGTATCCGATTGACGCGCAGCGTGTGGGGATCACGGGCTGGAGCTACGGCGGATTCATGACGATGTTTGCGGTGACGCAGACGAATCGATTCAAGGCGGCGGTGGCGGGGGCGGGTTTGTCGAACTGGCAGAGTTATTACGGTGAAAACTCGATCGACCAGTGGATGATTCCGTACTTCGGGGCTTCGGTGTACGACGATCCGGCGGCCTATGCGAAGAGCTCGGCGATCAACTTCATCAAGAAGGCGAAGACGCCGACGCTGGTGGTGGTGGGGGATCGGGACGGGGAGTGCCCGGCGCCACAGTCGTACGAGTTCTGGCATGCGCTGCGGGACGAGCATGTGCCGACGGAACTGGTGGTCTATCCGAACGAGGGACATGGATTTGTGAATCCGGAGCACCGCCGGGATGTGATGGACCGGGCGGTGGAATGGTTCGTCAAATACATGCCGGCGACGGCGCAGGACAGCAGGGCATCCCAGTGAGCTGTTTTCTATCGGTCTGGCTCTCATTTGGGGGGTCGGCGAGTCTATGGAATAACAGGGCAATCAGCGGGCGGGGGAGACCTGGCGGTCAACCCGTCCTGATACACTTTTCTTTGGAGCAAATCGAGCGTGTTCTGTCGACCGGCTGCATGGAGTGGAAAAGTGCCGAAGGCCGGTAGTCTGCGTGTGACAAGCCGGGACCAGGCCGGCGACCGGCGCAGGGATGGCTCGCGTTTAACCCATATTTTTTAACGGATTCGGAGAGACCGTTCCGCGGTTTGATCAGGCGGGGCGGGGAGGATTCATGCGGCGGTTTCTGACGCTTGTTTTCATGTTATTTCTGGCAATTCCAACCGGGATTTCGATATCGAGCTGCACCCGTAACCCGGCAGGCGAGTATTGCAATGGTCTTGGGTACGGACTGAAGAATACCGATGTTTATTCGATTGACCTGGAGCCGAAGACGACGGGCATGTCGATCGCCTTTGGGCAGGTGCTGCAGGTGAATGCGCCGACGGCCTTTACCTGCAAAGGGGCCACCGCGAACACCTCCAAATTCAATTACGCGACGACCAACAACCGGCTGGTAGACATATCGCCGACGGGGAGGATCTGCGCGGGAACATGGAATCGCAATTCGGGCGGCGGTATTGCCGATTACACGATTTGCAATTTCCCCAATCCGCTGCCGAACACGAACGGGCTGCCGTATGCGACCGCGTATGTTTCGGCATCCGCGGATTCAGTGGTATCGAACCCACTTGAGGTGTATGTCCATGCGGCGGTGAGTTCGGTCGCGCTGGCATTATCGGGCGCGCAGCAGTGCTATTCGCAGGGGACCAGCACGCAGCTGGATTCGGAGGCGTGCTACGCGGCGAACGGAACGCAGTATGAGTTCTGCGCACCCTCAACGGTGACCAATTACTCCTGTCCCGGCGGATTGCCGCCCGGGGTGAGCTCGGTTCCGTTGTGCTCCAATTCGATTGGAACTTTGTCGTACGCGGTGAGCACGGGCTCGATTGCCACGTTGAATGCTGCGACGAACGTGATCACGGCCGCGCAGCCTGGGACGACGGCGATTACGGCCTCGATCGCGGGATCGGGCTCGTCGGCCGGATTCTTCAGCACCTGCCCGCCGAAGTCGATCTCCGTGACTCTGAATGGAGCGACGAAGGCGACGGTTACGCAGGGTGTGACGCAGAACATGGTGACGACGGTGCTCGACACCAACGGCAACGTGATTACCGGTCTGACACTCGACTATCAGTCGACGAATCCGATGGACATTACGGTGAGTTCGAGCGGCGCGGTGGTGCCGTCGTTCCCGGGTGCAGCTTCGGTGTACGCGATTTGCCAGCCCGGCACGTGTAATCCATCGCCGATCAACCAGATTGGACAGTACGGAACGGGTCTTGCGATCTCGAGTAACGCCGTGGACATAACGACGCCGGGCAATGCGAGCTCGTATGTCTGGTTCGGAGCGCCGGGACAGTCGCAATATTTCGTAACTTACGATCTGGTCGGGAACTCGCTGGGCTCGACGGTCCGTTTGCCCTACGTTCCCAACTCCATGGTGATGGACCGCCTGGGGAGCACGATGTACTTCGGGTCGTCGCATGCGCTGATGATCTTCAGCGCGCAGAGCAATGCGCTGACGGGCGCGCCGAATACCGGGGTGCCGGGCGTGGTGCTGGCGGTATCTCCCGACAACAAAACAGTTCTGGTCAACGATCCGATTCGGCGGGTCTTCTACCTCTACAACGTTGCGGGGTCGTCGGTTTCCGCGACATTTACCGGGGTGGGGAATGCAGCCGAATGGACTCCGGATGCCAAGACGCTGTATGTGACGGACAGCGCATCGCTGGGGGCCAATCACAGCGACACGCTTTACGTTTATAACGCCAACACCGGCTGGACGACTTACGATCTGAGTTCATCGGGCGGGGCCAAGGACCTGACGCTGACGATTCCGAGCGTGGGCGCCTATTTGAGCGGCAACCCAACGGTTGCGCATACGTGGTGCCCGAGCGGAACGGCCAGCAATTACGCAAGCATCATTTTCTATCCGCAGGGTGATTCCGTGGCTGCCCAGACGGATGTGCTGGCGTCAACGACAGACGGGCAGCACGTGCTGGGCGCGGCCCTCGTGGGCGGCGGCGTGCAGTTATCCGACATCGGGGTAACGATTCCATTTGTGCCGAGCAGTGGAGCAGCAACCGGAGGATCGACCCAGACCGTCAATCTGCCGCTGGCCTGCCCAACGCAGGGGCAGCAGCTCAATCCTCTGCTGTTGACGCACACGCTTAATCAGCTTCCGGTAGACGGGATCAATGCCACGGCGCTGAATCAGATTGTGGCGTCGCCTTCGTCGAATCTCGCCTTCATCACCTATGACGGCACGACCCCAGGCGCGAAGCTTCCTTACTATGTTCCGGGAGCCAGCGGAACGACGGGGGCTCTGAACTATCTCACGCTGACTGGCAACGGCGCGGAGACTGCGCCGATTGCAGGCGCATTCAGCCTCGATGATCAGTTCTTCTTCGTTTCAACAGCAGGCGACGACCTGATTCATTTCATCAAGACGTCGACGCTGCAGGACACGCAGCAGATCAGTCCCGGGCTACCAGCCTGCACGCCGGGAACGGATCCCGATTGCGTGTACAACAGCACGCCGGCGCCCGCATCCGGGATCGTACCGGCTACGGTCATCCTGGTGAAACCGCGCGCGACGGTGTAGGGATCGATCAAGCAGGACCAAAGAAAAGGCCGGCATTATGCCGGCCTTTTCGCTTTTTATCTGGAGAGAGGCGCGCTGCTAGTGCATTGGCGTCCAGTGCGCCTTCATGCGGAGACAGAGTACGTGGAGTGCGGATTGACGGTTCCGGTCCGGGCTTTGCTGGTCAGACGGTATTGTGCGGCGGCGAAGCCGAGAGCCGATAGATCCACGTTAAAGCGGCGGGGATTGTCTGAGCCATCTTTTTTGATGATTCGCGGATGGGTCTATTCGGGCTTCTCCCCTGCAAGGGTTAGACGGAAGCGATCCTGGTGGAGTCGATGAGTCAAATCTTCAAAAGGGCTAGGATTCACGGACGAGTGATCATGCCGGTGGAGCGACACGAGGGAGCGGGTATACTCACACCGTGAACGACTCGAGCGCACACACGGAATCGGGGCCGCGCAAATCTTCGCCCTGGTTCGGCATCCGGCTGGGCGCAAGCATTCTGCTGCTGCTGCCGGCGATATGGTGCAGCTGGCTCACGATGGATGGGCTCGAGAAGCGGCGCGCACTCCGGACTGATCTGGCGGAGCTGGAGCACGTACGGTATGGGTTGCTGAGCGCGGACCGGTGGCGCTCGATTATCGGGCCGATTCTCAATGCGCAGGTGGACAATCTCGATCTCAAATCGCAAACCAAGAATCTGCGTCCGATGGTGGAACGAGCTCTCAACGATTTGCTGGACACCATACAGAAGCAGATGAGCGCTCCGAAACCCGCCAATGCTCCGAAGCCCGGGAGTGCGACGGGGCAGAAGGGGCCGGTGGCACTGAGTGCGCCGCCGATGCTGGTGAATATGATTGTGAATTCGCTGCGCCCGCACATCCCGGAGTACACGAACGTGGTGCTGGGTGAACTGGCGAAGCCGCAGAATCAGGCCGCATTCCAGGATTCGGTGCGCGGCGTAATCGCCAATGCAGTCAAGAACACTTTCGGATCGGTAGACATGACCACCTATTCGAGCATTCTGAAACATTACGGATGCGCCGACGGGCCGGTCTGCGAGGAGACGCTGCGCGAGCGAATTCAGGCAGACGACGTGCAGCTCAACCGGGATTATCTGATTGTGCTGGCGTCGGCGACGGTGGCGTTCGTGCTGCTCACGGTGGGGAGGCAGAGACTATCGCGTGCGGCGGTTGTGGTGCTGATGTTGTACTGCATCACGATGCTGGTGGGCGGCGTGATGAGCCCGATGCTTGAAGTAGAGGTGCGGATCACGCGACTGGATGCGACGCTGCTGGGATCGCCGATCACGTTTCAGGAGCAGTCGATGTACTACCGCAGCAAGACGGTGATGGAAGTGTCTCGAAGCCTGTTGGAGATGCACCGGCCGGCGATGTCGCTGGTGGCCGTCCTGGTGATTCTGTTCAGCGTGGTGTTTCCGGCGTTGAAGATGCTGGCGCTGAGCGCATCGCTGTTCCGGCCGTCGCTGTTGCGCAACAGCCGCATCGTAAGGGTGCTGGCATTCGAGCTGTCGAAGTGGTCGATGGCCGACGTGATGGTGCTGGCGATTTTCATGTCGTTCATCGCGTTCAATGGGGTGATCGAGAGCGGCATGGGTGGTATCCGGGGAGAGCCTTCTGTGCAGCAACTAGTGATTCCGACGGACAGCTCGAAAATTCTGCCGGGCTATTACCTGTTTATTGGATTCTGCGTGAGCAGCATTTATCTCTCGAAGAAGCTGGAGCGGGGAATTGGCCAGGAATTGACCGTTGCACACGAGAAAGAAGCGTGACTTGCGGGTTCGATGGGTCGCGCATGAAGTGAAAATCCACTCGGGTTTCGCACGATAAAATTAGAGGATGATCAAAGGGATCTCCATTCTTCGCCCTGCCGGAGATGCGGCTGTCTACGAGAGACTGAGCAGCTTCTTCGATGCGATGGGCTTCGCCAGAGGCCCCGGCTGGAAAGAGGCTGAAAGTGCCGGGGTTTCATTTCTGGCGCCGCTGGGGAACCTGGAATTTGTAAACGGAAAGCTTCCGGCGGTCTCGGATCTGATGGTCGAGGTGACTTCGCTGGACGCGGCTTACCAGTCAGCGGACCGGTGGCTGCGCGCGAACGGAGGCGACGCAGCGCCCGGCACGGCTGACTGAGCCGACTGATACGGATTGGAAGGCGCGGCTTTTTACAGTGGAGCCGGAGCCTGGATTCGTTTTTACGTTCTGGGCGTGGATGGATCCGGCGAAAGGGAAGGCGGTTGCTATCGAGGGCGACCTGTCAGCGGAAGGGATGAAGTTCGCAATTGTGGTGGCGCGCTGGAACGCCGTGATCACGGATCGTCTGCTGGAGGGTGCGCTTGACGCATTGCTGAGGAGCGGCGCCGCGCGGGCGAATGTCGAGGTGGTGCGCGTGCCGGGAGCGTGGGAGATTCCCGCGGCGGCACGAACGATTGCCGAGCAGCACCGGGTGGATGCAATCATTACACTTGGCTGCCTGCTGCGGGGCGAGACGGCGCACTACGAGGCAATATATAACGAGGTGTCGCGCGGCATAGGGCAGTCGCAGCAAGAGACCGGCGTGCCGCACAGCTTTGGGGTGCTAACCTGCGAGACGCTGGAACAGGCGTTGAACCGGGCGGGCATCAAGGCTGGGAACAAGGGCTTTGAGGCGGCGGTGGCGGCAATCGAAATGGTCAGCTTGAAGGGCAAGCTGCAAACGGGTGTGAAGGAAAGCGTGAAAGCGTGACGGCCGGTTTACGACGCAAATCCCGTGAACTGGCGATGCAAATGCTTTTTCAGGCGGACGTAGGGAAGCAGACGCCGGACCAGGTTCGCGCCACGTTCTGGGGATCCGTGGACAGCACGGAACCTGAGGTACGCGGTTTTGCGGAGGATCTGTTCCGGTCGGCGATCGCGAACCAGGAGCGGATCGACGAGCTGATTGTGGCCAATTCGCGCCACTGGCGGCTGGAGCGGATGCCTGCGGTGGATCGCAATCTGCTGCGGATGGCGGTTGGCGAGATGCTGGGTTTCAAGTCGACCCCCTTTCCCATCGTGATCAATGAGGCCCTTGAGATTGCCCGGCGGTATTGCGCACCGGAGTCGATCAATTTTCTTAATGGCATACTGGATGCGATTGCGCACAGCCTTCTGCCGCAGTGACAGGGATCGCCGGGTGTAACATTTTCACGCGCTGCTGTCTGCTGTTTACAACTGATGTTGGATACCCGGCGTCCAAGCCTGAGAGCCGGGTGAGAATTACCGGGTAACCTGGCAAGTGATTTCTGCCTCAGCGGGTTTGCGGCGTAACATTGACAGTTGTTGGTGGGCTCAGTTATCTGGACTACTGAGCAGAAGGAGACATATATGAGCGAAGAGACGAATAAGGGTCAGGGCGTGGCATGGTTTCTGGCCGGCCTGGGTGTAGGCGCATTAATCGGCATTCTTTATGCGCCCAAGAGCGGCCGGGAAACCAGGGATGACATCGCCCAGGGCGCACGGGAAGGCGGCGAGTATCTGAGGGTGCGTGGGCGCCAGGCCGCTGAGCAAATGGGCCAATACGTGGATAAGGGCAAGGAACAGGTCAATCAATATGTTGGCCGTGGGCGCGAGATGGTGGATCGCGGCCGGGCGCAGTGGGAAGACTTTGTCGAGCGCGGAAAGAATATCGTCAACGATCAGGCCACTCGCGTGGGCGCAGCCGTCGATGCAGGACGCGAAGCCTATCAGACGAACGCCAAGCCGACAGAACCAACCGTTTAGTTTCCGAAGAACGAAGGGTCCGGATCAGGGTATTCGGGCCCTTCGCACTTCGAGCCATCATGCAACCGGCGTTCTCTTTCGAAAATGGGAGCGCTGCGCGGGCCTGAGAAAGCTGAGATTCGTCGGTGCCGAATGAATAACCAAACAATCTGGCAAATCATTTTTGACGCCATCGCCGCATTTGCGCTGTTGGTACAGGCGCTCGTGGTGCTTGTTGCCTATTTCACAATCCGTAAGGCGATGAGCAAAGTGCAGGATGACGTTCACGAACTTCGTGCGACGGCGATGCCGCTGCTGGCCAAGTCGAAGGACATCGTGGAGAAAATTTCTCCGCGGGTGGAGACCATCACCGCCGATATTGCGAGCATTGCGCAAACGGTGAAGGAACAAACGGCGCGCATCAGCGTCACCACAGACGACATATTGGGGCGCGTGCATCGCCAGAGCACCCGGGTGGACAATATGGTCACCAGCGTCGTGGATGGGGTAGAGCACGCGAGCAATGTGGTTACCGACTCCGTTGCAAGGCCGGCCCGGCAGATCGGCGCAGTGCTGGCTTCGGTGAAGGCATTTCTGAGCGTGCTGGCGACGGGCCGCCGTCATGAACGCGCGGTTGAGGTGGTCAGCGACCAGGACATGTTTGTCTAGTTCGGAGCGAGCCCTTGAAGACCGCACGAATCGCCTCTCCTCTGTTGTGCCTGCCTCTTTTCTTCGCAGCGGTTGGAGCGACGGCAGGCGCGCAGTCCACGACCCCCAAAGCCTCTCTTCTCGTTCTTTCGAAGCACGACCACACGCTGGCAATCGTGAATCCCGCGGATCTACACGTGGTGGCACGGGTGCCTGTGGGCGACGATCCGCATGAGGTGGTGGCGTCGGGCGACGGGCGCACCGCCTACGTCTCCAATTACGGATTTGGAGCTTTCCACACCTTGGCGGTGGTTGATTTGATTGGCCAGAATCAGGAGCCCGCCATCGATCTTGGAGCCCTTCGCGGGCCGCACGGCCTGACTTTTGCGCAGGGCAAGGTATGGTTCACCGCCGAGGCAGCTAAGGCGATCGGCAGCTACGATCCGGGAAGCAGCAAGGTGGACTGGATCATGGGCACGGGGCAGAACCGGACGCACATGATCTACGTGTTCCCGGATGCGAAGAAGATTGTGACGACCAATGTAAATTCGGCAACGGTGACGATTCTCGAAAAGACCGAGGGGCAGGCGGGAGGACCGCCACCTGGGCCACCGCCGGGTATGACGCCGGGGCAGGGAGGCGGGATGCCGGGAGCGCGGGCGGGCGGATGCCGGGGCCTCCGGGGGGCGACTGGAACGAGACGGTGATTCCGGTTGGCCGGGGATCGGAAGGATTCGATGTTTCTCCCGACGGCAAGCAGGCGTGGGTTGCGAATGCGGGGGACGGCACGATCTCGGTCATCGACATTGCGCAGAAGAAAGTGACGGCGACGCTTCAAGCCAATGCGCGCGGCGCCAATCGTCTGAAGTTCACGCCGGATGGATCGAAGGCGTTGATTTCGGCGGGGCCGGAGCTGGTGGTTTTCGATGTGGGAACGCAGAAGGAAGTGAAGCGGTCGCGCGTGGGGACGGGTGGCGGCGGTGGGATTCTGATTGAGCCCGATGGGCAGCGCGCCTACGTCGCTTTTGCGCAGGACGGGTTTGTGGCGGTGATCGATCTCAAGACGCTGGAAGTGACTGGGAAGATCGACGCGGGTCCTAATCCAGATGGCCTTGCATGGGCTGTGCAGCAGTAAAAGCCAGCCGCTAAAAAACAGATACGCATTGATGGAGTGGATGGCGCCGCTTGCGGGCGAGCGGGACGCCGTTCCTGCAAATCTATCTACCGATCAACGCAAATCGATCTGAAGCACCTGGATGGAGTATGCGGGCAAGGTGAGCGAGAAGTCGCTGCTTACGTTGCGCACGGTGGATTCAACGGGAACGACCTGCCTGGGATCGTCGATAGAGTTGGTGGTCTGCGTATCGGGCGCGCTCAGACGGACGAGTTTTGCATCGCCGGCTGGATGTACGCCGGGGAGCGCGAGGCGGACGGGCTGCGCATCGGACGAGGCATTGACGATCTTGAGGTAAAGCTGCTTCTTCGCGCTGTTGAGCGTTGCCGAATAAAAGAGCTTGTCGTTGCCGGAGTCGAGTTTGCCGGAGACGGTGTGGTCGCCGAGGTAGGAGGCGAAGAGCACCTGCGCGTAGTAGGCGGGCGAACCGTAGCTCGAGGAGGCGTTGTAGCCGATGAGATCGGTTTCCCATTGCATACCGCCGGGGTTGACGTTGACCAGCAACGGGGCATAGGAAGCCATGAGGATGAGGTCGCTGTTGCGCTCGAGCCCGGTCATCCAGGCAGCGTCTCCGAGAGCCGCACCCATGTTGGGGGCGGGCAAGCCCTCGCGAGTGGCCCATTCGCCGACGAAGATTTTTGGGCCGTTGCGGTCAACTTTGTCGAAGTGGCCGTTGTCCCAGACCTGGGAAGCGGGGCTTCCATCCGGCGTGTCGTAGTGAGCGGTTGATTGGAAGTTCTGGGTGGCGCGGACATAGTAGTGCTCGTCGAGCACGTCGGGTTTGACGCTTTTGATCGGAGCGGTTGCGATCAACTGCAGCGCGGGGTACTTCGCCTTGATGGCTTTGTAGAACTGGGTGAAGCGAGCGTCGTAGCTGTTGGAACGGTCGAACCAGTCCTCATTGCCGATTTCGACATAGGTGAGCTTGAAGGGGGCAGGGTGCCCGTCTTTGGCGCGCTCGGCGCCCCATTTGGTGTCAGGACCTCCGGTGACGTATTCAATTTCGTCGAGCGCATCCTGGACGTAGGGTTCGAGGTCGGCCCCGGGATTCACGTGCTCCTGCTGGAGCGAGTAGCCGGCATAGACGGCGAGGACGGGTTGCATGTTCAGGTCTTCGCACCAGCCGAGGAACTCGAGCAGACCCATGCCATCGGAGGAGTGGTAGTTCCATGGACCTGGGTGGGTGGGGCGATCGACGAGGGGGCCGATGGTTTTTTTCCAGTCGAAGCGATCTTTGATGTGATCGCCCTCAAGGTAATTGCCGCCGGGGAAGCGCAGGAAGGATGGATGCATGGCGGCGAGCTTTTCCATCAGGTCGATGCGATTGCCGTTGGGTCGATCGTGATAGGTGGGCGGGAAGAGCGAGACGAGCTGGAGCCAGAGCGTTCCGGCGTGGCCGGCGGTGATAACGAGGTGATTGGCGGAAGAGGGCTGGATGGCGCCGGTCTTCAGCGTGAACGCGTACTGCTTCCACTCGATGCCGAGGCCGTCGATTGTCGCGGTTGCCACGGGTTTGCCAGTGTTGTCATTGATGAGGCTGACGGTGAGCGGGCCGATGCCGGAGCCGGCGGCTTTGGCGTAGAGGGAGCCCTTGTATTCGGTGTTGGGTTTGAGCGCCATGCCCCACCAGCCGACGTTGAGGACGCCGGCGTGATTGTGAGGATCTGCCTGGGCGATTTCAATTTTGAGGCTGGATGGAAGCGAGGTGCTGGGCCCCGTGGCGCTGTCGGGGGTCATTTTGGCGCGCGCGTTGCCATCTTCGACGAGGTACCAGTTGAGGATGCCGCTCCAGTCCGAGCGAAAGGTCCGGTTGCGCACCATTTCGGCATAGAGGCCGCCGTCGTAGGAGAAGTTGATCTCCTCGGTCATGAGGCCGTAGAGGATGGGGCTGACGGTGGAGGCGGGCTGGTCGGGGTGGAGGGTGAGGGTCGCCGGCGGGTTTTGGGATGAGGCGAGGAGGGTGGAGGCGGCGAGGACGCAGAGGGCGGAAAGGCGGGCAAACGTTTTCCCAGACATTGCTGACAGGCTCCGAAAAGATTGCCGGGCCAGTATATCGCGTGAATCCGAGGGGTGGAGGAGGGACGGGGCGTGAAGTTGTTTTTTTGACAGGGAAGTTGCGGGTTGTTACCCTTCTTAAGGGCGCAATTTCTGGTCTTCCCGCCGTAGTTCTGCCCTTTCAATCGAGCGTCCCCGTCGTCTAGCCCGGCCTAGGACACCGCCCTTTCACGGCGATAACACGGGTTCAAATCCCGTCGGGGACGCCAACAAAATAAAAGACTTGCAAGATTCGGACCGAAAAAACGTGGGTTTGAAAAGGTTCGATAAGGATTTCCACTTGTGGAAAGCCACCTCTACTCTTCATCGCCTTTGTCCTCCTCAATACCCATGATCTGACGCACCACCTTGCTGTGGGCGCTACGCCTGATCGCCGTTATGCCCTGCGTATACACATCCATCGTCACCTTGAAGTTGGCGTGACGGAGCGTCTCCTGGATCGTCTTCACGTCCTCTCCGTCTGCCTTCATCAGCGTGCCCAGGCTGTGCCGCAGCGTGTGCCAGCCGACCGGTTCCTTGATCTTCAGGATGTTCTCTAAAACCGGCTTGAGATACACCCGATAGATGGAACTCGGCCAGTAGGGTTGTTTGCCCCGTCTCGCGGGACTGGCAAAAACCCAATCCTTCGGCTGGTTGTAAGCGCACCGCAGACGCCATTCCCAGAGGATCTCGGCAACGGCTGCATCGATCGGAACCGGCTTTCTCGAAGCTTCCGTCTTGCAGCGTTCGATTCGCTGTTTGACAACATCGCGGGTCAGGCGAAGTTCGAGGTTCTCGAAATCGATATCCTCCCACTTCAGGCCGAGCAACTCTCCGACCCGGAGGCCGGTTGATGCGCCGAGTAGAACTGCGGTTTTGGGAAGATCCACCAGGTTATCCAACAGCTCTTTCAGCTGCTGCGGTGTGAGGATAGTGGGTATGCGAGCACGCTTCGCGCTCTGCCGTACATGACGAATGGGATTGTACGTCGTCCATTCCCACCGCTGTGCGTGACTATAAAGAGCGCTCATAATGTTCCTGGTCTTCGCCTTGGATCCTTTCGACATGGGTAGCGACTTCAGCCATTGCTCAACCTGGACTGGTTTCACCTCCGTTAACCTGTAGGAGCGCCAACGAGGAAGAATCCATTTTCTGAGGTAGCCCTGGTAGGTCAGTTGGGTGGAGTACGACTTTCGCGTTTCGTCGTCTCCGGGTTCGCTGCCGAGCGGTCTGGTACCGTGCACCACGTCCGGCAGTTCATGTTGCCTGTAATGCTCAACCAACGTCTCAAAGCTGATGGCCTGCAATTTCTGTCGCGGGGTCTGTTCGTTTACATCTAGTCGCAGCGAGTCGGCCGCCTTCTGTGCCTCGGCCTCGGTTTTGAACTCGCTAACCGTGCCAATCACAGCTTTGCGATACCTCCTGGTTCCGTCCAGCTGGACCTCATACCAGCGGAAGACCCAAACGGTCTCACCAGACTTCTGGCGTTTTTCACGCTGCAGACTTCCTCGTTGATGTCGTACTCGCCTCATGTTTTCCTCCTTCGTGGTGGCGAGCACGATTGGCCTGTTTTGAGGGTAGCCGAAAACAGGCCGGCGTTTCCTCCCGATATCGTGTTCGCGACAGAGATTCCCTCGGACCCGCGCTAAGTTGCGGGTGCCAGGGTTGGCTCAGGGCCAATATTGATCGTTGCGATTTTTAGAACCCGCCGAATCTTTCGTTAACTGAATGCCTGATCGGCACGGAAGCGCACGATCGTCAGCCCCAATGGATTCACCGCGAGTTCGTTGTTCTTCACGTTTTCGCGGAAGACGTAGGTGACGGTTGCCGTCCATCGTTCGCGCTTCACTTCGCTGTGGTCCGCAGGATTCGCGAAGACCTTTTCGAACTCGATCCGCGCCGAATAGGGCGACTGCCGCAGATTTCTTCGCGCCGGGCTCCCCGTGTGCGAACTGATAGCCGCCAACCACAATCGCGATCAGGCTGGCGACCTTGGCGACCGTTCCGGTAAACAGGTTCTGCATGGCGGAAAAACCCGTGTCGAAGGGTGAGCCGCCCACTGCTTGCGCGTGCGCAGCGGCCGGCACGAGCAGAAGAAGCAGGAAGATCGCTTTCGGATGTCAGCAAATGGCTCGAAAGTGCTTCCGCCATGCGGGCGAGAGATTCATTTGGTGTACCTCCGTCTGATGTGAACTCGACCTCGATCGAGCAGGTCATGCGGAGAGATTGACGCGAAGCCGAATTCTTGTCCAATACCTTTCAGGCCGTGTTTGATGCCCTCCAGCTATTAGTCCGGGGCCGCCTGGAAGTGATGGACACCACGGGACGCTTGGCGGAACGCACGGCACGCGAAAATATTTTTCTTTTCTGCTCGAAATGCCGCAGGGAATCTGCAATCTCCGTTACGACCCTCTGCACCTGGACGGGCGCTCCCTGCCGGTATGCCAGAACCACCTCGACTGGCTCCAAATTGGCAATTGGGCAGCATTGAAGATCCGGCGGCATCGCATCGCACGCTTCGCCCGGCAGGATTGCGACTCCGACTCCATCCTGGACGAGATCGAAAACACCGTCGGAGGATGGCACTTCCTCGACGATGTTCGGCTTGAACCCTGCCTTCGCGCACTGTTCGAAGAGCCATCGATGCAATGCGGGATGCGTCCGCTCCGAACAAGGGACGATCAGAGGAAGCGTTCGCAGATCGGTAAGAGCTAAATCTCCGGAGCCGTTCGCCGACTGCGCGCGGGGGAAGACGGCATGCAGGCGCTCAAAACGGAGTGGGATTTGTGCAAGATCGTCCCGGTCAAGAGGCGCCAAAGTCAGGCCCGCGTGGAAAACCCCACTTCCGATAGATTCGAAAGTTTCCGACGGGCTGGCCATCCGGAGTTCGAGATGCAGTGCCGGAAACCGAAGCCTCTGAATCGATCGCGCCTGGCAGCGGAGGCGCTGAGGGAACGAAAGCCGAGCAGCCAATCACCAAGGATGACGAGCTCTGGCGGGAAATAAGCCGGCCCGCCTCAACGGCCCGGCCGTAAGCGTTATCAAGGTCTGCGAGGAACTCCCTTGCTTGTTTAAGAAAGGCCCGTCCGGCACCTGTCACCTCCACGACGCGTCGATTTCTTCGGAAGAGCGCAAATCGAAGTTCGCTTTCGTATTCAAGGATTGTCCGGCTGAGGTAGGGTTGCGAAATGTTAAGCCGTCTTGCCGCCCTGCCGAAGTGCAGTTCCCGCGCCACGGCCAAGGCAAATACCAGCTTCTGAAGTGGGGGAGTAAGACTCATGAGTTCACCGCCAGAGATGAAATGGTCCGTACTGAACTGCAGGAGTAAGCCGAGGCGCACAAGTCTCTCTACCGACTAAAGGCACTTTCAGTGGCCATTTGGGGCACGAGATCGAACGTTTTCTCGCGCGCTTTTCCTGCGCGTAATTACGGCTCCTCAGATCGTCATTTGGAGCCAGAAGAGCCAATCTTCCGTCGAGCATCGATAGAACTAGGCAGACGAGAGAAACAAAGCTGGCTGTCCGAAAAAAAACACCAACAGACGCCTCAGCAAGAATTCTTACCGGACATTCATGCGTGCTTTGCTCGGCCATCGCGATGCCGTGCTTTTCGATTCTTGCGGGTCGATTACTTGCCGCGTAACTTAACGGGTGCCGGATTTCATGTGGCCACGGAAATGGGCCTCGTGCGGCGATCAGGACCGGATGGCGATGTGACATCCCGAATGGCTACTATATTGGCTCAATCTGTTTTCTCTGTCAACGTATAGCTTCATAACACGTTTACTACATAAACATGTTTGCTGGGATTGACCTACGGTATGTGAAAACTGTAATTTGCGTCTAATGGCGGATTTCGATGATCTCTATCGCGAATTGGGACGCAAGATCCGTCAGGCGAGGGAGCGTCAGGGCCAGAAACTCAGTCAGGGAGCCCTTGCGCAGCGCCTGGGAATAAGCCGGACATCCATGGTCAACATCGAGGCTGGCAGGCAGCATGCTCCATTGCACCTGCTCTGGCAGATCGCCGAACTCCTGGGATCCGATTTGACTTTGCTGATTCCCAGCCGGGACGAACTGCTTGCGACCTCAAACACGGTTGAGCTCGAAAAGGCGATGATGAAACAGATCGAGGATTTTGCCAAGGGCGACTCGGCGAGAATAAAGCTACTGACCGGATTCGCCAGCAAGCTGAACGCGACGATCGAAACACCACGTGCTGACAGGAAGTCGCATGAGCAGAGAAAACCTCGAAGCTAAGGCGGAAAAGACGCTGCGTGACACCGACACCTTCCGTGTGCCGGTAGCGATCGACTTGGTAGCCCAGCGCTTGAATCTGACCATGGAAGCCGGTGCGCTCGGGGAAGATGTTTCAGGCATGCTGATTATCCGAGGCGAGCGTGGTGCAATCGGATACAACTCGGGTCATGCGCGAGTCCGCCAGCGGTTCACCATTTCGCACGAAATCGCGCACTTCTTATTGCACGCCAAACGAGGCGGGAAGCCGCAATTGTTCATCGACCGCTATGTAGCGTTTCGTCGCGATGCCAGCTCTTCGGCGGGAGTTGATCGAGACGAGGTGGAAGCCAACCAGCTTGGTGCCGCGTTGCTGATGCCGAAGAAGCTTGTTCAGCAGGAGATTCGCAATAATGAACTCAATCTCGACGATGAAGATGCCATAAGTTTCCTCGCGAAGCGATTTCAGGTGAGCAGCGCGGCAATGACGAACAGGCTAACGAATCTGGGGATACTTCGGTAGTTCTCTGACGCAGATAGAGGTGTCCAATTTTAGTTTTCGGGCCGACTCCGTTCTTCAAGAAAGATGGCGAGATGCCGACTTTCCGTTATCGATGTTGACTATCGACTTCTAGCCGGATGAGCGGCCCTTTGGCCAGAGGAACATCCGCAACCAACTCAGTTCCAGTGCGATCGGTCTATCTGAGGACCTCCGCCAAACGCTTCAACAATCATTGGAATGAGCGAATGGGCGGTTTCAGTATCAAAATCGATCCAGGACGACTCTCGGAGTTGACTGAAGATCGCTGAAGTTTTTCAGTTGAAGATTCGGATGGCACATGACCCGCAGATGTTTCATTAGCGCAAAATATGGCGTCGAACTTGGAACGCTTCAGCGCGTACTCGATGATGTCAACGTTGAGTGGGCGTGGGCGCACTCTTCTCCGCATGGTTCCACGGTAGTCGAAGCAGTATCCCAAGCCATCAAACGCGCGGATTTCGTTGTGGGCGTAATTACAGATGACGACATCAACGCCAACGTGATGCTCGAAGTTGGTATCGCAATCGGTCTTGAGATTCCCGTATTGCTTCTCACGACCGGGAAGAAGCCAGTTCCGTTTGACTTGGCATCGTTTCGGCATTTCAACACCAACCTCAACGACGCCAAACTACTCTCTCTACAACTCGATCTGTTCGTTCGTAGCCTTGCGACGTCGAAAGCCGATAAGCGCCGCCCAGTGACCTCGTCTTCGGGCGATATCAGTCGAATTAAGGATCAGCCGGCACCCAAGCTATTTAATTCTGCTCTAGAGCAGATTATTTCTGCCGCAATCCATAAGGCAGGCGGTCGCGTGACCATTCCTTCTCATTCGGGCCAGGGCCTCGCGCCGGACTTGCTGATGTGGTTACCCGAGATGGACAGCGAGCTTTTCAATCCGGCCGCTATTGAAGCGAAGAAGACAATTGGGGCCCAAGATCTAACGATCCTTCAGCGTCGGCTCGGAGAGTTCGTGCGCAACTCGAATATGGGGTGCGGTCTGATCGTGGTAAATTCGGTCAATCTTGCGCGAAATCTCGCGCAGATTGTGCCGTATCCGTTCGTCTTCATCATTGGCCTAGGCGATTTCAAGTCAAGATTGGAGCAAGGTGACCTTGCCTTTTGGATCAGGCAGGAACGTAATCGGCTTGCGCATGGTGCGCGCTAATGGCCTTCCCACACCGGAAGATCGCCGCGCGTCTCAGAGAGGGTGACGCAGCAACAATCACTGAAGAAATTGGTGCTGCACTCGAGGATGTGGTTGGATGGACTCTCTGTTCATTGCCGGGTGTTCGGGTCTTACAGCGCGACTTCACCAACCGTGCCAACTCAATGGAACTCGACTTGTTCCTTTTCAATAATCGGGGACAAAGCCCACTTGAATTCCTGCCGCCGTACCTCATCGTTGAATGTAAGAATTGGGCCGCTCGCGTGGATAGCGCTACTCTTCGCGACTTCATCGCAAAGCTGCATTCAACGCATCAAGAGGTCGGCATCTTGGTAGCGGCAAACGGGGTCACAGGTGACCCGGAAGATCAAACAGCCGCCAACGACATTATTCGCGAAGCATTCGATAGGGACGATATAAAACTCATTGTCCTGACTAGAGCAGAGATCGAGTCGTTTCGCTCGCAACGTGACATCGTTCTCTTGCTTGAACAAAAATACGGGACCGCTTGTCTCAGAAGCACTACGGTAACGTAAACAACTTCTCAATTAGGTTTGAGAAGTTTCATCGGCAACCGGGCGTGGGAAATGTTGACGTTCAGTTCATGGAGGCATTCTCCGTGAACTATTTCAGAAACCTTAATGAACGGATTATTTGTAAGTTATCATATTTATAATCATGAGCATGCGTGGCAAGATCCCTTCCAAAGGGCTCCCACTGTTTCTAGAATAGATCAGGGTCCTCGCGAAAAATTTACCTCAGATCGCTCATTTCGAGCAGACCAGGGGGACAGCTTATGGACCGTTTCGAGGAGATTTCTAAGGACATCGCGGCAATGCCCAACGCAGCTTTATTAACTCTCGTACTGCTCGCCGCCTTTGCGTTGGCCGGATACGCATCGACGTTGACGGTGTGATGTTTCGTGAGGCGAGTTTTGTCGACCTCGCTCACCTGAAGCTCGAGCGCCTTGAGGACCTTTTCGGCGATCGAATCCTGCAATGTAAAGATGTCGGTGAACTGCTCGTCGAAAATACCAGCCCAGAGCGCCTTCCCGCTGGCAGTATCCAACAGGCGCGCCGTCACTCGTATCTTCTGTCCATACTTCTGCAAGCTTCCTTCCAAGACGGATTCAACGCCCAGTTGCCGCCCCACTAGCAGCGGGTCGACATCAGCCTCCGTGCATTTGCGAACGGAACTGATTGGACGCACCGCCAGACTGCGAATCGTGCTTAGCCGAGCGATGAGCGTATCGGCCATTCCCAGTTCCAGCGGCGGGTCGCTATCCGCAATTGCCAGAGGTCTAAATGGAAGCACTGCCACCGTCTTGACAGGCGTAGAAGCACCCGTTGGAGCAGAACCCGGGCGAGTCGCCACCGACGCGACCGACGCCACAAAGTTGAAACCTCGGCCGGGGACAGTGACGATAAAGCGATTCTCGTTTCGACGGCCGCCGAGGGCTTTGCGGAGAACCGAGATGTTTTGATTGAGATTATTTTCCTCAACTTCAGTGTCGGGCCAGACCGCCTCAAGCAGGGCTTCCTTTGTCACCACCGTGCCCCTGTGCTCGATCAAATACATAAGCGTATCCAGCGCCTTGGGGGTCAGCGCAACAGGCGCGCCATCGGGTCCGATCAAGAGACGGCGACTTGCCTCCAGCCGAAAACCGCCGAATTCATAAGCTCCGTGCATTCGTTCCGGCCTGGCATTCAGATGTTTTCAGAAAGTTTCACGCAGTCTAAGGACATTCGCGGTGGTTAGCGAACAATATCACACTACCAGAGGCCCTCGGCTCACTCCGGGGAAGTCACCGCATGAGAGATCACAGAAGCCGAACTCGGAGGATCCATGACACAACGGACAATCGCAAAGCTTTTCCCCGCTGCCGCACTCGCCCTCTCTTTGACCGCGGTCTCAGTCGCGGGTCAGTGCCCAACCTCAACAGTCGCAACCGGGCTGCTGGCTCCGACCAAGATCATCACAGCAGGAGACGGTCTGCTTGTCGCGGAGGCCGGCATTGGCCCCAACATGGGCCGCATCTCCCTCGTGGATCCCGGCACCGGCCAAGTGAGAACCCTGATCGCGGGATTGCCTTCGGGCTTCTCGCCGCCAAACGGTGATCCCTCAGGTCCCTCCGGTATGGCGTTGCAGGGAAATACCCTCTTCGTGACCATCGGTCTCGGTGATGCGGTTGTCGCCGGTCAGCACCAGGGAAGCCAGATCCCGAATCCCGCTCCCTCATCGCCACTATTCAGTTCGGTCCTCGCGTTAAGGCTTACACGTCACGGGACCACCTTGAATGGTGGATTCACTCTGACTCCAGCCGACCAGGCCACGCTGAAAAGCACTTCCAGCGCGACTCTGCACAATCCAGACGGCGATCTGATGACAATCAATCTCATCGCGGATTTCCCCGACTATGTGCCTGAATTCTTCCCGGACGAACCCGCAAACGTACGCCAGTCAAATCCTTTTGGAGTCGTGGCCATTGAGAATCACCTCTACGTCCCCGACGCGAGCACAAATACACTTCGCGTTGTGAATCTCGACACCGGCTCCTTTCAGACGTTGACGAGCTTCGCGCCTTTGCCGAACAGCCTCTACCCGGTGGGATTTCCGGTCGTCGAAGCGGTTCCCAACAGCATCCGGCAATTCGGCGATGGGCTGCTCGTGACACTGCTCTCCGGTTTTCCGTTTCCTCCCGGGGGCGCCAAGGTACTCGCGATCGATCCGGCAACTGGCAATCAGACAGCGTTCATCTCCGGACTCACCGCAGCGATCGACGTAGCGCCCGCGAAGCGTAGCGGCAACCAGTCCGTATTAACGCTCGAATTCAGTGCAGACATGTCGCCACGAGTGCCCGCGCCCGGTCGGCTCAGCATTTATCGGTCACCCTTCACCACTCCAACAGTCATCGCAGACTGCCTGTTCACTCCCACAAGCATGGCCATCGATAAGGCCGGCAGCTTCGCTTACGTCACTGAGATATTCGCTGGAAAAGTCATCAAAGTGACGCTGCCGTAATTGTCCCTTCCCCAACAGCCGCGGACGCTTATGCAGAAGACATTGTTCAAGCGTCCGCATTCCAACTCTGAGGCTGAGAGTGGGGTCTCACAAAATCGGAAGCTATGAACGGAGGTGTCTCTTCGTGATCACTTTTGCTCTCATTCCGGAGCGCACAGCTCTGCTCAATATCGATATGCAGAATTGCTTTGTTGAGAATTCGCCTGTTGCCGCGCAAAACGGCCGAGTCATTCTTGAGAGGGTTAACCGCCTTTTGGTGGAATGCCGCCGCGTCGGTTGCACCGTTATTCACACCGCACACGTCCTCAGGGAGGATGGCTCCAATGGAGGCATCCTCGCCGAGACCATCGACGCAGTTCGATTGGGAGTCATTAATCGCGGATCACTATCCGCCCGGCTGCATGCGGATCTGAATATCCAACCTGACGACATCCTGCTCGAGAAACCACGATTCGGAGCATTCCATGGCACCGACCTTGAACTTATTCTTCGGTCACGGGCGCTCGACACCGTAGTTATCAGCGGGATTGCAACGAACGTCTGCTGTGAAACTTCCGCGAGAGAAGCTGCCGTGCGCGATTTCAAGGTAATCTTCCTGTCCGACAGGACGGGCACCGCAGCGATGAATGGTGCCACTGCTGAGGATCTTCAAAGGACAACCTGCGCCACGCTTGGTTACCTGTTTGCACAGATTGCAACTGTAGATGAGGCGATCGCAGAGCTGCGTTCAGCAAAATCAACTTCGCCAGACCGTTAGATCCTCCTCCCCACACCCTCCTTGAAATCGACAACGATGAACATGCTTCTCTTCGCCTAGTCTTCAAAATACCCTGGGCAGGAATATGCCAACCGCTGTCGACGTCGGCAACCTCAGCGCGCCGATGCAGCTCAAGCCTGTAGAGGTGCAAATTAAGTCAGCTGAATCCTGGAAGCGGTATATCGAATATATCGACCAGCCGTAAATCGGCGATACGAGTTTGTGAACAGGCTGACTTTGTGAATCCGCTGTTGTGACTGCCACATCAAAGCTCCACACGCATACGTGCTCTCGCGGCGCGAACGACCCCTCGCAGAGAACAAGTCACGCTGAAATGGAGACTGGGTATGGCTGTGCGGCAACGATACAAATCCGGCGCATTCTTTGTAAATACTGCAATCACGATTGGTGTTCTCAGCATGCTGCTGGTTGGGACGGGATTAATCGCGGGATGCGGCAAGGGCGCAAATGCTGCCTCAACCGGCGCGGTGCCTGCCCTGAAAGTAGGGGTTGTCAAGGCTCAACAGACCGATGTGCCGCTCACCGGTGAATGGGTTGGTACGCTCGATGGCTACGTCAATGCGCAGATCCAGCCTCAGGCGAACGGATATCTGATCCGGCAGAATTACAGCGAGGGCTCGCAGGTTCAACAGGGCCAGGTCCTCTTCGAAATCGATCCGCGACCATTTGAGGCGGCGCTCCAGCAGGCACAGGGCCAGCTCGGGCAAGCGCGGGCGCAACTCGCTCTCACCCAGATTAATGTGAAGCGCGACACGCCGCTCGCAGAAGCTCGTGCAATCGCCAAAAGTCAACTCGACAATGAGGTCCAGCAGGAGGCGCAAGCGGAAGCGGCGGTGGCCTCGGCTGAGGCAGCGGTGGCGACGGCAAAACTCAATCTGGGCTTCACGCAAGTCCGGTCGCTGATCACCGGAGTCGCGGGCCAGGCGACAACACAGGTCGGGAATCTGGTGAGCACGCAATCTGTATTGACTTCGGTTTCGCAGCTCGATCCGATCAAGGTTTACTTCTCCATCAGTGACAGCGAGTATCTTGCGCTCACCAAACGTGCCGGCGTCAGCGGCAGTGGCTTGCTCCATGGCGCTTCAAAGATTCCTCTGGCCCTGACGCTATCGAATGGTGAAGTGTATCCGCAGAAGGGTCGCGTGGTCTTTGTCGATCGGCAGCTCAATTCGCAGACCGGAGCGATTCGCATCGCAGCTTCGTTTCCGAATCCCGGCAACGTTCTTCGCCCCGGACAGTTTGGTCGAGTACGAGCGGAGACTGAAACGCTCCACGATGCTGTTCTAGTGCCACAGGTGGCAGTGACCGAATTTCAAGGCCAGCAGCAGGTTTATACCGTCGCCGCAAACAATACGGTTCACGTGAATACCGTGAAGCTTGGTCCCCAATATGGCGATAGCTGGGTTGTGGAAGGCGGTCTTCCCGGGGGGGCGCTTGTGATTGTCGACAACCTGCAGAAGCTGCGCGAAGGAGCGCCTATCAGCCCGCAGCCGGCGGCCACAAATGCAGGCGCTATAGCGTCGGCCCAAACCCCGGGCAGGTAACTCATGTCAAAATTCTTTATCCGTCGTCCGATCGTTGCGATTGTCATCGCCATCCTCACAGTAGTTATTGGCGCGGTGTCGATGTTTACGCTTCCGATATCGCAGTATCCGAATATCGTTCCGCCCGAAATCCTGGTTACGGCAACGTACCCAGGTGCTGACGCCAAGACGGTTAGCCAGGCCGTGTCAACGCCAATCGAGCAACAGATGAACGGCGTTGACAACATGATCTACATGAACTCGGTGAGCGCGAACAACGGTGTGGCGCAGTTGTTTGTGGACTTCGATGTCAAGACCGATCCGAACATCGACCAGGTGCTGGCGCAGCTTCGCGTTGACCAGGCCCAGTCGCAGCTTCCTTCGCAGGTCACGAGCGCCGGACTTACGGTGCAGAAGGCGCTCACCTCGCCGTTGATGCTCATCGCCATCAGTTCTCCCGGCGGCAAATTGACTCAGGACTTTCTTACCAATTACGCCATCATCAATCTCCAGGATCAGATCGCGCGCGTAAAGGGTGTCTCTCGCGTGCAGACATTCGGCGGACAGTACGCGCTGCGCGTGTGGGTGCAACCTGACAAGCTTGCCAAGCTTGGGGTTACTGCAACGGATGTGATCTCGGCCATCCAGACACAGAACAACGTAAATCCCGCGGGCCAGATCGGCGGAGAGCCGATTCCGCAGGGACAGGAATTCACTTACACGGTTCGTACGCAGGGCCGACTCGTTAAGCCTGAGGAGTTCGGCAACATCGTTCTTCGTGCCAATGCCGATGGGTCGATGCTTCACCTGAGAGATGTTGCGCGGATCGAGCTGGGCGATCAGGCCTACGGAATCTCAGGCCGCTACAACCAGGCGCCTGCGGGCGTCATGGCGATCTATCAACTGCCCGGCTCCAATGCAGTGGAAACTGCGGCGGCTGTAAACAAGCGCATCAAGGAACTCTCGGCCACGTTTCCGCCGAGCATCACCTATAGCGTCCCGCTCGACACTACGAAGGCGGTCACGGCCGGGATTCGCGAGATCGTGTATACGCTTCTTGAAGCGCTCGGTCTGGTTGTGATCGTCGTCTTCATGTTTCTTCAGGGCTGGCGAGCCACACTGATCCCTTTGCTGGCGGTTCCGGTATCGCTCATCGGCACGTTCATCATTTTTCCCGCGCTTGGTTTTTCGATCAACACGCTATCGCTGTTCGGGCTTGTGCTTGCCATTGGACTGGTGGTTGACGACGCCATCATCGTGGTCGAAGCCGTTGAGCACCACATTGACGAAGGCATGGATCCGAAGTCCGCGACCGAGAAGGCGATGGAGGAAGTGGGCGGCCCGGTGGTTGCCATTGCCCTGATTCTCGCGGCGGTCTTCATTCCTACGGCGGCTATTCCCGGAATTACCGGTCGCATGTACCAGCAATTCGCGGTGACGATTGCGATCTCGGTTTCGATCTCGGCATTCAACGCCCTTACGCTGTCCCC
This sequence comes from uncultured Acidobacteriaceae bacterium, assembly GCA_963836675.1. GTDB lineage: Bacteria > Acidobacteriota > Terriglobia > Terriglobales > Acidobacteriaceae > Telmatobacter. The sequence continues at coordinate 603,321 of CAWIKQ010000001.1, forward strand.
GGCGCTTGCTTCGATTCTTCTGAAACCTCGCGAAGAAGGCCGTAAGCCTGGTGTGCTGGGCAGAGGGTTCGCGCTTTTCAATAAGTTCTTCCGTCGCAACACGGATGCTTTCGTCGGCACTTCGCGTGTTCTGATTCACAAATCATTTTTTGCCATGCTCGGACTCGTACTGGTGGCGTGTGATCGCGGTCTACCTGGGCAGCAGCTTGCCCGGTGGATTTATTCCCACAGAAGACCAGGGATACATGTTCCTCGCATTGCAGCTTCCCGACGGCGCCTCGGCACAGCGCACTGACGCTGCGCAACAGAAGATCACGAGTGCATTGCTCAAGACTCCCGGCATCGAAGGCGTTATCGCCGTTACCAATTTCTCGCTTCTCACGCAGGTGCAGAGCACGAACGCAGGATTCTTCTTCGTGAATCTCAAACCCTGGGATGTTCGCAAGAGCAAAGAGGAGCAGCTCGAATACATTCAGAGCAATTTGCAAAAGCAGCTCGCAGGCAATCCTGATGGCATCGCCTTCGCATTTCCGCCGCCTTCCATTCCGGGCATCGGAACCTCCGGCGGCGTCACCATGATCTTGAAGACCGCTCCGGATCAGACGATCCTGACGACGTTCACGAAGAATGTCTTCGCCTTTCTCGGCGCAATTTCAAAACGGCCGGAGATCGCCGCTGCCATTCCGTCGTATCAGCCGGCGGTGCCGCAACTCTACGTCGATGTCGACAAAGAAAAGGCGCTCCAACAGCAGGTGGACCTCTCCAACATCTACACGACGATGCAGACCTTCATGGGCGGCTACCTGGTGAATTACTTCAACCGATTCGGCCGCCAGTGGCAGACCTACGTCGAAGCGGAAGGCACTTCGCGCACGAACATCGCAAATATCGATCAGTTCTATGTTCGAAGCGCCAACGGCAGCCAGGTTCCACTCGACTCGCTTGTCAAAGTCAGCAAGATTACCGGCCCCGAATTCATCTATCGATTCAACGAATTCAATGCGGCGCAGCTCAACATTACCGGGGCCCCCGGATACAGTTCGGGCCAGGTGCGAAAGGCGCTTGAAGAAGTCTTCAAGGAGACGATGCCGCCGGGCGCGGGCTTCGATTATTCCGGCATGTCGTTCCAGGAGCAGCAAGCCGAGCAGGGAGTGCCGTCGTGGGCCGTGTTCGGTCTGTCACTCATTTTTGTCTTCCTGATTCTCGCGGCACTCTATGAAAGCTGGACGCTGCCCTTCAGCGTCCTGCTTAGCACGCCCGTCGCGATTCTGGGTGCGTATCTCGCTCTGCATGCTCGGCACTTTGAGAACGATATCTTCGCCACTATCGGTCTCGTCATGCTCATCGGGCTGTCGGCAAAGAACGCGATTCTGATTGTCGAGTTCGCGAAAATGAACTACGAACGTGGCGAGAGCATCTGCGACGCGGCGCTCGATGCTGCGCGCCTGCGCTTCCGCCCCATCGTCATGACGGCGCTGGCGTTCATCGTCGGCTGTTTGCCGCTGTGGACTGCGAGCGGTTCAGGTGCTGCATCCCGGCGAATTCTCGGTACGGTCGTCGTTGGTGGCATGACGCTCTCGACTGTGCTTGGCCTCATCTTTATTCCCGTCACGTTTGCGGTCGTCGAGTTTCTCTCGCATCGCTTTGTGAGGGGCGGGAAGGGGACCACGATGGACTCGATGTGCGGCCCCGGAACTTCGTGCCGGAGTGCCAATCGCCGCGGCGCCCGGCACGGAAGGAGGCCAGGCATGATTCGCGTCTCGCAACTTGCACGACTAGGTTTGCTCGCTCGCATTGCGCTCGCGCTTCTGGCCGGTTGCAATGTCGGTCCCAAATATGTGCGGCCCAACGTCACCGCGCCACCGGCCTATCGTGGTGCGGACAATGCTGCGGTTTCAAGCGACGCCGAAGAACTCGCTCGGCGATGAGCAGTGGGCTGCGGTCTATCGCGAGCCTGAACTTCAGGAATTGATTCGCAAGGCGCTCGCCAATAACTACGACGTGCGCATTGCGGCGCAGCGAATCCTGGAGCAGCAGGCGCAGGTCCAGATCACGCGTTCGCAGCAGTTTCCGACGTATCACCGTTGGGGGAACAGGCATGGGCGCGACTCTGCCGGCTACTCTCGGCACGCAAATTCCGAGTCCGCTTGTAAACGGATCATTCAATGTTTCGGCCGCATGGACGCCGGACTTCTGGGGCCTCTACCGCAGGCAGACTGAGGCTGCGCGCGCGCAATTGCTGGCGCAGGACTGGGCACAGCGCGCAGTTCAGATGACGCTTGTGCAGCAGGTGGCGACAGCATATCTTCAGATTCGCGCGCTCGATCGCTCAACTTGAAATTACACAGGAAACCCTCAAGGTCCGGCAGGACTCCGTCGACTCTGACCAAGACTCTGGAGAGCGGAGGGTCGGTTCCGCTATCCGACGTGCGGCAGGCGGAGCAACTGCTGTACGCGGCGACTTCAGAGGTGCCTCAACTCGAAGAGCAGATTCAGCAGCAGGAAAATGCGATTGCATTTTTGCTCGGAGAAAATCCCGGCCCTATCGCCCACCGTGACCCAAATGCGCTTGCTCCGCCGCCGCAGGATCTTCCCACTGGATTGCCTTCGCAGTTGCTCGAGCGGCGGCCGGATATTCAGCAGGCGGAGGCAACCCTCATCTCCGCCAACGCGCAGATTGGCGTTGCGCGCGCGCAGTTCTTTCCGAACTTGTCGATCAGCGGCATCGGGAGGCGTGGGCGGCGACAGTCTTTCCAGCATCTTCGACCCCGCCGGAAAAACGATCTACGGCATCGGGCACTTTGACGCAGCCGCTATTCGAGGGCGGAAAGCTGCGCGGGCAGCTTCAGCTTTCGCAGCAGACCAAGGAGGAGATGGTTCTCAATTATCAAAAGAGCAATCTCCGGCGCATTCCGCGATGTCTCCAATGCGCTGATTGCTCTGAACAAGCAGCGAGCTTATCGCGAGCAGCAGGAGAAGCTGGTTGAAGCCGCAAAGGATGCGACGCGTCTGGCTCGTGTCCGGTACCAGGGCGGGTCGACGGGATACCTTGAAGTGCTGACCACCGATTCGAATCTGTACGCTGCCCAATTGAACCTGGTGAGTGCGCAGCAGGGCGAAGCCCTCGCTCTCGTCCAACTCTATAGCGCGCTCGGCGGCGGCTGGCAATCCTGATCTACTTCTTTGGTCGGAATCTGTTCAAGAACAGCTCTCGCATTACAAGCCTCGGTCTTTGCAGGTGATCGGATTTCGGCGAATTAACTTACTCTGGCTTGCCCATTTCATTTGCCGACTTCCTTTTGGCACTTGCGAATCGACTCTATCCTGGCGACAGAAAATGCGAGGGGCATTCCTTGCAAGGGCCATCGATCAGCTTGATCGGTCCCGAGAAACGCGCCAGTGTCCTGGCAAATGGCCGGCGGCCACCCCGTCGGGGAAATTAGTGCCCTTGCCGACATCGCGGTGCCCTATTCAGCGGCGCTATCATTCGAGGCTCCGATCCCGCACAGCGTTGCGTTTGTTTCAGCGCGGTTGCGCCGCCCGCTTACAATGTCCTCGCAGTCGTAACTCAAGGAGAAACAGGTGCGGAATTTCTCGAGAAGAACATTTGTAAAACAGGCGGGCATGTGCGTAGCCCTCGGTGAACTTCTATTGTCGGGAGAGAAGATGGTTCATGCGAACCCTCTCGGGCTTCCTATCGGCTGTCAGACCTGGCCGGTGCGCAGCATGATTGCGAAGGATTTTCCGGGAACTCTCAAGCAGTTGGCGGCCGCAGGTTTCCAGAGTATCGAAATGTGCTCACCCGTGGGGTACGCCGACTCGGGTTTCGGGGACCTGAGGAAATACAGCGGAAAGGAGCTGAGATCCATCATTCAGGACGCGGGCCTGACCTGCGTGAGCAGCCATTTTTCACTCGACGAGTTGCGCAAGGACCAGGACGGGCGCATTGCATGGGCCAAGGACATGGGGATGACGCAGATGCTGGTCGCCACTCTCGGCGGCCCGAAGAATCCTACGATGGATGATGTGAAGCGCGCCGCTGAGGAATACGAAAAGATCGGCGAGCGTGCTGCGGCAGCGGGCATTGTGCAGGGACTCCACAACGAGAATTTCGAATGCACGAGGGTGGATGGCCAGCGGACCTACGACCTGCTGTTCAAGCTTCTCGATCCAAAAGCTGTGCAGTTCCAATTCCAGGTATCGACGATCAGCGAGGGATTCGACGCGGCTGAATATTTCACGAAGTATCCCGGTCGATTCATATCGATGCACGTGCAGGGATGGTCGGCGGAGACGCGCTCAATTGTGCCGGTGGGCCAGGGCACGCTCGACTGGAAGAAGATTTTTGCGGCCGCCAAGACAGGAGGCGTCAGGAACTACTTCGTCGAAATGGACCTGCCCCTGATGAAAGCAAGCGTGCCGTATCTTCATCAACTTCAGGTGTGACAAAGGGCTTGGCGCGCCGTTGCGTGAAGCTGGACGCCGGCCTTGCCACTTCTAATCCGATGCGAAGCAGAAAGGGTCACAGATATGATGAATCGCCGCACGTTCCTTGAAACCGCATCCGCCTCCGCTTGTTTCACTATTCTTCCGAGGCATGTACTGGGCGGAAGCGGGGTTGTCCCTCCGAGCGACAAAATTACGCTTGCTCACATCGGCACAGGCACCCAGGGTCTTCGCGAGATGCCGAGATTGATGTCGATTCCGGAGATCCAGATTGTCGCCGTCTGCGACCCTTCAAAGCATGCGATCGGATATCGGGATTGGGGAAGGGATGACCTTCTCAATGAACTGCGGACGGTCCTCGGCAAGCCCGAATGGATGGCGGGAACCAAGGAACTGTCCCCGGAGGGCGCGATGTAGCCAAAGACTTTGTCGAGACGTACTACGCGAACGAGCGTCCGGGCGGCGGGTTCATC
>CAWIKQ010000002.1:0-1269028 GCA_963836675.1 uncultured Acidobacteriaceae bacterium
GCTATTCGAGTCCTTGTTACAGTTGAATTCGATATGCAGTCTGAAGTCTCGGAATTTGCTGTCGCTGATGAGTTCAGGTCCATTTCCGGGACTGATCAGATTGCCGTCCTTCACGGCCCAGTCGGGTGGGCCAGGCTTGCTCTCATGCCAGCCACTCAGGTCTCTGCCGTTGAAGAGCTCGATTGGCTTGTCCCATTCCGGAGTACCCAAGCGATCAAGGCGTGGCGCTCGCTCGCCGATCCACGACCAGGTTTTACCGTCCGGGCCGTTGAGGGTACCTGAAAGTCGATTCCCGTCGAGGACGCCTTCGAAAGTGAGATCGGCGTTGCTACCCTCTTCTTCCTTGGGGGAGACGAACATAATCCGTGTTCCCTGGATTGTGATCTTCGGCAGCGGGCGGGCATTGCCCCACCGGCCTGTGAAAAGCGCAGTGAGACCACCGTCGTTCCTGGAGATCTCGATCCAGGAAGGATACTCGCCACCGGGTGCTTTCAGGGTGAGATCCCAACGGCCCAGAAACGGCGCAACAGAATCATTTTGCTTCGGTGCCTGCGCCGAAGTGCAGGTGCAGAGTTCGCAGGCAGCGATGACGATTGACGCGAGATGAGCGATTCTGGGGATCTTCACGTTTCTCCTGTCCTGGCTACGCCAGGGGTTTGATTGTTTGAGAAGCTTCATCCCAGCGAACGGGAACACCGCGGAAATAGGATTCGTTGGCCAAATGGCACGCCAGAGCGGCGTTGTGACCAAAAACAGAGTCCTGCACAACGGGTTTGCGTGAGCGCACTGCTTCGAAGAAGTTCCAGACGTGCGGGCGAAGATCATCGTAGTTGTCGCCGTCGATTGTGATGCTTTCCGGAGCCGGTTCCTTGCCTGGCGTTGGGTCGTGCTCTTCGTGCCACTTCTTCACATAGGCTGTGCGCATGGCGGCGGGAAATCCGCCGGAATAATAGCTCGGCGCAGTATCGACACCCGCCTGGGGCGAATAGGTGACGGAGAACTCGCGCAGTTCGATCATGCCTTTCGAGCCCTGGAAGCGCGTCACTTCAGCTGATTCGCAGTCAAGGCTCAGTCTCATGTAAACCGGAATGCCCTTGTATTCGAAGAGCACCGCATGGACGTCCGGCATGTTGCGTCCGTCCTTCCAGCGGTAGATGCCGCCAAAGGCAGAGACCCGCGTGGGTACTTCATTGATGCCGAGGCAAAACAGCATGCCGCTGATGAGATGGACAAGTAAATCCCCAGCGACCCCGGTTCCGTATTCCTTCCAGCAGCGCCAGCGCGCAAAGGTATAAGGATCAAATGCTTTCTTCGGAGCGGTGCCGAGCCACGTATCCCAGTCGAGGTTGGCGAGTGAGAGATCGGGTGGAGGAGGATACTCCCACGCACCGGTTGGATCGTTGCGGCCCATTGTAGCTTCAATCAGGTTCAGGTCACCGATCGCACCGCTCGCGATCATTTCCTTCACCTTGGCACACAGCACGGAACTTGTGCGTTGTGCACCGATCTGTACAATTCGATCGGTCTTCCCGGCCGCATTCACCATCGCGACACCGTCGGCCGGATTATGTGACATTGGCTTTTCGCAGTACACGTCCTTGCCGGCGGCAAGCGCGTCGACCACGACCTGCTTGTGCCAGTGATCGGGGACTGCGATAAGGATTGCGTCGATGCTCTTGTCTTCGAGCAGTTCCTGGTAGCGGCGCGTTGTTTTGATCGAGTTGCCAGCGATTTCACGGGCCAGAACGTGGCGGCCGTCGTAGAGATCGGCCGCCGCAACGCATTCGGTGCCTGGTAACGCTACGGCAGTTGCGAGAACGCCGCTACCTTCCATGCCAACTCCGATAATCCCAAACCGAACGCGGTTACTCGGCGAAGAATCGTACGGAGGAGCGTAGGACGGTTCAGCGCCAACGCGGGCGGCGACCAGAGTGGCACCGGCCGTCGCCGCAGTGGCTTGCAGAAATGCGCGGCGAGAAAGAAGAGCTTTGGGCATAATGTCTGATCCTTCCGGAGAGCACACTCCTTCTATCGTCGTCGGGACCGGCTGTCAAGGCCGTTAACACGTTCGTCTGGTATCGGTCTCAAATAGAGTTTCTTAGGTCTGACTTTCGAAAACATGGTCTTCTCGTGAGCTGACACCCCGCGCCTTTTGGCGCGGTTTTTTTCACTATGCCGCCCAGAGGTCGGATGCCGCGTTCTGCCCAAACATTTCTCCCGTCCTTATATATGCGCCCAGAACCTCCCTCGATTTGTGACCCGTCTGCTTCATCACGACGTACTCGGGTAGCCTGGGCGGGATTGCCCGGAATCACGGCGCCAGCAGGGCCACCGTTCATCGCGTGCTCAACGAGGCCGCCTCTCAGCAAGTCGCCTGATCAACACCGGGATCTGCCGGCCAGACGGTATCGCCATCCTTATATATGCGCGAGTCGCAGCCAGCCCCACCCTCAGGCTGTTCCAAAAGGGCTCTGAAAACCGCCGCTCCAAGCCACACAAAACAAACAGCCGGATCTAATCGATCCGGCCGTTCCCAAAGGTGTGGGTTTCGATACAGAGCCTTTACCGCCTGCCAAGCTGGCTAATACGTGTGCTTCGGTTGCCCATACACTATGGACTCAACGTGGATCGACTAGGCCCATGGCGATCATTCCGAGGGCTGTAATGCTTGGTAGGAAGAAGTACTCCCCTCCTCGAAGTTCAACAAAGTTGGGCAGGCTTGCGCAGAAAAACGGTGGATTGGCAGGGTTGGAGTCGCCTTGGATGACGCACTTTTCGCCCTCCGAGTGATTGCCGATGAGCAAATCCTTTTCATTTCCGAGATGCGCATCATTTCCATACGCGATCCATTGCTGCTGCACGAATTCAAATTGGCGCGAGATGCTCGCATTCAGCGCCATGAAGATCACGCCTCGGTCAGTCGCATCGAGTTCTGAATGGTCTTGCGCCGGCCCGGCATCATCCTCAGGCGCGAAAGGCCCGTAAGGCAGTCCGCGTCGCGTGATACGACGGCGATTGATCAGCCTTCCTTGAAAACCGAAGGCGTCCCGAGGGTTGACCCGTCGGATGTGCGCGCCGATGGGGCAGCGCGTGCCGCCTGCATCGTTACCATAGGTGAAATTGGTGCTTTGGTCGGGATCCTGTGCGATGGCAGTATCGGGGTGGTCGGGGGACAACTCGACGGGGGTGCCGTCTCTCCATCGTCCAATAAACTTGGACGCAAGCTTCTCCCGCGCGAAGACATCTCCGGCACCGTAGCGAGCACCCCATTTATCGAGGAAGTGGCGAAAAGTACCAACGTTCTGATGCAGCTTGCGATAAACCATGAATGTGCCGTTGCTTGCCAGAAGATGTGGCACGGGCGCGACGGGTAGTTCGCCCGCTTCGTCGGCATAGCCGAGCAGCAGTTCGCCGGTTGCGAGCGGTGCCCATGTACCGTCCGGCATCAGCTTGCCCTGCCCCGGCTGGGTGCTGCGGCAAACCCCGAGATAGTCGGGATTGCCGAAGCCATCCGTGTAACCGAAGTGCTCCTTACCCGTGACCTTTCCATCGATCACGATTGCGGCCGCATCCTGGCGATCGAGAAGAATCGCACCGCCGGTTTCAGCCAGCAGCTCCGCCATCTCGGTTGAGCGGGAATTCAGCGCCTCAATCGACATCGAATGGATGCCAAGCCAGGCGTGCACCTTGCCTTCACGCCATACATCGTCCCATCGCTCTACGGAGCTAAGCCCGGTGTCGCCAAGAATGCCACCACGCTCCTTCATTCCCTGCTGAAACTCAACCGGAAAACTAATCAGGGTGGCGATGGGTAAATCCAGGCTGGCGAGACCCCGGTGTGTGAAGGCGATATTGACCGTGCTCGGCGGCTTGCCCTGATCCCAACGCTGGCCCGTCGTGATGACGGGGAGCAGCCGGCGGATCAGAGTGCGGGCGCGCTGTGCATCCTCAAAATGAAGGAAGCAAAAACGGGCGTATGGCATGCCGTAACCGCGGAGGACAAAGCCCTGGATGTCGGTCGCGTTCAGTCTACTCATTTCGTCCACCCGTTTTGATGTTGCGATGCGGTCCCATCACGCCCGGCGCAGGCGGCGGAGCAGCCTTGAGTATTTTGATGAAGTCGATTAAATCCCGCTGCGTTTGCACAGAGTCCATCCCCTGATGGGTGGCGATGAAGTCAGCCACGGCGCGCACCGTTTGCAGGGCGACCAGAGTCTCGGTCACGCTCTTGTCGTTCACGGCGGCGAAGAAGAAGGTCGTCTCAAGTTGGCAAGCTTTCATGTACCGCAGAAACGCCGCTACATCAGTTGCTCCGGGATAGCCGGTGCAATGACTCCAGATGGCATCAAGGTGCTGAGGGATATTTGTCGCCAGGCCGGTAAGGTATGTGTCCAGATCACCGTCGCAGTTCGATTCAAAGATCAGGTATTTGGATTTGAGGTGCTCCTCGCATGCGGGCATGCCTACGTAGACCACGTCATCCATCACAACAAGTCGCGCGAGATGCGTGCCCGGTGCGAGAGCAAAGGGACTGGCCGAGCCTGTGGGCAACGTCGCGAGATATTTGCGGATCTGCAAATCGTGCGACGGTACGGCGCGCTCATCGTCCAAAATAGGCGACAGCAGCGTGAGGCCATAAACGTTGCCGCTCTGGTTGGCCATTGTTTGGTTACTCTTTGTGCGCTAAAACACAGCAGGAGCTTCCCCGGTGCTTCCCAGATGCGCCTGCACTGTGATGACAAACTGCAGATACTCTTCGCGGAACTGCTCGGGTGTGCGATTCTGAACGCCTCTGCTAAGGACGTCGAGCGCATTCTGCACGATGTGAGCAGACTTCACATCATTCGCGGTCGCTTGCGGATAGGCGGTGTAGTAGTAGTCTGTGTCGAACTGCACGCGAGCGATGTATTCCTTGAACTGCGTGACCGGCACTGAGCCAGGGAACTTTTCACTCCATCGCCAGACCAGGTTGAGCCCCCGGCTGAGTACAGCTGAGAAGGCATCAATGTATTGGTTCCAGGTTCCGTTGAAGTTGCTGAAGAAGAGCAGGTAGTCATACTTCAACATCTCGCGTTGCTGGCCTTGGCTGAGGAACGGGAAACGATGACGCGGAACGATGACCCAACGCGCGAACTGAATAAAGGAAAGATTGATGAGATCGGACTGCAATGGCTTCACATGTCCTAAAACGAAGAAGAACGCACGGAGAATCCAAGTCTTCCACGGCCGCATGGGTGTGATGGCGTTCATCGCGTAGACTTTGCCGTTGATATTGCTCATTGTGCTCTCGTGCAACTGTGAGAACGTCGCCTCCTTGCGGAGTTCCCGAATTGTGCCAGAGGGAGGGGTGCTTTGCACAGCACAAAATGCAGGCCGTGATTATTTCTTTGCCGACGCCAGGTGATGAGCAACCGCACGGGCCGAAAACGGCCCGCTCTAGTATTACTTCTTGCGGATTCGTCCCGGCATCACTTCACTCTTTACCAGTTGGCTGGCGCTCCGCACGACAGCTCGCGTGTCACTTACTCCTTCACGAAAACATTGTCGAAGAACAAATCGGTGGCATTCCTTCCCCCTCCCGTCCCTGAGCCTTCTTCGGACCCTTCCCGAACTTTCGACGCGACTCCTTCAGGCTCTTTGCCGCGGGCTTCAGACTTGAAACTCCGCTCGATTTCGATCTGTCGCGCACTTGCAAGTTGCGCCGAGTATTCGTGCGCCAGCATTCGAAACACAGGAGTGATTCCGAGCGCGGAGAGAATTAGAAATCGAACTGTTTGCATTTGGCCGATGCTGCTGTTCAACCTGCTATGCGGCAAGTTCCGTACGTCACGGGCCGGCTGACCCAAAAGAAAAGGGAATGGACTTCGGGGGACGTTACCTCTATAGTTCACTGCATGGTGCCGGGCTAGTTGCACACATTATGGTGAAAGTTCGCTCGGAGGTGCTCCAGGATGAACTTCGAATGCGATGCCTTCATTAGTTACAGTCATATCGACAATGTCGAGCTGATCGATGGAGGAAAAGGCTGGGTTACTAATCTCCACCGAGCGCTGGAAATCAAGCTCTCTCAATTCATGGGCGAGATGCCCAGGATCTGGCGCGATCCGAAACTGGCCGGGAACGACATCTTCGAAATCACTTTGCTTGACAGGCTGCAGCGGGTTGCCGTTCTCATTGCGGTGGTGTCGCCTCGGTATGTGAAGTCCGACTGGACGCGGCGGGAGCTGACTGAATTCTGCAAAGCCGCTGACGGCCAGGGCGGAGTGCGCTTTCACGACAAGACGCGTGTTTTCAAGGTCATCAAGACGCCAATCCCGAGGGACACAGATCTGCCGGAGTTCAAGCAGTGCCTCGGGTACCAGTTCTACAAGACGGATACGGAGACGGGGCGCATTCACGAGTTTGATGTGATCTTCGGGCCGGAGGCGCAAGCCGAGTTCTGGATGAAGCTGGAAGACCTCGCGCATGACGTGTGCGACTTGCTGCAGCCACTCCGCACGGAATTTGGGGGAGGCGATGCGCCGGCCGTCGTGGGCACGAAGGAGGCAGTGTACCTGGCGGAGACGACCGCGGATCTGAAGAATGAACGCGAGGCGATCCGGCGGGATCTGCAGCAGCATGGGTACACGGTGCTGCCATCGCAGGCCCTGCCGCTGGTTGCGGATGAGATGCAGGCGGCGGCTTCGAGTTATCTGTCTCAGTGCCGGATGTCGATTCATCCGATCGGCGAGCGCTATGGGTTGATTCCGGAAGGAAGCGAGAAGTCGCTGACCGAGATACAGAACGAACTGGCGATCGAGCGCGCCCGGCAGGGTGGATTTGTGCGGCTGCTCTGGATTCCGCCCGGGGAGAAGTTTCAGGACGAGCGGCAGGCGGCGCTCGTGGATCGCATGCGCACCAGTCCGAGAATGCAAAGCGTGTCCGATCTGCTGGAGACGCACTTTGAAGACCTGCTGACGGTGATCTATGAGCGACTGAAGAAGTCGACGTCGGTGGTTGCGTCGGTGACGCCGGCGGTCACGGCGGAAGCAGGCCCGAAGGCGGCAGTGGCCGCGCCGGAAAATGACGCGAAGGCGACCAACAGCGCCAATGGTGCGAGTACAGCAGGCGAGTCAAATGGTTCAAACGGAAATGGACACGCGGTCGGGCAGGTCTACCTCATCCACGATGAGCGGGATGGGAAGACCGTGAAGCCGTATGCCGACTTTTTGTTCGACAGGGGATTTGAGGTTCTGCGCCCTCTGTTCCAAGCGGATGAGACGGATGTTCGCCAGGCGAATGAGGAGAACCTGCGCGTGTGCAATGGTGCGCTCATTTGTTATGGCGCTGCGAACGAGCTATGGGTGCGGAGGAAAGTGCGAGAGATCCAGAAGAGCCTTGGGTATGGGCGCACGGATCCGCTGCCTGTGACGGGCATCCTTTCGATTCCGCCGATGACCGACGAAAAGCAGGAGTTCAGGACACATGACTGTCCGGTGATGATGGCGGGGACCGAGTTCAGTGAGGGGGTGCTGGCGCCATTTATCTCGTTGATGGAGCCCGCCGGGGGAGGATAATGTTCAATCCCTTCCCCGGACTAAGGCCATTTGAACCGACTGAAGATAACATCTTCTTTGGCCGCGAAAAAGAGATCGACGACCTGCTGCGGCGGCTGCGATTCGGACGTTTCCTGACGATAATTGGCACATCTGGGTGCGGCAAGTCGTCGCTGGTGCGGTCGGGGCTGGTGCCTTCATTGGGCGGTGGCGCCATGTCAGAGGCAAGCTCTGACTGGAAGATCGCAATCATGCGGCCGGGCAATGATCCCATCTGTCATTTGACGCATGCGCTGAATTCGCCGGGAGCACTGCGGCCGCTGGGCGAACTGGGAGACACCAATCGAGCACTGATGGAAGCCACGTTACGCCGCGGGACGCGCGGACTGGTGGAGGTGGTGCGCCAGGCGCGGCTGCCCAAGGACGACAACGTGCTCCTTGTAGTGGATCAGTTTGAAGAACTGTTCCGCTTCAGGCGAAGCGCGCACGGGAACAGCGCGCGCGACGAGTCGGTCGCGTTTGTGAAAAGCCTGCTTGAAGCGAGCGCGCAGCGCGATGTGCCGATCTATGTGGTGCTCACGATGCGGTCGGATTTCATTGGCGACTGCATGGAGTTTGCGGGGCTGCCGGAGGCAGTGAATGACGGCCTCTATCTGGTACCGCGCATGACCCGCGATGAGCTGCGGCTGGCGATCACGGGTCCGGTCGCGGTGGGCGGCGGAAAGATCGCGCAGAGGCTTGTGCTGCGGCTACTCAATGACTTTGGCGATGACATCAATCATTTGCCTGTGCTGCAGCATGCGCTCATGAGGACCTGGGATCATTGGCAGGCTCGCGATCCGGAAACAGACGCGATGGACCTTGAGGATTACGAGGCCATCGGCACGATCAAGAATGCGCTGAATCTGCACGCGGAGGAGGCTTACGAGGAGGCGGGCAGCACGGAGAGGAAGCGCGTCGCCGAGAAGGTCTTCAAGGGATTGACGGATACGTTTTCCGATCCACGCGGGATTCGCAGACCGACGCCGGTGTGCGATCTGGCTGCGATTTCGGAAGCGGCGGATGGTGAGGTGTGCAGCGTCATCGAGCTTTTCCGGCGGCTGGGGCGGTCGTTTGTGACTCCCCCGCCGGATGTCCCCCTTGAAGAGCGGACCATGGTTGATCTGTCGCATGAGAGCCTGATGCGATGCTGGCAGCGGTTGGTGCATTGGGCGGAGGAAGAACGGAGGTCGGCGGAGGTTTATTCGCGCCTGTCGGATGCGGCGCGGTGGAACAAGGAAGGCAGCGCGGGATTGTGGCGGAATCCGGAGCTGGAGATTGCGCTCCGATGGAGGCAGGCAAATAAACCTGTACAGGCGTGGGCGCTGCGTTACAACACGGAGTTTCCACTGGCGATGAGCTTCCTCGAGACCAGCGAAGCAGAATTTCGGGCAGAACAGGAGGAGAAGAGACGGGAACGCCGGAGGAAGTTCAGACAGGTGCAGTGGACGGCGGGGATATTGGCGATCCTGCTGTTGGTGACGCTGGTATTTGCCGATTTTGCGGTGAGGCAAAGCAGGCTCGCGAAGGACAACCTGAAGATTGCAATGAACGCGGTGGACGAGAGTCTTTCAACCGCAGGACGGCAACAGGCGCGCGAGGCCGGAGACCTGCCCGAGATACAGGCCTTTCGCAAGGACCTGCTGGACAAGGCTTCAGCGTTTTACACGCGACTGGCGAAGCAGAATGCGAACAGCCCGGAGTTTCTGGCCGAGGAAGGGCGGGCCCGTATGCGTCTGGGTGATATCAACAGGCTAATGGGGAAAGATGCGGAGGCGGCGGTTGAGTACACGGACGCGATCGATCGTTTTTCGACGCTTGCGACGAAGTTTCCGGAGCGCGGGGACTATCGATCATCGCTGGGCTATGCGCACAACTGGCTGGGCGAGACAATTCGCGGTGCGCTCGACCGCGGCGCGAAATTGGGGCATTACACGCGCGAGGATGCGGAAAGAGAATACACTGACGCGATCGGGCTGCAGGAAAGACTGAACAAGCAAGCGCCGCAGAATGCGACCTATCAGCAACAGCTGGCGCGCACGCACTACAACCGTGGCATCAATCGCTTCTACATGGGAAACCAGGGCGGATCGAAAGCGGATTTTCAGCAGGCGATCGCTCTGCTGGAACCGCTGACGGAGAAGACCGCGGTGGAACCCGACACGGAGACAAGGCGCGAACCCAAGCAGGACCTGGCGCGCGTCTATAACAACTACGGTGCGGAGCTGGCTCTGACGAAAGATACTGCCGAAGCGGAGAAATACTACGATCAGTCAATCTCGCTGGCAGAGCAGCTGGTGGCAAAACAGCCGCAGAATCGCGAGTACAAGGCGGAACTATCGCAATATTACCTCAATGATGCAAGGCTTCTTGCAGGTAATGCCAAGTTTGAAGAAGCGGATATCCATGGCCAGCATGCGCTCGATCTGCTTGAGGAGTTACAAAGGCCGACGCCTGCGTTGACGCTCGCGATGGTGAAGACGCTGCAATTGGAAGGACAGCTCTGGTGCGTGAGCGATCCGACCCGAGGAATAGCTCTGACGGACAGGGCGCTTGCACTTCTGAGCGATCTGGATAAGGCGGGCGGACAGAAGCCTGGATCACTGGATGCGCTGTACGCGAATATCGCCGCCAATTATCTGGAGCTCGGCCGGAGCGCAATTGCGAATCATAACAGGACCATTACACAAAGCGTGCTTGCCCGGTTGCAGGATGCGATAACTCACGTACCAGAGGCACAAAGAAACTCGTTTACAGGTCCTTACAAAGAGTTACATACTGCGCTGTACAAGGCCGCAAGTGGGCATTGACGAAATTTTGAGCGACAAGCAAGCGACCAAGCAAAGGAGCAAACATCCCCATGCGCCGAGCACGCTTTCTCACGTTAATTGTCGCCTCCTGGGCCACAACCACACTCTTCGGACAAACGACACTTCATGACCAAACTGCATTTGCAGCGCCATTGCCGATGTTGTTTCAAAGTTCACATTCTTCTGAGGCGGCTTATGACGACTTCAGACGCGAAATGCTGATGGACTCGTTTGCGACGGACGGCGCTGCGGGCGCGGGTCAAACCAAGAGCAAACCAAAGCCTCCGGTCCAGCCACCGGCGCCGGTGGAGCGGCCGCCGATTGATCCGAGCATGGTCGGCTATATCGACCAGGCGCTGGTTCTCACGCAGATTCGAGTGCGATTCGATGCGGCGCTGCACGATCCCACACCGGACCGCGCGGAGTTCTTCTACGCGAAATGCGGATGCTATCGAGGGCTCGCCGGTACGGCGGTATACGATCCCAACGCGCCGGGTCCGGGGAGCACCCCAGCCGATATACCGAACTACGTGAATTTTCAGCAGCTGAATATCTATGGCGAGTACGCTTTAAAGCAACGGTTCTCGTTGTTTGGGACGGTTCCGATTCGCTGGCTGCAACCGAATATGACACTGCCTGACTTCTCGAGCGGCAGCGGCATCAGCGACATCCAGGTGGGCGCGAAGTATTCCCCTTTTCCATCGGAAACACACATTTTGACCTTCCAGTTTGCGTCACACCTCGCGACGGGCGATGCGCGACAGGGCCTGGGCACGCATCATGCGACGATTGAGCCGATGCTGCTGTATTTCCAAGACCTTGCGGGGCGCGCGTCGATTGAAGCGCAGTTTGGCGACACACATCCCCTTGGCACGTCGACTGGGATAACGAGCGGCACCGGCTTTGCGGGTGACGTACTGACCTACGGAGCGGGCGGCAGCTACCAACTTGTGCAGAGATCGAAAACCAGAGTCGCCGGAGTGCTGGAACTCGTCGGGTGGCACATCCTTGGCGGCAACGTGACGGGCGGTCCGGACACCGATGGCGTGAACATTGTGAACTTGAAGATCGGGCCGCGTCTAAGTTACGGCGCGCATCACTCGTTCTACTTCGGGTATGGCATCGCATTGACTCACAGCGAGTGGTATCACGATATCTTCAGGACTGAGTACAGATATGCCTTTTAGGGACGGACTGGGATTTGCGGACCAGAGACTGAGGAATGAGAGGGCGTGACTTGATATGAGTGCTGCGGCGGTGAGTGCGGCAAGCGTCGATGTGATCATGCAGAGACTGGAGGACCAAATATCGTGGTACTCCGCAAAGAGCAGGGATGCGCATCGCATGTACAGGCGGCTCAAGATGATCGAGATTATTGCCGCGGCACTGATTCCTTTTGTTGCGGGGCTGCACTTTCCGTATGTGGCGATGATGACGGGCGGATTGGGTGTGCTGGTCACTGTGATTGAAGGGCTGATCCATCTCAACCAGTATCAGCAGAACTGGACTACGTATCGTGCAACGGCCGAAGGGCTGAAGCACGAGAAGTACATGTACCTGGCGAAGGCCGGGTCGTATGCTTCGGCAACTGATCCGCATGCCATGCTGGCGGAACACGTGGAGGGAATGGTTTCGCAGGAAGGCGCGCGATGGGTTGCGAGCAACGAGCAGGAGGCCGGGAAGAAGTAGAAAGCGGCCTGGGTTCTAAATCGTTCAGTTTAGTTATCACGAATTCTGATCACGAGGCGGGGTCCATGGCACCTTCAGAAACCAAATTGCAGCGGTGGGCCTAAATTCCCATACTCTTTGCGGATTGTGAGCCGGAAGACGCCAGCTCCGCACTGCATGCCACACGGATTGAACGCCACGGGAAAATGTAAATAGCGTCCTTATAGGCGATGGCTAGTCCGAGACGTCTCTAGTTCTCTATACCTCCAAGCCACGTGAAAACCGCAGCGATAAGAACCGATGGCTGAAGCGGCTTATGACAATGACACGACGAAGTACTGCCCTCCGCGATCGCTTACGGCAGTGGGGGACAACTCGGCGATTGGAAGTAGGAATTGCATTCGTCAGGGGTGAGATCCCGGGAAACGCGGCTGCGGGCCAAGCTGAGCAATTCTGAGATATCCAGGGCGTACACCTGGACCATTCCGCCTGTGGTAGCGGCGGCAAGACGTTTTCCATCCGGACTGTATGCAACGCTATTCACTGAACCTGAGTTTCCCGAAAGAGTTTGTAGTGGGTCACCTGTGAACTCATCCCACATCTTGACTGTGCCGTCCTGGCTGGCCGTTGCGAAATCACTGTTGTCCGGGCTTGAAGCAACAGCGAGAACAGGGCCAGCGTGGCCGTGAATCGTCCTCAAAAGTTGTCCGCTAGAGCCATTCCACACAGATACGGTGTTGTCTACGCTCGCCGTGATGAGGCGTTGACCATCTGGACTAAAGGAAACGTCCATCACGCCCTCCGATTTTGGGTCGAGGGTGAGCAACGCCTCGCCATTGACGACATTCCAGACCTTTGCTGTGCCATCCGAACTCGCAGTAGCCAGCCGTTTGCCGTCCGGGCTAAACACGACATAGTTCACGGGGCCCGAGTGGTGCAGGGTGAGCAGCTGCTGCCCGGTAATCGCATCCCACACTTTCGCAGTGCCATCGGAACTAGCGGTGGCCATTGACTTGCTCGTTGGGCTGAATGTTACTCCATTAATCGAAGCTGAGTGCCCGCGCAGAGTGACGCGAGGCTGGCTATTCGTTGCATCCCATATCCACGCGGTTCCGTCCGCGTTTGCTGAAGCGATGGTGTCTCCGTCCCGGCTGCAGGCCACGCTGTTCATCGGCTTCGTGCCTTCGCCGAGTGTCCGCAGTTCCTGTCCTGTCACTGAATCCCACACCTTGGCGGTCCCATCGGAACTGGCCGTGACAAGACGCTTGCCATCCGGGCAATATGCCACGTCATTCACAGAATCGAGGTGACGAAGTGTAAGCAATCCCTGGCCGCCCTCTAAGTCCCATAACTGTGCGATTTCGTTTCCACTTGCGCTCGCAAGCTGTCTTCCGTTGGGACTGAAAGCAACCCCATTCGTGGATCCCGACAGGTGCAGACTCAGAACCGGGAGTCCTTTGTCGATTTCCCAGACCTTGACGTTGTTATCTGAGGTGGCAGTGGCGATCTTCTTGCCGTCAGGGCAGAAAGCAACACCGCGAACGGAACCCGGCTGACGCAGGATCCTGATTTGCGATCCTTTTGCTGAGTCCCAGAGCCGTGTACTGCCGTCCGAACTGGCGCTGGCAACAACCTTGCCATCGAGACTGAAAGCTACCCCATTCACCGAGTCTGAGTGACCGCGCAACGTGATGAGTGGATGCCCGTCGTGTGCGTCCCATATCCTCGTCGTTCCGTCTGCGCTGGCCGTAGCCACGCGCGCACCATTGGGGGCGTAGGCCACGCCCGTGATTGGGGCTGTGTGGCCGTACATAGTCGCAAGCAAACGTCCGCTGTTCGCGTCCCACACTTTTGCGCTCTTGTCGGAATTCGCAGTGGCCAGATGTCTGCCGTCGGGGGCATAAGCGATCCCGTTGATCGGACCTGAGTTTCCCCGAATGCACAGCACTTCCTGTCCGTTCGCTGCATTCCACAATCGTGCCGTGCCGTCCTCGCTGGCGGTGGCTATTCGCGTGCCGTCTGGACTGTAGGCGATCCCGTTAACGCGGTCGGTGTGTCCGCTCAGAATCGTCACGAGGCGCCCGCTCGACGTATCCCAGATCTTCGCTGTTTTGTCCGAACTTGCGGTGGCGACACGGCTTCCATCGGGGCTATATGCCACGCCATTCACCGATCCTGAGTGCACGAGCTTGAGATTCTTGGGGAGCGATAAGATCGCGAGCTGAAGGGCGTCCTCTGCTGCCGGCAATGGAGGCTGGCCAAATCGCGTGCTTGCGGCCACGGCCTGCATTCCCAGAAGAATGCTTCGTTCCGGATCTTCCTTCAAGCTTGCAAGCGCCAACGCTGCGAGTTCTCGCGCCTTCGACTCGTGTTGCGCGCTTTCTGCCTTGTGCTCCTGATTGACAGCCCAAAGGATCGCGACCAATGCGGCCCCGAAGAGAATGGCTAGTGCCGCCATGAGTCTGCGAAGACGCCTCGCAGACTTCTGCTGGATCGTGATTCTGAGTTCCTGTTCCTGAGCAAGAGCGACGGTTCTCTGGTAGTCCAATTCGCGTTTCTGATGTTCTTCCTTTTCGCGTACCTCTTTGTCTCGGATTGCCTCGCTCTTTGCCAGGAAGGCCATCGCCAGATCGAAGCTTCCGCCATAAAACTCTGACCAGCATGCTGTGGGCTCTTCCTCGTTTCGCCAGTCCAGGGCTACCTGAAGGTCCGGGTCCCTCCACAGGCCAGCTTTGCCATCCGCATGAAGGGCAGCCGTTTCCACGAGACGTCGATATAACTGGGCAGACCGCGCCTCATCGTCTGTCCAGATCTTCAGTCGCTCCCAAATACGCATCAAGCTCTCGTGCGAGATGTCGATCACCGTCTCGGGCTTGAGGATCTCTGGTAACGGTGGCATCAGGAATGAGCGACTAGGTTTCCGGAAGACATCGATGACGCAAGCGACTTCCCTTTGGTCTGCTCCAGTCACAAGACAGAGCGACTCAAGACTCGTTGGTCGTCGAATTCCTCTTGCATCCGTCCCCTTGTCCGTCAGCGCTTTGAATATCTTTTCGCATGTCCTACGCTCTCGCTCGCTGCCGAGATCCGCGAAGGCCTTCTCTGCGTGCCGATCGAGTGCATGGGCCATCGTGCCGACCGCTTCATAGTGCGGCAGGGATATCGGGCCCTCGCGATTGCCTTCGAACTGCCAATGCGCCCAAGTGCGGTTCATGGCGTGCTGCAGGATGGAGAGCTGATCTGGATTGTCGCCAACATCATTCACAAGGCGTGTCAGTAACACAGCACAGATTTCGGCTCCTCCCACTTCAACCGGCCCTTTGATTGCGGCTCTGCGCTCCTCGCGCGTCATGCGCGGCACCAGGTACTGCCCTTCATTGATCGCTTCAGGAAGGCCGGGGAATTCTGCACAGTTCCCAAGGAAATCTGAGCGCATCGTCAGCACAATGTAGATGGGGAGATCTAGTTCCCGTTTGGCTTCGAGCAAGAGGTTCAGGAACGCGATACATTCCTGGCTTGTCTCCTGCCTGATGCCGAGCGATTGATAGCGAAATAACTCTTCGAACTGGTCAACTATCACGAGCAGGTTGACTCCCTTCGGAAGTCGAGCTCTCGTGAAAATGTCGATGAGGCCGCGCTTGCTTACTCGCAACGAGGTGTCGATGATCTCTTCGAGAGGGACGGCGCCTTCGTAGTCGCTGTAAAGGACCCCATCGGCGGCCAGAGCAGAAGTCATCGCAGCAATAGGTCTGTTCCCGGGCCGAAATTGCGTTACGCGCCATGAAGTACCCGCACTGGTCATCAATCCTCGGTGTAACGCTGGGCGGAGCCCACAGTTCACTAGCGAGGACTTGCCACTCCCCGACGTGCCTACGATTGCGAGAAAGCGAGCTATCGCCAACTTATCGACGATCGCATCGGATTGCCTTTCGCGGCCAAAGAAAAGGTGTTCCTCATTCTCGCGAAAGGGCCTTAGGCCGGGAAACGGATTGCCGAATTCACCCGAGGCGGCTTCGCTCATATGGTCACGCTCTGACCATTCATCAGGATTTAAGCAGATTGAGAAACGACAACATTTCCGATTCTTGAAAACCGTCCAATCCCTTGATCAGGTTCGGCTCCTCGAGCTCTATCAATTCCTGTTTGTCCTCGGTTACAGGAGCAGCCAAGTAAATGAAGCTCGCCTTCAGTGGCTTCCCGTCTCGATACGCCTTCATCTTGATCAGTTCATTTTCCACGGATCGCTTCCAGGCTTCATCGCCCGCCCCGTAGAACACAATGACCGCATCGCAGCGCGTCATCAGATCCTGATTCGCCTTGCGTATAGTGCCTGCATTGCCTTCGAAGATGGGAATCACTACATCGACGCCCGCTCCTTTCAGAAACTTACGAATGGGAATGGCTGCCGGGCGATCCCTTTGATCGCACATCAGGTAGACGAGTCTTGCAGCGTCGACCGTCTCCTTCGACGGTGCCGCAGGCTTCTCCAGTTTGAGCAGGACGGAGTGCACGATGCCTTTGAGCGTTTCCAGATCATCGGTGACCAGGTCCGCTCCTTTTTGGAGACTTGCAACCTTCTGCAACTCCTCGATGAAGGCCTGTTGTTCCGGTTGCGTAGGATGAGTGCCCTCAGGCAGCCAGATCACGCGATGCAGGCCGGACTGTTCACTTTTGCTCGCGGCTATTGAATTCTGCAGTTCCACAACCGACTTTAGGCTAGGGCCATCGGGCAATTTCCCGCGAGAATTCCCTACGAGGTGGATCGTTACCTGGCATTGGTCAATGAGACGGCCCACTTCTGTCACATACTCCGACTCAAGGTCAGGCATGCGAGCAAGTTGTTCGGGCAGGACTGTGTACCCGTGTGCCTTCAGGTCGCCCCTGAGCTTGTCCCGCTCGTCGCGAAGGTCATAGCTGCATTCGGCCAAGTAAACTGTCGGCTTGAGCGAAGGCTCGGGGGGTTGCGATTCAACATCCTTGTGCTTCAACTTGTCGATCAGATCGGCAATGTCTTCCGCCAGGAAATAGACCTGCCTTCTGTAGGCTTCCCCGCTGCCGAAACTCGGATCCAGAGGCAGTTCCCTGTTTCCCTCGACCTCCTGATAGAACTCGTAGCCGAGTGCACTCTTGAGTATCTGCGGCAACTGTTGTCTACGTTCTGAGGGCAGTCGCCTCAGCATCACCCTGAGCACACGGCTCTTATTATCAAGGGTTAAGCCGCCGTGCGATTCAGCCGTCTTGCAAAACTCATCGACTTCTCTGAGACACCACTCTGACTCCAGGTAACGCGGAGAAACGATCGACAGAAGGATCGCGGTTTCGGGAAACTGCTGCACAATCTCGTTCGCAAAGATGTCATCGCCGCGCAGTCGGTCGTCGCGCCAGATCCTGGCCTGTTCTCCAATGCTCTGGCTCAGATAAGTCTCGAGATACTTATGAAAACGCGAGACCCATCCCTGGTCTTCACCCGGTGTCGCCAGGTCGTCAACATGAGCGTAACTGACGAACAGATGCCTCTGGAAGTTCATTCGAAAAACCCCGGCTTGGGCGGGATTGCTAAGGATCTCACACTATATATACCGAGCAAACGATTGTGTGCACTAACTTTCTGGGCGTTTGGGATCGAAGCTTCGGCCCCGGGCGGCTCTGTTTCTAAACCTAGACGTTTAACGCGGCCAGATCGGTGAGATCCGGCCATTGATTTGTGAGACTTACGAGGGGCGTTTTTCGCAGGACCTGTTTCTCATATCGCTGGCTGGCGAGGATACAGCGAACCGTGGCCGTCGAGACCCGGTGGTACCGGGCGATATGCCGCAAGCTCTGGTCGGGGCGAGGATCCAGCAGATTGCTTCTCGAGCGCCGGCGATGGGCGCCGGCCGGTGTGCAGGCCTTTCGAGCCTAGCTTGCCCCATCCCTGCCTTCACTCGACAATCAGACTACGTTCAAGCTGCCCGATTGCACCGATGATAACCATCCGGCCCAACGGCCCGGACGTGTCGATCGATTCGCTGAAGCCGAACTCGATGTTGAGGCGGTTCAACTCGTCCAGAATGCCCATGAGTGTCGAGCGGATCGGGTGATGCGATCGCATCTCTAGACCAAGACAAGATGGAACTGGATCACAAGCCGATTTTTGTTGAAACGATTTGGATACTGTGGGCACTATCGAATATTCAATCACCTTGGCTCGGGACCAACGCGCCAGTGTTTTCGATCTTTGCCCGATCTTGAAAGCAAATTGCCAAGTTGTTGCTCGACCCTGCACGGTCACGAGGGGTCTGGAGGAACGAAGTAAGTTCAAGGCTCGAAAGTGAAAGTGCCAAACCACGTTGACCGAGGGTTCGCGAATAGGAGGTTACGAAAATGGTTGTTGATCGGAAATGGGCAATTCAGAACCTCGGATTCGATCCAATTGCCACTCCTGCACCCGAAAGCAGCTTTGCAGTTCCGGGAGCCGCTGTTGCCGGTGCCAGTAATGAAGACCTGCAGAGGGAAATAATTGACTTCGATTCCGAAGGTCCGGAAGGAGCAGCATTCTTCGCCTTCTCCACAGCGACAGGTCTGTCTCGATTCACGGATATTCCGTGGCCAAGAGGGCTTGCGCCAAAGATAGGACCAAAGCCCAGGGGGCGCAGTGGGAACCCTTTGCCGAAGGCGGATGTCCTGGTAGTGACTTGGACGGTCGATGAGGGCCACGCATTAAGCCGAGTGTTGACACCGGGAAAAGACTCTCGAAACGACTACGTCCCGTACACTCACAATTTCGCAAAGCTAGCTAAAACGATGAGCAAGGGTTCTCCCGCTGTAAAGTCCAAACGCCTTGGGGCGTATTGGACAACAACAATTGGATCTACGAAGGCTGTCATATTCAAATCTGAATCGCACCTGTCGCAGGACACCAACAAGAAATTACCAAGCGGCAACGCGTCTCTTCCCAATGCCGATGTGTGGAAGCAGATCATCTCGGAAGTCCGACCCAAATTGGTCATAACCACCGGTACTGCGGGCGGTATTGGGAAGGAGTATGAGGTAGGTGACGTAGTTGTCAGCCGAATTGTCCGATTCGACTGCACGAAATGGCTAAAGAGAGAGCCATTTCACGATCAGTCATTCACCGATTCAGCATCGCCAAATGCCGGATACCTGGTCACAGCTAAAAAGCTATTTAAGGCGAATGCAGGACAGCTGCCAAAGACTAATACCCGAGCCCCGAGAATTGTGCGGAGTTCTGGCCCCTCCACTTCTGTCGTAACGACCGATTTCTTCGGATTCGACACGTCGAACGATCGTTATAAATTGCAGGGTTTGGGCGCAGTTTCTGAAATGGGAGATGCTGTTCTCGGATTGGTAACAGCTCAGATGGGGAATGCGGCACCTCGTTGGGTCGCGGTACGCAATGTGTCAGATCCTCAGATCAAGGCCGAGGGCACGGATAGTCAGCAAGCACAGCTGGCCGCGCAGATCTATAAGGCATTCGGCCGGTGGAGCACTGTCTGTAGCGCCATCGTATGCTGGGCGCTCATTGCTGCCGAAAAGTGAATTCGAAATCTACCGAATTCCGAAACGAGGTGTTCCTGTGCCATCGAAGAAAATGCAGTATGTTCTTGTACCCGCGGATGGACTCGTTGCATCTGAGTCAAATCCGAAGCAGGTGCAGTTCTTCCAATCGCTCCATGCAAGTGCGTCATCTCCTCAGCAATTGCATCGAATCTCGACGGTTGGAGGGCCGCTCTCGGTTAAAGTTGTGGATTCGATTGGTGAAAACAAGGCCAAGCTCATTGAATGCGCTCCTGAAGAGTTAGCGGCGCTCAGGGCCGCACATCCATCTGTCCGGATACTCCCGGTTGTGTATTTTGAACCGGCTGTTATGCGATACCAAGTAGAGCAACGACCTGGCTTTGCGGCGACCGGCGCAAAGGCGACGGCAAAAACCAAAACAAGCACAATTACGATCACAATTGTGTCGTCAAAGGACAACAAACCTGTCGCTCATGCGATGGTCGTGGCATTCACCGATTTTGCATCCAGAGCAGGAGCCCAAGGAACAACGAATTCTCGCGGTCAGGTTTCCCTTGGCTTGGGCGCAAGCAGCAAAAGGATCGAACGCCTCTATGTGTACCCAGACTTCGGGTATTGGCCGGCGCTGCAGGAGAACATCACTCTCAAGAACGGCACGATGCAACGGGTCCTCGGAATTGACCTGACGTATGTTGATTGCGTTCGCTACTTTTACCCTGGCTCTGAGTTATCTTTGGGCCATGGTTTGACCGTGGGTGTCATTGACTCCGGCATCGCTCTGAATCATCCTGGACTCGTAGTTCAGGGTGGGCAGAACACCGTTCAAGGGGAGAATCCGAAAGACTATGGTGATAATGGCACTGAGGGTCATGGTACACATGTGGCCGGTATCATCGCATCTCGAGGCACTCCTCCAACTGGAATCCGAGGAATTGCGCCGGGCGTCGCGCTCCGCAGCTATAGAGTGTTCGGCAAGGGGGCTAACCAATCCTCCAATTTTGCTATCGCGAAAGCGATAGACGCGGCTGTTGCAGACAAATGCGATTTGCTGAACATGAGCTTAGGGGGTGGTGATCCCGACACGCTCACGGCTGAAGCTCTCACAGCCGCGCACGATGCTGGTGTAGTGGTCTTCGCAGCCAACGGAAACGACAGCCGTCAACCGGTAAGCTTCCCAGCTGCAAATAGCATGTGTCAGGCTGTTTCCGCCATGGGAAGAATTGGGACTTTTCCCAAAGGCACTGAACCTGCCGGGAGTGTCGCGGCTCCGCACGGAAAGGATCGGAAAGATTTTATCGCTGACTTTTCGAATATCGGTCCGGAAACAGATCTGACGGGTCCGGGAGTTGGCGTAATATCAACTGTGCCAAGTGGATTTGGCGTAATGAGCGGTACCTCGATGGCTACCCCGGCAGAAACAGGTGCAGCGGCCCGCTTAATCGCTGCCAAACCTCAGATTTTGGCCATGGCGCGAGATCAAAATCGCGCTGCAGCGATGGTTTTGGCGATTGCCGCGGCAACGAAGGTCTTGGGTTTTGGTGCAGTATATGAAGGGAAAGGGATGATCTCAGCTTAGTGAGAACCCCTTGTGGATTATGACTCGTTATGTCCTCCGATACCTCGGTTCGTCTGACGTTCCAGGTGAACACTTGGACACGATTCGATCGACGCCTGGCCTCAAGGTCCTCGATGAATCCCCCAAAATGCTCCTTGTAGATGGAGACGAATCGGCTCTGCGAGAAAAGCTTAAGAATTTACCAGAATGGTCGATTCACCCTGAGATGAATTACCAGCTGCCAGATACACGGCAGAAACTCGGTTAGAGGTTTCCGCGGAGGTCTTCCCTGCATAGCGGGGACCTTGTGTTTAGTGGGATTCGGTCCCAGGATCAGTTTTATGATTCGCTCCCGCGTGTCGGCTTGACCTCTTCAACGCGACTGTCTATTCACACTCTCACTTCTTGCGTGTTCCATTAGCGAGTCCAAAGATCGAAGACCTTCCGTCCGACCTGGATCGGCGGCAGAAGCGCATAAACCAAGGTGGTGCCCGCTGTGTTTCGACGGAGCAGCTGGCTGCTGAACGACCATAGAAAGAAGTCGACTTCGGACTGTTGAGTTCAAAATGGAGGATCCAAATGCCCCCCTCTTCGCTCTCTCCTTCCATTCGTCCATCGAGTCGTCCATTCATGGGAGCTAACCCATATAGTGATTCCTCAACTTCCGGAGTAACGTTCCGAGTTTGGGCACCCTTTGCGAGCTCAGTTGGCGTTGCGGGAACATTCAACTGCTGGTCCTTAACTGCGAACCCGCTCGTGTCGGAGGGGAATGGGTTCTGGTCTGCGGATGTTGAGGGAGCCAGAGCCGGCGATCAGTACAAGTTCGTCCTCGGCACTCCTGCTGGTTCTACCTGGCGAATGGACCCGTACGTCACGCAGATCATACATAACGCTGGCAATTTGAACGGCGTGATCGAGATACCGGCAACGGGTTATGCAGCGCCCGATTACTCTACCCCAGCATGGAATGAGCTTGTCATTTACGAGATGCATATCAGGACATTTCTCCCCGGAGATGGTTCAGTCGAGGATGCTGGTGGCAACACCATCAAGACAAGCGACGGAGCTTACATAGGATCTTTCGCCTCAGCTGAATCGAAGCTCGATTACCTTCGCGACTTGGGAGTTAACGCGATCGAACTGATGCCGCTCGGTGAGTTTACCGGCGACATCTCCGCCGGCTATAACCCTGCATACATCTTTGCGATCGAGGATGAGTTTGGAGGCCCGGATGGCTTCCGCGGTTTCGTTAACGCGGCTCACCAGCGCGGTATCGCAGTTATCGTAGATGTGGTTTACAACCACCTCGGCGACTCCGCAGGAGATATGTGGCAATTTGACGGCTGGTCTCAAAACGGCAAAGGCGGAATCTACTTCTACAACGATTGGCGAAGTAGAACCGACTGGGGTGACACACGATTTGACTACGGACGGGGTGAAGTCCGGCAATACCTGCGCGACAATGCCCTTCGCTGGCTCCAACAGAGATTTGCCGATGGTATTCGATGGGATTCCGTCGGATCTATACGCAACGTCAAAGATCAGAACAACGACCCGGGCGATGACATCCCTGAAGGTTGGAGCCTTTGTCAGTGGATCAATTCCGAAATACAAAATGCGCAACCTTGGAAGATTTCGATTGCCGAAGACATGAAAGACAACGATTGGATCACAAAAGCTCAGGGAATTGGTGGCGCAGGCTTCAGCGCGCAATGGGGGGCTGGGTTCGTTAATACTCTCCGCAGCTGTCTCATTACACCGGATGACAACTCGCGTGACATGTACGCGATCAGCTCGATGCTCTCGCAGCGATTCAACAATGGTGCCTTCGAGCGCGTTATCTTCACGGAGTCGCACGATGCTGATTCCAATGGATCGCAACGCCTGCCTGAAATGATTTCGCCGGGCAATGCTTGGAGTTGGTGGGCAAAGAAGCGGTCGACATTAGGTGCAGCTGTCGCAATGACCGCACCTGGAGTCCCTATGCTTTTTATGGGCCAAGAATTCCTGGCTGCTGGGTGGTTCGACGATGACAAGATGTTGGATTGGACAAACGCCTGGCGTTTTGATGGGATCACGAAACTCTATCGCGATTTAATCCACTTGCGGAGGAATTGGTTCAACAATACCCGCGGACTGCGCGGCCAAAATGTCAATGTCTTTCACGTCAACAATGTTGACAAGCTGATTAGCATGCATCGCTGGGATGCCGGCGGTTCCGGAGATGACGTGGTGATCTTATTTAACTTCTCAAATCGGGCATACAACGCTTATCAAATTGGTTTTCCGAGAAGCGGTCAATGGCGCGTCCGGTTCAATTCGGATGCAAGCGTCTACGACGAGTTCTTCGGAGACTGGCCGAGCTTGAACGCTGTTGCGGAGGGGCTCGGTATGCACGGGATGCCCGTTAACGCCAGCATCGGCATCGGTCCTTACACTGCTGTGATCCTGTCACAAGATTGAGGCTCAGCGGCGTTAGGCGTTGAAGCATTGGGGAGTAAGTGCCGGATGGATGAGACTCCTCTCTCAACGTATGAGCCTTCCTGATGAATGGAAGCGAATTCCCGGGGCCGTCGGAGCCGGCTCGGCGAAGAAGTCCCGGGGCACTTCTGTATTGATTTCGCGTTCTATCCTCGGGTTATGCCATCCTATTTCTTGCGCCGTCTTGCTTTTAGACCCTTTCGCCCCCGGGGTTTTGGAGCGCTTGCACCCTCCTCGACAGTTCGAATGGTCCAGAAGTCGGACGCGAGCTTAGGAGAGGTGAGATACGAGTAAGGAATCGTGAAATATCCTTTTTTCCCCCAGTCTGTTCCCCAAGAATTTCGAATCAAAAAGGTGCGCTTGGAATCGTCATAGCCGACGGCCATCACGGCGTGACCTCCAATCCGTTTCTCGTCGAACCTCGGCATTCCGAGTTGGCCGCTTTTGGCAACGGCTGCACTTTCGAACGATTGATAGACCGTAAACCCAAACACAAACGGAAATCCGGAGGCAATACAACCGCGCATTGTATCGAGATCCTGGATCAGGCGTTGGTATAGGACAACCAGATCAGCCTTTGCTGCACTGAAAGCCGAATCAGGCGGTTTTTGTCTGAACATACTGATGTCGTATGGCCACAACCGCTCCGGCGGTGCGCCTTCCGTCGCAACGCTCTTTATCCCATCTCGAATCTGAGCGCCTGAATCGCTATCAATTGTTCCTTCCATATCCCGTTCGTTGTAGTAGATAAACAGCCGAGAGGGCACAAACTTCTTCTTCTGATCGAACTCAATCGCAGCGGCGATCGCATTGGCAGTGCAGCTGCCCAGCTGCCCCTGATCGTAAATTGGAGGGCACCGGGGAGAAAGATCCATTTTGGGTGGGATATTTCTCTGTATTGGAGTGGGAGCGGCATAAAGAAAATCGCGCTGGTCTGGAATGTCCGGAAGCCAGCCATAATACTGGATTGTGTGCGCGCCGGGAATTTTGGAAGGGGCCATTCAAGTTCTCCTTCTGAAGCTTCGGTTCCTGGATAACATGAAATCAGTTGCGCATTGGGAGCGAAAGCTGAGTCGTAATTTCAGAACAATAGCGCAACTTGGTTCAAATGCAAGGGAAAAGTGTTAGAGAATTAAACCTTGACTGGTATCGCCAGTGAGGACGCATATGATCCTCATAGCGAATTTCAAGGCGCGTGCCGGCGAAGGATGCCTGCCTCGTAAGGTGCGATCAGGACACAACAAACAAAAACGATGTCAATCGAACCGTTGGTTTGGCTCCGCTCAAACCGGCGGAGTTCTTCATACTCAAAATCGAGCAGCAAGCAGGGCGAGTTTCAATTTGATTGTTAACCTTGGTTCAGGTTCTCATACGGAGTATTCGATGCCTATGTCGCCCCCAGACGTTGAGCTCTCACTGATTGTAGGTGAGCCACGCCCTGAAACGATCAAGGACGTGATCTCGAAGATGCAGGCGATTGATAGATTGCTCCCATCTGAAGATGGTCTCAAGTGGTTCAACTGGCTCTATCTTTTGGTCACTCTACAGGTCGATCAACGCCCTCCAGAAGGCGGCTGGAAGAGTCCGGATTGGCTTCTGCGCCTTGATGTTATATTCGCAGGGTTATATTTCGCCGCCGTGGAGGACTACCTAAATGCGAAGGAATCCCCGTCCTCATGGAGGCCCCTTTTTGAAGCTCGCTATGAGCCTCGGATCGATCGCATTCAATTTGCGCTGGCGGGCATGAACGCGCACATAAACCATGATCTGGCTCTTGCCCTGCTCGCTACAGATCAGCAAATGAATGTCGTTCCCGATCCAGATGGCCCGGAGCACACCGATTACATTTCTGTAAACAATTTACTGAATTCGCTCATGCCAACCACTCTCTCCACGCTTGCGACCGACACTCTCGGCCTTATTGCACAGGACACAGGGAGGATCGGACAACTCCTTGCGTTTTGGAATATCTGCGAGGCGCGCAATCTCGCCTGGGATTTCGCTGATCATTTGCGAGTTTTGCCAAAATTGAGCCGCGATGTTGCTCTGGACGCGCAAGATCAAATGACGGGCGCGTTAGGCCGAGCCATTCTATGCACGGTTTGATGTTTTCCCTTCGTAACCGACCACATGTCCTCTACTCAGCTCGGCTCCGCGGGCTTTGGGGCCGGGCTTGGAAGACCGCTTAGATCGATTAGGATATCGGGCTAGTTTGCACCTACGTCACCCATCTGAAGTCCTACGCTGGGCGGGAATCACAACCTCGACCGTTCCATCTTTGAACCGTTGGATGGGACAAGCTCGTCGAGCAGGTTCATGGGGGCGAAGTTCGGCATCATCGTGAGCCGGAAGGAAGACGACCCAGAAATGGTGCTTCTGCAGGTGCGAATCGCATCCTTTACCGCAACGGCCATGTATATCCTGCACCTCTGGTCACTCACTGACTATCCCTTCCTGAATCATCACTCGATTGTGATTGGACTGACCTGCCTCCGGATCTTCATGGCATTGTTTGTGAGCCGGATCGATTCCCAAATACACCGCGATGAGATTCTCAGGCGGACGACGGAAACGGAGGTGGGAAAGCTCGGATTTCGACTTGCTTTTCCAGTCGGCGTCGATTATTGGAGTGCCGTCATTGACGCTGATCACGTCACAGTTTCCCGAACTTAGCACTCTGCTCTTCTCATGACTCGAACCAGGGCTCAATTCAATGAAGTGATCTGAGAACGAAAGCCTCAAAACCCAATATGAAGCAGGTCAGGTCACATGCTCATTTACCGGCTTTCCGTGCGAATAATGGACGCGCAGCGCTCCGCCAGGGCTCCGATCGTCCGTGATGGGTTTACGCCCAGAGCTTCCGGCACAATCGCGCCATCGATTACGTATAGGTTTTTGTAGTTGAACACTTCGCCGGTATGGTTCACGACACCGTTGAGTGAGGTGTCACCCATGCCGCACCCTCCGAGCGGATGTGGAGTGACCAGCGCGTGAAGTAGCGACCATGTTGGGGGAACGACGGGATGGCCGCCGGTGGCTGCAGCCAGTTTCAAGTGCATGGATACAATGGCGTCTATGACCTGTTTCGACTTGCCAATGTCCCAGGCGAGATTCAGACAGGGCTCCCGCGTGAGCAGTGAGTGATGGATTGACAGCGTACCGTTGGCGGCATCCACGCCTTGCGCGAACCACGGCATTACATTCTGAAAGGCCGCGTCGTTCTGCAGAAAGTGACGAAAAGAGTCAAGCAGCAGCATGGCTGTTTCGTTCTTGCTGGGCGTTGCGTCAATTCGCCTCAGGTAGTCGACAAGGAGATTGGGCAAACCGCCGTCTTCAATCCAGAAGCTCTGACCGTTGAAGCTGCGGTCGAGGAAATCGATGGCGCAGGTGATCGTAGGCCCCTGCGAGGGGTTGACTGCGCGGCCATCGTAGAAAGCGGGCGTTAGAAAGTCACCGTTGGAACTCCAGTTGCGGCCGAGAAATGGGCTGACGTTAGGCAGCGTTCCCTGGATTTCGCGGCAGCGCAGGAGGAGTTCAGTCGACCCGAGCGAGCCTGCGGCGATGATGACAATGCGCGCCGTCTGGCTGCCCGCGATGCGCTGCCCTCCGTCGAGACGATCGAATGAGACTTTGTAGCCACCGTCCGTCGGCTGAACGTCCTTGACCAGGTGCAGAGGCCGCACTTCGGCACCGTGCTTCTCTGCCCAGGGAATGTAGTTGCGATCGAGCGTGTTCTTGGCGTCAGCATCGCAGCCGATGTCGCAGTTTCCCAGATGCACGCAGGTTCCCTGTTCGACACCTTGCGCGTTGGTGAATCTCTTGCTGTTGACAACGTTGAACGGATTGGGCTGATCGTAGGTGAAGCCTGGATCGAACGATACTGCCAGTTCGAGTTGCTTGAATCGCGCTCCGGCGCCCGTCTTGTCAGCAGCTTCCTTCATGAGCTTCATGCGGTTGGTCCACTGGTTATCCGGGACCTTCTGCACGTTCATGAACTTCGCGACCGAATCATAGTAGGGCTTGAGTTCCGCGTAGGTTATTTCCTTGGGCCAGCCGACCTGAAACACGGCTTGTGGAGCTTCGCATGAAATGTTGGCGTAAATGAGCGAGCCGCCGCCCACTGCAGCACCTTGAGCGATGGACATGTGCGGGAAAACGCGGAAATCGAGCCACCCCTGTTCCAACTCCGGGTGCTCATAATTCCACAGCCACTGATCTTCAGGTTGTCGCGGATAGTTGGTCTTATCCCAGCGGCGACCGCGCTCGAGGATCAGAACCCTGTAGCCTGCTTCAGCCAAGCGGCAAGCACTGATGGCCCCGCCGAATCCGCTCCCGATCACGATAACGTCAAAGTCCATGTTCACGCACCGGCCTTCTGCACATAGGTACTCCAAATCTCCCCAAGGAAAAACTTTCCGAATTTTGCAAGGATCTCGGCGGCCTGCGCAGGTGAAGTCGTGTTGGTCGCGTGCATGGTTGGAATCATGGCCAGCAGGTCGGCGACTCCCAGCGTCAAAACGCCCGCGCCGATGATTGGACCGGTCTTGTCTGACCCTTGATGGAGCTGAGTGTATAACGTGGTCGTGGCTTTCCACATATCCGTCATCGGGGCATCTTTCACTTCCTTGCGGCCGGCCATGTAATAAGGCTTGCCGTCGGTGGCGTTGAACCCCAATTCGTAGACCATGTACTTCATCTTGGGGTCGTCAGTAGGAGAGAACAAATTAAAAACCCCTTTCGTTGAAGGGAGGCTCAGGCCTAACGGAGCAAAATCGATGGTGCCGGTGATTGACCCGGCGTGGCCGGGATCGGACATAAACTGGTCCAGATCGTCAATGTTAATGGTGCCATGCATGGTAAAGATATTGCCATCGGATTTGCCGAGCTTCTCGCCTGCTTCGGGATCGGTTTCGCCGAGCGCAAATCCGCCGGACATCTTTTCGCGGAACGTGAATCCAGGTGCTTCGTTTGCCATTTGTGTGACCTCGGGAGTGAAGAGTAAGCCCGCTTCTGTGCGGGACTGAAGGTAAAGGTGAGCGTCGGCGTATCCCTGATCGATAAGCGAGCGCGCGTCAATCTTGCCCAAGTAGAAATCGGGATCAAGCGGGAGCGGGTGTTTGGGACGTACCAGGTGAAGGCGGATGGGCGTAGTGTGACCGTACACGTTTTCACCCCCGACAATGCGGGAGTTGATGTCGTTGATCTGCTCGAAGTCCTTAAAGAGCGCGCCATTTGCGGCGATCTCGATCATGTGGACGTATTGGCGGAATACGCCGTTATGGTATTCGTCAGTGTTGCCTATGCACCAGACAATCCAGAGTTCATCGGAGCCACGATGGACGGCTTCGAGAGGGTTGGCGTCGCGAATCCACACGGCGTCGAGGTAGAGGGTGCCGTTGATCGGAACCGCCGGCATGAAAATGGGCAGCGAAACGCAGGCGATGAGGTGGTCCATCGTCATCTGCGCGTTGGGAATGGCCTCGGCGGTTTTGCGGGTGAAATTACAAACGTTGAATGTGCCGACCGGGATCGTGCAAGCGCGAACTCTTGCAATATCGATGCCGAGATGCGGAAAGACGTATTCCAGAAGCCCGCGCGCGTCTCCCACTGCTTCCAGGCCCTGCGTCGAAGCGGATTTCGCAAACGGCATGAGCGAGACGAATCTGTGCACGTCAAGTGATACCCAGCGCGCGATCATCTCGTCAGGTGTGAGGCCGGAGAGAAGCATGGCGAGATTGATGGTGCCACCCGAGGCTCCATCGATATGGTCGAATGCGATGCCTGCTTCTGCGAGTGCCTTGATGACGCCAGCCTGGTAAGCCACACGCATGCCGCCGCCCGCCAGGATGAGGGAACGCCGGGAAGGACTCACGTCACGCTCCTTTGGGCAGCGGGCAGCGGCGAGCGAGAGAGACTGGAGGCGAGCCGGATGCGCGCGCCGATCTTCTGCAGCAGGCCGACAGGAAGACAAGCAAGACCATCTGGTGGGAGAGCAGAATGTGGAGCCGCAAACCGCCAAAGAAGAACATAAACATGCCAACGGTTGGAAAGCATTGCCGTGTGGTGGCGGCAGTTTCGGCCGAGATTAGGCCTAGGATGAATGCCGGTATGAACATTTGCACAATGCCCGAGATGATAGTTGTGACGGAGATAAGAACAAGTATCCAGTAAAGTGTCTTTTCGATTTTCATCGTGAAGACCTCGATTTCCTCGTTTGGCACAAGGAGCATTTTCTTATGTTGCTCATTGCCGCGCGAGTTCTTGAGGGACACGCGCATCATCCTGGACTGGCACGGGTGGCGCGAGCCACTCTTGGCTTTGACTCAAATTGACAACGGCCTCCATTCCTTCTGGCGGCGTAGTCGGGATGGAGGTTTCGCTCAGGAACCACGACTCGGTGTGATCGTCGAGTACGCCGTTTGCCTGCGGCAGAAACGCAGCCATGATTGGGTCGGGACAAATATCGAGTTCTTTCAGTGCCTGCACCCGTGGATGATTACCGATGGTGAGCGTCGCCGATCCCTTCTTAAACAAGTGAAATCCGAGCTTGCCGTGAAAAAAGACGGCTGACTTGAAGAGCATGCCGCGGAAGGCCGTGTAGTTAACACCACGCATGCGCACCGGCAGCCAACAACTCTTCGGACGCCGCACTTCGATCTTCAACGCGAACATTCCGTCCTGATCGTACTGACTGCTGACCACATCCTCGCCGATGACGTAGTTAAGGTTTGCCTGATGCTTGGGCATGCCCCAAATGCCCTTGCCTCCTTTGACAGAGACTTCCGAACTAACCGGCAGATCGAACACCCATTGGCCGGTGCCGTAATAGCTCATGAATAACCCGGGAAGCAAACGGGGCGCCGGGCGGGACCCGTGGGTGCACGCGATTGCGATCGAAAACTCGACATAGCGGCCGATGTTGGTATCGAGATAATCGATGACGCTAACGACGAGCAGTCCCCGGTTCCACAGGCGGAGGGGATAAATTTCGTTGCCCGGAATCAGTTTGCGAGCTTTGTGAGCGTCAATGGAGAAAACCGCGAACAGCGCTGGGGAATTGTGGCAGTAGACGGGCAGCCGGAAGGGAATACCGTCAACCAAGGCCCAGCGACCGGCCTGCTGTTGAAGCCGCGCGGGTTGTGCCATAGCGCCCTCCGGAGATCTCTCTAGTAGTGCGGATACCGCGTGATTCGTTTCAGGTCGGGGCTCGCGAAGGACGCGTTTGCTCGCCCTTTCGCCTCCGAATATCCGGATGACGTCGGGCTTATCTGGGCGCCACGCCGACTAATCGGTTCGATCCAGCTCTTCGCTGATAAGCGGAAAGACTTCTTTCGCGGCGTTCTTTCCGAAAAAGATATCCAGGTGGCCATAGTTGGGGATCATGTGAAGCGAATGAAACCCCTTTCGCCAGGAGTTGAAAAAATCAAAGGTACGTTGCTGGCTTTCGGCGAGAAAGCAGTGGTTGTTCACGCCTGCGAAGAAGGCAAACCGAGCTGCGGTCTCCGGCTCCCTGGCAATAAAGTTCGCCGGCAACTCTGGCATTCCATCAACTGAGACCAGATGTCCCGCCTCGATGCATTGGGCCATCTGCTCAAAAAAGGTAATGGGACATTGCGCGAACTCTTGTTTGATCCACTCATGGGTCGCGTCGTTGAGATTCTCATGACTCCATAGGGCTGGAAACCCGGTACCATAGGTGAAGCTAACTCCCTTGCAGACGGCATTATTGCATTCGTGGTGGGCCACAGCGACCATGGCGGCGACGATCTTTGAAATCACGGAAGGTGCGTGGAGACCCCACTGGGGATTGAGATATTCCACTTGGCCCTTTAGCATCGGAAGAAGCTTGGTGATCTTGAAGCGGCTAAATTCCGGAACCATCGGATGAAGCGAAACGGCATTGCTTACGATCGTTGTGACCTCCGGGATGAGGCCAGCCACAGAAGACATCATGAAACTGGTGGACCCTTGGCAATGAATGACCGCCTTAATCTGACCCCAGCCGGTTTCTTCAACAATTCTCTTGACCGCACGCGGGTGGTCGAAGACAGCTGCCTTGTCCAGATTCCAGGTATTTGGTTGCAGATCAATACTGGCACGCCAGTTCTCGAGCCATACGTCGTAGCCGCGCTCAATAAGATGGTCGACGATGGTCTCGTCCACCGGAGCCCGGAACAGGTTGGCCCGCACGCCGGCTCCGTGAATTAGTAAGACGGGGCCTTTGGTTGGCGGGTTAGCACCCCGCACGTGGACAAGGTTGCACGCGAACCCGTCGCCAGCTTCAAAAGGGACGATCTGCTCGGTGAGCGTTTCCGGCACGGCACACCCTTGCTACACAAGATGGTAAGAGAGTCTAGCGCAGGTCGGGCAAACAATCTACAGAAATACAAATCCGATCCGGGCGCAGTCCGATCGATTTTCAGAACCAGTATCATCTTTCCCTAACCGACAGGGGAAGGCCTCTGCAGCCAAATCAGAACGCACAAATTCCGCGAACGTAAAGGCTTCTCTTCGCATTGTGTTAGACAGACTGGATAGCCCGCATCAGGTCTATCAGTCCACTCCCTTCGAAGTATTTCTCGCGCTTGAGCGAAGTCGCGCTGTCCATGAAAATCTGTTTGATCGCCTCCGGACGCAGGATGAATTCCCGTCGAATAGAAAGAAAGGCCGCGATTGCTCCAGAAACATGAGGGGCCGCCATACTGGTTCCCGAATCGTCGACATATGCCGCCGGCTGATCCGGGATTTCGCCCCCATTGCTGACGAGATACTTGCCTGCTGCGCATGATGTTATGCGTTCGCCCGGCGCAACCAGATCGGGCTTAATTCTGCCGTCGCCGGTTGGCCCTTTTGAAGAGAAATAGGATACCCCGTACATATGTGGAGCGTCGCGATGAGTTGCACCAACAGTGATAGCAAATTCGGAATTACCCGGATCATTGATTGTGTTAGCAAATACCACGGAGGTCTGTCTCTGCTTTGCGGGAAGAGTACCGTATCCGGTGTTGCCGGCGGCCACTACAACGACCACTCCGCTTTTCACCAATCGATCCACCTCCAGGCAAAGGGGACTCTGTCCACAAGCAAACATCTCAGCGTCGAATTCATAGCCGATGCTCAGGTTGACACCATGAATTCGAAGTAGCTTAGGGTCACCATTCACGCTCTCGCGGATGTATGCTAGAGCGCGGATCACATCACTGGCCCTTCCGTTTCCGTCATCATCGAGAACCTTCAGGCTCACGAGTTTGCATTGCGGTGCGATGCCATGGAGGGCCGAGAAGTCGGGAACAGTCCTTTTCTGAAGAGTTTGCACTGTTCCTCCAGCGGAGTCGTCAGAAGTCGAGTCAAAGACGTTTTCGTAGACCTCTATTGTTTTCGACGAAACGCCAATCAATCCTCCTGCGATAATCCCTGCGACATGGGTTCCGTGACCGAATTTGTCTGTAAGCGCGGACGCTGAATTCGGTTCGCCAGGCCTGGTGAAATCGCGATGCAGTTCGATTACCGAAGGATGCGTCACAGCGCATACCTGAGGGTTGATTGATGCGTGTCCAAAGTGAGGATGCGTCGAATCGATACCAGAATCGATCACCGCCCAGCAAATTCCGTCCCCAGTAGCCGCATACGTTCGCCCCGCCGCGTCAGCCTTGATCGTGGCAATGGATCTGTCGATTAGAGGTTTAACAGGGAAATCTGGCCAGATCTTGTAGATTGCACGATGCGATTTTGAGCTTTCGCGATCCAGTTGGATCAGGGAGCGCCACTGCAGAACGCTCATCCAGCAACGGATATACGTCTTCGTGAGTGCCGTAGGAGGAAAGTGCTCGAGCTGCTCGGATGGAACGACCTTTTTGAAGAGCTCTGCAAACCGCTCGGCCGCTGCTGGAATTCCCGCGCTATGTTCAAGGTTCAACTCGACCATGTACCATCCAGGCTTGTCATCTTCGGCCGGTAGCCCCCACCGAACCCTGCTTTCTTCTTCATTCAAGCCTGGAGGTGCTGCGAAATCCGCCAGAGCCGGTCCCGTTCCCAAGCGCCGAATGGGGCGCACCTTTCCCGCAGGACCCGTTCCGCCGCCGGTTCCTGCCGGCGGATTCTTTTCTTGCCCGGGAGGAGCCGGTTCAGGAGTGTTAGGTGGCTCGCCTTTGTTCTGATCTGGCATGTTCGGGTTCTCCGAAGAAATTGACTAAGCTTGTTCTTTGTCGGGTCGCAATTTGGCTTGACTCCGTTCCGAGTAAGGTTTATATACA
The DNA here is from genome assembly GCA_963836675.1 of uncultured Acidobacteriaceae bacterium. Lineage (GTDB taxonomy): Bacteria > Acidobacteriota > Terriglobia > Terriglobales > Acidobacteriaceae > Telmatobacter. Next base: position 33,860 of record CAWIKQ010000002.1, read on the forward strand.
CCGGGAACACAAAAGGCATCTTCCCCTTGGTGAGATGCTAAAGTCAAATTTTCAGCGCCAAATCGAACTTGAAGAGTAAAGTCCGTGTGCCTTGCATGATTCGCGATGCAAGAGAGCCTCAGGCAAGACAATTAGGAGTGTCAACAAGTGGAACAGTACGAGATGGTGCAGTTCCGTGGCCGTAATGCCTCCCTCTGGCAGTCCGCCATCGATCAAGCGACAGCCAAACGAAGCGGGGGCTCTCCCGCCGCAGCATTCGGTCCTGAAGGCGGCATGCGCAATTTGCCACGACCGCAGCAGGCAGATACAACGATTCAGTTTGGGAACGAGATGGCGTCGTTGATCGATGCATCAACTCCAGTCGTTAGAATCGGACCGCCCTCAACAGCCGCTGCAGGAGTGGCGGATACTCTAAAGTTCTGTGCCACAACCGCCTATCACTTGGCAGAAGCTGCGATCAAGGCTCACCTCACTGGTGATTACAGTGAGGTGACAGCGCTTCACGCTCAGCTCGATACTCCATTTGGACAATGTGATCCGAAGTGGGGTGAGGTGATGGCGAACTATATTCAAAGCCGCATCAATTCTGAGCAAATTCCCTATCGCCGCTATGCCAATCTCCAGGACTTCGTTATTAACGATCGTCTACCGGATAATGCCACCGTAGTTCTGATTGCAGATTGGGGCACGGGGCAAGACTCAGCTAAGGCGCTACTCAAACGTGTCGCAAGCCACTCGCCAGATGTCGTCATTCATTTGGGGGATGTCTACTACTCCGGAACTCAGTTTGAAGTTCAAAACTATTTCTACGCGATCTGGCAGTCAGTCCTAGGCATTCCAAAGGTGAATTGGGGAGAAAAACTCACGGACTTGAAATCCAAGCCCGCCACGTTTCACCTTCCAGGGAATCACGATATGTATTCAGGAGGTGGCCCTTACTATACCGTCATCGACATGTTGGGTCAGCCGGCGAGCTACTTCTGCCTTCGCAACTCGAACTGGCAGTTCATCGCTATGGATACGTCCTTCCACGATTCCAGCCCGGTGACAGTTCAGGATGCCACTTGGGTAGACGATCAGGAGATCGCATGGATAAGAGACAAGGTCAACAACGCCGGTCCGCGAAAATCAATTTTGCTTTCCCATCATCAGCTGTTTAGCGCTTTTGAAGAGATCGGTGGCAACTCGGTGAACCAAAAGATGTTCCCTCAAGTTAAGGACCTTCTGCCTCATCTTGCGGCGTGGCTGTGGGGCCACGAGCACAACATGGTGATCTACAAACGATACTCGGGAGTTCTGGGCAGGTGCATCGGACATGGAGCTTTTCCCGTGTCGAATACCGCATCACCTTATGGCAATCCAAATGCCGGGATACCTCTGGAGGACGTGCGACTCTCCAGCGACCCATCTGGGTTTTATCGGCACGGATATGTACTGATGAAACTCAACGGGCCGAATGCTGAACTGTCATATATTCAATACGATTCCCAAACTGGCGCGGAGAATTCGCTGTTTTCTGAGACCCTATGAAGGCTATCGATGGTTGGGTCCAATCTGAACACGTGAAAACACGTGTGAACGCATCGAACTATGCTATTTTGGCGATGGAGCATTTGGGCTGCAGTCCTGAAAGACGACCTCCAGATTGCGCTTAATCTCAGTCTTCTGGGCGGCATGGCTGCTTTTCCGAACAGTCTACGGGCGTTCTTCGATTCCACCGATTTGCGACGTCTGGAAATGTGTAGCTTATCGCCGTAGGCGGCGGGACGGGATGCCGCTAAGTCCCTCGTGAATTTCAATCGCTTCCTCCATCACGGGTCCTACCTTATCCATTCCGGAATTTTGATAATAAGCTCCAGGATTCGATTCCCCCGCCAAAAGTGGCCGGAAATACGAAGGATTGAGTGGCGACAGCCGGCGACACACTTGAACGGTGCTCGGCCAATCGCTATAGTCTCGCTGAATCAGATAGCTCAGTCAGATTCGGAGAATGAAATGCAAAGTCACCGTCCTCCAGAATTACCGAGATCGAGTTATCTGACGGTTATCGTAGTTCTGGCGATGCTCGTTCTTCCCGCGGCTCTTACCCTGCATCAGGTTCGCGTCTCAGCCATGGTCGATGTTTCCGTTCTCAATCCCACACCCTACGGGTACACCGTAAGCTTGCTGCTGTTCGTCGTCCCCATCCTTGCTTTGACATTCTGGCTTGTTCCTAACGATGGAGTCGTGATTTCAAAGAAGGCCTTCGTGCGCACCATCGGTCTCCTGTTCCCAGTCGGAGTGATTCTCGACTTCTTTTTTGCCCACTTGTTTCTTAGATTCCCGAATCCTCTCGCCACGCTTGGAATTCCGGCACCCGCGCTTGGACACTGCGATAACTGCCACATATTCCTGGGGACTCCACAACACATTGTGGTAGGAAGTGTGCCCATCGAAGAGTACGTCTTCTATTTCACTGGCTTTGTCTTTGTACTACTCTTCTATATCTGGCTGGATGAGTATTGGCTTGCAGCATACAGCGTGCCGGGGAACGCCAAGGAACGTGCGGAGTTTCGCCGCCTCCTTCAATTTCACCCTGAATCGTTGGTTCTAGCTCTGGTTTTGATCATTGCTGCCATTATCTACCGTCATTACTACGATGCCTTCCATCCTCATCAGCCGGCGGGATTCCCCGGCTACTTCATCTTCTTGGTGGTGACGGCTCTTGGCCCTGCCGCGGGTATATTTCCTGCTGCTCGACCGATGATCAATTGGCGCGCCCTATCTGTTGTCCTATTCGTAACGATTTTGATCAGCGTTCTTTGGGAAGCTACCCTGGGTGTGCCCTACGGCTGGTGGGATTACCAGCATTCGCAGATGCTGGGCATCTTCGTGACCGCGTGGAATCTTCTGCCTTTCGAGGCGGTATTGGTATGGGCCGCCGTCTCCTTCCAAACTGTGATCGTATATGAGGTAGTCAGACGCTGGCAGGCATCCGGAAGAGGGATTCGCAATGCTTTCACTGGAGGGAAGATATGACTGGCGGTTCGTGATTGATTTTCAGCATTACAGCAATGCGGAACTGGCTTGAATTCAGTGCCGGGCAGGAGAATTGCCTTTCGACGACAAAGACATCGATTCTGCGGGAATCGCCGAACGCCAGGCGTGTTGTGAAGGCTCGGACTGGAAGCACTGAAGGATTCTCCTCGCTGCCCCTTGCTTCGGAAGAGAACTCGGAAGGCAATGCTAAAAGACATCTTGCGAAAGCCTGCGGTCAATGGCATCCTGCTTGCCAGTTCTGTGCCTTGTTGGTCGAATCTATAGTGCTCGTTGTGTGGCAGATCCATCTTCTCCGATTCTTCATTTCAACGGGGCACAGAAGGACGTAGGAAATATCGTCGAATGAACAATCAGCTACAAAACTTCGAGGTGACCGCAAAACGATCCTGGGGCGTCATTTTGGCCTGGATCGGCGGGATCACCGCCGTGATCGGCTTCATTGGTACAATCGGCGGCGGATTTGCTTGGTTCAGAAATCATCACCGTCAGAGCTCCGAATACACCGCTAGAATAGCCCTCGCACAGACCGAGACTAAACAGAAGCAGTATAGGGCCGCACTGGGAACCTACCGAGAGATTCTCAAAGAGAATCCGCTCGATCGATCCGCCCTCGATGGTCAACTCGATGCAGCGATGCTATGGACCGAGAACTTTTCCATCATGGTGCCGGAAGGAAAGGACGAAGGTGATATTTCTGGTCCCCCACTTGACGATATATTCTCCGTACTCGATTCGGGTCTCACCCGAGTCCAGGGAACGCGATCGGCTGACGTGCAGGCGCATCTCGGGTGGGCGCACTTTCTAAACCACAAGATTTCCCATCGCGAGGACGATTCGGTTGCGCTCGAAAACTGGCGTGAAGCTCTCAAAACCGAGCCAAATAACGTCTATGCGCATGCAATGCTCGGGAACTGGCTTCTTCAATCGGGAGGTAATCTCAGTGAAGCAATCGGGCATTTTCGAATAGCCACAGCGACAGATCGAGCATTGCCATTTGTGCGAACGTTGCAGCTTGGAGGGCTCCTGCACCTTGAAGTGACGGGCGCCAGGGCCGAAACAATGAAAGTGGTCAATCAGATGAGAAAAGCCGGTGAGCCGCTCGAGTCAAGCCAGCGCAACCGGATTCTGACCTGGTGCTTTGACCCAGTCGTAACGAATCATGCGGAGCTGGTAGAAGCTCTGGGCGCACTACCGGTTGACGATGCGTGGAAAACGTACCTGTGGCTCTCTGGGAATCCCGGACAGGAAAGTCCCGACCCGGATAATCTGAACCAGCAGTTTATCCACGCCAATCTGCTCGAACTCAACGGAAGCCGCGATGCCGCGTTGACGGAGTTTCGTAGTCTGCAGAAGAAGCTCCAAGGTCATCCTGGCTCTCTCCTGGACCAGGTGGATGCCGAAATTAAGAATCTCAATCGTACTTAGCTAGAAGAGCCTTACCGATCGAATTATGGTCGGATAGGCGACACCGAATGTCGGCCGCACGCTTGAATGAAGAAACGCAGCGATACCGACTCGCGATCGCTAGTTGTAGCTCCTGGACAGCCCGCCATATCTGATCGTCACTTTTGTGTCAGCCGGTTTCGCTGCGTTGAAAATGATCAAAAGGCCGAGCGCGTCATGGAAAAGGGGCGCTTTTTGGATCGTCGTGTTTATCAGGCTGGCGAAAGTCTGTCTGCGCTTTGTAAACCCCTGATCTTGCCAGGAAACGGCACCGGCATTCGAGGTCAAATACTTTGAAAGGTCCTGAAATGCACAGCCAGCCGAATGCATTGCCGCGGCCCAGAAGATAATATGCAGAGTCCATGTGAAGGAGACTGTGGCCCACTGTGGCGGCGAGATCAGGTCGACGCCAATGATGGAACAGAAGTTCTGCATCGTGCCAGCATCGCGAATTCGCTTCCACTTTGAATCATCTTCAAGCCATGGCGCGAATACATCGCTTAGGCCGATGCCGGGAGTGATCAACGTGGCCACACGCGCAACACGTTCATAGTCATCGATAGCGCGCGATATTGAGTTCTGATCGACGAACAGCCCACGTGCCGTTTTTGTGTCATAGACGAGTTCGGCAAGAAAATGTGCCTGTTGACTGGCGGCAGTTGATTGAATGATCTGGGACCAATCATCCGCTTTGACAGTCTCTCCAAGTTGCTCTGCGGTTGCAATGAACGTTTGTAAATCAGAGACTTTCGCACGGCTTTTATAATCGAAGTAACTGTAGTTGACTTTGAGCGACGGAGCGAGAGTGCCACAGCCCGCCGCGTAGCCGATGGTAGCCACGCAATCTTCTGCAAAGACTTTCTGCAACTGGTCGGACCTTACGAACGGGGTTGCGTCTGCAGCCAACCGCGTCAAATGCGCTGTATCCGTCAGGATCAGCTGTCCGTCCTCCGAAACCTTCGAGGAGATCTCGACAATCGAATCATTCACACTCGCGTGATCAAACAAGCCAAGGAAGTTGAAGGCAAGAACATGCTCATTCTTCTGTAACTTGTCGAAGACGCTACCTGCCTTTGAAATCCCGTTCGGCAGTCCGTCTCCGCTCATCAATTTCGAGAGATCTCCTCTGATCGCCGCAGCGAAAGCCTTAGTTCCTTCCGAGTCGATGGAAGACAGATCAAAATTCCAGGAGAACGCGGCCTGATCCGTCATGGAGGTATCGCATTCAGAATCGATCGCGATCGAGAGCTTCTTCTGTACGGCGACTTCATACGCGGATTCCACTTCCAGTGCCACTGAATTCGGGACATTCTTGTTGAGCCATGCTTCGTCGAGTTTGCCAGAATCACCCAAGAGGCTATAAACCTTCGCCAAGATGTCATAGTGTCCGAGATCGACGTCCAGAGAAGCGCTCGCGTCAAACGATACTTTGAAAGTCGAGCCTCTCTTCTTGTAGTAGCCGAGTTGAACCACCGATTCGCTCTTCTTCCAGATTCGTACTTCCAACTCGCCGTTAAGCGAGAAACCTCCGCCAACAGTTACCGACGGACCAGCGCTTATCGAGATTGGTCCGAAGCTATTGCTAACGCCTGGACTTGCGGTCGGATTGACGACCGCCAACAGGTCCAATGCTGCGTTGAACCCGACACTCCCCGACGCGTCGAACGCGAGAACCGATCCGTTCCCCATCCCTCGCACATCTTCAATTGAAGACGGAAACGCGAAAGATGAGCACAGTGTAGAGAGCGCATTCTTGAGCGTCGGATAGCTGCCATTATTCCGCGCGAACGGAATATAAAGCTTGGCGCTAGCGACAGATGTGATGTCAGGCTGAATCCAGAACGCGCCGGCAGTTCCAGTCATCTCGGCTTTTACTCCCAGCTGAAGGCCGAGAGCCAAATAAAACCTGTCGCCCATTTCTATACATGCCCCGAATTGATCCCCAGCGAAAAGTGGACTCGAGTTGCCAGAAGTCGCCGGTTTGTACAGGTCGATTTCTCCGGTGAGGCCGCCGCCCGCCTCAAAATTTGCGGTACCACCGCCTAGTGTGAAGGACGGCTGGAAGCTGAACCCAGCCGAAACCATGTTGATTTGAACCTGATCGAGCGTTTGATTCATCGCGCCCAAGATGTCCGCACGCAGAAAGTGGATCACTGATACAGGCGTTTTGCCGATCAAAGAAGTGTCCAGAACTGCCGCGTTGACGGATACCGATGAGTTGTCGGTCAGGGTGATGGTTGACATATCTGGCCTTTCTCGGAGGGAGCGCATGCCCGGATCTGGCTCGGCTGGGCAAACTCAAAATATGAAAGCACAGAATCGACTAATCCATCAAGAAATCATTCCGAATCTGGCTGAAGCGGATTGACGAACCAAAATGGGTACGGCATTCACGGGGCGTAACGGGAGTAGGTTTTGATTCACTATGAAGCAGTTGGATGGTACGATGTTGCCGATTTCATCTTGAAGGATGAGGTTCGTTCACAGCTCCCAAGTTGTCCGGATTGCCCAAGGATGGTGCCATGGACCCGATCGAAATCAGTTTGTCAGCCAAAACTCTAGATGGGCATGACGTAGTCGATCCTGAGGTAACAATTGACATCGTCGAGATCACGCAGCAAGACGTCCCAGTAGCGCACGCTGTAATTCCGGACTTTAAGGGCTCGGCGATTGTTAAGGTCCAGGCCCCTGATTCCTTTCCCGCGTGGCAGGTCACAGCGTCCTTTTCACGATACGATGCGGGCGCAGGATTTCTCTTCCAGCCTCGAAGCAATCCAAATCCGTCGCATTTGTTTCGGGTTGCACGTCTTCCAGACAAGTGGACACCAAAGTTCACACCATTCGATTCCCTGGCTTCTCCGCGCTTTGACGTTTTCAAGCAGATCGTCGTGAAAAGCAACGATGTTGATCTGAAGAATGGTCCGACCATCGGCGACCTGCAGGCAAACTACGACACGATGAGCGACGTACAGCAGATCTTTGCAAAGGCGGCGCTCCTCAATCTGTATGCCGTGCTAACAGACGAACTTGATCCGATAGGGCAGGTGCCTTGGTTCAGCTACGTGCAGCGGATCGTGCGATTGGATCAGGAACGCTTCATCGCCGAAGTGAACGCAGGACTTTTTGAAAACGTCCAGACGATCGTCAATGAGCTGGCCAGCACCTATCAGGCACAAGGCTATTTCACGGAACCACCGGCCGACATGTCACTTCACATTCCGAATATTCCAACTGCCTATCACAGTGATGCAAATCTTGTGAACATCATCACCCTCAAGAAGGATTACGAACAAGGGAATGTTCAGTTAACTGTCTCATTCTTACGGGTGAATGGAGTTGCTGTGCATCTGCTCGACTGCGATATGGACGAGAACCGCAACATCATCCTCCACAGCTTCGACCTGCTTAAGCACTTGGCCAGCGGCGGCACAAATCCCATATCGATGTGCGACTACATTCTCAGAGACTCGGCTCAGCAGTCTGATAATGGGGTATCAAACATCGATCTTGGATATGTTCTTGTCTAGCCTGTATCGGCCAATGAGGATCATACATACCGGTTTTCATTCCCGACGCCATGACAGGAGGGCAATGGATCGCGAGCCATCATGACTCCGATCGGAATGACCAGATTCGCTGTTTATTGTTTCATCGACGTGTAGTATGATCGCAGTCCTGCAAGTTTCCCTTGTACTCATACGCACAATGTTCGGATGCTGCGCGTGGTGCATTCTCGTGGAAAAGACCAGCTCATATCAGACGCACCATTCCTTTCAGGAGACGGGCAAATGGCATCGTGGAAAGGTATCGTCGGCAAGGGATTTCATCAAGAAGATTTCAAGGACTATGTTGCCGGACTTTCGTTCGCAAACTGGCGACCGTCGTTCGTGGTTCTGCACAACACCGGACTACCCACCTTTGCACAATGGCATGACGTGTCCGGCGAGGCAAGGATGCAAAACCTGCAGAGCTACTATCGCGACAAGCAAGGGTGGTCTGGAGGGCCCCACCTTTTTGTCGCCGACGATCTAATATGGGTCTTCACTCCGCTCACCGTACCGGGAGTCCATTCGCCGTCCTGGAACAGTGTGTCGTGGGGTGTCGAGCTGGTCGGCGATTATTCAAAAGAGGAACTCGCCCCCGCGATGAGGTCAAATGCCATTTCCGCTCTTGCGACTCTCCATGGGGTCCTCGGTCTCACCCCATCGACTCTCCGACTGCATCGCGAGGATCCACTAACAACGCATCTTTGTCCGGGCAGTGCTGTTTCCAAATCTGACGTTATTTCATTAGTGACCGCGGAGCTCACTACGATCTTCCCTGGCGAGCACCCGGACATGCGAGCCGTGGGTTGAGTACCTCGCTTCAGCTTCAGCTTTCAGAGGATTGGCTATGGCCTCGAATACAGTCACAAATTGGTTTGGAGACATCGTCTCGCACCCGGCGGTGGCAGTGGATGCCGCTTCCGAGGATGATTTGGTTGCGATTCTTCGCGACTCCTCGAAGTATCCGTCGCCTGTAAGGGTGGTTGGATCAAATCACTCGACGACGGCATGCGGAGTCGCTGACTCGGGCACTCTTGTCAGGATGAGAATGAATCGGATCCTCCATATTGATAAAGACAGCCTTACCGTCGAGGCCGGGGCTTTACATCTCGATATGGCCAAGGAATTGGAGAGGCAAAATCTGCAGTTCTACGTGAACACCGAAATTGGAAGCCTCTCGGCGGGCAGTGCCGCATGTGCCGGAACCAAAGATGCTTCATTTCCGGGTGAGTTCGGTCAGGTGGGCTCCTACATTACGGGCGTGAAGATGGTACTACCCAATCTGAATGTCCTGGAATTGACGGAGGACTCGCAGCCGGACCTGATGCGGATCGTTAGATCGAGTTATGGGCTCCTGGGAGTCGTTTATGAGGTGACTTACCGAATCAAGCCGCTGACGCCGATGCACGTCCACCACAAGACCTTTGAACTCGAGGAATTCCTCGGTGCGCTGCCGGACCTGAAGCAGCTTGACTATTCGATGATGTACTACATCTTCCCGTTTGAGAATAAGATCACTGTCGAGTTTCGCAAATACAATCCAACCGTAACCGGAAATCCAAACCGCTGCGCTTGGGCTATCAGGAATCACATCTGGGGAACATCAGGACCCAAGCTGGGCCATGATGTTGAGGAGAACTTCTCCGATCCATCGGTGCGGTATGACATTATCGATGCCTTCAACGCAGGCTGGCGAATGCAACTTGAGAACATTGTGAGCAGCGATTACACAGTCCCACCTGATCAGATCATTCAATACCCAGCGGTATCGAACGATAGTCGCTACACTTTCAGTCTGTTCGCATTTCCTGAGGATGACTATCCGGCCGTCATTACCGATTTCTTCAAATTCTGCAAGGACTACTACGCACAAAAAGGATATCGGTCGAATCTCCTTTACGTGGGCTATAGAATTGCGCAGGATCAGAAATCGTTCTTTTCTTACTCCGCACCCGGCAACGTAATGACGCTCGATCCGGTATCAACCGCAAATCCGGGATGGGACCAATTCATCCTTGCATACAATCAGTTCTGCAGCGATCGCAATGGGATTCCGCTGCTCAACCAGACGCCTTCGCTATCACCTGCCATCGTGCAAAAGGCATACGGAGCCAACCTGGGGAAGTTCAACTCCATTCGCAAGCAATATGATCCGGAGGATCGCATGTTGAATTCCTACTTCCGAGTTTTACTAGGATGAGCGCGTCACTAACCCAGGCGCTCTGACTGGAACTCCGCCCTGTCGCCTGCTCAGAAGGTCTTCAGATACTCGATCAACGCTTTCTTGTCGTCATCCGGAAGTTCCGACCCAAAGGTGTGTCCGCGGTCTTGGACGAAGTCCGGTGCATTGTCAATCGGCAAGAACAGAGCATTCAGGTGTCCGCTTCCCGTGATGCGGCAGACGAGTCGCGTAAAGAAGCTGTCTTTGCGGAATTGTTCGGGGGTCACTAGATCGACATTAGCGATCATGTCGATCGGTGTGTTGCGGGCAATGCAGGCGTCTCCTCCTTCTTGATATCGAAATCGGCTTCCCTGCGTTGTTCTCCGGATCGTTTTTACACCGTCTCTTTGTTTCGGCCAGAGAAGCTTCTGCATTGCATCCTGGTAGGCAGCTATCCTGCCAGCCACTGAAGGGTCGCTATTGAACAGCCCAAGCGAGTTGTTGTGGAAGAATGGCGCCGTCGCCCAGATATTTGCCAGAGTGGGAGTACGATAATATCCTCTCCCCCCGGTCGCTTCGAGCGGAGGCAACTGCAAATCTGTGTTCAGCGGATTAACAAGCCCGTCGATACGAACCTTAGGAAGTGACTTATAAGTGTCTGATGAGAAATGTTGCCAAATGTGCCCTTCAGTGGCATTACTCGCCATTGCCCGCTCGCTGTTCGTTCCAATTTCGGAAACGGGATGGCGCTCGTCGTCCGATAGAAAATTGTCGTTCAGAAAATCCTTCTGGTCGACTGCGGATTGGTACCATTTCACAGGATCGCCTTGATAGCCACCCGAAGGACGCTTGCTCGAGTGGCAGCGTGCGCAGTGTTCCGCAAAAACCTGCTTCCCTCGCGAAAGAACCGCACTGTCTCTGGAGAGGTAGGCCGCACCTCCATCGGCGTCTGAAAGATGCAGCGGCGTCAATGTCCTAAGAAAGGACTCAAGGCCTTCCATGCGTGCCTCAGTTGCCAGCCATCCCTCATCACAGGCGGCATTCTGCTGGCGCGCGAGTTTGGGATCAAAGACGCCCTCCGGACGTTTTAAGCCGTATACGGGATCTTGAAGCGTGGTCCAGATCGCCGCGCACAATCCAATATTCACATAAACGCGCAACGCAGCGCAGGCAGAATCGTCTACGCCCGGACGCGGGGTGGGATCATCGAGGCAGGCCGAGCCGACGGAATCAGCTCCGTCCTTCAAGATGTGATAAACATCGCGCTCAACGCCGTCCGCAGTGCGTTCACGGTGCTTCGGCCGATCATTAAGGTTGGCGATGTTGTTTATCACGTTGGGATTGTTAATGTGATCCGTTGCGACCTGGGACGTATCCGAAGTGCCCGGGGGCTCGATGTTCGCCATTTGCCATCGGAAGTCTTTCTTTTTCAGGCCGCGCGACGGCGGATACTTCGCAGTCGTGAAGAGTTGTTCTCGAAAGTACTGGTTACCAATGCCGGGATGGAGATTGTGCCATTCCGGTTCTTCAGGATTCGCGGGTGGATGAAGCGGATTAAAGCCAACGTGGCAGAATGCACACGTCATACCGATGAGGTATGGCGGTTCAACGCTGGCGGGATCGGCAAGATACTTCTTCACATTCCAGCCGGATGCATTGAATTTGGGATTTGGAAACTTGCGCAGCCCGGTTATGCCCGTCGGTGCTCCAGGTATGTCGCGCAGCTTGGGAATATCCGGACTGGAGCAATCGTCGAGCCAAAGGCCATATTGATCGGGTTTGGTAGCCTTTCTGCAATCTGGATCGCTGATAACTCCGAACCGTTTGAAACGCTCGCCACGATACCGCGAATCCACCGCTTGGAGAAGGTCCAGCATTCCATGAGTTTCGATCGCGAGCTTCCGCCATAACGCCTGATCGCCAACCACGTTGCCAGTTGCATCAATAGCGCCACCCGTCCAGAAGTACCATGTATCTCGCCCATGCTCTTGCTGGGGAGTGAGCCCCGAATAGCCCGACTGATAGCAACTGGTCCGCCCGCTTTTGCAAGCGTAATCCTGCTGTGCGAGCGCGCCGCAGCCAGATGCAAGCCAGACGCTGCAGCAGAGATATAGAAACAGTCTTTCGGCAAATCGTATCGGGGACATACGAGTATCTTTGTGCCGACCTGTCCTGCACTCGGTTTTGGATCGCCGTAACCCGGTCTCGCGGGAAGCGCAGCGGGCGTGAAGTGAATAGAATCTAGCACGCTCGAAATACAGAGGCAAGCTATTGATTCGAGCGAACCCTGGAAACGAAAACAAAGGTGAATCAGAAGTGTCCGGCGAGCAAGGCAATCATGTTCCGAAGCGCGGGTTTTCATTTGTATGTTCTCTGAATTAGTTTGACTCCCAACTCACGGATTGCTAATCTCATTTTCCTTAAGCTCCATTGATGCCCAGGACTTTGTGAATTTGGTCTTGCACAAGTGAACGTGCGCGGCGGCCGGCAAAGGCGGGAAGAAACGCGGTTGTCGAATCCTTTTCCCAAATTTCTGAGGATTCCCCTCCCCTCGAAAGGAGCGCACCGTGCCCCATCTCTCTTGTCAACTGCAGGATCTGAAAACACACTACTCGGTTGTTGTAATTGGATCGGGTTATGGTGGTGCGATCGTTGCGAGCCGTCTGGCCCGAGCAGGCCAGCAGGTCTGCCTGCTGGAACGCGGTATGGAGTTTCAGCCTGGCGAGTACCCAAACACGGTCCAGGAGGTGCTTGCACAGGCTCAGGTAGATACTCCCAATGGCTTCATCGGCACACGCACGGGACTCTATGATCTGCGCCTTAGCGAAGACATCAATGTGTTCTGCGGCTGCGGATTGGGCGGCACGTCCCTGGTCAACGCTAACGTATCCCTTCCTGCAGAGCCGCGCGTTTTCGATGACCCGCGGTGGCCGGCAGAGTTCCGCGCCGACGTAGGGACGAAGCTCCGGACCGGCTACCAGCTTGCACAGCAAATGTTTGGCCCCGGCGCCATATCCGGCTAAGGCTCCTTCGATTCATAAGCTGGCTGCGCTCGAGGCGTCCGCCAACTCGTTAGGTGCAAACTTCTATCGGCCGCCAATCAACGTGACCTTCAAGGACGGAGCAAATGCAGCGGGGGAAATGAACTTGGCACGCCGTTCGTGAATATTCTCGGACGATCGGCAAGCAGTCCGGACAATTCGCAGGGGACCACCTTCTTCATGATCAACGATGAGGGATGGTCAGCGCCCTTTATGGGTCGACGACTGGCAATCCTTCAAACCAGCCGACGTAGTAGAAGCCTTGGAGTGGGCGGGCGTTGAGTTAGGTTTGGCCGGAGCCGACGGCAAGATCCCGTATCAAGTCATTGGCGGCCTAACGCGGGCGCAGGACAAGTTCGCAAATCCGAAGATCGTGCTCCCCCTTGGCCTTGCTTCCACCATGCGAGTCGATCATGAGGCCTTCTTCCACTTGCAGAATCTCATGCTGGTGGGCCAGGCGATGGGTCTCGGGGGCTGGGTTCATGCCTCTGTTGCCGCCCCTTATATCTTGCAGCGTGATGTCTCGAAGCAGCTATTTGGACTTGGATTCCGCGTGCAGCCGGGAAATACGTGGCCGGATACGGATTGGCCGCCAGTTCCCGCATCGCAGCCGAATCCGGTGGGAATTGATGGAATACTTCAGGGGCTTTGCCCACCGTATGTAAGCTCGATGGACGATGCAGTAGATCAGCATTTGAGCGAGAAGTATGCCACGGGTGGAGTCTATCAAGACGTGAATGTATTCAAGCGTCCCTATGTCTCAGAGAATCTGGCACAGGAGTACCTCCAGAACGCGAGCCACTATTCAGATCAGGCAGTTGCCTACGCTAAACAGATCTGCAGTTACATCTTCGACACCTACGGTCGATTTCCTGCGCATTGCGACGCGTTTCATGTACCCGGCGTTTGGGTTCAGTTTTCTCATCTGGAGCTTGAATACTATGAGAAGTTCTACAACCTGAGTCAGTTCACCAGGCAAAGCCAACATCGCTCGATCTGGAACGAAACCTAATTACGAAACTGAGATCAGGTCTCAAGCAGGGATCGGAGGCTTGCCGGCTTCACTTGCGGCGGCATTTGCAGCTTGTTCCTTTTCGATCTTTGTCGCCTTGAGGATGTCTAATAAGTGGTTCCAAAAAGCCGAACCTCCGGAGACCAGGAGGCCTGTGACTAGCCAGCACATCCAGCTTTCCTTCGAGAAGGAATATGGAATAAACCCCGGAATGCCAATCGGGTTGAGTCCACTAAGTCCGACCACCAGAACCCCGCCGCCAATCGCAACCAGCTGAACCAAGCCACTCCTTTTTGAAGCCTGTTGAACGGTTTCCGGGGTAGCGCTAATCCACTGTTTGACAGTTTCTGTGACTCTCTCAGTGGCGACGCTCAAAGCGATCATCTGTGTCAGAAAAGTCGTCCACACACCCGCAATGTCAGTCATCGCTCTATCCCACCTTTGACTTGGCCTGATGAAGGACCCACCTCGTAAACTACTCTGTCCACAAGAACACTCTTCACCAACGGGACCAAGTAGCCGCTGTCCTGCGAAGGGGCGCTGACCAGCGAAATCATAGAATGAAGCGAGCTGAGCATAACAAAGTCCGGATGAAAAGCAAGGAATTTCTCGACGATGGATCGTTGCGTGGCATGAGTTCCAGCCTGCTTTTGCCATGCGGGTCAAATTTGGCCCTGACCTCTTCTTTCTGCATAGAAACGTGGTTCGATTATGGTTCGATTGCCTAAAAATGGGTGCTTTTGCGCGCTTTCTGAGCCATCAGTACGCCTTAGTTTCAATGGTTTACGTTTAAGGGCCTCGATTCGTAACGAGGACGAAGCCGGTTCGATTCCGGCCGCCAGCTCAGAGAGTAAGCGAGGCCGTATAAATCTCCTGGTGGGGATGGAGAGATTTGAACTCTCACGCGCGAAAGCATTTATGTTGATATGGATTTGATCGACCACCCGATACTGGATGGACTTCCATGCGTGTCACATGTTGCCGGTCCATTAGAGGACAGGTTATTTCCGCTTTCGCGTCCTTTTCGAAGGGGCGAGCTTGGAGACGAGCTTTTCGACTTCAGCCAGGCGTTTCTTCAACTCCGCCACATCTTCCGCTTCAGGCCGTTTCACTTTCGGTTGTCCGGGCTCTGGCGGATTCATAACGCCAGTGGAATGTTTTCCATTTTCTGGCTTTTCTTCAGTGCTCGTCCGGGTATTCTGCATAAAGTCAAAAGGGTTCAGAGGATTAGGTATCGCGCGATAGGCGTTTTGATAGACCTCGAGCATCGACTTCATGTACTGCAATGCACTCTCCTGGCTTGCTCGACCGGATGCAACTACCATTTGGCGCAGAAGGTCGAGGGGAAAGCTGGATTCTGGTGTCTTGGCATCCTCGACAATGATCTGGGTCAGGATAAGTCGCGTGATGTCTTCGCCTGAGGAAGCATCAATGACCTGGACATCGTTTCCCTGTTGAAGGAGCTGCGCCACCTCTTCGAGATTCACGTAGCGACTGTTCGTGGTGTCATAAAGGCGCCGGTTCTCATACTTCTTAATCACAACGGTCTTCTGCGCCATAATTTTCCAATTCTACCCCTTGACAGCTTCACCGAAGCGGCGCAGCATTGAGTCATGCTGCAATGCAGCATAGAACGCAGCGCGAGGGCGCAGATGGAGAACGATATGGAGACGAAGGATACGAAAGGACCAGTCACGGCTGCGGAAGCTGTCAAGGTTGATGCAATCGACTCGATAACCGAGCTTTACACCACGGGCATTGAGCGGCTGGCCGAGGTGCAGAAGAAAGGGTTGGAAATTGCCGTAAAGCACAATGCGGAAGTGGTAGGTGCGTGGAAGAAGTTCACGCTGCCGGTACCAGGCGTGTTGATGCTGGATTTGGCGACCACTGCTTTTGAGAGGTTTGCAGAGACTCAGAAGGGTGCAATCGACCTTATGGTCGAGCAGACTCACACCTTCTCCAAGCTGGTGAAGGAGCGGAAGTTTAAGGCAACGGAAACGATGGAGCAAGGCAAGAAGAGTGCGAAGGAAGCGATCGAGCACTCCGTCGCAGCCCAGAAGACGGCAATGGATTACACAGCCAAGCAGGCCAAAGCAGCCTTCGCGACGGCCAAGCAGCAACTGGGTATTGCCGGAACGCCGGTCGCAACTGCCGCCGAATCGATGGAGCGCGGAATGGACATCGTCCTCGAAGCGCAGAAGGATTTGCTTGACCTGGTGGTGGAACCGACCCTGCACTAATCCGTCGAGGCAGGAGGCTCGAATCGGGGCGAAACACTGCCGACCGGGCCCATGAGAATGAGCAGCGAACTCGCGAAAGCGTTCGCCTCGATTCAGGTATATGCTTTCTGTGCAAGAAAGCCGGGGGTTGGACATGGTTGCAGAAAAGAATGCGACAGCCGCCGATCCGTTCGAGGCCTTTCGCAAGATGAGGGACACCTATCTCGAAGGCATGTCGAAGGTGATGATCGATGCGGTGAACACCGAGGAGTATGCACAGGCGACCGGTGCCTTGCTCAACAACTATCTGACCTTGTCCGCGCCGTTTCGCGAGGCACTGGATAAAGCCATGATTATGGCGCTGGAGCAGTTCTCGCTGCCTTCTCGCCAGCAGGTGGTGGCATTGGCAGAGCGCTTTACCAATCTTGAAATGCGACTGGATGATCTGGATGCGAAGCTGGACAGAATCGTCGAGCTGTCTTCTGCCGCGCGGACGGCGCCTGCAGGCGTATCTCATGACGGAAAGCGGGCACACGCGGAAGACGCAAAGTCGCGTAAGCCGACAGGCAGAAAACGATAGAGGTCGATATGGCGCAAGCTGCGGAATTGTCCAATGACTGGACTGTCCTGGATCACAAGCTCAAGACCTTCAACAGGCTGATGACCACCAAGGCGGCGATCGGGCAAACACCCAAAGAACTGATCTGGACGCTCAACAAGGCCAAGCTTTACCGGTACATTCCTGTCGTTCCTGCCGAGGAGCGATACCCGATACCGTTGATCCTCATTTTCGCCTTGATGAATCGGCCCGCGATCATGGATCTCCGACCGGGCCACAGCTTCGTGGAATACATGGTGGCCAAAGGCTATGACATCTATCTTCTGGATTGGGGGGTTCCCGGGCCGGAAGACAAGAACCTGAAGTTCGACGACTATACGCTCGACTACATGCCGCGAGCGATTCGGAAGATGAAGGCAGTGTCGGGCGCAAAAGAATTCAGCATGCTGGGCTGGTGCATCGGTGCAATCCTGACCACGATTTACGCAGCGTTGCGGTCAGATGATGGATTGCGCAACCTGCTGTTGCTGACCGCTCCACTGGACTTCTCAGACCGGAAGTGCGCTGACGTTTGCGCGCTGGACCGACGAAAAATACTTCGATGTTGATAAAGTTCTCGCAACTTTCGGCAACATGCCCGGCGAAATGATTGACTATGGCGCCAAAGCACTGAAGCCCGTCGAAAACTACATCACAAACTACTGTAAGCTGTGGGACAGTCTGGAAGACCTGCGCGTCGTGGAAGCATGGCACTCCATGAATACCTGGGTCACCGATATTTTTCCCATGGCGGGCGGAGCCTATCGACAGCTCATCGTGGATTTCTATCGCAACAATCGACTGATGAAGGGCGAGCTTAAGATCCGGGGCGAGATTGTCGATTTGAAGCGGCTACGGGCAAACCTTCTCAACGTAATTGCCGAAGGCGACCACATCACGCCGCCCTGTCAGTCGGAGGCGATCCTGCCGAAAGTCGGAAGTACCGACACAGAGATATACCGCGTTCCTGGCGGTCATATCGGCATCATGGCCGGGAGCGGAGCCCACAAGCGGACTTGGCCTCACATCGACTCGTGGCTTGCTGCCCGCTCCCGCTGATACAGAATCGCGAACGGCTACATGTAGATACCGCCGTTAACGTTGATCTGCTGTCCGGTGATGTAATCGCCATCGCAAATAAGGAATGCGACGGCTTTCGCGATCTCCTCCGGCAGTGCCAGGCGATGCATCGGGATTCGCTGCTTGATCTGCTCCATAACGTCGGAAGGAATGCGCTCTGTCATCTCAGTCGCCGTGAAGCCCGGGCAAATCACGTTGGCAGTAATGTTGTACTTCGCCAGTTCCAGCGCGAGCACCTTCGTAAATGCGATCAGCCCGCCCTTGCTGGCGGCATAGTTTGCTTGACCAAAGTTTCCCGCCTGACCCACAAAGGAAGAGACGTTGATGATTCGGCCGAAATTCCTCTCGATCATGAATGGCAATGCGGCGCTGGTGCAATAAAAGGCACTGTTGAGATTGGTATCAATGACTTCGGTCCAGTCGTCCGTCCGTCATCTTGCGGATGCTCTTATCACGCGTGATTCCAGCGTTGTTCACAAGGATGTCGATCTTCTCATAAATGCCAAATACTTCCTGGATCAATTTCTGGCTTCGAACCGATCGGAGACGTCACCTTGGAAAACCTCACTCAGTCCTCCGAAATGCGCGATCTCATCCCTAACTTCTCCTGCTCGCATAACGTTCGATCGACAATTGACTGCTATTGTTGCTCCTCGACTTGCAAGTTCGAGCGCAATGGCGCGTCCGATGCCCCGCGACGCTCCCGTAACAAGTGCGACTTTACCGGCTAGAGATTTCGAAGCCGGAACCATGACTTCGGATAAAGTTGCTGTTGCCATGGCGTACTCCTTCCTTTTTCTGCCTGTTTAATTCATGGACTGAAAGATGGCAGCGATACCTTGCCCGCCGCCGATACACATGGTCACCAGGGCATACTTTCCGCCGATTCGGTGCAATTCATGGATCGCTTTCACTGTGACAATTGCACCCGTGGCCCCAATGGGATGCCCAAGAGAGATGCCACTGCCGTTGGGATTAGTCTTTTCTGGCGGTAGATCCAGCTCCTTGCGAACAGCCAGAACCTGCGCTGCGAACGCCTCGTTGGCTTCGATAACGTCCATATCGTCATTGGTGAGGCCGGTGCGCTCGTAGAGCTTTCTGACAGCGGATACCGGGCCAATGCCCATCTCTGCTGGATCTACGCCCGTGACGGCGTAGTCGATCAACCTGGCCATTGGCTTGAGCCCCCGCTCCTGAGCCGCATGTTCTTCCATCAGCACAACGGCGGCGGCGCCGTCGTTGATGCTGGACGCATTGCCGGCAGTGATGGTGCCGTCCTTGTCGAAGACCGGTTTCAACTTGGCGAGGTTCTCCACGGTCGCGTCCGACCGAGGTGACTCGTCGGTATCGAACCACGTACTGCCCTTGCGGCTCTTCAGTTCTATGGGGACTATCTGTCCCTTGAATCGTGCCGTGAGGATGGCGCAGTTGGCGCGGCGGTGGCTTTCGACGGCCAGAGCATCCTGGTCTTCGCGAGTTATGCCCCACTTGCGTGCGACGTTCTCGGCGGTCACGCCCATATGGACTTCGTCGAAGGGGTCAGTCAGCGCGGCAACGAGGACATCCACTGCCGGTGCATCGTTCATCCGGGCTCCCCAACGCATGGAACTCAACCAATAAGGAGCGCGACTCATAGACTCAACACCACCACCCACAGCGGTATCGCAGTCTCCGCGCGCAATCATGCCTGCGGCTGTGATGATGGCCTGAAGACCACTGCCGCACATGCGGTTGAGAGTGAGAGCAGGAGTCTCGACGGACAGTCCTCCACGCAATGCTGCCACTCGCGAGAGATACATGTCCTTTGCGTCGGTGTGAATCACGTGTCCAAAAGCAAGATTGCCTATTTCAGAGCTTGCGAGCCCGGAGCGTTTCACGCTTTCTCGCACGACATCCCCGGCAAGTTCGGTGGGAGGAATGTCTTTCAACGCTCCTCCGAACTTTCCCAACGCGGTTCGGACTGCGCTGAGGATTACAACTTCTCGTTTGATCATGACAAAAACCTTCCGTTCGTTGACTGCTATGAATTGGTTAGAATTGCTGTCAACCCGTAGGCCTCATCTAGGGCACCGGGCTGACAAAAGGCAGTAGAGGCTCGCCGCGCAAACAATCTACGCTTCGGTGGAGTGCAAAGCAGAGCTACCTTCGTCGCCGGAACCTATGACTACTGACGAACTTCCGCTCCGCAGATGGGCTTCTGCCTTTTAGCGCCTGGCTGGAGGGATTCCCGTCCTTTTCACTCGGATCCTCGGGGAAGGAGGTCCGCCCGCTTGTCGCTCGTCGGGCTGCACCTCGACTGGCTGGGACATGGTGACTGATTTCGCTCCTAAGTCCCCACAGGAAGTTACTTAAGCAACAGATTTCCAGAATTCCACATCTTCCGTTATGTGCAGTGCAGCATGTACTATGCTGCAGTGCAGCGAATGCACTGACTTGAGGAGCAACGCAATGGATTTGGGAAGGACTGATACTGAAACAGAAATCGTGCCGGGGTCCCCTTTCACCCTTGAAGGCAAGACGGCACTTGTGACCGGGGCGGGGCGAGGTATCGGCAGAGCTATCGCCAAGCGCCTCATAGGTGCGGGGGCACGCGTCATGATCAACGACCTTGACGAGAGCATGCTTCTGGAATCGGAAGCGGAGCTGGCGAATCCGGACCGCGTGAGCCACATTACCGGAGACCTCACAGATCCCGCGATACCTGAGCTGGTTGTGCAGGCCACTCTCGCGGAGTTTGACTCGATCGACATTATCGTTAACAACGCTGGATACAGCTGGGACAGCGTCATCCAGAAGACCACCGACGAACAGTTCCAGGCCATGCTCGACATCCATCTCGTGACGCCGTTCAGGATTCTTCGTGCCGCGTCCGGGTTTATCCGGGAGTCTGCAAAGAAGGAGATCGCCGCGTCGCAACGCGTCATGCGGAAAGTGGTGAACATCACTTCCATCGCCGGCACTGACGGAAACCCCGGTCAGGTTGGCTACTCGGCAGGCAAAGCGGGAATCATCGGCCTGACGAAGACAATGGCCAAGGAATGGGGGCGGTACAACGTCAACGTAAACGCAGTTGGATTTGGCCTGATCGGAACGCGTCTCGTACAGCCCCTGACAGACGCGGGCGCCAACATGGAAATGCACGGTCACCAGATTCGGCTTGGAGTTCAACCCAGCCTCCTGGACTCGGTTAAAAGCGCATGCCCGCTCGGTCGGCTAGGGACACCCGAAGAAGCCGCTGGCGCTGTTCTCTTTTTTTGCAGCCCGCTATCGGATTACGTGACGGGCGAAGTTCTTATTTGCGGCGGAGGGCTCCACTTCTAGCGGAACCCCACAATCGTTCAGCTATTTCGCATCGATAAGGGCATCGTCGAACACATACCCTTTCAACTCCCGATCATCTCGTTCAGCGAGTGCCACGAGTCTGCGAACCTCTAAGAAATGCTCCAAGCTGAATTCTCGGTCGGAATCATATGAACTCAGGATCGGCTTGCTGTGTGCCTGAGGGGGAGCAGCGAGATCGGAGACAACAGAATAGGGCATAGCACCTCCCATGGTGTGAAGGGAATCTTTCCCTTGGATAGAGGGGGCCCGAGGGACATATAACACCATGACCAAAGTCACGACACAGTGACTGCTATCACAGCTCCTGGCACGTCTTTAGCAGGGTTCTCCATTGCCATGCGAAGGTGCTGATTCGAATACGCCTAGCGCGATCTCCAGCGAGCGCTACGCAATCGAACTCAATGAAGGCAGACAATAATCAACGGAGAAATGGCCGGTTGTTTGAGGGGGGGACACGAGTTGCAGATGTCGACTCGTCCTTTGGCGAGAGGTTCCGAGTTGCATTGCATTCGTCGGCGTATCTAAATCCGCTCTTGTTAGCGAAGGTTGGAAGAATCGGCGCTGTTGAGGAGACCGGCCCTGCGAAGAATCCGGCGCACCTTCTTCGGTGAAATGGAGAGGCAATCGGCGACTCGTGATATCTTCCTACCCTCTCGTTGCCACACTTTAGGAATCACGATCTCGGCGAACTCTTCGGTGACTTGCTGGAAAGTCTTGCCGCCGATCATCCCCTCGGACCATCCGCGAAGGGTATCGTTGATGCCGGAGGCGCGCATGATTCGCGTTTTCAAGGCCGCCAGGTCATCCAGGAGATGGTCGTTTTCACCCACTCCGATAAGATCCGTCGCTTCGCTGACGGATTGTCTGGCGAGTTCCCACTCTTGAAAGAAGTCATTCGCAGCCGTCACGCCGCGTGCGAGATAGGCCGACGCCAGCAACCGCCGATTCTGTGTGTGTTTCGCCAGAGTTAACGCTTCGTCGCTGAACTGTTTCGCATGGTTAGCGTGCAGAGCAATATCCACCTCTTCACCAAGTTGCTCCTCGATTTTGGCGTTTTCCGTTGCGGCCTGCAGGACACGCGCGCGGGCCATAAGGATTTGGTCGTTCTTCTCATGCCCGATTCGATATGCCTCGAGTGCCTCACAAGCCGCGAGGTCGATGTCTCCTCCGTCGAGATGGAGATACCCGGAATTGACGGTTACCGCCCCAAGTCCTCCGGAGTGGCCCTGCAAAGCATATATCTGCCGCGCTTGCCGTAGCTGCGAAATGGCCTCGTCACAAAGTTGCTGGTAGCGGGACCGAAGAGCGGTGGCCGCCGCGAAGGGCACAACCGAAAATTGGTGTTCAGGGCGGGCTTGACCCGGCCTGAGTGCTCGCGCATCAATTCTTTTGCGAAGCTGCAATGCGAGCAATCGCTTCACATGAGCGGAGTTCACCAGCGCTCGTGCGAGGTTCCGATGATTGGGATTTCCTGCAGAATATATAGCGATAGCTCGCTCGAAATGCTCAAGTGCTTTTGCGTATTCACCGGAGCGGCGAACAATTCTGCCTCTTGCCGACTCGATGTTACCCCGCGCGAGGTAATGATCCGTGTTCTTAAGAGTGCCCTCTGCATGACTGAGCAACCGCAATGCCTCTTTTCTCAGGCCCTTCTGAAATAGAAGCCAACTCTCGTGGATCTGAATGACTGAAGTGAACACTGCGTCCTCATGAGACTTCTGCGCTTGCTCACGCGCACACGCGATTTCCTTGAATGCCAGTTCATACTCGCCTTTCTTTCTATGAGCCCGACCTTTCCAGAAGTGAGCTACTGTCAGGAGATGGTCATCTGCCGTTCCGGGCTCAGCTCGCAACACAAAGTCGAGGATCTCAATCGCGGCATCCATTTCTTCGGCAGAGAGTGCTCGAAATCCCTCAACCATTCGCAGCCGAAGGTAGTCCTCGAGGGATAGCATGCGACGGGATTCGATGGGGAATTTCAGGAGGAGACAGTCAAGGAGATGATGGTCGCGGTATCCAACATCTACCCACTGGGCAATCAGGAGAAGCAGCTGCGTGGCGTTTGGCTCGCTTGGGGAGAGCTTAACCCAGGCGCTTTGCGCCTTGTCGAGCATAGCCATTCCATCGGACACGCGTCTGAGGCTAAGAGCCTGGTTTAGCTCTTCTACGAACTGCGGCCCAATTGTCATAGCGCGCCAACTTCTTTCGCGGCGGTCCCACTTGGTCGACGTGCAGCACGCGATGCTCCGGCTGCAAGCACCTCATCAGCCTGTCGCTGCATCGGTCGGCGAACAAGCCACAGCGCGAGCTTTCCGCCGAGAACGGCAAGATTATGACTCCGTCTGGGTATCTGTGTCCACCCGCCCGATTCGAACTGCCTGCTCTTGTGTCGTGTGTCACATTGCGATTTATTCACATCACATTGCGTCGCCGGTGCAAGCAATCGGCACCAAGGAGATGAACATGCATAGCTGCACTTCTCACGAAATCAACTGGAATTCACCTCGCTGGGACGGGACGATTCGCGCATATGAGCCCGCTGACGTCAGGCGTCTTCGCGGGTCTGTTCAGGTAGAGCATTCGCTCGCTCGAGCCGGCGCAGAGAAGTTCTGGAGCATGCTTCACCAAGAGAAATATATTGCCGCCCTTGGCGCGCTGACAGGAAATCAGGCCATTGAAATGGCCAAGGCCGGTTTGAAATCAATCTACCTGAGCGGATGGCAAGTAGCGGCAGATGCAAACCTCGGTGGCCAGATGTATCCCGACCAGAGCCTCTATCCTTCCAACAGTGTGCCCAGTGTGGTCCGTTCCATTAACAACGCTCTCTTGCGCGCGGACCAGATTGCACACTCCGAGGGGCAGACCTCCATTGACTGGATGTTGCCGATCGTCGCGGATGCGGAAGCGGGGTTCGGGGGTGCCCTTAACGCATTCGAATTGATGAAGGCCATGATCGAAGCCGGAGCGGCCGCGGTCCACTTTGAAGATCAACTCTCTTCCGCCAAGAAATGCGGGCACATGGGTGGCAAGGTGCTGGTACCCACTCAGGAAGCAATTCAGAAACTGGTTGCTGCTCGCCTCGCCGCTGACGTACTTGGCGTGCCGACTGTCTTGATCGCGAGAACGGACGCCAATGCGGCACAACTCATCACCAGCGACTGCGATAGAAGGGATGCGAGATTTCTCACAGGCCACCGCACATCGGAAGGATTCTTTGGCTTCCGGGGTGGTTTGGATGCAGCCATTGTTCGGGGCCTCGCATACGCGCCATATGCCGATATGCTGTGGTGCGAAACATCTGAGCCAAATCTCAGGGAGGCAAGGCAATTCGCCGCGGCTATCCATTCGACCTATCCGGGAAAGCTCCTTGCCTACAATTGCTCTCCTTCGTTTCATTGGAAAGCCAAACTGAACCAGCAGGAAATTTCTGTGTTTCAGCGCGAACTTGCCGGGATGGGCTACTGTTTCCAGTTCGTAACACTGGCGGGGTTTCACGCATTGAATCTCTCTGCCTTCGAGCTGGCTCACGAATACGCGCGAATGGGAATGACCGCATATTCACAATTGCAGGAGCGCGAATTCGAACTCGCCGAGCGGGTCGGGTACGGCGCGGTGAAGCATCAGCGATTCGTTGGTACGGGCTATTTCGACGACATTGCCAACACCATCGCGGCAGGTCATTCGTCGCTTCAGGCGCTCCCCGGTTCCACGGAAGAAGAGCAGTTTGAACCGGCACCAGAGTGGACGGCGGTTGATCCGGATTTCGTCATACCAGTGTCGGGCGATTGATAAGAAGCCCTCCCCCCAAACCAGAACCCATGACAACCCCAGAGAGAGGAAACCTCAAATGAGTGCTACCGTACCAGTGCTTGAAAACGCGGCCCAAAGCAAAACAGCTGAATGCGAAATCCTCACTCCCGAGGCAATGGAGTTTCTGCGCTCCATGCACCGGGTATTTGAATCCAGACGAGTGGATCTGCTCTGCGAACGCAATAAGCGTCAAGCCCGATACGATGCCGGGAAGTTCCCGCGGTTTCCCGAAGAGACACATCACATTCGCCTGGCGGAGTGGACAGTAGCCCCAATCCCGCATGACCTGGTTGATCGCAGAGTGGAGATCACGGGACCTGCGGAAAGAAAGATGGTCATCAACGCATTGAACTCCGGGGCGAATGTGTTCATGGCCGATTTTGAGGATTCGAACGCACCCACCTGGAACAATTGCCTCGAGGGTCAAAAAAATCTGCGCGATGCCAACCTGCGAACCATCGAGTTCAAATCCCCCGAAGGCAAGCTCTACAAGTTAGGACGGAATCCCGCCGTGCTTTTTGTCCGGCCTCGCGGCTGGCACATGGTCGAGAAGCACTTCCCGATCAACGGTTCTCCGATATCTGCCTCGCTCTTCGATTTTGGTCTTTACTTTTATCACAACTTTCGCACGCTGCTCGATCGCAATACCGCTCCGTATTTCTATTTGCCAAAGCTGGAAAGCTACCACGAAGCGCGGTTGTGGAACGATGTTTTCCTCCATGCGCAGGAATATGTCGGGATTCCAGAGGGAACGATTCGCGCCACTGTGCTGATCGAAACCATTTCTGCAGCGTTTGAAATGGACGAGATCCTCTACGAGCTTCGTGATCACTCCGCCGGCCTGAACTGCGGCAGGTGGGACTATATCTTCAGCTTCATTAAGAAGTTCAGATGCCATCCGAAGTTCACTCTCCCAGAGCGTGGCGGCATCACCATGGAACAGCCTTTTCTTCGCTCGTATGTAGACTTGCTGATTCATACGTGCCATAAACGCGGCATTCACGCGATGGGCGGTATGGCGGCGCAGATCCCGATTCGCGATGACGCGGACGCCAACGAACAGGCGATGGAGCGCGTTCGTCAGGACAAACTACGGGAAGTGCGTGCGGGCCATGACGGTACCTGGGTGGCGCACCCCGGACTGGTCCCGATTGCAAAGGCGGTGTTCGATGAATATATGCAGAAACCAAATCAGATCGACCGCCCTGCCAAGCCGACGTTCAGAATCAGTGAGAATGATTTACTAGAGATCCCGCTCGGTCGTTTCTCCGAAGAGGCGTTTGTTCGCAATGTCGACGTTGCATTGCAGTACATCGAATCGTGGCTTCGCGGCAACGGTTGTGTCCCAATTTACAACTTGATGGAAGATGCCGCGACGGCCGAGATCTCGCGGGCACAGATCTGGCAGTGGATCCGATACAACGCTCGCCTCAGCAACGGCAAACGAGTCGATCGACACATGCTCGCCTATGCGGTCTGGAACGTCCTGAATCAAGCGAGGCACAAACTTGGAACTGAACGGTTTGCCTCATCCAAGTTCGAGCGCGCAGCTGAATTGCTCACATCACTATCCACCGGTGAATTCCAGGAATTTCTGACAACCGCAGCGTACGCGGAGTTTGCCTGACAAATTTATCCCGTCCCGTTGGTCGATCGGTTCATTCACCGCAGCTTTCACCACTTCTGTGCGCTTCAAATCGCCTCCCGTTGAAGTATCTGATCGCCAACTGGTTCGACGGCGAACGCCAATGGAATTGAGGAAGACAGGCGGCGCTGAAGGTCGGCACGTAGTTTGTCGGCGTCGGCACGGTTGTTCCCGAGCTCATGGTGGCCCTGTCACCGTTTGCGCAGCCTGAGATCGCAGTCGTCGAAACAGAGTCTTTCACCTCAGTCACCGTCGTGTTCGAGGGAGATGTTGCCGTTGCAGGCGTGTAATGGCCGTCACGTTGTACTGGGTCGACTCGGGAGCGAGTATTGATCGATGCTCTTCTGTTTGGCAGGAGGTGACGTGTAAAGCAGCGGTATTTTTCGACTGGCTCCTTAATATAGGTGCCTTTATGGAGGACAAGAAACTGTTGCTCCATTTTCATCGCAACTCAGTGCTTCCTGCGATCCAGTCGATGACCGCGTGCCCGTTTTGCAGATTGAAGGCGTCCTGTGTTGTCTTTGGTTCGGTCGCCGCTGTTGCAAGTTGGGCGCGCGAGATAGTTGGTTTCCAATTGAAGTTCCTTCACTCCCGTGGCATTACCGAGCTCCAGCGGTCCTACGAGCCTCACCTAACTCAATCGGATGACATAACCTCTCTGGGCGCAAACTCGTGGTTGCAGAAGCGGCAGACGGTAGCCGCATCCTTTACCGCTTCCGCGCACTTCGGACATGTCTTATTTGGCGAAGGCACCGTGTCGGCGGGAGATTGTTTTTTCTCGCGATACGCGTATGTCACGTTCAGGGATCCCTTTGGCTGAGTAAACAGCAAAAGCAAAAGGATGAGGACTCCAACTCCCAACGGAATCAGGATGATTCCGATCACGCATAAGAATACGCGCTTGCTAGGAACCCAGTTTTGCGAAACAGGAAAATAGCCTTGGGCGGTCATTAGATTTGTGTCTGCTTGATATTGAGCTAAGGCAACTTCCTGCTTGCCTTCGTATTGTTTGATGAAGGGTTCCATATTCGTCCTTTCGTCCTGGAGACTGAATACAAGCGAGTTCGTTGGGTTGCAGCCATTTGCTGGCCAAACTGGAAGACACGCTCGCGGCTTCGGCTCTCAGACTGGTGGATATTAGAGACAATAATCACACTGAGAAATTCGCCCAACTCATCTGTATCGCTTTCTCGGTCTCTGGTATTTCCACTCCCTGACCTATCGGCAATCTACGTTGATCTGTTTAGGATGCGTCACCACTGCCCGGTTAACAGCTAATAAGCGTTCTTCGAAGAAGGAACTCCTAGATCAAAACAGACCAGGAATTTTACCTGCAGCGTTTTAGGGACGAACAAGGACTTCGGTATGGGGTGTGACCGCGAACCAATGCAGCTACTTTGAGATATCCATTTCATTGTCGTCGCCGTTTCTGTCGATGAGCTTGTTTAGCGGATCGATTCCTGCGCGCGATGGCATCTGGTCGACGACGACTTCGAAGGTCTGTTTGCCCTCATGTATCCAATGCTTCTGAAGGTAGAGCGGCTTTTCCTGATCCTTGGGTCCGGTGAATACGCCGATGTCAATCAAGTCGTTGACCGTCATCGGGGTTTCGTTGCCGCTCCCGTCCGCCTTCATCTTGTGCGACTCGACCACCAGCGTGACCTTGTATTTATGGTCAGCGGTGGGAGTGACCTTAGCCGACTCCACGCGATTGTTGTAAAGCACGATGTTTTCGAAGGAGTCGTCGATGAAGTAGTGGAGGTTGTCGGGAGTCTGCGCCCGCAAGGCCGCTACGAGTTGCCGCGTATCAGGGTAAGGCGTTGATTCCGAAGTTCCCGCGTTCGCGTAGCGGTACTGCATCAAAAAGTCGTGCAACGCGAGGTTCAGTTTGTCTTCGCCGATGTAGTCAGAAAGCGCGTACATAACCTGGCCTCCTTTTTGATACCAGACGTACGCTTCCTGCTGAACCTGCGCGAGGGGCTCTTCGCGGCGAGCTTCGGTTCCACGGCCGCGAAGATATCGATCAAGCTCGTATTTCAAGAATTTGTGCATATGGTCATCGCCGTAGCGATGCCGCATTGTCATCAGTGCGGAGTATTCGGCCAGCGTCTCTGACATCATGTTGGACCCGGCGACGCGCGCTCCAATCAACTGATGGCCCCACCACTGATGCGCGAGTTCGTGAGCGGTGACGAAATAGGTGAAGTCGATGTCGGTGGGCTTCTCCATCCTCTCGATGAATCCGATTCCTTCGGAATAAGGAACCGTGTTCGGAAATGACTGGGCAAAGGTTCGATAGCGGGGAAATTCGAGAATTCGGAACTGGCGGAACTGGAATGGGCTAAAGGCCTTCTCGTAGAAGGCAAGGCCTGCCTTCGAGGCGTCGAGCATATCCTGCACGTCAAATTGATGCGCGGGTATGTGATAGATTTCGATCGCTACGGGGCCGTTCGCGCCCTGGTAAGTATCTCGGGTGACCTGATAGTCGCCGGAGACATATGCGAAAAAGTCAGCCATCTCTACATCGCCCATGTCATAGGTGAAGTAATGCCGGCCGTTCGCCTTCCAATCTTTCACCAGGTAGCCGGGTGAAAGAGCGATCTGATCGTCAGATGTGCTCACCGTGGTGCGATAGTGAATCCAGTCAGCCTGCGGAGAAAACAGGTTGATTAGGCTGGCCTCTTTGTCTCCGCGCGCAGGCAGCAGTTCGAGTTCGCCAAGGTGTTCCTCGCGACGCCGGCGAGGGTCTGTGAGCTCGATATTTGCGTCGTAGCCGATGGTGGGGAAGTAGCCTGAATCGACAAAGGTGCCGTTGTACGCCAGTTCGGCGCGTTCGTGACCATCGTTGAATCCACGGCTGATCTTGCCCACCTTGAACGTCATATTGATTGTCTCGCCGGGGGCAAGGGGTTTCTCGAGAGCATAGACGACGTAGAGATCGCGAGCACTCGCGGATTGAAGGTGAAACGGCCGATCAAATGCAACGTTACTCACCGATTGCTGCTGATTCGTAATGTGGATCTGGCTGATTGGCTGCGAGGTCTTGTTTTGGAGGACGTAATGCCCGGTCCCGGTGAATGAGCGGCTGTCGGGGAGGATGTCAATCTGCGAGTCGGCTTCCAGCACCTTGGGTTGAGGCAGGTGCTCATAGCGCTTGAAGCTTTTTTCGTAATCGGCCTGAATATCTCGACGCTGCTTGTTGTTCAAATATTCGTTGAGCACGTGCGTGTTGTAGTAGAACCACCAGCCGCTTCCGATTGCGAGAAGAAGAAAGACCGCAGCCGCAGGAGCAATGCCCAGAGCTTTCTG
Source organism: uncultured Acidobacteriaceae bacterium (assembly GCA_963836675.1). Taxonomy (GTDB): domain Bacteria; phylum Acidobacteriota; class Terriglobia; order Terriglobales; family Acidobacteriaceae; genus Telmatobacter. Next base: position 64,104 of record CAWIKQ010000002.1, read on the forward strand.
CCGAAAAAGATGGAGGCGGGCCTTGAGCGAACTCTCTGCGCCACGACGAGTGAGTCCAATGGAGAGGACGCCGAGAAATGCAGAGATGCTGACCCAATACGTGATGGACCAGAAAAGCGGTTTTACGAAATGGCCGTAGCCATTCATATCGGAATAGGTGTAAGGCGGGATCGCCCCAAACAGATAAAGGGTGTTCTCCCATCCGTAGTTGTAAAGCAGAATCTGCATCAGGAATGCGCCGATCACAATGGCGTGTCCGATGAACTTATTGCTGACAATGGTCTGCACGAACAGCGCAAAGAGGATGAAGATCAGCACCTGCGGGAAAGTGATGAGATAGAGTTCTTTGAAGTACTGCAACAACTCGTAGTGGTAGTAGCCGGCGATGGTCTGCATCACGATTCCGCAGAAGCCTGCAACCGTGAGGAGCGCCAGTTCGACCATACAGAGGGCAGTGAATTTTGAGAGCCAGTCTGTTGCCTCACCCATGGGCAGCGCGTCGTGAATTCCTTCAAAGCGTGTGTCGCGCTCCCGCCAGATCAATTCGCCCGCATAGAAAGTGGACACGATAAAGAAGAAGAGTATGGCGCCGCCTTCAACAGCCTGCAGCATGAGGTAAGTAACGGGCCAGACATTGATACCTTCCACGCGTCCGGCGAAGTGTCCATTGATTGAGAGAAACTCCGGCCATCAAGACCGAAAGCACCCAGAAGGGGACATCGCGAACCACATTCCGGATTCTCAATCGGGTCAGGCTGAGGTATTGAGCAAGGGCCGTTGAAAGGCCGAAGATCTGATGTACGGCGGGAATTCTCGCGACTGCCCGGCTGCGCACGGGTCTGGTTTCCTCTTCCTGTTCGACCTGGCGAGCTTTTCGGCTGCTGGTGCGCGCGGTGAGGGCTTCGAGTGACATGGGAAAGAATCGCCAGAGCAGGGCCAGACACGCGAGGGCTACGCCGATCCACAACAGCCGGTTGAAAAGAAAAACTCCACCGGCAGTTTGGATCGACCACGAAAACATCTGCGAGTTCTTCTCGACGACGGTCCAATATCGGGTGATGGAGTCGTTCAGAATGACGCCGAGCGGATCGAACACGCCGGGCCAGAAGAGGTCGACTGCACGAGTGGCACTGAAAGCCGCGAGCCCCATGAGGTACAGGATGAAGAGAGCCGCTCCCTGCAGATAAACGATGAAAATCCGCCGGGTAAGCGCCGCAACAGCGAAAAACAGAGTCCCTGCAAAGAAGATCTGCACGAGGACGATGGAGATGAAAGGTTGGAGATACCACCATAAGTGAATTGGTGCGAGCCTGCTCTGGTCGGCAGTGGGCGCGAAGGTGCCGGCCATTCCGCCAAAGATAAGTCCGGAGAAGGCAAAGGCAGTGGCAAGAAATGAACCTGCCCATCTTCCTCCGAGGTAGGCAAATTTGGTGATCGGCTTGGTAAAGAGGATCTGCGTCGTATCGCGCTGGAAATCTCGAAGAATCGAAGTCCCGAATATCGCGGCAATTACGATCAGTCCAAACAGACATGCGAACGTGTCGTTATAGACATTCGCGTATGGTCCATTCAGCAGAACCTTGCCGTTGCCCGCGGCGATAGGACCGAAGCTCTCGGAGGCAATGCAAAGGAAGCTGAAGAAAAACCAGATTCCAAAGTAGACGTAGGTGGAGATGTTTTTAAGGCGGAACTTGATTTCGAATCGGAAGAATTCCCAGAAGAGTCGCATCGTTATCTCCCCTACCTAGTTGTTGGCAGAGCGCGCCAGGCTCAGGAAGTAGACGTCTTCCAGTTCAGAATCGACCGGCTTGAATCCGTCTCCGGGACTTGCATCGGAATAGATCCGGACCTCGTGCTGGCCCGCGATCAGGTGAGTCGAGATCACCTGCATCTGGGTTTCGAGAGCCTTAAGCTCGTCATCGCTGCCTGCGATTTTCGACCAGATCTTCCCGCTCAGCGCCGCCAGAGTCTCTGATGGCGCTCCTTCCAGCAGAACTTTTCCTTTTGCAATGATGGCCATGCGTGGGCACAGTTCGCGAACGTCATCGACGATATGCGTCGAGAGGATCACGATCACGTCCCGGCCGATGGAGCTCAGCAGATTCAGAAACCGATTGCGCTCCGCTGGGTCGAGGCCGGCGGTCGGCTCGTCCACGATAATGAGCTTTGGATTTCCAAGCAGAGCCTGAGCAATTCCGAAGCGCTGCTTCATGCCTCCGGAGTAGGTGCCCAGAGACTTTTTGCGCGCTTCCCACAGGTTGGTCTGTTGTAGAAGCGCGTCAACAATCTCACCGCGTTCCTTCTTGTTGGTGATTCCCTTCATCACGGCAAGATGGTGCAGCATGTCGAGTGCGGAGATCTTCGGGTAAACTCCGAACTCCTGCGGCAGATAGCCGAGAATCTGGCGTACTTCTTTCTTCTTGTTGAGCACGTCGAGGCCGTCGAGACTGATCGTTCCGGCGTCTGGCGCCTGCAGGGTAGCAATGGTCCGCATCAGGGTGCTCTTGCCGGCACCATTCGGACCGAGCAGCCCGAACATGTGATTGCCAATGGTGAGGGAAATATCCTGAAGGGCCTTAACCCCATTGGAGTATGTCTTGGAAAGCCCCGAGATGGTCAAAGCCAAGGCGATGATCCTCCTGACAAATTTTGTGCTGAATTGAGGGAAAGCGGGCCGCGGAATGCTGGACGAAATGCTATCACATGCCCATTCCTTACGAATCGGCCTAAAAGCAAGGGATGGCGAGGATGTCGCGAAGGCGGGTCGTCGGGGAGATCACGGGAGTGCGTGAGGCCGAAATCCTTCGAGTCCGGTTTAAAGTTCGACTCGTGGAACCGGTACGGGGAAACTCAGCGCAGCGAGGCACTAGCTCTTCACGATTTCAAGAAACTTCTTGATCTGCTGCATTTCCTCGGCGCGCGTAGCGGCGAGCTTGGGATTGCGATGAATGGGATCGTCATCAAAAGCAAACCCGACCCCGTCAGCGCCCAGCCGAATGACCTTCGATTGGACTGAGATCATGGCTTCTATCTGGTGGGTTGCAGGGTTGACGATCTGGAGACCGACCAGAACACTTGTCCCAGCCGGCCAGCGTTCTTCTGTCAGCACATAGAATCCTTCTGTGCTTATGGATTGGACGGCGAACGGCTTCAGCGAACTGGAGAAGTACGTTACCAGACCGGGAATCGCATGCCGGACCGCCCTGCGGCGATCTGAGGATTTCGACTTTTCTCTGAGGCCGATTATCCAGCCGAAGATGCTCTTTGGTTTCTTCGCAGCAGGTCCTATCTGACCCGGATCTTCTTTCATCGGTCCGGCAGCTTGCTGAAGCGAGGCGGCCTGCTCTGACGCATCGCCATTTCCACTCCATCGGCTTCCGGTGACGGCGTCGCGCAACTCAAGCTTATCGCCGAACTGGATACGTGCTGCGCTTACACAGCCTGAAGGCAGAACGAGGGCGCTGCTTGCCGGGATATCGGGCAATGCCATGGACTCTTGCCTGTAGCCCTCGAGGCATTGAAGAACGCTGAGATGCGGGTCGATATAGACGACATCGAGGTCGGGAATTCGATTCACCTGGGGAATTCCCCTGTAGGGACTCAGCCATATTCCGTTGTTCGCAATATCGCTTAGATTCTTTGCGACCAAATTGATAGGCACGCGCGCCGTATCAATCTTCAGGACGTCCGGAACGATCTGCGTTTCCTGTGTAGCATCCAAGATTCGAAGCTTCACTTCCTCATCCTTTCAGCCTGTCGAGATTCAATGGCTCTCCTCCAACTCGAACAACTTGTCTGAGAGGACGCGCAACATCCGGGTTACAGCCCGGAGGCGCTCCCGCAGGAGCACCTCCGAGCGTGGAAGGGAAACCAACCCCAGGAGCTTCCCTTCTTCTGCTTCGAGAACTTTCATGTCCCTTCTCGCAGCGGCAATCTTTTCGTTTCGATCCATTCAATTCGGCCTTAGATCAAAATTCGCAGCCATCTGCGACAGCTGCGGGAATGTCTTCCTATGAACCGACGGGCAGCAGTCGCGCGTGCGTGAGCTGGCTCTCGATTTCGCCGAAGATGGCCGGAAGGGTTAGCGTCGCCCCCGGGCAGCTTGAGGACTTGTCGGCATAGAAATCAGATGGCTCGGTGGCCATTTGCTGCAATTCAGAGCATGCAGTGATGGCAGGAGTGTCCGTCGAGCAGGTTCCGCTCGTTCCCGCGTTGTAGGCGACGGTGAAAACTGTTGTATTCGGAACGTTGTTTGAAACCCAGTTTGCCGCGGTAATCGACTGGTGACACTCGTCATTCGAATCCGGATAAGTACCCTTGCCCGTGAGTTTCACTTTTGAGTCGAATTGCGATGATTTTGCGGTTGCGTCGCCATCGCTCAGGATGATCATGGCGTTTTTGGAATTCGGGACCGCCAACGCCTGGGCTGCCAGCGACGAGCCGGCAGCATAAATGGCGCCGGCAAGATACGTCCCCTCGCCACCTTTGGCCTGCATGCCTGAACAGCCCGTCACGCCCCCTGAGGCGACCGCCAAGCCAGACTTGTTATTGTATGTGCCACTTGAACCAACCGTCTGGTTGTTTGAACTCCAGTCGCTCGAATAGCCGTTGGTGCCGCCGCTGGTGACTTGATACGTCGGCGTTGAGCTGGTCCATACCGGATTGCTCCAGGTTCCGCCGGCAGTGGGCGCAGTATATGGCACCGGATTCGGAGCACTACCGTTGCACGTCGTATCCTGACTGGCCGTATTTGCCGGAATATTCGGATACGTGAATATGCTTACTCCGTCAAAGGATGTGCAAGTGCCTGAGCTCGTAGAAGTGCACGGCTGAAGACCGTTCAGCAGCGTCTGGACGCCGAGCATCGCGCATTGAATCTTCGTTGGCGTCGATTTACCGCTGCCCGTGCAGCCGCCAGGATCAGATTGGGTCATCGACTGTGTGGTGTCGAGAACGATCGCGATGTTGTACTTTTGAGCTGCCGCACCCGCCATGAGGGCGCTGGAGGCGGCCGAGAGATGGAGCTGGGAAATGCCGAGGAGTCCCCCGAAGATTGTGGGGAGATTTACCTGCTGAGCCACTGTGATCGCATTTGCTGTTCCGCCTGCTGCGACGCATTGCACACCATTGGCTGTACCCGTGCCCGAGCAATAGACCTTGGGATAGCCGCTCTGCATTGAGGCATTGGGAAGAAAGGAGGTATTCGCGTTTTTGTTTCCAGGCACCGAACTGTACAAAGTCGCCTGGCTAGTCACAGCCGACGATGACTGAGTGGTGTCTGCCCCCATGAGCTGAACCCCAGCCATCGCGGCAGCGTCACACGAGGCCTGCAGCATGTGATATGCAATAATCCCGCGTCCCACGTCCACTACAAACGCCGTGAATCCCGAAAACAAGATCAACAACAACGCGAACCAGGGAAGGATCTGTCCTTCCTGACGCTTTATGATGCGGGTCAATCTCGCGTGTGGGTTCATCGAAATTCGCTCCTCGGCATTGCGTTGATAGCGACGAGTGTCACTGAATGATTTCTGTAGTTGTGGTCGTGAGGGTCAGGGTGCGGTTACTCCAAAACACCACGAATGGAGTGACGGGGTAGCTCACCGACACGGTGACGATTCCACCTCCTGTCCCCATATTGGCAGCCCCGCCGGTTGCGCAGCCTGAACCCGATCCAAAGCCTGAAGTCCCGTTACTGGAGGTATAGGTAGTCGCGGTCCCCGTTGCCGAGGGCGTGAGAGTGATTGAGTACGAGAGTTTAGAAGCAGCGACCGCTACAGCGGCGGCCTGAATCTGAGTGGCAGCCATTGCGCAGGGATTGGTGGTCGCACCGTTCGTGAAGTTCCCCTGGTTGATGGCCACATAGCGCGCGCCGACATCGGCTGCATGCGACAAGATGAGGTAGTTATTGAGCGCGAGCCCGAACGACGCCATGCCGGTGATGAGCATCAACATCATCGGCACAACCAACGCCATCTCGACCAGGGCGCCGCCTTCGCAGTGGGAAATCAGCCAGCTCTTAAGGTGGCGAGCGGCACGCGGATTCGCAGAGAGGATTCCCTGAAACGCAAATCTAAAATGCATATTTGAACTTGCTCCTTGACGTCAGCGAGTCGTGCTCTGCGGGTTCCAGTTGTTTCCGTTCGCTGCTTAATCACCGTGTAACAATCACGAGACTGCGCAGCACACCCAACAGCATCTCCTGGGGGAAGGACCTTTAACGTCGTGGAGGGCCTTCGTACACCGATCTCACTCAAAATCAGTTCGTCTTCTGCTCTTCCATTGGCAGTTTTCTATATGAAGAGACACGACCGCTGTTTCTTTACAGATGGCAAAGGGGAACGGGCTAAGCGGGGAGCTAAAAGGGAGGTAACGAAAGTTCAGATGCGTCCCGCAAAGTATTACTTTCGGGGCACTCCGGATCTAGATGTTTGCGCGTGCTTAAAAGATAAGCTTCAACGCGAACTGCATAATGCGCGGGTCGCTCGCTGAGGTGATGGATCCAAAGGAGCCGGAGTTGCGGCTCGCGTTCGGATTGCCAAAGTGCGGGGTGTTCAGCAGGTTGAAACTCTCTGCGCGAAACTGCAGGGTCATAGATTCCGGAAGGGAGAAATTCTTGAACAACGAGAAATCGTCGTTGGTGTAACCGGGACCACGAACCAAATTTCGTCCCGCGTTGCCGGGAATCGGATTGCTGTTGCTCTGGCCCGGCGTGTTAGTGAACGCCGCGGTATTGAACCATTCTGCGATAGAGCGCTTGTGATGCGGCAGCGTGGGATTCTGCCCCGGTACAAGATCAGGACGCAGCCCTGGATAGTCGGCGTATCCGGAATTCGAAACGATATTGACTGGTGTGCCTGTGTGGAACGAGGCAATCGAATTAAGATGCCATCCGCCAACCAGGGCATCGATCATGGGCCCCGTGGAGTGGAGGTAGCGCTTGCCGCGTCCGAAAGGCAGGTCGATCTGACAGCTCAACGTGACGTTGTGCTTGAGGTCGGCAGACGATGTAGCGTACTCCGGCTCCAGATTGAATGGACTCTGTGGCGCAGAAGTGCTCTTCAAGTTGAAAGGAGCAGGACCGTTATCCAGGCTGTGTGCATAGGTATATGCTGCCAGCACGCTCCAGCCATTGGCGTAACGCCGATCTACTTTGACCTGAAGGGCGTTGTAATTGCTCATGCCGACAGGAAGCAGCGTTTGCACCTTACCAATCTCGCTGGAAAGGTGATCGCCTACGTTGTAATTGCCCACAGAGTAGGGCAGCTTGTGTGACTGACCTCCAACATATCCCGCCTCAAGAGAAATGTTCTGAGGAAACATGCGCTGAACGGTCAGGTTGTACATCTCGGAGTAGCCGTCAGGAAAGTCCTGGGGCTCGGAGTAGACGGTCGTGTTTGTTGCTCCCGGCACCTGCGTGAGATCGATACTGGGGACGCCGGCCGGCAGGTTCACGGTCGTCGATCGGGGGATTCCTGTGTCGAGGTAATAGGCGAAGTAGTAAGGCGAATTGACAAATTCATCCTGCGTGAAGAAAGGGTAGTTCTTGGTGAGAATATCTTCGCGCGCATCGTTTTCGGCGGTGTAGAACATTCCGAATCCAGTGCGCACGGTGGTGGCGCTATCGATCATGTAGGCGGCGCCGACCCGGGGCATGAAATTAGATTTGTTGGAATCGACCAGGGATCGGCTATACGGACCTCGGTTCGCGATCAACATACTGAGGGAACTGGAATCGAAATTCGATGCGTTGTTGTTGGCTTCGACGTAAGGCTGGCGATACTCGTAGCGAATGCCATAGTTCAGGTTAAGGTTCCTGGAAATCTGCCACGAGTCCTGCATATAGAAGGTTTGCTCGTTGCTGGTCGTATGCGGGTCGGTGAGTTGCAGGCCCTGCATCACGACGTACGGCAGACCAAGCAGCAGGTCGGCGATCTCGCTGCCGCCCGTCCCATAGTAGGCATCGCTTTGATAGAAGGCGTAAGTCGGGTCGCTGGTCATTGCGGCATACGCCCCGCCGAAGTACTCGTAGGGGGTGGGGAAGAGCGAGAAGTCCGGGTGGGAATTCAGGCGGCGGTACTGGTAGCCGAACTTGAGCGAATGGCGATTGCGAGTCCAGGAAATCGCATCGCCCACTTGAAAGTTTTCGTCGCGAAAGGATAGCGGCTTCCACGTCGAGCCACCCGTGATGGCGCCTGTCTCAAATTGAATCTGCGGAAAACCCCAGGTATCAGGGAAGTCAGGGAGATTGGCATTGGCGATGCCGAGCTGGTTCGCGAGCTGGGTGCCGTCGACGAGACTGTGTTCCACCAGTGGAGTAACCAGATACGAGACACGCAGTTCATTCAGCAGGCTGGAGCTGAGGGAGCGCACCCAGGAGAGACCGATCGCCTGATTTTCGAACCAGTAGTGGTCGCCGGAATCGGCTCCGCCAGCATTGGGCAGGGTGCCCGATCCAGCATACGGATCGCCGGTTAGGTTCTCGTACTGCACGATGTCGTAGGTGAGGGAGAGGCGATCGCTCGAGGAGAGGTTTTCGTCAAAACGGGCGTTGCCGGTATTTCCATGGCTTTGAACTTGCTGCGTAACTGTGTAGTTGTTGAAAAATCTGTTTGAGTTATTGGGGTGCGGGAACATCTGGGTAAGAATCGTCTCTCCGGCGGGGCTGATTTCCGCAGCCGGAATGATATTTCCTGGATACTGCTGAGCGTAGTAATTGGTTTGGAAGAAGTAGGGATCGAAGATTGGGATCTGATTTCCTGTGTAGGGGTCGGTTAGACGCGATAGGTCGGCGCTGCCGTCAGGCAGGAAACTCACTTCGTCGAGCGTGGGTACGGTGGTTTCGTAAATCTGCGCATTCCTTAGCTGGCTGCCTTCGTAGCTGAAGAAGAAAAAATCGCGATCCTTGCGCAGCCTGCCTCCAATAGTGGCGCCAAAATTATGCTGTTTGAGCTGCGAGGCGAGATTTACGTCGGATTCGGAAAAGGCATAGCTGCTCGCGGCCGTATTGCTGGGCCGGAAAAACTCGTAAGCCGTGCCGTGAAACTGGTTGCTGCCGCCTCGGGTCTCGAGAAGAATAGCCCCGCCAGAGGCACGCCCGAACTCCGGAGCGTAGCCTGAGGTGACGACCTTGAACTCCCTCATTGCATCTACGCTGGGACGAAGGTTGGTGTCGTTGTTTCGGTTTCCGGTCACTTCCACTCCATTTAGCTGGATGGAATTGCCGAATTCGCGCTGACCGTTGACGGAGAGGTTGACATTGTTGCCGCCCTCCCCGTGTGCAACGCCGGGGACCAGAAGCATCAGATCCGTAAAGTCCCGGCCGAGTAAGGGCATGTTGACGATATCGGCGGCGGCAATGACCTGGCCGGAAGCAGCGCTTTGTGTCTGCATCAGGGGCGCTACGTCGCTGGCGACGACGGTTTCCGACGCTTGACCGAGCTTGAGAGCAATGTCCACACGAAGCTTCTGGTCGATTTGCAATTCAAGCGGCTGGGTTCTGGAGGGGCTGAATCCTGTGCGACGGACCGTGACGGAATAATGCCCTGGTGGCAAATTAGTTATCTGACAGGTGCCGGTCGGATCGGTTAAGCTCTTTTTGACCAGCCCTGTTTCCTGGGATTCCACTTCGACGCCGGCCTGAGGAATCAGGGCCCCTTGCGGATCCTTCACATTAAGGACAATCGAGCCTGACGTGGCCTGGCCCCACGCTGCTACAGCAGCCCATAGGATGAGCGGACAAAAGGTACGCCTCAGAAGACCGGGAAAGGCGGCAGGAGCCGCAACGCGAGATCGTCGGATGGCCGAATTCAGCAGCCGAATGGCGAGCCGTGGTGAAATACGCCAACGATCGCTATCAATCGCGAATCGATGATGCGCAGCTTGCTCGCAGTAAAAGCCTTATGACGAACCAGGACATGCATTTTCTTTACTCACTCCCCAAAAATAAATCCCCCGATCCATGCTCAACGTTTACGCATCACGCCCTGATGGAGGGGCAGGGTCATGGCGGCCAACTGGTAAGCGGGTGCGCTGGCAAATGCCGCGGCGGCGAAAAACCAGATGTACCAGGTCAATGCAATCAGCGGCTGAGAAAGCAGCCCTTCGCCCTCCGCCCAGATGGAAGCATCCCCGGCAAGCGTAGTTACGATCGCGATCACATACATTCCCCAGCATTGTGAAATCAGGCCCAGTCCTATGCGAATCGCCGACCGCCGAATCAGAACAGCCTGAACCAGCAGAAGGGAAAGAAGGGGATCGCTTACCCAGAGAAAAGCCCTGGTGAGAGATGGCGATGGATAGGAGGGGCCGAGGTACCGAACAATGCTCGCAAGTTCGCCAATCGTGAAGACAAGAATCAGACCGATGAGCAACAGGTCCGTGTGCGTCAAAGCGCGCAGGACTCCAAACCTGCGTTGGATTTGCAGGACCCGGCTCAACGCGATCGCCAGAAAAATCATCGCGAGTGGTCCCCCCACCACCTCGCCGACTTGTGCTATTCCCCTTGGTAAGACCACCGTCAGGACCGAAGATGTGCCTCCCGGGGCTAAGGCGCCGCGCCAATGGTCGAGGGAAATCAAGACCGCCCCCAAAAATCTTGCGAGCGACGACAAAGCGACAAAGGTCCACGCCCTGCGCATCGGTTCATCGGCTTCAAAGCCGGCCCGGCATTCAAATGCGAGGTAGAACTCGGCCGCCGTTGTGAGGAGGAAGAACGTCGTGCCGAGAATCAGAAAGTACCAGTTCAGATATCGATAGCTGCCGGTAATCAGAAAATGGAGGTAGGTAGCCATGCCGATCGCATAATGGATGGCGCACGCTCTCCAAATCCATAGAACGAAACGCGGCATCTACATGCGCCTACAGGTCACTCAGAACACGCCGTGATAGCTCAACCATCGCTCGCCGCCCCAGGAAGGCGGTCAGCAACGGAGTGGACGTTGCAAGGGAAACGTCCTCAACGCGATTCGACAAAATCGCGCGGGCATGGCGACCGATGCAACGATCCAGCCAGGACAAGAGCCTTTCTCGCACCAGGTGATGCTCTTCGGTAGATGCCCGACTGCCGGAGGAACCAAACCAAAGACCGCCCCATGAGAGCATTTTGCGGGAAAGCTCGTCGGCTACCGGATCCTCGCTGGGCGGCGCAGAAACAATGGGTGATGGCGCGACGCTCTCGTCGTTTTTCAGCGGTGTTCTCCCGCGCTCCTTCACTGTCGTCCCCTTCGTCGAAGCGTAAGACGCATTTTCTGGCCGACTCGATGCAGAAGAGCGCCCACGGTTCCTGGCCGAATCGACATTGCGGCTGCAATCTCAATATAGTCCAAACCTTCGGTTCGCAAGCGAAGGCACTCGAACTCACGCGGGGCTAAGACGTTCTTGAAGGCTTCTTCCCATTCAACGGCACCAGTCTCCGGCGTGACCTGGGCCTTTCCGATAGTCTCTTCATCCAGCGAGACGCAGGCTTGTACCGCAGAAGACCGCACCGTTTCGCAGATGTAATTGTGGGCCACCCGATGGAGCCATGCCGAAGGGTTGCGAATGGTCTCGCCTTGCATACGTACAAGGAAGAAGCGCAGGAAAGTCTCCTGAACTGCGTCTTGAGCCAACCCTGCATCGGATGTCAGGCGGCGTGCGTAGGCCGTCAGTGCGCCCGAGAGATCCCGATACACTTCGAGGGTCTCCTGCCGCACTGCGTCCGTGTGAGCCTGTTCCACTGGTTCCATCGCTGATGCTCGCATGCTAAATCACCACAAAAGTCCGGGTCCATGCCGCTTTTGTTGCAATCTGCGATCGCGAATACAGTCCGGCAAGTATTTGCGCCGGACCTGTCGTCTGATCACTTGTGTACAGGATAAGGAAATCTGCAGTAGTTTCGTCAAGATGCCGTAAGGGCAGGGCGAGTCTCTCCCTTGCTTTGAGTGGTCAATTTATTGAAGCAGATGAATTGATGGGTCGATACGCGAATCCCTTACCCTGGCTCACGCCTGGTTGCAAGTTGCGAATGAGCGATCGTGACACTCATGGGCGGCGGACTTTGCCGGCGCCTTGGGCTACACCGTTTTTCGATCGAATCCGTGTTCGCAATCTTCATCTGGTTACAGATTGCTTTCGACGAGGGCGTGTCTAGGCGGGAGACCGGAGGGCTGATCAGAGCTTGAGGACGGCAGGATTATTCGCAATCAATATTGCCGAGTCGGCGAGCCTGGAATGGGATAAAATCACTCAGGCCGCGCAGGGTCTGTAGCTCATGTCTGAATCGGATTTTGGTGCTGTTCCCACGAGATAACCATCCGCCGGCGCACGGATGCCGCGATGGAGCCCCTTTCAACTTTAGACCTCAAGTAAGCACGCACTGAGCCTGCATGAACGAATGGTTGGGATTTGTTCTTGGCGCGCTTGCCACATGGCGGGTTACGCATCTGATTGCTTATGAAGATGGGCCGTGGGATGTCATCGCGAGCCTGCGGAAGATGGCCGGATCCGGCGTCCTCGGCAGGCTGATGGATTGCTTCTACTGTTTGAGTTTGTGGGTTTCCGCGGCGGTGGCTGCTGCGATCGCGACGAACGTGAAAGAGTGGTTTCTGCTGTGGCTGGGGCTTTCGGGTGCCGCTTGCCTGCTGGATCGTGTGGGTCGTGAACCGGTAGTCGTGGAACGCCTTTCAGAAGATCGAGGAGAAGAAGATGTCTTGTTGCGGACAGAACAGACAGTCAGCGGCGGCAGGGGGCCGCGTGGCGACGGCAGTTGCGGCGACGCAGGTTAGGAAAGTGCCGCCGAAAAGCTTGGCCGAGGCCGATGTGGTTTCGGGTCCGACGGTGAAACTGCACTACACGGGCGTGGCGGCGATACGCGTGAAGGGACAGCACAGTGGAAGGATGTACGTTTTCACGGGAGCAGAGCCGGATCGTAGCGTGGACCGCCGGGATGCGGTGAGTCTCATGCAGATCGGCCTTTTCCGGCGCGCGATTTGAGAGGTGCAGTTTTTTCGAGTGAAGGTACAAAGCGAGCGAAGAATTCTCGATCGGAGATCTTTCGCCGGCGCTGCACGGACTTTCGCCAGGGGATAAGGTCCAGGTCCGCCAGCCACGTCTCGACCAAAGGGAGCATCGGCTGGAACGGAGCTTCAAGGTATTTCGCCGTATGGCTATCGAACAGACTGCGGATCATAACAAGCTGATTGAACTCCAAGTGCTCGAAGTTTACCGGGTAGGGAAATGCTTTTCGGGAGAAGTGGCCAACCTGCGCATGAGCAGCGCAAACGACGCTGAGTCCCGCCATCCAGGCGCGAGCGGACATGTCCTGCTCATCGATTCCCCAGACTTTGAAGTGAGGACAGAATCCGCCTAATTTCGAGTAGGCGTCGCGGTGCATTGCGTAACATGCGCCGATCACCATGGGAATCTCCACCGCGGCCGCTTGCGGAGGTTCTACGCGATGATGCACGCCGAAGCCCGGAGATTTTCCCGAGGCGAGGTTGCGTTCTGCGTTCCAGGTGAAGTCGGCTCCCCAGCATAAGCAATCCTTCAGGTCGTAGGACCAGAAAGGCGAGCACACGAGCCTGTCGGTGTGTGTCTGTACGAGCAGTTGCGCGAGCCAGTTTTTTCCGAAGGACATGTGGGCATCGAGCCAGACCAGGACATCTCCGGCCGCGAGTTGCGCTCCGATCCTTCGCGATTCGCAGACGCCTCTCGGCGTGGGATGACGGAGCAAGCGAGCATCGCCGATGGCGCGCGAATCGATCGGAGAGGTGCTGCCATCGTCTACAACAATGACCTCGATGGGAAGACTGGGCGTCGTGGCTCGCAGGCCTTCGAGCGTGGCCTTCAACATTACGGGATCTTCATCTCGCGCTGTGATGATGATGGAAGTTGGCATGATCTGGTTCAGCCATTGGTTGGTGTTGGCGTCGGGGTTGGCGTTGGTGTTGGCGTCGGTGTTGGTGTTGGAGTTGGTGTAGGGGTTGGAGTTGGGGTTGGTGAGGCGTAGGAGTTGGGGTCGGAGTTGGTGTCGGGGTCGGTGATGGTGTAGGCGTAGGAGCCGGTGTGGGTGATGGAGTAGGTGAGGGAGTTGGAGTGGGCGTAGGCGTTGGTGTGGGTGTTGACGAAAGTTGCTGCGCGAGGCAGAAGAGCAATTCGAGCAGGAGGCTGTTGCTTACGATGACGGGCCGGACGGTGTTGTCGATCATTGCGGGAGTGATGGGCCCGCTTGCCGGGAGGTTGAGTTGCGCCAGGACGATGCAGCCGGAACCAGCTGGGTCCGCATAAGGCTGACTGACGCGATTGGCCAGAGCGGCGTGGAGATCCGGAAAGGGCGGCGTGAAGACGCCGGGAAAATTGCAGACGACCGGATCGGGCAGCACGGTTCCGGACTTGACGATGATGGTGAACTGTTCCCGCGTCGAGCCGGGGGCGCAATCCGCATCGGGCTTGCAACCAGCCACCATGACGGGCACAGGATCGATGCCGCACTCGCGGTAGCAAATGGAAATGGTAACGGTCGCGGCGCCGGCCAGAGTTCCGGCGGGATTTCCCGCATCATCGGTGAGAGCCCAGGGAGAGATGGGGGCAGTCAGGGCAGGTACGAGGATTTCGCGGCCCCAGCCATCGAGAGCAACGCCTGGTTGAATCAGCACCTGGCTTCCATCGGCTGTCGGAACCACGGCAAGGCCGGCAACAACGCCTTTGCCGGAGATCAGGAGGTTCAGCAGCCAGCGTTTGCTGTTGAAATATTCCTGCTCCAGTTGCAGATGCGGGGCGTCGAGCAATTTTCCGTAAAAGTACTGATTGCGTTCTGGTGCAGCAAGCGCCGTGGGAGCGTCCTGATTACTGCCGAAAGGTTTGTCCATGGCTCTACCATTCCCTTACAAGCTGTTGCGAAAGCTGTTGTCGATCATGGCCGCGGTAATGGGCGCGCCGCGCGGGGGGAGATTGATTGAAGCAAGCAGGACCCAAGGCGATGGAGGGCACGGAGGGCAGGGCATGCTGCCGGGCTGACACAGGCTCTCCAGAGTTTTCGGACGGCTGAAGTCTGTCGCGGGAGTCCAAACGATGCCGGCTTGAAATCCATCTGCGATCCGGGCATCTACGTAGTTGGGGTTATCGCAGGTACAAGGAGCATTCGGCACCAGCGTGAGATCGTCGGTCCAGTTCTGATATCGAATAGCTACATACGCCGGAGTGGGGAAGACGGCAATTGTTGCGAATACTTGCGGCCGGAACCACAAATAGTCTTCGACGTTGATACGGGCGGCCTGGATGACCTCGATCTCATCCCCGTACGGTCCGATGGCGTATCCCGGACAAATCTGTATTTCCCAGGGATGGGAGCCATCGGCTGCGGGAACGACCCACAGTCCGCAGAGAACGCCCCAGCCGTGGAGGTCGCGATTGTGGCGGCGGAGTTTCTGGAGTCCTGTAGTTTTGTTCCAGTGTGCAGGCCTCGGCAGTCAGACGACTGCCGGCCTGCCAATTTGGCCTCGCCTGGTGACCGACGGGTGGCGAAGGACAATTTTCAGAACTGCTCATAATCGAGGGCTCCTTCGTTCACCGTTGACTTATCCCTGAGCGATGCTTGCGACCTGGACCGCTGCCGGGGTTGGAGTGAGCAAGGGATCACCGGGAGTGGTGGCGATCGAAACGTTTGCCATAACGGGAATCGCACCTGCGCCGGTTGCTGACGTAGCGTTGATCTTCATCTTCCCGATCTTGATGGTGAAGGACCCGGTCGATCCTGGCAGGACGATGACGACTCCGGTGAAGGTATAGGAGTTTCCGGCTTTGGTGGCGTTGACATTGCCCTCCGAGCTCGCCAACACGGCGGTATCGGCTGCGGATGTGGAGCCGATGTTGGCACTGAGAATGACTGTGATGTCGGCAACTACCTTTTGGCCGGCAGCGCCACCACTGATCATGAGGGCCAGCTCGCCGGTTGCCCCGGCCTTTGCGCTTCGTGGTATCACCGGCGATCCGCTGGGCCTGAGGACCACCTTGATGGGATCGGACGACGGAGTGGGGGTTACGGTCGGAGTCGGAGTCTGGGATGGAGTAGGCGTGGGGGTCGGAGTGGTGACAACACCCTGCACGGTGAACTGGCTAAGGAAATTTCCGCCGGCGGTGCCATCCGCATTGCCGTCGAGGGCGAGGTTGTCAGAATCGGTGATGAAACTCGGGCCGCTGCCAACGACGGTCACCTGGTAGGTTCCCGGGATGGTGAAGGGTTGCGCAGGGGCGAAGGTTGCGCTTTGCGTGCCGTCGTCGTATGTGACCAAGCCCTGGACTGCTTTGGAGGGAACGCCAGGCTGGGTGAGCAATACCAGGATGGTGTTGGTGTTCGCAGTAGCGGAAACAAGATGTTTGTTGAAGGTGATCAAGATGGCACCGGGCACTTGCGAACCGTTGGTGAAGACCGTGCCATCGGCGGGATTGATGCTGGTGACGCGCACGGGCGCGATGTCATTTCCCGCGCAGCAGCAGAGCTGTACCTGCTGTTGAATCGTGGCCGTGCTGAAGAGCATGCGACGCACTGTGATGTTGTCGATATTGCCTTGCGCCAGAGCAGCGCCGGCAGTGCCGGGCAACTGTACCTGCGCGAGGACCACCCAGGGATCGGAGGGACACGGCGGACACTGAGCGAGGACTCGTCCGGAGAGGATATCGCACATTGCGGGTCCGGGATTCTGCTGGGAAGAGGGAGGCAAATCGGAGAGGCAGGAGATCTCGTAGCTGTCGCTGATGCGCGAAGGCTCGCACGAGGAATCGTTGCAGCCGCATCCACCCGCCAGAACCCGCACGGGACGCGAGAGGCATTCCTCATAGCGAATGGCGATAAAGATGGTTGAACCTGTTTTGGCGATGCCGGTAAGCAGCAAGCTGCCCGGAGCGCACGGATCCGTGGCAGCGCCGGGACCGCACTGGGCAAGATCGAGGTTGAAGGGATCGGGTACGTAGATTTCATCGCCGTAGGGACCGAGAGCGTATCCGGGTGAGATGACAACCTGCCATGGAGTTGCCGTTGTGGGAGAGACCGTCACGGCAAGGCCGCAAACGACTCCCCATCCGTGCAAGTAGCGATTGTGGCGGCGCAACTTATTGATGAAGTACTGCTGATCAGCAGTCATATCGTCGGCCGTGAGGAGCTGACGCGGGAAGTAGTTGACGCGCTCCAGGAGGGTGCTGTCCAGTTGTGTGCAGTCATTCGTCGTTGCGGTCGCCATGATTGGTTATTCCTTTCGAATCTCGGTGGTCATTTCAGAGAACAAGGATCCGCTGCAGGAGCCAGGACGCCCGATCCCAGCGGAAGCCCGAGCGCGGCGTGCGGCGTTCCTGCCTGCCCGACAATCGCATCGATTCCCACGCGGGCCTGGGCTCCGACTCGCATGGCTGGTTCTATAAGACAAAGGTCGTAGGTGGTGTGCGCGGGCTTCTCCCGATCGAGGACCTGACGCACTCTGGCGAGCGCGTCAGTGGAAGTCAACTCGGCGCAGTAAATGCTGACGCAGAAGCGGTGCGCAACATCTTCGTACAGCTCGGCACCGAAGGGATCTCCTGTTGTGATGTGGGACTGATCGACAGTGGCGGTAGTGTTGAGGACGGCGCCCTGCAATGGGCCTGGCGCGAGCATGGTGGTGAAGCCGAGTGGATTGGAGTCGCCGAGGGCCCACAGGGAAACACTGCGCGCGGGTTCTTCGATGAGGGCATTCACTCCGGCATACATTTTGAGATATGCACGCAAGCCTTCGATGGTGCCGCGCTTCTGGTAGAGGCTGAATGCGCCGGCGAGATTGGCGCGTGCTTCAGCATCGGCCCAATGCTCATCGAGAATGAAGGTCAGCCATCCCGAAAGCCAGCCCAGCCATGAGGGCGGATCTCCGGCGGGAGCCGCCTTGGGGTCGAACAGCAGAGGCAGGTCCTCGATTTTGCTTTCGATTTCACTCAGGACGGATTGATCCATTCCCAGAAAGCGGTTGAGAAAATCCGCCGCGGTGGACTGCTGGCGATAGACCGGCGGAAGAAACTTTGCGTAGGTATCGGCGCCGTAGTCGACACGAAGCTGATCGAGCAAGGGCGTTTCGCTTCCATTGCCGCGCAAAAATCCGCCGACGTAGAGCAGCATATTGGGCGCATTGGTGATGGCAAAATCGAGCGCATCCCGGGGTGCCGCTTTCCAGGCTGGATCGGAGAAGGGTGTCGCCGAGAGAGGATTCCACGGTGCAGCACCAGAGGCGGCGGCGAAGGTGTAGAACTGCACGTGCGAGTTCACGAGGGACGTATCGGCGCTCATGGTCGCCTTGAGACGAAACCACGAGGTGGGGCGATCCGACACCTGAAATGGTCCGGCAAGGAATGAACCTGACACCTCAAACGCGGCGCCGCTGCTCTTGAGCCCGATCAGTCCTCCGCTCTGAGCCACGGTTGGTCCGAAGCTGACGGATGGCCAGGCGTCTCCGGAGTTGAGGTAAAAGTAGCCGCTCTCACCAGGCATGTCGATTCATCCTTCAATTCCCATCCAAACGATGGTCCAGTTGAGCAAGGGGATCAGGCCGGGGATATCTTTATCGTCCACGGCCACCACTTGATTGAGACTGTTGAACATGAGCAAGACAATCTGCAGGACGAAGCCGTTTGGCAACGCACTCTCGATCACCGGGACGGTGACGAGCGAGTACGTCAGAGCCGGGGCTACGACGATCTGTCGCGAGCCCATGGCATGTGCGAAGTAAGCGGGGGTCGCGGCGAACTTAGCGGCCGATGTATCCACGAAGGTGGAGATGCCGCCTGCGACGGGTGTCCATGCGATCGCGGCGGGAGGCACCTGCCCCGCATTGATGTAGGGCTGATTTGACGGAAGCGCATTTCGCCGTACATCGAGCCCGAGTGGGGCATTGAGCTGGCAGTTGAGAACGGTGGCTTCGGCGAGGATGACATTCAATCCGTCTTGGATATCTTTGAACTGCTGCCATTGAAGCAGGGGACCTTCTGTGAGCCGCACTGTTCCCGCGGGCATGCAGACTCCGGGGCGGGATTCTTCGGTAGCCTGGAATGCGTCATCGAGATAGGAGATGGTGAGGAAGAATGTCGCGGGAACTGTTACGCCGGAGCCGCTGCTTACTCCGGCGACGGCAGGCACCGGCATGGTTACTGCTGTGGTGAGGATCAGCTCACGGCCGAGACAATCGATGGCATATCCGGGCGCGATCGTGACGGAGGTATCGCCAACTTCGCCGGTGACGCCGTAGCCGATTCCAATTCCCCAACCATGGAGACAGCGATTATGCAGCCAGCGAAGCTGGCGATTCGAATCCTGAACGTCGGTGAGGTCCTGAGCGGTGAGTCTTTGCCCGGGGACGAACTCAATGCGTTTGAGATTGGGAATGGTGGCAGCGCTCATGCTATGGCCCCCTTGAATTGGAATTGTTTGACGGCTGAGACATTGAGACCAGCGAGCGTGAAGAAGCGAAGGGGATCAGAAACGGGTTCACAGCCAGTGACGGGTTCAACGCCAACCCAGGTAATCGCAAACGGGAGTGCCAGTGCACCGGGAAGGAATTTGATCAGCTCCGGAGCTGCGTACAAGAACTGTTTGGAATCTGACGATGCGATGTAAGCGGAGTTGGCGCCAAACTGTGCGACCGCGTCCAGGGCAGCGTTGCCGACGAAATCCAGGCGCGCGAAATATTCCGGATTTCCTGCGAAGCCCGCATCGCTGGTGTTTACCGTGAATCCGTCGGCGATTGACCGGCCAATGGCGAAGGCTACTCCGGTTGCAATATGCGGGCGGACCTGGCGACGCGCATATCGGCGCACGGTCAGATCGGGCACTTGCGTGAGCACGCCTTTCTCTACATGCAGGTGAGCGAGAGGAACATCGACGCCGAGATTCAACGTTTCGGGCGTTCTCCAGGCGAAGGCGGGACGTTCTTCGCGAGGATCGAGGAGTGTTCCGGCGCAGAGGATGCCGATTTCGGGCAGATCAGTAAATTCGCTGTCGGGCATGTAGCCGATGACGAGGAGAAGATCGGTAGCCGCCGGAGTCAACGGAACGGGCAGCAGCAGATCGTCCGAGAGGAGGAGTTCTCGAGCAGAGGAATCGATAGCGTATCCGGGGCCGACATGAATCGATTCGTCGGAAATCTGTCCATAGACGGAAAAACCCAGCGCAATTCCCCACGTGTTATGGAGGAAGAGGGTGTGCATTCTGCGGAGGCGCTGGGCGGTGTCGAAGTCGTCATGCAGATCGCGTGAAGCCAGGAGCTGGCCTTCGCGATAGGTCACGCGATCGAAGGGAATCTGGAGTTCAGCTGGAGGCCTGGGATTCATAACACCTCGATGCTGTGGGGCCCGGACCGCGTAAGCGCCGTTGGGCAGAGTGGGATGTCACCGCACTGGGAAGCGCCGGAGTCGGACTGCATGGAGAGCGTATCCACGTGGTCGACGCCAGGGACGTCCTGAATGAGGCGGAGGATTTCCGAGCGATAGACACTGCGTCCGAAGGGCCAGCCCAACGCATCCGGGCCGCCTGTCAGGGGGTCAAGAAAATTCTGAAGAGCGGACAGAATTCGTGCCTGGACGTTTGCCCCGCCGGCGCCGGTGCGAATGGCGACTGTGGCGGTTACGGTGATTTCGGTGTACGCCGGCCCGGTAATGTGCAAGGTGGTAGCTACCGGACGGCGGCGGTCAAGATAACGCCACACGCACTCGAGCAGGCCCTCTGAGGGAACGGGTTCCGCGACCGGGTAATAGGGGGCAATGACGAGTGTGACCACGCCTGGCGCCGTGAGGCACGGGAAGTTCGCGTCGAGCGAAGCCCAGCCATGCGCGCGGGCGACGCGTGTTCCCGGCACGGAGAGCGCCAGTCGTTCGAGGTCGAGCAGGTTTACGCCGCGCCAGGGCGACACGAGACTACGCACCACTGTGCCGTCGATCTGGTCAAGCGTGACGGTGCGGGAGGCAGTGGCAAGATCAAGCAGCCGTTCGTGCGCGTGCAAGACCTCAACGGCACGGCCCAGGGCGTCATCGAGTGTTTCCAGGTCTGATCCGCCGGACGCGGCTGCGCGGTTGGTTGTAATTGTCTTCAACTGGTCGCGGGTGGCGGCCGGCAGCGACTTCAAGTACACATTGTTGAATGGAGAGGAACGATCATGGTTCACGGTGCGGGGCGCGATATTTCCGATGGCAGCAAACGTAGTGCGATAGCGCAACAGGATCATGCAATTGGCAGGGGGAGTCTGACCGCGTTCGCCCGAACCGAATTGAATGATTCCGGTGTCCGGGGCGCAGACGAAGTGGAAGTCAGTGCGGGTGGACGAATCGAAGTCGTCGCGCGGCGACCACTGCTGCCAGGCTGTACCGATCAGCGTGAACAGGCTGAGACTTGCGAACTCGATCTGCGGCTGCCGCAAACTGATTTGCTGCCCGGGCAGTCCGTTGCCGATGCCCGCCAGTTCGAGATCGATCGTCAGGGAGCCTGGATTTGCGGCGGTGGGCGCGGTGTAGGCGAGGACACGCGTCTGAGGTCCAGAGCCGGATCCGAAGGTGAGCGCTTGAATTGTGCCGGAAGCGTCGGAAGTGAATATGAGCTGCACCAGGTCTCCTGGTGAGGGAGCAGGGCCCGCGACCGCGATGCCGGCCTTAATGGCGAATGCCTCTGTGACTGGAATGGACTGTTCCGCAGGTGCTGCGTTCGCGGCAATGTCGAGCACAAGGGGGACAGCATCGTACGCGCCTGCCGTAATCCTGCAGCGCAGATAGAAGAATGCGGCAGGGTTTGTACCCTGAACGGAAGGTGAAAGGCTTCCCGGCAGCGAGACCTCGACGATGCCGTCGAGCGTGAAAGAACGAGTGTTGTCGTTGGCAGGAACCTCGACCCAGCCGCTCGGGGTCATGGCCTCCCAGACAATGCTGACGGAGTGGTGTGGCGGCAGCGTCGGCTCGGGTGGCGCGGATGGCGTTTGACATTGCAGCCGCGTATGAACTGGCGTGCAGGCCTCGGCCTGCTCCGCTGCCTCCTCGATAATGCGTCCTCGCTCGGAAGAATCATTGCCGGGACCGGCGAAGCGCAGGCCGATGGCAAGGAGTTGGCTGACTTCGAGGACATCGAAGCCGAGGTACAACGCGCAGCCAGGACCAGGTTGCGAGCCAAAAGGTTCGATTGGGAATCCGTCTGTGAAGTCGTGCGTGCGATCGACGAGAGTGCCGCTTGAATCCTGGACCTGCACAGCTTGAAGGTTCGCGGGCTGAACGTTGGTGTCGCGGAGAATCCGGAAGGAGATCCGATTCTGATCGGGATCGGTGCCTTCGAATTCAGCACCCGCTGGGAGAACGAAGGGAGGGGTAGCCGGCGCCGGTGCGAAGCTGAGCATGGTTTGCGCGGGCGCTGGAGGCTGCAAATCGAAGCCCAGAAGCTCGAGAAATTTTCGCTTGTGCCGCGTGGGAACGCGATTCAAGCGGTAGTTGGTCATCTCCGTCAGCCAGGCGTAGAGATCGATGATCGTGATGCCCGGATCGTGAAGATTGTGATCGGTCCACTGGGGCGCGTAACGCGTGATATTCGCGCGGCCATCTTCGAAAAGGTCGCTCCAGCGCCGGTCGTCGAGATTGGGTAATGGGATGGGCATTACGCGCCTCGCACCTCGATACGAATGGGTCCTGCGACAACGATGCGGTCTGTCGGTACGGAGACGGAGTCACCGACGGGAGTGTCATTGAGACGGAGTTCAAGAAACTCTGCATGGTCGACGCCGGGAATGGCCTCGAGAACCGCGGCCACGTCGGAGATGAAGACGCCGCGTCCGAAGGCCCAGCCATCGCCATCGGGCCCGCCGGTGAGCGGATGGAGAAACGCTGCCATCGCGGCATTGCCCGCCTGGGCTATGGTTCCGGCCTGGCTTGAATCTTTTGGAACGAGGATGCCTGCGATCCCGACCGGAAGGTAGGAGGGCCCTTTGACGGTGATGTCCAAAGGATCAACGGTGGCGGGCGCGCGCAGGGCGAGAAAGTCGTGAACCTCCTGCCGCAAACCGTAGGATGGCTGCGGCTGCGCATCCTGACTCTGCGGAACGATGACTACAGTGATCGATCCTGCTGCGGGCCGCCCGTTGGACGCCGTAGCTGGCAGGACGCGAACAGCGGCTATTGCGGGAGATGCCTCGCGAGCCAACGCTTCATAATCCGATGCGGACATGCTGCGTTCCATGTGCCGAAATACATTCGGCCCGCGGGAGAGGAGCGCGGTCGTTGTTTCGCCGTCAGCCCCGCCTTCAGCAGCGCGCGGGTTCGAAACGCTGGAGGCGAGCACTCCGCTCATGATCTGGCTAATGGCACCGGCCTGGACGTTGCCGACCTGTCCGCCTCCCGCCTGGTATATGCGAGCGCGAATGTTTCCTGGCCCAACGGGCGGGAGTTTGCCATGGACGCCGTCACCGAAAATGATTCTGGCGCTGGTGCGCTCCACGACGTAATGCCGGTCGTCGGGGCCAGAGAAGTAGAAATGGGGTCGCTCCTGCCATAGAACCCAGACCTCGGTGATCTGATTGGTACGGGGATCCGAAGTCAAGTCGATATCCGCAGACGTGTATCCAATGGCGGTGAGCTCGTCGAGAAGGATGGGGTATTCGACATTGGCGCGAAGTCCGTCGAGCTCGCGCAACTCGATTTGTTCGCCTGGAAGCAGGGGCGATTTATTGAGAAAGAAAGACTGGTTGGGAACGCCGAGTCCACCGCCGAGAATTTCCTGTGTAACCGTCTCGACCTGGCGGGCCCAAAGGGCATTGAGGTAGATGCCATCGATATTGGGTTGAACAGGGCTTCCGTCTTCCTTGAGGCGCGCACGAACCCAATCGCGCGACTGGCCGAAACGCGGCAGTGCGGAAATGGAAATGGAGCCACCAGTGTAGGTTTTTTCGAGAGGTGCGTTCAGGGCGATGGAGACCCCCGAGATACCGGCCACAAGACGCAACTCTGTATTCGGTGATTGGGTAACGATCACGCTGTCACCCGGCTTAAAGAGAGCCGCATCGAGGGGGTTTCCTGTAGTGACCACGGGGCCGGCAGCGGCAGTGATGTTCGCCGAAGGCCGTGGAGATGTCAGCGGCGGGACAAACGAGATCATGCCGGGCCGGCTGAGCTTGCCTGTTTCGTCGGTGACATCGATTTCATCCCACCCTTCGCCCGTCCAGGCTTCCCAAACCAGGGGCGGACCTTCCGATGGCTGCTCTTCGATGTCGATATAGAGGCTGACAGAATCATTGGGAAGCGGCCGATCGAAGCCGAAATAGAGCGAAGGTGTCGCGTCGGAAACAGGGTTGAAAGCAGCAAACGGGCTTCCCGGCCATCGGACGTCGCGACTATGCACAGCCCACTGAAAATCGCTCCAGGTGACGCATTGTTCCGGAAAGATCCAGGGCGACTGGTAGGAATACGTGATGAACATTTTCTCCAGCGCAGGAGGGACGACTGTGAAGACGTTCAGCGTATTGCCATTGAAAGTAACTGCCTGCCAACGCGAAAAATTATTGAACTGGATTCGAAGACGCATCCACCACGCGACCTGGTTGTTCACGGTAGTGGTGGCGATGTCGGATGGAACTGTGAATTGAAAAGACCATCCGAAAGAGAACAAGTCGTAGAGGGTAGAGCTGTCGAGACCGGTATCCTTCCACGCGGAACCACTCCAGTACTCGAGCACGAGCGTTGGCTTGATAAGGTTGCTGCCCGGTGAAGGGTTGTTTTCGATTGCGGTGCTCACCTTGCTGGCCGAGATTGTGACCACGGCTCCCGGCTTGCCGAATGCGGCCGCGGCGCTGAAATAGAATGCGGAACCGGTGTGAGGCTGCTGGTCAAACGGATAAAAGACCTTGCTGGTGTCGAGCTTGGTGGCATCGGCAAACGCCGCATCCGGAGGGAAAGCGGCGACATCCGCGACCGCGATCACAGACCGCAAGCGGACTCGATCGACCATGGCGAGCACACGGCCCGCGGACGGAGCGAGGGGAGCGACGAGACGGGCACGAATCCAGTGCGCTTTCATTCCGAGGATCGTGGTGGGCTGCGACTGGCCGCATCCAGCGCGCAGAGAAATGATTCCGCTCCGTGTGAAGCCAAGGGTGCCGTCGCTGCCGGAGGTGGGGTCGAAGGGATTGATGTCGGTGAAAGGACGCCAGGTTTGACCGTCCCAGAAATCCCATTTCGCGAGGATGGGAACATTCGCTGCAGGGGACAATTGAAATTCAATGTCAATGCGCGAAGATCCTGAGAATGACAAGACGGTGTCGTGTGCCAGGTAGAATTCGTGCGGCACAGGGCTGAGCGGATTGAAGAGCTGGAAGATACGCTTACCGGCGACGTCGCCGGAATGGACCGCGTATTTATCCTGCGCAGGCCATACTGTGACGACGTCGGTCAGCCTGGCGGCGGCCATCGCGCCGTCCTGCTCGGTTTCGAAGATGAGGGGCGTGGTCTGCGTGGTCAATTTTGCTGAAAGCCGTGTGCGCGCGGGGATCACAGCATCGGCGCTATTCGGCACAGGCATAAAAACGACCGGGGCTCGCGAAGGTTGAGGCGGGATCTGCTCCACTCCAAAGGTGTCGAGAAAGGCGAGCAGATTCTTGTCAGGCGCCTGGTTGAGGCGTCCGATAGAGGACTGCATAAAACGCGAGAAGATCTGATACAACGCGTAGGCCGGTTCACCCTTGGCCGGCGCGAGTTCAGGCGTCCAGGCAGGTTGCAAGGCCAGCAGCTCGTCCATCACATCGGAGGCGCTGCGAGAGTCGAGTGTGGGCGTGGTATTGAGCTTCACGTGGGCTGGCCCTCTTCGAGATAGAAGGGATAGACAAGATTGGCAACGCTGTTTGTGGAGCGAATCACGTAAGTGATGTTGATGTAGAGAACATTGACAGCAGGCTGCGCCGGCGACGGCACAAGGACGCTTTGCACATTGATGCGCGGCTCGTAGTCGATGAGGGCTTCGCGCACGCGAGTCTGAAGGCGGTTACAGGTGGACAAATCCGCGGGCTCGAAGACGAAGTCGCGGAGGCCCGCGCCGAAGTCGGGTCGCATGACTCGTTCTCCTGGGTTGGTTGCGAGAATGATTCGAATCGACTGGCGAATGTCTTCGTCGTAGGACACCATGGCCATGGAACCGCGCGAGTCTGCGGCGGGCGGAAAGGCCAGCCCGGAACCGAGGAACGACAGCTTGGCATCGATGCTTGCGGGCACGGTCTCAGCCTCCGATGTTTACGCTAAGCGCGCCCATCATGATGGGTGCACCGCAGCCGCTCAGGTCGCCGACCCGCGCAGCAGGACGTTTGCCGATCATCACGGTCGCGCTGCCCTTTGCAATGGGATTCGGTGGATGGGGGCCCGCCGGCGGCGGCATAGCGCAGGCCACCTGATCGCCAACGCATGCGGCAGGAAGGCCGTTGATCAGTACGTTGGGCGTGCCAGGGCCGACGATTAATCCGGGATGTCCGATGGGGTCGAAGATGCGAGCTGCAAAGGGCATGGGGAGGATCCTTTAGTTGATGTTGACCATTCCGCCAAGAATGTTGACGGTGGCGCCGACAAGATTCAGCACGCCGGCGGCGGTGACGTTCACGTTGCCGCTGGAGGCTATGGAGATGCCGTCGGGCGTCATGTTGACCACGTCTTCTCCTGACACGATCTGAATGGCAGGAGGGCCGGTGGGAGGACCAAGATTAATGAGATTTGATCCAGAAAGAAGTTGAATGCCCGCAGGCGAAATCAGGATGGTTTGGCCGGTCGATTCGACCTGGATCATGATGCTGGGCGGAATTTCGGTGATCATGATCTGGTTTTGTGCCTGGGTTTTGATCACGCGGATTTGAGGAACCGGCGACGGCAATGGCGGAGGGCTCATGACACTCCACAGACTGCCGAGGACGTAGGGCGCGTTCGTATCGCCCTGCTCGAATGCGATCAGGACCTCATCGCCAGGATTGGGAATCATGTAGTAGCCGTGCAGGGGGCCGGCCATTGGCGAAGCGACGCGGGCCCAGGGGCTCAAATCCACGCTGTCGATAAACGGGAGCTGCACCTGAACCCGTCCGAGCATAAGGGGATCGAGGATGTTGATGACACGTCCGGTGCATACGCCGTAGAACTTCTTCTTGATGCCGTCGATGGAGATCTCCATCTTTTCGAAGATGCTTTCGATCACGGGATGAGCTCCTTGCGAACTTCAAAGACTGTTTTGTAGCCGCTGCCATCGATGGTGTGCGTGGCGCTGGATACGCGGTAATCCCCGCTGAAATCGGGGCCGACACCCTCGATGCGGATCATGGCGCCGGCACGGATCCGCGGGTCGCCGACGCACGATCCGGTTCCGGTGAGGCGGTTGTTCAATTTCTCGCGAATCTCGCGAGCGACGACGAGGGCGCTGTTGGTGATGTCGGCGGGGCTGGCGATGGGTTGATCGATGATCTCCAGAACCGAGCCGAGCATCGATTGCATGGAGGCGGCCGCGGCGCCGGGCACAACAGAGATGACGATGCTTTCGCGATCGAAGTCGTAGCCGACCGCCACCAGGAAATCGAGAGGGATCTCCCGCAGCACAAATCGCATGGCAACGGCAGCGACCTGTCCGATGGTGGATACCTTGGGGGAAAAGTCCAACATGTTCTGTCCCCAGGCCAGCGTGAGGCGGGGAGTGTAGTCCTTGAGAAAACGGGAGAGGTAGAGCACGTTGCCGTCTACCCAGAAGTCTGCGTCGTAGGTGGTGGCCACTTCCTTGAGCAGTTCGAAATCGCTTTGGCCTCTCTGCTTGCGTCCCGTTCCGCCGAAGATATAGTTGACGGCTGCGATGGCCGTGGAACCGGCAATGATCGCGGGATCGATGGCCGGGATGAGCAGGTTCTCTGCACCAAGAATGGCAGCGATGATCGCATCGGGTAGAAATCCAAAGCCGCGCGCGACTTTGCCACGCGTCATTCGATTCAGATAATCGTGCGCGACCACGGTCATACCGGGCATGCCGCCGTTGGGAAACGTGACATTCACGCCGGTGATTTCGCCGAGGAATACGTCTTCGAGCGGGTTGGGCGCGTAGCCGATGGAAAGCTGAAACTTGTTGTCGATATCGAAGGTGCCGGCCGGCGCTGCCTGCAGCGCTCCGACGGGACCGAGGGTGATGGAAGTGGGGAATGGCTGAAATCCCAATCCACGGATGTGATTCTGGAGCAGCTTGAGATAGGGATTCGCGACTGACATCTCCACGCGGCTTGCGACGTCGCGGCCTTCTTCGTAGCGCACGCTGGTGACCGCGGTGCGGACCTGAGCGGGAAGATTCTGGCCGTTGATCTGGATGGTGTAATCCGGCACGTATTGCGGATAGGCAGCCATTTACGCAAGCACCTCCCCGGTTTCCGGATCGATGAAGGGAAGCGGAGGGATCTGCAAGGACTGGCCGGCGATGAGATCGCGGGGATCGTCAACTTCATTGACGATTGCAATCGGCCTCCACTGTGCCGGATCGCCATAGATGGCGGCGGCGATCCCGCTCAGCGTTTCTCCGGCGATGACGATGTGGGCCTTGGTGTAGGTCGAGGTCTGACGGTTGACTTCCTTCGCTTCGCGCTCGGGATCGATGTATTCGTTGAAGGTGCAGTTGATGCGCGCCCGGGCAGGACGGCCATCGGGGAGAAAGAGGATGAATTTCTGGCTGGCGCGCGCCAGCACACAGCGGAATTGCAACGAGGCCCAGGAGATCTGAATGATTGGCGGAGCGTGAAGGTCGCCGTTGATCTTGAGAAGATCCAATAGATTTGCGATTTGATCCCGAACATCGGTGTGCGCCTCATACGTATCGAAGAACAATTCCATTTCGAGCGTTCGCATATTTCCGTGCACGAACTGCAGGATGGGCCCGCTCAGGCCGGGAACGTTTTGCGACGCGAAATTGTTGTCCTTGTTAATGGTGTACTCTTCGGGGTTGAACATCACCTCGAACTGGTTCCCCGTGGCTTCAACGAGAATTTTGGCTTTGGCGAGAGGCATGGCTCAGATCCTCCCCGTGCGTTCGCGCCATGCGCTCACGCGGTGATCGATTTGACGCATAACCGTTTCGGCGATCTGGTCTACATTGACGGCTGCAGCGGGCGTGGCGCGCTGCCGTTGCGCCGTTGTGTCGGCCCTCCACCAGTCCGGCCCCATGCGCCTGCGGAGTTCCTGTGCTTCCGCGGAGACATTCGTTGAACCATGCTCCCGGATAACGAGGCGCTTCTCGACACGAACCCGTTCTTCAATGCGCCGGGTACGATCTGAGAGTTCTCGCAGCAACGAGCGGGAATGCCGTTGTTCTGTGTAGAGCGTTTGCCAGGCGGCGGAATTGGCTTCCGTCGTCGTCTTAAGTTCCAGCAGCATCGGGGAGCGATCCTGTGCAAACGAATGCCCGCTCCATTGCCGGGAATCGATGCAAGCGGTGAAGACCAATGGAGGGCAAGCCGGAGACGAACAGCGTTGAAGACGGGAAAATTCTCTTCCAGGTTGACGGACAAGATGTTGCGCAGGGCGATCCAGGAGGCGAGGCGCGTGCGACGCAGGAGAGCCATTTCGAGAGGCCCGCGCCGGCGAATCACGCCGGGTCGTCTGCGGGGGCGCGAAGCAGCGAGTGCTTTCGCCCATGAGCGCCAGCGTCCGGTGCTACCGATCGTTATCCGTTGTATTGATGCGTTCATTGATTGCAGAGATCTCCTCAACCCATCGCCGCCTTTCGCTGTGCTCGAGATTGAGCACGTCGTCGTGCGGCCAGTGAAAGTGGTAGGCGAGAAAGGCTACCTCCTCGTACAGCGAGTTAAGGGGGTAGCCTAAGATCCCCCCGGGGCACTCATCTCCACTTCGAATTCGTGCGCGCATTTGGGGCAGATCGTGTCTGACCGCGCGTTTCCATTTCGGTTGATACGGTTGTAGAACTCCTGAAGGTAAGAGAGATCCGCCGAATATAACCCTTCCATCACCTTTGGATTCACTTGTGACAGGGAGCCGAGCCGCGTGACAACGCGGGACAGGAGAATCAGAACCAGGTAGGCTTCATTGGCCTGCACGCGTGGATCTTTGAGAGGCAGAATCTCATCGGCGGCGGTGGCCAGCCGCATCACTCCGTCGCGATGCAGTGTGCCGCTCGCGTCGAGCAGGCCCATTGGCAAATTGAATTCGTATTCGGTCTGAAACATAACCTATGCCCTTTCGAGGCCTTCGTGCGCCAGTTCCAGCGTTTCGATCGAGACGTCATTGCCTTTGGCATTGAATGACGGACCTGTCCATTTTGCCGGCCAGGCATTGACGAAGTTCCACCGGATTTTTTCCTGGCCGGAGCGGTCCATCAGAATGATTGAACCGTGACGGCGCGTGGCGGCGGGGTCTCCCGTTGCCCATTGCTGGTGCCAGTCGTAGAGATCGTGATCGTCCGCGCTACCCCATTTGAGCGTGATGTTGGAGTACTTCACTTTGGCGGGCAGCTTCATCATGGTGTTATTGACTGCTCCCTCGCGATACTCCACCACGTCGATTGCCGAGTCGAGGCCGCTGCATTCCTGAAAAGAAGCGCGCGTGATTCCGTCTATCTCGACCAGGAAGTCATAACTGCCGTAGGGATCTACACGTTGTCCGGTTTGTGCCATGTTTCCCTCCTCCTTTCTCTTAGGATTCTGTTATGGAAGCGCCGCCATCCCACAAGCCGATGGTGACGATGATGAACTCGGCGGGGCGGACAGGAGCTACGCCGATCTCGATATGCAACTGCCCGAGATTGCGAGTTGCCGGCGGGTTGTTCCCTTCGTCGACGCGGACATAGAAGGCCTTGTCTGCGGTGGCGCCGAACAGAGCTCCGCTTTGCCATACACGTGTCAGGAATTCGTTGAGGGTTCGCTTGACTTTCTGCCAGAGCGGCAATCCATTTGGCTCGAAGACCGCCCAGCGCAGCCCTTCTTCAATCGACTGCTCGATGTAGATCATGAGGCGGCGAACGTTGATGTACATCCAATCGTTCTCTGCCATGTCGACGGTGCGTGCTCCCCAGACGGTGACCTGGGAGGTGCCTGGGAAGATGCGCAATATGTCGACGCCCTTCAGGTTCAACGGCCCTTGCTGGGCATCGCTCAAGACGCGTTCGAGCCCCAGCACGCCCATGACGGCGGTATTAGCTGGAGCTTTGTGAACGCCGCGATCATTGTCGGTGCGCGCGTAGACTCCGGCCAACGCGCCGGAAGGCGGGACCAGCGTGGTTCTTAAAGCTGCGCCGCTCGAGGTGGGATCCTTGATCTGGAGCCACGGATAGTAGAGCGCCGCATAGCCGCCCGTCGATGGAATTGTGCCGACTTGCACATCGACGCTGCCCGTCCCGCTTAACGGCGCACCGAGGACAGAATCCAGAACCGCAAAGCGATCGGCCGTAGCTTGACAGTGGTTCACCAGCGCGATCTGGATGGCCTGGCCACTGGCGTTCGAGGAGGCATCGGGAATGGCAACGATGTTTACATCCTGGATGTTCTTGAGTTCGTCCAGAGCAGCCTGATATTCGGCGAGGCCGACGGCGGAGGGATTGTCGTCGGCACCGGGGACGGCCTGGGGAACGGGGGTAACCGCCGGAATGAGGTTTTGCGGGACGGGCGCGGTTGTAGGCAGGGCCGGGGCCTGAATTGTGAAATCGGGCGAGGAGACCATCGAGAATACGTAGTTAGGGTGCTGTGGGCTGATCGACAAGTTGTCGAAGACCTGCGCGGCCTTGCCGGGAACGTTGACGGTGAGCTTGAATTCTCGCGACACGAGGATGGGCGTGGTGAATCCGGCGGCAGTCGACATGCTGTCGGTTTTCGTTCTCGCGGGCGCAGGTGCGAGTTGGACGAAACCTGCGTTGTCGACCCCAAGGACCAAAACAGGTTCGGAGATCGCGGTCTTCGAACTATCCATTCCCTTCAGATCGGCAATGGTTCCGGCGAAGATGCCAGTCGTTTTGGCGAGGCGGAACCTGGTTTGCGAAGGCAGGATGCTCGCGATGCGCAGGGTGTCGGCAACGGCAAGACCCGGGATGGCGATGCTTAACAGAAGAGTATCGCCGGTAATGTTTTCGATGGTTGCGCTGGAAGGCTCAGGGCTTGTCTCCTTCGTGACAACATCGCCGACACGGAACTTCGTGCCGTCGCCGGCAGATACCGTGATGGAGAGTCCCGCGATTCCAGCGACTGCAGAAGATGGATTGGCCAGAGCAACTCCCGTGGCGCCAGTGATGCTTGCCAGGGCCG
The DNA here is from genome assembly GCA_963836675.1 of uncultured Acidobacteriaceae bacterium. Lineage (GTDB taxonomy): Bacteria > Acidobacteriota > Terriglobia > Terriglobales > Acidobacteriaceae > Telmatobacter. The sequence continues at coordinate 96,353 of CAWIKQ010000002.1, forward strand.
TAGAGATTGTGAAGCCATTCGCGGCGGCGTTGGCCTGACTGGCCACAATACGAAAGGCAACTTCAGAGTTGCCATTCTTAATGTCCCATGCTCCCGCAGTACCGGTGCCTACGCGAACGACGTAGGCCTGGGTGCCCCCATTGTCATAGAAGGAGCGCACACCAAATCCCATGAAGAATTGCCGGGTGGTACGAGGCGGGACCATGTACGGATTGAAAGTTCCATCCGGCTGAAGCTCGCCGAATGTGCGCAGGAAATCGTCGAAGCTGCTGATGCGTGTTGGAGTGTTGAAGGGACCGTTCAGGGCCGGCCCAATAAAGGCCGCCGTACTAGTCCCGACCCCTGCGATGACACCAGGGCTGGTGATTTCGTCGATATAGACACCGGGTACGTCCAGAATTGGCATGGACCGCGCCTCCTATGGGAGTTGGACATCGTAGTTTCCGCTGGCAGACGGCACATCGACCGTTTGCGTGACTTCACTGAATCCCTGGGCACGTACGCGCAATACGTATGTGCCTGGTTGCAGACCGCCGAATAGAAAGCGGCCGTTTTCGTCGGTGACTGCCAGCCTGAGAGGACTGGCGGCGAGGTCTTCGATTCGTATCCATGCGCCGGCAACCACAACGCCGGCAGCGGCTACGGTTCCCCCAATCTCGATGATCATTTCGGACGGGAGGGTACTGTTCTGCAGCCGGTACTCGGTTACTCGAGTGGTCACCATCGGGCCCAGAATCTCCTTGTTCAACACCACCGGCAGTGTCGCGACGATGTAGACGATGGGCTTCCATGGATGAACCGTTCCGAACGTACCCCAGAACTCGGCAATCTTGGGAAATCCGTCAACCGGCAAAATCACCGTGGGCAGTTCCACGTCGGCGATCACTGGCGGGAATCCCGCAGGCAAGGGGTTCGGCGCGTAGATATCAGTTGCGATAAGCGGTTCAGAGTTCATCAATGCGCCTATTACCTTGTAGAGCAGCGACAACTCGTCGAGTGTGGGCTCGATACTTGTTGTCGGTGTGGCCGGACTCCACGCCGTGATCAGGTAGTGCAGATCGATACGCCGTGGGTGTGGCTGGTCGGTGACGGTGAAATTCTGAATGTCGCGTACGCGCTCCGTAGAGCGCAGAATGCGGTTTTCGCGAATATCGGCAAGATACACATTGATCGAATTGACGGGCTTTCCCAACACCGTAAGGTTTTTGACATACGTCCGCCAATCGTCGTCCGGGGGTTGAAAACGAATCTGAGCTTCATCTTTCATCTCGTCGATCCGAGTCAGAAAGAGGTGCCGAAGCAGGTTGTCGAATACGTCGATCATGGTTTACGCTCAGGGCCCCTGCACGATGCCTCGTGTGAGAGTTATCTTGCCGGTCTTAACAATGACGTACTTCACATCTGTCGCATGGTGCGGTAACGCGTCACGAAGCTGTTGAATGATTGCCTCTACTGCGATGCGCAGCGCTTCCCGATCCTTGATTCCCTCGTAATTGCTGCCCAGGGTCACAGTGCATTCGGATTGTTTGTTTTTTTGCGCGAAATCCATCGACCGCGCCAGGTCCAAAGCGAAGTCGGCGGTCGCAGCCCAATCATCGGTGTTGCCTTTGCCCTTGACTTCCGCGGGCACCAAAGCGTCCTTGGGCATTTTGGCTATTGCCGATTCGACGGCTGGGTAGTCATCTGCCTGAACACCGGCGGGCTTCGTTTCTTTCGGCTTGAAAACACCGCCGGATCCCTGCGCGATTCGCCCCAGCTGCAGGATGTCGCCTTTCACGGGGCCGAAGCCGCCGGGGGCCCTCGTTCCGCGCATGGCCGCCAAGATGTCCGTGGTGCTTTGGGCCTGGTCTCCCGTGCTCATTTGTCCGGGGGGTAAGGGGATTTCGCCGCCGCCGGACGCGGACTTATCCAACAAATCCGAGATGCGTCCGACGAGTCCGCTCTGTTGATCGATGAATGGTTGATTGTCGAGCTCACGGAGCGCCGCGGGGTTGATGCGCGGCACGCGGGCTACAAATTGCTCGGCCATTACGTTCGGATCGTTGGACGTCGTCTCGGCCTGTGCAAACATATCCACATCCAGAAGACGAGCAGAGGATCCCGCCGACCACGCGAGCTTTCGCAATGCGTCTCGAACGACTCGTGCTTTCTTGATGTTTTGCGGCGGCGCGGTCCGCGCGACCTTTTGTAGAAAAGCGGCAACTGTGTGTGTCGCGGAGGCTGTCGAGTTCGATGCCGATGGCGCAGGCGCCGCTCCTGGCCGAGGCTGGCGGGCCACGCCTGCCGGTGCTGCGCCGGCGGCGATGGCGGTTTGTCCGGCTGCGTTGTTTCCGGCGGAAGCCTGGCCTGCAGCCGCATCGGCGGACCGTTCGGTGGCTTCCTGCGGCGAACTCACGCGGTCGTCATCCGCTCCGGAATGGTCCTGTTGCATTACGTGCGCGATTTCGTGAGCCAGCAGGGATTCAGCCTGAGGCGAATCCAGCGGCGGCGCGCTTGAGCCCCAGCGAATCTGTCCGTGCTGCACGAACGCCTCGGCATTCAACGACTCGCTCTCTTCGCGCGCAGCGCTGGAATCGTCGATGCGAATCTCTCGTGCATCGATGCCGAAGGAGCTTTCCATTCGCGCTCGAATCGACGGCGGGATTTCTTTCGCGCTGTTTCCGTGCGCAAGCAGACCGGCCGTTGCGGCGTTTCCGAGGCCGGTGCGTGAACCTCGCAAAGGCGCTGAATCCTTTGACATCTCGCGCGATTTCGTTGCTGGAGGCGTCATGGAACTCTCTCGATTCGGAGCTGCGTGGCGGTTCATGATTCGGCCCCCGTGGCGTACGGCCCGAATGCAGTCGGGGACAGCGGCTTGCCCATCTTCTGGTACTCGCGATCGAGCGCGGTCAGGAGGTGATGCATCGATACGGGCCGATTCTCTTCAACCGCAAGAAACGCGGCAGCGAGGGCAATGTTCTTGATGTTTCCGCCGCTCAGCTTGAACGAGGAAGCGAGGAAGTCGAAGTCTGCGGCAGGATCCAGCGGCACCGCACTGGGCCAGACGGACTGCCAGATGAGTTTGCGGTCCTCAAGGGATGGGAAGGGAAAATGGACCGTGAAAGCCAACCTGCGCAGGAAAGCCTCATCTAGGTTTTGCCGCAGGTTTGTGGCCAAAATTGCCACACCATCGTACATTTCCATCTTTTGCAGCAGGTAGCTGATCTCGATATTGGCGTATCGATCGTGCGAGTCCTTAACTTCGGAACGCTTTCCGAATAACGCATCAGCCTCATCGAAGAACAGAATCGCGTTGGCATTTTCAGCGGCGTTGAAGATGCGGTCGAGATTCTTTTCCGTCTCGCCGATGTACTTGCTGACCACGCTGGAGAGGTCAATCTTATAGAGGTCGATATCCAATTCGCCGGCTATGACCTCTGCAGCCATCGTCTTTCCCACTCCAGACGGGCCTGCGAATAGCGCCGTAACGCCCTTTCCGTTCGACAATTTCCGATCGAAGCCCCATTCTTCGAGCACGCGGTGCTGATGCACTACTCGAGCGCAGATAGCTCGCATCTGCGCAGTGGTCTCGGTGGGAAGAACGATGTCGGTCCAACTGACGCGGGGTTCGATCTTCCGCGCCATGCTGCCGATGTGGCGTCCAGAAAGAGCGCGCGCGGCGAGGGAGAAATCGCCGAGGGACGGCCGTTTGCTCCCGCGCCAGAGCGCCCGGCTGCGCCCGGAGAGGACGGCACTGATGATCTCATCGGCATGAAGGCGGAAGCGCAAAGCCAGGGAGTCGATTTCCTCGTTCGCAAGGTCGATTCGCTCGGCGGCGAGGCTGCGGCGCCACTGTTCGCGACGAACGGCGAAAGAGGGACGCAAAAGTTCGATCGTGATCACAGCCGCATCTTCGAGAAACGGAGCGGGTGCAGAGGCGGCGAGAATGGCGTCGGCGTATGCCGAAGAGAGTTCATCGGCGAGAGCGCGGCCGGTATGTTCGTCGATTCCATCGCACTCGGCGAAGAACACCGCGTTGATGAAGCGTGCTTCCCGTACGGCCACCCGCAGAGCGTCGGCCGACCCGCGCGACGCCGATTGACGCAGATCGAATGTCAGCAGCGGCCGCCCGAGTTCGCCCGCGATCGCTTCAGCGATGCGCAGCCTCAGTGGCAATTCCGGACAGTTGAGACAAATTCGCAGAGGGTGAGTGCCGGTTCGTGAATCCATGGCCACGCGGCGCAGCCCTTCGATGAGCTCGGGTTCCAGGGGCAGGCTTGCCAGTTCGATCGCATGGGTACGAAGGGTGCAGACTTCGCCCAGCCGGGAATCGAGGGAAGCCGTGTCCAGAAGTTCTCGAGTGATCTGCTCATCGAGTTTGACGCTGCTGCCGAGCAAGCCAGCTTCCTGCGAATTGGCATCAGAGGTTACGCGGATCAACCTGTGACGAAGCAGGACGGCGTTGGGGGCGAAATGTACGCGAAAATCCAATCGTTCAGCCGCGGTAGGGCAGAGCAGGTTCAGGATCAGGTCTACGGTGGGCCGTCGGCGCGCGATGTCATCCTGGAGGTAGGCGTACAGGCGCTCGTAGCGGAGATCCGCCTCCGGTGCAAGCGCGATCAGGATGACGGCGCAATCGAACCACGAGAGCCCGTAGCGTTCCGCCAGAGAAGCCAATGGAGGGACGTCCTGCACCTGAAAGAAGGGCTCGGCTCCGACATCGCCGAAGGGAGATACGCCGGCTTCGCGGCGCGCAATCCGCTCCGCATCTCGAGGAGTGATGTAGAGTCCTCGAAAACTGGTGGTGCCGGGCTCCCATCCGTAGACATCGGGAGCGACACGCAAAGCAGCCTCGAGCAGATGGTCGAGACCTGCAAGGGCAGCCCACACCGAGTCTCTTGAACCGACTCCGCCCAAACCGGAATTGATCGTGGAAGCCCAGGCGCTCACTTATTCAACTCACCTTCCTGGTCGGACTCGCGGATCTTGCCGAATCTCTCCTCGTAGGAGCACAGGGACTGAGCCAGCAGGGCTGACAACTCCTTGGCGTGCAGCGGAGCGGTAATGATTCGCTGGATGAAGTAGTCTGGACCGCCTTCAAAGTGCCTTCCGAAATCGAGCAGGAATTCTGCCGAATTAAATCCGACGCGGAAATAATTCGCGTAAAGTTCGCGGCTTTCTTCGTTGCCTGCGTCAGAGTTCATTTCCGGCTGAAGCCAGTGATGCAGGTTGAGAGCCAATTTCGCGATGGCGTTGTCAGGTTGGATTTACTGGAGTTTTCGATATGGTGGACAGACGCGGGTACATGTTTCGTTACAAATCGCGTGACAGGTTTTGTATCAGAGTGTCACGGGCGCTTGGGGTCGAAAGGCGGCAAGTGCTGGGTTGGCGGCATGAAGCATTTGGAAGCCGACATGCAGATGAGCATGCATACCGCTTATGGCTGGCGGCGCCAAATCGAAAGCGATTACGAACACTCCTGTGCATGGCGCGCGGCAACGAGGCCGTGCGGGTTCGCACAGCAACGTGTCGAATCGGGCAGGCGGCGGCGCGAGTCTGAATCAGGTGGCCGGCAACCGTGCTGTCGCCTCTTTGTTCGCAAGCGCCCGGCCGTCGCCCCTTCCCAGTGAAGCTCTTCCTCTGGATTCCGGTTTACGGTCTTCGATGGAGTCGCGGTTCGGAGCCGACCTGAGCGAGGTGCGAATTCACGCGGGGTCAGGGGCGGCCAGCTCTCGCAAGAGAACGGCAGGCGCGTGCTTTTACCGAGGGGCGGAACATCATCTTCGGCGCGGACCAGTTTTCCCCGTACGAGCCGGAGGGACGCCGGCTACTGACGCATGAACTGGCGCACGTGGTGCAACAGAGCCGTCCCGGTGGCGTTGTTGCGGGAGAGGCGCACGAACGCGAGGCGGAAAGTGCCGCAGCACTCGCCAGCGGCTCAGGGCTTATTCCCGTGGATCTGGCCAGTATTCCGGGAACGGTGCAATGTTCGCCGCTCGATGAGAACAGCGTGCTCGAATTGCGCGACCCGACCGTACCGAAGAGTCCGGCGGATTTATCCGCGGACGATTTGCATATCGACGATCAGATGGATCAGCGCGCGGAGTGGCTAAAAAGGCAAACTCAGACCACGCCGGATTATTTGAAGTACGAGCAGGAACTGAAGCTCCTGGAGAATGAACAGCGGCGTCGCAAAAAGAGCCCCAAGCATCCGCAGAAAAAAAAGCCGTCCGGCGACAACAAGGCTGGAGAGAGAGAAGAGCTTGAAAAGCCGCGAACACTCTATGAGAGCGCTTTGTACAAAACTTCAGGAGAAGTGGAGCGCGAGATAGGCCTGATCCAGGCGTGGTTAAAACAATCCAACGTGAACCGTGCCGACCGGCAGCTCCTAACCGGGACGCTGGCCGAGCTTCGCAACCTATACCGCTATATGCGCAAGGCCGAACGGCACGCAGCGGGAGTAAATGCCGCGATAGCGTCCTCCGTGGATCTGGGCGCTGAAAAAGAAGAAGAAATCAAGGACAAGGCGGAGATGCAAGAGATGTTTGGAGGACCGTCTCCCGAATTCGTGCTGGAGCGCGAGAAAGTCCTGAGCCTGATCCGCAAGATTGACGGGATGTATCAGCAGCCCGAGGGTGGGTGGGTTCTGATGCACGGGCGCCAGGCGCTGGTGCTCGACGATGCGGAGGCAACGCAACTGCGGGCGGGTGTCGCACAGATCCTGAATCGAGCGGAAAAGAGCGCCCGCGAAATGAACGACGATACCGTCATCAAGGCGGATTCTTTCATGGACGCAAACTACGATCAGCCGGATGCGGAGGGTGTGAGAAGAGAATCGTCGCGTGCCGGTGTCGTGGTCAGACTTGCCAGCGGGGTCGATGCCGGAGATCTGCAAGACAAGACCATTACCGCTGTTGCCTTGTCGAACAACGTTCTGGGTGAGAGGAAGAAGGCAAACAGTACCGCTGACATTGTTGGCCCCCAGGAGAAGAGAGCGCAGACCATCTTCGAAGGTGTGCAACTTGGCGGATCGCGCGAGACGCATCGTGGAAAGGGGAATTGAGAAATCGGAGTCGACGGCCCAAACTATCGTCACAGGTCTCACCATCGTCAGAAACACCGCCATCGGCATGGAGGCTGCCCTGGCAACCGGAGGAATCGCCGGGGAGGTCCTTGGGGGGATCGGGCTCACTGGCCTGCCGGCGGAAGCGGTGACGAACTTCGCCGAAGGTTTCGCATCCGGGACCACCGTGGCCAAGGTCGAGGGCAAGAGCTGGAAAGAGAGCATAAAAGAAGGGGCCTGGTCCGGATTGATTGCGGTTCCTTCCGGTTTCGTCGGCTCGCGCGTGACGGGAGTAGCGGGCAAGGTGCTGGGCAACTCAAAGGTTGCGCGATTCGCCGCGGGGACTCTCGGCGATGTAGCGGGAGGAGCCACCGGCTTCTATTTGAACGGCGGCGGTTCAAGAGCGGATCTCGAACTGAATCTTGGCCTGGGCGTGGTAACCGGCAGGCTGGCCTCTACTGTCTCTCACCCTCCCAAGGTTGCACCCAAAGGGGAAACCCATATCGAGCCAATGGCGCATGGAGATCCTCAAACCGAATTGAGTCTCGCGAAGCCCACACCTTCCATGGCGCAGGGCGCGGTGCAAGGGCCTTCCATTCTTGCCCATCCGGCTGCGGAAATTCCCGCGATTCCTGCCGCTGCCGGTTCACAGCAACCTCATCCGCCTTCGGCCCCGCGCGAATCGACGGAGATGCGGGGCGCCAAGGAGCCGGGCGGACACCGCATCCGCGGGGAAGATGAAATTCAACATCGTAGCGACAAGGAAACGTCTTTCGATTTTGAAGGCCAGCAGGTTGAGATCAAAGGCGTCATTCGCTCCAAGTGGGAAAAGCAATGGGCGCGCGGTGAGGCTGCAACGCTGTCAGAACCGGTGGGCGCGGATGTGGACGAGACGGCATCTGTGGGCGCCAAGAACATTAGTAAGAGCAAGCAATATCGGCGCGCGACCAACCCAATGAACAAGTCGTTCATGGATTCGGTCACCAACCGCATTACAAAGTGGACGCGCGAGTACAGGCCGACCGGGAAGCAGGAGCAGGTGGCGGGGAAGGGGCAGGTCTCGCTCGCGAATGAGCCTGAGGCTCTCTTCACCAAACGCATCGGCGAAGTGAAAGAGCTTCGCGAACTCCATGATCGAGCTGTTGAGAAGTACGCAGACCGGCGCGATCTGAAGCCAACGAAGCTGAAGAATGAGATCAACGGTGAATTCAGGAGGCTGATCAAGGAGGATCAGAGCGCGGCCGCAAAGGCGGCGCGAAGTGCGTTGCTCAAGGCAGGCTGGGATCCTGCGACGATAAGGCCGACGACCAGGAATACGAGCCTTCCTCAAAGTCGGCGGTGCGTCGGCCGGTTCGAATCCGCTTTCTGGAACGGGTGCGCCTCCAGGAGCAGGCACGCCGCCAAGCGCGGGCCCTCCGCCGCGCACGAGCCCGGAGCAGAGCGGCGGCTCCAAAAAAGCGCGTAAGGTCTTCATCGACTCACAGACGCTGATCTATATATCAGATGGAAATCATCCCGAGGCTGAGGCAGTTCTCAGGCGCATGAAGGAGCAGGGAGCGGAGCTGCACGTTACCAAGCAGTCGCACAATGAGCTGTTCCAGATGCCCGAACGATTCCAGGATCCTCAAACGGCGAAGGACAAGCTTCTGCTGCCGAAGATCCAGGAGTCGTTCGTTCGACGCGAAGCAAAGTTGAAGGAACTGGGCATCACCCAGGGGCCCACCGGCGATCCCAAGGAACGCTACAACGTCTATGCCGACAATCTCCGCGAGCACAAGGTCACGAACAAACAGACACAAGAGACGACTACCGAAGTTCGTACGTTGCTATCGGAGCCGCATCTGGTTCCTTCAGAGGATCCCGCGTTTGAGAAGAAGATGAAGGGCAAGAAAAATGATGTCCTTGTCGGTGCGCAAGTGAAGGCAGCCGGTGGGGAATTGTTCACGATAGACAAAGATTTCCTGCGAGTGGAAAACAATAAGGCGGTCGGGCCGAAGGAGGGATTGAAAGAACACCTGGGTCTGGATATTGCGCCGGAAAGCTGGTCGGTGCCGCATCAACCTTTGTCTTCCCGGCCAAAGCCACCCGGAGGTGGAGGAGCACCTCCGGGCGGTGGAGGGGGAACACCTTCTGCTCCGGGTTCAGGTCCCGGCGGCGGTCCGTCAGGTTCGTCTTCTCCGTCTGAGGGGCCCACTTCGTCCTCCACAAAACCCCCTGGTCCTTCGCGGCGCCCAAAACGCGGAACGACTTCCAGCAAGGGATCCGCGCCGGATGCGGCGCCGTCAACGGCGCCGGTCGATCCTGTTCCGGCTCCGCCCGAGCCCACCGGCTCGTCGCCACAGGCGGCCAAGAAGACAGCGACAAGGAAGAGGCGGACAGCCAAGAAGCAGGCGAAAGCCAATGCCGCTACGAAGTCAGCCGCATCGAGCGAAGAGCCTTCGACAGAACTTCCAGAGACGGCAAAGCCTTCTCCCACTACGCGCAAGCCGCGCAAGAAGGCGGCTGGGGCACAGCACGCCGTAACAGCGCCGGTAGACGCCCCGGCTACGACCTCCGATACAGGGGCTAAGGATGCGCAATCGCCCACGCGGAAGAGGACGCGATCGAGCTCCAAAAAGGCTGCCCCATCGACAACGCCATCGCCCTCAAGTGTGACCGCAGAGGGACCCGTACAGGCGGATGCAGCCGTGCAGGCTACCACGGGAAAACCGAAGAAGTCGCGTGCGAAGTCGAAGCCGGGGGCAAGCGCGTCGCCGGGCGCGGATCCGGGACCGAGCAAGGAGCCCTCCTCGCCGGGTCGCAAGCGCAAGAGCAGTTCGACGCCTCGTCCAAAGCGAGTCCCCGCCAACGATCCGGAGACCTCTTTCAAGGATATCGGGAATGAAATACGGAAAGATCCGGGCTCATTCGGCAGGGAGCGAGATCAAAATCTGCATCCTTCAACGCAAAAGCGCGACCAGATTCATGGCAGCGAACGAAAGGGATCGGGAGAAGACAGCGAAACGTCGGCGCTGAGCATTCCGAAGTACGGAGTCGACATGCCCTGGACCGGCGCACGAAGGCAGCTCGACAGCAAGGGGCATCTTCGCAACAAGTCCAGCGAGCTGGGATACGAGCGAGACGCGGGCAAGTTCTGGAGGGAATACGATCACACCTTCGACAAGCATCTGAGCGCGGAGCAGAAGAAGCGAGTGGCAGAAGGCCATTCTCCTGTCGTTGACGATCATTGGATAAAGACATTTCCGGAACACGCGCCATTCAGGGATCAGGTGCTGACGCATCATCATGTCGGCCAGGGATCATTTGCCGTGCCGTTGCCTGAAGGTATCCATCGGGCGCATTCCGGGTTTCATCCGGACAGGGCGGTTGTGGGGACGCCGAAAAAGCAGACGTCTCCCGAGGAGGCGCAAAAAATACTGCAGAAGCAACAGGAGCGGGTCAGCGGCCGGCAGGAACGCGAGCTGCAGCGACATGCCAAAGAAGGACGATTCAACGACTGGGGATACGGCAAGGGAACGGTGCCGCCAACGAAGGGCAACTTACCTCTAGCGTCGCCCATGGCCGGTATGTCGGAGGAGGAGCTTGGCGCTCTTCCCGGCGCCAGCAAGCGATTCCCCGGATCCAGTGCGCCTGCCAAAGTCGCAGTCACAACAGCAGGCGCCATCGCCTCCTCCTCAACATCCTGCAACGGCGTCGCCGGCAGTTTCGCATGTCGCCGCTCAGGCTCCTCCACATCCAGCGGATTCCAAAAGGGTGCAGGCTCCCGCGTCGACGACGCATGCGGGGTCTTCCACGCCAGCACCGGCGGGGACTGCGACGCAAGCTCCCGCTTCCGTACCGAAATCGCCCGCGCCCTCGACGCATGCTCCTCCACCGCCATCGCACGAGGGTACACCGGATCAGCATGGGGCGACGCGCTCCGTCAATGCGTCGCGCGGCGGCGGCTTGCTGCTGGGTCCAAATCAACGAGGAGTGCAAGCCAATGCAGGAGTTGCTGCAACGCAGCGTTCGGCGAATGGAGTTCAAACAGGGCAGACAGTCAATGTGGGCGGCAAGATGTGGGCAAAGGTGGAAGAGGTTCCGCTAAGTTCACCGCCGCGCTTTCATGTCACGGTGACTGTCGATCTTACTGCCGAAGGCGGCGTCAGCGCAGGGAAGGAAGGGCAGGGAGGGGGCGCAGCCGGCGTTAATGCTTCGATTTCTGCGCAACTCACCTGGGCGACAACCAGCGCAGAAATGTCGGCGGAGGATGCCAAACTTTATCTGGGTTCGCTGCAGAGCGGAACCGGGAACGCTCCAGAGATGAATCTGGCGCGGATGATCTCGCGAGGCCGCATTCCCGATGCGAAAGCGTACCTCGCACGGCTCAAAGGTCTGACGAAATCGGCCGATGCTGCCGCGCACGCCGCAGAAGGGGAGGGTGCGACGTTTACCCAGGGCACGCAAGGCTCCGTTGGCGCGCATGCGTCGAAAGGCCCGGTGGGGCTTGAAGTCAGCGTCAGCAAGAGCAAGCAGCTTCAGATCTCGCGAGTTACAAAGAACGGCAAGGTGTATGTCTCGGTGAGCATCCTTGGTGAAACTGGAAAACATCTTGGAGGCAGCTTGAACATCGCCAATACGAGCTTTGGCGTAAATCACACGGCAGCCGTGAGCCAAAGCAAGGGAGCCACGTTCGTGCTTGATCCCAAGGCTGCCGACTTCAAATCGCGTTACGACAGTTTGATGGTGGTGGATACTGTCGAAGATCTCAACCGCGTGATTGGTGCGAATAAACCTGTCGAGGAGATTACGGGCAAGGGGACAAGCCACGACACCGGCGTGAAAGCGACAGTTCTGGGCGGCGGGTTTGCTTTCGGAGAGGGCGGATCTCTAAAGCACGAGGACATCAAAAACGAAGACGGCTCGGTCACCCACCGTGTCGAAGGTTCAGGGACAGGGAGCGCGGCATTTGTGGCCGGGGACAAAACCGCGGCGAAGTACTCGCAAACCGATACGTTCACAGGCGAGGTGGGCAGCGATAACGTTGGGGCGGGCGAGACGCGAACCGCACGTTCTGAAACCGACCTGGCGAAGTCCGCCAGCAAGTTCTACTCGTCGCTCAAGAAGGATACGTTCGGGACGCTCGCGGGTCTGCCGAAAGGGCAGACGCCGATCCTTCAGGAGAAGAATGACGCCGACGGAAAGTTTCTGGATGACGATGCTTTCGGCCATTTGTACGAGTTGTCGAAGGACGCCCGCGCCTGGTCTCAGCACTGCAACCGGCCGGCGGATCTGATCGAGTGGAACCAACTTGGAGCCAAGATCGCTTCGAGCGGCGGCGACCGCGCCAAGATCCAAGCTCTCATGGCCGGATTTGAGAGCCAAGGCACAGATCGCAACAAATACATCAATCAAGCGGTTGGGTTATCGGGCGAGTCGTATCAGTTCCCGGATTCTCTCGCCGAGCTTGAGCCCACTTATCGTGAACTCGTACGCGGCAATCCGGTTGCGCATGCCAACGAGCTTATCGCCGCCGGCAAGAACGCCGAGGCTACAGCGGAACTGACCACCGCTTCCGGGAAACTGACCCAGATGTTGAAATCGATCCGCGATCATAGCGGCGATTTTCAACACAATCCAGAGGCATACGCATCGATGCAGGAAGCTATCAACCGAAAATTGGGCGAGATCAGAACGGCGATGCGCAAAGCTACAGCAGCTCCGCCAAAGCAGGCACAGATAGGCGCGCAGACGCCTGAGCAGGCGCAGATGGACGCTGAAGCGGAAAAGAAAGCGGACGCGAAAGCGAAGACCGAAGATGAAATTGCCCGCAAGGTTGATGACTGCAAGGGAAATCGTAAGGTCGAAGGCGAGATGTTCGCCGCTATTCGCTCAGAGTTTGCGAAGGATAACGAGGAGTGGTACCACTTTTCCAAGTCGGACATCTATGTCATCAACGACAAGCTCAGCCGGCTGAAAGAACTCTATGCACGATGGGATCTGACTGTAAATGATTTGCGAGATCTGTATGAGGCTCACGGTGAAAGTCCCGACAGGGCCGTCGCCTATAAGCCTGACCGAGGAACCTATAACGACCTGCACAAAAAAGCGAACGGGGCCTACGGAGGCTATTAGTCCGAGTCTAAGTTTGGAAGTCCGGCAGTCTTAACTTGCCTGCAGCTTGCTTGCGGTGAGTGGTCCGCGTTCCGGCTGGATGTTATATTTGGCAAGCTTTCGATACAGGGTCATTCTTGACCATTCCAGCTTGCGCGCTGCCGCACTAACATTCCACTCAGTTTGAAGCAGCGTCTTTACCAGCCTGTCGCGTTCGTCCTGCGGGAGCGTCGTGATCTTCCGCCAGGTTGTGAGCACCTGGGCGGGCAGGCGATGCACCACCTTCTGCCCTGGCGCAAGATGAAGGAAGATAACCTCAACAACATTCTTGAGCTCTCGAACGTTCCCTGGAAAGGGATAGGCAAGTATCTGTTCCAGCGCTTCACCCGAGATGCGCTCCACTACGGCTCCGAATACGCGATTGTAATGCCGCACGAAATGCTGGATCAGGAGCGGAATATCCGAACTCCGTTCCCGTAGAGAGGGCAGCTCGATCCGCGCAACATTCAAACGAAAGAAGAGGTCGGTTCGAAACCGATCTTCTCGCAGGAGAGATTCCAGGTCGCGATTGGTTGCGGCAATCAGGCGCACATCTACACGGATCGGACGGTTTCCGCCGAGACGCGTGAATTCCCTCGATTCGATGGCACGCAGGATTTTAGCCTGCGCCAGGGGACTCATATCTCCGATTTCATCGAAGAACAAGGTTCCCTTGTCGGCCTGTGCGAGTTTTCCGTCGCGTGTGCCGACAGCTCCCGTAAATGCGCCTCTCTCGTATCCGAACAACTCACTCTCAATCAGAGTTTCGGGTATCGCCGAGCAATTGACGCTGACAAATGGTTTGCGGGCACGCGATCCCAGAGCATGAATCTGCGCTGCAATCATCTCCTTGCCGGTGCCGGTTTCTCCGGTAATCAGAACGTTTGTATCGGATGCGGCGACTTTGGTTAGAAAACGTTTGACGCCGAGAATCGCGGAACTCTCGCCGATGATCGCAGCCGATGCTGTGGCGGATTCGATGCCTCGGCCCGCAGCCTGACAGGGCGCGCCTGCGGGCTCAGCCCCACGGACAGCACATAGGAGCGTGGCCACATCGACCGGCGGCTTCAGGTACTCAACCGCGCGGATGCGCAGGGCTTCAATCGCCAGATCCTCGGAACCGCTTGTGGCGATGATGACAATACGCGCATGCTGGTTGAGGTTCCTGATCCTGCGCGCGAGAACGAGCCCTGGGTCATGCTCGCAGGCCGAGCACTCCAGGATCGCCGCATCCAGCCGAAGTCCCTTTAATGAGGGATCAAGGTCCGCACAAAAATCCACCTGCCAGTCGACGAGAGACGCTGATACGCAGCGTCTTACTTCAGGCAAGGAACAACAGACCAGTATGCGTCGTGCAGACACGTATCACCGCCGAGATCCAATTCGAAGATCGAGTTTACTCAGTCTGATGGCGGGCACATCTATCGACCCGATTTCGATTAGTCTTTGAGGTCAGACATCACGCGCGTTCTGGCTAAATAGTGGTTTCCACTCAATGGATCGTTTCAAAACTTCGCGTTACAGGCGCGGAAGACAGTTTGGCTGTGACCGTGCGTCGAGATCGCGCAAAGCGGTTCTGCGTTCCAGCCGGATCGACTCTGATAGCTGCAGAGCGAGAGAGAATTCCCCGGTGAAGGGATAGTGTGCTCGAAAGACGTTTCTGAGAGGAACTTGCAAATGCGGCAGGGGGTCGAACATTCCTCCGACAACCAAGGTTCGGAGAGTCGATGTGATGGGAAGCCACTGCGAGCAGTCGACTGACTGTAAGGACGCAAGCGATCTGGCTGCGAATGAGCACACGGGGGGAGTCGACACTTCTTCGAGAGCGGGATTACGCCAAGCCCTGGTACGCAATGCACACCGGGTGCAGTGAATTATGAACATCTGCTCTGTTCAAGTCAACTCAATTCAGCCGCAGATTCCGTGGAAATTTCACGCTGAGGATAGCGTTCGGAGAGGCAAGCAGATCGTTGCCAGTCGGGCTTGTCTGGCGGCTCGGGTGTGATCGGTTTTGCCGTTCGATCAAAGCATTGGACCTTCGTAACTTGACATGGATAAGTAACGATTGGACAGGTGACATCGATTGAAAGGTTTTGGGAGCGAGGAACCGGATACCCATACTCCTTGCGATTCGATAGGCGGAGTGCATCGTTAGAGATTCAAGATACAGTTTCCAGGCTGGCTTCTGGATTTGAATGGGGCGCAAGTTTTCCTGCACGAAGCTCTCTGCGCTTCATCAGGAGAAAGAAGACCGGAACGAGAATCAAAACGTGAATCGTGGAGGTGATCATGCCTCCGACAATGGGGGCCGCAATGGGCTTCATGACATCGGAGCCGATCCCGGACTCCCACAGAATCGGCGCCAGGCTGAGAATCACGGCGGCGACGGTCATGAGTTTGGGGCGGAGGCGTTGAACGGCGCCGGCAATGGTGGCCTGCGCGAGATCGTTCTCAGTGAATGGCTCGCCCTGCTTTAAGCGCTCCTCGAGAGCCTCATGCAGGTAGACCACCATCACTACTCCAGTTTCAACAGCGATTCCGAACAGTGCGATATAGCCGACCCATACGGCGACGCTGAAGTTGTAACCGAGAAGCCATTGGAGCAGCAACCCGCCTGACATGGCATAGAGCGTCGGAAAGATGAGAACAGCCGCCTCGGTAGCTGATTTGAAAACGAGATAGAGCAAGAGGAAGATGACGAAGAAGACGACCGGCAGAATGATCATGAGCCGCTTTTTCGCGCGCACCTCAAATTCATACTCGCCTGCCCACCGCCAGGTGTAGCCGGTGGGCAGGGTGAGTTTCTGATTCAAAAGCGAGTTGGCGCGATTGACGAAGCCGCCGAAATCGCTCGTCTTCAGGTTGAGATAGACATATCCGGTAAGGGAGCCGTCTTCGTCGCGAATCATAGCCGGGCCGCGCGAGTAGTAGACGCGTGCCACCTGGCTTACAGGGATTTGCTGGCCGGATGGCGTAGGTATCAGCGCCTGCGAAAGACTGCCGGAGGTATCGCGGAAGTCGTGCAGGTAGCGAACGGCGATAGGAAATCGCTTGCGGCCTTCGATGTTTTCGGCAATGTTCATCCCGCCAATCTCGGAAGAGACAACACGTTGAACATCGGAGACGGTGAGCCCATAGCGCGCGGCTGCGGGACGATTTACATCCACGTTGAGATAGAAGCCCTGCGAGACGCGCTCAGCATAGGCCGAACGTGTTTCGGGCATTGTGGAAAGGAGCTGCTGCATCTGCGCTCCAAGATCCTGGATGCGAGCCAGATCGGGACCTTGGATCTTGATGCCGATAGCGGTTTTGATTCCTGTGAGTTCCATGTCGAGGCGGTTTTCGACCGGCATGGTCCAGGTGTTGGTAAGGCCGGGAAACTGCAGCTTCTCATCCATCTCGCGAATGAGCTTGTCGTAAGTCATGCCGGGACGCCATTGCTCACGGGGTTTCAACATGATGGTGGTGTCGTACATATCGAGAGGGGCATTGTCAGTGGCACTGTCAGAGCGGCCAACTGTGCCGAAGACGGTAGATACCTCCGGGAATGAACGAATGATTCGATCCTGCTGCTGCATCAGAGCGACCGCCTGCGTGATCGATATGCCTGGCAGAGAACTCGGCATATATAAGGATGAGCCTTCGTACAAGGCGGGCATGAACTGGCTGCCTAACTTGAACCAGAGGGGAACGGTTGCAGCAAGGAAAGCAAGGTTGAGCACGACTACGGTTTTCCAGTGCCGCAGGCACCAGCGCAGCACGGGCAAGTAGGCAGCCTGGCTGATGCGCGCTGCGGGGTTCTTCGATTCGGGCAGGAGCCTGCCGCGCAGGAAGATCGGCATGAGCGCCGGAACCAGCGTGATGGAAAGCAGGGACGAGAAGATGAGAGCCAGGGTCTTCGTCCATGCGAGAGGCCGGAACATGCGGCCTTCTTGCGCCTCAAGCAGAAAGACCGGAAGAAACGAGACAACAATAATGATCAGAGAGTAGAAGAGAGCGGGACCCACCTGCTGGGCAGCGCCGACCAGGATCCGGCGACGTTCCGAAGAATCGAGCGGTGTGGTGGCTTTGCGTTCGGCAATATGGCGGTATCCGTTCTCCACCATCACAATGGCCGCATCGACAAGAACGCCGATGGCCAATGCCAACCCGCCGAGCGACATGATGTTCGAACTCACCTGCAGGTAATACATCGGGATGAAAGCCGCAAGCACGGCGATGGGCAAAGTGATGATGGGAACCAGCGCCGAACGGAAGTGGAAGAGGAAGAAGATGCTGACGAAGCTGACGATGATGGCTTCGATGATGAGGTCGCGCTTGAGCGTGTGAATGGATTGATTGATGAGCCAGGAGCGGTCGTACCCGGTGACAATTTCAACGCCCGGCGGCAGAGAGGGACCGATTTCTTTGAGTTTTGCTTTTACTCCCTCAATTACGTTGAGCGCATTTGTGCCGTAGCGAGTGACCACGATTCCGCCGACGGTTTCTCCTTCTCCCTGCCAGTCGGCCGCACCGCGGCGCACGTCAGGACCAAGCGTGACTGTGCCCAGGTCGCGCACCAGCACCGGCGTGCCGTTTTTGTTTGCGACCGGAACATTCTCGAGGTCGGCTACATTGCGCAGATAGCCCAGGCCGCGAATCATGTACTCGGCGCCACCCATTTCGAGGACATCTCCGCCGACTTCGCTGGTGCTCTGGCGTACCCGGTCAATCACTGTCGAAGCGGGAATGCCGTAGGAGAAAAGCTTTTGCGGATCGAGATTCACCTGATACTGGCGAACGAATCCCCCGATGGTTGCGACCTCGGCTACACCCGGAACGGTCTCAAGCTGGTAACGCAGGAACCAATCCTGGAGAGATCGCAAATCAGCGAGGCTATGTGTGTGCGTGCGATCGACGATCGCGTACTCGTACACCCATCCGGCGCCGGTGGCATCCGGTCCAATGGAGGGATTCACGCCGGCCGGCAGCCTGCCTGCGAGCTGCTGCATGTACTCGATAACCCGGGAGCGCGCCCAATAGAGATCCGTGCTGTCGTCGAAGACGACGAAGACGCAGGAATCGCCAAACATGGTCTGCGCGCGGACGCTTTTAACGTGCGGCGCGGCCAGCAGCGCGGTCACGATGGGATACGTGAGCTGGTCCTCGACAACATCGGGGGGCTCACCTGGCCAGTTGGTGTGGATGACGACCTGCACATCGCTGACGTCGGGCAGAGCGTCGAGCGGTACACGCAGCAGCGACCACACTCCTGCGACGGTGAGCAAAATGGCACCCGTGAATACAAGAAATGGATTATGCGCGCACCAGGCAATCGTTCGCGAGATCATCGCATGCCTCCTGCGGCGTCAATGGTGAGTTTTCTGACCGCGATGGTTGCACCGGCGCGCTGAACCGTGATGGTGACCTGCCATGTTCCACCTGAGTCAAGTTCGAGCGGGCCTTCGTAGATTCCGCGGCCTTTGGCGCTGAGTGCGGCTTCCGTATGCTCCGCGGCCATTCCCATGGCCGGCATTGCCGCCATGAAGAACGCAGCCCCGACCTGAACGTCGTCGACTGGATTTCCATCCGCGCCGGTGAGCTTGATCCGAACGGTGTTCTTTCCTTTTTGCGGAGTCGACGGATCTGTCGTCATCTCGATCCTGATCTCCTGGCGCCGCTCCTTCTGAGCAGTGTTCGGGGCGCCGCCATTCTGCTGTGGAGGCTTGAAGGAGCCAAGCGCGGCCTGTAACTGGGCTTCGGAGTCGATAAGGAAGTTGGCCGAGCTGACGACCCGATTGCCCGGCTCCAATCCCTTGAGAACGATGACAGAATCATCGATCTGCAGGCCCGATTTGGATTTCGCGCGGCTCGAGAGTTGCCGTCCCCGTGATCGATGAATGCGATAGCTCGCGACCCGGACTGCAGAACGGCGGAGGCTGGAATCACGAGCTGCTTGCCGAGGGGGATGTTGATTGCGACGCTCACATACATTCCCGGCTTGAGCGCAACCCCGGGGTTGCGGAAGACAAGGCGCACGCGCACGGTGCGAGTGGCCAAATCTACCTGCGGAAGAATTTGATCAACTCGGCCGTTGAACTGGCGGCCGGGATAGGCATCGACTGTGACCTGCGCCGGATCACCGGGCTTCAACCGGCCTACCGCGTCCTGAAATACATTTGCATAGACCCACACAGTGGAAAGATCGGCGATGGTGTAAAGCTTGCTGTCTGGCTGCACATAGGCGTTGGGCAGCGCATTGCGCTCGATGATGAATCCCGATGCGGGCGATTCGATGGCGATTTCACGCTGCACTTTGCCAGTTTGTTCAAGAGCGGCGATCTCCGGCCCCGGAACGCCGAACTGCCGCAGGCGCTCCTCGGCCGCTTCCAGAAGCCAGCCGCCCTCCCGAGTTGCCATTCCATGCGGATCAGGCGCCAGACTCTTCGAATTCTGTTTGGCGAGCAGGTACTCCTGTTCCGTACTTACCAGGTCGGGGCTGTAAATGGTGAAGAGCCGCTGGCCCTTCTTCACATATTGATAGTTGGCATTTGCCGAGACGTTCTGAATCCATCCGGCGAAGCGAGTCTGAACGTAAGACATGCTCTGCTCATCGATGTCCACGTTTCCCGGAATGTTCAGCTTGTCACTGACATCCTTCACTTGCGCCAGGGCTGTTGTTACTCCAATTTGTTGCAGGCGCTGCGGCGAAATCTGGATGGAACCAAGTTCCGGCTGGGGGTCGCCTGGAGGTATGGACTTAGGAAGTGAAGAGTCAGAAACTGCCGGCCCGCGCGCAACGACTGGGTCGCCGGTCTCGAGCGCCTGCTCCGCATGCTTTCGCTGAAGAAGCAGATACGCGGATCCCGTTGCTAGTGCAATGCATGCAGCCAGGGTCACAAAAAAGGCGTGACGATATATACGGTCGCTCATTGCTTTTCCTCGGGCGTTGCAGATTTCGGTTGCTCAGATGTTGTGTCGATGGATGCGCCGACGGCCAGTTCAAGGTCTGCCATGCTTCTCGCAAAATCGCTCATCGACTGAAACCATGCGAGATTGACATCGATCACAGCCATCTGGCTGTCGAGCAGGTTGAGAAGGTCGGTCTGATTGTTTTCGTAAGCGATGATTGCAGCGTGCAGCGTTGCCTCCGCCTGCGGCTCCAGAGAATCGTGATACATGCGCCCCAGCCGTTGCGCCGAACGAGCCTCGGCCAGCGCCTGCTCTATTTGCCCGAATGCGGCGTTGCGCATGGCTGCAACTTCGGCATCCTGTTCGGTGACCTTGACCGTCGACTCTTTGATCTCCGCATCGTGCTTGCGCCGATTGAGCCAGGGCAAGGTGACTGAGCCCTCGAGCATGTAGTTATTGCGAGGATTGGAGCCGGTGGGCATCAGCATGTAGCCCGCAGCCGCGCTGAAATCGGGCACGTAGGCCTTTTCGGCGAGCGACTGCTCTTTGCGGCTCTTCTCCGCAACGGCCTGTGCCTCGAGCAAGTCGGGGCGGGAAAGAAGGGAGAGTTGTTCGAGTGTTTTCGCGTCGGGCAGGTCTGCTCCGGCTCCGAACTCACCCTGCGCGCGAATGGGGGTAGCCGCATCACGGCCGAGCAGCGTGTTCGTTCGCGCGCGTGCGACCTCGGCGTCGCGCTCGAAGCGGATCATATGTTCTTCGAGGCGCGTCATCTGCAATTGCGCCTTCAATACGTCCTGCTGCGGAACTTTGCCGACGGTGTACTTGATGCGCGCCGCTTCTATAGCCTGGCGGGCGATGTCCACATGCTGATCGTGGATGCGCATCTCTTCCTGGGCCAATAACAGATCAGAGAAGGCTTTGCGCATCTCTACGCGCAGGCGCAGCCGCACACTCTCGAGCCCGGCCTTCGCCACAGTCACGTCAGACTGGGCGAGGCTGGTCTCAAGAGCGCGCTTGCCCGGACCCGGGAACGAGCGGCCAAGCATAAACATGTTTTGTGCCGCGTTGTAGTCCCATGGTCTGGAAAGGGGGACCTGCCAGGCGCGATACATAAATTGCGGGTCGTCGAGCTTTCCGGTCGTGGGAACGTGCGCTTCCGCCATCGCCACTCTGCGAGCTGCGAGGCGAATCTCGGGATTTTCGGTGAGCACAATTTGTTCAGCCTGGTCGATGGTCAGTACCTGGGCGGGCGGCTGAGGCGAACGAGACGCCTCGAAGAACGTGTTCGCCCTGTCAAGCGAAGGAGCGATCTCCTGGGCTTGCGGCAGAATCGGGCCGCTGAGCGCCAAAGTGGCAATCAAAAAAAGTACTGCGGTGAGTGATCTCATTTCTTCCTCGAATCGATACGCGATTCATCGCGTAAACGCGCGCCACAGTAGCGCACGAAGCGCTGTGGCACACGAGCCTGAGTCGGTGTTCGTGGAAGTGATCAGATTCGAAGAACAGTGCTGGAGGCGGTCATTGATCGGGGAGGCGGCGTCTTGCTGGAAATCGCGACTGACCCGGCCAATCCGGAAAGATCCGGGAGGTCCACAGAAACGAGAATCTGGGTTGAATCGGAGGAGCCCTCAACTGTAGCCGTTCGTCCTGATGGAACGGTGCCATTGGAGGGCTGTATCCGGCAGCAGGGTTGGGCCGCAGCCATTGCCGGACCGCAATCCGAAGACATCGCGTGGCAGCACCGGTGGCAGGGCGCCGAGGCCAGAAATGCAAGCGCGGGGGTGGCGGCCCAGAGGACCATCACGATCAGCAGCAAAAATGCGCCTTTTCTACCCACGAGCATAGTTTAAGCCGAATTCCCTGACTAAGCATCTTTCAACCGGTTCTGGCGCGCCGTGATTCAGATCACATCATCAACTTTAGGTTCGTCGTGTTTACGTTAAGTCTCTTTCGCAGTGCCATTGTGCAGGGTTTCTAGGCGACTTAGGGACTACCGCCGTAACCGGCGCGTGAAATTCATGAGAAGAAACCTGCTCTCATTCACGCGTCATCTGGGGCAGGGTTATCGCGGGCAGGGGAGATGACGCTGAGCACGAGCGGGGTTCGCGCATTCCGATTCATGCAACGAATCTACCTGCCGATGAATAAGCCATGGCGCACATTCGAGCACTTATCCTGGATGATTCCTCTGTGATGCGAAAGATCATTACGCGCACGCTGCGCCAGGCCGGACTGGAACTGGAGACAGTGTACGAAGCGTCCACGGGAGTTGAAGCACTAGAACTGCTGCAGGACAGACAGGTACACCTCATTCTCTCCGACATCAACATGCCGGCGATGGATGGGCTGGAGTTTCTCAGCCAGCTGCGCAGCCGGAAACTTGCCATAAACACGCCGGTTGTCATGATCACTACCGAATCGAGCACCGAACACGTGAAGGAAGCCATTCTTGCGGGTGCGCGTGGATTCATTCGCAAGCCATTCACCGTGGAGCAGATGAAGGAGCACATTGTGCCGCTCGTCAGTTCGGACGAATGACAAGGTGAATTTCGGGAAAGCAGCCCTGAGGCTGCCTGGTTTGCAGATGCAATTGCCGTAGGAACGTGGGTTGCCTCGGGCGACCACATGCGAGATGGAGGGTTCACCATGCCAGGATCGTTGCGCGAATCAGTAGGACGAATTTCCGATCCCGGCAACCTGGACTCGACCGTCGAGGAGGTGTTTGAGCTGGTGTTGGGGAGCACGTGCAGCCGGGTGCCAGAAATGAGGCTGAGCGAAGAGGAGTCTTTGATGGCGGTGGTCGGGTTCGGAGGCATCCTGAGCGGAGCCTGCGTTCTCCGCTGTGGCGCTGGGACGGCATTGGCGATGGCGGGAAAAATGATGGGTACCTCGTTTACGGAACTGGACGCCACCGTGCAGGATGCAATCGGCGAACTTTGTAACATGATGGCTGGCGGTTGGAAGAGCAGAATCCCGGAACTGTCCTCCCATTGTGGGCTATCCGTCCCCGCCATCGTTACCGGCCGCGATTATCATATGCGCGTTCACCCGTTGAAATTTCAGCTTTCCCACAATTATTGTTTCGATGATCTCTTCTTCGAAGTGATGATTCTGTGTGAAGGCCTTCAATAACGCGCGATCCGCACTCCTATCTTCGAACCCCTGGGGTTCTCGCATTTAGTCCGAGCCAAATAGGAGGGTTCCTCACGTGCGCGGGGCCGCCACGATGCTGTCTGCCGCATGTCCGCCCGATGCATTACTCTAAACGGGGCAACCTCTACCTCAATTGGCGGATACGATCTTGCGCATCGTTCTTTCGAATATCGGAACCTACGGCGATATCAATCCCCTGATTGCACTGGCACTCGAATTGAAGCGGCGAGGACACACGCCGGTGATGGCGCTGCCAGAGGTTTACAGGCAGAAAATTGCACCTCTGGGCCTGGAATTTCACGCGATCCGCCCCGACATCGATCCGACAAATAACGTGCTGGTGGAGATGGTTTACGACATCAAGCACGGCACCGAGCACGGCCTGCGCGATTTTCTGTTTCCGTCATTGCGGCAGACCTATGAGGATTTGCTGGAAGCCGCAACAAAGCCGGCGCGCGCGGATCTGATGTTGCTGGGCGAACTGAATTATGCCGGGCCAATCGTGGCGGAGGTCACCGGAATTCCCTGGGCGAGTTACGTTCTTGCGCCGCTGTCGTTTTTCTCCGCATTTGATCCACCGGTGCTGCCCCCGTATCCAAAGCTAGCCAAGGCCGACACAAAGGTGCCGGGATTCGGGAGGGTGATCAAGCGCGTAGCACGTTTTGTAAGCCGCAAATGGCCCGAGCCCATCTACGCTCTGCGCAGTGAATTGGGTCTGCCACGCGGCGCCAACCCACTTTTTGATGCGAAGCATTCGCCCTACCTGGTTTTGGCGCTGTTCTCGAGAGTCCTCGGCGTGGAGCAGAAGGACTGGCCTGCGAACACGCTGATCACAGGGTTCGCGTATTACGATGCCGATGCGGGAAACGCCAGGCTTCCACCTCACCTCGAAAAGTTTGTTGCGAGCGGAGATTCTCCGGTGGTCTTCACGCTGGGTTCGGCAGCAGTTCTGGCTGCCGGAGACTTTTACGAGGTTTCGGCGAAGGCAGCTATGGACCTTGGCGTGCGAGCGATTCTTTTGATCGGAACGGATCCACGGAACCAGCCAAAACAAAAGCTGCCCGAGTCGATCTGTGTGACGGAATACGCACCGTATTCTGAGTTGTTTTCGCGTGCCTCGCTTGTGGTGCACCAGGGCGGGGTAGGAACGACGGCCCAGTGCCTTCGCGCCGGCAAGCCGATGCTGATCATGCCCTATTCCCATGACCAGCCCGATAACGCGCGCCGCATGAAACGGCTCGGCGTTGCGAGGGTTATCCAGAAGTCGGCGTATAAGCCCAGGAGTGTCGTGAGCAGGTTGCGTTCGATCTTCGAGGATGCAAACCTGGGGAGCAGGGCGCGCGTCGTGGCCGAACAGATGCGCACCGAAGATGGCGTCAAGACGGCATGTGACGCGCTCGAGGGGCTCCATGCCAGGACCCAGCACAATCTGAAGTAGAGTAAAGAGTCACCTATTGTCTGTTTCGTCGGAGGGATCGATGTCTTCGAAGGAATGGCGTTACGCTCTTGCGGTCATTCTCGGGGTCGGGTTCGAGGCCATTTTCTTTTGGAAATTTCAACCGTACGCGATGCGTGAACACGGGCACGACATCCTGCCCTGGTATGTCCTGCCGCTTCTGGCATTTGTTGCGGGGCTTCTGCTTTCGCTCGGTATTGAGGGGAAGGCGAGGTGGGTACCGCTGGCGATGCTTGGCGGCTTTTTTGCTGCACAGGCATGCCTGATCGTTGCGGATTGTGCAGCTGATCCGTCGAACCACAATCTTTGGCCATTCGAGTTTGTCATCATTGCGGCGGCGATAAGTCCAGCGTTTGCTGGAGCTGGACTCGCGAAAGTGATGCGCCCGCGCCCCACTTGAGCCTTTACTGCCACGCGCATTGCCGACCACCATCCGACTTCAATGGCCTGTTTCCTGAATGAGTCAGGAGAAGGAAGCACGCTCGGGTAACCCCTGACCTCTCCCGGGCATCGGATTGGGATGCATGCGGAATCGCGCGCGTGCTTCGGAGGTTTATCAAAATGAATGTAAAGCAGATAGCTTACAGCTTATCCATGAGTGCGGGTACCACTCTGTTGGCAGGCGTTGTCGCTGTGGCCCAGGCACCGGGCAGCCCACAACAGCCGGGCATGCCGAGCCAGCAGCAACCCTCGCAGACAAATCCAGCAACGACTACCGATACTCCGGGAGCAACAACAGGCAATGCGCCGAATGCCTCTCAGGACTATTCCGATCGCGCCTTTATCACCAAAGCCATGCAGGGCGGGATGGCGGAGGTTCAGCTTGGGCAGCTCGCCCAGGAGAAGTCGCAGAGCAACGATGTCAAGCAGTTTGGGCAGAAGATGGTCAATGATCACGGACAGATGGGTGACAAATGGCTGAAGCCTGCCGCTCAGCAAATGGGAATTTCGGTGCCGAACGGGCCGTCGAAGAAAGACAAAAAGGAAATGGAGAGATTGCAGGGTCTTTCAGGGCAGGAATTCGATCGCGAATACATCACGATGATGGTCAAGGATCACCAGAAGGACCTGAAGGAATTCAGAGAGGAAGCGGGCGTTGCTCAGGATCCGAACGTGAAGCAGATCGCAGATAAAGGGTCCCAGGTTATCGAGCAGCACCTTCAGCTCATTGAGCAGATTGCGAAGAGCCACAACGTCGACGTTGGCGGGATGTCCGGCTCGAGGTAACGAGGAACCTTCAGCAACCGGTTCCGGCCTTTGCAAGTGCCTCTTTCAGACCCTTGAAGCTGATGCGGGTTGAAGCTTCAGGGGTCTCCGCTCCGTGCCAATGCGTTTCCAGGCTCACCGCGTAACGGTAGTTATCCCGTTGAAGCGCGGCCAACTGGGCGGCCCAGTCGACGACCCCGGTTCCCACAGGAGCCCACTCCCATTTGCCATCGGCCTTTCTCACGACATTCTTCGCGTGACAGTGCCCGATCCGATTCTTGGGGAGCAGATCGTAGCCTTTGGGAAAAGGTTCGCTGTTCGGGAAGGTAGCTGCATTTCCGGGATCCCAATTCAACATGAAGTTCGATTCCGGCACGGCGCGTAAGGTATCCGCGGCTTCCTGTCCCGTGGCGGTGTTGCAAGACATTTCGTTTTCAAGCAGCAGGATCAGATTGCTGCGAGCGCAACGTCGAGCCGCGTCGCGCAACTTCTCGTTGATCGCACTTCGGTAGGGCGCAACATCCTCGAGGCGCCAGAAATCGAAGCAGCGAATGCGATCGGTGTCGAAAGACTTGGCCAGCGCGATGCAGTGTTCCAGCAGATCCTCCTGCTGCTTGAAGGTGAAGTCGGCCTTGAACTGATCGCGATGTTCACTTTGCTTTGAAAGCGGCGCGCCCGGCCAATCAGTTTTGAAAAGTGGACTGGCAATGTCAGTGACGCGCAGGTTGTATTTCGCGAGAATTGTCCGTGCTCGCTGGAGATCAGCATCTGGCAGTTCGGTAATGTTTTTTCCCCACATACTTCTCAGCTCGATCCACCCCAAGCCAAAATCATGAGCCACGACGGAACAAGCATGATCGAAATCCGGCGAGATTTCATCGTTGATAACCGCGACTCGAAAAGGGCAGGCGGCGCGGGCTGTGCGCGCAAGGGCAGCGAACGACGTAGCCACGGCGGCACTGGCGAGAAACTTGCGGCGTGAAATGGTCATGGGCGCTCCTATAGTAAGTCTTTGAAGCTGAACAAAAAGTGTCGAAGTTATGGGTGGTCGTAATGTTTCGACTGCCCGGTCCGCGAGTTCGTTACGCTGAAACTGCCATCGCCATCAGCCACAATCGTGAAGTAATGGCCATCGCCATCGCCCTTCGGATTCGCGACTTTTGCCGCGGAGCTGTTATGCGCCGCGTCGGATCCTTCTGCCGCGTGCAGCATATATAGGTTGTCGTTGCCGACGCTTTCATTCACCGTCTGCCATGCCTCGGGGCTGCCTCCCTTATGTGCACCGTTGTCCATGATCGCCGCCCGCGGACGAATTGCATCGACAAGCGACTTCGAACTGGACTGGTCGAGACCATGATGACTCACGAGATAGACACTCACCTGCCCGATCGGATTGCTGGGGCAGACGAGAGCCACTTCTTTCGGCTTGGTGAGGTCGCCAAGATCGAGGAAGCTGAAAAGCCCAAAGCGGATGAGGACCCCAACTGATCGGGGATTTTCACTCTGATCGAGTTGCCATTTCGGCTCGCTCGCGCAATAGGGATTCGGCAGAGGCTTGATTCCTGGCACTGAGGTGACGTGTTCGCCGTCGGCGGTCAGGACAATGGTATTGAGTCCGGGAATATCAATGGGATCGCCGGGCTTCAACGTACGACGCGGAGTGTTGCCGATGGCTGCAACATAGGCTGCGTAATCTTTCCGCGTGATCTCCGAGTCCTCCCGGTTGACTCCGTGGTCCAGAAACTCGCCGACCTGTACGCGCTTCACGAGTTCCGGCACTCCGCCTACGTGATCGGTGTGGAAGTGAGTGACAAGGACCTTATCAATTTTGCTGATACCAGCATCCTTCATTGCCTCCTGGATGCGCTCGGCGTCTCGCCCATTGTTCCCGGCCCATCCGCTATCAATAAGCAACGAGCCACCCGACGGACTGACAATCAGCGTTGATTGCCCGCCTTCAACATCGATCGCATAGATCAGCAGGTTGATGTTCGATCGAGCAGCTTTCTGCCCGGCGGCCGTGCAGACGGCGGCACCAAGGAGGCAAAAGGAGATCGAGATGCGGAGGGATCGCAGGGAAGCAGCCAGTGTCATTTGCCGTTGAGTGTAAACGCTGGAGCGAATCGGAGGGAACTAGCCGCGCCGCAGGTGCGTGTCGCTGTCCGTGATCTGCCGGTTCGAACTCTGAGTGCGTGCGTTGCGTGTGACCGACTTTTCCACGGCAGAACCGGAATAAGGCTTCGTCCCGGGGGAGCGCAAGCGGCATTCTGGGGCGCTATGCCTGATCTCAAGCTACTTTGTCATGGATAGCGGCGAAGGTAACTTTGGGTTCCGCGCTGATTCTGCTGGACTTGGGCTGCTGATAGAATAGAAAGTGCCATATTGTGCGGTTCATCGCACTTTCACACCCAATCTGACGGTCTGCTAAGGCCGCACCCAAGCGCAAATCCCGGTTTGCCATAGAAGAAAAGGAACTACGCCCCTGTGAGCCAGACGATACGTAATATCGCCATCATCGCCCATGTCGACCACGGCAAAACCACGCTCGTTGATGCCATGCTGCGCCAGTCCGGCACATTTCGTGCCAACGAGCAGGTTGCTGACCGCGTGATGGACTCGAACGAATTGGAGCGGGAGCGCGGTATCACCATTCTCGCCAAAAACACCGCTATAAATTTCGCGGAGGGCAAAATCAACATCGTCGATACGCCGGGCCACGCCGACTTCGGTGGTGAGGTCGAGCGCGCCCTCAAAATGGTGGACGGCGTCATGCTCCTGGTGGATGCAGCAGAAGGTCCTCTCCCGCAGACCCGCTATGTGCTGGCCAAGGCGCTCGAAGCCAGGCTGGCGCCAATCGTGGTAATCAACAAAATCGACCGCCCCGACGCCCGTCCGCAGGAAGTGCTGAACGAGATCTACGATCTTTTCATCGACCTCGATGCCGACGAGTCTCAACTCGATTTCCCTGTTCTGTACGCGGTAGCCAAGGCCGGCACAGCCACACTCGACGTCAGCAAGCCGGGCGAGGACCTTCAACCGCTCTTCAAAACGATCGTTTCGACGATCCCTCCTGCGGTCGGCGACTCGGAAGCTCCGCTGCAGATCCTGGTCACCAATCTCGATTACTCCGACTACTTCGGCCGCATTGCAATCTGCCGCGTTTTCCAGGGAACGCTCCGCGCCGGTGACGAAGTGGCGATCTCGAAGCGCGACGGGTCATTGCAGAAGACCAAAATCACCAAGCTCTTTACCTTCTCCGGCCTGAAGCGCACGGAGATAGCCGAAACGGTAATGGGCGACATCGTGGCCGTGGCCGGTGTTGAAGGCATCACCATTGGCGAGACGATAACTTCGCTGGAAACGCCTTCGCCCCTGCCGCTCATCGTCATCGACGAGCCGACCATTGCGATTCAATTCAGCGTCAATAACTCCCCGTTCGCCGGCCGCGAAGGACAATACGTTACGAGCCGCAACCTGCGCGAGCGCCTGGAGAAGGAGCTGTTAACCAACGTCTCGATCCGCGTGGAAGAGACCGGTTCGCCCGACACATTCAAGGTGCTGGGCCGCGGCGAGCTCCAGCTTGCAATTCTGATCGAAATGATGCGCCGTGAAGGCTTTGAGCTGATGGCGGGCCGTCCCGAAATCGTAACCAAGGTCGTGGACGGAACGCGCATGGAACCGGTCGAGCACCTTACGATCGACGTGCCCGAGCAGCACACCGGCGTGGTGATCGAAAAGCTTGGGCCGCGCAAAGGCGAAATGACCAAAATGCACAATCACGGGTCAGGTCGTGTGCGCCTGGAATTCCGCGTTCCCAGCCGTGGACTCATCGGCCTCCGCAGCGAGATGCTGACCGAAACGCGCGGCACCATTGTGATGAACTCGCTCTTCGACGGCTATATCCCCTACCAGGGCGAGATTCCGCAGCGCCCAACTGGCGCGCTCATTGCCGATCGGCAGGGAGTCACCACAACCTATTCCCTCAACGGACTCCAGGAGCGAGGCATCCTCTTTCTCGGTGCGGGCGTGGACGTCTACGAAGGCATGGTTGTCGGCGAGCACTCGCGCGATAATGATCTCGACGTCAACGTGGTTCGCGAAAAGAAGCTCACCAACATGCGCGCTTCAAGCGCCGACGACGCTATTCGCCTGGTCCCTTACAAGACGCTGAATCTTGAACAGGCCATCGAATTCATCGCAGATGACGAATTGGTGGAGATCACCCCGAAGACCCTTCGCTTGCGAAAGAAGATCCTGCAGGCGAACCGACGTCCGAAGCGTTGGGAGAAGGCTGAGCAGTTCACCTAGGAGCTTCGCGAGCCAGCCCTTCGACAGGGCAGGACTTTAGTCGTGCCCCAGATACATCATCAATAAGTGACGGTTGCGAGCGCCCACGCCTCGATTTTGAGACGTGGGTGGATCCTTCACAGCCGCTTCTTCGCGTCCAGCACGCGCTCGAGTGCCTCTTCAGCAGTTCCGCCGATCGCTGACAGATGGCCCATCTTGCGGCCTCTCTTCGCGCCGCGCTTCTCATACAGATGCAGCCGGACACCCGGAACAGCCAGCGCAGCGGCAAAGTTCGGCTCCGTCGTAAGCCAGAGATCGCCGAGCAGATTTACGATCGCTGCCGGCGTTACCAATGCGGTCTCGCCAAGCGGCAGGTTGCACGTCGTACGCACCAGTTGCTCAAACTGGCTGGTGACGCAACCACGCTCGCTTTGGTGATAACTGTTGTGTGGGCGTGGCGCGAGCTCATTCACAAGAAGCCGACCCTGTTTGGTTACAAACAACTCTGCGCACAGCAGCCCTTCGATCCCGAGTTTCGCCACAATATCTGCGACCAGCTTTTCCGCTCGAGATTCGAGTTCCGGCGAGATCCCCGCAGGCAGCACGCTCCAGGCGAGAATCTGGTTCTCGTGATGGTTGCGCGCGGCCGGATAACTTCGGACCTCTCCCGAAGGGCTGCGCGCGGCCATTACGCTGATCTCACACTCTAGATTGAGCGCCTGCTCTGCGACAGCATGCTTCGCGCCAATTGCGGTCCATGCATCCGCGATCGATTGCGGAGAGAGGGGCGCATCCATTCCAATCCGCGCCTGGCCCCGGCCATCGTAACCGCCGCGCCCAACCTTCAGAAACACGCGCCCGCCCAGCGCCTCTACGGCCATACCCAGTTCAAATTCATTTCGAACAACCCGAAAAGGCCCGACGGGAAAACCGTTCTCTGCGAGCCATGTTTTCTGCAGGGTCTTGTCCTGGATGATGCGGATAGGTTCAACACCCGGACGCAGTCGCGTAACTTCTGCGACCTCCTGCAACGCATCAATTCCTATCTGTTCAATCTCGAGCGTGACGGCGGCAGCGCCGCGCGCCAGCCGCTTCGCCGCATCCACGTCATCCCACTCGCCCACGATCGTCTCATCGACGACAAAGCTCGCGGGGCACCTCTCCTGCGGGTCCATCACGCGCACACGATAACCCATGGTGCGCGCTGCCATGGCCGTCATTCTGCCAAGCTGCCCGCCGCCTAAAATGCCGATCATCGCGCCGGGCTCAATGGTGGGAAAGGAATCGGAAGGCATCTACGGCAGCTCCTGCTTCATCACTTCGTCGGTTCGCTCAGCCCGCCATGCGGCAAGACGCTGGTAGAGAGCGCCGTCAGTCCCGGCAAGAATCTCGGCCGCAAGTAGTGCCGCGTTGGCCGCGCCAGGCTTGCCGATAGCGAGGGTGCCCACCGGCACCCCTTTCGGCATTTGCACGATCGAGAGCAGCGAGTCGAGCCCGTTGAGCAGGGTCGCCGGAACCGGCACGCCGAGCACCGGTACGAGAGTCTTCGAGGCAAGCATTCCAGGGAGATGCGCTGCCCCGCCCGCGCCGGCGATGATGACCCGCAATCCGCGTTCCTTCGCCGTCTCCGCGTACTTGAACAACCAATCGGGCGTGCGGTGCGCGCTCACAATTCGTGCTTCGTGGGGAATCTCCAGGGCACGCAGAATTTCAACGGCCGCGGACAACACCTCGTAATCGCTCTTCGAGCCCATCACCACGCCAACTAATGGCTTCTCGCTCATGGGGAGATTATAAGTGTGTACGCCTGAATTCAAATCGACTCGAACAAATTAGATGAGCTGGTTGAGCGTACACTCGGTCGGCATCTCGTCCTCAATGCCTGTGCCACGCCTCAACCGCCACCTCGGCCACCGCCAGCAAAACGCTGAATGCCGCCAGAAAGCCCTTGGCCCGCTGCCAGTTCTGTTCGTGCAGCTCCATCCGGCGCTCCAGGTCGGCAATGCGACCGCCGTTTCCGTCACCCATCAACCCGTTCATCTTGGTTTTCAGCACACTCAGATCGCTCAATACCTGTGCTTCGAATTCGTTCATCATTCTCATCCTGAAACTCCCCGCCGTGGTCTACACCGCAAGCGGCAAATTGAATATAAGAGCAGCCGAAAACTCGGAATAATTTGGCGGATTTGAACCATCGTACGCCCTGATGTAGAAGCGATCACTCGCCGCGACCCTCTGAAACGTCATTGTCGGCTGGGTGCTTCGCATGACGAGGTCGGCATCCGCGCCGGGCATGAAGCGATTGTCGCAACGCCGAATCTCAAACCCTCCGCCCGTTGGCGCTGAGCCGCCAGTATTGATCGTGACCATGGCGCCGTTCATCTCCGTGATGGTGACATTGCTCAGGCTCGGCGCGAAAATAGGCGCAATCGCCGCCGGCAGCCACGCGTCATCCGGAACGCTCTTGCTGGTTTTGATTGCAAGGTCATCAGCCCAGTCATTGGCAAAGCTGATGGCGTAATTCACGAGGTCAGGAAGGCTGGAGTGATAGGTAAGGGTCACCGCGCGAACGACCACTTGCGCGTCCAAATGCGCTGAGGGCACATTCAGGTGCAGTGCATCCCCGGGCCACACGTCCGCGTCAATTTCCGTGCGAGTGCATTTGTACGATCCGGCCCAGAGCGCGCCCGAGCTAGATGCAGCCTGTTGCAGGACGTTCGCTGCATTACGGCAGTCCTGCGAACTGCGCGGTGCCGGATTGATAACTGTGCCGATCCACGATGACACCGACGGCAAACCAGCTTGGGCCAGGGCCTGCTGACTAGCTGTGTTTACGGACCGGCCAACGGCTCGGCCCCTTGCACGATAGCTTACCGCGATCTGCTCGCCGGCCGCCGGCGTGAATCCGGGGTAGAAAGTGAGCCTTCCGGCGCTCTCCACGTGGCACTCCGCTGATTGCGTTGACGACCCGATGCGGCGTGTCGCCGGGCTGCCATTGACGGGCTTTGTCATCACCCAGCCTGAACCCAGATTGGTCAAGTTGAACGAGCGCATGGTGCCGTGCAGGTTGATGCTGCTGGCCGCCAGCACCACGCACGTTCCCGGAAGATTTTCGATCCGGCCATCGTAAAGCGTAATCGGCATGCCAGCTACGCCATTCACAAATTCCTGTATTTCAAATTGCAGTTGGGCAGGAGCGGCGACCCACGAGCCCCCGGACGCAATCGCACCGTTGTCGCCGCAACTGCGAAAAGTCGCCAGACCGCGCTGGCATTCAGGACAATGGATACGAATGCGCAAGGCGTATTGGTTCGACGAGTTGATCTGGTACGCAGTGCCGGCCGCAGAGCCGAGAACCATTGGCTGAACAGACACGGCGCCAGTCCCTTGTTGTGCCGTCACGACAAATCCGGCCGTACAGGAATTCTGTCTCTGACCACCTGTAAAGAAGCCGGCGATAACTCCGCTGCTGCCATTGCCGAGGGTTATCCCATTTGCTTCTAGGAGAAGGGTTCCTCCCATTTCGATGGGATCAATCCAGGTGAGCTGCGTGTCCCCGTCCTTGCCGGTCCCGCCGCTCATCACCAGACCGCCAGCGCCGAGAGATAGATATCCGTTGCTGCCGGAGTTGCTCCAGTGCCGCAGGTCAATTTGTCCTTCGTTGAAGAGGTCACGCACCAGGGAGGTGCGCGATGCGGAAGGAGCAAAAACATCGTCGGACAGAGCAAAACTGCGTGGTTACGCCGTCGCCGGCAAAGTACTCGGTAACATAGCAGGTAGGTTCCTGCTCTCCGCAGACGGTGATGTCGTTTGCCGGTGCCCTCTTCGCTTCGGATGTCAGCAGCAGATTTTCGAGCGATACAGTTCCGTCGGTCTCATCCAGGTTATGAACGGCCGTTGGCATAGCCGCCAGCGTAAGGACGTTGTCAATAGCCCGGTAGGCAGATCGTGTTTCGTCCGCTACGCACCTGGCAGCCGAGCTGAAACCTAGCCCCGGCGCCGGAGTAAAGCTCGCGACCGGCGCATCCAGAGAAAGAGTCTCTGTTGAGAGTGCCTTTGAGCCTGTCTTCGCTGTTAAAGAAGCGAGAAGCGGGCCGGCGTTCATTCCTGCAGATTGGCCAAACGGAGCCGTGTTCGATTCGTCCAGCAGATACTCGTCGCTTATCGCCTGCACGCCAAACCGGTAGCGAGGCCCTTCCACTCCTTCGCCGCAGTACTCCGGTACGGGTGCCGCCGCAAGGTAGCCCGTAAAGTAGCACGTCCCGTCGTCACTCGAAATTCGCAGTGGTTGATCGCGCTTCAGAAGCTGCGGCCGGTTGGCGGGAAAGGTGAGCCATAGCCGGCACACCGAAGGTTGATTGAGCTTGCGCTCGATTGTCAATGGATGGGCCGCATCCAGCGCCGAGCTGTAATCTTGTCCGTCAATCGTTATATTCATGTAGTCGTCCCCGGTTCGCGGTACGCAAGAAGGATCTATCGATTCAATGAAGCCCTGATCGTCAGATAAGGGAGTACGGAGCAGGCTTGAAGCTGCGGTAGCACACCACCCGTTCTCCATCCAGCGAGTCGGTCACGGGCAGTGCGAGAAACTGGCCTTTGAGAAGTACCCTTGCGAGCCCATCGCTGTGTTTGGGGTTCAGCGGAACAGCTGTTTCTTCCGCGCTTGTCATACTCTGCAGGCGCGGGTAATGGAAAAAGATGCGTTCGCCCTGGCTTCCCTGCATCATGAAGAGTGCTGACCACTCCTGGTAGAAGCTGCCGCCTTCGCGATCGACAAACCCGGTGATCCTTTGCAGCTTTGTTCCTGCCGCGGGCGCGCCGCCTGGAAGTGGTTGCGCCAACATCAGCCCCGACGAGCTTATTCCCAGCACCAGGCCGACATTAAACGTGACCCGCCGAATGTAATCCACGTCCGTGAGAGGCTGCCTGAGGTAAGCGCCTGAAATCGGCGAACCCACATAACCGGTTTCTCCCATGTAGTCCGCGTCGACAGCGACCATCGAGCCGGGCGTGAAGCATGCCGCGTCCGATGCGGAGAGTTGGATCAGCGACGCCGTCGATCCGCTTTGCACAGTCACTGCTGGTGCAGCCTGCGCGCCGTCTGCCCCCGAAGCTGCGCCCCCGGCCGGCGCAAGCAAATTCATATGTTGAGCGCCGGTTGCCAGGGCCATCGTCAGCTTGGTCCAGCCCAGGAACTCGAAACTCAATTGTGCCTGGAGCGAGTTCCGCACCTGCTCCAGCGGTGCGGCGGGAATGCCTGTAAGCACCGGGCCGCTTCTGCTTGTCGATTTGCGCGTGAAGTTCTGAATCCATCCAAGGCTGATCCATGGCGCGGGCGGAGAATCGAGGTTGAAGGACTCGATCTGCGTCGGATCGAAGAAAACCGGAGTCTGCGTTGTTCGATCCACCGGGGCGAAATACGCTCGAACCCGGCTGGCAACCGGCGCGGGCGCTGAAAACGAAGTGGCGGTCATCATTCCCCCTGTTCCTGGTAGCTGTAGACCACCACCCTGGCGGAGCGAATAAGCCGATCCC
Organism: uncultured Acidobacteriaceae bacterium; assembly: GCA_963836675.1. Lineage (GTDB taxonomy): Bacteria > Acidobacteriota > Terriglobia > Terriglobales > Acidobacteriaceae > Telmatobacter. The sequence continues at coordinate 132,055 of CAWIKQ010000002.1, forward strand.
GCTCCACATCAATCGGAGTGAACGATGGCTCATCCCAGAAGACTTGTGTCTGCATGGCAGATGCAGGCTGCACAGCGTAGTTCATCTTTCGTGTATAGAAAGGCTGAAGAATTGCGAGGAGCTCTTCATCCATCGCGCTGAGTTTTCGTCCGCGATCCAGCCCGCCAAATGCCTGCGTGCCGGTCGTCCCGTACAAGATCTCGCAGTCTTCGGCGGCCATCGTCGAGGCCAGGTTCATATCGGCCGCGAGCCCCAGCCAGCGCAGGACAAAAACATCGGAAGGCAATTGGGCCGTCGGAGCTTCCGCGTCGGCTACCAGCATGCCGGGACGCGTAGCCCCTCTCACCAGTATGGTTCGCGCTGGATTAGCCTCCGCCAGCCTCGAACGAAGCGTCATATAGAAGGAATCTTTCGCGTTTTGCATCACGAGAGAAGCTGGGATTCGGAACAAGGGACAACGGTCCCCGCTCTTGTCCGAGCTTCGGTAAGCCTTTCTGAATCGACGTGGTTGTTATCGATCCAAGGTTGTTGTATGTGTGCCATCAGATGCTCTGTTCGCAGGCCTCGCGTAGCAGAAGACGATAGAGATACACCGTGCCGAACGCTTCGTTCGAGGCGACCGATTCAATCAGAAAGTTCTGTCCGGCCACCGTGACCGCAAGCGTCATGGAAAATAGAGACTGCGCCGAAGAAAGATCGAGCGCGTTGATCTGCGCCTGGATGCTTGTGGCCGAAACGAGTAATTCCCACTGTGAAGCATCGCCAGTCCTGAACGTCGGACGAAGTTTGCGCATCACCACCGGGCACACAACAATGTCGGCGAAAGTACTCGCAACCAGGCCGAGTTCGGCTTGATCGTTGTCAGTGCACGCTCCCGTAACACGGAGTTGCGCGCTGGTACCTGCAACGCTGCGCAGTAAGGCATCTGCCAGCATCTGTGGCGCGCTCACAGCATTGCGAGCCGTCGTATCACTCATCGCTCACCCCAGCCTGTTCGCTACGTAAGGACGCAACCACTCCCGCACCGTCTGATCCAGCAGCGAACTGGAGAAGTATTGCATCTGCATTGTGTCGATTTTTGTCCTGCTGGCATTCAGCGCGGGAGTCGACTGAGCATTTTTCACAATCTGAGCGCACGCGGCCTTTACATCGTCTCCAATGGTTGCGAGTCCCGCGGTATAAGTTACCGAGAGTTCGTTGTAGGGCAACCCGAAAACATTCCATGGCAGCGACAGTTCGCCCGTGTTCGCGTCGAAATCCGCACTGGCGGGATCGATATTCGTCCATTGCCCCGGCAACCCCAGCGTGTAGGCTTCCTCGACGAGCGATGCGTCGATCGCTTCCCCGCGACGCGGCATCGCATAGCGTCCCTGGAGGCTTACGAGCGGTGAATTTGCATTTCCAAGCGGCGCCAGGGGCAGGTAGGTGAGTCGTACCGAACGTGATCCGCTCGCGATCCGCATGCGCTCCGTGTATTGGGTGACGTTCAGATCGGGTCGCCGGCAATGCGTGTTGATCAGCGACGTTGCAATAATCACCCAATCCGCCGTTGTGCTGTCGGGCAGTCCGTAGTGCGAGTAATCCGCTGGCTCAAGATAAGCCATTGCTCCTCCGTGGAGTAACAGTTCAGAATTCGCAGTTCTGAGTTCTCAGTGCACAGTACTGAACCGCGACTGTGAACTGAGAACCGCGAACTGTTTACTTGTCGTTTACCGATCGACCAGCACCTGGTAGTGCGCGTAATTGGCGCCCTTCACCACAACCGCGCCAAACTTCACCGCAACATACTGTTGCGTCAAGGAGCCAGGCAGCCCCAGTTGGAAGATGCGCGGTGCCGGATCGCCCAGCCAGTGATACTCGATCAGGTCTTCGGTCACGATGTACGCAGGCAACACAGCCGATCCGGAACCCGGAGTGCCGCTGTAGCTCAGGCTCCAGTCTGGAATCAGTGGTAGATCGCCGGCCTGCGTTGACAGCATCTTCACGCGAAATCCACCGGTGATCTGGTCGGTGTTAAGCACGACGTTGAATTCGGTCTTCATCTCGCGATCGATCAGATCAAGCAAAACCGGATTCGCATAGATCGCCGTGGGGCGAACGTGATAGCCATTGTTCGCCACCATCTGCGCAACGGCGCTCTTGATCCCGTCCACGATGGAAGCCGAAGTGCCGATAGTTGTTGTCTGGCCTCCCCCGGCGATCTGCGAAATCGCGCCCATATACTGCGTTGTTGTTGGCGCGCCGAGGCTGGTGTCATTGCCGTTCCAGAGCGCAACGTCGTGCGTAAGCATCACGCCGCTCACCGTGTCCACCAGGTCCTTTGCCTGCAGATATGCGAACTGCTGCTGCTGATTGCCAAGTTCGACGTCGAACAGGTTGTAATTGATCTGCGACACGATGGCCTTCAGCGGTACGCTGCGCTCCACGCGCGTCGGGCTCACCACCGGCGCGACAATGCTGCGCGGGTTCACAAAGCCCGCCGTTCCCGGATTCGGCAGCGCTGTCTCCTCAAAGAACCGCGAAGGATGACCGGTTGCCGGAACCTGCTTGATGCGCTGGCCAAACGGACTGGAGCGGCGGCAAATGTCGAAGATCTCCGTCTGGTACAAAGGAACTTCCACTGCGCCGGGCCCGATGAAGTCGGCTGCCGCGTGAATATCTGCAAAAGATGCGTTCATAGTTTTTCGCCCCCTCCTGGGGCTCGGATTCAGCTATCGGCCGTTTAGGCTCTAGCCATTGACATTGATTGCTCGATGAAAGATCAGCTTGCGAAGCCGCTGATGGAGACTGGTGTGAATCGTGCTTTAGCTAAGAGCGACGCCCGATAGCTAAGGTCCCCTACGCGATCGCCCCGGCTCGCAGCAGTTGGGTCTTGACCGCAATCCGTTGTTCGAGGCTCAGGCCCGCAAGAGCAGCATCCAGCGTCCGCACATCGACCGGCCCGTCGCCAATGCCGCGCTTTGCGAGCATCTCCGAAGTCGAAGCAGGAACCGTTTTGCGAAGCACGTTCTGAATGGGCACGCCCGCAGCCGCCTTCAGCTCCGCAATCTCCCGCTCTGCGGATGCCAGCTTTTCGGCAAGTTCCTCTTCGCGCCCGCTCTGTTCTACCGTCGCAGAAATCCTGTCGACTCTATTCTGCTTTTCCTCAAGCAGCGCGAGCATTCGCTCGAGCAGGCTCGTAGCAGTCGAAAGCCGGTCCATAACCTTGTTGTCGTTGTCTTCCATGCTTGTCCCTTTCGTAAAAAGCAGTTGCCGGCGCTCAAATCCTCGGCATTTGGTAAATCGCCGTATGTTCGGTCAGGAGCACCGAGGATCCGAGGGCTGATAGCTGGTGGCCGTTGTTAACTTGCCAGGCGAAAACTTGTCGCCCGGTACGCCGCCTTTTCGCGCAGCAGGATCGCCGCTCCGGTAAACGTGACCCGCGTGAGCTTCCACACCTCTGCGCGCATATCCTCCACGCGGGCATCAGCCAGCTCATAACTCATGCCCATTGCCTCCGGCGCCTGAGACGCCATCGTCCTTGCAACTTCCGGAAAGTCGCGTGCGTAGATGTATCCCTTCACTACCAGTCGATCGCCGGCCAGTTCCGCTTCGGTGAGCAGTCCCACTTTGCGCCGGGCATCGTGTCCATCCCAGCCCGGCCGGTAGTCGACCGCCATGCCCAGCAGTGAGGGCAATGCCATTTCCGCAGCCTCCCGCGTCAGCATCACCCGGTGCCCTCGCGCACCGGCCGGCGCCTTGTCGCTGGCCGAATTCACTATCGTCAATACACCTTCAAACGCCACCCTGTTCGGGTGCCCTTGAACGTGCGGTATCGAAACCGCCATCGCTTCTAATTGCATGCCGCTCTCCGCTCGTCCCTGAAAAAAAGGCCGCACCTCGTCGAGACGGTGCGGCCAATGTGCCGTCACGTCAACCCACTTCAGGAGATTGATGTTTTACATCCCGTGTGTTGCTTGTGCCAGCGGCGCCAGCCCACGCATCGCGCGGACCTCGTCCACCGTGAGCACTCCAGCCTGCAGGAGCTGCACCTGGACAGCGAGCTCCGTCGCTTCATCGCGCGCGTTCAGATCATTGAATACGAACTCAAATTCCGGCCAGCCAATGCACTTTCCGAACAGGTCGCGCGTGATGTGATCCGCAATCAACTGTGCCAGAGGCAGAATCGCTCCGCGAAACGCCTCATCCGCCAGCTCGGTCGCTGTTGACCTGTTGACGTCGGTTTCAAGTCCGAGCAGCAGCGGAGGCAATCCGAATGCATTTGCCACCATGCGAATCAAAAACTCCTGCCATCCCAGCCGCAGATCGGCATCTGTGCCCTGGGCAAAGCGCAGCACCTCCGGCTTCTGCTCGGTCGAAAGCAGCGGCACTCGCCCCGTGCCTTCAATCTCGTCCTGCCACCAGCGGATGAGGCGATCGTGCTGAGCCGGTGTGGCCTCGTTCAGCCACAGCGCGTACTGTGCCACCGAATTGGCTGCGAGCTTGCCCGCAAAACGATGCGCGCTCAGAAACTGATTGACCGTCTCGAATGCAACTTCCAGAGGTCCCAGCCCGAACGGCGTAAAGCTCCGCGCATTCATCCGCACATAGATCAGCTGGTTGTCGCGCAGTTCGACCGCGCCCGCCTCCATCTGTCCGGGCGCGACCTGCGCGTAACGCGCTGAATCCGATTGTCCGTCCCACCGGGGGTTGATGCGGATCGAAGCTCCGTCAACAGGCCACAGCATTGCCGGCCGTGCCGGATCTCCGGTAGCTTCCATTTCGATCGATCCAAATCCGCCGGTCAGCGAGTCTTCGATCACCTGCTCGATCAGAGTGCGAAAACTGTCGACTTCGTTCGGTTCTTCAAGGGTGCGTCGAAGCGCCATCATGCGTTGCTCGACGTCAACGTTCCCGTCCGGTAAGAATCCCCGCCGCAGCCTCACCTGCCAATCCATCGCCGCGATTCGATCTTTCACCACATTGATGGCGCGCCGCACGATTGGCGTTTCGGCCAGCCGTCGCAGGTTCGCCGGAGTCGGCTTTGGCAGCGATTGCCCCGGAAAATGCAACGGGCTCAATATCGCCGGCAGCGCCAATGTCTTGCGTTGCGCATCATTGTCAGCCGCGGCGGCACTTGGGCCCGTCGCCTGACGCCATAACTCGCGCAGTTGTTCTCGCACCTTCACGCGTTACCTTCCTTTGTGTTCCGTGTCCTGCCGCAAAACAAAAAGGCACAGTCCATCAGGACCATGCCTTGTTTTCGCCAAAAAAAACAGTTTGGTGAATCGAAAATCGGCCGACGCCGAATGCCTAACCGGCGAGAAAAACTATCTCGCTCTCAACAGAAACTATCTTACGAAAATCGATGATAATTACCTGCAAACTTTTCCAAAATAAATTTGCACCCGTTAAGTCATTCTTGGAAAAGTACTAAGTTCGTTCGGCGCCGCCGTCCTTTGAACTCGCGGCGCTTGACAAAGAATCAAAGTCGCAGTTCGCGGCGAGCCGTTTCAGCCACACGGCCCAAATCTGCGGTGGTGAGCACCCGTATCTGTGCTTCTTCCATCGTCTCCACTCCGAATCGATACATCGCCAGGCGATCGGGATCCTCGTTGCCGGCGCCCATCTTCGCTATAGGCTCTACGATTGCGGTTAATTCAAGTGCCGCCTTCTCCACGCGCTCCACGCCAGTCCGCAGACCGCTCGCTGAAAAAGCAAGCACCTTCGCCAGCTCAAGTCCAGGCTCGAGGCTCACCGCATGGAACATGCGAATCGTCCCATTTGGCCGATACCCCGCATCGATGCGCAGAGGATCGCCGGGTCGTGTGTAGTCTGAAGCCGCAATGCGCTTGCGCAGCATGTCCCAGACCCCTGCGTGCTCAAACTCGGCGCGCATAGACGACTGGATTGCAGCCCGGCCGCTGAGTCGCGGCGACCGCTCGCGCTTCGGCGGATCGACATAGAGCCTCATCAGCTCCTCCATGCCTGCCAGAATGCTCTCAGCAAGATATGCCTTTGGCTCAGTCATCTGCACATTCAGAGAAAACGACTCATCGAGCAGTCGCATGAATTTGCCATTCGGATCATCCGCAAGCCGGCGGCGAAGCTCGCTCTCCGTGCCTTCCAGCAATGCCGTGTCCGCGTCAGGATCAAGACAGCGTACCCGTCTCCAGTCGCGCGTAAAGCGCAACTCCATCCGCGGCTTTCCCCCCTCGCCGGTTTCGCATTCCCATAGCAGTACGCCAACGTGCACAAACTCGTTGCGCACCGGGTCGGGAACATACCGGATCAGTTGAAACTCACAGGCGTGACGCATATCCGTCATTGCACGTCACCTCGTCTTATCGGCTCCCTACATGATCCTGTCAACGATCGTAGGTCCCCAGCGCACCGTATTCCAAGTCTCGCTGCCCATTTCTTCATCGCTCATGCCCCATTTGGGAAAGGGTTTGCGATCGGACTTCCGAAAACCCTCAATCTGCTCGCGAATCCGGCTTCGGCGCGCCAACAGCTTCTCAACCAGGCTTTCCATTTCGCTCAAATCGCCGCCATACCATTCCGGTGGAATTTCGCTTGCCGCGGCCCACACCGTATCCGCCGGCATCGCCTCGATCTGCGAAAGCCAGGGCTCCAACGAATTCCCATCCGGTAATTCCCCGATATACATCGTTTCTGTAATAAACGCCTCGCAAAGGCGAGTCTTCAAACTTCCAGTCGCCCGCGTGGAAGCAATAGCCGAAGTCGATGAACACCGCGCGATAATGTCTCTCCCGGGTTTTGCGCGTGAACACCGCCTGCCGTCCGTTGGCATTCCCCGTCCACTTGTCCAGCGCCAGAATACCGGCGAATTCGCTGATATTCCTGAGTGCCGCCATGTGCTCCTCAGGCAGATAATCGACCACCTGCCCGGGCATGAGCCCGCCGACGAAGCGCGATCCAAACTGCAGCCCGGCGCAGCATCTCTCGCGCGTCCGGCCGAGGTCCATCTCCAGTTCCGGAGTATTTTCAATCAGCCAGCTTGAAACCTCGATCAACTCGACCGCCGGCGCCGTCAACCCAGCAGCCACCGCAATTTTCGATGCAAGGTATTCGTTTGCGAGTACGCGCCGGTGCTGCGGATTGTTCTGAAACTTGACCACGTATGCAAGGCCGTCCGCACCCAGCATCAACTGGCCTTGTGCGCCGCCCCGCATCCGCCGGATATGCTGCACCGCCAGTACAGCCAAGCTCATCTCTCCGCATGCCGCTGAATTCACATCCGATTGTAATCCAGCTTCTGTCTTCAGTTGATGATGCTTTCCGTTCTCATTCATCTCCTGAAAAACGGCTTCGATCCCTCGAGCTTGCTTCCGAATCCGAATTCCTCGAAGAAGTACACTGTCTCCTCAACAATCCGACGATCTGAAGGAAAAACTGGGAACTGAAACTGCAAATTAGAGCCTCAGGTCGATATCCCTTTCATCAATCATTTCCTCCTTCGCCGCCAGCCCGATCGCCATCGCCATCACCCGATCGTCATGCGTGCCTGCGCGAGCCCCCATGCCTCCGTTTTGCAATCGGACAAAACTCCTGCACTCCGCAAGTAAGCGGCCGCTCATGAAGCAACTCGGCCGTGCAATCACTTCGGCGTTCAGATGCCCAACCATACCCACACGATTCGCGCCGGTGGTGAGCCAGCCCAACTGTCCCCCCATCTCAAAGAGATGAGGATAATGGCATACGCTCTCCAGCAACGACAGCACGCCGTGTCCATGGTTGTTGCGTTCCACCACCAGCCAGGCATCGTTGTATTCCCGGGCGATCTTCACCAGCAGCTCGGCAAGCTCCAGTCCTCCAACATGACCGGCAAACTCCGCGCACTGTAGCCCCGACTTCATCTCCAGTACTTCAGCCGCGGAATAGTCTCCCTCACTCCCGCCACCAGCCGGATCTACAGCCACGAGGTATGTCTTCCCGGGCAGCGGCGGGAACCAGATCTCCAGCTCTCCGTTGCGTCGTTTCTCGGTGGGAGCCGGTACTGAAGCAAGCCGCTGCTCCACTGCCTCCATCTCGAATACCGAGTCGCCGCTCGAAAGAAAGCAGCTTTCCTCATCCTCCGCAAACTCCTGGCGAGCCAATCCGTGAAAATTTGCGCGCACCTTGCGACGGTAGGAGATTTGCGAAAGCGTCAGCCCGTAACGGTCTCGAAGCGCGCGCTCCTCCTCACTCAGCGAATCTGCTTCGACCGCTTTCCCGCGGTAACACCGTTCCATCCACCAGGGGAAAAAATGCCGCACCATTCCCATTTCGCCGGCCGAGTGCCACTCGTCATAGAAACAGCCGCCAATGCCGTATGGCGTTGACTCCAGAACCTGCTCTCCATCCGGCGCCAGGGCTGCGCGCAAGCCTGCCAGCGTTTCCGCCGGTTCTCCGGGCCAGCGCGCCAGCTCCGAGCAGTGAAGGTTCTGGATCGTGAGTCCGCGTCCCGCATTCCGTTCTCCGGCTGAGACCACGCGATACTGCGAGTCAAACTGCGGAAAGATAATCTGGCGAGCGTTATCGTAGGAGGTCCTGAGACATTTCCTGCGCAGTTTGTCCGGCATGTAATCAAGGAATCGATGAACAATCCGAAAAATCTCCTCGGCTGAGTCCATCGTGTGCGCCACCTGCAGGGTCAGCGTTCCGGGCTGAGTAATCGTCTTCACAAAGAAACGGGCGGCTGTCCAGGTTGTCAGTCCCAGTTGCCGTGCCTTCAGCACAATATTGCGCTGACCCCGATTCCGCTCGAACTCCTCCTGTACTTCATTCGCTTTGAGCGGCGCTATCTTCCCCGAGCGCGTCCGCACCCGAAGCATTCGCTCAGCCAGTTCCATGCCCACGGTCCGCCCATCCAGTTGCTCCGGCCGATAGTCAAGCACTCTGCCGAAATCAATCAACGTCCTTTCATCCAGCCGCTCAGCATCAAACACCCAATCTCCGGTTCCCATTTTCAATTCGTCCTGTGCCCTGGCAAGTTCCAGCGCTATCGACCGTCTGCATGAAATCCGCGCTTAAACAAAGCAGGCCCCGCGACAAAGTTCACGGGACCTGCGAAAAGCCGGGAAAGATTCGGGCCTCGTTGGACTATCTCTCCTCGAAGGCCTCAGTCTTTCTCCTCGTTCAACTGTTGTCAGTTGTGCATCATAAACCACGGCACCGGATTGACACTCTGGTACGAATCTCCCGGAGGTGTCACCGACGTATTGAGAACTGCGCCCGTTGTCGTTCCTCCCGATACCGAGCCCTGGCGAGCCGCTATCACTGCGCCGCTCACGCAGCTGTACTTCGCTGTAGCTGCCGATCCCGTCCAGCCAAAGTAGTAGCGAAGTCCCGCCGTGAACGAGCAGCCGGACGACATGGTGAGTGTGTAGATCTGGCCCGCCGTCGGAGAGAAGGTGCTTCCCGGAGTCGCCCCAGTGCTGCAAATCAGATGGCCGGTTGAGTCATACCACCCGAGGTTATAAAGGTTGGACGAGCTCGTGTCGGCAGTCTGGATCATGTAACTGATCTTGGTGTACGTCGCTGTTGTTGGCGACGTAAACGACGCTATGGATGTGGCGTTGACCGGTGATGCGATGCTCGTTCCTTGCGGATTCGCCGCACCGAAGGGGGCCCAGTCGTACCAGGGTTGAGGCACGCCGACCGCCGCCACAAACGCCGTGGTAGCAATCCTGCTGGAGTTGTCGCCTGGCGCCGGGGTTGGGGCGGTTGCGGTCCCGGTTATCGTTGGCGAATTGATCGCCGGTGTGTTGATCGTCGGCGAATTGATCTGCAGATTTGGCGCGATGACGAGGTACGCCACCTGCGGCGTGTTCGTCGCACTCGATGGCGATCCCAGGGTAAGAAACTTGCCCGCGTCGCTGCCGCTCAACGACACTGCCAGCGAGTACGTCTGGTAGTTTGCCGTACAGTTATACGTCTGCTGGGCGTTGGCTCCGCCAAACGCGCCCGAACTGAGCACGAAGCTCGTGCCGCTCAGGCATTTCGCCATAAAGTAGAGCGTGTATCCCGTTGCCGGCAGGTTATTTCCAAAGATAATGCTGTTTCCCTGGATCCCCTGGTCTTCAAATTGATGGAACTGGCTGTATTGATAGCCCGGAGCCATATTGATATAGAACCCGCTCGGCGATGTTGAGTCCTGCACAATGGTGCTGCTGTAATTTGCGACACCAATGTCCTGCGCAAAGATGACCAGATCGTCGCGATCGTAGTTCACCTGGCCGTTTCCATCGAAAGCGGCGTCCCCCGTGAATTTTCCAGTCAGGTTATAGCGCCCCTTGTAGGGACCGATCGCCACATTGTTGACCGCCGGCCATCCCCCGTAGGGATTCGCGTTGTAGTTCCAGTAGACCGTGTTGTTGTACCACGTCCCGCCCACGATCGTTCCAGGTCCCGTCGCCACCGCGTTCCCATAGCCATTGAGATAGAGGTTCCCGCTTGGAGTATTCAACGAAGAGGTCACCGCATCCCAATACGCGTACTGCCCAGCCGCTCCGCCGGTCAATGAAACAGCATCGAAAGTATGCCCCGAGCCCGTTACGTGCCAGCCGTAAGGTGTACAGCCATAGGGACACTCAAACCCGGAGTTCGAGACATGCCATCCCTGCGCGTTGTCGTAAGAGATGTTCGGCGCCTGAAGAATCTGTGGACCCGTAAACCCCGTGAACTGAATATCGGTAATGCGTTGCGCAAGCCCATTGGAGCTCGTCCACGGATAAGCGGTAAAGAACATCAGGCCGTGGTTCCAGACCTCGTAGTCTCCGCTGCTGGGTTGTTGAAGTGCATTCAGTTCGGTCGTCTGCTGAATAATGCCGAACGTCAACCCGTAGACGCCGATATTGTTCACCATGATCCCGTAGAGACTGGGATTTCCCTGGAAATACATCGCACAGGTATTTGCGTTGCTCGCATTGCCCTCTTGCGCGAAGACGACATTCTCCAGGCGCGGGTAGTTTCCTCCGGTCATGTTGCCAACCCAGTCAGAAGACTTCCCGTCCATCATGTCCTGCGCGATTCCGCAGTTTCCCACGTTCGTGGTCACCGGCAGGCCATAAACAGAGATGTACGTATGTGCGCTGCTCATCGTATTCTGTGCCGCAGCGGCCAGCGTGATCGTCGTGATATTGCCTGTAGGGCTGTTCCAGCACGGCGAGACCGATTGAATTGTCGTCGTCAGATTCCCGAGGATCGCAACCGACGCGCCCGCGCTATGCGTGGCAGCGGTCGTTCCTGCCTGGCCACGCTGCACGTTTGTAAATGCTGTCGTTCCATTCGACAGCCCTTGCACCGTCACCAGCATGATCTCGGAATCAACTTGAACATAAGCGAAAATGCCCGGCCACGAGCCGCTCAGGCCCGTCGTCAGTGTCATATTCCTCTGGGTCGTGCTCGTGATCGCGGCGCCAAGAGTGTCGGTAGCCGCCCTGGCTCCGGCTCCGCCCACCGTGATTGCCTGTCCCACATCGCCGCAAGTGATCATGCCGCTGATTCCGGTGAGCACTGCGCTTCCACTCGTCATCGCTGCCCGATCCGTCCAGCGGCCCGGCCAGCGATGAGGAAATTTGCCCACGCTCGAAACCGACGCATCTGCGTCGATCGACACATCTCGTATCGTCCAGCCCGCACTGAGCGTAACCGTGCCGGAAGTTGTCGTCGGATCGGGAATGTGAAGCACATCGTTGCCGTTTGTGCTCTTGAGTTTCACGTTGAAATTATGAGGTGCGGCCGGTCCAAGCCCGGATGGCTGTCCAATCAGAGGAACGCCTTTGTACGTCCAGTTGTTGATGATGTAGCATCCGCCCGGCGGCTTCGGCAGATACAAAGCAGACGGAGACGAACCCGACGACGATGCCATTGCAGCAGCTTGCGCCGCATCAAAGGCGGCTGTGTCATCTGTCGCGCAATCTCCTTTCGCGCCGAAAGCGATCACGTTCATCTGAGAATTGACTGAAGCGTTGAGCGGGCCGGCCAGGTTCTGAGGCGCTGTCGCCGTTTGAGAAACTCCGCCAAGCGCCTGCAACGCCGCTGCGGCTGTCGTAGCCCCGGTGCCTCCAGCAGAAACAGGTACCGAGCTCAATCCGCTCACCGTCGCCCCGGTGCTTGTGTAATACGCGATTTGCCCGGCAGATCCCGAATTCACACTGCCCCCGGACCCCGAGCCGCAAGCCGCCCCTGTATTCGTCATGTAGCCCGAAGAATCGATCTGCAAGCAGGAACGCCCGCTCGAGGCAGCCAGGCCGGGAAACTTGATGGATGTGTTGCCTGAAAAGCTTGCATACAAATTCCCGCCCGCGCCGCCGTAAACATTAAACGCCGACCCCGATCCGGGCTCATAGTTCACTCGCACCACCCCCGAAGAGTTCGAGGCATTGATATATGTATCTCCGCTGTTCGTGCTCTGGTATGCCTTGAAGCTGTCAAGCCCCCCGGTCGCCGAGTTCAACGCCCAGTTGTTGCTCGCATCCTTTACCATGTACCACTGGCTGTTGCCGTTGAAATCCTTATAAGTAAACGAGCCCTTCTGGCTCGACGTAAGCCCCGGCCAGAGATAGTAATCGACCTCCGCGTCCGCATTGTTGCGCACCGTCATCGTGCCGGTCGATTGTGTCGTGCTCCCCACTTGCAGAGCTCCGTTGAACTGCGCATTCCCCGCATTACTCACCGTCGCGACCGTAGTTTCGTTTGGGCCTCCCGATCCGAATACCACGCCTCCCGTACCCGAGTTGTTCGACCCATTCAGAACAACAGCGCCCGTTCCAGCCGAGTTGAGCACCGTCTGATTGTTGGTGCTCGCTTGCCCCTGGTTGTACTGGCCGATTGAAAGACGGTAAACGTTGTTCAGTTCATCGAGAACCTGGTAATACTGCTCGCCCCCTGTTGCATCGCTCAACCCCATCGTCCACCGGTAGCCGTAATCGGTTTGATAACGATCCAGCAGCCCGCGTTCATTGCCGCCGCCGATGCCAAGCCGAAAATGATTGGTAACGGTTCCATCCTGTTGGCTGCCGTACCAGTCGCCGTTCAGCGAATTGAAGCTGCGATGAAACGTGTCGAGAAAGCTGTTGCGCGTTCCGCTGTCGCTCAACTTTCCCGTAAACATCGTGCCGCCGGTCATCCAGCTGTTGTAAGAACTCCCCGCGTCGGCCACTACCTGGTAGGTTGAATTCTCGTTGCGCAATCCGACAATCGTGTTGTTCTGCGCGTTCGCGCCCAGATGCATCGCTGTTGCGCAACCCTCCACGTCTCCGCCCATGAACGAATTGCCATCGCCCTGTTGCAGGTTGATTCCGTAGGTTCCGCTGATTGGGTTACCATTCGCCGTTGGACAATTGATGTGCAGCCGCACAAACGTGCTTGCGTTGAGCCAATCGGTCGCAGCCGGATTCGTCACCTGGTGCCCGACCCCATTGATCGCCGTCTGAAATCCGCTGATATGGCTGTCGTAGAACGTACCCCCGGTGTAGTTGCCCGTGCCGTCCAGCGTAATCCCGGCCTGGTTCGCATTCCCCAGCAGGTACAGGCTCTCAAGATTCAACTCCTGGGTCCGGTATGCTGCTATCGCCTGCGCGCTGCTGCTCGATGAGGCAGTCGTGTTGATCAACACGTCCTCAAGATGAAATCCGAGCGTATCTGCCGAATAGGTTTTGTCGCCGATTTGCACGGCGGCCGCGGCTCCGGAATAGAGCAGCACTGTCCCGCCCTGGCTGCCGCTCCCGCTGCTCGAACCGCGCAGTGCGCATCCCCGCAGCGATACGTTGCGAGTCCCCGCGGTCACAACGATCTGGCTGGCCGTCGAAATCGTCGCGCAGGGCAGCAGCACCGTCGCGTTCCCGGTCGATATTTTCAGGTCGGCCGCCATAGCGAGATTGCCGCTGAAGTTGCGCGCGTCGCACGTGCCTCCAAATGTGCTGCTGAGAGAGCCCAGGCATGCCTGCAGCTTGGCTCCAAAGTCTGCGCCCGCAAACTGGTCAACCTGGTACTCCGCTCCCAATTGTTTGGCCGTAAGAGCTCCCGTTGCCGTACCTCCTGTGACAGGCAATGCCTGCGCAAACGTCGTGTCGACATAGTGCTTGTCCGCGGCCTGCAATGCTTGTGTCGGATCGCCGGTAAGATACAGCGGTCCCGTGAGCTGTCCGCCCGTTGACGTCAGGTTGCCCTGTGCAACCGACTGGATCGCCTGGTCGACATAAGCCTTGCTGACCGCCTGCACCGCCTGGGCCGCCGGCATCACCTGCGACCGCACCTGCGCGATGCTGGCCTGCGCCGCCGCCGGGACTACCCAATATTCGGTGCTGGTTGTCCCATCGCTCATGTGGTAAACGGCGGTGTAGTAAAGACCAGCGGGCGATGAGCCAAGATTCGGCGCGAGATTCACGCTTACGAATCCGTCTGCGCCAATACTCGCCGTGCTTTTGCCCGCCGCGATCGCCTGGTTCGACGCCGTCGTGAACGCCGGCCAGCTCAACTGCAACGTCCCCGATCCCGGCGATCCGTTCGCGAGGTAAACCGTCCCCTGCACAGTCGTCGTGCTGATTGCCTGCGCAGCCGCCGCAATGCCAAACGCCATCCACACGATGCAGAGTGCCCACGCTCTCGCAGGATGAATAAACTGACTCCGTATAAGGCTCATGCCTGATTCTTCCTTTTCCCGCTGCTGCAACACGGGCCATGTCCGATCGTCGCGCTCAAATACCGTGCCGAAAGTCATGACCCGTTCGATGTTTTCGTTGATGAAAGCTGTTGCCGCCCCCGACCGTCTCAGCGGCCGCTAGTTGTCAATCTCTACGTCTTCATCGTTTGTGCTCGCCCTCTGGAGTCCGCCGCCCTTCCACTCCGGCGAATTCGCCAGCTCCAGCGCCATGTTGCGAAAGTCTTCCGCGTTCTCTCCCTCGCCGGCCTCTTCTGCCGTATGCGCCAACTCGTACAAAAACTTCGCGCTCTGAATCTTGCCGTTCCTGCCGTTCGTCGAAAGCGCATCGATGATTGGTCCGCAGTCGCGGCCCACAACGGCGTCTGCTGCCTTCCTCATCTTCGCTGCGCCTGTCTTCTTCTTGGCTTTGCTTTTTTTCGCTTTCGTGGTTTCCTTCTTGTCCAACACCACAAGCTTCTCTCTTGTTGCGCTCATCTCCCCGCCGTTCCCGGACAACCCCTCGTTCCAGGGTCTTTGACGCAATCCTGCCCTGCAGCGACTTCCTCGCCGCCGGCTGGCTCGCCTCATCCCCTCGGACGAACCGGCTCGCTTCTGCGGCCTCTGCTCCGCGAAGGAGTCCGAAAAAAAGTTGAGAGCCCGCTCCTGCTCCTCGGTTCGATGCTTACCGATTCGTGCAGCGATCAGGCTCTCGCACTTACATGATTTCAATGAATGCTTTCAGCTTACCCAAAACCACCATAATTACCTGCAAACTTTCCCAAACTTTTTTCGCAAGCAGATTCAATCACTTGCAGATGTGACGCCAGACCCCGGCTGTTGACATGCATGAAGTCATCGCATTTGCGGATCGGCCCGACTCGCCAATATTGCCTCGGCTTTCCAGGTCAAAGCCCGCTGTCAAGTCCTGGATCTCTGTCGCATTCTGTAAGTTCCTGAAATGCCGATCCCAAAAATTCTCCGCCACTTTGCAGGTAATTTCACCTCCTCGGCGCAAAATAGAATCAGGAATTCAGCTCGCTGCAAATCTCGAATGAGCCGCCCATGTGCTTCGGCATCGGCCTGCTCTCTTCATGCCTCCTGCCAAGTCCTTTCATATGAAATATTTGAAAGGTAAACCCAATGGATTGAAATATTTGCAGCGCAGCTTTGCCGTAAGCCAATGATTCCAGGTTGCTTTCTTTCAAATAGGTGGGGGGAGGGGGGGTATCCTGCAACAAAAAGGTTGCATATCATTTTTCGCCCTATGGGACCTCGCGGCGCGAAGTCCTGGGTCCCGACCTCATTAGTCCCTTCAGCTCCCTGATCGACTACCATTACCGGGTGAGTTCCACTACTCGTAAACCAACCCTCCTCGTCCACGGTGGCGCGTGGGCCATTCCCGACGACGCCGCCGAAGCACACGAAGCGGGTGTTCGCAAAGCCCTCGAAGCCGGATACGCCATTCTCTCGCGCGGCGGCCCCGCACTCGATGCCGTGGAAGCCGCCGTAAGTGTGCTTGAGGACGATCCAACCTTCGACGCGGGGAGGGGAAGCTTTCTCACCTCCGATGGCCGCGTCCAGCTCGATGCCCTGCTGATGGACGGCGGCCGCATGAAAGCCGGTGGCGTTGCCTGCGTGGAGCGACTTCGCAATCCCATCCAGGCCGCGCGCCTCGTCCTTGAGCAGAGCCCTCATGTGTATTTCGTCGGTCAAGGAGCGGAAGAATTTGCGCGCTCTCACGGCATGCCGCTCATCGACAACGCCGAACTCGTTCTCGATCGCGAAAAGGTACGGCTGCAGGCCGCGAAGGAACGCCAGGCGGCCGGGCTTGCCGACGCGACGTTTTCAGGCCTCGAAGACGACAAATCGCCCGAAACAGCCATCTCCCGCCTCTCGGCGACGCAGCCAACCCAGAATGATGAGCCCGTGGAGTTCCGAAGTCACGACACCGTCGGCGCTGTCGCGCTCGATGCTGCTGGAAACCTCGCCGCAGGCACCTCTACCGGCGGAACATTGAACAAGACCCCCGGCCGTGTAGGCGACTCATCCCTGATCGGATGCGGTTGCTACGCCGATAACCTGTCAGCCGCGGTCTCACTGACAGGTTGGGGTGAGCCGATCATGAAACTGGTTCTGGGCAAATGGGCGGTGGATCGCGTTGCCGGTGGAACCGCGCCCGAGCTCGCCACCCGCGACGCCATGGACTACCTCTATCGCCGCCTCGGCGGTCACGGCGGCATCATCCTGCTCGGCCCCGACGGCCGCTTCGGCATAGCCCACAACACTCCCGCCATGGCCTGGGGCCTGGCCATCGAAGGAAAATTGCAAACAGGACTAAGCATCTAAACAACCGCGAACTTATAACTGCGAACTAAGAACTGCGGCTACTACCGCGCCAGCCGCCACTTCAATCGCGTATACGCCACACGAAATCCCTTACGCTCGGCATTTCGCTGCGAATTCGATCCCGCTTCAGCCACCATCATTGCCAGGTCGCATCCATGTTCCGCCGCGTAACGCATCCGCTCATGCAGCAAGGCTGCCTGCAGTCCGCGTCGCCGCAGCTCAGGAACCGTCGCAGCTCCGCCAAACAGCGCCACGCCTTCATGCAGAATCAGCGCTCCCGCCGCGCCAGGCGTTCCATCGATCTCAGCAAGAAAGCCCGGACTCTGTTCCCGCGCAACACAAACCGCGCCCATTCCGCGAACAAACTCCTCAAGCTCCGGATGTTCATGTGTCCAGCCGCGAGCGCTGATGTCGCTCCACACCTCTGCTTCGCTTTCGTCCACAACCCGCACCCGCACATCCGCGGGAAGCGCCTCCGCCGCCCGTTCGACGCCGCGATACAGCACGTTGCTGATCTCGAACGGCCGATATCCGCGCGCACACAACATCTCCAGCGTTGCCGCTCCCGCAAATGGGCAAACCTCGTGCATCACTTCCGCCCCGCGATCGAGAAAGAATCGCTCAATCTCATCCAGAGCCGAAGGCGCTAGCACTTCATACAGCCCCAGCCCGAAGGTCTGTGTGGTCGGCGCATCAACACCGTCAAACACAACCGTCGTGCCCGCGTATCTCATCCACGCCGATGTGCTTTCGGGAAACATTCGCTTGCGTGCCTCGGCAAACTGCGCGCACGCGTATCCTTCCGCGGCCTCCAGGCGCTTTGCCAGTTCTCGATCGGCGAACATCATCGTGCCTCTGATGGTACATCGAGAGCACGCAGGCAATCCGCGACAATCGGACATGCATGACGCGATAACCTGTGAAGGTCATTATGCGTCGCTTGATCCTCGCCTCCGCATCGCCTCGCCGCCGCGAACTTCTCACGCAGGCGGGCTTCACGTTCGAGGTGCGTCCCGCTCACGTAAACGAGGATCCGCGCCCCAACGAAGACCCCATCACTTACGTGGTTCGCCTCGCACGCGACAAAGCGCAGTCCGTCTTCGACGCACTCTCGAATGTGGGTGCCCCAGGTCTCGATTCTGAGACCTGGGAGAGCGCGAACTTCGGTGCTCGATCGCTCATAGTACTCGGCGCCGATACCACCGTGACTCTTGACGGCCACATTCTCGCCAAGCCTGAAGATGCTGCCGACGCATCTCGCATGTTGCATATGCTTTCCGGCCGCACGCATCTCGTCATCACCGGCGTCGCCGTTGTTACCGCCAAAGGCACACAGGTCGCCGCCGAAGTCACCGGCGTGCAGTTTCTCACCCTCGGAGCCGAGGAGATCGCCGCCTACATCGCCACCGGCGAACCGATGGACAAAGCAGGCGCATACGGAATTCAGGGTCTTGCCGCCAGGTGGATCCCGCGCGTAGAAGGCTGCTACTTCAACGTCGTCGGTCTTCCATTGGCACTAGTCGCGTCGATGCTCGAAAACACAGGCGTCGAACCCCTGGCCGAGCTTCCCTAGGGTTTCACTGCTATCCGATCCCCTGTGTAGGTTACGCTGCGGCCTTGCGCGGAGCTGTCGCCAATTCCCGCCCCGCGTCCGGCGCCCACAACAACCACGTTGAACGTATGCTTCTCCAACATGCCGGGGAAGCTCCCTTCGCGCGCTCCAATCGTCAGCGTCTTGCCTGCGTCGTCCCAGTGCAGCGGAATGGTCGCACGTTGCCCCTTCGCGTAACTGTAGTTGTCGTTCTCATCCTCATATAAAGTGAAGTCGCCATCGGCGCCCGGATAAACTCGAACCTCGATCGGATCGGCCGGCTTTTCCGTGGACCACTCCATCGTCGGCCCCATCGGCACAATCGAGCCCGCACGCACAAACAGCGGCAGCTTCTCAAGCGGCGCCTCGGCGTCAAGATACTTCCCGCCCTCGACCTTCGCGCCCGTCCAGAAGTCGTACCAGGTTGACTTGGGCAGATACACCCTGCGACTCGTTGCGCCCTGCGTCGTCACGGGACTCACAAGAATCGCTGGCCCGAACAGGTATTCATCACCTGTGTTCTGCGCCTCAACATCTTCACGCCAGTCCATCACCAGCGGCCGCATCAGCGTTCCATGGTTGTTTGTCACCTGCCAGGCCTGGGAATAAATGTAGGGCAGCAGCCGGTAGCGCAGATTGTCGTAGTCCACAAGGATCTTCTGCGCGTCCGGCCCATACGACCACAACTCGTTCTCGTCTGGATACCGCGTTCCATGCACGCGGAAGATCGGCGAAAACGTCCCGAACTGGAACCACCGCACAAACAGCTCCCGGAACTTCGGATCGTTCAGGTTGCCACCCGAAATAAAGCCCCCGATATCCGTTGTCCAGTAGGGATTACCAGAGATCGAGTAGTTCAGCCCAGCCGGAATCTGCCGCGCAAATGTCACCCAGTCGCTCAGCACATCGCCTGACCACGCTGTAACCCCCAGCCTCTGCGTCCCGGCGTATGCCGAACGTGACAGGATGAACACCCGCTTTTTGTCGGAAGCCTGTTGCTGCCCCAGGGACACTCCCTCCGTATGCCAGAGCGAATAGACATTTGCGTAACGCGCGCCCGAGCCGATGTGCATCTGGTGATCCACCAGGATGTTGTCCTCGCGCCCTTCGGTCTCCGGTTCGTCGGTGTCGAGCCACCACGCATCCACACCCTTCGCAAACAGCGCCGTGTCGATGTTCTTCCAGTACTGCGCGCGGGCATCCGGATTCGTCGGATCGTAAAGCGCCTGCCCGACAGGGTGGAATCCGCCGACCAGTGTTTTGGCGATGAACCATCCGTTCTTGTCGAACGTGTCATAGACACTCGTCCCCGGTCGGAAGAACGGCCACACCGACACCATCAGGTGGAAGTGCTCATCGTGCAGCTTGTCGATCATTCCCTGCGGGTCGGGGTACTTCGGATTCCAATTCATCTCCCCCATCGTCACCCACCAGAACCAGTCCTGCACGATGTTGTCCACAGGGATGTGAAGCGAGCGGTACTTGGCCGCGACACCCTCGATCTCCGCCTGCGACTGATATTTGTTTTTGCATTGCCAGAACCCGTACGCCCATCTCCCGAAAAGCGGCACCTCGCCGGTCAGTTCGCGATAGTGCCCGATGATCTGGTCGGCCTCCGGGCCATACAGAAAGTAGTAGTCGACCCGATCCGCCACTTCTGCCGACAGATACAAAGAATGAACGAATTTGTTATCCGCCACCGAACGTGACGGGTTATTCCAGAAAATCCCGTATCCGTTGGTCGAAACCAGCAGGGGAACCGTAATCTCCGTGTTCTCCTGCCGCAGCGGAATCACCTCTCCACGGTAGTTCCACACTCCGGCCTGGTGCTGTCCGAGCCCATAGAAACCCTCATGCGATCCGTAGATCGCGAAAAAAGACTCGGCGTGAAATGTCTTCTCCCCGTTAACCTCGATCGGCCTCAGAGAGCGGTATGATTCAGTCGTCAACTGCTTGCCGTTCGCATCGGCGTAGTGCATTTCCCCGGATTCACGCGCAACAACGACTTTCAGCTTCTGCGTACTCAGCGTGACGGCCTTGCTATCCGATGTGACTTCGAACGACCCACCCGGCCAATCCTGTTTCACCACCACGTGGTCCGCGGGTTGCGTCGCCGTACCTGCGTCGAGCCGCGAGTAGGTCACATGCAGCACATCCGGCGCATCCACCTCCAGGCGCAGCACACCCGCCTTCTGACGAATGACGACTCCGTTCGGCTGCTTCTCGAAGCTCTCTACCGGATTCGGCGGGTTCCATTGTGAAAACGCCTCATTCTGGCTCCCAATCGCCAGTAAAAATGCGAAAAATACTCCTGCCCAACGACCATTTCCCATGAATGCGCGCTCTCTAAAATGCGATTTTTGAAGCGCTTCAAGTGTAACCCCCGTACCTTTCCGCCAATGCCCGGTGGGCCGACGTTAGCTGATTTGCGTCTGGTCCACACTTTGCACACAGGAAATAGCCCGAATGTGGCAAAAAATTGCCCCTGGCATCGTGAAAAACTGCTGTACACTTCCAACTAATCTTTCCAAAGGCCCAAAATATATGCGATCGAGCACCACGCTGCTGTTTTCGCTCTGCTGTCTTGCGCTTGCCTATCCCACCGTTCTTCCCGCCCAGTTCCAGGCGCCCTCAAAAGAAGAATTGGAGATGACCTCCGACCCCAAAGCGCCTGGGGCAGACGCAGTCTACTTCTATCGCGAAGAAAAGACAGACGACAACCTGCACTACCACGGCACTTACGTCCGTCTTAAAGTGCTCACGGAAAAGGGCAAGGACATGGCCACCGTACATATTCCGTACGAGCGGCGCAGCTACAAGGTCACGAACATCGAGGGCCGCACCATTCACCCCGATGGCACGATAATTCCGTTGACCGCGAAGCCCTCCGACCTTACGGAGGTCAAGACCAAGGATTATCAAGTCAATACGATGGTCTTCACACTTCCAAGCGTCGAGGTTGGCAGCATCCTGGAGTATCGCCTGCAGATTCGTTACGACGACAATACCGTCTCATCGCCCAACTGGAACGTACAGCAGCCCTACTTCATCCACAAGGCGCACTTCCAGTTCCTGCCCGCTCGAGAGGGTATGGAAATTACCAACAGCCGCGGCGACCTGATGGTCAATCTTATGTATGCCGCAATCGGTGGCATCGGCGACAAGGTCTCGCACAACGCCGCGAACAACCTCTACACGCTCGACCTGACAGATATTCCAGCCATCCCTTCGGAAGATTGGATGCCTCCCCTGAACAGCCTTAACTGGCGCGTGGAATTCTATTACTCCCAGTACAGATCCGGTGGCGAATTCTGGCAGAAGGAAGGGAATCGATGGGCAAAGGAGACTGACCATTTCGCAAATCCTTCCAAGGGTTTGAAAGATGCAATATCGAAGATAGTCTCCCCCACCGACACGGACGAGCAGAAGGCCCGCAAGATCTATGCCGAGGTCATGAAATTCGATAACTTCGACTTTACCCGCCAGAAGTCGAATGCCGAACGCAAGAGCGAAAAACTCAAAACAATTAAGGAGGCTGAGGACGTCTGGACACAGAAGGGTGGCTCTTCCGACGACATCGCCCTGCTCTATGTAGCTCTTGCTCGCGCGGCAGGCCTCAAGGTCTATCCCATGCAGGTCGTTAATCGCAACCGCGCGATTTTCGATGCGAATTACCTGTCGCTCTCGCAGCTCGACGATTACGTGGTGATCGTAGAACTTGCCGGCAAGGAAGTTTTTCTCGACCCAGGGCAGAAGCTCTGCCCTTACGGCGAACTCCACTGGAAGCATGAACTGGCGTCCGGATTACGGCTCACCGAAAAGGGGCCACAGCTCGGTATAACACCGCCTGCGATCTACACCGCCAATGTCCTCAAGCGCGTAGGCATTCTCGAAATTGACCCCACAGGCGGCGTGAAGGGTTCCATTCGGTTCGTTATGAAGGGGCAGGAAGCTCTGCACTGGCGCCAACTCACGCTTAAAAACGATGAAGAAGAGGTCAAGAAGCAATTCAACGAATCCATAAGCAAATACATGCCGGATGGCGTTCAAGCGGATTTTAATCACTTCGTTTCGCTTCAGGATTACGATACAAATCTTTTGGCGATAATCGACATCTCAGGCAGTCTCGCGACCGCGACGGGCAAGCATGTGTTTCTACCCGAACTCTTTTTCGAATCGCATTCGAGCCATCCATTTGTATCGCAGGACAAACGAACAACGCCGGTAGACGTCCACTATCCGAAGATCGAGCAGGACGAAGTTACATATCACCTGCCCGCGGAATTCACGGTGGAGACACCGCCCGCTCCCGCTGACGTCGCCTGGCAGCGCTACGCGATCTATAAAGACTCGACCACCTTGAAGGGAAATGAAGTAGCCATCGTGCGAACCATCGGCTATAACTTCACCCTGCTTCAGTCGAAAGACTACGGCGATTTGCACGACTTCTATCAAAAGGTCGCCGCTGCCGATCAGCAACAGCTTGTCCTCACGCGCTCCCCGGCCGCCAAGGGGAACTGATCTATGCCAACGGGTCTCCAGACAATTGCCCGTCTTCAGTCGTTCCTGGTTGCAACGGTTCTGAGTGTTGCAACTCTTCCCGGCTGGGCCACGAAGAATCAGCCTTTACCTGACTGGGCTGTGCAAGCCAGCAAAACGCACACTCCCGACTACGCCAGGGATGCTTCCGCTGTAATCATCTACGACGAGTACGTCGAGACGATTGATTCTAACGGCAGGGTCACTGAGCGTGAGCGTGAAGCCATTCGCATTCTGAAGCCTCAGGGCAGGGGAAATACCTGTGAAGTTGGCTATGACGTGGATGAGAAGATCAACTATTTCCGGGCCTGGACGATTGCCGCAGATGAGAAGCAGTACATGGCGCAGGACACGGACTTCGCCGAGGTCGGCGACACGTCAATCCCCGTCATGCTTTCGAGCTACAAGGCGCGAATCGTTCGCCCTCCGGCGGTTGATGTAGGCGCCACGATCTTCTGCGAATCGGAAGAGGTTCTCAGGCCTTATATGCACGAGAAGGTCTGGCGCATCCAGAACGGAATTCCGGTCGTGTTTCAGGCGCTCGAGCTTGATCTTCCGCCGGGACATCCCCACTCGCAGGCATGGCACAATTTCAAACCCGTTCCTGCTGTCGAGATGGCGCCGAACCACTGGCGTTGGGAAGTGAAAGACATGCCGGCGCTCCTATTGCGCGAAATCCCTTCGCCACCCGAGTGGGGAGCTCTTGCCGCGCGCATGAGCGTACAGTGGGGGGACGCAGCCGTCGAAGGAATGGACAATCAATGGAGGGCAATCGGTCAATGGGTCACCGCCCTTGAGTCGGACAGACCCGTTCCTTCACCGGAGATCACCAGTTACACCCAATCGCTGATAGCGGGAACGCCGGATTTCTACACAAAGCTGAGCCGTATCACGGACGCCATCCAGAAAAATATCCGCTACTTCGTGGTCTTGCGAGGCATCAGCGGCTTCCAGGCAAATCATGCAGCGGACATCTTCCGTAATCGTTACGGAGACTGCAAGGACAAAACGACGCTCCTCATCGCCATGCTCAGCGTTGCCGGCATCCACGCCTATTACGTTCCGGTGGATACCGAGCGCGGCATTGTTGACCCCGAAGATCCTTCAATCTACGGCAACCACATGATTACCGCGATTGAGATCCCTGTCGATGTGAGCGATCCGCGGCTCATGGCCACCGTAAAAGCTCGTGATGGCAAACGCTACCTCATCTTTGATCCGACCAATGAACGCACGCCAGTAGGCAACTTGCCGTCGTACTTGCAAGGCGGCTACGGAATTCTGTCAGCAGGTTCTGAAAGCCAGGTGATCGCGTTACCTATCCTCTCGCCCGATGCCAACGGGAACGTCCGCAAGGGCGCTTTCACGCTTGCCGCCGACGGCACCCTTACCGGCGATGTAGACACATCGCACTCCGGTCCTGAAGGCGCGGAGATGCGCCTCGATCTGAAAGAATCAAGCGAAAAGCAACGCCGCGACTCATTGGAAACCGCGATCTCGCACGATGTGCCGGGAGCGGTGCTCAACTCCTACCAGTATGTTCAGCCGTCGGATCTCGAAAAGCCCCTTGAAGTGCATTACAAGTTGACGGCGCCTCAGTACGCGCATCAAGCCGGTCCGTTGCTCCTGATTCGGCCGCGCGTGGTTGGTTCGCACGCGCTCCCCTTTAACGATAAGCCGCGAACTATTCCCATCGAACTCGATGCTACCGGCCGCTGGCGCGACAGCTTCGACATCACGCTTCCAGCAGGGTGGGTTGTGGACGAAACTCCCGATCCTGTCAGCATCGATCTCGACTTCGCCAGCTACCGCTCCGAGGTCACTGCCAAAGGCGATCAGTTGCACTACGAACGCGAACTGGTAGTGAAACAGGTAGAGCTTCCCGCCAGCCGCGCCGCCGACTTCCGCCGCCTCGAAGGAACCATTCTGATGGATGAAAAGAGCACGGCGGTTTTAAAGAAGCAGTAAGCGAAATTAGTTGGTTTCCCCGGCCCTTTCGTGGTGCCGGGGAAACCGCGCAGAGCGTATGCGATTACGCGTCGAGCCTTTGTCCCAGGAACTCCTTGGCTTTCGCCATCTCCGCATTCCATTTGGTGAGCTGATCGGGTGAGAGGAAGTTCGAAACACGCTGCCGGATCTCGTCCCGATGTTGCTTTACCATGGCGACGATATCGGCCCTGGTTGTGTTCGGATTTTTCTTAAGATACTCAGCGAGCTTTTCTCGCGAATCCACTAGAGCAGTCTGAAGCTTCTCCTTCTGTTGATCGGTGAGATTAAGGTCCTGCGCAAAACGCTTGAGTTCGGACACGACTTGCTCACGTTCTTCAGTAGTGATAGGCATTATGGATCTCCTTGTGATCGTGGATCGGGTTAAGCACGGACCTTCGCTGAATGCGATATCCGGCCTTTGCGAGATTGTGCGATTTGGTGGTTGCTTGCAGGTAACAAACGATCGCCCAGCCACCCGCAATTCACCTCTGCAGAGTGCCTGGCACAAAGACGGATCGACGAAATGTCGATCCCGGGAAACTAGCCGAGGCGGCAATAATTTCCCACGCAAACACTAGGCTGACGCGTAACAGAATGCAACTGTCAGTTCTGCCAGCTATAGGTGGAACCAGCCGGGTATAGCGGTTCACCTGATTGCGCTACTGCTCTCACTCGCACGTGCCCGAACCCGATGGCATGGGAGCTGTGGGGACGAATGCTCGTCTTTTCTAGCCGTTACAGCCGAAGCGGTCTGGCCGGGGGTCTTCTGCGCGAAGCATCGAGTGTAGGACTGCAACCTCCGCCTCCGCCTGAATCTCTTCCTCGGTCTTGACGAATAACCACGCCAGCATCTCGATAACCGGATCTTCCATTATTCCCCTCTAAGCAGTACGACATGCGTAGTGACTCTCCAATCGACACCTACGCCACGTAGAGCACGACCTGCGCGGTATTTACCCCGCCGTCGTTCTTTATGTTTGAATTTCTTGGTTCATATTATATCCGGACTTGAAAAGAAGAGACACCGCTTCGATAGTTCGAGCAACCCTGGTAACCAAGGGCTGTCTCGAGCGCTTGGCTGCGCACAAGCCGTCCCGTGTCCTACTCTTGAGCTATGAATGATCGGGAACTGATCGCCCGGATTGCTCGTTCGGCTGGAGGAAAGGTCGGCTACAAGCAACTGGTTCGCGAACTCGGCTTGGGCGGTGGACGCGAACGACGCCTCCTGCTGGAACAACTCGCCCGCATGACGGCGCGCGGAGACTTGCTTAAGATCGACCGGGAGCACTGGAGCATTCCCCGCAAAACAGGGTCTGCAACCCGCGATAACCTCCTCGCCGGACGTCTCGACCTGCACCGGGATGGATAT
The DNA here is from genome assembly GCA_963836675.1 of uncultured Acidobacteriaceae bacterium. Classification (GTDB taxonomy): domain Bacteria; phylum Acidobacteriota; class Terriglobia; order Terriglobales; family Acidobacteriaceae; genus Telmatobacter. The sequence continues at coordinate 158,518 of CAWIKQ010000002.1, forward strand.
GGATTTGTTCGCCCCAACGCCCGACAGGCCTCCAGCAAGGACGAGGATGTATTCATTCCCCCCGACGAAATCAATGGCGCCATGCAGGGCGACCAGGTTCTCGTGGAACTGGCGCCTCCACGCGCCGACGGTCGCCGCCTGGGACGAATTGCTCGCGTTCTCGAACGGCGCAATCCCACCGTCGTTGGCGTGTTTCATTACGCGCGTTCCGAACGCGAGATGGGCCACTCCGTTGTTCCGTTCGATGAACGCATGACGCAGAAAATCGTGATCCCGCCGGGCCAGGAGGTCGTCGTCTCAGACGAGCAGGCTTCGTCGCATCGCGTTCTCGGCCGCGAAGCCCAGGTTGCGGCTCATCATCAGGATCTCGAAGGCCTCGTCGTCGATGTCGAGATCACCAGCTGGCCAACCCCCTCGCGCCCTCCTATCGGCCGCGTAATCGAGGTGCTTGGCGATCCAGACGACTTCGGCGTCGATGTGGAGATGATGATTCGCAAACACCAGCTCCCGCGGGTCTTCCCTGAGAAGGTGCTGGCCGAAGCGCGCGCCGTCGCCTTCGTCGATGACGTTGAGATTGACCGCCGCCGCGACTTTCGCGGCCTTCCCATCGTAACCATCGACGGCGAAACCGCCCGCGACTTCGATGATGCTGTCCTCGTCACCGACCGTCCCGAAGGCGGCTACGAACTGCAGGTGCACATAGCCGATGTCGCGGAATACGTGGGTGCAGGTACCGACCTGGACCTTGAGGCTCGACTGCGCGGCACGAGCGTTTACTTCCCCGATCGCGCCATTCCAATGTTGCCGCAGGAGCTTTCAACGGATGTCTGCAGCTTGCGTCCCAATGAGGATCGTCTCGTCCTGAGTTGCATCATGCAGTTAAGTGCCGAAGGTAGGATCGAAAGCTTCGAAATTACGGAAGGGGTCATCCGTTCCGCGGAACGCATGACGTACACCGGAGTCCAGGCCATCCTCGAAGGCGACGCTGAGACTCGCACCCGCTATTCGGCACTGGTAGTCCACTTTGAACGCATGAAGCGTCTCGCCGTACTGATGAACAAGCGGCGACAGGAACGCGGCTCCATTGACTTCGACTTGCCCGAGCCCGTTATCGAATTCGACGACCAGGGTCAGATGCGCGGCATTACGCGCACCGAGCGAACATGGGCCAATCGCCTGATCGAGGAATTCATGCTGGCGGCAAACGAGTGCGTTGCCACGTGGCTTGAAGACCTCGGCGTGCCCTCTCTTTATCGCATCCACGAAAAACCAGACCCGCGTCGCGTGGTGCAATTTGAAGAGTTAGCCGCCGGCTTCGGGCATTCCCTGGGCCTTGGTGCGCTTCCCGTAAAGCGCATTCTGACTCGGGGCGACCGGCGCGAAGCGCAACGCAGCGGGCGGCAGCCGCGAATTCACGAAGTTCCTGAAGACATCGCAGTAACTCCGAAGATGTATCAAAAGCTCTCTGCGCGAATTGAGGGCAAGCCGGAAGAACGCATTCTGAGCTACCTTATGCTGCGCTCCCTTAGCCAGGCCCGATATTCCGAGATCAATGAAGGTCACTTCGCGTTGGCGGCGCCCACTTACACCCATTTCACATCCCCCATCCGCCGCTACCCCGACCTTATCGTTCATCGCATCACCAAGGCTTTGCTGCGCGAAGGCGTTGACGCGCATGCAGAAGTAGCAGAAGGCCGTCATGCGTCCCCCTGGACGCATCCCAATGAGGGCCTGAAGGGGATCGTCATCCATCGTGCAAAGAAACGAGCACGGGATGAAAGTTTCCAGGGAGAACCACCCATCCCAGAATCGGAGTTGGCCCAGATTGCGGAAGAGTCAAGCGTGGCCGAGCGTCGCGCAGCCGAAGCGGAACGCGAACTGGTGGAATGGAAAAAGGTTCGGTTCATGCAGGATCGCGTGGGTGAGGAATTTGCTGCGCTCGTCCTCAACCCCACCAAATACGGCCTCTTCGTTGAGCTGACTGAGCTGTTTGTCGAAGGCCTGGTCCCGATCGAAACTCTGAACGACGACCGCTATACCTGGCGCGAGAACACACATGAGATTGTCGGCGAGCGCTGGGGACGTTGCTTCCGCGCCGGCGATCGAGTTCAGGTCATCCTCGATCGTATCCTCGTCCAGGAGCGCCGCCTTCAGTTCTCGATTTTGCAGGAAGGCATTCCCCTCACAGGCAAGAAGGCTCCCCGTCCTCCCAAAAAATCAAAGGCTGGCCGGCGAACAGGGCCTTCCTCGCAACCTCCGAAAAAGAAGAGCCGTCATATCAAAAAGCGCGGGCGTCGCCGATAACGGGTCGCGTTGAAAATCAAGCTGCCGCTTGCTGTGCGGCAAGCTTCCCGATGATCGGCAATTGGGTTCTCTCGCCCTTCAGCGCTTTCACAAGGGCGATAATCCAGACGATCATCAGACCAAGAGACGCGAACGGCAAAATGATCCAACCGATGACCGGAATGACGCCCAGCAAAATCTGCAGGACGGTAGCGGCAATGCAAAGAAAGATGCATTGCCAGGAATGGAACCGCACGAACGAGTTTTTGTTGAAAGGCTCCACCAGCAGAAAAACAATCGCCGGAATAATCGTCACATAGGCGAGTGCGCCGGCTGCATTGTCGGAAAGGCCGCTCTGCGCAGCCTGCCGCGGAATTGGCGGATACGGTGGGGAATCGGACATGGCTTGTCCTTTACTTTAAATCTGCAATCAGACCCGCATCGACCCATAAAAGAGAGTCAAAATCGAAGTTGGAGGGCGCACAAAAAACTGTCGGAAGCGCCAGACTCTCGGGTGGGAGGAAGCCTACCTCATCGAGAGCTTTTCGGCAATCGTTCCGATTAGCGGCAGCTTCAGCCGCTTGCCTTGATACGCCTGGAACACGCAAGCCAGCCAGAGAACCAGCCAGAAAAGCGAGAACAGCCGAAGCGTATAAGCGAGTGCGACCGTGCCGAGGAACAATGTCAACAGAGCTATCGCGCCCAGCACGATATCGGCGGCGAACGCCACGATGAACAGCAGGATCGATTGCCACGCGTGAAAGCGAACACAAGGGCTGTCTTTATACGGCTTCACAAGAAGAAATACGATAGCCGGAAAAAATGTTAAGTACGAGATGGCGCTGGCCGCTTTGTCCGAAATCCCGGTAGTTGCCGTCACAGTCATACTGATTCCTCTTGCGGCGTCGTGTCGCCGATTTACCTGCGAAGTCCCAGGACTCGCTCGGCTCGCGATTATTTAAGGTGTTTGATCTTAAGAAAAAATCCTGCGTGCGGCAAAGTCAAGCGGAATCAACGCCGATGCAAACCGTCGGTACTGTGCGAGCTTCGTCTCAGAACAGCAGCTTCTCCGGTTCGCTCTCCTTCAGCAACTCGGGATCATCGTTGCGAACGTTGCCCACCCGCTCGCTGACTGGCCAGCTGCGCATCTTCTCCGCAGGGTAGGGTCTCAGCAGATCGACGGGAGGACGCTCCGGCTCCCCAGGTTCCATCCAGCGGGAGTAATCCCGTCGTTCCAGAATCACCGGCATCCGGTCGTGCACCGGCTCGGTAAGCTCATTCGGATCGGTTGTCAGGATCGTAAATGTCTCGAGCGGTTCGCCATCCTTCGGCTTCCATCGTTCCCAGAGTCCGGCAAACGCGTACGGTTCGCCGCTCTGCATGCCGAAAGCAAACGCCTGTTTCGCCTTCGCACTGCGCTTCTGCCATTCGTAAAACGCATCTGCTGGAATCAGGCATCTTCGTTTCTTCAGTGCTTCACGAAACAGCGGCTTTGAGGCTACCTCCTCAGCTCGCGCATTGATTGTGGAGTAACCGATCTTCGCGTCCTTCGCCCAGTACGGGACCAATCCCCATCGCATCGGGACGAACTCTCGTTTGCCCGTGTCCGCGTTCACACGCACCACCGGCTGAATGCTTTGGGGAGCGATGTTGTAACTCGGACCAAACCCAGGAATGTCCTCCAACTCCACCCCGAACCAATCGGCGAGGACCTCCTGCGTTGATCGACGAGCGAATCTGCCGCACATATGGACTGCATTTGATTGTACTGGCGCCATGAAATGACACCGTTCAGAAATGCAGGTTGGTCCCCTTGACCAGCCGCTCATTTTGAGACCTTTACTCTCGGAAATCCGAGAGTTCCTCGTAACTTATTGACCGGGCTTTTACGGATTTCAGCCTCTCGAGCGCCGAGGAAAGCATTGCAAATCCCAGCTTCTGCCAGACCTCGAAGCGCCGCCCTTATCCCATACAATTGGAGTGGGAGCCTGACCGATGGCGCATATGGTTTTTTGTGTTCGCTACAAGAAAGAACTGGAAGGTCTCGACGAGCCGCCCTTCGACTCGGAGTTTGGCCAGAAGATCTATAAGAACGTCTCAAAAGCCGCCTGGGGCGAGTGGGTCGACCGCCAGAAGATGTTGCTCAACGAATATCGGCTCCAGCCCTGGACCCCGCAGGCCCAGCAGTTCCTGGTCGAGCAGATGGAGCAGTTCTTCTTCGGAGAAGGTTCGGCTCTGCCGCAGGAATACGTTCCGCCGTCGCATTGATCGCAGCGGATGCGCAGGCAGCCAGATCTGCCTGGCATCTCAAATCCCGTCTTTCCGGCGCAACCGCGCCAGAGCACGCTGGTGTAAACTAATTTTCAGAACCCCATGGGCCGGTTCGCCCCGCGAACCGGCTCGACTGTGTCGGGACGTGGCTCAGCCTGGTAGAGCACTCGCTTGGGGTGCGAGGGGTCGGCAGTTCAAATCTGCCCGTCCCGACCATTAAGTTTTTCCGCAATATCCTCGCTGAGTGCAGGTTTCGTGGCCGACCCACGAAGAACCCCAATTTGGAATCCGCGTTAGCGGATTCCCGAGAAAAGCCTGCGAGGGGTGCGAGGCGAAGCCGAACAGTTTCGGCAGTTCAAATCTCCCGTCCCGACCATTATTAAAATCAATAAGTTACAGGATCTTGTCTCCCTCCCTAAGCGACGGGTCTTTTTCTTGCAAGTGTCTTCGCGTAGCAAGTTGGATGTCGATGCCAGATGTCTGAACGTTCAGGTGAGTGAATCTCTCCGAGAGACCGGCTTTCAACCTCGGCTCTTCGCTCTCGGCTTTCCCTTCGGATTTGCATCAAAGATTACGACGCTCTCGCGCAATGGAACTGATTTTCTGGTTTCGTCTGTAACGTGCTGCACGTGCTGACTGGATCTGCGCAGATATCTTAGAACGCCCACTTCCCGCAGAAACCATCCATTCCTCTGACCTATCTCTGCCAACATCAGATCGACCGGTACCCCTACTCCGGCCTATGCAGAGGTTGAGACAACAAGCCACACGCTGGCGCGCTCGGCTGCACGGGCGCGCAGGTTCTTCAACACAGTCTCCATGTCTTCGAAATACGCTTGAATCATTTTCGGAACACTCAAAGTCCGGGCGAAGTGTCGTTGGATATCGTCTCCTACCGATAGCAGGTTGGAAGCTGCTCGTCACGTTGGACATGACTTTCCTGATCCCGCTCGCCGTCATGGTTTCGCTCCTAAGTCTGCAAACAGGCATTGCATTTGGCTTGGTCGCTATCGCAGTCGGACGATACCCGTCGCTGCGCCAGCGGGCGAACCAGCGTAGATGGCGTTTCGTCGGAGGAGATCCACGTTGCGGAGTAGCACAGGTTCTCTTGGGCGGATTGGCTGGAATCGGAGCGGCAAGGACAGGGCTCTGGGTCTTGGTCGTTGCCTTCGCCGTCTACGTGGTTTCCATATTCTGGGGCGAACTGCTCTGGAAATGCTCCCTTGCTGCTTAATCGAAAAACACGCCCATGGTGGGGCTGGCGGGCATCGAAGAATCCTTGATGTCATCCCGCCAACCAACCTTGGTTAATCACGTTTAGGCCTGGAGAAATTGCGTTCAGACCTGTCCCTCAGTAAGTTTCAGTTCCTTCGCATCAGCGTCCAGTAAAGGATTGTAATCACCAGCAGGAATGGGATGAAACTCGGAACCGAGTATTCCAGGCCCGCCACGTAAAGGGTGCTGCTGGCGATGGCGGCGAGAGCCACCAGCGCCGCGATCTGCGTGTAAGGCGAGAAAGGAAGGCGGATTGGAAGCAGTGCGACGCGCGCTTGTCCTATCGAGCGGCGAAATGATAGATGAGCGAGCAAGATGACGCTCCAGACGAAAAACATTCCGGCCACTGCCACGCCGTAAAGGAGCAGGAACGCACGGCCGGGAACGAAGATTGCAAGCAGTATGGCCGCGGCCATGCCGGCGGTCGACACAATCATGGCGACAAAGGGTACACCGTTTCTACCCACGCTTCCCAGCGCATTCGGAACGTAGCCGTCATGCGATAACGAAAAGAGGGTCCGGCTGGTGAGATAGAGATTGGTGTTCGCGCTGGAGAGAGCGGCTGTGATGACAACCAGGTTCATGATACTTGCCGCGTAGGGCACTCCGATCTTCGCGAAAGCGAGCACAAAGGGACTGCCGGTGATACCGCTGCCCATTGCATCCCACGGCGTCATCGAGAGCATAACGGTGATAGACAGAACGTAGAAGAGGATTAGGCGAAGAGTGACGGTGCGCATGGCGCGAGGAATGGTCTTCTCGGGTTGCAACGCCTCACCTGCGGTGATCCCGATGATTTCCACTCCCATGTAGCTGGTGAGCGTGAGGCTCAAGGCCAGCCAGACACCCGTGAAGCCGTGGGGAAGAAACCCTCCGTGCGAGGTGAGATTTGAGAAGCCCATGGCGCCCGCAGGGCCAATGCCGAGGATCAGTCCGAGGCCGACGAGTATGAAGGCCACGATGGTGATCACCTTGATGATGGCGAACCAGTATTCGAATTCACCAAACCTGCCGACACGGAGGCCATTGACCGCGATTAAACCCATAGCGACGCCAACAACCCAGACCCATTGCGGTACCGACGGGAACCAGACCGCAAAGTAAATTGCCACAGCCGTGACCTCCGCGCCGATGGCCAGGATTTGAACAAAGGCATAGGTAACTCGAACCGCGAAGCCCGACCACTCATTCAAGTATGTCTGCGCGTAGACGCCGAATGAGCCGGAGACGGGATGAGTGACAGCCATCTCCGCGATGGAGTATGCGACGATGAGAGCGATGACAGCGCTGAAGAGATAAGAAAGGATGACGCCCGGCCCCGCGAGCCGGATGGTGACGGAACTGCCGAGAAAAAGCCCGACTCCGATTGCACCGCCGATGGTCATCATGGTGAGCTGGCGTTGCGTGAGCGCGCGGATGAGTTCGGCAGAACTCTCGCGCGTGGCGACAGGCTTGAAAGCCATTGGCGCCTGGGCGGAAGTAGCTTGTTTATCGCCCCCGAACCATGTCAAGGAGTACCTTCCCGAACTCGTGAATCTCGTCGAGGGTGTTGTAGTGGACGAGCGACGCGCGGTTGACACCGGTGTCGAGGCTCGCGCCCAGGCGCTTCATCAGTCGCGGAGCATACATGTGGCCGTCACGAATGCCAATTCCTCGGTCCGACATGGTCTCGGTGACGATTGCCGGCGCGACGTTTGGAAGACGGAAACAAAATGTAGGAACGCGTTCGGCCAGCCGCGCGCTGTCGTCAATGCCATAGATAGTGGAGCCGGCAGCCTTCAGGACTTCAAGCATCTCGAAAGAAAGTTTGGCTTCGTACTCTCGGATTGAAGTCATGGCGCGAACGAGAGAGGCTCGTTTCGACGCCGGTTCAACGTTATCCTCTTCTCCGCCGCGGCTTGCGCCGAGCGATTCCAGATAGGAGATGGCGGCTGCCATTCCCGCGACGTTCTCGAAGATGAAAGTGCCCGCTTCGATCTTGCCAGGGGGAGCGTCAGGGATAAAGTCCTCGCGGAAGGTCGGGAGAACTTTCAGAAGTTCCAGTCGACCCCACATGAAACCCATGTGGGGACCGAATATCTTGTACCCGGAGCAGACTAGGTAATCGCACTCAAATGCTTGTACATCGACGAGTGCGTGGGGAGCATAGTGAACGCAATCAAGAACCACCTCAGCGCCGACGGCGTGCGCCAGTTTGGCAACGGCAGCGACATCGACGATGGAGCCGAGTGCATGTGAGGCAACAGTACAGGCGACAAGACGGGTCTTGGCACTGAGGAGCGGCGCCAGGTCCGCCACGTGAAGGTTGTTATCTTCACGCATCTTCCACCAGATTATCTTTGCTCCTTCGCGCTCCAACTGCATCCAGGTGGCGATATTGGCTTCGTGGTCAAGGTCGGTTACAACGATCTCATTGCGGGTCTCGAGGGTGCGACCGATCGCCAGGCTGAGCAGACGAAGGAATGACGTCGCGTTCATGCCGAAAGCGATCTCGTCACTGTCGCGCGCGTTGATCAGGGTGGCAACGCTTTCTCGAGCACTCTCGATGGTTGCATCGACTTCCATGCTCCGGGTGTATCGTCCGCCGCGCTGAACGTTGCGGTGCAAAAGATGACCGCGAATAGCGTCAAAAACTCCGAGGGGAATCTGCGCGCCAGCACCATTATCGAAGAAGGTGAAGCCCGGCTCCTCGTGCAACGCAGGAAAGAGCGAACGGATTCGATCGCATGGGAAGTTGACAGCCTGAGGTGCGAAGAGCTGCTGTTTGGCCATGTGGCTCCTGGTGCTTGGTGATCCGAGGACACGGGGCCGAGGAATTCGCCGACTTGACCCTAGCCCTCGCGATTGAAGCGTGTCGCTAGTATACAAAGCGGGAACAAAACTCCCACCAAAATCGCATGCTCTCGTTAGGGCATGGCGGGGTAGAGGAGCTTCTGCGCGGTCTCGGCTCCGAATACAGGCAGCGACGAGTCCGGGAGCAGGCCGATTTGTTTGAGCACCGATGCCTGATCCCAGTAGATGCGCTCGTGCGCCAGCTTTCCCTCGCGAAAACCCACAACGACGACGAGAGGAATGTCCACGTGTCGATGGGTTGGCGGAACTCCGGGGAGCATCCATGGCATCTCTTCGGTGTGGGTAAATGAGAAGATCATCTCGTCAACCAGTTGATCCTGGCCGAGGGTGCGGGAAATGAGTTTGATGGAGGTGTCGGCAGGCATCAGCGAGATGAAGTCTTCCGCATAAAACCGGCGCAGGGCTGCATGACCGTAACCGCCAGTCATAACCGGAACGTGGTTGACGTAGGCGTCCTCCACCATTGTTGCAATGGTCGAAGAGACGTCGCGCGTCGAAAATTCATAGCCTATGTGCTCGTCCCATTTGGCGATCATCTCTGCTTCGTTCATGGCTAGGGGTTCCTCTGGGGAGGTGTTGGTTTTTTTCCGCCTAAGTGAGGTTTCGCTTGTAGAGTGCGATGAGTTCTGTCCACGCGCGCTCTGCGCCAGCCTCGTTGTAGACCTGACTGCCGCGTACCGTCCAGCCATGGTCGCATCCCTCGTAGACTTCAACCGTCGCTTTTAGATGCGCTGCCGCGAAGGCCTCTCTGAGTGTGTTCTTTGCCGCAGGGTCGCGCTTGTCGTCGTTGTCAGCGACCGCGCAGAGAACCTCGGCCTTCATCCTGGGAATGAGCAGGTGCGGACTGTCGGGCTTATCGGTCACGAGACCTCCGCCATGGAACGTGGCGGCGGCCCCAATGCGGTCGGAGGCGGTGGCTGCGGTGCGAAAAGTGAGCGGGCCGCCCATGCAATAGCCCTGGACACCCATCTTCCTTTTCTTGTCGGTTTGTGGCTGAGCGTCGAGGAAATCGGTGTAGGACTTCGCGTCGCTGATATTGGCGTCGGCGGTCAGGGCTGCGGCCATCGGCATCACCTTGGCGCGATCCTCCGGCTTGCTGAAATCAAACGAGCCGTCCACCACAGGTGCCTTGGCATTTCGATAGAACGGATTTGGGACCAGCACAATGTAGCCTTCGGCGGCGAGCCTTTGACCCATCTCGCGAAACACGGGCCTGAGGCCAAGGATGTCGGTCCACATGAGAACCGCCGGCCAGCTCCCTTTGCCCTCGGGATAGAAGAGCGCGGAGTCAGAGACACCACTTGCCATGGGCACATTGACGTCTTTCTCGACGACTTTCGCCTGCGCCAATGCAATGGATGAGTGCAGCGCAACTGTTGCTGCCGCTCCAAGCCCGAAGACTCGGCGCGAAACCGTGGGATCGTGGGTTAGGCCTTGGTGAATCAAGTCGTCGCACATAGGGTAAGTCGCCTCTGTTTTCTCTTCTGGAAAGTATGGCGGACGGGGCGCGCGTTTGTCGATGAATCTATTACTGTACACCCGACTGAGCCACCCTTCTTATAACGACAAAGCAATGACTTTTGGTTGACACGAATCTGGGTCGACCTTCCTAAACTCAGACCTGGTTGGGCGGGGCTTCCTCTGTGTGCGAGAAATGTAAATACTTTGTTGATCTCAAAAGAAGGTGAGATTCCGTATCAACTCGAATGGTTGGAGAACGCTTGAAGTAAGACAAGGTGAAGTGCGTCCCACACCGCTTTGGACAATGGAGGTACCCAGGATTTATGAAACGGCTTAGCAACTCTGCGGCATTTCTAATAAGCGCGTCGTCATCCAAGGGATTTCAGCTACCCTGCACAGAATGCGGCGCGAACCATTGAGATTCACGCAAAGCGCTTTTCCTTCACTCCGGCGGAGGTTACGCTCAAGAAAGGTGAAACAGTCAAGCTCGTAGTCACTTCCGAAGATGTTACACACAGCCTCGTCATTCCAGATCTGCAAGTAGACGCGGAGGCGTCAAAAGATCATCCTGCCGAGGTGACAATCACTCCCGAGAAAGTTGGCGAGTTTAAAGGGAAATGCGGGCACTTTTGCGGAGAAGGCCACGCCTCCATGAAATTTGTGGCTCATGTGACCGACGACAAATAGTAATGTTGGGCCCCGTAAATTTGCTGGGTTTGGAATTGCCCTGCGCTTTGGGAGCAGCCACAAGAAGTTTGCCCACGACTCAAAACTGCCGCCGGCCGATCATTGTTACACTCGAAAGCACTATCTGGCTGCTTAACGAAGAAGGCCGTTGAACAGCTTGCCGGAATGTGACTGCTCTCTGGGTGGCCTTTCGTATCCTTCACTGATGACATCGTATGCAAGCTCCGTCTGGTTAAAGGAGTCTGGCGGCTTGAAAACAGGAATAACTTTGCGCGATGTGTAATGACCAGCATCTCTTTGGGGATGCTCTACAGAATCGCTGATGCGACGATTGAAGTAGCCTTGATACTATGGCGCCTATTCGCACGCTGTTCGCAATTGAATCCGCTGAGCCCTCTCGAGCAGTCCTTCCCGATGGCCTTCGCGCCAGATATGATGGAGATCTTTCCTTTCCGCCTGCTCCGGTGGAGCGTCCCTATCTCATCGCAAACTTCGTGTCGACACTCGACGGGGTTGTGAGCTTCAACTTACCGGGTCAGTCAGAAGGAGCTCAGATCAGTAATTCGAACGAAGAAGACCGGTTCATCATGGGACTGCTGCGTGCCTCAGCAGACGCTGTGGTGGTGGGCTCCGGGACGCTTCAAGCCTCTGGTCCGCAGGGCTCCTGGCTCCCGGAATCTGTGTATCCAGCAGCGAAAGATCTATATCGAAACTATCGAACCGAGGTGCTGCGAAAGCTGGAGAATCCACTTGTAGTAATTGTCACGGGAACGGGCAGGCTGGACCTCGCCAGCGCCTTGTTTCATACCCCGCGAACCAGGGTGCTCATACTGACTACCGAGCAAGGCAAACAGAGGTTGTCGCAAAGCGGATCGGGGGCACTCGCCTCTGTCGAGGTGAAGGCGCTCTCTGCGCCAGAGACCCGCATCTCTCCTTCCGCCATCCTTACGTTGCTCAGACGGGAAGCCGGAGTGGAGTTACTGCTTCACGAAGCCGGCCCGACACTCTTTGGCGAATTTCTCGCGGCTGGGTTCATGGATGAACTTTTCCTGACAGTGGCACCTCAGATCGCGGGGAGAGTCGCAGCGCACCCCAGGCCTGGCCTGGTTGCGAACGTCCAGTTCTCCCCCGCGACGGCTCCCTGGTGGAAGCTTCTCAGCGCAAAAAATGCAGCAGATTACCTCTTTCTGCGTTATCAGGTGAGAGATCGGAGATAAGAAGGCACAGATGAAAACGAACCTCTTCATTGCTCCCTTCACGCTCACTCGCGAACATTTTGGAACGGCTTCAAAGTGGGAAGAGGCTTATCGGAGCAGAACCTGGCCAACCCGGACATAACACCATTTTCGAGAAATGGCCGGCTAGATGTGATGAGAAGGTCGACCTCGATCGCCGAGCGATAAGCTGGCGGTGATCAACGCACTCGAGGTGCAATCCGGAAGGATGGAGGTCGACCCGTGAAGAAGCATGGCAGTTTTTCGAATAGGCAAGAGTCGTCCCGCAAGGAGACGAAGCCACAGCGAACCAAGATGCCGTCCGGCTATACAGGCGAAGTCTCCGGCGCGGGATAGGGGAGAAGGATTCCATTTTGGGTTCGATGTGCCTGGAGGGCGCGGCCGTTGCGACGAAGTGATCGGTGGCAAACCCATCATGTCCCTTCGTTATTCGCATTACGATTTGCCACATGAGGCAAAGGCCAGGATAGCAAAACTAAAGTGAATTTCTAGACACAACACGTTCCGGGCAGTCGTGGCCTATTCGGACGGTACTGAGCAGTGACGAAAGGGTTGGCGGTTGATCCGCCCGGATTCACATATTTTGCTTTCAGGGTTTGAACGGCCTGTAAACCAGTCCAATTACAAGACCGACCAATACCCACCCAAACGCGTTACAGATAGCGATTTCCAAGCCGAGTTTCGTCTGCATGTTCATCGTGACAAGGTTGGAAATCGAGTGGATGCAAGCGACAAACACTCCCATCAACAGCCCGAATTGCAAACCCCGGACGGCCCCGGATGTGCCACCGCACCAGCCAGCGTAGAGAACAACAGCGGCGAGCAACGCCACCAGAGTTGCCACCATGCCCAATGGCATGTACTTCATCTGTAAATCCGATGTTCGATAAATTGTCGCCGAAGCCGCGAAATCCTTCCGCAGTAACCAGCCCTCTGTCAAAAATCCCCAAGCGAAAAAGGTGATCAGAGCCGCGACTGCGGCTAATACCAGGCGTGGATAATTCATGCGTTTCCCCTCGACCCGTTATCTCGAACCTCCGAAGCTGTTCTCGTCATGCTTTGCATCAGTCAACAATGTAAGCAGGACTTGTCTCGAAGGTCGACAGTTGATTGCAGCACAACCAGTCGAAAAGTTCGATGGCGCTCTAGTCATTTCATTGTCATTTGAGGAACCAGAGGAGATTGTTGGCGGTTTACACTGCAGTTATAACTCCGGCAAAAATGCACCGCATGTGTTGATCAAGTAGTAGTCTCCGGAAGCGGTCACTCGCCCAAAATCCCGCTGGACTCTCCGGCACCGTGAGTGGACACACTCATCATGCAGAAGGCGGCACGGGCAGCCAGTGCGTCGCCTGCCACATGCCGAAAATCGAACAAACAATCAAGGATAACTTTGTCAATGCTCACACGTTCCGATTTATCACGCCTACTGAAACCGAGCAGTCTGGAATACCAAACCCGTGCACATCGTGCCATGTCGACAAATCAATACGCTGGGCAACCGATGAGTTGAAGAGGTGGTCAACGCTGTCTCCGTGGAGGATGGGCCAATAGTGCCTTCCCTCGCGGATGAGTGCTGAGCCTTAAATCGGAACGGGCTGTGAACGGTTCGAGTGGCCTGTCGGAATAAGGCGAATGCTGAGCTCGTGAGCCTCGTTCTTGAAACAGAAGCAACTCATCCCATGGGCGGTTGCAGCGCGTCCCGCATCGGCATGAAGCATCCCGTCTTCGGCGCTCTCTACATCATGAGCCCATGCTGCATTTCTCCAATGACTGGCGGCGGTCCCGGACCAGCCGATCAGATAAAGGAGCGTGCTATCGCCGGCGAGAAGAAGGTCGCGGCTGCCAAGTCTTCGGCGAACAGTTTGGCTGTCGGGAGCGCCAAACCAGAGGTGGCGGCCGTGATGACTGCCACTTTGCCGTTGAGCTTGCCCATATCTTTGCCCCTTTTCTGTGTTCAACTCTTATGGAATTGTTGGGGCTGTTGACAGTGCGGCCCCTCGCCTCGTTCTGATGAATAGATGGCCGGGTTCGGAGGGAGATGCGCCCAAAGGGCGGCGTGGAACTCAGGGTTGTGAAACTACCCCCGCTTTCGCTGACCTGATCATTAGTCGAAAAAGCGCGGCAACCGCCAACGCGAGCCCCGCGATCCCGAAGAGAACGCGCGGGTACCCGAAGGAGGTAAAGAGGATGCCGGCTCCGGCTGTGGCCGCCGATCCGGCCAGAGCGTTGCAAAGCATCGTCATCGCGGATGCCATACTGCGGTCTTTGTCCGGGGTCTCGTTCATCAGCAGGTTATAAAGGCCCGGGGCACTCATCCACTGCGCCGCTGCAAATATCAGGTATGACAAGATCGCCAGGTTGCTGTTATGCGTTCCTGCTAAACAGCCTAGAGCAATGGCCGCGAAGATCTGCGTAGCTGCAACCCCGTTCACAAGACCCAGCGCGCGAAAGACGAATGGCGCGATGAGACCGAGGCAGAACTGCACAATCTGCACAGTGGAAAAGATAAGGCCGATCTGGGTCATCGGAATCTGCAGATCAATTGACAGGTAGATATTGGCGAAGGGAGTGAACCCGGCCTGCACCGCTGACCACAGCGCCATCAGGGGCAGAAAGCGCAGCAGAAATGGCGCAAGCCTCAAGTTCTGGAACCATCCCGGGCCGTGCGGCTCGAACTCTGTGTCCGCTTCTCCCTCGGTTTGCGGCGGCAAGGTTAACCGAATTGTCGGAATAAGCCCCAACGCCGCGAGGCCGCACGAGGCCAGCAAAATCAGCCTCTTGACCTCGGCGCCCTGCATCGCGATTCCGGTCAACTCTAACCACTTTGGTAAATAGCCGCAAACGACACCTCCGAAGGCGCTGGCCGCGATGCTGGCGGAGAAGATCAGACTGAACCCAGTTGTGCGGTTCTTCTCCGTCGTAAGCCGTGCTACCGCGGGAAGGAAGCATATGCCCCAACAGCACATGGCGAGCCCGGTCACAAAAGCCAAGCCTATTTGCGCGGGCTCCCACGTCCACCACGCACGAATTGCACCCAGCAGAGGGGCCGCGGAGAGGCAGAAGAACAACATCGGCCGAATGCCGATCTTTTTGGCGATCATGCCGGCCGGAACAAGCCCGACCACGGAGCCAAGTGTCAGAGCTCCGCCAACCAGTCCGATTGCACGCTCGTTAAAGTGGAGGTCAAGGAGGTACAGGTTGAACAGGAAGACGTAAGTAGAGAATCCGGCATCGAAGAAGAGCGCAACCGCGAAGAACACCCAATAGCTGCGCCCGAGATTCTGCTCCTTAATCCATGCGGAGGGGTTCTTCCAGAAAGGAATGGGCTTTATGGCATCCAATTCGGACGGCAAAAGCTGCTCCACTATCGTCTTTCCTGAACAAGTGTTTCCAGCCGGTTTACAGCCCAGTCCAAATCGCTGCAGCGAAGCTCAAACAGGTCGGCCTTTAGCAACTCCTCAATCGCCGCGTGTTGCTCGGCCCGGGTCGCAGGGAGCCCCAAGAGATCCTGCAGCATGAATTCCCGCGCCACGTCCTTTCGAAATGGCACGAGCTTCGGTGCTTCTCCGGACAACCGGTTTAGAAACACAATGAAGTCCACCTCCATAGTCTGTGCGCGTACTATGTTTCTCATGGGAGTTGTTGGCAGTTCCACCGACGGCTTACCGGCGGCTCGGGGCGTAATCTCGAGCCCAACAATTTCTGGAAACAGTTCTGCCGCCGTCGGCCGAAGGCGTATCTTGTAGCAATCACCCGTCACCACTCGGCGCGTCCCCCCGTTCAGCAAATAACTTCCGTCGTCGGTTACATAGGTCCAGCCAGCGCGCGCGCATGCATATGAAAGGGTAGATTTTCCAGCACCCGAGTCGCCGCAAAGCAGTACACCGCTCCCATCGAGGGCCACGCATCCCGCATGCACGGGTGTCGCGTAGTTCGCTGAGATGCAGCACCCCGGGTTTCCAAGAAGGAAGTATTTCGCGTACAGGCCATAGCGTAGGGTGTCACGCGTTATTGATATCCGCGTCGTCTTTCGCTCCAAATCGACGACGCTGTAATTGTCGCCGTTTGCGACGGCGAGAATAAGCGGCATCATGTACCGAAAGACCGGCGCAGGAGGGCATTCGGTTGAGTCACCACTCTCTACTACATGCACCTCGGAAATAATTGGCTCCGTGTTGTGCTGTTCCTTGAACTGTCCCCAAAGGTCATCCATCAACACCAGGACCTCGGAAGAGTTGGTTCTCACCTCAGCCGGAAAACCGAGCGGATAAAACATCTTCTTGAGTGGGAGGCTCGGTGCCTCCAGTGAATGTCGAGAAGAATCCGGCAGCTCTCCCGCATCGCACGCTGCCTCAATTTCCTGAAGCGTCATCATTCATTTCCCCATTATGCTCGGCGAATCGCAAAGGGATACCTTACGAATTTCGGCGGAGCCTTAGAACAGAAATTTTGCTGCGAACTGGATAATGCGCGGATTGGTCACGGTGGATGTGATCTGCCCAAACGACGAACTGGCCGTGGGAATGGGAAGGGAGGGATCTCCGTAACCCAGGTTGGTGTTCGGATTAGCAAATTGCGGAGTATTTGTCAGATTGAAGAACTCCGTTCGAAAAAGAAAGTTCATACTTTCCCTCACCGGGAAGATCCGCTCTATGGCTAGGTCGAGGTTGCGTTGCAGTGGCCCCCGTACATAGCCGACGGGACTGTAGCCAAAATCCTGGTCCGCCAGACTCGTTCCGTTTGGCGCTTCCGGGGCCCGCGTGAACGCATTTGCGTCCAGATAGCGCCCACTCCCGACCACGCGCGAAAACAGCGATCCATGGGTCGAAGGATTGCTGCCTGTAGCTTGCGCCCGGTTGTTGAAGTTTCCATAGACCGACCCGGCGTTGCCATCAAAGATACTGAGCGCGGCACCTGACTGAATGACCGCGATGCCAGAGAACGCCCAATCCGTTAGCACGTGACGTACCAGGTGCGGAGCAGTCGCAAATTTCGGCGCAGACCACGTAAAGTTCGCCACCACTCGCTGGGCCCGGTCGTCGCCCGACAATCCATATGACGACTGCCTCAAATTGTGCTGGTCGTTCGTCGGCAACTGCAGTTCAAAGGTGTCTAGACCGCCCTCCCCGTTCACTTCATCGAGGTTTTTCGACCATGTATAGTTCGCCAGGAATTGAAGCCCATGCCTCATTCGCTTCGAGAAGCTGGTTTGCAGCGCATTGTAGTTGCCGATAAAAACCGAGCGTGTGAACAGTGAACCTTGGGGCACACCCTGGAATGGCTGGCGCGCGGCCACATTGTTGACCGAGTTCGTCGTCTCGCCGTTCACCGGATTCTGTGGACTCGCCAGCAACGACTGGTTGAATTGGAGTTGCCCTGGGCGGTGCAGGGACCGCGTTCCCACGTATCCAACTTCCAAAAGAAAATCCTTAGCAAAAGCGAATTGCACGTTCAGGTTGTACTCTTCCGTCTTGCCATCCAATACATTCGGATCAGTTCCCTGAGTAAATGGAAGAGGTGAGGTTGCGCTCCGGAGTGGGAAGACCGGATAACTCGAGACGGGTAGTACAAGAGGAACGTACGGACTCTCCAATGTGGCCGGTCCATTGGCCGCTCCCTGTACGATATTCAGTGTTGAATAAGGCGGCTGGGACAGCCCCACTTCCACAAGATTGGCCGAGTGGTGATCGAAGTACACCCCGAACCCGCCACGCAGCATCAGCACTGGTCTTTCAGTCATCTGCCATACAAAGCCAAGGCGAGGCGAGAAGTCGCCGTACGGCGTCTTCCATAATCCCGCATACGATGTTTGCACCACCCCTTGGGGAATCTCAGCCTTGAAATTCGAAGGCACCGTAAACCCGCTGTAGGTTCCAGTGGCCGGAGTTTGTCCAGAGGCGATGTCCGCGTCAAAATTCGCCAGGCGTCCACCGGTCTCATCGGGGGCGCCGAAAATCTCGTACCGCAAGCCAGCGTTCACCACAAGACGCGGTGTCCATCTGAAATCGTCCTGCGCAAACGTCGCAAAATCCGAATAACGCTCGTTCCTGCGGAAAATGCCTCCTCCCGCCTGGGTCGTCCCAACATTGCTAAAGCCGAAAGGACTGCCATTCTGCGCTGCGCTTTGACCCACCAGGAAGTCCGGGAATCCGGGGGTCTGCAGCAAGCCGTCGGTTTCGTTCGGCGAGTCAACATCCACCTGGTGCCGCTTGAACTCAATTCCAAATCGTGCGTTATGTCTGCCCTTGGTCAGCGCGATCGTGTCCTGCAAGATGAAGGAATTCGTTACCTGCCACTCTGATGGCGTTCCGGCATCCCCGATCATAAAGCCGCCAACCCACATTCCTGGTGCGTTCGCCGAAGCCGATGTCACGCCCGTCGGCGTGCCGATTCCGATGTCCTGCGCTTTGAGCGGGTTCTGTACAGCCGATGTTCCGTCGTAGCGCATGTATCCAAAGCGGGCGATATTCGTCAAGTTTGGATGGAAGACGTGCGTGTCCGAAAGGACAAACATCGTGTTCCGATACAAGGCATCTGTGCCCCAGCCGGGCACGTTTGCCGCGCCGTTTGGCGAGAACGGCTCAGTCGTGGGCGCCCGCGAGTAAAAAAAACGCCCTGACAGCGTGTTCTTGCTGTCCAGATTGTGATCCAGATTGACCGTGAATTGGTCTTCGCGAAAATGCGCCGGAATGGAAAATGTTGACTGCCCCTGCGGAAACTGATTGGAGGGATCCGGACCGCTATTCGGAATAACAATCTGCGGAATCGGAACGGCAAACTCGCCATTCGGCAGTTTAGCGTTAAGAACAGACAATGCTACCGGATTGATGTTTGATCCATCACAGGCCACCTGTGTTCCGCCCGCTACTGTCAGATATCCCGTTGCCGGTTGTCCCTGGCTATTAAGGTGCAGTTCCGGACAGAACTGGGCCCCTAGAGTCGGCGCCGACCGATCCTCCGTCAGCAGCGGCAAAATCGCCACAGACTTATTGCCAAGTCCATTCGCCTCGACGAGTCCCTGGTACGCCACAAAGAAGAACGTCCGGTCCCCCAGAATGGGGCCACCTATCGACCCGCCAAACTGGTTCTGCTTCAAATCCGGCCTTGGCTGCCCGTCGAGCTTGGAGAAGAAGTCGTTTGCATTGAATATATTGTTGCGCACGAATTCCCAGACGCTACCGTGGAACTTGTTCGTCCCACTCTGGCTCACAACATCGACGTTCGCTCCAGTTCCGCGTCCGTACGCAGCGTCGAAATTAGCTGTCTGCACGCGGAACTCCTGAATCGTATCCGGCGCCGGAACGGCGGTGCCGACAATGGAGCTCTCTGAATTGGCCGCTGAATTCTCAGCCAGGTTGTTGGCATCGATGCCATTGAACTGCAGATTATTGGCCGTTGGCGTCGCGCCGTTCGAAGCCACATTCTGCGTACCCAGTCCAAGGATCGCGGCGTTGGGAAGGTCGACGATCACGCCCGGTGCCAGACCGATGATCTGGGTGTAGTTGCGATTCGACAGCGGTAACGTCCGGATCGCTGTTTCGCCGACAAGGCCACCAAGCGTCGAACTCTCTTGCTGCGCAACCTGTGCATCTCCAATAACTTGTACGCTTGTATTAGCCTTTGCTATGACTAAGGTGACATTGAGCGAACTTGTTTGGCCCACCGTCACTTCAATGGGGTTGGAGACACTCTCAGCGAATCCCGGGGCCTTTACCCTTACCCGGTAGGTGCCCGGTGGCATGAGCGGCACGCGAAACACACCTTCTGCCGACGTAGTTGTCGAGCGAGATGCGTGGTTAGCCTCGTTCACTGCGAAGACTTCGGCCTTCGCCACCAGCCTCCTCGAAGGGTCATAGACCAATCCGGAGATCGCGCCAGTTCCCGGGGTCTGGCCGAAGGTTGGGGTTACCAGCAGAAAGGCGATCATCACAGAAAGTGCAGGAGAAAGTCGTAAGGGCATGATGCACACGCTTTTACCTCAATGCATTGAGAACAGTATGATCAGATCGTCGAGCGTTACTTGTCGCAAGATTGTCATTTTTTCAGGCTTGTCGCAGCGGGGTGCGCTAAAAGTCATCGCGAATAATTGCTTCGATATGCCGACCTGGCGTCCAGATCAAGGCTGCGAAGCGTCCTTGGATGAAGATTCCGACGCGCAAACATTGGGCAGACACTGAGCCTTTACAACGTACCGATACTGACGGACCGACACTTTAGACCCGAAAGAAGATCTCTGCAAGAAGACCGGGGCCTCCTTGACCTTCCAGACAAAAAACGCCAAACCACGCATGCAAATCCCGACCGAAGTATCAGCTCTTCTTGCCGCATTGCAGTTGCAAGGGCCGGACACGATGCTTTTGAAAGCGCTTGGGGATCCCGAGTGGCGCAGGCTCCTGGCCTTTTGCGACGATTCGCAGTTAACGCTCCTTATTGCGCTGCTTCCCCCCGACTGCCTGCCCAACTGGGTCCTTGCGCGAGTCAATGAGAACCTCGCCGACAACGCCCTTCGCTTCGAACGCATTAAAGCAGCCTACCGTGAATCCGCCGAGGTACTCGCAAAAGCAGGCGTCGAACACATTGTAATCAAGGGTTTCACTCAGGTCCCGGAATATGTTGTTGACCCGAGGTTCCGATCGCAGACTGATCTTGACCTATTCTGCCCAAAAGAAGACATTGAGGCGGCGCGGACCGCGCTTCAAAGTATCGGCTACAGACCTCGGCGTATACTCGACACAAATCGAGCAGACCATGGCCCTCCTATGGAAAGGCTCGGGAGCTGGCAATGGCGGGGCAATCGTTTCGATCCGGAAATGCCCCTGCAGATTGAGTTGCACTTTTGTCTCTGGAACGAACATCTCTCGCTCATCCGTATACCGGAAGTCGATCTTTTTTGGGGGCGCCGAACTACTCGGCAGGTCAACGGCTTCTCGTTTCCATGCCTCAACCCCGTTGACCACCTGGGTCATCTGTCACTCCACATTCTCCGCAACATCCTTCTTCGCGCCGAAGGGGTAATCCGTCACATCCGCGAACTGGCTGCCTTCCTTCACTCGCACGCACACGACGAAACCTTCTGGGAGTGCTGGTCCCAAACGCATACTCTTTCGCTGCGATCGCTTGAAGCAATTGCGTTCTTCTACGCTCGAGCCTGGTTCGGTTGCCAACTTCATCCGCAAGCAGAGCGCGCAATCTCCAACATCCCTGCTGCACGCCAGAGTTGGCTTCATCGATTTTCGAGTTCAGCGTTGGAGGTGATGTTCCAAGAGAATAAGGACAACTTATGGCTGCATCTCACTTTTCTCTCCCTGCCCATGCAGAAATGGAAAGTCATCAGGCAAAATCTGGTCCCTCCAATCGCGCCACTCGGCTCCAATTCAGTTCAGTCCTTTAGCCCGCGATCAACCCGATTCGATGCAGGTCATCCCGGTCGGCAATACATCGCATATCTTCTCTTCCGCGCCACTTCACACTTACGCGCAAACGCCGTTACGCTTAGCCGTGGTCTCTTCTGGTACTTGTCGCGCTAAAGCTCAATCACGCTTTTTGGGGAGTTGATTCGGCAAGTATTAATTTTGCCCGGATCTAGCGAAACTGTTAACCGAAGGGTCGTAGGCTCGAGTCTATTTCTCGGAGTGGTGAGCTCCAGTTCAACGACATCCCCGGCCAATACTTCCATACATGCGTGAGTTGTGAAATCGGCTCCCCTTTTTGGATCGAAAAGAAGTGCACTCGCAAAAGGTCGCGAGGGGTGCGAGGCGAAGCCGAACAGTTTCGGCAGTTCAAATCTGCCCGTCCCGACCATTCAGCCTTCTCTCATTCTTACTGGTAGTTCTTCCTTCCACTCATTTCATTGATCGGGAGCGCTCTGTGCCCCGAACAGTGGGCGCGGGCGGCACTGTCAGTTCTGCCAGAAGAAAAGCCGGGAGTTCTCGGCTACCATGCTATCCCGGCGGGCTTCGAACCGCATGCTCTGAACGTCGGCCTTCAGGCCTCACACGTGGGCGAAAACGCAAGTACAGAACAGAGATGGATGGCGACACCCCTGAATTCCACTCTTCGGGAAGACGCAAGACTGTCCCCAGCCATAGCTCACCCGTGCGAGGCAATCGGCCAAAAGCCGCGGTTTCGGTCATGTGACGACGGAACAAGCCCGTGAATGGAGGAGCATGAAACTTGAGAGGTATTTGATCCTGCTTGCGGCCATAACCCTGAACGAGGCTGCGGTGCTGAACGCTCAACAGAACTTCGCGCAGGCGACAGTTTCATCGATCGTGAGCTGCGTTTCCAAAGGCCAGGAACGACAGGAGTGCCCGGCCGACACTCGAGCCGGCATAGTGATGTTGCGACCAACGGGTGAGGCCAACTGCCTCCTGGGCAGGAACTGGGGCTACGATGACCGGGGTGTTTGGGTTTCGGAGGGTTGCGGAGGTGAATTTGCTACGGGTAGTACTTCCCGCACAACTGTAAGTGTGACCGCCACATCGGAGCCCCCTGTGGCGGCAATCCCGAAGACGGAGATGGAAACGGTCACAACCGGTGTGAATCCTGAGGTCCACTACACCGGCGCCTTCCAACCCTATGGGAGTCTTCGCACCATCATCTCCATTCCAGCCAACGGATCCGCAGAGGTACAAGACAACGCCACCCGCGTAGGCATCAATTTCTCCACGTTTGGTCCAGTTAAGGTGGTTGGCACCGCGGAGTGGGGCGTGAACCTGGTTCAGAGCGAGACATCACTCAACGCCGGCGCAACCACGTCGTCAGGCTTCGGTGTAGTGGAGCAAACGACGCAACCTGTCTTCGGCGCTCGCCTGGGATTCTTTGGTGTTGATTCCGGCAAATTTGGACGTCTCACTTTTGGCAAACAGAATTCCACCCACTACGACATAACGAGTTATACGACGGATCGCTTCAACGTTTTCGGCGGCCAGTCCACCGCCACGTACGTCGCCGGTACCGATGGAGGTCAATCAGGGACCGGTCGTGCCGACCAGACGATTTTGTATCATCTGAATTTCGCCAAGATCTTCGACTTCGGAACGCAGGGTCAGTTGCGGTCCGCAGACACCCCGCAGGCCTTTAACGGCTTTGGTTTCTCAATGCAGGCAGCAGTGCTTCCTGGGGTAAAGATCGGAGGCGCCTACAACAAGACCTATTTCGGCCCGGCGCTCACAGATTTGGTACTTCAGGGCGGTACCGATTACTGGGCTGTCGGGGCCAAAGGCGATTGGCGCAACATTGAATGGGGTGCCGACTGGGTCCGGCAGAACAACGGCGACCTGGCATTTATCAAAGATCCCACTGGCGGACCTTCCACCGTAGCGCTCGGATTTTCCGCGAACGGAGTCGAGTTGTATTCCAGATTCAAGTTCGGAAAGTTTGCAGCTGTGGCCGGCTTTGATGACTACATCCCCTTCGACCTGAGCCCATTCATCAACCCGGACTTCAAGACCAGATACGCGGTCCTCGGCGCAGAATGGCATATCTCGCCAGCAGGCTACGCGTATTTTGAATCACGATTGGGAGACACTACCGACGCTCAAGGGCATGGAGGTTACAACGCAGCCGCCCTCGGTTTCCGCTATGACTTCACATGGAAGACACTGCATTTGCAGTAAACTCCGTTGGCGGCTGCGACCACGGAGGATCGGTCCCGGTACAATTCAGCTCGCAACGCTGGCCATGGAGCGGACCGTGCCATGCAAGCTACGTTGATAGAGATGGGGAGGTGCACCGAGTCACTTGAACTTCTCGATTGCGCTTCCCGGCTTTGTGCAGGCTCGGCTTTCCGGATGCTGCTCTAAGCCGGGTGCAGGGGGCATTGGCCTATGCCCGGGAACTCGCCCATCCGCAAAGCTCGGTTGGAGCCGCCCACTTTGCCTGCGAGGTTCATCAATTGCGAGCCGCTGCTTGCGCGAGATCTCGCGCGCGAAGTTCTCGGGCTTGCGGATGAATATGGCCTGGAGTATTGGGTTGCTCTCGGTTTTTGGGAGCGGTTCGGCAACCTTGGTTCTATACGGCATTTAGTACTTAACTCTGCGAATTTTGCCAGTTCTAAATTGCTTATTTCGGGCAGTACCCTTTACCCAGTCTCAAAAGAAGTTCCTTATTCAAGAGTCTGCAAGCCCCAAGGCTTGCACAAAGTGAGCGATACCGCCATGGCGATCAACTCGATCAGGATTCTCTCGGATACGGGATTCTTGAATAGAGAAAGGCGTTCCAAGTTTCTTCTTGTCTCAATCCTTCTCTTCTTCGTTATGGCCCCTCTCATCGAGGATCGCGAGATTGGCGGCCTGTTCCTCATCCTCAACCTCTACGCGACTCTCGCCGCTTCGACAATGGAATTAGCAGGGAACCGGATACTCTTCTGGAGCGCAATCCCGATTGCGTGCGTCTCGATGTTCCTGCTTCTGTTTAGTCATTTCGTGCGCATACCTGCGCTTCTAGTCGCGAACAGCATAGTGCTGGCACTGTTCTTTCTTTTGGTTTCCGTCAGCCTCTTCGCCCATCTGGGGAAGAGCTCTCCGTTGACAAACAGCAAGCTCTTTGTTTCCGTAAGCCTCTATTTCATGCTTGGTCTCACTTGGTTCGCCATCTATCATGCCCTCAACCTGGTGCAACCCGGATCTTTCACCGAAGCAGGAAACCCAATTTCTGGCGACACGCACTGGAGCACCTTTCTCTACTTCAGTCTCACCACACTCACCACCCTCGGATACGGTGACATCCTCGCGGTTAAGCCCGCCGCCCGCATGTTTGCGGTCCTCGAGGCAGTTTCCGGCGTTCTCTATATTGCGATTACCGTGTCGCGCCTGGTTTCGGCCGGCAAAGAGAGAGACAGACAACAAAGCTAGCAGCCTCTCGGTTTGGCGCATTAAATTGAATCTACAGTCGAAAACGTTCCGGCATCCCGCCGATGCCTGAAGGCGGACTGCAAATTATGCCAGTTCCATACAAGCGGCTTCCTGCCTACGCTTTATCTGCGGCAGAGTCTCCAGCGAGATAAGCCGTAGGTGAAAGGCAGCGTTTGGTGCAGATGGGCATTCTGAACAACCTCAAAATCCGGACCAGGATCCTGATCGCGCTTCTGCCTTTGCTCATTATGGTACTGGCCTCAGGTCTGTATTCGTCGATCGAAATGACCCGGATCGACAACCAGTACAGCGAACTGATTGAACGGGATACCGCTGCTCTGAGAGGCCTTACGAAGGCACAGGCGCACAACAACCGGTTCGGCTTGTTTCTGTACAAAGAGCTGGCTGAGGCGGACCCCGACAAGGTCCTCGTCGCCGACGGTGAAGTGGATTCTGCAATCTCAGACTTCCATACCTCTCTTCAGGAAGCAAGCCAGCGGGATCCGAAATTGGCCGAAGCCGTGGCCCCGGCTGCTGCGATCTTCGATCGCATGGTCGCGGACTCCAAACTCGTTCGTGCCGCCGCCAGGGCTGGAGATAAGGCAAAAGCCATCCTTTTGATGCAGGAAGTCGTTGATCCCGAATGGGCGGAAACACGACGCGCCACCATAGCCCTCCAGACCGCGGCCGAGAGCAAGGTAATTCAGGAATCGAATGAATTAACTGATCAGACTCGTCGCATCATCGCGATCAGGTGGTTCGTTGTTGCGCTGGGACTGGTTCTCTCCATCGTTTTCGCAATCCTGGTCGTGCAGTTTGCGGTTGTAAAAGACGTGATGTCGTTCCGCGACCTTATTTTGGGAGTCGCCCAGGGCAAACTCAACCAGCCCATCACGAGCCTCGACCGCACCAATGAAGTCGGCGAGATGAGTCGGGCGCTGAACACCTTGCAACTTGCCGCCCGCGAACGCGAGACCCTGGCCTGGGTCACCTCAGAAGTCGCTGCTACCGCACGTCGACTGCAGGCCACGGAAAGTTTTGACGCGTTCGCTTCTACCCTGCTGTCGCGCCTCTCTGAGTGCTTGCCGCTCCTTTACGGAGCGCTCTACCTCGCTGAAGAAGATCGTGCCCAGCTTGTCCGGGTCGGATCCTTCGCTGCTGATGCCGCTTCCCGGCCCGCCGAGTATGCACTTGGAGAGGGGCTTGTGGGGCAGGCAGCTCTTGAACGCAAAACTCTTGAATTTTCCGCGCCGGAGTCGGACCGCATTCGCATTTCGGGAGGATTGGGAGACGTGGCGGCGGGTCAGCTCCTTTATCTTCCCGTCCTGCATAGCGAGGTCGCTGGCCGGCGTCCTGGAACTGGCTCTGCTCTCGCCGGCAACTGCACAGCAGCGGGCCTTCCTCGACGCAGTGCTTCCTGCCACCGCCATGAATGCGGAGATTTTGGCCGCCAATCTCAAAACCAGAAATCTGCTTGAGCAGACAAGACTGCAGGCCGAAGCCGTTGCAGCGGCAGAAGAGCGCTCCCGCCTGATCCTGGCGTCGGTCGGCGAGGGCATCTGCGGCCTCGACAACAACGGCGTGATGTCCTTCGTAAACGCCGCAGGGGCTAGAATGCTCGGTTACGAGGCGGAGGAACTGGTGGGTCACCCCCTGCACGATGCGTATTCACTACGCCCACGCCGATGGCGCGCCCTTCCCGTGGCGAAGAGTGCAAGATGTACCTCACGGCACAAGATGGACTACCACGGTTCGCCGCCGATGAGGTGCTGTGGCGCAAAGACGGCACCTGCTTCCCAGTCGAATACTCGACCATGCCGATCATGAACGGCGGAGCGTCCGTAGGAACCGTCGTCGCTTTCCGCGATATCACTGAACGGCTCCAGGCGGAGGCTGAGCTTCGCGCCGCCAAAGAGACCGCAGAAGCCGCGACCAGGGCTAAGTCCGACTTCCTTGCCAATATGAGCCATGAGATTCGTACGCCCATGAATGCCATCCTTGGCATGACGCATCTCGCTCTCAAAACTCAGCTGACTCCAAAACAGGCTGACTATCTCGGCAAAGTGAGAACCGCCGCGCAGTCCCTGTTGGGCATCATTAACGACATTCTTGATTTCTCCAAAATCGAAGCTGGAAAACTCGAAGTCGAGAATACGGATTTCGAACTGGAAAAAGTGCTCGAAAACCTCTCCACAATAGTCGGTCAAAAGGCGCAGGATAAGAACATTGAGTTCCTCATCGCCGCGCAACCTGATGTCCCCGAGGATCTCGTTGGCGATCCTCTCCGGCTCGGCCAGATCCTCATCAACCTCGTGAACAACGCCATCAAATTCACCAGTCACGGCGAGGTGGTAGTCACCGCGGCAACCGAGGAGCGGACGGCTGATCGCGTAAAGCTGAAATTTGCAGTACGCGACACCGGCATCGGTATGACTCCCGAACAGAGCGCGCGACTCTTCCAGGCATTCACGCAGGCCGATACTTCGACCACTCGAAAATATGGAGGCACTGGGCTCGGCTTGTCCATCTCCAAGCGTCTCGTCGAGATGATGAACGGCGATATCTGGGTCGAAAGCACTGCTGACGTCGGGAGTACCTTCATCTTCACTGCCTGGTTCGGCATTGGCTCCGGAGAGAAAAAGAAGCGTTTCATCCCCGACTTGGTCGGTGTTCGAGCCCTGATCGTCGACGACAACGCGCAAGCGCGAGAAATCATGGCGGAACAGTTGCGAGCACTTTCCATGAGAGCCGAATCCGTTCAGTCCGGCGAAGATTCGATTCGCGAGATCGTCAGCGCAGACGCCGATCACGATCCCTACCGGCTGGTCCTGATGGACTGGTACATGCCAGGGATGGATGGCTTGGAGGCAAGCCGGCTTATCAAGCGCCACGACCGGCTGCAGAATGTTCCCAAGGTCATAATGGTCACTGCCTTCGGCCGCGAAGATATTCGCGCAAAAGCTGAAAACATCGGCGTCGAAGGCTTTCTCCTCAAGCCCGTCAATTCCTCGATCCTCTTCGACACCCTCGTCGAACTCTTCAGCATTGATGCACCGGATGGCCGCGCAGCGCGTTCCACCCGCGCGCATCCGGAACACAATGCCACCGGAGTTCGCGTGCTTCTCGTCGAAGACAACGAGATGAACCAGCAGATAGCCAGAGAATTGCTCGAGAACGCTGGAGCCCTCGTCACCATTGCGAATCACGGCGGAGAAGCCGTCGCCCTCCTCACCGCAGATCAGGAATCCGCTGTCCCGTTCGACGTTGTTTTGATGGACATTCAGATGCCGGTTATGGATGGCCTGACCGCCACAAGGCTCCTCCGCGGCCACAGGAACCTTGATAAGCTGCCCATTCTTGCAATGACGGCGCATGCGCTTGTCGAAGAACGCGACAGATGCCTCGATGCGGGAATGAACGACCACATTTCGAAACCAATCGATCCCGACAATCTGTTCGCAACCCTCTCCCGATGGACGACTCCCCGGGTCGAGGCTCTTCACAACCCACCGCCCATCGTAGAGATAAATCCGGCCGACGAGATCCCTGCAATCTCCGGTATAGATACAGTCGCGGGTCTGGCGCGCGTCGCCGGCAATCGACGTCTCTATCGGGATTTACTCCGCCAGTTTGCTGCGAAGCAGGCGGATGCCGGTGCTCAAATTGCGGCAGCTCTCGATGGCGGAGACCGCGGCCTCGCGGAGCGGATTGCGCATACAGTAAAAGGCGTCGCCGGCAATCTCGCCATCGGCGAAGTTCATGATGCCGCGCTCGAGTTGGAACGGGATATCCGCGGTTTGCAGGATGGGATACCGCCAAGCCTCGACCAGTTCAACCTGAGGATGCAGTTCGCGGCTGGCTCGATCCGAAAAGCCCTTCCTGAGGATTCCGGCAAACAAGCTGCAATACCTGACAGGCCCTTCGACCCGGAACGAGCAATCAGCGCCGTGAATCGGCTGAGGGTGCTCCTTGACGCAAGCGACGGAGATGCCTTGGCCGCATTGCCCGAATTCGTCGACGCTGTCGCTGTCAAAGCAAGCAGGACGGACCTCGATGAATTGGAAGCCGCGATCAGCGACTTCGATTTTGATGGCGCGCTCTCAAAGCTCAATGCGATACAACAAACCTGCGAATTGACGGGGATGTGAGTTATGAATGTGGTGAATGGAAAAAAAGAAGAGAAGCAAACCGTGCTCGTTGTGGACGATGCGCCCGCGAACATCCAGATCGTGAATTCGATTCTGAAGGACACCTACAAGGTGCGCATTGCCACAAGTGGCGCCAAGGCCCTCGAGCTCGTGAAAACCTCTCCCACTCCCGATCTCATTCTGCTCGATGTGATGATGCCGGAAATGAATGGATATGAGGTCTGTTCCATCCTCAAAACTGATCCTGGAACGAAGGACATCCCCGTCATCTTCCTCACTGGACAAACGGAGAGCGCAGACGAAACCCGCGGCTTCGAAGTCGGTGCCGTCGACTACATCCACAAGCCGTTCTCTCCCGCCGTCGTCCAGGCTCGCGTACAAACTCACCTGGTGCTGCGCAATATGCGGGAACAGCTGGCCCAACAGCTCTTCACCATCCAGAAGGAACTTGAAACGGCACGGCAGATACAGCTTTCCATCCTGCCTCGTGAAATCCCGAAGATTGCCGGCCTCGACATTGCCGCCCGATACATTCCCATGACCGCTGTAGCCGGCGATTTTTACGACTTCATTGTGGTCGATGAAAAGCACCTGGGCGTGCTCGTGGCTGACGTCTCAGGCCACGGAATGCCCGCGGCGCTCATCGCATCGATGCTCAAGATCGCATTTGCGGCTCAGGCGCCCAAGGCGGATGATCCGGCCGCGGTACTTCACGGACTCAATCTCGCCCTTTGCGGCAAATTCGATCACCACTACGTCACCGCTGCCTATATCTATTTCGATATGGAGAAACGTTCCTTCAAATATGCAGGAGCTGGCCATCCCCCGATCATCACGTGGGCCTCAGGAAGCACTCACGTCACCGATAACCTCGAGAACGGAATGTTTCTGGGTAAATTCGACTTCGCCACATACACTTTCATCGAAAGGCCGCTATCCTGTGGAGACTGGTGCCTTATGTACACAGATGGCATTCCCGAGACTGCGAATCCAGCGGATGAGCAGTTTGGAGATGAGCGCTTTCGGATCTTCCTGACCGAAAAGGCTTGGACCTCCACAGATCAACTTTCCAACGATCTGCTGAAAGAAGTGATAAGCTGGTCCGCTCGCGGTTCTGGTGAGGACCTCGATGACGACGTCACGATGGTTGCGATTCGTGTTACAGAATGAAAATCAAATTTCCATTTGGAGGAGACTAATGCGCAACACCACCGCCATTCTGCTTTTGAGTGCTCTCGTTGCCTTGCCCGCCTTGGCCGACAAGAAGGAGCAAGGATCAACTAACCTAAAGGATTTCCAACCCGCCGGCACGACCGATAAAAAACATAAGCACCTGCAGTTTGACTTCGTTTTCGATGCGCCCACTGCCGAATACACTTGCCGAAGCAAAGAAGGCGACAAGCTCAAGGCGATCGACTGGCCCGTTGGTGCCCAGATCAGCTACGAGATCGACAAGGACAAGGGAAAAGTCAAAAATCTGAAAGGCAAAAAGATCGACTGCACGGTCGTCCGCGTGGACCCCGTAAGGCCCGTCGCAACTCCTCAGTAGCCTCTCGCGGGCTGTGGCTGCTAATTCGCGTTGGCCGTGGCTCGCGCACTGGGTGTAAGTT
Organism: uncultured Acidobacteriaceae bacterium; assembly: GCA_963836675.1. Taxonomy (GTDB): domain Bacteria; phylum Acidobacteriota; class Terriglobia; order Terriglobales; family Acidobacteriaceae; genus Telmatobacter. The sequence continues at coordinate 189,198 of CAWIKQ010000002.1, forward strand.
TGCGCAGAAGGAATTCCTGTATCAGCCCGTTGACGGTGCGCACGCCCGTGGTAATGGCAAAACCCTCGAATAGAAGGCCCACTCCCCGGTTCGATTCCGGGTAGTACAGGTTCGAGATTGCTCCCGATGTCAGGTCTCCACCCATGCTCGAGTAGTTGATTTGTGTCTTGCCGTTATCGCCCTTGCATATGTATGGGCTCGACAGCGCGTGCAGCATGCGCGATTTCGTGGTGCCGGTACCTTGGTAGAAATAGCGCGGATCCTGCCGAAACAGCCATGGATAGATAGCTCCACCAAAGAAAATATCCGTTGTAGTGTCGGCATATCCGGCGGCCGCCCGCTTTCCGTAAGCGTCCCATCCTTGTCCGTAATTCGGAATGTCCCCGGCCTGGTAGATCGCAGCCATGAAAGCCACGCCGACAAACGTCATCACATCCGTATCCGACTTGAATGCAAGCTTGAATTTCAGCTTGGTCGTCAACGGCACAGGATTCTTATCGTAGGTGACATAAAAATTCGGAATGAAGCCGAACACACGCTGCTTCGTTTCGATCTCAACCTGGTGAGCCGCAATCTGCTCCTGGGACGCGTATACCGTCACCGCGGTCACAACATCGGGAACCTTCAGCCTTATGTCTTTCAGATACGAATACTGCCCGGGCTCAAGGGTGATCGCTTCGGATTTCCAGCTTTCGAGATCCTTGGAGTCGACCACGACGTGATACGGAACTCCTGGCCTCACGCCTTCGAAGCGAAATGCCCCGTTCTCATCAGCGGTAGTGGTTCGATGATCTTCGGGTTGGGGGCCTTCGAGCACCACCTTGGCGCCCGGAACCACGTCCCCATTGACGGTTGCCACCGTTCCGCTCAGGAAGCCCGTCGGCCGGTCATCTGCCGCCGGATGCTGTCCTTCCTGCTGGCCCTTTTGATCCTGTGCACTCGAAGACACTTGGGGTGCCGCAGGCTGCTGGTCAATTGGTTGGCTTGAAACCGCCTGAGGCTCGGGAGCGCTCGGGAGCGTAGTCGATTGACTCCGTTCGCTTTCCTGAGCAAAGGCTGGCGTTGGTTGCCACGACACACTTGTCCCAATCAAAACTGTTACTGAAATCAACCGTCCCAACAAGCGCATCGCGAGAAAAGCACATCCCTTCTCAGCTTTCTACCTATTCTTTTATTGTTCGGGAGCCCTGATAAGCTCGCCACTGGCAATAGTGATAGGAAGGGCCTATTTGATTATATTTCTTTCCCGCTGGTCACATTTCGCTGAGACGGCATGCAAATGCCATCTACCATCCAAGCACTCGCTTGCAAGCAGAAAACGAAAGAGTTAACTCGAGTTGCGGTTGTTAGGAATCAAACAGCGATCCGGATCCGTTTCCGGTCGACGACGAGGATCTTGCTTTGCGGCGAATGGAATGGACCTGGGCCACGTTCGGTGCCGAATTCGCGGGCATTGCCAGCATCGCGGCAAGCTCCCGTAATTCTGCGCGCACGCGCCCCACCACTTCCGTAATCCTGTCGCCCTTCTTCGCAATCGGAGCTGCGGCCTTGGCTGTCGGCTGCACTGCCGGTGCCTCGGCGCGCCTCTGCTGCCCGAGTGCCTGCCGCGCACCGGAAAGCGTGTATCCCTCGCCATAGACTAGCCGCTTGATCTCGACCGCAATTTCGACGTCACGCTTGCGATAGAGTCGCTGTCCAGTCCCGCTCTTGTTCGGTTTGAGCTGCGGAAACTGCGACTCCCAGAACCGCAGCACATATGGCTCAATCTTCAACAGGCGCGCAACATCGCCAATCTTGAAATAAAGACGATCAGGGATGGTCGGGATTTCGACGGCGCGCTTCGGGGATGGATGCGATGCCATAGACAGATACCGCAAGGATCTTTACAGATCAATGCTTAGTCGCAGTATAGGCCACACTTTGCACTCTAAGTGAAGCAAAAACCCTCCGTCTGGCCCCAATTAGCAACGAATTTTGTTGAAAATCAGGGCCAAACCGCAGACTTATGCCTTCAATGCCCGCTCGACGGCCTGCCGCGCGCTCGAACCATGCGGTGCTGCGCGCAAATACTGCACCGGCCAGCTCGCGCTCTCGTTGAGCGCCGCAGCCGCATGCAGAGGCCAGTAGGGATCGCGAAGCATCTGGCGAGCCAGCAGCACCATGTCAGCCTGGCCGCTCGCGACGATCTCATTCGCTTGACTCGGTTCGGTGATCATCCCCACTGCTGCGGTCGAGATACCAGCTTCTTTGCGAATCCGCTCCGCAAACGGCACCTGGAACCCCGGCCCTATAGGAATCTTTGCGTTCGGAACCTGCCCGCCGGAAGATACGTCCACCAGATCCACGCCATGCTCACGCAGGCGCTTCGCCAGTTCAACAGATTCCTCCGCGGTCCAGCCGCCCTCCGCCCAATCCGTTGCAGAGATGCGCATGAAAAGCGGCAAGTGATCCGGCCACGCCGCCCGAACAGCATCCGCAACTTCCAGAGGCAAGCGAATCCGGTTGTCAAAACTGCCGCCGTATTGATCCGTCCGATCATTCGCCAGCGGCGACACGAACTCATGCAGCAGGTATCCGTGTGCGCCATGAATCTCCACGACGTCAAATCCGGCTTCCTTCGCGCGCCTCGTCGCATCGGCAAACGCCCGCACCACCCCCGCAATTTCCGCCCCGTCCAGCGCTTTCGGCGTCGCATAGCTCTGAGAGAAGGGAATTGCGCTCGGTGCGACCGGCTCCCATCGGCCTTCTTCCGGCGTCAGTAGCCGCTCGCCGCCAAAAGGCGCCGTCATGCTGCCCTTGCGTCCCGCATGCGCCAATTGGATTCCGGCTCGCGCACCTTGCGAGTGAATGAACCGCACGATCTGCGCGAGTTTCTCGATGTGCGCATCCTTCCAGATGCCGAGATCGTTGATTGAAATGCGGCCTTCTGGCGTAACGGCCGAAGCTTCTGTCATCACCAGCCCCGCTCCACCCTGAGCTCGCGCCCCCAGGTGGACCAGGTGCCAGTCGTTGGCGAACCCGTCCTCAGACGAGTACTCGCACATCGGCGAAACACCGACGCGATTCGGAAACACAACAGAGCGAAGCTGAAAAGGAGAAAAAAGAGGAGTGGTCATCAATTATCCGTTCAAACAAGAGATGCAGGAAACGATGGATTCGAACCAGAGTTAATTCGAGTTACTGCACGTATCCCGCCCCGCGAAGCACCTTCCCCGGCAGCTTGCCCGTCATCTTCCCGTCCTGAATCACCGGCACCCCATTCACCAGCACGAATTCCATCCCCACCGAAAGTTGGTTCGGATTCTCAAACGTCGCCTTGTCCGCGATCTTCTCCGGATCGAACACCACAACGTCAGCCCACATGCCCTGCTTCAGCACCCCTCGATCGGTCAGCCGCATCCTCTGTGCCGGTAGCGCCGAGAACTTCCGAATCGCATCCGGCAGCGTCAGCGCGTGCTCCTCGCGCACGTACTTCCTTAGAACCCGGGGAAAAGTTCCATATGCCCGCGGATGGGGATGCTCGCTTCCCAGCAGCCCCTCCGGCGACGTACCCTGCGAGTCGTTATCGAACGACACCCAGGGCTGCTTCAGCGCCAGTACCACGTCCGGCTCATCCATCCCGAAAACCGCGACCTCCGTAAAAGCCTGGTCTTTGATCAGCAGATCGCAAAGCGCGTCGATGGCGTCCTCATGCCACAACTTCGCAACCTCTGACAGCCGCTTCCCCTGCAGAGGGACAAGCTCCGGGTTCTGCACCACTGCTACCAGGATCGCCTCCGGCCCCGGAATTTCCTGCCATTCGTTATCCCAGTCTTCACCCGCTGAATCCTTGCCCGTACTCATCATGTCCTTGCGAATGCGCGCCCGTGTCGTCGGGTCCTTCAATCGTTCAATCAGCTTCGCATCGCCCCCGTCATGCGCCCATGGCGGAACAAAGGCTGAAAACGTGTTGAACCATGCCGTATATGCGTATGTGTTCGCGCTGACATCCACCCCCGCGGCGCGCGCTGCATCGATGCGCGCCACGATCTGCGGCATCTTGCCCCAGTTCGTCTTTCCCGCGGCCTTTAAATGCCAGATCTCCACGGGAATATGAGCCTCCCGGCCAATCCGCGTGGCTTCATCAATCGACTCCAGCACCGCGTCGCCCTCGCTGCGCATATGCGTGGCGTAGATGCCGCCATACTTCGACGCTTCGCTCGCCAGCGCGATCAGCTCCTCGGTCTTTGCGTAAGGCGCAGGTGAGTATTGCAGCGATGTCGACACGCCTGCGGCGCCGTCGCGCATCGCCTCGTCAGTCAACCTCTTCATCTGGTCCAGCTGCGCAGCCGTCGGATCCACCTTCGCGTCGCCCAGCACCATCCTTCGCACTGACGTCGCTCCAACGTAGCTCGCTAGATTGATCCCCATCCCCTGCTTTTCCAGCCGCGCAAAGTATTCCCGCATCGTTCGCCAGTCGGGCGTGATGTGCAGGTGCTCGTACCCCGCGCGATCGGCGGCAACCATCGCGTCATTCAACGGCGCAACCGATCCCCCTTCGCCCGTAATCTCCGTGGTGATTCCCTGGTAGATCTTCGACGGCAGACTCGGGTCGACCAGGATTGTCAGCTCTGACTGCCCCAGCATGTCGATAAATCCCGGTGCGACGACCTTGCCCCCGGCTTCGATCTTCTGTTTCGCCCGAGCGTCGCTCAGATCCCCGATCGCCGCAACATGTCCGTCGCGGATCCCCACATCCCCCGAGTACCAGGGCGACCCCGTCCCATCAATGATGTGTCCGTGCAGGATCACCACATCGAACGGCGCCTGGTTGCTCAGCGTCTGCCCGTTCATCACAGTTGGTCCCCACATTCCCACAACGCAAAACAAAGCGAGCCGCACTGAAGTTCGAAGCATCGTTTCCTTTCGTGGTTCGGAATTTGCTGGTAAATCACCCGGATTCATCGGGTTTCATCCTCAAGCTATTGTCACAGACGGCAACCGCGTGACCTCCGTACTCTGGGCATTCGTAAAGATTCACTGTGTCGTCTTACAATAACGGCAACAACCATGCTTGGTATTGTCCGAGCAGGACCTGACTTCATACTCCCGACACGCGTCCTAACCCGGCAAGATGTAGTTCGCTGTTCGAGATCTTAAAATCTGCGGGCCCACCGTGGTCCCTGCCTTGGAACCTAAGTCCTGTTGGACAGAAAAGGAAACTGTTTTGAGCGCTATGTGGAAACCCACTCAACAAGGTCAATCGGCTCCGACTCCTTCCCCTGAGCCCGTCCGTCCCACCCCTGTGCAACAGCCCACTCTTGAAACGCCCCGCCCCGCCGCCTCATCTGTCGGCGAGCAGGCTTCCATCAGCAAAGGACTCTCCATCAAGGGCGAGATCACCGGAACGGAATCGCTGTTCATCGACGGAAAGGTCGAAGGCAGCATCAACATCCCGGGCAATCGTGTAACGGTAGGCAAAAATGGCGTAGTTAACGCCAGCATCAGCGCCCGCGAAATCGTCGTCCTCGGCAAACTCAAAGGCAATGTCAATGCAACTGATCGCGTGGACATCCGTGCCGAAGGCGCCCTCACCGGCGACGTGGCCGCCGCACGCATCAGCATCGAAGACGGCGCGTTCTTCAAGGGCGGCATCGACATCCGCAAGTCCGACGCCAAGCCGACTGCCGTCGAGCAGCCGGTCAAGGTCGCCGCGAACTCGTAGTTTGTCTCCTTCTGCACGACGAGGATCCCTGTCTCTACAGGGGTCCCGGTGCACCTTTGCATCCGCTGTCTGTACGTGCTCTTTTTCCCTAGGCGAGCCGCATCCGCTTCCTCAGGACGCTCGGCAGAGCAGAGCCAGTGCGTTGCAGCACCCAGAAACAAATTCCGCCCCACACCACGCCCCCCAAAAACAGCACAGACAGTTCATAAAGACGGCCGTGCATCGGTAAATGCAGCCTTCCCGCCGCTGCCTCCGCCATCCACGAAAACACAACCCACGTCACCGCGCCGCCCATAGTGGCCGCTCCCAGGCAGCGAACCATCTCGCGATAATCGAGACTCGCCAGTGACACCATATGCCGCCGATGCAGCAGTCCCGCAATGGCCACTGTCTGCATCGCGATCCCGATATCCGACGCGAACGCCAATCCCATCGCCCCATACCAGCGATAAAACTCCGCATAGATCGGCAGGGAGATCACGGTCACAATCGTTCCCGCCGCCATCGGTGCAAAGGTGTTTCCAGCCGCATAGAAGGCCCGCGAGTAGATGGACTGCGCCGACCACAAAAACAGCGAAATCGAAAACACCGCAAAGTAGGCGGCACAGTTTCGCGCATCCGCATGTGAAAAGCGTCCGCCCACAAAAAGCACGCTGACCAGGGGATAGCCCAGCGCCACCATTCCCGAAGCCGCCAGAAATCCCATGCAGACAACCCGCGACACCGAGTCCGCCACCGAATTCGCGAACTCGCCACGTTTGCCCTGTGCCCACAGGCTTGCGAAAAAGGGCATCGATGCTGCCCCCGCCGCCTGCGCCAGCACCGCCATCGGCGCTGTGAATAGCCGCTTCGCATACGTGATCAGAGAGATCGCGCCACTGGTCGACGACGCAAAGTGCGCAATGATCCAGATGTCCGCCGTGACCAGCGAAACACCCGCCATCAACGGCAACGACAGTCGCACCCATTCGCGCAGTCCCTTGTCGCGCCAGTCGAAGATTACCCGGTAACGAACCCCCATTCGGCGGGCGAAAATTGCATTCAACAGAAAGGGTCCGAAGAATGCCCCCGCCACCGTACCCACCGCCAGCGACGAGACGCCAAACTGCTTCGACAGCAGAAGGCCGCCCGCAATCGTCCCCAGGTTATAAATCAGTGGCGCCACCGCTTGGACATTGAACTGCTTCCGCACCAGCAGGACCGACCCGAATACACCGCCCGCAAAAAAGAACAACTGCGCCGGCAGCAGAATCCGCGTCAGATGAACGCACAGAGCAGCTTTCGTTGCGTCAAATCCGTTAAACCACCAGCGCACGTACAGGGGAGCTAGAAACTCCGCGACCACAATCGCCCCGCCCAGCACCAGGTACATGGTAGTCAGGATGACCGAAAGCGATCGGTGTCCCTCCTCTTCGCGCCCATTGTCTCGATAGCGCGTCAGAATCGTCACAAACGTAATCGACGCCGCCCCGCCCACGAGGAAGTACCCGATCATGTCCGGCAACTGGAAGGCAGCGAGGAACGCATCGGCCTCCAGTCCGCGACCAAACTTCCAGGCGATGTACATGTTGCGCAGCATGCCGAACATGCTCGACAGAAGCGTGGAGACCATCAGCACCACTGTCGCGCTGAAGGCCGAATGCGCATGCGACGGCCGCAGTGCCCGCATCGCCCGCGCCATCAACGAGGGCCGGCCCGCCTGTGTCTCGGTTCGCAGCGATTCTTCCACTCTCTCGATTCTACCGGCGATGCTCATGGCAGCGTCTTTGGCATTGGCCCTCGCAAGACCTCCTGTGCCAGCGGCGTCACCTGTCGTAGCTGCCCGTTTTTGCAATCGAGACAAAGCTTCAATGCGAACTTCCTTCAAGTCCGCGTATTCTGTCTGCCAGGGGGTTGCAATGCGGCGCATTGCCTGTTCGTTCTTTTTCGTCCTGGTCTGCTTCACGGGATATTCCCAATCCATCCGCAGCCGCGCGGGATTCGCGCTGCCCCAGCCGCCCGTCGCGGAGCCAATCCCCGTCATCGACAATTACGACGGAAACAAAATTACCGATGACTACCGCTGGCTCGAAAACAGCAAAAGTCCTGAAACCCGGACCTTCATCGACGAACAAAACGTCTATACGACGCGCTACCTGAAGCTGGCGCCCATCCGGAATCAGATCATCGATGATCTGGATCCACTCGAGCACACCTCCCGCTGGTCCATTCCCATCCAGCGCGCCGGCAATTTCTACTTCATGAAGCGCCTCGCCGGCGAGGAGCAGGCATCTATCTACCTGCGCCGCGGCTCAACAGGAGCACCTCCAAAAACCCACTCCAGCGCCCCCAAAGACGAACGTCTCATTGACCCCGCGTCCTTCAGTCGTGATCCCAACACTTCGGTCCGCCTTGCCGACGTTTCGCACGATGGCCAGTTCATCGCTTACGAAGTTCGCCAGGGCGGCGCCGACGAGTCCACTGTGCGCATCTACAGCCTCGCCAGCAAAAAACCGCTGGAAGACGAACTGCCCGCCTCCGGCGTCTACTACTCTGTCTTCTTCGCCCCCGACGGCAAAAGCCTTTACTACGCGCGTACCGACAGCAAAGGCACACTCCTTTATACGCACGCGATCGGAACCCGCGTTTCCGACGACAAACTTATCTTCGGTCGCGAATTTCACGGCGAACTGCTCGGCCCTATCGATGTCTTCCGCGCCGAAATCACCGACGACAATCGCTATCTCGTCATCACCGTCCAGCGTGGCATTCCTCCCACGCGGGTGGATATCTGCTTCCGTGATCTCACCAAGCCTCGCGCTCCCTTCGAGGTCCTGGCCTGGGGACTCGATGCGCGCTTCTCCGCTATCTATGCCCGGAGCGCATGGTACGTTCGCACAGACTACAGCTCTCCCAACGGCCGAATCCTTCGCGCCGACCCGGGCATCATGCCCGAGTCCTGGCAGACAATCGTGCCTGAAGGAACGGACGTCATCGAGAACTTCAACATCGTCGGCAACAAGATCTATGTGAAACGCCTTCACGATGTGAAATCGGAAATCAGTGCCTACACCCTCGACGGCAAGCCCTCCGGTCAGGTCGACCTTGAAGGCATCGGCTCCGCTTCTCGCGTCGAAGGTCGCACCATCGACCGTTACGGTTTCTTTACCTTCGAGTCCTACATCCAGCCCCCCACCATCTACCGCATCGACACCCTCACCGGAAAGCGCGACACCTTCTTCGAGCCCAAAACACCCTTCAGCACCTCGGAATACGAACTCAGGCAGGTCTTCTTCAAATCCAACGACGGCACTCAGATCCCCATGTTCATCGCCGGCAAAAAAGGCCTCAGGCAGAACGCGACCGAGCGTTTGCTCATGACTGGCTATGGCGGATTCAATCTCAGCGAAACTCCGGCCTGGAATCCCGCATGGGCCTGGTGGCTCCAGCAGGGCGGCTGGTTTGCCGTTCCCAACATGCGCGGCGGCGGCGAGTACGGCGAAAGCTGGCACGAGCAGGGAATGTTCGAGAAAAAGCAGAACGTCTTCGACGACTGGTTCGCCGCCGCCCGCTACCTTATCGATCAGAAGTACACCTCGCCCGAACACTTCGCCATTACCGGCCGCTCTAACGGCGGCCTCCTCATGGGTGCATCCATCACCCAGCATCCCGAGCTCTTCTCCGCGGTCTGGTGCGGATATCCGCTCCTCGACATGCTCCGCTATCAGAAATTCGAGCAGGGCCCTCATTGGACGACGGAATATGGCTCCGCTGAAAAACAGAAGCAGTTCCCCTATCTCTACAAGTACTCGCCCTACCAGCACGTCGAATCACGTTCCGACTACCCTGCTGTGATGTTCTTCACCGGCGACAGCGACACCCGCGTCGATCCCCTTCACGCGCGCAAAATGACCGCTCTCCTCCAATCGAAATCGAAAAGCGGCCGCCCCATTCTCCTGCACTACAGCACCGCTGGCGGTCATTCCGCTGGCGTCAGTGTCGAACAGCAGATCCAGGACGACGCTGACCAGTTGACCTTCCTCTGGAACGAAACCGGCTCTCCATTGAAGTCAAAAAAGATCACTCCGCCTCCCGCCGTCGACAATCCATAAACCTCTCGACAGTTCCATTTCGGTCGCTCGAGTCTCAAAATGGGAATCACTGCGCGGATCATCCGCCCGGCGCACTCACGCTCTTTCCGCAAACGCCTATGCTGTCACCATGCCCGGATCAGCACAGTCCGCTCCGACCAAAAACACAGGAAGTTTCGCCAGCTTCCTCGCATCCTTCACCGGCGCGGCAGACAAGCAGAAGGATGATTGGGACCTGAGCGAACTCGCGGAGGATGTTGCAACCATCAGCTACGAGGACGCCGTGCGCGCATACCGCCCCGCACGCAGTTCCCGATTCGCAGCCCCCGAATTGCCCAAAAACTCCTCGCCCGCTTTTCCAGACTCGCCCATCTCAGCTCAAGTCACGCCGGGGAAGAAGAAGCGCAAGAACGCGAGTATTACGCTTCGCCTCACCGAAACCGAGCAGGCCCAGCTCCACGAACGTGCTGCGGCCGCCGGGCTGAGTGTCTCGGCCTACACCCGTTCCTGCATCTTCGAAGCAGAATCTCTCCGCACCCAGGTCAAAGATGCTCTCGCGCAAATGCATGCGGCATCTCGGCCGGCTCCCCAAACCGGTTCGAGAAGCTTGCGCCGAGACGCTTCTTTCCCAGGTGGTCCTTTCGGCGAGACCGCCGAGAGCCCGAAAGACTGACCGCCGACCTCTGAAGCCTGCGCTGCTACTCCACTTCCAGCACCAGGCACTTCAAGTACTCGGTCTCCGGAATATTCAGCACCACCGGATGATCCGGTGCGGCGCCCCTTCGATCCAGCAGGCGAACCCTCCGACGCGCATCCGCGGCCGCCGCTGCGACCACCGCCTCAAACTCCGCCAGAGGAACATGGTGGGAGCACGAGCACGTCACCAGCAATCCATGCGGCTTCAGCATCTGTATCGCCCGCAGGTTCAGCTCCTTGTAACCGCGCATGGCCCCTTCCACTGCGCGCTTGCTCTTCGCAAATGCCGGCGGGTCAAGCACGATGGTGTCGAACTGCTCTCGCGCCCCCGCCCAGTCTCGCAGCACCTGGAACGCATCACCCTCCACCCAATCGACCTCGACCCCACCCCGGTACTTGTCGCGATTCGCCGCCAGATTCCGTTCCGCCACCTCCAGCGACGCATGCGAGGCGTCAATTCCGGTTACACGATTTGAGACCCGCGCCAGGTGCAGGGCAAATCCTCCCTGGTACGTGCATACATCCAGTGCTCTCCCGCCCGGCGACAGAATCCAAGCCCATTGTTCCGCGGCCTTGTAGTTCGCATGCTGGTCGAGAAACGCCCCTGTTTTTTGCCCAGCATTTGCGTCGTAGTGGAACGTCAGCCCATTCAGCTTGAACTGCGTCGCTGTCAGAGGGTTCGTCGGATCAGCCGCATACAGCGGCTCCAGCGATGGCGCCGACAATCCCTCCAACTCGCGAATCCGTGGATCAGGCCGCTCCATGATCGTCGCAGGCTTGATCCGCTCGCGCAGCGTCGCCACGATCTTCTTCCGCACCGCCGCCGAATCCAGTCCCTTCGCGAGCAGTTGCACGATCACCAGCTCGCCATACTTGTCGACCACCAGCCCGGGAATCTCATCCGCTTCGCTGAAACACAGCCGGCACGAATCGCTATCGACCTTTTCCGAATTCAGCATCGGAACGCGCCTGTCGATGGCGTTTGTCAGCCGCCTTCCCAGCAACTCCAGCCACTCCGCCTCCCCGATCGCCTCCCGCGACACCAGCCGCAGCGCAATTTGTGACGTCGGGCTGTACAGCGCCGTTCCCAGCAGCATCCCTCTGTAATCGGCCACCGGAACCAAGGCCGGCGCCTCCCCGGATACGCCCAGCTCCAGCGACTCCACGTCCGATGCATAAACCCAGACGTGCCCGTCCCGAAGCCGATCCGCCGCGCGGCGGCTTATGCGCGCGCCCATCTCGCGTTCACTGGTTCGTGCGGATTCCTTCCCGCCCTCCGGAGATCGTTTGGAATGCGAAAGCGCCCCGGCTTTACGCGCTTCGGGCGCTTTCTTGTGGATCTCTGGTTTCCGTTTCTTCGCCTTCGTCATCGGTCCCCTTCGGGCTCATCGCCGCTGCGGGAATCAATGCCGCCCGCGCTTTACTACTCTTGAATCGATTCCAGATAGCGAGTCAGATTGCTGATCCTGAGCTGCTTATCCTGCGGATTCGTCCGGTTCATGTTACCAAGTATCGGTCCCCAGACCGGCATCTGCGCCGAACCATGTGCCGGTTCGTTCACGCCGAACTGCAAAATTGTGACGATGTGCGTGTCCGGAAATTTCCCGTTGTTGTTCTTTTTCATCACGGTCAGGTCCGTCGGTTGTGGCTTCAACGCCGTGGCCGCTGGCCCTGTGCCCTTGCCGTTCGTTCCGTGGCACGGCGCGCAGTAATTCGAATACATCTGCTTCCCATCATTGGGAGCGGTTTTGTTTACCGGAATCACGACCTTTTGCGCCTGATCCGCAAACCCTAAACTCGCTGCGATCACGACGGCTGTTGCTATAACTAAGATCCTTTTCAACATAAATTCCTCGGTTCTGGACCTCTTGTCCGTCCGAGACTCTACTCCTGCCATGCCCTGCATCGGCAGTGACGCACAGCACACGCTAAGTAGCTTAAACAATGAAAGTTATTACCAAATTTCCTTAATAAGAAACGGACAATTCCAGCCAAACGTAAGATCGTTAATCGTCGCGCCATCTTTGAGCTTTCGCTTGTCCAGACGGAAACTGGTCGCAGCTCAGACCAGTGCACCGCGCTCAGCGCCTGCGGCCACGTTGAGGCACGCTCAACACTTGCAGCCTATAATGAAGTATGGCGACAGTCCGCCAGCCCACCGCGGCAGAGCTCAACGCCCCCGCCCAGCCTGCGGTGCCGCATGGGACTGTCCGCCCTCTCCTCGATCAACCCGCCATCGACCGACGATTCGAGTCCCTCCTCCGCAGAGTTCAGGCGAACCGCCCCACAGAAGACGTAGCGCTCATCCGCAAGGCCTGGGAGTTCTGCGTTCAACATCACCAGGGCCAGACGCGCGCCTCCGGCGAACCCTACGTGATTCATCCGCTTGAAGTTGCCGAAGTCCTGGCCGAAATGAAACTCGATTCCACCGCTATTGCTGCCGGTCTCCTCCACGACGCCGTGGAGGACACCCCTGCAACCAGTGAGCAGATCGAAGCCGACTTCGGCGACCAGGTCGCGCACATCGTCGAGGGCGTCACCAAGATCGACAAAATCCAATTCGCCAATCGCGAAGATCGCCAGGCCGAGAATGTCCGCAAGATGTTGCTGGCCATGGTCACCGACGTCCGCGTCGTCCTCATCAAACTCGCTGACCGCCTGCACAACATGCGCACTCTCGAGCATCTGCAGCCCGATCGCCGGGAAGCCATTGCCCGCGAAACCCTCGACATCTATGCTCCCCTGGCTCATCGCCTCGGAATGGGCAAAGTGCGCGGCGAACTGGAAGACCTCGCCTTCCGCTACACTGACCCGGTCAGTTATGAACAGGTTGCCGCCGCCGTCGAGGCCGAGCGCGTCGAGGGCGAACAGTTTCTGCGCAACGTCGAAGATACCCTGGTCGAACAGCTCCGCGAGAACAACATCGAGGCACGCGTCGAGTGGCGCATCAAGCGCTACTACTCCATCTTCCAGAAGCTCCAGCGAACAAAGGTCACCTTCGATCAGGTTTACGATCTCCTCGCCATCCGCGTCATCACTCAGGATGTCGCGTCCTGTTACGCAGTGTTCGGTTTGATTCATACGCTGTGGCGGCCCGTGCCCGGCCGGATCAAGGACTTCATCGCCATCCCGCGCGCCAACCGCTACCAGTCCCTCCACACCACGGTCATCGCCGACGGCGGCCATCAGTTTGAAGTGCAGATCCGCACCGAAGAAATGCACCGTATCGCTGAAGAGGGAATCGCCGCCCATTGGAAGTACAAGTCCAAAGACGGCGTTGTGACAGCCCGCGACGAAGAGCGCCTCAACTGGATTCGCCAGCTCGTCGAGTGGCAGAAGGAGATGACCGACCCCAACGAGTTTCTCTCCAGCCTGAAGATGGACCTCTATCCCGACGAGGTCTACACCTTCACTCCGAAGGGGAAAGTGGTGGTCGTTCCAGCCGACGCCACTCCCGTCGACTTCGCCTACACCATTCACACTGAGGTTGGTCACACCTGCGTCGGCGCCAAAGTCAACGGACGCATGGTCCCTCTGCGCACCAAGCTGCGCACCGGCGATATCGTCGAAATCGTTACCCAAAAAGACCACAAGCCCAGCCGCGATTGGCTCACCTTCGTCAAAAGTCCGCGCGCCCGCAACAAAATCAAGCACTGGCTGAACGAAGATCAGCGGCGCCGCGCCGTTGAGATCGGCCGCAAGCTTCTCGAGCGCGAAGCTCGCAAATACAAAGTGCCCATGTCGCAGATCGACGACCAGGACCTCGGCCGCATCGCTGGCGAGTACGGCGTCGCCACTGCCGCCGACCTTCTCGCCACCCTCGGCCTCGGAAAGCACTCCGCGCACCAGGTTCTCAATAAGCTCTCTCCCGGCTATGCCAATCCGCCCGATGGTTCACAGCCCACGGAACCGCAGCCGCCCGGGACCGTCGAGCAGGCAATGTCGGATGCGGTGCGCAAGCTGCACCTTACCGGTTCCGATTCGCTTCAGGTCGAGGGCCAGAATGATCTGCTCGTCTATCGCGCGCGATGTTGTAATCCCATTCGCGGCGAAGAGATCGTCGGCTACGTCACGCGCGGTAAAGGCGTAGCGGTCCATGCCCGCAGCTGTCCAAACGTGCAGAACCTGCTCTACGAGAGCGACCGCCGCATCAATGTCGAGTGGTCACGCGTCGGCGACGACAAGGGCCGTCCGCAACGCTACCCCGTTAAGATCACTATTTACTGCGACGACCGCACCGGCATGCTGAAAGAGCTCACGGCCGTCATCTCCGACGACAATACCAACATCCGCGGCGTTGACATCCGTCACGACGACAACGGCGAGGCCGTCATCGAGTTCATCGTCGAAGCCGAAGACCTTCGTCACCTCAATCGCATGGTTCTCGGCATCCGCCGCGTCAGCGGAGTCCGCACCGTCCAGCGCACCCAGAAGCTCTAATCGTTCACTCAAAATCGAATTGATGCACGAAGTGTCAGGGCAAGCAATCAGTCCGCCAGCAAGGCACGACGTGTCAGGGCACGACTTTAGTCGTGCCGCCCAGATGCCCAAAACTCGCCGGGCTTTAGCCCCTGTCCAACCCAGCCGGCTCACCTCAAGTGTTTTCGTTCAGCACGAAGCGTCAGGCCGCCGACGTCAGCAGCCCGTCAGGAAGGCACAAAGTATCCGAGCAAGCAATCATTCCGTCAGGAATGCACGAAGTGTCATGGCAAGCAATCATTCCGTCAGGAATGCACGAAGTATCAGGGCACGACTTTAGTCGTGCCGCCCAGACACGCCAAAAACTCGCCGGGCTTTAGCCCCTGTCCAACCCAGCCGGCTCACCCCAATTGTTTTCGTTCACGAAGCGTCAGGCTGCCGACGTTAGCAGTCCTTCAGGAAGCCACGACGTGTCAGGGCACGACTTTAGTCGTGCCGCCCAGATGCCCAAAACTCGACGGGCTTTAGCCCCTGAGGTAAGTTGGCCTGATGGAAGGAGTCAAGCCGATGGCAGTTCTCTTCTGCTGGTTCGCGATCGCTCTCCTCTTCGTCTCTGCTGCTTTGTTTTTCACGCCACTGCGTAAGCTCGGCTGCTGGCTGATGGCGCTCTTTCCGGCGGCACTTTGCGCAGCCCTCTTCAAGGAATTGGTGAAAGGCTCAGCGAAGATTGGAGAGGCGACCTATCATTCCGATCTCATCGTCTTGCTGCCTCTCCTGGCCTTCCTCGCCATCACCATTCTTGCCGCGGTACGCCCTCGATGGGGCTGGGTTTTCTGGATTGGATGGGTATTGAACGCAATGGTATGCGCGCTCATCGTCTTCCTGACTTACTTCTGGAAAGTCTTCAGCTGACTCGGAATCGCTCGAACTTCGGTTCCTCCGGCCTCGATTCTGAGACCGCGGATAATACTATCGAGCCATGATGAGGTCTAAAAGCACGCGCGAAGGTCTCCTGGACGGCATTCACATCCTCGACGGCGGCTTGGCCTCCGAACTCGAGTATCTCGGCGCCGACATCAACGGCCCCCTCTGGTCCGCCCACGTTCTTGAAAACTCGCCGGACAAAATCGTCGCTGTGCATCGTGCCTACATTGAAGCCGGAGCCGACATCATAGAGACCGCTAGCTACCAGGTCTCGCGCATGGGCTATGCCGAAGTCGGCCTCGATCCCGTCCGCGCCGACACTGCTCTGCTTCGCTCGGTCGCCCTCGCCCGCCAGGCCTCTGCTTCTTTTCCTGGTCGCCGCATCCTCGTTGCCGCATCTCTCGGTCCCTACGGCGCCGCGCTCCACAATGGCGCCGAATACCACGGCAACTACACCTGCACCTTCGCGGACCTCGTCCAGTTCCACCGCGAACGCATTGACGTGCTCGCCAGCGCCTCTCCCGCAGAATCTCCGGACCTTCTCGCCTTCGAAACACTTCCTTCGCTTGCCGAAGCCGAAGCCATCGGTCAGGCGCTCGCGCCTCATCCCGAACTCGCCGCCTGGTTCACCTTCACTTGCCCCGATGAACTGCACGTCGCGCACGGAGAGCTTCTCCGTCAGTGCGCCGGAGCCGTGGCATCCTTCCCGCAGACAATCGCCATCGGCGTCAACTGCACGCATCCTTCGCTTATTCCGCGTTGATTGCAGAACTCCGAATGCATCCGAAAAGCCCATCGTTGTCTACCCAACTCCGGGGAAGGCTGGGACGCGCAGAATCGCTGCTGGACAGGCGCGAGCGACCCAGGCACCTATGCGGAGAAAGCCGGAGAGTGGCGAGCTGCCGGTGCGCAAATCATCGGTGGTTGCTGCCGCACCCGCCCGGTACACATCCGTGAGGTTGCCAGTCTTGCTCGAAAACCTGAAAGCTGAAGGCCTAAAGCTAAAGGCTGCTTTTCGCAGCGATCGTGTTCTTCCGCCTCTTATCCATTCCGACCATCTTTCCGGATGGTGGATCCTTTTTGTTCAGTTTCACGGCCTCCTCAATCAGCTTCTTCACTCCAGGCCGTTTGACATCCTCAAGGCACCGCAGCTTCAGATTGCGCACACCTTTTGCCTTTCCCCTCCAGAAGCTTCTCGGGATCAGGGAGCATGGCTCCTCGTAAAAACGCGAGCGTCACCTGATCTTTCCCCAGCACGAAGACGCAGAAGGGACCATTCAAATCAAACGCTGGAGTCTTCCACGGACTCACATACTCCTCACAGCCCGCCGCCGTCTTCGTCACCAGCGCTCGAACCGCCTTGGCTACAGGTTCAAGCTTTCCCGCACCCTTCACGTAGGCATCGATCCACTGCTGCCCGTCTTTTCCTTCAATCGTCGGCATCGCTATAGTCCTCCGTCACCGGCTTCCGTGAGGGCACGATATATCGCGATCTGTTCAGTGCGCAATCCCTCAACGTCCGGTCACGCATCTGTGCGCGTTCGCGAGGTCGCTCGGGTTGCCCGATGAAGAAACAATTTGCGTGATCAGCATTTACAGGGTCGAAGGCACCTCGCAGTGGGTCGGCTCTGGCATCAAACTCCCCTTGTACCTTTGGCATCTCCCTAATAGGGCTTCTCTCTTCGTCTGAAGAATGACAAATACGTCATGTGGTTTTGCCGTTACACCGCCCCATTTGCCCCGTCTAGTAAGCAAGCGGCAAATTCTCTTAAAGCGGCGGCGAGGTTGTTTTGATTGTCTAAATTAGGAAAGCTGGTTATCTCTATATCTATTTCGGTGATGTTGAACACCCTTTCGGATCCTCTTGCTCGCGCTCAGCAGAGTCTCACGGTAGCGGCGCAGGGGAGCGCCTTGCCCGATGCGCCCGCCCCGGCAGAGGCCGGAGGGCTGGCCGAGCCAGCTGACCCCGTACAGAGTGGCACAGGAAACATCTCCGGAACCGTCCTCAATAGCAATAGCGACGTTATGCCGGGCGCGCAGGTTGATCTTCTCAACCCAGCCGGTGCTGTCATGCAGACGAGAATCTCCGGCAGCAACGGACAGTTTCAGTTCGCTGGTTTGGCGCAAGGAACCTACCGCCTCAGGGTCTCTGGCCCGGACATGGCGTTGTTTACATCCGAACCGATTCCATTGCATTCCGGCGAATTTCGCATTGCCCCGTCGATCACTCTCGCCGTTTCCGGCGGCGAAACAAGCGTTGTCGTCAATGGCGATAAGGAAGAGCAATCTCGCGAACAGGTGCACATCGCCGTGAAGCAGCGCGTCGGGGGCGTAATTCCGAACTTCTACAGCGCCTACGACTGGAACGCTCCCCCAATGTTGGCGAAGCAAAAAATTCAGCTGAGTGTGCGCGGCCTCATCGATCCAGTCTCATTCCTGGCGGTCGCGGGCATCGCCGGAGCCGAGCAGAACCGGAACATCTTTCCTGAATACGGAAGCGGAATTGAAGGATACGGCAAGCGCTACGGCGCAGCCATGGCGAACCGGGCATCCAGCGAACTCCTTGGCCGCGCGATCTACCCCGCCATCTTCCACCAGGATCCACGCTATTTCTACAATGGGAAGGGAAGCATCAAGTCGCGTTCTCTCTATGCCATTTCCTCAGCCGTCATAACGCGAAGCGATAGCGGTCGCCGGCAACCGAACTACTCGCAGGTCCTCGGCAACTTCTCCGCCGCCGCCCTTTCCAATCTCTACTATCCTGAAGCCCATCGCGGAGGAAGGCTCGTGGTCGTGAACGGATTCACCGAGATCGGCGCAAATGCGGTCGGCAACCTCGTTCGCGAATTTCTGCTAAAGCCAATCACATCCCACGTCGCCAGCACCGCCAATGGCCAACCCTGACACTCGGACGCTCTATTAGCTCCGTGTTCAGACTAAGAACCGCGAACTCGGAACTCTTAAAGCACCAACTTCCCAATCGTCATCAATTGCATATTTGACGTGCCTTCGTAGATCTTGCCCACTTTGGCATCGCGATAATACTTCTCCGCCGGATAATCGCGCACGAATCCATTTCCGCCAAAGATCTCCACGCATTTGCTGGCAACGCTCTCCGCCACCTGCGATGCAAACAGCTTGCACATCGCCGCCTCGCGCACATACGGCTGGCCCGCATCTTTCAGTCGCGCCGCGTTGTAGACCATCAGCTTCGCCGCTTCGATCTCCGTCGCCATTGCGGCGAGATCAAACTGCACCGCCTGAAACTCCGCGATCGGTTTCCCAAACTGTCGTCTTTCTTTCGCGTACTTTGCCGCGTGCCCCCATGCGCCTTCTGCCAGCCCCAGCATCTGTGCGCCAATCCCGATCCGTCCCTCGTTCAGCGTCTCGATCGCGATCTTGTAACCCTTACCCTCTTCGCCCAGCAGATTCTCAAACGGGACTGTGCAGTCCTCCAGCACCAGTTCACACGTACTGCTCGCGCGAATCCCCATCTTGTCTTCCTTGCGCCCCACGGTGAACCCCGGTGTGCCTTTCTCAACCAGGAACGCGGTAATCCCGCGATAACCGGCCGCCGGATCGAGCGTAGCGAACACCACAAACAGCCCTGCCTCGCGCGCATTTGAGATCCACAGCTTGCGCCCATGCAGGCGATAGCCACCATCGATCCTTCTCCGCCCGTGTCTGCAGCGCAAAAGCATCCGAACCCGAACCAGCCTCGCTCAGCGCGTAAGCACCCGCTGTCCCGCTCGCCAGTTTTTCGAGCCACTTTACCCGCTGGTCTTCGGTCCCCCATCGGCGAATCGCATTCACCACCAGGGTGTTGTGCACATCCACAAGCACAGCCACTGCCGGATCGACCGTTGCAATCGCCTCGATCGCCAGCACCGCATCGAAGAAGCTTCCTCCCGAGCCGCCCAGTGCTTCGGGAACTTCGATTCCCATCAGCCCCAGCTCAAACAGTTTCCGCACCAGCCCCGGCGCAAGTTGCTGCTCGTCGTCCATGGTGCGTACTTCGTGCGCAATATTCTCAAGAGCAAACTTCCGCACCGTCGCGTAGAACATCTGCTCTTCTTCACTCAAAGTCGTAAGCGGGGAAGGGGAGTGGATCTTGTGGGACAAGGAAATTGTTGCCTCCGGCCTCGGAGTTTATCAGACAAGACTGTCCCCCGATGAACACCATCCGCAACCATTGCATTTTCCAGGTCGCCCGGAAACACCAGAAGAAAGGGCAGACTCCATGGAGCCTGCCCTGAACAAATTTCAATGGAATCTGCTTTAGTTAATCACCAGCGTGAATGAGGATTGAGCTGTCAATGCGGTGTTTGCCGAGTCCGTCCCTGAGAACGTGACTGTGTACGTTCCCTTCGCCGGATCGGGAATCGTGCTTCCGCTTGTGCTGCCGCCGCACGCCGAAAGTCCCAGCCCCAACGACGCCAGAGCGATCACGCATGCCAGTTGCCGCAATCTCCGCGACCTTTTCCCCAGAAATCCCGCAATCAGCAATCCTGCAAACGCAATTCCACCAGGCAGTCTGCCATTCGATTCCGGAACTTGATGGGTGGCCTTCAGCGATCCATTCGCGCGAGGAATCAGATGCAGCCCCCGTCCCCTTCACAGCGCCGGTGGTCGACGCGCAGTCGGCCGCGTTCGTATCGATGGTGATCTGGCCCGTCGCCGCCGTCGTCGACGAAACGGTGAAACTCGTGTCATTGTTGAATCCCGTACCCGCAAACACGCATAGATTCGCAAGCGCTGTGTCGTTCGATGTCGCGTAGTTCAGGTTCAGCGTGCCCGTGTACCCTCCCGATGGCGTTACGGTCAGCGTCTCCAATCCACTGGATCCTTGTTTCAAGGTCAGGCTCGTTGGATTGAACGCCATGGCGAAGTTTCCTTTTCCGGAAGTGCCTCCACCGACCGTCACATAAAGACTGCCTGTCGATGCTTCATGGGTCGCATCTCCCCCATACTGAGCCACAATCGTGTGCACGCCCGTGGTGCCGAAGTTCGACGTGTAGCTGGCGGTTCCGTTGGAGAGCATTACCGTTTGAACCGTCCCGCTATTGCTGTATCCCGTCCCCCCACCGTCAATCGAGAGACTCACCGTGCCCGTAGGAGTGCCGGAACCTCCTGCCTCCGCCACCGTGATCGTGATGACGTTATTGGTGCTCACGTTGGGCGTAGTACTTGCCGCCGATACCGAAGTCCTCGTCGCCAGAAGCGGCGATGCATTCGGCGGCCAGTTTCCAGCAAGATTGGCCACATCCACTGACCCTAGCCCCGTCACCTGGTCGTACCCCGCTCCAGCGGAAAAGCCTCCGGTCGTCGTCCCGCAGTATGTGGTCCCCACGTTGCAGTTGTTATTGCCGCTCGTTACATCGTGAAATACCGAAGCATAGGTGCCCGGGGTAGTTGCGAGTCCATAAAGCGTGGAATTGGCCAGCCCTTGGCCGCCCGTCCATTCCTGCTTCTGGTTAACAAGTGCGATCATGCCTGCGAAGATCGGAGCTGCAAAACTCGTACCGCCCGCGACAGTAAGGTAACCCGTCGTGGAATCGCGGAAGCCGCTGTTGCAGCTGGCCACCTGCGCCGGCGATGTCCCGCTTGCCTGCACCCAGTTCGACGTATCGCTCGTACAGAAAAGGTAGCCAGGATAATTGGGTGATGAGTAAAGCGCCACATCCGGCACATCCCGCTTGCCGTCCTTGGGAATGCCCGGCACCCCTGTCTGCCAGCTGGGCTTTGGGAACAGAGCGCTCGCTCCTCCACCTGAAGAACTCAAGCCGGATTGTGTCGAATTGTCATTCCAGACAATCTCTGGAATATAGATCTTCGCCGTGGTCACAGCGTCATTCGAAGTTTGCCCGGTCCAGTACGTCGAGTTCGTCGAAACTGAGTTCGCCGCTGTGATTGCGGTTCCGCCTACACCCGTGACCCACGGACTGCTTGCCGGGTAATTCACCGCAATGCCGAACTGTTGCGCCGTGGTCAGACCGTTCTGCGTGTCGCCCGAACACCCGGTTGAACCCTGATCTCCGGAAGCTGCCAGAACCGTCTGCCCCTGTGACGCCGCCTGCTGCAATGCTGTCTCCAGCGTGAACGTGCCCAGCGCGGTCTCGCAAGTGCCGTAACTGATGCTGATGATCGTTCCGATCTTCTCGTCGATGGCGTATTGCAGCGAGTCATACGCATTGAAGTTGGTGTTGTTGCCGGTAAACACAAAATTAATCGTCGCGCCCTTCGCCACCGCACCGGCCCATTCAATATCGAGATCGCTCTCGCCCTGATCGCCGGAATACAGCGTCGAAGTTCCAGACCCCGGAACGATCACGCTTATCGGATCTTTCACCGGAAGTTGCGCCGCGTTTTGAAAGTTCTCAATATCGCTGTTTTGGATTGCGGACTGCCCGATCACCGCAATCGACTGCCCCGTCCCGTCCACTCCCGTGTTGTATAGCGGATTGATATCGTAGGTGATAGCGATATCTCCCGGCGAGAAGAACACGCTCCCCGACTGGCCCGATGTGAACGCCTTGCGCGTCCTGATATGCATCGGTTTCGGCCTGAAGTCGCTCACATTCCGAACTCCCTCAACTGTCGATGCGATCGCCGTCGGGACTGAGAGCGCCGTAGAGGGAGCAAAATGCCTTTCCCCGCCAATATTGTAGTAATGCATCTCCGTCTGGAATGCCTGCTCCAGCTGCCTCGTAGTCCCCGAAAAGCGAATCATGTTTCTGCTTCGCCCCACTGACTCGATCGAGAAGCCCTGCTGCTGCAGCCACGTCTGAACCTTGTCAATATCGGCCTGCGCCATCCCGAAACGAGCCGCAAATTGATCCGGGCTTAGCCACTGGTGATACTGCGGTGACGAACGGTCCTGCTGTGCGGCGAGCAATGCTTCCAGGTCCGCCTGTTGCGCAGCAGAACGATTGAATACGATGCTCATGCCGTTGATCTTGACGTCTGACGGCACCCGTCCCGCATCGAACTGGGCCCGAGCCGGCTGCTGCTGCGCCGTCCTCAGCTGCGACATTTCAGAGCTGTTGATTTCCGTTCGAATTCGAAGCGCCGGTGT
Source organism: uncultured Acidobacteriaceae bacterium (assembly GCA_963836675.1). Lineage (GTDB taxonomy): Bacteria > Acidobacteriota > Terriglobia > Terriglobales > Acidobacteriaceae > Telmatobacter. The sequence goes on from CAWIKQ010000002.1 coordinate 212,086, forward strand.
CTGCGCTCTCAAAGAAGTAAACGCCAGGGCAAAGCTGGCGACCCATCCACACACCCAGAGCTTGTGCGGGCCAAAATGCAACTTCATAAACATAATCATCCTTGGAGCAGAGGGTTAGGACCCAGCGCCCAGGACGCTGGCCCATCCAAAATCAATCCGCCGGGTTTTCGAGATGCCAGGTTCTCTGTCCCTCGAAGCACATTCGGCCAAGTTGACGCGCCCCCGAAAGCGGAGACACCAGCGAGACCCCAGAATAGCGATATCCTGGAACCGCTTTTGCGTCTTCGTTGCGGCGAGGAGAGTCGAACTGTTCACCCGGCACACCGTCTAGTTGCCCGGACCCAGTCCGGTTCCTTGCCTATTTCTTAGACTCGGATCCCGCTACAAAGTTGTGAACGCAGGGATTGGCTCCGGTTTCTCCAGGGAAAGAACGCAACCACTCGAACAGCAAAGGTAGATGGGAGCCGTCAGGAAGGAACCCGAAATAGTCTCCAGGGGTCTGAATCAGCTAATCAGACAATAGTTCCAGCGCAGCCAGCCCGCGGGGAGGAGGGACATAGGCCTTCGTCCGCCATGCAATAGATAATTTCTCCCCATCCAGCAACTTGCGAATTTGCAAGCGAGCGTGTTCAGCCCATGGCCCTGACCTGTCCAGGTGAGCGTAGGCCTGCCAGTGGCGCAGCGCCGCACGCCGTTCCCCTTTTCGCTCAAAGGCCAACGCAAGATTGTAATGCGCATCCGCGTACCTTGGCGCCAACTCAACCGCCCGCTGATATGCTGCAATCGACTCGTCCGGCCGCTCCAGCTCATCCAGAACATTGCCCAGGTCAAAAAACGCCAGAACGTAGCAGGAATCTTTCTCCGTGGCCTTGCGGTAGAGTTCCTCCGCCCGGGCAAACTGCCGGAGATGAAAATGAATCGTGCCCAGATTGATGTACCCCGGTGCATAGTCCGGGTCGAACCTTAGCATCTCTTCGTAGAGTGAGATGGCTCGCTGCTTATCTCCCGCTTCCTCGGCCTGTACCGCAGATATGAACAACTCCTGGATGCCTCGGCTTGTTTCGTCCAGGCGACGCGGCTCGCAAACCTGGGCGGGAACCGGTGGCCGCTCCAGTCGTTCAAAGTCAAACAGAAACTGCCGGCGAATTGGATCGACCATCGCACCATCGCAGCGAAATGCGAGCCGGCTCCCGGCGCGCACCAGGGATGCCTCCTGTAATGGGTTGGACAATCCCGCGACCGCCTGCATTGCTGCAATCGAATGCCGAATCGAAGCTGCGGGTACGTCTTCTTCGCGCAGCGATCGCAAAGTTTTCAACTGCCCAAGATCCTGGAAGCTGTAGCTTTCGAGGGGAGAAATGAGACCAGCCTTCTCCCATCCCTGTAGCTGGCGGGAACTGATCTGCAGAATTCTCAAGACATCCTGGCGGTTATAGCTGGTCACTCTTCGATGCTCCGGCGTTCCGCATTTCGTCGAACCAGGTCGCAAACTCCGTCCACTTACGATTCGGTCCTGCTCCTGCACGTGCCACTCGGATCAACTGTGAAGGAACCGCTCTGCTCAAACTCCCGATCAGTCTTAGGCTCCGTTAACAGGCCCCTGTCTTGCCTTCGCCCGCGCGCAAGTTCCTCTACAGCTTGGATTATGCCAAGAATATGCGTGGATAAAGGGGGACGAAACACTCCTCTATTAAAAAGTGAGTGGATAAGTGGTACCTCACTTGATTCCGGGTGCCTTAAGCATCAACTGTTGTGCAATCCCAATATCACTGAAATAATCCCGGTTCGTCCTTCTCCAGGTCGAAAAATGCCGGATTGCTATCCGTCCTGGGTCGTTAACTTGGAGTCAATCAAACCGGTTCCCCGTTGATTCCGTGCTGTGGTACGGTTATCCCCACTCTCATCAATCGGATTGATCGAGCACGGATGGGCCAGGATGGATCCACTCGAGAGAACAGATCCCGAGCACACTCTTCGCGAACTCGCATGGTCGCTGCAGGAGTCTCAACGCATCGCCGGTCTCGGCTCCTACGTCCTTGACCTCAAAACAATGCTCTGGACCTCTTCGGGCGTCCTGGATGAAATCTTCGGAATTGGATCGTCCTACCCGCGCAACCTGGAGGGATGGCTCACCATCGTTCATCCCGAAGATCGCGAGATGATGAGTTCCCATTTTGCAGGTGCCGTCGAATTTCATTCGGATTTGACAAGGAATACCGCATTATTCGCGTCGCCGACAGGAGCCAGCGTTGGGTCCACGGCCGCGGCCGCTTCGACCTCGATTCCTCCGGCCGCCCTGTTCACATGCGCGGCACCATCCAGGACATCACCGATCGAAAGCGCGTCGAAGCCGACCTCCGCCAGAACGAAGAGCTCCTGGAACTCTTCATCCAGCATGCTCCCGCCGCCCTCGCCATGCTCGATCGGAACATGCGCTACATCGCAGCCAGCCGCCGCTGGATCGAAAGTTTCCACCTCCAAGGACGCAACATCTCGGGCCTCTCGCACTACGAAGTCTTCCCCGATATCCCTCCACGCTGGATTGCCATCCATCGACGCGCCCTCGGAGGAGAAACCCTGAAAAACGAGGAAGACTCTTTCGAGCGCGCTGACGGCTCGGTCCAGTGGCTCCGTTGGGAAGTCCGCCCCTGGTTAACGGGAACCGGCGTGATAGGTGGCATCGTCATCTTCACTGAGGAGATCACTGCCCGCAAGCAGTCGGAAGGCCGCCTTCAGCTCGCCGCCAGCGTCTTCACCCACGCCTCTGAGGGCATCGTCATCTCCGATCCCTCAGGAACCATCCTCGAGGTGAACGACGCCTTCACTCAGATCACCGGCTACACCCGTGACGAAGCCATGGGCCGCAAAACAAGCCTTCTCCGCTCTGGCCGCCACAGCAAAGAGTTCTATGACAACATGTGGCACGATCTCATCGAAACCGGCCGCTGGTGCGGCGAAATCTGGAATCGCGCCAAAAGCGGCCGCATCTTCGCCGAGATGCTCACCATTACCGCCGTCCACGACAGGTTCGGCAATACGGATCGCTATGTCGCGCTCTTCTCCGACATCACACCAGCGAAAGAACACGAGCAGGCCCTTAAGCGGATCGCACACTACGATCTCCTTACCGGGCTCCCCAACCGCGCGCTTCTCCGCGATCGCCTTCATCAGGCCATGGCCCAGACCAATCGCAGGGGTAACCTGCTCGCTGTAGTCTGCCTCGATCTCGACAACTTTCGAGGCGTGAATGACCGGCACGGTCACGCCATCGGCGATCAGCTCCTCACCACCTTTGCACACCGCATGAAACTCGCCATTCGTGAGAATGACACCATCGCCCGTCTGGGCGGCGATGAATTCATCGTTGTACTTCACGAACTCGATAATCCCGACGAGAGCCTTCACACCGTCAGACATCTGCTCAAGACGGCCGACGAGCCAATCTTCATCGGAGACGTTATCGTCACCCTTTCTGCCAGCGCCGGGATCGCCTTCTATCCCCAGGCTGAGGAAGTTGATCCGGACCAGCTCCTGCGTCAGGCCGGCCAGGCCCTCTATCAATCCAAGATCGAAGGCAAAGGCCGGTATCACATCTTTGACTCCAGCGGTGATATCTCTGTCCGCGGCCACCATGAAGACCTCGAGCGGATCCGCCGCGCTCTCGTCCGCAAAGAATTTCTCCTCCATTACCAGCCCAAGATGAACATGGCCACCGGCACCATCGAAGGAGCGGAAGCCCTGATCCGCTGGCAACACCCGCAACAAGGCCTCCTCCCTCCTTCTAAATTCCTGCCCATCGTCGAAGGTCATCCTCAAGCAATTGAGATCGGAGAATGGGTGATCGAAACCGCCCTTTCGCAGATGGAAATATGGCATCAGGCCGGTCTCGAGTTTCCCGTCAGCGTCAACATTTCCGTGCAACAGATCCAGCAGCTCGATTTCGCTTCGCGTCTTGACACCATTCTCAGAGCCCATCCCCGTATTCATCCTTCGAATCTCGAAATCGAAGTCCTTGAGAGCTCCGCCCTTCCCGACATCGCCCAGGTCTCGCAGGTTATCCACGCCTGCGGCAAACTCGGCGTCTCCTTCGCGCTCGATGACTTCGGAACCGGCTACTCTTCATTCGCCCATCTGAAACGCCTCCCCGTTGACGTGCTTAAGATCGATCAGACCTTCGTCCGGGACATGCTCGACGATCCGGAAGACCTGACAATTGTCGAAGGAATGCTCGGCCTCGCTTCAGCGTTTCGCCGAAAAACAGTGGCCGAGGGTGTCGAAACCCTCGAACAGGGATTGTTGCTCCTCCGGCTTGGCTGCAGGGTCGCCCAGGGATTCGGCATTGCCAAACCCATGCCCCCCGAACAGCTCCCCGCTTGGCTGGAATCATGGAAGCCGGACCCACGATGGGTCGGAGTGGCTCCTCTCGCTGCGGGAGACCGGCCGCTGCTTTACGCCGCTGCGGAACACAGCATATGGGTCAGCGCGATCGAAGCTTTCCTTCACAACAAACGCCGTGTCGCTCCCTCAGTCGACTCTGCCCAATGCCGCTTTGGCGCTTGGACCTACACCGAAACCCTCTCCTCCACCGGCTGGGGTCCGCTCCTCGACAAGCTCGATCAGCTTCACGAAAATCTTCACGCTTGCGGAACCGAGATTCTTACCTTCCAATCTGAAGGCCGAACCTCAGAAGCGGCGGAGCTCCTCTCGCGCCTTCATGGCCTTCAAAACCAATTCGAGGCGGAAATCCGGATATTGCTCAGCCAGGACGCGGTGTAGCGAATACCTCCTCGCCGATCCTCCCAATGTCAATCCTGCCGCCATCCATCAGTAGGTAGGCGCGCCGGGCTAAAGTCACCTGGCCCCTTTCTCCCTGCGAGCCCATACCGCCTCAACTGGAGTATGATTTCCTCGACTTTCGCAACCAGAAAATGAGTCATAAATCGCTTTTCGAGCGGTGGAAGGATGCTGTGTGTTCCTGCACCCGAGATCGTTCGTTGCCACACCGCGAAGGATCGAAGAATCCGGCTCCTTGGGAGAACTGAAATGAAGAACTTGCGGCACCATGCTGCGCTTTGGGCCTCTGTGACTTTGGCAGCGTTATTGACGGCCTGCGGTGGAGGCGGTGGCGGCTCGACCTCGACGACCCCACCTCCCACCACGACCTACACGCTTACCGTCAACACCACCAATCCAGCCAGCGGCGTCACCATGACCGTTGCTCCCGCAGACGTGAGCGGCTCAGCAAACGGCAGCGCATCTTTCACGCGCACGTATAACTCCGGAGCTTCCGTCACCATCACTGCTCCAGCCAACGCAGGCTCGCACACATTCACCTCGTGGACCGGCTGCACCTCAGCGACAACCGTAACCTGCAAAGTCACAATGAACACCAGCGCCACAATTACGGCTGCATACACCTCACCCTCCATCACCGTCACCCCAAACACAGCCGTCATCGGAACCCAGGTCCAATTCAGTGCCGCGTTACCCACTGGAGTCACTGGCAACGTTACATGGTCCGTCGCGGCGCCTTCTGGTAGTCCGTTGAACCCCGGTACGATCACCGCAACCGGCCTCTACAACACCCCCTATCCAGCTCCCTCCACCGTCACCGTCACCGCGACCAGCGCAGCCGATTCCACCGTTACCGGCAGCGTCGCTGTCGCCCTCGCGCAGCCCTCTCCTTCCAACGGCCCGTCCCTCACCGTCGATGCCGGAACCATCACCCACGCCATCAACCCATACATCTACGGTATGAACGCATTCCAGCTTGCCGGAACCGCCGCCAAAAACGGCCACATCACCATCGATCGCTGGGGCGGCGACGCAACCTCGCGCTACAACTACCAGCTCGATGTCACCAACTCCGCCAGCGACTGGTATTTCGAGAACAACACCGGCGCCACCGGGCAACAGGACACCGGCGCTTTCAACGCCCAGATCAAGGCCGATCAGGCGATCGGCGCAAGGACCATCGGTACAGTTCCAGTCAACGGCTGGGTAGCCAAAGACGGAACCTCCTGCAGCTTTCCCAAGACAGCCTACCCCAACCAGGCAGCCTTCGATCCGTACGGACACACCTGCGGCAATGGCGTATATCCGCAAGGCGTCAGCGGTTGTACAAATTCCAACGGCTGCAACATCACCGGCGTTGCGTCCACTGACACCAGCACCTCGGTCGATGCAACCTGGACCAGCAACTGGGTCAAATACCTCGTCGGCAAATTTGGCAACGCCGCCAGCGGTGGCGTCGCCGTCTACGACCTCGACAACGAACCAAGCTGGTGGGATGCCGTGCATCGCGACGTGCATCCCGCGCCCTTCACCTACGACGAAGTCACCAACAACGGCATAGCGCATGCCGCAGCCATTAAGGCAGCCGATCCCACCGCCGAAGTCAGCGGTCCGGTCCTCGACTTCTGGTGGTCCTACTTCTATTCAAAGAAGGACATCGAAAGCGGCTGGGGAAACGGCTCACCCTGCTGGGAGCCCTGGAGCAATCCCACTGATCGCCAGGCTCATGGCGGCGTTCCGCTGATCGAGTACTACCTCCAGCAATTCGCCGCCTACGAAAAAGCTCACGGCGTTCGTTTGCTCGACTACCTCGATCTCCACACTTACTTCGCTGCAAACAATCTCGCGTTCAGCACTGCAGGCGACACTCAGGCGCAGCAGGCCCGCCTCAACTCGACGCGCGTCTTCTGGGATCCGGCTTACACCGATCCCAACTTCCCGCAACCCAACTACGTCACCGATTCGAACTACACCGCCAACTGCAATACGCCGCTTCAGGCCCCCAGAGTCATTCCCATGATGAAGCAGTGGGCGGCCAACGACTATCCGGGCACTAAACTTGCGATCACCGAGTACAACTGGGGCGGGCAGGAAAACATCAATGGCGCCCTCGCCCAGGCCGACATCCTCGGCATCTTCGGTCGCGAAGGCCTCGATATCGGCACGCTCTGGGGCGCACCCGATCCAGCCACGCAACTCCCCGGCCTCATGGCCTTCGAAGTCTTTCGCAACTACGATAGCGCCGGCGCGCAGTTCGGCGATCAGGCCATCACCTCCACCAGCGCCGACCAGGGCAAGCTCTCCGTGTACGCCGCCCTTCGCTCCAAAGACAACATGCTCACCGTGGTCGTCATCAACAAGACCTACGGCGATCTAACCACCACCATGAACCTCGCCAATTTCACCGCCGCTGGCCCCGCGCAGTCCTGGCTCTACAGCAATGCCAACCTGCAGGCCATCGTGTCTCAACCCAATCTCTCCATCACCGCGCCAACAGCCGGAAGCACCACCAGCACCCTTTCAGCCAACTTCCCCGCGCAGTCCATCACGATCGTCATCGTGCCCAAATCCTGAGGGCCTTCACCCGCACCAGCACAGAGGCCGGCTCCCTTGAGCCGGCCTTTTAAATCGGAGGGAGCAGCGGCCTTCAGGCCGCTGAATACCCCAGAGTTGGGTTTTGGGCCTTCAGGCACGGCCAGAATCCAATTGCCCGCACAAACTCTCCACGGTGTCTAACCATGTAAGCAGATTCATGCGAATTCAGCGGAATGGAGCCGACGATCGGACTTGAACCGATGACCTGCTGATTACGAATCAGCTGCTCTACCAACTGAGCTACGTCGGCCAATATGGAGGGAAGCTTCCCAAGGGCACACTTCAGGCGCCGCTTTCGAAGCTCCTCTTCGATTGTATCGTTGTGCGGTTGTTCGGTAAAGCCAACCAGGGAGGCAGCCAATCTAATGCGCGCCGCGTCCCTTCACTAGACCGTCCGCCGGTCGCCGAGAAGTGTTTTGGCCCAGAGAGAGGAGCATTCGACCCGATGATGAACATCACCCTTCAGCTCTCATTCAGAATCGCCCTCGTCTGGGCTGCGGGTTTTCTGATTGCAGTGGCTGTCCAGGCCCTCCTGCCGGATCAGGCAGGCATCAACCTTACTGGCCAACAGAACATCCTCTTCATTCCTTTCAGCCGCATGGGCTTCTGGACCTGCGTCCTCGCCGCCCTCATCGTCACCGCCCTGGTGGTAGGCCGAGCCATGCTCGCCGACATCGGCTGGAACACCTTTCACTAACCTCAACTTTTCAGCCACCGTCATCCGCGAAGGGGCCCCGTTCATCGCGGCTTCATCGCGATCTGAGCGGGTGTCTGCTCCATGTCCCGACAATCCGGATCGTGTCCGACCGGGCTTCATCCATGAGCGGGTCTGCCTCCAATCGAACAAGCTGTCATCCTGAGCGCAAGGGGCCCCGAACGTTTTCTTAAGTTCGGGGGTGGTAAGCGAAGGATCTGCTTTCTAGGACTGGTGTCTGAGACCGACTGGTGTCTGAGGTCCGAAATGAAGATCCAGATTCAGATCCGGGATACGTGTGCCCGTTCATCGCGGCTTCATCGCGATGAGCGGGTTCTCTCCGCCCTCCGACAATTCTGCAAACAAGCTGTCATCCTGAGCGCAAGGGCCCCCGAACGTTTTCTTAAGTTCGGGGGTGATAAGCGAAGGATCTGCTTTTCCCCAGATCCAGATCCCCTCGAACGCTATACTTCTCCCCATGCCGCAAGACCCCATCGAAGAATGGCGCCGCCTCACGGCGCTCTACGGCGAAATGGGTGACATCGAGATCCAGCAACTCGCTGATCAGATCAATGACCTCATCCCCAGCGCCCAGCAGATCCTCCGCGACGAAATCAAAAAACGCGGCTTGTCGGAGGAGCCATCACAAACCTCCTCGCGCCTTCCGTCGAACAATGGGGCATTTGTCCGATGGGAGAAGGAACAGGACACCGCTGCGGATCGGAATCTCGACCTGTCTGACGAGCCCATCGACTACACCTGGAAGGTTGCCCTATGTCGATGCGAGTCGCTCGACGAAGCAGCTGCACGAGGCGAAATGCTTCGGCGAGCTGGCATTGATTCCTGGATTCAGCGTCCCGGCTCGCGCTCCGTTGTCCCGTGGCTCGAATTGGGTGTGGGCGATATCCAGCTCAACGTCGCTGCCGACCAGCTCGAGCAGGCCCAGAACATCCTCCTCCAACCGATCCCTCAAGACATCCTCGATCAGTTGAAGGAAGAAGATGCAGAACCAGCCTACGAACTCCCCGCCTGCCCCAGATGCAAATCCCCCGACCCCACCCTCGAGTCCGTCGAGCCCTCGAACAACTGGCTCTGCGAGTCCTGCGGCTACACCTGGTCGGATCCCTTACCCGATGCAGCCCAGCAGGGAATTGCCCCCGGTTCCTGATTCACACTCTCAATTAGCTTTCGCATTCTCCGTCTTCCGCGTCGCCGTCCACATCCCATCGGCCCGTCCGTCTACGCGAACACGCCCCTTCGCGCCGTCTCCATCGATCCACCCATCCATAAACGCTTTCGTGGGACCCGGCGCGCCATCGTTCATCCCCTCCGGCCAATCAAATGGAAACGACAGCTCCACATAGCCGTCCCGCCACGTGCCCGTCACCGGAACCGTCTTACCCGACTCGATAGTTCCCACCGTCCCGCTCAGCTTGTTCCCGTCCCGCGTCAGCGAGAGCGACGTCTCAAATCCGATGGCATCCGTTCCGATCTTCACGTCCCACGTGCCGCTCCCATCCGACCCATTCTTGATCGGCAGTGGCGTCGCCGGCGTGATTCGCAGATTCGAAAAGTAAGACTCCTCACTGGCGTAGCCCCACAGCCCGATCGCACCCCGCAAATTCGAACCCTTCAATCCATCAACCACCAGGGTCGGCTTCGACGAACCATTTAGAAACACGCGCGCCACCCGTCCCGCCACTTCGACCTTTAAATGGGTCCACTTCTCCGGCTCGATCTCCGCGTAGCTCTCGTACACTGAAGGCCACTCCCGCCGCAGCTTGTACCACCCGTATCCGGGTTCCGAGCAGTACTGCACCGCGTGGTTGCGCATCGACTGGTTCTCTGCCAGCGCATTTTTCGGCCTCAGGTAAAACACCTCGTATGCCGACCCATCCGGCTTGGCTCGAAATACCACCCCTGTGAATCCCGGCATCCGCACTCCCGGCGGCGTCAATATCTTCACCGCCAGATCCACTTCGATCGTCCCATCTTGAAAGTCAGTTGCAGGCATCAGCGCGAACCCCGCTTCGTCTCCCCCGGACACCGTAGTCATGCGAACCGCCTTGCGACCCAGGTAGCTCACCGGCTCGAATTTCACATTGTGCGCCGTGAGCCCGGAAGCATCCGCCAGAGAGAATGTCTGCTCCTGCGCGTCAAGCCCGGCAGCTGTCGTCAACCAGAAAACAGCAAACCCGAATCCCAACCACCTCCGCTGCTCAAATCTCTTCCGCATCCGGCCTCCTCGCGTTCCAGTCGCGGTCCCGCCGCGTCGACGAGTCGAGCCTCCCACACAGCTCCTCGGCCAGGGAAGTGAATTGTTGTGAGTAATCTGCGGACGGTGACGAGCTTGTGCGCTCACCCTTTCGCTCCGGTCTCTACCCTGCCCGGGAAACAGGCGCAGAAACGGAAAGAGCCGCCCGGCAACAGGGCAGCTCCTTCCTCAGGGAGAATAGTTCCAACGGAGGCAAAACCATCAGAACTTTCTGGCTGCATGTTAGGGGCGGGGAAACCGGGTGTCAAGAATAAATCCGGTGCGTTTTATCTATCTTATTTTCTTGGATTTGCAGCTCATATAGTTCTTGGAGCCCTCGCTGGATCTTCGCCGGGTATTCGCCTTTTTAATTCCCCTTAATCCCTGTTTTTTTAGGTGTTTTCGCCCGTTTATATCCCTTTTTCCACAGGAAAAAGGGCCCTATTTACCCTTCGAATGCACTCACGACGGTTGTTGCGCTCGGTCAATCTTCAAGATGCAGCCGTATGAACTCAGCCTCATACACTGAAGACACCGGCTTGCCGCGAGCCATGCGATAGAGCGCCCTTCCGCCTCCGAGAAAGAAACCCAGCAGAATCGCAGCGCTGCAGCCGATGATCACCAGCGAGGCAATGCCCATCAGAAATCGGCTTGTCTTTATTATTTCCGAGTCGTGCCCCTGCGGCATCGAGGTCAGGTCTGCCGAGTAATGCACCTGCGCCAGCAGCTTATGGCTCTCGTCCGGAATGGCATCTCCGCTCACCAGCGCCACAATCGGCCCGCTCCGTGTCACCTCGAGTGACACTTGGTCTGAATCCTCGAGCGGCTTGGTAAACGGAGGCTGGGCCTTGTTCCCCGCCTTGATATAGTCGCGGATCTGTTTCACCTGCGCCTCGGCCATCTGTGGCGTGGGATAGTCGATCAGCGTCAGCGTCGCCGGTCCAGATGTCAGAGAATAGTTTGCCGTCACTGCCTCCGCATCTTCGTCAAACCGCACCAGCCCCGGCGGGAGCACTCCACCTGAGCCCGCATATCCGGCGGGCCCTTCGGCGTAGTGCATGGTCTGCTTGTCCATCGAGTTCTGCGGCAGCGCGGCAAGAATTGGCGGCTGCAGCGCCCGGTTGCCCTCCGGAGTCGGCAAATCCTTCGCCAGCTCTCTCAACTCCGCCGCCGACATCGGACCGACCTGCGAAAAGGTCGCATCGACGACCGTGTTTCCCTTCCAGAAGATCACGCGATTTTTGTTGGATGTGGCTCCGGTTCCGATATCCGCCTTCGGCCATCCGTTCTGCCGGTAGAAGGAGTAGGCTCCGTACGCTCCGCTCACGTCGTGAAAGCTCATCGCCTTCACGCTCAGCGTCTCTCCCGATCGCTTGTAGTCCGCGACCAGCCCGCCCGTGCACCCGTATTCCTTGAGCGCCGCAACGTTGGCGCTGTCCAGCTCCGCTGGATCCGTAACTGCCTTAGGCTTTTCCGTCGCGACCCATCCGGCAAAGGCATCCGGCAGCAGCAGCGGCTTCTCCTTCGTCGCAGTGGGCGTAGCCGTAGTAGTCGGCGTGCCCGCCTTCGTGGGTGAACCGGTCGTGACCATCATCGGAGTAGCCTTCTTTGCTGGCGCTTGTTGCTGCGCCTCAGCACGCAATCCCGCGCTCAGCAAAGCCGCTACACAGACTGCACAACCCATCCACCGCATCGCAAAAACTCCCAGGTTCAGGCTAACACCCCCTTACCTGACGCATTTCTCTCGCATAACCAACTGGCGCCCCGGAGGATCGCGAGAAACCACTACACCTCTTTGACACCGCAGACTGCAAAATTGTTCATCGGGAAGAACCGCCAGAAGTCCTGCGCCGTCAGAACACCGGCACAATCGCAACGATGCCAACATCCGTCTCTCCTGCACGGAGACACATTCATCGTTGATCGGAATTACGACCTCATTTGCGGCTCTTCCGTCCTGCATCTTCCGGCCGGACCCCTGCATCCAAGTTCAGCAATACGGAGGAAAACTCAGAATGTTCCGCTGGTCGCTTTACGTTCTTGGATTCTCTGCGTTTGTCGCCGCATGGGCCGTCTATCAGGATCAGAGAAAGCGGCGCCCGGTGCCGGTCAAAAAAGCAGCCGACATGTTGCAACACGCATGGGCCAATCACAACACCCGCGTCTGACACCAAAACAAACGCATTTCTAACTCGTTCAGTCCGCCGGCGCGCCTGTCAATGATCCCGGCTGCAAGGGAGGCGCCGTCGGAAACATCATGTCGCCCAGTTTCTGGTACCGGCTCCCATAGAATGTCAGTGCGTACTCGCGTACCCCTGTGCTTAGCGGCCCGCCGATACTGATTCCGATCACGATCGCAAATCCCACCGCCACTGCCCCGATGAACACCTCGAGCAGTGCGCCAATCGCCGACATCGCGCCCGAGTCACTTGCGAATGCCGTGTGGATCGCGTACTCGGCAGCCGCCACGCTCCCTAGCAAAACCAGGCCTGGAATCAGCAAAATCATGAAAAGGGCCATCACCGCGATGATCGGAAGAACCATGCGCAGCAAAATATATGCAAGGAAGGACCCCTTCTCATCCGTCACCCGCTCCCATACCGCGGCCCACGCCTCCCCGGCCGTAGCGTCATCCAGCGCGTAGTGCGGCAGCATCCAGTCGCGCAGAACGATATCCAGCAGAATGGCCACCAGAACGACCAGCATAAAAATTGGAATCAGCGGCAGCGCGAATGAGAGCAACAAGCCGATGTTCGGGTGCCCGGTCGCCTGCAGCTCCCGGAAAAACCGCACAAGCCCGGGAATGAAGGGCGCCACCATCAATCCCACCATCAGCAGGAAACATAGCCCCACAACGATATTCATCTGGAAGAATCGGATTGCCTGTGGCCGGTACATCTCCCACCCCGGCCTGATCAGCCTCGTGTTCGACACCAGGCAGTGAAAATAGGCAAAGCGAAGACGAGTCACAAAGTAAGCAATCACCAGCCCCAGGAAGATCAGCAGAAGCGACATAGCCACGATCGCTGCAATCATCGCCGGCGAAAAGTGAAAAGGCAGGGTCCCCGGTGAGCCGCCTTGCGCATGGTTCTTGCTACCGTTCGATTGCAGATTCGATCCGATTCCTTCGGTAACCGCCGCAACAAGGCACAGCTTCAGAAACGTCGTCCACCGGAATGGCGGGGCGAACAAAAACTCGCGGGTACGGTTGATCGCTGGGGAAACCGCATCTGCGGCGGAGAAGGCGCGCATACGATCCCTTTCTGGGAAGCCCAATGTACCACGATATACGCTAAAACTACCTTTGGAGTTCCCTTGCTCACGGGGATACCGACGGCTTGGTTCCCGGCAGAAACCTCACTGCTGAAGCTGCAAGCCTGACTAGAAATATCGGAACATGACTGGCATAACTGATAGTTGCACGTGTTTTACCCCGTGCCTACGCTACTGGTTGAAAGATCATTTCCTCTTTGTTTGCAGGATCTCAGCTCCTGCAGCGAGAGAAATGGAGGACGAATTGAAGATCACGTTCAAGCAGCTCATGGCTGCCGTAGTTGCCGCGGTCGTCGTCGCCGCGTGCGCTGTTTCCATTCAGGCACGCGAGAAGTACGAAACCATTGATGCAACCGCATGGGGCACAAGCACCCAGCTAGGCCAAAACATCGGAATCACCCTCACCATCTACGAGTATTCGACCCCCGCCGACAAGCAGATCCTCGTGGACGCCTTCAAAGGTGGCCAAAACCAGGGTCTCGTGAACGCTCTCGAGAAAATGAAGGCTGTCGGAAGAATCCAGATCACGGGAACGCTCGGCTACGACGTTTCCTTCATAAGGATGGTTCCCACTCCGACCGGGCGAAAGATCCGCTTCATTACCAATCGCCAGATCCGGTTTGGAGAAGCCTACACGGATAGCCAGACGCAGTCCTTCAATCTCACCGCGGGTGAAATCAACCTGAACGACCAGGACAAGAGCAAGAGCGACGGCACGCTCCTTCCGGCAACTCAGCTTGCCATCGACAGTAAGGGCGAACTGCAATGGGAACTGAATCAGAATGCCTGGAGACTGGGAGACATCCTCGACTGGAAAGGCTCCGCGGATAACTAGCTTCCCAGCGCTCCTGCTCGGTTCAAATAACTGTTTGCGGTTGCTGAGGCCGGTGCTCGTGCGGGGCAGCTTGCGGTGACTTATCCCGATAGACAACCCGGAGATCTGTGCAGCTGCCGCAGGTCTCTCCCATGCCCTGGAGGTTTCGAAAGGTGCGACCTGTGAATCGAATAAAGAGGTTGTTGAGCGTTTCCGCTCTTTTGTCTCTGGCGTTGTCCGGGATAACGGCGCATGCCCAGAAGAAAAGTAAGTACATCTGTGATGAACCGCAGCCGGCCAGCCTCTGTAATGAGGCCAATACATGCGGCTCCAGTTCTTCGCCTTGTATCGTCGATGTCACAAAATCGGGAAATTCTTCCAACGTCAAGCCTGAAATTCCCAACGCCAAAAACAATCAGTTCTTCTGCGTCAAGGTGGGCACAGATGTCACCTGGAAGTCCAAGAGCAAGAACACCGGATTCATGATTTCTTTCGGAACTGATTCGCCCTTCACTCCCGATGATCCCATCATGGGAGGCGGTAAGAAGTCGGTGACCGTCAAGGCCGATACGCCCGGATGCTACAAGTACGACGCCGGCGCATTCTATTCCGGTGCGCCCTACGGTATGAGCGGCGGCAGCAAGCCGGAGTTGATCATTCTGCCTTAACGATTGACCCAGCCGGGCTACTCTTCGGTTCGCCATAACTATCAGCATTCCAATTGTGGCCGGGATTGCGGAACGAATCGAAATCCCGGCAGAAGTGTGTTTGCAATCTGCGTGGCCGGCATACGCCCACAGTTTATGCGTAAGTGGACACCAACTCAGACTTAAGCCCGAGCCTGATTAGCAAAACCACTCACGCGATTCGAAAGTTGCCAGTTACACGAACTCTGTGCGGAATTGGCAATCTCACCAACAGCCTTTCCAAAGAAGTGTGGCGTATGTCAACGCCAAAAGAGGAACGGGAATGAGACGATGCTCCCGCAGTCTAGCTGTGGCATGCATTGCCTGGCACTCACGATCTGTTTCACATCTTGTAAGAGCAGTTCAGGTCCATCAGCCGAGGATGGTATAGGCATCGCGACAGACGCCTATATCTACGGCTATTCGCTGGTCACAATGGATATGACCCGGAAGCGCTTCACCAACGTCGCCGTGCCGGCGAGGCCACCGCGCCGATGGGGCAAATGATCAGGCTGCGCTCTTACCCAGCGGTGGACAATCACGCAGTCACAGCGCCGAACGCCGACACCCTCTACACGATGACCTGGCTCGATGTATCCAAAGAACCATGGGTGCTCAGCGTCCCCGACATGGGCAATCGCTACTTCCTGCTGCCCTTCCTCGATGGCTGGACCGACGTCTTCGAGGTTCCGGGTACTCGCACCACCGGAGGGAAAGCTGCTACCTATGCCATCACGGGGCCGGGCTGGTCAGGAACCCTGCCAAGCGGAGTGAAAGAGTTGAAGTCTCCCACCGGATTGGTATGGTTGCTCGGTCGCATCTACTGCACAGGCACGCCAGAGGATTACAAGGCCGTTCATGCCCTCCAGGACAAGTTCATACTCGTGCCGCTGAGTTCGTATGGAAAGCCGTACACACCGCTCCCCAATACCGTCGACGACTCGCTGGACATGAAAACAGCGGTCCGCGATCTCGTGGATCGCATGGACATTCATGATTACTTCAACTACCTGGCGTTGCTGATGAAGACCAATCCGCCCTCAGCTGCCGACGCACCCCTCGTTGCCCGCATGGCAAAAATCGGCCTCGTCCCTGGGCAGGATTTCGATTCCAGCAAGCTGGATGCATTCGACAAGGAAGCTATCAAGGCAGTTCCCAAGGCTGCTCAATTGAAGATCATGAAGAAATTCGAAGATACGCCCAAAACCAACGGATGGGCCTACACCACAGAAGCGGGCACCTACGGAACGGACTATCTTCAGCGCGCCATGATCACTGCAATTGGCTTGGGCGCGAACCGTCCCCAGGACGCCGTCTACCCAACCGGGGTGAAGGATGGAGAAGGCAATGATATGGATGCATCCTCGAAGAAGTATGTCCTCCACTTCGACAAAGGCCAGATGCCGCCCGCCAAGGGTTTCTGGTCCCTGACGATGTATGACAAGGACTTCTTCTTCGTTCCCAACCCGCTCAATCGCTACACGCTCAGTTCCCGCAATAAGTTCATCACCAACCCCGATGGCTCGGTCGATCTCTACCTGCAGGCTGAGTCGCCTGGCAAAGCCCGGGAAGCCAACTGGCTGCCCGCGCCCAAGGCAAAGTTTTCGCCAATGTTGCGCCTCTATTACCCGAGCGAGACACCTCCATCGATCATCGACGGCACCTGGAAGCCTCCAGCGGTCAATGTGGCGAAGTAGTTTGCGGCATCGTACGGAGAGCAGAGCGGGAACGAACAGCTCTTCTCATTGTGAATTGCCAACTGAGTGCTCCGAGTAGGCCTTCTTCACCAGGGAGAAGGCCTGCTTTTTTGTGCCGTCCTCCGCGACAAGACCCTTGCGGTTGTATCCATCCTGCAGTTTGGGGATATTCCGCGTCGGAGAACGAAAATCCATCAGAATCCACGGTGCAACTCCGCGCAGCTGGGGAATGTTGCGCAGCATCGCGAACTGATGCTGCAATACATACGCCTGTTGCTCCTCAGTCCACCGCTGGTTAACCGCACCGTGATTGCCCGCTTTGGCTTCTGCGCCAAATTCGCTCATGATCACCGGTTTCTGTGGAAACGTCCATCGGATGCCGTCGGCCTCGTCCGGTGTCAGCGTGTACCAGCCCACATATTCGTTTTGGCCGATGACGTCGAGAGCATCGCAAAGAGGATCGTTGTTAACCGCTTCCCTGTTCTTGATCTCCGGTCCAATGATGGCCGACGTAATCAGGCGTGTTGAATCGAGCTGCCGCGCGTTGTTCGCCAGATCGGTAAGGAACTTTGTGCGCGCCGCGTTGTTCGGCGTCTCATTCGAAACCGACCAGAGAATAACGGAGGCCTTGTTTCGATCGCGGCGAATCATCTCGCCTAGCATCGTTGTGGCCTTCTGGTAGACCTCAGGCTTGTCGAAAGAGATGTTCTGCCAGTTCGGTATCTCCGACCAGACCAGCAATCCATCCCGGTCCGCCTCGCGAACCATGCGCTCATCGTGCGGGTAATGAGCCAGCCGGACAAAATTCGCATGGAGATCCTTGAGCCATCCGAAAAGAATAGCGGCGTCCTCGTCTGTATAGGCGCGTCCTCCACGGATCGGCGCCTCGGCATGCACATTTGCGCCTTGAAGAAAGATGGCCTTGCCGTTCAGGAGAATGCGCGTGCCATCCACGCGGATGTCGCGGAAACCAATGTTGTCGCTCAGGCTGTCTGCCCCCGAAATCATCTTGACCTCGTAGAGCTTCGGCGAGTCAGGCGACCAGAACGTCAGATGAGCAGGCTTGAGCGAGAAGCGTGCCGTGCCGGTGGCATCGGTCGACACCGTCGCTTCGGCTGAAGCTTCTGCGATTCTGATCGTAACTGCGGTGCCTGCATTCGCGCCAAGAACGTGAACGTACCCCGTGATCTCCGCGTTCTCTGGATTGAATTGAGGGCCGTGCGCAAGGTGAACGTCGTAGTCATCAATGAACTGGTTGGGGACACTGACCAGAGAGACGTCGCGAGTAAGGCCTCCGTAATTGAACCAGTCGAAGCCGACCGAGGGAATCCCATCCTGAAGGCGCGTGGCATCCACAGCGATCACAACAAAATTGGAGCCTGAGTGGAGAACCGCGGTCACCTCGCAATCGAATGGAGTGTAACCACCCTCGTGATCGCAAACTCGCTTCTGGTTTACCCACACGTGCGAGCGATAGTTGGCGGCGCCCACGTGAAGAAACGTCCGTGTATCGGCCCGCGGCTCGAAATTGAAATCACGCTGGTACCAGAGCACGCCCTCATAGTTGAAGAGCTGGGGCACTTGCGTGTTCCAGTCGCCAGGTACTTGTATGGTCGGCGCGGTGGCGAAATCGTACTCCTGGTTATGGCGCCCGGTAATGTTTGGGTGTTCGTTCAGCGCATAGCTCTTGTCATTGATTGCACCATTGGCCGCGTAAAGGGCGCGCGCAGGAGCCTGATCGACGAGATAGTGCCACTCACCATTAAGGCTGGTCACGCTGCGACGGTCCACGCCCACCAGAAGCGTCTGATACGCCTGCTGCGCAGGAACAACAGTCGCGATAAGCGAGACCAGCGTAAAGCCTCGCAAAATGTAGAACAGGTATTTGAATGGTGTTCGACGTTTCATTCTGAAAGATCCGCAAAATGAGATTACATGACCTTCATTCTGCGGAGGGCTGAACTTAGCCCATCTTCCACTTCTCTAGTTCCGGACAGCCATCGCCCACTTGGCCCACCACCCATCGAATTCCGCAAGCGCTCGCTCGCACTGCATCCGTTTCCGCTCTTTCTTGTCCCGCACCTTCCGGCGTAGTTCTTCATCCAGTGGCAAAAGCAGATCGAACGTGATATTCGCCGGCTGGAAGTCTTTCGCATCAGCGTGCGTGATGAAGTGCACCAGCGATCCCAGTGCCGTCCCCCGCGGCGCCGGAGCGGGCTCCTCGCCCTGCGCGAGCTTCGCGGCATATAGCCCTGCCAGCATCCCCGCTGCAATCGATTCCGTGTAGCCCTCGACGCCGGAGATCTGTCCCGCGAACAAAATCCGCGGCTCCTTCTTCAATCGCAACAGTTCGTCCAGCAAAGCAGGCGCGCAGATATACGTGTTGCGATGAATCTGCCCGTATCGCAAAAACTTCGCATTCTCCAGTCCCGGAATCAGCCGCAGCACACGCGCCTGCTCCCCCCACTTCAGATGATTCTGGAATCCCACCAGGTTATAACTGTCCGCGCGTAGATTCTCCTTGCGCAGCTGCACCACCGCCCACGGCGTCTTGCCGGTCCGCGGATCCCTCAGCCCCACCGGCTTCATCGGCCCAAACCGCAGCGTATCCCGCCCGCGACGCGCTAACACTTCAATCGGAAGGCAACCCTCAAAATAATCGCACTTCTCCCACTCCTTGCTCTCCGCCGCCTCCGCCGTCACCAGCGCGTCATAAAAGCGGTCATACTCCTCGCGCGTCATCGGGCAATTGATGTAATCCGCCGTGCCCTTGTCCCACCGCGCTGCAAAGTAGACGCGTTCCATGTCAATCGACTCCGCATCCACAATCGGCGAAATCGAATCGTAGAACGCAAGATGCTCTGACCCTGTGATCCGCGAAATCTCGCTGCTCAGAGCGTCCGAAGTCAGGGGCCCCGTCGCCACAATCGTCAACGCGTACTCCCCCGCATCAAGGCTCGTCACCTCTTCGCGAATCACCCGGATCCCCGGCTCATTCGCAATCGCCTCCGCAATCCTCCGCGAAAACTCCACGCGGTCCACCGCCAGCGCGTGTCCCGCCGGAACCGCCGTCTCATCCGCAATCCGCAGCAGAGCCGACCCGCACCGCCGCATCTCCTCCTTCAGCAGCCAGGGAGCCGTATTCGGCGACTCGCTCTTCAACGAGTTCGAACAAACCAGTTCGCCGAACTCGATCGTCTGGTGCGCCGGCGTCAGCCGGGGTTTCCCATCCACCATGGCCCGCATCTCGTAGAGATCCACCCCGCACCCCAGCCGCGCCGCCGTCAGCGCAGCCTCCGGCCCCGCCAATCCTCCGCCAATTACCCGAATCCTCACTACACCTGCTCCGCTTCTTCTTTCCTCGGGTCGCCATCGGGTGCCCCATCCATTCGCCGGCTTTTGGGCGAATGGGTGGGAGAGCATGCATCAGTTCTGCCGCCCAGCCTTTTCAGCGGCTCACCGCTCACCCGCACGTTTCTCCAGGTGTCCAGAAACTCCGCGCCCATCGCCCGGTAGAACTCGATCGCCGGCGTGTTCCAGTCCAGAACCTCCCAGCCCAGCCGCGGACAATCCTTCTCCACCGCGATCTCCGCCACCCGCTTGAGCAGCGCCTTTCCGATCCCCAGCCCCCGGAACGTCGGCAGCACAAACAGATCCTCAAGGTACACCCCCGGCCGGCCCAGCCACGTCGAGTAGCTGTAAAAGCACAGCGCAAACCCCGCCGGGACGCCTTCCTCCTCCGCCATCAGGCACCAATAGTAGGGGTTCGGCCCGAAACCGTCGCGTAGCAGGTCTGCCTCCGTCGCCGTCACCGCTTCCGGCTCCCGCTCATACTCCGCCAGAGCGCGAATAAACCTAAGGATCTGCGGAACATCCTCGGCCACCGCTGGTCGAATCGTCATTGCCATGACGATATTCTAGGGTGTGACGCAGGCCACAAACCTCGATCCCGCAGGCAAACTACCATCGAGGAGCACGCTTCTCAAAACGGACAGCCCGCCCATCGCCGGAGCAGCCTCATCCTCCCGGCCTTGTGCTCAGGCGTCCGTTGGATTTACCTTGGGTCGTGCCAAGGAGAGAACTGACTGCCATAGCAACTCTGAGCAGCGGTCACTCTTCTGGAGCATTTTGCTAGAGTTATTCCTTCGGTTATGGATGCGTCGCCCGGTTTCCGTCCCGGCAGGCCAAGCGCCCGAGCGCATCTAACTGATCAGTGGATTTTGATTTATCGATGAATGAGACTGACACAATTTTTCGATCGAGCACGCGGGCGCACTGGCTCGCTCCAGCTCTCAAGGAGAAAAACATGAAACGCACGATTTCGCTCTGGATTGGACTGCTGGCACTTGCCGCGATGCCCCTATGCGTCCAGGCCCAGACGCCCGCACCTGCCAATGTGCAGCCAACCGGCAAAATTCACGGTAAAGTCACCAATCCTACAGGCGCCGCACAGTCCGGCGGCACCATGAGCCTCAATCAGGGTACGAAGGAAATTGCTTCTTTCCCCGTTGACGCCAATGGCGACTACACCGGCTCCGCGCCTCCGGGAACCTACACCCTGATCTATCGCACCCCCGGTATGCCTGCCGACAAGGATGCCGACAAGTTCGAAAACATCAAGATCGTTGTCGGCCAGGACACCGTCGCCGATGACGATATGTCCCGCAAAGAGTACATCGACACCCTGCCCGAGGAAACTCGCAAGCAGCTCGAGGAAATGAAAGCCCATAACGCCGAGGCCCTCAAGGCTAACTCCGTTATCAAGAACCTCAACGCCGATCTCAAGGCTGTCGGTGCCGATATCCACGATGCCGATACAGCCCGCGCCACCGCTGCCCAGCAGCTCGGCCCCTCCGCTTCCAAGGCCGATATCGCCACCAAGGAAAACGAGATCAAGGAAGCCAAGTACACCGACGTCGTCACCATCATGTCCAAAGACACCCAGCTCCGCCCTCAGGAGTCCGTCCTATGGGCATATCTCGGTCAGGGACAGATGGGACTCAAGAAATACGACGACGCCGAAACCTCCTTCAAAAAGGCCCTCGAGCTCGATGCCGCTTCCAAAAAGCCTCGGCCCGATATTCAAGGCCTTGTGAATGCCGGCCTCGGCGAAATCTACGCCCGCACCAACAAAGCCGACCAGGCCGCAGCGGCCTACGACGCTGCCGCCAAAGCCGACCCCTCGAAGGCTGCCTTCTATTACAAGAATGAAGCCGTCATCTATTCGCAGGTCGGCAACACTGACGCGCAGGGCGCCGCCGCCGACAAGGCCATCGCCGCCAACCCCCAGGATCCGATTCCTTATTACCTCAAGGGACAATCGATGATCGCCAAGGCCACCGTTGACCCCAAAACCCAGCGCATCGTTCTGCCTCCGGGCTGCGGCGAGGCCTACCAGAAGTACCTCGAGCTCGATCCTACTGGCCCGTACTCCGCCGATGTTAAAGGCATCCTCGACTCCGCCGGTCAGAAGATCAACTCCACCTACAAGGCCACCAAAAAGTAATCCGCTTACCGTACAAACTCGAAGGGCGCGTCCTCATACGGACGCGCCCTTCTTCTTGTGTCCGCGATGGCTTCCTTGTGTCCGCGATGGCTTCCTGTCTAGTCCCTAGTCCCTGTTCCCTAGTCCCTGTTCCCTGATCCCTGCCTTTCTCCCTTTCACTACAATTGCCGCATGACCTTCGACCTCCCCACTTACGAACAGGCAACGGCAATCGTCGCCGAACGAGCGCGAAACATCACGCAAATGGTTCGCCCTCCGACGGAACATGTCGAACTCGCTGCCGCTTCCGGGCGCATCCTCGCGGAACCGATTCGCGCTGACGATGATCAGCCACCTTTTCCGCGGTCAACGCGCGACGGTTATGCATGTCGCGCCGTCGAAGCGTCTGCGCACCTCGAACTTTCCGTCGCCGGCTCCACGCATGCCGGCGGAGTTCCTGCGGGTCCTGTCCCCTCGGCCGCCGCATGGGAAATCATGACCGGCGCACCCGTTCCCGTTGGAGCCGATTGTGTCGTCATGCTCGAACACATCGAAAAATCCAACAACGCCATTCGCCTGCCCGCCTCACGCACCATCGCTGTCGGCGACAACCTCGTCGCCCAGGGTGCTCAGGCACATCGCGGCGATCAACTCCTCTCTCCGGGTGCTCTGCTCTCTCCCGCCCAAATCGCTCTTGCTGCATCCTGCGGGTATGCAACTCTCAAAGTATTCGTGCGCCCTCGGGTTGCAATCCTCACCACCGGCGATGAGCTCGTTCCCGTCGACTCCACTCCCGGCCCCGGCAAAATCCGCAACTCCAACGCCTCCATGCTCGCCGCCCTCGTCGCCCGCACTGGTGGTGATCCCGTCGTTTTGTCCACCGCGGCAGACACTGACGAAAGTCTCGATGCCTTGCTCGCCCAGGCCATGCAATCCGACATGATCCTCATCTCCGGCGGAGTCTCCGCCGGCAAATACGATCTCGTCGAACCCGCACTCGCCCGCCTCGGTGCAAAATTCCACTTCACAGGCGTAAAAATCCAACCCGGAAAGCCTCTCGTCTTCGCAGAAATCCCGCGAAGCGGGGGATCGCTCACCGTGAAGGTGTTCGGCCTTCCCGGCAATCCCATCTCCTCCGCCGTTACATTCCTGGTCTTCGCCGCCCCCATCCTTGCCGCGCTCGCGGGCAGTCATGCAACTCATCCACGCTTCTTTCTCGCGCGCCTCAACCGCGACACCGATCTCAAAGGCAAACCCGGCCTCACGCGCTTTCTGCCGGCGCTCTGTGCCTTCGATCCCTCAGTCAATCAGCTCCCGCAGGTCGCTCCGGTCCCCTGGCACGGCTCCGGCGATCTCACGGCATTCGCCCAGTCCAACTGTTTCATCGTCATTCCCGAAGAGTTCAGCCACCTGGAAGAAGGCTCAACCGTCCTCATCCTGCTACAGTGAAGATCCAAGATGCCGAAGAGCAATAAAACAGAGAAACCAGAGAGGCTCTCCCACTACGACGCCTCTGGTCAGGCTCGTATGGTCGACGTCGCCGGCAAGAAGCCCACCCGCCGCACCGCCGTCGCCACTGCGTTCCTGGAACTCTCTCCCGCGGTTCTCGCAGCACTTCCTGCTAACCCCAAGGGCAATCCGCTCGAAGTTGCGCGCTTCGCCGGAATCCAGGCCGCCAAGCGCACATCGGAACTCATTCCCATGTGCCACCCGCTTCCTCTCACCCACGTCGACGTTCAGGCCGAAGTTGTCGCGGGCGGCGTCCGCATCCGCGCCACCGCTGCCACCACCGCGCAGACCGGGGTCGAAATGGAAGCCCTCACCGCCGCTTCCATCGCCGCCCTCACCGTCTACGACATGACCAAGGCGCTCGACAAATCCATCGTCATCCGCGCCATCCAGCTCGACCAGAAGTCCGGCGGCAAGTCCGGCGACTACCACCGCAAACCCTAGCCGCAGAACTCGCGGGTTCCTGACAAGGCACTTCTTTGCCGACTGCCGGAAGACTCAATGGAGGGGGCGTGTAACAAGGGCATGACTTTAGTCGGGCCATAAATCTGCCAAAGAAGACTTGATGGGCTTTAGCCCCTGCTTCCTTGAGAGATGTCAATCTCTCCGTGCGACAGAACCCCTTGCAAATTACTGATCCCACGAACGAAAAAGCTTCGGGCGACTTTGCAGGTTATTTCGCAAAAGAGCGCAGAATGGAGCCTGAAGAAAAATCCCGTATACGGCGCATATAAATGCAAGTCATTTGTTTGCAGGACTTTAAAATCAACTCTCGCAGAATCAGGACTTTACGGAAAAAAGGAGAAATCTGCGTAGGTCCGGCGTGCTGACGGAGGCAAAAAGGTCGCCCATCATCCACACCTCGCGGATCGAATGGAAGCTGTTCATTACAGGTCGTTTGCGGTTAAGTCTATTGTTTGCAGCATTTTATAAGTTAACCTGAGTAAAATCAGGAGTTTGCAAAAAAAGGGGACAAGGATATCTTGCCCCTCTGACGTTACTTGCTTGGTGGCGGAGCCGGGTGATCGTGATCGTGATCGTGATCGTGCTCACCCTTCGGGGGAACGAACAACGGCGGCTCGACATGACCACGATGACACGTCCCGCAGGCGACTGGCGCGCCTTCGCCGGTCTCCTTCTCGACCTTGCTCACATAGTTTTTATTGATTTCTTCCGTCATCCGGTACATCAGCCGGGCCGTGTTCTTCTCCGGCTTCGAGTCGTCGGCAAAGTTCAGTTCCGGCTTGCCGTTGGGCGACTTGCGCGTCGGATCCGCAGCATGGCAGGTGCTGCACTCAGTGCCGAGCGCATTTGCCCATCCATGCATCAACTCATGGACCTGGTCGCCGTTCATGTCCTTGGGCAGAACCTTCAGGTTGGTGGGCGTCGGGTTGGGTGGATGATGGTGCTCCCCGCCTCCAGCCGGATGCTGGGGCTCCGGGCTCTGGGCGAAGGTGACAACGGCAAAAGCTGCTGACAGCAGTGCCGTCGCGAAAACCGAAAGGTACGGGGAAGATTTCTTCAAGTCGGGAATTCCTCGCGTGCTGAAGTGACCTCTATTGTACTGACGAATCAACCTTGCGCCGGGTTGCGATGCCCGCCAGTCTGCGCGGCCCTGACACGCATGCATGCCCCCGCATCGCAAAACGCAACGGCCTTTCCACCGCATGTCGAATGCCGATCCGGGTCGTGATCAACACCTCCGGCTCGGGAAATCCATCATCCCGTGCCTGCAGCACAGACGACGCGCTGGTCACGTCAAGCCCATTATGTGCAGGTCTTGTCAGGCCCAACGCCAGGCACAACCGGCTCGGCCCGGAACTGATCAGCCGCGCGGGTGCTTCCGGGTCCAGTCCCCGATTCCACGCCATTCGCGCGGTTCCTGAGACAGGCTCCAGCGCGCGCAGCAGGACGCACCCCGCCAGCCCCTCCTTCTCGCATGAGATGTTCATGCAGAAGTACTGGCCATAGATCGAGTACACATAGGCGTAACCCGCCGGCCCGAACAGCACCATGTTCCGCGGCGTCGGCCCGCGATGCGCATGCGCCGCGGGATCGGGCGGATCGTTGTGCGGCCCGAGATAGGCCTCCACTTCAACAATCCGCCCTGCCAGCGGTTCTCCCGTTTGCGGATCGACCGCAACCAGGAGCTTTCCCAGCAGTCTCGGCCCGACCTTCTCCGGCGAATCTTCGAAGAACTCCCGCGAAACTAACCGCCCCGGAAGTCTTCTGGCAGTCCTTGTGCTCATTTGTGAGCCTTGTTCCACTCCTTCAGAAGCGAAAGCACCTCATCCGCATGCCCCTCCGGAGTGACTTTCGGAAAGATATGAATCAGCTTCTGATCCGGTCCGATCAGGAACGTCGTCCGCTCGATACCCCAGACCTTCTTGCCGTACATGTTCTTTTCCTTCATCACACCAAACTGATTGCAGACTTTCTCGTCTACATCAGCAAGGAGTGTGTACGGCAGATCGTACTTCGCCTTGAACTTGGCCTGAGCCTTGGGCGTGTCGCGTGAGATGCCGAGCACTACCGCGCCTGCGGCCTGAAGCTTCTTGAAGGTGTCGCGGAAACCGCACGCCTCGATCGTGCAGCCCGGAGTGTCGGCGCGCGGATAAAAGAACAGCACAACCGGCTTGCCTTTGTAGTCGGAGAGGCTTACCGTCTTGTCCTCATCGGTCTGTAGCGTGAAATCTGCGACCTTCTGGTTCACTTCCATGGGAGTTTCCTCGTATCGTCAGTATGGTGGATAAACGTTTGGAACATCTGTTTCGTTTGCATTATTCCCGAGGAGCTCGTGCTGTGTCATCGCTCGTGCTCATGGTCGGCCTTGCGGCCCCTGCAGCATGGGCACAATACCCGGGTCATATCGAGAAAAATGCCACTGACGCACCAACCCTCCGCGCCATCGGTGTGATCGAGTGGACCGGCGACGAGGGAAAGCCCGCCAAGAGCCGTCTGGTCCCGATCACGGTCTTCGACGGACAAGCTCTCCAGGATGGAAATGTTTATCTCGCCAGACCGCTGCCTCTGGCTCTGGGCTACGAAACAGAGTATGTGATCCAGAGAAACGGCAAGCCCATCGGTCTTTACGACATCACCAAAGCCGGCCAGCAAGACGGCACGTGGGTTGGATTCGGCTCATGGAAGCCAATGCTTCATCCCAAGCCGCTCGCGCCGCCCAAGCCGATCGACGACGGCGGCTTCGACGCCAACGACGACAAGCCGGTCCTGCACCGCCGCCAGGGCTCGGCCTCCGGAAGTAGTTCCGGCTCCGGAAGCTCTGACTCGGAATCTTCAGGTTCGACCGATCCCGACCGTCCCACGCTGCGCAAGAAGCCTGACTCCGGCGACCCCTCTTCCGGAAACTCATCCGGCAGCGGTTCGGCTTCTGCCTCCGACCCGGACCGTCCAACCCTCCACAAGGACAGCGCACAGAATTCCCCTGCCGCAGCAAGCTCCGGCGCTGCGGCTCAGCCCAAAGCCGACACAAGCGACGGGGAGCACTCCGGCGTCGATGATCCCAACCGCCCTCACCTCATCCGCGGCAAGCCGGCCGGCAGTGTCCCCGATGTTCTGCCCAGCCAGATAGGTATTCCCACGGAAATCGGGCAGGTCGTCGCCGTCTCCGACGTCAAATCTCGTCCGGAGCACTCATGGGAATACACTTGGGCCAATCCCGATGACGAGGACAAGATGAAGGCCCAGATGGAGGAGATCGCCCGTCGTGCTCTCGCGCCCAAAACACCTCCTTCTTCGTCTGCTTCCAAAACAACCCCTTCTTCGCCTGCTCCCAAATCTGCTTCAACCAGGAGCCATGCCAAGTCCAAACCCGAGCCGCTTGCTTTGGTCGATGAGGAGTTCAGGGTCTTCGAGCTCACCTACGGAGGAGGCGCGAGCATGGTGCTTTCCGCACGTACCGAGGGGCCTGCGAAGGAACAGAAGTTCGTGACTCTGATCGCCCAGCCCGACCTTTACGGTAATGTTCTTGTCCTTTTCAAGAGCGTCACTGACGGAGCGCACCTCGACGAGACCCCCCGGATGCGGCTGGTCGACGCCGTGGATGCGCTCGCCGATAATCGCGGCGAGTTGTTGTTTGAACTCCGCGGAGCCACCCAGCGACAGTTCGCTCTCTACCGTGTATTGCGTGGCTCGGCCGAGAAGATCTTCGTTACCGGTGGTGGCGAATTCGGGGTGGCTCCGGGAATCTAAGTACTTGCATTGCCAGCGTTCTCGAATTTGCTGTAGTCACAGTAATCCGGGGAAGTTTTGGGCTCTGTCGAAAAACAGCCTAGTAACTTTCGTGACAATCGTTTGCACGAAAGTGCCGGAATCGCCTTGCCTCTTATACAATTCAAGTAGAGAGTGGGTTTGCCGCAGCTCAGAGATGTAGTATCCCAAGGCCTCATCTGCGAATGGCGCATGCCGGTTCGCCCAGCGGCCGAAAACACTGAAATCCCTCTCTGATTTGCCGCAAGAACACCTTCTTTAAAGGATTTAGCAAACGCATGGCGTCAGTTCTGACCGCACCATCCCCCGACCGTACGGTTGATCCTTCAACTGATCCGAATGCCAGGGCGCAGGAAGCCGCTCAGGCCCATAACGTTGCTGCGCGCGACCTCATCCGCCTGGGTAGAGCCGCCACGACCAAAGAAGGCGTCAACTGGATGACGCTGGTGACCATCATCCTCTTTCACGCCGGCGCCCTGGCTGCCTTCTTCTTCTTCAGTTGGCAGCGGCTGGCGGTGATGGCGGTTCTCTACGTGCTTGCAATCAACGTGGGGATTGGGATGTGCTATCACCGGCTGCTGACCCACCGCGGCTATCAGACGCCGAAGTGGATTGAGTACCTGATGAGCATTTGCGCCACCATGTCCCTCGAGGGCGGCCCGATCTTCTGGGTGTCCACACACCGCGTACATCATCAGCTCAGCGATCAGGAAGGCGATCCTCACACCCCGCGCGAGGGCGGCTGGTGGGCTCACACCGGTTGGATTTTGTTTGGCGAAGCCCTGCATGCCCAGACCGAGGTTTTGAAGCGCTATTCGCCCGATCTGGTTCGCGACAAGTTTCACGTATGGCTCAGCAAGTACCACTGGCTTCCCATCACCGTGAGCGGCATCCTTCTTTTGGCCGGCGGATGGTTTTGGGGTGGCTGGCGATGCGCGTTGGGCATGGTGCTCTGGGGAGTATTTATGCGTGTGACTCTCGGCCTCCACGCTACCTGGCTGGTGAATTCTGCCACGCACCTGTGGGGAAGCCGCCGCTTCGAGACCCGCGACGACTCGCGCAACAGCTGGTGGGTCGCATTGCTGACCGGCGGGGAAGGCTGGCATAACAACCACCACGCGCACCCTGTCTCCGCGCGCCACGGACTCAAGTGGTACGAGTTCGATCCGAACTTCTGGGGAATTTGGCTGCTCTCCAAAGTTGGCCTTGCCAAGAAGATTCAAATCGCGAAGTTCGATCCGGCGAACCCCAAGCCCGCCGGGCTGTAAACGCACAGAATTTCGGTAACTGCAAGCGGCCATTCCCGTGCGGAATGGCCGCTTGCTTTTGTACCCTCTGGAAAGAGGAGCAAATGCTCCCGCAAGGAGATTCGAATCCCGCATGAACCATACGAGACGTGTAGCCGTTGTAACTGGAGGAGCCCAGGGCATCGGCCGCCGAACGGCGGAGCTGCTCGCGGAGCGAGGATTTCGTATCGCAATCATCGATCTGCAACATCCAGAGTCGACCGTCGAAGCGATTGAATCGCGTGGCGGAGAGGCGCTCCCGTTCACGGGAGACATCTGCCGAGAAGACGTCGTCGAGGAGTTCGAGCGGAAGGTCCTCGAGCGTTTCGGCCGTGTCGACGTGCTGGTGAATAACGCGGGCATCAGCCTGATTCGAGCCGCAGAAGACACTACCGCTCCAGAGTATCGCCGTGTGATGGAAGTGAATCTTGTTGCTCCTTTTCTGATGGCGCGAGCTTTTGGCCGCAGAATGCTCGAGGCACGCAGCGGATCCATCGTGAACGTCGCGTCCATCGCGGGATTGGTTGCGGTTGCGGATCGCGCGGCTTACAACGCCTCAAAGCATGGATTGGTCGGTCTGACGCGTACACTGGCTGCCGAGTGGGGCGGCCGGGGGGTGCGCGTCAACGCGGTCTGCCCGGGATGGGTGAAGACCGAGATGGACGCAGCGGATCAAGCAGGCGGCAGCTATACCGATGCGGACATCACGCAGCGTATTCCCATGGGGCGCTTTGCGCGGCCGGACGATGTGGCGCGCGCCATTGCATTTATGGCGGAAGATGCCGAGAGCGGCTTCGTGAACGGCCATACACTGACCGTCGACGGCGGTTGGAGTTCCGATGGAAGCTGGGAATCGGTTCGGCTGAGTAAGCGATAAGGATCCAGTGGCTGCCTTCGACCTGCAAGCCGTCGCCATCAATTTCTTCGGACGCAACTATCCCAGCTTCGCTCCCGCCATCTTTTCAAGGATTGCGATGGGAGCCGAGTCGCGTGCGACCATTGCTTCCGGATCGACCAGGAAGGTCTGTTCCAACGCGTACTGACCGCCGAGGACTGCATGCGGAACGGTCTCTGTATAGACCATCCAGCTTGAGCCGGGTGCGAACTGTACTTCTTCGCGCAGGCAGCTTGCCTGGAAAGCGGAATCTTCTTTCATGGTGTTGTGCAGGCGCATCATGAACTCGTCATAAGGGCCGCGCTTCCATTGCGGAACGAGAGAAGCGAGACCAGTCGCCTGGGCGATCTGTTTGCCCGCTCGCACAACAGGACTGTCTGCACGAGGTACCGCAAGTTTGCTGGGTGTGAATGCGCCGATAACGTTTCCGAACGGCTCGCCGACAACCCAGTCGCGCGTGCGGGTCGGGTGAATGTTGTGAAAGAAGCGCAGGATGCGCCAGCCATGCGTGGGGCGCGTCGGGAACGCATCGGTGTGTAGGAGGTCATTGCGACGCCGCACCGGAAGATCGCGGCCCTTCTCTTCGAGAGGGCGGAAGCTTGCGTAATCCAGACGCCAGCGCTGCTGGTAGGGCGCGAGAAACTTTGCGAGAAAGCTTTCGACGCTTGCCGAGTAGCGGCGCATCACTTCGTGCATGCGTTCGAACTCGCCGGGCCCGGCCTGCTTTTCGTCGACGCCGCTGAGCTTGTCGCGATCAGGCTTGTACGCAATGTTTTTGTGCAGGCTGCTTGAGGTCTGCTGTTGTCCGAGCAGGAACTCGAGATCGTCATGGGGAATGGGAACAGGCGTCTCAGGGAAGTACAGGATGCCGCCTGCTTCGAGTTTCGAGCACCAGTCGCGCACCGCGGGGAGGCCTGCGGTCGATGCGTTGGAAGCAATGGAATGGACTGCCATCGAAACGTTCCTACTTGCGGAGTCTGGCTCGGATCCAGAGCGTCGCGAAGAGCGGTAGCGCGATCAGGAAGGTGATGATTCCTGCGGGAAGACCGACGTAGAGGTAGCTGTCGGCGTAGTTGGTCGAGTGATGTCCGATGAGATTCCACGCGAGCAGCGAGAAGATTGCAATGGTGGTTGTGGCGAAGAACGCGAAGAAGGTAGAGGTGAACACCAGCAGGAGGCTCTGGAAGACGCTGAAGCCTTCCAGCGGAAATCCGAGAAAAGTTCCGCCGGGATGGCGATGGGTTTGTGTAGATTGCATCGTCTGGGGGACCTCTCTCGTCTAGAATACAGTCTTATGCCGAGCAGCGCGCAAATCGAGCTCTGGGCTGCCGAAAGGGTGGCCGCGCAGGTGCAGATGAGTCGCGCCGCCAACGGATTGAATTTCGCGCCGTGGGGCGAGACGCGGATCTCTGAGACTGACCTGGAGCGGCTGGTTGGTTCGGTGCCGTCAGGAATGGCGCCGGCGCTTCGCAACCGTGCGTACTATTTTGTGCCCCTTGCGATTGCCGACACCGGTGAGACGCTGATTGCTCCTTCCTATTCGGTTGAACTCGGTGATCGCGCTGTCTGCCACCGCAATGCGGCGTTTGGCGCCACCGAGGCTGTGTTTCTTTCCTCGCGGCTGGTTGAGGACCGCTTCGGACTGGCGTTCGAATTTTTCATCAACGTGGCCCACAACTTTGTGGATGTGGCCGGCGTTCCGGAGAGCTTTTCGCAACTCGTATGGTCGCAGGCCGAGGCGCAGGTGCGAGGCGAGACAAGCCAGGATGCTTGGGAGTCGCGGCGACGCGCGCAGGATACCAATGATAAGAAGACGATCGACGAGCGTGCACGGTCGACGTTCTTCGATGCTTCCTTCTCGGACGCGCTGGCGATATACATGCTTTCGCTTTCCGTGGACTTCGATTACCACGACCTGCGTGAACGGGAGTATCCGCTGCTGGCCGCCCCGGCCCTGGCAGAGCGGCTGAGACATGTGGCGAGTCTCTTCCCGCCGAACTCCGGGTACGAGTTCCAGATTCTGTACCGGCGCAAGGGCTGACAGCCAGTTCTCAGTCACAAGTTGTCAGTCTTCAGTCACTAGTTTTCAGCCGTCAGTCTTCAGTTCTCAGTCTTTCGCCGCATGTTCATCGGTTCTTACCGATGACGGATTCGAGGCGCGTCCATTTTCTGGGACCGAATTGATTTTCCCTTGTAATCAGGGAGATGCATGGAGAATTCGGGTGAGAGGCTTGCCTTGGAATTTGACCCCTTCCGGGTCAACCCAGGATATTGCGGATCTGGTCGATGTGGTTGGCATCGTGACCCGCCATGTGTAGAGCAAGCTCTCGAACGGTGATGCGTCCCCGCTCCGCGTGAATTCCGAAGCAGTCCCACTGCTCGGCGGTCAGCCCCTGGAGGAACTGGAGGTTGGCATGGCGAAGGAGGCGGAAGAGCTGCAGTGAGTCCTGGGGCGGGCGGATGGCGTAGTTGCCCAGGCGGGCCCAGAGGTCCTGGTCGAATCCGGCGAGCGCGATTCCGTTATGCTCCACCATCTGGCGATAACGCCAGGCCGTCGCGAGCTCATCCTCTGCCAGGTGCGCGAGGATTTCGCCGACCGACCACTTTTCCGGGGAGGGCCGGGTGGTGAGCCGTTCCGGAGAGACATTGGCAATGAGCTCAGCGAGGAGATCCGGCGCCTGAGCCTGCCGATCGAGCGGGTCTGCGGCTTGCGCGAGGCCGCGGATGCGTGCGAGATATTCCGGTGTGTCGGGCACCATTTTGTCCTGAGGTCACTGTATCGGAAGCCGCGCGGGCTGGGGCGGAGAATCGCCGCATTATGCCTGGAACCAGCGGAGCACACGCAGGGCGCGGAGAGTGTTCCATCGGCTGGGCTCACCTGCGGATTCGCCGGTGGAAAGGGTGATCGCCTCATCGTATGCGCGATCGAGCGGCCATCGGCCATCGGGCAAGCGCTTGGTTGCGATGATCCGGAGAGCCTCGTTCACGCGGGAGTCCGGTCGGGCATCCGAGGCGCGGAAGTAGTCGAGTGCGCGGAGGATGTCGTAGTGGTAACGGGGCGGGAAAGCGAGCTCGAGAAATTCGGGACTGGCGACTTCGCCGGTCGAGAGCCGGCGGAAGAGTGCGCGGTCGAGGAGGTATACCTCGGCGCGGCGGCGGGCTGCCTCGACCCTGGGCGCGAGGGAGTGCGCGGGACCGACGGCACGCTCGAATTCAAGGAGACCTTCGAGGACGCAGATGGTGGTGTGAAACGACGAGCGGGTACTCGCGGGCGCTTCGCAGTTCCAGCCACCGTCGGAGAGCTGTTCGGCGAGGAGGCGGAGCGCGAGGGTTTCATTGGGGTGGCCGAAGTAGCCGCCGAGCGCGAGGACGCCGCCGTTGATGCAGGGCTCTTCTTCCCCTTCGAAGAAGGGATTTCCTCCCGGCTTGCAGCCGTGTTTGCCGTTTGCCGGCGCAGGGCCGAAGTCAAAGGGGCGCAGGTCCCAGCAACCGGGGTAGTCGTTCCAGCGCAGATTTGTTTCTGCGCGTGATATTGCGGACTCGACGAGGGGATCGGCGGGGTCGATGCCGGTGGCGCGCAGAAGCTGGAGCGTGAAGAGAGTGGAGAGCCACGTTGGAGCGTCCGGGCGACGCCATGAGCCATCGGGCTGCTGGCCGGCGAGGATCTGAGCGCCGAGGCCTTCGTGCGGAACCCGGGCGCGTTCAGCGGCGATCGCATCTGGAGATGCGTCGGTGAGATCGCGGAGTGCCTGCCATCGGATTGCGGGGTCGGAGGCTGAGGAGCCAGTTGAGGGCGGCGGGGGAGTCCACGGGGTGATGTTACAGGATTCATTGCTGTGAGTTGTCCGATCTCACTGTCGCCATCCGGAGTTACCTTTAACAGATGGATCTGGGAGAGCATCTACGCACCACGGGCGGGGCACTCAAAAACTGGGCGGTCGCGCAGTTTCTGGACTCCCTTGCGGTCGGCGCGCTTTGGTTGATCGGGCTCTACATTCTGCATGTTCCGCTGGCCCCGATGTGGGCGGTGATTGCGGCAGTTCTGCAGATTGTGCCGCAGTTTGGGGCGATTCTGGGAATGCTGGGGCCCGTTCTGACGGCGACGATCAAGTGGATGGATTGGGAGCATCCCCTCAGCGTGCTTGCGCTCTACGCGGTGATTGCGGTGGTGGACGGGCTGCTGTTGCAGCCTTACATCATGCGCAGGACGTCGAGGGTGCCGATCTGGGCGTCGATCCTGGCGCCGATTCTTCTGGGGATCCTCTGGCCATTCTGGGGAGTGCTGGTGGCGCCGCCTTTGCTGGCGGTGGTGTACGCCTACCGGGCGCGGCGGAAAGGCCGGGACGCTGCATGAAGGACAGGACGGAAGCTTCGTCTCAGCTTGAGTAGAGATTCGTCTGGATGAATTCGTTGCGGAATTTGCCGCTGGAGTCGTGCTGGTTGACCAGTGCTTTGAAGTCGGCGAGCCGGGTGTACTGAGACTGCAGCTGGTGGGGCGGGATGGTGAAGAGCTTGGCCCAATGGGGGCGGGGATCGAAGGGCTTTAGCTGCGCCTCGATCTGCGGGAGGATCTGCTTGACGGCGTCCCACTCGGGTTTCCAGGTGAAGTGGATGGCGAGGGAGTCGCGTTTGTATGCGGTGCTCATCCAGAGATCGTCGGCGGCGATGGTGCGGAGTTCCGTGACGAAGAGATGGGGAGTGATTTTGTCCTTGAGTTTTTCGACGGCGAGGATGGCCTGGTAGCCGCGATCGCGGGGGACGAAGTACTCGGTCTGCAGTTCGCGGCCGCTGGAGGGAGTGAACTCCATCTTGAAGTGGGGCAGGCGCTGGTACCAGGGGCCGGGGGCGCCCATTTGCTCGGTGCAGCTTTCGGCGGGGTGGCCGGTGATGGGGTGCAACTTCTCGGTTGCGCGTTTGGCGTTGTAGAAGAGCTCTGGTGAGGTGTGCTGTTCGCCTGGGGATAGGCGGCGCTTGATCCAGACCTGCGTTGCCTGATGTTTCTGCCAGTCGGTGAAGAGGCTGACGCTGTAGCCGGCGCCGAAGATGGCGTCGAAGTTGTGTTCGAGCTCAGAGAAGGAGAGGTTCTGGTAGACGGTTTGTGCGACCTGATAGGTGGGCTGGAGCTCGAGAGTGACGCGAGTGACGACGCCGACAGAGCCGAGGCCGACGACAGCTCCGGCGAACTGATCGCCGTCCTTCTCGCGCGAGAGCTGAACGACGTCGCCGCTGGCGGTGACGATTTCGAGCGCGCGGACGGCGGTGGCGAGGTTGCCGTTATGGATTCCGGAGCCGTGCGTGGCGGTGGCGATGGCCCCGGCCACGGAGATGTGGGGCAGCGATGCGAGGTTGTGGAGGGCGTATCCCCTGGCTTCGATGACGGGGGCGAGCTGGCCATACTTGACGCCGGCGCCGACGTTGACGGTGTGGGCAGTTTCGTCGATGTCGATCTGGTCAAGGTGCGCCAGTGAGATCTGCTGGCGGGTGCTGTCGGCGATGCGATTGAAGGAGTGGCGCGAGCCGAGAGCGCGAAGCTGGTTGCTCTTCCTGACCGTGTCGCGAACCTCGTCGGGGTTCGCGGGCGCAGCAACGTTGGCGGTGCTGTAGGTGATGTTGCCGGCCCAGTTCTCGCGCGGGGACGCACTCTGCGGATTGGCTGGTTGCGGTTGGGCCGATGAGAGATGCGGAACCATGCTGGCGGCTACGAATGCTCCGGAGGATTTAAGAAATTCCCGTTTGTTCATTTTCGCTGGTGACCTCGCCGGCGCATGTGGAGGGATGGTCCGCGCGTGACAAGAATAGGCATCCGCCTCGGGGCAGGGCAAGATGAAATCGTTAGGGCGGCAGTGTCATATTGCGAAATGGTTAACAGATTTTCATGTTCGCCGAAGCGTTGGGAGCAATGAAGATGCGGGGTTTCGCTGACGGAAATGGTACGCGGCGGATGTTCCTGCTTTATCAGGACTTGACTATCTAGTAACCTGAAGAAGATGGGCAGTTACGTGGCGGATTTGGGTACCAGATCCGTTGTGGCCCCAAATCATCGCCCCACGGACAATGAGCTGTCCGGAGGGACCCTGAGGAGGAACATCTGATGACAGAGACCACGAAGAAACCGACCACCCGGAAGAAGACGGCGAGCGCTTCTGCTTCTGCGCCGACGTCGATCGCGTCAAAGCGGAAGGCGGCTCCGAAAGCAGCTCCGAAGGCAGCCTCGGTTGCCAAGAGCGTCAGCCACGAGGAGATCGCAGCTCTTGCGCACCGGTTCTGGAACGAGCGCGGCCGCAAGCACGGTCACGATGCTGAAGACTGGCTGCGCGCGGAGCAGGCGCTGCTGGGTAAAGCCTCGTAAGCGAAGTTCAGGAAGACATCGCAAGCGGTCGATCGAAGTTACCGTTCTTATATTGGATTCGAAGCCAGGCCCGGCTTCCCGACTCTGGAAATTAAGCGGTCGGGGATGCCGGGGATGAATAGGCGATCCGGCCCTCGCTGATTGTCCACCGAACTTTGCCTTGCATCGTCCAGCCGTCGAATGGGGTGTTGTGCGCCTTGGAGCGAGTCTCTTTGGCGTGATACGTCCATTCGGCTTTGGGATCGAAGACAACCACGTCGGCGAAGCTGCCGACCGTCAGCGTGCCGCGGCCTTTGAGGCCGAGCAGGGCGGCGGGCTGCGCGCTCAGCAAGCTGAGAACGCGACCGAGGGGAAGCTTCCACTCCTTGTGGAGCCAGCGGAGACACAGGCCGAGAGCGGTTTCGAGGCCGGTGATGCCGTTGGGGGCGTTTTCGAACTCCACTTCCTTCTCGTGCGTCGCGTGCGGCGCATGATCGGTTGCGATGGCATCGACCACGCCGTCGAGGATCGCTTCGATCATGGCGTCGCGGTCGGCGGCTGAGCGCAGGGGCGGATTCATCTTGGCATTGGTGTTGTATTGGCCGACGTGCTCTTCGGTGAGCAGGAAGTGGTGCGGCGCGACTTCGCAGGTGACGCGGAGTCCGTTGCGGCGTGCCTTGCGAACCGCGGCGACCGCGGCCGCGGTGGAAGTGTGGGCCACGTGCAGGTGGACGCGGGCGTCCTTGAGTTCGGTAACGAGCCGGATGTCGCGCTCGACGAGGCTGCTTTCTGCTTCGGGGGGCATCCCGCGCAGGCCTAGTTTGAAAGCGATGGGGCCGGCATTCATGCTGGCGCCCTGGGTCATGCGCGTGTCTTCGGCGTGCTGGATGACGCTGAGGCCGACGCGCGCCGCGGCGGCGAGAGTCTCTCGCATGATGCTGTCTTTGAGGATGGGGTGGCCGTCGTCGGTGACGGCGACGGCGCCGGCGGATTTGAGGGCGGCGAAGTCGTTGATGGCTTCGCCTTTTGAGCCTCGTGTTGCGGCGGCAATGGGATAGACACGTACGGAGGCGCCCCGTTCCGGAGCGAGCATCCAGCGGGTGGTTTCGGGCGAATCGTTGACCGGGTTGGTGTTGGGCATGGCGGCGACGGCGGTGAATCCGCCGGCTGCGGCCGCGGCTGTTCCGGTGGCGATGGTTTCCTTATAGGCCTGGCCGGGCTCGCGGAGATGGACATGGATATCGATGAGGCCGGGTGCGACCGTGAGGCCGGAGGCGTCGAGGACCTGGAAGTCAGTTCCCGCGCCGTTGCCGGGTTTGATTTTGCCGGGGCCGGCGATTTCGGCGACGCGCCCGTCTTTGAGCAGGATGTCTTTGGCTGCGTCGACACCGGCGCCGGGGTCGATGAGGTGTCCGTTGCGGATCAGGAGCGAGCTCATGCGCGGCTCTCTTTCTGCGCAGTGAGCGCGCGTTCGACGACGGCCATGCGGATGGCTACGCCGTGGCGGACCTGTTCGAGGATGGCGGATTGGGGGCCGTCGGCGACGCCGGCGGTGAGTTCGAGTCCGCGGATGATGGGGCCGGGGTGCATGACGAGCGCCGATGGGGCGTGAGCGGCGAGGCGCGGGCCAGTTAGCTGATAGGCCTCTTTGTATTGCGCCAGATCGAGCTGCAAGCCGGCGAGGCGTTCAGCCTGAATGCGCAGCATCATGACGACCTGCGATCTGCGGAGGGCGGCCTCGAAGTCGCGTTCGACGGAAATTCCGGGGCCGGCGTTGGCGGCGGAGTCGGGTAGAAGCTGCGTGGGTCCGCAGAGGATCACATGCGCGCCGAGGCGGGGGAGCAGGAGCATGTTGGAGCGGGCGACGCGGCTGTGGAGGATGTCGCCGGTGATGGTGACGGTGACGCCGGAGAGGGTGTCAGGAGATACTGCGGGTCCTTCGACTGCGCTCCCCTTCGCTTCGTTCAGGATGACGGACTTGGAAGCGGGATCGAGGTGGGCGAGGATGGTGCGCAGGTCGAGCAGGGCCTGCGTGGGATGTTCGTGCATGCCGTCGCCGGCGTTGAGGATAGGCAGGCGGGTTTCCTGCTCGAGGAGCCAGGGAGCGCCGGAGGAGTTGTGGCGGAGGATGATGGCTTCAGCTCCGAGGGCGCGAAGGGTAAGGCCGGTGTCCTTGAGGGTCTCACCTTTTTCGATGCTCGAGGAGAGGCTGGAAACGAGCGTCGTATCGGCGCCGAGGCTTTTGGCTGCGAGCTCAAAGCTGGTGCGGGTACGCGTGGAGGACTCGTAGAAGAGCAGGGCGACTCGGCGCTTGAAGAGGATGCGGTCGCGGGTGAGCGGGTCCTGATTCTCGAGCGCTGTTGCACGGGCGAGCAGATGGCTGACGGCCTCGAGGCTGAGGTCCTGCACCGAAAGCAGCGAGCCGGGATTGTAGGGAAACGGCGATGCGGGAGTTTGTGGGGTATGGAGCTGGCGGCGGGCGGGTGGCGGTGCGGCGGATGCGTTCATGAGATTGAGTTCACAGTTCTCAGTTGTCAGTTCTCAGTTTTGGCTATCAGTGTACTTGGCTGGATTCTGCCCCGGGCCCTGAAACTGATAACCAGAAAACCGGGAACTGACAGCTGTTGCTATCAGTCCACCCGCTCGACGAGAAGTACTTGCTCGTCGTTGTCGACCTCGTGGAATTTAACTTCAATGATTTCGCGGCTGCTGGTGGGGACGTGGCGGCCGACGTAGGTTGCTTCAATGGGCAGCTCGCGATGCCCACGATCGATGAGTACGGCGAGCTGGACGCGTCGCGGACGGCCGTGGTCGAAGAGCGCGTCGAGGGCGGCGCGGATCGTGCGGCCGGTATAGAGCACGTCATCGCACAGGACCACATCGCGGCCTTCGACCTCGCAGCCGATTGTGCCGGGAGTGACCACCGGGCGGACGTCGGCTGTGGAGAGGTCGTCGCGATAGAACTGGATATCGAGCTTGCCGGTGTCGATGGGGTGCTTTTCAATTCCGGCGATGAGCTTGCCGAGGCGCTCGGCCAGCGGAACTCCGCGGCGCTTGATGCCGATCAGAGTGAGGTCGGAGCCGCCGTTGCTTTTCTCCACGATTTCGTGGGCCAGGCGTACCAGGGTGCGCTCGATCTCGGAGGCGGACATCAGTCTGCCCTTGACGCGCAGGGCCGGTGCGGTTGCGTTGTCGCTCATAGGCTTATCTTACCGATGGCCGGATCATAGAAGGCTACGGTGTGCGGGGGCAAGCTGTGGAGAAACATCTTTGGCCGGTAGTTCTATAGCCACCACTTTCTTGCTATGCGAATATCCGACCCACGGGTGTATAGAATTCCGACATGCGAAAGATGCAATTGCGAGTTTTGATGGTGGGAGTTGCGGCGCGTTGCTGGCTGCGGGAGCGTTCGCACAGCAGAGTCACTGGGCGTCCGCGGACGATGCGACGGCGAAGTACATCGTCGAGATGGAACGCAAGTGGGCCGAGGGCGTTTGCGTCGATAACGGCGTTGTCGCCGGACTGCTTGCCGAAGACTTTCAGGGGACGTCGACGAGCGGCGCCCGCTTTACGAAAGCCGATGAGCTGAGAGACGAGAAAGGCGTTCGCACCGCACATGATTGCGGACTGGATGAAACCAGGGTGCGTTTCTTCGGCGACAGCGTGGCGGTTGTCTACGGCAGCGAACACGCCGTGGGGAAGGACAAGTCGCAGCCCAAGGCCAGGGTGTGCCAGATCTGGACCGATACGTGGATGAAGCGGGCCGGGAAATGGCAGGTGATCGCCTCGCAGGATAATCGCGTGCCCTGCAAATAGCCTTCGGTCAGCGTTCGGCGAGCACGCTCTCGGGAACGCCCGCACCCACGGGCAGGATTGATGGCGCAAAGACCCTGTGATCAGCGCCGATGACGACCGCATCTTAAGTGTGCAATGATGTTCCGGTCGCGGTACGACGGCCTCTTTGCTATTGCGTGCTAAATCGTTTGATTTCAATCGATGGGCAAAGGCCGCCCAATGCGTCAGCGGTTATCTGGAGATGTCGGCGTCGACCCAATTCGTGAACGGACACAACGGCGAGCATCTCGAGCCGAATGCGGCACTTGTTCGTGAGCAATTGCGGCGGCTTCTTGCGCACCCTCTCTTCACCAACAGTAAGCGGTACCCGGTGCTGCTCGCTTTCACGGTGGAGCAGGCGCTGGCCGGGAACGCCGGAGAGATGAAGGAGCGAACGATCGGCGTCGAGGCGTTCGGCCGGGAACCGAATTACGACGTGAATCTCGACCCGGTAGTCAGGATGACGGCGTCCGAGGTCAGAAAGCGGCTGATCCAGTACTACTACAACCCGGATCACGCCGGTGAACTGGTGATTGAACTCCCGGTTGGATCCTATGTTCCTAGCTTCAGGGAGCCGGAGAACAATCAAGCGGCTCGACTATCGACAGTTGCCGCCCAAAACGCCGAGGTTTTGCCGCAGGCGGCGGGGGGTGCATCCTCTTCCCAACCTGTTGGGTCAACGTTTGGCGCCCGCCGATGGGCGATTGTGGCGGCGGCCCTGGTCTGTGCTTCGTTTATCGGCTTTGGAGCCGGCCGGATCTGGCCGCCGAAGGGTGCGACCGCGCCCGCCCGGCCCACCAATATGGAACGATTCTGGGCGCCGATTACCTCGACTTCGAGCCGGGTGACGTATTGCCTCGGAGAGCCGGGTGACGCGGTAGATCTCCAGGTGAGGACAACCTTTGGGGTTGCCGAGGACAGCAGCCTGAATGTCTACGATGTAGTGACGCTGGCCCGATCGATTGTTCCGCTTGTTCCGCGGAATGGCGAGTTTCGGGTTCTGGCGGCTTCGGCGACGGGATACGCCCAACTGCGCGAGGGACCGTTTGTGCTGATTGGAGCCTTCGATAATCCCTGGACTATGCGGATTACGCAGGACCTGCCTTTCGGGTTTGAATACGACAATCATCTCCGCAAGATTGTCGATCGCAAGAGCCCCGACCGACGGTTCTGGACGCTTCGATGGGCGGTCCCCAATACGAAGCTGGCGGACGATTACGCCATCGTTGCGCGATT
This sequence comes from uncultured Acidobacteriaceae bacterium, assembly GCA_963836675.1. Taxonomy (GTDB): domain Bacteria; phylum Acidobacteriota; class Terriglobia; order Terriglobales; family Acidobacteriaceae; genus Telmatobacter. Next base: position 253,696 of record CAWIKQ010000002.1, read on the forward strand.
CCACGACAAGGTCACGGGACAGCCTGTGATTGTGCTGGCGGGAATCCTGGGAGAGGGGACGGAAGCCGCGAGCGAAGTGGTGTCGAATCCGACCTATCTCAATCAGCTGCTGGAGAAAGCTCCCAGAGACTGGGATCAACTGAACCTGGCGGCTGTGATCCATACGCAAGTGATCCAGGGCCATCCGGGGCCGCCTTCGGTGGTTGCCGTTGAGACGTGGTAAAGGCGCGACGCTTTGGTATGTATGATACGTCGGACCCACGGGGCAGATGAGCCGGCCAAGGGACCTGTTTAGAGCAGGTTAGGACGGCGGTTCTGAATGATACCCGTTGCAGCTTACGGCGCTGCTCACTGGTGGGAGATTCTAGCCTTATAAAGTGGCCCTTGACGGCAAGAGTGGTTTCTTCGCTGCATCGCGGAGAGGGGAATGCCTTGCCGCTGTACCATGGGAATGCCCGGAGAGATATGCAAAATCGGAAGCTTTATTCCTGCCTGTTTTTCGTCTTTATTTCAGCCCTGGTAAACATTTCGGCAGCCAATGTAGCCGCCGCCCAGGAAGACCGTGCCTGGATGAACACCAAACTTTCGCCGGAGGAGCGGGCGGAGCTGGTGCTGAAGCAGCTCACTCTGGATGAGAAGCTGGCGCTGCTGCACGGCAATGGCATGGCGAACAATCCGCAGTGGACGATGCCGCTGACTCCGCTGACCAATGGGGGCGCTGGATACGTCGAAGGCGTGAAACGCCTGGGGATTCCGGGGCTGGTGATTTCGGATGCCGCCTATGGGGTAAGAGCCAGCGGTGAGAGCGGAAGGTATTCGACAGCCCTTCCTTCGAATGTGGGAGCGACCTCAGCCTGGGATCCGGAGTCGGCCTGCGCGTACGGGGAAATTATCGGCAGCGAACTTCGAGCATTGGGATTCAATGTGACGCTGGGCGGCGGCACGAATCTGACCCGGGAGCCCAGAAACGGGCGCACGTTCGAGTATGCGGGGGAAGATCCGCTGCTCGCGGGGACGATGGTTGGAAACATGATGAAGTGCGAGCAGGCTCAGCATGTTGTGGGCGACCTGAAGCACTATGTTATGAACGACCAGGAGACGGGGCGATTCTTCGTGAACGCCGAGATCTCGAAAAAGGCGATGCAGGAATCGGACCTGCTGGCGTTTCACATTGCTCTGACGATCGCGAACCCCGGAGCATTCATGTGCTCCTATAACCGGATCAATGGGGACTATGGGTGCGAGAACTCCTACAACTTGACTGAGGTCCTGAAGAAGCAGTGGGGGTTCAAGGGCTACGTGATGTCGGACTGGGCCGGAACCCACAGCACGGTCAAGGCATCGGCAGCGGGTATGGACCAGGAACAGCCGATGGCCGAATTCTTCGGTCCGAAGCTGAAGGAGGCGGTGGATGCCGGGAAGGTTCCGCTTTCGGAGATCGACGACCATGCGCGCAGAGTGTTGTACGCGGAGTTTTTGTCGGGGATCGTGGACGATCCGCCGCGGAAGAGCGTGGTGGACGCCGCGAAGGGACTGGAAGTGGCGCAGCGTGTTGAGGAGAACAGCATTGTTCTTTTGAAGAACAACTCAGCCGTGCTGCCGATCGTGTCCTCGAAAATTCGCAGCATCGCGGTGATTGGCGGTCATGCGGACGTGGGCATGATCTCCGGCGGCGGCTCGGCGCAGGTGGATCCGCCGGGCGGGAACGCGATCATGCCTCCGGGGAAGGGCGCAACCGAGTGGCAGGAACACATCTGGTTTCCGACTTCTCCGCTGAAGGCGCTGCAGGCGAAGCTGCCGAACACGAAGATCGACTTCGATGCGGGAACGGATTTGGATTCCGCTGCAAATCTGGCGAAGGGCGCCGATCTGGCGATCGTCTTCGCCTACCAGTGGCTCTCGGAAGATATGGACCTTCCGAATCTGTCACTTCCAGACAAGCAGGATGACCTGATCGCGCGCGTCGCGGCGGCGAATCCCCACACGATCGTCGTGCTTGAGACGGGAACGGCAGTTACGATGCCGTGGCTGGACAAGGTAGCGGGCGTGGTGGAGGCGTGGTACGCGGGCAGTGCAGGGCACAAGGCCCTGGCGAACGTGCTGGTGGGCGAGGTGAATGCGACGGGCAAGCTGCCAATGACTTTCCCGAAGAGCGAGGCAGACCTTCCGCATCCCGATGCTCCGAAGATTCCCGCGGGAAGCCAGCCGCAAGCCGGGCGATGTTGCCGATAACGGCGTGCCCAGCGCAAACGCTTCGGCTCACAAGGGCTATGAGGTTCACTACGACGAAGGCCCCGAGGTTGGATACAAGTGGTATGAGGCGCAGAAGAAGCAGCCGTTGTTTCCTTTCGGCTTCGGCCTGTCGTACACGACTTATGCCTATTCCGGTCTGAGCGTGGACTCCGCCGCGAAGACGGTGCGCTTCACGGTGAAGAACACCGGCAAGCGGTCGGGCGCGGAGATTGCGCAGGTGTATGCACGGCTTCCGAAGGGTTCTGACGAAACGTTCAAGCGACTGGCCGGGTTCAAGCGGATTCCGCTCGCGGCTGGCGAATCGCAAACGGTCACCATCTCGATCGATCCGCGCGTGTTGCAAACGTTCGAGGAAGGTACGGCAAGCTGGAAGCTTGCAAGTGGAGATTACGAAGTGCTTGTCGGCGCGTCTTCCGATACCACTCCGTTGTCAGGGAAGCTGACGGTTCAGTGAGATCTCCGCAAGTCAAACGCCATGGGATCGAAATCCGATGGCAATACGTACCTCACGATAGAAGCAATTCATGAGTTGTACGGATGTAAGACACTTCAAATTTTACTGGTTAAAGAAATGAAAACGTTATCGACGATTTTTGCTGTTCTTATTCTCTGCATCGCGGGCTGGGCACAGAACTCCAACGAGGCATCCTGTAAAGGGATTGTGCAAAATGCAGCCGGAGCCCCCATCTCTGGAGCGAAGGTGACGCTCAAGGGAAAAGATGGTTCTGCTGAGGCCACTACCTCGGCAACTGGCCAGTTTCAGGTTTCCACACTCGCGGTGGGCCAATACCGTCTGACGGTGGAGAGCGCGGGCAGGAAAGCCAGCTATGCCCAACCGCTGGATCTTACCGGGAGCTCCGCGGCTGTTGTGGTGACGGTATCGGACCACGGCGAGATTTCCGTTTCCGCGCAGAAGGCCGGGGAGCAGGCGGCGAGCGGAGGCGAAGCGCTGTCCGGTCAGGCCGTAAGCGGATTGCCGCTGAACAAGCGGGATTTCAGCACGCTGCTGCTGCTTGCCGCGGGCACCATGACGGACTCCAATGGAGCGACGAACTTCACGGCGCAGTTTGCGATTAACGGGCAGCGCGGAGTGGAAGCGACGTTTGCGATGGATGACGCCGACATCAGCGATCCGGAGATGGGCGGCGCGACATTCTCGAACTTCAACGTGGATGCCGTAGAAGGAATCGATTCCAGTTCGGGCGTGATGCCTGCGGAGATCGGGCGCGGCGCGGCGGGGTTCACGAACATTCATACCCGATCGGGAGCCAGCGGATTTCATGGATCGTTTTTCGAGTTCCTGCGCAACTCCGCCCTCGACGCCCGCAATTACTTCGATCATTCGACGCCGGCGTATCCGGGGCGCATCCCTCCATTCCGGCGCAATGAATTTGGTTTCACCAACGGCGGCCCGGTCTACATTCCCCACGTATATGACGGCCGCAAGAAGACCTACTATTTCACGCAATACCAGGGATTCCGGCAGGTGCTGGGGACAACGCAGGTGATGCCGGTTCCCGCGGCGATTCAACGTCCGCAGCCCGGAAGCAACTATGTCTATCACGTGATTACCTACCCGGATCAGAGTGTGGATACACTTGCGCTTCCAGTTGATCCGGCGATCGCGGCGATTCTTGCGCGCTATCCAATGCCGAACCTGCCCACCGGTTCTTTCGGCATCAACACCTATGCGACGGCGTCGAAAGTCGATACCAATGCCGACCAATTTTCCATCCGCATCGATCACAACTTCACGCCGAAGGATAAGTTTTTCGCACGATTCAATTACAACAACCTGAGCGGTCCGACGACGAATCCGGATCAGACGGCCATCGATCCGCAGTTCGGAATTCAATATATCGATCATCAGCGCAATGTTGTGGGCACGTATACGCGCGCGATCTCGCCGAATCTTGTCACGGAATCGATGATCAACATCATTCGAACAACTCCGGGCTTTCCGACAACGGATTACAGCGACCCCGGAGTGAAATTCAATGACGGTCTTTTCGAGGCATTCAACAGCGCCGCGGGTTCGGTGATGCAGGCTTATGGCAACCTGTTCCAGGGCTATCAGTCGGTGTCATACTCGCGTGGGAGCCATGCATTCCGTGCGGGATTTGAGGCGCGGATCAATCGCGATACAACGTACTTCGGCATGAGTCCCAATGGGGAATATGACTTTGGCGGGGGCACGGCGTACGCCACGACGAACATAACTTCCGGGAGCGGAACCCATGATATTCACGTGGGCGATCCACTGCCTGACACTTTCTCAAGCTTCATTACGGGAAGTCCGTTCATTTACACCGTCGCGCTACCGCCGACGTTCTCTTCCGGCGGCCAGCATATCGGGCCCGCCGCGATCAACCGTGAAAACTACAATGTATGGATCCAGGACACGTGGAAAGTGACGCCACGGCTGACGCTCGACTATGGGGTTCGCTGGGAGATCTATACGCCGATTACCGAGCGTGCCCATCGCACGGGGCGCTTCCGCTCGCTTGATGGGCACACACAATACCTGGTGAATCCGCAGCCCGGCTACAAAACGAATTGGAACGGATGGGGTCCGCGCGTGCAGGCATCCTGGCAGGCCACGCAGAAACTTACGGCGCACGTTGGCGGGGCCATGACGGTAATTCCTCCGAATATCTGGCAGGACAACTCCCTTACCGGGTCAACGCCCTATGTGATCTATCCGCGCCGCGTTTCTTCGTCGGTTGCGCCGTTCAGTTACGGATATCAGATTACGCCTTCGCAGTTGCCGAATGTCTACACTCCGGACGGGACCAATATCTTTGCGACACCCAATCCCAAGGCAGTTCCTTCGAATACGGTGATGGATGTGGACCGCTACCAGCGGGACATGGCCGCGCTGACTGATTCCAGCGCGATTACGCCTCTTAATCTGTCGGGCGTCAACCCGGAGTTCGGAAACGGCCGGCTGTTCACCTGGACGCTTGGTCTGGAGCGCAAGTTCGGAAACCTGACCGCGGATGCGGCATACGTGGGAACGGCGGCGCAGCATCTTCCCCGCTACAGCTTTCCCAATGCCTATCCGGGAGCTACAGCAGAGTTCGCCAAAGATACGCGATTCGACGACGCGGGAAATGTAATCGGCGGCTTCGGAGTCGAGAACGTAATCACCAACGATTCGCACTCCACGTATCATGCGCTGCAGACATCTCTGTCGGGCACGGTGGGCCACGGCGGGCCGGGAATCCAGGCAGGCTACACGTGGAGCAAGTCGATCGACACGACGAGCCTGGTCCTGGGTGGTACCGGGTCGACCGGAGCGGTGGTGTCGGGGTTCTCGCAGGATCCTCTCAACACGCATCCTGAAAAGGCAGTTTCAAACTTCGACATCACGCACGGTTTCAGCCTGAGCGCGGCGCAGGATCTTCATCTGTCGAGCATCAAGTACATCGAAGCGGCTCCCAAGATGATCACGAGTGGATGGGAGATGCTGGTGATGGCGAGCATCAGTTCCGGGGCGCCGTTTACGGTTTACTCCGGGATTCAGCAAACGGGCGCCGGATCGAATGGCGTAGATCGTCCCAACCAGATTGCCAAGCCGCCACTCTCGACGGCACGGAAGGACCGCACGGACTACTTCGGTCATGGCGGAGGCAATGGCCCCGACTTCTTCAGCATTCCTGTGTTCCAGCCCGGCGGCACGGGACCGAACCAGGGCTATTTCGGTACGCTTGGCCGTAATTCCTTCCGCGGCCCGGCGTTCTATAACTACGACTTTGCGTTCATCAAAGACACCGGGTTCGGGCACAGGCCCAGCGGCACGGAGCGCATGGACCTGCAATTCCGCGCGGAGTTCTTCAATCTCTTCAACATCGTCAACATGGGGTTGCCGACCAACACGCTTGGCGTAATCACCCATACCGACGCGAGCGGCAGCACGGCGACGATCAGCAGAACCAACGGATTCGGACAGATCAGCAAGACGGCCGGCAACTCAAGGCAGATTCAGTTTTCGTTGAAGCTCATCTACTGAGGATGCGCTGACCAGAATTGTCGTATCGATAATCGGCAATTCGGCAGAGAGTTGCATGAAACCAGGGGGGTGAAGGGAGCACTAATGCTTCCATCATCCCCACCTGTCGAGCGCATCTTATTCGATGGATTCTGTGAGCCTGCCAGGGAGCATTTTCCCTATATCTGAGCCCGCAGGGGCTGCCCTCCGAGCGGAGATTCCGGCGAAATTCGCCAGCAGCTCCCTAAACCACGCGATTCGGCCAGAGCGCATCCAAGACCCAGGAAAAGGTTGAGGAGTGTCTTTATGTCCAAGCAGGTTTCCGACCTGATCGTTGAGCGGCTTATCGAGTGGGGAGTTGACACCATTTTTGGTTTTCCCGGCGACGGCATCGACGGCTTTTTCGAGTCGTTGCGAACGCACAAGGAGAAGATCCGCTTCATCCAGGTCCGTCACGAAGAGGCCGCAGCGTTCGCGGCGGTCGGTTATGCCAAGTACACGGGCAGGCTGGGCGTATGTTGTGCGACCTCCGGCCCGGGCGGCATTCACCTTCTGAATGGCCTTTACGACGCGAAATGCGACCAGGTGCCGGTTCTCGCCATCACCGGCCACACGTTTCATGACCTCATCGGGATGAACTACCAGCAGGACGTCGATCTCGACAAGCTCTTCATCGACGTTGCGGAGTTCAACCAGCGGGTGATGGGTCCATCCCACGCCGTAAACGTCGTGGATATGGCGGTTCGAACCGCATACGGCCGTCGCGGCGTCGCGCACATCTGCATCCCCAAGGATATTCAGGAATGGCCAGTTTCCGAGAGGATGCGCAGCTCTGCAAATGTGAAGGGTCACAGCGGAGATTGGCAGTATCCGCCCGCCTCTGTTCCTTCTGAGACGCTGCTTCGCCGGGCTGCCGAGGTGATCAATGACGGCTCTCGAGTCGCCATTCTCGTGGGGCGCGGGGCATTGAAGGCGCGTGAAGAAGTGACTCAACTGGCTGAGACGGTCGGCGGTCCGGTGGTGAAGGCGCTGCTTGGCAAAGGCGTGCTGCCGGATCGCAGTCCGTATACGACGGGCGGCATCGGGCTGCTCGGAACGGCGCCCTCGGTAGACGCAATGGAGGATTGCGACACGCTGATCATGATCGGCACGAGCTTTCCGTACATGGATTTTCTGCCGAAGCCGGGCGACGCGAAATGCGTGCAGATCGAGATCGACCCCACGCGCATCGGGTTGCGTTATCCCGTCGATGTTGGCCTGGTGGGAGATGCCAGGGCGACTCTGCATTCGTTGCTGCCTTTACTGAAACACAAGAACAATCGCTTCCTCCGCAAGGCGCAGGAACGCATGAAGACCTGGAACGAACTGATGGAAGAGCGTGGGACGCGAAGCGACATGCCGATGAAGCCGCAGGTCGTGACCTACAACCTGAACAAGGTGCTGGAAGACGATGCGATCGTTACGGCAGACAGCGGGACCATCGCCACCTGGGCCGCCCGCGCTATTGAGATGCGAGGCAGCATGCAGTTTTCGCTTTCCGGCTCTCTCGCCACGATGGCGAACGGGCTGCCTTATAGCATCGGGGCTGCCGTTGCGTATCCCGGGCGGCAAATTGTCTGCGTGGTCGGCGACGGGGGATTAAGCATGCTGATGGCTGAAATCGCGACGCTGGTTAAATACAACCTTCGGGTTGCAGTTGTGGTTGTGAAGAACAACACGCTCGGGCAGATCAAATGGGAGCAGATGATTCTCGAGGGCAATCCGGAATACGGCGTGGATTTGCAGCCTATCGATTTCGCGAAGGTCGCCGAGGCCTGCGGAGCGCGCGGATACACAATCGAACGCCCCGAAGACGCTGAGAAGATCCTGCGCCGCGCGCTCTCTCACGCGGGGCCGGTGGTGATCGAGGCGGTTGTCGATCCCCATGAGCCGCCGATGCCCGGAAAAATCACCACCGACCAGGCCTACAAATTCGCCAAGTCGCTGGTGCGCGGGCAGAAGGATGCGGCAAAGATTCTGGCAACGATCGCGGAAGATCAACTGCGCGAGGTGATTTAGCGGGCAACGAAAACGCTGGAGACCGACTTCAATGATGTGAGCCTGCGGGCAGGCAGAAATCGGCGATGAGCGGCAGGTGATCGGAGGCGATGAGCGCCTTGCGGCTGCGCCATACCGTTGTGCTCTCCATCTCCAGCGGCGCTTCGTAGTAGCAGTGGTCGAGGCTCAGAATCGGAAGCACGCCGGGGTAAGTGCGGGCAGAACGGAGATTCCGCCGCGGCTTGTGACTCTGGAATGTCGCCTGAAGCATTTTCGTAGTCAGGCCGCGGGTCCACTCGTTGAAGTCGCCTATGACGATGCGTGGTCCGTTCAGATCGGGCTTTTCGAGAACCTCGGTGCCGATGAGCACTTCGATCTGTTTCCGGCGTTCCATGTAGCCTGTGCCGAGGTGGACGTTGAAGACGTTGACCTTGAGTCCTTTGCCGATGTCGATGACGCAGTGCAGAACTCCGCGCTCTTCCCGTGTGGACTTCGTGATGTCGTGCGTGTGCCAGGTCGCGATGGGGAACCGGGACAGCAGCATATTGCCGTAACGTCCGCCGTGCAGCGGCCGGGTCTTGCCGAACGCAATGTGCAGCTTAGGGAAGGCCTCTGCGATGCGGTTGGCCTGGTCAAACTTTCCGGTGCCGCCCTGGGCATCCACGATCTCCTGGAGACAGAGGATGTCCATATCGAGTTCTTCGATAACGCCAATCACGCGGTCGGGCGAAACGGTTCCATGAATGCCGCGGCACTTATGGGTGTTGTAGGAGGCGATGCGGAATCGAAGAGAGGATAGGCTCATTGTTGTCGCTCGAATACCATGCCCATGAGTTCTGTCGCGCGCTCTGTCACGGGACGATGATTCCATTCATCCAGAGAAATTCTCCGGCTCTGGTCGAGATCGAGCGCCATGTCATTTTCAAAGCGCATCGCGATATTTGCGTCCCGTATTGCGAGGTTCACTTCATCGTTGATTCCGAAGGAGCGATTGTCGAAGTTCGTTGATCCCACGACTACCCAAAGTTCGTCCACGCACAGCACCTTTGCATGGATCATTGCCGGCTGATACTCGTAGACCTCGGCGCCGGCTTTCAGCAACTCGCCATACCCTGCGCGGCTGGTGCTGCGTGTAACCATATGATCGCTCTTTCTGCCGGGAACGAGAATACGTACCCTTATCCCCCGTTCCACGGCGCGGCAAAGTTCCTGCATGAGGCTGTGGTCGGGCAGGAAATACGGCGTCGTGACGGAGATGCTATGCTGCGCTGAAGCGAGCAGCAACTGGAAAAGTACCCGTGCGCGCGTCGCCCCGCCGATAGTGGGCGTGCTGTTCACCACCATGGCCACCAACGGATGCTGGTTTTGAATGCTCGGAAAATAAGCATTTCCAGTGAGCAGCTCCCCTGAAACCGAAAGCCAATTTTCGGCAAAGGTCGCTTGGAGATTAGGCACGGTTTCGCCCTCGACCCGCACATAGCTGTCGCGCCATCGCGGCTGCCCCTTAACTCCCCGGTACCACTGGTCGGCGATGCCGGCTCCGCCGATGAAACCGATGCGTCCATCGACGATCATCAATTCGCGGTGGGTGCGATTGTCCAGGTGCATGAGGCGCCACCATCGCGGCGAGTTGTACCAGCCGACTTTGCCGCCCGCATCGAGCAGAGGCGATAGAAAACTATTGCGGGTTCCCGCGCTGCCGAATGCGTCGATCACCAGATTCACTTTGACGCCGGCTCGCGCGCGCTCGGCCAGCGCTTCCACGTACTTCTGCGCGATCGCGCCTTTCTGAAAGATGTACGCTTCGATGTTCGCGCTCTGGGTCGCGGTGCGAATTGCCTCAAGCGCGGCGGGATAGAAGGCCGGTCCATTCGTCAGCACTTCCACGGTTCCGGTTCGATTGACGGCGGAGTCTGCGAGCGCACCCAGGACCTGGAGAAACGGTTCCGAGTCGTTCGCGGACAATGTATTGCGATCAGTGACCTTGTAGCGGGGCGTAGGGCCGATCAGACCGCCAAGAATAGAAGACGCTACGAGCAGGAGAGCAACAATGCCCAGCACCGCCACCCAGGTGGGCACGAATACGACTATGAAGCAGGCGATCACCTCCGCTTAGATGCAGACGGCTCCGCAGCCGTTTATGTTGCAGATTTGGTGAATATCAGGGGGGCCGGGCGAACTATTCCCGCTCGGGCAGATTCTGCAGGTCGATGCCCAGTTGCTGGCATTTTTTGTAAAGGTGGCTGCGTTCCAGGCCGAGGGCCTTGGCCGTCTGGGTGATGTGGCGTCCGTGGCGGTCGAGTTCAGCCAGAACAATTTCGCGTTCGACGGCGAGCACGCGCTGAGCCAGCGGCCCGGTCCCTTCGCCGGTGGATGTGCGCGCAGGCGCCACGGTTTTTGCAGCGGGAAGCGCCATGTGCACGTCTTCAGCCTCAACCTGGGCACCGGCCAGCAGCAGCAGCCGTTCCACCACGTTACGCAGTTCGCGGATGTTGCCCGGCCACGAATATTCCTTCAAGGCGTCGATGGCCGCGCCGCTGAGAGGAACCGGCTTCCAGTTATTCTGCGCGCTCACCTGGCGCGAGAAGTGATCGACCAGCGCGGGTAAATCTTCGCAGCGGTCGCGGAGGGGCGGCAGCGTCAGGGGAAACACGACCACGCGATGATAGAGGTCGCGCCGGAATCCGCCGCTCTCTACAAGCTGCTCAAGGTTGCGATGCGTAGCGACGATTACGCGGACATCGACCTTTGTCGGCTTGTCTGCGCCGATGCGTTCCACTTCGCCTTCTTCGAGTACGCGCAACAGCTTGGCCTGCATGGCAAGCGGCATATCGCCGATTTCATCGAGGAAGAGCGTGCCCCGGTGCGCCTGTTCAAATTTGCCATTGTGCCGCTGTGCGGCGCCAGTGAACGATCCCTTCTCGTGGCCGAACAATTCGCTTTCAATCAATTCAGCGGGTACCGCCGCGCAATTCAGGGTGACGAACGGCCCGCTGGATCGCTGGCTTTTCTCGTGCAGCGTTCGCGCGACGAGTTCTTTGCCGGTGCCTGTTTCGCCGTAGATGCAGACACGAGTCTCGCTTGCAGCCACGCGTTCGATTTGCGCCATTACGCGCCGCATCGTCTCGCCGGTCCACACCATGGCGTGTTTGCCGACGCGAATGCGCAGATCGCGATTCTCGGTTTCGAGGCGCGTGAGCTTCATGGCGTTGTCGAGCGTCACGAGCAGCTTTTCGGTTGAAAGCGGCTTCTCGAGGAAATCGAGGGCTCCCAGACGCGTGGCGCGCACTGCCATCTCGATGTGAGCCTGGCCGCTCATCATCACGACGGGCGCGGCAACGCCCGCATTTTTCAGGTCTTCGAGGAGCGTGAGCCCGTCTCGCTTCGGCATCACGACATCGCTCAGGATCAGATCGAATGGTTGCGCCTGAGCCAGTTCGAGGGCGCGGGTTGCGTTATCGCATACGACAGCTTCGTGTCCCGAAAGCCGAAAGGCGCGGGAGAGCGAAGCCAGGGTGTTGGCCTCGTCGTCGACGATCAGAATCTTTGCGCTCATCGTTCCGCCCTCGGCAGCGTGATCACGAAGGTTGCGCCCTGGCCCTCGCGACTCTCCACCGCTATGGTACCTGCGTGGTCCGCCACGACGCTTTGTACAATCGCGAGCCCCAACCCCGTGCCGTGAGTTTTGGTGGTGTAGTAGGGCGTGAAAAGGCGTTCGCACTCCTCCGTCGTCAGTCCCTGGCCGGTGTCGGCGACGCGAATCTCGACGTTTCCGTCACGGTTTCGTGCCGAGATGGTCACCGTTCCGCCTTCAGGCATGGCGTCCTTCGCATTCAGCACCAGGTTCGACAGCGCACGGTGCAGCAGTTCGGGGTCGGCCATCACCGGCATCGGAGCCTCTTCGATTTTGCTGATAATTTCGATTTCTGGCCCGGTCTCATCGCCCGCGCCATAGAGGGAGCGCACGCGTGCCACGAGTTCTTTGGCGTCGATTCTTTCAAGCTCCGGCTTGGGCATCTTGCTGAAGTCGCTGAAGCGACCGATGATCTTTTTCAGATTGGCGATCTCCATGCTCAGCGTCTGCGTGCTTTCGTTGAAAACTTCATCGAACTCCGGGGGCGGCAACTGGCGCGCGCGCGACAGGTTTTCGACGGTCAATTGCAGCGGAAAGAGCGGGTTCTTCAATTCATGCGCCAGCCGTCGCGCCAGCTCACGCCACGCCGCTACGCGTTCGCTCTGTACGAGCCGGTCGCGCTGGTTGGCGAGCTCCTCGGTCATGTGGTTGAAGCTTCGCGCAAGGACGGCAACCTCGTCGCTTCCGCGAACCGGGACCCGCGTATCCCAGCTCCCATCCGCAACTTCTTCGGCCGCGTGCGCCAGTTGCTCCACGGGACGCGAGACGCGCGCCGCGATCCACAGGCTGAAGACGATGGCCAGCAAAATTCCGCCGCTTGCCACTCCGTATGCTGTCGCGCGGATCTGCTGCTGCTCTGCGACGAGACTGCTTCGCGAAATCGCAACCGTCAATACTGCCAGCACCGCTCCGGCCGAGTTCTTTAATGGAATTGCTGTTGCGCTCACGCTGTCTTCACGCCGCGGGGTGAGGTAGAGGACGCCATTTGCCCGCTGCCCGCTCCTGCGTGCCTGGTCGATCAGATTCTTATACCGATCTGCGCGAGGCATTGGTCCATCCGTGCTCACCAGGCGCCTGGGATCGAAGTTTGGAGAGCCAGCCTGGCCCGCGTTCATACGGCTGTCGGCAGCATCGCTGTAAAGGCCGACCTGCATTCCCGGTGCAACGGGCAGGTCAGCCAGGAAGCTCTGGTCGAGCCGTTCGCCGCCTACGAGCTTCACGGCCGGCTCGGCGCCGCGAATGGAACGCACGGCAAACAATCCAAGAGTCGAAGTGCCATCGGGCAATTCTTCGCGTTTGAGGAGCGCTGTCTGTGCCGCTTCACCAGCGGCCGGCTCCGGATACCCGAAACGCGCAGGCCACTGAGCCGAACTCACAATGTTTCCATCCGGCCCCACGATTTCAAGAAAGTCGAGCCGCGCATCCTGGGCCAGTGTGAGCGCCTCGTTCAGAAACGGAGCCGCATCGTTCGATTGGACCAGCTCAAAGGCCATGCTGCGAACCCGCTCCTGCGCTGCGAGGCGATCGACGGCGGCGGCTACATCGTCGGACTTGTGCTGAAACTCGCGTTGAAACTGGCTTACGAACAGCGCGGTCTCCTCCTGATCGCGCCTTTCGAACACCTGCCGGATACGGACGAGCACGGTCCAGGCGACCGCCGCCACCGCTGCGGCAACCGTCAGCGAGAAGAGCAGCAGCAACTTCTGTCGCAGGCTCATCGCGCGTCCTCCAGGGAGGCAGAGGCGAGGTCGGGTGTACCATCTGCCCGAAGGCGCAGATCGCGAACGCGCGGTCCGCTTGCATAGGCTCGCGGCAGATCGAGCAGGGGGATCAACTTCTTTTCGTCAAGCACGGTCTGCTCGGCTTTGTAGAGCGCGGCAGGATTCTGCGCGGAGATTTGAGTTGCGTACCCGGCGCTCCATAAAAGCAGTTCCAAAGCAGCGGCAGGATCGCCACCGGCGATTGGCAGCTTGCGCAGCAAGAGGTCCGGGTGTTGTCCTGACGTATTGGTCTCTTGCACGTTGATGCCGGCTTCGTGCAAGTTCAACGCAATTCGTTGCGCCGCGAGTTGCAGGGTTCCGTCGCCTTCGGCGCCAAGGGTAAAGGGCCCTGCCGTCAATCCTCCGCGCAACTCATGCGACTTGTTCAGATCGCGGTCTGTCGGGAAGAGGAAGGCATACCCTGAGAGCCGCTGCGGCAGCAGACTCGCCGTTATCTCGCCCTGCTTTTGAAAAATTACGTTGAAGAGCGCGCTGCGATCGACGGCGGCCGCAATGGCGCCGCGCAGTTTCCCATTCGCCAGCGCGCCATTGTTGCCCATCTGGAGCGCCAGCAACGTGACGGGCGGGGAGACCAGGACTGCCAGATGCTGCTGCTGCGCCTGACGCAATTGCTCCGCAGGAACCTCAACAACGTCCGCCCTTCCGAGGCCGAGGTCAAGCCACTGATCGCGGACCGGACGATGGACGCGAATTTCGATTGCGTCGGCAAATGGCCTTCCCGACCAGCAACTCTCATTCGCGGCCAGCGCCAGCACCCCGTTGTTGAAGCCGGTGACCTGGTAGGGGCCTGTGCCGATCCCCCCCGGGGCCGTCTTTCCGTCCGCCGTTGCTGTGAGGCCGATCAGAAATTCGTCGCTTCCCAGCAGCGCCGGAAGGTTTGGCATCGGCGCATCGTTGGTGAAGATGACCAGCGGTCCGACAGCCTTTACAGAATCCCAGGGACAGCGCCCGTTGCACGACGCAATCAGCGAGGCGACTACCGCGGGCGACGTCAGCGGCGAACCATCATGAAAGCGAACTCCAGGGCGCAGCCGGAATTGCCAGCGATGAAAATTGTTGTCCTGCTCCCATGTGAGCGCGAGCGCGGGCCGGACGGTGGCGCTTCCATCCAGTTCTGTCAACCCGTCATAGACCAGCCGCCGCGCAGGTCCTTCGGGATTCTGCCAGGCGTCGCCTGCAGTTTCCACGTGCAGGGTTCCACCGTAGTGGGGACGTGTGCGCGCACCTGCCGTCAGGATGGTGGCGGCGAGCGCCAGGCTAATTGCAAAGCGCCGTAACACGGTCCACCTCGTTTTCGCCTGCCGCGTTGCGAACAACGGCCATTGCGCTCTTTCCATCCTGCGCCGTCCAAAGCGCAGTGACGGTTCCGTCCATCGCCAGCGGAGCGCTCGTCGGGACCGCTTCCGCTGCATGAATTTCAAAGGCGCGAAGACTGTCGTTTGCCGACTCGCCCGAACCCGACGTGATCACCTGAGTTCCGGAGCCGCATCCGGAGCGTACTACAGCAAAGTCGCTGCCCCAGTCGCGCGTGCCCGTCACCGTTCGTATCGTGCCGTTCTCCACCATCTGCAATTTTCCGTCAATTCCCGCCAGCAGGAGTGCTGCTCCTCCGGCGGCTCTCGGAATCATCGCTGCCGTGTAGAACGGCGGCAGATCCACTCCCAGGGCCGGGGTCACCACGCCGGTGAAGTAATCTCGCGCCGTGTTGTAGAACGCCCTGAGTGCGGGTGCGCTGCTGGCGTCCGCGCTTTGATATATCGGCCACGGATCGTCGCTCGCGCGGCAGCGAACGGCCCATCCACTCTCCTGGTTCTCGCCGTTCAAGGGCAGGGAATAGCTGCCTGAGCACTCCGCTCCCGGAGCATAAGCAACGAATGTTCTGCCATCTGCTGCGGGAATGAGAACTCCACGCGGATCGCGCGTCAGCTTTCTCTCCATCGCAAATGTGTTCGATTCACTCCAACTGCCCGCAATTGAAGAGAAGACGGAGATGCGATCGGAAAACATGACCACGAAGTGTCCGTTGATTTCGGCGGCAGCCAGGATGGGGGTATCTCGCAGGACTACGCCGGTCCGGTTGAGCAGGTTCGGCATTCGCTCCTTGCGCAGCACCATGTGTTCGCCGGCAGCACCGGGAAGCGCAGAAACGGTGTCAACATGCACCATGGCCACGCGCGTCTCGTTTCCTTCGACGACCTCGGCAACCCAGAGGCGCTCGCGCGCATTCTCGCTCAGGGTTACGCGAATGGTGTTGGCACTCTCGGGGCCAGCGGGGAGAACTCCGTGCGCTTTGAGATCCTGTTCCAGCAGTCTTCGAATCGCAGGAATCTCACCGGCCTGCATACCTGAGAGGTTGCGGACCGTGAGTTGCGCCTGTCCCGGCCCAAGGATGTCTGCGATCTGAGCTGCCAAATCAGCAGCGGGCTGGGTCCACGGGCTCTGAGGCTGCTGTGTCTGCGCCCTGCTCGGCATAGGCAAGGCCAACCCGCACACAACCAACGCCACTGCACCGATCAGCCTCATCACCCTCGTCATTTCTACGCTTGTTCTTTGCGCGGATTATATCGTTTGCGGCTTGCTGGGACTGTGCGCCGTGGACGAACTCGATCGTCATCAGTAACTGCGCTGCAACGAGGAGGCTGTGCTGCCTCTCAGGCAACCTTCGCCTGGGAGCGCAGCTTCGCCTCCTCGTCTGGCACCCCGCCTGAATCAATGACCGGTCTTCGGCTCCGGATCCGGTTGTGTCTCCTGATCCATCTCCTGCTTCACCATCGGCGCGTTGGCCATGTTCTTGAACACATCATTGGCGAAGAAGAATTTCCCATCGGACGGAACCATCACCACCTGGATCTTGTCCGACAAACGCTCGGCGACAATCTTGTTGATCAAGAGCGGCGACTTGTTCAGCAGCGCGGCCTCGCTGGTCATTCTCTCGGCATTGGCAGCGGCGATCAGCTTGATGCGGCTGGCCTCGGCGTCGGCCAGCAGGTTGCGCCGCTGCAGTTCGGCCTTGCTGTCGATGACCTTGGCTTCGGCTTCAGCCTGCGCGTTCTGGATGGTCGCCTCTTTGCGTGCCTCGGCTTCGAGTTTCGTCTGCTCAATCTGCTTCTGCTTCAGAGGAAGGGTGTACTGCATGGCGTCGGCTTCGCCCTTGGCTTCAATCACTCTCGATTGCGCATCGCCTTCCGCATGCTTCTCTTTCTGTTTTGCTTCAGCCTCGGCCTGCAACTCGGCGATCCTCACCTGCTTCTGTTGAATCTCGGTGTCGATGGTCATCTGATCGTCCTGCTGTTCTTTCAGGAGCAATCCTTCAAGCCCTTTCGCGTACTGCTCGGGCAACTGAATGTCCGACAACATCACTTCTTCAACAACAATTCCATCCGCCGCAAGCTTTTTTGCGATGATGCCGGCGGCGCGGTCGCGCACTTCTTCACGCTTGCTCGAGAAGATCTCGCGCACGGTGTAGGAAGGCGCCAGTTCGCGCCACGCGCTTGCCACGACCGGGGGCACCAACTCCTTATCCGCCGGCTGGGGCAAATGGGCCTGAACGCTCGCCAGTTTGTTGGCGTCGAGCTTGTAGCGCACCGTTACGGCGAGGCCGATGTTCAGGCCTTCGCGCGACTGCACGGTCATGTTGTTTTTGGTGCCCGGCTTGCCGGCGTCCACAATTCCCGCTGTGAAGAGGTGATCGCGCAGATCGAACATCTGTACGCTTTCAACGAGCGGAGTTATAAAGTGCAATCCCGGATAGAGAGTGCCCGGCTCCGTGCCGCTCAACTGGCTGATTCGCACACCACCCATCCCGGTGGGAACCACGACCATGCTGCCTGCGACGAGAAGCGGCAGACAGGCGACCAGCGCCAGGGCGAGCGGCACACGCCACGCAATCGGCTCGGGCTCCGGCCCAGGCTCACCGGTCCCGAGGAGCGTTCCATCCTCAATCGATTTCTTTTTCATTGCCTGGCGAATCTGCATCCATAACCCGTGCAGTGGAATGCCCGCCGCTGCGGTCATCAACAGCACGCCCACGATCGTCAACAACGTCTTCAGCGCAATCATTTTCCGCCTCCGCACATCGGGGTCTCCGCAAGCCCTTCGCTGGTTTGTGGAGTCGTGACCCCGTCACAGCCGTTCTTGTGCTCTTTCCGTCCGCGTGTCTGCGGCAAAGCTCCGCCGGCCGCCCCGTGTTTCCTGGATCCCGGCCATGGAGCAATCAGCAGCCGGACCAGTCCGCCAAACGTCAACTCTTCAAACAGCAGCGCGGCCGCAACCGGAAGCAGCGCTGCACCTAACCCGCTCATTGAATCCGCCACCAGAGTCATCGCCGCGCTCCTTACGTCGTGTCCACGTCAAAATGCCGGGTGCTTACCAGTTGCCTGTGATCGCTATGCCGTCTGGTGTTGCATCGGCGGTTGTCACGGGCATCGTGGGCATAGGGTTTGCCATTGTCGTTGCAGGAATTGCGGGAGCAGCGCTCGCCACGATCAGAGGTTGTTCGGGAGCGGCGGGCTTCATCGGATCACCAAAAAGCTGCGCAGTCTCGTCGTTGCGCTGGCCGATCAGTTCCACCGTGTCGCCCACCGCGACCATCTCGTAAATTTCTTCCAGATCTTTCCTGGCCATCCGGATGCATCCGTGAGACGCTGCCTTGCCAATCGATTTCGGCTCATTGGTTCCATGGATTCCGTAGCCCTTGATGCTCAGCCCCATCCACCGCGTGCCTACCGGATTCGCGGGTCCGGGCTGAACGGTCTTGCCATCGTGCATGGTAAACGGGATTCTTGACACGCCGCTGAATTGTGAATGTGCCGACCGGGCTCGGCGAGGAAGGCTTGCCGACCGCCACGATGTAGACCTTCTTGACCTGGCCGTCTTCCACAACCGCGAGCTTGCGGTCTTCGAGGCTGACGATGATGACGCGCTTGATCTGCTCCGGGGCTGCTGCCTGCACCGTGCTCTGGTTGGTGTCCGCCTGCCCCATTGCCTGAACCGCCAGAACCATTGCCACGCTCCCGCCACCGCCCACTTCTGAATCCGTTCGCTTTCATCGCGTGCCCTCATCTGTCCAACGCCCAGAGAGAGTGCAGCTGCCGTGCCAGTCTGCTGGATGTTGAAACGAAAGGAGTTATCGGAGGAAAGCGATGATAAGTCCCGTGGGAGATGAAAACACGCGTGTGTCAACGGTGACACGCGGGGAACAGAGGAGCGCGGCACCCTGAAGGCCGCCTGATATTGTTGGCTGCAGTGAGCCCGCACCTCATCATTGCCATTGATACCGGCGGCACCTTCACCGACTGCGTTTACCGCGCCGGGGGCCGCATCGAGGTGTTGAAAATTCCTTCAACCCCGGATGATCCAAGCCGCGCGATTCTCGATGCCGTCAGCCAGATATGCACTGTTGTTCCTGCCAGCTCGGTCGAGGTTCGCCATGGTACGACCGTTGCGACCAATGCCTTGCTGGAACGGAAAGGGGCTCGGGTAGCCTTTGTTACCACCGCCGGATTCGAAGACACTCTCGCGATCGCGCGGCAGGCCCGCCCGGACCTTTATGACTGGAACCAGCACCGCCCGGCGCCGATTACCGATCTCTGCTTCGGAATCGCAGAACGTATCGCGCCGGACGGTTCCATTCTTCTTGCGCCGACGGGTTCTGCCCTCGACGAACTTCGACGTGCGGTAAGCGCAAGCGGAGCGGAATCCATTGCTGTGTCGCTGCTGTTCTCCTTCGCGAATCCTGCGCATGAACAGGCTGTTGCTTCAGCGCTAAAGTCGCTCCGTCTGCCGATCTCGCTGTCGCACGAGATTCTTCCGGAGTTTCGCGAGTTCGAACGAGGCTCGACCGTGGCGCTCAACGGTTATCTCGCGCCGCGCATGCAGGGTTACATCCAGTCGCTCGAACGGGGCCTGTCGCGCCGCAGCGCCCGGCTCAGCATCATGCAATCTTCGGGAGGGATTCTTTCTGCTGCTTCAGCGGCACGCGAGCCCATCCGCACGATCCTTTCCGGTCCGGCGGGCGGCGTTATCGGCGCGCTCACGGTTGCGCGCAATGCCGGAGTGGAACGCATCCTCACCTTCGATATGGGCGGCACGTCGACAGATGTTGCGCTGCTTGACGCGCGCCGCGAGCCGCCGATCACCAGCGAAGGCACGGTTGGCGGGCTGCCTGTCAGCGTCCCCATGCTCGACATACACACGGCCGGAGCCGGTGGCGGGTCGCTTGCGTGGATGGATACGGCAGGCGCGTTGCAAGTCGGCCCACAATCGGCCGGCGCCAAGCCGGGGCCTGCCTGCTACGGGCGCGGCGAGGGCGCGACGGTCACCGACGCGAATGTCATCCTCGGGCGGCTTCCCGCCGAACACTTTCTTGGCGGCGCGATGCGCCTCGATGAGGCTCGTGCCCGGGACGCGCTCGCCGCGATCCCGACGAAATTCTTTGCGAGCCTCGAGCATCTGGCCGAGGGAGTGGTACGCGTGGCCAACGCTCGCATGGAATCGGCATTGCGCCGCGTTTCGGTGGAACGCGGGCACGATCCGCGCACCTTCACGTTGATCGCATTCGGAGGCGCCGGCCCGCTTCATGCCTGCGCGCTGGCGCAATCGCTCGGCATGCGCAGCGTGCTGATTCCCGCATCGCCGGGTGCGCTCTCGGCACTTGGCATTCTCGACGCCGACCTGCGGCGCGAATTTTCGCGTACGGTCATGCTTGCGCCCAGCTCTCCGCAAATCGCGAAGATCTTCAGAGAGCTGGAGAACGAGGCCCGCGCCGCCTTCCGCGAAGAAGGCATGCGCCCCTCGGTGAATCGCTCGGCCGATCTTCGCTATCACGGCCAGGGCTACGAGCTTCGCGTCGACTGGTCTGCAAGTGCCGTCGGGCGTTTTCATAAACTTCACGCGCAGTCGTACGGCTACGCCGATTCTTCTCGTCCGGTCGAAGTCGTGACCCTTCGAGTTCAGGGCATCGCGCGTTCTCCCCGGCCGCGCATCAGGCGCGCGCAGCTCGGAAAATCTGATGCACGGCACGCAGTGCTTTCGGCGCATCGCATCTTTGAAGACGGACGATGGCGCAAAGCCTCCCTCTACGATCGTGCACGCCTCAATCCTGGTAATCGCATCGCCGGCCCCGCGGTTGTCGCCGAACTCAGCGCCACAACGTATCTTCCCACCGGGTGGATCGCCGAGAGTCGATGCGCTCTCGAATCTTGTGCTGACACTGAAACCTGGAGGCCGCCGATGACCTCACGCCGCCAGCCTGACCCGGCAGAGATCGCCGTCATGGGCCACGCGCTTCACTCTGTCGCGGTCGAGATGGGCGCGGCCCTGCGCCGGACCGCGTTCTCGCCGAATATCAAGGAGCGACGCGACTACTCGTCCGCAGTCTTCTCCGCCGAAACCGGGGTCCCCACGCGCAGGTCTTCGTCCGAGGGGTGGAGCGGGAGCGACCTTATCGCCATGGGCGACGACATGCCGGTGCATCTGGGCTCGATGCCGATGTCGGTAGCGGCAGTTCTTGCTGACCTGCGTCTCGGCCCCGGCGATGTCGCGGTGCTCAACGATCCTTATCGAGGCGGTACGCATCTGCCGGATATCACCATGGTCGCGCCCGTGTTTCTTCCGGGCCGCAATCGCGCGGCATTCTTTGTCGCAAATCGCGCGCACCACGCCGATGTGGGCGGTATGTATCCGGGCTCGATGGGTCCTTGTCGCGAAATCTCGCAGGAGGGGATCCGCATACCTCCGGTCAAGCTCATGCGAGCGGGCGAGATGGACCAGCAGCTTCTGGCTACGATCCTCGCGAATGTGCGCACTCCTCGCGAGCGCGAGGGGGATCTTACCGCGCAACTCGGCGCGTGCCGCATCGGGGCGACGCGCATGCTTGAACTCGTCGAGCGCTTCGGGTATGCGCGGCTCATGCAGGGAGTGAGCGCGATGCTCTCCGGTTCCGAGCGGCTGATGAAACATGTGCTCGCGAATCTTCCCGCCGGCGAGTTCAGCGCAGAAGACGTTCTCGATGACGACGGCGTGATGCCGGGACCAATTTCCATCCGGGTCAAAATTTCCAGTGACCCGAAGCGCCGCCGTGTGATCGTCGACTTCGCGGGAACCGATCCGCAGGTGCCGGGCGCAATCAACGCGGTCTACGCCATCACCTGGTCTGCCGTTTTTTATGTGTTTCGTTGCCTGCTTCCACCGGGAGCCATCGCCACCGCCGGATTGATGCGACCCATCCGGGTCATCGCGCCAGAGGGATCGATCGTCAACGCGCGTCCGCCCGCAGCCGTCGCCGGCGGCAACGTAGAAACCTCGCAGCGCATCGTCGACACGCTGATGCGGGCGCTTGCGCCGGCGCTGCCCGATCGCATTCCCGCGGCCAGCTCCGGCACCATGAACAACCTTACGATCGGCGGCATTGATCCGCGGACCGGCCAGCCCTTCACCTATTACGAAACGATCGCCGGCGGTCACGGCGCTTCGCCGCAGTCGCACGGCGCGAGCGGCCATCACGCGCACATGACCAACTCTCTCAACACGCCGGTGGAGGCGCTGGAGTATGCCTATCCCTTCCGCATGATTCGCTACGCAATTCGCCGCGACTCGGGCGGGGAAGGGAAGCACCGCGGCGGCGACGGCGTCATTCGTGAAATCGAACTGTTGGGCGACGCGCAGGTCACGATGCTTGCGGATCGCCGTACTACGCAACCGTGGGGTCTTGCCGGCGGCGATCCCGGGAGCACAGGGCAGACCACTATCATTCAAGACGGCGCGGAACAAAGGCTTCCGGGGAAATGCACACGAGAACTGCGTGCCGGAACGCGCATCCGCATCGAGTCGCCCGGCGGGGGCGGCTGGGGAGAAGGATAGTTGTTACTCCCCGCTGCCTGCCTTCGGCGACCATATCCTGAATTCCCCGCTGCAGTGCATCAGGCTCATCAGGTAGAGCATGCCGTCGTAATATCGGTTCTGCCCCGACGGAATCGGCGCATTCCACAAGGCATCGACAAATGCCTTTGCGCGATTGCGGTCTGTTGCTGCCAGAGACGCGACCGCATTCGTTCCCACCAGCCCGATGGGATGATCCTCATGTGTCAATCCGGGAGTAGCGCCTAGCGGCTTGCCGTCGAGCGTGTACACCGGGCCATACTCGTTCATTCCCTGCGACTCGAAAAACTTCTGGATGCGATCGCTGAGTTCCTGCTCCGGAGGAGCCTTATGCCACCACGACCAATCTACTGACCAGTTGCTCGCGGTTCGCCACGCGTCATATCCGAAGTCGCCCGACTGCGGAAACATGTTCTTGTGGGGAGTGCCGTCGAAATTTGCATAGGCAGGCGCCAGTCCCGTCTGCGGGTTCGTGGTCTTCACAAAAAATGCGCGGCTTGTCTCGGCAGCTCGCGCCCAGAACTCGCGATCTTCTTTCGGTCCCCAGCGCGACCACAACTCGTAGAACGCCGGCAGATGATAGGAGGGATCGGTGAACATTTGCGGCGAGACTTCAGGCACAAACAGAATCATCGGCGGATTCTGGTTCATCATCGGACCAACCGTGTGCTTGCCGTATTTGCCCGGCGCTGAAATCACGTCGCGGTGGACCATCGCGGTCAGCAGCTTGTGCGCTTCGGCCTTGTAGTCGTAGATTCCTTTTCCATCGCCCCAGCGGTTGGAAGCGAACAACAATGCCATGGCAAAGTACGATTCCCCATCGGGCGCAGCGCCCTCGGAGTTGTGCGTTCCATCGGTCTTGCAGGACCAGGCGAAGTACTCGTAGCTCGGCGCCTTCGGATCGGAGATATACATGTACGTCTTCGCCCAGTTCCAGATGGCGTCGAACTCTGTTTTCTTGTCTAACTGGACCGCGATCATCATTCCGTACGACATTCCCTCAGTGCGCACATCGTGATTGGCCCAGTCCGTCATGTACATCAGCGGTCCGTTGTCATTGCTTCCGGCCGCGAAGGCGATCGCCTGCGTCTGAGGGTCGCCGTGGAAGAGCTGCCGGTACGCGGCGTCGATCTTCGCCTGAATCGTCCTTCTGCGAGTGCCCGGCTTCGGAAAACAGATTGCGATACTTGCCTGTCGCATAGGCACCGTCGCCATTCGCTGCCGCAGTCTTCGCTATTCCGATCGAAGAACACGCAAGCCAGAGCAGAGTCACTCCAAGCGACCACAACCATCGATTTCGCACGTTCATCCCTCCTGGCGCTCCGCAAGTGAAGCGATTTACTCGCGAGGAGAAGTATACCCGCTTCACGGTCCGACGTAGAACGGGGCAAAAAATCGGGCAAAATAAAAGCGGGCAACAAAAAAGCCCCGGCATGTTTTGCCAGGGCTTTTCCTCTGTTACTCGCTGATCTTTGTCTCTTAGTTTCTGTTCGCTGATGGCGTGAGCTTCTTCAGTAAGAACTCCTGTATCACCGTGCTCACTACGCGCTCTCCTGTATCGATTGCAAATCCCTGGAAGACCAGGCCCGGGCCCCGATTGGACTCAGGGTAGTAGGCATTCGAAATTGCGCCCGAAATCAGGTCGCCGCCCATGCTGGAGATATTGATCTGATTTCTGCCGTTGTCGCCCCTGCAAATGAAAGGTGCAGACATGGCGTGCACGAGCCGCGATTTTACGGTGCCGGTGCCTTGATAGAAGTAGCGCGGATCCTGATGGAGTAGCGAGGGAAGGATCGCGCCGCCGAACATGATGTCGGTGACGCCATCGGCATAGACAGCGCCAAATCGCTGCGCATACCCGAGAGCGCCCTGCTGATAGTCGGGTGTGTCGCTAGCCTGGTTGATGCCCGCCAGCGTCGCCGCTCCCAGAAAGCTCACCGGATCGATCGAAACACGAGATGCCATCTGGAACTTTAGCTTCGTCGTCAGCGGTACAGCGTGTTCGGAGTCATACACCACATAAAAATTGGGAATGAATCCGAGAACGCGTTGTTCCTCGGCGAGTCGAACCTGCTGCGTCGCGATCTGCTCCGTCGATGCAGACACCGTTACCGAGGAGACGCTGCTCTCGATCTTCAGCTTGATCTCCGTTACATTGAAGAACTGCCCGGCCGCCAGCAGGATGGGTTCAGAATTCCAATTTCCAAATCCGTTTGCGGTGATCGTGAGTTTGTACGATCCCGGATTCAGCCCAGCGAAGTGAAAGAATCCCGTCTCGTTGGCAGTGGCGTTCGCGTGATCGTCCGGGCCAGGGCCGTTCAGAACAACCGTAGCGCCGGGCACAACATCGCCGTAATCGTCGGTGACGGTTCCATCGAGATTTGCAGGTTGCGGAGCCGGCGCCGAAGGCGTCTCTTTGCTATCACCCGCAGAAGGAATCTCGACGGTTTGCGAGGCCGGCTGGACAGGCTGGGTTGTGATCTGGTCTGCCGGCTTCTGCGCGCTGACCGTCCACGCGCCCGCCACAAAACACAACCACGCAACAGCAACAGTTATCGTCCCAAATCTATGGCGCATCCATTCACCCACGGGAGAAGATTGGGTGCACACGCCGCGAACCGTGATGCAGTTCTGCGCCGATACACCCGAGGGTGCATCCGCCACGCTTCAGGCGGCGGATGCGTCACCAAGCAGGTTCATCACCTGGGAATTAGACGTAGGATGCCACGGCTGGATACAAAAAAGTACGACCGACGGTCCAGGGGCGATCTACTTTGGTCACGTCACTGAACGGACTGGCGGCTCTTGAGTTCCTTCAACAAGACCTCCACTCTGTCCTCGTTTTCAAGGGTCCGGAACTTGTCTTCAAGCGATTCAGGGGTAAGTACTTCTGTTGCCGCGGCATTCTCGGCCGCAGTGACGTGGACCTTGCTTTTCATCCGGTTGATGGTGCTCGTCTGGTCTGTGCCGACGACGTGCTGCGCCTTCGCGGCGCGTCCCACAACTTTGGCGCGACGATGTTCGGCAATCAGCATCTCGCAATGTGCGCGCGTCTCGGTGAGCTTCTGCTCCAACTTGTGCAGTGCCTGCCGCAGGCTGTCGGCCTCGTGCTTTTGATCCTCTGCCTGCGTGTTGAATCCGACGGCAAGCTGCTCCTGGCTCAGAGCGCGCTCGAGCGCTGCGCGCGCAAGATCATCCTGGTTCTTCTGGACGGCAAGCTCCGCTTTGCGGTGCCACTCCGCCGCTTGCTGCTCGTGCTCGGACTTCTTCTTCTCTAGAAGATGCTGATCTGCAATCGCGATGGCCACCTGCGTCTTTACCTGCATAAGCTGGTTCTCCATATCCAGGACAACCTGTTTCAACATCCGCTCCGGATCTTCGGCCTTTTCCACCAGGTCATTCAGATTCGCCTTCAACAGCGTGCTCACTCTATCCAGTAACGACATAATCCCTCCTCGTCTCAATCTGTTTCTGTCTCGCCCTGCGTGACCCCATCGTTTGTTACCACCGGCAATTGAACTACCACTATGGTCCTGTCTCAACGTCGCCCCGCTCTAACTGCGGAGCACGGCGAAACACCTCAGCCAGGAACCGCTCCTGTTCCGCTACTGCGATGATCCATCTGCTCGAATGCGCCGCCTCGAGATAGATTCGGCGTGTCGAAAACACCGGTGCGCTCAGCACGCTTCTTTCCGCCCTCACTTCACGAAGCTCGGCATACGGAAGCAACGCCTTCCGCCAACCCTGGCGCAGGAACAACCCGTTGCCGCGCACTTCGTAGTACTGAGGAAGCGTTGCGAAAAGCACGAGAGCGAGTACAACCGGTCCGAGCAGGAACATCCACATCTGTCTCACCGGCAACGCGTGGCTGAAGTACATCGCGAAGGGAAGCGCTACGCTCACCAGTACAGCGACCAACAGCACCGCGACGAGCCATGTGTCGAATCGTGTCGCAAATCGCATCGTATAACCCCTCCTTTCCGGCAACTATCCGGGCCGCCTACTGATCCGGCGGTTTCGTTGTATCCGTCTTCGGTGCCGGTGTTGTTGAACCGGGCTTGGAAGTGGTCCCGATCTCCGCTATCTCTTTCATCATGTCCCTGGTCATCGCCTGGCTTCGTTGTGAAACCTTGGCCATCACAATCGGCATGAACTCCTGCGCGATCGCCGGCTGCGCATCCAGCAGATGCTGTCCTGCCGGAGAGCTGTAGAAGGCGATCAACGCATCGACGTCGTCTTTACTGAGATGCTTCCGATAGATCGTGCCCATGTCGGTCATCATTTCGGCGGGGGGATACAGATCCATCGCCTTCCCGACATACTTGTTCATCACCGCCTGCATCTTCTCGCGCTGTTCCGGAGTTAACTTCGAGCCCGCCGGAAGCTGAGACTCTGACTGTTTCATGGCCGACTGGATTTGCTGTTGAACCATCGACGGTACGATCTGCCGCATCGACTGCATCTGCTGCTTCAGGCGCATCACTTCAAACAATTTGGTTAACTGCTCCTGCGACGGCTGCTGGTCAGTGGGGACAGCGGTTGTGGTCGCTGCCTGCCTTGACGCTTGCTCCGCCAGCTGTTGAGCGGTCTGCGCAACTGTCGTAGTTGACATGAGCGCTCCTGCCGCACCAACCAGCACCGCATTCCGAATATTTCGGATCATTGCTTCCTCAACTTTCTTCAAGCTTGCGTGGCGAGGAGTGTTTCTCGCTCGCCACGCACGTCCCTTGTGCAATCAGGCCTGCGGGTTCTTCGTCGCTTCGCCGTTGCTTCCCGGATTGGACTTGATCGCCTGCACATTGGACATCAACTGCTTGATGTCCATGCCGCTCAGCGCCTCAAACAGCGCGGGCACCTGAGCCGCGATCTTCGTCATGTCGCCGGTGATCTTGCTTGCGCCGGCAGCTCCGTCGTTCCCAGTCGATACGATGGTGATTTTGTCCACCTTCGACAGCGGCTCGCTCATAGCGCGAACCACATCGGCCATGTTGGTCAGCAGCTTGTCGACGACAGCGGCCTGGTTCCACCCCTGGTAAGCCTCTGCCTTCACGTTCATCGCCTTGGCTTCTGCCTCGCCCTTCTGGAAGATGATGCTGGCTTCGGCTTCGCCCTGCGAGCGGATTGCGGCAGCGCGGCCTTCCGCCTCTGTTGTCAAGCGAGACTTCTCGGCGTTGGCAAGATTCTCGATCCTCTGGCGCTCGATCTCCGCACCCTTCAATACGGTCGCGATCAGCTCCTTCTCGTGGCGCGCGATCTCGGCTTCCTGAACCTTGATCTGGCCTTCCTTCTCCACTTGCTGCACCTTCACCTGCTCAGCGGTTACCTGCTGCAGCATGATGTTGGTTTGCAGTTCGTAAGCCTTGTCGGCCTGCGCCTGCTGTCTGCGGCTTTGCTCGGCATACTCGGCCTTCTTGATTTCAAGGTCACGCTGCGCCTCGGCCTGCCGAGTCGCAGAAGCCGTTTCCGCGATCACGCGCTCCTGGTCTGCCTGTGCCTTGGCAACCGCTGCCTCGCGCAATGCCGTTGCGCGCTTGATGGCCGTGTCGCGCTCCGCATCCGCAGTGGCCATCTCCGCGTCTCTCTTGATCCGCGCGACGTCCGGTCTGCCCATGTTGGAGATGTACTCGTTCTTGTCGCGGACTTCCTTGATGGTGAAGGAAATGACCTCGAGTCCCATCTTGCTCATGTCTTCCGCGCAGGTTGCGCGCATGCGCTCGCCAACCATCTCCGGCTCTTTCACAATCTGTTCGACTGTGAGCTGGCCGATGATGCCGCGCAGATGGCCTTCCATCACAAGGCGAATCAAACCTTCGCGCTGCGGCGGAGTCTTGGTCAAAAACTGTTCGGCCGCTGTCAGGATCGAAGCCTGGTCGCTGCGCACCTTGATCTGAGCGACGGCTTCCACCGTGACGGCTACACCCTGCTTGGTATAGAGGTCCTGCTGCGGAGCGACATCGAAGCTCATGAGTTCCAGGCTCAGTTCGCGGCAGTTCTCCACCATGGGGAAGATCACCGTGCCGTGCCCCTTGATTACGCGAGGCCCGCGAAAACCATAGACAATCAGTGCTTCATTGGGCCCTGCCTTACGGTACATCCTGGCCAGAATGCCCATCAGGAAGATCAGCGCCAATACTCCCAGACCGACAAAAAGAATCATTTCATTCGTCATTCGATCCCTGTCCTTTCAACAGGGGTTGAATTTCGGTTGATGGTTGATGCTGCCATCAGTGATCTGTCATCGGTTATCAGCACTGCTGCCGGCAACCGTTCTCGACAGTTCACTGCCCGTTCATTGCTTCGCCTTATGTCTGTTTCTTGGAAACAACTTCGCCAGCAATCCCAGCAGAAAAATCCCCACCAGGATGCTCATTTCCGTTATCAACGCAGTTGAATTGCTCATACATCCCGGTCCTTCGGCCGGGCACGGCTGGTTGCAGTACGAAGCCATTAGCTGGAAGGCAGGAGCTTGTTACTCCCTGCTCCCCACTTCCTTAGTTCCCAGGTTCCTTAGTTCCTGGCTCTCCAGATCTTCCCAGCGCCTCACATACGCGATGCCCTTCTCGTAGCGAAGCACAAACACCTCTTCGTTTTTGCCGATCGCGTCCCCATCTTCCGATCGCGCAATCGCGGATCGCGTGGCACCCAGTTGCTGATACACGATCTCCCCAGTTCCTTCCGCGCGAATGGGCGAAGAGACGCGCCCTACGACTCCGACTACATCGGTCTCGAACGCCGTCAACTCGCGCTCGTGCGGCATCAGCACCTTATTCAGAAACAAAAAGATCATCGCTCCGCCTGCAATGCCGCAGATTGCGGCCAACACCACGACAACGCCCGCCAAAAAACTTCCGTACTTCGTAAGCAGATAGCCCGCTGCGCCGAACCAGCAGAGAAAGATCATGACGGAGAACGCATTCCACCACGGAACCTCGGGGCCGGCATGGGCTCCCGCGCCTGCAGTCCCGGTGCTCGCGGGGTGGGCTGCTCCCGCCGCATGCGGGATATGAACATGCCCTGCGTGGGGTACGTGAACATGCGGCGCATGCACGTGTCCGCCGAAGTGCCCCATCCCACCGAGCAGAGAAATAAAGCTCAGCATCAGCCCCGCAAGAAAACAGACCAGATAAAACGTTTCCCAGTTCATAACGTGCCCCCGAATGCTTCAGTTCTACGTCCCTAGCCCCTGGTTCCTGTTTTTGTGATCCCTGATCCCTGCCTCTTCAGCACTTCCAACAGCCTCGGCATCAACCCCGGTGTCTCGAGAATTGCCTCGAGCAGGAGAAGGCAATCTCGTGAGCGTTCGTGCTGCGCCACAGTCAACAGCGCGCTCTTCAACTCCGGATCGCGCCGGAAACGCTCCGCTCCCGCTACCAGCCACAGGTCGAGCTTGTCTTCCTTCACGTTGCGCAGCTCGCTGATCAGCTCCGGGTGATAGCCCTCGGGATCGTCGACGAGGTAGCCCGGATGCACCTTAAAAAACTGCGCCAGGGTCTGGCGCGTGTTGTTGGTCAGGTGCGGACGCGCTCCGCTCTCGATCTGCGACAGGTAGCTCTGGCTGATCTTCGAATCGGTCTCGGCCTCGATGGCCCGGGTGAGCTCCTGCTGGCTCATGGCCCGGTTCAGCCCTCGCAGGCTTCCTTCGACCTCTCGCAGGTACCTGATTTTTTCTCCTAGTTTCATCGATTCCGTTTCACGACCACCAAGTGGTCAATTGCAAATCGCAATAACAGTATCGCGATTTGCAATATGTGTCAACAAAAATCAGTGACTGCTGTAATTGTTTCTGGATCAATGGTTTGCAGGTGGCCCCTTTCGGCCGGAAATAGAAAGCCCCTCCGGTTTTCGCCGGAGGGGCCTTTGTATCCAGACACTTGGGAGTTATGCCGCTCGAGTTGGCTTATGTCCCCACCAACCGTAGTAGGCGATGAAGAGGTAGCAGATCAGCGGGATGAAGAAGGAGTGTTGAATCCCCAGCTTGTCGGCCGCTGCGCCGAGCGCGAGGGGCACAATCGCGCCGCCGACGACTGCGGTCATGATCAATCCGGATCCCTTGCTCGTCATCGGTCCGAGGCCCGCGATGCCCAGCGCAAAGATGTTGGGGAACATGATTGAGTTGAAGAAACCGCAAAGCACCATGCTCCAGATGGCGACCTGCCCGCTCGACACCATGGACACGAGGATGAGAGCAGAGGCCGCGAATCCGAAGATACCCAGCAACTTGCCGGAATGGATTCTGGTCAGCATCCACGACCCGAGCAGACGCCCCACCAGCGCGCCACCCCAATAGAGTGAGACCAGGAACGAGGCTGTCTTGGCGCTGTCGACGCCCTGCGTCTTGAAGTAGTTCACAGCAATCGAGGCCAGGCCAACCTCAACACCTACATACAGGAAAATGCCGACCGCGCCGAGGACGGTGTGCCGATAGCCCCAGATACTGCGGCTGAGAATGGGGTCACCTTCTTTGGCTGGGCGGAACTCCTGCGTCTGAGCGATGTGCGGCAGGTGCATGAACGCGACCGCTACGCCGAGGATGAGTAGTCCCGCGGCAATCGCGATATAGGGTCCGCGTACGGTGTTGGCTACGGCGGCCTTGGATGCGTCATCGCCGAGATCTGTGAGGATATAGGCGCCTGCAACCAGTGGGGCGATGGTGCCGCCCAGTGAGTTCAGCGCCTGGGCGAGTGTCAGGCGGATGGGCGCGGTGTGCTCAGGCCCGAGAATTGCCACGTAGGGGTTCGCGGCGGTCTGCAGGGCGGTTACGCCGGCACCAACAACAAACACGGCGGTGAGAAACAAAGGAAAGCTGACCATCTTGGCGGCAGGAACAAAAAGGATGCACCCCACTACCTGGATAAAAAGGGAGACAACCATCGTTCGTTTGTAGCCGATAGTTTCAATCAGCTTCGACGTGGGCGAGGAGAACACGAAGTAGGCCAGAAAGAATGCCGACTCGGCCAGCATGGCCCACGCGTACGGAAGGGTGAAGATATGCCGCAGGTGCGGCACCAGAGCCATGTTCAAGTTCGTAATAAACCCGAAGATAAAGAACAGTACAGCGACCGTGATGAATGGCCCGGTGTAGTTCGGCGTCGTTGCAGCCGCTGCCGGCGTCGATCGAGTTGCCATAGAAGTTTTTGCCTCCCGCTTCCTGAATTAAACGCCCGGTAAGGGCATATGTTTGCGCCTGTGCGTTTTTCCCGCGCTTCTCTTACTGGCCAGCGTTTTTTCGCTGGGAACTGCCGATTTCGACCGGACATCTGGTCGAAAAATGCTGCACACAACACTATACGTAAAACCCCGGATTGGGGAAGTGATGCGGCGCGGACACAAAAAGCCGATTTGGCCGGGATGCTTCAGCGGCCAAATCCTCGCTGCCATGGGCGAGCCTCAGCGCGAAAGAGCCAGAAGAAGTCGACACTACGCCAGTGCGAGATAAGCGACGTAGAGGACGGCGAAGAGTCCATCCATAAGTGCGATAGCCGTCATGCCAGCCGTCCGTTTCAAAGGCCCGAAGAAGACCAAAAGCCCGATTGCAAACTTCTCCGCGGCGGCAGCAACCAAAACCGGAACGCGAATGGCCGGTGCGTATGCGCTATATGCAGTCAGAGCTCCGACTGCGAAGATGAGCACACCCCAGTGCCGGACAACGAACACCGCTGAATTGGATGCGCTTCCGTCTCCGAAACCTAACCGCAGAAGCAGCCTCGGAGAAATAAGCGCGGCAGCGCCACCGCCAGCGGTGATGAGGCCTGAAACGACGAGTATCCAGCCGATGGATGCCAGCATTTATCCGACTCCTTGAATGGGAGAAGTCTAGTCTCACCCCGTCATTTTGCGAACTTATTGTCGCGACGGAATCCGCCACGCCCAGGTCGCATCCATGCTCGGCTGCAGCGTCCGCGCCATCTACTACCTTCTCCCCGCCGCCCGCCGCAGGCTAGCCGACATCCTCGAAGGCCTCGACCTGCTGTAATAACATCGCAACTGGCAACGAAGTCTTCCCCCCTCCGCATCGTATTATGGTCAAGCCAGACAAGAGGCGTCGTGATCAGCAGTCGCAAGACGAGGGTCCTCGTGATCGATGACGACGCCATCGTCGCAGACACTCTTGCAATGATTCTCAACAGGAGCGGGTTTGATGCCACCGCCGTCTACAGCGGCGAAAGCGCACTGGAACTTGCCCGCCAATCGTCCTTCGACAACGTGGTGACCGATGTGATGATGGAGCCTATGAATGGCATTCAAGCCGCTCTCGCCATCTCACATATTCATCCCAAGTGCCAGATCCTGCTCATCTCAGGCAACCCGCGCACATCTGCGTTGCTCCAGGACGCCATCGATGCGGGACACCAATTTACAATCCTTGCGAAGCCCGTCCACCCCACCACCATCCTCGATCACCTTCGCGCCGCATCACCGCCGTTCGCCGCAGATTAGCCGACACTTTGGACCGCCTCGACCTGCTGTAATTCGACCTCCTGTGACCCATCGCACATCCTTCGCTCGCAAAGGCGTGCGACCATCGTTGAACCATACAGGCCAGCTCTCCTGGTGTTTTGCTGGTGGCTCGCATGGTCTTTCTGGGCCTCTCCGAGCTGACGATCATTTGCTTCGATCTTGCACTTCGTCGGCTTATCCTCCACCGCCTAGAGGTGCCGGCGGCCGCGATGCGCCAAGTTTGAATTCCCCCGACGCAGGGCAGCCAACGCACCACCCTCTGTCAGAGGTGTGCAGTCATGAGAGCAGTAACAACCATCTTCCTTACCCACACTCTTTCCGCTATTCTCGATCACATCGAAGAAACCCCTGATCTGCATGGCGATCTCCCCGGGTTGCTCGAATTCAAGAGCACCTTGCTCAAGCGCATCGAGCAACTTCGAAACGAAGATAGGCTAGGGCTTTCGGGAGAAGCTAGCTACATCGCATAATCCATCTGCTAAAGAAAACACCCCTCCCGGCTCCCCCGGGCCGCCCCGAGCTGTGCGCAGGGCGGGGCGAAAGACAAAGACGCCCCTCGTCCGCTACGCAATACACGGCTTTTAAAAAGGGGTCCCCGGCGACAGGTCCACGGTGCTGAGGTGGCAAAAAACAGGCCCGGCCGGCAGCGCGCTTGATCGTCGCACGAGCATCAAGGCCAAGCGCTCACGCGTCCGCCGGTGCGGAGACTTGACGCACGTGCGCAGTGTCCAACTATTCCGGGGGCTGGGCCAGAGACAAACGCAACAACTAAAGCAGAAGGGCCGCGCGGAACGCGCGGCCCTTTCCTCCGCCCGGGGGACGGCAGAGGAGGGAAGCTCTCGTTACACCCGAGTCCCGTTGGCCTTGGGCTCCGCAGTCAGATCGTCCAACCCCTCCGACCGCACACCGGCACCGCGATCTCTAAACTCTGCAACACCAGCCAACTTTTGGAGCAGGAACAACAGATTCTCGCGCCGATCCACCTTCGGCTGGTCCTTCGGTTCATTAACGCGGTCCGCCATGGTGTTCATACACCTCATTCTGATATTTCCCGGGGGAGGGCTGACTCAACGTATCCCCTTTCGTGTCGAGGATGCTGATCAAAACCGCACACCTCCGCCAATAAGCCACTTGACCCCCTTCAGAAACAGCAGGGCCGCGCTCGCGCGCGGCCCTGCACAACACTCACGTCGGATGCCCCTTCCCAGGGAGGCAAATCCAACACTAGGGAGCCTGCCCGGTGCTGTCCAATTTATTGCACTGCAGCGGGATCTTCGGCGGTAATTAAAATCTCGGTACCATTGCGACACAAGTAACCTGTGCGCGTGCTCTCGCCGATCAAACACACGAAGTACTGGACCTGGTCCAATATCCCCCCAGGCTGTGATCTTCTTCTCGTTGCTCCCGTTAGCCGAGTCCGACCCCGCCGAACGCACCGAAGGCGCATCGAAACATCCACCCGCGAAGCCGTCCGCGCAGTCTACCCTCTGCCGCCGCCCGCCGGACAGACACCCTCTACCGCCTTGACGTGCTGTGACTTATTTCACATCTCTCCTGCGAAAGCCCGGTTAACCTTGACGAAGGAGCAATGGACGATCCACACTGCAGCCTCGCCACCCGGATGCTTGAAACGGTGTCCCTCGCGCTGTGTTACGAAACGCAGGACCCGCGGAATCCAATCACACGAGCCGCGCTGCGGCACTCTCTGCAGGATCTGGTCGCAGAGCTCCAAGCCATGGACAACGAGCTCAGCCAGGACCGACCCACGAGTAAAGGAACGACGGATACACCGAGCCAATAGCTATAGAAGGTGATGCGGCTTTTTCCAGTGCGCCACACTTGCTTCGCTCTACCGGGTCGCACAGCCGCGCGGTCTCATCGCCCGCCCGTTACACGGCGAGGGACAGGCCTTGCAGGTCTGGAGCGGCATCTTTTACCGCTCAGATCCGCGGTTCCCTGTGTGGGACTGCGGAAGCTGCGTCGCTCTGATTTTGAAGCGAAATGTCTTATCCTCAAAGAAAGCGCACAGGAGAACGTTGTGGCAACCATCACTTTGAGCAGCGCCAAGTTGAAGAAGGTTCTTGCCGCCCTCGAGGCGAACTGGCAAGCCGAAATGGAGGGCTACCACACCTACAAGGCCCTCGCCGACCGCGATACCGATCCGATTCGCGCCCAGGTGCTGCGCCATCTCGCATCGGCCGAGTGGGAGCACGCCATCCTCTGGAAGAGCCGCATCCTCGAACTGGGCGGCTCCGAGCCCACCTATAGCGGCAGCCCGGGAGGCGAGGCCGACTCGCTCGCCAACCGCGCGGGCGGCATCCGCATGGCGCTGCGCAGGCTTGAAATCGACGAAAGCCGCCACATCGCCAGCTACGGCCGCCAGCTCAAAGAGCTGGGCGACGATGGCTCGATCGCCATTCTCGATCACGTGATCGAAGACGAGAAGGACCACCATCGCGAGCTGGGCTCTCTGCTGCGGGGCCACTACCAGGCCCCGGCGGGCGCGCCCAAGGTCGACGCCAAAGCTGTCCTCGACGAACTCCTCGCCAAGCGCGACCAGGGGCGCAAACAGGCCGGCGCATGGATCGGCGACGCCATTTACGGAGTCAACGATGGACTGGGCGCCATCTTCGGAATCGTTTCCGGTGTCTCCGGCGCCACGGCGGGCGACAGCAAGTACGTTCTTCTCGCCGGTCTCTCGGGGATGATCGCCTCTGCGCTTTCCATGGGCTCCGGCGCTTATTTGGCCGCCAAGAGCGAAGCCGAAATCTACCACGCAGAAATCGCCCGCGAGCGCGAAGCCATTCAGTTGAACGCGCCCGAAGCCCGCGAGCTGCTCTCGCTCTACTACCAGGTCAAGGGCCTGCCTGAAGCCGATGCCGACCACATGGTCAACCACATCGCCAGCGACCCCGACCAGATGCTTCGTGCGCTCTCGAGCGAACGCCTCGGCACATCGGAAGAAGCGCTGTCGAATCCGCTCGTCTCGGCAATATCCGGAGCGGTGTCCACCGCGGTTGGCGCAATCATCCCCATCATTCCGTTTTTCTTTTTGAGCGGAGTTCCGGCGGTTGTCGCCGCTGCCATCGTTTCGCTGATTGCGCACTTCGCGGTTGGCGCAGCCAAAAGCCTCATTACGATTCGCTCGTGGTGGTCTTCGGGCATGGAGATGACGATCGTTGGAGCCATCGAAGGCGCCGTCACGTACGGCATCGGTATCCTCCTCGGCAAGGGCGGAATGTAGTGGGAGGCTTCATCCCTCTCGGCGACGCATCGCGGCCGCGGCGCCGTTTCGCCGTTCGCGACGGTGCTGATCATTGTCTTGAACGCGTGGGTGTTTTTTAAAGAGCTCGCCTATGGCGATCGCTTCGTATGGGAGTGGTCCGTCATTCCTGTCCGTATCGTGCATGGTCACGACTGGATCACGATCCTGACCTCGATGTTCATGCACGCGAGCTGGATGCACATCATCGGGAACATGGTCTACCTGTGGGCGTTCGGCCGGGAAATGGAAAGTGCGATGGGCAGCGTTCGGTTTACGCTTTTCTATCTCGCCGGAGGCATTGTTGCCATGACGTGCCAGATTCTCGGCGACCCCTCAGCGAGCGTGCCCTGTCTCGGCGCCAGCGGCGCCATCGCCGCGGTGATGGGTGCGTTCCTGATTACCTATCCGCGAGACCGCATCCGAACCATTGTCTTCTTTATTATCTTTTTCCGGGTTACGTTTATCCCCGCGGCGCTGCTGATCGGCTTCTGGTTCCTGATGCAGCTCCTGAACTTCGGCACGGTTGCCACCGTGCATACCGGCGGGGTGGCTTACCTTGCGCACATCGGCGGATTTCTGTTTGGCGTCGTCGCTGCGCGGCTGATGATCGAGCCACGACAGACCGACTACATTCGGATCTGAAATCCACAATACGCAACTGACAGGTTGCCTGAAGCTGGATAGGGAGGCGAAGAAGTTTTCCAGGCCAGTTCTAGGAGCCGGCCGCCAGTGGCTGTTTCTCCGCCACCAGTTCCTTTGCCGCGTTACGGCCGGTGCGAATGCAGTCGGGAATTCCGATGCCGTCGTAGGCATTTCCCGCCAGCCGTAGGCCGGGCAGCGCCGCCACCCGCTCTTTGACGCGCTTCATCCGCTCCTGATGCCCAACGGCGTATTGCGCCATCGCGCGCCGGAAGCGCGAAACCTGTGTCGCTTCCGCGGGAATGTGAGGGCCCACGACGCGCGTGCCGAGAATCTCGCTCAACTCGCGCCGCACTGTGGCCACCAGCACTTCGTCGCTCTGGTCGAGAAGGCCTTCATTTTTGGCGCCGCCTAAAAATGCACGCAGCACCGCTTTGCCGGTGGGGGTGCGTCCCACGAACTTGCGGTGAACAAAGGTGCAGGCCAGCATTGCCCGGCCCTCGACCGCCGGAACCAGGAACCCGAAGCCATCCGGGAGGGGCCCGAGCTGCGCCTCATCGAATACGAGATTCACGGTGATCGAAGACGAGTAGGGAATTGCTCCCAGCTCATCACCGAGGCCCGCATCGGTTGCTGCCAACAGCTTTCCGGCGGCCCACGCAGGGGAGGCCAGAATTACGGCGTCAAACTGCTCGTCGATGCCATCGGCTCGGAGCCGCCATCTGTCTCCATCGCGCTGCAGACCGCTGACCGCAGTTGCCTTCCTCACCCATTCGGGATTGAGGCGCGATTCCAGCGCATCCACGAGTTGCTGCAGACCGCCCTTGAGCGTCGTAAAAATTGTTCGCGGTCCTGCCGGCTTTGCTGCGCTCTGACCCTGTGCTGCGGAGCCGCCGTTAGGGCCAGCCGCTCCGGAGCTGCCGTTAGGGCCGGCCGCTCGCATTGCCGCCATCTTTGCGCGCATCTGCCTGTGCGCAGCCAGCATTCCGCGTGTAAGCGATCCGTACTGCGTCTCCATCTCCACGAGTTTCGGCAGGACCGTTCGCGCGCTCAGCTGAGTCGCATCGCCGCCATAGATTCCCGAAAGCAGCGGATCCGCCAGGCGATTCACGGCCTCTTTGCCGAAGTGCCGTTCCACCAGCGCGGCGACGGACTCATCTTCCCCGCTGGGGCGCGGCGGATGGAGCAGTTCGAGCGCCATCTTGATCTTGGTGGCCGGGCTGAACAGGCTTGTCAGGGCCGTAGGCACCAGCTTGGTCGGGATGAGAAACATCAGCCCGTCCGGCAGCGGAACCAGGCGGTTCTTTACCACGATGTAGGTCTTGCGATTGGCATCATTGGACGGCGTGAGTTGATCGCTCGAGGCCGAGTTCGCGGCACAGTTCCGCGCCTGCGGGCTTCTCACTGAGAAACGAATCCGGTCCCCGTTCCAGAACGATTCCATTCACGGTTTCCGAAGCGAGCGAACCGCCGAGCCGGTCTCGCGATTCGAACAGGGTGTACCGAACATCCGCCCCCGTCCCGCGCGCCTTTTCCAGTTCATAGGCGGCTGCCAGACCGGCAATCCCGCCTCCGATGATGGCTACCCTCATTCCGACCTCAACCTCTTCATACCACACCAGGCTTCCTCTTCCTGCCCATCTTTGAGCCTACCGGGGTGCCTGCGCTACCAACAGGATTAATCCCCGGCAGCGATCTCGTTGTGATTCAAATCACATCAAGAATCCGGCGGCCGTTCCGATAATCAAGCTGCGGCTAACTCGCGCCTGGAGTTAGGCTGAACGCGACGAATCTGTCGGTATGTAACCCTTTCTAATTGAGCAGGGAGTCCAGATGACACCAGAGCTGATTCACAGGCTGCATTTCGCCTTTACCGTCACATTCCATTACCTTTTCCCTCAGCTCACCATGGGGCTTGCGCTTCTGATTGTCGTCCTCAAGAGCGTGGCGCTGCGCACCGGCAGCGAAGAGTGGGATCGGGCCGCGCGCTTCTGGGGAAAGGTCTTCGGCATCAACTTCGTCTTCGGAGTGGTCACCGGCATACCCATGGAGTTCGAGTTCGGAACCAACTGGGCTCGGTTCTCTCAGCTTTCGGGCGGTGTCATCGGCCAGCCCCTCGCCATGGAGGGGGTTTTCAGCTTCTTCCTTGAATCTTCATTTCTCGGACTTTTTCTCTACGGAGAAAAGCGCCTGTCGAAACGCATGCACTGGTTTTCCGCAGTAATGGTGTGGGTCGGCTCCTGGATTTCCGGCTTCTTCATCATCGTGACCGACGCCTGGATGCAGCACCCGGTCGCATACAACGTGCTCCCGAACGGCCAGTTTGAAGTGGTCAGTTTCTGGAAACTGCTTCTCAATCCCTGGGGCCTTTTGCAATACATGCACAACATGACCGGCGCTGTCATCACGGGCTCGTTTGTGATGGCGGCGGTGGGCGCGTTTTATCTTCTCGATGGGAATAACGTCGGCTACGGTCGCATCTTCACTCGCGTGGGAGTGGTCGCCGGCTTGATCTCGACAATCGTCATTATTTTCCCGACCGGCGATCTGCACGGCAAATATGTTGCGCACCATCAGCCGGTCGCCATTGCCGCGATGGAAGGCCTGTTTCACAGCGAGAAGGGTGCGGGACTTGTCCTGATGGGCCAGCCCAACGAAGAAACGGGTCAGATCGACAATCCCCTGGTGGTAAACGACCTTCTGAGCTTTCTTATTTACGGAACGACTAAGGCCGAGGTGGTCGGCCTCGATCAGTACCCGCGCGATCAGTGGCCCAGCGCATTGCCGCTGCTCTATTACGCGTACCACATCATGGCCGGGCTGGGGACATACTTCGTCGCACTGATGATCGTGGCGGCTTTTCTGCTGTGGCGCAAAAAGCTCTACACAACGCGCTGGATGCTGTGGCTGCTGCTCATCAGTTTTCCGTTCCCCTACATCGCCAACACGGCTGGGTGGATGACCGCCGAGATCGGCCGCCAGCCCTGGCTCATCTACGGACTGCTGCGCACCAGCGAGGGCTACTCGCACGTGGTTTCCGCGGGCAATGGACTTTTCACCCTCATCGGCTTCATGGGTCTTTATACGTTGCTGGGGCTGTTGTTCTCTGTTCTCGTCTACCGCGAAATCAGCCGCGGCCCCGAACCGGTCGCTGTGACTGAATCGGCTGCTGTTGCGGATTGAAAACTTGACAGGAGTCGACGAACGGAAAAGTGCACGCTTCATTTCGAAAGGGCACGAAGTGTCAGGGCACGACTTCAGTCGTGCCGATCGAGTGAAATCAGTTGGAGGGCTTTAGCCCCTGCTATGGCGAAACCGGCAAGACCATCGAATCCCGCACGATCGACAGGACAAGCTCAAACGTTTTTTGTGACGACGCGGACCGCCGGCGGAACATCGCTCTTTCAAGCGACGCGCATGGCTGAGCTGCTGATCGACGTGCTCCGTTCCTGTGTAAAGGAAAGACGATTCACTGTCCACGATTTTGTCATCATGCCGAATCATCTACATGTCCTTTTGTCAGTTCCGGGGGACGCGACCGTCGAGAAAGCAATGCAATGGATCAAGGGCCGGTTCTCTTTTCGGGTCGGCAGGGAACTGGGCTTTGTTGGAGAAGTATGGCAGCGGGGATTTTCCGATGTTCGCATTCTCGATGAACGCAGCTTTCAGAAACACCAGGCCTATATCGACGCCAATCCTTTGAAAGCCGGTCTGGCGAAGACTGCCGAGGAATATATTTTTGGCACAGCTTATCTAAAGAAGATTCGCAGGATGCAGGGACTAAAGCCCTATTCGAATCCAGAATTTTGCGGCACGACTAAAGTCGTACCCTGACACTTCTTGCACGCGCGTGGGGTTTTATGAAAAGAGGGTTTTCATCATGATGGGATTCATCTGGTTCTGGCTGGTTGCAGTAATGATCGTCGGGTATGTTGTCTTCGATGGCTTTGACCTCGGTGTCGGCATTCTTCATCTTTTTCTGCCTCGCACGGAAGCAGAACGCCGCGTGAGCCTTAAATCGATCGGCCCGGTGTGGGACGGCAACGAGGTGTGGCTGCTCGCCGGTGGCGGGACGCTCTACTTTGCCTTTCCTCTTCTCTACGCATCCGCGTTTTCCGGTTTCTATCTGCCGCTCATGATCGTGCTCTGGCTGCTCGTGCTGCGCGGCATCACCCTTGAGCTGCGCAATCACATCGACGTTGGCGTCTGGGTGGCGCTGCTCGACGGCGTCTTCGGACTCTCCAGCGCGCTCCTCGCCATTTTCTATGGAGCGGCTCTCGCCAACGTAATCCGCGGCGTGCCGCTTCGGGAGGATGGCTACTTCTTCCTGCCTTTGTGGACCAACTGGCAGCCAGGCATAAGCCCCGGCATCCTCGACTGGTATACCGTCATCGGCGGGCTCGTTGCCTTCGTGGCCCTCACGCTGCACGGAGCCTTGTGGCTGAGCATCAAGGTCTCAGGCGATCTGGAGCGTCGCGCCTGCCGCCTGGTCAATCCGCTGCTCCTGGTTGTCATCCTGCTAACGATCGTCAGCCTCGTGGGAACGGTGGCTGTGCGGCCGGCCAGCCTCAACAACTATTACCAATACCCGCTCACGTTTGTTGTTCCCGTTGGAGTGCTTGCTTCTCTCGCCGGCATCTGGTGGTTCAATCGCAATCAGAAGGCGGTGAAGGCGTTTCTCTCTTCCGCACTGTATCTGTTTTTCATGCTGGTCGGCGCGTGCTGGGGTGTGTATCCTACCCTGCTGCCCGCCACTACAGGCCCAAATCGCGATATCACCATTAATCGCGCCATCTCCGGCCCTCACACGCTCTCGGTCGGTCTGATCTGGTGGACTTTCGGCATGACTCTCGCGGTCGCCTACATCGTCTTCGTTTACAGCCGATTCAAGGGAAAGGCCGACGCAGAATCAGCGCATTGAGTTGGCAGCCACTCGAAGCGACCCGTCGCGCAACAGCTGCGATCATCGAATCATGGTCGCCTTGAAATCCTTGAAGAATGCATGTGATTCGGAACAATCAGGGGATGAAACAGGCTGGCGACAAGGAGAAAGGCGAGCAATTATCGCCGTCAGCACAAACAATACGAAAGCTCGGCACGTCATCATTGAAGTCGCCTGATCTGCGCCTTCCAGGCGAACGAGCAGCCGGATCAATCTTAAGCCCGGAATCGTTCTGGCGGAGGCATCGTTTGCAAATTTTGTTCTCCGACTGCTAATACCGAAAAGGTATATGCAACCAGAAAACTTCGAACAAAGGCATCAGGTAACACGAGCGTTTCACCTGCCGTGATCAGTCCCCTCGCAGATATCCGCGGCCGGCACCCAACACTTACAACCCGGCTGATCCGGTAATGTTGCGCATTAAATCGTCTTTACATTTGCCCATAGGCTCAGGCTCGCGGGATGCGCGCGATTTACACGAGTCGAAATCGTACTGCCAATCAGGGAGCCGCCCTCGCACCCTGGTTCCATCTGATCGAATGCTCAGGCATCTGCTCGCCCATTTTTGTGGTTAGAGGAGCACTCGACAGTTGCGCGAACGTCACGCGTGATCGCCATCTCGTCCCCATGCGTGTCCGGATGGTCCCGAACTGCTTGCATGGGATTCGCTCCTGCCGTAGGCTCAACGCGATTGAGAGGTTACATGAAGAGTTTGATTCTGGTGTCGATCTGTCTTGTCTGCGCGATCGGTGGCGAAGGGGGCGCAACTGCCCAGACACCGCAGAGCCCTACCGACACAACTGCTCCCAGTTATGACATGAAGGCCCAGGCACTGCTGGATCTCCAGGCTGTGCAGAAGAAGTGCGTCGATCTTGCCGAGGTTATACCGAGCGACAAACTCACATGGCGTCCCTCGCCCGATGCACGGTCGTTTGCAGAAGTGTTTTTGCATGTCTCAGGAGAGCGCTATGGAATCCTCAGCATGATGGGCGCGACGCCTCCTGCCGGATTCACCGCGAAAGATTTCGAGAAGTCCACCACGCAGAAGGACCGCATCGTTGAGGAACTGAACCAGTCATGGAGTTTCACCGATAAGACGATCAACGGCATGAGCAATGCGGATTTCGCGAAGCTGCTGCCGAAGCTTGGTCCGCAGGCCAACGAGGGGGATGTTATTTACATCCTCGTGGCCGACGCACACGAACACCTCGGCCAGCTCGTTGCCTATGCACGGCAGAATGGAATTGTCCCGCCCTGGACCACGGCAATGCAGAAAAAGAAGGCCGCCGCCGCGAGCAAGTGAGCCTCCCCCCGTTGCGTTTGCGCAGATCAAACAGGAGAGAGGCGCCGCATGTAGACGGCGCCTCCCGGTAAAAGCTGTTCATTGTCGAAGGTTCACGGCAACGAGACCAGCGGCCCGGTGAATTCCGGCTGGCAGACGGTCGGCGTATCTGTGGGAATCCAATTCTTCGGCTGGTAGATGCAGCACGGCTCCTGAGACAGCGGATCGCCGGTTACGGCGTAGGCTCTGGCACGCGACCCGCCGCAGATCTCCTTGTACTCGCAGGCTCCGCACTTGCCCTCAAGTCGGCTTGTGTCGCGCAGGGCTTTGAAGATGGGCGAATTCTGGTAGATGTCAGCCAGTTCCTTTTCGCGGATGTTGCCCGCATGAATGGGCAGGAATCCGCTGGGGTAGACGTTGCCGACATGCGATACGAAGAGGAAGCCCTTGCCGTCGTTGACTCGCCGGGTCATCCAGTTCCTGGTGCGCGTCTGCGCATCGGCTTCCGGCGCGCCCGGCTCGTACTCCCGCGGCAGGCTGCCGGAGGCATGCCCGTTTGCCGCTTTCTTCTCCTGCAGATTGTGCTGTAGCAGATAGCGGCGATAGTGCATCGCCTCGGTGGTCTTGATCTGGAAGCTTACCCGGTTGGAAAGTTCGTAGATCTTGCCGAACACCTGCTCAAACTCATCTCCGCTCAGCAGGTCGCCCAATTGGCCGCGGCCCACGGGGACGAGGAAGAAAACATTCCACATCACGATGTTCAATCGCTCAAAGAGCGCGCATAAGTTATCGAGATCGTCGGCGTTATGCCGGCTAATGGTGGTGTGCACCTGGATGGGCAGCCCGGCCTCGCCGGCCCACTCAACCGCCTGGATGGTTCGCGCCCAGGCTCCCGGCAGCCCTCGGAATTTGTCATGAATCTCCGGCGACGATCCATCCAGCGAAATTCCAAGCCGGACCACGCCGGCCTCTTTCATCTTGAAGATGGCATCCCGCGTCAGCAGGGGAGTGGCGCTCGGCGTTACGGCAGCCTTCACACCTTTCTCGTCGCAATACCGAATCAGTTCATAGAGATCCGGCCGCTTGAGCGGGTCGCCGCCGGTGAATACAAAGATCGGCACATGCATGGCGGCGATCTGGTCGATGAGTGCCTTGCCTTCGGCGGTGGTCAGCTGGTCGGGATGCGCAATCGG
This sequence comes from uncultured Acidobacteriaceae bacterium, assembly GCA_963836675.1. Lineage (GTDB taxonomy): Bacteria > Acidobacteriota > Terriglobia > Terriglobales > Acidobacteriaceae > Telmatobacter. The sequence continues at coordinate 298,048 of CAWIKQ010000002.1, forward strand.
TTGTGCAGCGGCGCGGCAATGTTTGCAGGCCAGATCGCAGGATTGTGTGACTTCCCAGATGGCCAGAAACGGCGCTTCGTCGTAGTTCAACCCGCCTCGAGCGGGAATATGATGCATCGGCTGTTGCATATAACGGCCTCCAACTTCCAGGGGCGGTTCGCAATCGGCGGGGAAACGTCCCTCTTACGCATCCAGAAGACCACTGACGAGATATGTGGTTCAGTGATTCAGATCACTAATCCAAGGAAAAATAATTGGAGAATGAGTTTTTACTAGCTGGACAAATTTTTGATATCGGTACAAAATCCAACTCAATACATCGCTCCTTCCAAGCCCTTGCACCGTCAAAGTCTGATGGAGGGCAGTTTTCTTGCAAGCGATCGAACTCAGTCAGGTGATTCGACTCACATAGCCCTGTGGTCCAAGGCACTGAGTAACACGTTGTAGCAGCCTAGTATCCTTGCGCATTCCAAGGAGGTTCCCCATGGCCAACAAGCCGGGTTGGAGCAAACCCTCCACCATTCTCTTCGCCTCCGAGATTCCTGCGAACGAGCGAGCTTTCAACTTCGCGCTTGCACAGGCACAGGAATTTGCGGCCGATCTAATTCTCTTTCATGCTTATGACACGCTGGTGGTGGCCGCATCGGAAACCTCCGGCATCCGTTACTACGATTACGCGGCCGCTGCCAGGGCGGAAATCAGGCATCTCGACCCCCTGGCGCAGCGCGCCCGCGAGGCCGGCATCAAATGCGATGTAGTTGTGCGTCCGGGCCTGGCTGCGGACCAGGTTCTCAGTTACGTTCGCGAGTGCGAGGTTGACCGGATCGTCATGGGCACACACTCGCCCGGCCCGATTGGCAAGATTCTCGTCGGTTCTGTCGCCGAGGCAGTACTTCGCAACGCGCGAGTTCCGGTCTTTATCGTCGGGCCGGAAGTGGTCGATGGCGCGTACCGCCATTTCGCCACCCGCACTATTCTGAGCGCGGTGAGCCTTATTGACAGCAGTTACCTGGTGGCGACGTTTGCAGCGGAAGTAGCTTTGCAGCACAATGCACGGCTTATCCTGCAACATGTGATTCGTCCGCAGGATCGGGCCGAAGTCCTTGCAGGACGCAGCATCGAGGAGATCGAATCCGACTTGCTATTGCTCATTCCGGGCGAGCTTCGCCGGGAGGTATCGATCCAGACTATCGTCGTGCCGGGCGACCCCACGGAGGAATTGCTCTATCAGAGCAGCGCGCAGCACGCCGATCTCATTGTCCTCGGCGCTCACGGCGCGTCCGCCTTCGCAGCCATCGCCCGGCAGGGCGTGGTCTACAAGGTTCTGGCCCACTCGCATTGCCCGGTCATTACCCTGTCGCCGGCGGTTCTCGCCGCCAGTGGCGTCAAATACCAGAAGGAACACCACGCCGAAAGCTTTTTGGCGGGAGTGTTCTAGAAGACATCACCGGCACACGGGTCCCCGGCGAATGCAGAATCTGCAGACGCCGGCCCCGCATACCAACCGGACGCGACGCCGGGTGGGTTCAATCCAGCACGGTGGAATCCACCCGGCGAGGCCGGTTCTCTTTCTTCAGTTTTTCTTTTGAGCTGAGTCGACCGCGCTGGCAGCGCAAGGCTTGCCATCGCAGAGCGCGCCCGTAATTCCTTTGCCCTCTTCGATGGTGTAGATCCGGTCTACCGCAGGCAGCTTGACGGTTTCCTTCGCGCCCGAAGGCCAGTGGATCTCGGCTGTTCCGGCTTCGGTCGCCTCCCCCAGCCCGAAATGCGGCCTGAGATCGTTTGAGGAGAGATAGCTTCCGCCGCTCAGCACATCCTGGCGCTGGCGCATCCCTGCGGCGTCCAGATACACCGTGGTTCCGACCGCATCCCGCGGGCTCTTCGGGCCGCCGATCAGCCTCATTTCGACCCAGTGGTGATGATCGGCATTCACGTTGCGCAAGAGCACAGGGACGCCATCCATGTTGTTGATCACCACGCCGATCCTGCCGTCGTTGAAGATGTCGCCGAAGGCCGCGCCGCGTCCCACGCTCACGACTGCGAGTCCTGTTCCCTCCACCGCGGGGACCAGATCGAATTTGCCGCCTTTTCGGTTGTGGAAGAGCAGGGGCCGCTGCGCGTAGGTGCTGCCCCACTCAGGATGCTTGTCCGCTTCGGGATAGACGTGACCGTTGACGATCAGCAGATCCTGCCAGCCATCGTTGTCGTAGTCCAGAAACCCATCGCCGAAGCCGACAAAGGGCATGGTCGGTTTCATCAGGCCGGCTTCGTAACTTACGTCGGTGAAGTAGCCGGTTCCGTCGTTCTGGAACAGCACGTCGTAGTCGTCGCTGAAGTCGGTATTCACAACGCCCAGGTGTCCGTTGTTCTCGTAGTCGCCGACGGCGATTCCCATGTTGGCCATCTCGCGGCCAGCCCCGTTGAGGGCGTAGCAGTTTTCCACGCTCTTGTCTTCGAAAGTTCCGTCGCCTTTATTGATGTAGAGGTAGTTCTGCGAGGTGTCGTTGGCGACCAGCAGGTCCGGTTTGCCATCGTTGTTCACGTCCACGAACAACGCGCCTAGGCCGAAGTATCCAGCAGAGTTGTCCACGCCCAGCTTCTTGCTCACATCCGTGAAGGTGCCGTCTCCATTGTTGTGGAAGAGATGATCCTTTTCGCCCTTCATGCCACGCGGGCCGCACATCACGGGGATCCCTCGATACTGGCAGAACATCAGGGGCGTCACGTTATCCTGCCGCGGCGGATTCTTCCAGTCAAACTGCAGGTATCCTGCGACAAAAAGGTCCAGCTTGCCATCGCCGTCATAGTCGCCAAAGGTTGCGCCGGTTGACCACTTGTCCACGTCGACTCCGGCCTTTGCGCCTGTATCGGTGAACGTTCCGTCGTGATTGTTGCGGTAGAGGCGGTTCTTCCCGTAGTTGCTGATATAGATATCAGGCCAGCCATCGTTGTCGTAGTCGGCGACGACGCATCCGAATCCCCAGCGATCGTTGGCAACGCCGGCTTTCTCCGTGACGTCGGTGAAAGATCCGTCGTGATTGTTGCGAAACAGGGCCGCATGCGGCGCCGCAGTCTTGCCGGCGAGAAAATCGAAGCTGGCGCCGTTCACGAGATAGATATCGAGCCACCCGTCGTTGTCGTAGTCGATCAGGCAGACTCCGGGCCCCTTGGCTTCAAGAATGTATTTCTTCTCTGGAGTGCCCGCCGAGTGTCTCCAACCCGTGAGGCCGGCGGCTTTCGCAACGTCCTGAAATACGATTGGGCCATCCTTCACAAAGCCGCCTGCGGTGATCGCCCGATGCTGGCTGTCGAAGACTGCCTGCTGGGGACCGGAGCTGGCCATACCGCCCGATTGCGATGGAGTCTGTTGCGGGGCCTGTGCGCTGCCGGCATTCGAGACGGCAAGTGCACAAATCATCACGAACAATCCTGGCCTCATCTGCCGCCCCGTTTCCTTGCTTGAGACCTACTTCTGCGCGCCCGGCAGCAGCTTTACCTCTGCCGACTTGCCGTCGCAGGTCTTACCGCCGCACATCGCGCCGACGATCCCTTTGCCTTCTTCAATCGTATAGATACGGTCAACCGCGGGCAGCTTAATGGTTTCTTTTGCGCCCGACGGCCAGTGGATCTCTGCCGTTCCCGGATCTGTCGCATCTCCGAGCCCGAAGTGCAGACGCCGATCGTTGGACGAAATGTAGCTTCCGCTCGAAAGCACATCCTGCCGCAGCCGGAGTCCATTGGCCTGGAGGTAGACCGTAGCGCAGGTAGCGTCGCGCGGGCTCGACTTGCCATTCGCCGGATTGGTTCCACCCACCAGCCCAATCTCCACCCAGTGGTGCTTGTCCGGATTCACATTGCGCAAGGAGCACCGGAGGGCCATCGATGGGGTTGATGATCGCGTCAATCTTTCCGTCATTGAAAAGATCGCCGAAGGCGGCGCCGCGCGCTGCAACAACGACGGCTAGCCCCGAGCCCTTCACCGGGGGCACGTACTCGAATTTGCGGCCTTTGCCTGTTCCGTCGGGAACGTTATGGAATAGCAGCGGTCTTTCAGCGAAGGTGGTTCCCCAGTCATGCTGATCGACTTCAGGGTAGACATGACCGTTCGCAGCAAACAGATCGAGCCAGCCGTCATTGTCGTAGTCGAGAAATCCATCGCCCCACCCTACGAACGGAATTGTTGTCTGCGCGATGCCGGCCTTGTAACTCACGTCCGTAAAGCTGGAGTCGCCGTCGTTGTGGTAAAGCACCTTGTAGTCATCGCCGAAATCGGTGACAAAAAAGCTGATCAGCCCGCTGTTCTCGTAGTCGCCCGCGGCGATGCCCATGGAGGCAATCTCTCGCCCATCCTTGTTCAGCGCGAAGCCCGACACGTAGCTTTCGTCGTCGAACGTCCCGTCTCCTTTATTGATGTAGAGGAAGTTCGGCTCCGAGTCGTTCCCGACCACAAGGTCTGGTTTGCCGTCATTATTGATGTCGATGAAGATTGCGGCGAAACCGTAGTACTTGTCTTTGTCCTCAACTCCGGCCTTTACCGTGACGTCGCTGAACTTGAATTTTCCGTCCTTGTCTTTGCCATCGTTGTGGAACAGGTGGTCGGGCTCACCCTGCAAGCCACGCGGGCCGCAGTTCACCGTCACCCCCGATAGAGGCACGAAGCGTAATTCACGGCTTTGCTTCCGGAGACGGGAAGGTTGTTCCGATCAAAGTGCAGGTAGCCGGTAACGTAAAGATCGAGTTTGCCGTCGCCGTCGTAGTCGCCCCATGTCGAGCCGGGAGACCAGTTGCCGCTCCCCACCACCCCGGCTGAGGGGGCTATATCTGTGAACGTTCCGTCGTGATTGTTGTGGTATAGCCGGTTGTCGCCGTAGTTACCGACGTAGAGGTCGGGCCAGCCGTCATTGTCGAAGTCGGCCACTGAGCAGCCATATCCCCAGCGGTCGTTCTGGACGCCTGCTGTTTTCGAGACATCGGTGAACGTACCGTCGTGGTTGTTGCGAAACAGGGCGGCGTGGGGCGGAGGCTCCTTGCCATCCAGCGAATCAAAGGTTGCGCCGTTCACAAGGTAAATGTCGGGCCAGCCATCGTTGTTGTAGTCGATAATGCAGACGCCCGAACCGTTGGTCTCCACGATGAATTGCTTTTGCGGCACGCCCATTTTATGAACCCAGCCGGAAAGCCCCGCCGCCTTCGTGACGTCCTGAAAGACGACGGTCCCCTGATCCACGAACCCGCCGGCCGTGATCGGCCGTTTCTGAGCATCGTACTGCGGGGCCGACTGCACTCCGGTCGCGATGCCCATGCCTGGCTTGGATTGTTGTTGCTGGGGACTCTGGGGGGGTGCCTGGGAGCTTGAAACTGCGCTCGCGATCATGACAGACAAAACAAAACTACCGAGACCGCGAATGCGCAAAAGACAAGACCCCCTCGACGGATACGGATGAAGTGTATCGCATCGAGGGCAGGTCTTTCGAATGCGCTGGAAGAGCGCTACGGCATAGGAGCGCTTAGCAGGAAGCTGTTTTTTCGCCGCTTAGATAACGCGCAGCAGCAGAAGAATCAGCACGATGGTCAGGATGAGGCTGATCCCGCCTCCGCCGTAATATCCCATACCGGGACCCACGCGATATCCACCGTAACCAAAACCAAAGATCAGAACGATCAAAAGAATAATCAGCAGCATGGTATTTCCCCTTTCGCTAATTTATGGAACGGTGAGAAATCTGCGTTTCTCGAACGCGTTCTCGATATTTTTTTGAGTATGCGGAGATGCTCGGCTTTCGAAAGCTGTGTGCGTGCAATTTCACCGCACACTAAAAATCACAATAACTCACTCTTGTGTGATGCCTTAGAGGTGTAACAAGCCGTATCCGTTTGCAGTTATCACCTCACAGCACTCAAAAAAACGACTTAGAGCGTGAAGAGCACATTATTTCTGCATGCTTTTAAGAATGCGAACAACCAACCTAATTACGCACCGCGTCAAACGGTTTGTACGTCGATGTTTTGTCTACCCGATATATCTAGAGTTTGAGGGAGGTCGGAAAAATGCTTTGGACAATCTTTGTAGTCCTCCTGGTTCTTTGGCTGCTCGGCATTGTTAGCAGCTATACGTTAGGCGGATTCATCCACCTGCTCCTGGTTCTTGCACTGGTCGTTCTGGTTATCCAGCTGATATCCGGGCGAAGAGCGGCACTTTAGGCGCAGCTGGCCACAAATAGTTCTTGAAAAAAGGCGCGTGCGAGAGTGCGCGCCTTTTCGCAAGTGGACGGGAACCAAGCAAGCAAAACCCACGGAGGTGGTTACATCATGAATAGCGATAAGTTGAAGGGAATGGCTGACGATGCGGCCGGCCGCGTGAAGCGGCAGGTGGGCGAGTGGACCGGTGATACAGGTACCCAGGTGGACGGCGCGGCCCAGCAGATCAAGGGTAAAGCCGAGAAGGCTGTCGGCAACATCCGCGATGCGGTAAATGACGCCGGCAAAAGCACTGATCGCGATGTAGAAACGGACCGCGACATTGATGACGACACGGGGCGCGAAACCGTGACGGAGCGCGAACGTAAATAACAAACCAGATACTCAGAGCCAAAGAAGCCGGTCGCTCGTGATCTGGCAGCCGTTTCAGGTTGCTGGCCCCTTGCGACCGGCTTTTCAACTTTGGGTATCTCGACGAATTGCCGCGAAAAACAACCGGCAGTGAGTTGTCGAATGTGGCACCCGGCTTGCTAAACACCTGGGATAAAGCTATAGATATAGGTAACGCCCGTGCGTTGGGTCTCCCAAATCCAGCATCGGCAAAAGTGAGGTGCGTCTTCCGCAGGAACTACGGTTCACTGACGATCGACGGTTCACTATCGGAGACATCCCGTTGGCGCGCAGTAGCGCGCGTACTCCGAAGTCCTCTAGTTTCAATTGTTGACGCAATCGGTTCTACCTGTCTCCCCGCCTGCTGCACTCTTTGCGGTTCTCCGCTGCCGCGACTCTCTTCGGTTCCAATTTGCGAAGCTTGCTGGACGGAAATGGCCGTCCACGCCGACGCGGTGTGTCATCGCTGCGGCGATACGCTCGACACCCCGCCTATCGAAGAACTTCCCTCATCCCAGCTTTGCCGGGCCTGCCGTCTCGCGCCTCCTTCTTTCGCAAGAGCTGTTTCCTTCGGAACTTACGACGGCCGCATGCGCGCAGCGATTCACGCACTGAAATACGGCCGCATGCATCCGGCCGCCCGCCGCCTCGGATCCATGCTGGCTGCCGCCATCGTGCAGCTTATGCCTGAAACTCCCGGAGGCCTGCTTGTCGTTCCGGTACCGCTTCATCGCAGCAAGCACCGCCAGCGCGGTTTCAACCAGGCGCGCACTTTGGCGAAATACGCCCTTGCCGTTCTGCGTGACTCCCATCCCGAGTGGCAGCTTTCGCTTGCGCCGAGCACGCTCATGCGTCTCCGGGCGACGGAAAGCCAGGCCGGTCTCACGCCCCACCAGCGCCGTCGAAACGTGCGCGGCGCCTTTAAGGTCTCTGATCCAGCGGCTGTTCGCGGCAAACAGATCCTGCTTGTAGACGACATTCTCACCACCGGCGCAACCGCCCGCGCCGCTGCGCAATCGCTCACAAAGGCTGGCGCAGCATCGGTCTACGTGGCGACGCTTGCTCGCGCGCGTCGCGCAAAATTCAACCAGGCGCAGGCAGACCCGTTCGACACGTTGCGCTCTCAACCTGAGGCGTTTGCAGGCATTCGTTCGTCATCATCCACTCATCAACCGGTTTCATAAAGAGGGGAAGAAGGATGTCGCTGGGAAAAGCCATGATTCATGCACGCAAGCAAAAATCCGCCGCCCGCGCCGCTGCTCACGTTGCTGAGTCAGGCAGTCATGCGGGCATGCATGCAAGTCACATCCTTCAGATGCCGGTGCTGGTGCTTAACGCGTCTTACGAGCCCATCAACATCTGCGGTGCGCGGCGAGCTCTCGTTCTGGTGCTCAAAGGGATAGCACGCACGGAAGAAGAACACGGCATGACGCTTCATGCTCAGCGTAGCCTGATCGCGATGCCCTCTGTGATCCGACTGCTTGAGTACCGGCGCATTCCGCACCAGACCCGCGCCCTCTCGCGCAAAAACATTCTGCTGCGCGATCGCAATCAGTGCCAGTATTGCGGCGTGGTTCTGCCCGCCGGCGAGCTTACGCTCGACCACGTCGTGCCGCGGTCTCGAGGCGGCAACTCCACGTGGGAGAATCTCGTCGCCTGCTGCCATGCTTGTAACAGGCGCAAGGGCAACCGCATGCTCGTTGAGATCGATGACATGTCGCTGCTGCGTGAGCCGCGTCCCTTTTCTCTCCACACCAGCCGCCAGATCATGCGCATGCTCGGCCGCGGCGACGACCGCTGGCGGAAGTACCTGTTCTATTGATTGAGCAGACAAGGATTGCCAATCGTAAGTGCTTCCCGGTCATTGCACCATCGAGCTTAACCAGGTTGTCCGCGTGGGTCTGTTCGGCCTCGCCTGATGCAGACGCTACAAATGCCGACGGTATACTGAAGCACCGCTGTTTCAACGTCATTTCTCCGGAGTTATTGTTTGTTTGCACGCGCAATCGTTCGCATTCCAGGAAGCAACTTCGCTGACGGGCTGACCACAGTCGATCTCGGCGTCCCCCATTTTGATGAAGTCCTGAATCAGCACGCACACTACTGCGACGCTCTTCGGGAATGCGGTCTCGAACTCACCATTCTCGAGCCCGACGTGCGGCATCCTGACTCAACTTTTGTGGAGGATACGGCGATTGTCACGCCACAAGCGGCCGTCTTCTGCCGTCCCGGTGCCCGAAGCCGCGAAGGCGAAGTCGCCGCAATTCGTCCGGCCCTTGAGCGCTTTTATTTCAGCACCTTCACCATCGAAGCTCCCGGCACCGTCGATGGCGGCGACATCTGCGAAGCCGGCACCCACTTCTTCATCGGTCTCTCTCACCGCACCAATGAAGAAGGCGCCCGCCAGCTGACGGCCTGCCTCAATGCGCTTGGATATACGGCCAGCACGGTCGACATCCGCCAGATGGAGTCGATCCTGCACCTCAAAAGCGGCATCAGCTTCATCGGCGACGACACACTCGTGGTCATGGAAGAGATGGCCGCGAATCCGCAGTTCGCTCGATTCGATCTTCTGCGAGTCCGCCCGGAAGAGAGCTATGGCGCCAACTGTGTGCGCGTCAACGATCGGGTACTTATTGCCGACGGCTTCCCCAATTTGACAGCCGGCCTCACCGCCCGGGGCTTCAAACCCCTCGTTCTCAATATGTCAGAGTTCCAGAAGATGGACGGCGGCCTGAGCTGCCTCTCCCTGCGCTTCTAAGGGAAACCTGAATACTGACAACTACTTCTGCTGCGGCTTGCTTTTGTCGGGCGCTGGTTTTCCCGGCTGACCCTGCGGCTGCCCGGTCTGGGTGATGTCCTGTCCGTCGTAGATGATCTTGATCGTGGATCCGAACTGCTTGTAATCGGTGTACTTTACTGTGTCGCGAATGTGCACGTCCTGGCTTGCGGCATAATTCCCGCCGCCGAAGTGCAGAATTCCTTCGCCCTTCGTATAGACGGGGAACCAGTAATGCCCGTCGACCTGCTGCCGCCATGTCATAAACGGAGGATGCAGGTCCTCGTGGTTCTTTCGCGTGTCGTCGGGAACCATCCGTCCATTGGTCACCACGATCTGCAAATCTGTGGCATCCACCCAGATTCTCCCGAGAAAATAGCGCTTGTTCTTCTCGATTTGTTTGGGCGCCACGTCGAACGCCAGGCAATTGACCTCGTCCACCTGCTGCTTACCCACGTATTTCACGTTGTACAGCGCGATCTCTTCGGTGGTGAGAACGAAGGGGTAGCCCTTCTGGATGTCCTGCAGATCGGACGGCGTCATGATCACGCGCTCGAGGCTGCTTGCAGGGGCAAACACGGTTTTTTCCATTCGCGCGCCAGAGGTATTAAAGGTGACATCGTCCACCTGGTACCACTCCCCATCAACTTTGTTGTCATCGTCGATGGTCTGCACCTTCGCCATCCGGCGGTAGGTGTAATGGTTCAGCGCCTCGCGAAATTCGCTCTCCTTGGCGGCAAACTTCTTGATGATCTCTTCGGGCGGTGTCGAGGGTTCCGACAAATCCAGCTTTCCGAACCCGGCATCCAGGGGCATCGGCGTAAAGCTGTCCTTGTCCTGCGCAACTGCTCCCACCGTGAGCAATCCTGCCGCCGCAACCGTCAACCACCATCGGTTTTTCACAATTTCACAACTCCTGCCCCTGGTTCTTCGATCCACTCAATTATCGCTCCGCTCCACCGTGCCGCGCAGCTTTACTGTCCTCGCTTACCACCTTAGACGTATGGACAGGCGGCTCGGGTGATTGCAGAATTCCCGATTGGCGGAGCTGTCGCCCTAAGGCTGCAGCACGAGCGGTGTTTCACTCGCGGAGAAGGTGGCGGACCGCCCGACTCAAACTCATCATTTACCGTGCGGGATCAATGGTTTAAGCTCACTCATTAGTCAGTCATTTCCTGCCCCCCGGAAATCACTCGATCTGAGCACCTGCTTTTCTTGATCTCGGTGCCTGATGCCCGGCCGTCTAAGGAGATAACTGTACTCCCATGCCCGACAGCTATCAGCTTCCCGCGCTGGTCCTTACGCTGCTCCTGCTGCCGGCCTTCTGGCAACTCTATCTCCGCTTCCGAAATACCAGAACTCTCCTCTGGCTGCTGGGATTTTTCTTTGCCTGCATTCACATGCTCCAGCATTACAAGCTGAATGCATGGGACTACTCGAACCCGATCGCCTATCCCTGGCTCGCTGCCGTCGGGGAAACCGCCATCCTGATCAGCTCGGCGTTATTCCTTGCGTCTCTCACTCCGCTCGGTTTCCGCATCGGCCGGGTTCGTTTTCTATATGTCGTTCCCTTCACGATTCCGCTCATCGTTTACGCTTTGCTGGTTTATGGCGTTTACCACGGAGTCACTCCGGGAGGGAACGTTTTCCTCATCTTTCCTGCGCTCGGAGCTCTCTCCCTCTTCGCCGGCTGCGCATGGGCGATCTCCCATCGCGATATACCGCGCATCATCCCTCTGATTCTTTGCGTAATCCTCGGCGGAATGGCACTGAGGATATGTTTTCGTATCGGGGGGCCGTGGCCTCTTACTTTCGTTGAAGGAGCGATACACCTCACCACCGCCCTCCTGGTCTTCTACGTGTTCCGGCGCGTCTCGGCTGGAACCGTGCTGGCAACTCTTGGTTTCATCGGCTGGTCGCTCAATATCGGCGAGACACTGCCCTTTTTGCACTTTGGCCAGCCCGACATCGTCGTTGAGCGCATCATCGTCATGTCCAAGGTCGTCGCCGCCATTGGAATGATCCTGATCGCTCTGGAAGACCAGCTGGCCATCAACGAAGCGGGTCACGGCCGCGAGCGCCACGCCCGCGAGGAGATGGAAGCCTATTCGCGCCTCAACCTTTCGCGGCGCCGGGTTGAGGAGTTCGATCATCTGGGCAGCGTAGTGTGCCAGTCGATTGTCGCCAACAGCCGTTTCAAGCAGGCTGCGCTCATCCTGCTCCAGGGATCAGGGCACTACCACCTCGCAGGCTCCTCCGGCTTCGATGATGCCGTCGTTACCGCACTCGAAGCGCTGGCTCTCCGCATACCCGTCGCAGGCTTTCTTGATCCCGCCAATGTGCCCGCAACCATCGAACGCAGCCAGACCTTCGATCTCGATCTCACGCCGTTCCTCGTTCCCGGCGACGATCTTGCGCGGCTCAAGCTCACCGCCATGCAGGCCATTCCGCTCCGCGGGCGCTCCTCCACCGAGGGCGCCATCTTCCTCACTGGCCTCGAGGATCCTCTAGAGCCCATGTCGGCGGTCGATCTTCTTCCGCTCGAGGTTCTCGCTACCCGGTTGCAGTCGGTCCGCAGCCAGACCATGATGCTGGAGAAGCTGGTGGAGGCGGAAAAGTTCGTGGGCATCGGCCAGCTCGCGGGCAATGTCACGCGCCAGCTCAACAATCCACTCACCGTGATTCTCGGCTACGCTTCGCTGCTCGACGAGACCGAGGATCTCAATCCGCAGGCACATAAGGCCATCGAGGCCATCCTGACCGAGGCTCGCCACATGCGCCTCACCCTCGAGAGTCTTGCCCGCGTATCGCGTCCGCAGGGCGACCAGATCGCCGCCATCTCCGTGACCGAACTGCTCAGCGATCTCGAGCAGCTCCATCGCTCTGAGTTCGTGCAGCGCTCGATCGACTTCCGGGTTCACATTGCGCCGGCCCTGCCGCGCGTTCTCGGGAATGCTCAGCAGGTCCGCCAGGCCGTACTCTACTGCCTGCAATACGCCATGGATGCTGTAGAAAAGCTCGATACTGCCGCCGAGAAAACCGTTCGGCTCGAAGCCGTAGCTGAAAAGGACCAGGTTCAGATCTTGGTGGCTCACAGCGGAGCAAAATTCTCTATCCCGGCTCGCGCCTTCGACCCCTTCGTCCCCGAGCCCACCAGCGACGAATCCACCAGCCTCGGCCTCAGCATGTGCGCCTCCATCATCCGCGAAAACAACGGCAAAGCCAGCGCCATGAACTTCGAACCCCGCGGCGCCGGCATCCTCTCTAGAACTCCAAGCCGCCTGACCCCCCAACACGACCGTCATCCTGAGCGACCCGCCATTCACATTCGTCACCTGACCAACCCGCCATTCACATTCGTCACCTGACCAACCCCTCACCACGACCGTCATCCTGAGCGACCCTGAACGCAGTGAAGGGGAGTCGAAGGACCTGCTTCTTTTGCTCTTCCTCAAATGCGGCACCGATCACATCTCAAGCATCACGCAAAACGTTACGCTTTCCCCATGCAAGAGGGCGATTTCTTCACCTACATCGTAGCCAGCAGAAGCCGCACCCTCTACATCGGAATTACAAACAACCTGGTTCTCCGAGTCCATCAGCACAAACACAAACTACACAAGGACTCCTTCACCGCCAGGTACAACTGTGATCGCCTTGTCTGGTTCGAACGCTTTCACGGACCAATGAAAGCGATCGCCCGAGAGAAGCAGCTAAAAGGCTGGACCCGCGCAAAGAAAATTGCTCTGATTGAGAAAACAAATCCAACATGGGAAGACCTCAGCCAGGCAACAATCCCCGCCCCGCCACCTCCTGGTAAGGACCCCTCACGACCGTCATCCTGACCAACCCCCCACCACGACCGTCATCCTGACCAACCCCCCACCACGACCGTCATCCTGACCAACCCCAAAATAAACTTCGTCATCCTGACCACCCCCCACCACGACCGTCATCCTGAGCGACCCTGAACGCAGTGAAGGGGAGTCGAAGGACCTGCTTCTCTTAGCCCACCCCACCGCTGTACACTTCTCCTTCCGAGAATTCCATGCACAAACTCGCCATCGCTGTCCTACTGATCGTCACCTTCGTTCCCGCACAAACCAAGCGCCCCATGACCTTCGAAGACATGATGCACATGAAGCGTCTGGGCTCCACCGCCGTCTCTCCCGACGGCAGATGGCTGGGCTATAGCGTGACCACCGTCGATCTCGACAAGAACACCAAAACACCGGAGCTGTTTATCCAACCGATTGACCCCGCAAACACAAAACCGCCCACGGCCATCGGCCAGCCCGGCGACAGCGGCCTCGAGTTCGCATCCGACAACAAACACGTTCTCTTCCTCTCCGGCCGCGAGGGTGGCCAGCAAATCTGGCTTGCCGACTTCGACTCTGGCACCGGTACGACAGCGAATCCACGCAAGCTCACCGCCCTCTCCACGGAGGCGGACAACGCCAAATGGTCGCCCGACTCGAAGTCCATCGTCTTTACGTCCAGCGTTTATCCCGACTGCCCGGCAATAACTGTCGCCGACTCGAAGACTGGCGACCAGTGCAATGCCGATAAGGACGCCCGTGCGGACAGCACTAAGGTAAAAGCGCAGATCTTCACCACCCTGATGTATCGCCACTGGAACCACTACATCGGCGAAAAGAGGTCTCACCTCTTTCTGGTTTCGGTGGATGGCAGTGGAATGCGCGATCTCACGCCCAACGATCCGCACGACGTGCCGCCCGACTATCCGACGGACCCGCTCGGCTGCGGATGCGCTTTCTCTCCCGACTCGAAAGAACTCGCCCTCGTCATGAAAGAAGTTCCCGACGAGGCCGATCAGCACCAACTCCGACATCTACACCCTCGACCTCACCGATCCCAACGCAAAGCCGGTGAAGGTGAGCACCGCGCCTGGAGGCGACTTCTCGCCCGCCTACTCGCCCGACGGCAAATACCTCGCATGGCGTTCCCAGGCCCGCGCCGGATACGAGAGTGACCGGTTCCGGCTCATGCTCTATGACCGCGCAGCGAAGACGACGAAGGAACTGCTGCCGAAATTCGACAACTGGGTGGATGAGTTCGCGTGGGGACCAATCAACTCACATGCGATCTATTTCACTTCGGGAGACCAAGGCGAAGCACATATTTTTGCAATGGATCAGATGTTGTATCCCAACAGCCAGATGAAAGACCTCGTGATCCAGTTAACAGATGTGGGCGAATATAGCGAACTTCATCCGCTAGCCGACGGCAGCAAGGTCGTCTCCACTCGCATGACGGTCCGCGGACCATCCCAAGTTGTAGCGGTTGACGTTTCCCAGATCGGTCATACCCTGCGCAGTCTGGTGCCGCTTCCCAAGATTGCGCAAGAGCTTGGGAAGGAAAACGGTATAACCCACCTAAACGACGCCCTCCTCGCTCAACTTGATCTCCCCAAAATGGAGGATTTCTGGTTTCCAGCCGCCGACGGCACCAAGATCCAGGGCTTCCTCATTCCTCCCCCGGGCTATGATCCGCACGTCAAATACCCAACGAAGTTGCTCATTCACGGCGGCCCGCAGGGCGCATGGGGCGACGCGTGGTCGTACCGGTGGAACGCTGAACTCTTCGCCGCGAACGGCTACGTCGTCGTGATGATCAACCCGCGCGGCTCGACCGGCTATGGGCAGGCCTTCGTAGACGGCGTCAACGGCGACTGGGGCGGCAAACCCTACTCGGACCTCATGACCGGCCTGACGTACGCCGAGCAGCATTATCCTTCATCGACAAGACCCGCGAGTGCGCTCTTGGCGCCAGCTACGGCGGATACATGGCCAACTGGATCCTGGGCCATACGAATCGCTTCAAGTGCATCGTCTCCCACGACGGCATGTTCAACGCCGAGTCCGCCTTCGGCACCACCGAAGAGGACTGGTTCAACATCTGGGAGTTTAAGGGACATCCGTGGGACTTCTACGGTAGACCCGACAGCGAGAATCCCTTCCGCAGGTGGTCTCCCTCGCTCTCCTCGAAGAACTTCAAGACTCCTACGCTCGTCGTCCACGGCCAGCTCGATTACCGCCTCGACGTTAGCGAAGGCTTCCAGCTCTTCGACACGCTGCAGATGCTCCACGTCCCCAGCAAAATGCTCTACTTCCCCGACGAAGGCCACTGGGTCCTGAAGCCCCAGAACAGCCAGCTCTGGTGGAAAACCGTCAACGACTGGGTCGATCAGTGGACCAAACATGGACCAGGGACTGGGGAATAGGGACTCACGACAGAGACTATGAGCGCTGTCATTCTGAGTGAACGGGGCCCCGAACGTTTTCTTCAGTTCGGGGTCCCCAAAGAACGGTCTTTGTTCTTTGGGGTGGAGTTCGGGGGTGGTGAGCGAAGAATCTGCGGGTTACCCCGTAGCCGGATGCCCCCTCCTTATGCAGCAAGAGTGGGAAAGCACAGTCCTGATCTTAGGGAAGCAGGGGCTTTCAGCCGAGTGCCCTTCGTTGTGCAGCTAGGGCAGGAAAGCACAAACATAGTCTGGGAGAAGGCTGGGCCCCAGAGAAGAGCACACCCTTTTCAGGCTAGGTAACCCGATTGGAGGGGTCTTTGGAACAGGTGCCTGGCTCGGCCGGCGCGCAAATTGAATTTCGTCATTAGCGTCTCCGACCGCTTCCTTCGAGCGTTCCCAGCTTTCCTCACACGCGGCGAATCTTGGGAACGAAGGGGGGTTCACCCAATGTCAAGCCTCTTTATCTCTCCCGCATTCGCAGATCTCTGATTCTAGACGGGGAAATCCTTCACCACGGTTTGCAGGTAATTACGGCGGAAAAGTGCAGAATAAGCCTGTAGCATCGCGATTCCATTAGTCAGCAAGCTCAGGCTTAGCAAGATCAACCATAAACGTAACAGGGTTAGAATGCGCGGTAACCCTCCGCGAAACCTCCTGTTTTGTATTAGGTAGGTAAAAATAACGGGGAAGGGGAGGGGTCGATCGAAAGGCCCGAAGCGCTACACTCATCCCGGAATCCATGAAGCCCAAAGAGCACCTCAACGAGTCTGGCCTGTACGACTACGCCATCAAGGCCCTGGGCCGCCGCATGCGGACCGAAGCCGAGCTTCGCCGTCTCATGCTCCAGCGGGTTGAGCCCGGACCGCGAGGGGACGAAGTCATCCGCGCGGTGGTGACCAGGCTCAAAGAGCACGGGTATCTCAACGACCAGTCCTACGCCGAAACCTATACCCGCCTTCGCCGGGAAAATGACAAGTTCGGCCAGCGCCGGGTCCGCCAGTCCCTGCGGCAGAAGGGTGTCTCCGCCGCGGTTGTCGACAAGGCCTTGGACGAGAGCTATGCCAACACGAATGAGGAGAAGCTTGCCCGCGAGTACCTCGAACGCAAGCGTATTCCAAAACCCGGCAGCCCGAAGGACACAGCGCGGGTTATGCGCCGCCTCGTTGCCGCGGGCTTCGCGACGGGCGTGATCTACAAGATCCTCCGCCAGTGGGACGTGCCCGAAGAATCGCTCGCGGCGATCGAAAATCTCGACGAACAGGAAACAGAGGAATAGAAGAAGAACTACTTCGCAATCGCCTCGCGAATGTTCGCCAGCGGCGCGTCGTCACAAACTCGATCTCGTCGCCATTGCGCCGGATGCCTAGCTCGCTCCACAGCTTGTCGAGATCGACGGTCACGGGCGCTTCCTTCCACTTGGCGTATTGCTCACTGAGCACGTGCGTTCCTGTCGCCTCATCGCCGATCGAGAGGGCTCGGGGCAGATCCCAGTCGTGGTCGATCGTCCCGCCGTGCGTGACGATGGCACGCAGCGCGTCCTGCAGCCCCTTGCGATTGCTGGTGGCGCGCCGAATCTCCACATCCGCCACCAGGCAGAACAGCGCGCCGCCCCAGTAGGTGCGTCCCCAGCGTGTGGGTCTGATCGACTCCCTGGTCGCCCGCCTGCGGCTCGCCCTGGTGCATGTCGCGGACCATGTCGTGCCAGACCTTCTGCGCAGTCAGTTCGCCGGTCATCACGCGCGCCAGGGGTTCGACGTAGACCGCGAGGCCCTCCTCCATCCAGTGCTGATCGTCGGGAAGATTTGGAAAGCCGGTATGGACGAGCTCGTGGGTCATCATCCAGTCGTCCTTCAAATCTTGCTCAGTCGCGTGCTGGCCAATGTGGATTCTGGTCATCGCCGGAAATCCGGCCATGTTGCCCCATGTCGTTCCCTGGCCGATCCCCTGCTTGCCCGGCACTGGAACGATGAGTATCCGATCGCGGACGACAGGGAAACTGCCGTAGTACGCGGTGACGGCGGATGCCGCTGCGCGAATGTGCGCAAGGACTGCCTCCTGCGAGAGGTCCAGCTGTCCTTCGGCGAAGTCTACCTGCAGGGTCGCACCGTCAATCTTCAGCTCACGCGTGCCGACGATGTGCAGGTTGCGGCCGGGCTGGGCACTAACCATCGCGGCCGAAACGAGCGGGAGGCACAGGCTTGCGCGGAGCAGCATTATCCGTCCAAACATCGGCATATACCTTGTTGGACGTAGGACCCACACGCTAAGACGTCCGGGCCCCTGGAGCCTTTGAAGCCAGAATCTCCAGTTTCTCCACCTGGGGTGGTTTGGCAAGGAGTTCGTCGGCCTTGGCAAACAGCGCTTTGGCAATTTCGCCGGAAAGATGGGCACCTCGGCCTGCCTCGTCTTTGAAGGTGTCGAAGATACCGAACTTTGACGGACCGAGCTTGACCGCATACCAGGTCGTGGTTGCGGGTTCGCGCTCAGCCAGCGGCTGGGCCGACTTGAGGAACTCCTCAAGCTCCTTCTCCTTGCCGGGCCTGGCTTCGAGCAGTGCTAGCAACGCGAGTTTATCCATTTGTCCCTCCGGTCAGCGTGTACTCATGGGATGGCGTAGCTGACGAGTTCGTTACATCGGATTCCGAAAGATATACGCCGATACGCATCCTGCTCCAGGTCCATCGTCGGGTCCCGCGGAGCGGGGATTGGCCCCACCGCAGGTGGTTACACTGGTAAAGACATGCAATTCCGTACGGGAAACGAAATTCGAGAGCTGTTTCTGCGCTTTTTTGAGACGAAGGGGCACCGCCGCGTGCACTCTTCGTCGCTGGTGCCTGCCAACGATCCGACGCTGTTGTTTACCAACGCCGGAATGAACCAGTTCAAGGATGTTTTTCTTGGATCCGAGAAGCGGGAATACAGCCGGGCCACGACCTCGCAGAAATGCGTTCGCGCGGGCGGCAAGCACAACGATCTGGAGAACGTGGGCTTTACCCGGCGCCACCACACCTTCTTCGAGATGCTCGGCAATTTTTCGTTCGGCGACTACTTCAAGAAGGACGCCATTGCCTATGCCTGGGAGCTCGTCACCAGCCCGGAGTGGATGGGCATTCCCAAGGATCGGCTCTACGTAACCATCTTCGAGGGCGATGCCGAGGTGCCGCGCGACGACGAGGCGGAGCAGTACTGGATCGAGACCGGCGTTCCCAGGGAGCGAATCTTCACCTACGGCCGCAAGGATAACTTCTGGCAGATGGGCGAAACCGGGCCTTGCGGGCCGTGTTCGGAGATCTTCTACGACATGGGCATCGAGGCTGCCGAGACCCCGGGTGTCGACAAGCCGTTTGGACAGGATGATGCGCGCTACGTCGAGATCTGGAACCTGGTGTTCATGCAGTTCGACCGCTCAGCGATTGGAACCGGCGGCAACGTCACGTACAAGCTGACGCCGTTGCCCAAGCCATCGATCGATACGGGCATGGGGCTGGAGCGCGTGGCTGCGGTGCTGCAGGGAAAGCTGAGTAACTTCGAGACGGACCTGTTTACGCCTCTTATCGCGAAAGCAGGAGAGTTGGCGGGGTTAGCGGAGTCAGCTGAGCTGGTTCAAAACGCCAGCCTGCGCATCATCGCCGACCACGCACGCGCCTCAACGTTTCTGATCAATGACGGCGTGCTGCCTTCCAACGAAGGCCGCGGGTATGTGCTGCGCAAGATTCTCCGTCGCGGCATTCGCCACGGCCGCCTGCTCGGCCAGGAAAAGCCATTCCTCTTCGAAATGGTCTATGCCGTTCGCGATCTGATGCAGGGCGCCTATCCTGAACTGATTGAGTCTGCGCCACGGATCGCCAAGGTGATTGAGGCGGAAGAGAAACAGTTCGACCGCGTCCTCAAAATCGGACTGACGCGTCTGGATGAAGAGCTGAAGGGGAACTTCACCGGCGACAAGGCATTCCATCTTTACGAAACCTTTGGTCTGCCGCTCGACTTCATGGTCGACGCAGCTCGCGATGCCGGCGTGCAATTCGATATGGAAGGGTTTGATCGCGCGCGCACCGAGGAGCAAGCCCGCGCCCGCGCCTCATGGAAAGGCGGCAGCCAGAAGACGGCCAGCCCCGCCTTCCGCGATCTCGCACGCACGGATTTCCATGGGTACAAGCAGCTCAACGCCACGAATGCCGAAGTGCTCGCAATCGTGAAAGACGGAATCGGAACTCCATCTGCCAAAGCCGGCGAGGCCGTCGACATCGTGCTCGACCACACCAGCTTCTATGCCGACTCAGGCGGCCAGGTTGGCGATACCGGGTGGTTTACTTCTGCCGATGGCAATACAACGGTTGCGGAAATTACCGGCTGCGTGATGCCGGTCCAGGGAGTGCGGGCACACAAGGCTCTTCTCAAGCAGGATATTGCCGTGGGGGATCACGTGAACACGATAGTCGATGGCGAGCGCCGGAACAGCATCAGGCGCAACCACACGGGGACGCACCTGCTCCACGCGGCCTTGCGCCAGGTACTGGGAACGCACGTCAAGCAGGCTGGATCAGCAGTAGAACCGACGCGACTGCGTTTCGATTTTTCGCACTTTGCCCAGGTGGCCGATGAGGAGTTGCAGGAGATCGAAGACATCGTCAATCGCGAGGTACTTGCCAATGCCAAAGTCGAAACCCTCGAGGACGTGCCGATCGATGTAGCCGTGAACGAGTACCATGCCATGGCGCTCTTCGGCGAAAAGTACGGCGACAAGGTGCGCGTGGTGAAGCTGTCGGATGGGTTCTCGACTGAGCTTTGCGGCGGCACGCATACATCGGCAACCGGCGAGATCGGGCTGTTGAAGGTGACCAGCGAAGGCGCTGTCTCTTCCGGCGTGCGCCGCATCGAAGCCATCAGCGGTCTCGGCTCTCTCGATACCTTCCGCCGCGACTTCGAGGTGGCGAAGCTGGCGGGGCAGTACGTTCCTTCGATGGATAACCTGACCGAGGGACTGCGCGCGAAATTTGCGTCGCAGGAAGATGAGCTGAAGCGCCTTCGCCGCGAGCTTGAAGAGGCACGGATGAAGTCCGCGGCAGGCGGGCTCGACGAAGCACTCCAGCGGGCTGTGGAAGTGAAGGGCGTGAGGTTACTCACACACCGCGCCGACTCGCTCGAACGCGGTCAGCTGCGCACGCTGGTCGACAATCTCAAGGGGAAGCTCGGCGAAGGAGTGGTCGTGCTGGCCTCGGCTCAACCCGAAGGCAAGGTCGCGATCATCGCCGGTGTCACGCCAGGGCTAACGAAGCGCATTCAGGCAGGCAAGCTGGTGGGCGCGGTGGCGAAGTTCGTCGGCGGCTCAGGCGGCGGTAAACCGGAGATCGCTGAAGCCGGCGGCAAGGATCAGTCACAGATCGATGCCGCGTTGCAGGCTGCTCCGAACGCGGTTGCTGAATTGCTGGGATAACTACTGTCTCGATTCTGCGAGGGAGCCGCGCCGAAGGTGGAATGTGTAGGCGACGCCTCCCTCGATGATCGGGTAGATGTGGAATGGAGCGATATTGCGATTCCACCGGTCGAGTTGGGCCGCGACCGCATCAGCAAATCCAGGATAGGTTGCAGCAGGTTGGCAGTTTGTTCCGTTGGCATCGCAGATTTGCCCGGAGAACACAACGCTTGCCTTAGGTTGATTGATGAGGGCGATGCCTGCCTGGAACGGGAAGGTGAAGTGCCGTTCCGAGTGCGAGGTGATGCGGCCATAGCCGGCTGTAATCATGAACCCGCTCCCGCCCAGGTCAAGCCTGCCTGTTCCGTGAACCGGATCCGCATCGTCGGAAAACCAGTCGATGTTGTCGATGGTGAACACCGCGCCCGGCTGAGCATCGAAGGTTCCATTCACCCGGTTGCGGTTGTAGAACAGGTAGCCGGGGCTAATGTGGAACGGCTTGTGGAAAGGATAGATGTCTGCAACCAAACCGGCGTTCGCAAACTGAATATCCAGCGAGTTGTCGAAAGAGCTTTGCGTGAAGCTGTGATGAACCGGAAGGAAATTCTCGAATATCCGAACGTCGAGTTGAGGCGAGAGATTGGTGGATACATGCTCGCCGAGACCGAGGGGCGACACGGCAGTGTAGAAGCTGAGTCGTGAGAACCGCTCGATCCGCCAGGCCGAGGGCGCTACACCCGTGCTGACAGCGACATCGTGACTGGATGAGAGTTCCGGGCCGGAACAGCAATCGTAGGAAGCTGTCTGCTGCGCGGACAAAACTGAGGGCCCCATCCAAAGCAGGATGAGGGCCGTGAGCGCAGTGCCGGGAAGAAGTTTGTGTCTGCTGAGATTGAGGAAGCCCACCGAATCGGTTTAACGCGAGGCCAGCCGGCCTTTGCGTTTATCTCCTTTTGGATTCGCGGTCAGCCGGATCCCGAGCAAGTGGTTCAACGCAGCGGCAGGCCTGTGGTTTGGACGCGGGAGATGTGGAAAGTATTCCAGCAGACTATGGGTCACGAAGTGAGGCGATTTGCGGAAAGCTTTAGGTGCCTCTCAGACAGAAAAGGTTGCCTGCAGAATGGATGTTTGCAGGTGCTTGCATAGTCGTCAGTATCAGCGAGTTTTCAGCCCTCAGCTAAATGCTACTTTCATCTAAAATTCGTTGATTTACTGGTATATTTGTTGAAACCGGCTACCAGAGCGGTGCTTCATTGGTCGCAATAGGATAAAGCACTTGCTTTCATCTGGTCTAAGTGGCCCCTCTCCGTGTTGATTCGAGTCCTGGGATTTGGTCAGATCCATGGAATTTCTCCACCCAATTGAGAATGGCGAAGCTTCGCAACTGATGAGAACAGAGAATATTCGACTGGATGGGTTTGGAACGGCGAACTGCTGGGGAACCAGCGCGCAGAACTGGTTTGCGGTATATACGACTTGCCGTCATGAGAAGCGGATTGCGCAGCATCTGGCGCAGCGGGAAATCCAGCACTACCTGCCTCTGTATCGGTCAGACCGGAAGTGGCGTGACGGGTCAAAGGTCACGCTGGAGCTGCCGCTTTTTCCGAGCTATATCTTTGTTCGCATCAAGCGGTCGGAGCGGATCAGCGTACTGAGCGTTCCGGGAGCTTTGGCGCTGGTTGGCGGAACAGGCGGCGAGCCTGCGCCGCTTCCGGATAGTGCGGTTGACGCTCTCAGAGCCGGCCTGCAGGAGCACAAGATCGAACCTCATCCGCTTCTTCGTGTGGGCCAGAGAGTACGGATTCGTTGTGGGGCCTTTATCGGAATGGAAGGAGTCGTGGTTCGCAGAAAGGGCGGCTGCCGGGTTGTGCTGACGCTGGAGCAGATCATGCAGAGTGTTGCCGTCGAAGTCGACGAAAGCGATCTGGAATGCGTCTCCGCAGAAAGGCCGATCGCTGGATACGTTCTGGATGCAGAGCGGCGGCTCGGTTGGCAGAAGGCATCCTGAATGCGTTGAAGAATGCTTGCTGCCGTTTGAATTTTCAACAGCCAACTGCATCTTACAAATCATCGCCGTCTGTTTTTGCCAGCTGTATTTCGTTCGGTTCCTCTACAAGCTTTGAAACATCCACCTTCGGAAGTTGATTGAGTGCTGTCAACTCGAGATCGTGAACGAGAGACTTTATGAGCGCGCCCCTGGGCTCAACCAAAAGCTCTACTGAAGAGCGGATCCTCACCACCGCGGCGTCTCTGTTTGCCCAATTTGGGTATAACGGCGTGAGCACGCGCGAGATCGCCTCGGCCGCCCAGGTGAATGAGGTGACGATCTACCGGCATTTTCCGCGCAAAAGAGATCTGTACGTTGCGGTGCTGGGGGCCGAGTTGCAACGCGTTCAGCTTCGCGGCGAGTTGCTTACGCGGCTGGCCGAGGCGCAGAGCGGACGAGCAGCCCTGGCTTGCACCTTCGAATTGATTGCAACAACTCTGCAGCAGCAACCGCAACTGCTTCGCCTGCTGCAATACAGCGCACTGGAGTTGAGCGACGATCTGGATCCTCTGTTGCGCAGGCATCTTGGGGAACTTGTGGAGATCATGGCGCGTTACGTGGAGCCATGGATTCAGCGTGGCGAATTGCGCTGCTCGAGTGCGAAAACCCTTGTGTTGACGCTGGTAGCAATTGTCCTTAGCCGCGGCCCGTTGCGCCGCGTTTTTGTAGGTGAGGCGGACAGCCTGAATTCATTGTTCGAAACTTATACGGAATTTTGCCTGGCATGAAACATTACGTGTTCTGCATGGCGCTGCCTCGGGTGGGGCAATCGATGCAGATTGAAATTAAATCAGCAACAAGCGTTGGACAATCGGCAGTCGTTTGCAGCGAGACATCACAAAAGGAGCATTAGAGTATGGATCTTAAGGGCAAGTCAGCAGTGGTATGCGGCGGAGGAGGATTCATCGGGGGACACCTGGTAAAGAGTCTCCTCGCCAAGGGTGTCAACGTGATTCGGGCTGTGGATTTGAAGCCGATGAACGAGTGGTACCAGGTATCTCCCGAGGTCGAGAACGTGGTCGCTGACCTTCAAGATAAAGACAGCTGCTACCGGGCGGCCAAAGGAGCCGAGGTAGTGTTCCAGCTCGCCGCCGATATGGGCGGCATGGGATTTATCGAGAACAACAAGGCCTTGTGCATGCTGAGCGTACTGACCAGCACCCATATGTTGCTGGCTGCGCGCGACTCTGGAGTAAAGCGGTTTTTCTATTCGTCGTCAGCGTGCGTTTACAACGGGGACAAGCAGAAGGATCCACATGTGACTCCGCTGAAGGAGGCCGATGCGTACCCGGCGCTACCGGAAGACGGCTACGGATGGGAAAAGCTCTTCAGCGAGCGGATGTGCCGGCATTTCGAAGAAGATTTCGGATTGCAGTGCAGAGTTGCCCGATACCACAATGTCTACGGACCGCACGGTACCTGGACTGGAGGGCGTGAGAAGGCTCCGGCCGCTGTCTGCCGAAAGGTGCTGGAGGCCAAGCTGTCGGGCAAGCACGAAATCGAGATTTGGGGAGACGGCAATCAGACGCGCAGCTTTATGTACATTGACGACTGCACCAAAGGTACAATGGCTTTGACAGAGAGCGAAATACACGAACCTCTCAACCTCGGCTCGAGTGAACTTGTCACCATCAATCAACTCGTTGATATCGTCGAGGACATTGCCGGCTTAAAGCTCAAGCGGCGATATAAGCTCGACGCTCCAAAGGGCGTAAACGGACGAAACAGCGACAACACAAAGATCCGTGAATATCTGGGTTGGGAACCATCTATCCGGCTCAGGGACGGCCTGGCGAAAACGTTCGATTGGATTCAGAAAGAAATGCTCACCCTTACCCACGCATAAGATCCGCGCGAGCGAATCTGGCGGACCGGCATTCTACCCCGGAGAAACCTCAGATGAGCGATCCACTGCAACAGCGGCAAATCCTGGGAGTGAACTTCTATGTTGGGGACGTGCACGGGGCCATCGGGCGGCTGTCGCGAGGCGGACTGCTCGTGGTCCCGGCAGCACCCGCATTGAAGGACATCTCCTCGAATGAGGAATATCGCGAGGCCCTCATGAATGCCGATGTGGCGATAGCCGACTCGGCATTGATGGTTCTTCTGTGGAATCTGATGGAGAGGGATTCGATCCCCCGCCTATCGGGGCTGAGGTATCTCCGCGTTTTGTTGCAGCAGGAAGAGGTGCGCACGCCGGGGAATACGCTCTGGGTCATGGCTGGGAGCAAGAGCGGGCAGAAGAACCTGGTTTGGCTGCGCTCGAACGGGATCGATGTTCCACTCGAGTGCGCCTATAACGCTCCGATGTACGAATCCAAACTGGAAGACCAGCAATTAATTGACCTGCTGCACAGCATGCGGCCAAAGCACGTAATCATCACTGTTGGGGGCGGAACCCAGGAACGGCTGGGGCTCTATCTCAAGCGAAATCTGGACTATCTTCCTGCGATTCATTGCATCGGAGCGGCTATCGCGTTCCTGAGTGGAGACCAGGTGCGGATTCCGAATTGGGCAGACCGGCTCTATCTGGGCTGGCTCTTTCGTTGTATCTCATCTCCGCGCCGTTTCGTGCCACGATATTTGTCGGCTCCACAGTTAGTACCGCTGATGTGGCACTACCGTAATGAGCTTCCAGCCTTGCAGGAAGGCGAGCAACCGCTGACGCAGGCAGAATGAAAAGCAGGTCAGCATTTAAGTGAACATTCGACGGGAGAGAACTGCACGATGATGGCGAAAAGCAATTCGACCTCGATTGCGGTCGTAGGTTCAGGTTATGTGGGCCTTGTGGCGGCAACCTGTTTTGCGGAAATAGGCCACCACGTCATCTGTGTTGACAATGACGAAGAAAAGGTGCGGAAGCTGCAAGAGGGCGGGATTCCGATTCATGAGGAGCATCTTCCGGAACTGCTCGAACGCCATCGCGGCCGATCACTCGAATTTACGACGGACTTGCGCGCGGCCACGCAAGTATGCCAAGCGATTTTCATCGCAGTAGGTACGCCGCAAAGCGAGACAGGGAGCGCCGATCTTTCGTATGTCGATGCCGTAGCTAGCGAGATAGCGCGCTCTATCGACTCCTATAAAGTGATCGTGGAGAAGAGCACGGTCCCGGTGTACACCAACGAGTGGATCAGGCGGGTAATTGAACGCAACGGCGTGCCGAAGGACCTGTTCGATGTCTCATCGAACCCGGAATTTCTAAGGGAAGGCACGGCAGTGGTCGATTTTCTGCATGCCGACCGGATCGTGATTGGAGCGGCAACCGAGACTGCAGCCGACGTTCTCAGCAGGATTTATGAGCCGCTTACGAGCGGCAGCTACTATAACGTTCCCGGCTCTGTGCCAGGGCCGTGCACGGCCATCAATCCTCCACCGCTCCTCCGCACGTCGACGAAGGCGGCCGAAATTATCAAGCACGCGTCAAACGCGCTGCTGGCCACGA
Organism: uncultured Acidobacteriaceae bacterium; assembly: GCA_963836675.1. Classification (GTDB taxonomy): domain Bacteria; phylum Acidobacteriota; class Terriglobia; order Terriglobales; family Acidobacteriaceae; genus Telmatobacter. Next base: position 324,585 of record CAWIKQ010000002.1, read on the forward strand.
AGATTTCGTTCATCAACGTTGTTGCCAACGTTTGCGAAGCCGCGGGGGCGGACGTTGAAGAGGTTGCGCGGGGAATCGGCCTCGATTCCCGCATCGGCCCAAAGTTCCTGCGAGCCGGAGTCGGCTACGGCGGATCATGCTTCCCCAAGGACGTGGCAGCATTCCGCCACGTTGCAGAGCAGGTTGGAATCGACTTTGGACTGTTGCACGAAGTTGAGAAGATCAACGAAGAACAGAAGCAGCGATTTTTCCAGAAGATCCGTTCGGCGCTATGGACGTTTCGCGGGAAGAGGATCGGGGTTCTCGGCTTGGCGTTCAAGGGAGGAACGGATGACATTCGCGAATCTCCCGCATTGGATATCGTGAAGAACCTGCTGGCGGAAGGCTGTCATGTGTCGGCCTACGATCCGGCGGCATCCAAACGGTGCGAGGAAGTGATTCCGCAGCGGAAAGGGATGCAATACGTCGATGATCCGTATGCGGCTGCGCAGGATGCGGACGCGCTTCTGATCCTGAATGACTGGCAGGAGTTTGCTGAGCTGGATCTCGCCAAGCTGCACTACACGCTTCGTTACCCGATTGTGATTGATGGAAGAAATCTCTACGATCCAGCCACCATGACCAAGGCGGGATTTACCTATCTGAGTGTTGGACGGCCAGGCCTGTCTCAACCACTTGACCCGGTTACAGCATTTTTCCTTCCGCGCCGCAGAGATGGCGCCAAGGTTTAGCTGGCTTAGTTGATGGCGATTTCGAGTTGGCCCGGAAGCGGAATTTGTGCTCATTACCAACCCGCCGGCCTCGCGAAGTGAAGACGGATAGACCGACGATGCGTATCTTAATTACCGGTGCTGCTGGTTTTCTTGGTTCTCACTTGACCGATGCCAATCTGTCAGAAGGGCATCAGGTGCTGGGCGTCGACAACCTTTGCACCGGATCGCTGGACAATCTTTCGCATTTGAAGCACGAATCGAAGTTCGAGTTTCTTGAACACGATATATGTGAGCCGTTCGACCCTGGCCACATCGACTATATTTTCAATTTTGCTTCACCGGCGAGCCCGCCAGACTACATGCGGCTGGGCATAGAGACGCTGATGGTGGGCTCCGCGGGAACGCGGAACATGCTGGAAATCGCGAAGAAGTACGGCGCGAAGTTTCTGCATGCGTCGACCTCGGAGTGTTATGGGGATCCCGATGAGCATCCGCAGACCGAGGCGTATTGGGGGCACGTGAACCCCATCGGACCGCGTTCGGTGTATGACGAATCGAAGCGATTTTCTGAGGCTATGGTGACGGCCTACCACCGTTATAACTGCGTCGATTCGAGGCTGGTGAGGATCTTTAATACCTACGGTCCACGACTGCATATGAACGACGGGCGTGTCATTTCGAATTTCCTGACACAGGCGTTGCGCGGTGATGAACTTACGGTCTATGGCAACGGAGAACAGACGCGCAGCTTCTGCTACGTGTCAGACGAGATCGATGGAATCATGCGCTTGTCGCGCAGTAACGAGCATGAGCCGGTAAACATCGGAAACCCAACCGAGTGGACGATACTCGACTGTGCACAGGCTGTGCTTCGGGTTACGGGATCGGGGAGTTCCATCGTCTATAAGCCTCTGCCGAAGGACGACCCTTCTCAGAGGCAGCCGGATATTACGAAAGCAAGACGTCTGCTGGGCTGGGAACCGAAAATCGATCTGGAGACGGGGTTAAAGCTCAGCCTGGATTATTTTCGAACCTGTGTCGAGGCTGCCGCCTAGATCCCGAGATCTGTTGCGTCTGTGGATCGAAAAGCGGAAGTCGGCTGTCAAAGAAAAAGACCTCGAAACGAGAGATACGTTTCGAGGTCTTTCGATTTTGCTTGAGAGTTTTCTAGTCCTTTGTAAGGAAGTAGGACTCGATCGCGCGCATCACCGTGCGGTGATTGATCTGGGGCTCTCTGCCTTCATACTTGGCTGCCCAGCAGATCTGGTTAATGATGTCGCGCGGATAGCAGGAACGCAGCTCCTGTTTCAGCGTACCGTGAACGAAATCGATGAGCGTGTGTGGAACGCTGTCATCGCACTCGACCTTGCGTTCAGCAGCCACTCTACGGAAGATCTCGCAGAACTCCTCGTCGCTTACCTCGCCGATGAAAATCTTGGTTTGAATTCTGCGCAGGAATGCGGCGTCCAGAAGCTGTGCGGGATCGAGGTTGGATGCAAAGACGACGAGCATCTCGAACGGCATTTCGATCTTTCGACCGCCAGCCAGGGTGAGAAAGTCAATTTTCCGATCCAGCGGGACCACCCACCGGTTCAGCAATTCATCTGGCCGGACTCTCTGGCGTCCGAAATCGTCAATGATGAGGACGCCGTTGTTGGCCTTCATCTGCACCGGGCCGGTGTAGAACTTGGTGGAGGGGTTGAATTGAAGGTCGAGCATGTCGATCGTCAATTCGCCGCCGACCATAACCGATGGCCGCTGACAAAGCACCCAGCGCTCGTCGTGGTTGGGCGGTTCCATGTGAGCATGGCGCGTATGGAGGGTCGGATCGTAAACAGTGATGACCTGACCGTCAATTTCGATCGCGTAGGGAAGCCAAACCGCGTCTTCCGAGAGGGCCTTTGACAACAACTCGGCGATCGAGGTTTTTCCCACGCCCGAAGGACCGTAAAGGAAAATTGCCGAACCGGAGTTCAACGCTGTTCCCAGTTGCCACAGGATCCTGTCTTCCAGAACCATGGTCTTAAAGACCCGCTGCACGTCTGTGGGGTGGACTTCGACGTGGGAGACGCTCTGCAGCTTCACCTGACTCACGTAGCTGCTCAGGGTGACCGGCGCGGGACCGGTGTACTGGCTCTGCGACAGCAACTCCTGGGCGCGCGTCCTGCCCTGGGATGTGATCGCGAGATTAGGAATCTGTCCACTGAGGCCGGTTACCTGGCAGAGTTGCTCCGTTCGGAGCCTCTTGAGCAGCTCACTCGCCACCTCGAAGCTGATGCGCATCATCTTCGCCATCTCCAGGACCGAAAACGGCCCCGAGAGATAGAGGTGCTTGAGCGCCAAGTCTTCGAGAACTGCTTGCCGGATGCCAAGTTCGGCGATGGTGACCGGCTTGTGAGTGGGCCCCGTGGAGGGGTCGGTTTTCATGAACTCCTGAAGATTGAGCAGAGGTTCCATAGCGTTTTCCCAAGCCATTTACTTAGTATATGTCTCATTCTTTGAGGCTACTTGGAAACAGATATTTTGTTTTAAGCCTGACACGGCAGTAATCACGCAATGCTTACCCGGCATCAACTTTCTGATACCTTGGTGCGCCCGGTAGTGCTCGGACCGCTTCATTCGAACAAATATTGGAGCACTTACTTGGGAAAATACTTGAGATCAACTTGAAACTTCCTATATAGATTGCGGTATGCTCCACGCGCAGAATGTGGCACTTACCGCCTCTTCATCCCAAGGGACGAGGCCGCAGCCGGTTGTTTGCATCGTTTCGGTGGACAAGGATTTCGTCGGCACACTTCAGACCGAACTACTTCCCTGGGTCCGGATAGCGGTTCGGGAGACCTATGAGGATTTGGCACTGTGGACGCGCGAGAGAGGCGTTTCTGCAGTCGTGCTGGATGTTGACACGCAGGGAGAAGACGAACAGGCGGGAATTCCCATTCTGGCCGAATTGCGTCAAGTCAATCGAGACTTCACGCTGATTTCTCTTACCCGGGCCCGCAGCCGCGCGGTCGAGAAGCGGGCGCTGGAGGCGGGAGTCGACGCTCACTTCCGTAATCCGGTGGATGTCCACAGTCTGCGAGCGGCTCTAATTGAAACGATCAGGCGGCGCGCTGAAGAAGCAGAACGGGAACATTCGCGACAGCAGGTGATGGAGGCAAGCCGTTTCCAGGATTTCATCGGTGCAAGCGAACCAATGCGGCTGGTTTATGACGCAATCCAGCAAATCGCGGCGAGCAATATCAATGTCCTCATTCGTGGGGAAAGCGGGACCGGCAAGGAACTGGCAGCCAGGGCAATCGTGGCATTGAGCCGGCGGGCGAACAAGCCGTACATCCGGTTGAACTGCGCTGCGCTTCCTGAGAATCTGATCGAATCGGAGTTGTTTGGCAGTGAACGGGGTGCATTTACCGGAGCGACGGAATCGCGAGCAGGGCACATCGAGATGTCCGATGGCGGGACGCTCTTTCTGGATGAGATCGCGACGCTTACGGTACCTCTTCAAACCAAGCTTCTGCGGGTGCTTGAAGATCATCACGTTCAACGCCTGGGAGGGCGGACGCTTCGCAAGATTGATTTTCGTCTTATCTGTGCGACCAACGAGCCGCTGGAGGAGATGGTCCGGACGGGCAAGTTCCGGGAGGACCTTTACTACCGGATTCATGTTATTCCGATACAGATTCCGCCGCTTCGGGAGCGCTCAGGAGATATCCCGCTGCTTTGCGAGTATTTTCTCCAGGTGCACTGTACTGCGAATGGAGTGCCGGTGAAAGGAATCAGCAAGGATGCGCTAGCTGCCCTGGAGGAGCATACCTGGCCGGGAAATGTGCGGGAACTGGAGAACCTGATTCAGCGGCTCGTCATCACGACGCGAGGAGGAGAAATTACTCCGGCCAACCTGCCGCCGCGCGTAGTTGAAAGGAGTCTTGCGGCCAGCGAGGCGATACTTCTGCCGGAGGGAGGAACGGATTTTGACGGCCAGATTCGCCAGCTCGAGGTGGCGTTGCTCACCACTGCATTACGAAGAGGCGAGGGAAGCAAGACGACTGCAGCCCGCCTGTTGAATGTGGATGTTCAGAGGATGAAGTATCTTTGCCGCAAGTACTCGCTTTGACTTGGAGGGTTAAAAAATCACCTAAGTGGTTTAAAAATTAACCATTCTGCTGGATGGCGGGACTTGGTTGGAAATCATGCAATTCTGTAAATTGCTTAAATTTCAATAGCTTACGAAGATACCAAGCTGGCCGATTGGGTTTGGCACAGTGCTTGCAAATAGGAATGGCGTAACGAAGTTCAAATCCTAGTCCGGGGGAGATCACACCATGGCAGTCACGAAAAAGTCTCTGATCAGCAACAGCTCTTCGAAGCAGCCCGCCAAGAAGGTGAACACGAAGGCAGCGGCCACCGCGATTACCGCAGCCAAGATGGCAACAGCGTTCAAGTCGACAATGAAGGTCGGCCGAGTCAGCTTCTAAGGCACGGATTTTCGTAACTGGTAAGAAGCTCACCTAAATCTCACAAAAAATCTCAATAGGGGGAAACACCATGGCGGTCACGAAGAAGTCTCTGGTCAGCAAGAGCAGCTCGAAGAAAACCACCAAAAAGTCGAGCCCGAAAGCTTCCGGAATCGGTTCAGCGAAGCTTGCAACAGCGTTCAAGTCAACCATGAAAGTCGGCAGGATGTACTTCTGAGTCAAAGTATCCGGAATATGTAAGTTGTTAATTTCAATTCTGGGAGAAGGTACGATGGCGATCACGAAAAAGTCTTTGGTCAGTAAGAGCTCTTCCACGAAGTCGACCACCAAGAAGTCCAGCCCAAAAGCGCCGGCAATCACGGCTGCCAAGATGGCCACGGCCACGCGGTTGGCTCGCCCTGCCAGCTTGAATTCGCCCTTCAGGGCAATCTAAGCAAGCTGCAAGCCACCGGGATTTGATTGTCTCCCCCGGAAAAAGACGGCGGTCCCCAAACGGGGCCGCCGTCTTCGTGCATTTACCACCAGACGTGAGCTCTGACCTTGTCTGAGATGGATTCCCCGAAGCGCTGGGCGACACTGCGCCTTTTGCCGAATATGATTGCCGATCCGGAAAGACCGTAGGCAACATCGCCAGAATTTTGAGGCAGGGGGATGAGGGAGTTGTAGAAGACGGGAAGGGCGAGGCCTTTGTACTTTTCTTTCCCGACCAGACCGGCAGGCAATTCCACCGACTCGCCTGCGACAGGCTGGAGTTTCAGGCGCAGGGGCGAGAATTGCCCCGGCATCTCAAGTGCGACCTCCGCATCTGGTGTGATCCGGTCCAGCGAGGCAGTGGGAATGTATACCCGTGCAATGCGGGCGCCTTCTGCAATCCGAAGCAGCGGCTGGCCATCGGCGACTCTTTGATAGACCAAACTGGAAGGGTTTTCCGTCAGCACGATGCCATCAACCGGAGCGTTGAGTACCAGGCCGGACTTAGCTTCGTTCGCAAGCCGGGCCATTTTGAGCGCGGCTGACTGGTCGGCAGCCGCAGCCCCGATGCTGCGCCCCTGCACTTGTGCGTCGAACGCTTTGAATCGCGCTGAACCCGATTGGGCCATTGCACCGGAGTGCATGGACTCGGCCTGATCGCTTGTCATTCGGAGCAGCGGCTCGCCGGCGCGTACCTGCTGGCCTTGGCGAACGTACACGGAATCGACCTGCCCGAGGACCGCAGCGCAGATGGTGCGCGATTCGGCTGCTTCGATTACGAAATACGCGCTTTCGCGGTCGCGCAAGAGAGGAACGAACAGCAGCACGAAAATGCAGATGGCAATCAGCGCGTAGGCCGGGCGCCAACGAAAACGGTATCCTATCGCCTTCTTCCAGCTCTCTTTGAACACGCGTGCCATCGCTTTCAGGCGCGAGCGGAACATGACAAACGCGATCGCCAGCGATAGGAGGAGAGCGAACTCTCCGAACCAAGTTGAGGCTACCCGGTAGGAGAACCGGAGGATGATGAACAGCAGAAGGTAGCTGTAAGCGCCCGACAAAAAGGCGTAGATGACAAAGAGAGCGACGCGCCGCCGGGGCACAACCGGGACATCTACAGGTAGCCTGAAGACCCTCGCCTGAATCCATGCTGAGACGAAAGCGGAGGATCGCTCTTTCAACTCGGGGATTTCGATGATCTCTGTGAGGAAATAGTAGCCGTCAAGTTTGAGGAGCGGGTTGAGATTAATGACTACGGCGGCAATGCCGGTCAGCAGGATGAACTCGTACATGAACCGGTGGAACCAGCTCCCGGCTGGAGCGTTCATCCAGAAGATCATGGCAATTCCGCACAACACCAGCTCAATCCAGATACCCGCAATGATGGTCGCGAGGCGTTGCAATTTGGTAGCGGAGACCCAGCTTTCGGTGACATCGACGAAGAAGCAAGGCGTGAGATAGAGAAACATCAGGCCCATGCTGTGTACCTGACCGCCGTAGTGCTTGCAGGTGAGCCCATGTGCACTTTCATGGATGAATCCAACGATGAGAATGAGAAACCAGAATCGGGCGAGATCACCGAAGCTCTTCTGAGCGAAATTGAAGAACATCGCCGTGTCGGGCGCAATCAGGTTCCAGTTTTCAATCACCATGACCGTTTCCAAAACGAAGAGCACGATAACGGCGAGCAGGGACCAACGGTTGTAGATAAATCTGCCGGCCACGCGGTCGAGCCAGTTCAGATACTGGTCCGGATCCCACGCCGAGAAGCTGATATGGGCGATGTTGACCTTGGCTTTATTGCGTCTCTCGCGCTGAGCGAGCAACTTCTCGCGCATGGCCAGGTTCTTGTCCTGGTAGCTTTCGTACCAGAGTTCTGATCCCTCCATTCCGTCGGAGAAGGCGCGTGCCTCGTCGGCACTGAATTCTGCGCCAGTTTGACGGGCGAACTCCTCGGCGATCTCCTGGTAGGATCGTTGTCCGTCGAAGATCTGAATGAGCTGCCACTGAGACGGAGACAGGCGGAAGTACGCGTTCTTGCCTCGTTTGAGCACTCCGATGATCGGTTCTCCATCGAGAACCGTCTCGTGAACGATCAGGTCGGGATCCACGCGCGGGGGTTGATTTCGAGAGGGCCGCGCCTGGGGAAGCTCGGGGAGAACCGCGTCGAGCGCTTCGGTCAGATTCATTGCGCGAGTCTCACCTGCATGGTCATGCCGGGCTTGAGCAAGGCGGATGGTCGGAGAACCGCTCCGATAACCTGGATGCTGCCGCTCGCGGGGTCGACGACGGGACTGAGTCGCGTGATTCTCCCCTGCTGATGCAGGCCGGGGAAGTCGGCAGTGGTGAGGTCAAGGGGCTTTCCCATGGAGAAAGCAGACATTGAAGTTTCAGGGACCGTGAACAGTACCTGCAGAGGCGATTCCGCAGTGAGCCAGAAGAGAACGTCGCCAGGTTTGACCTCTTGAGCGAGGCGAACTGAACTGCGGCCGATGACCCCTGAGAATGGTGCGACGATATGAGTCTGTTCCAGTTGCACGCTTGCCGAATTAAGATCGGCTTCCGACGCCGCCGATTCTTCGCGAAACCGTGAGACTTCCGCAATGGTTTCTTCAACGCGGTATTTGGCGTGCTCCCAGGTCTCTTCGCTGATGATCTTGGCGTCACGCATGGCGGTGGCGCGCCGGAGGTCCGCTTCCGCTGTTTGCTGCTCCGCCTGCCATTCGCGAAGCTGTGCCTGGGCCGACGCCATGCGTGCCTTATGGGAAGCGAAAGCGGCCTGGAGTTCACGGTCATCCAGCCGGGCCAGGATTTGACCCTTCTTCACACGGTCGCCGATGCGAACTTCGATGCTGATTACGCGGCCGTTTCGCTCCGCGGAGATGTCGGCCTGCTGTTCCGCGACCAGAGGCCCGCTCGTAGAAAAGGACCTGGGATCAGATGGTTCGGAGGCAGACGAACTTGCCGGGCCGGTTTTCGGCGTTGATGGAGCAGGGGCAACGGTCGCTGCGCTGGCATCGACAGCGGTTGAATGAGAATCGCAACCGGCGCCGAAAAGAGACACGCTGAGAGCCGCGGCGATGAGTGCAAATCGAATCAGGCTGCCGAAGATAGTTCTCATATCGTTACCACCCAATCCAGTTCCAGAGGGTTTGCCAAATCCACAGCGTCGGACGCCGGAGGAGTACGTAGCCGGCCGCATGCCAGCCGAGGGCGACCTTTCCATGTCCCGTCATCCCGGCGCGAAGGCTCGCATCTGTGTTCGAAAGCGGCACCTCCACCGTAAATGTGCGATCGCCATCCGCGGCTCTCGCTTCAGGGCTCACCACAGAAATGCTGCCGTGGAAGGTCCGCCTGGGATAGCTGTCCAGCTTGATTGCCACGTGTTCGCCGGGTTTCATGAGGGTGGTGTCGCGTTCGGGAATCGACACCTGGACGATGGCCGAAGAGAGGTCGAGAACCTGGGCAAAGGATGTGCCGGCATCGAGGTGCCTGCCCGCAACGTTCTGGAGATCGGGTGTGACAACAATGCCGTCAATCGGGGAACGGAGTTGAGCTGTTTCCACGCGGGAACGGGCGCGCTCCTCCTCTCCGCGCAGGAATTCAACCTGAGCCCGGTCCGCGCCTGACTGCGGAGCGCCGTGAGCGAGATCGTTCTGCATCACCAACATCGCCTGCTGGTAGCGGGCTTGAGCCGAAGCCAGGTCGGCGCGCCATTGCCAGTCGTTCATAGCGCCGAGCACATCGCCGGCTTTCACGCGTTGTCCTTCGTGTGCATAGACGGCGGTAACATTGCCATCGACAGGCGCAGCGACGGTCACGAGATGTTGCGGAGCGACCATTGCGTCGCCGCCGATTCGCATAGGAAGCGGAAAGAACGAAAGGAACAGGGCGCATTCGAACAGGATGCCAATGGTCATCCAGCGGCTGCGGGTATCGTTAAGGAGCTTCTGCTTTTTCCTGACCAGCGGCTCAATCAGGCTGATGAGGGGTACTTCGCGATAGAGCAGAGCGTTGCGGATGGCGACGGTGGCCTGCCCGGCAAGAATCTTGATCATCTCGATGTGGGGCACGTCGAGAAAATCAGGGATGCTGCTCTCGTATGTCAGAATGCCCACGCGGCCCTGATCGTCTTCCAACGGCGTCGCATAGAGCGCGCGAAAGCCGGTTGCGGAGAAATACTCGGCAACAGGGCCGGGAATCTCGATCTCGGGATCCGGGTTCTCGGGCTGGCGCACATACACGAGATCGTTCTGAGTGGAAAGCCAGCGCATCAATTGATTGAGGCGTTCAACGGTGATGTCGCCGAGAGGAAGCGCGGCCATGCCGGAGACGGCTTTGAGCTGAAGCTTTCCCCGCTGATCGAGCGCAATGGCGCATCGGTCATACGGAAGGACGTTCTGCGGGCTGTTGACGATGATGCCGAGCAGCCGGTCGATGCGCAGAGTAGAAGTGATTTCGGAGCTAACGTCGACCAGCGACTTCAGAATTTCGAGCTTGCGCTCGGCGAGCAGGAGGCTCGCATTCTTCAGAGCGCTGGCGATGGTTTCAGCCATCGACATCATCAAGAACTGGTCATCGTCATCGAAGGGCTTATCTTCGCGGTTGATCGCTTCGAGGACACCGACCTCGGCGCCATCCTGCATCAGAGGAACCAGAAGAGTGCTGCCAACTGCCGGAATGCCCGATTCGGGATCTATCTCCGCGTTGCGGCGCGCGAACCTTTCATCGTCGGCATCGACGATAAGAAGCGGCTCGCCTTCCTCTGCCATGTCTGCGACGTAGCCTTCGCCGGGCGCTTGGATCATACCAACCGCGACGGTTGGATCGACGCCCTGCGTGCCGACCAGGCGAAGGACGTCTCCATCGAACATCCACAGGTGCATCGCCTGACAGGGCAGCATGGCCGCGGCTTTCTCAGGGATCAGTCCTACGAGCGCATCGAAGTCGAGCGTGGCATTCAGCGACTTCTCAAGATCGTAGAGCTGCGACATGCGATGCAGAGAATCGAGGAGGTCGCGTCTTTGCGATTCGCTGGTCTCCGCGGCCACGATTGCCGGCGCTGCGAGCTGTGCGAGCGAAAAGACGGGCTTGAGATCCTGGACGCGCGGAGTTCCGGAGAAGAAGAGGATTTCGATGGCGCCGACCAGTTGGTCCGCGAGAAGCAGAGGTACGTAGGCGATGGAGGAGACTGAGCGCGAAATATGGAGATGGGAATAATCCTCGCGCAGGATGTCGGCGCCCGCATAGATCAGCGTCTCGGGTGAGTCGAGCACCATGGGAGCCATGAGCCGATTACCGGATCCGTGCGAGTTTGGCTCAAGGGAGAGGTCGCCGGCGATACCGATGACGGTCCAGGAGCTCTCGACGTCGGTTTCGTTGAAGCGGTGCACGGCGCAGGCGCAGTTTGGCACCTGCGACACAACCTCGGCAGCAACGATCGAAGCGCGCGTGGTTGCATCGGGAGCGACAAGGAGTTGCGCGCTAACCTCGGTGCCGGCATCATCCACGGGAGAAATCATGTTCCCAGTTACGGCGTTAAAACACTTCTTGACAAGGGGGATTTAGCTGTTGATTCTCAGGTAGTTGAGGTGTGAGATTAACAGTCTCAACTCTCACTGTAAAGCGAAATTTCGGCCGAAAGATGGAATCGTGGACCTGGACATCAAGGAATCCGGCGCAGTTTGCGTCTTGAAATTGAAGGGCAGACTGGTCAGCGGAGAAGCGATCAGTCAATTTGAAAATGCATTTCAGCGGGCGCTCACAAGTGGGCACATTTTTCTGGTTCTCGATCTGGAGGCATTGCCTTACATCGATTCTTCCGGAATAGGCTCTGTAGTCAACGCATTGCGCCAAAGCAACAAGGTCGGAGGCAGCGTCAAACTGGTAAAGCCTGCGCCGTTTGTCACGAAGACTTTCAAGATGGTTGGAATCCTTCCATTATTCGGCATCTTCGAGTCGGAAGACCAGGCACTCGCGGCCTGCGGCGGCTGATCTCAGCTTCCGCTGAATTCACCGAGGGGCAGTGGATGGCTGAACAGATAACCCTGGAATGAGTGGCACCCGAGCTTCGCGAGGAATGCTCTCTGCTCCTCTGTTTCCACTCCCTCCGCAATCACCGAAAGCCCCATGGCCCGGCCAAAGGATATGATGGCCTGCGCGACGGCGCCGCTGATGGGATCCTTCAGGATCTCGCCCACAAATGCACGATCGATTTTGATCTGGTCGAGTGGAAGACGCTTTAAATAGCTCATCGAGGAGTATCCGGTTCCGAAGTCTTCCAGCGAAAAACTAACGCCGTGGGCCCTGAGCCTTTGCATCTTGGCGATCATCTCCTCGACGTTCTCGCCAAACATACTCTCACTCAATTCGATTTTCAGGTTTTTGGGATTGGCGCCTGTGCGTTCCAATGCCGCGAGGACGTGATCGACGAACCTGGGCTGACGAAATTCGCGAGCGCTTACGTTGACAGCGACGGACAGGTGCTGTCCTTCCTTCCGGCTTGACCATAGAGCGAGCTGGGCGCAAGCCGTTTCGAGCACCCAGGACCCGAGAGGAAATATCAACCCAGTTTCCTCTGCGAGGGGGACAAAATCCTCAGGCGCCACAATTCCTCTGGAGGGATGCCTCCATCGCACAAGGGCCTCGGCGCCAGTCAGCAAGCCGCGATCCAACTGCGGCTGGTAGTAGAGCGAAAACTGGTTTTCATGAATCGCGCGACGGAGGTCCTTCTCGAGGGCCACGCGCGCATTGACCGATGCCTGGAGAGCCGGCGCGAAGAAGAACATGGCGTTGCGGCCCGCGGCCTTGGCCTGATACATGGCGATGTCGGCCTGCTGCAGCACCTCGTTGGTGCTCTCGCTCTGATTGCCGAAAACCGTGATGCCCATGCTCGAAGTGGTGTGGCACTCTCGTCCTTCAAGCAGATAGGGCTGATCGATTGCGGCCAGTATTTTTCCGCCCACGGTGCGTGCCTGTGCGGCGGCGATTTCAGGAATCTGGCTGAGGTCCTCGAGGACGATGACGAATTCATCTCCGCCCAGCCGGGCAACGGTATCGACCTCGCGAACGCAACTCTGGATGCGGCGGGCAGTCTCCTGGAGGAGAAGGTCCCCGATATGGTGTCCGAGGGTATCGTTGAACGACTTAAAACCGTCGAGATCCAGAAACAGGAGAGCGTGCTTGCTGCCGCTGCGAATACTGGAGACCAGCGCCTGGCGCAGACGCTCCCAAAGGAGGCGGCGATTCGGGAGGCCGGTCAGGGTGTCATAGAAAGCGAGATTCCGGATTTTCTCTTCGTCAGCCTTGGCTTCAGTGACGTCACGAATGTAGGAAATAACGCAGGATTCGCCGTCGATATCTGCAAACGAGGCTGATAGCTGGCCCCAGAAGACGTCTCCATCATTGCGGCGGAGCCGTACTTCGAGATCGCGGCAGCCTGCTTGCTCATGGAGAGCTTCCCCCACTTTTCGGCTGTCTCCCTCGTCGGGCCACATATCGAGCTCAACAGAGGTGTGCCCGATCACGTCGTTGCGGGTGAACCGCATGATCTCAAGGAATGCCGGATTGGCATCAAGAATTCTGCCGTCTTCCGCCCTGGCGATCAGCACTCCATCGGGACTGGTATCGAAGGTGCTTCTGTATCGCCCATCTTTTTCAGAAGTGACGGGAGCGGGAGCTGAATGATTGGAGGCAACTTCTCTGGGCTTGTCGACGGCTTCGACGTGTGCCAACAAGTGGGAGGGCCAGCCTTCTCGATCGCGGAGAAGAGAAACGGTCAGTCTGGTCCATTGTAGGTTGCCGTCTTTTCGGATGAGTCGGATCTCAAGGCTGAGCGCGTCCATGGTTCCCGTCCAGAGTTTCTGGAAGGAAGCGATGCATAACGCGCCATCCTCATCGGGAGTAATTTCCTGGAGCATGAGCCCGCGCACTTCTTCGCGCGGGTAGCCGATGATATCGGCGAACTCCGCGTTGCAACGCAGGATATGGCCTTCCGGCGTGGCGTGAACAATCCCCACCGTAGCCTGCTCAAGGAACCCCTGACTTTCCAAAGTAGGCATATCGGACATTAAATGTTGGCGTTCTTCAGACGCTGTGTGCTCGAATTGTATCTCCCGTAAACGTGTTTTCAATGACTTGACCCCGAGACCAATGAGGAAAATCCGAGCAAATCGTCACCAACGACAAACACCACCGTAATCACAATCCGCACCGTTGGCACCATAGGTGCCTGCTGCTTTCTCTGCGGGTCCGCTCTCATGGACAAGCGGGGATATGCACGGACTATTCACTCGAGAGAGAGCAAAGCGCAGCGATACCAGACTGATTCCAGGCCGTTCAAACGAGGAGAATCAAAAGGCGGCTTTGTGGATTAAATATATAATACGCACTGATTTAGATGTGCCATTTACACCAAGGATCCATTGACAGAACTGAGTCTTATTTGCTCCATGTCTGCGCGTCGTGAGGTGTGTCGATCGTCAGGAAATCTTAGTTTTCAAATGCTTGACAATTTCTTGATTCACTTTCGGCTTCGGGCTTGTACGATCTAGAGACACACGCAAAGCAGCATTTTTTTCGGACTCTTAGATGATTCTTTCGAAGCAGGGGATCTATTGTGGCTTTGCTCGGAATGTATCGAATCGGGCTATCCGCGGCAATGCAATACGCGCGGTACTGATCGGGTTGTTTGTGTGCGTCATCTCCCTGTGCCTACAGTGTTCTGTTGCGCAAGAGGCTGGGAGAGCTCCACAGCCTCCGAAGGAGCGAGCGCCCTCCGACTTTGAAGTCCCACTTCTGACCGAACCAGTCCGATTGGCAGACTTCAAAGGAATGGAGCCGGGTGCAGAACTCAAAGGTAAGCTGGCCAAGGTTACCGGATTCATCCAGAACATCCCCAATGACGGTGCGCCGGCGACGCAAAAGACAGAGGTCTGGATCGGCCACACGAAATCCACTCTCTATTTTGTTTTCATTTGCTACGACGATCATCCCAATCGCATTCGAGGCCACCTTACCCGGAGAGAGGCCTTTGCGGGTGCAGGGATTACCAGCGACGACTACGTTTCCGTTCTGCTCGATCCGTTTCAAGACCGCCGCAAAGGAGTGTTGTTCTCGGTCAATCCTGCGGGAGTACAGGCCGATGGAGCATGGACAGATACGGCTAGCTCATCGTGGGAGACTGACGTTGATTTCAGCTATGACCAGGTATGGGATTCGGATGCCCGGAAGACTTCCGAGGGGTGGATCGCTCTTTTCGCTATTCCCTTTCGGAGTCTTCGATTCCGAAACATCGGTTCGGACTGGGGGGTAGTTTTCTACCGCTCCATCCCGCGAAACAGCGAAGTCGATTTCTGGCCTCGCGTCTCCACCAGTATTCCCGGCGTGCTTACCCAGGAAGGCACGATGCGCGGGATTGAAGGCGTCACCGGCTCGCACAATTTCCAGATCAACCCCTACGTCCTCGCTCAGAATGAAAAGGAACTGAACAACCTTGATCCTCTGAATCCCTACTTCAGCGACCGGCACCTGGAAGGCACCGCGGGAGGCGAGGCCAAGCTCATCATCAAAGACCGCATTGTTGTCGACGGCACGATCAACCCCGATTTCAGCGATGTGGAATCGGACCAGCCGCAATTTACGGTGAACCAGCGCTATCCGGTGTACTTTCCTGAGCTGCGGCCGTTCTTCCTCGAGAACGCAAATTATTTCAGCACGCCAATTTTCCTGGTTTACACGCGCAACATCGTCCATCCCGAGTTTGGCATTCGCCTGACCGGGAAGCTGGGCGATACGAACCTGGGTATGTTTGCTATCGACGACCGGGAACCTGGGGAAACCTATCCCCCCACAGATTCTCTCTATCAGGAGCGCGCCAAGTATTTCGTCGGGCGCGTCTCGCAGGACATCGGAACCAAGGGATCAAGCGCCGGCCTTGTTTTCAGCGACGAGGAGTTCGGGGGTGGCTGGAATCGAATTGGCGGCGCCGACTTCGTTGCCCGTCTTCCTAAGAGCTGGTCTGTGCTCGGCCAAGGTGTCGTGAGTTCCACACAAGGGCCAACTCCCACAGTCTCAAACACCGGTTATTCTGCCGGTCCAGCGTTCTATGTCGAAGCTCAGCGAACGGGGCACGCTTTCAATCTGGACAGCATCAATAAGAGCTACGCGACCGGCTTCCACAGCGAACTGGGTTTCATTCCCACGACCGACATTTACAGCGATCAGACGCGGGCGACCTACACCTGGTACCCCTCCGGCAAGAGCGTCCAGAGCTACGGTCTGGATCTCTTGCAGCAACTCGCCTGGGATCACCAGGGGAACCGACTGTACCACTACACCACGTTTGCTCCGTTCATGACGCTATCGCGCCAGTTCAATATTGCCCCGCAAGTCGGCCAGTTTTCGGATACTCTGGGCCCGCAAGACGGTTATCCACTGACGCAGAATGTGAATTTCACCGAAAACTTCGGCGGAATCGTCGTCGAGGGCTCACCCTTCAAGGAACTCACCTTCTACCTCAATCCGACGATCACCGGAAACGTCAACTACAACCCGGTACCAGGCGGCGTGCCGTACTTGCTGCACGCTCAGGTAGTGCAGGCTCTCGCAACGGTCAAGCCGGTCAGACAACTGACGATGGACAACACTTATCTTCTCGATCGTGAGCACGCGGCCGCATCAGGCGCATTCGTTTACGAGAACCAGGTCTTCCGAACGAAGATTAATTATCAGTTCAACCGCTCCATGTCGGCGCGGGTGATCACCGAGTACGATTCCACCCTCGTCAATCCCGCCGAAACATCCCTCCAGAGAACCAAAGAGATTCAGACTCAGGCGCTGTTTACCTGGCTGCCGCATCCCGGCACCGTTCTCTACATTGGATACAACAACGAACTGCAGAACCTGAACAGGTCACTCTGCAATCGTCTTCCGGACGGATCCTGCGACCCGAATAACCCGGTTCCGCCGCGTTCGCCTGACTGGCTGAATACCGGCAAACAGATCTTCGTGAAGTTCTCGTACCTGTTCCGGTTCTAGTTTCGCGATGCTGACGGGCTGGCGAAGTTACTGAAAACACTTCGGGAAGGTTGTTGAGCCACGCGAAATCCGGGGTATGCTGGCTCATGTTCGCACGGCTATCGAGATTCCGGGGCCTGCCGGTCATCCTTCTCCTGGCTGCTGCAGCTAGCTTTCACGCGCAGGGGGGGCAGTCTTCGGCATCGATGCCGATCGGCGGTATGGGCAGTGGCACTGTTCCGCTGACCGGCCCCTGGAAGTTCCATACCGGCGATGATCCGGGATGGGCATCGCCCTCCTTTGACGATTCCAATTGGGAATCGATCGGTGGAGATCGCCCGTGGGGCTCGCAGGGGCATCCGCGGTATACCGGCTACGGCTGGTACCGGATTCATCTCACTCTGGTGCAGGCCTCCGGCAGCCCCCAGCAATTTTCATTGCTGGTGCCGCGCGTCTACGACGTCTACGAAATTTTCTGGAACGGTGAACGGGTTGGATATGAGGGCAAGATGCCGCCGTGGCCGGTGTGGCACGTGTCGCAGCAGCCGCAAGTTTTCCAACTCGGCAATCGGCAGAACGGTCTTTTGGCATTTCGGGTATGGAAGGCGCCGCTCTTTTCCGATGACTCAGGCGAACTTGGCGGATTAGATGGCCCACCCATGGTTGGCGGACCGGAAGCGATTGCAGGGGCCAAGGCAATCATTGACTACGAATGGTTGCATACGAGGCAGCTCCAGTTCAGCCAGCAACTGATCTACGGCCTCATCGCGCTGCTCAGCTTTCTAGTTTGGTGGTGGCATCGCGGACAGCGGGTGCTTCTGTGGATGATCGGGTACGCCTTGACGCCTCTGATCATCGTGCTGCTCCTTGACGCGCATCTTGGCCTGCCCTATTTCCTCGCCATGGGACTTACGCAGCCGGCGAATTGCCTCCACGACGTATCGCTGTGGTTTCTATTGCTCTGGCTGCTCCATCTGAATGAAGATCGCGCGCTTTCTCGGCTCGTCAAAACCGTTGCCATCGTCAGCCTCGCGATGACTTCGCTCGATGGGGCGCTTCTCGCGGTAGCCTGGCGCCCTTCCTGGCTTGCCTGGGTTCAGGCGGTCGACGCAGCCCTTGCGACCATCACGACATTGATCGAGATTCTTCCCCTGGTGCTGGTGACGGTGGCGATTCGCCGAAGGAACCGACTGCAACCTGCATCGTGGATCGTCGCCGCCATGACGATTCTCGACGGGATGTTCTTCGCGCTACAGGAGGCGCTCAGGCAAGGGCAGAGATTTACGGGATGGACGATCGGAAACGAGCTTGCAGATCCCCTGTTCTCCGTCAACGGCAACGCGGTCTCGCCTGCGATGATCTTCCGGGGGCTTCTACTGGTCGCCATTGTGGTCGCGGTGTACATGAGCTATCGCGAAGAACGGCAGCGGGAGGTGCTTCTCTCCAACGAATTCAGCAACGCTCGCACCCTGCAGCGAATGCTCATTCCGGAGCATCAGATCAGCACCCCGGGATTCTCGATTTCCAGTTCTTACCGGCCGGCGCTCGAGGTCGGGGGCGACTTCTTTCAATTCATACCCTCTGAGGGAGACCCGAACGGGACGACGTTGCTGCTTCTTGGTGACGTGAGCGGGCATGGCCTCAAGGCCGCGTTGAGCGTCTCTTATGTGATAGGGATCATGCGCGTGCTTGCGGAGTTTTTCCCGGAGCCCGGCCCTCTGCTGACTGAAATGAATCGACGCCTCTGCGGCCGAATGGATAACGGTTTTGCGACGTGTATTGCCGTAAGGATCAATCGGTTCGGCGCCTGCACGCTGTCAAGCGCGGGCCATCCGCCGCCCTTTCTCAACTGGAATGCACTGGACGTGCAGGGCGCGGTTCCGCTGGGGCTGGACATGACCGCCCGGTACGACCAGACAACCCTGCAATTCAATCCCGGAGATCACCTTGCGCTTTATACGGACGGGCTGCTTGAAGCTCGCAAGAAGTCCGGCGAGCTTTATGGATTCGAGCGATTGCAGAAGCTGTTCGCAGCGAATCCATCAGCTCCCGAGGCTGCGGAAGAAGCGGTGAGGTTCGGACAGGACGACGACATCACGGTTGTGACGCTTGCGTACACGGGGGTGCGAGAGGCAACGACGGATGTGGATGCGGTCAGGAACTTTGCTCGTCATTAGTTGGCAAGCAGGTTGTCTCTTTCAGCAGGTCACTGTGTGTATTGAAGGCATTGCGGGTTTCATCGTGGATCTTTTGCGAGATCGGAGCCCAGATCCTATTGCATTTTGCCGGGCTTATGTCTCCGGATACCTTCTGACCCTCTAGGTAAGCCGGCAACGACTTCACGATCTCGAATGCTGCCGCTATCACCACGCCGACATCGTCAAACCCCTCCGGGGGTATGTCGCAATAGACATCCGATTTGTGCTCCTCGATCCACTGGAACGCGATGGGCAGGACTACCCTGGTGACCCAGCGTTCGTAGATCATAAGATCCTCCATCGCTGCATTGAACAATGGATGCTGTCCCCACATTTCGTAGACCCGATTCATTGGCGCGATCGGGGTTTCGCATAGCAACCTGCAATTAGTCTTTATTGGACCATTCATTGTCCTCTCCCTTTCACAGATTCATTTCTGTGGATTGCGGAACCTGGTTTCGGATATCAGAGGGTGCGGGATACATCACGAACAGGCTCTGATTTCAACTTGGTGATTTGGGCACACTGGTACGAGGGCGAGTGTCAGAGCACATATCTGACCCCAAATCACCAGTCATGTCAACTGGGAGATCTTCCTGCCTGTATCGGGATTGGTGGAAGCATTGCCGGTGAAGCTTATTGGCAACTAATTGCCTTCGCCGAACCCGCCGATCACCGCGATTTTGGCACGCTTGCCGAGGCGCACGACAGCCTCGCCGAAAGCGAATTGACGTTCGCTCGAGGTACCGGCCACTTCCGCTCGGCTTTGGCGCGGCGACCCGCTACGACAAAACCATTGCAATTCAAACCTGGTGATCACCTAGCCCTCCGTACGGACGTGCTCCTCGAAGCTCGCAACAAGGACGGCGAGCTCTATGGATTTGAACGCTTGCAGAGGCTATTCGCTGCCAATCCGACCGCTCTTGAGGCGGCCGAAGAAGCAGTGCGGTTTGGACAAGATGACGACGTCACCGTCGTCACGCTTGCCTATACCCGGGGAGCGCGATACAGCTCTTAATGAGGCTGCAGCCGGTCCCGATTTCGCTCACCCCTGACCTGGCAGGCAGGTTGTTTCTTTAAGAAGCTTCCGTTCCGCAGCAAATGCTTGGCGCGTTTCGTCATGAATCTTCTGCGCGATTTTGCTCCAGATGGGATTTATCTCGCGTGACTTGTCATCCCCTTTGCAGGGTAGTGTCTTCACAATCTCATACGCTGCAGCTATTACCACGCCGACGTCATCACGCAGAGGGTCCTCAATATCGCGGTAGACAGCTTCTTTGTGCTCCTCGATCCATCGGAACGCAATCGGGAGGACCACCCGGCTGACCCAGCGCTCGTAGAGCATCAGATCCTCCATCGCTGCCAGAAGTGATGGATGTTGAGCCGACATTTTCTGCGTTGCTTTGAGCGCTTCAACGGGATTATTAAGGGGGTATTTGCAATTCGTTTTCGGGCCCAGAACTCCGAGACCTGGGATCTCCGCATTTACGATCGGTTCAGTCAACACTGTATGCTCCATCTTCTTCTCCTTCTTGAAAAAGGTTCCTAGTTGTTAAGGGAAGCTGGTCTCTGTTATCGGAGTTGAGCTGGACACATCATGAACGGAGCCCTGAGATCAACTTCGTTGATTTGGGTAAACTGAGACAAACGGCAGAAATGGCGACCAATATCTCACCGCAAATCGGGGCCAATGTCAACGTGATTGAAATTACTCTAAGAGAGGCTTCATTTCTCGAGCAAAGCGCGTGCGGCCCACATCACCGGGGCCTGTCCATGGAAGTCTCCTGTTCTTCGCGGACGCGCCATGTAGTAGTCGTAGCTATTTTCCTTATTTGTGCCAGCGCATGCATTTGTGACGTCAGCGTTCTGATCTACAAATCCTGCAAGCGCGATCCAGCCTTTCCGCGCTACCGGCCCGTATGTCTCTTCCGCGAGCCATCCGTGGCGCACACCCTCGATCATTGCGAATGTGAACATCCCGGTTGACGAACTCTCCTCCCAACTCTCGGGGTGATCGATCAGTTGACGCCAGGTGCCGTCCGAATTTTGATCCTTGGCGAGTTCCATCATCATCTTTCGATACGCGGCGAGAATCTCCGGCCGCAGCGTGTGATTCTGCGGCAACGAAAGGAGCATCTCCGTCATTCCCGCCGCCACCCAGCCATTGCCTCGGCCCCAGTAGAATGGCACATCCTCTGCATGAAAAAACAAGCCATTCAGTTGCTGGAGCTTGTGCAGATAGGCGGCCATCTCCTTCGCTGCGCGGTCCATGTACTTAACGTCATGGGTCGAGCGATATGCTTCGAGCTGCAAGATGGTAATCATATACATGTCGTCGATCCAATAACGGGTTTCGCCTGAAAGGCCGTCCGGTTGTGGTTTGCTCCATTGCCGGTTGGCGAAACGCAATCCCATGGCACGCGTCGGTGCGTCATCAGTCTCCATCGAGATCTGGAGGGGCACCACGCCGAAGATTTCGTAGTCTACATGTTCCTTGTCGGGCATCAGCGGCCGGTTTTCAGGCGTGAGCAGCTTCTGAAAACGTTCCTGCAGCCGCGATCGCAGCGAATTGTTGTCCGTTGTTTCCGCATAAGTGAGTGCGCCATACCATGCGCAGACCTCCTGATACGTGATCGGATTCAGGTGCGCACTGGGCACAAAGCGCTCGGCCACGGCTTCCCCGACCTTTTGCGGATCGGCATTCTGCGGCCAATTATCGAAATACTTCTGCTGACCAAAGGAAGAGCAAGGACATGCAATCAGGTAGAGAAAAAGGAGTGACAGTTTGCGCATGCGGCGGCCGGCCTCCGCAAGCAAGCTTACTCTGTCTGCCTCGGTTCGAAGCTAATTGCCTTCGCCGAACCCGCCGATCACCGCGATTTTGGCACGCTTGCCGAGGCGCACGACAAGTCGGACGGGGAGGGAATCGAGTGCGATTGTCGAATTTGTCACGACTTCACCCTCGATCTTCACGGCCTTCTCGGCGAGTTTCCGGCTCGCCTCGGCACCGCTTGCGGCCAGTCCTATCTGCACCAGCAGCTTCGGCACGCGAATCTGCAATGCTCCCGGCGCATCGGCCGGACCTGCGAGGTCGGCGTAGGCGATGTGGACCTCCTCGAGGTCTTCGGCCGCCTCCTTTTGCTGGAACATCCGCGCCCAGTTCTCATCCGCATGCTGTGCGGCTGTCTCGCCGTGGAACCCCGCCGTGATCGTCCGGGCCAGCCGCTTTTTCAGATCCATCGGGTGAACCTTGCCTGCGGCGACCTCAGCCTGCAGCGCGTCCACCTCCGATTGCTTTAGATCCGTGAGCAATAGCCAGTACTTCCACATCAGATCATCGGAGATGCTCATGAGCTTTCCGTACATCTCGGCGGGCGGCTCGTTAATGCCGATTGCGTTATTGAGGGACTTGCTCATCTTCTGGCCGCCGCCGAGCCCTTCGAGGATCGGCGTCATCAGGATGATCTGCGGTTTCTGACCGTATTCGCGCTGGAGTTCGCGGCCGGCGCCGAGGTTGAAGCGCTGGTCCGTGCCGCCGAGCTCCACATCGCATTCGAGAGCCACGGAGTCGTAGGCCTGCATGAGGGGATAGAGGAGCTCGTGGAGGCTGATCGGTTGCTCGGCCTGAAATCGCTTGTGAAACTCATCGCGCTCCAGCATCTGCGAAACCGTAAAGTGTGCCGCCAGCCGGATGGTGCCCTCGTAGCCGAGTTTGCCCAGCCACTCTGAGTTGTAGCGAACTTCCGTCTTCTCCGGATCGAGGATCTTGAAGACCTGTTCCTTGTATGTTTCGGCGTTGGCGTCAATCTGCTCGCGCGTGAGGGGTTTGCGGGTCACATTGCGTCCGGTCGGGTCGCCAATGAGCGAGGTGAAGTCGCCGACGAGAAAGATCACGGTATGGCCGAGCTGCTGAAAATGGCGCAGCTTGCGCATGAGCACGGTGTGGCCGAGGTGGAGGTCGGGAGCGGTCGGATCGAAGCCGGCCTTTACACGCAGGGGTCTGCCGGTTTTGCGGCTCTCTTCAAGGCGCTCGCGCAGATCGGAGACGCGAATGATCTCCGCCGCACCTTTCTGCAGCAGGTCCATCTGCTCATCAACAGGAAGAAACGTACTCATCGTAGTCCAGTATAGATTTTTGCACCCGTGATGGCGGTCCGGCCGACCGGGCCGCCGATTTGACATGGTCGATGACAATTTCGTCATCCGGAGAGATTTGGGGCAATCCGGCGTTATTCTGGCTGCATCTCAGCCGGATGGCAATCTGCCGAACTTCTTAAGAATGCGACGGTCAATAGCGAACAGGACGCGATATATGCATCAGGGCCGGTTGCTGAGATTGTTCGCGTATCTTCTGATTAGCTCCACGTTTTCCATCCTGAGCGGCCAGAGGCTCAACTACAGCCGCACTCCCGACGCAGCGAAGGGCAAAACCGTCTATGAGGGCGGGTGCATCGCCTGCCACGGCGCCGATGGCCGTGGCGCGCCGGAGGAGAGCACCCGTTTCAAACGACCGGACACTTTTCCTGATTTCAGCCGCTGCGATCAGACGACGCCGGAGGCGGACTACACCTGGAAGGCCGTCGTGCTGAATGGAGGCCCGTACCTGGGCTTCTCGACAATCATGCCGTCGTTCAAGGATCTGCTTTCGAACGACCAGATCGACGACGTTGTCGCGTATCTCCGCAGCTTCTGCACCAATCCGCACTGGCCTCGCGGCGAACTGAACCTGCCGCGCGCGCTGGTGACGGAGAAAGCCTTTCCTGAAAATGAATTTGTAATGTCAACTGCAGTGAATGCGAGCGGCGCGCCGGGCCTCGAGACGCACTTCATTCACGAGCAGGCATTCGGGACGAAGGGGCAACTGGAAGTCGATTTGCCCTGGGACTACCAGAACCAGGACCACAACTGGAACAGCCACGTCGGAGACATGACCTTCGGCTGGAAACAGGTCCTGTATTCCAACCTGCGTACTGGTTCCATCTTCAGTCTGCAGGGGGGCATACTTCCGCCTACCGGGAGCACGACGCTGGGCGGCAACGGGACGACGGTCTTTGAGCCCTTCGCGGCGTTCGATCAACTGTGGCACACCAACACATGGGTGCAGACCCAGATGGGCGCCGATTTGCCGGTTCATCCCGACATCACGCCGCAGAGCCTTTTCTGGTACACGACGCTGGGCCAGACTATTGCGCAGGATCACCGGCTGGGGCGGCAGTGGTCGCCCATGGTGGAGTTTCTGGCCGAACGCGAACTGAAGGATGGTGCAAAAACCGACTGGGACATTCTGCCCGAGATGCAGGTTACGCTAAGTCCGCGTCAGCACATCCGCGCCGATATCGGAGTGCGCACGCCCTTTACCAACACCGCAGGCCGGAACCCGCAGGTTTACTTCTACCTGCTGTGGGACTGGGCTGACGGGCATTTCTGGAACGGATGGTGATGCGAAGGCTGGGTTTCATGGCGATATTCGGCGCAGCCCTGGCGGCGCTGGTGGGAATGCGCGCCGGCGACGTGCGCGCAGCTTCGAAGGCCGACGCCAAAAACGAATTTCGCGACTCGACCCGTTGCGTCGCCTGTCACAACGGGCTTAAAACGCCATCCGGCGAAGACATCTCTATCGGCTTCCAATGGAGCGCAAGCATCATGGCGAACTCCGCCCGCGATCCATACTGGCAGGGAAGCGTTCGCCGCGAAGCCATCGATCACCCGGACGCGAGCGCCGATATTCAGGATGAGTGCTCAACGTGCCACATGCCGGCGCAACACCTCATCGACAAGGCCGCCGGCCGCAAGACCGAGGTCTTTTCCCGGCTTCCGCTGACCAAAGATGTTGAGCGGAATCACCTGGCCGCGGACGGAGTCACCTGCGCGGTGTGCCACCAGGTGGAGCCCGCCGGGCTCGGCACGCACGACACGTTCAACGGGAATGTCGTCGTAGCTCCAACGGGTCTCAAAAGTCGTCCGGAGTACGGCCCGTTTGCTGTAGACGCGGGCCACCAGACGGTCATGCGGTCGTCCACGGCCGGCATGGTGCCCCAGCAGGCGGCACACATCCGCGACGCCGGCCTCTGCGGAAGCTGCCACACCCTCTACACGGTGGCACGCGGCGCGAACGGCAAGCCCGTTGGCCAGCTTCCGGAGCAGATGCCCTTCCTCGAGTGGGAGCACAGCGATTACCGCACGAAACAAACCTGCCAGGAGTGCCATATGCCTGAGGTCACGGAGGCGGTTCCGGTCACGGCACTTTACGGGCCCAAGCGCCAGGGGATGCACCGCCACGCATTTGTCGGGGGCAACTTTCTGATGACGCAGATGCTCAGCGATCACCGCGATGAGCTGGGTGTATCCGCGCAACCAGAGAAGCTTCAGGAGGCCAATAACCTTGCGTCGGATTTTATCCGCACGCAATCAGCACGCGTTGCTCTGCTCGATGTACGCAAGACGGTCGAGGGGCTCACATTCGCAGTCGAAGTGGATAACCTCACCGGGCACAAGCTGCCCACTGCATATCCGTCGCGGCGCGCGTGGCTGCACGTCACAGTGAGCGACCCGGGCGGGCACACTGTTTTTGAATCGGGTGCGCTGAACGCCGATGGCTCCATCGCCGGAAATGATAATGATGTCGACCCGCATCGTTTCGAACCTCACTACGAGGAGATCACGAATGCCGATCAAGTGGAGGTATTCGAGCCGATCCTCAAGGATGAGAAGGGGCAGGTAACGACCGGACTGCTCTCCGCGATTGGATATTTGAAGGACAATCGTATTCTTCCCGCGGGCTTCGACAAGCAGACCGCCGATAACGATATTGCCGTCGTGGGTCAAGCCAATGACGATCCGAATTTCAGGGGCGGCAGCGCCAAGGTGCGTTATTCCATCCGATCCTCTCTCTCCTGTCCATGCCAGATTCATGTCGAGCTCTGGTATCAGCCTGTAGGCTTTCGCTGGGCGCACAATTTCGAGTCGTACAAGGCGGCCGCTGAACCGCAGCGCTTTCTCAGCTACTACGAAGAAGCAGCACGCAAATCTGCCATCGTCATCGCGGAAGCGAGCGGGAAGTTCTGAAATCAGAGCCTTCGAACCTGCCGGTTTGGAACAGGCGAGGACTGCTATGCTGGCTGGGTCGCCGATAGAAGGTTTCTTGCGCATGATTTCGCGTTCATCCTTTCCTTTTTTGCTGATTGCGTTGGTCGTGCTTGCGCCGGGAGCCGCTCTCAAGGGCCAGCCGTCTTCGTCCGCGCTGGTCATTTCCACGCGTTGCCTGGCGTGTCACAACAATCTCAAGACCGCAAAGGGCAAGGACGTCTCCATCGGCACGGCGTGGAGTGCAAGCGTGATGGCCAATTCCGCGCGTGATCCGTACTGGCAGGGGAGCGTACGCCGCGAGACACTCGATCATCCTTCGGCGGCTGCCGCGATCCAGACGGAATGCGCCTCCTGCCACATGCCGCTCCAGCGCTTTGCGGACAAGGCTGCTGGCCACGACACGGTCGTTTTTGCGGTACTTCCGCTTGATGCTCACCACGATGCAGAAGCCGCTGCGGATGGGGTGGGGTGCTCGGGTTGTCATCTTGCACAGGCTGACGGCATCGGCACGCAGGCCTCGTACAACGGCACACTGGTCTACTCGCCTGCGACGGCGTATGGTCCATATCCGCCCACGCAGCGCGCGATGGCGATTCATACGGCAGGAATGAAGCTCAACACCGCGGAGGGCGATCACCTGCGCCAGGCGGCATTTTGCGGCTCCTGCCACACGCTCTACACGAGCACGCTGGACTCCTCCGGCAAGCCCGCAGGGCGCTTTCCTGAGCAGATGCCTTATCTCGAGTGGGAGCACAGCGATTACCGCGACAAGCAAACCTGCCAGCAGTGCCATATGCCGGGCGTCGATGAGCCCGCACCTGTTGCGACGCTCGGCAGCCCGCCGCATGATGACGTTCGGCTGCACTCTTTCACCGGAGCCAACTTCCTTCTGCAGGAGATGCTGAACACTCATCACGACGAACTCGCCGTCACCGCAGCGCCGGCGGCTCTCACGAATGCCGCTGCTGAGACACGCGCCTACCTGCAATCCAAAGCCGCGCACCTCACCGTCAGCAGTCCTGCTATTAGCAACGGAAACCTCACATTCGCGGTGACTGTCCAGAACCTTAGCGGGCACAAGCTTCCCACAGCCTACCCATCGCGCCGGGCGTGGCTTCACATCACGGTTGCCGACTCATCCGGCAAGGTTGTTTTTGAATCGGGCAAGCTGAATGCCGACGGGTCTATTGCCGGCAATCTGAATGACGCGGACGCGACGCGTTTCTCGCCGCACTACGCCACGATCAGGAAGCCGGATGAGGTGCAGATCTTCGAACCCATCCTCGGCGATGGCCAGGGGCACGTGACAACCGCTCTGTTAAGCGCAACGCAGTACCTCAAGGACAATCGCATTTTGCCGACCGGTTTTGACAAGCAATCGGCTTCAGCCGACATCGCCGTGCGCGGGGAAGCTGCGTCAGACGCGGGGTTTGTTGCGGGGAGCACCACAACGCGATTCGAGATCCCTGCGGGTTCGACGCCGGGACACTTTCAAATCAAGGCGGAGCTGCTTTATCAGCCAGTCGGTTTCCGCTGGGCGCACAATCTCGCGCCGTACAAGGCCGCGGAGACCCAGAGTTTTGTCTCTTACTACGACGCTGCGTCAGCCAAATCGGCGATCGCGCTTGCGGAAGCAACAGCGTCCTTCTGATCAGAGGCGGGCGCTACTTGCCTCGGTAGTCGATGGGCGGCTTTTCTCCTTCGGGAATTGCGGACCGGTAGGTTTTGCCCGCGAGTTCTTTTGCGAAATCAGCCTTTGCCGCCTGGACCAACCCGGCGTTCGTGAACAGGTCCACGGCAGTAAACGCCAGCGCATTCGCAGCGACGATCATCCCATCCTGCCCGATGCTCATGCCTGCGGTGGCGGCCGCCTGCCATGTATGAGGCGCCACTCCCGGAACAAACGTAGCGGTCTCGAAACCGATGGTGGGGACCACCCAGCTCACGTCGCCCACATCGGTCGACGCTGCCGGCGCGTTGGGATCCGGACGACGCAGAGGCTCGACCTGATGCGTGGTATCAAGGCCCGGGGCGGGATCGACGTTCAACGTCTTCTGCAACTCGGTCGCGAATTTCCGCTCGTCGACGGTCATCGTGAACCCGCCTGCTTCTTCGAGATTCTTCTGCGCGGCCCTGCCGAGCGCATCATTGCTGATGATGTTGGCGTAGCTTCCGATATCGGACACGTCGTAGGATGTTCCGGTCATCAGCGCGGCGCCCTTTGCGACATCGAGAATGCGCTTCCATATACCTTCGAGAGTTGTGCTCGAAGGGCTTCGCGCGACCAGCTCAATCTGCGCGAGATCCGGCACGATATTCGAGGCGGCACCGCCCTTCGTAATGATGTAGTGAATGCGTGTATTGCTGGGCACGTGCTCCCGCATGTATTCAATGCCCGTTCCCATCAGCATGACGGCGTCCAATGCGGAACGGCCGCGATCGGGGGCCATCGCCGCATGCGCCGCAATCCCGTGAAACGTGAACTTCGCACTTGTCAGCGCCAACGCGCCACCGTTTGTGACCGAATTTCGATCGCCGGGATGCCAGTGCAGCACAACATCCACATCTTTAAACAAGCCGGCGCGCACCATGAAGACCTTGCCTTCCCCGCCTTCTTCGGCGGGAGTTCCGTAGTACCGAAGCGTTCCGGCAACGTGGTTCGCCTCCATGTACTGCTTTACGGCAACGGCTGCCAGTGCTGCGCCGGAACCGAGCAGGTTGTGCCCGCACGCGTGACCTGGTGCGCCTGCCGTCACCGGCACGCGCTCGGGGACAGTCTGCTGCGACAGGCCGGGCAAGGCGTCAAATTCGCCCAGGATCGCAATGACCGGCTTGCCCTGTCCGTAGCTCGCAATGAATGCGGTTGGTTCGTCCGCGAGGCTGCTCTGCACGTTGAATCCAGCGGCCTTCAACTGCTGCTGCAGCAGCGCGGAGCTCTTCTCCTCGTGATAGCCGAGTTCCGCAAAGTCCCAGATCTGCTTCGAAGTCTGCTTCCATTGCGCGCTATTGTTGTCTACCAGTTGCCGCAATTGCGTGTGTGCATCAACGGATTGAGCAGGCGCCATCAGGCACCCAGCCAGCACACAAAACAGGACGAGCTGAATATAAGCGCCGTACGATATGGTCCTCGACAAATCTCTCATCGGGATTATCCTTTACGAAGATTGCGGTTCTGCCAGTTCGTGAAGGTTAGTTGACGCCGCCGCTCAACATCAAGCGAAGATGAATTTTTAGAGAATCTCCGCACCCGCCCAACAGGCTTACATCCAACGCGAAGGAGAAGCTTCCCCCATGCCAACAGTCAAAGGCCGTGCCATGCAGGTGCCCGCCGCCGGCGGAGCGTTTCAACTCATCGAAAAAGAATTCGCTGATCCTGGTCCGGGCCAGGTCCGCATACGCGTGCACGCTTGCGGCGTGTGCCACTCCGACTCGCTCACGAAGGAAGGTGTCTGGCCGGGCATTCAATTCCCACGTATTCCAGGCCACGAGATTGCCGGTGTGATCGATGCTGTTGGCCCCGATGTTCCGCTCTTCAAGCAAGGCCAGCGGGTTGGACTAGGCTGGCACGGGGGTCATTGCAACTACTGCCCGCCATGCCGTCGCGGTGACTTCATCCTCTGCGAAAACCAGCCTGTCAGCGGGATCAGTTATGACGGCGGTTACGCCGACTACGTTATCGCACCCGCCAACGCGGTGGCCTTTATGGCTCCGGAGCTCAATGACACCGATGCCGCGCCGCTGCTCTGCGCCGGGGTTACGACCTTCAACTCTTTGCGCAACTCAGGCGCCCGGGCGGGCGACACGGTCGTGGTTCTGGGAATCGGCGGCCTCGGACATCTTGCCATCCAGTACGCGGCAAGGAGCGGTTACCGCACGGTCGCGGTCGCGCGCGGCCAGGATAAAGGTCCGCTCGTCAAACAGCTTGGAGCGCATATCTATATCGATTCGACTTCGCAGGACCCGGCGAAAGAATTGCAGAAGCTCGGTGGCGCCAACATCATTCTGTCGACGGTGACCAGTGCAAAGGCGCTCGAGTGGACGATCGACGGACTCGCGCCAGGCGGAAAGCTCATTGTGGTGGGCGCGCCCGATGGCCCTGTCGTGATCAATCCTTTTCCGCTTTTGCTGGGGCGGCGCACCGTCGCCGGGTGGCCTTCGGGAACGGGAATGGATTCAGAAGACACGCTCAAATTCAGTGCGCTCACGGGAGTTAAGTCGATGAACGAGGTTTACCCACTGGAGAAAGCGGAAGAGGCTTACCAGCGGATGATGTCGGGGAAGGCGCGGTTCCGGGTCGTGCTGAAGGTCATTGATTGACATCACTCAGCGGGTGGAGTGCTGGTGTTGATCTGATCCACGGACATGACGGATTGAGGTTGCCGGCGGAAGATTGATGCCTGCGATACAATCTTCTCCATGCAGAGCGTAAGCCAGACCGGCGCGACGATCGCGGCCTTGTATGCGGCGGCTTCGGCCGCCTAGACTTCTGCCCCACCTTATCCAATCCAGATAGACGGTTTCAACATCAGGTCCCTTTCTGAACCTGTGTCTGATGCCTGGACGTTGATTCGCATCCTCTGCAGTCATAATGGAGTCATCATGGAAGAGTTCAGCCGTATCCAGCGCCTGCCACCTTACGTCTTCAACATCACGGGTGAAATGAAGGTTTCCGCGCGGCGGCGTGGCGAGGACATCATCGACTTCGGGATGGGCAATCCCGATGGGGCGACGCCGAAGCATATTGTGGACAAAATGATCGAGGCAGCGCAGAAGCCTGTCACGCACCGCTATTCGGTTTCCAAGGGCATTCCGCGACTGCGCAAAGCGATCTGCAACTGGTACAAGACGCGCTACGACGTGAGTCTTGATCCTGACAGCGAGGCGATCGTCACGATCGGGTCGAAGGAGGGCATCGCGCATCTTTGCCTGGCGATTCTGGACTCGCGGGACACAGTACTGGTGCCAAACCCCAGCTATCCGATCCATATCTACGGGCCGGTGATCGCGGGGGCGCACGTGGTGAGCGTGCCGGTGCAGGACCAGGAGCAGTTCCTGAAGCAGCTGGAGGAACTGATTCCGCGGATGACGCCGCGGCCGAAGGCGTTGATTGTCAACTTTCCGGCGAATCCGACGACGCAGACAGTCGAGCTTCCATTCTTCGCGCGGCTGGTGGAGATGGCGCGCGAGTATGGGTTTCATCTGATCCACGATCTTGCCTACGCCGATCTTGGGTTCGATGGCTACAAGCCGCCGAGCGTGTTGCAGGTTCCGGGGGCGAAGGACGTTGCGGTGGAGTTCTTCACGCTCTCGAAGAGCTACAACATGCCGGGCTGGCGCGTTGGCTTCATGGTCGGAAATCCGGTGCTGGTGAATGCGCTGGGGCGGTTGAAGAGCTATTTCGATTACGGAACGTTTACGCCGATCCAGGTGGCTTCCATTCTGGCGCTGGAGGGGCCGCAGGAGTGCGTGGCGGAGATTCGCGACAACTACCAGAGCCGGCGCGACGTGCTGATCGAAGGCCTGAATCGGGCGGGTTGGGCGGTTCCTTCGCCCAAGGCGACGATGTTTGTGTGGGCGCAGATTCCGGAGGCCTTCCGGCAACTTCGCTCCCTGGAATTTTCGAAACTGTTACTGAGAGAAGCAAAGGTGGCCGTGAGCCCCGGTATCGGCTTCGGCGATTACGGCGACGGACATGTGCGGTTTTCGCTGATTGAAAATGAGGAGCGGACTCGTCAGGCGATTCGCGGGATCAAGGCGATGCTGGCGAAGAGCGCGGTTGTGTCTGTGTAGAGTCGACTCCACGGCCGCTGAAGTCTCAGACTCAAGACCCTTCGCCTTCGCCCAGAGCAGGCTCGGGGCATGCGGCGGGTTTTGGTTTATCGAGAACGCCGAAGTTCTATCTCGTTGCCGCCGTTGCCTGGCACGCCGATTCGAACTCGGCATAGGTTGACCACTGCAGCGTTGCCGTCGCGTTGTCGATGAAGGGGCCGGTGTTGAGCTTGATGCCCTGTTCGATGGGGCGGTCGAGGACGAGCGTCTGGCCGTGCCAGGCGCCTGCGAGATCGAAATAGCCGCGGTTCTGGTTATTGATGGAGAAAGGCTTTCGCCACTCGAGGAGCCGGAAGCTGAGGAGACTGTTGGCATCGCTGGTGTAGCCGCCGTACATGGTGCCGCTCAGATTCATTCGCTCGATCTGTCCGGGTGCAATGCAGAGCCATCCGTCGCCGTTCAGATTTCCGCTCCAACCCCTGCCCTCACGCCTGCCTCCGCCGCCTCGTCCGGGTCTGCCCGGGAAGAATGACAAGTACAGCGGATAGGTCTTTCCGTCCTTCGCTCGCATGGTTCCCCATCCGTGCCACCACAGCAGCGGAGTGGAGCGGCCGCCGATGTGCAGGGCCCAGGGATTGAGGGCAACGGTCAGCAGGTAAACAAACACAACCCCCGCTGCCGCAAACAACATGAGCTTGATCAGGCAGCCGCTCAGGAGTCCGAGACAACTACGGTGTTGTCGCATGCGCGTGAGTATAGCTCGCAGAGAACAGAGAACAGGCGAGGGACCAGGGACCAGGGACTAGGGACTAGGGACCAGAGACCAGGGACTTGGGACTAGGGACTCGGGACCAGGGGAATCAGGCCGGACCAGAGTTGGCGGTGGAAGAGTTTGTCCATTTCTTCCGGGGTCTCCTTTTCGCCGTGGTCGAGCCACCAGCGGAGCAGGGAGAGAAGACTGCCGGAGAGAGCGGCAGCGCGGGCGGCGAGTTCTCGTTGCGGAATGTGATTGAGGCGGCCGGAATCTGCGAGCCGGCGCTCGATACCGCGCGCGAAGCAGCCCTCGGCTAGTTCGAAGAAGTCCTTGAGGTGGCCGGAGTCGGAGAGCACACGGTAGAGCCTGTTCTGGTTTCCGATGTGGTCGAACAGTTCGGCGACAGGCATCACCCGCTGCGATTTGTCTTTTTTGGCGCTGAGAGCCGTGCTCATGGTTTCGCAGAACATTTCAAGCTGGCTGAGGAGCAGGTCATCCATGTCGCGATAGTGAAGATAGAAAGTGGACCGACCGACACCGGAGCGATCGAGGACATCCTGTACAGTGACATCGTTGATGGGCTTTTCGACGATGAGGGAGATGAGAGCGTTACCGAGCTGCGCGCGGGTGCGCTGGACGCGGGCGTCCAATTTGCGTGATGGGGATTTGAAGAGAGTTGCTATGGGGGCATTTGGGTTTGAGAGCGGGTTTCCGGACATCGAGTGCCTCTTTGTTCAACAACGCGCGCCGGGCTCTCGACGCGGGGAAGATTCGCAGCTACAGTCCGAATCATAGGCCTGAACCGCGGTTCACCCAATTGAAAAAGGAGAACCGAAATATGAAAAGAATTCGTTTGCTCGCAGTCGCGTTTGTGCTTTCCTGTGCGCTTCCCCTGATGGCGCAGGAATCCGCAACAGGGGCACCGCCGACGCATATGCCCAGTGTCGGTGATCACGTAAAGGTGCTGAGTGAGAAGCTGGCCCTAACCGCGGATCAGCAGGAAAAGGCCCGGCCGATTATCGCGGAGATGCAGGATAGTCTCCAGAAAGTGATGGATGACCAGAGCCTGACGGAGGAGCAGAAGCATGAGCAGATGCACTCTGCCTTTATGAAGGCGGATAAAGAGCTGCGCGTGTTTTTGAACGATGAGCAGAAGGCGAAGCTCGATGAGATAGAGCGGCCTCACTCGGAGATGCATGCGAAGTAGGCAGTCGATGGGCAGTTCGTAGTTCTGAGTTCGCAGTTCGCAGAACGGGAGGTAACGCCCGGCAGGTTTTGCTTCTGCTGAGGGCACGACTGAAGTCGGCCCTGACGCTTCGTGATTGAGCGAAACATTTGTTTGGGCACGGGCTAAAGCCCGTACTCTTGAAGGGGCTGTGGCCCGACCTCGGGCTGAAGCCCGTACCCTTCAGCTGAAGCCCGTACCCTTCACGCTGAAGGCCGTGCCTTCACGCGGCGATGGTCTGGCGCTTAGTGCTTTCCCGATGGCTCCGTGCCGCTTCTTTTCGCGAGAGGAAGAAGCAGGTCCTTGCTCCGCTGAAGAGACGCTCCGCTCAGGATGACAGACTTTGTTTTTCATTGGCGGTGCTGACTCTGGATTGATGTCTATGTTTTCTGCTGACTCGGCCTTGATGTCTATTGGTTTCCGGGCGTCTTCTTCTTCTTCTTCTTCGGCGAGCTGTTCTTCTAGTTGTTCGACTTCGTATTCGTAGTCTTCGAACTTCTTGCAGGAGTCGCGGGTGGTGCATTGGAGGCAGTCGTTCGGCGGCTCGCAGGTGGTGGTTTCTTCGGCGAGGTCGCCGCCCTGATCGTCGCAGGTGACGGCGCGGACGGAGGAGGGATTCTGAAGAGTGGATGTCTTCATGGCGATGCGCGTGGCGAGTTGCAGTCCGTTGAGGTAGACGGCGGCCTGGCGGCGGTCGATGCGCTCATGGCCGAAGGCGCTGAGGACTTCCATGAGGGCGATCTGGATGCCGCTGAGGTCTTCGAGCGAGGGGAGGATGAGGGGTTCCTTGTGGCCGGAGGTGCCGTCGCTCGAAAAGCGGCGAAGGCCGGAGTGAAAGTAGCAGAAGGGCCGGTTGCGGAGGGCGGGCGACTGGCATTTGAGGCCGCTCGGAAGGATGTGTCTGCATTCGATGAACATGAAAGCGCTCCGGAAAGTGGATTTTTGAGGAAATTCCTCATAAATAGGGGGTTATGGGTAAATTGCTCTTGAGATTGGAGTTATTGCTAAATTCAAGAATTTAAGGAAGTTAAATTTCTCCTTGGGGCAGGGGCTAAAGCCCGGCATATTTGGCTTGTCTTGTCGGCACGACTGAAGTCGTGCCCTGACACTTCGTGCCTCGACGAAACAATCGCGGTGATTCGGTTGGGTTGGGCAGGGGCTAAAGCCCCTTTCTCAAGTGGAGAAGGCTTGATGTACGGGCTGAAGCCCGTACCCTTCAGCTGAAGCCCGTAGCCTTCACTCTGAAGGCCGCACCCTTCTTGCCGATGATGGTCTTCGCGAGGGGAAGAAGCAGGTCCTTCGCTCCGCTGAAGAAGACCGCTCCGCTCAGGATGACAGGCTTTGTTTTTCATTGGCGGTGGCTGGCGCCTGTAGCCCTTCTCGCTGGAGCCCGTAGCTTCACGCTGAAGCCCGGACCCTTCTTGCCGCTGATGGTCTTCGCGAGAGGAAGCAGCAGGTCCTTCGCTCCGCTGAAGAAGACCGCTCCGCTCAGGATGACAGGCTTTGTTTTTCATTGGCGGTGGCTGGCGCCCGTAGCCCTTCTTGCCGGAGCCTGTAGCTTCACGCTGAAGCACGTAGCCTTCAAGCTGAAGCCGGTACCCTTCTTGCTGAAGCCCGTACCCCTGCTGAACGAAAACTTGCGGGCGATTCGGGTGGTGCGTCGACGGGATGAGCGCGTGGGCGTGGAGATTCATTTGAGATCAATTCTGCGCCGGAAGGGGGTAATTACCTGCAAAGTTGCGGGGAGTTTTTTGCGCTGCGGAATGATGAAGTTAGGCCTGGTTGAGAGGTCTGGGGGGCTTGACAGAAAAAAAGATGGATCGAGGAAATGATTTTTCGAAGACGTGGGGAGCGCGGCGGTGATTTGGAATTACATTGAAAAGAGAAACCCACCGAAAACCGACCGAAGGAGTTTTTGAGGGCGGGAGTCGTGTCGAAAGGGAAGTTGATGGAAAAGTCCTCTCCGGCCGCGAGCCGGCGTGTTGTCGTACTGCGATTTGTTTTGGCGATGTTTGTGTTGCTGGGGGCGGGGCCACTGTATGCGCAATCGACGTTCGGGTCGATTCTGGGAACAGTGCACGACGCCAGCGGGGCTGCGGTTCAGGGAGCGCAGGTAACGCTGACGAACGAAGGAACTTCGGCGATACGGACGGAGACGACGGACGAGGGCGGGAATTACGCGTTCCGGAATATTGATGTGGCCGTGTACAACGTGGCGCTCACTGCGCAGGGATTTCAATCGCAGACGTTGCGGGGAATTTCGCTGACGGCGCGGGAGACGCGACGCGCGGACGCGGTGCTGCGGGTGAGCGGCGAGATTCAGACGGTGGTAGTGGATTCGACGGCGGCCGCGCCGGTGATCCAGACGGAGACCTCGAACCTGGCGGAGACGAAGGTGGGCGATGAGTTGGTGAGCCTGCCGGTGGCGATCTATTCGCGGTCGACGGGATCGACTAGTCCGATTTCGACGCTGACGACCGAGGCGGGCGTGCAGACGGACGATACGGGAAACCTGGCAGTGCTGGGAACGACGGCAGCGATGCTGAGCGTAACGATCGACGGGATTTCGTCGGTGGGGGTGGAGTACTCGGGGCCGGTGAACGAGATGTTTCCGTCGTTCAACTCGATTGAAGAGATCAGGGTAAGCGAGTCGAATAACAATGCCGAGTTTGCGGGCGTGGCGGATATCACGACGGTGTCGAAGGCGGGGACGCTGCACTATCACGGTGGAGTTTTCGAGAATTTCCAGAACACGGTTCTTAATGCGAACGATCCATTTGCGCTGGAGAAGCCGAAGATCATCATGAACGACTTTGGGGGAACGCTGGGCGGGCCGTTGAAGTTCAAGCCGCTGTTCAGCAAGAAGAGCCCTGGATTCTTCTTCATCAGCTACGAGGGGCTGCGGCTGCCGCGGGAGACGCCGATGCTGCTGAGCGTGCCCTCGGTGGCCATGCGCAACGGGGACCTGACGGACTACCTGGCGGGGCAGGGCGTGAGCGCGATCTACCAGCCGGATGGGGTGACGCCGATTGACCCGGCGAATGTGCCGGTGAGCGAGACTTCAGCGAGCCTGCTGGAGCACCTGATGCCGGTGCCGAATTACGGCGATCCGACATCGTATGCGAACAATTTTCAGATGAATTTTCCTTCGCCGATCTCGTCGAACCAGGGCGATGTGCGAATCGACAAGAACATTTCGGAGAAGCAGTCTTTGTTTGCGAGGTTCTCCTACAAGAACCGGCAGGTGATTACGGCTCCGTCGGCAACCTGTGTGTATACGTACTGCGCTGAAGCAGGAAGTCCGCTGCAGGGCGGGTATGACACACCGGAGATCGACGAGGGCCTGACGTTCGCGCATAACTACGTGTTTACGCCGTCGCTGATGAACGAATTTCGCGCGGGATACAACGATCAGCACACGTCGGAGACGCAGTCTTACTCGACGCCGGAGCTGCTGGCGCAGACGGGACTGGTGGTTCCGCAGCCGAATACCAAATACTCGGAAGCGCCGCAGGTGCTGATCAACGGGTTCATGTCAACGGGTGCGGGAAACCCGGGGACGCAGCGGGGGCAGATTATTGAGGCGTTGGATAACCTGACATGGTCGAAGGGGAAGCACGCATTCAAGTTCGGCGCGGATTTCAAACGGCTGTCGGATCACGATGACAACGTGTTCGGAAATTACCGGTCGGGGTGGTACGTGTTCGATGGATCGTCGAGTGTGGGGACGGCCATCGGCGATCCGTACACTGCGTTTCTGCTGGGGTATCCGGACTGGACGCAGGTGAGCACGACAAATAACGACGTGATGAACGGACTGGGGTATTCGTACGCGATCTACGCGCAGGACGACTGGAAGGTGACGCCGAATTTAACGCTGAACCTGGGATTGCGGTATGAGCTGCATCCGCCGCTGAGGGAGACGGACTCGAACACGGCGGCGTTTATGCCGGACTGGAGCGGAACGGGCGCGGATGGGTCGACGGCGGTGAACGGGGCGGTTGTGGTGTCGAATACGTCGGCGCTCAAGAATGTGTCGCAGGACCTGCTGGCGGCGATTGCGCCAACGCCGATTTTGACGGCGCAGCAGGTGGGGATTCCATCGGCGCTGCGGTATACGGACTACTCGGATGTGGGTCCGAGGATCGGGTTTGCGTGGAGGCCGTTCGGGAAGGACAAGACGGTGCTTCGCGGAGGATGGGGGCGGTTCATCCAGGCGCCGCTGGGGTTTTCACTGGTGTCGGGCTGGGCGGTGGCGCAGAGCTACGTGGGCACGTACAGCCAGGATTTCCAGGAAGACGGCGTGACGCCGTTGTTGAACTTTGGAGATCCGTTCAACACGACGGCAGCGAGTTCGTATGGGACGGCGGGATTCTATTATGCATTTCCGATTCACTATCACGATCCGAAGGTGCAGCAGTGGAACCTGACGCTGGAGCAGGATCTTGGGCACAACATTGGGATGCGGCTCTCGTACAGCGGCAGCCACGGTTCGGACCTGGAGGCGATGGTGGATCTGAACCAGGTACAGCCGAACACGGTGGGCTACGACGTGGCGCAGGACTCCAGGCCTTATCCGGCGTGGAGCATTGTGCAGAGCGTGACGAACCTCGCGAGGAGCAACTACAACAGCGGGACGGTGGATGTTTCGCGGCACAGCGGCAAGGGTGTCACTTTCGACGCGAGCTACACGTGGACGCGGGATTTGTCGAATGCGGCGGGGCTGGCGCCGAATGCGTTTGCGGTGGCAGGTGGTTCTTATTTGACGACGCGATTCGATCCGGGGCTGGACTACGGGAACGTGATGTTTGATCGCAGACATCGGTTCCTGGCGACAGGGCTTTACGATCTGCCGTTCGGCAAAGGGCAGAAGTGGCTGACGTCGGGTGGGGCGATGAACGGATTTGTGGGCGGATGGGAACTTGCCGGTGTGGTGGTGCTGCAGTCTGGTCCGTTCCTGACGCCGTATCAGCAGTCGGTAGATCCTGCGAACACGAACATCCTGACGACAGTGGGACAGGCGCGGCCGGATCAGGTGCAGAACGTGCCGGTGTATGCGCAGCAGCGGACGACGACGCAATGGCTGAATGCGGCGGCGTTTCCTTACACGAATCTGCAGACTCCGGATGGGATTGGGATCGGGCGGTTCGGGAACGCGCCCGTGGGCGGCGTGGTGGGGCCCGGGACGGAGAACTTCTCGCTATCGATGCTGAAGAACGTGGCGATGACAGAGAAGGCACGGCTGGAGCTTAGCGTGGAAGCTGCGAATGTGTTCAATCACCGCAACTACGAGCCACCGAATATGCAGGTGGATTCATCGGGGTTCGGATCGATTACCGCGCTGCAAACGGCTGAGGGAGCGGGGGCGCGGAGTTTGCAGCTGACGGGAAGGATTGTGTTTTAGAGGCAGGGAAGAGGGAATAGGGAAGAGGGAATAGGGAAGAGGGAGTAGGGAAGAGGGAGTAGGGAAGAGGGCCATGGACGAGAGTCTATGGCCTTTCTTTATTGGGTTTGAGTGTGGGTGGCGACGGCCGACGTGATTGTGGTGTGGAGTTTGGTTTCGGGGTCGACGGAGAGCCAGGCCAGGGCGCCGGTAACGGCGAGGAGAGCGGCGGCGAGGAAGGCAGAGGTCCAACCGAGGCGTTCGGCGAGGAAGGGTGTCAGGGTCGCGGTGAGGGCTCCGCCGATTTGTGCGCCCATGTTCATGACGGCGGAGACTATGCCGGCGTGGGGACCGGCGATATCGGCAGTGACCGACCAATAGGAACTCTGCGAGATGTAGAGCACGCCTGCTCCAGCGGCGAGGATGATTGCGGCGAGGGGCGCAGCCTGGACGCGGGAGCCGAGGACAAGGAGAGCAGCGGAAGACAGAAGCGAGATGAAGCCCGGACCGCAACGACCGGCGCGTGGGCCGTGGCGGGCGGAGATCCAGTCACCGAGGATGCCCCCGCCTAGACAGAAGAACGTCATGGCGAGGAAG
Organism: uncultured Acidobacteriaceae bacterium; assembly: GCA_963836675.1. Taxonomy (GTDB): domain Bacteria; phylum Acidobacteriota; class Terriglobia; order Terriglobales; family Acidobacteriaceae; genus Telmatobacter. The sequence goes on from CAWIKQ010000002.1 coordinate 364,275, forward strand.
GGGAACATGGTGTAGAAGGCGCTTGCCTTGAGGTCGAGGTGGCGAGCCTGAGCCATATAGAGGAAGAACCATCCGAGAAATATCCACGCAACGTAGCCGAAGGTGAAACAGGCGAAGGTGAGAGCGAGCACTGTGCGGTTGGTGAGAATCACGCGCCATGGGATCTGCGGTTTTGTGCAGCTTTTAGGTTGCGCTTCAGGCAGGCCGTTGTGGATGACGTCGAGTTCGTGTGGTGTGACGAGCGGATGCTGATCGGGTGTGTCGCGGGCGATGAGGAACCAGGCGGCGCCGGCGATGATGCCGATGATCGCGCTGAACCAGAAGGCGGAGCGCCATCCGTGCCCGGCGATGATGGCGGTGAGCAGAGGCGGGGTGAGTCCGGCACCGGCGCCGACACCGGCGAAGATGGCGCCATTGACAGTGCCGCGCTCGCGGACGGGGATCCAGTGAGCGACGAATTGGTTCGAGGCCGGATAGATGATGGCCTCTCCGACTCCGAGAGCGAAGCGGACAGCGATGAGAGTGGCGAGCGCGTTGGGAATTGTCGGAGGGACGAGAGCCGTGGCGGACGTGAAGAGTCCCCACCAGAGAACGGCGATGGTGAGAGCGCGGCGCGGGCCGAGGCGAACGGAGATCCAGCCGGCAAGAATCTGGGATGCGGCGTAGCCGATGAGAAATGCGCTGATGACCCAGCCAAGCTGGACGTTGTTGAGTGCGAATTCGCGGAGGATGTGAGGACCGGCGATGGAGATGTTGGTGCGATCGAGGAAGGCAATGGCGCTGAGGAGGAACAGAAAGAAGACCAGTACCGCGCGGATTGGGAGGGTGGCCATCGGGTTAAGACTACAGGGAACAGGGAACAGGGAACAGGGAACAGGGAACAGGGAACAGGGAACAGGGAACAGGGAACAGGGAATAGGGAATAGGGAATAGGGAATAGGGAATAGGGAGATGCTGGAGTGGGGGAGATTGACGCAAATTTTGTTTGGGAAAATGCGTTTTTGAGAATGGGTGTTTGAGGCAAAAGGGCGGGCGGCTGGATCAAGTGGGAAGACAAAGACAGGTTCACAGTAGAGGCTGATCAAACTTCGATCAAATTCAAGAAAAGGTGAGAGTGAACCACATGAAAATCAGAGCCGCGGTTTCCCCAATCATGAATCGGATGAGGACACGGATGGTGTTCTTCACAGGCGCGACAGCAATGGCGCTGGGCATGATGCTGCCGGCGACGGCTGCATCCGCACAGAAAGCTGAATCGCAAGTAACGATTCCTTTCAATTTCTCGGTCAACCATAAGGAACTCCAAGCCGGTCATTACCGTGTGGTGATGGATGCAGAGAACTACGTGAGGCTGGTTAGCTGGGAGACGGGCAACTCAGCCGGGTTTACAGTTCACACGACGCGGAGTATCAAGAATTCTCCCAAGAACGATCTTGAGTTCCTGAAACAGGGGCAAGAATACGAACTGGCCAGGGTTCGATTTGGCCAGGGGGCAGTGGAGACGCAGGTCGCGTTGCAATCCACGGTCGAGCGTGACATTGCGAAGGATGCGAAGTTAACAAGGACAAGCATTTCGACGCGGTAACGCGACTGGGCCGGAATCCGGTGGATTCCGGCCATGTTTTGCGCGACATTTCACGGGCACGAGTGATCCTCAAGAGGTTGGAGTCGAATTCGTTACATGGGTTATGTCGTCCGGCCCTCCGGGACGGACGAGGAATGCATGTTGTTTGCCCAGGGCTGTCGCCCTGGGCTATTATCGGGCCTCCCTCCGGGAGGCGGGAGGCAGAGGATTGCTTCCCAGGGGTTCCCTTGGGCTATTTTCGGGACGGACGAGGAATGCGTGTTGTTTACCCAGGGGTTTCGCCCTGGGCTATTATCGGGGCTCCCTCCGGGAGGAGGGAGGCAGAGATCGCTTCCCAGGGTTTCCCTTGGGCTATTTCGGGACGGACGAGGAATGCGTGTTGTTTACCCAGGGCTGTCGCCCTGGGCTATTATCGGGGCTCCCTCCGGGAGGAGGGAGGCAGAGATCGCTTCCCAGGGTTTCCCTTGGGCTATTTTCGGGACGGACGAGGAATGCATGTTGTTTACCCAGGGCTGGCGCCCTGGGCTATTATCGGAGCTCCCTCCGGGAGTCTTTTATTTTGCGGGGGATTCGGTGATGGGGGTGATGTGGTCGATGGGCGGGGCGGGGATGTGTTCGACCTTGCCGTCGGGCCAGTGGATCTCGATGTCGTCGATTTTGGTTACGCTTCCCAGGCCGAAGTGGAGGCGCGGATCGTTGTTGGAGAGATAGCTCCCGCCGCTGAGGACATCGCCCCGTTGCTTCACACCGTTGGCGGTGACGAAGACGACAGCGCCGGTTGCATCGCGCGGGGATTTGCCGCTGCCTGTGAGCTTGAGTTCGATCCAGTGGTTTTGGTTTGCGTCCACGTTGCGGAGCAGGACGGGGTGGCCGTCCATGACGTTGATGACGGCGTCGATTTTGCCATCGTTGAAGAGATCGCCGACGGCCATGCCGCGGCCCGCGATGACCACGGCGAGGCCGGTGCCCTCTACGGCGGGGACGTTCTCAAATGATTTGCCCTGGAGATTGTGGAAGAGCATGGGGCGCTCTTTCCAGCTTGTGCCCCAGTTGTATTTGTCCGCCTGCGGATAGACGTGCCCATCGGACATCATGAGGTCTTTCCAGCCATCGTTGTCGTAGTCGAAGAAGGCGTCACCCCAACTGAGGAAAGGCACCGTGACTTCGCCGAGACCGATGTGATAGCTGACGTCGGTGAAGTTGGCATCGCCTTCGTTGTGGTAGAGCGGCTTGTAGTCGTCAGAGAATGTGGTGTTGAAGACGTCGAGCATGCCGTTGTTCTGGAAGTCGCCGACGGCGATGCCCATGGATGCGGTTTCGCGACCGGCTTCGTTGAGAGCGTAGCCGGAAGCGTAGCTGACGTCTTCAAAGGTGCCGTCGCCTTTATTGATGTAGAGGTAGTTGGGCGTGGAGTCGTTGCCGACAAGGAGGTCGGGCTTGCCGTCGTTGTTGATGTCGACGAAGATGGCGCCGAGGCCGTAGTAGCCGGGCTTGTCTGCCACGCCAGCTTTTTCACTGACGTCAGTGAATGTCCCATCCCCGTTGTTGTGGAAGAGGTGGTCGGGCTCCCCTTTAAGTCCGCGTGGGCCGCAGGCGGTGGCTTCGCCGCGGAAGGTGCAGAAGGAGTTGCTGGAGCCGCCTTCACCGCCCTTGGCGGGAGGGTTATTCCAATCCCAGTGAAGATAACCTGCGACGAAAAGATCGAGGAGTCCGTCGCCATCGTAGTCGCCCCAGGTGACGCCGGTTGACCAGTTGCCAAGAGCGACTTTGGCCTTTTCGGCTACGTCAGTGAATGTGCCGTTTTTGTTGTTGTGGTAGAGACGGTTCTTGCCGAAGTTGGAGACGTAAAGGTCTGGGTAGCCGTCGTTGTCGTAGTCGGCTACGGCGCAGCCCATGCCCCAACGGTCATTGGCGACTCCGGCTTTGGCGGAGACGTCGGTGAATGTGCCGTCGTGGTTGTTATGGAAGAGGGCGGCGTGCGGCGGGGTCGCTTTGCCGGCGAGGGCCTCGAGGGTGGAGCCGTTGACGATGTAGATGTCGAGCCAGCCGTCGTTGTCGAAGTCGAGGAGGCAGACGCCGGAGCCCTTGGTTTCGATGATGTAGTCCTTGGTGGGCGTGCCCATGTGATGGGTCCACTTGTTCAGTCCGGCTTTTTCAGAGATGTCCTGGAAGACGATGGGGCCGGATTTGACGAATCCGCCGGCGGTGATGACCCGATGCTGGGAGTCGGTCTGGACGGCGTGATTGGACTCGACCTGGTGGCCGGAGCCGGTGCCCTGCGTGGGCTTCTCTTGAGAGCGGACCAGGGAAGAAGTGACCGCCAGGAGCAGGGCGGAAAAACTCAGCGCACGAAATGCCGGGAACATTTGGCAAGTATACGGGGAGGCGGGTGGGCCGGGCACTCAATCGAAGGGTGGAAGCTCTGTTGCCACACTGGTTGGTGAGTGTATCGGCATGAGTTCTGTGGGGTGATCAATGGCCAGAGAACTGGAGTCAATGCTGTGCCTTAGCTGAAGCCGAATTGTAGCCCGAGGGGTGCCTGCGGTTCAGGATGACCCCTCGGGTCCGAGTCTATTGCTTCAGTCCATCACGGTAGGCCATGGCCTCGAGCTCGACGCGGATGGCGTCCTCAACAGGAACAACGGGTCGTGCCTCGAACGCGAACGCCGGGAGCATGGAGCAGAATTTGTGTACGGTCAACGGGTCGTCGCAGTCCACCAGCATGTACCCGCCCCAATCTCCGACGCGGATGACAAACGCTTCAATTTTGAAGTTTGCCGGGGCCTTCCACGGACGAAAGACTTCGAGGATTCGCTTTTGGGCATTCTCGTATTCGGCAGGCGAACCCTGGGGGCGTTCAAACCAACTCAGCATATACTTCATCGATTTCCCTCCTGTTCTGTGTAGCGATGGGCACGAGTTTACAGGAGTGCCACCTGCACAAGAGCTATTCATTGAGAGATTTCGACGAATTCCGGTAGTGGGCCGTGATTGGACGGCCCTTCTCGACCCGTGGTCGTACGGCATCGCCCCGATGCGGGTGATCGCTATGGCGTGGATCGCAATGTGAACGCTGTCGCGGCGTGCAGCTGCACTAAGTCGCGGCCGGCAGGGATGCTACTGGGCAGGTTTTGCGGGTTCCGGGCTGGTGACGACCCAGCCGCCGTTGCTGTCTTTGGCGAGGGTGGCGGTGCCGGACTGAATTGAGGAATCCCTGGCGATTCTCGGGAAGGTTCTCATCGATTCGGGAGTGCTGGCCCAGGCGGGGATGCCTTCAACCTCGTACTGGTAGGTGACCGTGTACTGCGTAGGGTTGGAGGGATCGTTGGGAATGGCGGTGACGACATTGGTCACATTGAAGTGGCCGAAGCAGAAGTTGCCGTAGCCGGGCTGGTTGGGATCGGGCGTCCATGCCGTGTGGCCCTTGTCGGAGAGGTCGTAGAGGTTAACCGGCTTCGAGCCGACGAGAAAGCGCTTCTTTTCTTCCGGAGCGCGAGAGAGGAGTCCGGCGTCGGTGAGGGCATCGAAGTCGCGGGTTCGTTCGTCCTTTGCAGGGTCAGCCTCGGCAGGCATTTTGACCGTATCCGGCCAGATGCACTCGTGCTTTCCGGCGAATGAGTTGTTAATGGCAGTTTTGAACTGCGCCTTATCGATTTCTTTTTTGCAGGCGGTGGGCAGGGTTGCGAGAGCAGAAAGCAGGAGCAGAGACACAAGTCGTTGGCGCATTGAGAAGTCCTCAAAGGTTGGATGCCGGGACTGGGGGTGGCGCGGGAATCAGTTGATTGATATTGCGACCGGGGGGGAAGAAACGGGCCGCGGTGAGGCGCTTTCGGCCATGGACGAAACGGTTACGGACGTCAATACATCGAGCATGGCACGCTGAGCCTGGGCCCAGACAGGGTGGGCGGGGCACCACGATTTGCGATTGCAGCTTTTGGTGTCATTGAGGCACAGGTTGAGGGAGATTGGACCGTCGATGGCCTCGATGACTTCGAGCATGGATGCCTTGAGGCCACGGGGCAGGATGGCGAAACCGCCGGCTTTTCCGCGGCGGGAGACGATGAACTCTGCGCGCGTGAGGGCCTGGAGAACCTTGGAGAGGAAGCTCTGTGGAGCTTCAGTGGCTCGGGCGAGATCGGGCAGGAGCGCCCGCTGGTGTTCGGGGAGCGTGGCGAGATAGATCATGACACGGACGGCGTAGTCGGCGGCGCGGGTGAGCTGCATGGAGGAATTGCATTTTTCCTGCGCGGGGAATTGCGGGCGGTTGACTTTCATGAGGCCTCCGATTGCGGGTCAGCATATTTGGACCCGCAGGGTCCTATTTAGGGCTGAGAGCAGGGTATGCGGTCGAGTCACATGCGACTGTATCCGCTGTCACAGACCCTCAATCGGGCGCCGGGATATTCCTGACGTGTCCACGAATTGGAGAAAAAAGGTCCAGAATTCAGGGCGTTCGAAGGCAGTATCGAGGGCGCCGGGGGATTGGGCTGGTTTCTCGTCGTGGGCGAGTGAAAGGGTTTTGTCAGGACATCATGCAATCATTTCCCGCAGTCGATCCCATCCCCTTGCCGGCGCCGATATGGCTGATCAAGCTGTTGCACGTGGTTACGCTGGCGCTGCATTTTGTTGCGGTGGAGATGCTGCTGGGCGGGCTGCTTATTGCGGTCTTGCTCAGTCTTTACCGCAAATCATCCCCGGCGAACGTAACGGCGCGGGCGGTGGCGCGGCGGCTCACGGTGGTGATGACGTACGTGATCAACCTGGGCGTGCCTCCGCTGCTGTTTGCGCAGGTGCTCTATGGGCGAGCTCTGTACACCTCCAGCGTGCTGATCGGCGTGTACTGGATCTCGATTGTTTTTGTGCTATGCGCAACCTACTGGTTGCTGTATCAGTTTTCGGCACGGCTGGAGCAGGGGAAGTCGGCCTGGTGGGCGGGGCTGGGCGCGTGGCTGCTGGCGGGCTACATTGCGCGCATGCTCTCCACGAATATGACGCTGATGCTACGGCCGGAGATGTGGCGCGATATGTACTCGGCTTCGGCACTGGGCGCCTACCTGCCTGCCGGTGATCCGACGATGGAGCCGCGCTGGCTGATGATGATGGCGGGCGGACTGTTTATCGGCGGATTGTGGCTGGTGTACCTCTCAGGGCGCAGCACTTTTACGGCAGAGGAAAAGCGGTTTGCCGCAGGGCTGGGAGGAAAAGTCGCCGCGGTGTTTGGCCTGCTTTATCTGGTCGCAGGCATCTGGGCGGCGCGCGTGCAGCCGGATGTGGTGAAGGCTGGCCTGTCTACGCATCCTCTGTATCACTGGTTCGCGTTTGCGGGATATGGATGGCTGGCGCTGGTGGCGGTGGCGGTTCTTGCCGGGGCGTTTGCAGGATTTGGACACGTAGCTGCGAACTGGCTTGGCTGGACCGTGGCCCTGCTGGCGCTACTGGTCGAACTTGCTCTTGTGATCTATCGCGACGCGGTTCGCGACCTCTCCCTGCTGGCGAAGGGATTTGATGTCTGGGACCGGTCGGTGGTTACGAACTGGGGCGTAGTCGGGCTGTTCCTGGTGCTGTTTGTTGGAGGGCTGGGCGTGATTGGGTGGCTGATTTCGGTGGTGGCCAGGGCGCAAAAACCAATGGAGGGAGCGGCGTAATGGGTTCGCATATTGTTCTCGAAGAGCCGAAGGTGAAGCCCGGAGAAGAGGGGGAGAAGGCGACACGGCGCGCGTTCCTGATCGCCGGGGCCGCCGCGGGCGTGGCATACACGGCCGCGCTCGCGTATCCGGTCTACAGCTACCTGGCGTCGCCGGAGGAAATGGCTTCGAACGCGACAGCCGTAAAGGAAGTTTCACTGAAGGACGCGCAGAAGCTGCCCAAGGGGTCGGTGCTGATGTTCAAGTTCGGAGCGGCGCCGGCAATGTTGATTCATCACGCTGACGGCACGTGGGCTTCGATGTCGGCGGTGTGTACGCACCTTGGATGCACGGTGCAGTATGAGCCGCAGATGGACCGGATTCACTGCGCCTGCCACGGCGGCGTGTACAACGCGTACACCGGCGCGAATGTGAGCGGGCCTCCGCCTAAGCCGCTGAAGAAATTCGATGTGGCTGTCGGGGAAAACTCGGTGGAAGTATCGCGCGCGTGACGCAATACCGAAGAGAACATCTCCAGGGGCTAAAGCCTCGATGAATTTGCGGGGTTCAACGTACGGGCTAAAGCCCGTACCCTTCAAAATGCACTAAGGACGAACGCATGATCGCAAAGAATACATCGTTCTATGACTGGGTTTACGACTGGGTGGATGAGCGTGTGGGCGTGTCGGATCTGGCTGCGTTTGCGCGCAAGAAGACGGTGCCGGCGCACGCGCAGTCGTTCTGGTATTACTGGGGCGGCATCTCACTTTTTCTTTTTATCGTGCAATGCTTCACGGGCGTGTTGCTACTGGTCTACTACCGGCCGGGTGCAGATTCGTTTGAGTCGGTCAGGCAGATCACATACGTGATGCATTTCGGGTGGTTGATCCGTTCCGCGCATTCGTGGTCGGCCAACCTGATGATGTTCTCGATTCTGGTGCACATGTTTTCGGTGTACTTCATGAAGGCCTATCGCAAGCCGCGCGAGCTGGGATGGCTGAGCGGGATGGGGTTGCTGGGGATCGCGTCGGTGTTCGGGTTCTCGGGATACCTGCTGCCGATGGACGAGTTGAGCTACTTCGCGACAAAGGTGGGCCTGCAGATTCCCGCGGCAATTCCGTATGTTGGACCGGCGATTGCGAACATCCTGCGCGGCGGACCGGATGTGACGGAGTTTACGGTGCAACGATTTTTCGCGTTGCACGTGGTGGTTCTACCCGCACTGTTCCTGCCACTCCTGGGGATCCACCTCTGGCTGGTGCAGAGGCATGGGAATGCGGTGCCGCCGAGCGAAGAAGCAAAGCCCGCGAGTCAGCGGAAGTCGATGCCGTTCATGCCGAATTTTTTGCGGAAAGATCTGGCAATGTGGCTGATCTCGCTGAACATTCTCGCGCTGCTGGCATCGGTGTTTCCGTGGCAGCTGGGCAAGCAGTATGACGCACTGGCTCCTGCGCCGCTGGGGATTCATCCGGAGTGGTACTTCATGAGCCCGTTCGAGATGCTCAAGTTGCTGGGCACGATTCTGCCCGGCGAGGCGGGCGAGATTGCAGGCATTGTGCTGTTCACGCTGGGGATTGCGCTATGGGTGCTGATTCCGTTTTATGACAAGGATCGCGAATCAGGGCGGCGGGGCCGAAACGCTCACTACTTCGGCCTGATCGCGGTGTTTTTGCTTCTGGCAACGACAGCGATCGGTTATTGGAGTGTGAAGTAGGACGACAGTGGACAGTGGACAGTGGACAGTGAACAGTGGACAGTGAACAGTGGACAGTGAACAGTGGGCAGTGGACAGTGGGCAGGGAACGGTTGATGTGATTGAGAGAGAGCGTCCTGCGACCGCAACGGTCAGGTCATTTCGGGATCTGGTTGTCTGGCAGAGAGCGATGGATCTGAGTGTGGTTGTCTACAGGATCACAGAAAGTTTTCCGCGCGAGGAGATTAGGACTTTCCAGTCAGCTAAGACGTTCCGCGGTTTCCATTCCGAGCAATATCGCGGAGGGACAAGGCCGGCTCAACACTCGCGAATTTAAACAATTCCTTGGTATTGCACGAGGATCGACGTGCGAATTGCAGACGCAACTGGAACTGGCCCGGAGACTCGGCTTAGGAGAGCCCCGGTTGATTGAAGAAGCGGAAGTTCTCTCGCACGAAATAGGCAGGATGATCTTCACGATTTTGGGGAAGCTCAAGTCATGAACAGTTCGCGGTATCCGGATTAGCCGCGGTTCTTTGTTCACGGTCCACTATTCACTTTGGAGCTCGAAAAATGAATTATCCGTTTTGGGACATTCCCTATTTAGGGTCGGGGTGGATGATCGGACTGATCGCCATCTTCCACGTCATGATTTCGCAGTTTGCAGTGGGTGGCGGGTTCTATCTGCCGCTGGCGGAGCGCAAGGCGCAGCGGATGAAGGATGGTCACCTGCGCGCGGAGTGGATGAAGCAGCTGGCGAGCCACTCGAAGTTCTTCCTGGTGCTGACGGCGGTATTCGGGACCGTTTCCGGTGTTGGAATCTGGTTTGCGATCGGGCTGACGCATCCCGAGGCGACGAGTACGCTGATTCATAATTTCGTCTTCGGCTGGGCGATGGAGTGGGTGTTCTTCCTCATCGAGCTGACCACCATCGCGGTCTACTACTACACCTGGAATCGCGTGGATGAGAAGCTGCACCTGACGGTGGGCTGGGTATATGCAGGCGCGTCGGTGGCGACGCTGGTGATCATCAACGGCATTCTGTCGTTCATGCTGACGCCCGGCGACACGTGGATCGGAGTGGCCGGTACGGGGCATGAGGCGAGCAAGTTCTGGAATGCATTTTTCAATCCGACGTATTGGCCGAGCCTGTTGCTCCGCACCTGCGTGTGCGCTTCGCTGGCCGGTATCTGGGCGCTGATAACCGCAAGCCGGATCGATGGCGAGAAGCATCCGGAACTGAAGACCAGCAAGGTGCAGTGGAGCGTAAAGTGGCTGGTGCCGTCGTTTGTGGCGATGCCGTTCCTGATGATCTGGTACTACGCGATGGTTCCTGCTTCGCAAAAGGCGCTGCTGACGCTGGGGATTGACACCATCAACTCGGGGACGTTTTCGACGGTGACGCGGATGGCGCTAATCATCATTGTCACGTCGGCGACGATTATTGGCGTGGCATACTTTCTTGCCTATCGCAATCCATTGGAGTTCAACCTGGCGCACGCGATGGCGGTGCTGCTGCTGGCGCTGATGGCGACGGGCGCCGGCGAGTACTCGCGCGAAATGCTCCGCAAGCCATATGTGATCGGGCGATGGATGTACTCGAACGGTGTGCGAGTGCCCAATGTCACCAGGATCAATGCGGATGGTTACCTGGCGCATTCGGAATGGGTGTGGAAGGGATCTGACACCAGCTATTCGCGGGGCGAGGCGATTTTCCGCGGCGAGTGCGGATCATGCCATACACTCAACGGCTATCGTCCGCTCGCCGAGCTTCTGCAGGGGCGGGATCTTACGAATATTCGCAACTTCATCGTGATGCTGCACGAGAACAAGCCAGACTCGCCGTACCGCAAGTTCATGCCTCCGATGTCCGGCACTCAACAGGATGTAGACGATCTGGCAAACTTCCTGAACGCGCAGGTAAACCCTGCGGGACAGAAGGCCGTGCTGACAGCACAAAAGTAGCCCTCCCCGCCGCAAGCAAGAAAGGCCCGCCAGGCGCGGGCCTTTCTTGTTTGCGGGCAATGACTATTCCCTGCGCTGGAGGTGTATATCCCCGGCCAGCGGGAAATCTGTCGAGGGCTCCAGTCGAGGGCTCGAGCCGAGGGCTAGCGGGGCATGGCGTAGGGCGGGACCATTACCCGCTCCGATGCTTTCGGGTCGAGTCCCCATTGGTTTGGCGAGGGTTCGCTGTCGAGGAGGGTAAAGACGAAGAGGACGACGCCGCCGATCAGGGGGATGAAGCTGATGAAGTACCACCAGCCGCTTTTGCCGATGTCGTGGAGGCGGCGGATGATGACGGAGAGTGAAGGAACGAGCACGATGAGCGAGTACACGAACATCAGGCCCAACGGGAACATGGCAGGTTTTTCGTGTTTGTCGAACGGCACAGCAAACAGAAACAGGAAAACGAAGATGATGCCGTTGAACAGGTTGAAGTACCAATATTCCTTGCGGCGCGATCGGCCGCTGAAATCGGTGGCGCGTTGCCAGGCGAGCACATACCAGGACATGGTGAAATCCTTGATCGTGGGTTGTGTTCGATTGTGACACGAGATTGGGATTTTTCGGTGTGATTCGTTGGGAGGCGGGCTAAAGCCCAACACTCATTTCGGTCCGTTTGCGGGCTGGCTAAAGCCGCGGCTCTTGTTGCGAAACGGGGATTTCGACGGGGCTTGCGATTATTTTTCAGTGAGTTCGTAGGGTATCGCGAAGCGGCCGATCTGGAAGACAGCTTTGGATGACGGCGGCCAGATCTGAAGCTGGGTGACGGTGCGATTTCCCTGCATGATGCGGGCGTCGGTGGTGCCGACCTGGTTGCCGGTCGCTGCCTCGTTAAAGTGAACGTTGAGGACGTCGCCGGTGTGCGTGAAGCCGAGGACGTAGTCGCCGGGCTTGAGTTCGACTCCGCCGATTTTGATGGGCGATTGCACGACGAGGTAGTGGGAGTACTTGCCCTCGGCGCTGTATCCGGCGGTGATGAGGACGACGCCGGCGATGTAGCGGCCCTTTCCGTCAACGATGCCGCTGGCGGTGCGCATCTCGGTTTCGATGTGCTCCTTGATGACGGGAGCGCGGGCGGGCAACAGCGAGGCGAGTTCGGAGCTGGTGGCCTGATGCCAGGCGGAGCTTTGCGCGGCAGCGGTGGGGGCGCACGTGGACAAGGCAAAGAGTGCGGACAACGAAATTGCGAGAACGAGATGTTTTGCGTAAATCATCGATGCGGGTTCCTTGGAGATTCTACGGCTTCTGCTTTCTCAAAGATTCAAGGGGAACGATGCCGCGCTGGATGGCGGCGGTGGCGGCCTGGGTGCGATCGGTGACGCCGAGCTTGCCGAGCAGGCTATTGATGTGGGTTTTCACCGTGGCTTCGGAAATGTCGAGGAAGCTTGCGATTTCCTTGTTGCTGAGCCCGTGGACGATCTGCTCGAGGACGTCGAATTCGCGGGGAGTGAGTTCCTCGGTGCCCATGCGCTCGGCGAGGCGCTGTGCGACGGCGGGAGGGATGTGGGATTTTCCGGCATGAACGGCGCGGATGGTGGAGACGAGATCATCGGTGGTCATGCCCTTGAGGAGGTACGCCCTTGCCCCGGCCTGGAGGGCGCGATAGATATCTTCGTCGCCGTCGTAGGTAGTGAGGACGATGAAGCGTGCCTGGGGAGATTCCATGCGAATGCGCTCGATGACTTCAACACCGGAGAGCCGTGGCATGCGCAAGTCGATGAGGGTTATGTTGGGTTGGCACTTGCGGAACTGAGCGATGGCGTCAACGCCATCGGCAGCCTCGCCGACGACCTCGATGCCATCCACGACATTGAGGAGCGCCACGAGTCCCTGGCGGACCACGTGATGATCCTCGACGACGAGAACGCGTATGGATTCAAGCGACGTCATTCTTCCCCCGATCTTTCTACTGTTTGCTGGGCTCTAGATTCTTTGGGTGTGGTTACATGCAGTTGGACGGTGGTGCCCACTCCGGTTTCGCTGGTCACCTCGAGGGTAGCGCCGATGGTGTCAGCGCGTTCGCGCATACCCGTCAGTCCGTAGTGGCCCGAAGATGGTCCCGTGCCGTTGCTGGTTTCGAAGCCGCGTCCATCATCCCGTACGATGAGCGCGACTTCGGCAGGTCCGTATTCGAGCTTTACGGATAAGTGTTTCGCTCCTGCGTGCTTCTTCACATTATGGATGGCTTCCTGGCCGACACGAAGGATTTCGCGTTCCATTCCCGGAGGCACCGGGCGGTAGGCGCCGTAAAGGCTGAAACTTGCCTCGAGGTTATGCGAGTTGGCCTGCTCGGTGGCGCGGCGCAGTTTCACAGGCAAAGTATTCTCGTCGCTGTCCTGCGAGCGAAGGGCCCAGATGGACTGACGAGCTTCGGCGAGGCCTTCGCGGACGTGCTGACGCGCGGTGTCGAGATGACGGATAGCGGCATCATTCTTTTTGTTGCGCAGCAGTTCGGAGAGCACTTCAAGCTGCACGGAGACGCCGACATAGCCCTGGGCGAGCGTGTCGTGCACCTCGCGGGCGATGCGGTTGCGCTCAGCGAGGACAGCGCGGAATTCGCGCTCGGCGCGGAGGAGACGCAGACGGAAGGCGAGAAAGACGAGACCGGCGGCGAAGGCGACGAGAAGGAGGTAGAACCAGATGGTCTGGTAGAAGTGCGGACGAAGCTGGAACGACAGGGACGCGCCGTCAAGATTCCAATCGCCGTCATTGTTCGCCGCCTGTATTCGGAAGGTGTAATGGCCGGGGGGGATGTTGGTGTAGTAGGCGGAGCGGCGCGCGCCGGCTTCGGTCCACTGATGATCGAAGCCTTCAAGCATGTAGCGATAACGAACCTTTTGGGGAGCAGTGAAGCTGAGGCCCGCGTAGTCGAACTGGAAGTGGTTGTGGCCCGCTGGTACGGCGAGCGAATTGTCGCTGAGCGGCTGGTCAATATCGTCGACCGCGAAGCGGACGAGGGCGACGGGTGGCGGAACGCCGTTGACGGGGAAGTGAGCGGGATCGACTACGACCAGGCCTTTGGGAGTAGCGAACCAGAGGAGACCGTCGCGGGAGCGCCATGCGGAAGGATGGCTATTGGTGGCCATCTGCCGTGATCGAAGGCCGTCTGCGGGGCCGAAGGTGAGCCAGGGCGCGCAATCGGCGATGTGCGAACCGTACGTAGCCGTATGGAGGCCGCACCGGGCGATGCCGTCACCGGTGGCAAACCAGAGGTGGTAGTAAGGGCGGTCATCGAGAATGGCGTGAATCGAAGCTGAACGGGCTGCCGGCTCGGAAGGCAGCGAGAAGACCTTCCCGTTCCACTCCAGCCAGCCATGATCCTGGGTGCCGATGAGCATTGCGCCCTGAGGCTGGGGGAGCAGGGCGGTAATGACGTTGCTGGAGAGGCCGTTGGCCGCGGTGAAGTTGGCGATGGCGGGCGTCCCCACGAGCGAGGAAGACCTGTCGCCGGGGACCCCGGGTTTCGCGTCAGCGGACAGGCGAGAGAGACCGGCAAGCGTCGCAACCCAGAGGTTGCCATTTGTGTCGCGTGCCATGGCGCCGACGAGATCGCTGGCGAGGCCGGTGGACTGCGTGAATGTGTCGATATGCAGAGCGGGGCCGGAGGCGTTCAGGTGGGCGAGGCCGCGGCGGGTGCCGATCCAGATAGAGCCGTCGGGATCGACGTGCAGGGAGCGGATGAAGTCGTCGGGAAGGCCGTCGGCCGTGGTGAATGCGGTGATGGCGCCGTGACGGATCCAGTTGAGACCGTCGGGCGTGCCGACCCAGATGTTGCCATCCGCAGCGGAGGCAAGGGAGAGGATGATATCGCTGGTGAGGCCGTCGCGGACGGTGAAGGTTTTGATTTTGCCGATCGCAGAGCCGGAGCGGGTGACAGCGTTGAGACCGTAGCCGCTGGTTCCTACCCACAGTGTGCCCGTGGTGTCTTCGACGACGGTGGTGGTGGCGTCGGAGGAGAGGCCGTCGCGGGTGCCGAGGATGCGAAAGCGCTCGTCGCGGAGGATGTGGAGACCTCCGGTTTCCGTGCCGATCCAGAGATTGCCCTCATGGTCTTCGAGGATCGCGAGGATGGAGGCGGTCCCGAGTGGGTCAGTGAGGGGGAAGCTGTCGATCTTGCCGGAGGCGTAGCGGACGAGGCCGGCGTTGGTGCCGATCCAGAGGGCGCCGGAGATATCGGGAAGGGCGGACTGGATTCGGCTGCCGGGGAGTTCGTGGCCGACGGTGAAGGTCTGCGGCGTGTGGCCCTTGCGCGTCAGGATGAACTGGCTCCGGTTGATGACCGCTTCCGAGCCATCGGACAGAGCGGAGTTGAGAATCACCTGCGGGCCTGCGATCCGTTGATACATGATGCGCTGGAAGCGGCCCAGCTGGTAGGAGACATCGCCGCCTGTGGTCGAAACGATGATCTGTCCTTCTGAACCGGGGAGGAGCGAACGAATGGAGTTGGAAGGCAGGCCGTCGGCGGTGGTGAAGACGGAGATGGCGCCGTTTCGGAGCTGGGCGAGGCCGTCCGTGGTGCCGATCCAGAGTGCACCATCCGGAGTGGCAAGGAGGCATTGAACATCGCTTCCGGGCAAAGCTGGTTTCGAATTTTGATCGAAGATGACGAAGCTGTTGCCATCGAAGCGGACAAGACCGACCTCAGTACCGAGCCAGATGAAGCCATCGCGGGTTTGCGCGAGAGCCTGAACCGTGTTTTGCGGAAGCCCGTTTTCCATGACCCAGGACTGGCGGGCGTATCCGGCCAGAGGGGTGGCGGGTTCGAGGGCAGCGGCAGAGGCGACGCATATAAAGAGGAGAGCGGCAAGTATCTGATGGAATGAGAATTTCGTCCGGTGAGTTTTCGGGCGGATGGGGACAGGGTTCGAATTCGGTTCAGGTCGCGGCAAATCAGCCTTTTCCAGAATGCTGGCGGATCGTTAATTCGATTATGACCCTTGAGCGCGCATTCGGGATAAGTCCTTTTAATTGTTTGGAAAAATCTCCAACCATTGGTGGATGCCGGGGTAGTCCGAAGGGTTCAAGACGCCAACCCAGACCGGGGCTACTCTAAGACTGCCTCCTGAAATAGTTAGCTTGTACATCTCTGGCAAGAGATTTTCGAGGGCGGGCCGCAAAGGCGCCGCCCTTTTTCTTTTGTTCAGACGCCGGATCTTGATCCTGAACCGATTCTTCGAGACGAGTCGGGCCGAGGTCCGCGACGGCATAGCGTCATCACGGATGGTCAGGCGTTCTGCTAGGCTCGTGGTCGTTATGAATTACGAGAACATCCGAGTGGAGAAACGCGGGGCGGTAGCCACGGTTGTGCTGGACCGGCCCAAGGTGCTGAATGCTCTGAACGCGGCGACGTTCGAGGAACTGGATTCGGCGTTTGACGAGTTGGCAGCAGACGGCGAGGTGAGGGTGGTGCTGCTGACGGGCGAGGGGGAGCGGGCGTTCGCCGCGGGAGCGGATATTCGTGAACTGGATGGGGTCGGGCCTGGAGAGGGGAAGGCTTTCGCACTGCGGGGGCAGGCAGTGTTTCGCAAAATCGAGACGCTGGGTAAACCGGTGATCGCATGCGTTCGAGGATTTGCCCTGGGCGGCGGGTGCGAGCTGGCAATGGCCTGCACGCTACGCCTTGCGGGCGACGATGCGAAGTTTGGACAGCCCGAGGTCAAGCTGGGGGTGGTTCCCGGCTACGGCGGATCACAGCGGCTGCCTCGACTGGTGGGACGCGGTGCGGCGCTGAAGCTGCTGCTGACGGGGGCGACGATCCATGCGGCCGAGGCCCTACGCATCGGATTGGTGGATGAGGTTGTGCCTGGGGCTGAGCTGATGCAGCGAGGCGAGGCGCTGGCACAGGAGATTGCAGCGCAGGCTCCGCTGGCGATTGCCGACGCGATTCAGTTGGTGGATGAGGGGTTGGATCTGCCGCTGGATCTCGCGTTGTTGCGAGAGGCGGAGTACTTCGGCAAATTGTGCGATACGGCGGACAAGCGCGAAGGGACGAGGGCGTTTCTGGAGAAGCGGCGGCCGGAGTGGAAGGGCCAGTGAGGGTGGTCCGCAGGCTTTTCGATTAAAGCAGTTAGCGGGTCAGCCTATTTGGTAATGGGCGAATAGCGGGTTGACGGTGCTGGTTGCCGGGCGAGGCTTCGCGGTTCGCCGGCTGATATTCTTGAAGAGTGATCCCCCATATAAAACCAGCCCGCCTCGCGGCGATCGCCGGGCTTCTGACTGTTGCGCTGATCGCTTGTCATAACGAAGAACAGGCGGTTGTGGGCGTAGCCAAGAACGCCGTAAATGCAGAACAAAAAGCCCAGGCGGCTGCGCAGGCGCGGGCCGCGGCGCGGGAAGGGCAGCGGGCCGAGCTGGCAAAGATTCCTCTTCCGACGAAGAGCATGTATGTGGATGTGCACGACCCGTCGGCATGGTCGAATCCATTTCTCGCGGTGGGGCCGGACACGATCACGCTGCGCGTCATTCAGGCGGACGCGAATTCGAGCGAAATAGGCAAAGGAACGATGTTGAGGCCCGAGGCAGCGCGGCGGCAGGAGATCCATATTCGGCCGCGCGACCTGGCGGATGCGGTGGTCGCTCTTCCCCAGGGGGCGTGGCGATATGGACGCGTGGTAGCGGTGGCCGAGTTGCCCGGAGCAGCGGCGAAGGATCGAGCCGGGATCCGCAGGAATGTGGAGACGGCGATTCAGCAGCTGAATGATCTGGGCATCGTGGTGGAGGAGTGGCCGACGCGTTGAATTCGCCTGTCCGGCCGGGCGGCATGCATTCGACGCAGCTCCGTCAATGGGAGACCACCCCGCTCGCGGGCTAAAGCCCGCGCAGAAATGAAACACAGGCATTGATCGGCACGACTTGAAGTCGTGCCCTGACGCTTCGTGCTTTGGCCGGCTTCTCTTTTGGAGCGGTGGAAGCTTGTGGTACGCGCTAACATTCCTGCGTGGACATCTTCAAGATTCTCGATCAACCCAGACTTGATCATGAGCAGTTCAGTGCGCATCGGGAGCTGGAGGCGCGGCTGAAAGCGAGGCTGCGCGGCGATGTGCTGTTTGACGCTGCGTCACGCGCGCTTTATGCGACCGATGCTTCGAACTACAGGCAGGTGCCGATCGGGGTGATTCTGCCGCGCGATGCGGCGGATGTGGAGATGGCTTTGGCGGAATGCCGAGCCGTTCAAGCGGCGGTGCTGCCGCGCGGGGGAGGCACCAGCCTGGCGGGGCAGTGCGCGAATGTAGCGGTGGTGTTTGATTTTTCGCGATACATGAACGGGCTTGGGTCAATCGATGCTGCGGCGAAGCTCGCAGTGGTGGAACCGGGGATCGTGCTGGACCGGTTGCGCGATGCGGCAGAGAAATTTCACCTGACGTACGGGCCGGATCCGGCGACGCACTCTCGCTGCACGCTCGGCGGGATGATCGGCAACAACAGTTGCGGCGTGCATGGGCTGCATGGCCGGGAAGGTCGTGGACAACGTAGAGAGCATGGACGTGGTTCTCTACGACGGGACGCGCATGACCGTGGGGCGGACGAGCGATGCAGAGCTGGAGAGGATCATTCGCGAAGGCGGGCGGCGTGGCGAGATTTATGCAGGGCTGAAGGGGATCCGCGATCGTTACGCCGAGCTGGTGCGGGAGAAGTTTCCGCGAATTCCGCGGCGCGTTTCGGGATACAACCTGGATGAGCTTCTGCCGGAGAACGGCTTCAATGTGGCGCGGGCGCTGGTGGGGACGGAGGGGACGTGCGCGACTGTGCTGTAAGCGACGCTGAACCTGACGGCAAGCCCGCCACACCGAGTGCTGACGGTGCTGGCGTTTGACGATCCGTTTGCGGCGGCTGATGCGGTGCCGGCTGGCGCTGGAGCACGGGCCGATCGGGCTCGAGGGGTTCGATCACATGCTGGTTGAATTCATGCAGCGGAAAGGGCTGGCATCGGCGCAGCTGCAGAAGCTGCCGCCGGGGGAGAATTTTCTGCTGGTGGAGATGGGGGCATGGTCTGCAGAGGAAGCGCAGGCGAAGGCGCGAAACGATTGCGCGAAGCCTCGCAGTGCGTGGCCTGTTCAGCCGATTGCACACATCTGCTACGCCGGAAGAAGCGGAGAGCGTGTGGTACGTGCGGGAGTCGGCGCTGGGCGCGGTGGTGTTTGTGCCGGGCGAGCCGGATCGGTTTGAAGGGTGGGAAGATTCCGCGGTGCCGCCTGAGAAGCTGGGCGCATATTTGCGCGAGATTCTCGCGTTGATGGGCGAGTACGGATACAGCACGCCGCTCTACGGGCATTACGGGCAGGGCTGCGTGCACATGCGCGTGAACTTCGACTCGCGAACGGAAAAAGGGCTGCGCGACTTCAGCGAGTTCCTGGATCGCGCGGACGGACGTGGTGTTGAAGTATGGCGGATCGTTGAGCGGCGAGCATGGCGATGGGCAGGCCAGGGCGGCGCTGCTGCCGAAGATGTTCGGGCCGGAGCTGATGGAGGCGTTCCGGGAATTCAAGATGCTGTGGGATCCGGATAACCGGATGAATCCGGGAAAGCTGATGGATGCGGTGCGGGTCTACGATCCGATTGAGAACCTGCGGAAGGGCCACTTGCGGTGGGGCCAACCGCCTTCGGCAGGGCCGCGCCAGGAAGAAGGCGCGGTGGGAGAGCCTGCTGTTGAATTCACACCGCATTTTGCGTTTGCGAAAGATGGCGGGTCGATGGAGCGGGCGACGGAGCGATGCGTGGGCGTGGGCGCGTGCCGCAAGACGGACAGCGGCGTGATGTGTCCGAGCTATCGCGCGACCGGCGAAGAGAAACACTCGACGCGCGGGCGCGCGCACCTGCTGTGGGAGATGCTGGCGGGATCGTTGCAGTCGGAGGGATTTGGAGACGAAGCGGTGCATGAGGCGCTCGATTTGTGCCTGAGCTGCAAGGCCTGCAAGACGGAGTGCCCGGTGCAGGTGGACATGGCTGCGTACAAGGCGGAGTTCCTGGCGCAGCACTACAAGGGGAAGAATGCATCCTCTGCGGCATTATGTGTTTGGATTTGCGGACAAGCTGGCGCGCGCGGGGTCGATTGCGCCGGGATTGACGAACGCGATTCTTACGAGGGCCGTTGACGAGCTCGGTGGCGAAACGGATTGCGGGAGTTGCGCAGGAACGCGTGTTGCCGAAACTTGCGGTTCAGTCATTTCAAGAACAGCGTGCCGTGCAGAAAGCGATTCGCGCGAAATCCGAGACGCAGCTCACCGATCGGACGGTGCTGCTATGGCCCGATACGTGGAACAACTACTACCACCCGCAGACACTCCTGGCCGCTGAGAAAGTGCTGATCGATAGCGGCTTTGTTGTGGACGCCCCGACGGAGCACCTCTGCTGCGGCCGCCCGCTCTACGATTTTGGATTTCTCGATCACGCACGCGCTTATCTTTCGCGGGTGCTCGATCGCATGGCGGCGCGAGTCGAACGCAGGCATGCCGTTCATTTTTCTGGAGCCGAGTTGCGCGAGCGTGTTCAAGGATGAGCTTCTGGAGTTTTTCCCGAAGGATGAGCGGGCGCGGAAACTGAGCGAGCAGGTGTGGTTGCTGGCGGACTGGCTGGCGGCGAATGCGCCGGATTGGGTGCCCTGGCGAGTGGAGGGGGCGCACATCCTCGTACACGGGCACTGTCATCACAAGGCGGTCTTCGGCGGGCCGGCGAACGAGATTGCGCTGCTGCGAAAGGCAGGCGCGAATGTGGAGTCGATCAAGGCCGGGTGCTGCGGGATGGCGGGGCCGTTCGGGTTCGAGGCAGAAAAGTTTGAGGTCTCGAAGGCGATTGCCAACGACGGATTGATGCCGGCGGTGGAGTCGGCTGGGCCGATGACGATTGTGGTGGCGGACGGATTCAGTTGCCGTGAACAGATTCAGCAACTCGGGCACAAGCAGGCACTGCACTTTGCGGAAGTCCTGGCGCGGAGTTGCGGTTGCGGGTAAGGCAGGGATAGGGAAGGCTCGTTCGGGCATACGAACGTGCAATCACAACATTGCATATCGAGATAGCTATCGGTTCGGTGCGGACACGGCACCGGGCTGGGACGAGGGGCAGGGTGACCCGCCAAGAAGGAATTCCAGCGCGCGTGGCAGGCGGCTGCGCCACGCGTCTTCATTATGCTGAGCTCCCGGTACGATGAGCGTGCATGAGTCGCTTCGATTCTGAATGGCGCGAGTGAGGCGGTTCACGTCGTTCACCATTTCCTGTTTGGCATCTCCCTCTCCTTCATCGGTGCCGGCTCCGATGTAGATGCGCGAAGGCCAGCGCTTCTGGTGTTCCGTGAGACGCAGCAGTCGATCATTATCGATATAGAGGGAAGGACTTTCCAGGAGCAGCCAACGGTAGCCGGCTGGATTCTGCAGCACCGTGTAAAGTGCAATCGCAGCGCCATAGGAAGAACCTGCGATGCCAATGTCGCCGGCGACTCGATAGTGAGATTCGACCAGCGGTCGAACTTCATGCGTGAAGAAGTCGGGGAATAGTTTTCCCTTCGGGTCGGGGAGAGGTGGTGTGAGGAATTGGTCCGGAAAAGGGAGGTATTCGTTGGCGCGATCCGTTCCAGGGTTTTTGGATTCGCGAGTGGAGCCGCCGTTGTCGATGCCGACGAAGATAGTGGGCGCGATCTTGCCCGCGGCGATGAGTTGAGCCGCAATGCGATCAAGCTGCCGGCCGTGAAAGACCGCGATCCCATCGGTGAAGTAGAAGACGGGATATTTGCGCGACGCGGAGGCCGGGCTCGCGTAGTCGGGAGGAAGCCAGACACGGATGGTTCGCGTGTTTGCAAAGATCTTGCTGTGAAGCGTGAGGAACTCGATCGATCCGCCGGAAAGGGCAGGTGACGCTTGCGGGCGCGCAGGCAGGTGAACGCAGAACATCACCGAAAGCAGCACCAAGGTGCGGGGAAGGATTGGTTTCTGTGCGCTGTTGAACATCTTTCTGAGTTGTAAAGCGAGCCGGGATGGTTTGGAGAGTTTTTGTGACACTTGGTTTGGACTCGGGGATGAAATTTCAATTGAAGGTTGACAAGAAATGGAGTGCCGTCAACGCAAAAGCCGCGGACGTGACATCCGGAGATGATGAGTGGATCTGTCAACGCACGCAGGCTTCATTGCGCCACCGGATGCTTGCAGGTGCAGTCGATGCATTTGTGAGTTGAACAGGTGCCGCACACTTCTGTGAGTCTTCGGGCGACTGGCTTTCGGGCACGATGAAGGCGAACGTAGGCGTTGTTGCTGGTGGTGTGCTGGGCTGAGGCGAAGGAATCGATCGACGCACCGGCCAGGTCGATTTGCTCGATGGCGTCGCGGTATTCCGGCTTTAGATCGCGGACTACTTCGCGGATGCAGGCACAGGTCTGTGCTTGCAGTTCGGGCTCGTAATCTTCCGTCCACTCGGCGAGTGCGTGGTCCATGGCCCGGGCGTGAGTGGCGCGTTGCCGGTAGTGATCGATGATGGCATTGCGAAGAATGCGGTAGAACCAGGCGACGGAGCTCTCGGTGTCTCGCAGATCCGATCCGTGCTGGATGGCTTTGAGGTAGGCGGCCTGAAGGATGTCTTCGGCAGTTTCAGGGTCGCCGACGCGAGCACGCAGAAAACCGAGGAATCGCGAGTGTGATTCTGCAAGGCGCGCTGCGGTGTCGCGGGTTGTGGCCGTTTGCGCGGACAAGGTCACTCCTTGATTTGTTATGGCCTGGCAGAGGGGCCTCGGCGGTCACCACTGCCAGGCAAGTAGTCTACGCGCGTTGGACCGTGGGGCAGGTGCAGTCGGAACAAGCGCAGGGCGGCGGGCAGGCACAGACGCCGTTTCCGCATCGGCAGGCGCCGGGGGTACACGCGCATTTGTGGTTCGGAACTTTCTTGTCATTTTTCAGTTTCATGTCTTTTCTCCTCTTCGGGCGTTTCGCCCTCTCTTGCACATGCTGACGAAGGAAGGGGAGAAATCTTACAGTGGGGTGCGAAATGTCCAGCTTCGAACGGAGAAAGACGCTGAGGGGAGCAGGATGCCGCATGCGCGCAAGCGGTCAGCCCACCAGCGGGTAAAGATCTTGTTTGAGCTAGGATGGAGGAAGAAGCACAGAGGGACGCATGTTTGTTGTGGTGTGGCAGTTTGAGATTGCCGAGGAGAAGATTGCCGCTTTCGAGGCTGCATACGGGCCGGAAGGGAATTGGGCACAGCTATTTCGCAAGTCGGATGAGTATCTGGGCACAGAGTTGATGCGCGATGCGTATGTGTCCGGTTCGTATCTGACGGTGGATCGATGGGCGAGCGAAGCGGCGTTCCGCGCATTTCGGAAAGATCACGACGCGGCGTATGAGGAGCTGGACCGGGCCTGCGATGCACTGACCCAGAAGGAGACGCGGGTCGGAGCGTACGTGGTTTAGGAACAGGGACCAGGGACTAGGGACAGGGAACAGGGACGGGGACTAGGGACCAGGGAGTAGGGACCAGGGACTAGGGAACAGGGACTAGGGACTAGGGACCAGGGAGTAGGGAATAGCGTAGGGGTGTAGCGGGTGGTTTCTGCAAAATCAGGTGTTATGTACCGGCTTTTCCTCACAGTTCGTGATGGCGGATACAGGGGTGCCTGAATATTCACCTTTTCTTCGCTTTTTCAGTGTCAATTGCGTGTCGCAAACTGCTACAATCCCTTCGAAATGCAGTATCCGCCGCGTGTTTTCTCATTCCCAACAAGGCGCGCAGGGCGAGTATTCCTAGAGGAGAAACACCATGCCAGTCGCCGATGAGCGCGCTAAAGCCGTTGAATTAGCTCTTTCACAGATCGAAAAGCAGTTTGGAAAGGGGTCCATCGTTCGTCTGGGTTCGCGGGAGGCGCTGCTGCCGATTTCTGTGATCTCGACGGGATCGATCAGTTTTGATGGAGCGCTGGGTGTGGGCGGGTTTCCCCGGGGCCGCGTGATCGAGGTTTTTGGGCCGGAGTCTTCCGGCAAGACGACGATTACATTACAAGTGATTGCGGAGGCGCAGCGCAACGGTGGGCTCGCAGCCTTTGTGGACGCGGAACACGCGCTCGATCCGAGCTACGCGAAGAGGCTGGGGGTGGATGTAGACAACCTGCTGGTGTCGCAGCCGGATTCGGGCGAGCAGGCGCTGGAGATTACAGAGGCGCTGGTTCGATCGGGGGCTATCGATGTGCTGGTGGTGGATTCGGTAGCAGCCCTGGTTCCGAAGGCCGAACTGGACGGCGAAATGGGTGACTCGCATGTGGGTCTGCAGGCGCGCTTGATGTCGCAGGCATTGCGGAAGCTGACCGGCACAGTTTCAAAGTCGAGGACGTCACTGGTCTTCATCAACCAGATCCGCGAGAAGATTGGCGTCATGTTCGGGAATCCCGAGACTACGACGGGCGGACGCGCGTTGAAGTTCTATTCGTCAGTACGCGTAGATATCCGGCGCATCGCGGCGATCAAGGAAGGCGACGTCGTGGTGGGCAACCGGACCAAAGTAAAGATTGTGAAGAACAAGGTTGCGGCGCCGTTCCGCGAGGCCGAATTCGACATTCTTTATGGCGAGGGGATCAGCCGCGAAGGCGATGTGCTTGACCTTGCAGTGGCGCACAACATCGTGGAGAAGTCGGGAGCCTGGTACAGCTATTCAGGCGAGCGCATCGGACAGGGACGCGAGAACACGCGGAATTTTCTGAAAGAGAACAAGGACATCTTCGCGAAGATGGACGGCGAGGTGCGCAAGAAGCTGGGCATCGGGCAGTCAGCCAAGGTTGAGGTTCCCGAGATACCGGCGACCGGACCTGCCGAGGCAAAAGAGGCGGTCCGGGCGCGCCGATAAAAGGAACCAGCCCGGTTCCAAACGCGTAACTGCCTGAGAGGCCGGGTACGAGGCCGTTCTGTATCTTCGGGTGCGGATCGGTTCGGGCTGGATGGCTCCCTCGTGCTCTAATTTTGATTGAATCGCATGCGCATCCTTTTCCAAGCGGCGGGTAGACCCTTTCTGCGAGCGCTCTGCTGGATGGCGGTCGCGGCGCTGTGTGGTCTGACCGGGGCCGTGGCGCAGCAGAGTACCCCGGCGGCTCTCGGGCGCAAATGCCCCATCCGTTTCTGGTGCGACATCAACATCAACGTCGAACGGGGCGAATTCCGGAATCCGCACGGTTGCATTTCTCGATGGCCAGTGGCGATTCCACACTGGTGACGATCCGTTGTGGTCGGACCCATCGTTTGATGACTCGAGCTGGCCGGTCGTCAATATCAGCCAATCTCTCGCGGAGCAAGGCTACGACACGTACACCGGGTACGCATGGTACCGGTTGAAGCTTCAGCCGCAGCAGGTCGCGCAGTTCAGCAACCTGGCTGGGGGGCAGCCGCTTTCTCTGCTGCTGACGAGCAATACTGTCGGGCAACTTTCAGCGTATGTGAATGGGATCGAGTCGGGTCACACGCGTGGCATGGCGGAGAGCCCTTCGGAATACCAGTCGCCTCCGATCATGATGCAGATATCGACGGCGAGTTCGGGGCCGACGGTGATCGCAGTGCGGACGTGGGCTGGGCCGGATACCCAGATCAGCCGGGGAATTCTGCGCAAGGCGGAACTGGGGAGCTCTGGCGAAATGGCAGAGAGGCTTTCGCTGGCGGTCGGACACCAGTGGGATGAGTCGGTCATTTCGAATGCGGTGGTGGCGTTTCTGTTCCTGTGCGTAGCGGGGCTGGGGGGATTTCTTTATCTTGCGCAGCGCCACCATCCGGAATACCTGTGGCTGGCGTTACTGTGCGCCTCAGTTGCGGCAAGCGGGATGGGAGATGCGCTGTACGGGATGGCGCTGACGCCGCTATGGGTGTACCGGATCTTCATGCTGTTTGCGGGCCGGATCTTCATGGCGGTGACGCTGGAGTTTGTTCTCTATTTCACGGAGAGCAAGGCGCGGCGGCTGATTCGGGGAGTGCAGATTGGCGTGCTGGTGACGCCCCTGGTTTATTTCACGCGCATGGTGCTGCTCTACCAGATTCTGTCGGTAGCGGCCGAGGTGCTGTTCTGCGGTCTGGTGTGCGTGTTGCTCTACAAGGCGTGGCGGCGCGGCAAGAGCGAGGCAGGCGTCATGCTGGTGCCGTTCTTTCTGGCCGCCACAGCCGATTCGGTAGATACGGTGCTGGATTTCGGGGCGAGCCGGCACTGGATTCCGGAGCATTTTGGGTCGCATCGTTTTTATCTGGGGCCGATCGAGTTTGGAACCAGCACGCTGGCGTTCACGGTTTTTCTGGGAAGCTTGATTGCGGTGATTCTGTATCGCTTTGTACGAATCAGCCAGGAGGAGCAGCGCTCGGCGGCTGAGATTTCGGCGGCGAGAAGCGTGCAGGCGCTGCTGATTCCCACGCAGTTGCCATCGAACAAGAACTTCATGCTGGAGAGCGCATATCTGCCCGTGAACGGAGTGGGCGGCGATTTCTTCCAGGTTCTTCCGTTGAAGGATGACTCGCTGCTGATTGTGGTGGGGGACGTAAGCGGCAAGGGACTGCAGGCCGCAATGAACTCGAGCACGCTGGTGGGCGCACTGCGCAACGAACTGTCGCACGATCCGGCGACAGTGCTGAAGCATCTCAATCACGTACTGATCGGCGCAGTAGCTTCGCCGGGCACGGCGGTGAAGGAACTGGACTGTGCGCCTTGTTATGCGACATGCCTGTGCGCGCGGGTATATCCCGACGGGACGACCACCATCGCCAATGCGGGACATCTGAATCCATATCGTGATGGCCGAGAGATGCAACTTGTACCGAGTTTGCCGCTGGGCGTTATCGCCGAATCGCAGTACGAGCAGACGACGTTTCACCTCAATCGTGGGGATCGGCTGGTATTTCTCTCCGATGGAGTGGTGGAGGCTCAGAACGCGGAGGGTGAGCTTTTTGGATTCGAGCGCACACAGCAGGTGAGCAACGAGTCAGCGCGCTACATTGCGCAGACCGCCAAACATTTCGGGCAGACGGATGACATTACGGTGCTGTCGATCTATCTGGCGTCAAGGACGGCACAGCCTAGCAAGGAAGAGCTGGTCTACAGCAAGTAGAGCGTCCCGGTTGCCGTCTCAGCGATCTCCCGATATCTTAGCCACCATGAGGAAATGTTTCCCCTGGACTCTTTCTTTGAGTGTTGTTCTCACCCTTGGCGCGGGGTTATGTGCTCAAAGCGCATCAAACGGTCCTGAACGGACCGGCTGGTCTACGTACGGGGGCGATGCCGGCGGCACGCGCTACTCGCCGGAGCCGCAGATCAACCGAAGCAATGTAAGCAGTCTCAAGGTGGCGTGGAGTTTTCGCACCGGGGCAAACGATCAGCCGACAAAGCTAAAACGCAAGGCCGCGTTCGAGGCTACGCCGATTGTGGCAGATGGAAAGCTTTTTCTGAGCACGCCCTACAACCACGTGATTGCTCTGGATCCGGCAACGGGCGCGAGGTTGTGGGAATACGACCCGAAGGTGAATCTGGACAGGGATTATTCAGAAGTCACTTCGCGAGGCGTGTCGGCCTGGCATGATCCCAAGAAGAAATCCGGGGAGCCCTGTGCCCTTCGTATTTTCATGGGCACGCTGGATGCGCGATTGATTGCGCTGGATGGCGGGACGGGAAAACCCTGCAGCGACTTTGGTGCGGGCGGCACTATCGATCTCAACCGAGACGCCGCTACGCAGACGGTGTGGACCGGCGGGTATCAGGTGACTTCTCCGCCGGCGATTTATCGCGACCTGGTCATTGTCGGTTCGTCAATCGCAGACAACTGGCGAGTGGACACCGGACGCGGCATTGTTCGAGCATTCGATGTCCGCACAGGCAAGCTTCGCTGGACCTGGGATCCGATTCCATGGGCGGAGCACACTGTGCCACGCACGGGAGGCGGGAAATGCATGGGCGGTTTCTTCAGTAGATGCCGCGAATGATCTGGTTTTTGTGCCCACAGGAAGCGCTGCGCCGGACTACTTCGGCGGTATCCGCAAGGGCGATGGCAAATGGGCAAACTCGGTTGTGGCATTGCGAGCTTCGACGGGCAAATTTGTGTGGGGATTCCAGGTAGTCCATCACGATCTGTGGGATTACGACGTTGCGGCGCAGCCCACGTTGATCGAGTGGAAAGACGGAACGCCGGCCGTAGTTATCAATACAAAAATGGGCCATGTGTTTGTATTGAACCGGTTGACGGGCGCGCCTCTGCTGCCGGTTGAAGAGCGGGCCGTGCCTCAATCCGATATCGCGGGCGAAGAGAGCTCGCCGACACAGCCGTTTTCAACCATCTCGCTGGTGCCTGAGAAATTCGAAGCATCCGACGCGTGGGGACCTAAGCCCGATGACGCGAAGTGGTGCCAGGAGAAGATCGCAGCCTCACGCAACGAGGGCATTTTTACGCCGCCAAGTTTGCGGGGTACGGTGCAGGCTCCGGGAAATGTTGGAGGAGTGAATTGGGGCAGCGCCGCATACGATCCAGAGCACCACGTGATGATCGCGAACACGAATCGCCTGATTGCGTGGGTCAAGTTGATTCCGCGAGCGGAATATGGGGCCGAGGTGCATAAGGAACAGGACAATCGGATCTATGGCGAGTTCGGTGATCAGCAGCCCGCTCCCTATGGTCTTTACCGCACATTCCTCTTCTCGCCGAGCGGCACACCCTGTAATCGTCCACCGTGGGGGACAACGGAAGCGGTGGATCTGTTCACCGGTAAGGTTGTGTGGGACGTTCCCCTGGGCACGCTTGTGCCAGGCCAGCATACGGGTTCCATCAACCTGGGAGGGCCGATGGTCACGGGGGGCGGACTGGTGTTTACTTCTGCGACGATCGATCCACATCTGCACGCGTTCGACTCGGAGACGGGCAAGGAGTTGTGGAGTTATACGCTGCCCGCCGCAGCGAACGCGACGCCAATGACCTACACGTGGAAGGGCAAGCAGTACCTGGTGGTGTGCGCCGGGGGCCACGGAAAGCTGGGGTCGAGCCAGGGGGATTACGTCATGGCTTTTTCACTGCCGTAGAGAGTTTGGATCCAAGCGGTCGCATTGGCAGCCAGGAATGGAGGCGGCATGACAGAGGGCGCAGGAACGAGCTTAGCTCCGGTCGGCAGTATCGTTGCGATGATTCGAGTTTCCGACGTAATGAACTCGGCGAAGTTCTACCGTCATCTCGGCTTCGAGATCGGCAATGCCGTGCCGCGAGAGCATCCTCCGTACAACTGGGCGTGGCTATATCAGCCGTTGTCGCCGAACTGGAAGACGGGTGCAAACCTGATGCTGGTGTCCGGTGACGTTGAGGGAACGACGGACAGCGAAGGGAAGACTGTGCTGTTCTATCTGTATGTGCGCGACATGAAGTTATTGCGAGAAGAACTGCTTGGAAAGGGCATCGGTGCGAGCGACGTCACTTACCCGCCATATCTTCCAGAAGGAGAATTCCGAGTAGTAGATCCCGATGGGTACACGTTGATGATCGCGCAATCGGGAGAGGACACACCTTAGGCGGTTCTTCAAAGGTCCCCGCGTGACTCTCAGGGACTCTTGTTTGGCTTCGATCGCACACTCGCTTGTAAGCGGGCAATCGGCGCGGACGATCGCCGAGATGGCCAAACAATTCGGGCAGGAGGATGACATTACAGTCCTGAAGCTTTCGTTCGCGCGCAGTTCTGGAAATGCTCCGGACGTGTAACAGTGGACAATTCCTGGGTGACAAGTCCGGGGGATTCGAAGAGCCTTTCAGTGAGTGCGACCCGTGCAGGAAGTCACAAGCCTTCTTACGCGCCCCTTCTCGCGACATCCGGACAAAGTGGGGGGAACTCATTGCCGGTGTTGGTTCTGAGGCGATGCCGGTTGCGAGCCCTCTGGAGATGGAGCGCTGGAAATACCGTAGAATCAAACCGGAGCAGAAGTCGATGAGTGTAAGAGCCCTTTATCCCGGGACGTTCGATCCTCCGACGAATGGGCATATCGACCTGATCCAGCGGGGATCGAAGCTCTTTGAGCACCTCACGGTGGGTGTGCTGCGGAATCCGATCAAGAATCCGCTGTTCACGGTGGAAGAGCGGGTGGAGATGTTGACGGAGTCGACGGCGGCGATCGGAAATGTGAGCGTGGCGACGTTTGACGGGCTGATGGTGGATTTTGCGCGCCAGATTGGCGCCACCGCAGTGCTGAGAGGGATCCGGGCGATTTCCGATTATGAGGGTGAATTTCAGATGGCGCTGATGAACCGGCGACTGGCGCCCGAGATTGAGACAGTGTTTCTGCAGCCGGCGGGCCGGTACTCTTTTGTAAGTTCGCGCATGCTTAAGGAAGTCTTCAGCTTCGGCGGCGATGTTGCCGGGCTGGTTCCCCCGAACGTTCTGAAGCGCCTGCGCAGCCGCATCAGCGCAGGCTGAACCCTACAACTGTGCCCAAGGGTACAGGGAGGTTCAGTTTTGTCCGACTTCGTAGCTCTCAATCCTTCGACGATTCATCGCGAGATCAGGAATACGCTTTTCGGAGATGTGCCGCTGGCCGAGCTGGTGAAGGCGCATCCGAAGGTGCAGTTGTCGGAGCCCTGGGCTTCGTTTCACCGCGCGCGGGATCTGCGGGATGCGGGCGACGTGGCGGGGGCGCAGGAAACCGTGCGGCAGATTGTGAAGATGCCGGACCTGGAGACGCGCGTCTTTCTGCAGGCGTGGCACACGTTGCGCGAACTGGGCGACAAATCTCCGCCGGAGCGAGCGAAGGAAGTTCTTGGTGTGGTGGTGGAAGTGGGCATGCCGAAGGGACTGGACCTGGTGGCGGCCTATCGCGATCATCGCGCGCGGTACTTCAACTACGGCGGGGCCGGAGTGCTATGGGAACGGCGGGATGACTCGCTGGACGGGTTGATTGATGAACTGCTGGAGGCCGGAGCGGTGGTGGCGAAGGCGATTGGGCCATGGACACAGGCGAGACCGCCGGAGCCGAAAAATGGAGTCGCGCGCATCAATCTGCTGACGCCGAGCGGGCTCCACCTGGGCCAGGGGCCAGTAGAGGCACTGAACCAGGATGCGATGGGAGGGCCGATTTTGTCGGCGGCATTCGGGCTGATGAAGCGGCTGGTCGAGCTGAAGAGAGAGACGGATAAGGACAGGGAGTAAGGAACAGGGAACAGGGAACAGGAGCAGGGAATAGGGAATAGGGAACGAGTCATGGAATAGGGAATAGGGAATAGGGAATAGGGGCTGGGCCACTTGGGCTGGTGGCGTTCAAAACTCTGCTTGCGGGAAGCTTCCTGTCGAACGTTTCGCGGAGTGAATTTTAGCGATCATTTTCAAACGACTGGAAATCGGTACATTGTGAACGTCTCAGCTCCAACCAGCAACACACGGCATCGCGGCTTCGATCTTCTTCGCGTCATCGCGATTTACATGGTGATGCAGATCCACACCGGTGAGTTCGAGTACATAGGAGCGGACGGCAGCGTGCTGCACACGGCGGGATCCTGGGCTGTGGGATGGACCAACTCACTGTTCCGCGCATGCGTGCCGCTCTTTGTCATGGTTTCAGGATTCTTCCTTTTCCCGGTTGGAGATGAACGCAAGTTCTTCCGGAAGCGTTTCACCCGTGTGCTCGATTCCTTTCGTGATCTGGTGCGCGGTCTACTCGTTCTACTACTACGCGCAGGGAACGATTTCTCTCAACGCCGCCCTGCTCAACATCGCAAAGATCCCCATCAACTACGGAACCGAGGTTGGTCACCTGTGGTTTGTTTACATGTTGATGGCGATCTACCTGATCGCGCCGGTGTTTTCGCCGTGGATTGTTTCGGCGAGCCGACGGAGCATGGAGCTTTTTATCCTGCTGTGGGGCGTGACACTGTTATTGCCCTTTATTCATCTCTACTTCCCCGACGTATGGGGCGAGTGTTACTGGAACGCAACGCCGACACTCTATTACTTCTCCGGTTTCATGGGCTACGCGGTGCTTGCTGCTTACATCCGCCGATTCCTGATGGCGCCGTCGTCGGGCCTCGATTGGGCCGGTGTCGGCATGATCGTCGCCGGTTACATTGCCACCGCCGGAGGATTTCTATACAGGCTTGGCCGCGAGCACGAAGTAAAAAGCCTCGAGCTGACGTGGAACTTTACAACGCTGAATGTCGCATTCATGTCTGCGGGGATCTTCCTTCTGTTCCGGAACATCCATGGGAATAGCGGGAACAGCTTCGCGTGGCGACTGATCGCCGATCTATCGCGCTTGAGCTACGGCATGTACCTGGCGCACATCATTGTGCTCAACGCGGTTCACGGCGCGCGTGGCGCCGCTTATAGGGAACGCGTTTGTGCGTATCCCGACGATCGCGTTGACAACCTTCGTGCTTACCTATCTCGCCGTCAAGCTGATATCGCTGTTGCCCAAGAGCAAGTACGTTGTCGGCTGAGCGGGGCGATGGAGGACGGTTCCAGAGAACAGGTTCGGTTTTGCGAGCAGAGAGTTCTGTCAGTCGGCAAATGTGAGCTTGTTGATGAAGGCTCCTGTTTGCAGGGACACCACATCTCCTTCAGGTGTGACAAGCACACCTGAACCGAAGCCTCCGAAGTATGGAGGAGGCGAGAGTCGGCAAACCTCGGTGCATAGTCCGGAGTCAGGTGACAGCCGGATAAGTGAGACAGTCCATCCCTCCGGCAAGCTCTCCGATTGAACACAGTAGAAGAAGCCATCGTTTTGGTAGGAGATCAACTGCATGAAATGATTGATAGGTGGCTGGTAACGCCAGCGTTCATTTCCGCTGTTCAGCTCAATGCAGCGGACGATGCCCTGAACTGTGCCACAGATCGAATCGTCGGGTTGAACTCTTAGCCAACGCATACTGCGTCTGGACTGAGCTGCCGTGATCCCGGAACGGCAAAGGCGTGGTACCGAGATGCTCTCATTCTGAGTTCCAATTGCAAAATCTCCTTCACGAAGCAAGATCATGTGAGGAGAGTATGGGCTATCCACCGCGTTTCGAACCGCTCTCAATGTCTTGAGCGTAGATCCAGTCTTTGCATCGAGACAGTGGACAGGTCGGCTCTCGACTTCGCACCAAACCCCATCACCTTGTGCAGAGAATCTCATCTCTTGGACCTGCCTCAGATCAGTTCTGTGCCAGATCACCTTTCCCGATGTTGCTTCGTAGCCGGCGACGCCCGCTTTTGGTCCCTTTCTCCAGTTTGCAGCGATGGCAACCGCGCCATCCGAACTGGTTGCCAGTCGATTGCATCCGTCGAACACAGTTTGGAAATTCGATAGACGCTCTACAGTTTTCAAGTTCCAGACTTGAAATAGTCCCTTATCACCTGCTGCGATAGCGATGGGAGCGCATTGCGCAACCTGAACAGTTTTGCGCATGTCACCTCTCGATTCTCAAATGTCTGGCCATTTGGTCGCCGTTTTCCATGTTCAACAATCTGTACTTAAGAGCATAGCCCGTGCATCGTGAGTGTGTTGTGGGCAACTCGTCAACTAAAGCCCTTTGCCGATCATGATGCTGATCGGGGAGAGACTGCAGTTGATGGAGTGGAGACCGGACGGCGGAAGGGGAGATAGAGCAGCAGGAACAATCCGAGCGCTATGAATTCGCCGACGAGGATGTACCAGGGCCAGGGGCCGAGGAAGTCGAGAAGCGATGGCGTTGGTGGCTTCGAGCGCAGGAACATGTAGTTGGTTTTGAATACGAAATCAAATGTTCCGACGGCGGCGGCGTATAGGTTTGCGGCGATGAGCGATCGTGCGATTGAGCCGGGCCGGGGGCGGGCCTGGGCTGACCAGATTAAGTAGAGCGTTGCGCAGACGATGAGGCCATGGTCGAGGAAGAACCAGACGGAGAGAAAAGGCGTGGGGTTCACCAGGTTGGGGGTGAAGAGCGACTGAGTGGCTCCGGCGATGGCCCAGTAGTAGGCGATGTCGAAGATGGCATGGCTTAGGGTGAGGAGGCGAGGCAATGAGCAGCCAGAGGGAGGCGTCGCAGAGTTCGAGCGGCACGTGGTTGGGGAACATTTTGGCGCCGGTGGAGGCGAAGTATCCGTATTGAGATATGGAAGCCGCAGCCGTGAGGAATGCCAGGAAGAAGCGGATGAATTTGCTGCCGGGAAGTTGATTGCGGTGGGCGAGGGCGAGCAGGGCGGCAAGGGCGGGGACCGTGCAGAGGATGGCAAGGTGCGCGGGGCTGAACATGCGCAGTCCGGGTGGCATGGCTTTAAGTGAACGCTACCGCATTAGAACATAGAGCGCACTCAGGGTGGTGCGGTGCCCGCTTTTCTTCCGGGGCTGAAGCCCCATCTATGTAATGCGTATTTTGTTTCAGCGACCTGGGGCTGCAGCGTCCGCACGCTTGCGTACATGCTCCCAGCCGCCGCCGCTGACTAGCCGACGCCCTCGACCGCCGGGACCTGCTTTGAGCAGAGAATCCCGCACTTCGGCTAGAATCATGCACAGAGAAGCCCAAATGCAGCGGACTCGCAAGATCGAAATTGCCGATCGTGTGTTCACGATTCAGGATTTAATGCGGTTCGCGAAAATACTTGATGGGCTCGCTTCGACCTCACCGAAGTTCTCCACTCTTTATGAGGTCAAATTTGAAGACGATTTATCCATCGAAGGAACCGCCTCGGAGGTCTTCGCCGATGAAGAACTCAACCGTCCGAGCCGTCCTCGCCAAATCGAAATGCGTCTCCGTCGCTACCCCGATCACGTCAACATCAGCCTTCAGCCGGGGATGGTGGCTACACAAATACGATTGTCATTTGCGGCAGCGACGAGAATTGGGTGAATTCGACTTACGCAGCTTTAACGGACGCTTTGCAAAAGGTGCAACCTCAATCGATGTGGTGGAAGACGCACAACACTCTTTTTTGAGCCTCATCGCCTTCGGCATTTTCTCCATTTTCGAACTCATTCCCAGAATCGCTCTGACATTGCTCGGTCGAACGGCCCCAAAACTTCAGCCGTTCTTTTCTCACTTTTTTATCGGGCGCATGGTGGTGCAACCTGCTAGCGGGATATTTGCTGGCCTTTCCAGTGCGCAGTAGCATTCTTTCTTCGTGGCCCGATATCGAGTTCAATTTCGGAAGCACGTATCTCCGGCCCGACAACCGGCGTCAAAGCGCTTACGCCTTCTCCGGTAACGGTTTTGCGATTGTCGTGAATGCCATTTACGACATTCTGAAACTGGCAATCAACTAGCTCACGCTGCGCTCCGGCCAGGACACGCCCCGAATAAAAGACCATAGATACAACCGACCTAGATAAAGAGCTAGATAGAAAAGCCTATATGTTCTACAAGGTGCTCGCTTCGCTCGGTCTGTTCACCGGCCAGGCGGCAGCGCATGCGGCGCCGCCCCACCCCACGGTGGGCGGCCCCCCTCCGCTGCGCTCCGGCCCCCCGCCCACCCTCCGGGTCGCGCTCTGTTTATAAAAGCCCCGCACGACAACACAGTGAGCGCGCCCGTGGGGATAAATACACCGGACCTACAAAACCATAAAGAGGCCCGCGCACGAGCATCGAGGTCCGGCGCGGTTTGTCGCGCGCCAAGCATCACACTCCGATGCTCGAATACGCGCGCGCCAGCGGCGAGAGGGGAGGAAGCGGCTCGCCTAACCGCGCCGGAGTAAGCAAC
The DNA here is from genome assembly GCA_963836675.1 of uncultured Acidobacteriaceae bacterium. Lineage (GTDB taxonomy): Bacteria > Acidobacteriota > Terriglobia > Terriglobales > Acidobacteriaceae > Telmatobacter. Next base: position 399,781 of record CAWIKQ010000002.1, read on the forward strand.
GGCGGCGAGCGAAGCGAAGACAACAGCAACAACAAAAACAAAAGCCATGGGCCGCGCTCCGCGCGGCCCAGAATTCGCACCGTCTTTTCCTCACGAGTCCCACTTTGGTACTGCTCGAAAACGCTCCACGAAGTGACCGCACTCACAAGCGAAAAAATGCTATGCGGTGGTGTCATAGTGACTGTCAAAAATTGTCCACTGGTGTCCAAACAAAACAAGGACACCGTCAAAACGCCAATCTTTAAGATTGGCCATTGGATGCAAACCACAAAATCTGTAAAGATAGAAGCATTATGACCGTAGCTGCTCCTCAAAAAGTGTTTGCCGATCGGATTGGGCGTATTGAGGTTTCCGCAACCATGGCTGTGGCGGCCGAAGCTGCCAAGCTGCGCGCACAGGGCGTAAACCTTGTGGATTTTGGTGCGGGTGAGCCGCATTTTGCAACGCCGCGGCACATCAAGGACGCTGCGATTGCGGCGATCGAGGCGAATTTCACGCGCTACACCGTGGTGCCGGGCATTCCCGATGTGCGGAAGGCGATTGTGGAACGTCATGCGTGCGACTTCGGGTCGGAGTACACGATGGACGAGGCCGTGTTCACGACTGGCGGAAAGCTGGCGCTGTTCAACACGATTCAAGTTCTCGTTGACCACGGCGATGAGGTGATTTTGCCGGTGCCGTACTGGGTGAGCTTCAAGGACATCATTCAGTACGCCGGCGGCAAGGTGATTTTCCTCGAGACGAGCGAGGCGGAGAACTTCCGCATCACGGCGGATGCGATCGAGAAGGCGATTACGCCGCGGACGAAGGCGATTATCTTGAATTCGCCGTCGAATCCGGCGGGCGCGGTGATGTCGGCCGGGGACCTGGAGCGGATTGTTCACCTGGCGCACGAGCGCGGGATCTACCTGCTGCTGGACGAGTGCTATGTGTATCTGAACTATGCGGGGAAGCCGGTTTCAGGCGGGTCGTTCACGTGGGCCAAGGAGCATCTGGTGATCCTTGGGTCGCTGTCGAAGACGTACTCGATGACGGGGTGGCGAGCGGGTTACGCGCTGGCGGCGAAGCCGGTGGTGGCGAACCTCAACAAGCTGCAGTCGCAGTCGACCTCGAATGCGACGAGCTTTGTGCAGAAGGCTGCGATCGCGGCGCTGGCGGGATCCCAGGAGTGCGTGGAGCACTTCCGGGCGGAGTTCATTGAGCTGCGCGACTACATGCTGAAGAAGCTGGCGGAGATTCCGGGAGTGACATGCACCAAGCCGGAAGGCGCTTTCTACGTGTATCCGAACATCGGAAAGTTTCTCGGCAAGGGCGGGATCAGGACCGCGACGGAACTGGCCACGAAGCTGCTGCATGAGGGGCATGTGGTGGCGGTGCCGGGCGAGGCGTTCGGGACCGCTGAGCACATCCGGTTGTCGTACCCGGTGACGAAGGAGAACATCGACGAGGGGACGAAGCGGATGGGTGAGTTCCTGGGGAACCTGGGATAGGTTCTAGTCGAGAGTGATGAGAAGGCCCGGAGAGATCCGGGCCTTTTTGTTTGTGATTGTGAATCCGGGCCTAAAGGCCTCTGTCATTCCTGGCACGCATTTCAGCGGCCTGAAAGGCCGCTGCTCCCTCCATTTAAGGGCCTCGGCTCCGTCAGCGGGCGGGGATTTCGGAGCTGATTACGCCGGTGCCGGGAACATAGCCGGGCTGCCACTCGGCGATGGGGGACGGGCGGCCGCAGTCGAGACAGGTTGTGGTGGCGAACCGGGTCGAACATTGGGGGCAAATGCCGCCGGTACCGAAGGTGTCGAAACGGGTGCTGCAGTGGTTACAGGTCCAGAATGGCCCGAGGGGCGGGGCGGTCCGGCAACTGGGGCAGGCGAATCCCTGACGGCGCGGGAGGCTCTCCAACTTGCGGAGGGCCTGGGCGGTTTTGAAGCCGCTCCAACAATTCATGCCGGCGTAGGCGGCGATGAGGCCTGTCCAGATGGACTGGAGTTTTATGGCGAGAAGGAACAAGCCGGCGACACCAAAGAAGCCAAGAACTGAAGCGACCATCAGGCTGCGGGCACGACCCAGCGGGAACCACAGCAGGGAGCGCAGGATCTGGCCGCCGTCGAGGGGATAGATGGGCAGGATGTTAAACACGAGAAGCGCGACATTGATGCCGGTGACTGCCCGAATCAGGTGGTAGGCGTCCGGCATGGAATAGCGCCATCCCAGGGAATTGGCGGTCATCCATGCGAGGCCGAAGATCGGGAGGAGGGCCACGTTCACGAGTGGGCCGGCGGCGATGCTCCAGAGAGTGGCGCCCGGGCGCTGGGGTGGGTTGACGTAGGCTACGCCGCCGAGGGGCCAGAGCATGATGGTGTCCGCGGTGCCGCCGACGGAGCGGCAGGCGAGGGCGTGACCAAATTCGTGGGTCAATACGATGGCGAAGAGAGCCAGGTATTCGAGGACATTCCACAGGACGGAGCTGTAGGTGCCTTTCCGAGCCTGTATTTCGAACACTGCGACGAGGAACCACGTCCAATTGAGGTAGACGTCGATGCCGAGGACGCGAAAGAGGCGGAAAGAGCCTTGGCTGCCGAACATGGTGCTAGCTTACCCGAATTCCGGGCTTCCCGATCTGCGGGAAGCGTAAGCAGCACATGTGGAACAGCTTTCATCCAGGAATGTTAACCTTGTCACTACGCGGGACGGCCTCTACCGCGGCAACCAGAAAAACCAAGCGAAAAGTATCGGGCATCACTGTGCAAACCTATCTTTTGTCGAGTAGGATGTGTTTCTCATGCCGAAGTCTATAGATTTTCGTCCAGTTATTCTTGCCGGTGGTAGTGGGACCCGGTTCTGGCCCCGTTCGCGCCGTGCGCGGGCCAAGCAAGTGCTGGCGCTCGACGGCGAGCGCTCGATGATTCAGCAGACGGTGGAGCGGCTGAAGCCGCTGGCATCGCTCGAAAAGACATGGGTTATCACGAACGAGTATCTTGCCCAGGAGATCGCGGATCAGCTGGCAGGGATTCCGCGTAACCAGGTGATCGAAGAACCGGTAGCCAGGAACACGGCTCCCGCGTGCGGACTGGCGGCATTTCTAATCGAGCGCCAGAACCCCGAGGCAGTGCTGGGGGTGTTTCCGTCGGATCACGTAATCGCGGACGAGCCGCGCTTTCTGAAGGCACTGCAAAAAGGGATCGCGCTCGCTACTGCTGGTGACAATATCGTGGTTCTGGGAATCGAACCGACCCGTCCGGAGACCGGATACGGATACATCGAAACTGGCGATGAGACGGTGAAGGAGGGCGCGCTGCGAGTGCGCCGGTTCACCGAGAAGCCGAACCTGAATCGAGCACAGGAGTTTGTGGCCGCGGGCTGCTACTACTGGAATTCGGGGATGTTTTTGTGGTCGGCGAAGACGCTGGCCAACGCGGTGCGCGAGCATCTGCCGGAGACGGCGCCACTGCTCGAGAAGATTGCTGCGAGTTACGGTACCCCGGAGTTCGCCAAGGTTTTCGATGAAATCTATCCGAGATGCGAGAACATCTCGGTGGATTACGCAGTGCTGGAGCCGCGTTCCGCCAAGGGGGAACATGCGTCCCATCTCTACTGCGTGCCGGCGGAGTTCAGCTGGAACGACCTGGGATCCTGGGCGTCACTGTATGAGTACCAGATGGAGACGCGGCTGCGCGGGGATGGTGACGGGAACGTTGCCGAGTCAGACGGGCATCTGACGATCGAGGCCGGGAACAATTACATCTACAGCCCAAAGAAATTTGTGGCGCTGGTAGGGGTGGAAAATCTGGTCATCGTGGATACGGAAGACGCGCTGTTGATTGCTCATCGCGACCACTCGCAGGATGTGGGCAAGGTGGTCAAGGAACTGGCGCAGTCGGGTAAAGACGATCTGATCTGATTGCCGCAGACCTGAAATGCAATTCACCAAACGGCTTCGCGAGCGCGTGCGCAGCGGCGAGATCACGTGCACGGTGCGGATCTGGAAGAACCTGCGTGTGCATGTTGGCGGCCGGTACCGGATGGAAGAGGGCGAGATCGAGGTGGACTCGATCGAGCCGATCGGGTTTCCGGATATCACGCCAGAGTTGGCGCGGGCCTCGGGATTTGCCGGAGTGCTGGATCTGCTGAAGGTGGCCAAGCACGGGAGCGGCGACAAGATCTACCTGATCCGGTTCCATTATGTGGCGCCGCAGGAAACAGCGAGGCTCGAAGCGCTTGGCTGAATGACAAATACCGTTCACCACCCTTGTCATTCGTAATCAGTCCACGAGTTGATCCCGAACCTGCATCGAATGGAGAGGGACTGCGTCGCTGACATTTTGATAGATGAACCGGATCCGGTTGTAGGGACCGCGGTCCATGCTGGATCATTAGACTTCTGCAAGGAGAACGATTTAACTTCACGATGTCTCACCCACAAATCAAGTTTGGAACTGACGGCTGGCGCGGTGTTATCGCCGATGACTTTACGTTTGCCAATGTGCGCACCGCGGCCGGGGCGATTGCGGCATACGTTCATGCGCAGGAGGACCCCGCGAAGGGAATCTGCATCGGCTACGACACGCGGTTCGGATCGAAAGCTTTTGCGCGGGCGTGCGCCGATGTTGTTGCGGCGACGGGAATCAATGTGGCGCTGGCGAATGACATTACGCCGACGCCCGCTCTAAGTTTCGGTGTGCGCGAGCGCGGGGCGGCGGGTGGCATCATGATCACCTCGTCGCACAACCCGGCGCAGTGGAATGGCGTGAAGTACAAGGCGTGGTACGGCGGATCGGGCAAGCCCTCGATCATTGCGGCGATCGAGGGATACCTGGACAAGCCGGTTCCGCAGTCGAAGCAGGCTGGCGAGATCACTGAAATTGACTTTTTACCGCCGTACCTGGAGGCGATTCAAAGCTTTTCTGACCTCGAGTTGATTTCAAAATCGGGGATGAAGTTCGCAGTCGACTCGATGTACGGGGCGGGGCGGACGATTCTCTCGGAAATCTTCACGCGGATCGGCGTGGATCATGTGCAGATTCGCGGCAATCCCGATCCACTGTTTCCCGGGATCAATCCGGAGCCAATCGAGCCGCACATTCGCATGCTGGGCGAGACGTGCGTGGCGGAAAAGTGCGATGCCGGCCTGTGTACAGATGGCGATGCGGACCGGATTGGAGCGACGGATGAGAACGGGAATTTCGTCGATCCGCACAAGATCTTTTCAGTGCTGCTGAGCTGGGTGCTGCGGCGCAAGGGATGGCCCGGCGCCGTGACGCGCGCGTTCAACACCACCAAGATGCTGGATCGGATTGCGAAGAAGCATGGGCGCGAGCTGATCGAGCACGGTATCGGCTTCAAGTTTGTTTGCGATTACATGCTGGAGCGCGAGATCGTGATGGGCGGCGAGGAGTCGGGCGGCATCGGGTTCCAACGGCATCTGCCGGAGCGCGACGGGCTGCTGAACGCGCTGCTGCTGGCGAACGTGATGGCCGAGGAGAAGAAGACGCTGGGGCAGCTCGTCGCGGATCTGCAGAACGAGTACGGCGAGCACCAGTATGGACGCGTCGATCTGCATATTCCCGATGAGCTGAAGAACGCGGCGATTGCGCGGGCGAAGGCGCTGCCGGTGGGCGATGCGTCGATTGCGGGAATGCCGGTTCTTGCGGCAGGAGACGCTGGACGGGGTGAAGTTCTTCCTCGACAATCCCGAGGCGAAGACAAAGCCGAACGCGGCGGAGACGTGGATACTGTTCCGGGCAAGCGGGACCGAGCCGCTCCTGCGCGTGTATACGGAATCGACTTCAAAGGAAGCGGTCGCGAAACTGCTGGAGAGCGGGCGGGAGTTCGTGGAAAAGGCAAGGAACAGGGACTAGGGACTAGGGAACAGGGAATAACAAACTATTCCCAGTCGTCTTGCGTGAGACTTGCGCCATGTTTATTCATATCTTTGGATTTCGTTGGAAGGAACATGCGACCGACGCTGACAAAGCGCGGGCGGTGCGGGAGATTCGCGCATTTCAGGGGACGATTCCGGGACTGATCGATGTCGCTGTCGGCGAGAACCTTTCGCCGCGCGGACAGGGATACGCGTTCGCGGGGCTGATGCGTTTTACGGATCGCGCGGCGTGCGATGCGTATACCGTGCACCCGACGCACCTGGCGCTGCTCGAGTGGCTTGTTCCCCTGATCGAGCCGGTGGAGTTGGATTTCGAAGCCTGAGATTTCTTAGAACCCGGCGATGGTCCGCAGAACTATCCCACCCAAGCCGCAGACATTGCAGCCTGGGTGGACATATTCCTTAATGGGGCCGGTATCGACAGCGGCCAAGGTGCGGAACGCCTAGACTGTTTTGTCGTCGGCGCGGTGTTCTTTGGCGTCAGGGTAGCGGTGGCAGCCGAAGACACGGAAGTCTGAAACGTTCTTGAGCCTGAACTGACTGGATTGCAGTTTATGCGGGAATCTGATGCGGAAGAAGTCGGCGCTGTCGACGTCATCGAGATAGAAGGCGGGGCGGGCATCGGCGGATTCGGTGGCGATTTCGATATTGCTGAGTTCGATGTTTTTGGCGTGGCGCATGAACATGCCGGTGGCGGGGAGATCGCCGAACATGGTGGGCTCAGGGTACTTGTCGGCGTTTTCGGATGGCGCGATGGCTGCCATTGCTTCGCCTGCGCCGCCGGCTTGGTGCAGGTAGAGATCGCTGAATTTCAGGTCTTCGATGGGGTGATCGGAAACGCCGGCGATGATGGAAGGCAGTTGCGCAGCGTTGGAACTTGTGACATTGCTGATGAGGATGCGCTTCATGGTGCCGACGACGGTCTGCGGCTTCGGGACCGCGGAGGCGTGCGCCAAGCCGCAGGAAGAACGGCGCGCTGACGTCGCGCATGGTGACGTTCGAGAAGGTGATGTCTTCAACGATGGCGCCATCGACAGATTCGAGCGCAAAGCCGCGGCAGCTCTCAAAGACGCAGTTGGAGATGGTGATGTTCTTGAAGCCGCCGTTGGTTTCGGTGCCGAGCTTGATGCGGCCGGTGCCAGGGTGGCCGTTGGGCAATTGCATGCGCTTCCACGTGCCGTCGAGCACGGAGCCGAGTTCGTAGCCGCCGGTGACGTAGCAGTTGGTGATGGTGAGATTTTCAGTCGCACGCGCATAGCCGAGGGCGTAGGAGCTTTTGGGGCAGATGCCGTCATCCCACGGCGAGTTGACGGTGCAGTTGGAGACGCGGACGTTGCGGCAGCAGTCGATGTCGATGCCGTCGCGGTTGGTGTCGATCTTGAGGTTGTCGATGGTGAAGTTGTCGACGCCGGTGGCGAGGACGCCGAACCAACCGCCCTGAAGGATGGAGAAGTCGCGAGAATGACGTTGCGGCAGTTTTTCAGCGCGATGGCCTTGTTGCCGACGCCGGGTGCGTCGGTGTTGGGAAGAGCTTTCTCGTCATGGCCGCGGCTGAGGCCTTTGCCGCAGATGAGGCCGGGACCGAAGATGCCGAAGTCGTGGATGTTTTCACCCCAGATAGACTGTTGTGCCAGTGATTGTGGCCGTAGTCCTGAAAGGGCTCCCATGCGCCTTGGGGTTCGGCGGCATCGTAGCCGCCGCTGGCTGAGCCGTCATAAGGAGTGGGCGCGGCGAGGATGGTAGCGCCCTGGTGAAGAAAGAGGGCGACATTGCTCTTGAGATGGATGGAGTAGCTGGCGTAGACACCAGCTGGGAAAAAACAGTGCCACCGCCGGTGTTTGCTGCTGCTTCGATAGCGGCATTGACCGCAGGCGTATCGATTGAATTGGCGTCGCCTTTTGCGCCATACGCGCGAACATCGAAGTAGACGGCTCTTGCGCGGTGGCCACGGGTTGCGATTGCGATGCTGCCTTGACGGGTTGAAGAAGCGTGGTGGCGCTGCCGGCAATGGTGAGCCCGGCCATCTTCAAAAAGTCTCTACGAAAGTCGTGCACGAATTGCCTCCTGGGGAGCACTCTCTCAAATTGTTTCGTCCTGGTTACAAACAGGCAGCAATGAGCCTCACGCAGCCATTGAAATGTTTAAAGATGCGGAAACAATGAAGAGAATGGTTGCGATTAGGACACGCAAAAATGCGAGTTTAGGTTGATGAGCGACGTGCTATATTAGCTTCCTCGGTGAACCCCTTCGCCATGGAGGTCCTGCGAGAAAGCGATTGTCGAAGCGTCGTCCGCCTGGGCTTGGTCCACCGTCAGACAATAACGCACGCTTAGAGGAGCACAGTTTTTTCAGCCTGTGAACCCAAGAAACACGTTTGCGAAATCGAGTGAAATCGAGAGCCCTTATCTGTCGAAGGTGTTTGTCGCCGCGGCGCCATCTGAGCGGTGTGATCGCCTGGGCCGCGCCCTCGACGTCGACTTTTCGCATGCGAGCACACCAGCCGACGAGGTAAATGGGTGTCGATTTTCGTCCTCGGATCAGGGCCTGATTTTTGTGATGATAAGCGGGCTGCTGGCATATGCGATTATCCGCTTCAGGGCGCGTAAAGGCGATATGACGGAGCCGGCACAGGTTTTTGGCAGCATGCAGATCGAGCTGTCATGGACGATTATTCCGATACTGATTATCGTCGTGCTGTTTCTGACGACGGCGCGGGTGTTGTTCAGCGTGCAGGATGCGCAGAAGCCGGCGAACGGCGCTGGACGTGACGGTGGTGGGGCACCAGTTCTGGTGGGAGTTCCGCTATCCGCGATACAACGTAGTGACGGCGAATGAACTGCATGTTCCGGTGAGCAGCAAGGAGAGGCCGGAACCGACCTTTATGAAGTTGACGTCGGCTGACGTGATTCACAGCTTCTGGGTTCCTCAGCTCGCGGGCAAGACTGACCTGCTTCCGAATCGCGTGAACGAGATGTGGATCGATCCGCAAACGCCGGGCTTGTACGTGGGCCAGTGCGCGCAGTTCTGCGGGTCAGAGCACGCGAAGATGCTGTTGCGGGTATACGTCGATACGCCGGAGCAGTTCAAGCAGTGGATTGCGAACCAGCAGCGGACCCAGGCCGAGTTGGCGGCGCCGGCGGGAAGCGAAGCTGCTTCGGCTCCGGGCAATGCCGGTGTCGTTCGAGCATCGGTGAGCAGTGTGCAGCAGAATCCGACGGCGGAGCACGGAGAGTCGCAGGAGATTTCCGCCAGGGCCGGCCGGTACGTGTTCGAACACCAGGCGTGCATCAACTGCCACACCGTAGCAGGGACGGTGGCGACAGGCCGGTATGGCCCCGACCTGACGCACCTGATGAGCCGCGACACGATCGCATCAGGCGCGGCGCCGAACACGCGCGAGGACCTGATCAGATGGATCGGTGATCCAAACCAGATCAAACCGGGATCACTCATGCCGGCCATGCATTTGGGCGACAGGCAGAATGAACAGATTGCGGCGTACATGCTCTCACTGAAATGATTTTGGAGCGATGAATGGGCACCGACAGCATTCCAAGAGCGCCGGGGATTGAGGCAGGTATCGATCGCACGCCCGCTTTGTCGCGTGCGGGAACCTATCTCGAGCGGGTGCATGAGCTGGGTGGTCACGGTCGATCACAAGCGGCTGGGAATTCTATATATCTGTTATGCTCTGCTGTTTCTGGTGGTGGCCGGCGCGGAAGCACTGTTGATTCGCATCCAGCTCTTCTATCCGCATAACGACTTCGTTTCGCCGTTCACGTTTAACCGGCTGTTCACGATGCACGGGACCACAATGGTGTTCCTGGTGGGCATGCCGATTCTGTTTGGGTTCGGCAATTATCTTGTGCCGCTGATGATCGGCGCGCGAGATATGGCGTTTCCGCGCCTGAATGCGTTCAGTTTCTGGATCAGCGCGTTTGCGGGATTGCTGCTGTACTACAGCTTTATCGGCGGCGTGGGGCTTTCAGGAACGGGGTCGGCGCCGGATGTTGCGTGGTTTGCATATGCTCCCCTGACGGAGAAGGCGTTTTCGCCGGGGCACACGGTGGATTACTGGGCCGTGGCGCTGCTTGCGAGCGGTATTGGAAGCATCGGCACCGCAATCAACATTATCGCGACCGTGTTTTGCATGCGCTGCAAGGGGATGACGCTGTTCCGCATGCCGCTGCTGCCATGGCTGTACGCGACGGTATCGTTTCTCGTGCTGGTGGCGGTGAGCCCATTGACGGCGGCGCAGGCGATGCTGCTGATCGATCGCTACCTGGGCGGACATTTTTTCGATACCCAGGCGGGCGGGTCGGCGATCTTGTGGGCGCACTTCTTCTGGATCTTCGGACACCCCGAGGTGTACGTCCTGGTGCTGCCCGCGTTCGCGTTTGCGAATGAAATCATTCCGGTGTTTTCGCGAAAGGCGATCTTCGGTTATTCCGCAATGGTAGCCGCATCCGTAGGGATCGGTTTCATCAGCCTGGGAGTGTGGGCGCACCACATGTTCACGATCGGAATGACGTCGTTCGGGAATGCGTTCTTCACGCTTTCAACGATGCTGGTTTCGATACCGACCGGGATCAAGACGTTCAACTGGCTGGCGACGATCTGGGGTGGAAAGATTCGCTTCGCGACGCCGATGCTGTTTTCGATTGCGTTTCTGTTTCAGTGGGTGATCGCGGGACTGACGGGGATCATGCTGTCGGTGTCGGCCTGGAACTGGCAGTTGCACAATAGCTACTTCGTGGTTGCGCATTTTCATTACGTGTTGCTGGGCGCAATCGTCTTCATGATTTTTGCGGCGCTGTATTACTGGTACCCGAAGATGACGGGGCGGATGCTGGATGAGCGGCTGGGCAAGTGGCACTTCTGGCTCATGGTGATCGGATTCCACATCACCTTCGACACAATGCACATCCCCGGATTGCTGGGCATGCCGCGGCAGATCTACACCTATGAGCCGGACCGCGGATGGACGCTGCTGAACCAGATTGTTTCTGTGGGCGGGTTTATCCAGGCAATCGCGGTGCTGATTTTTGTGTTCAACCTGGTGCACTCGTATTTTCGCGGCAAAGAGGCTGGGCCGGACCCGTGGGACGCATGGACGCTGGAGTGGTCCACCACTTCGCCGCCGCCGGTTTACAACTTCGTGGTGGATCCGGTGGTGGCGAGCCGCCGGCCGTTGTGGGATCTGAAGCATCCGGAAGACCCCGATTCCGCGTTTGAGTGAGGAGAGCGATGGCGACTGTTCCGCTGGAGCACGTGACCAACGAAGGCGAGTGGAAACTGCCTTCGCGCGGCGTCGTGGCCATGGCGAGCCTGATCACCGCGGAGTCCTCGATCTTCACGATCTTCGTGGTGGCCTATCTCTACTACCTTGGACGCGATGTGATCGGGCCGACGCCGAAAGAGGTTCTGGAGATTCCGTATTTCGGCACGGTGTGCCTGCTCTCGAGCAGCGGATTCATCATGCTGGCCGAGCATGCGATCGAGCACGGCAAGATGGCGGCGTTTCGGCTGTGGTGGAGCGTGACGATCCTGCTGGGTGGGATATTCCTGGTCGATACGGGCCGGGAGTGGTACAAGCTGATCTTTCGCGATCACTTGACGATTCACACGAATCTTTTTGGCACAACCTTCTATTCGCTTGTCGGCCTGCATGCGTCGCACGTGATTATCGGCATGCTGATGATGCTTATCACGCTGGTGTTCGCGCTGACGGGACATGTTCACAGGGAACATGCGTATCGGGTGAAGGTGCTGGCGCTCTATTGGCATTTTGTGGATGCGGTTTGGGTCGTGGTGTTCACAGTGGTGTACGTGGTGGGGAGATGACGGACTCTCGTTCACATGAAGATGCGGGCGCGCTGCGCACGCATTCGATTCATTTGCCGGCGCCGACCGCGTGGCCGTTCTTGATGGCGCTTGGGGTGACGCTGGTATTTGCGTCGCTGGTGACGACGCCGGGGATCGGGTGGTTGGGAGCGGTGCTGACGATTGTGTCGGCAGCGGGATGGTTTCGCGCTGTGCTGCCGCACGAAGCACATGAGGACGTGAGGGTCACGGATGAGGCGGTGGTTATTGTGCCCTCTGCCGAAAGAGTGGCCCGGATAGAAGTCGGAGAGACGCATCGCGCGCAGTTGCCGCTGGAAACGTATCCCATCACCAGCGGGATTATTGGGGGAATCGCGGGCGGCATTGCGATGGTAATTCCAGCGGAGATTTACGGGATCGTTCGTTTTCACAGCATCTGGTACGTCGTGAATCTGCTGGGAGGAGCCGGTGTAGGGAACTGGGTAAATCCGACGATGGAGGAGATGAGCCACTTCCGCTTGAGCGCGTTTGTGACGGCCAACATCATCCAGGGCGCGACGACACTGCTGGTGGGATTGCTGTATGGAGCGATGTTGCCCATCTGGCCGAAGCGGCCGATGCTGCTGGGAGGAATTCTCGCACCGGCAGTCTGGACGGGACTTCTGCATAGCGTGCTGGGAATTGTGAATCCGTTTCTGGCGGACCATATCGACTGGTGGTCGTTTGCCGCGGCACAGGTGATCTTTGGACTGGTGGCCGGGTACGTCGTAACCAGGTATGGAAAGATCAAACGGTTGCGGCAGGCGCCGCTCGCGGTGAGGCTGGGTGTGGAAACGCCGGGATTGATGCATGAACGCGACGGAGAAGAGCATAAGCCATGAGAGACAGATCGCTGGCGGCACTGTTCGCGATCACGGCGCTTGCGCTGGCCGGCTGCGATCTGCCTGGCAAACCAAACCCGGGGCCGGAGGTGCCGCGGCCGGAAGAGGTGGTGTCGTTCGATAAGTTGTATGGCCAGAACTGTGCGGGGTGTCATGGCGCGGAAGGGAAGGATGGCCCAGCAACGAGCCTTGCGAATGCGGAGTACCAGGCGCTGATCGATGATGCGACTTTGCGCGAGGTCATTGCGAAAGGACGGAAGGGAACGCTGATGCCGGGTTTCTCGATCGCAAGCGGAGGGATGCTGACGGATCAGCAGGTCGAGCTGTTGCTTCAGGGGATGCGCGCGCGCTGGCGCCAGGGGAATCCTTTTGGAGGGGAGACACCGCCGCCCTATAAGGCGACTCATGCGGGCGATCCGGAAAAGGGCAAGGCAGTCTATGCGATTGCGTGCGCACGGTGTCATGGAACGTCGGCTCAGCAGCCGGGCAAGGCGGGATCGATCCTGGATGGTTCATTCCTTTCGCTGATCGATGAGCAGAAGTTACGCACCACGGTGATTGCAGGAAGACCGGATATCGGAGAGCCGGATTGGCGCGGGCACATTCCAGGACGGCCAATGACGGACGAAGAGATTACGGATGTGACGGCATGGATGATGTCGCAAAAGCCCGCGAACCCAGGGCAGCCATATCCCAATCCTGGCACGACATCAGAGAAAGGCGGGCGAACAGCAGCCTCGGCCGGTGTGAAACGTTAGCAGGGCGCACGATCAGGAGCAAATATGGAAGAGAAACTTCCGCCGCCGAGCAAAGAGGAGCAGGAGAAGCGCCTGGAACAAGAGCGTGTGTCCCGACGGACGTTCATGATGAACATGGGAATCGCACTGAATGCCGCGGTTGCGCTGGTGATTGCCACGCCGGTGGTGGCGTATCTGCTCGGACCGGTGCTGATGCGCAAAGAGTATCGCCACTGGATTGCGATCGGGAGCGTGAACGATTTTCCTGTGGGAGAGACGAAGCTGATTTCGTTTCAGAATCCTTATTCGGAGCCGATGGATGGTGCGACGGCGAAGGTGCCAGCGTATGTTCGCCGTTCCGCTCCGGGCGAATTTACTGTTTTTGCAATCAACTGCGCTCATCTGGGATGCCCGGTGCGATGGTTTTCGGAGTCGCAGCTATTTATGTGCCCCTGCCACGGCGGCGTGTACTACGCAGATGGAAGCCGGGCGTCGGGACCTCCGGAGCGGGGACTGTTTACGTATGAGTTGAAGGTGGAGGACGGGAAGCTGCTGATTCATGCGGGGCAGATGCCGACATTGAAGAATCGGGCGAGTGTGGGTCCGTGCCCCTCCGCAGAATCCAGCAAGACACCGCAAATTGTTTCGAGGATCGAATCATGCCCAACGGGCGGCCCTGGTACAAACGCGTCTACGATTGGCTAGAACGACGCGTACAACTCGAAGGTCCGGTCAAGGACGCGGTGCTGCATCCGGTTCCGCGAAGCACCGCGAGCTGGTGGTATGTCTTCGGCAGCGCAAGCCTGGTGCTGCTGATCCTGCAGGTTGTTACGGGAATTTTGCTGGGACTGGTGTATGCGCCTTCAGCGGCGCATGCGTGGAGTTCACTGGAGTTGCTGAATCACCAGCTGCCGCTGGGGTGGTTTCTGCGCGCGATGCATGGATGGGGATCGAACTTCATGGTCGCGGTGGTGTTCATTCACATGACGCAGGTGTTCCTGTTCGGTGCCTACAAGTATCCGCGCGAACTGACGTGGACTGTGGGCGTGTTCATGCTGCTGATGACGCTGGGCATGGCGTTCACCGGGCAGGTGCTGCGTTGGGATCAGGATGCGTACTGGGGACTGGGAATCGGCGCATCGATTGCGGGCCGTGTACCGTGGGTCGGCGGACAGCTTGTGCATCTGATGCTGGGCGGGCCGATCATCAACGGCGCTACATTGACGCGATTCTTTGCGCTGCACGTTTTTGTTATTCCGGGAACGCTGCTGGCGTTTACGGCGCTGCATGTGTGGATGGTGCTGAAGCTCGGCATCAACGAGTGGCCGATGCCGGGGCGCATCGTGCGGCGCGAAACGTATGTCCAGGAGTACAACGAGCTGGCGCATAAGGATGGGATTCCGTTTGTGCCCGGCGCCGTGTGGAAGGATCTGCTTTTTCTCGGCGGGGATTCTGCTTGCGGTAGCAGTTTGCGCGGCGGTGTTCGGCCCGTATGGTCCGAAGGGATTTCCCGATCCGACCATTATCAATACGGTGCCCAAGCCGGACTTTCTCGTTTCTGTGGATCTATACGGTTCTGTCATTTCTGCCTCCGGAGATGGAGACGCCCTTCATCCTGATTGCGCCGGTCGTGATTGTGGCGTTGCTTCTGGGATTGCCGTTCGTAGCGGGGATTGGAGAGAAGAGCTGGTGGCGGCGGCCTGTGGCGGTGGCCACAGTCATGTTCATCGCCGTGTGCTGGGGCGTGTGGACGCATCTTGGCACGTACACGCCGTGGAGCCCGATTATGGATGCATGGAGCGGGGCCGCGGTTCCGGTGAATCTGCTGCGCGGCACGACTCCTCTGGAGCGGCAGGGAGCCAATGTTCTGCAGGAGAAGCAGTGCCGGAATTGTCACCAGCTTGGCGGGAAAGGCGGAGAGCGGGGGCCTGCGCTGGACAGGGTGGCGACACGGTTGACGGAGGATCAGCTCTACAGGCAGGTGCTGCTGGGCGGCGGGAATATGCCGGCGTATGGAAGCGCGCTATCGCCGGCGGAGACAACGGCGCTGGTACAGTTTTTGAAGACGCTGCATCCGCACTACCAGGCGCCGTCGGCCGATGCTTCGCGCGAAGTGGTGGGAGAGGGCGGCGTGCCCAGCAATTCCACGGTGGAGCGCGGAGCGGGGCAAACGCCGGTGCAATGAGGTTGATGCGGAGCTTGCGCCAATGATTTCGCTGTTGTTGTTCGATGCGGACGCGAACGGCACGCCAGTGCTGAGTGAGTTGTTGCGCGAGTGGTCGTGGCCATGGTTGCCCCTGGTTTGTTTGTCGGTTGGACTGCTTTTATATCTGCGTGGATGGAATGCGGCGCGGGCTACGCGCGGGCGGGAACTGCCGCCCTGGCGGGCTGCGTGTTTTGTAGGTGGAGTGGCTGCGTTGTGGATCGCGCTGGCGTCACCGATTGATGCGCTGGACGACTACCTGCTGACGGCGCACATGATTCAGCATTTCATCCTGATGTCGATTGCTCCGCTTCTGATCGTGCTGGGAGCGCCGCTGGTGCCGATGTTGAGGGGTTTGCCGCGATTCGTGGTGCGAGGATTGACCCCGGCGTTTCAGGCGCGGTGGTTGCGATCTCTAGCCCGGATTGTGACGCATCCCGCATTTGCATGGATCGCGATGAACCTGGCGTACGTGGGATGGCATCTTCCGGCAATGTTCGAGCTGACATTTCGCTCGGAGTGGATACATGATTTCGAGCATGCCTGCTTCTTCGCGACATCGCTGCTGTTCTGGTGGGTCGCGCTGACGCCCTGGCCTGCGCAAAAGCGGTGGCCGCGATGGGCGATGATTCCGTACCTGCTAAGCGCCGATGTGGTGAACACCATTCTGTCGGCGACGCTGACGTTCGCCGGACGGGTGCTTTACCAGTCTTATGCGGATGCGCCGCGGGTCTGTGATTTGACTCCGCTGAAAGACCAGGTTGCCGCGGGAGCGGAGATGTGGGTGTTGAATTCCACAGTGATGCTGATTCCGGCAGTTGTGATAGCGGTGAAGGAACTGTCGCCGCGGTGGCTGGGTCGAGAGGCCGATGCCCGGTCCGCAGGCGCTGAGAGATCCAGCTTTCCCACCCAAGCCGCATAAGGCGCGGCTTGGATAGGGCACCAGGTATTTAAGGCTTTGAAGCCTGCGCTGTGGCAGCGTCGAGGTTTTTGAGCATGGTGGTGATCTCGGGGTTCGCCATGAAGCTCTTCCAGACGATGCCGGTGCGGTAGTTCTCGATCATGACAACGATTGGGGCCTGGTTGAGGCCCATGAAGATAGGCGAGACCCAGTTGTTGGTGGGGTTGATGGCGTCGCGAAGACCGTAGACGCCCCACATGGTGCCGCCAAAATCGCGATAGTAATGCTTGAGCGCGGCGAGGGAAGCCTCAGGCGTGTAGGGCATGGAGGCGAGAGCGCCAGTGGGTGTGATATTGCCGATGTCGTCGGCTTCGTCGGGCGCCTGGGCAACATAGCCGTGCGGGCCATCGCTTGCGGTCAGGCCCCACGCGTCGGGGCCGTAGCCCGCATAGTGCTTGGGATTGGCAGTGACGTAGGCGCGGTTGATGAGTGCAATGTTGCGGTTGTTTTCGAAGTACGAGCTGGTGAAGCGGTCGTGAAGAGCATGCGGGTCGAAGCCCATGAACGAGTAGTGGGTGAAGAAGAGAGGACCACCTGGACCAACGCCGACATCAAGCTTGATGCCGTAGTATGTGTTTCCGTTCGAGTAGTGATTGCCGTCTTTCGTGCCGCCCCAACCCTCGCGGTAGTGCTGCGCCATTTCGGACTGGGATGACCAGCCTGAGTAGTACATCGACGCCGGAACACCATGCGTGGGAGAAGCGATGGAAATCAGGTAGGTAATCATCACTTCGTTCCATCCGATGAGCGGGTGGTGAATCTGATAGGCCCACTGCGGAGACCAGTGCCAGTAGAGAAAATCGCTCGTGGGATTCTGGCGATGCCAGTCCCACTCGACAGATTGCCAAAGTGCAGTGATGCGCTTGTAGAGGGCCTGTTCGGCGGGGTCGGAGCCGTGGAAGTACTGACGGGCCGCGAGCAACCCCTGCACGAGGAAAGAAGTCTCGACGAGATCGCCACCGTTATCGAGCATTCCGAAAACGGGCATGGTGTGGCCCGTGCTGCCGTTCATGTAGTGCGACCAGACACCGTGGTAGCGATCGGCATGTTCGAGGAAGTTGACGATTTTGGTGAGCCGCTCGACGCCTTCGGGCCGGGTGATGAAGCGGCGATCGACGCCGACGATGAGAGCCATGATGCCGAAGCCGCTGGCGCCGGTAGCAACGATGCGGTCGTCGCCGGGAATGTTTTCACGAGCCATGCCGGAACTGGGATCGGCTCCGTCCCAGTAATAGCGGAAACAAGCGCGCTGCATCATCGTGAGTAGTTCGTCATCGCTGAGCTCGCGGGTAGCGGCTTCGGCTTCGTTGGATTGCGAAGACGCGCGGTAGTTCCAGCCTTCAGCGGCGATCTTATACCGTGCATGGACGCCGGATTTGCCGAGGAAGTCCTCATAGCGGTATGTGCCGGGAAGTTGAATTCCGATGGGCGCGAATGGCGCTCCGTCCAGCGATCGATAGATGACGAAGCGGGCGAGACCAGCGGGATCGTCGGTGGTCCATTCGAGCTCGATATGGCGATCGTAGCCTGTGGCATGAAGATTGGCGGGAGCGGGCAGCGCAGCGTTGGAAGGCGGAGCGTCGGCTACACGGATTTCATCGATGATGAGGGTGTGACGGACATTGTCGGCCCGGTCCTGGTGAAAGGTGAGGCTCTGAAGGTAATTGGGATTGAAAGGGTAGATCGACGCAGAGGTGAGATCGGAGAAGGGAATGCGGACTTCGATCCAGCGCGCCGCGGGGATGTCGCCTGTGTACTTGCCCAGGCTGAGGGGAACGCTGAAGCTGGCGGGGAATTCGGCAACCTGGAGGCCTTCAGGTGAAGTGGAGAGGACGAGCTTCGGCAGGTCAGCGGCGGAGATTGCCTGCGGTGCATAGAGCCAGAAGTAGAGGTTGCGGCCATCGAGGCCGGGCATGCGATTGCGGAAGCCGAGCATGGAGATCTGCGCGTTCCATCCGCTATCCGGAGCAGATTGCCATTGCAGCCGGATCGCGTTGGGTGGAGTTTTGAAATGCTCAGAATCGACCGGGAGCCGTCCCTTTATTTCTTCAATGAAGCTTTGGCCATTGGATTGAGCGCCGCTGAAGTAGTAGGTATCGCTGGTGATGCTGTTATCGAAGACGACGTGGCGGTAGTAGTCGCGGGGAGCTCCGTGAACCGGCGAAGGCAGGAAAGCGATGGCCAGAAGAAGAAAGAGTCGATATGCAACTACCGCATTGCATTTTGAAAATTGAGGGATCGAGTTTTTCATTTTTGGACTCTCGAGCGGCCCGCTGCTGTCGATGAAAATGTTGAGCAATCGGGCCACTATGGTTTGCGGTTGTCAGTGCAGGAGGTTTCGCAGATAGCGTGCGCGACGTAGCCGGCCGCGGTGGCGAAGGCTCTTCCGGCCTGGTCCATACGGGCCGTGGCCGGGTCGACGCCTTCGGTGATGATGCCGCCGTCCCAGTTGCTGGCGAGAAGAATTTTCAGAGCCTTTTCATGGCCGGCGGAGAGGCGGAGTTCGTCGGCAATGCTCCATGAGGTGGTGAAGGGAACGCGATAGCTGCCGGGAAGGCCGTAGGGCTGGTCCCAGTACGAGTACTTGTAGTTTGAGGAATGGAGCCATTGCCAGGTGCGCGCGAATGTCGGGTCGGATTCGGACAGGAAGCCGAGGATGGGGAGTTTTAAGAGCGATCCGGGTGGAATCTCGGTGAAGACGTAGTCTTTTCCATCCGTCGCGGAGGCGAAGATCGTGCCGCCTGCGTTCGGGGCGGTTGCAGATACGCAATGGGCAAGGATCGCGTCGTGGAGTGCCGAAGCTCGTTTGGTCATTTCGGATGCTTCGGGAGAATTGTTCAGTCGTTGATAGAGGCCGGCGAGATCGGTGAGCGCGCGCCATACAAGCGCGTTGTCGTAGGTGATGAAGGGAAGCTTCTGAAACTCGTCCTGCGAGTCCTGCAGCGAGGAGTAGAGGCCGGTAGCAGAATCGAAACGGTTGAGGATGCCATCGCGCAGGTGAGTCAGGGCCGAAGAATGCTCGCGCAGGAAGGCGTCATCGTTGGTTTGTTTGATATATGCGGCGAGGGCGATGAGGGGAGCAGCGGCTTCGTCGAGCTGGAAGCCATCCTCAAGAACTACGCCGTCGATGAAGCGCGAGTGCGTACCGGTGTTACGAAGCTGGGTGGTGAGCGCATATTCGAGCGCGTCGTGCGCCTGCCGGGGATCGATATCGAGCAGAGCAGGAAAGCTCCAGAGCATGGCGTCGCGATCCCAGTAGGCGGCGGAGACGTAGTATCGCGGGCTGCGCGAGGTGATGCCGACGAGCTGTTCTGTGTCGATGGTGCGGCCCCAGGCGTAGAGCGCAGTGAAGAGGAAGTTCCGGTTCATGAGCAGATCGAGATCGGGCTTGCCGGTGGGTCGGGCGCGGGCAGAGAGCCATGCCGCGGTCTGTTCGATGACAGCGTCCGCGCCGCTGCGATCGATTTGTTCTCTAAGCGCGCGGGCGTTGTGCGCAGCGCTGAACTCTTCAATTCCGGCGGCGAGAACGAAGATCGATTCGATGGATTCACCGGGCGCAAGAGTTTTGGTTTGGCTGGCGTCGACGGCGGGAGTTGGCGTGGTGGGAGGCGTGTTGATTTGAGCCTTTGAGCCGGGATGGAGAAGCGTCCAGGCGAAGTCGGTGTCGGTGGTGATGTAGCTGAAGACCTCGGCGGGATCGACCCACGGGGCGGGGCCGACGGCGCGTTCGCCGCGGAGTTCAACGGGCACGTAGGTGACGCGGCTGACCGAACCAAATGCAGCCTTCAGTCCAAGTGTGACATCGACGGGCTGAGGCCGCCGATTGGTGACGGTCATGCGCAGGAAGGCCGCGCGCGATTCCGGTGGAGCGCACCAGGTCAGCGTTGCATCGAGGCCATCGATGGATTGATGTGCGCTCGGAATCCAGTAGGCAATCAGATCCCAGGCAGGATTGCGGAAGTTGAGCGGTTTGCCATTGGCGGTGAAATAGGGCTGCAGAACCGGACCACCTTTGTCCCCATTGACCTGAAGAAGGCCACGATGCCGCATGGAGAGGACATTGAAAGTGCCGAGCCCGCCGTCGACTGCGCGAATGTCGGGAAGGGAGATCCACTGGTTCCCGGTCGGGAGGACGTCATCGGGTCCGAGAGAGATTGAAGATCGCCGGGGGGCTGCGTGGACGGTGAGAACACAGAGCAGCGACAGAAAGAGGAGGGCCGCCGTGCGCAGGCAGTCAAGGCGAGCACGAAAGAGTTGTGAGGTCATCTCTCCCAATCCAGGGAACTCCAGTCGGCCGAAAACTGGATCTGCGAAAGCCCGCCGACAAGGATAACTCGTGAGACGTTGCGCAACTTTATGCGCATTTATGGGATCAAAGAGATCTGAACAGGGTCCCGCCGCCTAATGCTGTGAGCGATTTCTGGATCAAGAGAGTCAAATTCATCGCTCAAACGTATTAGTAGAGGGGAAAAAGTGTGATGCGGCTCAAAAGAAGTCTGGTTCGCCAGCCGTTAGAAATCACCAATGTTGACAGTGGGATAGCGACAGTGGTACGTATTAATCCGGTTGCGCAATCGTTTGCGCATTAGCCGCAATCGGTTGCGCAGGTGAGGCGACTGGTTGCCCAGAGTCCCCAGCTTTCTCGTCGACTGTGGCCCTTGCAACTGAATTTCAGGAGAACGTGATGCAGGAGAACGAAGTACTCAGCTTTTGCCGGACCCGTTGGGAAAACAGGAAATGCGTGCACGTACGGACCAGTTGGTGGCAGGTGGTCCTGGTGCTTCTCGCCCTGTGTGTACTTCCCGCCCATGCCCAATACCGAGCAAGCCTACAAGGAACGGTTGCCGATTCCCAGGGTGCGATGGTTCCTGGAGCGCAACTGACCCTAACCGACCATGAAACAAATCGCGTGCAGACGACGCAGAGCGATCCTTCAGGAAACTTCACTTTCAATCAGCTTTCGCCGAGCACCTACAAGCTGGAAGTGACGCGAGATGGGTTCAAAACGAAAGTGTTGGATGGAGTTCACATCATTTCAGAACAGGCCAATGCTCTGAACGTGGTGATGGAAATCGGCGGCAAAACAGAGACCGTGACGGTGGACGCCGGTGAGAGACCCACAATCGACACAGAGACGGGAAGCATCAGTGGAACGATTACGCAGAATGATCTGGCCAAGATGCCGGACTTCGGCCGCGATCCGCTGCAGTTGGCCCAGCTTGCTCCCGGAATGTTCGGCGACGGTTCGCAGAGCGCCGGAGGAGGCACGTACAGTCTGCCTGGCAACCAGGGTGACGGTGGTGTGGGCGGGAGCTCGGGGCCGTACCAGACTGAGAACAAGCCGCAGGTGTTTGGTAACGGAGGCCGCAACGACACCAATGGCATCACGCTGGATGGCGTGCAGATCAGCAGCGTTACGTGGGGCTCGGCCGCGGTGATCACTCCCAATCCCGACACCATCAAGGAAATGAAGGTTGTGACCAACCCGTACGACTCGGAACTCGGGCGATATAGCGGCGCTCAGATCCAGATGATTTCGCAGAACGGGACCAATCAGTGGCATGGTACGGCGCTGTACAAGCTGGATCAGCCGGGGCTGAACGCCTATCAGCGGTACGACCCCAACAACAATCCCACCCGCAACAATGCGAAGTACAACGAATACGGCGGAACGGTGGGCGGTCCGATCATACGCAACCACATCTTCTTCTTCTTCGGATACGACACCATCCGCAATACGGGGACGACCGTCGGAGGCGGCTGGTACGACACTCCCAGTCTCGATGGCTCGGCGCCCTCGGGGTCGATTGCCAGCAAATTTCTAGGCATCAAGGGTGCCGGCGTTGTGGCGCAGAGCATTCTGGAAGGGCCGGACGATCATCATCAGTGCGTGGATATCGGTCTGATTCAGGGTGTGAACTGCAACTGGATCCAGGGTCAGGGCCTCGATCTCGGCAGTCCGCTGACGACGGCGCTTGGCACGCATGATCCGACGTATGCAGATCCGAGCCACAATCCGGACGGAACGACTACGTATCACCCGGGTATCGGTAGCGGGCTCGATGGCAGCCCCGATCTGTTCTACGTTTCGACCGTGGGTCCAAACAACAACACTAATGTGCAATACAATGGCCGTCTCGATTACCAGATCACCGACAAGGACCTGGTCGCGTACGACATCTACTACGTTCCGGTCAGCAGTACGACCTACTCAGGTCCTCAGCGCGGATCCAACATCTTCTACCACAACGCTCTGAACTACTCGACGGGGCTGCTGTACAACCGCACCTTCTCGACCACATTGCTGAACGAGGCGCGTGCAGACTACGCCGGGTGGAAGTGGAACGAACTGGCGGACAATCCGCAGTCGCCGCTCGGCCTTCCCAATGACGTCATTGCGTTGAGCAACGGCGTTTCATTCTCCAATGCGACGTTCAATGGAGCAAGCGGTCCTGCAGGATTTGGACCCAGCATCGGCAGCATTTTCGACCAGTGGACGCTGAATTTCAAGGACGTGCTCACCAAGGTATACAAGAGCCACAACCTGAAGTTTGGCGGGCAGATACACGAAGCTGGCCTATCTGGACTCCGCGACTTGGGCGGCGAGCGAGAACTTCTACTTCAACAACTACTGGGACTTCCTGAACGACGCGCCGCGGACGGAGACGGTTTCCGGCGCCGATCCGCTGACTGGCTCACCGACCATGTCGCGCAAGGATGACCGGCAGTACATTCCGTCTGTTTTCGTGCAGGACGACTGGAAGATTAAGCCGAATCTGACAATAAATCTCGGTCTTGCGCTGGGAGTACTTCGCAGGCATGACCGAGAAGAAGGGCAACAACCCGCGCATGAATCTTGGAGGCGGTTCGAGCCAGTTCACCAATCTGGCGATCGCGCTGAACCAGCCCCAGGTAGACGCGCAGAAGACAAACTTCGGTCCGCAGGTTGGATTTGCATGGAGCCCGGCACGCGATAACGGCAGGCTGGTATTGCGTGGCGGCTTCGGCATGAGCTTCAACGGTCTGGAACAGGCAATCACGACCAATACGCGCTTCGATCCTCCGTTCCTGACGAACAGCGACACGTTGACGGGGAATGAGATTGTGTACGGAACGGCAGGCGACATTTATGAGTACGGCGCTCTGCCGCCCAACCCATTGCTGATATCCAACTTCAACTCGGCCAACCTGCCGACGAGCGGAGTAGCCATCGCCGTGACGGGAATCGACAACAAGCTGAAGACGACCTATGTCTACCGCTACTCTCTCCAGGGCCAGTACGACCTTGGAAACCGGTGGGTTGCGACACTCGGTTATTCAGGCAGCGCAGGACGTCACCTGCCGTTGCAGTACAACCTTTACAACAAGTTTGCACAGCAGATTCTTTCTGGACAGATGACTTTCAACCCGGTTGTGAACGGGATCGACTGGTATGAAGACTCGGGCACATCGAACTTCAACTCGATGCTCGCGGATATCAGTCACCAGTTCTCGCACACCTTCTCTGCCGATGTCCAGTACCGGTGGTCGAAATCGCTCGATGGTGGATCTGGTCCCTATTCCACTTCCGACTATGAATTTCTGCCCGGATTCAACTGGGGTCCGTCGGACTACGACTCGCGGAACATGATCAAGATGTTCGGTGTCTGGAGTCCGGTGTTCTTCAAAGGCAACTCGTGGGCCGAAAAACTCGCGGGCGGGTGGACGTTCAGTCCGATCTTCAACTGGCATTCGGGATTCCCGTATAGCCCGATCTACGGCGGGGCTGCCTGCAATGTGTTCTACCCGAACAGCGGCGGCAACGGCGGCAACTGTAACCTGCGTCCTTCTTCATACACCGGACACGCTGGAACGAGTCAATCGAACGACGCTTTCAAGAAGACCGGTCCGGGGAACTTCCCGCAGGGTCCGACGGCCTACTTCACGAAACCGGCCACGGTGGACAATCCAGGCGCGGGCTGGAGTACCACGGGCAATGTCCCAACGCCTACCGAGCTTCCCGGACTTCCGGGACTTGCCCGGAATACGTTCATTGGTCCGGAGTATTCCGATCTTGATCTGGCTGTGACGAAAGCGTTCGGACTGCCGTCGATGAAGGTGCTGGGAGAAAATGCCCGCATTGAAATTCGTGCCAACGCATTCAACCTCTTCAATCAAACCAACCTTGCAAACATCGACGCGAACATTGGTGATGGAGTGAACTTCGGGCGTGCACAGCAGGCACTTGGCTCGCGCACGATTGAGGGTGAATTCCACTTCAAGTTCTAACTGGTCTCCTATTCCGTCCCGCTCTTCGGAGCGGGGCGGTGGCTGAATACCTGCGCCGTCGGGGATGCGTCCACGGCAGTTTGAGACGCTCGTCGACGGCTTTTCTTTTAGTCTGAGAGGGCAGTTTTATTTTCCATTACTCCGAGGATGGATGCGGGGAGCATTCCTAGTTCGTGCACGCCGTGCGGTTCTGACGTTGAGTGCAATCCTGATTGCAGCGTGCGTGGCAGCAGACATTTCCTCACCGGCACAGACTCCCGGCAGCGAGGGAAGTCGAACCTCCGGCACGCAGGCATTTGAAGCAACTGCGAAGAAAGCTGATGAGGCCCGCGAGGCTGGGCGGCTGGAAGAAGCGGAAAAGCTGTATCGCGAGGCGCTCACACTCAATCCGAAATGGACCGAAGGGTGGTGGTCGCTGGGAACGCTTTACTACGATGGCGATCGCTATGCGGAGGCCGAACTGGCTTTTGAGAAGGCGGTGGCTCTGGATCCGAAGCAGGGCACAGTGCGCGCAATGCTGGGGCTTTGCGAATTCGAGCTGGGTCAGCCGGAGAAAGCACTTAAAGATATCGAAGCCAGCAAGACGCTCGGCGTGCTCGAGGATCAACAACTGCGGGACGTGGTGATGTATCACGAAGGGCTATTGCTGCAGCGGGCTGGACGGTTTGAAGCAGCCAAATCAGCGCTTTCATCTCTATGCCTGGAGGGTGTGCGCAGCAGCGAATTAGCTTCAGTCTTTGGCATGGTTGCATTGCGGATGCGAGCCGATGCGCCGCCCAATATCAATACGACAGCGGGGCAGATTGTGCAGCACGTTGGCCGCGGAGAGTGTTTGAGCGCTGCCAAGGATTACGACGCGGCAGAAAAGGAGTTTGAACAGGTGATTGCGCAGGCGCCTCATTTCCCGCTGGTGCATTACGCGTACGGACGCATGCTGCTTGATGCGAGCGACCATGATGGTGCGATCAGGGAGTTCCAGGCGGAAATTGCGGAACAGCCGGAGAGCGTGTTACCGCGCTTGCGCATCGCGGCTGCGGACTACAAAAGAGATCCGGCGGCGGGACTCAAATATGCAGAAGAGGCGGTGCGATTGCAGCCGGGTCTTCCGCTGGGTCACTACCTGCTTGGCCTTCTACTGCTGCAAACGGGCGACTACGCGCGCGCAATTCCGGAGTTGGAGACGGCCCAAAAGGCATTCCCACAGGAGCCGAAAATTGATGCGTCGCTGGCAACCGCATATATGCAGGTTGGCCGAACACAGGATGCCGCACGCGCCCGTGCCGAGTTTATTCGTAAAAAACAGGCTGAACAGGCGGCAGACAGCCCGGTGGAGATCACCGATGCAATGGAAGCGAGATCGACGCAGTGACGTGCGGGAGTCAGGATTTCGGTTCTTCGATGGTGACGATCTGGTTTGGAGGGAAGTTCAGAAGCTTTGGCACGGCGCGACTGGGCCAGGTGACCCTGGCCGGCGACACCGGTGTTGCGAAAAAGCTTGATGGGCTGATTCAGGGCGGTGACGACCGCGTCGATGCGGCCGGTGTTGAAAATGTCGCCAAAAGCCGCTCCGCGAGTCCCAGGCGAGTTTCCGTGTGAAGAAAGAGAATGCGCGATGAGGGTCCTGAGTTTTTTGGCCGTTCTTGGCTTGACGATTGCTGTGGCCGCTTCACCTGCACAGACCCCGCCGGCGGAGATAAACATTGATGCGAATGCTGCCGGCCGTCCCTTTCCGCATTTCTGGGAGCAGACGTTCGGATCCGGTCGGGCGATTCTCGCGCTGCGCGACAACTATCGCCAGGATTTGAAGGCCGTCCACGACGAGGCAGGAATGCGGTACGTGCGATTCCACGCGATTCTGCATGATGAAGTCGGTGTGTACGACGAGGATGAGACGGGAAAGGCAGTCTACAACTTCACGTATGTGGACCAGATCTACGATGGCCTGCTCGATCGAGGGGTGCGGCCGTTTGTCGAAATCAGCTTCATGCCTTACAAGCTGGCGTCGGATCCAAAGGCAGTTCACCCATTCTGGTACAAGCAAAATGTTTCTCCACCGAAGGACTATGCAAAGTGGGATGCGCTCATGCGCGCGTTTGCGCAGCATTTGATCGAGCGATACGGGATCGACGAAGTGGCGCAGTGGTATTTCGAGGTCTGGAACGAGCCGAACATCGATTTCTGGTCCGGCTCTCCAAAGCAGTCCACCTATTTTGAGTTATACGACCATACGGCGCGCACGCTGAAGGCGGTCAGTCCGCGATTACGCGTAGGAGGGCCTTCCACGGCCGCGGCGCATTGGGTGCCGGAATTTCTGAGTCACGCCAGCGAGCAGCATGTGCCCGTGGACTTTGTTTCGACCCATGGCTATGCGGATGATTCCGTCGAGGACATGTTCGGAACCCACGAAGACATTCCGATGCGCGATCGAGTTTGCCGCGCGATCGCGAAGGTGCATGGCGAGATTGAAAAGTCGCAGTTTCCCTCGCTTCCGTTGATGTGGACGGAGTGGAATGTTCCGTCGTACGGGGAGCTGAATGCACGCGACAACTGGTATGTGGGGCCGGCGCTTGCGCACGACATCAGCCAATGTGATGGAAACGTCACCATGATGTCGTTCTGGACATTCGACGATGTGTTCGAGGAGGGCGGCGTGAAGAGGATGCCGTTCGATGGCGGCTTCGGACTCATCGCGCCGGGAATGATCAAGAAGCCGAGCTTCTACGACTTTGCCCTGTTGCACAAACTTGGCGGGGATCGCCTGCCGAACGAAGACGAACATGTATTGGTGACGCGGCGCAGCGACGGCGTTCTGGTTGTGGCTGCGTGGAACCTGGTGGATTTAGATCGAGCGGGGCAGGGTAAACCGCTCGTTTTGCACTTGAAGTTCAAGGGAGTTCAAGCCGATGCCAGGGCGGAGATTGAAAGAGTAGATGAATCGCATGGCAACCCGATGGTTGCTTATGCCGCGATGGGAAAACCAACCTATCCGACGCGGGCTCAGGTGGCGGCTTTGAACCAAGCTTCTGCGTTGCCGGTTCCGGAAAGACGGAACCTGAAAAATGGAGAACTTGAAATTTCGCTGCCGGTAAACGGGCTCGCACTGATCGAAATTTCGAAATAACCAACGTGACGCAAACGAAACAGGCGCCGCACGGATTGATGACTTGAAGAGAGGCGGAAGCAGATGAATTTATTAGGGAGTCTTTTCATTCGCAGGCCCACGGGAAAAAGATCTTTTGTTCTTCCTGCGTTTTTGCTCGTGCTTGGATTGCTGGGTGCATCGCAGAATGCGTCCTCGCAGACCAGGAAAGAATCAGGCGGGGATGCGGCTCCTCCCGCGAACAAGCAACTCGCATCGCCGGAGATCGAGCGCCGCGTGGACGAGTTGCTGAAGAAGATGACGCTCGAAGAAAAGCTGGGGCAACTGGTCCAGTACAGTGACGGCGGCTACAACGGGCAGGCGAAGACCGCCGAAGAGGCGGCCAATCCGGGAAAGAATCCGACGGCACAACAGCAGGTCGATGCGATGCAGCTGGTTTCAACGGGCAAGCTGGGATCGCTCCTGAACCTTGTTGGGCAAGAACGCACGAATGCGCTGCAGCACGCGGCCGTGGAGAAGAGCCGGCTGCATATTCCCCTGATGTTCGGAGCGGACATCATCCACGGTTACAGAACCATTTACCCGATGCCTCTGGGGCTTGCGGCCACGTTCGATCCGGAACTGGTTACGTCCCTGGCGCACATCTCGGCGTCGGAGGCGAGGACCGGAGGGGTGGACTGGTTTTATTCGCCAATGGTGGATATTTCCCGAGATCCGCGCTGGGGAAGGACACAGGAGGGCGCCGGAGAAGATGCGTACCTCGGGTCCGCGATGGCGCGCGCCTATGTTCGCGGCTATCAGCAGGGCGATCTTTCGCTCCCGACCAGCGTGGCTGCCTGCGTGAAACATTTCGCGGCGTATGGGGCCGCCGAAGCCGGACGCGAGTACAACACGACGGACATGTCGGAAAGCCGCCTGCGGCAGATTTATCTTCCGCCTTACAAGGCGGCGGTGGAAGCCGGCGCTGCCACGATCATGAGCTCGTTCAACGCGCTGAATGGTTTGCCGGCAACCGCGAATCCACATCTGATGCAGGAAATTCTGCGCAACGAGTGGGGCTTCAACGGATTTGTTGTAAGCGATTACACCGCAGTGATGGAGTTGCGGAATCACGGAATCGCGCTTGATGCCGCTACGGCGGCTCGGAAGGCGATCACGGCGGGCGTCGACATGGACATGATGTCGCACTACTACGACTCGGAATTGCCGGGGCTGATCAAAGCCGGGAAGGTCCAGACGAGCGTTATCGATGAGGCAGTGCGCCGCGTGCTTCGCGTGAAGTTTGCCATGGGACTCTTTGAGCATCCCTATACAGAAGCGAAAGAGGTGACGTCTGCGGTGCCGGAGCATCGGCCTCTCGTGCGAAAGGCGGCAGAAGAGGCGATTGTGCTGCTGCAGAACAACCAGGCAGCAGGCAGCGCGCCGATTTTGCCATTGCAAAAGGAGCTGAAGAAGATCGCGCTGATCGGACCGTTGGCAGACGACACAGGCGAGATGATGGGCGCGTGGGGACTGACAAAAAAGGATCCGGACGTCGTTACGGTGAAAGACGCGCTGGAACAGCGGATGAAGCAGGCCGGCGGCGCTTTGCTGTATGCGAAGGGCACCGACATATTGGGGACCTCTGACGAGGGATTTGCGGAAGCAGTGCAGGCAGCGAAGCAGGCCGACGTTGTCGTGCTGGCATTGGGCGAGTCGTCTGAGCTGAGCGGTGAAGCCGGTTCCCGGGCATATCTCGACTTGCCCGGAAACCAGCAGCAGTTGCTGGAGGCTGTTTCAGCGACGGGGCGGCCCGTAGTGCTTCTGGTATTTTCCGGGCGGCCGCTTGTGCTGGACTGGGCTGCGAAGCATGTGCCCGCGATTATGGAGGCGTGGTTTCCAGGGACCGAGGCGGGAAACGCGATTGCCAACCTGCTCTATGGGGATGCCGTGCCCAGCGGCAAGCTGCCAATGAGCTTTCCGCGAGCCGTGGGGCAGGAGCCGTTGTATTACAACCAATTCCCGACGAGCCGGCCGCCGGTGGGCATCGATCTCTCACGCATGGGAGAAGGGGATTCGCGATTCATCTCCCGTTATGTTGACGTGCCGAATGACGCATTGTTTCCGTTCGGGTTTGGACTGAGCTATACGCAGTTCTCTTACTCGGGTGTCGAAGTCTCGAGGCACGCAGTCCCCATCGGAGAAGCGAATCGGGGCGGGTCGCGGGATCTGGTTACTGTGACCGCGACGGTGAAGAACACGGGGAGCCGGGAGGGCACCGAGATCGTGCAATGCTATGTCCGCAATCTCGGGGCCAGTCTTGAGCAGCCGGTTCGCAGCCTCGAGGGATTCGAAAGGGTCACGTTAAAGCCTGGTGAGTCCAGGACAGTTTCCTTCAAGCTGGGATTTCCAGAGCTCTCGTTTTACAACAACACGGGACACGCAGTCATTGAGAGCACTGATTACACCGTTTGGGTTGGCGGAAGCTCGACTGCAGAGGCGCACGATGAATTCCGCGATCACGCCCTGAAGCGGTTAGTTCAAGGACAAGTCTCGCCGTCGCAGGGCGCGGGATCAAACCGGCATAGGAGCGTAGAGCAAAGGACGCACTGCACAGATCAGTTGCCCGCGCAGGCGCAGAGCGCACCATGGCTCCACGTTCTGCAAGGCGCGTGACTCCCCTTGGAATCGGGTGATCGGGGGAACCAAACCAAACCGTCACCATCAAGTAGAATGAACCCCCGGACGGGCTTTTCGTCGATGTTTGACGTGAAATCTGTCTTCGAGGCGAAAAGGGGTTCGAGAAGAACGTGACGACATCCAGAAGAGATTTCCTGAAGACCACCATGATTGCGACTGCCGCTGTTGCCATTGACGGCGCTTCTTCGCTGGCACAATCGTCCGCGCACACCAGCGGCGCTGCAGAAGCAGCCGCGCAGTCTGCGAAAACGGTCGACTACACCGCAGGAATTGGTATGTATCCGGGAGATCCGCGCGAGAACTTCGATCCCTTGCTCGTACCCGATTCGAGCGGCGCCTACCGCAACCTCGCTCTTCTTCGTCCCGCTTACCACTCCAGCAGTTATGACTACAATCTCACCGCCCAGCTTGTGACCGACGGGATCAAGGACACCGAGTTGCCGAGGTGGATCGTCGTCTCAAGCGGAACCGGCCCGCTGCCAAAAACCGATCGCGAAGTGGTCGTCGATCACGCGCCGATGAACACGCTGGAGATCATCGGTGCGCAGGCGCAGGTGGATATCGAGATTGCAGGGGGCGTGTCCGCGCCCGATGTCGATCGCATTCAGCTCTTCGTTGTGTCTCCGAATCAGGCATCGGCCAAGTCACTCAAGTTCACGATTTTCACCTCGGAAGACGGCAGCAACTGGCAGGAAGCAGGTAGCGTCTCATCGCCGACACCTGCTTCGACCGCCGGCTATCCGCCAGACTTTTGCGCGCCCAATCATTTCTTCACGCCGCTTATCCCGTTGAACGCCGTCTCGCGCAGCCGATTTTATCGAGTGGAGTGCTCCATGGGCGCCGGCACTGCGAGCGCTTCTGAGACAACCTGGCGCGTTGGCCAGATTGCTTTCTTCCATGGCGATACCCGCGTGGAAATCGGAGGCCCTTACAGCTTCACGAGCGCGTGGATGAGCGAAGGCTTGGGCGAGGAGTGGGTGTACGTCGATCTTGGCGCGCGCTGCGAATTCGATCGCGTCAAGCTTTACTGGATTGCCCGCGCGGCCGAAGGATCGGTACAGGTCTCAGACGATGCCGAGAGTTGGCGCGATCTGCAGGCGCTGACGGCCGGTAACGAGACCATTGACGATTTGAAGCTCTCGCAATCCGCCACCGGACGTTACGTTCGAGTACTGATGAAGCGTCCGAGTTCGGAGCATGGCTACATCCTCAGCGAGATGGAGGTCTTTGGCAGGGGCGGTTTTACTGCAAAGCCCAAGCCGACCCCGCCGATTACGTCGAACAACCGCATGCACCTCGCCGGGGGATCATGGAGACTTCAGCGCGCAAACTTTGTGACCGATGCCGGGGAAGCGGTCTCCAAGGCGGGTTTTCACGATGCCGATTGGCTGGTTGCCACGGTGCCCGGAACCGTGCTGACTTCGTTTCTGAATGCCGGCGCTATTCCGGATCCGAATTTTGGCCAGAACCAGTTGCACATCTCGGACTCCTACTTCTACTCCGATTTCTGGTATCGCGCCGAATTTGCCGCCCCATCGAAAGCTCCGCAGCAGACTGCCTGGCTCAACTTCGACGGAATCAACTGGAAGGCCGACGTCTTTCTGAACGGAGAGAAGCTCGGCCGAATCGAAGGCGGGTTCATACGCGGCCAGTTCGACGTCACCCAGAAGCTGTTGCCCGGCAAGGTGAATGCTATCGCTGTCCGCATCGAGAAGAATGCTACGCCAGGCAGCGCGCATCAGAAGACCTTTGAAGTATGCAGCAAGAACGGCGGGGGACTCGGAACAGACAACCCCACCTTCCACTCAACGATCGGCTGGGATTGGATCACGACGATGCGCGGACGCGATATCGGTATCTGGGGCGATGTCTCTCTCACGATCACCGATGCGGTTACGATCGAAAATCCTTTTGTCTCCAGCAAGCTGGTGCTGCCCGACACGAGTTCAGCCGACGTGAGCATTCAGGCGGATGTCGTCAATCATCTGTCGCATCCATTCAGCGGCACGATCCACGGCCTTTTCGGAGACATACCCTTCGAGCAGCGGATTAAACTCGCCGCCAACGAGCGAAAGACCATCACGATCGATCCGTCGACGACACCGGCGCTTCATGTTAAGAATCCGAAGCTCTGGTGGCCCGTGGGCTACGGCGATCCATACCTCTACGACGTCCAGATCTCGGTTCGATCCGGCGCAAAAACTCTCGATTCGAAATCGCTGAAGGCCGGCATTCGCGAGATGACTTTCAGCGAAGACGGCGGCGACCTGCGCATCTGGGTCAATGGCCGCCGGTTCGTTGCGCGAGGCGGAAACTGGGGCTTTGCGGAGTCGATGCTGCGCTATCGCTCGCGCGAATATGACGCCGCTGTTCGCTATCACCGCGAGATGAACTTCACCATGATTCGCAACTGGGTCGGACAGATCCCGGATGAGGCTTTCTATGAAGCCTGCGATCGGCACGGCGTCATGGTGTGGCAGGATTTCTGGCTTGCCAACCCGTGGGATGGTCCGGAGCCCTATGACAACGAGATGTTCCTGAGCAATGTGAAGGATCTTGTTCTTCGCATTCGCAATCATCCTTCCGTGGGTCTCTACTGCGGCCGCAACGAGGGCTTTCCGCCGCCGCCACTGGAGCAGGGCATCCGCAAGATCCTTGGCGATCTGCATCCGCAGATCCACTACATTCCCAGTTCTGCCGACAAGGTAGTGAGCGGACACGGCCCTTACTGGGCCAATCCGGCGTCCTTCTACTTCACCGTGGCCGACAAGCAGTTGCACAGCGAGATTGGAGCGCCAAACATCCCTCCGCTCGACAGCGTGCGGCTTATGATGCCCGAGAAGGCGCTCTGGCCGCAGGCGCTCGACTGGGGTTTGCATGACTTCTGTCTGAAAGGCGCAATGGGCGGTGCAGGATTTCGCGCAATCGTCGACAACAGTTACGGCGGGGCCCACAGCGCGGAAGAGTGGATCCGCCTGGCGCAGTTTGTGAACTACGATACCTACCGCGCCATGTTTGAGGCACAAAGCAAGTACCGCATGGGTGTCCTGTTGTGGATGAGCCATTCCTGCTGGCCGTCGTTTGTGTGGCAGACGTACGACTACTTTTTCGAGCCGACGGCCGCTTACTACGGCTGCAAAAAGGGGTCGGAGCCACTGCACATTCAGTGGAATTCCCTCGACGAGACGATTGAAGTGGTGAACTACAGCGCCGGTAAAGTCACCGGTCTCCAGGCCGCGGTCGAAATCCTGAATATGGACGGCAAGCGCGTGGATCAAAAGACCGCACCGCTTGACAGCGCGGAAGATTCTACCGTGCAGTGCTTCAAGATGTCCTACCCCGCCGGGCTCACTCCAGTTCATTTTCTGCGCCTGACTTTGAGCCGCGGCTCCGAGACGCTTTCCTCCAACTTTTATCTCCGCGGGCTCAAAAAGAACGACCTCCGCGCCATTCGGGGGTTGCCGGCCCCGAAGCTGGAACTGAAGAGCACCGCCGAGCGAAAGGGAGATCAGTGGCAGCTCTCGGCCACGGTTCAGAACACCGGCACTTCGCCGGCGCTCATGACGCGAGTGAAAGCAGTGCGGGAAAAGACCGGAGATCGCATTCTCCCGGCGATCTACTCAGACAACTACATTGCGCTGATGCCGGGGGAAAGCCGCACTCTTGCGGTCGAACTGAGCGAAGCCGATACCCGGGGGGAAAAGCCCACGATCGTACTCGGCTGAGGAAGGCTTTCAGGCCGCTCTGACCGGGATGCATCATTGGTAGTACACTTGGCCAAATCGATTTATGCAAGGAATCTATGCGCCGACTGAACCCGTATGTTGTCTTGCTCACCATGATCGCAACCCTGGGGGGACTGCTTTTTGGATACGACACCGCCGTGGTCAACGGCGCGGTGGGCAGCCTGAAGGCTTATTTCATTGATCCGCGGTTCGCGAATCTTGCCGATCCTTCCCAGGCCAATGCCGCCAATTCTCTGCTCGGGTCGGTTGTTTCGAGCGCGCTCATCGGCTGCATCATCGGCGGGCTGCTTGGCGGGTGGGTTAGCACCAACATCGGGCGCAAACGCGGGCTGATCATTGCAGCAGTGCTTTTCCTTATCTCGGCACTGGGCGCTTCGGCACCGGAATTTCCATTCGCTCCGATTGGCCACGGCGGACCGGGTTACATGTGGAATTTTGTGGCCTATCGCATTCTGGGTGGGATTGGCGTTGGATTGGCCTCGATGCTGTCGCCCATGTATATCGCGGAGATCGCGCCGCCAAAGGTGCGTGGCAATCTGGTGGCGTGGAACCAGTTCGCCATCATTTTCGGCATGCTGGTGATTTACTTCGTCAATTTCGGCATCTCCAAGGCGGGAAGCGGCGACGTGTGGCTCAATTCCATCGGCTGGCGCTATATGTTTCTCTCGGGTGCGATTCCTGCGGGGCTATTTCTGCTCCTGCTGTTCTTTGTGCCTGAAACGCCGCGCTATCTAATGCTGAAAGGCAATGAGCGCGAAGCCCGCGCGGTACTGGACAAGCTCGTCCCGGCAGATGACGCCGAGCGGGAGATTTCGGAAATTCGCGCGTCGTTGAGCGAGCACCACTCGGGCAAGATGCTTTCCTACGGCGTTCTCGTAATCTTCATCGGGTTGATGCTGTCGGTGTTCCAGCAGCTTGTCGGCATCAACGTTGTGCTCTATTACGCCACGGATATTTTTCAGGGCATGGGCATGACCACGAATGCCTCGTTGTTGCAGACGATCATTGTGGGGGCGGTCAATCTCACGTTCACGGTGGTTGCCATTCTGAGCGTTGACCGGTTCGGTCGCAGGCCACTGCAAATTATCGGAGCCCTGGTGATGGCGGTGAGCATGGCTACGCTGGGCACTGCCTTCTGGCTGAGGATGCCTGGGATGGTCGCGCTGGTTGCCATGCTGGTCTATACAGCGGGTTTTGCAGTTTCGTGGGGGCCGGTGACCTGGGTGCTGCTGAGCGAGATTTTTCCCAACCAGATTCGCGGGAAAGCCATGGCTCTGGCCGTGGCTGTGCAGTGGATCGCCAACTATCTTGTGAGCTGGACATTTCCCATTCTCGACAAGAACCCTTACCTTGTGGAGCACTTCAAGCATGGGTTTGCCTACTGGATATATGGAGTGATGGGAATTCTCGCCGCGTTGTTCATGTGGAAGATGGTGCCGGAGACCAAGGGCCGCACGCTGGAAGAGATGGAAGCTCTGTGGCAGTCTCACGGCAAGAAAGTGATCGCGGACTGATCCGCAAGGCGCACTGCCGGAAGATCCACGGAGTGCCGATACGGCGGAAATTGCCCCGGATAACGACAGTCCCAAGCTCATTCCTATGCTGGCCCAGCTCTGGTACGGAGCCGATTGTGTTGGCTCTTGCATCTCGCCAGGAGATCACCCAATCAATGACGGAGCGGTTGCGGAGACATCTGAGCAGAGGATCTCCCGATAGACTGTACGCATTGATTCTCCCTTCCCAACTCGTCGCGAATTGTCAGAAGGATCCAGAGAGAAGAGCATGGCTGGAGAATCTGCCTGCACTGCTCGAGAGGTTATTGGCTCAGTGGTCTCTCCGCCTCGATTCGCCTTTCGATCACGATGGAAGCTGCTCGTGGGTATCGCCCGTGATCCGTTCCGACGGGACGCCAGCCGTCCTGAAGCTTGCGATGCCGCACATGGAAGGCCGAGACGAGATCCTGGGTTTGCGGCACTGGTGCGGAAGGTCAATGGCGCAACTTGCTTGAGGCCGACGACGAGTCCGGGGCGATGCTACTGGAGCGATGTCTGCCGGGTACGACGCTTCGTACGCAACCCGAATCTGAACAGGATGAAGTCATCGCGGCAATGCTGAAACGGATTTGGGCATCGCCGGCAGAGGGGATGCGCGGGCTGGGGTTTCGGCCTTTGTCGGAAATGATCGATCTTTGGTGTGAAGAAACGCTGGCGCAGCGGGCTTTTTGGCCGGATGCGAGGGCTTGTAGAAGAAGGTCTGCGCGTGATGAAAGAGCTCGCTCGACCCGCGCCGGGCGATGTGCTCCTCGTGACCGATCTGCACGCCGGCAATGTTCTGCGCGCGCAGAGGGAGCCGTGGCTGGCCATCGATCCAAAGCCCTTTGTCGGCGATCGGTCTTACGATCCTGTCCAGCACCTGATGAATTGCGAAACACGCCTCCATCAGGACGCGCAGGAGCTGGTCTGCCGCATTGCTGGTTTAACGGAGGTCGATCCCGGGCGACTCCGGCTTTGGACCTTCGCCCGCGCGGCTGCCGATCCACGGGATGACTGGAAGAACACTCGCTGGGTGGAAATAGCCAGAGCTCTGGCGCCGTAGCCGCAGGTTGGGAATTGAATCTGGGGAAGTGGCGAACGATGAGCGCAGGCAGATAAGGAGGGTTGGCCTCCGTCCCTGGCTAGCTTGATTTTACGTCTTTAGCGTTGGAGAACCCTTCTCTGAAGATCGAAACCCAGCTGATGACTACGACGCAAGCGCAGCCGATAAGTCCCGTGAAGAACAAGACTTCGATAAGCCGTACCACGAATTGCCCTAGAGAGTTCATGGTGAGATGTTCTCAACCTCTGCCTGCGGTGGATTATATCGACGATTGATTGCTCACACAAGCTGAGCCGGCAGGACGGCATTGCCCGCCACTCCCCGGGGCGCAAGGCGTTTCTTTGAAATACAGCCCGGATTTCGGAGCTTCCCCACGGCATTTGGCGGTATCAGAAGGCGCCGTTTACACTTGCTCGTTCCGCCATTTCCATCATTTCCGCGTTGCATTCCTCAGTGAACCCGCTGGTTTGGAGACCGCCTCGAAATCATCATGAATCGACTCGCTTTTTTCCTCGTTTCTTTATCCTTGTCTGCATACGCCCAGGACTATACGCGCGGCGTCGGAGTCTATCCCGGCGATCCCCGCGAATACACCGGTCCTGCACTTGTTGTGAACGCAGAAGCCTACCGCAATCTGGCTCTGCATCGCCCCGTCTATCAATCGAGCGCTTACGACTACAATCTGACCGCGCAACTTGCCACGGACGGGATCAAGGAGACAGCCTCGCCCATGTGGATAGAGACTTCGACAAGCGATGCGGGAGTGTTGCCGAAACGCGAGCGTGAGCTTTTTCTAGACGGCAACGTCACGTCGTCGGTTGATGTCTCGGGCTCGAGTCCATGGGTTCAATTCGATATGCACGGAGGTCAGCCTCCTGAGATCGATCGTCTCGATCTTTATCTGCGCAAGGGACGAGGATTTTCTGGCGCCTGGACCTATGTTGTGTTGGGGTCGGATGACGGGACCGCATGGCACGAGGTTGGCCGCGCAACAGGAACCGAATGGCCTGACATGCGGATACCCGGCCCGAGCTTCATGGAGTCGATACCGTTTGCCGCACCGGCAAGGTTTCATGCTTATCGCGTCCAGCTTGTCGATGAGAACGTCGGCACGTGGGGCGTAGCCGAGTTGGCATTGTCCCGCAAAGGGCAGCCGGTGCGCGTGGCCGGCCCCGACAACTTTTCGAGTGCGTGGATGAGTGCAGGCAGTGGCGAAGAATGGGTCTACGTGGATCTGGGTGCAGGCTGCTCGTTTGACCGGATTACGCTCACATGGATCCAACGGCCCGCCGAAGGTTCTCTCCAGGTTTCTGACGATGCAAGCAATTGGAAGACTCTGCAGTCGATTGGGTCTTCCGCCGGCGCAACAGACGACGTTCATCTGGCGCAGGCTGCGAGAGGCCGCTATGTCCGCGTCCTCATGACCAGGCCCACCAAACCCAGTGATCGTTATGCACTGAGTGAAATGGAAGTATTCGGCCGTGGCGGACCGGCCCCCGTGCCACATGCAGCGATGCCCGTTGAATCAGGATGGCACGCTGCCCCTGGCGGGCGGCAACTGGCGCGTACAGAGGGCATCGCTTGTTTCGGCGAACGGCGAGCAGCTTTCAACGCTCGGATTCGCTGACAAGGACTGGATGGTCGCAACCGTGCCCGGCACCGTTCTCACGAGCTATTTAAACGACGGAGCAATTCCCGATCCCGACTACGGCGACAACCAGTACGCCATCTCCGACTCTTTCTTCTGCGCCGATTTCTGGTATCGCGATGAGTTTCTCGCACCTGCGGAGAAGATTGCCGGCGAACGCATGTGGCTCAATTTCGACGGAATCAACTGGAAAGCCGAGGTCTACTTCAACGGGCACAACGTCGGACGCATCGATGGTGGATTCATGCGGGGGCGGTTCGACGTAACTGCGTTCGTTCATCCCGGAACGGCAAATGCGCTTGCGGTGCGCGTCGATCCGTGTCGCGAACCCGGGCAGCACGAAAGACAAGGCGGGGCCGACGGTAAATGGCGGCGCACTGGGCCGCGATAACCCCACATTCCACGCCTCCGCCGGGTGGGATTGGATGTCCACGATTCGCGGGCGCGACATCGGCATCTGGAACAATGTTTCGCTCTCGACCAGCGGCCCGGTCAGGATTGAAGATCCGTTCGTAGCGACAACTTTGCCGCTTCCTGACACGACGCATGCAGACATAGCGATTCAAACGACCCTGCGAAATCTCGACGCGCGTGTGGTCAGCGGTATTCTCAACGCCAGTTTCGGCGACGTAAAGATCTCCATCCCGGTTACGATCGACGCCAACGAGTCAAAGACGATTTCGCTTTCGCCCGCAACCCATCCAGCTCTCCGGCTGGCGAATCCCAAGCTCTGGTGGCCGGTCGGGTACGGCGATCCAACCCTCTATCCCGTTTCGATCAGTTTTGTTGTAAACGGCGTCGAGTCCGACAGAACGGCATTTCAGACCGGCGTGCGGCAGTTCACCTATTCCGAAGACGGTGAGGTGCTGAAGATCTGGATCAACGGGCGCCGCTTCATTCCTCGTGGAGGAAACTGGGGATTTGCCGAATCGATGCTGCGCTACCGCTCGCGCGAATATGACGCGGCGATGCGCTTCCATCAAGACGAGCACTTCAACATGATTCGCAACTGGGTCGGCCAGGTGGGCGACGAGGCGTTCTATGATGCAGCCGATCGCCACGGCGTAGTCATCTGGCAGGATTTCTGGCTTGCCAACCCCTGGGATGGACCCGATCCGGATGACAATGACCTGTTTCTCGCGAATGCCAGGGACTACCTGCTGCGCATTCGCAATCATGCATCGCTAGGCATCTTCTGCGGCCGCAACGAAGGGTTTCCACCGCAGCCGATTGATGATGGCCTTCGCAGTCTCGTGGCCACGCTTGAGCCCGCATCGCACTACATCTCGAGTTCTGCCGACGGACCGGTCAGCGGTCACGGCCCATATCGGGTTGAGCCGCTCCGTTACTACTTCGAACACGCACCTACCAAGCTCCACAGCGAGATGGGCTCACCCAATGTGGTCGAGATGGACGACCTGCGGCGGACCATGCCGGAATCCGCGGTATGGCCGCAGGGTTTCCAGTGGCCGCTGCACGATTATCATGAGCAGAATCCATTTACCGTGGCCGTCGACAAGCAGTATGGCGGCGCAACCAGCATCGCGCAGTGGGAGAGCTTCGCGCAGTTTGTCGACTACAACGCCTACCGAGGCATGTTCGAGGGACAGAGTAAGAATCGGCTCGGCCTCCTCATCTGGATGAGCCACCCCGCGTGGCCTTCGCTGCTGTGGCAAACCTACGACTACTTCTTCGATACCGACGCGGGCTACTACGGTGCCAAGAAGGGCGCCGAGCCGCTGCACATCCAGTGGAACGCATCAACAGATGCGGTCGAAGTGGTGAATTACAACGCCGCAGATCAGACCGCCCTCACGGCCCGCGCCCAGATCATCAACCTGGATGGATCTGTGAAGTGGGAAAAGACAGCGACGCTGGAGAGCCGCGAAGACAGCACGCAGTTGCCCATTCAGCTCGAATACCCGGCCGGACTTTCAAGGACACATTTCATTCGCCTGACCCTTGAACGCGGCGGACAGGTTGTCTCATCAAACTTCTACTTGCGAGGTCTCGTCGAAGACGATTACCAGGGAGTTCGCGATCTGGCGCCCGCGAAAGTGAAGGCAAAAGTTCACATCCACCGCAACGGCGCGCAATGGCTGATCACGACGGAGTTGCACAATGTGTCGAAGACTCCGGCGCTGATGGTGCGCGTGAAGGCTATCCGCAGCAAAAGCGGAGACCTCATTGTGCCGGCCCTCTTCAGCCAGAACTACATCGCCCTGATGCCGGGCGAGAAGCAGTCCATCTCAATCTCGTTGCTGGATGCAGACACGCGCGGAGAGCGGCCCCGGATCAGAGTCGAGGGATACAACCTTGCGGGTCGAGGATCGCAGTAATCGCCTTGGGAACACTTCACGCACCGCCGGATCGTTCGAGGCTCGCGCGATCCCATGCGGCCAGTTTCGCACCCGCTTCATACGTGCTTTGGCAGAAGCTGAGTAAGCTTTCGCTCGGAGATGGCGCCACGCGAACATCGTCGTACATCAGGACGAATTCGCCGAGGTTCGTGTCATATCGAGCGGCATCAGGCTGCACACGCGCCTCACGATATCCCGCTGGCTCCGGCGACATGTACGAGTAGAATGCCGGACCGGAATATCCCGCACCGGGCCAGAATCCGACGCTGCTCACCTCGTGCGAATAGGCCTCGCGCGTGATCGCATCGGCTCCTGCCCTCGGCGGAGCTTTCCGTCCCGAGAACCTGGTAACTGCCAGGTCGAAACTCCCCCAGAAGAAATGAACGGGGCTGGATTTGCCGATGAATTGCGACCGGAAATCCTGAAAAACCGAGCTCGCTGATAGCAGAATGCGCCAGAATTTTCCGACCGCTTCCGGATCATAAGAACAATGCTGCCGATCCTCATCGAACGGGATAGGATTGGGGATCTCCACCGGCATGCGCCAGATTTTTACCTCGATGTTTACAGAGCGGAGCATCGACATGCATTCCGCATAGAAATCCGCTACGGACCGCGGCGCCAGAGGAAGGCTCTTCACAACCCCATCGCTCGTCTCCAGAACGAGCTGATGCCGGATGAAATCAAACCAGATCTCAAATGACCTGTCGCGATATGGAATGCAGGATGTCGTGAGTCCTCGCGACGTAACGTACAAAGGAACGTTCCACCAGTGATTGATCAGCGGAGTCAGTTTCATCCGGATCTTGCCGATGATCTGCGTCCACATGTGCAGGGTTGCGTACGTATCCAGCCACGAATCAAGGGGCAGGGAAGGCCAGCATACGGGCCGATCAGCCGGAGAGCTCATCTGTAACCTCGGAGAAGCCGCTGAGGAGTGCGGCGATATCAGAAATTATGCTCTTTCAGAGCGCAGCGGGAAAGCGGGACAATTACAGTCCCTTTCCCATCCGGAACTCGCGAACCACTTCCGCGGGATCGCGATGCTGGCCGTCGACAGCCTCATTCATCCGGCGCATATCGTCCTCGTCGATTTTGCCGGCTAGCGCATGTAGCGCCTGTCCGATCTGCGGCCACCGGCGAAGCGCTTCATCGCGCACCAGCGGCACTGCCTGGTACGGCGGGAAGTAATGGCGGTCATCCTGAAGCACGACGAGTCCAAGTGCCTGGATGGGCCCGTCCGTGGAGTTCGCCGCGATCATATCCACCTGGTGTGCCGTAAGCGCGCGATACAGCAGGCCCAGATCCATGGTGCGCGGCGATTCCGCGAAGTGCAGATTGTATGCAGAGCTCAATCCCGGCAAGCCATCGGGCCGCTGCTCAAATTCATACCCCACGCCCAGCCGCCACTTCGGCGTATACTGCGCAGCCTCGCTGAGCGTCGACAGGTTCAGGCGGCGAGCATCGTCTCCCCGAATCACCATGGCAAACGTGTTTTCAAATCCGAGCGGATCTGCCACGCTAACGCCGTAACGCGATGCATAAAGCCGACGGACCGTGTCGAGAACCGCTTCGGGATTGCGATTGAGTGGCTGTTTCAGAATCGCAGTAAGCGCGGTCCCCGTGTACTCCACGTAGGCGTCGATGCGGCCGGCGACGAGCGCCTGGTTGCAGATGTAGCTTCCCGCCAGGTAGAAGCGCCGCTCCACCTTCAGCCCCGATCGGGCTTCGATCTCCTGTGCGAGCAATTCGCCAAGAATGACCTGCTCCGTAAAGTTCTTCGATCCTATAACCGGGTGATCCGGCCGGGGCGGCGAACAACTCACGCATAGAAGAGATAACAGGAGCATCCATGCTGCCACAGGCCAGCTCTTCATGGAGTGGTACCATCGGCGGTTGGAATCTTGAATCGACGTTCCAGCAGGCCCAGGCCGCCATCCGCAATCAACGCGAGCAGCGCGGCCGGCACCGCTCCTGCAAGCACCAGGCGATTATCCACGGAAGCCACACCTCGGAAAATCAATTCCCCCAGGCCCCCGGCGCCCACGGCTGCGGCTATGGTCGCGATGCCGATGCAGGTGACCGTCGCGGTTCGAAGCCCGGCGAAGATAAACGAAGCCGCCAGCGGCAACTCGATCTTGAAGAGCCGCTGCGAGTCCGTAAGCCCGAGGGCTCGCGCCACCTCGATCAAGGTCGGATCGATCCCGCGAATTCCCGCATAGGTGTTGCGCAGGATCGGCAGCAAAGCATAAGCCGTCAGCGCGATGATGGCGATGCGTGCTGCCCTCTCACCCAGCCACGGCAGCGGGAGCAGAAATCCGAACATCGCCAGCGATGGAATCGTCTGCAGCACATTGGTCATGCCGATAACCGGCTTTGCCCAGCGCGGAGAACGTGTGAGCCAGATGCCCGCAGGCACCGCCAGTGCCGTCGCAAAGAGCATAGCCGCGCCCGTCAACCACAAATGCTCGACCGTCAAAGTGGCAATCGAGCTTCCGTATTGCGAGAAGAACGACGAGTTCATGCGCGGCCCGCCTTCGTGGCCGCTTCGGCTTGTCCGCGGTGAAATGCGCGCACGTACGCAACGATCTCCGGCTCTTCTGATTTGAGGAACTCTTCTCCCGCGCGATCTGCAACGATCTTTCCCTCGCTCAACAGGACAATTCGATCTGCAAGGTACAGAGCCTCGTCCAAGTCATGCGTCACCAGCAGGACTGTCGTCTTCATTTGCTTCAACAGCCTAAGCAGCATGTCCTGCATCTCTGCCCGCGTGAGTGGATCAAGGGCGCCAAATGGCTCGTCCATTAACAAAATCTTCGGATTTGCAGCCAGAGCGCGCGCGAGCCCAACCCGCTGTCTCTGGCCTCCGGACAATTGGTGGGGATAGCGCTCTCGAAACCCGCCAGGATCGAGTCCCACCAGCCGTAGTAACT
This sequence comes from uncultured Acidobacteriaceae bacterium, assembly GCA_963836675.1. Lineage (GTDB taxonomy): Bacteria > Acidobacteriota > Terriglobia > Terriglobales > Acidobacteriaceae > Telmatobacter. The sequence goes on from CAWIKQ010000002.1 coordinate 443,593, forward strand.
CGTGGCTGCGCTCGACCCGCTGCTCTCGCGGCACGCCCTCCGCTTCGAGAACAATCCCCACATTGCGCTCGATCGTGAAATGCGGAAACAAGCCCGTCTCCTGGATGACGTATCCCATCTTCCGGCGCAGTGAGACCACATCGTCTGTCGCGATCCCGGTGATCGCAACCTCGCCGCTGCTGGGAACGATCAGCCGGTTAGCCGTGCGAAGCAGCGTCGTCTTTCCCGATCCGCTTCTGCCAAGGATTGCCGTTACCATTCCCTCCTCGAGCGCGAGCGAGACATTCTCGAGCAGTCGACGGCCGCTTGCGATCGTGACCGTAACATTTCGGAACTCAAGGGCGGCATTCATCAGAGCAACTTGTTGGGCAGCTTACCATGCGGCGTCAGTCCAGATGCCGAAGATGTGCTTGCGCGATCGTTTGCAGCTTCCATCCATCGCCTGGTTCCGCGATAGCGGCACGATTCTGAGGCGATTCGCGCAGCCTCTTTCAGCGCCTCTTCGAATTCATAACCCTTCGCGGCGTAGAAGCAGAAAGCTCCATGGAAAATATCGCCGGCTCCCATCGTATCCACCGCTTCGACTCGTGGAACATCAATGGAGCCGCGGCTCGCCGCAGAAACGAATCGTAAGGCGTCCGCCCCGTGCGTGATTGCGATTCTGGCCACGCCTCTTTTGCCCAGGTATCCAATCACCTCCTCTTCGCTCGAACATCCGGGTGGCAGAAAATCAGCGGAACAGATGGCAATGTCTACGTAGCTAAGCAGCCCATCTGTCCCCGGCTTCCAACTGCCGCCGTCGAAAACAACTGGGATCCCGGCCGACCGTGCGGCCCGTGCGCAGGCCTGGCCAGCCTCCATTGCGTGACCGTCGATCATCACAACCTGGACATCCTCAAAAAGAGCAGCATTGGCATTGAACGGCGGAAGGCTGGCACGCGTTGTGTTTACCGAGACAACGCTCCGCTCGCCCGAGCCGTTAACCCAAACCGAAGAGATGGGCGGAAGCTCATCGGAATCGGCAGCGAGATCGATCAGCTCGACTCCATAGCGCCGGCACTCGTCTCCCACCAGCGCGGCCATGGCATGACGTCCCACCGGCGTAATGAGCTTTGCCCTTCCACCGAGAAATGCGAACGTGATCGCAGCGTTTGTGGCCGGTCCGCCGACAATCATTTCCTGCGACAGCGCGGTGATCTTACTGTTCCTCTGCGGAAATTCGGTCACGCAGTGAATCAGGTCAAGAGTCGACAAGCCTGCGAAGATGCCGGTTGTTGTCATCCGTCGGACCACCCGCCAGTCCTGGGCCGCTCTCATTCCAATCGATCATCGCGCAAGCAAGATCGCGTTCCAACGAAAAGCGCGCAAACCTGAAGGCTGAAACGGACCTTCAGTCCGCTATTTATCGTATTGATTGTATTGGATTTGATGCGATCAGCGGACTCGAACATGAGGCGTTTTTCGAGCGTGAGCGCCAGCGGAAGTCCGCAGCCCAAATCCGGCGCGCAGCGAAGAACATTCGCCATGTTGGATTTTAAGGATTTTGGTGCCGAAGAAGGGACTCGAACCCCCACACCCTTGCGAGTACGTGGACCTGAACCACGCGCGTCTGCCAATTCCGCCACTTCGGCACGAGACACAAATCCAGCATTCTCCGCTGGATCGGCAGCATCTCTGAGTCTAGAAAATGCTGCCTGCGGTGTCAAATCCGTCAAAGTGGGAATTGGGGTCGGGATAGCGGGGGACACGATTGCTGCATGCCCTCGTTTCGGATGGGCAGCGTTGATCGTATCTCCCGCGTCGTATCTTCCGCGCCAAGTCCATACCCTCCTATTTCACCGGCACCGGCTGCATGGGCGGTCTCTTCCACTGGCCATTCACCACTGCAGGGCCGGGGAGGTACACGCGAAAAATGCAGTAGAAAGGGCCATCCGGAGCGGGAAGCCAATTGGACTGCTTCGCTGCGCCGGGGTCATTGTGCGCGATGTAGAGGGTGAGCGAGCCGTCTGGTCCAAACTTGAGAGACTTCTGCATGCTGGAGTTGAGCAGGTAGCGTTTGAGCGGGTTGGCGACCAGCAACTGTGTTTTGCCGTCGTACATGGTCATCGACCAGAACGCCCGGTTTGGCGGCAGATCGCTTACGCCAAAGTGAAGTTCGTAGTCCGATTTTGAAGCGTTGAGGGGCTGGTGGTTCGCGTCCACGAAATAGGCGAAGTAAAGAGCATCGGCTTTGGAGTTTCCATACAGGCCGAGTCTTGCTCCGGTATAGCGGTAGAGATAGTTGCCGTTGAGGAATTCGCGGGTTCCGAAGAAATCGCCACTTGAAACTTCGTCGGCGTTCACCTTCTTCTGAACGTTGTTGAAATCAGCTTCCACGTCCTTGATGCCGTCGTTGATGGCCTGTTGAATCTCAGGCGGGAATTTGCTGAAGTCGAATGTCTGGCCGGGGCCTATGTTGAGTTTGGCAAAGCGAGCGAGCGTTGCGCTCTCAGAGGGATTGGGCGGGCAGAACTGGAAGAGGAAGTTGACGACAGGGAAAATATCCGGGGACTGGACCATGATGTCGGCGGGTTTGGGCCAGTTCACAGCAGCAGCAGCGGGCGGCGCGGCCTGATGCAGAAAGGCGCTCAGAGGCTCCGCGTGATATTCGGATTGGATCTTGTTGACCCGTGGCAGGTCCGCCATGTTGAAGAGCTGGGTGCGGAAGAGCGCGTAGGCGAATTGGGTTTCGGAATGGAGGACAGCCTTGATGCCCGCCGGCGTCGGCCCGCTCCAGCCGGGTCCTGCGACCATGAACGTTCCACCGCCATTCCCAAAGGCGCGTGTGCCCAGATAGGCGAAATTGTACGTATAGAGATCGACCATCTGCGCCGTGTAGTACCGATTCGGCTCGATCTTCGGCATGGTGATGACAATCGGCTCTGCGCGAAGATCCATCCAGAGGTAGGAGTACGGCGTGTCGGAGTTGGGCGTGACCACGAACTTGTCGTCAGGCGTGGCGACAGATTTGGAACTGTTGATTGTGTTGAACGGGCCGCGGTAGTCCCTGCTCGTGGTGTCAATCGCTTGCTTGTGCATGGTGGAGTAGTTGGCAGCCATGGGAAATCCGTAGATATAGGCTTCCTTGGCGATCGCGCGGGCGTCGCTGGCGGATAGCCCGGACTCGGATGGGGCGGTTGCGGTTTTGCATCCCGTGGCGAACGACATTGCTACGACACTGATTGCAGCCAGTCTGCTGAGTTTTCTCATCTGTGCAACTCCAATCGAGCTCTGAAGGAAGGGATCGGCTGGGCGTCGCTACCCACTCCCCACCACGTGCGTTGTAGTTATACCCGGCCCCGTAGCGTCGTTGGACCTGTCAGTGTTGACAGTTCGTGGGTAAGCGGAATGGAAGATCTAAACTTCGTGTCCGCAATTATCGGCCGGTGACCCACATCTCTCTGTCATGCTAGATTGCTAACAATCGAATTCAGGGGTCACAGGTGGGAAACGCAACCCCGGTAAGGGTGAGGGGGTCACATGAGACGACAGGCCATTGCGGCAGTAGTTTTGTTCCTCCTTCTTTCTTGCATCACGTGGAGCCAGCAACTCTCCACGCGAATGACCAACCAGGACGTCATCGACATGGTCGGTCTCGGCCTCTCAGAGGACGTGATCATCGCCAAAATCCGCTCCGCCAGTGCTGGAGAAACTCTGCAATTTGATACCAGCGTCAACGGTCTCAAGGCACTGAAGGCGGCCAAGGTCAGCGATGACATTATCAAGGTGATGATCAATCCTGCGCCTGCGGCCGCCCCCATGGTTGTAGCGGCCACGCCCATGTCGAACGATCCGAACCTCCCGCCCCCGGAGGTCGGCGTCTACTGGAAGAACGGCTCGGCTTTCACCCGCATCGAGGGACAAGCCATCAGTCAGGCAAAGGTGGGCGGCAAGGCCGGCAGCATGTTCACCTACGGCCTTCGAAACGAACATTGGGACGCGTATCTCGATGGTCCGCAATCTAAAAACGTCATCAACGATCATCTACCCGTCTTCTACATCTACGTTCCCGATGGCTCCAGCGCAGCCGACTTCACGCTCATTAGCCTGGAGAAGAAAGGGCAACCGGCGGGAGTTCCAGATAGGGAGCTTCGGCGGAATCACTGGCGGCAAATCGGGCGTGAAGCGCGATAAGGAGATCGTTTTCACCGCGGAGCATGCTGGAATCAGGACCTACAAGCTCAAACTCGGCGCTGACATGAAGCCGGGAGAATACGCCTTCTTCATGGGTACCGGCCAGCAGGCAACCATGGCCGGCGGTTCCACGGGCGGAGCCCGATCAGGCGGAGCCGCTTCGGGAAGGGTGTACGACTTCAGAATTCCGGAGTGACGCCGTAGCGAAAGATGCTGCATTCTCTCAGGGCCCGGCAGGCGAAGAATCTGCGCACTGCGGCAGAGCTTTGCTTCCCGCTCCCGACTGACGGTGTGAAATGGAAACTCCAGTCATTTTTGCACGTTCGCTGAGGCTGGGAGGAAAGGCGCTTCTTTCTCTGGCGATCCTGATTCCCATGTATCAAGGCTGCCCGGTGATTCGCACAGGGCTGTGGCTCTGCGGGACTGGCGGTCCAGGTACTTGGCTCCGGCGGTCCAGAGTTGCAGGACAAGCGTGCCTCCACCAGCTATCTCATATGGGATCGCGGCAAGGCGCGCGTAATTGTCGATGCTGGTGGAGGCAGCGCACTCCGTTTTGGGCAGAGCGGTGCGCAGATGTCCGAGGTGGATGTTGTCTTGTTCAGCCATTTTCATATTGATCACAGCGGCGATTTTCCGTCTTTGGCGTTTTCTTCCTGGTTTGAAGACCGCAAGCGCCCCCTGCCGGTGTATGGTCCTCCGGGGAACGACTTTATGCCGTCCACTCGTGAGTTTGTGCGCGATCTTTTCGGTGATCCACACGGAACGTGGCGCTACCTGAGCGAACTGGTCGAGCCGGGCGCCAAAGAAAGCAACACACTGGAGCCGCATGATGTCGCAGCCGGGCCCAAACCTCTACTCGTGTTTCGAAACTCCAACATGGCGGTATATGCGGTACGGGTCATTCACGGCGGGGTTCCCGCGCTGGCTTGGCGGGTGGAAATGAGCGGCAAACGCATCGTTTTTAGTGGAGACACGAACGGCGACGGAGACGGACTGACGCAGCTCGCGCAGGATGCAGATTTGTTCATCGCGCATAACGCAGTACCAGAGGGCGCCACCGGGGTGGAAAGGCGCCTCCACATGCCACCCTCAGTGATTGGCACGATTGCGGGAAATGCTCATGTCAAACAATTGATCTTGTCGCATCGGATGCTGCGGACTCTTGGAAAGGAAAATGAGACAGAAGCAGAAATACAAAGACATTATTCCGGTCCTATGGCATTCGCCAACGACCTCGACTGTTTTTCTCTGAAGTGATCTCACGAGCGAAGCATAGAGAAAATGCACTTATCCAAGATGCCTACTCGCCTGCCTCTCAAATCAGGGGGCTACTTCCGCTTCAGCGCTTCCAGTTCATCCAGCGTCCGAGGCCAGTCCGATCCCAGCAGACGCGAGAGACTTCGGTCGGCCAGCACCTTCCCTCCGGTCTGGCACGTCGCGCAGTAGTTGGTTTCGTTATCCGCATAACGGATTCTCTGAACCTTGTCCCCGCAGCGCGGACAGGGAAGGCTGAACCGTCCGTGCACTGCCATCTCCGGCCGGAAGGCTGTGACTTTCTCGGGGAAGGCCTTCTGCGCTTCGCCCCCCAGGCGATCCATCCAGAGCTGCAGCGTTTCACGGGTGGCCGCGAACAGCCGCTCCCACTCTTCCGGCTTCAGCTTGTGCGTCAGTGCGATCGGCGATAGCTGGGCGGCGTGCAGAATTTCGTCAGAATAGGCGTTGCCCACTCCGCTGATCAGGCGTGGATCCGTCAGCGCGCGTTTCAGCGTCCGGTTCTCGGCGGTAAGGGCCGCGCGAAATCCATCCAGGTCGGTTTCAAATATCTCAACTCCGCCTGGATTCATCGCCTGCAATGCCTCTTCGCCGCGAACGACATATAAGGACGCGCGCCTTTTTGAACCCGCTTCGGTCAACAGCAATGAGCCATTCGGAAAATCAAATGCAGCCAGAGCATTTTTTCCGGCAACTTTTACTCCCGCAGGTTTCCAGTGCAGCCGCCCCGCAATCATCAGGTGCAGCACCAGCCAGATGTTATTGTCGACGCCGATTGCGATGCGCTTGCCGACTCTCTTGAGTTCACGAACGGTCTTTCCCTCCGCCGCGCTAAGCGGAGGATCGACTGTCCGCAGCAGGAACACTGAGCCCAGCCGCACACGCTCGAGCGTCTGCCCCACGATGCGCGCCTCGAGCGCCGTGATGTACGCACTAATGTCGGGCAGTTCGGGCATTGCATCCAGAGTGCCGTGTGGATGTGCAGCTTTGCAACGGGATTCACGTTCCTAGGCGAGTATTGTGTTGTCGATCAGCCGAGTGGTTCCGACCCACGCTGCCACCGCAAACAGCGACCCCGGACGCGGCAACGTTGACCGGCAGAAGACTGTCCCAGTTGACCAGCTCCACATAATCGACGCGCACCTCCGGCTCCGCGGCAAGCGCGGCACGCGCGCCGTCGATCAGCGCACTCGGCGAACGCTCGCCCTTTGCCACCAGTTCCTCGACCTCGCGAATCGCGCGGCTCAGAACGAGAGCTTGTTTCCTCTCCGCGAGGCTGAGATACATGTTGCGCGAACTGAGCGCGAGGCCGTCCGCTTCGCGAACAATCGGGCAGACCACGATCTTTGTGCCCATGCGAAGGTCCGCAACCATCCGCCGGAGCACCGAGACCTGCGCGGCGTCCTTCTGGCCGAAGAATGCGAGATCGGGCTCGGCCGCAATGAAAAGCTTTGCCACAACCGTCGCCACGCCCCGAAAGTGGCCCGGCCGCGATTTGCCGTCCAGCCGATCGCTTGGGCCCTCCACATCGACAAAAGTCGCTGCGCCCTCGGGATACATCTCCTCGACCGCCGGAGCAAAGATTACGTTTGCACCCTGCGCCTCGGCCAGAGAGCAATCGGCCGCAAATGTTCGCGGATAGCGCGCGAAATCTTCATTCGGTCCGAACTGCGTTGGATTGACGAAAATGCTCACGGCGACGCGCCCCGGGCAGGCTCGCGCCGCGGCGTGAATCAACGAGGCATGGCCGGCGTGCAGCGCGCCCATCGTCGGAACGAGTCCGACCTGCCCGTCACCGCTGCGCCGAAGCGTCCGGCTCCACGCACGCAGCTCTTCAACCGTGCGAACGATCTCCATTACACCTTGTGCAGCCGCTGCTTCGGTTGAGCTTCGGCTTCTTCGCTCAAAACCTTTTTCACGGCTGAGGGCAGATGATAGCTTTCTTCGTCCGAAGGGAACGCGCGATGCTCAACGTCTTCGCGATAGTGCTCAATCGCCGCACGGAACAGCCCCGCCGCATCGGCATACCGTCGTGCAAACTTCGCCTGGGGAGCGAAGCTGAGGTTCATCATGTCGTGGAATACGAGAATCTGCCCATCGCAGTCCGGTCCCGCGCCAATGCCGATCGTCGGAATCGTCAGTTCCGCCGTGATCTCCGCCGCCACTTCTCGCGGAATTCCCTCCAGCACCAGCACTCCGGCTCCGGCATCTTCCAACGCCTTGGCATCGGCCTTGATCTGCCCCACGGTGTCGACCGTACGCGCCTGTACGCGATAACCGCCCATCCGATGCACGCTCTGCGGAGTCAGCCCGAGATGTCCGACCACCGGAATCTCCGCGTCTGTCAGAGCGTGAACAAGCGCCGCGCGCGGGCCTTCAACCTTCACCGCCTCGGCGCCTGCCTCTTTCACAAAGCGAACCGCGTTTGCTACGCCTTCGCTCACCGTGCCGTGATAGCTCCCGAACGGCATATCGGCCACCACCAGCGCGCGTTTCACAGCCCGCCGTACGGCTCGCGTGTGATGCAGCATCTCGTCGACAGTTACGGCGAGAGTGTTGTCATGACCCATCACCACCATCGCGAGCGAGTCGCCCACGAGAATCATGTCGATTCCTGCCTCATCCACCAGTCGTGAAGTCGCGTAGTCGTACGCGGTCAGCGACGAAATGGGCTTGCCCTGCCGTTTCATCTCGGCCAATGCAGGTATGGTCACTTTAGTGAGGGAAGGATCGAGCGGAGAGGAATTCGCGCTTCCGGGGAAGTTCGTAATACTCATGTAGTCTCCAGTGCCGCTCCGAAAACCCAGGATGCAGCCCGAACAAATCAAGTATACGCCCGTTTCGATCCATCTGTTACAGCTCGTCACACTCCACTTGCCGGAATCAGGGCCTTCGCCGCACACTGGATTGCAGCAATGCTTTCTCCTTTAGCAGCGGGTATTTACGGAGTGCTCGGCCTCGCCGGGGTTTCCGGCCTCGGCGTCGGCGGCTTTGCGTATGCGTCGCGCTGGCCGACCTCGCAGATCTTCGGCCGCACTCTCGTTGCACCCAGAAGGCCCGGGGAACTCGCCTTGACGTTCGATGACGGCCCCAATTCCGCATGGACCCCACGCCTGCTCGATCTTCTGGCCGACCACAACGTGAAGGCCACATTCTTTTTGCTCGGCAAATTCGCCAAGGCCGAGCGCGAACTTGCCTGCCGGGTTGCAGACGCTGGTCACCTCATCGGAAACCACACCTGGAGTCATCCCGATCTCTCCCGCCTCCCCGACAGCAATGTGCTCGATGAGCTCACGCGCACCAACGATCTCTTGACCCAGATCATCGGGAAGCCTGTGCGCTACTTCCGTCCGCCATTTGGAGCGCGCCGCCCTTACGTGCTCAAGCTTGCGCGCCAGCTCGGCCTCATCCCCGTTATATGGAATGCAATGACCAGTGACTGGAGCGAGCCATCGGCAGACAGGATCGCCGGAAATTTGATGAATAAGATCGACGCCAACCAGCGCCGCGGATACGCAACCAATATTGTCCTCCATGACGGCAACCATCGCACCCAGGGCGCTGATCGCGGCCCATCCATCGCTGCTTGCGAACAACTGCTCGAGCGCTATGAGAGCTCCCGCAAATTCGTCACGCTGGATGCATGGCAATGATTGGTTTCCGGCTGCATCGCATCGATCAAAACCGTTCAGGCCCGGAACGCCTCGCCTGCCGCGTCAATCGTTGCCTGCACCTCTGCCGGCCCATGCTCTGTGCCTAGAAAAGCTGCTTCGAACTGCGAAGGCGGCAGCCACACGCCGCGATCCAGCATCGCCCGATGAAAGCGTCCGAACGCCGCTGTGTCAGACTTCGCCGCGTCATCGTAGTTCCGCACCGAATCAGGCGTAAAAAACCACGTCCACATGGCCCCTACGCGATTTGTAGTCAACGCCACGCCGGCCTCTCCGGCCTCCGCCGCCACTCCATCGGCCAGTGCCTTCGAGGTTCCCTCTAACTTCGTATAGACCTCGGTTTCGTTTTCCTGGAGAAAGCTGATGGTCGCAATTCCCGCCGCCATCGCCAGCGGATTTCCACTCAACGTTCCCGCCTGGTAGACCGGCCCGAGCGGTGCCAGCAGATCCATATATCTCCGCTTCCCGCCGAACACCCCAACCGGCAATCCTCCGCCCACGATCTTCCCAAGCGTGACAAGGTCAGGATCGAGTCGATACAGCTCGCACGCCCCACCGAGCGCCACGCGGAAACCAGTCATCACCTCATCGACAATCAGCAGCGCCCCCTCGCGATGCGTCAGCTCTCTCAACCCAGCCAGAAAGCCGGGCGCTGGCGGAATGCATCCCGCGTTCCCCACCACCGGCTCAACGATCACCGCCGCGATCTCATCAGGATGCGCGTCGAACGCAGCCTCTACCTCAGCCAGATCGTTGTAAGGCAGCGGATGGGTCAGTCCCGCGATTTCCTCGGGCACCCCCGCTGACCCGGGAATCCCAAACGTCGCCACGCCTGACCCCGCTTTCACCAGCAGGCCGTCGGCATGCCCGTGATAGCAGCCCTCGAATTTCACCACGATCTTGCGTCCCGTCGCGGCCCGCGCCAGCCGGATGGCCGACATTGTCGCCTCCGTGCCCGAACTCACAAAGCGCATCTTCTCGATCGACGGATAGCAGTCCACAATCCGCTCCGCGAGATCCGCTTCGCTCGCGGTCGAAGCGCCAAAGCTCGCCGAGTTTCGCGCCGCGCGCTCAATTGCCTCCACCATCGGAGGAAACGCGTGCCCCAGGATCATTGGCCCCCACGACCCCACATAGTCGATGTAGCGGTTTCCGTCCGCGTCCACCACATAGGCTCCCTCGGCACGCTCAATAAACGGAGGATCTCCCCCAACTGCTCGAAATGCCCGGACCGGCGAATTCACGCCGCCGGGGAAAAAGCGCTCTGCGCGCTTCTGCAATTCGTGGGAACGCGTGCGGGTTGGAACAGTGGTATCGGTCATTGTGGCTTCAGTATAGAAGTCCTCGGGAAATCTTGAATGGCGTCCGTCACCTGTATTCTCTTTCGCCACATTTCTTGAATTGACCCTTCGTAAGCCCCCCGTGCCGGCCCTGCTAAAATCAACCTTTCCGACGCAGATTGTTTTCGGAAACCAAATCCTGAGACCCCGGCGCAGATTGCCCGAGGGAATACGAAGAGGCCGTAAAGTGCCCGAAGAATCCAAGCCGAAGCCCACCTCGACCAAGTCCGTCACCTACGCCGATGCCGGCGTAGACATCAGCCGGGGCGACCGAGCCAAAGATCGGATCAAGTACCTCGCGCAGAAGACCTTCAACCGCAACGTCTTAGGCGGTATCGGTGGCTTCGGCGCGCTCTTCCGGCTCGACCTTCAGAAATTCAAAAGCCCCATCCTCGTCAGCTCCGCCGATGGGGTCGGCACCAAGCTCAAAATCGCCTTCGAAATGGGACTGCATTCCAGCGTCGGCGCAGACCTCGTCAACCATTGCGTCAACGATATTGCCGTGCAGGGCGCCACGCCCCTCTTCTTCCTCGACTACTTTGCCAGCGGCAAGCTCGATCCGGAAGTCACAGAAACCGTGGTCGGCGGCCTCGCTGAGGCCTGCAGGGCCAACGGCTGCGCCCTCATCGGCGGCGAAACCGCCCAGATGCCCGGCTTCTACGCCGACGGCGAATACGACCTCGCCGGCTTCATCGTCGGCGCAGTCGATCGCGACAAGCTTGTAACAGGAGCGGACATTAAGCCCGGCGACGTGCTCGTCGGCTTCCCCTCGACCGGCCTCCACACCAATGGCTACTCGCTCGCTCGCAAGCTCCTCTTCGAAATCGCCGGATACAAGCCCTCGCAGTACGTCACCGCCATCAAGGAGAAGGCCGGCGCGTCACTGATGAAAACCCATCGCAGCTATCTCCACGTCATCCAGAAGCTCGTAGCCTCCGGCATGACTGCAGGCATGGCGCACATCACCGGTGGTGGTATCACTGAAAACCTGCCGCGCATCTTGCCCAAGGGCATGGCCGCACAGGTCGAAATTGGCTCCTGGCCCGTGCTGCCGATCTTCGAGCATCTGCGCGAACTCGGTCAGGTCTCCGACGACGAAATGATGCGCACCTTCAACATGGGCGTCGGCCTCATCGCCGTAATTCCCGCGGCTAAGTTCACGCGCGCCAAGTCCCTGCTCGACCGCGCCGAAGAAAAGTTCTACGTAATCGGCCGTATCGTGAAAGGCGAAAAGCGCGTGCAGTACACATAGCTTCGCAGGAACAGCGTCCTGGGTGCCCCATCCTTAAGCAAGGGCCGGAACGAACCCCGCGTAAACAGCCCATAACGGAAAGAACCACGTGGAACCACCATCCTCAACTCCGCACGATGAAGGCGCGCAAAGCGCGCGCCCGCCTGTTCGGCAAGGACTCAGGCTGGGAGTCCTCCTCTCCGGCCGCGGCTCCAACTTCCTCGCCATCGCTCGCAGCATCCGCGAAGGCCGCCTCGCCAACGTCGAAATCGCCGTCGTCATTTCCAACGTCGCCGAGGCCCCCGGCATTCAGGCCGCCCGCGACCTCGGCCTCCCAGCAGCCATCTGCGTCTCCAAAGGCCGCCCCCGCGCCGAGCACGATGCCGATCTGGTAACCTGCCTCCGCGAGCACAGCGTCGATCTTGTCTGCCTCGCCGGCTACATGCGGCTCCTCTCGCCCGGATTCATCGCCGCCTTTCCGAATCGCATTCTCAACATTCATCCCTCGCTGCTGCCTGCCTTCCCCGGCCTCGACGCCCAGCAGCAGGCCTTCGACTACGGCGTCAAGATTGCCGGGTGCACCGTGCACTTCGTCGACGAGCATCTCGACCACGGCGCCATTATCCTGCAGCGGGCGATCCCCGTTCTCGAGACCGACGACGCCCACTCTCTCTCCGAGCGCATTCTCGTGGAAGAGCACATCGCCTACACCGAGGCCCTGGCCCGCGTCGCCGGCGGCGAATATGAGATCCAGGGCCGTCGCTACATCAAGAAGCCCTAGCACCATCCAGGCGCTGCTTTCCGGCAATCCACATTCCATCCAGCAACCTGCTGCTACCAATACAAAGAGGCCGAAACTTCCCTTGGAGGTTTGTAGAAATCCGGTTTCGCCGTTCGTCGTTATCATGAAGGCGGCCAACTGGTCCGCCAAAATACGATTTCAGGAGAAGAAAAATGCCGCAATATCTGGTTGCTGGTTACCTCCCCGACGACTTCGACCCGTCTCAGATGGACGAATCGGTTGGCCTCGCGATCCACGCGCTCAACAAAGAGATGATTGCTGCCGGGGTCAGGAAGTTCGCCTGCGGCCTTGGTGCCGCGAAGTCCCTGCGGGCAAAGGCCGGCGGCGAAGTCCTCGTCACCGACGGGCCCTACCTTGAGACCAAGGAACACATCGGCGGTTTCTGGATATTGGAATGCGCTGACATGGACGAGGCATTGGCATGGGCTCGCAAAGGCGTCGCCGCCACTGGCGGCCAGGTTGAGGTGCGAGAGATCTTCTTTAATCCTTCTCCCGACTAGACCGAAAACCGGGACGGATGCACCCGATGCCGAACCATTGGAATCGGGTGCGGGACTCCCTCAGAAGGCCAGTCAAGCCCCATTCTCCGCACTTCTCCCATAAACCGCTGATTCTGTTCAGAAAACTCTTCGCGGCAATTTGCAGGTTATTTCAGCAAAGTCTCTAAGCTGGAATCATAGCCAGACAATCCAGCGGACTGACGCGCCCGGGCGTGTTTCCGCAGTCGTCTGCGCCAGATGGCGCGCACCGGCTGATGCCGCAACCACGGCCAGCAATGGAAGCGTTGTCGCGAATTTGCGCCGGCCGTCCGCTTTAAACGAGTGGATTCGCCGGCCAGAAAAGAGAACCATTCGAATGGCAAACATTCTGGTCAATATCGAAAAGGGAATTGAAATCGCTGCCGAGGACGCACTCAAGTGGCTCAACGGCGCCAACAAGGCTCTCAAAGCCGCGCCGCAGGTAATTGCGGCTCTTGCCACACTCATTGGGGCCCTCGAGAAGCCCCTCGCGGAACTCGCTGGGGCCGCTTCCAACCCCCTGAACATCGCACTCGATGTCGAGACAGCGCGAGACCTGCAAGCGGTCTGGCCCGAAGTCAAAGTCTTTCTGGTCAGTCTGGGCGTGAAATTCTAGAACACCGAAAGTCATAAAGCCAATGCCCCATCCTTCAAGCACCTCGACGGGTGGGGCATGAGGCCATAAGCTCTTGCTGAAATCTCGATAGGATTGAGGCTTTGTAACAAGGGCCTCGCTTCAGCCAGGCCGGAAAAGGGCAAAATGGGTTGGGCTTTTTGCCCCCGTATCGTCATTGCCTACCGCTCTGTAAGTCTTAATCTGCGAGGAGTTTGCAGGGAAGCCAAGCAATATGAGGACTTTACCGGAAATTCCGGCGGCATGGTATGGTGCTGCATAAGTCCTTAATCATGAAGAATCTACGAGCCAAGTCCAGCAGTCTCAGGAATTTAGCCGCTAACTCTTTTGCAAATCGTTGTATCCAGGGAATTTGGCCAGAAGGCAGACCAATAGCCCCCTCCCTTTTTATAAGGAGGGCTCCTGGCTACGTATTTGTTGACCGTGCTTCCCCGAGCACCACCTTCACCGTCATTTGCCGCCTCCCCCTGAAGACAGTCACGGAGACCGTATCGCCCGCCTGGTGCTTGTCCATGATCACGCTGATGTCCTGCGGATCGGTGACCTCCTGGCCATCGATCGCAACAATCAAATCTCCCCCCAGCATGATCGGCTGGTTCCCAACGTAGGCCTGCTCGTTCCCGCCATGCAATCCCGCGCGCTCCGCGGCTCCGCCTGGAATCACCTTCTGGATAAGCACTCCGTAGTCGGCTGCAAGTCCGATCTGCGCGCCGAGGTCCGGCCCAATGGCGTAGGAAACGATCCCCAGGGAGGGACGCCGCACTTGCCCATACCGCGTCAGGTCCGAGAGCACCGCTTTTGCGGTGTTGATGGGAATGGCAAACCCGATACCCGAGCTCTGCTCGGCGCCGTTTGAGGCGATCATGGTGTTGATGCCAATGACCTCGCCGCGCGAGTTGAGCAGCGGTCCGCCGGAGTTGCCGGGATTGATGGCGGCGTCCGTCTGGATCGCGTCTTCGATCGGCGCTCCATCGCCGTTTCGAATTGACCGGATCGAACTGATGATCCCTTGAGTCATCGTGCCGCTGAGGCCGAACGGATTGCCGATTGCGTAGACCTTTTCACCCACCGCGATCTGGCTCGAATCAGCAAGCGTCACAGGTTGAAGGTCGGGAGCGTCGATCTGCAGCAATGCAAGATCGTGTACCTTGTCGGTTCCGATGACTTTGGCCTTGAAGCTGCGCTTGTTGCTGAGTTTGACCTCGATGCCGCGGTTCGCTCCCTCGACGACGTGGTAGTTGGTCAGCACATGGCCGGCCTTGTCGAGGATGAATCCCGAACCCTGTCCCTCCTGCGGAACGGTGCCGTAGAAGAAATTGAAGACGACGGCCCGCGACGTAATGTTCACCACCGAGGGGAGCACGTGTTTGTAAACGGAAATGTTGTTCTGCTCTTCCGCGTCGAATGCAGGCGCGGCATGCGCCTCGGTCAACTCAAGCGGAGAGGAGGAGCCCCGCCCACTGGTCAGCGTCAGGGGATTCAAACCCGAGGGGAAATGAGTGGTGACAAACCAAAACCCACCCACCAGCAGAAAAATTAAGACGAACTGGCGCAGTTTCATAGCTCTCTTCGAACCTTGAATACCTTTCACTACAGTTACGATGCGCGTCTTCATCGGTTCCCCTGGAAGAAGCCCGGCGCACCGAAACTGTCTCTTGCTGTTCTTATTTTAATGAACCGGTTTTCTGGTTTGAGTTGCTCGCCTCCCTGAGGCGCGGCCACAGGGCCTCGACCTGGGCGCGAAGCGCAGCGATATCGCCGTTATTTTCAAGCAGGTAGTCGGCGCGCTGAGCCTTTTCGGCGTCCGGGATCTGGTGGGCGAGTCGGGAACGTGCGTCGGCTGCGGCTTTTTCCGAGTCGCTTTCACCGACTCGGGCCACGTAGCGGGCGATCTTGTCTTCATCGGATGCGGTGACCAGGATGAGGCGGTCGATGCGCTTTCGGAAATCGGCGTAGGCAGCGGTGGCTTCGCCCCCCTCGCGGGCATCGCGCTCGACTTCAACGATGAGCGCTGAGACGATGACGGCGACGGCAGCGGGATCGGACGCGAAGAGCCTGTTCATCCATTCGCGCTGCGCCTCGATAACGGCGGGATGGATGATCGCGTTGAGTTCCTTGACGCGGCCGGCCTTGAAGGCGAGTTCGGCGAGGTGAGGGCGATTGAGGCGGCCATCAGCCGTGAGGACTTCGGGGCCGAAGACACGAACGATTTCGTTGAAAGCAGGCTGGCCGGGTTCCATCAGCGCACGGCCCAGTTCATCCGACTCGATCACGTGAGCGCCGAGTTCGCGGAGCATTGCGGCAACGGTGCTCTTGCCGCTCCCGAGACCGCCGGTGAGGCCGACGCGCAACATCGGTTAGAGACCCCGCCTCATCTTCGCAGCGCGCACGGTGTTTGCCATCAGCATGGCGATAGTGAGCGGGCCCACTCCGCCTGGCACCGGCGTGTAAGCGCCGGCCAGTTCGAAGGCTTTCGGATGCACATCACCCACGAGGGTCGAGCCGCGCTTGGCGAAGATGACTTCGCGCCTGGCGTCTCCCGCGAAGAAGCGGTCGAATTCTTCCCGGGTTGTGAGGCGGTTGATACCGACGTCGATGATGGTGGCGCCGGCCTTAACCATCTCCGGCGTGATGAAGCCCGGGCGTCCGATCGCGGCCACCAGGATATCGGCCTCGCGTGTGATGGCGCCGAGGTCCCGTGTCTTGGAATGGCAGATGGTCACGGTTGCGTTTTCGTGGAGCAGGAGCATCGCGGCGGGTTTGCCGACGATGTCGCTTCGACCTACGATCACCGCATGTTGTCCGCTGATCGGCAGGTTGCTGCGCTTCAGAATTTCGACCACACCAGCCGGTGTGCACGGAGCAAGAGCCGGGCGCCCCGCCTGCAGTTTACCGGCATTAACGGGATGAAAGCCGTCAACGTCCTTCTCCGGAACAACAGAGTCGAGCAAAAACTTTGTATCGACCTGCTTCGGAAGCGGTAGCTGGATGAGGATGCCGTCGATGTCATCGCGATCGTTGAGGCTGCGCACCAGATCGAGCATATCCTCGGTCGTGACGGTGTCAGGGGGAGTGATGAGGTCGCTGTAAATGCCGAGTTCCGCGCAGGTCTGCACCTTGCTGCGGACATAGATCTCGGAGGCGGGCACATTGTCCGACCAGGACGGCGGCAAGACCCGGCCGGATGCCCTGTGCGGAGAGTCTCAAGACGTCTTCCGCAACTTCTTTTTTGATTTCCGCAGCAATCGAAGCGCCGTCGAGGACTCTTGGCATCATCTTCTCCCTTTTCATCGTATCGCTTCGGCCGCAAGGAATTGCCTGGAAGGAAGGTGCCCAGTGAAGAATCTTCTTTACATTGAGGGGGCATTCTTCGACAGGTTGCTTTCCGCGAACACGGCAAGCGTTGAGCCACGTCAGAGGTGCATGTCGTCAAGACCCTCGGGAAGGGCGCAGCTTCCCTGGACAGGCTTGCCGCAGTGTGTGGATCAGTAAGGCATTGGCGTTTTGATTCGACGCGCATCTCCGCGCATTCTCACTTTGCTGATATGGACATCGTAGCCCGTCCCGGGTAGCAGGCATTCAAGGACGAACGCCTCGGTGCCTGCGAAGCGAAGTTCGCGGTAACGATAGACGCCCACATCGCCGATGCTGGTCTCAGTGCCGCCTTCAGGCGTATCCAGGAAATGCTGCGCATCGGCGATGGAAGGCGACGAATGTGTTTCGGCATCGAGCAAACTTTCCGCCGCGTAGGAGCGCACCAGCTTGGTCCAGTAGCGCCCGAGGAGGTCGGTGTTGGAGAAGATGTCGGCCCATACAATCTGCCCCCGCACTGCGACCACGACGCCGACGGCATGCTCTTCGCGAAGCCTTTGAAGAATCTGCTCGCGGGATCTGGTCAGAGGTGCGGCGGCTTCGTCCACCTTTGCGACTACAGCGCCATTCTGCATTGCCCGGGCGTAGCTGGTGGTACCGAGGCTGTCTGTTTCAGGTGTGTTCAGGGATGAAGTGGATGACGATGGTGCAGAGGCTTTGAGTGCGCCACCGATTGCCCCGTGCACGGAGTTCCACACCTCCTGTTGATCCTTGGCGACCATGGCCTGTTCACGCACCATTGGCTGAACCATGATGCTCTGGGTTGACGATTTGGCCGAAGCGCCGAACGTCGTTGTAGCTTCAGTCCACCGCCCCGGTTCGATGCAGAAGACGCCGAGATCGATGGGTTCGTTGCCGACAGGCACGATGCGATCTTTGGCGACAATGCGGTCCTGTTTGCCGCCCGTTACGATTTCGCCGGCTAGAAGTAGAAGGGGTTTCTCAGAGTGGTTGATCAGGACGAGAGTATTAACCTGGTCGGCGCGGTAGGGTGGGGAATTCGGATGCGGGTGCAGTACGCTATCCGGTGGCCCTGCGGCAGGACGGGGCCGGACGAGTCCCCGCGCGCGGCCGGCTTCTGTGATCTCGACATCACCGCTTTTGATGCCTTCGTCGAGAGTGATGAAGGGGGACTGCTCCATCTTTGCGGTCTGCACGACTGGAAAAAGGATCAGATTTCCGCTTTCGATCGGTGCAAGGACGCGATAGGAAGAGTGGAGAGGCTCAACCGGACCAGCGGCGCCGACGGGCTTCTGGTAGAAAAACGTGAACGCCAATAGCAAAGCGGCGCATGAGAGCGTCGCCGGGAAGAGCGTTGAACTGGTCAAGACCTTCATGGTTTGCCTCCGCCGGTGATGGCTGCTCCGGCTTCCTATTGCGGAACGTGGCTCGTCCGGTTTCTTGCAGGAAATTTTTGGAGTATCTTCGTGACGTGGACGCAGCGCCTCTCGATCCCGTTGGTGGGTCACTGCAGGCCGACGTGTCGTCCGCTCGCATTGCGGTCTATCCGGCGTTGCTCGATGAGCTTTGGATCGAATGCGATGCCCGGAAATGGGGACTGGATCGCGACGAGTTCGATCGCTTCATTCTGCTGATTGCGGCGCGCCAAAATTCCGGTTTAACCGAGGGGGCCGGCCGTGCGGAGCAGGAGGCTTTCTTTCGTGGCCTGAAACTGAGCGACTTGGTGTTGGCAATGGCGTGCGCGGAGGGGCGTGAGCGCGCATGGGAGCACTTCATGACCGTCTACGGCCAGCCCTTGACTCGATCTGCCATTGCCATCAGCGGGAATGAAACGGTGGGGCGCGATCTGGCCGATGCGTTCTACGCAGAGCTTTACGGATTAAGCACAACCGAAGGGAAACGAAAATGCCCACTGGAGTCGTATCGAGGACGAGGCTCATTGCTCGGCTGGCTGAGAACAACGCTGGCACAGCGTTTTGTGGATCACTATCGGCGCACTCGTCGTGAAGAGGCGCTCGATGAGCAGAGGCACGATGCCCAGGCGGCCGACGGGAGCGCAGCGCCCGAGCCGAACATGGTTTCCGCGCTTGGAGAAGCGATCGAGGGCGCTCTAAGCGATCAGCCCCCGGAGGAGCGGTTTCTCCTGGCATCCTATTACCTCGATGGAAGGACGCTCGCGGAGATAGGAAAGCTGCTGGGCGTTCACGAAGCGACGGTGAGCCGGCGTCTAAAGCGGACGACTGATACAGTTCGCAAGCGGTTGCTAAAGAATCTGGAGGCGTGCGGGATGAGTCACAGAGCCGCAGAAGAGGCGCTCGGTACTGATCCGCGAGATGTGGACCTGAAGATGGATTTGAAAAAACTGTTGCAACATTGGCGAGGGGAGACGTTCTCCGAAGAGGTGGTACCGGGTCCGATGCTTGCGCGAGAAACTGCGGAGATAGGTGTGATTTCTGACGGAAGAGACGTACTCGCCGATGGGGCGAAGACCGAAGGATGAGCCTGACAATTCAATCCGGAATGCACCCCGATGCGGAGAGCCTGTCGGCTTTTGCTGAGCAGGCGCTGATCGGCGCGGAGCGGGACCAGATCCTGGCGCACATGGCGTCGTGCAGCCGATGCAGAGAGGTTGTGTTCCTGGCGCAGAGAGCGATGGATGCCGAGCAGAGTATCAGTGTTTCGATTGCGCCGGTTGAGGAAGAGAAGAAGAGTCGGGGCTGGTTTGCAGGATGGCGGCTCGCCTGGGTTCCGGCAGCGGCACTGGCCGGGTTTGTTGGGTTTGCAGTAGTGCAACATATGCGCTACTCCGTGCAGGATCAACAGATCGCAAGAATGGAGAAGAAGGCAGATTCAATCAGCGGTGCAATCGCCGGAAAAGCCGTCAATGGCCCGGCAATGCAGCAAAGTCCAAAGAGAGATGAGTCCCAGGGTATTTCTGCAAATCGCGAGGGCGCCATACCAAACAAGCAAGAGAACGCAAGGGTTCTTGACAAGAAGAAGGCAGTCGCGGCGAAGGACCTGGCGATGCCAACGGCCGATGCGATGGGCGCGTCTGCTGGTAACGGCGGAACAGTGAATGGGCCCTTCGAGTCGCGCGCAAAGTCGTCGCCGATCGGGGGCCCGATGGCGCAGAACCAGGTCCAACAGCAAAACTACGCGCAACAGAATGCATTGGTACAAGCGCAGTCTGCCGCCGTGGATGCAACGTCGAAGAAGCCCCATGCTCCGGTAGTTCCTTCATCTCTTGCCGCGGGTGCTGTTTCAGAGAGCGTCGAGGTGCAGCCGACATTTGAGTCGGCGCCTGCTGCAACCCGGCAGATGACCACTCCTGCTATTACGGAGGGGAGCCTTGAGGGTGGGGGACAGAAGAACGAAAAGACCGAAAAGCGCAAACGTCATGCTACCCAGCGGGCATGAAGCATTGTCTGTGGCAACGGCTGCTCAGCGTTCAATCGCGATCGATGCTTCGGGGGCGCTTTTCCTGAGTGAAGATGCCGGCGGACATTGGCAGCCCGTGAAAACGCAGTGGACTGGACGGGCCGTGCTGGTGAGAACACCTCAAATCGGCGCCGACTCTGCGTTCCTGCTGAAGCAGCAGGCTCAGACGTTTGAGCTCGTGTGCGACAACCTGCGGATCTGGGTGAGCGCCGACGGTAAGACCTGGACAGAAAAGAATCTGCCGGCGAAATCATCTGAACCTTAACGCTTCATATCTTCACGCCTGGGAACAAGCCGGCCAGGCATCGATTTCGAAACCGAGCCTCTTTAAGCGGTGCGCTGGAGTGCGTCCTCACCGGTCTGGGCCAGTGGTAATCCCTTAAGAAACTGTGCGAGCTTTGTCAGGTCCATCCGCGTGCTTGAATACGCATCTCCCTCGGCGCCATTGTCCTTGGCGGGCTGTACGAAGGTGAATGCAACACCGTCTTCCCCTGTGCGGACAACGCTGGAATGTAGAGTGAGAGTCTGGCCGATGCCAGCTTCGTCGGTTCTTTCCAGCGTAATTGGAAATCCTGTGCCCGGAATCCAGCGCTCATCGGTGAGCATGTAGAAACCCGCAACACTGATGTCGCCGACCTTGTATTCCTTCGATGTATGAACCAGCCCAAGATACGCGATAACCGGCGGCATCGAATGCCGGTTTGCAACGCGCTGGTCAGGGCAGATCCAGCGAATCAGCCGCTTCATCAGTGGATCCTTGGCGCGGGACGGGGTCATGGTTCTCTCCGATGGGGAATTCGAGGGATTTATGACTGTCACTTCAGCGAATTGTTGTGCCGTTTCGGGCTTCTCGCAAGGGCTGTTTGTCTGCGTCATCATAGTGGCAGATTCCCTGTCGAAGTGCCAGTGGCAAGCAGGGAGTCTTCCTCCGGAGCATTCAACGTAGCATCCAAAGTGCCTGCCTTGTATCCCCTATAAGGGGAACCGAGGGATACAGGAAGGAGATTATGTGGGAGGTTACTTTAGTTGCAGAATAGGGGGAGAGGTCTTAAAGAAATCGTGCAAGTGCAGCTCTGTCCGTCGCTTGTGACGGTTGAATATCCTGGGTGTAGGAGTTGATTGATTCCGGCATTACGAATTCCGCTCCGACTCCATCGGACCCTCGGCGGACAACCCTGGACAACACCGTGATGGACTGCTTACCACCCCTTCTGGACGGTTTTTGCATGGTCATCTGAATCACGGTTCCCGTCATCCAGCGGTCCTCTGTCAGCAGATAAAAACCTGTCAGGCTGATGTCTGCAACCTGGTGTGGTTTCGGGGCGCCGCCGGTGAAGTAGTGCGCGAACATGCCAGGAACATAGCGTCTTTCTGATCTCCTGCGATCACTGGGGGTTCTGACCGGGTTAAGCCATTCTCTCAGTTTTGATCGCAGAGTCTTCCGTGTGTCCTCTTTCTCGTCGGTCCCCCGATCAGTCGACCACCTTTCCGAAGTCTTCGGATCGAGGCGCGGCTGGAGGGTTGCGGCCCGAGACGGAACTTTAGGCGTGGCCGAAGGGCTCCGATGCAGCGGAAGCTGCACAGCCCTGAGATCGCGGGTCTTGATTGCTGTAGATGAGTTCAAAGGCCCGCCATTTTCCTGGTCGGAAATCAGGGACGGGGCCTCAGCTTCCTTTTGTTTGGCGCTCACCCCAATCGCTTCCTTGGCTGGCTCAGTCGATGACCAAATCTCCATCGAATCATCCCGGAGTGGAGAATTCGAAGCGGTGGAAGAGGAACTGACCTGCGTTGCTGCTAAATCAAAGGCTCTTGGGTCATCCTGGTTTGCACCGGTTGCTGGTGAAGATCCCGGCACTCGGAAGGTCTCGGTTTGAGGAGTGGCTGAAATTGGAAGACGGATGGAACTCGATGCGGATGCAATCGCTGTGGGCGCGCTGACGTGCCACTGGGGCAAGGAACTGGTAGCGAAGCTGGTAGTCGATCGAGACGGTCTTGAGCCAGCCGCTCGTTGAGGAACGGATGCACGGAACTCCGGATTGTCCGGAGTGGCGGCCTTCTGCGCAGCGACTATCCGGGAGGGATTCGGGTCGGGACCAGAAGCCTGTGCGTGCGCCTGCGTTCGCTCCGGATGGGGCTGGGAATCCTCAAGTTTCGTTTGATCCATCCGTTCAAAGAGAAAGCGCCGCATTTCCGCTTGATTGGGCTGGTTGGAGGGTTGCGCTGGAACAGGCGGCTTCGCAAGTGCGGGTACAGAGTTTTGTGCGACTGGAGAGAGACGTTCGGCCGGCGAGGCAGCCACGCTCGGAACTGGGCTTACTACCACGTTGTCCGCTCTGCCGGAGTCACCTGTTTTAGCAAGGAGGGCTTGCAGCTCTTTCTCCGAACAGATCATGAGCCGGTCGCCCTTCTTCGTCCCCGTCGAACTAAGGGTATGTTGAGGCACGACCAGAGCACTGGCGACATCCGCCCGATAGGAGGGAAATTCAACGCCTGGAGCAATTTCCGCCGTCTCAAGAACGCGATAATCCTTATCGAGATAAAGGAGATCGAACGGAAATACTCTTGGCAGCCCAGGGGCTGCATGTAGGGGGTATAACCAGAGCGCTGATTCCGAATCCAATCCGAGTCCGCTTACCACCAGGCTCAACATTTTGAGCGGTTGACTTGCACAGTCAGAGACCGTGAGTTTGTCATTGAGAAGTGCTCTTCTCGTCAGGTTGTAGACTGCGTCTGGCGGTCTGGTATTCATACTTACCCAGTTTGTTGGAAGACACTCCCCGCGACTTGTCGCTTTGGCTTTCCTGAAGCGTTTTCGGCGCGACCAATCCTACCCCGGCCGAAAAACCGATCGCAGGGATGGATTCTCTCAGTTCCAGAGACGAAATACAATCGCAACTTGCGGATAGCAGGGGAGGGAAGAATATCGCCCGGCAATCACCGGGCTTGAAAGTGGGGAAATCAATTGCCCGGGAAGCTACAGGGGAGAGTCTTGCCCCTGAAAGCAGTTCAGCCGGGCGCGTTGGGTAACGCCCGGCTGAAGAAATTGGCTGTCCGAAGGTGTTCAGCGCTAAAGAACTGTAAGTCGGGTTACAACAGTGCAATAGGGAAGATGCGTGGTTTTCTTTACGTACTTGGGCGCGGCGGACGGATCCGGCAAATCCACTTCCGGCTTTAGAACCTCCATGAGTTTTTCGACGCGGTTCTTCTGAGCGCACAACTGCTCGAACGCTTTCAAGATCTTTCGCAGTTCAGTAGAAGCCTCGTCGTAGGCGAAACGGTAAACGTCCTTGTGCACGTTCTCTCTCATTGGGGGTCTCCGGTTATCCACGATTCAGAGTCTAGCTATTTATTCGAAGCAGAGCATCGCACGATCGTGGTAACAAAAGTACAACTTCCATAGTGTCCTCCCGCGCAATTGGGTGACCTGCATCACAGGTCGGCTGGAACAAGTGGGCGTTCTGATGGAACGCCGCAATTGGTGTGTTTTCAAGGGTGAAGGTTTCTCAGGTCGCGGTTTCCCTTTTGCGGATCTGACGCCAACACGCAGCGATCCGGCACCCATCAGAGCCCTCAATCGGTAACAAGTTTGCGAGGGCGTAGCAGAAGTTTGCCAATGCAAAGGGAGAAAGAGCCGGAGCTGCAGGTATCAGCAGCAGGTTGACGAGCGGGCCTGCGAGAGCGATCGAGAGATTCTGGGCCGCCGTTCCCTGCTCGCGAACCGTGTAAAGACCCTTGTTCCATTTCAGGCCCACTCGTTTGACACGAACGCCTATGGAAACGGAGGCAAGCAGATGACCGCATTCGTGGAGGAGCATAGCAATGACTCCCAGACCGAGCCCATGAACGAACGGGTAAAGCCAGTGCACCACACGCAGCAACGGAGAACTCCATTTCTCTTCGTTATCGAATGGATTATTACCTGCCGCCAGGAGCTTTGGTATTTCCAAGGATCTTGATCAGAGGAGGCAGATTCGGAATCGGGAATGAGCCTGGGAGAAGGACCAGAAAGGGAAAAAATCAGAGCCCCGGCAACTCGGGTTGTCGGGGCTCCGTTTATAAGTCTATTTAGGTTTCCGGGCTTCCGGATGAAGGTCCGGGAGCGTCTTTAGGAAGCGGCGGTCGAGTGCTTACCTGGCTTGATTTCAAGTTCGTTCACAACCTGTTGGACGTTCGGAACTTTCTTGGCGAGGTCCTCGGCTTCCTTCTTCTGCTTGGCCGTCTTCACGGATCCTTTCAGCACCAGGGTGCCGTTCTTGGCGGAGCAGCTAATGCTCTGGTCGTCGAGGGTGGTGTGGGCCTTGATCATTGCCTTGTAGTTGTCTTCGATGGCGCTGTCCAGGTTGGAAGCTACGGAGCCAGCGTTGCTATCGCCCGGAGGCCGTACGCCGATTTCGTCGGCGATGGTGTAATCGGGAGCCGCCTGTTTGGCGACGTTTTCAGCCTGATTCTTCATGTCCTGAGAATCGAGATTACCTTTGAGCGTCATCACGCCCTTCTCGCGGTCCTGGGATACGCTCACAGCACTCAGATTATTGTTCTTCAATGCATCGTTCACTGCTGATTTTTCGTCCGGATGCGAGGGCTTATTGCAGCCTGCAACCGCAATGACGCCGGCGAGAACGGCGGCCGAGCCCATCAAGAACCTGTGGTGAATTTTTGTATTCATATATTTCCTCTCCTGGAGCAAACGCACAACCTCTTACAGCAAGTCAGATGTAGTGCCAAGGAAGGGGGGTTGTACCTTACTGCCATCTCGATGTGGCGATGGGCATGAAGGTTACCAGGTTCGTTTCTTTGTATCGATCGTTCGAGGGGGTGGACATCCGCCTCACGGTCACCTTCGAAATGCAACTTCGCAGGGCTACTTGCCTTCGATTCGCATGCGAATCTCGCGAAGAATTTAGATACCTATTCCGGTGTTCACAGGTGACTGTCATCACAGTGCGAATTCGTCGGCCGAGTGCAACATATTCCGGGCTTTGGGCTTGTGCTTTGCTGCCGTAAGTTGATGCGGCGCTTGCAGATGTTAAGCAAAGTGACGCGGAGGCAGAACGTTGTGAACTGGCAAGAAAATTACCGGAGCAGGTGCGTAAGCGCGGAGCTTGCGGTGAAAGTTGTTCGCTCCGGAGATCGCGTATGGATTCAACCGAGCTGCGGCACACCGAAGCCGCTGATTGATGCGCTGGTAGCGCGCGCGCCTGAACTGGCCGATGTGGAACTGGTCCACATGAAGACCCTGGGCGAGGCGGTGTACACGAGGCCTGAGTACGAGGGGCACTTCCGGCATCGTGGGCTGTTCCTTGGGGACAACGTTCGCGAGGCGGTTACAGCGGGGCGTGCGGACTACACGCCAATCTTTCTGAGCGAAATCGAAGGGCTGTTCGAAAGCGGAGCCTTGCCGCTGGATGTTGTGCTGATGCAGGTGTCACGGCCGGACGCGCATGGATTTGTAAGCCTGAGCACAACTGTTGACTGCACGATGACGGCGGCACGGTGCGCGAAAACGGTGATCGCGGAAGTGAATGATCGCGCGCCGCGCACGCATGGAGACACGGCGATCCACGTGAGCCAGATCTCGATGTTTGTTGAGACGTCACGGCCATTGCTGGAACTGCACACCGAATCCTTTACTGAGATGCACTTGAATGTGGCGCGCAACGTGGCGAGGCTGATTCCGGACGGGGCGACGCTGCAGCCGGGAATCGGCGGGATTTCTGAAGCGGTGCTGCACTGTCTGGAGGACAAGCACGACCTGGGAATTCACACGGAGATGTGTCCCGACGGTGTGGTGGACCTGATGGAAGCCGGGATCATCAACGGGCGAAGAAAGTCGCTGCATCGGGGAAAGGCAGTAGCCGCGTTTGTATTGGGGACGCAGAAGCTTTTCGACTACATCCACGAGAATCCGGCCTTTGAGTTTCGGTCGATCTCTTATGTCAACGATCCGTTCGTGGTGGCGCAAAACGATCGCATGGTCGCAATCAACTCGGCACTGCAGGTCGATCTGACGGGGCAGGTGTGCGCTGATTCCCTGGGCACGAAGCCGTTCAGCGGATTCGGTGGGCAGGTTGATTTTATTCGAGGGGCAGCGAGGTCGCGCGGAGGCGTGCCGATCATCGCGTTGCTTTCGACCGCATGTGGAGGCAGGATATCGCGCATCGTGCCGGTGCTGGAGCCGGGCGCAGGCGTCGTGACGTCGCGGGCCGATGTGCACTACGTAGTGACCGAGCATGGGATTGCTTATCTCCACGGCAAAACTTTGCGGGAACGGACAGAAGCGCTGATTGGAATTGCCGATCCGCGCTTCCAACAGGAGCTTGAAGATTTTGCAGTCAGAGCGCATTACCTGGAAAAGAATTCGTCGGTGTGCGCGTAGTGGTCTCCCACCTATCAAAAGCGAGACCCGGGGGTACCTACCGATTTGTGAGGAGCGAAGATGACAGTCGCTGAAGGAACGAGCATGGTGAAGCGGGATCGTGGTCTGCTACGAGTCGATGTGAACGAATGCAAGGGATGCGGGCTCTGCATCGAGGCGTGTCCGCCCAAGGCGATTCATTTGAGCGAACAGCTCAATCACTACGGTTATCGCACGGCAACCTACAACGGAAGCGGTTGCACGGGATGCGGGATCTGTTTCATGGCGTGTCCCGAGCCCGGGGCGATTACGGTTCTGCGTCTTCGTCGCGGAGTTGCAGTTCAACATGAGGAGGCCCTGGCATGCGCAAGCAACTGATGAAGGGCAATGAAGCCATTGTGAAGAGCGCGATTCTGGCGGGGTGCCGCGCCTTTTACGGATATCCGATCACCCCGGCAAGCGAGATTACAGAAGCTGCCGCACTCTACATGCCGCAGACCGGCGGCGTTTTTCTGCAGGCTGAGAGTGAAGTGGCAGCGATCAACATGCTGTATGGCGCTTCGTCGGCGGGTGTGCGCTGCATGACGGCGTCAAGCGGGCCTGGAATCAGCCTGATGCAGGAAGGCATCAGCTACATGGCAGGAGCGGAGTTGCCCTGCGTAATCGCAGACATCACGCGCGGCGGCCCGGGACTGGGCAACATTGCGTCCGAGCAGGGCGACTATCACCAGGTGGTGAAGGGCGGGGGAAATGGCAATTACCGCACCATCGTGGTGGCTCCATATTCGGTGCAGGAGATGGCGGACCTGACCGCGCTTGCATTTGAACTTGCCGATCGCTATCGCAACCCGGTGGTGATCCTGGCGGATGGGTTTGTGGGCCAGATGATGGAGCCCGTCGAGTTCGCGGAAAGGGCCATCCAACCGACGCGGCCTGACTGGGCAGTCGCAGGGACGGCCGAAAGCCGGGCGAACATGATCACGTCGCTGCATATGGGGACCGACGATCTGGAGTCGCATGTGCATGCACTTGAGGCAAAGTATCGACGCGCGGAGCATCGGGAAGCGCGGGCAGAGGACTGGTATACCGAGGACGCCGACGTGGTGCTGGTGGGATATGGAATTGTTGGCCGGATTCTGAAGGCGGTGACAGCCGAGGCGCGCGCGATGGGATTGAAGGTGGGGCTGCTGCGGCCGATCACGCTTTATCCGTTCCCAACCGCAGATTTCGAGCGCGTGGCGCGGCGCGCGCACTCGTTTGTTGTGGTGGAGATGAGCAACGGGCAACTCGTTGAGGATGTCCGGCTGGCATTGAATGGATCACGTCCTGTGGAGTTTTTGAGCCGGGTCGGTGGCAATGTGCCGTCGCACGAATCGGTTCTGCAGTTTGTGGTGGATCGTGCTCGCGCTTATGCCGCCAAGGAGCAGATGGCCCATGTCTAACCTCGTCGATATTGATCTCGACTACGAAGTTGTCCATGCCAAGTCAAAGGTCTTCTATGAGACCTACGAGCGTAAAGACGAACTGCAGCACCAGACGCATTATTGTCCGGGTTGCGGACATGGGATTGTCCACAAAATGCTGGCCAAGGCGATCGAGGAGCTTGGGATCCAGAACCAGACTGTTCTGATCAGCCCTGTAGGATGCTCGGTTTTCGCATACAACTACTTCGACGTAGGCAACGTGCAGGCTGCGCACGGGCGCGCTCCGGCCGTTGGCACGGCGGTGAAGCGCAGTCATCCGCACAGCATTGTGATCAGCTACCAGGGCGACGGCGATCTTTCGGCCATCGGGTCGGCGGAGATTCTGCACGCGGCGAACCGCGGCGAGAACATGACGGTGATTTTCGTCAACAACGCGATCTACAGCATGACGGGAGGCCAGGCGGCGCCGACGACATTGCTGGGTCAGAAGAGTGTTACCACTCCGTTTGGGCGGAGCGTTGAGAACGAGGGTTATCCACTGCGCATGAGCGAGCTGCTGGCAACATTGGAAGCGCCGGTCTACATCGAGCGAGTTGGCCTGGGCGACAACAAGCAGATTGCGCAGGCTGCTCGGGCGATCAAGCGAGCGGTCGAAAACCAGGTGCAGAGGCTGGGATTTTCGCTGATCGAGGTTCTGTCTCCCTGCCCGACGATCTGGAAGATGTCCGCGGTGGAAGCGCAGCACTGGGTTCGCGACGTGCTGGAGAAGACCTACCCGCTGGGGGTGGTTTGCGATCGAACGAAAGAGCGGCAGCCCCGCGTCATCGAAAATCATGCTCCAAGCCTGGAGGAGATACCCGGGATTCTGGGAATCCTGCATGATGATCAGCGCGAAATTCCGATCGCGAGCGGTGTGCGAGCCGACGTTGATCTGCACGTGCGCGTGGCCGGCTTTGGAGGGCAGGGCGTATTGCTGCTGGGCGAACTGCTGGTTGAGGCCGGGCTGGATGCGGGGCTTGAGGTTTCGTGGTTGCCGTCGTACGGGCCGGAGATGCGCTCGGGTACTTCAAATTGCCACGTGAGGGTCTCGCGAGAGCCGATCGATTCGCCGCTGGTGACCGTACCGAACTTCCTCGTGGCGATGAATGAACCGTCATTGCGGAAGTTTGACCTGAGCGTGAAACCGGGCGGCTGGGTGATCTACAACGGCGATGTGTTTCCGGAGGATTGCGAGCGCAGCGATGTGAATGTGCTGGCGATGAACTTCACTCGGGCTGCGGACGAACTTGGCGACCTGCGCGCGGCCAACATGGTGATGCTTGGCGCCTTGCTCGAGATTTCGGGGGCATTGCCACAGGAGAGCATCGATGCCGCTTTACGCGGCCTGGTGAAAAGCGAGCGCTGGTACCAGCTCGATGAGCGCGCCCTGGCGCGGGGGCGTGAGCTTTACAGGGAATCGCGAAATCACCCCGGCGACTAGGAGCTGGCACCGGGACCCGAAAGAGGTTGCACAATGAAAGCTGCTGCCGATCCGAATCTGATTGTCTACTTTGATGGCAAGTACATGAAGCTGCGCGATGCGCAGGTCAACATTCTGACCCACGCACTGCATTACGGAACCGGAGTGTTTGAAGGCATTCGCGCACACTGGGTTCCGACCGAGGATGAGATGTTCATCCTGCGCGCACACGAGCACTATGAGCGCTGGAAGAAGAACTGCGGCATCCTGCGAATTCAAGTTCCCGCGACGCGTGGCGGAGCTTTGCGCCATAACGGTAGAGCTGATGCGGCGGAATTCGTTTCACACGAATGTTTACGTTCGTCCGCTGGCTTACAAGAGCGCAGAGCGCGTCGGGGTCAGCACGGATGATGAGGATGCCTTCGCGATCGTGGCTCTGCCTTTCGGCGAATATCTGCACAGCGATAAAGGATTGCATGCGGGCGTAAGCTCCTGGCGTCGGATCGAGGACAATGCGATTCCGGCGCGCGCCAAGATCTGCGGAGCGTATGTGAACAGCGCGCTGGCCAGCGACGATGCGCGGCGGGCGGGTTTTGACGAAGCAATTTTCCTGAATGAGAATGGGCACGTCGCCGAAGGCGCTACGTGCAACATTTTCATGGTGCGCGACGGAAAGCTGATTACGCCGGGCGTGACGGAGAATGCGCTCGAGGGCATTACGCGCAGTTGCGTGATGGAACTGGCCGTTCGCGAGATGGGGCTGCGAGTCGTCGAAAGGCCGATTGATCGCAGCGAACTCTACATATGTGACGAACTTTTCTTCAGCGGTACGGCTGTTGGCGTTGCACCCATCGTGCGCGTTGACCATCGTCCTGTGAAGGACGGAGTTATCGGACCGGTGACGCACGCGATACAGAAGCTGTATTTCGATGCGACACGGGGACATCTACAGGCTTACTGGAACTGGCTTACCCCGGTTTACCAATCGCGGATGAAGCACGAACAGGAACTGGTCTCCACGGCTGGATAGTGCTGACGGAGCGGGCTCTCTTGCGGCAACCGCGCAAGTGATCGGTGCGGCCAAGGAGGAACAACGATGCTCGCAACAAAAGTCGAAGAAAACGCCTATGACCTTGCGCTGCAGAATTTCGATGCGGCAGCGGATGCCCTGGGCCTTGATAACGATACGCGGGAGATGATCAAGTATCCCGAGCGCGTGCTGACGGTATCAGTGCCGGTGCGCATGGACGATGGCACGATCAAGCGGTTCCAAGGCTATCGGGTGCAGCACTCGACGGCGCGCGGGCCGGCGAAGGGAGGCATTCGCTTCCATCCGCAGGTGACGCTTGACGAGGTGAAGGCGCTGGCCACGTGGATGACGTGGAAATGCGCGGTGGTGAACATTCCGTTCGGTGGCGGCAAGGGTGGGGTGACCTGCGATCCGAAGCACATGTCACAGCACGAACTGGAGCGGCTCACGCGACGGTATACGAGCGCGATTCTGCCGCTGATCGGACCGAAGCAGGACATTCCGGCGCCCGACGTCTATACAAACCCGCAAACGATGGCCTGGATCATGGACACGTACAGCATGACGAAGGGCTATACGATTCCGGGAGTAGTGACAGGGAAACCGATCTGCCTGGGCGGATCGCTGGGACGGAACGAGGCGACGGGCCGCGGCACGTTCTACACGATTCAGTGCGCGTGCGAGCACCTGGGAATGTCGCTGAAGGGCGCAACGGTGGCGGTACAGGGCT
Source organism: uncultured Acidobacteriaceae bacterium (assembly GCA_963836675.1). Taxonomy (GTDB): domain Bacteria; phylum Acidobacteriota; class Terriglobia; order Terriglobales; family Acidobacteriaceae; genus Telmatobacter. Next base: position 475,003 of record CAWIKQ010000002.1, read on the forward strand.
TCGGGAACGCCGGATCGATTGCGGCGCAGTTGCTGCATGAAGCAGGCGCGAAGGTGATCGCGGTGAGCGACTCGACGGGCGCGATTTACAACAAGAACGGGCTCGACGTTCCGGAACTCATGCACATGAAGGCGATCGCGGGTCACGTGTACGGATTCCCGGGAAGCGAGCCGATTGAGCCTGCCGCGCTGCTGGCGTTGAAGTGCGACATCCTTGTTCCGGCGGCACTGGAGAATGCGGTGACCGGAGAGAATGCGCACACGGTCGGTGCGCGCATCATTGCCGAAGCCGCGAACGGGCCGCTGACTCCTGCTGCCGACCGCATTCTGGAGAGCAAGGGCGCGTTCATCATTCCCGACATTCTGTGCAATGCAGGCGGAGTGACCGTGTCGTACTTCGAATGGGTGCAGGATGAACAGCATCTCTTCTGGGAGGCGCAGGATGTATACAACCGCCTGGAGAAGGTGATGAAGACTGCGTTCCGCGAGGTGCTGAAGATTCACCTCGACAAGAGGGTTCCGATGCGGATCGCCGCGAATATGCTGGGGATCGGGCGGGTTGCCGAAGCGATTCACATTCGCGGAATCTATCCGTAAAACAGGGATCAGGATCAGGGGCCACGGAACAGGGAGGGCGGCGCCGCGAGGCGCCGCCCTCTTGTCAAAAGACAAGAAAGGGTGGCCGCCGTGGGTCTATCCATGGCCGCCAGTAACGAGAGTGGAGTCTGCGAAAGCCACCTTTTCCAGAAAGTCATATTTGCTCAAGTAACTTGCCGCGATTTCGTTTCGACGCTGGCGCCAGAATAAGCTTGCTGTTGACTACTTTGTTACTGACGAGTAGTCCACCATCCACCCGCAATCCAAGTCAAGGTCTTGATGAGCTGGGATATTCCGAAGCTTCTGCTCGTCCCTTGCTTCTGAGTGCTGCAATTGTGTGCGTTTGAGGTTTCTTTTGTATCGTTGGTTCTCTTCGAGCAGGCGACTCCAGACGGCGTCATCAATGATCGCAAACCTATCCCCAAAGTTAGCTTCATTCGAGTCAAGTGCTGCGACAAACTTCCCTACCTTCGGAGAGGCGTTGAGCTTCGCTCGTTTCGAGGAAGAATCCAGGGTCGTCAGTGTACACAACAATCTTGAGCGACTTCGGCAGCAGTTCGCGTACACTGCCACGAACTCTCCGCCAGGCACCAATCGCTTTCCAATTCTGTGCTCTCGGCGATCTTCGCAGATCGTCGCCACCACCTTCGCCTCACGTCGAGCCATCTCGTTTGCGCAATTCACAAGAATCGGTCGAGAGCCAAGGCTTCATCACGAACCTTGCTCAGAATTGCGCGAAGCCAGAACCCGCTCCAATTGCTGCATAGATGAAGCCGATAAGCAACCCAATCGGCAAAACCAGCGGGCACCTCGGATGGCCAACGATGTTCGCTTCTGAACCTCCCCAACTCGTACCCATGAAGGAAGAACCAACGGGCCGTCAACTACTTCAGTCCCCAGTTACATTCCCGCTCGTTCACGTATTTATCCGGAATGGATTCTTTCCACGGAATGGTCAGTAGCGTCTCGTTCGGCTCTTCCAATTCGGTGCCTCCGAGCTGCTCCTCAACGTCATAAATTTAGCGGCGGCGGCAGCGGCCGTAATTGGTTCCGGTCGTGTCACCGCCTACTCGTCAGTAACAAAGGAGTAAACAGATCGACCCTTTGCTCGGGGATCTGTCACGCTGCAACTCCCCTACAACTTCTGGAATTGCCCTATTCAATGGCTGTTCGGCCATTGATCAGGTCTTTTGACACCTCTTTATTTGAAGAATGGATCAACGTGCAGCGCTACCAATGGACGGCATCGAAATGATGCCGCCCATTCTTTGCCTGGAAGTGCTACCAGTGAACCGCGACGCCGGCGGTGGGACCCTTTTGAGTCAGCCGGACGCCGATGTTATCGGAAGTTCCGTGAATGCTGAGCCGGCTACCCATCTGATAACCAAGCTCCGCGCGCCAGTGTTTGCTGAGGCCGAAGGAGATATTTCCTCTCGAGGCTATGAAATCGCCATAACCGAAGAAGTACATTCCCGTGATCAGTCCTTCCAGCGAGACCCGGTCCGATTTGGACATTGGGTACCACAGGCCGTGAACACCGATGATCGGCAGAGGAGCAAAAAACGATCCCGATGCAGTCTGGGTTCTGGACTGCCCGTTCACTGCCACGGTTCCTGTGATTGAGGCGGAGGTATCGAGCAGTTCCAGCTGTGCTGTTCCGGCAAGGTATCCCTGGTTGCGGCGGATGAAGTCGTACTGGTAACCCGGGACGTAGGCATACGATCGGATGGTTGACTTGACTATCGTGCCGACGTCGAACGTGTCTCCCTGAAACTCGATTGTTTTGGTCAGGGTAGTGGTTTTGTTGCTGCGTACGGGCGCCGATCCGAAGGTGAAGTGGTTTTTCCGAGTGAATCGCCAGTCCGCTTGTCCGGAGAAGGTGGAATAGTCCCCGAAACCGAGATCCTTGTCGACATCGAATGAGCCGCTGTTATCTGCTCCCGAGAATGAACCCGAAGGACGGGAGAACCACCAGTCGGCCTGAATACGAAATTTATATACATCGAGGTCAGGGCCGTCGGCACGCAGCTTTTGTGACGCGATGAATGGAATAAAAAACAGGAATATCGCTAACGCCGTTTTCAACTTCGCCACTGCGCGTTCTCCTCAACTGAAGCAACAGGATATCTACATGTGAAAGCATGGGGTGCCAGTTTCCAACTGGTAGTTCTAGTAGCGTGATGTGTGGTGCAGCAGGGTTCTGCTTCTTTTTCTTCTTCCTCTACTCGTCTTCTTCCTCTTCGTCTTCTTCGTCTGGTTCTAATTGTTCATTCGCTTCACGTTCGGCTTCGAGGCGGTCTTCGATTTCTGCGACATCATCTTTCCAGAGCTCGAAGTCCCTGCAAAAGTCACGACGATTGCAGAGCACGCAATCGTCCGGAGGTTCACACGTGGATTTTTCAGGAGCGAGATCGATCGCCTCATCGCAATCAATGTCGGGTGGAATCGAAGAGAGTTCGCGGACGGTTTCGGTGAGTTTCTGGCTGGAATTCTTAGCGAGACGAGCGGCAAGCTGAAGTCCGTACAGGAGGGTGCTGGCTTTAGGGCGATCCAGACGATTCAAAGAGAGCTGGCGGACAATCTGGTTGACGGCGATCTGGATGCCAGCGGTGTCTTCGATCGGAGGCATAGGAAGCGGGTTGAGCGCGTCGACACGGGACTTGTCTGTAGCGGTGGGCTTTGCTGTGGAAGTAGCAGAAGGCCTGGCCGCGGAGGGCGGGGGACTTGCACTTGTATCCGCTGGTGAGAATATGTCTGCATTCCTGAAACATGGCCGTTACTCCCTTGCCACCCCCCTCGATATCCGGTCTCTGGCGAGAACAACTCTGTTTTCAGCGAGTTACGGACAGAGGAGCGGCGCTAAATTATTCCATTGATTGATGTTGGCTGTAGATTCCTGAAAATAACAGGGTTGAGGGCGCTAATTGCAATCAAGCCATCCAGTGAGGCGCGTTCGTGGCGGCAAGTGGGCACATTGCCATCGAGAGCCGGTCTCGCATCGGCGGTACTCCTCAAAGAGAGGAATGTCGAATTAAGTTCATTGTGCGCCGGGAGGGGGTAATTACCTGCAAGCCGACGGCAACTTTTTTGGCGTGTGAAATGAAAGGGTTAAGGCACATTCGACGGAGAAAGAGCTTGACATGAACACAGGCAATCACTTTCCGGGCGTGCGCCCAGATGCTACGCTCGGGGCATCGTGACGGCCCCCAGAAATCAAGTTGCCTGATCTGGGTTTCGCAGACCTACGTGGAGTCTTGAGTCGCGGCAGAAGGGGCGCCTTATCAAGACATGATCTGATGCCACCGGACGGAAGTAGTTGTAAGAACGGCCAACGGCATTGAGTTTTGTCCTCGTGCCAGACTGTCCAAAGGGGATTGCTTAGTGGCTGCTGATACAACGAAAACACCCTGGTGGGCATTGGTGTGGCCGCTGCTGGCCTGGGGATTGCTGCTCTTCTCAGCCCTGCACATCGGGGGTGGGGTGCTTGCTCTTGCACAGGGAGTGGCGCTGTTTGGGGCCGTCTTTGCGGCGGTGTATCACGCGGAGGTGGTCGCGCACCGGGTTGGCGAGCCATTCGGTTCCGTGGTGCTTGCGCTGGCTGTGACGATCATCGAAGTGTCATTGATCGTTTCAATGATGATTTCGGGCGGACCCGGTACGGCCGAAGTGGCCCGGGACACGGTGTTCGCTGCGGTGATGCTGGTGTGCAATGGAATTGTCGGCCTGTGCCTGCTGGCGGGAGGCGTTCGCCATCGTGAGCAGGGATTCCAGTTGCAGGGTGCGAATGCCGCGCTTTCGGTCCTGATTGCGCTGACGACGCTTACCCTGGTTCTTCCGAATATCACGACCACCACCGGCCGAGGGACATATAGCCGATCGCAACTGGTCTTTGCGGGAGTGGCATCGCTGGTCCTCTACGGGGCGTTTCTGCTGGTGCAGACCGTGCGCCATCGCGATTATTTTCTGCCGGTGGGCGGGAATGGGGAGGAGCTCCATGCCTCGCCGCCAACTAACAAGGTTGCTGCTGTCAGTGGCGCGCTTCTGCTGGTATCGCTTGCGGCGGTGGTGGGGCTGGCTAAAGTGCTCACGCCGATTCTGGAGCGATTCATCGACGGGGTTGGCGCACCGAGATCTGTAGTCGGAATTCTGATTGCCGGAGTTGTTCTGCTGCCCGAAGGAGTGGCTGCTGTGCGGGCGGCGCGGGCAAACCGGATCCAGACGAGCATGAACCTTGCGCTGGGTTCGGTTCTGGCGACCGTTGGTTTGACAATTCCGGCAGTGGCTGCTGTCGCGCTCTTTATGGGAAGGCCGCTAACACTGGGTCTGGGGCCGACAGAGGTTGCGCTGCTCTACCTGACTCTGATCGTGAGCCTGGCCACGCTCGGTACTGGCCGGACGACGGTGCTGCAGGGGATCGTGCACCTGGTGATCCTGACGGCATTTCTATTTCTTGCTGTGGTTCCCTGATCGATTCATCCAGATCGAGCTGCGGGGTTTGAGGGAGGCAGTAGCGAGGTCTGCATGAGGAACCGGATGATGGGGATACTGGACTAAGCAGGCTTGAACAAAATGTTGCCGAGGTTTCGAGTGGGCGACAATGCACCAACAACCGTCTCCAGCACGGTATTCGCAATCCCAACACGCGCTGTCATTCTGGGCCGTCCGGACTCGCCGCATTCGAGTTGCGGATGGAAATGACACCCGGGAGCGGTGCTGATGTCACAGGCATCACTGCTTGTGTCATGACGAGCGCAGAGAACAATCTGCGATTGCCTTCAGCCGTAACCTAATGGGCCGACTGGGGTTCAGAGGGCCGGAGCAGGAGCATGGCGAGGAAGCAACCGGCCATAATGTCGAAAGACAGGCAGAAGGGGGGCCACCACACTGGGACGCCGGGATTCTGAATAAACATCTCATGGAAAAAGTCGAAAACACCATGTCCTACGAGACCAGCGACGATCAGCCACAGATTTTTCTTGAAGCCTATGACAGCTGTCGCGATAAAAACGACGGAGAAGAGGGACTCCACGACCAACGCGGACATAGAGCTGCCCATAATAGCGAACAAAATGTAATAGTGGGCAACGACTACCACCAGTGTTGAGTAGAACGCTCGGTCGCGATCAAATCCGGTCATCATGGCGAAGAGTCCAACCGCCAATGCCACTCCGACACCGATTAGGTATGCCACAACCTTTCCTTTCCTGCCGCGTTGAACACTGCACCTTACGAGCCGGGCGAACAACTTATGCCCGCGTGAGCCGGTCGATCCATCGGCGTTGCCGCGAGAAGAGACAACCGCTCAGCGACGCCGCGAAACAAGGGGCGCGGCCCTGACAAAGTGGTTAGCTGAGGCTTCCTCGATCATCCACCGCGCCATGGCGTCATACGACACTGGCATCCACGAGTTCAGAGCGCCGGGCCAGTCCTCTGCAGCGACCGGAGCCTCGTTCTTGCCGCGGGAGTTGAGTCCTGCTCGCACCAGGGTCCACCGAACCCCTGAAAAGGCCCCTCCATCTATGGCATCAACTATTGCTTGTTGCTCACGAGCACCCCGGCCAATTCTGCCGGGCACCCGGGAGAAAAAGCGCATCATTCGACTGGCTGGCTTTCCCGGTAGAGAGACAAGCAAAGTGTTGATGATTATGATGCGATCAACTCTCGCGGCCAACATGGCGGCTTCGACTTCGGCCGCATTCTCCGACAGCATAGCGGAGCGTTCGTTACTCGTTGTCGTCACTCCCAGGGCGGTGAGCACAACGTCGGCACCCACAAAAGCCTTGGTGAGTGCAGCACGGTCCGCGAGAGACGTGACCAGAGCCACGCGAGAACCTTGAGGTACATCGATGATACGCTCTGGCCGTGAACGGACAATTGCTGTGAAAGCTATTCCCTCGGCTCGACAAACACGCAAAATGCCTTGACCGAGACCACCTGCCGCACCGATCACGGCGACACAATTGGGTAGTCGATGAGCCGCTTGATCGGCTGATGACGCCATTGGCGCTCCTACGAGTGAGATGTCATGAGTTTAGCTCCGACCAGCATCGTGAACGACGTAAGTCCCGAGTTACCGGCCATCCAGAAACTGAGGTCAAGAAGCTACCAGTTCCCAATTGCCGACCTGAATGAACACGGCCGGAATGGCTTCGCCAAAAGTGCATTTCAACGCGAGTTGACGAGGAACACTCGAATCGTTCCGCCTCGATCGTGAGGCCAAGTGATCAAGCCCCCGGTTGACGGCGTGATGAGAAATTTACCATCTGGGCTGAATGCTACGGAGCCGCAACCGAGATCGGAAATCTTCCGGTGGTCGAGTACTTTGCCGGTCGCAGTCGCGATCAGCCACACTGTGCCGGTTCCATAGACCCCGACTGCAACGAGCGTCCCATCCTGATTGAACGCCGGGTTTGATATCACTCCACCACCCAAATCCGAAGTACTGATCCGTATGCGACGCCGAACATCCCAAACCTCCACGTTCCCTGTATCGGTCCCTGCCGCGATCAAAGCACCGTCCTTGCTGAATGCAAGTCCTCTGACGTACCTGCCGAATCCATTAAGTATCCCGACCGGCTTGCCGCTGTGAGTGTCCCAGAGAACAACGGACTCCCAATGGCCTGAAGCGAGCATTGCGCCGTCGGGACTGAAGGCCAAGCTCTGGGCATAGCTCCTGCTGAATGCGCTCAACGGTCTAAGGGTCGGAAGCTCCAGTACGCGGATTTTCGATGCGCTCGCCGCGCTTTTCCACGGCAATTCGGCAACATGATGACCGTCATGGCTGAAAGCAAATGTTGCGAACGTTTCTTTACTGAGGGACATCAGTGTTTTGCCGGTCGCCACTTCTCCAATCGAGTGCTCGTCAGCGTAATACTTGAAATCGTCAGAGATCGCGGTTGGTTTGATAGGCAGCTTCCGAATGAAGCGCCCTTCTGGAAACGTCCAAAAGCTCAAATCACCAGAAACGTCCTTCGGACTCGTTGCACCATCCGAGGCGATCTCATTGCCCTTGTCGTTGAACGCGACGAGGCCCATCCACGCCCATTTATCTGTATTCCAACCGATGCCAATCGGCTTTAAGGGTTCCAATGATGCTCTTTGACTCAGGGTGCTCGGGACCCAACAAACTGCTAGGGCAGGCAATAGCAACAAGTAGCGATTCATTTGAGCGGCCATTCTGATGGAAGGGGTATCGTACTTCAAACGGGGTAGAGTTTGCCGTGAAAAGCAGCGATCGGATCGAGTGACCGCCCACTCGGACTTTGAGCATTTTTAGGCAAGAAAAGCAGATTCTTCGCTTACCACCCCCAAGCTCTGCCCCAAAGAGCACAAATCGCTCCTTGGGGACCCCGGGAAAGCGCTTGGGGCCCCGTGCACTCAGAATGACGGCCACCTTCCGGGGCGAAACTGTCACTGCTTCCGTCGAGATCCGAGTCAACTGGCGGATTACTGGCAAACCGGGACATTGACGAATTTTCGCCTTTAGCACTTGAGGTTTCGAGTAGGCCGGAACGCGAATGAACTGCTGCCGAAATTTCCCAAACGACTTGTAGCTTTTGAACTTCGATCCCGACCACATCACGTGGCCTTATGTGTGAATCATCAAAACGCGTTCGTCTCGGCGAAGATTGAAACAATCGCCGGGGACTTTATCCGCATGGGTGGACTCTGTCTCTTTTCGACGTTCATTTTGAGTTCTTTCACCGGCGCGAACCGTCAGGGACGTATGAATCGGCCGATGTCTTTGTTGTTGTTGTGAGGGCTGCGGCCGGCGTGGAGGATCGGGGGCGCCGTCCGGGTTAACGAGTGGCTTCAGATTCGGCGAGCTTGCGTTCTTCGAAGGCATCGGCGACGCGGGCGACGCGCCGGTAGGAGTCGAGGCGGGCAGCGTGGTCCCAGGTGTCGGTGACGGCAATGACCTCGTCGGCGCCGGTGTCGGCGATGAGCTTTTCGAGGCCGGTTTTCAGGGTGTTTTCAGAACCGACGATGGCTTCGCTTAGACGGCTCTCAACGGCGGCGCGCTCGAAGTCGTTCCAAAGGGAGTCCATGGAATCGACTGGCGGCAGCAGCTCGACGGGTTGATTGCGGATGAGGCGAAGGAAGCGCTGCTGCGGCGTGGTGAAGAGGCGGCGCGCGGCTTCATCGGATTCTGCGGCGATGACGGGGACGGCGACCATGAGCCACGGGTCTGCGAGGGTTTCGCTGGGGCGGAAGAGTTCGCGGTAGAGACGGGTCGCACGAAGGAGCATCTCCGGCGCGAAGTGAGCGGCGAAGGCAAAGGGGAGGCCGAGCGAAGCGGCAAGGCGCGCGCTGAAGTCGCTGGAGCCGAGAAGGGTGATGGGGACGTTGCTGTTCTGTCCGGGGAGGGCTTTGACGACCTGGCCGGGCCGGATCGGGCCGAGGTAGGTACGGAGCTCGGCAAGGAGGTCGGGGAAGTCGTCGCCGGTCTGGCGGAGATCGCGGCGGAGGGCGCGCATGGTTTGGAAGTCGCCGCCGGGTGCGCGTCCGAGTCCCAGGTCGATGCGGCCGGGGTACAGAGCTTCGAGAGTGCCGAACTGCTCGGCGATAACGAGGGGCGCGTGATTGGGCAGCATAATGCCGCCGCTGCCAACGCGGATGGTGCTGGTTGCCGAGGCGACGTGTCCGATGAGGATAGTGGTTGCGGAGCAGGCGAGGCCGTCGATGGAGTGATGCTCGGCCAGCCAGAAACGGCGGTAACCCCACTGCTCGGCGTGACGAGCGAGATCGATGGAGCGGGCAATGGCGGGGGCGGGGGATTCGCCCGGGTGCATGCCGACGAGGTCGAGGACGGAGACGGGAAGAGGCATCGGTTCTTTAGATGAATAATGCGACGGAGCGATTCAGGGTGGACTTATTGTGACTGCAAAGGCCGCGTGCGTGCTTCGTGTTGAGGTCCAGTTGAGTTCATTTGAAATCCGGATTGAACCATGACGGATGACGACTTAAAGGCGGTCACGTTAGACTTCAGAACAACAAAATCTAAGCTACTGAACAGAGGTTCCCATGGATCGCAAGTCATTCCTAAAGGGCCTGGTCGTTCTCGGCGCGAGCTTACCTTGCGGATCGTTTGCCGAGGTGGCCAAGAGCGGAAAATGTAAAGATGCTGCCTGCACGTCCGATGCCGGCGCCGTACGACAGTTCCTCTCGGACTTCCTGTTAGTTGAAGAGAAAAATCTCGACCGCGCGACGCTGGTCAAGCTTATGCAGGAGCGTGGGCGCGCGTGCTGCCAGAACCTGAAATTCCGCCAGGACCTCATTGAACAGAGCTCCGGGAACGTGGACAAGCTCGTGGAGCTGATGGGCAAAATTGTCGGGCCCGAAAACTGCACTCGGTCAGGCAACACGGTGATGCTCATTTATCCCGTCACGAAATGCGTGTGCGGCTGGAGTCCGCAGCGTGCGCCCATAGCGGACGATCCGTATTGCGAATGTTCAGCGGAGAACAACCGGACCTTGTTCGAGACAGTTGCCGGAAAGCCGGTGAGCGCGAAAGTGCTTACATCGCCGCGTCGGGGCGGGGTGCACTGCACATTTCAGATCAAGCTCGCATAAGCGCCAGAGACCAGGTCATTCAATTCGTGATCCGACGGTGATCGGAAGACAACTGCGTGCGCGTGGTCGGCGTGCTGCCGACTAAAATTTCGCGAACATTTCTAGCGACGTGGGAGGGAAATAGGTGCCGAGGAGTTTGCGGTTCCACCAGGCGCCCGTTTGGCGTTTTTCTTCAGGGGTTGTGAATCGGTATTGGTAGAAGAGCGCGCGGATGAATGCGGGGGGTTGGTCGGGGAAGGGATTGGTTCCCATGAGCCGGAGGATAGCGGGGTCGGCGGTGAGGAGCTTGTGGATGAAGTTCAAGAACCAGCGGCTGTAGCCGGGGACACGGATTCCGCTGCCGGTGACGACGACGGAAAAGGGCAAGAACCAGATGAGCCAGTCTAGGCGGAGGTGGTAGGGAGCGATTTGCGGGGGCATTCGCTTCGGATCTCCGGGCTTGGCTTTGAATCCGTATTCGCGCCACTGGGTGGCGGGAGTGATGACGCGATCGCTGGTGCCTTCGATGATGATCTCGTAACGTTCGCGGCCCACCTGGCCGAAGGCGCCGTATGCGCCAATGAGGTGGAAGGGATTGTAGTTGTAGTTCATGAGCTGGCGGGGAGAGATGAGGTTGAGCGCGGGTTGAATGCTGAGTGCAACGGCGAGGGCAGCGAGGAGATAGAGAAGGATGTCGAAGGCTAGCGGCCGCGTGATGAGAGCGGGTGCGTGGAGACGTACTGCGAAAGCCATGGTGCGGTCGTCGAATGCGGAGATGCCGAGTACAACGGTAAGCCAGTTCAGCCAGGAGTAGTTGCCGCTCACGATGAGGACGAGTTGATGAAAGATGATGAGTGCACCTGCGATGGAGGCGACGGGTTGAGGAGCGAAGAGCGCAAAGGGCACGACGACCTGAATGAAGTGGCTGGCGAGCGCAGAGAAGCGATGCATCGGAGCGGGGAGGCGGTGGAAGTACGAGCTGAGGGGATTGGGGAGGGGCTGGGTTTCGTAGTGGTAATAGAGACAGGTGAGTTTGCGCCAGCAGGGGTCGTGGCGCAATTTGATGAGGCCAGCTCCGACCTCTGTGCGGAATAGCATCCAGCGCAGGATGAGGATAGGGATGATGGTGGGTTGAGTGTGCGAGGGGCCGAGGAAGGCGGTGAAAAAGCCGGCTTCGAGGAGCATGGATTCCCATCCGAAGCCGAAGAATTTCTGGCCTACATTGACGATGGAGAGATAGAGGACGTAGAGGAGGAGCCAGGCGGCGACGGAGAGCCAGACGGGACCGAGGTCGGTGAGTCCGACGAGGGCAAGGATGGAGAGCATAAGGCCGGACCAGGCGACGAGGTCGAGAAGGCGGTCAGAGTAGCGCCAATGGAAGATGCTGGGGGATTTGCGCTGGGAGGTGTGGCGGAGATAGTCCGGAACGGGAAGGAGGCCGGATTCACCGAGGAGCGGTTTGAACTGGCGTACGACGGTGAGGAAGGCTACCAGGTAGACCGCGGCCATGCCGCGCTGGATGAGCAGGCGGGTGAGCCAGAGGTTGCCGAAATAGAGGTGTGACGAGGACATGGCGTCGTCAAAGGACTTGGATGAGAGGCCGGGGAATTGTGCAGCTTAGAGCAGCGAGTATAGAGGGAAAGATACGCCGATAGCCTCGGGGCACCCAAGTTTGCGCTTACATTAAGAATTGTTAAAGCGGGGACGGGGCGACAAACGGTGTGCGAGACTTATCAGCCGTAGGGGTCTTGGCTGTGACGGTTGCAATTGACGTGAAGCAAATGGAAAGCGCAGAGAAGCAGAGGCATCTCTCGTTGTTGCTGGTGGACGACGATGTGGAGCTGTGCGGGATGATGCGCGAGTTCTTTACCCAGGAGGGGCATCGGCTGGAGTGTGCGTACAACGGCCGCGAGGGGCTGACGGCTGCGCTTAACGGCGACTACGATCTGGTGATTCTGGATGTGATGCTGCCGATATTGGATGGGTTCGAGCTGCTGCAGAGGCTTCGGCGGCGCAAAGATCTGCCGATTATCATGCTCACCGCGCGGGTGCAGCAGCAGGACCGGATTCACGGGCTGGATTCCGGCGCGGACGATTATCTGCCGAAGCCTTTCGATCCCGATGAGCTGCTGGCGCGGATTCGCGCGGTACTGCGCCGGTCCGAATCGCTGCAGCGCGTGGAAGCGGAGGAGATCGTTATTGGAAACATTCGCGTGAACCCGACAACGCGCGAAGCGTGGCTTGACGATGAGCTGGTGGAACTGACGGCGACGGAGTTTGATTTGCTGGAGATGCTGATGCGCTCGGCGGGGCGGGTGGTTTCGCGCGAGGAGATCACGGCGGCACTGTTTGAGCGGGAGGCTACGCCGTACGATCGCTTTCTGGATGTGCATATCAGCCATTTGCGCAAGAAGCTCGAGGGAGGGCGAAGTTTGATCAGAACGGTTCGTGGAGTGGGATATGTCTTTACCGGCGCAGCCTAGGGTTCTGCTGAGGCATTCGCTCTATTTATGGGTGCTGCTGGCCATGGTGGGCATCCTTTCGATGTCGTTTCTGGTGTTCAGGGCGATCTCGCAGAAGGTGCAGGCGGAGAGGATCGAACCTCTTTACGACCAGTTTGATGAACTGCAACTGGAGAGCGCGCGGGCGATTCTGCAGAAGTGGGGCCAGGATTCGGTAGCGCAGTACATGCACAGGCTCGACGGGTTGTTCGGCGGATCGCACTACCTGCTGGATGGGAGCGGAAAGGACCTGGTATCGGGAGCGGATCGGTCGGACATGCTTCCGAAGCCGCCCGATGTGAAGTCGCGCAGGGCGTGGCATGGACATTGGGAGATCACGCACCGCTCGGGCGACGGCAAATACTGGTTCGCAGCAGAGGGCGCGCAGCCGAGATGGAATATCTGGTCGTTTCTTCCGTACTACTTTCTCGTGATCGGGGCGACGGGAATTTTGTGCTGGATTGCGGCGGCGGGTGTGATTTCGCCGATCCGGCGAATCGCGAACAGCATCGCGCAGTTCGGGCAGGGCGACCTGAGCGTGCGGGTGGCGACGGACCGAGACGACGAAATCGGCCAGCTGGGACGGTCGTTCAACGAGATGGCGGAACGGCTGGAGAGGTTGATTACGAGCGAGCGACGGTTGTTGGGCGATATTTCACACGAGCTGCGATCGCCGCTGGCCCGGTTGAAATTTGCCCTGAAGCTGGCGAGAACCAGCAGTGATCCCGCGTCCGCTCTTGAGCGGATCGAACGCGATGTGAACCGCATTGCGTCCCTGGTGTCGGACATTGTGGAGATCAACGTGGTGGAAGACGATCCGGCAATGCAGGAGAAACAGGAGATATGCATTCGCGACATTGTTCGCGAGGTGGTGCAGGACTGCGGTGTTGAAGCGCAGGCGCGAGGATGCACGATCGAGGTTGGCGGCGATGTATGTGGAGCGGTGCACGGCAATCCGGAACTCCTGCGCCGCGCGATAGAGAATGTCTTGCGGAATGCGATCCGGTATTCGCCGGAGAAGACGCCCATCGAGCTTGTGTTAAGTGAAAATGACGGGAACGCACGGATCACGATCAGAGACTACGGGCCGGGCGTGCCGGATAGCGCGATGCAGCGCATCTTCGATCCTTTCTTCCGGGTTGAGGAGGCGCGGAATACAAACGGAGGCGGATCGGGTCTCGGCCTTTCCATTGCGAAACGGGCTATCTGCGTGCATCGCGGGACGATCACAGCTAAGAATGCAACGCCAGGGTTGCAGGTTTCGATTGCGATTCCGGTGACGCGGGAAGAGATTGTGCAATCCGCTTAGTCTGAGCCACAGCAAATACAGGAAACGCTGCATTTCCGAGAACTGTGGCTGCTTCGAGTGCGCTCCAGCATATTTACGTTTCTTAAGCTGCGAATCAGACGGGGTGTTGTTCACTATGGATGTTGCCTCACTTTCATCCTTGGAAATTCATGGAGGCACCAGAGGAGAACATCATGAAGCGTTTGTTTGGATACGCACTTATGCTCACACTCACAGCTGCCCCGGCGTTGGCTGCAAAGAATTCTCAATCGTTCAACCTTTCACAGACGGTGAAGGTGGGATCGACGGAACTCAAAGCAGGCGATTGCAAAGTAACGTGGACGGGAACGGGCGACGCTGTGCAGGTGACGCTGAATAACAACGGCAAGTCGATCACTGTGCCGGCAAAACTGGTGGAAGTGAAGAACGATCACAAGGGATACATCGTGAACCGCCAGAACGGAACCGATCAGCTTGAAACCATTCAGTTCAGCAACGTGAGCCTGCAGCTGCAGGGCGCGACCGCCTCGGGACAGTAGCCCAACGGGCGAATGGTTCATGCGACAGGCGCGAGACCGCCGCGAGCGGAAGGCGCCACCCAAGGTCAGAAATAAGCCTCCTGACGATTTCCCAAAGGGTTTTGTTCATTCACTTCCGAAGGGTGACTGAACTCTCCTAGCCCCTTCCGGTTACGTGCCGGAAGGGGAAACTTTTTAGAAGCAGGGAATAGGGAACAGGGATTAGGGAACAGGATCGGGGCGCTCACGAGGGGATTTGGTCCTGGGATGGGCTTCGGGTTATACTGATGGTTCGGCAAGCTGCAGGGTGGGTGTGTCTTCATTCGCCCATCGCCCTTCTGAGCTGGATGGATACAGAAGAGGGATGAGGATCGTGGAACACGGTCCGAGCTCGCGCGGAAATCTGAGACAAGTTTGGAGCTACTGAAATGGCACAGATATGTGATGTTTGCGGCAAGGGGCCGCAGTTTGGGAACAACATTTCGCACGCGCACAACGTGACCAAGCGACGCTGGAATGTGAATCTGCAGGCGGTGAAGGCGCTGGTCAACGGCGCGCCAAAGCGGCTGCGCGTCTGCACGAGCTGCATCAAGAGCGGCAAGATCCAGAAGGCGTAACGAACAAGGGCGCATCAGATCGCGCCTGAACTGGCAATTCAGGATTGGCAACTCAGCATTGGCAAGGCCCCGTCTCTCACGGGGCCTTTGCTTTTGCGGCTGAAGAGATTGCCGAATTGGGGAGCGCTGATTTCAAATGCAAGTGGTCTACTCGGGTTGATGCAAAGCCTTACTTCTGGCCGGTGATGATGAGGGGGTCGCGTCGAGTAGCCGGTGAAAAGGAGCGAACAATGGGAAGCAAGAAGGTGATTGCAGTGGTTGGCGCCACCGGTCAGCAGGGCGGAGGGCTTGCGCGGGCAATTCTGGACGACCCGGCGGGAGAGTTTGCTGCGCGCGTGTTGACGCGGGATGTAAACAGCCCCAAGGCAAAGGAGTTTGCCAAGGCGGGCGCTGAAGTGGTTGGCGCGAACGTGGACGACGTGGAGAGCCTCAAGAAGGCCTTCGATGGAGCTCATGGCGCGTATTGCGTCACGTTTTTCTGGGATCATTTTTCGCCGGAGAAGGAGAGTTCGCAGGCGCGAAATATGGCGGAGGCTGCGCGGGCTGCGGGCATCAAGCATGCAATCTGGTCGACGCTTGAGGACACGCGTAAATGGATCCCGCTCAGCGATGACCGCATGCCCACGCTGATGGGCAAGTTCAAAGTTCCTCACTTTGATTCCAAGGGCGAGTGCGACTGTCTTTTCGCGGAGGCAGGAGTTCCGACCACTTATCTTCTTACGTCGTTTTACTGGGACAATTTCATCTACTTCGGAATGGGGCCGCAAAAGGGTCCGGACGGGAAGCTGGCGATCACGCTGCCTATGGGCGACAGGAAGCTTCCGGGGATTGCAGCAGAGGATATTGGCCGATGCGCTTACGGGATTTTCAAGCGGGGCAATGAATTTATCGGGAAGACAGTTGCGATCTCGGGCGAGAACCTGACGGGGGCGCAGATGGCGGCCACGTTCAGCGAAGTACTGGGGACCGAAGTGAAATACAACAGCGTGCCGCCGGAGGCGTATCGCGGATTTGGATTTCCAGGAGCGGAAGATCTGGGCAACATGTTCCAGTTCAAGCACGATTTCGAGGAGTATTTCTCGGGTGTCCGCCAGCCGGAATTTGCGCGGAGCCTGAACCCAAAGCTGCAGAATTTCAAGATGTGGCTCGAACAGAACCGGAATGCCATTCCGCTGAAGTAAATGGCAAGCGACCCACAGTCCACGAAGAGTAAAGATTTTGTGGATAAGAACAGAGTGCGCGAGGAGGAAGTCCACGCGCATTTTTCTCGTAGAATTCGTTTCTGGTGATGGCTTGGGTGGAGGGATTCGAGAATGATTGACGCGCCGGTGATCGCTAAGGGGTCGGATGAACTTTCGCTGTTGCCTGGAATGTCGAACCGGCACGGGCTGGTTGCTGGGGCAACGGGAACAGGCAAGACGGTGACGCTGCAAGTGATGGCCGAAGCGATGAGCTCAATCGGAGTGCCGGTGTTTGCCGCGGATGTGAAGGGGGATCTGTCGGGCATCAGCCAGGCAGGAAAGAATTCGCCGAAGTTGGACGAACGATTGAAGGTGCTGGGGCTGGGGGATTGGAAGTTTTCGGACTGCCCGGTTGTCTTCTGGGATGTTTTTGGCAAGCAGGGCCACCCCGTGCGCGCGACGGTGAGTGAGATGGGACCGCTGCTACTGAGCCGGATCCTGAATCTGAATGACACGCAAACGGGTGTTCTGACGCTGGTGTTCAAAATTGCCGACGACCAGGGGATGCTCCTGCTGGATATGAAGGATCTCCAGGCCATGCTGCAGCATGTTGCAGGCGATGCGAGAGAGTACCAGACGCAATACGGAAACATCTCGGCTGCAAGCATCGGGGCGATTCAGCGGGGTCTTGTGGCGCTTGAGCAGCAGGGCGGGGATCAGTTCTTCGGTGAACCGGCGTTGAACATAGAAGACCTGCTGCAAGTGGACAACCGCGGGCGAGGAGTGGTGAACATTCTTGCAGCGGATCAGTTGCTGCAGTCGCCGCAGTTGTATGCGACGTTTCTACTCTGGCTGATGAGCGAATTGTTTGAGAAGCTGCCGGAGGTGGGCGATCCGGAGAAACCCAAGCTCGTATTCTTCTTCGACGAGGCACATCTGTTGTTCAATGATTTGCCTTCGGTGCTGCAGACACGGATCGAGCAGGTGGTGCGGCTGATTCGGTCAAAGGGCGTGGGCGTATTTTTTGTGACGCAGAACCCGATCGATGTGCCGGAGACCGTGCTGGGGCAACTTGGAAACCGAGTACAGCACGCGCTGAGGGCGTTTTCTCCACGGGACCAGAAAGCGGTGAAGGCCGCGGCGCAGACCTTCCGCGCAAATCCGAAGCTCGATGTGGAAGAAGTGATTACGCAACTCGGCGTCGGTGAAGCCCTGGTGTCGTTGCTGGATGAGAAGGGGATTCCCGGTATTGTGGAGCGGGCGATGATTTTGCCGCCGCACAGCCAGATTGGACCGATTACGCCGGACCAGCGAGCGGAGATTATTCGCGGTTCGGTGGTTGCGGGCGTGTACGAGCAGGCCGTGGACCGGGAATCGGCATACGAGAAGTTGAAGGGCAAGGTGGCAGCAAGTCCGACGGCTGCGCCGAGTCAGCAGGGTGCTCCAGCGCAGGCGGCACAGCCGGGTGGCGGGTCGGACTGGCTGCAGGAGGCCGGCGCCGTGCTGGGAAGCGTGCTGGGCGGAGGGGCGGGACGCAGGGAAACACCGGCCCAGGCCATGGTGAAAAGCGCCGCGCGATCCATTGGCAGCACAGTAGGAAGACAGATTGTGCGCGGCGTGCTGGGATCGATCCTGGGTGGGTCGTCGCGAAGGTAAGACATAAGGCTCGAGGATTGTGCTTTGGGATGGTGTATGGCCTGGAGTGGGCGCGGGAAGCCGAGAAACTTGCACGTCGAGACATGAAGCGTCCCTCAGGGGCTAAAGCCCGCATTTCTTTTGGGGGATCTAACGTACGGGCTGAAGCCCGTACCCTTCAAAAACGGCAATCTAACGTAGGGGCTAAAGCCCGCATTTCTTTTGGGGGATCTAACGTACGGGCTGAAGCCCGTACCCTTCAAAAACGGCAATCTAACGTAGGGGGCTAAAGCCCGCATTTCTTTTGGGGGATCTAACGTACGGGCTGAAGCCCGTACGCTTCAAAACGGCGCTTGTGGGTGTCTTTCTGCGACTTGTAAAGCCAGACGCATGTGATTGCGTTTAGGGCACGAGTGAACTCGTGCCCTGTTACAAAACCAAATCTGAATCGCGAGCTACCTGGAAACGGACAGCGGGTTATCCCACTTGAAGGCGCCGGGGTCGAGGCCCTGGGGTGACCATCGGTCTACGACTGCCTCGGCGAGTTTACCCAGGGTTTGTTCGGCCTGGTTGTCGCCCGTCCAGCGCTGGTCTTCGTTATCCCAGGTGAAAGCAGCTATCACTATCGGGCCGGATTTTGTGGAGATGAGGGCTACGTCGTTGCGGACCTGGTTAAGCGCACCGGTCTTGTTGCCGATAGCGGAGCCTGCTTCGCTGGTGTCGAGGGTCTCGAGGTAGCGGGGCAGGCTGTTGCGGTCCTGCTGATTGCGGAGCATGGTGAGAATCGTGCCGCAGATTTTTCCGTCGGCGGGCTGCGCAGCGGTGTTGTCGAGAGCGAGATTGCAGGTGGCGAGACGTTCCAAGATGGACGCCATTTCGCGCGCCGTGGTTTTGCCGAGGCCGAACTTCTTCTGATCGGGCGGCATGGGCCCGGTGGCGGGGACGTAGACCTTTTTGTAGAGCCAGGTCTGATGGAGCCCGGCAGCGGCGAGAGTGGAGTTGATGTGCGCGAGGCCGAGGCGATCGATGGCCATGTTGGTCGCGGTGTTGTCGCTGAGGACGACCATGAGGGTGAGGGTGTCGCCGAGGGTGAGGGATATCGGCGCGGTGAGGACGCCGAGGACGCCGGATCCCTGCACCTGGTTTGCCTTGATGAGTTCGAGGCGCTCGTCGAATGAGGCTTTGCCGGCGCGGATCTGCTCGGCGGCGTCGAGGAGGATGGCCATCTTGATGACGGATGCGGTCTGCACGGGCTCGTCGGGAAGCAGTGAAGCGGTCTGACCTGTTTTGAGATTGTGCGCGTAGAGAGCGGCGTGGCCGTGATGGGAGTCGGCGATGGCCTTGATCTGCTGATCGAGCTGGGTGTCTTCCTCTGCGTGCGCTGATGCAGCAATTGAGATGGATGCGAACGCAAGGATGGTTGCGGCGGTCAGGGTGCGCCTGGAAAGGGTCATGGGGAACAGGGTAACGCATCCATGGTCGTGCACATGGGTCGAGAGCTCGAGGATCAGAGGGTGTTGCTTTCCCACCCATTCCGGAAGAGCTCGGAATGGATGGGGCACTTCGTATCATGGCACACGAGCGAAAAGCAACCGCAGGTTCTTCGACTCTGCTCCGCTCAGAATGACAACTATTTTTCTACAGTTTTGTTTGTGTCCGATTCGCGGGTGAAGGTGAAGGAGGCGGAGTTGATGCAGTAGCGGAGGCCGGTGGGGCCGGGCCGTCAGGGAAGACGTGGCCGAGGTGGCCGCCACAGCGGGCGCAGGTGACTTCGATGCGGCGCATGCCGAAAGTCTGGTCTTCATGTTCATGCGACGGCTTTGGAGTTCGGCGGGGATGACGAAACTTGGCCAGCCGCAGCCGGAATCGAATTTTGCTCCGCGACATAAAGAGGAGTGCTCCGCAGCCGGCGCAGTGATAATTGCCGGTTTCATGGTTCTCGGTGAGGACGCCGGTGAAGGCCGCTCGGTGCCTTTTTCGCGCAGGACATGGTATTGCTCGGGCGAGAGGATGTTGCGCCATTCTTCTTCGCTGTGCTCGATTTTGCCGGTTGTGTCACGTGCTTTGGGTTGCCTGTGCATCGATTTGGAACTCCGGGGAATGAAGGAGTCGAAGGGCGCGCGAGGAAGCGTTCAGACTTCAGCGACGAATTCGATTTCGACAAGGGCGTTTTGGGGAGCCGCGAGATTTCGATGGTGGTGCGGGCGGGGCGACGACGCCATGCGGGGAAGATATTCGGCGTAGACCGCGTTCATTGCCGCGAAATCGTCATGGCTTTGAGATAGACATTGGCTTTGACAACGCGATCGAGACTGCTGCCAGCGGCTTCAAGAACGCCTTGAGATTCTCGAGAGTGCGGCGGGTCTGTTCGGTGATTCCGCCGGGGATGAGCTGCTGGGTAGAAGGATCAAGGGCGGCCTGTCCGGCGGTAAAGAGGAGGTTGCCGCACGAATGCCCTGGGAGTAGGGACCGACTGCCTTTCGGCGCCGTGGAGGTGGAGACGGGGGTTTTGCTCATGGAGCGATTTTAGAACTTTGAGCGCAGAAGACGAATCCCATCCGAGGCGACGCTGTGCAGTTCTCTCCGGATGGGATGGGTCTCTTCGATCGATTTCGAGCTAGACAAGCTTCGCGTCGAGGGTCACTTCGGTGTTGTTGGCGAAAAGCTTGGAGATGGGGCAGCCTGACTTCGCGTCGGCAGCGGCCTTGTCGAAGACTTCCTTCGAGGCGCCGGGAACGCTGGCGGTGGTGGTGAGGGCGATCTTGGTGACTGCGAATCCGCCATCAACCTTGGCAAGGGTAACGGCTGCCTGAGTTTCGATCTTTGTGGGGGTGAGGCCGGCTCCGCCGAGTTGCGCGCCGAGAGCCATGGAGAAGCAGCTTGCGTGAGCGGCTGCGATCAGCTCTTCCGGGGTGGTACCGGTTGTGGCGCCTTCGAAGCGGGTGGCGAACGAGTAGTTGGCGTTGTTCAGTACGCCGGTCGCCGTGGAGATGGTGCCTTTGCCTTCTTTGAGTGAACCTGTCCAGACCGCACTTGCCTTGCTTGCCATAGAAATGCTCCTTTGGGGATTTCGGATCGAATGATCTCTGTTCAGGGGGTGCGCCGCCCCAGGACAAACCAGACGGCGTTAGATTTCGGATACTTCGGGCGGCGGCCGCGATGCAATGTGGCCTAACCGTTCACTTAGATGGTAATCTCTGACCCATGCTTCCCCAAAGGCCCAGCGTCTTCGATGATGAAATTGCGGCGAATTCTGCACAAAACGCTTCGGTTTGCTCCGTTGGGGCGGACGAGGCTCCGGTCGATCATCATTGCCAGATCTGCCCTACCTGCTCGCACCGGCTGACGGGACACAGGTGCAAGCTGGTGTGCACGCACTGCGGGTACTACCTGAGCTGTGCGGACTACTACTAAAGGCAGGGAATCAGGGAGTAGAGACGACGTCTTGGCGAATTGGCGTAAACCCAAGAGCGGGAAAATGTTCGAACGTCCCTACGGAGACCGGAGGTCATGTCGCGAGTTGTCCCAGGATTTCGCTGCGCTCCATCCTGGGCTATATTCTGGCGTTCCTACTCCGTGCAACTTATTGGCGGGGCTCCTGCTTTCTATCTCCCTATTTTTTGCTTTCTTCGCTCGCTTTGCGGGGAGTCTCGAACTCGTCTCCTTTTTGCCACTCGACGGGCTTGGGCTGGGCGCTGGCGAGCCAGCCGAGAACGAATCCGAACCGGGCGAGTTTGGCGTTGCCGCGGAAATCCCAGCTTTCCTGGAACTCGTCGGAAGGCTGGTGGTAGTGTTGCGCCACGTAGACCTCAAACTGTGATTTGCCCCAGGCGTCGTCGTGACCTTCAAAGAGAACTCCCGGGTCAATGGAGAAGGCCGGAATCCCGACGCGGGCAAGCGAGAAGTGGTCGGAGCGGTAGTAGTGGCCAGCGGAGGGCTGCGCATCGGGCTGGAGTTGAATGTCGAAATCTTTCGCGACCGACTGCACCGTCGGCCAGAAGTCGATGCGTTCCGCGCCTCCCACGGTGGCGGATTTCGTGATGCCGATGGGAAGCAGCATGTCGAAGTTGAGGTCGAGCGTGATGTCGCGAGCGGGAACGGGCGGATGTTCGCCGAGGTATTGCGAACCGAGAAGACCCTGTTCTTCGGCAGTGACCGCGGCAAAGTACATGGAGTGCGGCGGCTTCTGGGTGGACTGTGCGAATGCGCGGGCAAGCTCGAGGAGAATTCCGCAGCCTGTGCCGTTATCTGCGGCGCCGTTGTAAATGCCGTCGCCCTTTGCGTCAGGGTCGATGCCGAGATGATCGTAATGGGCGGTGTAGAGGACAGCGTTCCGGGGATCGGAAGAGGCGCCGGAAACGCGGCCGACGACGTTGGTGGAGATGTAGCGGCGGACGCGGCTCTCAACATGGCCTTTCAGGCGCACGTTCAACTCCTGGGAGTGGAAGCCCGGTTTGCCGGCTGCGATCAATGACCTGATCGAGATCGCCGAGGCCGGCCAGGGTGAAGAGATGCTGCGCAACGTCGTGCTGGATCCATGCGGCGGCGCGGAGGGTGTTGAGCGGATTGCCCGCGAGATAGCTCTTCTCAATGGCCTGCGAGTTCTGGACGACCTGCCAGCCGTAGCTTGCCAGATCGGTGCGGTGAATGATGAGAACTCCTACCGCGCCGCGACGTGAGGCTTCTTCGTACTTGTAGGTCCAGCGGCCGTAGTAGGTGAGGGCTTTGCCCTTGAAGAACTTCTCGTCGCTGGAAGGCGGCTCGTTGACGATGACAAGGGCGATTTTGCCGTGGAGGTCGATGTCTTTGCCGTCCGGTCCGGCGTAGTCGTTCCAGTTGTATTCGGGCGCGTGAATGCCGTAACCGATGAAGACGATGGGCGCATCGATGTCGGCGGTCAGGCTGTCCGGTTTCGTCCTTGGAGACGATCTGGCTGCCGTAGGTGAGGTCGACGGGCTGGCCGCTGGCGGGAACGAAGGCGAAATTGGTTTTGTCTTCGATGGTGTGAACGGCGATGAGGGGGACCTGCTGGAACCAGGTTCCTTTGTCGCCGGCGGGTTCGAGGCCGTTCAGTTCGAACTGGGTGGCGATGTACTCGGCTGCGAGCTTGTCGCCGCGAGTGCCGGGGCCGCGGCCTTCAAGAAGATCAAGGGAAAGGAAGCGGACGTGGGCGCGCATCTTTTCCGGATCGATGGAAGCGGCGGCGGCGCGGGCCGCGGGCGGAAGGCCGGGGACGGCAGGCACGTTTGCGTCTGAGGATTGCGCGATTGCGTTGCAAGGCAGGACCAGGGTCGCGGCCAGAAGGCAAGCGAATTTCAAATCGTACATGGACTCTCCGAAAGTGAGCGCTGATCGTGGTGCGAAATTTCAGACTACTTCGGCGATCATCGAGGCGGCAAATGCGGCCGACCGAGGGCCGGAGGGCGGCGACAGCTTCGCTTTTGCGAGCACCTTCCGGGCGAGGCCGGTGAGCGCCATGGTCGCCGCGATCTCTACGGGAATCCACGTGCGATCGGCCGAACTGGAGGATTGGAGGACTGCGTTTCGCAGGGAGCGCGTGAACGTGGACGGTGTAGTTGACCTGCATGATGGCGTGGCGAACGGTGAGGACGGGAGCGGTGGTTGGAGTGTGGGCAGGCTGCGATGGCGGGAAGTTCCCACAGGCCGGGCATCACGGTGTTGGTGGCGGGGCGCTGTTCGAGAAGAATTTCGACCACGCCTGCGTTTTCACGGGTGACGAGTGCGCAGGCAATCTCACGGGAAGTTGCGGGAGCGCGTTTCGGTGTGCGGTGCTCCCCGAGGGTGCGGCAGTCGCGTGCACAGGGGCAGACGAGGCACTGCGGATTGCGCGGGGTGCAGACGGTGGCGCCGAGTTCCATGATGGCCTGGTTGAAGTCGCCGGGATGGCGGGGGTCGACGAGGGTTTGTGCAAACTGGTCGACCTTGCGGCGAACGGCGGATTCGGAGACGGTGTCGTGTGAGTTCCAGCCCTGGATGCGGCTGAGAACGCGCTCGACGTTGCCGTCAACGACGGCGATGGGCTCGCCGTGGGCGATGCTGGCGATGGCTGCGGCCGTATAGGAGCCGATGCCGGGGAGATTGCGGAGTTCTGCCGCGGTCCTGGGCATGACTCCGGCGTAGTCGCCTGCCACTTCTTTTGCGGCTTTGTGGAGCATGCGCGCGCGACGGTAGTAGCCGAGGCCGCTCCACAGGGCCAGGACCTGCTGTTCATCGGCAGCAGCCAGTGACTCGATGGTGGGGAATCTTTCCAGGAATGCCGTATAGCGCTCGATCACCGCGGCGACGCGGGTCTGCTGGAGCATGATTTCGGAGACCCAGATGGCGTAAGGATCGCTGGTTTGTCGCCAGGGGAGGTCGCGCTTGTTGCTGTGGTACCACTCGAGCAGTTCCTGACGCATGCGGGCGAAGTCGTGTCGGGAGCTGGATCGGCGGGGCATGGGGAAAGATTACTTAAAGACAGGGACTAGGGACAAGGGATTAGGGAAAGAAGAGACTAGAGACTAGGGAAAGGGAAAGCAGACTGAGAGATTAGAGACTAGGGAGTAGGGCTGACGCGGTGCTGTTTGCGAGGCTGGCGTACCGCTATGTGGTTCGGACGCTGTGATAACCTCGCAAGGGGGGAGAGCTTTGTCCATGTCTACAGGAAACGCACCGGGCAGCCGGATCTATATGGATGCCAACGCAACCACACCGCTGTTGCCGGAGGTGGTTGATGCGATGCGCCCTTATTGGACGGAGCACTTCGGAAACGCGTCCTCGATTCACCTCGACGGCCAGGAGGCACGGAAGGCGATTGATCGGTCGCGCGAGACGCTCGCGGAGTTTTTCAACTGCCACGACGCCGAGGTGGTGTTCAATTCGGGTGGGACGGAAGGCGATAACACGGCTCTTTTCGGCTTGCTTCATCCGGGCGATCATCTGATCACGACTTCGATCGAGCACTCGGCCATCTTGCAGACCGCCAAGAAGCTGGAGCGTTTCGGAGTTCAGACCACATACGTTGCGCCGCAGCCAAGCGGACTGATCGATCCGACGGATATTCTTCGCGCGATCCGGCCGGAGACGCGGCTCATCAGCGTGATGCTGGCCAACAACGAGACCGGAGTGCTGCAACCGGTAGCGGAAATCGGCAAGATTGCCGCCGATACCGGAGTTTTCTTTCATATTGATGCCGTCCAGGGTGCCGGAAAAGTGAAGTTTGACGTGCGGCAGTGGGGATGCCACCTGGTGTCGATAAGCGGCCATAAAGTCCATGCTCCCAAGGGCATCGGGGCGCTATATGTTCGCAGGGGCACGCCGGTGGAATCGCTGATCGTTGGCGGCAGCCACGAACGGCGGCGACGGGCCGGCACTGAGAATGTCCCAGGGATCGTAGGGTTGGCGAAGGCAGTGGAAATTGCGATGCACAGCGTCGAGGATGGCACGATGACGCGGCTCGCGGGCTTGAGGGATAAGCTCGAATCGGGCGTGCTGGCGCTTCCGGCGACAGGGCTGAACGGGGCTCTTCCGGATGGAAAGCCTGCCCCGCGAGTGGCGAACACGACGAACATCTGGTTCGACAATCTGGAGGGCGAGGCGCTGGTGATCGCGCTGGATCTGAAGGGGATAGCAGTCTCCGGCGGATCGGCATGCCACTCGGGCGCGACCGAACCGAGCCACGTGCTGATGGCCATGGGCCTGAATAAACACCGGGCGGGCGCGAGCTTGCGGTTCAGCCTGATGAAGACCGTGACGGAAGCCCAGATCGATCGGGTGCTGCAGGTTGTGCCGGAGGCGGTGCAGCAGCTCAGGGCACTCGCGCCGGTGACAGCAGGAACGCTGGCATAACGAGAAGAGGTATTCGTTCAAGCCAGAAGGCGGGAGAAGCAGATTCTTCGCTTACCACCCCCAAACTGAAGAAAGCGTTTGGGGCCCCGTGCGCTCAGAATGACAGCCGAGCTAAGGTGAGCGCTCAGAATGACAGCCGAGCTAAGGTGAGCGCTCAGAATGACAGCCGGGCCAAGATGAACGGCCTGATAGAGAGTCGAACCGATAGAGATCAATGAGTGAAAAGCACACCATCGCTGTTGCCATGTCCGGAGGGGTGGATTCCTCTACGGTAGCGGCGATTCTCGCCCGATCTCAGGAGGGTACAACCGTTGTCGGCCTGACGCTGCAGCTCTGGGACCAGACGCGGCTGGCGGGACGGCATGGGATTCCGGAGGCGCCCAAGGCGGGGCGGTGCTGTTCGCTGGACGACGTGTACGACGCACGGCGGGTCGCGGAGCATGTAGGGATTCCGTATTACGTGGTGAAGCAGGAGGAGCGGTTCGAGCGGGACGTGGTTCGGCCGTTCGTCAGCGAATATCTCGCGGGTCGCACGCCCATTCCATGTTCCCTGTGCAATAACCATCTGAAATTCGATCAACTGCTGAAGACGGCTCGGTCAATCGGGGCGCATTCGATTGCGACGGGACATTACGCGATCAATGAATATGACGAAGGACGCGGGCGCTGGATTCTAAAGCGGCCGGCGGACCTCGGAAAAGATCAGACCTATTTTCTGTTCGGGCTGACGCAGGAACAGCTTTCGCATACCTTGTTTCCGCTGGGACGGATGACCAAGCCGGAGGTGCGCGAGGTGGCGCGCCAGCATGGGCTGGCGCTGGCGGAGAAGCCCGATTCGCAGGAGATCTGCTTTATACCCGGCGGAGACTACAAGCGGTTTCTGACGGCGTATCTGGAGGAACAGGGCGAGCAGATGCCCGATACGACGGGTGAGCTTGTGTCACCGAATGGCGACGTAATCGGGAATCATGATGGGATCTCGAATTTCACGGTAGGGCAGCGGAAGGGTTTGAAGATCGCTTCGCCCACGCCCCTTTATGTATTGAACATTGATCCTGTCAGCCATCGGGTGACGGTGGGAGAGGACGGGGAATTGGCAACCGGCAAGTTGCGTGCGAACCGTCTGAACTGGATCAGCATTGCGAAACTCGATGGAGCCGATGCGGGTGAAAGCAAAGATCCGTCATCGGCATGATCCTGCCTGGGCCACGCTGGAACCGTCCGGGCCGGATGAGGTGCAAGCGACCTTTGATGTGCCGCAACGCGCGGTTACGCCAGGGCAGTCGGCGGTCTTTTACGACGGCGACGAGGTAGTAGGCGGGGGCTGGATCATCTGAGGGTGGCTGGCTGATTCGGATTACCGATCGAAACGCTTACGGAAGAGACCGGACCGCAACATATCGCACGCCTCCAGAGAGATTTTTTGCGACAATCCCCTGGGCTCGCGCATCTTGTGGAGTTGATCTGTGTGTGCAATCCGCTCTTACTACTTCCGAACTTTTGACGCGGCAATCACAGGGACAGTTTGGCATCGAGTTGTAACATGATTGCGGTCATCAGCGATTTGACAGAGATTCAGGTGGAAATCAGCAAGGGGTTCGTATTTTGAGACGCACTTTTTTTGCAATCAGTTCTATTTTGATTTGTCTGGCGGGAACGGGATGCCAGAAGGACCAGCCAAAGGCAGGACGCAAGCGGCCGGGATGCAGGGGATGCCGGTGAAGACGTTTGCCGTTTCGTTGCAGCCGGTGGCGCAGAGCAGCGAATACATGGCGACGATCAAGTCGCGGCGATCGGCGACCATGCTTCCGCAAGTCAGCGGACATGTTGACTAAGATCTTCAGTGCATAGCGGCGAGCACGTGAAGTCCGGACAGGTGATGATGACGATCGATCCCCGGCAGCAGCAGGCAAACGTCGCGGCGCAGGCCGCTACCGAGCGGCAGAAGAAGGCGTTCTACTGACTTCGACAACATCGAGCTCGACCGGCAGAAGAAGCTCTTTGAGGCGGGAGTCACCAGCCGTGACGCGCTTGACAAGGCGCAGCAAACCCACGACAACGCCAAAGCCGACTACGAGGCCGCTCTGCGAACGCACAATGTGCAGCAGGAGGCTGCTGGGCTACTACACGTACGTGCGCCTTTCGACGGCGTGGTTGGAGACATTCCGGTGCACGTGGGCGATTACGTTTCGCCAACCTGTCGACCGAGCGACCGTGTTGACTACGGTGGATCAGCCGGGTGACCTCGAGGCCTATATCTATATCCCCACCGATCGGGCGGCCCAGGCAAGAGCAGGGCTCGGCGTCGAGCTCTATGACACCGGCGGAAATTTGCTGGAGAAATCAAGGATCGACTTCCTCTCGCCCCAGGTTGATCCAACTCTGCAGGGGATCCTGGCGAAGGTGCCGGTCCATGCCACTCCCGAAATCATGCGGCATGCGCAGCTGATCAAGGCGAAGGTGATCTGGGAGACGAAGCCCATGGCGGTGGTTCCCGTTCTGGCGGTGACTCGCCGCGGCGTGCAGAGTTTTGTTTACGTCGCCAGGCAGCAGGGGGACGGAAAGTTCATGGCCGCGGAGGTGCCGGTGACCCTCGGGGACACGATTGGAAATGCCTACTCCATCACATCGGGCCTGAACGCCGGAGACAAGGTGATCGTTTCGAGCACGCAGTTTCTCGTCAACGGCATGCCGGTTGTGCCCCTTCCCGGATGAGCAAGAAGCGAGTTTTCTGACGTTTATTGCTGGACTTCGCGGATCCGGCAGCCAAACTGAAAGAGGGTCCCGTGTTTGTTGACTTTTTTATTCGAAGGCCGGTATTCGCGACCGTCTGCGCGCTGATGATCATTCTGGCGGGAGCGGTCTGCATTCCGACTCTGCCCGATTTCGCTGTACCCTAAGCTGACTCCGCCACAGGTTTCGGTCACCAGCAACTACGTGGGCGCCAATGCTGACACGGTTGAGAAGGCGGTGACGATCCCCCTGGAGGAGGCGATCAACGGCGTCGAGGGCATGCGCTACATCAGCTCCTCGAGCACCAATAGCGGCACCAGCAGCATCACAACGACTTTTCAAACGGGCTACAGCCTCGACATCGCCGCAGTCGACGTGCAGAACCGCGTTGCCAGCGTGCACCGGGCCGCTTGCCGCAGCGGTGAACCAGACCGGCATCACCATCACCAAGGTCGAACACGAACTTTGTTTTCGCGGCAGGTTTCTTCACCCGCGACGCGCGCTACTCCAACGAATTTATTTCCAACTATCTCGACGTATATGTGAAAGATGCCTCAAGCGTGTTCCCGGCGTCGGCGATGTGAAGATCTTCGGCGAGCGCAAGTACGCCATGCGCGTATGGCTCGACCCGCTGCGGATGGCGGCCCGCGGCCTGACGCCACTCGATGTGGTCAATGCCCTGCTGGAGCAGAACGTCGAGATTCCGGCGGGCCAGCTTGGCCAGCCGCCCGCAGACTCCAAACAGACTTATCAGATTCCGGTGCGGGTGGTGGGACGGCTTTCGAGCCTGCAGCAGTTTGACAACATCATCCTCAAAGACAGCGTCAACGGTCTGGTGCTGCTGAAGGACGTGGGGCACGCGGAGGTAGGTGCTGAAGACTACAGCTCGGCTCTGGAGTACAACGGTCCAGGCTGCCATGGGTATCGGCGTGCAGCAGCTCTCCAGCGCCAACGCCCTTGACGTGGATCAAGAACGCCAAGGCCGTTCTGGCTGAGCTCAAAAAGACCTTTCCGCCGGGCCTGGAGTACGCCATCGCATTCGATTCCACGACCGTGGTCGGCGACTCCATCCGCGAAGTTATGTGTGACTCTGGGTGAAGCGATCGTCATCGTGATCGTCGTCATCTTCCTCTTCCTGCTCGACTGGCGCGCAACCATCATTCCCGCGGTAACGATTCCGGTGTCGCTGATCGGGACATTTGCGTTTATCAAGCTTTTCGGTTTCTCGATCAACTCGCTGACCCTGTTCGGAATCACGCTGGCCACCGGCCTGGTGGTCGACGACGCCATCGTGGTCATCGAAAACGTGCAGCGTCACATCGCCATGGAAGCAATCCGATCCGCATGAGGCCACGTCGCGCGCCATGGGTGAGGTCACCAGCGCGGTGATCGCCACTTCGCTGGTCCTGATTGCGGTGTTCGTTCCCGTCTCGTTCTTTCCCGGCACTACCGGAATTCTCTACCGGCAGTTCTCGCTCACCATTGCATTCTCGATTGCGATTTCAGCGTTTAACGCGTTGACGTTGTCGCCCGCGCTGTCGGCGCATGTTTCTGCGCGGAGAAGAAGCGCGGCCGCGCCAGCTCGATTTCCTCCACATCCGGCCACTTGTCGCGCGCCTTCGCGGCATTCATCCACGGCGCCGATGCCGCCATCACGCTGGACTGGCCAGAAGACGTACGCGAGGGTTATTCACGTCGCGCTGCAGACTGCGCTAGGCTCCTGCTGCTGGTGTTTATTGCCGGGCTTGGCGCGACGGTCTGGATCTACCAGGCGTGCCGACCGGCTTCATTCCCCAGGAGGACCAGGGCTATCTGATCGTGATCGTGCAGGCGCCCCCGGCTCCTCGCTCGGCATACACGGGGCACCTTGCCGACCGGGCCAGTGCATCATTATTCGGTCAAGGATCCCGATATCGTCGGCGCATTCTCGGTCATGGGATTCAGTTTCAGCGGCGGCGCTTCGAACGCGGGCTGATGTTTGTCGGCACCAAACCTGCGAAGGAGCGACGGGCAAGGGCCACTCGGCCGCGGAGATTGTGGCGCGACCTGAATCGCGAAGCTGGGCATGCTCATGTTTCTGCCGGATGGAGGCCTGGTCGAGCGGTGATTCAGCCGCCGGCGGTGCAGGGCGTCGGCAGTCTCGGTGGCTTTCAGTTCGAGCTGCAGGACACCGGCGTAAACACGCTCACGGACCTTGACCGCGTGGCTCACCAGATCGTGGCGGCTGGCGCAGCCCGCAAAGACCTGAGCAATTTGTATACGACTTTCTCGGCGAACGATCCCCAGGTGCTGGTAACCATCGATCGCGAGAAGGCGAAGGCAATGAGATTCCGCTCTCGCAGATCACCACCGCGCTGGGCGTTTTCATGGGCTCGCAGTATGTCAACGACTTCGACTTCAACAACCGCACCTATCGCGTATTTGTCCAGGCCGATCAGCCTTTCCGCATGACGGCGCAGCGACCTGCACAGCTTCTACGTTCGTTCGGACACGGGGCAGATGATTCCGCTCGACAACCTTGTCACAGTTTCGCAAGAGCTCCGGGCCGCCCGTGATCACTCACTACAACCTCTTCCGCTCGGTGGAAATCGACGGTTCGCCGGCTCCGGGCTACAGCTCAGGGGAGGGGATCGCCGGAATGCAGGACCTGGCAAAGCAAAACATGATGCCCGGAATGGCCTATCAATGGACGGGCCTGACCCTCGACGAAATCGAATCGGGTGGAAAGGCGCTGACCATCTTCGGACTTGGGATCCTGGTGGTGTATCTGACGCTGTCGGCGCAGTATGAGAGCTTTGCGCTGCCCTTCATCATTCTGCTTGCGGTGCCGATGGCGGTGCTGGGCGCGCTGGGGCTGGTATCGCTGCGCGGGCATGTCGAATGACGTGTACTGCCAGATCGGACTGGTGATGCTGATCGGCCTTTCGGCGAAGAACTCGATTCTGATCGTCGAGTTTGCGGAGCAGTTGCGGCGCAAGGGCCGCTCGATTGCGGATGCTGCGATCGAAGCGGCGGAGTTGCGTTTGCGGCCGATTCTGATGACGTCGTTTGCATTCATCCTGGGCGTGCTGCCGCTGTGTTTCGCGACAGGCGCCGGCGCGTTGGGACGGCGCTCGGTGGGGACCACGATCGTCGGCGGAATGTTGCTCTCGACCGTACTGAACCTGGTCTTCATTCCTGTGCTGTACGTCATGTTGAGCCGACTGCTGAGGCGCGGCGACGGAGCATGAAGGAGCGGTCGAAGGTACCGTCTGAGCACTCTATCGGGCGGGATGATGGGCGACGATGTAGTCCTTGATGCGGTCATAGACCGAGCTGCTCACGATGCCGCGATCGAGGAGTTCGTTTTTGGCGCGATAGGGACGGAAACGGATGATGCGCGCCGCCCAGGTATGTGTCATTCCTGGCACCTTTGAGAGCTGATCGAGGCTGGCGGTGTTGATATCGACCCGGTCTTCGGCGGCGGGTGTGGTTTTCGACGTCGCGGGCTGCTGTGGAGATTGGCGCGCCAATGCAACGCTAGCCGACGACAAAGCCAGCGCAATCAACACCTCTTTCAACGCAAGCCGCCGTATCGATAGCCGCACAGGGTCATTTTCCACCTTCGGGACTGTTTCGTAAATCGTTGCCGCCCTGCCAAAGACTGGATATGGGCGGCGGTTTTCCTGCAAAAATAGATTTATGGCAGCCCCTCCAATTCCTCCCCATACCGCACTTAAGTTGCGTGAGCGCGTGTTCGGCAGCACGCGGCTTGTTCTTCTGCTGGCGCTCTTGTTAGTGCTCGCGCTGTGCCTGGTGTTTACGTGGACCACAAGCGACGTCATGGGCAACTTGTCGTTCCTGAATCCGAAGAATAATCCGAACCGGGCCGGCGGCGGGAAGAAGGCGCTTGTGGATGTGAGCCCGTGGCAGACGGCCGAGGCCCTGGCTCCTCTGGCATACACCGCGGAGGAAAAGGAGTTTGCGCAGGAGGCAGAACGACTCGCCGATCACGATGTGGACCAGGCGTTTGGCTCGGCACTGCGGCAGGCTACGCTGGATGCTCAGCACATCAAGCTGACGGGGGATTCGCTGGTGCTCCAGAAGAAAGTGGGGCAACTGCAGCAGCTCATTGCGGACGACAAGGACGAAGTCCAGACGATCACCGACGCGTTGAAGGCGGCTCCGGCCAAGAATGGCAAGCCGGCGGAGTATGACGAAGGCGATCTGGAGGTGGCGAAAGCGCAGCTCGCTCTCGATACGGATCAGCTTGCGGATGCGCAGGTGGATCTGAATCGGGCTTCGGGAGACAAGACAACGCAGATCCAGGCGGAACTAGCGGCGCATGAAGCCTCGATGAAGGATTATGACAAGCGAGTGCAGGAAGGCGGCCAACTGGCGGTGGTCTCCGTGCGCCAGTTTGGCACTTTAGCGGGACGGACGAGCGCGTGGTTCCGACTAGGAAGCCGCTACGGCCTTTTGCAAGAGGCATTGAACCATGCCCGCGCGGAGATCACGACGCTGACTTCTCAGCACGATGCGCTGGAGGCGAAGGTGAACGCGCCGGCGGCCAAGATAGATGATCTCGATACGAAGCTTCAGGCCATCAAGGATCGCACTACTCAGCGACAGATTCTGGGCATTCTGGACGACCGCATCCAGACGGCGCAGCAGATAGCGACGGTGTATAGCAAATGGTCTGCGCAGGTGCTGCTGCAACGCAGAATTGTGCTGCATCTGATTCTGCAGTCGCTGGCGCTGATCGCTTTCATTGGGATTTGCATGGTCGCGTGCGATGCAGCAGTGCGGCGAATCATGGCGACCCGCGTGCTCGATACCCGGCGGACACAAACCCTGCGGAGTATTCTGCAGCTGGCCGTTCAGGCGATAGGCGCGGTTTTGGTTCTGCTGGTTATCTTCGGTCCGCCGCAAGAGACGCCGACGATTCTTGGGTTGACTACTGCTGCTCTCACAATCGCTTTGCAGGATTTCATCATCGCGTTTCTTGGCTGGTTCGTGCTCGTAGGCAAGAATGGCATCCACGTGGGCGACTGGGTGGAGATCAACGGCGTGGGTGGCGAGGTTATCGATGTGCGATTGTTCAATACCACTTTGCTGGAGACAGGAACTCTCGCTGATAAAGGGCTTCCGACCGGCCGCCGGATCACGTTTATGAACGGATTCGCAATTCGCGGACAGTACTTCAACTTCTCGACCAGCGGCCAGTGGATGTGGGACGAGATCACGTTGAGCCTGCCGGCGTCAGACAACATCCCAGAGATGCTGGAACGGATCCATAAGGCGGTGGAGACCGAGACGCAGAAGAATGCGGACCAGGCGGAGCAGGAGTGGAAGCGGGGCGCACACGGCAGCAGTCTGAGCCGATTCAGAGCAACGGCAGTGGAGAACCTGAGGCCATCGGGGAGCGGGATTGATGTGCTCGTTCGCTATGTCACGCGTGCGTCGGAGCGCTTCGAGCAGCGGAATCGTATGTACCAGGCACTGCTTGAGGTGTTGCGAGGGCCGAGGCGCGGTGTTGAAGGCGAGGTTGTTCAGAGTGCGAAGGAATGATCCGGAGGACTCTGAGGATTGTTGACACAATTCCAGCTTTACCGTAGCTTGGAAGCAGATGCAGGTTCACCGCCATCACGGTCACCATCACCATCACGGGACCAATGTGCCGGCGGACTGCCATGGCCTGAAGTAGCCAGGCCAGAGAGATCAGAAGTACCAGAGCCCGCCGGCAAACAAGCCGACGGGCTTTTTAGTTTTTTTGCAGAGAAACTTATTCGAATTTCAGGAAAGATAGGACGATGGAAACCAGGATTGATTTTGAAAAGATGGACGGGCTGGTGGCGGGAATTGTGCAGGACGCCCAGACCGGCGAGGTGCTGATGCTGGGGTTTCTCAACCCCGAGAGCTACGCGAAAACTCTGGAAACAGGCTTTGTCACGTTCTGGAGCCGGACGCGGCAGAAACTGTGGATGAAGGGCGAAACCAGCGGGAACCGGTTGCGTGTTGTTTCTGCCGCAACCGACTGCGACAACGATACCCTGCTGTTTCGCGTGGTGGTGGAGGGCGATGGGCTCGTGTGCCACGAGGGTACCGTGAGCTGTTTTACAAAGGCGCTGTCGTTCGGAAAGGCAGTGGAGGTGAATCGTGGGTAACAAGCTTCGTCTTGGATTGCCGAAAGGAAGCCTGCAGGACTCGACAGTGGCATTATTCAAACGCGCGGGGTGGAATATTTACGCCGACGGGCGATCGTATTTCCCTTCGATTGACGACCCGGAGATTGAATGCATGCTGATCCGAGCACAGGAGATGGCGCGCTACGTTGATCATGGGGTGCTGGACGCCGGATTGACCGGAATTGACTGGGTCGTGGAGAGTGGGCTTGATGTTACGAGCGTGACGACGTTGACGTATGCGAAGCAGAGCCGGCGCAAAGTGCGATGGGTGCTGGCAGTACCGGAGGCCAGCGGGTTCCTGAAGGCCGAAGATCTGGAAGGAAAGATCATCGCGACGGAATTGGTGGAAGTGACGAAGCGCTACTTCGCCGAGAAGGGTGTGAGCGTGAAGGTGGAGTTCAGCTGGGGCGCGACCGAGGTGAAACCGCCAATGCTTGCCGATGCCATTGTGGAAGTGACGGAGACAGGGAGTTCGCTGAAGGCGAATCATCTAAAGATCATCGATACGGTGCTGGAGAGCGAGACGCATTTGATTGCGGCCAAAGCTGCGCTTGCCGATGATTGGAAGCGGGAGAAGATCGACCAGATCGCGGTGATGCTGCGGGGAGCGATCGATGCGCAGTCGCAGGTTGGCTTGATGCTCAACGTGAAGCGAGAGGATCTGACTGCTGTGCTGGCGGTGTTGCCGGCGCTGAATTCGCCGACGATTTCGCAGTTGAGCAATTCAGAGTGGGTGGCGGTGAACACGATCGTGGAAGAGCGGGTGGCGCGCGATGTGATTCCGAAACTCAAATCGGCGCGAGCGACTGGGATCGTGGAGTATCCGCTGAACAAGGTTGTGCTGTAAAGAACGGGGCGAACGCAGGATGAAGCTGATTCGGACGCAGGGACGGGGGTCGCGGGACACGGCGGCGATTCTTGCGCAACTCGAGGGACGGGGCGGCGCGGCGCTGGAGACCGTGATGCCGGCAGTGCGGCGCATTGTGGCGGATGTGCGGAGAAAAGGCGATGCGGCGATCTTCGGCTATGCCGCCAAGTTCGATGGGCTGTCTGATCAAAAACGGTTCCGGGTGACGCAAGAGGAGATGGCGGAAGCATGGGATCGGATTGACGAAGGCCTTCGCGACGCGCTCTCGACAGCGGCGAGCCAGATTCGCGGGTTTGCAAAGAAGCAGATGCCGAAATCGTGGAGTACGAAGACGGTCGCTGGGCTCACGGTGGGGCAGCTGGTGAGGCCGATTGATTCGGTGGGGTGCTATGTGCCGAGCGGGCGGCATCCTCTGCCTTCGACGCTATTGATGACGGCGATTCCTGCGCAGGTGGCGGGTGTGAGCCGGATTGTTGCGGTGTCGCCGAAGCCCGCGATGGAAACGCTCGCTGCTGCGCACCTGTTGGGGATTACAGAGTTCTACCGCGTGGGGGGCGCGCACGCCGTTGCGGCATTGGCATATGGAACAGCGTCGATTGCGCGAGTAGACAAGATCGTAGGGCCGGGGAATCTGTTTGTGACGGCGGCGAAGCGGCTGGTGGCGTTTGACGCCGCGATCGATATGCTTGCCGGGCCTACGGAGATTGTAGTCACGAGCGAGCGCGGCGATCCGGTGGAGATTGCCGCCGACCTGGTCGCGCAGGCCGAGCACGATCCGGAGGCGGTCGCAATTTTCGTGACCACTCGGGAGAAGCTTGCCAAGCTCGTGCTTGCCGAAGTGAAGGCGCAAAGCCGGGGAAACTCCGTTGCACGCGAGGCATTTGAGTCGCTATGGCCTGGCGATTGTGACGGGCACTGAAGAAGAGGCGTGGGAGATCACAAATCGGCTGGCGCCGGAGCATTTGACCGTGGATTCGACTGAAGATCTGGATTGGGTGAAGAGCGCGGGGTCGGTTTTCGTCGGCGGATGGTCGGCTCAGCCGATGGGCGATTACATCTCGGGGCCGAATCATACCCTGCCTACGGGCGGAATGGCGCGGGTGCGAGGAGGGCTAAGCGTAAATGACTTCGTGAAGCTGATTACGGTTCAGGAGTACGCGACGGAGGGAATTGCGAAGCTTGGCGAGAAGGCTGCGCGACTGGGTGATGCCGAGGGATTAGCGGCACATGCGGCTGCCATTCGGATGCGGGTGAAGAAGGCCTCGCGAGATTCGCAGAGCAACGCACGCAAGAGGAGGCGCAGTGGCCAAGATTGAGACGGGAGCTTATCCCGCGCCGCGCGCCCGCGTTCAGGCGATGAAGGAGTATCATCCGCCGCTGGGGAATCGCGATGCGATGCGCCTGGATTTCAACGAGAACACGGTTGCCTGTTCACCGCGTGTGAAGGAGGTTCTGGGCGGGATCTCCGCGGGTGCTTTGACGCGGTATCCCGAGCGCGAGCCGGTTGAGCGGATTGTCGCGCAGTACATGGGCGTGGCCGCAGAGCAGGTCGTTCTGACGAACGGCGTGGACGAGGCGATCCACGTACTGTTCGAGACGTTTCTCGATGCTGGAGATGAACTGCTGTTGCCGGTGCCGACGTACACGATGTACGAGGTGTACGCTTCGGCGACGGATGCGAGGGCAGTTCCGGTGCAGGCGAGCGGAGATCTGCAGTTTCCGTTTGAGCGATTGAAGATGGCGATCACGCCGCGAACGAAGATCATTGCGATTGCCAATCCGAACAGTCCTTCGGCGATCGGTCGCAACGCGGGAACAGATTCTGGAATTGGCGCGGCAGGCGCCGGATGCGGTGCTGCTGGTGGATGAGGCGTATTTTCACTTCTTTGGCGAGTCGGTAATGGATCTCGTTGGTGCGGTTCCAAACCTGGTTGTGGCACGTACGTTTTCGAAGGCGTATGGACTTGCCGGCCTGCGGCTTGGCGCGCTGGCAGGGCCAGTGGAGCTGATGCGCTGGGTTCGGCGCGTTCTCTCGCCCTATAGCGTGAATTCACTTGCATTGGCTTGTTTGCCGGCGGCGCTGGAAGATACGCCGTATCTGGACTGGTACGTGGGCGAGGTGCTGGCGGCTCGCACGGAATTCGAAGCAGAGCTGGATCGCGCGGGGGTTCGACGCTGGCCGAGCAATGCGAATTTTGTTCTGGTGGAGATCGGCGCGAAGCATGCGGAGTTTGTACGGCTGATGTCGGCGGGCGGTGTGCTGGTGAGGGATCGATCGAATGACCCGGGATGCGATGGATGCGTTCGGATTACGATCGGGACGCGCGACCAGATGCGTGAGGCGGCTGACGTGCTGAGACGAACGATGCGCGAGATCCGTGGTGAGGAGAGCAAGTGATGGCGAAGGTGACGAAGGCAATTCAATCCCAAGTCTCAAAAGCGAGACCTGGGGCACGCGGTTCTGGAGCACCCGCCAAGGGGATTCGCAAAGGGACGGTGGTGCGGGACACCAACGAGACGCGGATTGCCATTGCGCTGACGATCGAAGGAAAAGGGCTGTACAAGGTTTCGACGGGGATCCGGTTCTTCGATCACATGCTGGAACTGTTCACGCGGCACGGTGCGTTCGATCTGGAATTGACATGCAAAGGAGACCTCGACGTGGACCAGCACCACACGGTGGAGGACGTGGGCATTGCGCTGGGCGAGGCGTTTGATCGCGCGCTGGGCGACAAGCGAGGAATTCTACGGGCGGGGTATTTCATCATGCCGATGGACGAGACGCTGGCCATTGCCGCGGTAGATCTGAGCGGGCGTGCGGCGTTCGCTGTGGACACGAAGGTGAGAACGCGGCTGGTTGGCGACCTGCAGTCGGAACTGGTTACGGATTTCTTTGAGGGGTTCGCGCGAGGTGCGCGGGCCAACGTGCATGTGAAGACGATGTACGGGCGGTCGAATCATCACAAGATTGAGGCGATCTTCAAGGCGTTTGCGAGAGCGCTGCGCGTGGCGTGCTCGCGGGACAAGCAGTTGGGAGAAATGCTGCCGAGCACGAAGGGGCTGCTGTAGATTTCCCAGGTCTCAAAAGCGAGACCTGGGGCACCAGCATGATGGGAGAAGTGGTGAATGCGCGTTACCGTGATTGACTACAAAGCGGGGAATCTGACGTCGGTGCTGAAGGCTCTGCGGCATCTTGGTGCGGAGCCGGTCGTGACGGATTCGGACTTGTCGCTTATCGAGTCGGCGGAGCGGATTGTGCTGCCGGGGGTGGGACATTTTGCGGCGACGGAGCGGCTGGATTCGACGGGGATGACGGTGGGGATCCGAGATGCGGTGAAGCGCGGTGTGCCGTTTCTGGGGATCTGCGTGGGGATGCAGTGGTTGCTTGAGGGAAGCGAGGAGGCACCGGAGCAGCGCGGCCTTGGTTACTTCATGGGACGGTGCAAGCGGTTTTCGTCTGGGTGCGAGAAGGTGCCGCATGTCGGCTGGAGCAGCATTGAGACGGGCATCGCCGGGGCAACGCTGTTTCGCGGTCTGAAGCGAATCGAATACGTGTATTTCACCCATTCCTATTATGTTCCTTACGGAACGACGATTCGCGAAGCCGACGGAGAATTACAGGTGGTTGACGCAGCACAAGCCGAGTACATCATTCCCTTTGCAGCCGCAGTGGAGTGGGGCAACGTGTTTGGCGTTCAATTTCATCCTGAAAAATCAGGAGACACTGGGCTTGCAGTGCTGCGCAATTTTCTGGAGTGGACATGCTGACCAAGCGCATTATCGCGTGCCTGGATGTTCACGGCGGGCGAGTGGTGAAGGGTGTGCAGTTCGTGGATATTGTGGATGCTGGTGATCCGGCGGCGCTGGCGGCGCGTCATGCGCGCGAGGGCGCGGACGAGATCGTGTTGCTGGATATCACGGCCACACACGAAGGACGGCAGACGCTGCTCGAGACTGTGAGGAGGACAGCGCGGGAATTGTTTGTGCCGTTTACGGTGGGAGGAGGAATCAGGAGTGCCGAGGAAGCGGCGCAGGTGTTTGAAGCCGGGGCGGACAAGATCAGCATCAACTCGGCGGCGCTTGCTGATCCCATGCTGATCAGCGCGATTGGCCGGAGCTTTGGAGCGCAGGCGGTCGTGGTTGCGATCGATGCTCGGCGCGATCCGGAAACCGAGGATCCGGTGCGCGATGCGCAGGTGTTTGTGCAGGGCGGACGAAAGCTCGCGGGCCGGCGCGTGGTGGAATGGGCGCTGGAGGCCGAGGCGCGTGGTGCAGGAGAGATTCTGCTTACCTCGATGGATGCGGATGGAACGCGGGCTGGATTCGACTGCGAGCTTACGGCGGCGGTCAGCGAATCGGTGAGCATTCCGGTGATTGCTTCAGGAGGCGCGGGGACGGTGGCGCATTTTGCGGAGGTGTTCTCGAAAGGGAAGGCGGATGCGGCGCTGGCGGCGAGTATCTTTCATTTTGGCGTTTCGAGCGCTCGGTCACTCAAGGAGGAACTCGTTGCGGCAGGGGTTCCGGTGAGGTTGCCATGCTGATTCCTTCGATTGATCTGATGGGCGGCCGCATTGTTCAACTTGTGCAGGGCGAGAAGCTGCGGTTCGCTTTTGATGACTTCGAGTACTGGATCGAGAAGTTCTCGCGCTATCCGCTGGTGCAGCTGATCGATCTGGATGCGGCGATGCGACAGGGCGATAACTCAGCCC
Organism: uncultured Acidobacteriaceae bacterium; assembly: GCA_963836675.1. Taxonomy (GTDB): domain Bacteria; phylum Acidobacteriota; class Terriglobia; order Terriglobales; family Acidobacteriaceae; genus Telmatobacter. The sequence goes on from CAWIKQ010000002.1 coordinate 515,216, forward strand.
TGGTGGCGCAGATTGCGAAGCGCCTGCCATGCCAGGTGGGCGGAGGCGTGCGTTCAACCGACCGGGCTCGCGAGGTGCTGGATGCGGGAGCGAAGCGCGTGATCGTGGGATCGGCGCTGTTCACCGAAGACGGCAGGGTGGATGTAGAGTTTGCTGCCGAGATGGCGCAATCGGCTGGGCGTGAACAGGTCGTGGCAGGAATCGACACGAAGAACGGCCGTATCGCAGTGAAAGGGTGGAAGGCGCAGGTAGCGTTAACTCCCGATGAAGCGATTCCACAACTGAACCCGTATGTGGCTGCTTATCTCTACACGCATGTCGACGGCGAAGGGTTGATGCAGGGATTCCCGATCGAGGTAGCTGCGCGGTTGCGCGGGCTCACGTCGAGGCAGTTGATCGTGGCGGGAGGGATCCGCAGCCAGCAGGAGATCGATGACCTCGATGCTATGGGCGTGGATGCGGTTGCAGGAATGGCAGTGTATACAAACCTGCTGCTGGTCTAACGTCGGAAGCGGCCGATCTTCAGATTGGCTTTATCTCGCATCAGATATGCTGAAGGCAGATTCTCCTGAATACCAGAACGAAAAGGAATCCCTGGACCATGCCGAAACTCAGCGGAATTCGACTGGCGAAACGACTCGATGAAGTCGGTTTCTCTGACATTGTGCAGATACGCAACAAGGTCATGGAAATGCGGGCCGGCGGGCTGAAGGTTCATGCGTTACACGGGGGTGAGCCTTACTTTGAGACGCCGGAGCCGATCAAGTACGCGGCGATGAAGGCGCTGGTGGAGAACTATACGCATTACGCGCCGTCGTCGGGCGTGCTGCCGCTGCGCGAGGCGCTGGTGAAGAAACTGGCGGTAAAGAACAAGATTAACGTAACGACGGATGAAGTGATCGCGACGGTGGGCGGTTCGCAGGCGCTGTACGCGGCGTTTCAGAGCGTGCTCGATCCGGGCGATGACGCGCTTGTCTTTTCTCCCTACTGGACTCCGATTCGAGACCTGGTAACGGGAGCGCAGGCGCGGCCTCTGCTGGTGCCGACCGCGACGGCGAGGCGGAATGGAATCCGGAATACTCTGGAACAGTTTTCAACTGCCAACACGCGGGCAATTTACTACAACACTCCGCAGAATCCGAGCGGGCTGGTATTCACACGCAAGGAAGCGGAAGAGGTTGCGGCCTTTGCGCGCGAGCGCGATCTGATTGTGATCGCGGATGAAGCCTACGAGGACCTGGTATATGAAGGCGAGCATGTCTCGATCGCATCGCTGCCGGGAATGCTGGAGCGCACGATCACGTGCTTCACGTTTTCGAAAACGTATGGAATGACGGGTTGGCGCGCGGGATATGCGGTGGCGCAAGAACCATTTATGACGGCCCTGCGAAAGATCGTGCTCTATTCGACCAATGGAGTCACGACTTTCGTACAGCAGGCGATGATCGATGCGCTGAAGACGCCGGAGGCGGAGATCGCCGCGCATCGGGAAGCGTATCGAAAACGGCGTGATCTGCTTGTTGCGGCTCTGAACGAGGCTGGATTGAGGTGCGAGCCGCCGGCCGGCGCGTTTTACGCATTCCCGGATGTTGAGAAGATCCACAAGAACAGTCGTACGGCGGCGGAGATGCTGCTGGAAAAGGCGCACATCGCGACGATTCCCGGGTCTGTCTTCGGAGCGCAGGGAGAAGGACATCTGCGATTCGGATATGCGATTTCGATCAAGGAAATCGAGGATTGCGCAGAGGCACTCCGCAAGTGCCTTGGCTAGGCTTCGCTTAATTGCGATTCGCCGATGGCTTTACTGGTCTCGACTCGCGACGCGCGCAGGAGCAGGGCGATCTGCTTGAGGTGGAGTTGAACGGCGTAGGCGCGCAGGATTTCCGCCTGGGAGAAATCTGCGCTGGTATGGCGGACTTTGGCCATTCGATCTTCCAATCGTGTGATGTCCCCTTCGATATCGATATTCGGAGGGGGCACGTGGAAGCGCCACTCATGGATGCACTTTGCGACGTACTGAAATCCTGATGAGATGTCGGCGAGGAGGGAGCCAAGTTCGGGCTCCAATTGGTGAGCGTAGGCATCTTCATGGCTCTCTCTGACGGCGATTTCGAGAGCAACCAGGGCGTCGAACAGGGATCGGCCAAACTGCGAGATCATCGTCAGGCCTTCGCGCCAGCCAGGACCTCCTGAGGGTTCGTTGCGCGCCGCGTCGATGAGGACGTTGTTGGCTCGCAATGTGGCTTGAATATCCTGTCGAATCTCGGCGACGCTCTCAGCGGGCTGGCCGCCGAAGCCTTGCAGGATTCCTTCAAAAAATGAGCTGAGGAGGAGAAACTCCTGCGCCAGATTGTCGCGAAGGCGGAGACGGGCGCGATCGGGAAAGACCAAAGTTGCCACGGCGATAGCGACGATGATTCCCAGGAAGACCTCACCGACGCGATGGAGCGCGAGCAGATAGTGGGGACCGGTTTTCTGTACCAGCATCACGATGCTGAGGGTGACGGCGGCGAGGCGCGAACTATTGCGAAGTCCGAGAAGACCGCAAAGGGTCACCGTAAGCAGGACGGCGAGGATGTAATTCCAGGGCAGAGTGCCGAAAAAAGAGAACGCAAAACCGAATACCGCGCCGATCACAGTCCCGAGGAAACGGTCGCGGGAGGCGCCGATGGTAGCCCCGAAGTTGGACTGGAGCACGATGATCGCGCTGATGGCTCCCCAGTAACCCTCGCGGAGCCCGAGGCGGAGCGCGATCCACCAGCATAACGTTGCCGCCAGAGCCGTCTTGGCAGCATCAATGAGGAGCCGCCGGCGTTCCCAGGTCAGTATCCCTTCACCGGCGGGTTGCTGAAAACGCAATTTAACGGCGAGTTCCTGCTGGGACTGCGTCTTTTGCTGGGCAAGCTTCATCTGCCGTTACGAGGCAACTCCTTAAACTAGCATCACGCGATGCCGAGGTCTCCGGGATGCATTACGCAGCATGTAGGATATAGGAGAACCACATCAACTTCCGCTTCTCAAATTTTTATGGTTCGCGTCGGGTATTCCGCAAATCTTGCGTCTGAACTGCTCGCCGATTTTCCGAGCGGCGTCGAGTTGATTGCGTTGCCGCGCGATCTCGACCATGACGTGGAGATCGAGGTGTGGATTCCCGATCCGTATCCGACGCGCAATACAAAGATCGTTCCTCATCTGCGCGGGGTGAAACTGGTGCTGTCGATGATGGCCGGCACGGAGTGGATTCCGGCGGCCGTGGGGCCGCATGTGACCATCTGCAATGCGCGCGGAGCGCATAACATTTCGACGGCTGAATGGACATTGTCCGCGATTCTGGCGATGTTGAAGCACTTTCCGCTGTTCCTGGATATTCAGCGCTCGGGTGAGTGGAAGCGGCGCTTCGAGGCGAGTGGAGAATATGCGCAGATGACTGGCGATCTGAGGGCGCACTATCCTCCCGTGATGCTTGAAGAGCTGACAGGGAAAACTGTGCTGCTGGTCGGCTACGGCTCGATTGGAAAAGACATTGAATCCATGCTGGAGCCGTTTCATGTGGAACTGATCAGGGTTGCGCGGACGGCAAGAGAGAATCCGAAGGTTCATGCGGTCGAGGAACTGGATGCCTTGCTGCCGAAGGCGCAGGTGGTCGTTCTGATTCTTCCGGCGACCGCGGAGAGTCGATGGCTCATCGACGCCCCGCAGTTTGCTCTCATGAAGCAGGGAACGCTGCTGGTGAATGCAGCGCGCGGGCCGATTGTGAATACGGATGCGCTGGTTGAGGCGCTGAAGAGCGGGAAGGTCCGGGCAGCACTGGATGTGACGGATCCCGAGCCGCTGCCGTTGGATCATCCACTGTGGCGATGCCCGAACTTGCTGATCACGCCGCATGTGGGCGGGTCGAGTCCGGAGTTTGCGCGCCGGGCACTGAAGGTGGCAGCGGATGAGTTGAGGCGCTATATGGCGGGCGAGCCGCTGCGCAACGTGGTGCAGGCGGCGGTCTGAGCGGAGCGGACGGCGCGTTGCCAATCGCGCAAGCCGAGGACGGCGAGACCTACGAGGCCGGCGTAAAGAACAGCGGTGATCCACAGGTCCTTGTAGATGTACTCGCCGATGTAGACGAGATTGACCACAATCCAGAGCCACCAGTTGGCGATGTGCTTGCGCGCCTGCCACCAGCTTCCGACGAGGCTGAAGCTGGTGAGCGCTGCGTCGAGATAAGGCAGAGCCGCGTGCAGGCGTTTGGCAATTTCTCCGAGGATGAAGCTGCCAGCGATTCCCGCGATGAGCGCGATGATGAGGCTGGCCGTTGCAAGCGGGACGACGCGGACCTCGCCCTCTTCGCGCATGCCGCGCCACCAGTGCCACCATCCATAGAGGGTGAAGGCGATGAAGAATAACTGCAGAAGGCTATCGGAGAGCAGGCGCGCGCGATAAAACACAACGAGGTAGAGCAAGTCTGCGGCCAGGACTACGGGCCAGCAGATGAGCAGGCGTTTGGTCGTGAGCCAGATGCCCAGCGCGGTGGTGACAAATCCTGCGAACTCGACCCAATTCGTAATGAAGTAGTGGGCGATGGTTGAGAAACTCATTCGCGCACCATCAGTTGCTGGCGAGATTCGGCCCAGCGGCGGATTGGGTCGAGGAGTTTGCCGTTGCCCGGGCCGCGGAACCACTGCGCATGGCCGACAAGGTAGTTCCTGGAAGCGACACGCGCCTTCTCCGGTGAGCGCAGCGCACCGAGAAAGTAGTCAGCCTCGCTGAGCGCGAACTCCGCGTGGCAGAGGGCAAGCATGGGGGCAAGCGCGGCGGCTTCCGCATCGCTGAGAGGACGGACCTCTTCGTATCCGTCAAGCATGGCCCGGAGATGATCGAGATGGACCGGCAGCCGGTCACCGATTTGCGAATCGTTCATGAGGACGAGCCACTCGATGATATTGCGTTCGATGGCGTGAGCAAGATCGTGGACGGCATTGGTGCGGTCGGTGAGGCCGAAATCGATGACCGTAGTTGCGCGTGCGTTCGGAGTTGAGTCGCTCCAGAAGAGATTCGAGCCGTGGAGATCATTGTGAGTCCAGAGCGGTGCAAGCGAAGGAAGAAGAGGCTTGAGTTCTTCGTGAAAAGGGGCGAGCAGTTCAACCGCATGCTCGCCGTCGCCGCGCGTTTGTGAATCGTTGGCAATGGAGGAGCGGGCGTCGAGGTAGTGCCGAAAAGCCTCACCGGGATTCAACGATCGGAAGATGCTAAAGCTCGCAACAATCGGCTGCGCTTTTCTCGGCGGCGCATCGAAATTTTCGGCGGCAACGTGCATGCGGGCCAGCATCGTGCCGGCAGAGCGAGCATGTTCTGCGGAGAGGAAAGGTGTCCACGAGATGGCGTCTGCATAGAGATCCACGCCCGCCGGGATCTTGTGAACTTCGTAGGTCCAGTCAGTGGTTTCGATCGCGGTTTTCTCGTTCGTTGCCGCGAGGACGCAGGGTAGACCGATGCCGTTTGTGCGGAGGTGCTGCATGAATCGATGCTCTTCTGTGAGGCCCGCGACGTCACGGACCGTGCGGGCGTGACGCTTGATGAAGAGCCTGCCGTATTCGGTTTCAACAACGCTTGCAGCGGAAAACGGTCGCGGGCTGGCGGAAAGAATTGCGATGGGATCGCCTGCGCCGCGAAACTGGCCCAACACATCCCGAACCTCAGCGAGCGACAACGGAGGCCAGTCGGGCTCAGCGAGAGAACCATCCAGTCCATGCGCTTTGGCCGTTTCGTTCATAGTCGCCGTCCTGTTCTTCGCTGGCACAAACTAGAAATTGTAATGCGCGGAGAGGCGCACCGTTGTGGGCGCACCCTGATGAATGAAGGTGTCGCCGTAGTTCGCGCCCGTGTCCTTCCAGTACCGCTTGTTGAGGATGTTGTCAGCATACAGGCGGAAGGTCAGGTGGCCGTTTTCACCGCCCGGCGTGTAGCGTGCGCCCAGGTTGAAGAGGTTGTATCCGCCGACGCTTACGACATCGTCGTAGGTGGCGTCTTTGCGACTGGTGTAACTCCAGCCGGGCATCAGGTGCAGGCCGCGTGCGTGGGGAACGAGGACATCCGCAAAGAACGTGGAGTGGAATCGCGGAACGTTGATGACTTGTTTGTTGTTGAAAGAGGGAGTGCCGGTATCGGTTGAGATGGCGCGAATGGCGGCAACGGAGGCGCTGAGTTGAATCCAGTTTGCGGCTTTGCCCTGGGCGTTGAACTCGACGCCGTCGTGGGTTTCGCGTCCTTCTGACTCAAAGCAAAGTTCGCCCGTGTTGGCTTCCGGACAGAAAGAATCCGGGCCGGTAATCACTTTGGAATAGAAGAAGGGCTGGCGCATGTGGAAGAAGTCGCCCGTCAGAAGGATGCCGTGCTCGTATTTCGCACCGATCTCGTATTGGGTTGTTGTGAAAGGAGCCAGGAACTGGCTGGAATTGTAGACCCACCATGGAGCCTGGGGGCCAAGCGAAAGCAGCGTGCCGTAGTTGCTGTAAAGGGTAAGGCTGGATACGGGCGTCCACGTGACGGCGTATTGCGGCAGCCAGAGCGAGCGGCTCGCGCCGGCGTAGTTGAAATCGGTGATGCCGGCGAAGCGACCGCCGGCCTGAAGCACGATGTTGCCGGGAAGGTGTGCGCGTTCCTGAATGATGCCGGAGGCCTGGTGATCGAAGTCGGCGAGAGCTGAGGGGCCTGCCTGCAGATCGTCTGGTGCGTAGGCGATATTGGGTTGATAGACGTTTTCCACGCCCAATGGCTGGTAGACGACGCTGGATGAGAGATCGACCGTGCGATGAAACAGCGAGCCGCCGCCAACCACATCGTGCGTGATTTTGCCGGTGGTGAAGTGGCCGAGAGCCAGCGCTTCTCCCAAAGCGTCGATGCGGAGTTCGCCGGGACTGCGGTAGTCGTAGATTTCGTAGGATCCGTCTGGGCAGAAGTAGTTGTATAGGGAACGGCATCGGGGCAGAGAGAACTGCCGTCGGCGTCGAGTGCCGGCCCATACGGCCAGATGACATTGTCGTCGATCAATGAGTGGCTGTAGGATCCGCCGAGACGCAGTGTCCAGCCAGGCGAAAGAGTGCGTTGCAGGCGGGCGCCGGCGTTGAGAGTGTCGAACGTGTTCGGTTGAGACCACGATTGGAAGCCGAGCATCACCGACGGATAGACGGGGTACGGCACAGTGGCCCCTCCAAGCAACTGATAGCCGGCAACGGAGCGCTGTACTTTGTGCTGGTATTCGAAGTCCGTCGACAACTGGGTGTTCGCGTCGAGTTGCCAGCGGCCGTCGGCTGCTCCCATTCCGCGCCAGCCGTCTGCGCCTTCAACGTAGGTGTGCATGTCTTCACCAACCGCGGTTATGAGGAGGCCGGAGTTGCCGTGGAATCCGGGGAGAAGGAACTGCGCAGACCCATAGGCTGAGCCGCGATCATCGGTGGCCAGGTCAATTGCCGGACGCTCGTTGGGGTAAGGCTCTTTGGTCGCGTAGTTGATGACTCCGCCACTGGAGGCGATCCCGCTCTCGAGGCCGGCGATTCCTTTGATGATCTCGACGCGCTGCTTGTTTTCGAGAGGCACATCCTGCTCGCCCGCGATGGTGAGGCCGTTGATCTGCATGCCGGTGGCGAGATCTATAGGGAATCCGCGAATCTGGAAATCGCCGTAGTAGCCGACTGGTGCGTAGTCTTCGCCCACAGAGGCGTCATTCTTGACGACGTCGGAGAGGAGGCGCGAAACCTGATCGCTCATGACGGCACTGGTGACGCTGGTGACCGAGAGGGGCACTTCTTTGATCGGGGTATTGTCCAGGCTGGCTGCCGTGCGCGGGTCCGAGAGGTAGTCATCTTTCACTTCACCGTGGACGACGACGGTTGTGGTGACGCGATCGGGTTTTTGTGCCGGGGCTGCGGCGGGATTCTGCTCTGCTGATTTCTGCGGTGGTTCCGGCTGATTGGCGGATGGCGACTGATTCTGGGCGAAGATGCTGAGGGAACCAACGATAAACAACGATGCGGCGATGACTGGCAACCGCATTCCCAGCGAGCCGCGCGCCGTGACGTTGGCGGAGCAGGGCCGGGACCCGTGTTCGCCTGGAGCGGATGAACTGTCAGCGAACGGATCGGGGCAAAACGCACGCATACCTTGTTCCCACTTTCATGAAACAAGGGCGACAGCGCTACGATTGGAGGAAGTTGGCCAAACTGGCTTTCGAAAGCTCGGCTTAGAACGCTTCCCACGCCGGTATTATCCGGATCGGGTTCGAGGGTATCTTCTCAGCCCCACACGGTGGAGCACCCCTGTTTCAATACTTACGATTGAAACACCAGCGGGGGTTCGATTGCAAATCGTCCGCCGAGTTCGGTTCAGGGGTTCCAGTGCTTGCTTCGTACGCTCGGCGACCCGCCGCAGTCCGCGACTCACTCCGCTCTCTCAGGCAGAGCTTCCAACGAAGTGGGGCGGGGTTTGCAAGTCGCACGCCACCGTGAGAGCACCCAGGCCAGGAAAGAGCAGGCGGCGATGCTGAGGCAGGCATCGGTCAGAAGGCAGCCGACCAGTCCGCCGCGGTTGTATCCGCGGCCATCGAGATACTGCATGTAGGTGACGGGCAGGTTTGAGGCGGAGAGAAGCAGGGTAAAAAGCGTTGCGGCCAAAGGGTTTTTCGGACCGATAACCTCGAAGGTGATTGCGTTGCTCGTGGAAAATGCCATTGCCTGAAACAGGTTCTGGCCGGTGATCGCTACGACGAAGCTCCAGGGTGCGTGCGGCAGTAAGATCAGGCAAAGGGTAAAGACCGCTCCTATGCCCCCAATGCCGAGATAGAGCGGGCGCAACGCGAAACGGCGTGCAAGGGGAAAGAGCAGAAAGCTGCCCGCGAGGCCCGCGGCAGTTGAGCCGATTCCTGCTGACAGGCTTACCATTCGCTCGCTGGCTGAAAAATCGCCGCCGGTCCCTCCCAGAACATTGGTCAGCGCGAAGGATGCAGCCGGCAGTGTGAAAAGAAGAAGAGCCAACACGGTTTCGCGTTGACGGACCAATGAGGCTACTTCAGTCCAGAATCGACCAAAGCTTTCGCGTGCGAGTTGGCGGTCTGGCCCGGGAGATGGAATCGCAAAGAAGAGCATCATCGGGAGAAGAATGATTCCGCCAAGGATGAAAGCGGCTGAAGTCGAGTTGAAGTGATGGAGAACCTCGCCCGACAGCACCATCATGAGTCCGCCGGCACCGAGATTCGAAACCGTGAACCAGATGCCAAGTTCCCCGTCCTGCTGCTTCGAGATCAAACTTCCCATCCAACCCCCAACCGCTCCCTGATACAGGCTTGCTGCCAGAAAGCCGGGAATCATGACAGCTTCGATCACCACGGGGCGGTCAGAAAAGGTCACGGTGATGCCGACTGCCAGGGCCGTGATCGTGCCCAGGATGATGGCGTACGTGCGCCGGCTCAGCCGCACGTCGAGCATAGGTGCAATCGTGAACGCCCAAAATCCAGGAGAGAGTATGGCTGCGGCAATGGAAGCGATCTGGCCTGCAGGCAATCCATGTGCAGCGAGCAGGTCCGGGATGATGACGGCACAAAATCCGCCAGTGAGGCCGAACACGGCGTTCGTCATACCCATGATCCAAATCGGCGGCAGCCCGCGTTTTGTAAGCATCGCAAACCACCTTCGTCAGAGCGCAGATGTGGATCAGGGATAACGGCTGTTGGTTATTTATCAGAAGCGGGGCGCTCTGGGGAATGCCTGATCCGGAAAACCGCGAGGAGACTGGAAGGAAAGCACACTTATCCGTGCAAACCAATCGCGCTTAGTTGGAGGTTAAGTCGCAGCTAAGTGGATATGCGAGTGCTTGATTCCTGATTTAGAAGCGCATCTATCTTCAAATAAGTTCTTCGCGACGACTTTTTGAATGTGAATGCACTATGAATGGTGATATCCACAAAAAACGCCAGGGTTTTGCACTTGCATCCACAGATCGATCGGGCCTACTGTCTCTAACTAGCAGGTGACTCTGTAGCTGATTGGAACAGCAGCTCCGGCCTGGTAGAAAGCGCAAGTAACGGTTTCGGTTAAGGGTTCAGGGTCGGTTCGCCGACAGTGGATTTAAAGATTGAGATTGAGAGTGCGCCGGAAACCAGATCAGGAATGTTGGTACCTGATTGGAGCCGAAGATTCATCCGCGGCGCAAGCCGAGGATGCAAAGTTCGATTCAGCCAGGGAGAGATCATCGACTCAGCCGTAGATGCGGAAGCGGGGCAACCCGGGAAAGCAGATACGGGTCAGCCGAGGGACAGAGATTCGGGGCAACTCGAGTCGAAGCGAATCGGCGAACGGCGAAAGACAGAGATTTAGGGCAACCTGGAAATTAGTCGATCGTCGTAGCCAAGGAAGAGGAGCCGGGGTAACTCGGCGAGTCAACCAAGGCGAACCGGATGGTGAGCGATCCGAGGTAACTCGGACATCCCATCAGCCGGTGCCGGAGGATAAGTGTTCGGGGCGACCCGGATACTGTCGTCGGCGATACCGGAAGTGCGAAGGGAAGGGGCAACCTGGAACTTTCACACCCGGCACCGCCGAAAGATGTGAGGATCGAGGCGACTCGACGATCCATCGCCGGTAAAGCCGGAGGTACAGGGCGAGGGGCAACCCGAGACCTGTGCCAGGGGCGCAGCAGGAGGAGACGGGCGCTACTGGGGAAACCCAGAACCTCGTTGAAACCAGAGGCGCCGAAGGCATCGAAGATCGGGGCAACCCGAGCGGAGATCGCCGGCACAGCCGAAGAGCCGAGGACGAGGGGCAACCTGAGGAATCGGACGCCGGCTCAGCAGAAAGGGAGCGGAGTAAGGGGCAACCCCGAAACGAAACCCGGGCGGAGCGGGAAGATGCAGGAGGCGGGGCAACTCGCACCCTCATCGGCAGGCAGAACGAGACGATGCAGGATCCAATGAGCTAGAGGTTCATCCATGAAAGCGCCAGAGGCCGAAAGGTTTCTGGCGTTTTCGTTTTGAATCCCGTTGATACAAATTCAAGCCGTCTCGACATCAATGCATAGCCGACGTGCCGCCACCCTGGCCGGGGCGGTTCGCGCTGAGCATGAAGGCCATGAACACCAGGCCGAAGGACAAGTACGAGAGCTGCATGTACACGTCCTGATAACCCTGCATCTGGGCCTGGGCGTTGAGCTGGTTGTAGATGTTTGCCGTCGCAAGAGCGCTGCTGTTTGCTGAGCCGACCGCTCCTCCCAGAAAACCGGAGATCGCCTGCTGATGCCGAGTGAATGCATCCGAACCGGGCTGCATGAAGTTCTGCAGGTGCTCCTGGTGCCACATGGCCCGGCTTGTCACCTGCGCACTCGTGATGGCGATCATGATGCTGCCGCCTAGGTTTCGGACGAAGTTGATCAGGCCGGAAACCTGGTTGCTTTCTTCCTTCGGCATGCCGACGTAGGCAGCGTTCGTGATGGAGATGAAGCAGAAGGGCAGGGGCAACATTTGTACCACGCGGAGCCACGACGCCTCTGCGAAGCTCATTTGGAGATTGGTGACGTAGGCCGCGTAACGGAAGGTCACAATGAACATCAGGAATCCGCAGACCGCAAGGGTCCGCGCAGAGATCTTGCCGGTGGCAAAACCCGCCATGGGCATCACGACGACCAGCGCGATGCCGCCCGCCGTCAGCGCAAGGCCCGCAGTCGTTGCGTTATAACCCAGCAACTGCTGCATGAACTGCGGCTGCAAGACGGTATTTGCGTTGAGCACACCGCCAACCAGCATCATGAGAAAACAACAGATCGCAAAGTTTTTAAATCGGAAGAGCTTGAGATTGATCAGAGGATTCTTCTGCCGCCATTCCCACACGAAGAGCCCGATCAATCCGCCGACGAACAGCACGGCGAAGAAGCGGATAAAGCCAGAAGAGAACCAGTCGTTCTCCTCGCCCTTGTCGAGCATGACCTGCATGCCGCCCATGGAGACGATGAGGAATGCCAGACCAACATAGTCCATGTTGCGCAATTTGGAAGGATCAGCTTTGATCCACGGCGGATCTTCGACCAGGCGCGAAACAAGGATGAAAGCCAGGAGCCCGACAGGGATGTTAATGAAGAAGATCCAGCGCCAGGTGTAGTTGTCTGTGATCCAGCCGCCTAGAGTGGGGCCGATCGATGGCGCCAGCACGGCAACGAGGCCGTAGAGCGCGAATGCCTGCCCGCGTTTATGCGGCTCGAAGGAGTCCGCCATGATGGCTTGCGCCATGGGTTGCATACCGCCGCCGCCCGCGCCCTGAATAATGCGGAAGATAATCAGCATGGGCAGTGAGGGCGCGATTCCGCAAAGAAAGCTCGCGATGGTGAAGACAACGATACAGAACACGAAGAAGTTGCGGCGGCCCATCAGGCTCGATGCCCAACCGCCAAGGGGAAGAACAATGGCATTGGAGACGAGATAACTGGTCAACACCCAGGTGCTTTGATCGGTGCTGGCTCCAAGGCTGCCCGCGATGTGGGGCAAGGCGACGTTGGCGATGGAGGTATCCAGTACCTCCATGAAAGCTGCGAGAGCTACGGTTGCCGCGATGAGCCAGGGGTTAACCCTGGGTTTCCAGGCCGTCTGATCCACGGGATTTGGATTCTGGACCGTCACGGTCCGCGGCGCCGAAGCGGGGACGGCTGGGTCTGTCTGCAACTCGGGCAAAAGCTCGCTCCTGACGTAGTCGTCTGTTTCAGTTCGGATAGGGGATCAGGTTCCGCGCGGCCATCGGTCGCTTGACGCGGCCACAAGCCTGGATCCGCGCCGGTCACTCTCGTATAGATGAAGGATGCGAATGCCAGGGTTCAGGGATTGTTCCAAATGCCTCACAATGCGGCACCTGGGGTAGGGTGGCTCGCAGGCTTGATCGCGGGCTCCCGCCAGCCGGTAAGGGCTATGGCGAGCGCGATGAGTTGCATTGCGACGATGAAAAAGACGCAGGCGGGCCACTTGCCAATCGCCCAGAAGGCCCCCGGGACGACGCCCGCGGCGGTTCCGCCCAGGTAGTAACAGGCGATGTAGATGCCAGCGGCTGTGACGCGAGCGCCGGAGGGAGCGGCAACGCGAAGGTGGCTTTGCGAAGCGGTCTGGGCAACAAAGACTCCGCTTGAGAGGGCGGCAAGGCCAAAGATAACCACCGGCAGACTGGGGAAGAGCGTGAGCAAGACGCCAAGGATGGAGCAACAGATAGCTCCGCTTATGCCGGCGCGCAGGCCGACACGAGTGATGAGATAGCCGGCGAAGGGCGTTACGACCAACCCAATGAGGTAAACGAAGAAGAGAGAACTCAGAGCAGTGATGGAAAGACCGAATGGCGCGGCGCTGAGGTAGAAAGTGATCCAGGTAAAGACGCCTACGAGCGAGAAGAGCACATTGAATCCCACGGCAAACGTGGCGACGAGCCGGCGGCTTCTGAATATCTGCCTGACCTGTTCGGGGAAGGCGGGAAGCTTTCCAGAGTTCAGTGTTTGCGTATCCCGTCGTCGTCCGTGCGGGAGCCAGGCCGCCACGGCAACTCCCCCAACAAGAGAAGCGACGCCGAGAACAAGGAAACTGGTTCTCCAGCTGAAGTAGTCGGCCAAAATTCCAGCCGAGATGCGCCCCAGGAATCCGCCAAGTGCCGTCCCGCTGACGTAGAAGCTCATGATGAGAGCCACCCGTTCGGGAGGCCATTCTTCGCCGATGTAGGTCACGACAACAGCGACGATTCCGGGAACCATCACGCCCTGAAGAAAACGCCAGAAGATCAGCTGGGCAAGAGAAGTCGAGGTTGCTGCGAGGAGGGTTGGAATCGCAATCCCGAGAATGGAATAGACAATGACGCGTTTGCGAGCCATGCGCTCGGTCAAGGTTCCGAACACGGGCGCCGAGATCGCTACCGCCAGGGTTGTCGCCGATACGGTGAGACCCACCCCGGTTTTTGAGGCGTGGAAGAGATGTGCCAGCAGCGGCAGCAAGGGCTGGGTGCAATACACTTCGAGAAATGCGCATACTCCGCATAAAGCCACGGCGGCGGCGGCCTTGTAGCTCGGCTCGACGGATTGTGCAGAGGGCTCGGAGATCGTATCCAAGCATCAGAATAACGGAGAAGGGGGTTGCTCAATCGAACGCCTTTATCTCAAGCCAGTCTGAAGAGTTGATTCGCGCTCGAACGTATCGGCGATTCCGGTTGGACCGTTTACCCTAGGCAGGAGATGGATCCCTTGACCGGCAAGCCTCCGCTGCGAGGAATGGAGGCGTTTGCCTCGCGCGATTTCCGACGATATCAGCTGGCTCGAGTTGCCGTAGTCCTCGGGGCTGAAGCGCAGGCTGTCGCGGTGGCATGGCAGGTGTACTCGATCACGCATCGTGCACTGGATCTGGGTTACACCGGGCTCGCATTGTTTTTACCGGGCCTCTTCTTTCTATTGCCCGCAGGACACGTTGCCGACCGCTTCGACAGGCGGCAGGTGATTTTGTGCTGCTACTCATTGCAGGTAGTGTGCACTGTCGCGCTGCTGCTGATTGCATTCTCAGGAACGCACCGCGTTCTGTTTATCTATGCAGTTCTGTTCCTGATTGGAACAGGACGAGCGTTTTCGGCCCCGGCAAGCTCGGCGCTGCTGCCGCACCTGGTACCGGAGGTCCACTTTGTCAACGCAGTGACGTGGGGTGGAGCGATCTTCCAGTTGGCGAATGTGACGGGGCCGGCACTGGGGGGATTGCTGTTTACGCTGCCTCTGGCGCACGTTCTGGTGGCGATGGGCCTCGAGGGCCCGGGAATCGTGTACATCTTCACGCTTGTGACGCTTGTGTGGTTCCTCGCGCTGGTTCTCAGTCTGCACGTTCGTCCGGGGCGCATGGAGCATCGGGCTGCATCCCTGAAGGTGGTGCTGGCGGGCTTTCAGTACGTGCGGAGGTCACCGCTGCTGCTCGGATCGATGTCGCTTGATTTGTTCGTGGTGCTGCTCGGCGGCGCTGTCGCCCTGATGCCGATCTTTGCCAACGAAGTGTTGCACACCGGGCCTCGGGGACTTGGAGCTCTGCGGGCGGCGCCTGCGATTGGCGCCCTGACGATTTCGCTTGTAATGGCGCGGTTTCCGATCGTGCGGAAAGCAGGCGTGCGAATGTTTGTATGCGTGGCGATCTTCGGCGCGGCTACGGTGATCTTTGGAATGTCGAAGAGTCTCTGGTTATCGCTGGTAGCGTTGGCGATCAGCGGAGCCGCAGATATGATCAGCGTGATCATACGAGGGTCGCTCCTGCAGCTCGCCACCCCGCCCGAAATGCGTGGAAGAGTAAGCGCGGTGAATTCTCTGTTCATTGGCGCATCCAATGAATTGGGCGAGTTCGAAAGCGGGCTTACAGCCCAGTGGTTGGGCGCCGTGAGGGCGACGATTTTCGGTGGATTGGCTTCGCTGGCGGTGGCGGGGATTTGGTCTGTGCTATTCCCCGGGCTGCGGCAGGCCGATGCTTTGACTGCGGACGCACTACGGCCAAAGTCCTCGGGACCGTCGAGCATCGTGACACCTGCCGCAAGTTAGATCAGGCCAAGGATTCCCGCGAGAGTCGCGAGGAGGCGAAGTGAAACCCTGGAAAATTGTGGTGATTCCTACGGCGATCATGCTGGTGATTGCTTCGATTTACATTTTTACCGTCTGGAAAAAGCGACAGCACCCCAGCGCTGCGGCTCAGCCCGAACAGAAGGTAACCATGGACGATGTGGCCGTGGTGAGAATGGAATTTCCCGCCCACTTCGACGATTTGAAAGATCTCGAGGGCAAGAGCGTGTGGATGAAGAACGGCTTCACCATGCCGTATTTCTCCTACGCCGGCGGCAAAGTGGACTTCGCGAAGCGTGTAGGCACGATCCCTCCACTGCAGAGACTCGAAATCAAGAAAGCAATCAAGGCGGCAGTTCCAGCCAGTATCGACGATGGCATAAGCCATGGTGCGAAGCAGGCCTTGCTGGTGTTTACGATGGAGCCGGATGGGAAACAGGAATATGCCACTCCCGTGGGTGCAATGGATGGGAGCGAAGAGCAGTACTACGATGACCTGCTTTTCTTCTACGACGATCCGCATACGATCTACAGTCACTGGCCAAAAGACCTCTGGGCGGCGATCGATGCACACCAGGCGAAACAGGGCATGAACGAACTGGAAACACGGCTCGCATTGGGGCAGAAAATCCAGACCGACAATCCGCGGACCGAAGGCAATCGCACCGTAACTTATGACGCGGATGGCAAGAAGTGGACGGTAACCTTTCGCGATGACAAGGCGATAGATATAAAGCAATAAACCCGTCAGCGGAGGAAGGCAGCCAGGAGATCTTTATGTGAAAACCATTGCTCCGAATTCTTCGTGTCTCTAGCATCGCAATATGACAGTTTTGAGACTGGAGAACCTGTCGGAGCTCGTCTTCGAGTACGGGCTGAAGCCATGCGCGATCGCCGTGGTGTTTGTTCTAGTGGCTCTGCTTTGGACATTTCCTCTTCAGCATCTGATCGACTACCCATTTGTGTTCCTGTTCTTCGGGGCAATCATGGGGAGTGCCTGGTTCGGCGGCCGTACAGCGGGGCTCATTGCTGTTGTCCTGTCTTCGATTCTTGTCACCTACTTCTTCATTCCTCCGCTGTACT
This sequence comes from uncultured Acidobacteriaceae bacterium, assembly GCA_963836675.1. GTDB lineage: Bacteria > Acidobacteriota > Terriglobia > Terriglobales > Acidobacteriaceae > Telmatobacter. The sequence goes on from CAWIKQ010000002.1 coordinate 531,869, forward strand.
CGATCAGTGTGGCAACGGAGTCGCAGAGTTTTCTGGCGGCTTTCATCTTGTTTGCCGTCGCGATGAGCTTTGTGAGCTCTGCCCGCAAGCGGGCGGAGACCCAGGTGAGAGAGGCACGAGACTTGCTGGAGACGAGGGTGCGGGAACGAACCGCGGATCTGGAGGAGTCAAACCGGGAAATTCAGAGAAGCGAAAGGGAGCTTCGGTTGCTCACGGAGGCAATTCCGCAACAGATCTGGAGAGCCGACTCCCATGGTTCTATTGAATACGTGAACCAGACGCTCCGAGACTATATGGGAGTGCCGGAGGAAATGCTTCTGGGCGACCGGCTTTTCCACATGCTGCATGCGCAGGACGCTTATCTTGTCCAAGATACCTGGAAGCAAGCCGTGGTGACCGGAACTCCATTTGAGGTGCAGGCGCGGATTCGCAATGATAACGGAGAATACCGATGGTTTCTGATTCGAGCGTTTCCACAACGGGCTGAGGACGGTGGGATTGCACGTTGGTACGGGCTCCACATCGATATCGAAGACCGGGAACGCGAACAACAGTCCCTCACGGCTCGCCAGGAGCGCCTTTCTCGCCTGTCGCGAAATCTAAGTATGTCGGAAGTAGCAGTTTCGATTGCGCATGAGTTGAACCAGCCGATGACTGCGTTGATGACGCACGCATATGCCTGCCGGGAATGGGCAAGCTGCAATCCGCCGAACCTGGAAAAGATAACTCTGACGGCAGAGAAGATTGTCCAGGAGAGCACCAGGGCAAGCGCAGTTGTGAAGCGGGTGCGATCTTTGTTCAATCAGGATGAGCCTGTACGCGTCGCGACCAATCTCAACCTTTTAATTCACGATTCTGCTCAGTTGCTGCGCGACGACGCGATCCGGCAGAGCGTAAGAATGGAATTGAATCTGGAGAACGAACTGCCGACCGTGGAGGTGGACCCGGTGCAGATCCAACAGGTCATCCTCAACCTGTCGAAGAATGCAATTGAGGCTATGACGGACTCACCTGGCGATCGGATGCTTCAGATCTCGACGGAGAAGCTTGGAGACGATCAGATCCTGGTGCTTGTGAAAGATTCCGGACCCGGGATCGCGCAGGAGTTTGTTGCGAACATCTTCGAGCCCTTTTTCTCGACCAAAAAGAACGGAACGGGCATCGGTCTGGCGATCTGCCGAAGCATTGTGGAAGCCCATAGCGGGCGAATCTCAGCGAGGAACGATCCGGGGCGGGGCGTGACATTTCAATTCACAATCCGAACAAGGATATGACGAGCGGAGAACGACAGGTTGTTCATATCATTGACGACGATCCTTCGATTTGCGATGGACTTTCGAACCTGTTGGAAGCCGTGGGTTTTCAGACCGAATGCTATTTTTCCGCTGAGCAGTTTCGGGATTCGATGGGGCGCAGTCTTGCAGGCTGCATCCTGCTCGATGCGCGTCTGCCCGGGATCAGTGGCGCCGAGTTCCAGGATGAACTAGTGCGCACTGGATGCGAGATTCCAGTCATCTTCATGACTGCGCATGGGGATATGCCCATGGTACGCAAGGTACTGAAAGCCGGCGCCATCGAATTCCTGATTAAGCCATTTCAAAAGGAAGAACTTCTCCATGCCGTCACGCAGGCATTCTCACTGGACATCGAACAACGAAGAGAAGAGACGGTTCGGCATGGCATAAGAAAACGAATTGAAGGTCTGACTGAGCGGGAAAAGCAGGTGATGGCCATGGTTACGGCCGGTCTGCTGAATAAGCAGATTGCCGCTCAACTGGAGATCAGCGAGATCATGGTCAAGGTGCACCGCCGCAGGGTCATGGAGGGGATGCAGGCGGAATCGCTCGCGGACCTGGTCAAGATGTGTGAACGAGTGAAGTTTCCATCGTGGGTTGCGAACAGCTAATCCCCAAGGCCGAATTGCTCGTCCCGGCAGATTCTTCTCAGGAACCCGTCTTCCAGATCGAAGCGGAAGCCAACGAGTTTTGCCCGCATCGCCAGGGAGTGCACGCTTCGGTAAACATCGTCGTCCCTGCGAAGATTGCCTTCGATGATGAGTTCGCGGGAATGGTCTCTGAGCTCTCTATAGACCCGGAATCGTGCTCTTCTCAAATCGGGAAGATTGGCGAAAAGCAGCGATCGGACATCGATAGCGTCCTTAAGAGCCTGTAACGATGCATGCCGTCTGCCGATGTCCCGAGGGAGGTCAGCGTCCCAGGGATCCTGCTGGCGAGCGATCCAGTCACAATCTGCCTTGTCTTCATCGATCAGCAGTCTTGTCAGGTGAAGTGGCGAACGGGAGAGGCGCCCGAAGCGCAAATGCGTGGTGAATTCGCGAAGGAATCGGCCGACGCCGCAGAATCGCTGCGTCAGCCCGGAACAACCCTTCGACCACCAGTTCTGCCCGTCCGGGTCAAAGGGGGAAATAGGAGAAGCGAATGCCATGGGGAATGTCTCGGCTCAATCGAAAAACGGCTGACGGTCAGCCTGTGGCGCATTGAATTCCATTGCGCCACAGCGCCGGTCCGAGAGTGAAATTTCAGATTGCCGCGTGATCGCGTTCCTTGCTGCGAATGCGAATAGCACCACCCACGCTGTAGAGGAAGATTTTCCCATCGCCAATTTTGCCGGTATATGCAGCGGTGGAGATGGCTTCGATTGCTTTCTCTACCGTGTCGTCGGCGAGGACGAGTTCGACCTTGATTTTGGGAAGCAAGTCAACGTCGTATTCCCTTCCTCGAAATACTTCGGTATGGCCTTTCTGTCGGCCATGGCCGCGAACCTCCGACACGGTCATCCCTTCCACGCCCAACTCGATCAGAGCAGCTTTGACTGCTTCGAACTTGTTGGGTCTTACGATGGCTTCGATCTTAGTCATGTGTTCCTCGCTCTCTTGTTTGATCAGTCGCCTGTGGTGGAAGAAGCGCTGCGTAACGGCGCGGCGTCGCGAGAGAGCACCTGACCGGTGACCTCTTTCGCCATGCCGGCAGGTGCAGCCAGCGAAGAGATGACGTACTCGGGATAAGCCGAGATGCCATGCTCGTGGAGATCGAGGCCGTAGAGTTCGCCTTCTTCCGAAACGCGGAGCGTGCCGGTAAGGTTGACCAGGTACATCAGCACCATGGCTACGGAGAAGGTTGAGACGGTGATGATGGCGCTGCCGATGAATTGGGCTTTCAGCAGAGTGAATCCACCGTGGTAGAACAGGCCGGCCAGGGGAGCAGAATTGTCAGGGCCGGTGGGGCCTGTGGCGCCGAATTGGCCGCTGGCAAAGAAGCCAAGCGAGAGGGTTCCCCAGATGCCGCACATGCCGTGAACCGGGACTGCTCCGATCGGATCGTCGATGCGGAGATATTCGAGCAGTTCAACGCCGAGGCATACGATAACGCCCGCGATGCCGCCGAGGATAATGGAGCCGGTTGGGCTGACCCAGTAGCAGGGACAAGTGATCGCAACGAGACCCGCGAGGAATCCGTTCACGGTGAAACCGACGTCCCATTTCTTGCTGATGGTGTAGGCATAGATCATCGCAGTGAGTCCCGCCGCGCAAGCAGCGAGGGTGGTATTGGCTGAAACCCGGCCGATACCAGCGAAGTCCATTGCAGAGAGAGTGGAGCCGGGATTGAATCCGTACCAGCCAAACCAGAGGATGAGGCCGCCGGAAGCCGCGATCGTAAGGTCGTGAGGAAGCATCGGAGCTCCGCCATCCCGTTTGAACTTGCGGCCGAGACGCGGACCGAGAATGATGGAGCCGGCCAGAGCGATGAATCCGCCGATGGTGTGAACAACGGTAGAACCGGCGAAGTCATGGAAGCTCTGTCCAAGGCTGGGGAGGAAGTTGCCTGCGGATCCCATGGTGGCGAGGAAGCCGTCCGGTCCCCATGCCCAGTGGCCGATGATCGGATAGATAAAGCCCGAGACGCCGAAGGAGTAGAGAAGATCGCCCACGAAACCGGTGCGGCCGATCATCGCGCCAGAGGTGATGGTGGAGCAGGTATCAGCGAACGCGAACTGGAAGATCCAAACGGCGAGGAATGCAATGCCGGTGGACTCGTAGGTTTCCGGCGCGCCCTGAAGGAAGAACCAGTGATAGCCGATGAAGCCATTTCCATGGCTGAACATGAAGGCAAAGCCGATCGCGTAAAACAGAATGCCGCAGAGGCAGGTATCGACGATGCATTCCATGAGGACGTTTACGGTTTCCCGCGAGCGGCAGAAGCCGGCCTCAAGCATTGTGAAGCCGACCTGCATGCCGAATACGAGAAACGCGGCAATGAGCGTCCACGCTGTGTTAATTGGGTTGACGACGTCGGCCGCCTTCATCGGCGTATCGGCAGCGTAAACCTTGGCAAAGAACACGCTCGTGATCCCAGCCATGATCAGCAGCGTCAGTCCAACGCCTGCTAGCTTGCCCACCACCATGGTGGCGCCGTACTTCTGCCATCTGGGTTGACGCAGGCGTTCAGCCAGGCGCGTCAGCTTCTGCGAAAAGGATATGGATTCCCCTCGCCGCACAATGGATTTCATCGTGTAGCTCCTCCAGGTTGTATTGTGAATTTCCGCCAATGCCGTATTTACTCAAGCGATGCAATGTTCCCATCGCCGGTCAAGATCCTTGCGGTCTCGTGAACTATTACGACACGAATTGCAAACTTGAATCAGAGAGGTAATACCCGTGCCGTGAAGAGATGGACGAGTGTGTATTCGCAATCTAAGTTTCTCTGGAGGGAGATACAAGCTATACCTTCGTATAGCCAATCCTGAGTGAAAACTTCATAACATCCTTAGGTGTGCTGATTTCTAATGCGCGTCGGTATGTTCCATTCATTCTTGCTGTTTGCGACTCGCGTTGTGGAGATCATGTTCTTTTCCGGTTTAGTGGGCTGTGCGAGTGTCGTCCTCATAAGCTGGATTTCGATCTTCAGAGATGGATTCTCCGATATGACCAATCGAGAGGGGCACTCTCAATGGGAGGCGCAGCACCTTGCGTCGACGCCGACGAAACCAACGTCGGCGTCTGCGTCGCTCGTATGACCGGAAACAGGCTCGAGACCGCTTACCTGGGCGCTGTGAGTAGCTCCAGACCGAAGGGAGCGAGTTGATCGCGGACGATCTTCTCTTCTCCGACGGCTACGATCGCGGTTTTGGCCGCAGGAAAGTATTTTTTGGCAGCTGCGTCGACCTGATCGGCAGTGGTGGCAGCAACCTTTCGGCCGTAGGTGCCAATGGCGTCGGGCGGAAGTCCATTAATCCAGAGACGGGCGAGTTCACCTGCCACGGCTCCGCGAGACTGTAACTGGATGGCCTCAATGCCGACGAGGAAGCGTTTGGCGGTCTGCAACTCTTCGGGCCTGGGAGACGTTGTGACCATGCGATTGAGCTCGTAGAGAATCTCGTTGAGGCTCGGTCCAGTCACCGCGTTGCGGACATCGGCGCGGGTGGTCAGTACGCCTGCGCCCTGATAAGTTTGAAGGCTCGCCCCCGGCGAGTAGGTATAACCCTTATCCTCGCGAATGTTGGTCACAAGCCGCGAACCGAAAGTTCCCCCATAAATTGCATTTGCGACGCGAGCGGCTTCGTAGTCTTCGGCATTGCGTAAGGGGCCGAATGCGCCGAGTTGCAGGGTGGTCTGTACAGAGCCGGGACGCGAGACCACGTGGATGGCGTGTTGCGGGGCAGTTTCAGAAACGGCCGGAACAGAGACCGGCGGCGTAGATGGAGATTTCCAGTCCGCAAACGTGTTCTTCACTGTACTCAGCATCTGATCGGCCTGGAAATCCCCCACGACGACGAGCAGGGCTTGATCGGGGCGAAAACGCTCAGCGTAGATTTTGCGGAGGTCGTCGGGCGTAGAGGCGGTGATGGACTGCTGGGTCGCCGAGGTTACGTGGTAGGGATGATCGCCGAAAAGGATTCCCGCCATAGCGCGTGAGGCGAGGAACGACGGTTGCGACTCCTGTTGACGAAGCGAGTCGGCCGCGTTGCGCTTGGCAAGGGTGACTTCGGCGTCAGGGAAGGTCGCATTGCGGACGAGGTCGGAAAGGGTGGTGAGGGCATCGTTCTGTTTTGACGCAAGGACATTGATGGTTAGATCGATGTAATCCTTGCCAGGGACAACGCTCAAGTCGCCGCCCGCGGCCTGGAACTGCTGGGCGATTTGCTTCGCGTTCAGGGTTTTGGTCCCCTGATCGATCGTGTCCCCGAGCAGGTTGGAGAGGCCCGGGCGGTCGGCGGGGTCAGCGGCCAATCCCCCTCGCACTGCGATGCTCAGGGCTGTTTTGGGGAATCCGGGCTCGGAAACGAGCCAGACCGTGAGGCCGTTGTCGAGGCGGTCGATTTTGACTGTGGGAGCGTTGAGGGGGCGCTCGGGGCCATAGGCAGGGAGCTCCTTGGGGAGTTGGATTTCCTTTTGTGCCAGCGAAGGAATCGTGGCCAAGAAAACGGCACATGCGGTGAGGATTTTCATAGTCCTGCCCCCTTTTGCTTGTCGGCGGCCGGAGCCGGAACGCGATTGATGATTGTCCGATTTGTGTTCACGAGATATTTGGCGGCGAAGGCTTTGACCTGATCCGTGGTCACCTTGGATAGGTCGTCGGGAGTCTGGTAGACGGATTCGAAGCTGCCAGTGAAGAGGACCGCGTGGGACAGGGCGGAGGCGCGGGAGATGGGGATCTCGAGGTTGGAGTAGATATCGGAGCGCATCTTGGTGACGATGCGGTCGAGGTCCTGCCGGCTTGGGCCATTTGTTGCGAGGCTCTTAATCGCGGCGTCATAAGCTGCCAGGACCTGATCTTCGGTCACGTTGGGCGGATAGACGATGAAGGAGGTCAGCAGGGTGGGTCCGTTGTACTCGAATGGGGTCCCGAGCGGCCAGTTAACTCCGCCATCGACGGAGAGGGCGACCTGTTTGTCTTTTACGAGGGCCTGGTAAAGGAGCGAAGCCTGGCCATTGTGGAGGAGTTCTCCCGCAACCGCTCCGGCGAGCGCGTCGGGCGACTGACGTGGGGGCATGCGATAACCGATGGCGAGTGCCGGGACTTTGGAGAGCTTGTCGGTCTCAGTGGAGCGGCGTTCGGCCTTCTGCGGAGGCTCTTCGACGTTTGGCCGGGGAGGGGTAGGTCGCGAGGGGATCTGGCCGAAGTACTTTTCGACTTTGGCATAAACGTCGTCAGGGTTGACGTCGCCGACGACGGCGAGTACGGCGTTGCCGGGAGTGTAGTACTTGTCGTAGAAGGCCTTCACGTCTTCGATTTTGGCGGCGTCGAGATCGTTGAAATCTCCATAGAAGTTATGGGAATTGGGGTAGGTGTCGAATGCCTTGCCGGGGAGATCGATGGCGAAAAAGAGTCCGAAGGGTTGATTGATGACGTTGACGCGGACCTCTTCTTCGACGACGCTACGCTGATTGTCGAGGTTCTTCTCGGAGAAATCGAGAGTCTTCATGCGGTCGGCTTCGATCCACAGGACCGGGTCGAGGGCGGAGATAGGGGCGGTTTCGATGTACTCGGTGAAGTCGTAGCGTGTGTCTCCGTTATTGGTGCCGCCTCCTCCTTCGATCACCCGATCCAGCACTCCCTTGGGTGCGTTCGGGGTGCCTTCGAACATGAGGTGTTCGAAGAGATGCGCGAAACCCGTGCGGCCCTCGGGCTCAAGGCGGAAGCCGATGCCGTAGCTCACGCAAATGCCAAAGGTCGGCGCCGAATGATCTTCGGAGACCACGACGGTCAGGCCGTTGGGCAGCTTTTTCATGCTTGTGGGCGCTTTCCACTGCTGCGCAGGGAGAGATGGCGCACTGAAGGGAATAGCAAGCACAGCGAGTGTGATTGCACTGGCAAAGGCTCTTGGATGGATCAAGTGGATCTCCGATTGAAACAGGGGCGTCTTAAAAAAACTTTGGGAGTCAAGTGTATACCCCGGAAACTGGATTGCAGTCTGCTGATTGACCAGTGGGCGTTTTGGCTACAGCAGCGATTCAAACGCAGGGTCGAAAGGGATCGCAGGAAATTCCGGTGCGTAAACACGGCAACGACCCAGGTACCCTCCTGGGTCGTCGCGGTGAAGGATGGAATCGTCGGTCGAAGCGTCTCGCTATCCAGATGCCTCAGCACTTTCACTGATGCGTCGGAGCCCGAACGTTGATGGCAAATTGCGCGAAGGCGTTTTGGTGGTGATGTGTAAATCATTCACCAGAAGGACTGCCATCTCGCGTCCGGAGCGGCGTGCGCCTGAGTACGTGAAGGACTTCGGTTACTTCCGCTAAAAGGGGTAACCCTGAGTCTGGAGACGGAATCGTCGACCTATGTTGCGTATGTTGCACAAATAGAAGGATTTTTCTGCATCTTTTAGAGGGGTCCTCCTTCTAAGCACGCCATCAATTTACGCCCGAGCCGAGGTGGCGTCAATAGCTCTTCTGTGTGTGGCAAATCGGGACGATCCTGGGAAAACGCCGAACTTAGATTCGGTTTGGTTTACAACGGGACGACGGGCCGACGAATCAAAGATCCAAGGGTATTTCATGCATGGGAATGCGGTTGGTGCGAGTTTTGTGGCGACATCAAGTTGTATAGGCAAGTTATTTACCATCATCAACAAACAATATAGACTTCGATCACTGTCGTACTTGTGGGAGCGAATCTGGGTGCCAATCAAGCTGTTGATAGTGGAGAACGACCCGAAAGACGCACGAATGGCAGCTGACACTGCCAAGTCTGTAGGCTTCGATCAAGTTGAGGCGAAGGCAAGCGTAGAGTCCGCGAGAGCCTACCTGGAGAGGGCGCTAGAGGGTTCCGAGGCGCTTCCGAACGGAATCATTCTCGATCTTGATCTTGAATATGAGAGCGGATATGAACTGTTACGTTACTGGCATAAAACGCCGCGGCTGCGCGAAATTCCTTTGATCGTGTGGTCGATTCTGGGGCAAGAGCACGCGGAGATGTGCAAGCTGTTCAATGTTACTTTGTTCGTCGGCAAATGGGAGAGCGCTCAAGAATTTCGCCAGGCCCTGGCAGGTCTGGTTCCCTGACAACCTTCCCGGAACGCCCTGAACCTGTCTCTCTTCCCATATAACCAGCAACAGTGGTAGGTTGCGTCGTGCGCCAGGTGCGCTCATTCGTGCAGACGAATGATTTTCGCAACACCGGAGAGTGCAATGAACGAATTGGCTGAGATTATTTCTCAGAATGAAGACCGGCTTCGCGCGGAATGGGTTCGAACGATGGGGAACACTGTTCAGCGCACTGACCTTATCAGCAAGTCGGAACTGGATGAGCAATGCCGTAACATCCTTCGCGCGATCGTTGAAGGAGTGAAGAAGAGCGGGCCAACGGAGATTGCGGCTGCCGGCTGGACGACGGCACGGGAACTGCTGACCGACATATCGGCTTCACGCGCCCGGCAAGGATTTACCCCGGTGGAAGTGGCGACTTTTGTGCTTTCACTCAAGCAGCCGCTTTTTGCGGTCATTCGGGAGAAGCTGGGGGGCAGTCAGGATAAGCTGTTCGACACGATCTGGGCAGGAACGGAGCTTCTGGATCGTCTCGCACTGGTGACTACCGAGGCCTATATGGCCGCGCGGGAGGAACTGATTCTGCGCCAGCAGCAGGAGCTCATGGAGCTTTCGACGCCGGTCGTGAAGTTATGGGATGGAATCCTGGCACTGCCGATCATTGGCACACTGGACAGCGCGCGGACGCAGGTGGTGATGGAGAACCTGCTGCAGACAGTTGTGGCGACGAATTCGAAGTTCGCGATCATCGATATAACCGGCGTGCCGACGGTTGACACGCTGGTCGCGCAACATCTGCTTAAAACAATTACAGCGGCGCGGCTCATGGGCGCCGAATGCATTATCAGCGGAGTTCGGCCGCAGATTGCGCAGACCATCGTTCATCTGGGGATCAATCTTGAAGACGTCGTGACCAAAGCCAAGCTCTCGGATGCGTTTGCGGTCGCGCTACAGAGGAGCGGACGCTCCGTTGTCCGCAACTCTTCGGCTCCAGTGAGCCCGATCAGCGGCCTCTTTACAAAGCGGGAGGACTGATGGATCGGATTCCTGTACTACGCATGGGTTCGCTGCTTCTGATCACCATCCAGGTGGATATGCACGACAAGCTAGCCCTGCAGCTTCAGGATGACGTCACTCAGCGCATCTCGGAGTTGGGTTCAACAGGCGTGCTCATCGATATTTCCTCGTTGGAAATTGTCGATTCGTTCATCGGTCGGATGCTGGCGAATATCGCAGCGATGTCGCGGGTGCTCGGAGCGGAGACGGTGGTGGTGGGGATGCAACCTGCAGTCGCGATCACGCTCGTTGAACTAGGCATGTCGCTTCCCGGAGTGAGGACGGCCCTCAGCGTGGAGGCCGGAATGGAGTTGCTGTTCGGGGCAGCAGACACAAGGGCGGATGATGCGAGTACTGAATCGTGAAGTAATGCCCCTCAAGAGTTCGAGCGACGTGGTCATGGCTCGCCAGAAAGTCCGGCAGTGGGCCGTGGATCTGAAGTTCAGCCTAGTTGACCAGACGAAGCTGGTGACAGCCGCCAGCGAATTAGGTCGCAACGCTCTCGATCATGGCAAGGGAGGATCGATGACGATGGAGCTGGTTTTCAACGGCTCCAAGTCAGGGTTGCGTCTCCTATTCGAGGACCAGGGACCAGGAATTCCGGATATCGAACTGGCGCTTAAAGACGGGTTCACCAGTGCGTCCGGGATGGGATTGGGACTGGGTGGCAGTAAACGCCTGGTAAACGAATTCAGCATCGAATCTGAAGTGGGGAAAGGCACCAAGGTCTGCGTCATCCGATGGAAATAGCCTTCGCGGAATGTGTACCGGTCACGGATCAAAGCTCGGTTGGAGAAGTCAGGCGCTCAGCGGCGATGGCTGCTCATCGGCTTGCTTTGGACGAGATCCGATCTGGCGAACTAGCGCTTCTGGCGACGGAAGTTTCGCGGAATGTGCTTCTGCACGGAGGAGGCGGAGAGGTGGTGCTGTTAGGTATCCGCGAAGGCGACAATCCGTTGGCGCGTATTCTCGCCTTGGACAAAGGGGGAGGAATCGCCAACGTCGGCCAAGCCCTGAGCGATGGATATTCAACCGCTGGCACCATGGGTGGCGGTCTTGGAGCAATGAAGAGGATTGCTTCGAGATTCGATGTATTTACCGGTAAGACGGGGACTGTGGTGTTGCTCGAAGTCGGGGATAGCAAAGCAGGACACGAGTTGGAATTTGCCGGCGTGGCGATTCCCTATCCCGGCGAGCGCTTTTGTGGAGACGGCTGGTATTGTCATCACGCCCCAGATCGGACGGTAGCCATGGTTGTAGACGGGCTTGGACACGGCGCGGGCGCAGCCGAGGCAGCTGAAGAGGCGATCGCGACATTTCGGCGGCGTGTTGAGTTAGCACCCGGGCAGATCCTGGGCTACATCCACGACGCGTTGAGGAAGACCAGGGGAGCCGTGGCGGCGGTGGTAGAGATTCGGCCCAGTGAGCGGTCCGTGGTTCATGCCGGAATTGGAAACATCTCCGTCGTTCTCAACAGCGGCGGTCAGTCGCGAAGCCTTGTGTCTTTCAATGGCACCCTGGGGCTGACCATGCAGAAAGTTCAGGAATTCCGAGCGGAATGGAATCGTGATTCGATTCTGGTGATGCACTCCGACGGATTGCAGACGAAGTGGGATTTATCGAGCTATGCGGGTTTGCTCTCGAGGCATCCTGCATTGATTGGCGGGACGTTGCTACGCGACTTCCGCCGAAAGCGCGACGACGCAAGCATCCTAGTTTTGAAGGCCGCATGACTATCTCCGTCCCGGTAACGCACCTTTCGCTACTCACCGATCGTGACGTGGTTCAGGCAAGGCAGCGTGCACGCGAGGTGGCCGCGGAGCTTGGGCTGGATAATCAGGACCAGATTCGATTTGCGACGGCGACCTCAGAAATGGCGCGCAACGCGTTCCGCTACGCCCGCGGCGGAGAGGTCATGTTCTCGATCAATCTCACCGCTCCTCAAGGCCTGGAGGTGACGATCACCGATAAGGGTGATGGTGTTCCAAATCTCGACGAAATCCTCGAAGGCCGGTATACGTCCCGGACGGGTTTGGGGATGGGCATTGTCGGAACCAAGCGGATGATGGATGAGTTTGCTATCGAGACCTCAGCCGGTGGCACTACGGTTCGCATGGCGAAGCAACTTCCATTTCACAAAGCCACCTGGACGGAACGTTCAGCGCGGGAGCTGAGTCGAAAGCTGCAAACCCGGGTCGCGAAGAGCCCATTTGAGGAGATCGAGCAGCAAAATCGGGAGCTACTCAAGACACTCGAAGAGTTACGCTCTCGCCAGGATGAGTTGCAACTGCTGAATCGCGAACTGGAAGACACGAACCGAGGTGTTGTAGCGCTCTACGCGGAGCTGGATGAGCGCGCAGACTATCTGCGGAGAGCCTCGGAGCTAAAGACCAAGTTTCTCTCCAATGTGTCTCATGAGTTCCGGACGCCGCTGAACTCGATCATCTCTCTTGCGCGATTGCTGATGGACAGAATTGACGGCGAGTTGACTCCCGAGCAGATCAAGCAGATTCGCTACATTGAATCCTCGGCCCGTGATCTGCAGGAGATGGTGAATGATCTTCTAGATCTGGCGAAGGTAGAGGCGGGCAAGATCCGGATTCGTCCCAAACGGTTTGAGGTTCACGAGTTATTCAGTGCGCTGAAGGGGATGCTGAAGCCACTTCTGTCTGACAACACGTCGGTCAGCCTGATTTTCGAAGATGCGGTGGGATTGCCGCCATTGCGCACGGATGAGGGCAAGGTGTCACAGATTCTCCGGAATCTGATTTCGAACGCGATCAAGTTTACCCCGGACGGAACTGTCACGGTTTCGGCACGGATGGTCGACGATGATCGGATCGAATTCAAAGTAGTTGACACTGGAATTGGAATCGCTCCGGAGCATCACGAAACGATTTTCAAGGAATTCAGCCAGGTCGATAATCCGCTTCAGGAGCGCTATCGCGGGACGGGTCTCGGTTTACCGCTCTGCCGGAATCTCGCGATGCTTCTGGGTGGGGAAATCTGTCTGAAGAGCGAACTGCGAAAGGGCTCGGAGTTCCTGGTTAACGTTCCCGCAGTGTATGTGGGCGAGGCGATCCAGGGCGACGCCGAGTCTTTACCTGTGCCAGACTTTCATCGGTCTCCTGTGCTGATCCTGGAAGACGATTCGGAAACAGCGCGGCTGTTTGAAATTTTTCTTCGGGATACGGAATTCCAGCCAATTCTGGCGGCAAGTATTTCGCAGGCCGAAGTGTGGACTGCGCGGCATTGCCCCATGGCGGTGGTGGCGGACGTCTACTTCGGAGACGAGCCTTCCTGGAGTTTTATGGCGCGTCTGCGCGAGAGATGGCCGGAAATGCCCTGGATCTCCACCAGCGCCTTTGAACAAGGTGCAATTGCCAGGGAACGGGGAGCGGGGGTCTTTCTACCTAAGCCGGTGGAGAGAGGGTTGTTGCTGGAGGAACTTCGGCGGATGACCGCTCGAACGGGGGTACGTCGGCTTCTAGTTGTGGATGACAACGAGGTCTCGCGCTACATTCTACGTGACTTACTCAACCAGCCCTGGCTCGACATACGCGAGGCTGCCTCGGGATCGCAAGCCCTGATGTCAATTTATGAGAATCAACCGGACGGAATCATTCTCGATCTGCTCATGCCGGACATCGGCGGCCTGGAAGTTCTTAGACAATTGCGAAAACAGCATACGACCGAACGGCTTCCAGTCCTCATCTACACTTCCAAGGTGCTTTCTCCGTCGGAAAAAGCAGAGCTCGAAGCGTTGAATGTTCCTGTGATCCGGAAAGAGGACATCACGTCAAGGCTCTCGGCTGAGCCGTTTCTCGACTGGGCAAGGTCGGTCGGGCTTGGTCCAGATGGCACCAGACCGGAGCGAGATGTATAAGGCGAGACCCCGTATTCTGATCGCGGATGACCGGGAAGAAAACCGTTACATCCTTGCCCGGATTCTCCGGGATCAGGGCTACGAGTGTCTTGAAGTGGGCAGCGGGGCCGAGACGTTGGAGGCCGCGAGGAGCACGCCGGATCTGATTATTCTAGATGTGCAATTGCCGGACCTCTCAGGGTACGAAGTTTGCAGGAAGCTGAAATCAGATCCAGCTACATCGTCTATCTCGGTTCTTCAGATCTCCGCTTCGTTTGTGGCCCCCGACGACCGCGTTCGTGCGCTGGAGGCCGGTGCGGACGGATACCTTACTCATCCGATCGATCGAATGGTGCTGGCCGCCACGGTTCGCGCGTTATTGCGCCTGAAGAGGGCCGAAACGGAATCGCGGGACGCGGCAGATCAATGGCAAACGACCTTCAATTCGCTCGCAGAGGCGGTTGCGGTTGTGGATGGAGATGGCTGTATAGCGCGATGGAACCTGGCCTTTCGCGAACTATGCGGAACCAACTGCCAACTTGAATCGGGAATGGACGCGCGGCTGGTGCTGGATCGGCTTGTTGGAACCAGTGATCCTCTCTCGCATAATGGCTTCCGATTCAATGGCGAATTTCAAATTGGGCGACGAAGCGTTCACCTCTCGGTTACGCCGGTGATGAACAATCCGAGTTCGGGAGAGAAGATCCTGGTGCTCGCAGATGTTACCGATCGGAAGCTGGCTGAATACGCATTACGGACTGCGGAGAAGCTGGCGGCGACGGGTAAACTGGCCAATGCGATCGCGCACGAGATCAACAATCCTCTTGAAGCTCTGACCAATCTTTTGTATCTCGCGCAGACGACTGGTTCTCACGAGGCCGTCCAAGAGATGGTGAGCCGGGCCGCCAAGGAAGTGGAGCGGATCTCGCGAATTACGCGGCAATCCCTCTCCTTTCACCGAGACACCCAAAAGCCGGTGGAGATCGACCTTGGTGAGCTTCTGCGGGATGTTATCAGCCTGGTCGACAGGCTGGCTGCAAGACATCGAGTTCACCTGTGTTACCAATGCCGGATGGTGGCGAAGACGACGGGCTTTCCCGGACAACTAAACCAGGTGTTCAGCAACCTGATTCGCAACGCGGCGGAGGCTGCGCCGGCGGGCTCGGAGGTGGTTGTACGGGTCAGTACGGTGACTCGCGCGCGCGGCCAGGGTACCCGGATAACAGTGCACGACCGAGGTAGTGGAATCCCTCTGGAAGTGCGACAGAACGTCTTCGATCCATTTTTCACGACGAAGGATTTGAAGGGCTCTGGACTGGGCCTCTGGGTGTCTAGATCGCTGATTGAAAGGCATCGGGGGACAATCAGATTTCGCACATCGGTGCGTCCCGGAAAGAGTGGAACGACTTTTGAGGTCTTCCTACCAAACTCTTCTCAGGTAAATGAACCGCTGCCAACTGAAGAAAAGGAAGCAGTCGCCTGATCGAACCGCTTCCCTCAGCGCTCATCATCTCTGCAGCAAATCAATTGGTTCGGAGAAGTCGGTAGCGCGAATGTGCTTTGCCAGGGAGGGGTGTTGGCGTTGCAGGGCTACGTACATCTCCCAGGCGACGCGGCGATAGCTGAAGTGGCCGGCAGGTGCGGAGCGTAGTTCGCTGATGTACTGTGCCTCGGCGAAATCCATTTTGAAAAGGCATCGGACGCGGGTGGCCAGCGGTAGAAGATAGAGTGCGGAAAGCGGGGCTTCTGGTGCGGAGCCGGCAGCGATCTTTGCGCTGGCGGCGCAGGCAGATTCGACGGCGCTCTGGTAGTCGGCCAGCATGCCGGCTTCCTCGAGTCCTGCGACGTCGCCCGAATGCGGTGTTTCGTATCCGTGACGAGCTGTGAATCCCTGCTTGATCTGGGTGACGCGGCGATGGCGATGCATGTCGCGGAAACCGCCGATGTCCATAAGGATGTCAAAGCGCAGGGCGGCACCGGCGTGGAATGCACGGAGTGCTTCATCGTGTTTTCCACGATGCGCGAGGCCGATTTCGATGATCTCTTCGATACGAGCGGATGGGAGCTGGGCGACGATGTCGCGGATCTGGCGGTAGGGATAATCGCTAGCCCAGTAGATGAGGGTGGCGGCGAGCTCCACTTCCAGAGTTTCGGTACGTTCCACCAGATCGACGACCGGGGCGCTTGCGGGTGCGAGGCCATTGAGGAGTTCATTGGCGGCCTGCTCGAGGCTCGCGCGGGTCTGGATAAGGTAGGTGTTTGGCTCGGCGTATTTGACGAGCGTCGGGGCGGTGCGGACTTCGCGAGTGAGCAGGTCGGCAGCTTCGGCGGCGAACTCCGGATGAGCGGCGAGTTTGGCCACGAATTCGGCGCCGGCTTTGGCGTTGACGTTCCAGGCGGGGCCAGTGGCGGCGTCCCGGAGTTTGTTGCCGAGGTCGCGGACTTCGGCGATGGGATGGGAGAGGAGACGCGAAACCTGGGTTTCGAGGGTGCGCGCATTCACGATCTGGCCGAGAGAAGTGTTGGTGGCAAGAGGGAGCAGGTAACGAGCGACGTCGAAGGCCCGAGCCTTGAGGGTGCGGTCGTAAGCTTCGGGCTTCATCGATTCCGGCCGAGTAACGCGCTGGCGAAGGGCCTCATGTACAGCGGTTGTCGTGCGCTGGTACGCGGCAAACAGATTCTCAATGGTATCGGCGTAGAGTTTGGATGAGGCGGAATCGGCGCCAAAGTCGGGGAAGTACCAGCCAGATCTCTGGAAATTCTGGTAGCGGGTGGAGCGTTCCTGGCCATCCCAGCGTTGTTCGTCTACCAGGACGATGGCGGCGAGGAGACTGAGGCGCTCGACTGCGAAAGAGATGTGGGCAAGGTCGGCGATGGAACGATGGCCGTATTGGAAATAGAATGTATTGAGAAATTGCTCAGCGCGCTGAGCGCTGATCTCGGCGAGAGATTCACGCATGGAGAGCGATGAACGCGAGTACTTGGCCATGGCGTAGGCCAGAACCTCAGGATCGGCCCCGTGAACGGCGTAGACATCAGTCTGGTTGCGGGCACCCGCAGGGATAAAAGATTCGCTGGACATGTAGGAAGGCTCGCGAACAGAATACGGCATCGGCAGACTCGGGCCTGTGAATCCCGAGGAACGTAAATGACGTCAAACCACAAGCGCGGGAGCAACGGCGAAATGCGGGAGTTCAAATTGCGTACATCGCAAAGGCCGCGGCCATTGCCAACCGGGCGGTGGAGCATGTCACGGCGCTGGAACGACATCCTTTTTGCGCATTGGCGTGTGCCTGCCGCTGCAATTGCGCCATTCCTGCCGGAAGGGCTTCAACCGGATACATTTCAAGGTTCTGCCTGGATCGGCGTGGTGCCGTTATGGCTGGACCGGTTTAATTTGCGAGGGATTCCGTTCATCCCCGGCGCGGTCAGCTATCCTGAGCTGCACCTTCGAACTTATGTGCATGATCAGCGAACTAACTCTCCCGGAATCTTCGAATTAACCGTTGATATCGGCAACCTTCTGGTAGCCGCTGCGGCCCGTTTCGTGTTACGGATGCCATGCAATTGGGCCGAGATGAGGTTGAATCAGCGTACGGAACGGGAATTCTCCTTCTATAGCAGGAGGATGTTTGTCAGTCATCCTGTGATTTTCAATGCGCGGTATCGGGGTCTTGGGCCGACTCGGCGACTGGCAGAGATCCGAAGCGGTACGCTGGAACACTTCTTTACGGAACGGTATTGCATTTTTACCCGCAATCACTCGGGCCAGGCGGTTCGATCGAGCATACATGCTGTCGCCTCTCCGCTGGAGGATGCCGAGGCGGAGATCGACCGCAATGACCTCGCTGGTGCTCTTGGGATTCAGGTTTCAGATCAAGAACCCGTTCTGCACTATTCCCGGCGGCTCGCGGTCTATATATGGCCAGCGGAAGTGATCGAACCGGCGCGCCGTCGAGCAAGCATTCCCGCACAAGCCATGCCGACCAGTTGACGACGGCTCTCGGGCGAGATCCGTTGTCTCCGAGCAATCTGTGGCGCCATCCAGTTGAGCTGAAGGTCACAGCCGCAGACGTATGGCACGAGCCAAGAGCGCGAAGCCGGCGATGGCGCATAGATTGGAGACAATCTTGAAGATCAGGTCGGGGCGGCTCCAACCGGCAAGGCTGAGATATCCAGGGAGCATACCGGCAAGAGTGACAGAGAAGGACGCAGCGAAGCGATATGCGTCTGACCAACCGCCTCCCGTTGACCAGTAGCCCGCCATTCCAAAACCGACACATGCCCAGACGATCGCACCCGCAAGCGCAAGTGGGGCGGAGACTGCGGGATGTGGTGCGAAGATGAGCACCATTAGCGCCCACCAGGCGGACGCAAAGACAAAAATCAGGCTGCCAACGAGCCAGGGAGCGGGCAGACGACGCGAAACGGAATTGCCGGGGTGCCCATATCTGCGCAGACGCCAAGCAAAAAAAACCAGCGTGGCAATGGCTGCGAGGCCGGAAAAGATCAGTGCGGCGGGAGGATGGTAGGGTGCGGCTTGCAATCTCGGTCGCGCCTGCTGTGTCCAGCCGTACCAGGCGAGCACGCTTCCCAGAAGAAACGACATGCAGGTCACGACGATACCGCGGGTGCTGAGCCACGGTTGAGCGCTTTTCGAGGGAAAACAAAGCTCGGTGATCTGTACCGGAACGAGGACGATCCAAACGCTTTCATATACCAGCATGAAGAGGAGATAGACGCAGTTGATCCCGAAATATCGAGCATATGCCGCGTTGGCTCCGAGAAAGGGCAGGGGCGCGATGGATGTTTGTTGAATGATGAACTCTTCCGCGATCGAAAGAGAGAGGCCAAGAAGCAACAAGCTCATTACGCCTGCGCGCCAGCGACGGACGAGTTCGCGACACAAGAGAGCGCCCCCGCCCCAGACCATGATCTCTGGAACAAGGACGAAGAGGAAGCTGAGTCGCGTCGATCCGCTGAGGACTTCGCCGATTACGGGAGCAAGGATAAGGAGACTCCAGATCGGGCCCTTGTATCGCAACGGAGCTGGTGTTTGAACACTAGAGCTATCGGATATGGAATGAATGTGCATCACTTCTCCTCCGGATGCCCGTGTTCACGAGCGTTCTTGAGGATGGTTCTAAGGTCCCAAGACAGTGCCCCTTTAGCGATTTCATTTGCAAGGGTGAGAACCCAGGCGCGTTCTGCTTTCAGCATGGCGATGAGGTACTCGCTTTCGACGAGGTTGATCCTCTCCACGAAGTTGGTTGCGGCGGCAATTCCCTGAGTGCGGTGGGCGATTTCGTCTTCAAGGTGGCGTGCGCGTTCTTCGAGGCGGGGTAGAGCGTCAGGCGGTTTGAGATGGACCAGGAAACTCATGGCAGCCATGAACTCTGACGACTCCCGCCGAGGCGTCGCGATGATTTGACGCAGGACACGGGTGAACTCTTTGCGACCGGCGGCGGTAATCGCGTAGGTAGTGCGCTCGGGGCGACGACCATTGCGGCTGGTCGATTTGGCGGTGATGAGTTGGCCGCGCTCCAGACGGCCAATTGCGTGGTAGAGGGAGCCGCGCTTGAGGGCGAGGATCTCGTCCTTGTGTCGAAGGCGCAGAAGGCGCTGCATCTCGTAGGGGTGCATGGGAGCTTCACGGAGGAGAGCGAGTACTGCGACTTCCCAAATTCCAAGGTCAACCATATAGTTCAGATGAACTATATCGAGTGAACCAGAACAATGCAATCGATTTTTGAGGAGGTTCAGGCCTGCGGAGTTGCGATCCCGCCAGGCTGGTTTCCTATAATTGGCCTTGGAAAAGATCCGGCTCAATAGAATGCAGGAGCCGCGGCGATTGGGGAGAACGATGACGGATCTCGCGGGAAGAATTGCGCTGGTAACCGGAGCTTCGCAAGGGATAGGAAGGGCATGCGCGCTGGAACTTGCGAAGGCGGGGGCAACGGTGGCGCTTGCTGCACGGAACGAGGCAAAGCTGGCCGAGGTGGCGGCGGAGATCGCTGCGGCAGGCGGCGAAGCGCAGGCATTTGCTCTCGACGTGGCGAGCGAGGAGTCGATCAAAAATGGAGTGAAGGCGGTGCTCGATCGATTCGGTAAAGTCGAGATCCTGGTGAATAACGCGGGCATTACGCGCGACGACCTGATGATGCGCATGAAACGGGCGGACTGGGATGATGTGCTGGGGACGAATCTTACCGGCGCGTTTCTGCTGACGCAGGCACTGTTGCGGCCGATGATGAAGAACCGCTGGGGGCGGATTATCAACATCACAAGTGTGGTTGGCCGGACAGGGCAGGAGGGCCAGGTTAACTATGCAGCATCGAAGGCGGGAATGATTGGGTTCACCCGGTCGCTGGCGCGCGAAGTGGCCTCGCGCGGAATCACTGTGAATGCGGTTGCACCCGGATATATTGAGACGCCGATGACAGCAGTGCTGGGTGAGAAGCTGCGCGAGAAGATGATTGAGCAGGTTCCGCTTGGCCGACCGGGGACCGATGCGGAGATTGCGCATTCGGTGGCGTTCCTGGCTTCAGACAAAGCCGCTTACATTACCGGGCATGTGCTGGATGTCAACGGCGGGATGTTCATGGGATGAAGGAAGCGAAAGGCGAGTTCCAGCTTCTTGCTCCTACGCCCGCAACTTCCCGGCTTCGCGTTACTGCCTGGGTGACGCGGGATCGTTGGCGTGATCCGAGGGCGAACCCATTACTGCGAGCGTGGTGGCGAGGAATTCTCCATTTTTGATGGAGCCTTCGGCGCGAACGACGTCGCCTACCTGGACGTCGGCCAGTGTGATGGGATCGCGGCGCTTGCGGAAAGTTGTGTTTTCGTCTGCCACCAAGGTGTGCGTCGCGTTGTCAGGACCGCCCTGCAACGTAACCTTTGCCTCATTGATGGCTGTCACGCGGCCCATGAGCCACGTCTTGCCGTAGTTGGCCTGCATTTCGCGCATCTGCTTTGCGCGTTCCGGGTCAATCTGGAAGATGACGACAGCGCCGATTGATTTGGAGGTGACGTCAATCTCTCCGGAGGCTGCGATTGCGTCGCCCACTTTGATATCCGTCGCCTTGATGGTCTGCGGTGGGGTGAACTGTGGCTCGTTATCTGATGAACTACGACGAGAGCCACCGCCACCCCCTTTCATCATTCGGGTATTCACGCTGTAGTGAACGATGTAGAGTTCGCCGGAGTCTGTCTTGACCGTGAAGTGATCTGGAGCGATTTCAGTGACAGTCCCCATGACGCCGCGGCCCATCATCCCCCCACCGCCCCACATGCCGCGGCCTCCGCGCTGGGCTGGACTCTGCCCATTCGGAGCGGTCGAGTTCTGAGATTGAGAAGGGTTGGGAGCTTGCGCGATAGCGAAAAAGCAGGCTGTGGCGAGAACGGTAAGGGGCAACGCGAGAATGCGCGACTTCATGTCAGTGAATATCCCTAGATCCCTATAAGATAAGACGTATATCAGGAAAATCAGGATGACAGTGAGAGACAGTCCTTCGGGCAGAATGCCAAATCTGCGATGCAGCCGGCTACTGTTGTTTCTGCATCTGCGAAGAAAGCAGTTCCTCGAACGCGGGTATTCCCTGGAGGGCTGCGAATTCGTTGTCCGCAATGATCTTTTTGGGATTGGTAAATCCCTCATTCAGTGCCCGGCGGAGGTATTGGATAGCCTGCTCGGGCATGCCGGCTCTTACGCAACCCTTTGCCATATAGAAATTCATGGCGCCGCGGTCGGAGATGGATGCAGGATTTTCGACGCGCGGCCTCGAAGTGGCCTGGAAGATGGTTGGATCGAGTTTGATTGCTGCCTGATATTGCTGCCAGCCTTCTTTGTATTTGTGCTGCGCCAGGAGATTCGTGCCAAGATTCTTACGAATGAGAGCCGATCCTGAATCGAGTTTGAGCGCTTTGCGATACATCTTCTCGGCGCGATTATAGTTTTTCATCGCATCGTAAACAGTCCCTAGATTGTTGAGGACATTTGGGTTTTTCGGTTCCAATTTGTGGGAGGTCTGGTAACAATGCATCGCATCGGGGAGGTCTAACATCAACTGGTAGGCGATGCCCATTTTGTTGAAAACCGTTGCGTCATTTGAAGGAGCTTTCTTGTATGCCTCAATGGCAGCCTGATAGCGTTGATGAGCCATCAACGCGTCGCCTAGTTGTTCTGGGGTTGGTGGCGACACAGGTTGCTGGGTGATGTTTGTTGCCGGCGAAGGACTGACCGGAGAGGCGGCTTGCTGCTGCGCCCACAATGTGACGGAGGACGCCGTCATGGTTGCCGACAGGAGCGAACAAGACAGGAGACATTTATTGAATCTGCTCACATTCCCTCCTCAGAAGGAATTGAGGCGACAGACCAGCGTCATCGTCTAACCAGAATTAGAGCACCACCTCGTACAACATCGTCAAGCGAGATCGTTACACAGGTATAAAACGGACTGGGAGATGAACCAGCCGGACTAAGAATCAGCAGGAGAGACAGGGCATGGGCACAACGGCAACTTCAAGGCCGCAACTTGGTGCAGCAGAACGCTTTCGTGCAGTTCGGCAGCGCACTTTAGATTTCTGCAAACCGCTCACTCCTGAGGACATGATGGTGCAGTCGTCTCCGGAGGCTTCCCCCGCCAAGTGGCATCTGGCGCATACAGCATGGTTCTTCGAATCATTCGTTTTGAATGTGTTCAGACCGGGGTATCGTCTTTTCAACCCGGATTTCTCCTGGCTGTTTAACAGTTATTACCGTAGTTTCGCCGAATTTCCGGAGAAGCGGCTGAGGTCGTCGTTTTCGCGGCCCGGACTCGATGAGATATTGCGATACCGGAGTTACGTGGACGAGCAGATTGAACTGCTGCTTGAAGAGAACCCGGAATCGGAAGCGTTGGCCCGCGTTGAACTGGGTTCGAATCATGAAGAGCAGCACCAGGAATTGCTGCTTACAGATATCCTGAACGCCTTCTATACGAATCCTCTGCGACCTGCCTACCTCCCTCAACCGCAGGTGCTGGATTCAGAGCATGCGCAGGGAGCAATCCGATTTGTTGAGTTTCCCGGCGGCTTAGTGGATGTGGGTTCCAGCGGAACCGGTTTCTGCTATGACAATGAATTGCCCCGGCATCGTGTCTGGCTGGAACCATACAAGCTTGCAAATCGACTGGTGACAAACGGAGAGTTTGCAGAATTTATTGCGGACGGTGGATACAAGCGGTCGGATCTCTGGCTTTCCGCCGGATGGGACGCTGTGGAGCAGAATGCCTGGAAGGCGCCTCTCTACTGGAGCCATGAGGAAGCGGGCTGGACGCTATTTACACTTCGTGGTGGATTGCCACTTGAAGCAGTGCGCAACGCTCCGGTGAGCCACTTGAGTTACTTCGAGGCCGATGCTTACGCGCGCTGGGCTGGTAAGCGTCTGCCGACCGAATTTGAGTGGGAGGCTGCGGCGGAAGCCCAAGTGAGAAAGCATCCGATCGGTGGGAACCTGGTAGATTCCGGAAGATTGACGCCGGCTTCGGCGGAAGATTCGGGCGAGGGGCTTACTCAGATTTGGGGCGACTGCTGGGAATGGACGGCGAGTGCGTATCTGGGGTACCCGGGATTCGAACCGCTCAATGGTTCGCTGGGAGAATATAACGGAAAATTTATGAGCGGTCAGATGGTTCTGCGTGGAGGATCATGTGTGACTCCGAAGGCGCACATTCGTTCGAGCTATCGCAATTTTTTTCAACCAGAAACGAGATGGCAATTTTCCGGAATCCGATTGGCGGATAAGTAACTCACATGTAGAGGAGCGCATCCTACTAAACTGCATGACCACCATCCCGATTTCCCCAGCCAGTTTTCATATCTTCGACAAAACCGCTTCGGCGGTTTATGAGGGGCTGATGTCGAGCCCCAAGCGGTTGCCACCCTGGTTATTTTACGACGCAGCCGGATCGAGGCTTTTCGACCAGATCACGAAGATTCCTGAGTACTACGTCACAAGGACTGAACGAGCGATTCTCGCCGATCATGCCGCGGAGATTATTGCGCAGTCTGCGAAGAACCAGGCGCTTCGACTCGTGGAGTTGGGGGCGGGTTCAGCCGATAAGACTCGGCTGCTACTGAATGCTGCTGTTGAGCGGCAGGACACGGTTTTCTACGAGCCCGTCGATGTTTCGGCCAGTGCGCTGGTGGAAGCACAGATGCGAATTGAAGACGAGATTCCGGGTGTAATTGTTTGCCCGCGAGTGCAGGACTACACGCATGACCTGGAACTCGACTCAACGCTTCCCAGCGAGCAAAGACTGGTGCTGTACATCGGATCAAGTATTGGGAATTTCGAACCTGGCGAATCGCTGTTGCTGCTAGAACGTGTTCGCCGGGCCGTCGACGGGGGCGATTCGATCCTTCTTGGGGTGGACCTGGTGAAGGATGAAGGGATTCTGCAAGCTGCCTACGATGACGCTGCGGGTGTAACGGGAGCATTCAATCGCAATATCCTGGTCAGGCTAAATCGTGAGCTGGACGCGGACTTCGACCCTGCGGCGTTTGCGCATCGCGCTGTATGGAATCCAGCGGAGTCCCGAATGGAGATGCACCTGGTAAGCACGAAAGAGCAAGAGGTGTGGCTGCCTGGGATTGATCTTCGCGTTCGCTTCGATGCAGGCGAGAGCATACACACCGAAAACAGCTACAAGTACCGGCCGGGCGATGCAGAGGCACTGTTGACGAAGGCGGGATTCTCGCCGGAGGCTATGTGGACAGACGATCGGGGCTGGTTCGCAGTGTGCCTGGCGCGAGCTGCTTAATATTTAGGGATGCATATACCCGGGGCGCTCTTAACAGGGCGCCCCGGGTGTTTTTGAAAGCTATTTCGGTGAGGCGATACGGAGAAGGCGGATGTCGTGGCTATCGATTTCGATCTCCATGTTGTCTGCCAGCTCGACATCTTTGCCGGTCCAGAGGTCTTTCGCTTGTTGGGTTCCGTGCAGCCCTAGTTTTCCCAGATCCAGGTGGAATGGGTGAGTGGCGACCACATCGCTGCCGACATTCATGATGGCGATGGCTTTCGCGCCGCCCTGCAGATCGCGCTCCCAGACTTCGACCTGGCCTCCGCTGTAGATGTACTGAGCCTGATGGCCGAGGGAATCCTGATTGATGGCGATTACGTCGCGGTTGGTGAGAATCGCTTTGACCTCAGGCTTCATGTGGGGCAGATCATTGCCGGCGAGCAGGGGAGCGGCAAGCATGGCCCACATGGAGAAGTGTGTGCGATTTTCGGCGAGAGTCAGCTTGCCGTTGCCGACTTCAAGCATGTCAGGATCGTTCCAGTGTCCGGGCCCGGCGTATTGGGCGAGTCCTTTTTGCTGTCCGATGATGTCGTAAACGCTCTGCCAGCGAGGCTGAATATCGCCGGTGGTGCGCCACGCGTTGCCGCCAAGTGCGGGCGCCCATTCCCACGGAGAATCCCAACCATACTGGCAAAGGGAGAAGAGGATGGGGCGTCCGGTGGCTTTCAGGGCCTTGCCCATCTTTTCGTAGGCGGCGATCATCAGGCGCATCTGCGCGGCCTTGTCGTTGGGCGCCTGCTTCTGCATGACGTCGGGAATGAAGCTGCAAAGGTCGTATTTGAGGTAGTCCATGCCCCATTCGGCATATAGCTTGGCATCCTGTTCCTCGTGGCCGTAGGAACCTGCAAAGCCGGCGCATGTTTTTGTCCCCGGACCGGAGTAGATACCGAGCTTCAGTCCTTTGGAGTGGACGTAGTCGGCGAGCGCTTTCATGTCGGGGAATCTGGAGTTGGTGTGCAAGCACGCCGCTGGCATCGCGCTGGCCTTGCCATGTGTCGTCGATGTTGACGTAGATGTAGCCGGCGTCTTTCATGCCGGTGGAGACGATCTGGTCGGCGGAGTCGCGGATGTCCTTGTCGGTGACTTTACCGGCGAAGTAGTTCCAGCTGTTCCAGCCCATGGGCGGCGTTTGCGCCACCTGGGAGGAAGCGGGCGTTGACGAGGAAGCGGTGATGGCGGCGAGTGCCAATATGGCGAGCGGTACCGAAGCAAAAAATCGCATTGAATTCTCCCGTGAAAACGATTACATGAGAATACTAAGCAGGTCCGGGCCCTTTTGACAATTGCTTCTTGAGTTGAGCGATCAGCTTGCGCTTCGGGGTGCAAGAACGCGGTTGCGGGGTCGAACGGTCAGTCGGCCGCGCGTGCGGCGGCGTAGTGAGGCGTACTGGCCATCAGCTCTTCGATGGCCACGGTGGTGCTGATGCCGCCACGTGCGCCGGAGCAGGTGCAATTGAGAGCGGCGGCGGCGCAGGCGAAATCGAGCTGGCGCTCGAGGGGCCAGTCTTGCAGCAATCCATAGATAAAGCCGGCGTGGAAGATGTCGCCGGCACCGGTGGTGTCGGTGACGGGAACGTGGTAGGCGGGGTTCAGGTGGAAGTCTTCTCCATCCCACGCGATAACGCCGTCCGCTCCGAGGGTTGCGGCGGCCAGTTTGCAGCCGTAACGGCTCCTAATCTTGCGGAGAGCCTGCTCGAGACGGCGCTCGCCGGTGAGGCGATTCGGAAAGTCGCGGCTGACGATGAGGTAGTCGACATTGGCGATGAGGTCTTCGATGCCGTTGTAGGTCTCATCGAGATCGGCGACGACTGGGACGCCGGCTGCGCGTGCCCAGGCGGTGGCCTGGGTCGCGGCCGCGGTTTCGAAGCCGTCGACGTGCAACGCGCGGGCGTTCACGATCCAGTCGCGGTTGAGGTCAGAAGGCTGAAGCAGCAGGCGCTCGTCGCGACGGCAAAGCACGGTTCGTTCTCCGCCTTCGTCGACGATGATGAGCGATTGCGGGCTGGCGGCGTTGGGAACCGTGATGAGTCGAGCATCGACGCCGGTGCGTTCGAACTCGCGCTGATGGAGGCGGCCGGCATCGTCTTCGCCGATTTTGCCGATGTAGCGGGTATTGAGTCCCCAGCTCTGGCAGGCGATGACGGCGGTTGCCGTCTGGCCCCCGGGCATGATGCTGGGGTTGGTGAACTCGGTTTTGGAGCCCCGAGCGGGAAAGTGTTGGAGCGGGATGAGGGTATCGATAGCGTTCAATCCAACGCCAACGAGGTCGACCTTTTGCGAGCCGGACATCAAGGTTATTGTATAGGCGCGGAATGGCGCTGCAGGTGATGACTGCCGCTCAATCGAAGCGGGTTGCTTTCCAGAGGACCCATGAGGCGACGGAGGCGGAGATGACGAGGACGGCGCTGAGGATGGCGATCCAGGTGAAATTCATTGTGAGGGTGGGAACCTGGGCATTGACTCCCAGCCAGATGAAGACGGCGATGGCGGCGGCGATGATGACGTAGTCCCACCAGGCGCGGCCGGTGTGCCGGGCGGAGTCGGAAGAGCTGGCGTGAAGCTGGGAAACGCGGTCGTAGTCGAGTTCGTAACGGGCGCACTCGCGGACGACGGCCTGGCGCATGGAGGCTTTTTCTTTTTCGGTGGCGACGGCGGTGGTGACAGCGAGCGCGCCGAGGATCATGACGATTGAGCCGGCCAGCACGAGCAGGCGGTGGTGCGCATCGGCCTGGGCAAGCTCGCCGAAGACGAGTGCGCCCCAGGCGAGTCCCCACATCTGGTTGGTGTTGGAGAGCGGGATTCCGCGACCGATGCCGAGATACTTGGTTGCGTATTGCTGGAAGATGTCGCCGATGACCCAGACGAATCCGCCGAGGAAGAGCCAGAAGAGGAGATGCCGGACTTCGCCAGAGTGGAAGACCGCAGCGTTGGTGCCTCCGTCCAAGGCCAGAACGAGAGTAAACATGGTGCCGAGTTCGCCGATGGTGAAGACGGTGACGAAGGAGAGCGGATTCATGCCGCTGATGTAGGCCTTGCGGTAGGGGATGTACATGGTGCCCCAAAGCAGGCTTGCTCCGATGGCGGCGAGGATTCCGCCGATGGCGCGCTGAGGATGACCACTGTTTGCCTGGATGGTGCTGAAGCCGAGCATGATGGCGGCGGCGACGATGGCGAGAGCGCCGAGGACGACTTTGGCGATGTTCTGGCGGCTTGCGCCTTTCAGTTCGCCGAAGAGGGTGCGGCCCCAGAGAATGCCGACAAGGGAGTTGGTGTTCCAGAGAGGGAAGGCGATGGCGAGGCCGACGTCGCGGATGGCGAAGACGGTGAGGGTGTTGGCGACGGCCCAGAGCATTCCGGCGAGGATGGCGATGGGGATGAGATGGCGGTGCTCGGAGAGATCGGCGAAGACGTTGCGCGTGCCCTTGAGCATGGTGGGCACGGTCCAGCGGGCGGTGAAGACACCGGCGACCATGCAGAGAGAAATGGCGTAGGGCGAGAGGCCGGAGTTGACGAGCTTGGTGGGAGCTTCAGCTGCTCCGAGCCAGACGCCGGCGGTGAGTGCGCAGAGAACGCCGAGGCCGTGGATCGAGGGAAGGATTACGGGTGGGTTGGTTCGATCCGTCGAACTCATCTGGGTTGAGAGTGTCCTTTCCTTCGACCGTGGGACCGGAACAGGTTAACAAGCGGGGATGGAGAAGGGAACGGAGGTCAGCGAAGGGCGATGAGGACGGCGAGGCCGAAGCAGAAGACGAGAACAGGAATGAGGAAGTGGCTGTCGGTGAGGACGGCTCGGGCGCGTTGAGATTCGTTCATCGGGTGCTCCTCGGGTTCGGGTTTTGATGATAGAGGTTGGTTCCCCTCAGGGGCTAAAGCCCCGTTCGATGCCGAACAGGTGATGTACGGGCTGAAAGCCCGTACCCTTCACAAAGCTGAAGCCCATATTACTTGAGCGAGGTCATGTCGATGACGAAGCGGTATTTCACGTCCTGCTTGAGCATGCGCTCGAAGGCTTCGTTGATTTTCTGGATGGGGATGACTTCGACGTCGGCGGTGATGTTTTTCTGGCCGCAGTAGTCGAGCATCTCCTGGGTTTCGGGCATGCCGCCGATCATCGATCCGGCGATGGAGGCCCGCCTGGTGATGAGGCTGAAGACGGAGACGCTGGGCGGCTTTTCGGGGAGGCCGACGAGGGTGAGGGTGCCGTCCTGCTTGAGGAGGCTGAGATAGGGCTCGAGCGCGTGAGGCGCGGAGGCAGTATCGAGGATGAAGTCGAATGATGCCGGCATGTTTCTTCATCTGCGCTTCGTCGGTGGAGAGGATGACTTCGTCGGCGCCGAGCTTGATGGCGTCGTCTTTCTTTTTCAGGGAGGTGGTGAGCTGGATGGTTTGCGCGCCGAAGGAGTGGGCGAATTTGAGGCCCATGTGGCCGAGTCCGCCGAGGCCGATGATGCCGACTTTTTTTCCGGGGCCGACGTTCCAGTGGCGGAGCGGGGAGTAGGTGGTGATTCCGGCGCAGAGGAGAGGGGCGACGGCGGCGAGGTCGAGGTTGGCGGGGACGGTGTGTGCGAAGCGCTCGTCGACGACGTAGTTGCTGGAGTAGCCGCCCATGGTGATGGAGCCGTCGACGCGATCTTTGGCTGCGTAGGTGAGGGTGGCGCCTTCAGCGCAGAAATGTTCTTCTCCGCGGTTACAGGGCGCGCAGTGGCGGCAGGAATCGACGATGACGCCGACTGCGGCAATGTCTCCGGTCTTAAACTTTTTGGACGAGTTCCCAGTAGCGACTACACGGCCGACGATTTCGTGGCCGGGGACCATGGGGTAGATGGATTGACCCCACTCGTTGCGGGCCATGTGGAGGTCGGAGTGGCAGACTCCGCAATAGAGAATTTCGATAGCGATCTCGGTGGGGCCGGGTTCGCGGCGGCTGAAGCTGTGCGGTGCGAGCGGAGACCTGGAATCTGTGGCGGCATAACCTTTGGATAGCGGCATGAATGTTCCTTTCCCGAGACGAGTCTAAATGAGGCACGGAGTGGGTGGTTCACAGACGAGCCTTCATCGCACTCATCTGAACCCACTCATCGCGCGAAAAGCTGCGCGATGAATGGGGCACACGATGAATGGGGCATAAGCTGGCGTTCGTTTCTACGGGGTCGTTTCAGGGCGCTGGGCGGAGGCTATGCGGGGGATGCCCTGGAGGTCGTGGATGATCTCGATTTGCTCGAAGCCGGAGGAGGTGAGGAGAGATTCGATGTCGGGTTGCTGGCTGAAGCCGAATTCGAAAACGAGGTAGCCGCCGGGGACGAGCGCGGCATGAGCGGCGGGGATGAGTCGGCGATAGATTTCGAGACCGTCGTGGCCGCCGAAGAGGGCGACATGGGGTTCGTGTTCGCGGACTTCGACGGAGATGAGGGCGCGATCGGTGTTGGGGACGTAGGGCGGGTTGGAGACGATGATTTCGAATTTCTCGTCCGCGACGGGGGCGAGGAGGTCTCCGTGGAGGAAGCGGATTCTATTGCCGACCTTGTTTCGTTCGGCGTTCTTGCGAGCGATGTCGAGAGCGGATTCTGAGATGTCGATTGCGGTGAGGATCGCGTTTTGAAGTTGAGTAGCGAGGGCGACGATGATGGCGCCGGAGCCTGTGCCTACGTCAAGGATCCGGAGAGGTTGATCCGAGTTCATCGTTTCCCACCCATTTCGCAAACTGCGCGAAATGGATGGGGCACCCGGCCCATGAGAGAAATTCGTGCTCTCCCAGGTCTCAGAATCGAGACCTGGGGCACCCAGAGTTTGGGAGAGGGCGACAGTTTGCTCGACGAGGTGTTCGGTCTCGGGGCGGGGGATTAAGACGTCGGGGGTGACGCGGAAAGGAAGGCCGTAGAACTCGCATTCGCCGGTGAGGTACTGGATCGGCTCGCCCTTGAGACGGCGATCCAGCAAGGTTGCGTAGCCGATTGACGAGCAGCCGGCGAATTCCTCGTCATCGTGGGCCATGAGCCAGGCCTTGTTTTTGCCGATGTGGTGGAGGAGTAGTGTCTCGGCGTCGCGGCGGGCACGGTCGGGATGAGGGCTTTCGGCGAGGATGGACTCGCCGTGCTGGAGCCACTCACGCAATTTCATCAGGCTGCCTGACTATCGCCTTTGAGCGCCTCTGCCTGGTAGTGCGCGACGAGGGCGTCGACGACGGGCTGGAGGCGGCCTTCCATGATGAGGTCGAGCTGGTGAAGCGTGAGGCCGATGCGGTGGTCGGTCATGCGGTTCTGCGGGAAGTTGTAGGTACGAATTTTCTCGCTGCGATCGCCAGAGCCGACCTGCGACTTGCGAGCGGCGGCTAGCTCGGCATTCTGCTTCTCCATTTCCATCTCGTAGAGGCGAGAACGCAGCACACGCATGCCTTTTTCACGATTCTTGATCTGCGATTTTTCGTCCTGGCAACTGACGACCGTGTTGGTGGGAATGTGCGTGATGCGGACGGCGGAGTACGTGGTGTTGACAGACTGGCCGCCGGGTCCGGAGGAACAGAAGGTGTCGATGCGGATGTCTTTGGCTTCGATTTTGATGTCGACATCTTCGGCCTCAGGGAGCACCGCGATGGTAACGGCCGAAGTGTGCACGCGGCCCTGGGTTTCGGTGGCCGGAACGCGCTGTACGCGATGCACGCCACTCTCCCACTTCAACTGCGAGTAGACGCGGGCGCCTTCGATGATGGCGATGACTTCCTTGTATCCGCCGACGCCGGATTCGGAGAGCGACATGACCTCGACTTTCCAGCGATGCTGCTCGGCAAAGCGGGTATACATGCGGAAGATTTCGGCAGCGAAGAGCGAAGCCTCGTCGCCGCCGGTTCCGGCACGGATTTCGAGAATGACGTTCTTCTCGTCGTTTGGATCTTTGGGGAGGAGAAGAATCTTGAGTTCTTCCTCGATGGCGGATTTGCGCGGTTCGAGAGCGGCGATCTCTTCTGCGGCCATGGCGCGAAGGTCAGGGTCGGTCTCGACGAGCATGGCTCGGGAGTCCGCGAGGCCTTTTTCTACTTCCTTTAGTTCGCGGAACTTTTCGACCGGTTCCTCGATCTCGCGAAGCGCTTTGGCGGTCTTCTGGTACTTCTCGTGGTCGTTTAATACTTCAGGCAGCGCGAACTGCGCCTGCAGGTCGTTGTAGCGCTGTTCCATTTGTTCAAGGCGGTCAAGCATGTGCGCCCTCCGGGCTCTTGTGTCTTGGAGTAGTTTTTGGGAATGGATCGAAAAAGTGCGCAGAAAGGCGGTGGCGGCGGGCGCCGCTAGAGGAGGGCCGGGATGGGCTGATGGAGGTGCATCGTCGCTGTATTTATTTTACCGCGAGAGTCAAATCAACGTGAGGATTTAGCGGAATTCGGTGCCGTATTTGAGCGCGATCTGGTGAATCTGGTCGCGGGTGAGTTGCCGGGGAGCCTGACCGGGAGGGACGCAGGTTTCGCGGAAGAAGCCCTCGAGGCCTGCTGGGGAGACTATCCAAAGCAACAGGAGTTCGTGGTCGGGATTCGTGAATCCATGCCAGGCGTTTCTGGGGATGAAGATGATTGAGCCGGATCGGATCGGGTAAGGCACATCTTCAAGGATGAAAAAGCCGGCGCCATCAAGGACATAAAAAGACTCCTCCATATGGAAGTGACGGTGTATGGGAACGCCTGCGCCGATGGTGATCTGCTGCGTTCCCATGGCGAAGTTTTCCGAGCCGATCGAACTACTCACCTTGATGAAGATGTTGCCGTGATCGCGGAAGTGGATGAGGTGTTCGCCTTCCTGGGAACTGAGCACGGAGCCCTTTTTTGACGGATGCCCCTCGTTTGACGGCGCTTTTGGAAGGACCCTGGTCATCGCGATACCTCCCATACCTAAAAGAAGGGAACGGCGTACGTCATCCGGCGCATCCATGATGTTCTCCGGTCGGACTCAGAAGCACGCGATGTGGTCGCATGCGTTCATAAGCGGCACCTGCAGGTTGGAGTCGTGGTCGGGGTCCGAATAGATCGTGATGGTCGCCGGCTTGTAGTCCTCCGGCTTCGCGGTCATGATATTCGGCACGAAGGTCTGGGGGTTGCGGTCGTAGAGCGGGAACCACGTGCTCTGGATCTCAACCATGACCGTGTGTCCCGCCTTGAAGACGTGATCCACGTCGTGCAGGCTGAAGCGGTATTCGCGGATAGAGCCGGAGCGCATGGGCGTGGGTTTTTCGAAGCTCTGCAGGTAGCGGCCGCGAAAGATCTCTTCGTTGATCATCAACTGGTAGCCGCGCATCTTCGGATCGGGGTCGTTGTCTGGATACTGATCGATCAGCTTGACCACCATGTCGTTATCGGTTCCGGTGGTCGAGGCAAAGATGTCGGCGAGCACTTCGCCGGTCACGACGAGGTCTTTTTTCAGCAGAGGCAGCTTCCAGACAGCAACATCTTTGCGATCGGTTACGAAGCGCTGGTCTTCCGTAAGCCAGTTGAACCACTGCGATCCCGGCCCGTAGGTGGGCTGAATGGGGCGGTGGCGGTAAGGAACGGGCTTGGTCGGGTCGCTTTCGTAGGAGGTCTTAGCCGGCTCCTTCGAATCCTTCCAGCTCAGTTCACCATCCCCTACGAGGTGCAGGCTCGTCGGCTGCGACTGTTCCGGCGGAAAATGCGAATAGTACTTCCAGGTATTCGATCCCGTCTGGAAGCTGGCTGTATCCTCGAGGTCGAAACCGGGCTCGTCTTTCAAGTAATGGCCGAAGAACTTTGCCTCGATGCGAGTCCGGAACTCCTTGCCGATAGGCGCTCCGTAATTCAGGTTCCCGAGATGGCGTGATGACGACGCCCAAGAGCCGTGGCGCCAGGGACCGAGCGCAAGAAAATTCTCGCGCTTCTGGTCGTGAGGCTCGAGCGTCTTGTACTCTTCCTGCGGTCCCCACATGTCTTCCTGGTCGTAGTAGCCGCCGACGCTGAGAGTTGGAACCGCCACGGTGTTGAGGTGATGTTCAACGCCGCGCGAAGACCAGACAAGGTCGTAACTGGAATGATCGAGGAAGAGCTTCCAGGTGGGAAACGGCTGCTTCACTCCTGATTTCTTCACGTCCTCAGCGAACGAGCCGCGCTCGAGGAAGAAGTCGTAGCCGTCCTTGTCTTTTCCGTAGCTGACGTCGCTGTTCTGCTTCGTTGCTTCCATGCCGAAGACATAGTCATAGCCATAGGTCTGTCGAAATGCGCCGTTGTGAAAGAAATCATCGCCCAACCACACGTCGATCATCGGAGCCTGGGGCGAGATGGCCTTCACGGCTGGATGCGGATCGATACCCGCAGCCATGGCGAGAAAGCCAGGGTAGCTGGTTCCTACGAAGCCGGCGCGGCCGTTGTTACCGGAGAAGTTCTTAACCAACCAATCGACTGTGTCGTAGGCATCGGTGCTTTCGTCGATTGCTTTCGGATCCTTATGATCAGCCTGGGGACGGCTCATTACGAACTCGCCCTCGCTTTTGAATCGGCCGCGGATGTCCTGAGCCACATAGATGTAGCCGTCTCGGGCGAGTTCGGGGCGGCCGCGGAAGAATGACTCACGATTTGTCTCGTCGACGCCGTAGGGGGTGCGCTGAATCAGGAAAGGGAGCGGCGCAGTGATGTCGGCGGGCTTGAGAATGATGGTGTGCAGCTTGATGCCGTCGCGCATGGGAATCATGACTTCGGAGCGCTGGTAGTCGTGGAAGATGTGGCGCACTGCATCTCCGGTGCGCTTGTAGACCGATTCGGGGTCGTTGGAAGGAATGGCGGTTGCGCCCCGGCCAGAGGAATCAAGAGTGAACCTGATGGAGATCTTCGTGTCGGGGATGCCGAATTCGGTGGGCGATTTCGGGCCCAGACTTGTCGGGACGGTGCGTTCGGACTCAACGGTGAGTTTTCCATCCTTCACGTAGAAGCTGATTGGCGTGTCGGGATCGTTCGGGTCGGTGTATTCGCCCGAAAGTGCATCGAGCTGAGATGGAGTCGCGGCCGCGGTTTGGGCAGGACGAGCGGACTCTGCGACGGCGGGACACGGCAAGGCATGCGCGGTCAAAAAGAAGAGAGCAAAACACAGAGCGGCAACACCAACTCGGGATCGAGCCAAAGCGGGAACCTCCTATTGAAGCAACTAATGCGAGTGGCCGTGATGGCTGTGCGCGGCAGGGCTGGACATGTCTTCAATCGGCACTACACAGCCCTCCAACTCTTCGCATCCCTGATGTTCAAACTGGATTGTGGAGTGATGGATATTGTAGTGGTCGCGGAGCACGTGATTCAGCTTCACCAGAATACATGCGCTTTCCGAAGGGGGGATGTCGGCGATGGTGACATGGCAGGTAAGCGCGTGGCTTTGTGAGCCGAGACACCACACGTGCAGATCATGCACGTTGATGACACCGTCGACAGCCTGCATGCCCGAGCGGATATCGTGGAGCGCAACACCGCGAGGAGTGCCCTCAAGCAGAATGTTGAGTGTTTCGCGGACGATACCGAAACTGGACCACAGGATCAAGGCGGCAATGAGCAGTGACAGGACGGGATCGATCCAGCTATGACCGGTGAGCAGGATAGCCGCGCCGCCGGCAATTACGGCGGCTGTCGATAAGGTGTCGCCAGCCATGTGAAGGAAAGCGCTGCGCAGGTTCACATCGCGGGCCACGCCCCAGAGCATGGCGGCGATTACGCCGTTCATCACAACGCCTGCGGCAGCGACCCACATCATGAGTTTCGGTTGAACGGCTACCGGCGCGCTGAGCCGGTGAATGGCTTCGATCCCGATCCAGATGGAGATGATGACGAGGGTTGCGGCATTTACAAAAGCCGCCAAAACCCCGGCACGCTGATAGCCGAATGTCTTGGAGTTGTCGGCCGGACGCGTCTGGAAGTAAACGGCAACGAAGCTAAGCAGGAGGGCGAGGAAATCCGAGGCATTGTGGCCGGCTTCGGAGAGCAGCGCCAGGGAATGGGCGCGGAGGCCTGCGACAAACGTCACCACCACGTAAATGAGGGTGACGCCAAGCGATACACGCAGTACGGATTGTGTCCTTGACGCTCCCGGGGCAGGCGCCGCGTGGACGTGCATGTTATCAGTTTATCCGGGGGTGGGTACCGGGCGCCAATGCAGGGCACCGAGTATGGCGGCGAAGCTTTTCAGCCGCGATCGGCACTCAACGGGCCGAGATCCCTGCGGCTGGGACCTGGCGGACGAGGAAACACCGGCAGGCTGGTTCGCAAGCCCGTCCAGGTCTCCGCGAGCACGATGCTGTTCTGCGGATTTCCGGTCTGGTATCGGACTGTGCAGGGAAAACCGGCGCGCATCTGGTCCGTATCTACAACACCTAGAAGGGATGAGATGTCCTGAGAGCACTCATAGTCGACGCCGCCGCTGCGATAGTTATATTCGAGCATCGTCAGCGGACGACCATCTTCTGTCGTAATCTCGCGAACATCCAGGAGCATGCCGTCAATGAGCCGTCCGGTCTGGGCGAGCATTTTTCGACGTGAGCGCTCCAATTCCTCCTCGGTCGGTTTCTTGCGCCGGAGATAGAGGACAGCGCCCACGGCCATGCCGGCAATCAGGGTGATACCGGCTGCCGCTTCCCATGTATTTCTGGTTAGGAGGGTCATCGCGACGGGAGCCGAACGAACTCCCAAGTTCGAGCATAACGCAGAGTGGGTTTTTCCGTACTACCGGGAGGTAGAAAGTGTTGATCGAAGGTCACCACGGCCCGCAAGGTTGCTCAGATCGGGATGTTTGTCTACACTCGCTCCGGATTTGAATCAGTCAGATCACGTGATTTACCGACTCGATGGCAATAGTGGAACTTCGAACAGAACGGCTGATTCTGCGGCGCTGGCGCGAGGCTGATCGTGAGCCTTTCGCACGAATGAATCGAGATCCGGCGGTGATGGAGTTTTTTCCCGCGATCCTTTCGCCAGCAGAGAGCGATGCGATGGCAGACCGGATTGAAGCGCATTTTGCCGAATACGGGTTCGGACTGTGGGCTGCTGAACTGAGCAGTGCAGGTGAATTCATCGGGTATATCGGACTGGCGGTGCCGCGATTTGAAGCGGCCTTCACTCCCTGCGTTGAGATTGGGTGGCGTTTAGCGGTGCAACATTGGGGTAAGGGCCTGGCTACCGAAGGGGCGCGGGCTGTCGTGGGACATGCGTTCGGGGACCTCGGCCTTCGGGAGGTTGTATCCTTCACCGCCGAAGCAAACTTCCGGTCGCGCCGGGTGATGGAGAAGCTGGGAATGACTTGCGACCCAGACGAAGACTTCGATCATCCGCTGCTTCCGGAGGGGCACCGGCTGCGGCGGCACGTGCTTTATCGTATCGGGCATCGAAAGCTGCAGGCCGTGTGAGGGCGAACCCTCTTGTCTTGACCGGTCAAACCGGACCTCGTATGCTCTTGGAGCGATTTGCGTAAGTGCTCTATTTGCTTTGCGCAGGAGGAGAGCCGAACATGGCCACCGTTGCACCAGTCATCGCTTCCGCCCATCGCTTTGCCGCGCAGCCGCTGCTTGTGCGTCGTGCCGCGGTTCTGGGCGCCGGCACCATGGGCTCCCGCATTGCTGCGCACCTGGCCAATGCGGGCATTCCTTCTCTGCTGCTGGATATGGTTCCGGACGATAAAGGCAGCCGTAACCGGCTGGCTGAAACGGCGCTGGCCAATCTGACCAAATCGAAGCCTGCTGCGTTCTACGAGTCGTCACTCGCCTCGATGATTACCCCAGGGAACTTCGACGAGGACTTGCCGAAGCTCAAGGAGTGCGACTGGGTGATCGAGGCAGTTGCCGAGAATCTCGAGATCAAGCACGCGCTACTCAAGCGGGTTGTGCCGCATCTTTCGCCGCAGGCCGTCTTGACCTCGAATACCTCGGGGTTGCCTATCGCGAAGATCGCTGCCGTCCTCGAGTCGCATCGAGCGCGATTCTTCGGAACGCACTTCTTCAACCCGCCGCGGTATATGCAGTTGCTGGAGATCATTGCCACGCCAGAGAGCGATGCAGCGACGGTGGCGGCATTCGCGACGTTCGCCGATCGGGTTCTGGGAAAGCAGGTGGTGTTCGCCAACGATACGCCGAACTTCATCGGCAACCGA
The DNA here is from genome assembly GCA_963836675.1 of uncultured Acidobacteriaceae bacterium. Lineage (GTDB taxonomy): Bacteria > Acidobacteriota > Terriglobia > Terriglobales > Acidobacteriaceae > Telmatobacter. The sequence goes on from CAWIKQ010000002.1 coordinate 569,741, forward strand.
GTCGGTGTCGCGGTCAGCTTTACTGCGTTTTCGCTAATGCTGGAGCAGGGCCTGACGATTGAGGAAGTGGATGCGCTGACCGGCCCCGCACTGGGCTTTCCGCGCACCGGGACCTTTCGGCTTGCTGACCTGGTCGGGATCGACATCCTGGCGCACGTGGCGGCAAACTTCCCGCAGGGAGTCGCGCCGGGTGATTTCGGCCCGATTCTGCAGGAGATCTTGAAGCGGGGCTGGCTTGGCGACAAAGCGGGTCAGGGTTTCTACAAGAAGACGCGCGGAGCAGAAGGCAAGGACCAGCGGATGGTCGCTCGATCTGAAGACCTTCGAGTACCGGCTGTCAGAGAAGCCGAATCTGCCGACGCTGGAAATGGCCAAGAACGCGGCGACGGTGCAGGAGCGCGTGAAGTTGCTGCTGGCTAATGATCCGAAGAGGGATAAGGTTGCGAGGTTTCTCTGGCCATTTCTGTCTTCTCTCTGGAACTTCTCAGCGGAACGGATCGGGGAGGCTGCCAACGACGCGCCGTCGATCGACCAGGCGATGCGAGCGGGCTTCAACTGGGAGTTGGGACCGTTTGAGCTTTGGGACGCGGCTGGCGTTCGTGAGACTGTCGCACGGATGGGAGAGCTGGGCATTGCGGCGAGTCCGGCGGTCAAGGGGCTGCTCGATTCAGCGTCGGAATCTGCGGCAGTTTCGTGGTACTCGCCAGATGGGCCGCAGTGTTATAACCCGACGACTGGGGTGTGGGAGACGATTCCGCAGCAGCCGGGTCATGCGCGGGTTGCCGATTTCCGGCGGAGCAATGGAGTGGTGAAGAGCAACCCCGGGGCCTCGCTGGTCGATATCGGGGACGGAATCGGCTGCATCGAGCTGCACTCGCTGAAGAATGCCATCGGCGGCGATGTGGTGGCGATGATCTCGTCGGTGTTGAATCCGGGGTCGGAAGCCGTGAAGAACTTCCGCGGGTTCGTGATCAGCGGCGATCGCGATCGCTTCAGCGTGGGCGCGAACCTGATGCAGTTGCTCCTGGGAGCTCAGGAGGGCGACTGGGAAGAGGTCGAGGGTGCGATTCGCGCCTTCCAGCAGATGTGCGCTTCGGTCAAGTTCTGCCCAAGGCCGGTTGTTATTGCGCCGTTCAACCTGACGCTTGGTGGTGGAGCGGAGATCTGCCTGCACGCAGCGCGACGGCAGCCGCATGCGGAAACTTACATCGGGTTGGTGGAGACCGGGATTGGACTCATTCCTGGCGGAGGCGGAACGAAGGAAATGTTGCTGCGGGCGGTGGATTCGGCGGCAGCGCTGGCGCCTCCCGATCCGAAGGATCCGCCTTCGCGCTTCGCGCAATCGGCGGAGATGAACTCTGCGCTGAAGCGGACTCTCGAGACGATTGCGATGGCCAAGGTCTCTACTTCCGCGGCAGAAGCGCGCGGGCTGGGGCTGATTTCGCCATCCGATCGCATTACGCTCAATCGGGAGCGGCTGCTGCTCGATGCCAAGGCACAGGCGATCGCTCTGGCCGAAGCCGGTTATGCGGCGCCGCAGCCGAGGACGCAGATTCCCGCGGCTGGCACCGCGTCGCTGGCGGTGCTGAATACGGGCGTATTTCTTATGGGCGAAGCGGGATTCGCTTCGGAGCACGATATGAAGGTTGCGCGGTGGGTCGCCTACATTCTCTGTGGCGGACGCGTGACCGCAGGCTCCCTCATCAGCGAGCAATATCTGCTTGATCTGGAGCGCGAGGCGTTCCTCTCCTTGTGCGGCGAACGCAAGACGCAGGAGCGGATCGCGTATACACTTAAGACCGGCAAGCCACTGCGCAACTAGACGGTTCTGTATTGAAGGGGCTATTGATCTCAGCGCACGAGATCGTAGCAGCAACTCCGGAACCGGGGCAGGGGCCTGCGAGGCGCAATGAAGCTCGCGGCATTGATTCTGGTTTCGGCATCGCTGGCGTACGTAGATCCGGGCGCGATCGCACAGGAGTCAGCAAGCGTTGCGCAGGATCCAGCGCAACCGTTCAACGAATCGGGCAAGACCAGCGTTGACGGACGAACGGTCTCCTACCTGATTCGGCGGCTGCCCGTCGACTCGTATCCGGATCTGCCGGAGACCATCTCTGAAGTCCTGAAGCAGCGCGGGTGCCTGATTCCGCAGACCTACCAGGCGCACCATCCCGAGAATGTGATTCACGCCAGCTTCGAAGGGAAAGGTTCGTCGGATTGGGCAGTACTCTGTTCTGCTCATGGCAAGGTTGATTTGCTGGTGTTTCTGAATCACAACCCGAGCAAGCCTTTTACGCTTGCCTCAATGCCGGAACTGGCCCGACTTCAAAAACATGATTCCAGCGGTGTGTTCGGGTTCGACTGGGGTATAGATCCCGCATCGCCGCAGCAGGTTCACGAAGCGCAGACGGGCATGAAAGGGCATCCGCCAATGCTGGATCACGATGCGCTGATGGACACGGTGCTGAACGAGAAGACCATCTATCGCTTCTACGCGCACAATGCGTGGACTGTGGTCGACATGCCGTAGTGAATGAGGGTTCAGGGCTGAAGCGATTTGTGGTACCGGCCCTAAAGGGCCGGCGTCTCTGTGGGACGTGATTTCAGCAGCCTGAAGGCTGCTGCTCCCTCCCGTTCGAACCGCAGCTTCGCGCAGGGGCTAAAGCCCAATGCACATTTTGAAGATTTTGCGGCACGACTGAAGTCGTGCCCTGACGATTCGTGCCGCAACGACGACTTCCTGCACCCTCGCGCCACCCTCGATCGTTTTCCAAATGCAGTGTTCTAAACCTGACCATGCGATCGGTTCCAGCCTTCTAGTTCAGGCGCTCGAAGATTCCGGCTGCGCCCTGGCCGCCGCCTACGCACATCGTGACCATTCCATAGCGCACATTGCGGCGCTTCATCTCCTGGAGCAGGGTTGCAGTGAGTTTGGCGCCGGTGCATCCGAGGGGATGGCCGAGTGCGATGGCACCGCCGTTGACATTTGTTTTTTCGGGATCGAAGCCGAGCTCCCGCATAACCGCGAGGGCCTGCGCCGCGAAGGCTTCGTTGAATTCGATCAGCTCGATGTCATTGAGTGTGAGGCCGGCTTTTTTAAGAGCCTTCGGTACGGCATAGAGGGGGCCCATTCCCATCTCTTCGGGAAGGCATCCGGCGACCGCGTAAGCAACAAGGCGAGCCAGCGGTTGCAGGCCCAACTCCTGCGCCCGTCCGGATTCGATGAGGATCGCGACTGCAGCGCCGTCCGATGTCTGAGAGGAATTTCCCGCAGTGACGGTGCCTTGAGCGTGAAAGACCGGCTTGAGAGCCGCTAAAGCCTGAGAAGTTGTATCGGCCCGCGGGCCCTCATCCGCCCTGAAGATCGACTCCGTGGTTACCGGTTTTCCGGCTTTCGCGCCGGGGCTGGACGTGTTACTGTGATCGGTACCAACTCGACTTCGAATTTTCCGGCGGCCTGCGCTGCCAGAGCTTTTTTGTGGCTCGAAAGCGCAAAGGCATCGGCATCTTCACGAGAGATGCTGTAGTGTTTTGCCACGCGCTCGGCAGTCAAACCCATGGTGAGGAGCGCCGCCGGGTAGTTTTCGGAGAGCCAGGGATTGGGTCGCGGCTTCAACCCGCCCATGGGGAGAATGCTCATCGATTCCGCACCGCCGGCAATGACGACGCGCTGCACGCCGGAACGGATGCGCATGTCGGCCTGTGCGATCGCCTCCAGCCCGGAGGCACACAGGCGGTTCACCGTCATGCCGGGCACATCGACGGGGAGCTGGGCGCGCAGCGCGGTCATCCGAGCCATGTTCCAGCCCTGTTCCCCTTCCTGCTGCGCGCAACCGAGGATCACGTCTTCGACTTCAGCCTTGTCGAGACCCGGTACACGCTCCAGAGCGTTGTTCAGCGCAGAGGCTGCGAGATCGTCGGGGCGGGTTGTGGACAAGGCGCCTTTGGGGGCTCGGCCCACCGGCGTACGAACGGCGCTGACAAGTACAGCTTCCGGCATCGGTTTCACTCCTGACTTGGGAGATGCGTCAAGGAACAAGGACGAGGCAATGTTTAGACGGTTGCGGCATAGTTGGTCAACTCGGCGGCGGGTACAAGGGCGAACCGATGATCTGATGGAGCAAGGGGCTACCCCTCCCCCCCCGGTATTTGGAGGGAGGTCACCTATGTTTTCAGCGGGTTACAGCCATCGATCCCGGTAAATATTTGATAATGAAGGGGTTATCCTCTAAATTATTCTCACATAAGGACTTAGCCCAAGGTCGGAAACAGGATTTGATGAGAATCGATCGCGCCGCGCTCATCGGAAATCAGACTGAGCATGACAAGGGACCTTATTACAAGTATGCCGCGGAAGAGTGAAAAGAACTGCAAATTGGCGGAAGGGTTTTTGCGTAGTTGTTTCAGCAGGTTACGCCACTGGGAGGGACTTCAGAGGTTGACGAAGTTCGACCGCACAAATGGAAACGGCCGGGATTGCTCCCGGCCGTTCCTGCTTCCGCTGCCATGCGGTCTACCAGGAAACCTATGCTTTTGCGGTGGAGAGAGCCTTCAGACGGGCGTTGAGGCGGCTCTTGTAGCGAGAAACGGTGTTGGAGTGCAGAACGCCCTTCTGAACACTCTTATCGAGGGCGGAGACGGTCTCGCGGAACTGAGCCTGAGCGGCCTTGGCATCGCCCTTGGCGATGGCTTCGCGGAGGGCGCGGAGGCTGCTGCGGACGCGAGTGCGGTTGGCGCGGTTTACCGCGGTGCGGGACTCGGTCTGGCGGGCGCGCTTCAGCGAGGATACGTGGTTTGCCATGAATCTTTCCTTCGTGTAAGCCCTGATTTGTCAGGGAGAAATGGTACGGGCTTCCGGAGCGCCCGAAATGCGGGTCAGAATGCAGACACACCGCATCCCTCGCAAGTATGTAGTTTACGGGAAAGCGGGTTGCGGGTCAATCGAGTTCCGCCGCTTGAGCGCGCCAGGCTGGCAGGGTGGATGGGAGCTTCGGCACAAGGATAAGGCATTATGTCATCCGTGCGGCCGGGAGCGCCGAAGGGCAAGGCTATCTCTTTAGGGAGCGCTGAGGTCCCAGCGGCGCGGCGAAAAACCCAAGAATGTTCCCTTTCGATTTGATCATCGGTCCATTCGACAGCATTGCAATCTCGATCACGAGGCGTCTTGATTCGCGGCAAAATTTGCGCTAGAAAAGTGCTCGAGACTTTTTCCAGGAGGATTCTCCATGTCTTCCTTTCAGGGCTTCGCCCATCGCCGCAACCCTGACGAAACATTCGATTCCATCTGCCGCTCGTGCTTCGCCACAGTTGGCTCCCACCGACCCGAATGGGAACTGGAGGGGATCGAGCGGAGACATATCTGCGATCCAAGGGTCGTTGAGAGATTTCAGGAAACAAGCCCGGGTTCGTTGACGAGGCACGACAGTGCCGAACAAAGCGGCTAGTGGCCGGACGGGTGCCCGTCCCCTGGGAGAATCAGAATTCGGTTGGTCCGGTCCAGTCATACGATCGCGCTGGAGCATTTTCGACGGATGCGTCGCTTCTTAGCGCGGAAGGAGAATGCTGAACGTCGTGCCGCGCCGGTCTCCGATGGTTGACGACCGCATCCGAATCTTTTTGGGTCTGTGCCAGCTTCAAATTTGCCGCCACGCGCGCTAGCAGTTCGCGTGCGCTGAAGGGCTTACCAAGATAATCGTCCGCGCCGGCTGTGCGGCCCTCAATGGCGGCTTCCTCTCCGGCCCATGCAGAAATGGGCCGATGGTCTGGAGCAAGCGACTTCAGCAGCGTCCGCGGTTCACTCGAGTCTTCGTTGCCGCTGAGCAACACTTCCGTCTCACGATCTTCGGAAGTGGCATCGAGTTTCCGCGAGTCACTTTGGCGCGGTTCTCACCAGTTTCCATCCGGCGAAGGGCTTCACGGTGGCGCAGTTGGGGCCGCCGTCTTTGCCGGTGCCGGGGACGTGCGTTTCGAGGATTGCGCGGGGATCGTCTGCAGCCTGTTGAACGATGGCGGCGGTGATGCCGGTGAGTGGAACCTTGAGGCGGCGGTTCCAGTTTGTGTCGAGTTGGCCAGCGAAGGCGCCGATTCCGATATAGACGAAGCGCTCGCCGGTTGGACCCTGAACGAAAGGGCCGAGGAGATTGGGAGCGGCGTTGCCGGAAGGTTTCGCAGACGCGGTGAATTCGAAGATCAGGTCGCGGGTTCCGGATCTTTGTTTCTGGATGATCTCGTAGTTGGTTCCTTTTCCCTTTTGCAGGGCGAAGTCGACGCCGGCGGGCGGCTTCTCGAGAACGATGCGAAAGGTAAGTTCTGTTTCCACGGGCGCCTCCGTCTCTTTTCGCATTGTGCCTGATTGGGGTGCGGCCGGGGAATTGGAGGTATCGGCGAGATCGTGGATGTCAGGGATTTGCCGCTTTCTGTACAATTGCGTCACTATGAGAGGCAACCCAACTGTCATCGAACACTTGAACGCGGCCCTGCGTGACGAATTGACTGCGATCAATCAGTATTTTCTTCACGCTGAGATGTCAGAAAACTGGGGATACAAGAAGTATTCCAAGTACATCAAAAAGCAATCGATCGACGAGATGAAGCATGCCGAGCTGTTGCTTGAGCGAATCCTGTTTCTCGATGGCACGCCGAAGATGGAGCCGATGGGACTGACGATCGGGAAGTCAGTCCGAGACATGATCGAATCCGATTTGAGTCTCGAACACGGGGCGGTGGCTTCATACAACGAGTCGATCCGGGTTTGCGTGGAGAACGGGGACAACGGTTCGCGCGATCTTTTCATGAAGCTTCTGAGAGATGAAGAGGGGCACGTTGACTGGCTGGAAGCGCAGGTCCACCAGATCGCGGAAATGGGATACGAACGGTATCTGATCACCCAGATAGAAGAAGAATGAACGGCTGAGGCAGCGAGCGGCCGCGGCTGGGGCTGGAAGACGCTCCTGTTCCCGGGCGGATTTGTAACCGGGAACGTCCGTGATATTTTCAATGGCAATCGCAGGTTAGCCGCGCCGGGAAGCGAGCAGTTGAAGGGCGTGCCCGCGTACGTATCGAGATGGTGACTAATTCGCAGAATGTTTACGGCGGGTGGGATTGACGGAATTCGCGCCCGGCGCTACTCTCTCCCCATACATAGCCACTTGGTTGCCCGCGCCAACACGGAACTGGTTCTTTTCAGAGACGATCGAGTGTGCTCAACTGTCACCCCGTCCGCCACGAACTTCCGCCTGGAACTAGGAATAGCAATCTTTGCCGTTAGAAATCCGGCAGAGAATTCACCCTATTTCATCAATGCAACATCCAAAGAAAAGGAGCTTTCTGCCGCGCAGGCAGAGCTAATGGAGGCACTCTGAACGCTGATCTGGAGATCACGCCGAATCTTGAGCCCCTATTTGGGACCCGCGATGAAAACCTCAGACTGATGGAAGATTCACTCGGTGTTCGGATCGATCTGCGTTCCGATGCCGTTCACGTGGAAGGGCCAGACGAAGCGGTAGCCAGGGTCCGACGAATTTTCGAGGACTTCGAGGCGCTCCGGCGACAGGGCATCAATCCTCACAATGGCGAATTGAACGGGATGTTGCGATTGGTGGTCGCCGATCCGGCGGTCACGCTGCGCTCGCTTGCGGACTCGGGAAAGGCTCGTTCGGCCGGGATCAAGCGGACGGTGCAGCCGCGATCGCTGAACCAGCGAAAGTATATCGAGGCCATCGAGCAGAATGACATGGTCTTTGGCGTGGGTCCGGCGGGCACCGGCAAGACGTACCTTGCGGTTGCGATGGCGGTGGCTGCGATGAACGCGAAGAAGGTGAGCCGGATTGTGCTGGTGCGGCCAGCGGTGGAGGCCGGCGAGAGGCTGGGATTTTTGCCTGGCACGCTGCAGGAGAAGGTGGATCCTTATCTTCGGCCGCTGTATGACGCGCTTTATGATCTGCTCGATCCGGAGAGGGTCGACAAGATGCTGGAGAAGAACATCATTGAAGTGGCGCCGCTAGCATTCATGCGCGGCCGCACGCTGAACGACGCGTTCATCATCATGGACGAGGCTCAGAATACGACGATCGAACAGATGAAGATGTTCCTGACGCGTATGGGCAACAATTCGAAGGCAGTGATTACGGGCGACATCACGCAGATCGATCTGCCTAATCCGCGGAAGTCGGGGTTGCTGGACGCGATCAATATTCTCGATGGCGTGGAGGGGATTTCGTTCTGCCACTTTGCGGATGGGGATGTGGTGCGGCATGCGCTGGTGCAGCGGATTGTGCGGGCGTACGACGCTTCCAAGCCGCAGCAGCAGGAACTGCCGCTATCGATCAATGAGGGGATGGAGCCTCCGGCGGAGCAACAGGCGCCGCAGCAGGCTGCGCATCAGGCGAAGCCGCAATAAGAGTGGAGCTTCCTCGTCGAAGGAAGCTCCGCGGTTTTGATGAAATTCAATTGAGGTTTAGAGGGCGCGTCTGCTTATGCAGACGCGCCGTTCGCATTATTGGGTGGAGAATGCGGCGACGCCGGTCGGAGTTTTGCAGTTTGCACGGCAGGATCGCCGGCCAATTCTTGTCCTGTATACTCGCCGCACAAAGGAACCGAGAGATGAATGGATCGCAAACACGTCGCACACTTCTGTTTCGTTCTGCTGTTGTTTGTGCAGGTGTCCAGGTAGCGGGCGCGGGTCGCCTTTTCGGCGCAGACGCCAGCTCGAAGCCTGGAGTACAGATGTTCATGGTGGCAGCGGAGTTCAAGAAAGATCCGGCGGGTACACTGTCGCAGCTTGCGGCCATCGGCTACGGTTACGTCGAGGCGTTCGCGATGGCGATCGCGAATATGACGGAATTCAAGAAGATGGTTGGCGACGCGGGGCTGGGATGCCCATCGGGACATTTCGCGTTCGGGTTTGTGCCGACGGAGAAGCTGCTGGATGACGCGGGAGCGCTCGGAGTGCGGTATGTGGTGAGTTCGGTGTTGCCGCCGAAGCCTCCGACGAGCAGCGATATCGGGGAAATATTGCAGGCGATGAACCATCTGACGGCGGACGATTTCAAGCGAATGGCGGCGACGGCGAACCAGATTGCCGAAAGCGCGAAGAAGCGGGGTCTGGAGTTCGCATACCACAACCACAACGTGGAGTTTCGCAAGCTGGACGGTGGGGTGACCGGGTACGAGATTCTGCTCAAGGAAACGGATCCAGCGCTGGTGAAGCTGGAGGTGGATGCGGGCTGGATGGCGGCCGGAGGAGTTGATCCGGCGACGCTGATTGCGGCGAATGCGGATCGGGTGAAGCTGATGCACTTCAAGGATTTCAGCACGGTAACTCCGCCAATCAACGTGCTGGGGGCGGAGGCGTCATCGCACATTGTGGATCTAGGGACGGGAGTGGCAGGGCTGAAGGCCGCGTATGAGGCGGCGCGGAAGGCGGGGACCGAATATTTCATCGTGGATCACGACCCGCCTTTCAAGGGGAAGACGGCGATGCAGGCGGCGAAGGTGGATTATGCGTATGTGGCGGGGTTGATGGGGGCGTGAGACGGTATGCGCTGTTGGGAGTTACAAGATTTTGGCCACAAGTTCGTATGGCCGGTAAGACGGGAATTACCCACCAAACTTGCTAAAAATTATCGGTTCGCGCAATCCCAAACCGAAGACTCTTCACGCTGACCCCAGGAAGAATCAATGCAAATTGGGTCTTGTTTTGGTTGCTGTAGCCTCACATTCGTTGCCGGAATCCCCGCGCAAACCAACTGGGTGGCAAGCCGCTGCTGATGCTCAACAAGAACTCCATCTGACAAGCATCGCAAGTCTCTCGGACACACAAGGCGTGGACTCAAACCGTTGGTATGCTCAATGCTCGGGAAGGAGCTTTGGGTTGTAACCCGGTACTATCGGGGCGCGTGGGGCAATTCCAGGGATAGGTGAGCCAAATCCTGCTGTTCCCGCTGGGCATCCGCTATTTTGATCTGGATTCATGGTCAGAAAGTAGTTGCGAGCCACGAGACTGTCTGTCAGCTGAAGGGTGATGTTCCGTCGTACGTTATGGAGCCAGAGACTCTTGCCATAGGGGTACCGGCTCACCTGGTTTTCCCAGATGGTGGTTTTGATAGCGTCCTCGCCGGCCTCCAGGTAAGGGGATACCACGTCACCTTTTAGTGTCTGATCGGCATAGGCGACTTGGAGCAGACTGCGGGCGTCATAAAAGCCTTCGATCACAGGTGCCGGCCCGACATATCGGCAAAAACCATCGATTAGCAGGGTGCTGCCTGGGGCGAGATCGACATTCTTGCGAACTTCCGAAACAATCTCACGTTGCTGAATGTATGCTTTGGCCCAACATTCAGCGTAACTCGCAATGCAAACGAAATTCATCATAGATATGGCTGCAATTGCGCCACAGAACGATAGCGATTGCAGCTTGGCAGGTACAACGACGCGTATCAGCAACATTGTGCCGCCAACGAGAACACACGCCGTTCCAGTCGCAGCCGCAATAATTACCCGGTTGCTGATGCCGTCGGTGGTGAAAGAGAGTTCGTTACCCACCAGCGTAATAAGGGGCAAGAAATCAAGCACGAACACTACGAATCCAGCGGCGAACAAGCACAGTGCCCCATTCCTGCTGAGTAAGGCAGATTGCGACGCTTCTAAATGTCCAGTTCAGGTACAGTAGAACCGAAATCGCAATAACCCCGGCAATAACTGCCAGCCATACACCTGCCCCAGAAAACCGGTACAACTCGAAAGTGGCCCGCGGCAGGCGTGCCCCGTAACGAAACATGTTGAACCTGATCGTTTTTCCCACCAGATCCCGGACCAGGTCGCCGAAATGCGTCGACGACGCCTTAAAGCTGGCGCGTTCCGACACTCGTACCTTGTAAACAAGGGTCAATCCCAAGCAGGCGGCAGCAATGAGAAAGTATCCCAGGCCGGGAAAAATCAAGGTATGGGGCTTGTTGCCGTTGCGCTTTGTGTACATGCGATAACCGATGAGCAGGAAAGACAACGGAAGCAGACCGATGATCACTTCGTACGACAGCATGGCGCAAGAGAAAGAGAGGATGCTCACGATTTTCAGGCACAAAGCGCACCCGCGGCCGCATCGCACTGCTCTGAGGGCAGCATACAAACCCAGAAAAAAGAATGCCTGGCTGAAAACAGCTTGGTGTGCTGCTATCCAGAATCGGTCCGTGGCGAAGTGAGGGAGAAGTGCATAGACCAACGGCACCGTCAGAGTGATGCTATGAGGCAGTTCAAGTTCGCGGAGTGTGGCATAGAACAAGACAGCTATGCCCGCCAGTACCAAGGTGTTGGTCAGGTGGTAGGGCAGCGGATGGAGCCTGAAATTGGCGTAGGACAAAGTCAGATAAAGCATCTGGAGGGGACGCGCGCGATACCAATGGAACGGCATGGCACGCAATAAGCCGCCTAGCGACTGGTCTTTAACACCAGAAAAATATGCCAAGGATAACCAATCGTCAGAATAGAAACCTAGCCGACCCAGGTACGAAAGACCGGAAAGGAGAGAGATACCGAACAAGAATAAGCTGTCCTTAATTGCCACACTTTTTGGAATGTATCGAGCACTGCTTTCCTGTGCGTCCAATGCGGGCGCACCAAGCGCCATTGTTGAGGACATATGAACTTGCTCCTGAGCCTCGCTGTTTTTAACGGATGGCTTGAATTGTACAGGGTCAATGCGCGTTTCATTGTTTCGGGCGGTTTGTCGGCATACGGAACCATGCCGTTTCTTCGCCTCCTCATTAGAAATGGACCGAAATGTTCAGTCTGCGATAGGACGAATCTGAGGTCCTTCTGAATTTCAATCCAGTGTCTGGCAAAGCGCAGGTTCGAAGAAGGGCGTAGAGTACGCCGTCGTGTTGTGGGCGAAAGTGGCGACTGTGCTCCAATCAGCCTGAACTGGCGAATGGACAAGGTGCGAATCTGCTGTTCGCGTAAAATGGATAGGACACGGGGCCGTTGAACATTTCCGGTTTCGCGCACGATGATCTTTTTAGACCCAGACCTGGAGTCTGACCGATCCAAGCCCACGAAGCTGAGGTCAGCCGCGCCCTCCCGAAGGGCTATTCCCCGAAGCCATCGCCTTCCGTCCGCGCGCATACTGGCACGGTTTTTTGCGCGATGCGCAATCGGCGGTGAAACTGCGGGGGCAGGTTACTGTGTTGCTGACAACAGATAAGGCGATACGGCGACTGAACCGGCAGTTTCGGGGCAAGGACAAGGCGACGGATGTGCTGTCGTTTCCTGCCGCGGAGCCAGAGAAGACGAGGGCGGCAGGCGATCTGGCCATCAGCGTACATACGGCTCGCAAGCAGGCAGACGTGCTGGGGCATGCGCTGAGAGTGGAGATCAAAATTCTGATGTTGCATGGGCTGCTGCATCTTGCGGGGTTTGATCACGAGACGGATAGCGGCGAGATGGCGCGGCGCGAGGGAAGGCTCAGGTCGAAGCTCGGGTTGCCGGAGGGATTGATTGAACGGGCCACCGCACAGGATGAGGGTAGAAGATGACGTGTATTCCCTCAGGGGCTAAAGCCCCCGGTTCGTTGATGGCATTGACGGCACGACTAAAGTCGTGCCCTGACGCTTCGTGCCATTCCGGCAGGGTTTTTCGGCAGACTGTGACATCGTGGCCTGACGCTTCGTGTTTCAACGAGGCCGAAGCACCGATTCACGTAGCTGAATTTTTGTTGCATCTCAAGATGGAGTCGGCGGGGCCGGGAATTTACGAAAGGCGGCGCGCATGAGCTGGACGACGATTTCGCTTCTAGTGCTTGTGGCGCTGATCGATACGTTTGCTGCGTACATCAGCAGGCTGTATTCGGAATTCGGCAAGATCCTGCCGCGGGAAGTGCAGGACAATCTCGACGAGTGGGAAGAGAAAGTTGAGCCCCTGATCGGGCTTACGCGGGAACATGCCGCATTATGCGCGTCCGTTCTGCAGCAACTGACGCTAGGCGTGTTCGCTCTGGCGATCGGCGCGGTGTTGTTCGACAGGGCTCCCCACGCTGCGCGTCCGACGTACGCGGAGATTGCGCAGGCGGTGCTGGTGGTGGTGCTGGCGGTTGTGTTCTGCAACCAGATCCTGCCGGACCTGCTTTTTACGCAGACGAAAGGGCGGTGGGCAGCGCGACTGGTGTGGCCGATTCGGCTGTTGCTTTGGCTGATGACACCGATTACGGCGGCGATCCGATTCTTCTTTTCGCTTGCCGCGCTGGCGGAAACGCCGACGGTGGTGTCGGAAGAGCAGGCTCCGGATGTTGAGTCGCTGCTGGAGGCGGGCGAGGAAGAGGGAATTCTTTCTGAGAGCGATCGCGACCTGGTGCGCTCGGCGGTGGAATTTGGCGACAAGCTGGTGCGGGAAGTGATGACGCCGCGGCCACAGATCTTTGCGGTGCAGCAATCGATCACGCTGGAGCAGTTTCTCGAACTGTTGAAGGAGCATAACTACTCGCGCGTGCCGGTGTATGACCGGACGCTGGATTCGATCACAGGAATTGCTTTTGCGCATGATCTGTTGCAGATCGCGGATGAGGAAGCGCAATCGCGGACGGTGGCGAGCATTCAACATCCCGCAGTTTTCGTGCCTGAAACGAAGCGGGGCTACGAACTGCTGCGGGAGATGCAGCGCGAAAAGCAGCATATGCGGATTGTGATCGATGAGTATGGCGGGGTGGCGGGACTGGTGACGATCGAGGACCTGCTGGAGGAGATTGTTGGCGATATTCGCGATGAGCACGAGAAGGATGGGCACATCGAAGATCCGCAACGCGAACCCGGGGGAGTGTGGGTGGTTCCGGGCGACTTTCCCGTGGGTGAGCTGCCGAAGCTTCTGGGCGATGCGGTCGGGGTGGACGGCGAGTACGAGGCGACCACGCTAGGCGGGTTGGTGAGTGAGATTGAAGGCCGTATTCCATTGCCCGGTGAGGTTGTGCTGCTGGAACGGAGCGGATTGCGTATCCAGGTGGTGGCATCGACGGACCGGCGCGTGGACCGACTGCGGATCTACCCGCCTGCGCATGAAGAGGCGACGGCTTTGCCGTGAAGGCAGGGAACAGGGAGTAACGAACAGGGAATAGGGAATAGGGAATAGAGGAATGACAAGCGGCAGGAACCTGTGCAGGAGCGATTGAATTGAAATCTGGATTTGTTGCCATACTGGGTCGGCCGAATGCGGGGAAGAGCACGCTGCTGAATGCGCTGACGGGCGAGAAGGTCGCGATCGTTACGCCTAAGCCGCAGACTACCCGGAACAGGATCGCAGGGGTTGTCGAGGTTGCGGCGAAGAAGGGGAAGCATCCGGCGGCGCAGATTGTTTTCGTCGACACGCCCGGGGTGCACAAGCCTGCGTCGCAGCTCGACCGGCGGATGCTGCAGGAGGTGCATGAGGCGCTGGAGACACGGGACGTGGTGCTGGTGTTGATTGATGCGAGCCGCCGGGTGCAGCTTGAGGCGGCCGGGGAGCCAGCGCAGGCACATCAGCATAAGTCTTCCAACTGGGCGAGCGAGGATGAGTTTCTGTTTTCGCTGATCAAGGGTTTGGATTGCCCGGTGTTCCTTGTTCTGACGAAAATCGATCTTGTTGCGAAGGATGTGCTTCTGCCGTTGATTGAGACGCTGACGAAGCAGTACAGCTTTGCGGCGGTGATTCCGGTAAGCGCGCGGAAGAAGGACGGACTGGAGATCCTGGTGCGGAAGATTGTGGACGCATTGCCCGCGGGAGAGCGTTTTTACCCGAAGGATCAGTACACGGATCAGCCAATGCGGTTCATGGTGGCGGAACTGATTCGCGAGCGGATCCTGGTGGAGACGGGCGAGGAGGTTCCTTACGCGTCAGCGGTGGTGATTGAGCAGTTTGAGGAGCCGCCGGCGGAAGCGCCGCAAAGGAAGAATGCAAAGTTGCCATTGACGCGGATCGCAGCGGCGATCTACTGCGAGCGCGATGGGCAGAAGGCGATTCTGATCGGCAAGGGCGGAGCAAAGCTGAAGGAGATCGGGACAGGCGCGCGGAAACAGATCGAGTCATTGCTGGGCACGCGGGTTTTTCTGGAACTTCATGTGATTGTCGAGGCGAACTGGCGGGAGTCGAGGGCGTTCGTGGACTCGCTGGACTGGCGGAGGCAGATGGAAGAGCTGGCGGAGAAACAAGACAAGGGATGAAGGGCCGGAGAGCAGGGACTAGGGACTAGGGACCAGGGACTCAAGATCAGAGACCAGAGATCAGAGACCAGAGCCATGGGACCAGGGACTAGGGACTAGGGACTAGGTAGGTTCTTCAGGCGCCGCGGACTTTACCGCGGCCATTGCTTTTTACGGCGTACATGCGAGCGTCGGCAGCGCCGATGATAGCGTGAACGGCTTTTTCTGGCGGGCAGGTGGCGAGGCCCACGCTGGCACTCGCAGTGAGCTCGAGGCCGCTGCTCATGTAGAAGCGGGTGTGGATGAGTTCCTGGTGCAACTCGGTGGCTGCGAGCAAGGCCTCCGACTGGGGGGTCTCCGGCATCACGATGACAAACTCGTCTCCGCCATAGCGGAAGCACATATCTTTGGGGCGAGCGAGTCCTTTCAGTCGCGTGCCAACGCGTCCAAGCAGTTCGCTGC
Organism: uncultured Acidobacteriaceae bacterium; assembly: GCA_963836675.1. Classification (GTDB taxonomy): domain Bacteria; phylum Acidobacteriota; class Terriglobia; order Terriglobales; family Acidobacteriaceae; genus Telmatobacter. The sequence continues at coordinate 585,358 of CAWIKQ010000002.1, forward strand.
CAATGAGATGACCGTGCGCATCGTTTACAAGCTTGAAGCGGTCGAGATCGATGAAGGCGAGGCTGACGGGCTTGTCGAGGCGAATGCCGTGATCGACTTCCTGTTCCAGGACGTTGTAGAGATGTCGAACGTTGAAGAGGCCGGTGGTGTCGTCGGTGATGGTGAGTTGCTGGATGCGGGCGACATCGTGGGCATTCTCAATGGCGATTGCGGCGTGATCGCAGAGGATGTGAAGGAAGGCGATAGTGTAGTCGCTCATCTGGCTGGCGCGAGGGTTCAGAATCTCGATGACGCCCTGCACGCCCTTGCGTCCGCGCAGGGGCATGGCGATGACGGAGCGAACGATTCGATCAGGGGCAATGGTTTCCTGAAGGCGGGGGTCGTCTTCCTGGGATTCGGGGACGATGAGGGTCTCGCCGTGCTGAGCGACCCAGCCGGCGATGCCTTCTCCGACACGGACGCGGAGGTCGCGGAGCGCATTCTCGCCATTGCCCGCCGCGAGGGCGTAATAGAGTTCCCGCCTGGAATCGTTCATCATCAGGAGGGTCCACATGTCGGCCGTGATGAGCCGTTCCATCTGTTCGAGGATGGTGCGGAGGATGGTATCCAGATCGAGACTGGAGTTCAACGAGCGGGCCAGCTGATGGAAGACCATCAAGTCGTCGAGGGGGATGCGATTCTCGGTCGATTGGGTCATGACTACGGGGAGAGGGCAATTTCGCCCGCTGTGCAATTCTGTCACACGGGAATGTTCAAATTACGAATGTGGGATATCTTTCGTCCATGGGGACCTGTACTAAAGTTACGGGAAAGGGCAGGGAATAGGGAGCAGGGAGTAGGGAATAACAAGCGAGGATAGGAGTTAGTGACTCAGAAATAAGAACTTAGAGGCACGAACCGAGTTAGCATCCGCGAAGTTCTTACCCGCCGATGTGGACCATGGAACGTGAGGGTTTGAGGAAGGCGGGCTCACCGATGTGATGGCGGGCTTCCTTGCCCTGCACGGTGCGCACGATGTACTCGGACAAGGCGGATCTCGCTTTCCCCGGCCCGCATACGCCCATAGAGGTCATGTTCGACCTGGGAGAAGAGGCAGGTACGGATCTTGCCGTCGGAGGTGAGACGTACGCGGCTACAAGCTCCACAGAATGCTTGGCTTACGGGAGCAATAATGCCGATTTCACCGACGCCATCGGCGAAGGTATAGCGGCGTGCAGTCTCGCCAGGGTCGCGCGGAGGCAATGGGACGAGCGGCATCTCGCGGCCGATGCGGTCGACAATCTCTTTGAGCGTGACGACGATTTCGGGAGTCCATAGGCGGTCTTCTTCGAGGGGCATGAACTCGATGAATCGAACGACCACGTCTTCTTCGCGGGCGAAGCGGGCAAAGCCTTCTATTTCGTTGTCGTTAAATCCGCGGAGGAGCACGCAGTTAATCTTCAGTGGAGTCAAACCCGCCGCTTTTGCGGCGCGGACTCCGGCGAGAACTTTTTCGAAGCTGCCTGGGACCCTTGTAATGCGCTCGAAGGTGGGCGCGTCTACGGCATCCATGCTAACGGTCACGCGGTTGAGGCCAGCGGATTTGAGGGGTCCGGCCAGTTTGTCGAGGAGGTGGCCATTGGTGGTGAGGGCGAGATCCAGCGGTTCGCCAGCGAGAGTGCGGAGCTTTGCCAGTTCTTCAATCAGGTCGATGAGGCCGTTTCGCAAGAGCGGCTCGCCACCGGTGAGGCGGACTTTTTCGATGCCGAGGCCGACAAAGAGCTTAATGAGGCTGAGATATTCATCGATTCCCAGCTCCGGGTATTGAGCGCCTTGCTGCCCTGTGCGGCAATAGATGCATTTGTAATTGCAGCGATCGGTGATGGAGACGCGCAGATCGTGAATTACTCGTCCGTGGCTGTCTGTCAGGCGGCCGGATTTCACTTCCCGCTCGAAGGATCGATCGCGAGAATCTGGCTGATCTGGGGCAGACGTGATTGGGGAAGGGATCGCCATCGACACACTTTCAGGCTATACCGTTTTCCGGGTGCGTGCAGGGCCGGTAACGGCAAGAGCCGACGCAATGGCCGGCTCCGGTTTGATGCAACTCAAATGCTCTGAGTGGGATCAGTCAATTCGGGGCGTGCCCGAGCGCAGGACCAATCCCGTCACTCCGAGAACAGCGACCAATCCAACGGCGATCACAAAGTAGTAAGCCATTGGATGAATCCATCCTGGAGAGTAAGTCAGGTCCTGTCCGACCCACAACAGCAAAACTGTGGCGATGACGGCGAACTGGCAGGCGATTACAAGGAGCGTGTGTCCCCACTCGCGCCGTTTATCGAGCGCCTCCACCTGGTCAGGAGTAAGGTTGCGTTCTTCAGGGGGAAGAAGGGAATTAGCCATTAAATTCGAGTCTCCTCACGAGCCCTGATTTGGCCAACGGCCCAGGGGCTGATCACAGTTTTGATTCAATCACATGACGCAGGCGGGATGCCAGTGGAGTGCAGCGAATCCCGCAAACGATGCCGCCAATTGCAACGGGATGAAAAGCGCGTGCGATGGCGGAGAAAGCAGACGATGGAGAGGTCCGAGCCGAGCGCAGTTGCAGGATTATTCGCTCAGGAAAGCGAGCGACTGCAGACCTGTAATCTCGAACGGCTTGCGGCACCGCATATTCATGCAAGAAAGCTTGTCATCGCGCCGGACCATATAGGACTGGGCCTTGGCAAATTTTGCCCGATCGCGTTCGTCGGCGTGGCGAGGGAGTTGGGGGCGCTTTCGCCGGACTACCCAGGTGACCTTGTATTCGCCGGCCTGGCCGCATTTGGGGCAGATCAGGTTGTGCGTCCGTGTTTCGGTGGTCTCATTGAAAAAATCCCGTTCTTCCATCTGGCTCGCATCTCCACTCAGCGAAAAAGCCCCGTCGTGGGAAATCTCCGCGACAGAGCCTTCGAAATAAGATTCAGACGCTTCCGCTCCGGCCTGAACTACTTCATAGTACCCTTTCCAATCGCAGGACGCGATGATGTTGCGCAGTTCGAGGACGAGGTACTTGATTGCGTTCTCTGGTCTTGGGGGGCTGAGTGCTTCATACTGTTCCTGTTATGGCGAAACGCAAGGTAGATAGGTTCTCGGCGATCAAGGCCGTGAAGGCCAACGCGCGAGAACGTGTAGGCCAGCCCAAACCCGTGCGCGTGGTAGAGGACAAGCCTCGTACGGGGCGGCAATCCAAACATAAGAAAAAGCTCGAACAGATCATTCAACAAGAGGGGTAAGCGATGGCCAAGGCGGTTGGAGTGGGCGGGGTATTCCTGAAGTCGAGCGATCCGAAGAAGCTATCTGCCTGGTATGCGCAGTATCTTGGCATTCCGTCCCAGGATGGAGGGTCGCTGGCTTTCGATGGTCCGGAATCGATGGGGATGACGGTGTTTGCGCATTTTCCGGAAAGCACGAAGTATTTCGGCGAAGGCAAGCAGCAGGCAATGATCAATTTTCGAGTGGACAATCTGGATGAATTGCTTGAGCAGCTTGCGAAAGCTGACGTGAAGATCGATCCGAATCGCGAGGATTATCCATACGGCCGATTTGCGTGGATATGGGATCCGGAGGGCAATCGGATTGAGCTATGGGAACCGGTTCGCGAGTAACGAACTCCGACTCCGCTGGCCCGTGAGATGGGTCAAACGTGGTGATTTATTGAGGGGTTTTGGTAGGTTGCGCTGCCTGATCCTGGGGAGCAGGCTGGTTCTGCTGAGAAGCCTGGTTCTGCTTAAGTGCGCTCAACGTGTAAGGGCCGGGAAGTGCCGGCTTGTCGTCTGAAGCCTTCGCCTCATTGGCAGTCATTTGCGATGTTCGTTTGGAAAAGATCCGGAAAGAGACGACGAGGTCGATGGCGACGGGCACTGGCTTGCCGTCCTTGGTCGCGGGCTGGAAGGCAGCTTTGCGGATGGTCTGTTCGGCGTTTTCATCGAGCCCGAAGCCTATCGGGCGTCCAGCGACAACCTGTTCGACTTTGCCGTCCATGCCTACGACTGCGTGATAGAGCGCCATGCCAGCGACGCCGTTCGACTGCGCGAACTCGTTGGAGGGAGCATCCAAAGCGGAGATCAATCTTGCCTTTTGATCGACGGCGTTCTGGAAAAAGACTCCCGTTTCAGTGGGCCGGTAGTCTGTTTTTTCTGCCGCAGCCTTGTAGTAGAGCTTCCAGAAGTCCGGCATCGCTGCAATCATCCGGTCGTCGATTCCGCGGGAAAGGACAGTATCGATAGCCGTGAGCAGCAACTGGGATGCATGAGAGGGATCGGTGGTTTTGGTCGTCTTGTCTGAATTTTTGTGATCAGCGGGTTTCTCCGCTGGAGCGGCGGAGAAGGGAGCGTCAGGGTCCGTTGAGGGTTTGCCGGAGGCCTTTGAATCCGCCTCGTCCTGATTCTTGTGTTTGTGTTTGTGCTTTTCTTTTTTCGGTTTTTCGACCTGTTCGCGATCGAACGAGATGCGCACGGTCTTCTTCTTCGGCGTGATCTTTACCCGGTCGGTGGCCTTGGTGGGATCTTCGAAAGGCGCGGCACCGAGGAAGTGCAGGCCATAGCGGTCGCCTTCCAGTTCCAGCTTGCGCCTGGAGAGCTTGATCTTGTTGACCTGGATCTGGCTCAGCGTAAAAGAGCCTTTCGGCGAATGCCCGGTGAGGCGGCCCAATTCATCAAATTCGAGGTTATTATCCTGGTAGCCGGCGCGGAGATAGAGCGCTTTGCCGACGAGAAGCTGCTTGAGATCTTCTTCCTTAATTTCTCCGCCTATAGTTTTGATGGAGAACGCACCAGCAATGAGAACGGGATTCTTGTTTGCTTCGGTGTCCGCGTGGACCGAGGCGCTGTCATCGGCGGGCGCTGCCGATGCAGGCGATTGAGGCGTTGGGGCGGCCGATGAAGTTGCGGGGGTGGGCGGATCAGTCTGCTGAGGAGTAGGGGACTGGCCAAGGGCGGGCATGCTCGCGGCAAGGAGCACCACACCAATGCTATTTCTGTCGCGATACGGAGAACGTCGATCAGTCTGCGCATCCAGCACCTTTCACCCTATATATGAAGATTGTATTTTCCTTTGGAAAGGATGTCCGGGAGCCGTAACTTGTTGAGGATTCAATTCGTAACGTTACGGATTCTCCGCAATTGCCACGATATTCTGCGAAAGAGGCCAAGGATGCGGCGGTGATCGGGGATATTCAGGTGGAGACGGCGAAGCATGAGCCGCAAATCGTGCCGGTTGGCCCGACGCATGTTGTTGGGCGAGTAGTCCGCCGAGACCATGACCTCTTCGATGAGGTCGGCCAAAACCTCGATCTGTTCCGAGACGGGTTCGGAGGGTGCAGCCGCGCCTGGGGCTGGGGGCGTTTCATCGTTGCCCGCCCTCACTGAGAGCTCGTAGAGGCAAAGCGCAACGGCCTGTCCAAGGTTCATGGATGGCTGGCGCTGGTCGGTTGGAATCTCAACAAGGGCGTGGCAATAGGACAGGTCGGTGCGGGTCAGGCCGTGCTTCTCCGGCCCGAAGACCATAGCGATCTTCCCCCCGCGCGGCAGGTGTTCATTGACGACCGGGGCAAGTTGATGAAGGCTCACGACTGGCTGCTCGGGCTTGCGATGGGTGAGGGTGCCGGTGCCAAGGACGAGGGCGCAATCACGGACAGCTTCAGCGAGAGTCGGGGACTCTTGTGCGAAGTGCAGCAGTTCGGTGGAACCTACGGCGGAGCGGGCTTCGCGCCAATGCGGCTCGTAGGGAGCGACGACGGTGAGGCGGGAGAAGCCGAAGTTGGCCATGGCCCGGGCGACCGCGCCGATGTTGAGGGGATTGCGCGGAGAGACAAGGATTACGGAGATTTGTTCGCGCTGGAGTGCGGTGAGCAAGGAATGATTGTAGAACGATGGCCGCGAAAGACAGGGGATTGACAAGGAATTCGGCTGGGCAATGACAGTCCCCTATATTCAAGAGAGCATGTCCTCAACAGATCCCGGCAAGACAATTCTTATTCATTTTTCGGGGCACGACAGGCCTGGATTGACCTGTGAACTGACCGGTGCGCTGGCACGGCATCCCATTGTGGTTTTGGATATCGGGCAGGCGGTGGTGCATGAGGCCCTTTCGCTTGGGATCCTGATCCGGCTGGGGGCGCAGAGCAGTCTGGGTCCGCTGAAGGCCGAGCTGACGGAGCGGGCCCATGTGCTCAATCTTCAGGTGCGGTTTTCCGCTGTGCGGTCGGATGCGCTCGAGCACTGGATGCGCGGGCTGCATCATCAGCATTTCATCGTGACGATTCTGGGACGGTCGATTGGAGCGGCCGAACTGGCGCGCGTGACGAAGATCGTCTCGGCGCATGCGATGAATGTGGACCGGATCGACCGGCTATCGGGGGAGCTATCGCCGGATGATCCTGCGGCGAATGCTTGCGTGGAGCTGGCGGTGAGCGGCGCGGGCGAGCGCGAAGCCGCGATGCGGGGGGATTTTCTTGCTAGCGGCGCAAGAGCTTTCGATCGATGTTGCGTTTCAGCGAGAGAGCATCTTCCGAAGGAATCGGCGGCTGTTTGCGTTCGATATGGATTCAACGCTGATCCAGGGCGAAGTGATTGACGAGCTGGCGAAGATGGCCGGAGTGGGTGAACGGGTTTCGCAGATTACGGAAGCGGCGATGCGCGGGGAGTTGAAGTTTGATGAAAGCTTCACGCGGCGCGTGGCGCTGCTGAAAGGGTTGGCGGCGGAGCGGGTGTATTCGCTGGTGGATGCGATTCCGATGGCGGACGGTGCGGAGAGGCTGATTCGCACGCTGCGGATGCTGGGTTACAAGACGGCGATTCTCTCGGGCGGGTTTACGTTTTTTGCGAATCATCTGAAAGAGCGGCTGGGGATCGATTACGTGTTCGCGAATGAGCTGGAGATCGTGGACGGGGTGGTGACGGGGCGCGTGATGCCTCCGATTGTGAATGGCGAGCGGAAGGCGGCGCTGCTGGGCGAGATTGCGAAGCGCGAGGATATTTCGCTGGAGCAGGTGGTGGCGGTGGGGGATGGCGCGAACGATATTCCGATGCTGAAGGTGGCGGGGATGGGGATCGCGTATCGCGCGAAACCGCTGGTGCGGCAGAGTGCTCCGCAGGCGATTTCAGCGCTGGGGCTGGATGGGTTGTTGTATTTGATTGGAGTAAGGGATCGGGATTTGCTCGGTCATGAAGTGCGGTGAGTCGTTCAGGCGATTGCGGGAGTGCGGGTGAGAGAGACGATGCTGATATCGTCTTCCTGGCCGTAGAGCTGGATGGTGTCTGCGATGTCGGAGGCGGTTTTGCCGGCCTTGACGAGCTCCTGCACGCGGGCGAATCCGAAGAGCTGACCTTCGGGATTCATTGCTTCGGCGAGACCGTCGGTGGTGATGAACAGGTTGTCTTTTGAATTGAGCTGAAGGTGGGTGACCGAGAACTCGGCACCTTCCATGACGCCGAGGGGAAGCGCGCCCTCCATAGCAACTTGTTCGCCGTTGAGATAGGGGGGCAGGTGTCCGGCGTTGGCAAGCGTGATCTGGCCTTGCGGAGAGATTCTGATGGCGAGGCAAGTGGCGTAGGCTTCACCGCGGCCCAGCAGCCGGCGATTCAGCGCCTGAAGCATGGCGAGTGGTTCCGTGGTGTTTTCGGCGGTGCTGCGGATTGCACCGATGAGGAGCGCGACAAGCATGCCTGCCTGGAGCCCTTTTCCGGCCACATCTCCGACGACGATGAGCACGGTGCCGTCTGTCGGATGGGGGATGATCTGGAAGAAGTCGCCGCCGACCTGACGGGCTGGGCGATATTCACTCTCAATTTCGATGCCGGGGATGCTGGTGTGCGTTTGGGGAAGAATGACGCGCTGGACTTCCTGCGCCTGCTTGAAATCCAGGGCCATGAGGCGCTGGCGACGGATCGAAAGGATAAGGCGGCGAAGGAGAAGGATGGTGAGCACCATAACCAGAAGCAATCGAGATGCGACAGCGAGATTCATCTGAATGCCGAATGGAAACCATGCGACTGGGAGGCCGAGTTGTTTCAACTCGTGGGAGAACTCCGCTGAACTTGCCAGCAATACCGGTGGCAACGCGAGCCAGCCTTCGACGCCTTGATCTCTTATGGCTTGAACAACGATGAGCAGGAGAAAACTGGCCAACAAGAGGCGGACGAGGAGGGAGACCGAATGGCCGATGGTGGTGAATTGCGATGCGGCAAGCGCGGGGAAGAAGTTTTCGGCGAGCGCCTGGGAGATGCCGAGGGCGACAGTCAAAGGAATGAGTGCCCAGGGCAACCATGCGGGCCGTCGCTGACGGAACCAGACACGCCAGATCATGACCCAGCCGGCGTACTCAAGTGCGAAGAGAACGAAGTCGTGTGAGATTACGTCGTACCGGGCATGGATGAGTGTGGACCATGTTGCGAATGATCCGGATGTGGCGTCGATGGCGGCCAAGAGAAGGAGGCCGCCGATCCAGAGGTAGACGCGGTCGGAGCGGTCGAACAGAGATAGGCTGAGGGCAAGCAGGCCGAGCAGACCGAGAAGCAGGGCCTCGATGGGCTGCCAGAGGTAGGCGCGCGTGATCTCGTCCACATGCAAGTGCTGCACGAGGGCGATGGTGCTGGTCTCCCCAATGGTCGGCGCGGACACGATGCCCCCGACAGTGCTTCCCTGGTAGAGAGTGGAAGGCTGCATCCACACGCGAACGGCGAGGAGACGGGTTCCATTCTGTGATGGCAGCAGGGGGATCATGACTGGTTGCGCGTAGTAGATCTGAGGGGGATTGGAGGCGAAATCGCCAAAGTGGCCGACCATGGTGCCATTGTCGAAGAACTGATATGCATCATCGATCTGGGGACCGGCGATGGCGAGCTGTGCGCCGGCACTGGAATCGATCTGAACGCGCAGGCGATACCAGGCGAAGCCCCAGTATCCGGCGTGTCCGCGCGCAGTCCAGCCGGGAACGTAGCCGGAGACGCCGCTTATGGGATTCAGGGCTCCTGATTCGGGTGTGAGGTCCATGTCTTCCCACTGCGAGTCGTCGAAGCCGGGATCGGCCCAGAGGGGCTGTCCAGTGGCCGGATTGAGGGGCGAGTCGCCGACGGAGAATTTCCATGGGCCGTAGAGGGGGATCGCGGATTGGCCCAGCTGAAGATGCTCGGTGGTGGCGGAGTGAGGGTGCGATTGCGCGCTCGAAGGGGCGATCCACAGACTGATCGCGGAGATTAGCAAGGCCGCTGAGAGAAACCGGTGAGAGCGCGATGACATTGTTCAGAGGACCTCGGGAATGACTGGGGTTGCACTCCACTATAGCGGAGTGCCGGGCGAAGCTATCCGGAGGGAATCTGATTGCTACACTGCATTCACGTATGGTCCCCGAGACGCGGCTGACTGATCAGGAATCGCTTCAAAGAGAGATTGAAGGACTCTGCGCGGTGGCGCGGGAGTGTTATGCGCGCGGCTGGGTTCCAGCGACGAGCGGCAACTTCAGTGTGCGCTGGGGAAGTCGTATCTATATCACGGCAACCGGTCTGGACAAGGGTGCCCTGACGCCGGAGGATTTGCTGGAGATCGACATGGACGGGGCGGTGCTGGGCGGGAAGGGACGGCCTTCTGCAGAGACCAGCCTGCATACGGTGATTTATCGGGAGCGGGTGCATGCCCGGGCGATCCTGCATGTGCACTCGGTGTGGAACACGCTGCTGTCGGGGAGATTTGAGGGCGAGGGGTTTGTTGCGCTGCGCGGCTACGAGTTGCTGAAGGGGCTTGCGGGTGTAGCGACGCATGAGCATGAGGAACGCGTGCCGATCATCGCGAACACGCAGGATTATGCGTCGCTGGCGGCGAAGTTGAAGGCCGTATTACAGGAGAATGGCGAAGCGCATGGGGTTTTGTTGAGCCGACACGGGCTTTATACTTGGGGTGAATCCGTGGCTGAAGCGCGTCGTCACCTGGAGGCACTCGAGTTTCTGTTCGAGGTGGAGGGGCGGCGGTGACAAGCGGAATTTAAATCTCATGTTTTGGAACCGAGACAAGGGGCACCCAGTCTTCTAGTAGACGAGAAGGAGTGCAAGTCATGGCAGTTCTTCGCTTCCCTGAAACTGATCAGAAATTTGAGAACGAAGCGGTGATTCGCGGCGAGCTTGCGGCGCTTGGGATTGATTACGAGCGGTGGAGTCTGGATCGCGTGGGCGCCGATGCGTCGGCTGAGGATGTGCTTTCCGCGTATGCGGCGGAGATCGATGAAATGAAGCGGCGCGGCGGGTATGTAACGGCTGATGTGATCGACGTGAATCCGGCCACCCCTAATCTGGATGCGATGCTGGCGAAGTTCGACAAGGAGCATACGCATTCGGAGGACGAGGTGCGGTTCATCCTGGCGGGGCGCGGAATTTTCTTTTTGAATATCAAGGGTCGGGTTGCGTCGGTTGAGGTCGGGCCGGGGGATATGCTTCGTGTGCCGCGCGACACCACGCACTGGTTTACGCTCTGCGAGGACCGGCGCATTCGCGCGATTCGCTGGTTTCAGGAGACCTCCGGTTGGGCTCCCCACTACACAGAATCTGGCACGGAAAAAGACTACCAGCCGTTGTGTTTCGGACCTCGATATCTGGGTTCGCGAGCAGAGACTGGCATTCGCCTATGAGCAAACCCAAGCCGCCGAAGCTTTTTCTCCTGGATGTTGAAGGAACGATCGCGCCGCTATCGCTGGTGTATGAGCAGCTTTTTCCTTACGCGCGCGCACACTTTGAGCGCTACCTGCAGACGCATGCGGGCGAACCCGGGATTTTGAGCGATCTGACTGCGCTGGCAGAGGAGAACGCGGCGGAGACGGATGCGGCCGCGCCGAAATTTGGCAACGCGGATTACTGGGATGAGGCAATTCCATATCTCAATTGGCTGATGGATCGTGACCGGAAATCGACCGCGTTGAAGAGCCTGCAGGGACGCATCTGGAAAGGGGGCTTCGAGCGGGGCGAATTGGTGGGCACGCTGTTCGAGGATGTTCCGGGGGCGCTGGAGCGGTGGTCGACAGCAGCACAAGTCGCGATCTATTCTTCGGGTTCGGTTGCGGCGCAATTGTTATTGCTGCGGCACTCGAACTTTGGCGATCTGACGCCGCTGATCTCGGGGTATTTCGATACGCGGACCGGGCCGAAGATGGCCAAAGAGAGCTATGGATCGATCGCGAGCGCGATGAACTGCGATCCGCGGGAGATCATGTTTTTCTCGGACGCAGTGCGGGAGCTGGATCCGGCGCGCGAGGCGGGTTGCCATACGCGGCTGGTGATGCGAGAAGGCAACGCAGAGGTCGAAGACTCGCACGGGCATCGCAAGATCAAGACATTCAATGTGCTCTGAGCGACGATTGCATCTGTGAGTGGAAGCCTTAGAGTTCCATGCATATTGATTCCGCAAAGGAAGCTCATGTACGACTGGACCAACCCGGCTACCTCCGCGCTCAATGAAATCCGCAATGCGGCGCTGGTGCGATTTTCTGTGCTGGCACTCAGTTCGATCTTCTTTCTCGTGGATCCGTTTGCGGCGATTCCGTCGTTTCTGGCCATCACGGAGAGCGTAGATGCGGCACGCCGCAAACGGATGGCGCGAAAAGCGGCAATTACGTGTTTCATTGTGCTGACCAGCTTTGCGCTGGCGGGACAGTTCATCTTCAGGATGTTCGGGATTACGCTGCCGGCGTTTGAGATCGCGGGCGGTCTGATCCTGCTGCTGATCGGGCTGGACATGCTGGAGGCGAAGCGCTCGCCTACGCAAGAAGCTCACGGGGACACCGAGGAGGGCGCCGCAAAGGAGGATGCTGGAATCGTGCCGCTGGGAATACCTATGCTGGCGGGGCCGGGAGCGATTTCGTCGGTGATGGTTCTGGTGGGACCGGTTCCAAGGCTCTTTCATTGGCAGATGGGGGCGATTCTTGGCTCGATTGCCATCACCTGTTTCGTCAGCTATTTAGTGTTGGCGGGAGCGGGCCGTGTGAGGTCGGTGATGGGAGAAACAGGAATCCGGATACTGGTGAGAATCATGGGATTGTTGCTGGTAGCACTGGCTATGCAGTTTTTTGTGAATGGATTGACGGATCTCGGAATCATTTCCAAGCAGTAAAGGAAGATTGGCAGGAGTTTTATGCGTCAAACTTTGCTCTTTACCCGTGCGGTGCATCCGTGTAAATAGATGACCTTGAAAGGTGCGCAAATGCAATGTCGTATCTGCGCCAGCGTGGCAGACCCATTTGGGGAGGCCGTGATTCTGGCAAAGTACAAAGTCCAGTATTTTCGATGCCGGTTGTGCGGCTTTGTTCAGACGGAAGAGCCGTTCTGGCTAAGCGAAGCTTATTCTTCAGCAATCGCTTCGCTGGACGTCGGAATCATGATTCGGAACCTGCACAATGCAGATTTCACTGCAGCCATCATTTCGTTGTTGTTTCCGTCCAGTACCAGGTATCTAGATTTTGCCGGCGGACACGGAACGCTCGTTCGAATGATGCGGGACCGCGGTTTCGATTTTCGCTGGTGCGATGGTTATGCGGAGAACAAGTTTGCTCGCGGATTTGAGCACGTTGAAGGGAAGCAGTACGATCTCGTGACGGCGTATGAAGTACTGGAGCATTTTGCGCACCCACTGGATGAATTTCATTCCCTGATGACCTATGGGGAGAATCTCCTTGTCTCGACACTGCCCCTGCCTGATCCTCCTCCTTCGCCTCCGAATTGGTGGTATTACGCGGTTTCCACGGGGCAGCACATCAGCTTTTATAGCCATCGGACCCTGAGGTGGCTTGCTGACAGATTCGGATTCAAGTTGCTGAGTCACGGAGAGCATCATCTTTTCTCACGTTCTGCCAAAAATACAGTTCTGTTCCGCCTGGCGGTGAGCGGGAAGACGGCGCCTGCAGTTGGTCGTCTTTTAAGTCGCAAATCGTTGATTCCAAGCGATTTTAAGCAAATGAGCGAGACGGCGCCAATTTGAGAGTGGTCTGCCGCGCGCAGGAGCTCTGAGGAGATTCCCACAGAAATGGGAGCCTTTCCACAGGCGGGAAGGGTTGCACGATGGGCGGGTGGTTGTTATTCTCAGGAAGTCGCGAAACGGCGCATGGAATCAGCCGGTTTCGCGATTTGCACGAGAGAGTAGCTTGTGCTATTCTTAAAAAGTTGCAGATGAGCAGTGGAGCCTCCCGGTGGCCTATGTGGCCTGCCCCGAGTGGGAAGTGGGAAGCCGGTTCGTAGGGTTGGATGAGGTAGCGTTAGGCGCACTTCGACCCCTGTAGGGAATCCCGCAGAGAACAAACCCATTGCATGACCCAGGAGGCGAGTCCTCTTGTGCGCGCGAAATGCGCGGGGCGATTTATTCGCTGGTCGATGTTTGAAATTTTGCGCAGTGCGACCTTCTGCGGCGAGAAATGTTCGCCGTCACGTCGATCGAATAGGCAGGAAAACCTGCCTGCTGTAGATGAGTAGTTACAGCCTTGATTCCCACGGAATTACGGCTTGACACGACATCGGAACTTCGATAGGTTTAGAAGGTTCGCGCAAAAATGCCTATAGCCGCTGTAGAGCGTGAAATTGGCAAAGCGCAATAAGTTCGAGGACAACCCTGACGTCACAGTCCGGGCCTCGATCCAAGCGACCCCGCTCAGGCGGTCAGTCATAAGGATCTTTGACAATAAGGTTGAACGTGCCAGTCGTGAGAATCGATCAGGTTTGGCTTGATCATCTCACAAGGTAAGAAAGACGTTCTGCGCAGTGATGCGCGGACGAGTCGATCTCTTTCCGACCTCCGTCGGAGGAGACGACAACTAGGTTTCAAACGAGAGTTTGATCCTGGCTCAGAATCAACGCTGGCGGCGTGCCTAACACATGCAAGTCGAACGAGAAAGTGGAGCAATCCATGAGTAAAGTGGCGCACGGGTGAGTAACACGTGACTAACCTACCCAGGAGTGGGGGATAACTGAGGGAAACCTTAGCTAATACCGCATAACACCTAAGGGTCAAAGGAGCAATTCGCTTCTGGAGGGGGTCGCGGCCGATTAGTTAGTTGGCAGGGTAATGGCCTACCAAGACGATGATCGGTATCCGGCCTGAGAGGGCGCACGGACACACTGGAACTGAAACACGGTCCAGACTCCTACGGGAGGCAGCAGTGGGGAATTTTGCGCAATGGGGGAAACCCTGACGCAGCAACGCCGCGTGGAGGATGAAGTCCTTCGGGACGTAAACTCCTTTCGATCGGGACGATTATGACGGTACCGGAAGAAGAAGCCCCGGCTAACTTCGTGCCAGCAGCCGCGGTAATACGAGGGGGGCGAGCGTTGTTCGGAATTATTGGGCGTAAAGGGTGCGTAGGCGGTTTGGTAAGTCTGATGTGAAATCTATGGGCTCAACTCATAGTCTGCATCGGAAACTGCCGGGCTTGAGTATGGGAGAGGTGAGTGGAATTCCTGGTGTAGCGGTGAAATGCGTAGATATCAGGAGGAACACCTGTGGCGAAAGCGGCTCACTGGACCATAACTGACGCTGATGCACGAAAGCTAGGGGAGCAAACAGGATTAGATACCCTGGTAGTCCTAGCCCTAAACGATGACTGCTTGGTGTGACGGGTACCCAATCCCGCCGTGCCGTAGCTAACGCGTTAAGCAGTCCGCCTGGGGAGTACGGTCGCAAGGCTGAAACTCAAAGGAATTGACGGGGGCCCGCACAAGCGGTGGAGCATGTGGTTTAATTCGACGCAACGCGAAGAACCTTACCTGGGCTCGAAATGTACAGGAATCCGGTGGAAACATCGGCGTCCCGCAAGGGACCTGTATATAGGTGCTGCATGGCTGTCGTCAGCTCGTGTCGTGAGATGTTGGGTTAAGTCCCGCAACGAGCGCAACCCTTATCTTCAGTTGCTACCATTTAGTTGAGCACTCTGACGAAACCGCCTCGGATAACGGGGAGGAAGGTGGGGATGACGTCAAGTCCTCATGGCCTTTATGTCCAGGGCTACACACGTGCTACAATGGCCGGTACAAACCGTCGCAAACCCGTGAGGGGGAGCTAATCGGAAAAAGCCGGCCTCAGTTCGGATTGGAGTCTGCAACTCGACTCCATGAAGCTGGAATCGCTAGTAATCGCGGATCAGAACGCCGCGGTGAATACGTTCCCGGGCCTTGTACACACCGCCCGTCACATCACGAAAGTGGGTTGCACTAGAAGTCGGTGAGCCAACTCGCAAGAGAGGCAGCCGCCCAAGGTGTAATTCATGATTGGGGTGAAGTCGTAACAAGGTAGCCGTAGGAGAACCTGCGGCTGGATCACCTCCTTTCTAAAAGAGAAACGGTGGCGCGCTTATTCCTTCCGCGATAGCGGAGTCGCTTCGGCGATCGGATAAGTGACCATCCATTCTGTCCTGCTGATTAGTTGGCGGGGCAGAAAATACGATACAAGCCTTCTTTTACCTGGCGCACATCTTGCGATAGTCATGAGCAGCGTAGCTGCTCAGCATGTTCAACCTTTGTCCTCGAAACCCATTTGGGCCTGTGAAAGCTGCGCGAGAGCGAGCGATCGCGGGCCTTAGCACTGAATGAGATTTGGGCGAGCCGCCGGCGTTCATCGGCGGGGGAGCGCGCAACGCGGGCCTGTAGCTCAGTTGGTTAGAGCGCACCCCTGATAAGGGTGAGGTCGGTAGTTCGACTCTACCCAGGCCCACCATCTTAGCCGCACCCTACGTGGGGCTGTAGCTCAGCTGGGAGAGCACCTGCTTTGCAAGCAGGGGGTCACCGGTTCGATCCCGGTCAGCTCCACCAAGTCTGATTTAGCTGCTGCGAGATCGGAGCCTACTTCATTTTTAGAAGAGACTTCAATCTCGAAGCAGGTTTGCCAGGCTCCTTCGGGAGGTTGGCGGACAGGTTTCAACAGCCCCAGGGCTGGCCCGACTCGGCGAAAGAGTAGGGTTTGGATGTTTGACAACGAAATTGATTGGGTAACGCAATTGGAAAGCTGCGTGTCCGCCGTGAGGCGCACAGGTCTGCAGCAAAAGTTTCCAAGGGCGTATACATACAAGGCCGAGCACAAGCAATGAATCAGAGATGATTCAGGCAAGTGTTCAAGTAAGAAGAGTGTCTTTAGGAGTTGTAACTGGAACGCATGTGAATGCGGTCGAGTTACTCTCAAGGCGAATAACTGGGAATAACTTGAGACAGGACTGAAGTGATTCAGCTCCCTGCGCTGGAGTTAATTCTATGGTCAAGCTACTAAGGGCGCACGGTGGATGCCTTGGCAGAGACAGGCGATGAAGGACGTGGCAAGCTGCGATAAGCTTCGGTGAGCCGCACACAGGCGTTATAACCGGAGATTTCCGAATGGGGAAACCCTCCTAGGCAAACCCTAGGAACTACCTGCTGAATACATAGGCAGGCTAGAGCGAACTCAGGGAAGTGAACCATCTCAGTACCTGAAGGAAAAGAAAGAAACCTCGATTCCGAAAGTAGTGGCGAGCGAAATCGGAACAGCCCAAACCCGTAGCATTTCGGTGCTTCGGGGGTTGTAGGGTCCGCAACAGTAGAGTTACCAATCTGGCTTTTAGCCGAATCCTCTGGAAAGGGGAGCCATAGAGCGTGACAGGCGCGTAGGCGAAAAGAGTCCAGACTCGAAGCGGATACCTGAGTAAGGCGGGGCACGTGAAACCCTGCTTGAATCCGCGGAGACCATTCCGCAAGGCTAAATACTAGTCTCTGACCGATAGTGAACCAGTACCGTGAGGGAAAGGCGAAAAGAACCCCGTCGAGGGGAGTGCAAAGTACCTGAAACCGTGTGCCTACAAGCAGTGGGAGGGCTATGTCCGCAAGGAAATGCCTGACCGCGTGCCTATTGCATAATGAGCCGGCTAGTTATTCTTGTCAGCAAGGTTAAGCGTAAGCGAGCCGAAGCGAAAGCGAGTCTGAACAGGGCGTTCAGTTGGCAGGAATAGACGCGAAGCGGGATGATCTACCCATGGCCAGGTTGAAGGTGGGGTAACACCCACTGGAGGACCGAACCGGTGTTTGTTGAAAAAAGCTCGGATGAGCTGTGGGTAGGGGTGAAAGGCTAATCAAATTCCGTGATAGCTCGTTCTCTCCGAAATAGCTTTAGGGCTAGCCTCGGACGAATTGCACTGGTGGTAGAGAGATGGATGGACTAGGGGGCTTTCCGGCTTACTGAATCCAACCAAACTGCGAATGCCAGTGACAACATATCCGGGAGTCAGACGGTGGGGGCTAAGCCTCATCGTCGAGAGGGAAACAGCCCAGACCGCCTGCTAAGGTCCCCAAGTTACAGTTAAGTGGGAAAGGAAGTCGGAACGCTCAGACAGCCAGGAGGTTGGCTTAGAAGCAGCCATCCTTTAAAGAAAGCGTAATAGCTCACTGGTCAAGCGGTCCGGTGCCGACAATACAACGGGGCTAAAACTGTACACCGAAGCAGCGGATGCGCACCTTAAGGTGCGCGTGGTAGGAGAGCATTCTCAACAGCGTTGAAGTCAGACTGAGAAGACTGATGGAGCGTTGCGAAGAGACCCTGCCGGCATAAGTAGCGATAACGGAGGTGAGAACCCTCCGCGCCGAAAGTCTAAGGTTTCCTGAGGAAGGTTAATCCGCTCAGGGTTAGGCGGTCCCTAAGGTGAGGCCGAAAGGCGTAGCTGATGGACAGACGGTTAATATTCCGTTCCTCCCAATGTTCGTTATTACGATGGGGTGACGCAGAAGGATAAGCATGCCGCACTATGGCTATTGCGGTTGTGGTACGTAAGCTGGACTCGATAGGCAAATCCGTTGGGTCATTAACAGTGAGGTATTACACAGTCCCGAATGGGGCTTACGATGCTGATTTCACGCTGCCGAGAAAAACCTCTAAGGAGAACAAAGGGAACCGTACCCCAAACCGACACAGGTAGACGAGGAGAATATCCAAAGGCGCTCGAGTGAAAGCTCGTTAAGGAACTCGGCAAATTGGCTCCGTAACTTCGGGAGAAGGAGCGCCCACGCAAGTGGGCCGCAGTGAAGCGCGTACGGCGACTGTTTAACAAAAACACAGGTCTCTGCTAAGTCGAAAACGACGTATAGGGGCTGACGCCTGCCCGGTGCCGGAAGGTTAAAAGGAGAGGTTAGCGCAAGCGAAGCTTTGAATTGAAGCCCCGGTGAACGGCGGCCGTAACTATAACGGTCCTAAGGTAGCGAAATTCCTTGTCGGGTAAGTTCCGACCTGCACGAATGGCGTAACGATCGTACGACTGTCTTAACGAGTTGCTCGGCGAACTTGTAGTACCGGTGAAGATGCCGGTTACCCGCAGCTAGACGGAAAGACCCCGTGCACCTTTACTACACCTTAACTGTGAGTTACGGTTCTCGCTGCGCAGGATAGATGGGAGGCTTTGATACCAGGTTCTCGGACTTGGTGGAGCCAACGGTGAGATACCATCCTGCGAGTGCTGTGATTCTAACCTCCTCCCGTGATCCGGGAGAGGGACATAGTTAGGCGGGTAGTTTGACTGGGGCGGTCGCCTCCTAAATTGTAACGGAGGCGCGCGAAGCTACTCTCAGACTGTTTGGAAATCAGTCGTCGAGTGCAAAGGCATAAGAGTGGTTAACTGTGAGACCTACAAGTCGAGCAGGTGCGAAAGCAGGCCTTAGTGATCCGGTGGTTCTGTATGGAAGGGCCATCGCTCAACGGATAAAAGGTACGCCGGGGATAACAGGCTGATCATTGCCAAGAGTTCATATCGACGCAATGGTTTGGCACCTCGATGTCGGCTCATCGCATCCTGGAGCTGTAGAAGGTTCCAAGGGTTAGGCTGTTCGCCTATTAAAGCGGTACGTGAGCTGGGTTCAGAACGTCGCGAGACAGTTCGGTCCCTATCTGCTGTGGGCGTAGGAGATTTGAGGAGGGTTGTCCTTAGTACGAGAGGACCGGGATGAACGAACCTCTTGTGTTCCAGTTGTCCTGCCAAGGGCACGGCTGGGTAGCGAAGTTCGGTTGTGATAACCGCTGAATGCATATAAGCGGGAAGCACGCTCCAAGATGAGATCTCCCCGAAGGGCCCAGGAAGACCACCTGGTTGATAGGCTGGAGGTAGAAGCGCAGTAATGCGTGCAGCTTACCAGTACTAATCGCCCGTTCGGCTTGTCCATAGAATTAACTCCGCGCAGTATAGTTATTCGCGGACGTTCTTCTTACAAGCCTTGTATCACCAATCAATTTCGTGTCAATCAGTTTAAGGCTGAGCAGATTTTTTGGCGCCAGATTGCAGTCGCGTTCCTGTGCGGGCCCGGAGGAACTAAACCGGAGCAATGCAGACGTCGCGATTACTGCGGGTAAACCAGCCCGCCAAGCGCCAGCCAAGTTTGCCGGTGACCATACTGCGAGGGATCACCCGTTCCCATCTCGAACACGGAAGTTAAGCCTCGCTGGGCCGATGGTACTGCACGGGCGACTGTGTGGGAGATTAGGTGATCGCCGGCATTAATATCAGAAACGCCCTGCCATTGCGGCAGGGCGTTTTTGTTTTTGGGGGAGACATCTAATCAAGAACTGGTTCTCGCACGCATGCCACGATCAACGGTGCACTACAAATGAAAGGCCGAATGCGCTTCCGACTCGCTATGGTTCCGCTGATTTTGATTTTCGTTTGCTCCACATTTGCTAAATCGCAGAACTCCGGGCAGTCGACCTCGCACTCGATGAACGGGATGGATGCCGGGATGACGCGGCTGATGGATCAGATGCAGCCGAAGTCTTTCGTTGAGGCGATTGAGAATCACGCGGGATCAGGCACCAGCGCCGAGCCAAACTCGACTCCCAGGCCCATGCTCATGAGCATGAAAGGTGACTGGATGCTGATGTTTCACTTCAATGCATTTGTGGTGGATACCCAGCAGACGAGCCCGCGCGGCGGGGACAAATTCTTCTCCACCAACTGGTTCATGCCCATGGCGGAGCGGGAACTCGGGCCGGGGCAGTTTACGGCGCGAGCGATGTTCAGCCTCGAGCCGGCAACGGTCACATCGGAGCGTTATCCTTTGCTGTTCCAGCAGGGCGAGACCGCCTATGGGATTCCGATTGCCGATGGGCAGCATCCGCATGACTTTTTCATGGAACTCGCTGTTCTTTATGATTTGCATCTCGGCGAGCGCCAACTGCTGAGTTTCTACGTTGCGCCGGTCGGCGATCCCGCTATCGGGCCCACGGCTTACCCGCACCGCGCATCTGCTTCGGAGAATCCGGTGGGAACGCTCGGTCATCATCAACAGGATTCGACTCACATTGCGAATGACGTGGTGACTCTTGGCTACGCACGCGGTATTGTTCGTGTCGAAGGCGGGGGCTTTCACGGGCGCGAACCCGATGAAGATCGCTGGAACATTGACCAGGGAAAGATTGATTCGTGGGCGACGCGGCTGACGGTGCAACCCGGGCAAAATTGGAGCGGGCAGGTCTCGTACGCGCGGATCACGAGCCCTGAGGCACTGTTCCCATCGGAAGACCAAGCGCGGACGACTGCTTCGGTGATGTACAACCGTCCGGTTGCGCATGGCAACTGGGCGAGTACCTTGCTTTGGGGCCGGACGCGGTCGATACCTGATGACTCCAAGGAGAACAGCTATCTGCTCGAGTCGACTTTGAGGTTCATGTCGCGGAATTACGCATGGACGCGGATTGAGAACGCGGGGCGAACCAATGAACTCCTGTTGGGCGAACAACCGCTTCCGCCGGGGTTTCAGGAAGAGCCGCTCACGCACGTTCAGGCATACACCGTTGGATACGATCGGGATCTTCCCGCCTGGCGCCATCTATCGACCGCAATCGGGGCGCAGGTTACTTTGTATGGAGTGGGGAAACCGCTGCAGCCTATTTACGGAACGAATCCGGTTGGGGTTTCGATGTTTCTTAGGTTGCGGCCTGGGGCGAACCGATAACTAATCTGGATCCTTTAAGTTGCCGTTGGGGCAGAGCATTTTCCCCTGCCGCAAGGTTTGGGGGGATGATCCCCATCCCTGCTTCCCATGCCTATTTGATAAAGTTCTACCCATGATTCAAGCTGGCATGACCGCCAGATTCATCTGCGCAGGAATTCTATGCGGGGCTTTTCCGATCATGGCTGCATCGCAGGCTCCGTTCGTCAAGACAACGTATGGCGTATCGCCGGCGAAGATGACTTTTTGGGTGACGATGCACGAGCCATTGAGCGATGCTGACATCGCAAAGGTGAACCTAGAACTCTTAGCCAAAGGCGACAAGGACGCAGCCTGGGAGCTTGGTTTGGCTTACATGCAAGGTCTTGGCGTTTCTCAGAACTTCGCAAAGGCTGAGGAGATGTTTCAGATTGGCGCAACCGATGCTGAGAGGAAGGCTATGGTGGGCATGTTTCATGCTCACGAATACTTTCCGACGGATTTAAATGCTGTCGAGCGGTGGTATATTGCTGCCGGAAGGCCGCACGATATTTTTGAACTCGGTGAAGCGTACAAAGCGGCCGCCCAAACAGACAAGCCCAAGTCGGCAAATTACTACGCGAAAGCGGCCGGGTATTATCTGCGTTTGCTGAAGCTGAGACAGGGTGAGGAGCGTCGTGCGCAACTCGAGTTGGGCAATTTTGTGATTGACGGCATATACAGCGCAGGTGACGATTCGATGGGCCGGAGACAGAACCTCGAGTGGGCTCGCATGATCGCGCAAGAACTATTGGGGCAAAAGGAGTATCAAATCGCAGTAGAGTACAAGATCGGTCAAGAAGATCTTCTCCCGGACGAGAAGATGTGGCTGCGCTATTGCAAACGTGCAGCAGCCTATAACATTGACTTGGCGCAACATTTCTACGTAGAAGCGTTGAATGATGCGCGAGCGCATGATTTCAGTGGATATGACGCTGTTGCCTGGGCTCGTGTCGGTGCTCTTGAAAGCCATCTGCTTGCGGCTATGACCAAGGGCATGACTGAAGAGCAGAAAGTCGCTGCCAATAAGGCTTATCAAGAATTAGTCGACACTCGTGTTCGCTTTGGCGCTTATTACACGCAAGATGATCCGCTCCGGAATCCGTCGCCGTCGGAGATCAGAGCAATGGACCAGGACGACCCCGACGTGCAACTTCGCGAAGCATTCGCATTTGAAAAGAGAGCTTCAAACGATGAAGAAACGTACCGGCGTACGCTCGCAATCTACCGCAATGTCCGCGATCATCACGATTCGGCTCCTCGTTTTGTGCTCGGACGTTACGCGTTGAACGGTGCGAATGGGGTACCTAAGGATCGCTCCGTGGCTGAGTACTGGCTCCATGAGGCCATTCGAAGCGGATCGAGATCTGCTCAACAACTGCTTGAATCACTTGGGCAGCATTCGGCGGCCAACTAATAGCCACAGATCCTCCGATAACTCGTGCTTAGTTTTCGCGCATCATGGTGGCGATTTCCAGGCGGGAGGCGCGTCGGGCGGGGATTAGCGTAGCCGCGATGCCGGCGATGAGGACGACGAAGATGGCGCCAGCCAGTGTGGGTGCGTCCGTGGCCGAGATGCCGAAGAGGAGCGATTTGAGCCAGCGGCCGAGAGCGAGGCCGAAGGCTGTTCCGACGGCGATGCCGATCAGCGTGAGGCGGAGTCCGTCGCGAACCACAAGCATGAAAACCTGCTCGATACTGCAGCCGAGAGCCATGCGGATGGCCATTTCTCCGGCCCTCTGAACGGTGGCGTAGGCCATGACGCCGTAGACGCCGACGGCGGCGATGAGGAGCGCGATTGCCGCAAAGACGACGAGAAGGAGAGTTCGGAAGCGTGGCTGGGCGAAGTTCTGCGAAACGTTGTCTTCCATGGTGCGGATTTTGACGACGGGCTGATTGGGATTGACCCGATGTATGGTGGTGCGGAGATCGGGGATGAGGGCTCGCGGGTCGACTTCGGTGCGCAAGACGACGGACATGATGCGGACGGGCAGGACTTCGTTGGCCTGTCGGTAGGGCACGTAGAACTCGGTGGGCATGTCGGTGACGAGAGACTGCTTCACGTTACCGACCACGCCGACGATCATCATCCAGGGAACATCTTTGTCAGGTGTCGCGCCGATCTGCATCTTTTTGCCCAGAGGCGACTCATTGGGGAAGTAGGTCCTGGCCATCGCCTCGTTGATGACGACGATGGGCGGGGTGTTTTCGCGATCGGTGTTCTCGATCCAGCGGCCCTGCAGGAGAGGAATGCGGAGAGTCTGGAAGTATTCGGAGCTGACCGTGCGGTAGTTGGCCATGATGTACTCGGAGCCATTGCGCGGCGGGCGACCCTGAATGTTGAAGTGAATGACGGAACCCTGTCCGCTGACGGGAAGGAACGAAGCCGCCGCGACAGAGTGGACGCCGGGGAGCGAGTGAAGTTCGCGGAGGGTGTTGTCGTAGAAGTCCATGTTGCGGTGGGCGTCGGCGGGGGCGGCGGATGGCGGTGGAACCTGGAGGTCGGCGACGAGGATGTGGTCGTCGGAGAAGCCGAGGCTCACGGCGGAGAGGCGACTGAGGCTGCGGACGAAGAGTCCAGCGCCCATGAGCAGAAGCAGTGCCAGGGAGATTTCGGAGACGACGAGGATGTTGCGCAAGGTACGGGCTTGTTTGCCGACGCCGGCGCGTTCGCTTTCATTCAGGATGGCGCGAAGATCGGCGATGCGAACGTGCCCTGCGGGTGCAACGCCGAAGAAGACTCCGGCGCAGATGGAGAGAATCGCGGTAAAGAGCAGGACATGGACATCGATGTGGACGTTAGCGTTTGCGGGCAGGGATGTTCCAGCGAGGCGGATGAGTGAAGGCAGGAGCGCATAGGCGAGGGCGATGCCGGCGATGGCGCCAGTTAGCGAGAGCAGCAGGCCTTCGATGATGAGCTGGCGGATGATCTGCCAGTCGGATGCGCCGAGGGAGATGCGGATGGAGAGCTCGCGTCGCCGCGCGGTGGCACGGGTAAGCATGAGATTGGCAATGTTGCCGCAGGCGATGAGAAGGACGAAGATCACGGCTCCGAGCAGGGTCAGGAGGGCAGGACGAGCCTGGCTGACGAGCTGCTCGTGCATGGGGTTGACGACGGCATCAAGTGCGATGTTGGTGTCGGGGTATTTCTCATAGAGACGGCGAGCGATGGTGCTCATCTCGGCGCGCGCCTGCGCAAGGGTGACGGAAGGTTTGAGACGCGCGATCGCAATGATCCCTGGATGCCAGGAGCGGTCGTCGGGCAGTTTTGCTGCCCAGGGGCCCATGGCGACGGCGATGTCGGGTGATTGCTGTAGTAGCTCGTATGTCTTGGGGAGGATGCCGATGATGGTGTAGCTCTGGCGATCGAGAGTGATGGATTGGCCGATCACGTCAGGCGATCCGCTGTATTTTCGTTGCCAGAGGCCGTAGCCGAGGAGGGCTACGGCGGCGGAAGAAGGCTGGTCGTCGGCAGCGGTGATGGAGCGACCTGCGATGACATTCACGCCGAGCAAGTGGAGAAGGTTGCCGCTAACCATCTGGGCGGGGATCTGCTCCGGGTCACCGTTGCCGGTGAGGGCCATGGTGAAGACACGTGTGGCGCCGAATTCTTCAAAGGACGTGCTCTGGGTTTCCCAGTCGCGGAGGTTTTGCCAGGTGACCGAGAGGATGGGGAAATCCTTTGCTCGCTCAGAGACAATCACGATGCGGTCGGGATCGTGGAAGGGGAGCGGGCGAAGAAGGACACTGTAGAAGACGCTGAAGATTGCGGTGTTGCACCCGATGCCGAGTGCCAGTGTGATGATCGCAATGACGGCGAACATTTTGCTTCGGCGCAGTTGGCGAATGGAAAATTGCAGGTCTCTGACCAGGCTCAAGGCTACCTCGCGTGCACTCGCGATTGGGGTTCACGGGGCAACTCCCGCTCGCATCGTTGGGTGCAAGTTTCTCATATTAAGTGGAGAGAATCCGCGGGTTTTGGGATGAACGGTGATTGCGTGTGATGAGGTTTAACGCCCGATCCGGCCCGTCGGGAATTGGCTGCGATGGACGTGGCCTCTGTGAGACTGACGTTAGAGCAGTACTCGACGGCTCCGAGAGACGCCTTGTTCCAGAAATTTCCGGCGCGGCCGGTGCCGATACATCCTCGGGCATGTCAAAGCTTTTATACTGCCGAACATGCGTGCGCATTGGATTCCAACTCTTGTTGTTTTTGCGATTTCTTCCTCCCTAGGGCTAGCCCAGAGCACGGCAGGCGAAAATCAGGCGACCGTTGCCGGAGCAAGGGCATTCATCGATGGCGCCAATGCCGAGCTCCTGAAGCTGAACGCGAATGCATCTCGTGCTCAATGGATTGCTGAAACGGATATCACGGATGATACCGAGGCCACGGCCGCGCTGATTAATGGCCAGGTTACAGGGCGCATTCTGCAACTGGTGGAAGAAAGCCATCGTTGGGACAAGGTGGAGCTGCCGGGCGAGCTTCGCAGGCAGATGAAGCTGCTGCAGCTTAACGCGACCGCTGCACCAAAGGAACCGGAGCTGTTGACAGAGCAGACTCAGCTCGCGGCTCAGCTTACGGGCATGTACGGGAAGGGCAAGTACTGCGCGGACACTCCAGCGGGACAGACGCCAGGACCAGACGCCAAGTGCATGGGTATCGATGCGATCTCGAATGTTATGGCGCATTCGACCGACCCCGAGGAGCTGACCAGGCTCTGGGTGGGGTGGCACGCGATCGGCGCACCCATGCGCAGCAAATATGAACGATATATTGAGCTGCAGAATACGGGCGCGAAGGAGATGGGTTTTCACGATACCGGGGAGTTCTGGCGCGCGGGGTACGACATGACTCCGGGGGAATTTTCCACGGAGATTGAACATGCATGGGCCCAGCTTGAGCCGCTCTACCGAGAATTGCGCGATTACGTTCGCGGCCGGTTGATTGCGAAGTACGGAAAAGCTGCGGAGCGGCCGGACGGATTGATACCGGCGCAGCTACTCGGGAATATGTGGGCACAGGAATGGGGCAACATTTATGACATTGTTGCGCCCACGGATCCGAAACTTTCACAGTTCAAGCCGGTGGATCTGGAATCGGCGCTGAAGAAGCAGATTGCGCAGAAGGACTCAGCTGCGGCTCCGGCCTTTGATGCGAGCACAGATCTCACTTCAGATCGTGGACATGCTGCCTCGTTGGCTGCGGGCCGGGACATGGTTCACTACGGCGAAGACTTTTTTAAGTCGCTGGGATTTGCCCCGCTGCCGGGGACATTCTGGGAGCGTTCGCAGTTCGTGCATCCCAGGGATCGCGAGGTTGTGTGTCATGCGTCTGCGTGGGATGTGAATGCGGTAGATGACTTGCGAGTGAAGATGTGCATCGAGGTGAATGCGGACTACTTCACCACGGTCCATCACGAGCTGGGGCATAACTTTTACCAGCGTGCGTATAACAAGCAGCCGTACATTTTCCGTAATGGTGCGAACGACGGATTCCACGAGGCGATTGGAGATTCGATCGCTCTGTCGATCACGCCGGCATACCTGAAGACGCTAGGGTTGACGACGACGGAGCCGCCGGCGGAGGCGGATATTCCTCTGCAACTACGCACTGCACTCGACAAGGTAGCGTTTCTGCCGTTTGCACTAGCGCTCGATAAGTGGAGATGGCAGGTGTTCTCCGGGGAGATCAAGCCGGCCGATTACAACAAGGCGTGGTGGGCTCTGCGGGCGAAGTATCAGGGTATTGCGCCACCCGTGGAACGAACAGAAGCGGAATTCGATCCAGGAGCAAAGAATCACATCCCGACCAATGTGCCGTATGCACGCTACTTCCTGGCGCGGATCTATCAGTTCCAGTTCTACAAGGCGATGTGCGACGCGAGCGGTTACGCAGGGCCGCTGAATCGCTGCAGTTTTTACGGCTCGAAGTCTGCAGGCGAGAAACTCGCAAAGATGCTGGAGGCAGGTCAGTCGCGTCCGTGGCAAGAGACGCTGAAGGAGATGACAGGGACTGATCATCTGGATGCCCGGCCGATGCTCGATTATTTTGCGCCACTCTATAAATGGCTGCAGGAGCAGAACGCCAAGAATAAGCAATAGGTGCCGGGATACCGGAGACCCCTTCACTCTCCTTGACAATCTAGGAGAAGGTGATTAAGCTCTCTCCTAGGATATCGAGGAGAGAGCATTTTGCCTGCGAAAAACGACGACAAGCAGATGGATTTGTTGCAGGGAACACTGGACCTGTTGATTTTGAAGGCCGTGTCACTGGGACCGCTTCACGGATATGGGGTCTTGCTGCGGATTCAGCAGATTTCGGGTGAGGAGCTCCAGATTCAACAGGGGTCACTGTATCCGGCTCTTTATCGGCTCGAGCATCAGGGAGTCATCCTGAGCGAGTGGGGCGACAGCGAGAACAATCGACGGGCCAAGTACTATCGCCTGTCGGCCTCGGGACGCAAGCGATTGGAAGCTGAGACCGAGAAGTGGAATCGCATGGCCGGAATCATTGCGGGAATTCTTCGCACGACGCCGGAGAGCATATGAGTATCTGGAGTTGGGTAGCGCGGAGAGGGGCAGAACTGCGGTCGTCGATGCGTGCGATGGCGAATCGAAGCCAGCTTGAAGGGGAGATGGAAGCCGAACTCCAGCATCATGTCGCAGTGCTGACCGAGGATTTGATTCGCGCCGGACAAACGCCGCAGGAGGCAGCCCGCCGTGCCCGCATCGCGCTCGGTTCTACGCTGGTGCACAAGGAAGATATGCGGGCATCACTTGGATTGCATTGGGTGGACGAGCTTCTTGCCGATCTACGATATGCGGGACGAATCCTGCGCAAGAACCTGGGCTTTACGGCGATTGCGGCTGGGTCACTGGCGCTGGCGATCGGTGCAAATACGGCGATCTTCTCGGTTGCCAAGGTTCTTTTGTATGACCGGCTGGCGATTCCTCATCCCGATGC
The DNA here is from genome assembly GCA_963836675.1 of uncultured Acidobacteriaceae bacterium. GTDB lineage: Bacteria > Acidobacteriota > Terriglobia > Terriglobales > Acidobacteriaceae > Telmatobacter. Next base: position 613,273 of record CAWIKQ010000002.1, read on the forward strand.
GCTGAAAATGTTGCGCTGGACGGGAGACGACAAAGTTGTTGCGCATTCGGCGTGGGGGGATTTCGATGATACGCCGGGTGGAGGAATGACGAGCAGTGTGTTCCCATACCCGATTTATCGCGAGATGAGCCGGAATCCGGCAGGAATGCAGAGCCTTGCCGGTTTCAAAGAAGACAGCATGAATGCCACAATTCGCGGGACGGCCCGCAGAGTCGTGGTTGCCGAGATAACCGGGAACTATTACCAGACTCTTGAAGTTCGTCCCCAGCTTGGGCGGGCAATTCAACCTTCCGATGATGCAGTACCGGGTTCGGGTGACGTGGCTGTCATCAGTGATGGCCTGTGGAGCCGGGAGTTCGGACGATCGGCCGCGGTGCTGGGCCAGACAATCACGGTGAACCAGCAGAAGCTGACGATCGTCGGAGTGAATCCGCCGCTCTTCACCGGTGCAAAAAACGTTCTGGAATCGCCGGAGCTTTTCGTCCCCATCAGCCTGGAGCCACTGTTGACGAGGAACAGAGAAAAGGGGTCGGATCTTTCCAATCCGGACTTCTGGTGGGTGAACATTGTTGGCCGTGTGAAGCCGGGTGTGGCTGAGCGCGAGGCGGAGCAAGGGCTGGGCCTTCAATTCGAAGCCGCAGTGCGGTCGCTTGCTACCGTGAAGGACGGGGACACAATTCCTCGCCTGCAACTGGCGAATGGCAGCCGAGGGCTGCACTGGGCGGATCGTATGTTCCGCAAGCCAATGGTTGTACTTCAGGCACTAACCGGACTGGTACTGCTGCTGGCATGTGCGAACATCGCGAACCTTCTACTGGCGCGTGGATCGCAGAGACAACGCGAGATGAGCGTACGCATTGCGCTTGGAGCCGGCCGCGCGCGAATCGCACGCCAGTTGCTTACCGAGAGTCTGCTGCTGGCGACGTTTGGCGGATGCGGGGGGCTTCTGATCGGGTATATGACCCGTAATGTCCTTCCGAGTCTGTTGGTGAATTCCTGGGAAAACTCCAATGTTCGGGTTCCGTTTGACTGGGCGGTATTTACGTGCGCAGCCGCCATCATTCTCATCACGGGAGTTTTATTTGGACTGGCGCCGGCGTGGTTCGGCGCACGGACTGAAGTTTCCAGCAGTTTGAAGGAAGCCGCACAGACCACAACGCGCCGCCGACGGGGTGCAAGCGGGAAGGCACTTGTTGGAATACAGATTGCGCTCTCAACGCTGCTCGTGGTCGGAGCGGGATTATTTTTGCGAACGCTGACTGCCTTGAATTCGCAGGATGTGGGTTTCGATACCAACCATCTGGTTTTGTTCGAAATCAATCCGCCCTCGGCCCGGTATCCCGCAGGGAAGGATGTTGCGTTGCATGAAGAACTCGAGAAGCGTTTTGCCGCACTTCCGGGCGTCCAGCATGCTTCGCCGGCGTCGATGGCCTATCTTGCGGAGTCGATGAGCAATTCGGATTTCCTGCCGGATGGCGAGAAATTTGAGAAAGGGAAGCGCCAGGCGGAAGACGTCAACGTGGTAGGAAATGATTTTTTCGCGACCCTGGGAATCAGGATTATCGCAGGTCGCGGATTCGCGTCTCAGGATACGGCGAGTTCTCAGAAAGTTGCGGTGATCAACGAGGCGCTGGCAAAGAAGCGCTTTCCGAACGCGAATCCAGTTGGACGGATGTTCCGTGATGATCGAGATCCGAAGGCCGACCTGATCCGGATTGTGGGTATCTGCTCGGACACGTATTACGACTCGTTGCGTGAGGGAGCGCCCCCGCAGTTTTACCTGCCGTATGTGCAGCAGAAGCAGATCAGCGGCATGACATATCAACTTCGCACGACGCTCAGCACCGCCACACTTGCACCGATGCTGCGCAGTACAGTGCAATCTGTCGACCGCGACCTGCCGGTGACGGACGTGCGAACGCAGCGTGAACAGATCAATGCAACGCTCCAGATCGAGCGTGCGCTGGCTTCGCTGACGACTGGCTTCGGCGTGCTGGCGCTGGCTTTGGCATGCGTGGGGATTTACGGAATTATGGCGTACACCGTTGCGCAACGGACGAACGAGATCGGGATTCGGCTAGCGCTGGGCGCACAGCCGAGGCAGGTACGCGGGATGATTCTGCGGGAGAGTATCTGGTTGACGCTGGCGGGTGTAGCGGTTGGCGTTGGCGGAGCGCTGGGGTGCTCGCAGTTGGTGCGTTCGATGCTGTACGGAGTGAGGCCCAACGATCCAGCGACGATTGCGCTGGGAGCGGCAGTGCTGATTGCGGTGGCATTCGTTGCGACGTGGATTCCGGCGGGAAGGGCAGCCTCAGTGCAGCCGATGAAGGCGTTGCGGCACGAGTGAGGCAGGGACAGGGAAAACTTGTTCCTAGCGCAGCTGCTTTCGAAGCCGGAATTCGGGCCAGGGGCGCTATGGGAGCGCGTTTATTCCGACAGGAAGCTCCGGGAGCCCGCGCTGCTGTTTGCCTTCTTCAACGACGGCGTCGAGATGGGCCAGAACTTCGGGTACTGAGACGGTATAGACTTCCCGGCTGGCATCGTAGCCTTCCTCGATCAGTTGTTTAAGGTGACGTCCCGCGATCTGAACGGCAAGTTGGTCGGTTATCACTTTGCCGGAGCGCTTTTTCTGCTCGATCCATGCGGTGCAGGGCAGGGCGATCCACATGGGGCGATCATTCACGTCGAAGCGTATGTCGACGGCGTCGGCGTGGCGGGTGGCGATGGCCACGATGTTCGCTTTCCACTTACAGTGCAGGTCTTCGCCGGTCCAGCGCTCGGTGACATGAAAGTCTTCGTACATGCACTTAGCCTATCGTTCCGGCCGAATGAGGGCAAGGACGATGGTCACGATTGGTGGACGCTGTTCTCGGGCCACTGATAAACTAATAAGGTTGCAGTCGTTGCGCTCTCATCCGTAAGGATTCGCCTGCAAGTCGATCGAAGCGAAGGACAAAAGACTGAAGTGGATACACAGACTCGCCACGCCCTGAAGGGCGACAAATTCGCCGAGGCCACAAAAACAAGCCTTACCTGGCTGACCGGTCACCGCTCCAATGTGGTGCGCTGGGCCATCTCTGCGGGGGTGGTTCTTGTTCTCGGTGTTGTATTTCTCGTTATCTGGAACCTGCAGGAGAGTGCAGCCGAGACGGCTCTGGGCCAGGCTCTGGATACTTATACCGCCCCGCTGGCGCTGCCGGGGGCCCCTGCTGAATCAGGCACCTATGCCACAGCGGCGGAACGATCCAAAGCGGCGAATCAACAATTCAAGGCGGTTGCGGACAAGTACGGATGGCTTTCAGAAGGCGGCAAAGCCCGGTATTTCACGGGCGTCACGGAGCAGGAACTGGGCCAGACTGCCGCGGCAGAAGGTGACCTGAAAAAGGTCGCGGACTCGTGGAACCGGAATCTCGCCAATCTCGCAAAGGTCGCTCTGGCTTCGATCTATCATCAGACGGGGCGCGACCAGCAGGCTATCGACCTCTACAACCAGATCATCGCAAAGCCTTCAGAGACAGTCACGGCTGGGGTGGCGCAGCTCAATCTGGCTGATCTTTACGCTGCAACGGGTAAAGAGGCCCAGGCGAAGGCGTTGTGGGCCAAGTTGAAGGATTCCGACAAGGATGGAGCTGCCGGTTCCATAGCCGCGCAGAAGCTTACGGGTAACAAGTAGGGTTTAAAAGAGCTTGAATGGGTTCGGGCCGGAGTTGTTCGGCCGAGCGCCGATTTTGGCGGCTATGAGCACTTTCCGGCCCGGCTGCGTCTGGTGTTTGTATGAGCGCCAGCCAGATCCTAGTTCCCGGTTGGATGGAGATCGTCGAGAGCGCCGTGCGTGATGAGTCTCGCCAGCACGCCGAGGAAAGGGCACTGGCGGCATTGGTCGACCAGTACGCGACCACTCTCTATCGCGTAGCCTTCTCTGTTTTGCGTAACCAATCGGACGCCGAAGACGCCGTACAGGAAGCTTTCCTGCGGGTACTGCGCCATAGAGAGGCGCTCGGTGAAATCAGAGACCATCGCGTCTGGCTTATCCGCATCGTGTGGAACATCGTGCTGGACCGCAAGCGACGATCGCGAACGCGCCCTGAAACGGACGACATAACCGATCTTGCGCGAGTGCTGCCAGCGGATGGGCTGAACGCGGAGGACCGGGCGGCGGCTGCACAACACCATGCTCACGTGCTCGCCTGCGTGGAAAAGCTGCCGGCAAGGGAACGGGAAGTGATGATGCTGTCCGCGTTCGAGGAGCTTTCGAGCGTGGAGATAGCCACAGTGCTCGGTGTTACCGAGTCCAGCGTGCGATCCCGACTTTTTCGCGCGCGCAACCTGCTAGCGGAGTTGCTCCACCACCGGAGGAGTATCCGATGAGTCAGTCAATCCAAAACGCGCCAGGTCAGAACGAGTTTGATCGAAGTAGTGGAGCTCTCGCGGAAGAGGCGACGCTGCGCCTGATTGCCACGTTGCCCGCTCCCGATGGACTGGAAGAGCGGATGAAGCGGGAACTGCGTTCCGCGCCTCGTGGCGGCAGGGTCATTGCATGGCCGTTCTCGTCCGCTGTCACCGGATCGTGGATGCGGAGCGCAGGAATGCGCACGGCTGCGGCTGCAGGAATCGTTCTCCTGATTGGCGGCGGGGGGTGGGGCGTTTATTCACACATCCATCCGGCGACATCGCCGACCGCGGTTTACGGGCCGCTGCCATTAAATGGGGGAAGGGGCGGCTTCGGTGCAGCGGGAGCGAAGCGGGTTCCTCAGACGCTCGAAGGGCCGGTGCTTGCCAAACCGGCGACTGCGAAGGATAAGGCGGAGCCTCAAAGCACCACGGTGGTTCCTCCGAAGCACGGCAAACGTGCTGCTGTAAAGAAGAGCGCTGGAGAGACCGCAACCGCCCGATAGGCGTCGTGAATCTCTCGCCGCTCTGAGCCTATTCGTCCTTCATGACCAGCCGGATCAGCATGCCAAGGAGAGCGAGCACGGCTGCTCCCCAGAGGGCGGGAATCCACCCATAGACAATGAAGCCCGCGACGAACTTCGACGCGAGCATGATCATCGCCGCGTTGACGACCAACAGGAAGAGTCCGGCTGTGAAGACCGCGAAGGGGAACGTGATGACCTTGAGCAAGAAGCCGAGGGTGGCATTCAGTACCCCGATGACTACGGCTGCCAAGAGAGCAGACTGAATGTCGTTGATGTAGAAACCAGGAACGATATTTGCGACCACCATCAGCGCGATTGCACTCAAGAGCCAGTGAATGACGACTCGAAACATAGTGGTTTTTCTCCCGGCGCGCCGCTGCGCGCGTAAATGCAAAAAATGTGCTTTCTATGTTGGTAAGCAATCATACAGCCGGGGGCAATCCCACTCCGGCGTTTTTATGCGACCATCTAGTAACGGGGAAGCGGGTACTTTTTGTGGAGACCGCTCCTTAGAGATTATCCGGAGTAAGCCATTCTTCCTCAGCGTGCCGTGTCAACTCACCGCCAATCGTCAAAGCATGGCATGCACATTCGTAATCTACAACTGTCTGGTTGCGCCGTTTTGCTGGCGTCGGCGGCCATTGCCGGGGCGCAGACGGTTCAGTCTCCCTTGCCCGACATACACCAGTTGATGCGCGAGGTGCAGGAACACCAGAAGCAGCTCGATCACATCCGGGAGAACTACACGTACACCTCTTACCAGGTGGTGCAGGACGTGGATGAGTACGGGCAGGTGAAGAAGACGGAAAGCTCCGAGTACAACGATTTTTTCGTCAACGGCCACGTGATTGAACGCAAGGTGAAGCAGAACGAGAAGCCGCTCGATGAGCATGATCAGCAGAAGGAGACGGAGCGCGTCACCAAGCTGGTGGAGAAGGCGGAGAAGACGCCGCGCGAGAAGCCGCTGGACGGTCCGAGCATCAGCGTGACGCGGCTGCTCGAGATCATGGACGTACGGAATGAGCGGAGAGAGCTGTACCGGGGGGATCCGACCATTGTTTTCGACTTCGTTGGCCGGAAGGATGCAAAGACCCACGGACTGGCTGAGGATGCTTCAAAGAAACTGCAGGGTACGATCTGGATTAACGAAGCCGACCGGCAGGTGGCGCACGTCGAGGTGAGCTTCATCGACAACTTCCGCATGGTTGGGGGCATACTCGCCACGGTGCAGAAGGGGTCGAGTTTCCGCTTCGATCAAGCGAAGGTCAACGGCGAGATCTGGCTGCCGACCGGGGGTGAAGGGACGGTACAAGCGCGGCTTCTGCTGCTGAAGAATCTGCGGCAGCACTTTCGCGAGCGCGACTACGACTATCAGCGATTCAGGGTCGAGGCGCAACAGGAGAAAGAGACGAAGGTCGCTCCGGCTAAGAAGCAGTAAGTGCGGGCAGGGCGCCGGTCTCCTCCGGTATCGTTCAGGGTGATTGCCATGTTTGTACGCAAGTTGTCGGTTGAGCGGGTTGATGCGGGTGGTCAACGGCATCCCTGCCCTTTGAAGTGGATTGATAATTTCGCCATGCGGAATTTCACCAATGACGCGGTCTTCGATGACACGCTGCCGGTGGCGGATGGGTTGATGGAGGCTGGAAACCGTGTACCGCTGGACAGGCTTCGAGCTGCAATGGAGGACTGGTTTCGCCGCAAGGGGTATCTTGCGGCGGGCGAGCGGGTCGAGGTTGGGGAGAGACTGGGACGAGAGGACCGAGGGTGACGGCTTTCGCGATTTTTTGGTAAGGTCCTACAAACAAAAGAGTTGCTGGTAAAATACTGATACGAATACAGTTGCTGATAAGCCATTTTTTATCAACAGTTAAGCAGGGATTTGGCTGACAGCCGCCGGCTGGAGAAACTGTTCGCCAAGCTGCTATTGCCCAATTCTCTCGCCTATCCATGGGACTCCCCCTTCCTTCCTGTTCTTCGTAAATCTTCTAAATTACTGAAAAAAGGCATGTTAATTGTAAAATGCTCATCTTAATGCGGTTAGCATTAAGGTCTTTGAAATGAGTAGATTAACGTTTCGTGTTGGTCGGTTTGGCCCTTTGTGGCGGGTCAGCTGTGGGATTTATGCGGCAGTTCTCTGGGTTGAGGATGGAGCCCAGAGGCGGAATTCGGCTTCGCGGCGGAGTTTGAGGGCAGCGATCTGGCGATGGCCGGCGTGGTCCCAGATGAGCAACTGCCAGGCGGCCGCGTCGTACTGTCCGGCGTTGAGATAGCGGAGAAGAGTTGAGGATGCGAGTCGGCCGGCGCCGAGATTGAAGACGAAGTCGATGAGGGCGTCAAACTGACCCTGAGACAAAGGGACCCGGACGAGACGCTCGACGGCGGATTGAGCGAGGGCGAGGTCAGCGGCAAGGATGGACTCCGCCTGCGCGGCGGTGATGCCGGCCGGATAATGCTCGTCCGGTTGAAGGCGATGGCCGAAGCCGACGGTGCGAAATCCAGCGACGTCGGGATAGACCTGATCGCGAAAGCCCTCTGACTTTTTCAGAAGCTGCAGTCCTTCAGAACTCAGATTCATTGTGGTTCTCTCTCCAAAAAGAATGGCCGCCGACGCGTGGTCGAGCGGCCTATGATCCAAGGCTAGCAAAATCGTCGAAATAGACTGCAAACCGCAGAGAATAATTTTCGAGGAGTGGAGAAGCGGGGTAGTGTCTTGAAAAGGAATGAGATGACGCCGGAGAGGCGGCGAGATTGCGCAAAGGTAGGGAGCAACTTCCCTTGACTGCGATCACGTCAAAGGGGTGTAGTAGGTGTGCCGTTTCAGGCCCCGCACAGGAAAAAAACTCCGAATCGGATTCCTGCAGTGGTTGCCGTTGCTGAAGTCTTTGGGTGTTCCCGTCATCTGCCATTTCTAGGATTGGGAAGCGAGACGTGGGGAGATAACTATATGGACAGCAATGAGATATTCCCGTTTTCGGCACACTGCGACGCGGCTCACGGTGCCCAGTGGCCTAAAGTCACTTTCCCAGCATGAATTTGCCGTGATAATCTTTGCGGCCTCGGGGATATCGGCACATTCCCGGGTATTCAAAAGGGCCCGGGTGACGGCAGTTGTCGAGTGGTCAAAAAAAGGCAAAAAGACGATACTTCACCAGGATTGTTGCAACCCCAAATTGCGTTGATTCCAGAGGGTTTGAGCGGCGTACCATAATCCGAGCCTTTTTCCCCTGATTTTTGCCTGCATCTCATTGAAATTACTGGAGGATATCGGTCGGCCTGACTGATAGAATCGAATGATGCTCGAACGACCAAAAGCAACATCGACGAACCCCGGAATCATTGGCTCAGTGTGGCGGAAAATTGCGCCGAGCCATGTTCAGGATTTGCCGTTCTGGGTGCTTGTGGGGACCTCAAGCCTGGCCGTTGCCGGGATACTGGGAACGCTATCGACGCGGCCAGTGCAGGCGGATGCCGGGCTGACGAGGCCATGCGGCAACATCGTCCGCGGCGGTTGCCAGCGCGACCCCGGTGGTGGCGAGTCCGGCGTTGACGAAGCACGGGAAGTTATTTCGCGGAATTGCCTCGTGGTACGGATCGGACTTCGATGGGCGGAAGACGGCGAGCGGCGAAACGTACAGCATGGACGAGATGACGGCCTGCCATCCTTCATTGCCGTTCGGCAGCGAGGTGCGGGTTGTGAATTTGCGTAATCATCGATCGGTTGTGGTGCGGATCACGGATCGCGCCGAGCTGGTGAAGGGACGCGTAATCGATCTGTCGTATGCCGCGGCGCAGAAGCTGAATATGACGAAGAACGGCCTGGCTCGGGTATCGATCGAGGTGTTGTCGCTGGGACATCCGGGGGATGCCGAATAGTTTAGAAAGAGTGGAGCAAAGATGAGGGCTGGCCATGAGGCCAGCCCTTTGTGTTGAGTTGGTCTGCGAGCGGTGGAGGTTTCCCACCCAAGCCGCAAGGTGTGCGGCTTGGATGGGGCAGCTGGCAGGGGCTAAAGCCCGACACCTTTTTGGTGCAGTCTATGGCCCGACTAAAGTCGTGCCCTTGTTACAAAGCTGGAGATTGACCGATGGTGGAGGGTTTTGCTTGCCTCGGTCGCAGAATCGAAAGTAATTCTGTGGTGGTTAATTTCTTGTACATTATGTCCGAGTAGCCCACGATCCGCCCGGAACTCAAGAACACACCTCACTCGGCCTCAATGAGCGCGATGGCCTGTTGCAACAATCTCGTGTCTCAAAACCAGAGTCGAACGTTGCCACGGCATTGTCGTTCCATCCTCTTGTCCGGGATCTGCCCAATCCATCGTGTCAACGCCATCACCGAACGCTACTAGGCAGGAATGAGAGCCACAGCCCGCGTGAACCCCGGTGAGGGTGATTTGTCGTACACAGCCAAGAAATCGGCCCCCGATGCTGGTCCATTTCGTTCGCCGAGGGAAGTGCGCCCCTCCCTTGTCGTCGGTCAAGCGATCTTCGGGGTAGTATTCTTCGGGACAAATTCGGCTACACCTGTGCACAACGAAACGAGAATGCGATTCGAGATTATGTCCTCTCCAACCGCGAGTACAGAATTTGCTGTGAGGGCCAGATATCCGGGCCCCACGGCATCAGGCCAGTCTCAGAATTCCGGGTGCTAATCAGCACTTTGTTTTAGCCGCTCTGCTGGAAGGTTATGCCTCACGTAAAGCGCAATTGCAGAAACCCCCGCTGTTGACACCGCCGATAACAACAGAGTCACCGCCGGGTTCCGCAAAGGGTAAAATCCCTGGAGATGGTGCAGGCTCGCAATGTAGCCGCCTCCCAAGATTAAGGGCAATGACCAACTGATTTGTGAAAGATCTCGTTGGCCCAATTCGGCAATCAGCCAGTAAATGACTAGGAAGGAAGGTGCCATCTGTCGTTCAGCGTCCCCCCCGCCCTCATCAATTCCCCATAGGTCAGTGATGATGACCAGAACGAAAAACAGAAGTAGATACTTATGACGAGCGAAAAAGGAAACAGTGGTTCTCCAAAAGATGAAAGGAACCAAAGTCACAGGAAGAGTACACCATATCAGGCGTCTGAACCAGGCGCTGGCCGTAAGCGCGTTCCCAATGCTTTCATGAAATTTCATCCAATAATAGGGTAGGATGCCTGAAATACCCATTCGCACATCATCGGAATATACGAAGATTCGGACGATTAGAAAAACTGAAATCGCAGGCGTTATAGCTAGAAGCCACTTCTTGTATTCGACTCGAAGTGTCCCCTGCTCCCAAAGATACGCAAAGCTTACTGGAACAAGAATCATGATAACTTCACGTGTAAGGCTGCCAAGAACAAAACAACATGCAAATAACAACCAACGTTTCTCAAACATCAGCGTGAACGCCAATATGAAGCACAACAGAGCCAAGACGTCATCGATCTGAAATGGATTCCATGCAAACTGGCCGAAAAAGTATCGGTTACACGCAAATAGCAACGTCGTTAAGAATGCGACTCTGCTTTGAATACCCCGGTTCATCAGGAACCGGTAGAACAGCACAACGAGGGCGACACAGGCTAGCGAATTGACGATTCTGAATGCGAGTGGGTCAGGCAACGGCAAGAGGCCAATTACGTATGGCCCAAGTATTCGGAACGCGAAAGGCGGAGGGGCGTGCTTGTCAAAGTGCGGCGAGGCTTCCGCAATGAGACGGTAGCGATGGAAGTCCCAGTCTGCAAACATGGGAGCCTTGACATCGATAATCCCTTTGGAAAGGACGAAGAGACTCGACACAAAGATCAGAACCGTGTATGTTTCGAGTTTGCAAATCCTAAGTTTTTGCCACATTCCATTCCCTATCGAATCAAAGCAGACAGCATCTGAGTGAGCCGCAACATCAGGTGCGTAGATGCGCTGCAGCTCGAAGATTGCCCGCTGGGATAAATTTCTGTCACCGAGGTCAAAGTAATTTGCCGAAAGTGAACTTGTAAAGGTGGCGGCTGTCGGTGTTTTCATTACGCAAACCGTTTGGAAATCACACGACCCGACTCGTGATCGCCCACACAGCCGATTTCTGGCGATAACCGGTAGGTTTCGTGCTTGTCTTGCTCTCCTCTATCCGTGCTTCTGGCGAAAGCGGTGATTTGAGTGTGAAACAGCGCGAGTCGCGTACAAAATACACACTTGTTTCGTTTAAGAAAGGCGACTCTCAAACCGGCAGCACGGTGTTGCATGGAATCATCTTCGTGGATCTGGAGCATTATCCTGATGGGGGTGCGATCCCAAAGCGCCGCTGGTGCTTCCGCCAGTCGCACTTGCTTCGTCGTATCGCTGCAGGCGGAAGTAAACCGGGGTCACCTCGAGCGGCATCTTGTCGCGCGGATTGAGCGGAGCATATAGCTTGGCGTTCAGCTGGTGTACCCGGTGGCGAATCCGGCGTTGACGAAGCACGGGAAGTTATTTCGCGGAATTGCCTCGTGGTACGGATCGGACTTCGATGGGCGGAAGACGGCGAGCGGCGAAACGTACAGCATGGACGAGATGACGGCCTGCCATCCTTCGTTGCCGTTTGGCAGCGAGGTGCGGGTTGTGAATTTGCGCAATCATCGATCGGTTGTGGTGCGGATCACGGATCGCGCCGAGCTGGTGAGGGGACGCGTGATCGATCTGTCGTATGCCGCGGCGCAGAAGCTGAATATGACGAAGAACGGCCTGGCTCGGGTATCGATCGAGGTGTTGTCGCTGGGACATCCGGGGGACGCCGAGTAGTTTAGAAAGAGTGGAGCAAAGATGAGGGCTGGCCATGAGGCCAGCCCTTTTTGTTGAGTGCTTCTGAGCTACCGGTTTAGTGCTGGTCGACGTGGGCCTGAATGTTGCCGCTGCCTATGACCTGGAGCGGGCAATTCAGGACGACGTTGCTGGGGTTCGACGTCTGGTAGACCTTGAACATCGCGGCGTCAGTCGTTCCGGGCTCGCCGTTATCGACCAACTCGAACTGAACGGTGTAACCGTCGATGTTGTCGAATTTACCGGTACCCATGGCGATGATTGTATTGACGGGAGCGGTGGGTGGGTTGGGTTTCTTGACCAGGCTGCAAGCCGCGGCGAGGAAAGCAGTCATGTGGAAGTGATGGCTGCCGCTCTCACCGGGGTTGGACCAGTTGATTTCGAGGTTGTTGGAGGGCTGATGAAGATCGCAATCCACTTCGAAGCCCTTGGTGACAACGACGCCAGCCACGGTGACCTGCTTACCGCCGCCGGTGAAGCGTCCGGTCCCCGGAGCGCAGTTGGTGGGGACGGTGACGACTAGCGAAGCGCCGACATCATCACTACTCTCACCGCCGGGATACCCGTCTCCCCACGTGCCCGCGGCGAACGCCGAGACGTTTACCGTGTTCGTTCCCTGGGGGGCCGGCATAGAGCCGCTGAACTGGTCTGGAGGTACGGTGGTGGCCAAGAAGGCTTGAGCGTCAACCGCGACTCCGTCGAAGAGGACATCGATTTCAGGGTTATTCCCATCGCCGGGCGCAATGGAACTGCCCGGATCCCAGGAGACAACCGTGTAGCTGATAACAGGGGCGTTATTCACGCAAGCGGCCGTCGCTGACTGCACGATCGGGTGGTGAGCGTAGGCTTTCTGGACGGCTGCGATCTGGAAGACTACAAGCGCTGATCCAGCGAGGAGCAGTGAGGCAACTTTCTTAAGGTTGAAGGATTTCATGCGGGGGGTTTTTACCTTTCTTCCTCATGCAAGACGATTTTCAGGGAACACGCGATCGACTCAGGCGAGTAGACGAACCGGTCGCCCAAGTCTAAGAACGAACAGTCAGGAGCCCGGATTGACGTCGAAGATATGAGGACTGCAAGAAATGGGGCCGGGAAGGGGGGATCAAATGCAGCAAGGACACAGTATCCCTGTTTGGATTGGGTGTAAATAACGATGAGAGAAGTTTGAGGTAATCGAAAAAGGTGCGTCTGAAGTAGTTTGAGTAACTAATGCGGGATTACCGCGGAGATGGATTTCCGCGGCAGTCTGGGACTGACGAAACTCTACACATCGACGGATATGTTCGTAAGCGGCTCATGAGATCGGGCTTTAAAAGGTTCTAGCCTCTGTCCCGAGATCATGCTTGCAGTTGAGGTAGACTTCACCGAACTGTCAATGTGACGGTGGTTTTCTTGCTGACTCCGCCGGACGATCCGGTGATCGTGAGCGTGTAGGTCCCCGGCGCCGCCTTGCCGACCGCTTTTACCGTCATCTGTGAGGTGGTGGTCCCTGTAATCGAGGTAGGACTAAAGCTGACGGTCACGTTCTTCGGCAGACCTGAAGCAGAAAGTGCGATTGTTGGTGTCCCCTGGAGGACGGTCGCGCTAATCGTACTGCTGCCGCTGGCCCCTTTTAGAGTTGCAGTTATGGAGGCTGGATTGGCGTTGATCGTAAAGTTCGGCGCGGATGCGGAAATCGTCAGTGTGACGGCGGTCGTTTTGATCATCCCGCCTCCGGTTCCCGTGACGGTCAAAGTGTAGGTGCCAGCCGCAGCGCTGGTTGCAACCGCAAAGCTCAGCGTGGAACTCCCTGTTCCCGGCGCGGCAATCGATGTCGGGGTGAATGTGGGAGTCACATTCGCAGGCAGGCCGCTTACCGACAGCCCGACGGTATTGTTGAACCCGTTCAGGGCCGAGGTATTGATGGTCACGAAGCCGTTGTTCCCTTGCTGTATCGAAACCGAGTTCGGCGAGGCGGAAATGTTGAAGCTCGGCGATAGCTGTGGTGTCGCATTGGCCTCGCTGGAGTCGGCACTTTCCCCGCCGGCATCCGGATTCGCAGAGTAAGCTGCCGAGACCACGTAGTAGTAAGTGGTTCCACTGGTGACGGCGGAATCAGAATAGGTGGTGCCGCTCGTGCAGGCCACCGTGACGTATGGCCCGCCACTCACGAGCGAGCGCTTCAGGTGATAGCTAGTCGCTGATACCGAAGCAGGCCACGACAGCGCAATCTGCCCGGAGCCATTCGATGTAGCCGTCAAGCTCGCCGGAGCTGCAAGATTGACCAGCAACGTGGTCGAGCCAGTATGAGTAATCGAACCCGACGTCCCAGTCACCGTCAGAGAAAGGGCATAGGGCGCCGTACTCGTTGCTGTGTTCATCGTCAGAGTCGACGAGCCGCCACCGGAGATAGAGGAGGGGCTGAAGCCGCCACTCGCGATCCCTGAGGGGAAGCCCGATTCGCTTCCGACGCTGAGCGTTACTTGACCAGTGAATCCGCTTAGAGGCGTGACTGTTACGTTGAATATAGTCGAATTGCCAGGCAGAACCGTATTCGCCGAGGGGCTAAGTGAAATGTCGAAATCGGCGCTCGCCGGCAGGACCGTAATGGTCCGTGTCGGTGGGCTAGGGTCGGAGTTGCCGGTCGCATCAATCTCGGTCAGAGAAACGGTGTACTCTCCCGGCGTGCTGAACGTGACATTGCCCGGGTTCTGCGCAGTTGAGGTTGCCGGGGATCCGCCCGGAAACACCCAGGAGTATTTAGCCGATGTCGTCGTTGTCCCGAAAGACAGCGACTGTCCCGCCCCAATTGTCGTGTCCGAAGCGGGCGACGAGATGATACCTTTCGGCTCCGATGTTGAATACGGCGACAGTTGAATGAACTGTGCTACGGAAGGGACGCCCGCGCTGTCCAGGAGGAACAGCATGTAATAGCCAGGCGGCGCAATATTGCCGTTTGGCGGAGTCGTGAGATTAAGTTGGCCGGAACCGATACACACAGGTTGCGGCGATGGACCGCACAGTCCAATCAGGCGTTGTTCCATGTCATAAGCGTGAGTACTTGAACCGGGGCGGACCAGCACGGCAGAACTGATCGGTGAGGTACTGGTGTAATTCACATAGAAGGTCGCGTTGTAGCCGATAACACCCGGCGTGACACCTGTTATGACTGGTCGATTCGTGGTGATCGGATGGTCATTTGCGTCAAACAGGTAAGGCGGCGTGTATATCTCGATCGCTGGCTCGTAGCTCCCACGCGAACTTGGATTGCTGCCCATGCTCATTACAGTAGCGTCGGGCAGCAGCAGTGCTGTGGAATGGTATAGCCGTGAATATGCAGCGGTACCGCCAGAGGTCATCGTGCCCGCAACAGGGTCATATACATCGGCTCGCTTCCCCGGCGTATCGGGACTTTCGTTATTCAACGAACCTCCCTCCGCAAGCACCTTCCCATTCGGCAGGATGACGGCATTCATCTGAATACGCCCGGTCGACATGGACGGTCCCGGTTTCCAACTGGGTGAGGCGGCGGAGAGATCGATGATCTCGGTGCTCGAAGTTGCTGGATTGCCACCTCCAAAATTCATCACCCTGGGCGTGTAGTTGGGTGGCAGAAGAGGAAGCAGAACACTGGAGCCGTAGTTCCTGGTCATCGTGCTTGTAGCTGACTGCGTCCATGACCCAGCCCCGGGATTGAAGATCCAGGCAGAGGGCGACTCCGTCCCCGCATAAAACACGTTTCCATTCGGCAGCAAGAACAATCGTGGATAGAGAGGAGGAGAAAATGGCGCAGTAGTCGGGCTGGACCAACCTGCCCCGGCGTTTTGAAGATCGTAAATCTCGACCGTGTTATTGGTTCCACCGCTCAGACTCAGGCCGGAGAAAGTCATTACGCGTCCATCACCCAAGGTTGTGGCAGTGGCGTACCACCGGCCGTTCACCATGTTTTGAGACTGCGCAAACTTATTCGTAGCTGGATCGAAAAACGACGCGCGGTTGTCGCCCTTGAATGAATAATCCGAGGTTCCTCCGACGACGAGAGCTCGACCGTCCTGAAAAGTAGCCGTGCCGCTGCAGAAGACGTCGTATTCGATTTCCTGGACCGCGATCCCGTTTGCAGTCGGATCCGTTGGATCCCAAGTGGCGTTTCGGTAGCTCTCAGATCCATTCGAGTTATTTGAGGCGTCATTCTCTGATCCGGCAACAATCAAAACCTTTCCCGTATGCAGCAGAGTTGCTGAAATCGGATTGATCGGCATCAGGTAGGGCAATGTCTTCCAGACGCCCTGGAGGTGCGGAGTGCTGACCGGGCAGGATTGCGCAATACCCGAAGGTGCGAAAACACCGAAAGCGGACAGTGTCAGAACCGTTGTGCCCAATATGACGAGACGGAAATGAGCTTTGGTTTTTAAGTGTGTGAACTTGAACGGACGCGAACCGGCGGCAACTTTGAAGGTAAGCAAGCGGATCCATGTGATGACCTCTCGAATCCCTGTCATCAGGACAACCAGTAAGGGAGAAGATGTTCGAGATTGTTACTCTCAGTTGAAGAGCGGTGTCAAGGACTCTTTATGCTTCTGAAGTGCCTGCTACGACCGGGACAAATTATTGACATCAAGCACAATCTGAGACGTCCTATCTTGGATGTTTACCGATTGATAACCAGGTTAGTCCAATGGCGGGTAACTTCCGGTTTGACACACAATCCGCCCGGAACTTTGTCAACGAGCGCTTTGGGCTGTTGAAGCAGCAGAGAATCATTCGGCAAAGCGATCTTGAAGTTCACCTGTTACGCGCAATTCGGCTGACCTAATTACAACCTCATTTCAAGTGTCGGGCGGGTAACTTTTCGTGTCTCTGGGCGCGAGGCTCCGACGTCCCTGGTCCAGATCCCTCGACCCCAATTGCCAATGTTTCGTCAGGACAAACTGCGTATTGCGTATTTTCCCAGTCGACATACATGCGCTGGGTGGTGTTAAGTACATTTTCGAGGTTGTGCCGAGAAGTTGAGTTCACGGAGGATAACCATGAAGCTTGGTGCCAGTTGGGTTAAGGGACTCTTGCTCGCTACCGGAACGCTCGGTCTTGCATTTGCTGTTCAAACCGGCGCGCAGGTCCAGACGACAACAACGACGAAGGCGGGCGAGAGCAGCTACAACGTTACGGTCGACCGCGGCGAAGTCTACGCTGTGGACGGCAATGATCTGGTAGTGAAAATGGAGGATGGCACGTTCCGGCATTTTCCGGATGTGCCCGAGTCTGCCAGAGCCACGGTTGATGGGAAACAGCTTGGCATCCACGACCTGAAGCCGGGCATGAAGCTCCAGCGCAAGATCGTTACCACAACCACGCCTATGATCGTCACCACAATCCAGACGGTGACAGGCAAGGTCTGGTATATCAATCCACCAAGGATGGTGATCCTCACACTCGAAGACAACACAAACCAGGAGTTCAAGATCCCCAAGGACCAGAAGTTCAACGTCGACGGCCAAATGGTCGACGCTTTTGCCCTGAGGAAGGGTATGAAGATCTCCGCGACGAAGATCGTGGAGGTTCCGTCGGTGGTCTCATCAGTGCAACAGAGTGTGACTGGCACGACGCCTCAAGCCGCCCCAGCGCCGCAAAAGGGTGGTGCGACCGCTGCGGCTCCGAAGGAGGTCGCGACGAAGCCACAGCCTGTGACTGGCCCGGTCCCTCCCTCTCCGGCACCCGATGCTCCTTTGCTCGTTGCCCAAGGAGAGCCCACTCCTGCCCCGGCCGAGACGGGAACAACTGCTCCTTCTGGCGAACCGACGAAAAAGTCAAACTACCTTCTCTGGGTCGTTTTGGCCGCGGTCCTGGTTGTAATTCTGGTCGTGTTCAGATTGCGTTCAAAGTCCCGCAAGTAGGGATGCTTCAGGGTGAATTTGAGGACTTGATGTCCGATGTAATACAGGGTCTCTGAGGAGCCTCCGAGATAGTTCTCTGAATCAGCCTCACAGCTGACTTCAGCCTTTTGCAACACCTCGTGCTCCTCGCTGACTTAGCATTCAAACAACTCGACCGGAACTCGGAAACTTGTTGCTCAGCGTGGTGAATCGTCCACCTATCAGCGAGCTATTCCGCCTTCTCAAGCAGCAGCTTGCACCACGCCTCGCTGAGCCATTGCTCGAGAGCCGCAGGCTTCCATCCTCGCTGTTCCACCAACAGCAAATAATACTCGGGCGAGTTCATACTCCAAAGAATATCGGCGGCCACTTCGACCGAAAGGCCGGCGCCGCAGTTGTCCCGTTGCCGCGAGCTCCTGTGCGAGTAGCTTCATGTTCCTGGCGCGACGCTCTGCAATCCCATTCCACATCTCACCGAGCGCAGGATCAAGCGGAGCGGCCTCTTGCAGCACGCGAAACAGCGGGGCCAGTCGCTCCTGGATCCTTCGCAGCGCAGCCGCATAGATCGCCAGCTTCCGCTCCGGCGCGGGTTCGGCACGAATGGCACGTACGTAGTCGCGTTCCTCCGCTGGGATGGCAACATCTGTTCCTGAAATCGCCGTTTCCACGAGCAGCGCAAACAGTTCTGGTTTTTTGCCCACTGACGCATACACGGTGTCAAGAGCGATGCCTGCGGACTGTGCAATGGCGGGCATCGTTGTACCCGCGTATCCCTTCTCGGTGAAGATCGCCCTCGAAGCGGTGAGAATTGCCTGACGCGTAGCTTCCGCCCCCGCACGCCTGGACGTGGAGTCGTAGGTCCGCTTCGTGACTGGTTTCTTTGGGACGGATTTGATTCGACTTTTCATCCGAATAGTATTAGGATTAATTTACATCATCCACGCGGGTGCTTACCAGCATCCGGTTTCGATGTGGCGCCACGCACACAGCCTTCGAACTTAGGCCTTTCGTTCTCATGAAAGGAGATCAGAATGCTTCCCCTCATCGTCGATTTCGTCAACCTGTTTTTGTCTGCTCTGCTCGTTGGAGCCATGTTTTGCGTCTGGTTGGTTTTCAACCCCACGCAACTCGATGCCTCTCACTACATCATCCTGCAACAGCAGGGCATTCGCGCGCTTCATCCTCCGATGCCGCAATTAGGCGTGCTCACAATATTGATAACCCTCGCCTCCGCGGTACTGGCGCGCGAAAATAAGGTGCGGATGTCGTTGCTGATTGCCACAGCGATCCTCTTTATTATTTCAGGCCTCATCACGCGCTTCGCAAATATGCCAATCAACGCGATCGTACGTGGCTGGAACAGTGCAGCTCCGCCGGACCATTGGACTGCGTTGCGCGATGCGTGGTGGCGCTGGCACTGCTTGCGTCTGTGCTCTGCCCTGGCGGGCTTGGCTCTCCTAATAATTGCAACTCTCGCGCGGGGGCCTTCTTCAATTCAGAGCGTTGCGATCGCAGTCAGCCGACCGCTTCATGACGCGCTGACACGGATAATCTGCCTGCTGCTTTAGAAACCATCACAGAGATGCGTCCCCGGCAATAGGGTTCCCAGGTTTCGATTTTGAGACTTGGGAGAACCCTGAAAACCGAAGATTTCAGCGTTCGGGGTGGATCACCGCCTTCCATGTAAGTCTTTGTCAACAGAAAAGCACGAGTTTTCTTTAGGCGCGCTGGAGAGCGCGTTGTTGGCCTGATCGGGATCGATATCTGCGCACGTATGCTTCTCAGCTGATGGTTCCTGCTCTCAAGCAGAACCGGACATCCATTTGCGGTCTGAGACTCGGAAGAGCTATCGCACGAAGATTGAGTTTGTGTTCTCTGCCAGCCCCGAAACAATTCGAAGAGAGCCTCGGGAGTCGCCTCCGTCGCCCAGGCGGTGACCTGCGGGACCTGGCAGCCTGCGCATCGATAGATCCTGTTTTGTTTTTCCTTATTAGGAAGTTTTTTACGCTGCCGCGGTTCGTTTGAACCCGCCGGCAGGCATGAAGTCTGCGTTGCGTCTCTCTACGGCCAGCATCCACGTAACCATCTTCCTGGCCACTGCCAGGGTAGCCCGATTGCCGTTGCCTCGCTGCCGTTCTCGTTCGTAAAGTAGTGCCAGTTCGTCACTGTAACGCGGCGCCAGCCGGGCCGCCTCCACCAGTACCTGCTGGATATGCTTATTGCGCTGCTTGGAGATCGGCGTACGCATGACCTTGTCGGCCGAACTTCTCTCTGCGCTGCACAGTCCGCAGTAGCTGATGGCCTGCTTGATGGTGTGGAAGCGGGAAGTGTCTCCCACCTCCAGAGCCCAGGTCAGAGCGGTGATCGGGCCAACGCCGGGCACAGTCCTCAAGCGTCGAAGCCGATCGGCCAGCAGCGGATCCCGTTCGAGCGAGTTCAGCAGAGCTGTGTTCATCTGGATCGACCGGTCGATGTGTTCGCGGCAAAGCCTGAGCAGCGGGCGGATGCTCTCACTGACCTCTTCGTTGGTCGACATCAGCTCGGCGAAATAACCCATCCGGTGCAGCCGCAGCTTGTTGTAGCTCACACCGGTCTCCATCAAAAGACCTGAGACCCGGTTCTTCATCTGCACCGCCTGCCTCAGCACCAGGTTCCGGTAGCGCAGTGTGCGTCGGCGGTCCCGGATCTCGGTCGAGGCCATGTGGCACTCCGGCAGCAGGTCGCAGCGCAGGCAGTCGGCGATCTTGCGGGAGTCAATCGTGTCGTTCTTCCGCTTGGCTGCCGCGATGGCTCGCAGCATCAGCGGATGTGCTACCTTCACCTTCTCGGCGTGCGGAAGCAGATGATCGTAGATCCATCCGGTAAAAATCGTCGCTTCCATAGCGATCATCCGGGGTTGGGGCAACGTCTCGAGCCACGAATCCAGCTCGTAGCGGGTTGAACCGATCTTGCCTTCCTGGCACACACGACCAGCTGCGTCCTTCACGCAAAAACTGATCGTCTTCTTGTGAACATCAAGTCCGATGTAATACATATCGTCTCTGAGGAGCCTCCGAGGTTGTTCTCTGAATCAGCCTCACAGCTGAGTTCAGCCTTTTGCAACACCTCGTGCTCCTCGCTAGACTAGCATTCAAACAACTCGGAGGTAATCCGTCGAAAGCGAAGGTTTGTCAAAGGGACGAGTGTGCGACGATAACAGCCGCAATGCGCCAATTTACTCCTTCGAATTAAATTCAGATTGTCATTGCGACGGAACTCTGCGGTGTGGGAGGAACCTGTAGTGGCTCTTCGTATTGTAGGCTCCAAGAATTCTCACTTTCCGAATCGCAGAACAATGGCCAAAGACGTAATGATTTAGCTGATATGGTTCAGGGTGGAATTTTCAATCGTTGGGAAAGCACGCTTTGTTCACGCCTTAGCCGCTTCAAGGGAAGCATCCGCCGCCTTCCTCGCCTCTAGAAAACCCGAGAATCGCCCGCGTCTGGCGCGCCTGACCGAAGATATGGCAGAACGAGATCAGTGCCAGATCGTGCATCTCCTCGCTCATCTCCGTGCAGGCATCGCTGGCGATCACCGAGCGGAAGCCGGCGTCCGCGCTTCCCGTGCAGTCTGCGCCACGCAGATGGAGGTCGTGAGTCCGCATACCACTACGGATGTAATCCCCAGGCTGCGCAGCATGTGTTCCAACGCAGTCGATGCAAACGCTCCGCTCGTCGTCTTGTTCAGTACCACCTCGCCGCGCTCAGGACTCACTTGGTCCACGACCTGCCAGCTCCGACCGTTCACCACAGGGTTCGCTGGCTCACCCCCTAACTGCCATCGAGACTCATCGAAGTCCCTTATCCACGGCGCAAAATCGCGTCCGTCGCCGTCTGCGAGCCGAAAACGGTAAAAATTACCGGAAAGTTCGCAAGCTGCGGAAACGTTCCTTAAGGTCCGCAATGGTTCGGCAACACCGTCTTCACGCGCTTGAAGTGGCCATTAGGTCAGACCCGGGTTGACCACCGAGAGGGTTGTCGCGAAGGCGCGCATTCGGATTTGCGAAAAACAGTTGGACATCCACCACGATAAGCGCGCACCTCTCGCATTCGAATTTAAGAGGGATGTTCTGCTTGCTAGCAATCAGAATCTGGATGAACCTTGTCATGATCGGTCAAAGTTGTACCCTGTGGACTTTACGTTCGCGGAGTCAAAGTCGCACACGACGCAGACACTGGCAGTTGGCGAAAGACTCCATACCTTGCATCGATGTGTTGTTATACTTAGAGGAGAAGAGAGCCCAAATGCCACTTAATCTCAGGAACGCGTAAATCTCATGTCAAGTAAAACTGAGCGCGTTTCGGGCGGGTGACCGCCTATGCGGAAGTTTGGGGAGTATGGAGGGGCGAACATCCGTCAAAGGGACGGGTAGGCCACAACGCGGAACTCATAAAACACACTCTATTCCGGCTCAATGAGCGCGTGGGTCTGATAATCGCCAATTGAAAATCAGACTGCCTCAAATGGCATCATCGCGGGTCAATTGAGAGCAACGACTAGTCATTCATTCACAAGAATTGAAGATCGAATACCTCCGTCTTACCGCGCCTCAAGGACCGCATAGTGCTCAGCGTGGCAGATAAAGACGCGCCGAAAGAGGCCCGTATTCAGCAGCCCGTCAAAGTCTGATGGCGAAGCCATTTTCTCAACATCCGCGAGGGTGAAGAAGGACAGGTTGGACAATTGCAAGTGCCCGATCCTGACGTCCTGCGATGGCAATGTTACAAACGATCTCCGTCCGCCGTCCGCGCCGCTCCCATTCAATGATGCCCCTCTGAATGCCCCAACGACCATGTACTGAGCGGGTTTGTAAAGAAAGGGAGCATTTGCGCCCGAATCGATCTTCAGCCGAATAGGCCGGGTTGCGCCTGAAAGACGGGCCACGACGATGAGTGAATTCGGCGGAACGTCATCGGTCTCTGACAATGCGGCCAATGTAATGTGCGGCCCCTTCACATTAGCGCGCATGGCCCCCGTGTCATCGAGGCAGAGTTGGCGGTGTGCATTGTCAATCAGCATGTCGAAGTGTTGAAGAAAATCCTCGCCGAGAATGCCGCGCACCTGAAGATCGAGCGACCGGAGATTCTTAAGGTTGTACACCACCGCCTCCAGATGCGCGATGGCATGTGGAGCCGATTTCCAGGCTTTCCAGTTGTGCCGAGGATGCAGTGGACTCAAAGCCTGTACCCGCGACGGGTATCGAGCCTTGCGCTTTGACCCGAAGCTCGGCAGCAAGCGCGGGATCGATCATCGTGAACTGGGTGCCGGTGTCCAGCAGAAAGTCGTATGGGCCGGAGCGATTAACAGATACAGCCACGATCATTTGGTATCCGTTTACGAGACGGAGGGGTACACTTGCAACATTTCCCGGGCAGCGGGTTTCCGCCTGAAGCGTGGAGGCCATGGTAGCCGCAAGTAAGAACGAAGCGAGCCGTTTGAAATTTGTCATCGCGAGAGCTCCTCAGCCGAGTTGGCTGAGGGAACTCTGGACGCGTATCTCTACTTGGTCTTCATGGGCTGCTTATCAGTTTCTCGGCGCCGGTCAAGAATTTCTCAGGTGCGGATTATGGATTTATGATGGGGAATAAGTCCTTTATTTTCAGATTCGAAGACGCCGAGGTGCGCGAGCGGGAGTTCGTGCTGACCAAGGCAGGCAAGGTGTTGCAGGTCGAGCCGAAGGCCTTTCGCACCCTCTTATTCCTGCTGCGGAATCCCCAAAAATTGATCTCGAAGGAAGAGCTGCTGAATTCCGTATGGGGCGATGCTGCGGTTGCAGAGGGCTCCCTGACGCGTTGCATCTGGTTGTTGCGCCGCCTGCTGGAAGACGACATCAGCAGCCGCGCTACATCGAAACTGTGGCTACGGTCGGATACCGGTTCGTGTGCAAGGTTGAGGTTTCTGAAGACATTCTGCGGGAGAGCTTGAAGCGAGCCGGCAACGCAAACGGCTTAAGCGATGGTAGATCTGTTGAGAACTGCGAATCGGAATGATCGTGGAGACCTCTAGAAACCTCCAACGCAGACAGCCGAGATGTCGGCGACGAGGGAAGAGATGGGAAACAGAAAAAGGAGAGTCCCGACAGGTTCCGAAGGTGGTTGCTAACCGGCGCCGCCCTTCTGCTGCGGGTCTCGCAGTTGCAGTCTGGTATCTGCGCCGCCCGCTCTCTCCGCCGCGCATCACCAAGTACAGCCAGATCACCCACGACGGACATTCAAAGATTCTTGGTGGAGCCGATGGCAGCAGGCTCTATTTCAACCGCGATGTGAATCACACGAATTCGATTGCTCAGGTCTCGATATCCGGGGGAGAGATCGCACCCCTTTCGATGAAATGGCGGGATTCCGCTCTCCTGGATGCTTCGCCGGACGGTTCCACTTTTCTCGTTACCTCGGACGACGCCGGACAAAGTGGCCTTTGGAGCGTTCAGGAGCCGGGAGGCTCGATCCGCCACTTGGCGGTGTCAAACTCCTGGGTCCCTTCTGCTGCCTGGTCTCCCGACGGCAAGTCCGTGGTCTACAACATGCCTGACGGAGACATCCTCGTTATGCGGAGCGATGGTACCGGCACTTCCAAGCTGACGTCTGAAGGAGCGATAGGGTATCACTCGCAAATTATCGGTATTGGCTGGTCGCCGGATGGCGAAACAATCCGATTTACCAAGGACGGCGCGCTTTGGGAGATTTCGTCAAGCGGGTCGAATCTCCATCGGCTCCTTCCCGCCTGGCATCCGACGGATCAGTGCTGTGGCCGATGGACTGCTGATGGGAAGTTCTTCATCTTCTTGTCGGCATATCAGATTTGGGCCCTCGATGAGCGTCGCGGGCCGTTTCGGCGGACACGCTCTGAGCCGGTTCAATTGACCTCGGGCCCAATCGGATGGTCCCGTCCCATTCCCAGCAAAGACGGGAAGAAGATCTTTGCCAACGGGGTCACACCTCGTGGCGAACTGGTCCGGTACGATGTGCAGTCCAAAACGCTTCAATCCTGGCTCGGAGGTATTTCCGCCGAGTTTGTCGCGTTCTCTCCGGACGGCCAGTCCATCCTCTACGTTACGTTCCCCGAAGGCATCTTGTGGACGGCCAACCGAGATGGCAGCAACCCGGAGCAACTGACCGACCCTCCATGGCACCCATTCCTGCCTCGGTGGTCGCCGGACGGCTCCCAGATTCTGTTCAGCCAGTCTGATTCTGAAGACAATGCACGAAGCTACATCGTTTCTTCTCACGGTGGTGTACCCCAGCCGCTTCTCCCAGAAGACAAGGAGAACGAGTCCGATCCGAGCTGGTCCTCAGATGGGCGGAAGATTGTTTTTAGTTCGGAGAAATTCGCAGCAGGAATAAGAGGCTTCATCAAGGTTCTTGAGCTTTCCAGTCATCAGATCGTTATGCTCCCAGGGTCGCAAGGCATGTACTCGCCTCGATGGTCGCCTAACGGTCGATTCATAGCCGGGCTCTCTCGGGATACAGACCGCCTCACTATCTTCGACTTTGAGACGCAGAAATGGTCGGAACTGAAGGAGGCCGCCGCTTTTCCAAGCTGGTCGCGCGATGGTCAATTCATTTACTTCGTGGGCGGGGGGACAGATACGGGTGTGTTTCGAGTCCGAGTTTCGGGCGGCACTCCGGAGCGCGTCGTCGATCTGAAGGATTTCCGTTTCACAGGCTCGATCGGCCTATGGATGGGCCTTGATCCTCAAGACTCGCCAATATTGCTTCGCGACGTGGGAACGGACGATATTTATGCACTCACTCTGGAAGAGAAGTAAGCACCTGGAACGAGTCTTCGGATTTTGTGTCTGCTTGGCCGACACGGCATGGATGGGGCGCCGCTAACATCCGTCAAAAGGGCGAGTAGGCCACAACCCGGGCTGTAGCCGCAAAATCTACTTGACAAGCTTTCTATATCGTTTGCTACATAGGGTACTGGCTGAAGGAGAGCTTCCCCATGAAAGCAACCGTACTCTATCGAGTTGGCAGTTTCTTGCTTATTGTCCCCGTTGCAGCCAACACAGCGTGGCTCGTGTTTTTCTGGCATGCGGGTGGACCGACCAACTCCGGGAATTTCCCATTCGGTCATCGGCCGTTGACCTACGCGCAAGTCATTCTTGCTCTCGAGGTCTTCTGTTCTTTGTGCGTCCTGTTTGGGGCATTTCTGTCATGGCAACTAGGCGCTTTGGCTCCAACAGCTCCTAGGTTCGTCGGCATCCTGGGATGGGCTCTCGTTGCGTATCAAGCCGCAGGGACATTTGTGACATTGTTTTACTTCTCTGGTTTTGCTTTCCTTATTACCGCCGCTGGTGCAATCTGCAGCGCCTGGGCTACCTCGCTGGTTGGCAGCAGACCGTCAGAATCGACTCAGGCACACTTCGCCAGATAACGTATCTCCAATTGGGCGCGACGACTGGTGAGTCACCGCCAATGCGGAAGTTACTCTTTCAGCAATATCGACCGCGGCATTGCCGCCGTCAAAAATGAGGCAGGGCGGAGCCAGTTGGGGAGCTTGCCTAAAGAACCTTCGTGCTGCCGATAAAGTCACTCGAAAAGTGCATGCAGCTTCCAAGCCGGGGGCCCCGGGCTACTGGGTGGATTCGGGGGCTTTGTAGGGGTGGGAGAGCCACTGGCGGGCTTCGTTGACGCAGCCCTGGGTGTTGTCGTTGGTCTGGACGGCGAGGCGGTATTCGCTGACGCCGCGGTCACGCTGGCCGGTCATGTCGAAGATTTTGCCGATGGCGATGTGGCTCCAGCACTCGGTCCAGCGGGGATCGCCGTCGCCGCGAAGGGCGTCGCGGTAGGAGTTCACGGCTGCCTGATAGTTGCGCTGGGTGTAGAGGACTTCGCCGATGCGGTAGCTGG
Source organism: uncultured Acidobacteriaceae bacterium (assembly GCA_963836675.1). Taxonomy (GTDB): domain Bacteria; phylum Acidobacteriota; class Terriglobia; order Terriglobales; family Acidobacteriaceae; genus Telmatobacter. The sequence goes on from CAWIKQ010000002.1 coordinate 639,695, forward strand.
CGAGCGAGCTTTGCGGATTGGCCTGAAGGGCCTTCTGGTACTCGGCCAGCGCGCCGATGAGGTCGTTCTGCGCGACGAGCTGCTGGCCCTTGAGGATGGCGATGCGGACCTGGAGGTCGGGTGAGGATTTGAGGACCCAGTCGCCGGGATCGACGGTGATTTTGCGGGGGCGGCCGAAGGTGTCGACGACGAACTGGGAATCGGAACCGACGACGTCGACTTTCTGATCTACGGTTTTGCCATCGGTGTCGACGCGCAGGTCGACGGGCATGTTGAAGAGGTCGAGGTCCTGCTGGATCTGTCCGATGGTGCGGAAGCCCTTGTTATTGCCGAGGCGGTAGACGGTGTACTTGTTGACGAAGGTGGGTGCCCCGGTGCCGTCGATCCACTGGGAGAAGAAGGGAGTGAGCTGCTGCTGGGTCTGGGCTTCGGTGACTTTGTAGATGTCGGTGGTGCGGATCGATTTGTCGGTGAACTGACTGAGCGTGCTTTTGAGGGTTTCAAAGAAGGCCTTGTCGCCTACTACGCCGCGGAGCATGTGGAAGATCATGGCGCCCTTTTCGAGCGTCATGGACTGGAACTCGGGGGAGAAGGGACTGAGGCGGCCTGCGCTGGAGAGCGGGATGGTGTCGTAGGCGAGGGCACCTGCGGAGACGTCTTCGAGGGCGTTTTTGAGGGCGGTCTTGCCGCTTTCTTCCTCGACGAACATGAGCTCGCCGTAGCGGGACATGCCGTTGGTTATCCATGCGTCATTGAGAGTTCTGGGGCTGACTTCGGAGCCCCACCACTGATGGGACATGGTGTTGGCGAGGAGGCGGATGCCGGACTTGTCGCCGATGCGAGAGCCCATGACGGCGATGAGTTCGGGTCCCCATGCGGCGGGGAGGGTGTCGTCGGGCAATTCGACGATGTTGAGCCGGCCGCTCTCGAGGCCGCCAAATTTGTCGGTGAAGAAGGCGAATTGCTGGCTGGCGACCTGGGCGACCTGGTTGGCCGCACCCTGGTGGCTGACGGTGAGGTAGACATTGGGGCTGCCGGCGCCGGCGGATGCTGGACCGACGAAGCGTCCGGCGATGATGGTGCCGGGGAAGCCGGGGCGTTTCCAGTTGAAGTCGAACTGGTCGCCGGGCTTTCCGTCGGCGAGCTTGACGGGGCGGGAGGCGCCGAGAGACCCGCTGGAAAAGACCTTCATGCCCTGAGGGACGCGGATGTGAATCTCCGCGGTGAAACGGTTGGTGAGGAAACCGGTGGTGGGGAACCAGCGGGAGCCGTAGAGCAGGAAGGTGATGGGCTCCTCGATGGCGGCGAGCTTGAGGCCTTCGACGGGGCCGTCCTCGTTGCCGGTGATGACGCCTTCGTACTCGAAGTTCCAGCGAGTAGGCCGGTCCGCGACGAGAGGGGCTGCAGGCGCGATGCGGATGGTGCCGTCGGCGGAGCGATCGCCAGTGAGGACCTTGCCGGATTCATCGGTGATTTTGGAGATCCGGAGCGCCGGGTGGAAGCCGAAACTGATCATTTCGGAGTTCTCTGGCGCGGTGAAGGTGACGCTGGTTTTGGCGGAGAGGTGATGGGTGGTGGTGTCGATCTCGGCATCGATGACGTAGCCGGTGATGACGAGGGCGGGCCGCTCGGGGCGCTGTGCGGTCGAGACCTGTTGCGCGCGAGCGGGCTGCGGGAAAAGGAGCCCGACAGCCGGAATGAGCATCGCGGCCAGAGGGATGGCCAGCGATCTGCGGAAGAGGTTCAGGGGCATTTCAGTCATTGGACGCATTTTCGATCCCAATCTCGAGGAAGCCTGGTGTTGCGATCTTGACAAAACCCTAGACGGCATTTTCTGTCCTAGCCCTTTCAGGATTCAACAGGCGCCTGAGTTGAGTTGCCGGAGGGTAGCGCCGGCAACGCGGCTGATTGCGGTTTCCGAGTCATTGTCGAAGCCGATTCCTCGGGGAGTAAGAAGGCTGCGGATGTTCGCCAGCTCTAGCATCATGGACTGACGAATCGGGCCATCCGGTAGCAGAGGCTCGATTTGGCGGACGATGTTGCCTGCGGTAAAGGCGTTTTGAATCAGTTCGGGAACGACCATTTTGCCGGCGATGAGGTTGGCCATGGCGACAAAGGGTACTTTAACAACCCGGCGGGCAATTTCGTAGGTAAGGGTAGAGACGCGATAGACGACGACGAAGGGATTGCCGATAAGTGCGGCTTCGACGGTGGCGGTACCGCTGGCGACGACGGAGGCGCGGGCGTGCATGAGGGCAGCACGGGCATCGTCAACCAGATGTACGGGAAGACCTTCGCCGTGGTGCCTGACTAACCCTGCGAGCATCTTTCTCTGGGATGCATTGAGAGTCGGGGCGAGAGGGATGACGAACTCGAATTCCTTGCGGGAGCCGGCGGCGCGCGGACCGCGCAGGGTGAGGATGCGGGCGGCGGCGAGCATCTGCGGGAGGTTGTCGCCGATCTCCTTGGGGCGGCTGCCGGGGAGGAGGCCGATCCAGGAGCGGGAGGGATTGAGGCCCGACTCGCGGGCGAACTGTTCGCGGGTGATTTCCGGCTGGGGAAGATCGGCGAGAGGATGGCCGACGAAGTCCGCCTGGACGCCGTGCCGGCGGTAAAAGGGCTCTTCGAAGGGGAAGATAACGAGCATTTTGGTGACGTATTTCTGAACGAGCCGGATGCGTTTCTTTTTCCATGCCCATAACTGGGGGCTGACGAAAAAGATGACGGGAATTTTGAGTCGATGGAACTCTTCCGCGAGGCGGAAGTGGATATCGGGGAAGTCGATGAGTACGGCGATGTCGGGGCGGCGACTGCGGATGGAGGCCTTGAGTCGGCGAAACTCGCGGTAAATGCGGGGCAGATGGCGGACGACCTCGGTGATGCCCATGACCGCCATATCTTCGGCGCTGACGATGGGATCGAGGCCAGCCGAGACCATGCGGGGACCTCCCATCCCGATGAAACCGGCGGCACGACCGGAAACGGCGAGCTGACTGCTCAGCTCTTCGATCAGCATTGCGCCGTATTGCTCTCCGCTGGCTTCACCCGCAGAGATGAAGATGGTGGGATCGGACATTCCGTACGTGGCTCAATGATAAGCGTTTCGAACCGGAAGCTGAACACGAAAGCGCCGGTCAGGATGAGAGGAGCGGAGTTGCGCACATTGCGACGGAGGTAGGCAAGCGGCGCCGACGCGGCGCAAGATCGCGCACCGCGGACAGTGGGGCAAGCCGGCGAGCCGGAATGGAGACGCTGGTCAGGCGATGGATGCCTGCATTGGCTCGGCGGACGCAAGGGATCGTTCTTTCAATTGCTGAACGAGACCCTGCAGCTCCATATAGTTCCAACCGTCGTGTATTTGGGAGTCATGCACGACCAGGATGGAGCAGCCATTGAGAGAGACCCTCTGCATGGTCGCAGAGAAGCCCAGGCCGTCACCGAGATGCGTCATGGTGGCTGTCCAGGTGACAGCAACGCGCTCGCCTTCGCAGATGATGTCGTTGATGGCAATCTGGAGGTCGGGGAATGCGGAGAGGAAGGCGCGGTGGATGGACTTGAAGTTTTCGGGTCCGATAAGAACGGAGTCGGGCTCGGGGAATCCGTAAGCCCGGCCTTCGGGAGCAAACATCTCGTCGATAGCTTCCTCGCGCTGCTGGTTCCAAACTTCCCTGAACCAACGCCGGATTAATTGCCTGTTCTCTTCAGACATGTTTGCCTCCGTGCGCGGAAGGATAGCAAAAACGATGTTCGCTGGACAGGGAAACCTTGAGATTTTTGCAGCCGGTGGTGGGGGCGGTTTGTTACACTCGGCTGGCTTACCCCAAGGTTGAATAGTTTCCCCCCACACACCTGGCCATTCTGCCAGGCAAATATCCGGAGGTCGAGAATGGAAAACGGTCATACCGCTTCATCGCAAGGCGCGCCTGCACTTAACCCGGGAATTGTATTCGAGATGATGCAGGCGGTGCAGAAGACGGCCGCGCTGAAGGCGGCGATCGATCTGGACATATTCAGGGCTGTGGGAGAGGGTCCTGGCGATGTGGCATCGATTGCGAAGCATGCGAAGGCGTCGGAGAGGGGCATTCGCATTCTCTGCGATTTTCTAGTGATCAATGGAGTGCTGGCGAAAGAGGGGAACAACTACAGGCACACGCCGAACAGCGCGGCGTTTCTCGATCCGGTTTCTCCCGCGTGCCTGGCTTCGGTGGCGCTGTTCCTTGGGAACGATGCGATGAAGGATCCGCTGAAGAACCTCGCTCAGATTGTGCGCGACGGCAGAACTTCGCTGGAAGGGGACGGCAGCGTTGAGCCGGAGAATCCGATCTGGGTGCAGTTTGCGGAGACGATGGCTCCAATGATGGCGCCGATGGCGGGACCGCTGGGTGCGGTTGTGCTGGACGGGCATGAAGGGCCGATGCGGGTGCTGGATATTGCCGCGGGACATGGGCTTTTTGGAATCGAGATCGCCAAGCAGCACAAGGAAGCGCACGTCACGGGGCTGGACTGGGCTCCGGTATTGCGTGTGGCGCTGAAGAACGCGGAGAAGGCGGGTGTGCACGACCGCTACGACATGCTGCCGGGGAGCGCGTTCGATGTGGATTTCGGCGGGCCGTACGATGCGGTGCTGCTGACGAATTTTCTGCATCACTTCGACAAGCCGACGTGTGTTGGGTTGTTAAAGAAGGTGCGGGGAGCGCTGAAGGCGGGGGGCCGCGCGGCGACGCTGGAGTTTGTGCCGAACGAGGATCGTGTGTCTCCGCCGATGCCGGCAGCATTCTCGATGACGATGTTGACGACGACGGCGGCGGGCGATGCGTACACCTTCAGCGAGCTGAAGTCGATGTATGAAGAGGCGGGGTTCAAGGGGACGAAGGCGCACCCGATTCCGATGAGCCCGCATACGATTGTGATGGGAAGCGCGTAGCGCTTCCCGGGCATGACAGTCTTATGCGGGTGTCGGCGCCTTGCGGCGGAATGCAAAAAGCGGATCCTTCGCTTACCACCCCCGAACTGAAGAAAACGTTCGGGGCCCCGTGCGCTCAGGATGACAGAGTGTGGTTTTGCAAATACAAGAGCGGATCCTTCGCTTACCACCCCCAAGCTTGAGAAAACGCTTGGGGCCCCTCGCGCTCAGGATGACAGGCTTAGCGAGTCTTCGCTCGAACTCTAAGTGCGATCTTTCCGGGCGCGGCTGTTTCGGCGGATTTTCATGGTGACGCTTTGAGAAGTTGTAAACCTCGCGGAGGCTTATCCCGTCTGATTCTTTGACAGACCGATTCTGTTGTTCTTCATGCAGGCAGAAATTGGTAAGCTCCGTCTTCCCCGAGCGATACGTCGCGTCCTGACTTCGAGTGTTCTGCTGACACTTCTGTGCGGCAGTGCGCTTTACGTCAGGGCGCAGACGCCTCCGCAGTTCAGCGACCTTGCGTCTCGCGCTGCAGCGGCGCGCGATGCCGGAAATATTCCTCTGGCTGTTGACCTGTATAGCCAGGCCGAGAAACTGCAAGCTGACTGGAAAGAGGGATGGTGGTATCTCGGAGTGCTGCAATACAGCTCCGGGCACTTTGCGGGCGCCATCGATGCATTTACGCATCTGCTGCAACTTGTGCCGACGGCAGCGCCTGCCATGGCTCTTCGGGGATTGTGCGAATTTGAGACTCGCGCGTACGACGATTCGCTGCGCGATCTTGCATCGTCTGTAGAGCATCTTCCCGCGAAGGACACGAAAAACGAGCAGATCATCAGATTTCACCTGGCGCAGTTGCTGACGCATGCCGGGAAGTTTCAGGACGCGCTGGAGCAATACCGGATACTCGCGGCCGAACATGTCGATGCGCCGGATTTGATGTGGGGGATCAGTCTTGCGGGAATGCGGATCGCGAGGTTTCCGCCGGAGATCCCGGAGGAAGAGCGCGACCTCTACCGGGCCGCGGGCAGCGCAGCATATTTCCTACTGGGCGGAGACAGCGAGAAGGCCGACGATCTGTTCGCGGGAATTTTTGCAACACATCCCTCCGCGCCTCATCTGCATTTTCTTTACGGATTTCTTGCCTTTCAACACGATCCGCGGCTGGCGGCCGAGCAGCTTCGCAAAGAGCTGGCCGTGAATCCCGAAGACGAGTATGCCAATTCGATGCTGGCGTTGACGCTGGTGCTGAGCGGCCAGTTCACAGACGCGCTGGAGCCGGCCAAGCGCGCCTACGCGTATGCTCCGAAACTGGAAGTGACGCAACTGGCATTGGGCAGGGCTCTGGCAGAGACGGGCGATACGGATCGTGGAGCGGAACTGCTGAGCAAAGTGATTGAACGCAACCCGGGCAATCTCGAAGCCCATCTTGGATTAGCTTCTATCTACTCTCAAAGGGGAAACAGAGAGGAGGCTGATCGTGAGCGCGAGGTTTGCCGCGAGCTGTCGAAATAGGCGGGCGGGATTTCTGGCTTGCCTGTGCGCTGCGGCGGCGTTGTGTCTTCCATCTGCGCCAACCGGGTGGGCCTGTGGAGCGACGCAGAAGGATGCAGGTAAAACCGAGCGGTGTGTGACCTGTCATGAAGGGGTGACTGAATCGTTCCGCGGCGCTCCGATGCATCACGCGATGGAGCCGGATGGGGCGAATCCGCAGCTCGACCGCCACCCCGATCTTTCGGCACAGCTGGGAAGATATAGCTACCGTGTGCAGACGAGGGAAGGCCATAGTTCCTATTCGGTGAGCGATGGAAAGGATACGATCACGCTCCCGATCCGGTGGACTTTCGGAGAGCGATCGCAGACGTGGGTGCTGGAGAAGGATGGGCACTATTACGAGAGCATGGTGAGCTACTTCGATCGCGATCATCAACTGGCGAACACGCCGGGAGATCAGTCGATCGTGCCGAATTCGCTGGAGGAGGCAATTGGCCGTGTGCTACCTGTGTGGGAAACCCGCAACTGTTTCACCTGCCATGCGAGCGGCGTTGCTTCCGGCGAGAAGCTGGTTCCGTCGAATACGAAACCCGGTCTCACGTGTCAACGGTGCCATGCGGGCGCACTGCAGCACAGGGCGGATGCGTCACGAGGAAACTTCAAGACGATTCCGAAATCGCTCAAGCGACTCAACGCGGAACAGATTTCGGATTTGTGCGGCCAGTGCCACCGGACTTTCGATACCGTGATGCTGAACAACGCGCACAATGTCGGATTCGTAAGGTTTCAACCCTACCGGCTTGAATTGAGCAAATGCTTCATCGGCAATGATCCGCGGATCAGCTGCATTGCGTGCCACGATCCACACCAGCCGGTGAATCGTTCTTCCGGCTTTTACGATGGCCGGTGTCTGGCCTGCCACAGCAAAGTGGGAGCTGCTGGCGTGAAGGTCTGCCGCACCGCGAAATCGGACTGCACGAATTGTCATATGCCGAAGGTTGAGATTGCGGGCAAGCACGCGGTGTTTACGGATCACTACATTCGGGTCGCGCATGCGGAGGAGGGATACCCGGAGTAGGGTTGGCTGGCCTGCGGCTTGGGGGACTGCGTGGTTTGTTAGAAGCAGATCCTTCGCTTACCACCCCCAAGCTTAAGAAAACGCTTGGGGCCCCGTGCGCTCAGGATGACAGGCGTGGTTCTAGAAGACATTTGAGACGTGAGGAGAAATCCTTGTGTCAGGGGGTGGGGATCAGGGAGCGGTCGAGGGTTTCGCGGCGGGCGCGGGTGGCTGCGGCTAGTTCTTTGAGCATGGGGTAGGTCTGGTTCCAATCGATGCAGGCGTCGGTGATGCTCTGGCCGTAGAGTAGGGGGCTGCCGGGGACGAGCTTCTGCGCGCCCGCGACGAGATTGCTTTCGATCATGACGCCGATGATGTCGGGGTTGCCGGCGGCGATCTGCGCGGAGACGTCGCGGCAGACGAGGGGCTGGCGGTTGTGGTCCTTGTTGCTGTTGGCGTGGCTGCAGTCGATCATGATGCGCGCGCTGGAGGCCGGCTTTCGCGCAGGTTGTCGGCTGTTTTGGCGACGGAGGCGGCGGTGTAGTTCACCATTTTGCTGCCGCCGCGGAGGATGATGTGCGTCTCGTTGTTTCCGCGAGTGACGAAGATGGCGGACTGGCCGTGCTTGGTGTGGCCGAGGAAGGTGTGGGAGTTGGCGGCGGAGAGGATGGCGTCGATGGCGACCTGGATGTCGCCGGAGGTTCCGTTCTTGAAGCCGACGGGGCAGGAGACGCCGGAGACGAGCTGACGGTGGACCTGGCTCTCGGTGGTGCGCGCGCCGATGGCTCCCCAACTGACGAGTCCAGCGATGTATTGCGGGGAGATCATGTCGAGGAATTCGGTGCCGGAGGGGACGCCCATGTCGGCGAGGTCGAGGAGGAGGTTGCGCGCGAGGCGGAGGCCGTCGTTGATCTTGAAGGAGCCGTCGAGGTGGGGATCGTTGATGAGGCCCTTCCAGCCGACGGTGGTGCGGGGCTTCTCGAAGTAGACGCGCATCACGATCTGGAGGTCGGCGGAGAATTCCCTGATGGCGGACTTGAGGAGCGCGGCGTACTCGACGGCGGCCCTGGTGTCGTGGATGGAGCAGGGGCCGACGAGGACGAGAAGGCGCGGATCGCGGTGGGCGAGGATGCGCGAGATGGCGAGGCGGGTATTGAAGATGGTCGCGATGGCGTCGTCGGAGACGGGGCGTTCTTCCTCGAGGAAGACGGGAGGGAGGACCACCTTGGTCCACTGGATGCGAATGTCTTCAATGCCTGGGTTCATGGGGCAGCTATATCAAGATTAGCAGCTTGGTGGAGCGAGGGATTAGGGATTAGGGAACAGGGATTAGGACTGCGATCTCAGCCTTTAGCGGCGGGATTTGCGTTTGGCGTCGGCGCGGGGCCAGTACTGGAATTCGTCGGAGTAGAGTTCGCCGCTGAGGTCGGCTACGCGCTGGGTGAGGCGGGTCTGGGCGTCGGAGATGGCCTGGTTGTAGATGACAGGGCCGATTTCTTCGAGGAAGAAGTTGAGGAGGAGGCCCGCGGGCAGGTCGCCGATGGGGGCATCGATGGAGCTGAGGTTCTCTTCGAAGTAGCGCTTGAGAGAGGCGATGGCTTCGGTGCGCTGCTGCTTGGTGAGTTCGGGGGTGACCATCGGTAGGGAGCTCCTGCGGAGGATCGTCTCGATTTTATTGGATGGTGAGGGAGAGCGACTGCGTGGTTGAGAGGACGCCGGGTCCGGTTGCGGTGACTGTGAGTGTGTAGGTTGCGGGCTTATGGGTATTAGCTGGATTGCGAGGATCCGCCGCCGCAGGATGCGAGAAGAAAGAAGGGCGAGGCCGCGAGGATTGCGAGGAGTCTACGATCGCGGTTTCGGAGGACGAAGAGGATGGGGAGAATGGCGAAGAGGGCGGCGAAGGAGAATGGACTGGTTGTTGCGGGGACTGCGCTTGCGGTGCTGCTCTGCGCGGTGATGGAGACGGAGGCCGTGGTGGCGGAAGGGACGAGATTGATAGGAGCGGGCACGACGCAGGTGTATCCACTGGGAGCGCCGGTGCAGGAGAAGGTGACGGTGCCTGCGTAGTTGGTGGAGTTGAGGGCGAGCTTCCAGGTTGCGGACTGGCCCGCGGAGATTGTGGCGGAGGCTGAGGAGCCGGACGCGAGTGCAAGAGCGATGGCAGGTTGCGTGGCAATGGCGCTGGATTCGTTGGAAGCGGGGCCTTCGCCGGAGGAGTTGATGGCGGCGACTTTGTAGAAATACGTCTGGCCCTGCGTCAGGGATTTGTCGGCGTATGTGGTTTGGGTGATGCCGGTGGCGATGGGGGTGGAGGATTCTGTTCCGGAGGTTGTGCCGCGATAGATGTTGAAGCTGGAGACGGCGCCGGTGGGTGCGGTCCATGCGAGGTCGATTTCGGAGTTGGAGACTCCGGTGGCGGAGAGCGCTGTGGGCGCAGCGGGGAGAGGCGGAGGCGGTGTTGTGGTGAGTTGTCCGTAGACGAAGGATTCGCCGCTGGTGCCGATGTAGAGTTTGCCGAAGGTGTCCTGACTGGCGGCCATGACCGTGGGGCGGTCGTATGTGCCGGTGGGATAGTAGGCGATGCGATCCCAGGTGACGCCTGCGTTGGTGGAGCGGAAGACTCCCCAGTTTGCGTCGTTGGCGAGCTGGCCGTAGAAGTAGACGGTGAAGGGGGCATCGCTGGATTGACCGCTGGGCGCGCCGGTGGAGATGACCAGAGCGTGAGCGATGCCGGCGATCTGCTGGAAGGTCTGGCCGCCGTCTGTGGAATGAAAGACGCCGTGGGCCGTCGCGGCTTCCCATCCGTCGGCGAACCAGAGGTCGTTTTTCGCGAAACGATTGACGACGAGTTGTCCCGTCCAGGTGTAATCGGGAAGGCCGGTGTTCTGCTGGCCGGTCCAGGTCTTGCCGCCGTCGGTGGAGATGTAGAGCATGGCGGGGGCGTGGGTGAACTTGAGATAGAACTTGTCGGGCGTGAAGGGATCGGCGCGGAGCATGTGCTGCGTGAGCTGCGGGTAGACGAAGCTGGAAAAGCTGGTGGTGTTGATGGTGAGGCCGTCGGAGTTGAGAGGGAAGGACTGGGTGACGTGCCAGGTTTTTCCGCCGTCGAGTGAGTACTGGGGCGCGAAACTCTCGGGAGGGTAGAGGACGATGTGATCGCTGCCGAGGGTGCGTGCGCCGCGCGCGCTGACGGCGATGAGGCCGGCGGGGATGTCGCAGGCCTTGCCGCTGCAGTTGAATTGAGGCATGGAGGCGAAGCGCTGCCAGGTTTTGCCGGCATCGGTGGAGTAGCCGGAGTAGTTGGGGCCGTTGGCGTAGACGTTGCTTGTGGAGACGGCGATGTAGGTGGGAGCGTCGGACGCGTAATCGACGGAAGTGCCTTGCGAGATGATCTCCTGCTGAAGCGGGATTTGAAAGGCGCTGAAGTTATCGGGGTTGGGGATGGTGAAGCCGGTGGTGTCCATCGCAATGGCGATGGCGGTGTCGCCACTGCCGGGCGGGATGACGATGTCCATGCCGACCATCTCTTCGATTCCGGAGGTGACGATGGTCCATTTTGGGGGATTGGCTGCGGTCGCGCTTGCGGCGGTGGCATGTGCGATGGTGAGCGGGCCTTCCTGGCCGGTGGGTGTCCAGAGATTGCCGGCGGAGTCGATTTTCAGGCCGCCATTGCTGTGCCAGCCGCCCCCGCTCATGCCTATGGTCTGCGGGAGCCAGCCGAGGGTATTGGCGAATTGCGTGCTGCCGAAGTTGATCCAGGTCTGACCGCTGTCATCAGAGCGGGCCAAGCTGGTATCGGCGCCGAGGGCGTAGATGCGCTGCGGATTGGTGGGGTCGACGGCCACGCTGACGACGGGCTGATTGATGCTGCCTTCGAGAGAGAAGCGGGTCCACTGGCTCGCGGCGTAGCGCCAGTATCCGCGGTGGTAGCCGTTGGTGGCGGAGTTCTCGGCGATGTAGAGGGCGTCGTTGATTACGCCCATGGATGAACTGAGGGCCTGATGCGAGAGGCCCTGCTTGCTGGCGGCGTCGGTGACGCCAGTGGAGATGTCGGTCCACGTCTGGCCGCCGTCGGTGCTCTGGTAAACATCGCCTCCGGCATCGTTGTTGTTGATGCTGACGGCATAGAGGACCTTGCTAACGGTGACGCCATTGAGGGTGGCTGTGCCGGCGGATCTGGCGAACTGGATGTTAATGAATTCGATGTTGGCGGGCGTGGCGGTGACCTGGGACCAGGAGGAGCCGCCATCGAGGGAGCGGAAGAGGCCCTGCGAGTCGCTGCCGTAGTAGAGGACCGAAGGATTGGATGGATCGATGGAGAGGCGTTCGCCCGCCCAGCGATGCGCGCCGTTGGGATCGCCTTTGATGGCGGCTGCGGTCATGTTGCCGGGTGTGAAGTTGCGGCCGCCGTCGGTGCTTTTGTAGATCTCGACGAAGTTGGTGGGGCAGTGGACGTCGCAACTCTGCACGGTGGGGAAGACGATGTAAACGATGTTGGTGTTGGTGGGATCGACAGCGATGGAGTTGACTCCGTATCCGGAGGGTGCGCTGGTTGCCGAGGCGGAGCGGATTCCTGAGCCGTCGGGATTGCTGATGCGCATGGGGATCCACTGCTGGGCGGTTTGATCCCAGCGGTAGGCATTGCCGACGTCGGTGCGGGCGTAGCGAACGGTGGAGTCGAGCGGGTGCAGGACCATGCCGACGACCCAGCCGCCTGCGCCGATGCGGACGGGTTTCCACTGGTAGGTGGAGGAGAGGTCGTCGGGGCGCGCTGAGGAGGCGGCGATCAGGAGGAGGAAAACGAAGAAAGGTCCAGCCGAGAGGCGTCGGGCAATTCGAGCGATTGCTGCAGTAATGGATGGCATTCTGCGACCTGGTTGCGAGTAGTTGAGTTGTGAGGAATATTTTAGGCTTCGCGCGCGGGAGGTCGTGTGCAGCCGGACACACCCCGAGAAGCGTCTGAAAGGCTAGGCTGGAACGTCGCATAGACTTTGTGACGGAGAGAACGAGGGTCTACCCGAGTATGGCCTGGATGGGGCGCGGCGGTCTGGCGGTGTTGTTGGTTGCGATGGCCGCGGTTAGATCGTGGCCGATCGGACAGGATGGTGCGCAACCGAGTCCAGGAAATCCCACGCTGACGGAGAGGCCCGCGCCGAAGCCGCAGACCCAACTGATTCCCGAGGGCAGGATCAAGCTGGATGTGGTGGTGAATGACAGTCTCGGCAAGCCGGTGACGGGATTGGAGCCATGGGATTTCACGATCATGGACAACGGCCGGCCGCGTAAGATGATGTCGTTTCGCTCCTATGATGGTGTGCAGGTCAAGCCGGATCCACCGGTGGAAGTGATCCTGGTGATGGACATGATGAACCTGCCGTTCCAGCAGGTTTCTTTTGTGCGCAAGGAGCTGGATGAGTTTCTGCGGCAGGATGGCGGGAAGCTCAAACAGCCGGTGACACTGGTGGTGTTGAATGACAAGGGCATCCGGGTGCAGCCGCGACCATCGACGGATGGGAAGGCGATTGCGGACCTGGTGAGCGGGGTCGAGGGAGCGGTACGCATTCTGGATCCGGTGATGGGCGGCGAGGGGTACGTGGAGCGGTTTCAGAGATCGGCAAGGGCGATCGACAATATTGCGCAAAACGAATTGAAGAAGCCTGGGCGGAAGCTGCTGATATGGGCCGGGCCGGGATGGCCGATGCTGAATCGTCCGTCGGACGGTTATACCGAGACGCAGCAGAAGCGCAACTTCGATGCGATTGTGGAGTTGACGACGGCGCTGCGTGAGGCGCGCGTTACGGTTTATAGCGTGGAGCCCGGCGGAGCGGTCGGCGGGAACGAATTGACTTATCAGAAGTATCTGAAGGGTGTGAAGACGTATCACGATGCCGAGTCGGGAGACCTCGGGTTGAAGGTGCTGGTGACGCAGACGGGCGGAAGAATCATGGGACCGAGCAATGACCTGGTGAGCGAACTCAACGCGTGCATCGAGGATGCGAGCGCGTTCTATCGGATTTCGTTCGATCCGCCGGCGGCAGAACACGCGAACGAGTATCACGATCTGAGGGTGATGGTGAACAAGGCGGGCGCGACGGCGCGAACGACGACCGGGTACTACAATCAGCCGGCGGATCATTGAGGGCTCGGCACAGGCGATGTTCATGGGGCGCACACGCTGGTCGATGGCGAAGCAAGGTCTGCTGATTGGTGGAGTGCTGTTGTTTGCGTGTTGCGCGGCTGCGGATTGTCAGCCTGAGCAAATTCTTCAACCGGAACCAGCGAAGACGAAGAAGGTCAGGGTGCGGCCGCCTGATGTTCCAGACCGAAACGCCTTGCGGCCTGTAACCGCGGCGGAACTGGGGGATCTCGTAGAGGCGGTTAAGGGGAAGCCCGATGGCGAGGCGGCAAAACAGATTGAGCATCTGCGATTGACGGAGCGGTTGAGCAGTTCGAAGCTGCCCGGGTTGATGGGGAGATTGGCAGGAGAAAAAGCGAGAGCGGCCTTGATGGGAGTCGCCGATGCCTCGGTGTTTTTGGCGCCGCCCGAGGAAGAGATGCCGAAGCTGGCGGTGCCCGATGCTGCGGAACAGCGGCAGATTCTGTCGCTGGCCGTGGACTATTTGAAGACGACTCTTCCGAAGCTGCCGAATTTCTATGCGAAGCGTTTTACAACTTCGTTTGAGCGAGTCGCGAATCGCCAGTGACGCGAAAAGCTACAGACAACGGATGTTCTGCGCCGGGTGGGAGAATTCACGGCGACGGTGCTTTTCCGCGACGGGAATGAAGTTGTACGCGCGAAGGCGCCCAGGAGCGAGGCCTGATCACCAGGGCACATTCGGCCCGATCCTGAGCGCGATGATTCTGGATGCGGCGCATAGCAAGATGGAATGGAGCCGGTGGGAAGAGGGACCGAGCGGACCAATGGCGGTGTTTCGAATTGAGGTGCCGCTGAAGGAATCTCACTACCGGATCGCTCTTCCCTCTGCGACGCGGGGAGATTCCGGTGGAATGGCCTCGACGGCGTATCACGGAGAAATCGGAATCGATCCGCAATCAGGAGCAATTCTTCGGCTGGAGCAGCAGGCCGATCCTGAACGGAACTCGCCGATGCACCGTGCCGACATTATGGTGGAGTACGGGCCGGTCGAGATCGGCGGAAAGCCGTATACGTGTCCAGTACGGAGCGTTTCGATTTCGGCGGGAGACGGTGACGAGCTTGCAAATGCAACGGATTTGGGCGCACGGTCAGACCGGGAGGTCCTCCGGCTGAACGACGTGATTTTCAGCGACTACCACGTGTTCCGGTCGGAGATGCGGATCGTGCCGTAGGCACGGAGTGCATCAGTGCGCATGCAGGCGGCGCGAGGTTTTGTGGCCGGGGATCAATTTGCGTCGCAGGAGCCAGCAGCCGACAGCCAGGGTAAGCCAAACCAACGTGGCGAGTATGAGAGCCAGGGTGGAGGACGTGCGCGGCGCCCATAGCCAGAAAGACAAGCCGAATCCCGCGAGCCCCACGCATCCCATTGCTGCGCCGAAGGCGTCGAGAGCGGCGATCTGGCGTCCGCGCATGGTGCCGTCATGACCGATGCGGGCTTTATGTTCTTTTTCGTGCGCTTCAACGAGGGAGGCGCCAGCGGGAAAGATGGCGGGGAAGGCGAGGAAGAGGCCGCCGAGTTCCGGGCCATATTTGCCGGCGATGAGACCAGCGATTACGCAGATTGTTCCGCCCGCAACAAAGCGAATGATCCACTCGTGAAGCTTGATGCCTTTGATGGCTGCGAACTTCGCGTGAATGACCATCGGCTTATCTCGCGAGCGCCCAGGCCGCGAAGGAGACAGCGAACCAGATGGGCATGAGCGCAAGGGTGGCGGTGAGGGCGTGAGGCTTGTAGCGCCTTAGGATCCAGCAGGCCGCCATGGCGTAGCAGCAAAAGGCGAGGGCGCCGAAGATCATGAAGTGGGCCTCGATGGCGGCGTAGGCTTTGCCTTTTTGGGAGATGGTGAGGGCAAGCGTGGCGAGAGCTACGGAGGGAGCGGCGCCGAAGAGACCGGCGAAGCTTTTGGGCCGGAAGATTTCGGACACGACCGCAAAGAAGGAGACGAAGGCTCCTCCGATGAGAAATCGTGCAAGAAGTTCAGGGAGATGATGCATTGTTCAGGCGGCTCGCTGCGCTTTTTGGATCATGCGCATGGCAACGTCGGTACCTTTGCACCCGAGGAGTCTGTACTGCTTGCCTTCCAGCCGGTGGTAATTGACGAAGAACTCCTCCAACTCGTGCAGGAACTGTTTGGGCAGGTCGCCGAGTTTTTTGAGGTAGGCGTATTCGTGGTTCATCTCGGCGACGGCGAGGAGACGGTCGTTGCGTATTTTCTTTTTGCCGTCGATCTGCTCGCCCTCGATGATGCCGATGAGACGAGCGCGGACGGCTATGCCGGGGAATGCGGGTTCGTCCATGAGGAGTAGAACGTCGATGGGGTCGCCATCGGCGGCGAGGGTGCGGGGCAGGAAACCGAAATCGTAGGGAAAGGACATGCCCGCGGGAAGGACCTTCTTTACGGTGAAGATTTTCTGCTTCTCGTCGAAGGCGAACTTGTTGCGGCTGCCCTTGGGGGTCTCGATGATGACCTGGATAAGTCCGTCTTCTTTATCTACCGGTTTGAGAAGGACCGGATTGCTCAAGCTCCGGGCAGATTTCTTTGCCATTTACTGCTCTCCAATTTTCGCGCCATGTTCACATGCACTAGGAGGTCAGGCAGGAGGTTTCGGTTGTCCAACTCGCGTTCTGCTGGGCATTTAGAGGAGGGGACCCTGGCGGAGCTTGACACTGCTGTGGCGCGGTTTCTAGAATTGGAAAGGACAATCCCACCCATCGGTTTCTGTAAGCATCTCATTATGGGAGGATTATCTTTCTCCTGTCCGGCCATTTTCCGGACAGTTCAGGAGTGGGTGACGAGGTAGCAGGGGATGCCTGAGACGCGCGTGAGTCCGCGAGAGCGGCTTGTTCTTACGGCGATTATCGAGCTCTATATCGCTACCGGAGAACCTGTGGCCTCGCAGGCTGTCGCCGATCACTTTGCACATAAAGAGGGCCTGAGCTCGGCGACCATCCGAAATGTGATGGTGTCGCTGGGAGAGGCCGGATTACTTGAGCAGCCGCATACGTCGGCCGGGCGTGTGCCTACGGCGAGGGCGTTTCGGTATTACGTGGAGCAGATAACGCGACCCGAGGCGCAGACGGGACGAGTAGGGGCAGGCGGGGCGGGGTATGCTGCGATGCCTGCGAGCGGGATGCCTCTCGGCAACGGGCTGCCGCTGAGCGAGCAGAGACGGGGGCAGATCGAGGAGAGCTTCTCAGGAGTGACGAGCTCGAACGAGTATCTGGCGCGGACCTCGCATGTGCTGGCGCTGATCTCGAGCGGGCTGGGAGTAGCGCTGGCCAGCGGGACGGCCGACCAGGTTCTGGAACATATTCATTTCTCGAGGCTTTCGGCCGGGAGGGTGCTGGCGGTGCTGGTGACCCGGGCGGGAGCAGTGCTGGACAGGGTTCTGGCGCTGGACCGGGAGATGACGCATCTGGAGCTGGAGACGGCGGCGCGCTATCTGAACGAGACGTTTCATGGGTGGCCTATCGATCGCATCCGGGCGGAAATTGGTCGAAGGATGGAGGAGGAACAGGCCGCCTACAACCAGTTGATGACGTCGGTGGAAGAGCTTTGCCGCAAGGGTGCGCTGGCCGTGGGCGAGGGGGCGGCGGTGCTCTATATCGAAGGCATGGCGAACCTTATCGCGGTGGAGACGGACCGGGAGCGGTTGCGACAGATGCTGCTGGCGCTGGAAGCCAAGCAGCGACTGGTGGATTTACTTACGGCTTATGTCAATGGAAGTCAGCAAGAAGTGAGAGTAGTGGTAGGGCTTGATGAAGCTTCCCCGGCGATGCAGGACCTGGTGCTGATCGGCGCACCGGCACGGCTGGGAGGGACCAGCCTGGGCACGGTGGCGGTGATTGCACCGACCCGCATCCAATACCAGGAGATGATCCAGGCTGTGCGTTACGTGGCGAGGCTTTCGGAGCGCATACTGGAAATCCCGGCGCAGTAAGTCTTTTGTACAACCTGGATTCAGGCGCATGCTTCTTCCCTGAGGTCGGCGCGATCGAGTTATCTGGGAAAAACCCGATCAGGGCAGGGGACTGAAGTCCCGGCATAGTTTGGCGGTTTGGCGGCATGGCTGAAGCCATGCCTTTTACAAACCGTGGTTTCACGGGTCCTGACCGGGCGGCGGTTGAGGAATTTATCATTGACTAAGAAGAGAAACATTTGGGGAATACGTAGAAATATGGCAGAGAAGGAAGCGGAGATGTCGGCTTTGGAAGGAACGGAGAGCGCCTCGCTGGATAGGGCTGCGGCGGAAGCGGGGGAGAGCCCCGCTGCGGAGGCGCGAACCATGGATCCGCCGGTCAGCCGGGCGGAATTGGACCAGCTGCAAGCGGAGTACGAGCAGTTGAAGAAGGAGCGCGACGGATTGATCGATCGACTCGCGCGGCTTCAGGCTGACTTTGAAAATGCGCGCAAGCGGGTGGAGAAAGAGAAGGCGGATTTCCGCGATTATGCCACCGGATCGGTGGTGGAGCAGTTCCTGCCGGTACTGGACAACTTCGAGCTGGCGCTGAAATCGACGGGCACGACCGAACAACTGAAGACGGGCGTTGAGCTGATCGTGAAACAGATGGAAGAGATTCTGCGCGGTCTGCAGGTTCAGCCCGTGGCTGCGGTTGGCGAGGAGTTTGACCCGCGCCACCATGAGGCGATGGGTTCGGTGGAGCGTGAGGACTTGCCGGATCAGCAGGTGGCAGAAGAAGTTCGCCGCGGGTACCGGTTGCGCGAGAAGCTACTGAGGCCCGCCCTGGTGCGTGTCGTTTCCAATCCGAAACAGAAGAGCGAGTGATACAGAGCTACGGCGGGTCCAGTTGCCTTGCATCGAACCCTGCCCAGAACCATCTTTATCGCAGGAGCAGTTGAAAAGGTTTGAATACGAGAGTGAGTAAAGCAGATTACTACGAGGTCCTTGGTGTATCGCGGGACGCAAGCGAACAGGAACTGAAGAGCGCCTATCGCAAGCTGGCGCTGAAGTATCATCCTGACCGCAATCCGGGCGATCACAGCTCGGAAGAGAAGTTCAAAGAGGCCAGCGAGGCGTACCAGGTGCTGAGCGATGGGGACAAGCGCGCAGCTTACGATCGCTTTGGGCATGCCGGAGTGAGCGGCGGCGGCCCTGGGGGCTTTGGCGGGTTTTCTGGTGCTGTGGACCTGGGGGACATCTTCGGCGATTTATTCGGCGAGATGTTCAACATGGGGGGGCAGCAGCAGCGGGGGTCGCGGCAGGTGCGCGGCGACGATCTGCGCTACGATCTCACGATCGATTTCGAACAAGCGATTTTCGGGACGGAGAAGGAGATCAGGATCCGGCGCCTGGAATCGTGCGAGACATGCAAGGGAACAGGAAGCGCGTCGGGGCGGGGACCGTCGGTTTGCCCGCAGTGCCACGGACGGGGGCAGATCCGGTATCAGCAGGGATTTTTCTCGGTGGCGCGGACTTGCAGTACCTGTGCGGGCAGAGGATCGATCATCAGCGATCCGTGCCAGACGTGCCGCGGCGAGACGAGGGTGACCAAGGAGATTGCACTGACGGTCAAGGTTCCGCCGGGTGTGGAGGAAGGAACGCGAATCCGCTATACGGGCGAAGGCGACGTGGGGCGCGGCAACGGGCAGAGCGGCGATCTGTATGTTGTGCTGGCAATCCGGCGGCACGATTTCTTCGAGCGTGAGGGGCAGAATCTGCATTGCGTGATTCCCATCAGCTTTCCGCAGGCGGCGCTTGGCGCGGAGATCGAAATTGAGGGCGTAGATGGCCCGCTGATGCTGAAGATTCCTGAAGGAACGCAGAGCGGCAAGGAACTGCGGGTTCGCGGGAAGGGCGTTCCGTACCTGAACGAAAAGGGACGCGGCGATCTGATCGTCAAGGTTGTGGTGCAGATCCCGAAGAAGCTAAGCCGCGCTCAGAAGGATCTGATTACGGAACTTGGCAATTCGATGTCGGTCGAAAACAAGCCGACATCGCCGGGGCTGCTGGACAAGATGAAGGATCTGTTCAGCTAGTCCGAGGCACGCGCGAATCAGATTGCTAACAGAACGATCACGAAGACGGCTGCGCCCATGGCGAGGCTGGCGCCATCGGTAAGAGCGAAGGCGACCGGATCCTCGTCCAACTCGCCGCGGGTTGCGAGAAGCCAGACGCGGCACAGCCAGAGAATCATAAAAGGGACGATGAGCCACAGGTAGCGCGGGTGGTGGTAGAGCTTCATCACGTCCTGTCCGCTGATGTAGTTTGCGAAGACGACGACGGCAGCGAAGGCGCTTGAAGTTCCGAAGGTGCGGATTTGCTCTATATCGCTGAGGAGATATCCGCGACCGTTCTTGAGCTGGTTTCCGGAGAGGCGCACGTTTTCCAGTTCCGCAAAGCGCTTGACGATGGCGAGCGAGAGGAAGAGGAAGATGGCGAAGCCAGCAAGCCAGTGGGAGATCATGGTTCCGGTGGCGGCGCCGCCAGCCAGAAGCCGCAAGGTATACAGCCCGGATAACACCAGCACGTCTACCAGCGCTATGCGCTTGAAATAGATGGAATAGAGCAGGGTGGCCGCGGCGTAGGAAAGCAACCAAAGCAGGAAATCGACGGGAAGGGCGCGGGCAACGGCGAAGGCTGTGCTCAGGAGCACGAAGGACGCGACCAGCCCCAGGGAAGGCGACAGTTCGCCGGAGGCAAACGGCCGGGTGCGCTTTTTGGCGCTGCGCCGGTCGGCTTCAATGTCGAGAAGGTCGTTGACGATGTAGGTGGCGGAAGCGGCGCAGCAGAAACAGAAGAAGGCGAGGAACGCCTTGCCCAGGGTTGCGATCGATCGATTATGCGCCAGGAGCGGCGGCAGGAAGATGAGAAGGTTCTTGGCCCACTGGTGGGTGCGCAGCGCGCGAATGAGTCCCTGGAGGAGGTTGGCTGCGTTCTTCGAAAACCTGGGTGGGGGCGATGCCCAGTTTGCGCATCCGGTTGCGAAGACTGAGGCTGGGGTTGGCCACCATGGTTTCAGAGGCGTGCGAGAGGAGCGGAAGGTCCGCAGCCCCGTTACCGATGTAGGCGAACCCGTTGTCGCCGAACTGGCTTTGCAGGGTTGCGAGTTTTCGGCTTCCTGTGAGGTTGACCGCGCCATCGCTGGCCAGAACACCAGTGAAGATGCCGAGGTGGGCGGCGACGCGCTGTGCAAGGCGCAAGTCGGCGCCGGTGGCGAGATAGAGTTCGCGTCCCGCTGAATGTTCATTCTGGAGAAACGATAAGAGCTTGCGGTTGTAGGGCAGATGCGCGACATCGAGTTCGACGTGGCTGGTGACGAAAGCCTTGAAGGCGGCTTTGCCGTGCATGAGGCTGCCAGGGAGGCGGAAGAGCAGGCGGGGCCGGGTTCGGGCCAAGACGAGGAGAGAGTCGACGAGGGTATCGGATTTGACGAGGGTTCCGTCCAAGTCGACGCAGAGAGGTTTGATCCGGGCGGCTTTGAAATCCGGCTGAATTAGAACTTGGGGCAACGATCCACCTCGATTCAGGCGTCTTTCAGAAGTGACGTAACTTGCGAGAGGCGGTCAGTGCACCGCGGATAACCTCTTGGGCCATGGAGTTCTCGACGCTGAATCTGAAAACCAAGGCCCGAGCAGAAAAACATTGCACGCGATGAAACGACTCAAGTATACAAGGGGTCGGCCTGCAAACAGAACCAGAAGCGGGCGGAGAGCGACCGGTCAAAAAGGAGCGTATACTCTGTAATCTCAATTTCTTAGGGCCCTCATTAAATCGATAGCAGGACGGTATAATCGCGCAAGATGCCCCTAGGAGAACACCAGTTCATCGATCACTACGAGATCCTTGCGATCGTCGGTGCGGGGGGTATGGGCGAGGTGTATCGCGCGAGCGATACGAGGCTGAACCGCGAAGTCGCAATCAAGGTGATGCCGGGCTTCACGAAGCCGGAGCCGGAACGGCTTCGCCGATTTGAGCAGGAGGCACGGGCGGCCGCTGCTTTGAATCATCCGAACATCCTGGCTGTGTACCAGATGGGCATTTACGAGAATGCGCCTTACCTGGTTTCAGAACTGCTGGACGGCGAGACACTGCGCGACAGGTTGAAGCGTGGCGCGCTGCCGCTGCGGAAGGTAATCGATTACGGCATTCAGATCGCGAAGGGGCTTGCGGCTGCGCACGAGAAGGGAATCGTGCATCGAGATCTGAAGCCCGAAAATCTTTTCCTTACAAAGGACGGACAGGTCAAGATTCTCGATTTTGGACTTGCCCGGCTGATGCTGCCGAAGCTGGCGACGCTTTCGAAAGACCCGCAGGAGATACAGACGATTCCGGGCATGATGATGGGGTCGATGGGTTACATGTCTCCGGAGCAGGTGCGCGGACAGGCTACCGATCAGCGGTCGGACATTTTTACATTTTCGGCAGTGCTGTACGAGATGCTGACGGGGCAGCGGGCATTTCAGAAGGCGACCTCGATCGATGCGATGAGCGCAATTCTGAACGAGGAGCCGACGCCACTGACGCAGGTCAATCCGAGTCTTTCTCCGGGACTGGAACGCGTGATCCAGCGGGGTCTCGAGAAGAACCCGGAGCAGAGGTTTCAGTCTGCTTCCGATCTGGGTTTTGCGCTCGAAGCGATGTCGGACTCGACGCACTCGACATTCGCCTCGTCGCGGAGATTTCAAGGTCTGGAGACGGCGCCACGGTCGCGCATGCCAATGGTTCTTACCGCGGCGGGTGCGGTGGTGGCAGCCGCGGCTATTGCGGGATGGCTGTGGCTGCGTCCGGCTGCGCAACCGCAGGTCGCGAATTACGTTCAGCTCACGCACGATGGGAAGCCGAAATCTCTTGTGGGTTCGGACGGTTCGCGAATTTTTCTGACTTTCGATTCGGGAAGCGGGGGCGCGGAGGCGATCCCGATTCAGGGTGGCGAGGCTACGCACATCGCGTTGTCGAGCGCGGACATGGTTCCAGTGGATGTTGCGCCGGATGGGTCTTCGTTTCTAACGATCGAGGGGACGGGATTTCCGGCGACCGGGCCGATATGGAGTTTGCCGGTGATGGGTGGTTCTCCGCGCCGTCTTGGCGACGCGACGGGCCATGTTGCAACGTGGTCGGCAGACGGGAAAAAGCTGGCGTTTGCTACGGATGGGGATGTGTACTGGGGGGACGCGGACGGAAGCAGCTCCCGCAAGATCGCATCGCTGAAGAACATCGTTTCGGGCCTGGCAGTTTCTCCGGATGGATCCGATGTGCAGGTTGAGACCGAAGAGATATCGCAGAGCGGAACGAGCGTGGTGGCGGGAGAGCGGACCATCTGGACGGTTTCGACGCAGGGATCCACTCCGCGCCCATTGATTACGGACTGGGCGAATAGCGCAAACGAATGCTGCGGACGATGGAATGTGGACGGCAGATTTTTTGTCTTCCAGTCGGGAGGCCAGATCTGGGCACTTCCGAGTCGTGGTGGTTTGTTCCATGGAAAGGCCAGACCTGTGCAGTTGACTGCGAGCCCGATGCAACTGCAGTCGCCATTGCCGAGCAAGGATGGAAAGAAGCTGTTCCTGGTGGGCGTGACCTATCGAGGAGAGTTGACGAGTTTCGATCCGAAAACCGGGAAGCCCTCGCTGTTCTTGGGTGGGATCTCGGCCGACTGGATGGATGCATCGCGCGACGGGCAACACGTGGTCTACGTTTCGTATCCGCAGGGGGATTTGTGGAAGAGCAACATCGACGGAACGGATCGGGTGCAGCTCACATTTGGACCGATCAAGCCGGTGTTGCCGCGCTGGTCGCCGGACGGGCAGACGATCCTTTTCTTTGATTTTCCGGGTGGACCGAATCATCCGGGAAAGATCTACCAGATGCCGGCAGGGGGAGGCGCTCCGCGCGAGCTGCTGCCCTCAGACAATTTGAATGAGCAAGACCCGACCTGGTCGGCTGATGGGAAGCGGATTGCGTTCGGGGGCGATGCGAACGACGCGAACTCGATCAGCGGCGCGGCGATCCGGATTCTCGATTTGCAGTCAGGCAAGGTTTCGGCGCTTCCGGGTTCGGAGAAGATGTTTTCGCCTCGCTGGTCCCCCGATGGGCGATATCTAGCGGCGATGACGAGCGACTCGATTCACTTGAAGCTTTTCGATTTTCAGACACAGAAGTGGAAGGAGATCGGAAATGGAACATTCAGCTGGATCAACTGGTCGAGCGACGGACGGTATATCTACCTTAAAGATTTGACGGGACAGGGGACTGTCGAACGGATTCAGATAGCGGACGGAAAGGTTGAGAAGCTTGTCGACCTGAAGGATTTCGTCTTCACGGGTCTTGGCGGCGGATCGGTTTCGGTGGCACCGGACGGGTCGGCTCTCCTGCTGCGCGATCGCGGGACGCAGGATGTGTATGCGCTGGACTGGATCGAGCCGTAAGCGTTCGCAGAACTATTCCGGATAGGGTTCTCCGGGGTGCACGATGCGAATGTAGTGATCGGTAAACTTCGCGTGATTGCCGGCGACTTCTACTTTTTGCATGTGACAGCTTGTGCAGTTGGCTTTTGCAACCGGACAGAGCTTCGGCGCGCCCGCAGCTACGGATGTCTTCGCGGAGTTGTGGCAGGCAAGGCATTTCGCGTCGTAGTGGGCCGTTTCATGATCAAGCTGCTGATGCGGGTTGTGACACGCAATGCAACTGATGCGTGGATCGTTGCCGATGAAGCATTTGCTCAATTCCAGGCGATAGGGCTGAAAGCGTACGGCGACCTTCTGCATGCGATCGCGCACGACGGTGTCGAAGGTGCGATGGCATTGGCCGCAGAAGTTGGATACCTGGTGGGCATCGAGCTTTCTTAGCGATTTAGGAAGGGTTTTGAAGTTGTCTCGCGCGGCATCGGCCATATGCTGCTGAGAGCCGGCGTGGCAACGTTCGCAGGTGATTCCCGGGATTGTTTTGGCAGGCTCGAGTTTTTCTCCGGGTGTGATGCCGCTGGCGTGACAGGCGAAACATGTTCGTACTTCGGCAACCTCGAGGCGGCGTCCCATTGCCTCAGACAGATTGGCTGGTTTGATGCCGGCGTCGTCGGGAGTTCGGTCGAGGACATTGTCGCGGGGGAAATAGCTGACCAGGGTCTCGTAGTAGACGCCGTCTTTCTCGAGAATCCAGGTTTGGGTGCGCTGGCCGAAGGTCAGGTGGATGGGCTCAGAGATGGTAGAGGAGCCGTCGGTGACGGAATACGTGCTGTGCCCGTCCCTGGTCAGGACGCGGTAGGTGTACGGGCCGATGGTGGTGCTGAGATCGGGATGAGCGATGAGTTCCGCGTTGCCGCCGTCGGGCTCCATGGCGTGGCGCATGGGCGCCGAGCGAAAAGAGCGGACAACTCCGGCATGGCAGGTGGCGCAGGTCGGCGGCGCATCGGGTAGTTTTGTCTCTTTCGCAAGGACGCGGGACCGGGGCCACAGGAGGCCTACGATTGCCGCGAAAGCGACCATGCAGAGGAGAATCGCACCAGCATTGAGGCTATCGCGCAAGGTCGCGGCAAATCTCGCGCTCATCGGTCAGCCTTTCTCTGTCTCCAGTGCGGGAGTAAACGGAGACGAGCCCCAGGTGGGCCTCAACGTTTTTGGGGTCGCGTTCGATTACCTGCTCGAGGAGTTCGACGGCTCGACTGGTATCTCCGGTTTCTGCCAGGACACGGCCGAGGGCGATTTGCGCCAACTCCATATCGGGTGCGGCGGCGTATGCGCGAGTTGCAGGCTCGAGCGCCTTCTCGAACTGTCCCTGGAGCACCAGAGTGTAGGCGAACAGGGCATTGGCTTCTTCATTATTTGGATTGATCAGGAGTTCGCGTCGAAATTGCTCGACGGCGAGTTCAGGACGTTGAGCGAACAGGAGCAATCCGTAAAAGAAATGAAGGTTGGGTGTGGAGGGATAGCGGGAGAAGAGATTCGTAAAGAGATCGTCTGCTTTGTCGCGATCGCCGGAGAGGAAAGCAAATCCCGCTTCGCCAGCGGCCTGGAACACGGGACGCTTTTCGGGCGATACATCTTTGGGAAAGGAGGGGATGCGCATCCCGGCGAGGGAGATTGCGATCATCAGGTCCGGTGCGTCGATGTGTTGCGTGGCAAAAAAGCGGTATTGCTCGAGCGCATCCTGAAACCTGCCTGCATGAGCGAGGAGCTGCGCGAGGTGGAATCGGATGATCTGCTCGTTGCGGGGATCGCTGGCGGCTCCGTGCGCCATGGCCTGTTCGATGTCGCGCAGAGAGTCGTCGTAAGCGCCGGTTTCAAATTCACACAGGCCGCGGAGGGCCATGGCGGGCACGGCGGAGGGGGCGATCCGCAGCAGGTGAGAGAAGGCGTCGGCGGCGTCCGCGTATTGATTGGCGCTGTACTGGAGGATGCCGAGATACCACCAGCCCTCCTTCCAGTCCGGGTTCAACTGCTCGGCCTGGGTGTAGAGCTGAATGGCCAGGGGGATGTCCTGCTTTTCGCGTGCGGCGGCGGCACGGGCGGCGACATCATCAAATTGCTGAGGCGTTTGCGAGGCAGCAGGAAGGGCACGCGGGAAGGAAAGCGTGAGCAGGACGAGCAAGATTAAGGGCCAGCGTGGAACCCAGCCGGGGGAATGAAGGGTCACCATTTCCAATCTCTGAGCGCGAAGAGTTGAAAGGTCTTCTTGTTAGACGGGTATTGAGAGGGGCAAGGTTACGCGGGGGTGAAGAAAGAAGTGTGAATTTTGACAGCAAGGAAATCCCGGGAGGGATTGGGGTGGAGGGACTTTGAAGGGGAAGGGACCAACGAATGCTATACGACGAGTCATACCACAGCCGAGCCGACTCATCTACTTCAGCGCGATTGGGTAAGTGGAGAGGCACCGACTCCACCAATTGACTGTTGTGAAGGTGGTCTGTAGCAGCTTCGCCCATTGGGCGCATTGGGTCTGAGAGACTGAGTATCTACACCTAGAAAGCCGATAGCAAGCCAACCTCCAGTTCACCCAGCCGCGCAGAATTGGTCACGGCATCATTCGCTGGACAACACTGGCTCCACTTAGCGCGACACAATAGATGGTGCCCTGGCACACGCTTTTGTATGGACAATCATGCCCTCTACTGCCAGAATTCCGCTCACCACTGATCAAAGGCAGTGAGAACCAAGGAGGGCACATGAAAGGAAAGCATTGTGGCTCAACACATGGGACTCTAGGCCTGTATGTATTGACCGCGGCTCTGCTGCTCGGCTCCGCCGCAGCAAAGGCCGACGCCGTTCTGGATTGGAACGAAATTGCTGTTAACACTGCCATCGCCAACGGCCAGAATCCATTCGCCCAGGCGCGAACTGGGGCGATTGTGCAGCTCGCTGTCTTTGAAGCCGTCAACTCCATCACCGGCGACTATCGACCCTATCTGGGAACCATTGTTGCGCCTCACGGCGCCTCACCCGACGCAGCCGCTATTCAGGCGGCGTATCGGGTTCTAACCACTTATTTCCCGGGTAGCGCGGCAACGCTCAATCCTGCGCGCACGAAATCGCTGGCTTCGATACCAGACGGCCAGGCCAAGACTGACGGCATAGCGACCGGCGATGCCGCGGCCATTGCCATGATTGCTCTTCGTGCCAACGATGGCTCGTCTCCACCACAATTCAAAATACCCGGACCGCCTGTTCCTGGCGAATACCAGGCCACGCCGAGTTGTCCCGTCGTGAATGGAGTCGCGGTCGGAACTTTGTTTCAATGGCAGAACGTGACCCCATTTGGCATCAAGCGCGTCAGTGATTTTCTACTCGATCCACCACCGGCACTCACGAGCAACAAATACGCGAAAACCTACAACGAAGTGATGACGGTCGGAAGTGCCGACAGCACCGAGAGGCCCCCGGATCGAGCGGATGTCGTCCACTTTTATGCAGTGTCCGGGCCAAATCTGGTGTTCGGCGAGGCCTTGAGGCAAATAGCGCTACAAGAGCAACGCTCGTTGTCGGAGAACGCTCGGGCCCTGGCCCTCGTCAGCATGGCCATCAACGACAGCCTAGTGGCCTCGTTCTTCAACAAGTATCACTACAACTACTGGCGGCCCGAGACCGCAATCCGCGCTGGAGATACGGACGGCAACCGGAAGACCGAGGCCGATCCGGACTTCCTTCCCTTCATCCTGACCCCGTGCTTCCCCAGCTATCCGTCAAACCATGGCAGCGGAAGTAACGCGGCAGCCGAGGTCATGAGACGCCTCTACGGCGAAGCCGGACATTCGATCACGGTGTCAAACCCCGCACTGCCCGCTATCGTTTTGCAATACACCTCGTTCAGGCAGATTGCCGACGACGTCTCCGATGCACGTGTTTATGGCGGGATCCATTTTCGGACCGACCAGGACGCCGGAGCGCGCCTGGGCCGGGAAGTGGCCACCGCTGTGTACAAGAACAACCTGTGCCGTGTGAATCGCGAGGACTGCGGTGATGACTGAACGACTGGCTCGAAAACGACTCGCATAATGGATCCGGTGATTGTGCGGTCAGTCGCCCAGCGACACCGCACAGTCACTGTCTCGATGGGCGGGATCATGGGGATTGCCGACGTCTCCAAGAAAATGCTCCTGCACGATTCACACGTTCGCATGGAGGCGAAGCAGAACGCTCTAGACGCGCTTTCAATGAAGCCAGTTCAAAATGGGGATTCGGGCGACACAATGGCGGGTTACGACACAAAGAGCGCCACAAAACTGAGGCGGGAGATAGAAAGTATGCCGCAGGTTGTTGATTGTATGGTGGAGCTGAGCGGGATCGAACCGCTGGCCTCCTCGTTGCGAACGAGGCGCTCTCCCAGCTGAGCTACAGCCCCACGACTTTCATTAGTTTACCAGCGAGCGGGCAAACGGGAAAGGTGGGCGCTCCGCTCATGCGGCCGGAGCCGGCATTCGCACTTGATCTAGTAGTAATAGCGGGTTTTGACGGCCCACGGCGACTTCGGGTAGCGACGGTGGAGAAGGTCGAAGGCGGCCTTGCTGATGGGGGTGTACTCGGATTTATCAGATCCTGAATAAGGCTGGCAGGCGTAGTGGCCAGCACGAACGGTGAGAGCCAATGCTTCGGGTACTTGTGGGTCGTCGGGATGGTCTTTGGCGTAGTCGAGGACGCGCTGGCCGATGACGATGACCGAGTCTGGAAGTTGCTGGAGTTGCCCATATTCGGTGTGGGCGCGGAACCAGGCATCCGCAGGTAAGAAAGCCGGAACCGGGAGCGGCTGCGGCTTTGTATTGGTGGAATCCTGCGGGTCACCCCATGGTTTGCACCACCAGTTGTTTCGCAACTGATCGAAGTAGCTGAAGCTGTCGACGCGGGGGACGCCCGATTCGAGGTAAGGGCGAATGCCCGGATTGCGCAGGATGGCGAGATTGGCCGGGAAGCCGATGCTGGAACCGGCGGTGTCGCGGATCGCTTTGGGGAGAGACGGCGAGAGCTTTACGGCGCTCGCTGAGTCCTGCAGGAGGATGGCCCGCGTCCATGTGGCGACGGCAATGTTTTGGCGGAGGTTGGCAGGCAGCGTTGTTGAATCGACGGCTTCGATGAGCAGGTCGATGGGCGTTTGCTGGTTCAGCACCACTACGGCATCTTCGTTGAACTGCGGTTGTTTGAGTTCGGGGCAGTCAGCCTCTTCGTTCACCGCGCGAGCGTTCACGTTGCATTGGCCTCGCAGATCATATGCACCCTGCGATCCCGTTCTGATGGTGGGACGCGGTGCGTAGGCGAGGAACTCGTTGAAGTTGCGGGCGACGGCCATGCGTTCGCCGAGGAGCGCGTTGAGGTTGGAGCCGGGCTTCTGTCGCTGCAATGGAAGGGCGGCGTCGAGCAGTGCCCGCGCTTTCGTCGGTGCGCATGAGAGCGGTGAGCAGACGGACACGGTGGAAGAAGACGGTGTCGTAGGCGGGCGAGGTTTCGGGAATTTTTGCGGCGGCATCGATAAGTTGTGGCGCGAGGGAATCGGAGTCACTCGCCTTCGCCATTGCGATCAGGAGCCAGGGGAGTTCGCGCCTTTGTTGCCATTTCGCAAAGGCGCTCGCGGAGCTGTCGCTTCCGCGCCAGGCCTGAATCCATTCCAGGAGCGGTGGCGTGTCGTCCAGCTTGAGGTGCTTCACCATGGCCCAGTTGAGATCGGCGAGGTCCTGGCGGAAGCGCGGGTCGGGAGCGGGCCCCGCGAGCGCAGCGCAGATCTCTGCGACCCTCTGAGTGGGTTCGGTGCGGATGCGGATGAAATTGAGTTCGTCCTGGATGATGGCGCGCGACGGCGCGGGGTTTGGTTGTTTGAGCAGCGCTTCGAGCATGTGCTGGGCGCGCACCATTGTGTCCCGATCGTAGCCGGCGAGGTCGCCGCTGTAGGGATCGGTAGCTTTGGCCATGGCGAAGGCTTCGCGGACGGTGGCACGCGCGGAGAGGTAGGCGCCCCAGGCGGCCCAGGGGGAATTGCCGTCGGCGACGATGGCAGCGAACTGGCGCGCGGCATCCTCGAATTGCTTTGCATAAAATGCGGCGGAAGCAGTCTGATAGGCGCGGTCGGCCTTGAGCAGGGCGGGACTACTGGACGAAGCCGGCGTTGGCACAACCGCGGTCTTGCTCGCACAGTTTGCAAATACTGCGTCCTGCGCGTGGATCCAGTCGATGAGAACAGGGCTCTGCTTTCCCCAGGCTCCTGCCCGTTTCGCAAGTGTGAGCCTGGCGTTGGCGAATGCGGGATCGGGGCAATTGAGGTATCCCTCGTCGAGGGAGAGGGCGCCGTCCCAATCGGTGGGGAAGGTCGGCTTCTGCTCTCCCGGTGCGCCATCGGGAATATACTTCGCGCGCTCTCTGAGCCATTGGCCGAAGGGTTGTGCGTTTTCCTGCGCCTGCTTTGCTCTGCTTGTTGCGCGGCGGCGATTTGTTCCGGCGAGAGATTCCGGTAATCCGCGACAATCCGGGGCTGGCTGGTTGTCGGTGCGTATGCGCTGCGTTCGGCGTCGGAGAGTTTGCCGCCAATCAGATAGCGATAGGCGACAGCGTATTCGTTGGAGTCGTAGCCGGCCTGCAGAATGCCGAGCTGGCCCCTGGCGAATTCAGCGATGTCGTCTGGTCTAGTGGTGCTAACAAAGACGTCGTCCTCAAACCCGGGACTGCAGGCTTCGACGTCGCCGGTGGGGCACAGCAGAACAACCGCGACGAGTAATGCGATGGCGAGCAGGCGCGTTCTCATGGGAGTCTCCGTGCGAGATCGGCGGGCGGATCGTTGCGCCAGCCATTGTCGGGGAAGACGTAGATGCGTTTGCCGGCGAGGTGGGAGGGCCATGGCTCGCCGGTGGAAACGCCAACGGAGGTGCGACAGATGGGTTCACGGATCTGGAAGTCATCGATGTTCGGCGGCGCGCGGCGGTGATCAGGTTCCATGCGGAACATCATGGGGACGGCTTCATCGATGGGAAGATCGCGGAGCCAACTATCCCAACTGCACCACGAGGCGAGAGCGGTGATGGAAAGGGGAAGATCGGACGGCATACGGCGGCGCAGTTCGATGAGCAAGTCGCGATAGAAGGGACGCTGCGATCGGGTTGCGTCGAAATCGATTTGCAAAGCGGCGATGCCGGGCTGGCGGGCTGAGGCAAGAATCGATTGGATGGCATCGTCGCGATTCTGAGTGTTGAGGATCGCGGTGGAGGGCGCTTCGATGCGCACGACGGGGATGAGGGTGGCGGATGCCGGGAAGACGAGCGCGTTGCGGCGATGCTGCGATTGAACGGTGAGGCCGATGGTCAGTGTCTGGTCGAGATAAGCAACAGCGTATCGCTGAGTGTCGATGGCGCGCAGGTCTTCGCGGCGCTCCCATGCCCAGAGGGTAATTCGCGGAAGCGCAGAGAGGCGGCCTTGCGGATGAGGAAGTGCGTCAGATCGAAGGCTAAGAAAAATCAGGAGCGCGATCAGTGCGCATGAGACGCCATTCCAGAGCTTGGCGGGTATTGGCATCGTGGCTGCAGTTCCACAATGCACCAGGGCAGGGGAGAAAGCAAGGCGATCCTACTATTTACGGAGGACGCTGAGAACTACATCTGGATCGCGGATGATCATGCGCGACCCGGCGGATGCGGCCTCAAAGGAGATGCGGACAGCGGGCGCACCTGACGGATAGAAGACGCGTCCTCCGATATGAACGAGGGGCCGACCCATGGTGCCCGCACGGGTCCAGGTCACGTTGCCTTTTTCGGCTGAGACATCGATTCGATCGTTCTCTCCGGGGCCGAACGGGTAGTGACCAAGTATGGCGTCCAAGTCACTCTGGCTTAGCGAGGTCGGGGGTTCAGAATCGGCGTCGCCAAGGGACGCGAGGTAGTCGTAGACCGGGCGGGCGGCTTCTCCGCCTGCTTTTGCGTGGGCAAGAAGGCTGATGCTGTGCGGGCCGCGAATGCGTTCGCTGCCGGGCTGCGCAGTGATGAAGGCCTTGATGACATCGAGGTGGCCGAACATCGCCGAGGAAAAGAGCGAGGGCCGGGCTCCCCTGGACAGGAGGTACTCCGCGATAGGGCGGTTGCCCATGTGGGAAGCAGCGCCAAGAGCCGACTCCCAGTCGCCGAAACCCCAATCCCACGCGGCCCGAGCGAGAGAGGGTTTTGCTTCAACGAATTGCTGGACGCGTTTGAGATCGAAATGTGAAACCATGACCATTTCGCGCACGAGATCGGGTGGCTGCGTGGGGAAGCCTGAAGGCAAGGCAGAGTGATCTGGAGTGTTCAATGCGGGCTGGGCCGGGCTTGCACTCTCAGAGAATGCGAAAGACCAGGCCGGCGCAGAGAAGGCCGCGAGGCCTACAGTCTGGAGAAGACGTCGGCGGCGGAGAGAAGGAAGGTCGAAGGAGAATGTCGACATTGGAGAACACCTCGAATGAATTTCTGTGAGGTTGATCTCATGGCATTCAGTAGAACAAGCCAAAATGCATTGTGCGCGGACCAATTCGAGATAAAGAGCTAAGTCGCTGCATCATTATCGGTTTGCAGTGTCGTGTAAAGCGCCTGGTCCAGTGGGATTGGTTAGTTTTGCGGAGAACTGCGCGGCAATCTCGCGTGATGCGGCTGTTTCCAGCGCAGAAGGATCGTTGAATGGCTGGTCGAGCCGAACGACCCAGATGTGGCTCTGCTCGGGCATGCGGATGAGATGGGCAAGGATGCGCGTTTGTGTGCCGATGCGCTGTACCTGGCCGAGCACGATGAACTGCGCATGCAGAGACTTGGAGATTTGCAACAGGTCGCGCTGTTGACGGGGAACGCGGAGAACGGATGCGTTTCCAATGATGCGCAGCCTGCTGTCGCCCGTATCGGTGAGTCTTGCAACCACATCGTCTGTGAGTGCGTCGGCGAAGCTCGTTACGGCAGCGTCACCGGTTTCGTTGTCGAACCTTGCTACAGCAACGACGAGAGGTGCAGTGGCGCGGGATCGGGAACGTTCAAACAAGTATCCGCCAATGACAGCAGCTATGAGTCCTACCGCGACTAAGGAGGCGACGAGAAGCCGGCGCGATGGGCGCTGCACAGGAACAGATTCCGGAGACCCCAAAGATGCAAGGTGCTGCACCGGACAGATGAATTCATATCCCTTGCGAGGAATCGTGCGGATGTAGCGCGGAGCGCTGGGCTCGTCGCCGAGAGCAGCGCGAATCTGGGCAATGCATACATTCAACCCGCGTTCGAAGTCGACAAAGGTGGAGTTGCCCCAGATAGTGTCGTGCAATTCTTCGCGCGATACGACTCGATCCGTATGAGAGAGGAGGTAAGAGAATACCTTGGCAGGCTGCGCCTGCAGGCGAACGAGTATCCCGTTGCGGCGCAGCTCTGATGTGGAAAAGCTGAACTCGAAGACGCCAAAGCGTATCGTGCCGGAGCCTTCGGGATTAGAGATCGGCTTCGAGGAAGTAGTGGAAGTCATGGCACGGTGCGGCATTCACGCCTCGACTTGAGGATGCAATTGCACTGGACCTTACGCTATCAGGTTCGCACGCCGACCACGCAATTCCTGCAAGCACAAAGGCCGGAGACGATCCCCGGCCTTTTGCGGCTGCTGGAAACCAGTACCAGTGAGGCCGATGGTCAGGGTCTGGTCGAGGCAGGCGATGGCCAAGCGATGGGTGCCGAGTGCGGGCAGGTCTTCACGGCGCTCCCATGCCAGAGAGTGTTTCGCGTAGTGGCGCTTTCTACGATGCAGAAGAGCGCCGAGAATTCAAGAGATTGCAGTTCGAAATGCATGCGCGCCAGCGCAGCTGTTACTTTCCGCCAAAGAGCCGACCGAGCAAGCCGCCACTCTTTGACGAGCTTTTTGGTTGCGGCGGCTCCCACCAGTTGGAGGTGATATTGAGCTCTTCTCCTGTGAACGCGACGACCCGTTTGAGGCGATCGATGTCCGCGGTTGCCCGATACCATTGAGAAGCTCTAAGAAGATACGGAATGCTCGAACGGCGAGCAACGTAGGAGGGATTCAGCCAGTTTTCGAAGGCGCTGTTGAGTTCGGCAACTAGTTCTGCCTTGGAAGCGTATCGTTTGGATGCCTGGACGTCTTTGTTGAAGTCAGTGAAGTGGGTTCGGACCAGCGTATGTGCCCAGAAGAGACAAGCAGTCATGTCGCTGCCGGGACCAACCTTGCTGAGAGCCTCACGCGCGAAGCTCACTGAGGCTACATGACTCCCACCCCAGCGTTCGGATAAGGCGGTGATAAGAGCGACGTGCGCAGGTACGAGATCCGGCGCAATCGCGGTGGCCTTGGCGAATGCCTTTTGTTGGAGTTCCGTCTGAGTGAAGATCGTCAGGGGACGAAGGATGAGAGTGTAGGCGGTGGGATCTTTGTCGTCGAGCTTTGTCGCGAGGGCCATGTCGTTCATGGCGGCTTTTACGCACTGAGCCGAATTCTGGTATCGCGCGGCGGTGACCTGGTCGGATGTACCCGTGCCGCGCGTGGTCTGCGCAAGATTCGCATAGTAGGCGCAGCGGATGACGAGCAGGTCAGCTGCCTCCGGTTCAGAGGCGCAGGCTGCGTCCAATGCATCAACGGAGACTTTTGGGGCAACATGCTCGAGAACAAAGATGCGATCCTGCCAGTCAGCATTCGCGCGAGCGCGTGCGAGGTATTCGCGAAAGCCTGCAAAATTGCCCTCAGCGACCTGCTGGATCCACTCGTTAATTTCGGGGTCTCCAGAAGCGGAGCCAACAGTGCGCAGGGTAACTGGCTGCTGCGAAAAAGAGCCCATTGGGAATGCCTGCTTTCCGATTGATGGTTATCAGTATGGCACGAGATGGATTTTTGGCATGTGTCACCTTCGTGTCAAGAGAGAACAGCAGTACTAGACGAGGGCGGGTTCTGAGATGGTTGCGGCCAAGGGCCAATCGCCAATCGCGCGTTCGGCGCGGAAGCTTTTCCACTCTACGACCGTGAGTTTTCCGGTCCGGAGGCTCCCGATCACAAGACCGGGATCGATGGTCATGTCTCCGTTCACAAGCATCCGGATGCCGGGTTTGGTGACCAGCTTCCAGCCGTGGTCGAGAAGACAAGTTGCAAAGGCGCAGAACAGAACCTCGGAGGCAATTGCAAGCCGCTGTGCATTGTTAAGGCGACCGACGGCGGGATTGGGAACCAGCTGCGCGAGGGGACGCGGATCGAGAACAAGGAGCGGCAACTCAGCCATTTTCTTTGTAGACAGAAACTGGACATATGGCGCGATTCTTCCACGCCAGGCAGGAATGTAGATATCGGTTCCCGCGGTCTCCCAGGCGAGAGGCTTTAATGGGGTGGCGGCGAGGGCGGGGATGACTTTCTTAAACAAGCCATCCTGAAGCGGGCCGAGGTCATCGATCAGCGCGATCATGGGCTGGTCAGCGGCGATTTCAGGGTCAAACAGTTCCGGTGCGGAAAGATCCAATTGACGCGCCTGTTCGATGCGTTTACCGAGTGGCGGATGCGAGTCGAAAGGAGAGGCTTTCTCAGCAGCAGCCTGCTGAGCGAGGAAATCGCCGGTTGCTTCAGCGATGGCGGGCGTCTGCATGAATTGCTGAAAGCCATTTGCAAGATCTGGCTGATAACCGCTCATCGCTATCGGCAAGACAAACGAATTCCAATAGGCGCCGAGTCCAGCATCGCATTTTCGTATGTTCTGAAGCCCGTCGATGAGTGCCTGGGAGCCGGCAACATGGCAGGCAAGCTCATCGGACCGGAACTCCTGCCGGCGCGAGATAGCCTGGGTGCTCCGCATAAACAGCTTCCAATAGAGACGTAATCCGGCCATGAGCAAACGGTGAAGGCCGGCGACGAGGCCCCAGCGGCGGAGAAAGGCGAGCACGGGGGATTTCTTGCCGAGATTCTTATATACCTCTTCCACGGCGCGCCGGGTGTTGTAGATCCACGGCCCCAGGCGCGTGTCACCGGCATAGTAATGACCGAACTCGTGCGCGAGCACGGCGCGAAATTGTGCGATGGAGAGCATCTGCAACAAAGGAAGGCCGAGGCCCATTATCCGGCGTTTTCCTTTTCCTCCAACTCCCGGTGCCTCGAGGACAAATGCATTTGCGTCGGCCACGAGGTAGACCTCGGAGGGCATCGGCTCGTTGAGGGCAGTGGAGACGATTTTGATTTCCCTCGCCAGTCGATGCTCTTTCGAGAGGTCGATGAGAACGCCCTTAACATCGACAGGCGGGTCACCGGAAAGAAGCGACGAGAAGATCGTGAGTCCAACCAGAAGACCGAAGGCGGAGATCATCAGACGGCCGAAAAGGAAATGCGTATCGCCGTCGGGCATGAACAGGAAGAGAACGAATGGCAGTGCCAGACACCCGAGAGCGAGAGCAAAGAGCAGAAGGTAGGAGAATAAAACCGTGACCATGCCCATCGATGCAAGGGCAACGATCGACCACTGCCGAGATGGCAGACGAGCAGCCTGGCTAGTCATAAATTTGAGAAATCGTAGCACAGGTGCAGCGCACGAGGATGTGTCGCTCTCTTCTTTGTGACACCTTGGGAACCAAGAAGAACGCAGACAGAAAGGCCGGGGACGATGCCCCGGCCTTTTGCCAGTCTCTGGAAATTTAGTACCACCTAGACCCCAGAGCTGGAAGCACGTTCGGTGCGGCCAACTGTGCCGACCGCCGCTACAACTGATTCATGTTGGTGAGGAACTCGGCGTTGTTGCGGACCTTCTCGAGGCGGCTGATGAGGAGTTCCATGGCTTCGACGGGCGAAAGGGGATTGAGCACCTTGCGGAGGATCCAGATACGCTGGAGGTCTTCCTTGGGGATGAGCAGCTCTTCCTTACGGGTGCCGGAGCGCTGGATGTCGATGGCCGGGAAGACTCGCTTGTCGACGAGCTTGCGGTCAAGGATGATTTCCATGTTGCCGGTGCCCTTGAACTCTTCGAAGATGACTTCGTCCATGCGGGAGCCGGTATCGACGAGGGCGGTGGCGATGATGGTGAGCGAGCCGCCTTCTTCGATGTTGCGGGCCGCGCCGAAGAAGCGCTTGGGCCGCTGTAGCGCGTTGGAATCGACGCCGCCTGAGAGCACCTTGCCCGAGGGCGGAACGATGGTGTTGTAGGCGCGGGCGAGACGCGTGATGGAGTCGAGGAGGATGACGACGTCGCGCTTGTGCTCGACGAGGCGCTTGGCTTTCTCGATGACCATTTCGGCGACCTGCACGTGGCGGGCAGCGGGCTCATCGAAGGTGGAGCTGATGACTTCGCCTTTCACGGAGCGCTGCATGTCGGTGACTTCTTCCGGGCGCTCGTCGATGAGGAGAACGATCAGGACCACTTCAGGGTGGTTCGACGTGATGGAGTTGGCGATGGACTGAAGGAGCATCGTCTTGCCGGTACGTGGCGGAGCGACGATGAGACCGCGCTGCCCTTTGCCCACGGGAGTGAGGAGGTCCATGACGCGGCCACTGGTGGCTTCGCGGACCGTTTCCATCTTGATGCGTTCCTGCGGGTAGAGCGGCGTGAGGTTATCGAAGAGAATCTTGTTGCGTGTCTCTTCAGGAGACTCGAAGTTGATGGCCTCGATTTTGACGAGGGCGAAGTATTTCTCACCTTCATGAGGCGGGCGGACGTTGCCGCTGATGGAGTCGCCGGTCTTGAGGTCGAATTTGCGGATCTGCGAGGGCGAAACGTAGATGTCGTCTGGGCCGGGCAGATAGTTGTAGTCGGGAGAACGAAGGAAACCGTAGCCATCGGGCAGGATTTCGAGCACGCCATCGGCGAAGATGTGGCCTTCTTTTTCGCTCTGGGCCTGAAGGATTTTGAAGATCAGGTCTTGTTTGCGAAGGCCGCTGGCGCCCGGGATTTCGAGGGTGCGCGCAATGCGGCTCAATTCAGTAATGTTTTTTTCTTTCAGTTCGGCGATCGTCATGTTCACCTGCGAGAGGGGGTATGTGGGGACCCGAGAAGGGGGAGTACACCAGGAAGCAGTCAGGCGGGGTTTAACAGTTTAAGTAGCGCCGTCTGTCTGAAGCGGTTCCATCGAGGGTGGCCTAGACAGGGCGGAAAGCGGCCGAATTCAAATTACGAACAGGCCGCCTGAATGTTGTTGGCTTAGCTGAGACAATAATACAGGATTTCAGGCTGCGCGCCGCGTCTCGACAGGGCGAACTGCAGGAGCTTCGGCCTTAGCCTCAGCTGGGTTGGTGGAATGGAAGCGGACAAGGACTTCGTTGGTCGTGTCCTGCAGCCGAGTGCTGGGCTTGTGCAGCTTCCGTGTAGCTTTGCTCGCCAACTGGCAGAGCTGGTAACGATTGGAGACATGAGAGAGTGCTCCAAAAACCAAATCAGAACGCATAATGGTAAATCTCCTTCCAAAGCTGTCCCTCAGTGCTGCCTGGCACGGAAGGTACAGAAATCGGCTAAATATAGAGGTCGAGCTGCTGCCCCAAGCAGCCTATCCTCCCCTTTAGACGCACGAAGTGGGAATGAAGTTGAAAAAACTTTTTCCCGAAGCGGTGTCAAAGCAGAGACAGGCAACTTGCCCTGTAAGGGAATAGAAGTAGCTGCAAAGACGCGTTTTACAGCTACTACATCCCACATCACCCCATGCTGCGAACGCACCCTGCCCGGAAAAAGAGGGCTGGGCCCGAAATTGAGGTGGGAATAGCAGAAACGCGCTAAAGCGCTGTGCAATCTACCCCTACTGAATGGCAATCCTGAATGTATAACGGAGGCGATTCGGGGTCAACATTTTTTTTGCTGAATTTCCCGCGAATTTCACGCTGCGATTCAGCTGTCGATATTTAGATGTATGTTATTTAAATGCAGTGGTTTACGGTGAAAACTTCGGAAAGAAAGTCGGGAACGAAACCTACGAAGGCCGGCGCTCAAATTAACGAATGATTTGAGTTATTACCACTATGTGATGACCGTCACACATGTGTTGAATGTGATGGTTCGGATTTCCTAGGCGGATGAGGGTGAGTTTTGGTGGCAACACAGCGCGAAAAGCTCCCCATGACATGGGAATTTAGGAGGTTTCAGCTCCAATAACTACGATCCAGGGTTCTGTACTGGATAGCCTCCGCCAGGTGGGGAACGGAGAGGTGCTCGGCTGCGTCGAGGTCGGCGATGGTGCGGGCGACCTTAAGGATGCGGTCGTGGGCGCGAGCGG
Source organism: uncultured Acidobacteriaceae bacterium (assembly GCA_963836675.1). GTDB lineage: Bacteria > Acidobacteriota > Terriglobia > Terriglobales > Acidobacteriaceae > Telmatobacter. The sequence goes on from CAWIKQ010000002.1 coordinate 678,897, forward strand.
TGAGTCCCTGCTGCTGCATGGCGCGCTCGAGGAGCCGCTCGGCGTCGGAGTTCAGTTCGCAGTGGGCGCGGATCTGGCGGGTGGACATCTGGGAGTTGGAGAAGATCTTGTCGGCGGATTTCCTGAACCGGTGGCGCTGCCGGTCACGGGCGGCGAGGACGCGGGCGCGGATTTCGGCGGAGCCTTCGGCGGCGGCGCCTCCGCGGAGTTCCTTATATTGGACGGCCGGGACCTCTATATGAATGTCGATGCGGTCGAGGAGGGGCCCGGAGATCTTGGCGACATAGCGTTGAATCATCGGCGGGGTGCACATGCACTCGCGCGATTTGTCGTTGAAGTAGCCGCAGGGGCAGGGGTTCATGGCGGCGGCGAGCATGAAGCGCGCGGGAAAGCTGAGGGACATGGAGGCGCGGGCGATGGTGACGGTGTGGTCCTCAAGGGGCTGTCGCATGACCTCGAGAACGTTGCGGGGAAACTCCGGCAGTTCGTCGAGGAAGAGAAGGCCGTTGTGAGCGAGGGAGACTTCGCCGGGCCGGGGTACGATGCCGCCGCCGATGAGTCCGGCGTCGGAGATGGTGTGGTGGGGCGAGCGGAAGGGACGCTGGGTGACGAGTCCGGCGGCGGAATCGAGGACGCCCGCGACGGAGTGGATCTTGGTGGTCTCCAGAGCCTCTTCAAAGCTGAGTGGCGCGAGGATGGAGGGGAGGCGCTTCGCCAGCATGGTTTTGCCGGAGCCTGGAGGGCCGATCATGAGGATGTTGTGGCTGCCGGCGGCGGCAACTTCAAGTGCGCGTTTCGCGGTTTGCTGGCCGCGGACGTCTTTGAAGTCGACGGAGAATTGCTGGAGCTCGCCAAGGATTTCTTCTGTCTTCACCTCAAAGCGATCGCGGGGAACTTTGCCCATGAGGGTGGAGTTGAGGAGATCGATGACATCGAGGAGAGAGGAGACCGGATAGACATTCACATCCTGCACGACGGCGGCCTCGGGGGCGTTGGCTGCGGGGAGGATGAGATTGGGGATTTTCTTTTCGCGGGCGAGGATGGCGATGGGGAGCATTCCGGGGACCGGACGCACGCTGCCATCGAGGCCGAGTTCGCCGACGAGGAGAAACTGATCGACATTGTCTACGTGCAGCGCGCCGTAAGCACCGAGGATGCCGACGGCGATGGGGAGGTCGAAGCCGGAGCCTTCTTTTTTCAGATCGGCGGGGGCGAGGTTGATGGTGGTGATCGTGGGCGGGATGAGATAGCCGGAGTTCTTGATGGCGGCGCGGACACGATCGCGGCTTTCGCGAACGGCCGCGTCAGGAAGGCCGACGGTGTGAAAGACGTCTTTGTCGATGACTACGCCGCTGTAATCAACTTCTACGTCAATTAAGTTAGCGTCGATTCCATATACGGCTGCACTCAGAGCTTTAAAGAGCATGGCTGTTAATTGCTGATAGCAATTTTGCGGGGAGTGTATCAGAAGCGATGCAAGGAGGGATGGGCTGCCCGTCACATGAGTTGTGACCGGACAAGCGAGAGAGGCGAGAGGGAATCGGTATCCCACCCTAAACCGCAAAACCAGCGGTTCAGGATGGGCACCAATTTTTGAATGGATCGAGGTCTTACTTGGATGAGACGGGTTCGTCGGTCATTGTTGCCTGGCGGCCCCGCTGGGCAGCGTCCTTGTTATCGGGGACGGTTTTCTTGTCGACCGTCTGCACCTTCGTTGCAGTTGTCGCTTTCTGCCCGGAGTCCTGCTTGCCGCGGCTCTCATATCCGGCGATGCTGTCGACGGCTCCGATGGAGAGTCCTTTGCCGCCGTTCATCTGAGACTCGACTGGATGGAGCCCGAAGGAAGTCTGCCATGGACCGTGCATATCGACATCGCCCTCGTCACCATCGCCGGTGGAGCCATTGAAGTATTCGTTGACGAGAGTGGGCGTGGCGGCGAGGCGGCCGATGGAGAAGGGAGGCTTCTCGAGGCTCTCGAGCGCGGCGGAGAATGCCTTCATGTGAGTGACTTCGCGGGTCATGAGGAACTGGAGGGCATCGACGGTGCCGGGATCGTCGGTGTGGTTGATGAGGCGTTCGTAGACAATTTTTGCGCGAGCTTCGGCGGCGATATTGCTGCGAAGGTCGACGTCGAGTTCGCCAGTGATCTTGAGGTAGTCGGCGGTCCAGGGATTTCCGACGGAGTTGTGGAGAGCGACGCCACCGCCACCGGCGATGCAGACGAGAGGATCGGCTTCAGCGGCTTCGCGTTTCTCTTTCATGGGTTTGAGATGCATGCGGATGAGAGCTCCGACGATCTCAAGGTGACTGAGCTCCTCTGTACCGATATCGAGGAGGAGATCGCGGCGGGCCAGATCGTCGACGCAGTTCCAGCCCTGAATGGTGTATTGCATCGCGGCAGCCAACTCGCCATTGGCGCCACCGAATTGTTCGAGGAGCATATTGCCAAAGGCAACATCGGGAGATCCAACGTTGACCGTGTACATGAGTTTCTTGATGTGGTGATACATCCATTCCTCCAGGTTTCGAGATCGTCTCGAAGGTGGCTTGGATGCCGGCATCATGGGGTTAGTTCGATCAAAGGCAGGAAGAAGCAGATTAGAAAGAGGCAATCTGACTGCCATTCCTGCCGGGGGCTACAATCGTGTGCGTGACGACGAGTCTTTTCGATCTCTACAAGATTGGCGTTGGTCCTTCGAGTTCGCACACGATGGGTCCGATGCGCGCGGCGTGCCGTTTTGCACGGGAGCTTGAGTCGAACGGTGAACTCGAGAGAGTGGACCGTGTGCAAGTTGATCTGTACGGGTCGCTTGCGCTGACCGGCATCGGGCACGGAACGGATCGTGCGGTGCTGCTGGGATTGTCAGGGAACGAGCCCGCATCGATCGACCCTGCAGCGATTGAGGGGACGGTGGCGGAGATTCGCGGAACGAAGACGCTGAAACTCGCGGGGAAGCGGAGCATCGGCTTCGATGAGACACACGACCTTTTATTCCGGCGAGAGACGATGTTTCCGCCGGGGGCGCGGACACAGCATCCGAATGGAATGCGGCTGACAGCCCGTGACACGACGGGAAAAGTCGTGGAGGAGCGGACGTTTTTCTCGATTGGCGGAGGATTCATTGTCGAAGATGGCGTGGATGCCAGCGCGTCGGCGGGATCGGAGGTGCGGCTGCCCTACCCATTCAGGAGCGCGGCGGAGTTGCTGGAGATCTCGCGCTCGCATGGATTGAAGATCCATGAGCTGATGATGGCGAACGAATGCGCGCGGTTTCGTGCTGCCGATCCGAGTGCGAGCGATGAGACGCTCGAGGCTCGCGTGCGAGCCGGCATCGAGACGATCTGGCAGACGATGAAGGGCTGCATCGAGCGTGGCATCGCAACCGAAGGGATTCTGCCGGGAGGGTTGAAGGTTGTGCGGCGGGCACACCGGTTTGCGGAGCGGCTTCGCGAGACGAACACCGATCCGCTGGCGCCGCTGGACTGGGTGAAGGTGTACGCCATGGCGGTGAATGAGGAGAACGCGGCGGGAGGGCGAGTGGTGACTGCTCCGACGAATGGCGCGGCGGGCGTGGTACCGGCGGTGGCGCAGTACTACGAGCGGTTTGTGCAGGGCGCCGATCACGAAGGGATCATTCGTTTCTTCCTCACTTCCGCGGCGATCGGAATTCTGTACAAGGAGAATGCTTCGATCAGCGGCGCGGAGGTTGGCTGCCAGGGAGAGGTGGGCGTGGCGTGCTCGATGGCGGCGGGCGGATTGATCGCGGCGATGGACGGAACCAACGGCCAGGTGGAGCATGCGGCGGAGATCGCGATGGAGCACAACCTCGGGATGACGTGCGATCCGATCGGGGGGCTGGTGCAGATTCCGTGCATCGAGCGGAACGCGATGGGTGGGGTGAAGGCGGTGCACGCTTCGCGTTTTGCGCTGAGTGAGTCAGAGGAGCACAAGGTCTCGCTCGACCAGGTGATCAAGACGATGTACCTGACCGGGCTCGATATGCAGTCGCGATACAAGGAGACGAGCCTCGCGGGGCTTGCTCTGAATGTGATCGAGTGCTGACGGCGCACTTTGTTTGAACCGCGCCTCTTCGACTAGCATCCATTGCAGGATGGAACCGAACGAACAACCAGACAGGCAGGCGGGGAGTGAGCTGATGCCGCCGGCAGCTGCCGATTCTGCTCTCGCGGTGCGAAGGGGCATTGCGCCGGTGTGGCACACGGTGGTGCTGATTCTCGCGATTCTGCTGGTGTCGGCGCTGGGTGTTCATCGGCATGTCGGCGCGAACGGCGCAGTCATAGTGCACCGGCTCTCCACGTACGGGTCGACGGCGGGACTGGAACTGGTGCTGATCGGCTGGGTGGCCCTTGGCGTGAGGCTGCGAGGCATTCGGCTGCGCTCGCTGTTCGGCAGGGTCTCGATCAGCCTGAAAGCGATCGTGCTGGATTTTGGAATCGCGGTTCTGTTCTGGATTGGCTCGATGATGGCATTGGGCACGGTTGCGATGTTGTGGATGAGCATTGAGTCGTTGATCACTCACAAACCGATTCCTATCCAGACGAGCAAGAGCGGCCAGCCGACGCTGCCGCAGGATCAGGCGACGAAGGCGGTTGTGCAACTGGCGCCGACGAATGGGAAGGAAATCGCGGCATGGTTGCTGCTTTGCATGCTTGTTGGAATCGCGGAAGAGCTTGTGTTTCGCGGGTATTTGCAAAGCCAGTTCATCGCGTGGAGTCGCGGAACGATTGCAGCGGGGGTTGTATTTTCATCCTTGATGTTTGGAGCCGCGCATGGATATGAAGGAGTGCGAGCGATGTTTCTGCTGTCGGTGTTCGGAGCAATGTTCAGCGGGCTGGCGCTGTTCAGAAAAAATCTGCGCGCGGGAATTTTCGCGCATGCCTGGCATGATGCAGTCGCGGGATTGACGGTGACGTTTCTTCATTCGCATCACATTCTGTGATCGGAGGGGTGAGAGGCGCGGCCTCAATCAGAAAAATTGTTGCCACTTTTTCCACTCCATTGTCGTTTTTTTCTTGACACTGAGTCCGCATGAAACTATACATTTCCTCAACTGCAACAAATGTTGCAGAACTCGATGCAAACCATCGAAAAGGGAGAATAGGCAAATGGCAACTAAGAAAGCAGCCAAGAAGGCACCCGCAAAGAAGGCCGCGAAGAAGACCGCGAAGAAGAAGTAAGCGGGCATCCAACCAAAAAAGGCAACACCTCGGGGGACGCAATAGCGTCCCCCGAAGTGTTTATGCGTATAGACGAAAGGTGCATGGATACTGGCGATGACGCGACGTCGATGGATTGCCGAACATTGGGATGAAGCGAGTGCGACGCTTGAAGGAGCGCAGGCGGACCACCTGATACGGGTGCTGCGCATGCAGCCGGGAGTGGAAGCGGACGTGGTCGCAGGCGGTCGAGTTTTCCATTCGGTGGTGGCTGCAGTATCGGACGGATCTCAAGGCGAAGCACCGGAGGTGAGGTTCAATTTGCTCGCCGAGGTGGAGGCTGAGCCCGCGATGCCCATTACGCTCGTAATCTCGACTTTCAAGTTCGATCACATGGAGTGGGCGATCGAAAAGGCGACCGAGCTGGGAGTGGCGGCGATCGTTCCGGTGATCGCGAGACGCACCGACAAGCATCTCGCACAGGCGGCGATGAAGCGAGTGGATCGATGGCGTCGCATCGCGCATGAAGCGTCGCAGCAATCGCGAAGGTCGGATGTGCCGGCGATCGCGGATCCAGTGAAGCTGGCAGATCGCGTGAAGGCCGCATCCCGCTGTCAGCGCGTGGTGCTGGCCGAGCAGGAGCGATCGACGACGTTGCGCGGCTTCCTTGATGAAGTGCTCAAAGCATCAGGCAATGAGATGCCGGAGCTGGAACTGGCGATCGGGCCGGAAGGCGGATGGGCGCCGGAAGAAGAAGCACTGTTCGATGCGAATGGATGGAGAGCCCGTGTCGCTGGGTGCGCGCATATTGCGAGCGGAGACGGCGGCGATTGCGGCAGTGGCGGTGGTGGCGTCGATGCTGGGGTGAACGCGTTCGTGCTTTCCCACCCATGACTTCGTCATGGATGGGGCACCGAGCGGTGGTGCTGAGTGAGGTGCTTGATCGCTAGAGCGAGACGCCGCGCTTCCAGGGGATGAAGTCGTTCTGGCCGAATTCCTCGGCCTTGGTGAGGCGATTGCCGCTCGCCACATCGATGCACAACTCGAGAAGCTGGTCGGCGCACTGGGGAATGGTGGACTCGCCGGTGACGATGCCGCCGGCGTTGTAGTCGATGATGTCGGCCATGCGCTCGCCGAGAGTCGAGTTCGTCGAGATCTTGAGGACGGGCGCGACGGGGTTGCCCGTGGGCGTGCCGAGGCCGGTGGTGAAGAGGACGAGGTTTGCGCCGGCGCCGGCCTGGGCGGTGACGCATTCGACATCGTTGCCCGGCGTGCAGAGCAGAGTGAGGCCGCGCGTGGTGGCGTACTGCGGGAAGTCGAGCACGTCGCGAACGGGAGCGATGCCGCCTTTGCGAGCCGCACCGGCAGACTTGATGGCGTCGGTGATGAGGCCATCTTCGATGTTGCCGGGCGAGGGGTTCATCTCAAAGCCGGAATGCACGGCTTTGGCGCGGGCCGAGTAGGCATGCATCAGGTCGTAGAAGCGCTGGGCGAGTTCGTCGGTGGCGCAGCGATTGATGAGTTCCTGCTCGACGCCGTGTAGCTCGGGGAACTCGCTGAGGATGGACTTGCCGCCGAGTTCGCCGAGAAGGTCGGAGATATAGCCGAGAGTGGGATTGGCGGAGATGCCGCTGAAACCGTCGGAGCCTCCGCACTTGAGGCCGATGGTGAGGGCGGAGAGCGGCGCGGGTGTGCGCGTGGCGCGATTCGCTTCGACGAGTCCGGCGAAGGTCTCTTCGAGTGCGCCGGTCATCAGGACGGTCTCGCGGCCGGAGCGCTGCTGGTCGAAGAAGAGCACGGGCTTGGTCATTTTGGGATCGCGGGCGCGGAGCTCATCCATGAGCATCGAGGACTGTGCGTTCTGACAGCCGAGGCTTAGCACCGTTGCGCCGGCGACGTTGGGATGGTGGATGTATCCGGCAAGGAGGCCGCAGAGCGCCTGCGCGTCCTGGCGCGTTCCGCCACAGCCGCCCTGGTGGGTGAGGAAGCGGACGCCATCGACGTTGGGGAAGACGCGTTCGCTGCGCGTTTGAGATTCGTGCGGTGCGCCGTTCCCGGCTTTGGCCTGCGTCGAGATCATTTGCCGGACGAGCGGGCGATAGCTGTTGTGAGAACTGCCGTAGCCGAGCTCTTCTTCGAGAGCCTCGCGCATGCGGTCGACGTTGCGGTTCTCGCAGAAGACGAGAGGGAGCACGAGCCAGTAGTTGCGCGTGCCTACCTGGCCATCGGCGCGGCGATAGCCCATGAAGGTGCGCGAGGTCCACGCGGAGGGATCGGGCAGATCGAAAGAAACCGGATGACGTTCGGCGGTGTAGCCACCGGTGCGGTGGCGAATGTTGCGCGTAGAGAGAAGGCCCCCGCGGGCGATGGGCTGTGTCGCTTCGCCTACGACCATGCCGTACATGGTGACGAGGTCGCCGGGCTGAAGGTCGGCGAGCGCAAGCTTCTGCTTGGCGGGAATATTCTCAGTGACCGTGCAGGAGGATTCGCCGAAGCGAACCGTGGTCCCGGAGCTGAGAGGAACAAGTGCGACGAGAACGTTATCGCGAGGATCGATGCGCAGAACTGTTTCGGGCATGGAGCATTCCTTGAGGGGCTCGCACATGGCGGGGCCTTGGGCAAGGATACAGCGTGAGTGGAGGGACTGCCGAGGCGCGGCTCGGCTATGATCGAAGGTTCGTGGAGTGACGAGATGAAGGCGATTGTGCTGGAAGGGGCGGGATCTGCCGCGGCAACGGATGTTGCGGGGCCGCGAGCCGGAGATGGCGAGGTTCTGCTGCAGGTGCGGATGGTGGGGCTGTGCGGAAGCGATCTGAATTCGTATCGCGGGAGAAATCCTCTGGTGAGCTATCCGCGGATTCCGGGGCACGAGATCTCGGCGACGGTGGTGGACCCGGGTGGGCAGAAAGATTGGCCCGCGGGGACGGACGTGACACTGTCTCCTTACTTTGGCTGCGGACGATGCGCGTCATGCCAAAGGGGACGGCCGAATGCATGCCGGGACAACGAGACGATGGGCGTGCAGCGCGATGGCGCGCTGACGGAGTTCGTTGCGGTGCCCGCGAGCAAGTTGTTCCGCGCGAATCTGTCGCTGAAGGAGCTGTGCCTGGTTGAGCCGCTCACGGTTGGATTTCACGCGGTGGGAAGAGGACGCGTGACTGCGGGGGACACGGTGGCGGTGTTCGGATGCGGAGGAGTGGGACTGGGGGCGATTGCGGGAGCGGCGTTTCGAGGTGCGAGGGTCCTTGGTGTTGATGTGGATGACGCAAAGCTGGAGATTGCGCGCAAGGCTGGCGCCGCGGAGGGAGTCAACTCAAGGACGAGCGATGTTCACGAGGGGCTGCTGGAGTTGACGAATGGGCGCGGGCCTGACGTGGTGATCGAGGCGATCGGCCTGCCCGCTACTTATCGCGCAGCGGTGGAAGAGGTGGCGTACACGGGACGCGTGGTTTACATCGGGTGGGCCAAGGAGCAGGTCACCTTTGAGACGAGGCCATTTGTCCATAAGGAACTCGACATCATGGGGTCGCGTAATGCCATGCCGGAAGACTTCAGAGAGGTGATACGGATGCTGGAGGCGAAGAGGTTTCCGGTTGATGCGGCAGTGACGCACATGGTGGCGTTCGAGGAGACGCCGGCCATCCTCGAGTCGTGGAACCGGGAGCCGGAGCGGTTCTCGAAGATCATGGTGCAGGTGAGCTGAGGCGTTCGTCGATCTGAATTGATTTGGCGAGCCGGTTTAGAGATGGGCGAAGCGCAGGAGGATGCCTGCGAGTACGCCGCCGGTCATGGGACCCAGTATGGGAATCAGGGCGTAGCTCCAGTTGGAGCTTCCCTTGCCAGGAATCGGCAGAATCGCGTGAGCGATGCGCGGACCAAGATCACGGGCAGGGTTGATGGCGTAGCCTGTGGTTCCGCCGAGAGAGAGGCCGATACCCCAGATGAGGCTGGCAACGAGCCATTGCCCGACGCCGGGGGCAGGTCCGTTGATGGCGACGCCGTGAGAGGAGATGGCGCCAGCGACGATGACCAGCACCATGGTTCCGATGGCCTCGCCCGCAAAGTTGGAGGAAGGATGTGGAATGGCTCCGCGGGTGGCGAAGACGCCGAGCTTCACAGCCGGATCAGGAGTCAGGGTCCAGTGCGGGGCGTAGTGCAAGGCCATCAGGCTTGCTCCGCAGATGGCTCCCAGCATCTGTGCCGACCAGATTGAGAGAAGCGCGGAGTAGTTGCCGTTTGCGATGGCGGTGGAGAGAGTGAGGGCGGGGTTGAGGTTTGCGCCGGGGCTACCGAAGGCCTGTGCCACGAGGACTCCGCAGAGTACGGCGATCGCCCATCCGGTGGTGATCACCATCCAACCGGCGTCTGCAGCGTAAGAGCGGCGCAGCGATACGCCGGCGTTGACACCCGTCCCAAGCAGAACGAGAACCAGAGTTCCGATGAACTCGCCAAACCAGACCGAATGCATAGTTTTTTCCTATGGAATTTCGGAATGAGTGTCGCAGATAGAGACCGGGATGGGCAACCCGATATCGCGAAATCAGAACCAGGTTTTTTGTTTGTATGCGCGGTACTCATCGCCGAACCTGGCTTCGAGCACTTCGGCTTCCCTGCGGCTGCGAAAGATCTGCATGGGAACGATGACGGCGAGGATGAGAAGGAACCAGGGCATCCCGATGAGGATGGAGAGGCCTATGACGAATATCGAGCCGAAGAGATAAATCGGGTTTCGGAGGCGGGAGTAAAGCCCGGTGGTAACCAGGGTGGAAGCCATGGGGCGGACGCTGAATGCGCTACCGAGTTGAAGGCGCGCCACCACGAGCAAGAGGAGTGCAGGAGCAGCGATGGCTACGCCGGCGATGCGATGCGGCGTCCAGGGGAGATTCGATGTCTTCCAGGCAAGGGAAACCACGAAGACGGCCATAATCGTCAAAGAAAAGAGATTCAACCTTCAAAGTATTCTCCAGCCGGAACGGACGTGCACCCGCGAATAGATTACAGCGCGAAGTAGAATTTCCGAGGTGATTGCGATGAAGATTCGCGAAGCGCAACCCGGCGACGAGTTGGAACTCTCCGAGATGATGGCCCTGCTTTGGCCCGAGGGCGAAGAGCGCGAACACCGGAGCGAAGCAGAAGAGCTGATTCGAACCCGTATGAGCGGAACGCTGCCGGGAACGTTCTTTGTGGCGGCCGGAGCGGATGGAAAGCTCACGGGATTTATCCAGGTAGGATTGCGGTCTCATGCCGACGGGTGCGATTCGGCGATGCCGGTAGGGTTCATTGAGGGCTGGTACGTGGGTGAGAGTTTCCGAGGCGCCGGTATCGGCCGCGAGTTGATGGAAGCCGCTGAGAGCTGGGCCCGGGGGCAGCGGTGCCGCGAGATCGCGTCGGATGCGTTGCTGAGCAATGAACCGTCGCTGCGGGCGCACTGCGCGGCCGGATTTGAGATTGTCGATCGCTGCGTTCACTTTCGCAAGGCGCTTTAAGTGTGGCTGCGGGGTTGCTAAGGATCCTGAATGTCACAGTCCGACAGCTCAATGGAATTCAACGCGCGAAGGGTGTTCTGGATTTCAGCAACGGTGTCGGTGTGGCGCATGAGGGCGAGGATGTTCTCGCGAGGAGCGGGGGAATCCACGGCGGCGCGATAGCGTATGTTCTTTGCGCCTTCCCCTTCCTTTCCGAATTCACCATTGACCTCGACCCGAACGGATTTGATGTCGAGGTTTCGTTTTCGGGCTTCGCGGTAGAGGTCGTTGCAATAGCAGGTGGCGAGGGCGAGGAAGAGGAGTTCGCCGCCATTCACACTGGAACCGGGGGTGTCCGGTTTGGGAGCGATGGCGAGAGTGTGTTCCCGGCCGTCGGTGGACAGGGTTACGGAGTGGCTTCCGAAGCTGCTTTCCACGCGCGCGGAGATGTTCATCAGTCCTCCTGAAAGCGCAATTTTTTATTTCGATTGCGCAGATGCCGGATACGCGGGCCATTGACGAAGCAGGGCGTCAACGACAATGTGTCCGACTTTATACGCAGCTTCGAGCGAGGGCAGGTAAGCGCTGTAGGTGCCGATTTTCTGGCGAGCCAGGCTGTCGGAGGCCGACATGCCGCGGGGCTGCTGATCGAAGTTACTTACGGTGCGGAGCACAAGGATGCGCTGCCAGTCCGCACGTCCGGACTGGGCGAGGTATTTGAGGGATTGAAGAGTTCCGGTGTCTTCCATCGCAGTGGTGGCGAACTGGCCCTTGCCGCCAGTGAAGTAGCTGACCCACTGTGTGGCCCAGGCGTCCGATAGTTTCCCATGCCAGAAAGTGGACGAGGAGATTTCATCGCCGAGGATGACGGAGGGCGGATGTTGCGCGGCAGCGCCGTCGAACTGGGTGCGAATTTCTTTGAGGGCTTCGGGGTCGCCAAGCGGGGTGGAGCGGGTAAGGTTATATGCCCACTGCACCAGTGCAGAGTTGAGTTCGTAGACCTGTCCGTCGGGTGGGGTGACGGGGAGTTCGAAGGGATGCGTCTTGCGAAGTGGGATATAGCCGGTGGACCAGTCCTGAGGGATTTCGCGCGAGTCGATCTCGTAGCCGAGGTCGCCATCGACGACCCATTGAGCCCATGCAGCGGAGCCGAGGGAGATGCGGTCGGGGCTTCCGCCGGCGATTCCGGCGACCAGCCAGTAGGCATGGCTGAAATCGAAACGCGGGTCGAGGCCGAGAGCCATGATGGTAGAGGCGGCATGGGCGGTGCCGGGGCCGGTGAGGATAGCCATCTCGCCGTCCTTGTTCATGCGAGCGGCGTGGTAGCCAGCGGGCAGAGGGTAAACCTGATCAAGGTGATCGCGCTCAACCCAGAATTGAAGTTCGCCGGGAGCGTCGCCAGTGTCGTTGGCCACTTCAAACATCGCGATGACCACGACCTTCACGGGAATCGGCGCGGGAGCGGCCGCACTTTTAAAGGAGTTAAGTGCAAACAAGAATGCGACTGCCGCCAAGATTCTCATCTTCCGAGTGGACATAAAGCGATAGTACCAACCGGTTCAGCTCACGAAAATGTGTCGAATTTACCGGGAATTCACAGGATTTTCCATAGGGATGACCTTGCTGAATTGGTAACCTAGAGTGAGACAACCCCAAACCAACTTTTCAATGGACGACTGACCATAGGGGTATAACAGCGGGAACACAGGACCAGATTGACTCACCGCAAAAAGCCTCAATAGCACGGACGTCTTTAATCTTTTCAATTCATTCAGATTTCAGATTGCGACTGGTGCCGCCGAGTGCGAGGACCGGTGCGAAGTCCGAAGAACGATCAATCTGTCCCATAACCATTTAAGGAGACAAGGCGCAATGATCCCTAACGAATCAACTTGCCGGAAAGGGCGGAGAGTTATCTGGTCCTGCTTACTGATCTGTTTGTGGGTACTGGCGATGATAGCTCGACCGTCTTACAGCCAGACGACAGGTGCAGGCACCATTACGGGCACCGTCACGGACACGAGCGGAGCGGTGCTTTCTGGAGCAACCGTCACCGTGAGAAATACCGACACGGGAATCGTACACACCTATCAGACCAACGAGGCCGGCCTGTATGTGGCGCCGTTTATCCAGCCCGGTCATTACTCCGTTGAAGCGAGTGCCGCCACGTTTGCGACAGTCACGGCCAAGAATCTGATTCTGAACGTGGGCCAGACACTGACGATCGATCTCAACATGAGAGTGGCGTCGAGCACCACCACAGTTGAGGTGTCGGCGGAGACGCCGATACTGAACCTGGAGAAGACTTCGGTTTCGCAGGTGGTGGACCAGAACATCATTCAGAACCTTCCCGTGAACGCCCGCAACTGGAGCGACTTCGTTCTGTTGACTCCGAACGTGGTGCCGGATGGCGGAAGCGGACTGGTGAGCTTCCATGGAATCAGCGGTCTTTACAACCAGAACTACGTAGACGGCGCCAACAACAACCAGATGCTGTTCAGCGAGGCGCGCGGCCGCTCGTCGGGTGCGCCTTTTGTATACAGCCTGGACTCGATCAAGGAATTCGAGGCTCTGACGGCAAATTACTCGGCGGAGTTCGGACAAGCGGCGGGCGGGCAGGTGAACGCCATCACCAAGAACGGAACGAACGGGCTTCACGGCGATCTGTTCTACTCGCTGCGCTATCCGACGTTCAACGCCCTGGATCCGATCAGCAAGTGGTCAGCCCTGCACAACAACGGCAATCCGTTTCTTTTGACGCAGCCGGTGCATCAGCAGCAGGGATTCGGGGGCAGCGTGGGGGGGCCGATCATCAAGGACAAGTTGTTCTACTTCCTTACTTCGGATAACTTCCGCCGCACCGGTCGCGCGCTCTACTACGAGACCAACACCGTGACGCAGACGCCAACGGGAACCTTTACGTCGACCAACGTGGTTTCGCCGACGCAGTGCCCGGCGACGATTACGCCCGAGCAATGCACCTCAGGCATCGATTTTCTGCTTGGGCTGCAGGGAGCGCCGACGCGCTTTGCAAAGGAGACGCTGCTCTTTCCGCGCATCGACTATCAGCTCAACCAAAAGAACCTGCTGTACGCAAATTTCAACTGGGCCGACTTCGACCAGACCTACGGGTACGCGCCGAACCCGACCTACTCGAATACATCACCCAGCACGAACGCTCCAACCAGCTATCACGAGCGGTTTGTGATTGCGCACTGGACATCGACCATCACGAGCACCGCAGTGAACGATCTGCGGTTCCAGTGGGGCCGCGATCTTGAGACAGCGGGAGCCAATGCTCCCGGCCCGAGCATCAGCATGGGAGCCGAGATCTACGGCATGCCGAACGCCTTGCCGCGTACAGCAGAGCCGGATGAGCACCGGTTGCAGTTCACCGATGTGTTCAACAAGGTGTTCGGCCGCCATACGGTCAAGTTCGGCGGAGATGTCAACCTGGTTCACGAAGTCATGATCAACCTGTTCCAGGGTGGCGGCATTTACGGCTACTCGGGCAACGTGACCCAGGAGTTCCAGAACTGGGTCGTGGACGCCTTCGCGGGGCAGCCGGGAGATACCGATCCGTTTGCCGGTTCACACTACAACACGTTCGTACAGACGATCGACAAGGTGAATTCGACGGAGAGCGGCAAGGCGGGTGGAGACGACTTCTGGATGCAGATGTACGACGGGTTCGTGGAAGATACATGGAAGGTGAACCAGAAGCTGACGGTCAATCTCGGTGTGAGGTACGATCTGCAGCTTACGCCGTCTCCGGCGCTTCCCAACACTTCGTCCGCGCTGGCGGCCGAGTACAACACGACGATCAAGAACGTTGCCAATCGCGTGCAGCCACGAATCGGGTTCTCCTGGAATCCGCATCAGGGAACTGTTCTTCGCGGCGGGTACGGCATCTTTACCGGCCTGAACCAGGGCAGCACGTACTACGCAATGCGCGTGGAGAACGGCGTGTACCAGATCAACTACAACTACAGCGGCTGCAACGCGACGTGCACCAAGCCCGCGGCACTATCGTTTCCCAACGTGCCGTTTCTGCCGCCGGGGCCGGCGCTCTCAGGCGCTCTGTTTCCGGAAGGCGGCACAGCACCCGCAGTTACGGGTGTGAGTGCGAATGCGTCGGCCAGCTTCCACGGGCTTTCGCCGGATTTCGTTCCGCCGATTACGCATGAGATGTCTCTGGCTCTCGAGCAGGAGATGCCGGGCAAGATGTCGCTTACGCTTGGCTATGTGGGGACGCGCGCTCTGCGCCTGCCGGTGTTTCTGGATGCGAATCTCGTAGGGCAAACCCCCCATGGAATTCGCTCCTTCAACGTTAAGAATGCAAACGGAACAAGCAGTCTCCTGACGGTTCCGTATTACCTCGCGACGGATCGCATCGATCCGACGCTGACCTCGATCAACGCGGGATTCAGCGTGGCCAATTCGTGGTACAACGGCATGGCAGTCACGATCAAGCGTCCGTTTGACCACGGGTTTGAAGCTCTCGTGAACTACACGTGGGCGAAGGCACTGGACGACGACCAGGTACAGGGCGCTTTCGGTACGTTCTACGGCGGCAACCCGGTACTCGATCCGAACAACCTGAAGGGCGAGTACGGCCGCTCGGACATCGACATGCGCAACCGGTTTGTGGGCACGCTCCTTTACCGGCCGAACTTCATGCCCGAGAACAAGGTCATGAGGCACACGATCAACGGGTTCACCTTCTCCGGCACAGCGACGCTCTCGACGGGCTTCCCGATCGTGGCTTCGATGAACAGTCCGGCGTCGGTGATCAAGAGCACGCCGGCAGCGGCTGACGGCAACATCTTTGGCGGAGCGATGAGCTCTTCTTCGGGTGCCGCGACCACGGGGCGTCCGCCGCAGATTCAGCGCAACAGCCAGGTGGGGCCGGGAGTCCGCAATATCGACTTCCGCGTTACCCGCGAGGTTCCGGTTCATGAGCAGATGCATTTCGAGTTCGTTGCGGAGGCATTCAACCTTCTCAATCACACGATCGTATCGAGCGTGAACACTGCGTATTCGACGCAGCTTGCGCCGACGGCAGCCACGGGCGCCTGCCCGACGGTGGGAGTGCCGACGGGATCGCAGTTTGCGGGATGCATTGTGCCCTTCGTGGCCTCAACGCCTGCCGGAGCCTTCGGGGTGATGACCGGCACGAACAACGCACTGTACGGACCGCGGCAACTGCAGTTGTCAGGTAAATTCTTCTTCTAACCGGAAGAAAGAATGCGAGGGCGCGGCGGCTTTTGCTGTCGCGCCCTTTTTCTTTTGAGGGCAAGAGCCGGGCAGAATAGGATGGCATTGCTGCAGTCTGAATGCGGAAGAGAAATCAAAAAGCGGAGCCAATTTGAGGTGAAGAGGATGCGGAGGCGGTTGTCTCTTTGGGTAATGGTATTGATTGGCGCAGTAAGTGCGATGGCGAACGCGCAGCAGCCAGCGCGCCACTGGGCAATTGTGGTGCATGGCGGCGCGGGAGTGATCGAGAAGTCAGAGCTGGGCCCGGAAGGTGACAGGGAGTATCGCGCAGGGCTCGATCGCGCCGTGCAGGCGGGCGCGGCTGTGCTCGACAAGGGGGGTGCTGCCATGGATGCTGTCGAAGCCGCCCTGCACGTGCTCGAGGACGATCCGCATTTCAATGCCGGGAAGGGTGCGGTGTTTACCCGGGAAGGCAAGAATGAGATGGACGCCTCGATCATGGACGGGTCGAATCTGAAGGCGGGCGCGGTGGCCGGAGTGCAGCGCGTGCATAGCCCGATCAGCGCGGCGCGCGCGGTGATGGAGAAATCGCCGCATGTGATGATCGCCGGTCGCGGGGCGGATGAGTTTGCAGCAAGTGTGGGCCTGAAGATGGAGGAGCCGAGCTACTTCTTTACCGAAAGCCGGTGGCAGGGTCTTGTGAAGCAGTTGCAGAAGCAGGGGCTGCCTATTCCTCCTCGTCCGGCAGGTGTTCCGGCGGAAGGGAAGCAGATACCGGTTGCGATGCTGGATGAGTCGGAAGACTCGGGCGTGCACGGAACGACGGGCGCGGTGGCGCTGGACCGGAATGGCAACATTGCGGCGGGGACTTCGACGGGCGGGATGCAGGGCAAGATGCCGGGGCGGATCGGGGATTCGCCAATCATCGGCGCGGGAACGTATGCGTCGAACCAGTCGTGCGCGGTTTCCGGAACGGGAACGGGTGAATACTTTATCCGGCTGGGCGTTGCGCGCGAGGTCTGCAATCTCGTTTACTTCCGCCAGATGAAACTGCAGGATGCAGTGGATGAGGTGATCCACAAGGAGCTGGAAGCTCTGCACGGCGATGGGGGCGTCATCGCGATCACTCCGGATGGACAGCTTGCCTGGAGCTTCAATACGCCGGGGATGTTTCGCGCGAAGCTGGTTGAGGGCGGGAAGGTGCAGATGGGGATTTACCGGGACGAGCCGTAGCGACCGCTACGAGAGATCGCCGCGTGTCGAGCCATCCCAGGAGGCGCGAATGGCGTTCCAACCACTCAAGGTTGTGGAGGTTCTGGATCGGCTTGAAGGCTTCTATGGCCAGCAGGCACCGCGCTGGCCGGTTGATCCATACGAGTTTCTGATCTGGTGGCATTGCGGATACCCTGCGAGCGACGACGCATGTGCTCGGGGCTGGGAAGCGCTGAAGCAACAGGTTGGAATCGAGCCGTCGAGGATTCTTCGTGCCTCGGAGCAGACATTGGCGATGGTCCTGAAGGCCGGTGGAATGGTGCCTGAGCTACGGGCGATGCGAATGCACGAGATCGCGCAGCGCGTGGAGAATGAGTTTGGCGGTGATCTGCGATCCGGGCTTAAGGGTCCGCTCAAGGAAGTGCGCAAGGCCCTGAAGCGATTTCCGGGTATTGCCGATCCCGGCGCCGATCGCATTCTCTCTTCGGACATATTGAGGCGGTAGCCGCTGTGCCATCCAATTGTCCCCAGGTGCTGGTGCGCATCCAACTTGGGCTGGAAGGCGAAAACTACGGTGTCAACTACCGCGAGGCGCAAAAGCTAATCGAGGCCGAGATACCGAAGCAGTTTCATGCACGGATGCGCGCGTATCTTCTGCTGAAAATGCATGGCGAAACGATCTGCAAGCGAATCAAGCCAAAGTGCGACCAGTGTCCGGTGAGTAAGGGGTGCGCCTACTTCGCGGGCAAGGATCGCGGACGAAGCCGGCCGCTGTGATTCTGTTGACAATTCCGTGACCAGCATTCCAGGAACGCTCATTAAACTGTCTGCATGACTTTGAAATTCACAACGTCGTACATCGAAGATTCGCTGGCGATTTTTCGTCAGTACAAGCAGCTTGGCGACAGAGCCATCGCCCAGGTCAGCGATGAGCATCTGTTTGCTTCGCTTGACGGGGAGTCGAATTCGATAGCGATCATCGTGAAGCATCTGACCGGCAACATGCGGTCGCGGTGGACGGATTTTCTGACGACTGATGGGGAGAAGCCGACCCGCAACAGGGACGGCGAGTTCGTTGATCCGGCGTCGACGCGCGAGGCGCTGATTCGCGACTGGGAAGAAGGGTGGTCATGCGTATTTCGTGCCCTTGAGGCTCTGACGGATGGGGATCTCGGGCGGACGGTGACGATTCGCGGCGAGGCGCATTCTGTGATGCAGGCGATTAACCGGCAGCTGGCGCATTATTCGATGCACCTGGGGCAGATCATTCTCCTGGCGAAACACTTTGCGGGCGAACGATGGCAGACGCTGAGTGTACCGCGGAACAAGTCCGCGGAGTTCAATCGCAAAGTTGTTGCCGGAGAGGCAAGCCAGAGGTAGGCCCGGAGTTGCATCGATCAAGGCCCCCTCCCCCTCCCGTTATTTTTAACCAACTAATAGAAAATAATAGAAAACAAAAAGGAGTTAATGGGGGTAACCGCATATAACCTCGGCTTCCTTGGGTTGGTGCGTATCCATTTGCGAAACGCACGGATCGAATTCTTACCCGATTCGATTATGCAGAAACCGGCGAATTAAACTGCAAAGGTTTCGCACAGAAGCTGGATTTATTTTCGCGCGGCGAGGAAAGCGCCCAAATGTCTTGCCGGAGCGAATCGTAATGCTATCCCATGTCTCAGAGTCGAGACATGGGGCACCCTCGTGTTGTGGTTAATTTGCATCCAGGAGACCTGGGACACCCGCCAAAGGAATCGACTCCGCATCTACCGCGATAATCGCGTCATGTTGCAACAGCAGTCTTCCGGCGCTTAAAACAATAAGCGTAATGCAGCGCATGCCGTTACCACATTCAAAAGGTAGGTTACTCATGACAGCTAGCAGCTTCATAAAGGAAGCGCTCGCCTGTCTGTTGATCGCGAGCGTCGCGTCGATATTGAGTGGGCAGGCTAAAGGACCAAACGCCAACGCCAACGAAACTGCTCAAGAACGAGCGGCCAGAGTCCACAGCCAGCTCTGGAAGAACACTATCGACACGCGTGGAACCATCGCGGAGCGTCTCGCGAAGACGACCGGCGACATCACCATCGTCGATGAAGAGGAGCGCGGGAACTACGGCGCTGTTCCACTTGCACCTGCCTATCCTCCGATACGAATGGTTGGCTTCGCCTGTCAATCAGATGCTGTCGTAGTAGCGACAGCCGAATCGGGTGTCAGCCACATGACAGCAGATCTGAGCTTCGTCTACTCGGAATGGAGGTTCTCCGTCACCAGCGTGCTGCAGGACAACCCTAAGGCTTCCATCCTCGGGCGAAACGAGATTCAGGCCGTCAAGGCAGGCGGGACGCTGAATATCAATGGGCGTTTGGTGGTCGGGAAGGAATCGTATTCTCCTGAGATTCGGGCAGGTGATGAGTATCTTCTCTACCTCAACTACATTCCTGAGACCGGCTACTACAAGGCAACCGCAGGAAGAATTTTTGATCTTTCTCACGGCTCCGTTATCAACGCCCCATACATGGATCGTGACTGGACCACCAAGGTTCCTGTGGACGAGTTGCTCCGAGACACGAAAGCCGCCATCTCCGCCGCACAAACCGCCGCCTATTGTGGGAAGGCGGTCCAATGAGCACCAACTCATCGCATTCTTCGAATGATCCTTGCCTTTTGTTATGAGCAGTGCCGGGCAGGTGGCCCGGGGGAGTAACCGCCTAACCGAAATTTACGAAACAAGCTTGCCGCAGGGGCTAAAGCCCGACGGCTTCCGGGGCTTTTCGGCACGACTAAAGTCGTGCCCTTTTACAAAACTGCTTGATCTGGGGACTCACCGGCTAACAGGAGTTAGCTTGGTTTCTGCGGATCGAAGGGACAGAGCCCGGACTGGGTTACCCGCTTCATGACCACGGTGAAGTGCAAAGGCCATCCCGGGGGATGGCCTTTGTCGATGAAATTGTGCTCGCTGATTATTGCGGTGCCACGGCGTTTCGGGCTTCGGCTTTCTGGGCGAGGACTTTGTGAACGGTGTCTTCGAGCGCCTGGGCTTCGGGCAGGAAGGTCAGGGCCTTCTGAATTGTCGGGTCCCAGTCGGCGATGGTGTGAAGCTTTTGCAACTGGCCGAACTGAGAGCCGAGTGCTTCAGCCTTGATGTTCACCTTGAGCCAGTCCATGTTGTCATTCAATTCCTTTTCGGTGAACGGGATGTCCTGGCTGGATAGGAACTGCTTGAAATCGGTCATGACCGCGTCATCGACCTGGAAATTTTTGTCAATGGTGCGGTTGGAGAGGTAGTGGGCGGCGAAGTGGAAGAAGGCGTACTTGTACAGCAACTGGTCCTGGAATGAGTTGCTCTTGGGAGTGTCGATTTTTTCGTCGGGGGTGATGCCGCCGCCGCCGTAGACGGTGCGTCCGGAATCAGTCATTTTGACTTCGCGGTTGCTGGCGCCGGGCGCGGTGGCTCCCGCGTGATTGTAGTAGTAGTCGTAGAGCGAGACGCCGGAGTAATTGCGCTGAATGAGGCGGCCCGAAGGCGTGAAGTAGTGATAGGTCGTGAGCGCGAGGCCGGTGTTTTCGCTCAGGTTGTAAACCGTCTGCACGAGTCCTTTGCCAAACGTGGTCTCGCCAACGATCAGAGCGCGGTCGTGGTCCTGGAGAGCGCCGGAGACGATTTCAGCGGCCGAGGCGGTATTGCGATTTACGACGACCACGATGGGGAAGACTTTGCCGCCATTGCCGTGAGTCGCAGTGTAGTTCTGATCGGGGTAGGCGCGTCCGCGCTGGGAGACGATCGTCTGTCCCTTCGTCAGCAGGTGATCGCATACTTCGACAGCCTGGCTGAGGAGACCGCCGGGATTGCCGCGAAGATCGAAGACCAGGCCTTTGAGATTGGGGAAGCTGTCGATGGCTTCGTTGACTTCCTGCGCGGTGGTTTCCTGGAACTGCGTCAGGTGGATGTAGCCGACTCCGGGGCGGATCTCGTATTTGAGATCGACCGAGGGATGCGGAATCTCGTCGCGAACGAGATCGAACGTGATGGGCTTTGTTTGGCCGTCACGAACGACCGATACCTGGACGTGCGTGCCTTTGGGGCCCTTCAGGTTTTTGGCTACCAGGTCCGAACTCATGCCTTCAGTCGATTTGCCGTCGATGGCGGCGATGATGTCGCCGGGACGAATGCCGGCGCGGAAGGAAGGCGTGCCTTCGTAGGGAGTGATGACGTAGACCTTATTATTCTGCTGCTGGATGACCATGCCGACGCCGTAGTAGTGTCCGCGCTGGTCTTCGCGCATCTTGGCGTAGGATTTCGGGTCGTAGAAATTGGAGTGCGGATCGAGGACCCGGAGCATGCCCGGGATGGCGCCGTCGTAAATCGCGCTGTCGGCCTTGTCGCCCTGGATGGGCTCGGCATAGTTCTGCTCGACGATGGCGTAGACGTCGGTGAACGATTTCAGACTGTCGCGAATCTGACTTTCATCCTGAGAAGATTGAGCTCCCACCCTGCGCTGCAGAAAACTACCGGCAACGGCGCAAACGGCGAAGAAAACAAAGAGGCTAAAAAGTGCCCGGCGGGCAGGGGGAGTCATATGCAGGAGGTACCTCCGGAGTGCAACTGCGGCAGGCGCCTCCGAGGCACCTTGCAGGCCAAACCTGGGCTAAAGTATAGCACTCTCTATTTTGACGGCTGGGGGTGAGAATCGGGTAGCCCGTGACCGCGGTTATGAAGGCGAGGACGCGTTTTGGGGAGGAGAAAAGGGAAGCTGATAATTGACGGATCGCGAAGTCATTGAGCCCTTCTTGCTGCCCTGGGATTTACAATGACGTCTATGCCTAATGTGGGAGCCCGTTGACCACCAGATGCGCCGAATTATGAATCTGAGAATCCTTCGTATCCCCGGAGCGATATCGCTCTCCGCAGTTCTTCTGACCGGCTCAGCATTCGCGCAGGCGCGACCCAGCGCCACTGCGAGTCCTTACGGCGGGGCGGTGATCGAAGAGATCATTGCCCGTGTCAATGACCAGATCATCACGAAATCCGACTACAACCGCTCCCAGAACGAGTTGGACCAGGAGATGCGCCAGCGCGGATCGTCCATGCAGGAGATCGCGGATTCGCATAAGGACCTGCTGCGGAATTTGATTGACCAGCAGCTCTGGCTTGCCAAGGGCAAGGAGCTGGGCATCAATGGCGAAACCGAGCTGGTGAATCGTCTCAACGACATACGCAAGCAGTACAACCTTGCGACGATGGAAGATCTGGAGAAGGCGGCCAAGGAGCAGGGTGTTTCCTTTGAGGATTTCAAGGCAAACATTCGAAATCAGATCGTCACGCAAGAGGTGATGCGAGACCAGGTCGGGCGAAAGATCGCGCCGACGCCGGGCGAACTGCAGCGCTATTTCGATGCCCACAAACAGGAGTTTGCACAGCCGGAGAGCATAACGCTCGGAGAGATTCTGGTTTCGACGGGTTCCGGAGACGACCAAAAACTGGCTGAGGCGAAGGCCAAGGCGGACGATATCGTATCCCGATTGAAAGCGGGAGGAGACTTCAGCCAGCTTGCGCGGAGCTTCAGCGACGGCACTACGGCGGCGACCGGCGGCGAGATGGGGACCTACAAGCGGGGTCAGCTTGGCCAACCCTTTGAAGACAAGACGTTTGGTTTGAAGGCGGGCGAGGTAACAGAGCCAATCCGCACCAAGCAGGGCTTCGTCATTCTCAAGGTGGTGTCTCACAACCCGGGTGGCGTTCCGCAGATGAAGGACGTCGAAAGCGAGCTGGAACAGAGCTATTTCGAGGCCAAAGCGGGGCCGGCAATGCGTCAATACCTGGCGCAGATGCGCGATGAGGCAGCGATCTATATCAAGCCTGGATATGAAGATAGCGCCGCGACAGCCGCGGA
Source organism: uncultured Acidobacteriaceae bacterium (assembly GCA_963836675.1). Classification (GTDB taxonomy): domain Bacteria; phylum Acidobacteriota; class Terriglobia; order Terriglobales; family Acidobacteriaceae; genus Telmatobacter. Next base: position 701,860 of record CAWIKQ010000002.1, read on the forward strand.
AAAGCATCCCAGCATCACGTTCAGCGCCTATACCCCTCCTACCACCAAGAAGAAGCGGAAGGTAGAACGGACGCGGTTCAGGGAGACTACGCACGGGTTCCGGCAGAAATCGGCTGTTACTCCTCTACCTGACCAGGCGACGGCCGCAACGCCGGCGAAGACAGCCAGCAAGTCGACTACAGCTCAGGCTTCCGCAAAGCCGGGCAAGAAAGAAAAGATCCGGTATGGAAAGGCTCCCCAGGAGACGCTGCCAGCGGCGGCGTCGAGCCCGACCGAAGATGCCGGGGCCGGCGATCAGCTGGCAAACAATGGGGCGGAGCCCGATAACCCTCTGGAAGCGACCAAGCCCGAGAAGAAGACACGTTACAGCGACAGGGCAAAACAGCCGAAGCAGCCGAAGCCGAAGGGACCGCAACTGGATCCAGAAGCTCCTACGCCTGCCGATGCCGCCGAAGTTGCTGACCGTCAGGCTCAATCGGGCCCACTTGGTCTTGGTGGAAACCAGACTCCCAACAAAAAGAAGAAGCCGACGACCGCGACCGGGGACAAGACGCGGATGAGCGACCGGAAGAAAACCGACGAGCCGGATGACGCCGGTGAGAAACCGCTGGGAACCGCACCCGTGCAGCAGCAGGCGCCGAACGGCACAGCGCCGGCACCTCCGGCACCAGGCGTGCCCACCACTCCGCCGCAATAGCCGTGAGTTGAAAGACAGCAAACGATCGGGCCTGAGAATTAACTCAGGCCCGATGTTGTTTCTGTAGAAGGTGGATCGGGATTCAAGGACGAAGTTTTTCGAAGACGTGCGAGATCTTCGTTGTTTGGTAGCCGTTGCGCAGATAGAACCGGTGAGCGTCGGGTCTTGTGCTGCGCGAGGTAACACGAACCAGGGGGACGCCGCGCTCCCAACTCCAGTTTTCAGCGTGCTCTAAAAGTCGAAGGCCGATCTGCTGGTTGCGATGACCATCTTTCACGACCAAACCGCCGATAAGCGCGTAAGGCGGCGATTGAAGACGGTGTTCAATGCAGACCTCGATCCAGCCGACGACCTGGCTTGCGATGCATGCCACAAAGGCGCATTGATACTCGGCACGCTGCGGCAGGGTTTCAATCCAAGCAGCGACCTGGCCGAGAGGACGCTGGTATCCAAGTTGCTCAATGAGGACACAGGCTTCCTCAGCGTCGCCTGGCTCAATCACACGGATCAGGGGGGCAGGTTCCGTTGAGGTGGGATGGCTCACGCTCAACATGTTCTCACGTGCGATGACGGAGAAGGGGTGCAGGTATTCCAGGGAGATGGTGTGCGTGGCGAACTTTTGATCCCGTGCCGATTCCTGTATCCTGTCCCGCAGACATGAAGGAAATCTATATTGCCGACCTGGGTGGATTTGAAGAGACGCGAGTCTTCGACGCATATTTTTTGATTTTGCAGAAGCAGCAGCGGATGACGAGATCGAACAAGCCGTACGTCAGCCTGATGCTGGGGGACAAGACGGGGCAGGTGGAAGCGCGCATCTGGGAGCCGGGCGATTCAAAGATCGCGAGAGAGTTTGAGCGCGGAGACATCGTCAAGGTGCGCGGTTGCGTTTCGCGTTTCGACGAACGGCTGCAGATGAAGGTCGACCAGCTGCGCAAGACGGCGCCTGGAGAGGTGGAGAAGGGCGATCTGCTGCCCTGCACTTCGTGCGATGTGGATGAGCTCTGGCAGAAGCTGCTGGGGTTTGTGGAGAGCTTCACCGATCCGAATTTGAAATTGCTGTTGAATACTCTGCTGGCGGATTCGGGGCTGGCGCAGGCTTACCGTGAGGCTCCGGCCGCGAAGCAACTTCATCACGCGTGGCTAGGCGGGTTGCTGGAACACGTGGTGAGCCTGTTGACGCTGGCCGATCGGGTGGCGCCGCACTATCCGGTTTTGCATCGCGATCTGCTGCTGACAGGAGTGGTGCTGCACGATATCGGGAAGGTGCGCGAGCTGACGTGGGATGTGGGGTTTGAATACAGCGTCGAGGGGGTTCTGCTGGGGCACATCCAGATGGGGATGGAACTGGTGGAGAAGACGATCGACAAGCTGCCGGGATTTCCGCCGCGGCTGAAGACGCTGGTGCTGCACTTGATTCTGTCGCATCACGGGAAGCTGGAGTTCGGATCGCCAAAGCTGCCGATGATTCCCGAAGCGCTGGTGTTGAATTTTGTGGACGATCTGGATGCGAAGATGCAGGCCGTAGCGAGCGAGTTTGAGAAGTCGGCGCGCGAGGGTAAGGGGGCAGACGAGCTTACGGGCAGAATCTGGGCTCTCGATCAGCGGCAGATGCTGAATACGCGCGAGTGGCTGAAGAAGGATGCGAAGCCCATGACGGGATCGCTATTCGAGGAACCAGCTCCACTGCTCTTCGGTGAGGGGAACGACGGATAGGCGACCGATCTTGACGAGCGGCGAGTCTCGGAAGAGGGACGCGGCCTTGACCTGATCGAGGGTCTTGGGATTTTTGAGGCGCTTGCCAACTTTTACACGGACAATGGGAACCCTGGGATCGGTGGCGTCGACGCTGACGACGGAGCCGGTGCCGACGGCGGTGCGCTCATCGCCGGTGTGGTAGAAGATCCACTTCGTGCCGGGTTTCATCTCGCGCAGGTTTTTGACGGCGGTAGGGTTGGTGACGCCATCCCAGTTGGTTTCCTGATCGCGAAGGAAGTCGTCAAAGGAGTAGGCATCGGGTTCGGTTTTGAAGAGGAAGTAAGCGGACATGGGAAACATGGTATGGGAGAGAGCAGGATTAGGGAACAGGGATTAGGGATCAGGGAATAGGAAAGACAACGTGGTTGAGGTTACGGGCTTCCGTTGACCATGAGATTTGAGAATGCGTGCGTGGACGGATCGTAGAATGCCTTCCAATAGCACTTGCCTCCGTCAACCGTCTCAATGAGGTGCTTCCGCCACTCATTCGAATTTGCTGGATCAATGCGGCAGAGCGCGTTTATGAAGATTACTTTCTTCCCATCCATCTCGACCGCGAGATATTGCCGGAAGTACTGTCGTGCGTCGTCAATACGTCTGTTTGGGTCGTGGAACTCCTCACTTAGCGTGGAGATCTGCTGCAAATTGCTCTCCAGATCGTTGATATCGCCTAGAGTCGGTTCCCAACTTTCGATGCGAGGCCTGGGACGTCCAATAGAGCCGGCGAATGTGGCCATCTCACGAACGGGCAGGAGGACAAAGTCCGGCTTGTTTCTCAGCCCGTTGGGTGTTGAAGCTGATTTGGGAGAAGAGCGGAAATGCCAGAGTTCGAATGCGAGGGCTGCGAAGCAAAGGACGAGGAGGGCGATTTTGGGCCAACTGGTTTTCATGTCCTCACCGGAGATTGCATTATCGCTCGCAGGGCTGCTCTTAACCACTCCCGTCCCTCCCCATCGAGGCATGTTCCCGTTACAATCTAAAGAACATGATCCGATTCTCAACAGCGGGCGAGTCGCACGGAGAGGCTTTGATTGCGCTGGTCTCCGGGCTGCCCGCGGGGCTGCCGGTAGACCTGGAGTTCATCAACCGCGAGCTTTGGCGGCGGCAGCAGGGGTACGGGCGGGGCGGCCGGATGAAGATCGAGACCGACAAGGTCCATATCCTCTCGGGTGTGCGGCATGGGAAGACGATCGGGTCGCCGGTGGCGATCGAGATTGTGAACCGCGACTGGAAGAACTGGGAAGAGAAGCTGCCGGTGGAAACGGGAGATCCGGCCAAGCACCAGGCAGTGGCTTCGCCGCGGCCGGGTCATGCGGATCTGGCGGGGGCGCTGAAATACAACTTTCCCGATGCCCGGTATGTGCTGGAGCGGGCGTCTGCGCGGGAGTCGACGGCGCGGGTAGCGGCGGGAGGATTTGCAAAGCTGCTGCTGCGGTATCTGGGCATTGAAGTTGGCAGTCACGTGATTCGCGTGGGGCGCGTGGAACTGGAGCGGGCCGCGACGTGGGAAGAGATTGCGGCTGTTGGCGAGCAGAAGGAGATCGTGCTGGGCTGTGTGGATGCGTTGACGGAAGCGCGCATGAAGGAAGAGGTGGAGCACGCTTCGCGTACCGGCGATACCGTCGGCGGGGTTTTCGAGGTGGTGGTGCATGGAGCGCCCGCGGGCCTGGGCACCTACGCCAACTGGGATGAGCGGCTGGATGGGCTGCTGGCGTGGTCGGTAATGAGTTTGCAGGCGGTGAAGGCAGTGGAGATCGGGCGCGGGGTGACGGCAGCGGAGTCGTTTGGCTCGACGGTGCATGACGCGATTCACTACGCCAAAGAAGACGTGGGAAAGCCGACGCGGTTTACGCGAGAGCAGAACAATGCGGGCGGAATCGAAGGCGGAGTGTCGAATGGCGAGGACATTGTTGTGCGGGGTTATCTGAAGCCGATTTCGACGCTGCGGCGGCCGCTGGAGTCGGTCCGTTTTGACACCCGTGAGGCGACCAGCGCAAGTTATGAGCGGAGCGACATTTGCGTGGTGCCTGCCGCGGGGGTAGCGGCGGAGGCGATGGTGGCACTGACAGTTGCCGGGCTGGCGCAGCAGAAGTTTGGCGGCGACTCTGCCGGCGAGATGAAACGAAATTTCCAGGGATACATCGAACAGATACGGAGCTATTAGAAACAAAGATGATTTTGAAAGTGGTTAAGTATCCCGAGCCAGTGCTCTCGCAACCGGGTGAGCCGGTGACGGAATTCAATGGTGAGTTGAAGAAGCTGGTCGACGACATGTTCGAGACCATGTATGCCTCGCAGGGCATCGGGCTGGCGGCGCCACAGGTGGCGGTGTCGAAGCGCGTGACTGTAATCGATCTGAGCCAGGGGAAGGATCCGGAGCAGAAGCTCGTGCTGGTGAATCCCGAGGTCATTTTTCGCGAGGGGAAGCAGTACGAAGAGGAGGGCTGCCTCAGCTTTCCGGAGATCCGCGAGAAGGTGCAGCGCGCTTCGAAGGTGAAGGTGCGCGCGCAGGATCTGAAGGGCAAGTGGTTCGAGATGGATGGCGAAGAGCTGCTCTCACGCGCGTTTCAGCATGAGATCGATCATCTCGACGGGATGCTGTTCATCTTCAGGATGAGTTCGCTGAAGCGCGACCTGGTTCTGCGCAAGATTCGCAAGATGCAGCGCGAAGGAACCTGGTAAGGCCGTGAAGCTGGTATTCTGCGGGACGCCTCAATTCGCGGTGCCGACATTACGGGCGTTGATCGCGGCGGGGCATGAAGTAGCGTTGGTGGTTTCGCAGCCGGACAGGCCTGTGGGGCGTGCGCAGCAGTTCACGGCTCCGCCGGTGAAAGAGACGGCGCTTGCGGCAGGGCTGGAGGTCACGCAGCCCGAGAAGATCAAGAACAATCTCGAGTTTCGCGCGAGGCTTGAGGCGATTGCGCCGGATGCCATTGTCGTGGTGGCATACGGACGCATTATTCCGCCTTGGATGCTTGCGCTGCCACGGCTGGGGTGTATCAATCTGCACGGGTCGTTGCTGCCGAAGTATCGAGGAGCGGCGCCAATCCAGTGGGCTGTCGCTTCTGGCGAGAGCGTTACGGGGAACACAACGATGCTGCTCGAAGAAGGACTGGATACCGGGCCGATTCTACTGCAGCAGGAGATTCCGATTGCCGCGGGACAGACGGCTGCCGATCTGTTTGATGTGCTGGCGAAGGCCGGGGCGCCATTGGTGGTCGAAACGCTTGCGGGGTTGAACGATGGAACCATCGCGCCTAAAGTGCAGGATCATTCGCGGGCGACGCTCGCGCCCCTGCTGACCAGAGAAGATGGCCACATGGATTGTGCGAAGCATACCGCCCGGGAATTGTGGAATCGCTGGCGGGGATTTCAGCCGTGGCCGGGGGCATTTGCGTTTCTGGACGGCCGCAAGCTCGCTTTTACCCGCCTGCTTGTTGCCCCACCACCTTACCCGAACGATCTTCCCGCCGGACAGCCCGGAGAACTACACCTCGCCTCCCACTGTCTTTTCCTGGCCTGCGCACAGGGCACATGGCTTGAAGTCCGCGAGCTTCAGCCCGAAGGCAAGCGGAGCATGACGGCTGCCGAGTTTTTGCGTGGTGCCCGGTTGCATCCGGGCGTCCGGCTGGGGTGAGCATGAGTTCCGTTTCGCCCGCACGCAACATTGCATTCTCAATTCTGAAAACAATGGAGAAGCACGGCCACTCGGATACGTTGCTGCGAGGGAAAAGTGTCGAGGCATTGTCGGAGGCGGATCGAAAGCTGACGACAGCGCTGGTGCTTGGTGTGCTGCGCCGGCAGATCGAGCTTGATCTGCGAATCCGGCCATTGTTGAAACATCCCAATGCAAAGCTCGACACAGAAGTTTTGATTGCGCTGCGTCTGGGTGCTTTCCAGTTGCTGCACATGGACCGTATTCCCGCGCGAGCGGCGATCGATGAGAGCGTGGAACTCGCAAAGCAAGCAGGGCACCGGTTTGCGTCGGGGATGGTGAACGCGGTTCTACGAAAGCTCGCCGCGGCGCAGGCTGAGCCGAGGGATCGAGAAGCGGCGCGAGATTGTGCGGGCTATCCGGCATGGATGGTGGAGCGCTGGAAGAGTTTCTATGGAGATGAGGCGGCTTGCGCGATCTGCCGCCACGGGCAGGAGCAGCCAACGCTCAGCGTGAGGTTGAGTGGGGATGCCGTGGAGGCGGAACTTGCAGCATTTGGAGTTTCGCCTGCGCCGGGTGAGTTTCTTCGTGCTGCGCGGCAGGTCGTTTCCGGTGACGTAACGAAAACCGCGGTGTTTCGCGAGGGGCGCGTTCGGATTCAGGATGAGGGTTCGCAGGTCATTGCGGAGCTTGCGCCGCGCGGGAAGCGGATTCTGGATTGCTGTGCCGCGCCGGGTGGCAAGACGCTTATTCTAGGCGAACGCAATCCGAATGCAGAGATTGTTGCCTGCGAGGCAAGTCCTCAGCGGCTGTCGGAACTGCGGAAGCGGCTCGCGGTGTTGGGGGAGCGTGTTCAGTGTCGCCTGGCGGATGCGACCAGCTTGGAGGATGACTCAGCATTCGATGTGGCCCTGGCGGATGTGCCATGCAGCGGAACGGGCACGCTGGGACGCAACCCGGAGATCCGGCATCGACTGCGCCTGGAAGATCTGGCGCGCCAGGCGGAGAGACAGAAGGCCATACTTCGATCCGCACTGAGGGCGGTGCGACCGGGCGGGCACGTGCTGTATTCAACCTGTTCGCTGGAGCCGGAGGAGAATGAGCAGGTAGTGGAGGCGGTCTTGTCTGAAACTTCCGATGCGGATCTGGTTCCGCTGCGGGCGAGGATCGAGGAACTTCGCGCGGAAGGGATCCTCAGTGAGATTGGCGCGGAGCGATTGATGGGATGTGTCGCGGCGCAGGGCTATCTGCGCATCCAGCCGGGCGAGTTTCAAACGGACGGGTTCTTTGCAGCTCTGATTGTGAGGAAGTCCTGATGACACCAAGGGAGCGTTGAGGGAGCGTTAACGCTTCATTTCGGATTATTCAGGCGGGAGCTTCAGGTCTTCGTAGTTGCGGCCAAGTACGGAGCAGAGGCCTTCGATGACGAGCTCGTGGTCCTGGCGCATCGGCACGCCGGAGACCGTGATGCTACCGATGACTCCGGCGTCGGCAACACGCAATGGGAACGATCCGCCGTGGGTTGCGTAATCGGCGAGTGGCAGACCCTGGCTCTCGTAGATTGTCGTGCCTTTTAGTTTTTCGCGCAGAGCCTCGGTATAGGAGCTGCGATGAAAGCGGGCGACCACGTTGCCTTTGCGGCGCACCCATTCCGGGTTATCGGGCGTGGTGCCGTCCATTGCGGCGTAAAAGAGCGGCTGGCCAAAACGGCGGATGTCGATGACCACGGGCAGATTGCGATTGAGTGCAATGGTGCGGATCGCTGAGCCGAGTTGCCACGCGATGCCGGCGTCGAGGCGGGGCAGCACGAGTTCACGCTCCTGCAGTGCGATGCGCTCCAGATCTTCAGTCAATCCCATTGAGTTCTTCCTCGCGCTGCCATGATAAATGGGCGGTCAGCTCTCGGTGGCTTCTTCGACCGGAATTGCCTGGGGCACGATTCCGAGTTGCTGGTAGATAGGCCGCATCTCCCTGCGGATTGCGGTGAGGCGAGTTGTGAACCAGATGCCTCCGAGGATGCAGGCGACACCGCTCACGATGACGGTGCGCTGGGCTCCGATGGCATGGGCCAGAGTGCCCGCCAGCAGGCTGCCGAAGGGCGCCATGCCGACGAAGGCCATGGTGTAGTAGCTCATGACGCGGCCGCGCATCTTTTCGTCAACCAGAGTCTGAATGATGGTGTTGCTGCTGGTGAGGCCCTGCATCATGCCGAAGCCGGTGACGAGCATCGTGAGCAGTGAGAGCCAGAAAACCTGCGAGAGTCCGAAGGAGATCAGGCCAATTCCAAAGACGACGGCTGCAACGGGAATCACCCTGGTAAGCCCGCGGACGGACCGCCGCATCACCAGAGAGAGAGCCGAGATCAGGGAGCCTACTCCGACGGCTCCCATCAGGAAGCCGAGGGTATGAGGGCCACCGTGGAGCACCTGGGCGGCAAAGACCGGCATGAGCACCATAAATGGCCAGCCCATGAGGCTGAGGAGAGCAAAGAGCATGAGGATGGAGCGGATGGGAACGAATCCGGCGACGTAGGTCCAGCCTTCTTTCAATTGCGTGAGCATCGACGTAGCTTCGCGCTGCTCATTGCTGGGAGGCAACCGCATCATCAGGAGCGAAGCGATAACGGCGATGTAGCTGACGCCATCGACGAGGAAGCACCAGCCCTCGCTGGTTGCAGCGATCAGCATTCCCGCCAGGGAAGGGCCGACCAGCCTTGCGGCGTTGACCATGGAGGAGTTGATGGCAATGCCGTTGGAGAGGTCGGCGCGGTCTTCCACCATTTTGACCATGAACGACTGGCGCCCGGGCATGTCGAATGCGTTAATGATGCCTTGCATCGCGCTGAGGGCGAGGACTTCGGCTACCGTGATGCGATGAGAAAGCGTGAGCCATGCGAGGGCGAGAGACTGCACCATGGCCAGGGTCTGCGTCCACACGAGGACCTTGCGACGGTCGATGCGATCTACGATGACGCCGGCGATCGGCGCGAGTAGAAACGTGGGGATCTGGCCGGCAAAGCCGACGGTGCCGAGGAGGAGTGCGGATTTGGTGAGCCGGTAGACAAGCCAGGATGTGGCGACGCGGGTCATCCACGTGCCAATGAGAGAAATGGTCTGACCACCGAAGAAGAGGCGGAAGTTGCGGTGACGCAATGCGCGCCAGGCATGCGAGAAATCGCGGGCCGCGGGCGGGGAAACTTGTTTATCTGGGAAGTTGCTGGAGTCCTGCGCCATGCTCTCACTCTTGGATGATGTTCACAGGAATTCGGAGCGAGCTATTTCGCAGCAATGAGCTTAATGATCGTGTTCTGATCGACGCGAGCGCCAGCAAGAGGTTGCTGCCCGATCACCGATCCTGGCGGTATCGGCGGAGCGGGTGAAGCGTTTTCAGCGCCGATGGGCTGCGGATTCACGTCGACGTAGGTGGGAGTGTCGACCTTCAGGCCAATTTTGGTGAGCTGATCTGTCGCGGTGATTACCGGCACGCCGGTCATGTCGGGCATGACATAACCATCCGGAGCGGTATTGTCCGGCGCGGCGACAAGAATATTGACGCTCGGCTGCGCGATGCCTTGCGAGTGAGCCGGAGGATCCTGCGCCAGCACGGAGCCATCTTCGGATCCGCCGTAAGGAATTCTGGCGGCGACGCCTACCTGGAGTCCGGCGCGGCGCAACCGCAGGGCGGCAACACGTGCATTGGTGCCGACAGTATCCGGGACATCGACTTTCTGCGGGCCGAGGCTTTCCGAGACGCGCAGATGCCACTCGCGGCGCACTACCGACCCGGCCGGTGGAGATTGGGTGAGGATGTGGCCGGCAGGGACGTCCGATGAATAGTAGCGATTGTCGACGTCGAGGTTTAATCCCATGCCGGCGGCCTGGCTGCGTGCTTCGGCAACGGTCATTCCCTTCAGGGCGGGGATCTTTACTTCAGCTCCGTGGATCGCGAAGTGCATGGTGGTGACGGCGGAGAGGAGCGCTGCGGCGACCAGCACCATCAGCACGGACATGGCGGCGAAGAAACGCTTGATGAACCCTCCACTCATGCTTCCGGTTCTCCGTCGGGGTAGACGATCTCGTACTCAATCTTTGCCGCTTTTTCAAGCATCCTGGAAACCGAGCAGTATTTGTTTTTGGACAACGAGACGGCGTCTTCCACGGCTTTGCGGCTCAGGCGGCCGCTGACCGCATAGGTGAGCATGATGTGGGTGAAGACCCGCGGAGGGGTCTCGGCCTGCGTGGCGCGCGCGCTGACACGAAGGGCTTTAAGTTCCTGGCGCTTCTTTTTGAGAATGCTGATGACGTCGACGGAGGTGCACGAGCAAAGAGCCATCAGGACGGCCTGGAGCGGGCCCGGCCCTTCGGTATGAGCTGCATCGGCATCGATGATGATGCTCTTTCCGTCCTGGGTTGTGGCTTCGAATACTTCGTCGTGCTTCCAATCGCTATGTACGATCAAGCGCCAAGCCCTCCGTCCACTTCGTATTTCAATTATCGGGCATGAGATGCGCGGCAATCGAGCTGGATCGGATTTTCGAGTAAAGGCGAACCTAATGGAAAGCGATCTGCGCGAACCGGGTAATCAGCAGGTAAGCGAGCAGGAGCAGCAAGGTGATGCCGAAGCTCAGGGTGGTTGCAATGCGTGGCGTGATGTGGCCGTTTCTGCTGTATCGGCGAACGATCTGCAGGAAGAGGAACGCCGCGCAGCAGGGAATCCAGACGAGGAAGGGGAGATCAAAGCCTCTGTGCCGCGGAAGCGAATAGGCGGAGCTGAACCAAAGCCCCCGGATCATGAAGGCTTCAGCGATCGCCATACACAACAGGGAAGCGATAAAGAGCGTGTTGGAGAGATCAAAGCCGGCGCGGTTCCTCGCCGGGAAAAGAGTCGGCATCGCGCCACCTCCCAGACACCTTGATAGACGGAATTTCAAAGTATCCGGTTGCGCTGAACCGCACTCGAAGTGCTTCAGCGCGTGTTATCCGTTAAAGGTTCCGGATGAATGGTGACGCGGTGAACTTCAGGGCAGTCGAGTTTGAATCGATCTTCGAGCGATGTGATCACTTCGTGCACATGATGCATGGGAAGTTCGTCAGGCAGCGTGCAGTGGCATGAGAGGGAGACGTGCTCGGCGGTGCGTCCAACCATGATCTGATGGACGTCGATGATCTCGTGGTAGTGGGAGGCGGCGGCTCGCAGCGCCTTCTCGAGGCGGCGATCCTCTTCGACCATCTCTTCAGGCTGTTCGATGGTGGCCGGTTCGCTCTCGATATGGGTGATGATTGTATCGATCTCCGGAGTTTCGCGAAGGATCTCGGCTTCGAGGCCACTCACGAAACTGTGCGCGGCAATCAGCGGCATGTTCTCGTCGAGTTCCACGTGCAGCTCTACGTGGAGTTTTCCGTGCACTGACTGGACGCTGAGATCGTGAACAGGGACGTTGTTTCGCGCAGCAATAACCCGCACGTGGTCGAAGATGTTCTCGGCCTGAGCCTGCCGGGGAACGGGATGAATTACGACATCAGCCTGGGGCAGGACGTGATGGATTGCCTCGGTGGCTGCCCGGACCAACTCGCCGGTGTGCTCGAACGTGTATCGGCTTGGCAGAGCGAGGGTCAGGTCAGCGAAGTACTGGGGTCCGGATCGCCGGACTCTGGCCTGCTCGACCGCAAGGACGCCGTGGACGCGTTCGACTTCACGGATAACCTGGAGACGGGTCTCTGCTGGAATCTGGTCCATCAGCACGCCGATGGCTTCGCGGGTAAGACGCCAGGTGATACGGAGGATCATGAGAGAGACGATGATGGCTGCTGCGGGATCCGCATATCGCAACCAGGCAATGTGATAGGTGTCGCCTGCCCATGTGGCAAGGAGGCCTGCGAGGACTGCGGCGGAGGCCCAGATGTCCGAAGCGAAATGGTAGGCATCGGTTGCCAGAGCCGGAGAACCGGTGCGCTCCGCGACCCGGCGCAGAGCCCTCGAACGCCAAAAGTCCACGGTGATCGACAAAAGGATGACCAGCACCGGCCAGAGCGAATGCCGGAGCTGATAGGTGTTCTCGCGGATGCGATGGATTGCTTCCCAGATAATCCACGCGCAGGAGATGGCCATGAGTCCGGCCTCAAAGAAGGCCGAGAGGTTTTCGACCTTGCCGTGACCGTAGGTGTGATTTTCATCGGCAGGCTTGTCGGAGACGCGGACGGAGAAGAAGGTGAGGGCCGAGCCGGCGAGGTCCAGGGCCGAGTGTGCCGCATCGGACAAGACGCCCAGCGAACCGGAGAGGACCCCGGCTACGAGCTTGAGAGCGGTCATTCCCGCTGCCGCGAGCATGGAATGGAGCGCGACGCGTCGCTTCAACGACGTGGTCTCCGCCGTGCTGATCGCGGAGGAATTTGCGGCGGCGGAATTCATCGCGTTCCTAGAGTACAGGTGATCGCGTAGCCGTGTACAACCCTGCGATGCCGAATGTGTAGGATTGCCAATCGCAGTCGGTGTAGCCGGAGTGGCGCATCAGGTGCAAGAGTTCCGGGGGACGAAAGAAAGCGCCCACCGAAGCAGGCAGATACTTGTAGGGGCCATTGCTGCCGCAGATGATCCGGCCGATCACAGGCAGGATGCGATGGAAGTAGAGAGCGTAAGCTTTACCGATCAGGCCGCCGGGCTCGCTGAATTCGAGGATGCCGAGCTGTCCTCCGGGCTTGAGCACGCGGTGGAATTCCCGCAGGCCAGCCTCATAGTTGGCGAGGTTGCGAAATCCGAAGGAAGTGACGATGAGGTCGAGCGATTCCGAGCGCACGGGCAGATGGAGGGCATCGGCCTCGACGGCAATTGCTGTGGAGCGCCCGGAAGCCGTGGGTGCGAATTTCTGAGCCCCCCTGCTCAACATCGCGTGAGCGAAATCGGCGGCGAGGACCGGCCGGGCATCGGCGGGGCGATGCTTCAGAAGCGCCATTGTGAGGTCGCCGGTTCCGCAACAGATGTCCAGAACGGCCGCGTTGGGATCGGCAAGAATTGGCCGGAATCGATTTGCGGTTCGTCGCCACCAGAGGCGGTCGATGTTCGCGGAGAGGACGTGGTTGAGCAGATCGTAGCGCGGGGCGATGGAGTTGAACATCTGCTGCACGGCATCGGCCGCGCGAGATTCGTCCTCGACACCCATCGGCTTTGCGCCGGTCACGGTCATGACGCGCGGGACTCCTTTGCTTCCGAAAGCATGTAGCTGACTGCGGCAAGGAGTTCGTCGTGGGTCAGATCTTCGATTACCCCGGCGTCACCGACGCCGATCGGCACCACAAAACGGCGCACGCCGCCCACGTTTTTCTTGTCTTTGCCGGTCGCCGCAATGAGCTTTGGGGCGCGCAGAGAAAGCGCGGGCAACGGGCCGTAGCGATGAATCAGGTTTTCGAGACGCGCGGCCTGTGCGCCGGTGATGCTGCGACGGCGATGCGCAACGTAGAGTGACGCGATCATGCCCCAGCCAACGGCTTCGCCATGCAGCAGAGATTTGTAGCGGGTCGCCTGCTCGATGGCGTGACCAACAGTGTGGCCCAGATTAAGAATCATGCGCAAGCCATTTTCGCGTTCATCCTGGTTCACGACGGAAGCTTTCATTTTGATGGATGCAGCGATGACCTTTTCAAGAGCCTTGGGATCTCGCGCGAGAATATCGTCCGCATGATCCTCCATGAAGCGGACGAGGGAGCGGTCGCGGATGATGCCGGCCTTTATGCTCTCCATCAGTCCAGCGCGGAGTTCGCGATCGGGCAACGTGCCGAGGAGGTCAATGTCGGCGAACACGGCGGCAGGGTGATGGAAACTTCCGACGAGGTTCTTGCCTTCCGGAAGATTGACTCCGGTTTTACCGCCGACCGATGAATCTACTTGTGCGAGAAAGGTCGAGGGGACCTGCACGTAACGAATTCCGCGCATGAAAATTGCAGCGATGAAGCCGCCTACATCACCGATGATTCCGCCGCCGAAGGCAATCAGCATCGATCCGCGATCGCCGCCTGCCGCAATCATCTGACGAAGGATGCTCTCGGCGCTTTTCATCGTTTTGTGTTTTTCGCCGGGAGGCAGGAAAAGAGCCACGGGCGGTTCGCTGAAGGACTTCTGGAAGGCCGCTCCCCAGAGTGCCCATATCTCCGGAGATGTAAGCACGAAGATGTTGCGCGGCAACTTTCCGGCAGCGCGTTCGATACGAGGGGCCAGCGAAGCGAGAAGTCCGCTGCCGGCATAAACATCGTATTTTGCTGAAGGAGTTTGAACACTTATGGTTTGCACGTTGTTTCCATCCTAAAGGAGCGGTAGTGTCCATCACAACGCCAAGCCCGCGCCAGACGCCAGGATTCGTGAATCTGCCTGGTGCCATCGGTGACCAACCACAAGCGGCGCGCGGGCTAAGCTCACGAAGGGACACGCCGGATGGAGAGAGACCGACGCCGACGCGCGCAACGTCCGAGTGATCGACTTCGAGAAAGCCTTAGCCACGCTGGACACCGCGCACCAGCTCGCGCTGTTGCTCACCTACCGCGACCGCCAAGGCCACGCCGCCACCGCTCTCGGTTGCTCCGTGCGCACCGTCGCGTACATCCTGCCAGCAGCCCGCCGCAGACTAGCCGATGTGCTCGGCCGCCGCGACCTCCTGTGAGTGGATCGACCTTCTAGAAACTATTGCGCCAACTCTTTGGCGGAGAAAAGCTGAAAAACTCAAAAAACGTTTCAGAATTTCGGTACTCATTTACCCGCTGGCAAGTCTCACACTCGTAAGCGAAGGGGCACCCTCTTTAGCAATCAGCCTTGGCCTGAGGCGTGTTCCCAAGAAAACGAGTAATATCTCGGGCAGAGTTCCGCCAGTTCAGAACAAGGAGAGATATGAACAAACTGCTCCTCGCGTCGCTCCTCACGGCAATCCTATGCGCGGCGCCAAGCGCGCAACTGTTGGGCCAAGCGGATCCGCACGCCGCTGGTGTCGATTCTCGCGGCGATCATGCCATGGGATTCTCCCACGACAAAACGACGCATCATTTCCGCCTTCTCACCGATGGTGGTTCCATTGAGGTTCTCGCCAACGATCCCAACGACTCGGCCAGCCGCGACGAGATTCAAATGCACCTGACGCACATCGTGACCAAGTTTCGCGACAATGACTTCGATATCCCGATGTTCATTCATGACCAGGTGCCACCAGGCGTCCCCGTAATGAAGCAGAAGCGGGCTTTGATCACTTATGCGTACGAACCTGTGAGGACCGGTGGTCTGGTGCGAATCAAAACGGATGATGCAGCGGCGCTCAAGGCAATTCACGAATTTCTGTTATTCCAAATCCGAGACCATCGAACCGGCGATCCCGAGATGGTGGCCTCGCCAAACTAGCGCGACCACCCCGAAAGAACCATAGATACAACCACCTGGATAAAGAGCTAGATAGAAAAGCCTATATGTTCTACAAGGTGCTCTCTGTGCCGTTTCGCGCACCCTCGCGCCCGCCGAGCACGACGCCCGCCCCACAATAAAGAGCAAAGCAGTAAAGAGCGGCCCAGCCCACGAAGGATGGGCTATTGATAAACTGGTAACGATGCGTATTGGTATTGATTTTGGGACTACGCGTGTCGTAGTCGCAGCCGTGGATCGTGGCAATTTTCCTATAGTTTTCTTTGAGACTCCCGATGGGCAGATGCGGGACTGGTTTCCGCCGATCGCGGCAATCGGCAAAGACAAGAGGCTTTACGGGTGGGAAGCAGCGGCGGTACAGGATGAGCCGGGGTGGACCATTCTGCGGTCGCCCAAGCGCTCTTTGCGCACCGCCGGCCCTCGAACGAACCTGAAGGTTGACAATCATACGATTCCGATCCGCCAGCTCATGACAGAGATGATGGCGCATTTAAAAACGCAACTGCTGGAGCGCTCAAATCTTGGAGCGGAACCGAATGAAAAGCTGGAAGCGATGCTCGGCGTGCCGGCAAATGCCAACAGCAATCAGCGTTTTATGACGGAAGAAGCGGCGAATGCGGGCGGCTTCACGGTGCTTGGGCTGATGAATGAACCGTCGGCTGCCGCGGTTGAGTATGCGTATCGAAACGGAGCAGAAAGAAAGCATCGCTCGGGCGGGAGCCTGCTGGTCTATGACCTCGGAGGCGGAACGTTTGACGTTTCTCTTGTGAAGCTGGGCGAGAGTGAACATTCGGTTGAAGCCGCAGACGGAATTCCAAATCTTGGGGGAGACGATTTCGACGAGATACTGGGCGGTCTCGCTCTGGAAATCGCTGGGCTGAAGCCGGTGTTGACGAGCAATGAACAGCGGTTGCTGCTCGATGAGTGCAGGGAGAAGAAGGAATCTCTCAGCCCGAATACACGCAAGATCACGATCGACCTGGAACAGGTTCGATCCGATTGGGAATCGGTCACGTTTCCCGCCGATTCATTTTATGAGCGCTGCCGTCCGCTGATCGAATCCACGAAGCTGGTGGCGGAGCGCTTACTTGCCACGCATTCTGACGCTCAGCTCGACACGTTGTACGTGACGGGCGGAGGCTCGGAGCTTCCTTCCGTGGCGCGAGTTTTGAAAGAGGGATTTGGGCGGAAGGTGCGGCGCTCCGCATACATGAGATCGGCGAGCGCCGTGGGCCTTGCGATCCGCGCCGCCGCCGGTGTTGAGCGGTTGCACGACCAGTTCAATCAGAATTTCGGAATCTGGCGTGAGGCCGAGGCGGGCGGAAGAATCGTTTTCGATCTCGTGTTCCCGCGCGGGATGCGTCTGCCGGAATCGGGCGAGCCGCCGTTGCGGGCCGAACGCGAATACAGGCCGGCGCACAACGTCGGTCATCTACGGTATCTGGAGTCCTCAAAACTCGATGAACGCGGTCAGCCAACGGGGGAGATTGCGAACTGGGAGCAAGTCCAGTTTCCATTCGATCCCAAACTATGGGATTGTGAAGATATTTCCGCGGTACCGGTGGAAGGAATGAGCGCTGAACGAGGTTTGTTTGCGCGCGAAGAATACACATGCGATAGCAACGGAATTCTTCGAGTAAGGATATCTTCGCTGCCCTCAGGCAGATCGCGTGAGTTCGAGCTCGGTTTACTGGCGAGGGAGTGAATCTCGCAGATAGGCGGAGTTATTCGATGTTCTTAAGAGGACTCGCTAAAACTCAGTAATTTTGGGGTTCTGAGTATCCTCTTGCCGGGTAACTTCATCAGAGTTACTGGGAGCCGATTTTGGTCCTACGTGCGATGCTTTCTAGGGTTTTGCCTAGTTACATTTGCGAACTTTCATACCAACAATCAACGTGGAAACGTTGCATTTTTCTGCAGGTCATCACTTATGAATTCTCACGCTCGTATCCTGGTTGTCGGCCGTGATGAGATGCTGCTGAGAACGCGAGAGATGATTTTAGGCGCATTTTTTGCTGTACAAGGCGCAGGCCGATTCACAGAAGCCAGAGCCCTGCTGACAAAGGATTATTTCGATCTGATTGTGCTGTGTCATTCGCTAACGGAAGACGAATGCGAGCGATTGGCAGGCATGGCCCGAGATCACACTCACCGGCCATTGATTCTGGCGATGAGCGCGTCTTCGCGCGGAAACATCAAGCCCTGGGCAGACAAGCAACTCGGTGTCGATGCAGGGCCCTACGGATTGGTAAAGAAGTGCGCGGAGATGGTCGGTTTCGTTCTGAAAAGCAAAGCAAGGGCCGCCCACGTTTGAGCTGAAGATTGCTTCGATTCACCGCAGCGAATCCGCGCATGGATCCTGCGTTGTGAAGATTCTTGTTCCTTCGAGATGAATGATAGGCTCGAAGTTGATGGCATCGAACTCCACAGTTGACTTTTTGATCATGGGCGCGGGAGTGGCGGGACTTCGCGCAGCCATCGAACTTGCCGATCACGGCGACGTTCTGGTCGTCACAAAAGAGTCTCTGGGAGAGTCGAACACTCACTACGCGCAGGGCGGCATCGCCGTGGCATCTACGGAAGATGCGGAAGACGTTCCACTTCATTTAAATGACACCATAGCGGCGGGCGACGGCCTGGTAGACCGGCGCGCGGCGGAGGTGCTTGTGTCTGAAGGCCCGGAGCGTGTTGCCGAGCTTCTTGAATGGGGCACGCGTTTCGATCGCAATGAAGGCAGATTGCTTCGTACGCGCGAGGGCGCGCATTCGCGTCCGCGCATTCTTCATGCAAACGGAGACGCAACCGGCGCAGAGATCAGCAGGTCCCTGGTTGAACATGCGCACACTCATCAGCGGATCCGGTTCGCGGAGTGGACGATGGTTTCGAAACTGCTGGTCGAGGATGGCCGGGTAATCGGAGCGGAACTCGAGCCGGCGGGAGCCGGCAGCGGCACAGGGAGCAAGTATCGTGTTGCGGCGCGCGCGGTGTTGATTGCCTCGGGCGGCGCGGGCCAGGTGTACAGCGATACGACCAATCCAGCGGTTGCAACCGGTGACGGGCTCGCACTCGCGCTGGAAGCGGGTGCAGAACTTGCGGACATGGAGTTTTACCAGTTTCATCCGACGGCTTTCTGGTTCCCGGGGGCGCCGCGCTTTTTGATTTCTGAAGCGCTGCGCGGAGAAGGGGCCTACCTTCGAAACGACCGGGGTGAACGCTTCATGGAGCGGTACCATCCATTGCTGGAGTTGGCGCCTCGGGACGTGGTAGCGCGCGCGATTACGAGTGAAGGGCTGAATGGAGAGTCGGGTGAAGCACGTCCGGTGTTTCTCGACATGCGTCATGTGAAGGATGTGGATCTTCACCGCAGGTTTCCCGGTATCAGCGCCTTTCTTGCGGGCTATTCGCTCGACCTGGGACGAGATTTGATTCCTGTGCGTCCGGCGGCGCACTACCTGATGGGCGGGATTCGTACCGACCTATCTGGACGAACAACTGTGCGCGGACTCTACGCGGCAGGGGAAGTATCGTGCACGGGCGTTCACGGCGCGAATCGCCTGGCGTCGAATTCATTGCTTGAGGGGTTGGTATTCGGAGCCCGCGCCGCCCAGGCGATGCTGGCGGACAACCTGCCCCTGGTGCCGATCGAGCAAGATGCGGATGCGAAGTTGCCGCTGGAGCCGAGGGACAGCGATGAGATCGAGCAGCAGGTAAATCTTTTGCGACGCGCGATGTGGGCTGATGGCGGGTTGTTGCGCTCGGAGCGATCGCTGCGCAGGGTGCTTGAAGTCCAGAATGCGTGCGATGCGGCCCTGAGCCGGTTCAGCGAAAAGGGCAAGTCGGGCCGGAGGCTTTTTGAGGCACAGTCGCTTTCACGGGTTGCGCGGGCGATTGGCTGTTCCGCTTTGCATCGCAGGGAGAGCCGAGGGGCACATTTCCGGAGGGATTTTCCCGCTCGCGATGATGCCAATTTTCAGAAGCATTCCATCTATGGGAAGTCCGATTCAGTCTCTTTCCAGGATCTGTAGTCGAAGGAAACTTACTTAGCGGGCTTGCGCGGAGCGAGAATCGAAATCACTGCGCAGAGCGCCAGGATCGCTCCCATGATGGCCAGGGAGAGCGTGATGGGCACGTCGATCCAGTGCGAAGCAAGCATTTTGAATGCGACAAAAGCGAGCATTGCGCCGAGGCCGTAATGCAGATATGTCAAGCGATCGAGCAGCGAGGCGAGCGCGAAATAGAGAGATCGCAGGCCGAGAATAGCGGCGATATTTGACGTGTACACCACGAAGGGATCGCGCGAGACGGCCAGTACAGCCGGGATGGAATCTATGGCGAACAGCACGTCGGTGAGTTCCACCGCGAGGATTACCGGAAGGAGCGATCCCTGCTTGGGTTGGATATTGCGTACCCACCGCGGAAGCACGTCGCGTGTCGAGTGCTGGCTCACAAGGCGCCATGCGGCATAAAGCAGGAGGGCGCCAAACACATAGGTGATCCACTCGAAGTGCTCGATCAGCGTGACGCCCAGAGCGATGAACAAGGCACGCATCACGAGGGCTCCGCCGACGCCCCAGGCGAGCGCTTTATGCTGCTGGCTTCCGGTGAGCCCGAATCCCTGGAAAATCACCAGAAACACGAAGAGATTATCGACGCTGAGCGATGTTTCGATGGTGTAACCGGCAATGAACTCCAGAGCCGGCACGTGTCCCTGCTTGATGGCGATAAAGCCTGCGAAGCCGAAGGCGAGGAGGGCCAGGACCGCTGTCCAAAGCCAGGCTGTCTTCTGCGAGGGGCCGAATCTTTTTTGTGACTTGGGAGGAACAGATCGACGAGCAGCAGCGCGCCGATCACCACGTGGAAGCCGATCCACCAAGACCAGGTCGCACCACCGATCATTGCTGCATGTTACTAGATCGCAGGGGCAGCAGCCATCGGGAATCGAGCTGCATGAGGTGGATGGGCGCGCCCGTCTTTGCGGGTCAACTACCGCTGGTTGATCAAGCGGATGGTTTCCATGATGACGTCACCATCGATGGAGAGGCTGTGAGCGCTGACCTTGTCCATGGTGTCCTGCACAGTATGGTGATAGCTGTTATTCGGGCCGTAATCGAGGTCAATCAGGTCAATCGAGGGGACGCCGCGCTGAACAAAGGGAAGGTGATCGTCGTCGACGGGCTCTTCGCTCTGGAAAAAGTAGCGTTCGTAGCCATACTTTTTGGCGGCTCGACGCACGAGATCGATCAGCCAGCCCGTGGAGCGGCTTTCGTGCTGAATGTCCAGGTCCTTATCGCCGATCATGTCGGTCAGAATGAAGGCCTTGATGCGCTGTAAGGTACCGTTGCCGCCCCACTTGGCTGCGAGATGACGGCTGCCGTAGGTGGAGTCGGAAGCGGACCAGGTCTGGATGGCTTCTTCTCCATCAAAAAACACCAGCCAGACCGAGTATCCGTCGAGGGTCTTTCCGACGAAGCTGGTCCGCAATGGCCATCAGCAGGCCGGTGGTGGCGGCGCCGTCATTTGCACCCACGAAGTTGATATTGCGCAGTGGGTAGTTGGTCTCGTAGTGCGTACCCAGGACAATGACGCCGTCCTTCTTGCCGGGGAAGCGCACGATGAAATTGCGCAGCGTGACCGCGCCGATGGGGGTGTTCGCGACGAAGGTGTCTTCTTCAAGCTGATCGTGTTTGAAGTGATTGCGGATAAAGTCTTCGGCTTTCACGTGGCCGGGGCCGGTGGGCCAGCGCGGGCCGATGGCGGCAAAGTCGCGGGCGTACTCATAGGCTTTGCTGCCGTTGAAGTGAGGCTGGGCAGCCGCGTGCAGGGAGAGCAGGAGTGGGAGGAGCAGGCAAGAGGAAGAGTGCTGGCCCTTCGGCATGGATCATCGCGCGGCCTCTTTGGCCTTCTTGCGACATGGATGCACCCACCACGCTACTCCGATTCCAATCACGTAAAGCGACAACATGGGGATGGCATAGATGCACATCGTCCACGGATCGGGGCTTGGACAGATGATTGCGGCAATAAAGAAGACGGCCAGGATGGCGTAGCGAATGTTCTTCCACAGGAATCTGGGGCTCACGATGCCGAACATCGCGAGGAAGAAGATGAGGATGGGCAACTCGAAGCTGATGCCGAGACCGAGGATGATGGAGAGAAAGAAGCTGGAGTAATCCTCGATGGTGATCATCGGGGTGAAGTCGTGCCCGAACTGTGACGACGAGGATCTTGATGGCGCCGGGCAGGACGTAGTAATAGCCGAACGCGGCTCCGAGCAGGAAAAGGCTGATGGTGGCAGCCATGAAAGGAAAAACGAAGCGCTTTTCTTTTTGATAGAGGCCGGGAGCGATGAAGAGCCAGACCTGGTAGAGAATGAACGGGCTCGCAAAGATAGCGCCGGCGAGCAACGCGACATACAGATACAGGTTCAGCGCATCCATGGGATGCGTGAAGACGAGTGACTTGCCGATCTTGAGGAGCGGCGCCTGGAAAAAGTCGAGTAGCCAGTCGCGAAATACCCAGGCGATGACGAAACCAGCGGCGAGGTAAAGAGCAGAGTGGATAATGCGGCGGCGCAGCTCATCCAGATGCTCCATCAGGCTCATGCCTGGGAGGTCCGCGCGTTCTTCTACCGCCTCTCGCGCCTTGACGATTGCGTCAGCGGCATCAACCATGCTGATTCAAGGCCTCCGCGGTTTCGGTGGGTTCGAGGAGGATTCTGGCGTTGACGAATTGTTTCCGCAGACGGCGGGTCAGGAAGGCCGGATGAGGCTTCGTCAGGAGTGCCGTTAGGCGGCTGCGATTGCGATGTTGCCCTGGCAGGCCGGCCGACGGTTTCACCTACCGAAGGTGGCTGGATCCGGGGAGCGGATTCGTTGCGGCTTCCGCTGATGGCGTCTCAGCGGGATACTGTTCCGGATATTGAGTTCCGATGGCGTCTGGCGATGCCGGTTTTTGCCGGTCGCGGTCGGGTCCGCCGAAACCGATGCCTGCTCGGCCGCCAGCGAGCGCTGGGTCTCTTCTTCCTTTTTGCGGCGGTCGGCCTCTTCAGAGTTGCGTAACTCTTCTTCCATCTGGAACTTAAAGTCGTTTGACGCTTTGCGGAATTCGTACATCAGCTTGCCGATCTGGCGGCCGATCTGGGGCAGGCGGCGGGGGCCAAACACGACGAGCGCCATGACCATCAGGATCACTGAGTCGACCATCGAAATTGTGCCGAGCAGGATTGGCGGATGCCCCATGAAGGGTAATGATAACTGTCTCCGCGGCGCACTCACAAACACCAGAGTCACTTTGCTTTCGGAGTCACGAATGAGGGACCCTGGATAACGCTGTTTTGATAAAATTGTGGCAGTGGAAGCGATCGCGGCGGACAGCAATTTCTGAGTCCGTTGGTGGTGTGGCGCATCCACTGATCAGGTTGCAACAACCCCGTGGGTGGGGCCGCTGTGAGGTTGGGGTTTTAAAGACCAATATTCACAGCGACAGCGCATCCGCTGCAGCCTTTGTAAGTGCTTTCAACATCCCCGTTCGCCGGTGCGGTTTCGACCGGGCGGACTGAAGGCGGACAAGGTGAATCTGGTTATTGACGACGTTACGGCGGTCTCGCCGGAGACCGGCAGTTCCTGCAGCCTGGAAAACTACCTGGCGCTTCCCGACCACAGCATGGACGAGCGAATCGCGAATGCTCGCGAGCGGCTTGGATCAACGACTATCCTGCTTGGCCATCACTACCAGCGCGATGAAGTGATCCGCTTTGCGGACTTCACGGGCGACAGCTACAAGCTTTCGAAAGTTGCCGCCGAGACGGAGGCGCGGTACCTCGTCTTTTGCGGTGTGCACTTCATGGCCGAAAGCGCGGATGTGCTTGGGCGCGAGGATCAGCAGGTGATTCTGCCTGATCTGAATGCCGGATGCTCCATGGCGGATATGGCTGAGATTTCGCAGGTGGAGGCATGCTGGGAGGCGCTCGAGCGGCTCGGGTTGGCAACGGATACGATTCCGCTGACGTACATGAACTCAACCGCGGCCATCAAGGCATTCTGCGGGGAACGCGGCGGACTGGTTTGTACCTCTTCCAATGCTCGCGCAGCTTTTGAGTGGGCATTTGCGCGTGGCAAGCGGATACTCTTTCTGCCGGATCAGCATCTCGGGCGGAATACGGGCTTTGCCATGGGCATAGCGATGGGCGACATGCCGGTGTGGGATCCGTGGGGACTGCAGGGAGGTCAGACGGCTGCAGCGCTGGCGGCCGGCCGGGTTCTGCTATGGAAGGGGCATTGCTCAGTGCATCAACGCTTTTTGCCCAGCCATGTGGACGAGGTGCGTGCGAAGTATCCGGACATTCGGGTTATCGTGCATCCGGAGTGCCGGTGGGAGGTTTGTCAGAAGGCCGACGCTTTGGGATCGACCGAACGGATCATCAAGGTCGTAGAGGATGCGCCTGCGGGAACGAGGTTTGCGATCGGTACAGAGATTCACCTGGTGAACCGCCTGGCGAGACGATTTGCACCGGAAGGCAAGCGCATCGTCAGTCTTGAGAGCAATGGCTGCCTTTGCACGACCATGTACAGGATCAGTCCTCAACATCTTGCATGGGCCCTCGAGAACCTGGTTGAGGGGCGCGTGGTCAACCAGATCAAGGTGCGCAGCGATGTGAAGGGTTGGGCGCGAGTGGCCCTCGATCGCATGCTAGAGATTGGCTAATTACACGCGGACGCAGGGGTATTTCGGTTATTGAAATGGATGGAGACGCGGTACGGAAGTTTTTGTTCGATGACGCGAGTACGTCGTATGCTAATCGCAGGATGAAAACGTTCACTCTTGAAGAGGCACAGTCGCTGCTTCCGTTGGTCGAATCGCTGCTCAAGCGCGCGATCGAAAGCAAGCGCGAGGTCGAGGCGGCGGAGGCGCGGATCGCAGAACTGGGACGGCGCATTTACCTGTCTGGCGGTATGCGAGTGAACGTTGGAGAAGCGGGCAAACAACGCGCGGAACTGCAGGCCCATTTGGAGCGCGTTCGCGAGAGCCTTGCGGAGATCGATGCGATCGGCGTGCAGGTGAAGGACGTTGAAGCGGGATTGCTGGATTTTCCGTGCCGGATGGACGACCAGGTCGTGCTGCTTTGTTGGAAGCTGGGAGAAACGGCAATCGAGCACTGGCACACGGTCGAAGAAGGCTTCAAGGGGCGCCGGCCCCTGGATGAGCGTTTCAAACGGCGCTCAAATTCGAGCAATCGTCCGAACTGACGGACAGTTGAAAGCCGCTGTACACTTTAGCCCTCATGTACATTTCGGAGCAAGAGATTCGGTCTGTCCTGACCTACGAGGCGTTGATCCCGGCAATTCGCCAGGCACTCATTGATTTCTCTGCTGGCCGCGTGAACCAGCCGGCGCGCACGATTCTTCGGGCGGGCAACGCCGATGACCATCGCAATGGCTGGTTTGCGGTGATGCCTGTTGTCGCCGGCGATGTGATGGGGGTGAAGACCGTTACGTGGTACCCCGGCAACGATGAACTGGGATTGCACACGCACATGGCAATCATTGAATTGCTCAGCCGCGCGACCGGTGAGCCGCTGGCGATCATGGATGGGCGCCTGATCACGGAGATGCGGACTGCTGCGGTGTCCGCTGTCGCATTTGCTGCGCTGGCGCCGCTGCATTTCGATTCTGCTCCGCGCAGCTTCGGCATTCTCGGCTCCGGGGTGCAGGCGCGCGCGCATATCTCTGCTTTGAGACAGGTGTGGCCGGAGATGGATGAGGTTCGCATCTGGAGTCGAAACCCGGCAAATGCCAGACGGCTTGCGGACGAGACAAAGGGCCGCGCAGTTGAGGTTGAAGAAGCCTCGGCGGCCGACGTGGTGTTGACCGCAACATCATCGCAGACGCCGGTTCTGAAGGGCGCTTATCTCAAAGCGAATGTGCTGGTGTTTGCGGTGGGCGCCACCGGTGGGAGTTTGCGCGAACTTGACGACGAGGCGATGCTTTCGAGCTTTGTGGTTGCCGAGTCCCGATCCTGTGTGGAACGGGAATCTGGCGATGTGCTGCTCTCGGGAGCGAAGGTGCAGGCCGACCTTGGGGAGATCCTTGCGGATCCAACCGCGGCAAAAATTCCTCGCGATCGGCCGATCGTTTCCAAATCGGTTGGAATGGCGATCGAGGACCTTACCGCGGCTCGACTCGTGTGGCAATCCCTGGCGAAAAACACTTCGGCTCATCCGGCTCGCACGCTGTGAGCCCGGTTGGCGAAAAGATGGCGCTGCGGGAGTTGAGCGCATCTTTCTGTCGCCGCGTCTGTTATGCAAATGGGAAAATAGGGGTAGGAAACCCCTGTCCGGAACTCCGGAGAGAGCCCCCGGAGGCTTTAGTCTGGATCGAAGCGGGCTATACCTGGGTTGGAAGGAGCGGCCATGAGAATGCGTCATTGGGCATGCCTGGCACTGGCGGCACTGTGCCTTACGGGATGCAAGGGATTCTGGGATGCTCCGAGCGGTGGGGGCGGCGGCGGTGGCGGAAGCACGAAACTCACCAGCGGCTACTTCTACGTGCTCAATGTGGCCACCAGCCAGGTTGCGGGCCTCTACGTCAACCAGGGCACTGTGACGGCAGCGGGGAGTGTCTATAGCCTTTCCGCGGCGCCCATCGCGATTGCCGTAGCCCCCAACAATGCGTTTCTGTATGTCAGTACGGTTTCCGGCATCTTTATCTACAACGTCAACACTTCCAACGGTCTGTTGACTCTGGGCAACTCCGGGCAACCGATTTCGTCAGATCCGGCAACGAGCCTGCAGGTTGACTCGACGAATTCCTGGGTGGTGGAGGGCTTTTCAGGAAGTCCGAACCTGTTCGCCATTCACGTGAACCCGTCGACGGGCCTGCTTGCTTCGAACCAGGAACAGACGGTCGCTCTGCCTTCCGCGGCATTTCAACAAGTCGCCATTTCGCCGGACAACGCGTTCGTGCTGGCCGCGCTGGGAACAGGGGGAACCGCTACGATTCCGTTTGCGTCGGGTAATGCGAATCCATTCGGCGCAGTGGGCACGATTGGAACAAAGACTGCCTCCGGAGCCGCACTCTCGGTTGCCTTCGATCCCATTCCGTCGGGAGGAACCGCTCCGCGGCTTTACTACATCGGTGAGACGGTGGCGACCTCAGGCACCAACACCGGCGGCATGCGAGCGTTCACGTACGGAACAAACAAGGAACTTTCTGGCTCCCCATTTTCGATCGCGGGACTCGCTCCCTACTCCATTCTTCCCTTTTCCGATGGCAACTACGTCTACGTCGTGAGCCGGCAAACAGCCAGCGGTTCTACGGGAGTGATCGCAGGTTTCTCAATCGCCACCACGGATACCACGCTGGGACTTACCGCACTGGGCAGCACGTTTCCCGCAGGCACCAATCCGCAAATGATCGTTGAGGACAGCACCAAGCAATTTGTCTTCGCGGTCAACTTCGGGGGCAACCCGGATCTTCTTGGCTATACGCTGAACACGACCAACGCCGGATATCTCGACAAGGTAGTGAGCAGCGCAACGGGCACAGATCCAGTGCAGGCAGGAGCTATCGGGGCGCTTCATTGATTAACCCGGCACCGCCTCCTGCAGGATTGTGAGCGAAGCAAGCCTTGCTGCTATGCTCAAAGCAGATTTCCAGGCTGTGTTTACGCGACCTCCAACTCCCCTCGTCCGTAGTATTCTGCGCTTATCCGCCAGATCTACGATTGCGTTCCTCATTTTGGGGCTGATCTTCGCGACGGGGTGCACCCGGCTGCGCAAAGAAAAGCACGAAATGGTCTACGTCGCCGCGCGGCAGATGTATCTGCACGATCGCGTCGCGGCCGTCTCGAACCGGGTGGGGGAAGTGGTGAACGGCCAGCCGCTCGAGGTGATCGAGCATGGGCGCCGCTTCCTGAAGGTGAAGACAGAGAAGAACGAGATCGGCTGGATCGAGGAACGCGCGGTAATCGACGCGGACGGGTATAAAGCATTTCAGGATCTTGCCGCACAGCATAAACAGGATGCCGTGGTGGCAACCGGGAGCCTGCGGGACGATATTTATCTGCACATCAGTCCAGGAAGAAACACAGACCGCTTTTACCTGCTTCCGGAGAATGACAAGGTCCAGCTTCTGGTTCGTGCTTCCGTTCGCAAAGCGGCGCCGGGAGCAGCGCCGGAACCGCTGAAGCCAAGCACCCCTGCTGCGGGGAGCGCGACCAAGCCAGAGGCAAAGGCCGCGGATCCGAAAGCCCAGGCAGCGTCGAAAGCGCCGGCACCTTCCTCTCCCGAGCAAGCGGAACAGCCAGTGATCCCGATGGAAGACTGGTGGCTCATCCGCGACACGCAGGGTCGGGTTGGCTGGCTGCTCTCCGGAAGAGTGGACGTGGACGTGCCCGACGAGGTTGGACAATATGCAGAAGGACAACGTATCGCGGGCGCCTACGTGCTGACGAGAGTGCACGATCAGGAGGCCGATGTTCCCGATCACATGGTGCCGGAATACGTAACGGCACTGAGTCCGCCCAGGTCGGGGCTGCCTTTTGATTTCGACCAGATCCGCGTCTTTACCTGGAGCGTGAAGCGGCACCGCTACGAGACTGCCTTTCGCATCCGCCCCATCCAGGGGTTCTTTCCAGTCCGCGTGTGGACGCAGCCCGGTGCGAATGGGACGGAGCCCGTGTTCAGTTTTCAGATTCCCAGCACTCCCGATGTTTCGATCGATCCGAACACAGGGATCGTGAAGCCGGTGAATCCCCGCACCATTTCCTACGCGATGCGGGACAACATGGTGCGCCGAACCGGACCGGATATGGCGCCGATTCCGACGTCGCACACGCCGGGCGAGAAATCAAAATCGGCAAAAGCTGCGAAGAAAAAGCACAGATAGATCTCAAGCGAGCGAAGCAGAGGAAGGACGAATGCCTGTGTCCGACCCGTCGCGCGCGGCCGGGAGAACGGGGCGGGGAATGCGGGTCTTCTTTGCAATCCAGCTCATGGCGCCGGGGATCAGGGCAAGTGCGATGGGCGTGATTGCCCTGCCAGTCGAGGTGACCATCGACTTCGAGAGCGCCAGAGCAAATCGCATTCCCGGGTGAAGCTGATCCTGGAGGCGTTGAGAATATTCTTTGGGACTTCTGCCGGCGAGGTACATTTCTGCTGCGAGTTCCCCGCTATGCATGGCGATGGACATGCCGTCGCCGGTGAACGAGGGAATCACCGCAGCCTGATCGCCGAGACGCCAAATTCCATCCGCAGGCGCACAGAGATATCCGTAGGGAATTGGCGAGATGGCCAGAGGCTTTGTCCAGCAGGGGATGGCAGAGCCCAAACGCTGGCCCATCGACGGGACTTCACTTCGAATCGCTTCGAGCAACCTCGCCCAGCCGCCAAGTTTGCGCAGCCGTCTTCGACGAACAACAAAGCAGAGATTGGCGATGCCGCCTTCCACCATGGAAAGGCCGCCATAGCCATCGAGGAAAAGAAACAATTCCATCGCGCCGCGAAGAGATTCTGTCTGCATGCCGTCGAGCTTCCAGTGCATTTTGAATCCGACGAGATCGGATTGAGATCCGGAGCTGCGCGGATAGTCATTCAGATCGTGTTTACCCGTGGCGAGGAAGACTGCCCGAGTGTCGAGACATTTTTCTCCGCGAAGGTGCGCGGTCCAGCCTTGAGCGGTCGACGACAGATTTTCAACATAGACGCCGCGGCGAACCTTGCATCCGGCGGACGCGGCCTGCTGAAGCATAGCTTCGTCGAGGACGCAGCGTGAAAGTGAGAAGGCTGTAAAAGGCAACTGCGATTCGACGGTGTGGAGTGCGGAGTGCATCCGCACGTGGTCGATGATCTGTGCGCCGAGCGCAAGCGGATTGATCCCGATGCGTTCGAGGTAGCCGATTGCTTCCTCACTGAGAAATTCGCCGCATACCTTGTGATGCGGTTCGCGCTCTTTTTCCAGAAGGATCACCTCTCGACCCGAAGCTGCGAGGCGGAGGGCCAGCATTGAGCCTGCAGGGCCCCCGCCGATCACGAGATGTTCAATCCGGTTTTGCATCAGTTATCCGCTGCTTTCGACGGGCTACGCACAGGCGCGCAGGAAGGAAGCTCTCGATGGTGATCTGCGGCTCTTCGAGCCCCGCAGCCGCGCACATCCGGCGCCAGTCGGATGGTATGAATGCGCGCGCGATCGATACGGGGCCGTCATGCTGAACGAACGGGTGCAGATCCGCGATCTTTGAAAATGACTTGAGCAGGCGGTAGGGAATCGAAGCACGCGACAGGTCATTGATGAACCATCCGATCTGCGCGTTCGTCTCCATCCACACGAGGAAACGCACGATTTGCTCTTCGGTCAGATGATGAGTGAAGAGGGAGCTGACGACGATGTCGATCGGCCCGCTGGTCCGCAGCTGAAAAACATCGGAAGCGATCCATTCAATCCGGCTGTCCGGACTGGCTTCCGAGGCGATTGCCGCTGTATCAGGATTGATATCGCAGCCAGTCAGTTCGACGGGAAGGCTGCGCGCGGCTGCCCATTTTTCGATGCGGCGGAGGCTATCGCCGTATCCGCATCCGATGTCCAGGATGCGCACCGGCTGGTCGTGCCGGGACAGCGCCAGTCTCTCAAGCCAGCGGAGCGTGGGCCGATAGCCAAGGAACCACCGGTTGAGCCGGGCGATATCGCGAAGACACGCTCTCATTTCCTCGCGGCCGCAGGGCTCATCCATGAGCTCGGTGAGCACGGCGCGTCGGCTGAAATCGAGTGCCTCAGGCGGCATGGAAGAGCATTGTCTCCGCGGTCACTCCGGGCCCAAACGACATGGCACATCCACGTTGTCCGGGAGCCGCACTTCGCAGCACGTTTTCGAGGACGAACATGACAGTCGCGGAAGACATATTGCCGAAGCGAGCGAGGATATCGCGCGAGTGGCACAGCGCGTCTGCGGAAAGCCCCATGCCTTTCTCCACGGCATCGAGGATCGTTCGCCCTCCCGGATGAACGGCCCACAGGTCGATAGCTCGAGGGATCCTGGCCGCGCGTGATGTGGGTGCCGATCTCTTTCATTGCGCGCGCGATTTCGGCCGGGACCTGGCCGGAGAGATGCATGTCGAATCCTCGCTCGCGGATTTTCCAGGTGATCAGTCGATCGGTCTCGGGGATGCGCAGTGCGAGGAAACTGTCGATGCCGAGGCCCACGGGGCGCGCGCTGACCATGTAGGCTGCGCAGCCGTCGGCGAAGAGGAGAAACGAGAGCATCTGCTCGAGATCGCGTGGTTTCCTGCAGGTGAAGCGTGCAGAGCTCGAGGCTGAGGACAAGCACGACAGATTCGGGCTCGGAACGCACGATGTGATGCGCGGACTTGAGCGCGTTGACGGCGGCGTAGCAGCCCATGAACCCAATGATGGTTCTCTCGACGGAAGGGTTCAGTCCAAGGTGGTTCACGATGTCGAAGTCGAGACCGGGAGCGTAGAGGCCGGTGCAGGAGGTGACGATGACGTGGGTGACGGCCGCTCGCTCTTCGCGCGTCAGCGCCAGCTTGTTGAGAGCGCAGGTGGCGAGTTGCGGGGCGAATTTTTCAAAAGCTTCCATGCGCCGCGCCGTACCGGGGAAGTTGCCGGTTGCGTAGAGATCTTCAGCGTCGCGCCATAACCCGTTGTCTGCGGCAATTGGCTCCAGGAACGAGTAGCGGTGTTCAATTGCCGACATACGCGCCATTCTCCGGAAAAGCGATCTTTGGACGCCTTCGGGGATCATGCCTTCGGCGAAGGCGACAAAGGAGCGATGGACATCGTGGGGAGGGACCGAAGTGGAGATGCGGTTGATGTAAGCGGTTGTCACAATCACCTCACGGCACAGAGAGTAGGGTCCCTGCAAGCTGTTAGATAGGATTCTCGGATTTACGAAGTGCCCCTAGTGTCATTCAAATGTAATTCTCATTTCAGGAAATCATTGTCTGATTTTGCTCTTTTTCAGAGGGTCAACATTTGCTGTGAAATCACCATTGCACACCGGGATACAGGCTAGGCCATCGATAAGCGTGGAACTGGTTGGCCCCGGGGGTGGTGCCCTGCCAGATCACCGGGGTCCCCTGCAGGTCCAGTTCCTGCACGATGGTTCCGTTTGCCGCAGCCGTGAAGTTTGCGTGAAGGTGTCCGTTTGGCAGAAGCTCCGCATTGCCGCCGAAGAATGTGAAGTAGCCTGGTGGCGGCACGTAGTGGTCAACCAGCGTCGCGGTCATGTTGGTCTCGTTCAACTCGAGTACAGGGATGCTGGAATAGCATGCAGGGTTCGTTGGGGCGAGGGGTTTGCAATTGATCTGCCCGCTGGGATAGATGCGATCGTTCCCGTTGTCCATGAGCCCGAGGCGGAAAACGCCGGTCGTATTTGGTGTGAAGTAGCTTAATCCATGCTGGGCGTAGAACCAGTCGGTTGGATCGGTGCCGCCGACCAGTTTGAAGTCGCCTCCCTCGCCGAGCCTCCACATCACTGTGCCGGAACCTTTGCCGTCGACGAAGTTGATCTTCACGATCCAGTTCTGGTGGCGGATGGAGAGCAAAAGATTGTGGTCGTCGCTGGAGTAGGCCATGTCATTGGAGTGCGTCCAGTCAGGGAAGTTCATGGGGTGGCGATTGATGTCGAGATGATCGAAGGCGTTCCACACCCAGTCAGGATTTCCATTGGAATCGATGTCCACAACGGCGTCGCCGATTACGGTCGTCGTGCCCGGGTAGCCCGGCAGATTGTTGTAATCCCGGGTAAGGGTTACAAGCGCCACCCAATGACCATTGGGCAACTGGAGAACGCTGTGATGGAAGCTCCCGAACTTGTACACATTTCCGCTGGAATCGCGCAGATTTGAGGACGCGAGTTTCTGATTCAACGAGTCCATGGTGATCTCGCGGACGGTGTTGCCGGCGAGATCGATTTCACGGAGGGAGTTGACCAGCCCGACGGTATTCGGAACCGTGATGGAGGAGAGATAAGAGATCAGCATCAGCATGTCGCCGTTGGGTAAAAGCTGAATTCCCTGAATCAGGTCGACGGTTGAGCCATGGTAGAGATAGGACCAGATCACGTTTCCATCGAGGTCCGTGGCAAAGGCCTGAATTACTCCCGCGGGGCTTACCGTGTTCCAGATCTCGATTCCGGGTTGAGCTGAGGAACCGCCTGCGGTTGTGATGGTTATTGGTGACGTTGGCGGTGGAGTTCCGGTAGTACAAGTGTGGTCGATGTCGGTATAAGAGGCGCCGTTATCGAGCAAGACCTTCGCGCGCATGTGATAAGGCGTCTTGGCCAGCATGCCGGCGACCAGCACCTTGACCTCTCCGCCCTGCGCGCCGCTTGCAACCTGCGAGGTGCTGCGGCCGTAGTCGGTGGTCTTCCCGAACTCCACAGAAACCCTGCCGGCTGATGGCAGATTCACTATGTAAGCCGCCACCAGCGGGCTCCCGGTGACCTCGGGGCACGACACTGCCGCGCCGGGAATGATGGCGGCGATGGCGGTGGCGTAGTTCTGCAGAGGCGAGGAGGCAAGAGCAGCGGTGACGGAGATGTTGAGGCCCTGCGATGCGATGGAGGGAGCCGTGTAGTTTCCGGAGGAGTCGATCTGTCCGGTTTCGGGCTTTCCTCCGGCCACGTTGTTCACGAGCCAATTGATCTGGCCGCCGTCAGAGGATGTTGCGCTGAACTGGAACTTCTGGCCTGGAGAAAGGGCGACGTAGGTTGGCGAAATGGTCACCGAACCGCTCTGGCTGGGTGTTCCCGGTCCCGATGGAACCACGGCATTGGGATTGATCCAGTAACCGCAGCCGGCGAGGATCTGGACAAGGGCGAGCACGCCGGCAAGGGGAAACCGGGCTCGGGAGCGAAGCCTGGCAGGCAGCAGCCGTCGACGCACACGCAAGACGACGTCAATGAAAGAACTCATCAGGCACTCTTGACTGAAGCGGTGGGGAGCCATCGCAATCGTAACGGGAACTGATGCTGAAGGTATTGACGATGCGAAGGGTTTGAAGGGTGCCTCGGCAGCTCAGGCTTTCTTCTTTCGATCACTCGACGACGAAGTTGCCTCTTGATGGGTGTCGACGCGTTTGCGGAGCTCGTGCTCGACCACTTTCATCATTTCGGACTCGGGAGCGGGTTTGCCGGTCCAGATTTCGAATTGACGCGCACCCTGCATGACGAACATTTCAAGGCCAGTGACGACGGGGATGCCGCGGGACCGCGCCAGTTTGAGAAGCGGAGTTTCGAGCGGGTTGTAAACCATGTCGAAGACGAGTCCTGCGTTCAGCTCATTTTCAGCGATGGGAAGGGCCTGCTTCGTGCCGGCCATGCCGCAGGGGGTGGCGTTAATCATTACGTCGAAACTTTGCTTGGCCAGGAGTTCATGCTTCAACGACTTCGCTTTTGCCTGGCGGGCCAGGGTGACGGCATGTTCGTGGGTGCGGTTGACGATTAAAACCTCGGCGCCCTGCTCGACGAGGCCGAAGACGGCTGCGCGCGCGGCGCCTCCGGCTCCAAGAACGGCGACGCGAGCGCCTTTGAGCCGGAGGCGGCGCTCCAGGGGGCGGACGATGCCAGCGACATCCGTGTTGAATCCGTAGAGCTTGCCGTCGGCTCCCATGCGGAGGGTGTTGCAGGCGCCAATTTTCGCGGTGAGGGGATCCATGTTGGCGAGATGCGGCAGGACCTCGGTCTTGAGAGGCATGGTGATGGCGCATCCGGCGAGCGGCAGTTCCATGGCGAGCGTGAGCAGATCCTGCACCGACTTCGCCTTCAGGGGCAGCAGGATGGCGTTGACGACCTCGCGGCGGAATGCGGCATTGTGGAGCATGGGCGAGAGCGAGTGGCAGATGGGATTGCCGGCGACGCCGAAGACGCGGGTAGCCGGGTCAAGATGGTCAAGCCGATAGACATCGCGCATGGTTTCGGCCGTCATCTGTCCGGGAGCGGTTTCGGATGCTTCGGAAAAAGAAGCGAAGGTGAACGCCGCTCCGGCTCGGGGGCCAAGGATGCGGCTGACCAGGCCCTCTTCACCCATGGCGATTCCGACGAAGTGCGATGCCAGCGAGCGGTTTTCAATCAGACGAAGGACCGCAAGATTGTCAGAGAGGGTGCGGGCGGTCGAGACCACCTTTACGAAGTCAGGCTTAAAGACCTCGATCCGGTCGGCTGCCTGTTCAAGGGCCTTGGTTCGGGCGTAGTCGTGGAAGCTGATGAGCAGGGCTGCACCGGAAGTTCGCAGCCTGGTGAGTTGCAGGGATTTGGCTTCTTCGGCGGATTCAACCTCGAGGTCGATAATGTGGCAGCCGGCCTGGGCGGCCTTGGTCAGAATTTCGAGCTGCGCCGCGAGCGGACCGTCGAAGCCCCCGCCATGGGCCTTGCGCCGGCAGGTTGCGATGACTGTTACATCTTTGTGCTCGCCGAGGAACTGCTTCAGATAAGGAAGCGCGTTCGCGGGCTTCGCCAGCGAATCGAGCCTCAACTCAAGGAATTTGAAATGGGTGCTGGCTGTTTCGGCCCTGTCCATGAGTTCCGCCGGGGAACCGCCCTGAATAGCCACGCAGAGCTTGCCGAGCCTCAGCCGCTGCGGTGAGGGGGCGTGGACTGGTGGAGACGAAATGGCGACGGCGTGGGGCATTTTCGTTCAATTGACGCATCTTAGATGCCTTGGGTTTCCCATGCAACAGGAAGATACGGCTCGGCCGTAACATTGGGCCCGGCCTGTCCCCCCTGATCCTGCCATTTGTCTGGCAAGGGACACGAGTATTCTCTTTTTTCCTAAAATGTTGAATATAAAAAGCTTGCGGGTAAATTATTGATTAAGGGAGGCTTATCGCTAAGTATCGATTTTTGAGATGCTTACCGTATTTCCGATTTTTACGGAGGATCGACAGAATTCAGGGGTGCGGGACGGTTTTTTGTGCCGGGCAGCGAGGTCCCGGGAAATCGAGACGAAGAGGAGATCGGATCGGTTTAGCGGAAGAGCACGGTGGTGTCGTCGTTATCGCGAACAAATTTTTTGGTCAGCTTCCGGGTCAGGAGAAACCCGGCCACGCCGAATAACGAGGCGATGGCAAGGACAGCCAGCGGCGCCGCGGC
The DNA here is from genome assembly GCA_963836675.1 of uncultured Acidobacteriaceae bacterium. Lineage (GTDB taxonomy): Bacteria > Acidobacteriota > Terriglobia > Terriglobales > Acidobacteriaceae > Telmatobacter. The sequence continues at coordinate 737,460 of CAWIKQ010000002.1, forward strand.
TTCTCCCCAGCTTGAGCCCTGGAGAGATTCCGGGAATAGCAGCGGCCAGAGGATGAAAACGAGGTTCGCGCCGAATCCGGCAAAAAACAGCCCGATGCAGATAGAGAGCAAATTTCGCCAGAATCTACTCATAAGGCCCGGCTTTCCCCTTTTGACGATGGTCTGGAAGCGAGCATAGCACCGGTTTCCACGCCACGATCAAGGTTCGATTGACTTGCAGGTCGTCGATAACGATGAACGGGGCGCGGACGGCGGCTTGTTATTCCTCGCGGAGGGTCCGCGCGGGGTCGATGGTTGCGATTCTGAGGGCGGGGATCACGGCCGCCGCAAGCGAAACGGTTGCAAGGGTGGCGATGACGGTTGCGAGGCTGGGCACGTCGTAGACGCCGACTCCGTAGAGCACGCTGCTCATTGCACGCAGCGCTACAAAGCAGAGGACGAGGCCGATGGCGAGACCGGCGACAGATGCCGCGAGGCCGGAGGCCGTGACGTTCGCCATGGCCTGGCGGACGCTGGACCCGAGAGCGATGCGGATGCCGATGTCGCGGGTTCGCTGGGTTACGAGGCTGGCGACGAGCGCGAAGATTCCTACGGCGCTGAGCAGAAGAGCGAGGCCGGCCATGGTGCTGAGGAGGGCCACTTCAATCCGTTGCATGGCGAGCGCTTTCGACTGGAGATCGCTCATGCGATAGAAGCCGGAGAAAGGCAGGCCGGGAGCGGCGGAAGAGAGCGCGTGCTGCATCTGTTCGGTCAGGCCTTCGACGGGGCCGGAGGTGCGCACAACCCAACTGGGCTGGAACCAGACGTGGACGCCGAGCAGGGGCGCGGCGGCCTGGGCGGCGGGGATGTACATAGTTTCCTGGCTCTGAATGGGAGCCGTGGCATCGAGGCCCGAGACGAGCTGGATGTCGGAGACTACACCGACGATCAGCGTGTTTTTATCGATGGTAAGGCCAACCGGATTGAGTCCGGGGAAGAACTTGCGCGCGAAGGTGGAGTTGATGATGGCCACGGGGCGAGCGTTCGGTCCGTCGGCATCCGTGAAGGCGCGACCGCGGAAGAGGGGCATCTGGAGTACGTCGAAGAAACGGGGAGTGACGTAAACAACGTCGGTGCCTACGGTTTTGGTGGATTGCGGACCGTCATGGAGAACAACACCACTATTGAGCGTGCGTTCGTAGGGCAAGGTGAGTCCGACGGCAACGGACTGTACTCCGGGAATGCGTTCCATGGAGGCGAGGCTGTTCGTCATCAACTGGCGGAAATTGGCGGGGTCCTTGTAGCGCGCGTCGTCGAGGGAGGCCTTGGCGGTTACAACGCCGTCGGGGTTGAAGCCGGGTGGGAGGGTTTCAAGGTGGATGAGAGAGCGGATGAGTAAGCCCGATCCGGCGAGAAGGACGACAGTGAGCGCGACTTCGCCAGCGATGAGGACCTGACGCAGGCGCAGAGATTGCGCCGAGGAAGAGATGCGGTTGGCGAGCGAGGAGCGGAGATCGACGCGGCTCGTGGCAAACGCCGGCAGCATTCCGAAAAGTACGCTGGTGCAGAGGGTAATGACGGCGGTGAAAGAAAGGACGCGCAGGTCGAGAGGCACGCTGGCTACAGGCAGGAAGCCCTCGGGCAGGAGCGAGAGCAGCCCCCGCAGAGCTGCGAAGCCTACGAGGATTCCGGTCGCGCCGCCGATAGAGGCGAGGAGCAGATTCTCGATCCAGAGCTGGCGGAGAATCTGCCAGCGGGAGGCGCCGAGAGCGAGGCGGGTGGCGATTTCAGGCAGGCGCCTGGTCATGCGCACGAGCGTGAGCCCGGCGAGGTTGGCGCAGGCGATAAGCAGGATGAATCCGGCGGCGAGCATGAGCGCGATGGCGCGGGGACGCAGTTCGGAGGTCACGCCCTTCTGGAAAGGCACGGTATAGAACTGGATTTTGGCTCCGGGGTTCCTGCTTTCGACTTGCGAGATCCGGGCGGCCCAGGCTCGATTGATCTCGGCGTCGGCCTCTTGCCAGGTTGCGCCATCCTTCAGGCGGAAGATGACGCCGAAGTTGGTGCCTTGGCCTTCGCCGTCGCGGCTGGGCTGCAGCGAGGTGTAGAGGTCGGCATTCAGCGGAGTGGTTGCGCGTTGCGGAAGTATGCCGATGACGGTATAGGCCTCTCCCTTGAGGTGGATGGACTGGCCGATCAGATTGCGGTCGGAGGCGAAGATGGAGTGCCAGAGTTCGTAGCTGAGGATGACGGCTTTGGGTCCTTGAGGGGCATCCTCGGCTTGTGAAAAGGTGCGGCCGATGGCTGGCTGAACCCCGAGTACGTCGAAGTAGTGCTGGGAGACGCGTCCGGCATGCACGTAGGCGGCTTGCTTGGAATTTGTTTCCAGGTTGGCCCCGCTGGCCAATGCGGCGAAGACTGCCGAGGTGAGCGAAGGCACGTTGTCGCGAAGTTGTTCCCATTGGGTGCCGTCGATCCAGCGCTCCTCGTCTGCGGGATCGGGTCCCTGAGTCCGCTGGAAGAGGGTGCCCATGCGCTCGGGTCGCGGGTAGGGCAGGCTGTTGAGCATCAGCGCATTCACGATGGAGAAAATGGCCGTGTTGGCGCCGATAGAGAGGGCGAGCGTGACGAGCACGGTGAAAGTGAAGCCGGGATTGCGAAGGAGCTGACGCGCTGCGAAGCGAAGATTCTGCGGAAAGAAACTCATCAAGACGCCTCCAGGGACCCGGGAATCACAAGATCAGGGAGCACGCAACGTGCCGGAGTTCACAGGGTACAACGCCAATGGATTGTGTGCAGAGCAGGGGAATTGCAGAAGGACATAGTGTCCGGCTGCGGATGAGGTGTTCGCGGGCGGACAGGTGTCTCATGGGGTTGGTACGCAGCTTGCGGCAGGAAGGTTCCTGGGATGGTGTCCGGGGTTTTACGTTGAAAACAACCGCGGGTCCTTCGACTCCGGTCGTCCGCTGCTGCGGACGACCTTCGCCATGTTGACAACAACTGTGCTGGTGCTCGGACCGCTACGATTGCGTCGCGATGCGGGATACCGCGCGGTCGCGCCATTTGCCGCGGGTGAAGTCGGGTACATCGATGGGGGCGCTGCCGCGACTGACGGATTCGACGCTCAGGGGTCCGATGGAGGACCATGCGGCCGCGTCGTAAACGTCCATGTCGGGCGGCAGGCCTTCGCGGAGGCACTGGAGGAGACGATAGATCATGATGAAATCCATGCCGCCGTGGCCGCCGACCTTCTTGGCGATTTCGCCTTCGCGCTGCCAAAGCGGGTGCGCGTATTGCTTGTAGGCGTCGATGGTGCCCCAGGCCTCTTCCTTATTCATGGCGTCGAAGTAGATGCGCGGCGGGTAGTCCTCGAAGATGGCCTTGGTGCCGGCGATCTGGTTGATGCGGCTGTAGGGGTGCGGGGTTGAGGTGGCGTGCTTGACGGTGATGGTGAGGCCGCTGGCCGTCTTGACTAACGAGGTATTGAGATCGCCGCAGATGTAGCGCTCCTTCATGCGCGGGTCATCGGGCTGAAGGTGTTGCTTGCGATAAGCGTCGAGACCACGCTGCGGCGAACTCATGGAGACCATGTAGGCAAAGCGATCACCGCGCTGAACGCGCATGTAATTGGCCACCGGACCAAGGCCATGGGTGGGGTAGATGTTGCCGTCGGCGAGGGTGTGTTCGGTTCGGCGCCAGAGGCCTTCGCCTTTCTGAGAGAACAATTCTGCGCGGAGATCGTGGAGGTATGCGCCCTCGCCGTAAAGTAGGTCGCCGAATTCGCCGGCGTTGACCATGCGAAGGATCAGGGTTTCGTTGTACCCGTAGCAGCAGTTCTCGAGCATCATGCAGTGCTTGCGGGTTTCTTCAGAGGCCCGGACGACTCGCCAGCAATCTTCCATCGAGATGAACGCGGGAACCTCGACGGCGACATCTTTGCCGTTAGCCATGGCGGCTAGAGCCATGGGTGCGTGCCAGCGCCACGGTGTGGCGGCGATGACGAAGTCGATGTCATTGCGGGCGACGAGTTTCTCGTAGTGCTGGGGACCATCGGTGAAAAGGTCGGGCTTCTTCTGGCCGGCTTTGACGACGAGGCTGGCGGCATGTTCGGCCTTTTCGGGGACCACGTCGCAGACGGCGACGATTTGCGCGTCGGCTGCGAGGAGGTTTCCGAGGAGCGAGGTGCCGCGGCCGCCGGTGCCGATGAGGCCGATGCGTGGTTCACGCTTCTGGAATGGAACGTCGGCCATGGTTTGCCCCTCGGCGGGAACCGGCGACTCCTGCCCCAAGCCGTGCTGTGCCGCCTGTGCGACGAGCGCGCTGGCTACGCCTGCCTGCATGAAGCGGCGGCGCGACCACGAACCGTTTTCCCCATCCCAACTGCCAATTGTCATTGCTCTCTCTCCGAATTTTTGCGAAGGGTTTACTCTTTTCAATCTCTTAAGCAGCGATTCGGATTCCATTCCTCATTCCGGGCTGGAAAGTTCGCGATGCGCGGCGAAAGATTTCGAGTACACAGAAGGGTAGCATTTCGCACTCGCCTCAGTGGAGTGAAGCGATCTCGCGCAACAGCAAGCCGGTTTCGAAGGGTTGGACGGTGAGAGGAACGAACTGGTCTGGATATGGCAACCTAGTAGCTGGAGGTTGTCTTCATTATGTGCGCAGATTCCCTTACCGCAACTCAGGCGGCAGCTCAGGTTACCGACGATATTCACGCTTGGGAAGCAGGAGGAGCAAAATCTCCCGACGCGCTTGAGGCCTGGGTGAGTGCAAGGCTCGCCGCGCACGAGGCAGCGATCGCGGCACTGCTGGCAGTTGAGGGGCCTCGCACGATCGAGAACACCCTGCGGCTCTACGACGCGGCGATCGAGCATTTGAGCCTTGCCGGTGCGCAGGCCGGAGTGCTGAATTCTGTCGCGGCAGAGAAGGCCGTGCGCGACCAGGCGCAGATGGAGGCGCAGCGGGTTGCGATGGCGGGAAGCGCGTTGAGTCTCAATCGCGGTGTGTACGATGCGCTGGTTGCGATGAGCCTGGACGGCGCGAGCGCCGCAACCCGGCACTTTGTGGAGCGGACTCTGCTTGGATATCGCCTGGCCGGCGTCGACAAGGACCAGGCAACACGCGAGCGGTTGCAGGCTCTGCACCAGAAGGCGACGAAGCATTCGCTGGATTTCAGCCGGAACATTCAGGAGGGTGGGAAGACGATCGTTGCGACGCAGGCAGGAACTTGACGGCCTGCCGCCCGACTACCTGGGACGCCATCAACCCGATGCAAACGGGCAGATCACGCTGACGACCGATCAGCCGGATATGCAGCCGGTTATGACCTTTGCGTCGAATGGGGAATTGCGCGAGCGGATGTTCATCGCTTACAACACGCGGGCGTATCCGGAGAACAAGCAGATCCTGCTCGATCTGCTTTCGACACGGCAGGAAATTGCATCGGTGCTCGGATTCCGGAGCTGGGCCGATCTGGCGACGGCGGATCAGATGATGGGGTCGGCGGCGAACGTGCGGAAGTTTCTGGCGCGGCTGGAAGAGGCGAGCCGGGAAGGCGCGGTTCGCGAGCACGAACTGGTGCTGGAGTTTGGGCGCGGCAGGCAGCCCGGGCTCAAGGAGATTGACATCACGAGCCGTGGCTATTGGTACGAGCAGTTCCGGCGTTCGGCATTCGATTTCGATTCGCAGTCGGTGCGGCCTTACTTTCCCTACAAGCAGGTTGAGGCCGGCGTGCTTGAAACCGCGGCGAAGCTATTCAAGGTCGAGTTCAGGCGGTCGGATGCTGCGGCCTGGGATCCGGCGGTGAGTGTGTTTGATGTGTTCGAGGAGGGGCGGCAGGTCGGGCGCTTTTATCTGGATATGCATCCCCGCGAGGGCAAGGACAAGTGGTTCTCGGCTGCTCCGGTGGTGACGGGCGTGCGTGGGCGGTATATGCCGGAGGCTGCGTTGATCTGCAATTTTCCCGGCGGCGATCCACCCCAGCGCCATGGACCCGGTGCTGGGGACCCCGGCGGGAACGGCGATGATCCAGGGCTTCTGCAGTACAGCGATGTGGTGACTTATTTCCACGAGTTTGGACACCTGATGCATGCGATTCTTGGCGGCCAGACGGAGTGGGCAGGGGTGTCGGGATTCGCGACGGAGGGAGACTTCATTGAAGTGCCTTCGCAAATGCTTGAGGAATTCTTCCGCGACGAGAAGCTGCTGCAGAGTTTTGCGAAGCACTACGAGACAGGCGAGGTGCTGCCGGCAGAGATGATCCGCAAGATGAAGACCGCGGGTTCGTTTGGCCGCGCCGACTGGGTGCGGACGCAGCTCTATTACACGACGCTGTCACTCGATCTGCACGATCAGGATCCGGCTGGTGTCGACTTTGACGAGATTACGAAGCGGCTGTACACGTCGCTGGTGCCGTGGAAGTGGCTCGATGGCAATCGCATGTATGCGAGCTTCGGGCACCTGACAGGGTACTCATCGAACTACTACACATACGCGTTCGACAAGGTGATTGCGCTGGACTTCTTCGGGCAATTCGATCCGGCGGATCTGCTGGGGTGCGATGCCGGCGCGCGCTATCGCAAGCTGGTGCTGGAGCAGGGCGGATCGAAGTCCGGTCGCGAGATGGTGCGCGACTTCCTGGGACGCGACGAGGAATTCGCCGCGTTTTCAAAGTGGCTTAACGAGGAGTTTGACAGCCAACTGATCAGTGCGACAGCCTAGAATCGATCTACTTGGGAGGTTCCGTTGGCGCACTACAACATCGCCCAGGTTAACATCGGCCGTATTCGGGCGGAACTGAACGATCCGATTATGGCCGGGTTTGTGAACCGGCTGGAAGAGATCAACGCGCTTGCAGATGCGAGTCCCGGCTTCGTGTGGCGCCTGATTGTCAACGATGGCAACGCCACCTATCTTCGGCCATTCGGCGACCCGCGCATGCTGTTGAACATGTCAGTGTGGGAGACGGTGGAAGAACTGCGGAACTTCGTTTTTCAGACCGCGCACAAGGAGCTGCTACGGCAAAGGCACGCGTGGTTTGAGAAACTCACCGAAGTGTATACGGCGCTCTGGTGGGTGCCGATGGGGCATATTCCCAGCGTGGATGAGGCAAAGCAAAGGCTTGCCCATCTTGAAGCGAATGGGCCGACGCAATTCGCATTTACGTTCCAATCGGTGTTCCAGCCGGACGAGCAGTTTCAGCTGGGAATCGACTGGAGTTCGTTCCGGCCGTGTCCGGCTATCTGAGTGACTGCCAATGAATGCCGCTGATTTTCATCGTCTCGCGCTTAGCCTGGAAGGCGCCGAAGAAGGTTCGCACTTTGGTGCAGTGGATTTCCGTGTCGGCGGACGAATTTTCGCAACCCTTGCGGCCGTCAAACAGGGCTATGGAAACGTGATGCTCACGCCCGAGCAACAGGCGGCGTTTGTTGCAGAGGTTCCAGATGTCTTCGTCCCGATTCCCGGTGGGTGGGGACGGAACGGCGCAACGCATGTGGTGCTCGCGAAGGCAAATGAAGACCTTCTGCTTGGCGCGCTGCGAACGGCGTGGAAGTTGCGCGTCGAGGCGAACGAGAAGACGCGCAGGCGACCGTCGGTTCCGAAGACCGCTGCAAAAGCGAAGAGCACGCGATCGCGGAAGCGCGGCTGATCGCGGATCATCCCCCGAATGCTTAGTCCCGCCGCAACACTGACATGGGCTCGATGGAGCTGATGCGGCGAACTGCAAAATAGCCGGCGCATAGCGCTACGGTGGTGAGCGTAAGGCCGGCGAACGCATAGACCGCAGGATCGTTCGGGCGCGTGTCATAGAGAATGCTGGTGAGCAATCGCGTGAGGGCAAGTGCTGCCACGATGCCGAATGCGATTCCCAGCCCAGCGAGCGCCATGCCACGGCTCAGTATCAGGCGAATGATTCCGGCGCGCTGCGCACCGAGGGCCATGCGTATGCCGATTTCGCGGGTGCGCTGATTGACATCGTAGGAGATGATGCCGTAGATGCCGGTGATGGCGAGCAGCGAGGCGATGGCAGCAAACGCGGCCATGACCTGGGTGGCGAAGCGGGTGCGCGCTGTCGATGTGGTGAGGAGCGTTTCCATCGGGACAACGTCTGCTATCGGCTGGTTTTTGTCGATGCGCAGCACGGTTTCGCGAAGAGCGGGGATTATGGATCGCGGGTCGCCGTCGGTGCGTATGACGAGGGTCATGAACTGAAATCCAAGCTCGGGGTAGGACCAGTAGGCGGTGGGATGCACGGGGTCCGCCAGGCCCGCATGCTTGACGTCGCCAACCACGCCGATGACGGTGCTGGGTTTGTTTTCGCGCTTCATGTAGATGGTGACGCGCTTTCCGAGGGGGTTCTCATTGGGCCAGAGCTGGCGCGCCATCGATTGGCTGATGACTACGTTGTTGGTGGCCACGAAAGCCTCGCTGCGGTTGAAGGTACGGCCGCTGATGAGGGGGATGCCGAGAGTCTCAAAGAAGCCAGGTTCGACGAGCGAGACATTGACGTCGGGTTGTTGAGACGGCGGGAGTATTGGTTGACCTTCCACCTGAGCGCCGGTTCCCGCGATGATGCCGGCGAAGGGAAGGAATCCGTCGGCGGAGGCAGAACGGACTCCGGGGATCGCGCGAATGGAATCGAGGAGTTGCGCGAAGAACTGGTTTTTCTGATCGTCTTTTTCGTATCGCGCGTTGGGGAACTGGATCCAGGCAGTGAGGAGGTTTTCGGGACGGAATCCGGGATCGACGGCGACGAGTCGTTGAAAGCTGCGAATGAGCAGGCCGGCGCCCATGAGCAGAACGAGAGCGATTGCGACTTCAGCTACGACGAGGACACGGCGCGCGATTCCGCTGCGTTCACCGCCCCGAGCGGCTGCGGCGCCCTCCTGTAATGGTTCGCGCGGCGCTGTGCGGGCAGCGTTGACGGCGGGGAGGATGCCGAAGAGGAGGCCCGCGAAGAGAGAGATGACGGTGGCGAACGCAAAGACGCGGAAGTCGAGTTGCAGGGCCTCAAGTGGAATGAGATTTGCCGGCGCGATTGACTTGAGAACTGTGAGGCAAAGATAACCGAGACAGAATCCGGCCAGTCCGCCCAGGATGGCGAGAAGGCAGCTTTCCGTGAGGACCTGACGAACGACGCGTTTCTGGCTTGCGCCAAGAGCCATGCGAATGGCGATCTCGTGGCGGCGGCTTGAAGCACGAGCGAGGTTGAGTGTCGCAACGTTGGCGCATGCGATCAGCAGCACCATGCCGACAGCAGCGAGCAGCAGGCGCAGTCCCTGGGCCACGTCGCCGGTGAGTTGCGAGCGCAGGGGAACGAGGTTTACGGTCCAGTTCTTCATGGAAGCTGGATCCTGCTCTTCGAGGCGGCGGTGGAGGCTGAGCATCGCGTCCTGTGCCTGTGGGAGGGTGATGCCGGGCCGCAAGAGGCCAATGGCCTGCAGGTAGCGGCCGTGACGGGCACGATCGGCGGGAGTGAAGTTCATCGTGACCCAGATTTCGGTCCTTTTCTGGGAGAACGATTGCTGCTTGACGAAGAACTGGAAGCCGCGCGGCATGACGCCGACGACGGTATAGGGATTGTCGTCGAGCGTGATCTTGCTGCCCAGAACATTGGGGTCTGATCCGAAGTGGCGCTGCCAGACTTCAAAGCTGAGAACTGCGGCGCGGTTGGAATCGGAGTTGCCATCCTGCGCGGGGACGAAGGTCCGGCCTATGGCGGCGTTGGCTCCCAGTATGGAGAAGAAGTTCGGAGAGACGGATGCGGTCCCGATCAGTTCAGGCGTATCGCCGCCGGAAATGGTCGATGAGTCGTTGAAGATGGCGGCCATCTGGTCGAAGACGGTATTGTCCTGCCGCCAGTTGAGGAAAGTCGCGGGCGAGGTCACGTTCTGAGACTGGCCGTCGGGCAGGCGATGCTCCCAGACCATGACCACACGGTTTGCGTTGGGATACGGAAGGGGTCGGATCAAGGTGGCGTCAACGACCGTGAAGATGGCGGTGTTGGCGCCAATGCCGAGCGCAAGAGTGATGAGCGAAATCAGAGCGAATCCGCGGTGCTTGAGGAGCATGCGCACGCCGTAGCGAATATCGTGCCAGACGGTTTCAAATGCGCCGAAGCTGTCCTGCTGCGAAATGTCGCCGAGGATGTTGGTGACGTTGCCGAGCTTGAGGCGGGCGGCGCGGCGCGCTTCTTCCGGGGACATGCCACGCTCGATGTTTTCCTCGGTCTCCCGGTCGAGGTAGGCCTGGAGTTCGAGTTCCGATTCTTCGCGGCGGACATGGCGTTGAAAGAAACGTTTCATGATTTACTCCCGGACGGGCTTGAGCACCCGGTTTACGGCCTGGACGAGCTGTTCCCAACGGGTGGTCTGGCGCATGAGCTGCTTTCTGCCGGCGGCAGTGAGGCGATAGAAACGGGCCTTGCGATTGTTTTCCGATGGTCCCCACTCGGAGCTGATCCAGCCGCGGTTCTGCAGGCGGTGGAGGGCGGGGTAGAGGGAACCGTGCTCAACCTGGAGAACCTCGTCGGAACGGTGCTCGATGACGTGAGCGATGGTGTGGCCGTGGGCCGGGCCGAGCAATAGAGATTGCAGGATGAGCAGGTCGAGTGTGCCCTGGAGCAGGTCGGCTTCGAGAGGCGGGGCGCCGCGTTTTGGCATGGTCAGGTTCCTAAAGATCATCTACCGGACCTCCAGAAGATGATCTATGGAAGAGGAATACGCCGGGTTGGATGGACTTGGCAACAGCGTTGTGACGAACTGCATCAGGCACCAAACGTGCTACCCGGCAACAGAAACTGCTTTCAAAGGGGGAAAGCTTCAATGTAAAAATGGGGCGAGGTTCCCGTGCGACTCTGGTTTTCACCTGCCAGCGAGGTTCCGATCTATCGGCAGCTGGTCACGCAAGTTGTGTTGGCCATTCTCAGCGGTGACCTGAATCCAGGGGACCGCCTGCCGAGCACGCGTGAACTGGCGCGCCGTTTCAGCATCCATCCCAACACCATCAGCGCCGGCTATCGCGAACTGGCGCGCGAGGGGTGGACGGAGTTCCGGCATGGGAGCGGGGTGTACGTAAAGAACAACGCTGTGCAGCCTTCGACTCCCGAGCAGATTCTCGATCAGCATATTGCGGGGTTCTTCCGGGCGGTTCGTGAGCTGAATATGCCTGCCGCCGATGTGCGGGCACGGGTGGCGCAGTGGCTGGCTTCACCGCCGCCCGACCACTTCCTGCTGATCGATCCGGATCCGGAGGTTCGCGAAATACTTGTCACCGAGATCGGGGAGCTTACGAAGTTTCCGGTATCGGGTGCGTCGTTTGAAGATTGCACGAATCCGGAACTGCTTCTCGGCGCCATTCCCCTGTGCCGGCCGAGCCAGGCGAATGCGGTGCGGGAATTGCTGCCGGCGGGTGTCGAACTGATCACGTTGCAGATCCGCTCTGCCCGGGCGTGGCTGGATTCATGGCTGCCCTCGCTGAAGGGCGGGCTGATTGGCGTTGCTTCGCGCTGGCCCGACTTCGTCGAGATTGCTCGCACGGTGCTGGAGGCGGCGGGTGTTGAGAACGACCGGCTGGTGCTGCGCCATGTGACCAGGCCGCGGTGGGTTCGCGGGCTCGATCAGACTGCTGCCATTATCTGCGACGCCCGTACTGTGGCCGGGGGCAAACTGCCGCCGGGTCCGCGGATCTTTGTATTTCCTTTCCTCGCCGACAGCGCCCGGGCCGAACTGGCCCGTTTCTCCTGAATCCCTCCATGTTGTGACACTCGCGAAACTGTACCGAGTCGCTGCTATTTGTTCTGGAACGTAGCTAATCTCGCATCATTCGGTCTTCCCCAAGGAGGTTGAATTCGATGATGCATGACACGGCAGTTCAACGGACTTCGCAATCGCAAACGAAAGAGGCGTCATCCGGAGGCTGGTACGGTTTTATTCGATCGGCCATCGTTTCCGGGTTCGCAGCGTATGGATCGGCGCAGATCGGGATGGCTCCTTCGAGCTTTCCGGCGGCCACCGCGGGCGACGCTCAACCTGACAAGCGTTCCGTGAAAACGCAGGGATTTGTCACGAGCAACCCGTCGGTTGCAGAAACTGCGCCTGTCCGCGTTCGGCCGAGCAAGATCCCGGTTGAACCGGTTTGGAGGCATGCTTAATTGCGTGCGCGTCGAGCAGTGCTCAGGAGGGGCTAATGACGGCAGCGGCAAATCTAATCGGCGGGTGGCTTGGGATGCTCGGGGGTGTTCTCTCCGGCGCTGTTATTGGGCTTTTCTTCCATCGCGACGACTGGATGGGAGGATACGACTCGTACCGGCGGCGCCTGATGCGGCTCGGACATATCTCGTTTTTCGGACTTGGATTTCTGAACCTGATCTTTGCCGCAACCTCGGCGCAGATGTTTCTTCAGGGCCAGTGGCTGGCGGTCGCATCGTGGGCGCTCATTGCCGGGGCTGTCACGATGCCTGTCTGCTGCTTTCTCTCGGCGTGGCGAAAGCCCTGGCGGCATCTGTTCCCGGTTCCGGTTGTCGCAGTAATCACGGGCATCGTCGTAACTCTGATTGGAGGGTGGAATCGATGAAACTCGGTCTGATCGCAATGAGCGGAGTCCGGGTACGTAATCCCGAACTCCTGGCAGTAGGACTCACGCTCCCCGGCTTTGTGGAGCGCAGTCAAGTGATCGCATCCCTACCGAGCCTGGGGCTGCTTACGCTGGCGGGATTGACGCCGGCGGACGTGAATGTGCAGTATCTCGAAGTTCCAGACCTCAAGGAGGTCGAAGGTGTTCCGCGGGAATTTGACGTGGTGGCCATCTCCAGTTTTTCGGCCCAGATTCGTGAGGCATACGAACTTGCGGATCGATACAGGTTGCTCGGGACGCGGGTGATTCTCGGCGGACTGCACGTGAGCGCTCTGCCATTGGAATCACTTCGACATGCGGATGCGGTCGTTGTCGGCGAAGGCGAGCCGGTGTGGCCGGCGGTCATTGCTGATCTCCGGATGGGAAATCTGAAGCCGGTTTACGATGCCCGCGGCATGAATTACAACTTTACAAACTCGCCGATGCCACGGTTCGACCTTCTCGACATTGATCGGTACAACCGCCTGACAGTGCAGACGCAGCGGGGCTGTCCGTTTCGTTGCGAATTCTGCGCGGCATCGATGCGCATCTCTCCTGTGTACAAAATCAAGCCGGTGGAACGCGTGATCGCGGAGATACAAAACATCAAGTCGTTGTGGAAGCGGCCGTTTATTGAGTTCGCCGACGATAATTCCTTCGTCAACAAGGCCCACTCGAAGCAGCTTCTTCGCGCGGTTGCCCGCGAAAATTTTCGATGGTTTACCGAGACGGATCTCTCGGTCGCGGATGATGCGGAACTGCTCGATCTGCTGGCTGACGCTGGATGCGCGGAGATTCTCATTGGCTTTGAAAGCACGACGTTCTCCGCAGTGGATGGAGTGGAGCAGCGTGCAAACTGGAAGGCGCGAAAAGTGGATTCTTATCTCGAGGCGGTTCGGCGGATACAGGATCGCGGCGTGCGCGTGAACGGGTGTTTCATCCTCGGCCTTGACGGAACTGGCACAGAGTCGTTTGAGCAGATCTGGGAATTCGTCCGGCAAAGTGGCTTGTACGATGTCCAGATCACGGTGCAGACCGCATTCCCTGGAACTCCGCTGTATACGCGGCTGAAGCAGGAAGGACGCATTTTGCGGGACGAGGCATGGGAGCTGTGCACGCTGTTCGACGTGAATTTCCAGCCTGCGAAGATGAGCGTTGCGGAACTGGAGGAGGGACTACGCAACTTGATCCGGCGAGTCTACTCGGACGACGTCACCGAGGCGCGACGGGCTGCGTTCCGACGTAATTACCTCCAGAGGCGCCGGCGAGAAATGGCAAGGTCCAGGTCACCGAAATCGCCGAAGTGCAGCGCGGTACGGTTCTAACAATCAGCAACCGGATCCAGGGTTCAGTCAGGATCGGAGCAAAGATGCGTTCTTCAGTCCAACCAGCCGATGGCTTTTAGCTTTTTCAATGCATCGGTAGTCGCCCCGCACTCTGCGAGAATCGCTTCGAAATCCTGGCCTTCCATCTCCCAGTCGATTGCGAAAGCGACGAAGCAATCGGTGGCGGGAAGAAGCTGCGGGACGCGTTGCGTAACGAGAAGGGCTGCCTTCCGGAGCATGCTGGTACCGGCATCCCATTCCTCGGCCGTGTTAAGCCGTTCCGCAAACTCGGTCATCTCCGGTTCGAAGTCCTGATCGTTGAGATCGATCCAATACTTGTGGTTCATCAGTGACGCCGGAGCGGGACTGGCAAGGAAATCTCGTTCGGTTTGCGGGATTACGTGGGGTAGGTATGTAGTGACCTGGCGATAGAAGAGTTCGACGCACAACAGGGGCGAGCCGAAATCGGTTTTCTTTAGAGCTTCGATTATGTGCGCCGCAATTTTTTCCGAGAGCTGATCCGCCAAATCCTGGCTACTTGTTTCCGTCTGGATTGCATAGACGGTCGCCTTTCGTCCACTGTCATGGGCACGGATGACCTGCTGGAGTTTTCCATCGCCAGAGTAGATGTATTCGAGAGTGGATCGCATTGCAGGCGTTCCCAATCCCTCAGACAAGGCGGTGCCGGACACGATTCGTCCGTTTGAAGGCAGGTATTGCTCCACAGCGATGAAGTGATTGAAAGAGGACTGGGTGATGAATCCAATTGCATCTTTTCCTCTCGCACCTCCCAGGTGCGAGCCAGCGCCATTGACCTTGAGATGTTGCATTGTGGCGAGAATCCCATCATCCAGTGTTAGCCGAATGTACTCCGAGACCACTTCTGTCGTAACACAGAACTCAATGTATTCAACTTCACGTTCAGTGAAACGATAGAGAGCCGACCAATCAATTTTGTTGAAGACATGACGAGATGTCATGTGTACCGGGCGACCATCATCACCAAGCTTGTAGACGTAGTAGGAAGTGGCATCCTGCGGTAGCTCGCGCAGCATGCGTCCTCCTGGCAGAAATTTATCTGGATTGAATTTCGTCAGATCAAACAGCGGAACGCGGGCATAAACAGTGCGTTCGCCCGATCGAGATGCTTGTTTAACCTCGCTGAATCGGTCGAACGCTTGCTGCCATCGTATCCAAAGGCCGTCACGAAGTTTTTCAAGGGTATCCACCGGAAGAGTATAAGGGGCGTGGACTGCCGATGAACCTTCAGTGCCTTGTTGCAGGATCGCCGAGGGCGGATTAACAATGGCATTCGAAAGGGATGGGCTCAATGCGAGTGTGCTCGAAGTTCAGGAATGCATGTGGTTTGGCTGTTTTTATTCTGGTAGGTGTTCTCTGCGGCGCAGGAGAGACAAAGGGCATTCCGAAGCACGGCCGGGCGATCGTCCTCTTCGATGGGAAAGACCTTAACCAGTTCGATCTCTTCCTGAAGGCGAGCGGGCTGAATTCCGATCCGAAGCATGTCTTCAGCGTGGAGAACGGAGCGGTTCACGTTTCGGGCACCGAGATGGGCTACTTCATCACGAAGCAGGAGTTCAAGAACTACTATCTGCGTGCCGAGTTCAAGTGGGGAGAAGGAACGTTCGCGCCGCGGCTCGGACAAGCGCGCGACAGCGGCATTCTCTACAACATCCAGGGGCCGAACAAGGTATGGCCGCGATCGATCGAATTGCAGATCAATGAGGGATGCACGGGCGATTTCTGGATGACCGACGGCGCTGCTCTGACGGGGATCGGACCGGACGGAAAGCCGGGCGAGCGTGTGACGGGTCCAGAAGGAAAGGCGGCAAAGATCGATCGGTTCAACAAGGGACCGTGGACCAATGTTGCGGGGTTCCGTGATTCTGTGAACGAGTTGGAGAAACCGCGCGGCGAGTGGAATGTGGTTGAGCTGGTCAATCGAGATGGACACGTATGGCAATACGTAAACGGGAAGCTCGCCAACGAGGGAACCGATGCTTTCCCATCGAGCGGTAAGATTCTCTTTCAGTCAGAGGGCGCGGAAGTATACTTCCGGGATATCAAGCTCTATCCCCTGAAATGAGGGCCGCCGACGGTCCCATGCAATGGAAAGGTCGCTGAAATGAAGATCGCGCTGCACATTGCCCTGGCGCTTCTCGTTCCCACTCTGTCGATCACGGCCGACTCGCAATCGGAAGAGAAGAAGACTCCGGGAGGAGGGCCGGGAGGGCTGGCCCAGGTCACGTTTCTGGCGCATCGGCTGGGTACCGATCATGCGGAAGGTGTGACCACGATCGATATGAATGGCGACGGGTTTCCGGACATTCTGAGCGGAGCGTACTGGTATGAAAATCCCGGCGCGAACGGCGGCGAGTGGAAGCGGCATCAATATCGCGAAGTGGGCATCGTGGGGGAGTTTGTTGCCGACTGCGGCGAGTGGGCGATCGATGTGAATCACGATGGCGCGCCGGATGTGGTAACCGCTGCATGGCAGACGAATGGGATCTGGTGGTACGAGAATCCGAAGCAGGCGGGCGGGGAGTGGAAGAAACATCTCATCACCGACAGTTATGACACCGAGGGCGGCGCGATGGCCGATATCAATGGCGACGGCGTGCCGGACCTGATTTTTGCGCACTACAACCACTCCGGCCTGATCTGGATCGATTTCTCCGGCGCCGAGCCGAAAGCTCATCGCGTGGGAGACAAGGAGATGGATGGGCATGGAGTCGGGGTCGCCGACATCGACGGCGATGGGCTCGCCGATATCCTCACACCAAATGGATGGCTCAAGCAGGTGGATGCCAGCAAGGGAAACTGGGAGTGGCATCCCGACTGGAAGCTGAACGATGCCGGTTTTCCGATCATCGGCTACGACGTGAACAACGACGGCAAGATGGACGTGATCTACGGTCAGGGCCACAGCTATGGTCTTTATTGGCTGGAGCAGATCGGCGAGGGGGACAATCGCCACTGGGTTCGGCGCGCGATCGACGAGTCATTCTCACAGGTGCACGCGCTGAAGCTGGTCGATATCGACGGCGATGGAGAGCCCGAGTTGCTTGCCGGGAAGCGCTATCGCGGACATAACGGGCACGATCCGGGGTCGTATGATCCGCTGGTCATCTACTACTACAAGATCGATCGCAAAACGGGGAGTTTCAGCCGCTACCCCATCAGTGTGAACGGGACTGCGGGTGCAGGGACACAATTCGTGGTGGAGGATATCGACAAGGACGGGGATATGGACATCGTGGTGGCCGGGAAGACAGGGGTCCACCTCCTCGAGAATTTGAAGGTCGACCGGGTTCCGAAGGCGCAGAGAGAGAAGGAGATACTCCTGGACACGAGCTGGCCGTTCCCCGGCGAGGGACCGGAGGTGAAGCAGGAAGAAGATCCGAAAGCTCCCAAAGAGCCAGCCCCCAAGCCCCCTGGTCAATAAATTGTCAGATTGGCACGCCGGAGCATCGTCTTGCGTGGATTTTGGCTTCAAACACCTATCGGCGGACGATTTCCGAGAAGGCTGCGGGAGTTTTCCACAGAAAGCCCGCAATCTTTCAATTTTTTTCTCTGGAGGGGCAACGTTTAGCCGGGTGCCGCATCTGACTTAGTAATTAGCAGAGGCTTCCCCCGAATTTGGCCCATCCAAGAAAGGTAACTACTCCTTTTGAGGGTCTGCTCTTAGGACCCCGTCTCTCGACCCCTTCAGGACCTCCCTCCTATAAAATGCCTCTCGAGCGGGCCCACCGGAAGGTGGGCCTATTCGCTCTGATCAGCTAATAGGCCGCTACAATCGATTTTGTGACCCGGCCGAAGTCCTCCCAAACATCTAAAACAGAAGCAAATCTGCAGGAAATCGACACCCTGTTTGAATCTGCAGGCCTGGTGCGCAATCGCCGTGCCTCCGCAGCCGGGATCACGACACGTCTCCGGAAATCGCGCAAAGATCCTGCGAGCAGGGAGGAACTCATGGCGGCGGCCCCGACGCCATCGATCTCCGAAAACAATGTCGGGTTGCTCCAGATTCCTGCGTGGCGCGAAAAGAAGAATTGGCTGTGGCATGGTTTCAGCACCCGCGTGGGAGGGGTGAGCCGGGCGTATTGCGGCAAGGATTCCCCCGGGGATTTGAATTTGGGATTCACAGCGGCCGACACGCGAGAAGCCGTTGAGCAAAACCGCAAGCTGCTTGCGGAGGCGGTGACGGGGAGCGCATCGACTCCGATCGCAATTTTGCGACAGTTCCATTCCAACCTGATTGTCGTTACCGACAAGTCGTACTTTGAACGCGAGAGACCGCTAAAGGCGGATGGTGCAATCACCGCGGTTCCAGGCGTGCTGCTTGCGATTCAAACCGCCGATTGCATTCCCGTGCTTGTTGCCGATCGGAGACAGAGGGTGGTTGCGGCTTTTCACGCGGGCTGGCGCGGAACGGTGAAGCGAATCGTTGAACTCGGAGTAGGCCGGATGCGCCTGGAGTTCGGCTCTGCGCCGAAGGACTTGATCGCGGCAATTGGTCCGGGAGCCGCGCAATGCTGTTATGCGGTGGGCGAGGAAGTGCTTTCAGAGTTTGAATCGCAGTTCAGCTATGCGAGCGAACTGGTGCGCGAAGTCTTTGATTCTGACCCGGTACGCAAAAAATATCCAATGCTCTTTTTAACCCAGCGTGCTCCGGGGCATTCTTCAATTGGTCCTTCGCGGCATCTGGATCTGATCGAAGCGAATCGGCGTCAGCTTCTCGATGCGGGTGTGCGCGAGTCGGCGATCAGCCTTACGGGTGGGTGCACAAATTGCCACGCTGATTTGTTCTTCTCGCATCGGGCGTCGCGGGGCCATGCCGGGCGAATGATGAGCGTGATTGGAATCCGAAGCTAGGGAACCTCACAGAGATGGGTGTGGTCACCGTCACACCTGTCGGATTCAATCGGGCGAATAATGGCTACCCAAGTTGGGCGGAGGGCCATCTGGCATATCCAACTCCTGGATGCGCCATTCCTTGAGAACTCGAATCTTGCTGCTCTCGGTCGTTTTGGCGGGATTGTGCGGCTCTCTGTGCGCTCAGAATTTCGATCTGGCGCAAGGGCCGCGCTGGATACTGGACCTGCAGGGCTTATGGCGATTTCACGCCGGTGATAACCCTGACTGGGCGCAACCGGGGTATGATGATTCGGCCTGGCCGCTGCTGCGCTCCGATCGAGACTGGTCCAGCCAGGGCTATGACGGTTACAGCGGGATGGGATGGTACCGCTTCCACGTAACGGTGCCACCAAATAGCGGGGAGATATCACTCGTTCTCCCGCATGTTTTCACCAACTACGAACTCTATGCGAATGGCTTTCCCGCCGGGCACTTCGGCAAGATGCCTCCTGAGCCACTGGCTTATGCAACACATGCGCCGCAACTCTATCGATTGCCGGTGCAAGGGACATGGTCACGCGAGTTGGTGATTGCCCTACGCGTGTGGCAGTGGCCGGCGTGGTCGCATTATTTCGGCGGGGGCCCTGCGGAGGCGGGAGCCCTGATAGGTGACTCGCAATCGGTAGCCGAACGATATCAACTGGTCCTTGGCAAACAACGTTGGGAAGATGCCGGGGTGTTTCTCACGGCTCTGCTGCAATCGCTAGGCGCCCTGACCGGCGTATGTTTGTTTCTGCTCCGACGTCGGGAGCGCGAGTATCTCTGGTTCGCGATGATCCTCGCATGTTCCGCGACGGCGGGGTGGATCTGGTACTCCTACAGATTCGTCATTTGGCCGGTTTGGCTGGCTAACCAGACTCGAGACTTGCTGATTGTTTCGGGAATCAGCCTGGCTCAGTTCGCATTTTTTTCCCAGTTGTTCAAGCCACGCAGAACAGCGGTGTACTGGTGTGTATTAATTTGTACTCCTTCTTCCACTCACCACCGGGTTGATGGACACTGGCGAACGAATCGGAGTTCTGCCATGGAATCTCTGTACTTCGTTCTTGATCCTGCCGCTCCACCTCTGGATCCTCTGGTTGCTGGCCGTCCGAAGCTGGCAGAACTACCTGGATGCGCGTGTTCTCTTTTTCCCCGTGCTGTTCCAGAGCCTGGCAATCCTGTTGCAGCGGCTTGCGGTAATCACCTTCGTTCTCGATTGGCAGCACCGCTGGGGATTTCAGGTAGCGGTGATGCGTCAGCCCTTTCCCATCACGCTCACGCAGGCAGGCGATTTGTTGTTCCTGGCCGCAGTGCTGGCTATTCTTGTGCGGCGTTTTACGCGGTCGCTGGCGGAAGAGGAGCGCTATGAAAGCGAATTTGCCGCGGCACGAGCGGTTCAGCAGTATCTGATTCCAGAGCATTTGCCTCGCACACCCGGTCTCTCTATACGAACTGAGTACCGCCCTGCACGCGAGGTCGGAGGAGACTTCTTCCAGGTAATTTCCTGTGGCGCCGACGAGAGCACTGTTGTTGTTGTGGGAGACGTCGAAGGAAAGGGCATGCACGCAGGCATGCTGGCGGCGCTGATCATTGGAGCAATCCGAACGTCTGTGGAATTTACTACTGATCCTGTCCAGATTTTGACACTTCTCAATGCGGAAATGCTGGGACGTGGCAACGCCACGTGCACGGTGTTGAGAATCCATGGCCAAGGCGAGGTCAGCGCGGCAAGTGCCGGCCACCCGGCTCCATATCTAAATGGTAGCGAGATGATGATGGAGGGGGCATTGCCGCTGGGAATATCGGCGAATAACGAGTTTTCGAGGACCACGTTGCGCATGGCGCCTGGCGATACCTTGATGCTCATCACCGATGGCGTCATCGAAGCCCAGGATCAAGTCGGGCATTTGTTTGGATTCGATGGAGTCCAGGAATTGCTGGCGCGCCCGGTCTCGGCCGAAGACGTTGCGGATGCAGCTCAGCGGTTTGGTCAGCAGGACGATATCACGTCGTTTCTATCCGGCGTGACGTTGATCGTGAGCCGTTTGCCGGTGCACATGAGGAAAGCATAGACGCTACAGCAGTTCTGCCGGGACACTTTCCTCACAGCGCATAGTGAGCCATCCGGGTCTATGAAGCGACCTGGCCAGCCTCCTCAGGGTTAACAAGGTCTCGAAGTTCTTTTGATGGTTTGAAGTACGGACGCGCTTCGCCGGGACCTCCACGCGCTCGCCGGTTTTGGGATTGCGGCCAATGCGGGGATTGCGTTGACGAATCCGGAATGAGCCAAAACCACGAATCTCAATCTTGTCGCCGCTCTGCAAAGCGCAGATCACGGAATCGAAAATGGTTTCCACGATGACTTCGCCATCTCGTCGCGTCAGGTCACCAAGCCGGGTTACCTTCTCTACCAGATCTGCCTTGGTCATGTCCGTTGGACCTCCGAAGGATCAGGATAACCGCATTCCGGACATGGAGTTAAGAAAAATGCAAATCTGTGTCGAGGGGGCACTTTTATCCGGGACGGTAAAGTTGCCGGGCTTTCGGTCGGCACCGTCAGGCAGTATGCAGTTGCGTATATGATGTCCTGAGTCGTTCCGGACAGGTCCGGCGTTGAGCGGGTGAGGAGCGGCAGGCTCCGCGTGAGGTTTACCCGAAGTACAGCATCGTGATTCCGGCGTATAACGAGAGCGCCCGTATCCCGGCGACGCTTGAATCCGTGGTTTCGTGTATCGGGCGAACCATGGTCGGCGGAAGTCATCGTCGTGAACGACGGATCCACGGATTCGACAGCTCAATTGGTTCGCGAATTTGCCCAGAGCGCGCCGGAAGTCCGTTTGCTGGAGAACCCGGGAAACCGGGGCAAGGGCTATAGCGTCCGCGCGGGAATTCTGCAAGCCCATGGCGAAATCGTGATGTTCACTGACTCCGACCTGTCGGCTCCGATTGAAGAGGCCGAGCGACTATTCACGGCCCTCGCGAATGGCGCGGACATCGCCATCGGTTCGCGATGGCTCGAGAGCGGCCGCCAGACCCATCGGCAGCCTCTCTACCGGCAGATTTTTGGCCGCTGCTTCAACATGGTCTGCCGCATGGTGATGAATCTCGCCATTCGCCGATACGCAGTGCGGCTTCAAGGCATTTACGCGATCGGCGGCGCAGACCGTCTTCCAACTGCAGACAATTGAGCGCTGGGGTTTCGATCCGGAGATTCTCTTTATCGCGCTCAAGCGCGGGTTCAGGATCGTAGAGGTCCCGGTGAGCTGGGCACACGACGAGCGTTCCCGCATGAGCTACTTGAAGGACGGAATGCAGATGCTGAAAGAGCTGGCGATTGTGCGCTGGAACGCCCTGCTTGGCCGCTACAACAAGCCAATTGAGGCGATTCTGCGAACCGGAGAGAGCCGCTGATCGGGCCCTCCTGATGCTTCAGGGCCTTCACGGAATCAGAAACACAACCCCATAGTGCAACAGTTCGGACCGCGGCTGTTTTGTGTCTACTTCACGAATGAGAGTGGTAGGGTGGAGGGAATCGCGGGAGGACTTTCTGGCGATGGCGATCTGTGAGCCAAGAAAATATTTCCAGGTTGTTCTGTTCCTCTCCTTCATAGCCATCACTGGTTTTGCGCGGTCGCAGAGCTTCGATGCGACCACCCTGACCAAGCCCGCGGTTCTAAATGCGAAGTGGAGAGTGCAGGCGGGCGACGATCCGGCATACGCGCGGACAGATTTCGATGATTCCAGGTGGGCCCTGTTTGATCCGGGCAGTTCGATCACTCAACTCTTTCCGCAGCGGCCGCCGGTTATCTGTTACAGGCTGCGCGTCAAGGTGAATCCGGGCGAAGCCGGTCTGGCGCTGAACGAGTGGAATATCTCGCGAGCCTTTGAAATCTATGTCAACGGAGAACGGCTGATTTCGAACGGCAG
This sequence comes from uncultured Acidobacteriaceae bacterium, assembly GCA_963836675.1. Classification (GTDB taxonomy): domain Bacteria; phylum Acidobacteriota; class Terriglobia; order Terriglobales; family Acidobacteriaceae; genus Telmatobacter. The sequence continues at coordinate 760,220 of CAWIKQ010000002.1, forward strand.
CGTCGATCCGTATGTGCCGTATACCTTCGGGGCTCGCCTCGTGGCGCGAATTCCCAACCGCATGCTCGCAGCCGAAACGATCGTGGTGGCAATGCGGGTTCACATCGCACGCGCCGAATGGACTGGCCAGGATCCCGGATTCTATGTTGCCAATCTTTCCATCGGGCAGGCAGAGACTTTCGAGCGCGAGAACTGGCTAGCGGTGATCGGCGAGCAGACAATGACCTGGCTTGATCATTTTCTGCTGATTCTTCTCGGGGTGGTGGCGCTGGTCCTCTATTCGGCACAGAGAGGACAGCGCGAGTACCTGTGGATCGCAGCTATGGGTGCAGTGGAGGCGCTGGAGTTGCCGGTCCCGATGATCGCCGCATTCCACAACATTCCGGCGATATGGGATCAATTGTCGATATTGCCCCGCGCGGCGGCGCCTTTGATCTGGACATCTCTCTACCTTTCGTTCGTGGGAGTGCGCGTGCGATGGGGATGGAAGGTGCTGTTGCTGTACGCGGGAGTCATGAATGCCTTCAGCGGATTTGAGCAATACATCCCGACGCCGGTGCTCTTCCAGTTCTTCAGCAACCTGCCGTTTATCACTCTTCTGTCGGTAATCGTTCCCATCGTGCTGGCGGTGCACTGGTGGCGCGGAAACCGGGAAGCCGGGATTCTGCTGATTCCTGTTCTGCTTTTCAGTCTCTACATTTACGCCGAAGTCGGCTTCGACATCCTCTTTCAGTTTTCGACATGGAAGAATTTTGCGCTGCAAGGATTGAACTTCATCGATCGCTATCCCGCAGGTCCGTTTGCGATCTCGCTGGATCACGTGTCCGGAATCCTGTCGACGTTTTCGCTGGCGATTATCATTCTGCTGCGTTCAACAAAGATGAGCCTGCGTCAGGCGCAACTGGAGAGCGAGATGGCGGCCGCGCAAGAGGTGCAGCAGCTTCTGGTTCCGGAGAAGACCGAGCCTCTCGTTGGATTTGACGTGGAGAGCGTCTATCAGCCGGCACAGGAGGTTGGGGGAGATTTCTTTCAGATTCTTCCGGCGCGCGGCGGCGGACTGCTGGTGCTGGTGGGCGACGTGGCGGGAAAGGGATTGCCGGCGGCCATGCTGGTATCAGTATTGGTTGGAGCGATCCGCGCGGTTGCCGAGTTCACCGAGGATCCTTCGGAGCTGCTGGGCCACCTGAATGATCGGCTGGTCGGAAGATCCGGAGGAGGGTTCTCGACGGCGCTGGCCGCACGTTTTGCTGTGGACGGCCGCGTAACCGTTTGCAATGCCGGCCATCTTCCGCCATACCTGGATGGGAAGGAAGTGGAGCTTCCCGGAGCTCTTCCGCTCGGGGTTGCAAGCTCCACCCGCTACGAGACGACTCGATTCCACCTAAACCCCGGGAGCCGGCTCACCTTCTATTCGGATGGCGTGATCGAGGCGCAGGATTCCAGCGGGGAACTCTTCGGTTTCGAGCGAGCTCGGGAGATCTCGATGAAATCGGCTGCTGAGATCGTGGAGGCCGCCAAACAATTCGGCCAGCAGGACGATATCACCGTTGTGAGCATCACGCGAGAAAATGCGGCCGATCATGCGCGAGCAGTTGAAACGCTTGGGGACGCGTTCATGCGTCCCCAGAACGCGATTTAGGCGGAGCGTTCCCGCTTGGTTTCGTCATCGATGATGAGTTCTTCGCGCCGCACGTCGCCGCCAACGTCACGTACCTGCTCTACGGGCTTCTTTGAGGCGAAGACTTCATCGCGTACGACGGTGGACTCGTCGACGCTTGCCTGATCATCGCGGGTACGAACGTCACCCCGGTTGACGCGGTCCTTGTGCACGCGCAACACTTCGCCGAGCAGCTGAATCTTGCCCGGCCCTTCGGCACGGCCGCTCTCACGGTCCCGCTCGTCATACTGGTACGCGCCGGATTCCTGTGAGTATTCGTAGCCGGAAGCGTTTTCGCCGAAGTCCGCGTTGTAGCGATTCAGTATGGATTCCGCCTCAGCCTTTCGCTCGCCGGTCTGCACGGTGACGATAGCGCTACGCTGGTTGCGGCCGAACCGGTGAGAGAAGTAGCGCGCCCGATCCTCGGGAATGTTCATTGCGGTGAACGAACCGTGCAGGTCGGAGGTATCGTCATAGCCTTCGTCGAAGCGATCGGCCGGAGGAATCACTTCGCGCTGGGCGGCGTCACGAGCGCGTTCGTCGGCGTAGGGCTCGGCCTCGACGCCGCTGAACCATGACTTGATCTTGTCCCATGCGGACGAAGAGCCTTTCTCTTCCGTCTCGTGAACCGTCTCAGTTCCTTCCGTGATGGTTTCGCCTGTGTAGGATCCGTGATGAGCGATACCGAGATGAGCAGAGCGGAAGCCCGCTTCCTGCAACTCGTCAACTGCCTTGCGCGCATCGCTGCTGTCTTCGAAGTACGCGGCAAGAGTGTCTGTATAAACCTGTGCCTGAGCCATAAGTGAACTCCGTAGTTTGGGGGTGTTTGAGCGTATAACCTGATCGAAGAGCCGCGGATGCGGCGCCTCTGAGCGATTGCACTGTCGAGATTTCGTTCGTGCTGCAGTCTAGGATGCATTCGGATGGAGATGGTTTTCCGATGCGTGGAATCTTCAGTGAAGACGAAACCGCCGAGCTTTGCGGCGAAGATCTGTTGGCGAAGATCTTTTCAGAGTTGTGAATCGGTGCTGAAAATGCAGCGTCGAAAGTTTGTCAGGCAGTAGCCGTCTTAGCCAGCGATTGCAGTCCGCGAGCTTCGATCTCGAATTCGCGGATCCTGTATTTCTGGATCTTGCCCGAGAGCGTTGCCGGGAATTCATCGACGAAGCGCACGTGCTCGGGAATCTTGTAGTAGGCGATCTGCCCTTTGCACCATTCGCGGATTTCAGATTCGCTGGCTTCAAGGCCGGGACGCAGCCGTATCCACGCGACCACGATCTCGCCGAGCCGTTCGTTGGGAATTCCGACGACCTGGACTTCGCCCACTTTGGGATGGGTGTACAGAAACTCCTCAACTTCGCGGGGATAGATGTTCTCGCCGCCGCGGATGATGACATCGCGGGAACGCCCGGTGATGTGCAGACAGCCGTCCGGGCGCATTACGCCGAGGTCGCCGGTATGGAGCCAGCCGTCGGGCCTGACCACCTGTGATGTTCCTTCCGGATCGCCGTCGTAGCCCTTCATCACTGCGTATCCGCGCACGCAGATTTCGCCCTGCATGCCGATGGGCAGGCGAGCGCCATCGGTGGTCGAGATTACCTGGATTTCAGTCTGCGGCATGGCGCGGCCAACGGTGTTGACGCGGATATCGAGCGAGTCGCCGGCATCGCTCATGGTGACCACGGGCGAGGTTTCGGTCTGCCCGTAAGCGATGACCAGTTCGCCGATGTGCATTTCGTTGAGGACGCGCTTCATCAGCTCGACGGGGCAGGGAGCGCCGCTCATCATGCCGGTGCGCAGGCTGGTGAAGTCGAAGCTGGAGAAATCGGGGAGAGCAAACTCGGCGACATACATTGCAGGTACGCCGTAGACCGACGTTGCGCGTTCGTCGTGTACGGCCTGCAGCGTGGCGCGCGCGTCGAAGGTCCAGCTGGGCAGAATGATCGCCGCGCCGGAGTTCACGGCGCTCATGGTGCCAATCACGCAGCCGTAGCAGTGAAACAGGGGTACGGGAACGACAATCTTGTCCTGCTCGGTGTAGTGGAATCCGCGGGCAAGGAACTGGCCATTGTTCACCACATTGTGGTGAGTCAGCATGACGCCCTTGGGCAGGCCGGTGGTTCCGCTGGTGTACTGAATGTTGGCGACATCGTTGACGTCGACTCGATCAGGCAATTGCCCCGGCGCATCGAGCAGGGCAGGCCACTCGGGCGAATCGAAGTAGATGGTATGTTGCAAATCAAGCTTGAGGCCGTGGAGGGCGCGTTCCAGGATCTCTGCGTAATCCGCGCGCTTGTCCTTATGCCACAGGAAGAGGGCCTTCATGCGCGAGCGGGTCAGGGTGTACTGGAGCTCGTGCGAGCGATAAGCCGGGTTAATGTTCACCAGTGCCGCGCCTGCGCGCGCGCAGCCCATGTGCAGCATCAGCCACTCAATGCAGTTGGTGGACCAGATGCCGACACGGTCTCCGCGACGAATGCCGAGCGACCACAGCCCGCGCGCAACGCAATCGGCAGCTTCGCTCAACTCGGCCCATGTCATCCGGCGCGACTGATGGCGTGATGCGACAGCGAGCCGGTCAGGGAAGCGGGAAGCAGTACGGTCGAGCAGGGCGCCGATGGTCAGGTTGAGAAGTGGAACGTCTTCTCCACGGGAGTAGCTCAGGACAGTGAGGTCTTGGTCGACGGGCATGTTGCAGGCTCAGCCCGCAGTGTATCGAAGGAACTCACTCTCAGGTGTGATCTAGTTCACAGATTGAATGCAACAGGAGGCGAATCGTGTTGGCATGTCCAACTCACGACGCGAATTCCTCCAGACGGGTGCGGCCCTTGCCGCGGGATTGATCGGCGCGCCGCAACTGCTTCATTCTGAACCCCAGGCGTCGCTGTCGCAGGCGGATGCAAATGCCTCCCAATCCTTGCCGGCTCGGCAGCCCGGCGTGGCCGGTCCGGTTCTGGTCCCGCGGATGAAGTTTGGCAATGTTGAAATCAGCCGCATGGTAATTGGTGTGAATCCGATGTACGGATTCGCTCACTACAACATGAATTTCTCGCGCACCATGGCCGAGTGGTACACGCAGGACAGGGTCTGCGAGGTGCTGCATCGCGCGAATAACTATGGGATCAATGCCTTCAATTACGTGACGTGGAAACGCTCGCCGGAAGACTGGGCTCGCTTCATTTCAGAAGGCGGAGAGATGCACCTGATCGCGCAGGTCGCGGCCCATGACGATGCGGCCTCCATGGTTCGGGATTTGAAGCCACTCGCGCTCCAGCGGCAGGGAGAAGTTGTTGACGTTGCCTTTCGCGAGGGGAAGATGGACACGGTTCGCGAGTGGTGCAAGCAGGTTCGCGACATGGGGGTGATGGTGGGTGTTGGCACCCACAAGCCCGAGGTTATCGCCATGGTGGAGGAGCAGGGCTGGGACGTCGACTTCTATGCGGGCTGCGTTTATAACCGCACCCGTACGCCGGAGGAATGGAAGAAAGTTCTCGGGGGAGAGATTCTCGAGATGCCGGGTGAGATTTATTTGCAGAGCGATCCCGCGCGCATGTTCGCGGTGATGCGGCAGACGACGAAGCCATGCTTCGCATTCAAAATCCTTGCTGCAGGGCGCATTGCGGATCAGGGTGTTGCCGGTGCCTTTCGCACCGCATTCGAGAGCATCAAGCCTAACGGATGGAGTGTTTGTGGGGATGTTCCCGCGTTATAAGGATGAGGTGAGGGAGAACGCGGAGATCGTGCACCGCATCCTGACGGGTGCGTGAGTCTGACCCAACGTCGAAGATAGGACGACACATCCAGTGATTATCTTGAACTGCTGAAATGTAAAGATAGGCACCTGTGTACGCCGGGTTGGCCACGACACATCCTCCAGGACTCCGCTGAGCATAAAATTCCTCTTCCGCTAATATGGCGTCTAGACTCGATCCGGAGGTGTTGCTGTGGTGTCACGTTGGAAGAAGCTGGCATATTCCTTGGGGAGCATCATGGTGGGCACCGCGACCTTCGCTACTTTACTGGCTATTTCCACCGGAAACCCGACCGTCGGAGGAACACTTGTGATGTTTGCAGCCGCCATTGCAGGCTGGATCGTTGCGATTCCATTGATTCTCAAGATCAACAACGTTTCCGGCTGGCGCTTCTGGCTCTATCTGGGGATTGGCAGCAGCTCTGGGCCAATCATTGTATCTCTGGCACTTCTTGTGCCGTTCATTAAGCATGCAACCCGAATCGGTCACACCCAAAATACAGCCGTGGCATTCGTGACTCTCATCACGCTTGGACTTTTTGCAATCCCCTTCTTTGTTGGAACGCTGACATATTTGCTGTGGCTCCGAAAAACCCAGAAGAGCGTTCTGAAGCGAATGAATCTCGCTGCCGTTGATCGATGAACCACGGCCCGCGGAAACATTGCGGCTGTATCACCGTCAACCCGGAAATGTCGTTAGCAAGTAGAAATGTCCGCTTTTCGTAGCAAGTGAAATGTCCGGTTTCATAAATTAGTAGCCGTAGAGGCGGTGAGAAAGTGCGAATCTCGCGTAGTGTGCGGGATTTGCAAGTTGAGAGGGAAAGGAACTTTTCCTCTCAACGTCTTTTCCACGGCCTTGATTTGTTTTTTGCTCAGCGGCGTCAGGAGCTTTCCTTCCGCGCTGTAGTGCCCGATCCGATGCCCCGCGATCATGAGGGTCAGCGTCAGGTCCAGGTGCTGATGGATGATGGCCTTGCAACCAGCCAGGGTATCGCGCCAGTGAGCGCGTTCGAGCTGCATCACCAGGTTGTTAAAGCGCACGGTGTTGTCCCGATCAACGGTGCGCTCGTAGCGCTGCGTAAAAACCATCTCCAGGTTCCTGTGCCGGCAGGGTAGGAATGCCGTGCCGCGCCCGGCTGCGGGAACGGTAAAACGCCGGTTGAACTCGGCGATGTATTGCTCATTTAGAAACTTGTTGGCCGCTTCCAGGGTGCGGATTCCGCGCAGCCGCAGCTCCTGCGGCAGTCGCCCCTGCCAGGTGGAGAAGCTGCGTTCCGATCGTCCCCGCGCCTGCGGAGAGTAGGACGGAATCATCTGCACTCCCAACTCCTTCATGGCGCGGCCCACCTGGGTGGGACGGTCATAATCGACCTTGCCGCCGCTCTTCGGCGTCAGCCAGAAATGGGCTCCGCGGTCGGAATAGAGCGAACAAAACAGCCCCTTCTGTTCGATCACTGCCCGCAGCCCGGCCATCACCGTGAAGGTCGATTCCTCCGGCGCCAGTTGTGCGTAGTAGATATCGCTGGTGGCGTCATCCAGGATCACGATCAGGTCGGGCTTACGCTCATCCTGAAACCAATGGTGTTCGCTGCCATCGATGTGCAGCATCATCCCCGGCAGTGGACGCCGCTCACGCCGCTTGCGATGAACCCCGCGCCTGGCCTTGGGCTTCACCAGGCCGGCTGCCTGCAAAGCCTGCTTCACCCACGTGTAGCTCAGACCGATCTGATGTTCCTCGCCGAGCTTCTCATGAAAGTGGCGCACGTTCAGATCGAAGTACCTGTCCCGGTAGAGGCTCAGAACCTCGTCGGCCTGCTTCTTCGCCACTCGTCTGCTGCTTGGCTTCCGACGTCGCCGGTCCAGCAAGCCCTCGTAGCCTTCTTCCTCATAGCGCTTCCGCCTGCGTCGCAGCTGCCGCTCGCTGATGCCGATTAACTCCGCTGCCTGCCACCACTTGATCTTCCCCGATGTGGCCCGTAACAACACTTCCTGTAGCTTCACCGCCCGCTCCATCGCGGTGATCGGATAGATCGCCATGCTCTCGCGCATGGCTCCATCCTCACCGCCCCAAAAGCGGACATATCACTTGCTACAAACACCGGACATATTATTAGCTAACGACAACCGTCAACCCGGAAATAACTAAGTAGTAAACACTTCCGGATTGAGACCAATTCGCGGCCTACTGGGCCGGTGACTCCCATTGCCGGGTTTCACCTGAGCGGAAGATCGCTTCGATGACCGCCATGTTCGCGATGGCCTCTTCGAGCGGGACCGGGACCTCGCCACCTTCGAGCACGGCGCGGGAGAAGGCGTCGCCCTGCATGGTGTACTGGTCGCGATGGGAAACTCTTCGGTCTGGATGCCGCTGCCGAAGAGGTCGCCGGTCTCGTCGATGAAGATGCGGGTCGGGCGGTCGGTGGGCGCGTTGAAGGGAATCTCCATCTCGATGCGGCCGTGGTTCCGAAGAACTGGACGCGCTGGTAGGGCACGAGCTGCGTGCTGCAAGTGAAGACAGCCTGTCCGCCTTGGAAGTCGAGCATAGCCGAGGTAAGCCGGTCTGTATGCAACTGCGGGTCGCGTTCGATGAGGCCGACGACGCGCCTTCGGCTCCTGCTCCAAAGCCGTAACGCGCTGCCTGGATGCAGTAGCAGCCGATGTCGAGCAGGGCGCCGCCGCCGGCATCGACCTGGTTGCGGATGTTGGCGGGATCGATGTTGAAGTAGCTGAAGAAGCCGGGGACGGCGCGCAGCTCGCCGATGCGGCCTGAGCGCATCAGTTCCCCGACGCGCAGCCACTGCGTGTAGCTGCGGACCATGAAGGCTTCGCCGATCTTCACGCCGGTGCGGTCGCGGACGGCGAGCAGCGTCTTTGCCTCGGCGACGCGTCATGCTGATGGGCTTTTCGCAGAGCACGTGCTTGCCGGCCTCGGCCGCTTTGATGGTCCAGGGCACGTGCAACTGGTTGGGCAGCGGATTGTAGATGGCGTCGATGTTCGGGATCGGCGAGCAACTCTTCATAGGAGCCGTAGGCCTTGGGGATGCCCAGCGTCGCGGCGGCTTCCTGCGCCTTGGCAAGATCGCGCGAGGCGATGGCGTCGATGGTGGTGTATGCGCCGCGCTGCATGGCGGGGATGACCTTCTTCAGCCCGATGGCTGGCGGTGCTCAGGACGCCCCAGCGAAGCTTTTTCGACATGGAGAGATTCTAGACGCCAGGATTGGGAGTGTTGATCAAAACCGGAGCACAGCGATCAGGAGACTTCAGAATTGGAATCGGAAGATGTCTTTTTTGCGAAGAGAACATCAGCCCAATCGGAGCGGCCGGTCGCGGCATCGAGGATGCCGGGATAGATATCGACCAGCTCAAACTGGTGCTCGTGCATGAAGTTGAGAAGTTCGCGAAGGGAGGGCTGTCCCTGGCGGGCGTTGCGGAAGGTGGTTTCGAGTTCGACGAAATCGACCTGGCTAAGGAGCCTGGCCGCGCCGCGCAAGGCAGCGAGTTCATTGCCTTCGATGTCCAGCTTCAAACGGACGGGCCGCGCAAGCACGCGATCCCCGGCCCAGTCGTCCAGCGCTGCAACTTCAACCTCGATCGCTTCGGACGCGGAACGAGCCGCGGGGTCCGCCTGTTCCAGCAGGGAGGATGAAACCGTATCGGCAGTCACGTGAAAGACCGCTTTGCCCTTTCGCTCGCCGAGTGCCTGGGGATAGCACGTGATCTTGCGGTCATCGGCAAAGCGTTTCCTGATGCCCTCGAAGAGTTTTGGCGTGGGCTCAAACGCGAAGATCTCCGCGTCGGGGTACTGAGCGCGCATGTCAGCCGAGTACTCCCCTACGTTCGCACCGCCGTCGATGATGGTTCGAAACTGGATCGGGCCCAGGACGCCTTCGGAGGTGTGCTTACGGCGGAGTTCGTATCCGAATTCGGCCAGGGTGCCGTTAATCGCCTTTCGAAGCAAATCTCGCAACATGTCTCCAATCTAAGACGTGCAATCCAATAGAGTTCGGAGATGAATTCACAGACCGCGGGCTTTGGGGCAAAGCTTACGGTCCCATCATAAAAGGTCGGGATTAAAGGGTTGTGGTCAGCCCCTGGCTCGATTGGGGAATTTCTTTTCGATGAAACCACGGAGTCGACTGCTGGGTTTGGGATTCGAACCTTACGTAGGCAACATTTTAACTGACGCTCTCCTGCCGGGAAGGGATGGCTTCACTGCTGGGCCGCGCTTTGCGTTCCTCCTCTTCCAGGACTAGCCACGCGGGGAAATTGGGAAGAAGTGGTTAGCGGCCCGTTCCGTGGCAGAATGCTTACTTCGAGCTCAGTAATGCTGGCCTGCAGAGTGCGTTTGAGCTCGGTTATTGTCAGGCTCCTGTCCACTGAACTGCCGTAGTAGTCCACGAGGGAGAGCGTTGCGCGAAGGACTTCCGCGAGGGAGTTCGGGAGGGGGGAGGGCATATCCTGGTTCTCCTTAGGCGCACAGCTCGCGCTGGCTTTCAGACAGTCCAGCGCGGACACCGTGCGGGGGGCCCGTGGTGGATTTTTGGGGAGGGCATTCACGCGCCCGACAATTCATTCGATTGAAAAGTTGAGAGCTTGCGTCAGATGGGAGATTTCTGTGCGGCGAGCATGGCTGCACACGTAAAAAGGCGACGGAGGGGTATTGTTACGGGATTTGGTGGTCTAGCAGCGCAGAGGTTCGTGCTTGATCGTCAGGTTGTTGATAGAACGTTCAGGAATTTCCTGTACCTGGTTTGCACCAATAGATGAGTCCGCAATCGGTAATGAGAAGCGAGAGAAATCAGTGTTTGCGGACACTCGTGGCGTCTGGTGGTGACGCGCCATCACGAGGGAAGGGTTCGTCTGAAATGCAGTATCCGGTGGGCCCAGATCTGGCGCAATCAAAACAGCTACAACGATCGCCAGCAACGCAACCGCGCAGAACAAGGCAAGCGACTTGGCATTGCAGGGGTGCATCGACGGTAGTATGACCATGGCGCTCGGATGAGTCAAGATTAATATTTACGCAACCTTCGGGGTGCTCTTTATCCCGGCGACTTGTTGGATGGACCCTGATGTCAGCGTGGTTGGGTTTTTGATGGAGGGAGGTTTCCTCGGCGATTCAGCGCCGGCAATCTACATCGCTATCAGACTGATCTCGTACAGGCCAGGCTCTTCTCCTGGAAGTTTCCGAGTGTTCCCGGAATGTCGGAGGGGGGAATCGTAAACCATTGATTCGATGGTGGGCGCTGTAGGATTCGAACCTACGACTTCCACCGTGTGAAGGTGACACTCTACCGCTGAGTTAAGCGCCCGTATGGGGAAGGCCGGAGGAGCCTCCCGTAGGGTAGAGTAACACCAGCAGCGCTTTCGGGCCAAACCGGATTCACTTTCGGGGCGCTGCCCGGCGGGTTGCTCCAAGTTACTGATGCGCAGGCATGTACGCTCAATTCGGGAGTGTAGCCCGTCCGCTAGCGGGGACAAGCCGAGGCTCATATCCCTTCTTCAGGATATGTTCGCGATTTCGTGGAACCGCCTGCAGTGGAATCCTGCCGGCCCCGCAGCCGGTCCTGGCGGATATGTCGTTGCCATGACGAAGGTTCCGGGCGAGGAAGGCCGTCAGGATCGCCGCGGGTTTGAGGCTGCGAATTCCGCAGGACAAAGACCGCCAAATACCGCAAAATCAGAGCCGGAAATCGACGAGTTGGCGCAACCTTCCGACGGAGATGGGGTTCCAGAAGACATGGCAACCCTGGTACTGGACAATCCGGCACTGGGACACGGCGCGATACCGAATCCCCCAGAAGCGCAAGCGCGGCTCAATCATGCCGTCGATGAATCGAGCGATGCCGCAGTCATGCTGCGGGTGGCGGCGGGGGACGAGGCGAGTTTCAACTACCTGGTGGGCAAGTATCACCGCGCCATGAACAGTTTTCTGTATCGCATGGTCCATAACCAGGCGGTTGCCGAAGAATTGGCGCAGGAAGTTTTCCTGCGGGTGTATCGTTCCCGTGAGAGCTATCGGGCCGAGGCGAAGTTCACCACGTGGCTTTATCGCATCGCGACCAATCTTGCGGTGAACCACGCGCGCGATACCCGTCACGAACGCTCCGCGCAGAACGTCTATCTGGATGCGCCGGATGAGGAGTCGGGGACGACGCCGGATGTGGCTGACGACACTCCCTCGGCGGAGCAGAGTTTGTTGCGCGATGAGCGCATGGCTGCGATTCGGGGGCACGTCATGGCCCTGCCGGAGCGCCAGCGAATGGCAGTACTGATGCACAAGTACCAGGGAATGGATTACAGACAGATCGGTGATGTGTTGAAGTTAAGCGAATCGGCGACGAAGTCGCTGCTCTTCAGGGCATATCAGACGCTGCGGGAAAAGCTGAAAGAGTTTGTGTAGATCAGCAGGGATTTGGTTAAGGGGAAAGCCGGGCAGCACCGGCAATAAAGTTCGGGGTCCTCAGCAACGGGTTTTTAGTTGATGGGGTGATAGAAGTGGGGTGGTAACGATGAAAACGATGAACAAATGCACCGCGATGGACGAGAGGCTGGCAGACATGCTGCTCGATCCGGACGCGGCTCCTGCCAGGGTGAAGACTCATGTTGCGGAGTGCGCGTCGTGCCGCGAAGAATTGGAATCGCTGCGCGCGACGATGGGCTTGATGGATGCCTGGACGGCGCCTGAGCCCAGCCCCTACTTCATGACCCGGCTGAACGCGCAGATGCGCGAGGAACGCGAAGCCCCACGGCAAAGCTGGCTCCAGCGCATCCGCGCGCGCTACGTGTACGGTCCATCGGTGCACGCTCGTCCCCTGGCGGCGATGGCGCTTACAGTTCTGCTCCTGGTTGGCGGCGGGGCTTATCTGGGAATGACCAATATTGAGCAGCCGGCGCAGAAGCAGTCTCCTCAGGCGTACGTGGTGCGCGATCTGCAGACGCTGGATAGCAATGCGCAGGTTCTGGATCAACTGGAAGCGATCTCCGATAATCCGAACGACGCGATCACGGACGATCCCAACTCCGATGATCCGCAGGTTCAATGAGTAAACGGTTCAACGAGTAAGAGAAGTCCTTAAGGTTCTTAGATCGGCAGAGGCAAAAGATGAGTGGGGCAGGGAACAAAGGCGATACAGGCGTGATGCGCCGTGCGGCAGCGTCCGCAGCGGTCACGGTCGCATTGTGCCTTGCCCCGCAGTTTATGACCGGCCAGCATCAGAACAACTCGCATCCTGCGCCGCCTCCGCACTCCTCTGCGCCGCGCCAGGAGAGCCATTCGCAGCAAACGCGCCCTGAGTCGCCGCACCAGAATCAATCCCGGACGCAATACTCGAATCAGAATCAGAATCAACCGCCGCAGCAGTATCCGCCCTATCGGCCGCCCGCGAATGGACAGCCGCAGTTTCAGCGGCCGCCGCAGAATCCCTATGCTCCTCCGCGAGGCGCACCGCAAGCCGGAGCGCACGGCCCCTCGCCGACTCCGCAGTATTTCAACGTTCCGGGCAACAGCAGGAAGCCTTATCCGGGAACGGCGCAACAGCTCTACGCTCCTCCGGGTCACCTTGGTTCCTGGCTCAACACGCACCGCAACGTGCCCGTGCAGCAGCAGGAGCAGATGTTGCGCAGCGATCCCAGTTTCCGCAGCCTTCCTCAGGGAGAACAGCAGCGGGTGATGAACCAGCTGAACCAGGTGAGCCGCATGCCGGATGCGCAGCGTGAGCGCCGCCTTGCTCGCGCGGAGAACCTGGAGCGGCTTTCGCCGGAGGACCGCGCGCAGGTTGCTCAGTCAGCGCGCGAATGGCGGGCTCTGCCGCAGGACCGGCAATCGATGATGCGCAATGCGTTTCGCGATCTGAAAGCGGTTCCGCCGGATCAGCGGGGGATTGTGCTCAATTCGAGCAGGTACCAGGGACAGTTCAGTCCTGAAGAGCGCGGAATCCTCTCGAACATGTTGCGCGTGGAACCCTACGCGCCGCCGCAGTAGAGCAGGAGTCGCGAGAGCCAGTCGGGAGTAACAAGCCCTAGTGAACCCGCTTGCGCTCTTTCACCTTGACGGCTGGTGCTCCGGCGTAGACGCCCCATGGTTCGAGGTTGCGCGTGGCTACCGAAGCAAGACCCAGCACTGCTCCTTCGCCAACGTTGACTCCGGGCGCGACGCATGCCCGCGCGCAGATCCACGCGTATGGGCCTACTTCCATTGCGAATGCCAACAGGGGAAACGCGGGATCGTCGAAGTCGTGCGTGGCCCCGCAGAGGTACGCATTCTGCGAGAGGATTGCGTGCGAACCAAGCCGCACAGGAGCCGGGTTGTAGATCTCCGCGTGATCGCCCGCGGTTACCTGGTCTTCGCAGATCAGGTTCCACGGGGCCCACACGCGCGACGTGGAGTAGAAATGGCAGCTTGGCCCCATCTTCGCGCCGAAGAGCCGAAGAAGCATCGCGCGCCACGCGTGAAAGGGGCGCGGGGAGAAACGATAAAAGATCGACCAGCAGACAAGCCACGTGAAGCGAACGATGCGCAGCCGCAGAGGGAATGAGGGCCGCAGATAAGGGTCCTCCGCGGTTGTCGCGGAGATGGATTCAGCGGCGTTGTAGTGTATCTCTCGGGCCATCTAGGCTGAGTTTATCAGCGAGCTATCTTAATGGGCGCTTTCAAGCGGATGTCGCGCGACGATGCTCCGACCTGGATCTCGAAGGTTCCGGGATCGAGCGTCCACTGCTTGGTTTCCGGATCCCAATATTCAAATGCGGAGAGATCGCCTGAGAAGCCAACGAGCTTTGACTCCCCGGGTTTCAATTCGACGCGTTTGAACGCTTTCAGCTCGTGTACCGGCCGATCGATTTTGGAATGCCCGTCGTGAATGTAGAGCTGGACCACTTCGGCTCCCGCGCGCTGACCTTTGTTGGTAACGGTCACACGAGCCAGATATCCATGGCCGGGTTTCTCCTCCTTGCATTCAGCGTTCGAGGGGCATAACTGTAGACCGTTTTGAATGATCGAAGGATAGACCTTCAAATCGCTGTACTCGAAAGTGGTGTAGCTGAGGCCGAAGCCGAACGGAAACTGCGGCTCCACGTTCTTTGTGTCGTAGTAGCGGTAGCCCACATAGATTCCTTCTTTGTATTCCACGTGAAGGTTCTCTCCCGGATAATTCTTGGCGGCCGGAGAATCTTCATACCTCTTCGGCAGAGACACTGGCAGCTTGCCTGAGGGATTGGCATCGCCGAAGAGAATTGCGGCCAGCGCGTTTCCGCCTTCCTGCCCGCCGTACCACATGTCCAGCAGCGCCGGGGTCGCATCAAGCCATTTGGTCATCGTGACCGGGTCGCCGGTATTGAGAACGACGACGGTGTGCGGGTTGGCTTTTCAACTGCCTGGATCAGCTCGTCCTGACCAGCGGGAAGATCCATGGTCTTTACATCGAAGCCTTCGCCCTCATTCTTCCAGTAGCGACCGACGACGACTACGGCCACGTCTGCCTTGGAGGCGATCTCGGCGGCCTGCTTCCGATCATTCGCACGCGCGTCGGCGGTGTCGTGCGCGGGATCCTCCCCGTCCATGCCGACGCCGAGCGACGACGTGACCTGGACCGCCGATCCTGCCCGTTTCGTGATTCCCTCGAGCGGCGATACGGCATATTTCGGCAACACCCGCGAGCTGCCTCCGCCACCGGTGCGGGCCACGATCGCGTTCGGTCCGATCACGGCGATGGAGTGAATCTTCGCAGCATCGAGCGGGAGAAGGGATCCCTGGTTCTTTAGCAGCACAATGCCTTCGGTTGCACCATCGCGTGCAATCTTCTGTTGCTCGGGCGTATCGACTTCGCCGCCAGCCGTGTGCGGGTGATCCATTAGGCCGCTGAGGATGATGACGCGCAGAATGCGGCCGGCGTTGTCATCGATCGTGGCCTCGGTGATGTGCCCTGCTTTTACCTCCGCGAGCACCTTGTCTGCTGCGAGCCAGCCTCCGCTGCTGCCCTCCTCCTGCGCCTGAGGCCGGGCGAGCATCCTCTGCAAGGGAGCCCCGCCTGGCATCTCCAGATCCATCCCGGCGTTTACGGTCGGCGCAGTCGAATAGGTGCTGGCCCAATCAGAAACCACAAATCCCTTGAAGCCGAACTCCGTTTTCAGAATGTCCTTCAGCAGGTAATCGCTCTCGGCACAGTGCTTGCCGTTCACCAGGTTGTAGCAGGACATCACGTCCCAGACGCCGCCTTGTTGCACGGCCGCCTTGAATGCAGGCAAGTAGATTTCGTGCAGCGTGCGCTCATCGATCTTCTCGTCGATGCGATGACGCTCGAACTCCTCGTTATTTGCTGCAAAGTGCTTCACCGAAGGGATGACGCCCTCACCCTGTACTCCGCTGATGTAGGCGATTGCAAGCTGCCCGGCAAGGTATGGGTCTTCACCGTAGCCTTCGAAGTTGCGGCCCCAGAGCGGAACCCGATTGATGTTCACGGTGGGGCCGAGGATCATGTCGCGGCCCAGAGCCTTCACCTCTTGCGCGATTGCCGTGCCTTCGCGCTTCACCAGATCCACATCCCAGGATGCCGCCATCGCCACGCCGGAGGGAAAGGCTGTCGCTTGAATCTTCACCGGATTCGTGATGGAACTGGTGAGAGCCGAGCTGCCCATCCAGGAGCGCACACCCAACGGACCATCGGCCATCTTGATTGCCGGAATGCCGAGCCGCTCAATGGCGGCAGACTCCATCCAGCCTGCACCCGAGAGAATTGTCACCTTCTCCTCGAGTGTCATGCGCTTCAACAAATCCGTGACACGCTGATCGACCGGCAGCGAGGTGTTCTTGTAGCCTGGGGCCTCCGCCGCGTTCTGCGCCAACGCGGCTTGACTTGGGCCGGCGACTACGGCAAATCCGAGAAACAGTGCAAAGCAGGAATGCAAGCCGCGGCAGATCATTGTTTTCTCCCGTCTTCTGAAATCGGAGCCATGTTAGCGGAACGCAAGGGCCAACACAAAATCGCTCGATCCCGGGGCTCACGCCGGATATGATGCTGGAATCTTGCGATTCTTCTCAGGAGCCGCATTCGATGACACCAGCATCTTCGCAACGGCAGCTAGGCCGAAGCATTCTCGCCGTGCTTGCCGGCATGGTGTTCGGCATTGTGATCACGCTGCTCACAGACATCTTGCTGCGCAAGGTCGGAATGCTTCCGCCGCTTGGAGTACGGGTGCCCGACAGGGTGCTCGCGGTGGTGACCGCATATCGGGTTGTCTATGGAGTAGCGGCAAGCTATCTCACCGCGTACCTTGCGCCCTACCGTCCCATCGCACATGCCATGATTGGCGGCGCGTTCGGTTTTCTGGCGAGTCTCGCCGGCGCTATCGCCACCTGGAATGGCGGACCCGCATACGAGCCGCACTGGTATCCGGTAGCTCTCGTGGTGCTGGCGCTTCCGCAGTCGTGGTTTGGCGGGTGGCTGCGATCGCGGCAGGTATAAGTCTGTCGCAACTTCCGAGCTAAGTCGAACCCCTGCTGCCGACTATGACAGATCGAGCCGGCACCGGTCTGGGACAAAAAAAGACCTTTGACATCGCTGTTTTTAGCGGGGTAGCATCGGCTCTCCCAGGGCCCCCACGAACAAGGAGGTCTTTATGGCATCTGCCACTTCTGCGCCTGCATTCGATCCTGCAAAACTTGACGCCTTCATGGGGAAGGCCGTAACCGATCTGGGCGCCGCGATGCATGCTGCCCTCATCGTCATCGGAGACAAGCTCGGGCTCTTCAAAGCAATGGCCGGCGCGGGTCCCATGACTTCCGCGGCATTGGCCGAGAAGACAAAAACATCGGAACGCTACATCCGCGAGTGGTTGAATGCCAACGCTGCCAGCGGATACATCACCTACGACGCGGCGAAGAAGACCTACGAACTTCCTGCCGAGCAGGCCGTGGCGCTCACCGCCATCGATCTCCCCGGCGCCTTCCACATCGTCTCTGCATGTTTCAAGGACGAGCCGAAGATTACGCAGGCGTTTCGCACGGGCGAAGGAGTCGGCTGGCACGAGCACGATGCCAACCTCTTCTTTGGCACGGAACGCTTTTTCCGGCCCAACTACGAGCAAAACCTTTTGAGTTCGTGGCTGCCCGCTCTCGATGGAATCACAGACACGCTGGCCAGAGGCGGGATGGTAGCCGATGTCGGCTGCGGTCACGGCTCGTCGACGATGCTGATGGCGAAGGCTTTTCCGAAATCACGGTTCAGCGGCTTCGATTACCACAGCGGATCGATCGAGTACGCGCGCCACGTCGCCGGACGCGACGGGCTGCTCGATCAGATCAGTTTTGAAGTGGCAAGCGCCAAAAGCTATCCGGTCAATGGCGGATACGACCTCGTTACGTTCTTTGACTGCCTGCACGACATGGGTGATCCAGTGGGCGCGGCAAAGCATGTGCTGTCGACTCTTAAGCCAGATGGCACGTGGATGATTGTCGAGCCGTTTGCGCACGATACTCCCGAGCAGAATCACAATCCGGTGGGCCGTATTTTCTATTCGGCGTCGACCATGCTGTGCACGCCTGCGTCCCTGGCGCAGGAAGTCGGCGCGGCGCTAGGTGCCCAGGCAGGAGAGGAGCGGATCAGCGATGTGGTGAAAACGGCAGGTTTCAGCCGATTCCGCCGGGCAGCGCAGACGCCGTTCAACCTTGTGTTCGAGGCGAGACCCTAGCACTGAATTTCGCAAAAAACGAAACGGCCCGGATCGATAAGATCCGGGCCCGACGTCATTCTCGCGTCTGATTTGCTTACGGCACAAATACCTTGAGCCTTACGTGCCATTTGGTGGTCTGGCTGGGTTTCAGCGTCACCATCCCGGTGTCCATGCCGTTCCATTCCTTGCCGAAGGGATCGGCGAAGTTGAACTGATCCTCGACGGCAACGAAGTTCTTTGCGGGCGGTGCGTAGGCCTGGATCGTTTTGATCTCAGGCGAGACGCCTTCGATCCGCACACCGTATTTTGCAGCCGGGTCGGTGATGTTCACCGTGACGACGCCGCCCTTCCAGTCAAGGTGACTCCAGTTGTCGTCATAGAAGTTCTGACCCAGGGGTTGGCCGTTGCGCAGATCGTATTGTCCGGTCACGGGAACAATCTTGCCGGTCGGGAAGACATTGTCGTAGTTGTCGACATTGGCCACCATCGACGCGGGAATCTGCAGTCGGGCCTGCGTGCGGTCGCCGGAAGGGAAGTTGAAATACGGATGCCAGCCGATCGCGATCGGTTCCGGCACGGTGCCTACGTTCCTGGCGACCACGATTGCATCCACCGATTCGGCGGTCAGGCTGATAGTGATCTCGAGGTCAGTCTTCGAGAACCAGTGCCCGCCAAAATCGCCGGCATGGATCATGCCAGTCAGTTCCTTGCCGTCGCGAATATCCTTTTCTTGCAAGCTGTCGGTCTTCGCCTTGAGGATCAGTCCGTGCATGGCGTGCCGTTCCGCACCGGGCTTGGTGCCGATGTTGTTGGCCGGAAGGGTGATGGTTTTGCCCTGCCACTCGGTGGTCAGAGTTTTGCCGTCGGCCGAGAGCTTACCGCGAATCCGGTTTGGATAGGGAACCAGGAAGGCCGATCCCAGCCGGTAAGCCAGGTCGCCATTGGCAGTGTCCTGCTCGTCGAGCATCTTCTTCGCGGTTGCGAGGTCCGGGGAGGCCAGCACCTCCACCTCGCCCTTGCCTGGGAAGTTCGCGGTGATCTGCAGGAGTTGCATGCCGCGGCCCGGCGCCACGACGACGCTGGTGAATTCAGGCTTCGTCTTGCTCGTAGCGCTGCGTTTCAGCGTGACGATCGGCTGCCCGCCGATTTCAGTGTTGGCCTGGGCTTGAATGCTCATGACTCCACAGCATGACACAACAGCAAGAAGAACAACGGGAAGAACATAGGCGCGAAGAAACGTCATGGCGATCCATCCCTGAAACATTCGGATTTTCCGGCGCGTTTTTCCGTGTGCTGGAAAGCCTTTTCCGGAAGCGGCCTCATTCTACGACATCGGCCCTTCGAAGGCCGGGGGGCAGAAGTGACAAACAGATGACAAGATGTTGGGCCACATTTGTGCGATGGTTGCGCATAACTTATTGAAGAGATGCCGATTCAGGTTAGTAACCAGGTACCGACGCGATGCTTGCCCCAGGCTGGAAGTGGTTCAAAGCACAGATTTTTATCCGACGCAAGTAACCATCCGCGTTGGGAAATAGTGGTATTGCACAGTTCGCTAATAAGGTTACAATTCGACCCAAACAGCGGTTCTATTCGGTCCGAGCAATGGGTATCAAGTTCCCCTGGCTCAGCTTCAACATCCACGATTTGCCTGTTCGGGGAGTTCCCCCAGAAAGGTTCTTGGTTAGGAATATGCGCTCCTCGCCTAGGTTGGCTTCCTATCTCATTGCCCTGACATTGTTTGCCGCGGTAACGGCCTCCGCACAGAATTCAAAACGTCTCATCGTGGACACAGTGGATGAGAACCAGTTGGTCACCCTCAGGGGAAATACCCCGCCCCCGGCGATTGCGAAGAACGATCTCGGAAGGGTCTCCTCCGGCATGCGGATGACAGACCTGATCCTGGTCCTGCGCCGCAGCCCCGAGGTCCAGGAGGCCTTCGATACTTTTGTTGAAAGCCAATATGAGCCCAACTCGCCCAATTTCCACCAGTGGTTGACGCCCGAACAGGTGGGCGAAAAATTCGGGCCTTCGCTTACCGACATTGCGACAGTCTCGGCGTGGCTTACGAGTCACGGCTTGTCGGTCGATGGAGTTTCGAAGGATCGGATGACCATCCGGTTCAGCGGCTCCGCGCACCAGGTCGAGACCGCATTTCATACGGAGCTGCACAATCTGTCGGTCAACGGCGTGCCGCATTTTTCCAACATGACAGAACCGCAGATCCCGATGGCACTGGAGCCGGTCGTGCTCGGACCGAAGGCGCTGAGCAATTTCCTCCCGCGCCCACTGCATCGGCTGGGCAGCAAGGCGACGCGAAACAAAGAGACGGGTATGTGGCAGCGGGCTGCGCAGCCTGTGACGACCGCGGCCTCCGGCCTTCGACCACAAATAGGGTTCTCCTGCGGCTCGAATTGCCAGGTTGAAGATCTCACGCCGTTCGACTTCGCGACGATCTATAACCTGACTCCGCTGTGGAGTGCCGGGATCGACGGAACCGGGCAGACGATCGCGATTGCCGGAAGAAGCGACGTGAGAGCAGCCGACGTTACATCGTTCCGCAGCACCTTTGGCCTCAGTGGCGGAAGCTACACCATGATCCAAAATGGCCCCGATCCCGGTTATTGCACCTCAACTGCAAGCAATGCGCTATGCACGCTCGATGACCAGATCGAGAATGCGCTTGACGTCGAGTGGGCCGGCGCGACTGCGCCGAAGGCTGCCGTTAAGCTGGTTGTGACACAGCAGACAAACACCAACGACGCGATCTACGAGTCCGCAAACTACGCCATTCAGAACAGCACCGCCAAAATCATCAACGTGAGCTACGGCAATTGCGAACTGTTCATGGGCACGAGCGGAAACGCGTCGTATAACTCGCTTTGGCAGACCGCGGCGACGGCGGGAATCGCGGTGTTCGTGGCTTCAGGCGACGCCGGAGCGCCGGCGTGCGACCAGGGGGGCGACTCCGGCGGCACGCCCTACGTTGCTCAGTATGGACTCTCGGTAAGCGGGTTGGCTTCGAGCTCATGGGACACCGCGGTTGGCGGCACCGATTTCAATTGGGGTTCGACTGCGTCGCCGTATTGGAATACCACGAACAATTCCAGCAATGGATCGAGCGCAAAAGGCTACATTCCGGAATATCCCTGGAACGACACCTGCACAACGCCGCTGGCAATCACCTACGTCCAGGGCATAGCAAACCAGTTGGGGGTTACGCCGCCAACTGACGCAGACTCGTCTTGCAATTTCGTCGCGACATACTACCAGCCCATTTACGCGCAATATCAAGTGGATATCTCCTGGCTGCTCGATACCGTGGGCGCCGGAGGCGGAGCCAGCAACTGCACCACCAACAGCACTACGAACACAACCATCAATCCCGATCCAACCAGCTGCTCCGGAGGGTACGGGAAGCCGATCTGGCAGGGGGGCGTGACCGGAATTCCGAACGATAACAAGCGCGACATTCCGGATGTCTCCTTCTTTGCGGGCAACGGGCTTCTCGGGAGTGCCTACCTCATCTGCGTTTCAGACTGGGCTACCTCGGCGGGCACAACCTGCGTCACCACGCCTTACCCTGCCAACGAGCCCACAGTCGGGGAAATCGGCGGCACCTCGGCTGCATCTCCTGCGATGGCCGGAGTCATGGCGCTGATCAATCAGAAGGCGGGGACCACGCAGGGCAGCCCGAACAGCAATCTGTATAAGCTTGGGACTCTGCAAACGTATGCGAATTGCTCTTCGGCGAGCGTGACCAATTCCAGTTCCTGCTACTTCAACGACGTCAACACCGGCACGGTCTCGATGCCGTGTGCAACCGGCTCGCAGAATTGCAATGCTTTGTCGACCGACACGGTCGGCGTGCTGAGTGGGTTCGGTGCGGGAGCCGGCTTCGACAACGCCACAGGCCTGGGTTCGCTGAACGTCGCCAATGTGGTGAATGGCTGGGCCGCGACGGCTATCGGCACGGCATCCTCGACAGTTGCTGTATCGGCCAACCCGACAAGCATCACATCCGCGCAGGGAACCGCGGTGACGGTTACGATTACCGGCGCCAGCGGAACGCCCACCGGAACGGTCGTGCTGACGAGCGGCAGCTTCACCTCGGCAAGCAAGAGCCTGACCGGCGGCACGGTGACCTTTAACCTCTCTCCAGGTGTCCTCGCCGTGGGCACCGACACCATTACCGCCACCTACAGCGGCGATGCAGTGTATGCCTCCAACACCGGCACAACCCAGGTCATAGTCGCTGGCGCACCCACTCCGACTGTGACGGTGACGCCGGCCTCCGGCGCCGTCAATTCCGGCCAGAGCCTGAATGTAACTGCGGCGGTTGCCGGTACGGGTCCCGTCGCTTCAGGAACCGTGACGCTGACGAGCGGCTCCTACACGTCTTCAGCGCAGACACTGGCTTCAGGCAGTGCCAGTTTCTCCATCCCGGCAAACACCCTGGGTGCCGGAACGGATACGCTGACGGTGAACTATAGCGGCGACGGCAACTATGCGACCGCTTCGGGCACGGCGACTGTGACGGTGACGCAATCTACGTTTGCGCTGGCCGCCACTGCGCCCGGGGCGATCAGTCGCGGCAGCAGTGCTGCTTCGACCGTAACGTGGACCACGGCGAACAACTACTCGGCCAACGTGACGTTGAGTACCTGCACGTTGAACGCGGGCGGCCCTGCAAACTCCGCCTCTGACTCTCCAAGTTGCACGGTTTCGTCCGCTGCATTCGGCTCAACCGGAAGTGGAACGGCCACTGTGACAACCAAGGCGGCTACGACCAGCGCGTTGCAGAAGCCGAACATCGGCGGGTGGGCTGAAGGCGGCGGAGCGGTGCTTGCTCTGCTGGTCTTCTTCGGAATTCCGGCACGCCGGCGCGGATGGCAGGCGATGCTCGGGATGCTGGTGTTGCTGTTCACGCTGGGCAGCCTTGTTGCCTGCGGCGGCGGAAGCAGCTCAGGTGGTGGCGGCGGTGGAACGAAGGATCCCGGTACCGCCTCCGGTGCGTACACCTTCACGGTGAAGGCAACCGGCGCTGATCCGGCCTCCTCTACCGCAACCCAGACTTTCACCGTCACGGTGAACTAACCCAGTCTCAGATCGGCATGGCCGGCCCTCCTTTGCGGAGGGCCGTCGTGTTTTCGGACAGCATTTCTGCCGCATTGGCGGCTTCTGCCCTAAAATCGAGAACAGATGCGAACCAATTCGCAATTCAGTCTCGATTGAAACGGGCCCGGATCACGATGAGATCACTGTTGCTGGAAGAATACGGGAAGCTCGCAGTTGCGGACATGCCGCAGCCTGAGCCTGCGGAACAGGAAGTGCTGGTGCGTATCGCCGCATGCGGCATCTGCGGAAGCGACGTCCACGGTTACGACGGCTCCTCAGGCAGACGAATTCCGCCGCTGGTGATGGGGCATGAGGCCGCGGGAGTGGTCGTCGCTGTCGGAGCGGGTGTGTCTGAATATAAAGTCGGCGAACGCGTCACCTTCGACTCGACCGTCTACTGCGGCAAGTGCATTTATTGCCAGCGGGGAGAGGTCAACCTCTGCGACAACCGCGAAGTTATCGGGGTTTCCTGCGGCGACTACCGCCGGAATGGCGCGTTTGCGGAGTACATCGCCGTGCCCGAGCGCATCCTGTATCGGCTGCCGAGCAAGATGTCGTTCCCCGAGGCGGCCATGCTCGAGGCTACGTCGGTTGCGCTTCACGCCGTAAAAGTCAGCGGGGTGAAGAAAGGCGACACCGCGTTAGTGGTTGGCGCGGGCATGATCGGACTGCTGACAATGCAGGCCCTGCGTGCAGCCGGCGTCGGCCGCGTCATGATCGCCGACATCGACGAAACCCGTCTCACGCTGGGAGAACTCCTCGGCGCGGACGAGGCGCTTCGCGGTACAGGCGGAGAGATCGCCGATGCCATTTTGAAACGTACCGGCGGAGTCGGGGCTGACGCCGTTTTTGACGCTGTTGGACGCGCCAAGACGGTTCAGGAATCGATCGACAGTGTGCGCAAAGGCGGCACCGTCACGTTGATTGGAAACATCGCCGCCGAGGTCACCTTGCCGTTACAGAAAGTCGTCTCGCGGCAAATCCGGCTCCAGGGTACAGCGGCCTCCTCCGGCGAGTATCCCGAGGCGATCCAGCTAATTACCACGGGGCGCATTCATGTCCGTCCCCTGATCACCGCGGTTGCTCCGCTTGAAGAAGGGCCTCGCTGGTTTGAACGCCTGCACGCACAGGAGCCCAACCTGATGAAGGTAGTTCTCATTCCTGGAGAAGAGACCCGGTAATGGGATCGCATCCCGTGGTGCTTCGGCCATGAGTGAGTCGCTCTTCGATTTGACCGGCCAGGTCGCCATCGTGACCGGGACCAGCCGCGGTCTGGGCCAGTACTTTGCCCGCGCCCTCGCAAAGGCCGGCGCCGACCTGGTGCTCACCAGCAGGCGGCGCGAGTCACTCCGCGAATTCGAAGAAGAGGTCGCCGGACTCGGTCGCCGCTGCGTCTCCCTTGAACTCGATGTGCGCGATCAACAGAGCATTCAGAAGTTTGCGGAAGAGGCGCAGAACGCATTTGGCCAGGTCCATATCCTTGTAAACAACGCCGGCTGCAATGTGCGCAAACCTGCTGTCGATGTGACATGGGACGACTGGAATCTTGTCCTCGATACGAATCTGCGCGGCAGCTTTTTCGTTGCGCAGGCAGTGGCCCGGGGAATGATCGCGCACGGATATGGCCGCATCATCAACATCGGCTCGGTCACCAGCGTCTTCGGCTTCGCCGGGCTCGCCCCCTATTGCGCCAGCCGCGGCGGCATTCGCCAGCTCACCATGAGCCTTGCAGACGACTGGGGACCGCACGGCGTCACCGTGAACTGCCTCGCGCCTGGTTGGTTCCGCACAGAACAGAACAAGATTCTCTATGAAAACCCCGAATGGGTTGCGTATCTCACCGATCGCATCCCGGTGAAGCGCCCGGGACTTCCGAACGATCTCGACGGAGCGGTCGTCTTCCTCGCATCGGAGGCAAGCCGCTACGTGACCGGCCAGACTCTTCTCGTCGATGGTGGTATCTCTACCGGCGCAACGCGCGCGACCGTAGCGCCTGACAAGAGCAAATAACAAACCTGGTCTGACCTGCGTCAGTCAAACCCAAGCCATTGGGGTTTGAAAGGTCAGTCCGTCGTTGCCCTGCCTGCCTGCTCCCCAATCGACACCATGGCTCGCTCCGCGGTCTCGTGATGTCCGACATGGCCGGTAGACTTGCGCACCACGAGCCGTGGATAGACGGTGATCGCCTTGGGACGCGGGGCCGGAATCTCATCGCGAATGAGAGAAAGCAGCGTGCTGGCAGCAACCTGGCCCATGCTGCGCAATGGCTGGTGAATCGTCGTCAGCGCGGGATGATGGGTGGCCGCGGACATGATGTCGTCGAACCCAAGCACGGACACATCCTTCGGTACCCTGAGCCCTGCTTCGCGCAGGGCAGAGATGGCGCCGATTGCAGTCACATCATTGAAGGCAAAAACCGCGGTGAATGGCCGGCGCGTCTGAATCAGGTGCCGCATCACCTCTTGCCCCGGCGCCGGGCCGGGCTCAGGGCTCTGCAACTGCACGACCAGGTGCTCGTCGATCTCAAGGTTCAAGTCGCGCGCCGCCTGCTCGATCGCCTGCCATCGCAGAAGAGTGTCCGAGCTGAACTCCTGGCCCTTGATGAAAGCAATCTGTTTGTGTCCAAGTGATTTCAAATGCGACAGAGCCAGGTGCGCCGCCTGGTCGTGGTCGAGTTCAATATTGATGACGCCGCCACGCTGTTCGTGCCCCGAGATCGCGACCACGGGTACAGGCAGATCTTCGCTCATCGGCGAATCAACCGCGATGATTCCCTCGACCGAGCGCGCCAGCATCATACGCGGATAGCCATCGAGAAGATCGGGCCGGTGCCGGTGGCTCACGACGAAATAAAAGAAGCCATCCTTGAGCAATTCGTCTTCAATGCCGCTCAATACAGTCGTTGAATAGCCTTCGCTGATCTCCGGCACGATTACGCCGATCGTGTACGTGCGCTTCTGGCGCAGGCCTCGCGCCATCGTATTGGCAACGTAGCCGTTGAGCGCCGCGGCATGCAGCACCCGCTGCTGCGTCTCTTCGGCAATGCGATGCGCCGCGGCCTCTCCATTGATGATGCGCGAGACGGTGGACTGCGAGAGTTCGAGCATGGCTGCGAGCTCTTTCAGCGTGATCGGCTTGATGGGCGGTTTGGTCAACTTCCTACGCTCCAAACAAATCTGTTGAGTTCTTCTCCGCCCTCATGCGGTGTGGAACCCGGCTAGCTGCATAGCCTTGGTAGCTTCCGGATTTCGCATGAACGTGTTCCAAACCAGGCCGGAACGAAGATTCTCCGCCATCAATACTGAGATGCCCTGGTCAATTCCGAGCACATCGGAGTCATACCAGTTTGCCGCGGGGTGAAACGCATCCACGAATCCGTAACGTCCCCACGCCTGCTTCCCCCACTTGTCGCGCATTGCGCGAAGCACCGAAATGCAATCACCTGGAACGAATGCCAGCGACCCAGCCGATGCGCAGGGCACAACCGTTCCATCCAGCGGTCCTTGCGCAGGAGGACCTCCCCACGCGGTGTAGCCGCCTTGGTAGTCCGATGCTGAAATGCCCCAGTAGTCCTCGTTATACCACTTCGGATAAGAGAGACAGAATGCCTTGTGCGCCTTCGTCGCGGTTACAGAGTTCTCAAAGTAATTGGTCCAGTCATCTCGCTTATTGCGAAAGTCGTACCACGCCTGCGAGTACTGGTGCGTAAAGATCGGATCGTCGCCGCTGATGAACGTGAATTCCTTGTAGCGAATCACCGGCCGAGTCCAGGCCTTCCAGGTTTCCGGGCTTACCGGATGCGTGGGCGAGCCGATCGCCAGCAGATAAATCATCATCAACTCGCAGAAGTGCGACCACCGGGACTCCAGAAATCCTGACTCGGGATGCCACCCCATCGAGAATGTCTTGCCGCCATCGAGCATCCAGGGCCAGTCAACGCGCTCGTAAATCTGCTTCGACAGCGACTTGATTTTCGGGTCATCGAAGTATGCGTGCGCCGTGAGCACCCCGCAGAGCAGCAGGGAAGTATCGATCGAGGAAAGCTCCACGTCTTTGACCCGCTCGCCGGTTTCGATATCGCTGAAGTGATAGTAGAAGCCGTGCACTTCGGGAAGCTTGTTCAGATGCCAGTCGAGCGTGGTGCGCACACGCTCCACGATCTGCGCGTGGGGCAGATAGCCGCGTTTATCGGCGATACAAAGAGCGGTCAGGCCGAAGCCGGTCGCCGCGATGCTGGCCATACGGCGCGGGTCGCGCTTGCCGCCCAGATCGTTCCGCGCGCGATCGAGCACCTGGCCGGACTTCTCGCTGCCTTGCTCCCAGAAGAAGAGACATCCCTGGCGCTCCAGGTCATCGAGAAAAGCTTCATCTCCGCTCTTCGGCTGCCACGGCGACGAGGCCAGCAGCCTGGACGGCATCAGGGCGCATGTACCAGCGGCTGCGAAGTAGACTTCAAAGCCTGGCGACGGGTTAGAGTAAAAGCGGACGGGCGCTCGTCCAAAGTAAGCCTCCTGAAGGTTTCGGACAATCAGATCGGAGAGGTCTGGGAATCCAAGTCTGTCACATGCGCAATCGATTGCGCACGGCCAATTTCTACCATCCCTCCCCCGTCATCCGTCAACAGAATTCGCAGGCTTCCCGATAACGATCTGAACGATCTCTGCAGAGTCCCGTCGTCGCGACCAGTGCTTCGAGGGATCGGCTTTATCGCCGCCCGGCGCTCAGAGCATTCAGCTTGTTCTTGAGCTGCTCGAGTTTCTGCCCGGCCTCTCCCAGTTTCCCTTGAGAAGTGAGGCGCTGATAGTCTTCCAGATCCCTGGCGGCCCCCTCGATCAATGAGTTCACGTCTTCTGAAGGCTTAACGGCGACGCCGGATTGCTGCGCGTTGGTCTGCTGCGGCGCCGCGGTTTGCTCTGCGTTGAGTGAAGAAACTTCGCCCCCGAAGAGCGACCGGAGAGCCGCCTCAAATGTCGATCCGTAGGCCAGACGGTCCTGCACCGCGAGAACAACGAGCCGCAACTCGGGCATGGGACTGCGTTCAGCCTGCAAATAGATCGGCTCCGCATACATGAGCGCTCTCCCGCAGGGAATTACCAGCAGTGTTCCCCGCCGCACGCGCGATCCCTGCTGATTCCACAGCGACAGTTGTCCGGAGAGCTGCGCATTCTGATCGATGCGGGCCTCCACTTGCAAAGGTCCGTCTACCAGCCTGGTCTTTGGGAAGTCGTAAACCACGGACTGCCCGTACTCAGCGCCGTCGCTGCGCCCGGCAATCCAGCCAATCATGTTGTTGCGATTCGACGGAGTGAAGGGAAGGATATCGATGAACTCGACGTTCGATCCCCCGGGCAATTTCATCAGCACAAAATTGGGATCCATCGCGTTTGTCGCCTGTTCGCCCGATGCATTCATGCCCACCTCGGAGGCAACCGTCCAGAGATCCTCTCTGTTGTAGAAAACCCCCGGATCGGTCATGTGATAGAGGCCGTACGTCGCGGCCTGCAGACTCAGCTGCAATTCCGGGTAGCGAACATGCTTACGCAGGTCCGCAGGCATGTCGGCCGCATCCTTGAACAGCTGCGGGAAAATGGCTCGATAGGCATTAATGATGGGATCCTGCGGGTCGAAGACATAAAAAGTCGTGGTTCCGTTATAGGCGTCGACGGTAATTTTGACGCTGTTGCGCAGGTAATTAACCTGATTGTTTCCGAGAGGGAAGTGGGTCGCATAGGGATAGTCGTCCGAGGTGGTGAACGCGTCCATCATGAACGATAGCCGCCCGTCATCGCCGACCACGATATAAGGATCGGATTCGAAGGTCAGAAACGGTGCGATTGTCTTAACACGCTCGAAGACGCTTCGCCGCATCAGCAGACGGCTCTCCGCATTGATGTCGTCGCTGAAGGGCACCTTGGCCAGGTCGCCGCGATCAAACGCAATCACCACGCGGTGCAGAAATCGATCCCATTTCGATTCCGCCAGTGCCTTCGTAGCTCGTCATGCTGTTGGTTTCGCCTTGCGGATAATCAAACTCCTTCTGGCGCGTCTTGACGTAGACGTCGGTGTTGGTGAGTTCGCCGAAATAGATCTCCGGCCTTTTCACCTGGATGGTCGGCACCGTGCTTTGAATCGGCATGTTGCTCAGGATCAGCGTCGGCAGGCCCTCAGGCGTGAATCCGTTGACCGGATTCATGGTGACGCCGTAGCCGTGTGTGTAAATGAGCTTCTCGTTGATCCAGTTGCGGCTGCTCTCCGGCAGCTTCTCCACGTTCAGTTCGCGCGCGGCCAGCATCACCTGGCGCTCTTCTCCGTTGATTTCGTACCGGTCGATATCGATGTCGGGGAAGTCGTAGTAGGTGCGGATCTCCTGGATCTGCCGCAGCGTATCCTGCAGCGCGCGCCAGTCCCATAAGCGGATGTTCTTCAGCGTGGCCTGGTTATTCGGAGCGTCAACGGCCTCAACCGAAATCTCGGCGGGGAACTTGTTCTGTGTGATGCGATCGAGACCGAAGGCCCTCCGGGTGAACTCGATATTGTTGGAAATGTATGGCTGCTCGCGCACCAGTTCGTTCGGCTTGACCACGAAGCTGTTCACATACCAGGCCACAAGCTGTACAAGAACGAAGCATGCCACAGCCGGCGCCGGCGCGGCGATGAGTCTGGCAGTGCGCGGCTCGAGGAATAGGTTCATGCCCGCGATCCCGGCGCCGACGATCAATGCGGCGCAGGTCAGCAGCAGGCCGCCGAGGATGACATGGGCGTCGGTGTAGGTGACGCCGCCGAAGATGGTGTGGTCGGTCGTGATCCGGTCGAAACGGCCCAGATACGTGCGCGCCGCCACAACGATGAGAAGGAACGCGATGCCGGCAGAGAACCATCGCAGAGGCAGCGGAGAAGAACCATATCTGTGCTGATGCAATAGACGGGAACTGCCGGTCATGAGAAGAAAAAGCCCGGCGACCGCGCAGCACAGGATCGCAATCAGCAATAGCCATCCAGCCACAAATTGCAGCGCAGGCAGCGAGAAGAGGTAAAAGCCAACGGTTTTGCCGAAGATCGGGTCATGGACTTCGGCGCTGCTCTGAGGCGCATGCAGGTAGAGGGCGAAGCGGCTCCATTCGCCCATGAAGCTCAAGCCTGAAATGAGGGCAACGAAGAGTGATCCGATGAGGCCGCCTGCGCGCAGCACCGGATCAACGGGAAGCTGGTAGGTGCGATTCCCCAGCACGATCGTTCCCGCGCCGCTCAACTCCGTGCGGCAACCTCGGCGAATGGCAGAGAACCACGTGTAGAGAATGGCAAATGTTGCCACAAACGAGAGTCCGAACACAGCCCACTGGTAGCCGAGCGTTTTCCAGAAGACGCTGGAGTATCCGAGTGAGGAAAACCAAAGCGAGTCGACATAATAAGAGATGATGGTGCGCGCGCTGAAGACCAGAATCAACACTGCGAATGCGACGACAATCAGCGTCCGGCGCTGCCGCATCGGTGGATGCTGCCGGCCGGGGAAGACATAGGGCTCGTCAATCACGTTTAACCGCTTTCGCCGGAATCTCCGGCAAGCGCAATTGTACGCCGTAAGGAATTCCGAACCACCAGCACTCCTCCCGCAGACATTCGTCCGCGTTCAGGGCACCGTGTGTTGAAATGTGTCTTTGTAGATGATGAGCGGGGATGATAATCGGGCTCCAGCCGTCTGCTCTTCGAGGAGTGTTGTGCAACCAATCTCAATCGACGCCGGCGGACCCGCGATCGCGGTCGCAGGAAGATCAACCCCTGCC
Organism: uncultured Acidobacteriaceae bacterium; assembly: GCA_963836675.1. Classification (GTDB taxonomy): domain Bacteria; phylum Acidobacteriota; class Terriglobia; order Terriglobales; family Acidobacteriaceae; genus Telmatobacter. The sequence continues at coordinate 791,197 of CAWIKQ010000002.1, forward strand.
GGACCAGCCAAAGAACAGGTACCTGGACGCCGATTCGGCCTATTCCCGCTCGCTCTGATCTCGGCGCTCACGGTGATTGCGACTCTGATCCACGGCTATCATCCCTACGCTGAAGACGGAGGCATCTATCTCCCCGGAATCTTCAAACTGCTGAATCCTGCACTATACCCCGCGTGGGCAGGATTCGTGACCGCGCAATCGCGATTCTCCTTTTTCCCTTCGCTCATGGCAGGCATGGTTCGCGATTTCCGGAGTGAACGTCATGACCTGCGTTCTCGGCGTATATGTGGCTTCCATCTGGGCCACCCTGTTTGCGGGCTGGATGGTGCTTGTCTCTTGTTGTCGAAGCCGCAAAGCCTGCGTCGCCGGAGTGTCGATTCTCGCGCTTTGCCTGACGACGCCGATCGCAGCAACGTCATTGATTCTTCTCGATCCGTATGTGACGGCGAGGAGTATCTCCACCCCGTGCAGCCTGCTCGCAATCGTGGGCGCTCTTGATGTGATTGTCGATCTCAAGCGAACTGGACGGGTGCGGCCTCTGAGCGCCGCCCTCTGCGGTTTCAGCCTGCTGGTTGCCGCGTTCATGCATCCGCTGATGGCGACTTACGCCGGCGGATGCGTCCTGCTGCTTGCCTGCTCTTCATTGGAACGGGCGACGTTGAGAAGGGTCGCCTTTGGTTCGGTCGCCGCTTTGTCCGTAGCGGTTGCGGCCCTTGTCTACAGATTCACTCCGTCGCGGCCTGCAGGCTACGGCACTGCTGCCCTCACACGCTACTACTGGTTTCTGAGCCAGTGGCACTGGTACGAAATTGCCGGACTTATCGCGCCGCTTCTACTGCTTGTTTATCCTTTCGCGTTTCGGCGGATTCAACGAGCGCGCGCGCTGGCTGGCGCAGATGGGCATCACCGCCGGTTCAATCGGCCTGGTTGTATCGCTGCTCTTTTCTCGTGAAGCGGGCCGGTCCTACTCCGTCGCCATGCTGCAGCCGCTCCGCGTCTTTCTGATTGTCTACCTTGTCATGATTCTGCTGGCGGCTGCATCGCTGGCCGAGATCTTCCTGACACGCTCGCCTCTGCGCTGGGCGGCTGTGCTCTTGCCTCTGGCTGCCTTGATGTTCTTCGTTCAGATGCAGACTTATCCTCACTCGTCGCATCTGGAGTTTCCCTGGACTAACGCGAGCAATGACTGGGAACGCGGATTCTTGTGGGTCAGGGACAACACGCCGGTCGATGCCAGATTCGCCCTTGATGCAAAGTACATCCTCACCGCCGGTGAAGATGCGCAGAATTTCAAAGCCATCGCGGAGCGCAGTTCGCCACCGGACTATCAGAAGGACGGTGGCATCGCAGCGATCGAACCCGCTCTTACCTCGGAGTGGATATCCGGGCAATCCATTCAGGACAATCTCGCAAACAACAGTGATGCCGAGCGCCGGTCGAGACTGGACCAGGCAGGCATTCAGTGGCTCGTGCTGCCGGAAAATTCATCCACCTCATTTCCTTGTCCCTACCAGAACAGTTCCATGAAGGTGTGCCGCGTTCCTGATCGCTAACGTCGCGGCCGCCATTCGCATCATTTCGGATAAACAGGGTCGCAGAGCGTCGATATACTGTTTGGCAGTCGATGCCGAAATCTGCAAAATGCCGCGCTGCTCTTTTGTGGAATCGTTCAATTACGAGCAAGTGCATCGAAGGGACTTCCTTGGGCTCCGGCTTACCTCGAAAAGTAATTCTCGCCGGCCTCCTCAGCATTCTTCCTTGTGTATCGCAGCTTTTGCTGCATGCCCAGCATCCCGACAATTTCGCGAGCCAGGACACGCGAAAGACCTCTAATCGCCGCGGGGCAGGAAGAGCGAATCCGGTTCGAAGACCTCATCGAGAAATCCGGCATCAAGTTTCAGTTGAAAAACAACGTGAGCCCGCAGCGTTTCTCCATCGAAACAATGCTGGGCGGCGTGGCGGTCTTCGACTACAACAACGACGGCCTGCTCGACATCTTCTTCACCAACGGCGCCTCTATTCCTTCGCTGGAGAAGGCCGATTCGAGCTTTTGGAACCGGCTCTACCGGAACAATGGCGACGGGACATTCACCGATGTAACCGAGAAAGCCGGCGTCAAAGGCATCGGATACTCAATGGGCGTCGCTGCCGCAGATTACGACAACGACGGATTCGTGGACCTGTACGTGGCCGGCGTAAACCGCAATCAATTGCTGCGCAACAACGGCGACGGAACATTCACCGATGTTACGGAGAAAGCGGGCGTCGCCGGAATGGCGGCAGGCTACGGAAAACCCTGGGCAGTGGCTGCCGGATGGTTTGACTACAACAACGACGGCAAACTCGATCTGCTGGTGATGGACTACCTCGACTACAACATCGCCAGTTGCAAGCTCTGCGAGATCGATGGCGTGCGCACCTATTGCGCCCCCGGCAACTTCAAGGGAACTCCGAATATTCTCTATCGCAATAATGGCGACGGCACGTTCACCGATGTATCGCAGCAGTCACATATTGCGCGCTACATCGGCAAAGGCATGGGCGTTGCATTTGCTGATTACGATAACGACGGGTTCACCGATGTCTTCATTTCGAACGACACCTTTCCCAATTTCCTTCTGCACAACAACGGCGATGGCACATTTACCGATGTCGCGCTGGAACTTGGTGTGGCATACACCTCGGCCGGATCCCTCGTAGCCGGTATGGGAGCGGAGTTCCGCGATCTGGACAACGACGGACGCCCGGACATTTTTCACACCGCCATGTTCGGCAACACGTTTCCCATTTACAGAAATACCGGAACTCAATTCGATGATGTGACCGAGACGTCGGGAATGACGACGTTCAGCCGCCGCATGACAGCGTGGGGCGTCGGCGCATTCGATTTCGATAACGATGGCTGGAAGGACCTCTTCGTCGCCGGGGGAGCGATTCTCGACAACGAATTCGAGGTATTGCATCGACCGACGCTCCAGCCTGACGGGCTGTTGCGAAACCTGGGGGGCTTCAAATTCAGCGACGTGAGTTCTACCGCTGGATCGGATTTTCTCAATCCCCGAGCTCATCGCGGCGCCGCTTTCGGAGACCTCAACAACGATGGAAAAATCGACATCGTCGTCAATGTCATCAACGATCGCCCGCAGATCCTCATGAATCGTACCTCCGGCGGCAATCACTGGATCATGCTGAATCTCGTCGGAACAAGGGACAATCACGACGGCCTCGGCACAAAGGTAAAGATCACCACTGCCGAAGGCGTTCAGTTCAACCAGGCAACAACAGCTGTCGGCTACAGCTCCTCGAGCGACAAACGCGTTTACTTCGGGCTGGGAAAAGCAGCGACAATCGACAAGATCGAACTCGCGTGGCCAACCGGCGTAAAGCAGACTCTCACCAATGTGAAGGCAGACCAGGTCCTGACGATCGTCGAGAAGTGATATCCCCGCAAAGAAACGAACCCAGTCAATTTCCCTTCACTTGGGCGCCGGATTCTTGTCCGCCGGTTCTTTCACCTTCAAAATCCGGTCCGCGGCAGGATGTTCCAGTCGCTGCACGATGCCGCTTGGCCAGCGGATCTCTGCGTAGTTGATTTTGCTTTCGGCGCCCAGGCCGAAGTGCGCGCGCCGGTCGCTTGAGGACATAAAGCCCACGCTCGTCGTGATGTGGTTATAGAGTTTGCGTCCCGATCCGGTCTCGATCTCGATGGTGGCGCCGATGGCGTCCCGGTTGCTTTTGGTCCCTTCGAGATCGAACATGATCCAGTGATTCCGAACGAGCGCGTTGTTCATCAGGATGCGCGGCTTCTCTCCGAGAGAAGTTACAACCAGGTCCAGAAACCCGTCGTTATTCAGATCCACAAACGCCGAACCGCGCTGGTAGCCGGCGAACGCAAAATCCGGTCCCATCTGGCTGGTTACGTCTGTCAGCGTCTTCCCATCGACGTTTCGGAACATCGTATCGTGCTGCCTGGAGTTCGCAGTGAGATCGTCGACATCGCCGTTTGCCGAATAGATGTCCTTCCACCCGTCGTTGTCGAAGTCGATAAAGCCGATGCTCCATCCGGAGAGGTTATGGCTTAGCGTGCCAAGCTTCGAACTCCACGTTGCGTCGGTAAACGACTTGCCCGATTCGTTCTTCAGCAGGCCAAAAACTTGCCCCGCCAGGTCGTTATAGATAATGTCCACCCATCCGTCGTTATCGAAATCCTTCGCGTCGGAACCCATACCGGAGACGCTATCGCCCTGCATGTTGTATGCAACACCCAGTTCCAGCCCACGCTCTTTAAATGTTCCGTCTCCCTGGTTGATGAACAGGAAGTTCGGCTCAGTGTCGTTGGCGATGAAGATGTCCATCCAGCCGTCATGGTTATAGTCCGCGATGGATATCCCCATGCCTTTGCCCAGCGCCTTGCCGATCCCGCTCGTCTCGGTTACGTCCTCAAACCGCCCCTGGCCAAGATTGCGATAGAGCCTCGACGCCACACTCTTGTAGACCGTCGGACTGCAGTATTCCTCGTGTTCGGCGTCTTTCATGCAACGCTTGTCGGTCTGCGGCGTCCACGTCGTGTAGTTGGTCACGATCAGATCAAGCAGTCCGTCATTGTTGTAGTCGAACCACGCTCCGCCGACGCTCAACACGTTCTCCGGTTTGCGATCGAGTCCAGAGCTGGCAGTGACATCGCTGAATGTGCCGTCACCATTGTTGTGGTACAGGGCGTTCCTGCCCGCGCAGCACAGGAAGAGGTCCTGGTGACCGTCGTTGTCATAGTCGGCGACAGCAACGCCAAAGCAAAAATCCAGGCCGGCGCCGAGTAGACCGGCCTTGGCGGTTACATCAGTGAACGTGCCGTCCCGGTTGTTGTGGAGAAGGCAGTTGAAGTAACCAGGGCCAGTTTTCTTCAGTTCGGGCAGCGCGGCGCCATTGGTGAAAAAGAGGTCCATCCATCCGTCGCTGTCATAGTCAATTGCGGCCACTCCCCCGCACATCGGCTGGGGAAAGAACTTTCTGCCCTTGAAATCGTTATTGGACCGATACGCAAAGGAAGACTTCCCTGAGACATCGGTAAACCAGCCTTGTCGCGTGGCATCGGGCGCCAGATCAGCCGATCCTGAATCAGTCGTGCCGGGATGCGGAGGGTAGCCCAGGCCCCACAAAGGCCTCGCCCCGCGGAGAGTCCCGGAGAGGCTGGCCGCGATTGCAGCGAGCAAGGTCCGTCGGGTCAGGCGGGTCATAGGATTAGCATCGGATATCGCAAAGGCTTACTTTCAGAACAATGCTAATTGATGGGCTGAAATGCTCTGGAAGCTGAAAAGTATTTGCCGATTTTCAGGCTCGCCATTCGTTATCGGTGCTTTGAAAAAGGAGTTACTCCTTGCAGGACATAGAGCCGGAAGTGCTTGAATTTGTTAGTACATCCCATTCATCACACTTCTCAAGATTCTCGTTGACAAGCCTCTTTTGCATGGACTAATATCGCTTCCGTTCCTTCAATGACAACGTTTACATGGCCGTACAAATAGATGGAAACGCAAGTCAGAGCGGCGCATACTTGCTGCCGCAGGATCTCATGCAATTCGCCGGCGATTCGTTCCATGCTCAAATCGCCGGATGCTGTCCTGTTTGAGTAATCGGTAGCACTGTTTTGGGAGGTCGGATGCAAATCGGAAATCAGTATCAAAGCGTCTGCTACCCAAATTCCCGGCGTTTTGTCTGACCGGAAATCGCCAAGCATTTACAGGAGGCGCGCGGGACCACACGTTCCGACGCAAACAAAACCAGGTTCTCAACACCAGAGGAGACGCTATGGCATACAAGGCAACCGCCATTGGGCGCTACCTTATGCTGGCACTTCTGGGAATACTGTTCATCGCCGGAACAAATCAGAGTTTTGGGCAAGATACCAATGCCTCTCTGGGTGGAACGGTGACGGATCCCAGCGGTGCTGTCATCCCAGGCGCCAAGCTAACTTTGACCAACGAGGCAACGTCTTTCCAGTCGAACTATATTGCGGACGCGGCTGGTGAATTCAACTTCCACAACCTCACTCCAGGTAAGTACACTCTCGCCGTCACCGCCTCCGGGTTCAAATCAACGACCCAGACCGGTATCCAGTTGTCCGCGAACCAGACGGCTCGTAACGACATCCACTTGGAAGTCGGTAAGACAGATGAAACCGTAACGGTCAGCGCCAGCACCTCGCTGATCAACTACGAAAACCCGACCCTCGAGGGCGGTGTTTCCCCTGAAGCCCTGCAGAGCTTCCCGTTGACGGTTAACGGCGCTCCGCGTTCGTCTGTTGCTGTCGCCATCATGATGCCCGGCGTCACCACTGCGGGCAGCGGCAACGCCTTCAACGCTAGAATCAATGGTGGTATCGTGACCGGCGACGAAGCCATCGTCGACGGCGCAACCGTCATTGAAGGCTTCATGAACCAGAGCGGTATGGTCAGTTTGCAGACCGACTTTGGCATGTCGCCCGACATCACCAGCGAAGTGAAGGTCCTTACCGCCAACTACGATGCGCAATACGGCGATTCGACCTCAGGTCAGCTGATCATCTCAACCAAGAGCGGCGGCGAGCAGTTCCACGGCGCTGCGTACGAGTACCTCCGCAACGACGCCTTCAACGCCTTCGCATACGGCGTAGCACCGGGTAGCAAGAAACCACCGGACAAGGAGAACGACTACGGCGCCAACGTTGGCGGTCCCATCCTGATCCCGAAACTGCACGGCGCCAACTCATGGGCAAAGGGATACTTCTACTTCAACTGGGAAGGCTTCCAGGATCACGGCGGCGCCAACCCGGCGACCTTGTCGATCGCTTCACTCAATGCTCGACAAGGTAACTTCAGCGGAATACCGACCCAGTTGTATTATCCGGTGGATCCCGGGAAGTACGGAGTGGATGCCGGGCAACCCATCGCCTACAACGGCCAGAAGAACGTCATCAACCCTGCGTATGCAGATCCGGTTTCGGCGAACTTCATGTCGTACCTGCCTCAACCGACGAACAGCGGTGAAGCAAACAACTACTTCATTCCGCGAGCCGGACAGGGATCGCTGACCAACAGCGAGAACGTCTACTTCGGACGCGCCGACTTCAACCTCGGCAACAAGGACCACCTGTATTACACATACTGGTGGCAATATGCAGGCGTGAATACGCAAAGCGACCTGCCGATTGAGCTTTCGACTGCGAGTCCGGCAAACCCGGAGAACGCCCCCATTCAGCGTTTGAACTGGGAGCATACCTTCTCTCCGGTGTTCACCAACCACCTCACCCTGGGATACCTGAACCGCAACGAAGGTTACTACGCCCTTAACGGCAAAGCGAACCTGGCAAAGGTACCCGGAGTTGCCGACAATACGTTCAACCCACAGATGAACATTGGCGGCTACAGTCAGCTCGGCAACAGCGGTGTGCCTGATTCTTCCCTGGATGTCACAACGCGTGGAACTTACGCGTTGAACGAAGTAGCAACATACGTTCTGGGGAAACACACCATCAGGGGCGGTTTTGAGTATCGTCTCGCCGGCACTTCCATTCACGTCGGCACAAACCAGGGAGGCACCTTCTCCTTCAGCGCCGACACGACCGGAAACGTAAACTGCGCAGCTAACAATCCCTGCCCGGGCGATGCGATGGCCGCTTTCTATCTCGGCGCCGTCAGCAACGCAAACGTTAGTTTCTACAACGTAAAGGCAGAGTATCCACGTCAACCGGCTTGGGCCGCGCACCTCGGTGACTCGTGGCGCATGAATCCCAAGCTCACGCTCAACTACAGCTTGCGCTGGGATTACATCGCCCCGTTCAAGGAGAAGTACAACAACCTGTCGTTCCTCGATCCTCTGGGACCAAATCCTGGCGCCATTACCGCAGGCGGCACTCCACTTGCAGGCCGGCTTGCTTTCGCCGGAAGCAAGTGGGGAGCGGCAAGCTATGGCGCAGACTTCCCCGAGAAGCCGTACAAATCCGCTCTTGCGCCACGTGTCGGTTTCGCCTACACGCTGGATAGCAAAACGGTCGTTCGTGCTGGGTACGGCATGTACTACGGCCAGGCATTCTATCCCGGCTGGGATGGCGGCATGAGCCTGGAGGGATTCAACAAAACCGTCAACATCAATGAGATTCAGAGGGGACCCAATGCAATTCCAGTGATCTATCTGCAGAGCGGTCTCAGCCAAAGCCAGGTTGGCGAAACGCAGCATATCTCTTCTGATTTCGAAAACGGACAATCACCGGCCAAGTACCGGCCGCTTGACGGCAACCATAGGCCCTATTCGCAGCAGTGGAACCTGACGATTGAACGGGAACTGCCGGACCACTTCTTCGTTGCTGCTTCTTACGTGGGCACGAGGGGCATTCACCTGCCCTCGGCTATGAGCCCGCTGAACATCCTTAACCCACTCAATCCTGGAATCGCTGCGATCGGCGAGGATCTGGCTGTCGATTACAACAGTCCTCTGGGTCCGGCGGCCTTTGCAAAATACGGCGTCCCCATACCCTACGTGGGCTGGGATTCGCAACTCAACCCCGCCAATGGCTCGGCCTGTTCTGCAACTCTCGCTCAAGCGCTGGTTCCATTTCCTCAGTACTGCGGCGTGATTCAGGGTCAGAACGAATTTCACGCAACCTCGAACTACAACTCGTTCCAGGCACGCCTGGAGCGCCATCTCACCAATGGCCTCTACGCGCTTGGTTCGCTAACGATTGCGAAACTCTACACCGATGCCTCTGACACAACGCAATCAACGAACGACACCTACGCCGGAAACCAGGGGAACAACGCGCAGTTCTCGCCGTTCAACTTGTTCCCGCGTGCGTGGGCGCTCGCTCCTGACAACGTCCCCGTAACTGCGCAGATCGCGGTCGTATACGAGCTGCCCATCGGACGGGGAAAGAGATGGGCGAATTCGGGCGGAGCATCCAATTACCTCGTTGGTGGATGGCAGGTTAGCCCGCTGTGGCGCTATGAGTACGGTACGCCGTTCTCGTTCTGGGCCTCAAACTGCAAAACCTCCCAACTCGTGCCGCAATTCCGTGAGGGATGCGTGCCTGGCTTCAAACCCGGTGCGCAAATCCAGCCGCACGGCCGAAACGGGTTCGACCCGTCGACGGGCGGCCTTTACTTCAACCCCAACGCTCTCGAAACCGACTTCAGCACCTTCGGTTACACCGGAACAGGCAAGGCCGTCACTACGGTATACGGACCTGCTTTCCAGAATCTCGATTTCTCGTTTACCAAGAACACCAAGATCAAGGAGAGGGTAAACTTCCGGTTCGAGGCAAACTTCTTCAACGCGTTCAACAACCACTACCTGATTGCGAGCCAGGGCGGCAACTACGGCGGTCAGTCCGTCGCATTTACCACAGACGTAAGCAACGGGTCCGGCCAGCAGTTCGGAGCCTGGACTCACAACAACACGCCTCCGCGCACAATTCAGTTCGCGGGTCGTATTGAGTTCTAACCTGAGGTTGGAGAAATCGAGCGCCATCTGGTCAATGTATTCGGCCAGGTGGCGCTTTTTCCTTCCGCCGCTTTTCAGTTGTCTTGCATTGCACTTGATCAGTCAGTTCCAATCATGAATCGCAGGAGATCAGGGAGTCGAATGAGGATGAAGGCGAAGATAAATCTTCACTTCCTCCCTGGCAGCGTCTTCCTGGCCGATCTTGTGATAAATCCGCGCCATTGCCATGTGCGGCTCCGCGTAGGCGGGATCGAGTCGCGCCGCTTCCTTCAATTCCGCAAGAGCGGCTTGTGGTTCAGCCTTGTCTTCGAGCACCGTACCAAGCTGAAAATGCGCTTTCGCCAAGCCAGGGTCAAGCCTGAGAGCTTCGCGGATATTTTTCTCGGAGTCGGAAAGCTGATTCAGAAACTGCTGCGTAATGCCGAGATTAAGGTAGGGCCAGGGCGAAGGATGCGCCGATTCGCGATCCAATTCGATAGCCTTCTGAAAATCCGCAACCGCAAGGGCATTCTGGTTCTGGTAGTAGTAACAGAGCCCCCGATTGTCGTAGGCGCGAGCAAACTTCGGATCGACCTCGATCGCACGCTGGAAGTGCTTGATCGCCGCATTGTAGAAATGGCCGTCGTAGTCAAGCCGCCCCAGCCAGTAAGGATAGAGAACATCTGCCGGATTCGTTTTGGCCAGCGATTCGAGAACCGGCCGCGCCCAGTCCGGCCGCTGCAGCCGGACGTAGGCCATCGCCAGCGAGAATTGAAGTTTTGCATCGAGCGGCACAATGGCTTCGGCTTTCTTCCACGCCACCGCCGCGTTCAGATAATCCTGGTTGGCAAAGTACACAGCTCCCGCATAAGCGAGCAGATGCGCAGCGCGCGGCGAATGCGGATCGCGATCGATTTCCGCGAGCAGGAGCTTTTCCGCCGTAGGATAGTCGTGCCCATCCATCGCCTTCTGCAACTCGCCGGCAACCTGCGGATCGAGCTGCAGGGAACTGGCCAGGCCCGGACGGGGCTCAGCATCGCCGGACACAGATTGGGCCTGTATCGATTGAGCCGAACGAACTCCCGCCAGCACCAGCATTGGCGCAAGAAGCACGCTGACTCTCGTTCGGTTCATGGAGACTAGTTTAGTGCACACTCACCGTCTCATTAGCGGAAGACGCAAGCATTCTCGACCGGGTCGTGAGTGTTGGTGGGTTGGTGCAGTCGCGGTTCTTGTGGCGGTGATGATTGCCGGCCTGCGAGGCAACTGCGCAGCAAGGTTCCGCCTATCAGCAGACGGTGCTCCAGATTCAAAAAGAAATCGAGGCCGGCAATCTCCAGAATGCGCGCTCCCTGATTGCCGCGGCAGAGGCAAAATACCCGAACGATGGCGGCCTCGAAAACCTGCTCGGTGTCGTTGAAATCCAGCAGGGACATGCGGCGGAGGCTGCGCAGGATTTTTCCGCGGCCATTGCTCACAGTCCCCGTCTCGTGAGCGCGTATCTGAATCTCAGTCGAATCGAAATGCAGACCGCGGCCACCGATCCGAAGGCTCGAGCACAGGCGCTCCGTCTCAGCCTCAAGGTCGTTCAGCTCGATCCTGCCAATGATGAGGCTCGCTACCAGCTCGCAAATCTCTATCTCTGGGACAAGCAGCATCAGCTCTCGCTCAATCAGCTTGAGAAGCTCAGCGAGACTGCGCGCCGTCAGATCGGGGCGCAGGCATTGTTTTGCGCAGACCGGGCGGCTCTCGGTCAGCGCGAAGCGACCACAACGGCTGTAAACGCGCTCGCAGCAAATCCCGATCTCACCGAGGCTGATGCAAACACCTGCCTCCCGGAACTTCAGCATGGCGCGTCGCGCTGACCTCATCGAGATACTGTATGCCAAAGTGCCGGCTCCTTCAGCAAACGGATTGCGCATTCTGGGGCTGGCGCAGGAAGCCAACGGCAAAACTAAGGATGCGCGTGCCACCCTGGAGAGCGCATTCTCCAAGAGCGGCAACTCCGTCGTAATCCTTGAAGATCTGGCGCGCATTGCGAGAGCCCAAAACGACAATGACGCAGCGCTGGGCTATCTCGCCCATGCGCGCGATCTTGCGCCCGGCGATCCGCAACTGCCCTACGAATTCGCCGCCGTGTGCCTCCAGATGCGGCTGTTTGGTGAAGCCCGCAAGGCGCTTGGCGAGGCACTGCGTCTTGCGCCGGACAACCCCGATTACAACCTGGCAATGGGCCTGGTCGCCTCCTATTCTTCAGATCCCTCGCAAGCTGTGCCGTATCTCAAGCGATTTCTCGATCTCAAACCGAACAACCCCGAAGGCCTGCTTGCCATGGGCACCGCCAGTTTTCGCGCCAAGGACTATGAGACGGCCACACAATGGCTCAAACGCGCAGCAGAAAACCAGAAAACCGCCGCCGATGCCCACTACTACCTCGGCCGAATCGCGCTCCAGGGAGGGCAACTCGACGAAGCAGCAGCGGAGCTGAATAAGTCCCTCGCTCTGCATCCGCAACAAGCCGACACCCTTTCCGAACTGGGCCAGATCAGCCTCCAGCAACGCGACTTCAAGCAGGCTTCCACAAGATTCGAAGAGGCGCTGCGCCTCGACCCAGACAACTACACCGCCAACTTCGGATTGCTGCAACTGTACGCCCGCACCGGCGATCCCCGGCGCGAGCAGCAGTCCCAGCGTTTCGATCAGATCAAGGACATGAAAGAAGAGCAGGATCGGCAGATGATGCGGATGATCCAGATCAACCGCAATGATGCCGGCCCTCGGAACCAAAACGAGTCGGAGACTCCCCACCCCGACCAACCTATCCCACACGGAGAACCAAGATGACGATGGAAAGACCAGTAAGAAGAAATGGAGAGCCGCACGCGCAATCGCAATCCTGGGCTGCACGATGGCAGTGCTCCTTGGCGTTACAACAGCTCATGCCCAAAGCCTCACCGGACGCTGGGCGGTTGCCGGCAGAACCCTCGAAAACGGAGAACAGGACAAGGCAGTTGTCACCCTCAAGCAGGATGGAAACCAGTTATCCGGCTCCATTGACTCGCTCGGATGGACAACGAAAATTAGAGGAACGGTGGACGGCACGCATCTTGAGATATTCGGCGCCGACTGGAACGACAAAAAGCCATTTTTCGTAGGCGAACTCGTAAACGGTGAAATTCAGGGCACGCAATGGGGTAATAAAGTCACCGCGCGTCCTGCCACGGCCGCCGATGTGATCCAGAAGCCGGCTTACATCGCCCCGCCGCCTCTGCGCAAAGTACCCTACAACGGCCTGGCGAAAACACCGCCGATGGGCTGGAATAGCTGGAATCTTTTTGCCGAAAAGGTCGACGACAAGACCGTGCGCACCATGGCCGACGCGATGGTTTCGAGCGGCATGCGCGATGCCGGTTACATCTACGTCAACATCGACGATACCTGGGAAGGGACTCGCGACGCACAAGGCAACCTGTCAACGAATCACAAATTCCCGGACATGAAAGCTCTCGCCGACTACGTGCATTCCAAAGGATTGAAGATCGGCATCTACTCGTCTCCCGGGCCGCGCACCTGCGGCGCTTATCCCGCCAGTTACGGCCACGAAGAGCAGGATGCGAAGATGTTTGCCGCCTGGGGCATCGACTACCTGAAGTACGACTGGTGCAGTGCGGCCTCCATTTACTCGAACGAGCAGCTGCAACCCGTCTACCAGCTCATGGGCGCGGCGCTCCAGTCGACAAAGCGGCCCATCGTCTACAGCCTCTGCGAATACGGAATGGGCAATGTCGAAAAATGGGGCGCGGATGTCGGCGGCAATCTCTGGCGGACTACCGACGATATCCGCGACGAATGGGACAGCATGATGTTCAACATCCACAAGCAGGTCCCGACTGCTCCCTATGCCGGCCCCGGCCACTGGAACGATCCTGACATGCTCGAGATCGGCAACGGCCACATGACCGACGACGAATACCGCACTCACATGAGCCTCTGGGCACTCACCGCCGCGCCGCTCCTGGCCGGCAACGACATCCGCAGCATGTCGGATGTCACCAAATCCATCCTGCTCAACAAGGAAGTGATCGCCATCGATCAGGACTCGCTCGGAAAGCAGGCCTCGCCAGCGAAGAACGGCGATCTGGAAACGTGGATCAAGCCTCTCGGGGACGGCAGTGTCGCCGTCGGAGTCGTGAACCTCGGCGCATCGCCGGCTTCCGCCACGGTCAACGCGAAGGATCTCGGCCTTGCCAAGGTGAAAAAGGCCCGCGATCTCTGGTCGCATCAGGATGTGCAGTTCAAGGACGGTGCATATTCTGCGTCCGTTCCGTCTCACGGCACACTCTTACTGCTTGTCTCCGCACGTTGATGGCACGACAGGCACTCTCCGGTTGCGCAGCATTTTCAAAACGCGCCGGAGAGTGCTGCTTTAACCGCGTATTCGTCTCAAGCGACCGGATTCACCCGGGCTTGGTATACTTCTTCACGTTGGAGCTGCTCGCCAATCGGTCCACACAGGCGGGAGTAGTTCAGTGGTAGAACGTCAGCTATTATCTGACGCTTACCTCCTAAGTCCTTCCAAATAGTCATCCCCTTGTAAAATCTATGTGTTTCCATGGTTTGCTCTGATCGGGCGGATGGTCAAAATCGTTCACCAACGGTCAAGTCAGGTCACGTTTTCGAGCGATTAGGGTACACAAGGTGGATACATAAGGGGCCTTCATGCTAGTCAATCTGAAGAAGCGAGTGAAGACAAAGGGCCGCTGGACATACGCTGCCGTTCCTCGAAAGAACGGTCGGTTCATGCCGGAGCGGCTGACTGAGCCGGGTACGTTCTACATCGAGTGGCGAGTGGATGGTAGACGCCACCAGGAGCGAGTAGGGCCGAACGCAAGGAATGCTCTCGAAGCACTGCGAGTCAAGCAACAGGTTCTCAATGAAGGGGCCAACAAGCCCTTTGCCGATGAGGAACGAGGCAAGTCATTTAAGGAAGCTTGCGAGAGCTATTTGAACGAGGTTAAGGCGACCAAGAGCGCAGGAACCCACCGGCAATACGCTGCCCAGACGAAGTGGCTTGTCCAGAGCATTGAAAAGACATTCGCGAGAGAGGTAACCCGCGATGACATCATGGCACTGTTCGCGAAGGGTAGGGAACAGGGCTTGCACCAAAAGACAATCAACCTGCGAATTATCGTTGCGTTAGCAGTGATCCGGTCTGTTGGCAATGATCTGAAGCTGAAGAGAGGTGATTGGCCAAAAACGGCTGATAGAGAAGTCGAAGTGTACGACTACGACCAGTTGCGGAGGTTCTTTGCCGCCTGTGATGAGATTGATGAACTTGCCGATCATCTCAAGATGTAGATGGCCTAGCAGATCTGATGGCAACTACCCTACATCGAATCGCCACCGGCCTCACCTTGAGCCTCACTGTTGCAGCAAATGGCATCAGAGTTGATGTCTGCACTAGAAAAACGAGCCATCGCTGGACATCAGATGAGGCACAACATTGTCTCATTCACAGCGAGAGCAGGAAGGGGAGTACAGGCGCGATCATCCATGAAATGATCTTCGTAAATGAGACGCTATCTTTGCCCAAGGATGACTACATTCAAATGGATTCGGGAACGCTAATGTTGAATCTCTGATTACGCGATCAACCTTCTTCTGGTAACGTTTGAGAACTCAGGGAGGCGTGCCAACGCTGGCGAACGCGATTCAAATTGCCAATATCAGTGGGCGAGTGGATCCAGCTTGGTTCGCTATCGGTACGCTGCACCTGATTGTTGCACCGTAGCCAGGTGCCGACTCTATTTGGAACTCACCATGCGCGAGGCGCAGACGTTCCCGCATGCTTATCAGTCCGAGACCTTGCATTCTGTCGGTTTTCGGATTGAATCCCATTCCCCCGTCGCTGACCGTCAGCCTGGCTTCACTTGCATTCCCAATAAGCTCCACTTTGAATTCCTGTACTCCGCTGTGTTTGATCGCATTCTGCAGACTCTCCTGGAGGACACGGTATAAACAAAGTCCAACGTCCTTGTGCAGATACCGAGGTATACCCTCGCACCTGAATTCGATCTCTACATTGTGCTTTAATTGAAGTTCTTGACAGAGCGCATGAGCCGCAGCTTCCAATCCGAGGTATTCGAGATGCGACGAGTGCAGGCGGTGAGAGATCTTCTGAATGTCAGTACCGATCTTCCTAAGTCGCTCTGCCGACGAGTTGATGGACTTCCGCGATCTCCGTTCCTCTCCAATTGGAAGGCGATCCATCTCGCCAAGCTCCGAGCATAAGAGGGCGATCCTCTGATTGATGTCGTCATGAAGCTCACGCGCGATCCTCGCACGCTCCTCTTCCTGAGCAGTTAAGAATCTGCCTTCAAGATCGGTGAGAGCTTCTTCTGCCAGTTTGCGCTCGGTGACGTCAATGCACGACCCAACGTATCCCGCAAATAAGCAGTTCTCCTCGAATCTTGGTACTCCGGTGTCGAGAATCCAGCAATCCGTGGGTTCCCACGGTAAACGGCTTATGATCCATCGTCTGTGTAAAGTCCAATGTCGCTAGTCCGACCCGCGCATCCAAGCTTTCGGTCGAGATTGCGGATGCCACAATGCTCTTTAGTTCCGACGACAGACCTGCGTAAGTATTACTTCCGGCGTTCTGTTGTCTCGCATCTACGACCACAATCACATAAGCGTAAACCTGCCAGAATCCCATCTGAGCTAGAAGGTTCGCCTGCCTCACGAGCTTTCTATACTCCCGCAATTTGCCTGGGGTGCGGTTGCGGACTTGGTTGATGCCGAACTTTATTCTCTTTACCTGATAAGCCACTGAGTGCTCAGGATGATTGGGAGCACAAAGGATGGCGTCGATGTCACCTTTGAAGTTTCCTGGAGCGGTGTCCAAGGGAACACATTGTCGATTTGCCATTCCTTCTGGCATTGAAGCAAGCTCGAAGAACTCCGCGCCCCAGAGCGGATCGGAGAGCAGGCGTTGCACAAGTAGGTCTTCGGGAATCTCCGCAATCGAGTTGTGAAAGAGGCCGGTAGAATTCATCGTTGGATGGTATGGAGAGTCTATCGTGTGTCAGAGGACGGGAACCGGAACAGCGCGTGCGCCGTAGAGGGATTCGTACATAAGCCGGAGCACGTTGGCACTGATGTTAGTTCCCAGTGTTTTCGTGAGCAACAGCCTTTAGACCTGCTGTAAGCTTGTCAAATCATGAGGAAACCGATCCAGATCGTCTTTTGTTCAATTGCGGTTCTGTGTTGCTGTAGCTCGGATGCGACTCCAATCATGGTTCTGCGCACGCAGGGTGGATTTTTGGCTGGCACGAACAAGACCATGACCGATGGAACCCAGCACTGCAAGCTCCATTATCAAAATGGCAAGCTGATGCTCTTCGCAGGCAACCACACGCTATACAGAGACCCGAGAACAGGAAAGACATTGGTAGACATCTCCAAAGACCTCTGGACGGTCTTCTCCGAGAGGCATCTGGCAGACCGGGAAATCCTGGGCACGGTGAGCAGCGTGGTGGTAAGAGACGCCGAGCGAATGGCGAGACTGAAGTCGTATCACGGAGAGTTGTTCTATCACCTTGTTCTGCTTTCAACGGACGGAAATGGACCGGCGATTTGGACACAGGACATCTTGCTTACCGATGGTCAAGTAACGCATGTACTCGATGCACCCTACAATTTGTCGATTGGTGAGACCTTCGTTTGGATGAACAGACATGCACCCGAGAGTATTGCCTATGTTCACGATTCCGCGGCGATGCTCAGAGAGCTTAACACTGTCGCGTCGGTTGAAAAGCGCGATCATCCCCAAGATCACGGGTTTGATCCACCATTCATGCTCGTTCGACTTGAGAAGAACCAACTTGAATTTGTTGAGGGGGATCAATGGACATGTACTCTTGGGCACCCGTTGCCCAAGCAGAGGTAGCCAAGATGAGAGAGCATCCCAGACCATTCTCGAATCGAGTGGCAGTCGGTTTCAACAAGGATGCCCTTGCTTTGTGAAACTCGAACGCGAGTGACCAGTAGGCCATAAGAGGGGTGTTCCGTTCCCCCGTAGCGCATTGTCCTTTCGCGAGGATAAGCCCCTCGGCCTTGCCAGCAAAGTCAGCGGCAAACTTGATTTCCTCTTCAATACGTTTACTCATGGTCTCTCCGGGGCAAGACAAAGCGAAGCATCCCGTGCGGACCCACTGGTACGCTGGCCCGTGAGTTCAAGGTGACGCGACAAACCAAATACAACTCGCTGGCAGCATGGCGACACCACCGTGGTGAAGTTCTCTCTGATGCCAGACCAGGGTCCAACAGGTGATCCCTTGCCTGACAAGGTGTTTGGCTATAATGAGAACGTAATCAACAAGGGGACTGACCGTTTGGATACACGATTTGGATACACGGTCACAAGTTGCTGATTTAATGGGCGGGAGTAGTTCAGTGGTAGAACGTCAGCTTCCCAAGCTGAATGTCGCCGGTTCGATCCCGGTCTCCCGCTCCAACAAAATCAATTAGATAACGAAAAGTTGGCCATGGAGTTCGGTCCAGATCTGCTCCACTTCCTTGCGACAAGAGGCCTAATCTGCGCGGAGCATTATGGATGGATCAATGCGCGCGGCACGCAATACGGCTGGAAGCGCGGCCAACAGCGCTGCCGATAAAAGGATAAGTGCCGGTGCGACGAGCATGGATGGGGCCGTGCCTTTGACTCCGAAGAGCAGTGTTTGTACGTGGCGGACCGAGATCATGCCGAACGCGATGCCGGCGACAGAGCCAACGAATACAGTGACGAAGATTTGCGCGGTGACGAGCCGGGCGATGCTTCCAATGCGCGCGCCTACCGCGATGCGGATGCCGATTTCGCGCTCGCGCTGCAGGACGGCGTAGTTGAGCACGCCATAGAGACCGATGGCGGCGAGCAGCAGGGCGATGGTGGCGAAGAACAACCCGAGCAAGGCGAGAAAACGTTCGCGGATGGTCTGGTTGTCGAGGAGCTCCTGCTGGGTTTGCACGTTGTTGACGCGGTATGCAGGATTAGTCTTCGCGACCAGGCGGCGCAGTGTGGGCGCCAGAGAGAGCGGATTGATGCCGGAGGTGCGAAGGAGGAAAGTGCCGCCGTCAGCGGGATTGATCGCACCCTTTTCGTCGAGCTTACGGAAGGGCACATAGGCGACCGGCAGGATAGGATCGCGGAGAAAGCGATAGGGTGCATCGGTGACAATGCCGACGACCTGGCAGCGCTGGTGCGAGCCCATGGGGTTTACCTTCTCAAAGGTCTTGCCCATCGGGTTGTCGCCGTGGAAAAAGTCTTTGACGAAGGTCTGGTTGACGATGGCCTCACCGGGGAAAGAGTCGGCTGACAGAAAATCGCGGCCTTCGACGAGATGCATCTTCATGGTGTTGAGCCAGCCCGGAGAGATGGCGAGAAAATAGCCCCATTCATCGCTGAGCGGGACGCCGCGGACACCGATGGAGCCACTCCAGGCATTCAGCGAGATCATGGGCCAGCTCGCGAAGGCGACATCCTTGACTCCGGGAACCGCGCGAAAGGTGTCGGCCATTTGCGACCAGGCCTCGGGCGGTTGGCCCTGCGGAGTGACAGTTTCTACGAGGAGAAGATCTTTGGCGTCAAATCCGAGAGGTTGGTTGGAGAGATGACGGAATGTGGCGACGAAGAGGCCCGCGAAAAAGAGGACGACGAAGCAGAAGGCGATTTGCGCAGCGATGAGTGTGTACATCGAGCGGTGTTTGGCGTGCGGTTGTTTGCCGCCTTTAAGTGCGGTGACCGGCTGAATGGCGGAGGCGCGCAGGGCTGGGGTGAGGCCGAAGAGAAGTGTGACGGCGAGAGTGAGGAGCGAGCCGAAGGCGAGAACGCGCCAGTCTGCCGGGAGGATGAGGTGCGCGGGGTTGTCTGGCGGGTTGATGCGGCTTACGACAAAAGGCGCTGCCCACCAGGCGAATAGTGCCCCGAGCGCGGCGGCGATCATCGCGAGCATGGCGTTTTGAATGAGGACGAGCCGCACGAGGCGGACACGGCCGGCTCCTATGGAAACACGGAGGGCCATTTCGCGGGCGCGCGATGCGGCCTGCGCGGTCATCAGATTTGCTACGTTGGCGCAGGCGATCAAGAGCACGAGCGTGACGAGAACGCCAATCCAGGCGAGGGCGCGACGGTATTCGTCCTGCAACCCAGACACCCCGGAGGCCGCCGGGTTGATCATCATCTTCTTCTGAAGAGACATTTCAATGTTGCGTTGCGACATCCCGACGAAACCCCTGGCGCGTTCGGTCTCGTAGTTGAGGCTGACGGCGTCGAGCTTTGCGCGGAGCGCCTCGTGGGGCACACCGGGATGAATGACGGCGAGAATACGGGTCCAGCTGTTGTCGGTGCGCGTGACATCGGGGTTCATCATGGTGGGGAGAAAAATGTCGACCATGGTGCCTGGCTCGGTACCGGTGAAGGACTTCGGGCCAACGCCGATAATCTGGAACACTTTGCTGCCGATGTGGACAGTGCGGCCAAGGACCTGGGGGTCATTGGCAAAACGGCGAGACCAGTAGTTGTAGGAGATGACGGCGTAGGGATGTGCACCCGGAGTCAGGTCGTCATCCGTGATGAAAAGGCGTCCGAGCGCGGGCTGAAGACCGAAGATGGGGAATATCGTGCCGGAAACGTACTGCACGTAGCCCTTTTCCATTTCATTATCGGTGGCATAGCTGAGGTCGGTGCGGTAGGTAAAAGATGTGGCAATGAGTTCAGCCTGGCCTTTGGCCGCGGCACGCATGCGGGTGAAGTTCGGATAGGCGAAGTCGTCGAAGGTACGGAGCACACCTAGGTCATTGAGACCCTGGCGGACGAGAACGTAGAGGCGATCGGCGTGTGCAACCGGGAGCGGGCGAAGGAAGAGCGCATCGATCAGACGGAAGGCCGAGGTGCAGGCGCCGATGGCGAGGGCGAGCGAGAGGATGGCGGCGGCCGTGGTGATTTTGTTCTTCATCAGTTGGCGCCAGCCGAAGATGACGTCGGCACGCAGACTGTCGAGCCAGTGAGCGATGCGGGCGTCCCGGCTTTGTTCGCGGAGGCGCAGCGAAGAACCGAAGGTCCGGCGCACTTCGATGGGGTCCTCACCGGCGGCGATGGCCTCGTCCATGTGCGCAGCAAATTCCTCATCGATTTCATTACTGAGACGGTCCCCGCGGAAGACGTAGGTGATGCGCGACCAGAACGACATATCTAAGCCTCCTGCAGGACGCGATTAATGGCGGAGCTGACGGTGCGCCAGCGGGTAACTTCGGCGTCAAGCTGTTTTTTGCCGGCTGCGGTCAGTTGGTAAAGACGGATTCGCCGGCCCGCGTCTTTGGCGGCCCATTCGGCGCGGATCCAGCCGGTCTCCTCCATCCGATGAAGTGCGGGATAAAGCGAGCCTACCTCGGCGTTGAGGATGTCGCCGGAGATGTGCTTGATTGCCGTCATGAGGGCATAGCCGTGCAGCTTTGGCTGACGGGAGAGAACCTTCAGGACGAGAAGGTCAAGAGAGCCCTGCAGTGCGTCCGTTTTCTTCATACTAAGACATCTTAATACTAAGACGCCTTAGTAGTTGTCAAATCAGGATTCGAGACATGCGGCACCGGCGACCCGTCAGTGACCCAAGGCTTTTCCGTGTGGGGATCATCATTGTCAGCTGCGGCGTGGCCTGGTTGCTCGGGTCTGCCGAGAGTGCGGAACGCGACCGAATCGCGCGTCACGTTTGAGGAGAAGGTCGCAAACGTGAAGGGCCTCGGATTCGAACGTCGGGCTGTCTGCCGGGATGAGCCTCCAATGAGCGATCTTGCCGCCGAGCAAATCGATGAGCCGGAGTGATGGGAATTCTCGAAGAATTCTGGGATCGTCAAGATTGGCAGTCTCGGAGAAGACAAGCCAGACACCGTTGTCTTTCGGGTGCTTTGGGCTTTCCCTCAGCATGGCCAGGATTTTGTCCTCTGCATAGACAGCGAAGCCAGAGAACATGGGTCTGACTTCTGGCTCAAGCGGAGCCAGAGCTTCAAGAATGAAGGGATAGGGTGCAGGTTTGCGTTTAGTCTTGGACGGCTTTTTCATTCCGCGACGACCGGGCATAGCGCAAGGATACCGCGAGAGAATTTCATATTGAAGATAGGCGGTATCGACTCGAAGGTCGCACGCCTCCGAAAGCCAGCCAGTGTTGAGAATTCGCTCGTTTCAGAACAACACAGGAACGCTATAGCGCCGGTTCGATCCCGGTCTCCCGCTCCAGATGAATCCCCTCACCGCAGCCTCTATTGCTGATTCAGACTGAACTCTTCCTGAACCGCTGCCACCGGATTGTGCCAGCCTGCCGGCGGTGCAACCAGGCTGTTCACTTCGCCGGGTCCCCAGGTGTTTGGCTCGTAGACATAGGCCGGCGTATCCGCTGTGAGCACCGGATCGACGATTCTCCACGCCTCTTCGACGTAGTCCTGTCGCGCGAAGAGAGTCGCGTCCCCCGCCATCGCATCGCCCAGCACGCGCTCGTAAGCATCCACTTCATTGGCTCGCGGAGAGCGGCTCCCCAGCATCTCCACGGTTTGGCCTGCCAGGGCGTCTCCCGGAGACATCACCGTACATCCAATGGCAATCGCCAGGTCCGGGCTCACTCGGAAACGGAAGTGGTTCTGGGCAAGCTCGTTGTCATCCAACACGGTGGGCGGCTTCCGGAATCTCGCGAGGACCTCAGTGCAGGTGACCGGAAGGTTTTTCCCGGCGCGGATATAGAAAGGCACGCCCTTCCAGCGCCAGGAATTCACTTGCAGTTGCATAACAGCAAAGGTTTCGGTTTTCGATTGCGGAGCAACCCCCGGTTCGCTCAAATATCCGCGAAATTGTCCGCGTACGATATCCGCCGGTGTGAGCGAAGGAATCGCCTTCAGCACCTTGGCCTTTTCATCTCGGACCGACTCGCTGTCCATCTGCACCGGAGGCTCCATGCACAGATTGCAGAGCACCTGAAACAGGTGATTCTGCATGACGTCCCGAATGGTGCCAACTGCGTCATAGAAAGCACCGCGGCCCTGGACGCCGAAATCCTCAGCCATCGTGATCTGCACGCTTTCGATGAACGTGCGATTCCAGAATGCTTCGAAGAATGTGTTTGCGAATCGAAAAACCTGCATGTTGTGAACAGGTTTTTTGCCCAGGTAGTGATCGATCCTGAACACGTCGCACTCTTTGAACGCGCTCAACAGCACCCGGTTCAGTTCCTGTGCCGACGCAAGATCTCTGCCGAATGGTTTTTCGACAACAATCCTGGCCCCCTTGCTGCTGCCGGAATTGACCAGCTCCTGAACGACCTGTTCGAAAAGAACCGGAGGAATCGCCAGGTAGTGCGCAGGATGCTGGGCATCCTTTAACTCCTGGCGGATCCTCTGGAATGTTGCCGCATCGTTGTAGTCGCCATCGACGTAGCGTAGCAAACTGATCAGCTTTGCACACGCCGCCGGATCGAGGCCGCCGTGTTTTTCCAGGCTGTCCTTGGCGCGGGCCTGCATTTGCTCCAGCGTCCATCCGGCCTTGGCCACCCCGATGACGGGGATATCGAGGTGGCCTCGCTTGATCATCGCCTGCAGGGCGGGGAAAATCTTCTTGTAGGCCAGGTCGCCCGTCGCGCCAAAAAAAACAAGGGCGTCAGATTGTATGTTCGCCATCGACTCTCCTTAAGGACTATTTGCCGGCGGGTTTTTCCACGTGTCCACCGAATCCGAATCGCATCGCAGACAGCAGCTTGTCGGCATAATCGGCTTCGCCCCGAGAGCTGAAGCGCTCGTAGAGTGCCGACGTCAACACGTGTGCCGGCACCGCCTCGTCGATCGCTGCCTTGATCGTCCACCGTCCCTCGCCCGAGTCGGAGACCCGTCCGGCAAACTGCTTGAGTTCCTGATCCTCTACAAGCGCGCTCGCTGTCAGATCGAGCAACCACGATGCAATCACGCTCCCACGCCGCCATACTTCGGAAACGTCCCTGAGGTTCAGGTCGTACTGGTAGTGTTCGGGATCGCGAAGGGGAGTCGTCTCGGCGTCGACCTCGTGGGTCTTCTTGCCCACATTGGCCGACTTCAGAATTCCGAGGCCTTCGGCGTAAGCGGCCATGATGCCGTACTCGATGCCGTTATGAACCATCTTCACAAAGTGTCCCGCGCCGTTAGGTCCGCAGTGCAGGTATCCCTGTTCTGCGGTACCGCCAAGTTTTTCGCGGCCAGGTGTTCGCGGAATCTGATTTCCCATCCCCGGCGCCAGGCAGGAAAAGATAGGATCGAGGTGCTTCACGACCTCATCCTCCCCGCCGATCATCATGCAGTAGCCGCGTTCCAGTCCCCATACCCCGCCGCTCGTGCCGACGTCGACGTAGTGAATGCCCTTTGCCGCAAGCTCTTTAGCGCGACGAATGTCGTCAACGTAATAAGAGTTGCCGCCATCGATGAGAATGTCGCCGGCTTCAAGATGAGGAAGAATATCGGCGATCGATTTGTCCACCACGGCGGCGGGAACCATTAACCAGATCGCGCGCGGGGCCTTCAGCTTCTTGACCATCTCGGCGAGAGAAGAGGATCCCACCGCTTTCTCCTTCGCCAGATCCTCTACTGCCTTCGCCGACATGTCGAAGACAACGCATTCGTGCCCGCCACGAATGAGACGGCGCACCATGTTAGCGCCCATCCTGCCAAGTCCAACCATTCCCAGTTGCATAGATCTCCTCGTTTCTCAATGCTTACAAGCAGTCTTTCAGGCGGCTCCATCGGCCGGCGAGAACTTTGTAACAGAATTCAAACGTTAAGATCTCCACAATGCGATGCGACGAGGGGTGCGCCGTCACAATACTCCCCGGAATCCGCGAGCCTAACAAGTCGATACACGATCTTCAACTGGGAAAACTGCCAGCCAACATCCACACGGGCCTCGGGCTCTTCCTGCCCGCTTCGCCACATCGAAAGCTGTTTCTATTCCTGCGGAACCGTCCTACTCTAATTCTCAGCAGCCCGCGCCAGATCGAATGCAAGGGTGACTGCAGTCACTTGGCATCCCGCCCGTAGATCTTACGATGCACGAAGGCCATATCTGATTTCGCCGCAGCCGAGAAGGAGTCTCAAATGAATCTGGGTTTCATCGAAAGCAAGACCTACGAAGAGATATCGATTGGCGACACAGCGTCTACCGAGCATGTGCTGACGCCCGATGACGCCATGGCCTTCGCCTCCATCTCGGGCTTTCATGCCATGTTGGATTCCGCCGAACTCGTCCAGCGTGCCGGCGGCATCCCTCCGACTGGACCGAACATGTGGTGTGCGTCTCTTATCTCGGGCCTCTTCAGCATGAACATTCCCGGCCCGGGCTGCACCCTGACCAGCGTCTCCCTCTCGTTTCATAACCGAATACACGTCGGAGACCGAATCTTCGTAAATGTCCACGTTGCCGCCAAGGATGATGCAGCCAGGAAGATCATCTTCGACTGCGAAGCTAAGAATGCTGCGGGGTTGTCGATCTTCACCGGCAAGGCAGATCTGCTTGCGCCGACCGAGAAACTCCGGTGGTCGACCTTGCCCACACCTCAACTCATCGTCAACAACCCCTACCGTCACTATTTGGGATTAATTCAGCGCGCCAACGCAAAGCCCCCGGTGAAGACAGCCATCGTATGGCCTTGCGACGAGGTTTCTCTTGGCGGAGCCATGCAGGCATTCAAAGACAGTTTGATTGCCCCGGTGCTCGTCGGTCCGGAAAAAGAAATTCGCAAACTCGCCGAGCGGATGCAGCTTGACCTCGGCACCACCCCCATCGTCAACGTGGAACAAAGCCGCTCGGCGGCGTTTCGGGCTGTCGAACTGGCCAAAAGCTTCGAAGTGCAGATGCTCATGAAGGGTTCGCTGCACACCGACGAAATCATGGGCGCTGTAGTCTCGCGGGAAGGCGGTATGCGAATTGGCCGCCGCATCAGCCACGTGTTTGCCCTGGATGTTCCTTCCTATCACAAGCCGCTCTTTGTCACAGATGCCGCGGTCAATATTCAGCCGGACTTCGAAACCAAGATCGACATCCTGCAGAACGCGATCGACATGATGCTGGCGCTCGAGATCGACACCCCGAAGGTGGCGATTCTCTCCGCGACCGAGTCGGTAAACCCTGCAATCCCATCCACCCTCGACGCCGCAGCCCTGTGCAAAATGGTCGACCGCGGCCAGATTACCGGAGCCATCGTCGACGGCCCCCTCGCCTTCGACAATGCCATCTCCAGCGATGCCGCGCGTATCAAGAAAATCAAATCCAGGGTCTCTGGCGACGCAGACCTTCTGATGGTCCCCAATCTTGAGGCCGGGAACATCCTCTTCAAGGAACTTCAATACCTCGCGGGTGCGTTAGCCGCCGGGGTTGTGGTTGGAGCCAGAGTTCCGGTCGTTCTCACCAGCCGGGCCGACGGCGAACTGGCAAGGATGGCAAGTTGCGCCCTGGGTGTCATGCTTGCCAAAGAAGCCCCTTCCTCGAGGGCCTGACCTTCATCTTGCTTCTTCGACCTTGATCACAAAGTAAGTCACCGTGTCGCCTTGCGCCACGATTGTCTGGTGAGGCATGCCTGCCGGGATGTGGACAATATCGCCGGCCTTCACATCCTGGCGCGTCCCACCGTCGACCGACTTTCCCCGAGCCTCTCCGGGGCCCGTCTGTTTCTCTTCAACGAGCGCGCCGCCCGTCACGACCGTTGCGTGCCCGTCGAGGATAAAGAAGATGTCTGCAAAGTTCTGGTGAAGCTCTCCCCCGCCGCTGCTCTGCCTGAAGGCCAGCATGGTGTAGTGGTGCGGATACTTTTCCAGCGTTTCGCTGGCCGAGCCGTCGCCCTTCGCGGCGAGTTCCTGCAGATGCTTCGCGCGCTCGAGCAACTGCGCAGTGGACCAGTGGTCGGATTTCATCGTCTGTGCCTGCGCCCCCATCGCTCCCATCAGCAGTACCAACGCAAACAGCTTAGCAGCTGCATTTCGCATCCCATTTCCTCCCGTCGACACGGCTCAATCCAGCGTATCGAATCCCCTTACCGATACCCGCAAGCCCGTGCCGGTCAGCGGGACAGGGCGTGCGGTCGGGCGGTATCAAGCTTCCGCCAGTTCCTGCGCGCGGCGAAAGACCTTGAGAAACATCGGCCGCGTCAGCTTGCCCGTATTCGTGTTTTGCAGCGAAGGATGGTAGCTCGCGATTGCTCTCAGCCCGCTCGGCAAGGTGAATTCGGCTCCGTGCGAAAACGGAAATTCAGCCCTCACGATCGAGCCGCCCCGCCGTTGCTCATACGCCAGCAGGCCATCAAACGCGATTCTGCCAAGGCAAACGACGACGCGCAGGTTCCTCAGCAGCGCCATTTCCTGGTCAACAAACGGCGCACAATTGCGCACCTCTTCCGGCGAGGGCTTGTTCCCCGGCGGTGCGCATCGCACAACAGAGGTAATCCAAAGTCCTTTCAGGCTCATCCCGTCCTCCCGCGAGCGTGCGGTCGGATGCGATGCAAATCCCGCTTCGTGGAGCACCGGGAAGAGGAAGTCGCCCGAACCGTCGCCGGTGAAGGGCCGTCCGGTTCGGTTGGAACCGTGCGCCCCCGGGGCCAGTCCAAGAGCCAGTATCCGCGCATCGGGATCCCCGAACGAAGGCACCGGCCGCCCCCAGTACTCCCAATCTGCATAAGCGCGACGCCGCACCCGCGCAACTTCCGCACAGTGTGCCCGCAGCCGTGGGCAGAGATCACACGCGACGATGCGCGCATTCAGGGCGTTCAGGTCTTTCGGAGATATAGCCATGCCAGCTCTCAGGTTATACCGTGCCGCAGATGGACTTTGCCCACGCTTCAAGCTCCTTCACAAAAGCATCTTCGTAGCGTCAATCCCATCAGATACCATGTGTGTCTGACGTTCCGGCGCGTTCCCGGTCGGGCTCTCGGAACACTCAGGTCGAAAAAACATTCACCGATAACCTTACGGAGAGTTTCGAATGAAATCAGCAAAGATCCTCGTTCTGGCCGGCGATTTCGTTGAGGACTACGAAATCATGGTTCCGTTCCAGGCCCTGCAGATGGTCGGCCATGTTGTCGACGCAGTTTGTCCCGGCAAGAAAAAGGGCGAGCAGGTTCGCACCGCGATTCACGACTTCGAAGGCGACCAGACCTACAGTGAGAAGCGCGGTCACAACTTCACTCTCAACGCTACCTTCGACGAAGTGAACCCCGCCGGCTATGACGCGCTGGTGGTTCCCGGTGGCCGAGCCCCGGAGTACTTGCGCATCAATCCCAGGGTCCTCGAGCTGGTGCGCCATTTCGACAAGGAAGGAAAGCCCATCGCCGCCCTCTGCCACGGCCCGCAGCTTCTCGCCGCGGCTGGCGTACTCAAGGGCCGCAAGCTCAACTGCTATCCGGCATGTGCGCCGGAAATCGGCCTGGCTGGTGGAACCTTCGTGTCGCTCGAAATGACAGAAGCCATGGTTGATGGAAAGCTCGTCACTGGCCCCGCGTGGCCGGCACATCCCGCTTGGCTGGCAAAGTTCCTCGATGTGCTCGACGCCCATCTGAAGCAGCAAGCCGCCGCCTGATGGTTCAGGCCTGGCTCATCGCAGCCCGGACCGCGCGCACCTGTCGCAACGGCAGCGCAGAGCCGTTGTTCAACGTTTGCTGAATCTCGGCGATGATTGAGAGCGCAATTGCCGCAGGTGTCTCCGCACCCACATCCAGCCCGGTCGGTGCGTGCAGTTGAGCCAGCCACTGTTCCACTCGTTCCGGTGTATCTGCCAATCCCAGCAGACGGGCTGCCTCTGCCAGTACCTCGCGTGTTCGCCGCTGCGGCCCCAATACGCCAAGGTATGCCGGCAAAAAATCTCGCCCCAGCAGTGCGGCGAGTATCCGCGAGTCCTGCTCAAAACTGTGCGTAACCAGCACAACCGAATCCGTAGCTTTCACATCGGCAATAGCCGCGGCGCCGTTCCCCGGCATCTCCGCAATGCGAAGCGTCTCGATGCGGTCGGCAGCAGCAAAGCGTTCGCGCGTTGCCAGGTGGCTGCGCCCATCGCCAATGGCAACAAACCACCCCAGTTCGCGCGCCAGCCGGAGAAGCGGCTTCGCATCGTCGCCTGCGCCAAAAATCCACAGTCCCGGCCGTGCGGCGCGATAGTCCGCCCAAACCCGGAGTTGTTTTCCGCCAATCGAGACGCGTTGATCGATCGATTGCATTCTCCCAAGCGCCAGCGCCGCGAGCCCGTCGAGCGCAGATTTCAGAGGATCGGGCGAGCTCGCATGCTCTAGGACTGCGGCTCCGGCGAATACCCGGCTTCCAATCTCCGCCCCGTCCAGAACCGTCGCAATTGCCAGCGGCACCCGCGCATGAAATGCCGCTTCGAGCGCGCGCAGCACTCGTTCAGCGGTTTCGCGCCGCTCCAGCAGCACGAATACCACGCCGCCGCATCCCGAGCCATAGGGCATCTCCCCGTCGTCGGCTGCCGTCGAGTATCGCCCGACAACCGGTCCGGCCTCCGTCAGCCACCACGCGCGCTTCGCCACCTCAGCTTCCAGGCATCCGCCGCTCACGGTCCCGGCCCGGCGCCCGTCTCTGGCAATCAGCATCCGCGCTCCCGGTTTGCGGTAGCTCGGGCCCTCCACATCCACAACCGTCGCGAGAACGTAGTCGGCGTCTGCTCGCTCCAGTTCATGCCACAGTGGAAGAATGTTTTCGAGATCCGTCATCCACTCCTATTTTCGCTCAAGCTTCCAGGATTTTCGACTGCAGCAGGTGCTCGATCTTGACCGGCAATTCACGCACCCGCACTCCCGTTGCATGATGCACTGCTTCGGTAATCGCCGCCGCAACGCCCGCCAGTCCGATTTCGCCAACGCCTCGCGCGCCATATTCGCCCATCGCCGGATCTGGATAGTCGAGAAAAGTGACATCGATCTGCGGCGCATCCGCGCAGGTCGCAACCAGGTAATCCGCAAAGCTGCCGTTGATCGGCTGCCCGGTTCGCTGGTCGTAGATCGTTTCCTCCAGCATCCCCATCCCGATGCCCATCACTGCCGCCCCCGCAATCTGGTTGGCAGCCGCACTGGGATTGATGATGCGCCCCGCATCGATCACCGTGACGATCCGGCTTACGCGCAACCGGGCGATCTCCGGATCCCACTCAACCTCGACAAACTGCGCTCCATACGAGTGCAGAGACTTGTCCTTCGCTGCCGCATCTTCCCACGAAGGCACCGTCTTGCCTTCGGCGCTTAATCCGTTGAGACGAGCCAGTCGCAGAATGTCCGCGAATTCCGGATCGCCGGCGGCCTGATCTTTCTTGCGAATTCGCCCATCGGCAAACTCCAGTTCCTCCGCCTTCGCGCCTTTCAGTGGCGAGCCCTCTGTATTCGTCGAAAGCGCGACCATCTTCTTCATGGCTTCGTTCGATGCATTGGCAATCGCATTCAGCACCGATCCGGTCACCATCGATCCACCGGACATGGGCCCATCGGGCAGGGAACTGTCTCCCAGGATCACATCGATGCGATCCAGCGGTATCCCCGTTTTCTCGTGCACCACCTGCGCGAATATCGTGTACGTTCCTGTGCCGATATCCTGCGTGCCGCTGCGTACCGAGACCCGTCCATTCGCCCGAAACTCAACCACGGCCGTGCAGGGTAGTCGCAACGCCACCCAGCTCGCACCCGCAACTCCCCAGCCCAGAATCTTGCCGTCGCGCCGCATCGAACCAACACCAGCCGTGCGCTTCTCCCAGCCGAACTTCTTCGCGCCCACCTCAAGGCATTCCCGGTAGTGGCGCGACGAGAAGGGCTGCTTCTTGTCTTCATCCGTTGTTGCATCGTTGATGATGCGGAGCTTTACCGGATCGATCTGCAACTCCTCGGCAAGCTCGTTCATCCCCGATTCCAGCGCGTACAGGCCAGGCACGGCTCCGGGCCCGCGCATGTACATCGGTGCGCCAAAATTACGCCGCACGATCCCGCTGGTGATGGAAAGATTCGCGACACTGTAGAGATACGGAGTCGCCTCCGCACAGCCCTCTTCAAAGTCGTCGAGTATCGAAGTGTTGTTCAGGTAGTCCTGTCCCAGCGCCAGAAGCTTCCCATCCTTTGAGGCGCCCAGCCGGATGCGCTGTTCCGTTCGCGGCCGATAACCCACGCTCGAGAACATCATCCGCCTCGTAATGCTCAGCTTGACCGGCCTGTTGAGCTTGCGAGCGGCAACCGCATTCATCGCGCAGTGCGGCCACGGAAAAAGCTTCCCGCCGAATCCCGATCCCAGGTAGCGGGTGACCACGCGCACGTTCTCCACCGGAATTCCAAGTGTCTGCGCCATCACCACGCGATGGTTCACCACGCCCTGCGACGTCTCATACATCGTCACCCGATCGCCATCCCAAACCGCGACCGATGCATGCATCTCAATCGGATTATGCGTCTCGATCGGGGTGATGAACGTCTGGTCCAGCTTCACCGGAGCCGCCGCGAACGCGCTCTCGAAGCTGCCGCGGTTGCTGCCTTTCTTGCGTTCCCCGGCATAGTCGTCCAGTCCTGCCCTCAGCTTTGCGGGTTGCGCGTCATATTCCACGCGTACCGCGGCGGCCGCAGCCGTGGCTTGTTCCGGTGTCCCGGCAACAACCAGGCCGATGTACTGTCCCCAATGCCGCACCGTTTCATCCTCCAGCGCGGATCGAACCTCCGAGTTGGTGGCGTTGTCGTCGCCGGGAACAGTGCGGTACAGCGGACCGATGTTGCCATGATGAAGCACCAGGAGCACACCGGGCATTTTTTCTGCGGCGGATGCGTCGAACGTCCGGATAGTCCCGCTCGCGATGGCCGCGATCACCGGCACCGCGTAGACCATCCCGTCAAAGTGGAAGTCCGCCGCATACTGCGCCCCTCCCGACGTCTTCAGCGGACCATCAATCCGCGGCGTCGGTCGTCCAATGATCCCTGCGGTACTGCTCATGCTTGCCTCTTTCTCTTGCTTGCCCTCAAGTCCAACCCGCATCCCTTCGTCACGCCTCGCGAATATTCGACTTCAGCAAATCTTCAATGCGGATCGGCAGCGTGCGTACTCGTATTCCTGTTGCGTTATATACCGCCGACGCAATCGCCGGAGCCACGCCCGCCATTCCAATTTCTCCGATCCCGCGCGCGCCATACTCGTTCACGATGTAGTCGGGATAGTCGAGAAACGTAACGTCAAGCTCCGGCAGATCGGCGCATGTCGGCACAATGTAATCTGCGAAGTTGTTATTGATCGGCTGTCCCGTGCGCGAATCGTGGACCGTGTCTTCAAACATCGTCATGCCCACGCCCATCACCGCCGCACCCAGGATCTGATTCGTCCCCGCCTTTCGGTTGATGATCCGGCCGCAATCGAACACCGAGACGACGCGGCTCACGCGCAGACGGGCGATCTCCGGATCCCACTCCACCTCGGCAAAATGACAGCCGTACGAGTGCAGCGAATACTGCTTCGCCTTGGGATCATCAAAAGACGGCGCGGTCTTGCCCATCGCCGAGATGCCGCTCAGATTCGCAAGCTTCAGCACCTCTTCAAACGGAACGCCATTGGCGGTAAGCTGGCTGCCCGAGCTCATCGAAACGCCGACTACCTTCGGCTGCTGCTCGTCCTTCTGCATTACCTTGCCGTTCGCAAACGCCAGGCTCTCCGGTTTCATTCCGTGGAATGGCGAATTGGGAACCATCGCCGCAATATGCAGCAGGCGTGTGACCGCGGACTTTACCGCCGTCGTCGCGGCAGGCAGCACGGCGCTCGTAGCCATCGACCCACCCGACGTCGGCCCATCGGGCAGTGAGCTATCGCCCAGAAACACGTCGATGCGGTCCAGCGGCACTCCGGTGACAGCATTCACCACTTGCGCAAAAATGGTGTACGTCCCGGTTCCGATGTCCTGCGTTGCGCAGCGGACGCAAACGCGCCCATTGGGGCACAGCTCAACCGTAGCCGTGCAGGGAATGCGAGCAGCGGACCACGATGCCCCGCCAACGCCCAGCCCATAAATTTTGCCGTTGCGCCGCATGGATCCCGGCTCGGGCGTGCGGCTCTTCCACCCGATCTTTTCCGCCCCCGTCGTGTAGCACTCCTTCAGGTGCCGCGATGAGAAGGGCAGGTTCTTGCCTTCGTCGCGCTCTGCATCGTTTTTCAACCGCAGCTCAACCGGATCCATCTTGAGCTTGATTGCCAGCTCGTCCATCGCCGACTCCAGCGCAAACAAGCCCGGCACCGCGCCCGGCCCGCGCATCGGAGCAGGCGCGCCAACATTGCGCTTCACCATCCCGGTCGTCACCACAAGATTCGGACAACTGTAGAGAAAAGGCGTCTGCTCTCCGCAGTGCTCTATGAACTCGTCAAGCTGCGATGTCTCCGTGAAGAAGTCGTGTCTGATCGCCGTGAGCTTGCCATCCTGCGTCGCTCCGAGCCGTATCCGCTGCTGCGTCCGTGGGCGATGTCCGGTATTCGAAAACATCATGCGCCGGTCCACGCTTATCTTCACCGGACGGTTCAGCGTCCGCGCAGCCGACGCCGCAATCGACGATTGCGTCCATGGAAACAGCTTGCCGCCAAACCCAGAGCCGATAAATCGCGAGATCACCCGGACATTTTCACGCGGAACTCCCAGCACCTCTGACATCACGATGCGATGGTTGACAACGCCCTGCGTGCACTCATAGAGCGTCACGTTGTCGCCGTCCCACACCGCGACCGTTCCATGCATTTCCATGGGATTGTGCGTTTCCACCGGCGTGACGTATGTCTCATCCACCGTCACCGCAGCCGAAGCGAGCGCACTATCGGGATCGCCCCGTTTCCAGCTCTCCGGCCGTGGACCCGTGAAATCGCTCAGGTCCGGATTGACGTCCGGCGTCTCGACATCGTATTCCACCTTGACTGCCTGCGCCGCCGCTTTCGCCTGCTCCAGCGTCTCGGCAACCACCGCCGCCACAAACTGGCCCCAGTAATAAATGTTCTCGTCGGCGAACGGCGGTCGAGCCTCGCTGATCGTGCCATCGGCTTCGTGCGGATAAAAGCGATATACGCCGTCGATCTTTCCGTGGTGCAGCACCAGCAGCACGCCCGGCATCTTCTCCGCCGCCGACGTATCCAGGCTCCGAATCTTTCCTTTGCCGATGGTCGCCTGCACCGCGACAGCGTGCGCAAGATTCGGGAAGTTGTGATCCACCGCGTATCGGGCAGTGCCGCTTGTCTTCAACGATCCGTCGATGCGAGGCACCGCCGCGCCAATAATATCTGCCGCGTGGGGAAGCGTGTCCGTCGCCATAAAAGACTCCTTCGCCATATGCAACTATGTGGTTGCAGTTGCGGTTTTCAGCGAGCGCACCAGGCAGCGCTTCGCCAATTCCACTTTGAACGCGTTGTCTTTCTGCGGTTTTGCCTTGGCTAGCGCCGCATCCGCCGCAGCCTTGAACGCCGCCGCATTTGCCGCCTTGCCCATCAGCGCGGCTTCAGCTTCGTGAGAGCGCCACGGCTTTGTGCCCACTCCGCCCATCGCCACGCGAATGTAACGGATGTGTCCACCTTCAACGCGCGCAACAATCGCCGCGGATGCCAGCGCAAATTCGTAACTGGCCCTGTCCCGCAGCTTCAGATACGTCGACTTCGCGCCGTCTACCGGCTTGGGAAGTACGACGTAGGTCACCAGCTCGCCGGGCTCCAGCGCATTCTCGATATGTGGCGTATCACCCGGAAGCTTATGAAAATCGGCAAAGGCAATTGTCCGTTTGCCCTTTGGACCCTCCACGTGAACCACCGCCTCCAGCGCCGCCATCGCCACGCACATGTCCGAGGGATGCGTCGCTATGCAGTGATTGCTCGTGCCCAGCACGGCGTGCGTGCGATTGAATCCGTCCATCGCGGCACATCCCGAACCCGGCGTGCGCTTGTTGCAGCCATACCCACCCGCAGTGCCCGCACTCGGCTCGCGGAAATACATGCACCGCGTCCGCTGCAGAAGGTTGCCGCCGGTTGTGGCCATGTTTCGCAACTGCGCCGATGCGCCCGAAAGCAGCGCCTCCGACAGCACCGCGTACGACTTCTGCACATCCGCATTCCACGCAAGATCGGAGTTGCGAACCATCGCGCCAATCTGCAATCCGCCATCCGGTGTCTTCTCGATCTTGTCGAGCGGCAGCAGGTTGATGTCGACCAGGGTCTTCGGCGTCTCCACGTTCAGCTTCATCAGGTCAACAAGCGTTGTGCCGCCCGCAATGAACTTTGCCTGCTGCGCGCTGGCCAAAGCCTTCTCGACGCTCGGAGCTTTTATGTAATTGAAGGTCTCCATGCTCTCTCCTCTCTCAGGCGCGCGAACGCACTTGCTTCACTGCTGCCAGAATGTTGGTGTAAGCTCCGCAGCGGCAGATATTGCCCGACATCGCCTGCTTGACGTCGTCGTCCGACGGCCCAATCGGCTCCTTCAGCAACGCCACGGCGCTCATGATCTGGCCGCTCGTGCAGTAGCCGCACTGGTATCCGTCATGCTCCACAAATGCTGCCTGCATCGCGTGCAGATTACCCGGCTGGCCGATGCCCTCAATCGTGGTGATCTCGTCGCCCTCATGCATCACGGCGAAGGAGAGGCAGCTGTTCACCCTCCGGCCGTTCACGTGCACCGTGCACGCGCCGCACTGGCCGTGATCGCAGCCCTTTTTGGTGCCCGTTAAATAGATTCGTTCCCGCAGCGTATCCAGCAGTGTTGCCCGCGGGTCGAGATTCTTCAGCGTGTAGTCCTTGCCGTTCACGCGGAGGGT
This sequence comes from uncultured Acidobacteriaceae bacterium, assembly GCA_963836675.1. Lineage (GTDB taxonomy): Bacteria > Acidobacteriota > Terriglobia > Terriglobales > Acidobacteriaceae > Telmatobacter. The sequence continues at coordinate 826,485 of CAWIKQ010000002.1, forward strand.
AAGCGTGCCGCTTCCTTCTGCCTGCTCCTGCGCTTCGGATTCCGCTGCCGGCGAAGCCGACGCCAGCGGAGCCGCCCCGGCCAGGAGGCTCGTCGCTCCCAGCCCCGACAGGAACGATCGCCGGCTGAATCCGCGCCTGAGCAGCGATTCCGGCTTCAACGGTTCCAGATCCACGGGTTGCTGATCCGGTGCAAGTTCGTCAGCCGTTTTCTCACTTGGCTTCCGAAGCAAATGTTTCAAATGCGGGTTCATTGTGTCTGCCACAGGTCGACCTCCTTGGGACAGGACTAGCTGGTCTAGATTGGGCCGCCGGCGTATTCGAGAAGGGAAACCGCCGAGGCGGGAAAACGCCGTGACGATATCCTACGCCCCTCGCCTTGCAGCTGGGAATAAGGGGGTTAGGCGCACCCACATAGCTTGGATGCGCATGATTCTATGGATGAACCGGTCGGCCAGGGTACCGGGGCCCTTTTTTTGTGCAAACGTTTCTAGCTCGCAGTTGCGAGTTCATTTGCGGGTTCTTCCACCATCGGCGGACCGCCCACCCGAGTACGTTCCTCGATCAGCTTGTAATTTGCGATCTTGTGCGTCAGCAGGGCGTGCGCCTTCTGCAACTCGCCAATCTTTTCCGCGATGCCCGCCTGGTGGTCTTCCAGCAGTTTCCGCCGTTCAAGAGAAGTGGCATCGCCCCGCTCGCGTAGTTCCGCATAGCGCTGCATCTCGCGGATGGACATGTTTGTTGCTCGCATGCAGTGCAAAAAGTTGAGCCACGCTTCGTCTGCTTCTGAGTAGCGGCGGTGACCGTTGCGCGCGCGTCCAACCGGCTGAATCAGCCCAACGCGCTCATAGTAGCGCAGAGTATGCGCGGTCATTCCGCAACGCTCTGCCATGCTTCGGATCGTATAACCAGCGTCTCTCATCAAATCCCAACCTACAACTTAGAGCGCGCGCCAAGTCAACAGTGCTGCATAAATTCGAACGGCAGCGGCGGATTTTTGTTTTCCGCTCCGCGAATCTGGAATGGAGAGACATAGCGCAATTCGCGGCAATTCAGCGAGTTAACGAGCCACCCCGTCGACAGCATCTCGGTCCGTGCTTAACAATTCTTAACAAAAGCTCAGGCTCTGCATTCCGAATTCGAGACCGACCAGCCCAATGCATTTCGAAGCTCCCCGCGATTTCTTCCCGTATCATCATTTCGGCAATGTCTTCAGAAAAGAACCTGCACGAATCGATGCTGGCAGTCGCTCTCGACCAGGCCCGTTTTGGCCGTGCCGAGGGCGGCATCCCCATCGGCGCCGCTTTATTCACCCGCTCCGGCGAACTCGTCAGCCGGGGACACAACCGCCGCGTCCAGCATGGCGACCCCAGCATTCACGCCGAAACCGACGCCTTCCGCCGCGCAGGCCGCAGGCGTAGCTATCGCGACCTCGTTATGGTCACGACCCTCGCCCCCTGCTGGTATTGCAGCGGCCTGATCCGGCAATTCCATATCGGCAAAGTCATCGTCGGCGAGAGCCGCACCTTTGCCGGCGGCGTCGATTGGCTCCGCGAGAACGGCGTTGAGGTCATCGACCTCGATAATCAGGACTGCCGCCAACTCCTCGAGAGCTACATCGCCGAACACCCCGAAATCTGGAACGAAGACATCGGCGAAGAATAGACCCCTCACAGGAGGACCGCATGCGCCGTCGCGAATTTCTGGCTGGAACTTTAGCTTCTTCTGCCCTCGCCCTCGGCTCCGATGCCCCCGCCCAGACATCCGAAATGGTTCGCCCGCGCCAGTTCTATCAACTCCGCCGATACCTTCTGCAGTCCGGCCCGCAAACCGCGATGACCGAGAAGTACATCAGCGAGGCCCTCATCCCCGCTCTGGCAGGCAAAAACGGTCCCATCGGCGCCTTCCGCCTCGATATCGGGCCTGAGACGCCGACCTTCTACGTTCTCATTCCGATCATGGCCCCCGCTATGGCCGGCGCTCTGGAACTTGAGCTCAACCAGAACGAAACCTACGTCAAGGCAGCAGAGCCCTTCTGGAGCGCCCCGGCATCCTCGCCTGCATTCCTCCGCGTCGAATCTTCCCTCCTGGTCGCCTTCGAAGGCTGGCCCCGCATCACCCCTCCTGCAAAAGGCAAGCGCATCTTCCAGCTCCGCACCTACGAGAGCCCCAGCTACCGCGATCACATCGTGAAGATCCAGATGTTCCACTCCGGCGAGTTCGAAATCTTCAAGAACGCTGGACTTCAGCCCGTCTTCTTCGGCGACACCCTGATCGGCCCACGCATGCCCAATCTCACCTACATGCTCAGCTTTGCCGACTCCGCCGAACTCGATGCCAAATGGAACGTCTTCCGCAACGACCCCGCCTGGAAGAAACTCTCCGCCGATCCGCGCTTCGCCTTCGAGGCCATCGTCAGCAACATCACCAACCTGATCCTCAGCCCTCTCGATGCTTCGCAGATCTAGGTCTTTCCAGCCTCGATTGCGCCGCTCTCCAATAAGCGCTGTCAGCTCCAGCAGGCTCTCATCGCATTCCCGCGCGGCTGCCAGTTGCATCCCTCCAACAGGGCAGGGAATTGTCACCACCGGAACGCCGGCCAGGCTGAAGGGCGTGGTGTACCGCAGGATTCGGCTGCGCGCCGGGCTGTTATCCGCTCCGGCACCCAGGCGCCCAACCGGCGAAGCCGGCAGACAGAATCAGCTCGTGCTCCTGAAACAATGCATCCACGCGCGACCGGAACTCCGCGTGTCGCTGCCTCAGAATCGATATCTCGGCGTCCGAAATTCGCGCGCCCCACTCCAGCCGTTCCCGGATCGCCGGCTGAATCCGGTCGAAGTGGCCCGCATGGATGCGCGCGGCCTCCCACGCCTGAATCGGGGCAAAGATCTCGAACGACTCCTGCCACCAGCCCACATCAATCGTTGTGCTCCTGAGGCCGAGTGCCTGCAATTCGTCCACAACGGCCCGCAAGCCTGCACCGATCTCCGCCTCGCAATCGTGCAGAAAATCGTTGTGGACCACCGCGAATTTCTTGAACTCCCGAATTGCCGGAACTCTGCCCGGCGCGAAAGTCTTTGCGAGGAGCGGCCCGTCTTCGAGGTCGCGAAAAAGCCAGCCCATGGTATCGAACGATTGCGCCAGGTGCGCGCCGCCGCGCCAGTCGCCCCTGCCGATGGACGCTCGATAACCTGCCAGGCCGCACAGCGCCGCAGGTCCTCGCACAGAGCCGCCGGTGTCCGTCCCGATCGCCGCCATGGCAGAGCCCTCCAGCACGCTCGCTGCGGCGCCGCTCGACGATCCTCCTGTAAGCGCTCCGGGTTTGCCCGGCTGTTCGCAATCGCCGAACTCCGGGTTCTCGCCGGTGATCCCGTAGGCCAGCGGATGAAGGTGCGTTTTGCCGGTGATTACCGCGCCGCCGTTGCGCAATTGTTCCACCAGCCACGAGTCATGGCTCGCAACACCGTTGAGATCGCGATACAACCGCACTCCGCAGCTGGTGGGTGCCCCCGCGAGATCAAAGCAGTCTTTGACAGAAACGGGAATGCCCCACAGATCGCTTCTCCCATCGCCGAACCGCCCGCCCTCGCCTCGCGGAACCGCCGCGGCTCGATCTGCCTCGCTCTTCGTCCACGCGGGATCACGCCACAGGTACGTATTTCTGCCCTTGTTGCGATTGGCGCGCTGCAACGCTCGTTCGGCGAGCGCAACCGGATCGGTGCTCCCATTTGCCAGAGCTGTCCGCGCTTCGCGAATCGAGGGCTGTTCATCCATGGCGCAATTGTAGGCCTCCGGCGCAACAAGCTGCCGGGGCCGATTGCCGGTAGCGCGGAGTTTACGATAGTTATAATTCCATTGCCATGGCAGTTTTTACTTCAGAGGAAGCGAACGATCAGCGCCGCGACTGGATCATTCTCCGCGATGGCGGAGTCGCCGTCTATTGGCGGCCTGAAGCCCTCAAAATGGACTTGAGCTGGCTCGATTCGAACGGTTACAACATCTTCGAATTCGACGCGGCCAAGTGGAACAGTGAAGAGCAGATGCACGATGCTCTCCGGTTCGCGCTTTCCTTCCCCTACTACTACGGGAAAAACCTGAACGCGCTGAACGATGCCCTCTGGAGCGACCTGACCGTACCCGATAGCGGAGGAACCGCTCTTGTCTTTCATCACTACGATCAGTTCGCGAGAGACGACCAGACCTCCGAGACGAAGGTCAGCGATCTCGCTGAGGTTGTGCTCAACATATTTGCCAGGGCAGTTCGCTATCACATGCTCTTCGGCAGAAGACTCCTGATCCTCGTTCAGTCGGACGATCCCCGAATTCGCTTCGACAGTCTCGGCGCAATCTCCGCCGATTGGAACTCCCGCGAGTGGCTCAACAAGAGCCGCGGCGTTTCATGATCACTCGATGGGCTAAAATCCTGCTGCTCGCAGCCATCGCTGCCGATTACACCCTCGTAGTGTTCGGGAATCTCACCGATTTCGATTCAAACTACCAATTCGTTCGCCACGTGCTCCTCATGGATTCGACTTTCCCTGGAAACCACGGCATGTGGCGAGCCATCCATTCCCCGGGCATACACCTCGCGTCTTACTGGATGATCATTGCCTGGGAGATCGCAAGCATGGTGCTCACTTGGTGGGCCGCGGCCAACTTGCTCCGCGCGGTGCGCTGTCCAGCGAACGAGTTCAATGCAAAAAAGCGCATGGCCGTGATCGCCTTGACCGTTTCTCTCCTCATGTGGCTGGTTGCGTTCCTCGAAGTGGGCGGCGAGTGGTTCATGATGTGGCAATCCGTGGCGTGGAACGGCCAGCAGGCGGCCTTTCGCATGTTTGCCATCATTGGCATCGTGCTGCTCCTCGTTCTCCAGCCCGACACGGACACGCAGCCCTGATTCACGCGCTAGACTGGTGCCGATGAGCAGCGTCGCAGCCATCATCGTCGCCGCGGGTTCAAGCAGCCGGCTGGGCCAGCCCAAGCAGTTGATCCTGATCGAGGGAGAGCCGCTGCTCCAGCGTGCCATCCGCATCGCCAGTGATGCCGGGGCGTCGCCGGTCGTTGTTGTGCTTGGCGCGCATCGCGGGTTGATCGAAAGCCAGGTGGATCTTCGAAATGTGGCGATCGTGATCAACGACGATTGGCAGGAAGGCCTGGCAAGCTCGGTTCGCGCCGGCGTCGCTGCAGTCGAACGAGATGCTCCGCAAGCCTCGGGACTTCTCTTGATGACCTGCGACCAGCCCCGGGTCACCGCGGAACATCTGCGCAAGATGATCAACGCGTTTTCCGGAATCACAGAAGAGACGGCGATTGCGTCAATCTACGCTGCGGCTCGGGGAATTCCGGCAATCTTTCCACGCTCGGCTGTTGCGGATCTATGCGCCCTTCACGGCGACAAGGGCGCGCGCGGTCTGCTTGCGAAGTCCCGATGGCCGGTCATTGAGGTGCCGCTCGAAGGCGGCGAAATCGATATCGATCGCCCGGAGGATCTTGCCGGACCTCCGCTAGAAGTCAGCGTTCAATGGTTGCCTCGATGTACCCGTGGGGCTCGTCAATAGGCACAAAGATGTGGTTCGGATTGTCCTGCCCAAACGGCGTGAGATCTGCCACCAGATGGTGAAGATTCGGCATTGCCAGATGGATACGCGCGATCTCGGGAGCGATGTTGAGCGCCGCCTTGCCCATGTCGAAAAGTGTGTGCTGCACGCTCATGCTCTCGTGCCCGGCAAACTCCTTGAGCAATGAGGCGACGATCCGTGCTCGCACCTCGGCGAAATCCTGGCCGGGAGAAATATAGTCCCACCGGATCGTCGCGCAGGTTCCCAGGATGCGATCAGTCGCGGGCTTCAAAGTGGTGAGCCGGTCTTTGATGTAGCCGGTAAACGCAGAGTTTGTGGTCTTCAGAATCGTCAGCCCGTCCACGCCGGAAGTGACAACCCAGCCGCCGTTCCTTTCACGTTCCACGAGCGTCGTCTGCAGTTCCGGACCCCCCAATTTGAACGTGGTAGCTGCAGGCTGACCATCGACGCTGAGGCGTCCCCAGCTCTTCTCCTCAATCTCGACGCTTGTTCTGGAGACTTGTGCGTTGTTGTTTAGCAGGTAGTTGCCGAGTTCCATCGCAAAGTCTTCAATGGTGGCCGCTTTAGAATCGCGCGCGATCGAGTAGACGGTGTTCTTCATCGTGTCGGTGGGCAGAATCTTGCTGTTATCCGCCTCCGCAAAGCTGCTCTCAAAGTCGCCGTGCAGCAGCACACGCACCGTCCACTCGTTGAACTCGTGCCGATCTCCTGCGCGGGTTATGCGCGACAGGCGCACCCGCGATTTGCCATAGCGATTCTCACCCAGCCGTGCCATCTGTCAGCTTCCCCTGTAAGTCGTATAGCTGTTGTCGCTCAGGAGCAGCGGCAAATGATAATGCGAAATGCCATCACACTCGAACGTGATTGAAGCCTCAGGGTAGATGCTGTTTCGGCCAAGGACCTTCAGATAGGCTCCAATCTGGAATGTCAGCCTGTAAACCCCCGGTGCCGCGTCTGATTTTGCATTGCACCGGCCGTCTGCGTCTGTTTTGCCGGTCGAATTGGTGATCCATTGTGTTTCGCCGCTGGCGCCTTCTCTGGACGAGCCTGCAGGACTTAACAGCCGTTCGAGCCGGATCAACATCCCGGCCGCGGGTTTACCGAGTACCGTATCGAGTACGTGCGTCGAAATCTTGCTCATGACACCAACCACTTTCCAAGGCGAATCTGCATGATCTGACGCTGCTGCTCGGCTGCTTCTCTCAATTCTGCCACCCGATCGTTGCGTAGTCTGCGTTCGAGAATCGCCAGCATCTCGTCTGCGGTTTTCCCGGTGGCGCACACGATGTAGGTAAATCCGAATTTCTCTTCGTACTGAGCGTTCTTTTCGGCTGAGTTCCTGCATTACGTCTTTTGAAGCAGATCTGGCGCGCTCTCTGCTCTTCTTGTGACCACGCACTGGAATGTTCCAATTGCCGCCATCGCATTGCGCTCACCGATGCGTGGGTGGTGCGCGAATGCCTCCAGCCAGTCCGACTCTCCCATCGCGGCCCACGCGCCATCCGCAGCCTCGCTCAATGCCGCCACATTCGCAATCGGGCGTAGAGCCGCCATCTGCGCCGCCCAGCGTCGCGATCCGCAGCATGCCATCATCTCCGCGATTGCGGTTCCCTCATCTGTCTGGTTCCATTCTTCCAGTATGGAATTCATCCCTCACTCGGCTCCGCGTTCAGACTTCGCAGAAATTCTTCGAGAAGATTGGCGCCAACGTGTTTCCGATACTGCGCACTCGACCGGATGTCATCAATGGGTTGTGCTTCCGCCAGAAGAGCCAGCCGCGCCGCTTCGATGATTTTCTCGCCCGGCACTTTGCCGGCAACGGCGAGCTTCGGTCTTGTAAAGCCTCACCGGATAAGGCGCAAGGCTGGCGGCGGCCAGTCGGATCTCGTCGATGGCTCCGTCTTTCATCCTTGCTGTTCCTCCCAGTGCGACCTTCGAAATCGCCATCGCGCGCCGGGTTCCCGCCTTGCGAATATAGTGCCTGTGCCCCGAAAACCGTCGCGGCAGGTGCACGGCCAACATCAGTTCGTCCGCGGTCATCGCATTCTGCTTATACCCGGTATGGAACTGCTGATACGGTACGCGCCTTCTCCCTCGCACGGAGATCAGCTCAATCTCCGCGTCATACACCAGCAGGGCCGGTGATGAATCCGCTGCCGGAGATCCATTCACAAGATTGCCCCCAATCGTTGCCCTCGCCTGGTTGGCGATCGATCCAATCCAGCTGGCCGATCGAGCAAGGAGAGGAAACTCGGCCGAAACAATTGCTTCCGCTCGCAGATCGGTAAATGTTGTTCCCGCTCCGATCACAACTTTCTCTGCCTGTGTGTCGATGAATCGCAGCTCTTCGAGGCCCCAGAAGCTGACGAGCTTGCCCGCGCTCAGGCGTCCCGCCGCGAACGCGACCATCAGCTCGGTTCCGCCGGCAATCGGAGTCCATTCTCCCGGCGCCGACGCGATAAGATCGAGCACCGCTGGAAGAGAACCCGGTGCGACCAGCTCGTGTTCCTCCGCATTACCGCGCATGCGTGCCCTCATTGCGTGCGGCGGCGGAGAGAACGGATTCGAAGATCCGCATGAAGCCAGTGCAACGGCAGAGATTCCCGGCAAGCCCTTCGCGAATCTCAGCCACACTGGGCTGAGGATTGCGCGCCAGTAGATCCTTTGCGGCCATCAGCATGCCCGGAGTGCAGATGCCGCATTGCGCGCCGCCGCAATCGAGAAAGGCTTGCTGCAGAACGATGCAGAACTCCATCGCGCTCCAGCCCTTCGACAGTTTCGATGCTCGACCCATCCGCCTGAAGCACCGGAACAAGGCAACTGTTCACCAGCTCCCCGTTCATGCGAACGGAGCAGGAGCCGCACTCTCCTTCGCCGCAGCCCTCCTTCGTGCCCGTGAGGTGCAGATCTTCTCGCAGTACATCCAGCAGCCGCTTCATCGGTGGAACGCAAACCACGCGCCTCTCGCCGTTCACGTCGAGTCGAATGATGGAGGATCCATTGCTCATGCGGTTGCCGGCTCCTCGATCGCCTTCAGCGCATGAAGCTTTTCGAAGAGATCTTCAGGCAGCAGCGGGATGGCGCTGAAGCTCACGCCCGTCGCATCCCTGATCGCATTCAAGATCGCCGGCGCAGGTCCGTCGTGCGGCAATTCGCCGATGCCCTTCGCGCCAAAGCCTCCGTGCTGGAAGGGAAGTTCCTCCCAGAAGACATGAATCGGCGGCACATCTTCTGCGGTAGGCATGATGTAGTTGGTCATCTGGTTGTTCGCCATGCGGCCGTTCTGCAGCACCACCTTCTCATAGAGCGCATAGCCGATTCCCTGTGCGATTCCGCCCTCTATCTGCCCCGTGGCCAGGACCGGGTGGATCACGCGTCCCGCTTCCTGCACTGACCAGAACTCCTCAACTTCAGCCGAGTAGGTGACGGTGTCGACCGCTACCTGGGCGACATGCACTGACCACGCATACGCCGGATACGCTTCGCCGCGATACTTTTGATCGTCCCAGTAGATGCCCGGCGGAGCTTCGTAGCGGCTGAGAGAAACCACCTCGCCGCGCGCAAGCCGAAGCCGCTTGCACGCCGCGAAGAATTCCTCCCGCGAGAACTCCGCGGCCAATCCTGCTTCTTTGCGCAGCATATCGATCAACTGCAATGACGCACGTTCGATGAGTCGCCCGATGATCATCGCTGTCCGCGACGCAACCGTAGGCCCGCTGTTGGGAACGATGCCTGTGTCCGGCGGCGCCATGATGACGTCTTCATAGTCGACGCCCGAGCGCCTCCGCTGCAACCTGGGTGAGAATCGTGTTTGTGCCCTGGCCGAACTCGGTGCTCGAAACCAGCACGCGCACTTTGCCTTCAGCAGTAACATCCACGCCCGCAAGCGAATTCAGATAACGCTCTCCCGATCCTGTAAAACCTGAACCGTGATAAAACGCCGCAATGCCCATGCCTCGCTTCACTGCGCCCGTCGCATTCTCCTTTGCGAATCGCTCGCGCTTCGAGTGGTAGTCGCTCTCGGTCAGCGCGCGATCGAGCAACTTGTCGAGAAGTACCGGCTCACGCATCAACTGCTCAGTCGCGGTGGTCTCTCCCTGGTGGATGAAATTACGGCGGCGCAGTTCGATCGGGTCCATGCCGATGGCTGCGGCAACCTCATCCATGTGCCGCTCAACCGCAAAAACGGTCTGTGGTGCGCCAAATCCTCGAAACGCTCCATATGGGACGGTGTTGGTAGCCCACGAATGCGAGCGGACGCGCACATTGGGGCAAACATAAGGCCCTGGCGAGTGCAGCGTCGCACGCGAAAGCACGGTGGAAGAGAGCGTCGAGTACGCGCCGCCGTCCGTGTCGATCTGGATATCCATCGCCAGCAGCTTGCCGTTGGCGTCGAGCGCGGTGCGATGCCGAACGCGCGACGGATGCCGCTTGGTGGTTGCGGCAAGATCCTCAATTCGGTCGTAGACCATCTTCACCGGATGTCCGCACTTCATCGCCAGCAGCGCCGCATGCGCAGCGATCACGGAAGGGTAGTCTTCCTTTCCGCCAAAAGCTCCGCCCGTCTCTGTCTGGATCACGCGCACCTTCTCCGCTGGCAGATCGAAAACCGGCAGCAACGACTTGTGCACGTAAAACGGGCACTGCAGCGATCCCCACACCGTAACGCCGCTCTCCGCGTCGTACTCGGCGATCACCCCGTTGTTTTCGATGTACAGATGCTCCTGTGCGCCGGTGCGGTATTCGCCTTCAACGATATGAGCCGCATTTGCCCACGCGGAATCCACATCGCCCTTTTCCAGAAGAAAGCTTTTGAAACAGTTGTCCGAGCCCCAGATCACGGTCTGCTGCTTCTCGCTCTCTTCAATGGTGAAGACCGGAGTCAACTGTTCGTACTCGATGTGCACGGCACTCACTGCTTCGCGAACCTTGTGTTTATCGGGATGCGCGATCAGCAGGATGGCTTCCTCGCAGTGGTTCACCCGGCCGTCCGCGAGACATGGCTGATCGGCCACGATCATCTGGATATGGTTCTCCCCAGGAATATCCGCAGCCGAGACGATTGCGAATTCGCTCCAGTCGATTGTCCGGTCGAACGCGATCGACCGGATCAGCGCGCGGGGAACTGAGCTCCGCACCGTGGCTCCGTGCCACATCCCGTCCCGCTCGATGTCATCGATGTAGCGCGCCAATCCCCGCAGCTTGTCCACGCCTTCCTTACGGGGGACGGAGGTGCCGACGATGCGAGTTTTCGCAGGCGCGTTCATCTTGGGGAAGTGCGAATCGCCGTACGGGTTGACGCATAGCATACATCGGCGCGATCAACTTTCAAAGTCGCCGGCTACGAGGCAAGTGAGGCCAGGGTGCGCGCAAGCACATGAACACCGCTCCCGATCCACTCCGGCGATGCATATTCATCCGGCCGATGGCTCACCCCGCCGCGGCAGGGAATGAACAGCATCGCAACCGGAGCAATGCGCGCCATAAAAAGCGAGTCGTGATAAGCGCGGCTGACCATCCGCTTATAGCTCTTGCCCGCGCCCTTCGCAGCCTCCTCCAATGCGTCGAGAATTGCGGGATCGCAGGCTGCCGGCGGATCGGCGTTGATCATCTCGGTCTGTGATCGAAACCCCGCGCCGCCCCGCAACCTCTGTGCATGCCGCTCTCAAGGCATCAATCACGCTGTCGCGCCTTGCGGCATCGATGTCGCGAATGTCGGTCTCGAGCCGCACGCGGGAAGGGATGCTGTTCACAGCGCCCGGAAACACCTCGCACACTCCAACCGTGCCCACAGTGTCGATCGCGCCGGTCGACTTCGCGGCAGCCTCAAGCGCGAGCACCAGCTCTGCCGCCGCTGCAAGCGCATCTTTTCGTCCCGGCATCAGCCTGCCGCCCGCATGTCCGCCTTCGCCTTCGATGAGGATGCGCATGCTCGCCGGCGCCGCGATGTGCGTCACCAGCCCGAGATCGAGACCCTCCTGCTCGAGAATTGGGCCCTGCTCGATGTGCAGCTCAATGAATTGGTGAAACCGCCCCTTCGCCAAAGCAACAGATTCCAGAGAGCCCGTGAATCCGCCCGCGCTGCGCAACTCATCAAGGCTGCGGCCGTCCTTGTCGCGAAGCGCCCGCGCCTGTTCAGGTGAAAGCACCCCTGCCATCATGCGGCTTCCCAGGCATCCAATGCCGAACCGCGTCGGCTCCTCCGCCGTAAAAATCACCAGCTCGATGGAGCGGCGAGGTTTGAATCCGAGCTGCTGCAGCACTCGAATCGCCTCAAGCCCGCCCAGCACCCCGACGCATCCGTCATACAGCCCCGCATTCGGAATCGCATCGATGTGCGACCCGGTCCCTATGGGAGCAAGATCCGCCTCGCTTCCTTGCCAGCGCGCAAACGTGTTGCCGATCGCGTCTTCGCTGACCTCCAGCCCTGCTTCGTGACAAAGATTCTTGACGTAGGCGCGGGCGCGCAGATCGGCCTCGCTGAAAACGACGCGCGTTACGACAGGCGGCTCCGCCTCGGAAATTCGTGCAAGCGTCGTTCAACTCAGCGATAAGCCTGTCAATCGTCAGCGCCGGACGAGTCTCCATCTTCAACGCTCCCAGCGGGTGGCGCCGCCAATCCTTGTAGATCAGGTACTTCGCGGGCTTCTTGCCAATGCGCTCCAAACCACTGCGGGCAATAAGGCGCCATCCAGATAAAGTCGCCGGCCTCCACCGGATACCACGAATCGCCCAGCCGGTAGATCCCCCCGCCCTCAAGCATCAGCAGCCCGTGTTCCATCACGTGAATCTCAACCATGCTCAGGCCCGCGCCGGGATCGTAGGTCATCGTGTTCACGGCAAAATCAAACGCATCGCTATCCGGAAGCAGCGAACGAACGCGCAGAGATGCATCGCCCATCAGCGGCACTTCCGCGACCGAGAGCTCGTTGCCAATCACAACAGCAGGAGCCGCGGCATTCGGTAGCGGCTTATATTGCTTTTCGATAACGGCAGCCCTGGCCGCTGTTTTCGCCGTCAACCGGTGATCTGCCGCCGCCGGCAGATAGGCGTATCCCCCGGGACCGAGCAAATGCTTTTGTTCGCCGGCCGTCATCTCCAATTCTCCGCTGAGCACGTATACGAAACGCTGCGCGGCCGCCGGCCCGAGCGCTCCTCCTTCGGAAAACTCGGCTGTGATCTGGCTGAAGTCCGCACCCAGTTGCGGTCCGGCGTGAACAATACAATCCACTCCGCTCGCGCCCGGCAGAGGAATGCGTACAAAAGTGTCCGGTGTCTGCAGAAGATGATCTGGCTTGAGACTGCTTCGAGTTGAGCCGAGAGGATGCAATCGTGACCTCGCGATGGGAATCGTGTGTTGGAATTCTAACGAACCTCTGCCGCGAGGCGCTCCAGGAACTTCTCCCCGACGCGCAGCGCCGCCTCGACATCCTCTTCTCGCACCGCCTCATCAGGATGATGACTTAGCCCGCCGGGACTGCGCAGAAACAGCATCGCCGTCGGCATGCGGCCGGCCAGGATCATCGCGTCATGTCCTGCGCCGCTGGGCATCGTCTTCACCGCATATCCCGCCCCTTCCATCGCGTCCGTCAAAAACGAGGTGAGCCGCTCGTCCATCGGCGCCGAGGGCTCGTCCATCTTCTTCGCCGACTCAAACTGCAAGCTCCTCCGCGCTTGCGATCGCCTCGGCCCCTTCCAGGAGTTCGTCCTGCGCGCTCCTGCGAACCCTGTCATCGACATGACGGACATCGAGACTCAGTTCCACGCGGCCCGCGATAACGTTGCCCGCATTGGGCAGTACGCTCATCTTTCCCACCGTGGCCACAAGTCCATCGGTCTTTCGAGCTAGCGATTCCACCCTGCCAATCCACTCCGCCGCGGCGGCCAGTGCATCCCGGCGCAAATGCATCGGGGTTGTACCGGCATGATTGGCGTGCCCGGTGAACGCAAGCTCAAACCGTGACTGGCCTACGATGCTCGTAACCGCTGCAACACTCAGGTTCTCCGCTTCCAGCACCGGTCCCTGCTCAATATGAATTTCAAAGTACCCTGCCGTCGCCGGATCCGCCACAGCATCTGCGATCCGCGAAGGATCGAGGCCGAAGTTCTCGATTGCCTGCCTCACCGTCGTCCCTTGCGCATCTTTCCGTTCCAGAATCGAAAGATCGAAGCGGCCCGCAACTGCCCGGCTCCCGATAAAGGGTATTCCGAACCGAACTCCTTCCTCCTCCGAGAAGGCGACGACTTCTAGCCCCAGCGGCAAACAATTCGTTTTCGCAACTTCCACTAGTTCGAGCGCGAGTACAACTCCGAGCACGCCGTCAAAGGCCCCGGCATTGGGCACGGTATCAATGTGCGAACCAATTAGAACTCGCCCCCGCCTCTCACCCTCCGGTTTCCAGAGCCCGCGCAAATTGCCCGCCGCATCGATGTGCGCCGTCATGCCGAGCGCCTTCATGCGCGACTCCAGCAATCGATGCACGTCGCCAACCGGCGGCGTGAGGAACCGGCGCGTCGTTCCGCCCGCCTCTTCGCTCATGCCCGCAATCGACCGGCAGGTTTCGATGGCTCTCTTCGCGCGATCGCTCACGTTCTCGCCAACTCTCGCCCCTGGGGTTTGCTCTCGAAATGCCCATTGCAGAAGACCCTTTTGCCGCGCAGCCATGTCTCTCGCACGCGGCCGCGTAACTCCGCACCGAGATACGGCGATATCTTATGCCGGAAATGCAGATCGTCTTTCGTGACGGTCCACGCTGCATCCGGGTCGAAGACAGCCACATCGGCATCGGCGCCTGGAGCCAGCACGCCCTTGCAGCCCGTCAGGCCTGCGAGACGCGCCGGCCCGGAGCCCATCCACTTGCCGATCCGTTCGGCCGATTGCGCTGTATCGAAGCCGCGCTGGCCAAGTGCCGTCCACATCACCGGAAGCGCCAGACCCAAGGCTCGCGATTCCTCCCCACGCCTGATCGAAGCGGCCTTCTTCCAGCCGCTTCATCGCCGGCTGACAGGGCGAGTGATCGGTGGCCACCATGTCGATAAGCCCGTCTTCCAGCGCCTGCCACAATCCCTCACGATTCTCAGAACTCCGTATCGGCGGGGCGCACTTGTATTCCGTCGCGCCATCCGGAATGTCTTCCGCGGCAAACCACAGGTAGTGTGGACACGTCTCCACCGTCACCGGGAGTCCCCGCATTCGCGCAGATTTCAGCAGGTCCAGAGTCTCTCCCGCGCTCGACAGGTGCACCACGTGAATCGGCGTTCGAAATTCCTCCGCCAGGCGGAACAACAGCGCAATCGCATCCGATTCAGCCATCTGCGGCCGCGAAGCAAGAAATGCGTAGTAACGCCGCCATCCCGAAGGCGTCATCTGCAGTGCGAGTATCGCTTCATCGATAGGTCCTGCCACCTCCGCATGTACCAGAAGAGGCAGTCCCGTTCCCCGCAGTTTCTTTAGCGCCGTCCTCAGATCGAATTCGTCCACCCATTTGAAGCCGCTGATTCCCGAATCGATCAGGAAGCACTTGAATCCCGGCACACCGGCCGCAACCAGGCCCGGCAAGTCATCCGCGTTTCCCCGCACCACGCCGCCCCAGGCAGCCCAGTCCACCCACGTCCTTCCCTCGGCTGCCGCTCGTTTCGCTCTCAGCGCACCGGCATTGATGGTTTCCGGAATGCAGTTCAACGGCATATCGATAAGCGTGGTCACGCCTCCCGCAGCGGCTGCGCGCGTTGCCGTGTCGAAACCCTCCCAATCCCGGCCCGGATCGTTGATGTGCACATGCGAATCGACAAGCCCCGGAAACAACACCAGGTCGTCAAAGTCTTTGAGCTCCGCTATCCCTCTGACGTCATTCCACGCCTGAACCGCAGCGATCTTCTCGCCTTCAATGACGAGCGTGGCGGCCCTGAGGCTACCTCCCGTCAGGACCCGGGTAGATCGCAAAGCATGTGCCATACTGTGTTTACTTTACCTTCGCAAGCACCAAAGACAATCCCCATGCCGCAACAACCCGATCTCGACTTCCTCCGCCAGGCCATCGCGCTTGCCACCAGCAACGTCACCTCCGGCAAAGGGGGACCATTTGCCGCGCTCATTGTTCGCGAAGGTAAAGTGATCGCCGAAGGCGTGAACGTGGTGGTAACGACCAACGACCCAACCGCCCACGGCGAGATCACCGCAATTCGCAACGCATGTAAGGCGCTGAACACCTTCTCGCTGGCGGGCTGTCAGCTCTATACCAGTTGCGAACCATGCCCTATGTGCCTCGCCGCCTCCTACTGGGCGCGCCTCGACGCCGTCTTCTACGGCGCCGCTGCCGAAGACGCGGCCAGGGCTGGTTTCGACGACTCCATCCATCTACGACGAATTCCGCAAGGACCCAGCCCACCGCTCGATCCCCCAGGTGCAATTCCTGCGCGATGAGGCCTGGGCCAGCTTCGCCGCATGGATCGCCGTCCCCCAACAAGATCCCGTACTGACATCCTCTGCCGAACTTCCTCGTCCGCCTGCACGCTCCCATCTCGTTCATCCCGTGAACACAATTGGAAGGAAGTGCTTTAAATCCAATTGGGCGCACTTGCCCAAGCTTGTTTCGGTGCGATAACGTCTATAGCTCAGACCCCTTTCCGCCGGGAGTTGCCGCCCAATGCCGCGCGTAGTCCGATGCTCCATCATCCAGGCCTCAAACGCTGTGCCCGCGACCGAGCCGATCGCGCAGCAGAAGAAGGCGATGATCGACAAACATTTGGTGCTGATCCGCAAGGCGGCAGCCGATGGAGCCCAGATCGTTTGCCTTCAGGAGATCTTCAACGGCCCCTACTTCTGCGCCGAGCAATCGACGAAGTGGTACGAGGCCACCGAGCCCGTTCCCGATGGCCCGACCGTCAAGCTGATGCAGCAGTTGGCGAAAGAACTGCACATCGCCATGATCGTTCCGGTCTACGAAGTGGAGCAGGAAGGCATCTTCTACAACACCGCCGCCGTGCTTAACAATGACGGCGCTTACCTCGGCAAATACCGCAAGACCCACATTCCCCACGTGGCGCCCGGTTTCTGGGAGAAGTTTTACTTCCGCCCCGGCAATCTCGGATATCCCGTCTTCGACCTCGGCTTTGCGAAGATCGGAATCTACATCTGCTACGACCGCCACTTCCCCGAGGGCGCGCGATGCCTCGGGCTCAACGGAGCCGAGATCGTCTTTAACCCATCCGCAACCGTAGCCGGCCTCAGCGAGTATCTCTGGAAACTCGAGCAACCCGCCCACGCCGCCGCCAACGGTTATTTCATAGCCGCCATCAATCGCGTCGGCACAGAGGCTCCCTGGAACATCGGCGAGTTCTATGGATCCAGCTACTTTGCCAATCCGCGCGGCCAGATCGTAGCCCAGGCCTCGCGCGACCACGATGAAGTTTTAACCGCCGACCTCAATCTCGATGAAATTGCTGAAGTACGCCGAACCTGGCAGTTCTTCCGCGACCGCCGCCCAGACATGTATGGTCCCCTTGTTGCCTCTTAGCAGAACCGGGCGCCGTAAACTCTCGTCAATGACTAGAGCGGCGACAGACAATGGCCGGCAACAGAACAAAGAAGAATAAACACAGAGAAGGGTTTCCCAGAGGTCTTCATGAGTACCGCAACATTACCCGACGATCTCCTGTTGCGAGAACGGTTCGGCGACATCAAGCCGCCATTATCTCCGCAGGCGGCTGTCATTGAAGCCAATCGTTGCCTGAACTGTTTCGACGCGCCGTGCACTGGCGCCTGTCCTACGCACATCGATGTGCCCGGTTTCATCAAGCGCATCGGCACTGGCAATCTTCGCGGCTCCGCGCTCCGCATCCTCGACGCCAACATCCTCGGCGCCAGCTGTGCCAAGGCCTGCCCGGTTGAGGTGCTCTGCGAGGGCGCCTGCGTCATGCACCGCTACAACCACGAACCAATTCAGATTGCCCGGCTTCAGCGCCATGCCATGGACTCCTTCGAGGCCACTGGCGAAGAACTGCTGACCGCGCCACGCGGCTCCCGCAACGTGCAGGTTGCCTGTATCGGCGGAGGTCCTGCATCCCTTGCCTGCGCCGCCGAACTCTGCCGCCATGGCGCCCAGGCCACCATCATCGAGCGTAAGGAGTTGCTCGGTGGCCTCAACACCTACGGGGTCGCCGAATACAAACTCCGCGCCGCCGACAGCCTTCGTGAAGCCGAGATGATCCGCCGTATGGGCGTGGTATTCCGCACCGGTGCAGCCATCGAAACCACCGACGCGATCGAAGAACTTGAGTCCGAGTTCGACTTCATCTTCGTCGGCGTCGGCCTCGGCGCCATGCATCGGATGAACATCCCCGGCGAGGAACATCCGAATGTCCTGAACGCCCTCGAGTTCATAGCCTCCTATAAGACCGGCCGCCTTCGCGAGCTCAATGGAACCGTTGTCGTGGTTGGCGCCGGGAATACCGCCATCGATGCCGCCAACGCCGCCCGGCGTCTCGGCGCTGAAACGGTCTACCTGCTCTATCGCCGCGGCGAACGCGAAATGTCCGCCTTCGACTTCGAGTACGAGCACGCCAAGCAGGAGGGCGTGCAGTTCCTCTGGCGTCGCCAGCCATTCGCCATCCGCACCAGCGAACGCGGCCGTCTCCTGCTCGACACCGTGCAGGTCACGGAAGTGGATCGAGCCCTGCTGCCCATTACCGATTCCCAATACTCCATCGAATGCGATTACGTGATTCCCGCCATCGGCCAGTCGCCCTTCGCCCAGCTCGTGCAGGAGCTTCGCCGCATCGAACTCCGCAACGGAATCATCGTCACCGATCCCGAAACCGGCCAGACCGGCAACTCGCGCTACTTCGCCGGCGGCGACTGCGCCAATGGCGGCAGGGAAGTGGTCGATGCCGTCGCCGATGGTAAACGTGCCGCGCGCGCCATCCTCAAGATTGCGGAGGCAGCCTATGCCTGATATCCGCGTCCATCAATTCGCCGGGCGTATCGATGCACCCAATCCCTTCTGGCTCGCATCGGCTCCTCCCACCAACTGTGGCGAGCAGATTATGCGCGCCTTCGATGCGGGCTGGGGAGGCGCCGTCTGGAAAACCATCGGCGAACCTGTCACCAACGTCTGCTCCCGCTACTCCTCCGTTGACCTGAACGGATCCCGCATGATGGGCCTCAACAACATCGAGCTCATCAGCGATCGATCCATCGAAGAAAATCTCAGGGAGATGGCGCAGGTCAAGAAGTTCTATCCCTATCATCCCCTCATCGCGTCCCTCATGGTCGAGTCAAAGCGCGAAGCCTGGCACGAAATCGTCCAGCGCACTGAAGATGCCGGGGCCGATGGACTCGAGCTCAACTTCGGATGCCCGCATGGCATGAGCGAGCGCGGCATGGGCTCCGCCGTTGGCCAGGTTCCCGACTACACCGAGATGATCACAACGTGGGTCAAGGAGAAGGCGCGCACCCCGGTGCTGGTCAAGCTCACTCCCAATGTCACCGACATCCGCGCCATCGCCCGCGCTGCGAAGCGCGCCGGCGCCGATGGCCTCTCCGCCATCAACACCATCAACTCAATTACCGGCATCGATCTCGACACCTTTGTTCCGCGCCCCAACGTCGACGGCAAAAGCTCGCACGGCGGCTACTGCGGACCCGCCGTCAAGCCCATCGCGCTGAACATGGTCCAGCAGATCATCGCGGACCCCGATGCTGCGCTCCCCATCTCCGGAATCGGCGGCATCTCGAACTGGCGCGACGCCGTCGAGTTCATGCTCCTCGGTTGCGGAACCGTCCAGGTCTGCACCGCCGTCATGCATCACGGCTATCGCGTCGTCGAAGACATGACCGAAGGCCTCGAAAACTGGATGCGCTCCAAAGGCTTCGCCACTCTGGATGACTTCCGGGGCTTGTCCGTCCCTCACGTCACCGAATGGAAAAACCTGAACCTCAACTACAAAACCATCGCGCACATCGACGAGCAGAAATGCATTGGCTGCGACCTCTGCTACATCGCCTGCTGGGATGGTGCGCACCAGTGCATCCATATGGATCGCGTATCGGGCCCGGTAAATGGCCAGGTCGAATTGCACGATGGCCCTCCCACCGTGGAGTTCCGCACGCGCACCTCGATCGCCCCCACGCCGGTCACGCGCAAGGAACGCGCAGCCGCCGCTTCCAGCCACGGCCCCTATCCCACGCCGCTGGCGAAAATTCCGCGCGTGGATGAAACCGAGTGCATCGGCTGCAATCTTTGCTCGCTGGTCTGTCCCGTTGAAGACTGCATCACCATGGTCCGCGTGGATGCTAACACCCCCGCAGAATCCTGGGATCAGAAGACCCGCAGCGCCGACTGCGCCGTCGAACCACAACGCTCGTAGAAACGCCGCAATCATCCAGCGCGACAGAGAAACGCCGGAATCACCCAGCGCGAGAAACGCCGCAGTCATCCAGCGCGACAGAGAAACGCCGCAATCATCCAGCGCAACAGAGAAACGCCGCTGTCATCCTGAGCGAACGGGGCCCCAGGCGTACTCTTCAGCCTGGGGGTGGGGAGCGAAGGATCTGCTGTTGCCTTCGTTTTGTATCAGGGCACGACTTGCGAAATGGGTGGGAAACCGCTATTCCCGCGCTACGATGTCCAAAAGGTGATCTGCTATGCCCTCGGTTCTCATCCAGAACGGAACCATCGTCAACGCCGACTCCACGGTCAAAGCCGACCTGCTGATCGACGGCAGCACCATCAAGGAAATCCGTCCGGGCATCGCCGCAAACGCTGCCGACAAAGTCGTCGACGCCACCGGACTCCTGCTTCTCCCCGGCGGCATCGACGCCCACACCCATCTCGACATGCCCTTCGGGGGCACCTGCTCCGCAGACGACTTCGAAACCGGCACACGCGCCGCGGCCATCGGAGGCACAACAACCATCGTCGACTTCGCCATCCAGGCTCGCGGCACCCGCATGCGCACCGCGCTCGACACGTGGTGGAAAAAAGCCGAAGGCAAGGCCTGCATCGACTACGGCCTGCACATGATCGTCACCGACCTGCCCGACGCCGGCCTCGAAGACATGGACGACATGGTGCGCGAGGGCGTGGCCAGCTTCAAGCTCTTCATGGCCTATCCCAACGTGCTCATGGTCGACGATGCCACCATCTTCAAGGCCATGCGCCAGACCGCAAAGAACGGCGCGCTCATCTGCATGCACGCCGAGAACGGTTCAGTAATAGATGTGATAGTCCAGCAGGCGCTGGCCGAGGGAAAGACCGCGCCCATCTATCACGCTCTCACCCGCCCCACCGTCGCCGAAGCCGAGGCCGTCAACCGCGCCATTGCCATGGCGGAGATCGCCGGCGTTCCCGTCTACATCGTGCATCTCTCCAGCGAAGACGCGCTCAACCAGGTCCGCGAAGCTCGCGACCGCGGCCTGCCCGCCTTCGCCGAAACCTGTCCCCAATACCTGCTGCTCTCCATTGAAGACAACATGCAGGACAAAGGCTGGGAAGGCGCGAAGTACGTCTTCACGCCGCCGCTCCGCGAAAAGCGCAACCAGCCGAAGCTATGGGACGGTCTTCGCCAGGACAATCTCCAGGTTGTCTCCACCGACCACTGCCCCTTCTGCTTCGAAGATCAGAAAGCGCTCGGCAAAGACGACTTCACCAAGATCCCCAACGGCGGCCCCGGCATCGAGAACCGCCTGCAGTTGCTGCACCACCACGGCGTCGGCCTCGGCAATCTGACTCTGAATAGATTCGTCGAACTCGTCTCCACCGCCCCCGCCCGCATCTTCGGCATGTATCCAAAGAAGGGCGTGCTTGCGCCAGGCAGCGACGCCGACATTGTCCTGTGGGATGAACATGCCGACCACACTATCTCCGCAAAGACGCACCACATGCGCGTCGACTACTCCATGTTCGAGGGATTCAAAGTCCGCGGCAACGCCCGCGACGTCTACTCCCGCGGCGAACTCATCGTCTCCGGCAGCAACTTCATCGCCAATCCCGGCCGCGGCCAATATCTGCGCCGCGAAGCCCGCGGCGGCGCGTGGAAATGATTGCCATTGAACCCGCCCATTCGATTTTGAAAATCCAATCTGGTCTGTGCCCCGTTCATCGCGGCTTCATCGCGATGAGCGGGTCTTCGGCGAGCCACCTGCCGGAACAATTTTTACTTCGGCACGATCTGCAGCGCATATCCAGGCTTCAGCAGGACGTCCCCTCCCGTCGTGAAGAACGCGAGTGCAACGCAGGTGATCGGAATCATATATTCAGATTTGAACACTGCCCCCGATAGCCCGTCGGTCACATCCTTTGCCCCGATCCCCGCTCCTCCGGTTATCAAAATGTTCGCAATCTGCCGCCCGCGACCCGGCTGAATTTTCCCTTCATCGCCCTCCTTCCGCGGACGCAAAGCAACCGGCTGGTCGAAAACAAGCATGAGATGGCCACGCCGGAAAAAACGGCGCGCCGGAGTTGAGACGAGGTGACCGGTATAGTCTCCTGACGGACACTTGACTGAAAAAGCAGTCCCGGTGGCCATCCACGACGAAGCATACGTCTGCAAGCTGCACGTTTCCGCAGTCGCAATTGCAGAAGCCATGAGAACAGCTGAAACAACGAGAAGGCATTTAAGAATTGTCAAACAGTGACCCTCCAACGGAATTGGAGCCTGATTGTACGAGGATTTCGCCATCTTTTACCCGGTCCTCGAAGCGCTTCGCTTCGCACTCCGGAGTTCCCATTCCGATCCGTGCCGCTTTAATCGTCTTGATCGTCGCAACCGCATACGTACAGTCACGGAACCGAGTCGGAGTGGACGGGAACGTTTCGAGAATCGTTCATCGCGAATAAGGGCCGCGATGAACGGGGCA
Source organism: uncultured Acidobacteriaceae bacterium (assembly GCA_963836675.1). Lineage (GTDB taxonomy): Bacteria > Acidobacteriota > Terriglobia > Terriglobales > Acidobacteriaceae > Telmatobacter. Next base: position 848,920 of record CAWIKQ010000002.1, read on the forward strand.
CAAACTGCCTTCTTTCCCAAATCCGAAGATTCTCTAATCGTGGGTGGGCCATCTGCCGCGTGGAAATAACACGCCCGCCTGGCCTGTGCTATTCCAAGGCGAGCGGCCTACCATACTTGATCGCTAGGTCTTCGGGCATGAAATTTGAAAGTCGCCCGACCGTGAAACCACTGGCACCAACTGGATGGTCGTAGTCGTCGAGTCCTCTCAGATTGCAGCTCTTAATCGAGTGGCTCAGTAACCAACGTGCGACCCTTTCGGTGATCAAGATGAAGCGGGGTAGAGGCCAAACAATAAAGAAGTCGTCACCAGTCCATTGGCTCCAATCGATCAACTTCTCATAGTTCGAGATGCCGGTGTAATTCTTCCAATGACAGACTGGGCAGCCCTTCTTTACTCTCACGCCAGATTCAGCCGATGCCACGCCTGCCCAACCTGTAACCATGAATTCGTGGTACTCGTTCGATAGCTTTCCATCCCTGAAGCGAACCGTGGTTGCCCGAGTTCGGTAGCCTGTAAACCCCTCCTGCCGGAAGCTCTCCAACAGTTGCTCATGTATCACGAGGCCCTCCACCCAACACCAGATCATCTTCTCCTCGCGACGATTGTGCTTCACCTTTACAGCCAGCGGAGAGATCCGCCGGCTGTAGTCAGCGTGCTCGGTCGTGATAGGGCAGCGGTGTGTCTCGTACTCTACTTTTACATCGCTGTCTCCCATGAGCCGCTCAGAATCGGGAGAATGCAGGTTGAAATAGGTGACCATGTGCCCTTTGGGTTGAATCGAGATTAGCTGATTTGTCCAGCATACCGAAGTCGCGAACGTTCATCGGCAATCGTAATAGCAACTTCCTTATCGCCTTCTCCCCGTCCTTCCTGTATATCTATCTCCACCCGGAGGCCGCTTGAGCAGCGTCGATCCCACTCTATCCAACAACGATCTGCGCCCCACCACCCCCGCGCAACGCACCTGGACGACCTACAGCTACATCGCCCTCTGGTTCTCCATGTCCATGGAGATCACCACCTACCAGCTCGCCTCCTCGCTCATCGCCAAGGGCATGGACTGGAAGCAGGCCGTCGGCACGGTGCTTCTCGGCAACCTCATCGTCCTCGTCCCCATGCTGCTCAACGCGCACGCGGGTACGCGCTACGGCATTCCGTTCCCGGTCTTCATTCGCGCGCCCTTTGGAGTGCGCGGCGCAAACATCCCCGCAATGCTCCGCGCCATCGTTGCCTGTGGCTGGTTCGGCATCCAGTCCTGGATCGGCGGCACGGCAATTCATTCCATGCTCGCCGTCATCTGGCCCGCGGCGGCCGGCTCGGACTTCGCGAAGTGGGCATGCTTCCTGGTCTTCTGGCTGTTGAACATGGTCATCGTCTGGCGCGGCGTCGAATCCATCCGCCACCTCCAGGCCTTCGGCGCGCCCTTCATGTTCATCATGGCGGCGGCTCTCCTCATCTGGGTGCGTATCAAGGCCGGCAGTTTCGGCCGAATGCTCTCTACCCCCAGCCAGTTCCACTCCACCGGCGAATTCCTCGCCGTCTTTTTTCCGTCGTTCACCGCCATGGTCGGCTACTGGGCCACGCTCGCCCTCAACATTCCCGACTTCACCCGCTACTCGAAATCCCAGAAAGCGCAGGCGGTGGGCCAGGCCCTTGGACTGCCCGTCGCCATGGCCTTGTACACCTTCGTCGGCATCTCCGTCACCTCGGCCTCCGAGGTCCTCTTCGGCCATCCCATCTGGAACCCCATCGAGCTGATGAGTGCTTTCCACCAGCCCGTCGTCGCCTTCATCGCACTCGTCGCAATCCTCATTGCCACGCTCAACGTCAACATCGGCGCCAACGTTGTCTCGCCATCCAACGACTTCTCCAACCTCTACCCGCGCCTCATCAGCTTCCGCACCGGCGGATTGATCACCGGCTTCCTCGGCCTCGCGATGTGTCCCTGGAAGCTGCTTGCCTCGCCTGACGCCTACATCTTCGGCTGGCTCATCGGCTACTCCGGCCTGCTCGGCCCGGTCGCCGGAATCATGGTCTCCGACTACTTCCTCATCCGCAAAACCGAGCTCGACGTAAACTCCCTCTACCATGCGGAAGGCGCCTATCACTACAGCAGGGGAATCAATCCGCGCGCCATCTTTGCGCTCGTCCTTGGAGTCGCCATTGCGCTCGTCGGCCTCGTCGTCAAGCCGCTTCACGCCCTCTATGACTATGCGTGGTTCGTCGGCTTCTTCACCGCCGGGGCAGTCTACCTCGTGCTGATGCGCTCCTCACAACCAGCACGCGCAGGACTCGCACCCTCACTCGGCGCCTCGGCCCTCGATTCGGAAATCGATCAGGTTGGCGATTGATCGAATTCATCGCTCCGGAAATTAAGCGCCCTCGAACTGAGCGTCTTCCGCAGGCTCCGAAGAATGAACCTTCCCAGGCCTCGCCAGCACCAGGCATCCAAAAATTCCCGAAACCAGCGATGCCGCAAGAATGGCAATCTTGGCAACGCTCAGCAGCGTGTCGTCTGAAAACGCCAGTCCGGCAATAAAGAGAGACATCGTAAATCCAATCCCGCAGAGCCACGCCGCGCCAAGTATCTGCCGCCACGAAACTCCCTCGGGCACCATCGCAATCCCCGTTTTTGCCGCAATAAACGAGAACAGGAAAATCCCGGCCGGCTTCCCCGCGAACAAGCCAAAGAGAATTCCAAAGCTGACCGGATGCTTGGCCGCTCCAATGAGGTTGTGCGTGATATCCACCCCCGCATTCGCCAGTGCGAAAAGCGGCATCACCAGAAAGCTGATCCAGGGCTGCAGCTCGTGCTCGATCCTGTGCAGGGGCGACTCCACTAACTGGACATTCAATTCCAATGTGTGGATGACCGAATGCTCTTCAAACGAATTCGGCTCGGCCGCTTCCAGCCGGTCCAGCAGCCAGCGGCCCCGCTTGAGGAATTCGGATTTCTCCAGGTACGTGCGCGCGGGAATCGTGAAAGCCAGCAGAATTCCGGCCACAGTCGCATGCACGCCCGACTTCAGCACCGCCCACCACACCACAATTCCAATCACCGCGTAAACCGACGGCTTGCGAACCCCCAGCACGTTCATCAACGCCGACAAAATCACGCACGCCACGCCAATCGCCAGGCTCACGTAGTGAATGTCACTGCTGTAGAAAATCGCAATTACTGCGACTGCGAAAATGTCATCCACAATCGCCAGGGCCGTCACGAAAACCCGAAGCGTGATTGGAATCCGCGATCCAAAGAACGTCAGCAGCCCCAGCGTGAATGCGATGTCGGTCGAAAGCGGAATTGCCCAGCCGCTCCGGTAATCCTGATGGTGCACGATCGCGACGTAGATCAAGGCCGGAACAGCCATCCCTCCCAGCGCTGCGATAAACGGAAACGCCGCCTTGCGCAGCGACGAGAGCTCGCCAACAAGCATTTCCCGCTTGATCTCCAGTCCCACCAGGAAGAAGAAAATCGACATCAGCCCGTCGTTGATCCACTCATGACGGTTCTCGGTGAGAATGAACTTGCCGAACCCCACCGAAACATCGGTCTCAAAGAATTGCTCGTAGAAATGCCTCCACGGCGAATTCGACCAGACAATTGCCAGTATCGTGCTCGCCAGAAGTACGATTCCACCGGCTGCTTCCATGCGGGAAAAACGAACGAATGGACTGGTGATAACCGCGATTGGCGTGGTTGGCGGAGAAGCCAAATCCTGGTCCGTCAGAGATTCGTTGTTCATCGATACGTCTCATTCTCTGCGTTGAATGGCCCGCCTCTCTCGCCGGCAAGATGGCGCTTCGCAGTTTGCGCTCCTCAGCAGTTACACCACAGCGCGGTTTCCTCGAAAACTAGCACTATTGTCAGGTAGATCCTTTCGCGCAACGCCCGCCTTGGCGATCGCCGCTTTTCAGCGCTGCCAAAAGCCGATTCCGCGCAATTGCAATTAGGTACTTTAAAGCACCCGCAGGTGACTTTCGCGACCACCCCGCATCTGTTCTTCGCGATAAAATCATCAGAGATAATGATTCAAACCATCCCAGCGGCTGCCGGCCAGGCTTTCCGCTTCATGCGGCAGTCGAACCTGCGGACGCAGTCCAGTTCTCCCGTCATCCAGGTCCATAACCTCGAGAAAACCTACCGCACTGCCCGCGGGAGCGCTCACGCTCTTTCAGGGACTGGAGCTGACCGTCGACTCCGGCGAACTCGTTGCAATTGTTGGCCAGTCCGGGACAGGAAAGAGCACACTTTTCCACATTCTGGGTGCTCTTGATGCGCCGACTGCGGGCACTGTACACTGCGCTTCAACCAACGTGGCAGCTCTCAATGCTCGCGAAGCCGCCGCCTTCCGCAATCGGGAAATCGGTTACGTCTGGCAGTTTCACTATCTGTTACCTGAGTTTTCCGCGCTTGAAAACGTAGCCATGCCGCTCCTGGCTCGCGGAATCATGAAGCGGCAAGCGCTGGATGAGGCATCTAAATGGCTTAAGGAGGTCGATCTGCAGGATCGCAGCGATCATCGGCCCGGGAGAGCTCTCCGGTGGAGAGCAGCAGCGCGTGGCGCTGGCCAGGGCCCTGGTCGGCAATCCCCGGCTCCTGCTGGCCGACGAACCTACCGGCGATCTGGACGAGTCCACCGCTGGCCGGGTTTTCGATCTGCTTGAACGATTGCACCTAACCCACGGGCTCACCTCGATCCTGGTGACCCATAACCTTGATCTGGCCGCGCGCTGTACGCGGACTCTGCGCCTGGAGGGCGGGCGCCTTCACCCAGCAGCGTGGAGTTCACCTCGGAAGGTAAGTTGAAGCACCTTTCCGGGCGGTTTCTGAGTCTGATGATATAAGGGGTCCGAAATCAATGCTTCGGGCCCGCGGCAGTGGGTGGGTGCTTGCGGAAGAAGAACTCCGGAGCGAACGGAAGGTCAATTCGATCCGGTCCATCCAAAATTGCTGTTCGGGGCGGTTACGAGATTTTCCAGGGTGCCTCCGGCGGCGTTAGTTGAAATGAAGGGCGCGGACCGTCGAACTGAATCCGGTATTGAATCGGACGGTTACTTCCACCGAAAGCCCGCTGTAAGAGGAGAACACAATGTTCGAACGCTATACGGAGAAGGCGCGGCGCGTAATCTTCTTCGCGCGATATGAGGCCAGCCAGTTCGGTTCGCCCTATATCGAAACCGAGCACTTGCTGCTTGGCTTGTTGCGCGAAGACAAGGCGTTAACGAATCGCTTTTTGCGTTCGCATGCTTCTGTTGAATCGATTCGCAAGCAGATTGAAGCGCATACCACCATTCGCGAGAAGGTCTCCACGTCCGTCGACCTGCCCCTCTCCAACGAGTGCAAGCGCGTCCTGGCCTACGCCGCGGAAGAAGCGGAGCGCCTTGGCCATAAACATATTGGTACAGAACATTTGCTGTTGGGCCTGCTCCGCGAAGAAAAGTGCTTCGCCTCCGAGATCCTGCAGGAACGCGGCCTCAAGCTCGCCCAGATTCGCGACGAGCTGGCCCGCGTCACCCAGGAGAAGGCGCCGGCTCAGCAACGCCAGCGCGAGTCGAGCCTGCTGGCGGAGTTCAGCCGCGACCTTACCCAGGCCGCGATGGACGGCCAGCTTGATCCCCTCGTCGGTCGCGACGGGGAACTCGAGCGCGTCATCCAGATCCTCTGCCGCCGCACCAAGAACAACCCGGTGCTCATCGGCGAACCCGGCGTCGGCAAAACCGCCATCGTCGAAGGCCTCGCTCAGCGCATCGCCGACGGCGAAGTCCCCAGCTTCCTCGCGGACAAGCGCGTGCTCGCCCTCGACCTCTCGCTCATCGTGGCCGGAACCAAGTACCGCGGCCAGTTTGAAGAGCGCCTCAAGACCATCATGAAAGAGCTGATGGAGAATCAGAATTCCATCATCTTCATCGACGAGCTGCACACGCTCGTGGGTGCCGGCTCCGCTGAGGGATCCCTCGACGCCGCCAACATCCTCAAGCCTGCCCTCTCGCGCGGAGAGATTCAGTGCATCGGCGCAACCACGCCGGCTGAGTATCGCAAGTCGATCGAGAAGGACCGCTCTCTCGAGCGCCGCTTCCAGGCCGTCAAGGTTCCGCCGCCCAACGAAGCCGACGCCATCAAAATCATCAACGGCATCAAGGACCGCTACGAGAAGTTCCACGCGGTCAGCTACACCGACGCCGCCATCGAGTTCGCGGTCTCCCACTCCAACCGCTACATCCCCGACCGCTTCCTGCCCGACAAGGCAATCGACCTCATCGACGAAGCCGGCGCCCGCGTCAAGCTGCGCCAGACCTCCCTCCCTGAGGAGATCACCGAAGTCCAGAAGCGCATCAAGTTCATCGTTCACCGGATGGATTCGGCCATCGCGAACCACGAGTTCGAGAAGGCCCGTTTCTACTCCGATGAGGAGCGGAAGGAGCGCGAGAACCTGCGTGCCCTCCGCGACAAATACCACCTCGATGACTCCGCCGCCGGCATCGTCGGCCGCGAAGACATTGAGGACGTCGTGAGCCGCTGGACCGGCGTTCCCGTCACCAGCATCAAGGAAGAAGAGACGCAGAAGCTGCTGCGCGTGGAAGAGGAGCTCCACACGCCGCATCATCTCGCAGGAGAAGGCGATCTCGGCTCTCGCGCGCGCTATCCGGCGTTCGCGTGCCGGCCTCAAGTCGCCGCATCGCCCCATCGGCAGCTTCCTGTTCCTCGGACCCACCGGCGTCGGCAAAACCGAAATGGCCCGTACCCTGGCGCAGTTCCTCTTCGGCTCCGACAAGGCACTCATCCGCTTCGATATGTCGGAGTTCATGGAAAAGCACTCCGTCTCGAAGCTGATCGGTTCGCCTCCGGGATACGTGGGCTACGAAGAAGGCGGCCAGTTGACCGAACGCGTCAAGCGCTCGCCCTACTCCGTGGTCCTGCTCGACGAAATCGAGAAGGCGCACCCCGATGTGTTCAACATCCTGCTGCAGGTGTTTGAAGACGGCCAGTTGACCGACGGACTCGGCAACACCGTCGACTTCAAAAACACCATCATCATCATGACGTCGAACATCGGCGCCCGCCACCTGCAGAAGAAGCAGGGGCTCGGCTTCCAGAGCGATCGCGAAGACCTGGTCAGCGAGAAGGTCGAAGAGCTCGTCAAGAATGAGGTCAAGAAGACCTTCAATCCCGAGTTCCTCAACCGTCTCGACGAAGTCATCCTCTTCCAGTCGCTCTCGGATGCGGATCTCATCCAGATCGTCGAACTGCTCGTACAGCAGCTCAACCAGAACCTGGCGCAGAAGTCGATCACCATCTCGGTCGCCGAGGAAGCCAAGAAGTGGATCCTCGACAAGACTCTCAGCGATCGCAGCTACGGTGCTCGTCCCTTGCGTCGTGCCCTGCAGCGCTACGTCGAAGATCCTCTGTCGGAGGCGCTCATTGCGGGTGGAATTCCGCAGCGTCCTGCCTTCCTCGAGGTCTACCTCGAAAACAACCAGCTCTTCTATCGCCCCGTCAGCAAAGAAGAAGGCGGCACCGAAGAGAAAGCCGCCGGCATCCTGCTCTACAGCGCATAAGCGCCGACAGCCGCATCAACCAATCTGGGTGTCCCAGGTCTCGTGACCTGGGATACTTAAAGCCCCGGCCAACCCGCCGGGGTTTTCTTTTCAGAGCTTGCATTCCAACCGGCCCCGGTACGGAGCCAAAACCTACCACGAAGGTGGTGACCATTTCAGCTGAGATTTAGGCCAAAGTTCCCGGAGGGAACGCAAGAAAATAGCCCAGGGTGGAGCGCAGCGGAACCCGGGGAAGTGAACAGCTAGATAGCCAAGTCCCGTAGGGACGACCGAAAATCAGGTCGGCATTTTCGTAACTTGGGCTTCCAACCCGCTTTCGGAATCTCAACCGGTTGGTAATGTACGGTTGGCCCCCCATCCGCCCGGAACGCCAGGGTGCAGTCCTCTGAAATTCAGTTCAGCCTCTTCAGGTATATTGCTAGCAACGAACAGCACCGATGGAAAAGAACTGATGCTTCTGGATGCCTCACTACCTGTGACCAGAGAACTAAGCCTCTCTGCGATCAATGCGTTGATACCAAGAAGAGTACGGATGTCTTCGGAACAGCCGAAGGTGCTGCTTTTCAGCCTGTTGGCCTTTCTTGCAACAGGAGCAATTTGGTTCGGCTTCTATACCTACTACTCTGGGCATGTGCAGCGAAGAGAGATTCTCAGGCGTGATGGTCGTGAGCTAATCGCACAGATTACGGAACTCCCATCCAGTAAGAGCCACACCTACGTCCAGTACACATTTCGAGTGGGCCGCGTGTGGTATTCAGGCGAGGCGGAAATTGCCCGATGGTCCTCTCGAGGTGGCGGTGGGCCAACCGATCCTCATCCGTTATCTTCCCGCCGATCCAACAACGAGCCATCCGGCTGCATGGGAATGGTCACTGGGTTGGGATCTTGTCCCGATCTTATTTTTGCTTTTGCTTAGCGGTGCTGGATTTTTACCGGTAGTGTTATTGCCGATCAAACTGCTGAGGGAAAGGACACTTGCACGCATTGGCTGGTGTGTTGATGGAAAGGTGACGGGTTGCGCGCCAAATCACACCAAGTTCAGTATCGATTACGAATTTCACACGCAGGAAAATTTGTTGGTGGAAGGATCGAACGACTATTCCGAGGAAGAGTATGAGCTGGGTTCGAGCATCAGCATCATCTATCTCAGAGATCATCCTGGAAGAAATGCCTGCTACCCGTTGTCGGCTTATCGAATTATCGAGCTGTGATGTGCCATGACATGTTCTTACCGTGTCACCGTCAACTCGGACGTTACAGAGGGTAAGCATGACGGAAAGCCCTGACCGAATATCGCCCTCTATTTCGGAAAGATCAGGAGAAGAGATTCAAATCGCGATGCGCCGGAAACGACCCACAGCCCATCCTATTGCGAATCCGAGGATTCCGCTGAGGATCACCACTGCAACATGCCACACGATCACGTGGATTGCCTTTAGATTGGAGCAATGCAACTCGAGCATCGCCAGGCCGGTGAGTCCGGAGAGCGTGCCTGCCGCAAGACCAGCCATTCCCCATCCCACGACAAAACCCCGACGCAGAAGGAACGCACTTACAAAAGCTGTCGGAATCGACACGCAGATTCCGGCTACAAGACACGGAACGCCTTCATGCACAAAATTCCGCGCACCGTAGTCGTGAAAGACCAGCGCGAAGAGTGCGGGAAACGCCAGCGCGGCCACAACCAGCGAGAACACCCCCAAACGCCGGCCCGTAGGCCGCATCTCGCGAGCGCATGCCTCTGACGCCAGCCAGGCCACCGCGAGCAGCGTCAGGAAGATAAACGCACGCTGGCTCGCGCTTAGAACATGCAGTCCGTGCAGACCTAGCATAGAGGCGCTGGCGGTTCCGAACGCTGCAAACAGAGCCGCAAATCCGAGCGACAGCGCCCAGACAGCAGCCATCGGCCGCACCGGGCGAAGATCGCTCAGAAGCGTCTTCTCAACATGTTCGACGGATTCGCGGCCGTGTTCCTCCGCGAGGCTGCGTGAGGCCACTTCGTCGAAGAATCTATCGAGATCGTCCACTTTCATTTCGTCCCTGCTTCGCGGGCAAGAATCTCCCGCAGCTTCTGATAAGCGCGATGCGCCTTTTGTTTCACTGACCCCGCACTCGATCGTGTTGCGCGCGCAACCTCCTCTATGGTCATGCCGGAAACTTTCAGCATGATCACTACCTCGCGCTGCCTTTGCGTCAACGCCGCGAGGAGCGCGTCGATATCAAGTTGACTTGCCGGGGATTCAACATCACTGGCTGGAGGGTGAGGCAGCTCATCCAACTGGATTTCGCGAAGCTCTACACGCCTGGCCCTTCGGTAGTTGTCGAGAACTGTATGCCTCGCGATTGCAAACACCCAGGGGAGGACCGGTTCGCCCATGCGATAGGTGTGGCGCGCCTTGTGAATTCGCATCCATGTGTCCTGCAGCAGGTCGTTTGCAAATCTCCGGGTCGAGGCCTGCACCACAAAATAGCGAAACAGCCGCGGGCTCACCAACTCGATCAGTGCCCTGGCCGCCTCCTCGTCCGCCTGCTGATAACGGGACATAAGAACTTCCAGGCCCAGCGACGACGCCGTCCCGGGCGTCGAAGGAATGGGCATATTTGGATCCTCTCGTACCCGCATGGATGCGGAGTAATCTTCAGCAGCCATTATGCCTGTCGCTGGTTGGCACCGGCGGGAATCCTCCCGTTCAGAAGAGCCCCGCCAGTGTTCGGCTGTCTCCTATTCGTCGTCGCGAACAATGGCAACGCCATTGGCCGCGCTGTTAATGGTGGCGACAGAATGCAATTTGAGGTCGCCGTCTCCATCCACCTGGAAGACAGAAAGATGTGAGAGGCTCCCGGCTCCATCAATCACGGCCACGAACTTGCCCAGATGGGTTATGTCCGTCGGAGCTCCGTTGAGTGTCGCCGCGACAGCGACCTGTTGAATGATCTTTTTTCCATAGACCAGGTAGCGGGAAATAGTCATGCTTGGAGAGTTGGACGAGAAGAGAAATGGCCCGTCCAGCGCCAGCCAGCACGGCGCATGCTGCGTACCTGAACCGGTCACGGTTACGACGGCATCGTCGCGCACCAGGCTGATTTCATCGGCATGGGCAATCGTCACATAGGCATCGTCGTCGCGCGTTACCAAGCCAAACGGCGCATTCACGTTCGCCGGAATGTTCGCGATGAGCGAGGTCGCGCCGACGATGGCGCCATCCGAATTCAGATTCACGGTTTCAATGGCATTGCTCTTTTCCGTGATAATCAATTGATTTTCCAGGACGCCCACCTGGGCAGCAGATCCATCGGCTTTAACCAGTGTGGCACTGCCATCGGGACTCGAACTCACGCCATAGTCAAATACCTCGTGCGACTCGACCGTTGAGCCACCCAGAATATAGAGATGATCGTGCCCGAAAGCGACGCTGAACGGGCTTGATGCCGTAGAGACGACCTGCTTCAACTGAAAGCCGTCTTTCGTCCTTTGAAGAATCGAGACTGTCTGCGATCCGAAATTGACCACCGCTACGTGGTCTCTTGCGGTGGCGATGCCGCCCGCGTTTCCGCTCACCCCGCCCTGGCCACCTGTCGCGACACTCTGAATCAGCTTGCCGGAGGTGCCGTAGACCAGCAGATGATTGTTGGAGGTATTCGATGTGGTTAAGACGACTGTTTTCCGGTTCCAGCCCTGGCCGCTTGCGCCGACAACCGTCCCAAGCAGGAGCGCGAACGCGCTGATGTGATGCAAAGTCTTCATATTTCTCTCCGGTGATGGGGATTGCTGCCGCAGCTCCGCACTCGATGATTCCGGGGAAAGAAAATCCGAGAGCTGAAGCAGCCTGTTGTTCATTCGCACCAAAGAGGAAGAAAGTTACGGTGTTGCAGCAATATTTCACGAGAAGGGAGAACCCGCGGGTCGAGAAGATACCGAATTTCCGAGTCTCCGGTCGAGTGGCCGTCCAATCATCAGTAACGAACGAGTAAACACCTGAGCCTTCATCAGCTAAGAGTCTTGCCGGTAATGTGTAAACTCGTTAATCGTTCCATCCAGCCAAGCATCCAGAACTCACAAAACTCTCTTCCGCCCGTATTTGGGTTCGAGGCGATGCATGCAGCCTTCCCGGCCCTGTTCACTTCCTGTCCAGAGTGAGGGCGTAGATGTCATTGGTGCCGTTGTCGCGGAGGAGAAGGGGAGTGTCGTCGGGGTCGAGGCCGAACCAGAAGTTGACGGCGCCGATGAGTGGGACGTCACGCAGGTCGACAACGCGCTGGGGTGTACCTCCAGGCACAGCGATGCGAGACACCGACGGTGGTACCGCTCCGTTGACCGCGGGGAAGTTGAGCGCGTAGAGGAACTTGCTATCATGCGACCACGTTGGGAATCCCCAACTTCCCCTGGTGTTCTACAAGAGTGGACCATTGCTGGGTCTGAAGGTCGAAGATCCGGACGTCAGTTTTGGACCTCGTCAAGGCTGCGACGTAGCGCCCATTCGGTGACCAGCGAGGCGAATACAGGCCGTTCGAGCCGGGTACATCGCTCACCTTCCCGCTATCGAGATCGAGAATGCGCAGCGACCGGTCCTTCGGTCCATTCGGTTCAATGGAGTACAAGACCCTCCGACCGTCGGGAGACCAGACGCCATCGCCCGGGCTCTGTCCGTCGTCACCTGAAAGGAGCAGGCGCGGCGCTCCGCCCTGCGCGGGCATGACATAGAGGGTGGCCCGCGAAGGATCGGGTTGGGCGGCGGCAGGATCGTGTTGGGCGGTAAACAGAATTTGTGATCCGTCGGGGGACCAACGGCAGACGATCGGATAAAGAGGGCGATTTGTGAGCTGGATCCGCTCTGTTCCGTCCGCCTTGGCACGCCACAGAATGCCGTCAGGGTAGGTGACGTAGGCGATCTGGGCTCCATCTTTCGAGTAGGTAACGAACTCCGCGGATATGCCGCCGAGGAACGGTCGTAGCTGTTTGGAAGTCTGATCGAAGCGAACCAGTTCGCCGCGAGTCATCGTTCCCCTGGCAAAGATCTTGTTTCCATCTTTGCTCGGAATCGGCCTTTCCCAATGAATGGGACCTGAGGTCAACTGAACGGGATTGGGGGAGGCTGACAAAAGGAAGCGGTGACGCTCATCGAGCGCCCAGATCTGTGAAGAGCACTCCCTCCGGGGTCCACAGGAGCCTCGGAAAAGCCGATCCGGCAAGAAACAGATAGAAATCTCCATCGGGAGTCCATTGTCCGCAGCATTGCCCAGCGGGCCCTTTCCACTTCGGAAACACGGGATGCAGATTGGTTCCCGCCGAAGAGACTTCCCACAAAGAGTCATGATCCGTGAAGCGGATTCGGCCACCATCGGGTGACCAGGCAAGGTTATATATCCGGCCTTCGCTGTGACAAGTTTGTGCACATCGGCGCCATCGCGCCCCATCACATAGAGACCCTCTTGACCCTCTCGTCCATCGCTGTACGCAATGTACTTGCCATCAGGAGACCAGCGAAAAGACCAGCTGTTCTCAACTTTGGTAATGAAGTGAGCCGGTCCTCCAGGAACGCCCACGCTCCATAGGGCGCTGGGTTCCAGCGAACTCCAACAGCGAACCCACAAGAAGATTCGATCCATCCGGGGAAACATCCCACAACAACACAGGCCCAACCCCAAGCGGAAGCTTTTGGATCTCCCCTCCCGAAACGCTCACCATATACGCCGCCCAGGAAGCCGGCGTGGTCGGGGGATCGTAATTGAAGTAAATCCTGGCTCCATCGGTGCCCGCGATCCATCCGCCGTGATCGTCGTGGGTGATCGGGTTGGTTCCCGTCACCCTCAGCGGCGGCAGCGAGCTATGCAGGTACCAGAAGGCGGCTGCCCCGCATAGAGCCAGCATGACGCAGCCGGTCAATACCCAACGCCCCACCCCCTTCCGGCTCCCAACCTTCGTTTCAACGCCGCTCATGTGATTCGGCTTTACCACCGCCTCCGGTTCTCCCGAAGCATCCTCCGAAGCCTCCACCTTGCAGAGAAACCGGTACCCGACTGTGGGTACGGTCTCGATGTAGCGCGAGCGCGTGCTGTGAGTGTCGTCACCGAGCGCGTTGCGAAGCAGCCAGATGCAGCGGGTGAGGGATCCCTCGCCGACGGCGACGTCACCCCACGCGGCGTTGAGCAGTTCCTCCTTCGTAGACCAGTCTTTGCGGGTTGCGCAGCAGGAATAGGAGCACTCGAAAGGCTTTCGGCTCGACCGTCAACGCCTGGTCCGCCTTCACCAGCGAGAACTCCCGCTCGCGGACCTCCACGTCATCGAATCGAAAAACAAAGGACTTGCTTCCCATAAGAAATTCCTAATCCGCCCCAAGAAACAGATAAGCCGCCCATGAAGACCAAGTAGAGCCACGCGCCCAGAGTCACTTTCAGCCTTCCCCGGCTGAGGTCACTCCCCGATGAAAAATTTCAAGGCTTTCGCATGGTTCGTTCTTGCAGCGGCAGTGGTTTCCACCCTGGATGCAGAAACCCGCTGCCCGGGAAATGTTGCAAGTGTACCCCTCCGACTCGTAAACGGATACCAAATGATCGTGGCTGTATCTGTTAATCACTCAGTCCCATACGACTTCCTGTTGGACACCGGAACCCAGTTCTCCATGATCGATCCCACGCTGGCTACTGAGCTTCACGTGAAGGCCCAAGGCTCGATCCCGGTCGCAGGTACGGGTTTTCAATCCACCGCATCCACGGCACAACTGGATTACCTCGCAATCGGCTCTCATGGCGTCGCGAACCTGGAGGCAGTGGTTTACAACCTTCAGAATCTGCGGTCACACGACCCTAAGGTGCGCGGCATTCTCGGCGAGGATTTTCTTCAACACTTCGACATGTTGATTGACAATGCGCACTGGCAACTCTGTCTCGATGACTCGGGAGCGATGCGCGCCAATGTGAAGGGATCGCATATCGCATTGGCCGTATCGTCAGAAACAGACGACGTTCCGCCGAACTCGCTCATCGTCGCGGTTCGTCTCTCGGGCGCAACGCGGCCCATTCGCTTGAAGATCGATTCCGGTGCAAATGCTGCCTTCCTTTACAACACCGCGCAGTACATGGCCGTTGGGTCATTTCGAGGGTCTTCATTACATGGGAGCGGAACAGACGGCAAACGGCAATCGTTTGTAACTTTGCCATCGCAGGAGGTCAGGATCGGACACGTGCAATTGTCCAACCTGCCATTCTTCACGCTTGCGGATGCTCAGAAAATGGCTTCGCCGTCGAACTTCGATGGGCTGCTGAATACGGGTCTCTTCCGGCGCGTCTTTATCTGCCATGCCGAGCACTTTGCAGTCCTTGAGCCGAGATAAAGAAGACCAGCCGGATCCGTTCTTGCTGGTTGCTACGCCAATCCGCCTTGGCGTTCACCCGAGAGTTATAGAGAGCTTATCAAACTTATCTATCAACATAAACCTGCAAACTCCCTATAACCATAGACACTGTTCTGCAATCCATACGCCCGGCGACAGCAGCCGCCGAGGTTTTTCTTTGCCCGATTCGCGATTGAAGCAAAGGGTCGCTTAACTTGATCAATTCTGTTACCGAAAAGTAACTGAAGAGTAGGCAACGATTCGCCCAGAATGCAGTTCCAGCATCTGGAATGCCGTTATTTGAAAACGTAGTCCGCGTAAGCTAGATGAGGAAAGTCTCGGAGATCGGTGTATGACCAAAGATGCGCAAGCAGTGTTGGAGCGCGGATCGGAACTGCTCAAGCCATTGCTGCTTCAGCATGGGTTCGCTTACAGAGCGCTGGATGCGGGAGAGAGCAGCGGTGGCCAATTTGCCGGTGCTGAATTCAAGAGAGAGACTCGAAGATTGGAGTATCACTTTCGCTACAGTTTGGGCATGGTTTCGTACCACCTTGACTCCTGTTCCATGTCGCATCAGGAATACATGCGCTCCGTCACCGGAAAGCCAAACGCGAGCCACTATCCCGGTTTTTCAAGCGATCCGATGGAAGCTTTTCGTCATCTTCTACTTGATCTTGAGGAACACTGCGTCGATTTCCTCGATGGATCAGATGAAATCCTTCGTCGACGTATCGAGGATGCGCTGGCGAAATCGCATGTCAAACCTGGACTTCCAGAGTAGCGGGTGTGTCACCGCCTTCTCGAAAGTTGATTCTGAGTAAACAGTTTGGTGACGGGTGCTCAACTAGTAACTTCCAAGTTGGCCACAATTCGTTCGGAACGATCGGGCACGGCTTCTGTCTCTGGACCGAGAACGAGACAACCCTTGGTTTACCGCCTGACTAAGGTGTAACCGCCGATGTGGAGTTCAACCCGTCATGAACATCGGTGCAAGCTCCGTAGTCCTTTTGGAGCTTCTCCACTAGGTACGGCCGGGGTGCATCACCGCTATGTTTTCCCTTCTTGCCCGAAATGCGTACCCGCTCGCCCGACTTGATATCCGCGACGTTTCCTGTCAGGGCGTACGTCTGCTGGTCGCCTTGATTTCGCAGTTCCAGTCCGTGCGCGCCGGAGACAGCACAACCCGTGAGCATGTGGCTGCGGTGGATGCCGTAGTAGATGCCAAACCCGATCGCCCCGCCGATAACGCCGATCGTGCCAAAGATCGCGGCTGCCTGGCCCGAAGAGGGCGGGATGCCTTGGCCACGCGCCTGAGGCGGGAACGCGCTTACGGAGACAAGCAATGCACATAGTGCAAGGCGCGGGAAGATGCTCAGAGATCCTGTTTTCAAAAACGGGCCTCTTTCGATGCGAGATTCTCTTTGCCGCCCGGTTGGGTGGCGATTCCTGACTGTGGAAGAAGAGTAAGTGATCCGATTATATCGAGCGTCATGTGCTTCAATGGTGGGCTGTCTTATAGGAATTACTCTCGGGATGGGCGGCCCGCCATCAAGCAGCTCGCAAAATGCTCACGATGACCTTGCTCTCGTTCATCATGCCATTCGCATAGTCCACATCCACCCATAATGCTTCAGTGAGCGCATGACCGGCCTCTTCAACGACAACAAGACGCTTGCAGTGTCGGTGGATCAGTTGTCCGATGAGTCTTGATGTTCGCGATGGATGGTTCTCATCGGCGATGACCTGGTAATACGGCATGTTGGCGCAAAGGTGTTCCTCAGCGATATAGTGCCAACGTGGGGAGGGCGCGCGATTGCAGTATCGAATCATTGCTGTGGTCGCAGTTTTACTTCTCATCCAAATGCGACATTCGCAGGAGCGGGTTGCGTCGGCGTCGCTCGGAGAGGCTCCAGCGCGGGCACAGACACCGGTCCGATCCGAACCGAACAAAGGCCGAATTTCCTCAACGGCTGAAGCCCAATTTCTGACAACCCCACCATCCATAGCCATAGCCTTTCAAAACACCACCGGACAAACCTCGACGCAAAATCAGCGCAGCCGGGCGAGGAATCCCGTGCAAGCCACCGCATCAAGTACCCATCCGGAGTTTGGCGGGACGTATGAGGCGCTGAATCCGCAGCAAAAGAAGCTGATGGACGAATGGTACGCCGACTACAACAAGTTGACCGGAGACCATGCCAGTCCGACGGAATACAACCAGTACTCGCTTTCCACGCGCACAACGTATGAGGCCGTTACGCATGCGCTCATGACCACGCAGTTGACCGATCAGTCGGGTAAGCCGATGGGGTCGGCGTTGGATTTGGTGGAGGCTATTGAAGCGATCAACGGCAAGGTTCCGCGCGCGCGAGGGGACCTGCAGTTTCGCATGTACGTGGTGCTGAAGCCGGGCGCGGTGGAGAAGCTGAAAGAATCGCAGGAGTTCTTTCGCGATCGCGAAAATACGGTGTATCACAAAGGGTATCCGCTGAACTATCGGCAGGACGGCACGCCCTCGGTTCAGTTTTCGATGTCGAAGGATGGGCGGCATGCGGACATCGATGTCGATTACAGGTCCTCGCGCATTCCGAAGGGGCTGTTCAACGGACATTTGACGGCGGCGAATTCGGATGTG
This sequence comes from uncultured Acidobacteriaceae bacterium, assembly GCA_963836675.1. Classification (GTDB taxonomy): domain Bacteria; phylum Acidobacteriota; class Terriglobia; order Terriglobales; family Acidobacteriaceae; genus Telmatobacter. The sequence goes on from CAWIKQ010000002.1 coordinate 866,449, forward strand.
CGCGCGGGTAACAATACGCAAGTGCATCTGCAACGCTGGCAGGGGCTGACGGACTGGTGGCGGAGTCTGTTCGGGTTGCCCAGCGCGACCGACGATCCAAATGAGGAAGTTCTGCCGGGCGATGTGCCGCCGGTTCCGCGAAAGGGAGACGGCAGGCTCGAAGATGCAGTACAGGATTTTCTGCAGGCGTGGCTGGTGGAAGGCAAGCCGGAAGTTGCAGCGTCGTATTTCTCGACGAGATCGTTTTCGTGCTTGGCGGAGTATGGGGCGAATTCGGGGAAAATCGTGAATGCAGGGAATGCGCCGTACGTGGCGGCCAAGCATCTTGCGAGCATAAGCAAGTCGATTGGGAGGGTGAGTGCGACTGGCCATGCGGTGCAGCCTGCAAGCTTGACGGGACGCGACATCAAGCCGATGAAGCAAGCGTATATGACGACATTTGTGTTGTACCAGGTGACGAACCAAATGGCGTTGGATTACGAGTGCGATCCGGATTCGGCGTATGAAGAACAGGAGAAGGCGCGAGCTGCGAAGAACGAGGGCGAACTTGGGACCTACTATGCGTCGGTGTTTGGATTGAGGAACGACAAGAGCAAGAGCGATGCGATCACGCTGATCTGGACGAAAGAGGGTAGGTATTGGAAGGTAGTTGCGTGGGAGGTGGAAGGTGAGGGGAGCAGGCCGGGAATTGGCCGCGATACGCGGGTGGCAAATGCGGCGGAGCGGACGGCGAAGCCCAGGATGACTGCGGACCCAGCAGTCGTGCAGGCGTCCCATGACTTTTTGCATACGTGGCTGGTGAACGATGACTACCAGAAGGCATCGAGCTATCTGTCGCAAAAGTGCAATGCCTGTGTGGATATATTTTTGCCGGAGGGCGAAAAGCCGCCGAGTGGACAGGAGCAGTATCTGGCATATATTCGGGAGACGCTAAATAAGGTGGCGCAGAAGGTGGGAAAAGTCGAGCTTCTGAATGAGGCTCTGGAGCCGGTAAAGCCGGCGCATGAGGACTTGCGAACGGTGGAGCATGCCGACGAACGAGCGTACACGCTGGTCGCAGTGCCGGATGAGCTGGCGAGCTCGCTGGAGTGCGAGAAGCGGTCAAAGAAACATCCGTACGCGGGCGATGAGGCGGCAAAGAAGGTGTACGGGAATTACTATGCGACGATGTTTTCGTTTCGGACGCCTGGGGAGCATTCGGCGGCACTTACGCTACTGTGGGGCAAAGATGGAGGGCAGTGGAAGATTTTGTCGTATGAGCTGGAGACGCCGTAAACAACAGTTGTCAGTTGTCGTGGTCAGTCAGTAAGCAAGCAGGAAAAACCGAAAGCAGCCGCTCCGCGAGACTAAGTCGAGACAGCAGAACTCGCGGAGCATTTTGTCTCTCGCTTTTGCTTGGAGGATTTCGTTTTTGTCCAGTTCTGTCGGATTAGGGGGCCCATCGCTGCAGGTCTGGGCTAGCTCGTTCATTGCTCCGTCCAGCCCAAGCCTTGCCTCAGAGTTATAAGGAACTTACCAATCTTATCTATTCAACATAAACCTGCTAAACTCCCTATAACCATGGACCCTGTCCGCAATCCCTACGCCCCCGGCGCCGGCAGCCCACCACCCGAACTGGCCGGCCGGCACGAAATCCGCCAGGACATCGAGATTCGCCTCCAGCGCCTGCGTCTTGGCCGTCCCGCTAAAAGCATGATGCTGGTAGGGTTACGGGGCGTGGGCAAAACGGTCCTTCTCGACCAGATGCGCCGCGACGCTGAAGCCAATGGCATCCACACAGTCCGTATCGAGGCCCCGGAGAACCGCTCCCTCCCCGCCCTGCTCGCTCCGGCGCTCCGCCTCGCCCTCCTCCACCTCAGTAAAAAGGAAGCCGCAAAGGATTACGCTATCCGCGGCCTCAAAGCCCTCGCCGGATTCGCCAGCAAACTGAAAGTGCACTATCGCGACATCGAGGTCGGCCTCGATTACGCTCCCGAGCCCGGTCTGGCCGACAATGGCGATCTCGAGCTCGATCTCGGCACGCTTCTCGCCCAGGTTGGCTTCGCCGCCAGGGCTGCGGAAACCGCCGTGATCCTCTTCATCGATGAGCTCCAATACGTCGACGAAACCCAGATGGCTGCCCTCATCTCCGCTCTGCATCGCTGCGCCCAGGAGCAGTTGCCGGTCACGATTGTTGGCGCAGGTCTTCCGCAACTGCGCGCCCGCATGGGTGACGCCAAATCTTACGCCGAGCGTCTCTTTGACTTCCCTGAAATCGGTCCTCTCAGCCCGCCCGATGCCCGCGAAGCCATCGTGCGGCCCGCTGAGATCGAAGGAGTCTTCATCGACGATCGGGCCGTCGATCTCATCATCACCAAGACGCAGGGCTATCCCTACTTCCTCCAGGAATGGGGCAAGCACACCTGGGATCTCGCTCCAGCCAGCCCCATCCGATACGAAGACGTGGTCAACGCCTCAGACGAAGCCGTGGCCGCTCTCGACGAAAGCTTCTTCCGGGTCCGCTTCGATCGCCTCACTCCAACTGAGAAGAGATACCTTCGCGCCATGGCGGAACTCGGTCCCGAGCCGCAACGCTCCGGAGACATCGCCGACCAACTCGGTCGCGGCGTTACCTCTCTCGCTCCAACTCGGTCCGGCCTCATCGCCAAAGGCATGATCTGGAGCCAGACACATGGGGAGACAGCCTTCACCGTCCCGCTCTTCGACGAGTTCATGAAACGCATCATGCCCGGCGACGAGTGGAGGCGCTGATCAAAGCTGTGCGTTGTCTGAAAAACCGCGAGTGAGGAACTAACTCTGCCTGGCAATGCTGACGACAGTGAGATCGTCGTTTTGCCCGTAGTTCTGCGCAGCGTCGGCAACTCTCATCACATCGGCGCCGCCGCGCAGAAGAGACTCGACACCGCCGAATCCCAGCAGCGTACCCTGTTCGTTCCTTGCCTCAGGAACGCCATCGGTAAGCAGCACAGCCCTTTCTCCTGCAAGCATCTCCAGCGAACTCTGGTTGTAGGCTGCCGTCTCTACCAGCCCCAGCGGCATTGAGCCGGGAAGCGAAAACTCCGTTCCGTTCAGATAAGGAGCAGGGTGCCCGGCATTGGATAGTGTCAGCCTGCCATCGGTCTCCAGCCGGACAATCAGGCACGTGACAAATCCGCTGTAGCTGTGGCCGCATAAGCGCTTGTTCAGCTCCGTGAGAATCTCCGCAGGCTCTTCCGTGAAAGCGCTCACCACGCTCAGCATCCCCACGATCATCGACACCACCATCGCGGCGCTCATGCCCTTGCCGCTCACATCCCCGATCACCAGCAGCGTGCGCCCGCTCTTCAGGCGAATCACCTGGAAGAAGTCGCCGCCCACTTCCGCCGCGGGGCGATAAACGCTCTCGATCGAATACCCGCTGATGAAAGGCAGTTTCTCCGGGACCATGATGCGTTGTACCTCGCGGGCCGCCGCCATTTCGCCTTCCAGCGTGGCTTTCTCAGCCTGCGTCCGCGCGTACCTTCGCGCCTCGCTCACCGATGCGTGCACAAAGCCGATGTAGCCCAGGCATACCGTTACGATCACGGCAATCCCGTCAAACGTCATGCGCCCGCGAAGTCGCTCGATGTCCACCGCCCCATGCGCTAATTGCGGAACATCGGGAAATTTCGTCGCAATCAACCCCATCAGCGTGAATTGCACCGCCATGATCGGAAACATCGCCTTCCAGAAGCGATTGCGAAGAATGATCCCGCTGGCCGCATAACCCATCGCGCACACGCCGATCACTAATACTGACAGCACATAACGTGTCGGCGACCAGCGACCCATGCCCATCACGTCGTTCGCAATCGCGATCCCTGCGAAACTGCAAAACACCGCGCCAAGGAAAATGATCTTCGCGCGCAGAGGGATTGTGCGCCACGGTACCTGCGGTTTTGGCGGCTTTTTTTCCATCACGTTCATGAAGCAAAGCACACGTCAGGCAAGGCAAGCTTCGCCTGAAGCCCTGTCGGCTGCGTGTCTGGATTGTACTTGACCCTCCGCGACCCCAGCCGCATCCTCCAGACCGCGATCGAATCTGGTTCCTCCTCAACAGTGCTCGTCCGCACCTTAACCCCCAATCGAATGATTTAGGCTTTTAATCACATGTAACTTCCCCCAATTCCCCATTCGGATCACTCAAAGAGAGGTCAATGAGAAAACTTCCCTGTGTTTTTGCTGTTGCCGCTGCCCTGTTGGCGATTGGCGCCTCCGCCCAGCAGGCAAATCTTCCCGCAGACCAACTGGACCCCAACTTCAAAGCTCCCGCCCAGCAGACCGACTTCGAAAAACGCGTGGTGATGGTCCCCATGCGCGACGGCGTAAAGCTTTACACCGTCATCGTCATCCCCAAGGGCGCAAAGGGTGCGCCGATCCTCCTCGACCGCACTCCCTACAACGCCGCCAAACGTGCCGAGCGCTCCGATAGCCCGCGCATGATCGAGGCTCTCCCCCTCAGCGACGAAGTCTTCGTCAAGGCCGGCTACATCATCGTCTACCAGGACGTGCGCGGAAAATACGGCTCCGAAGGGCCATACCTCATGACGCCGCCCCCCGTGAACTCCGGCTACAACCCCTCCGGCGCCGACGACACCACCGACGGCTACGACTGCATCGACTGGCTGGTGAAAAACGTTCCTGAATCGAACGGCCGCGTCGGCATGATCGGCTCAAGCTACGAAGGCTTCACCGTCGTAATGGCCCTTCTCCATCCGCATCCCGCGCTCAAGGTCGCCGCGCCTGAGAGCCCCATGGTCGACGGATGGATGGGCGACGACTGGTTCCACTACGGCGCCTACCGCCAGCCCAACATCGACTACATGCTCGGCCAGACCACCAAGCGCGCCGGCGGCGTCCCCGTTCCGCATCCCAACTACGACGAATACACCGGAATCCTCAATGCAGGTTCGGCGGCCGGTTTCGCGCACCAGCTCGGCGCTGACCAGCTTCCTTTCTGGAAAGTCACCGTCGATCACCCCGCCTACGACGGCTACTGGCAGAGCCAGGCTCTCGACAAGCTCATCGTCAAGCAGCCCCTCTCCGTCCCCACCATGTGGGAGCAGGGCCTCTGGGATCAGGAAGACATGTGGGGAGCCAACCACAGCTACCGCGCTCTCAAGTCCATCGGAACGCCCGACGCGATGAACCACATCGTCATGGGCCCCTGGTTCCATAGCCAGGTCAATCGCCCCGGCCGCAACATCGGCCCGCTCGTCTGGGCAACGGACACAACCGCCTGGTGGCGCGAGAACATCCTCCTGCCGTTCTTCAATCAATATCTGAAGCCCGGCTCACCCACCGCCGACATCCCCAACGCGCTCATCTACGACACCGGCCTCGACAAGTGGGACACCTACAAAACCTTCCCGCAAGCCTGTGAGAAAGACTGCCCCGTCACGTCGAAGCCCCTCTATCTCCAGGCCGGCGGAAAACTGTCATTCACTTCTAACTCCGCCAGCTCCTCTGGCCCCGCTGCATTTGACGAATACGTCTCTGACCCCGCCAACCCGGTGCCGTATCTGCCCCGTCCCGTCACCCACGCCAACTGGCGCACCTGGCTCGTCACCGATCAGCGTTTCGTCGACGGCCGCCCCGACGTCCTCACCTATGTCTCCGAACCCCTTCAGGAGCCGATGAAGCTCTCCGGTGAGCCCATGGTCCATCTCATCGCCTCTACCTCCGGCACCGACTCCGACTGGGTCGTCAAAATCATCGACGTCCAGCCCGAAAGCGTTGTCGAACCCACGCAGCAGATGAGCGGTTACGAGCTCCCCATCGCCACCGACATCTTCCGCGGCCGCTATCGCACCAGCTTCGAACATCCCGAGGCCATCAAGTCCAGCGAGCCGCTTCCGTATGTCTTTGCGCTGCCCATGGTCAACCACACCTTCGAAGCAGGCCACCGCATCATGGTGCAGGTGCAGTCCACGCTCTTCCCCCTCTACGATCGCAACCCGCAGAAGTTCGTCCCCAACATCCTTACCGCCCAGCCATCCGACTATCAGAAAGCGACGCAGCGCATCTGGCACGCGCCCGATCACGCCAGCTTCATCAGCCTTCCTGTAGTCCCCGCCAGCTAGCAGTAAACAGATTGGCGGCAGACCAACAAAAAAGCCTCCGCGATTGCGGAGGCTTTCCCTTTCCCTCTTCCTACGACTCGCGGCGCTCAGGCTTCCACTGGTCTTCCTGCTCGCGCTCCTGCCGGTCGTCGCCGTCTTTGCGTTTCTCCTGCTCCCGCCGCCACTCCTGCTCCGCGCGTTCTTCGCGTCCGTCGCTCATCGCATACCTCAGACCCTCAGTATCGCGCGTCCTACTCTTTCTTGCGCGTCTTTGAAGTCTTTCCATCCGGTATCCAGTTCGAGATCTCGTCCGGCCCCGGCAGAGGATCATTCGCCAGCAGCGGTTTGGCCCAATCCGGCACAACATAGTCCCTGCGGTCGAGCGACCAGTGCTCCAGCTCCTTTCCGGTGCCTACGTCAAATCGCGTGCAGTCATAGAACTCCTGTCCGTGCAGCGGAGCGGTATGGATCGCCACCTCCTGCCCGCCTCTAAGAAAGGTCCAGTCCCGGATAACTCCCGGCGCGAACTTCCGGATCACCTTCCCGTCTCTCCACACCTCAACATCGAGGCCTGCCTCAAGCGCGTAATTCGTGCCCGCCTCAAGAGGCTCAAGCATCTGGTTTGCGACCCAGCCTACCGTCCTGCCGTCTCCGGCAACATCTACGTCGGTGAAGCTGCCGCCGTTCTGCCACTTGAACGGCTTGATCGTGTGTTCATCGCCATCTGCCATCACGATGTGCACCGCGCCCTTGTCATCGACATACGCTCTCGTCACTTGAGGACTGCCCGCCGCGAGGGTCGCCGCGGTAAAGGCAAAAACGAGCACAAGTTTTCGCATGCGAGGATCATAGCGCGATGGACATTGGCGCGCCGGACCGCAAATCGGATCACCATGATCCGGAACTTCCTCAAGCCGCGCACGGCGAGCGCCTATTGTGCCCGTGAGTCGGCTCCAGGAAGCTTGTCAACAGTGCCGGACGAAAACTCCTGCTAAATTCCTCATTCCACGGATGAGAAAATCGGCCGCCGCTTGCAGGGAATATCCCCCCTTCGGCGCACAATCAACTCAGTGGAGCCATCTATGCAGCAGCAAAAGTGCAGTCGGGAACTCGATCTTCCTTCACTCACTTCAAAGGGCAGAATCTCTGCCCGGAATCTCCCGCGAGCCTCTGAAATGAGGAATTTACAAGAATGGCAGAAAAGCACCACCGCCCCTCGCACTGTCGACGATATGCCAACCTGTTTAGAAACAGGACTTTGCAATTTTGGTCCTTTGAAATGAAGAATTTACGGAAAAACAGAAAAGTGGGGTTGAGCGAAGGCAAGCCCCTGCAGGCTCCGGCACGGGAGAGCGGAGCAACGGGTCTTGCCTAAAACGCCAACGGGCAAAATCAACCCTGAGTCTCTAAATCATTTCTTTTCAATAGAATGCGCCAACCATTTTAGATGCAGTACTTTACGAATCAAGCCGTTTAAAATGAGGACTTTGCAAAAAAACGCCCCAGCCACCGACCGCCACGTTGTAGGCGCGCCACTTCGCACCGGAACACGAATCGGTCGAAGCACTGGCTCGAAGCTGTCGGCAGCCGTAGCATAAGTGGAACGTTTCTGAGAGGTCTCCATGTCCGATACACTCATCCAGCCCCGGCTCAGCGCCGAAGAGATCAGCAACCTCACCCGCCAGACCAACTACGGAACCTGGCGGTTTCAGAAGACCTGGAAGCCCCTCACCATCACCGACGCCGAGGGGTGCTGGATCACCGACGGGGCCGGCAAACGCTACCTCGACTTCAGCTCGCAGCTCATGTGCGTCAACCTCGGCCATAAAAACGCAGCCGTGGTCGAGTCCATCGGTCAGCAGGCTCGCGACCTGGCCTTCGTCGGGCCCGTCTATGCCACCGAGGCACGCGCCCGCCTCAGCGCCAAACTCCTCGAAGTTCTCCCCGCGGGCCTCGAAAAATTCTTCTTCGCCACCAGCGGCACCGAAGCCAACGAAGCCGCTTTCAAAATCGCTCGCATGGTCACCGGCAAGAACAAGATCATCTCCCGCTATCGCTCCTACCACGGCTCCACCGCCGGCTCCATCGCCGCTACCGGCGATCCGCGCCGCTGGGCCATGGAGCCCGCGGGCAAGATCCACAACGTGGTCTTCGCGCCCGAAACCAATTGCTACAAATGCCCCATCGGGCACACCTATCCCGGCTGCAACGTTGCCTGCGTCGACTACATCGAGCACATGATCGAGAACGAGAGCGACGTCGCGGCCATCATCGTCGAACCCATCGTCGGCACCAACGGCGTTCTTATCCCGCCACCGGAATACTTCCCGCGCCTGCGCGAGATCTGCGATCGCCACAACGTGCTCATCATCGACGACGAAGTCATGGCCGGATGGGGCCGCACCGGCAAGTGGTTCGCCGTCGATCACTGGGGCGTAAAGCCCGACATTCTCGTCACGGCCAAGGGAATCACCTCGGCCTACGTGCCCCTGGGCCTTTGCGCAACCACAAAAAAACTTGCCGACTACTTCGAAGATCATTACTTCTCGCACGGCCACACCTACGAGGCGCATCCCATCACTCTCGGCCCCGCCGTCACTACCATTGAAGAGATGCAGCGTCTCAAGCTGGTTGAGCGCGCAGCCGAGCTTGAGCCCTACCTCCGCGAGAAGCTGGAAGCCCTGAAAGAAAAGCATCCCTCCATCGGCGATGTGCGAGGACTGGGCCTCTTCTTCGCGGTCGACCTCGTAAAGAACCGGCAGACCAAGCAGCCCTTCAACACAATGCGCGACAAGGTGGAAGGCAAACCCATGGTCGTAGAACAAATTGCCGCGAAGATGATGGCCGATGGCGTTGCCCAGCAGGCATGGGTCAGCCACTTCGTGATCGCTCCGCCTCTGATCGTCACCAAGGAGGAGATCGACTTCGGCATCAGCGCGCTCGATCGCCACCTCGGTATCGCCGACGCGCTCGTTCAATAACTCGACCGGCCAGCCGGCTTATGAAATCAAGCGCCGGCCTGGTGATGCAGGCACTCCCGGAACCGAAGCAGGAACGGCAGCCAGTTGGTTGCGCAATGTGCATGCGAGGTCCGCAACCAGGCGCAGCTTTTGCGCCACCTGGTTCGGAACTCCGCTCTCGGTCAGAGCCAGCTGCGATTGCAATACAAGCCCGGTCACCGTGTTTCTCAATTCGATTCCGATGTCTTCGCGCGCCGCAAACCGCGCCACCTCCTGCTCCTTCTCGCGGCGGTGCAACGCTGCGCGGATCTCGCGGATGATGCGGGCCGCTCCTGCAAGAGCGAAGTTGATCTGCAGCGGTATGGCCAGGCTGGAATGCTCCCAGATCGAGTCGGCCGTCGAAGGATCGCATTCGGCAAGAGTCTCGTCCACTACCACCACCGCAAACTCCTTGCGTCGCAACGCATCCAGCGCGCTGCGGCGTCCCTCCGCGACATCGACCGGCATGCCGAGATGCTTCGACAGGATTTCGGCGCAGTTGCGCACTCCCTCTACACCACTGACGATAAGAATGCTCATGCTGACTCCTCAGATAATTCGTTCGCGCTCGGGATCAATTGGCGCGGCGCGCATCCGCCGCTTCGTATTCCTTCAGCTTGCGGTAGAGCGTGGTCTTCCCGATGCGCAGCAGCTTGGCCGCCTTGAGCTTGTCGCCTTTCATCACCCGGATCGCATCAAAGATCGCCTCGCGCTCCGTCACGGCAAGAGGAACAATCTCATTCTCAGAAGCCACCTCGCTCTCGCGGTCGGCGACCTCCCCTTCGTGCAGGCGGGCAAGCGCCTGTTCCTGCAGGTGCTTCGGCAGGTCCCCTAGCTGTATCTCGCCGCCCGTAACCATGGTTACGCCGTGTTCCATTGCATTCTCAAGCTCCCGGACGTTCCCCGGCCAGTCATGCAGCATCAGCGTGCGCAGGGCTTCATCGTGAATGCTGAACCGCCCCGGATGAACCCTGTGGATCTTGTTCAGAAAGTGCGCCACCAGCAGCGGGATGTCTTCCTTCCGGTCGCGCAGCGCCGGCAGCCGCAGGTTTACGACGTTCAGCCGGTAGTACAGATCCTTACGAAAAGACCCCAGTTCCACCATGGCAGCGAGATCGCGGTTTGTCGCAGTCAGGATGCGTGCCTTGATCGGGATACGCTGCGTTGACCCCACCGGGCGCACCTCCTTCTCCTGCAGCGCTCGTAGAAGCTTGGCCTGCAGATCGAGCGTCAGTTCACCAATCTCATCCAGGAATACCGTTCCGTTGCCCGCGGCAACAAGCAAACCATCCTTGGAGTGATTCGCTCCCGTAAATGCCCCTTTCACGTAGCCGAAGAGCTCGCTCTCAACCAGCGTGGGAACCAGCGAACCGCAATCGACCGGCAGGAACGGCCTCTCCGCATTTGGGCCGTAGCTGTGAATGGTGCGCGCCACCATCTCCTTGCCCGTCCCGCTCTCGCCGAGGATCAACACCGGGTGGCTGGATTGCGCTACCTTGGCCAGAATTCGATAGAGCTTCTCCATCTGCGGAGAGCGTCCGATCATCTGGCCCATGCCGTCCTGCAGCTTCAGCCGGTCGCGCAGCTGCCGGGCTTCGCAGTCTACATGACGGTGAACGCCAGCCCGTTCCAGAGCGGAGGCCAGCTCGTCCACCGTGAACGGCTTGTTCAGGTAATCCGCGGCGCCGCGGTGCATTGCCGCCAGCGCCGCGGTTGCCGAATTCACCGGAGCCATGGCAATGATCGAGACACGCGGAAAGAGCGCGTGAATCTCTGCCACCGCTTCGAGGTTCGCATCCCCTCTCGTGGGAAGATCGATCAGAACGATTTCCTTGGGGAATAGGGCGAGGGTCGATGCCACCGCCTCCAGCCTGGCAATACCTTCGGCTTCGTACCCCATGGTTTCGGCGATCTCGACGCAGGCTGACCGCGCCGCCTCGTCCTCATCGACTACCAGAACATGTAACTTCGGCTGGTCCGGCGGAATTTGACTGTGAATATCCATCTTCTGCGAAAAATAGAACGATGAGAGCATAGTAGCCGCCTCGTTTATTCCTGCTATGTGGGCCAGATCACGAATGTTCGGTGAGTGGCGATCGACGGTGCTATCGCTGAAAGATCAGAGTTGAACCGGTATTTCGATCTGGAAGCACGAACCCGCAGGATCACGGTTAGCCGCGTGGATCATTCCTCCAGCTGCTTCCACAATGGAACGCGTGATCGAAAGACCGAGCCCCCGATGCGCTACGGGCCATGCGGTCGCGGCGATCGGATCCTCCTGCTTTGAGGCGGGCCGAGGCTCAAAGATCTTCTCAAGAACCCTCTCGGGAAGTCCCGGCCCGTTGTCTTCGACATTCAGGGTCAGCCAGGGAGTGCTCAAGGTTTCGCCCCAACTCTCCCAGAGCGAAATGTGAATGCGCCCCACGGCCGACATCGCCTCGGCAGCATTCTTCACCAGGTTGACCAGGATTCGCGTGAGATCCTCCGAGGTCATCCGGATCGGCTGGCAGCCGCCCTGCACATCGACCGTAACGGCAATCGTTGGTCCCGCAAGCGCGGCCAGAAGATTGCGATTTGCAAGTACCTCCTCCGCGAGATTCTTAATCGTTTCTACCGGAACGGTCTTCCATCTGCGGGTACGAAGATCGGGTTCGCTGGTGGTTCCCTCCGGTGTGACTGAATCCCCGGCAGCTTCAGAGCCCGCTGAGCTCAGTCCCGTCAGCTTATCGACCAACCGCCTGCTCGCTGCCGCCACCAGGCGCAATTCACCACCGTAGTGAGAAAAGGATTGAGCCAGGACACCTGGCTCCTGCAAGAGATCGCAATAGAGATCCAGGGCTGTGAGCATATTGCGGGCGTCATGAGCAACTTCCGCAACGTTCTCTCCTCTCTTTGAGAGAGTCGCAAGGGTATCCACAACTTTGTCTACCCGTTTCTGCTCCTCGGGGCCTAACTCCGACAGTTGTTCCATCTTCAGCATCGTTCCGATCCCTCTTTCTTTCGGTCTGCGTGGCGCGGGATTCGAACCACTTTCGCCATTCCTTATTACACGCAGCGTGCCAAATCAGGACACTGCTCATTAAGCGTTGTAAATAGAGCGGTTAGTGTGTTTCAGATGGAGGCACGTTAAACTCCTCCGGGTTCCCGTTTTGGGCTATCAAAGGGAATGCCGATGCATGCATCTCGAACCATTGCAGAGATTTGTACGATTCTCTGAAATCCATTCCCGAATCGGCACTTCCCAATCCGGGAGACACGCTTCGATTGATTGCGGACCGGACTGACCGGTTCCCTTACAATCGCGCTATGAACGGCTCAGTCTCGGCAGTCTATTTCCGTCCTGGCGATCGCAAGACCCAGGAACTTCGTCCACTTTCTCTAACTCCAGGGTTTGTCCAAACCGCTGAAGGTTCCGTGCTTGTCACATTGGGAAACACGCGGGTGTTGACCAACGCCACGATTGAGCAGGGAGTACCGGGGTGGCTGCGAAACTCGGGGAGGGGGTGGGTGACGGCGGAGTACTCGATGCTGCCGCGGTCCACCGTCACGCGAACGCCGCGGGAAAGCGAACGGGGCAAAATCGGCGGGCGAACTCACGAGATACAGCGGTTGATCGGTCGGAGCTTGCGCTCCGTGGTGGACATGCAAAAGCTGGGCGAGCGGACCGTGATTCTGGATTGCGACGTGATCCAGGCGGATGGAGGGACGCGCACTGCAGCCATTACCGGGGCGGCTGTCGCCCTGGCGATCGGATTGAACGCGCTGGTGAAAGCAGGAACACTGAAGGAGTCGCCGATGAGGCAACTGGTGGCGGCGACCTCTGTGGGAATTGTGGCCGGCGCGTCGCTGCTCGATCTCTGCTACGAGGAAGACTCGCAGGCGGAGGTGGATATGAACGTAGTGATGACCGAGGACGGAGGGTTGGTGGAGACGCAGGCTACGGCGGAGAAGGGAAGCTTTTCGCGGCGCGACCTGGACGGGCTGATCGACCTTGCCGAGGCGGGACTCAAGGAGATCTTCGCGGTCCAGAGAGCTGCGCTGGAAAGCTGACGGTAATTTCTGCCGTCAACTGTCACCATCCACCCACTGTGCATCACATGCCTCGCAATGCCAGGCCGCCTCTCGTGGAGGCACTGGAATCGCCAGGACGTAGAGCGCCACAAGCGATCGCCCGCGCTCTGTCCCTCTCCCCAGTGTTATTTCAGGCGATCCGCACTTTGGGCATGTTGGCTGTACGTAGACTTCCTCGCGGTTGTACGTGATTGTCGGCGGAACCGCTTCGTCCAGGATTTCCCGTGCCGCCTCTTGGTCGTTTTCGTCGACCTGCAATCGCACACCGCCAACCAGATTGGAGTAGAACCAATTCATCCGCACGAGATGTTCATCTGCAACCCAGGCCGGAATACCGGCCCCTTCCAGCAGCGAACGCCCAAGGAGTGCCTCCGGCAAATCCCGATAATGCCTCACTGTCACCAGGCGACGGAGATTCCATTCCTCCGGTTCCTCCCGCAGCGGCGGCTCAAGCCTGCGCCGCGCAAACTCCGCACGTAAGGCAGCCTGTGCAATTTCCAGCAGGGTATCGTAGGAGCGAGCGAGTTCCATCAGTTCCGTTTCACTCATCTGCGCATACTGTGCCGCCAGATCTTCAGGACTTGGTGCCATGGAGTGAAATCCTAACAGGAAGCGCGAACTGCATCTGAGCGAACTCGGACAAAACGACGATGGGGAAGGCGCACGGCGATTTCTCGTTGACATCCTTTTCAGCACCTGCAATTCTCCAGCAACCACCTATCAATTCAACTGGAGTTCCCTGGTGTCGAAAGTTGCACGCTGGAAGTGGCACGTCCGTGGCGATTGGAACCCACGCGAAGACAGATTTCCGTCAGCAGTCTGGCTCGGCATTCTTTGGATAGGAATGCTGCTCGGCTTCGGCTTGGATGCAAAGAGTTTTCTGGGGAAGCATCCTCCTTTGCTGTTACATCTGCACGCTGCGACTTTCACGATCTGGATCTTCCTGCTCACTGTGCAAGTCCTTCTGGTCGTGCGCGATCGTGTCGACCTGCATCGTAGGCTGGGATGGTTTCTGGCCGTATGGGCCTGTCTTATGGGCGTAATGGGGCCTCTGGCGGTATATACAGCAGTCGTGATGAACGCGAGAGCGCATGGGCCTTTCCCCGATCCCTTCATCTCGGTTCACGTCGTCGACATTGGCGGTTTTCTTGTTCTGCTTGCGATCGGCATTGCGATGCGTAGGAACTCCGCCGCTCACAAGCGCCTCATGATTCTCTCCACCGTCGCCCTGGCCGATCCAGGCTTCAACCGGCTCATTGGTCATCTCTATCCATCCGCCGATCCACAAACTCCGCTCTCTGTTTTCCTATTCGTCTTTTACGGCAACCTTCTCATTGTCGTGCTGATGATCGGCTGGGATTTCTATCGCGGCCGCCTCGTTCGCTCCCACGTGGTCGCGTCGATATCGCTTCTCACCTGCATGTACATCGCCTCAGTTCTTTACTGCTGGCAACCGTGGCAGAATCTCACCCTTCGGTGGGTAACCGCCTGGGCGAAGTAATCAACGGCATCGGCCAAATCTGTTCGATAAGAATTCCCAGTGCACCGAAGGCGCCGATCTTCGACGAGAGTTGAGGGCGCGAGTGAGAGAATCGTTCTCTGACTGGATCACCCGATCGAGTTATGCCGGGAATGGAGCTGTCTCATTTTTGCCGGGAAGGGGTTTTGTATGCAGCAGAATTTCGCCGCAATCGTCATTGGTGGTACCGGGCAGGTGGGTGGCGCAGCGGTTGCGGAGCTGTTGGCGATTCCGGAATGCCGCGAGGTCGTGATGGTCAGCAGAAAGCCGATTGCGGCGCGAGCGCGGGTGCGCAACATCGTTCTCGACACCGGTGCGGACGACTTCTCCGAGCAAACAGCCGCCCTTGCCCGCGAGGTTCTCAGCCAGGGTTCCGCGAGTGCGGTGAGCTGCGTAGGTGTCGGATCGGGATCGATGCGCTGGAGCGAAGAAGAATTGAAGCGGCTGGAACTCGGCGTGGTGGGCGCGTTTGCACGTGGCTGCCGCGAGGCCGGAATCGCGCAGTTTTGCCTGCTTTCTGCGGCGGGGAGTTCAGCCCGCAGCCGGTTTCGTTATGTCCGCGTGATGGGCATGAAGGAAGACACTGTGCGGGGCATCGGCTTTGCCCGGCTGGCCATCTTTCGTCCCGGAATCATCGTCGGCAACGCGCATACGCCGGCATGGACCGGCTGGTTGGGAAGCCTTGTGCCAGGCCCGTTTGGCAATATCGATCAGCAGATTCTCGGTCGCTCAATCGCCGCCGAGATCGCTTTGTACTCCGGAGAGTCCGGCGAAGTTACGCGTGAAAATGCTGCGATGAAAAAACTCGCTGCGGAGCTGGATAGCGCAAGATCGCGATCTTGAGCATCTCGATCTCGCGACAGGAACCTGGTTCCAACAATCGTGAATGCGTCAAAGCCAAGCCGATGCACTCCGGCCTTGCGGTGGGCCTCTGCGCCTTCAACGGCGGCGAAGGCGCGAGGGTCCAAGGTGGGCGAGGTGGTCCGTTGCGCTCCTCCAGCAAAAGCTTTCGTGTCTCAACGCGGGGCGCTCTCCGACGCAATCGGTAACACGATTGAGCTCGGATGATCGTGCGAGTGGTAGATGCGCTGCGTTGCTTTCTTGTAGTCGTCCGGTTTAGCCCAGAAGATGTTCTGGACGTAGGTCTGCGGGTTGCGGTCGTAGAGCGGGAACCAGCTGGATTGCACCTGCACCATGATGCGGTGACCGGGGAGAAAGACATGGTTGGTGGGCGGCAGCGCGAAGCGATAAGTTAGCGGCTTGTCTGACTCAATCGGTTTGGGATCGGAGAAGCTTTCGCGATAGCGGCCACGGAGGATGTCCATGGCGACGGGAAGCTGATAGCCGCCGAGGTTTGGCTCGCCGGCAACTTCGTCCGGATAGACGTCGATGAGCTTGACCACCCAGTCCGAATCCGTCCCGGAGGTGGAGGCGACGAGGTTCACGATGGGCTGCCCCTGGATGTGAATTGGCTCGGCTAGAACATCCGATGTGTAAGCGAGTACGTCGGGGCGGCCGGAGGCTTCCCGCTGGTCGTCGACCAGCCACTGCGGCCAGGTGAGCGGCAGCTCATAGCCAACAGGCTGGCTGGGACGTGCGCGGAAAGGGACTGGCTTCGCGGGGTCGGAGACATACTCGTCGTAATCAGCGGAGTCCAGCGGGGTTAGCGATGCTGCGATGTGAAGCTGAGGCGGGAAGCCAGCTGCTCGGAGATAGATCGGCTTGGTTGCGGGCGCGGAGGGCCATGACGGGAGCTTCTGCCATTCGTTCTCGCCGGTTTCGTAAGCAGTGACGGGAGCAATGTTCAGGGCGGGCGCGTCGTCTTTGAGGTAGTGCGCGAGAAATGGTGCGAGGACGTTTTTGCGGAACCAGGTGCCGGTGTCGGAGCCGAAGCGGAGGGCGCCGAGCGAGTCGGCCGGTTCGATCTCCTGGCCGTGGTGCCAGGGGCCGAGGACGAGGAATACCTTGTCGTTATTTTTGTCGAGCGGCTTGATGGCCTTGTACACCGCGGGCGCGCCATAGATGTCTTCCTGATCCCACAGCGAGTGAACGAGGAGGATCGGGATTGGGATGCCGTTGGCGCGGAAGTCCGCCGCGAGAATCTTGTCCATGGCCTGGTCGGACCAGAAGCTGTCGTAGGCCGGATGCGCAATCAGCTTTCGCCAGAAGCCGATCTGCTCGAGGCCTTTCCGACGGCCGAGTTCGCCGGCTGAGGCGGCGCTCATGTACTCGTCGTAGTCGTCGAAGTGCGCGGTCCACCACTTGGCATTCGGATCGTTGTCGCGGGTTCCGGTCTGCTCGTAGATGTAGGGCATGTTCTGCTCGCGGAAGGCGCCGTTGTGGAACCAGTCGTCGCCCATCCAGCCATCGACCATGGGGTTCATGGGAACGGAGACTTTGAGAGCGGGGTGAGGGTGAACCAGTGCAGCGAGCGGGAGCCATCCATCGTAGGAGATGCCGAGGATGCCGACGCGGCCGTTGGTTTCGGGGATGTTGTGGACAAGCCACTCGATGGTGTCGTAGGTGTCGGTGGATTCGTCGACGGGAGTCGGATTCTGAGGGCCGCGCATGGGGCGGTTCATTACGTAGTCGCCCTGGGAGCCGTATTTGCCGCGGATGTCCTGAATGACGCGGATGTATCCGCCGTCGACGATGACGTCGGTGGCGTTGTCATAGCCGTAGAGATTCGGCCCGAGGTGTGAGCTGGCGGCGTGCGTAGTCAGCTGATCGGCGCTGTAGGGCGTGCGCGTCAGAAGGATCGGGGCGTGTGCCGCGCCTTTGGGAACGAGGATGACGGTGTGAAGATGAATGCCGTCGCGCATGGGAATCATGGCTTCGCGGCGAGCGAAGTTGAAAGAGGACGTTGCCGGCTGGAGGTGCTCGGGAGTCTCGCTGGGGTAATTGGGATATTGCGGAGAGGGAGTTTGGCCGAAGGCAAAGGCGGCGGAGAAGCCGAGTAGCAGGGCCGCAACACACGAGTGTCGAATGGTACGCACGATGAGACCTCTCTCTGATGGCAGGTGAGATTGGAGACGATTGTAGAGGAGCCGTGTGCAATGAGTCAGCAGATCGGGCCGCAAATCCAAACACGGAGGAAGGCCGTCAAGGAAATTTGCGGGTACTCTTCGCTCCGGTCGGAATGACGGCCTCTCTAGTTGCCGGGCTTCGGCGCGCCTCCGGGGTTCCATTGGGGATGGAAATCGCTATCGGCCAGCCAGCGTACGGGCTCGATGAGCGACTGAATGGCGCGGGTCATAAAGGCCACGTCCAGGTGAGCCATGTCGTCGTTGGGCTGGTGATAGGTGGGGACCGTTCCCCAACCTGCCGCGGTGTGAGCCACGACGCCCTTGAGGGCGAGGGAGTAGTTGTCGGAGCGTTCAAAGAAGTGCTGTTCAGGATACGGATCAGGACCGACGAGGGCGCCATGCTCTTTGAGGGCAGGTCCGAGGTTGGAGCGATCCCAGCCGGTGAAGAGGAGCACGCCCGGGGGCATTTTAGGATCCTGGTTGCCGATCATCTCGAATTCAAGATTCGCCACCACATCCTTCAGGGGGACCGGCGGGTGCTGTGCGAAGTAGGTTGAACCGAGACCACCAAGTTCCTCCGATCCGTAGCAAACGAAGAGCAAGCTGCGGCGTGGACGGGGACCGGCAGCAAGAGCATGAGCAAGTTCGAGAACGGCGGATGTGCCGGCGGCATCGTCGTTTGCACCGTTGTATATGGTGTCTCCGTTTACTGGGCGCCCGATGCCGAGGTGATCGAGATGCGCGCTGAGCAACAGGGTGCCTGCTGCGGGATCGGTGCCCTGGAGATAGCCGATGGCATTGAAGGTCTGGCGTGGCCTGGCCTGTGGAATTTCATGAACAGTGAGGCTGATTTGCGTACCATCGGCGAGATTGAACTTTGCCGCAGCATCGCTGTGCAGGAGGATGACGCTGGGTGTCTTTCGCGCTGCATTTTCCGCGACGCGAACGCTGACGCGGGTTTCGCCGCCGAACATCTGAGGAAGGGCGCTCAGAGCCGGTGTTTCGGGGACGAGGATGATGGCAACACCTTGTCTTCGAAGTGCGGACATAGCGGGGAAGAGGGCCTTTTGATCAGCAGCTCCCGTGAGGAGAACAGCGGATCCTTGTGCGATGTGAGCGGACGGAATGGCGGATGCCTCAACCCGCATCAAGGGGCCTGCCGCGGATGTTCCGGGCGAGGTGAGGAGCGAAAAGTCGCCGCCTTCCTGCAGGGTCGAACCGGCTGCTTGGAGAGTGGCATGGCCGTCGAGTTTGGGCGCCACCAGATCGACCGCCTGAACATAACCGGTCATGCCGGGTGCGGGTTTCAGGCCATAACTCTCAAACTCGCTTGCGACGTAGGTGGCGGTCAGTTCCTCGTCGCGGGTCGCCGAGCCGCGGCCCGCCAGCACATCGCTGGAGAGAAAAGACTCGTGGGCGCTTACCCATTCGGGCTTAACGGTCCAATTCTGCTGGGCCGGCAAAAAAGTCGATGCTGCGATGATCGCGAGCGCGGTCATTCGTATGCAAGTTTTCAATGGACACTCCGGGAAATGCTACACGCAATGGTAAATGGAACTGCGACCTCAACATAACCTTTGAATCGTTGAGATTAGACAAGCAGGGACGCGGAAAGGTGAAGGTATTCTGTGTTCCTGGGCACACCTTTTGATTGTGCGGCTCTGCTACCATAGTGACGATCGCAGTTCCTGCCGCCGGCCATGCATGAATCCATGTAGCGAATAGGGCGGCCGAGATTCCAGAAAGACTTAGAAGGAGAATTGCTATGCCATTAGTCTCCATGCGGCAGCTTCTCGACGAGGCCGCCAAGGGCGGATACGGCGTCGGCGCATTCAACGTGAACGACATGGAACAGATCCAGGCCATCATGATGGCGGCGAAGGAGACCAACTCGCCGGTGATCGTGCAGGCCAGCCGCGGGGCGCGCCAGTTTGCCGAGGATCTGTATCTCTTTCGCCTGATCCAGGCTGCCGCCGAGCTGAATCCGGACATTCCGATCGCGATGCACCAGGACCACGGCAACAGCTTTGAGACCTGCAAGAGCGCCATCGAACTGGGCTATACCTCGGTGATGATGGATGGCTCGCTGAAGGAAGACGGAAAGACTCCTTCGACCTTTGACGAGAATGTCGAAGTGACGCGGCGCGTGGTGGATTATGCGCACGAGCGTGGTGTAACGGTCGAAGGCGAGATTGGCGTGCTGGGCGGCGTGGAAGATGGGCACGGCGCGGGCGGTTCGGGACTGGAGCACATCACTGATCCCGACCAGGCTGTGGAGTTTGCGGAGCGCACGGGTGTCGACGCGCTCGCGATCGCCATTGGCACCAGCCACGGCGCGTACAAGTTTACAAAGAAGCCGGATGGCTCGGTTTTGAAGATGGATGTGCTGATCGCGATTCACAAGCGCCTGCCGCATACGCATCTGGTGATGCACGGCAGCTCTTCGGTTCCGAAGGATTTGCAGGACATCGTGAACCAGTACGGCGGCAAGCTGAAGGAGACGTGGGGAGTGCCGGTCGAGGAGATTCAGCTCGGCATTCGCAACGGCGTACGCAAGATTAACGTCGATACGGACAATAGGCTCGCTATTACGGGTGCGATTCGGAAGGTGTTCGCGGAGACTCCGGAGAAGTTCGATCCGCGCGACTATTTGAAGCCTGCGCGCGAAGCCATGAAGAAAGTCGTGGCGTTGCGCATGCAGCAGTTCGGGCAGGCGGGACACGGCAAGGACTATACGCCGGCTCCGATCGCGGAGATGGCGAAGGGCTACAAGAACGGTACGCTGGACACGCGGCCGTCTGTCGCTGCGGCTCGATAAACACCAGGCTGGTAAATGATCAGGGCCGATTCGCTAACGCGAATCGGCCCTTTGATTTTTGCTGGAATTGAATCAGCTACAAGTCGCCGCCTAATACATTTTCGACAGGAGTGATTGCTCCAAAGAGGCCGTGTGACTCCTCATCTGGCCCTGCAGCGAAGAAGAGGCTGTTTGCCGGTCCTGAAGTGCCGCCGCTGCCGAATGCGATCCCCCAGAGACCGTCGATGGCGATCGGCTTGTTGTTCGAGTCGTTGAGCATGCCCTTGAATTCACCCGTGACCGGATCGAAGACGTTGATATTTCCACTGCCGAACTGGCCCACCAGGACGTCGTGGCTGTACGCGCCGAAATCTGAGGGAGCCTGAGCCATTCCCCATGGTGCGTTAAGCCACCATCCGTGCTCGAGGCGATTTATGAGGTGACCCCAGGGCGTGAAGACATCGACGTATCCAAGACCTGCGCCAGCGACTTCGTCATGCTTCTGGCTGTCCTGTTTGGCGTAAGCGACGTAGAGATTTCCGCCGATGTTCTGAATATTGAACGGGGCGAAACCGTGGCGGACGCGGTCATCGCGAAATGCCCTTTCGCCGAGTGAAATGGGCTTGAAAGACCTGTCGTAGACCTGGATGCGGCCCTTGCGGAAGTCCGCAGCGTAGAGGAAGTTGGTTCCGGCTCCAGTCTTCGGGTCATTGATGGTTGCCATGGCGAGGCCCTTGAAGACGGAAGCGCCCTTCGTGTTTACTTCGATGACAGCCGTTGTTCCGGCGCCAGAGTTCCAGGCGGAAATTGTGCCGTCCTCTGTGGCGAAGATGAAGAGCGCGGGCTTTTTAGGAGTGATTTCAAAATCGGTTGTGCCGTTGAAGACCTGGCCGGTTGGAGTACCTGTGGGATTCTTTTTTGGGTCGCCGGAAGGAATCGTCACGACGAGGGGAATAATGGTGCCGGTGCCTGTGTATAACGTTGCTTTTCCGGTTCCGTTATCCGAGATCCACCATGGCGTGGAAGTTCCGCGTGACATTCCCCAGGCATTTACGAGGTTCATGTCGTTGGTTGTGTCGGAAACAAAGTTGGTCTGGGTATAGTGTTGGAGCTGCTGGGCGGGGACGGCTACTCCGGTTGAGAGCAATCCCGCAAGCGCGACGGTGCAGCAGAGAGCGACTATCCGGCCCCCAAAAATCCTTGAACATAAACACTCCTATCGCTGTTCAGATCGAGTCTGAAGAGCGCCTGCGCTGAGAAGGGGAGAACCTTAGCGCCGCTTCACGATAGAAGGGTTCCGAAGTGGCAATGTCAGGCAATTGTCATTCCTTCGCAAAAAGAACTTGCCGTTGAGTGGTGTAGATGATTGATGGGATCGATCGGCTCCCCACGGCACCGGGCACAAGAAATTGAACATCATCGGAATGAAGGGATCGATTTTCAGGGCAGGTGAAGAGGGCTAAATCACCTGCAGCCTCCAGTTTGCATCCAATCTGTTCGTATCCGTACTTCCGGGATATCCGGGAGATCGGAGCGAAATCCATTTGTAGCCATCCCGCCCCAGAGCGAATTCTGGCACATGCACGACATAAGGCGACATGAAGCCCTCCTTTCCCTTGGTGTTCGCATCCCTTCTCGTTTCTATCCCCGCATCTGCAACTGTCAATGTCAGCGCTCCCTCAGCCGGCGCGACGGTTACGTCTCCGGTGCACTATATCGCCAGCGCGACGGCCGCCACGTGTGCGCAGGGCGTCGCGTCGATGGGAATCTATGTAAATAACCAGCTTGTCTACGTAGTGAACGGAGCGCAGCTGAATACCTCGATTTCGCTGGCGACAGGAAACGAGCATACGGTGGTGGAAGAGTGGGACAAATGCGGCGGAGCGACGTATACGACAATCAACCTTACGGTTGTGACGCCCGCGAAGGCGAGCGTTTCGATCTTCGCCAGTTCGCCCACGATTACCGCAGGAAGTGCGACGACCCTGGTAGTAAACTGCTCAGGCAGCGAGCCAGGTAAAGGTGACGGGTTCGAATGGGACAACATACAGTCTGCCAACATCAGGCGGAAGTTTGACCCTGGCCCCCTCGTCAACGACGACCTATACCGCCGAGGCAACTTCATCGTCAGGCAACGTGTCGGCACAGCAGACAGTCACGGTCATTTCGGCTTCGGATTTTAACAAGGTCCAGCATGTGATTTTCATGCTTCAGGAGAACCATACCTTCGATAACTACTTTGGCATGCTGAATCCGTACCGCAAGGCGAACGGGTGGAACATCGGCGCCGATGGAAAGACGTACAACGTTGACGGTATCGACGACAAACTGAACACCATAAGCAACCAGGATGATCAAGGGAGCACGTACAACCTGTACAAGTTCCGGACGACGTGCATTGACGATGAGAGCTCAGCGTGGCTGGAGAGCTATGGGGAGGTGAATCGCTGGGACTTTTCAGCGACCCGCGCGATCAACATGGATGGCTTTGTTCATATAGCTCAAGGCTACGCGAAGAATTGCGCGAGTACTGGGACATGTTCGGGGAGCTTCACGGACACAACCGGCGAGCGCGCGATGGGCTACTACGATCAGGGATTTCTGAATTACTACTACTACATGGCATCGCAGTTTGCGGTTTCCGATCGGTGGTTCTCACCGGTATCGAGCAAGAGCGTGCCGAACCGCATCGCTACATTCAGCGGCGGGACGACTCAGGGCCTGGTGTTCGATCAGGGGGCAGACGATCACCTTCCGCAGACCGGGATGGTATCGATCTTCCAGAAACTCGATGGTGCGGGAGTGTCATGGAAGGTGTATTACACGACGACTCAGGATTTCTGCGCTGCTTCCAATCCCTGCTCATCCTCGCCGGCGGGAAACTACCCGGATACGACATTTTCGGTTTTCAGTTACGCAAATCGCTATGTTTATGAAAATCTGAGCAAAGTCGCATGTACGGGAACGACGAAGTCTTCGAGTACAGTGGGCGATCCGACGGCCTCTTTCTGCATCGACACCAATCATGTCGCCCCGCTTTCGCAGTTCTTTACCGATCTGAAAAACAATACTCTTCCGGCATTTGCGTTCATTGAATCGGGTTCTGGCTTGAACGACGAACATCCGGGATCAGGGCAATCCATTCTGAGCGGTCAATCGGCGGTTGCCAACATCGTGAACCAATTAATGGCGAGTTCATCGTGGAAGAATTCGGTGTTCTTTCTTAGTTACGACGAGGGCGGCGGACCCTACGATCACGTTCCACCTGTTCCGGGCTACTCGAACAAGAACACCTCGACATCGCTGGGGACGATTCCCGATATTTCGCAGATCGCGGTGAATGCGGACGGTTACAACTCATGTGTGCCCACGAGCGGGGTGGCGACGACGCATTGCGATCTGCGTTCGGGCGACCCAGGGATAAAATCTACGGATGCCGTCGCGCAGCAGGGCTTTCGAGCGCAGCTCGGGTTCCGTTTGCCGAACATGGTGATTTCGCCCTTCACGAGGAAGCATTATGTTTCGCATAGTCCGATGGACCACACGGCGGTGATCAAGTTTGTGGAAGCCCGTTTTCTGGGAAGCTCCGCCCATCTGACAAACCGCGATGCGGTGCAAACCAACTTGCTCGAGTTTTTTGATTTCAGCGGCGTGCCGTGGGCGACGGCGCCCAAGCCCCCGGTTCCGGTTACGCCGACGTCGCTGGGCTACAATCCCTGCCTGCCACAGAGCATGGGTCCGTATGATTCAGGATGCGGCAGACGCGGTAGAGGGTTCTGGATTGGTGAGCTGGGAGATGGTCATCTCCTGGTCCTTGTACTGGAGTTGGTAGAGCTTCCAATAGAGGCCGCGTTTGGCGAGCAATTGCTGATGCGTGCCCATTTCACGCAACTGACCTTTGTGCATTACGAGAATAGTGTCGGCGCGCTGGACAGTGGAGAGGCGGTGTGCGATGAGCACGCTGGTTCTGCCTTCAACCATGCGATCGAGCGCGCCGCGAATACGAAGTTCTGTGTCCGTGTCGACGCTGGAGGTCGCTTCGTCGAGGATCAAAATGCGGGGATTGTATGCAAGAGCGCGCGCGAAGTTGATGAGCTGCTTCTGGCCGGTGGAAAGCGAATTGCCGCGTTCGCGAACCGGTTCGTTGAATTGAGCAGGCAGAGATTCGATGAAATCGAGCACATTGACGTCACGGGCTGCCTGTTGAAGAGCGGCATCGGTAATGGCTTCGTTGCCGAATCGAATGTTCTCAGCGATGGTTCCGGCGAAGAGGAAGGGATCCTGCAGGACGACGGCGAAGTGGCTTCGCAGGGAGTCGAGGTCCAGCTCGCGAAGATCGACTCCGTCGAGGCAGATTGAGCCGGCGGTCACGTCGTAGAAGCGCATCATCAGGCTGGTGAGTGTTGTTTTGCCGGCGCCGGTGTGGCCAACGATGGCGACAGTCTGGCCGGGCTCGACGACGAAGGAGACATCCTTCAGAATCCACTCTATGCCGGGCAATGCGGCGAATTCGGCTGCTTGCTCGGGCGATGTGGCGAGGCGGTCGATCATCGATTTCTGATCTGAAGTCAGCTTCTGGTAGGTGAACCAGACGTGATGGAACTCAATGCGGTTAGAGCCGTCGCCGGGGCGTGGATTGACTGGGCTGACGATCTCGGGCGCGGTGTCCAGCAGCTTGAAGATGCGCTCACAGGCGGCCATTGCGGCCTGGAGGATGTTGTACTTGTCGCTGAGGTCCTGGATGGGTCGCCAGAAACGCTGCGAGTACATGTTGAACGCTGCGAGCATGCCTATGGTGACTGACCCAGAGAGAACGCCGAAGCCGCCGCGCCAGATGACGAGTGCAATGGCTATGGAAGAGAGGATTTCGACCGCCGGATAGTAGAGCGCGTAGGCGAAGATGGTGTCTTTAAACGCGACCATGTGCAGGCGGTTGACAGCTTCAAAGTCGTTATAGGCGCGCTGCTCGCGGTTGAAAAGCTGTACCACGCTCATGCCGCTCACGTGTTCCTGGGTGAAGCTGTTGATGCGGGCAATGGCGGCGCGAACGCGGCGATAGCTCTCGCGGACGCTGTTACGAAACATGCGGGTGACGACCAGGATCAGCGGGAAAACCGAGAAGGCGAGGAGAGCGAGCCACCATTTGGTTCTCAGCATCACGATGGCCATGATGGTGAGCGTGAAGAAATCGTCAACAATCGCCAGAATTCCGCCGGTGAACATTTCGTTGATGGCGTCTACGTCGGAAGTTATGCGCGTGACCAGGCGCCCGACAGCGTGCGTATCGAAGAAGGCGACGTGCATGCTCTGCATGTGTCGGAAGATGTCGCGGCGCAGATCGAACATGATTTTCTGGCCGGTCCATTGCATCAGGTAAGTCTGGATGAATTCGAAAAGGTAGGCAGAGACCTGGCAGACGAGGAAGATGACGGCAAGCCGGGTGATGCCAGGCATTGGATCAGCAGGCAAGTGGCGGAGGAGTAAGGCTGTAGGACCCCCTTCGTGGTTGAGTAGAGTAGCGCCGGAGGAGCCCTTGTCCGAGGGGAAGTAACGGTCGATGCCGACCATGATCAGGTAAGGTCCGGCGACGTCGCTGATGGATTTCAGGGAGATGGAGATCGACGAGACGACTGCCTGCCACCAGTAGGGCTTGAGATAGTGAGCCAGGCGTTGGATCAGGCGAGAATCATAGACCTTGCCTACTGGTTCTTCATCGGCCCCCGGTGGTCTTTGAACATTGCGCTGATCGCGGTTGCGCTCGTCCGATTTTTGGGGAGCAGATTGGCGGGGTTTTTGGTCAGCGTCCGGCATCAGCGAGGAATCGTTTCAACCTCCATTGTACGGGGAGAAGGCTGAGGCTCGAGGGTCCGCGGGAATTACGACGTTCTCACTCGTGATGGAAACGGGATGTCGTCTTGCGAAGTTTAATGTTGGTTCGAAGCGAAACCAGCGGGATGGATTTTTGCAGGATCAAAGCGGCAATTGGAGCCGGGGAGGGGGGTGCAATACTCGAACCGTGGGCATCAGCGAGTCCATTGGTGAAGCGATTGGCCCGCATGGCGGGGAACCCGTGGTACGTCGTGCCAAGTATGTGTATCCACCGGGATTGCGATTCAATTTACCGTTCTACCGGTTTCACAAGTTCTTCGATCCTCACAATCCCATCCTTTTATTCGAGCACCTCCGGCGGTTCGGCCGGGCGGCGCATTATCGCATTCTCTTCAATGACGTTGTGCTGCTGAATGACCCGGCTGATATAGGCGAGGTGCTGGTCGACAAGGCCGCCTTCTTTGGCAAGGATCGCACGCAAAAGCGAATGAAGATCCTGCTCGGCGAAGGGCTGATCACCGCGGATGGATCTACACACAGGCGCGCGCGGCGGATTGCAGCTCCAGCGTTTCATCGCCGACGGATCGAGCGATATGCCAGTCAGATTACAGGACTGGCAGTTTCTGCGAGAGAGCAGTGGAAGTCCCGCGAGGAATTCGACGTGGCCGCCGAGATGATGCGTCTCGCGCTGCGGATTACGGCGCGAACTCTTTTTGATATGGAGGTCACGCCTGAGATTCACGAGATCAACGATCAAGTGAATATCATCATGGACCTCTATCACTTCCTCGTGACCTTGCCGCGGGCGGAGATGCTGCTGGACTGGCCACTTCCGCAGATGCGGCGGTTCCGTGCAGCGAAGAAGCGCCTGGACGAAGTTGTGTATCAGATGATCCGCGCGAGGCGCCGCGAAGCAGACGGGACCGCACAGAGTTTTGATGATCGAGGCGATCTTCTATCGATGCTGGTCACCGCGCAGGATGAGGAGACCGAGGCAGACGGAAGAGGGCTCGCTGAGGAGGAGCTTCGGGATCAAGTACTCACCCTGTTTCTGGCTGGATTTGAAACGGTAGCGAACGAGCTTACGTGGACCTGGCTTCTTTTGGGGCAGAATCCGGAAGCGGAGGGCCGGTTGCACGCGGAGCTGGATGCCGTTCTTGGAGGCCGACCGCCGACGCTGGATGACATGCAGCGGCTGGAATACACGCGCATGTTGCTGTCGGAGTCGATGAGGCTGTATCCGCCAGCATGGGCGATGGGCCGCGAGGTGCTGGAGGATGTTTCGATCGGACCTTACCGGTTACGCAAGGGAACAATGGTGTTTTTCAGTCAATATCTCGTGCACCGGGATGCTCGCTGGTTTCCGGATCCGGAGCGTTTTCTGCCTGAGAGGTTCAGTCCGGAGGCGAGGGCAAGCCGACCGCGGTTTGCGTATTTTCCTTTTGGAGGCGGAAGCAGGCAGTGTATCGGAGAGTCGTTTGCATGGATGGAGTCGATGCTGGTGCTTGCCACGCTGGCGCAAAAGTGGCGCGTGGAGCTTGTAGAAGGTCAGAAGATTGAATTGTTGCCGAAGATTACTCTGCGGCCGAAGAACGGGATTCGAGTGAGGATGGTAGCTCGGAGTGAGTTGCAATGAGTCCTCGATGAGCGGGCCACCAGACGTTAAACTCGAAGGGTGGGGTTTCAGAGTTTTCTCGGGAACGCGGGGACGGTTCGGCGATTGCGGGAGTGCGTGCGCAGTGGTCATTTTCCACAGGCGCTGATTCTTGCGGGGCCGAAGGGAGCAGGCAAGTACACGCTTGCATTAATGCTGGCGCAGGCTGTGAACTGCCTCGAACCCACGTTAACCGATGGTCTGCCGGATTTCTGCGGACGCTGCGCAAACTGCGTGCGGATCGGGGAAGCGGCAAACCTGGAAGATCGAGTAGGGGAAGCGGTGGCAGCGCGCGATGAGATGCGCGATGCGGATAAGCGTGAGACACGCATCCTGATCCAGACGCATCCTGACGTGTTGATCGTGCCGCCCGATCCCCCGCAATTGCTTATAAAGATCGGTCAGGTGCGCGAGGTTATTCACGCGGCGTTTTACCGGCCTCCGGCGAATGCGCGACGGGCTTTCACTATCTTTACGAGTTCGGCGTTCATGAAAGAGGCGGCGAACAGTCTGCTCAAAGTGCTTGAAGAGCCGCCGGAGCGGACTTCGCTGATTCTGCTGACCGAGAATCCAAACGAACTGCTGCCAACGATCCGGTCGCGGGCGGTTCTATACCGGCTGGGAGCCCTCCCGGCTGCGGAGATCGAAGCGATGCTGGCCGAGCGACGGCCGGAGTTGAGGGCGCAACAGAGAGCCCTTGCTGCGAAGCTGGCGGAAGGCGCAGTGGGGAGAGCCCTGACGCTGGATCTCGACTCGTATCTGGCGAGTCGGAAGGACGCACTTCTGGTGCTTAAAACAGCACTTCGCGAGCCCGACTATTCGGAGCTGTTCCGAGCGACAGAGACTTATCGTGGCGGCGCTGACGGGCAGGAGAAAACAATTAACCTGCTGCGCGCGCTGGGAAGCTTGCTGGAAGACCTGCTGCTGATTGTGGCAGGCACGCCAGCGCTGATCCGCAATCTCGATCTGGCCGCAAGAACTCGAACGAATGGCGCAGGGAGTGACAGTAGACTGGATCGCTGGGACGTCGAGAGCCGTCGTTCAGGTAGAGCAGGGAATGCGGCGCAACCTGTTGCGGTCACTTTCGCTCGATGCAATGGCGGTGAATTTGCTGGAGCGTTAACGGCGCCTTCGTGGACTTGTATACGCCCTTGGTCCCATTTCATCCTTGCGCGTTTCTTCAATCCACAGCCAGCTTACGAAACTAAGCAACTTCGGGGTTGCCTGAGGCATCTTTTGAGGTAGAATCAGGGAACTTTCAAGCGAAAGACCACGGAAGAGTCTGTCGTCGGTCCTACCGAAGGATTCTGCATCAGAGCTTTCCTTTGTTCTGAAAAGAAAAGCCTTGTTTCTATCTTTAAGCAAAGCACTGCTGGGGTTTTGCATCTTTGCAAGCACGAATTCAGTTGCCCTGGAGGATCATAGTTTATGAATAGTCCAATAATTCCTCACGGCGTCGATGGTCAGCGGCGTACTGCCACATTTTTTCCTCCGCATCGTAGAAACCAGAGTCCGATGTCGACCCCTTCCTTTCGTTTCACGAACAACGAAATAGAGGAAGCCGGGCATCGACAGGCCGAGTTGTTCTATCTGCAGAAGCAGATTCAGTCACAAACGCCCATGGTGATTGTGCTGGAGGACGGCGAGCATGTAGAAGGCTGTATCGAGTGGTATGACCGCGGCGTGCTGAAGGTTCGCGGACGAGCGAAGGTGCTGGTTTATAAGTCGGCGATTAAGTATATGTACAAGCTGGGAGAAGCGGGACAGCAGAAGCCGGGATTTGGACACCGGGATTAGGTTTCCGCAGGGTAGGCTGCCTTGCGAAGGCGGTCGCGAATAGCATCGCCGATGCCGGCCGGCGGGGGCATCGGGCAAAGAATCACATCACATCCCTGGGCATCGAGAGCGCGGAGACCGGCGTAGAGCTTCTCTGCCAATTCGGCGAGGCTGTTCCAGGAACCCCATGAAAATTCAGCCGCGCCTCGGAGGGGGACTCCAAGGTCCGCGTTGGCTAGTTCGGCCGGGAGCATCAGGCCGAGGCGGTGTCTTTCGTGCGGTTTCGCTGCTTCGGCGAGGCGGGCAGGAAGTTCGGCGATTGTTCCTTCAATGAGGATCAGGCGGGCGCGCGGGGCGTAATGGCGCAGGCCCACTCCGGGTGAGGGGAGGGCTTCGCGTCCGGCAGTGGAGGTCAGCATCTTCTCCTGAAGGATTTCGACTGGGCCCGCGACCTCGCGAATCTGTTGTGCAGTGATCGCTCCGGGACGGTAGATCATCATCGGATATTGATTTGGATCGAGGACGGTGGATTCGAGGCCGTGCTGGGAGGGTCCCGCGTCCAGGACCGCGTCAATCTTTCCATCGAGGTCTTCGAGGACGTGAGTGGCCGTGGTCGGGCTGATGTGGCCGAAGACGTTGGCGCTGGGCGCAGCGATGGGAACTCCGGCCTGACGGATGAGCTCGAAAGCGACGGGATGAGCGGGCATCCGGATGCCTACGAGCGGGCGGTTAGCGGTGATGATGTCGGGGACGGCGCTGCTTCGAGGCAGCAGGAGCGTCAAGGGGCCGGGCCAGAAGGCGCGCATCAGATCATGTGCAACCGCAGGGATTTGCGTGACCAGCGGGTCCAGCATCGGATTCGTCATCGGATTTGGCATCGATTTCTGCGGTGCGGGGCTGGCGATGTGGACGATGATCGGGTCCCATGAAGGGCGCTGCTTGGCTTCAAATATGCGTGCTACTGCTGCCGGGTTCAGCGCGTTGGCGCCCAGGCCGTAGACGGTTTCGGTCGGCAGGGCGACGAGTCCGCCGGAGCGAAGTATCTGCGCTGCTTGAGCAATGGCAGCCTGCGATTCTCCGCTGTCGATGCGGGCCGGGTCGACGGTAAGCCGAAGAGTCTTCACGCTATTATTGTCGCCGGTTACAGCGGGCGTTGCCTAACGGCGTATACTCACTGCTTACGATGGCGATCGAGACAGAGATCAAATTCCGAGTTGAGGGTGTGGACGAACTGGCGGCGAAGCTGCGGCAGGGCTGGGTTTCGCGAGCAGACGCCGCGGACATTTGAGAGCAATGTTCTGTTCGACACTCCGGACCGGAGGATGCGGGCGCGGACGGAGATTCTGCGTATCCGGAG
Source organism: uncultured Acidobacteriaceae bacterium (assembly GCA_963836675.1). GTDB lineage: Bacteria > Acidobacteriota > Terriglobia > Terriglobales > Acidobacteriaceae > Telmatobacter. Next base: position 897,557 of record CAWIKQ010000002.1, read on the forward strand.
TTACGGCGGGAAGTGGGTCGTGACACACAAGCGGCTGCCGGATATTGGTCCGGGTGAGGACGCGCATAAGCACCGCATCGAGACCGAAACAGAGGTTGCAGATGGTGGAGTGCTGGCAGAGGTGTTTGAGTCGATCGGGCTGGTGAAGGCGTTTCGCTATGAGAAGTGGCGCAGCGAATGGAGCGACGGCGAAGGGCATTGCGTGATCGATGAGACGCCGATTGGCAATTACGCCGAGCTGGAGGGCGCGCCGGAGTGGATTGATCGCACAGCGGCGCGGCTGGGGGTGGATCGCTCGGCGTACGTGACGCTGAGCTATGGGCGTTTATTCGAACAGTGGTGCGCCGAGCATAAATGTCCGGCGAACGATCTCACCTTTGAGGCCGTTTCGCAGAATTGCGGGACGGTTTCCTGACCTGGTTGCATACCCTTTGCAGGGCGTCCAAAGACCTCGCCTAAAATCTCTCAATCTCGAAGGAAGCTCCGCGCAGGGGCTGAAGCTCGACACGTTTTGTAGCGTTTGTGGCCTGGCTAAAGCCATGCCTTGTCACAAAACTCAGGAGCCATCGAGCCTTCACCGATGTGCATGCCACGCGGCTCGCTGGATTTGTGCAACGAGTTCCGACCCCCAGACCATGCCCTTATGGATTGGAGGGAGCTTCGGCCTGGCCGCGCGGTTCCGGCGCAGGGGTTCGTTTGCAAAGGCTGGCGGCGAGGTGAAGGCCGTAAAGAAGGAGGCCGGCGCGGCGCGTGTCTACGAGGGGCGAGGTAAGGGCCTCGAGGACTTTTGCGGCGGCGGAACGGATGCCGCGCAGGTCATCGAGGCGGGACTGGGCGGGCACTCTAGGTCTGCAGGTGGCCGAGCCGCGGAAGTGCAGCTTGGCGTGGTGGTAGCAGAACGGCTTGCCACGGAGCGCCGCTCCGTGACATTTGCGGCCGTCGTACTTGATGTGCCGGCATTCGATGACATTAGACATGTATGTGCTTCCTTCCGGGGGGGTGTCCCCCCACACTCTGCGGATAAATGTCCTTCTTTCATCGACTTGGCAGAGGTCAGGCCGCCAAGAGATTCATTCGAGATTACTTAGACGCAGATGTTAGTAAATAAATGACTTAGAGGCATACGCCTGGCCCGCGGTCCTTGGCCGTGAGCCAGACACAGAGCCGCAACGATGGAGGAATTGCTATTTCAGGCTCTGACTCCATTGTGCGCCGGGAAGAGAAATAACCTGCAAAGTGGTGGCAGGTGGAAGTAGCTGAAAGAAAGCAGTTTAATAAATATTTTCGGGAACAGGGATTGACAAGACGGGAGAAGCGCTTGTCCGCCTCGACAATTTTTCTGCCGAAGTTATCTGTTGATTGGCGTTATTGGCTTATTGGCGATGATGCACTGAAGGACTGTTGTGGATCCATCGGAAGTTGGTGAAGAGTCAACGATAGGCCACGAACACGAAGTTCAACGTCAATCTACATGGCGCCCAGACCCGGCACGACAGACTCTGCTTACGAGATTTTTGGAACTGCAATGCGGTCGAAGAAGTTATCGCTATCGCTTTAGCGCAGGGAGTCCAACCTGACGCCGGAGTTCGTCAAAGCGCGGGTCGGAATGGAGATTGTCCAAGCGCTCATCCACCGTGAGATAGGTCAATAGATAGGATCGCTCCTGATAAGCGCGATTGAGCCAGACGAATGCCTCGTCTTTGTTTCCCAGACCTGCATAGATGACGGCAAAATTGTAGGGGGCGACATACTCGTGAACCGAGAGCTCCTTGAGATGGTCGATGACCTTCTGCGCCTCTTCCCTTTTGCCTGCCACCGGGTAGACATGTCCGAGACTGGACCATACCTCAGTTGTTCCATCACGCGATATCGCCTGCTTAAGGGCAGCAATGGCGTCGGGAAATCTCCCTTTTTGCACATACGCCCTGCCCAGGAAGTAGTGATCGAACCAATAATTCGGATCGAGATCGATGGACGTGCGCAGTTGCTCGATCGCCTTGTCCCACTGATGCGTGAAAACAAAAACGGAACCCAGGTTGCCATTGAGGCCGGTCGAGAGCGGATCGGTCTGCAAACCACGCTTCGCTTCGGCGACCGCTTCATCGCCGCGACCCATGATCGGCAGGAACCATGAATAGTATCCGCGTGCGTCGCCACTGTCCGGATTGAATTCAATGGCTCGTTTGAACTCGCGCTCCGCGCCGGCCCAGTCCCACTCGTACCACTGCGATTCGATAGCCAGCACGACATGCGCTTCTGCGTCGTTTTCGTTAAGTTCCAGCGCTTTCAGGGCGGCTTCTCTGGCCTTTGGCCCGGCGATCCTGGGAGCGATAAACCAATCGGCCTGATTGATGTAGTTATTAGCAAGGGCGCTGTATGCCATTGCATAGTTGGGATCAAAGGCAATGGCTTGATTGAGGTTTTCGATGCCTTTGTCAAAGCCGTCTTTGGTGAATTTTGATGTGTAATGCACACCCTTGAGATAGAGCTGATATGCCTCGGGGTTTTGTGTTGAGCCCATGGCCAGTTTCTGACGGTCTGCGGACTGATTGGAGCGAAGCCGCTGAGAAACTTCCCTGGCAATATCGCTTTCCACTTTCAACAGGTCGCCAACCTTGCCGGAGTATTGCTGGCCCCATAGCTGTTTTCCATTGCGAACGTCATTGAGTTCAACGCCGATGTTGAGATTGTCGCCATGTTGCGCAACGCGCCCTGTAAGCAATGTCTGGACCTGTAGAGCGTCGCCCGTCTTCTGAATGTCTACCGCCTTGCCTTTGTAATGGAGGGCCACGCTGTAGGGAATCACCTTGAGGCTCGGCAGCTGTGCCAGGCTGTTGTTAATGCTTTCCGCGATGCCATCTGAAATGTAATCCGCTTCAGGATCGGTGCTGCGCATATCGAGCGGCAGAACGGCGATTGAATCAATGTGGCCGGACTTGGTCCGCTTCCAATAGATTCCGCTGGCAACACCAACAATCCCCAGCACCGCCAGCAGAGCCAGGGCAATCATCAACCGGAATCTGCGCGGCTCGGTTCGATCAACAACGCTGGAGCTGCCCGTTGTTGAGGCTTTCGTCAGCGCCGTCATGAGTTCGGCTGCGGTCTGGTAGCGCACGGCGGGGGACTTGGAGAGGCACTTGAAGACAATTGAATTCAGCGCAGGGGGCGCATTCAACGGCTCCGGGGTCTTGTGCAGGATTGCGCCCAGAGTAGAGGCGATGGAAGGCGCCGAAAAGGCACGCCTTCCGGCAAGAACCTCGTAGAGCACCGCGCCAAACGAAAAGATGTCGGAACGTTCGTCCGCAGGCCGCCCCTCGGCTTGCTCAGGAGACATGTAAGCGGGGCTGCCCATGATCGTGCCCGCCTGGGTAAGACTCATTGTTTCGGCTGTGTCGGCCGAGCCGCCATCGCGGCTTTGCTTCGCGAGTCCGAAATCGAGAAGCTTTACCTGGCCACTGGACGTCAACAAGATGTTCGCGGGCTTTAGATCGCGATGAATGATGCCCTTTGCGTGCGCGGCCTCGAGAGCAGCAGCGATTTGCAAGGCAAGTGCAAGGGCTTTCGCTGGCGGTATGGGCACATCTTCATGCTGTTCAGTCGAGACTATCGGACAGCCATCGACAAACTCCATCACGAGGTATTTCGCGCCGATGTCATAAATCTGGCAGATGTTGGGATGGTTGAGCGCGGCAATCGCTCGCGCTTCGCGTTCAAAACGTTCGGTGAACTGTGCAGCCGAGATCTTGATTGCAACCAGGCGATTCAGACGCCTATCTCGCGCCCGATACACTTCGCCCATGCCGCCTGCACCAATTCTGGCTTCTATGCAGTATGGTCCGAGCTGTGTACCGGGAGCGATCTGCGCCGCCGGTGGAACCAACTGCGAGGTGGCGGCCTGCTCCCATGCGGGATGGTCGAGCACCCCTTCACCCGAGGTTCCTTGCGCCAGCAAAGCTTCAACGCCGCGTCGGACCTCGGGATCAGAATTCGCCAACAGCGCTTCGCGCTCCTCGCCGGACTTCTCCAGCGCGGCGTGGTACAACTCCTCTATCTTCTGCCAGTGTTCAGGGTTCGTTTGAGCGCCCCCGCGATCAGGCTAATGTTATCGCGAGATCACGAGGTCTGCTCAAGGAGACGCCCTGCACAAGGGCGGGCAGTTGCCGGAGTGGACGCGCTACCGGCAGTCAGCCTCTTCTTCCCCGGTCCCCAAAAGCGAGGGACCGGGGGCTCGACATCGGGGCCGCCCGCCTAATTGTCGACAACGCTACAGACAAGGAACCAAGGCCGCCATGTCTCCGTATCTCTAACTAAATTGTGACTAAATCCTGGGGCAAGCCACCAAGTTCGCTGCCCTATCAGGGAATTGTGCCGGCGTTTGTGGGCTGGCGAACATGTTCAGGCATGCTTCTGTGATTCACGTCGGCGAAGACGTGCCTGACGGCGCGAAAGGACTGATTGTGAATCGTAAGCAATTTCTCATAAATTCGTTCAATGGCGCGTTGGCTTGGGTGGTCGCTCCATGCCTTCCGGGAATGCTTCGTGCTGAGACGGCACCTGCACCCGAGAAGCCCAGTACACCGTTAGGCCGCTCCGAACTGATCGCAGCAGCGCGCGAAATAATCGCGAGCCAGCAATACTGCGCCCTTGTAACTCAAGATGAGGAGGGTCGTGCGCAGGTGAGAACGGTGAATCCGTTCCCTCCGGAAGAGGATATGGCCGTGTGGATCGCGACGGGTACGCAGACTCGGAAGGTGCAGCAGATACGTCACAACGCGCAGGCCACGCTTTACTACGCCGACCATAGCAAGGCCGCCGGGTTCGTTTCTATCCGAGGCAAAGCATTGCTGGTGGATGACCGCGCCGAGATGATCAAGCGCAAACGCGACTACTGGGACTCCGTGTTCCCAGAGTTCAAGAATCTGATACTGATCAAACTGATTCCTGAACATTTGGAGGTGCTGAATTACAGCCGGGGCGTGAACGGTGATCCGGCGACGTGGCACGCGCCTTCGGTAGAGTTCACGAGTTAAGGAGAGAACGGCCGGTGGTACGTTATCCATCGAAACGCAGCAAAAACGGGCAGCCGTGATCGACTGCCCGCAATGTTTGTCAGTACCCGCCAAGGCTACTTTGGGGCCTGCACCACAATCCGCTTGGCCGCGATGGTAAAGGTTCCACTGATGCTGGGGATGGGATTGCCATCGAGATCGTAGTAGGTGTAGTCGCCTGAGCCGGTGTAAGAGTTTCCAGTCTTATCCAACCTGGTAGTCTGGCGGACTTTCAGCGTTCCTGTCGGATTGCCGCTGCTGAAGGCATCGAACGTGAGGTTGAGGTAGGTGAGGTTGAATGTATTTCCGCCTGTCATCTTCCACGCTCCGTGACCGGCGCTCGCCACCGCAAGAGGATTGAAGGATAGCTGGTCGGCCTCCGTATAGCCTCCTCCAGCGGAGTAGGTCTCAATTCCCTGGAAGGTGTATCCCGGAATGGTCACGGTGTAGAGCCACGACCCTTCCGGTCCCTGGGCCTGCTGAAGGTTTCCGCTCAACTGGGCCGTGGTTTGGGCTGTTGCCGCCGCGGGAGCTCCCAGGATGAGAGCCGCCAAAACGGTCAAGGCTGCTACGGAAACTTTCAGGAACTGGCAAGATTTTAAGTTTGTCGATTGGGCTTTCATAAGAGAGACCTCCTAGTGGTCTGGGTTGATTCTGAGTTCGAGAACTGGGACCATTTGCCCAGCCTTCCTGGGCTGAAGCGAATGCCGCTCGTGGGCTTCGTGGAGCGGTTTCATCCTGGTAAGCGAGAAACATCGCGAAGGACTACAACAACGGTGAATAATTCTTTGCTTTCTTCACGAGGTCGTAAGATCGAGGCATCGGCGGGATTCATGGGCGAAGAGACGACAAGCGTCACCCATCTTCTGAAGGCCTGGAGCGGCGGCGATCAGGACGCTCTGGGAGACCTCACCCCGAAGGTCTACCTTGAGCTGCGTCGGATGGCAGCAAAATACATGCGCAAGGAGCGGCCAGGCGACAGTCTGCAGGCGACTGCCCTTGTTTCGAGGTCTTTCTGCGGCTGGTGGAAGTGGACAACGTCAGCTGGCAGGACCGCGCGCATTTCTTCGCCGTGTCGGCAAACATGATGAGGCGGATCCTGGTGGATCGAGCCCGCGCAAAGAACATGGCCAAACGGGGTCATGGTGCGGTCCATGTGAACTTCGACGACGCCCCGGAGATCGCATCAGGCTCGAGAGACCGGGAGATGGTTGCCATTGACGACGCGTTAAATGAGCTCGCTGAAATCGACCCACGCAAAGCAAGAGTGATTGAGCTTCGGTTCTTCGGAGGATTAAGTGTCGAGGAAACGGCGGAAGTGTTGAAGATTTCTCCTCAAAGCGTGATGCGCGACTGGAAGATGGCCAGGGCCTGGCTTCTCAATGAACTCGCTCGCTGAGCCTTGCTCGTTGACCCACGCTCCCGCTGTGGGCGAAGCCGCCGGCGCTTGCGAAACGAAGATCTGGCGCGCACAAGAGGCCAGACGTTCCGGAGACGCACTGAGGGAGCGCGGTTTGAACAAGCAGAACTGAATAGGTTCTGGAAGAGTGGCCTCGCACGAAGGTTTGGCATTCCGGTTGGATAACCGGCAAACCGGACCTTTGACAAATTTTCCCCAAAGGTCCGGCTCTGCAGTGACTCAGCCTTCGGAGCCGTGGCACTTTTTGTATTTTTTGCCTGAGCCGCAGGGGCAGGGGTCGTTACGGCCTACCTTTTCTCCGGTGCGGCGCTGGGTGGGCTGGCTGCCGTTGCTGCCTCCACCGGCGCGCTGAGCTGCTTCGAGTTCACGCTGCTTTTTCTTTGCGAACTCTTTTTCGATGGCGTCGATGGTGGTTTGCGGGGCGCGCGTGGAGATTGGCACTTCGCGCGGCTGGGCTTCGCGGAAACCGCCGTTGCCGTTGCCGGGGAGCAGGCGTTCCTCCGCGCTGGCGACCGGAGGTGCGGCGGGAACTTCGCCGCGAGGCTGCGGTGGCGGGACGTTGATGGGCATGCCATCGGGGCCGAGGATCTGCATGCGGAAGAGGAAGCGGACGGTGTCTTCCTGGAACTTGGCCATCATGGCTTCGAACATGTCGAAGGATTCGCGCTTGTAGGCGACGAGCGGATCCTGCTGGGCATAGCCGCGCAGACCGATGCCTTCCTTCAGGTGGTCCATGGAGAGCAGGTGCTCTTTCCACAGGCCGTCGATCACGCTGAGCATGACCATGCGCTCGTGATAGCGCATCTGCGGCGCGGAGAGGATCTGTTCCTTTTGCTCGTATTGGCGCTTGAGGGCTTCGAAGATTTCGTCGCCGAGTTCGTGGCGCGCGAGTTCTTTGGCATTGATGCCGGCCTGGGACATGCTGAAGCCGAACTGGCCCATCAAGCGCTCGTCCATGCCCTTGATGTTCCATTCGTCGGGGTGTTTGTCGTCGGGCGCGAATTCGTCGAGGACGCTCGAGAGGATTCCGCCGACGTAATCGTCGAGAATCAGCTCGCGCTGATCGACGCCTTCGAGGAGCTGGCGGCGGAGGCCGTAGACGGCTTCGCGCTGCTTGTTCATCACGTCGTCGTACTCGAGGAGGTGTTTGCGCGATTCGAAGTTCTGCGCTTCGACGGCCTTCTGGGCGGCTTCGATGCGATTTGAGATCATCTTCGACTCGATGGGGACGCCTTCTTCCATGCCGAGCTTCTCAAGCAGGGTGCTGACCCACTGCTTGGCAAAGATGCGCATCAGGTCGTCTTCGAGGGAGAGATAGAAGCGCGAGGCGCCGGGGTCGCCCTGACGGCCGGCGCGGCCGCGGAGCTGGTTGTCGATGCGGCGTGACTCGTGTCGCTCGGTGCCGAGGATGAAGAGACCGCCTTTGGCAATGACTTCTTCGTGTTCCTTCTGGGCGGCCTGGTTGTGGACGGCGAAGGTATCGGTCCAATCGGAATCGGAAACTTCGAATTCCTGGCCCTGGTAGTAGAAGCGCAGAAATCCGGCGGGCGCCATGGGATTGATGGCGCCTTCGGCCAGGCTGATGGCGCGGGCGCGGCCCTGGCGGACGAGTTCCTGGCGGGCGAGGAATTCGGCGTTGCCGCCGAGGAGAATGTCGGTGCCGCGGCCTGCCATGTTGGTGGCGATGGTGACCATGCCGACGCGGCCGGCCTGGGCGACGAACTCGGCTTCGCGCTCGTGCTGTTTGGCGTTGAGCACGACGTGGCGGATGCCTTTGCGCTGGAGGATGGCGGAGAGGCGTTCCGACTTTTCGATGGAAACGGTGCCGACGAGGACGGGCTGGCCTGTTTCGTTCAATTCGGCGATGTTGTCGGCGGCGGCTTTGAACTTTTCTTTTTCGGTGCGGTAGACGACGTCGGGGTTTTCGACGCGGAGGAGAGGCTTGTTGGTGGGGATGACTACGATTTCGAGCTTGTAGATTTTTTCGAATTCGGCGGCTTCGGTTTCGGCGGTGCCGGTCATGCCGCTCAGTTTTTTGTAGAGGCGGAAGTAGTTCTGGAAGGTGATGGTGGCAAGGGTCTGATCTTCCTTGCGGATCTTGACGTTTTCCTTGGCTTCGATGGATTGATGGAGGCCATCGGACCAGCGGCGGCCGGGCATGAGGCGGCCGGTGAAGGTGTCGACGATGATGACCTCGCCGTCTTTGACGACGTAGTCGACGTCGCGCTTGTAGAGGGAGTGGGCCTTGATGGCGGTTTCGACGTAGTGCTTGAGGTCCCAGTTTTCGGCGCTGGCGATGTTGTCGATGCCGAGCTTGTCCTCGATGGTGACCCAGCCTTCGTCGGTGACGCCGATGGTTTTGTGTTTCTCGTCGACGAAGTAGTCGCCGGTGAAGGTTTTGCCTTCGAGGCTTTCGATCTCTTCGCCGAGCTCGAGGGCGGGGATGATGCGGCGGACTTTTTCGTACTTGTCGGTGGTCTGGTCGGTGGGGCCGGAGATGATGAGCGGGGTGCGGGCTTCGTCGATGAGGATGGAGTCGACTTCGTCGACGATGGCGAAGTAGTGGCCGCGCTGCACGCAATCCTTGATTTCGAATTTCATATTGTCGCGCAGGTAGTCGAAGCCGAACTCGTTGTTGGTGCCGTAGGTGATGTCGGCGCCATAGGCTGCGCGGCGTTCGTCGTCGGAGAGGTCGTGGACGATGACGCCGACGGTGAGTCCGAGGAACTCGTAGATTTTGCCCATCCACTCGGCGTCGCGCTTGGCGAGGTAGTCGTTGACGGTGACGACGTGGACGCCGTGGCCGGCGAGAGCGTTGAGGTAGCAGGCCAGGGTGGCGACGAGGGTTTTGCCTTCGCCGGTCTTCATTTCGCTGATTTTGCCCTGATGAAGGACCATGCCGCCGATGAGCTGGACGTCGAAGTGGCGCATCTTGACGGCGCGCCATCCGGCTTCCCGGACCACGGCGAAGGCCTCGGGAAGGATCTCGTCGAGGACTTCGCGCTCGGTTTTCAGGCGCTCTTCAGGGTCGGTGATGTTTTGAACGCGGGCGGCGATGCGGTCGCGGAACTCGGCGGTTTTGGCGCGAAGCTGTTCGTCGGAGAACTTTTCGATCTCGGGCTCGAAGGCGCCGACCTGAGTGACGACGGGGAGAAGCTTTTTGATGACCCGCTCGTTGGCGGTTCCAAATACTTTCGTGAGTACCTTATCGAAAACCACGGAAAGACTCCAATCTTGCAGTAGGAAGGTCGTGTATTGCAGCGATCAGGATGGGCGGCGATCAGAAAGGAGTCGCGGCAATCACTGCGCCGACGCGAAGGCTCAGGCGAGGCGAGGAGGAGGACGCTGGAAGAGCGCGGAAAGCAGAGGTGGGGCGGGGGTACGGTCCAGGGACCGGGCGGACGCGACCAAAAGAGGCGAAACCAGCCCGATGAACAACACGGGGAGCATCGCGATCAATGCACCGGAGCCGGCGCCGCGCAATATGGAACCGGCCTGGCGCCGGGAACCGAGATGCGCGAACCGCAAGGCAACGGAGTGGGCAGCGGGACTCTGAGCCTGACTCCGAGCGAACAGCTCGAGTACCGGATGCGCATAAACCCTGGCGTTCTGCAGGCCCGACTCGGCGCGGGAAAGCGAGGTAAATGTGACGGCGGCGATCGCCACCCACATCCATGCGTTCCGGTTACGAGTCCAAGGCATTTTAGTCATCCAATCTTATATTTTGCCATAAATGGCGGTGTTCGCGGCGTGGGACGCAAATGCAGGGCTCACTCGCGGCGTACCGTCAGGGTCTCGATTTTTTCGCCGCGGCGAATGCGACGCAATTGGCGCTGCAGGTGCTTCCTGGGCGAATCGGGATCGCCATTGCCGTCTTCGTCGGCGTCTTCCTGTTGCCTTATTTCGGCTTTGACGATCTCAAGGAGGCTGGGTTTGTAAATGATGCTGAGAGGCAGGAAAGCCAGTCCCATGGCAGAGTTACGCGCGGAAAAGCGGATCCGACGAGCCTGTTTTTGGGGGTGTTCTTCTTTCCGGATGAGTTGTTTGAGGCTGGAGACGAGGACAGCGAGCCCGGTGAGCCACATGGCGATGAGCGGAAAAGACGCGAGAAAGGTGAAAAGGGATTCCAGGTGCATGAGCACTCCTCAGCGCGGCGGAGATTGCCGCGAGGCAAGCAGGGAGGGATCGACCAGCGCGAACTGTGCGGCTTTCTTGAAGTACGCGGGTCAGGTCGGTTGAGTGCTATGCGGAGCGCGGAGGCGGGCGCTGGAAGGACGAGGCGAGGAGTGGCGAATCCGATGTGCGACGCGGGGACAGGACAGAGACGTGAGAAAGGAGGCTGAGCGAAGCGAGCAGGCCAACGAAGAAAACAGGAAGAAGGGCGAGCCAGTCGGGCTGCAGGTGACTGCTGTCGCCAGTGTGGGGCACCAGAAGCGCGACGAATGCAATCACGATCGCTGCGATCGCGATCCAGAACCACGCGCGTTTCGGGGAGAAGGCGTTCACGAGTGCAGGAAGTATAGCAGGAGCGAAGGGCAGGGAACAGGGAACAGGGAACAGGAACAGGGAATAGGGAATAGGGAAAAGGGAACGGGGATTAGATTAGATACTCGGAGCTCGTGGGAACCAATGAGCGAAAGCCAGAGGGGGAACTTATTTCGAATCTTTCGAAACGCGGGCGGAATCCGTTGAGGCGGAGGAGTTTGATGGCAAACAAGAACGATGCGGGGTTACGGGAGCACCTGGTGAAGATATTGACCGAGGCGCAGGCGCACGCGACGTTTGATCAAGCGGTGAAGGGGTTGCCGGTGCAGGTGCGGGGGAAGGTGCCGAAGGGGGCGAAACACTCACCGTGGCAGTTGCTTGAGCATCTGCGGATTGCGCAGTGGGACATTCTGGAGTTCTCGCGGAACGGAAAGCACAAGTCGCCAAAGTGGCCGGAGGAATACTGGCCGAAGGAGAAGGCTCCGGCGGACGAGAAAGCGTGGGACAAGAGCGTGAGGGCTTTCAGGCGGGATCTGAAAGAGTTGGTTGAGCTGGTGCAGGACGAGAAGACGGATCTCTTTGCGAAGATTCCGCATGGGGACGGGCAGACGGTTCTTAGGGAGGCGCTGCTTGTGGCCGATCACAATGCGTACCACGTGGGGCAGATGGTGTTGCTGCGGATATTGCTGGGGGCGTGGAATTGACAGCCGTCGGGCTGTCAATTCCAGCTACTAGCCGCTAGCTTCTAGCTCCTAACTTTCCCACCTTGCTTCATCATGGAATTCTGATGATTGTGTAGAACTGGTTCAACGTATTTGGATCGTTGGCGAAGAAGGGAGAACCCTGTGCCGGAGTGAGTGCACCGGTTGAGTCGTCCACAAGGTAGCTCCAGAATGTTTGGTAATTGCTTCCACCTGGCCCGATGAGAAGAACCTTTCCTGAAGGATCAGGGTAGAAGGTGGAATAAAGTGTGGATACAGACGAAACTGCGCTTGCTGAAATCGAGCCATCGGCCTGATTAACCTTAAAAACACCGATATCAGTAAACTGACGTTGCCGCTCGTTGTCTGCGAATCTCTCCGGCATATAGAGCAGATTGCCGCTCGGCGAGAACTTCGGGAACCCGGTCAACTCGTTCGCGTGAGGTAAGACGATCGGCGAAGAGGAGGTTGGTGTTGGCGTTCCGGTTGTGGGATCTAGTGAGTAGATGTAGAGAGCGGGCCAGATGAGATTCGACTGATCTGTGACCTTTCCGTAGACGTACAAGAATTTCCCAGATGGGCTGAGAAACAGGTGTGCATTGTCACCTTGCTGGCTCACCGGATATGGAGAACCCGCAGCCTGACTTAACGACCCGGTGGTGGCGTCGATCGCATAGACGACAATTTCGGGTCCGGCTGGAGTCCACGCATAGGAATAAAGAAATTTGCCGCCTGGATCTGCGGCCTGCACGATCAGCGTTCCAGGGAAGTTAGCCTCAATGTAAACGCTTGTCGTACTGATATGGCCGGTGCTTTTCTCAATCGGAAAAGTCTGGATCGCAGTATTGATCCATACCTTTATCAAAGGTCGCATAGAGGAAACGTCCGAGGCCGTCCGAGACGAAACTTTTGATATCAGGCTACACCGCTGAAGTCGAGGGGATAATTGGGGTGCGCCGCCAGTTGCCCCTGTGTGCCGGTGACGGAATACGGAAAAACCGCATTTGCAGCGTAGCGACTTTCGTATCCGGGAGCATAAAGATACTTTCCAACTGCGACCGGAGGCAGCTGTTCGAACAAGCTCGCAGGCAGGTTCGAAGGAGTTGCGTCAACGGGTTCGGAGAGCTGGCCAGTTGCGGGGCTCAGAGAAGAGACGTAGATTTCCCCGACGCCTCCGCTGACTGGACCGGTACCGCCGAGTGCGTAAAGAAACTCCGAACCGGAGGCGGGGCCGGTTTGAGTGGGTGTCGTTGGTGTTGTGGGTGTCGTGGGTTTGGTGCTCGATCCTCCACCGCCACCGCATCCAATGACTACTCCAAGGCAAAGAACGATTGTGAGGAATGCGAACCCGTTTCGCGTGGTTTGTCGCAAAGGAATGACTCCCGCCCAAGCAGACATTTAATTCTTCTCGCTTGATTAGCAGCAGGAGTTTAGCACAGTGCCGGCTTAGTCATCCGTGCGGTTGGGATCTGTCATTTGGGAACTGAAATTCAGCCTTGACGGACAGTATCACAATGCGTACCACGTGGGGCAGATGGTGTTGCTGCGGATATTGCTGGGGGCGTGGAATTGACTGCCGCGGGCTGTCAATTCAGGTCCGGTTCGCTCATCAAACTCGATCAATAAGGGACGGGTCTTTCAGCACTGCGAGGTACTGACGGAAGTTGTAACGTGCGGCGATGAACTGGTCGTGCGTGAGTTGCAACTCGTCGTTGATCAGCCTGATTTCACGCTCTTCGATGGTTGAGATTACCTTGTCTGCGGCGGCGACGGCGAAGAGGCAGTCCAGCAAAGCAAGGCGCTGTTCGAGGTTTGCCATATCCTTGAACTCCTGCGTGACAAGGAAGTTTTCGGTGCCTCCGAACAGTGTTGCCTGGGTTTTGGCGATCTGCACGACGAGGACGGCCTGCTGCTCGGGAAGGCCGCTCAAGCGGATGACCTGATGTTCCATTTCCCTGGTCTCGGCTTCGCTGATGTTCATGTCGGCGCGCGCAACACGGCTGAGGATATAAGCAAAGGCAGCAATGAAGCGGGCGCGCGCTGGTTCCAGGTTGTCGAGTTGCTGCACGATCTTCCGTACGGTCTCAGTCTCATCTTTGCCGAGACCGGCGCGCCCCTGGCCATCTTCCAAGCGTTTCTTCAAAGAACTCAAAAAATCCACTATACCCATGTCACGCTCTCTAATTTTGATTTTGCTGTCCTGCACGTGCCGTAATTTTAGTCCCAGGTGCCATCTCCTGTGAGGTTCACGGCAAACGCGGGCAGCCTTTTCCTCAGAGCACCAAATCAGGGCTGACGACACTCCGAAAGGCCAAATGCGGTGCGGATCCTGGCCAGAAAATCCTTGATTCTCGGCCGTGCATCTCCGGTACCGAGTGCTTCGAAAGGCAGGTATCCGCGATAGCCATGCGCGTCAATCAGGGCCTTGATCCTGGCAAGGTCGGCTGATTCCGGTTTGCCGTTGCGGCCCACCTCTTCCTTGATTTGCCAGGAGACGGCGTAGGGGAGGAGTTTTTCGATTTCGGCATACGGATCGCCTGAACGAAGACTGCCAATATCCAGAATGCAGGCGAACCATTCCGAATCGACGGCTTGAATCACTCGGATGGTCTCCGCAGCGGTTTTCAGAAAATCGTTGTGCTGTTGCAGGCCCACGACAACGCCATGTTCCTTTCCAAAAGCGGCACATTGTTTGAAGTCGGACACCATCCAATCGAGGGCCTGGTCAAATGTGTAGCCAGCTGGACGGTCAGGGCCAGTGAAGACGCGGATCAGCGGCGCACCTAGCTTGCTGGCGACTACGATCCAGTCCTTGACCATCTGAACATCGCGTTTGCGCGCCGCCTCGTCGGTAACGGCGAAGTTGTTGCGCACTCCAGTGCCGCTGATCGCGACGCCGTTGATGAAGGCTGTTCGCTTGAGGTCATAAACGTACTCATCGGGCGGAATGCTGGGGTAGCCCGGGAAGTAGTAGCCTGTGGCGTCAAGTGCATCTACGCCATTCTGGGCGCAGAAGTCTACGGCATCTGCAAGCGTCATGGCGCCCGTCTGAAGAGAGGCGTTGAAGGAATAGGCATTGAGGCCGAGTTTGAGCTTGACGCCGACCTCTCTGGAGATGACGTCCGAAACGGCTTGAGCGGGATTTTGCAGGCCGACGGCTGCAAGCGCTCCTGCGGAAGATGCGAGAAATCCACGTCGATTGATCATGGCAACTTACGGTCCTGCTGCATTCTAAGCGCCATCGCGGAATGGATCAAAGCGCGCGGGCGAGTCGCCGTCAATGGGGAAGGTATCCTGATGCATCCCTCAGGGGCCAAAGCCCGATGCTAATTTTGCTGTATTTGCGGCCCGACTAAAGTCGTGCCCTTGTTACAAAACGCGATTGAGCCGGTTTTTTCGCAGACTGCCAAGTCGTGCCCTCGTTACAAAACGCGATTGAGCCGGTTCCTCAGTGATCAATCCATTTTCATGCCGGGCATGGGGTCGTGGTTCATGTTGTCGTGGCCGTCGTGGTCGTCGGTGGACCAGATTTTGGCGGGGTCGGATTCGTTGGGATAGACGTGCACCATCCAGCCGAAGACGTGAGGGAGAAAGACTCCGCCGGCGGCGTCGCAATCCGCTTGCGTGTGGATGGAACCGAGCAGGCCGAATTTGGCCTTGGGGCCGAAGTAGGCGGCCTTCTGGCCCTCGGGGGCCTTGCAGAAATTAATGTGCTGGTGCCAGCGGGCGATGCTGAGCGGGATGCGGTCGTTGATTTCATCTTCGCTGGCGTCGACGCGGTCGGTGTACATCACGCCGATCAGTTTGTATCCGCCGTCGGGAGTTTTCTTGTAGAGCAGGGAAGTCGGCTTGAGAGGGTCGAAGTGATTGCGCGCGGCGAGGCCGTTCGCAGTGCTGGTGAAGTGATAGAGGGGCTGGGGAATGTTGGGCAGGAAGATGTGGTAACCGTCGGCGAGAGCTTTCTGGTAGTCCTCATATGGAGCCATCGCCTGTTTCGCAGCAGCAACGATGGCGTCGGCTTTGGCCTTGTCGCCGGGCTCAAGGGGGCGCAGCGAAGTCATGTACATGTGGCCGGACATGTGGGCCATGCCGGGCATGTCGTGATCGGATTGCGCGGGAAGTGTGGACGTGATGGCGACGAGGAGTATGGCGGAGTTGAGGAGAGTCGAGGGCATGGGGACCTCCGGTCGGGGAACCGCTTAGCTGCTCGTACGTTCTGACGGAGGATTTGGTTCCAGGGATTACTCCACGATGGCATCTTACTTTCCCAGCCATTCATCGTACCCGACTAAGTCACGTGCCTATTGGGTAGAAGGGTGTCCTTCAGGGGTTAAAGCCCGACGCATTTTGTTCGCTCTTCTCGGCACGACTGATGTCGTGCCCTGACGCTTCGTGCTTCAACGAAACGGTCATTTTTTTCCCGCAGTGGGGAATGCCGCGTCCTATTTCACGCCTGCGTCTGTGGGCATTTCAGCGGCCTGAAGGCCGAGGCTCCCTTCGCTTGAGAACGAAAGAAGCGGCGCAAAGTCCGGTGGGAGCCTGCGCCGCTTGTTGCTCATCGGCTGATTGAGTTCAGCAGATCAGTGGAGGGAGGGGATGACGCCGGGGGCGAAGAGATCGGAGAGATCGGTCGCGTTGGCGGCGTCGCCGAGGAAGGGTGAGTTTCCGTCGGATGCTCTCACGTGGAAGATCTCCTGCATGGTGCGGAGATCGGACGAGTGGGTAAAGTCAACCGGGCTGGCGTAGGGCAGGCCGGCTTCGTTGGCGTGCGCGAGATTGGAGATGATGATTTCGGGGATGGTGTGGCTGAAGTCGTCGGCGTTGTCGTTGGCTTCGCCATCATCCTCGCTCTCATCCCACCAGAGAATGATGACGCCGCCGTCCTTGTAGGCCTTGGACGACATGATCATGGGAACAAGGCGAGCGAGCGCGTTGTCGCCCTGCTTGATGTTCGCCGCGTCGCCGGTTACGCCTGCGAAGCCGGCGCTGAGGGCGGTGTGCTGATCGTTGTACTGATTGGGAGTGATCCAGACATAGTTAGCGACGGTGTTGCCGGCGAGGTCGACTTCAAGCTGCTGCAGAGGGGCGTAGTGGCTCGAGAGGGGGTTGGAGGTGGTGGTGTTGTTGCCGCCGTTGGTGTCTGTGAAGAAAGTCATCGGGTTGTGCTTCACGGCGTAATTGAATTGAAGCGAATCGTTGTAGGCGTTCAGGAGGCTGGTGCTGTCGAATACGCCGCTCTTGCTGACCAGGGGAACGGTCCACTGGCTCTGGGGCAGCGGAACGTTGGTGAGTTTGCCGCTGCTTGCTGTCGCGAGATCGATGTCTTCCTGGTAGGACTTCCAGGTCTTTCCAGTTTTTTGCAGCAGTCCGGTGAGGTGCTGGGTGGTGGTCTGCGCGTTGGGAGGGCTGTCTTTGTAAGGATCATCGTCGTTGGCGATGCCGAAGTTTGTTCCGGCCTCGGCCCAGATGTAGTTAGGTTCGGAGGGATGGATGTGGGCATTGTTGCCGCTCTGTGTGGCGAGCACGTTGTGATAGGACATGGCGTATGCCGTGTGCTTGCTGATGTTGACTGGCTGGCCATTGATCCAGGCGACGGCCGTTCCGTTCACAAGGCTGTTGATAAAGGGCGCATTCGGATTCTGGTAAATCTGCTGGATCTGGCCGGAGATCTGGGCCGGCTGGGTCCAGTTGTGGTTCTCCATGGCGATGACGAATACATGCTTAATCTGGCGGCTGTCCTGATTGCCCTGGTCATCGTCGTTCTGGGCGATTGCATTTGCCGATGTAAGCGCAGCAATCATGGCGAGCCCTGCGAGAGGGCGGAGTCGAGCGGTATTCAGCATTTATGTCCTCGAGGTTGGGGAAATTGCGACCGGGCGAATGCCATGCCGGTGTTCGCGATCGGCCGCTTGGTGATTCGTATCAGCCGAATGTTGCGAAAAGATGAGGAGGAGATTAAAGAATCGAAGCGCGGACCGGAATCGGAATCGCGGCTCAGATGCTGGGAAAAGTGACAAGAAAGAGATGATTGTCACCGCATCGTTGCGAATTGTAACTCAATGGTTGGTTATCGATTGCTGTGCAGAGATAGTTGCAGGCCAGAAGTCAATCGAGCAGGACGACGAGCATGAAGTTACGGGACTGCGATCTTGACAGTTTGCTTCAGGCGGGATGGTGCATCGAGACGAGGCGTTCGGAGACTGCTTCGATGATCTGCTCATGAACCTCGTCGATGCTGAGATTGCCTTCGATGAGGACGACGCGATTGGGTTCGCGGCTAGCGATCTCGCGATATTTCTCCCATACACGCTTGAAGAATTCTCCCTGCTCGAGTTCAAAACGATTTTCGTCTTTGCCGGTCTGGGCGGCGGCGCGCTCGTTGCGATGACGGGCGCGGGAGAGGCTTGACTGCAGCGAAGGCAGGAGCAGGAGGGTGAGGTCGGGCTGCAGGTCGCCGCAGATGAGTCGGTGAAGTTCGAGGACGCGCTCGGAGCCGAGCTCGCGACCGCCTCCCTGGTATGCCTCGGTGGAGTCGGTGAAGCGGTCGCAGAGGACGACGCTGCCGGCGGAGAGAGCGGGTTCGATGACTTCGGCGATGGCCTGGGCGCGGTCGGCGAACATCAAAGCCATTTCGGTCATGGGCGCGAGGGGAGTGGATCCGGAATCGAGAAGGAGGGCGCGGATGCGGTCGCCGGTCGGGGTGCCGCCGGGCTGGCGCGTGACAACGGTTTCGATGAGGCGGTTTTGCATCCACGCTGCCAAGCGCTTGATTTGCGTGGTTTTGCCGGAGCCGTCAAGGCCCTCGAGAGTGATGAACAATCCGCGCGGCATGGGGTGAGTCTACCACCGGGGTACACGGGGTCTGCGTGAAAGGGGAACACGGGCTTCAATGCCATTGAAATGGTGTGCGCAGTAACCATGACGATGCAGTTGGAATTGTGTTACAAATTTCAATTTGCAAGCGTCAGAATTGCCGGCTCCGGATCGCGGAACAAGTTTAGGAGATAGACCAGCTTTTAACCTGATTTGGTTTGACGTTAGAGCGCGAAGGGCGCTCAGTGGAGTATCTAAATGTTGAAATCCTCTGCCCTCATAAGAATCGCAGGCGCGACTTTGATCGCAATAGGAGTGTTCGCGGCCGCACGGCTGAATGCGCAAAATTTAACGCTCGAAGGCCAGACTGGCGGATTCATTACGCCCACGGCTTATGTTGTGTTGTCAGAGCCGGACCATACCTGGTCGCACCCGGCGGTTGGATTTCACTTTGTGAATGCGTCCAGCGTGATCGGGTATGTGTACACGTTCTCGATTGAAGAGGGAATTGCGAATCGCGCGGAATTCGGCTACACCCGCAGCGTCCACACGGAGGGAAATAGTCCCGCGTTCAGCAGCCTCTGGGATTTCTCGGGGATGAACGTGTTCAACGGCAAGGTGGTGGCGATCAAGGATGGACAGTTTGGGGCCTGGATGCCGGGCATCGGTGTGGGTGGCGTGGTGCGGACCGATGACAAGTTCGTAAGCGGCGCTCTGAACGAGAAGCTGTTTGGAAGTTTGAAGTCGTATACGAACGGTGATGTGTATGTGGCGGCGACCAAGACATGGTTGCATCCGCCGGTGCCGTTTTTGTTGAACTTTGGCTGGAAGGCGACGAACGCATCGATCTATGGGCTGGGGGGACAGTCGACCAGATTCATGGGCCGTTTGTTTGGCGGGCTGGGCATTCCGCTGCCTCTAGGACATAACCTCGCTGCTGTGCCGGCGATCGGGTTCACGCAAGAGCCGCCGAACGTGGTGAACCTGAGCTACATTTTGTATCCGCCGGGGAGCAGCGCACATATTCCTACGACGATAGACTACGCAGTGCGGGTGACGCAGAAGGAGAATCCGCATTTCGCGTTCGATATAGGTATCGGGCACGTGGCAGGAGTGATCGGATATACGGCGGTGCCGACAGGAGTGCCGAGTCCACCCTACGTGGTAGTGCCGATCGATCTGAAGGCCAACACGGTTTTCGGAACGGGCCTGAGCATTCGCTACTAGTCACCGCATTTCCTGAAGGATGGGGGCTCGCACTTAAGTCGCGGGCCCTTTGTAATCTGCTGCTTTACGTAACTAAAGTGCTCAAAACCGGTGCAACTTTTCGTGGCGGCGCGGGTTTATGTCTGCGTAGTCTGAATAGTGCGGCAGGAGCGCCGCGGAAGGTCAACGAGCCGCAAGGGCAGCAGGAGGTCGATGCCGCTCATGCGGGATAAAGCAAGTTAGAGGAGAACCCATGAACTTACTCCGTACATCGCGCTTAATTCTTTTTGGGCTGCTGCTTTCACTGGCGCCCGCATCTTCATTTGCAGGCGTTCTGATCAGCGTGGGGATTGCGCCTCCAGTGCTGCCGGTTTACGTGCAGCCGGCGTGCCCGCAGCCGGGCTGGATGTGGACGCCAGGATACTGGGCATACGGCCCTGACGGCTACTACTGGGTGCCGGGCGCCTGGGTTCCTGCACCTTACGCAGGCGCATTGTGGACGCCGCCCTACTGGGGCTTCTCAGGCGGAGCTTACGTGTTTCACCCCGGGTACTGGGGAACTCATGTAGGCTTTTACGGCGGCGTGAATTATGGATTCGGCTACATGGGAGTTGGGTTCGTGGGAGGCATGTGGCACGGGCACGACTTTGCGTATAACACCGCAGTGGTCCACGTGAACAACGTTTATATCCACAACACCTATGTGGACCGGACGATTGTGGAACACAACACGATCGTGAACGAGCACCGAGTGGCTTACAGCGGTGGACCCGGCGGGATCCGTCACGAGCCGATGCCGCAGGAACGGGTTGCGATGAACGAGCATCATATGGCGGAAACGCCGGCGCAGATGCAGCACATGGAGGCAGCGCGCAACGATCGCAGCTTCTATGCAAAGAATAATGGCGGGCGTCCGCAAAATGTTGCGGTGTCGCACCCGATGGGATACACGGAGCACGGGCCGCAGGGCAATATGCGGCAGGAGCAGCAGCATCCGGTCAACAACAATCGCGGCGGATACAACAATGCGAGTCGGCCAGAGTACCAGAATCACCCGCAGCCTACGCATCAGACCGAGGTTCAGCAGCCGCATGGATTTACGCAGCCACCACATCAAACCCAGGCGCCGCAGCCGACGCATCGAACCGAGGTCCAGCAACCTCACGGGTTAGAGCAGCAGCCGCATCTCAATGCTCCGCAGCCGCACGGAAACCCGCAACAGCGGAATGAGTCTCATCCGGCGCCGCAGCAGCACAGCGGTGGCGGTCATGCTGAGCACGAGCATCGCTAAGCCAGGAATTTTAGATAACGCTGCAGGGAATGAGAAGGCCCACGGTTCGCGCCGCGGGCCTTCGCATTTTTGGGCGGCGACTTCGAAGCGAAATGGGTTTATGCGGACGTGGGCCGGATGCCGGCGAGTTCGACTTCGAGGCCGCCGAAATCGGGATGAAGATTTTCGCGGATGCGATAGGCGACGTCGATGAGGGAGCCTTGTGCGAGCCCCAGCTCCGCGGACCGGGCGGCCATATCCCAGCCAATTGCGCGGGTCGCTGATCCGTTCTCCTGTGCGAGTTCGAGGCGCAGATGGCGCTCCTTCATGATGCGGGGATGAGCGACCAGGCGAGTGTTGCGAGCGAGGAAGATGGGTTCGGGATTGCCATGACCGAGGGGTTCAAGTTTGCGCAGCCATCCGGCCAAGACGGCGGTGATCTGTCGGAGCGGAAGTTCGGCGTGGATGCGAAGGTCGCGTTCTGGTTCGCGAGCAGCGAGGCGCTCGGCCGCACACTCTGCGAGGCGGCGCTTGAGCTCGGGTAGGGAAGCAGCGGGTAGGGCAAAGCCGACCGCGAAAGCATGGCCGCCGAAACGGGTGAAGAGATCGGCGCAGGTCTCGATTGCAGAGAGCAACGGAAAGCCGTCTACGGAGCGGCCTGAACCGTGAGCGACTCCGTCTTCCACGCTGATGACGAGGGCGGGTCTGGCGGTGCGTTCGACAACGCGCGAGGCGAGGATGCCGATCACGCCCCGATGCCAGCCGTCGCCATCAATGACGATGAGCCGGGCATCGGCGAGTTCGGGATCCGTGGCGAGGCGGGTTTCGATGGCCGCGAGGGCGCGTGCCTCGGTTTCGCGGCGGTCGCGATTGAGACCTTCGAGTTTGTGGGCGAGTTCGGTTGCGCGGGCAGGATCGCGGGTGCAGAAGAGCTCGATGATGTCGGAGGCGACGTCCATGCGTCCTGCGGCGTTGATGCGGGGAGCGAGGCGGAAGGCGACATCGAACCCGGTGAGGGGCTTTGAAGCTGGATCGAGCTGGGCGGCGGCAAACAGTGCTCGCAGACCGGCGCCGACGGGGCGGCGCAGTTCGCGGAGGCCGAGCGCGGCGATAACGCGATTCTCGCCGTGCAGAGGAACGGCATCAGCGATGGTTGCTATTGCAGCCATTTTGAGGAAGCTGGGCAGAAGCTTGCTGCGGGTGCGCTCGGCGTCGTGGCGTTCGAGCAACGCCTGCGCGAGCTTGAGAGCGATGGCGGCTCCGCAGAGGGATTTTTCGGGGTAGCAGCAGCCATGCTGATTGGGATTGAGGATCGCAAGGGCGTCGGGTAAGGAGTCGTCAGATTTCGAAAGGTGGTGATCGGTGATGATGAGGTCGAGGCCGAGGCGGCGCGCAGTTTCGGCTTCGGCGAAGGCACGCATGCCGGTATCAACGGTGATGACGAGGCGGACGCCGTCAGCGTGTGCAGCTTCGAGAACAGACGATTGGAGGCCATAACCCTCGCGAATTCGATGCGGGACGTGAAAGCGCACGATTCCGCCAAGCATCTCAATGGCGGTCTTGAGCAGGACGACGGCGGTGGTGCCGTCGACATCGTAATCGCCGTAGAGAAGGATGGGTTCTGTGCGAGCGATTGCGGTTTCAACGCGCTCCACGGCTGCTTTCATGCCGAGCATGAGGAGGGGATCGTGCAGGTGAGCAACTTCAGGGTTGAGGAATGTGAATGCCTGGCTCGATGTGGTGATGCCGCGGGCGATGAGAAGTTCGGCGAGAACGGGTGGGATGCGGGCCTGAGCGGCAAGTACTTCAACTTCGGTGGGGTGCGGATCAGCGAGAATCCAGCGTTGGCGTGGAGTGCCGAGGGTGGCTATCCCGTTTTGCGTTGCGCCGGCGGCGCTCACTCTTCTTACTCGTCCTCTTCGTCGTGTTCGTGATCGTGATCGTCAATGATGATGTCGTTGAAGCTCTCGATGTCTTCGAGCAGCGACTGGAAGCGCTCATACCACTCGGTTGTGCTTTCGTGGAGAACGACGATTCCCTGGTAAACAAAACCGAGCTGGATGTAGCCGACCATGCCGGCGTATTTGCGCAGCCACTGGGCCTCGACGAGTTCCGTCGCTTCTTCGTCGGGGAAATTCATTTCGCCAGCTTCTTCAACGAGGCGATCGAGCTCTTCGCGCTCAAGGCGCATTTCGCTGAAGGTGACGAAGGGAGCGCCGACGCGTTTGGCCATCTCGACAAAGTCTTTCCAGGAGTCGGGATTGGCTTCGCCTTCCCAAACGATCGAGGGAATGTCTTCCGTGACGTATCCGGGAAGACGCACGAGACCGTGGCCCTCAATGAAGGCCACCATATCGTCTTTCAGCGACAGCAAGTTATCCGTGCCCATAGTCAAGGAAACATTCTCTCAGATGGGGGCAGGTCAAGAGGCGTGAAATGTGGAAAGTTTTGCTTGCAGCGGAGACTGTAATCTGGAAGGAGGAGGAGTGAACGTTTGCCGCCATTCAAGTATCACGTTTTTGTCTGCCATAATAACCGACCAGAAGGCTCTCCGCGTCCCTCATGCACGGCGGATGGAAAGAGCGAATTGCACACGCAGTTGCAGCAGATCGCCAAGGGTGCGGGCCTTGGGAGCACGGTGCGGATCAACAAGTCCGGCTGCCTGGACCAGTGCGAACACGGGCCAACTGTAGTGGTTTATCCGGAAGCGGTCTGGTATGGGCACGTGAAGCCGGAGGATGCCGCGGAAATTGTGCAAGAGCATCTGGTCAATGGACGCCCGGTGGAGCGGCTGCGGCTTGCCGATGAGTGCATCAACACCAAGACGTGCCCGCACCGGGCACAGTAATTTCGAGTTCGCAGTTCGAAGTTCGCCGTTGCGAGGTCCTAATCCGGAAGATCCCGCAGATTTCCCCTGTTACGGGGCTATCAGCGTGGCGGCGTCGTGACGGACCGCGAACTTGGAACTTTGAACTGAGAATTTCAGCTCCGAACTGGCCCGACGCGGGTGCGATGCGTTATTCTTTTTACTTAACCCATGATTTTTTCTCGCGAATACATTGGGTATCTCGCCCGCCGTACGGTCAAGCACCTCATCGATGCCAAAATGATCACCACCAGTGATTTGAAGGGCACGGAGACGCGCGTGACCGAGGGTCTTATCGAGGAACTCTCGCTCGAGGACCGTATCAATGACGAGGTCCGGGTCATCCTCGAGGCCTACTCCGAGGAGATGCGGAAGTCGGGGGCGCAGTACCAGGAGATGTTCAAGAAGGTAAAGACCGAGCTGGCCCGGAAGTACAAGGCGGTGCTATGAGGATCAGCCGTGACAAGCTGAACAAACTGGCCCACACCGTGGCGGACACCCTGGCCGATATCAACGAAGTAGGTTTCCAGGAGGATCGCAACACGATCCGGCAGGAAGCCCGGAAGGCGCTCGAAAACCTTCTGACGGAAGAGGCGCGCATCGACACGGCCGCGCGCCAGAAGATCGCTTCGCAGCGAAAGATCATTCTTGAAGGCTCACAAGAGTGGGAGATTCTGTACCGCAAGTACTACAACGAGGAAGTGCGCAAACTGGGCATCTAGAGCCACTTCGCGGGCCCGGGCAAGTTTGCTTACGGTCGAAATTTTGATAGATTTAGAGAGGCGGGCCGAAAGGCTCTTCCCTCCAGTGTGGCGCTATCGTCTAGGGGTTAGGACGTGAGATTCTCAATCTTAAAACCCGGGTTCGATTCCCGGTAGCGCTACCAGATATTTGACGCTAACGCCCGCTAAATCAGCGGGCTTTTTGCTTGCTCGGAAATCCTGCTGGCGCCGCACATTCGGCACGCGGGCTGCACGCTGGCACGCTTGATGGGGCATAGCTCGCCGTCAGTCGCTGCGCGGTATTACATTCACGTCAGAGCGACACACGCCGCCGCTGGATTTGGGAAGTTTGTGGAGTACCCACACGCGCAGCGTAGCAGAAGGACAAGCAGAGGCATCTCGCCGTGAGCGAAGCGGTACAGTGATGCACGGCGCTATGGATCCTATTTGACCGAATACCCGCGCGCGTCCATGCAAGCCGAGAACCCTCGTTTGAAGGTATCCATTTGCTTGTTGTATGCGGCCTGGGCTTGATTGGCTTGCTGATGCATTTGTGCGCCCGCCGACTGAGCCGCCTGTTCTTTTGACGCCGCGTTCGCCTGGCGCTGCTGCCGTCCGCCGCGCACCGTGCCAACCGTCGCGCCAATGGCCGCACCCTTTCCGGCATCGCCCGCAATCGCCCCGACGACGGCTCCTCCGGCGGCACCTTTAGCGGCTCCGCGCGCTCGTCCACCCTTCGCTTCCGGCGCGTTCTCGGCAGCCTGCTGCTGAGCAGCCTGGACCTCCGCTGCCGACGGACCTGAGGGCGCCGCCGCGTCTGGATTGATTCCAGTCTGCTGCTGGACCGTGGTGTAGCAGTCGTATTCATCTCGGAGTTGCTGGTCTTTGCCCTGATTGTTTTTCGGATACGCGAACATACCGATCTTCTCTGCCGCAGAGAAGGAAGGGAGTGGCCCGGCAGGTGCGGGCGGTGCGGCGGGAGCAGCCGGAGCGGCAGCCGGAGTGGCCGCCGGAGCAGGCATCGAATTCGCAGCCGACTCAGAGTTCCCGGAATCGGATTTCTTGCAAGCCGCAGTAAGCAGGAGCAGCAACAGAACGCCTTGTACTTGAATTCTTGAGTGCCTCACGGTTACTCCCTTTCAAGTAAATAACCTTATAGCGGGATTGAATGAGTGAAAGCTGGCAGTTTTGCCAGTTTCTGAATCTCATGAGTCTAGCCTGAGACAGAAGTCTCTGCGGTTTGGGGCACACACTGCCGTACACAGGCGGTCAAAAAGCAATCAGGTAGACCAAGGCCGCTCACAGGCGCTACCTGTAAAGCCCACCTGCCGTCAGGAGAGTCTGATCGGTTTGACTGGTGGAGCGGAGGGCGGTGTCGATGAGGTCATCGATTTGCGTCCACACCCTGGCGTCGTTCTCAATTTCGTGGTGTGGTTTGTTGAACGTTCGCGCGAGCCAGGGGAAATTTCTGCAATCGACAGGATTGTTTTGATAGGTCATCCACAGATTGCCCTGGATCGTCGTCTGGGCAGGATCGATCGCGATAATTCGTGATTGGCCGTGGAGCAGACCAGCGCTGCCCGATTGGAAAAAGTTGATGGCCTGTTCAACGTTTGGAGGAATCAGAAGGGGTTTTTGATGAGGCTTGGCGACGATATCGATTTGAGCCGTCAGGAGCACGGGAACGTTGTGTTTCCAGAGTTCTGAGGCGAAAACGGCGGTTTCCGATGCTCCCCAACTGTGCCCGTAAACAATGATTCTTGCTTTAGCCCTCTCAGAATCTGACAGACGGTCGTCGCAGTTTGTGTCAAGGAGGTTCAGCACCTGGTGCAGGGCCTCTTCTTTTTCATGGTTTGAAAACACCTCAGCGAAGATGATGGATGGATAACGCTCGCGAAGATAACGGGCAAACCAAACTTCCGGGTGATTTCGATCGCCGTGTTTCACGAAGCCGCCGAGAAAACCGATGACGATGACCGGTTCGCCGAGTTCCGCGTTCCGTTTTTCCCGGTCGGTGGAACACACGGACCGCAGGGCATCTTTGACCTGGGGATTCAAGGTTCCGTCATTACATACAGAGCCAGGCGAGACGGAGGCGTGCCGTATTTCAGCCTGGGCGCAGCCGGGGGGCGTCGCACTGCTCACGCGACCACTGAGCGCACACAGGAAAGCGGCAATCAATGCCATTGGCGCTCGGAATCCATCGGGTCTGAAGAGAAAGTGCGATGACATGGTGGCGGATTGTCTCACATGGGTCAATGGGTGTGCCGATCAAATGCGCTCGCGTGAGTCGCTGCCAGGACGAAATGTTTTGGAAGCCGAGAAAAGCGCTGCCAGATTCCAGCGCTCGCGTGTGGCCGACGCGAGCTTAACAAAGTTGATGCTCATGACGATCTTCGGGTTCATAAATCGGCGGGGATCTTTTTGGCATCTGGGCTCGGGTGAAGAGCTACGGCAGGCGGGAGCCCGAGGGGGTGCGATCCGATGGGAGCGGAGAGTGAAACGTGTCCGGCGGGGTGATTGGCGCCATTCACGTTGGTTCCAGCGTGGTTGCGGGGCACAATCCAGGGGAGTTAGGCTTGCTGGCATGAACTGGCGGCGTGGACGTTTGCCGGCGGGGATCAATATGGGCGGCCGCGCGCATTGATTGCCGTTTGCGGCTGGCTGGGGTGATTCGGTTTGATACTTTGAAAGACCGTTCGTCTTGCCTGGCGATCAACACTCGGCGGGATAGAGCGTCTAAATAATTGAAAGAGTGCTTTGATCTCATGATTCGAAAACAACTTATCAAGGTAGTTGCGGTTCTGACCCTGATTCTTGCCGCTGGAGATTTCGCGGTTTTCGGCCAGCAGGCCGCTGACAAGCAGACGGCCCAGGCTGCAGGCGACGAAAAACCTGTCGCTACGCTAAAGGTGCAGGCACGGGAGGTGCTGTTGCCTGTAACCGTACGCGACAAGAAGGGCGCGCTGGTGACTGGTCTCGACAAGAGCGACTTTACGCTGACCGAGGACGGACGTCCGCAGGTCATCAAGAGCTTTGCGCGGGAGACCAACCTGCCTTACAAACTGGGCTTGCTGATCGATACGAGCCGGAGCGTTTCCGGAGCGATGGAGAATGAGCGCAAGGCGGGAAGCGACTTTATCGATGCCATGCTGCCGGAGCAGCCTCGGGCGAAGGATCCCGACCAGGCATTTCTGATCCACTTCGATCGCGAGGTCGAGCTGCTGGAGGACTTCACAAGCTCTCGCGAGAAGCTGCATCGAGGATTGGATGAGATGAATCCGACGAGGACGTCTTCACGCGAAGACACACAGGGTCCGGAGACGACAGGGGACGACCGGCAGCGTCCCGCAAATCGCCAGGGTGGAACGCAGCTTTACGATGCGATCTTTCTTGCCGCGGACGAATTGATGAAGCACCAGGATGGACGCAAGGCGCTGGTGGTGTTTTCTGACGGTCAGGATCGCGGGAGCAAGGACACGCTGAACGATGCGGTTGATGCGGCAGATAAGGCAAACGTGGCTATCTACACCATCTACTTCAAAGGACAGCAGGAAGAACTCGAACTTCGGCTATCCCGGCGGCGGACATCGGGGGGGCGGGTATCCAGGCGGTGGGGGCGGCTATCCGGGTGGCGGGGGAGGTTATCCCGGAGGCGGCGGGTATCCAGGAGGCGGGCATCACGGCGGGGACTCGAAATCCGCTGTGGATGGTAAGAAGATTATGGCGGAGATTGCGTCGCGGACCGGCGGCCACGCCTACGAGGCGAAGAAACGCGAAGACCTCGAAGCGATCTATAAGCTTATCGCCGAAGAACTGCGCGGCCAGTACCTGCTGACCTACACGCCGGACAAGCTGGATAGCGAAGGCGGATACCACAAGGTCGCGTTGAAGCCGAATAAAGGCGACCTGCAGGTGTCGACGCGCGAAGGGTACTACGCACCGGGCGGCGCGGACTCGAAATAGCGAATGGCTTTGAAACGAGCTGTATGCAGGGCCGCTACGGCGGCACTTGCTATTGGGCGGCGAGAATCGTCTCGGTTGTCTCTTCCGTGATCACGGAGAAGTGGCGGAGACCGGCCTGGCCGAAGGAGGTGGTGATGGCCACGTCTGAAGCGTCGCGGCCAACTGCCATGAGGACGCGACCGATACGGGGCGTGTTGTGGCGGGCATCGAAGGTCCACCAGCGACCTTCCAGATAAACCTCGAACCAGGCACTGAAGTCCATAGGGCCGCCGAAGGGCACGCCGATGTCTCCGAGATATCCGGTAGCGTAACGGGCAGGGATGTTCATTGCCCGGCAAAAGGTTATGGCAAGGTGCTGAAAGTCGCGGCAGACGCCGATGCGTTCGGTGTAGACGTCGAGCGCAGACTTGGTGGGTCGAGCGTGCGGATAGCTGAATGCTACTTTACCGTGTACCCAGTCACAGATGGCCTGGACGCGCGGCCAACCGGAACTCAGGTGACCGAAGAGTTCGAAGGCGATGTTGGAGAATCGGTCGACCTCGCAATAACGACTGTTCAGCAGATAGCAGAGATATTGGCTGGGAACGTCCCCTACGGGCACCTCGCGAGCGTACACATTCACTTCGTCGGGATAACCGGAGTCGCGAATCAGGGTCGAATTGTGCAGACGGAGCGTGCCCGCCGGGGCAACAAACCGGGTGCAGCGGTTGCCGAAGCCGTCGACGTATTCGGTGGCATCGATGGCTGGATCTATGAGGAGAGCGTCGGGCTCCACAAGGTCTCTCTCGCGGGAAGGGTGGACGTGAAGGAGCGCCACCATGGGTGTCTCCGCGGGAATATCAAATTGAATGTCATAGCCCAGGCGAATCAGCATATTGAGATTTAGATGCAATTCATCGCGAACTCCGGCGGATTTGGGCACAAGGAAAGTGGAAAAGACTCCCGCATAGCGGAGAGCCTTTGCTGCCGGGGAGGTGAACCGAGCTCTTGAGAATCGTGGACTCGTCACTTATGCGTAGACCGAGTTTTCTTTCGAACGTTAGGATTGAGAGAAGCCGACTCCGAAGTCTTTCAAGGGGTTGCGTTTGAACGTTGCCCGGGACTGCATCACGATCGCGGAGAACCAATGCGCAACCTCTTGCTTGAGATTCGCTTTACTCTGCGGCAACTGCGGAAGTCGCCCGGCTTCACGCTTATGGTTGTCGCCACGCTGTCGCTTGGGATCGGCGCAACGATCGCGGTTTTCTCGCTGATTGAAGGGATTCTGCTTCGGCCATTCCCATTTGCGGATCCGGAGAGACTGGTGATTCTGGGCGATCGTCTCGGCGATGGCGTGAACACGCCGGTTACCGCGCGCGAGATGCGCATTTATTCCATGGCAACGGGCGCTTTCAGTTCCATGGGTGGCTACATCGGTTCGGGATACGAACTCTCAGGCGGAGAGGTGCCGGAGACGATCCAGGCTGCACGAATGTCTGCAAGGGTCTTCAGCACACTCGGTATTCGGCCGGAACTGGGGCGGGTCTTTACACGCGAGGAAGATGAAGGACTGCAACGGGTGGCTGTGATCAGCTATGCGCTCTGGCAGAATCGCTATCATCGCGACCCGCGGGTTGTTGGTACGGCGATACAGCTCGATCGGAAGGCATACACGATAATCGGCGTCATGCCGCGCACGTTTGAATTTCCAGTGGATTCAGCGAGGTTGAACCAGGCGCAGCTCTGGGTGCCGCTGAGCTTGACGGCGGATGAACTCTCCGACCAGAACGCAGGGATGTTTGGATATCACATTGTCGCGCGGCTCAAGGATGGAGTGAGCATGACGGCTGCGGCGCAGGATGCCGAGCGGGCGTCGCACGAAGTGATGCGCAACTATCCGGCTGCGATGTCGGCCATCAAGATTCGGGGAGACGTGACGCCGCTGCGTGAGTTTGTCGTGGGCCAGGTGCGGCCGGCGCTCCGCGGTCTGTTTGCCGCGGTTGCGGTGGTGCTACTTATCGCGTGTGTCAATGTTGCTGTGCTGATGCTTGTGCGCGCGATCCGGCGGCGGCGGGAATCGGCGGTTCGGCTTGCACTCGGCGCGCGCGCGTCGGCCATCGTGCGTGAGTCGGTGCTCGAGGGGCTGGTGCTCAGTTTTGCCGGAGCAACTCTCGGACTGGGCCTTGCGGCAGTTGTGTTGCGCCTGGCGTTACGTTTTCTGCCGGATACTTTGCCGCGCACCGATTCGATCGGGATCGATGGACGCGTTGCGGTGTTTGCTCTAGTGCTGGCGGTAATTACCGGGATCCTGTCGAGCCTGGCTCCAGCGTTTGCCGCGGTGCACGCAAATATCACCGATGCTCTCAAGGATTCGACTCGCGCCCTATCGACAGGTCGCAATCATGCGTGGATGCGCTCCTCACTGATCGCAGCGGAGATTGCGATTGCATTGGTCCTGCTGACGACGTGCGGAGCGTTTCTGCGCAGCTATCAGAAGATGCTGGCCGTGGACCCTGGGTTCAAACCGGACCATGTTCTGGTTGCGTCGTTCCAGTTGCCGATTGACCAGTACAAGACCTATCTTGCCGCGGAGAGCTTCCATCGCGAAATGATGGATCGTCTTTCCAGGAAACCGGGTGTCGTCGCGACGGGGATTTCGGGCCTGGTGCCCGGGTCCGGAAACTATGGGCGCGCCGCGTATACCATTGAAGGCCGGCCGGTGGAAGGCTGGAAGCTGCAATGGGCGGTGTTTGGAGCGATTGATGGAGCTTACTTCGAATCGCTGGGGGTTCGCCTGCTGGACGGGCGCGTCTTCACCTCTGAGGACCGGTCGGGTGCCCCACTGGTTGCGATTGTGAACCGGTCGATGGAGGAGCACTGCTGGCCGGGCCAAAGCGCGATCGGCAAGCGACTCCATGTCGGCAACCCCCACAAAGGGCTTCCATGGGCCACGGTCGTCGGCGTGGTGGCGGATACCAAGGTTGGCGCGCCAGATGCGCCAAGTGATGACACGTGGTACGTGCCGATGGCGCAACCCGAAATCCTGTATGGAGCAAAGCCGGGCGAGAACCTTGTGGCGCCCGCCGGCGGATTTATCACTCTGCGTTCCACACTTCCGCCTGAGGAGATGATCGAGACTCTGCGGGAAACGGTTGCAGGCGTAGATCCTCTTCTTTCGCTGCAGCAGGTGCAGTCGATGACGCAGGTGATGTCGGACATCGAGGCGCCGCGGCGTTTCAATACGAAACTGATCACTGTGTTCGCGCTGGGAGCGTTGGTCCTGGCGATTACGGGTATTTATGCGGTCGTTGCGTTTTCTATTTCGATCCGCGCGCAGGAGATTGCAATTCGCATGGCACTGGGGGCGCAGCGCAGCGGCATCGCGCGGCTGGTGCTGCTTACCGGCGCGAAGCTCGCGGTCACGGGATGCGCGCTTGGGGTTGTTGGGTCATTGGCGGTATCGCGGCTGGTGAGCACATTTCTGTTTCAGGTGAGCGCTACGGATCCGTTCATCTACGCAGGAAGCGTTCTCATCATGATTGCGGTGGGCCTGCTGGCCTCGGGGGTGCCTGCTTTGCGGGCGGCTTCGGCGGATCCGGTTGTGACGTTGCGCGGTGCTTAGATCGATTCGGTTTCGATCGAATGGTGTTTCTGACTTGAAGTAGGGATGATGAAAGACAAGAGCAGATCCTTCGCTTACCACCCCCAAACTGAAGAAGGCGTTTGGGGCCCCTTGCGCTCAGGATGACAGTGCTTGGGTGGGGTCATGCCGTGGCAGGAAAAAACAGATCCTTCGCTGCCAAGCCAAGGAGCAAACATTGCTCTTCGGGGGCCCCGGAAGAAAGCGCTTGGGGGCCCCGTGCGCTCTGGATGACACCTCGGAGGAGAGAGATGGAATGCAAAGAAAGGGCGCCCGCATTGCGGACGCCCTTCGGTCACTGGCCTTGCTATGACTATTTGTTGGTGTGCGAGGTCCCTGTTGCTTCCTCCACCGCTGCCTGTGCTGCGGCGAGGCGCGCGGTGAGCAGGCGGTAGGGTGAGCAGGAGACGTAGTTGAGGCCGATCTTGTGGCAGAACTTGACGGACTCAGGATCGCCGCCGTGTTCGCCGCAGATGCCGACCTTCAGGTTATTGCGCGTGTTGCGTCCCTTGGCAGTAGCCATCTTTACGAGCGCGCCGACGCCATTCTGATCGAGGGTGGCGAACGGGTCGTGCTTAAAGATGCCGGCCTTGAGGTACGCAGGCAGGAAGTTGTTGATGTCGTCGCGCGAGATGCCGTAGGTGGTCTGCGTCAGATCGTTGGTGCCGAAGCTGAAGAACTCAGCCTCTTCGGCGATCTGGTCGGCAGTCAAGGCAGCGCGCGGCAGTTCGATCATGGTTCCCACCATGTATTCGACGGTCTCACCCTTCTCCTTGAAGACGTCAGCGGCAATGCGGCGCACGATCGCGGCCTGGTTGCGCATCTCTTCGATGGAGCCGATGAGCGGAATCATGATCTCGACATGCGGATCACCGCCCTTGGTCTTGACGTTGACAGCAGCTTCGAGGATGGCGCGAGCCTGCATCTCGGTGATCTCGGGGAACGTGATGCCGAGGCGGCATCCACGCAGACCGAGCATCGGATTCATCTCGTGCAGCTCTTCGACGCGAGCCAGCAGCGTGCGCAGTTCCTTGAGTTTCGGAGAGCGCGGCTTGGTCTCTTCGAGTCGAGCGATGGAAACCAGCAGTTCTTCGCGCTTGGGCAGGAACTCGTGCAACGGCGGATCGAGCAGGCGAATCGTGACTGGGAGGGACTCCATCGCCTTGAAGAGGCCGACAAAGTCCGCGCGCTGCATGGGCAGGAGCTTCTTGAGCGCGTCGCGACGATCTTTTTCAGTGGTGGCGAGAATCATCGCGCGCATGTGTCCGATGCGGTCTTCTGCGAAGAACATGTGCTCGGTGCGGCAGAGGCCGATGCCTTCGGCGCCGAAGAGGCGTGCCTGCTTGGCGTCGCGCGGGATGTCGGCGTTGGCGCGGACCTTGAGCTTACGGGCCGGGTCAACCCAGCTCATGAACTTCACGAGATCCGGATCGTCGGGCTGAGCAGGAAGCGTCTTGAGCTGGCCGGCGATCACGCGTCCGGTGGTGCCGTCGAGCGAGATCCAGTCGCCCTGCTTGAAGGTGCGTCCCTTTACGCGGAGTTCTTTGTTGGCTTCGTCGACGGTGCAGTCACCTGCGCCGGCTACGCAGCACTTGCCCATGCCGCGGGTGACGACGGCGGCGTGCGATGTCATGCCGCCGCGCGAGGTGAGAATGCCGGCGGCCACTTCCATGCCGGCGATGTCTTCAGGTGTAGTTTCGCCGCGAACGAGGATGATGGTGCGGTAAGCGCCGTTCTGGTGATACTTCACGGCGTCCTCGGCGGTGAAGACGATCTGGCCGACGGCTGCGCCGGGAGATGCCGGCAGGCCGGTGGCGAGCACTTCGATCTTCTCGCCCTTCTCGACGAGCCGCGGAACCAGGAAGTCATACAGTTGGTTTGGTTCAACGCGGAAGATGGCTTCCTCCTGCGTGATGAGGCCTTCGCGCACCATGTCAATTGCTACGCGGACCGCGGCGAGGCCGGTGCGCTTGCCGTTGCGCGTTTGCAGCATGTAGAGCTTGCCATCCTGGATGGTGAACTCGAAGTCCTGCATGTCGCGATAGTGTTTTTCCATCTTCCAGGTGATGGCCTTGAGATGGTCGTAAACCTTGGGCATGGCCCGCTCGAGCTCGGCGATGGAGAGCGGAGTGCGCACGCCGGAGACCACGTCTTCGCCCTGCGCGTTCATGAGGTACTCGCCGAAGAAGACATGTTCGCCGGTGGCGGGATTGCGGGTGAAGCCCACGCCGGTGCCGGAGTTCTCGCCGAGGTTGCCGAAGACCATGGCCTGTATGTTGACGGCGGTGCCCAGCCAGTCATCGATGTGGTTGATGCGGCGATAGGTCTTGGCGCGATCGTTGTTCCAGCTGCGGAAAACGGCGTCGCGAGCCTGAACGAGCTGATCGATCGGACCTTGCGGGAAGTCCTTGCCTGTCTCTTTGCGGACGAGCTTTTTGTACTCGGCGATGATTTCCTGCAGAGCGGACGGCTGGAGCTCGTAATCGAATTTCACCTTCTCGCGCGTCTTGATCGAGTCGAAGATGTGCTCAAACTTCTTTTTCGGGACATCGAGCACCACGTCGCCGAACATCTGGATCAGGCGGCGATAGGAGTCATAGGCGAAACGCGGATTGTTGCTGCGTTTGGCCAGCGCTTCGACAGCCTTGTCATTGAGGCCGAGATTCAGAATGGTGTCCATCATGCCGGGCATAGAGAACTTGGCGCCGGAGCGGACGGAAACGAGCAGAGGGTTTTCGCCGGTGCCGAGCTTCTGGCCCTGCAGTTTTTCGAGCTTTCCGAGAGCCTCGTGCATTTCGACGTCGATCTGCGGATTGAGCGCGCCGCGCATGTATTCGCGACAGGCTTCAGTCTGAATCGTGAAGCCCGGAGGAACGGGCAAGCCGGCGTTGGTCATCTCAGCGAGGCCTGCGCCTTTGCCACCGAGGACGTCCTTCATTTTGCCGTTGCCGTCGGCTCTTCCGTCGCCGAAGAAGTACACATACTTGTTCGTGGTTGAGGTCGGGCCCGCTGTTCCAGCGAGCTGCTGATCCACTACGCCCTGCGTCATGGAATAAAGCCTCCGATGTAGATTTGCATCGCGAATATCCGCAGCGGCGACACCAATGCTGGAGGGCAGAACGCGGGCTTGGCTTCAGAGCCTTTGATAGCTGGTTTGACCAAGTGCGAGCAGTCATCCAGGCACAGGGCTGTGCCTTACGGCTATTCCTTATCGCAAGTACAAATAGCGCCGCAAGTATACACTTGCCTGTGCCAGTCGTCACAGACCCTCAACATGTGGTTGAACTTACGGGCATTTGGAGGCGTGTTTTTTGCGGAGTGATACGCAGATGCACATCGACAAAGGAGATGCGCTGTTTTGTGCCTGAGCTCTTTCGGGAATAAGAGAAACACTGAGGTCCGGATTGCGGACCTCAAGCCGCAATGTGGGAAAGATCGACGAAGTGAGACGACAAGACTCGGCATGAACCCGCGGGCTGAGAGATGGTTCCTAATGGCCTATCCCGTCACGCGCCATCGGGGGATAAAGTGACCCGACAGCGTACAATAGGTCAAACTCTCCAAGCGGAGAGTATGAAACGAGGCCCTTGTGGCCATGCCTGCCCGCACTGTATTCCTACACGCATTCCGCTCGGACGGATCTGTTTACTCAATTTGCCGTTACTGTCAGGCCACGGTAGCAAGCGGGCCGAGCGAGACGGAACTGCTGGCCGCCGAGTCAGCGCATGTTTGCTCAGATCTGAACCTGCATCGATTGTTTTATTCGGACAGCAGCAACGGGACCACGGACTAACCTGGCCTTTGAGTTTTTTTCGCTTTGAATCCGATTGAGGGTCATTCCACGTGTTGGAGGAAGACCTCAATTAGGAGAAATGCTTGGGTGAGCGTATGCTCGGATCAGAGGATTGCCTCTTTTCTCCTTATTTTCAGCCCTTCTCGGTAACTCTTACGCCAGGCGGTATCTCACCGGATGCAGCATCCGATTGGACTGGCGTACCCGCCTCGAAAGCCGAGCCTGGCTCCAAGGCAAAACGCACGACAACTCGGGAAATGAGGCACTCATGCGATCTGATCTGGTCTACGCGGCCGGGATTCGAGTAGGGAATCGGTTTCTTCTGGCATCTGCGGCAATGCAGGCAGTTCGCAGGTTGCACATTGCTTCGACGCGGACAGAAGACACGATCAATAAAGTGTTTTCCGAAATAGCAAACTGCCGCGAATACGTTGGCAAATTGCCCGAGATTACACCTCCGCCCGCCATTGATACCCTGCTGATCACGACTGTTGGTGAAGCTGCTTAGATCGCGGTCAAGGGCAGGAACGGGAGCCCGCCGCCGTTAAGGGCGAAGATCCGCCAGCAGGCAGGCATGATGGGCGCGAAGCTCTGCCAAGTTCTCTTCGAACATCATCCGCCGCATCATCGTTGCGTATTTGAGAATTGCCGGCAAGATGTCATGGCAATCTCTTCCCCTATGAATGGTATCTCCGGAAGGGATTCGCGGCCTGGTTTTAGGCGCGCGATTGAACCTATGCCGCTTCGCGTGGCCGATCGGTTGTGCCGGCAATTTGATGAAGCGATGGCGGCGACGCGGCCCTTTTTGTATCCATTCGCGCACTGAGGGCACGCACTCGGGCTATGAGGTATGCAGTGTAGCCAATCACCGACTGGCCGGGACCCCGTGGTTGCAAACGATCGGAATGACTGCGGCGCAGTTCGCGAAGAAACTCAAGCGAACTGCGATGCCGGACGCGGTTGTTTCTACGCGGCCGGCATTTCGAAGCAGGGGTCACCCTGCGGGCATGGAACTGCTTTGGAAGAAGAGATGAGAATGCGATCGAGGCCGACGATCTGAAGAATTTCAGCGACGCGAGAAGATGCGTTTACGATCGCAAACTCGTGTCCTGCGGCGTGTGCTGCTCCGTAGAGCGAGATAAGCGAGGAAATTCCAGCAGCATCGATGCGCTCGATCTGGCGCATGTCGAGAGTTATCGAGTTGTTGCAAACGACAGGCTCCAGCTCTCTGAGCAGGCGCTGTTCCTGGCCGCGAACCAGTTCATGGAGATTGCCAGGAAAAGCAATCTGTGAGTCAACAACGGATTGATAATTGCGTGTCATAAAGTTACTACCTCCTTTGAAATGCCGAGCTGGGCATTCTCAGGAAAAACCGGCGGAAACGGGGGAGCCGGCTTCTCGATCCTTGATATTGCACCTGCGCCGCCAAATCAGCTTCTACCGAAACGTGCTGAAACGACAATGGATACGGACGGCGCTTACAATTTGACTGAACTGCCGATTGTCCGAATGCCCTATTTCACGTTCACATTCGAACACTCTGCAGAGTCACTACGCAGCGAGTAGGTAGAGAAGTTCCATCTATTTGATGAAGCAGGTTCAGAGTTGGATTCCGAAGCTACATCTCTCGTGAAAAGTGGGGTTTGCATGCTGGCGAAAGCGTGCGGCTTCACTGAGGCCGGAGTGGTTGCATTGCCGCATCGGGAGGAGACTCGCGATGCGAATAGATTTACCCATTGGATCGCTGCTGGACACGCGGGCAAGATGGAGTATTTATCGCGCGTTGATGACAACGGAGGACTGGTGCGCGCCCGTGTGGCAACGCCATTTCCGTGGGCGCGATCGGCCGTTGTATGCTTCGCAAGCTACAACTCGTCACAAGTGAGGTCGACGGCTGACGCACCGCGAGGGCGCGGATGGATTGCACGTTACGCGTGGAGCAGTCGCGTCGATGAAAAGGGGGTTCGCCGGCCCTCCGACTATCACAAGGTGTTGCTGAAGCGTTTGAAGAATCTCGATGCGAAGCTTCGCGAACGCTTCGGCGAATTTGAATCACGCGCATACGTCGATACCGGACCCGTAGTGGAACGATCCCTGGCGACAGCAGCGGGACTGGGATGGACGGGGAAGAACACCTGCCTTATTCATCCCAAACTGGGATCGTTTGGATTTCTTGCGGTGCTGCTTACCTCGCTCGAGCTTCCTGTAGGCGAGAATGTGGGACTCGTGCCGGATAGATGCGGCACTTGCACGCGCTGCCTTGATGCGTGTCCGACGAATGCGTTGATCGCGCCCTACAGGATGGACGCGACGAAGTGCATCTCGTATCTCACGATCGAACGCGAAGGGCCGATCGAGGGCGAACTGATGGCGGGCATGGGGCGCCAGGTTTTCGGTTGCGACATTTGCCAGGACGTGTGTCCGTGGAATCGGAAAGCGGCGATTGTCGGTGACATGGAACTGAATCCGCGTGACGAACTGGTGAATCCCGCGCTCGAGTGGCTGGCGGCGATGGACGAGCAGAACTGGGAGCGTGTGTTCAACGGTTCGCCTGTGCGACGAGCGGGATTTCTGGGGATGCGGCGCAATGTGGCCATCGCGATGGGGAATGCCGCCGAGGCGAACAGGGGAGAACCCGGCTTTGTACCGCGGCTGAAGAAGTGGGCCGAATCGGCGGATGAAGGATTGCGCTCTGCTGCGCAATGGGCGCTGGGGAAGTTGACCTGAAGCGTGAGGGATCTCGTTACTCGTTAATGGGTTTCCCGAAACAGAGCACGTAACCATTGTTGTCAACGATTTCGAACGCCCTGAGGCCATCGGAGGTGTTGGTCAGCTCCTGATGCATGCGCACCTTGCGAGAAACGAATTCGGAATAGAGCTTGTCTGGATCATCGACATTGATATAGGCGTCCCAGCGCGCCCATTGATGTCGGGAGTGATTCGGCTGGGGATGTACATCTTCGGCGATGCACTTGAACATGATCATCACTTTGTCGCGTCCGACGAATACCCAGTAGTCGCTCACGTTTGCGTCGCCGCCGCCCTTGTACAGGACTTGGAAACCGAGGCGTGACTGGTAAAACTCGATCGTGGCTTCCAGGTCATCGGCGATGAAGAAAGGAGTGATCGAGTTCAACATAGGGCAATCAAGGCCTCGACGATTATTGGAACACGGGAAACCAGGTTTCTGCACCGTTGGCGAGGCGAAGCGGTGCCGGACGAGCCCATCCGGCGATCCAAAGGATGCAACATCGAGTGAGAAACCTCATTGCCAGATGGCGAATGGGAGAGCAGCGTCGGGGCACACGACCGCTGAGGACGGCAAATTATGAGCCATCTTCGGCAAGGATACTTGTGTGAAATGACCCCCTGGACTTACGACCACCAAAGGCAAATCAGCAAATCAACGAGGCCGCGAGGCCGCGAAAGCAGTGCTACCCTACTACGCGGCTGACGTTGGCTGCGCTCAGTCCTTTGGGTCCCTGCTGGCACTCAAATTCGACCGCTTCGCCTTCGTTCAGCGTCTTGTAGCCGCTTTCCTGGATCGCGGAAAAGTGGACGAATACATCCTCGCCGCTCGAGCGCTGAATGAATCCGTAGCCCTTCGCCCCGTTAAACCACTTCACTACGCCCTGCTCCTTCATTTACCTTCTCCTTCTTTTTTTGCGGTAAGCACATTGGGGAAACCCCCCGGCGCATCGTTCCTGTCTGATAGGGTTCGCAGGATTCGATAAGCCCAAAGACGACAAAAGCCGCCGGACGCCTATTACCAAGCGTCGTGGCAGCTCGATTTCATCTCTGATTTGGGGCTGTGCTTTCCAAACACCAAAACTTCCAATGCTATGGCCTTCCTGAACTTGCAAGACGGCGTGTCTCCTGCGCGCCGTGCTCAAGTTATGGCAGGTATGTACCTTAAAAGCAAGGAGAAAATCGGATCTGGTGCCCAAGGTAATCAGTGAATATCTCAACTTATGAAAAAATAGGGTCAGATTGCATTGCAAATTGCGGAGCGCCCCTTGTCGCGCAGTGCGGCCGCGCACATAAGCGGGTAGCTCCGATTCCGTAGGCTGTACTGAAGGAACGATTGTGGAGAACGTCTCAAATTCCGGCGTCTGTGAGGCCGAGCCCCTACCGGTGGCTGGTGGCTTCGAGGAAACCCGGCCCCTCAAGTCTCAAAATGGTATCGCTGGCGCAAGAGGGGTGCCGCAATGGTGGATTATCTGCTCGACGCCGAGGTGCATACCTTCGCTTTTAGCGTAGCGGCAAACGCAATTATCTCGTTCATTCCATTGGTGGTTTTGCTTTATACCATCGCCATTTCCATCTTCCATTCGCAGGAGATGGTTAGCGTCGTTAACCGGATCGTGGAGCAGTTTCTGCCATCGACGGCGCGGCAGGGAAATGAAGATTTTCTGGCGTTCTGGTTAAGGACCGTCGCAACGATGTCCGCACGGCATGGAGTGCAGGCGCTTTCGGTGCTGATGATCCTGATCTCCTGTACGGGAATCTTCCTGCCGCTCGAGGTGGCGCTGAATCAAGCGTGGGGTGTAACCAAGAGCCGGAACTACATCGTGAATCAGCTGGTGGCTTTCGGTCTGGCCATCTTAACGGTCATTCTTGCGATGGGCAGCGTGCTTCTGAGCACCTGGCAGAGGCAGTTGATGGGCCTTCTGTTTTTCCATCACACCGAGAATTTTGTTTTTCAGGGAATCAGCTATCTCTGGCTGACCGCTACGACGGGTCTCGCTTCGATCGTGTTCTTCTTTTCGGTGTATTGGCTGCTGCCCAACCGGAGAATTCCTCCGCGGCAGGTGATCCGCACATCGATCGTAACGGGGCTCGCGTGGCTGGCGGCCAAAGAGGGTTTTGTGGCTATCCTGCCGCACATGGATCTCAAGGCGCTTTACGGGCCGTTTTATGTGTCGGTGGGTTTGCTGTTCTGGGCGTATATTTCGGGGCTGATCCTTTTCGCCGGCGCGCAATTCAGCGCGATGCCGCGGCCGGACAAGATACATAAGGATTGAGTTCCGAAAACTGCGGTGTATGATTTGGGCGGTTCAATTTCAGGGCCGGTCCAATGGGCTTCCGCTTCAGCATGTCGGCGGTTCTTGCGTTTGCACTCTTCTCGAACTTACTTTCTTCTCAGACCGCGGTGCCAGCAAGCGTTTCTGATCCGGGTTGGGTCGCGTCGATTCAGGTCCAAATTCACGATGGAAGTGGGCATCCGGTTCTGGGGCTGAGTGCAGACGATTTCATCCTGACCGAGCATGGCGAGCGCGATGCCATCATCGCGGTTCGAGGTATGAGCGGGACCCCCACCCCGCTTTGGCTCAGACTGAAACGCCGAAACATGCAGAAGATCCGAGAGCGCATCCGGGCACAGCGCCGGAACAACAGCAAATCGCCCCCGCGAAGACGATGAAGACATGGATACTGGTCGTTCTTGCGCCGATGTCTGCCGCTGGAAGACATTTCGCAATCTCGGGACTGCGAGAAGTTTCTCGGCCAGCCACATCCCAGGGATTGGGTCTTCGCGCTCTTCGATGATGCGGGAGAGTTCCTGCCGTTCAGTGAGGACACGGAAGCGCTTCGATCGAGGCTCGACTTCCTTGAACATCACGTCAGCGGACGGCCTGTTGGCGGCCATCCGATATCGACGATCGGCAACGCGATTGAGGAACTGGGAATCAAGCCGGGCCGACGCGCGATCGTTTTTGCGTCTGATTTTGCTCCACTTGCTTATATCGATGAGGCGGTTCGCGCACAGGCTCCGATGTATACCATGCAGGCAACAGGACCCGGAAGCGTCGTACCGTTTGGGAGCGCCGAGACAGAAGCTCCAATCCAGGCGCAGCAATGGACGTCAGAGGGGGGACTGATAGTTGCCGATCGGATCAATTCCGATCTCTGGGCCTTAGGCAGAGACTTCACCGAGTTTGTGGAGGCCGCCGATGGGACTGGAGGTCGACCCGCACGCGACATGCACGATGCCTTTGACAAGATTGCTGCCGATGCCGCCGGCTTCTACAGGATCACGTTCCGGCCCAGGATGAACGAGCCGGATGGAGCCTTGCACCCGATCGCAGTGGCCGTTCGAACTCCGCACGCGCACGTGCGTTCGGCAAGCTACTATGTTGCTCCCACACCGGAGAGCCGGCAACTTCTACCGGCCGCGATTCGTGCTGCGCTGGACAAGGGCGCGATCAACCTA
Organism: uncultured Acidobacteriaceae bacterium; assembly: GCA_963836675.1. Classification (GTDB taxonomy): domain Bacteria; phylum Acidobacteriota; class Terriglobia; order Terriglobales; family Acidobacteriaceae; genus Telmatobacter. Next base: position 939,677 of record CAWIKQ010000002.1, read on the forward strand.
AGTCTGGACGCGGCGGCACATGTGTGGCTCTTCCCGGATGCCAGGGGAGTTCACACCAGCGTTATGGCCGCTGACATAAGCTGGCCTGCAGAAGCCGGAAACATTCCACCCGACGCGAAGCTGCAGATTTATGCCCAACTGGTTGACGACACCATGGGCCGCACGATTGGATCATGGATGTCTGAGCACACATGGAACTCGACTGAGGACTATCCCCCATCGGTTCACTGGCAACGCGAGGCTTCGCTCTATCCCGGTATGTATTCGCTCAGAGTGATCGCTCTGGACGCTGCGTCCGGGAGAATCGGCACGAGGGAATTTGCGTTTGCCGATCTATCCCTCGTCAACTTCCCTATTCCAGTTCAGCGACATCGTCGTGGCTGGCCGGTGTCTTGAACGGAAATGAAATGCAGGGGAGAATGAACCTGCTGGATCCGATGACGCTGGATGGATGCCTCCTCGCTCCGTCGGCGGCGGGAAGTTTCTCCGAGACTGAAAGCCCTACGATAATCGTTCGTCTTTACACGACCGATCAAGAGATCAGTGATATATTTCTTGAACAGTGGAAAGCCTATCTCGTGATCGGCGACGGTCCACGGATTCCTCTTCCGATCGCGAGGGCTGATATTCGCGGCCTGATCGCCACAGAGAAACTCGATCTTTCAAAACTGGATCTGAAGCCGGGAACCAACCAGATCGAGGTCATGTTCGAAGCACCGGCGAGGTGATGGCAAAAAGCATGCGATCGGTTGCGCAGCCAGTTGACCATCACTCCTTAAGAGCGGTCCATCTCCAACGAAATATCCATTTTCATGCATGTCGTGCGCAGTAGTATTCTGAGACCCCAAATCCACGTTTCTCTGGAGGTCATCATGAGAGCCCTCACGCTGTCGCAGCGCTTTTTGCAGGGTGTGCAGCCTGGGCACAGGAGCCGCTCCATCCCTAAACCGGCTTTTCTCATGGAAGGATACAGCAACCTTCACCACCCTGTTTCGACAAAGAGTCCGGAGGCGCAGCAGTTCTTCGACCAGGGGTTACGCCTTGTCTACGCGTTCAATCACGAGGAGGCTGCTAGGTCATTTCAAAAGGCGGCTGAACTCGATCCGCATCTGGCAATGGCGTGGTGGGGAGTGGCGCTGGCTGTCGGGCCCAATTACAACCTGCCCGTTGATCCAGAGCGCGAGAAGATTGCAGTCGATGCCGTGAACAAGGCGAAGGCTATGAGTCCAGGCGCGACTTCGATTGAGAAGGATTACATCGTGGCAATAGCGGCGCGCTTCTCAGCCGAGCCCAATCCGGACTATCCCCAGTTGAACATCAACTACTCGAAGGCTATGGGTGAGTTGACGCGCAAGTATCCTGACGATCTCGACGCGGCGACGCTTTATGCCGACAGCCTGATGAATCTGCGTCCCTGGAAGTTGTGGAGCGCCGATGGCACTCCGGCGGAGGGCACGACCGAGATTGTCGCAACGCTTGAGGGCGTATTGCGCCGCGATCCGAATCACATCGGAGCGATGCATCTCTATATCCACGCAGTCGAAGCGTCGCCCAATCCCGAGCGCGCATTGCCTTATGCCGACCGGATACCCACGCTTGCTCCCGCGGCCGGCCATCTTGTCCACATGCCTGCGCACATCTACGAGCGGACCGGCAATTTCGATGGAGCCCGGGCGCAGAACGTGGCTGGTGCGAAGGCTGACGAGGCCTATGCTGCGGCGTCGGGTTCTCAGGGCATGTACATGATGATGTACTACTCGCACAATCTGCACTTCGGGGCTATTTCTGCGAGCATGCAAGGGCGATGCGCAGACGCAAAATCGCAGGCTGATCGCCTAGCCGGCAATCTGAGCCCGATGGCCAACGATAAGAATATGGGACCGATGATCGAACCGTTCCTTGCCATCCCGTATGCGATGGCGGTGCGCTGCGGACGGTGGGATGATCTTTTGGCAACGAGCGAACCGCAGGCACAGACAACCTCACTTAAGGTGTTCTGGCTTTACAGCCGGGGAATGGCCCTGGCGGCGCGAGGCAAGCTGGACGAAGCCGACGCGTTGCAGAAGCAGGTTGCTGCGATCGCTGCGGCGACACCGAAGGATGACCTTTTTATGCCGCCGGTGGAGAATCGTGCACGCCAGATTTATCAAATCGCCGGAGACGTTTTAGGCGCGCGTATCGCGGCCGGCAGAGGTGATCGGACTAAAGCGATCAGCCTGCTGCGCGACGCGGTCGGGATCCAGGATTCGCTGCTTTACGACGAGCCTTCCGACTGGTATTACCCGGTGCGCGAATCGCTCGGAGGGATGCTACTGCAGGTGGGCGACGCGAAGGGAGCGGAGCAGGTTTTTCGCGACGATCTCAACCGAAATCCTCGCAACCCGCGTTCACTGTACGGCCTCTCGCAAGCGCTCATCCGGCAGGATCGCGACTATGAAGCGTCGTGGGTGCAGGAGCAGTTCCAGACCGCCTGGCAGGGCGCGGACGTGACGCTGAAGGTGGAAGATCTGTGAGAGCGGAAGCCTAGGACGCTCTGAACGCCTTTACGGCAATGGCGTTCGGGTCTTTCCCGGCAGGCAACATGGTGAACATCTGCTGGTTCAAAGTGCGAACAACAGCTACATCGCCTGAGTGCGCGTCGACAACGAACAGGAGGTGACCTGCGCTGGAAAACGCCATGGCGGTGGGTCCGTCTCCTACGTGAATGCCAGGTCCGCCGAGACGTCTGCCGTCCTCGGTCGAGTAGACCGTGACGTAATCGGAATGGAGATTGCCGACGTAGAGCTGGGAGTTGTCAGCGGAGACAAGCCCGCGCACGGGGCTCGCACCCATCAGGTATGCACCGCCGACATCATTGTTGTCGGTGCGGATTTCAGAGATGGAATTGGACAATGAGTTCGTGACGAACAGTTCGCCGCCATCGGGCTTAAGCGCAAGCTGCACGGGTGCCGCGGCCCACATCCAGCAGCGATTCGAGCCGATCGGGAGTGGCGGGCCTTCCGTCGGGCCGAGTCTCGTGCGCGAGCCGAATGGCCATGACCTGATGACCACTCGAACATGCCGCGAAGGTCTTGGATGAATCCGGCAGAATAGCGACATCGGCTGCGCCCGGACACCCCTCAATTACGCTTCTGACTTTGCGGGTAGCGATTTCGATCAGGCTCACAGAATTACCACCGCGATTGGCGACGACCAACGTCCTGCCGTCGGGCGAAACGCGGGCTGCCGCTGGATCTTCTCCCACGCCAATCAGCGCGACTTCACGGTGAGCTTTCAGATCGAGCACGGAGATGCTGTTGGAGCCGGAGTTAACCACATATGCGAATTCTCCGGCAGGATCGAGCGCAATTGCGACAGGCTGCCTGTGAACCGGAATGGTGGCTGCGACGGTATTGTTTTCGACGTTGATTACGGCGACGGAGCCCTGGCCTTTCTCTGTGCCTCCGCTGACCACGTAAACTTCATTGCGCGTCGGATTAGCTGCGACCGCCGTCGGACCAGGACCCACTGGGATTTCGCGGTCGAGACGCACGTTTACCACGTCGTAGACCGACACGGTGCCGCTGCCGCGATTGGTTACGTATGCGTACTCGCGGTAGTTGGCGTCGTACTGGGGGAAGTCGTGCTGGCGGCAGGCGGAAAGGGCAATCAGGCCAACCATCAGGGGAAGGGCCATCCCGGGTTTCAGAGTTGAGACCCGGGGCACCCAGTCTGATTTTTGTCGATTGACCTTCGTTGACATGCTATTTTGCTGCGGTTTCGACATGGATGCCGCGAGGCAAGTTGCGATGAACTACCGGGGCGATCTGTTCGATTTCGTCCATCATCTGGGCGAATTGATCTGGATAGATCGACTGGGGGCCGTCGGAGAGCGCTTTCTCGGGCTGGTGATGAACCTCAACGAGGATGCCGTCGGCGCCGACAGCAGCGGCGGCGCGGGCCATAGGAAGGACCTTGTCGCGCTTGCCGGTGCCGTGGCTCGGGTCTACAAGAATCGGCAGGTGACTGAGGCGCTGTACGGCGGGAACAATGCTGAGATCGAGCGTGTTGCGGGTGTGATCCGCAAAGGTTCGCACGCCGCGCTCGCAGAGGATCACCTCGTAGTTGCCCTCGCTCATGATGTATTCCGCAGCCATGAGGAATTCGTCGAGGGTCGCGCTCATGCCACGCTTAAGCAGGACAGGCATGCGCAGGCGTCCCGCGTGCTTGAGCAGGGAGAAGTTCTGCATGTTGCGCGCGCCGATCTGGACGACGTCGGCCCACTCCGCGACGAGCTCCAAAGTTTCGTTATCGATGGCTTCCGTGATGATGCGAAGTCCGAAGCGGTCGCGAATCTCGGCCATGATCTTCAGCGCGTCGAGGCCGAGCCCCTGGAATGCATATGGTGAGGTGCGAGGTTTGTAGGCCCCGCCGCGAAAGAATTGCGCGCCGGCGGCAGCTACCTTCTCGGCGATGGCGAATGCCTGTTCGCGGCTCTCGATCGAGCATGGGCCGGCGACGATGGCAAGGTTATTCCCGCCGATGGTGGCGTCGGTTCCAGGGAACCGGATGATCGTGTCCTCTTCCTTGACGTCGCGGCTGGCGAGCTTGTAGGGCTTGGAGACGCGGATGACTTCGGCGACGCCCGGCATTTCTTCCAGATTTCCGCGGTCGGCTTCGCCCTGGTTGCCGGTAATTCCGATGGCGGTGCGCTGCGCACCCGGCATCGGGTGGGGGCGGTACCCCAGCGCTTCAATATGGTCGCAGACGGCCTTGATCTGTTCCTCGGTGGCCTGCGTCTTCATCACGACTAGCATCACTGGATCCTCACTGAAAGTTTACGGCAAAGGGTGGAAATCTGCGTTTCCTGCCGGTTCTGGGTACTTATTTGTCCGAATCTGCGTGACTTAGCGAACATCAGCGCGGTTGACGTGATTTGCGCTCGGAGCTGCGCTTTTCGCTGCGCCACTTCATGCCGAGCCACGCAAGGTAGCCGAGTTGAATGACCCACGTGACGGTGTACGCTGCGACGACGAATTGATGATCCAGAATTGCGCGTTCGTCCATATCAATCCCCTTGTCTATATACCTTCAGGGTCCAAACCACCGAGTGCCTCTTCGGCTTCCCGTTCTGCGTACCCCTGATTGCGGCGTTCGACGTGGTAACGGAGGAAGAGCACGAGCAGTCCCCAGCAGAACCAGGCCAGCATATTCCATAGCAAAGCGTGGACCATGACGGGGTCTTTCATACCGGAATCCTGATCGCCGCCAAAAACCGGGGCGGGATGCTGCGTGCGCCACCAGCGATTGGACATGTAGACGATCGGAACGTCGAGGGCGCCGAAGATGCCGAGCACTGCGGCGAGTGTCCGCATCTGCGGTCCTGCGGCAAAACGCCGGAGCAGCAGGTAGCTGACGTAAATCAGCCAGAGCACGAGCGTGGTAGTGAGCCGGGCATCCCAGGTCCACCAGATGCCCCATGCACGGCGTCCCCACAAAGGGCCGGTGGTGAGCACCACGGTGCAGAAGACAACACCGACTTCAGCACCAGCCAGTGCCCATGCGTCGGCTTTCAACGCGAGAGCGGGATTGCTGCGGCGATAAGCGAGATACCCAATCGAGCCCAACAGGCTGATGGCGAAAAAGAGGAAAGCGACCGTGGCCGAGGGGACGTGGTAGTAGATGATGCGAAAGATGTAGCCCTGGAGGGCATCATCAGGCGCAACATAGATCGCCTGGTGGTATCCCCAGATCATCAGCAGAATGGTGATGGCAGGGAAGAGAGTTAGTGCGGCTTTTTTCATACGAAATCCTGTGTGGATAAGTAAAGTTTACGCCTATGCACGAAGTGCAATACCCATCGGAAGATGGACGTATCACTCGGCATGGAACACCACATCGAAAAGCAACAGACTCACCGTAGTAAAGATGATGTCGTAGCCGGTCAGCATTTTGATCCAGAGCCATGGATCGTTGTCGCCGGTCAGCACTCCGTTCATTGCCTGCACCATTCCCAGCAGGGCCGGGATGAAGATGGGGAAGAGAATGAGTGAGAGCAGCAGTTCGCGGTTACGGCTGCGGATGGAGAGCGCCGCGAAGAACACGCCATTGCATACCAAAGCCCAGGTGCCCAGAGGGAGCACGAGCGCGAGGACTCGGGCATCGCCAGCGATGTGGAGGTTGTACATCACAAAAAAGATGGGTGCGAGCGCGATCTGCACGATGGTCACGAAGATGAAGTTGACCATGACTTTTGCAAAGTAGAGCTGTGCGCCGGAACTGGGCGTCATGCGCTGTGCATCCATCACCTGGTGGCGAATCTCCCGCGCCCAGGCCTGGTTTAGCGCGGAGACTGAGGCAAACATCGTGGCTACGCAGAGGACGCCGCCGGCAATCTGCTGAGAAAAGGCGCCCCGGGGATCGAATGCAATCGAAAACAGCACGACGACAAGACCGGAGAAGAACAGCATTGAGACGATCGCGTCCAGGGAGCGCCATTCGATGCGCAGGTCCTTGACGAGGTGTATCCAGAAGACGGATGTCATGCGGAGTGTCCCTCCGCAGTCAACCGCGGACCGTCTTTGATCAGATCCGCGCTCTGGACTTCAACATCGAGAGCCTGGGCCGCTCGAAGGTAATCCTCCGGCGAGAGAATCAATTGAGTTCCACGCGTCCCGGCGGAAACGCTGATCCGGTCAAACAAAATCGCTGTTTCGTCGATGTAAACGGGATAGGGCTTTCTTGCCCCGAAGAGCGTCACGCCGCCGCGAATATACCCTGTCAGCGGCTGCACATCTTTCAACGGGACCATCTCCACTTTGCGCAGCCCGGCGGCTCGGGCGAGTTTCTTGAAGTCGAGCTCCGCGTCTCCTGGAATCACTGCGAATCTGAATAAGTTGGCTCCGCCTGTCACCAGCAGCGTCTTGAATACCTGCTCCGGCGGCATCCCGATTTTTTTCGCGACCGTGATTGCCGACAAGTCTTCGGGATCGACTTCATATTCACGCAGCTCAAAGGGAATGCCCAGGGACTCGAGGAAGCGTGCGCCGTTTGTCTTCATAGCGTCGGGCTCCCCGGAGCGAACTCGGCGACGCGTCCGCCTTTGAGTCGAAGAACCCAGTCTGCGATTGGGGCGGCATGTTCGCGCTGATGCGTGGTAATTACGATTGTCCGATGTTTATGGCGGAAGCCGGCCAGCAACTCCACCATCTGCCGGGTGGATTCAATATCCATGTTGGAGAAGGGTTCGTCGAGGAGCAGGAGTTCGGGGACGGGCATGAGCACCCGGGCAAGGGAAGTTCTCTGACGCATGCCTTGCGAATACTGCCCCAAGGGCCGTTCCAGATTGGGGTCGAGGCCGACCTGCTGGAGTGCCTCGGCCGGGTCCAGACACTGTCGGCCGGGGTAGAGGCTGGCGAAGTACTTCAGGTTTTCCTGGCCAGTGAATTCGTCGTACAGCATGGGGGCGTGGCTCATGTAGCCGATGCGTTCACGCACTTCGTGGGGCTCATCCTCGCCGAAGATCGTTACCTTGCCGCCGGTTGGGCGCAAAAGGCCGGCGAGAATACGCAGCAGAGTGGATTTTCCGGCTCCGTTTTCCCCGATCAGGACGTAGCACTTGCCACGTTCCAGGTCTACAGAGACCTGCCGGAGCGCGGCGAAAGAGCCAAAGAGCTTGGAAACATTTTCGAGGTGAGCGCAAAGGGTGGAACTGGCGGGCTCCAGGGCTTGCGCGGTCATGGAATCAGTTCGTGGCGATTCCAGCGCCGGCGGAGGGCGCAACGTTTGCGCGCGTGTTGCTCGAGGGCGGTGGCTGCGGCGGGGTCACGCCGGGCTTGGCGCCGGGCTGTGCCGGAGCGTATTTACTGGCGCATTTGGCCTGCAGCGCAGTGGCATGGAAGACCCCGTCGCGTCCGATGGTTCCCATGGCGAGCGCCTGGGCGTCATCCTTGAAGGTGTCTGGCGGGGGTTCCGAGCCTTTGTAAACCACTGTCAGATGGCGGCCTTTTACCGCGCTGGGGTTATGGCTTTCGAATTCGTTGAGAACGAAGGTGACGTGAGGCCCCTCCTGCTCGATCGATCCAGGTTCAACGAAACCCTCGACGCGCAAATTGCTTGAGTAGGCTTTATCGCCCATCTTGCCGAGTTCGGCGATGGTGACGTAATAGCTCTTGTTGGAGCCATACGAGGTAAACGCCAGCCATCCGATCGTGCCGAGAATGACTGCGACCGCAATGCCTATCCGCACCGAGTTGGAGGACTTCTTCATATCTCAAGCTTTACGATACGAGGGCTGGTGTAGCGGGTCAATGGTTTGGGCCAACAAGCGTGATCTGAATCACATTTTTCCTTAGGTTTTCAGACCTGACTGTGAGACGGCACACGACCTGTCTTAGTGAGCAGAATCAAGCGTTTGGGCTGCCCGGTCCAATGATTGAGTCAACACAGCGAGTTGCTCGGAGGCGCGAGCTATGTCTTTGGCCTGGATCGCCTCGTTTACGCCTGGAATTACTACGGCCGCGTAGCCGGTATATTCGCCCGGAGCGTAGATGGTGTGCTTGAACCACGGCCGGTTCGGCAATCCAGTTTTGGATGTGAGGGCGGTTTCAGCAGCCCGCAAAGTCGCGTTGAAAACCGCCAAATCCGGGGGTGGGGTGGTTTGCAACTGGTGTGCATGATCGGCCGCAGCCACAAAGTGAGCGGCCGCCCTTATCGCCGGCCCGAAGTCGAGTCCGGAGAGGCCTGCATCGTCGGCTTTACGCTTTGCCGCTTCGATGTAGGACTTCACCTCGCTCGCATATGCCGGGTAGTCGTAAGGGAGCACGTCGGTGTCGGCCATACGAATTGCTTCGAGCCCAAGGACGCGGGCCATCTCCTGGAGATAGACGAAATGCGGATCGGCGTTCAAGGTGAACCAGGCGTAGTTATCGAAGGCCGAATGGTAGACCCCGTAGGGGCCGCCGGAGCCAATATCCGTAGACGGGACGCCGATGTGCTGCAGGAAAGGCGTGAAATCCGAGCCCGATCCGAGGTCATTGACTCGAACATCATCTCCGGGTTGGGAGGGAGCATTGCTGGTGCGGTGCTCGTTCGATCCGTGCCGATTTGCACGCCACTCCTGGTAGACCGTGTCGCCCATCGGGCTCTGCACAGCTTTGGCGATATCGCGCATGAAATTTTTGAGCGAGGGGACAGCCGAGGCGCTGAAGTCGGGGCCTGAAACCGCTACATCGACGTTGAAATAGGCGACGGCATTGGTCAGTTGCTGCGCGTGCTGCTCGACCCACTCGGTCGAACCGATCAGACCTTCCTCTTCCGCGTCCCAACTGCAAAAGAGGATTGAGCGCTTGGGTTTCCATCCATTGCGGAGCAGCGTTCCAACGCCGCGGACTGCTTCGAGCATGGCTGCCGTGCCGCTGTTGGGATCGACGGCGCCATAGACCCAGGCATCGCGATGGTTGCCGACGACGACCCAATCCTCGGGGTAGTCCGCACCCTTGACCTTGCCGATCACATCCCAGATAGTTCGGCGCTGGTAGTCCTGTTGTGAGACAAGGTGCACCTTCACCCCGCCAGGGCCAAGGTGGTAACGAAAGGGGAGCGCGCCCTGCCAGCCTTGCGGGACTCCGGGGCCTTTGAGGGCTTTCAGGATCGGCGCCGCATCGGCGTAACTGAGGGGGATGGAGATGAGGTGCGGCTGGTTGCCTTCAGGATTGACACGCGCAGAATCGGGCAGGTCCGGCGTCGATGCAACGCCCGGCGTTTCCGGGTCGCCTGGATACTTGAACAGATACTGGACCGAACCGCGTTGCACGCCGCTTTCCGGCCGCCATGGTCCCATTGGATACGGGTCGCCTTTGTAGTAGCCGTCATCCTGGGGGTCGCTGTAGATGAGCACTCCGGCCGCGCCGCGCTGTTCGGCGATATACGCCTTTACGCCCCGGAAGTTTGCGCCATAGCGCACGATTACGATTTTTCCATGGAGGTCAATATGCTGCTTTGCGAGCTCGTCGAAATCTTCGAGACGGCCGTAGTTGGCGTACACCACTTCGCCGGTCAAGTCGCCAGAACCCGACGAGCCGTTGAAAGGCATCACCACGTTGGGATTGTTGTCGAAGGGGTCGCCTTCGACATGTTCTCTGGTGGGGCCCGACATCAGTTGCCTGCCCGTTGAGTCAAATGCCTCCACCTTGACGGCTTTGGGCTGATTCATGAGAACACGATAGGGAACGATCTCAGTGTCCAGCCCAGCCTCGCGAAATTTCTGGGCCACGTATTCGGCGGTTTTGCGATCCTCGGGACTCGAAGCGATGTGCGGTTCGGCAGTCAGGGTCTTCAACTCTTCGCCGGCCAGTTTCGCATTGGGAACAGCGAGAAACGTCTGTTCGATGCTAGCTTGCTTGCTGAAGTCGGTGTATCCGAAGACCGGATCGCTGCCCGGGGATGTGGCTTTCTGAGCCGAGATAGTTTTTGAAAGGAGCACAGTCGAAACCAGGAAAACTGCGAGCAACGAGCGCAGAGTCATTCAGTGAAATCCTTTGCCGGAAATGGAGAGGGAAGTCCAAAACAACAGTGTAATTCTCGGATGCGGTCATGAGGGCGAGGACAGGTTGCGTAACCCTGGCCGAATGAGCTTCGGGGTTTTCAGCTAAAGCGATGGCGGATGGTAGCTGGACAATGCCGGTTAAACTGGAAGGAAGTTCCAGGAGCCGCCTCCCCTGCATACCCGACCCAAGCTGAATGAAGAAAACCTTGCAGCCGCATCGGACGAGCCGGCGACGATTGCGCAGGCGCTTGAGCCGGAGACTGCGGAGCTCCCGCAAATCATTCGGGCGCTACGCAATCCCAACTTCCGTCTCTTCTGGGCTGGCAACTTCACGTCAAATATCGGCACGTGGATGCAGAATGTCGCGCAGGGCTGGCTCGTTCTTACGCTCACCAATTCGGCCTTCTGGCTGGGCGTGGTTGGCTTTGCCGGATCGATCCCGTTCCTGTTCTTCACCCTCTTTGGCGGAGTGGTCGCCGATCGCGTGGACAAACGGCGTCTCCTGCTGGCCACGCAAACCATCATGATGCTGCTGGCTTTTCTTCTCGCCGGGCTCACGTGGTTTCACAAGATTTCTGTCTGGGGAGTGGCTGCGATTGCATTTGGAAACGGCGTGGCCATGGCGATGAATGCGCCCAGCTACCAGGCCCTGGTGCCGAAGCTCGTCAAGCGCGAAGACCTCACGAACGCCATTGCGCTCAATTCCGCGCAGTTCAACACATCGCGCATTCTTGGCCCAACGCTTGGTGGCTATGCCATGGTCCTTTTTGGAATTGCGGGGAATTTTCTCCTCAACGCCTTCAGCTTCCTTGCGGTGATCTGGGTGCTCTTCCGCATCAAATACCCCGAAGAAGATCTGAACCGCCACCAGAGTATGTGGCAAAGTCTGCGCGGCGGATTTGCTTACCTGCGCAGCCAGCGCGAAATGTATGTCCTTATCTGGATGACTGCGTTCGCCAGCCTCTTCGGGTTTCCCTTCATCACCTTCATCCCTTACTTTGCCAAGGTGCAACTGGGAGTCGGTGAAAGCGGCCTTGGATGGCTGATGGCCTGCTCCGGGTTCGGATCTGTTTTAGGCGCACTCACCGTCGCTTTCTCCGGCAACATCCGTCATCGCGGACGCATCCTTTCCGGCACCGGCGTCGCGTTCTTTGCCGCGATTATTGGCTTCAGCTACTCGAGTCACTTCGGGGTATCGGCGGTGCTTGCCTTCTGCGAAGGCTTTTTCGGAATTCTGATGATCTCGTGCTTCAATGTTTCGATCCAGCACCTGTCGTCAGACCAGATGCGCGGCCGCATCATGAGCATCTATGCCACAAGCTTTCTTGGGCTACCTCCGATCGGTGCCCTCCTCGCCGGAGAGCTTTCCCGGCACATCCCTACCGGCCATGCTCTCGCCGCAATGGCGGGCGTTTCGTTGCTGTCTTTTATTGGCTTCTTCGCCTTCTCCAGGCCGCTGCGGGAATTGGATTAGCCTGATACACTTTCGCCGATTTTAAAAATCAGCTTGTCCGGAGTCTTTCCGTGCATTCGCCATCTTTTCGAATGTTCTTCATCGCCGCGATCGGTGCAATATTCCCATTCTTCCTGAAAGGCCAGGGCGCGTCGACGACAGCCTGGCAGCAAGGCCGCTTCCATGTCGATGTCTCCGGCCTTGTCAGCCGATCCGCGATTGTCCTCGCGAAGCCAAATCTCATCCCGTCGGAAGCGATGCCGCTTGGCAATGGCAGCCTCGGAGTCGCGCTATGGTCTGCGGACGGACTCACCGCGCAGCTTAACCGCGCAGACACCATGCCCGATCGTCTCTCGCCCGGCCACGTTGTCATTCCTGGCCTTACCGCGCTGACCTCCGCGCGCGACTACTCGGCACGCCTTGATCTCTATCGCGGAGAATTTCGCGAGCAGGGCGGCGGCATGACGGCAATTGCATTTGTCGAGCCCGGTTCCGACACCTTGGTCATCGATGTCAGCGGCGCCAAGCCTGAACAGCAACAGACCGCGCTGCTCAAACTCTGGTCTCCGCGTACTCCAGCCGCAACGGCTGAAGGCCGCGTCGGTTTTCTGGCGCAATCCTGGATCGACAATGTCAGGCCCGGGGCTTCGGGGCTCCACTTCGGATCGCTTTCCGCCATCACCGCCGATGCACGCGACGTTACCGCGTCTGTGACCGGTCCCCTCACCATCACAGTGTCGTTTCGCCCTCACCCTGATGGCCATTTCCGCATCATCGCTGCCGCGCCGCACTACGACGGCAGAGCCAAGCCGGTGGACCTTGCCGTCCGCGCGCTTTTGACGCAGCCAGACAGCGATCACCTCGCATGGTGGAAGAGCTTCTGGCATCGTGCCGCCCTCATCAAAATCACATCCAGCGACGGTGCCGGCGAGTACATGGAGAACCTGCGGAATATTTATCTTTACGTCGCTGCCTGCGAAAAGGGAACGGATTACCCGGGCTCACAGGCCGGAGTAGCCGACATGATCTCCGCCGCAGGCGATGCGCATCAATGGGATTCCTCTGCTTTCTGGCACTGGAACCTTCGCATGCAGGTCGCGGCGAACATCGGCGCCGGTCTCCCTGAGCTCAACGGCCCCTATTTCCGCCTCTATCGCGACAATCTTGCTGCGATTGAAGCGTGGACAAAACAGCACATGAACGGCCTCCCGGGCAGTTGTGTGCCCGAGACAATGCGTTTCAACGGTCCTGGCATCGAGTACGAAGCTGCACGGACACCGGTTGTGATGGGCCTGAACTGCGTCCTGGATTCTGAGCCTTATTACAACGCGCGCACACTTACCACCGGGGCTGAAGTTTCTCTATGGATCTGGCAGCAGTTTTTGGCGACGAACGACAAAACTTTCCTTGCAGAGAACTATCCCCTGATGGCCTCCTCTGCGCGTTTCATTCTCGCTTATCAGAAGAAGGATTCCAGTGGCTGGCTCAGTACAAGCCCTTCGAACGCGCATGAGACGCAATGGGACGTGTTGAATCCCACCACTGACATCGCGGCGACGACCGCTCTCTACGCTGCAACCATCCAGGCGGCGCGCCTGCTCGGGAGAGACGTTGATGTTGTTCAGCAGATGGAGAAGGCCCTGCCATTGATCCCGCCTTTGCCCCGCACCCAAGCCAAGCCTCCGCTCGCACTCCTGACCGCGGCAGATGCCGGAGGAGATGACGTCATAGCCGATTCCTATCAACCGAACGCTGAAATCCACAACATCGAGAACATCGGACTGGAGCCCGTCTGGCCCTACGACATCATCGGCGACACCTCTCCGCTGTTCGCACTGGCGCAGCGTACCTACAGGCATCGTCCTAATCCCATTGCCGTGGACTGGAGCTACGATCCGATCCAGGCGGCTCGACTTCAACTGGGCGAAGAAGTCCGCTCCACACTCATCGCGATTACGCAGAAGTTCCAGAAATTCCCGAATGGCATGGCAAAGTGGGGCCCGGATGACCGCGAATTCTACGTCGAGCAAACAGGCGTGCTCACCGATGCTCTTCAAGAAGCGCTTGTACAGGACTACGACGGAACCATCCGCATCGCGCCCGCGCTTCCACCAGGATGGGACTTCGACGGCAGCGTCTATGTGCGCGGTAAAACCAAGGTGGACGTCCAGACGCGTAACGGTGCCGCCACCACCGTAGTCATCGAATCCGGGGACAAGGAACTGATCAAGATGCGCAACCCATGGCCCGGCAGGCCTATTGAAGTACTCTCGGGCAAGTCCGGTACTCCAGTCGTCTCACGAGCAGCGGGTGCTGAGATCGAATTCGATGCCGTCGCCGGCGAGAGCTATCTTATCCAGCCGCGTGGCGTATCGGCTACGCGGCCGTTCCAGCCGGTGACCGGCTCACCGGCAATCTCAGCAAAGAAGCTGGGACCGGTTCAGATCGGAATCCCTTAGCAGTCCGGCCCGTTTACGCGACTGGCTGTGCACAGTGAGAGCAGCGCTTTGCCGCGGCCGGGATATCGCTGAGGCACTCCGGGCAGGCCTTCGTCGCCGGCGGGGCATCGGGTACCGGCTTATGGAACCTGGCCATGAGCGCATTGGCCGGGAGCACGATGAAGAAGTAAACAGCCGTCGCAATCATAAGGAACGCGATCAAAGCATTCAGGAAATTGCCGATCATGACGTGGTCGACCTGAATAGCGCTGAAGTCGGGCTTACCCACAAGATTGCCGATGAGCGGGGTGAACACATCCTTGACGAGAGAGGTCACAACCGTTCCGAATGCGCCGCCGATGATGACGCCAACGGCGAGATCAAGGACGTTGCCGCGCAAAACAAAATCACGAAAACCCTTCAGCATGTCTACCTCCTGAAAATCATTGCGCACATGCTACAGGAACGGCCGTCTGGTCTGGAGTGAAACTTTCCACCCGCCGAGTGCGGCGCCGCTGTGCGTTCGCCTATCTTACACGGGCTTCATGCAGCGGACACATACCAAAGATCAGCTTTCTTGAGGAGTAAAGAGGGGCAGTGGGGCGCTTACAGCGGGTATGCGACAAGGAACACGATCAGGGTGAGGATGACCAGATCGGAGTAGAGCAGGATAAGAACCCCGGCGTGATAGAGGCTCCACTTGCCGCGCATGCAGCGGCCGGTTTCAGCCATTCCCCAAGCCGCGGCAAAGAGCGCCGCGACCTGCCAGGGCGAACCATGCAGGTTCTCAATATGGGGAAATCCCGCGAGCAGAAGGCTCGCAATGAAGGCGCTCAAAGAAAGCACAATGCCGCGCAGCAGTGAACGTTGCCGAAGCCGGAAGATGGTGAGCCGGGGAAACACGACTCCTACCACTGTAGAACTCGAGGCCTATCCGGCGACGAGTTCCATGTCTCTTAGCGATTCGGTGTAAGGGGCGCGTAGTACGCCGCGCTCCGTGATGATGGCTGTGACGTACTTCGCCGGAGTTACATCAAAGGCCGGATTGCAGATGCCTACGCCGTTGGGCGTGAGCTGCTTGCCGCCGTGATGGGTCACTTCCTTCGCCGATCGTTCCTCAATCGGGATAGCATCGCCAGTCGGTGTTGCCGTGTCGATGGTGGACCAAGGGGCCGCGCAATAGAACGGAATGCCGTGCTCTTTGGCAAGAATGGCTACGTTATAGGTCCCGATCTTGTTCGCGAAGTCGCCGTTGGCGGCGATACGGTCTGCGCCGACGACGACCGCCTTGATTTTGCCAGCGCGCATCAGGCTGGCTGCCATGTTGTCGCAGATCACAGTTGTCGGGATTCCATCGGCCATCAGTTCCCACGCGGTGAGCCGCGCACCCTGCAAAAAGGGCCGAGTCTCGTCGGCATAGACGTGAATCCTTTTGCCCTGCTCGACGGCGGAGCGGATTACACCGAGCGCCGTTCCGTAGCCGCATGTGGCGAGCGCGCCTGCGTTGCAGTGGGTCAGTATGCCGCCTTCGTCGGGAAGCAGAGCTCCGCCGTGAGCGCCCATGGTTTTGCAAGCCGCAATGTCTTCGTCGTACATGGCGTGCGCTTCGGAGAGGATCCTCTCCTGTACCTGCTTCATGGTTGCGCCCGCGGCGAGCAATTCAGCGAAAACCCGCTTCATGCGATCGATCGCCCAGAACAGGTTCACCGCGGTAGGGCGTGTGCCAGCCAGGCGCGCGCAGATCTTCTGGAACTCGGGCTCGAAGTCCCGTGCCGTTTCCGCTTTGCTGCGGATTGCACCAAGCGCTACTCCGTAGGCGGCCGAAACGCCGATAGCCGGCGCGCCGCGCACCACCATGGTCACGATAACGTCGGCCACCTGTTCGTAATCGGTGGCGAGCACATAGCTTTCCTCGAGGGGAAGCTTGGTCTGATCGATGAAACGGACACCTTCAGGGGTCCAGGCGAGAGTAGGAATCATGCTCTTCCAGTGTAAATGGCATGCGCTGAAGCCGCATCCCCGGTTTTAGCCTCATCTAGACTGGCTTCAGCGCGTTGCTTGTCCTAAAAGGATTGGGGATTGAAATGACGGAGCCGGTCCACGACTATTCGCGACTGTTCATTGAACTGGGCGGCGTCGCGGTGGGACTGGCTATTCTGGCGCGCATCGCCAGCCGCGCGAGGCTATCCCCCATCTCTCTTTTTCTTCTGGCCGGACTTGCATTTGGGAAGGGAGGAATCGCGCCGCTCAACCTCACCAAAGGGTTTATCAGCCTGGGAGCAGAGATTGGTGTCCTACTCCTGCTGTTCATGCTGGGCCTTGAGTACTCCGGAGCACAACTTACGGACAGCCTGCGGAAGGGTATGGGCGGCGCTGGAATCGATTTGTTGTTGAACTTTCCCCCCGGTTTCGTCGCCGGGCTTCTTCTCGGCTGGTCGATTCTGCCATCGGTTCTGCTGGGCGGCGTCACGCTGGTGTCGTCATCGGGGATCATTGCACGGGTCTTATCGGAACTCGATCGAATGAATTTCCCTGAGACCTCGACTGTGCTCACGATTCTAGTGCTCGAAGATCTCATGATGGCGATTTATCTGCCTCTCGTGGCGGTGCTTCTGGCCGGTGGAGGACCGACCAGGATTCTCGTCTCAGTTGGAGTTGCATGCACGGTGGTTCTTCTGGTGCTTTTTGTTGCGACCCGTTACGGTCATTCGCTCAGCAATTCGATCGCGAATCAGTCGGACGAAGTTGTGCTTCTCACTGTTTTCGGGACGGTGCTGCTGGTTGCCGGGATCGCGCAGCGTCTGCAGGTTTCGGCGGCGATCGGAGCATTCCTTGTGGGGATTGCGGTTTCAGGCCCGATCAGAGAACAATCTCATCGCCTGCTCACTCCTTTGCGCGATCTCTTCGCCGCGACCTTCTTCTTCTTTTTTGGCCTGGAGATCGATCCTCGCAGTCTTCCTCCCGTGCTGCTAGTTGCTGTTGCTCTGGCTGCGGCAACAACGGCGTCGAAAGTGTTGACGGGGTACTGGGCCACTCACGGAAAAAACCTGGATCGCAATACGCGGCTACGTGCAGGATTGACGCTGGTTGCGCGCGGCGAGTTTTCGATTGTGATTGCAGGTCTCGGTATCGCTGTCGAACCGCGCCTTGGGTCATTGTCTGCCGCGTACGTACTTCTTATGGCGATCTCGGGTCCTCTGCTGGCGAGAGCAATTCGCTGAGGATAAAGCGAGATCCCGATGCTCCCCGTGGGCGAGTGGAAGTAGAACACAAAGGCGTTCCGGCAGAATGAAAACATTTTCATTTTCCGCTGGACGTTGCGCACCCCCTCTCAGTAGAGTGGTTTGCGTATTATCGGTATCACATGTAGAAGGCCACTGATTCGGCACTGCCAGATCGCGCAGAAACGGAAACTGTGTAGCCTGAGCGAAGTGAGGACGTCTCTTGCAACTTACCTTTGTCGACTGGCTGATCATGCTGCTGTATTTCGTGTTTGTGCTGGGGATCGGCTTTGCCCTGAAGCGCTACATGAAAACGAGCAAGGACTTCTTTCAGGCGGGCCGCGCGTTGCCGGCATGGATTTGCGGTCTTGCTTTCATCAGTGCGAATCTGGGCGCTCAGGAAGTCATCGGCATGGGGGCCTCGGGAGCGAAGTACGGACTCGAGACGTGCCATTTTTATGGGATCGGCGCCATCCCTGCGATGGTGTTTGTGGGCATTTTCATGATGCCGTTCTACTACGGCTCGAAGGCAAGATCGGTGCCGGAATTTCTGCGTCTTCGCTTCGACGAAAAGACCCGCGCGCTGAATGCCTGTTCCTTCGCCGTGATGACGGTTTTCAGCTCAGGAATATCAATGTATGCGATGGCACGGCTCATCCAGGCCCTGCATGTTTTCGACGGATTGTTTCGCGCACTGGGCTGGGCGCCAGGGGGGATCTTTACCTTCTCCATTATTCTCTCGGCCGTGATCGTACTCCTCTATATCTTTCTTGGCGGACTCACGAGCGCCATTTACAACGAGGTCCTTCAGTTTTTCCTCATCATTGCCGGGTTCCTTCCCCTGGTTCTTCTTGGCCTCAAGAATCTGGGCGGTTGGAGCGGATTGCGAACCGCAGTCTACGCCGTTGATCCGCGGATGTTCCATGAGTGGAAGGGTGTGCTGCATCCGAGTACAAATCCGATGGGCATCGAAATCATCGGCCTGGGCATGGGGCTTGGATTCGTGCTTGGTTCCGGTTACTGGTGCACGGACTTCCTCGTCATTCAGACGGCCATGGCTTCGAAGAACATGGATTCGGCGCGCCGCGTCCCGCTGATTGCCGCGGTCCCGAAGATGGTGTTTCCGTTTCTGGTGATTCTGCCTGGTTTGATCGCGATCTCGCTACCTACACCACGCACCACCACCACAGTGCATGAACAGAATGGTGTCATCTATCACGAGACATCAGTGGTCCCGCAAATCGCAGCGGAGGGAAGGGGAATCGTCCCAGCGAAGATCAACCCATTGACGGGACAACCCATGCTCGACGCCAGCGGAAAGCCGCTGCTTGACTACGACATGGCCACGCCGAACATGCTGCTGCATTATTTTCCGACCGGCATTCTCGGACTTGGCCTGACGGCGCTGCTGGCCAGCTTCATGAGCGGGATGGCCGGCAACGTGACGGCGTTCAACACCGTTTTCACCTACGATCTTTACCAGTCTTACATTCACAAGGGCGCGCCTGACCGGCACTATCTTGCAGTGGGCCGCTGGGCCACGGTCGGCGGGATATTGCTTTCGATCTGTACCGCATACGCAGCTATCAGCTTCAACAACATCATGGACACGCTGCAACTCGTATTCAGCTTTGTGAACGCGCCCCTCTTCGCGACGTTTCTGCTGGGCATGTTCTGGAAGCGCACCACCGGCCACGCAGCATTCACCGGGCTCATCACCGGAACGGCCGCAGCCATGCTCCATCACGGTCTTACGCTGCCCATTGAGGCGCATCCCGGAATTCACGGCGGATGGATCACGGTGGTACATCACTATACCAGCGACATGGCGCAGAACTTCTGGGGAGCCATCTGGGCTTTCTCGACCAATTTCATTATTACGGTCATTGTGAGTCTGTTCACAAAACCCAAGCCAGAGTCAGAGCTTGTCGGCCTGGTCCGCTCGCTCACGCCCAAGCCAGAGACCTCGCATGTGACATGGTGGAAGCGTCCCGAGGCTCTCGCAGTAGCAGTACTTCTCGGTGCACTGGCGCTGAACATTTTCTTCGCTTAGGCCCAGGGAAAGGAACCGGTTATGCAACTTGATCTGCGGACGCCAATGGGACTGATGTTCTCCATCACCGGCGCCATCCTTATCATCTGGGGCATCAAGACGAACCACGATACGGCGCTCTATGCGAGGAGCCTTGGCATCAACGCCAATCTCTGGTGGGGGATCGTTCTGTTGATTTTTGGGTTAGTCATGTTCATTCTCGGTGAACGCAGCCAGCACAAGCTTGAGAAGGAACCGGCACCACCCATCGATGAGAACGAACCCCGCCGCGGACATGGACACTAGCATCTGCCGCAACGCCGAATTCTAATTTGACAAACAGACTTCTCTCAGGCGTTGACAGGGACTTCCCGTGGCAGGAAGACCGTGAACACGGTACCGTGATGAGCCGGCCCCTGGCTACTGCGTACACGAAGCCTTCCTTTGTGCCGCTCCACAATGTCGCGGCTGACCCATAAGCCGAGGCCGGTACCGCTGAGGCCTTTTGTGGTAAAGAACGGCTCGAAGATTCGGGCGAGGAATTCCTTGGAGATGCCAGACCCGGTATCTGCGATCGTGATTGCGATGCCTTTTCGCCCGGTTCTCCAATCGGTGCACTCACGGCTTCTCAGGAGCAGTCGGCCTCCAGGCGACGGCATCGCGTCGATGGCATTGCTGACCAGGTTGTTGAGTACCTGCCGGATCTCGCCCTCATGGCAAACGACCGGTTGCTCGGAGTGTTTACGTTTTTCAATCGTAACTCCGGCATTGCGAAGGCGGGCCTCGTAGATCTTTATCACGCCGCTTATAAGTTCGAAGCATGTGACAGCGCGCGGTCTTGCGGATTGCTTGTTGAAATGCAGAGTCTGTGTAGCAATCGCCGTCACTCGACGTAATTCCTGGTCAGTCATGTCCAGAAACTGCTGAATTGCCGGGAGCGAATCAGATTGGCGCGCAAGAAATACCAGATTCGTGATCGACTCAAGCGGGTTGTTGATTTCGTGGGCGATGGTGGAAGCAAGGCGTCCGACTGCCGCGAGTTTCTCCGATTGGATCAGCGCTTTCTCAGCACGCTTGCGGTCGGTAATGTCGACGCCGATGACAATGATGCCCGAGATGCTCCCGTCTTCTTCGCGGAGGGGCTGATATACGAAATCGAGAATCCGATCTTCCGGCTGTTGACCTTCCCTCGGCGCGATATAGAAATGCGCTTGCTGGGCCATAAATGGTTCGCCAGAAGAGAAAACGTGGTCGAGAGTTTTGAGGTAGCCTTGCTCGACGGCTTCAGGGAGCACTTCAGCGACGGTTCTACCGATGACATCCCGATTGCTCACAACCCTGCGGTAAACGGCATTTGCCATGGTGAAGCGATGGCGAGGACCCTCCAGCGCGGCGAAAAGTACGGGCGCCTGCTGCACGATGTTGAGGAGACGGTCACGCTCGGTGTGCAAAGCCTGAAATGTCCGAGCGAGTTCATTCTGCTGTTGATGGAACGCTTCCTCAGCCTGAAGACGTTTATGCTCTGCAATGACCTGCGTGGTGACATCCGAGCAAATTACGACAATGCCGGCAATTGAGCCATCAGAGTTGTACGCGGGACTATAGCTGTAATCGAAATAGGCCTCGCACAGCTCTCCGTTTCGCAGAATCGGAACGAGGGCTTTCTCCTGCAGAAAGTCGCGGCCTTCGTTAAAAACTGCTTCGAGTTGATCTCCGACTACCGGCCAGACGTCCTGCCATAGTTCGCGTCCTGGCTGTCCCAATGCCGCGGGGTGTCGGTCAGTGAGGATGGGAGCGAAGGCATCGTTGTAGATCTGAATCAGCTCCGGTCCCCACATCAACAGCATGGGTTGACGAGTCGCCAGGGCGACATTCACAAGGAAGATTGCCGGGTCCGGCCATGATTCGATAGGACCGAGAGCCGTGTTCGCCCATTCGAAGGAGCGAATGTGGTTGGCCATTTCGGTTTTGCTGTGAATCGATCCCAGATAATTAGGTGTTTGCGCAGGTAACTTCACGAGTTGACTAAGTTAGGTCTGATGCAGAGGGGAGCGGAAAAGGATGCCCGATCGGGTGGACAAGACGAATGAAAACGGTAATAAAAATCTCTTTATGGCGTCGCTTTTACACTGGTGACAGCAATGAAGCGGAAGACCATAGAGCACTACGAAATCATTCGTCGCCTGGGAGCAGGGGGAAGTGGAGTCGTATACCTTGCGAACGATACCCTGTTGCAACGCCCCGTCGTACTTAAGATCCTTCGACCGGGTGTGTTGTCGGCGCAACAACTGCGTACCACTGTTCTTCGCGAGGCCCGCCTTGCCTCGGCAATTGAACATCCTAACGTGTGCGCGATCTATGAGGTTGGGGAGGCGGGTGATGAAGGCTACATTGTGATGCAGTATGTACCGGGCCAGTCGCTCGATCAGCTGATTGCGCGCGGGCCGGGTACTCCCCAGCTTGTGCTCTCTGTTGGCATCCAGATAGCAGACGGTCTACAAGCTGCTCACTCGCTGGGCATTTTTCATCGAGACCTGAAGCCACAGAACGTGATGCTCACGGACGGAGGACTGGTAAAAATTCTGGATTTCGGACTTGCCCGGCGCCTCAGGCCCGAAGATGCCAACTTCGACCCCTCCAAGCCGTCGATGGCGAGGAATGCATCGGTTGCCGCTACGTATACCGCGCGCGGCGGCACCATTCGATACATGGCCCCCGAGCAGTTCGTTACCGGCCAATCGAGCGTTCAGTCGGACATCTGGGCCCTGGGCGTAATACTTTATGAACTGGTGTGCGGGCGATATCCGTTTTCGCGGCCCGATGCGGAGGACTTTCAGACAATTCGCTCGATTCAGTTCTCGGACCCAGTTGACCTCAACGAGATCGTTTCCGGCATTTCGACTGAATTGAAAAGCGTGATTTCTACTTGTCTCGAGAAAAACCCTGCTACCCGTTACGCTTCGGCTGCCGAAGTGCGCGAAGCCCTTAAAACTATCATGAAGGCGCTGCAGATTGAAACGGGAGCGATTCCCGGCGAGGCAGCAGCAAACCTGCCGACCACCGAAGCCGAGGCGGAAAAGCGAACCACTGGATTTCTGTCCATGCTTGCGGAGCGGTTCCGGGAATCGGGGGGCGATCGTGCTGCGCAAAATTCGATCGTGGTTTTGCCTTTTGCGAATCTCGGCACGAAGGATGTCGCACCTCTTTACGGCTACGCACTGGCCGATGCTATCGCCGCCCGGCTGGCCCGCATTCCGGCGCTCGTCGTTCGTCCGTCGAGCACGCTGATGTCGCTGCCGATCGCGCAAATGGATCCGCTTTCGGTAGGACAGCGTTTGCTGGTTTCCTATGTTCTGGCAGGAAGCTTTCTGCGCTCCGAAACCGGCTTCGATCTCAACTGGCAGCTTCTCGATGTGAGTTCGCAGAGCGTGCGTTCGGGTGGATCGATCAGCGTTGCTTCGCTCGACCTTATCGCCGTGCAGACCGAGATTTCGAACGAAGTGTTTGCAGCTTTGCACGGCCTCGGCGCGGCCGAGCAGGCCGACTCGGCCCGTCTTACTGTCCGCGACGGGTCGCTGCCTGGTCCGGTCAGCGAGGAATATCTGCAGGCAAGGGCGTTGCTCAGTTCCTTTATGGTTCGCACCGGCTCAAAGGCGGACCTTGATCGGGCACACACGCTCTTCGTGGGAGTGACCCAAAAAGATGCTGAGTTTGCGGCCGGTTGGAGCGGCCTGGGAATTGCCGAACTCCAGTACGTGCGCCACGGATTCGGCGGCCAAATCCATGTGATGCATGCACGACGGGCCTTCGATGAAGCGCTCAGACTCGATCCACCGGCCGCGGAAGCAAATCTGTATCGCATTTACATGCTGCTATCGCGCGGCGAGAAAGAATCAGCTCGACACGGCATTGCCAATCTTCTGGGCGGCGCTGCCAACGACTGGAACGTGCACATGGTGGCGGGCATTGCGCTGCGCGGTGACGGCATGTACGACGAGGCACTTGTTCAGTTCAACCGCGCCCTCAAGCTCAATCCGGCGAACGCGGCAATTCTTTACAATCACCGTGCCCGGGTTTACCACTATCAGAACCAGATCGAGTTGGCGGGCGATGAGCTTGAAAAGGGTCTCGCATTGGAGCCGCGACACCCGCTGCTGCGGACGTCATCGGGCTACCAGCAGATGCGCATGGGCAATCTGGCCGAGGCCATTGGAATTCTGGAAGGGGTGATTCGGGATGACGCATCCCTGCGCATCGCCGTTCCGACGCTTGCCATGTGTTACGTGCAAGTGGGCGAGCGTGCCCGCGCTGCGGCATTGCTGAAAGACGAAACGCTGGCGGCTGCCGAGGCTGACAGTGAAATGGCGTACAGGCTTGCCAGCTATTTTGCCGTTGAGGGGGACTCGAGCGAGGCGCTCCACTGGCTGCGAAGAGCGATTTATCTTGGCAACGAAAATTATCCGTGGTTCCAGAAGAACCCGGCGTGGAACAATCTGCGCACGAATACCGACTTCGAACGCATTCTCGAGGACCTTAAGAAGGGATTTCGCCGCAACCAGAAAACATGGAAGCGTCTCCTCGAACAAGTGCCGCGCGAGGGAGAATAGATCACGCAACAGGCCAAATCGAACTTTTCCGCTTCGCGATGATCTGCGCTCGACAAGTACCTGTGAGCCGGATGGTCTCTGCCGACGATTATTATTATTTCGGTTTCAAATCTTTGGTAGCGAGCGTTCAATGACCTCTGGTCCCGTCATCTCCCGACGCCAATTTGTAAGGGGCGCCGCCTGCATGGCCGTATCTTCCGCTGTTTCGGGGCGCCACACGATTGCGCAAACCAGTTATATTTCCAAACGTCCCGACCCATCGGCCCGGCGTTTTCGCAGCAAAGCTGTGGACGGGGCTATTGACACCATTTCGGCGAAGATGCGGGATCGCGAACTGGCGTGGCTGTTTTCCAATTGCCTACCCAACACGCTCGACACAACGGTTACATTCTCACACGGAGCCAAGGGTCCTGACACGGTCGTGGTCACGGGAGATATTCCGGCGATGTGGCTTCGTGACTCGTCTGCTCAGGTTTGGCCTTATCTTCCGTTCATCGGCAGCGATACGGAACTCGCGCAGCTGATAGAGGGTGTGATTCGGCGCCAGACGCGGTGCATTCTTGCCGATCCTTATGCCAATGCGTTCATGCCTGACCTCTCGACTCATGAGCCGCTTTCATGGAGCAAGACAGACCACACAGAGATGAGGCCGGGCGTGGGTGAGCGCAAGTGGGAGGTGGACTCTCTGTGCTATCCCGGTGCGGCTCGCACACGAGTACTGGCGTATCACCCACGACACTGGCCCATTCGACCAGGATTGGGCCCGCGCGATGCACGCAATCCTGGAAACTTTCACGGCTCAACAGCGCAAAACTTCGCGTGGGCCCTATTATTTTCAGCGCCAGGCGGAAAGCCCCTACGATACGCTGAGTGAGGATGGCTTCGGAAATCCGGCACGACCGATTGGGCTCATTCACTCCGGGTTCCGCCCCTCCGACGACTCGTGTATCTATCCGCTCAACATTCCAGGAAACTTCTTCGCAGTAAAAACGCTGGAGCGCATCGAGGAGATGCTTTCGCAGATCGCGCATGATTCTGCCGGCGCGAGCGCGGCTAACCGTTTGCGCACGGAGATCAAGAGCACTCTCGACAATCATGCGCGAGTGAAACATCCAACAGCGGGCGAGATCTGGGGATACGAAATTGACGGCTTCGGCAATGTTCTTTGCATGGATGACGCCAACGTGCCCAGCCTGCTCGCGATGCCATATCTCGGGACATGCTCGGCGTCGGATCCGATTTATCTTGGAACGCGTCGCTTCGTGCTGAGCGAGGCGAACCCATACTTCTTCCGCGGCTCGGCGGCTGAGGGCATTGGCGGTCCTCACATCGGACAGGACATGATCTGGCCCATGGCGATTATCATGCGGGCGCTTACCTCGGATGATGACAAAGAGCAACTTCAATGCATCGAGTGGCTGAAGACGACGCATGCCGGTACCGGCTTTATGCATGAGAGCTTCAACAAGAACGATCCGGCGAAGTTCACGCGCGCCTGGTTTGCATGGGCGAACACGCTTTTCGGTGAACTCATCCTGAAGCTCGACAAAACGAATCCGAAGCTCCTCGAAAAAAGCTGAATAAATAAAACGGCGGATCTGCAAGTGCAAATCCGCCTGAATCAGCGTTGCCAGTCTTTTCCTATTTGAGGTTTACCTTCGCTTTCAGGGGCAGGCTGTCGGACGATCCGCCTACCATGATCGTGTATTCTCCGGGCAGCAGCGACCAGTCATTCTTCTGTTCGTCGAAGATGGACAGGTATTTCGGATCGATCTCCACTGAGACGTTCTGTTTTTCGCCGGGATTCAGCTTGACCTTCGCGAATCCGACAAGCCGTTTCGGTGGCTCTTGCGCATCAGCCGGCAACGCGGCGTATACCTCGGCGATCTCCGATCCTTCGCGCGCTCCCGCATTTGCCAGGGTAAAGCTCACCTTAACCTTTTCGCCCGGTGTTACCTGCAAGCCACTGTAGCGGTAGGTTGTGTATGAGAGCCCGTAGCCGAACGGGAAGAGAGGCTTTTTGTTTTCGGCGTCGTACCACTTGTAGCCGACTTTAACGCCCTCATCATAAGTCACCTGGAAGGGCGGCAATCCCATCGCCCATTTTTCGGGCGATGCAGGGCCAGAGAAGTGTTGAGATTCCGGGGGCGGCATTGTGAGTGTGGGATGTGGCAGGTCGGCCTCGCTCCGAGGAAATGTATTGGGCAGCTTGCCGCTGGGGTTCACGATGCCGAAGAGGACATTTCCGACCGCGTTGGCGCCATCGCTTCCGCCGAACCATGCCTCCAGAATCGCTGCCGGCTTATCGACCCACGGCATCGTAATCGGATTGCCTGTTTCAAGCACGACGATCGTGTGGGGATTCGCCGCGGCTACTGCAGAGACGATCGAATCCTGGTCGTGCGGCAACGTCAGGCTCTTCAAGTCCATGCCTTCGCTGGCCCACATGTAGGCAAATACGATTGCCACGTCCGCGCCTTTAGCAGCAGCTGCGGCGGCCGCAGGATCGGTGCCAGGGTCGTATTTCACGGTCGCGTGCGGCGCCCGGGCCTGAATCGCTTTCAGCGGCGAAGTCGGGAACCAGATCTCCTCCATCCAGTGCGTTGCGCCTTTGCCGGCCGGTTTGATGGCATTGCCTCCAATGGGATCCACCTGCGCCGATCCACCGCCGGAGATCATGCCAACATCGGAGTGCGAGCCTATCACGGCGATGGTACGCAATTTCGCGGCGCTCAGCGGCAGCGCCGCCTTATCGTTTTTCAGCAGAACGATTCCGCCTTCTTCAATTTTGCGAGCAGTATCGAACCCGGCAAACGGATCCACGACGCTTCGTTGGCGTGGATGATCGACGACACCCACTGCAAACATGGAGCGCAGAATCCGATGCACGTGATCATCAAGCTCGCTCTGCGGGATCTTGCCGGCGTCCAGCGCTTCTTTGAATCGCTTGTCGTAGAAGAATCGCCCGGGTTGTTCATTGTCCAACCCGGCGGCCGAGGCCTTCACGTCGCTGTGTGTTCCACCCCAGTCGGAAACCACGAAACCAGGGAATTTCCAGGCTTTCTTCAGCACATCGGTCAAGAGCCACTGGTTTTCGCATGCGAAGTCGCCGTTGACCCGGTTGTATGAGCACATCACGGCCGCGGGTTTACCTTGCTCTACGCCGATCTCAAATGCCAGCAGATCGCTCTCGCGCGCTGCGCGCTTGCTGATGTTGATATTTACCGAGTTGCGACCGCTTTCCTGATCATTGAGGGCGTAGTGCTTGATGTCGCCGATTACGTTTGCGGATTGAGTTCCCTGGATGAGACGGCCGACCAGCGTTCCGGCGAGGACCGGATCTTCTCCGAGGTACTCAAATGTGCGGCCGTTTCGGGGGTCACGCGTAAGATTTACTCCGCCGCCGAGAGACATATTGAAGCCCTGAGAACGCAGTTCGCGGCCGATCAGAGCCCCGTATTCATACGCAGCCTCAGGATCCCAACTTGCGGCTGCCGCTACGTTGGCAGGAAGCGCTGTGGAGTACCGGCCATTCACTCCGCTCGATCGAACCCCGTAAGCGGCGTCGCTCATGTCGATGCCAGGGATTCCGAGGCGCGGCACGCCCACAGCGTATCCTACGCCGCGGTTCGAGTCGGCGTTTTCCGGAGTGACGGGATCATCCGTCGGCATGCCCACGCCATGCAGGAGGGCAATCTTCTCGTCCGCGGTCATCTCTTTCATAACCAGGTCGGCGCGCTCATCGGGTGAAAGGCTAGTGTTCATCCAAGGGCCCGTGGGATGCGGCTTTTGTTGCGGACGTTGTGCGACGCCCTGCTGC
Source organism: uncultured Acidobacteriaceae bacterium (assembly GCA_963836675.1). GTDB lineage: Bacteria > Acidobacteriota > Terriglobia > Terriglobales > Acidobacteriaceae > Telmatobacter. The sequence goes on from CAWIKQ010000002.1 coordinate 967,773, forward strand.
GTCACACATGCAAAATGCAACAGCAACAGCGCCGATGCGATGAACCCGGCGCCCAGAGTGTGCTTCATAATTTCCCTCATTGATAAAACGTTTAATCTAGACCGCCAACCATAGTATCAATAAAGGGCGCAAGCGGGCTCTTGTGATTGACGCTTCCTGACGGATGGTTATTGGGTCACTCGTGCCAGAGGCGCAAGGAGAGTTTTCGTTCTCACTTTAAGTGCTGGTCCGTTGCCGAAATGTCAAAAAGGTTCGTACGGCACATAGACGGGATTCCAAACGTACGCGGCAATGCGCTGAGAGATGTTCTCGTCGGCTGCAGCGACTCCTTCCTCAATGGCTTTGCGCGCAACCGCTTCGGAGACGAGGATCGCCACTTTGCGAGATTCCGCGATGGGTGGCAGCAAGGGCAATGTATTGTCGTGTCGCGAAGGGGATATCGCGACAAGGGCTTTCGTCGCGGCCATGATCATGCCATTAGTTACGCGAGCGGCGTGTGATACGAGAATTCCCAATGCGAGGCCCGGAAAGATGAAGGAGTTATTGACCTGCGAGATCCGGATGAGTTTGCCGTTGATCTCAACCGGAGGGAAGGGGCTTCCCGTTCCGACCAAAGCTCGACCGTCGCTCCAATTCAAAAGGTCCGCAGGCGTGGCTTCGGATTTTGATGTGGGATTTGAAAGCGGAAAGATGATGGGGCGCTGAGCGTGCCGCGCCATTTCGCGCACGATCTCTTCGGTGAATGCGCCGGCCTGAGCGGAAACTCCGATCAATACCGAGACACCCGCATTTCGGACCACATCCAGCAGGGATATGTCGTCGCCTCCGGTGAGTTGCCAACCTGCGATATCGGAGCGCTTTCGCACCAGGGCGCGCTGGTCCTCCTTGATGCCTCGCGCTCCCTCAATCAGAAGTCCGTAGCGATTGAAAGCGAAAATGCGGTCCCGCGCCTGCTCTTCATTCAGGCCTTCCTGCAACATGGCTGCGATCAGCAGATCGATAATTCCGATACCAGCCGAGCCCGCACCGAACATTGCGATCGTCTGTTGGGAAAGAGGGACCCCGGTAGCGTTAACAGCCGCCAGGACGGTTGCGGTGGTAACGGCGGCCGTGCCCTGAATATCGTCATTGAAGGTGCAGAGGCGGTGGCGATAGCGCGCCAGCAGCCGCGCTGCATTCACGCCTGCAAAATCTTCCCACTGCAGCAGAATATGGGGCCAGCGTTTCTGCACAGCAGTCACAAACGCTTCGACAAAATCGTCGTATTCCTGTCCCCGGATTCGATGATGTTGCCAACCGATGTAAATCGGGTCATTGAGGAGTTTTTCGTTGTCGGTCCCCGCATCAAGCAGGACTGGCAAGCAGTGTTCTGGCGGAATCCCTCCGAGCGCTGTGTACAGAGCCATCTTCCCGATGGGAATCCCCATCCCGCCCGCGCCCTGGTCTCCGAGGCCAAGGATACGCTCTCCATCACTTACAACGATGCAGCGCACATCGTCGTAACGATGATCGCCAAGTATCTGGTCGATCCGGTCACGGTTGGGAAAACTGATAAAGAGCCCTCTCGGCCTACGCCAGATCTCCGAGAATCTCTGGCAGCCTTCGCCCACGGCCGGTGTATAGACGATTGGGAGCAACTCTTCGGTGTAGCACTCGATCATGGAGTAAAACAGTGTTTCATTGTTGTCCTGCAGATCGCGCATGTTGCTGTACTTCCCAAACGCGGTTTCGCGCGAATCCAGGACCAGTTTGCGACGAATGCGCTGGTCGTCGAGGGTCCCGACGTGAGGCGGCAACAAACCGTGCAATCCGAAAACATCGCGTTCGTGTTCCGAGAAGGCAGTGCCTTTGTTCAAACGGGAGTTGAAGAGCAAATCCGCACCATGGAGGTGAGTGCGAATTGCTTTGCATCGTCCCGTTTCGTCAAATACGGGAAGAAAGTACGGGGTATCGATCATCAGGTGTTCTCACAACCGGTGGGGAATCGAAGACTTCATCAGATCAACCGATGATAGCCAATCGCACCGAGGGGAGATGTGACGAATGCACCAAATCATATTTGGCCCAAAGAGAAGCCAGCGCAAATGAAAGGCCCACGCCTCTTCCGGAGAGCGTGGGCCTTTGTATGGGTTTCTACTACGTCAGCGTATCGAATCAGCGATTGCCGCCACCGGTTCCTCCGGATCCGCCGCTGCCAGATCCGCCCGAGTGCTGGCTACCGCTTCCGCTGCCTGAATGCTGGCTGCCGCTGCCGGATTGACCCTGGCCGCCCTGGCGCTCTTCATTCATGTCCTTACCGCGGTTACCGGGATTTCCGGGATTGCCCTGCTGCGGCGGCTGGTTGCTGCCGCTACGCTGCTGGTTCGGGTCCTGGTTGCTGCGTGTGCCGCTGCCGGAGCCTTGTGAGCCCTGTGTGTTAGCCATTGAACTGCTCCTATCGTAAGCCGCGCTGCACCTCTTACGCGTCCGTAACGCTGGCTGACAACATGGGATGCCGAGGTGTCGTGACTAGGTTGCACCCTTTCTGTTCCAAAGCGGAGGGAACTTTTAGGGGCCTAACCTTATCAAAATCAGCAGGATGGACGCTTCCTTGTCCGCGCTTGCAATGATTCAGCATGGTGCTACAATATGCGCCCCGGCAGTGTGAAAAAGATTGAGAACGCATTCGTTCTCGTCGTTGATTGAGAAGTTTCAACTGGAGCAAGCAAAAGTCAGCAGGACAATTTCGGAGTGGGTTCCGACTCGCATGGGGGGTCCCCAAGTTCCAGCGCCGCTCGATGTGTATATCTGCATCTCTCCGAATCGCTGAAGCCCGTAGGAGAACTTTCCAAACGCCCGCCTGGTAATGAAGTTATAGGGGAACATCTGGCCGCCCCCATGGGTATGCCCTGAGAGTTGCAGACTCACTCCGGCGCGTTCGGCAATCGGCAGTTTGTCCGGCACATGGCTGAGCAGAATGCCTGGCGGGCCGTCTCGCAATCCCAGTTCGTCAAGGAGCTGAAGTGGATATGCACCTCGGCCGTAGGCCGCTCCAACAATGGAGACACCGTCCACGGTATCGCATTCATTATGCAGAATGCGGATTCCTGCGGAACGAACCGCGTCCTCAAAATTTGCAGCTCCACCGAACTCCTCGTGGTTTCCGCCGACGAAGAAGATCCCTAGGGGCGGACTCAATTCTCGGAAAGGTGCGATCATTTTTTGTGCATCGACCTTGCTTCCATCGAATAAGTCTCCAGCCAGGAAGATGATTGCGGGATTCAGGTTCTGTGCCGCCGTTGCGATTCGACGGGCAAACTCCGCGCCATTGATGTGGCCCAGGTGCAAATCGGAAATCAGAATCGCCTCACGACCGTGCCAGGAAGATGGCAAGCCGGACAGTTTGACTTCGACGCGATGCACGCGAAGTGCTCGGGCGTTCGCAAGGCCATAGATCCCAGTCGCCAGCGCAAGGGCGAGCAGCGATACCGCGACATAAGGTCGAGCAGCAAGTCTCTGCGATTCGGCCATTGCGAATCTGAGGACCAGGTCGATCAGCCAGGCGAGCAGGGCAGCGACAAACAGGAAGTTTGCGAACCCCATCCAGATTGCAGCTGCGCGATAGAAGAGTTTAACTGGTAGACTTTGCGATCGAAAGCTAAGCACGGATGCGGTCACGAAAAGGAAAGACAGGGCAACGAATGCAAGCGCAAACCCTTCTTTCGCGTTCTGGCCCATCGGCCAGAAATCTACCCATGTCCTATACAGGAACCAATGCGCCAAACATAGAAGGGGATTGGATGATAGTGATAGCAAAAACCGGCAAGGCCTTCAAATAAAGTCTTCCTTTCAACACAATGGGATGGCCCATTTCCTGGCCCGAAAGATCACGGAGCCATGAAAGAATCAGAATATGACCGTATCCGGAGGCGAAAAGGTCGGCCTGTACATTTCGATTCCGTTCTGTCGCTCCAAGTGTACCTATTGCAATTTTGCCTCAGGCGTATTTCCGGAACACGAGCACGCGCGATACGTGGGGCATCTTATCGGTGAGATGCGAGGTGCGCGTAAATGGGCCGACAACCTTGGAGTTCACCTTCCATCTCACGTGGACACGATTTACCTGGGCGGCGGCACCCCCAGTCTTCTTGATCCAGACCATATCAAACAACTTTTCTCAACCCTTCGTGCCGAATTCACGGTCGATTCCGGTGCCGAGATCACTATGGAGTGCGCCCCCGGCCAACTGCCGGACGCGACTCTTTTCTCGCTTGGCGAAGCAGGCGTGAATCGCGTCAGTCTCGGTGTACAGTCGTTTGTCGATCGCGAAGCGCATCAAAGCGGACGCCTGCATTCTCGAGCCGTTGTCCTCGACGATTTACGCCGGCTTCGGGCTGCCGGAATGGAGGATTTGAACATCGATCTCATCGCTGGACTAGCCGGCCAGACGTTTGCCTCGTGGCAAGAATCGGTTGCAGTTCTGATCGAGACCGGTGTTCCGCATGCGAGCGTCTACATGCTCGAGGTTGACGACGATTCTCGTCTCGGCCGCGAACTGCTAGCCGGAGGGGTTCGATATCACGCCGGCCTTGTTCCGTCTGAGGAGACGATCGCACGGATGTACGAGTATGCAATCGAGAAGCTTGCCGACGCTGGACTTCTCCAATACGAGATATCGAACTTCGCTCGTCCGGGCTGCGAATCGGAACATAATTTGCGTTACTGGCAACGCCGGCCCTATTTCGGAATTGGGCTGGACGCATCGTCTATGCTGCGAAGATCTGTGCAGGCTGTTGATCCAACTTCAGCAGGCGACGTTTGCCGCTTAGGATCCTCGGACAACCTCGCGGCATATTTGGAGTCTGAGCAGCAACCGGGGGTGGATTGGGTCTCGCCAAGCCGCCAACATGAAGAAGCGTGGTTTCTAGGGCTTCGGATGAACCGAGGAGTAAATATCTCGGAGCTTCGCGCTGAATTCGGCAACCAGATGGTCGCGCCTGCAGTGGAAAGGGTCAACCAGCTCGCGGCTCGCGGACTTGTCGCATGTGAGGGCGACTCCATTTATCTGACTGCAGCGGGCCGCTTGCTCTCGAACGATGTGTTCCAAGAATTCCTTGAGCTCATTGTCGACCGGAATGAACGCAATGATGTCGCATTGCGCTCGTGAGAGTTTTTCCGTACAGCCAATAGCGAAAAGTTCTTAGTGCAGATGGAACTCTACATCCACAACGATCTGCACTGCGACCGGATGCCCTTGGTACATGGCCGGCTTGAACCTATATTGCCGGACCGCCTCGACAGCCTTCTCATCGAGCCCCATGCCAAGATGGCGAGTTACATGGATGTTCTGAGGAGTTCCTGAGGCATCAACGATAAGCTGCAAGGCAACGGTTCCCTGGAAATTTGCCTGGCGCGCTTCGTTGGTGAATTCCGGATCCACGGAGTGCACGACGATCGGGGCGCTAACTCCGCCACCGACGCTCATGATTCCGCCGCCGTAACCTCGACCCATTCCCGGACCTGCCCCATTTCCATTGCCGGCTCCGAGACCACCACCGAGGCCGTGTCCGAATCCGGACCCGCTACCGCTACCTTGAGAGACCAATTTGATTTGCGGTGAATCTGTTGCTCCGATATTCGCCATTTTGGGATTGTCAGGCAGTTGGACATTTGTTGTGGGTTCGACAGCGAGCTTCGGGTGCTCGAGACGAGCCAGCTGCGGCGCATTCATCTGTACCTTGGCAACTTCGGGAGCGCGTCCCCGCGTCGGCTCTATCGGCTGATGCATGCCGCCACCTCCGCCTCCATGTTGCGGCCTTTCAACGGGCAGGATCTTCGGCGGCGGAGGAGCGGGTGCGAAGAGTTTGAAGTCCACATGCGCAGTATTCATTGGTGGAGCAATTACCGGACGCATCTTCATTCCCAGCCATAGCAGAAGCCCGATAAGGCCGACATGAACGAACGCGGAAATAATGCGCGACTTCGGACTGCGCTGATTGAGTGCTGCGTCGAGTCCTCCAAAAGTCGGAACGGAGGCGGACCGACGTTCCTCGGGGACTGGCACCAAGTAGAGAACTCCAGGCGCATCAGCCTCACTCTCGGTTGCCTCTATGGCAAGGGAGGAGGCGTTGTAGGAGTTGACCAGGCGATTTGTTGTTGTGAACGCGCTGACTCTCGGGCCCAATTTACGCATATTTGATCCTTGCTCCCTCATTTGCGGTCCCCGCTAATTTTTGATCGAAAGACATTGTGCCTGTTCACCAAATACCTTTGTCGCTTCCGGTGATTTTTTGCCCAACCAAAGCTGCGGTAGCCAACCACGGGAGCAAACTGAGCCGGGCTCCACTTTGGAGCTGCCTCCGACGCAAGACTCCAGCGAGCTGTGATCCATAAAGCGACGCGGACTGGGGCAGGATGGGAACGCGGAGAAAATCCTTCGCGTAATAGATCTCCTTGCCGCTGAAGCGTGCCGACTTCAAAACCCAGCCTGGAACATTAAGGGGTTCTCCCCGATAACGATTCACATAATGAGAGACGATCGCTATGTAGGTCGCTACGCCTTCCCAAATGCCGGCGGTTCTCGCTGCAACGTATAGATCGTCATAATCAACGAGGGCGTTCTCGATCAGCTGTGCAGAGTCAACCACGTCGCACAGCCGGAAGTAGAAATGGCGATACATGCGCTGCAAGGTGGAGATCATCAATCGATCGGAGATTGAAGGAACGCGGAAGAGATGACCATCCACCGGAATACACCGGGTTCGATCAATCAGCGAGGCTGCAATTGCAAACTGCTCTCCAGTCTGACCAAGACGACCGATATGAATTTCCACCAACTCCGGCAGACCGGGAACCATAAAGTTCCACTTGCAGGCGAGGCGATCACCCCAGCTGCGCGACTCCAACCGGGCGCCAAAGGCATCGGCCATCAGCTGGATGACTTCGTTCGGTTTGGCATTTGTGTAGAGGTCCAGATCACTGCCCAGGTCCGGAAGATGATCAAGGGACTTGATAACCGCCACGGAGAATCGCGCTTGGGCGAAGGCGTCGGTGATCTGTCGAAGGAAGGAGATCGCGTTTTCTATACGTGATTGTTCCGACGCCAGCCGTTCGCTCGCCCAGGCGGCACGGGTTTCGTCATCGGCATCCAATGCGATTTGTCTGAAGACGGCGAGTCCACGCATGACGACATGGTTTGTCTCAGCGAGAGAGGAGAAGCAATCAAAGTCGGCTTTCGTGATTTGAAGAACTCTTTGCTTCAACTCATTGAAACGGAGGACCGCATGAGCGGATTGCGGACCGGGCGGAAGCAATAGGCTTGAGAGTAGATCAATTGATTTCTGGGATGGATGCATATAGCTCGCTTTGATCTGCAAAAGTAGTTGAATTTAAATCTGCGGAGAATTAAGTTCTTGTGGTGTTGCCGGCGTCGGCGTGGAAGCGGGTTTGCTCTCAGGTGTAACTTCAGGCTTAGGGTTCGAATTATCTCCGCGCGGTGTCAATTCTATGGGCGCCGTTTGCTGGTGCCGCTTTTGACTGTAGCTATCAAGTGCATCATCGACGCTAGCGTTGCTGGTAGCGGCAACTGAATGTAAGCTCTGGCCCTCAGCTGTCATCTGGGTTGCGAATCCAATTTTCGCGTCTGCATCTTCCGCGCGCTGGGCCTTAGCGTAAAAATATTGAGCTGTCTCAAGGTCGCCGTCTTTTTCAGCGACGTATCCCCGATTGTTCAGCGTGAATGCGCTCGTGGGATCCAGAGAGTAAGCCGTCAGAAAGTCTTCGCGAGCTGTATCCCAGTCATTCTCATTGGCTGCGAGGACGCCCTGCACGGTGAGCATGATCGCCCGGTCTTCTGTTGACCCGTTTATGCGCATCCGCTTTTCCAGTCTTCGAGCGCTTGCGGCAGCCATTTCGCTAACCGACTTCCCGCGCCAGGACTGGTCGGGAGTGACGGTCGCAGGTTCTGCGGAATTCAATGATGCGGCCGTAAGGTAATAGCGAAGTGCACTATTGAAATCGCCCGTCGCCTCACTGGCCACGCCAAGATTGTTCAATGTGAAGGCGTTGTGCGGTTCCAGGGGAAGAATTTGCTTAAGTATTGCGATTGCATCGAAGCCGCGATTTTTAGCCAGCAGCTGCATGGCGATAATGTTCTTTTGATTTACCCGAATTGACGTGTCTTGCAGATTGACGAGGGCGTCGCGCATTGGCTTGCCCTCGAGATGTTTGCTGTTGCTGCGATCGATGCTTGCGTTTGAGGCCTGTTCCGCGGCGAGCCCATAAAACTTCTGCGCCCGCTCCAGGTCGCCCTCAAGTTCTGAAACGTAGCCAAGATTATTCAAGGTGAAAGGGTCCGCCGGGTCATAGAGGTAAGCTTTGTAAAACAGCGATTCCGCGCCTTTGTAGTTGTGCTTTTTGACTGCCTCCACGCCGTCACGGTTGAGTCGCTGAACGGGGGTGAGTTGACTGCGCCGAGGAATTTTAATCGTTGTGCCGTCGGCACTCCAGACAATGGCAGGCGTCAGAGGGGCTAGCAGGGCGAGCCCCATCAATAGTCTTAAATAGTAAATGCAAGTTTCTTGGCGCCAAATCGATCTCCTGCGGGACCTGGAACGAGAAAAGCTTTCCAATCTATTTAGATGCCTAATTGGTCGTTGTGTTGCTCTCCCCGTGAGCGAAGGATGAACGGGGCGTATTAGATACGACCGGATTACCCGCAATTGCCATCCAACAAAATGTCTGACAAATGGCAGGAAAGGTGTGCCCAATGAAACGAGTCATTGAATTTGCGCTATTGGGACCGATGGTGCTTTTGGCGTCCAGCAGAGCGACAGCGCAGGCGAAGCAAATTCGCCAATTTGAATGCGGATTCCAAGGCAACGTCGCCGGGAGAGTCGCTACGCGTGCCGCCCCTTCCGCAAGGAACCAGCACGATCCTCGGTGGCGCGATCGGCGATGTCGATCCGGTGCTTGATCGATTCACATTGCGGATCGTAGGCGAAAAGCCAATGAAAATACTGTTCGACGAGCGAACGCAGGTTTTTCGTAGATGGAAAGCGAATTCCGTTGAATCAGCTTCGGCCCAGTGATCACGCCTCGGTCCAAACGACACTCGATGGGACATCGGTATTTGCGATCAGCGTCCACATACTTTCGCAAATGCAGCGGGGCGACTATCGTGGGCAGGTTCTCAGCTATGAGCCAGCGACTGGAGATCTTCAACTAGCAGGTGGCAAAGGTGGAGAGCCGATCAAGATGCGAGTCACGGGCGATACGAAGTTTGAACGCAAGGGCCAGAGCAACTTCGCGGCGGAACAATCAGGTGCCGCAGATTTGCAACCCGGCGCGCTAGTGTCTGTCGACTTTGAGCCTGACGGTAAAGGGCGGGGAGTGGCCACGCACGTTACGATGTTTGCAGTTCCCGGATCGAAATTCGTATTCAGTGGAAATCTCGTAGCGCTCGATACGCATGCCGGGTTCATGATGCTGCTTGATCCGAAGGACAACCAGAATTATCAGATTAATTTCAATTCCGGAACAATTCCATCGATCCAAAACATTCACTCCGGTCAGCGAGTCCGCGTCACAGCCGAATATGACGGAGCCCGCTACCTGGCTCACGACGTAACTCCATATTGAAGAAACTGCCTTTTATAGATCTTTCAAAGCGCGCTCTTTGGCACTAATGTCGTTGATGGCGCCGATGGGGGTGCGAAGCTTGTCGGCGTACAAGGATCACTCTGGAAGGAGCTTGCCGATACCGGGGCCGGAGGAGTCGGCGGTGTGGCCCAAGGCGATCTGGAGAAATCAAAGAAATCCAGCAGGTTAGGCTGAGCTGCATCTCGCGCCGTAAGGTGCGCTGAACCGCCGATAAACTGGTTCTCTACGAACTTGATGATCGCCGTGTGATCCATCGGTGTGTGCGAAACATAGTGGCGTCGGGCAAAAGGAGAAACGACGAAGTTGGGTAAGCGAAAACCTAACTGAGCGGCAAAGCCCTGGACTGCCGCTGCGTCTCCAGGATTTGCGCCGGGATCGATTGGAGAGAGATCGCAATTCAGCGTTGGGGTGCCTCCGGGAGCGAGGCAGGGGTTGTACTGGTCAGGGTTAACCGCGATCTGGGCGATGTCGGCAATTGACCCGAGAGTCGTATCCGTAAAGTCATTGGAGTGGCCCGGTACAGGCGGCACATGATCGTACGGGCCTCCGCCCTCGTCATAGCTTAAGAAGAATACTGAGCTACTCCAGGAGGCACTGGACATGAGCGAGTTGATGATATTTGCGACTTGCGCCTGGCCAGCGAGGATAGATTGGCCTGAACCCGGATGCTCGTCGTTGTTGCCGTAACCCGCTTCGATAAATGCGAAACTGGGGAGAGTGTTATTTGTTACATCGGTGAAGTAGGTTGATAGAGGCGCAATGTGGTTTGTGTCGATGCAGAATGAATTTGAAGAGTCACCAACCGCACTCGACGGTTGAAGCGGCGGTGTACATGCAGCTCCGGTAGGATTCTCGTATAAAAACTGGGTTGAATAGGCGAAAGTGTCAAAGTCCGTGGCGGGGAAATCCTCATTAGCGGACTGATTGCAGTCGTCATTTCCAGGAAGACAAAGTCCCTGGGTCACGGTGTAGTAGATTTTCCAGGAGACGTTGGCTTGCGTCAGTTCCTGGAAGATGCTGGGTAGATTCAGTTGCGGGAGATGATCATCTCCGCCAGGATCCTTAACGAGACCTTGTGTCGTGCCGCCACTGAATGTGGCGATTCGGTTGTTGATACTTTTGCTGGCAATGGGAGAGAACCAACGATCGGAGACGGCGAACTGGGACGCCATGTAGTAGTAGTAATTCAAAAAGTTTTCGTCATAGTAGCCCATCGCTCGCTGGCCTGCCAGATCATTGAATGATCCGGAACACGTTGCTCCGGAAGCGGCGCAGCTTTTTGCATAGCCCTCTGCATCGTGAACGAAGCCGTCCATCAAAATCTGGCGACTAGTTGAGAAGTCATACCGGTTGACATCTCCGAAGCTGGCAAGCCAGTCGGAACTCTCGTCATCAATGCAGGTGCTGGTGAATTTGAAGAGAGGAAAGGTTGTCCCTTCATCATTGGTGTTGCTGATGCCACCAAGTTTGTCGTCAATGCCATCGACTTCATAGTCGACTCCGTCGTCGCCAATATTGAAGGAATTGGCTTTCCGATATGGATTCAGCATGCCGAAGTAGTTATCAAACGAATGGTTCTCCTGAAGCATGAAAATGACGTGTTTTATAGACTGCAGGCTCGCAGCTGGAGTCACGGTGACCGTTACGGCGGCGGTCACGTTGCCGCCTGCGCCCGTGGCCGTTGCTGTATAGGTGGCTGTTGCAGTCGGCGTGACAGTCTGGGTGCCGCCGGTTGGCTGAAGCGTGTAGGAACTGCCGTCGGATCCTGTCACCGTGACCTGAGTTGCGTTAGTCGCAGTGACAGTGAGCGTTGACGATGTGCCATCGGTGATGGTTGATGGATTCGCCGTGATGTTAATCGTCGGTTGGATTGCAGAGACAGTGACAGTCGCCGTGGCGGACGCCGTTCCCTTACTGTTCGTCGCGACTGCAGTGTAGGTTGTCGTGACCGAAGGCTTGACCGATTGAACTCCGCCGGCCTTTCCGAGAGTATAGGTGGTCCCGTCGCTGCCGGTAACCGTGAGCTGTGCCGCATCGGTCGCGGTGATAGTGAGCACCGAGGTGGAACCGCTCGCGACAGAAGCGGGGCTCGCGCTCATAGTAATGGTCGGTACTTTCAATGCGTCGCTTCCTACGAAGAGGGCGCAGCCTGACAAGAAGGAAAATACGGAGCCAAATGTGCAAACAATAACTGAACGAACAATTCTGCGGGTCACGGGAACAAGGGCCAAAGTACTCTCCTTACAGAGTGAACAATCCAAAGATCGAATAGGGATATGGGCGCCGAAAAGAAAATAGGGTTTGTCCCGAAGACTGCATGGAGCGAGTGCACATAAGTCTTTCCGGTGATCTCGTCATTAAAACCGACAGCTCTGTTGTATGTTTGGATGGCCGCCGGCAGCCTCCGGGATGCTCCGAATGCAGCTCCGCGTGTTGGTTGAGGATCTAAGCGAGGCTCACTTCCATGGCGAGCGAATCGCGAACGGCGGACACGCAACGAACGTTAGATTTCAGTCAAATTAGATGAAGTTATGCTTGAGCGGCCTGAACCTGGATTCTCGGTTTGATTTACTTCGGAACTCTCATCAAAACATCTCCATTGAGTGAGAGGTCTCGCTTTCCTCGTCAGGAGCCATGAAAGTCGATTGCAAACTCCAACGGAGAGGAGCGCGGAGCCGATGCAATTGTCCGTTCCCGAGGTCCTTCGACAGGACCCGCTTCACTCGATTGAGCCTGAACCAGCGAAGGTAGTTTCGGATTACGTTCGACATCGTCATGTGAAGGCCGGCGGCGAAGTTCTGTTCGGCCATCGACCGCTCCAACGCAGGCGAGCGAAGAATTCGAATTAGTTGATCCGCAAGATCGTGGTGATCGCCTACTTTATAAAAGCGCACTGCCATGTCCTCATCGGTCACCATTCCTCGAAAGTCGGCGATATCTGCGCAGACAATCGGAACGCCGTATTCGCAGGCCTGGTGTGCGGGGCCGCTGGAGCCGGTAGCTGAATCGTAGGGAAGAACGAGCACGGAGGTCGATTGGAAGAGCTCAGGAATTCCATCCTCCGGGATGTATCCGCGAAATTCAATCGGAAGTTCGGGCGGCTGCGCATCGCGAATCGATTCCCAATAACCTGCGCGCGTGTGGTGGTTGGCTCCAGCGACTACGAGTTTGGCATTCGGCACTTGCTCCAGAACCAGGGGAAAGGCGGCCATCAGGGTCTCCAAGCGCTTGTACGTACCCCAGTGCCCGATCGCGAGAATGCGCTGATGTGGATTTCCTCTTTTGCTGAAATCGGGTGGAGTAGGAGCCGATGCAAACGTGCCATGGCTGCCAAGCAGTACGTTCTGCGCAGAGTATTTGCTGACCAGTGTTCGCCGGTAACCGGGGAGGAGAACAGACACGGAATTCGCCCGGAGAAGGGCACGGGTCGCCAGTGCGGTGCCGACGCGATAGAGCCGCTCGCGCTTCACTCCGGCCGCGGCGAAGTCAACGTGTTCGATGATGTGGTGCAACGTCACGTGAGTGTAAAAGCCCGCGGCTCGAACCATGGCGGGCGCGGAGAGTCCCGCAAATGCGGCGAATGGGTTTTCAGGAGTAGCGAAGCTTGAGAATACGAGATTGAACCACACAACATCCGGACGCAGGTCGCGAATAGTGTTCAGAAGGCGAAAGGGAGTCGCAGCAGAGGCGAATTTCCAGCAACGGATTACGTTAAATCCAGCGAGTTCCTTGCTGGAATCGACCTCGAGCGGTTTGCCGGATTCATCGGTCGCAAATTCGTAAGTGCCTAGCTCATCGGCAAGAATGATCAACTCAATATCGGAATGCGATTTGAGTTCTCTGGCAATGTGAAATGCGTACTCGTTTAATTGCCGCCCACTGGGTGGGAAGGTTGCTACAAGACAAATCCTCATTTAATTTAGCCCCTAGAAGATGCTGACCTGGATGAAAGGCCTTAGCTGAGTTTGCTGACCACTCGAAAAGTTGGGAAAGGTTTCCTCCTGCAGGCCGGCTGAGAATCGTATCGGATATTGCAGGACAACATCTCCGGAGCTCTCTTGAAATCTGCGACGGAACGGCATGGCATAGGATATTGAGAAGCCATTTTGGGTTGCATCGTACACGTGGAAGCCGCGCGGGCTGGAGAAGGACGTCGATGCCTGCACATCCCAGTTGCGCTTTGGGGAGAAATCGACGGAAGCTGAAGGACGCAGGTTTTGCGCGATCCCTGAATTGCCTCCTACTACGCGCCATGCTCGAAGGTCTTCGACAATGCCTCTGACCATGACCTTTTCAGAGAACCTATGTTCCACGCCGATATACGACGACGTGTAATAGTCCTCGGTATTTTGCGGGGTGAAAAGCTGATCGATTGCTCCCCAGCCCGTTACCATGGCGGTCTTGCCCCAAGGCGAGCCTACACGGAAGTTAATCGCGCCCGTGAGGCCTCGGGAATGTTGATTGACTTCAGTGAATGGGCCGGACTCGCGGATCAAATATCCAGTGGCAGAAATCGCATTGAAGAACGAGCTCGTATTCATGTAGAGGAATACGCGAAACAGGTTCTGGTTCATTTCCAAAGGCGACTCGGAATCGCGCCGAATGGTGGTCTGAATTCCACCGCTGAATTGAAGGACATTGGCCCCCACGCGGAGGGCAGGGTTCAACCCGAAGTTGAGAGTGTAGTCAGTGGTGTTGCGATTCGCGATCGAATTAGTTGCGGGGACAGAGATTTGTCCGCGCAGGTTGCGGATCTGGAAGAATCCGCCGGGGTCCGGAAGCTTTCCGAAGTGCAGGTGAAAGGCATTGGTGGATTGCGTGAGAAGGGACGAGCGCGGCGGCGGGAGCAGGGAAGTGTCGGAAGGTGAGACGGGAAAGGGGGCATCGAGCTTTGAATCGAGGACATAGACTGTGGCGTCTTCGAAGACCGGCGCCATAACAAAATCTGACAAAACGCTCACGTTCGGTGTTATTCGAAGGCCTTCGTTGGCGCCCGCCTCGAGCAGGCTGGTTGCGGCAGTCTGGTCCTCGCCCTCGGCATCGGAAGCCTGCGCGAAGGATGTCATTGCTTGCAGATTGTGATGTTCCTGACGATAGAGATTTGCCTGCGCGAGAAGAAACTGGTAATCAGGCGCACTGTCGGCTTCGGCTTTAATTGCGGACAGTTCGGCATTTGCTTTGGTCGTTTCGCCAAGAGCGAGATAGTTATTAGCCAGTCCGATGCGGACCTGGCTATCGGGCGCTCCGGCGGACTTTGCATGTTGAACGTAGGTTTGTGACAACTGATAGTCGTGCAGCGTCCGGAAGATATCGGCAGCCTCAATGTATTGGGTGCCATTGGGAGGCAGCGATTCGCCGGCCTGTGCTTCCATAAGTGCGAGACCGACTTCTCGTTCCGCATCATCATTGTGGCCTTGTTGGGCCATCGTCTGGGCGATTGCCAGACGAACACTGACGCGATTACCCTGCGGGATCTGCAAGGCTTTGCGGTAGCGGTCCATCGCCGCCTGGGTTTCTCCGAGGGTTCCGAGCGCCTGACCAGTTGAGACGTAAGTTTCGCTCTGAGGTGATTTTCCGTAGGGGCCGGATGGCGGTGGCAGGTTCAGAGCCTCCTGTTCAGCAAGCTGGACATAATGGAAAGTCTCATCACGCTGTCCCAGGTTTGCGTAAGAACGTGCCAGCATGGCTGCGATGGATGGATCCTTTGGTGCAAAGCGCTCGGCATTCTGGAGTTCGCTGATGGCTTCATGATAGTTGCGAGACGAGAAGAGGGTGTTGGCGAGCCCCAGATGAAGCGCTGGGTCGTCGGGAGTGAACTTGAGAGCTGCCTGATACTCCTTAGAGGCCTTGGCGAGCATGTCCTCCTTTGCATAAGCTGTCGCCCGAATCACGTGTACGTTTTTTGAGTCGCCCAGTGCTTGTTCAGCGAGGTCCGCGTGCCGGATGGCCGCCTTCGGCTTGTCCAGATCGAGGTCAGCATACGCGAGCCCGAGATGAGCTTCTCCGTTCCCAGGTTCGCGCTTCAGGGCGGCTTCGAAATCCGCCGCAGCCGCATCGGGCTTATGGATGTCGTTCAGCATGTATCCGCGGTTTACATAAGCCGTGACCACATTGGGATCGCGATTCAAAGTTTCAGTGAAGTCCCGTTCGGCCAGTTCGGATTGTCCCTGGTGCTTATGCACGTATCCCATCAACAACGGGATATCCGGCTCATTGGGAAGAACGTTCATGTTTTGTTCGGTCAGAGCAAGAAGTTCGTTCCATTTTTCCAGGTGCAACAGGTCGTAGCCGAGATAGACAACGACATCTCGATCGTGCGGCAGCTGTTTTATCGCTTGCCGGCCAATCTGCGCGGACTGGGCGTAATCGCCCTTAAAGGTCAAATAACGTTCTTGCTCGCGCAGAAGGAGAGGCTCGTTTGTCATTTCGGAAGTTGCGCGCCCAAACCACGTGCTCGCCAGAGACAAGTCGTGCGACTCAATGGCTGCATTCATTGCCCCCGCAATGACCATCGCATTTCTGGGTGCAAGTTCGTACGCCTTTGCGTAGGCAGCCTGCGCCGGCTTGAAGTGCCGGCGAGCTGTGTATAGGTCGCCGAGCGCAAGATATGGCACGTAGAGGCCCGGATCTACCTGCGCGAGTTTCTGAAAGTACTTTTCTGCATCATCGTCGTGCCCTGCCGCCCGGGAAGCGTAACCGAGCGAGGTAAGGGCAAACCGATTTCTGGGGTCGATCGCAATGATTTTGCGGTAAGTTTCGATTGCTTCATCGGTGCGCCCCAACTTCATCAACACGTCACCATTCAATTGAAGTCCGGTTGGGTTGCGAGCGTCGATGGCGAGGGCATCTCTCACATCTACGAGTGCCCCGTTCGAATCGCCGGATGCCAATTTGATTTGAGCGCGAAGTCGCAAGAACGGAGCGCGGCTGGGACCCTGCTCGTCAAGCGCAGCGATCTCCTGCTGGGCAAGCGCGACCTGATGCCGGGCAGCCTCTTCATCGCGCTCTGAGCGGTAAAGATCCGACAGATCCATGTGAAGTTGGATTCCGTACAGAGGGCCCTCAACGGGTTCGGAAGGAAGGTTGGTAATGGCGGCGTTGTACTCGCGTACGGCTTCCTGATTCTCATCGCACATCCGCGCAATTTCGCCCCGAACTGCGTGAAGCCTGTAATAGTTTTGGTCAATGGCTGCTGCGCGTTTTAAATAGGTTTCGGCGCTCTGAATTGAACCGTTGGCTACCTGCGACTGTGCGGCAGACAACTGAAGAGCCAAATCTTTCGGTTCCTGATCGGCGGCCTGAGAATAGATCTGCGCGGACTCTGTCAACTTTCCGTCCAATTGATACGTGTAAGCCAATTCAGCGGTCACATCCGGCTTGGGGTGATGGATTGACCTTAGCGCGGCGATTGCTTGCGGGTATTGTCCAACCGCTCGATAGTACCCCGCCAAAGATCGCTGCACTTCAGGATTGTCAGGAGCATGCTTTCTGGCAGCTTCAAGGTACTTGTTGGCCAAGTCGAGTTTCTTTTGATGTTCGTAGCACATGGCCATCAGCAACTCGGAACGAGCGTCCGGATGATAGCGTTCTGCACGGTCCAGCCCATCGATCGCGGAGTCGTAGTCTCCGGCACGCATGTAGAGATCGCCAAGGACGAGCGCATCATTGGCGCGCCTGGGATCAGCCGCGAGCACCTGCTTTAAGAGGCGCGTTGCATCATCGTTGCGGCCCATCGCGCTGTAAGTCTGGGCTAGGCCCGAGAGCCCATCGAGGGACGAGGGACTAAGTTTCAGTCCATGCGAGTATGCGTCGACGGACATCTGAAATTTTGCATTCAATCGAGCCGCATATCCCAACAAGAACCAGAGCTGCGGATCGTTGGGTGCTGATTGAGAAGCGCGTTGAGCGTACTCCAAGGCATGGATTCGATCGCCATGTTGAAGCGCCTGTTGCGCCGCGCGCGCGAGTCGCGCATTCTCAATGTTTGAGCCCCATCCGAGATCGGGTTGTTTCACTTGCCCGGATTGCGGAGTTGCCCGAGTGGTGCTCGGGGTGTCGACCTCGAAGGTTTGTGCGCTTAAAGCGCATGATCCTCCAGCAATTGCCGTGAGACAGGCAATACAAAAGCGTCTAAATATATAGTTCAAGAGCCTCACCCGTTCTGCTGGTTAACTGCAGAGTTCACATAGCCGCGAACTCACGGTACTCATTTAGATTCCGAAAACGGGCTCTATGTTGGCTGATCGTTGATTCCTATGGACTACGACTGCCTCTTCGAACTCATTTTTTGCGTTGCTGTGCAACCAGTATTTGGATTTTGTGAATCGAAGGACAAGATGGCTTCTACATTCTGAGCATGCATTCGCGGTTGCAGGCGGGAACAACCGCAGCCAGGTGTTTCCGTAGGAATATCAACTTGAGAGGGACCTGTGCAGAAGTCTGAACGTATCTCACAATCCAGACCCCCTATACCAATCACACTTATTTTGCTGGCAGCTTTAATGGTTCATCTGCCTCTTTTGTTGATGAAGCTCCCATTGAAGTCGTACGACACTAATTTCCATATCTTTTTTGCATCGCACTACCTCCACCACTGGTTCGATCCGTGGAATACGAAGTGGTATGCAGGATTTTCGCAGGCGACCTATCCGCCGTTGCCTCAGCAGTGGGTCGCGCTGACGTCTCATCTTCTGGGGCTCGATTTCGCCTACATGGCAGTTCAGCTTGTTGCGATTCTGCTTCTTGCCATTGGTGTGTACCGTTTTTCGGTCCTCTGGGTGACTCCTCGGGCGGCTTCGTTTGCAGCCTTGGCGAGTGTGTTTCTTGGCTCAGAGAGTTTTTTGGTTTATTCCGCGGGGCAGTTGGGGACTACGGCAGCGGCGCCGATTTACCTGAATGCGCTTCCGTTCCTTTTCGAATGGATCCGTTTTGGCAGGTGGCGCGCATTTCTCAAAGCCAGCCTTTTGTTTACCGCTGCTGCTGCCGCACACCATGCGACTTTGCTCTTCGGTTCCTTCTTTTTCGCTTTGCCGGTTATCGCGCTGGCAATCATGGAAAGGAATGAAGGTGACGAGACATCAACTGTTGGTCTCATCTCCCGGACTGCGGGAATCGTGGTTCTGGTCACTGCGCTTATCGGAGTAGTCCTCTTGCCGTTCTGGATCGCACTCATTCACTACCCGGTGACCCAAGCGCCGATCCCGCACCCCAGCCGTGCGAATTACATTTTGAGCCCTCAGTGGGGATTGAACTACTTTGTCGTTCCATATGGCGCGCTGATTCTGATCTTCCCGTTCATTTTCCTCCGCGGCTCGTCTGTGCCCCGGCTGCGTCCACTGTTTTTCGGCTTCTGGATCGCGTTCCTCATCGGCCTGGGTGGTACTACCCCGGTCGGCCGCATACTCCTGGGACGCGCGTTCGAAGTTCTCACGATGGAGCGATTCAGTTATTGGGCGACATTGCTCGCGCTTCCGTTCGTTGGATTGCTCGCTTCCGAACTTATAAGCAGATTCAAGACTCCTGCTATGGTGACGCTGAGCATACTGGCGGCAGCGAGCTGCGCGCTGGCGGTTGGCTGGTCCACATTTCGTCCCGCGGACGCCGAAGACTTCAAGGTTGACTCCGTGGCTTCGTGGCTCAATCGGGATGGCCACGATCAATATCGCTACGTGACGCTGGGATTTGGTAACAAGATCGCACGTCTGGCAATGTTGACCGAAGCAAGCAGTGTTGACGGCGAATGGAACTCCGGGCGTATGCTTCCTGAGCTCACTGCAAACGGTGCGGGCGCTCTGACAAGCTCGAAGTATTTCGGAAAGGCCGGCATCGATGCGCTCCGCGCTATTCTCGAGCATGCCGATCACTATGGATTGAAGTGGGTGTTCGTTCGCGATCATTACTACGATCCACTTCTTGCGTTTGCAGGATGGCGTCCGGTAGACAATCTGGAAGATCGCACAATCATGGTCTGGAGTAAAGACGGAGTACCTCCTGCGACGCCGCTGAATGCTCCGCAAATTCCTCCTCATTGGCAAGGGATGATGTGGGGCATACTGCCAGTTTGCAGCAGTCTTCTGGCAATGCTGGTGTTGTTGATTCCTGAACGGAGACCATTGGAGAGCCGCGTCTCTTACCCTTCTCCGGCCGAAGAAGAGGAACTGGTTCCGGGGAGGATGGCATCGTGAACGGTCGAGTTCTATCAGCCTCAATTGCAGCCGCAACCATCGCGTTGATTGCGATTGGCACGATGTGGCCTAGTAAATCTGCCGCCGCATATGCCAGTGGTACAGAGTTCAGCGGATCGTCATCCACGCCGGAAGCAGCAGTCCGAACTCTCGGAGAACAAATTCGAGCGCAGGACTGGGGCAGAGCGTATTCCAATCTTTCGAACAAGGCAGAGTTCACCGAGGGCCAGTTTCGTAGCGATCTGACAAGCGTCTACCCGGATTTGCGGACATACGCTACTCTCAACAGCTTCGATGTCCGTCCCTTACATGCGACGGATTCGGAGGCGAATGTCCGATTCAAGATGCAATGGTCGACCGTGGTTGGGCCTTCAGAGAGCAGCCGGGATCTTCATCTCGTGAAAAATGGCGGAAGCTGGCAAGTTGAGTGGCCAATTCAGAAAGTGCCGGTAGTCCCGCCGCAAGTAATTCCTGTGAACTATCTGCGTTGGGACGTGATCAACAGGACGGTTGGCGACGATTGGGGAGCACAGGATGTCGAAGCGCCCCATGTCCGCATTGTCGACATGCATCCTGTGCAGCGAGCAGAAGGGCTGATGCTGCTTGGAGAATTGCTCAATGAAGACGTAGTTCCGGCGTACGTCTCGGTGACGGCAACTTTGCTTTCGAAGGATCAGAAACCCATTGCGACAGAAGGCAGTTTTGACGAAATTTCGCATCAACTTCTTCCGAAACAGGTAACACCTTTTTTAATCCGTTTTCCAAACGTATCGCTGTCCGACGTGAAGAGCATACGAATGACTCCATTTTCAACGCTGATTTCTGCTTCGGCTGATCCTGTAATCGCAATTGAGAACGAGAAGTTGAATCCGGCCCCCGACGCATCTTTGAGCGGGCAACTCACGAACCAGAGCGGCCAAATCGCGAACGTGGCACATGTGTTGGGAGCCTTCTACGATCAGTCCGGGCAGGTGGTGTGGGTTGCAGGTGCGTATGTCGACCACGCTCTATTGCCGCAGACGCCGGTCGCCTTCGATATTCATATTCCCGAAGATCTTGCAAAAAAAGTCAGCAGTGAGCGAGCGGTAGTCGCGACCTACAGCTTCGGAGGCGCAGATTGAGACCAGGGTTTCTTATTGCGCTCGCATGTCTTGCGTCGGGATGTGTTACGGCCCACAGTCAAAACCTGAATCTCCCCGTCAGCATCGAGGCCGGGTCGGCATTTTCCCTAGGATCCAGTGGAACCGGCGAAGGTACTCTCTATATAGTCGGTCCAGGCCAGTTTCTCTACGGGAAGGTTCAGCTTGGAGAAACGGTATCGTTCGGGGCGGGCACGCTTTATAACGCAGGCCACTATTCTGTCTGGCTCACGTCGGCTGGTTCAACCAGCACCGGTTCCCTTGACGTATCGCCGGCGGCGAAGCCATCGGATTTGACCTTTATTGCAAAGCCCTCGCGGCTGCAGGTCGCCCTTCGAAATGGAATCTCGGGCACCGCCTATCTTTTTGACTCTTACGGAAACCTCATCACTAAGCCCACACAGATTTCGTTCGAACTGGGAAATCCGACAGCCGGAATGCAGACCCACACTATCGAGACACGCAACGGCGCCGCCTGGACTGAGATGGATTCGACTCCGCATGAGGGGAAGGATCAGTTTGTTGCGCGGATCGGAGATGTATCCAGCAAAAGGATTATTTTCCAGGTTGCGGGTGAACCGTGCAGCCTTAGGATGAGCGCAAAAGGTGTCGGCGACAAAATCCAGCTAGTGACGGAACCTGTGCGAGACTGCAGCGGAAATGCAGTTCCTGACGGGACGATCGTCACGTTTACCGAGCTCGCCCAAGATACAAAATCCACTGTCGATGTCCCTTTGAAGAAGGGTGTAGCGTCGGTGCAGATCCCTGCTCATCGGGGAGCAATTATCTCAGTGGCCAGCGGAGTAGTGCTCGGAAATCAGATACGGTGGCAACAATGAGGGTTTGGATTTCGTTTGCTCTGATTTCGGCTTTGTTGGCTTCGGTGGCGGCGTTCGCTGCGGACGAACCATCCGTGCATGTAGCGCCTCTGAAACTTGACGGCCCGCGTCAACTCCAAGAGCAGAGCGCGAACGCAGCTATTCAGAACTACATTGATTCGTGGCGAGGTATGAGCGACGCGCTGAATCAAAACCGACCGGAGCTCTTGGACCGGGACTTTATCGGAGCGGCTAGAGAGAAGCTTGCGGCCACGATTAAATCGCAAAGGGAAAGCGGAGTACATACCGTTTACCGCGATCGTGCCCACGACATTCAGATTCTTTTTTACTCTCCTGAAGGGCTCTCGATTGAACTTGCCGATAACGTGACATACGATCTTCAACTGTTCGAGCATGACAAGGCCATCGGTATCCAGCAAGTCCGCGCCAGGTACATTGTTGTTCTTACGCCCACAGAGGTTCGATGGCGAGTGCGGATTTTGCAGGGTCAAACGCAGTAAATTGAAGATCTTATGCATCTAAGAAATCTATGAAAAGGGGTTTCGCGTCATTTGAGATGGATACGTGAAAGTGAAAGGAGAACACGAGATTGCGATTTCACAGGAGCTGAAGATGATTTCAATAGTTATACCGATCTATAACGAAGAAGAATTAATTGAGTCCTTGAATGAAGCGGTCTCTGGAGCGTTGAAAACTGTCGCAGACGATTGGGAAGTCGTATATGTCAACGACGGTTCGACTGACTCCTCACTTGAAATGCTAAAGAAGCTTCAGGCTGTCGACTCGCATGTCGTGGTCGTCGAGCTTTCGCGCAACTGGGGTCACATGGGAGCGATAACGGCCGGTCTCCAGATCGCGCGGGGACGCGCAGTCATTCTGATGGACGGCGACTTCCAGGACCCACCGCAGGTGCTGCCCCGCCTGATTGACGCATGGCGCAACGGTGCCGAGGTTGTTGTGGGGGTGAGACGCAGCCGACAGGAAAGCCGGAAACTGCTTGCAGCATTGTTCCCGATGTTCTACCGGGTTCTCGGCGCTTTGTCTGATTACCCGATTCCTTTGAATGCGGGAATCTTTAGCCTGATGGACAGGAAAGCGGTGGATGCGATCGTCGCCTTAGGCGAAAAGAATCGCTACCTGCCTGGTCTACGCGCCTGGGTGGGCTACAAGAACGCGATTGTTTACTACGACCGTCAGGATCGGGCGGGCGGTGAAGGCAAGCTGTCGTTCATAAGCCGCATCAAGTACGCGATGGATGCCATCACGAGCTTTAGCTACAAACCTCTGCGGCTGAGTTTCGGATTGTTCGGGTTCACTACCTGTGCGTCACTACTCATGGCGTTATGTATGATTCCTGCCAGCAGCGCGATTGCGATTGCGGCTTTTGGTTTGGCAAGCGTGGTATTTTTCGTCGGGGGGCTTCTCCTGCTGTCAATTGGCATTCTTGGCGAGTACGTAGGGCGAGTCTACGATGAAGTGCGCAATCGACCGCTGTCACTCGTGAGCCATGTGCACAGACCGCAACTCACGATCGAAACTGAAGGCGGCACGATCGAGGTTTCGGTAGGAAGCTACGGAGTTCCCAATGGCAGCCTGGCGATTCAAGCTGCTGCCAATTATCAGCAGCAGGACGCGGCGTAGTCAGTCCCAGTCTGCTGAGATTCCTGTAGAGGGCCTCGCTGTTCAGCAGCGAGGCCTAACTTTTTGTGACGGCTGAAGACGGAATCGGAGAGCGCAGAGCTGGAATCACAAGTGCATGGGTCGACGGCGAGGCGTGCATTTGCCCCAATGCCCAGAATTCCTGGCGGTTATGGTCTGGCCGATGCCCCAGATGCTGATGGACCCGTTCCAGCAGAGTCGGCCTTCAAGTCAGCGCTCTTTCCGCCGCAGCTTGGAACCCCATGTTCCAATGCTGTGCCCTCTTCGTAATCGTTCCAGGTATCGAGCATGATGAAAGGGGGCACCTGGTCCGGTGGAAATTCTTTACGCCAGAAATTGAATGTATCCTGGAACGTTTGTCCGCACCTGGCTGCGATGTGTCGGTTCAGTCCCCATGAAGCTTTGCTGTCGTCAAAGGCCGACCAAGCGCCGCCAACGATCATTTTGTCGGGATACTTTGTCTTCATCGTGCCGTAGAAATTGCTCAGGTATTGTTGCCCCCAATTGCTTTCGTCTGTCGAAGGGCTTACCCACGCATAGTAGCCGTCGAAAGCATTGGGGTACTGCCCGGGGAGGTTCTCCTGAATGAGCCATGGGACAGGATTCCAGGTGTTCACGAGAGCCCGTATCTTGTCCCAATCTGTGTGGCCACCCTTGGGAAAGATAAAGATGAGGGGCCTGCCCTGGTAGGTCATGTACGCCTCATGTCCTTCCGCTTTGCTTGAAAGGTAAGTCTCGTGAAACATGGTGAAATCTGCGATGGCCTCGTCAGTCGCGTCATCCTCATGATCGGTTTCGTCGTACATCATCGCGACGTGGAAATTGTTTTTTGCGGCCGCCTTCTGTATCCCTGCATAGCTTTGATCTATGAAAGGTTCGCGGTCGCCATACCAATCCACCACGAATGCATCAATTCCCATGGCTTTGGCGGATTGAATCTGATGCTTGACGACATCCGGATCATGCGAAGAATATCCGACCGAAATGTGGCGCGGATGACCGAACCAGGCTTCGTACAGCGCCAGGACCTGTGGTTGAGCGCCAGCCGCGCGGTATTTCAATTGGACAGGAGAATTTGCTACTTCATTGAAGCAGCCGTGCGGAAAAAGGAGAAAGAGGCCTATGGCAAGAGCGCAGCGATTCAACATGAATACTAGGTTTAGAAGCTATCTGAAGGTCCTCGGTTGCGCAAGGGGCAGGAAATGCGAGGTTTTGAGCGGAGCAGCCAGGACGCCGTTTATCGCATCGGACTATAAGAGGGCTCGTCTAAGACTATTTACATAGCCTCTCTAAAAACATCACTTCTTCTGATCTGGAGTTTCGGTGGCGACCTCTGTAGTGCCAAGAAGAAAGACGCTGCAGGCCCGCATCGTTTCAGGAAGTATTGTCCTTCTTTCAGGATCGGGTCTCAACACTGCGATAAACCTCGCGTACAACATTGCGGTCGCTCGTTATCTGGGGCCCAAAGGCTTCGGTCATGCAACTGTCATTTACACGATCCTGGTTTTGCTGTCGGCGGTCACCCTAGCGTTCCAGATCATCGCGGCAAAGATTGTAGCCCAGCAGCACTCGCATGCCGAGAAATCGGCAATTTACCGGCTCTTTCACCGAGCGTCATGGGTCTGTGGGATTGGTACGGCCCTTCTGCTGATTGCATTCCAGGGATCCATGGCCGATTATCTGAACCTGCCTGATTCCCGCCTGGTTGCGCTCATCGCTGTGGGGGCCGGATTTTATGTTCCGCTTGGCGCACGGCGAGGATATATCCAGGGCACATGCGGATTCAGAAATCTTGCAACCAACCTTGTGATTGAACAGGCGGTCCGTCTGGTCGGCTCGCTGGGATTGATTGCAGCCGGAATGGGCTTGCATGGGGTGATCGCAGCGAATTCAGCTGCCATTGCGATTGCGTATTACGCTGCTCCGATAAGGCTGACAGGCAGGCTCTCAAGTCCCGTTCAAACTTCTCATGCCGTGCATGAAACGACTCAAGCCGTCATCTTCTTTGCGGGGCAGATGATTATCAGCAATGGCGGGATCGTTCTGGTGAATCACTTCTTTCCAGCGCGCGAAGCTGGACTTTACGCGGCCGTGGCGATGGTAGGGCGAGTCATCTTTTCGTTTTCCCAAGCAGTCATGAACTCAACGTTCCCACTAGTTGCGGGGACGAGCAATGAAGAGCGCCGAGATCTGCGAGTGATTGCAACTGCCCTGGCGCTGGTGCTGGGGGTTGGTGCTGCGATCTCCATCGCATTGTGCATTGCGCCTGCGGAGCTATGGACGCATCTTTTCGGCTCAGATTTTGCGATTTCGGGCAGATATAACTTGCCTTATCTCCTCGCGCTTTACGCTCTTACCACTGTGATCTATTCGCTGGCTGGAGTCATCATCACTTTCGAAATGTCGTATAAGATAGCGAACACAAGCCTGGTGCAATTGGCTATCAGCGGCGTTCTGCTGGGTGCCATTTATGCATTCCATTCGACTCTGCGTGAGGTGGTGCTGGTTCAACTTGCGCTGATGGTTCTTCTGTTTGTGTTCGTAGCCGTACCGTTCCTTATCAATTCGCTGACCGATCCGAAAGATGCGTTGCCACCCGGTTCTTGCCGCCCGGTGCGCGTGATTCGGCGAATTTCAGAGGATGTAGCAATTGCAGAGTTCTTAAAAAGCGATTTCCACGGGCCGGCATTTCGGGAGTACCAGAATCTCAGCGAGATCGTGAAGAACCCGAACCTTGGCGATCCGGAGGAGAATGCGAAACGGCGCGCTCTCTTGTTCATCCGGCATCTCTACCTATGGAAGGAAATTCCGAAGAACACGGAATGGTATGAAGTCGAGATGACCGCAGAAGATTTAGAAAACGTTCGCATGTTTCCCAGAGCGCAATGGCGCAAGGTTGCGAACGGCCGGTTTTCGACGCTTGAAATTTCAGAAGGAATACGCAAACGAAGAGATCAGCTCGACACGGGATTTGTCTCGAAGCTACAGGCCATTGGCAGGCGCTTCGACGCAGAGGATCCAGGGCTTGGCGCAGTCATTTTGATCGGAGTGACTGAATCCGAACCCCTCACCGTCCTTGATGGAAACCACCGCCTGATGGCAGCGATGATGCGTTCACCAGAAGCCGCATCGAAGTTGCGTTTCCTATGCGGATTGTCCCCCAGAATGACGGATTGCTGCTGGTACCGAACAAATCTCATGACGCTTTTTCGTTACGCCAAGAATGTTTTAACTCATTCGACCCGAAATCCAGCGGCAGAACTGGCACGGCTGATGTAAGTGGGCATTACTTACCTACTGAATGCATAAAATATCTCGAAAGGAAACCGGCAATCAACATGAAGAATGGAACCCGAAGCGTGACAATTGCGAGGCTGCCTGACCAATCGGATAAGAGTCAGGACGCAGCAGCTTATCGGAATCTAGAGAGATGCATCAATGTGGACCGGCCGGCGGTGGTACTCGACTGTTCGACGCTCAAAGTTCTCGACCGTTCAAACCTGCATCTGCTTCTGTGTTGTCTTGAAGAAGCGATGAAACGAAACGGAGACATTCGGCTTGCGGCGGTGCGGCCGGAAGCACGGTCAATTCTTCACTCTTCGGGAGTCGATTTTCTCTTCGAGTGTTTCGAAACCATTAGCGACGCAATGGACAGTTATGGGCGGCCAAAACTGAGGTCTGTTTCACCCGAGCGACCAGAGGCTGAACAAGAGTCAGAAAGCAATGCGGCTTGAAAGGAAGAACGCGATGCGAATAAAAGGGTGGGGTGCGAATAGAATTGTCAGCGTTGTGGCTTTGCCGCGATTCAGGCAGATATGTGCGGCTTTCCTTTGCACTGTATTGCTCGCCCAAGTGCAAATAGGCGCTGGTCAGGAACCCGCATCGACGCCAACGCAGGTGGATCAGAGTACTTTAACCGCGAGAACGGCGGCACAGAACACGGATACTGCGCGGCAAGATTCTCTTCCGGCTGCGCCGATTCCACAACCAACTCTCCTGGCCGAGCAGTCGGAGTCTTCTCAGCAATCCTCCTCATCGCAGCAGCCGGTGGGCACTGCCGCGGCGCCGTATGAAAAGCCGGTTGGCGTGCCAGGATCCCGACCCGCCGGGGCTGCGATCGCGCCCGCGAAACAGCGCCGCGTGCGGGCAATTGTGATACGGGTCAGCCTGGTCATAGCTGGAGCGGGTGCCGTAGGGGCTGTGGTCGGGCTCTCCAGGGCCAGTCACAGCGAGCCATAGGGAGATGAGCGCTCATGATCGGGAAATCTGAATCGAGAGGAAGCAGTAGAACTCTGGTGGTGAGTTTTTCCGGTGTCGATGGAGCCGGGAAGACCACCCAGATTGACCACCTCATCTCCTGCCTTGAGCAGCAAGGTTGTCGCATTCGCCTATTTCGCTTCTGGGATGATGTTGCCAGCTTCACAGGCCTTCGCGAGGGAGCAGGCCACACTATATTCCGAGGAGACAAAGGAATTGGAAGCCCTGAGGCTCCAATCAACCGGCGAGACAAAAATGTGCGTGGCTGGCCGATGGCCTGTTTGCGTCTTTTCCTGTACATCGCTGATGCGGTCTCGCTGCGCAATGTTTATGAAAAGGCCCTGAGGAGTGGTGTTGATTGTGTCATCTTTGATCGTTACATATACGATGAGTTGGCAAATCTCAATCTCGAGAGCAAGGGTATCCGCGGCTATGCTCGTTGGATTATGCGCCTGACTCCTAAACCCGACATCAGCTTCATACTGGATGCGGATCCGTGCGCGGCCCGCGCTCGGAAACCGGAATATCCGCTTGAGTTTATTGAAATGAATCGCGAAGCGTATTTTTCTCTGAGCCGGATTCTGGATAGATTCACGATTATCGCGCCAACGAACATCGAAGCGGCCAAGAAAGAGGTGTTGCAGTGCACGCAAAGCGCCCTGATGCAGGGTCTGGAACCCCTCTCATTCACGGAGCAGACGACAGCGGGCCAGCCAATTTCATGAGCACAGAGAAATGGGCCGCCGCGATATGCGGCGGCCCGTCTTCAGAATAAATGGCTACCACCTATTTATGGTAAATCCATCGAGAATCACCGAAGCGGATCCACTTCCGCTCGTCGCGCCATCAAGCTGAACATTGACCAAAAGGGTGGGCGCCCATCCGAGGTTGTATGCGCCAAGAACGGTCATGTTGATGGGGTGTGAGTTTCCATCCACTGCGGCGGACTTGTATGTGATCCAGCCTGTATCGTTGCGCGAGTAACTAAGCTGAACGTGATGCCATTCGTTTTTCCCCCATGTACGCACACTGCATGGAGCAGAGGTGTGCGCCCAAGTGTTCCGTGGGCTCGACGTTGTGCCCTTGTTGACGGCAACATCCCAGGTGTTCGTCCAGCCGTCACATTGCATGCCATAGATGACTGTTTGCCCTCCGGATAGGACCTGATTGAGATCGAGTTCCAGATTCTCCAGGCCGTCACTTCCGCTTGGAATGTAAACCCACGTATCCAGAGTGAAGTTGGACGCCGATTCGTCATCTCCAAAAGCAACACTGTACCTCTCGCCGCCGAAATTCGAGTAGGTCATGGAAAATTTGCGGGCCGCTCCTGTGCGCGACGGTGAACTAGTAACGGCGGACCAGCCGCTAGAGGTTCCCGGAGTGCCCCCATCATGGATGGCAAGCCATCCGCCAAGGGTCTGGATGCTGCTAACGCTTGATGAGGACGCGGGAGCCGTTGATGAATTAGAAATCGAGGCTGAAACGATGATCGCGACGTCGGTGACACAACTGGCGCCCGAAACACCCCACGCTTTGACGTGAAGTGTGTGCCCTCCGGCCGGAGCCCAGATCGAGGTTGATATTGCTGGTGCATTGAAGACTTTGGTATCGGAGCTTCCATCGAGCGAATACCCGGTCGCGCTCACCTGTTGCCCCGAACAAAGGGAAGTGTATGCCGAAAGGCTGAACGGCGAGGCGACAGTGCTTCCCTGGGTGGGGCTATTGATAATGACACTCGCGAAAGAGGGCATTGCCGTCGAAGCAAAGACGGCAATCGCGACCCAAATCATCTGCGGGATTTTCATGGTTCCTTCTTATCGAATGGAATTGGTAAGTAGTTTCAATCTGCGGGTCTGCTGAATTTTTCCCAGCCCGGTCTTCGTCAGCTCAGTTGCGTCTTACAGTTTTTTCTCAAGATCGTTCGAACCAACCACTCGGTCGAGATCCTATCGACCCCTGAACGCTTGTGCGTTCGAGCGTCAGAGGTAGACATCCCGTCGAGTTCGGAGAAATTTAGGGCTGATCTGAGACACGAAGCGGGAAACCGCCTGTGAGTACTACCCAGCAACCTCTGTTCAACTTAACGCGGCGATCTTGCGGAGTTTACGATAAATCCCGCCGCATACCAGTTAAGGTTTCCAATCGGCAAAGCCAATGGCCGGTGCCCGTCAAGGACCGCTCGTCCGCCGAGAGAAAAACCTGGCTGGTGAGGCAACCAATCTTGAAAAGCTTTCACGAATATTTCACGTTTAAGTTGGGGGGACAACCCCTTGGAAGGCAAAAAAAGTGTTGTCGCTGAAATTCGGGCAGGCAACAGGAATTTACTACTCGATTTCGGTAAGAATTACTTGAAAAATGGCCGATATTGTGAATGCTGTACAGTCTGAAGCCCATATTCTGAGACGACTTGGCTGATGTAAATCCAAATGTTGAGGTTGGGGCGGGCGACCGGGGTTGATCGGTGGTGTTGGAGTATCTGGGCTCCGCGGGCATTCGAATCCGGTTTTCTGTCGCTCGATGATCTGCATCTTAACTATTTGGCGAGCGGTTGATTCTCCTAGCTCCAGGACCCATAACCCTATGTCAGAAAAGATAAAGAATGCGCGTCGAACTTTGGCGCTGGTGGCATGTTTTGCGTTTTCATTCACTGCGGTTCACGCAAACGCGGCGTCCTGCTCGACACAGGCCCAGATGAGCGCTCAACAGAGAGAGGGGCTCACTGGTGAAGCGCGGACCATGGCTGCGATCGTGCAGTCGGGAGATGTTTCCGGTCTTCGTGCCAAGACCCTGCCCGCGATCGCATCTGATTTCGACGGCATCGCTGCGTCGATCACCGCTCTCAAGCCACTCGTCCAGAGTGCAAAGATAACGGTCGACAATCTTTATTTTCTCGATGCCTCAAAGGATGCGGCGGGAGCAGAGCGTACCCAGTTTTTCTGTGGTTCGCCGATTGTGGTTCTAACGTTTAACGGGTTGCCGCCAGGCACATATGCTCTGGCAATTCTCCACGCCACGGGAGTACCCAAGCCTCAGCAAATCTCGATTATTCTCGCCAGCGGCCAGGGGAACCAATGGCAGCTGGCGGGTTTCTATGCCAAGCCGATGACAGAAGCCGATCACGACGGACTCTGGTATTGGGTTTCTGCGCGGAAGTATTCGCAGAGCAAGGAGAATTGGCCGGCGTGGATCTATTACCGAGTTGCAGAGGATCTGCTAAGCCCGGTGGACTTTCTCTCCAGTCCGAATTTGCAGAAACTGCAGCAGGAGACGGAGCAGACTCATCCCGGCGATATCCCCGACAAAACTCCTGTGCCGCTCAATGCAGAAGGGTCTAATTTCGCTTTGAGCGCGATCAGCACCACAACTGAATTCGGAGCCTTTGATCTGGATGTTCATTACACGCCCGATCCCACGCAGGCGGCACAGTTGAGGACACCGATGGAAGCCCGCAAGCAAGTTACAGAAGTGATGACAGCGCTTCTTAATCAACACCCCGGATTACGTGAGGCTTTTCATGGCATGTGGGTTCATGCAGACCAGGGCGACGGCAGCCTCTTTGCCCTCGAATTGCCAATGGATCAGATTGCGCCCACAACCCAGCCCAAGGTCACGAACATACCTCCAGCGGGCCGGTGAGTCGACTTCCGAGTTTTATGCAGAACGTAAAGTGAAGAGAGTAATTTCCGGCCGGCAATCGAAGCGGAACGGCACGCCAACAGTGCCGATTCCGCGATTCACATAGAGTTGCATATTGCCAACATTGAACAGGCCCTGCACGTATCGTTGTCCGCCGGGCGGAAGATGCAACGCTCCGAGGTAGGGGAGGCGAATCTGTCCGCCGTGGGTATGTCCGCTCAGCACGAGTGAGACTGCCTGTCCTGC
Organism: uncultured Acidobacteriaceae bacterium; assembly: GCA_963836675.1. Lineage (GTDB taxonomy): Bacteria > Acidobacteriota > Terriglobia > Terriglobales > Acidobacteriaceae > Telmatobacter. The sequence goes on from CAWIKQ010000002.1 coordinate 999,372, forward strand.
CGGATGTGAAGCCAAATCATCCACATAATCGGGGGCATGACACATCAGGATCACGGGCTCGCCAGGGATGTTTCGAATGGCCGGGGGAATAGCCTGATCGGGGTCGGGACGGCCATAAACCGGATCGTCGAGTCCAGCGAGCCAGATGCGGTTTCCACCGCGTTCGATCGGCAGATAGGAATTTCTGAGCACGGGGATGCCGTTGGAACGAAGCGCTTCTCCCACATGCTCCTCGCCCGCGAAGATATCGTGATTGCCGTAAATCGCATAGCGCTGCGGGCATTGAATCTCGCTTAGAAGTTTGCCGCATTCCCAGGCCGCTTCGATGGTGAGCCGACTTGGCAACACTTGAGCACTGACGTAATCACCCGTGATCAAGACGAGGTCGGGGCGAGCTTGATTGATCTCGTTGATCGCTTCACGCACGAGGAAGGGCTCAGTGAATTCGTTGAGGTGAATGTCGCTGAGCTGGGCCACGGTCATGCCTTCGAATGCGGGGGCCAATCCTTTTATCGTGATTTGTTTATGAACAACCTCGAACCAATGGCGTTCAAGCACACCCGCGTACAGCGCAAGTCCGCCTGCGCCGCACAGCGCGCCTTTGAGGAACGATCGCCTCGAAACCTGTTGAAGTGGTGGGGACTCCGTGCTTTGCATCAACTCCCGTTCGGCCTATAAGTATTGATTACGAATTGAATTACGCAGCGGTACAACGATTGGATTGCGGGGAGCAGCTTCATAGTGCTCCCTACCTTATGATGCAATTCGTTTCCGATCTGGGGTATGGGGGAAGGGCCGCGTCCCCCGAGATGAGATGATTCCGGTGCTCGCCGCGATCCCAGGACGCCCTGGGAGGCGTTTGTTTTGAGATGCGTCGCGCAGATCCACCTCGTAAACTGGTGGCAACATGCGCATTCCAAGTCTTCCTTCGTGTTGCATTACGGCAGCTTCCGTCATTTTGACGGTGCTTTTCGCCGAACCGGCGAAGCTGACGGCAATTGAACCCTTGCCCGCCAAAGCAGCGCCCGGGAACTCGCCAACTGTACCTTCGTCAACACAGGAGGCGCGAGCCGCTCGAGCGTACCAGATGGCGGTTCGCCAGGGACCGCTCGCGGTTCAGGCGTTTCTCGCGGACTTTCCGAAAGGTGCGGATCTGCATTTTCACCTCGGCGCGGGTGTTTATGCGGAGACGCTGATTCGAGTAGCCGCAGAAGACAAGGTATGCATCGATCCAGCGAAATTGGATTTCGCACGGGACGCGCAAGGCAAAACGGCGAAGGAGCCGTGCGCGGCGCCCCTTGTGCCGGCAAGTGAACTGAATGGCAGCAGCCTGACACCCGGGGAGCAGAATCTCTACGATCGCGTGGTCGATGCGTTTTCCATGCGCAACTTCGTTCCTACACCGGGTTTCAGCGGTCACGATCAGTTCTTCTCAACTTTTGACCGCTTTGGCGGACTGGACAAGGACCATACCGGCCTATGGATCGATGAAATCACCAGGCGGGCGGACGCGGAGAACAATCAATATCTGGAGTTGATGCACACCCCGGCATTCGGGCACGCAGCGCGGATTGCGCACGAGATTGGCTGGAATCCGGACCTTGCGCAGATGCGCCAGGCTCTTCTGGACCATGGCCTGCGAGATGAGATTGCGGCAGATCGCGAGGAAGCGAAGAAGGCGTTTGAGATGCGCAATCAGCTTCAGCATTGCGGCACGCCGCAGGCCGTGAGCGCTTGCAGAGTACAGGTGCGATTGATCTACCAGGTTCTTCGCGCTTTCTCGCCGGAACAGGTATTTGCACAGACGCTGCTTGGGTTTGAAACCGTGGAGCAGGCGATTGAGCAGGGTTCAGACGATTGGGTGGGTATCAACTTCGTGCAGCCGGAAGACTACATGGTCGCGATGCGCGACTACTCGCTGCACATGAAGATGGTCGAGTATCTTCACGGCTTGTATCCGAAGGTGCACATCACGCTGCACGCGGGTGAATTGGCGCCTGGGATGGTACCGCCTGAGGGGCTGAAGTTTCACGTGCGCGAGGCGATGGAGATTGGCCACGCGGAGCGCATCGGGCACGGAGTCGATGTGATGTACGAGAACGATGCCTCGGGACTTCTGAAAGAGCTAGCTCGGAAGCACGTAATGGTGGAGATCAATCTCAGTTCCAATGCGGGGATTCTTGGCATCACCGGCGACATGCATCCATTTGCCTACTACCGTGCGGCGCATGTTCCGGTGGCGCTTTCGACCGACGACCAGGCCGTAAGCCGTATCGACCTGTTGCATGAATATGTGCGAGCTGCGAATGAATACCACCTGAGTTACGCGGATCTGAAGCAACTGGCGCGCACCGGCCTGGAGCATAATTTTCTGCCGGGAGACAGCTTGTGGGCCGAACGGGATGTGTTTAGTGCACCGAGCACGGCTTGCCGGGCGCAAGTTATCGGAGGAAGCAAGCCTTCGGCTGGATGCAAGAGCTTCCTCAACTCGAATGAGAAGGCAGCGGCTCAGTGGGAACTGGAGCGGCGATTCAGAGAATTCGAGACGAAGTTTCAAACGAGCCCATCGCGGTGATTCGTCGCAGCGCTGCCGGCCCAGCTAAGCTGAATGGGGAGTTCTGAAACGATGCCGCCGATTGCATACCTGGAGTGTGCGCGCTGCAATGCACATATCTCCGCTGAAACGCCGCAGACCGTTTGTCCGCAGTGCACGACGCAGCCTGCCGGGTCGCTGTTTGTTCGTTACGACTTTGAGCATTTGAAGGGCAGTTCGGCGCCAGGGGTGATCGCGAAGGATTCATCGGGACCGTGGTCAGGGATGTGGCGTTATCGATCCGTGCTGCCTGATGCTGAGCCGGTGTCGCTGGGCGAGGGCTGGACGCCAATGCTGAAGAGCCGGCGGCATTCGGGCGCATATCTGAAGGAAGAGGGTGCGAATCCGACGGGCACCTTCAAAGCGCGCGGGCTGGCGATGGCCGTGACGATGGCGAAGCACTATGGCCTGCGGAAGCTTGCGGTGCCGTCGGCGGGAAACGCTGCCGGGGCGCTCGCAGCGTATGCGGCTGCGGCTGGAATTGAGGCGCACATCTTTATGCCGCGAGATGTGCCGTTTGCGAACTATGTAGAAGCAGTTGCGTACGGTGCCCATGTCGAGCTGGTGAACGGACTGATCTCAGATTGCGCGCGGATTGTGCAGGAAAGGAAGCAGCAGCAGGGATGGTTCGACATCTCCACGCTGAAGGAGCCGTTTCGCGTGGAAGGCAAGAAGACGATGGGCTACGAGCTCGTGGAGCAACTTGGTTGGGAGTATCCGGATGCGGTGTTTTATCCGACGGGCGGCGGCGTGGGGCTGATCGGGATGTGGAAAGCATTCGAAGAGATGGAGCAACTTGGCTGGGTGAAGCAAGGCAAAAGGCCCAGGATGATTGCCGTGCAGTCGTCGGGTTGCGCTCCTGTCGCTCGCGCGTTCGAAGAGGGTGCGAAGGTGAGCACGATGTGGCAGGATGCGGCGACATTTGCCGCGGGGCTGCGCGTGCCCAAGCCTTATGGCGATGCGATCATTCTCGACATTGTGCGGGCGTCGGACGGTATTGCAATGGCAGTGAGCGATGAAGAGATCCTGGCGTCGATCCTGGACTGGGCGCGGCATGAAGGTATCTTTCTTTCGCCGGAAGGGGCGAGCGTAACGGCGGCCTACGACAAGCTGATTGCCAGCGGGTATTTGAAGCCGGAGGATCGCGTGGTGCTGTTCAACACCGGAGCTGGATTGAAGTACACCGATATGACGGCGGAAGCAATGAAGCTGAAGAGGCCAACGGCTCAGTAGACATCACCATGGCGACGATTACGACAACGCGCTCCACAGGCACGGATCGAGTGTTAAGGATCTTGACCGCAAGCGGCGTCGTGCTGGTTGTTGTGGGAATCGCACTCGGGTTAGTTCACGTTTCGTCTGTTGCGGTCGTTGTGCGCTGGCTGGGCATTGGATGTTTCCTGGTTGCCGCGACGCGCAGGCCTTCGCTGATGACCTGGACGTTCGTCGCCATGCTCGCAGGCGTGGAACTGGGGATTGACGCACCAAACGTGGCCGCGCAGGTGCGGTTGCCGGGCGATCTCTTTCTGCGGTTGATTCGAATGATTGTTGCACCGCTGCTGTTCGCTACGATCACGACGGGAATCGCAGGGCACAAAGAACTGAAGTCGATTGGCCGGGTGGCGATCAAGGCGCTGATCCTATTTGAAGTTGTTACTACGCTGGGGTTGATCATCGGCGTAGTTGCGATGAATCTTTCCGGCGCGGGGTGGGGTGTAGTTGTTCCGGTGCTCGAAGGTGCGCCGACTGCCGCGGCGCAGGCTCCCCAGACGTGGCAACAGATCATTCTGAATCTCTTTCCGAACAATATTGCGGAGGCAGTAGCTCAGAACCAGATACTGCAGGTTGCGATCTTTTCGATTCTCTTCGGCGCGGCGCTGGCGATGCTGTCTGAGCAGAAGCGCGCGCCGCTGGTGAGCGTGCTGCAATCGCTTGCGGACGTGATGTTTCAGATCACGCGGATCATCATGTATCTCGCGCCGCTGGCTGCGGGGGCGGCAATCGCATACACGGTTGGGAAAACCGGACTGGCTACGCTACTGCCTCTCGCAAAGCTGGTTGGAACTTACTATCTTGCGCTAACGGCGTTCGTGGTTCTGGTGTTGATTCCGACGCTTGCGATATTTCGCGTTCCCCTGGGCGGCTTTGTGAAGGCTATCGGCGAGCCCGCGGCAATTGGATTTGCGACGACAACGTCGGAGGCGGCGCTGCCGTTAGCGATGGAGCGCATGGAAGAGTTTGGCGTTCCGCGCTGGATCGTGTCGTTCGTCATCCCGACGGGCTACAGCTTCAACATGACGGGCGGCAGCGTATATCTTTCGATGGCGGCGATCTTCGTTGCGCAAGCTGCCGATATTCATCTCACTTTCGGACGGCAACTGGCGATCGTGCTGGTATTGATGGCAGCGAGTAAAGGCATTGCGGGCGTGCCCCGGGCGTCGCTTGTTGTATTGCTGGCGACTGCGAGCGCGGTGCATCTTCCTACGGCGCCGATCCTTCTGATTCTTGGCGTCGATACGCTGATGGATATGGGGCGCACGATGATGAACGTGGTGGGCAACTGCGTGGCGGCTGCGGTGATTGGGCAAACAGAAAGATCAGACGCTATCACCGCGAACAGGCCGGCTGGAGCCTAGCAGGTCTGAGGGGTGAGATCGATAGCGCAATGATCGGCGATGACAGGCGATAGTCGCGATCCACCCGCCGGCTGCAGTATCCGTGAGGCCAATCGGTAAGCTGCATGACCCTTCCCGCAATCAGAAGGACGGTCTTCTGCTGATTTGTTCCAAGGACCTGGTAGCTGATCAGAATCCCGTTGGCGTCGGAACCTTCGTGGCGGGGGGTCGAAGGATGCACGATCGCCACGAAGATCATTCCCAGAATGACGCCGAGGAGCAGCGAGTTGAGGTAATCGATAAGACGGCGCATGTGTCCTCCCAGGCGGGCAAGCCTGTCCGCGAGTGTGGAAACGGTATCTGCTGTGAAGGCGGTGTCGAAGGTCGGTTGCGTTATGAAACGCCGGCTAACCTGCGGCGACGCGGTCGCGATAGGACTCCCAAATCCATTTACCGATGTCGAAGATCAGTTGCAGCACGACGATCGCGCAGATGACGGAGAACGCGAGGTGAATGCCGTTGTTGATCTGCGCCAGGTTATGGCCATCCTGCAACGGATCAATCGCGGAGTCCTTCAGCGAGATGTAATTGTGACCCGGAGCGGTGAGCAGGATGACCACGGGGATCAGGCCGAAGATTTTGAAGAAGGCCTGTTGAATGCGCGACGAGCGCTGCCAGGTTCCGCGAATGAGGTCGATGGATTTCCATACGATCTGCAGGGAATTGAGCGCGACGATCCACCAGAAGAAGGTCCACCATGCCGGCGAGAGCTGATAGGGCGAAGTTTTGAGTAAAGCGACACCCGGTCCGAGCATGAGGAACGGATAGTGGGGGATCAGGAGCAGCCACCCGAGGAAGAGCGCGCCGAAGATGACTTCAGCAACCGCCTGAGTGAAGGAGCGCCGCTTGCCTTTGCGCTGTTCTTCTTTATCGAGCGGCGGCAACGAGCATGGGTTCCACTTCTGAGTCATTCCGGAGATGGGCGGGGAGATCTGCGGATAGCGGGTGCGGGCGAAATCGATCAGGGCAAAGACAAGCGTGATCCAGGCCGCTGTCTGAAGGAGGATGCCGGGGGTCCGGAACACGGCAGCGATGACGGGGGCGCCGCCGGTTGTGGTGAGAGGTGTGACGACTGCGGCGACAATCATGCAGATCACGAATGCCCACAGCAGGGTGATGCGGAGCACGTACAGGTACATGGGGAAGAGGGTTGGGCCGATGAGGTATTGCTGCGGCTGATAGGTGGCCGCGACCATCATGGGATGACCCATCTTGCGCAGGAAGTCCTCGAGCTCTCCTTGCGTGAGGGGGCGGCCAAGCTCCGATTCGCGATCTTCGATCTGCGACTCCATGTTGGCTCGGAGTTCGGCGATGATGTCATCCTGCCGACGAAGCGGCAGATACTTGCGGACGGCCTGGAGGTAGCGGTCGAGGAGTTCCATGGCGGTTTCCTTACTTGTTCTCCGCACCGGGAGCTGGATGCTCGAGGATGCGGGTGATTGAGTTGTTGATGGTGTTCCACTCGTCGAGAAGGCGGGCGAGGGTCTGCTCACCTTCTGGAGAGAGGCGGTAAAAGCGTTTATTTCTCTTGTCCTGCTCGCGCCATTGGCTCACGAGGAGGCCTTGCGTCTCGAGCCGGCGAAGGAGGGGGTACAGGGTGCTCTCATCGATCTCGAGTCCGCGCTCATCAAGGTCCTTGCGGAGGGTATAGCCGTAGTGCTCTTCGCGGAGCTGGGCGAGGACGGCGAGGGTGAGACAGCCGCGGCGAAGCTCGAGGCGAAGGTTTTCGAAGAGGTTTTCGGCTGCGGTCATCGCTTTCCCTCGGTATTCCAGTGCAGTGTCGCTATGCGTCATACACTGTACTTCACATACTGTATGGCAACTAGTGTATGACGTCAAGTGGAAATTTCCGAAATTTTTTGAGGGAGGCTCTGAGGGGCTGTTCGGGCTAGACTCACGGGATGGATAACGAGCGCATCCGGGAGATCTGCCTGGCGCTGCCCCATGTAAAGGAGACGCTGAACTGGGGGCACCACCTGGTGTACTGGGCGGGCGATCGCGATCTCGGCGGCAAGATGTTTGCGATGACCGATTTAGATGGGTCCGGTTCGGGTGTTCTGTGGTTTCACTGCGGGGCTGAGCGATTCCATGAACTGCTGGAGAATGAGGGCGTTATCGCGAGTCCCTACCTCGCTAAAGGCTCATTGGGTGACGGTGGAACGGTGGAATGTCCTTCGTCCGAGGCAGATTGAGGAGGAGCTTCGACTGGCGCATGGGCTGATTTTCGAAAAATTGCCGAAGCGCACGAAAGACTTGCTGGCGCTTCCCGAGAAGGAGCGGAAGAAGGCAGCGGCGAAGCGCGCAGGGCAAAGTCGCGCTGGGCAAAGTCGCACTGGGGCGGACAAAGGCTCGTCCAAGGCCTCGCCGGCTAAGCTCCGAAGTCAAAAGGGCAAATCGCGGAAAAAAGCCGCCGGCGGGCGAGGGACCACGAAGAAGTGAGGGCCGGGAACCGCGCGAGGCGGCGCCGCGTATCTCGAGATGGTTGAGGTTTGTCATGGCGAAATTTCTGCTGTTCTGCATTTTGCTGGTGTTGTGCTGGCCCCTGGCGCTGCTTGCGCTGATCGCCTATCCATTTATCTGGCTGCTGCTTATCCCCTTCCGGTTGGTGGGCATCGCGGTGAGCGGTGTGCTGGAGCTGGTGAGCGCGGTCATCTTTCTGCCGGTGCGGCTGGTTAAAGCGATCTGACAGGGATGACGAGGACTCGGGATCGCGGCGCACTCCTGGATTCGTCCGAGGGCCGCAGCCTGATTGCGGTGCTGCAAAATTCTTCTTTTTTCACAAATTACTCATTACACGCAACTTAATCGGAAAATCTTGATAATAAACGACTTAGGTAAGCGGGTCATCTTTCTGCCGGTGCGGCTAGTTAAAGCGATCTGACAGGGGCGAAATTTTTCTCGCACAAATTACTCATTCGACGCAACTTAGCATGAAAATACTGATAATGAACGACTTATAGCGAGCGGGGTCATCCCTGCTGCCGGTGCGGCTGGTTAAACGAGGGGTCACGGCGCGCCTCCTGGTCAAGTCCGAGGTCCGCAACAGGGTGTGCTGCCAAAATTTTCTTTTTTAACAAAGTCCTCATTTCACGCAACTTAGCTAGAAGATTCTGATAACAAACGATTTATCTGTATATTGTTCATTTAACAAGACTTAGGTACAAGTAGAAGGTTAGAACCTCTAGATCTCTATTGTGCGTCGTGAGGACTTAATTGGCTGCAAGGGTCCGAGGGGAGGTAAGTCTCTGAAATCAGGGCAGATGAGTGCGTGGCAGGAGTGGTTGACCTCTTGACAGTCGAGAAAGTGTGCCCAGGTTGGGGTGCTGATGCTTTGTGCACCTCTGGACTCGCGTAACTTTCGGCCGAGCCCACCTCGTTCACAACTTTTTGCGTCCATTGAGGGTTAAGGGAAATGAGTTGATACGCCTTTTTGACCTGAGCATGACAATACCCGTGAGGAGATCATTGATGCGACGAGTCTGGTTGCAGGGACTTTTGCTGTTTGCAGGCATGGTTGTGATGAGTTCGACCGCGGCAAGCGCGCAGACGGATTTGGGCTTAAGCCTTTATGGATCATTTCCTGGAACGACCAACGGCAACGGAACGGTGCAGAGCCCTTCAAATTCGGCAGGAGGAATCGTCGAACTGCGTCATATTTCCAACCCATTGATGGGTTTCGAAGCCACTTATTCGTACAATCGAGCGGATCAGACCTATTCCCCGGAGGCCGGCACCGGAACCTGTGTTTTGGGTCTTCCGTGCACGCCGACGACCATCGAGGCCAATGCGCATGAGATCACCGGGGACTATCTTGTTTCGGTTCATATTGCCAATCTGCGTCCCTTCGTTCTAGGAGGACTGGGTGTGATCTTCAATCAGCCCACGAGCGGGCAGACCGGTGCGAACAGCGATACGAAGGGAGTCTTCGTGTACGGAGCAGGCCTGGACTGGGGACTTTTTCCGCACATCGGGTTGCGCTTCCAATACCGCGGCAATCTCTACCAGGCGCCGGATCTGACGAAACTCTACACATCGACAGATGCGTTCACGCACACGTCCGAGCCGATGATTGGGGCGTATATCAGGTTTTGAACGCAAGCTTCCAGCTTTCCCACCCATGCTTCGCATGGATGGGGCACCCACTTTCAGTGGCAGGGCCACATGTGGCGTATATCAGGTTTTGAACGCCAGGCTTCCAGCTTTCCCACCCATGCTTCGCATGGATGGGGCACCCACTTTCAGTGGCAGGGCCGCATGTGGACGGATCAGCGGCTGCGAATGAGCACGGCGGTCGCGTCATCGGTGTGGGTGGATCCGACTCCATACTTCTGGACTTCGGCGATGAGGCCGTCTACGCAGGCTTCGGGATCGTGGAAGTGTTTCAGGAGTCGCTCGGATCCGAACTCCTCTTCGGTGGTGTCCATTGCTTCGGTGATGCCATCGGTGTAAAAGAGCAGCTTTGTGCCGGGGCCGAGTGTGACGGTCTGCTCCGGGTACGAGGATGCTCCGAGGCCGAGGGGCAGGCCGGTGTCGAGGTCGAGGAACGCGCAGTGTCCGTTGATGAGGAGCGGGCGCAGGTGACCGGCGCTGGCCACGGTCATCTGACGCGATGCGGCATCGAGGATCCCGTAGACCATGGTGACGAACTTGCCCGTGGGGAAATCTTCGGTGAGCGTGCGGTTGAGATGCTCGAGAGTTTGCGCGGGTGATGCGTACAGGGGAGCGATGGAGCGCAGGAGCGCGCGAGTCGCGGACATGAGGAGCGCGGCGGGCATTCCTTTGCCGGAGACATCGGCGAGGGCGATGCCGTATCGCTGGTTGCCGAGGTCGATGAAGTCAAACCAGTCACCGGCGACCGAACCGGCGGGATGCCATGCGGTTTCAAAAGCAAAGCCGGGGACGAGGGGCTGGGGCTTGAGGAAGAGGGCGCGCTGCATGGCACGGGCCTCGGCGGACTCATGTTCGAGGCGCTCGCGCTCGGCGCGTTCCGTGCTGAAGGTGCGCGCATTTTCGACGGCGATGGCGATGTGTCCCGCAAGGGCCTGGAGGACCTGAAGCTGGTCTTCGGAAAAGGCGTCGAGTTCGCAGTGTTCGATACAGAGAGCGCCGATGACTTCCCCGGCGGCAACCAGGGGAATGCTGACGGAGGAGCGCGTTTCCGGCTCGCAGGGAATGTAATAAGGATCTTTGGAGACGTCGGGAGCGTAGCGCATTTTGCCGGTGGCGGCGACGTGCCCGACCATGCCCTGGACGCCAATCTTGAAGCGCGTACCCCGGCTGTTTTTGGTGCAACCGCGGACTCCGCACAATACCAACTCATCGGATTTGCCGTCGCGGAGCCAGACGTCGACCTCGACGTTGCCGATGGAGGAGGCGATGTCGTTGACGACGCGGTCGAGGATGGCGTCGAGGTCGAGCGTGGAGGCGATGAGATGGGTCGCTCGCTGGAGCTTCATCAGGGTGTGGGTGAACTCACACGAGGTCTGAATGCGCGGAGGAAATTCGTGACTGGCCTGTGCCGTGACTGGGAGTGTCGCCATGGGGAGGGCTCCCTCGATCCCATAAGAGATGGGCTGGCTATTGGATGGAGGGGCGGGAGGGGAGATGCAGGAAATTCAAGCTGATAGGTTCCAGCCTCCCACCCAGGATTCTGTCGAAGAGTTGAAGTCGGCGAGTTGAAGTGTGTGCGTTCCCACCCATGCTTCGCATGGATGGGGCACCGACAATCGTATAGACTTAAAACACGTAAGTTGCAGATTCTACAATTGGTTAAATGGGAAGGATAGGCACCGTAGGCAGCGCTATGCCTCAATTTGCCACAAAAATCTTGGCCGCTGCCTCACTCGGATAGCCGAGAAGAGGTGGGAGGCGGCAGCACAAGTTCTCTCGGGATTTGACCAGCATGATCCCGTTTTTGCGGGCTGCAAAGGTTGTTAGCCAAGTTATTACTGAAACATACCCGGTCAACCTCTCCCGGCGACCATTGGTGGGTTCACCGGAGCAGCCGCGAATCAAAACATCAGGTTTTCTGGCTGCTTCAGTTCTTCCACCGCCGCCTGCTCCAGGTTCTCCAGATCGATGCCGGATCGTCTCAGCCGTGTGCCGAGATCGATGTCTTCCGTACGAACAGTTCCAAGCAGAAACAGCTCCGGTGTAATCATCGGTACAACCTGACCAAAGGACGTCACCTTGTTCGGGCTTAGCTCCTCTGCTGTCAAATAAACCCTCTTCAGTTCTTCGGAGTGACCGAATCTCAAACCCCACATCGTATGTTTACGTCGAATCTGATAGAAACGAGGAGAAAACGGGAAAGAAATAGTTCGGGGTGGATGGTGCGAATTGTAGTTCCATCTGTCCCACGTTTGTAACCTGTGCTCAGTCCAGTCGCAATGCTCCGCAATGAAATCTTCGAACATCGCTGCGTCAGGCCAGAACCGAAGGATGCGTTCAAAATTGGCAACGAAGATCCCAGCAATCAGATCGCGAAGCTGGATTTCCTTCTGTTGCTTGGCGTAGGCAATGACAAGAGAGATCATTGATGCCATTCGCAGGTGACGCGATTCCGCGATTCGAGCAGAAGCCATATTCTTTTTTACCCCGCACGTGGAAATCTTAAGCGATCCGGGCATTTGCGTGTTCTTACGGAACGCTGATGGACAGCGTTCTGGGCGCATGGTCGGCAAGTGTGACCCTTGCGCGAAGGGCAACCGCAGATTATTGACGCTGCCGGCTACCAGCTACCAGCTTTTGCCAACCTGCCTCGCATGGAGGGGGGAACGCCGGCTTTTACCGGCGGCTCTCCTGTTCAGATTCCTGATAGAAACCCCAGACGCAGTTAGAAAACTCACCCGCAGCGAAGCGGATTGTTCGTTCCTCGGTTCGGATTTCCCAGATCGTGAATTGGAACTTCTGGCCATAGCGTGGATCGATCACCTCGGCCTTCAGAGGGCGGTCGTGAGTCCATTTGTGATTCCAGACATTCACGCCATCGAGCATGAATTCCTGCCCATCGAAACACGCGCCAATAAATCGCCATGCCACCGGTTGCTCTCCAGGAACATAGACAGAGTACAAGGTGAGGTTTTAGGTTGAGCGTATGGCTGGAGTTTCGTTGGTGATGGACGGGAAGGTGGCGCTGATCTCTGGAGGATCGCGCGGGATCGGGGCGGAGACGGTGCGGTTATTTTCGGCCGCGGGGGCGCTGGTTGTATTCAGCTATCGGCAGGCAAAGGAGCCGGCGCTGGCTCTGATGGAGGAATGCGGCGGGCCGGGCCGGTGCATCGCGGTCGAGCAGGAACTGAGTTCGCCTGCGGACGGGCGGGCGCTGGTTGGGGCAGCGGTGAAGGCATTTGGGCGTCTGGACGCGCTGGTGGTGAACCATGGGGTGTGGCCGTCCGCGGATGCTCCGATTGAGCTGATGACCGAGGAGCAGTGGCGGAGCACGATGGCGATCAATCTTGATTCGGTATTCGGGTTGGTGCAGGCGGCCGTCGGGCAGATGGAGTTGCAGGGGCCTTCGCCAAGTGCCGAGGATGGACCGAAGGGACACATTGTGCTGATCAGTTCGACGGCAGGGCAAAGAGGCGAGGCGATGCACGCCGACTACGCCGTGACGAAAGGTGCGCTGATCAGTCTGACAAAGAGCCTGTCGAGCGAACTCGCGTCGCGCGGAATCCTTGTGAATTGTGTGGCGCCGGGATGGGTGGCGACCGATATGTCGGCAAAGACTCTGGCCGATCCGCTGCTTGGGTCGAAGATCCGGTCGGGAATTCCCGTGGGGCGTGTTGCTTTGACCAGGGAGATTGCGGGGCCGGTGCTGTTTTTGTGCACGCCTTTGGCGGGATTCATCTCGGGCGAAGTTCTGAATGTGAATGGCGGAGCGGTGCTGGCTGGGTGAAGGCAGGGATAGGGATTAGGGACTAGGGATCAGGGAATAGGGACAATAGGGACTAGGGAAAGAGAATAGGGAATAGGGAGTAAGAGACCTTGGAGAGACGGATCTGGAGAGCAATGTCGGTGGGGCTGGTTGACGTAGTGCTGGCGATGCCGCTGGGATTGAGGGGACAGGAGGGCAGCCCGGCGGCAGCGGGTGGAGCGAATGCTGCGCAGGCCGGGGATAGTTCGGCAGACAAGAATGCGGCCAAGGCGCGGGCGGCGCTGGATGCAATGGTGAAAGCGCTGGGGGGCGATGCGTGGCTGAACCAGAAGAACGTAACGCGCCAGGGACATGGCGCGGCGTTTTACCATGGCACTCCCGATCTCGGGACGACGCTGTTCTACGAGTGCCATGCGTGGCCCGATCGCGACCGTTTTGAGTTTGGGAAGCACAAGGACGTATTTCAGTACTACCTGGGACGCAAAGGTTACGAGGTGACCTACCTTGGCGCGAAGCCGTTGCCGCAGGACCAGGTGGATGATTTTTTGCGGCGGCGGGATCACTCGATCGAGATAGCGATCAAGGTCTGGATCAAGGATCCGAAGACGATTCTCCTCTTCGAAGGTCAAAAGATGGCGGAGCGGCACCTGGCCGACCAGGTGACGTTGATCTCGGCGGAGAATGAGGCGATTACGATCCAGATGGATGCGCAGACGCACTTGCCGCTGAGCCGGAGCTTCCAGTGGCGCGATCCCGTGTACAAGGACAAGAACACGGATGTGGAGGAGTACGCGGATTATCACGATGTGGAGGGGTTTCCGACGGCTTTCTCGATTACGCGATTGCGCAACGAGGAAACGACGCGGCAGCTCTACATCGACAAGGTGCAGTACAACCAGGATCTGCCGGAGGGATTCTGGAGTGTGACCGAGATGGCGAAGAAGGTGAAGAAGTAGAAGAGCAGCTATCAGCTGTCAGCTTTCAGTTATCAGCTATCAGCATCGGCGGCAAAGATGAAGACATTTGCAGGCGTATCGAACGGGGTCGTTTGATCGCACTGTCCTGCAAGGACTCACTTCGGCGGTTCGGGATTGCTTCGTTATAATCCTCAGGGAGCGCGAGGCGGTTTTCGCGCGCTTTCTGGAGCCTGAGAATGACGTTCGACATCCAGGAGATCCTGGAATTCCTCCCCCACCGCTACCCCTTCCTTCTGATCGACAGGATCACCGAATTCGAGCCTCAGAAGCGGCTTGTCGCGATCAAGAATGTGACCATCAACGAGCCGTTTTTCCAGGGGCATTTTCCGGGGTATCCGATTATGCCGGGGGTGCTGGTGGTGGAAGCCATGGCGCAGGCGGGCGGCATCATCATGATGCACGAGCTCGAGGATCGGCATTCGAAGCTGGTGGTGTTTACAGGGATTGAGCGGGCGAAGTTCCGGAGACCGGTGACGCCGGGCGATCAGTTGCGGATCGAGGTGGAAGTGCTGTCATTCCGGACGCGAGCGGGGAGGATTCAGGGGCGCGCGACGGTGGATGGGAAGCTGGCCTGCGAGGCAACGCTGACCTGCGCGGTGGTGACGCGGCAGCCGGAGCGGCGGGCGCATGAGGATGGCTCCGTTGCAAAGGAAGAGGCGCCTACGGCGCCGGTGAGCGAGTGAGCATTCATCCGAGTGCGGTGATCGCCGGGGGGGCGGTGGTTCCGGAATCCTGCGAGGTCGGGCCGTATTCAACGATTGGGCCGGACGTGGTGCTGGGTGAGGAGTGCCGGCTGATTTCGCACGTGGTGCTGGACGGGCATACGCGGATCGGCGCGAAGAATGTGTTTTATCCGTTCTGCTCAGTAGGAGTGGCGCCGCAGGATCTGAAGTATGCGGGCGAGCCGACACAATGCGAGATTGGCGATGAGAACACGATCCGCGAGTGCGTGACGATCAGCCGCGGCACGGTGAAGGGCGGCGGAATGACGCGGGTGGGTTCGAAGAACCTGCTGATGGCGTATGCGCATGTCGGGCACGATTGCATTGTGGGCAGCGGATGCATCCTGGCCAATGCGGCGACGCTGGCGGGACATGTGACCATTGAAGATTTCGCGACGGTGGGCGCGTTCAGCCCGGTGCACCAGTTCTGCACGGTGGGGAAGTACGCGTTTATCGGGGGCGGGACGATCGTGACGCAGGATGTGCTGCCGTTTTCACTGACGTCGTCGCGGCGGGAGAACAAGGCGTTCGGCATAAACAAGATCGGGCTGACGCGGAAAGGGTTCTCGGCGGAGAGGCTGCAGACGCTGCAGAAGGCATTCCGGTATCTGCTGGCGGCGAAGATGAATACGTCGCAGGCGCTCGAGAAGATTCGCGCGATGGAAGGCGAGGATGCGAAGCTGCTGGCGGATTTCATCGAGAAGAGCCATCGGGGCGTGATCAAGTAAGCGGTCCGCGCTCTTGTTCCAGGGATGGAATGCGTGGTTCGAGAGATTCATTCCAACGATTAAGATCGAACAACTGTTCGGAGCTCCCTCCGGGAGCGGCACAATGCGAATCTCGAAAAGACACAAGAAGCACGAGCGATCCGAACGGTGCAACGGTTGCGGTGAGCGAGTGTGTCTGATTGGATTTGGCGGGGGACAGTTCGGATGAAGCTGGGATTGATAGCCGGGAATGGGCGGTTTCCGTTTTTGCTGCTGGATGCGGCGCGGGCGCAGGGGTTGGCGGTCTGCGTGGCGGCGATTCGGGAGGAGACCGATCCCGAGATCGATCATCGTGCGGCCATTGATGAAAAGATCACGGTGCACTGGCTTTCGCTGGGGGAGCTGTCGCGGCTGATTGAGGTCTTTCACAAGGAAGACGTGAAGGCCGCGGTGATGGCGGGGCAGGTAAAGCACAAACAAATTTTCTCCAGTATCCGGCCGGACTGGCGGCTGGCGAAGCTGCTCTTAAATCTGCGGACGCGGAATACCGATATGCTGCTGGGCGCGGTGGCGAAGGTACTGGCCGATGAGGGGATCGAGCTGAAGAGTTCCACGCAGTTTCTGGAGCCGCTGCTGGCCGAAGAAGGTGCGTTGACGGAGCTCGTCGGCGGGCGCGCACCGACGGAAGAGGAACGCAAGGACATCGAGTACGGCCTGGGTGTGGCGCGAGCGGTTGCAGGGTTCGACATCGGGCAGACGGTGGTGGTGGCGGCGCAGGCCTGCGTGGCTGTTGAGGCGATGGAGGGTACGGACGCGACCATCGAGCGGGCCGGACACCTGATGAAGTCGCTTGAGGAAGAGGATGGGTTGCCGGCTTCAACTTTGGAGCGTCGGCTCACCGTGGTCAAAGTGGCGAAGCCGAACCAGGACATGCGTTTTGATGTGCCGGTGATCGGAATCCGGACGATTGAGACGATGATCGCGGCGGGGGCGAGTTGTCTTTCCGTTGAGGCGGGGCGGACGCTGTTGTTCGATCGGGAGACGCTGCTGAAGCGGGCGGCGGAGGCGGGGATTGCGGTGGTGGCGGTGGCACGACGGGAAGGGAACAGGGATTAGGGAACAGGGAATAGGGAACAGGGAACAGGGATTAGGGATTAGCAAACACTGTTCGCCAGCGCTTCAAGACAGTTTTGTGACAATTGGGCCGAGGTTGGGGAACTATACTTTCGGGCAGTGGCGTCTGCGATTTACGCCGCTGGTATATGGATGCTGGTGATCGATTACTTTCCGGCATCGTTGCACTCATTTCCCCGGTATGAACAGGAGGTTACAGGTGAAAAAGTTCTCTGTGTGTTTTGCAGCAACGGCGCTCGCCCTGGTGCTGTCGCAGGTGTCGATGCAAGCAGCGGATGAAGCGATGTTGCCGGCGGCCGGCCAGAAGGCTCCCACATTTACGCTGCCGTCGCAGGATGGCTCGCCGGTGTCGCTCGATAGCTATAGAGGCAAGTGGGTGGTGCTGTACTTCTATCCGAAGGACATGACGACCGGCTGCACCATCGAGGCGCACAACTTCCAGCGGGATCTCCCGAAGTATGAGGCGGAGAACGCGGTGATCCTGGGCGTGAGTGTGGACACGGTGGACAGCCACAAGCAGTTCTGCACCAAGGATGGACTTACGTTTCATCTTCTGGCGGATCCCGACCACAAGGTTGTGGATCAGTACGGCTCGCTGGGGCACTTTGGCGAGATGACCATCGCCAATCGGAACACGTTCCTGATCGACCCCAAGGGAAAGATCGTGAAGGTCTGGACCAAGGTCGATCCGAAGGTGCACTCCGAAGAGGTGCTGACGGCGATTCAGGAAGCGAAGAAGGGGTAAGCAGTTGTCAGTTCTCAGTGGTCAGTCATCAGTTCTGTGACCAATTTCAGGGCTTGTGGAGAGGCATGACTGAAACTGCGCGGAAGTTTCGGGCGGGGCTCGATGATGTGCATCGGGCACTGCTGACCGTTCCGGAATCGATGGCCGATGTGCCCTGGCGCCAGGGCGGGTGGACGCGCAAACAGATTGTGGGCCACCTGCTCGACTCCGCCGCGAACAACCGGCAGCGGTTTGTGCGGGCGTCGAGCGGTGGTGCCTACTTCGGGCCGAACTATGGGCAGGAGGAGTGGGTCGCTGCGCACGGCTATGCCGAGCAGACCTGGGAGACGCTCCTGGCATGGTGGGAGACAGAGCACGAGATCCTGATAGCGGTAGTGGATCGAGTGGCGGAAGAGCAGCTCGAGACGCAATGCATTCTGGACGAGGCCGCGCCGGTAACCCTGCGGTTTCTAATTGAGGATTATGTCGATCACCAGAGATGGCACGTGAAGCAGCTCTTAGCTGGTAGCCCCTAGCATTCTTCACCCACGCTGCGCATGTGTGGTGCACTGAGACATCTTTCCGTCCAGGAGCTGGGGACTCAAGGGCGAAGCGGCAGACGCTATTGCGGGCTACTTCCCCACGCTCCCTCCAGATCAGAAGCGCGCGCAAAAAAGCCCGGCGCGAAGCCGGGCTTTTTTGCTTGCCTTTGAGTATTGCGGTTGCCGGGGATTACTTCTTCTTTGCAGTCTTCTTAACTGACTTCTTGACTGCCTTCTTCGCCGCCTTCTTTGCAGGAGCCTTTTTCTTGGCTGCCTTCTTCGCAGGGGCCTTCTTTGCTGCCTTCTTAACTGCCAATTTTTTACCTCTTGGTGTGGTTTTGCCGGCGCTCTTCTTTACTGCAGACTTCTTTCCGCCCTTGGCGCCAGCGGACTTCTTGGCGGACTTTTTTGCGGCCTTTTTGGCAGGAGCTTTTTTCGCTGCTTTTTTGGCCGGAGCTTTCTTGGCTGCTTTTTTAGCGGGAGCGGCTTTTGCAGCCTTCCTGGCGGGAGCCTTCTTCGCAGGGGCCTTCTTTTTGGCCGATGCGGCTTGGGGAACTGCTTCTACGATGATCACGGCCTCTTCGACGACGCCCTCATCATCATCGTCGGAGGAGGTGAGTACGCTTGAAGTTTCCACCTCGTCGTCCTCTTCCATTTCATCGTGATCGGCGTTCAATTCAGCGGGCTCCAAGTCAGGATCTCCGTCATTCATCGCGTACATCTTGATCACTTCGTCCATCCGATTGCCTCCAGCGGTCTGCCGCTGTCCACGTAGGTTCGCATCTTGCTGTGCGGACTAAATCATCTCCGCATGCGGAGTCATTCTAACAACACCTTGACGCAAAAGCTATCAAAACGCGCTCGCGATGCATATCAATTTTGTCCTTGCGTTGATGATTTCGAATGAGTGGAGTGCTTCGACGCGGAACTGCTGTGCGCCTTCTTCGTTGACGAAGATTTGCTGGAGTGGGCCTGGCTGCTTTTGGATGTCGATTTCGAACCGGAGCCGGATGAGGATGCATGCTCGGGAGCTTCCGCGCTTGCGGTATTGTGCGCATGGGCGCTTTTGGATTTTCCATGGCGGCTGCTGCTGGTGCGGACAACCGAGGGTTCGGCGACATGGAGGCGCCGGCCGGCCTCAATCTTGATGCCGGAGGCGGGGAGCTTGTTCCAGCGGCGAAGCTGAGTGAGCGAGATGCCGAAGCGATCGGCGACAGAGACGAGGGTGTCGCCGCGGCGGGTGGTGTAGTAAACGGTGTGCGCCGAAGGAGAGGCCGCCGGCGCCACAGGAACGACGACAGCCTCGACGCCATCGAGCCGGGAAGTCGAGTCGAGCTGGTTGACATCGGCCAAGGCGGAGACTGAAACGCTATAGGTGTGGGCCACGGACGCGAGAGTGTCATCCGGCGTGACCTTGTGATAGCGCCACGAGTTGCGTTTGCTTTCGGGGATGGCGGCAATTTTTTCCTGGTAAAGGGCCGCGGTTCCGCCGGGCAGGTGCAGGTCAAACTCGGAGTCGGGCGGGGTGACCATGCGGAGAAGGCTGGGGTTGAGGGCGACCAGCTCATCGACCGGAGCGCCGACGATATCTGAAACGAGTCGCAGGTCGGCGGAGTAATTCAGGGTAACGGTGTCGGTGAGCACGGGCGGGTCGAGGGTGATGTCGTCGAAGCCGTACTGGGTGGGGTGGTTGGCAATGATGATGGCGGCGAGGATTTCGGGAACGTAGTTTTTAGTTTCGCCGGGGAGGTTGTTGCGTTTGTAGAGTTCCCAGAAATCGGCGTATCCAGTCTTTTGTACAGCGCGCTGGACATTGCCTGTTCCCCAGTCGTATCCCGCCATGGAGAGATACCAGTCGCCGAGCTCCGAGTAGATGTACTTCATGTAGCGGGCGTAGGCACGAGTGGATTTTTCGGGATCGAAGCGCTCGTCTACGTAGGTGTTTCTCTCGAGGCCGTAGTTGCCACGGGGCATGAACTGCCACATGCCTCCGGCGCGCGATCGAGGGTTGACGGCGCGCGGTTGAAAGCCGGATTCGGCAACGGCGAGATAGATCAGGTCGTGCGGGACGCCCTCCTCGCTCATGATGCGCTCAATCATGGAGCGATAACGGCCAGCGCGCTGGAAGGCGTGGAGCAGGGTGTTGTGGCCCTTGGTGGTATTGGCAAAGAAGTTGATGTAGGCGGCCACGTAGTCGTTGACGACCAAAGGCAGATCGGAGTGAGTGGTGGCCAGGTCGGCGTTGGCTTTGGCCACGATGTTGGGATCGACGACGAAGGTCACTTCCTCAGCAGCTTCAGCGGGAGTGGCTTCGGTTTTAGGGGTGAATCCGTTGCCCTGGCGCAGGGCTTCCATCTCGAGGCCATTGACCTGGTCGACGATGCGATCGAATTCATCCTGGAGCTCGGGCGTCGATTTGATGTCGATGCCGCTGGTGAGCATGAGGTCGATGGCGTGGTCGAAGTCGGAGCGGGCGGCAACGAGGTCGCCTTTCTTATAGTCGGCCTGCCCGGCGGCATATGCCTTTTCCACCTGCTCGATCAGCGACTTGACGCGTGGTTGCTGAGCGGCGATCTGCGGCGGCGGCGCAGGAGCAGCGGATTGCTGGGCGGGAGAGACTGCGGGAGCCAGAGCTTGAACGGGAGGGGTTGCGACGAGGGAAGCGGATTTCGAGGGACCGCATCCCGGCAAGAAGATTGCCAGCAACAGGGCAGGCGAATAGCGACCCACGCTACCGATGCGGTGACAAATCATGGAGGACAGTTGACGCTGTAACAACACTACCCCAAGGCGCGGAAGATACTATGCCGATGATAAGCTATGCCATGGAGACATCGCTCACTTTAGTACTGCCGCTCTAGTGATTACCCACCTCTGATGGACGTAAAATACCTCCGAAATTTCGCAATTATTGCCCACATTGACCATGGGAAGTCGACGCTGAGCGACCGTCTTCTGGAATTGACGGGATCGGTGACCGGTCGAGAGATGCAGGCGCAGATTCTGGACGCGATGGACCTGGAGCGGGAGCGGGGCATCACGATCAAAGCCCACGCGGTGCGCATGATGTACAAAGCGCGCGATGGGCAGACGTATCAACTGAATCTGATCGATACGCCGGGGCATGTGGACTTCAGCTACGAGGTTTCGCGGTCACTGGCGTCGTGCGAGGGCGCGCTGCTGGTGGTGGATGCGAGCCAGGGCGTGGAGGCGCAGACGCTGGCCAATGCGTATCTTGCGATCAATCATGGGCTGGAGATCATTCCGGTGATCAACAAGATCGATCTGCCATCGGCCGACATTGTCCGGACGCAGGAAGCGATCGAGATGGCAGTTGGGCTGGATGCGACCGATGCGATTCCCGTCAGCGCGAAGACGGGGCAGGGCGTGGACGATGTGCTGGAGGCGATTGTGCACCGGCTGCCTCCACCGAAGGGCGATCCAGATGCTCCGCTGCAGGCGCTGATTTTCGATTCGTGGTTCGACGCCTACCGCGGGGTCATTGTGCTGGTGCGCGTCATGCAGGGGACGATGCGCGAAGGGACAGCGGATCCGGCTGATGTCGAACGGGAAAGGGTTCGAGGTCGAGTCGATGGGCGTCTTGATGCCCAAGCCCGTAGAGATCGCGCAGCTGTCGGCGGGCGAGGTGGGATTTTTCGCCGCGACCATCAAGACCGTCAGCGATACCCGTATCGGCGACACGGTTACTGAAGAAGAGCGGCCCGCTCCGGAACAGTTGCCGGGATTCGAAGACATCAAGCCAATGGTCTTCGCGGGACTCTACACGGTGGATTCTCACGAGCACACGCTGTTGCGGGATGCGCTGGAAAAGCTACGGCTGAACGACTCGTCCTTCTTCTTCGAACCGGAAAGCTCAGCAGCGCTGGGGTTCGGTTTTCGCTGCGGATTTCTGGGTTTGCTGCACATGGAGATCATCCAGGAGCGGCTGGAGCGCGAATACGAACTGGACTTGATTACGACGGCTCCGGGGGTCCGGTATCACATCAGGCTGACGGACGAGACGGTGCTGGAGGTGGACAATCCATCGCGCTGGCCGGATCCGACGAATATTGAGGCGATTCGCGAGCCGGTGATCCAGGCGAAGATTCTCACCAATGAAGAGTATGTCGGCGGGATTTTCAAACTGGTGGAGGAAAAGCGCGGGAAGCAGCTCAACTTCGAGTACGTGACGCCGACGCGTGTTCTTCTGACCTACGAATTGCCGTTGAATGAGATCGTGCTGGACTTCTACGACCGGCTGAAGTCGATTTCGCGCGGGTACGCGTCGCTGGATTATTCTCTCGCGGGCGAGTGGGAATCGCCGATGGTGAAGCTGGACATTCTGGTTTCGGGCGAGCCGGTGGATGCGCTGTCGATTATCGTGCACAAGGATCATGCTTACGAGCGAGGCAAGGCACTGGTTGCGAAGATGCGGGAGCTGATTCCGAGGCAGCAGTTCGAGGTGGCAATCCAGGCGGCGATCGGATCAAAAGTGGTGGCCCGGGAGACGGTGAGCGCCCTGCGCAAGAACGTGCTGGCCAAGTGCTACGGCGGCGACATTTCCCGTAAGCGTAAATTGCTGGAAAAACAGAAGGAAGGCAAGAAACGGATGAAGCGGATCGGGAAGGTGGATATTCCGCAGGAGGCCTTTCTGGCGGTATTGCGCGTGGGGGAAGACCAGCAGAAGTAATAGCAGGATGGTGACCTGGCCCGCCTCAGATTCAACAATCCTTCACGGGAAATTGTGGAAAGCTTTGTGCGTTTCGCAGGATTGCGCGCAGGCGCAAAGATGCGCGCTGAGGCGGGCGCCATTTCAGCGCTTCTGATAGATAAATAAGGAGCTAAGTACGTTTACCAGAGCAGGAAGCAGTTGGCAACAGGAAAAATGGGGCGTTCTGGGGCGCTGCGAAAACGAGAAATCCACATTTTTTTCCACAGATCGGCCGGAACGCGCAGGCCGACAAAGATGAGGTTGGGAATCGTAGCGATAACGGTTTGGGGTTAAAGGGAAAGGCCCCTGAAAACAGGGGCCCTTTCGATGGAAATTGAGAAAACTATTGAGCCGGAGGTTTGGTCCCGGCGGGCTTGGGAGCTGACGGAACGTCGGCGGCTGGGGTGGGTGGCGCCGGCACTCCAGACTTGGTGTTGTATGCGTCGATGACGGCCTGAGTGATGTTGGTGGACTCATTGGCGTAGAGCACCGGGCTTTGCTGCTGGGCGATGTCGAGCACCAGGGTGTAGCCGTGCTGCTTGGCATACGCATTGAGCACGTCGTAGACCTTCTGAGCGAGCCCGCCATAGAGCTCCTGCATCTCGTTCTGGAAGTCGTTCTGTGCGTCCTCGGCGGAGCGCTCGAGCTGCTTCTTCTTATCGTCGATGGTCTTCGCGCGTGCGGCGCGCTCGCCTTCACTCAGCGTGGTTCCCTGGGCCTGAAGCTGTTTGGTGAGGCCATCGATTTCGTCGTTGAGAGTTTTGAGCTGGGCCTGCTTGGGCGCGTACTTCTTCTGCAGGTCGGCAAAGGCTCTCTGACCCTCGTTGGTCTTTGCGACGGCTGGCTGGAAAGCGACGATGGCGATTTTGGCCGAGCCGGAGGGAGTGGCAGCGGCAGCATCGGGAGCAGGTGCTGTTTGGGCGGCGGCATGCAGGGCGAGGCCTGAGGCCAGCGTGAGAACAAGTGCAACAGAGCGCTTCATTCGGATTAAAAACTCCTTCGACGTTCCTGGATGGCTGCGAGTCTGTTCACGATAAATTCGGAACGGCATCCGCAAAAAGCCACTGAGAATCTCACAACGAATTTCCCCGTCCGCTGGTTAGACGTATGCCAGCACGAGAAAAGTAGCGGATGGAAACGTCAGCAGGAACTAGATGGATTATAGGAGGGTGGAAGTGGAGGGTCAATAAAGCGGGGATCCGGAAAGCGGGATTAGCAAGTAACAGGCAAGTGAAGCGGCAGATACAGAAGGCCTCGCCGAAGCGAGGCCTTCGCAAATAATTCCGGCCGAGGTTTAGTGGGCGCCGGAGGCCTTGGGGGTGGTGGTGGTGTGCGCCGGAGTGGTCGACCGGGGTGTGGGAGCCGAGGCTGTAGCAGGGTGCTCGGGCGCGGGAATGCCGGACTTGGTGTTGTAGGCATCCACGACGGCCTTGGTGATGTTGGTCGACTCGTTGGCGTAGAGCACAACGGGAACCTGCTGGTTGCCGCCGTCGAGGACTACGGTATAGCCGTGTTCCTTGGCGTAAGCGTCGAGAGTTTCAGCGAACTTGCCGGCAACGGTGCCAAAGGTCTGCTGCATGTCCTGCTGGAAATCGCCCTGGGCATCCTCTCCGGTGCGCTTGAGCTCCTTCTGCTTGTCGTCGAGCTGCTTGGCCTTGCTGGCGCGGTCCGCGTCGGTCATGGTCGCTGACTGGGCCTGCAATTCTTTCTGGAGGGACGCGATCTCTGTATTGAGGGTCTGGATCTGAGCGCGCTTGGGCTCGTACTTTTTCTGCAGGTCAGCGAAACGGCGCTGGAAGTCGTTGGTCTGCGCCACAGCTTCCTGGAACCCGATGATGGCAATCTTAGCGGGCCCTGCCGGGGTGGTTGGAGCAGCGGCGGCAGGTGCTTGTGCGGCAGCATTCAGCGCGAGGCACGATGCCAGCGCTGCGACAGTTGCTATAGTGCGTTTCATGTAAATCTGGTACTCCTTCGAGCTATCCTGGAAGGCCGCTCTCAGAGCGAACCTGTGCCTCCTGAGCAACCTTCATTCGTCTTTTTTCCTTCGGGGGCTCCGCGACAGATGAGGCAGAGACAAAAAGACGCGGACGGAGACGTCAGCAGGAACTAGCAACGATTATATGGAGGGCGGGAGGGGGGGTCAATAAAGCGGGGACCAGGGCGGAGGGATTGGTAATCAGGGCCAGATTCCATAGGGACATAGGGACATAGGGACATAGGGACTAGGGACATAGGGACTAGGGACATAGGGACCAGGGACCAGGGAATAGGGAGTAGTTGTCAGAGGGTGAGCATCTTTGTCCAGTCTTTGAGGGTGGGGAGGGAGCGGGGAACGCGGGAGCGGGTGAGCTTGTAGCGGATCTTGCGAATTCCGCGAAGGGACTCCTCGTCTGCAACGAAAGGCAGGAGGGGGGTGGCTCGTTGTTCGGTTACAGCGCGGACCTGGCGGAAAGAGGCGCCGTCGTGGGGGCGGAACTGCGACCACGCAATGGAGTTGACGAAACCCGAGGCGCCGAATTGATTGGAACGCAGCACGTCTTCGATGAACACGCGAATCGGCCCGGAGAAAGGGTGCAGGGCGTCGTGCAGGGCGACGAAGCCATTGGCGGCGAGGTGGGGAATGAAGCCATCGAAGTCCGACTTGGCCCCCTGGTAGCCATGGTCGCCATCGATCCACAGAAAACGGATGGGGCGTTTCCAGGCGCCGGCTACGTCGGTCGAGAACGCGCGGTGAACTTCGACGAATTCCGCCACTCCGGCATTCTCGATGTTTTTAAGAAAGTCATCGTAAGAGGTCGCGCCGGGTGTGGACCGGTGTTCGCTCAACTCGGGATTGTGGAAGTTATGCGGATCGATGGCGACCACAGGGCCAATGCCATAACGCTGGGCGAGCTTCCCCAGCATCACGGTGGACTTGCCCTTGAAGCTGCCGATTTCGAGGATTACACCGGTGCAGGGGGCGCAGGCCGCCATCATTCCCAGAAAGCGGGCTTCGTGCTCGGTGAGGAAGCCGGGAACGCTTTTCGCGGCCAGCCATGCATCATCGAGGGCGGCTTCAAGGCCGGGCGGAATCTGAAAAGGTATCAAGGTACGTTCTCCTTGAGCACGTGAGGGCTGAGCGGCCGTACTCCTCAATGTAATTCGTCAAGTTCGTTTTGAGGGCAGACGAGAAAGGCTGCCGGGATGGGCAGCCTCTCAGGGTGGTCAGGATAAGGTTCTTTAGAAGGTAGTGGAGATGCTGAGACGGAAGGTCTTTCGCGGCTCCCGGAACTGGTTCTGTGCGCCGTATCCCTGGATAGCCTGCGCCCAGGTGTAGTCTCCCGCACCGCCCGGGGGGAACATATCCCGCGTAATCAACTGGGCAGTGCAGCTCTGCACGTTGGCGCCGATGGAGACGTCGTTGCAGTAGGGCCGCTCATAGAGGCGCAGCGGGTTGTATGCGTAATAGATACGGACCGGCGCATTCAGGATCGGCATCATGATCGAGAATTCGCCGCCCACGGACATGCGGGGCACGGTATTGGTGCCGGCAACCGGACGGATGTCTTTCTGGAATCCGACCTGCGAACCCGGAATACCGCCCTGGCAGGAGCCGTTGTTGTATACGGGACAACCATAGAGGGGGGCGGTAAGTGAGGCGAAGCCTTCAGGACTCTGCTTCAACTGACCGTGGTTGGCAACCATATCCATACCGAAATCCGAGAAGAACGAGAACATAGCCGAACCGACGATGGGAATCCGGTATTCGAGATTGGAGGTAAAGTTGGTGTCGCCGCCGATGGATGCGATACCGTACACCGGAATCGGAACCTGGATGCACTGTCCCAACTGCGGATTGTTGGGATCACGCGGTACGCACTGGCCGTCGGGATTTGTGAGCTGAACGGTCTGGCGCGTGGGCACATAACCGTATGGGGTCGCGCTGCGAACATCGAAGCCACGTAATTCCGCTTCGCCGCCCGCGTAGAAGCGGTTGTTGGGCGGGGCCACATCGCCGCCGTAACCCTGAATGTAGCCAAGCTGGGCGCGCATCGCGAGGATGTTGTGCCCGGTCTGCGAAAACTTGAGGTAGTGGATTGGGTGGTAGGACTTGTAGGAAACGAAAGGCGAGAAGTAGCGCACATTGCCCCAAAGGCCGGCGAGCTGGAATGCCGCTGAGTACTCCTTGCCATTGCGGGGACGGACGGGATTGTTCACCGTGTTGTAGTCGTAAGAGAACGAAACCTGGCTGGTTACGATTCCCTGCAGTGCGTTCGAACCCTGGATGCCGGACCGGAAGCTGATGGTCTGGAAGAAGGTTTGAGAAGCGGTGCTGAACGCTGTGATGGACGCCTTCGAAAGCGAGTAGGTGAAGCCGACGCGCTGGAAAGCGTGGCGACGCAGCGGGTAAGACAAGGAAAAGTTCAAACCGGTGGAGGCCTGGTTGTAGTTCTGCACCAGGGACTGCTGGGCTGCGCTGAGATTCTCCGCTATGCCGGTGGTGGTCTGGTAGTTTTTCGCGGCGTTGTAATCCGACTTGTTGTTGTAAATCTGGAAACCGACGTTCAGGGGGCGATTCTTCACATAGGGCTGGGTGAAGCCGAAGAGGAACTGCCGGCTGACGTTGCCGAGATTGCCCTGGAGGCTGAGTGTCTCACCGAGGCCAAGGAAGTTATTGGTCTGGTAGTTGACGCCGAGGAACGCGCCGGATTGGCCGCTGACACCGCCGTTGAGGCCGATGGAGTTTTTGCCCTTCTCTTTCACCTTGAGGAGGAGGTCAACGGTGCCGGCTTCGGCGTTCTGGTGAGCCTCGGAGTCCTGGTCGACCTTGAGAGCCTCGAAGTATTCGAGCTGGTTGAGACGGAGGAGGCTGTACTCCCAGAGCTGGGAGTTGTAGACCTGCCCCTCATCGAGGAGGAGCTCACGGCGAATGACGCGGTCGCGGGTGATGGTGTTGCCCTGGAACTCGATACGGGAGACGTAGAACTGCTTGCCTTCGTCGATATCGATCTGCAGCGACACTGTCTTTTTCTGCTCGTCGTAGACGGGCTTGGGGATGGCGCCGAAATTGATGTACCCGAGCTGCCCGTAGGCCTTCTTCAGGTTCTCGAGCCCTTTGCCGATGAGGCTGGCGTTGAAGAATTCGCCATCCCTGATGGCGAAGCTGGCACGAAGCGCTTTGGCATTGACGCGGGGGCTGTTACCGGTGAAGGTGATGGTGCCGAGGCGATAGCGTGCGCCTTCTTCGACCGGCATGAGGATGTCAATGCGCTTACCGCGGTTGGGCCGGAAGGTAAACCAGTTGAGGCCGCCCTGATCGCGAATCTGGGTGCGGGGCGTCTCCACGGCGGCGTTGGCGTAACCCTTGTCGCGGTACGCAAAGCGAACGCGTTCCGTGTCTTCGTCGAGTTTGGAAGCGTCGAAGGTGCGGGAAAAGATGTTCTCAAAGACCAGCGAGTAGGGAATGCCGATAGGCCGCAGGTTCCTCATGGAACGGCGCAGCTGCAGGCTGTTGATGTGCTCGTTGCCGACAAACTTGATCTGGCCCACCTTCACGACCGGCCCTTCCTTGATGCTGAAGTTGATCTGCACCGAGGCTGGCGGGATGGTCTTGATGTCGGTCTTGATGGTGGCGAACTGGTGGCCGTGCTCGGCAAGCAGCTCTTTGAGAATGGTTTCAGCCCGTTTGATCTTGGTTGGGTCGTACTGGCCCTCGACGGAGAGGCCGACCTTCTCTTTCTTGAAGCGATCGAGGATGTCGGAGTTGGAGACAGAGCTGTTGCCCTTGTAATTGATCTCGCGAATGGTGGGGCGTTCTACGACGAAGACGTCGAGGATGATGCCTTTTTCTGTGTCTTCCCGTTCAATGCGCAGGTTTTCAAAGTAGCCGGTGTTCCAGAGGGAGTTGAAGTCGCGCTCGATGGAGAGCGGATCGTACGTCTCGCCCTCATGGGTAAACATGCGCGCTTTGATGGTTTCCTTGGGAATGCGGCGGTTACCGATGACCCGGATGGCCTCGATCGTCTGGCTCTGCTGGGCGTGAGACGGTGCGGCGAACAGGACGAGCAGAAATAAGGAAATGAGTCCGGAAAGGAAAGGAGAAATCCGCGATCTGCGGGAGAGCCTGACGAGTGCTCCACGGACCTGGACCTTTTCGTCCGGGGCCCCTATCTTCACCGAGCTGGAATCCTGCGGCGAGCACAAGTTCTGGTGCGGTCCAAGGTAAGGCTTCACGGGAAGAATATGCACACCCTCACTACTCAAGTTCTTTTTACAGCCTTTAGGAAAGATTGATTTTACCATCCCAAGGACGGTCATTTCAGTACGAGGCGCCCTCATCAAAACAGCGGATGAAGGGCCCAGTCCGAAGGCGAAAGTCTTCCCCACAAACTGCGTTCGCGCTTACGCGCAAATCAGGACATTGGGCACTCTGGGACTGAAATGACGAAGAGGATTGCAGGGAAAACCACTGACTGCTCCAGCAACAAATCTCATCGCCAAAATGCCGCTCCACCTGGGTCCTCAACCAGTCTACCGGACCGAAACGGGTTGGAGCGGATGTAGAGCCGAAGTGCACACCCAATGACCTGAAATTAGCGAAAGCACGATTCTTAGACGCAGAGCCCGGCGACATGACATCCTCAAGATTGAGGAGAAGATGGCAGTAAATAGGAGAACGGTCTTCGATTTTGATTCTGAGACGCTGGATGGGGCCAAAAGAAGCCTGGCGGAGTTCAGCGGCAGGGTGCTGCTGATCGTGAACACGGCGAGCCGATGCGGATTTACTCCGCAGTATGCGGGGCTGGAGAGCTTGTACCGTACCTATAAGGATCGCGGACTGGTGGTCCTGGGGTTCCCGTGCAACCAGTTTGGCGCGCAGGAGCCGGGAGATGCCGGAGAAATTCGAGCTTTCTGCGAACACAATTACGAGGTGAGCTTCCCCTTGTTCGCGAAGATTGATGTGAATGGCGAGAATGCACATCCGCTGTATCAATATTTGAAGAGCAGGAAGCCGGGACTCTTGGGGCCTTTGGGCGGAGGTGCGATCAAGTGGAATTTCACGAAATTTCTGGTGGACCGCGGCGGCCAGGTTGTGGCGCGCTACGCACCTTCAACGAAGCCCGCGAAGCTGATACCGGATATTGAGAGACTGCTCGACGCGGCACAGGAGTGAGCGATGCGGAAAAGTCTTCCGATGATCCTGATCCGTGTCATCGTGGGCCTTGTTTTTCTGACGGAAGGAATTCTGAAGCTTACGCGTCCAGGCGAACTGGGCGCAGGGCGGTTCGCGCACATCGGGCTGCCGTTGCCTCACCTGCTGGCTCCGTTTGTGGCGGTGGTGGAAATTGCGGGCGGCGGGGCGCTGATCCTGAACCTCTATGCCGGCGACGCGGCTTTGCTGCTGCTGGTCGTGATACTGACGGCCCTGGCGACCACGAAAATCCCGATTCTGACGGGAGGCCACCTTGGTGCATTCGCGGCCCCCAAGATGGATCACTATGGGATTCTGAGTTTCATCCATGAGGCGCGAACGGACCTGGCTATGCTGTTCGGGCTCGTGGCAATTCTGCTCGACAGCGGGATGCGGATCAGCCTGCGAGGCAAATGATGGCTGGGACAGGCGCGCAGGAACGGTCTCGCGTTAGCGAACTGTTCGCGTTCTTTCTCAGACTCGGTTTGACCGCCTTCGGGGGGCCGGCCGCGCACATCGCCCTTATGGAGCAAGGGGCGGTGGAGCGGGGATGGGTGAGCCGGGAAGAGTTTCTCGATATTGTTGGTGGCTGCAACCTGCTGCCGGGTCCGAGTTCGACCCAGGTGGCGATGGCGCTTGGATATCGCAGGGCTCGTGTGCCGGGGTTGATCACCGCGGGTTCGTGCTTTATTGTGCCGGCGTCGGTGGCCACCCTGGCGTTGGCGTGGGCTTACGTGCGGTACGGCAGCCTGCCGCAGACCGCGGGCATTCTTTACGGCGCAAAACCCGTGATGGTGGCGATTGTGGCGCAGGCGCTGTGGAGACTGGGGCGATCAGCGGTGAAGCGATGGACGCTTGCACTGGTTGGAGGTCTGTGCCTGGGTGCGGCATTTCTGGGTATGCCACCGCTTGCGATTCTCCTGGCTGCCGGGGCGCTTGTCGCGTTGCCTGTTATCGCTCGAACAAGAAGCAGCGTGGCGATGACGATTGTCATGGGTCCGTTCACTGGAACGGGCGCAACGGCTGTGGGACTCAGTTCGATTGCGCTTGTCTTTTTGAAAATGGGAGTGGTTGTCTTCGGTTCGGGTTATGTGCTGCTGGCCTTTTTGAAGGCCGACCTGGTGGACCAGCTTCATTGGATCAGCGTGCAGCAATTGCTGGACGCGGTTACCGCGGGGCAGATGACTCCCGGACCGGTGTTCGCAACAGCAACATTCATCGGCTTTCTTCTACATGGGTGGAGCGGCGCGGTTGTAGCTACCGTGGCCGTGTTTCTGCCGTCGTTCTTTCTTGCGGGCATGGTTGGGGCGGCGGCTGGACATATTCGACGGTCAAAATTGGCAAGCGCTTTTCTTGATGGCGTGAACGTTGCCGCGGTCGCGCTGATGGCGCAGATCGGATTCATATTGGGGCGCGCGGCGTTCGTAGATCCAGCAGCCTGGGCGATTGGCATCATAAGCGCGGTGTTGCTGCTGTGGCTGCGCGTCAATGCGACATGGCTGATCATCGGCGGCGGTGTCGCCGGCATCCTGCTTCACGCTTTTGCCTTGATTTGACCTGGGTCAGCCGTCGAAACGGTAGGCGCTGATCCGGGCGCCCATGGGTTCGTCGGTGAAGACGCGTTTGCCTGGGGCGTCGCCGCCGGCTCCGGCAGCGACCATCAGCGGGATCAGATGTTCTTCGCGGGGATGAGAGTACTCGGCGAAGGGAGCGCTGCGCCATTTTTCGAGGAGGGCGTGGCGTTCGTCTGCCGGGGATTCGACGGCGTGGGTGAGCCATGCATCGAACGCGCGGGCGCGCTCGGCGGTCTGGGGCTGAAAGTAGCCGCGCAGGTTGTGGAAGCTCATGCCGCTGCCGACGATGAGCACGCCTTCGTCGCGGAGGGACGCGAGCGCCCGGCCTGCTGCGATGTGCAGAGCGGGATCGAGCGAGTGATCAAGGGAGAGGGTTACAACCGGGATCTTTGCCTCCGGAAAGGCGACCTTGAGAGGGACGAAGACGCCGTGGTCGTAGCCGCGAGCCGGATCGATTGCGGAGGGAAGGGCTGCTTCGCTGAGAAGATTGGAGACGCGCTGGGCAAGCGCAGGGTCGCCGGGAGCCGGCCAGGTGAGCTGATAGGTGTGGGCCGGGAAGCCGGAGTAGTCATAGATCAGTTCCGGTTTCAGGGCAGAGCTCGCGGTAAAGGCCGATTCTTCCCAGTGGCCGCTGATGACGAGGAGCGCTTTGGGCGGCTCGGGGAGCGAAGGCTGGATCGACTCGAGGAAGCGCCGGGTCGCCTCCCACGAGTCGGGCGGACCCCAGGTCCAATCCATGAAAAAGCACGGCCCGCCACCGTGGGGCAGAAACATGGCGGGCTGGCGGGTGTTGGACATTGGATTCGCTCCGGTCGCATGGCCTTCTCAAACTGGCGAGGCCGAAATATCTGTTCAAACAGCTTTCTGATGCGCCGGAGCGATGTGTGGATTCAGAAGGTGTGGGGGACTGGCGGGGCCATGATGTAGACGTAGACGATCATGGCGACGCCGATGAGACCCGGGATGAGGCCGCATAGATAGACAGGCGGACCGCCGCCAAGGAGAGCGTGCAAAAAGATCATGACCCCGATGCCTACGGCGATGTTGATGACACCGCCGATCTTGAGGCCCTCGCGTGTCTTGATGGCCTTGGAGCGTTCCTCCTGGCGCATCAATTCGAGGGCTGCATTACTGCCTGCGCCTGGCGCCTCGGAGATGCGCCGCATGGTTTCTGCCTTGTAGAAGGCTTCGCGCTCCTTCTGACGATGATCCAGCCAGGTGGCTGCGGGAAGAAAGATGCCGAAGAGGGCGATGGCGCCGACGGCGAGGAAGATCCACATACCGTTCATGGCGAAGAAAACTTCGGGGCCGAAGATCAATTGAAGTACGAAATGTGTCATAGAATCCTCCTGCATGCTGGGGACGTCTTTTTGCCCATGCGAACGGTGGGACCGCAGACCGGGAAGAGCGGTTGCATTTTCTTTGCGGCGAGACAAGGAAAGTTTCTTCGAACGCAGGACAATTCGGGATAAGCCCGGCCGTGCGAGAAAATGCAACCGGTTACGCTGGCCGGTTGTCCCACTGTGCTGAGAGGCGCCTTTGATCACCACTGCTACGAACGAAGGTGTCGCGTCGGGGGCAAATGCCGATCTTGCCGATGTCGATCGGGTTCTGGCGGGGGATGCGAATGCCTTTGAGGGCATCGTTCGCCGATGGCAGGGTCCGCTGGTGAATATGGCCTGGCGTTATTGCCGCGATCGTGGGCGGGCTGAGGAGATGGCGCAGGAGGCCCTGGTGCGCGCGTGGCGCGGTCTGAAGCAGTGGCGGCGCGAGGGTAGCTTTTCGACCTGGCTGTTTGCGCTGGCGGCGAATGTGTTCCGCTCGGAACTGAAGAGGTTTCCAACGGTGGACGTCTCGATCGAGGATGCGCCGGAACCTGCGGTAAGGGCGGCACAAGAGGTTGAGTTGTCGCTGCGCCAGAGCGAAGATGCGGTCAGGCGCGCGGTTCTGGCCTTGCCGGCGCGTTATCGCGAGCCGGTGGTGCTGTTTTATTTTCACGAGATGGACGTGGCAGCGGCGGCGCGGACGATGGGAATGCCTGAGGGAACGGTGAAGGCAAGGCTGGCACGAGCCCGGGCGCTGCTGAAGAAGCGGTTTCCGCATCTTGAGGACCAGCAGTCGGCGATTGAGTTGGCGGAAAAGGAGGCGTGACGATGAAGCCGGAGAATCTGGATCGCATTCTTGGAGGGGAAGAGGAACTCGCGCCTTCGTCGGGGTTTGTCTCGTCTGTGATGGACCGCGTGCGTCAGGAGGCCGCCGTGCCGGAGCCGATTCCGTTCCCGTGGAAAAGGGCAATGCCGGGGATGATCTTAGTGGGTATGGCGCTGGTGTGGTGCGTGGTGCAACTGGTGCGCATGGGGATTGCCGAGGCGAAGACGCCGGTGCTGATCCCTCTGCATCCGGCGGCGTCGATGACGCCTCCGGTCCAAAGCGCGGGCTGGGTGGCGACGGCGCTGGGCATTTCCCTGCTGTCGTGGCTGCTGGCGCGGCGTCTGGCAGGACGGCGCGGGTTGGTGTAGTTTGCTGCGCTACTCGATGGCGAAGACCGCGCTCACTGTTGCTGATTGGCTGACCTGATGAGGTTCGAGTGCGATCTGCGGTGCAGCTTTCGCCTCCGTATACCCTTGTTGCATCGCATTCATCATGGGCATCGTGGGCGGAGAGATTTGATTACTCGTGCCAATCAGAGTTCCAAGTTGTACTCCCATCCCTTTTGCGAGTACGGCTGCGTTCTCTTGGGCGCGGACAGCGGCGCGATTGAGCGCTTCGTTTTCCAGGACTTTCGCGTCCTTGAGCGTCCACTCGATCTGTCCGCTGCTGTTGGCTCCGGCGCTGATCGCAACATCAAGAATTTCGGCGGCACGCATCGGTGGGACCTTCACCGACCATTGCTGCGCGAACGTGAACTTGTGCTCTTTACTCCAATCGCGCTCAAGGTACTGGCAATCACTGCGAATCGCAGTTTCCGGGATACCCGCCTGCTTTACGGCAGCGATGATCGAGTTCGATCTTCGGGCCCCATCGGCATAAGCAGACTTCACGTCCTCGGGCGGCGTATCGAATCCGATGTGCAGGATGGCAAGATCAGGTTCGGCGGTGATGGTTTCACTTCCGATGACAGTGAGCGTACGACCCTTCACGGATGTCGAATGCTGCGTGCACGCTGACAGAGCGACAGAAATAATCGCAACCGCCGAGACCAAAGCGTATCTCATGGAGGCTCCTCATTCAGTTCGGTCGGAGCGATAGCTATATGTGTGCTACCGCTCGCCGACCTTCTTGTCCGAGGAACGTGTGAGGTTGGCGCTCTTGCGCCGTTTTTTTAGAGTTCGCTGTGAGAGCTATGCTTACTCGATTGCGTAGACCGCGTAGACGGTGGCTTCGCGTGCGACCTGGTGCGGCTCGATTGCGAGTGGCTGGGGCGCTGCCTCTGCATTCATCTTCATCGCCATCATCGGCATGGGCCGGGGAAAAGACGGTGACGACATCTGGTTGCTGACGTAGATCAGCGAGCCGAGTTTGACGCCCATGCCCTTGGCGAGCACTTCAGCATTTTCCCTGGCCCGTGAAGCGGTCTTATCGAGCGCCTGGGCTTCGAGAGCTTTCTCGTCCTTTACGGTCCAGTCGATCTGGCCGCTGCTGTTCGCTCCGGCGTTGACGGCGGCATCGAGGACCTCGGCGGCGCGGTCGGGCGATACTTTGACGGTCCACTGCTGGCGCAAAACGTATTTAAGTTGTTTCGGATTGGTGTAGTCGCGATCGAGGTACTGCGATTCGCTGCGGATCGCGGTCTCGGTCACTCCAGCCTGCTTGACCGCCGCCATGATGGCGTTCGATGTACGGGCTCCGTCGGCATAGGCGGATTTGGCGTCGGCAGGCTGGGTAGCGAAGCCGACGTGAAGGACAGCCAGATCCGGCTCGACCGACACGCTGTCGGTTGCGCTGATGGTTAGCGTGCGGTTGCTGGAGTCGACTTTCATCTGGGGCTGGGTGGGCTGTTGTGCCACGACGAAAGGAGTGGCAAAAAACAATGCCGAGGTGACAACGGCAAAGCTGGCTTTCATTGAACGGCTCCTTGTTTTGACAGCGGACAAATGTCCGCTCTGGTTAAGGAACGCGCACGCATCACTTTCTTGCGTGCTTTTCTCCGAACTGGCGAAGTTTGGCCAGGGTGGCAGCCGCCTGGCCGGAATCGATGGCCTCGGCACCCATGGTTACACCTTCCTTGAGGCTTTCGGCAAGGCCCGCGGCTACTAGGGTTGCGGCGGCATTGAGCAGGACGATATCGCGGCGTGCGCCGGGGATGCCGGTGAGGACGTCGTAGAGCAGGGCGCGGTTGGTTTCGATATCGCCGCCGATGAAGTCTTCGAGTTTGGCTCGTGGCAAACCGGCCATTTCGGGTGTAATGCGGGCGGCTTTGATGGCGGACTCGCCTCCGGGCTCGATCTCTTCGATGCGGGCAACGACGGATTCGCCGGTGGTGGTGAGTTCGTCGATGCCGTCTGAGCCATGTACAACGAACGCGCGCTTTGATCCGAGCGCCTGGAGGGCGCGGCCGACGAGGAGGACTCGGCTGGGGGCGAGCACGCCGACGACCTGGATACGGGCGTGGGCGGGATTGGTGAGGGGGCCGCAAAGGTTGAGGATGGTGCGGAAACCGAGCGCGCGGCGAAGGGGGCCGAGGGACTTCATCGCCGGGTGATACAGGGGCGCGAAGAGGAAGACGAATCCGGTTTCGCGGAGGCACTCGACGGCGAGTTCAGGCGTGAGGTCGATGGGGACGCCAAGTGCTTCCAGGACGTCGGCTGCCCCGCAGAGCGAAGTGACGGCGCGATTGCCGTGTTTGGCAACCTTTGCGCCGGCGGCCGCCGCGACCAGTGCAGCGCCGCTGGAAATGTTAAAGGTAAGGGGCCCGCCGCCGCCGGTGCCAACGCAATCGACGAGCTCCGCACGCTCTTCATCGGTGAGCGGAACGGGGACGGACTGTTCGCGCATCACGTCGACGAAGCCGGCGAGTTCGGGCGCCTGTTCGCCGCGCGTGGCGAGGACGGTGAGCAGAGCGGCGGTTTCGACGTCGGGGACATCGCCGGCAAGGATCTGGCGGAGCACGTCGCGAGCCTGCTCGCGGGTGAGTTGCGCGCCGTCTTCAGCGAGCGCCTTCAGGAGGGTCTTCAGCGAATCCATAGCTTTCAATATGGTATTTCACCGATGCTTGCCTGCCGCGACAAGCGACAGCGGAGCTCACTGGTCTGCGGAGTGCACACGCAAGGCGCCATGCTTCTTTTATGCTGGCCGCGATTCGTCACAAGTCTGTTCGCCTTACATGGCTGAAGCCTGTTTCGAGGACTAACCTAACCGTAGCGAACGAACCTACTGATTCGCTATCTTTCGGCTGTAGAGCAAGCCAAAAGAACAAGGTTGCATTGTGAATAGCTGTGAGTGCGAGGTGGATTCGATCCCGTGCGGCAAGGATTCGATGATCAACTCGAAAAGCCGTGAAGGAAGAATGTCGAGTCTAATGGAATTGAAACTTGGCGGAGTTTTCCGCTCGTCGGGGAGGCAATGACTTCAGGTTCGGGCTTGCTCAAACGGTGGCATTGCGGCTGGATGTGTGTTTCGTTCCTCGTTGGGATGGTGTTGCTGCCACAGATCGCTGTGGCGGCAGGTATCCGACACATTGTGATTCCGGCCGACGTCAATGGGCCGAAACTTTTGGCGGAGCTTTGGACACCATGCGGAGGTTCAGTGCCGGCAATTGTTGTGGACCGCAGCGGGATTCCAACAACGATGCACGTGATAGAGAATTGTCCGGTTACGCGGAAGCGACTTCCGCTGATCCTGATCTCTCATGGAATGTTCGAAGATAGATATAGCCACTTCGATACGGCTGAGTTTCTGGCTGATGCTGGCTTTGCCGTTGTAGCCATGAATCATTCGCAAGACTCCACACTCGATTTGGGAGGAAAAACGTCAGACGATATTTCAGCATTTCTCATTCGACCCGTTGATATTAGGCGAACGATTGATTTTCTTGAAAGGCGCCCATTCGCAGGCGTCGATCTCGATTTGCGTCACATCGGCTTTTTCGGGTTTTCGCGCGGCGGCTATACGGGGCTGGTCCTGGCAGGAGGAACGCCTGATTTCAATACGCTTGTAATCCAGTGCCCTCCGGTCGTACATATGTGTGCCCAGATCCAAGATCACAAGATTCCGCCCCACGCTTCAGGATACGAACCGCGCATTGCAGCGTATGTCATCGCCGACCCCGTCGATTTCTTTCCGGACAAGGCGAGCTTGAAAAACGTTCACGTTCCGATTCAACTGTGGAGTTCGGAATTGGGTGGTATGGGAGTAAGACCTCAGGAAGTGTCTGCGGTAGCAATGAATCTCCCAGAAAAGCCTGAATTTCATCTGGTTGCCGGCGCGACACATCTGTCGTTTGATTGCCCCTGCTCTAAAGAAGCCAAGTCAGCCAATTCCACGATTGTTTGCGTTGATCCACCTGGCTTCGACAGAGCCGCTTTTCATAGAGAATTCAATGAGGATGTGGCTGCTTTCTTTCGGAAGCACTTTCCGAATTGAATACGCGTTCGGGTAGTGTCTCCTGATTTACGACCGTAAGCGATTCTCAACTGATGATGCGATTTTCTGCTCTCGAGGGTGGATTGGTCGCCAACTGGGTACTACGCCGACTCTTCGCCCATCAGGTTAGTCGCTTTGTCGTGCGGTCCACGAAGCAAAGGGTGGTGACGTGTGATCGGGAACGAGCGCGCCAGATTGGCGAGTTCTGTTTCGCGTATTGCGAGGTTTGCGGCCCTGTCGTGCGGCAAGATAGTATCTAGTTACCGCTGGGACGATCGTGCTGACTGGCTTTAGTTGCATTCGAGAGGTGATTCCCTGAACACATCAGCAGACCTTGCGGTTCCTACCAACATGAAAATTCACGAGTATCAGGCAAAAGAAATCCTGGCGAAGTATGGCGTTGCCGTGCCCAAGGGCGAAATGGCAAACACGCCGGAGGAAGCGGCCGCAGTGGCGCGCAGACTCTTCGCCGAGGGCGCCAACGGCGTGGTGGTGAAGGCGCAGATTCATGCGGGCGGCCGCGGTAAAGGCGGCGGCGTGAAGGTGGCGCGCAATCGCGACGAGGCCGAGACGCATGTGAAAAACATTCTCGGCATGCAGCTCGTTACGCATCAGACTGGGCCGCAGGGGCA
Source organism: uncultured Acidobacteriaceae bacterium (assembly GCA_963836675.1). Classification (GTDB taxonomy): domain Bacteria; phylum Acidobacteriota; class Terriglobia; order Terriglobales; family Acidobacteriaceae; genus Telmatobacter. The sequence continues at coordinate 1,037,992 of CAWIKQ010000002.1, forward strand.
GAAGGTGCAGCGGCTGCTGATCGAAGAGACCGCGGCAATCGATCGCGAACTCTATCTCGGCATTGTGCTCGATCGCGCGACCGGCAAGCTGGTCTTCATGGCGTCGCAGGCCGGCGGCATGGAGATCGAGGAAGTGGCGGCGAAGACTCCGGAGGCAATTTTCAAGGAGGCGATCGATCCTGCAGTGGGGTTCGGCGCATGGCAGGCCAGGAAGCTGGCGTTTGCCCTCGGGTTGAAGCCAACGCAGATCAACCATGCGGTTGCATTTCTCCAAAGCCTCTACAAGGCGTTCCTTGACACCGACGCATCGCTGATAGAGATCAATCCGTTCATCACGACGAAAGACGACAAGCTGTTCGCTCTTGATGCGAAGATCACCTTTGATGACAACGCGCTGTTCCGGCACCCGGACATTAAAGCGCTGCGTGACGTGGCCGAAGAGGATCCGCTGGAGGTGGAGGCGAGCAAGTACGCGCTGAACTACATCAAGCTGGACGGCACGATCGCCTGCATGGTGAACGGCGCGGGGCTGGCGATGGCGACGATGGACATCATCCAGTACGCCGGCGGATCGCCTGCGAACTTCCTCGATGTGGGCGGCGGGGCAACGCAGGAGCAGATCGAGCACGCGTTTGAGATTCTGCTTTCCGACGCCAATGTAAAAGCGATCTTCATTAATATTTTCGGCGGCATCCTGCGCGTCGATCGGCTGGCGACTGGCGTTGTCGCGGCTGCGAAAAAACTGAACGTGAAGGTGCCGATCGTGCTGCGGCTTGAGGGAACGAATGTGGAAGAAGGCCGCCAGATTCTGAAGGAATCGGGTTTGAACTTCGAGGTGGGAGCAACGATGAAGGAGGCCGCGGAACTTGTCGTGGCCGCCGCGAAGGGCTGACAGCCTACTCAGCTTCTCAGCTATCAGCTTTCAGCTAGATGAAGTGACTCGAAGTGAAGGGATGTCAAATTGCCTCAGAACTTTCAGGATTTTACGGTTTGGCAACGTGCGATGGAGTTGGCGGAGGTGTTTATCGTTTACGAAGCGTTTCCCGACCGGAAGAATTTACGGGCTCATTTCGCAATTGCGACGGGCGAGCGTATCGATCGCGAGCAATATCGCTGAAGGACGAGGACGGGGTTCAGATGGCGAATTCCGGCAATTTCTCGGGATCGCGTAAGGTTCTACTTTCGAAGATCAAACTCAACTTATCCTGGTCAAAGATTGGAAATTGGGAACGTGGCAGCAATTGAAAAAGCGAAGCATTCTGCTTGAAAGGTTCAAAGATGTTGGGTGCGTTTATTCGAAATCGCTTAAAGGCGAGGTCAAAGCTGAGAGCTAGAAGCTAGAAGCTAATGTCTGTTTTAGTCAACAACGATACGCGGCTCATCGTGCAGGGAATTACGGGCAAGGAAGGCACGTTTCACGCCCTCGGCTGCGCGGAGTACGGAACCAAGGTTGTGGGTGGAGTTACGCCGGGCAAAGGCGGCACAACGCATGAAGGCTGGCCAGTGTTCAACACCGTGACTGATGCTGTGAAGCAGACGGGCGCGAACGCCACGATGATTTTCGTGCCGCCGCCATTTGCGGCCGATGCGATTCTCGAGGCCGAGGACGCGGGGATTCCGCTGATCGTGTGCATCACCGAGGGCATTCCTACGCTGGATATGGTGAAGGTGTGGGCCAAGCTGAAGAACTCGAAATCGCGGCTGATCGGGCCGAACTGCCCGGGAGTGATTTCGCCGGGCAAGGCCAAGATCGGCATCATGCCGGGGCGCATTCACAAGGAGGGCAGCGTCGGGATCGTGTCGCGATCAGGCACGCTGACCTACGAGGCCGTGCACCAGTTGACGCAGCGCGGCATCGGGCAGTCAACGGCGATCGGCATTGGCGGCGATCCAATCATCGGGACGACGCACATCGATGCACTGCGGTTGCTGAATGACGATCCTGATACCGAGGCCATCATCATGATCGGCGAGATCGGCGGGACCAATGAAGAGGCTGCGGCCGCGTTTGTGAAGGAGCATGTGAAGAAGCCGGTGGTGGGATTCATTGCCGGGCCAGACCGCTCCTCCGGGACGTCGCATGGGGCATGCGGGCGCTATCATCTCCGGTGGCGAAGGCACGGCAGCCGGCAAGATGAAGGCCATGCGCGAGGCAGGGATTCACGTGGTGGTTTCGCCTGCGGAGATCGGTGAGACGCTGGCGAAGGTGATTGGAAAAGGCTAGCTTTCAGCTTTCAGCCGTCAGCTAGAAAAAAGCAAGGCCCACCGTGAGGTGGGCTTTCGTGGTCTGAAAACCGAAAGATGCAAATCGCTTCGCGGAGGGACTCGCATGAAGAACCTCATAAGCCGGTTGCGCGTGCGGAAGCATTCGCGGCGCGGCTGGGCATTCGTTTGCCGGTTTTGCTGGCGCCGATGGCGGGAGCGTGCCCGCCGTCTCTTTCGATTGCGGTGGCGAACGCGGGTGGAATGGGGGCGTGCGGCGCGCTGCTGATGAAGCCCGAGGAGATTGCAACATGGTGCGCGGAGTTTCGCGCGCAGAGCCAGGGCGAATTCCAGATCAATCTCTGGATACCCGGGCCTCCACCGAAGCGCGATGCGGAGTTGGAGCGGCGGCAGCGCGAGTACCTCGCCCAGTGGGGGCCTGAGGTGCCGGAAAGTGCAGCGGAGGGTATGCTGCCGGACTTTGACGCGCAGTGTAGGGCGATGCTGGAGGCGCGGCCGAAAGCGATCTCGTCGATCATGGGGCTGTACGCGCCAGAGTTTGTTCGGGAGATGAAGGCGCGGGGGATTCTGTGGTTTGCAACGGCGACCACCGTTGCCGAGGCGAAGGCTGCGGAAGCCGCACGGGGCCGATGCCATCATCGCGCAGGGAATGGAGGCTGGCGGGCATCGAGGCGGGTTTGATGCGGGCGAAGCGGAGCGGCGGATGGTTGGATTGTTCGCGCTGCTGCCTCAGCTTGTCGACGCAGTTTCTGTGCCGGTGATCGCGACGGGTGGCATTGCCGATGGGCGTGGAGTGGCCGCAGCCTTGATGCTCGGAGCGAGCGCGGCGATGATCGGAACCGGGTTTCTGCGCAGTCCTGAAGCGAAGCTGAACCAATTATGGGCCAATGCGCTGGGCAGCACGGAAGCCGACGGGACCATGATTACGAGAGCCTTTACCGGGCGGCCGGGACGTGGCGTGGCGAATGAGTTTGCACGCGCATCGGCTGCTCCGGATGCGCCACAGCCTGCGCCGTATCCGCTGCAACGAGGTTTGACGCGAGCGATGCGCGAAGCCGCGTCGAAAGACGGCAAAACAGATCGCATGCAGATGTGGGCCGGGCAGGCGGCGAAGCTGGCGCGTGTAGCACCTGCGGGAGACATTGCGAATTCATTGTGGCGCGAGGCAAGGGATCTGCTTATTTAGCGGGAGAGATTCGCACTATTGCCGATTTCGGCGATAGAGCGACCAGTACTGTGACTTCGCGACGAAGTGAAAATTCTGCAGCAGGTAGCCGCGATAGTAAGCCTGAATGAACTGGTCGCTGGCGCGGTGCGTGCCTTCGTAATCGGGGAGCATCATCAGGTCAGCATTACCGAAGACCCGGTCCACTGGAGGCATGTGGGTTTCGGTCAGGGACGTGGGCAGCATCAGGAACGAGCTGCCGCCCTCTGCCGGTTTGCGCTGCAGCAGATAGGAGAAAGGATTGATGAATCCCAGCACGAGAATTGATTCATTCGGACTAGATTGATTCCTGAGCAGTGACAGTCCGTCGTTCAAGCAGTTCGCGTAGTAAGTGCCATCACCGTCGCCGGCTCTTACCTTGTCATAAAACGAAGTGGAATCGTAGAGGCGCACGTTTTCCATGCCGTATGCGGGAATGCGAACTCCCGCCGCCTTCACATCGGGAGACTGATAGCTAACCAGGCTGAAGGTACTGGCGAGATTCGACCCGAGATCCGTTGCGATGCTTCCAATGGAGAGGGCGATCAGTACCACGGTGATCAGCTTTTCTTTAGCGAGCGGATGAATTGCGCAAACCTGGTCGAGCAGGATGATGATCCAGAGCGAGGCGAGCAAGCATCGATTCTCAAGGCTGTTCGTTTGAAGGAACAAAGGGCCGGATGCAAGAACAATGAGAGTCAGCATTGCAAAGATCAGCGTTTGACGACTCCAACGCTGATCCGGGCGCCGCATCGCCATGATTGCCGCCATCATCGCAATGACGAGCCAGACGCCTCCAGATTTTGCGCATGTGACCGTTTCGGCCAGGGTTGAGGCAATGCTCAGCGGGGCGTGAGCATGCAGCACGAACTGCATGTCGGCAATGAAGGCAGTAAGGGAGAAATGAGGGTAGAGCGCAAAGGCCGCGATGACTCCGGCTGCGCCTGCGAGGAGCCCGCCGAGACGCGGGAGCTCGACTTTTGTAAACGGCGCCGAGGCGAGAAGCATCAGGCCGGCGACGCCAAAAAAGTTCAGCTTGAGAAATCCGAGCAGAATGAACGCTGCGCCGCTTGAGAAGCCACCCCAAAAGCGGGCCTTCTCGTTTGCGAATGCACATTCCACGAGGACGATGCCAAGCAGCGCATAGCCCTGCCGGTTATGGATCATTGCGCAGGTCAGGTACTGTGCTGTGAAGCCGAGCGGTGTGGGAGAGATGGCAGTGAAGACCAGCCAGGCGGTGACCAGGACGGCGAATAGTGCCGGCAGGCGCTGCCTGGCGAGAAGCCATCCCCACACACCGACAACGAAACCGAAGGCTGCAAATCCGATCGAGAGTCCCTGCGCGCTTCCCTTTGCCAACAACATTCCGCCGGCAAGTATTCCGTACTCGAGCGGCCCGAGCGGCGAATAGAAATCCCGATGGGGAACCTGGCCATTGAGCACGCGCCAGCCGTTGTCCAGCATCCAGAACGCGTCATTATGGAAGACGTTAATGGGACCCGTTCCAAGCCTGGCGATGACGATCAGATAGAGAATCAACGCGCAAAGAACCACGAACGCAATCCAGGATGCGGCGCCAGCATTTGCGCGCAGCCAGCCGATCTCTCGATCAAAAAAAGTCGCATTGCTGGTCGAAGCCGGATTGGAAGCTAGTTTCTGCTCGGAGTTCATGGGGTGAGAATCTCTTCCAATCCGTATCACACTTCCGCGGCTCCTGAGCGCGCTACGGATTGAACATATTGATCATTTCGATACTTCGGTCATCTCCTACCAGACGCGGCAGGGTTTCGGGCTCACCATTTTGTCCGGCAGCTTGCAGTTGAAGCTTCGGGCGAACTCGGGCAGGTCCTGCAGAACGGAGTTGGCGCGGTACTCGTCGGGCGAGTGCGGGTCGGTCTGAGCCTGGCTGCGCAGTTGTTCCGGCCGGGTCTGCGTGCACCATTGCTGAGCGTACGCGATCCAGAAGCGCTGCTCGGGCGTATAGCCATCCGTTTTCGCGGCCATGTCGATGTGTTCGGCCTGTGCCTTATCCTGCCAGGCGAGCCACGCCAGCCACAACCCTCCGAGATCCGCGAGGTTTTCGCCGAGCGTGAGCTTGCCATTGATATGCACACCCGGAACCGCTTCGATGGCGCTGTACTGGTCGATCATGCACTGCGCCTTCTGATTGAATCCGGCTTCATCCTGTTTCGTCCACCAGTCTTTGAGGTTGCCGTCCTTGTCGAACTGCCGGCCCTCATCATCGAAGCCGTGGGTGAGTTCGTGGCCGATCGTCGATCCCATATCGCCGTAGTTGGCCGAGTCGTCTTCTTTGCTGCTGTAGAAGGGAGGCTGAAAGTACCCGGCCGGGAAATTGACGTTGTTTTGCTGCGCATCGTAATAGGCGTCTACCGTCGGAGGCGAAATTTCCCATTCACCCCGGTCGACCGGTTTACCGATTTTGGCGAGGTCGCGATTGAAATCGAATTGCCGGACACGCTCCTGATTGCCCAGGGCATCGCCGCGAATGATGACGAGCTTTGAGTAGTCGCGCCACTTGTCGGGATAGCCGATCTTGTTCATTACTGTCTTGAGCTTTTCCTTCGCATGTTCCCTGGTGGCAGAGCTCATCCAGTCGAGGGAGTCGATGTCCTTATCCATCGCCTGCTCGATGGCCAGCGTCATTTCGAGCGCCTCCTGCTTTTCCGCCGGGGGAAAGTATTTGGCGACATAAACCTGGCCCAGGGCTTCGCCCATCTCACGATCAATGCGGCTGGTACAGCGTTTCCAGCGCTCCTGCTGCTTCTCTGCGCCATTGAGGATGTGGGAGTAGAAGTTCCAGTTTTCCTTTTCAAAGTCTTCCGGCATGCTGGTGCCGGCATAGGCGTGAAGCAGGTGCCAACGCAGGTAGATGCGGATCTGGTCAATGGGTGTATCGGCCAGGAGCGCATTGAACTCGACAAAGAATTTGGGCTCCATATTGTTCGCCTTGCCGCTGGTGGGCGCATGTGCCGATTCGACGTAGTCTGCCAGAGAGAAATGCGTCAGTTCCTTCGAAAGCTTTGCCACACTCGTGGGGTGATTCAGGTTCTGCGGGTCACGCGTTTCGGTGACCGGAAGGGAAGCTCGCGCGAGGCGAGTCTCGATGGCCAGTACGGTGTTGGCGTCTTTGACAGCCTGTGCTTCGGGTTCGCCTGCAAGCATGAACATCGCGCGGACATGTTCTATGTACTGCTTGCGTTGTTCGATGGATTTTGCATCAGTCCGAAGATAGTAATCGCGCTCGGGCAGGCCGAGACCCCCGGCTCCATAAAAAGTGATCACCTGGTTGGCATCCGCGAAGTCGGAGCTGGAGCCAATATCGAAAAATGCATTCACGCCGATGGCATGCAGATGAGCAAGGAGTACGGGCAGCTCGTCGGACTTTTGCAGCGCGGCGATACGGTCGAGCTCGGGCTGGATGGGCGTAAGGCCGAGCTTGCCGATGGCGGCTGTATCCATGCAGCTTGCGTACTCATCGCCAATTTTCTGCTCGTTGGCTGTGCGATTCGGATCTGGCTTCGAGGCGTCCTCAAGGATCTTCTTGAGATGAAGGCTGTTCAGCTCATGGAGTTCCGTAAAGCGGCCATAGCTGGTCTGGTCGGGCGGAAGCGGGTTGCGCTTGAACCAGCCATTGCAGCTGAAGTGATAGAAGTTCTCACACGGGTTGACCGATCTGTCGATCAGCGAAGAGTCGAAGACGCGCAGTTCGATGGAGGTCTGCGTGGAGACGCTCTCATCCTGGGCGGTGGAGGGAGCGGCGCTAAGGATTGGAATGAGGCCAATGACGGGCAGAAAAAGTGCTGAAGGGAAACGGCACATGGCGAAAGCCTAGCAGATTCATCGGTGATTCGGACCGGCCGCCGGGAAGCAGCCAGTACAATCGTAAATGGGCAAAGATCAATTTGAGGAGTCGTACGAGTGGCGCAACGCACTTTCAGCATCGTCAAGCCGGACGCGATAAAGAATGGATATGCCGGAGCCATCCTGGCGGACATCGAAAAGGCCGGATTCAAAATCGTGTCGATCCGGAAGCAGTCCATCTCTAAAGCGCAGGCGCAGGGTTTCTACTACGTGCACGCGCAGCGGCCGTTCTTCAATGAGCTTTGCGACTTCATGTCGTCGGGTCCGCTCTTTTTAATGGTGCTGGAGAAGGATAACGCCATCGCCGACCTTCGCGCCCTGATGGGAGCAACCAATCCAGCCAATGCCGAGGAAGGCACGATCCGGAAGAAGTATGCGGAATCGATACAGGCGAACGCAATTCACGGGTCTGACGCCGAGGAGACCGCAAAGTTTGAGATCGGCTATTGGTTCGCGGGTTACGAGCTGATCTAGGGTGCCGGGCTGACAACTTCCCATTAACCAAGCAAACTGTCGATTTTTTCCCGGAGTGCGGCGACTTCCCGCTGGAGTTCCGCCACGGTGGACTCGAGCTGTGCAATCCGCTCTTCCTGGTCAACCGGGAGTGCGGTGGACGCTGGAGCGGACGCTGTTCCAGCCGGTATCTGTATCGATTCAATCGGGCCGGAGAGCAAGTGCGCATAACGGGACTCGCGCGCGCCAGCCTGCCGCGGAAGCAGCGCCACCAGCGATGGCTCGCGGTCCATCAGCTTCTGCAGCGCGCCTGTTACGTCGCTGATTTCTTCGAATGCATGCAGTCGTTCCGTGCGCCCGCGCAATTCACCCGGAGTTTGCGGCCCGCGGAGAAGCAGAACGCACATCAACGCAGTCTCAGCGCGGCTGAAGTTGAAGGCCTCGCCCAGCCAATGCTCATACTTGGTGACGCGGCCGTCGGCACTGCGCGCGCGGCCCGCAAGCTGCTTGTCTTCAAGTGAGCGCAGCGCCTGGCGCGTGTCGTCCTCGTCGAGATCCATTACCGGCTCACGATTGGAACGCTGGTTACAGGCGTTCATCAATGCGTTCAGGCTGAGAGGGTAGTAGTCAGGTGTGGTGACTTCCTTTTCGACAAGCGCTCCGAGGAGGCGGGCCTCGGCGGCAGTAAGTTTGAGGGGCTCGGTAACCATGTCTTTATTGTGACATCAGAGATTCTCTGAGAGATGAAGGTTCATTCCAGGTCTCGGAATCGACCACTCCTGTTTACCCGATTTACGTGAGTTGTTCCTGCGGCTGGCGATTCTTCGTAAGCAGGAAGTAAACGACGGGCGTGACGACAAGGCTCAGAACCATGGAAATCAGCAAGCCGCCGATGACGGCGATAGCCAGCGGCTGCAGCATCTGCGAGCCCGCGCCGAGTGCGAATGCCAGCGGCAGCATGCCGCAGACGGCGGCGATGGCGGTCATGGCGATGGGCCGGAGGCGGCGCTGGGCGGCGTTGATCATCGCGTCGGAAGCGGATGCACCTTCTGCCCGGAACTTTTCATCAGCGTCGAGCAGGAGGATTCCGTTCTTTGCGACGATGCCGATCACCATGATGAGTCCCATGAAGGACGCCACATTGAAGGTGGTGTGCGTGATGAGCAGCGCCAGGATCACGCCGGAGATCGACAACACGGACGAGGTGAGGATCGCGATGGGAGCAGGGAAGTTGCGGAATTCTATGAGCAGGACGCCGAAGACCAGTGCGAGAGCGAGCATCAACACCTTCAGAAGGTCACGAAATGATTTCTGCTGCTCCTCGTAGGTACCGCCGTAGATGACGCGCACAGACGGTGGAAGGTGAAGACCCTGTACTGTCTGCTGAACCTTCTTGATTGCCGTGCCGAGGTCGGATCCTTCCAGGCGCCCGGTGACGACGACGTTGCGTTGCAGGTTCTCGCGGAGTATTTCATTCTGTGGTGGGAGCTGCTGGATGGATGCGAGCGAGCCGAGCGACGCGGTGTGGCCTGACGCGCTGTTGAAGACGGTGTTCTGGATGGCATCGAGCGATTGGCGATGATCGTCGCTGAGACGGACGCGAATGGTGTAAGGGCGGCCGTTGGTGATCAGAGGGTTGGTCGCCGGAAGGCCATCGAGAATCGACGTAGCGTCCTCTGAGATTTCGGTTGGCGTGAAGCCCAGCCGAGCTGCCACGGTCGGATTAACCTGGAAGTTGGTTGCGGGTCCGCTGATGGTGTCTTCAATGCCGTTCTGCACATCAACGACGCCGGGAATCTTCTCAATCGCGCTGCCAACACGCGGGCCCAACTGAGTCAGTGCAGCCTCGTCATCGGCAAAGATCTTGATTTGTATCGGTTCGGGCGCATTGGAAAGATCGCCGATCATATCCTGCAACACCTGAACGAACTCGACGTCCAGCTCGGGCTCAGCTGGATTTGATCTTCTGGCGCACATCGTCCATGATCTCGTCGATGCCGCGGCTGCGCTTCGATTTGAGCTTGACCGTGAAATCGCCCCGGTTGGCTTCAGTGACGGCTGCCAGTCCGAGTTGCAAGCCCGTACGTCGCGAGGTGTTTTCAACCTCGGGCTCCGAACGGAGAATGCGCTCGACATGTTGAAGCACGCGATTCGTCTCCGTCAGAGAACTGCCCGCCGGGGTGAAGTAGTCGAGGATGAATCCGCCCTCGTCCATTTCAGGCAGCAGGTCGGAGCCGAGCGCCTGATATCCAAACCATGTTCCGATGACGAGCAGCAGGCACGCAAGGCCGAGCCAGAGCGGCTTTGCGAGCGCCCAATCCAGCACGCGGTGGTGCACGTGCAGCACCCGGGTAAGAAGCCGGCCGGCGGCGTGATCGCGCTGACCCTCCGCTTCGCTGCCTCGTTGACGCAGAAGGACCAGACTCAGACCCGGAGTCCATGTGAGGGCGAGCAGCAGCGATGTGAGCAGCGCGGCGGTCATGGTTACAGCGAGCGCGCGGAAGAAGCTGCCGGTGACGCCGGTGGTCGAGATGAGAGGCAGGAACACAACCACCGGAGTGATGGTCGAGCCGATCAGGGGAATCGTGATTTCTTTGAGGGCCTTCTGTACGGAGCCGGCGCGCGACTCGCCGCTGTCGCGATGCATGACGATGTTCTCGACCACCACGATGGCGTCGTCGATGACCAGGCCGATGGCCGCGGCGAGTCCGCCAAGGGTCATCAGGTTGAAGCTTTGCCCGATGATCCACAGGACGAGGATGGTCACGGCTACGGTGACGGGAATGACGAGTCCGGCGATCAGAGAGGATGTCCAATCGTGCAGGAACACGAAGAGGATGAGGCACGCCAGAATAAGGCCGATGAAGATGGCGTCGCGCACGCTCGAGATGGCGTCGCGCACCAGTTGTGACTGGTCGTAAAAAGGCTCGAGCTTCACGCCCGGCGGAAGTTTCTGGCGAAGCTGCTGCAGCTGCGCGTCTACCGCATCGGCAACGGTCACGGTATTCGAGTCCGGTTGCCTGGCGACGCTGATCAGAACAGCATTTTTACCGTTTGCCGTGACCGTGGTGTAGATCGGCTGCGTTGCTTTATCAACGCTGGCCACGTCGGCCACTCGGACCGGCGCGCCGGCGGCGGTGGTCTTGACTACGAGCTGACGCAGTTCATCCTCGTTGTGCACCTGCGCGCCTACCAGGCCAAGAATCAACTGGTGATTCGCCTCGTAGAGTCCAGGCGAGTCGATGATGTTGGATGCTTGAATGGCATTGACGAGGTCGGTGAGGGTGATGCCGTTCGCGGCAAGAAGGGCGAGGTCGGGAGTCACGTGGTATTCGGGCACCTGGCCGCCCTGCACCGTCACGGTGCTTACACCAAGCACGCGATTGAGAGGCGGTTTCAGGTCGTAGGTCGCCAGTTCCCATAGCTGCGTCTGCGGAACGCTATCGGAGGTGAGGCTGTAGCCAAGAATGGGAAAAGTCGCGAAGGTGAGACGGTTGATGGAGATTTTTGCTGTCTGCGGAATGTCCACTTTCCCCAGTGCCGATTCCGTTAGCTGCAGCTCACGGTACATGTCCTCGTTCCAATCGAAGAAGAGGCTCACTTCGGCCGAACCACGGCTAGTGGTGGAGCGCACGGTGACCAGGCCCGGAATGGAATTCACTGCATTTTCAATGGGGCGGGTAACCGTGACTTCCATCTGCTCAACCGGCATCACGCCGTTATCGACGCCGATCACGACGCGCGGAAAATTTGTCTGCGGAAAGACAGAGATGGGCACCTGCAGGGCCGCGTAGATGCCGGCAATCGTGAGTACGATGGCGAAGAAAAAGATGGGCCGCGTGAATCGCGTGAGCCGGAAAGATTCTTCGCGCGCGGGAGGTGTCTGGGTGGCGATCGCCATCAGCTCTTGTCGCCTCCCTTGTCGGCTGCAGGCTTCTCGTCTTCATCACCCTTGCCGGCCTTGACCCTGGTGCCCTCATCCAATCCGTAGGAACCGGTAGTGATGACCATGTCGTTTGCAGCCAGACCCTGGGTGATCTGGATATCGTCGCCGTCCTGTATCCCGGTTTGCACGGTCTTCTTGTGCGCGGCGTTGTCCGCGCCAATCACCATTACGGACTTCTCCCCGTCTTGACCTGTGAGGATTGAGGACGTGGGAACCTTGAGCGCATTCTCAACGGTGCGGCCGGTGATCGAGACTTTCACGGGCGTACCAGCCTTCAGTGCGCCTTTTTTGTTGTCGGCCTTCAGCCATATCTCCACGGTCGTGCTGCCGGGGTCGAGCGCGGGGCTGATGAGCATGACCTTGGCGGGAACAGGGTCGGTAACACCGGGAACGGAGAGTGTTGCCTCATCGCCGATTTTCATACGCTGCGCCAGGCTCTGCGCGATGTGCGCTTTGGCGACCAATGACGATGTATCCATCACGGTGAGCAGGGGAGCGCCTGCCGCAGGAGTTTCACCCGCGTAGAGAGGGCGATCGGTAACGACCCCGTTGATGGGGCTGCGAATCTCGGAGAAGCTGACCTGCGCGGCCGCTGCTTTGTATTTTCCTTCCGCGGAGGTAAGTTGTCCCTTCGCGGTTTTGAGTTCGGCCTCGCGACCCACGTTCTGCATGGAATTCAAGTGCTTCGCAGCGGTGTCGAATGCGGCTTGCGCCTGGACAAGCGCGGCCTGCGCGGTATCAAGATCGCGGCCGGGGATGGCGCCTTCGGTGAAGAGCTGCTTGCGGTTGTTGACGATGCTGGTGTTCAGATCGAGATTGGCCTTGGCTTGTGCATAGTCGAGTTCAGCTTTCTGCACATCCTCGGGAACCTGTGCTTTCGTAGCCGTTGCGTAGGCGGCCTGTGCCGCTTCGTAGGAGCCTCTGTTGTCCTGCGCGGCTCCGGCGAGGTCAGCATTTTCAAGTTCGGCAAGAAGCTGGCCCTCCTTCACCTTTTCTCCGCGCTGCACATAGAATTTTTTGACCGGTGCGTTGATCTTCGGCTGGATGGCCGCCTGGGCAAGCGGGAAAAGGATCGCATCTGCAACGATGTGCTCGGAGATGGCGCCTTGCTCCGGCTTCTCGGCCTGGACCGTGACCTCAGGCGCGGGCGTCTCTTCTTTCTTGCATCCGGCGAAAACAAGCATTGGAAGCAGGGCGGCGAGGAGCGCGCGACAGGCGCGTTTTTCTTTGCGGATGCGGCGATTGCGTGCAGCCAAAGCGGGTTCGTTCATCGGTTCACATTTTTCCGGTCAGGGTTTGCAATTGTGCGAGAGCGGTTTCGTAGCGCACTCGTCCATCTTCACGCGCGTTCTCGGCGGTGATAAAGGCCGCCTGCGCATCCACGACCTCCAGCACCGTGGCTTCGCCGCCTGTATAACGAAGCTTGGCCAGGCGAAGGCTCTCGGCGGCGGTGGTCGCGCTGGCATCGAGTGAGCTGAGCTGAGCGCGCGCGGCCTCCGCTTCTGCGTAGGACTCTTCGAGTTGCGCGATGAGGCGGCGCTGGGTTGCGGTGAGCACCACCTTCGCTTCATCGCGCCTGATTTCGCTCTGCTTGACTTTGTGCTGGGTAGCCAGCCAGTCCCACACCGGGAGATCGAGGGTCGCCATGGCGGAATAGCCAAGGTTGCCGACCTTCATGCCGTTGTCGCCGGTGGGCCCGTAGGTGGCGAACTGGGGTGCGTCGATGCCATAGGTGTAATTGAGCCCCAGGGTAGGCAGGTAAGCGGCGCGTGCCGCGACAACGTCGGCTTTGCTTACCTCGAGCGCTGCCATCGCGCTCTTGAGTTCGGCGTTGTTCTTCGCTGCAAGCTGGTTGACTTCGTCACGGGAAGCGAGACCGGTGGGCGCTTCCGCCACAGTGATGTTGTAGGGCGTGCGCGGATCGGGGAAGAGAAGCACGCCGAGTTCAAGGCGCGCCTTGTCTGCGTTCAACTTCGCATCGGACAACTCACGGTCGCGGCCCTGCTGCTCGAGCTGAGCCTTCACGGTATCGGCGTGAGCGGCTTCGCGGGCCTGTTCGCGCTGAGTGGTCAGTTTTGTAAATGCCGCAGCTTCATCCGCTGCGCTCTGGGCAATGGAAACTTTTTTATCGGCCGCTGCGAGGCCGTAGTAAAGGCCGGTAACGGTAGCGACGAGACCGCGACGCGCAATCTCGAGTTCGGCCAAGGCGACCGCAGCCGCGGCATCGGCGCGGTGCACCGCAGAGATCTGCGCGAGGCCGATGTCTTCATTGATCACGGCCTGGCTGGCGTATTCGTGGACCGAATTATTGGCGATGAATTTGAAAGTTTGCGAGTTGACGCCCTGGCCTTGCCCATTGGGCTGTGTGTAGAGCGCCTGGTTGTGATACGTGACACTGGGCAACAGTCCGGCGCGGGCAATGGATTTGTCGAGCCCCGCAACCCGGCTGTCGGCGAGCGCAGTGGCGAAGTTAGGTTCGTTGGCCTGCGCGCGTTTCAGGGCTTCTTCCAGCGAGATTGAACCTGGGGTCGTCGCTGCCGAAGGTTGTTGCGGATCCGCCTGAACAGTCGTCTGCGCTCTTGCGGAGTCTCCGAGTGCGGCGAGGAAACACCCAGCAAGCAGGCAAACACGCCATGGGGACATCAGGACAACATTCGGTTGGAAGCCCTTCGGCACATAGAGAATCATAAGAACGAAACCTTAATTTCTCCTGAGTCTTGGATGTTGCTGCGGTGAATTAAGTCTGGAATCGGTCGCTGCGCTTAAGATATTTCTGCATGGAAACGACAAGAGTAGCAGGCGTTGAAGTTTCGCGGGTGGGTCTAGGCACGTGGGCCATTGGGGGATCGGAATGGGGAGCGGTGGATGCAGAGGCCGCCCTTGCGACGATCCTGGGTGCGATTGATCGCGGCATCAACCTGATCGATACGGCGCCGATCTACGGGCGGGGGCGGGCCGAGGAACTGGTCGGCGAGGCGATGCGCCGGCACGGGAACCGCGATTCCTTTTACATTGCGACCAAGGCGGGTCTCGACTGGAACGAAAAGGGCGTGTATGCCAACTCCACGCCGTTGCGGCTGAGGCGCGAGCTTGAGGACAGCCTGCGAAGGCTGGGAACAAGCTATATCGACCTTTACCAGGTGCATTGGCCGGATACGGTGATGCCGGTGGCCGAAGTCGCAGGGGTGCTGGCGGAGTTCCAATCTGCGGGCAAAGTGAGGGCGCTCGGCGTCAGCAACTTCGGTGTGCTGCAGATGGAGGAGTTTCGGAGGCGTGGCGCCACTTGCCTCGGACCAGCCGCCTTACAACATCTTCGAGCGCGATATCGATGCGGAGATACTGCCCTGGTGCGCGGCCAATCGGAGTTGCCGTGCTGACCTACAGTTCACTTTGCCGCAGTCTGCTTGGCGGCCGCGTGCGGCGCGGCATGAAATTCGAGGAGAGAGATATTCGCACCGTCGATCCCAAGTTCCAGGAGCCGCGATTCAGCCAGTACATGACCGCGGTGGACCGGCTGACTGCGCTGGCGCGCGAGCGGTTTGGGAAGTCCATCATCGAACTGGCGGCCCGATGGGTGCTGGACCGGCCTGGCGTCTCGGTTGCGCTATGGGGTGCCAAGCGGCCTGATCAGCTCGATGCGGTCAGCGGCGTTATGGGCTGGAAGCTGGACGCCGAAACCATGGATGAGATCGACCGTATCGTGGCGGAATCCGTCATAGATCCGGTCGGCCCGGAGTACCTGACGCCGGGAGTCCGGGAGGCCTGACTACGTTTTACAAGCGAATCAGCCGAAAGCCTTAATCACGCGATTTCCGCGCGCATTACCCCGGTCTGCTCTGCGATACTGTTCCGTTATGCCAATTGCCGACCTGCAGCAGGCTGCACAGAAAATCGCAACTTTCCTTGCTTCCCTTAACAAGCTGGGCGGGATGCGTCTGAAATACCGCATTACCGCGGGCGATGGAGCGCGTGACCCCCAGGGTCTGGAGGCGCGGGTGATCTACGTGGAGTTGGGCGGCGCCGATACGCAGCTTCTGACCCAGCACAACGGGGAATTGCTGCGGTCCCTGGAAACGATCGCTGCGCAAATGTTGCGCCTCGACGCCCGGGAGCACGACCTGGTCAGTTTCGATGCGGGCAACTTCAAGGCCCTGCGTGCCCAGGAACTGCGGATGTCTGCTGAAGTGGCGGCCGAGAAGGTGCGCAAGTCGGGTGTCCCTTATGCTTTTCCGCCGCAGAACAGCCGTGAGCGCCGGCTGCTGCACCTGGCGTTTCGCGACCTTTCCGGTGTGGAGACGGCCAGCTCAGGAGAGGGGCCGGAACGCTTCCTCGTCGTGTATCCGGAAGGCAAGACTCATTTGCCGGTTACGCCGCCCACGCGGCCGCGCGGGTTCGGGCGTCGATAAATGCCTACGCCGTGGCAGTCCGAGTTCAAGCGCCTCTGGGCCGAGCTCGTGCCGCCCTTCGGACAAGCCAAAACCGTGCAGGGAGAGTTGATTCGCGCCATCGGCAGATTGAGCGAAGAGGCATATAAAAACGGTAATGCCAATTTCGATCAGGACCATACGATTTTGTGTCAGTTCCTCCGCGAGCATCTGAGGGACCCTTCCGTGTTTAACGAAGGGGAAATCGAGGACATTGATCGTTGGATCGATCGGATTCTCGACAGCAAGTGTCCGGATACTGTCGGTCCGGGGACATGCTTCGCCCATCTCGCCGAGCAGGTGGTCCGATGGTGCGGTTCGAAGAAGAATCTTGTTCCCCATGAGCTGAATACCACCCTGAATCGATAGCGACCTCGCGGTAGCTGCCTCAGCCGTCACAGGTCGAGGTCCTCGGCGATCCTGCCCCGCTTCCTGAGGATCTTTGCGTACTGATGTCGAGTCAGTGCGGGGTTTTCCGTGAGATTGAAGGGGCCCTCTCTTCGGTACTCTTGCGTGTCGCGCCTGTTTTCCTTCTACTAGAGGAAAGTACAGCCCTAAATTACTGCTTCATTGCCCTGGTTGCCTTGTGTTCGCACCAAATCCAATCGAAAAGAGGACAGATATGTTTTCTTCCCATTTTTTTGCGCACAGGAGGACGCGCGTCAGTGCTGGCGCTCGCTCTCACGGTGGCGCTTACGGCGTGCGAATCGAAGATGGACAAGGCAATCGACCAGGCGAAGAAGCAGGCCGCAACTACCGGCCAGCCGCAGCAGGTCGTCGCCGTCGATAAGGCAGGGACCACGACGACAACGGTGGTGCAGCCGCCGGCAAAGGGGCAAACGACCGTAGCGATGTCGACAACCACGACGCCTCCAGCGCCTGGCGAACCGGTTCCGGCTGCGCAGGATCCGAAGGTGACTTCGCTGGGAGGCGATCCGAACCAGCCTGACGCCCAGGCGCAAGGCGCCGCGCCAAACGATGCTTCGGAATCGGCCGGCAAGCCGTCTCCTGCCGGGCCTGTGAAGGCTACGATCCAGGCCGGCACGAATCTCGCGATCCGTATCGACCAGCGCATCAGTGTGAAGACAAGCCACGCCGGGGATGCGTTCACAGGAGAAGTTGTGGAGCCGGTTGTTGACCCCAACGGTATCGCAATTGTGCCGAAGGGCACCCAGGTATCGGGTGTCGTTGCCCAAGCGCACAAACGCGGCCGCTTCAAGGGTGCGTCTGTTCTGGAGCTTCGCCTGACCACGATGACGCTGAACGGTACGCAGTACCAGCTGCGCACCGCGGACCTGAAGCAGCGCAAGAAAGGCAAAGGCAAGCGTTCCGCAGCGATGATCGGCGGCGGCGCGGGTCTCGGCATGCTGATCGGCGGAATCGCGTCTGGCGGCACCGGGCTGCTGATTGGAGGCCTGGCGGGCGCGGGCGCGGGAACCGCAGGCGCGGGACTGACGGGCAATCGCGATCTGGATATTCCGGCAGAGTCGATTGTGCATTTCAAGCTCTCTCAGGACCTGGTTGTGCAGGGAGCGTAGCGGCTTTGCGCCGCCGCGCAGAGTGGCATCCAGAAAAATCTCTTGCTATTGGCGCGACCGCGCAGCAAAAATGCGGCTGAGGCAAGAGAAGATGAGTGATTCCATTCTTGGCGGGAGCGATTTGGTCGCGTTCGCTCCCACCACCAACCCCGCAAAAGCTCGCGAATTCTATGAAGGCGTTTTGGGTCTTCGTCTGCTCGCCGATGAAAAGCCGTTCGCGCTTGTCTTCGATGCAAACGGCATTATGCTGCGCGTGACGACCGTTCACGAATTGAAGCCGCAGCAGTTCACCGTCCTGGGCTGGCGAGTCGAAGACATCGAGGGCACCGTCGACAGGCTAACGCCAGCGGGCGTCGAGTTCCAACGCTACAAGGGTGTGAATGATGCGGATACGCGCGGCATCTGGAACTCGCCCAGCGGTGCGCGCATTGCGTGGTTCAAGGATCCCGATGGAAATGTTCTGAGCGTAACGCAATTCTCGAAGTAGTTTTGTTTTCCGGCCGATTGGGGTGGCGCCGTCCCGGACGAATCGACGGAAGCGGCAATTTACAATTCCACCGGAGTCCAGGCTCGCTCGCGCATGGAACGATAACCAGCATCGAGAATGCAATTCACCACGTACCCATCCTCGTAGGTCTCTCGAGGCTGCCGTCCGTGTCGCAGACATTCCACAAAGTGCTTCATCTCGCCCTGGTATCCGTAGGTGAATGCTTCCTCGGGAAGGGGTTTGGTCCAGCCGAGATCGATATCGGCCTTCTCGACCACGTAACCCGCCCCTTTCGTAGTGAAAGCGGTGATAGGCGTCATGCGCGTGACATCCGTAAACACGCTGCCCTCTGAGCCGTGAATTTCATTACGAAGATCCAGCCCGCCCTTCGTCGTCCAGGACATCTCGCAATGAGCAATTCCTCCGCTGGCGAACCGTAGCACGAGGAGCGCATTGTCTTCGGCCTTAGTGCGCTCGCCATGGACCAGGGTGGCTCCCCACGCCAGCACCTCCAGGATCCTATCGTCCTTTCCGAAGAAGTAACGGGCTGCTTCGATGCAATGGCATCCAAGGTCGAGCATGGCGCCACCGCCGGCCAGGCTGACGTCCCAGAAGTGGGCACTGTGCGGACCGCTGTGCGACTCGCGCGACCGCACCCAGAGGACTCTGCCAAGTCCCCCGCTCTCGATGGTCTGTCTCGCCTTGATTATCGCGGGCGCGAAGACCTCAGTCTCTCCATAGCCGTGCATGGCGCCGGATGCCACCGCAGCGTCGCGCAACTGTCGTGCTTCATCACGATTTCGGCCCAGCGGTTTGGTGCACACCTGATTTCTGCGCGCCGCTGCCAGTTTCAGTCCAACCGGTAAGTGTTCTTCGTTGGGCAGGGCGATGATGAAAAGGTCAATGTCGTCGCGAGCGATCAGCTCGTCCAGATCTGTCGAGGGATGCGGAATACTCCATCGGCCGGCAAAGTTGTGGGCGCGTTCAGTCGAACGAGAGTAGTTCGTGACGACGAGTTGGCCCGGGACGTCAGCCAGGCCCTGCATGTAGAAATCGGCGAGAAATCCTGATCCAAGCATCGCGATTCGTAGAGATTCCATTGGGTTCTTCATAGGCTTTGGCCGTGTCCTTTTTGGCAGGGCAAGTTGAGCCCTCGCGGGCGAACCTGCGGGTTTCATCTCTGAATATTTACGTGAAAGCCCCATTGAAGTCACTCTGAAATGCGCCCGCCCCACAATGCGAACTCCTCCCGAGCGAGCTACTGAACCGAGTCAAGGAAGCGATTTGGCATTGATTCGCAGGCCGGAACTGCTTCACGGCGAGGATACGAATCAGGTAGTGTTCCTGAATGGGCGAAACCGGAAAAGCGGGATACGTCATCTTTCTGGGCTGTACTGCGGCCCTGGGTGGCTTGCTCTTTGGATTCGACATCGCCATCATCACGGGCGCAGGGCCATATCTCGCAAAAGAGTTTGCTCTAGGCGACCTGGGGCTGGGTTGGGCGTTCAGTTCGTTGCTATTTGGCTGCGCACTGGGGTGCGTCATTACCGGAAGACTGACAGACCGGTGGGGCCGCAAAAAACTGCTCCTATGGATCTCTCTGCTATTTGCAGGCACGTCGGTTCAAACTGCCCTGGCGCCGAATTTCACTGCTTTTGTAACAGCCCGCTTCCTTGCGGGGCTCGCGGTGGGCGGGGTCTCTCTCCTATCGCCGATGTATGTAGCGGAGGTTGCTCCGACCTCCATGCGCGGCCGCCTGGGAACGATGTATCAGATGTCAATTATTATCGGAATTCTGATTTCGTTCGGGCTGAACTATCTCCTGAGAAACACAGGCGGCAATAACTGGCGCTGGATGTTTTTCACGGGTGTCGTGCCCTCTGCGGTGTTTTTCCTGTTCGTTTTCATGGCTCCCGAAACTCCGCGATTTCTGACGATGAAAGGAAAAGAGCGTGAAGCTCTTGCGGTGCTCGAGCGAATTGGAGGCGTGACAAATGCGCACGCGCAGCTTGATGCAATCCGGAGTAGTCTGAAGGCGAAAACGCGAAGCTGGCGCGGCCTTTTGCGTCCCGGGGTGAGGCGTGCCGTGGCAGTCAGCGTGGCGCTGGCGATCCTGATCCACGTCTCCGGCATCAATACGATCATCGATTACGCTCCAGCCATTTTTCAATCGGCTGGATGGAAGATCGATAACGCGCTGGCTTCGACCTTCATCGTCGGAGTAACCGAGTTTCTATTCACCCTCGTTTCGTTCTCGGTAATCGACAAGTATGGGCGCAAGCCATTGTATGTCGTTGGGTCATTCGGAATGGCGATCTCGCTCCTTGCGCTGATCGCCGCAGTATTGGCGGATAAGTTCCATGGTCCCGTGGTGCTGGCGCTGATTCTGACCTACATCGCATTTTTTGCTGCTTGTATTGGACCGGTCTTCTGGACGCTGGTGGCGGAGATCTTCCCTAACGATATGCGCGGCCTGGCGATGACGTTTCCGGTGCTGACACAATGGACTGCAAATGCGCTCGTCGTGCTGCTGTTTCCGTTCGCGTTTCACGTGATTGGCAAGGCGGGAACGTTCGGATTTCTGGCGGTAATGGCCGTGGCTCAAGGGGTTTTCATTTGGTTATGGGTGCCGGAGACGAGGAATAAATCACTCGAGGAGATGGAGAGCTTTTGGGTCGGTGCGGCCGTGGAAGCCAGGAATGCCTCCGATTGAACCTCGGAAATTCGCCTGTCTCGCATGTTAGTTTTACGGAGCGCGTGGCTGCGAGCCGGGCATCTTATCGAACAAACGGCAAATGGATGGAGGTGGATATGAACTCGAATCGGCTGACTGACGTGCAGTTGAAGGCGTACGAGGACGACGGATACCTGCTGGTGCGAGCCATGCTGAATGAGGAGGAGGTGGAAATGCTGGGCAGATCCGCCCGGGAGGACCGCGTGCTCGACGAGCACTCCTTTGGCCGAGCAGACGGGGAGGGAGGGACGGTTCGCTTGTCGCTGTGGAACCATCCCACGGATACCATCTACGGGATGATTGCGCGAAGCGAATCGCTTGTTGGGTGCGCAGAACAGGTGCTGGGCGGCGAGGTCTACCACTATCACTCAAAAATGATCATGAAAGATGCCAGGGTCGGTGGGGCCTGGGCATGGCATCAGGATTACGGATACTGGTATCAGAACGGAGTTCTGTTTCCGGATCTAACCAGCGTCTCAATCGCGGTGGATAAGGCGACAAAGGAAAACGGCTGCCTCCAGGTTATTCGCGGCTCCCACAAGATGGGCAGAGTGGATCACGTGCTGACCGGCGACCAGGCAGGTGCGGACATGGAGCGAGTGACACAGGTCCTGGAACGGCTGGAACTGGTTTACATCGAGATGGAGCCGGGAGACGCTCTGTTCTTTCATTCCAATTTGCTGCATCGAAGCGATCAGAACCGGTCAGACAAGCCACGATGGTCGATGATTTGCTGCTATAACGCCGCGCGCAATGACCCTTACAAAGAATCGCATCATCCACGCTATACTCCGCTGAAAAAGGTTGCCGATGCGGAAGTTCTGAAAGCCGGGAACAAACGGTTTGCCGAGTCGGCTGAGGGTGACGCCGCCTGGCTGGTCGCAGACAAGGATGCAAGCGCAGCAAGCCTCAAGAAACAAGCTTCACGTTAGACCGAGTGCCTGGTCGCTGACAGGATTGCAGCCCCGGGAAGAGCGAACTCTGCGTCCGCTGTTGAAAAACAAAAGGCCGCGCATTGCGCGGCCTTCCTGGTCCCTGACTCCTGTCCCCTGAAACCCTATCCGTTCAGCATCTCCGATAGCTTATTCAACGTCCGGTGCAGATCCTTATCTGTCCGCCGCTGCTCATCGATTTTGCCGATGGAGTGCATCACCGTGGTGTGGTGCTTGTTGCCGAACTGACGCCCGATTTCGGGCAGGCTGGCTTCGGTCATTTGCTTGGCCAGATACATGGCGATCTGGCGCGGCACGACAACATTGCGCGAGTTGTTCTTCTGCTTGAGGTCGCTTACCTTCATGCCGAATTGTTCGGCGACGGCGCGCTGGATCGACTCGATCGTGATCTTGCGCACCTGCATGTCGATGAACTGCTTGAGGCACTGCTGGGTGGTCGCCAGCGTGATCTCGGTGTGGTTCAGGTTGCACCACGCGATAAGCCGCGTCATTGCCCCTTCGAGTTCGCGGACGTTGGTGCGAACGTTTGAGGCGATGAAGAGCGCGACGTCGGTGGGAAGCTGTACCTGCTCGCTTTCCGCCTTCTTTTGAAGGATGGCGACCTTGGTCTCTAGGTCGGGCGGCTGGATGTCGGCGATCAGGCCCCACTCAAACCGCGAGCGCAGCCGGTCTTCGATTTCGGCCAGTTCCTTCGGCGGACGGTCCGACGCAATGACGATCTGCTTCATGCTCTCGTGCAAAGCGTTGAACGTATGGAAGAACTCCTCCTGGGTCCGCTCTTTCTGCGCGATGAACTGGATGTCGTCGATGAGGAGGACGTCGACAGTTCGGAAGCGATCGCGGAAACTGGTCATACGGTCGTTGCGCAGCGACGTGATCATCTCGTTGGTGAACTTCTCGGCCGAAACGTAGCAGATGCTCGATGTGGGCTGCCGGCGCTTAACCTCGTGACCGATAGCGTGCATGAGGTGGGTCTTGCCCATTCCCACGCCGCCATAGAGGAAGAGCGGATTGTAGGCGCGCGAGGGACGCTCTGCGACGGCCAGGGACGCGGCTCGAGCAAACTGGTTGCCGTTGCCGATGACGAATGCATCGAAGGTGTAACGCGGATTCAGTTGTGCAGCGGTCGACCAGTCGAAGCGGGTCTGCTCAGGTGCGCGCAATGAGGGGGCGCTGGGGGAATGAGCAGGCAGAGGACCAAAACCACCGTCCTTCCGAGGGGGCGGGGCGGTCGGATCTTCTTCGGCGGTGACGAACTGAACGTCGTCAAACTCCAGCGACTGAGAATCAATTGCTTCCTGAATCAGATCGCTGTACTTGTCACCGATGTGCTGGAATTCTTTGGAAGGAACGCGGACGAAGAGTATGCGGCCACTTGCGTGGCTGAAACGAGTAGGCTTCAGCCAGGTCTCAAAGGACTGGCGGATCACCTTCTTCTCTAAGGCTGCCAGAATCTGGAGCCATGGATTGAGAGCCGAAGCCGGCGAAATAGCGAATGACATCGAGCGAATCCTTACCGGCGCCACCTATCTACTGCCGTGTGAGTTCAACCCCGCGGTTATGGCAATGGCTCACGCTGCGGATGGAACCTCCAAACCGCAACTACTGCTTGAAACCAGCTTGATAACCGTTGATCTGCCTCGATAAAAACACTGCGAGGCACGGGTTGAAATTCACTCCGTGGGACGCTCGGAAACTTTCCTGAACGGTCCCGATGGTAGCACATTTGGGGTACGTTGCAATCACTCTTTCACATAACTTTCGGGAACGCGACGAGACTTGCACCAAGCACGGTGAAACACATCACAATCGATAGAGATCGCGCACAAAAAACGCGAAATCTGTTGGTCATTTATGCTAGCTGTCGGTCATTGAAATTTGGATGCGAGACGTTGCGAGCAAGTTCTGCCAATTCGTCACACGCGCTTTTGAATTTCGACCTGCCGTCAGGAATCAAATTCCGGTTCGAACGCCGGAAGGAGCCCCACTGGCTTCTCGAGACCCCAGGAACCTCCCGGTAACCTGCCGGAGAATGTCCGGCTGGATTCAAAGCCCAACCTTCGATATACTTAGTAATTGCCGTCCTCGCATTTTTCCTGATGGCTTTAGAGGGTCTGAAACGGACGTGTTGACGCGACCACCTGGAAGCGCCAACCTGCCGGAATCGGGAGCCCTGTCCGGTCAGGAAGAAATGCCAGAGGCCAGGAATTTTAGACAGGAAACAGGAGCGCATTTCAATGCCCAAGCGCACATTTCAACCCAACCGGCGTCATCGCTCAAAAACGCATGGCTTCCGCTCACGAATGAAGACCAAGGCAGGCGCAGCGGTGCTGAGCCGTCGCCGTGCCACGGGCCGCAA
Organism: uncultured Acidobacteriaceae bacterium; assembly: GCA_963836675.1. Classification (GTDB taxonomy): domain Bacteria; phylum Acidobacteriota; class Terriglobia; order Terriglobales; family Acidobacteriaceae; genus Telmatobacter. Next base: position 1,062,195 of record CAWIKQ010000002.1, read on the forward strand.
GCGCGTCTCCGTCAGCGCTGGTTATCGCGACTAAGTCTTCCTGCCGCTCTGTTTCGGCTGGAACAGTCGCAGAATTCGATTCTGGCCGGAATCTCTCCAGTTTCGCCATGAGCACACCGTCCAATACTGATTCGCACACCTCTTCGTCCGTTGTGCGGGAGAGCGGTCGTGCGTCTCTCACCGGGTCGCGCCTGCGCAAGCACGCTGATTACCAGCGGGTCTACGCGCAAGGACGAAAGCGCCGTTCGGCTTCCATGAGCTGGTTTCTGGCCCCGCAGCCCGATACGACCCGGCAGCCCAATGCGCCTGGGCCCGCAAAAGTGAAAACGGACGAACTGGTGCCCCGTGTGGGGCTCACGGTGGGCAAGGTGCTGGGCAAGGCGCACGATCGCAATCGCATCAAACGACGGTTGCGCGAGGTTCTGCGGCGTCATCTCGAGAAGTTACCGGCAGGGTGTGACTTGATCCTGCACCCGCACCGCTCCGTGCTCACCATCGAATTTACGAAACTGGACGCCGAGATCGTACGTATTCTTGAGCAGGCCAATGCAGATTGCATGCGTGCACGCTCCGTGGATGGATTTGGTCCCCGTAAGACGGAGGATCTGGGATGACCCGTCTCCTGCTCGCCATGCTCGCGTTTTATCGGCGCTGGATTTCCCCCGCGCTTCATTCCCTGGGTCCGGGCGGCGGCTGCCGTTTTGTGCCGACTTGTTCCGAGTACGCCACAATCGCGATCGCAACGCATGGTCCGATGCGGGGCACTGCGCTCGCAATCTGGCGCTTGCTTCGCTGTCATCCCTTCAGCCGTGGCGGATTGGATCAGGTTCCGCCCGCGAGGACGGCGGCGCACTTGCCGCACAAACCATTACCATAGAAAGAGCGGCTTGCTCTCGGCGGGCCACTCCTCAAAGACAGGAATCTACCTTTGCCTGAAATTCGCAATCCTAATCTCGACTCGCAGGGTCCTGGCGGCAGCGCTCCCGGCGGAGACAATCGCAGTCTGATTCTCTTTGCATTGCTGGCTCTTGCCGTCGTAATGGCCTTCCAGTTCTTCAAAAAGCCTGACAGCCGTCAACCCGGCGTCTCAGAGCCAGCAGGCGGCACAGCAAAGCTCGCAGCAAGCGGCTTCCGATCCGGCGCAGGGCGTAATCGGAGCATCCGGGCCGGTTGCCGGCCCCGCTACAGCCGCATCCATTAGCGCGACTTCCGAAACCGCGACAACCATCGAAAACGAGAAATTCAGAATCACGCTCTCCAACCGCGGCGCGCAGGTCAATCACTGGATTCTGAAAAATTTCACTGACTCGACGGGAAAACCCCTGGACATGGTCCAGCAGGATGCCGCATCGCGGTTCGGGCTTCCTCTTTCGCTGTTTACCTACGACGGCGCGCTAACCAAGCAGCTGAACACAGCCCTTTACGAGCCCTCTGCAACCGGCCCGGTGCTGTCTCCGAACTCCGTCACGTTTCACTACGCCGCGGGCGGTCTGGATGTCGTCAAGACTTTCAGCTTCGATACCGGCTATGTCCTCGATATCCACGTGAAAGTGACGCGCAACGGCGAGCCTGTGCGCGCTCTTGTAGCGTGGCCGGCCGGGCTCGGCGACATGGAAGAATTCATCGCCGCCAGCGGCAAGCGCTCTACGTTTGCGGTACCCACCGTTTCCCAGCTTGCGTGGTCGATTGACGGTAAACAGGATACCGAAGCCGCAAAGAAGATCAGCGGGAATGCGACCTTCGATCAGCCGTATGAATATGCGGCCGTCATGGATCTCTACTTCGCTGCCGCATTTTTGCCGGCTGTCCCCCAGCGGGCGACGATGGTGACCTTCCATAACACCCTCGATCTGCCCAGCGACCTGACCGACCCGAACAGCGCCAAGAAGCCCGCCGACGTAATCGGGCTGGCAGTAGGCGACCAGAGCGGGGATACGCGTCTGCGACTTTTTGCCGGTCCCAAGGAAACCGAGATCCTCAATTCCGTTCGTGCAATGGGATCAGATGGCCGCGCGACCGGAGAGCCGCTTGCATCCCTGATCCAGTACGGATGGTGGGGAATCATCGCCAAGCCGCTCTATCTCGCCTTGCGTGCCCTGCACAACATGATGGGCCCGGGGATCTACAACTGGGGATGGGCCATCATCATCGTTACGGTCATCTTCAACCTTGTTCTGCTGCCTACCCGTATCTGGACGATGAAGTCGTCGCTCAAGATGATGCGCATTCAGCCCAAGGTCGACGCGCTCAAGAGCCGCTTCTCTCATCTCAAGATGAACGACCCCAAGCGCGCGGAAATGAACACCGAGATGATGCAGCTCTACAAGGAAGAAGGCGTGAACATGTACGGCGGATGCCTGCCTCTTCTTCTGCAGATGCCGCTCTTCTTTGCGTACTATCGCGTGCTGCTGAACGCCGTGGAGTTGCGGCAGGCGCACTGGTTCTGGCTTACGGACCTCTCCATGCCCGATCCGCTGCACATCCTGCCCATTCTCATCATCGGAACGATGTTCCTGGTGCAGTTCATTACGCCCGCGCCGGGTATGGATCCCATGCAGCGCCGGATGATGGCCATCATGATGCCGGCCATCATGGGCTTCACGCTGTGGCACTTTGCTTCGGGACTCGCCCTCTACTGGATTACCGGCAACATCATCAACCTCGCCATGCAGTTGGCGATTAACAATTCGAAGATGGGCAAGGAGATGCATGAGATCTCGGCCCGCCGAGCAGCCAAAAAGCTCGCCAAGGGCGGCGGCTCGAACCAGCGCGTCATTCAGGGGCGGCGATAGATCCAGGCGAGGCGTTGCATCGCCTGTCCATGCGACCACTTTTGCGCATGGATGGGCGAGACGCTCCATTATCAGTTCGACGGCGAACCGTGCAGCGCGCTCCACAACGCCAGGTCAATCTCCGGTGCGGAGAACTGAAATCCTGCGGCGTTTAATTTGGCCGGCACGACGCGAGTACTTGCGAGAAGTGCTTCATCCGCCATTTTTCCTAACATCAACCGCAGCGCAAACGCCGGAACCGCGAGAAAAGCCGGCTTGCCAATCTGTTTTCCCAGTGCGCGGGTAAACTGGGCATTCGTCACCGGGTTGGGAGCGGTTACATTCACCGGCCCTGTAAGTTCGGTCTGCCCCAGCGCAAACAAGACCGCTGCGACGGCATCCTTCAGACTGATCCAGCTCATCCACTGGCGCCCATTGCCGAGTCGCGCTCCCAATCCCATGCGAAACGGCGGCAACATTTGCTTCAGCGCCCCCTGCCCGGAGGCCAGCACTACTCCGAACCGCAGATGCACAACGCGAATTCCCGCCTGGGTGGCCGGAGCGGCCGCGGCTTCCCACTGACGGCAAAGATCTGCCAAAAAGCCTGCCGCCTGATGGAGACGATTCATCCAGCGTCTCCTCACCGCGATCTCCGTAGATTCCGATGGCGGATGCAACCAGAAAAGTCTGCGGCGGCCTCCGCAGCCGGGCGAGCGCGTCGGCGAGGCGCCGGGTGGAGTCGACCCGGCTCGCGATCAGCTCTCGACGGTACGCTTCTGTCCAGCGATGCCCGGCCACGCTTGCTCCTGAGAGATGAATCGCGGCTGACGCGCCTTCCAGCGGGGCAGGATTTTCGATGGCCGGGCTGGCTTCCGGTCTCCATTGGAGCTGCCCTTGCATCGTCGGCAGATGCCTGACGAGTTGCAGAATCGGGGTTTTCCCGGCCGCCAGGGCCTGACGCGCCGCGGCGCCCAGCAAACCGGAGGCGCCGCTGAGAACGATTGGATTGAAAGTGTTTGCCGATTCCACGTTCACACTATCTGCCGTTCTGAGGGGAGCGGAGGGTACGTCTGGTTGCTCACGAGAGTTGAGTTTAGTAGGATGGGAACAGGTTTTGATTGGGGCAAAACTGCCCTCGGCAAAACTTGGAGGGCGGATGACTGAAGGGGCTCATAACGAGGAAACGCAAAAATCGCAGGTGGACACCGAGACCACGGAAAAGTTCATTGCGGAAAAGCATATCGGAGAGCGCATCAAGCGCCTGCGCCTCAAGAAATCCATGGGCCTTGTCGAGCTCGGCAAGCATACGGGACTTTCCGCCAGTTTTCTTTCGCAGCTGGAGACCGGCCGCGTGGTTCCAACACTTCGGAACCTTGCCCGGATCGCGATGGTCTTTTCAAAAGATCTCTCTTATTTCTTTGAGACGGAACCGCAATCGATGTTCCGCGTCCATCGCCGCAAAGATCGCGTTCGCCTGCCGCAAACCGGAGTGGAGGAGCCGACCTACTACTTCGAGAGTCTTGGGTACATGGTTCCCGACCGGCATATGGATCCCTACTTCGCGGAGTTCATTCCTCTGGAAAAGATGAGGGAGCCGCGAGCTCATATGCATCCGGGCTACGAGTTCCTCTACATCCTCGACGGTGAACTCGAGCTGCATCACGGCGAGCATCATTGCACGCTGACCCCGGGAGATGCCGTTTACTTCGATTCGAGCACTCCGCATTCCTATATTTGTACGGGGAAAAAGCCTGCTGATGCGCTGATCGTAACCATGCATCAGCCTCCGGCATCCCAGCCGGTGACGTTGCTGCGATCGGGAAGCGGCGCAACACTCGTGCAGCGCGCCATCGCTGGCCGCAGTGCTCTCGGACCAGTGGCTCGCGACGGAGATTAACAGGCGTCACTGCCACGGAGTTTCTGGCCGGCTCGAACTTCGATGCAGGCGAATGTAGATATTTGTGTGCACGAAGGATGCCCGAGCGGGATTTGTGCCTTCTTTTCCTCCGAAACACAGATGAGCCGGGCCTTCCGTGCTCGCGAACACAGAGGAATTAAACCCTGGTCGGTTCTCTTAATCCTAGGAGAGCCTGATCCATGTTTTTTCAATCGGTCCGCAAGAGCTTTCAATGGCTCGCGGTTTGTCTTTTGTGTGTCGGCATGTTCTCTGCAGATTCGAAGGCGCAGAGCACGACTCAGGGCGCAATCGCGGGTACAGTCGTTGATTCCAGCGGTGCAGCTGTAACCCATGCTGCCATTACACTTCGCAACGAGGGCACCAACGCCCAAATCAACCTGCTGACGGATGAGAGCGGTTACTTCAAGGCCCCGCTCGTTCCGCCCGGGTCTTACACAGTCACGATCATTGCGAGCGGCTTCGGCCAGTACATCACCAAGTCCGTTCCGGTCACCGTTGGCTCGCTGACGGAATTACATCCTGAGCTTAGGGCCGGGGCGACGGAGGAATCGGTCGAAGTCACCGGTGTAGCGCCAGTCATGCAGTTCGAGTCGGCGGAAATCTCATCCACGCTGACCACCCAGGAGATCGTGAATCTTCCTCTGAACGGTGGCCGCTGGTCTAACCTCGCGCTGCTGACTCCGGGCGCTGCCTCCGATTCCAACGGCTTCGGCCTCATCTCGTTCCGCGGCATCAGTCCGATCCTCAACAACATCGAGATCGACGGCGCCGATAACAACCAGGCGTTCTTCTCTGAAGAGCGCGGCCGCACACGCGCAGGCTACTCGACCTCGCAGATCGCCATCTCGGAGTTCCAGGTGAACACCGGCGTCTATTCGGCAGAGTATGGCCGTTCCGCGGGCGGCGTTCTGAACGCGGTCACGAAGAGCGGAACCAATCAGCTGCATGGGCAGGCGTATTTCTACGATCGCGATAACGATTGGGGCGCACTCAACCCCTTCACCACCATTACTCATGTTGTCATTCCGGAGGGCGGTGGAACTCCTACTTTTCCGAACACCCCCTACGGTCCGAAAGATTGGCGCAAGCGCTGGGGTTTCGGCGCGGGCGGAAAACTGATTACAAACCGGCTCTTCTGGTTTTATGCCTATGACCAGTTCAAGCGAAATTTCCCCGGTCTCGCAAAGCCGTCGAGCCCCTCGGCTTTCTTCAATTCCTGGGCTGATCTCAGTCTGCCCTCCGGCGCCGCCTGCACCACCTCAACCAAGGGAACGACCATAAGCGCAAAATTCACCGGCAGCGGATCTCCGGGCGATGCCGAAGCTTGCACACTGGCGTGGCGTCTCTACGGCGCAGGCGATGCAGCCCATTATGCGAGGGCCGCCGCACAGTTTGATCAACTTCTGTTTGGGACCGCGGTTTCATCGTCAACCGGGCTCAACACGACAGGATTGCTCGATGATCTCGGACCCACTCCGCGTACCGGCGACGAAGTGTTGAACACACCCAAGCTCGATTGGCAGATTACGCAGAAGGAACACTTCAGCGCGCTCTACCACCGTTTGCGCTGGGATTCGCCCGGAGGCGTGCAGACCCAGACCTCGAACAACTATGCCGTGGATACCTTCGGCACCGATTACGTGAAACTGGACTACGGATTGGCGAAGCTCGACAGCATGTTCACTTCCAGCCTCTCGAATGAGCTTCGTTTCCAGTACGGTCACGAACTTGATTGGGAAGGTCAGCAGCCATACAGCCAGTTCACCAAGGACCATCTGACGAATTCGACAGGTATACCGATTCAACTCGCCATCTACGGCGGTTCCAGCAACAACGGCTTCACGGGTGGTTCCCCGTACTATTCCTTCCGCACCGCGTATCCCGCTGAAGACAAATCGCAGATCGGCGACACCGCGATGTGGACGCACCATGGCCACAACGTAAAGTTCGGCGTCGACTTCGTCCGGAACACCGACACGATCAATAACCTCTATCAGAGTAATGGCGTCTACACCTATCAGTTCTTTTCCAACTTCTTCTCTGACATCCTGAAGCCGAACGGCGGTTGCGATTCGAGCTATACCGAAAGCGGCATTTCGACAAACGGAGTCTCTTATCCTTGCTATTACGGATTCACGCAGGGATTCGGCACGCCGAAATTCACCATCACCACGGTGGACTATGGCTACTTCGTACAGGACGACTGGAAGGTCACTCCGCGTCTGACGCTCAACCTTGGCGCGCGTTACGATTACGAACAGATTCCTGCTCCGTTCCAGTCTCTGATCTCGACCTCAATCCTGAACGTTGCGGTGAACGGAAAGGGGCCATATCCCAACGATGCCGCAGAGATCACCAACCGGCCCTCCGACAAGAACAACATCGGCCCGCGAGTCGGCCTCTCATGGGATCCAAAGGGAACAGGCAGAACCGTGATTCACGCGGGATACGGCCTGTACTTCGGACGCATACCCAACGGCATCGTTCTGAACGCCTATGAAGCGGCCGGCAGCCCCAATGGTCAGTACACGATTCCATCCATTCATGGAGCTTTGCCCAGCAGCACAGTTCCCGTGTTTCCGAATGTCATCGGGGCAGGCAGTTTCCCGACACCGAGCCTGGACTTCTTTTCAAGCAATTTCCAGAATCCCCAGGTAAACCAATTTGATTTCTCGATGCAGCAGGCACTCCCCAAAAACACTGTCTTCACTCTGAGCTACATGGGTGCATTGGGGCGCGAACTGCCGAATTTCGTCAACGTTAACCTCGACCCCACGAAGACGTATAACACGACGCTCACGATTGCCGAGAAGACTCCGGGTTCTGGCTGCGGCCCATTGGATTGCGGCACTCAGATCACGTCAGCTGTTTACTCTGGCAACTATGTGAACTCGCACTACGGCTACGTGACCGAAATTGTGAGCAACATTAACTCCAGCTATAACGGCATGATTGCCGAAGTGCAGAACCGCAGCCTCAAATATGCGCAGTTCGATCTGAACTACACCTGGGCGCATGCGCTGGACTACAACCAGAACCAGAGCACATCTCCAACCACGAACAACTGGTACGATCCGCTCGGCAAGGCGGACGCCAACTACGGCAATTCGAACTTCAATGTGCCGAATCGACTCGTCTTCTGGGGGATGCTCCAGTATCCGGGGAATTCGAACGGTTGGAGGCGGTTCCTGACCGATGGCTGGCACCTTAACCCGGTGCTCCAATGGCAGAATGGTCTACCCTATTCGGCCGCGGTCAGCGGAACGCAGCCCAGTGTCGGTTCCTTGAAAGCTGCGGGTGCGGGTATGAACGGATCAGGGAGTTCGGGCTACCTGCTTCAGCTCGGCCGCAACACCTTCAAACAGCCCAATACAACCGTGATTGATTGCCGGCTGCAGAAGGATATTCGGGTCAGCGAGAGATTCAATTTCGAGCTGCTCGGAGAGATGTTTAACGTGCTCAATCACCAGAACGTAACTGGCGTGAACTCAACGGCATATTCCATCAACCAGTCGGCAGGCACTCTCGTGTATCAGCCCGCAACCGGCGCCGGTGTCAATGCCTCCGGGTTCGGAACCGTTAACAATGCGGATTCCAACTTTGTTTACAGCCAGCGGCAGATTCAGCTGGGCGTGAAGTTGGATTTCTAATCAAGAAAGGCCAGCGATAACCATCGCTTACGCGGCAGCTTCGGCTGCCGCGTATTTTTTATGCGATTTATTGGGGCTTCGCAGGGGCAGGCGTTGCCTGACTGTTGGCCGGCGGCTTGGCAGTCGTGTTCGAAGTTGCCGGCGTGGTTGTGGCTGGTTTCGTGGTGTGCTTCTTTTTTGCCGGTGCGGGAGGAGCCGGGCACTTGGGTGCCGGAGGAGTCACCGTAGCCTTCAACGATTCCTCCTGTCGCTCCACCGCGGCTCGCAGTTCGACCACCCGTCTTTCCTGCGCGTCGGCCGTCTGCTGAATCTGGTTGTCGAGGAGCACTCGCGCCTTTTCCAGATCCACGATCGCCGCCTGCAACTGGCTTGCCTGGTCGCCCGGAGCCGAAACGCGCGCCTGCTCCACCAGGTGAACCAACACGTCATAAAGCGCATCGACATTGCGCGAGAGCGGCAGGACCTTGCTGAGCGTGGCGGGAGCCGCGTCGGCTTCTTTCATCAGGGCAGGGAGCGCCCCCTGCAGATCGCGTTGAATCGATTCGATGTTTGTGCCTGCTTCGTCGCGTACGCTGCCGCGCTTCCACTTATCGAGCCTCACCCCTCCCACGGTAGATTTCACCTCGTCGAGCGATCGTTGCAGAATCTCGGAGGGGGCTGCCGGGGTGAAGTAGCTCGCGCCGTTGGTTGCCACGGAAGGATTGGGCTCCGCGGGAGTCGCCTGGCCGACGCACTGCGCGACTGGCGAAAGAAAAACGATAGCGGCGATCACAGCTTTGGAAATGCACATGGGAAGTTTGCCTTCCGTGTTTAAGTGGCCTTCATTGCGGGCCGCTTTTTAGGGATCTAGTACGGCCGCAGACGGCCTATATCGAACCAGTATCACCGATCGTAAACGCTTCCAAAAGATTACCTGAAACTAAAGGATCTGGAAGCCGCTTTGTGCGCATCCGGGAGGCAACGGGTATTCGTTCCTAAACATCTACAAACAAAGTATCTTGGCGCGAATTTTTCTAATTCGATGCGGCGTCGCACGGGCAGCGTTGGCTTGTGTTGTGTACTTTATGGGGTCCGGCGCCGCTGCTGGTGAGCCAGTCTCCGCTCGCCATCCGGAGGGGACCCTGCACGGCTTCCTTTCGTTAACTACGAGTCAAGGCCAGATTCTCGCCCAGGGCGACTTGATTGAAATCGTTCACGGCGACCATGTATTCTCGCGGCTCACCTTCCACTTCAAGGATGGCTCTCTCGATGACGAGACGGCTGTCTACACGCAGCGCGGGGTCTTCCGCCTGATCTCCGATCATCACATCCAGCGAGGACCCTACTTCGCGCATCCGCTCGATTTGAATATCGACGTCGCCAAAGGCATCGTGGTCACTCGAACGCCGGGCAAGGACGGCAAAGATGAGGTCGCGACCGAGCACATGAAGTTGCCGCCGGATCTCTATAACGGGCTGGTGACGCCGATCGTGAAGAATTTGAGCAAAGATGCGCCCGAGACAAAGGTGTCGATGATCGTAACGACTCCCAAGCCGCGCCTTGTCACCCTCGCCATTTCGCCCCAGGCGCCCGCGGCCTTTTCAGTGGCTGGTTTCTCGCACAAAGCGCTCACCTGGCAGATTCGCATTGAACTTGGCGGCTTGGCCGGCATTGTCGCTCCCGTTATTGGCAAGAAGCCGCCCAACATCTATATCTGGACCGAAGAGGGGGAGGTCCCCGCATTCCTGCGCGAGACCGGTCCGCTCTTCGAGGGCGGAGACATTCTCACGATCAACCTGATTGGCCCTGCGTGGCCGGACGACAAACGTTAGGTTCTCGACGCCTGGACTGTTTGAACGCCGGCGAAATACGCCGCGACATCCTCCCAGTTATTCACCCGCACGAAGTCCGTTTCGCCATGATTGTGCGGTGCCGTGTACAACAGCCCCTGGCCCTCGAATCGCAACAGGTTCTTCGGTAAATCGTCGACCAGGTAATCGGCACGCAAAATACTCTTATCGCCGCAGAAAACGTAATGCGTGGCCGGGATGAAAGGGAAGTGTCGCTGCAGCCATCGGTATTTGGGCCCCAGCGAGTTCGGCACCGCCATTGCCTGGGTAGCGATAAAAATCTCGAACCGTGAAGAGAGTTCCCGCAGTACCTCTTGCGCTCCAGGAATCAGGGGGAGGTCCTCGAAAAAATCCTCCGCATCGAGAAACGCGCGCAGTTCTTGTCTCCGGTCCTGGGGCGTGAACTCCCAAAGCCCCTTGCCTGACAACTCTTCCAGCGTCACATCTTCTTCAAAGGCCTGGTTGTAGCGGCGCAGGTGCTCGGCCAGCGTATCGGCCATCACCTCGTCCATGTCCACGCAGATCCGCGTCACCACTCACTCCGTATCGTTCCGCGTAACTTCCGCCGGCAGGAGGCCTCGCGGTGCTAAGCTCCCGCTTGCCTCGGTTTGCGAATCGCTCTTCCCGTGTCGGCCACGGCCGGATCGGGTTGCGGCACCTTCGGCGCCGGCGCCATCGAGACATCCCAATAGAGCAGCCGCTGGCAGCTGTCGCAGGTCAACAATTCTCCCTCGCGCAACTGGTTCCAGACCTGGGGCCGGACTCCCATCCGGCAGCCGGAACACTGCTGGTTCTCGGCTCGCGCAATCCCCGTGCCGCGTTGTGCCGCGATGCGATCGAAGCGTGCGAGCAACTCAGGCGAGATCTCCTTGCGCAGCGCATCGCGCTCCCCCATCAACGTAGACTGCTGCTCTCCAATCTTCTTCTGCTCGGCAGCCACGTATTCCCGGGTTTTGTCCAGCGTCGCGGCCAGCTCTTCCACCTGCTTGCGCGCGGCGGCCAGGGCGGCTTCCTGAGCTTCGGTACGCTCGAGACTCGCAAATTCCTCGTTTTCGAGCCGTTCGATCTCCGCTTGCGCAAACTGAACCTCGTGCTCAATGGCCGAGGCCTGGGCGGCAGTGGTTACGGAGTCCTGCTGGGCTTTGAAACGCGCCGCTTTCTGGCGATGCCCCGCAATCTCCCGCTCCAGCTTCGTTCGCAGCGATTCTTCGCGGTTCAAGGCGTCTGACGCGTTGCTTGCCTGCCGCTGTGCCGCCTGGAGCGTCGCCTCTGCCCGTGCGATCTCCGCCGGCAGCGCTTTGGCCGATTGCAGCAGCCGGCTGCGCTCCAGTTCCACCGTTTGCAGCTTCACCATGTTTTCAATCTGCGTTTGCATCGTTGCCAAGCAGTTTATTGCATTGGCCGTCTAAAGAGAAAACCGTAGCAAATCTCGACTGGGAGGCATCCAAACAAAAGCATGGATCACAGCGCAGCCGCAGAAGCGTCTCGCCGCCGCCCCCATTGGCCATGGTGGGTGGGTGGTGGCGTTGTTGTTTTTCTGGCGATTGTGACCATCGTGGTCGATATCATTGCTCATCGCGCTGAACCCTTTGCTCGGGCGCAGGTGGTGCAGGCGCTCTCCGATCGCTTCCATGCCAGGGTCGAACTCGACAGCTTCCACCTGTCTGTCGGCAATACCCTTCATGGTGAATGGGGCGTCTGGGGCGAAGGCCGCGGCCTGCGCATCTGGCCACCCTCTGAAGTTGAAGGCCTGAAGGTTCCCTCGTCCGAGCCTCCCCGGCCCCTCATCGCACTGCAGGAGTTCCACTTCCACGCTCCTCTGCACTACACCTCGGGTCAGCCGGTCCATATCACGCAGGTGCGGCTAAAGGGTCTCGACATCCATTTCCCGCCGCAATCGCACATGGAAAGACCCGCGAAATCGCAGGAGGGAACACCCGCTCCCCCCAACCCGTGGAATGCCCGATTCATCATCGACACCATTGACTGCAATCAAGCCAGATTCACACTGGAGACAGACAAGCCCAACAAGCTGCCGCTCGAGTTTGTCATCAATCATTTCCGCGCCCGGGACGTACGTTCCGGCGCACCGATGGTTTTTGACGCCGAGCTCGAAAACCCCAAACCGCCAGGCCATATCCACACCACCGGCACATTCGGTCCGTGGATTGTCGCAGATCCCGGGAGCAGCCCGATTCGCGGCGATTACACGTTCAAGCACGCCGATCTCTCGGTGTTCAAAGGCATTGCAGGCATCCTCGACTCAACCGGCCATTACATGGGCGTTCTCCGCGATCTCAAGGTCGATGGCCGGACCGATACACCCGATTTCCGGCTTTCGCATGCCGGCCACAGCATGGTGCTGCATACTGACTTCGACGCGCGTGTCGACGCTACGAACGGCGACACCTGGCTCAACGCCGTGAACGCGACGATGGACAACTCCCATTTCACGACCAAAGGGAAGATCGTGCGCGTCCTGAAAATGGGCCCTGATGGCCGCTTTCATAGCATCGGGCACGATATCGATCTCGCCGTGAACGTTGACCGCGCGCATATTGAAGACTTTCTCCGCCTGGCCACCGATGCGCCCGTTCCCATTCTGAACGGCGACATTCAGACAACTGCCCTGCTTCATATTCCGCCGGGACATGCTCCCATTCACCAGCGAATCTCGGTCAAAGGCCATTTCGTGCTGAACAATGCTGAATTCAGCAGTGCGAACGTCCAGAAGAAAATCCGCGAACTGAGCATGCGCGGCCAGGGGAGAGTGAATGAGCTGAAATCCGCAGCCGACGACCAGGTGAAGTCGCACGTCGAGGGCGACTTCGACCTCGACGGCGGCGTGCTCGCCATACCCGCCGTTATTTACGCCGTCCCCGGCGCCGATATTCATCTGCATGGAACCTATCGCACCGAGGGCAAGACGCTTGACTTTACCGGCATTGCAAAGATGCAGGCCACCATCTCCGCGATGGTTGGCGGTTGGAAAGGCGTGCTTCTCAAGCCGGCCGATCGCTTTTTCAAGAAGAACGGCGCCGGAACCGAAATTCCCATCTTTATCGCCGGCACCCGCGACAAGCCCCAGTTTGGCTACAACGGTTCGCACGGCGGCACTCACCCCCAGAGGCCCGGCACGCAATAGCCGAAAGGTTGCAGCTCAAATCGCCATGCCCGGTGGTTCTACGAACATCGCCGTGCATCAATCATGGGTATAATTCTCCGCATATTTCACATCGGGTATGCGGAGGCTTCTGTGGACATGGTCGTGCTGGTCCTTTTGCTGCTTGTGGGCTTCATTGCTCTTATCACCATCCTTGGAAGCTTCTTCACCGTGAGCACCTCGCAGGTGGCTGTGATCACGCGATTCGGCAAGTTCCTGCGTGTCGCGGAAGCCGGGTTGAACTGGAAGACGCCCTACATCGACAGGGTCGCGGGTCTGGTGAGTCTTCGCGTAAATCAGATTGCCCTCACCATGGAAACCAAGACTCGCGACAATGTATTCGTCACGATCCCGATCTCCGTGCAGAATCGTGTTCGCCCCGAGCGTGTATACGATGCGTTCTACAAACTCTCCGATCCCGTTGCACAGATCAAGTCCTATGTCGAGCAGGTCATCCTCGGCCACGTTCCCTCGATGAGCCTTGACGAGGTCTTCGCATCGCAATCGAGTATTGCCGCCGCTGTGAAGCAGGAACTCGATTCGGATATGGCTGCCTTCGGCTACGAAATCGTCAACGTTCTGGTGACCGACATCATTCCCGATGCCAAGGTCAAGTCGGCGATGAACGACATCAACGCGGCGCAGCGCGAGCAGGTGGCGGCGCAGGCGCGCGGCGAAGCAGACAAGATCCTCGTGGTGAAAAAAGCGGAAGCCGAAGCGGAGAGTAAGGCGCTGCAGGGGCAGGGAATTGCGAACCAGCGCAAGGCCATCGTCGAGGGTCTGCAGTCATCGATCGAGCAGTTCCAGAAAGCCGTCGAGGGCGCGACGTCGAAGGACGTCATGCAGCTTGTGCTGGTCACGCAATATTTCGACACGCTGAAGTCAATTGGCGAAAACGACAAGACCAACACGCTCTTCCTCGCTCACTCCCCGACCGCCGTGAGAGAGGTTTCCGATCAGATTCTTGAGTCGATGCTGGTGGCGCAGAACGTACCGGCGACGCGCTAGAGAATTCCAGGTTTTCCAGTCGTGAATTAGATAGCAGCGATCCGCTGAATGCTCTACGCCTCGGCAATCGCCGCGATCGATACTTTCATACCGGGAATCCGGACAGGCAATTTCGCGCCTTGCCGCGCCGGCGGATTCGCTGGAAACCACTTGACCCATTCCTCATTCATCCCGGCGAAGTCGGATTCCTCAAGAATGATGACCGTCGCGCTGACGATCCGCTCAAGCGAAGTGCCCGCGGCTTCAAGAATGGCGGAAACATTCTTGAGGCATTGCCCGGTTTGCTCCTGGATGGTTTCTCCAACGATCTTTCCAGTGGCCGGATCAAACGGCCCCGTGCCCGAGACAAACACCAGACCCACTGCCCGCACCGCCTGACTGTAGGTCGGTGGCGGTAATGGGGCGTTGGGCGTGCGAATAATGTCTCTTGCCATGAATCTCTCCAATCTGATTGGACACCCGGCCGACCTACAGGAGAAGGCCAGATCAATTGGTAAGGGGGAGACAGTTGGGGTGCCTCAGTCCTGCTAAAAGGCCATCGTCTCACAACTTCGCGCCAACGTGATACTTTGGCCTGTTCACACCGCGGCCGATTTTACGAGCCTCGGAGAAGACAGAAGGAACCGCAATGCTCTGGACCAAATCTGTTGTAATCACCGCCGCAGTATCCCTGCTGAGTATCTCGCTCACTCTTTCGACTCGCACCGCATCGGGGCAATCCTCCACCGCATCCGCCGTCGCCAAAGCAGAACAATCTCAGCCCACCGGCCCCGAGTGGTGGCGTCACGCTGTGATCTACGAGATCTACCCGCGCAGCTTTCAGGACTCCAACGGCGACGGTGTCGGCGATATCAAGGGCATCACCTCGCGCCTCGACTACCTGCACGACCTCGGCATCGACGCCATCTGGATCACGCCGATGTATCCCTCGCCCGGCATCGACTACGGCTACGACATCTCCGACTACACGGCCATTGATCCGATCTACGGCACCATGGCGGATTTCGACAATCTTGTCGCTGAGGCGAGGAAGCGCGACATCCGCGTGATCATGGACTACGTCATCAACCACACCTCCGATCAACACCCGTGGTTCGTTGAGTCGCGATCTTCGCGCGACAATCCCAAGCGCGACTGGTACGTCTGGCACGATGGGAAGAACCAGACGGCAACCAGCCAGGGCGGGCCTCCGAACAATTGGCAGTCGTGGTTTGGCCACTCCGCGTGGCAATGGGACGAAAAGACACGCCAGTACTACTACCACTATTTCTATGTTCAGCAGCCCGACCTTAACTGGCGCAATCCCGAGGTCCACAAGGCAATGGACGGCGTGCTCGACTTCTGGATGCAGCGTGGCGTCGCCGGATTCCGCATCGACGCCGTCTCCCGACTCTACGAGGATCCGAATCTGCACGACGACCCATACCTGCCCGGCCGCAATGCCTATGGCGATCGCAACATCCAGCACAAGTACACCGACGATCTGCCCCAGGTGCATGATGTTCTGAAAGAGGTCCGCAGCGTCGTCGACAAGTATCCCGGCAATCCGGTTCTGGTCACCGAAGCCGACGAGCCCAACGTGCAGGCGCTTGCAAGAATGTATGGCAACGGCGATGAGGTGCAGCTTCCCATGGACTTCCAGATCGCGGATGTCAACGAGCTTTCCGCGCCGCGCTTTCGCGAGCTCTTCAACGAAATCGAGAACAACTCGGCGCATGGCCAGCCCGAATACTTCTTTTCCAATCACGATCAGCCGCGTCAGTGGGACCGCTACGGCGATGGCGTTCACAACGATCAGATCGCGAAGCTCATGGCCGTTCTCGAGCTCACCACGCGCGGCACCCCTCAGATGTACTACGGCGAAGAGCTCGGCATGCGAACCACGCCTCCGGCGCGCATCGAAGACGTCCACGACCCCATCGGCAAAATCGGCTGGCCCAAGGAAAAAGGCCGCGACGGCGAGCGCACGCCCATGCAGTGGGACGCTTCCCCGCAATCCGGCTTCACCGCTGCGAGCAAAGCCTGGCTGCCTATCCCGCCAAGCGCGGCGAAGGCCAACGTCGAAACCGAGAGCAAGGATCCCAATTCAATCCTGAACACTTACAAAAAGTTGCTCTCGCTTCGCAAAACCGAACCCGCGCTACGTGATGGCGCGCAGGTCTCCGTCGGCAACGATCCCGATGTCTTCGCATTTTTGCGGAACGTCGAGGGTGCGACTGTTCTGGTGGTTCTGAACATGAGCGCAAATCCGCGCAAGTGGGGATTCAAGGTGGATGAGTATGGCATTCCGGCTGCGGCCACAATGCTTCCGCTGTATAGTTCAGCGCCGCTTGCTTCCGGGCCGCTGTCACCTCTGAAGATGCAGTTGCCCCCGTTCGCGGCAATTGTCGCGAAGTTTCAATAAGTATTGGAGATCCTCGTCAATGCTGAGGGGTACACTTTGAACTCCCGAATCGGGGCTCCCTGTGTTAGTTTGGCCTGTTCACACCGTTGCCTTTTTCACGAGCACGGAAACGGGGCGTGCTGATATCCATCCGCAATCTGCCCCGGGGACGAGGAGAACCGCAATGCACTGGACCAGAAAGTTCGCAATCATCGCCGCCGCACTCGCGCTAAGCTCGGGGGCACTCAAGCTCACGGCGCAGAATAGCTCAACCAACGAAAAGAACTGGTGGCGCAACGCCGTCTTTTACGAGATCTACCCCCGCAGCTACCAGGACACCAACAAGGATGGCATCGGCGACCTGAAAGGCATCACCCAGCGCCTCGACTACCTCCATGACCTCGGTGTCGACGCCATCTGGCTCACGCCGATTTATCCGTCGCCGCAGGTCGACTTCGGCTACGACATCTCCGACTACGAGGCCATCGATCCCAAGTACGGCACCATGGCCGACTTCGACCGGCTCATTGCCGAGGCCAACAAGCGCCACATCCGCGTGATCATGGACATGGTGATGAACCACACCTCCGACAAGCACAAGTGGTTCATTCAGTCCCGCTCCTCGAAGGACAATCCCTACCGCGACTGGTATGTCTGGCACGACGGCAAGGCGCAGACCGCAACCAGCAAGGGCGAGCCGCCCAACAACTGGCAGTCGGTCTTCGGCCACTCCGCCTGGGAGTGGGACGAGAAGACCCGCCAGTACTACTACCACAAGTTCTACATCCAGCAGCCCGACCTCAACTGGAACAATCCCAAGGTTCACCAGGCGTTCAAAGACATCATCGCCTTCTGGCTTAAAAAGGGCGTCGGCGGATTCCGCTTCGATGCGATCACGACGCTATTTGAAGATCCCAGCATGGCCGACGAGGAAGTCGTCCTCGACAAAGATGGCAAGCCTCTCATCAACGCTTATGGCGACCAGGTCGTCAAGGGAAACAAGACCGACAATCTTCCCGGAGTCCACGATGTTATGTCGGAAATGCGCGCCGAGGCCGACAAGTTTTCCGGCAACACATATCCCGGAACCCGCGTCTTTATTGGTGAAACCTACCTTCCCGATGTGTATCAACTCCTGAAGCAGTACGGCACGCCGGAGAAGCCGGAGTTCCATCTGCCCATGGACACCCAGATCCTGCTCATCAACAAAATGGACGCCGCCGCGTTCCGCGCCAAGCTCGATGACGCGGAATCCGATCTGGGCGACAATGTTCCGCTGCTCGTCTTCGACAACCACGACAACCCGCGCCTTGATGCCCGGTATGGCGACGGCGTCCACGACACCGACATCCAGCGGGTTCTCTCCACCGTGCTCTTTGCCAGCCGCGGCGCATCGCTCTTCTATAACGGCGACGAGATCGGCATGAAAACCACGCCGCCTACGCGCAAAGAGGATGTGAAAGACCCCATCGGCATTACCGGCTGGCCCAAGGAGAAGGGCCGTGACGGCGAACGCACTCCGATGCAGTGGACGCCGGATGCGAACGCCGGCTTCACCGCGCCCAACGTCAAACCGTGGCTGCCGGTTCCTGCAAACAGCTCCACCATCAATGTCGAAACTGAGAAAGCCGATCCAAACTCGCTTTATAACTGGTACAAAGCCCTCATTCGCCTCAAGAAGACCAATGCTGCGTTCTCTGAAGGCGAAGACACCATGCTCGATCGCCAGAACGCAAATGTGGTGAGTTGGAAACGGCAGGCCGCCGGAGCCCCTCCGGTCGTAGTCGCTCTCAATTTCTCAGCCGAACCCCAGACCGTGAATCTCGTAGGCCCGGGCCTGCCGGACGGCCCGCTCACTACGCTGCTGAAGACACCTGGCGCGCCCGAGCCGCCGTCACTGAAAGCGATTCCGCTGGGCCCCTTTGGCGTCTACATCGGCCAGCTTCAGTTCACAGTCGGCCGATAAGCAGCGCATTCCATGGTTATGCGGCGGTTTCCGGAACCCTCCGGAGCCGCCGTTTTTCCATCGACTCGACAGGCATTGGAGAACCGCACTAATATGCTGGAACGCCCTCACGCGGCGTGGAGATAACCGACGACCGGCTCTCCATCAGGAATAGGAACTCATGCCCGAGACCAGCTCTGACCGCGCCAAGATCTTTCAATCCGCACTCGCCGAACACATTCAGATCATCCAGGCCCTCAACGACCAGCAACGCGTCCTCGATCAGATCGCTTCTGAAATGGTCCTGGCTATTCGCATGGGTGGAAAGATCCTATGGTGCGGCAACGGCGGCAGCGCGGCCGACGCGCAACACCTCAACGGCCAGCTCGTGGTTCGTTTCCGCCTTGACCGGCCCGGCATTCCCTCCATCGCCCTCTCCACCGACACTTCCATCCTCACCGCTGCCAGCAATAACTACGGTTATGAGCACATCTTTCAGCGCCAGGTGGAAACGCTCGCGCGCAAAGGCGACGTCGTAGTTGCCATCTCGACCTCCGGCAACAGCCGCAATGTCTTTCTGGCGCTGGAAGCCGCTCGCAAGGTTGGAGCCGTCAGCGTCGCGTTCACCGGCAAAGGTGGCGGCCAGATTGCCAAGGCGGCCGACTTTCTCTTCGAGGTCCCCTCAAGCGATCTGCCGCGTATTCAGGAAGCGCACATCCTCGCGGGGCACATCCTGTGCGAGATCCTGGAGACAGAGTTGGCGCCCAGGCAGGGGATTGGTGCTCAGAACGGCGCGGGAATCAGAAATCCTCAGGCGTACCGTCTTCCGTAGATTCCGCAACGGAATCCGGAAACTCATCCTCGGCATCCCGCAGCCGGGAGAGCGTTTTACGGTAAAACCAGGCTGCGGCCAGCCCGCCGAGCGCTGCAGACGCGGCCGCAACAGCACCGACCTTCAGCCAGCTGGGTCCGGCCGGAGCCCGGCCATTTCCTGCCCCTGAACCGGCATCCTGCTGCGAAATGGATGATTTCACGCCGTTTGTCATTTCAGTCCGCGCTCGACAATCTAAATTCTATTCCGATTTCCGGACAACCAAACCGATCATCCCCCGTTTCAAAGTGCGGGTAAGTCGGGTGTCCCGCATCGCGGGAAAATTTAGATTTTTGTATTTGCGCGAAGCGCGATCTATAGTATCGTGTAGATATTCCAGTGATGGAGTGATCACTTCTGATCGCACCTGAGCTGGAAGTAGTTTGCGTCACTGGCCTCCCGGCACGAACAGCTAACCGTTCGTGCCGTCTTTTTTTGCCTTCTCCCGGTCGGCCCACCCCTCCCCATTTGAGTTTGCGCAATCGTTTTCGCTTTTGCCCAGGATTCTCATCCAATCCCGCGCGCGATTCCGTTTGCGCGCCGCCCCGGTCTAAAATGAACAGGAGAGAAAGCCCCCTCGATGAAAATCAACCGCCGACTGATTCTGGGTATCGCCGTCTCCGCCATCACCGCCGTCAGCTACGCTCAATGGTCGAACCCAGCCAGTGATGTTCCGGCTTACCATCCGTCGGCTCCTTTGAAAGTTGCCGCTTTGCCACCGATTCTTTCCGGCCCGAAACTCACCGGCGAGCACTTTCAGTACCCCTGGCAGATTCACGTCTACCAGCAGGCAGCGAAGGTGGGGAATGTCCTCTACCAGCTTCCCTGCAACTGCCGTTGCGACCGCGCACTGGGCCACACCAGCCTGCGTAGCTGCTATGAGGGATACCACGGAACCGAATGTTCCACCTGCGCGCAGGAGGCTCTCTACGCCTACGCCATGACCAAGGCGGGCAAGACTCCCGCCGAAATCCGCGCCGGTATAGCCCAGCACGCCTACGAGCAGATCGATCTCGAAAAGCAGTAGCTCACTTCACCTCGGTAAAGTGGGTTTCTGCTGTGAGGCTTCCGGCCCCACTGTTTCGAACGGCTCCTGCGCGGGAATGTACTGAATCGGCATTCCGGGGAACAGCGTCTTCAGCCATCGCGCGCACTCCTGCATTCCGGCCTCTTCGGATATTTCATGTCCGAGAAGGATCAGCGCCTTGTGCCTGCCTTGCGCAGCGGCATCTACCACGTAGGGCACCGTCTCCCACTCGCGTGCCTCTCCCGCTACCAGAAGCTCGACATCGTCACTCTCGAGGGCCTTGATCTGCTTCTCCGCGCCCGATGCGCCCGGCAGAAGCGCAACCTCGGTGACTTTCATCGCTGGATCTCCGACGATGCGTATCGCTTTCGCTCCCGTACGCTTCTCGAGCGAGCCCGCGATCTGGCCCACGGTCATCTCCGGCAACTTGAACATGTGCGGATCCGACTTGCTCTGATACGTCGCCCACCCAAACTGTTCCACCATCCCTGCGAGAATTCCGTCGGGCTGCCGCATGTGCCACGTGTCATGAAAACGCCAGACCACGAGATGATGTTCGCGGATATACGCGAGCTTCTGTTGCAGCACCGGATCGCTCGCAAGCTGCGCCTGGTCATCAAGGTGGTTATAGAACGTCGGCTCGTGCGTGATGATCAGGTTCTTGCCATTCGCTACAGCCTTTTCGAGCACCGGGTACGTGTCCATAAACGTGGTCACGATTCCTGTCACCACGGTGTTCGGATCGCCGGCCTTGAGCGTATCGACAGTATCGGCGGGCGCGGCGGCTCCGGTTGCCGCGATCACGCGCTGCATCACTTCCGCCGCGGTCATCTTGCTGGTCGAACCCTGCGAAACTCCGCGCATTGTCCAGCTCAGAAGCACCGCTGCAATCACCGCAATCCGCCTCGTTCGCAACACAAATCCTCCTCATAATCCGGCTCGTGAAGAGTCTATTCGATTGCGCTCGATGGCGTGTCGGGGTGTCTGTTAGCCCAGACCAATCCGGCGGACCAGGTCCACGAATCGAGGATCGCTGCGAATCGGGTCGAAGAACGGGTGTGTCTTCACAAACTGCAGAATGTTCGATTTTTCCTGGTATGCCTTCTCCAGCCAGAGAAAGGCCTCTTCGGTATTGCCAAGGCCAAGGTTGGCATTCACAAACGCCGCGGCTGGAATGTAGCCTTCGCTTTGTCGTTTTTTCAATGTTGCGAGCAGTCGAAGGGCGTCTTCACGGCGCCCGCTTCGTGCGTACGCTCGTATCAGCACACCAGTTGCCGCGGGACTTCCGTGCGAAAGCGCAACGGCTTTCTCCAGCACTGGGATTGCGTCAGCGAACTGCTGATTGCCTAAAAGTGCAAATCCCAGAAAGGTCAGTCCTCCAGGGTTATTCGGCTGAACTGCAAGCGCGCTCCGCGATTCGCGGATTGCCTCATCAAAGTGACGCGACTGGAAAAGAATCCACGATACGTCGAAGCCCGAAACTGCAAGGGGATCTGATTCCCTTGCTCGTTTTACCTCTTCGATGGCTTCGTCAGTCCTGCCTTGGCACAGCAGCCAGAGTGCGTATTGCCAGCGAGCTGTTGCATTATTCGGAGCCAGTTCAAGCGCTCGCTTGTATTCCGTCTCCGCTTCAGCCCATTCGAATTGCTCCTGCAGCGTGTTCGCCAGCACCGCATGGGCATCGGCGGAATCGGAATCAAGCTCCAATGCCTTTCTCGCCAGGCTGATGACCTTTGGCCTTGTCTGCTCCGGTGGATTCCCGGCGAACACCGTGCCCATCGCACTGTAAATCTCCGCCAGGCGAACATAGGCCGGCGCAAACTCCGGGTCCCTGTGAATGGCTTCTTCGAAATCCTGTATGCTTTCGTTCAATTTCTTCCGGTCAGTGCCGTTCGATTCCGCTGAAATCCCCTTCAGATAAATCTCGTACACCTCCGGCGACACTGGACGCGCCTGAAGACGTTGCTGTTCCTGGCCCGTTACCGTGGCCTCAACTTTCTTCGCGATCGTCTGGGCAAGTTCGCTTTCCAGGCTCAGCGCATCTCGCAGTTCGCGGTCGTAGGTTTCAGACCAGAAGTGTTCGTCGGTGGAAGCGCGAATCAATTGGGCCGTTACCCGGATCCGGCTGCCGTCCCGAATAACCGATCCCTCCACCAGGGCATCCACGCCGAGCGCCTTCGCGATCTCGGGTACCGATACCTGCGGATTCTTGAACTGCATCACCGACGTGTGCGATACCACTCGCAGATCGCGTATTCCTGCCAGACGATCGGTTAAGGACTCCGTCATACCGTCTGCGAGGTAGTCCTGCGAACTGTCTCCGGAAAGATTGCGCAGCGGCAGCACCGCCAGAGACCGGATGCGCAGCTGGCCTTCATTCTTCTGCGGCCTGAAAAAAATAAAATAGGCGGCGATAAGCAGCCCTGCCAGCACCCCTGCACCCACAAGAGGCCAGAAACGCAGCAACCCTGCGGATCTCTCGTCCTGCGAGCTTTCCACCGCCTGCTCGATCTCCGGGTTTGCGCTGATCTCATCCTGAGGCGAGACCGGATTACGGGTTCCGCGCCAGGAATCCAGTTCCGAGGGCAGCGCATAGACCGATCCGCGCTTCGCATGCAGATGCCTGTGGACAGGCATACCCTCGCGCTTCTCCCAACGCTGAACGGTCGTTACGTCGCGGTCCAGGTAGGCGGCGATCTCCTTCCAGGAGTCCAGCCGCTCTTCCTGTGCCTCTCTCGTGGATGGAATTTCGAGGGTCGGGTCACCCATCTCGCGCTCCTGAACGGGGCTGCCGGGCAAGGTGAACCCGATTCTAACCTGATCGGGAGGTGCCGCAAAAGGCGGTATTTGATGGCATCGGCAATTTCCGCGCATTGCCGTTTGGCTGCAAGGCCCGAGTCGGCTAGTTTCAATCTCCTGGGCGTTCCCGCTTCGCCGGGGACCCCCGACTCGATCCCCAATGGAGGAGATATGACGAAGCAGAAACGAGTGGTGATTGCCGTATGTGTTGCCCTGTTTGCGGGTGTGGTCCTCTATCCAGGGCAATCCGCCCGCGCGACACAGGCTAAGGGATTCACGAGCACCAGTCTGGTCACCAATTTCACCCCCACTTTCCCCGATATTCAGGTTTTCAACCACCTCACGAAGAAAGAGCTCCAGGAACTCGCTCCCACGTACCCCGACTCCACCTGGACGGCATTCGAAAAGACCCAGGGACCATCCGATCTCTACATTCAAACCAACACCTGGGCCGCTGGAGGCTCCAGCGGGTGGCATCGCCATCCCGGCCACAGCCTGATCGTCATCACTTCGGGAACGGTCGTCCAGTATCACGCCGATTGCACAGCCGAGATCTATGGCCCCGGCACCGCGAACGGTCCCACTCTGGTGGATAGCGGAAACGACGAACACCTGATCCGCAACGAGGACGGCAAGGGTGCGTCAGGGTATGCGGTCCAGATCGTCGCCCACGGTGCGCCGCGCCGAATCGACGAACCAATGGCTCCAGACAGCTGCCAGATCTTCTGAACTGTTCGCCGGGCCATCCGCCCGGCGCACTCAGTTCCTGTCAAGGCCCCTCTCCGCAACAAATATGTGAAGTCTCCTGCTTTCATGAGGTTAGAGGACAACAGGATTTGCAGGTTATTTCGCGAAAATCAGTATCCTGAATCGAGTGAGGTTAGTTCTGCGCGGCGGAACGACGGGTATGAATCAGACTCGGGATTCCGAAAATCGGTTGCAGTAAGCCATTGAATAAAAGTATCTTAGGGGCAAGCCTCGTATAATGAGTAACTTGCAGGGGTGCGCTTCCGGTAAACCGTTGATTCAAGGGTTTTTGTCTCCAGAGGGTAGGGGGACACCCCCACCCCCCAGGGAGTGCTCGCCGGAGAGCGGAAAGCTACCGGCTGACAACCGAAGCCTGACCGTGGAGGGTTTACGGCTTACAATGAAACTTGCAGCACGAGCCAGCCGTTCCGGCTAGCACCGAATGCAGCGATCGGCTCATCCAACAAGGAGCCGGTTCATCGCGTTGGGGGCGTCACGGTTTCGACGGGATCGATTGCGGCAAGGGAGGCATGTCGGGGTGTGGGCACCCGTAATCGCCTGCAAAACCAAAGTTGCCAACGACAATCTGGCACTTGCTGCTTAATTAATTAAGTAGCCGTCTCTCGCGGCTTCGCCTATGGGCTGCGAATCAGACGTCATTCAGTAGGCTGGTGGTTGCGGCTCGGTCCGTGTTGCAGCTACGAGATCATCGGACTAGCTTCATTCGCATCTTGTCCGTTCTGAGCGAATGAGGCGAAAACATGCGGAACCGGACTGAGCATGGATTCTCCCGGCTGACAGCGATTTCGGACGCGGGTTCGACTCCCGCCGCCTCCACCAACTCTTTTTCCGTAGACTTTCCCAGATAGCCGTTCCGAGGCATGGAAGATGCCCGAGCAAGAGGGCACCTATTCGAGCTCTTGACGAAGCCCGTTCACCCGAGAGATTCTCGAGGTTCACTCCTGAATATGAGGCTGTGCAAACTCCATCAGGTCAACCCCTGGAGCCTCGCTACTGCCGGACAGGTCATAGATCGTGGATAGTGGCAAATAGACGCGAACGGTCGTACCGTGGTCTTCCCCATTCTGCTTGCTCTCAATCTCGATCTGGCCCCCATGGCCTTCAACAAACTGTTTTGCGACGAACAAGCCGATGCCGGTACCTACGGTGCTGCGTGTGGTGAAGAAGGCGTCAAATACCCTTGGAAGATCAGATTCTGCGATCCCTACGCCGTTATCCTGAACGGACAAGACGACGCCATCTGGAGGCTCGGCTGCATCATCCACCGAGATGGACAAAACGCCGCCTGATTGCATGGCGTAAATCGAGTTCATGATCAGGTTCGAGACCACCTGCATCATCTCCCCGCGACGCAGCACTATTTCCCTTGATGAATGAATCGATTCCTTAATCTCAATGCCATTGGCTGTGCATCGTGGCTCATAGATCGTGATTGCATGGAGAACGATTTCTCCGATTGAGGCACTGCTTGCCGCTGCATGCTCGTGGTAATAACCAAGCGTCTGCCTGGCGATATGCGAAACACGCCGGAGTTGCGTCTCGACTGACTGAAAGTAACCGATACCTTCCGGGTCGGAGATCATCGGACCAAGAAGGTACATCAAGTTCATCACTGCCTCGAGAGGGTTGTTGATTTCATGGGCGATCGTCGCCGCCATGCGGCCGGTTGCCGCAATCTTTTCTGCTTGCAGCAGAGCTTGCTCAAGCCGTTTGCGCGTGGACACATCGCGCAAAATCTTGGACGCGCCGATAACCCGGCCGTGCCAGTCTCTTATCGGAGAAACGGAGAGGGAAACATCGATCAATTGACCGCTCTTGGTCCGGCGCTTGGTCTCGAAGTGCTCGACTCGGCGTCCGGCGCGGATATTTCCCATGATGATATCTTCGTCGGACTGAAGATGCTCCGGAATGAGCTTGAGAATCGACGAGCCGATCATCTCTTCCGCCGAATAGCCGAGAACGCGTGTGGCAGAAGCATTCCAACTTGTAATGATGCCGTTCAGGTCCTTACTTACAATCACATCGTCGGAGGATTCCACAATGGCGGCAAGTTGGCCAAGACGCTTGGAATGCTCTCGCAGCATCTCTTCCTTTTCAGAGAGACTATCCTCTGTCCTCTGATGTTCCGTGCCGAGCAACTCATAGGCCTGTTCGAGCCTTAAATGTCGCTCTTTCAAATCGCGCACGGAGATCAGATCTTCTGAGATGCGACGAGCGAGCTGGTTTTCCGGCACTTCGGCCGGGTCTGCAAGGACATACTTGGCGATAGCTTCATGCGTTGCCAGAAGCTGATTGACATCGTCTTCCAGAACCAGTTCGGGATGTATCTCTGTCCAGTAGTGGGCGGTGCGGATAAAGGCCAGAAGAAGCTTTGCGTACTCCAGGGTCTTCCGATCAAAGACACAGTTGAGAGCATGTAGAGCCCTCGACGAGTCGGGAGTTCTCAAGAAGACATGTGCTGCGCAAACAAAGATTGCTCTTTCCTGCGCGCTGTCCGGCTCTGGTGGCAAGGACACTACGCCCAGCCTTTCACATAAAGCGAGGTGCTGGTCCAGATCGGACTTGAGTGGAAGATCTCCCCGGAGCAGCGGCAATACATCGGCGACCGCTTGCGGCCGGCACTGGGCGTCGCCCGCCGGCCTACCCAGACCTACGAGGAACCCGAGATGTCTGGCGATACAGTACCGGACTTCGCAGAAACGGGATAAATAAACAAATAATCTCTCCTTCAGGAGAGAAGGCAACGGGTTGTCCAGGTATGCGAACTGAGCGAATTCCCACAGGTTTTCGGTGATCTCCGGATCGTCGATGGTGAGTCGAAAGAAGTTCGGGAGAACTCCAAATCGCGCGCCAACTCTGGACTCCAATTCGGCTCTCGTTTTGCCTTGTTTTGGCATAGCCTTTTCCCCGTCCCGGCGGCCGATATTCGAGTGGAGTTAGATGCTAACTGATTACCTCACTGATTACCTCGACGTAAAGCCAGTTCGTTTATACATCAAAATGGCCCGCTCTGGTCCCCGTCTCACGCTTCCCAAATGACGTCCGAAGAGTAACTTCTGAATCCAGATCGAACCACACAAACCGCCCAAATGTAGCTGAACAAAGGGCTATGTTCGCTATCGGACCTTGGATTGCGGCACACTAAATCGCTCGATTGTGAGAGGAAAGAAAGATTCTCGGAGAGCCCCTGGCGAAGAAGATGACTCTGAACCGTCCGACACGGTTTGAATCCATTTACCAAATTGACGTCGCGGATGATTCCCGACAGCTCATGAATTTAGCGGATTATTGAGATTGATTGGTCAGCGGCAAGAAAACAGAAAACACGGTACCGTGGTTTTGGGGACTTGAGGCACTCCGAAAAGTGATTGTTCCGTTGTGCTTCTTCACGATCTCCTGGATCACCCATAGTCCCAGGCCGGTTCCCGTGCTGCCCTTCGAAGAAACGAACGGCTCGAAAACCCTGCTGCGCAATTCTGATGGAATTCCTATGCCCGAATCTGCGACAGTGATTCGGATTCCGCGTACCGCCCTTTGATCGCAAGATCTCCCCGAAGCGATGCGAACTTTCAATCGTCCACCCATTTTCATCGATTCCAAAGAATTGCTAATCAGATTTCCGAAAACCTGTCGCAACTCGTCGATAAGGCCTTCGAATCGCTGATGAGTTCGATACTCGGTTTCAAGAACGATGACTGGTTGTTTGAGCCGCGGCTTATAGAGCGTCAAAACGGCATCCATGATCTCGCTCAAATCTACGAGAGAGGGCGCGGTTGACTGCCGATGGAAACGCAGTTCCTGCCTCACAACATGGACCGTGCGCTCCAGCTCACGGTCCGCCGTTTGCAGAAGGTCCCGCGTTCTGAGATTCAAAGAATCATCCTGAAGGGCAAGATAGAGGGAATTCAGGATTGCATTGAGAGGATTGTTAATCTCGTGAGCCATGCTGGCTGCAAACCGGGCCGCAGTGTTCAGCTTCTCAGTTCGGCGAAGGCTTTCCTCAGCTATTTTTTGATCATGAACGTCCGTGGAACTTCCAATCCACTGGGAAATCCGGCCGTCTTCATCCCGTACGGCAACGGCACGCGCGAGAAAGTGCCGGTATTCTCCATCCTGTCGGCGTAGACGATATTCATTTGTATAGTCCTCGCCAGTCTCCATACTACGGTTCCATTTGGTTGCTGTCCTGGCCACATCGTCGGGATGAATAAATTGGTAATCGGCCGTCCTTACAGATTCGTCTGTCAGACCCAAGTAATTCTTGAATTGCTTGTTACCGTAGAGATACTGACCATCGGCGTTCTTAATCCATACCAAATGCGGCAGACTTTCAGCCAGGATTCTGAAACGCCGCTCCCGCTCACGGACTGCGGCCTCCGTTTCCTTTTGATCGGACAAATCTTGCACAAAGCCTATGTAATTGTCCTTCGATCCATCGAGCAACGCAAAGCCGCAAATAATCGGGACGCGCGTACCATCCTTACGAATGTATTCCTTCTCGTATGGCGTGCAGCTTCCCCTCTCGGCCGCCTCGGCTATATGCAAAGCATCGAGTTCCCGGTATTCCGGCGGTGTCATGAGATCCCAGCGGACGCGACCTTGGCGAAGATCCTCTCGGGAGTATCCTGTGATGCGAAGAAGCTCGTGATTTGCTTCGGAAAACCCTCCGGATCTGTTTGGGAAACCAATTCCGATCAATCCTGATTCGAAGAGTTTGCGAAACTGCGATTCGCTTGTTCTAAGTGCATCCTCAGTTTGTTTGCGTTCGGTAATATCGATAGCAGCACACATCACACCGACCATCTGCCCGTGGCCATCCCGGAGGGGATCGACGAGCAAGTCGTAATGGCGGTCTATGCCCTTCCAATGAATGACGACTTCGCGTCGCTGGCTCAGACCAGAACGAATGACTTGCGCTTTGATCGCCTCGGTTGCAAGTCCATCTTCAGGTCTTTCGAAGATGTCGATGTCGCGTTTTCCAAGCACCTCGGAAGCTTTGTATCCGAGTGCGGGGTTGTAGATCCATATGTATCGAAGCTGCAGATCCTGATGAAAGACCACAACTGGTGAGTCTTTCAGGACCAGTTCAAATCGTTCTTTGGTGAGGCGAAGTTCCTCCTCTGCCTGCTTGCGCTCCGAGATGTCTTCGATGGTTCCGCGCAAACTTGCAACCTGGCCATCCTTCCATTCGTCGACTTCGCCCCGACCCACGATCCAGCGCGTGGATCCGTCCGGCCAGGAAATCTCCAGATCGACCTCAAAAGGTGTGCCGTGGGTTTGTGCAAGGTTGAGGGCTGTTTCTATTCGAGCTCGGCTCGCTGGCGTGTACATTGCCAAGATCTGGTCGTAGGCCGGGTGGCCAAGTCGAGGATCCTGTGCGAATGCGCGGAAAACCTCTTCTGACCACTTTACTTCGCCCGATTTGATCGCCAAACTCCACGTTCCGAGTTTTGCAATTCGATGAGCTTCAGTCAGATCGCGTTCCCGCTGCCGGAGAGCTACATCGAGGGCCCTGCTTTCTGAAATGTCTCGCGATATTCCTACGATTCCGATTACCTCACCATTGGTATCCCGACAGAGGCTCTTCACGGTTTGCAGGCACCGGCGCTGGCCTTGTAAGAACACTTCATTTTCGTATCTGCAGGGTCCTCCAGACGCCAAAGTCTCCGCGTCTTCTCTCTTAAAGCGGTCGGCGATATCCCGTGGAAAGATCGCGTAATCATCCTTTCCGATAATGTCCTCGCTGGACCTTCCCAGGGTATCCGCAATGGACCGGTTGGTGGCGAGATAGCGGCCGTCAAGGTCTTTCATGAAAATGAAATCCGATGTGGCGTCCAGCACCGATCGAAGGACTGCTTCCTTTTGCCGATTTGCTCTCTCAGCTTTATTTCGTTCGGTGACATCGATAAACGCACCGACTGCTCCCCTGACCTGGCCTTCATCATTGAGCAGAGGCACCGCGTGGCCGAAAACATCTTTCGATGTCCCATCTTCAAAGACGACCGTGAGGTCAGCGTTGTTTACCGGGCGTCCGGTTTTCGCTGCCAGTTGTATTGGCAACTCTTCTGCTGCAAGCTCACGTCCATCACGAGTCAGCTTGAATGGAGGGCGCTGCTCGGTGGGCGCCGATTTCGAACTGTTGGCGCCGTGAGGAAGCTGCAGGAGCTCGTAGGCGAATCGGCTGGTGGTCATGGTACGACATTCGGGATCGTGGGCGATAAAGGTTGCTGCGGGCATCGCATCAAGAATTGCGCGAAGTTCAGAGGCTCGCGCTGCAGCCTCAGCCTCTGCCCGCTGCAGTTCCTGGAAAGCGATCTTCGTCTCGGTAACATCGGTCGAAATACCCATACCCGCGATCGGTTTGCCCTCCGCATCGCGCAGCAGAGTCCACTGACTAAGCACTATGATCGGATCACCCTGTTTTGTGCGGACCGAGATCTCGCCTTCCCAATACCCCTCGCGCATGTACTGATCCCAAATAACTTCGTATGGAGTCGCGAAATCCCCTTTCAAAACTTCATAGGAGTCTCTGCCCAGGACTTCCGAGGCGCTATATCCGTAAAGTCGCTCCGCGCCCTGGTTCCAGTAGGTAATTTTGCCTTGCAGATCGATCATCAGAATCGCGTTACTGGAGAGATCGAGGAGCGCGGATTGACGGCGCAGTCTCTCCCGATCCCGAATGCTGTCTGTGATGTCTATGGCCACGCCGCCGACAAACCGGTTGCCCTTTGCATCTGTCATGGGAAATTTGACGCTGACGAATGAATGCTCCTGCCCATCCACATGCAGCGTCTCGATGGTCTGAATGGGGTGGTTTGAAGTCAATACGGCGATGTCGTTGGCCCGATACATGCGAGCGGTCTCGAGACTAAAAAGCTGTTCGTCAGTTTTGCCGACGACCTCAGTGGCAACGGAGACTGTTTCCCTTGAGACGCGGTTATTGAAGAGATAGCGCCCCTTCTCGTCTTTGGCGTAGGCGCAGACCGGCAGATTCTCAAGGAAGCGTTCGAGAACGTTACCATTTTCGCGAAGCTGCTCCCACTGCTGCTTAGCCTCATTCTCTGCGGATCTTGCTTCGGAGTCTTTCCTTTCCCGAGTACTCGCCTCACGAATGACAATGCTGAAACCGATTTCCTTATCCGCCTCGTCCCTCAGCAGTGCGACTTCAGCCTCGACAGGAATTCGCTGGGCGTCTAGGATGATGTGGACGCAGTCGCCAGACCATTTTCCGGCCAGCCGTGCGAAGCCGAGGACCGCCTGCTCACTCTGGCCATTCGGGAATTCGGCACGGAAACAACTGGATAGCGGTTGGCCGATCATTTCAGCTGCGGTGCGGCCGTACACCCGCTCCGCTCCCTCACTCCAGAAAATGACACGACCCGCGAAATCGATGACGATTGCGGTGATTTGGGTGAGTATTCTCGCCCCCAACACCGAGTCGGACGTGTTCATATGCTTCTCCTGAGCCGGATTCGTGTCGAGTTTGTGCTATTGATGAGTTAAGTCAAAGAATGCGAAGTGCGATGCGTTGGGGACACTCCAACGCGATTTGTCGCCCCGAGAAAACTGCCAAATGAAATATGTGCAATACACTTTACGCCTTTGGTCGAAGCTGCGACACAGTCACTATTCCTGTTTGTTTTCACCAGATAAATGAAATTGCCCTTATTTTGAAGTGGACGCGGCGTCCGGTTCAATTGAATGAGATTAGCGCTGCACCAAGTGGCGTTTTTGGGGGGTAGGGGTGAATTTTCCCTTCCTATAGCTATCCCCACCAAATTGATGTCCCCTTTGGCCGGGACGAGAAACATGAAGATCGTGAACTCGGGGTTTTCGGTGGGCCGGTAGAGGCTGTCGCCCCGAAGATTCGGCGAAGTTGGACCTCTTTCGGGGCTCCCCGCCCTGCCCATGACCACGGGATCAACAAAGAAGGGTGCTATACTGTAGGAGATCGAAGAATCCGATCTGGTCTTCTTGCCTGTTCCGCCTACGCCTTACACGCAATCAATTCCAAATTGTGTTCGGCGGTACATCTCTCAAAGGAACAAGCTTAAAAATGGAACAGGGAACAGTGAAGTGGTTTAACGACGCGAAGGGATTCGGCTTTCTCAGCCGGCCAAACGGCGACGACGTTTTCGTGCATTTCTCCGCGATTCAATCCAATGGCTTTCGCAGCCTGCAGGAAGGTCAAGCAGTGACCTTCGATGTCGTGAAAGGCCCGAAGGGCTTTCAGGCCGAAAACGTTCGGCCTGCGTAGTTGACCAAGATCAGTTGAACGGGGCGGTCGTTATGACCGCCCCTTTTATTTCTCTTAAAGGAGCCCCATTCGATGAAGAAGACCCCCCCGCACGACAAATACTTTCTTAGATCTGTACATCAGGAGATCGACCTCTACGACCGCAAGCTGGCCCACCTTCGGAAACACATGGACTTCCCTTCATCCGCAGATCGAGATGAGGCCGAGAGCCGGCTGATCACTAAAAGAGCGGCTCTCGAGAAGACCGCTCGTGAACTGGCGGCCCAAGGCGTGGAGTTTAGCGACACTGAACTTCCAAGATCTTTTGGCGATCAGGTTGGTGCGGAAGGTTATATAGGTAAGGGAGAATCCGGAGGCGTTCCTGGAAAACCCGCTCTGGTATCAGGCCTTGGGAGCGCTTAGCGGTTGGGGAATATCGAAGGTCGAGAAGCGGTGATTCTGCCCGGTAATCTCTGATCGCAGTTCGAGCCACAATTCGTTCGGTATCTTGAGATAAACCTCGACCACAGCGGGATCGAATTGGGTACCGGAGCAGCGGATGATCTCTTCGCGCGCGGCGTCAAAGCTGCGCGCCAGGCGATAGGGCCGGTCGCTGGTGATCGCGTCCAGAGTATCCGCTACGGCAAAGATCCTTGCCCCGACCGGAATGGATGAGCCCTTCAAGCCGCTGGGATAGCCGCTCCCGTCGTAGTGTTCCTGGTGGGTATAAACAATCTCTGCCGCTTCGGCGAGAAATGGAATCTTCCGCAACATCTGATACCCGCGGGCACAGTGCTCGCGCATCTGGTCCTGCTCCTCTGGCGTCAGCTTGCCGGGCTTGCGCAGGATCTCATCGGGAATAGCCATCTTGCCGATGTCGTGAAGGAACGCGCCGCGCGCAATGATCTTGATCTCCGCCGGCGAAATGCCCATCGCCCGCGCCAGCGCGATCGTATAAGCGGTGACGCGCTTGGAGTGACCTTCCGTCTCGGAATCCTTGAGGTCGAGTGCGTCGCCCAAGGCCTCGAGTGTCACGTCATAGGAGTGTTCCAGGTCTTCCATGGCCTGGCGCAGCATCTCGGTGCGCGCACGAACCACCTGCTCCAGGTTCTGCTGGTAGGTCCGGCTCTCCTGCAGGGCTTTGCGATGCTCGATCGCGCGCTGAACCGTGGCGACAAGGTGCTCGCGCTCAAACGGCTTCAGGACGTAGTCATAGGCGCCCCGGCGCATCGAGTCGATGGCCACGCTGATGTCGTGGATGGCAGTGACCATGATGATGGGAAGGTTGGGATTCTCTGCATGAATGTGTTCGAGGAGGGCCAGCCCGTTACCGTCCTGCATCACGATGTCGGTGAGGATCAGTTCGAAGGAATTGCTCTCCAGGGCATACAGGGCTTCGCGCCCACCGGACGCAAGCGTCACCTCATGACCCTGGCGTTCCAGGGTTGCCGCGATCATTGATCGGACATGTGCTTCGTCGTCCACCACCAGGATGCGCGCGGCGTTGCGCGCAAGCTTACCGGTGCGCTCGGTGTTCGGCGCGGGAAACATCTCTGGCGGGGACGCGTCCTGCTCTGCGGCCTTAGAAGCCACTCCTGTTTCCTTCCCGGCTTCCCGCCAGTGCTCAGTCCATCGGCGGCGGGGCAATCTCATTATAGGCACGTGTCTCTCTCAACCTGATGAAAACGGATCTCTTACATCCAGAGAATCTCATCGCCAAAGGATCGGAGAGCAACAGTGAATGCTGGAAGTCCCACTCCGCAGGCTGGGTCAGGGATTGAGAGCTCTTCTGCTACTCTTTGCAGCACACACTGCGACACAGAATCCTGAGAACGTATCAAGAACTTACGCTTCCGGTGTCCCTGGCGCAAGACCTTCTTGTTGAAGTACCAAAGTACTAAAGTTGTATACCTTTCCCCGCCATTTTATCGTTTTATCCGGCAACTATTCCTGCAGCGCCCGAAGCGGTTAGCGATCTATTTCTTTTCTGCTTCCTGCCGGGCCCGCCGCTCAACCGCCCAGCCCTCCCTGACGACCTGCCGTGATCTGCCGATCGCGAGGGCTCCGGAAGGTACGTCCTCCGTGATGCAGGAACCTGCGCCGATGAAAGCTCCGTCTCCAATCGCGACAGGGGCCACCAGCGTCGAATCGCTCCCGACAAACGCCCCCTGGCCGATATGCGTGCGGTGTTTGTGCACCCCATCGTAATTGCAGGTGATGACACCGGCCCCTATGTTCGTTCCCGCCCCCACCTCGGCATCGCCGAGGTAGGTGAGATGGCTCGCCTTGGCGCCTTTGCCGAGCTTCGTTTTTTTCGTTTCAACAAAATTTCCCACGTGCGCCTCTGGTCCGATTTCGCTGCCGGGCCGCAAGTGTGCGAACGGTCCGATCCTGGCCCCGTCGGCGACCACGCTTTCGGCAAGGATGCACCCTTGCCGAATTAGCACGTCATCGCCGAGCGCGCAATTCTCGATGACAGAGTAAGAGCGGATGCGACAGTCGGTCCCGATTTTCGTCTTTCCGAGCAACTGAACGAAGGGTTCGACAATCGTATCTGGCGCGATTTCCACCTCTGCATCAATCACGCAGGTTTCAGGCTTGAAGATCGTTACTCCATTGGCCATCAACCGGCTGGCGGTTGCCGCACGGACCTTCGCGTCAAGCGAGACGAGTTCCGCAATCGTGTTCGCGCCCAGCACCTCTTCGGCATCGGCCGCCAACAGCGCGGCAACCTTCTCCCCGGATGCAAGCAGATGGCCCGCTATCTCGGACAGATAGAACTCGCCGTGAGCATTCTTATTTGAGAGCTTGTCAAGATGCGCCAGAAGCGGACCTACCTTGAATGCGTAGATTCCTGAGTTGACCTCGCGGATTGCTTCTTGCGTCGGTTTGAGTGATGGCTGCTCAACGATCGCATCCACTACGGGCAGCTCGGGCAAGCGACGAATGATGCGCCCATAGCCCGTCGGATTTTCGGGCGTTGCAGTCAGCAGCGTCATTGCCGCACCCTCTGCGAGGTGCATCGTCATCAGGTGCTGCAGGGTGTTTACGGTGATAAGCGGAACATCGCCGGAGAGCACCAGGATGTGTTCGTATCCGGCAATCGCCTTACGAGAACAGGCGATTGCGTGCCCCGTGCCGCGCTGCTCCTCCTGTTCTACAAATTGAACGCCGGTTCCACTCACTGCCTCGCGAACCTGTTCGGCCGCATGACCGACAACGACGTGAATATCCTTGTCCTCGGCCAATTCTGTTGCGGCCGAGAGGACATAGCTCAATAACGGCCTGCCACCGATCTCGTGCAGCACCTTGGGCCGGCGGGACTTCAGCCGCGTGCCTTTGCCTGCCGCCAGCACCACGACAGCCATCCTGTGATTGGAACGACTCGACTTTTCCGATTCTTTGTTCACTCTTAATTCTCCGCTCCGCCGCTGGGACCTGCAGGAGCTCCTGGAATTGCGATGTCGATGTTATGCACAGCTCCCATCTTCAGCGCATCCAATCCCGGTTTAATTTCCGAACCGTTTCCAACCACGAGAACCGCATATTTGTCCGGATGGATGTACTTCTTCGCGGCGGTGTTGAGATCCGCCACCGTCACCTTTTCCAGCGCAGTCTTGTATGTCTCCAGGTAGTCTGGCGGATACCCGTAGAATTCGAGCCTCACGCGCTGCGCGAGCACCTTGGCTTTCGTGTCATAACGGAACAGAAAGGAGGTAAGGATATTGTCTTTGGCGCGCTTCAATTCTTCCTCTGTGAAAGGCTGATCTACCAATCCGCCGAGTACCTTGTAGGTTTGCTGGATCGCGTCTACGGTGTTGTCGCTCTTGGTTACGACAACAGCGTTAAAGGTTTCGGGGTGGTCCCATCCGAACCCGAGTCCGCCCCCAACCTGGTAGGCAAGTCCGAGTTCCGTCCGGACCTTCTGAAACAGCCTGCTTGCGAAACCGCCGGCGAAGACGTCGTTCATCATTGCAATGCTGGGCACATCCGGATTGCGACGTTCGGTGCCCAGTCCGACAATTTGAACCGTGGACTGATTCACATCTTCTTTGTTCACGAAGTAGACACCCGGAGTCGGTCCCGCAAAATCATCGTGCCGAACCGGGTTGGGCTTCGCCTGGGGCAGCCCCTCGAACGTTGCGCGCAGTTTGGCTTCCATCGCCGCGGAATCGAAATCACCGATGACGCTGATGATAAGTTTGCCGCCTATCGACTGATCGTGCCAGGTTTGCAGATCGGCCAGCGTCACCTTGGAAATGGTCGCGAGCTCAGGCTGGCGCGCATAGGGACTGTTGGCGCCGTAGACCAGCTTGTCGCCTTCCCGCGATGCAATCTCTCCAACATCATCGTTGCGGCGGACAATGCCGGTGGCCTCCTGCTGCTGCGCGAGCCGTAGTTTCGGCTCGCTGAATTTCGGATGGAACAGAAGATCTATTGCCAGGTTGTACACCAGATCCGTATCGCCTTTCAGCGAATCCCATGAGAGCGCAGTCGAGTCGACATCTCCCCCGGTTTCAATGTGAGCGGCTTTCGACTCAAGCAGGTCGTCCATCGCGTCGCCGTCCATCTTGGCGGTGCCGCTCGTGCGCCACGCCTGCCCGTAGAGGTCGATCATGCCGCATTTGGCTGGGTCTTCATTCGCGTGAACCGCCGGGGATCAATACATACCCCGAAACGAAAGGCAGTTCATGATCCTCCTGGAGGAAGAAAACAATGCCGTTCTTCAGTACTACCCGTTTGGGCTGCTGTGGATGAAATGAATGCAGGGGAGGAATTGGTATCTGTTGCCACGGCTTGCTCTGCTGGCCCGGAGCAACAGCAGGGAATAGGAGTGCGGCAAAGAGTGAAGCTTTCAAGGTGGTGCGAACCAACGTGCAAATCTTCACTTTTCGCCTCCGTCGTTCCTGGGTTGTGCCGCGGGAGCCTGCGTATCGATCTGTGCGCTGGTTCGGTTCGAAGCGACAAATGCCGAATTGGCAACGCGGCGGATGTCGGCCTTCGTCACCTTGTCGACGCGGTCAAGCTGCTGAAAGAGTTCGCGCCAATCGCCAAAGCGCGTTTGGTAGGTCGCGAGCGCATTGGCCAGGCCCTGGTTGTCTGCCAAACTTCGCAACAGGTCGGCGCGGGTTCGAGTTTTGTACATGGCGAGCTCAGCATCCGTGACGTCCGTCGTCTTCAGCCTTTCGATTTCCTTGTGAATGGCACTCGCCATTTCGGCTGAGGTGTGGCCCGGAACAGGGAAGGCGTAAAAGAGAAACAAACTTGGATATTTATTGCCCGGGGCGGCGCTCTCGCCGCCTGCAGCCGCTGCAATCTGCTGGTCGCGCACCAGGTCGCGGTAGAGCCGTGAGACGCGCCCATTCGACATGATGTCGCTGATTGCGTCATAAACAACGTCATCCGGGCTCTGGTAGTCGGGCCGGTGGTATGCCTCCAGGTAAAGCGGCTGGCTGGGATCCTTGATAAGTACAGATTTTTCGGCAAACTGTTTGGGTTCGACGGTGGTCATGTTCAAGGGCTTGGGTCCGCCGGGGACTTTGCTGAAGTACTTCTCCAGAATTGGCATGGCCTCCGATGCCTTCACATCGCCGACGACCGTGACCACGATATTCGAGCCAACATAGTACTTCCTGTGAAACGCCATGGCCTCGGTTGCGGTGATCTGGCTAAGTTCGCTCGGCCAGCCAACGTTGCTTCGACCGTAATTGTGCGCGACGTATGCAGTGGCCAATAACTGCTCAAACATTCGGCCCTGAGGATTGGAATCGGTGCGCATCCGCCGCTCTTCCAGCACTACCGAGCGCTCCTTGTAGAACTCGCGCGGCACCGTATCGGACAGCCGGCTGCTTTCCAGCCACGCCCACAGTTCCAGCCGGTTCTCCGGCATCGACCAGAAGTACATCGTCTGGTCCAGGCCGGTACTGGCGTTCAGCCCGTGCGCTCCGTTGCGCTCCGCCACGTCGGTGAATTGGTTGGGAACCACGAATTTTCCCGCCGCCGCCTGCGCCGCGCTGAAGCTCTTTCTGAGCTCCGCGACTTTCTTTGGATCGCTGCCCGCCGGATTGCGCATCTCGGCCTCGAGCGCATCGTTTGCGGCTTCAACGTTGTCCAGGGCCACCTTCTCCGCGGAGTAGTCGGTGGTGCCAATCTGGCTTGTGCCCTTGAATGCGAGATGCTCGAACATATGCGCCAGTCCGCTTTCGCCGGCGGGATCATTCACATCGCCCGCATCCACGAAAGTCGTGTAGCTGAAAACGGGAGCCTCGGGCCGCTCGCATATCAGGATGGTCAGCCCGTTGGGCAACACTTTCGTCGTGATTCGCTGCTCGAAACTCTTCAGATCCTGAGCAAAGCCGATAGCGCAGCTTGAAAACAGGGCCGCGAAGGCAATTACCACAGCCGGCAGCCTTCCCGGCAAGTTCTTGGGCATCGTTTTGATCCTCCGGCGAGCAGACGAACTCGCCCTGCTTTCAAAGCTAGTTGCTGGGCCGGGGGGTGCGTCAAACTGGGATAAAGTGAGCCGATGCAGTTTCGCTGTGTATCATCTCTCCTCGGGAAGAGGTAAACATGCGCCGATGGCTTTTTCGATGCTTTTCGTTGCTCGCGGTTCTTCTTGTGATTGCCGGCTTCGCAGTCTGGCTTTTTGAGCTCTATCCACAACGCAATTCGCACCCTCCGCTGCAGCTGGCGAAGGGCACTCTGGCCATCGAGCACGCCCGAATCTACGTTTCCCCGTCCGATCCGCCCATCGACGACGGAACTGTGCTGGTGCGCGACGGCCTGATTGCCGCCGTGGGCAACCAGGTGCAGGTGCCGGCGGAAGCAACCATCATTCCCTGCGATCATTGCGTAATCACCGCGGGGTTCTGGAATGCGCATGTCCACTTCACAGAACCCAAATGGTCCAACGCTAATTGGAAAGCGGCCGCTACCCTCGATTCGCAACTTGCCGACATGTTCCTGAGCCGCGGATTCACCACGGTCATCGATCTCGGCTCCAATCCTGCCGACACGTTCTCTATTCGCCGACGCGTCGAGAAAGGCGAATTGACAGGCCCCTACATCTACACAGCCGGAACCGCGCTCTATCCACCACACGGCGTGCCGTTCTACCTGCGCGAGACATTACCTTCCTGGATCATCATGCTTATGCCTCAGCCTGACACGCCGGAGGATGCAACACGGATTGTCCACCGCAATCTGACCTCAGGCGCCGATCTGACCAAGCTGTTCACGGGTT
Source organism: uncultured Acidobacteriaceae bacterium (assembly GCA_963836675.1). GTDB lineage: Bacteria > Acidobacteriota > Terriglobia > Terriglobales > Acidobacteriaceae > Telmatobacter. The sequence goes on from CAWIKQ010000002.1 coordinate 1,101,806, forward strand.
CGTGGGTTCAGCGCGGGCATGTTCTGCCTATGCCGGTGGAGATCGCAAGGGCCGCCGTCACCGAGACCCATCTCAACGGCAAACTGGTCTTCGCGCATCCCTCCAACCTTGCCGGCGTGCAGGTTGCTATCGACAGCGGAGTGGATGTGCTGGCGCACGCGGCCGACGACACACGGGGCGTGGATGCGAAACTTCTCAGTTCCGCCATAAGCAGGAACATGGCTATGATTCCTACCCTGAAGATGTTCACGACCACCGTGACGACGGACCCTCATTACATGGATCCGATGCGCGCGGAGGTAGGACAATTTCACCAACTCGGCGGCACTTTGATTTTCGGAACCGACGTCGGCTATATGACCGACTACACGACTGAAGGCGAATTCACGGAACTGGGCAGGAGCGGCCTCGACTGGAAGACCGTGCTCGCCATGCTGACCACCAATCCGGCCTCGCGCGTGGGCGTCTCCGGCAGCAAAGGAACCATAGCTCCCGGCAAGCTTGCTGACCTCACCATCCTCGATGCCGACCCCGCCACCGATCTGACAAACTTTGCGCGCGTCCACGCCGTGGTGCGCTCCGGAAAGCTGATCTGGCATCGGTGAGGCGTATCTCCCCACCCATCGCTGGCCGATCGCGATGAGTGAAGGAAGGGCCATCGGCGGGCCTGCTTACCATGGCCTATACTTAACAAGTAGGTTTTTGAGGGCTTCCGGCATGCCGGAAGTCTTGTTTTCTGAGGGATTGGCATATTGAGTAAGAGCAAGCAATCCGGGCCCCCCGACCATCGCCGCATCCGCTCCACAACCGTGATCTGCGTGCGCCGCAACGGCAACGTTGTTATGGCGGCAGACGGACAGGTCACCATGAGCGACCACATTCTCAAGCACTCGGCGAGAAAGATCAGGCGCCTGTATCAGGACAAGATCCTGGCCGGGTTTGCCGGCTCAACCGCCGACGCATTCAATCTGTTCACTCGCTTTGAATCCAAACTGGAGCAGTACGCCGGCAACCTCAATCGCGCTGCCGTCGAGCTCGCCAAGGACTGGCGTACGGACAAGATGTTACGCAATCTTGAGGCGCTGCTGGTGGTCGCCGACAAGGGCCAGACATTCCTGCTTTCCGGCTCTGGCGATGTCATCGATCCCGATGAGCCGATTGCAGCCATCGGATCCGGCGGCAGCTATGCCACCGCTGCAGCCCGCGCTTTGATGGAGAATACCGACATGGGCGCCCATGAGATCGCGGCGAAAGCAATGAAGATTGCCGCCGACATCTGCATCTATACAAATGACAGGATCACGTTTGAGGAGCTGAAGGACTAGTATTCCCAATCGTCATGGCCATCTACCTTCCCGCATCCGCCGAAGAACAGGACCTCTCGCTTGACGAGATGACACCGCGCGAGATCGTTACCGAGCTCGACAAGCACGTCGTGGGTCAGCGCCCGGCAAAGCGCGCCGTTGCCATTGCGCTTCGCAACCGCCAGCGCCGTCAGAAGCTGCCGCCTGATATTGCCGACGACATCATGCCCAAGAACATCATCATGATTGGGCCGACCGGTGTGGGGAAAACGGAAATCGCTCGCAGGCTTGCCAAGCTCACCAATTCGCCCTTCCTCAAAGTCGAAGCGTCGAAGTTCACTGAGGTTGGCTACGTCGGGCGCGACGTCGAATCCATCATTCGTGACCTGGTTGAGATCGCCATCGATATGGTTCGCGAGGAGCGCCTTGAGGAGGTCGAAGACAAGGCCGAGATGAATGCCGAAGAGCGTTTACTCGACATTCTGCTCCCGCCTCCGCCGCCGGCGCCCGGAGGGCAGGATCATCAGCTTTCGCTTCCCGGTTCCGATAGCTACCAGCGCTCCCGCGAGAAACTGCGCCAGCAGTTCCGCGAGGGCAAGCTCGACGAGCGCACTGTCGAACTGGATGTTCGCGAACGCAATATGCCCCAGTTCGGCATCATCTCCAACCAGAACCTCGAAGACATGGAGATGAACCTCAAGGACATGCTGCCCAACATCTTTGGCGGCGGCTCCAAAAAGCGCAAGATGAAGGTCGGCGACGCATTCGACTACCTCGTGCAGGAAGAAGAGGGCCGACTCATCGACATGGACTCGGTAAACCGCGCCGCAGTTGAGCGCGTTGAGTCCAGCGGTATCGTGTTTCTCGATGAGATCGACAAGATTGCCGGCCGCGAAGGCGGCCACGGTCCCGATGTTTCGCGCGAAGGTGTCCAGCGAGACATTCTTCCCATCGTTGAAGGCACGACGGTGAATACGCGCTACGGAATGGTGCGCACCGATCACATCCTCTTCATCGCTGCCGGAGCTTTCCATGTCTCCAAACCCAGCGATCTGATTCCGGAACTTCAGGGCCGCTTTCCAATCCGGGTCGAATTGAAATCGCTCACCGTCGAAGACTTCCTGCGCATTCTTACGGAGCCCAAGTCCTCGCTTACCAAGCAGTATTCGGCGTTGCTTGAAACCGAGGGCGTTCGCCTCGAGTTCGAGCCGGAGGCTCTGCGCGAGATGGCGGTGTTCGCGTTCCGGGTGAACGAGACTACTGAGAACATTGGCGCACGCCGTCTGCACACCATCATGGAGCGCGTGCTGGAAGACGTCAGCTTCCTCGCGCCCGATATCGCTCGCCAGTCCGGTGACGCCGCGAAAGCGGCCGAGCTCACGAAGGACGGAGCCAATGAGTCAATCGCTCCATTGCCCTACGCGGAACGCATGACCGCTTCCGGTCCTGAGAAGGTCTTCACCATCACACCGGAGTACGTGAAACAAATGGTCGCTTCCATCGTTCGCGACAACGATCTCAGCCGATACATTCTGTAGAGCGATTCGCAGTCAAGCGCCTGTTCCGGCGCGCTCACCTGGCTAGGTTGAACGACAACATCAGATGGAACGTGACCGTTGCTCCCGCCGGAAAGGGTGCCTTCTGACCCACGGTCACCGGTTCCGTTGTGATCCGGTAGGATTTCCCATTTACGAAGATCGAATTCAGTTCCATCTCCGCGCTGCCGGGCGCCCCTTTTGTCATCACCCCACCTGCAGACGCTCCTGCCGGAATAACAATCTGGCCTTCAACTTCAACGGGTTGCTTCAGCGTCGCGGTAAAGGGCGCTCCATTTGCAGCCGTCTTTGCACTCACCGCCTGATCCAGCTTCACGGTAAACGCGGTCATGACAGGTACCGACTTGCTGGCGGCGGCAGTTGCCGTTGAGCAAACAGATATAGACACGATGAGCGCTGCGACTTCAAACCACCTGCTGGGGGTTCTCATCCTCATTTCCTTTCGCTATCTTCTGGATGTGCAGGATCGGGGAGGGGAAGACAACGGATAAGTGCAAGAGCTCAAAATCTCATCGAATCACTTCGACGGTCCATTTGCAACGGCATTTGTGGCTATGCTACTTTCCTTTCGTACCTCGGCAGCCCGCGACTTTCAGTTCTCAATCAGCGGGCTCTACCTGCACTCTCCCGCCTCTGAGGGAATGCAGATGGAGGCGTATCGGAGCCCTGGGATCGGTGTGCCTGCGCCTCACACTTGTACCACCATTCCCGCCACGACACGCATCCCAACGCATGGACATGATTCAGGAGAGATAGGCATGAGCGAGCCCGCGCAGCACCACGCGATCAACTACATCGAGTTCACCACCACCGACATCGCCAAAACCAAGGCCTTTTACGAGCGAGCCTTCAGCTGGAACTTTCAGGACTACGGTCCCGACTACGTCAGCTTCGACCGCGATCACGCCGGCGTCGACGGCGGCTTCCGCAAAGGCGAGCCTTCGCAGTCGCCGAGCGACACTGCTCCCCTGATCGTCCTCTACTCCCAGGATCTGAAGGCCACGCAGGATGCGATCATCGCCGCGGGCGGTTCCATCGTCGTTCCCACCTTCGATTTCCCCGGCGGCAAGCGGTTCCACTTTTCAGACGGTCAGGGCAACGTGCTCGCCGTCTGGTCCGAGTAGGTCAAAGAAGTCCGCGCAATGCGCAAATGCCCGGGGCTGCCATTCAGCTCTCGGGCATTCGCGAAGCCTGATCACCGTTTCAATTCATTTCCGGTGCCGGAAGGGCCTTCCGTTTCCTCAGTTCCTCGCGCACCAGTGAAAGTCCCAGGATGCACCGTTCAAAGCCATCCGATAGCCGGGCAAACAACGGAGCTTCCTTCTCGTACTCAAACATATTGAACTGGCTCACGATGAAGTAGCTTTCCTTACCGGCTTGAATCAACTCAGTCAGGCTTGGGTGCGGCGATCGGCGACGTTTTCCGGGAGCATTCGCCTCGGGGTACATTCCGCCCACAAACAGCGCGTAGTCGCCGATGTACTTGCGCATCGCGCGTTCCGCATCGAACGAAGGCGCAAAGCCATTCACCGGATCGGCGGCCTTGATCATGGCTTCCAGCTCCTCGATCGGGTGCCCATCGGAATCGCGGACCTGGTAAAGCTTATCGGTTTCGGAGAACTCGCAGAGCAGGTGCGCCACATAGCCGGTTACGTCGGGATCGTTCAGGCCCAACCGGCCTTCGTAGCTGTTGCGAACTACCTGCCGAAAGAACGGCTCAAGTGGATGATTGGTGATTCTGGCTTTGCATAGAGGACCTCCCAAAGCTGCACTTCCGCGCAATCGCCACTTACATTGCAGTCGCTGGTCGGCCACGTTACGTGCAGCCGGAGCCCGCCAGCCACCGCCCGATTTACATGGTGTTGACACAGAATGTAACGGAAATGTTGCTCTTTGCGGAGCCGGTCAAACAACTTAATTGGCAGAACGGATCTCTGATTGCAACCCCAGGGACCGCAAATCGTTGACCCCGGGAACATTGTGTCTGTTCCCGGGGTACGAACCACCAGACCTGCTCTGTAGTACTGCTCTTATGACTAGTACTGCTCTTATGACTGCTGTCTTCTAAAAATATGACTAATGTACAGGTGCTGGTGGATTTATCGTTCGCCACAAGTCCCGACGGGCAATGGCGAGGCCAAGAATGCAATGCTCAAACACGGACGAAAGCTGTCCATACAGAGATGCTTCCTTCTCGTACTCGAATACGTTGAATTGGCTCACAATGTAATAGCTTTCTTTGCCGACGCGAATCAGTTCAGCCAGAGTGGGCTTGGTCGATTTCGCATTCGGGTCCGACTCGATCGCCTCCGGGCACATGCCCGCGAGGAACAGAGCGTAATCGCCTATGTACTTGCGGACCGCTCGCTCCGTGATGAACGAGCGCGCCGTGCCATGAACGGGATCGGAAGCCCGGACCATGTCCTCGAGCTTGTCGATCGGCCTGCCCTTCGGATCGCGCAAGCGGAAAAGGCTCTCCGGCTCGGAGAACTCGCACAGCATACGTGCTACATAGCTGGTGATTTCGGGACCAAGCCCTAGCCGGCCTTCATAACTACTCCGGACTGCTTCGTGGAAGAACGGTTCGAGCGGATGAATCTGTACCTGCATATGGGTCCCCGGCAAAAGCTAAGCAGGAACTACCAAGCTCGGATGCAACTTGCGCAGTCCGGAACCTGAGCCCGGCTATCGCTGGTTTTTTTGCTTGCTTGGAGAAAACTTTAGCGAAATTGTAGCACCGGCGATGTGAGATAAATCACCTCACAGGCGGTCTGCCAACCATTGGTAACCAAAGCTTTAACATGCAACAGGGCAGCCATTTGCGGCTGCCCTGTGGGAATTCAGGTCCGTATCTTTTTTAGACTGCCGCGGGCGCTCTCGATTCCAACTCCGCAAGGCGCTTGGCCAGGAGCTGCTCCAGGTTCACCAGCGCCGCTGAAAAGCCCTCGATGCCTTCCTTGAGCTTGTCGGTCGCCATACGATCTTCGGCGTGCATCTTCTTGAACGCAGCCTTGTCCACCACGATGCGATCCATCTGCAAAGATTTTGCCTTCTCCGGATCGAGCTTGCGCGGCAGATCGCCTTCGGTCTTTTCCAACTCGCCCAGCAGGTGCGGCGAAATCGTGAGCAAATCGCAGCCTGCCAGTTCCTCAATCTCGCCAATGTTCCGGAAACTCGCGCCCATCACCTGTGTCTTATAGCCGAATTTCTTGTAGTAGTTGTAAATGCGTGTAACCGACTGCACGCCGGGATCGTCGGCTCCCTGATAATCCTTGCCGGTGTCCTTCTTGTACCAGTCGAGTATGCGACCCACAAAAGGCGAAACGAGCGTCGCACCGGCTTCAGCCGCGGCAACTGCCTGGTGAATCCCGAAGAGCAGCGTCAGGTTGCAGTGGATGCCTTCCTTCTCCAGAACCTCGGCGGCGCGAATGCCTTCCCACGTCGACGCGATCTTGATCAGCACATGGTCCCGCCCGACCTTCGCTTTGTCATACTGCGCGATAATGCTGCGCGCCATCGCGATAGTGCCTTCAGTGTCATACGACAATCTTGCGTCAACTTCGGTAGATACCCGCCCCGGAACAATGGCCAGAATCTTCTTGCCGAATGCGACTGCAAGATTCTGGAAGGCCAGGTTGGCAACGTCTTTGTCCTTGGCGTTCTCACCTAGCTCTTTCTTCGCCTCCATGATCACGCCATCGACAATCGGCTGATACTGCGGCATCTGCGCCGCGGTGGTGATCAGTGAGGGGTTGGTCGTCGCGTCCGTGGGGCGAAACTGTTCCATCGAATCGATATCGCCGGTGTCAGCCACCACCGTGGTGTATCTACGCAGCTGTTCAAGCAAAGTCTGTGGCATTTTCCCTCCTGGGGTAAGGGGCCCCAGCGCACTTCGAAGCGCGCCCGGCTCCAGTGTAACGCTCTTCTTTGATTCCCTGCATCGGCCGAGGTTGCATCCTCTTACAGTTGCTTCGGCGCCGCTGCAAAACTGTTCGATAGTATTCCTATTCCTTCTATTGAGACGTCAACCCTGTCTCCTGCGCTCAAAGGCGCCACACCGGAAGGCGTGCCCGTCAGCAGCAGATCGCCGGGCTCAAGCGTAATCGCAGCCGTGATATAGCTCAACAGCGCTGGAATGGAGAAGATGAAATCGAGGGTTGAACCATGTTGTTTTAATTCTCCGTTCACACGCGTCTCCACGATCAGCCCTTTTTCCGGATCAATCTCAGTGCACACCACTGGACCGACTGGGCAAAACGTGTCAAACCCCTTGGCCCGCGTCCATTGCCCATCCTTCTTCTGCAGATCACGCGCCGTTACGTCGTTCGCAAGCGTGTAGCCCCGTATGTAGCTCCGCCAGTCCGCGGCGGCCCCTAGCTTGCTGGCGCGTTTTCCAATCACCAACGCCAGTTCGCCTTCAAAGTCCACGCGCTCGGCCTGCGGCGGCATCAACACCGTTCCCTTGTGCCCCAGCAGGGCCGAGGGCGGCTTGAAGAAGAGCAGCGGCTCCTGCGGAACTTCGTTCCCGAGTTCTTTCGCGTGTTCGCGATAGTTTCTCCCCACGCAAACAATCTTGGATGGGATCACCGGACACAGCAGTTCTGCTGCGCTCAACGGCATCGGCTCGAAATCAAAACCCGCCGGATCCTTCACAAGCGATCGCGCCTTGGTGAGATGAGCAGCCGCGTCCTCTTCCGGCGGATCCATCAGGTCGATGATCCACGCCTCGCCTCCGCGGTCCTCCACGATGCCATACTCAATCTGATTCTCAAATCGGAACCGGCAATACTTCATGCTCACAGACTCCTTATCCAGAGCGGAATGCACCTTATCTCATCGCATCCCGCTGGCTTGCGGAATCGCCTGGCGCGAGAAGCGCCGCGAACCCGCTAAAGACCAAATCGCAAGAACCGCAGCCCTGCACGATCCAAACTAATTTTGCGGCACCTTCTCCCCGGCGACCGCCGACCGCACGCTCTCGTGACCACCCTTGTCGACTGCACTCACAGCGTACTGATACGTGTGTCCAGCCACAACCTTCGTATCGTGAAATGCCGGCTCGACCACAGGAGTTGCAGCAGACACCTTCTGCCACTCGCCGCCCTCTTCCCGGCGATAGATAACATAACCGGCCACGTCCTGTTCCGCATTGGGCTGCCAGCTCAAATCGATCGCCGGCGCCCCTCCGTTTTCCCCGGCCGTTGCCACCGCCACAAGTCCCGCGGGCACCGATGGCGGGAAGACATCCTGCACATCAACCTCAACCGGCTCCGAGAATGCACCGTCCAGCTCCAGCGGCTTCCCGCTCGCGTCAGCCTGGAGCACACGCTGTGCGCGATACTCGTATCGCTCACCGAAGTGAACCGTCCCGTCGATCGCATTTGCCTTATCGCCGGGCGTGACCAGAAAACTCTGATTCACGGCTTCGGGCGCTGGTGTCAGCAGTCCCTGCTGAGACTTTGCAGGCGCGGTCAGCAACTTGCGTTCGAGCCTGTATCGCGGTGTCCTCGCCGTTCGGCGTCCAACTCAGCAGGACGCCCTGCTTGCGCACTTCCGTCTTCAGTCCCTCGACACGTGCCGGCGCCATGCCTCCCAGCACGATTGCGGCGTTCGATAAACCGGCTGAACGCCCCTTCCGGTTCAGTAACTCCACGGAATATTTGATGGGGCGCGCCGTACCCGACGCGAGCGCGGCAGGCAGCGTGTCTGTATAGCTACCCGGGATTCCCGGCGCACTCAGTTGACCGGCCAGAGAGGAACTGCACGGCCCGTCGCCTTCGCGGCGGCAGATGCTTATAGACAGGTTGCCTTTGATAGTCGTCCGGTCCGTGTTGCGTTTGGGCATCGTCCACGTCAAGGTCACCTGGTTGCCCGTGCGTGTCGCTGACAGGTCCTGAACCGGATCGGCCAGGTTGAGCGATGGTGGTTGGGGAGCGCCGGGCGTTCCGCATCCGCTTAGCCAACCGCAGAACACAATACCCAGCGCGGCCCAGGCCTTTCGTTCGAACGAACTCATCGCTTTCAGTCTAACGGAGCAAGCTCAAAAACCGAGTGGGTTCAGATGGACCTATCGAAGGAACCATTTCATCCCGATAAGCGTACATAGGTATCAAGTTCTCATGCAGAGACCTTGACTTGAGGTGGCCGGTGAAGAACATCCAGCAGGATCTGCGTTATGCCTGGCGAACTTTGGTGCAAATGCCCGGGTTGGCTGCGGTGATTGTCCTCTCCATTGCTCTTGGAGTCGCAGCAAACACAACTGTCTTCAGTGTGGCCAACGGGCTGCTTTGGGGCTTGCTGCCGGCCAGGGATGCCGGCCGTCTCGTCATGTTTTCCGAGGGCCGCTCTTTCTGCTATCCGGACTACCTCGACTTTCGCGATCAGACACAAGATATTTTCGAACAGGGCGTCGCCGCACATGATCCGCTGATTCCTGCCAGCGTCAGCGGCACCGGCGCTCCCGAGCGCGTCTGGGGTCAGGCCGTAAGCGGGAACTACTTCGCAATGCTGAAACTCAAGATGGCTGCGGGCCGTCCCATTCTGTCGCAGGAAGACCTGGTTCTGGGACGCGATGCCGTCGTGGTTCTCGGTCATGGACTGTGGATGCGCCGGTTCGGCGGAGACGTGAAGATTCTGAATCACGAAATCGCGTTGAACGGAAAGCCGTACACCGTGGTTGGAGTTGCTCCGTCCGGATTCGAAGGGACGGAACGTGGAATCGTTTCAGAGTACTGGGTTCCGCTGGCCATGGCGGAAACGATCATGCCGGCGCTTGTGACTACGGGAGCGGACAGAGGCAATCGCAATTCGCACTGGCTCATGCTGAACGCCCGTCTTAAAGATGGCGTCAGCCTCGCGAAGGCCAGGGCTGCCGTGAACGTGGTTGCCAAACGGCTGGATGAGAAGTATCGGCCCAGCGAGAAACACCACGAAGCTGTGACGCTCCAGACAGCCGGCGGTTTGATCGCCGGGTCGGAGACTCCAGCGAATCTGCTCGTGATCGTGCTTGCCGTTATTGTTGCAGCGCTCCTGCTCGTCGTTTGCGCCAATGTCGGCAATCTGTTGCTGGCTCGGGCAGCGGGGCGGCAAAAGGAGATCGCGGTTCGAATAGCGCTGGGCGCGACCAGGCGCAGACTCGTCGCCCAGTTGCTTACTGAAAGTGCTCTTCTCGCGCTTTTCGGCGCCGGATTAGGGCTTCTACTCGCTGCCGGTGCGGCCCATGCCCTGTCTGGCTTTCAGCTTCCGATACCCCTGCCCATCAAGTTCGACTTCAACGTCAACCTCCGCGTACTAGTCTTCACCGTGCTGCTGACACCGTTGACGGCACTGCTCTTCGGGCTGGTTCCAGCCTTGCGGGCCACCCGTCCTGATATTGCGGCAGTTCTCAAAGCAGGCCCGGGAGATCCAGGACGCGGCAGAAAATTCGGCATGAGAAATGCGCTGGTGGTGATCCAGGTAGCTGTGTCGGTGGTTTTGCTCGCGGCAGCCGGGCTCTTCCTCCGCAGCTTGCACAACGCAGCTTCGATTGCCATCGGATTCAATCCTGACAATATCCTCGTTACGGCCATCGACCCCAAGATCCACGGATACTCCGACGAGAAGACCAGGGACTTTCTATCGCAGCTTCGCGAACGGGTCGGCGCAATGCGAGGTGTAAGGTCAGTTAGTTTCGTGGATCTCGTGCCGCTCAGCATCGCACAAACCAGCGACGATTACACGGCAGATCAATCCGGCAAGCTTTCGGCACAAACCGTTAGCGCCGACATCTTCTCCGTGAGCGATGGCTTCTTCGAGACCATGGGCATTCCAATCCTGCGAGGCCGGGATTTCCAGGCTCGAACCGAACAGAACAGCGTCATCCTGAACGAGCGCATGGCCGCGCAATTGTTTCCACAACAGGACCCCGTCGGCAAGACGATCCGCCACGGCGATAAACGCTTCACCATTATCGGCATTGCGCGAGACTCCAAGGCGCAATCCATCGGTGAGGACCCTACCAACTGTCTCTATCTGCAGCTGGGATCGGGGCCGAGCGCATCTGCGAGCTTCTTCGGCATTTCGATGCTGGTGAAGACAGCCGGTGCGCCGCGCAGATATGAGCAGCCTGTGCGGAGCGCAATTGCCGCGCTCGATCCAAAAATGGCCGTGTTTAACACAGAGACGATGGAGGAGCACGTTTCCAAGTCTCTTCTGCTGCCGAAAGTCTCGAGCTTGTTATTCGGAATATTTAGCGCAATCGCATTGAGCCTGGCGGCAATCGGTCTTTATGCAGTGATGAGCTACTGGGTGAGACGCCGGGTTCATGAGATAGGTATTCGCATGGCTCTCGGAGCCGGCGCCACTACAGTGCTGAAAATGGTGTTGCGCCAGGGACTCGCGATGACCGGGATCGGTCTAGCCATCGGCATCAGCCTTGCCCTCCTGCTGGGACGCTTTGCGGCAAGCCTGCTGTATGGAGTCAAGGGAACCGATCTGATGACTTGTGCCGCTGTCTGCGCCGTGCTGGCACTCACATCCATGGTGGCCACGATCGTGCCCGCGGTTCGCGCGGCGCGCATTGAGCCCAGTAAAGCTTTGCGGCAGGAGTGATAGGAGCCGAGCGGATTCCGAACTGCTGTAACATCGCTCAATGCGACTGCGTGGCGCCTTGCTTTACGTAAAAGATCTGGAACGGATGCGTACCTTTTATAGCGAAATGCTCGGAGTTGAGCCGGCCAACCAGAATTGGACTGACGTATGGGCGATGTTTGATCACAGCGGGACTCGACTTGCTCTCCATGCAACCCCTGCTGATACCGCGGCGCACGTTGAGATTGCCTCTCCGCCAATACCCCGTGAAGCCGGTCCTGTGAAGCTGATCTTTGAGACGAGAGATGTAGAGGCGGCTCGCAAACGGACGGAGTCGCTCGGAGCCCGGACCATTCGTCGCTCCTGGCAGGAACCCGGAACAGCGTGTGATGTCGTGGATCCGGAGGGTAACATCATTCAAATCTGTTCCCCTGATGCATCACTCTGATTCTCTTCGCCACAAAGGTCATTTCGTTGCCTGGATGAATCCTCGGTGCGTGCTGCCTCCGCCGTGCGGAGCTGCCTCAGCCATGTTGAGCTTTGAAGCGCCGTGCCTTCATTCGATTTCCGCAGATCTTCATATCGCACCAGCGCCGCGTGTGATTCTTGCTCGTATCGACAAACAGCCATCGGCATTCCGGACTTCCGCAAGCACGAAGCAAATGCATCTGTTCCGAGGTCAAGAATTCCGCCGCGGAGAGGCTCAGCATCCACAACGGCAAATCGGCAGGGGCGGCGGACTGCGGCAGCTCTCGCACCAGCTTCATCCCAGTCCAACGCGATTGCAAATGGCGGCTCGCCTCCTTGAAGGCATTCTCCAGACGCGACAACGATGATGCTTGCGGATTCTCATGATCCACGGCAGCATAGAGAATATTCGCCGCAGCTTCCCGCAATTCGCGCACCGTCGTCAATACCTCTTCTTTTCTTTTGTCGGGAACACCGCGGAGAATCTTTCGTGCCTGGGCTGCGGAAATGAGTCCGGATTGCTCAACAAATCGAAGCAGGTCGTTGTAGCTCGTTAAAAGCTCCTCCGGACCCGACTCGCGAAATCGCCAGTCCAGCGTGTTCACCAGGTCCAGTACTGGATGCCCGCCGATCAGTTCGAATCCCGGTCTCTTCTTTTCAGCCCGGACTTCAATTTGCGTAGTGCCTGCCACTGCTAACCTCTAAACCGATCTTGACAGGTTAGGTAGAAAATGTAAATATGGTAACCAGCTATGAATGATTTAATGGTTAGCACTGCGGCAATGGACAAAGGAAACGAAACCTACCGGATTCGTGTCCTCCTCTCCTTCTTTGCCATCTATGTGCTCTGGGGTACAACCTTCCTTGCCATCCGCATTGCCGTCGAAGAGCTTCCCCCTCTCTTCGCTGCCGGGGCGCGATTCTTCACCGCCGGTGTTCTGCTGTACGCCTTCATGCGCGCGAAGGGCGAGGCCAAACCGACGCCGATCCAGTGGCGCAGCCTCACGATCATGGCCCTTCTCATGTTTGTGGCCGAGTACGGCCCGCTTTTCTGGGCTGAAAAGTACGTTCCCTCCGGCGTGGTCTCCGTCCTGGCTGCAACCTTGCCCATCATCACGATGCTTCTGGAGATGCTGATCCTGCGTCAACAGAAGTTGCGGCTCACGACGGCCATCGCCATCATGGTTGGCTTCGCAGGAGTCGCCATCCTCCTGCTCCCCGGCGGCAACCAGCATCTGGCTTTCATACCCTGCCTCGCGATCCTTGCCGGCGCGACAACGTGGTCACTTGGATCGGTTCTAACCCGCTCCATGGAATTGCCAAAGTCCCGCCCCACCACCGCAGGCGCCGCAATGATGCTCGGCGGTGGCATGCTCCTCGCGATTTCCGCCGGCTTCGGCGAAATGCACCCCTTCCCGCACATCTCCCTTCGTGCGGTTCTCGCCCTGCTCTATCTCATCGTTTTCGGGTCGCTGCTCGCCTTCACTGCGTTCGTATGGTTGCTGGCCCACATGCCCGCGACGCGCGTCTCAAGCCATGCCTACGTCAACCCGATCGTCGCCGTGGCGCTAGGCTATTTCGCCGCAGGCGAAATCATCACCTGGCGTATCATCGCCGGCAGCATCCTGGTTCTGGTCAGCGTATTTCTGATCCTGCAGCGCGACTAGAATCCGGCTCCCCAGTCGCGATTTTGGACCTCGGCAGGAAATGTCGAAAGTGTGGACCTTCACTCTACCCGCAGAGCTCTCATCGGTTCCACCCTGGAAGCCCGTATTGCGGGCAGCCAGACCGCAATCAAGGCAACTACCGTTAAGACAACCGGCACTGCGATGAACGCCGTAGGATCAGACGTCTTCACTCCGAACAAGAAGCTCGCCATCAGACGCGTCAATCCGAAAGCTGCCCCAATGCCCAGCATCACTCCGATCAGTGCCAGTTTCATCCCATTCCACACAACCAGCTTTCGAATCGTGCCCCGATCCGCGCCCAGCGCCATGCGGATGCCGATTTCCTGGGTTCGCTGTTGCACCGAGTACGCCATCAATCCGTAGATCCCGATGGCCGCCAGTACCAGCGCAATCGCTCCGAAAATCGAAAGCAGCATCATGTTGAATGTCTGGCGCGCCATCGTATTCGAAACGACCTCATCCATCGTTTTGATTCGCGCGACTGGGAATCCACCACTCGCCTGGCGCAACTGCTCTGAAATCGTAGCGCTCAATTGGCGTGGGTCGCCGTGCGTCCGAACTGCCCAGCGCAAAGGAACGATTTTGGCGTTCAGTTCGGTCATGGCATCCAGCACCTGCGTGTCGGGCACGATCATCAGCGGGCCCGTGTCCTGGTCCAGTCCGCCATCGTGCGTATTTCCAACTACCCCAACAACGATCCGCGGCGCCTCTTCAAACGGCGCACCCAAGCCTTTCGCGACGGCGATCTGCTGCCCGACCGGATTTTCTTTTGGGAAATACTGCTTAGCCAGAGCTTCATTGATCAGGACAACGTGGGGCGACGATGCAGTGTCGGAATCGTTGAACTCGCGTCCCCGCAGCACAGGAATTCTGAACGTCTTGTAGTAATCCGCAGAGGCGTGCATCCACCCGCCGCCGGGTTGATCTTTGCCGGGATCGACCGGCCGGCCGACAATTGCGAACGGCAGTCCAAACTGACCCTGCACCGGCAGGCAGCAGGAAAACGTCGAACTCTCCACGCCGGGAATGGCATTCAGCCGTTGACGACCGTCGCGCGAAAGCTGCGCCACCGCCGCTGTCTTGCTGAATTTATCGCCATTCAGCGACATTTCCATCGTCAGCACGTTTTGCGGATCGAAGCCGATATTCACTGCGCGCAGCGCGACAAATGTGCGGATCAGCAACGCCGCGCCAACCAGCAGAACCAATGCCAGGGCCACCTCGGTGATCACGAGCACGGCGCGCGTCTTTCCCTGCCGAAAGCTCGTACCGGAACGGTTGCTGCTTTCCTTAAGGGTCGAATTCAAATCCGTTCTTGACACGCTGAATGCGGGAAACAGCCCAAAGAGAATGCCTGTAGCGCAGGAGACCACGAGCGTAAAGCCCAGCACCCGCCAATCCACGCCAACCGTCACGCCATTTTCGCCGATTCGCGGTAATCCGGCCGGACTGATCGCAAGGAGCCATCGAACCCCGAGAAATCCAAGAAGCAATCCCAAAACGCCGCCCGCAACTGCGAGCAGAACGCTCTCCGTCAACAACTGCCGGATCACCCGGACCCGGCTGGCGCCCATCGCGGCCCGAATCGCAAATTCCCGCTTGCGACCCGTCGCGCGCACCAGCAGCAGATTGGCAACGTTGGCGCACGCTATCAGCAGCACCAGTCCCACCGCTCCGAGCAGCACCATCAGCGACGTGCGCGAATCTCTCACGATGGAATCACGCAAAGGCTGAACCGCGAACCCACCCTTCGGGTCGGCCTGCGGAAACCTGCGACGAAATTCCGCGTACGCCAGCTTCATCTGCGCATTTGCCTGGGCCGCCGTGACGCCAGGTTTCAGCTTTGCGGCAGACATGAAGAAGTGCCCCTGGTTCGTGCTGTTCGGTTCGAACTGAAACGGAACCCAGATGTCTGCCTCTGGGTCCGTCTTGAAATCACGGCCGAGAACACCCACGATCGTGAACGGCTCATTGGCCAGAGACAGGGACTTCCCGACAATATCCGGATTTCCGCCAAACCTTCGTTGCCACAATCCGTAGCTCAGTAACACGACGTTTCCGCCGTTAGGAGCATCCTCCTGCTGTGTAAACGTTCGGCCCAGTGCTACCGGTGCGCCAAACACCCTGAAGTAGCCTTCGGTGACGTGAATTCCGTGGATGAGTTCGGGCCGGTCGCCGGTGATGTTGAATCCGGGTCCGGCAAAGTCATATGCCGCCACATCCTTGAAAATGGATGTTTGCCGCTGATACTCCTGGAATTTCGGAATCGAGCATGCGGGGCCGTTCCCCTGCGGCGACGTCAGCAGCATCTGCATGATGCGATCGGATTCCGGATAGCCCAGCGGCTTCAACAACACCGCATTGACCACCGTGAAGATCGCGGTATTTGCCCCGATACCCAGCGCAAGAGCGGCAATTGCCGCAATCGTGAATCCAGGACTCTTGATGAAGAGATTCAGTGCGTGCTTAACGTCGCTCCAGAGATCGGTCATGACGGCAACTCCGTTTCTTCGACTAGATTTTCGGGGGGAAGTTCCGGTCACTCCATAGACGGAAAGCTAGCTTGGATGGTTAACAATAACCCTCTGATTTGTGACGGATGGGAGCCCCGATGCCGTATCCTTGCCTACGAATCTGAAAGGACCCCGGTTCTGTGCTCATCTTTGCCGCTATCCTGGCCATCTTTGTCTACGGAATGATCGCCGCGATGCTCGGGACGATTCTGCCCGACCTCTCCGATCGCTTCCACCTCACCCCCACGCAAAACGGCACGATTGCCCTCGTGCAGGCGCTCGGACTCATCATCGCCTCGCTCGGTGTAGGGCCGCTGCTCGACACGCAGGGCGACAAGGTCGGCCTCATCCTTGGCCTGGCATGCATCGCCTTTGCTCTTTTCCTGCTGCCGCGCGCAGCCAGTTTCCAGCAGATACTCCTTTTGCTCTTTCTCCTCGGCATGGGTGGCGGGATCGTTGTTACGGGCGCCAACGCGCTGGCAAGCAGCGTCAGCGGAACGCAGAGCGCTGTCGTCCTCAACCTGGTGAACCTCTTCTTCGGTCTTGGTGGGCTCGCCACTCCTTTTATCGCTGCCAACATCTTCAAGAGGAACTGGGTCCGTCTCTGCTATACCGTGGCCTCGCTTACGGTAGCGGCGCTCGTCGTTCAGGCTTTATCCAAAATGCCGCCGCCCTCGGGCAACGCGCAGTTCCTTCTTGCCAATGTCGGACCGATTCTCGGCCGCCCGATTCTTTTCATGCTGGGCTTTTTCCTGTTCCTCTACATCACCTGTGAGGTCGGTGTGTGGAACTGGCTGCCTCGGCATCTCATCGCTCAAGGAATTCCCGAGTCGCGGGCGCTCAATATTCTTTCGCTTGGATTCGCCCTGGGGCTCCTGGTCGGCCGTGTCGCCATCTCGCCGGTACTTGCCCATGCCCCGGCAATCGAGGTCACGCTGGGCGCATCCATCGCCATGGCCATCACCACTTTCTTGATGCTTCAGACCAACAAACCCGGAATGGCTGCCGCCCTGGTTTTCATCGCAGGCCTTTCCATGGCTCCCGTCTTTCCCACCACGCTAGCCATTACGAGCACCATATTTCCGCAGATGACCGGAACGGCGTTGGGGTTCGTAATCACCTGCGGATGGGCAGGCCTCGCCGTCAGCTCGTGGATTATAGGCTCGATCGCAGGCAAGGATCCGCGGCGTTTGAAAAAAGCGCTGCTGCTCTTTCCCGCCTCCGCTGTTCTTATGGTGATTCTGAACCTGGCCATCTGGTCGGCAATGCGATAGGAAGATACACTGGGACAAATTCATGACAGCCAGCACTTTTTCTGATTCTCTTCCGTCCTTCTCAGACCAAAGCCGTCGGCGATACAACTTCACCCTGCAGTTGGTCGCGGGCCTCGGCGGCCTGCTTTACGGAATCGACGTTGGTATTATCGGCGGCGCGCTCCCTTACCTCGAAGCGACATCCAAGCTCGATCCGTCGCAGCTCTCCATCATTGTCGCCGCCGTGCTTCTTGGCTCCGTACTCTCCACTCTCTTCGCCGGAATACTTGCAGATTGGATGGGCCGCAAGCCGCTCATGATCCTCAGCGGAACCGCCTTCATCATCAGCATCCCGGTCATTGCCCTCTCGCATGGATACGCGCCGTTGTTCTTCGGCCGTCTCTTGCAGGGCATGAGCGGCGGCCTCATCGGCATCGTCGTTCCACTCTATCTCGCCGAATGCCTCTCTGCGTCCTCGCGGGGCAAGGGAACCGGCGTTTTCCAATGGATGCTTACCTTCGGCATCGTCATCGCCGCTCTTATCGGAATCTATTTCAGTTATCGCGTCACTGCATTCGCCCAGGTCGCCGATCCGCAGGCTCTTTTCAACTTCAAAGACAGTGCATGGCGCAGCATCTTCTGGGTCTCCATGCCCCCCGGAATCCTTTTCGTCTTCGGTGCCTTCCTCGTCTCTGAATCGCCGCGATGGCTCTACAGCCGCAGCCCTGAAAAAGCTCGCGCAGCGCTCCTTCGGTCCCGCCCACCCGAACAGACAACCATCGAGTTGCGCGAAATGGAGACCGCCTCAAAGCCCGTTTCCTCACCCACGGGTGAAAAAGCCCGCGACTCGCTGCTCCGCCGCAAATACGTTATCCCGTTCGTGCTGGCCTGCATCATCCTCGCCTGCAACACGGCCACCGGCGTCAACTCCGTTATCGGCTACAACACCAACATCCTCTTGCAGAGCGGGCTGTCTGACCTCCAGGCCCATTGGGGATACGTTCTCTTCACCGCTTGCAACTTCTGCTTCACGGCCATCGGCATGATGCTGGTCGATCGCAAAGGCCGAAAGTTCCTCTTCATCCTGGGCACCAGCGGCATCATGCTCGCAATGGTGATCGTCGGAACATTATTCAGGCAGACCGAAAAACAGACCGTCGATTGCCGCGACCAAATCCAGGCCCTCGTCGGCCCCGACCAGGAACTCACCTATCAGTTCAGCCAGGACCAGGCGCAGCGGCTGCTCGCCGCCAGCGGGACCACAGACAGCCACATCCAGCCTGACCGAGCCTCTTTCGCCATCATCTACTCCTACGGCGATTTCACTGGCACCACCAGCTACGTTCGCTCCGACGACTCCTCAGCCCGGCCCCTGAAAGTCGCCCGAGACAGCGCTGTCCCAGCCAATCGGGTGCAGGCGCTCTTCAGCAATCCCTTCGCTGATTTCGCAGCGGCCAAGACTGCGCCTCTCAAAATCGACAAGGCCATCCTCGGTGCGGTGCCCGATCAAAGCCACGGCTGGCTCGTTGCCCTTTTCATTTACATGTTCATCGCCTTTTACGCCACCGGCCCCGGTGTCTGTGTCTGGCTGGCGCTCTCCGAACTGATGCCAACGCGTATTCGCTCCAACGGCATGAGCATCGCTCTGGTAATCAATCAGCTGGTCTCAGCGATCCTGCAGGCGATATTCCTGCCCTTCGTCGCCAAGCACAGCTATTCGACGATGTTTTACCTTTTTGCCAGCTTTACCGTTGTCTACTTCCTCACCACGGCGTTCCTGCTGCCGGAAACCAAGGGCAAAACTCTTGAGGAGATTGAAGCTCACTTCGAAGCCGGCGCCGCACGATAGTCGCCTGTTATCCCGGGGCGCGCCAGCCGCTTCCGGGCGTTTCGATGTCAAGAGTAGCCGCGGTAAGGTCGCGATTTCTAATCATGGGTCCATTATGCGACAGGCGGCCGTAATTACCTGCAAAGGTCGACAATGATCGATCTCTCTCTGCAGGAAGAAGTTAGGTCATGCCGAGACACCCCCACCCCTTGACGAATTCAGATCGAGGAATTGGGAGCTGTCTCTTCAATTACAGCTTTGGAGAGATTCCTCGGCCGGTCCACATCCACCCCGTGCTCCAGTGCCGTGAAGTAGGCGAAAAGTTGCAGCGGAATCACTTCGGAAATGGGTAGCAGGTGTTCGCTTGCCGGCTCGACAAAGACGCAATGCGTGGCGAGAGAGGGCACATCGCGATCACCCGTATTCGCGATCGCAATCACCCTGGCCCCCTGCTTCTTCATATCGCCGAGCAACTGCAGGGTCTTCTCATAGCGCAGAACGGAGTCATCGACATGGCGGTCAACGGTGGCCAGAGCGACAAGCGGGACATGCTCGCTCACCAGGGCATTCGGCCCGTGCTTCAACTCGCCAGTCGGGTAGCCCTCCGCGGTCACGTAGGATGACTCCTTCATCTTCAGCGCGCCCTCGCGCGCGATAGCGTAATGCACGCCGCGGCCAAGATAAAGAAAGCTGGCCGCATCGCTCGTCTTCGCTGCGATAGCCTTCATCTCTGCACGCCATCCCTCAAGCTGGCGCCCGATCAAGTCCGGGAGGGCGCGGAGCTCATCGATCCGCGCCTTCAACGAAGCGCCCTGAAACGCGCCAAGCCTGCTGCCCTCGAACAGTGCCAGCAGATAAAGCGCCGTAAGCTGGCACGTGAAGCTCTTTGTCGCGGGAATGGCGACTTCTTTCCCCGCAGCCAGCGGCATCGCCGCCGCAGCTTCTCGCAGCATCGTGCTGCCCACAACATTGGCGATGGCAAGTGTCTGCTGTCCGCCGTCCTTCGCGAAGCGCAGTGCCGCCAGCGTGTCTGAAGTTTCGCCCGACTGGGAGATCACCAGTACAGAAGGTTGCCGCGGGTTCACTGCAGGCCGGCAGCTATATTCGCTCGAATACTCCACGTCCACGGCGAGCCCGCAGAGATCCTCAAAAATGATTTCGGCGGCCAGCCCGGCATGACGGCTCGAACCGCTCGCCGCAATCAAAACCTCGCCGCGCGAATTGAGCCAGTTTTCGATCGGCGAAAATGCTTCCTGGTTGAGAGCATCGCCGCGAAGATAAAGATCGAGAGTGCGTTGGATGGCTGCGGGCTGTTCGAAGATCTCGCGCAGCATGGCATGAGCAAAATCGTTCACTTGGGACAAAACCTTCCTGACTTCCTGAGTCGTACAGGTTCGTACGAATCGATTCTAAGCTCCTGGAGAGTCAGTTAAATGTAACCGCTTGCGCGGCGTGCCGTGAAATCCTCATAGCCTTCGCAGGCGCGCGCAAGCTTCATCCAGGTCGTTGTCCTTCTTGGCAAAGCAGAAGCGCAAAAGATCCTCGCCCCTACCGGGCCGGAAGAACGCGGACCCAGCGACAGAAGCAACGCCTGTCGCAGCCAGCAGATGACGTGCTTTCTGTGCGGAGGTTTCGCCCGGCAAACGGCTCGCCTTCGCCAGCACATAGTAGGCGCCCGCCGGAACGCTCGGATCCATTCCCGCATCGCGAAGCGCGGCAACGATCCGTTCGCGCTTCGATTGGTGATCGGCCGCAAGCTGTGCGTAAAACTCTGGCGGCAACTGCTCAAGCCCTGCTGCGGCTCCGTGTTGCAGCGCGGAAGGCGCACAGACATAAGTCAGATCGTGGAAGTAGCCCATCGCGCCCATCCACTTTGCGTCCGCTGTTACATAGCCAAGCCGCCAGCCTGTCACGCTGAATGTCTTGCTGAAGCCGGACATGACAATCGTACGTTCACGCATTCCATCCATCGTCGCGAGGCAGACGTGTTTCGTACCGTCGTAAACGAAGTACTCGTAGATCTCATCAGTGAATACGAAGAGATCGTGTTCGCGAGCCGCGTCGGCAATGGCCTCAAGCTCAGCGCGTGTGAACACCTTGCCGCTGGGATTCGCCGGCGTATTCACGATGATGGCGCGGGTCCGGCCAGTGATAGCGCCTCGCATCGCGTCAGTATCCAGAGCCCAATCAGGTTCCGCGAGCGGCACCAGAACCGGCTTCACGCGCATCGATTTCAGAGTGCTCACGTGATAGCCATAGAAGGGCTCGAATATCAGGACCTCATCGCCCGGATTGAGGAGTGCCATGCAGGCCGCATGCAGTCCCGCAGTCGCGCCACAGGCTACCAGGACTTCGTTCTCAGGATCGTAGTGAAGGCGGTAATCGCGCCGTTGCTTGTCGACAATCGCCTGACGCAGCCGCGCGATACCATCGAGCCGCGTGTAGATGTTGTGCCCCGCCAGGATCGCTGCGATGGCTGCATTCTCCACCGGTGCCGGGACCGGTGTATCGCAGACACCCTGTGCAAGGTTGATGCCACCGATGCGATCGCACTCCGTGCTCATGGCCCGGATCTCAGACTGCATCGCTCCGGGCGCAAGCTCGCTCAGTGCCAGACGGGACGCTGTATGCGGATGAGGCGTAAGGGTTTCGCTCAAGGGGAAGAGCTCCGATCTCCAAAGCCATTTTACAGCCGCCCGCAAAACCGAGTGCGGTTGGGCACATCGGCTTTGAGGTCAGAGGGATAGAATCGTGCTTTCAGCGAGGTCGCGTGCACGAGCTCTCCATTGTGTCCAGCATCGTGGATTCCGTCACAGAAGCTCTGGTCGCCTATCCCGGCGCCCGGGTGAAGGAGGTGCGCCTGCGCGTCGGTGCACTCGCGTCGGTGATTGAGGACTCGCTGCAGTTCTGTTATGAGATTGCGACAGAGGGCACGCCCCTTGCCGGCTCGGCGCTCATTGTGAAGGTTCTGCCGGTTAAGCTGCATTGCGATCGCTGTGCCCGGGATGTGGAGATTGCCAGTTTGCAGAGCTTTCGATGCCCCGTCTGCGACGAGCCGGTATCGGAACTTCGCCAGGGGCGCGAATTAGAGATAGAGTCGATCGAGATCGAGGATGAAGTAGAGGAAAAGGTATGACCACCCGGATTGTGGAGTTGCGGCAAGGAATCCTCAAGAAGAACGACGAGTTGGCGCGAGGTTTGCGCGGACAGTTTGAGACGGCCGGCGTGCTGGTGCTGAACCTGGTTTCGAGCCCAGGAACCGGCAAGACCGCGTTCCTCGAACGGACTTTGCGCGAACTCGTCAATTCAGGGGCTAAAGCTGCGGCGCTGGTTGGCGATCTTGAGACCGATAACGATGCGCGAAGGCTGGCCGCCAGCGGGGCTCCGGTGCGACAGATCAACACGCATGGCATCTGCCACCTTGAAGCCGAGATGATCGGCAAACACCTCGACGGATGGAACCTAGCCGATTTTGAATACCTCTTTATCGAGAACGTCGGCAACCTGGTCTGTCCTTCGAGCTACGATCTCGGAGAGAAGATTCGCGTGGCGCTCCTCAGCGTAACCGAAGGAGAAGACAAGCCGCTCAAGTATCCGACGCTGTTCAACTCCGCCGACGCTGCGATCATCACCAAGATCGATATAGCCGAACCTTGCGGTTTCGATCGTGCCACGGCGCTCAAGAACATCAACGAGATCCGTCCAGGCATTCGCATCTTCGAGACGTCGGCCAAGACCGGGGCAGGCATGTCAGAATGGCTGACGTATCTGGCCGAATCGAGATCGGCGCGATAGCTTCGTTGAAGAGGGAGAAAATGCGCAAACTCGCCCCGTCCGCCCCAAGAGCTTTGAAGACCGCCGATGGCACCGCTGCTGTCGAAGCCTATCTTGCCAAGGTTCCCGAGCCTGCGCGCACGACGCTGGAGAAAGTCCGCGTCACGATCCGATCCGTGGTTCCGAAAGGCACAGTTGAGGTTCTGAGTTACGGAATGCCTGCGTTTCGCTACAACGGGCGCGCACTCGTTGCCTACGCGGTATTCAAGGACCATTGCAGCTTCTTTCCCATGCAGGCGTCACTGATCGACGAGATGAAGGACGAGCTGAAGAATTACCGCACGTCCAAGGGAACATTGCAGTTCCCACAGGACAAGCCCTTGCCGGCTGCTCTGCTGAAGAAGATGGTGAGAGCGCGCCTCGCGGAGAACGACATCAGAGATCGCGTCGCAAAGAAGTGATTTAAATCACATCTGGGAGTATCCTCACGGCGGTATAAGAGGGATGCTATGTGTCTGGCAATCCCCGGAAAAGTCGAACAAATTACCTCAGACGGCGACGTTCGGATGGGCCGCGTGAACTTCGGAGGCGTGGTCAAGAATGTGTGTCTGGACTACGTTCCTGAGGTTATCGTCGGCGACTATACCATTGTTCATGTTGGGTTTGCGCTGTCCAAAATTGATGAGCAGACTGCTCTTGAAACGCTGGAATTGTTTCGCCAAATGGGAGCGCTCGATGAAGAACTGGCCAGCGAGGAAGAGGCCTTCGCCCGAGCGGCGAATGCGCCGCAGTCGGCTTGTCCTGATGGAAGCTGTGAGCTGATCGGCAAGGATCTTCGCGCCGCCAAACCGGCCGAAGGGGATTCCCCGCAATGAAGTACCTGAATGAGTTCCGAGATGGCGAGATCGCGCAGCGGATGGCGCGCGAGATTCACCACGTGGCGACGCGGCCGTGGAAGATCATGGAGATCTGCGGGGGGCAGACGCACTCCATCATCCGCAACGGGATCGACCAGATGCTGCCGGACGGGATCGAGATGATTCACGGGCCGGGATGCCCGGTGTGCGTGACACCGCTGGCGCTGATCGACAAGGCGCTGGCGATAGCAGAGCAGCGGGGCGTGATCTTCTGCTCGTTCGGCGACATGCTGCGCGTGCCGGGGACGGACAGCGACCTGTTCCAGGTCAAGGGCCGTGGCGGCGATGTTCGCGTGGTCTATTCGCCGCTGGATGCGGTTGAGCTTGCGGTGAAGAATCCTGACAAGCAGGTTGTGTTCTTCGGGGTGGGATTCGAGACCACCGCGCCAGCCAATGCGATGAGCGTGCACCTGGCGAAGCGGCGCGGGCTGAAGAATTATTCGCTCCTGGTTTCGCATGTGCTGGTTCCGCCGGCGATTGAAGCAATCATGAGTTCGCCTGAGAACAAGGTCCAGGCATTTCTGGCTGCCGGGCATGTCTGCAGCGTGATGGGGTACTGGGAGTATCCGCCGCTGGCAGACCGGTTCCAGATTCCGATCGTGGTGACGGGGTTCGAGCCGCTCGATCTGCTCGATGGCATTCGGCGCGCGGTGATTCAACTGGAGAAAGGCGAGCACCACGTCGAGAACGCATACGAACGCATCGTGACGTATGCCGGCAATCTGCAGGCACAGCAATTGCTGGCCGAGGTCTTCGAAACGACGGATCGCGCATGGCGGGGGATCGGAATGATTCCCAACAGCGGCTGGCGGCTGAACGCGAATTACCGCGAGTTCGATGCCGAGGAGCGGTTTCAGATCACTGGTATTCATACGGAAGAATCTCCACTGTGCAGGGCCGGCGATGTGCTGCGCGGCGCGATCAAGCCAGCCGAGTGCCCGGCGTTCGGCAGGGAGTGCACGCCGCGGCGTCCGCTGGGCGCGACGATGGTTTCGAGCGAAGGCGCGTGTGCCGCTTACTTCAACTACGGACGTTTCATCAGTGCCGAGGAACTTGCGGGAGCAGGAAAGTGAGCCATCGGCCTTCCAGTTGTCAGCCCTCAGCTATCAGCTTCAGCCGTCAGCCCTGGTGTGACGCCGGGGCTGAAGGCGCGCATGAGACACCATGAGCGATACGACGCACACCACCTCTTCCATCGACTTCTCCAACTGGAGCTGCCCGCTGCCGCTCGCGGATTACCCGACCATCGTGATGGGGCATGGTGGGGGTGGCAAGCTTGGCAACGAGCTGGTTGAGCATCTGTTCCTTCCCGCTTTTCGCAATCCTGAGCTCGAGAACCTTGGCGATGCGGCGGTGCTGGAGCTGGGTTCGGGCCGGCTCGCGATGAGCACGGATTCGTTTGTGGTGCAGCCGCTGTTCTTTCCGGGCGGCTCGATAGGCGCCCTTGCAGTGAACGGCACGGTCAATGATCTTGCTGTCTCCGGGGCGGAACCGAAATTTTTGAGCGCCAGCTTCATTCTCGAAGAAGGCTTTCCGCTGGGGCAGCTCGCGGCGGTGGTGCGGGACATGGCCGATGCTGCCGCAGCAGCGGGCGTTCGCATCGTTACGGGGGACACGAAGGTAGTGGAGCGAGGCCACGGCGACGGCTGCTACATCAACACTGCCGGTGTAGGCATGTTGCGATCGGACGTGAATGTCGGTCCACACCGCGCGCAGGTTGGCGACGTGGTGCTGGTCTCGGGAACGATCGGCGATCACGGCATGGCGATCATGAGCGTGCGCGAGGGGCTGGAATTTGAAAGCCAGATTCGCTCGGATTGCGCGGCGCTCAATGGGCTGATCGCGAGCGTGCTCGACTCGGTCGGGCCCGCGGTGCATGCGATGCGGGATCCCACTCGCGGCGGACTCGCCTCGACGCTGAACGAGATCGCAAGCGCTTCGAACGTTGGCATCGATATTGATGAAACGCATCTTCCCGTTCGCGCCGAAGTGCAATCGGCCTGCGAACTGCTGGGTCTTGATCCGGTGTACGTCGCGAACGAAGGCAAGGCGGTCTTCTTTGTGGCGCCGGAGGCTGCCGAGCGCGCACTCCAAACGCTGCGGGAACATCCGCTGGGGCGTGAGGCTGCGCGGATAGGGCAGGTCACGGCGCAACATCCCCGGATGCTGGTGGCGCGGACTGCCATGGGCTCGAACCGGGTGATCGCGACGCAGATCGGCGAACAACTGCCGAGGATCTGCTAGCGGCTGCTCTCTCAGTCGTCAGCTCTCAGCTCTCAGCCCTCAGCTGTCCCCAGCCTTCTCCACGCCCCTCCCCCCCGGGTATTTGGAGGGACTTGGCTTTATTATCAGTGGTTTACGGGAGCTCTCAGCCGTAGATATTTCCATTCAAAGGACTTACCTGCAAATATTTCTTATGAAACGACTTAGCGCGACTTTGCCGGATTCTAGTGTCGGCCAAAGCCCCGCAGCTTTCGGAGCTTACCGGCGGTTTTGGGACGGGATCACTCGCGTTCCCGAGCCCCGGGCATTGCCGTTCTTCTTAAAAAATACTCAAATTCCTGAATCTAAAGGACCTGCGTAGGACGGGGTGCGGTAAAAACTGAAAACAAGGCGCTTAAACCGTAAAATCCTCCAAAATAAAGAGTTAGATACTTTGCGGCCGAAGTCTGGGCAATTGTGCCTCAAAACGCGGTATGCTTTCCAAATCTCCACCCGGGCGGCGAGCAATGCCATTGCTTTCCCAAAAAAATCAAAGTCCTCAATCTAAAGGATTAGCTCGAAGGGGGTGCCGTAACTGACTGAAAACAGGGTATTTGAAATGTAAAATCCTCTAAAATAAAGGGTTAGGGGCAATTGCATCAGAAATGCGGGCATATCCTCCTGCAGAATGCGGTCCGATATTTCGAGAAGCACGGTTTGACGCGTTCGCTTGTGAGGAGCCGCAGGCAGGATTTGATTGATCTTCCACCACAAGAGAATTGTAGGAGCTTCAGAGAAACAACCTGCAAAATCCGGAGGGACCATTTCCGCAATGTAATGAGCAGGATAGGACGGATTGAGCGTTGACGGCTCTTGACAGCTGTTTTCAGCGCCGGCCCTCGGGGCATCCGGGGCTGGAACGAAATCCGACGCAGGCGCTCTTACCCGGAAACGTTAGTGAACGGTCACGGTAACGGAGGCGGTTGATCGTCCGAATTGGTTTGTGGCGTTCAAGGTGTAGGTGGTTGTCGCGGCCGGCGTAACGGAAACGCTGCCTCCGCGGACACCGCCGATTTTGTCGATGAAGTCATAGCTGTCGTTGGAGGTAGTCCAGGTGAGGGTGACCCGGGTGCCGGCAGAAACGGAGGCAGCAGAGGCCGTGAAGCTGTTGATGGTTGGCGGGTGACCGGTGGGGGCGGTGGCGTCGTCATAGCCGGGCCAGGAAGGGAGTCATCTGCACAACTTCGAAGTTGGAGGACTGGATGGCATCGAGTTTCACGAGGTCGTCGTCATTCCAGCGAGGGTCGGGCACGCCCTGGAAATAGAAGTAGCTGCCATTGTCGGCGAGGATCATGCCGTACTTCTTCATCGCGGTGAGGATGACCTGGTTGGATTTGGAGAAGCCGGAGATGTCGAAGGAGGCCTTCAGGCGGATGCGCATTCCCATGATGTTGCTGACGCCGTAGACGGTGCCCGCGGCGTGGCTGGCGGGCGCGACGAAGTAGCCGCCATTGGCGTCGTTTTTGGTTTGCTGCATGGTGAAGCGGATGGCGTGGTTGATGGCTCCGGACGCGACCTCGTCGTAGCGGATGAGGCCGGGGAAGATGGGCAGACCGGCGGCATCGGCGGATGTCCAGCCCCAGGGGCGCTGCTCGTAATTCTGCATGTCCCAGATGGTCTCGGAAGAAGAGCTCCAGGCGCCGTTGCAACGATGGGTGTTGAAGGTCTCGTAGAGGTGACAGGTGGCGCGATCGAGGACGAGGACGTGGGAATCTCCGATGTAGGTATCGGGCCAGCCGGAGCAGTCGGCGGGCGAGCCTTCGATGGGCGCGGAGATGGGGAAGGGAGCGGAGGCGACGTCGCTTTCGCTGGCGTAGTCGACGACGGAGATGGGGACGACCGGAGTGGAGCTGGAATCGACGACGACGTAGGGGATGCCGTAGTTGCCGCCGGAGGTGGAGGAGAAATCGTGGTGGAGATGAAGGCCTGCGAATCCCGATGCGGAGGTGATGGCGGCGTTGTTGGGATCAAGCGGAGCCGAGGAGATGTCGGTGTTCCATGGGCTGGTGGAAGGGAAGGGAACGTAGCCGTTGAGGCTGGCGTTTTCGCCGGTGCTCATGACGCTGCATGCTGACGGCGGATTCGCGGGATTGATGGTGAGGTTGAGTTTGGCGGTGGCTGTCTGCTGGGGCTGCGAGGAGTCGGAGACGGAGAGGGACACAGCCGAAGTTCCGACGGAGTTTTGTGCCGGAGTGCCGGAGATGGAGCCGGTTGAAGCGGCGAGGGAGAGTCCGCTGGGCAAGCCGGACGCGCTGAAGGTGTACGGGCTTGTGCCGCCGGTCGCTGCGATGGTCGCACTATATGCGCCGCCGGCGGTTCCGCTGGAGAGGCTGGCGGTGGTGATGCTGAGGGGAGTCGCCGGGGAGGTTGGATCGCCTGAACCGGAGGAGGACCTGGGCGTTACAGAACCGCATCCCGCGAGCAGGAAAAGGACCGCGCAACCGATGGAAACAGAGTTGAGTTTTTGCATGATTGCCACCCCGTACGTATCGCGGATCCGAGGGGCGAAGACCAGGCAGCCAGCGGAGGCTCATCGGAAGGCGTGATGGTGATGCAGACGGGGCGAAGGAGATGCAATTGGCGGTAGCTCGGAAATCGAACCGAGATCCGTGAGGGCTGCTCTTTGAACAGCCGCTTGTTTTGTTTCAGGATGCTGTTCTATTCAGGATGTGACGGCTGGACGATGATCTTCAAGTAACTCCCGGTGATTATTCAGCAACAGGCGATTACGTAGGTGCCAGACGGCTGCGGGCCGAACGTCATGCTGTTACTTCCAGCACTTCGACGGGTGCGGTTTCAGAGAAATGAATTGGGACGCCGCGTTGCCAGTCGGATCGGTTGACAGTGCCAAGGTCGCGGCCCGAGATGACGGAGCGCAATTTGTATCGGCCTTCGGGCAACAGCGGGAGTTGCACGAGGGCTTCAGCTGATTCGGATTTGTTGCGGAAGAGCGCGATGAGACCGGAGCCGGTGCGGGCGAGGCGCGCGAAGCCGTCCCACGCGACGGGCGTGGTTTGCAGCCAACTGCCGAGGGGGAAGAAGCTTTCGCTGATGGGCGTGGTGCGGCGGAGGTTTTTGAACCAGGCAGTCTTTTCGTGGTACCACTGCCGGTCGGCTGCGCTGAGCTTGCGGAGGTCGCCGAGGAGGAGAGGCGCCGAGCCAATGGCGGTGGCGAAACGCTCCTGGATGGTTGCCTGTTCTCCGTGCAGGTTGCCGATGAGCATGCACTCGGCGGGCATGGATAAGGCACGCTGGTAGAGGAGCTGGCGAGCCTGGATGGGGCCGGCGGAGTCAGGCGAGTTGTCGTCGACATTGCTCATCCAATCGAGGTCGCCGGCGGCGAGCAGGCCCGCGTCGATGATGTGCTTCTGTCCCCAGAGCTCGAAGGTGAGATCGAGGAGCACGTCGGGATGCTGCTCGTAGACTTTGCGAGTGACGTAGTCGATGCCTTCGTAGATGAGGTTCAGCGACTCGGCCCAGTTGCCGTGGTAATGGCCCTTTGCCCAGCAGCCGGGGGCCTCGCCGTAGGCGTTGAAGACGGTGGTGAGATCGAGTTTGACGTAGGCGAGGCGGTAGCGCTGAATGGCGTCGTTGATGCGGGCTGCAGCGGCGTCGCGATAGGCCGAGGCCATGCACATGACGGGGCGCGGTCCGGCGGCAGTGCCGGTGATCTTGATTTTGCCGTTCTGCTCGAGAGCTGCCCATTGGGGATGCTCGCGATAGGTCTGGGTCTGGTCGCCGACGGAAGCGATGGGAAGCCAGAGGCCGAGACGCATGCCTTTGGATTCGACGCGTTCGATGACGGGCTGAAGTCCGCCGGGGAATGCGGTTGTGTTTACGGCATTGTCGCCGTACTCCTGCTGCCAGCCGTCGTCGATGGTGAAGATGTCGAGGCCCATCTCACTGGCGGCGTCGATGAGCTCGAAGGCGGTGTCGCGATTGATGCCGCGCTCGAACGGTTCCCACGTGTTGTAGATCCAGGGCGGGCCCTGCTGGTTGATTCGGCGCTCGAGAATCTTTGAGGTGTAGCTGGGGACGGACCAGTGCGGATCGTTAAAGGCGTCGCCGTTGCGATAGGGGATGAGCGAAGCGGAGGCGGAGG
This sequence comes from uncultured Acidobacteriaceae bacterium, assembly GCA_963836675.1. Lineage (GTDB taxonomy): Bacteria > Acidobacteriota > Terriglobia > Terriglobales > Acidobacteriaceae > Telmatobacter. Next base: position 1,132,039 of record CAWIKQ010000002.1, read on the forward strand.
TAAAGGTTTCGCCGGGAGCGAGGGAGCGCTCGAAGGGCATGATGTCGGTGTCGTATTTCACGGCGAGGAGGACGTGATTCGGGCTGTCCCAGCCGGCGACTTCAGTGCGCTTCATGTAACCGGGGACTTCGCTGATGACGGCAATGCCGTTTCCGGTGCGACCGTTTGCGATGAACAGACCTGCATCTTCAGAGCGGCCGGTGTAGAAGATTTCGCGCGGGATGGCTCCGTATTGAGTGAGGAGAGTGATTTCGTTTTCGGGTCCGAGGGAGAGAGGGAGCGATTCGATGGTGAGGTGGGAGAGATGGAGCGCAGCGGAGCCGGTGTTGTGGATGACGAGGTGCTTGCGAATGGCGGGATGATCGGCATAGACGGCGTAGACGACGGAAACTTCGAGAGGAAGCGTGCGGTGCCGCAGGGGAATGGTAAGGATTTTGCTTTCGCGATCGCCTTGGTTCTTCTCGCGGCTCCTGCACGAGGGTGAAGATGTCGCCGGCACTGGTGCAGGTTTGATTGTCACAGCGAAATGAGAACTCGGGAGAAAGCTCCTTCGGCGGGGCGGAGACAAATTCGATGCGGGGTGTCAGAGCAGAGAGATTGGTCGTGACGAGCCCGGATTGCGTGCTGAAAGCGATGGTGCGCTGAAGGGCGCGATTGCCGATGGTCCACTGGCGGACGCCGCTGGATACCTGGCTGAGGATGGAGGGCGACCAGTAAGAGGCTGCGGCGAGGAGTGCGCCATTTCGGAGAAGGGTTCTTCTGCTGGGCAGAACTAGGTCAGGATTGGCCATGTCGCGGGAATGCTATCACAGCGGGAGGGCTTGACCGGGCGGTTGGATTTGAATCGGAATCGGGTTCAGGGAAATGCGATCGCTGCTCCCACTCATCGCGATGAGGCCGCGATGAATGGGGCAGGAGCTGGTTGATTTGGTTCACGACGTCGTTCTTGGGTCGAGGAGGTCAGGCGAGTTTGTCGAAGGCTTGCTGGATCTTGTCTGAGATGGAGGCGGACGGGTCATCGAGGTTGTAGCCGATTTCGAGGACGGCGGCTGGAGGTTCTGGCAGGGTTTTCAGCGCATCGAGGGTTGTGGACCAATCGATGGTGCCGTCGCCGGGCCAGAGGTGTTCGTCGCGGATACCGTGGTTGTCGTGGACGTGGATCTCTGTGATGCGCTTGCCCAGAACGCCGATGGCTTCAACGATGCCGGGAGCGATGTGAGCGTGACCGAGGTCGAGGCAGACGTCGATCTGATCGAGGTGAGCCATCTCGAGGATGGTCACGAGGTGCTCGGGAGTCGTGGCGTCGCTGGTGAGGTTTTCGACGAGGACGCGCACGCCGAGGGGGCGGGCAAAGGCTCCGAGGTGTTCGAGAGCGGTTGTGGCGAACTCCATGGTTCTCATGGACCAGGAATCGGTGTTTTCTCCGAGGTGCACGACCAGCTTTTTGATGGGGATGTGTTCGGCAACTTCGAGGGCGCGCTTGATTTCGTCCATGGCGTCGATGCGGCGGGATTTCTCAGGATGGACGACGTTGACAGGGGGAGCGCCGGCGCGGCCCATTTCGCGATCAGGAAAGAGCGGAGCGTGCATCGAGAAGGGCTCGAGGGGGCTGGAAGCGAACCAGCTTGCGAGCTCCGAGACGTGTTCGCGGCTGGTGTAGTCAAAGTGCTGGCGTGCCGCGAAAAGCTCGATGCCCCGGGCGCCGGAGCGGGCAGCGATTTCAAGAAGGCCAGGGTGGAGTCGCTGTTTGAGAAAGAGATGAGTGGAGAGAACTGGCAGCATGCTCGACGGTCCTCAAAAGCCGGCGGCGGACGCGGGCTGTCCTAATTGTCTCATTCTTAAGAGGCCTTGCAGCTCGTGGAGCTCCGTCGGGCATGACCGCACGGGCGCAATCAGCAGAAGGGACCGCAGCAAATACGACCAATAGCTGACTGGACACCGAATTGAAATGAACCTATGCTACACACACTGAGATTCCCAGGCTGTTTCTTGCGAAAGATGACAATAAGCGCACCCTTTTGGTGTCGGTTCAGATCGATACTGTGCGCCGGGTGCAAGCAGGTTGTAGAGCGAGCGACTGCGTTTTTCCGAGTTTGTTGGGAGGCAGTGGAAATGTTGTTCAGCATCCCAAGTTCCCAGACCGTAGGCAGGCTGCCGTGGATCGTGCGGTTTCTGTTGGGTTGCTTGCTGGCCTGCGGGGCCGTTGCGTTGACATCGGAAATTCCTCCGCTGCGGTCGTTTCCTCTGTTGCTTGCGTTTCCCACGGTAATTCTGGCGGCGTGGTATCTGGGGATGTGGGGAGCCGCAGGGTGCGCGCTGACAGACGTTGTTCTGGTCGATGCGTTCCTCACCCGCGCGCAATTTCGGTTTTCCGAGAGTGATGGCTCGCAGCAAATTCGGCTGGCCGTGTTTGTGGTGATCTCGATGTTGCTTGGCTGGTCAATGCGACGCCTGGCGCAGCAGAATGCGGAACTGGCCAGTCACGAATTGAAGCGGAGGCTGGACGCGGCCGAGTTGGAGAGGCGGCTGGCGGAAGAACGAGCATTGGCAATCGAACAATTGCGCTATCGAGACGATGTGCTGCAGATTGCGTTGAAGGCCAGCGGAATGGGCCTATGGGTCTGGGATCTGGAACACGAGGTCATTCATCGATCTGACGAAATGTTTCGGATGATCGGCCGCGAGCCTGGATCGCTGGGTTCGGAGCCGGAGGCCTGGCTTCAATACATGCATCCGGAGGATATTCCGGGGGTCGAAGCGGCCTTTGTGAAGGCTCGCACGGAGGGCGCGGATTATCACATGCAGTATCGCGTGATCTGGCCGGATGGTTCGATGCACTGGCTGGAATCGCAAGGGAAATGTCAGCGCAACGACGAAGGCAAGATTGTTCGGATTGTGGGTGTGACCGCAGATGTGACGCAGAGCAGGCAGGCGGCCGATGCTTTGCTGCGTGCTGAGAAACTGGCGGTAGCGGGCCGGCTCGCGGCATCGGTTGCGCACGAGATCAACAATCCGCTCGAGGGAGTTGCAAACATGCTGTATCTGATCAAGATCAGCGACTCGATTGAGCAGGCACGCCCGTATGCGGCGGCAGCGCTCGAGGAGCTGATGCGTGTCTCCCTGGTTGCCCAGTCGACGTTGAAGTTTCATCGCGAGACGGGGAGCCCCAAAGATACGCTTCTCTCCGAGGTTCTGGACTCGGTGCTAGCGATGTTCCGCGGGAAGCTGCAGACGATGGATATCACGGTGGACGTGAAGGCGGAGAATGAATCCCCAATCGCCTGCCGACCGAGCGAGACGCACCAGATATTTGCAAATCTTATCGCCAACTCGATCGAAGCCATGGATAACCTGGGGCGGATTACGATTCGAGTTCGGCCGTCGCGCGACTGGCGAGGTGGCGGCTCAGACGGAATGCGGGTGACGATTTGCGATACGGGCGAAGGAATAGCTCGCGCTTCGCGGAGCCACATTTTCGAGCCGTTCTACACGACCAAGCCGGAAACAGGAACGGGACTGGGTTTGTGGGTTGTGGGACAACTGGTGGAGCGTCACAGCGGCAGCATTCACGTGTGGAGCTGGCAGCGGTTTGGCGCAAGCGGGACGGCGTTCTCAGTGTTTCTTCCCCTTTCCTGCGAAGAGAAGCAGCCCGCCGATGGCGACGCTGAGATCCGGATCAAGGGTCCGGAGCGAGAACATGTCGACAGCTTCACCTCCGGCTTCTCGCGGCAGCAGCAGAAGGCCTGAGTAGAGATCAATACCCCGCCGCTTTGCCGTAGTGGCTGCGATGATCCTGGCCGCCTGCAAGTTCGCCGGTGGCGGGATCGACGGCGATGCATTCGCCGTTTGACCAGTGCCCATCCTTCACGGCGAGCGAATACCCCATCCTGGCGAGATCAGCTTTCAACTGAGAACTGAATCCGGGCTCGAGATAGAGCTTGTCGGGAAGGTACTGGTGGTGAAAGCGCGGGGCATCGACGGCTTCCTGAATATTGAGTCCTCCCTCACTGACGGAGAGGAAGATGTTTGCCACGGTGGTGATGATGCGCGGACCGCCAGGCGAGCCCAGCACGAAGCGCAGTTTTCCATCTTGGAGCACGATGGTCGGAGTCATGGCGCTCAAGGGACGTTTGCCCGGTGCGATTGCATTGGCCGGACCCTGGATCAGGCCATACATGTTCGGCACGCCGAGTTTTGCGCTGAAGTCGTCCATCTCGTCATTGAGAAGAAATCCAAGCGATCCGGAAGTGACGTGCGAACCGAAGCTGTCGTTGAGCGTGGTGGTGACTGCAACGGCATCGCCCTGTTCGTCAACGATCGAGTAGTGGGTGGTATTGGACGATTCGTGGCGCCGGCCTGCGGTGGCCGGTGCAGGGGGGAGAAAGCCCTCGGGCCGTTTTAGCGATGCGCTGGGCGTTGCCTTGTCGGATTCGATGCTTTTGCGCCAGGCTTCCGCGTACTTCTTCGAAGTGAGCTCAGCGATGGGAATCTGATTGTAGTCAGGATCGCCGAGGTAGTCGGTGCGGTCCATGTAGGCGCGGCGATAGGCCTCGGTGATCAGGTGCATCGACGCGGCAGTGCGGTCGCCGAGGCGGGCGAGGTCATAAGCCTCAAGCATGTTCAAGGCGCTCAGGAGGACGATGCCGCCGGAGGATGGCGGAGGAGCACTGATCACCGTGTAGTTGTGAAAAGAGCCAATGACGGGCTTGCGTTCGACAACCTGGTATTGCGCTAAATCTTCGAGGGTCAAAAGCGCGCCGCCCTTTTTCAGGTCGTCGACGAGCTGCTGAGCCATCTTGCCGCGATAGAAATCGTCGGGATCGGCGGCGATACGCTCGAGGGTGCGCGCCAGTTCGGGCTGCTTGAATGTGTCGCCTGCATGGTAGTAGTTGCCGTTGCGCTGGAAGATCAGCCGCGATGCAGGGAAGCGCGCGAGGTCGGGATCGGTGAGTTCTTTCGCCTCCTCGGCGGTGAGAGTGAACCCTTCACTGGCAAGCTTGATTGCAGGAGCGATGACAGACTTGAGGTCGAGCTTGCCATATTTCTTTTCAGCGTAGACAAGACCGGCGACCGAGCCGGGAGTTCCGATGGAGCGATAGCCGAGGACGCTCGCCTCGGGAATGACGTTCCCTTTGTCGTCCTGATACATCTTTTCGGTTGCCGCGAGGGGCGCCTTCTCACGGTAGTCGATGAAGGTTGACGTTCCATCGTGAGTTCGGAGGAGCAGGAATCCGCCGCCACCGAGATTGCCTGCGGCGGGATGCACAACAGCGAGCGCAAATCCAGTGGCCACGGCTGCATCGACTGCATTGCCTCCCTTACGGAGAATCTCAAGCCCTGCATCCGAGGCGAGATGGTGCACAGTGACAACCATGCCGTGGCGAGCGCGTTCGGGCTGCTCGCCGCGCCATGCGAGCACGTTGGCTGTGCCTTCCTGCGCGGTTGCGAATCCAGAATGAACAACGAGCAGCGAGGCGGCACAAGCCACCAGGGAAGCAGGGAAGGCTTTTTTCATGACTTTCGACAGGATAACCCGGCCAGTTCCGCGAGCATCGGACAACTGTCTGCGACGGCTTACCCTGCAGCAGACATCCAGATCATGGCGGGAGGTAAGGGGTGAAGGCGATTGTGCTGCATGAGTACGGTGGACCGGAACAACTGCATTACGAAGATGCGGATGTGCCGGAATTCGGCGATGACGAAGTGCTTGTCCGGGTGAAAGCGACGAGCGTCAACCCAATCGATTTCAAGATTCGGAGCGGCGCTGCGAAGTCCAGAATGCCGGTCGAATTTCCGGCGATTCTGGGAAGGGATCTTGCGGGCGAGGTTGCAAATGCCGGCAGGAAGGTGGCGGGATTTGCGAAGGGAATGCGGGTGATGGCACTGGCCAACGGAACCTACGCGGAATACACGGTGGCGAGGGCAGACGTGCTTGCACCCATCCCTGATGCACTGGACTTTGAAAAGGCCGCCGCGTTGCCGCTTGTTCTAACTACCGGTGCGCAGTTGATTGAGAGGGCGGTCAAGCCGCAGAAGGGGCAGACCGTGCTGGTGACCGGGGCGCTTGGAAGCGTCGGCAGGTCAGCGCTCCACGTTGCCCGACAGCACGGTGCGAAGGTGCTGGCAGGAGTGAGGAAAAGCGAAAAGGAGAAGGCAACGCAACTTGCCGCGGACGGAGTGGTTGCGATCGACGATGAGGAGGAGATCGAACGGTTGCGCGATCTCGATGCGATTGCCGACACGGTCGGGGGGACGGCGATACAGCGATTGTTGAAGGCCATCCGGGATGGTGGAGTGCTGGGCTCAGTTCTGGGAGCGCCGGAAGGAGCGAAGAACCACAACATACGGGTTGAAGCGATCATGGCCGTTCCGGATGCTTCACGTCTTTATCAACTGGCGGACGATACAGCACGCGGTGAGCTTTCGATACCGATTGCGAGAACGATGAAGCTCGAAGAGGCTGCGGAGGCGCATCGGCTGGCAGAAAACGGACGCGTGGGCGGAAAGATTGTCCTCGTACCGTGACAACCGCTTAGCTCAACGCGGCAATTCGTTGAATCCTCGACCGCTCAGGATCATGGGTTCGCATTTTTCCGCTCGAGCCGCCCTGGTTTTTTCCTGCTTCGCGCTTGCGATGTGGAAGATATAGGATTTTCGCCGACCAGGCGTGAGCGCTTCGAATGCAGACTCCAGCAGCGGGTTTCTATCGAGCCGGGCCTGCAATTCTTCGGGGATGGGGTAGTGGGCAGGTTTCTTCAGTTCGACCTTCCTGCCCGATTCCTCGAGTGCGATGGCTTCGTAGAGGTAATCTCGCAGGGTTGACTGCAGGGCCGAAATCTCTTTGATCGAGACGAACTTGATCCATCGGCCTGCTTGCGTGTGCTCTCCGATTCTGTGGAGAATCTTTTTTGGATCCTTGAGCAATGCCCCTTTGAAAAAAGAAAACGCGCAGGACTCCTTGAGGGGAATGACGATTGCAACATTCTTCTTCTGGAAAGTGAAGCAGGGTTTTCCCCACTTCAGTTCCTCGGTGAGGTCGCAGTCGAGCGCAATTTTGCGGAGCTTGTCCGTCTCCTTTAGCCACTTCTTCGCGTAGGGAACCTTCATCGATTGAGCCTCGTGAGGCGTCACTCCTCAAACCCAATTGTGATAGAGGACGCACGGCGGGGCAAACAAAAAGGGGCAGACGGGTTAGATTCCGTCCGCCCCTGATTGCTTCCTGGGAGGGATTTAGAGGTGTTCGATGATCTTGTAAACGGCGTCGTTTTGGCTGAGGGGCAGAAGAGCCCTGGAGGGCTCGACTCCGGTGACCATGCGCATGGGTAGAAGACCGAGATCCAGCAGGACCGCGAGGCTGATCTCATCACGCGAGCTGAAAGAACGATACTGTGGACGCTGGAATCTCTCCCAGTTTTCAGAGAGATTCGAGAGGATGGTTTCTTCGTTCGACTCGGGGCTGACGATCACGATCATGTTGAGGAGCGAGATTTCGCGATCCGTGAGACGGAAGGCAGGAGTGCCCTTCTTCAATTCGTGCCCGACGGTGGGGAGTTGTTTTTCGAACAGGCCTTTGATTTCGATCCAGCGGGCGAGGCCGAGCCAAGTCGGCGGCTCATCGGGTGCGGGAATGATGAGCTTGTGCAACTCGCCAACCAGCATGGGGATGCCCGAGGTGAGGTTGTAGATGTCGTCGATCTGCTTGTCGGAAAGGGCGATGCGGTAGAGTTCGCTGAACCAGGCTCTCAGATGCTCCTTGGTCAGGCGTTGAATTGAGGCGATGCCCTGGAAATTGCGCTCGGAGGGCTGCAGCAGTCCCCAGCGCAGGAGGTCGGCTCCGCCGGTGAGGATGGGCAGGCCGTCGTCCATTGCGATGGTTTGTGCGACGTCGGCAGGGGAGACCCATTCGAAATCGGCGCCGCTTGAATGATCGGTGAGGGCGCGGATGCCGCATTTCGGATGCGTGAGGGGATTCTGCTCCTTGGGTTCGAGCCAATGCGAAACGGCGAGGAGTGCGCGAACCGTACGCGCATCTTTCCGTTCAATTTTCGCCCTTTCGATATGGCTGGTGAACAGATCGACCTGGTCCCATGGGAACAAAGAAATTTTTCCATTGCGCGAAGGATTTCGGGTCTCGGGGGAAATCTCCTCCGGCTTTGAGAGCGACAGGATCGGTATTTCCGTGGTCTGGTCGGGCTCGGCAGGTTTCAGTTCCAGGATGGGATCCGATGCTATGGGTGCAAGGGCCTGCTCTTGTTCTGCTACCGCGGCGTGTGGCTCTTCGACGCGAAGGATTTCTGTCGGCTCGCTGGCCGGGGAAGGCGGTTCCATCTCAAGGGCCGGTGAAGGCTCGGGGACGGCAAGCTTTTCGGGAGCGCTTCCATGCCACAGAGAGGCATGGGCTTCGATCTTTGGCGCAGGAATTTCAGGCGAAGGCTTGCGGATGGGAGCTTCAGAGGCTGGGAGATCGGACGCACTGTGCCACCACTCGATCTCGAGCTGGCGCACAAAATCATCGAGGCGCGGGAAGCCGTTTTTGAGTTTCTGGAGCTCGATTTCGTCCGAGCTGTCTTCGAGGTTGCAGGCCCATTCGAGCCATGCTTCGGGTTCCGGCCCCGGCAACTCGGGGGGCGTCGATCTTTCAGAGATCTCCATCAATTCGGCAACCGCGGCATCGCGAAGGGCGAGGCGTTCCTGGCGGGTGCGTTCGCGGCGATGGGTGATGGTTCCGGTGGCCAGGAACTCGGCGAGATCGAGATAGCGCCGGCGTTTTTCTGCGGCGTCATCGAGGCGGCTGACAAGAGCGGCCAGTTCGGACTTGGACTTCCAAGAAGCGGTGTTGTCTTCAGAGAGGATTGCATCTCTGAGGTTCTGGCACGCGTCCAGTAATTTTCCAACCTCGGCAAGGACCTCTGCGCGATTAACGCTCTGGCCGGATTCAAGTTGATCAATCTTGTCGTGGCAAACCCTCGCCTGCTCAGAAAGGCTACGCAGCGTCTCGGCAACAACGCTGGGTTCATACCTTGTGTCTTCAGAGGTTTTCACTTTTGCGACTCCATGTGGCTGAAACAAGAGATTCTGCGGTATCGCCACATCGTAGCGTGGATCGTGTCGTTGGTTTAAGGTCTTGCGGGACTTTGGTAACGCGCAAGTCACATTACTTTTGGAAGGAAATTTTGATTGGATGAAGGTCGGCAAAGCGGGGCTGGTGAGGCACACCTCACGAGGGGCGCAAGCCGGGCTCTTATAGAATGCTTTGGTATTTAAAAAAATCACTCGCGGAGAAGTAATGAGACAGAGGCCGTATTTCTTACAGGGGATTGTGTTTCGAGCTTTTCAAGTTGCCTTAATCGTCTTATTTGGAACGGCATCGGTCGCATTTTCCAGCCCGATTCAGGATGCAGCACGGAAGGGAGACGTCAAAAAGGTGACGGCTCTTTTGCAGTCCGATCCCAAGCTGGTGGGAGACCGCGACAAAAACGGCGACACACCGCTGCACGTTGCCTCGCTGCACGGGCAGGTTGCGGTGGCCCAGGTGCTGCTGGATGCGGGCGCGGACGTCAACGCGCGAAACAGCTACGGCGCGTTTACGCCGGGGGACCTGTGGGACGTACTGGGATCGAGCAATCACAAGGACCCAGTGGCGCTGCTGACGGTGCACGGTGTGGACAGCCAGGACATGAAGAACGGCTACACGCCCCTGCACCTCGCGATGTTTTCGGTTAGCCATAAGAAGATGGTGGAACTGCTGGTGAGCAAGGGAGCGGATGTGAATGCCAAGGCGGCAAGCGGCGCGACTCCACTGTTTTTTGCGGTTCTCCGGGATCAGAAGGACGATGCGCAGATTCTGATCGATCACGGTGCGGACGTGAATATTCCAGATGCGTATGGCGACACGATTCTCGATTGCGCGCTGCATCTGCAGTATGGAAGCATGATTCAGCTTCTGGTGGATCATGGCGCCGATGTGAACGCAGTGGACCAGAGCGGGCACCGTCCTCTGAGCTATGCGTTGGGGATGGACGACCATAAATGGGCGGATCTTCTGAAGAAGCATGGAGCACACGAGTAGGCAGCAGGCCGGGGCGTTAGCGGATAATTGCCTGCGGAGGAGATTCGCGTGCGCATTGGTTCGTTCTGCGGTTTCAGGTCCGTTCTGATTTCGTCGATGTTTCTGCTGGTTGCCGGCACTTCGGCACATTTATCCGGGCAGGGTGCGCTTCCGCCGGCGCCCCATGCCAAGCAAGTTCAAGTGAAGCATGTGCTGGTGATCGGACAGACGAAGGGGTTCGAACACGACTCGATCAGCGCGGCGATGGCTAGCGTCTACACGATGGGCAAGGAGAGCGGACTGTGGGACGCGACGCTGCGCACCGACACGGAACTGCTGAGCAAGAAGGACCTTGGCCGCAACGCAAAAAACCTGAGTTACTTCGATCTGATCGTGTTTGCCAGCACTACCGGTGAGCTGGACATGGACGCAGATCAGAAGCGAGACATGCTGTCGTTTATCCATGACGACGGGAAGGGTTTCGTCGGGATCCATGCGGCACTGGATACGAATTACAACTGGCCGGAGTACGGGGAGATGATCGGCGGCTGGTTTGACCAGCATCCCTGGATGACGTTCAATGCTCCGATTATCAATGAGTCGCCGGATTTTCCGGCGGTGCGTCATTTTCCGAAGGAATTCGTCAAGTGGGACGAGATCTATCAGCCGAAGTCATGGTCTCGGGAAAAGGTAAATGTGCTGCTCAGCCTCGATGCCTCGCGGCTCGATTACAACAACAATCCGCGGATTCACCGCGATGACCACGACTTCGCGGTGGCATGGAGCAAGATGTATGGGAAGGGCCGGGTCTTCTACTCGACGCTGGGACACACGGAAGAAGCGTGGCAGGACCCCGACATTCGCAAGATGTACTTCGAGGCGATCAAGTGGGCGCTGGGGATGACCGACGGAAGCACGGCGTCGCACGCGCGGCCGACTGCGGCTCAATGAGTATCGGACTCAGCGTTCGGTGATGAGCATCATGGGATTGGGCTGAACGCGGCAAAGATTTGAGGCAGAGACTTTCCAGGTCGATCCGTCGGCATAGGAGACCTCCAGCAGTTCGATAGAGGTCACCGAAGTAAATCCGGGAAGGGAGAGATCGGCGGACACAGCGCCATCATCCTGGGGCACAAACTTGACTGTCAGCTTTCTGGTTCCGTCGGCATTCAGGGTTTTTCCGCCGGTCTGAACGATCTGGTCTTTTCCGGTCAGCCCATCCACACGAACGGTGGCTGTGAGGATGCGTTTGGTTTGTGAGTCTTTCAACGTGAGGGAAATTTTCTGGCCGAAGGGTGGAGCGATCCGGTCCTTATTTCCTTCGCGGACCCTGACGGTGCGGTTCCAAACGCCCTGGTCAGCCCCCATGACAATTGGGCAGGTTCCTGCCGCGAGAGTTGGCGGATGATAAACAGTCGATGCAGCGGTAGTTGCATTTTCCTGGGACGCCAGGGGCAAGCAGCAGGCAAGGAAGGCGATTGTAACGGCGGCATGTTTCATAGCAGATTCTCCGGCAGACGAAATCCGCGTACACGAACAAGATACGCCTAAAGGAGAGGGTCATCAATCGGGGGCACCTGACGAGGGAAGTTGCTGGATGAAAACGACCTCGCCTGCTGTGTTACCGTTGCATTACGGCGTCCCTATGCTGGGTTGAGCAGCAGTTCGGGGCAACTTTTATTGAGTTCGCTTCGTCGGAAGTACGAAACGCGCTGCAGGCCTGGAGAATGTCAAATCAGCCGGAACTCACGTCGACCAGCATGCCCGCCAGCCCGGCGCCTTCGTCCGGAGAAATGATGAATTCTCCGGAGAAGTTGCAGTCCCACGCGGAGGCCATCTCGATTGATCCGCAGCAGCGTATACCTCACTGGCTTGTACGCACGGAACTGTATCTGCGCGTTCTGCTGAGGATGTATATCGGCCTCGCCATCTGCTATGCCCCATGGTCGGAGCTTTTCTGGGATCAGAATCCGCTGTTTATGCGGTTTCCTACGCTTGCGATCTATGCGGCCAACGGCGCGGTGCGGGGAATTATTTCGGGACTCGGGCTCCTGAATATCTGGATCGCCCTGCAGGACGCGATCCATCATCGAAACGAGTAAGGCCATGACGGACAGGGAAAAGGAATCATCGGACAGGGAACAAGCCATAGAGAATCAGGAATCTTCTGGTCTTGTGGAAGAAAAAAGTCCGGAGATAGCGGTTGATTCTCCCGCTGCTACGATTTCGCCGAACGGAGCTCCGCCGCCGCTGCCTATCGCGCCCCTGGCTTACGAGAATCCAGCGTTTCTGAATGGTCCGGATGGACGGTTGATCCGCATTGTCGCCGAATATATGGAGCCTCTTGCGCGCCTTCGACACGAGCGCATCCAGGATACGGTAGTGTTTTTTGGTTCCGCACGTTTCAGGGGGCGGGAAGAAGCGGATCACGCTTTAGAGCTGCTGGACAATACCGGCTCACGGCATCCTGCTCCGAGCGATGAGCAACCGGCCAGCGTGCCCGATATCGCCGCCGGCAAGGCATCCGACTTGCAGCGCAAGCGCGCAGTAGCGGCGGTGGAGATGGCCCGCTACTACGAGGACGCGCGACGGCTGGCGCAAATCCTAACGCGCTGGGCGGCGAAAATTCCATCGCGCCGGCATCGGTTCGTGGTGACATCGGGCGGAGGCCCGGGAATCATGGAGGCCGCAAACCGGGGCGCATATGAAGCGGGCGGCAAGACGATCGGGATGAACATCCGCCTGCCCTTCGAACAGGCGCCGAATCCTTACATTACGCCGTCATTGAACTTTGAGTTTCACTACTTTTTTATGCGCAAGCTGTGGTTTGCGTACATGGCGAAAGCGCTGGTTGTTTTTCCTGGCGGGTTCGGGACGCTGGATGAGATGTTTGAGATTCTGACGCTGGCGCAAACGCACAAACTCGCCAAAAAGATTACGGTTGTGGTCTACGGGTCGGACTATTGGAAGAAGGTCGTCAATATTGACGCGCTGGTCGATACGGGAGCCATATCGCCAAAAGACGTGGAGCTGTTCCAGTTTGCCGATACGCCGGAAGAGGCGTTTGACTTTCTGCGAGCAGGGCTTACGGAAAACTATCTGATTCCCGAGGCAAATGCCGCGACGGAACAGGCTCACCAGGACGCGCCGCCGCCGGCGACTTTCGAGGATTTTCTGGGCCCCGAATTGGCCAAAACAAGAAGGTAAATTCTTTTAAAGCCTTGTTAAAGAGGCAACCTCCGGGTTGCATTGACGCAACGATATGGTTGCGGATCTAGCCACAAAAATACCCTCCTCACCCGCAAAAAAAGCAAGCTGTTACTTCATGGATGCGTTGCACTAATTGAAGTGCAATTCTTCTGGCATTAACGCCTTGTTGAAGAGAGCGCTGAATACTGAAATGTAAGTATCCCAGGATGCAGATCGCGAATGAGGAGGAGAAATGGCCGATGCGACCGTTTCGTACCTGTGGCGCGACCCAAATTCATACAAGGGATTCCAAGGCGGCGTCTCGCTCCACAGCCACACCAACCAGTCGAAGGAAACGCTGGATTTTCTCGCCAACCTGGGCAGCAGGTATGCGACGGTTCGGCCGATATTGAGGCGGCTGGAGCGCCGCGCGGAAGAGAAGTACGGCCTGCGTGTTGACTACGCATCCGCCTACTGGACTCCGCCAATGACTCCGAAGCTGGCGTTTGATCTGGAGAGCGGACAGATCGAAAAACTCGGCCTCAATTCGATGGTCTCGATCACCGATCACGACAATATCGAAGCGCCAATGTTGCTTCGAAGCGTTCCAAGCGCTCGGCGCATTCCAGTTTCAGTTGAGTGGAGCGTGCCTTATGGCGGGGTGCAGGATTTTCACCTGGGCATTCACAACCTGCCGAGCGGCCGCGCAAGGCAATGGATGCGAACGTTCGCGGAGTATACCGCCAAGCCGGATGAAGCACGCCTCAAAGAGATCCTGGTTTCACTGCATGATGAGCCGAACGTGCTTGTGGTGTTCAATCATCCGATGTGGGATCTCTTCCTAGTCGGCGGGGCGAGACATCAGTTTCTGGTGAACGAATTTCTGCAGAAATTCGGCGCGTGGCTGCACGCTCTTGAACTGAACGGGCTGCGGAACTGGGAGGAGAATCGCGCAACCCGCCGGCTCGGTGAGCGCTGGAACATGGTTCTTATCAGCGGTGGCGATCGGCACGGTGTTGAGCCGAATGCGAATATCAACCTGACGAACGCAGCGAGTTTTACGGAGTTCGCGCATGAGATTCGGCGGGAGCGAAGGAGTCATGTGCTGTTTATGCCGCAATACGCCGAACCATGGAAACATCGGCTGCTGCGATCCACGCTGGATGCCATCCGCGAATATCCTCATTTTCCACAGGGATCCCGGCTGTGGGAAGAGCGCGCGTATCATCCCGATGCGAATGGCGTGATCCGGCCTCTGAGCGAGATATGGCCCTCAGGACGGGCTCCGTTTTCGATTCACTGGGTTATCAGGGCGGTGCAGATGTTAGGAAGGGGACCGGTCTCTGGAGGTCTGCGCATGGCATGGAGCGATGCGGGCCAACTTCGACTTGCTTTGGGCGAGCGGGAGAGCTGAACGTCGCACAGCGGCATGTGCATGGCCGCGCGAAAGCAAGCCATGACAGCCTCATGGGAGTCGGTATTTGAAGGAGTCTATTCAGGATATAAATCGATTCTCGACCGTGGCGAAGGTTCTTACAGATCGCGGCTACCGATCGCAACTTGATCACTGCTCTTTTCAGGAGGCTGAAAAATCCAGGAATCTGAGCCAACCACTTCACTGAGACCTTGCCTCTGAATTGCAGAGGTGAATTGATTGCGATCGCTTGTCATTTTGATGATGGAAGAAGAGCAGCCCGAAGGACTGTCAGCGCGAAAGCTGGTGGTGGAAACAGCAAAGCACAATGTGCTGACGACTTATAACCTGCGGGACGGTCTCGACCTGCTGCACCGATTTCCAAACGTGGACATGATCATGGTGCACGCTCACCTGCTGGAGAGAGACCCTGACCTGCTTAGAGAAGTGAGACGTGTCTGCCCGGATAAGCCGATTATTTTCGCGACACCCTTTGCGAAATAGACGCGGCCTGAGGTGAACTTTGTAATTGACAGCCATCGGCCTCAGGATCTTTTGAAGTTGCTGCATTCGGATGGACTGCAGGGCTAAGAAATCTAACTGTCTTTTCCAGCTTCGTTCTTTTCGGAATCAGAGAGGCCAAGTCTCGTGATATGTTCGCCGCGATCGAACGGGTTGAAATCCGAAAGCGAGTACGGTGCATATTGTTCGACGGGCATGTGGGGGAACCTACGATGAATCGCAGCGATAATCTCGTTGGCCTGATCTCCGGTGATGTGAGGAAGCAGGAGTATTGAAGACCAGCCGTTGCGCGCATGGAGGCCGGAGATCTCGCCGTCGCCACCCGGCTCATAGCGAATGGAATCTATGTCAGCTATGCCGATCTGTTCGTGAGTGTTGAAAAGTTTGCCGAGGTTGCCATCGGCCATGACTCCATCGCTGGTGACACGGAGGCGGGTTTCACCTCCCTGAACGCGATTAGCGATGTACGCGGCCCCGGAGGACATAGCCGCGAGTCCGGCAAGAATGCGGGGCCATAGACTGCCGATGTGCCAGAACCACCAGAGAACCGCTAGCGCGAAGGCCGGAAAAGCAACACTTTCGAGAATACTTTCTTCGCGTGAGACAGTGAACTCGAGCGCGTCGAAATGTTCGGTTTTCTTGAGTTCGACTTCGCCGAGGAGTTGCATATCTGTTTCCGCCTATGTGTTCACGACAACACCATTCTGCAAATCGAGCGAGAAAGCAGTCTCCTTGTCGCTGATAATGTTCCATCCGAGGCCGTGAAGGAAGAAGCCCTCGATGCTTGTGACGGTTACGCCTTCATCGGAGAGCTTTGGCGATTGCCATGCTTCGCCATGCGCGCCCCAGGCAAGGATGGCGCGATTGCTCACAAACAGGAGAAGGCGCGATTCGAGCGCGGCGTGAACCTGGAGGACCGGCCGATAGGGGAGCATGGTGAAACGTTCGGGCTCGGGCGTGTCGATGAGGTAGGCGTATCCGCCGGAGACGGCGCAGAGCTCCCGCGGATTGGGCGCGGACCAGATTCCTGTCGGAACAGCTGGATCGCGAAATCCCAGAGCGCAGGTGGCGAGAAACGGAGAACCTGCGGAGGGCTCGGGCCGTACGAGGATTTCAAGCGCTCCCCGCTCGACCTCTTCCACTTGCTGCGGGTAGATGAAATGGCGGGCGGGCAGGATCTGCGGGCGGGAAGGAAGGATTTCGGCTCGCCAATCCGAGGGAAAGCTCAGGTCTATGACAGGAGCATTCACTCGTTGTCTCCGAAATTGAGGATCCAGTCGCGTTGTTCTTCGGTATCGGGGACGGAACATCCGCGAGAGTTCTCGATCGCGTCGAGAGCTTTCTCTGCCGGCCATCCAAGTGCGATGAGAACGGATGCGGTGACAACGGTTGAACGGCCGATGCATCCGCGGCAGTGAACGCCAATTTTTTCCCCTGTCTGGAGTCTCTTTGCGAGCATGGAAACGAAATGAGAGAAGTCTTCTCGATGGAAAGGGACGGAACGGTCCTCAAGAGGATAGGAGATGAATTGCATTCCGAGGCTCTCCGTCATATCGGCTTCCTGGGCGAGGCCGAGATCTCTCGCCTCCCAACTTTCGAGTGTCGAGATGATGGTTTGAATCCCGGCCATTCGGATCCGCTGGAGATCATTTTTCAGCCAGTCGTCGCCGCGAGGACGGAGGACGATGGCGAGGCCGGAATCGGCAATCCAGAAGATGTCGTTCACGGACGGCACTTCCTTATGTCCCAAGGAACGCAACCAGTCGCTGTCCCACGCCGGGAATGCCGACGTTCAGAGCGGCTCCCTGTTCAAGGATGGGGATAAGTTTTTCGAAGTCGGGTCCTGACTGCGTACCCGTCAGAGCAATGCGCACGGGCAGGGTGAGATCCTTTCCGCTTATGCCAGTGGATTGCTCGATTTCATTCATCCACGCAGAGAATTGAGCCGCGGAGACGGGGCCGTCATGCGCGCGCAAACGCGTTGAGAGCTCCGCGAGGACCCGTTGTGCCGATTCCGTTTCAAGAATGGCCGCATTCTCGTGATCGGCGCGAGTGAGATTGGGATCCATGTGAAAGATGAAGGCGGCCTTGGCGGGGATCTCGCCGAGACGATTCACGGAAGGCACGAACATCTGAATCATGTGAAAGAACCAAACGAGCACGGCGTCGGAAACGGCTTCTTTCTCCGGCAACAGGCCTCCGAAGTAGTCCCAGCAGAGAGAGGCGAGGCGCGCGGGAGGACTGATCTTCATATAGCGGCGGTTGAGCGAGTTCAGCTCTTCGAAGTCGAAGACTGCGGGTTCGGAGGAGATGCGTTCCAAAGAGAAGGCTCGAGTGAGCTGGTCAGGCGTGAGCGTTTCGCCCTTGCCATTTTCCGGGCTCCAGCCAAGCAGAGCCAGATGATTCTCCATCGCTTCCGGGAGGTACCCCATCTCGCGGAAGCTCGCCATCGATGTGGCTCCGTGCCGCTTGGAAAAGCGTTCACGGTCGGGACCCAGAATGGCGGAGAGATGGGCGAACTGCGGCAGCTTCCATCCAAATGCTTCGTAGATCGCAACTTGTTTGGGAGTATTGGCAATGTGATCGTCGCCGCGGATGACATGAGTAATTCCCATCAGCGCGTCGTCGATTGTTACGACGAAGTTGTAGACCGGAACACCGGGACTGGCTCCGGCAGTTCCTCCTTTTGCGGAACGAACGAGGATGGGGTCGCTGATTGTCTCCGGCGCGAATTCAAGGTCGCCGCGAACTATGTCGTGGCAGCGAACAGCGCGATCGGGAATTCTGAGGCGAACGGAATAAATTTTGCCGCGGAGCAGGTTTTCCCGGACGTCGAATTTGCTCATGACTCGGCATTTGCCGCTATAGACCTGGGGGCGATTCTCGGCGATTGCCTGCTGGCGTTCGGCCTCGAGCTCCTCAGGTGTGCAGAAGCAGCGATAAGCTTTGCCCTCTGCCAGAAGCTGAGCAGTGTGGGTGGAGTAGATGTCGAAACGCTTTGACTGGCGGTAAGGGCCGAATTCGCCGGTCTCTCCAGAGTCGATCTGGTTTGGGCCTTCGTCCCAGTTGATTCCGAGCCAGAGCAGGTCCTGGATCAGCTGTTTTTCGTAACTTTCTTTTGAGCGTTCGAGGTCAGTGTCCTCGATGCGGAGGATCAACTTCCCTCCCATGCGCCTGGCAAAGAGCCAGTTGAACAGAGCTGTTCGCGCGTTACCGACATGAAGAAGCCCGGTAGGGGAGGGCGCAAAGCGCACACGTACGGTCTCGCTATCCATTCAACATCGATAATAATGCGCTATCTCAAAGAAGGTTAGTAACTAACTCGCTGGACTGGGTTAGAGGAAATGTTCCCAGCCCCGCTTCAGGAGAGGCCGGCGGCCTGAGATATCGACGAGCGCCACCCTGACGCGACCTTTTCGGTTCTCGAGCATAGTTCCGATCCGAGTGATGGGTATACCGTCGATGGCGCGCGGCAGAGTGGCAGCCGGGGGGGCGGTGAAGAGCAGTTCGTAATCTTCTCCGCCATGGAGGGCATCCTCGAGGGTAGCCCCCGAAAAGACGGGAAGAGCCCGCGCATCGATCTCGGCGGAGAGGCCGGATTCAGCGCACAGGTGCTCGATTTCGGTAGAGAGGCCGTCGCTGACATCGATGGCGGAAGTGGCCAGGCCGCGTTTCCGAAGCCACATTCCCTGCCGGATACGCGGATCCGGCCAGAGGTGGGGAGCGTAATGGGGGGCATTCAGGGCTTTGTGCGATCTGAGCCTGGCGAGACTTCTGAGACCGGCAGCCGATCCGCCGAGAGTCCCGGTCACATAGATGAGGTCTCCTGGCCGCGCACCGGAGCGAAGCAAAGCACTTCCCTGAGGCACCGCTCCCAAAAGTACGATGTCGGCCATGGCCAGGGGGGACTCGGCAAGATCTCCGCCGGCGAGGGGAGTATTGTGTTTCTCTGCCAGGGAGAGGAATCCATCGAGGAAGCGATCGAGCCAAGAGCGTGCGCGGCTCCGGCTCGCTGTCAGTTTTCGGGGTAAACCCAAGGAAAGAAAGGCAGCTACAGGTCGGGCGCCCATGGCGGCAATATCGCTGAGGCCGCGTGCCAGGGTGCGGTGGCCGACGGATTCAGGGGGGTGCCAATCCAGGCGAAAATGGCGGTTTTCGATGGATAAATCGGTTGTAATTACTGCTTCTTCCCGCGGTTTCAGGCGTAAAACCGCACAGTCGTCGCCAATGCCGACGCGAACTCCACCGGCAGCCGTACGGCCGGCTCGACGTCGAATCAGGTTCAAAATCGCCAATTCGCCCGTTTTGTTCGTCGTAGACGGTCTCGTCGCGCCGCGCATCTCATTGAGGATAGGGTATGGCGGCCGAGATTCGGGGCCCTCAGGTTGGTATTTGCCAGGACGTTGGCAGGTGTTCGCGAGGGACGAACGGCACGCGGATAAACTTTCGGGCATTTTAAGGCTGGACTGAGGGAGGGGTTTTGTGACCAGTTTTCCGCCCAATTTATTGACCCGCCCCCGGCGGCGCTGCTAGCCTAAACGAACGTTTAAGAAGATACGCTCTTGACAGTGCGTACCGAATCGAAGGGCGGGGCTCCCCCGGCACCTGCGTTCATGTCTGGTTGGCTACGCGGCGAGTAGCACTTTCAATTTTTAATGTGGAAGCAGGATCATGCTGCGAAAACGCTATTACATCCTCTTTGTTGCCAGAGATGACGACGGTCGTGTGAGGAAAATACCGCTACCTCTGCGGTATGTGTACGGATTTGTCGCCGCGGCGCTGGTGGGTGCATTCACCATCGTCGGTCTGGCCGGCTCCTACACGCGAATGCTCCTGAAGACAGAGCGGTTCAACCAGGTCCGACAGGACAACCAGCAATTGCGCAAAGACTACAGCGTACTGGCCAAAGTGGCTCATGATCGCGAGGTCCAGGTCGCGTCATTAGGAGCACTGGCAAGCGAGGTCACGGCGTTGTATGGTCTGCGGCAGCACAAGGTGATTCCTGCCAAGCCTGCGGCAAATGCAGCATCCTCGCCGACGCCCGTCAGCCTGGCGCTGAAGGATGATGTAAGCAACTCAGATGTGAAGATGACCTTTGAGCAGTTCTATGCTCTGCGCGATCAGGCGATGTCGGGCCGGGTGACGCGCGCGCTTGAGGGTGGTCTGACGGGGAATTTTCTAGGGGACTGGACGCAGTTTGCGGATGCACCGTCGATCTGGCCGGTGGAAGGAAAAGTGGGATCGAGCTTCGGAGAACGTGAGGATCCCATCAACGGAGAAGGTGCTTTTCATCCAGGCATGGATATCGAGGCGCCCAATGGCACGCCTGTGCGTGCGGCGGCCGATGGAGATGTGACGGGATTGAACATGGGCTCCGGCTATGGACGCCAGATAGTTCTGGATCACGGTCATGATCTGGTGACGCTCTACGGGCACCTTTCATCGATCGCCGTGGTACCGGGTCAGCACGTTATTCGTGGGCAGGTCATCGGATATGTTGGCCAGACAGGCCGCGCAACGGGTCCTCATCTTCACTACGAGGTGCGCGTACATAACGTGCCGGTGAATCCGCACAAGTATCTGCGGATGACATACGAGCAAGCGATCGCGGCAGACACGACGCAGCACATCGCGAGCAAATAACAGCCCTTCATTCATCGAGAGCGGCTCCGGGATCGGAGCCGTTTTTGTTTTCGCGTCGCGGCGGATCGAGAGGGCCAAAATCGAGAGGGCGGACTTGACGCGCTCGAATCTTGATTCAACCTACCGCCCGGAATGCTCGATCAGAGGAGCCAAAAGCATCAGATGCCCGGCTTGGCTTGTGCATTCGGCAGAACCTGGGCAGGCCGGTCGAGGGCGAGCTTGTAGGCGACGTAGTACTTGTAAATGTTACTCACGTAGTTCACGGTTTCCTGCCCGACGTCCTGCGCTACCGCGAGCTCCACGTTGTTAAACCACTTGTTCGGATCCAGACCGCGTTTCGCCGCCGCCTTGCGGAGTTTTGCGATGCGACTGGGCCCGGCGTTATAGCTGGCAAACACCATCATGGTCTTATCAGGGTCCTTCAGCTGGGGGTCATCGAAGTATCGCTGTTCAATGTCACGAAGCATTTTCACGCCGGCAAGGATGTTGTTTTCCGCGGTTGTTACGTTTTTGACGTTGATGGGGTCGGCTGCTGCCAGCTTCGGGTTCACCTGCATTATGCCCACATGAACGGAGTTACGTGCGCGCTGATCCAGCAAGGACTCCTGATAACCCTGCGCCATGATCATGAGGTAGTCGAAGTTGTATTGTCCGGCGTACTTCTTGAATAAAGCGCTGAGGGTTGCGAATTTCTTCATCTCCTCGCCCGAGGTCGAATTCTTGATCCACTTGGTGTTTTGCAGATAGCGCCGTAGGAGCGTGTTGCCGAAAGAAGTGCCGACCGCGCGCGGAGTAATGAACTCGTCGAGCATTTGTTTGAGCTTGGGATTATTTTTGCGAACTGCCCATGCTCCCTGCTGTCCTGTGGCGATGGCCAGATCGGAATGCACGGTCAGGTTGGGTAGCACTTGAGCCCAGATCTTCGCCTTGGTAAGGCTGATGGCGGTAGCGGGTATCAATCCCGCATTCACCATCTGGAGAATGTCTTCTTCTGTAAGGTTCGGGTCTGCGGCCTTGACCTGAACGGCAGCTTTGCCTGACGCCTGTTGCTTCCGGGCGATTTCCTGCAGGATCTGGTAATTCACAGTCAGCGGACTGACCGATACTTGTTTTCCACCGAGGTCGTCCAAGGTCGCCACGGTGCCAAAGTCCGGTCCGGAGACGATGACTTGCTTTAGATCCGACATAACCGGCACCGTGAACGCCACTCGCTGCTGCCGGTCTGGGGTAACGATAATCGGATAGGCGACGAAGTCCGCTACACCCTGGTCAAGGGCTGCCTCAACTCGATCTGGCCGTTCAGGAATAAACGTGACCTTGATCTTCATGAGCCTTGGTCTTCTCCCGCTTATTGATGTACGTTTCGAGTTCTCTGAGCGCCTCAAACGTGATTCCCATCGGATGCCCATTGACATAAAAGAAGCCGGTTGGATTCAGGACCACGATGGCACGGAGATTCCGCCGCTTAACAATCTGATCAAGATCGTCAGTGCGACGGCCGAAAGGAGCAAACAGCTTGACTGAGTCGTTCGTCGCTGGTTGCGGGGCGGAAGACGTTTGAGCTGGTGAGGCCTGTTGCGAGGGCTCCTTCTGCTTGCATCCAGACAGCGCTGCTACAAACAAAGCCACACTCACAACACGAGACAGTCTCATCGCAAATCCTCCTCGGAATGTGCTCATCAGCTGGGTTCCGGAGGTTTCTAACCGGGCTCTCTGAGGATGAGCTTAAACAATAAATAGAAATCGCAGGGGATGGAAAAATATCTTTTGGTCGCCAGAGCCCGATGATTGGGTCAGACCGCTAAAAGGGCATGCCGGCCCTCCACTAACCGGCGACGTAGTATTGTTTCCTGTTGGCTATTTATGGCTTTTTTCGGAGATGAATTGTGACGATACGCTTTCGATTACTCATTGCCTTGTTTGTGTTTGCACTGCCTGTTTTCGCGCAGGACCGCTCTTCTGACTTAAAGACCGCTTTCGCACGGGCGCAACATTTGCGTCACGGCATCAATGCATCGGAGTGGTTTGCGCAGTCTCCCGGGAACTATTCTGAGGCGCGGATGAACCACTACACGGATGACGCGGACATCGCGATCATGGCGCAGACAGGTTTTGACAATGTTCGTCTCAGCATCGATCCAGTGCCTTTGGAACTGGATCCTCAGGACAAGAATGGATTCAATGCGGACTTTCTGCGCCGGCTGGATCACGTCGTTGACCTGATGCTGTCCAAGGGCATGGCGGTACAGATCGATATTCATCCCGAGAGCGATTACAAGAAGCACGTAAGCACCACGGGGGATGGGGTTGACCGGTTTGTGCAACTATGGCGCAAGCTTGCGGCACACTATGCGGATCGCAATGCCGACCTCGTGTTTTTCGAGGTGATGAACGAGCCTGAAGAGCGCGACGCTTATCGGTGGGCGGGTGTGCAGGCGCGGGCGGCGGCGGCGATTCGCGAAGTCGCGCCGAAGAACACGATCATCGCATCGGGGGCGAACTGGTCAGGGCTTGGAGACCTGCTGAGGCTGCACCGCTACCCGATGGCAACGTGATTTACAACTTTCACTTTTACGAACCGATGCAGTTCACGCACCAGGGAGCGAGCTGGGCAGGCACGTGGGAATACATGACGCACGATATTCCATATCCGCCGACCGAAGAGAGTATGCAGAAATCTCTCGCCCAGGTGCCGGATCTGGAACAGCGGTACGAACTGGAACAATACTGGCTCAGCACTGGGATGCGCGTCACATCAAGTTGCAGATGGATGCGGCGGCGGGATGGGCAAAGCAGAACAATGTGCCGCTGATCTGCAATGAGTTTGGCGTGTATCGGCGCGTCACGGATCCGATGTCGCGAATGAACTGGATTCGTGATGTGCGCACCGCGTTGGAATCCAATGGAATCGGCTGGACAATGTGGGACTATCGCGGCGGGTTCGGTGTGGTGTGGAAGGAAAATGGCCAGCCGGCGAAGGTGGACGGTGCGGTGGTGGAAGCGCTGGGGCTGAAGAAGTAGGAGGCGTCGGAGGACAATTACTCCCGCAAAGTTGTGGCAGTTGAAAAAGTGTCACAGGCGGACCAACTTCTTTCGTGAACATGCCTAGCATCTTTGGGCATGAGAACGCACAGACAAATCAGCATGATCCGGGCCACATTGGCACCAGCACTTTGCTGCTGCATGGCACCATTGCTGCTTGCCCAGAGGGTGACGAACAGAGAGACGCCGGCAACGCTTGCAGAAGAGCCAGGGTCGGTAACCACATCCGAGGCCGCTGCGATGCGCGTGCTTAAAGGCACCGCGATCGATTTCGTCCTGCTTGAGCCGCTATCTTCGTCGACGGCAGTGAAGGGGCAAAAGGTGCGGCTCGCAGTAGCCAGGGATGTAGATGTGGGGAGTGTTGTCGCAATTCCGCGAGGAACCCCAGTCGAGGGCGTTGTTGCGGATGCGCAGCGAGCTAAGCCCGGAAAACGCGACGGCAATGTCAAACTCAGACCCGTGCGCCTGCTTTTGGCCGACGGATCGGGCGTGAACATTCGCGAGTATCCACCGGGGAAAGGCTCGTGTGGACCGAGTGGAGGCTGTTTACTTCTGGTGCCTATTGCCGTCCCACTTGTCTTCTTCATGTGGCCTGACATTGTTCAGTCAGCGTGGGATGATCACAAAACCCGGCATCCTGGAGTGGATATGGAGGTTGCTGCATGCACGCTGAGCCACGGATATACAGCGAAGAATCTCCCCATCGTGCAAGCCAAGGACGGCAAAACGAAGGACGTGGAAAGCAGTGCAAGTCTGGAAGGGATTTGCCCGGCCAAGCTACCGGCAACGCAGAAGGAGAAGGAGGTCTCTGTCGAAAGTCCTAAGCCGCGCCTGATGTGAGATAACTTGAATTCATAGCTGGCTCTGCTTCTGCGAACTGTGCGCAGAGTTTTGTCAGTGAGCGATGTGGACTTCGGTGGCACACGATGACAAAGCCCGATCAGAAACAGGAAATCGTGACCGTGTTCGAGAGCGATGACCCAGTCGCTTTCGAACTGGCTAAAGCTGTGCTCGACGAAGCCGGGGTGGATTATTTCATCCACGAGGATGCGTCTGCCCGCTTCGGGTTCAGCCCGATTTTGCACCCGATGCGCAGGATTCTCATGCCGGCCAATCGCAAAGATGAGGCGTTGGAGCTGATTGCAGGCATACAGCAGGAAGCTGAATCAGACGAGGGGGAGCAGAGTTGACGTCACGGCTGTAATGATGCGCAGCCGGATGGTTGCTGATCGTTCCATCGTCAAAATGAACCCAGCTTGTTCGGTGTCATGCTTTCCCACCCAAGCTGCAAACGGCGCAGCCTGGATGGGGCACTTTGGATCACTCTTTTCGAGAAGATCTACTTGCCGGTGTAGATCACGTGCCAGATGGATCGGGTGCCGTCGTCGGAGACGAAGAGCGATCCGTCTTTGGCTTCGGCGATGCCTACGGGGCGTCCCCAGACGTTGCCGTCTCCGATGGTGAAGCCGGTGAGGAAGTCCTCATATTCTCCGGTGGCGTGGCCGTCTTTCATGGGGAGGCGGATGCACTCGTAACCGCTGCGCTGGGCGCGGTTCCACGAGCCGTGTTCGCAGGCGAAGCCGTCGCCTTTGTACTCGGCGGGGAACTGCGAGCCCTGATAGAAGATCATCTCCAGAGACGCGAAATGAGGGTTCACGAGGATATCGGGCGTAATCACCCTGGACTGGAGTTCGGGGTGTTTGCCGACATGGCGCGGATCCTGATGGCCTCCCATGTACCACCAGGGCCAGCCGTAGAAGCCGCCTTCCTGCACGTGGGTGACGTAGTCAGGGACGAGATTGTTGCCGAGGCCGTCGCGCTCGTTGGTGGAGCACCACAATTCGCCGGTGGTGGGGTTGATGGCCTCGCCTACGCAGTTGCGGATGCCCCAGGCATAGATTTTGACGAACTTGCCTTCGGGGGTGAACTGAAGAACGTCGGCGCGGTGGAATTCCTCCGGGTGAGTATCGGAGTCGTCGACGTTGGAATGCGAACCGACTGAGGCGAAAAGTTTGGTGTCGTCTTTGGAGAAGACGAGATCGCGTGTCCAGTGACCGCCTCCGCGCAACCTCCCACCGCCGGGGAGTTCGGCAATGCTTTCGGCGGAGCCGCGTGCCTTGAGGTCTCCGTTCTGGTAGGGGAAGCGGACGATTCCGTCGGTGTTGCCGACGTAAATGTACTTCGGATCGGAACCGGAAGGGTAGAACGCAATACCAAAGGGTTGTTGGAGACCTTCTGCGAAGACGGAGGTCTGTTGCGGCTTGCCATCGGGGGTGACGCCGCGGAAGACGCGAATCTTTCCCGAGGAGCTTTCCGCGAGAAACAGGTCGCCATTGGGAGCGACGCGCAGGAGGCGCGGGTTGTCGAGACCTGTGGCATAGAGTTCAACCTTGAAGCCCTTCGGTGCAATCGGCCAGGCATTGGAAGGACGGGGGACCATGCTTGGTCCGTTGTCGACGGATTGATCCTCAGCGGGCGCCGGGAGGTCGTTCACGGTGAGGTGACGACGGGTGCCGGGGGATTCGTGGGCTGCATCAGTGAAGGCGGCTTGTCCCGTGAGGACATTGGTGGTCGATGGGGTAGTGGCCTTGGTTTGATGGGCTTCGGCGGGGGCGGGCTGAGGAGCTGCCAAGGCGCAAATCGAGGCAAGGCAGAAAATCGCGCAGATCAGAATTTGCGTTCTGAGAAAACGTGACATGAGACCTCTCTGAGAGTGGATAAGAAATGGTTTCAGCACCCAAAGTTAAGGATGCGAAATCGATGGCGGGGAAGTCCAGAAAAATGCAGGGAGATGAAGAAGGCCGCCAACTCAGGCTCAACTCCAACCCAGGAAGAGGAACCTAGAACCGGCGGCCTTTAGTTAGGAGCAGCGAACTATTATTGCGAAGCAGCGGGGAAGCCTGCTCAATTACTTGGATGCGTCCTGCGGGGACGAAGTTGCCGGGGTCCCTGTGGAATTCTCGCTTTTCGTAATTTGGGAGAAGAATCCTGGGGACAGGGTGGCGGTCGCGATCACTCGATTTCGTTTGCGGGTGATTTCGGAGGTTTTCAGGACCTCACGCAAGGCGTTGTTGGATGGCTCGTTCGCCAACTGGACGGTAACGTCGCGGGCAAGAATAACGATGGTGCTAAGAGCCGCGGCCTGGCTGGCCGCCTTATTCTCGTCCGGCGCGATCTCCTCCACGCGAAGATGGACTGCCCCGGTAAGCGAAAGCCCGGGTGTGATGCTGGCGACGATGGTGGAGTCATCCTGAAGGGGCAGGGAAAGGCCAAGAATCGTGATCGCCCCGCTCTCAGAAAACGGAAGGCCGATCTGGCCGACTCCCCAGACGACGGAAAGCAATGGAACATCGTGATAATGCTGAGCCAGCAAAGTCGAGCCCGCGAAGGGAAGAGCGGCGGTGCGATGGCGGTCGATGATGGAGTGGATCTTTTCCGTCGTGGGGAAGTTGGATACGGCGATCATGTCGTAGCCGATCTGTACGACACGAACAGTGCGGTTTTCAGAGGGAATGCTGTAGATGGTATGTCCCGCGTATGTTTCGCGGCTGGCAGCGTGGCTGTCCAGCCAGGTATTCAGACGCTTGCCTGTCAGTTTGCAGCTAAGCACCATGGAGTAGGCGACAGGGCCGTTTGGGCCGTTGGGGTCGGGCATGCGGTGGAGGGCGATCGCTGCTGAATCGAGGTCGCGCTCCCAGTCGACGCCGGTGGCCTCGACGAACTCCTGGTACTCGGGAACGCGCTGAGGCGGCTTCAAGTCTTTGTGAAGAAAGGTGCGGATGGGCTTTAGATTGAGGTAGATGATGCCGTCGGACTCGGGAAGCAGGCGGGCTGCCTCAGGCGGAGCCTTGGATCGGAGAAAGATGGCCAGGGCCAGTAGCGCGACTACTCCGGTGACTACAATCAGCGTTCTGCGCGTGCGCTTGTGCATCTGCAAGGGAAGTTCACGATCGGCTTCCTCATACAGGATATCGGAACCGGGCGGGTGAACCCGGAGGAATCAAGCGAAGCGTCGAATCGGAAAGCTCGATTATTGGGCAGTTTCCGGGCATACGCGGTCACGTCTATGCCCAGGGCGAGCAGTCACAAGTCAGCGAACCAGGGCAAAGCCGTAGATCTTTGTTGCCGTGGGGATGCTGTTGCCGAGAGGAAGATCGGACGGAGGCAGAAATCCGTATTCACCTTTTTCGTAGTCTTCGCTCAGTTCAATGAGGTAGACGCGAGGCGCGATTTTTTTCGGCGTGTAATCCATAACGTCGCGCAGGGCGCCGCCGGAATCGTGGACGATGCCGCCATTGGCAGCACGGAATTCGCGGCTGTTTGCGTTCTCGTGCAGACGGATGAGCTGGTATTCGCCGGGGGCCTTACCTTCGGGGATGTAAAGGATGAACTTGGCGGGAAGTTTCAATGTCAGCTGGCTGTGGTTGCCGCCAACGAGCCCAGTCATTTCGCCTTTGACGAGGCCGGCGCTGGCGTAGTGCTTGAGAGCGCCCTCGGATTTGAAATTGACGACTTCGGCTGGAACCTCGAGCCAGTGGCTGCCGGTGTTGTCGAGGTAATAAGCGCCAACGGTATCGACGCCGTCGGGAAGGGCACCGGGCGAAAGGACGACGGCCGGCGATGCAGACGAGGCCGATCCGGCGCTGGCGGCGGGTGCGGCAGGCGCAGCGCCAGATGTCTTGAGGATCATAGCTCCGATGACCTTGTCACCGGCTCCGGATTTTTTTAGCGCGATGAGTGCATTGGTGGAGGTGTCATACGTGCCCGGAGAAGAATTGATGGTGGTAACGATGAGATCTTCCGACAGTCCTGCCTTGACGAGCTTGATCACGGAGTCGTTGGTGAGGGTTTCCTGAGCGAAGAGGCCAGAGCACAGGAGCAGGAATAAGGAAGTCAGAATTGCGTTGCGCATAGTGAAGCACACCTCAAGCCGAGACAGCGAAGTTGTCTGGGGTCCAAATTGGATGATCCCGCGTTAGAGCTGCCGACCGCAAGGGTATTCAAGGGGGTAACGTGACGATGGTTGCTAGTGAGAAAACAGGGGGTCGCGGCCGAGGCCGCGCCCGTGTGTGCGTGACGAAATCGCTATTCGATTATGCTGACGGTGTAGATCTTGCCCCCACTAGCCATATTGGAACTGCTATAGGAACCCGGCGGGATGATGCCGTACTCGCCTTTGGCGGCGCCGGAGTCGAGTGAGATTTGATACAGCCGAGGCGCGATTTTCTGTGGCTGAAACTGGACCAGATCGCGCTTTGCACCGCCCGACTCGTGAAAGACACCACCGGTCACGGATCGGAACTCACGCGAATTGCTCTGCTGGTGAAGATGCACCAACTGGTATTCGCTGATTGCGGTTCCTTCCGGAACGTAGACCGCAAAGACCACCGGCAGAGTTACCTGGGTTTTTGCCGTCTTTCCTTCGATGTGGCCGTTCGTGTCCTCTTTAACGATGCCCTGGGTCGCAAATCTCTTCATACGCCGCCGGTCTTAAAGTTCACGACTTCGGGCATGAGTTCCGACCACTTGCCGGATTTGTCCTGGAAGTAAACGCCGACTTCATCAATTCCGGGCGGCAATGCTGACGAGGAGGGAGTTACAGGAGCAGATGCGCTGGAAGTCCCCGCTGCTTTGGCCACCATAGCGCCAATGACCTTGTCGCCAACGCCGGCGGATTTGAGGGCTACCAGCGCGTCCGCTGAATTGTCGTAGGTACCCGGGGAAGAAGTGACCGCGGAGGCGATTACGTCTTCAGAGATGCCAGCCTTTGTCATCTTGATAACGCCATCGTTATTAAGCGTTTGCTGGGCCGTAAGCAAGGATGCAATCGTGAGAAACGAGATAGCGATAAAACACTTCCACATACAACTCTCCTTTGCTTTTCAAAGCAGGGCCAGATTGTTTTGGGAAGCGAGACCATGATTCAACAAAGAATGCTGGTTCTGCAAGAAAATTGGGGCGTCCTGGATCAACTGGCGATACGTCTTTTGGGGCAGTGGAAAATTGTGGCCAAGGCCCAAATTAGACTGGAGATACACGGGTTTGCTCCGCAGTTTCTGGTGTGCTAACCTTAAAAACTGTGCCGTGTTATGCGCGGAGCTGGAGTGTGTCCGCGGATTTCCCGGTGTTTCCCGGCAATGTTTTTTGAGGTGGTCGGGCTGGCGTAGCTCAGCTGGTAGAGCATCTGATTTGTAATCAGAGGGTCGGGGGTTCAAATCCCTTCGCCAGCTCCACTTAGAAGCAGATTCGGGTCAACGGACGGCAGCAAGTTTCGGGGACCGGCAGAAGGCAGGAATCGCCGGATCTCTCCTCTGCGGTGATCCCACTGAGGTGCATGCTCCGACAGCCGGAGGTTCTCCGGTAAGGCGAGTGATGTGCGGAAGCGGGTACGGAGAGGGTCACAGTTTAGTAAGGCGGCTGGGAGGAATTTCACTCTCACCCAAGCGAAGCTTGGATGGGGTACCCGGCTGGACAAATTGGGCACAGGTGGCCGAGCGGTTAATGGCAGCAGACTGTAAATCTGCCACTCATTCGAGTTACGGAGGTTCGAATCCTCCCCTGTGCACCATAAAGACGGTTGTCAGTAAGCAGTTCACGGTTGTCAGTTTTGGCGCTGCCGGGAGCTGGGTGGGGAATAGCAATGTCCAGTGCCACGTTGGGAAAGAAGTACTGGGTGGCGCTGGTTCTGTATGCGGCATTGGCTGTATTGAGTTGGTTTACCCTTGATGCAAGGATTCCGGTCGGGGGCAGGTTGGTGGAACTGAAGCTGGTTCCACTGGTCATCATCGGTGGGCTGGCGTTGCGCACGATGTTGGCGATGAAGGCGGAGAAGATCCGCCGTGGCGACGAGTAGGCCGAAGGTTTTCGGTATGCCACGCAAGCCGCAGAAGGCGCGTCTTGGGTGGGGCATCAAGGTTTAGAGGGCTGATGTAGCTCAGTTGGTAGAGCACTCCCTTGGTAAGGGAGAGGTCACCAGTTCAATCCTGGTCATCAGCTCCAGAGTTTGAGAAGTTCATAGTTCGAAGTTCGTAGTTCACAGTTGCGAAAAACTCAGTTAGCTACTTTGAACTGCGAACCGGGAACTGCGAACTGGGTTTCAGGCGGGAGTAACTCAGTGGTAGAGTCACAGCCTTCCAAGCTGTTGGTCGCGGGTTCGAGTCCCGTCTCCCGCTCCAGAGATTGAGGCAAAGGCAGAGCAATGTTTGAGCAGGCAGCGATCGCGGTTCAGGACGAGAAGACATACGCGGCACTACATTCGCAGATCGACGCGAAGTTCGCCTCGAGCGATGTGGAAGTTTTTTTAAATCGCGTGACCCGCTCGAAGCTGCGGATTCGGGATTTTGAAGGTGTGCTCAGCCGTGGGCTGCTGGGTAAGGAAGCGATCGCGCTTTACAAGGGGTTGCCGGTTTCGGACCAGGGGCTGACGCGCGAGCGTTATCTGCGATTGGTCGAGAAGGTGCCGGCAGATTTGCGGCAGAGGTATTTGAAGATTTACGCGTACTACTGAGGCGGTTTTAGTTTTCAGTTTTCAGTTGTGAGTCATCAGCCGGCAATCGATGGGACTTCGATATTGCCGTGTAGCGCTGAACGGGACTGAAGACTGAGAACGGAAGACTGAAAGCTGATTTTGAGGGAAGGGAATCGAGCATGGCGAAGGAAAAGTTTGATCGTTCGAAGCCGCACGTGAACGTGGGCACGATTGGTCACATTGATCACGGCAAGACGACGTTGACGGCGGCGATCACGAAGGTATTGTCGAAGCACAACCCGAAGATACGCGTTCCGTTCGTTTGACTCGATCGACAACGCCCCGGAAGAGCGGGAGCGCGGCATCACGATCGCGACGGCGCACGTGGAGTACGAGACGCCGAACCGGCACTATGCGCACGTGGACTGCCCCGGTCACGCCGACTACATCAAGAACATGATCACGGGCGCGGCGCAGATGGACGGCGCCATTCTCGTCGTTGCGGCGACCGACGGCCCGATGCCGCAGACCAAGGAGCACGTTCTGCTGGCTCGCCAGGTAGGCGTTCCCTGTATCGTGGTGTTCCTGAACAAGTGCGATGCGGTCGAAGACGACGAGCTGATCGACCTGGTGGAGATGGAAGTTCGCGAGCTTCTGTCGAAGTACCAGTTCCCGGGCGATGATGTTCCGGTGATCCGCGGATCTGCTCTTGGCGCATTGAACGGGGAAGCCCAGTGGGAAGCCAAGATCGACGAGCTGATGGAGGCGGTGGACAAGTACGTTCCGCAGCCGGAGCGCGCCGTGACTCTGCCCTTCCTGATGCCGATCGAAGACATCTTCTCGATCTCGGGACGCGGCACGGTGGTTACGGGCCGTATCGAGCGCGGCAAGGTGAAGGTGGGCGAGGATGTCGAGATCGTCGGCTTCCGCGAGACCCGCAAGTCGGTTTGCACGGGCGTTGAAATGTTCAAGAAGCAGCTGGACGAAGGCCTGGCGGGCGATAACGCCGGCATCCTGCTGCGCGGCATTCCGAAGGAAGACGTGGAGCGCGGCATGGTGTCTGGCCAAGCCGGGATCGATCACGCCTCACACCAAGTTCAAGGGCACCGTATACGTGCTGAGCAAGGAAGAGGGCGGCCGTCATACGCCGTTCTTCAAGGGCTACCGTCCGCAGTTCTACTTCCGCACGACAGACGTGACGGGAGTTGCGGAATTGCCTGAAGGCACGGAGATGGTGATGCCGGGTGACAACGTGGAACTGGTGATTGAACTGATCACGCCGGTAGCCATGGAAAAGGGTCTGCGGTTCGCAATCCGCGAAGGCGGACGCACGGTAGGCGCAGGCGCGATTTCGGAAATTATCAAGTAAGAGTTCAAAGTTCGTAGTTCAAAGTTCTCAGTGAAGAACGCCGAACGAACGGCACGAGAAGAACTTTGAACTTAGAACTACGAACTAAGAACTGGAGAGTTTGAAATGCGGGAAATTGTCACATTGCAGTGTACGGAGTGCAAGGAGCGGAATTACTCAACGACGAAGAACAAGAAGACGACCACTGGCCGTCTCGAGTTCAAGAAGTTTTGTAACCGCTGCCGCAAGCACCAGCCGCACAAGGAAACCAAATAGTAGAGCAAGTTTTCAGTTGTCAGTTATCAGGTATCAGTATTGAACGGCCGGATGGCATTGACTGAGAACTGATGACTGTGAACTGAGAACTGTTTTTAGGGGCGTAAGCTCAACGGTTAAACTGTCGGTCTCCAAAACCGAACTTGGGGGTTCGAATCCCTCCGCCCCTGCCAGGATTGGAAAGCAGAGAACAGAGAGCAGAGAACAGAGATCAAAGAGCGAGGCCGGTTTGATCGAAGCGGCCGAAACAAGGGCGAAATTGGATCTCTGATCTCTGGACCCTGATCTCTGAGAAGGATTGGAAGTATGGCAACGGAATCAGCAATCAAGAAGGGCGGCGGCGACGGCGGCGGCGTACTGTCCAACTTCTCCGGCAACGCGATGGGAGCGTGGGGCAACTTCACCAGGTTCCTGAGCGACGTACGGGCGGAGATGAAGAAGGTTGTTACGCCGACCCGGAAGGAAGTGCAGGCCACGACTTCGGTCGTGATCGTCACAGTGTTTATCTTCGGGTTTTTCTTCTGGATCACGGACAGCATTTTCAGCAGGGCCCTTCAGGCGGTACTACAAAAGCTCGGCGCGCAGTAAAAGTGCCGCAGCGAATCGAGACAGCAATGGCAGAAGACATAGAGACACCCGCCGAACAACAGACGCCCGAACGCAACGAGCGCTTCAAGTGGTACATTCTCCACGCTTACTCGGGGTTTGAGCGCAAGGTGCGCGAGTCGATTGAGAGCCGTATTCAGGCCTTTGGTTTGAAAGACAGAGTGGGCCGCGTGATGATTCCCACCGAACCTGTGACCGAGATCGTCAACGGCAAGAAGCGCACCGTAGAGCGGGTATTTTTGCCGGGTTACGTTCTGGTTGAGATGGATCTGGACAACGATCTGTGGCACGTGTTGAAGGACACGCCCAAGGTTACGGGCTTTCTGGGCACCGGCGACAAGCCAGTAGCGCTCAGCGAGGAAGAAGTGAGTTCGATCCTCTTCCGGTCTGAGACGGCGAAGGAAAAGCCGCGGCTGAAGATCAAGTTTGAGAAGAATGAGTCCGTGCGGATTACCGACGGGCCCTTTGCCAACTTCAATGGCGTGGTGGATGAGATTAATGAAGATCGCGAGACCCTGAAGGTGATGGTGACGATCTTTGGCCGCTCGACGCCGGTGGAACTGGAGTTCGGCAAGGTTGAAAAGATTGAGTAGTTGCAGCTTCGAGCTATTAGCTACTAGCTTCTAGCCGGTTGGGCACCTGGCAGCTTCCGGTTTATTAGCGAACGCAGAGGCGCAACACCAAAATTTGCAAGAAACAGATCAGCTAGTAGCTAGAGGCCAGGAGCTAGTAGCTGATTCCGAAGGAACTGAGAATGGCACCTCCGAAAAAAGTAAGCGCGATGGTCAAGTTGCAGATCGAAGCCGGTAAGGCTACGCCTGCACCGCCGGTAGGTCCGGCACTGGGCCAGGCGCAGGTCAACATCATGGAGTTCTGCAAGCAGTTCAACGCGCGCACGCAGAACAAGGAGATGGCCGGGCTGATTATTCCGGTTGTCATCACGGTCTATGGCGATCGGTCATTCACATTTGTGACCAAGACACCGCCGGCGGCGATTCTGTTGAAGAAGGCAGCCGGCATTGCCAAGGGCGCAGGCACGCCCAACAAGGACAAGGTCGGCAAGGTGACGGAGAAGCAGGTACGCGAGATCGCCACGCAGAAGATGCCTGACTTGAACGCAGCGTCGATCGAGTCGGCGATCAAGAGCATCAAGGGAACGGCGCGCTCGATGGGCATTGAAGTTGTAGGGTAAGTCCGGACTGGCTTACAAGCGGCAAATGAAAGGCCCTCCGCGAGCGGAGGGCCTTTCTGCATCTGGCTGCGACTTTCTATTTCGCGAAGGCGAGCAATATCCAAAACGCAAGGAAGCCCTCCTGACAGGGAGGGCTTTCTCTTGAGTGCCACCGGCAGCGAGGAGGCTTCTCCGGCTTACTTCGGAGGCGCCGGTGTGAAGATTTCGCGCCGAGCGGGCTCGGGTTTCGGTTTGGGTTTCGGAGCCTTCTTTGCTTCTTTGCGACCTTTGTCTTTGCTTCCCATGGATGACAGTGTGCCATAGTTTGGGCCCCCCGGGAAGCCGGGGGAACCCAAACAGTTGCCAGTCCTAGTCTTCGGTTATCAGTTGCCGGCGGCTGGCGCGGGAGATTTCTTTTCTTCGGAAGGCGCCGTCCGCTGCAGGTGATCGTGGTTGAGTATCGCGTTGAAGACCAGGGCGTAGTCGCCGATGGTTTCGCCGCGGTAGACAGGATTGTTGCCGAAGAGCAGCACGGTGCCCTGGCCCAGGTGGGCGTTGACGACGATTGCGCGTTCGGCGATGGCGTTGCCCTTGTCGAGCAGGCCGTCGAGAAGAAGCGACTTGTTGTCTGAGAAGCGCAGGATGACTTCAGGCCGAAGTTGCTCAGGGAGGACGTTGAAGTTGTTGCGTCTTTGCTCTTCGTTGAGCTTTTTGGCCTCCCAGGGCTGCGTTTTTTCCAGCAGCTCGGCATCGACGGATTTGCGTCCGAGCGGCTCGTCATTGTCCTCTAGGCTGCCGCGGCCGGTGGGGCGCTCGGCGTAGGGATCCATCAACTGGCGACCACCGCTGCGGCCAAGGGTGTTGCTGACGTTGAAAGCCATGCCGCTGGCGCTGATGACCGGAAGATTCTCTCCGTAGCCGAATGCGACGGGGCTATTTCTGGCGACGAACACGGAGTTGAGCACGGTGCCGACAACGCGCACGTCGGCCTTAGGCGCGACGCTGACCCCGGGAGCGAGGCCGGTTTCGACGGCGAATTGTGCTGTGTCTTCGCAGGTAACGAGCAGGCCACCCTGTTCCACGAATTTCTTCAGATGCGCGAGGCCGTCATAACCCAGACCGGGACGGATATCGTCGGTCGAGTCGCCACCGTCTTCGAGATTCGGAGTAAGGTCAGATTTCTTCCAGGGCATCGGGTTGTTCCACATCGGCAGCCCATTAATGATGTCGAGCGTGGACCCGCGGCCGACCGGGGCGAAGATGATGACGTCGTACTTCGAGCGCAAGTCGGATTCTTTGGCGGCGGTCTGGGTGCTGATGTAGTCGAAGGGGATGCCCGCGCTGTCGAACGCGTAGCGCCACCAGCCCTCGGTCTGGGTAGCGAGCCAGGTGTGCATGACGGCGACACGAGGAGCCGTAACATCATGCAGCGCGACGGACGGCATTGCGCTCAGTTGTGTTCCGTCGAGCGCCAGACTGTGAAGGGCCGATGCGGCCTGATCGCCCGCACTGGAAATGAGAAGCGATCCGGCAGAGAAGTGCTTGCCGTCGGCGTCGAAGGGCTTTTCCGCGGTCTGAATTTTTGCGCCTTTGAGTTTATAGACGGCAGAGAGCAAAGAGATCTGCCCCGAATTGTTGATGGCGATGATAGAGCCGGAGCCGTCGAGTTTGCCCGCAAGCGCGGCTGGATCCTCGAGGGGCTTCATTGCTACTTTCAGAATCGCCGGATCGGATACGCGGACCGTCTTCACGTTGAAAAGGTGAGTAAAAGACCAGCCGGTATCGTCATAGGGATGCTTCTGCGGATCGTCGGGTGCCCAGAACTGGCGATCGAGGAGAGCATCGGCTATTCGGGAGAAAGGCTGATCCATGCGGATAACGATGCTGCCGGCAGCGAATGTCTCCTGTTTCGCCTTATCGCCGCGTTTATCGCCTGCAATCGCGAAGGTGGCTGCGTCGGTGAGCTGTTGAACCTCGACGTGCTGGCGCTGAAGCACTTTAAGCAGCTCGATTTCGCGGTTGGCGGTTGCCGCGTCAGTTGGAATCACGTAGGCCGCGGGGCCCTCAAGGGTGGGTTTCTGAATGGAGCGCTTGCTTTTTGCGTAGTAGTTCTCGAGGAAGTGCGGGCCGTGCTGTGCGAAGTACGAGATGGTGGAAAGCAGCGCCGATTCCTCGTAGTTGTTGTTGTTGCGCTGCGACCAGTTGACGATGGGCCATGGCGGATTCTGCCGGTACCAGGTTCGTGAGTAGTCTTCTGGCGAGAGGATTCTCTTCTCTGTGTCGGCGCCGCCGTTTCCGAAGGTTTCATAGAGCCGGCTGATGCCGTTGTGCATGGCAGCGAGGAACATCAGGTAGCCGGGGCTCCAGGTATCGAAGTCGCCGTGGGTGAAGACTCCGGGCATGCCGAAGTTCTGCATCTGGGCAACGTTATTCCATCCAAGCTCGGCCCATTCGTCTGCCAGCAGGGGATCGACCCAGGCGTTGTAGGGTCCGTCGCCGACCGTGTTGTCGTAAAGGAAGGGCACGGATTCGTGCAGGTCGTGGAGCACTTGCGCGTGCCAGTCGACGTAGGTATTCAACACATTGCGCGTGAGGTCCAGAGTCATGCCCATGGCATCGCGGTTGTTGTCGTGCGCGACGTAATGGCCCCAGTAAAGGAGATGAGGGTACATCTCGGTGGGGTGGGCCTTATGCCAGCGGTAGACATCGACCATGCGGTCGCGGCCGTCGACCTCAACCACGGGAGTGATGAGCACGATCATGTGCGAGCGGATGTACTTGATATAAGGCGAGTCGTCGACCGCGAGGCGGTAGGCGAGTTCCATCAGCGCGGTGGGTGCGCCGGTTTCAGGAGAGTGGATGGTACCGGTGATGTAGTAGACCGGAAACGATTGAGCGATGAGCGCCCGTGCCTTGGCGTCATCAAAGTTGATGGTGCGCGGATCACCGAGTTGCGCGAGGCGCTGCTTGTTGGCGTCGGCATTCTTCAGCAGGTCGGCATCGGCGATAGCGGCGGCGATCATCTCGCGGCCTTCTTCCGTGTGTCCGATGGTGTAGACCTTCACGCGAGGACTGGCAGCGGCGAGCATGCGGAAGTACTTGTAGACATCCTCTGCGTAGGGCAGTATGTCGGGCGCGCCGGAGACGTCGCCCAGGACTTTCGCGGGCGTGGGCACGGTTTTTGAAGCAGGGAGGTAATCGACGAGAGGCGAGGTGAAGGTGGGATCGGTTGTGTATTTGTGAATGTGCTCGGTGTATTCCTGATCGATGGGCTGTTGGGGATCGCGCGCGAAGCTGTTGTTGAGTGTTTGGGAGTTGGCTGAGATCGCGGCACCGATAAAGGGAACGGCACAAAGAAGCAGGGCCAGGCGAATTGGTCGCATAAAGTCCTTCTTTTGAAATTCGGTCTGCACGAAACGGGCTCACAGCAACGCAAATGCCTCATCTTCGAGTTGCCACGGGGAAGACAAACGAGAAGAGCTTGCGGCGGAGATGTGGGAAACGTGGAGCCTCGTCTGGATTGCTGACTTGGAAAAAACTATACGGCATCCACTCACAGTTCCAAAAACGAAAACTCACGGGCGTTTCGGCTTGACCGGGATTGTCGTTGTGACGGAGCGCAGAAACTGACCGTCGGGTTTCAGCAAAGTGGAAATAAGGAGGTTTTGCGAGACCCCTATGCGCATAGGTTGGGCATCCCAACGACAGCGATCTGAGTATCGCCGAGGAGATTTAGTCTTATGACCGATTATCGTGTGAATCGAGGAGAACTTGAGGAAGATCAGTTCACCGCCGCAATTGAGAAATCTACCGCAAAAATCCCTTCGAGCGCATACCTGGTGTTTGCTCTCGGGGCTATGGCGATCTCGGCCACACTGCAGGCCTGGAACAAGAAGCATGAATCGATTTTTGTCGGGCAATGGGCAGCGCCGTTTTTGCTACTTGGAATCTATAACAAGCTGGTCAAACAGCACGGTTCCGACAGCAGCAGCAACCGGGAACGTGAGGCTGGCGCCCGCCGCGACTTTGGTACAGGCGAAACGGGTTACGGGCAAGCGGAGCGGACCTACAGCCAACCTGCCGGAGTTTAGAGTGGGGATGTCAGGTGCTTAAACGAGACCAGGCAGGCGAGGAATCGCCTGCCTGGTATGTTTTCCGGCTGGAATGCCGGAGGTGAATTACTGCTCGCGCGCGCTGGCTGGACCTGTGACCAAGACCCGTTGAGGAGCATCGACCTTTGCCGATGGGACGTGCAGATCAACTTTCATCGACTGAACCTCGGGTTTACCATTCGAAGCCGCGGTAAAGCTGAGCTCGTACTGATGATTCAGACGGCGGCGCAGATCCTGGAAGTAGGGCTGGAGCGAAACGGGATTTCCCACGCCTTCCCAATAGCTGTTCCCTCCGGTGGCCTGCGTGACTATGAGGAGGAGGTTTTGCCCGGCGTTTGTTTCATACCAACCGCTGTTGGCGATGCCGGTATTTTTCCAGTAGATCGAATAGACCACCAATCCGGCGCGAATTGAGTCCCTGATGGCTGTATCGACATAGGGATCTTCGGGATCGAATCGCCGCTCGTAATTGTCGACGCCGTCCGTAATCATCAGGACTTCGCGGCGTGCCGTGCGATCGTGAGACGGCCAATTCTTGGCAAGGTCAGAGAGGCAGAAGTAAGGGCTGGCATTCGCTCCGGGTACGCCTGCGCTGAGGTGTAGACCTTTGAGAACGTCGGCCGGGTTCGAGGAGAGCTGCGACGCGAATGCAGTTCGCCCATTCTCCATGTAGGCAATGGCAATCCTGGTGTTCGCCGGCATTTCTTTCACGAAGGTCTCAATGTCACCG
This sequence comes from uncultured Acidobacteriaceae bacterium, assembly GCA_963836675.1. Classification (GTDB taxonomy): domain Bacteria; phylum Acidobacteriota; class Terriglobia; order Terriglobales; family Acidobacteriaceae; genus Telmatobacter. Next base: position 1,171,608 of record CAWIKQ010000002.1, read on the forward strand.
AACTGGGATCCGAGACTACTCCGCGAGCCGCCGTCGATTAGCAGAACCAGTTCCACCGGGCTGTTGTTTTCCTGGAGAGGTGTGAAGCTTGTAACGGTCGATTCTTTGCCGTTGACTTTAACTTTAAGGTTTTGCGCCGGAACCTCGGCGACGTTACCTTTCTTGTCCGAAGGCAGGACGGTCACGATGGCTCGGCCCTGACCCTGTTGGGAATTGTTCTGGGCGAGCGCAGGAAAGGCTGTTGCCGCGGTAGCGGCTGCCAATGCGATTGCCAGTCGAAGTTGCTTCATATAACTAACTCCTATTGTCTGCCCCGGGGGATGCTCGACCTCGTTTTCGGGGCTTTTCCTTTTCTTTTCTATATCTATAGATGCCGTATCGCGCGATTTGTTGCGGCAGCCTGCTAACCGGAGTGGAAGCAAGGCGGTGCGGCGCGGTGTGCCCAGGCCAAATCCAGGGTTCAAGGTTGCGCTGTATTCATCGGAATTTGACTTGATTTTGATTTGCGAGCAGGCCGGCAGGTTTGATGATTGCGCTGGAACTTTCCCATCCTGAATGACCCAAAAAGGAGATTTTGTGAGATACGCATTCACGCGTTCTTTCGCTCTGTTCTGCGCTTTCCCGGTTCTATCGGCCATTGGGCTACAATCCCAGAGTTTTCCTCTGCTCGCGACGGGCACGCTCGATGAAACTCGGGCCGGTGCCTGGGCCGATGTTTCGGGCCTGACCTACAAGCTGGAGAACGGTGTTCCGGCGAATTATCTGGGCGGATTCGGTTCGGCAATTACCTACGTGGGCGGAAATGATTTTCTCGCTCTTCCGGACCGAGGGCCGAATGCGGTGCCGTTCGACAGCGATCTGGATGACACGGTCGCCTATGTGAACCGCTTTCACACGGTTCATTGGAATCTAACGCCGAACCCGTCCGGGTCGGGGTTGCCGTATGATTTGAAGCCGGTGTTGCAGCAGACCACGCTGCTGTGGAGTGCGACTCCTCTGATGTATGGAAACGTGAATGGCCCGGGAGCGCCGCCGATCAATGGAATGATGCGGTATTACTTTACAGGGCGCTCGGATGGATTTGTGGCGAATCAGAACTCCGGAGATCCGAACGACGCGCGGTTCGACACAGAAGGCATTCGCGTTTCGAACGACGGGAAAAGCGTCTTCATCTCGGATGAGTACGGACCCTACATTTACCAGTTCGACCGGAACACCGGGGTTCGCCTGCGTACGTTTGCGCTGCCATCGTATTTCTATGTCACAAACCTGTCGCCGGTAGGGAACACCGAGATCAGCGGCAATACTGTGGGCCGCACTGCAAACAAGGGGATGGAGGGTCTGGCAATCACGCCGGATGGGAAGACCCTGGTGGGGATCATGCAGAATTCGCTGATCCAGGATGCGAATCAGAAGGGCGCCGCGGCCAAGATGCTGCGCCTCGTAACGATCGATATCGCTTCAGGAGAGGTGACACACCAGTTTGCGTACGGCCTGACCACCGGCTCAGGGGTGAGCGAGATTCTGGCGCTTAACAACCATGAATTCCTGGTGGATGAACGCGACGGTCACGGGCGAGCCGACGGCAGCAATGCGGTGGTGAAACAGATTTTCAAGATCGACCTCGCAGGCGCGACGGATGTGGGCCAGATGGATGGGAAGACGGCGGCCGGCAACGAGGTAAAGAAAGTTCTGTTCGCCGATCTGGTTCTTTCACTGACCAACGCCGGCATGTCGGCCGGAGAGATCCCCGCGAAAATCGAGGGAATTTCTTTCGGGCCGGATCTGAAAGGCGGGAGGACGGTGATTCACACGCTCTGGGTGGCCAACGACAATGATTTTCTGGCGGAAGTGCCGGATGCCAACGGAAACATGATTCCCAACCCCAACCAGATGTTCGTGTTCGGGTTTACGGACGCAGATCTCGGAGGGTCGGAGTATGTACCTCAATTTAAAGACTATAAGGAACTTCCGGCGTTCCTGAGGTAAGGCGGAGGCGCCGGTGGGCGAACCTGCCGTCCGGCGCCTGAATCCTAAGGCAAGGTTGGATTATCTAAATAGAAGACTAAGTTTCATCTGTTTATTGCAGTTCCGGCGCTGATTCGCTAGAATTCATAGATGTGCTCAGGGAAATCCCTGGGCCGTCAATAGCACCACGGCATTTGACTCCTGGCCGGAGGGGTGGCGATTCGAGGCCGCCTCGGAGGTACGACGGAGTCCCGCGACAGCGGGCTGGCAACTGCGGTGGGAGACGAGGATCTGATGGCTAAAACCAGCAAGAATATTGCGAAGGCGCGCGCGGCTGTAACAAAGCCCGCATATCCGCTTGCCGAAGCGGTCACCCTGCTGCAGCAGGTGAAGTACGCCAAATTTGACGAGACTGTCGACCTGACGATGCGTCTGGGAGTGGACACGCGTCACGCTGACCAGATGGTGCGCGGAACGGTGGTTCTGCCTCACGGGCTGGGTAAGACCAAGACGGTTGCCGTGATCGCGACTGGCGATCGCCAGAAGGAAGCGCAGGAAGCAGGCGCCGATTTCGTTGGCGGCGAGGAAATGGTCGAGAAGATCCAGAAAGAGAACTGGACCGATTTCGATGCCCTGATCGCGACCCCGGACATGATGAAGGTTGTAGGCCGGCTGGGAAAGGTGCTGGGACCGAAGGGCCTGATGCCGAACCCGAAGACGGGAACCGTGACGCTGGATGTGGCGGCGGCGGTGAAAGAGATCAAGGCCGGCAAAGTGGAATTTCGCGCTGATAAGACGAGCCTGGTTCACGTTCCGGTGGGCAAGTTGAGCTTCGATCCGCAAAAGCTGGTTGACAACGCGACGACGGTGATCACCTCGATTGTGCGTGCGAAGCCTTCGGCGGCGAAGGGCAAGTACATCAAGAGCGTGACGTTGAGCTCGACGATGGGGCCGGGCGTACCGCTGGATTCGACCGTTGCGGACGCGGCAGGCAAGCACTAAGACCGGTGACGCCGGATAGAGAGAGTTGAGATGCCCACAATGGGGCGAACGGATTGGCGGCAGGATTCAGGGTCGGGTGTTTTTCAGTACTGAAAACTGAGAACTGACAACTGAGAACTGTCTGAGCGGAGCAAAGACATGGCAATTTCGAAGGCGAAAAAGACGGAGAAGGTCCAGCAGCTGGCAAAGGAGCTGGAGACCTCGACAACCGCAATCATCGGCACGTTCAGCAAACTGACCGTTGCCAAGGACTATGAGCTGCGCAAGGTCATTCGCGAGGCGGGTGGCAAGTATCGCGTGGTGAAGAACAAGCTGGCGGCGGTTTCGAGCGAGGGCAGCAAGATTGCTCCGGCGCTGAAGGGCCTGAAGGGCGTGAACTCGGTTGCGTTCACCTCGGGCGATCCGGTAGCGCTGGCCAAGGTTTTTGCGAAGTGGGCCGGCGAGAATGCCGAGTTCCAGTTCAAGCTGGGAATCGTTGACGGCAAGCTGCTTAACGTGGAAGAGGTCAAGGCTCTGGCGACGATGCCAGGCAAGGAAGAGATCTTCTCGAAGCTGCTGTTCCTGATCAACGCTCCGGCGCAGCGGTTGGCCACAGTCCTTAATGCAACTGGCCGGGATCTGGCGGTTGTGCTGGGACAGGGAGTGGAGAAGGAAAAGTTTAGCGCGGCTTAGGCCGCGGGTTGTCGGTCTCAGTAGTCGAGTTCTCAGTTCTGAATGCTGACAGCTGAGAACTGTAACTGTTCTAAGGGTTTTGGCAGTAGAACGGGCGGGAAGGGCGCTGGTCTGGCGCATCGGAAACTTACCGTTTGGGTTTGCGGCCGGGAATATCAATTTCAATTGGATTTGAATGGAGAAAAGACATGGCGGATCTCGCACAGTTGGAAGAACAGATTGTTAGCCTGAGCCTGCTCGAGGCAGCATCCCTGGTAAAGAAGCTCGAAGAGCGCCTTGGCGTCTCGGCAGCGGCTGCTGCTCCGGTGGTAGTTGCCGGTGGCGGTGGTGCGGCAGCAGCTCCGGCGGCTGAAGAGAAGACGGAATTTCAGGTGATCCTGAAGGATGCCGGCGCGAACAAAATCAACACCATCAAGGCTGTTCGGGAAGTCACCTCTCTCGGTCTGAAGGAAGCCAAGGACCTGGTCGATGGAGCCCCCAAGGCGTTGAAGGAAAGCGCGACCAAGGACGAGGCGGAGGCCATCAAGAAGAAGTTTGAAGGCGTCGCCACCATCGAAGTCAAGTAATTTGGTACGTGACTTGCAAGACGAGCCGGGACGCGCTACGATAAACGTTGCGCGTCTTTTCGGCCCTGCGGGCATTTCCGCGATTTGGGCGAAAACCACACACGGCGCGTCTTGAATCAAGAGTCAAAGGGCACAACGTTCGATTCGCGGCTGGGCCAAGCAGCCATGGGTTGGGCATTAATTCGAAGTTAAGTGCTCTAGGGTCAGCGGGATAGGCGGGTTTCTCGTTGATGGATGTCGATTGGCAGGCGGCGGGCAGCAGAAGCGAGCTTTGGGATCGGCGATAAGAATGCAGCAAAAATCGGATGGGGGCACTGGCAATAAGCCGCGCTCGTGAGGGATTGTGTCCTCGCGGGCTTTCGTGTCTCTATCGCAGCGGATTGGGCTTTCGGGCGAAATCTAACTAGCGTTTGCGGGCAATAATGGCCGGGCTCACCGGCAAGTCCGCTTCCGATTGTGTGCAGTCTACGGCAATGTCCTGAGGATCAACAACGTCTGCGGCGCGGATTTCGGGGGCGCCTCAATCAAGTAAACACGCTTGGCGCGGGATTCGGAGTTTCGGCTGGTTTTTCGTCGAAGTCCGGGCAGGACCGGTAATGCAGTGGCCGGTCAGCGTGATTCGGTTTTCTTTTGTCAGCAAATAGCTGGTGCCTCGAGACTCGGGTGCCGGCCCGGCGTCCGCCGCGGCGGATGGTGGGATTGATGAGACTCAGGAGTGAAGCATGCCTAACGAGAAGCGCGCGATTCGCAGCCGGCTCGATTTTTCCAAGATTCCTACAGCAACCCAAATTCCCAACCTGATCGAAGTGCAGCGCCGTTCGTACGAGCGTTTTCTGCAGATGGACAAGTTGCCCAACGAGCGCGATGACTCGGGGCTGCAGTCGGTATTTGTTTCCGTTTTCCCCATCACCGACTTCCGCGGCATTTCGCAGCTTGATTTCGTCGATTACGCCATTGGCAACTGGGAGTGCAAGTGCGGCCACCTCAAGGGCCTTCATCACCTGCGTACCGCCTGCGTGCATTGCGGCGCGATGGTCATCACGGACCCGTTTCTTCCGGGCGATGTTCTGTGCCACAAATGCGGAACGTACAACAAGAACATTCCCGACTTCTGTAACAAGTGCGGCGACCCTGTCGGCCTGCAACTGAAGTACGACCAGCAGGAGTGCGAAGAGCGCGGCATGACGTTCTCTGCTCCGCTGAAGGTGACGGTCCGCCTGACGATTTACGACAAGGATGCGGAGACCGGCAACAAGACCATCCGCGACATCAAGGAGCAGGAAGTCTTCTTCGGCGATATTCCTCTGATGACGCCGAACGGCACGTTCATCGTGAACGGCACAGAGCGCGTGATTGTTTCGCAGCTTCACCGTTCGCCGGGCGTTTTCTTCGAGACCGCCAATAACCGCACTTACTTCCTTGGCAAAATCATTCCCTATCGCGGATCGTGGGTGGAATTCGAGTACGACCAGAAGAACACGCTCTACGTACGAATCGATCGCAAGCGCAAGTTCCTGGGAACGATCTTCCTGCGGGCACTTGGCCTTCGCTCTGATGAAGAGATTCTCAAGACCTTCTACACTGTCGACCGCATTCAGATTGCCGATGGCAAATTGCAGTGGGCAGTTCCGGCCGATCCCAAGCACTCAACGCACCTGCTTGGCACCAAGCCCGCGCACGCAGTGCTGCACAAGGGCGAGGAGATTGCGCACTCTGGCCGCAAGATTACGGCGAACACGCTGAAGGCACTTCGTGCGGCAGCGATTGAAAAAGTCGAGGTGGAGCAGGCAGAACTCGATGGCGCGCTGACCGCGGCTGACATTGTGGACCTGAACACCGGTGAAGTGATCGTCGAAGCCAATGTGGAGCTGACTGCCGATCGCCTGCACAAGGTGATGGCCAGCGGCGCGACAAGCCTCGAGGTTTTCTTCCCCGAGCGCGACGACGTGGGCAACATCATCACCAACACGCTGAAGCGCGACTCGGTGCATAAGCCGGAAGAGGCGCTGATCGAGATCTACCGCAAGCTGCGCCCGGGCGATCCGCCGACGCTCGACACCGCGACGGCGCTGTTCGAAGGCATGTTCTTCGATCCGCGCAAGTACGACTTTTCGCGCGTAGGCCGTCTGAAGTTCAACATCAAGCTCTATGAGAACCAGGACGCCACACCGCTCGATCACCGCACGCTGACGCCGGATGATTTCTACGCGACCATTCGCTACCTGCTGAAGCTGCGCAAGAACATCGGCGTGGTGGACGACATCGATCACCTTGGCAACCGCCGCGTCCGCGCGGTCGGTGAGCTGATGGAGAACCAGTTCCGCATCGGCCTCGTGCGCATGGAGCGCGCCATCAAGGAAAAGATGAGCGTGTACCAGGAGCTGTCGACGGCGATGCCGCACGACCTGATCAACGCAAAGCCTGTGATGGCCGCGATCCGCGAGTTCTTCGGATCCTCGCAGCTGTCGCAGTTTATGGATCAGACGAATCCGCTGTCGGAAATTACGCACAAGCGGCGCTTGTCGGCTCTTGGGCCGGGCGGTTTATCGCGTGAGCGCGCGGGCTTCGAAGTTCGCGACGTGCACCCGACGCACTACGGCCGCATCTGCCCCATTGAGACTCCGGAAGGTCCGAACATCGGACTGATCAGCTCACTGAGCTGCTTTGCGCGGATCAACGAGTATGGGTTCATCGAGTCGCCTTACCGCAAGGTGAAGGAGTCGAAGATTCTCGACTTCGTGGAAGTGATCAACGCGGGCGAAAGCGGCATGCGCGTGGGCGACCACATCGAGAAGGATGAAGCGATCAAGCTGAATGCCTCGCTGAAGAAGCAAGGCAAGCGGACGATCGACTACATCCCTTACAGCTTCTACCTCTCGGCGTGGGAAGAGGACAAGCACACCATCGCGCAGGCGAACATCGAGTTCGATGCGAACGGCGTGATCACGGAAGACCTGGTGAATGCCCGTCGTCTCGGCAACTTCGTCCTGGTGAACAGGGCCGAGGTCGACTACATTGACGTTTCGCCGAAGCAGCTTGTTTCGGTGGCAGCATCGCTGGTGCCGTTCCTGGAGCACGACGACGCGAACCGCGCGTTGATGGGCGCGAACATGCAGCGCCAGTCGGTGCCGCTGTTGGTAGCCGAGGCTCCGCTGGTGGGAACCGGCATGGAAGGGGTTACGGCTCGCGATTCCGGAGCCGTGGTTCTGGCAAAGCGTAACGGCATCGTGGACTCGGTCGACTCCGAGCGCATCATCGTGCGCGTCGAGGGCGAGCACCATCCCACGCAGTTGTCGCGCGAAGTCGGTTCGGACATTTATACGCTGATCAAGTTCAAGCGCTCGAACCAGAACACCTGCATCAACCAGAAGCCGGTTGTGCGGGAAGGTGAGCGAGTGGTCAAGGGCCAGGTCATCGCTGACGGTCCTTGCACGGAGCAGGGCGAGCTGGCGCTAGGCCGCAACGTGCTGGTGGCGTTCATGCCGTGGCGCGGTTACAACTTCGAGGACGCGATCCTGATCAGCGAAAAGCTGGTGAAGGACGATTACTACACCTCGGTGCACATCGAGGAGTTTGAAATCGAAGCCCGCGACACGAAGCTTGGGCCGGAAGAGATCACGCGCGACATTCCGAACGTCTCAGAGCATGCGCTGCGCGACCTGGACGAGAGCGGCGTAATCCGCATCGGCGCCCAGATCGGCCACGGCGACATCCTGGTCGGCAAAGTCACGCCGAAGGGCGAGACGCAACTGACTCCGGAAGAGAAGCTGCTGCGCGCGATCTTCGGCGAGAAGGCCGGCGATGTTCGCGATGCTTCGCTGACGTGCCCTCCGGGTATCGAAGGCACGGTGGTTGACGTCCGGATCTTCAGCCGCAAGGGTCAGGAGAAGGACGAGCGCGCCAAGCAGATCGAAGCAGAATACGTTTCGAAGCTGGAGAAGAACCTCGGCGACGAAATCCGAATTCTGACCGACGAGCGTCTGAAGCGCCTGGAAGGAATTCTGGGCGGCAAGGAAGTTCTTGCCGACCTGCACGATGAGCGCACCAACAAGCGCCTGATCACCAAGGGCGCGCTGCTGGATAGGGAGACCATCGAGCGCATCTCGACGAAGAATCTCAAGCGCATCCGCTATAACGACAAGGATCCGCGCGTCAACGAGCAGATCGACGAGATCGAAGAGATGACCTCGCGCCAGATCGAAGTGCTGCGCAAGATCACGAACGAGAAGATCGCCAAGCTGCAGAAGGGTGACGAACTGCCTCCGGGCGTGATCAAGCTGGTGAAGGTCTACGTTGCCATGAAGCGCAAGCTCTCAGTCGGCGACAAGATGGCCGGACGCCACGGTAACAAGGGCGTGATCGCGCGCATTCTTCCAGAAGAAGACATGCCGTATCTGCCTGATGGCACACCTGTGGAGATCGTTCTCAACCCGCTCGGCGTTCCTTCTCGTATGAACGTCGGACAGATTCTTGAGACGCACCTCGGCTGGGCTGCTGCCGCGCTTGGCAAGAAGATCGCCGCGCTCCTCAGGCAGAACAGCGACGCAAACTTCGTCCGCGAACAGGTGCGGAAGGAGTTCGCGGGCACCGCAACGTTGCGTCAGCTTGAAGAGCTGGACGACGAAACATTGCTTCGTGTCGCGCACGGTATGGAGCGTGGCATCTGGTTCGGCACGGCAGTGTTCGACGGCGCCAAGGAAGAGGAGATCAAGGCGCTGCTGGCAGCGGCTGGTCTGCCGTCTTCGGGCAAGACGCCGCTCTTCGACGGCATGACCGGCGAACAGTTCGAACAGCCGGTGACGGTGGGCTACATTTACATGCTCAAGCTGTCTCACCTGGTCGACGACAAGATTCATGCTCGTTCGATCGGACCGTACTCGCTGATCACCCAGCAGCCGCTGGGCGGCAAGGCGCAGTTCGGCGGACAGCGATTCGGCGAAATGGAAGTGTGGGCGCTGGAAGCGTACGGTGCCGCATACATCCTGCAGGAGCTGCTGACCGCGAAGTCCGACGACGTGTATGGCCGTACGAAGATTTACGAGGCCATCGTCAAGGGCGAAGCGGCAATCGAGCCGGGTGTACCCGAGTCGTTCAACGTGCTGGTCCGCGAGTTGCAGTCGCTCTGCCTCGACGTGGAACTGATCAAGCGCGCCGATCTTATAAAGAAGGCTCCGGCGCCCGAAGTTGCGGCAGTAGCCGACTAAGTTTTCAGTTGTCGGTTGTCAGTCTTCAGTTTTTCGCAATCGAACTGATCACTGACAACTGACACTGACCACTGGTTTTTCGGTGTTCTTCTTGAAAGCGGTAACCACCGCTTCCCGGGAAGGAAGGACCCGATGAAATGAATCCCGGGAGATACCGCGGCGAGTGCCGAAAGGTCCGCCAAGGAGGGTCGCCTTGTTCCGTTCAAATCCGTTTGAACTCACCAGCCCGATAACCGATTTTGACGCCATCCGCATCATGCTTGCCTCGCCGGAGAAGATCCGTTCGTGGTCGCATGGCGAGGTGACGAAGCCGGAAACCATCAACTACCGCACCTTCAAGCCGGAGAGGGACGGACTTTTCTGCGCCCGCATTTTTGGACCTGTCACGGACTGGGAGTGCTTGTGCGGCAAGTACAAGCGCATGAAGCACCGCGGCGTGATCTGCGACAAGTGCGGCGTTGAAGTGACCGTAAGCAAGGTGCGCCGCGAGCGCATGGGCCACATCGAGCTCGCGTCTCCCTGTTCGCATGTGTGGTTCTTCAAGGGCCTGCCCTCGCGTATTGGCCACCTGCTCGACATATCTCTGCGCGACCTTGAGAGCATTCTGTATTTCGAGTCCTATGTTGTCGTCGACGTGGGCGACGCGCCCGTAAAGGAGCGCGAAATCATCAAGGACGAGGCTCGTTACCGCGAGCTCGACCAGCAGTATCGTCCTTCGGGCTTCAAGGCCATGATGGGCGCCGAAGCCATCAAGGAACTGCTGAAGCGCGTGACGATAGAAGAGCTCGCAATGGAACTGCGCGAGCGCATGAAGACCGAGACATCGGCGCAGAAGAAGATCAAGTATGCCAAGCGGCTGAAGGTCGTTGAGGCCTTCCGCAAGTCGAGCAACAAGCCGCAGTGGATGATCCTCGACGTGCTGCCGGTCATTCCTCCGGAGCTGCGTCCGCTGGTGCCGCTGGATGGCGGCCGCTTCGCGACTTCTGACCTGAATGATCTCTATCGCCGCGTGATCAACCGCAACAACCGGTTGAAGAAGCTGATGGACCTGCACGCGCCTGAAGTAATCGTGCGCAACGAAAAGCGCATGCTGCAGGAAGCAGTTGACGCGCTGTTCGACAACGGCCGCCGCGGCCGTGTGCTGCGTGGCGCGAACAACCGTCCGCTGAAGTCGCTCTCCGACACGCTGAAGGGCAAGCAGGGACGCTTCCGTCAGAATTTGCTCGGCAAGCGCGTGGATTACTCCGGCCGTTCGGTCATCGTGGTCGGGCCGGAATTGAAGCTGCACCAGTGCGGTCTGCCGAAGAAAATGGCGCTCGAGTTGTTCAAGCCGTTCATCTATCACCGCCTTGAACAGACGGGCCACTGCACCACCATCAAACAGGCAAAGGAAATGGTGGAGATGCAGGAACCGGTGGTCTGGGACATCCTTGAAGAAGTCATCAAGGATCACCCGGTGCTGCTGAACCGCGCCCCAACCCTTCACCGCCTCGGCATCCAGGCTTTCGAGCCGGTGCTGGTGGAAGGCAAGGCCATCAAGATTCACCCGCTTGTTTGCACTGCGTTCAATGCGGACTTCGACGGCGACCAGATGGCTGTGCACATTCCGCTGTCGCCGGAAGCGCAGATTGAAGCCAGCGTTCTGATGCTTGCCTCGCACAACATTCTTTCGCCGGCATCGGGTCAGCCGATCACTGTGCCTACACAGGACATGGTTCTCGGTCTCTACTACCTGACCAAGGCAAAGAAGGGTGGGCGCGGCGAAGGCCGGGTCTTCTCGAACACCGAAGAGATTCTGATGGCCCTGGAAGCGAAGGAACTGGAGACGCTGACGCCGATCCGCCTGCGCTACACGGGCAAGGTGCTCGACATGACCACGGCGTATGACGATCAGGACCTGACGCATACCGAGCCTGTGGACTTTAACAACGAGTACATCAACACGACCGTGGGCCGTGTGATCCTGAACGACGCGCTTCCCTCGGGCATGCCGTACATCAACGGCCTGCTCAAGAAGAAGGGCATCGGCCAGCTCGTGAACTACTGCAACCAGAACCTCGGTCTCGAGGTGACGGTGGGCATGCTCGATCGCATCAAGCAGCTCGGCTTTAATTACGCCACCAAATCCGGACTGTCTGTTGGTCTGGACGACATGGTAATTCCGGCCAGCAAGTACACCACAGTCGAAGAAGCCGACCGCAAGGTGATCGAAGTCCAGAAGCAATACATGGATGGCGCCATCACCAACGGCGAGCGTTCGAACAAGGTTATCCAGATGTGGTCGGCTGTAACCGATCAGGTCGCGGACGAGATGTTCGGCAACATGAAGCGCGCGGACGAGGAAGGAGCCATGAATCCGATCTACATCATGGCCGACTCCGGAGCCCGCGGTTCGAAGCAGCAGATTCGCCAGCTCTCGGGTATGCGCGGATTGATGGCCAAGCCTTCAGGCGAAGTCATCGAGACGCCGATCACCGCGAACTTCCGCGAAGGCCTGACGGTGCTCGAGTACTTCATCTCGACGCACGGCGCACGTAAGGGTCTGGCCGATACGGCGTTGAAGACCGCCGACTCGGGTTACCTGACGCGCCGCCTTGTTGACGTTGCGCAGGACGTGATCGTAACGGAGAACGACTGCGGGACGAGCGAAGGCATTTACGTGGGTTCGATCGTCGAGTCCGGCGAGATCATCGAACCGATGCGCGACCGTATCATCGGACGCGTGTCGCTCGAGAGGATCAAGGATTACGACAGCAACGTGGTTGTCGAAGTGAACCAGCCGATCGACGAAGATATTGCTTCGGCGATTCAAGGTGCGGGTGTCGAGAAGGTGAAGATCCGTTCGGTGCTGACCTGCGAGTCGCGCCGCGGCGTCTGCGCGCTCTGCTACGGTCGCAACCTTGGTTCTGGCCGGATGGTCGAACTGGGCGAAACCTGCGGGGTTATCGCGGCGCAGTCCATCGGCGAGCCGGGCACGCAGCTCACGATGCGTACCTTCCACGTGGGCGGTACGGCAAGCCGTGTGCAGGACAAGTCGCGTCTCGATGCCAAGAACAACGGATTCGTGCGCTTCATCAACCTCAACACCGTCGAAAGCAAGGATGGTGCGCTGGTTTCGATGAACCGCTCCGGATCGCTTGCCGTGGTGGACGAACGCGGCCGTGAAAAGGAGCGGTACCAGGTTGTGTACGGTGCGCGCCTTCGCGTGAAGGATGGCATGCCGGTAAAGCTGGGCGAACTGTTAGCCGAGTGGGACCCGTACACCTATGCGATTCTTACGGAAATCGGCGGCACGGTTCAGTTCAAGGATCTTCAGGAAGGCATCACGCTCAACGAAGAAGTCGATGAAGTTACCGGCCTCTCGCGCTGGGTGGTTGCCGATGCTCCCGATGAGAAGCGCCAGCCGGCGTTTGTGGTTAAGAACAGCAAGACCCACAAGCGCTATCTGCTGCCTCGCGGTGCTCACCTGATGATCCAGGATGGCGATGAGGTGGGTCCGGGCGATGTGTTGGCGAAGATCCCGAAGGAGTCCACTCGTACGAAGGACATCACGGGCGGTCTGCCGCGCGTTGTCGAGCTCTTCGAGGCCCGCAAGCCGCGCGAGACGGCCATCATCAGCGAGATCGATGGTGTGGTTCGTTTCGGCGAAGTCGCGAAGGGTCAGCGCAAGATCTACGTTACGGCTGACAACGGCGACGAGAAGGAATACTCGGTGCCTCGTGGCATTCACGTCAACGTGCAGGAAGGCGAACGCCTTCGCGCCGGCGACCCGCTGATGGACGGTCCTTTGAACCCGCACGACATTCTTGCCGTGCTGGGCGAAAAGGAACTGCAGGCTTACCTGGTGAACGAAATCCAGGAAGTCTACCGTCTGCAGGGCGTGGCCATCTCGGACAAGCACATCGAAGTGATTGTCCGCCAGATGCTCCGCTGGGTCCGCATCGACGAAGTGGGCGATACCAACTTCCTGCTCGAGCAGCAGGTGGACCGGTTCCGCTTCCGCGAAGAGAACGAGCGCGTGGTCAGAGAGGGTGGTCGCCCGGCATTGGGCCGTCCGCTCCTGCTCGGTATCACGAAGGCTTCGCTCTCGACCGATAGCTTTATCTCGGCGGCCAGCTTCCAGGAGACGACGCGTGTGCTGACGGAAGCCAGCATCAACGGGGCGATCGACAACCTCCGCGGACTGAAGGAGAACGTGATCGTCGGGCGGCTGATCCCGGCCGGCACAGGACTCGAGTACTACCGCAACGTCCAGCTCTCACCGGAGCTCGAGGAAGCGGCAGCTCGCGTCCAGCAGGAAGTGCATGCCGAGAAGGAAGCCGAAGAGCGCGAGCTCGAAATGATGCGGCAGGAAGGCGAAGCCGAGGAGATGGCAGCCGAGTAACTGCCCTTCAAGAACGATTCCATCAACCAGAAGGACCTCGCCACTGCGAGGTCCTTCTTTTTGTTGCCCTCTGAAATGCAAGTTCCGGGCATTCCGAAGTGGGATGAAATCCAGCGATTGCGCCGCTCCAGACAACTGGTGAGAATTCCATTCGAGGTCTGACAGGTGAAGCACAACGCGGGTTCCCTCCAGGCCGCGGGGCATCATTCCGACCCTCGGTGAAACCGCGATTCAAATAAGCTGACGATCTGCTTACCAAAGTTTGCCGGAAGTCTTGTTTCCATCGAGATTGCAAGTCCTTGCACAGAGAGAGCTTCGATTGCGGCGCGCTTTTCGGTGAGCAACAGGTCCGCTGAGGTGTGCCGGAAATCACCAGCTTCTTTATTACGTCCTGATAAACGTCGTGCTACTATCTAGGCAATTCAAGACAATTCAACTTTGAGCGGTACCCGAATTGCCTAATCCATCTGTATCTGTATCCGTATCCGAAGTTGCGGTAATTCGCCCCACGGCAGCCAAGCCGCCAATGCTCATCGAGCGCACGCAGCCGCTGCTCGAGAAGCTCTCGAAGGTTCTGGGCGAACCCGTTATCACCTATTGGAATTCCAACAAAGGCTCCATCTGCCAAAACGACGTGGCCAGCCTCTATGCGCTGCTGCGCAACCTTGGCAACGTCGAGCGGCTGTCGCTTTTCGTGAAGTCCGACGGCGGTTCCGGGCAGGCCTCGCTGCGAATGGTGAACCTACTTCGTCGCTATGTAAAGCACCTGACGGTACTTGCGCCGCTGGAGTGCCAGTCGGCGGCGACAATGCTGGCGCTGGGCGCGGACAAGATCCTGATGGGGCCGCTGGCGCACCTTTCGGCGGTGGACACGTCCCTGACCCACGACCTTTCGCCTATCGATCGCGACAATGACCGCGTGAGCGTGAGCAATGACGAGTTGTTGCGCGTCATTCGCCTCTGGACCGAGCAAGCCAAGGACTCGACGGTTAATCCGTATGCGACGTTGTTTCCCTATGTGCATCCGTTGGTGATCGGCGCAGTGGATCGTTCCAGCGCACTTTCCACGCGCATCTGCGAGGAAATCCTGTCGTATCACATGGACGACAAGGAACGGGCGAGGGAGATCAGCAACAACCTCAATGCGGGTTACCCGTCGCACAACTATCCGATCACCCTGCGTGAGGCAAAGAGAATCGGACTGAATGTCGAGGCAATGGACGAAGACGTGAACGCGTTGCTTTTCGAGTTGAACGAGATCTACTCGGAGATGGGGCAGAGCGCGAATACCGACTACGACGAGAAGAACTCGCACGACAACAGCATCATCAAGGTAATGGAGGCGCAGGACGCGCTGATCTATTACCAGCTTGATAAGGACTGGCACTATCGCAGCGAGGAGCGGCGCTGGGTGGCTTTGAACGAAAAGAGCCAGTGGCGCAAGGCAGACCTGGCCAAAGGTAAAGTGACGATCTCGCAGTTGCACGTGCGGTGACGGCAGGGATTAGAAGATAAGGATCAGTAAATGCAAACGCGCCGGCTTCTCAGGAAGCCGGCGCGTTTTTATTTCTGACTCAGTGGCTGGGTCGGAACAGGCTTTCGTGTAACTGGCCGGGCATCTCGGTTTTATGGCGCTTGGTGTGCTTGGCGACGTACATGGCCGCATCGGCTGCGCTCAACAACGTGTCCCCGGTTGCGCCGTCTTCGGGATAGAGGGCTACTCCAACGCTGGCTCCGCCGCGAAGCACGTGCCCTTCTACAGCGAAGGGGGCGTCGAAACAGCGCTCGAGGCGTTGGGCGATTTCGTCGAGGGCCGTCCGGCTGCGGACTACGGGAACGAGGGCTGCGAATTCGTCTCCGCCGAGACGGGCGAGCATATCGCCCGATCTTAAGCTGGCGCTTCATCCGCAGCGATACTTCCTGCAGATAGAGATCGCCCACGCGGTGGCCGTAGATGTCGTTGATCTGCTTGAACTCGTCAAGATCGATGTATACCAGGCCGAAGATGGACCCTTCTGTCCTGGCTCTCTCGATCTGCTGTTCGAGGTAGCGGTCGAGGGAAAGCCGGTTGTTCATGTCGGTAAGCAAATCGAACTCCGATCGATACACGAGGTCTTTGCAGAGTTTGCGCGTTTCGATAGCGAGCGTAGCAAGGCGAACCCCGGCTTCCAGAGCAGAGGCTTCGTCCGAGGGAGTTGGTTCACCGGACTCGATTGCCGCAAAAAGTGTGCCGAGCGATCCGCCAGTACGAGCGGGGATGTCGAGCTGGATGCTGCGCAGCCCCTTGCTGTTTCCGGGAGCATTTCCGAGCCGCGCGCCATCCGACAGCTCGCACCAGGAGAAGGGGTAGTTGAGGCTGAAAGCCACCATCTCCGAGATTGCGTCGAGCTAGCTCAGCACAGAGGGCGCGAGCTGTTGATATCCTCGAGGATCTGGCTCCGCTTTGATTCGATCTGTGCGTTGAAGCGTATTTTTTTGGCGAGAGTCTCAGCGTGAGCGGTGACGATGGCGGCCTGGCGTTTCGCTCTCATGCGCATGGTCCATCCCCATGCAACGGCTGCCAGCACGACCACAAGGAGAGCACCAACGATTGGAATCAGGTTTTCCGGCGCGAGTCCGGAATGACCGCCGCCGGTGGCGATCTCTCCGTGCAGGTTCGCGGCCGTCATCGCGACCGACAAGCCGGCTGTGACACCAGCCGCACGCCGGAATTTCTATCCCTGATGGGACATACTGTTCCCTCTGTTCAGGCTCCGCTCTCCTCAACCTTGCTGAGAATTCAGCGAGACACTTTACAGAAATATCGGTGCAATTGGTGTCATCTTACGCCGAAGCAGACTCTCTCTCGTTACACCTTTCGTAGCATCGGGACTACACCAGTCATAGCATTCAAAGCCAAGCATTACACCGTTTTGGGGCAGGAGAAGGGGGCGGCAGGATATTATGGGCAGGGCCCGAGATCGGCAGAGGTTCATTCATGGCTTCAAACTCCGATATCACCTCCTTCGTAACCTCCTTTTCTCCCAGTGGGATTCAGTCACTTCCTCCGCGCAACATCCGAGTGCTTGGCGTTCCGCTCGACATGGGGGCCAGCAGGCGCGGGGTGGACATGGGACCCTCGGCGATGCGCGTTGCAGGTCTGGAAGCCCGTCTTGAGGCGCTCGGGCACCGCGTTCTGGATGGCGGCAACGTCGCCGTCGAACTCGCCGAAACGCAGAACTTCGGCAGCCCTAACGCCCGCTATTTGAAGCAGATCGCGGATACCTGCACCCGGACCGCACAGGCGGTTGGGAAGACGCTCGAGGAAGGGATGACTCCACTGGTGCTGGGAGGGGATCACTCGATCGCAGTGGGGTCCGTTTCGGGTGTGGCGGAATTCTATCGCCGTCAGAACCAGAAGATCGGGGTGATCTGGATCGATGCGCATTCGGATATCAACACTCCCGATACTTCTCCGAGCGGGAATGTGCATGGAATGCCGTCTGGCTGCGCTTCTCGGCCTGGGTCCGGAACAGCTCACCAATCTGCTTGGATATTCGCCAAAGATCTCACCGGAGAACACCGTACTGGTCGGGGTTCGGGACATCGATACGGCGGAGCGCGCCAATATCCGCCGCGCCGGGGTGGGCGAGGTCTACACCATGCGCGACATTGACGAGCGGGGAATGCGAGCGGTGATGGAAGAGGCTCTGCGCGCGGCGGGTCGCGGGACGGCCGGATACCACGTCTCACTGGACATGGACTGGATCGACCCAGAGGATGCGCCCGGAGTGGGAACACCTGTCCGGGGTGGGGCAACCTATCGCGAAGCGCACCTGGCGATGGAGATCCTTGCCGACCACGGACGGATGCTCAGCTTTGAGATCGTCGAAGTGAACCCGGTGATTGACGAGCACAACCGCACGGCGGATCTGGCAGTGGAGCTGGCGTGTTCGGCGTTTGGGAAGAAGATTCTGTGATCTTAGGGGCAAGATGGCTGTGTACCTCGGGCATCACTCTCTTCGACGCTGATGTGAGCGACAATGAACAGTGATGGCGAAGAAACTGCGTGTGGGTATTTTGTTTGGCGGGCGAAGCGGAGAGCATGAAGTATCGCTGCTGTCGGCTGCTTCGATTCTCAAGGCAATCGATCGCAAGAAGTTCGACGTGGTGCCGATCGGGATCACGAAGGAGGGGCGTTGGCTCGGTGCGGCAGACGCTCACGGCTTGCTCGAAGGCGAGCAGAGCGTTGCTGCTCGCGATCTGCGTGCCGGCGATCCTGATGCTACTCCCGGCGCAAAACTTCTGCACGAGGGAATGCCAACGCTGATGGCGCCGGAGCCTGCCGGTGCGGCATCCTCAAGCGGCACCTTGAAGCGGCGCCTCGCCGATAGATCTTCCGCCATCGATGTGGTGTTTCCGGTCCTGCATGGAACCTTTGGCGAAGATGGGACGATTCAGGGAGTTTTTGAACTGGCGGGAATCGCTTATGTCGGCTCCGGCGTTCTGGGCTCCTCCGCGGGCATGGACAAGGACGTGATGAAGCGGCTGTTTGCGCAGGCAGGTCTGCCCATCGTGAAGCATGTCACCGTCCTTCGCTCTGAATGGGAGGCATCGCCGCGAAAGACCGTCGCAAACATCGAGTCGGCGCTCAAATACCCTGTCTTTGTAAAGCCCGCAAACCTGGGCTCGTCGGTCGGCATCAGCAAGGCGCACGATCGCAAGGAACTCGGTCCCGCGCTGGACATTGCCGCGAAGTACGATCGGAAGCTGATCATTGAGCAGGGCGTGGGAGGTCAGAAGTCGCGCGCGCGCGAACTCGAAGTTGCCGTTCTGGGCAACGACGCTCCCAAAGCCAGCGTCGTTGGCGAGATCATCCCGGGCAAGGAGTTTTACGACTACGAAGCCAAGTACCTTTCCGAAGGCTCTGTTCCGGTGATTCCCGCAAAGCTGACAAGCGGCGAGGCGAAGAGAATCCGCGAGATGGCAGTTGCTGCATTCCGTGCCTGCGATCTGGCCGGACTTGCCCGTGTCGACTTCCTGATGGAACCCGACGGCAAGCGCCGTATCTACATCAACGAAGTGAATACTCTGCCGGGATTCACCCAGATCAGCATGTACCCGAAGCTCTGGGAAGCCTCCGGAGTGCCCTACCGGGAACTGATAACGCGGCTGATTGAACTGGCCCTTGAACGTCAGCGGGAAAAGAACCGCAACAGTTACAGCCGGCAGGAATAAGGAAGGGAATAAGGATCAGGGCTAGGGACCAGGGAACTGTGGTTTCAGATCCGGTGTCTAACCAAAGAGGAGCCTGTTCGGAAGGACGGGCAGTGAACCTTTGTAACCGCGAACCTGGAACCTCGAACTCTGAGCTGACCTGATGCCTTATTCTTGACTGCGAGGAAAGTCTTCAATGACCCTGCTCGACGCTCCCAAATTTGACGAGGCCGCGGACCGGCGGAATCGCACACTGATCTACGGTATTGGCGGCCTGGTTTTCATTCTGATTGTCGCCTTCTGGCTCGCATCCGGACATCCCGCAGACTGGCCGTGGAACTGGTGGACACATCTACGCGGCCGGCACGCGATTAACAGTTTTATGAGCTCAGTGGAGAAGAACGATCTCAAGAAGGCGTACGGCGTCTGGGTGCACGATCCCAATTGGCAGCAGCATCCCGACAAGTTCGGATCCTATACGTTCGATCGCTTTCAGGCCGACTGGGCTCCCAATGCCAACCAGAACGAGTATGGAGTGATCCAAAGCCACGACATTGTGGCCGCGCGCGTCTTCAAGAACGTGTTGCTGGTCGGGATCCTGATCAACGGCCGGAAGAGCAAAGCGCTTTTTCTAACCTACTATCCGAAGGACCACACGCTGGACTTCGCCCCGCCAGACGAGGAACTTTACCTCGGCCCCTAGCGAGGGGGAAGGCGAGTTGCAGGACGTTCAGGCGGAGGCTGGCGAGGCCAACTCCGCCAACGTTTTTTCGAGGCTGGCCGGGTCTTCCACGTTCAGCGATTTCTGCGCCGGGTCAATCTGTTTCAGCAGCCCGCAAAGCACCTTTCCGGGGCCCGCCTCGATGAAGACCTGAGCTTCGGCGCCGATCAGAGTTCTCATGCAGTCCACCCAGCGCACCGCTCCCGTGACCTGTTCGATCAGAGCGTTCCGGGCTCCGTCGGCCGCGGTCACCATGGTTCCACTCACATTGGCTGCGACCGGGAACTTCGGATCATGCAGTTGAAGGCCGCCGAGCACGCGCGCCACTTCTTCCTGCGCCGGCTTCATCAAAGAGCAATGGAAGGGTGCGCTGACGGGAAGCATCACGGTGCGGCGCGCACCTCGTTCCTTGCAGAACGCCGCGGCTTTTTCAACGGCTGCCGTTGCGCCGGAGATCACGGTCTGTCCCGGCGAATTCAGGTTGGCGGCTGCGACGACCAGCCCGGTATCCTGCGCAGCGGCTTCGCAGGCATCTGAAACCTTCTCCGGGTCAAGAGACAGGATCGCTGCCATAGCGCCCTGGCCAGGAGGTACGGCCTGCTGCATGGCACGTCCACGTGCTTTGACGGCACGAACCGCATCGGCAAAGGACAGTGTTCCGGCCGCTACATGAGCCGACCACTCGCCGAGCGAGTGCCCTGCGGCAAGGGCCGGCTCGATGCCGTGCTCCTTCAGCACGCGAAGCGCTGCCACGCTGACAGTCATGATGGCCGGCTGGGTGTTCTCAGTCAGCTTGAGATCTTCCTCGGGGCCTTCAAAGCACAGCTTCGAGAGGGCAAATCCGCAGGCCTCGTCAGCCTCGGCAAAGGTCTGTTTCGCAACAGGGAATCGCTCGGCAAGTTCGCGACCCATGCCGACGGTTTGCGAGCCCTGCCCCGGAAAGAGAAATGCAATCTTCTTATTCATTTCACTGAGGATTGTATCTCCTGAATGCGGCATGGATGCGTGCTCGTATGCACGTCCCGCGATGTGCACAGTTTAACCGGCGGTTTGGCCATTGCGCGCATCACAGAAAGAGCGGATCACCGACGGGAGAACATGCGCATGGCAGAGCAGCGTAAGCAAAACGATAGCGAAATCAGACCCGGGCAGGCCGGAAATCTTTCCCCGGACGATGAAACCACAACGAGCGACCTGGAAAACGACAGCGACCTGGAACGAGTGGAATTGCTGGCGGCAGGCGCCGGCGACGAGGAGAACCTCGACGAGGACGATCTTGGCGAGAAGCTCAACGAACTGGCCGCCTCCACCGAGGAAGAGGTAGATGCGCTTCGGGTCAATCTGCTGCAGGACGACGAGCTTGAGAGCACGCGCGACGGCTCCGGGCGCGTGGTGGACGAGACAGCGGAGGAGCAGCTTGCCCGATTCACAGAGGCCGATTCGCTGCGAGGCGATTTCGGAGGGGAAAGTGTCGAGCCGGGTCGCGATGATACCAGCCGAATCCTGCGGGAGCACCACCGGAACACTTCGATCGCCCGATCCGACGCGATAATCGAGGGCAAACTGGATGAGCCGAGGGACGAGGAGGTCCTGGACGGCAGGTGGACGAGGGAACAGCCGGTTAAGCTGCCGGCGTACGATCAGACTCTGAAGAAAGGTCGTTGGGTCTCAGTTCCAGCGCTTTTTGTCGTCCTGATCGTCGTCGATCTGGCGGCCATTGCCATCGAATCGCACCGTGCGGCCCTGAGACTTCATGTAGACCTCGAACTTCTTTGCCGCCCGGCGGCGCTTCCAGCGGTAGAACGAATTGCGCATGCCGTACCAATGCTCGCTCAACGTGAAGGAATAGCCGCGCCGTGGCGCCAATCGAATAAAGGCCAGCCCAGCCAGCGCCCCGCCGATTTGTGCGAAGGCGTACACGCGCATACTGCCGAAGAGCATGGCGATAGCAACCAGAGCATAGATGATCGCCATGTAGCGCGCCTTGATGCCGATAACGAAGAACATCTGAAACTGGACATCGCCATAGAGGAGGCCGATGGCCATCAGGAGTCCGAAGATTCCTCCGAAGCAACCGTAAAGCGGATACGAGTATGGGGATGAACCGATGACCGAGGTGACAACGTAGATAGCGAGCGCAGCCAGGGCCGATCCGATGACTGAGCTGACGTAAAGTCCCATAACCCATGCATCGTCGTGGTAGGCCTCAAGAAATCCGGCGAGAAACCAGATAGAAAGCAGCTCGAACAGGGTAGAGACGACCAATCCCGTGGGGTGTACGAGGCTATAGGTCAGGGGCTGCCAAATGGAACCATGCAGAAAAGCGTTGGGATAGAAGAGCAGATGGCCGAGGGCAGATACAGCCGCGTCGGAGGCCATCAATCCCGCTATCGCAAGCAGAAAGTACGCTACCAGGTTCGCAAGAACCAGGCGGCGGGTCGCGCCGCGAAAGTCAGGGAAGGCTAAAGGAGTGGCACCGATCCGTGGCATGGCAATGAACAGGTTAAATCGAATGGCGCAACCGTGTCATCGGCCGTCCGGCCCTTTCGGTGTCGAACTCTAGCTGAAACCTGCAAATCAGGGCAGTACAACCAGTCCGCGATGCCCCCGAGCGTCGACCGAACGGACCCCAAAGATCACGTTATCCTTTGAAATCTGCAGCGTCAGGGAAACCTGACCCTCCGCCTGTGTGGCTGGAACCTCCTTCACGTATTGCCATACCGGAGAGGTGGTTTCGCGCCACAGTACTTCATAGTGCGCAACGCCGCCGCCCCCGGGCGGATCCCATGTGAGAGTGGTTTCGTTTTCCGTCTTCTTGTTTTCGATGGCTACTTTGCGCGGCTCGCCGGGAGCAAATGCCAGGGTGGCCAGGGCCGCGGCGTTCAACCGGGCGACAAGGGCTACGTAATCGAAGTCGACAAACTCGGGCAGGTCGCCTTGTACGGGCTCGCCCGACCCGACAGCGGGCCTCACAATGTTCTTGTGCTGGTGGTTGTAATCCTCGCGCCACTCGCTGAACCTGACTGCCGCAAAGCCTTCATGGGTAAACGAACTGTGATCACCGCTGCGGAGGTAGCGGTCTGGTCGATATACCAGGAATGCTGAGAAATGCTTTTGCGGGGAGCTGCCAGAGAAATACGCTCGCGCGGTATCCTCGATAGCTCTTGCCAGTTCGCGGCTTGCCGAATCGTTCTCTTTGCCCAGCGCGCGTACCCGGCGTATTTCCTCAGGGGTGGCCGCATCCGGTACCCCTTCCGAGAAGACCCGAACGCGATCTTTCATTTGCAGGGTGTCGCCGGGGGTGGTGTTTCCTCCCACGATGTCGTTGTTCAGGACAGCCTCAAGTTCCCAGCCTTCGGATTTGGCCAGTTTGGCGAGGTGCTGTGAACCCACCAGGCCCTCCTCCTCTCCCGCCACCGCGACAAACACGATCGTGGATGGGAACTTCAGTTTGCTCAGGGCCCGCGCACACTCCAGCGAAACAGCCACGCCGGAGGCATCGTCGTTCGCTCCAGGGGCCGCGCCCGATGTATCCGCCCAGTTTGAAAACGCATTGGAGTTCATAGAGTCGTAGTGGCCGGTCACCAGGACCATGCGCTTCGCCTGCACCGGATCGGAGCCGCGCATCACAGCGTAGATGTTGGAGAGCCTGGTCGGCTTTAGAATTCGACGTGCCCAGGGCTCGCCGCTGGCGGGGTCGGCGATGAAGGTATCGCGCTTGACCTCGAGGCAGCCACCGCACTGCCGCGAAATCGCATCAAACTGCTCCGCGATCCAGTCTGCCGCCGCATTGATGCCCTGGCCGGACGGCAAATCGGCTTGCATGCTAGTCATGGTGTTGCGCGTACCAAAACCAACCAGCGTTTCAATCGTCTGTTTAATCTGGCTGGATTTGATGGAGGAAAGGGCTTGAGCAATGGCAGGATCCGCCACGGCCGGCTTAACGGGAATCGCATTTCGCTGATAGTCCGGCTGGGCGCTGGCCGCGATGCAGAAGAGCGCCAGCCCACACCACTGGAGGGTTTGAAGTCGTTTCATCCTGGTTTACCGGTTTTGTCTTTATTGAATTTTGAGAAGGCTATTGGTTACTTGACCTTTGGGGCAGTTTGCCTAAAATAGCCGAAGTTCGTACCCTATGGATACCGTCATCCTACATTACGAATGCCTGGAGAGAGGAGGCTGCCATGACAAGCTGCCCGGAATGCGAAAACGAACTTGATATCGACATTGACGAAGTAGAAGAGGGCGACGTGGTTGCCTGCGACGAATGCGGAACCGAATATGAGATTGTAGGCGTGGAACCGCTCGAACTTTCGAAGGTGGAAGAAGGCTTCGACGAGGACGACGAAGAATTTGCGGAAGAGGAAGAGGAAGAAGAGTGAAAGCGAATATCGGGCGTTTGGCGGTCCTGTCGCTTTTCGCAGGCCTCATGTTGGGAGTCGCACCGGCCTCGTTGCCGGTGGCCCACGCACAGAACATCGGTCAGCGAAGTGTTGCGGGGCTCGTAGTTGATGACGGCTCGACCCCTGTGCAGGGAGCGACGGTCTTTCTGAGAAACACCAAAACCAAATCCATTCGCAGCTACACTTCTGCCGGCAACGGGCGGTTTCGTTTCGCGCAGGTTAGCATGAGCGATGACTACGACCTCTGGGCTGAGAAGGACGGCAAAAAAAGTCCGCCCAAGACTGTAAGCTCGTGGGACGCGCGGAAGGAATTCGAAACCGAACTGAAGCTTAAGTAGGCCGCGACACTCGCGGCCCGCTTCCTGTCTTGCTGTCGCCACAAACCAGTTCTATCTGCTCGACAGCACAAACTGGTTTCCGTCAGGATCTTTGAATATTGCGGCCGTGCCCCACGATTCCGTGGTGGGCTCCTTCGTGAATACGACGCCCTTCTTTCTCATCGTCTCCGCCGTGGCAAATACATCATCGCACCAGAACGAAATCGACTGGAACTCGCCGATTCGACTCTCATGGCCCTCCGGCGTGAAGAGCGCGATCCCGGTGTCCGCCCCCGGAATCTTCAGCTCGATCCATCGCTGCTGCGGCGTGAGCGGCTGGTCCGTCATGACCATCATGCCGACGGCTTCGGTATAAAACTTCAACGCCACATCCTGATCCCGGACGGGAACGCCCACAAACTTGATCCCTCGTATCATGTCGACCTCTCAGGAATGGAGGATAGCGTGAACCCATTCCGCCATCAATGAGGTATCCTTTGCTGTAGTATTAATTGGTATAGCTATGCCTGAGCTCGACGATTACGTCACCGACGTTCTAATGCGCGACCTGGTGGGCCACGATCGCAAACCGGCCAGTTTTCTTGTCTATCTCTGGCTCGCGTCAGAGCAGGCACGTGCGAAATCCGATGTGGCCATGAGCTACCAGCAGATTGCGGAGTCGGTTGGGATTTCGAAGAGCTCTGCACAGGCTGCCATTCGCTGGCTGGTCAGGCGCAAACTCCTATCGGTCGAAAAAGGATCAGTCACCGCGACGCCGGTCTATTCCGTTCGAACTCCCTGGCGCGGCGCGGGGAAGGCCGGCGCTACGAAGAGTCGCTGAATGCCTTCTCCGGAGCCCTAGGCGTCCAGCTTCTTCGTTACCAGTTCGTTCAGGAGCGCCGGGTTTGCCTGGCCCTTTGAGGCTTTCATTACCTGGCCAACAAAGAATCCGGCGAGCGTCTTCTTGCCGGCGCGGTATTGTTCAACCTGCCTGGGATTGGCGGCGATGACCTCGTCGATCAGCGACTCAATGGCAGAAGCGTCAGTGATCTGTTGCGGTTTCTCCCGCTCGTAGACTTGAGGGAAGTCCTCGCCTTTTTCAAAACTGATATCGAAGAGCCCCTTCAATTGTTTCGAGCTGATTTTGCCCGTATCTAGCAGGTCAGCCGCCATCACGAGTCCTTCCATCGAGATCGGCGACTCTTCCTGCTCAATGCCGAGAGTCTTCAGCCGACCGCCAAGTTCGTTCAACAGCAGGTTGGCGACGCCGCGAGGATTCTTCGACGATTTTGCTGCAGCCTCGAACCGGTCGGCGAATTCGCGCGATGCCGTGAGGGTGTGCGCATCCTTTTCATTTACTCCGTACTCGGCGATCATCCGTTTGCGCCGCGCCTCTGGCAGTTCCGGGAGCTGCCCGCTTTTTTGCGTTATGAAGTCCGGTGTGAGGACCAGAGGCGGCAGATCGGGTTCGGGGAAATACCGGTAATCGTGCGCCTGCTCCTTTGAACGCATCGAGTAGGTCCGGCCTTCGTTGGCGTTCCATAGGCGTGTCTCCTGGACAACCTTTCCACCGTCCTCGATGACTTCGACCTGCCGCTCGATCTCGTACTCCAGCGCCTGACGGATGAAGCGGAAGCTGTTTACGTTCTTTACTTCAGCTTTGGTGCCAAAGCGCTCGGCGCCCTTAAGCCGCACGCTGACGTTGGCATCACATCGCAGAGAGCCTTCTTCCATGTTGCAATCGGAGACTGCGGTATATAGCAGGATCTCTTTCAGGCGCGTGAGGTACTCGAAGGCTTCGTCGGGCGTCCGGATATCGGGCTCGCTGACGATCTCGATCAGGGGCGTGCCACAACGGTTCAAGTCGAGCGAGGTGCGAGTAGCTGAATCCGCCAGCCCGTCGTGGATGCTCTTGCCGGCGTCTTCTTCCATGTGCACGCGGGTAATGCCGATCCTCTTCCACCCTGGGGACGAAGACCCGTTGGCGGCGAAGCCGGTCTTCGTGCCACCGTCGGCAGTCGGAACGTCAATCCAGCCGTGCTCGGCGAGTGGCTTGTCATACTGCGAGATCTGATAGCCCTTCGGCAGGTCGGGATAGAAGTAGTTCTTGCGCGCGAAGATGGACCGCTCGTGCACCTCGCAGTTCAACGCCAGCGCGGCGAGAACGGCAAATTCTACGGCTTTCGCATTGAGCACCGGCAGCGAGCCGGGCAGCCCGAGGCAGACCGGGCAGATGTTGGTATTTGGTTCAGAGCCGAACTTGTTGGCACAGCCGCAGAAGATTTTGCTGGCGGTAAGGAGCTGAACGTGTACTTCAAGCCCGATCACCGGCTCGTATTTGGCAAGAACATCAGGAGAGATTGCAGATGCGGCCATATCTGATTTTAGCGTGGGTAAAATGGGGCCGTCGCGCCTAAGCGGGGCCCCCTGATGATGTCGGCCTGATGCCACGCAAGCGCGTGGATGCCACCTACTCGGCCGGATCCTCTGCCGTAAACGCCGAGCAGCACGGCTTCTCCGTCGCATGGAAGTTCATCAACTCAGCGCGAATGCCGTCTGGATCGTAGAGGTTGAACTGGCCTTTGCCATCCTTGCCTATCTTCGGCGCCGCGTCGTGTTTGCCTTCCAGGCGGTTTCCAGCCTGCAGAACCTTGAACGCATCCTCCACGGAATTTTGGCCGATCGCAAAGTGATCAAGCACGCCGAGTTGCTGCTGAGAGATGGTGGGCGGAATCCCCGAACCCGATGGCCCACTGGTCAGCATGTACTCCAGCCAGTCGTGTCCGTCGGGAACCTGCTGGCTGACCCAGTCAACTTTGTCGTCCTTCATGCCCCCATACCAGTACGGTCTGAAGCCGAGTAACGCGCGGTAAAACTTGTCTTCTTCTTCGCGGCTGCGGACAAGGAAACCGACGTGAATGATGTGACGGCCGATTGCATTCGGAGCGTCCGGGGCTTTCGCGTTTGCGGGCGGCTGGACGAATTGAATGCGATTGCCTTCGGGGTCCTGGACCTCAAACCACCGGCATCCATCCTTCCCCTTCGTCAGGGAGGCTGGCGTCTTCCATCCCTTTGCCGCGAGATATTTTCGCATCCCTTCGGCATCGCTCGTGTTGAAGGCCGCGTGATCCATGCGATTGACGCCGGCGTTCGCGGGAAGTGGAAGCACCTCGATGTACTGTGTCGCGCTGAAGGCGTATTTCACGCCTGCCGGATTTTCCGGGTCGGCTTCCTTTGCCGCGCCAAGTATTACGCGGTAGTAGCGATCGGTAGCCGCAGGGTCCGACGAGTATACGGCGAGATGGGAGATCCCGGTGATTTTCGGGCGGTCTTGCGCAGCCAGGTTTGCACCTGCAATGTTGATAGCGATGAGGCAGCCGAAAGCGGCGACATACTTCGATGGCATAAAGACACCTCGGATACTAGCGGCACCACAATAAATCGATTTGTCTGAATCTGTAAACTACCCGTCTGGAAGTAGATTCGCTATTGCACCAATTACAATGCGCACATGCACCCTTCCATTTTTGCAACGCGCTTTGCCCTGGCTGGATTTCTTGTCTCCACGTGTATGCCTGTGTTCGCTCAGAATACGATTGCCGCCGTCTCTGCCGCCGACCAAAGCGAAGCCCGCGACATTTTCAGGGAGTTGATTGAGATCAACACCACCGACACGGCAAAGGGGAGTGTGACTGCGGCCGCAAAGGCCATGCAGAAGCGGTTCATCGACGCGGGGTTTTCCCAGGACGACATGCACTTGCTGGGTCCCGATCCGAACAAGATGAATCTCATCGTGCGCATTCGGGCCGCGCAGCCTGCGTCGGAAAAGCCGGTGCTGTTTCTTGGGCATCTGGATGTGGTGGAGGCGCTGCCCAGCGACTGGCATACCAATCCATTCGAATTTGTGGAGAAGGACGGCTACTACTACGGGCGCGGCACCCAGGATATGAAGGAATCCGATGCTGCGCTGGTCTGGACATTTCTTCGTCTTCATCGCGAAGGATACAAGCCGAAGCGCGATCTGATCCTGGCCCTGACAGCCGATGAAGAAGGCGGCAAGTTTAACGGACCCGAGTGGCTCGTAAAGAATCACCGTGATCTCGTTGATGCAGCATATGTGATCAACATGGATGCGGGCGGAGTCGAACTCGATCATGGGCGCGCTGTCGTGGCGGACGTCGAAGCCACCGAAAAGGTTTATGCCGACTATGAAGTCACCGCGCTGAATCCGGGCGGGCACAGTTCCCGCCCTCGGCCCGACAACGCGATCTACGAGCTGACCACAGCCCTCGGCAAACTCGCGAGCTATTCTTTCCCTTTCGAACTGAATGAAGTCACCCGCACCTATTTCCAGAATCTTTCCAAGCAGGAGACCGGCCAGACAGCGCAGGACATCAAGGCGATTCTTGCGACGCCGCCCGATCCCAAAGCGGCCGCGCGGCTGAGCAAGGAACCCGATTTTAATTCGAATTTCCGCACAACCTGCGTTGTAACGATGCTCAAGGCCGGCCACGCCCGCAATGCGCTCGCTCAAACTGCCATGGCCAACGTAAATTGCCGCATTTTCCCCGGCCATTCGCCCGAAGAGATTCGTCAGCAGCTGATTAAAGTCTTTGAGGATCCAAAACTCAGCGTGAAATACGTTTCGGATGCCGGTGAAGTGTCCGGCACTGCTCCGGAACGGAAGGCGATTGTTCCCCCTCCGCCGATCCAGGAGGTGTTTGGTCCGCTGACCCAGATTACCGACCAGATATGGCCCGGGATCCCCGTTACCCCGGTGATGGAAAACGGCGCCAGTGACTCAATCTATTTTGCGCAGGCCGGCATCCCCTCCTATGGGTACTCTGCCATAGCCCTCGAGCGCGATGATGACCGGGCCCACGGACAGGACGAGCGGCTGCCGGTGGATTCGTACGGGAAATCACTTCAGTTTTTCTACGCTTTCTCCAAGGCGCTGGGAGGCGAATAGTTCGCGGCATTCCCTGGTCCGGCAAGGAAGCTGTTCACGGAAGTATCATGAGAACCCGGAAGACATTTTTTTCTTTGACGGAGTGTAATCGAAGTGCCGGGCAAGATCGAACTGATGATGGGGCCGATGCGCAGCAACAAGACTGCCGAACTGCTGCGGAGAGCCGAAATGCGCCGCCAGTACGCCAAGCAGTACGTGCTGGTGCTCAAGCCGACTGACGACACCAAAGGTGGTCCCGGCCTGGTAGAAAGCAGGAATCCGAACGGGCATGCCCGCATGCAGGCGCTCGAATTCAACTCCGCTAATCCCTGGCCCGTTCTCGAGAAGATTGCGGACATCGAACAGGAGATTGGCAAGCGGGTAGAGTGCATCGCAATCGACGAGGGCCAGTTTGTCAGCGAGCTCTTTCTGTTCACCAAGAATCTGCTGGATGCCAATCACGATGTTCTCGTCGCCGGTCTCGATCTAGACTTCCGCGCCATGCCCTTCGGGGAGATGCTCAATCTGAGCTGGCTCGTGAACGCTTACGGCGGGAGTATCACGGAGTGCATGGCCTACTGTACCTGCGGCGCCCGCGCGCTCTATTCGCAGCGCCTGATCGATGGCAGTCCAGCTCCTTTTGACAGCGCGATCAAAATACCCGGCGATGCCTACGAGCCGCGGTGCGCCGAACACTTCATCCTTCCCGGCCGTCCTCACTAGCGTGTAATCTTGTTCAGCCTCGTAGGAGCCCCGGCCAGGTGACCCTTCGCCAATGAGTCCGCTCTACCGCAAGATTGCGTGGCGGCTCGTTCCGTTCCTTGTGCTCCTCTACATGGTCGCGTTTCTCGACCGCGTAAACATCAGTTTCGCCGCGCTCACCATGAATCGCGATCTCGGCATCAGCGAGACTGAATACGGTTTTGCGGCGGGAGTTTTCTTTCTCAGCTACTGTCTGTTCGAGGTTCCGGCCAATCTGGTCCTTGCACGAATGGGCGCCCGCCGCTGGCTCTCGATTCTGATGATCGTCTGGGGATTCGTGTCGATGGGAACCGCTTTCGTGCACAGCGAGACGACCTACATTCTCGCTCGTTTTCTGCTCGGCATTGCGGAATCCGGCTTCTATCCGGGAGTCATCTATTACTTCACTTTCTGGATGCCGCGCAGCCAGCGTACGCGCATACTGGCTCTGTTCCTGCTCGCCGTGCCACTGTGCAACTCGATCGGATCGCCTATCTCGGCGCACATCCTTTTGCTCGAGAACGTCTCAGGCCTGCGTGGCTGGCAGTGGCTCTTTCTTATCGAGGGCTTTCCGGCAGTCCTGCTGGGCTTTGCCACCTTGTGCGTTCTCTCCGACGGGCCATGGTCGGCCGCATGGCTCACAGAAGCAGAGAAGGGCCAGGTTGCGAGCGATCTGCAATGCGAAGATGTCGTCCAACAGCAGTCCGGCAGTCAGACCGCACACGTCATACGGGATTGCGTCATTTACTTCCTGTGGAGCAGCGGCAATTATGGCCTGACCTTCTGGCTGCCGAAGATTCTTACCACGGTGGGCGCATCCCATCTTTCCACTGGCTGGTGGGGAGCCACGACCTTCGGCTTTGGAATGCTCGCGATGCTGTGGGCCAGCCGGCGTCGTAGCTTCCGCGCTTTGCCGTATCTATTTCTCGCCGCCACCGCTGGTTTTATCCTCGTGGGGCTCGCTCATTCTGTTTTCGCCGCAGTAGCGGGATTCACGCTAGCTGCTATGGGCATTCTTGCGTCACTTCCCATGTTCTGGAGCCTTGCCGCAAGCCGCCTGACCGGTAAGGCCGCAGGGGCCGCTATTGCTCTCGTTAACTCCGTTGGCGCAGTTGGGGCATTTGCAGGCCCGTCTGCAATGGGCTGGCTGTACGGGGTCACTCATCGCTTCTCGGCCGGATTATGGGCCATCGCCGGGGCCATGGCCCTGGGCGGAGTGCTCGTGTACGGCGAAGCGTCGAGAGTACCCGCCGCCGCTCCTCAAAGGGCCGACTAGGGCTCCGGAATCAAGCGCGATCTCCTGGAAGCGCGGTTCCGCGCAGTGCCGCCGTCGGGTAAACTGGAAATTGCATGATCCTCCCGTTTGTCCGCGAGATTTTCGCGGAGCTGGAGCAGTCCTCCTCGTTTGATCGCGTTCGCAGGCACCTCTCGCTAGGTGTCGGGCGTCGCCGTCTGTCCGGACTCACGAATACTGCCCGTTCGTTGTATCTCCCGCTCCTGGCACGCGCGGCCAAGCATCCGGTCATTGTTGTTGTCGCAGACAATAAGGCCGCCGAGTCTCTCGAACCTACTTTGCGCGCCGGATGTGAGTTGACCGGGGCGGTCGATCCTGACCGCGTGGTCCGCCTCCCGGCTCACGACGTGCTCGCGTTCGAAAACCTTTCTCCGCACCCCGACGTGCAGGAGCAGCGCGCCGCGGCACTGTTCAAGCTGGCCACGGGAGGCGTCTCCATCCTGATCGCGCCCGCCGAAGCCGCGGCCATGCGCCTCTTCGATCGCAATTACTACGCCAGCCTGGCTGTTACAGTGCGCCGCGGTGAAGAGCTGGATGTCGAAATCCTTACTGCGCACCTCGCCAGCGTCGGCTATACGCAGATGGACCTGGTCGAAATGCCTGGCCAGTTCACGCGGCGCGGGGGCATCCTCGATGTCTACTCTCCGGAAGCCGACCGGCCTGTGCGCATCGAATTCTTTGGGGACGAGATCGAGACCATTCGGAAGTTCGATCCTGAGACGCAGCGCTCGCAGGCGGGCCTTGACGAGGCGCAACTTCTGCCTTTGACGGAAACTCCCGTCACGGAGCACCTTCTCGCCGGAGTGCATGCCCGCCTGAGCAAGCAGCGAGTCCAAGTGGCCGAAGCCGAAGAAGGTGAATCGAAGAAGACGAGATGGCAATCGAGGCGGCCGCGGCGGGTGGCGTGAGCGTCTTTCCCGGATGGGAGTTCTTTGCCTCGGTTGCGGGGGCAGAGCAACATCTGCTTAAGCTGCTGCCGCATTTCGTGCTCTTCGTCGACGAGCCCGCCATGGTGCGAAACCAGATCGATCGCTGGTGGAACAAGGTGGAGCAGCGGCACGAGCGCAGTGGGATCGGCAACCTGATCCGTCCGGAAGACATCTACCTACGGCCCGAAGTTCTGCAAGCGACTCTCGAATCTCACCACGGCCTCGATCTCGATCAACTCGGGGCAGTAGATGTTCTGGATGAAGACAACACCCTCGGTGAAATCGCGGTGAACTCGCGGCCAACCCTGCGATTCCATGGCTCGATTCCTGCACTGGTGGAGCAGCTCAGGAATCTAATGGCGGCCGAGCAGCGTATCGTCCTCGCCGTTCCCACCCAGGGAGATGGCGAGCGGACAGCGACCATGCTCCGCGAGTACCAGGTGCCCTATCGCTTCGGCAGCCGCGTCGTCCAGCATGGATCCGAGCTGGAGGAAGCCAGCTACATGGCCGGCGACATGCGTGTTCCCGTCATCGTGCGGACGCAGATCGCCTCTGGCGTCAGTTTCCCAGACGCGAACCTGATCCTGTTTGGCGCGAACGATCTCTCCGATGATGCCGATATCCATGCTCGCCCGGAACCGAAGAAGTCCAAGACCGCGGCGTTTGTTTCGGATTTCCGCGACCTTGCCGTGGGCGACTACGTCGTGCACGTCGAACACGGGATTGCGCAGTACCAGGGGCTAAAGGAGATTGTTCAGGACGGTCTCTCTGTCGAGTTCATGATTCTCGAGTTCGCCGAGCAGGCCAAGCTGTACGTCCCGCTTACGCGTCTCGACCTGATCCAGAAGTATCGTTCCACGGATACCGGTCCAGCGCCACAGTTGAACAAACTCGGTTCGCAGCAGTGGGTCAAGACCAAGGCCCGTGTCAAGAAGGCCATGCAGGACATGGCGGCCGAACTGCTCAAGCTCTATGCGCAGCGCCACACCGCGCAGGGGACGGCATTCTCGCCGGATAGCGACTTCCAGCGCGAGTTTGAAGACTCTTTCGATTATCGTGAAACCGACGATCAACTCACGGCGATTTCTGCGGTGAAGCAGGATATGGAATCGACCACGCCGATGGATCGTCTCCTATGCGGCGATGTTGGCTATGGCAAAACCGAGGTTGCCATGCGAGCTGCGTTCAAAGCTGTGCAGGACGGCAAACAGGTCGCGATACTGACGCCAACCACCGTTCTTGCCTTCCAGCACTTTGAAACTTTCAAGAAGCGCTTCTCGCAATTTCCGATCACCATCGAGATGATGTCTCGCTTCCGGACGCCGAAAGAGCAGAAGGAAATCGTCGAAAAGGTCGAACATGGCAAAGTCGATGTCCTTATCGGCACACATCGCATACTCTCCAAAGACATCAAGTTTCAGGATCTCGGCCTGCTCGTCGTCGACGAAGAACAGCGGTTCGGTGTGCGGCACAAGGAAAGGCTCAAACAATTGCGCAAGGAGATCGACGTTCTCGCAATGTCTGCCACGCCGATCCCGCGCACGCTGCACATGTCGCTTGTTGGTCTGCGCGACATGTCGGTGATCGAGACGCCTCCGAAAGACCGTATGGCGATTCAGACTGTTGTGGCCAAATTCGATGAAAAGCTCGTCCGCTCCGCAATCGAGGTGGAACTCGAACGCGGCGGCCAGGTTTACTTCGTCCACAACCGCGTGGAAACCATCTACGAGATTGCATCACGGATCCAGGAGATGGTTCCCGCCGCCAGGGTCGTTGTGGGGCACGGACAGATGGGAGAAAAGGACCTGGAGTCCGTGATGCTGGCCTTCATGCATCACGAGTTCGACGTACTCGTTGCTACCACCATTATCGAGAACGGCCTGGACATTCCCCTGGCAAATACCATTCTCATCAACCGCGCGGACCGCCACGGCCTCAGCGAACTTTATCAGCTTCGTGGACGTGTAGGCCGGTCCAATCGGCGCGCCTACGCTTATCTGCTAATTCCGCCGGAGCGCGAACTCACCGATATTGCCCGACGGCGCTTAGCTGCCCTGAAGGAATTCTCAGACCTGGGCGCCGGGTTCAAGATTGCCGCTCTCGATCTTGAACTGCGCGGGGCGGGGAATATGCTGGGCGGTGAACAGAGCGGCCACATCGAAGCCGTCGGCTTTGAACTCTATACCTCCATGCTCGAAGGCGCCGTCAAGGAACTCAAGGGCGAAGGAGGCGAGGAGCGTCCGGGCACACAACTGAACCTTGGCATCGCCCTGCGAATAGACGAAAGCTATGTAGCGGAAGAGAACCAGCGACTGCGCCTCTACAAAAAAATTGCCGGCGCAGAAAGCGAGAAGGCAGTCGCCGACCTACGCGCCGAAATGGAAGACCGTTACGGCGCTTTGCCCGACTCCACCGTATACCTTCTCGAAGCAGCCTCGCTTCGTCTCGAGTGCGAGCGAATGGGCATCGCGCAGATCGATCGCAAGCGCGCCGAATTGCAGATTCGCTTCACCGAAAAGGCTGCCATCGATCCGCAGCATCTGATGAGGCTTGTTGCGCGCAACGCCAAGCGCGGCGCGCAGTTCACACCACAAGGCGTGCTTAAATTTCCCATGACGGCCACTCGGCCGGATGATGTTCTGCTGGAGATCCGCGATCTGCTTGAAAAGCTGACTCCGGCTGCGGTTACTGCGTGATTCATGCATGAAAGAGGAATCGTGAGAATTGCTGCCGCACTTCTTGTTGGAGCCATTATGACTATGACGCTCGCCCAGGCCGAACAGCAGACCGCGCAAGAGCAGTTTCGCCAAATGTCGGATGAGTACTTCGACCGGGTCTATTTTCCGTATCAGCCAACCTCCGGCACGGTGGCCGGGTACCATCAGTACGATGCCAGCTTGGAAGACTTCTCGCGCACGAAGATCGATGCGGAAGTCGCTGCGCTCAATCAAGTCGAGCAGCGTATATCCAGTATTTCCCCGGCATCTCTGGACCAGACCACGCGTGGCGATCGGGAACTGGTTCTAAGCGACATTCGCTCGCGCCTGCTTGACCTTCAGACTATAAGGCCCTGGGCGAAAAACGCAGACAAGTACTCAAGCGCATGCGCCAATGCTGCCTTTACGCTTATGGAGCGCAAATTCGCACCTGCCGACGATCGCCTGCGTTCGCTCATCGCACGCGAAAAGCTAATGCCAGGCCTCATTGCCGAGGCCCGGCTAAACCTGCAGAACCCGCCTCGCATCTTTACCGAGATCGCCATTGAACAGCTCCCAGGCATTATCAGCTTCTTCCGGCAAGACGTGCCTCTCGCTTTCAAAGATGCAAAAGATCCCGCCCTGAAATCCGAATTTGCGCAGACGAATGCGAAAGTGATCGCAGCGTTAGTCGACTATCTTTCCTGGCTCAAAACCGATCTGCTTCCCCGCTCCAATGGGGATTTTCGTCTCGGGGCGGAGACATTTTCAAAGAAGCTGCAGTACGACGAGATGATTGATCTGCCGATCGCCAGGCTTCTGGAGATTGGCTACGCAGATATGCGGCGCAATCAGCAACACTTTGCCGAAGTAGCCCGCGAGCTCGATCCAGCGAAGACTCCGCAAGAGGTCCTTGAAGAACTCGGCCGTCAGCATCCCGCGCCTGATCAACTCCTGAATGCGTTCCGGGCAACCTTCACAAGCCTGCTGGACTTCATCCGCACGCACCACATCGTTACGATTCCCTCGGATGTGCCTCCGGTCCTCGAGGAAACGCCGCCTTTCATGCGCGCCACCACCCAGGCCAGCATGGACTCACCGGGCCCCTTCGAGACGCATGCCACCACTTCCTACTTCAACGTCACCCTGCCTGACCCCTCGATGACGCCGGCTCAGGTGGATAGTTACATGCACTCATTCAATATCGGCACGGTGATCTCAACCTCGGTGCACGAGGCCTATCCCGGCCATTACGTGCAATATCTTTATTCGCTTCAGGCGCCGAGCCGGGTGCGGAAGATTCTTGAAGCCAACACCAACATTGAGGGCTGGGCTCATTACACCGAACAGATGATGCTCGACAACGGTTATGGGCGTCCGGGCACGGGCGCCAGAGATGAACGGGAGGCCAAGTTCTTCCGACTTGGACAGTTGCAGGACGCTCTATTACGCAACGCCCGGTTCATTGTTGGCATCAAAATGCACACTGAGAACATGACTTACGAGCAAGCCGTCGATTTCTTCCAGAAGGAAGGCTACCAGCCAAGGGAAACCGCCCAAGTCGAAGCCAAGCGCGGCGCAGGCGACCCCACATATCTCTACTACACACTTGGCAAGCTTGAAATTTTGAAACTACGCGAAGATCTTATGAAGAAGCAGGGAGCAGCCTTTTCGCTGCAAGATTTTCATGATCAATTCCTCCGCCAGGGCTTCCCGCCAATCAAAATCATTCGCGAGGCGATGCTCGGTGACAATTCGCCAACGCTTTGAGTAGCACACAACGGGCAGAGCCGACCCGAGGGCTCGTCAGGTCAAATCAGGAATCGTTGAGTGCCTAATAAGGCGCAGAGATTTACGAGGTCGTAATGAAACAAGAAGTTCGCAAAGTAGTTTTCCCCGCAGGCGGTCTTGGCACGCGCTTTTTACCCGCCACCAAGGTTATTCCCAAGGAGATGCTTGCACTCGTTGACAAGCCGATCATCCAGTACGGCGTGGAAGAAGCCGTTGCTGCCGGTATCGAGCACATCATCATTGTCACGGGGCGGGGCAAGGGAGCCATGGAAGACCATTTCGACCATAGCTTCGAACTCGACGCCACCCTAGAACGCCGCGGCAAGAAGGAACTGCTGGCGGTATCACGCGGCGTGTCGACCCTGGCGCGCGTCAGCTACGTCCGCCAGCGCGAACCTCTTGGTCTGGGACACGCCGTGCTCTGCGCCAAGGAACTGGTCGGGAACGAGCCATTCGCTGTGGTGTTGCCGGATGACGTCATCGATGCCGAGGTTCCCTGCCTGAAACAGATGATCGACGTCTTCAACGAACGCGGCGGCTCTGTTCTGGCCACTCAGACCGTCGATGGGCCGGGCATCTCCGCATACGGAGTGCTTGCCGGTTCTCCCGATCGTGACGATCCACGGATCTACAACTGCACCGGCATGGTCGAAAAGCCGAGGCTCGAAGACGCGCCTTCCAAACAGGCCATCATTGGCCGCTACGTGCTGACGCCTCGCATTTTTGAGTTGCTTGAACAGACCACGCCTGGAGCGGGCGGTGAAATTCAACTTACCGACGGTATCAAGGCACTACTGAAAGAAGAAAAGGTCTTCGGTTATACGTTCGAAGGCAAGCGTTTCGACGCCGGCGATAAATTCGGCATGCTTCAGGCGACCGTAGAATTCGCGCTCAAGCGTCCTGAATTCGGCGATCGCTTCCGAACGTATCTGAAGAGCCTGGGAATTTGCGATTAGCGTTGAAGCGGGGTTAGCCGTTCGCTTCGAGAAGGTGTCAGCGGGGCGAGCAAATACTAACTCCGCTTACCAAGCCGGCGGCTGCTAACACCGTGAACTCCGCTGCTTTTCAAGCCTTCCACTTAATATTGCACCCGATCGAAGCCTTCTGATCGGCATCCGGCTTCTCGCCGCGTATCACTGCATCGAGTGCCGCCCGCAAATCTTTTCCAGTCACCGGTACGCCATTTCCCGGCCGGCTTCCATCGAACTGGCCCCGGTAGACGAGTTCGAAATCCTTGTCGAAAAGGTAGATATCGGGCGTGCAGGCGGCACCATATGCGCGTGCCACGGTCTGCGATTCGTCGTAGAGATAAGGGAATTTGAATCCGACGGTCTCTGCCTGCTTCTGCAATCCCGTCGGATTGTCGTCCGGATAGTTTTTGGCATCATTGCTGCTGATTGCGACGATGCCGAGCTTTCCCGCATAATCGTTGCCGAGCTTTGCCAGCCCCTTCTCGATATGTTTCACATACGGGCAATGCGTGCAGATGAACATAACGAGAAGTCCCTTCTGCCCGCGAAAATCATCCCGTCGCACTGTCTTGCCTGAGACCACGTCCGGCAGCGCAAAGTCCGGCGCCGTCGTTCCAAGCTTCAGCATCGTCGATTCAGTAAGAGCCATAGAACAACTCCTGAGATTTGCGAAAACCTATTTGAGGTGTTTGCGGACTTTCATTCGGCGAATCCGACGCCGGCTCCGGCGCTTTTAGAACAGGCCGCCCTGTCTTCCCGGCACAGGAACGCCAAAGTGTTCGTAGGCCAGCCGCGTCGCTACGCGTCCACGCGGGGTACGATCCAGAAAACCGATTTGGATCAGGAACGGCTCATACACCTCTTCGAGCGCGTCCTCTTCTTCCGCCAGAGTCGCGGCCAGAGTTCCAAGCCCAACCGGGCCGCCATCGTATTTCTGCATGATGGTCAGCATCAATCGCCGATCGATTTCATCGAATCCATGGGCGTCCACTTCCAGCATTGTCAATGCCGCATTTGCGGTGGGCCTGTCGATTGTTCCCGAGCCTCGCACCTGGGCAAAATCTCGAACTCGTCGCAGCAGACGGTTTGCAATACGCGGCGTTCCGCGCGACCGGAGCGCGATCTCAGCAGCTCCGTCCGCATCGATCGGTACCCCCAACACTTCAGCCGAGCGCTGCACAATTACGCGAAGGTCGTCTTCTGTATAAAACTCCAGTCGCAGGAGGATGCCGAAGCGCGATCGCAACGGCGAACTCAGCAAGCCTGGCCGAGTGGTCGCCCCCACGAAGGTGAAAGGCTTGATCTCCATCACATGGGTGCGGGCCGCCGGACCCTGACCGATGATGATGTCCAGCTTGTAGTCCTCAAGCGCCGTGTAAAGTTTCTCTTCCAATACAGGCTGCATGCGATGAATTTCATCGAGAAAGAGCACCTGCCGGTCGCGCAAATTGGTGAGAATCGCTGTCAGGTCACCCTGGATCTGAAGCGCAGGTCCGGATGTCTGCTGAAAACCCACACCCAGTTCATTGGCGATGATGGTGGCGAGCGTGGTTTTGCCGAGCCCCGGCGGCCCGAACAGTAGTACATGATCCAGAGCCTCGCCGCGCGTTTTGGCCGCCTCGAGCGCAATCGCAAGCTGCTCCTTGGCCTTCGTCTGCCCGATAAACTCCTTCAGCCACCGGGGCCGAAGCTTCAGTTCAAAACCCTGCTCTTCCTCAGCCCGCGATGCGCTGACGAGGCGATCGGGAGAGTTGTCGCGCGCAATTGCCATGATGCCAGCAGTGTAGCGGCTACAGGTACCCGGGGTAAAACCGGTTTCGGGATTTCATGCAACTGCCATGAAAAGCACTACTCTCCACAGCTCGGCGTGACGATAACTCGCCGAAACGCGAATTGCTCTCAACCCTGTTCATGTTCGCTAGTTACGCGCGTAACAAACAAGGCTCTCAGACTCAATATTGTTATTGATTCACTGACTTGACTGCCGTATTCTTGGGCCACCTCTCAAGAGGTTGTTGTCGCGCTTACTTAGACCTGTCACGACTAAGGTCTTGGTGTGCCGAGAGTTTGTGCTTCTGAGCTCGTTGAAAGTAGTTGCGTAAGTTGCAGGTTTTGAATCCACATGAGGAACTGACCCGCTCAGGGCAGGCATGCGGCGCTAAGGTTCATTCGTTTTTGCGGCTGGCCAGAAGTTAGCTAAGCCGGTTCGGCGGAGACGCCAGGAGATTGTATGCGTAAAGGTTCGTTGTCGGGTGCCCTGTTACTCGTCGGAGCGTTAATTCCCATTACAAGTTGCAGCAGTTCGCCGGGACTTACCTCGATTGTTGTTACTCCCAGCGTAATGAACTTTGGCGGCAGCGGGCCTGACTACCCAGTTGACGGCGATCGGACACTACACGCGTCCACATCACGCGGATGTGACAAAGGACATTACGAGCGAAGTGAACTGGGCGAGTGCAACCCCGGATTGCGTAACGGTCAGCAGCACCGGCCTGATCACAGCGGGCCAGAATATTTGTTCGGGCATCCTGATTTCGGCCAGCACACAAGGATTCCACGGCATCATCATTGGCAGCATGTCAGTCAACGTGACGCAGCCGGGCGCCGCGAATACCAATGTCGCGCTCGTGGTCGTGTCGCCTACTAACCCAGCTCCTCTCAATGCGGGCGGATTGCTGCAATTCTCGGCAACGGGGTACACAGCTGCCGGGACGCAGACCCAGTTGACAAATCCGGTAGCGTGGAGCTCGAGCAACACCGGCGTAGCGACGATTGACCAATCCGGCCGGGCAACGGCCGTGACCCCCGGCTCAACCATCATTACCGCGGCTTATACAAACGCTGACGGGACGCAGGCAATTCCGGGCACCGCGAACCTTTCGGTTCAATGATCGAGGCCTCGAGCGTTCAAGCTTAAAAGATTCATCGAAAGCCACCGCAACCGGTGGCTTTCGCTTTTCTGATCTGTTCTTGATCCCAGGCGCAGGGGCGTAGCCAAGCCGGAGGCGGCATTTAGACTGGAAGTGTCTGTACGCTCCCTGATGACCCATCGATTCGCGCGTATTCGCCGCTTCCACTTCAATCTGCCGCAGCGCATCGCCGCAGTGCTCCTATCGCTCTTTTTGTTCCAGGGGCTCTGGGTTGCAGCACACCAGACACTCTCTGACACCGACTATCAATATGCACGCTGTGGCCGCGAAACCTGGGAGAAACCCTCTCCCCTTGCGGGCTATTACACCTCCTGCGGCAACATCCGGGATGGCATTCTCGCCTATCGCATGGCGGGCCTGCCGCTGACGCTGAACGTGATGGCACAGCGCGGGTCTTGATCTCATTCGCAAGCCTGAAAACCGCGTAATCCAAACCCCCGGAGGGGAGGGAAGCGCGGGCTTAAGCATCTGGGAGTTGCGACACCAGATGACACACGTGTTGCTGCTGTTGCGAATTCCTTTTCTCGCTGCCGGGTGTGTTCTGGGGGGCGGGCTTTGGTGGGTTACGCGGCGGCTGTACGGCAACATGGGCGGATACGTGGCTCTCTCCCTTTACTGCTTCTCTCCGCCCGTACTGAAGGCATGCCTGTCGCCGAATCCAGAAATTCTGGCAGCGCTCGGCATCTATGGCGGGATATACACCTGCATCGGCGTCGCCCACGCGATGCAGGGGCCCCGGCGCAAGTGGCGTCCGCGCATCATCCTGCTCACCCTGGTCATCGGGATTGCCGCGACCGCGCATATTGTCGCGTTGCCCATAACCGCGCTGCTGGGACTTCTGCTTATGCTCTGGATTGGCGAGGGGCGACGGAGCCAGATGTTGCCCGTGATTCTGCTCGCATCTGCCGGCGCCCTGGTGATGCTGTTTGCATGCTACGGCTTTTCGCCCGATGCATTCAGTTACGTCTTCCGGTCGTCTGCGGGCTTTCTCTCGGTCTCGCTGGAACCGCTTCGACGCTTCTTTTCCACGCCGTCGATCGCGGGGATCATCATTGCGGCTGCGGCCGCGGGTCTTTTATATCTCGGTGTCGGTCGTTCGCGATATTTCGGTAATACCGCGCCGCTGATCTGCTTCCTGGTGCTTGTTGTCCTGGTGGCAA
Organism: uncultured Acidobacteriaceae bacterium; assembly: GCA_963836675.1. Classification (GTDB taxonomy): domain Bacteria; phylum Acidobacteriota; class Terriglobia; order Terriglobales; family Acidobacteriaceae; genus Telmatobacter. The sequence goes on from CAWIKQ010000002.1 coordinate 1,213,501, forward strand.
AAGGTGTGCAGGCGAGTCCATGGCTGTGGGCACTGCCCTTTCTGCTCACGTTTGTTGGAGGAGTGTTTGCGGATGCCTTTGAGTCGCAGCGTGGCCGGATCTTCATCGCTGCCGCGGCATCACTCGTCGCTCTTCAGATAGCCCTTTGCATCATGAGCCTTCCACGGCTGGTTTGAAGATGATGCACGTTGCTTTTATCATGAGGCCCGGAAGGCGTTCTCTTTGCGCACGGTTTTAATTGTCGTCGGTTCGCTGGCTTTCGCCGCGATGTTTGGCGGAGCGCAACGGCATGCCTCCGCGGCTGCACAAAAAACGGTGTCTGCCGAAAAGCATTATGTCGGTTCGGAGGCGTGCAAGAGTTGCCATCTGGCCGAGTACAACGGCTGGAAGAAGAGCCGCATGGCTAACGTCCTGCTTGATCCTCGAGAGCATCCCGAGGCCGTGGTGGGCGACTTTACGCAACCCAATCCCGTTCGCACGTTCACGCTCGATGATGTCGCGTTCACCTATGGCGGCCGTTTCAAGCAGCGTTACTTCACCAAACGCGGGGACGACTATTACCCGCTGCCTGCGCAATGGGACGTTGCGAAAAAGAAGTGGCTTCCGTATCACGTGGAGGCTGGAACTGACTGGTGGGTTCCCTACTACGGCCCTGCAAATTTCGATCGGCCGACGGGACCGACCTGTGACGGCTGCCACTCGGTCAACTACGACGTGCACACGAAGAAGGTGACTGAATGGAATGTTGGCTGCGAAAAGTGTCACGGGCCCGGCAGCGAACACGTGGCGCGCGCCACACGAACAAACATTGTGAATCCCGACACACTCGACTTCGTGCGAGCGAACGATGTCTGCATTCAGTGTCACAGCCAGGGCCGCCCGAAGCAAAACCCGATCGAAGGCCGATACTACGACTGGCCAGTGGGATTTACAGCGGGAGAGCGTCTTGCGGATTACTGGCAGCTGGAGGAGACGAAGCCTGGCGTTACGAATTTTTTCCAATTCGCCGATCAGACGTCACATAAAAACCGCATGCAGGGCAATGATTTTGTGCAGAGCAACATGTACCATCGCCAGATCCGCTGCTTCGACTGCCACCAGGTCCACAGCGGCGCCGTATCCAATCTCCCTGTAAGCGGCAATGGCCTTTGTCTCGGCTGCCACACAAAGCAGAATCCAGCCGGCCTGCGCGGCACGGTCAGCGAACATACGCATCATGCCGCGAATAGCGCGGGAAGCCAGTGCACGGCGTGTCACATGCCGCGCATCGAGCAGACCATCAAGGACAATTACGTCGCCGCTCATACCTTCCGCTTCATCACTCCTGATGACACGGAGAAGTCCGGAATTCCGAACCCTTGCACCTCGTGCCATCAGGACAAATCGAACAGTTGGGCTCGCTCAGAGCTGGCAAAATGGACCACGACCTCGCCCTGGAGGGTAGCCCGTTAGAGGCTTTTTCGAGAGCGATTTTTGAGCCGCAAATCGAACCTTGAATGACGGTATTGTGACGCCTGCTCGGGTTGTTTAGAGACTCCGTGCAAAACGCTGCAAAATAATAACTTATAGCTCATAAGGTCATGTTGCTGATTGCGGGTGGGAAAGGGTAAAATGAACCGGTAGCCCGCAGAAATCCGCTCCTACGTTTCCGGTGCCTTTTTTGCCGCCTCTTCGGCGGGCCCAAAGACCTCTATGGCAGACGATAAGAACCCTCAGCTCCCCCTCGATGGCGGTACGCCACCGCGCGATAACACGAATCTCATCCCGATCAATATCGAAGACGAGATGCGGCGTTCGTATCTCGACTATTCGATGTCCGTAATTATCGGACGCGCTCTGCCCGATGCCCGCGATGGCCTCAAGCCCGTTCATCGCCGGGTGCTCTACGCCATGAGCGAGATGGGCCTCGAGTACAACAAGAAGTACACCAAGTGTGCCAAGGTCGTGGGCCAGGCGATGGGCGTCTATCACCCGCACGGCGACTCCGCCATCTACGACACGCTTGTCCGCATGGCGCAGCCCTTCTCCCTGCGTTATCCGCTCGTTGATGGACAGGGCAATTTTGGTTCAGTCGATGGCGATCCTCCCGCGGCCATGCGTTACACCGAGTGCCGTTTGATGCGTGTCACCGGCGAATTGCTGGCCGACATCGATATGGAGACTGTCGACTTCGTCCCCAATTACGACGAGTCCACGCAGGAGCCCACGGTTCTCCCCACGCGCATTCCAAATCTGCTCGTCAACGGTTCGAGTGGTATCGCGGTGGGCATGGCGACCAACATTCCGCCTCACAACCTCACCGAGATCGTGAACGCCACTATCGAAATGGTGAAGAATCCCAAAGCGGGACTTATAGAAGTTCTCAAGCACGTTCAAGGCCCAGACTTTCCGACGGGGGGCTTCCTGTACGGCCGTTCAGGAATCGCTCAGGCGTACAAGACAGGCCGTGGCCGCTTCATGATGCGCGCAAAGGCGGCGGTTGAGAATGTGACAAAGGATAAACAGGCGATCATCGTCACGGAGATCCCGTATCAGGTCAACAAGTCCAAGCTCATCGAGCGCATCGCCGAATTGGTGACAGAGAAAATCATCGACGACATCGGCGATGTTCGCGACGAATCGGATCGCGACGGGATGCGGATTGTCATCGAACTGAAGCGCGGTGCGCAACCGGAGATCATACTTAATCAGCTTCACAAGCACACGCAGATGCAGGAAAGTTTCTCGATGATCCTGCTTGCGGTTCTCAATGGACAGCCGAAGGAACTAGGACTTGATGCTGCCATTCGCGCCTTCGTCGATCACCGGATCGATGTGGTGCAGCGCCGCACCGTCTACCTGCTGCGCAAGGCCCGCGAACGCGAGCACATCCTTGAAGGCTACAAGATCGCGCTCGACAATCTCGATCAGGTCATCAAGATCATTCGCGCTTCCGGCTCGCGCGCCGAGGCACGAGAGAACCTGTACGCATGGGGCAAGGGAACAGACATTGTCGTCAATCTCGACCGCGAGCGCCTACCAAACGAAGAACGCGGCCTCTCGCTCCGCCAGGTCGATGCGATCCTCGAACTGCAGCTCTATCGCCTCACCCAGCTCTCAGTCGACGAAATCTTGAACGAGATGAAAGAAATCCGCGAGAAGATTGCCGAGTATGAATCCATCCTCGCCAGCGACAAGAAGCTGCGCAACGTGATCATCAAGGAACTCGAAGCCGTTCGTGACAAATATGGCGACGAGCGCCGCACGCAGATCATCGATGAGTCAGCCGAGATCCAGCTCGAAGACCTCATCGCCGACGAGCAAGTCGCCGTCACGGTTTCGCACCAGGGCTATCTGAAGCGGACACCAATTTCCATCTATCGCCAGCAGCGCCGCGGCGGTACGGGCCGCACAGGCATGAAGACCCGCGAAGAAGATTTTGTCTCGCAGCTCATCATCGACTCGACCCATGCCTACCTGCTCTGCTTTACGAATACAGGACGGGTCTACTGGCTCAAGGTCTACGAGATTCCCGACGTAGGCGCCGCCGGCAAAGGCAAGTCGATAGCGAGCCTGCTCAGCCTCCAGCCCGGCGAAAACGTCCGCACCATTCTGCCGGTCCGCGATCTTGAAGAGGAAGGCAAGTACATCTTCTTCGCCACGCGCAACGGCGTGGTCAAGAAGACCCCGCTGAAGGACTTTTCCAACGTCATGGCACGCGGCATCATCGCCATCAATCTCGACAAGGATGATGACCTTGTTACCGCCGGCCTCACCAACGGCAAGCAGACCATCTTCATCGCCACCCGTGAAGGCATGGCGATCCGCTTCCAGGAAGAGTATGACGCGGAACGTAATGGGATTGGCCTGCGACCCATGGGCCGCAACGCTGCCGGCAACAAGGGCATCTCGCTCAAGAAGGGCGATTACGTGATCGGGGCGGCAATCACCGACTCCGACGAAGCGCGCGACAAGGAGCGCGATGATTGCGCCAAGGCTCGCAATCTCACCGACAAGCTCAAGTCCTTGCGCAAGGCCTACTCTGACGCGAAGGATCTATTGCAGAAGGCTCGCGAAGACCGCCGCAACGGTGATCCAGAGAACGAAAAGCTGAAAGAGAAAGACAAGAAAGCCGAAAAGGCTGTCGAAGATGCATGGGGTGCGCTGAAGGATCTCGACGAGAAACTCTGCGTCACCCAGTCCCGCATCCTCACCGTCACTGAGAACGGCTTCGGCAAACGCACTGACGTCGACGAATACCGCCTCACTGCGCGCGGTGCTCAGGGAGTCACGAATCTCAAGGCCACTCCCAAAGTTGGCAAGACCAGTTCTATACTGCTGGTGAACGAAACCTCAGAGCTGATGGTCATCAGCCAATGGGGCAAGATCATCCGCATCGATACCAACACCGTCCGCTCCGCTGGCCGCAACACCCAGGGCGTGCGCCTCCTGAACCTCGAAGCCGACGACAAGGTGGCCGCCGCCGTCATCATCCCGTCAGAAGAAGTGAACGGAAAGGAAGACGAACAGGGAACGTTGATTCAGTAAGATGGGTGGAAGCGCCAACTGCTGGCGAGAGCCCTCGCATCTCACTATGTGCACCGAATCATCTGGGAGAAACGCGGAACTATTTGTTTCCTTTCGGGTTAACTGATTCTAGATGGAGGTTTAGCTGAACAAAATGAGTCACTTACTCCATCCATCGGTGGTGCAGGGTCAGCTTCGATCTCGCGAAGACGGGTTACCTGATAGCGAAACTTATCGGACGAATCTGAACCATCCACAGCACTCCAAATCCCCTTCGCAACGTCTTACACTGGTGATGCTCTGGTTTCTCCGCGTACCTCCAATGGTGCGTATAGCTGTAATCGCAGTTTTAGTGATTCCGTTCCTCGCATCCTCCTCCGGGGCTGCAGGTAAAGCTCCCGTGCGTAATCCCTCGCACGCCGACCTGGGCGCCAGCGCGACCCACCGTGCCCACCGTTCCACCAGCCCTTCCTCGCGCGCCGCCAGAACGTCGTCGCGCCGCTCCGGCACGTCGAAATCCAGACGGCCCTCGCAATCTGGCTCTCGTCGCACAGCCACACATAGACCGCGTTCCTCGAGCCGCAGCTCCGTCTCTTCGGCGAGCCGCCGCTCATTCTCTTCCTCGAGCCGCCGCTCCCTCTCTTCGGCCGGAGTTCGCCGCACCGGCTATGCACACTCCCAGTCGAACGCTCATTTCGTGCCCGTGGCCAGCGTAGCGGTGCCGAAGCCAGCACGCGAACAGGGCGTTTCCGCTTCCGACTCAACCGATCCTATCGCGGCAAACTCTACAGATCGGCTCGCGGCAAACTCTACAGATCGGCGCGCCGGAGAGGCCGCTCGGCTGGGGCAGTCCCCTTCGCCTGATTCGCCTTCGCAGTCCTCAGTGGCTGAGAGCGACGAGGCGCCGGAACCGGCAGACGCGTCGAGGCCCGTAGCGGGAAATGGCAACCCGCTCGAGGAGCCACCGGCTACGCAATCGTCTCCGGCTTCTGCAGGCACGGTGGAGATCGCCGGCCTGAATGTTCCTCGCGTGTATGGGCGCTACGCTCTTCGCGGCACGCGCGATTCGCTCATTCGACAGAACGAACGTTCCGAGCAGGAATACCTTGAACGAATCGAAGACGACTCGGACCTCGAAGACAGGATCGCACGGGGCCAGCTCATCCGCGTTCCGGAATCCGCCGGCCTTTTGGTGAATCCCGCCCTGCCGGAGAATCGCCGGTACTGCCGTCCCTGGACCGCCGACTTTCTTAGCGATCTGTCACGCGCCTATGAAGCCAAGTTCCATAGGCCGCTCGTGGTCAGCTCCGCCGTGCGCACGGTTGAGTATCAAAAGCGGCTGATGCGAATCAACCGCAATGCCGCTGATGCAGAAGGCGATGTCGTCAGCCCTCATCTGACAGGGGCTACCATCGATATCGCCAAATCCGGTCTCTCACGCACCCAGATGCAGTGGATGCGCGACCATCTTTTCGCCTATCAGACCGCGGGTGTCATTGACGTTGAGGAAGAATTTCGGCAGCGCTGCTTCCACATCACTGTCTACAAGAGCTACGCTCCGGCGTCTGCTCCCGGAAAGCCTCACCACGCGCCGGTGCCTCAAACACTACCGCCTGATCCCTCATCGGCGACAATCACGGATGATGCGGCGAGCAGAAACGAATAACCTGCTGCGGCCAGAGCAGGCAGCGCCCAGCGACCCTTTAGCAAATTCATTCCCTATCCGAGTCTGACGCGCTACAATCGGCGCGAACGCGATTTCTACCGCGTTCGCGTCTCGACTGCACGTTTACGAGGACTTACGACTATGAGCGATCCAGTGGTTCAGCCGCCGGCAGTGGAAGTTGCCCCGGGCCTTTCGCAGGGCCAGCGTCTCACCTCCATCTTCACGGCTCCCTCCAGAACCTTCAACGACATTAGAAACGGCAATCGCAGTTGGTGGCTGCCGTTCATCATTTACGTGGTTCTTGGCTTTGCCTTTTATGGCGCCGTGAATTCCAAGGTTGGTATGCGCCAGGTGAGCGAGAACCAGATCAAGCTCAGCCCGAAAGCTGAAGAACGAATGGCGGGCCTGAGTGCCGAGCAGCGCGAGCAACAGATGAAGATCTCCACTGCCATTACCCAGGGCGTTTTTCTCGCGACCCCGATCTTCGTTCTGCTTATGGGAGCAGTCATTTCGGCAGTTCTCCTGGGAACGATCAACTTCGGCTTTGGCGGCAAGGCCAAGTTCGGAAGCGTCTTTGCGGTATGGATGTACGCGATGCTCCCTTCTTGTATAAAGACGCTCCTGGGAATTGTGGTGCTGTTCGCTGGAGCTGCGCCGGAATCGTTCAATATTAAGAATTTTGCGCCCACAAATATCGGCGCTTTTCTGCCCACTGACATCAACGCCGGTCTGTACAGCCTTGCTACCTCGATTGATTTCGTCACCATCTGGACCTTAGTTCTCGTGGGCATCGGCACTGCGATTGTCGCCGGGACGAAACGCACCTCCGGCTACATTGCCTCCTTCGGTTGGTGGGCAGTGGTCGTCATCGTGGGTGCAGGCCTGGCTGCAGCGTTCAATTAATCAATCAATCCGCAAAAACAAACCGGCGCACATCCCAAGATGTGCGCCGTTGTTTTTTCTGTTCTCTGATCCCTGCCGACCTCTATTCAGTCCATCTCCGCAAGATCAGCGTCGCATTGATCCCGCCGAATCCGAACGAATTCGACAAGGCGACATCGAATTTGTGATCGATGGCCTTGTTAGGCACGTAATCGAGCCTGCAGTCGAGATCAGGATTATCGAGATTGATTGTCGGAGGAAGCTTCTGGTTCATGAGCGCCAGAATCGTAATGCCTGCTTCCAGACCCCCTGCGCCGCCCAGCAGATGCCCCGTCATCGACTTCGTGCCGCTGATCTTCAGCTTGTGGCTCAGCGCATTCTCGCCGAACACAAGTTCGATCGCGCGCGATTCGTTGCCGTCGCCGGCTGGTGTGGAAGTTGCGTGCGCGTTGATATAGCCCACTTCATCCGGCTGGATGCCGGCGTCTTTCAGGGCGGCGCGCATGCTGCGCTGCGCACCGGCTCCTTCTGGAGCGATCCCGGTCATGTGATACGCATCCGCGCTCATACCATAGCCGGTCACCTCGGCGAGGATTTTTGCGCCGCGCTTTTTCGCAAATTCCAATTCCTCGAGGATGAGGATGCCCGCTCCCTCGCCGATCACAAATCCATCGCGATCCTTATCGAATGGGCGACTTGCCCTGGTAGGCTCATCATTGCGCGTAGAGAGCGCGCGCATGGCTGCAAAGCCGCCCACCGCGAGTGGGGTAACAGACGCTTCCGAACCGCCTGCAATCATCGCATCCGCATCCCCGTGCATGATCATGCGCACGGAGTCGCCAATGGAGTTCGCGCTGGTTGCGCACGCTGTTGCCGTGGCCGAGATCGGCCCGCGCGCTCCGTAGCGAATGCTCAATTGCCCGGCCGCCATGTTCACAATGGTTGCGGGTATGAAGAAAGGAGAGATCTTGCGGGGGCCGCCCTGAAGGAGACTCGCATGTTCGCGCTCGATGATTTCGAATCCGCCAATGCCGGACCCGATGAGCACGCCCACGCGGTCGGCAATGTCTTCGGTGATCTTCAAGCCAGATTGCGACAGCGCCTCATGCGTAGCCGCAAAGGCAAAGTGAATGAAGCGCCCCATCTTGCGCGCTTCCTTCTTGTCGACGAAATTTAGAGGGTCAAAGTTCTTGACCTCGGCGGCAAAGGTGACAGGAAATCCGGTGGTGTCGAAGGCTGTGATCGGCGCCATTCCGCTGGCGCCGGCAACCAGCTTCTCCCACACCTCCTGTGCGGTATTGCCCACACCGCACACCAGCCCGAGGCCAGTGACCACAACTCTTCGATTCACCGGCTACTTGCCTTTCGCGGTCTTCTCGTTCTTCTCGATGTATTCGATCGCGTCCTTGACGGTCTTGATCTTTTCAGCGTCCTCGTCGGGAATCTCGAGGTCGAACGCCTCTTCAAATTGCATCACAAGCTCCACAACGTCCAGCGAATCTGCGCCCAGATCCTCCTGGAAGCTTGCGCCGGGCGTGACCTCGGCTTCGTCCACCTGCAACTGCTCGACGATGATCTGCTTTACCTTCTCTTCTACCGCCATGCCTGATTCTCCTGTTTCCTTTGCCATCCCCGGAACATCTCTCCGAAGACCAAAATTCAATCAACTACCGCCTGCCTACAATACCGGCAGACGGCACACTTGCACAATTGCCGCGCACACAGATTCTCGCTCGGCCCCGAATCTCCAAGTCTAATGGGCGCACTTCGGCGTGTAAAGCTGACCCAGTGGAAATAAAATCAGTCACCTAGCGTCGAATCCCGGCTGTCCGTAACTCCTGGGTCACTCGTCCTGAATTTCCCGAGTATCGCCCGAGAATTTCACACCCAAAAGGCGTAGATTAGGCGAAGAGGCAAAGTTCACTCATGCAGGCTCTCTTTGTGGCCATCGCCCTCATCGCCGGTGTCGTCCTCGGCTTCCTGATCCGTTCCGCCTCTACACGTCGCGAGCTGGAACTGCTTGAGCAGCGCAACCGCGAGTCCTTCGATGCACTCGGAGCCCTGCAAAAGCAGCTGATGCAATCGCAATCCGAGTCCGCCGCACGCGCCGGATTCGAACCGTTGGCCGCGGAGCGCGCCGGCACCATCGGGCAGCTCAATGCCGAAATCTCCGGCCTTCGCACGGACCTCAGCGCAAATGCCGCCCGCGAGTCATCCCTGAGCGCCCGAATCAGCCAGCTCGAGGCCGACCTCCAGAACGAGCGCAAAAACCTGGCCGAAAAGGTTGAACTCCTCGATTCCGCGAAGAAAACCCTCGCAGATCAGTTCCAGGTGCTGGCCTCCGACATCCTTGAAGCCAAGTCAAGATCGTTTTCCGAAGGCAGCCAGAAAGAACTCGACGTGCTCCTCCTACCTCTTCGCACGCAGATCGAAGACTTCCGCAAAAAGGTTGAAGAGGCCCAATCGGACTCGAAGACCGGAGTTACTCGTCTAGAGACGCTTATTGGCTCGCTGGGAACCCTTAACGAGCAACTGACTGAGGAAGCGCGCAATCTCACCACAGCCCTCCGTGGCTCCGCGAAAACTCAGGGCGACTGGGGAGAATTCATTCTTCGTGATCTGCTCGACAAGGCAGGTCTTCGCGAGGGCGAGCAGTATATCTTCCAGCAGACCTTTACCGGCGTTGAAGGCGATAACGGAGAACGCACCCGTTCCGTCCGCACCGACATCATCCTCTTTCTTCCCGGCGGCCGCAATCTCGTCATTGATTCGAAAGTCTCGCTGAATGCCTACACCGACTGCATTGGCGCTTCCGACGACGACACCCGGAAGGCTTCACTCAAAGCCCACCTCGCCAGCATGCGCGGCCACGTGGCGGGCCTGGCCAAGGCGGGATATCACAAACTTCCTGATATTGAATCGCCCGACTTCGTTGTCATGTTCGTTCCAATCGAGCCAGCATTTCTTATGGCTCTCCAGGCCGACGCAGAGCTCTGGGCCGATGCCTACAGACAAAACATTCTGCTCGTCGGCCCCACCACGCTTCTCTATGTCATTCGCATCGTGAACGTACTCTGGCAGCAGGAGCGGCAGGCGCGCAATGTCCGCGAAATTATGGATCGGGGCACAAAGCTCTATGAAAAGTTCGCAGGTTTTGTCACCGACATGGACATGATCGGCGATGGTATTCGCAAGGCCGACCAGAACTTTACGAATGCCATGAAGAAGCTGGCGGAAGGCCCCGGAAACCTTGTGGGCCAGGTGGAAAAGCTCAAGGAACTCGGAATTCGCACCAGCAAATCCATTCCCAGAAAGATTCTGGATCGGGCAGCAGTGGATCAGGCCGAACTCGCTCTCACCTCAGACCCCGATTCGTCCGAAGCCGCGCATTAGGATCACTTGACGGGCTGGTACTCAGGTAAGCAAGTGGCAGGAAAGCTGTCTACTGTCCATCCTTACTAAGGTTTATCATCCTTCTAGTCCCAATAGGCAATTGCGTTCGAATTCAACGTACTCTTTTCATAGGGAGTCCTGCACGGATGGGAAGCACTGCGATCATATACGCCGCGGTTGCGGTGGGCCTTGCCCTTGCGTGTCTCCTTGCCGGCAGGGTCTGGGGCCGTTCCAATGTGCAATCCCAGGTCGAGGATGCCGTCGAGGCGGCGCGCAAGTCTGCCGACGCCCGCGAGTTTACCCTCCGTGAACAACTCGATCAGAAAATGACTGAGGTCGCCAAGCTCGTGCCCCTTGCCGACGAAGCGGGGCGCCTTCGATCGCAACTCAAACACCAAAAAAAGAATCCGATTCAGAGCCCTGCCGAGATTGATAACGCTTCCATCATCCATGCTTCGGTTGACCAGCCCGGTCCTCGAAATAGAGGAGCCCCCCACGCCCGCAGAATCCGCGGATGAGACGATTCAGAAGCTGCTGCAGTCACTCGAAGCCAACCTCCAGGAACCCGCGCAGCCTGCGACTCCGATCGAAGAACCCGCAAAAACCGCACCGGCGGTTCAAAAAGCCCCCGAAGTTCGTCCTGCTACCAAACCACAGCCGGCCGCGGCTCGTCCGCCGGTCGCGACACCGCAACCGATTCCAGCGCCGAGACCAGCCGTTACCCCCCAGCCTGCTTCAGCGCCTCGCCCACCTGCGCCCGTTCAGCGCCCGGCCACTGTGCCGAGGCCGATTACATCTCCCCAACCCGCCGCCATACCGCGACCAACCGCCCAACCTCGACCCGCTGCCCAGCAGCCCATTCCAACGTCTCGGCCAATCCCAGCTCCCCTGCCGGCTGCGCCACGTCCCGCAGCTACCGCTCGCCCAGCTGCACCGCCACCGCCGGGTGGCGCACCCAAGCCGAACGGCCCGAAACCGAATGGCGGCCCCGCCGTGGATGAGTGGCAGGAATTTGCGCGTTCCCTGGAAGCCCTGACTCAGCGCAAGAAATAAATAAAGATGCGGGTAAGCATAAAACAGGCAATCATCCGGTTGCACTTCCGTTCCATCCTTGGCTTCGCCAACAGGTGAGGAAAACAGCCGACCCCGCTAAATACGCTTCTCGCCCAACTCTGCAAACGCTCCCCGCAGCCGCCTCCACGTCGTCTCCAGATCCTCAGGCAACACCCGCGTCTCCGCCACCGTAGTCATGAAGTTTGTATCTCCTACCCACCGCGGCATCGCGTGCATGTGCAGGTGGCCTGCGACCCCGGCCCCGGCGGCTTGCCCGAGATTTAATCCGAAATTAAACCCGTGCGGCCGATACAGTCTCTCCAGAGCGCTCTCTGTCCTCTGCGCGAGATCCATGAGTTCGTGGGCGGTGGAGCGATCCAGCTTGGCGATTCGGTCGAGGTGAGCATACGGCATCACCATTACATGGCCCGACGTGTACGGATAAGCATTCAGGCACACAAAGCAGTGCTGTCCGCGCGCCACCAGTCCGGCCGCTTCCTCAGCTTGATCGACAGCCATCCCCTGCTTGATCGCGTACTCCACGCTGGCCATCAAGTTGCAGAAAACACAGCTCAGATCCCCCGGCCACGCATTCAACCGCGCCGGGACTCCCGGCCTCGGCGCGCCGTCGGCAGTCGTAACGTAGGCAAATCGCCACGGGCTCCAGAGCTGATCCATTCGCCTTACCCTTCCATCGCACCAAGTATAGTTCGCTCTTCGCTCCTGCAGCGGCAGCGTCTCATCGGGGAACCTCAATCAAAATTCGTAGAAAAAACGGATTCCGGGCGCCCTTGTATCAGGCATCACAGGAGACCACTAACCTGAGTCGAATCCTCATCCTATTGCATCAAAAAAGAAGCAAAGGTTCCCAGGACGCCGGAAAAGCCTGAAAGGGTTTCATTGACTCGAAAATCTGACAGTTGCTACACTTGAAAGCGTAGCTTCCTGCGCCGATTCCAGCAGTTAGCTGCGGCCGCCCTCCAGCCAGCCGTTGCCTGCCTGGCGTTTCCCAAGGAGACGAGTCGCTTTCCAGCCAGCTCTCTGGCGTGAAGCTCCGTCTCTCGAGTAGACGCCATTGTTACAGGCCCCGTGCAGCCGGAGTCACCGGTATCGGCATCCACGTCGATCGCGACTTAGGATGTCATCCGCCGACAGCAATACCGCCGGCGGCCCCCTGGAATCGCGGAGCTGCTGTCATGCCAAACGTCCTCAATCCCGAACCCGAGAGCATAACCCTGAACACCGAACTCGAAACTCCAACCCTCGATCCTGCGACGGAGCTCGACGCTCCTTCGTCCGAATCCACGTCCAACCCCGAGACCGCCGAAGCACATACTGCCGAATCGCCCGCGATGGACGCCGATGCCTCAACCGAGCCTGCAGCCCAGGCCGCCCCTGCAGAGCCCGAGTATTTTGCTCACGCTCCTGCAGCCTCGGCCGACCACAGCGCCGATTCCAATGAAGATTTCTCAGCCGCCCTCGAAGCCTTTGAGCGCGAGCAGGCCGCTGAAGCTGCTGCTGTCGAAGCGTACGGGGACAAGGTCGTTCCCGGCACCGTCATCAAGCAGACTGAGAAGCATCTGGTGGTCGATGTAGGCCTCAAGTCAGAAGGTCTCGTACCTATCGAGCAGGTCACCGACCACACCGGCGCAGTCAGGTTCCAGCCCGGCGAGGTCATTGACGTGGTAATCGAGCGCGAGGAGCCTGAAGGTGGCTATCTCGTCAGCTTTGAGAAGGCCCAGCGCCTCCGCGTGTGGGACACCATCGAGAAGCACGCCAACGACAAGACTCCGGTCATCGGCACCGTCGTCAGCCGCGTCAAGGGTGGCCTGACCGTCGACATCGGCATGAAGGCATTCCTGCCGGGTTCGCAGCTTGAGATCCGTCCGGTGCGCAACCTCGACGGCTATCTCGGCCAGCAGATCGAAGTCCGCGTCATCAAGCTCAACAAGAAGCGCGGCAACGTCGTTGTCTCCCGCAAGGAGATCCTCGAAGAAGAGCAGAACGCCAAGCGCTCCACCACTCTCGAGCATCTGGGCGAGGGCGCCGTTCTCACCGGCACAGTCAAGAACCTGACCGACTACGGTGCGTTTGTTGACCTCGGCGGCATCGACGGCCTCCTCCACATCACCGACATGAGCTGGGGACGCCTCACCCATCCCCGCGATCTGGTCAATGTCGGCGACGAGATCCAGGTCAAGGTGCTCAAGTTCGACAAAGACAAGCAGCGCGTCTCGCTCGGCTTCAAGCAGCTCACGCCGGATCCGTGGCTGGATGCCGCGGAGCGCTACCCGGTTGGCGCACGAGTCCACGGCCGCGTACTCTCTGTTACGGATTACGGCGCGTTTGTCGAACTCGAGCAGGGAATCGAAGGCCTCGTTCATCTCTCTGAGATGACCTGGTCGAAGCGCCTCAAGCACCCCTCCAAGCTGGTCAAGCCCGGCGACGAGGTCGACACGGTTGTCCTCAGCGTCAACCCGGCCGACCGCCGTATCTCGCTCGGCATGAAGCAGCTTCTCGAGAATCCATGGGAGAACCTCACGGAGCGTTATCCCGCGGGAACCGTGGTAGAGGGTCGCGTTCGCAACCTCACTGATTTCGGCGCTTTCATCGAAATCGAGGACGGCATCGACGGCCTGGTCCATGTCTCAAACCTGAGCTGGACCAAGCGCGTCAAGCATCCTTCTGAGATCGTGAAGAAGGGCGAAAAGGTCAAGGCAGTCGTTCTCGGCGTCGAGCCGCAGAACCGCCGCCTCAGCCTCGGCATCAAGCAGCTTCAGCCCGATGTGTGGGAGAGCTTCTTTGCGACCCACCGCGTCGGCGATGTGGTCCACGGCAAGGTGCTTCGCACTGCGCAGTTCGGCGCTTTCGTTGAAATCGCCGAAGGCGTTGAGGGCCTCTGCCACATCTCGGAAGCCAGCGAAGCGCCGGGCGAGGCCTCGAAACTCGAGGTTGGCCAGGAGCACGACTTCAAGATCATCAAGATCAACGTCGAAGAGAAAAAGGTGGGACTCAGCCTCCGCGCAGTCAGTGGCCATGAAGCCAGCCGCGCGCAGGTCGAGCACTACAAGGACCACGCCCACAAGGCCCCGGTCTCCAGCTCCACCACCACCCTCGGCGATCTCATCAACTGGCGCAAGAACGAGCGTTAACCCGTTCGTTCCTGATCGGCACACAAGAACGGCCACCCTTCGGGGTGGCCGTTCTTCTATGCGAGATTCGAGCTACTTAATCGATCAGAAAAGTGAATTGTCATCCAGAGCGGAGGTCATTTACCCCGCATCCTCAGAGCTCATATCCGCCTTTACGTTGCCGCGACTGATTGCCTTCTGCAAAGCACCGTGATCCATCTCCGTCTGGTCGCCGTATGCCTCGGCCCATTCCGCCAAAGACTCATCCAGAACCGGGGAGTTCCCGCAATAGCCCGCGATCCGCGTAGGATCTCCCGTCCTGGCGTGGGCGCGAGCGAGAACTGCTCCGCAGCCCCACGCGTAGAAATTGAACGCCGGCCCGGTTAGCCATTCGATCGGGATTGATGCCTTTAGATTTTTCATCTGTCGCACGTAATAGTCGCGCCCATCGATGGTCGTGTAACCCAACATCGGATCGGAGGAGGCTTGTAACGCCCTTTGGCCAACCACCACGCGCTTTCCGTTGTGAGCGTATTCCTTTGGCAGCGGCGGAAGGTAGGGCGCGTGGGCGGGCATGACCGATTCCTTCACCTGGAGAAAGAGTGGATCGTTGTCACCATTGCCCAGCAGCAATACCAGGTAGGCTCTGGTTCCCACCGACCCTACTCCCACGACACGGTGCGCCGCTGCGACGACGCGGTAGCGGCCGAGCATAAACCGGCGTTCCGGCGATAGCGTCTCCGCATAGCGATTGAGTATTTCGATGATCTTGCGATTGGAAGCCTGAAGCGGCCTGAGCACCGGTGGAAGATCCTTGAATCTCCATTCTCCTTTGGCGTTGCGATCGACGACCTTCGGCAGCAATGCGCGATTGTCCGTCCTCTGCGCCTTCGCCAGGGTCTTGGCAAAGACTGCTTTCGACTTCGGATCTATTTTCGTCAAGGGGTTTGTTTTCCCCGGATAAATATGCAGATACCATACGTCGAGCACGCCCATGGTCTGCAGGCGATTGATGTTGAAGCGGTATGCTTCCACGCAACGCCTGACCGCTACATCGCGTTCCCGGCGATTCAGGCCGTTGGCGCGGCCCGCCACGTTGACGCTTGCTGCCAGCCGTTTCAGATCCCACTCCCAGGGACCGATAATCGCCTCATCAAAGTCATTGAGATCAAAAACGACTTCCCTTGCAGGCGTGCCGTACATCCCAAAATTGCTGAGATGCGCATCGCCGTCCATGATGACGGGCAAGCCGCTGACCGGAGTCGTAGAAAGGTCCGCTGCCATCACGCAGGCCGATCCGCGCAAGAACGCGAAAGGCGATGCCGCCATTCGTCCCATGCGAAGGGGAACCAGGTCCGCCTGCCGGCCCTCGTTGCTCTTCGCAAGCAACTTAAGTGGATCAGGCCTTGACTTGCCTGGCTTCCAGTTGCCATGCGACTCGCGCGGCACTTTGCCCCGCAGTTTCTTTCCCGCGTCATGGCGCTCCTCCCACGATGCCAGTGGTTTGCCTAAATCAAATTTCTGCAGCGTCTCGATCTTCGCAATAGCCATTTGGCTCCTTCTTTCACAGGAGTGCCGTCCTTGCCGGCGGTTTCCAGCACGTGATCAGGATGTTAGTTGGTGAGGCGTCGGCATGCCTCAGACCATCCGTCGAGATGATTCGTAGCGCAGGGCTTCTCGTGCCGGGAAACGGAGCTAAGGGGACCTTTAGCAAATGCGCTTTAAAGCCATCGCGTATTGGCGATACTTACATCGCTGGCGAATCACGGACAACTGTAAGAAATGACAGGATGTTCGGCGATGCATAAAAAGTGCGCCCGTCGAATGATGCAGGCGCGCGCTCGTTCCCGTTCCCACCCTTGCAAAAGCAGGGGTCGACACCACAACCTCACACTTTCGTCAACCAAGCGAGGCGAAGTATTCGGGTGCGCGAACCAGATAAGGTCACCAAGAGCCATGGCGCGACTTAAGCCGGACAGAATCAGGCAAACAATTAGCAGGATCGGGAAAGCGCTGACTGTGCGACTGGCGCTAAGGTTTGAAAGTGAGGAACTCGTTGTGAACATATCTTTCGAAAACAAAGTGGCACTGGTCACAGGAAGTGCATCAGGACTGGGCCTTGCGACTGCCAGAGCCTTTGCCGAATCCGGCGCCTCCGTGGCGCTGGCGGACTGGAATGAGGCAGCCGTGCAGTCCGTAGCCAGAGACCTCGCGAGTAGAGGTCACAAGGTACGGGCAATCCGTTGTGACGTATCCGATGACGCGCAGGTGGAGGCGATGGTGGAACAGACGGTTGCCACCTTTGGACGGCTCGATGTGGCCTTCAACAACGCCGGCGTTCAAAACGTTCTTGCAGAGACGGCCGACACCACCCGCGAAGACTATGACCGGGTAATGGGAATCAATCTCCGCGGTGTATGGAGCTGCATGAAATTTGAATTGCAGCAGATGCGCAAACAAGGAAGCGGTGCCATCGTCAATTGCTCTTCGCTTGGAGGACTAGTGGGAGGCGCCGAGCGTGGAATCTATCACGCCGCGAAGCACGGAGTGATTGGGTTCACCAAGAGTGCTGCGCTCGAATATGGGACTCGGGGAATCCGTGTCAACGCCGTATGCCCGGGGCTGATTTGGACACCAATGGCCGATCAAATGGTCGCGGGCGGTCAGGGTGAAGCGCTCAAGGAAATGGAAAAGAGCATCCCCATGGGTCGGGTTGGGCGCCCTGAAGAGATAGCGGATGCAGTTCTGTGGCTCTCGAGTGATGCCGCGAGCTATGTGACAGGTCAGTCCATCTCGGTGGATGGCGGCTTCGTCATGCGCTGAGGGACAGGGCCTGCCCTGCGCGTTGTCGAGGGGGTCCGCTTATGAAGATATGCGAGAGTGGGAACCAACGTGACAGCGTCAAAAAGTGCCTTGGAATCCGGAATTGGGGTACCCCGCTTCAGCCCTTGGTCAGGAAATTGTGAACCTCGAAGAACGTGGTCTTCGGCCTTTCAGTGAGGCCGACCTGCGCTGTAATCGGGCCAATTTTGTCGGCTGCGAATTTTTCAAACTGCTCCCGGCTTTCCCACACATCGATCACGCGGATACCGGAATCCGTCTTTGTTACCCAATGAAAGAGACCGCCTGGGGCGCCGGTCCCACCCGGGCGAAATCCCATCTTCTGGATCACCTGGTCGTATTGCTCGAGAGTAGTCCCGGGAAAATCCTGTTGTACGCCGATTGCCATACTCTGACCTCCTTGGGGGATGATCCAACAAAATACACCACCGTGGTATCTCTTCAGAAGTCCCCCGTGCTTCCCAAGAACGGCCAATGTCCCGAAAGGATGGAGAGCCGTTCGGATGCCTCAGGCCTCAAGTCCGAAATCATGAAACGGATCCTGTCATCATGCGATTTATGATTGGGAAACCTCAACGCGACGCAATATGGAAGACTTCCTGGGCTTCATCCTGGACCTGTTGTTGGAGGCGGGTTTCGAGTTCATTCTCGGCGCCTTCTTCGCCGGCGCGTACCGCGCGCTGCGGCATATCAGCGTAAGGGCGCGGCGCGAAAATCCGATGCGCGCGGCAACATTGCTTGTCATTGTTGGATCTCCTGCTGGGCTTCCTGAGCGCGATTGTCTTTCCGCACCCGCTCGTTCACCCGTCGAAGCTGCACGGAATCAGTCTGCTCCTGAGCCCTCTGCTGACTGGCCTCGCGATGGCCGCGATCGGACGCGGGGCTCGAAAGCGTGGGCATGTTCCCGTTCAGATCGAGAGCTTCGCGTACGGATTCCTGTTTGCATTTGTGATTGCCCTGATCCGCTTTCTGATGGTTCGCTAAAGCATCTCTTCAGTACCCCGCGGGGTTCCGCATGGTGCGCCTTCGGACCTGCGTCTCCGTTATACTTGAGAGAAGGAAATAGATTGCCCGTCCGTCCCCTAAATTATGCAAAATGAAATGGTTAGTGATGAATCCGCCGCGTCCCCCGTGTCTTCGGATGCGAGCGCGAGGCATATCATCAGCTTTACCGCTCTCAGTTTCGTGGTCTATCTCGCGATCGGTCTGCCGCTGGCCATCCTGCCAGAATACGTCCATCTTCGAATGGGCTATCCCGCATCTCTTGCCGGCACGGTCATCAGCATCCAGTACATCGCCACCTTTTTGAGCCGTCCGTGGGCTGGCCGAATCTCCGACCGCAAAGGCGCAAAGATCTCGGTTCTCTGGGGAATGGCCGCCTGCACCGCAAGCGGCGTCCTGCTGCTTTCCGCCGCAGCGCTTAACCGCAATCCCGCATGGCTCAGCCTCGTCATTCTTATCGTCAGCCGCCTCGTGCTGGGCATCGGAGAAAGCCTGGGTTCCACTGGCGCGACGCTTTGGGGAATCTCCAGCGTCGGCCCGGAACACACCGCCAAGGTCATCTCCTACAACGGCGTCAGCACCTACGGAGCACTTGCCCTGGGAGCGCCCCTCGGAGTGATCCTGGAAAATCGCTGGGGACTGACTTCCGTTGCGCTTCTTACGATCATCGTCTGCGCTATAGCCTATGCATGGGCCGCATTCAAGCCACCGATCGCAGTGACACCCGGCGAACACCTCCCGTTTCGGAGCGTTCTCGGCCGTGTCACTCCACACGGCATGGGTCTCGCACTCGGCGGAGTTGGCTATAGCGCCCTCGCCACGTTTGTCACGCTCTTCTATGCCACACGCCACTGGGATGGAGCAGCCCTCTGTCTCACCGCTTTCGGCGCGGCCTTCATCGCTGCTCGTCTGCTGTTCATTCGCACGATCAACGCATATGGCGGATTTCCGGTCGTCAAGGTCTGCCTTATTGTCGAGTCGCTCGGCGTGCTTCTCCTCTGGCTCTCCGTAACACCATGGATGGCCCTCTTTGGAGCAGCGCTCGCCGGCTTCGGCTATTCCCTGGTATTTCCCGCGCTGGGGGTTGAGGCGGTAGATCGCGTTCCGCTGGAGAATCGCGGAACGGCACTCAGCGTCTACACCGTCTTCGCTGACGTCTCGTTCTTCATGGTCGGCCCTGTCGCCGGCGCCGTCATCGGAGCCTTCGGCTACCGAAGCGTCTTCCTGTTTGCGTTGGTTTGCGTCATCGCCGCACTGGGCATCGTGCTGGTGCTTGCGGGAAAGAAAGCGCACAACTTCGCGCCGGTCGATGAACCGCAATCTTCGGAAATGAAAAGCTGCTCGTCCTAGCTCTATCGCCGCGCGAAGAGCGATAACACCGCCACCTTCGCATATTCAGTAAACTGACGTTGTGGCATCCACTTTCCACATCGAGAACTTCGGCTGCCGCGCTGCCCGCGCCGACGGTGAAGCCGTAGCCGCTCTGCTGCGTTGCTCAGGGGCGGCCGATAGCCTTCCCGCCGACGCCAGTCTGGTGATTGTGAATACGTGCAGCGTCACCGCCGAGGCCGACCGCGAAGCGCGCGCCTACATTCGCCGCGCCCACCGCCTCAACCCGGAAGCCCGCATCATCGCCACCGGTTGCTACGCCCAGCGTGCTCCCGGCGAACTGGCCGCGCTCCCCGGCGTCGTCGCCGTCATCGGAAACAGCCACAAAGCCTTTACTCCGAAAGTAGCCCTCGGATGGATGCAGTCGGAACTCCGTCCAGAGTCGCGCTCCAACTCCTTGATTGAGATCCAGCCAGCCCCATCTGCAGCCACGCCCCAAGTACTGGTAGACGACACCTTCGCTCATTCCTTCCTCGAAGAAGCCCCCATTCTTCCCGGCGCGCAGACGCGCCCCAACCTTAAAATCCAGGAGGGCTGCTCCAACCGCTGCTCCTTCTGCATAATCCCTCAGACCCGCGGCCACTCACGCAGTCTTTCCGCCGCAGCTGTTCTTGATCATGTCCGTAGCTTCACAGAGGCCGGCGGCAATGAACTCGTTCTCTCCGGCATCAATCTCGGGCGATGGGGCCGCGATTTGGATCCCGCTCAATCTCCGATTCGCACACTTGCTGCGCTGGTCCGCGCCATCTTCGACCTGACCGATCTTCCCCGCCTGCGTCTTAGTTCCATCGAGCCGATGGACTGGGACGAAGACCTGCTTGCGGTCGCCGCCGAATTCTTCGGTACTCGCCTTGCGCGTCATGCCCACCTTCCGCTGCAATCCGGTTCGGATTCGGTGCTTCGGCGCATGTATCGCCGCTATCGCCCGTGGCACTACGCGGAGAAAGTTGCCGCACTTCTTCGCGACGCCGGCCCGGGTCTCACGCTCGGCGCAGATGTAATGGTCGGATTTCCCGGGGAGACCGAACAGGAATTCCGCGAGTCGTACGACTTCATTCGTTCGCTGCCCTTCGGCTATCTGCATCTCTTTCCGTTTTCGGCACGCCCCGGCACGCGGGCATGGGCCCTCCACGTTGAAAACCCCGTACGCTCGGCAGTTGTCAACGAACGCATGACTGTTCTTCGTGCACTCGCCGCCGAAAAGACGCGCAGCCACCGTGCCCAATTTCTCCGTAAGACCGTGGAAGCGATTACCCTCCATACCCCCCGGGCGCTCGTCGAGGAAGGCCGAACCTCGGCATTGACCGAGAATTTCCTACCGGTTGAACTCTCAGCCGCGCTCCCGGCAAACCAACTTGTGCTTGTCCAGGTGACCGGCCTGGCCTCCGGCGATACCTTGCTCGCCTCGCCCGCTATCGCGGATGCATGTTCTTCATTTGACGAGCCCGCATTCAGCACAATCGTTGCCGATCCCGTTCTGGAAAACGTCTCTTAATCTCTTCAGTTGCCGTCCTGCCCTGCTTCCAGACCAGTGCTATACTCAGGGTGCGTTCGCGCGCCTTGCAAGAATTCCGGACTGTTCTGGATCCGGGCGCCCGAACCCTCTGGAGGATGAACCATCGCACTCGACAAACGTTCGGCCAAGTCTTTTATTCGCATCAACGATCGCATTCGCGCCCGCGAAATCCGCGTGATCGACGAAAACGGCGAACAACTCGGCATCCTGGCGCCCTTCGAAGCGCTCCGCATTGCGCGTGAGCGCGGACTCGACTTGGTCGAGGTCTCACCCAATGCCGTCCCACCCGTCTGCCGCATCCAGGACTACGGCCGCTATCTCTACGAGAAAGAAAAGTCCGAGCGTGCCGCGCGCAAGAAGCAGAAGGTTATCACGGTCAAGGAAGTAAAATTTTCCGTTACCGTGGACGATCACGACTACCAGACCAAGAAAAATCAGGCCGTCAAGTTCCTGCAGGGCGGGGACAAAGTCAAGGCAAGTCTTCGCTTCCGCGGCCGCCAGATGGCCCACCGGGATCTTGGCTACAACATCATCAACCGCCTCATCCAGGACATCGGTGATGTGGCTGTGGTCGAATTCATGCCGCGAATGGAAGGCACGATACTTCACGCGATCCTCGCGCCCAGCAAGCGCACGGAGAGCCAGAAGAAGCCCCAGCCATCTCCGCCTCCGCAGCAGCCTCCGCGGCCTCCGGCACCGCCGGTGCAGTAGGCGGGGTTCAGATTTCGCTCGAAGGCCGCCTCCCGCAGGCGGCCTTTCTACTTCCAAGATTCGGAACTGGTCCGCCGATCCTCTATGCTCGAAGGTCGCTGAGAGATCGATTCCCGGCGGATTTGGAGGCAGATCTGAGGCCGACTCCGCAAACGCGCGAAGCAAGCAGACTCCGAAAACCTCGCTTCTACCCTGTATGCTGGGCCCATGCTTCCTCTCAGGCTGGCAGTTCTTCCTCTCGTGTGTATCTCTGTCTTTGCCGTGTCACATCCCTTGACTGCTCAATCCGCCTCTTCCCCGGATCAGGTCAACCAGGCGGCGCCGCACTTTCCCACAAACGAAGATCTGCGTCATCTTAAGTCTCTTTCTAATCCGCAGCTATCGCCTGACGGAAAGCTGGTTCTCTTCACAGTCACGCATGCTACCGCGGATGGAGCAAGCGGCCATCTCTGGATTGTGCCCGCATCCGGAACGGGCAGCGACAAGCCCCGCCAGCTAACTTTTTCGCCCCCATCCGACAAACGCGGCGAACACAACGCGGAGTGGGCGCCCGATGGCTCAGCTATCCTCTTCCTCGCCAAACGCGGCGACAACACGCAACTCTTCCGCCTCGACCTTCGCGGTGGTGACGCCTCTCCGTACGACTTCAAAATCCTGCCGCCTGTCGATATCTCGAAGGACAAGGACGCCATTCATCCGCCGCCCGCACCCATCAACAGTGAAAAGAAAGACGAAAAGAAACCCGAAGATGGCAAAACCGAGCCGCTACCCATTGACGTTGCTGGCTTCTCGGTCAGCAGCGACGGCAAATACCTTGCTGTGTGGGCACACGATCCCGAAACTCCCGGTGAGAAAAAGCAAAAAGACGCGAAGATCGACGCGTCGTGGGTCAATCACGAACGGCATCTCACGCGCCTTTATTTAGCGGCGCTCAAAGGCGACGGATCGGTCGATGGTTCTCTTAGAACAGTCAACATCGCGCCGGATGTGCATGGTGCATTATGGTCGCCCGTTTCAAACAAACTTTTCGTCGTAACGGAAGCCTCGAACGACGTCTCAGACCTGGGCCCGGCGGGAGGGGCCTGGATCGTCGATGCAGGTCCCGACGTAAAGCCGGTGAAACTGGAAACGCTACCCGCAAGCGTGCAGGGCGGCTCATGGACCCTCGACGGTGGCGGAATCGTTTTCTCCGCCCAGACACCCGAGGATGCTCCTCCTGGATACGAAGATTTGTATGTGCTCAACCCGGCAAATGCGGAAACCCAGCCGCGCAATCTCACTCATGGATTCAACGGCCAGTTTCGCGGCGCCGGTCTCTTCCCCTTATCAGATGGAGTGTTGATCGCGCCGGTGGCAATCGGCACACGCAACTCTGTCGCTCAAATTGCGTTGGATGGGAAATCCCAGCCGAAACCGATAGATCTCGGCCCGGGAACAGTATCCAGTCTGAACACAAATCGCAATCAAACAGGCTGGGTGTGGCTCGCAGATGCCAGCGGCAGCCCAATGCGCCTCTGCTACGCCGCAAAGCTCGGCGATGCCTGCAACGCACTGACTGCTCCCGACCTCGCTCCTGCGCCTCTTCGAACTGTCGAAGCAAAGCTCGTGAAATGGAAATCAGGCTCGTTCACAATCGAGGGTCTGCTTTATCTTCCGTCAGACACCGGCTCCGCAAAAGTCCCGCTCATCGTCGACGTTCATGGCGGTCCCTTCGGCGCCTGGGAGGATCGTTACGATCCCTTCGCGGATTTTCTTGTTGGTCACGGCTGGGCGGTTCTCCGTCCCAATCCGCGCGGCTCTTCGAACTACGGAGTCAAGTTCGCTGCAGCCAACAAGAATGATCTCGGCGGCGGTGATTACCAGGACGTGATGGCCGGCGTGGACTATGTGCTTGCTCAGTACCCCATCGACTCAACGCACATGGCGCTGATGGGTTACAGCTACGGCGGAGAAATGGCCGCTTTCGTCGAAGGCAAAACCGATCGATTCAAAGCCATCATCAGCGGCGCACCCGTTATCGATCAGTTCAGCGAATACGGGACCGAGGGCGGTTCCTGGTACGACCGCTGGTACTTTGGCAAACCGTGGGAACACGTGAACGATGCATGGCGGCAGAGCCCGCTTTCCGGTGTGGCCCACGCCAAAACACCCTTTCTCATCCTTCAGGGCGAAGGTGACACCACCGACCCCCTCGGGCAGGCGCAGGAGATGTACCGCGCGCTGCGCCAGGAAGGGGTCCCCGTCGAACTCGTAACCTACCCGCGTGAGAACCACGGTCCGCTTGCGATCGGCATGCTCGGCCGCCCTTCGCCCGAACCATGGCATGGGTACGACGCAAGGCAGCGCATCGTGAACTTTATTCAGGCGGCATTTGATTCAAGTCAATCGAGGGCGTCCGCCATTGGCAAATGAAATGGGATCCGCGTTGCGGAATTCATTTCTGAAGACTTTTCCAGAACTCGACCAATGCCGCGTTGAATTGCTCGGGCGACTCAAGATTCACCATGTGCCCGGCATCTCTTGACGAGTGCGATGGCGCGCATCCGGCAAGTTTCGCGCCAGTAACTCGCCGGTGTTCAGGAAGTCCGGGAGGTCGTTCGCGCCCACTATGACGAGAGTCGGGATGCGGATTTCGCCGAGACGCGATGCCAGCGAGGGAGTGGGGACCCTGGCTGGATCGCTGTTGTGCCAGTGCCATCCGCTGTAGTCCTCCACCATCCGTGCGAGCTGGGATTGGGTTTCGGGATCGCGTCGAGCCGGGAGGAAAAGCGGATGATCCAGCCATTGTTGCTTCGCCTCCGCAATTCGCCCACCCGCCGCGGCCTCGCAGATTCCCTTCCAGCGAGCCTGCCAATCTTCAGACCGGGCGTTGCCATCCAGTGCGGTGTCGGCCAAAACGAGTGAACGCAGCGACGCTGGGTGGCAAGCTGCGAAACGCAGCGCCATCCGTCCCCCCATGGAGAGACCGACCACGTGCGCTGGCGATGCTTCCAGGTGCGTAAGCAGGGCTTGCAGATCGTCTTCGTGCCGCGTAGGGGCTTGCGGGAGGAATGGAGGAACGCCCGAAGCCGCGCAAGTCATACCGAATCAGACGGAAGCGATCGCGGAGAGCCACAAATTGGGGCTCCCACGTCCTCTGGTCGAGCCCGAATCCGTGGAGGAAAACGACCGGCTCTCCGGCCCCCGTAACTTCGAAACTGAGCTCACCGTCGGCCAATTTCAATTGGCCGCAACCCTGAAACATTTCTGGGCACTCCATTCCGGGAAGGGCTGTCGGTGTTACGTCGGCGACTGCGGTACCGGAGGCGCCGTCATAGTTTCTGGCCCAGTTCCGGTTGCTGTATACTGTACAGAGCCTCTCAGGGGCAGGGAAGCCCCTGTTCTACAGAGGCTTGCGACCGGGCCACTAAGCCCGTCCGAACAAAGAGAAGACAATGCCCAAGTTGAAAACACATTCGGGCGCGAAGAAGCGCTTCAAGATGACTGGTACCGG
Organism: uncultured Acidobacteriaceae bacterium; assembly: GCA_963836675.1. Lineage (GTDB taxonomy): Bacteria > Acidobacteriota > Terriglobia > Terriglobales > Acidobacteriaceae > Telmatobacter. The sequence continues at coordinate 1,239,084 of CAWIKQ010000002.1, forward strand.
CAAAATCAAGCGGGGCCAGACAAAGACGCGCCACATCCTTTCGTCCAAATCGCCTAAAGTGAAGCGCAAGCTCGGCAGAATCGTGCTTGTCTCCGACGGCGACTACGCGAAGGTCGCGCGCATGATCCCCTACGCCTGATCATTGCATGGAGCGCCCTTTGGATGAGGGGATTGCCGCACATGCAACAGGGCCGGAAATTGAGGCCCCCGCCGGAACGAAATGCGTCCTGACCGGCGAGAGATCAAGGCTTGACGAGAGCGAGTGAAGAGGCCAAAGCGCGAGAGCGCCTCCTGCCTCCAGCCGCCTGATTGACGAACGCAAAAGGAGAAACACCATGCCCCGTGTAAAACGGAGTACCAAACGCAGTGACCGCCGTAAGAAGATTCTGAAACGGGCGAGCGGTTACTTCCTTACAAAATCAAAGCTCTACCAGGCAGCCCAGGAGGCCGTCGAGCGCGGACTCAAGTTCGCCTACACCGGCCGCCGCCAGAAAAAGCGGCAGTTCCGCTCGCTCTGGATCGTGCGCATCTCCGCCGCCTGCAAGCTCAATGGTACGAGCTACTCGCAGTTCATCAACGGCCTCAAGAAGGCCGGCATCGAACTGGACCGCAAAATCCTTTCCGACATTGCCGTGCACGACGCAGGCTCGTTTACCAAGCTGGTGGAGCAGGCCAAGGCCGCTCTCGCCAGCTCAGCCGCCTAAGCGACGGGCAGACTGACCGCATCGACGGCCCGGAGCTAAGCTTCGGGCCGTTCTTCTTTTTGGGTTGAAACCATCATTCATGCAGTCATTTATCCTTTGGACTACGCAATGACTCAAGATGCAATTTCCGCACTGCCGGAGTACAACGACTCCGCGCTCGATCAGGCCTTCGCCGCACTTGCCAAACAGGCCACTGACGAAGCCGGCGCGATCGCGACGCCGGATGATCTCGAAGCCTTCCGCCTGCGCTGGGTAGGCCGAAAGCAGGGCCGCCTCAACGACGTCTCCGCGCGCTGGCTCAAAGCCGCCCCGCCTGATGCGAAGAAAGCCGTAGGAGAGCGATTCAAGTTGCTCAAGGATCTCGTCGAAGGTCTTCTCGATGGGGCTGCAGGTGCAGGGCCCAGTGACGCCGCACTCGCCGCCGAGGCGATCGACATCACGCTTCCCGGCACACGTCGCCTTACCGGAGCCGAACACCCCATCACGCGGACGATGAACGAGATCGTTTCCGTTTTCGCTGCTCTCGGCTACTCAGTCGGTGTCGGCCCCGAAGTCGAAACAGACTTCTACAACTTCGAGTCGATGAACTTTCCGCCGGGCCATCCCGCGCGCGACACGCAGGACACGCTGGTTATTGCCAACCAGGAGCGCCGCCCGCTGCGAGATCGGCTGCTGTTGCGAACGCACACCTCGCCTGTGCAGATGCGCACCATGGAGCAGCAGGCACCTCCGGTGCGAATTGTGATTCCGGGAAAAGTGCACAGGAATGACGCAATGGATGCCACGCACTCGCCCATCTTCCACCAGGTGGAAGGCCTCTGCGTTGACACTCATATCACCTTCAGCGACCTGAAGGGCACGCTCGATCACGCTATGAAGGCGTTATTCGGCTCCTCTGTGAAGACGCGCTTCTTTCCATCGTTTTTCCCGTTCACCGAGCCATCCGCAGACGTGCAGATCAGTTGCATCTTCTGCGGCGGCAAGGGCTGCCGAAAGTGCAAGCACTCCGGCTGGATCGAACTCCTCGGCTGCGGCATGGTCGACCCCGCGGTTTTCGCTTTCGCGCAGGAGAAGCAGCCCGCCTACGATCCAAAGAAGATCAGCGGCTTCGCCTTCGGCATGGGCGTCGAACGTATTGCCATGATGAAGTACGGCATCAGCGAAATCGGCCAGTTCTACGCCGGAGATATGCGGTTCCTGGGGCAATTTGTTTAGCGGAGCCAGCGGAGTAAGCGGTGTCAGCGGCGCTAGGGTTGAAGGAGTAAGCAGTGGCAAGGCCAAGGGATTATCGAGACTTGATCGTCTGGCAAAAGGCGATGGCATTGGCGCGAAATGCATATGCGCTCACGGCAAAGCTTCCGAAAAGCGAGGGATTCGGCCTGCTTGCTCAGATTCGCAGAGCGGCTGTTTCAGTTCCCAGCAACATTGCAGAAGGGCACGGCAGGTTGACCGACTTGCAATTCAGGCATTTCCTGGGAAACGCCAGAGGTTCGATTTATGAGCTGCGAACTCAGTTCGAACTGGCAGCCGACTTGAACTATATCGACAAGCAGCAGGTTCAGCGATTGATGGAACAGAGCGCCGAGGTCACGCGGCTGCTGAACGGCTTGATTGCCTCGTTGTGCAAAGACCGTGTCGCTTTGTCTAGCTCCGCTAGCGCCGCTAACTCCGCTCATCAGGAGCGTCACTCATGAAAATTCTTACCAAATGGCTGCGTAGTTATCTCCCTGAACTCTCCGTCAGCGACGCCCAGCTCGCCGAAGACCTGACCCTGCGCGGCATCGCCGTTGAAGGGATTTTCGACCTCGGTTCCGGCAATGGCTCGCTCTACGAGATGGACATCACCACGAACCGCGTCGACGCCATGAATCACTACGGCATTGCGCGAGAAGCCGCGACCATCTACGGGGTCGGACTCAAGCCTCTCGATACTGCATTGCCCGCGGCCACACCCGCTGCCGGATCTTACTCCGTGAAGATCGAGGCCGAAGAAGCCTGTGGCCGTTTCACTGCCCGCGTCCTTCGCGATGTCACTATCGGTCCTTCGCGCAACTGGTTCCCAGGCGCCGAGGTCTCCACCTATTTCAGCCTGCTCGAGCAGAAACAGATCTCCAACGCTGTTGATGCCACCAACTTTGCATGGCTCGCTATGGGCCAGCCTACTCACGCATTCGACCTCGATAGGATCGAAGGCGGCATCATTGTCCGCCGTGCCCGCAAAGGCGAAAAGCTCAAGACCCTCGATGGCGTCGAGCGCATTCTTGATGGCGATGACCTTGTCGTCGCGGATCACGTGAAGGCTCTGGGCCTCGCCGGTGTCATGGGCGGCTGGGACACGATGATCACGCCCGAGACGAAGAACATCCTCGTCGAAGCAGCATGGTTCGAGCCCATGGCAGTCCGTCGTACGGCGCGCCGACACGGCCTCCACACCGACGCCAGCCACCGCTTCGAGCGCGGCGCAGACTTCAATGCCGCGCCTGTCGCGTCCGCGATCGTCACCCGGATCCTCCTCGCCAACGGCGGGCATGTCGAAGGCGACCTCGTCGACGTGCGTGTACCGGCGTGGGAATCCCGCACCGTAGATCGCTCGTCGATCTCGCTTGCGCTCAGCGAAGTTCATAGGATTCTAGGCAAAACAGAAGACAAGGAAGGTATTACCGCGCCCACCGTCGAATCCATCCTTACCGGCCTGGGTTGCAGTCTCGCTTCGCCACAGAACTTGTCGGAAGAACAAAAGGTGTGGAGCACCGTTCTGCCGAGCTGGCGTCTTGACCTCTCCCGCGAAATTGACCTTATCGAAGAAGTCGCACGCGTCTACGGATACAACCGCTTTGCGAACACCCTCCCCGCATTCGGCGGAGGCGTCAAGGCTCTTCCCTGGGCCGAATCCGAATCTGCTGTTCGTCGGACACTGCTCGCCGCCGGATTCCACGAGGCAATCTCCAGCACCTTCTGTTCCGCTGCGGATGCAGCTCTTACGGGGCCGATACCTGGGCAGATCGTTCCGCTTGGCAATCCTCTGAGCGAAGAAGCCGGCGTAATGCGCCCGTCGCTCGTTCCCGGCACGCTCAATGCACTTGCGGGCAATCTCAACCGCGACGTCAGCGATGTGCGCCTCTTCGAACTCGGCACTGTCTTCAGCGGCACAACCGAAAGAGTCGACGAACGTCCCGCCCTGGCAATCGCTGCCGCGGGTAATCTGCCCGAACAGAGCTCACTTCACGCAACGCGTGTCATTGAGTTTCACGACCTTAAGGGTGCGATCGAGCAGATCCTCTCGCGCTTTCAGATTCGCGACACCTATTTCGACCGCTTCCCGGCGGACGCAGGCCTGACCCCGGCGTGGCTGCATCCATATCGCTCTGCCCGCATCGTCGCCGAAGGCCTCACCGTCGGTTGGTTTGGCCAGTTGCATCCCAATGAAGCCGCAGCTCGGAAAATAAAGGACGCGGTCTTCATCGGCGAAATCTACATCGATCGTCTCTACAGGCTCCCGTTGCGCAAACCCGCTGCGCGCGAAATCTCGCGTTTCCAGCCGGTGCGTCGCGATTTTTCACTGGTCCTCGATCAAAGCATTCCCTGGGCGCGCATCGACCAGGCTATTGCAGCGCTGCAAATCCCCGAGCTCGTTGACTGGCGCGCCGCGGAAGTTTTCCGCGACGCCCGCCTGGGCACGCAAGATTATTCCCTGCTTGTGAGCGCAACGTTTCAGGCACCCGACCGCACTCTGCGCGACGAGGAACTTCAATCTTTCCAATCGCGCATCGTCGAAGCGGTTGGCAATGCCGGCGCAAGGATGCGTGCTTAGCTTCGCGCCCGGATTTTGCTTAACCAGTTTCTCCTCAGTTTCCCTCAGCCTCCGTGGTAACTCATCGGCGCTATACTTCCCGAATACAGCGCCTTTGCGCGGAGGTTTACATTCATGTCGCCATCATCCCTGGAATCCCAGATCGTAGAACACACAGAACACTCCGAATTGCACGATAACGAGAAGCAGGGCAACCTGGCTCTCAGCAGTGCCGACTTTTCAGCGCTGGAAGAGCGCGTAGCCCGCGCCATCGGAGTTCTCAAGACGGAGCGCCAGTCCCGCGCCGACGCCGAGCAGCGCGCGAACGATCTCGAGGGACAACTTACCGAGCAGCGCAACCTGGTCAAGACTCTTCAGGAGGAAATTCGAGCCTTGAACGGAGAGCGCGATCATGTCCGCCAGCGCGTAGATAAGCTGCTCTCGCAACTGGACTCTCTCGAAATCTGAGGTCAGTATGGTAACCAAAACTCAACCCGATGCCTCGGGGTACATTACGGTCAGCATTTACGACCAGACCTATCACCTGCGCGGCCAGAATGCTGACCACATACGCCAACTCGCGGATATGGTCGACAGCAAGATGCGAGCAGTGGCCGCGCAGGGCCGCACTGTAGATTCACTGCGCGTCGCGGTGCTTGCGGCGCTCAACCTGGCCGACGAACTCTCCCAGACCTCAGGCGTGAATGCCACAGAGGGCCGTGCCCGAGCCGCGCATCTGCAAAGCATGCTGGACGAGGTTCTCGAGGATGAGCGCAGGATTGGCTGAAGGGCTCAACTGTACGCAATTCCCGAAAGCTGCCATAAGGTTCGATTAAAAATGGGGTACACTGTCTCCCGTCCTGTTTTCATCCTGGAGCGTGAGGGATCCACCCATGAAGGGCGTCAGTGTTCGTCTGCATCGAACCCGAACTGCGTAAAATCGCGCAAGTTACTAACACAAACTGCTCCACCCGCACAAGACTTGCAATTCCACGCCAACATCCATACAGTCAGCAATAGAAACCGGCCTGCTAAGCAGGTGAGGTGGTCAATGCTGGATGAACCAACATTCATTGAACAGGAGCTCGACTCGTCTATACGGTTCTGTGTGCCGTGTCCGCCAGTCCGGAATGCCTAATGAACCGCGGGGAGCTCCACCGTCTTAGGACGGGTTCACCAGCACATCGCCCACGGCCCCGTGGGCCGGCTTTCTACTTACCCGGTGGTTTCGGACCGCTGGTCCAGACCCTGTTCCTCTGCTTGAACCGTTATCCTTGGTTCAAGTGCACCCCGTCCTCTTCCACATCGGCGCCTTTGTCATTCCCACCTACGGCGTAGTTGCCGCAGTTGGAGTGCTGCTCGCGCTGATGCTTGCCTTACATAACGCACGCAAAATCCACCTCGATCCCAACCGGATCTGGAATCTCTGCATTCTCACGCTCTTTGCCGCGTTGCTTGGCTCGCGTCTTTTGCTCGTCATTGCTAATTGGACCATTCTCCGCAGCCATCCCCTCTGGATGCTCAGTCTTGCTATGGTTCATCATCCCCTGGTAGCAGGCATCGGGGCCCTCATCGCGCTGGCGGTCGCTGCTGTCTATGCAGGGATGTATCGCCTGCCTTTCCGCGCCACCGCGGACGTGCTCTCTGCTCCCGCGGCGCTGGCTCTCGGCTTCGAACAGATCGGTGCGCTGATGTCAGGCTCCGGTTACGGAACGGGTGCACAGGTGCCCTGGGCGATTGTTTACACAGATCCGCTCGCCGCGCGATGGAGCGACGCGCCGCTCGGCATCCCGGTTCACCCCGTGCAGGCGTACGCCGCGGTCTGCTTTTTCGCCATCGCCATCGGCATTGAGTTTTGGCTGCCTCGCCACCGCCAGAACGGCGATCTTGCCGGACTGTTCCTCATGACGACGGGGATCGTCCTGTACATCACCGAGTTCTGGCGCGATCCCATAGGCCGTGGCGCGCTCTTTAACGGGATCCTTAAGGCGCCCCAGGCAGCCGGGCTCGTTCTTATCCTTGCCGGAGCGGGGTTGTTGCTCGAGCGCAAATCGCAAGAAATTGCGGCTACACCGGCCGCACAGCTACCCGCAGCAAACATTCCGGAAGAGCAAACCCATGGCTGAGCCGAAAATACTCGCAGTTCCGCAGGATGCCGCAGGACAGCGGCTCGACCATTTCATCGCCACTCAGCTTGATGGCGTAAGCCGTTCGCGGGTTCAACTTCTGCTCGATCAGGGTGATGTGCTGGTGAACGGCCTGCATGCAAAGCCATCGTTGAAGCTACGAGGCGGCGAAGAGGTTGTCATCACCGGTTCGCCGCATCCCGCTCCTCTCAAGGCGACGCCGCAGGATATACCGCTCGACGTCATTTTTGAAGACAAGCATCTTGCCGTCATCAACAAGCCTGCCGGCATGATGGTGCACGCCGGCGCCGGAGAAACGGAAGACGCGCGCAACAGCAATACGCTGGTGAACGCGCTGCTCTTCCGTTTTAAGACTCTCTCCTCTACCGGTGACGATCTTCGCCCTGGCATCGTGCACCGGCTCGACAAAGAGACAAGCGGCCTTATCGTCGTCGCCAAAGCGGATGCTGCACATGCGGCGCTCGCAGAGCTTTTTTCATCGCGCCAGATCCGTAAAACATACACAGCACTCGTGCAGGGCTGGGTGCAACGCGACAAGGGGACCATTACTGCTGCGCTCAGCCGCGACCCCCTCCGTCGTACACGCATGACCACCCGTCCTGCGGAGAACTCCCGTTCTGCGATTTCTCATTATGAAGTGATCCGCCGGCTCGATACTCGTTTTGGCAAATTCACTCTCGTAAGCGTTCGCATCGAGACGGGCCGCACCCACCAGATCCGGGTGCACATGGCATCGATCGGCCACCCCGTGGTCGGGGACACGCTCTACGGAGCAGCTGCTCAACTCACTGATCAGCGGGCGCTTCAGCAGTCCTCGAGCCGTGCCGCCCGTCGCCGGGCCGAGCCGGAACGGCTCAAACTCGGGCGTAACTTCCTTCATGCCACACGACTGGAATTCACCCATCCGGTCACCGGTAAAGCCCTCGAACTGGAAGCTCCTCTTCCACCAGAACTGGCGCAATTTCTTGAACGAATAGACAAAGTTGAATAGATTGCGTCAATACCTCAGTAACCTCACTGATGTCGAATCTGGGCGCCGCGTTGATAGAATCAGGAGTGATATGAGAACAAAACTTGTCTGTCTGGCCTTTGCCGCGGCTCTGTGTGTGGCTGTTCAGGGTCAGCAGCCCGCGCAGACGCCCGCGCCTCAACCAACCCAGACTCCTGCGCCACCGCCTGCCGGCTCGCAGCCGCAGGCCGGTCAACAAGCGACGCCTCCAGGGCAGCAGCCTGCTCCTGGCCAGCAAGGGGCCGAAGATGTCGACCAGCAGCCTCTGCGTATCCAGGCAAACGAAGTCAATCTCATCTTCACCGTCACCGACAAGCACGGACATTACGTTGCAAATCTCAAGCAGAACGATTTCGCGTTGCTTGACGATCAAAAAACGCCAGAGAAAGTCACCTCGTTCCGCCAGCAGATCAACCTGCCTCTTCGAGTCGGCATCGTCATCGACGCCAGCACCTCGATCCGGACCCGTTTCCAGTTCGAACAGCAGTCGGCCGTCGAATTCCTGCTTCAGATCCTTAAGGCAAGGAGCGATCGTGCGTTTGTGATGGGATTCGACGTGACTCCGAACGTCACTGCCGACTGGACCAACAACATTGACGCCCTCGAGACCGGCATCAATCGCCTTCGCCCCGGCGGCGGAACCGCGATGTTCGATGCTGTCTACACCGCCTGCAAGACCAAATTGCTCGACGTCTCTCGCGGACAGGAGCCGGTTCGACGGGCGATGATTCTCATTTCCGACGGCGACGACAACCAGAGCCGCGCGCATCTGGATGAAGCCATCAAAATGTGCCAGCGCGCCGAGACCATCGTCTACGCCATCAGCACCAACTGGACACCGAGCCGCGGACGCGGCGACCAGGTCCTCACCCAGCTTGCTCAGGATACCGGCGGCCAGGTTTTCTTCCCTCCATCGGTTGAAGAGATGTCGAACAGCTTCAAAAACATCGAGGAAGAACTGCGCAGCCAGTACTCCCTCACCTATATTCCCGCCGATTTCAAACCCAACGGCCAGTTCCGCCCGATCTATCTCTACTGCACGGATCGCCGCTACATAGCGCGAGCAAGAAAAGGCTACTTTGCTCCAAAGGAGTAGAGGTCCGCTTCAACGCAAACACGCAACGCGAGCCGAGTGGCTCGCGTTGCGTGTTTGTTACTCCCTGCTCCTACTCTCTATTCCCGGTCTCTAAAAGTTTGATCAGCCCCGCCTCATCCAGCAATGGCACGTTCAGTTCACGCGCCTTCTCGAGCTTCGATCCTGCCTCTTCGCCCGCAATCACATAGTTCGTCTTTTTGCTGACGGAACCAGCGACCTTTCCCCCGGCTGCCTCGATCCTTGCCTTGGCCTCCTCGCGCGAGAGATTCGGCAAAGTACCGGTCAGCACGAGCGTCAATCCCGCAAGCTGTGCGGTTCTCTGCTTTTTCTCGGCAGTCATCTTCACGCCCGCGGCCTTCAGGTGTTCAATCAGTTCGCGATTCGCGGGCCGCGCAAAGAAATCCGTGATCGCGTGCGAGATCCTCGGCCCCACTTCCTCAACTCGCTCCAGTTCTTCGCCGCTGGCATTCATGATTGCGTCCATCGAGCCGAATTCCTGCGCGATGGCTTCGGCGGTGCGCTCGCCCACAAAACGGATTCCCAGGCCCATCAGCACCCGCGCCAGTCCTGCATGTTTCGAATTCTCAATTTGCTTAAGCAGCTTCTTGATCTCAACCGGCCCGAACACGCGTTGCTGTTTCTTCACGCCATTTCGTTCGACTTCCTGAGTAAGAGAGGCGAGCCGCTCCTCGGTCAGCGAGTAGAGGTCTGCGACGCTTTTCACAACACCCTGATTCGTCAATTCGTATACCGATGCTTCGCCGAGCCCTTCAATATTCATCACTCCCCGGCTCGACCAATGCTCGACGGCGCCATGCAGCAGGGCAGGGCAGTCGATATTCACACATCGATAGTCCGCCTCTCCCTCCTCGCGCACGGCCGCATTCCCACACACCGGGCAGTTTGTTGGATACTCGTACTTCTTCTTTCCCCGCGGATGCTCCGCGTCTTCCACGATCGCGGCCACTTTCGGAATGACATCCCCGCCGCGCTCGATCTTTACCCAGTCGCCGATCCGCAGCCCCATGCGCTCGATCCAATCCGCATTGTGCAGCGTCGCGCGGCTGATTGTAGCCCCGCCTACAAACACCGGGTTCAGCATCGCCGTCGGTGTGAGCTTGCCGGTGCGTCCTGTCGTGATCATGATGTCGTACATCTGCGTAATCGCCTGCTCGGCCGCGAATTTGTATGCAAGGGCCCACCGCGGGGCCCGCCCGGTGTACCCAAGCCGATGCTGCGTGGTCTGCGAGTTCACCTTGAAGACCACTCCATCGATGTCGTATCCCAGTGTCGGCCTGCGCTTTTCGGCCTGCTCGATGAACTTCATCATCTCCTCGACCTTGTGCATCCTGCCGCGATGGGGATTCACGCGGAAACCCAGCGCCGTCAGCGCGTCCAGCGTGGCATCCTGCCCCAGATCCACATACTGGCCATTCCTGAGCAGAAAGTACGCATACACATCCAGTTGCCTCCGCGCCACGACGCCAGGGTCGATCGTGCGCAGCGTTCCCGCTGCCGCATTCCGTGGATTGACCGCCGGAGCCAACCCTTCTTCCTCGCGCTCCTGGTTCATCTTCTGGAAGGCCTTCTGCGACATCACCGTCTCGCCGCGTACTTCAAACTCAAGCGGCGCACCGGCCGGGACAGATCCTCGTCCGTCGGGTAAAAGGCCGGATTTCTTCAGTCGGTCCTGCGAAATGCTCAGCGGCACGCTGCGAATCGTCCTCACGCTCGTCGTAACATCCTCGCCGGTCTGTCCATCGCCTCGCGTAAGCCCGCGTACCAGCCGCGCACCTCCACCGGAAGCAGTCTCATAGTGCAGCGCGATGCTCAGCCCGTCCATCTTCAGTTCCGCCGTGTACTCTACCGGCAGGTTGCCGGCTAGCTCATGTACACGCCGATCCCAGTCGCGCAGCTCCTCTTCGCTATACGCGTTATCCAGACTCAGCATCGGCCGAGAGTGCCGCACCTTCTGGAATCCCTCAGCCGGTTTCCCGCCAACACGCTGGCTCGGCGAGTCCGGCGTAATCATCTCAGGATGTTCCGCCTCCAGCCGCTTCAACTCCTTCATCAGCTTGTCGAACTCCGCATCGGTGATCTCCGGCGTGTCCATTACGAAGTAAAGGTGCTCGTGCCGCCGGATCTCATTGCGAAGTTCCTCGATCCGCTTCTCCGCCTGTTCCTTGTTCATCTCACCCATGGGCAGGATTATAGGGGGAAAAGCACACTGATCAGCTCGGCTATCCCCGCCGGCCCCGTTCACTCCGCTACTATGGTTCCCAGCACGCATGGAGCCCATTACGCACTTGCTTACCGGCGCCTGCATCGGCCGCGCCGGATTGAATCGCAAAACCGCATATGCCACGTTGACGGCAGTGCTCGCCGCCGAGGCTGCGGACCTTGATGTCGTTTGGGGATTCGCGGGGCCTGTGGAAAGCCTTAAACATCACCGCGGAATCACTCACACCTTTATTGCGGCGCCCGTGGTTGCTGCGGCGGCAGTCGGTGCAACATGGCTCTATTCTCGTTGGCGCCAACGCCGCCGAAGGGAACTCTTGATGTCCCTGCCTCCGCCTGAGGCCGGAGCGCCTTCGCGCCCTGAACCCCAGGCCATCAATTGGTGGTGGCTCTATCTCACAGCATTAGTGTCGGCTCTCAGTCACATCCTGCTTGACTGGACCAACAACTACGGCGTCCGGCCCTTTTTCCCCTTTAACCCGAAGTGGTATGCAGGCAGCTTCGTCTTCATTGCCGAACCGGTATTCTGGGCCCTCCTGGTCGCGGCTCTCATTGTTCCGGCAATCCTTGGCCTCGCCGATCGGGAGATCAGTTCCCGCCGGACGATCGCTGTCTTCCGCGGCCGCGGGTGGGCGATCTTTGCGCTTCTGGGCATCTTCCTAACCGGGTGCTTTCGCTACATACAGCACGATCAGGCTGAGGCACTTGTTCGCAACAACCCGATTACCATCGATCCAGTGAGCCGAATCGCGGCTCAGCCATACCCCTTTAATCCCTTCCGCTGGCACGCGATTGTTGAAACCGCGAACTACTACCAGTTCGCTGAACTCAACACGCGCTTCGGCAACATCGATAGCGATCCGCAAAACGACCAGATGCCCAAGCCCAAGGACACGCCCGCGGCCGAGGCAGCCCGGCAGACTTCACTCGGCAAGGTCTTCCTTGACTGGGGAAGCTGGGCTGTAGTTCAGGACATCGGCCAGGTGCAGGTCATTGGCATCGACCCTCCGAATCTGCCGCCCGGCCGGGCATGGACAACCGTCGAATTCACCGACCTGCGTTTCGCTTACGATTTTCGCGGTACCGGCAACGCGCGTCCTCCCAGCGGCCTATCCGGCGCTGTTTACATCATTGACGGGCGCGAAGAGGCAGGCCAGGAGATGGGCGGCCGCGAACAGAGATGAGCAGTTGATCGAATATCGGAACAGGGTGCGTCGGAGAAATTCTGTCGGCGCTTGAACTGGGTGCTTCAGGGCCGTCTGTCGCTAGAAGAATGCGAATCCTAAGCCCGTTTTTTGGTCCGGCTCCGCGATGAAGTGTGGTGCGTCTTCCGGCCGCTGTTGCTTCCATTACGAGTCGTCGACGAAACCTGTCGAGTGGTGACTTTATGGCTTGCGCGACGGCGCGCAACCGGCGGCTTCAGCACCGCTCCCACCCGCTTCTCTGCTGCCGTCGGATCATCGCCATACGCCGGATCGAGCATCGCAATCACCGCGACGGCCCGCGTCCGGTATTTGTGCGCCCACTGGCTCCCCATCAGAGACTTCTGCACGGCCAGCCAGTATTCGGCCGACTGATCCAGACCGGCCGGCTCTGCGGCAGCCGCTTCGGAAACCGCCTCGCCAAACATCGCCGAATCTGAAGTTGCGGCCTGGGGCGCCGGACCCGGATCAGGATTAATCATCGCCAGAAAGACATTGAAGTGCTGCAGGTTCACGCCCATCTGGTAAACGAGCTGGGCCATCGCCATCTGCTGCGGACCCGTCATCTGGTCAAAATTTCTGCAATACGCCTGCGCGTTATAAATGGCCTGGATTGCCCCCACGCGCACCAGCTGAACAGCCTCGTCATCGGAGATTTGTGGAGTAAGGCTATAGAGTTGCCGTCTCCACGTCCGCTTGCTCCATTTCTGTCTCCGCTCGTAAAACACGCTCAGGATATCGTTGAGCCTATCCGGATCGAAGCCTGCGGCCTCCCACAGGTCCGCCGACGAGGGTTCCAGAAAAGGGTGCGAATTCAGGGGATCGGGCTGCGCATGAGGCCGTTCCGGCAGATCCAGGCTGAACCCCGCGCCAATCAGCGGCTGGCTTGTCCTTGGATCGGGATAAGCTGCCAGCACCCAACCTTCATGCCGGCGGTCCCGCAGAATATCGACAAGTTCATTCAAATCGAACTTTACGTCCGAATTCTTGAAATCCTCCAGCATCCGCACGGCTGCGCTGGGCTCGACGATCGGAGTGGCCGCGCCCGCCGCATCGTGGGACGTCGCAGGTGGCATCGTCGATGTTGGAACAGGTGGAATTCCCTGGGCGTTTGCCCTGCCTTGCAGGGCAAGAGTGACCAGCGCGATCGCAAATGGATGGGCAATTCTCACAAAAGAATGATTCCTACATAAACAATGAGGGTTTTTGGGATCCCGCGCAACGCTCAGAATGCTCAAAAAGCAAAAAAGGTAATTGTCTTATTCAACACTGGTAATATTCGCCGGTTGCTCCAGCAGGGTGAAAACTTTTATTCGTATGGTCGGTTCTTTCGGTTGACCACCCGGCTCTGGCGATTGAAAATGAATATGTTGTCTTTCGAACCGGCGCTTTCGGCCCCGGGTCCCACGTCGGTGGGGCACAGATTCCGTAACCAGAGGTCGCACATGCCCGCTTATCTGCTGCTAGTTGTCGCCATACTCACCCGCGTGCTCCCACACCACGACTGGCTCAATTTCACCGCTGTCGGAGGTGCGTTGCTTTATTTCGGCGCTCGGCGCTCGTGGCGTGAAATGCTGGCTCCTCTTGCAGCTCTCATGGTTACCGACTACTGCCTGACCGTTTTCTCATATCACTATGCCTTCGTGTGGTCGGCCTATGTCATTACCTGGGCATGGTACCTGGCCGTCATGATTCTCGGAAGCATCCTGCTCAAATCGAAAACGACATGGCTCCGCGCCGGAGCAGCTGTCGTTCTCGGACCCACCTCATTCTTTCTTGTTTCGAATTACAGCGTCTGGGTTATGTCGAGCCATGCGGTTCCCCTCGCCAACGATATGTATCCACACAGTTTTTCCGGCTTGATGGCTTGTTACGCCGCTGGTATTCCGTTCTACCGCAACGATCTGTTTTCGACGGGCATCGTGGCCGCACTGGCCTTCGGCTTACCTGCCCTGGTGCAGAGAATCCGCATTGACCGGGCGGCGGGCGCGGTAGTAGCGCGCTAAGCGCGCGTCGCTACCTGTATGGGGCTGTTGCTCTTTCCAACTAAATTACCTTGCAAGCCTCACATTCCACTGTGCCGTAGGCCAACCTCGACTTTCGGGTAATTTCCTTTCTCGCCACCAAGATTCCGCACTGTCCGGGGTGCGACGCAACCAACGACGTTAATCGGGTTTCATAACTGTGGCGGCTCGATTGGAACGACTGCCAATTCTGGACCATAATGAGTCAGAGCGGCTTTCGTGAGGGAGTGGCATATGGGCAAAGATTCAATAGCTATCTCGAATAAGACACGGTTTGGAGTTGCCTTCACGCTGGCCATTGCCGCGGACTTAGTCCAGCTCGCGCTGTTCCCCCTGTTCATCGAGGGTGCCGCCTCCCCTGCCGACGATCTCCTCGATCTCGGTGTCGCGGGCGGGCTCAGCTTCCTTCTCGGCTGGAACTGGGAATTCCTGCCATCATTCCTTGCAAAGCTGGTGCCCGGCGTCGACTTTATCCCGTTATGGACGATGGCCGTCGCCAACGTCTATCGCCGAGGCAGGCGCGCACCCGTAGAGGACGCAGGTACTGAGGCGCCGGTGATCGAGGGTGACCCTGTGAGGAGAAGCGCTGCGGCAAGGTGAGTTCTGCTCGACTCACCGCGCTAGCGCCGGTGGCTGTAGAAGGGAAGAACGATAAACAGGGCTATGCAGATGGCGCCAATGATGGCCGCCGCAATCAGGCTGTACGCGAGCGCCAGGTTGAAGCCTCTTTCAGGCTCATCGGCGGCGGGATCCGGCTTCGACTTCGCCACCTTGTCGTTACTCATACTTCAGTGACTCCACGGGGTCCATCTGCGCTGCACGGGTTGCCGGCACTGTGCCGAAAACGACGCCAACCAGCGTGGCCGCTGCGAGAGCAATCACTACAGACCACATGGAGATGGGAAGAGGGTAATCGGAAAGAACTCGAATGGAGAGTGGCACGGCGAGGCCTACGAAACAACCCACAAGGCCGCCCGCCAGGGAAATGATTACCGCTTCAGCCAGGAACTGGAGTCTGATCTCGCGGTAGGTCGCACCCAAGGCCTTGCGGATGCCGATCTCGCGAATGCGGGAGCGCACGTTGGCCAGCATAATGTTCATGATTCCCACGCCGCCGACTGCCAGGGTGACCGCCGCAACCGCCACCAGCACAGCGATCAGCGCAAGCGAGATGCGATCGGCCATCGTCAACAGCTCTCGCAGGTCGAAGGTCTTGTAAACAGAGTTCGGTTTGTGCCGCGACTGAATGATGCGCCGGATTTCGACGGTTGCGTCGGGCACATCTCCCATGGTGCGAATGGAGAAGTAGATCTGCTTGACGTTGTCAGTGCCCGTGACGTAGCGAGCGACAGAGAAGGGAATCAGGATGGTTTGATCGGCAATCTCTGTCTGGCCGAAGGTGTCGACACTCTCCTTGAAGATCCCGACAATCGAGAATGGAATTCCCTGGATCGAAAACTCCTTGCCGATGGCTGCGTCCTCGCTTCCGAACATCTCGCGTGCAAACGGCACCGTGACGTCTGCACATTTCACGTGGGCGCTCTCGTCCTGCTCGTCGAAGAATCGACCGGAAAGTATGATGAGGTTGCGGACATCCTTGTATTGCGGACTGACGCCAAGGATCAGCGTGTCTTTTACAACCCCACCGCCAAAGCTGATGCGGTCATGGGACTCCAGTACCGGAGAGGACGCAACGACACTGGGGACGCCGGCAAGGACGGCCGTCTCGTCATCGTGCGTGAGGAAGTCGTTGTACTGCACCTTTTCGGCCCCGATTGCGCCGCCGCCCGAGTACTCGACCTCCACCTGGTTGGTGCCGATCTTCTGAATTTCGTTCAGGATGAATTGCCGCCCAGTGAGCCCGATGGTCACCACCAGGATTACCGAAGCGGTTCCGATCACCATGCCCAGGGCGGTCAGGGCGAAGCGCAGCTTGTTCGCGGCGAAACTGTCAATCGCCAATCTCAGAATTTCGCTCAGCAGCATCGTGCGGCGAGCACGCTTGAGCGTCTCCTGGAACGATTGACGACGAGCTTGAACAGCGACCGGATTCATTCTCACCTATAGGATGCTTCAGCGGAACGGGCGGCTTCAGCACAATAATGAGACGCCGACATTGGCAAGGCTGATGCCGGGTTTTGCTGCAAACCGACTTTCAGGGTTGCTGGAGATGGTGGTCTTTCGGCTTGCGACCAGTGATCATGGATGATCGTACTTCTCCAACCACTTTAACTCCTCGCGAAGCTTGATGTATCCGTGCCAGGGATTTTTGCCCAGGTCGTGTCCTTCGCCGGGAAAGACGAGGAAGGTGTGCGGAATTCCCAGCGACTGAAGTGCGCGTTCCATGGTCTCGCCTTCAAGGTAGCTGACACGGACATCGGCCCCGCCCTGCACGAGATGTGTGGGTGTCTTGACCTTGTCGAACTGGAAGAGGGCGGCTTCAGACTGGTAGAGCTGCGGGTTTTCCCATGGCCGACCGCCAAGGTACCAGGCATCATCCCAGGTCTCGTCATCGTTGCCCCAGTTGGCAGCGTGTTCTACCGCGCCGGCACCGGTTACAGCCGACTTAAAGCGCGTGGTCTGAGTGATAAGCCAGTTGGTCATATAACCGCCGTAGCTGTAACCGCCAATCGCGAGGTGATCGGGGTCAGCGTAGCCATCTTTGACCAGGGCATCGACTCCCGCAAGAATGTCGCGGCCGGGTTTCGAGACGAGGTGCGGTTCGATGCCGAGCATGAAGGCGTCGCCGTAACCACTGGATCCACGGTAATTCGGACGGAAGACGAGCCAGCCGTTGTCCGCAGCGAAAGTGGCCCAGTCATACCAGTCGGCACCGAACCGGTTGCCATCTGCGTCGGCGGGGCCGCCATGAATGAACGTGAACATACGAAGGTGCTTTGCTCCCTTTTTGCCGGGAGGAAAGATGAGTACGCCTTCGACGGTCTGACCGTCGTCTGACTGCCACGAGTAGGGTTGCCAACTGGGCTGGGCCCGTTCGGCAAAAACGGGGTTGAAGTCGGTTAGCTTCTTCATCTGATCGGGATGAAGCGGATCCGATACGAGATAAACCTGAGGCGGGTCGATGATGGTCGAGTGGCGGACGAGGATGGTGTTGGAAGAGCGGGCGTGTTCAACGCCGGCATATGAGCCTGCAAGGCCCGGAAGCCTGGTAGCGTGGTCACCTTCGATGAGGTAGAGCTGGGTCTCGGTTCCCTTCAGGCCCAGGGCGATTTCCCGGCCGTCAGGCAGAATCGTGAACTGCTCGAAGGAACCGTCAAACGAAGCGCCAAGCCGCTCTGCCTTGCCGTTAGCGGGATCGAGACGATAAAGACGGCCTTGTACGTCACGATATTTTCCCTCAAGCGATCCACCCGCTGCGGCAACGGTGAAGTGAATCGAGCGACTGTCGGGTGACCAGTGAATGTTGGATTCTACGGCCTGGTTGTGAGTGATCTGTTTCGCAGAGCCGCCGTTCGACGAGACCGTGAAGATCTCGTAGTCGGCCGGATTCTCGATGCGCTTGTGAATCGGTTCGGTCAGGAACGCAAGCTCCTTCCCGTCTGGCGACGGAGCAATTTCGCTGATCGCGAGGTCGACCTTCGCGAGAGTTTCTGCGCCGCCAGGTAATTTCGAAGAGGGTTCAGCATCTGTGGCAGCAGTTCGGGGCGCCTGTTTAGCGCTTGGAACCGCCACTGCGCGCGCCAGTGCGGGGGCCAAAGGCAGCTTCAATAACACGTCGCCGCGGTGCTGCTCGCGCCAACGAACAACATCCTTCCACTCGTCCTTCTGCTCATCTTCCTGGTCGTGGGTGAGGGGCGACTGGGCCGAGAGGTAGATAGAGGAACTATCCGGCGACCATGCGAAGGTGGTTGCGTCAAGCTTCTCGCTGTAGAGGGGCAGCGCCTCCCCGCCGGCTGGCGAGATGATCCAGACTCGGCTGAATTTGGTGCTATCGGTATCTCCATCGCCATCGCCGGAATTGGTTGGCGTGCGATCGGATACGAAGGCGATCCATTTTCCGTCGGGGCTCCATTGTGGCCGGTCGTCGGTCCCGGAACGAGTGAGCGGCTTGAGGCCGTTACTGCTGGTCCAAAGCCACAAGTCGCGACGGTTGACGCTTGCCTTCCAGTCGGGAGTTTCGGTGGCGATTACGGCGGCCGTGCCATCCGGTGAAAGGCTGGTGCTTAGAATGTCCGTCGTATTGAGGTATTCGTCGAGCGTGATCACCGACTTTGAGCCTTGCGCAAGGGAGAGAGCCGAAGAGAGACAGAAGGAGATAGCAAGGGAAGGCCAGAAGGTTCTGGGAGGCATAGGAGAACTATAACTTGCGAAAACGGGCTCTTGAGTGCGGGATTCAGGGGATTACAAAGCGCATGATGCGAGCCGGTGTCATCCTGGAGCCGGGCTTCAGATCTCCATGGTCGTCCAGTTCGCTCCAGCCCGAGTTGGCGATGTAGTAGAAAGAAGCTCCGACGAGGACTCCGTGGGTTGGATCGCCGAGAGTGGGAGTCGACTGTTCGATGATTTTGCTACCGGCAACCTGTTTGAGAGATGGATCAAGGGTCAGGCGAAGCACGCGTTCTGGTGATGTTCCATTCTGGGTGAGGAACAGGGAGCCGCGAGAGAGGTAGAGACCATCGACGCCGTTGATGGCGGTGGTTTCCATTGGGCGTTGAGAGAGCCACTCGACCTTGCCGCTGCGCAGGTCGAGCAAACCGATGCCGCGCAGGTAGTCGGGAACGAGGATGTGGTTGCTGTCGGGTAGCATCGCGGGTGTTTGCGGTGAGATGAAGTCGCTGCCATTGATCAGAGTGAGATTGGTCTGTTCGAGTCGATAGATACCACCTTGCGAGCCATCGCTCAGGATCGGATCACCGTTCTGCGCCAGGACCATATCTCCGAGGGCGGAATGTTGCGGGCCCTCAATCCTGCGAAGCAATTTGCCGGTTGCAAGATCGAAGCAGAGAACAGCCGATCGTCCCCAGTCGGATTTCGGCACCGCTGAGAATCCGTCCAATGCAACTTCGGTGGCCCAGACAAGCTTGCGAGCCCGGTCAATTTTGATGGCGAGCATCGGCCAATGACTTGGCGACGCAGCGAAGTCCGTTGAAGCGCCTGTTGCGGTGACACGGAGGATCTTCTTCTCGAGCACACTGGTGATCAGGAAGGTTTTCGATTGCTCGTCGTAGTCGATGTCTTCGGCAACAAGCCCCGCGTCGGTTAGAGCAAACGCCAGCTCCGCATTGGAAACCGGCGTCTTGTTCCGTTCGAACTGTTGCAGTATCTCCTTGTAGCGCGGCGAATCGGTCAACGACGCGAATGCCTTGTTGCTGCCGTCGATCAGCGACTCATCGACCTGGCCCATGTTGGCGAATCGAGTGAGAGAACCGAGCGCTTGAGAAGTATCTCCAGCCTCGGTATAGGCGAGAGCAACGGATTCGATCGCATCGGGCGAGCCATTCAGGAGAGACTGGGCGTTGAGCGCGGCGTGGAGATAACCGGCTTTGTCCCCGGATTGACGGGCCGCATGAGCCTGTCTGCGAAGAGCGGCAAGTTGTTCACGAGCAGTGGGCTGGGACTCGGCGGCGAGAGCCGCGACAACAGCGATGACTGCAACGCTTTTGAACATGCGAAGGAATTCTATCGTCCGGCCCAGCCATTTACTCTTTGCTGTGACGAACGGTTGATATTGCGAGGCGACTGAAACATGAGAGTGGATGCGCATCAGCACTTCTGGAAATACAGTCCGACGGAATACGCCTGGATCAGCGATCAAATGGCAGTTCTCAAGCGGGACTATCTGCCGCAAGATTTGAAGCCGTTGCTTGCGGCGCAAGATTTCGATGGATCGATCGCAGTGCAAGCCCGGCAGGATGTGGAGGAAACGCGCTGGCTGCTGGAACTGGCAGAGACGAACGAGATCGTTAAAGGTGTTGTTGGATGGGTTGACCTGCGTTCACCTGAATTGACTGCGCAGCTCGAGAGTTTTGCGCCGCATCCAAAGTTCGTCGGCGTTCGGCACATTTTGCAGGACGAAGCGGATGACGAGTTTATGCTTCGGGCGGAGTTTCGGCGCGGGATTTCGCGACTTCAAGAATACGGGCTTTCGTATGATCTGCTGCTCTATCCGCGGCATCTGCCCATTGCGGTGAAGCTGGTCAAGGAGTTTCCGGAACAGCGCTTTGTGCTGGACCACATAGCCAAACCTTTCATTCGCGACGGCGTGATCGAACCCTGGAATCGGCATATCCGGGAGTTGTCAAAATTTGAAAACGTATGGTGCAAGGTTTCCGGAATGGTGACGGAGGCGCGCTGGGGGCAATGGGGGATAGAAGATTTTCGGCCGTACCTCGACACAGTGTTTGAAGCATTCGGCAGCGGACGGATCATGATCGGGTCAGACTGGCCGGTCTGTACGCTCTCGGCTCCCTATGCCGAAACGATGAGGATCGTTCGGGACTACGTTGGCCGGACGCAGCAAGAGGACGATGTTCTGGGACACAATTGCCTGCGGTTTTATGGCCTCGAATCAGAATCGAGCGATTGAGTTCAGTGTTTTGGTTTGGGTGCTGTGCCCTGAACGCACTTGAGGTTTCGACGAGCCCAGGTTTTCACATCGACGGCGGTACCCTGCATGCAGGTTGTCACGCCCTCGTGAGGGACGCCGACGAACTCGATCCCCGAGCCCAGGGCGGGTTGGACACCTTTGATGATCAGGTCAAAGAGCGCCCCGCTGCGGACGTCGGTAACTTCGAGGCAGCGGGTTTCGACGCCGGGCTGCACACAGCCCATTCCACGAATTTCCTTTGGCTTCTCCTGAGGCACGGCGAGCAGGGTGCAGGATGCGAGCAAGCCGACGGTAAATGGGACGGTGAGGTCCCGCATTCGTTCTCCCTCCGTTTGGTGGCTTCCGTTCGAAGGGCAGAATACGCCGGACGGGAGTCTGGTGTCGACGGACCGCCGCAGTACGTGGTACCCCCTCCCCTCCCCCTATTTGTAAGTAAATATCCTATTTTCAGAGGTTTGCAGCAAAACTTCCCGCCAGATATCTGAAAACAAAGGGAGTTACGCTGGAATATTTGATAGCAAAGGCTTTAACGGGCAATTGCGCGGGCATAGAGGGGCGGGAATAGAAAGAAGATCGAAGTCTGTAGGAGGATGCGTGGTAGATCATTCTGACTCTATTGTGCTCTCTGACGGCATAATTACCTGCAAAGTCTGATTCGATTGTATTTTATTGATAACAAACGTGTTGAAGCTTGGCTGGCTGGCTGAGATGCTTGACAGGAAAGATCACCGGGGAACGAACCGGTAATTTCTCATTCCTGGGCGGTCTTGTCACCAGGCATAGATGATCAGCTTGCCAATCGCTGGAGACTGGCCTTCGAAGGAGAGGTCGGCGGTGCCGCGGGGCAAAATGAGGCCAACCGTACCAACTTCTGAGCCGGCAGTCGGTGGAAGGGCGAGGGCGGTAGAGAGGCCCGATGTGCTTTTTACGGGAACCACGACTACCCGACCGGAGGTGTTTGTGTACTGCAACCGCGCAAAGGTCGGTGAGCGCGTGGCCTGAAGCCCGGTGATGCGGTTTTGATCCGCGGGATACTCGGCTGGCGCTTTATCTTCGCCATCGACAATCATCAGCGCAAGATCATGCGGAGGGACGGAGACCGTGGCGTTCGCTGTATCGAGATGCCGAGCATTCCAGACGTCGCGCAGCGATTTTGGAGTTCCCTTGAGCCCAAGCTTCTCCCAATCGATTTTGACTTGGGTGGGGGTATCGGTGCGATTCAGAATCCCGACGGCACGGCGTCCGGCGATCGCCATTGGCTTTACCCAGATCTGGATCCCTGGAATGGGCTCGTCGACATTGATTGGTTGCAAACCGAATGGGTCATTGTGAATTGCCAGTGCCTCTTTATTGGTCAGCAGCGCGAGGGTAGCCGGCGAAAGACGCGTCAGGTCAGAGCCCACCATCATAGGAGCGCTGGAAATTGCCCAAAGACCCATGTGGGTTCGATCAGGGCATTGGTCATGCCGCGCATGCCCATGACCATCATGTCGAGGTCGTTGTAGTAGCCGGTGTGCTGCGCTTCCGGATGCAATCCAGCGTCGAATGAATCGAGCACGTTCCCTGGGGTGATGGAGCGTTTGTCGTGTTCGGCGTCGTGCAAACTCTCTACAACCGGAGGAATGATGTCGCCGCCGGTGCGCCAGATAGTGCTCTCGATTGCGCCGACGCCCGGGCCCCAGTACCAGGGATTCTGGCTGCCCCACTCGCAGATGGAGAAATAGAGCTTCCGCCCAGTGGTTTTTTCCGCGGTCTGAATGGCGCGGGCAATCTGCGCATACTGGATCGCGCCGGAGCGACCCTCTTTGGCGCCGCCGCACCAGTCGACCTTGACGTAGTCGAAACCCCATTTCGAAAACTGGAGGAAGTCCTGGTCGTAGTGACCCTCGCTGCCGGTATTGAGAATTTTTGGGCCGGAGTCAGGGTACATGCTGCATCCGTCGCGGCCGGCGTCGGTGTAGATGCCGGCTTTGAGTCCAAGGCTGTGAATGTAGGCGGCGATGTTGGCCATGTCGCCATCTTTTTGACCGGGCTGGATGGCAGGCCACTGTTTGGGATTGACGACGATGTTGCCTGCGGCATCGCGTTCACCCAGCCACCATCCTTCATCGATGACGACGTATTCGTAGCCGGCTTCTTTCATGCCGTTGGAGGCCAGGGCTCTGGCCTGCTGCTGAATGATCTGGGAGTTTACGATGTTGGCGAAACTATTCCAGGAATTCCAGCCCATGGGCGCGGTGCCGAAGCACGCGCTTGCAGCGAGAAGAAAGAGCCATGAAAAACGCATCAAAACAACATACCACCTGGGTTTGGTACTGATTGCCGCTGCAAATCGGCGGGCTTGAAGGAAGCGCGGCCAAGGTCGCTTGAATCGACAGAACTCTCCTTCCGGGCACAGTACAATTCAGAATGGCGATGCACTTCGCTTGCCGGCGCCTGGTCCAAAACCAGCCAGCGCAAGTGAATGAAAAGACACCGTGCGAAAGTGGCGGAATTGGCAGACGCACCAGACTTAGGATCTGGCGGGGAAACCCATGAGGGTTCGAGTCCCTCCTTTCGCACCAATAACTTACAGCTATTCAAGAAATGCTCACTATTGGCCTGTGCCTAAAATTGTGCCCACCCATCGAAAAGTGTGACCTCAAGTAACCTCGCAGTTTCGGCCATTTGTAGACGTGAGATGCCCATTGATCAAGTACTAATTTCCGGGTTGACGGTTATGCAGCATATGAGCTCGGTATCCGGCGGGTACGGGGCGGGATCGTGGGCCAACCGGAAGTAAACCAGAAATTGAACAAATCTGGATTATTTCCACGTAGACGGTCACTCGCCTGAAATTGTATCCGTCGTTGTCCCCTTATTGGTTGCGGGGGATCAGCCCAATGCTCCCTCGCTAACCGAGCGCCGCGCAGAACGGGAGCACAAATGCGGCCTACATCAATGGAAGTTGTCCACCAACATCAAATCGCTGCCTAGATACTCCACCTCCGTGAACAGGAGCCATCGTTGATCGCGCGATACTGCAAGGCCCATCGAGATAGGCTTTCCAGTCTTGATAACGAGCTTTGTCTTCCCGGAGGCGAAGTCGAGGAAATCGATAGTAGCATTAGCGTTCCCTGCCCAATGGCCGTCCAGAAAAAAAACACCGCCGTCCGCGACTGCATAATTTAGAAAGTCAGGCGACTCCAGCACCCGGATTCCCTTCCCACCCCCGATCGGAACTTTCCATAGTCCGGGTCGCCCATCCCATTCAAGCATGTAGATCCATTTGCCATCCGCAGACTCCAATGGAAATCCCCACATGCCCTTTGGGAGCACCTGAATGGGGTCGCCGCCTTCGGCTGGCACCTTATAAACCCCCAACCTCCCGCTGCGATTTGACATGAAATAGATCCACTTCCCGTCCCGAGACCATGTCGGCCAATAATTGTCGTATTGTCCATTTGTGAGAGCCCTCGGCGGGCCTCCATCGACATTGACAACATAGATGTTTGACAGCCCTCTCCACCTTGAGTTAAACGCAATTGTCTTCCCATCCGGAGACCAGCTTGAGTCCGATGTAAGTGCGCCCCCTACCGACATCATCTGCCGAGGGTTCAGTCCGTCTACGTCAGACACCCAGATCTCCTGGTTGCCCGACCGCGTAGACGTGAAGACGAGCCTCTTACCGTCCGGAGAGAAGTTCGGTTGAATGTTCATTCGCGAAGTAGCCGTGACCCTCTGGGGCGTGCCGATTGCATTGCCGGTGGGCGAAAGTTTGAGCCGATAGATATCGACGATCTCAGATAGCCGGGTGTAGACAAGCCGGTCGGTGGTGGATGAAACACTTAGGGTTGTAGCATCCTCGCCGAAAGATGTTGCGCGGGGGCGATAGGTAGTCGGGCTCCCCCGCTCACCCACTGCGATTCTCCGCATGCTGCGCTCTCCCCACCAGCCGCCAGAGGAAAACACGATCTCTTTGCCATCCCGTGTCCAAACCGGGGACTCGACCAGCCGATTCTCATAGGTCAGGCGCTCCGGTTCTCCTTGCGCCTGTAATCCTTCGGTGAGAGAGAGCAGATAGACATCCTGACCTTCCTCGAGACCGCGCACAAAGGCCAGAGTACGTCCGTCCGGCGACAGGCTCGGAGATTCATCAAAGTGTTTCGTAGAAGTCAGCCGTTGTTTTTCTCCGCTCTCAACAGAGAGCAGAAAAAGTCCGGCAGCTTGGCCTGCGGCAGGCGAGAAGTCAGGCACGATGAGCCACTTCCCGTCGTGCGTCCAGGCGAGAGTTGCGTGGGGGAAATTCATGATCCATCATTCAGCGTGGACTTCAGTAAGCGGCCGTACCGGTCCGCCCAGTGCCGGTATGACGCAGACCTCGGTGTTCCCGGAACGTGATTGGCGATAATAGGCGATGAATCGTCCGTCGGGAGACCATGCGGGGCTGTAACCGCCCAGTGGTCCAGTGTTCAGGCACAACGGCTCTCCCTGGCCAATCAACTTCCTGTAGATCTCATAGTGACTCTGTGTTTCCCCATTCCAGCTGAAAGCGACTTCGTTCCCGTCGGGAGAAAACGTTGGTTGGAGTGCCAGTCCTCGATAAGCGGTAAGGGGTACCGCCATTACTGGGACTTCCGGCGTGGTCATCGTTGAACGCCCGAGTGGCCGGCGCAGATGCGCGACGGCGATGATGAGCAATGCCGCCAAGGCGACCGCGCCGATGCCCAAGGATACCCAGAAACGGAAACGAGATTCGCGGGTTTTCGAGGGGGCCGGTGGCGATTTCTTGGGCTCGATGTCCGCAGTCGTCGCGACCGCAGTACTTGCCAACTCATCTTCCGCTTGCACCGCACAAATCATTCGGTACCCGGCGGTCGAGACGGTTTCAATAAAACGTGGCTGGTGCGGGTCGTCTTCAAGCGCACGGCGAAGGAGCGCTATGGCGCGGGTCAGGGAGCTTTCCGTTACGGCCGCATCGCCCCATACGGCATCGAGCAGTTCATTCTTGGTGACCAGGTGGCCGGGATGGTGCAGAAAGTGAACTAGCACCCGATAGGTTTTCGGTTCGAGCGCGAGCGGCTCGCCCGCCCGGGTCACGCGCCGCTCAACCTCCCGCACCTCGACGTCACAGAACCTGAAAACACGCGGGTTCGGGGTCGTCATCCTGCCATCTCCCGCCCCTAGGAAAAACCTAGAGGCCCTAGGAAAAGGATCTGCCGACGATCAGGACAGTGCAGTTCCTAGCGAAGAAAGTTCACCCAGCCAATCCGGCCGAGGTGAACTTCGATGAATACCCGCCAGCAGATTCTCTCCACGTCCTTACTTCTGATCTCAACCAGTTTGTTCGGGGAAGCCCACTGCTCGGCAAATATTGTGCCAGTACGATACCACTCTCTTGATCACGCGCAAATAGGGGTGCCGGTCAGGATCAATGATTCCGGCCCATATGAATTTCTCGTGGATACAGGCTCGCAGTCTGACGATCATTGAGCCATCGCTGGCGGCCGAGCTTGGACTCAAGCCCGTGGCCACTGGTGGAGTGATCTCTGTCACCAGCTATGAAGATGTGCCCATGGCGTTGGCTGACCGGATCGAAGCCGGATCAGCGATCGTCGAGCACTCCATGGTCGCTATAGAGAATCTGGGGCAGCTCAAAGAGCTGTACCCGAAGATACGCGGAAAACTGGGTGAGAGTTTTCTTGAGCATTTCGACGTACTTCTTGATTACGCCCACAAAGCTCTCTGTCTTGACGAGGGGGGAACAATGCGCGATCAGATGCAGGGAGAGCGGGTGCCACTGGTGGCTCGGCAAACCCCTCAACGCGGCAGGGACGTCGCACAGCCAATTCTGATCTCGGTTCGAGTAACTTCGAACGGCTCGCAAGATACGATCTTGCGGCTCGACTCCGGAACAAATGTCTCTCTCCTTTATGCCGGCCGTCTGGAAGCGCCGCTCTGGAAGCAAATGCAAAACGCAAAACAATGTGCTGTGATGCACCGCTCGTCAGTGTCGCTGACGCAGATGCCTGTTCAGGATGTGCGAATCGGCGCACGTTTATTGAGGGGTGTGGCATTCATGACTCCAGTCAGGACCGGAAGCATCTTCACAATCCCGGGTGAAGATGGGTTACTTCCTTCGGGGCTTTTCAAGAGTGTTTTCATCAGTCATGCCGACCATTTCGTTATCTTCGATCCACGCTAGGTTCTTCGGGCAGTTTTCTGACTTACGGATTTGGCCTCTACTTGTATACAAGCCCATCTCGACTCATACCCGCTCCAGAATCCGCTCGGTCTAGTTGGCCAAAGGCATTGAGTTTGTGCCGAAAGGGGACGAACACCATGACCGCAAGGGTCGACGGATTCAGTCCGCTTCAGGCTTCGATAAATATCACGCGATATCGCGAGTCCGACCAACTTAAAGCATGCTTTCCGCTGGCAACTTTTTATTCTCAGGCTGAGCAACGCCTACATTTCACGCTTCCTCCGCATCGTCTCCGCGTGCTTCGCACGCCTCTCTTCCGTCCACGGCCTACGCTTGTGCGGTGCCCTCTTTATCCCAGGCCGGCGACGGCCATCGTTAAGACGTTGAAGGGGGTGTGACCACAAGCCATTCACATGATCGAGAATTTGCGAGTCAAAATCAGCGGAAAGCGACTGAAATTCAATTCCTGATTCAGGACTTGGCTCCGGTATCCCGCAATTTGTCAGAGGTTGCGGAAGTAGGTCTGCACGCCTTGGAGAATCTGAAGGAGAACAGGCCCATTAGCGCAGATGAGCGGCCGCGAAACGTCGACTTTCTCAAGAATTCCGCAAAGCCGCAGGCAGTACTCCTGCTCATGGTAGCGCCGTCTGTAGAAAGGCTCGTTGAGGCGACACGATTCCAATAGGTCATCAGTCGTCAGGGACGCAAGGACAGTTCACATCCACCTTGAGAGCGAATTTGGTGGTTCCAAAGCAACCCGCTCGCAGTCGCACTCCTGCTCGCGGTCCTGTGCCGGCCTATCGTGCCGCAGTCCGACGCATGCTTGAGATCGTAAACGAGTTTCCGCCCACTGGTTCCTGCGATTTTCATGCAGTCATGTAGACGGACGGCAGTTAACTGATTTTACTTTCGCAGACATTGGGAACTGTGATATGACATCCACCAGTATTGAATCGTTTGATATGCTCGGCGACAACCTTTCAGCGATGTCAAACGTGCAGGAACTCCTTTAGTCAGAATAATTAAAGAGGACGTCTATCGAATTAAACGCCACCTCGGCAGTCCTATTCGGGAGGTGTTCAATGAAATCGAGTCTTGGGAGATTGTCTTGTCTTGTTCTGTGCATGACGGGTATGAGCTATGCCCAGAGCGCCAGCTCAAGTGACATTCGCGGCTCGGTAACAGACCAGTCCGGTGCATTGATTCCGGGGGTCACGGTCACAGTGCTCAATGTCGATACAGGAATATCGAAAGATTTCGTCACCAACCGCGATGGACTCTATGAAGCACTTCTTCGATCGTGACGGGCCGCTATGAACTTCGCCTTTACAAAAGAGGGATTCGAACGGCTTGTTCGCGGCCCCATTACAGTCGACGTCGGATTCACTGGGGTGAACGCTCAGTTGAAGGTCGGTTCTACCAGTCAGCGGGTTGTAATTACGCAGACGTTCCCCTGCTGAACGCCGAATCGGGGGAGCAGGAAACTACGCTGGAAGCGGAAAACGATGGCGCAGCTTGCCCAACGTAGGAACGGATTGGCAAAACTTCACTATTCTGCTTCCCGGAACTTCGGGCTCTCCTTCCGGCGTGTTCGGTTATTTGCAATTCAGGCCAATTTGTGGCGGCAAATGGAAATCTCCCCTATAATGCCATCCTTTCGGATCGCTGTGTGACCACGCTCCCATCGAGCAGCAACACCGAGGTATCTACCTTTGAGACCGTGGCCGAAATTCAGGTCAGTACGTCCAACTTCTCAGCGCAGTATGGTATCGGCGGCTATGTCTTTAACCAAGTCAGCAAGAGTGGCACTGATCATTTTCACGGCGCGGTGTATGAGTATTTCCAAAACGATGCTTTGAATGCCAAGAGTTATGGCTTTGGCAATCCGGTAACCGTACCGTTTCTTCGCTACAACAACTATGGCGGATCGATTGGCGGACCGATTCTGAAGAAGAGAATGTTCTTCTACTTCAACTTTGACAAGCTGGACACCTCCGGTTCAAGCACTCGATCCCTGACCGTCCCGACAGACGCCGAACTGGCAAGCATGTACCGGACAACCAACAATTTATGACCCAACCACTCAGGTTGTGACGCAAACGCCGGACGGTCCTGTGGTAACCCGGCAGTCCTTTGCCGATGAGTATGGGGGCGGGAACAGAATTCTGGCCAACTTGATCGATCCGGTCGCCAAGGCAATACAAGCCTATTATCCGAAGCCCAATGTTCCAGGGGACGTGGCCCAGGGAGCAGCCATAAACAATTACTTCTTCAATGCCAAGAATTCAGGACCCGTGGACAAAATATTTTGGGCGGCTGGATTGCGATAGGCCGGCTGCGAATAGACTCACTATCTCCGACACGCAGCGAGACAGTCCTGCCGTGCAGAACCAATGGGACACTTGTATATTGGCTGCGACAACGTTGATACCGACAGCAATAACTCGCAAATTACAGACGTGTGGAATATCAGCGCGAGAACGGTGAATCAGGCCAGAGTGGGTTCACTGACCAGCTCAACTACTATGTCGATCAGACTTTGAACCAGGGATTCCCGGAAAAGCTAGGCTGGCAATTTGCGAAGACTGACCAGTTTCCAACTACGAGCATCGCTGGAAACTGCTGCTTTGGCCTTGCGCCCGCAGTCAACGCGGTGCGAAAAGGAAATGAATTTCGATATTTCCGATGTTGTCACTATGATTCGTGGCCGGCATATTCTGCACTTCGGCGGCGAGTTCCTTGTATACCGGACCGATACAACGACTTGGGGCAACGTCAATGCGGGAACCTTCAATTTCTCAGGCGCCTACACACAATCAACTGTGGGGCGACAACGCCGCCGGCATTGGATATGCAGATTTTCTTTTGGGCCAGGTGGAGAGCTGGAATGCGTTCGTCGCGCCAGAATACGGACAGCGTTAAAAAATCCACAGTTTCCGTTGAAAAACTTAACTTCGAATTTCGGCCGAATCTGACCCTGAAT
>CAWIKQ010000003.1:0-905729 GCA_963836675.1 uncultured Acidobacteriaceae bacterium
ATCACTACGTGCCTGCGCGCTGCCGCCGCAAAGCAGCAACCTAATCCACGGGCCGGTTGCCGATTCCCTTCCCCCTCCTACTTCGGGAGAAGATAATCTCTGCCTGCAATCGCAGCTGGAGGTCATCATGCAAAACGGAAGCGTTATACGAAGAAATCGCAAGAAGCATTCGGACATCTGGCAATTTCGCTGGCGGGAAAAAACATCGGATGGAAAGAAAATCTACCGAAGAAGACAAATCGGAACGGTCGACCAGATCCCAGACCTGGAAACTGCACGGAAAGCAGCAAGCCTTCTTGTGCCGGATTTGAATGCACGAATGGCAAAATCAAAATCTGTCTCGATGACGATCGCTCAGCTTTGCAGTCATTTCGAACAAAGCGAATTGTGTCTGACGAACACCTGGCGAAGCTATTCGACCAAACACATCTACAAGGTCTACTTGAAACGATGGATCATTCCGAAATGGAGTGAGCACTTTTAAGCGATATCAGGACCATTGAGGTCGAATCCTGGCTCCGAGGTCTTCCCATCGCGAGGAGCACGTGCGCCAAAATCCGCAACGTCATGTCGGTGTTGTTCAATCACGCTTGTCGGTACGAGTTCTTCGATGGAAATCCAATCAGACTCGTTCGTCAGAGCGCGAAGCGGCGGTCCCCGCCGGTAGTGCTGACTGCTGCGGAAATCAGGATCCTTTTAGAAGGGCTAAAGATTCGCGAGAGAACGTTGGTCTTCATTGCGGCATCAACTGGCATTCGGCAAAGCGAACTGTTCGCTCTCAAGTGGGGCGATATCAACTTCTCTGCAGGAACAATGAACGTGGCGCGTTCCATCGTCCACGGTTTCGTGGGACCGTGCAAAACAGAATCTTCTCAGAAGCCTGTGCCGATCCATCCCCTCGTCTGCGAAGCACTCGTCAAGTGGAAAGAACAGTCCGCTTATCGACAGCCAGAAGACTGGGTTTTTGCGAGCCGGCATAGCCATGGAAAGCAACCGTACTGGGGACAAGCAATTCTGCACAAGTACCTGAGACCTGCAGCTCGCGAACTCGGAATAGAAACACAATTTGGATGGCATACATTCCGCCATACCTACTCAACACTCTTGAGAAGCGTTGGCACTGAGTTCAAGGTGATGCAGGAGCTTCTCCGACACTCGACAATCCGATCAACTCTGGATGTCTACACCCAGGCAATCACACCGGCCAAGCAGAATGCGCAGGCCGCGGTAATGTCGTTAGTCTTCCCTTCTCAGTGAAGGCTGAAACCATATATAAGGATGCGGCGTTAGGCAGATTTTTGGGTGCAAACTGGGTGCAAAATGCACCCAATTTGCACCCAATTTCGGCTGATTTCTCTTCGCCAAATCATCCCGTAAGTCATTTGGAATGTATGGCGGGGACGACGGGGCTCGAACCCGCGACCTCTGCCGTGACAGGGCAGCGCTCTAACCAACTGAGCTACGTCCCCAGAGTGACTCTGGATGCTTTGTTGCTAATGCGACGTCCAGCCTTCAGGCGTGACGATCGCAAAAACACGCACGGAAGGCCCCTGCATGTCTTCTACTGCAACATCATTGAGTGTATCAGAAACGAGCCTCTTCGGGGGTCCGCCAGATTCGCGTTTTCTGCGCTCGCGTATGCCCCCAAGATCTTCAGACCAAAGCGCCTTCGCTGGCGCTAAGCCGACCACGCCGCCGTCGTCCGATTGTTCCGAGCAGCCGCTATGAACCCCATATCCATCGCAATCCCGCGCACGCACTGCAACAAATGATTGGCGATCGAAGGCAGTTTCTGCGCTGTCACCCGGAACGACGGTCCCGACACACTAACCGCGGCCACAGGCTGCCGCTGCGCATCGAGTAGCGGAACCGCGATGCAGCGTAGCCCTTCTTCCAGTTCCTCATCATCTACCGCATATCCGCGCCGCCGGGTCTTCTCGATTTCTGCGCGAAGCGCCTCCGCCGACGCAATCGTCCGCTGAGTAAACTTTTCAAACCGGGTTCGCCGGATAATGTCGTTGATTCGATCTTCAGGAAGAAAGGCCAGCATCGCCTTCCCAACCGACGTGCAATGCACCGGATTGCTCGCCCCCACGCGTGTAATCATCCTCACCGAACGCGCCGGCTCAATCTTATCGATGTAGATCACCCGAGCCTGTTCGAGAATACACAGGTGAGCGGTTTCCTCAGTCTCCGCCACCAACCGCCGCAGATGCGGCTGTGCACGCTCGCGAAGGTCATACTGCTCAATCGCGCGATTCCCGAAGTCGAACAGCCGCAGGCCGAGACGAAACTTCCCGTTTACCGTCCGCTCCACCATCCGGTGGCGCTCCAACACCATCAGAAACCGATGCGCCGTGCTTTTGTGAAGCTGTAACGAGGAAGCGACCTGAGCCAGTCCCAGCGGAACTTCGCTCTCTCCAAGCAAATCTAGTACTGCAAACGCCCGATCGAGCGCTTGAACTTTATAAGTCCCTTGCGGTGCGGAGTCTCGCATATTGGTCCTCTATTCCGTCAATAAGTACAGTCCCAGTTTCTCAGAATATGGGACCGTGCGTCAAGAAAATGGGACGCAAGCACTTCCGAGCCAGGAGCAAGCTCTCTTTCTTTCGCTGCTTCCTACGCGGGAACCTCATCGCCCTCGCCGGGCGCGAGAAAGAGATTCTCCTCCAGCCCATGCTGCCGCGTGTACAGGTCGTAGTAGCGGCCGCCCATCGCGAAGAGCTCCGCATGGTTCCCGCGCTCCACAATCCTTCCCTGCTCTACCACCAGGATCTGGTCGGCCCGTCGGATCGTCGAAAGCCGATGAGCAATTACAAACGTCGTCCTTCCCAGCATCAGTTGCGCCAGCCCCGCCTGGATCATCGCTTCCGACTCAGAATCCAGGGAACTCGTCGCCTCATCGAGAATCAGAATTCGCGGCTGCGCCAACAACGCCCGCGCAATCGAAAGCCGCTGCCGTTGGCCGCCCGACAGTTTCACACCCCGCTCGCCCACAATTGTGTCGTAGCCCTCGGGAAAGCGCTCGGCGAACTCATCCACGCGTGCCGTGCGGCAGGCGAACAGAAACTGCTCCTCTGTGGCCTCCGGCCGCGAAAACATGATGTTCTCGCGAATCGAGCCATCAAACAAAAACGAATCCTGCAGAACCACTCCCAGCTGCGACCGAAAGGTATTCAGATTCACACTCGCCAGGTCAACACCATCCACTAATACCTGCACCGCTCGTCGGCGTATGAAATGCGCACAGCAGGCTGATGATCGTCGACTTCCCCGATCCCGACGAGCCCACCAGCGCCGTTACTGTCCCAGGCTCTGCCTCGAAGCTGATGCCGTGCAGCACCGGCTTGTCTTGCTCGTACGCAAACTCAACATTCTCGAATCGAACGTTGCCTTCAATCAGCGGCATCTGCAGCTTCCGCTTCGGATCCTGGTTCTCTTCGAGTTCCGCCATGATTTCTCGGGTTCGATCGAGTCCTGCGAAAGCTTCGGTGAGTTGGGTGCCGATATTTACGATCTGAAAAATCGGCATCACCATGATCGCCAGAAACATGTTGTAGCTGAAGTAGTCCCCGACAGTCCATGTATGGTTCAAAACCGCATGCCCGCCCAGCCACATCACCAGTGCCGAAACCAGCCCCAGAACTGTAGTAGAGGCAGATCCCAGCACACTGGTTAGCGTCAACGACTTCATCACATTGGTGAGAAGTCGCTCCACGCCAACGCCGAAGACACTGGCCTCACGCTCTTCAGCGTGGTAGCCCTTTATCACGCGGACGCCGCCCAGCGATTCGGTCAACCGGCCAGTGACTTCCGCATTGATCTTTGCTCTTTCGCGGAAGATCGGCCGGATCTTCTTGAACGCATATTGGAGAACGAAAACAAACAAGCCCACCACAGAGAATACGGTTAACGTTACGAGAGCGCTGCGATGCAAAAGATATACAAATGCCAGGACCGCAGTGAGCAGGCCGCCTACGAACTCCACGAGCCCCGTGCCCACCAGATTTCGGACACCTTCCACGTCTGACATAATGCGCGCTACCAACGTGCCGGTGCGGTTCTCGTCGTAGTAGGCAACTGACAACAGCCCTACATGCTTCTGCACCCGGCGCCTCATCTCGGCGATGAGCCGTTGACCTGCCTTGGACAGCAATTGGGTCAACGAGAATGAGGTAATCGCCTGAACGATCATGGCCGAAAAAACAAGAGCGATGATCCTGGGCAACAACTCAGGGTGCGGATTGGTTGGTGAAAGGACCTTGTCCAGCAGAGCCTTGGAAGTGTATGGAAGCACCAATCCGGCGACGCGGTTCACCGCCATTAATGCCATCCCTGCGACCAGCAGGCCCTTGCGGGGCGCTACCAGCGCCTTGATCTCCGGCCAGAGCATTTTGAGATTCGGCTTGCTCTTAGGCTGTTCGCCTGCTTTGGCACGCGCGCTTCCCCCTCGCGGCGACCGTTCGGCGCTCGCGCTTAATCCCATTCCGTGGCCGCGCATCGTTCCCATACGAATTAAACCTTCCCTCCGCGCCGCGCTGCGATAAACGAACGCACGCAAAGGATGACGTAGATCAGCAAAAGTCCCGTCATCGTTAGCTTCGAAGCCAGAGCGATCATGTCGGGCTGTACGCCGGAGCTCTTTGCATGAACGTAGCCGCGAATCGATTCGGTAGCAACTGCTATAAAACCCAGCAATCCAAGCGTCACATTCACGTGCATGAACAGCTTTCGCCGTCCTTCATCCGGACTCATCGCAAGTAGCCCGAACATTCCCAGAGCCGCGCCGAACCAGGTCGGAATCAGCGCCGTGGCATGCTGCGCTCCCGTTCCGAAATACCCCACCAAACCAAGTGCAATCAACAGAATCGCAAAAACAACCGTGACTTTCGCCAAACCGGGCCTCTCCTTGAGGCTGAGCACAAGGATACCAGTCTCAAGGATGCGCTGGCCCTCGCGTCGATTCCCGAATTCTCCC
The DNA here is from genome assembly GCA_963836675.1 of uncultured Acidobacteriaceae bacterium. Classification (GTDB taxonomy): domain Bacteria; phylum Acidobacteriota; class Terriglobia; order Terriglobales; family Acidobacteriaceae; genus Telmatobacter. Next base: position 4,979 of record CAWIKQ010000003.1, read on the forward strand.
GGATTTACCTCTGAATCCGGGCTGAACCGCCCTTCGCGAACGCCCGCACCTGGTCGAGCGTCGCCATGGTCGTATCCCCAGGAAATGTCGTCAGCAGTGCACCATGCGCCCAGCCCAGCTTCAGCGCATTCTCCGGCGTCTCACCTGCAAGCAGACCATAGAAAAATCCCGCGGCAAATCCATCTCCTCCGCCCACACGATCCAGCACATCCAGTTCCGCGGCAGGCGCTGTATAGGTTTTGCCCTCGATCCAAGCCACCGCGCTCCACGTGTGACGATTGGTTGAGTGCACCTCGCGCAAGGTCGTCGCCACCACCTTCACCTTCGGCAGCTTCTTCGCAACCTCTCCCATCATCGCGAAAAATGCGCTTGGATCAAGTTTCGATTTCGCAGCTATCTCGGGTCCCGGAATTCCCAGTCCCTTCTGCAGGTCTTCTTCGTTGCCCACCAGCACATCGACGTTCTCGACGATCTTGCCAATCGTCTCCACCGCATGAACGTCGCCGCCATGGATCTTCCACAGCTTCTCGCGAAAATTGAGGTCGAACGAAGTTACCGCGCCCGCAGCCTTCGCCTCACGCATCAACTCGGCGGCCAACTCTGCCGTGGTTGCAGAAAGCGCCGCAAAGATGCCCCCGCAGTGCACCCACCGAACCCCGCCTGCAAAAATCGCCTTCCAGTCAAAGTCGCCGGGCTTTAGTTGGGCCGCGGCCTCATTCGCCCGGTTATAAAACACCACGGGGCCCCGCACGCCGAATCCGCGATCGCTGTAAACCGTCGCCATGTTCGGTCCGGTCGCACCGTCGTGCGTGAAATGTCTGTAGATCGGCTTCACACCCATCGCCAGCACACGCTCGGCAATCAGATCTCCGATCGGGTAATCCACCATCGCTGAAACAATCGCCGTCTTCATGCCAAAACAATTCGAAAGATTCGCCGCAACGTTGAACTCACCGCCGCTTACATGGATCTGGCACTCCGTCGCCTTGCGGAATGGAATAATTCCCGGATCTAGCCGATGCACCAGTGCACCCAGCGATAGAAAATCAATCGCCGCATCCTTGCGAATCTTCAAACCGTCACTCATCCGCATCACTCCTTTGTCTCGCGCTGACCACCTGATGAAACTTGCGCCTCGAAGCGCAACTTGGAATCTTTCGTATCACGATCCATATCTGTAACAATGCCGGTACCCGCTCCATTCCGAGGAATGAATGGAGCCACCTCGATCTCACATCGCCTGTCGAGTTCCTTATATCCCCAACCACTTGCATCCGGCGTCCACTCGTTCCCCGGATAAAACTTGATCACCTTCCCGTCCCGTCCGATCAACGTCGTGGATAAGGTATGCGTAATCGTCTGGTCCGGCTCGTTTGAAATCCCCACGTCGAAAAACTTCGCCATCTCCGTCAGCATCTGCTTTTCCGGCACCGCAAAATCCCAGTCTGCAAATGCGGTCTTCGCATCGCTGCCGATGTACTCCTCCCCATACGCCTTTAGCCGTTCCGGAGTGTCATGCTCCGGATCGAACGTCACGCAAAGCAGATGTGTCTTTCCCTTCACCTTCGCATCGGCCGACAACTGCCGGTTAATCGCCGCAAAGTTGCGGGTCACCAGCGGACAGAAATTGGGCAACGGGCAGCGGGTGTAGATGAATGTGATCAGCAGGTTTTTCCCCTTGAACTGGTTAAGATGGATCACCTTTCCATCCTGATTGCGCAGCTTGAAATCGGGCACCTGGTCCCCTCTCGCTGGCACGTGATAGATCGCCGAAGGTTTGTAATCCGGCCTCCCCTGCGCCACCACCACGATGTGATCGAGAAACACTCTCGCATCGTCTCCCTGCGAAACCAGTACATCCGCAGTGATCACATCTCCCGGATGCAGCTCGCTCAAAATATTCGCATCCTTCAGCTTGTAGGGCATTGTCATCGCTTCCATAAAGCCGGGTATCGCTTCATGATTCAGCGTGACCTCTTCCGAAGCCGGGTTTGTCCCGACCACCTTCCCCCTCAGTTTGTAAACTTTGTACGAGGCATCGGCCGCGATATCCGATGCCGGCTCCCTGCCGGCGACATCCACCAAGCGCGACCACCGAGAACACTGCAAGAACAAATAACTTCCTTATCACCCTTCAGTTTACAACTGCCGCGTTTCCCACAGCCGCCGCACGTTTCGCCCCGCGGTTCATCAGGCGTATAACGCAGTTATGGACATTCAACCTGGGGCCAGTCGAGACGAAACCAGTCTTGATGCATGGCTGTGCGGAGGCGGACTTGTCGTTACATCCAGCGATCGAGCCGCCCGGGCCATCCAGGCCGGCTTCCATCGCGAGCGCCGCACCGCAAGTCTCACCGCCTGGTCCGCACCTCGCGTCGTCGATTGGAAAAACTTCGCCCGCACCGCCTGGGAAGACTACAACTCCCAGGGCCTTCTCCTGCTCAACCCCGCGCAGGAGCAATCCATTTGGTCCGGCATCATCCACAGCCATCAAAATCTCGCCACTGCACTGCCCCCATCCATCCGCCGCCTCGCCTCAATGGCCATGGAGGCCCATGACCTTCTCTGCTCTTATGCGCCGCGCCTCCTTCGTGACGAGGCCCGCACCTCCTGGGATCAGGACGCAGGCGCATTCAGCCAATGGCTCTCAGCTTTCAACCAGCATTGCCGCGCGAACAACCTCATAAGTCTCAGCCGCGTTCCTCTCGATCTGATTTCAAACCTCCGCGAAGAGAACTTTCCGCGCCAGCCACTGCGCCTGGCCGGCTTCGATCGCATGCTTCCCGTTCAACAGGAACTGTTCGACGCATGGGGCGCCTGGCAGCTCGTCGAACCGACCCCCGTAAAAACCGACCTTCATTTCCATTCCATTCGCGACACGCTATCTGAACTCGAAACTTGCGCCTGGTGGTGCCATCAACAGATAGCCGCGAATCCCGATAGCCGACTCCTTGTCATCACCCAGGATCAATCTCAGCGCCGCGGCGAAATCGAGCGCGCCTTTCTTCGTTTCACCCATCCAGGCGAGCCTCCCGCATTTGAATTCTCCCTCGGCGTCTCTCTCAACCAGATTCCCTTCGCCCGGTCCGCCCTGCTTCTCCTCCGCTGGCTCAACGGCGCACTCAACGAAACTGAACTCGACTGGCTCTTCGCTAGCCATCTCGCTGCGACGCCCGAGGAATCCGGCGCACTGCAAGCCTGCATGCGAGCCCTGCGCCGGTACGACCTCCAGCGTCCTCAGTGGACACTCGAGTCCTTCCTCAATGCGGAACGCATCTCCTCTGCTCTCCCTCGCGATTGGGCGCGCCGCATGATTGCTGCACAGCGCAAGTCTCCGAGAAGCCCCGCACTCGCAAGGCCCCGCCGACTGGGCCGACGAAGTCCCGCATCTACTCGCAACCGCCGGCTGGGCCGGCTCTCTTCCGCAAACCAGCTCAGACTTCCAGGCGCAGCGTCGCTGGACCCAGGCGCTCGACACCGCCGCCTCCCTCGGCTTTGATGGCCGCCGCATCTCCTGGCACGAATTCCTCACCGAACTCCAGCACGCTACCGAAGACATCCTCTTCGCGCCTCAATCCACAGATGCAGCCGATCCAGATCGCCGGACCCGCCGAATCCGCCGGCCTCACCGCCGACGCCATCTGGTTCCTGGGCGCCGACGAAGACTCCTGGCCTGCTGTCGCCTCCACGCACCCGTTCCTGCCGCTTCACATTCAGCGCGAATTTGCGATGCCTCACGCCTCTCCTGTTGACGACTGGCAATTCTGCTCAACCGTCACCACCCGTCTTCTTGCTTCCGCGCCCCAGGTCCACTTCAGCTTCGCCCAGCAACGAGGAGACATAGAGTCCAGCCCCTCCCGACTCATCAAGCAACTCGCCGGGGACCCAAAACCGCTCTCCGCAGAACTCCTTCCTCCCGCACACCAACCGTCCATCGCAATCACGATCGCCGACGCAAGTACCATTCCCTACCCGCCCGGCCGCAGTCTTTATGGCGGTTCAGCCGTCCTCTCCTCGCAATCCCAATGTCCTTTTAAGGCCTTCGCTACCGCACGCCTCGCCTCCGAAACCTGGGACGCCGCTGAGTCCGGCCTCAGTGCGAAACAACGCGGCAAGCTCCTCCACGATGTCCTTCACTCCATCTGGTCCGGAAAGCGTCCCGGAATCAAAACTCACACTGACCTCGTCAGCATCGAGAACCTGCCCGCTTTCGTCCGTAAGCACGTCAAGTCTGCGATGCAGTCCGGCGTCCCTTCCCACATCCGCGAACAGATGCCGCCCCTCTACCTTGAACTCGAGGAGACCCGCCTCGTCCGTCTCATCACCGAGTGGCTCGATTTCGAGAAAACGCGCATCCCCTTCACCGTCGAAGAAACGGAGACCAATCGCGTCGTCACCATCGCTGGCCTCACCATGAATCTTCGTCTCGATCGCATCGATCGCCTCCACGACGACTCCCATCTCGTCGTCGATTACAAGACTGGCAACGTCGACCCCAAATCCTGGGACCTCCCTCGCCCCGACGACGTCCAACTGCCCCTCTACAAGCTCTACGGCCTCGAGCCCCTCCAGCCCTCTCTCTTCGATACCATCGACGGCGGCCCCGCCCGCGGTGGCCTCGTCTTCGCCCGCGTTCGCACCGGCGATAACTGCTTCGCCGGACGCGTCGCCAATCCGCAAGCCACCATCGATCCCAACCTGAAAGGAAACAACGCACTCGTCAAGCGCAAACTCACCGCAGCGCAGGAATCCGACTGGAAAGACTATCTCGAGCAACTGACTGAAAACTTCATTCACGGCCGCGCTGAAGTCGACCCGCGCGATTACCCGCGCACCTGCGAATACTGCGGTCTCCAATCCATCTGCCGCATTCAGGAGCCCGAGAACCGCGCGCGCTTCGAAGAAGAAGAGACGGAGGCAAACGATGCCTTCGAAGACTAGCTCCGTCTCTTCGGCCCCACCCGATCAGGCTCAACGCATCGCCGCGCTCGATCCCCATCGCTCCATCCTCGTGCAAGCCCCCGCAGGCTCCGGCAAAACCGATCTCCTCACCCGCAGGTTTCTCCGTCTCCTCGCCGAGGTCGACGACCCCAAACACGTCGTCGCTATCACCTTCACCAAGGCTGCCGCTGCTGAAATGCGCCATCGCATCCTCGCTGAGCTCGACAAAGCCGTGCACAGCTCTCCTGACCCTGCCGATGACGAATCATCCATGGGAGTCCTTGCCGCGCGCGCCCTCCAGCACTCCGAACGTCGCGGCTGGCGCCTTCTCGAGCTTTCGTCGCAACTCCGCATCTCCACCATCGACTCGTTCTGCCGCGATCTCGCCATCCAGCAGCCAATCCACTCCGGCGTCGGCAACAACCTGCAGATCAATGAACGCCCCACAGACCTCTACCGCACGGCTGCCCGCGCAACACTTCAGACTCTCGGCGATCCGGCCCATCCCGATCTCAGCAACGCCATCAAAAATCTTCTCCTCTGGCGCGACAACAACTGGAAAGAACTCGAAGATCTCCTCGTCAGAATGCTCTCCCAGCGCGACCGCTGGATGCTCGACTTCGTTCTCAGCCATCAAAAGGACTGGGACGCCCTCCGCGAGCGTCTCGAACGCCCTTTTGCCAACGCGGTCCGCATCGCCCTCGATCGCCTCGAACAACTCCTCAACGAAGTCCCCGGAGCCGCCGAAGAAGCCCACCAGTTGGCGCAATTCGCCTGCGAGCACGGCGCAGCCGAACTCAAAGAGCTCGCCGAAAGAGCCGAATTCCCTTGCGGTCCCTGCGAAGACAGCGCCGCTCTCGAAGATGCACGCAGCGCTTATCTCTGTCTCTCCCGATTGCTGCTCATAGAAGATGGCACATTTCGCAAGCAGGTTAATGTCCGTCTTGGCTTTCCAAAAGAACATCGCGACGAAAAACTTCGCCATGAAGACCTCATCGACCAGCTCTCCGATATCCCCGGCCTTGATACAGCTCTCACTGCCATCCGCGAACTCCCACCAGCCCGCTACAACGAAGAAGATTGGCAGATCATTCGTGCCAGCTTCCAACTCCTTTCTCACGCCGCTGGCGAATTGAAAGTGGCCTTCGCCGAGTCTGGCACCGTCGACTTCATCGAGGTCGCACAGATCGCCCGCCGCGTCCTGCGAGGCGAGGACAACCTCCCCACCGACGCCGCCCAGGCTGTCGCCGATGACATCCGGCACCTTCTCGTCGACGAATTCCAGGACACCAGCCGCCGCCAGCACGAGTTCATTACCGCCCTCATCGAAGCCTGGTCCGATGCCGCCGGCCGCACCATCTTTGTGGTCGGCGACCCCATGCAGTCCATCTATTTCTTCCGTGACGCCGAGGCTGAGCTCTTCCATCGAGTCAAGGACCTCGGATTCGAACTGGGCGATGGAGAGCCCTTCGTGCTCCATCCCGTCACCCTCTCTGCAAACTTCCGCACCGATCCCGCACTCATCGGGTACGTCAATGATGTCTTCGAGCAGATCTTCGCTACCCCTGACGGCAGCGGCATCAGCTTCGCCAGATCCGAGCCCGCCCGGGCTCCCGCTTTCGGCCCGGCCAGACGCCTCGACTTGCATCTCACCTTCATTCCGCAAAGCAAAACCGCAAATTCGGACAACCAGGAAGCAATCCGCCGTAAACAGCAAACAATCTCCGAGCGCGAAGCCGCCCACGAATCCCAAACCCGCGAAATCGTTACCCTCATCCGCAGTCATCTCGATCGAGTACATGCAGCCCGCGCCGCGGGTAGCAAATATCGCATCGCCATCCTCGGGCGCGCGCGCACCGCTCTCTCTCCCATCGCAACCGCTCTTCGCGAAGCTCACATCCCCTTCCGCGCTGTTGAGCTCGAAAACCTTCGTGACCGTCCAGAAATTCTTGATGCTGTCGCTCTCACCCGTGCTCTCTTCAACCCGCAGGACCGCGTCGCATGGCTCGGCGTTCTACGAGCACCGTGGTGTGGCCTGACTCTCGCAGATCTTCACGCCATCGCCGCCGCAGAAGATGGCTCGCGCTCCGCCGCTACCATCCCGCAGCTCCTGCACGAGCGGCTTCACCTCCTTCCCATCCCCTCGCGCACAGCCGTCGAACGCATCTTCGCAGCATTTGCTTCTATAGAACACACGCGCGGCAAACTTCCCACCGCCGCCCCCGGCACACTCATCCAGCAGCTCTGGCGCAGCCTCGGAGGCGATTCCAGCGTCGACGATACCGCCCGCGCCAACCTCGATCTCTTCTGGCGCCTTCTCGACAAGCTCCCCGGCAGCGAACAGGATCTCGTCGGCTCCGCGCTCGATTCAGCTCTTGAAGATCTCTGCGCCCTGCCCGATCCCGCCACCACCAGCGATTGCGGCGTTCAGCTCATGACAATTCACAAGTCCAAGGGCCTCGAGTTCGAAGTCGTCATCGTCCCGGAACTTCAGGCCCAATCCGGTCGCGGCTCCGTCGAACTCCTCGCCTGGCTTGAGCGCGGCCTCGCCGAACCCGGCGAAGAGGGCGAACTCACCGAGTTCCTCATTGCTCCTGTTCAATTCAAGGGAACCGATCCCGGCGCGGCAAAGAAATGGGTCAGTCGCATGCGGCGCGATCGCGAGACGCAGGAGATGCGCCGCATCCTCTACGTCGCCGCTACCCGCGCCCGCGAAGAACTCCATCTCTTCGCCCGCCCCGCCTACAAGGTCGCAGCGGACAATTCGCAGACACTCCTCGATCCGTACAACTGCCTGCTGGCCACCGCCTGGCCCGCTCTTGCCAACGAGATCCGTACCCGCTTCGACGAATGGAATAACTCCGCGCAGCCCGCTGAACTGATCGTCGACCTCGCCGCAGGCGCGCAGGACAACCTCCTCATCATGCCGTCGCCTGCAAAGCCGACACTCATCCGCCGCCTTCCCCCCGAATTCGAATCAGCATCTCCGATTGACATCGATCGCCTCACTCCCGCGTCGGTCATCGGCCTGAGCGAACCCGACACTTTCCAGCGCCACGAGGGCGGACTCCTCTCCCGCGCCCTCGGCAATACTGTCCACAATCTCCTCGAACATGTTGCGCGCCTTCGCACCACGCTCGATTGGGACGCAACACGAACCGAACTCGAAAAATTCCGCCCCGGCATTCTCGCCGCAATCCGCTCCACGGGAATCAGCGCTACCCATGCTGGGACCATCGCCTCGCGCGCCCTCGAAATCGCCACACAGGCTGGTAACGACCCAACCGGTCAATGGATACTCTCGCCTCACGCCGATGCCGCCAGCGAATCGGGCTGGGCCGGGATCCTCTCAGCCAGCCCCCAGGTCCGACAGATCCGAATTGACCGTCTGTTCCGCGCCGGTCTGCAACCGTTCGCCCCCGGCGACGACACCCTCTGGATCATCGACTACAAAACCGCGCACACCCAGATCGACAATCCCGCCGGCCTCCGCACTTTGCACGCCGCCTTTGCGCCGCAGCTCGAAATGTACGCTTCACTCCTGCGCACCCTGCACCCGGTCGGCACTCCTATCCGCGCCGGCCTCTACTACCCCCGCATCCCCGCCTTCGACTGGTGGGAGATCTAAACCAACTCCGAAAGACTGATCATCGCGACCGCCTCATCGGGAGCGGAGAGACCTGTCCGTTCTCTTTTCGCAGGCTTTAGATTCCCACCCAAAACTTTCCGGAGGGAACGCACGGGAATACTTGTGATTCCGCAAACTACAGACATTTCTCTTCAACGCCAGCCTCGAACGAAATACCATTGCCTTCACAATGTCCGGCCGAATCCCAGGAACCGAACCAATTCTCTGCGCGCCCCTGCTTCGCGAGATCGAAAAGAAGCTCGCCGAACTTCTTCGAGACCTACAACCCGAAGAATGGGACCTTCAAACCACCGCTCCCGCCTGGAAGGTTCGCGATGTAGTTGCGCACCTCGTCGACACACCGTTCCGGAAGCTCTCAATGGTTCGCGACCATTGGTTTGTCGAAAGCCCTCAGATCCAATCGCCACAAGACCTCGTCGAATTCATCAACCGCCTCAACCACGAAGGCGTAGCCGTCTATCGCCGCCTCAGCCCAGCCATCCTGATCGCGCTCGTCGAGATGACCCGCGATCCCTATGCAGACTTCCACGAGTCGTTGGATCCCTTTGCACCCGCCGCCTTCAACGTCAGCTGGGCAGGCGAGTCCACTTCGCTCAATTGGTTCGACACTGCCCGCGAACTCACCGAACGCTGGCACCACCAGCAGCAGATCCGCCACGCTACCAATCGGCCCGGCATCATGACACCCGGCCTCTATCATCCCGTGCTCGATTGCTTCATTCGCGGGCTGCCTTACGCCTTCCGCGACGTCGATGCAGCCACCGGGACAATCGTGCAGCTCTCAGTCTCCGGTGACTGCGGCGGCACATGGCTGCTCGTCAGAACTAACTCATCCTGGTCCTTCGCGCCGACTCTGACGACGCAGCCCAGTGCTCGCGTTGTCATCCCGCAGGAAATTGCATGGCGCGTGTTCACCAAGGGAATCCCTCGCGATGAGGCCATTTCTCTCTCCTCATTGGAAGGTGACCGTAGTCTCGCCGAGCGCATCTTCCACCTCACTGCGATCGTGGGGTAATCCGATGCTCACGCACTCTGCGCGTACGGCGACACGCGTCGCGCCTGCGCAAGTGCAGCCGCCCACCAGCGCAGGCGGCGAAGCATGGCTTCCATCGAGCGTTCTGCGCGCTCTGGGTTTCGCAATGATCCGTTTGCATCAAACTGTTCCCACGCCCCCGCGAAGCTGACGCTGTCGCGAATTGTTACGGCGTGAAGCTCCGCAAATACCTGGCGAAGCTGCTCGACGGCACGAATTCCGCCCGAGATGCCGCCATAAGAAACAAATGCGACTGGCTTGGCATGCCACTCTTCACCATAAGAGTCGATAAGCTGCTTCAGCGGCGCCGGATAACCGTGGTTGTACTCCGGCGTTACCACCACAAACGCATCGCATGCAGCCAGCCGCGGCTTGATATCGTTTGCCGTGCTCGCGGGATCGATCCGTTCGATTCTCAGCCCCGCTCGTGAGGCAATCTGCGCTGCTGTCCAGCCGGCAACTGTATCGCAAAAGCGTCCCGGCCGGGTTGATCCATAAATAACGCCCACTGTAAGGGGAACGTCCATTTCAGTTTCTCCTCCACATGGACAATCCTAAAACCTCAAGTATACTTGAGGTCAAGAAGGGCGAAAAAAATGCCACAGAATGTCGAAATGAGCCCCGGAATTCGACAGGCGCTCACGGTGGGTGAAGTCGCTGAACGAAGTGGCGTTGCAGTCTCGACGCTGCATTTTTACGAGGCCGAGGGCCTTATCGCCAGTTGGAGAAACAAAGGCAATCAGCGGCGTTATACCCGTGAAGTACTGCGCCGGGTCGCAGTAATCAAAGTTGCGCAGCGAACCGGAATTCCGCTCAAAGAAATCCGAGAGGCGCTCGCGATGCTGCCCGAAAAGCGGACCCCCACATCGGATGACTGGAAAAGACTCTCTGCCCGATGGCGATTGCAACTCAACGACCGAATTGAGCGATTAACGAGACTGCGAGACCAACTTGATGGCTGCATCGGCTGCGGGTGCTTGTCTCTCGATACCTGCCCTTTACGCAATCCCTGGGATCGCCTCTCGGCGGAGGGGCCGGGACCGCGCTTGCTTGATCCTGAACTGTGCTCCCAGAAGAAGACGGGCAAAGCGCCATGATTTTCTCGTGATTATTGGACGTTTTCTGCCGATGAACTCATCGGCGGTGCGCGATGGACTTTCGACCGGTTGAAGCCGTAGGCGCGGTGAGCCGGGTAAATGAGAAGCGAACTACCGATGAAACCGCACCGCCATTCGCGATTGATGGCTCGATCCCGATGGAAGATGACACATACAATGCGAGCCCCGGCGAACAAGACAGCGCCTTGGAAGAGAACACGATTGAAGAACTGCAAGAGGACGAGCCCCGCTGTCAGGCTCACTCCCCGATGAACCTCCAAAGATTGTGAATCTATTCGCGTAGGAAGATTGCTGGCATTTGAGCCACCCGTTGATAAACTGCCGATATGGATGAACTTGAATTTCGACGTGCGGCGGAAAGCGCGCTGGATGCGCTCAAAAAACACTTGATTTCCCGCGAAGAAGAAGAGGAAGCCGGCTTTGAGGTCGAAGAGCAAAGCGGCGCTCTGAACATTGTTTTCGAGGAGCCACCCGGCAAGTTCGTCGTAACACCCAACACTCCTGTACGCCAAATTTGGATCTCCGCGCTCTCCACAAGCTTCAAGCTTGATTGGGATGCATCCGCCAGTGCATTCACCCTTCCCCGTACACGCGAAACGCTCATCCCACTCGTCGACCGCCTCATCGACGAAAACAAGCAGGATTGACGTTGCCGAACAAATCGGCCCCGGAAGCAGTTCGCTTCTCGGGGCCGGCCTGCGCAGCATTCAGACGCCTGGGTTGTTTGCCCAGCGTTAGTAGGTGATGTGGAATCCCATGGTGATGGCTCTCGGGCCGCCGATGGTTCCTGTAACCGAGCCGAAGTTGGCTGCGTTGTTGGGGCAGTTCGCAGCCGCGGGCTGAATCGTCAAAGCCGGTATCGTGCAGGTTCCCTGCTGTTTGGCCAGCGAGAGTTGCAGCGGAAGCTGAGTTGACTTTCCGGAGCCGGTTGAAAACGGAATCTGATCGAGATTCGTCTTTGCCGACTGCTGATCGGCCGGGTTGTTTGACGTTACAACCTGGCCGTAGCCAAGATAGCTTCGGAACTGGTTGCAGTTGTTTTCTCCGCCGAAGTCATTGATCGCGGTCGCCGAGCATCCATTGTTCTGGCGAATCTGCGCCTGATTCTGCGGAATATCGGGGCTGGTGGTGTTGGTGACATTGAACACGTTGAACTCATATTGGAACCTGATCTTCTCCGTAACTCTGAATCCCTTTCGTACGGAGAGATCGAGGCGCTTCTGAGGGTCTTGCCGGAAGATGTTTCGCTGGCCTGTGTTGAAAGCCGTTTGATAGACGTCGGACGGGTCATCTCCCGTTGAAATTGGAATCCCATTCGTGCCCGGGCTCAAATAATTGATTGCGATCTGACTTGGATCGACAAAAGGAAAGTAGTTCCCGGCGCTATCGCGGAATCTCCCGGAGTTACCCGTGAGCGCGCTCTTTGGATGCGTCGGATCCTTGATGCCGAGAACCGGGTTCATCAACGTTGGGAAGTTTCCGAAGTTGATGCTCCCGACGGCGCCATAGAACTCATAGAGCGACCATGGCTGCCCGTTCTGCAAAATGCCAATCCCCGTCAAATGCCAGTCGTTCGTCAGGTAGGAAACAAAGTTGTGTTCCTTGATCGCGTTGGGAACGTCGATCTGGAAGTTGGCTGTGAATACGTGGGTACGATCGAAATCGGAGGACGACCACGAGTTACGCAAGTGGGTTGGATCATTTCCGGTGAAGAACAGACCGATGTCGCTCTGTTCATCGAGGGAATGGCTCCAGGTGTAGCTCGCCCCAAGTTGGAAGTTGTGCGAAAGCCGCTTCTCGAGGTGCGCGCCCAGAGCGTCGTACGCCGAGACGCCAACGGTCTTGAAGTCCGCAGCGTTCGGGCTAAAGCCGACGTACGGGGTTCTGAAGTCCGTATTGCCGGCGTCGAAGGTGTTCCAGGGCTCAACCGAGATCGGGCAGTAGTCATAGCCGCAATCTTCGGAGTTCTGGTTCAGCACATCCATGCCGTAGGTTGCGGTTTCGCCCCAGATCGGATTGGTGGGAGTCGCGATGCCCGGCTCATTGATCGGAATCGGAATGACCGAGATGACGGCCGCGGTTTCCCGTATATCCCACCGACAACGCCCACGTGTTTGCCGGCTGCCACTGGATGTTGAAGGTGTAGTTGATGGAGTACGGAAGCACGTTGTTCTTGTCGTAAATGCCGAAGTTAAGGGGCGTGGTGCACAGGAAGTATCCCTCTTGGCTTTGCCACCCACTGCAATTCTTGCCGAACTGGCTATAGTACCCCGAGGGCGTTCCTGTCATCTGGTTCAGCTGGGCCTGCAGTGCCTGGGTGATGACCCCGGGATCAGAGCTTGGCGGCACATAGATGCCGCCTTCCGCCGGGGTATTAAAGGCCAGATTTCCCATTGGATTCCCCAGAGTAAGTCCCGATTCTGAGTTAGTGTTGCCCGTCGCAAGGCTGACCAGCGGCGCAGATTCCGTTACGCCAAATGGGCCTCCGATTGAGCTGCCTGCGGGTTGTGAGAGATAGGTGAACAGTTCCCCGCGATCGTAGTAGAGACCTGCGCCGCCGTTCACCACAAAGTTGTGAGCAGCCCCCGGTGACCACGCAAAGCCAAGACGAGGAGAGATTCCCCACTGGCGGCCATCGAGTGTCGACGCCGAAACGCCACGCGTCGGGTTCTGTTTATTGTTGCCGGCAATGACAAACCCCGCATTGTTCACTACGAATCCGGTATCCGTTGTGCCCGAAACGTCATATAGCGACGGATCGAAGTTGAACATGTCGCCGTATTTTTCTGTCATGCCGCCGTGGTAGTCATAGCGAACGCCGGCCGTGATGCTGAGGTTGTTCGTGACTTGCCACTTGTCCTGCACGTAGCCACTGAATTCGTTCGTGCGGTAATAGCGGTTCGCATTGTTTCGGTGGGTGGTGGGATCGATACTTTCAAGAACACTGGAGCTCCGCACATCCCCCTGGAGGAAACTGTCGAACCCGCTGAGAACCACCTGGGCATGACCGGTGCGATTGTTCGTGATGTTCAACTGTGTATAGCTGTATCCGCCTCCGGCTACGATTGTGTGCCTTCCAGCGGTGAAGATCACGTTCGTAGAAGGATTCACCCGGTTCTGGTAGTAACCCATATTTACGAAGGCGCCGGGCACACCTGCCGGACCGAAGAAAAGGCTCGGTGAGTACTGGTCGTAATAGGCAAAGTTCTTGATCTCAAGGCCAGGCATCACGTCTGGGGTCAGACCATCTGGCTGCTCAGCTGAGACCCCCAGGTTGCCGCCCGCGAACGTTTGCCGATAGTTGCTGAATGAGCCCATGCGGACATAGCCGAGACGCTGTTCCCAATTCAGCTTCGGTCCGATGGAAATGGTGTTGCCTAGAGAAAAGACCTGCGAACCATTCTCCTGCGTGACCGGAAAACCGGCCGTCTCTGAGTAACCAAAGGGGCGGCTCACCGGCGCCTTCTGGTAAAAATACTTCGCAGAAACGCGGTCTGTGGTTGTTGCGTTGTAGTCGAGGGACACGGTCGCGAGGTCCGAACTCATCCTCGCAGTACCGATCAAATAAACGTTCGGCACGCCGAATTCGTAAGGCGCGCTCGATTGAGCCGATGGAATGAGATATTGCCCGTTCGGAAACTTGGCATTTAAAAGGTTCGACGCAACCGGATCGATTGGTACGTCGCCGCTGCCGCCCCAGGAGAGATCGGCTGCTTCCAGTCCGGCGGCGCTTCTGTCATCGGTCAGCCCGCTGGGAACCGTCAACTCCGAAAGCCCGGTGGCGTTGTCTTCATTCACAGCCCGTTGATATGCAACAAATAGAAAGAGCTTGTTTCTTTTTAGCGGACCGCCCACGGTAATCCCCGAGTTCCAGCGACGAAGCCAGGGATTAACCAGCGACCTCGGGAAGACTCCAATGCCGGCCTGGGTAAGTTGATAAGCCTGATTGAAGAAAAACGGAGAGGCATTCATCAGATTGTTGGCATACGAGCCGTAGAGTTGCCCGTGCCAGTTGTTTGTCCCGACGTTGGTATTCACGTCGATCTGCGCACCGCTCGTTGCACCCTGTTGCGCGTCGTACATGGACGCGTTTACGCGAAGCTCCTGCATGAACTCCGGAGGCGGAGAAGGCAGGCTGTTGCCATTCGATCCGTAGACCGATGTCCCCACCGAATAGGAGCCGCCCACCGTCGCCGCGCTGCCGATGTTGAAGTTGTAGCGTTGCGAAGAAGCTCCGCTGGAACTCTTGCCATTGAACAGGTTCGTCGAATCCACTCCATTGACCTGGAATGTATTCGACGTGTCGCGCTGGCCATTGGCCCAGATTGGCTGATTGCCAAGCCCCGCATTGGAATCAAGATTCGACAGCAGTTCTGCGTTCACGCCCGGCGAAAGGACCGCCACCTGCGTGAAGCTCCCGGTTGCCAGCGGCGTCAGATCGATCTGAGCGCTGTCGAGCGTGTAGCCATTCGTGGCGTCCGTCGCGTTCAGCAGCGGAATCGCCGTCACTTCCACCGAAACCGAGACCTGCCCGACCTTGAGCGTGACGGGAATGGTGATTGCTCGGGCCTCCTGAACCTGAATGCCCTTCAACTGGATAGTTTCGAATCCCTCATGGTTCACTTTCACCATGTAGGTCCCCACAGGCAGGTTGAACACCTGGTAGAAACCGGTCCCCTGAGTCAGTGTTGTGGCGCTATATCCGGTCGCGACGTTGGTGACGGTTATCATCGCGCCGGGTACGCTGGCTCCTGTTGTATCGACGACCGTTCCGTTCAGCGATCCTAGCGTCTGCTGGGCAAGTCCGTGCAGTGAACAAATGAGTACGGCGAAACAAAACACGCCGAGACTCGCGACACTCCTCCAAGTATCTCGATTCATATGCTCCTCATAGCAACCTTCGGTTGGTCCTACCGTTAGGGAAAACGGCATTGACGATGCCGTAATTGGCCCGTGCTCGAGAAATGCGCTAAATTGTCTGACTATGATTTGGGAAGAATCAGAGTAGAACTAGTTTGTGACAGCCGTCCGTTTTTCCCAAGAGAAATCGCATGAATTGAAATTCAATATTCGCGAAGCCTGTGGAAAAACACAGCAGAAAATCAAAAATGCCCAGGCAAGCTCCATCGCAATCTCGTTGGGCTTTGAAGAATCGGGCGGTTCGAGACCGCCCGTCCGCCTGCTATCGATGCCCTGAAGGCGTCACGTTTGGCTTTTCCCTGCCCCACTGCAGCTTGAGGCCGACGCGCACATTGAACGGAAGGCTGACGTACCCGATGGGCGCGATGTGCTGATTGTTCGTGAGGTTTTCCGCTTGCGCGTACACGCCCAGCCAGTCAAGCAGGCGCATGCTGCCCGCCAGGTCAAGCTTCGCGTACCCATGATCGAGATTCCGGTTCGGAAGCAACAGGCTGTTTCCGAAATTGATGTCGTAGCCTCCCAGGAACGTGGAATCGTCTGATCGACTGGCAAAAGCCGAATTGAACACCAGCGACGCTCGGCTGCGCGAAAGGCTGGCCGTAAAAAATCCGGTATGAGGTGCCCGCCGGAACGGCCGCGCTCCTACCAAGGGCGAGTACGGCCCGATCGGAATCCCGTCAAACTCCGGTAGTGGTCCCAGAAGGGCCTCATCGTCGTTTGTGTACGATTTCTGGATCACGGCATCGAGATACGTATATCCGCCGCGGAGAAACACGTATTTTCCAATCCCGCTCTCCAGCGTCGTTTCGACACCCATCGCCCTGTAAGCCTGTGTGTTCAGGGTCAACTCGTAGGCGCCGTCCTGAAGCAACTGCTGTTGAAGAGCTTTCTGCTGTTCCGGCGTCAGATTTGGCAGTAACTCCGGAATCAGATCCACGCCTACATACTCAATCTGCTTGCCGAACTCGTTGTGAAAGAAGCTGGTTTTGAAGATCAAATGCTCGGTAAAGAACGACTGTTCAACGCCGCCCTCGTACATCCTTGCCGTAGGCGCGCTGATTGGCGCGATGCCCAGGGCGTCGATCGTCTCCTGCCCGCCATTCATTTCGAGGAAGTTGTAAAGCGAGTAAAACTGGTCGGTGAGGGATGGCTCGCGTACCGCGTCGCCAAAGTTGGCGAGAATTCGCGTGCCGCTAAACACCCCTTTGCCTGGTCGAAGCGCATAGAACGAAATTGCGGCGCGGGGCGTTGTCTGTACTCCGAATAGCGAATAGTGCTCCAGGTCTCCACCGACTGTGTAGAAGAGCCGATTCCTGAAATCTCCATGCACCGCCGCCCGATAGTCGTAGTTCGATCGCTCGACGGGCGGATAGTACGAGCTTCCCGGTTCCGATCCGCGCTCATTTTCATATTGAAATCCGGCTTGCAGAGTAAGGTGCGGAGTTACCGCGTAGTCTCCCTGGTAGATGGCTGCATCGCGGTTCGACACGAGCTGATAACCCTGCGGATAGTCTCCTCCGAAATCGAGCAGCGCATTCCCGCTCGTGGCGTAGCCATTCGCCCCGGTAATCGTAACGAAGTTGCCGAATGTCGGGCCGCATTGCAGCGTGCAGCCGTTGCTGGCCTCCCACAGGTGATACTGCTCGCGCTTGCGGGTGCCCCCATAGCGAATCATGTTGTGAAAATCAGGCGTTGTCTGGTTATCGAGAGATCCGCTGATATACAGGTCCTGGTCTTTCTCGGTTGCGTTGTCTGCAACCTGGTAAAAACTCCATGCGCCGGGCACCCCTGTTGCGCTCACTCCGTAGTACACAGTCCCTCGCAGTTGCGTCGACCCCGTCGGCGCAAATCCGAAGTTTCCGTTCGCAGCCCCAATGTGAAACTGGTCGTTGGGCAAATCGTTCGCTGTTTGCAGCCAACTGTATGCGCCGAGATAGTCAAGCTTTCCGAACGTGCCCGCGAGTGTCAAATCCTCATGCGAGGTTTGGAAGTTTCCCACGTCTCCGTGAAAAAACACCGACGGAAAGCTCGTCGTTCCGTGCAGACTCGTCGTGGCAACCACCCCGCTCTCGGCATCCGCGCCGTATAGACCGGAATTCGGACCGCGATAAATCTCGCTGCGCTCGGCCCCGGTAGTCGCAAAATTCCCAAAGTCGAATCGCCCGCCGAGATCGCCGGCATTTACCCCGTTCATCTGCACCAGGTTGGCATCGGAATCTCCTCCGCGCACAAACAGCGAACTCTGCGAGCCGCGCTGCCCCGTCTGGACTACAAACGTCCCCGGCATCAGCCTGAGAGAACTCACCAGGTCCGTGCTCAACTCGAGCTCCTGCGGACCGATCACGCTGGTCGCCGCGCCTGTCTGCGATTGCGGCGTGGGCGTTCCCGTTGCCGTTACTACGATCGACTCGTGGACCCATTCCGGCTCAAGCACGATATTGCGCTCGATATTGTCCAGCTGACCCGCATAGAATCCCGGAGTTTCCATCTGCCGGAACTTCGTCGCGTACACCACCAGGAAAAACCGTCCCCGCACCCCCGTCATGATCTGAAAACTGCCGTCGGCTCCGGAAACCGTGGTTCCAATTACCTGCCCATTCGATATCAGGTTGACCGTAGCTCCAGTCACACGGGCGCCGGATGCGTCGCTGACGATCCCGCGAACCGAGGCGGCCTCAGCAAACGCTGCATAAAAGCAAATCAGGAGGATGGCAGAAAGGCGACTGGCAGAACGTCGAACCAACAACTGCTGAATCAGGCGATATAACATGGCGGCTCCTCCGTTCCCCTCGGAACGCAAGCTGGTTGAGCATCAGAACCGGTCTCCTGACTTGCGCCTTTGCCTTGGTCCAACTCGATACTTCCTCGTTGGCGGCCCTTCACCTTCCCGGAGATGCGCTCCAGTGGTTGAATGGGGGTCCTGATCGACACGAAATCCAGCGACAAAACTTCGTCACTGAGTGACGCTTGCCGAACCAGGGGCGCTCACAGTTGCGGGGCAGTGGCGGAATTTCACCGCCTTCCCGAGCATCCTGACGATTGCGGTTGTAACCTGACCACCCCGTATTGGGCGGAAAGGGTGTCATGAAATGACTTTCGATGACATCCACATTTATAAAAGCCAGACCCTGCGAAGTCAAAATGCAACACCATTGCCGCCCGGCCTTATGAAAGCTACACTGCTGCGCATGACATTCAAGCTTCCCCGCTCGCTCTTCGCGACCTTGCTGCTTCTCCCCTTGACCATTTCTCCCGCCATTGCCGGCGCACAGGACTGGGCCAAGGCTCGTCTCGAAGCCTCGCCGCGCCATCGAGAATACGTTGACCTCAAGCATGACAACCGCACCGTCAAGGCTCTTGTCGTTTACCCTGAGGTCAAGAGCAAGGCCTCGGTCGTCATCATGATTCATGAAATCTTCGGCCTCAGCGACTGGGCCAAAGAAATGGCCGACGAGCTTGCTGGCCAGGGCTTCATCGTCATTGCTCCTGACCTGCTCAGCGGACACGGCCCGAATGGAGGCGGATCGGACGCCTTTGCCGGCCAGGATGATCGCGTGAAAGCCGTCTCCGCTCTCGACCCCGCCGAGGTGCTGGCCGACCTCGACTCCGCCGCCGACTACGGCATGAAGCTTCCCGCCGCCAACGGCCAGATCGCCGTCGCGGGATTCTGCTGGGGTGGATCCAAGTCCTTCGCCTTCGCCACCCATCGCAAAGACCTCAGCGCAGCGTTCGTGTTCTATGGCACCGGACCCTCCGACGTCTCCACCATCACCGCTCCCGTATACGGCTTTTATGCCGGCGACGATGCGCGCGTGGGCGCCACCGTGCCCGGCACAACCGCCGCTATGAAAGCCGCCGGTAAAACCTACGACCCCGTCACCTATGAGGGCGCTGGTCACGGATTCATGCGCGCCGGAGAAGACCCGGGCAACACCAATCCTGCAAACAAAACGGCCCGCGTGCAGGCGTTCGCCCGGCTGGTCAAGCTGCTCACGGATATGAAGTCCGCTCACGCAGCAATCGCCGGCTCGCACAGCGAAACGGCATCGCAGAAGCCGGCACCTCAGTCGCCCGCGTGCCACGATGCGCAGACGAAGCCGGCAATTTAGCGGGCCGGCTGTGAGGGGCCGGCGCCGGGTCGGGTGCTACTCAGGGTGTCCGCGGAAAACTCCGTCCTGATCCACGTAATCTGCAAACTCGTCCAAGCCCATGTTGGCGATCGACAGGTTGTTTTCGATTGCCTGGATTTGCGAGGGAATCGCGCGAAATGTGCGGCCACGCTCGTCGTACAGATCCATCACAAGAATCGGAAACTGCTTCGATTGCGCTGCCACTCTATCGACGATCATCAGGAAACAGTGCCCGAAGTCGCTCGGCACCCTCCCGAGCAGCTCTTGCTCGGTCAGATCTCGAAAAGCTGGATCGTTGACGAAATCGACATAAGCGCGAAACTCATCGCCGAAGCCATCAGGCACTGGTCGGCTAATCAGTTCACACACTGTGTTCCATGCGTTCTCATTGTCGAAGTGCGTGCGGATAACCGGCGAGTTCTGGGTCCTCGGCAGCATTTGCATGGCCTTTGGGTCCTGACCTATGGGTGCCTGTCTTCGCGCTACTTCTCGATCACGCCACAGGCGATTCGGTCGCCGGAATTGCCCGACGGGTCCGACTTCAGATCATCCGCTTTCGCGTGGATCACCAGCGAAGTTCCTCCCTCGTGAAACAGCGAAGTGGCCCCGTCTTCCAGGGTGGCGCCGCTCACCGTAAAGCTCGCGCTGGCTTTTCCATTCTGGCCAACGTTCAGATTCGCGAGATCGCCGACATGCGGATGAGGGGTCTCGGTGTTGTTTACCCCATGATGCGCGCTCGTCGGATTGAAGTGTCCGCCGGCCGTAGTGAACCCGGGCCCCTCGCACTTCCCCACATTGTGTATGTGTATGCCATGCTCTCCCGGCGTCAATTGCGAAACCTTCACATCCACCTTCACGCCGCCCGCCGTGGACTTGATCTTTGCAGTCCCAATCTTCGTGCCCTGCGCATTCTTGATCTCGGCATGGGCGGATTTCGCTCCCGCTGCAAACGACGGATACGCTGCGAACAATGCAAGGCTGGCGATTCCCAGCAGGTTTTGGATTCTCACGGCATTCCTCCTCAAATCCAGCTCAAGAGTTGAACGTGTCGAGTATCTTACATGGCGCGCACCTTCGCAAATAGACAGGGAAGGTTGGTGTGGGTCGAGAATGGTGACCCCGGGAAGACTCGAACTTCCGACACGCAGTTTAGGAAACTGCTGCTCTATCCACCTGAGCTACGGGGCCACTTTAGAATGAGTGATTTGCGGTAACCGTTAACTTTTCGCACTCACTTTCACTCACCGAACGCAAAATAGACGTGTGCCCGTCAGCACTGAGTCCTAAGTACGGAGGAAGCGATTGTGAAAGCGAAAAGAGCACGGTACCAACAGGGTAGCATCCGGAAGGTTTCGCGGGCCAAAGGCTACGCGTGGGAAGTTCGGTTTTCAGAATGGATAGGCCGCAAACGACACCAACGCACCCTCAAATATGACCCCGCCGAATACCCTACCGAGAAGGACGTGCGAAAGCTCTGGAGCTGACCGTCTCCCAAGTCAACGCGGGCACCGGAGCAGCCAAGGCAGACGCAAAGTTCATGGACGTGTGTGCTGTGGATCGGCAAGAGCACTTGCCCGGCCTGGAGCACTCCACGCGCTACACCAATTCTTACCTGCTAGACGATTACATTGAGGCCCACTTCGGACACATGCCCATCCGTGAAGTGAAGCCGCTTGTGATTGACCGTTGGATAAAGGGCCTCAAGTTGGCGGGAACAACCAAGGCGTCCATCCGCTCGATTATGAGCGTGTGCTTCAATCTTGCCGCTCTCCACGAGTACGTTCCGCCCATGCAGCGGAATCCCATGAGCCTCATCAAGCTGAAGGGCGTGAGCAAGCGGCAAAAGAAGGTTGCGGAAATTACAGTTGCTCAATTCAAGGCCATCTTCAACAAACTACCGAAGCCGCTCAACGTGAAGGTGCTCCTTGCCGGAGCTTACGGCCTCCGCGTCTCTGAGTTGTTGGCTCTTAAGTGGGAAGACATTGACAAAAAGAAGAAGACCATCTCAATCGTTCGCAAATTCACACGCGGCAAACTCGGGAAGACGAAGACCGCTTCATCAGAGGCTCCGTTGCCGTTGTCAGACGGCACACTCAAGTTGCTCCGGGCCTGGAAGCCGAAGACGCATGGCAGTGAGTGGCTCTTCCCTTCTCCCCGCACTGGCGGCCCGCGTAGTGCGTCTATGCTGCTACAGAAGGGCCTCAAGCCGATTGCCAAGGACGTTGGCATTGAGAACATCGGCTTCCATACGTTGCGGCACGCTTGCCGCTCGTGGCTCAATTCCGGCGGCACGGATCTTGGCACTCAAAAAGACCTGAGGCGTCATGCGGACATCAGCACCACGACCAATATTTACGGCCACGCGCTAACGGAAGATATGCGGAAGGTGCATGAACAGCTCGTTGGCAAGCTACTCAATTAGCCCTGCACCCACGCTTGGAGCCTCTGACGAGAGAAGCGCCACCACAGGCTCCCCACTTTCTTGGCCGGGATCTCCCCGCGTATCGCCATCTTCTGACGATCATAGTCCAACAAGCGTTCAGAAACATCGATGAGAGCATTTGGCCAGTAGGCAACAACTGAGTTCTATCACTCGCTGAGAATGGCGGCAACCAGCAACGGCCTCATTCTGAAAGGCCTTGGTCTGAGATGGCTTGCATGCTCAGGCAGGTATGCTTCTACAATCCGTAGCGACACGTGAAATTCAAGACTGTGGGGTCTGAGAATGGCTGAGAAAACGATAGTGGAGAAGGCTGCGGAGACAGTGGGATATGGACTCGCGATGGCAGAAGACGTGGCGAGCTCAGTCAAAACGGCGGTTGGCGCAGCCTTGACCACGGTGACAAAGACGGTGAAGAAGACACCTCCCAAGAAGGGAGCTAAAAAAGTGGCAAAGAAAGCAGCAGCACAACAAACCGCTAAAAAGACACCGGCGAAGAAAGCTGCTAAGAAAATCGCAGCCCAGGAGTCGCCTGCAAAGAAAACTGCGGCTAAGAAAACCTCGAAGAAATCTGTGAAGACGCCTGCAAGGAAGACTGGTCGTGCGCGGCGGTGAACTGAGCACGTCGGTCTTCTGCCGAGGAGAAAAGCAACAACCGATGATCTATGATGTGAACGACATCGACCCGTACCGTCCGCGCACTTGCGAGCCGTTTCAGGGCCGCGAGCCGCTGAGACGGCGTTATTTCTCAATTCAGTCATTCTTGTCTGACCGACCATCCAGAGCCCCGTAGCCCGTTGCATGCCGTGCTAAGTCTGCGATTCTCTGCTTAACTCTGAGGCCAGGTTCCTTCTTGATAACATACTTCGATATATGCAATTTTGTTCTGCTCCTTTTGGCTAGTGGAGTTGCTATCCGGAATGCGGTGAGGAGCAGACTTGCTATCCGGTTATTCTGGGCGTTTCTTGCGGCGTCATTCGGGCTTTGGGCGTTGGTTCCAGGAGCTTGGTTAGCCAGTGTGGCTCTGCACGGCAAGATGCCGGAATTCTTTTTCGATAATCCTCCACTATTTCTGCACATTGTGTTCATGATCGCGGCCGTGGCTTCCCGTCCTCACTTACGGTCGCCTAGTCGAAGACCTTATCGAGCGACCTTAAATTTTCTTGTTCTGCTGTTTTTCTGTGTTTTCGCATATGCCTTTTACCTTGTCCCGTATCAGTACGGAAGCCATGAGCCAGTGACGATCCTGCGCTTTGAGACTATCTACTTTGTTGAGAATGCTTTGCTGCTCGGCATTCTCGGCAGATTGATTTTCCGTTCCCAATCCCCATGGAAATCAATCTATCTGCACCTCTTCGGAGCCTCTGCCCTTTACGCGATTTGTTCCCTCGCATTTAGCGTCGCGGACTGGGCCATGAGAGACCCTTCGGGCGATCGGACCGGCGCGAATTATCCAGTCATAAGAGATCTGGCCGTGATGGTGTTCACCGCCTCAATCCTTTGGTTTCTTTGGATAGGTTTCCAGGGCGACAGGCGAATGGCGAAACTGGCTGAAGCCGTTTCGGTGGACACTGCGAACCACAAGTACACTTCTTTCCTGGCAATGTTGGCGGTGCTGGCGATTCCCGTCGTCGGTGTGTGGGAGCTTTACCAAACTGGTGAGCCGATGGGGGCCCATGTAATGCGTCTCCTGGTGGTAATGGTGGCAGGACTGATTCTTGCTTCCGGCGCATTTGCTGAGAATTATCTAGCCAACCGCGAGTTTAGTTCCGATGTCGCCGAGGCCCACGACAGGCTTCGCCTGGCCATGGAATCCGGCAAATCAATGGGATGGGACTGGAACCTGGCCACCGGGCAAAACATTTGGTTTGGTGATTTGCAGACAACGCATGGGATCAGCGCCGATACCTACCTCGCCAGCGAAGACGATTTCATTGAGCGTCTTCACCCGGACGACCGAGAGCGAGTATCGAAGACATTTGCAGATGCATTGCAAAATCGAAGTGAATACAGAGCGGAATATCGCGTGGTGCGGACCGATGGGGCCATACGATGGCTTGCTGTCAGCGGAAAGTTCAATTCCCCATCCGATGGAGATCCACCTCGCGCTCTCGGGGTCGCGGTAGACATCACCGAACGCAAACAAGCGGAATTTGCTCTGCGAGAAAGCGAAGAGCGGTTCCGCCTGATGTCCAACACGGCTCCAGTGCTGATCTGGATGTCCGGCACCGACAAGCTCTGCAATTACTTCAACAAGCCTTGGCTCGACTTCACTGGAAGGCCACTGTCGGCCGAACTGGGAAACGGCTGGATGGAGGGGGTTCACGCTGAAGACTTGCGGCGGTGTCTGGAAGTCTATACCCAGGCATTTGATCGGCGAGAGTCGTTCAGGAGGGAGTATAGGCTCCGGGCAACCGACGGGGAATTTCATTGGATTCTCGATATGGGTGTACCTAGATTCAAGCTCGACGGCTTATTCGCCGGGTACATTGGATCTTGCGTCGATATAACTGAGAGCAAACTGGCAGAAGAGGCACTTTTCAGCGTAGGCAGCAGATTGATTGAGGCACAAGAGGACGAGCGCGCCCGCATTGCCCGAGAACTTCACGACGACTTCAGCCAACGAATGGCGTTACTCGCCATTGAGCTTGGTCGGCTCAGGCAGGACATTCCCGGCTCGAATGGCGACGCTCTCAACCGCATGGACATAGTACGAAAGCATGCTTCTGAGATAGGCTCTGATATCCAGGCCTTATCCCACCAGCTGCATTCTGCAAAGTTGGATTATCTGGGCATTGCCGTGGCAATGAAAGATTTTTGCGTCGAGTTCGGAGAAAAACAGAAATTTAAAATTGACTTTCGGAGCCAAGACTTGCCGAGCTCCGTATCGCCGGAGGTTTCCCTTTGCCTGTACCGCGTTTTGCAGGAAGCATTGCACAATGCGGCGAAACATAGCCAGGTCTCGCACTTCGACGTACAACTCCGGGGAGTTCCCGGAGAGATTCAACTCACCATCAAGGACGCTGGAGTCGGCTTTGATGTCGAATCGGTAAACAAGAGGCGGGGGATTGGTCTCATCAGCATGCGCGAGCGAGTCAAGCTGGTCAACGGAACGTTTTCGATTGCTTCGAGGTTGAATCATGGTACCGAGATAGGCGTTCGAATTCCCATGAGTAAAGCGCAAGTTGATTGACCTTATCGACTTCGGTTCTGGCAAGGCTTAAAAGGGGAAGCTTTAATTTGGGTCGCCATGGACCAATCCACTTGAGCGAACAGTCGCCTTGTCGTCAACTTGAGCTGGGATTGGTTGCCTCGCGCTGTATGAGAGTCAAATCTACGAGAAGGCGGTTATACGTCCAAGTGGATTGGACTTGTAAACACTGTGTACCCCAGTCGAAATTGGTTTTCGCAAAGCTGCTAGAAACATAGGTGTCGGCGCAGGGTGGGGAATGGGCGACGCTCAACAGCGTGTTCAGAGCGACTAGACCGACAAGGACAAACAAACGGCGGCCCTGCGATGCTCCGATCTGCAGTCTCAGCCTAGGTTTTCTCCTGGGTCACGGGAGCGCCTTAATTCCTTTGACTTGCTGTATCTGCCACACTATCCTTCTGTCACATCGTGCTTCCCAAGTCCCGAAATCCTGACTATGAGAAATGACGGTGCAGATTCTCAACCGCAAGTAAGTGAATTGCTGGTCCAGTGGCGAGACGGCGATCCTGCTGCATTGGAGCAGTTGGTCCCACTCGTCTACGACGAACTGCGGCGACTGGCGCGCAGTTACCTTCGCCGTGAAGCGCCCGGACAAAGCATTCAAAGCGCAGCCTTGGTTCATGAAGCGTACTTGCGCATGGTCGGAAAGAACCCGCCGGAATGGCAGAGTCGCGCGCACTTCTTTGGAGTCGCTGCGCATTTAATGCGAGAGATCCTGGTGGACCGCACACGGAAACTCAGGGCCGCCAAGCGTGGCGCGGGAGCCGAAGCGCTTCCATTGGATGAGGCGATCGGTCTGACGCATCAGAAAAGCGTGGATCTGATTCTCCTGGATGACGCACTCGAACGTCTCGCAAAACTCGATGAACGCCAGTGCCGCATTGTCGAACTGAGGTTTTTTGCCGGTCTTTCACTGGAAGAGACTTCGGTTGCACTCGACATCTCTGAAGCCACAGTCTCGCGCGAATGGACTACTGCTCGACTTTGGCTGCGCCACGAGATCGCAGGAACTGGACGGGCATGACTCCCGAACGATGGCAACAGGTAAAAGAAATCCTCGACGGTGCCCTGCATGTTGGGGGAGAAGAACGTGCGGCTTTTCTGGGACGAGCATGTCAAACGGACCCGTCTCTTCGAATCGAAGTTGACGCTCTTCTAGCCTCCGCTCCAGAGGTTGTTGACGAGTTCCTCAAATCCGCACCGCCGCAACGGATGCAACTGGCGAAAGGTTCTCGTCTCGGGCCATACGAAATCGAATGTCTGGTCGGTACGGGCGGCATGGGCGAAGTCTATCGAGCTCTCGATACGCGACTGGGACGAGTCGTCGCGATCAAGGTCTACCCTGAGCCACTGAGGGGGCGTTTCGAGCGAGAAGCACGAGCGATCTCGGCGCTGAATCATCCCAACATTTGCACGCTGTACGATATTGGGCCCGATTACCTGGTCATGGAATTGGTGGAGGGCCGGTCACTGGCAGACCGGTTAAAGCAGGGACCACTTCCCGTGAACCAGGTGTTTCAATACGGCGTACAGATTGCCGATGCTTTGGCCACAGCCCATGCCCGAGGAATCATCCACCGCGATCTAAAACCCGGAAACGTCATGGAGACTCCCAAAGGGATCAAGCTCCTGGATTTCGGCCTGGCGAAGTATGCAACGACCACCTTCCCCGGAGATGCCGAGACAACGCTGACTGTGCGGGGTGCAGTTCTGGGAACACCCGCCTACATGGCTCCCGAACAACTCGAAGGCCATGACTGCGATGCCCGCACCGATATTTTTGCGATGGGGCTTGTGCTTTTTGAGATGGCCACGGGTAGCCGCGCGTTCGGCGGATCGAGTCAAGCGCAATTGATATCTCAAATCATGCATGGCGAACCGGCGTTTGATAAGGTCGCGCCGGCGGCATTTCGCCGTCTCGTGGAACGATGCCTTGCGAAGGATCCTGCGAGGCGCTGGCAGACCGCGTCCGACCTGAAGCTGGCTCTCGAAAATCTGGGGAAGAGCACCGGATCGACGGGCATAACGACAGGCGCGCTCCTCGCAACGGCAAAGCGCCGGAAATCAGCATTACTGGTCGCGATTGTGGGATCGGCGCTGATCGTTGCGGCTCTGGCGTGGAACTGGTGGGCTCGCAATCGGCCAACCCAGATAGTCCAAAATATCAAACTAATTCCGCTGACCAGTGATCCTGGAGTCGACCAGGAACCCTCGCTTTCGCCGGATGGCAGCCAGGTGGCTTTTTCATGGAACGGACCGAACCAGGCGAACTTCGATATTTATGTGAAGACAACAAAAGCGGGAGCCGCGGTGGCCGCACCGCCTTTACGGCTGACGCGAGATCCGGCAGACGATCGGAACCCAGTGTGGTCGCCGGATGGAAGTTCGATCGCTTTCCTTCGCAAATTGAATGTTGGAAACCAGTTCGGCCTGATGTTGATCCCGGCCCTCGGCGGACAGGAACGAAAGCTGGCTGAAGTCGCAATACCGGAAACGGGTGGGTTTTATTCTCCCTATCTCGCTTGGACGCCGGACAGTCAATCACTCATCGTTACCGACCATGCGGCCGCTGGACGCCCAGCTGCCTTGTTTCTTATTTCTGCTCGAACAGGGGAAAAGCAACAACTGACGTTTCCGCCCAGCGGGGTGCTTGGAGATCATTGCCCGGCGGTATCCCCGGATGGCAAAACGCTTGCCTTCCGGCGCGCGCATGCACAGGGCAATTGGCGGGGAACCATTTATCTGCTCGGACTGGACATCGATGGCAAGACTCGTGGTGAACCCCGCGAAGTGGTCTTCGCGCCACGGGTCGCGAGTCCGAATGAAGTCTTTGACTGGGCGTGCGTGGCCTGGACGGCGGATAGCCGGAAGTTGGTTTTCTTCCACGATCTTGGGCTGTGGACCCAGCCGCTTTCACTGGAAAGCAGAGACCCTGCTCAGGGTCAGGCGGTCATGGCCGTCGAGACTGGAGCCGCGCTCAACTTCATCACTAGTTCAGCCACCTCGCCGCGTTTGGCTTACGCCTTGAGAAGCGGCGGCGGACAGAGTATCTGGCGCATGCATATTCCGGAGAGACATATGAAAGGAGAGCCTCCTCAAAGGATGTTTGCATCAACCAAGGAAGAATTTGCCCAGCAATATTCTCCCGATGGCAAGAAGGTGGCGTTTGAATCCAAGCGGGGAGGTAATCTTGAAATCTGGGTCTGCGATAGCGACGGTGAGGGCTGCGTGCAACTTACTTCGATGGGGGCCTCCGCTTCCGGCGTACC
Organism: uncultured Acidobacteriaceae bacterium; assembly: GCA_963836675.1. Lineage (GTDB taxonomy): Bacteria > Acidobacteriota > Terriglobia > Terriglobales > Acidobacteriaceae > Telmatobacter. Next base: position 33,690 of record CAWIKQ010000003.1, read on the forward strand.
CACGTGGTCTCCCGATGGAAAGCAAGTCGCCTTCTACTCCAATGCGCAGGGTAATCCCCAAATATACGTAATCCCATCAGAAGGAGGTGCCACGAGGCGGCTGACTTCTCTAAGCGCCGGAGCCATGTTCCCCCGGTGGTCGCGCGACGGGAAATGGATTTACTTCTCCTCGAAGGAGAGCGGCTCCGCTCAAGTCTGGAAGTCGCCTTCAGGGGGCGGGCAAGCGGTCCAGTTGACTCATGGCGGCGGCCTGATTGCGTCCGAATCGCCAGATGGAAAGTGGCTCTACTTTTCCGGCGAAGGCGCCGACTCCAGCCTTCGAAAAATGCCGGCAGGAGGCGGTGACGAGACGCTGGTTTTACCGTCGATCAGCAGTTGGAATTTTGCCGTGATGGACGATGGCGTCTATTTCGTCACCCGTAGCGGTCCCCGTTTCGCAATCGAATTTCTTGACTTCGCTACCGGCAAAACTGAGGTCATAGCCCCGATCGAGTTTGGCTACTTTGGATTCAGCGTCTCCCCGGACCGCAAATGGATCTTGTACGAGCAGACAATTCCGTCGAGCAACGAGTTGGTTCTGGCGGAGGGATTTCAATGAGGCGCGGGGAACAGATGAGAGCCGGCAATTTTGAATGAGCGAACGCCCTCGTCTTCGCAGCAGTAACGCGCGCTTTGTCGTCGGAACATGCTCAACCTGGCCCCAAAGCCTACAGCCATCTCGAATCCCACCAAGAATGGCCGAGCCCACCCGACTTTCGGTGGGCTCATGGTTGTCTATCGAACACGACATTGATGCGCCACAGAATCTGGACTTCAATCGGGTTTCTGTGCATAGCAGACTTGACCTCGATAGCGGAGCACCAGCGTATTCTTGTAAAAATCCGCCATCCCGAAATAGTCCAGATACCCGGTTGCGCCTTCGAATTTGCCCGTTCCACCCGAGATGTACGACCGGTAATTTCCCCACGGCACAGCAACGATGCCCGGATCGTTTGTCGGGTAGGTGGGGGTCAGCACGGCCTTTTTAAATGTGATCGTTTCACCTGCCGCGGTAACCCAGTAGTGTTGGACGTTGTAAGTGCCGTTGCTGTTTTGTCCGAGGATCGTGGCCGCAAGCGAGCCCGCCAAATCACCGGAAGCTGGACCAAGGTTGGTCACGCCTGCAATGGCACCGATATTCGTCATCAGCGCTCCGCCCACCGGAGCGCAGTGAGAGGAATCCGACTCGGCTGCAGCAGCGGGAGCCAATCCTAAGAGGTTGTTGAGCACAAAGGAAAGGAGCAAAAACATCACTCCGGCGGGGACGCGTGATTTCAGCAAATTGAGTTTCATGAAATTCTCCTTGTCTTGTGTCCTCAGAAGAAGATCCGAGGCATGCCCTGAATCTTCATTAAATTCATGCGCAAAAGCTCTGTCTTTTCCCTCACGGAACGCCAACAATTGACGAAATATAGGTTCTAGGCTTTCGTGGCGATGGCGCGTCCCTCTCCAGTTCCATCCCCGTTAAGCTCGTAATGGATGCAATTCACTGCAGCAGTTGACTTGAGCGTATGGTCGCCATATCGTGCTTCTGTCCTCGTGCGGATCACATTGCATCAATCGACAGCGTCGACATGCCTTTCCTTTAGGGGCACAGTCCTCCGCTTGTAGCCGCTTGATAAACTGATGTTTAGTAGCGCAATATAGTTGAGTCGAAGCAGCATTCATCAGAGTTTCAACTCTAATTTGGAGGAGGGTCATTGGGCGATACCTCTCGGTATTCGACTCTCCACAGATTTGCCGAATCAGAAAAGAGTTCGGGTCTGCTGCGGATAGGTGTCCGCTATCCGTTGCTAGCTTTGTTCGCGAGGTGCTTTTCCCTTTCTCTTCTCTACTACGTCCTGGTTGTGGTCAGCATGAAGCTCCGGTTCTCCACATCAGGCCTGTCTCTCCTGTGGCCATCAAACGCGCTGCTCATCGCAACGCTAGTGCTGACTCCAAAGCGTCGCTGGTGGGTGTACTTGCTTTCCGTCATTCCAGCTCATATAGCGGCTCTGAGTCCCTATCATCTCGGACTATCTTGGCTGGCATATCAAATCGCCTTCAACTCAATACAAGCCATTGCATCAGCGGTAATCCTCCAGAGATTTCGGCCCGCGATTCTCTATTTCGAGACTCTAAAGGAGGTTCTGATATTTCTTGAGGTATCAGTCGTTGTTCCCGGGTTAGCTAATCTGGTTGCTATCTATCCTGTCGTAAAGTTCTCGTCGAGAGCCGGTCTGCTTGCCCACAATACCTCAGACGGTTTCCTCGCTGTATGGACTAGTTGTTGGGCCAACAACAGCGCGTCTTTGATTGTCTTTGTTCCGGTGATCCTCATCTGCGTTACTCGGGACCGTGATTTTATTCGCGGTCTGTCGAGGCGCGGAGTCCGGCGAGGCTGCACTCTTAACAGTGTTGCTTACTACGCTCACTTTTCTGATTTATGGAAACGTGCATTCGGTTGGTGACGCGCTACCCTTCGTTTACCTCGTTCCGGTACCGTTCCTCCTCTGGGCGGCAGTTCGATTTGGCCCCGCTGGGGCATGCCTTTCCATTACTCTCTTCGTCTCCGTTTCAATTTGGTGCGCCTATCTGGGACAAGGCCCCTTCTTGCGTTCCTTTTCTATCGATCGCGTCACCATTCTACAGATGGTCTGGATAATCGTTTCGGCTCCATTGCTTTGTCTTGCCGCCGTTGTTCGGGAACGCAGGGTGGCAGTTGAAGAACTCCGCGAGAGCGAGGACCAACTCCGACTGCTTCTCGATTCGACCGCCGAAGCCATTTATGGGATTGATCTCGAACACCTATGCACGTTTTGCAACCCTGCCTGCCTCCGCACTTTGGGATACAAGCACGTTGACGAGGTGCTGGGCAAAAATATGCACAATCTGATTCATCACACTCGTGCGGACGGGACGTCGTTTCCCGTAGAGAAGTGCGGAGTCCACCGGGTTACACGAACCGGGGAAGGAGTCCACGGGGAGGACGAGATGTTTTGGAGGGCGAATGGAACAAATCTCCCCGTTGAATATTGGTCGTATCCCCAGCGTAGAGGGGAGGAGGTTGTCGGAGCTGTGGTCGCGTTTGTCGACATCACAGAGCGCAAGCTGGGTGAAGAGGCGCTTTTAGACATGAGGCGAAAGCTGATCGACGCACACGAACAGGAACGCACCCGGATTGGGAGAGAATTGCATGACGACATCGTCCAACGACTTGCGCTATTGGGGGTACAACTCCACGGAGTTCAACAGAATATTCCTAACTCGGTAACTGAGTTGAGTAGAGTAATCGGCGATATGCGAAACCAAACCAACGACATAATGAACGATGTCCAATCGTTGTCGCACGAATTACACTCTTCGAAACTAGAATATTTGGGGATCGTTCTAGCGACGAGGAGCTTCTGCAGAGAGTTGGGTGAGCATCAGAGGGTGGAGATTGAATTTCAGAGCCATGATATGCCTGCTGCCTTGCCAATCGAACTTTCTCTTTCTTTATTCCGCGTTCTACAAGAAGCCCTACGCAACGCCGTGAAGCATAGTGGGGTAAAGTGCTTCGAAGTGAAACTATGGGGAAGTGCGGGAGAGATTCAGCTTACTGTCAGCGATCGCGGTGTGGGTTTTGATTCAGAAACCGCAACGAAGGGCACTGGGCTTGGCCTCACGAGCATGCAGGAGCGCCTGAGGCTGGTGGGTGGAGAGCTTTCAATCAATTCGCAACTAAAGCGCGGCACTACCATTCACGCTCGTGTGCGTCTCAATTCGGGAGGATCATGAGGGAACGATTCTCATCGAATCTCGGAACGGGGCTTAGATTTTCTTTTTGGCCGACGGCGCTGATCGGAATTGTAGTCATCAAAGCCGTACTTTCACTCAACGTGAGGCCTGGATCTTTTCTGCTTTCCTATAGCGGGATCAGTTATCTCCTTCTGCTGTGTTTGGCAACCGGTTTCGCTATCCGCAATGGAATACAGAAAACACTGGGCAGTCGTCCATTTTGGCTGTTCCTTGCAATTGGCTGCGGCCTCTGGGCGCTACACCAGTACCTTACTCTCTACTATGAACTTGTTCGGCACATGGAGACACCCGACAATTCGATTGCCGATCCCGCGCTGTTTCTGCACATCGTACCGCTGATGGCCGCTGTGGCTACGCTCCCATACCGGAACGCATCTGCCCGCAAGCTATCCGATGCGATATTAAATTTTCTTCTCCTCTTATTCTTCTGGAGTTTTCTTTATGGTTATCTTGTTTTTCCATACCAATACTTTCCGAACCCCGCCGTCTACGAATGGCGCTATGACATTCTCTACTCGGTAGAGAATGTGGCGCTGGTGCTGGCTGGGGGTGTTTTGACCCTTCGCGCGCAGGCTCCCTGGAAGTCTATCTATCTTCATCTGCTGGGCGCGTCCACCCTTTACGCGTTAAGTTCCACAGTCGCCAACCTTGCAATTGACTCGGGAGGCTACTTTAACGGCAAGCTGTATGGTCTGGGTCTGACTGCGTCTGTTTGCTGGTTTGTGTGGATACCGTTGCGCGCACGGCAGGCAAGGGGCGAAGAAACAGCCATGCAATCCGATAGAAGCCAAAGCTCAAGAGGCTCAGTTTGGGCGATGCTCGTGGTTGTGATGGTGTCTATCCCGATTATCTGGGAATTGTTCCAACGGAATGAGAAGATCGGTCTCGGCACTCTCCGCCTGCTGGTCGCAATTGTCGCGATTATTTGCCTCGCGAGTGCGGCCTATATAAAGGAGTACCTCGCCAGACGTGAACTGGATTTTGATTTTGGTTTAGCCAACGACAGGCTACGCCTGGCAATGGGAGCGAGTGCATCGGTGGGATGGGACTTTGAGATCAAGAGCGGACTGAATTTTATGTTCGGCGACCTGCACACCATCTTTGGAATCCCCTCCGATACTCACGTAATAACCTCGGAAGAATTCTTTGACTACGTGCATCCGGATGACCGAACGAGGAGTTTGGGAAGCGATCACGGATGCAAGGGAAAACCAGACGCTGTACGCGACAGAACTCCGTGTTGTGCAACCGAATGGGACAGTTCGCTGGCTCGCAGCGCGAGGCAAATTCTACTATGCAAGGAACGGCAACCCCGAGCGAATGCTCGGCGTGTCGCTGGATATCACGGAGCGCAAGTTGGCGGAGGAAGCCCTTTCCGGCATGAACCGCAGAGTGATTGAGGCCGAAGAACGGGAACGTGACCGGATCGCGAGAGGACCTTCACGAAAATGTCGGCCAGCGCCTTGCATTGTTGGCCATTGCAATCGAACAACTCAAGAACGACTTCCCCCATCAGGCTGTTGAACTTCTCGACCGCATGGATGCAGTATGGAGGAAAACCTTGGAGATATTGACCGATGTGAAAGCTTCGGCGCACGAATTGTACTCTCCGAGATTAGAGTATCTCGGCATTGCTGCGGTCATGAGAACCTTCTGCGGAGGAGTTCAGGGAGAGGAAGGGAGTGGAGATTGACTTCAGGAGCCATGATTTCCCTAGGCCGCGTGCCGCCGGACGTCTCTATTTGCCTATTCCGGGTTCTACAGGAAGCGTTGCACAACGGGGTGATGCACAGCGGCGTGCAGAAGTTCAGCGTGCAACTATGGGGTGAGTCGGAAGAGGTTCATCTTAAAGTAAGCGACTCAGGCGTTGGCTTTGACCTCAGAGCGGCAAGGAGTGGCCGAGGGCTTGGTCTGGTGAGAATAGAGCAGCGAGTAAAACTAGTGAATGGGACGTCTTCGATCGATTCGCAACTCGAAAAAGGCACTACAGTCCACGTTAGCGTGCCTTTGCGTTCTGGACTCGATTCCCTCCGTGCGGCTGACTAAATGGCGCCCAAATGTCGCCCGTTCACAGGGAAGAAGCGGCGGAGTGCTTCGCGCAGATTCTCTTGTAGATGTCGCTTTCCTGTTCACGCTGAAAACTGTTCAATATAAACCCGCACAGAATATCTACGTTGCCGCTCTTGGCGATTTCGTCACATAAGTGTTCGACCTCAAACGCCGCATCCGTCTTCCCTTGCTCCCACAAGGCAAATGCACATTCACCGCAAATTGCAACACGAGGGCTATCCCCCCTCGACGCTTTGGCGGCTGGGAGGATCAGATTGTCAGCGACTTTCCGAAATCGAGCCGGGTCTGGCCGATCATTCTCCATGAAAGTCGAGAGCATCTCGACAACATCCACGGAGACATAGCGCCCCTGTTCAACAGCGGCGACAATATCCACGCCATGTTCCCGCAATCTCTGAAGAAGACCGTTCCGATGCGACATCGCTTGCGACCACGATAACGGCATTCCCAGCCTCCAGAGCGGCTTCGATGAAACGAGTGAATCCAGCTACAAATCGCTGCATCATCAGGATAGAATTCAACCCCGTGGCTGGGCGTGATCTCCCTTCTTTCCGATGCTGGTCGATGAGAGAGGCTCACTGGCGCGGTCGAGAATTTTCGAATCCGACGCGGAAGCGAGATATTGACCCGATAGACCACTGCTGACAAACTGCCTGCCTTGAAGAACCGTCCTCCACGAGCAGCCATCAGTTCGCTTCCCGCATGAGCCTTGACCACATAGCCCAGTGCCCCCAAGGCGAGAGCTTCCTGCACCACATCGGCAGACGATTCTTGGCTCATGAAGAGTATTTTGCTTGTGGGAGACAGCTTGCGGATTCGTCGAGCCGCATCCATTCCATTCAGCGAAGGAAGCCCGATGTCGAGCATAATCAAGTCCGGTTGGAGTTCTTCGGCTTTCTGAACGGCTTCTAATCCGTCCGAGACCTCTTCGATGACTTGAAATCCCGGTTTTTTTCTAAGCTCCGAACAAATGAAGAGCCGAAAAGGTTCAAAATCTTCGACCACGAGAATGCAGCTATGATGGCGTTTTCAATTTGACCCCCTTATAAGGTCTAAACCGACTCTGCGCAATTCCGACCGGTGGACTAATACAAGAAGAGTAATCCAATACTACAACTCTTCATCCTCGCGATGCCGCCTGTGCCGGTGCATTTTAGCTCCCAAAAACAAGTTTCAAACACCAAACCCCAGGGTACCCAGTAAAAGGGGCGACACTGCACACAGGAGCGTGTCTTCGCTCGATGTAGAGTGGCGATTACCTAGGGAAGTATTGCCGTAGGGTGTTCATTTTGCAGATCTAGCAACCAGACGGAGTATGCTGCCGAGATGAACATCCACTTGCGGCACAACATCAGAAGCGCGGATAAAGTGGGGGTCTTTGTATTTCCGAGCATGGTAGTCTCCCTTGATTGCGGCTCTTTCTCGTTTCATGACAGTGGACTACTCGGACATAATGTACAAGAAATTGACCACCACAGAATTACTTCCGGTTAGGCGGTGACTCACTCAGAACAGTGAGTACTGACCCTGTCAGGCCGTTTTCAGAAGCTGAGTTCGATGCGATAGCGTGATCTAGCTTGCGCGAAGCTTCAGCCGGAAACGGATATCCCCACTCCTTCTCGAACGCAGGAAGCCCAAGCGCATCCTTGAGATCGTGCAAACTATCCAGCACGTCCTTGCAGAAGCTGCGGTAGCGAAAAGAACATTCGAAGCAGGGCTGTAGGTCACCACTAAGCGAGAGTGAGACCGTTACTGCCAAATGATCTCCTGATCTGATGAAATTCCACACCAATTCGCCCGGCTCCTGTTCCCATATGCAGGTTGCGGTTGGAGCCGTTACTAAGCTCGCCAAGGCATCAACGAAATCTCTGATCGCGTCAGACAAGTAGCTTGCATCGACCGCCTGCGGACCGCCTGAGGTGCGGATTTCAGCGTCGATCCATCCTGCCTTGATCATTGTGAAAGTGAAGCTCCGAGTCATGCAAATTCGATTCTACGTTCGCATCCGGGAGTATTGCCTTGATCATTGTGAAAGTGAAGCTCCGAGTCATGCAAATTCGATTCTACGTTCGCATCCGGGAGTATTGTTTGAATGCTAAGTCAGCGAGGAGCACGAGGTGTTGCAAAAGGCTGAACTCAGCTGTGAGGCTGATTCAGAGAACTACCTCGGAGGCTCCTCAGAGACTATGTATTACATCGGACTGGATGTTCACAAGAGGACGATCAGCTATTGCGTGAAAGACGCGGCCGGCAAGATCCATCTAGAAGGCAAGATCGGAGCGACGCGGCGCGAACTTGATGCCTGGATCAAGACCCTTCCACAACCCCGGACGATCGCCATGGAAGCGACGATCTTCACGGGCTGGATCTACGATCACCTGCTTCCGCATGCGGAGAAGGTGAAGGTAGCACATCCGCTGATGCTGCGGGCCATTGCGGCAGCCAAGCGGAAGAACGACACAGATCGATGCCGGCAAGATCGCCGATTGCCTGCGTTGCGACTTCCTGCCCGAGTGCCATATGGCATCGACCGAGATCCGCGATCGGAGGCGAACACTGCGCTATCGCGGACTGCTGGTCAAGCAGATGGTGCAGATGAAGAACCGCGTATCGGGCCTGCTGCTGGAGAAGGGGGTGACGCATACCAAGCGACGGCTGCATAAGGTGGGCTACTTCGCTGAGCTGATGGCCGGCAGCGAAGAGATCGATCAGAGTATCCGGCCGCTGTTGAAGCTGAGCCGCGAGCACATCGTTCGAGCGCAGAAGCTGGACTATGCGCTGGTCAGTTCGCTGGAGCGTGACCCGCTGCTGGTAGAGAGACTGAAGCGCTTGCGGACTGTGCCCGGAGTCGGTCCGATCACGGCGCTGACCTGGGCCCTGGAGATCGGCGATGTATCCCGCTTCCGGTCGATCAAGCAGGCCATCAGTTATTGCGGACTGTGCGGAGCCGAGAAGAGTTCGGCCGACAAGATGCTGCGCACACCCATTTCCAAGCAGCGCAACAAACACATTCAGCATGTGCTGGTAGAGGCTGCGAAGCTGGCCCCCAGGCAGTGCCACGAACTGGCTCTGATTTACGAGAAGGAGATGCAGCGAGGTAATCGCAATCGCGCTACCCTCGCGGTGGCAAGGAAGATTGTTGCCTACCTGCTCGCAGTAGAGCGCAGACAACAGGATTTCGTGCCCACCGAGGAGTTCGGAGGCACGGCGGCAGCCTAAAAACCTGCCCATGAATGAAAAACATCAGGATTATTCCGTGCGCAGACTGCCAGGTCCTGCAAGTAGGCCACTGTGCGAAGGAGATCAAACTCCGGAGGCTCACCACGAATTGTTTCGGGACTGGCAGAGAACACAAACTCAATCTTCGGCGACGGCTCCTCGGAGCCCGAGGCTGCAAATAGATGTCTGGTTCTGCTCGAGAGCAGGGACCAACGGCCAAGAGGCCACTGATGCGAAACGGCCCATCCTGATTCGATCAATGCGCGCTCTCCCGAGCGCGCCACGGACACCTGTGCTTTTCTCTTGACGTTGACTTACATAGATGTGGCCTACTCGGACATAATGTACAGGAAATTGACCACCACAGAATTATTTCCGGGTTGGCGGTAATTCAAACCGAAATGCAGATGGGTATTTATGCTTCTGGCATTGAAGCCTCGGCTGCCTTGCGCCGCAACTCTTCGACATGTAGTACAGGTTTTCCGGAAGGCATGCGGCTCGCAGACCTGCATACGCCAGAGTTTGACATCGTCAACCGCCTGGGCCAGTGGACACACAAGTCTTCCAATGCTGAACGGGAAGCACTTTGGGCATGGACTTTCCGTGTCATCTATAACGGTAAGCCCGGGCCAAACCACACAGTTGAAAGAATCCGCTTTTTCACGCCAGATGTCGCAAGCGTATTAACCCGTGGTTATTGGAAAGATGTCATCACTCTGGACGACGGGACCAAAATCCCACCACACGGCGAGGTAGACACCCTGACGGTTGTAAAGAAGGATGGCATCTGGAGGGTAGCCTGGATTGACGTTCACAACCAGATGCCGCCGTTTGATGTTAAACCTGGGCAGCCGCTGGAGACAGAATATCCTCCATCACCCGGCGCTGATCCGAAATAAATGACAAGCATGTCTGCGATGATCCAATGACGATCCGGAGCATGTGCTCTGGCCGAGTTTGCCGGTGATTGACATTTGTGTTCTCCGCAAGAAATGGCGTGGAAGTGCCTTGATCGTGCAATTTGTGCCTGAATAATTCTGTCCGGATTGTCGCCTCCTCGGCAGGAACGAAGAGGAACTTCCGGGTTGACGCTAATACTCACGACTCGAACGAGGGTGTGCGTTAGTTTGATTTATCCCAGCCGCCTCTGGCTCTCGCTGAATCAAATGACTGCTTGAGATGAGCGAGCAAACCATACCAGTCGGCCTTTTCATTGATCAGAGGCCTTCGGCCCGACACCTACCGTCTCACCGTGGGGGGATGGGGAAGTACAACCATTCGCGTTAGTCCGGAACTGAACAACCGACCGCGATCACCGGATTATTCTGATTCAACCTCGGCTGAAGGATCTTCTGAAAAGGGCCTTCGTCCGATCCCGATAGCACAAAGAGTTATTAGAAGATCAGCGACCCTTATCGGTCGCAGGCCAAGGGCGTGAGCTGTCCGAGAGCAGCAAGTATGGAGGACTACACGTCCATTACCAAACGATTAAGGACGTGTGGGCGGTCACTCAGAACGTTTGGAACGCAGCAATTCGAGTCGGCTTTTTGCGTCCGAGTTCTGGCCTTCTGGGAATGCAAGTACCCTCTCCAAAAACGCCGTGACGGGTTGCATTCCAAGCACTCGCGCCGCTAATGCATCGGCATCGGCTTCCATCCCTGGATCGCGAATGATGTAATCATTGCATCCGTGCGCCGCGTTGTCGCTAACCAAGTGCGCCATCTCGTGTGCCAGAAAGCCTCTGAGCGCAATGACATTAAACAACTCGATCGCCTGCTGGCCGACCAGGATCTTGCCTCGCCCGTCTACAGCAGTGCTGCCAGCGATATAGACCATGTTCCAACTTCCGGGAAAGATATAGATGTGAGGAATTGCTGCTCGACCATACGCCGACGCTAACTCGGTCAACACTTTGTAGGTCTTGCCCGAGAAGACCTCGCGCGCGTCGATTTTATGCAACATTTCGGTTTCGCAGGCGGATTGCGCTTGGATGTTGAAGTGTGAGGTAGAGCCGGTTACGTTCACTTTCTCCTGCCCTGCCTGCTCATCGTCGGTCTTGGTCAGACCTTTGGTGGTCAACTGCGCATCGACTTCCGGCTTGATCTGTGCATCCAGAGGTGTAACCGACTGCGCGATCGCTGATGGCCGCAGCCATGTCGCAATGAAGGCGAGCAGCAACATGGCAAATGCCCTTTGTGTTGCACTACGTTTGAAATAGAGAAAAAACAGGGATATAGCGTTCTCACGCAGAAAAGTGCTTCGCGACATGGAACCCCCAAGGCAAAGAAGTTCATCCCATGCGAAATCGGGGACTGCTCAGCCGTGCGAGATCTGAGCGGATTCCTGCCGAAACTCGTGAAGGGTGTTTTTTATATTTTGTCAGGGAACTTACTCACAGACACGTTACCGACGTCATACTCATTCATTGAAGGGGGACCGGTGTCCTATCACGAACGCCAGGGCCAGCGCGGCGGAACTGCTGCCGTGCCTTCTTGTTGATCAATTGGTAACTTCCGGGATAGGCAGTGTCGTTAGCTAATAATATGTCCGGTGTTTATAGCAAGTGATATGTCCGCTTTTCGGGCGGTAAGGATGGAGCCATGCGCGAGAGCATGGCGATCTATCCGATCACCGCGATGGAGCGGGCGATGAAGTTGCAGGAAGTGTTGTTACGCGCCACATCGGGGAAGATCAAGTGGTGGCAGGCAGCGGAGTTGATGGGAGTCAGCGAGCGGCAGATGCGACGCTGGCGCAAACGGCTGGATGAGCAAGGCCCGAAGGGCTTACTGGACCGGCGGGGAGCTGACACCGAGTCACCGTCGCATCCCGAAGGAACAAGCCGAACAGGTGCTGAGCCTTTATCGAGATAGGTACTTCGATCTGAACGTGCGTCATTTCCATGAAAAGCTCGTCGAAGACCATCAGATCGGGTTGAGCTACACGTGGGTCAAGCAGGCTCTGCAGGCAGCCGGGCTGGTGAAGCGCAAGGCCAAGCGCGGGGTGCATCGCAAGCGGCGCCAGCGACGGCCCCTGCCGGGGATGATGCTGCATATCGACGGCAGCGAGCATCACTGGTTTCAGGACGAGCGTAAGCATGACCTGATCGTGATCCTGGATGACGCCACCAGCGATATCTACTATGCGCAGCTGGCCCCGGAGGAAACCACCTTCACCGTGATGGCCGGGCTACGGGCGGTGATTGAACAGAAGGGGCTGTTCTGTTCGCTCTATTCCGACCGCGGAGCCCATTTCTGGCTGACGCCGAAGAGCGGCGGCAAGGTCGATTATGAGCGCCCTACCCAGGTGGGCCGTGCCATGAAGGAACTGGGAGTGCAGATGATCCCGTCCTACTCTCCGCAGGCGCGGGGACGCTCGGAGCGCAACTTCTCCACCTGGCAGGGACGCCTGCCCCAGGAGTTGCGACTGCGCCGGATCCGCACCCTGGAAGGAGCCAACAAGTTCCTAAATGAGCACTACATCGCCGAGTTCAACCGCCGCTTCACGGTTCCAGCAGCGCAGCGAGGAACGGCATTCATATCCTGCCGGCACAGGAACCTGGAGATGGTGTTCACGCAACGCTACGAGCGCACCGTTGATCGGGATAACACGGTGAGCTTTTACAACGTGATCATGCAGCTGGAGCGCGCCCACTGGCGCCACACCCTGGCCGGATCGAAGGCGATCATCCATCAACATCTGGACATGACTCTGACCCTCATGATCGCGGGACATCGCATCGGACACTACAGCGCAGACGGAAAGTTGTTGACGCCGCTGAGCAAAAAACAGATCAAGGCCGTGGAAAAGACGTTGAGAGGAAAAGTTCCTTTCCCTCTCAACTTGCAAATCCCGCACAATACGCAGGATTCGCACTTTCTCACCGCCTCTACGGCTACTAATTTATGAAACCGGACATTTCACTTGCTACGAAAAGCGGACATTTCTACTTGCTAACGACACTTCCGGGTTAGGCGGTAATTCGCCAACAATCCCTTCCATATACAGATCGTGAGCGGCGGTCGGCAATACGGACTACAACTGGTCCGTTCTCCCACCGAGGTGCCGACGGAACTGCCGTAGCACAACCCATGCCACAACCGCGCACAAGACCAACATCAGTAGCATCAGTTCGAGAACACGCAGGAACAAATAATCAATGAGACCGTGTCCCTTTTCGTCAACGTCTTGAACAGTCTTCGCGGTGAAGACCTCAAATTCATTCATAACCGCTATTTCCTGGCCGCGAAGCGTTTCCAGGGCCGCCTGTCGTTCCTTCCGAAAATCTGCCGTTGCGGCCAGTCGTTCTCCATCCATGGCAGCCATGGTGGCAATTCTCTCTTGCTGCAACGCATACAGGGTCTTTAGGCGCTCCCCCTCGAGAAAGGCTTGTGCAGACAGCCGCTGGCTCGCCATATTTGCCGTCATCACATCGCGCGTTTGATTGACGAGGTCTGGCATGCGGTCAATGCTGCTTGTCGCTTCCTTGGCGCTGTCTGAAAGCTCCGCAATGTTCGAAAGAGCATTGCTTATCTTCGGGTCATTTGTGAAATCCGTAAGCAAGAGTTCAGCCTGCCAGCGCGCCTGCTTCGGGAGGTATACGTTGTAAGAATCCAAGCGTGCCGTAAAGTCGCCCAGACCTTCCGCGAGCGTTTTGATTGAGGTCTTGATTCCCAAATCAGACTGTCCAACCTTCCGGATTACATCTGGATCGACCGACTGACGTCCGGTCAGACTGGCCTGGATAGGATGAGCCTCCGCCCATGTGCGGACTCTCTGACGCAGGTCGGCTACATTGGCTGTTGGAGCGGCCATCAGGATAAGCCGCTCCATCTCGGCATCCATGTTTCTCAGCGTCTCAACGACAACTGGATAGGACTTTCCCATTCTCTGTTTCCCGGCCGGCCGTTCCATATACGCGGTCATTTGGAAAATGAACGCCCAGGTATCAAGCAGGGCTGCAACTGGGTCAGGGTTCAGCAAGGATGTCTGCATTACCGGAATCGCCTCGGCTTTCCATACGAGCGCTTGTCGCTGGGCGGCAGGTGAGTGCGATTCTGAAATAACTCTGTCAGCTGCAGCCTCTATCTCCGCCGAATACAGGGCCAAAAGCGATTGATTCCGCGAGCTTAATTCTGGCGCGGACGATGTAATGTTTTTGGCCGACTTGAGAGAAGAGGCTTTTCTGGTGGTGTTCGCAGACATACAGCCCAAGGTCAGCAACATCAAGCTGCAAGGCAGGCAGCACGACCATTGAACAACTCGCTTAGTCGCCTTCCTGGATTGACTCCGCCGTAACAAGAACGTACCTCCAGTCTGAAGACTTATGAGGTCGATCAGCCCTCTATTGGCTGGCAATTCGGACGAGAGCCGCTTCAATTCAGGTCGTCGCGCTGGGAATGACTCGAGGACGCGGCTAGCAATAGCGGGTCGTTCCTGATTTGTTGGCAAACACGGCGCATGGAGCCGAGCTTTCAGAGCTGGGCCTTCCAACGCTTATTGGGGATCACATTGAATGCAGTCAGCCCAATGAGAACGGCGAAGAGAACCGCGAGCCTGTGAGGAAGTAAGAGCGGGATCGCTTCGCCGGAATACGACGATCGCAATAAGCGTTGGTGCGCCGAAAAAGACGACTTCCAAAAGCCAAAAGAACTGCCACGGAAATTCGGCAGAGGCTGACATCATGCGACGTGGGTTTTTCATCACAATCACTTTTGACCACGAGAGCCGAACCCAGTTACTGACAACTTCGCTTCTGTTCTGGCTTGCAGTCTCGTTTGAGAACAGGATCTCTCAGCATCTTCCCACTGCTTGCAGGGGGTGCCTTGTTTGTCTCTCTAAGCGCGCCGGGCCTGATCTTCAGACTCCGCTATTGGAAAAGAGCGGTGATGCTCTGACGGCACACGTTCCTAACGGCGATGCTCAATCAGAGCTCCCGCGCGTGCAGTTGGGCCGGGGAACCATCGGCAAAGTGTCACTTTCCTTTGCCGCCTCCACAACCTTTTTTGGCGACGTCTGTTCCAAAGTTGCAGTCAGGTCCGATGCGGATGAGGGCGCCTTTACCGTTCCTGAAAAGATCTCGTCCGCTGAGACTTCTTTTCCATACAGCTTCTCGTTGTCGTCTTTATCGGGGGCTAAAGAGGTTCCGGAGAGGGAGACACCACCAAACACGCCTTTCGAGCGAGAGTAGGAAAGCATCTGGGCTTGCATGGTGGCGGTCGTTGAAGCTTCCGCAGCCTTGCCGACAGGACCAGCGGCAATACTGGTTTCTGCGCCCAACTTGGCATTTCCCTTCATCACGGAACGCGCCCCGGCGTCGTTCATCACCATAATCACAAAGTCGGTTGCCTGCCCGCCGATCTGCAAGCCAAAGCTTCCGCCACTGGACCGCATCATAATAGGTGCGCTCCAGGGTCCATCGAAATTCGCACCGCTACGGCAGTTCATAACTCCCTGGCCATATTGGGCTCCGACGATGAACCCGGCCTTCTTGACCGAAGGCAGAATAATCACGCAGACGGACTTGTTGAGCAAGTTGATAGGCAGGCCGTTCTCTTTGTCAGCCGCAAGTTCCTTAAACACCGTATTAGCACTGGTGACTCTTTCGCTCGGTGATTCTGCTTGCGCTAGAAATGAGACGGAGCAGAGTGCAGCAGCGGCAATGCCTGCTGTTGCGAATCGACGGCAAGTTTTTGGTGTGATCACAAGCAAGCTCCTTTAATTGCTTTGGTTAGGCAATTGCGTGGTTGGGAGGGACCAGCTTTTCGCGATGGGATTCACATTTCGCGAGTAACCGCTGATGGGTAGTGTGTGGCTCATTTCACGTCCTTCAACAGAATTCACTAGGGGAGAACGTTGGATCTTCGCAAAATGACGGGTGGAGTATCTCATGAGTCTGGACGGAAGACAACTGACAGAAATGATCGTGAGAGAGGGGCACCACCGACGATCGAAGTGAAGTTACATGATGTGGTCCGCTGAGCGCACCGGATTTCTTCCGGCTTTTGCTAGCTGTGTTTGGGGAGGGATGATAGTTAACAACGCAGATTGTTTCATTTGGCGGGACTGTGTGGCTTCAGCTCTAAGGATTTGTGGCCGAGCAGTGTGCAACTGGACAGAACCCGATCCAAGTCGATTCTTGTCAGGATAACCGTGAACCTCCACAACAGGCAGGCTTTCGGGATCTCCCGTCAGAACCGGTGCGGTGCCGAGCCCTCTGGCCTGCTTCGCAGCTGAGATCGCATTTCTGGCAAATCTGCCCGCTGATTGCGAGGTTCCACCTCCAGCGGCGTGCTCCGCGCGGCTTCTATCTCATTGACCCATCTGGCAGATCTACCAGTTGTCCCGAAGTTTCCTCCTCGCTAGGATGCAGATATTCACCTTCGCACCGCACGATTTCGTGCAGATATGCGTAGGTGGATACAAACCAAATCAGCAATGAAAGTCGGCGCAATCCAGGAGGAAGTTTTCGAGTTTGAAGTTCAGGCAAAAGCATTCAATCCCGAAGATTGCGGCGTGGTGAAAGAATGAACGACCTGCACAGGCACAGAATTCTTCTTGTAGACGATGAGCCGATATTGCGTGACACCTGGACCAAGGTCCTAAGCGAGCTAGGTTACGACGTTGCAACTGCGGCCGACGGTTTCGATGCGCTCGCGCAACTCAGGTGCACTATCCCGGATATCGTCATTTCAGATCTCAGCATGCCGCGAATGTCGGGATTCGAACTTCTCAAAATCATGTGTGTCCGGTTTCCCGGAATTCCTCTGATCGCGATGAGCGGCGCATACGATTCCAATGATCACTTTCCAAACCGATTGATGGTTGATGCCGTCTACCCCAAGGGACGATGCCAGCCCGAAGAACTTGGACAAATCGTCGCTGATTTGCTTCGTGCAACACCGGTTCGGGAGAATTCGCCTGCGAGTCAAAGGGCTCCGGCTCAAATGCCTGTCTTTAGAAACGGACCGGGGCGGCGAGTACCTTGCCTCGAGCTCACCTGCGCGGAATGCCTCCGACCCTTTTCAGTCGAGTTCGTGCAAGAGGTCCGGATGGAAACACAAGAAATAGCACATTGCGTTTTCTGTGCGGCGCCTGTTCCTTACGCCATCCGCTTTTCGCTTGCAGCAATGCTGCAAAAGATATTCGACGCAGAGGAAGCCGTTCGCGAATCTGTCCCATTGTTTGCTCGAATGGGCAGTGCAAGGTCTGGCCGCGTCGAAACTGCGACTCGTTCGCTTCTTCGCAGTTTTCCGTCCTTCTTGCATGCGACCAAACCCTCGTCAACGTCAACGAACAACAATTACAGATCCCAAAGCTGAACCGAGAGGGTTCAGCTCCGCACAGAGTGTCAGATTGTAATTCACATGGAGAGGTTTACAAATGCAGCGACTTGCGGACGATAATCCCGAAGTCCTCCATGCGTATATTTCCCATAAAAGTCTTGGCCAGTCCTCAATCCGTGCACGGCTCGACGCCCGTCGACCGATGCAGCAACCGAGTTAAGCAACCCTGAGGATCTCGCAAGCACTCCGAGTGGTGCCTAACCCAGATTCAACAATGACCCAAGGAGAATTTTTATGTTGACTGCTGATCAACGCGAGCAGGTAGCGACTGAATTGAAGCGTTTCGCTACAGATCTCAAACTGACCGATGAGCAGAAAGAAAAACTTCAGACCACTCTGAGTGAAGCGCGGGAAAAGGTCGGAGAATATCTTAAGAACAATCCCGGCACAACCAGAGCGGACATCATTGAGAAAGTGAAGGCGCACCGCGACGAGATTCGTCAGCGTGTTGTTAAGTTTCTAAGTCCCGAACAACTGCACAAGTGGGATAGCGAAATTGCCAAAGCCAAGGAGTTCCTGGGCCAGAAACTCGAGGCATGAATCTGCGTTCGCTCAAGCCGGTTTCCTTACTTCCCAATAAATGGTAAGGAAATCGGCTCGGGCGATTCCGATAATCAATGAAGCTGAAGCGGCGGACCGGGACGAACAGGAAGAGCATTAGATGATCCCCGACAATCCTCATAAATGGATCGTCGGCGACGGTGTCGAAGGAACGGGCAAAGCGAACAACGCGGTCGATGGCTGCCGAAGAGACTTGTGCTCTATGAGTGTTCGCCGCCCGGTGACGACGATCCTTTCCGATTGAACCAGTCAATCACTCTGCCACCGCTCGGTCCTTGAGGGTGGACGCGGGAAAGGTCACACGGATCGCACACGTGGCGCTTCTCGAACGGCGCGAGATCACTCTCGACAGCAACCTGAGCGACTGTCGCGAAGCAACGAAGACAAAACGAAACTATCGTCTTCTTTGAATCACCGGGGCGATGGCAATACCGCCCCGGCGGCAAATTGGGGGAGGACACACCTGCACTGTACCGTCCCCGCTATCATCGAACAACTGTTAAAAGACGTAGTTACTACCTGATTGATAGGCAACCGAACTGTTAATGGAACATTAATTTTCGAACGGGCAACCTTGCGGTTTCCAATCAAACCGTGTCTTGCGGCTTTCTCCACCAAAAGTTTGATTCTTTCTGCACGGCTCTTCGCTAGTCTGACTTTCACGACGCCAGTGTGCGCTTCGGCGTATTTGTGTGCCAAGGTCAGCGCACGACCAATTGGGTTCGGGAGAAGCTATTGAAATTGCTCTTCATGCACAGCAGCACGGACCACAGCACCAAGACCTCAATCTGTAAGAAATGCCTCGCCACAGTCGCAGATACACATTGTGAATTAGAACTGTACTGCAAAGAGCGGGATCACAAGTGCAAACTGCGCCCGGAACGCGCTGAGCCTCTGCATTTTCATCGCCCGCGACAGCTTTCGAGACTCCATTCGCACTAAAAAAACGATGTGTAATCCAGGTTTCCAAGGACAGGCCTGCGTTTTTGGGAGGCCGCATCGAAGTGCGTTGGAATCGACCCTGCGTTGGAATCGACACAAGGACGGACCAAACAACAGAGCAGCTTACGCGATTTGCGACGACGTGATACTGGCCTCTCCTAATGGCGCGGCAACTCGCGTTGTTTCAGCGATTGCCATCTTCTGTTGATGGGCATCGCAGGAAATCCAACAGTCTCGATACTGGTGAATCCAGAAGCCGGAAATCTCCACCGCTAAATTCCGTTGGAGACAACCCTGACAAACGACTCCGAGCCGCTGTGCGGAAGCCTTCATCTTCTTTTTCCAAATGAGGTCACTGAGGCAAGCCAAGGCGAAGATACCGACTTGAATGCAAACGAATAACCAGAACACTCTCATCTGGAATTACTCCTTCGCTGCACTTGTTATAGTGGGGTCTGGGCAACAGGGAACAGACGGAACGCGACCTTAAATCTGACTCTAGCGTGGACGGCGTGGGATGGAAACGAGCAATTCTGCTAGTTGAGTTGGAACTTCGACAGTTTGCTGCCATGTAGAACGATTCCGTCTTTAGACTTAACCACCGCACAGCGACGTCCCCCTTCCTGGGCACTCGCGCGTCTGCAAATTGAGCGGAAATCACCCAAAGTTGTGCGCAAAGTAAAATATAGACGTGGGTTGAATTCTGTACGCAAAATCATCGAGCGATGCTCAGATGGTCTCCTTGCGGCCACGAGCAGAGAGACCCCGACCGGAATAAAGAAGCTCAGAAACATCGGCTCGACCTCGTTCATCGCCATTGGCATAGACTGAACTCAGTTTTTCCTGTCCCTTTCGGCTGTGAGAGATCCAAATGAGACTTACACGAGCGCTCAGAAAAATCCATTCTTTGCGGCGCCGGTTCCGACAGGCGCAGATGGTTGCCCGCGCAATCAAGTCACGCTCGCACCCCATCCTCGCCCATGTGATTCCGATCCGGCGCTGCAATCTGGCTTGCGCGTATTGCAACGAATACGACAAAGTCTCCAGTCCGGTGCCAACCGCCGAGATGCTTCGCCGCATCGATATGCTCGCTGCCCTCGGAACCGAGATCATCACCTTCAGCGGCGGAGAACCGCTGCTGCACCCCGATCTAGACGAGTTGATTCGGCGCATTCGGCGTCACGGCCGAATAGCCACCCTCATCACGAACGGATACCTCTTGAGCCCTGAGCGCATCCGACAGTTGAACCGTGCAGGCCTGGAGCACTTGCAGATCAGTATCGATAACGTGCATCCAGACGACGTCTCGAAAAAGAGTCTGAAGGTACTGGACAGGAAACTTGAATGGCTTGCTGCGTTTGCCAAGTTTGATGTGAGCATCAATTCCGTGGTGGGAGCCGGTGTCCAGCATCCCGGGGATGCGCTCACGATCACACGCCGCGCTCTGGAGCTGGGATTTGAAACGACGGTGGGCACTATCCACGATCACGTCGGGCAATTGATGCCTTTGCAGGATGCGGACAGAGCCGTGTACGAGCAAATACAAGGAGAGCGAAAGCCGGGCTTTTGGGCATTCGCCTACGACAATCTTTTCCAAAAGAACCTGGCGGCAGGTCAGCCGAACGACTGGCAATGCCGCGCCGGGAGCCGCTATCTTTATATCTGCGAAGATGGCCTTGTCCATTACTGTTCACAACAGCGAGGATACCCGGCAATTCCGCTCGAGAAGTACACGCCCGAGGATCTGGACCGCGAGTATTGGACTAGGAAACCATGCGCTCCCTATTGCACGGTTTCTTGTGTACATCGGGTGGCGATGATCGACATGGTTCGAGACGATCCGCGCAAAGCGCTGACGAAGTTCTTTCCGCCAGCAGCCCCCGGCGCACCTGCCAATGTCCCTTTCGGCGTGCGATTCCTCTCCTCCCTCTTCCTTTCACCGGAAGATGGCAGACCTCAGAGTGGGGCAAGCAGAGCCATGGCCGGCGCGGTGATGAGAGTGCTTGGGATCAAGTGAGCGCGCCACGCCATATAAATGACCAATGTCATGACTGCTCCGAGCACCACGTCGATCGCGTAGTGGTACCTTCCCACAACGGCAGCAACAGCAATCCAGAACGAGATGGCCAGAAAAATCGCGCCCGCAAGAGGAAGATAGTAGAAAAGCACAAGCGATACACCCAGCGCGGAGGCGACATGTGCGCTGGGGAACGAAATCGCATGTATGCTTCCGTGCTTCAGAATCCACAGGTTAAAGACTCGGCTCTTTGATGACGAAGAAGCTATAGGCCCTGATTCCAGCGCACGCGGTGGCAGAGCGGGCACAAACGGCGTGATGGCGTAGCAAAGGGACGCGGGCACAAGAACAAAGAACCAGAATGTGCCTGCAGTCTGTCGCAATCCAGCTATGTAGAGCGTCGCCAGTCCCAGAGGCACCAGGGGGTAGCACAGCATATAAGCCCATTCCATTGAGAGGCGCGCGAATCGGCCAAACCTCCAGCCGGTTCGCGATGCGAGTTCCAGAAGCCATCGATCCGTTTTCGCAAGCCATGCCTGGATCTTTTCGTTCGGTCCCATGAAGAACTGGCCTGTCTGCCAATAGGGGACAAGCATCAAAGGCACGGGAAGCCAGTCGCGGAGCACCGAAGCCTGAACCGGGTCGAGGATGCCTTCCGAAAGGCGGGCCAGGGCGACCGCACCGAGAACACCCGCGGCGAGCCACGTTACTGTCCCTCGACGGCGGGCTGGAAGTGGCGAAATCCATGCTGCGATGGCAAGTATGGTGGCGAAGCCCGCCTGTATCCATTCCGAAGTTCGCATCGATCCTTGCTCTCCGCGGTTGGTTAAGTTCCCGAATTGAGTCATCGAAACAATGAGAGCCCCACGGTCACGGCAACCTGAATGCGATGTTGCACCGGCAAGAACCAGCCAAGTAACCATACACCCGCGAGACGCAAATCCCTTCGGATCTACTTCTCAGTTAAAGACACCCTCATATGTGGCGCGTTCCTGGCGAATAGTGGATAACCCGGAACTTACTAGTTGATTAACCTGCTTCTGGAAGGCTCCTTGCTGTCGTCAGAGGAAGGGAGGTGATCGAGATGGTGGACTCCCGCGATACCGTCCGACTTTGAACACTCTTTCTCAGTTGTGAACGCAAGTCCGCTACCTTGAGATCTCTAACCTCTTGATTTCAAGCAGTTGGGACGAAAATTAGATGGCACGTCACATGCTCTTTGTTTTGCAAGGCTACGTGTGTGGAGGTGAAGCGTTGGGAATTCTGCTGCAGGATCTGGGTTATGCATTTCGTCAATTGCGCAAGACGCCGGGGTTCACCTCTACGGTGCTGCTCACGCTCGGTCTCGGCATCGGTGCCAACGCAGCAATCTTCACACTGGTAAATGCCATCCTCCTTCATAATCTGCCGGTAACCGATCCCAAGACACTTGTCCGCATCGGCGATACAGACGACTGCTGCGTCAACGGCGGCTGGAATAAGGAGGGGGACTACTCGCTCTTTGCGACTGACACGTACTACATGTTCAAGAAAAACCTCCCAGAGTTCGAGGAGTTGGCCGCGATGGAATCCGGCTACGCCTGGCGGCCCATTACCGTCCGTCGCGCCGGACCTCAGACCGTAGCGAAATCCGTGGCGGGAACCTTCGTCTCCGGAAACTACTTCCGTGTCTTTGGTCTCTCGCCCGCAGTCGGCCGGCTCTTTGTCGATGCCGACGACCAGAAGGGCGCACCGATAACCGCCGTGATGAGCTACGACGCATGGATGCAGGATTACGCAGGCGATCCGAGTGTCGTGGGTAGCGAGTTCTACATCAATACCAAACCGGCCACCATCATCGGTATTGCACCCAAGGGATTCTACGGGGATCGCATCGACACCAATCCGCCCAAGTACTTCCTTCCTATGAACTCGATGGATGCGGTCATAGGCGCTCCGTACTTCGCCGATCCCGACAGTCAATGGGCTTACATCATCGGCCGCGTTAAACCGGGAAGTTCTCTGCCTTCACTGCAGGCAAAAGCCAGCACGTTGCTCAAGCAGACGTTTGCGCCTCTCAAGACTTTCACAGATCAGCGCGCCAAGGAGGCTCTGCCCCGCACGCATGTGGTGCTCACACCCGGCGGTGGCGGAATCCAGAACATGCAGGACGGATACAAGGACCACCTCAAGCTCCTGCAATGGATCGCCGGGCTCGTTCTTCTCGTCGCATGCGCCAACATCGCCAACCTGCTGTTGGTGCGCGGCATGAGCCGTCGCGCTGAACTTTCTATCCGTTCCGCACTTGGCGCGCAGCGGAGCCGTATTGTGCGCCAGCTTCTTACCGAAAGCGTTCTTCTGTCGGGCTTCGGCGGCCTCCTCGGCCTCGCTGTCTCCTATCTGGGAGCCCATGCGCTCCTGGCCCTCGCGTTTCCGAACCAGCAAAATATGCCGGTCACAGCTTCGCCTTCGCCGCTCGTCATTGGCTTTTCATTTGCGCTTTCGCTCGTCACAGGAATGCTCTTTGGCCTCGCACCCGCGCTGATGGCCGCGCGCACGCAGCCGGTTGAATCCCTTCGCGCCAACGCGCGTACGACCGCTGCCGGAGCATCCTTTCTACAGCGCGCACTCGTTATCCTCCAGGCCGCGCTTTCCCTTGTGCTGATCGTTGCCGCGGGCCTGTTCGCGCAGAGCCTCAACAAGGCCCAGAACGTCGACATGAGGCTGGATACGACGAACCGCTACATTGCTCACATCAATCCGCAAGCCGCGGGCTACAAGAACACAGAGGTAGAGCCCCTCTACCAAACCATCGTTGACCGCTTCCATGGCATTCCCGGCGTCGTCAAGGTCGGCCTCTCCACATACACGCCGATGGAAGAAAACAATTGGGGATCGGGTGTAAAGGTTCAGGGCGACCCGGACCTGAACAAAGGCGCCTCCTGGGTCAAAGGCACGCCGGAGTACTTCGATTCAGTTGGCACCCACGTAGTCATGGGCCGCGGCTTCACGTTGCAAGACACGTTGAGTGGGCCGCCGGTCGCCGTCGTGAATCAGGAATTCGTTAAGCAGTTCTTCGGCAAACGGAACCCCATCGGTCATCGCTTCGGTTTCTCCGGACCCAACCAGGTCGGCCTCGATGGATCACATGAGATTGTCGGCGTCGTAGAAGACACAACGTACACCAGCGTCTACTGGAAAGACCACGCCATGTATTTCCTTCCGCTCACACAGCGCGCTGGAAACGCGAAGGACCCCGACAGCCCTCTCGAAAAGGATCAATCCATGTTTGCAGGAGCGCTGGTTATCCAGACCAGCCGCCCAGTTCCCGGCTTTGAGAAGATCGTCAGCAGCACCCTGGCGAGCATCAACCCCAACCTCACCATTGTTAAGTTCCAGACCTTCCAGCAGCAGATCGACGATCGCTTTATCGAAGAGCGGCTGATTGCGCGCCTTACCTCTCTCTTCGGTCTGCTCGCACTTCTCCTCGCCGCCATCGGTCTCTATGGCGTCACCTCCTATACCGTTGTTCGCCGCACACCGGAGATCGGTATCCGCATGGCCCTCGGAGCGGCCCGCAGCCGCGTCATCGCAACCATCATGCGAGGAGCCATGCTCCAGACAGTCACCGGCCTCGCCATCGGTATACCGGTGGCGATCTTTTGCGTGCGCTATGTCAAGTCGCAGCTCTATGAGATCACCAGCGTAAACGTCCCGGTCATGGCCATCGCCATTGGTGTGCTTGTGCTTGCGGCGGCCATAGCAGGTATCATTCCGGCGCGGCGTGCGGCCTCCATCGACCCCGTGCGAGCTTTGCGTATTGAATAAGCTGAGCCTTGTAAGAGTTTTTGGCAATTGCATTTTGCGCCCAAAACACCCCTCGTTCATTCGAGGATTCTTATGAGGCGATCGCTCAATTTTTTACTCGTCTGTCGGGCATGACTGGGAATTTGTGGCAGCAAATCGATGTCCGGTTCTGCTTGTGAGCAGGAACCATCAGCCGAGAGGCAAACGTGCGCAGCCATCGGTCCGGAAGTTACTTTTTCATCAACATCTCTGGTCATTCTTACCAGAGCGGGGATGTTTTTGTTACGAGCGCCGATCTCTTGGAGCTCTTCAGCCCGCATCGTTTCTTACTGAATCAAGCTTGCCGCCGTTTCGGCGTCCGGTAATAGGGCTTCTATCTGTCGCGCCGCGTTGAAATGCTCCAGCCGCTCTACAGAGCGCGCCTGATGCTCTTGGGTGGGGTGAGCATACCGAAGGACTAGTGCCCGTTCCGCGATCCCCCGATCAATCTCTGTTTCGTTCTGCTGTGAGGCGGACTGTTCCGGCTCCTCAAGCTGCTTTTTAAGCGCGCCGATTTTCTGCTCAAGAAAGGTGATGTGCTCACTGAGGGTTCGTTGCATCGGAGATGCATATAGCAAGAGGGGCTGAGACGAGCTGCTCCGGTTCGCCGTCTTTCATTTGGCCTCAACTTTTCGCCCGAGTTCCGTAATTCCTGTCCATTTTGGACAAGTAATAAACATGAAGTCAGGGTCCCCGGTATCCGGGAGGGCGCTTCCAAACTCCTTGGTCTTAGAATCTTTCCGCGCAACTAGAGCGCAAAACATAATCTCTTCCTTGTTTCCAAGGGACTCATAAATCAACTTACCGAAAAAGAAGGTGCCAGTTTTTCCGGTGATGCCATTCCAAAAACCGGGTACAGTCGTATCGGTTGTGGTCGGCATTTGATTCAAATACTCCTGAGTAAGGTCAACGGGCTCCTGGCCAAAGAGGCTTCCAGAACTATCCTGTTCGAGAGGCTCTTGAGGAACAAGATTAGCTATCGGCATATCTCCTTCGGGCATGGAATTCCACCGTGCTGACGCTCCGACCATTTTGTAGATCGCCACTGAGTAGCCCGGCATTCTTAATCGCGTACCCAACGGAGATAGGGCTCCCGACAGTAATGCGGTGATTGAATTTGGGGCCAAGGAGGACGATACGCCCACGGACGCTTTCTAAGGTAAGCCGATTTGCCCCACGGGCCACGTTCACGGCATCCGCCGTTGATCTCCACTGAAGAAGGGCAAACACGGCAGTAGCGAGGATGGCTAAGAATCCGAAGAGTTCCAGAATCGGTTTGTTTCTTGTCAACCAGAGGTTCACTCGTTCGATTCTGGTATGACTGGGGCGGCCACTCGCACTGGTTTCTAGTTCTGTTGTGACGGTTCGGAGTCGCTTCAATTCGGTGAGTATCCTCTCTGCAAAGGCCTCGGCCTTTTAGTCTCCCTCAAGATCGTGCGAAGCTATGAGATTTTGCACTCACAGTTCAACTCACACAAGCAACTACAAAGCCTACTTTTCGAGGTTTTTAGCTACAGCTGAAAACTGAATAATCGTTTCAAATATTGATTATCGGCGCTTTAGGAAACTGCTGCTCTATCCACCTGAGCTACGGGGCCACTTGTCGAAAGACGCAGTCCTTATCTAGTTTACAGCGACAGAGGTCCGAGAAGCTCTCTGGGTTGTTACCCAATCTCTCGGCATCATGTCACTTGCTTCTAATTAGATCTGCCCGTATACCGAATATCCAGCAGCGTCCAGTCGTCCCGAGCTTCCGGAGTGGCCTGAATTTTGTTGAGCTCAATCAGCATCTCGTCCAGCGACGACAAATGTGCCAGCGCGATCAAACCCGCGTCGCTGATCAGTTCGCCGTTTTTGTCCTCGATCTCGGTAATGCCGTCAGTGGCCAGCAGGATGCGGTCGCCTGGCTGAAGCATGACCTGCGATGCCGAGTAGGTTGCGTCTTCAATGATGCCCACAATTGGGCTGGCCTCTTCCAGCTCAATGATCTTGCCATCGGAGCGGATCAGCAGAGGCGGAACATGCCCGCAGTTCATAAATTCCACGCATCCGCTCGGAAAAACCTTCAGCAGAATCATCGTGGCGTATTTCCCCACCTGGCGTGCGCACAGGAAGTGATTGATCAGATCGGCGGTTTCAGGCAGGGATTGCCCGGTCAACATAAGCGCGTGAATGATCCCCTGCAGTGTCGCGGCCACTATCGACGCGGGAACACCCTTGTCCGATACGTCTGCGATGGCGACGCAGACATGCTCTGGCAACGCGATAACATCGTAAAAATCTCCGCCGATAGCGTGGCAAGGAATTGTTCGCGCGCGGAATTCAGCGTAATCCAGTCGCGGAAGGGTGATCGACATCAGGCCCGAGTGGATCGATGCGGCGATCGCGAGTTCTTCCTCGGCCTGGCGCGCTTTCAATTCGGTATCCGCCAGCAGGGCATTTTGCAGAAGCGTAGCGGCTTCCGTAGCGAGGTTATCCAACACCTGGTGGTCGATGTCACTGAGGCTTCTAGCCCCGATCTGTGCATCAAGATACAGAACACCGAGAAGCCGACTGGGTTCCGTCGGAGAAATGTGCTTGCGTAGAGGAATGCAGTAAATGCTGCGAATAGAGTTGGCCATCACGCTCGCCCACTGCGAAGCACTGTCATCCCTGAGCGTGTCGCTGAGATAGAACCTCGACTCGCTCTCAACCGCCTTTTGCATGGCGCGCCGCGATACAGAATCATCTTCTTCAATCAAAGTCTCATCGGAGCGAAGACCCAGGGCCAGCTGAAATTGGCCCTCTTTCAACAGAAAAACAAAGCCGCGCTCGGTCCCCGTCAGCTGCATCGAGAGCTTGAGTAACGCATGGAAGATGTCCTTGATCGCTCCGCCCGAGTTAAGCTGTCGCGCCGCGTTAAGAAGAAAACTGAGTTTCCCGATCTCCCGCGCTGGCCGCGGAACGTCCCCTGTCGTAGCCGGATCGAACCCTGAAAGCGCACTCAGCAACTCGTTCGCCCGAATTCCGGACATGCTTCCGCTGTCGGGAAGGACGAAACAAAAACTGGACGCATCGGCCGAGCCGAATTGGATTTTGTCGCCCGAGCGCAACCTCGCCCGGTCAATCCGCTTACCGTTCAAAAAGGTCCCATGCGAGCTGTTCTGGTCCACGACTTCGAAACCGTCGCCCTGTCTGTTAATCGTCGCGTGCCGGCGGGAGGCGAATGATTCTTTCAGTACAACATCTTGATCGGATGCGCGGCCGATCGTTACGCATTCGCCGTGAATCTCGAATACGTGGTCTCCATCGATGTCGTTGTATTGCAGCGTCGGTTCCGTCATTTGGACAGACATTGTGCAAATTCTATTCCGTGCGAACATCAATCGGCGAACGCTAAGTTGCAAATCCTTGATTTGGGAACCGCCGGTCCTACTGATCCCCTGCTCGGTGAGGCTGCCTGCCGCGAAGGATTGCCTCCCCCGAGTTCCCGTGGCCAGGAAAGCACCGGGCCTGACTCCCGGTGAAATTTCTTGCCCTGAGGGTTGGTCCACGATTTCCTCCGCCCTTAGAGGAATTTCATCGCAGGAGAAATCACTTGTCTTGACAACCCCCATGGCCATTGCTCATTGTGAACTTACCGCCCATGAAAGGCTTCGGTTCTACGATGTAACAGATTTTGGGTCCTCTTGTCGGCACCAAAATGGCCGGCGGTCGAAGCATTCCCCAATCAACATGCTCTTTAGCTCGGCGAACTCCAGATCTGCTCTGCCGAGGCGATGACATCGGACCGCCTAGGTTGAGAATCTTCGTTCAACCAGGCATTTTCGCCTCCATATTCCTTGTTAGCTTGACCAAAACTGTTCCTCACTCCCCAGACTCAGGAGACCCCGATTTATGTTCCATCTGCTCGCTGGATCCCCCTCTGCATCCTGTCTAATTCTCTCTGAGACCCACAGCGAACAGAATTCGAACGGGGCTGTCAAAACCACTGCCTCTGCCCGGAAAGCACGCGCTTTCATTACCTCAACTGCCCTCTGCCTCGTCGCCCTTTTAGCGGCTCCGCCCAGGCGCAAACCCTCGCTCCAGGGTGGAATCCGTTGTCGCCGGTGAACAACCCCGCGCAGCGCTTCGGTTCTGCCCTCACTTATGATTCGGCGCACTCACAGGCTGTAATGTTCGGCGGATTCAAGCGGCGGTGGCGACGTTAACGACACCTGGCTCTGGAACGGAGCCAACTGGACCCAGGCGAATCCGTCGACCAGTCCCTCGGCGCGGGATACTGCAGCCATCGCCTACGATGCTGCTCACGGACAGGTAGTCCTGTTTGGAGGCCAGATCGGTTGCGGGTCTTGCTGGACTAACGAAACGTGGTTGTGGGACGGGACCAACTGGACCCAGGCCACTCCGACCGGCGTCAGCCCCGCGGCGCGCAATGCCACAGCGATGGCTTATGACGCCACCCACGGCTATGTCATCCTCTTTGGCGGAAGCGTCTCTGGGCTGCGAGGCGGGGATACCTGGATATGGGACGGGGCGGCCTGGACCCAGGGGCGCCCGCAACCGTTCCTCCGGCCCGCGACAGCCAGTCCATGGTCTACGATGCCGCGCACGGCCAGATCGTCATGTTCGGAGGAGAAGGCGCCTCCCTCAATCCGCTCAACGACACCTGGGTATGGAATGGAACCAATTGGATTCAGCAGAATCCGGCAAATTCCCCGCCTGCACGACGGGGACAGGGCATGGCCTACGACGCGGCGCTGGGCGAAGTGATCATGTTCGGGGGATACAACGGTAGCACCTATCTAAACGACACGTGGGCCTGGAATGGAACCAGCTGGACGCAGCTTTCCACCTCAAGCAGCCCGTCGGGGCGTCAGTCCGGCAATGGTTTCACCTACGATGCGGCTCAAAACCAGTTAATCATGTTCGGCGGATACGGCGGCACCCAGCTCGGCGACTTCTGGCAGTTCGCTGTGCCGCAAAACCTCGGCAGCGTCAATGTCTGTCCCACCGGAACCTCCACCCCCTCTCCGTGCAAAACCACCTCTGCCCTCACTTACAATTTCTCCACTACCACCAGCCTGGGCACACCCCAGGTCGTCACTCAGGGCGCAACCGGCCTGGACTTTAGCCAGGCCAATGGCGGCAATTGCAGCGGCACCATCTCCGCGGGCAATTCCTGCACTTTGGACGTCACCTTTGCTCCCGTTGCACCCGGACTGCGCAGCGGCGCGGTGAATCTCGT
Source organism: uncultured Acidobacteriaceae bacterium (assembly GCA_963836675.1). GTDB lineage: Bacteria > Acidobacteriota > Terriglobia > Terriglobales > Acidobacteriaceae > Telmatobacter. The sequence goes on from CAWIKQ010000003.1 coordinate 63,712, forward strand.
CGACAACGTTGGCAACTTGCTCGTTTCCAGCCCCATCTACGGCAATGGCCTGGCGCCGGAGATTGCTTTTAACTCGAGCGCGCCGGCTTCCGTGGATCTCGGGACCTACTCCTTGTCCGTGCCCTATGGCGTCGCGGTTGACGCTGCGGGCGGCATCTACATTTCTGAGGCAGGCCTGGTGCTCAAGAAGACCCCGGGGGGAGTCCAACCCGTGGTTGGCGAATTTGGAAGCCCGCATGGACTGGCAGTGGATGGAGCCGGCAATCTCTACGTCGCAGACAATGAATTTGGCAAACTGATCAAAGTTCCCGCGAACGGAACGGCTCAGTCGATCATCTATCCGTCGTCCGGCAGCTTCGGCACTCCAATCGGCGTCGCAGCGGACGGAGCAGGCAATATCTTCGTCGCCGATTCTCAGAATCAGGAAGTAGTGGAGATTCCGGCCAACGGAGGTCCCAACGTCGTCGTATATTCTCCTGCTCCTGCCGGAGGCTTCCCCGTCGCGGTAGCTGTGGACGGAGCTGGCGATGTATTCGTAGCGCTCAATTACCCCGGAAGCGTTATGGAAATCCCCGCCGGCTGCGCCAGCACTAGTTGCCGGATAACAGTAGGTACCGGATGGAACCAGCCATCGAGCCTTGCAATCGATGCTGCCGGCGATATGTTCGTAGCCGATCCGGGACTTGCGGGGGGGCAATGGCCAGATCCTCGAAGTCCCGTCCGGCTGTGCGAGCGCCAGCTGCCAGATCCTTCTGGCAGATGGTTCCGTCATCACCGGGGGAGTCAATGCGTACGGTGTCGCCGTGGATGGCCTCGGGAACGTCTTCTACGTCAACACCGGAACCAACGAGTCTTCGCAAGGATCCGGCATAGGCCTTCTGAACGAAATTCCGCGGTCCCAGGCATCGGTGAATCTTGGCCTGGTTAGCCAGGGGTTCCAGAGCTCGGATACTCCTCTTTCTGTTCAGAACATCGGCAACCAACCGCTGACTGGCCTTGTCGGACCGCCGGTGAGCTTGTACTTCTTTCAGGATGCAGCTACCTCCACCTGCACCATATTTACCTTGGCGCCGGCGGCCTCGTGCGTTCAGAACTACTACGCCTTGGCCCTGACCACGGGTACGATCACCGGCTCGGCTCTCGTGACCGACAATTCCTTGAACAGCCCCTCCACTTCGCAGTCCATCAGCTTGAGTGCTGTAAGCTTTGGACCCGCAGTAGGCGTCAGCGTGACGGGATCGGGAGCAGGCAGCGGCGTTGTGGTGTCCAGTCCAACGGGCATCAATTGCAACCTGATCGGCGGTACAGGGTCGGGAACCTGCTTGACCAATTTCTCAACTGGGTTGCATGCGTCGTTTGAAGAAGTCCCCACCAACGGGTCCACGTTTACTGGATGGGGCGGCGCTTGCGCGAATGCCGGAACCAGCCAGTTCTGCAACATCACGATCAGCGGTACAACGAGCATCACGGCCAATTTCACCTCAAACATACCCGCCGACACCATCGCCGTCACCTTGCTGGGCTCAGGCGGCGGCACTGTGACAGACAACTCCACCGGGATCAATTGCACGTTGGCCAATGGGAACTTTACAGGCACGTGCAATTTCAACTATCCCGCCGGCTCTCAGCTCACCCTCACTGCGAATCCCGCCGCCGGATCGACCTTCCTCGGATGGGGATTTCCCTGCTCCGGAAAGAGTCCCACCTGCACGTTTACCGTCGAGAGCACCTATGACGTCAATGCCACGTTCGAACAGCAAAGCTTCGGCAACGTAAACGTCTGCCCGCCCGGACAGAACTCTCCCGCGCCATGCAGTAAAAACCTCACCCTGACCTTCACGGTTCCTCAAACCACTACCATCGGCGTCACTCAGGTGGTCACCCAGGGAGCAACCGGCCTCGATTTCGCGCTCGCAAGTGGCGGCACCTGTACCGGCACGATCAATGCGGGCAATGCCTGTACTGTCAATGTCACCTTCACTCCCCGCGCACCCGGACTGCGCCCAGGCGCGGTCACACTCTATGACAACAGCGGCAATCTGATCGACACCTTGGCCGTTTACGGTACTGGCCAGGCCCCCGTTGCAGCCTTCAGCCCCAGCACTCAGGTCCCGGTCAGCACAGGTCTGTTCTCGCTGAGCCACCCCGCCGGCCTTCTCTACGACGCAGCCGGCAATCTCTTCATCTCCGATGTCGCGAAGCTGCAAGTTTTGAAGATCTCTTCCAACGGCAGCGTCACAAGCGTGGGCTCCGGATTTCAGTTTCCGCAGGGAATGGCGGAGGATGGTGCGGGTAATCTCTTCGTTGCCGATAACAATCTGAATCGGGTCGTGGAGATCCCCGCTGGCTGCACCACCAGCGCATGTCAAGAGCTCGTTCCCAATCCGCTCAACCTGAAAAGTCAGTTGGGAGTCGCCGTCGATGGCAGCGGCAATCTTTTCATGGGAGACTTCCTCGACGGCAAAGTCGCAGAAGTTCCAGCCAGCGGGGCTCCGCAGTTCCTCGTCTACAACCCGGGCGCAGGCTCGGAGGTGGTTGATCTGACCACCGATGCCGCGGGCAATCTCTTTGTGGCCGATCTCGGCCTGAAAACCGTGGCAAAGGTCCCTGTCGGTTGTTCAGTCGCTAGCTGCGTCCAATCGATCGGAAGCGGCTGGAGCGCGCCCGATGGGGTCGCGGTGGACGCCGCCGGTGACGTGTTTGTCGCCGACGAGGGACTCGGTCAGATCGTCGAAGTTCCTGCGGGCTGCAATACCAGCGCCTGCCAGATCGTCTTGGTAAGCAATGTCGACACTGTTGCCGTCAAGGTTGATCCTGCCGGCGATCTCTTCTACGACGATTTCTCCACCTCGCAGATCTTCGAAACCGCTCGATCCGTGTCTCCATCGCTGAATTTCCCCCTCACCAATGCCGGCTCCAGCAGCGGCATTCAATCGGCCTTCATTCAAAATGTCGGCAACCAGCAACTCTCAGGCACTCTGGCCACCTCCAGCCTTGGCCCGAACTTCGTTGTAAATGGGAACTCCACTTGCGGTAGCGCCTTTGCGCTCTCCGCCGGAGCAATGTGCCTTCAGAGTTTCAACTTCACTCCACAGACCACCGGCTACTTCACGGCCACGGCCTCCGTCAGCGACAACACCCTCAACCTCTCGTCCGGCGTCGTGCTTCAACAAATCAATATGGCCGGCATCGGCGGACTTAATGGCCAGGCAACTACCACCGCTGTTCCCAACGTCGTCGGCCTCGCGCAGACGGCCGCGGGCTCGGCTCTTACAGGCGCGGGTCTGCTCGCGGGCTCAGTCAGCACGGCGGCCAGCAGCGTCGTCCCATCCGGCAGCGTGATTGCCTCGAATCCTGCCGCTGGTACGCAGGTCAATTTCAATTCCACCGTCAAGCTGCTCGTTTCCAGCGGACCGGGACAAGCTCCTGCACCCAATCCGCTCTCGCTGATGAACAACTACTTCGTCACCGGCGACTACGCGGTCGGCGGCGTAACTCTCCGCGGAGTCCCCGTCGTCAACAAGACCGTCACTGGCACCATCAACATTCCGGTCAGCTCCGGCCCAGGCAGCCCCGGAGTTCCCGCAGGCGCCGACCTCATTGAGGGCTTCCTCTATTGGACTACCCTCGAAAACGCCGCATCACCCTCGGGCGCCAGTGCAACCTTCCTTGGATACTCCATCTCCGGTCAACAGATAGGCAGCGATCTGCCCTACACCGATCCGGCCGCTTCGCAGGCAGGAACATTGCGCGTCTATCGCGCTGACGTAAACACCTGGTTCCAGAACCTTCCCAACGGCACGCGCCTCGGCAGCGGCAACTTCACTGTTTCGCTCCCCTCCACCGGCACCAATGGCGTGCTGCTCGCGGAGGGCGCAAGCCTGGTCGTCGTCTATCGCGTCTTGTCTCCCAACTTCCCGCTCAAGGCGGTTGTGATCTACGACGGTTCCGCGATCCCGGCTACATCGACAACGCAAAACATCCAGGGGTTCTATGACGCTGCCGGCGGCGGGAACTCGAACGGTGAAGTAACAACCGTCTATGCTGACTCGACCGGCTGGAACAACCCACAAAATGTTTTCGCACTCGGACAACCGAGCCAGTACAGCGCGTCACTGAATGCCGGCGCAGCCTATAGCGCTGTCATTCTGTCTACCGCCGTCAACAACCCGGACAACGACGGAATCCTGGGCGCATGGAAAGCGGGTCCTCCCGCAGCCGATTTCCACGGCGGCGAGCCCGGCTATTACGACGTGAAATCCGGAGCCTGGATCGGCTTGCCCGGCGCCAAATCAGGCCAGAAGGACCTCTTCGTTCAGCTCGACTACATGTGCGGCGCAGTACGATCAGACGGCTCCTGCGATCCGAACCAGGAAAATCTCTTCCCTGCCCCTGACGCTCAGGGCAGAGATCCCCTCGCGATGGTCCAGCAGGCATTCGCTAACTCTGGAATCAAACTCCATCTTCAGGTTGGAAACGCGATACCCGAGAGCACCTGCACCGACAGCCCCGGCCAACCCTGCCAGTTCCCCGGTCAGGCCGGCGTCGTCGGCTGGAAAAACAGCCTCGAGTTCTCCAAAGTCTGGCCCCGCAACTTTGCATCTTGCGCCTCCGGCGGCGACTGCTCTCCGCGTTTCCCCTATGGTCAGAAGGACAGTTACCACTACGTTCTCTTCGGACACTCTCTCGCCATTCCCGCATGGAACACGCGCTACCAGTCGCTGAAATCCATCAACGCCGTCGCGGGTGGAACCACCACCATCACCACGACAGATCGCGGCACCGGCGTCAATGCTTGTCCAAAGCGCATCACAATCTCCGGCATACAGGGAATGCCGAACCTCAACGGCGTCTACGACACTTCATCCTGCCCCGACTCGTCGACGATCGTCATCGCTACGCCCTCAGGCGTCACGACCTGGGCCTACCCGAACAACACCTTGCCCGAACCTGTCATCGGCATAACCTCCGGAACTGTGACCAGCATCTCGGGCTACTCCGATCTCGGCGGCGCCGACTCCGCCGTTACCCTCGGCCTCTGGGAGACGTTCCCGAATCAGGACATGAGCAAGCGCGCCAACGTCATCGCCGGCACGCTCTTCCATGAACTCGGTCACACCATCGGCCTCAGCCACGGCGGCCTCTACTACGACACCCCCGGCAGTTTCGTCCCCACCTTCGAGGCCAACTGCAAGCCGAATTACCAGAGCATCATGAACTACATGTTCCAGCTCGATGGAGTGGGACCAAACGCAGCCGTTGCATTCTCCAACCAGACGCTCACTCCCCTGACGCAATCTTCATTCGGTTCAATCAACGCCCTCACAAACACTGATGCGGGCTTTGTCGGAGCCCCCGCCACCTTCTCAACCTCATCCTGGTACGTGACTGCGGCTCCAAGTCCCACCGCAAGCCCCGCCACGCTTCACTGCGACGGCACTCCTCTTGGCGGCGATATCGGATATCGTGTCAACGGCTCTATCGCTCCCGTCACGCCCCCGTGGTCCAACGGACAAAACATCACCTTCGACGGCCAGGCGTATTCCACCCTGCGCGGCTTTAACGACCTCAACAACGTCGACCTCCGTCAGGTGGGCGCAACCGGCGGTCAGTTCGCTTCGCTGTCGAACGTGCTTGCGTTCGGATCCTCAACCACACCTCTGAACATCGCGCCCGGCGGAAGTGTATCCGTCGGCCCCGGAGGCACAGTGACCTTGGGAGCGGGCGGCTCCATCTCGCTCGCTGGCGGCAACGTGACCGTGCCCACCGGCGGAGTCATCAGCGGCGGCGGCACCATCACCTTCGGCACCGGGGGAAACATCACGCTCGGTGCTGGCGGGTCCAGCACCATTACTCCCGGATCTAACGGCATCGTCGGACTTCCCAGCGGTGGCAACGTGACCCTTGGGGGTGGCGGAACCATCACCCTCGGCGCCGGCGGGACCGTAACTCTTGGCGGCGGCGGCAACGTCACACTCGGCGCCGGCGGCACCATCACCATCCCCGGCGGAGGCACCATCACCATTCCTTCCTCCGGCGGATCCTACACCGTTCCCGCTGGTGGCACCGTCACCCTTGGCGGTGGCGGCAACATCACCCTCGGCGGAGGCGGCAACATCACCCTCGGCGGTGGTGGGACCATCACCCTCGGAGCGGGCGGCAACGTCACTCTTGGCGGAGGCGGCAACGTCACCCTCGGTGCAGGCGGCACAGTCACTCTTGGTGGTGGCGGAAACGTCACCCTCGGCGGAGGCGGCAACGTCACGCTCGGCGGTGGCGGCACCATCACCCTCGGTGGTGGCGGCAACGTAACCCTCGGTGGCGGTGGCAATGTCACCCTCGGCGGCGGTGGAAGCGTCACGCTGGGCGCGGGCGGCGATGTCTCAGTGGGCAGCGGCGGTAACGTCACGCTCGGAGCAGGCGGCACAGTCACCCTTGGCGCTGGCGGGAACATCACCCTCGGTGCCGGTGGAACCGTGACTCTTGGCGGCGGTGGCAACGTCACACTCGGAGCAGGTGGCAACATCACCCTTGGCGGTGGCGGCGCCATCACCATGAACGCCGCCGGCACCGTCACCCTCGGCGCTGGCGGAGGTACTATCAACGGCGTCTCGGAGCCACCCGGCTCCTACTTCGTCGCGAGCGGCGGCAACATCACTCTCGGCGCGGGCGGAAACATCACCCTCGGCGCTGGCGGCAATGTCACTCTGGGTGGCGGCGGAAATATCACTCTCGGCGCGGGCGGCAACATCACTCTCGGCGGCGGCGGCACCGTAACCCTCGGCGGCGGCGGAAACGTCACCCTCGGAGCCGGCGGCGTTGTCACTCTCGGCGGTGGCGGAAACATCACCCTCGGCGCCGGCGGCAACATCACTCTCGGTGGTGGCGGAAACGTCACTCTCGGCGGCGGCGGCGTAACCAGCACCGAACTGGATTACGACGATGCCAACTCAATCGTTCGTCCGCCCACTTCACCCACCGAAACCACTACGGCCGAAGGCAATGTAATCAATTGGACTGCACCTGCCTTTGGTGTCGTACAGACTTACACCATCTCTCGCAGCGTCAATGGCGGCGCCCCCGTCATCATCGGAAGCGTCAGCGGTCAGAACGACAATCCGCCCGCGACGACATTCACTGATTCGGCTCCTCCTGCCGGAACACTCGTCTACACCATCACCACCACGCTCGTTCCCGATCAGGGCACCAGCACCCAGCGGCAGAGCGCTCCTTCGCCTCCGGCAGTCGTAACCTACGACCAGACCATCGTTCTCAGTGCACTGCCAAGTTCCTTCGCTCTGCCCCACGCACCGGTTCCGATTACGGCGACAATCTCAACATCAGCGCCCAGTTCGGATCCCGTGCCTCAGGTAAACTTCGCCGCCTCTGGCTCCTGCTCCATCGTCAGCGGCAGCCAAACCGTCAACAATGGAACCTCGACAGCATCCGTCTCCCTCGACGGCACGGTAGCTGCACCATCACCGCGTCTCAAGCTGGTTCCACCAGCTTCAACCCGGCCGATCCGGTGTCACAGTCCTTCAGCATTCTCCCCCAAGGTTCCAACCTGCAATCGCAGACCATCACCTTCCCGCCACTGCCGAACGTCGTGTACGGGGGCTCCTTCTCGCTCATCGCCACATCCTCTTCCGCGCTTCCGGTTAGCTTCGCGGCTTCCGGTCCCTGCAACGCAAATGGCGCCACAACGGGCGTCGGTCTGTGCACCATCACCGCAACCGCACCGGCCAACAGCACCTACACCGCTGCTTCGACAACCCAGTCGTTCAGCGTCATCCCCGCGGTTCTCACGGTCAAAGCCGGAAATCTCACCATCTCCTCCGGCCAGTCGATTCCATCGCTGACAAACGACTACAACATCACAGGCTTCGTCAACGGAGACACTTCGTCGGTATTGAACAACGGCGCGCCGGCTCTCTCCACCACTGCCACTTCCTCGAGTGCTCCCGGTAGTTATCCGATCACCGTAGCCACCGGAACCCTCGCCGCCGCTAATTACTCCTTCCTCTACGTGCCCGGAACGCTGACAGTCCAGTCAGCCACTCAGACCATCACCTTCACAACACCCGCCCCCGCCACTGCCCCCTACAAGAGCACGTTCCCCATCGCGGCAACTTCCACTTCGCACCTATCGGTTACGCTTTCGGTCGATCCCGCGAGTGTCGCCGTATGCTCGCTGTCTGGCGGCATCGTAACGATGAACAGCCCTGCCGGAATATGCACCATCGACGCCAACCAGGCGGGCAACGCAAGTTACGGCCCGGCACCGCAGGTTCAGTCTTCCGCCACCGCGACCAAGGCGGCTCAGACCATCACCTTCACGCAACCCGCCTCGCCCGTGACCTATGGCGTCTCACCCATTTCCCTCGCCGCATCCTCAACATCGGCCCTGGCGGTCGCCTTCACCATCGATGCCGCCAGCACGGCCCCAGCCACCATCGCGGGCAACATCGTCACGATTAAAGGAGCAGGAACCCTCGTCATCGATGCCAATCAAATCGGCAACACGAACTATCTCCCTGCAACGCAGATCCAGCGGGCGATCGTCGTGAACCAGGCCCTCCTCACCGTAACTGCCAACAACCTGTCGCGGGCTTACGGCGCGGCCAATCCGACCCTCACCGTAACCTACTTGGGCTTTGTAAGTGGCGACGGCTCTTCTGTTCTGACCGGTACCCCGAGTCTCACCACATCCGCGACGGCCGCCAGCCTTCCCGGCCAGTATCCGATCACCGTGACCCAGGGAACTCTCGCAGCGAGGAACTACGCATTCAAACTCGTGAACGGCACTCTGACAGTGACCGCCACGGGGTCGGTTCCTTCCTCCGGCACCACCTGCAACGGGGCGTATACCGGAACCTTCAAAGGAAGCTTGACCGTCAGCAAAGGTCAGACCTGCATCTTCATCGGCGGAGGCACAACTGGCAGCGTCAACGGAACCGGAGGCAACATCGTTCTCCAGGGCTCGTCCATTGCCAGCGGCGTCACAATCAACAGTGGCGGAACCTTCATCATCGGTCCGTCAACCACCATCAACGGCAGCCTCGTGATTCAGAGCCTGCCCAGGAGCACGGCTTCCAATCAGGTCTGCGGCAGCACAATCGCCGGCAGTCTCGTGGTCCAGAGCGACGGCGCGCCCATCCTCATCGGTTCCGGCACACCCTCGTGTGCGGGCAATACCATCAAGAGCAGCCTGCAGGTAGCCGGTAACTCTGCGGCCGTCACCATGTATGGAAATAAAGTCACAGGCAGCCTTCAGGTGCAGAGCAATCCCGGAGCCACCATCATCGACGCAAACTCTGTCGGCGTTAGCGTTCAGGTCCAGAGCAACGTAGGAGCTACGCAGGTCTTCAACAACATCATCAAGAGTGCCTTGCAGTGCCAGTCCAACACCTCCATCACCGGCGGAGGCAACACCGCGGCCACCAAACAAGGACAGTGCGCAAAGTTCTAGCGCGGAACATCAATCCAAAGCGGACGGCTTCCTCGCGGCCGGTCGATCGAATCGCAAATCGATCACCGGCTGCGGGGAACTAAGATACCCACGACAAGTTGCTTACGACGTTCGGCGCCCGGCATTCGCTTATACACGCGCGCTGCGAGCCGCGCCTGTCCTGCCCTGTCAATGCCCGCTGACTTCGAATCCAGCCCACCCGCCTCATTCCATTTGAAATATTCCTCGCTCCAGCTTTGCAGGTTATTTCCGCAAAATCTCTACACTTGAATCAGGAGCGAAAGACATAAGAATGAAGTTTGCCAGCCGACGGGAGACCTTCAAGGCCACTCGCATTTTGGAACGGACTCGCGAGTTTGGGGCGATGGGCCTGAGAAGACAATTCGCTTCTAAGTCTATATTTTTGAAGACTTTACAGGTTAACTCTTTTGTATTCATCAGGATGCAGGGTACCCATCGCGAAAACATCCCTGCAATCAGGAATTTAGGAAGATTTTTCCGCGCACCAGGCGAGCGCAAAGAGTAAAGCACCCAGCCTCTAAAGAAATTTAGGCTTGCAAACACCGCTCTGCTTAGTTGCCCAGCCGCCGACGGATATCAATCACCATCGGATCATCCGACGACTGACCGCGTATCCCGAGATAGCTTCGATAGAAGTCCGCGAATCCCGCGCTCTTCATGCCCTCGCGCGCCCGGCCCTCGTAGTAGTACACAGGCGGGAAGTAGGCGTAGGTTGGCACGTTATCGTCGAACAACTCGATCGCCTCGCCGCGCCGTTTCATGCATCGATCGAATTCAGCGTCCGCCTCGGTGAACGCTCCTGCTTCGAGGTAAGCACGACCGAGATAGAAGCGGCCTATCCACGTGTCGAGCAGAGCGTTCCCTGCGGTGATCTGTCGGATCGCCTCATTGCCGTCCTTCTTCTTCATTGCGATCAGGCCCGCGATGATCTTGCCGTAGGCCTGCGACTCGCTGGTCAGCGATGAGGAAAGACTGTTCGACAGTTTCTGTGCCTTGGCGAACTCACCCGCATCGGCGTAGGTGCTCGCCCCCAGAAACTCGATCGGCGCTGTCTGGTTCAGCGCGAGTGCCTTGTCCGTGTCAGCGATCGCCGCGGCATGATTGCCCTGCGATGCCTCGATAGTTCCGAGCGCCGCGTATTTTCTGGCCGCGCCGTCGTTGTTCTTGGCCGCAAGATCTGCCGCAATCCCCTGCTTCAGCAGGTTCGCTGCCTCTGCATGTTTGTCCTGGTACGCCGCGAGATCGGCCAGTCCCGCTGCTGCGGTGGACGCGGCGTCCGGGCCAAAGCTCGCAAGCTTGTGGTACGACGCGCTTGCATTTTCGATCTGGCCCTGGCCCAACTGCGCTTCGGCCAGCACAAGGTAACCCTGAGCTGCATTTGGATTGATCGAAAGCGCGGTGCGCGCCTCCCGTTCGCTCCCCGCAAAGTCTCCAGCAAACGCGCTGATAAATGCCAGGTTCAATCGCGGACCAACGCCTTTGGGAACGATCTCCACTGCTCGCTTGGCCGCTTCCAGCGCCTTGGGCGCATTCCGTAGCTGCGTATAGCAGATCGAAAGGTTGTTTTGGCCCACGCGATCCGCCGGATAGCGCGTGACAAGCTGCGTGTATTCCTGAATGCAGTTCTGCCAGTCACCGGTCACGCGATAGTACAACCCCCGGTCGCGATATCGTTCGCGCTCCGTCATGTTGTCCACGTATTGCATCGCCTGCTGCATGTATTTCACAGCTTCTTCGGGCTTTCCCATGTTCTGAGCCATGGCGGCCATGCCCGTATATGCCCATGTGAGCTTCGGATCCAGCTCCGCGGCTTTCTTGAAGGAGTCGAATGCCTCCTGAAATTTTCCCGCGAACTGTTCATCCACGCCAATGGAGGCCTGGTGCACAGCCTCAAGCGAAGCAGCCTTGAACCCCCCGCTGACCTCTGCAAATTGCACCGAGGTGGGTGTTGAATCGCCCAGCGCCTTGCGCATCGGCGCCGCCAGTTCGGGAAGGCTTTTCAGAATGTCCTGTTTGTTCGCTACCGTAACCTCTGACTTCGCGATCACTTTCCCGGTGACCGCATCAAGTGCCATGGCCGAGATCTCGTAGGCATCGCCCCGCAGGTTGATATCGCCCGTTATCACCGTGTTGACATCCTGGTTCATCGCAACCAGCCGCGCCGACTGCTCGTCGAGCTTGTCCGTCGGATGCGGAAGTTTTCCAGCCTGCTTTCGAGCGTCGCCACGGCTATAGGCATTGATGAAGCTGGCGCCTTCCAGCGCAACACCGAGCATCTGCTCCAGCGAGTTGTCCAGAAGCGGGTCACCCGTGTGATTCGCGAAATCGCCAACCAGAACCGACACAGGACCGTGCGCGACGGGCTTAGCGGCCTTTTGCCGGCTGATCACGAACCATGAGGCGCCCGCGGCGATTGCCGCAATCAGCGCGCCTGCGATCGCTGTTCGCTGCCATGGAAGCTCGCGCATTCTGTTCATGCGCAGCCGTGCTGAAGAAGCGGAGATCTTTCGGCCCCGCCCTCCCTCTTTCCAGGCGCGCAGATCCGCTTCCAGCGCTTCCGCCCTCTGGTACCGGTTCGCAGGATCCTTCTCAAGACACTTGGCGATAATGTTGCTCAGAGTGCCCGGGATGTTCTTGTCCACATCTGACAACGGCACAGCGCGTTGCTGCGTACGCTTAAGCAAAGTTGCAACCATGCTCTCTGCCCGGAAAGGCATTGAGCCCGTCAGCATCTCGTAGCCGATCAGCCCCAGCGCGAATAGGTCGGATCGCTGGTCGAGGTCCTTGCCGAGTGCCTGCTCGGGAGACATGTAATCGACTGTTCCCACCAGCGCGCCGGTCAGTGTCATCCCGTCGTTACTGTCGATCATGCGGGCAAGACCGAAATCCATCACCACCACGCGCCCCGTATCTTCTTCGCGCATTACATTCTGGGGCTTCAGATCGCGGTGAAGTATGCCCACTCCATGCGCCGCTTCGAGTGCAAGGCAAATCTGTCGGAAGATCTCTACCGCTTCATCCGCCGGCAGTTTCCCGCGCTCCTCAAGGATGCTGCGCAGATCGCGCCCAGCCACCAGTTCCATGGTGACGAAGCGCATCCCCGATTCCTCGGAAAGGTCATAGAGCCGCACCACGTTCCGGTGCGTCACTTTGTGTGAAAGACGCAGCTCCTGCTTGAAGCGGTCTACGATGGCCTGATTTCGCGCCAGCTCCGGCCGTATCACCTTGAGCGCTACCAGACGGTCCAGTTCCAGGTCTTTCGCCTTATAAACCGATCCCATGCCGCCCGTGCCCAGAACGTTCAGAATCTCGTAGCGGTTGGCAAGTATGGTTCCCGCCGGCAACTCAGGCTGATTCTCACCCCATCCGCCGGTTATATGCGTCCGCGCCGCCCCTGCCTGAGGAGTGCGCGTACCACCTGCGCTCGTCTCATCCGAACGCGACGGAGGCAGCATGGTCTGGTCCGAATAGGCTGGAGTCTCCGCCTTCCCTTCAGAATGAGAGGGCGGCACCATCGTCTCCCCCGCCCGCAAATTGTCCGCAGAACTGCTCAAAGCAGTTGCAGAACCCAACTGCGTGGGCTGGTCACTCGCGGGGCGTTTGGGGGTCTCTTCCATACCGTTTACGATGAGATCGTATTCAGGCGGGCAAACGCCGACGTTAATGGGTCGACCCGGGTAAGTTAAGGATATTACGATCTTTGGACGCGGTCGATCCAAATTGACGAACGACCTGTCGAATCACGAACATACTGATGCAATAAGGTCGCGCGATTCTGGGCACACTTTCAGCCGGCCGACACCCAAACCTGAGATCTCACCGGCTGAATGGAAGGAAGCGCCAGAGATAGCTGGCGCTAAAGAGAACCGCTGGATACGTGGCAATGAAAGACCATAGGAAGCAGTTCAGTCCCATCGCCGCTGCACAGCAAATATGGAACAGCACCCCAACAGCCAGGATGCCAAGAGCTGCGTGGGGGCCTGCGACAATCCAACATCCGAACAATATCTCGTAGAGGATTACGCTCCAGCTCGCAATGCGGGCAAGCGTCTGATGGGATGAGAGCAGGCGAAACGCAGATCCATTTCCGTAAGAGAGGGTAGAGAGGACCTGGGGGATTGCATCGCCCGATCGCCACATGGGCGAAATCAGTTTGGAAATACCCGACGTGGCATACGCGAGCGATGCCTGGCCCGCAATGAAGAGAAGCACTGCGACCTTGGCCACTTCATGATGGCAGAGGAACGCGAGAGCCGAGGGGACGAGGATGACGATATTCATCTGGTCGGAACCGTCCTGACCCAGCGGCATCCGCAAGCCGAGCAGCAACGAACTCAAGGCGACAATCACGATGGAAGGCAAAAGTATTGAGGGCGGCGCAAAGAGCAGCAGCGGACAGCAGCCAATCAACCGCGCCGCGAGAACAACGCGTAAGTTACGTCCCGTAATGAGCCCGCGAACCCAACGCTTGTCGCCGATGGAACACAGCTCGCGCATCAACTGCCACGAGAGACAACCGCTCGAGTCAAACAGGTCGCCATGCGAAAGCAGTTCGAGTGTGCGAATGAGTACGCTGAGGCCGCAGAGCCCGGCAACGAGCCTGATGGTGAAGTCAGGCGACGCAGCCATATTGTCTAGCTCAATCGCGATGGTCACATCGAGTGAAAGTCAGAAATGAGGATGGGGAGGATCTCGTCCGTGCCCGCGAAACCCTTCTTCTGAGCCAGCACGAACTGGCGGAGTGTAGTTGAATCGATCGGCGGCGCCTCAGTCACCATTTTCAGACAGAGAAGATACGGAAGAGTAAGCATCACTGCGGCGTTCTCGCTCGCGCCGGGAGAGTCGTATCCGGCAAATAACTGGATCGCATCCGACAGAACCTTGCGCTCGACCTTCCCAGGATTCCAGAGAAACGAGAAGGTGCCGCGAATACTGGTGGGCTGCGCGAGTTGCCAGTTTCCAATCTCTCCCGCAACGGTCTTGTCACGATAGAGGAGGTAGAAATCGTGAACGCCAGGATTCGGAGCGAAGAAGTTCCACATCGGCAAGAGTTGGAATATATCTGCCCGACGCAACCGGCCGAGACGCTTCCGCGGTCCCAACTGGTTGACGATCGAGAGCAGGAACCATATTCCCAGGAAGATGAAAAGCCCAATCATGCAGAAATCCATGCTTTTCCCCTAGTCGAAGAGGTGAGCACTGAGTGGGCTCTACGCCTTTTCAGAAACCGCGCTCTTGCGCAGTTCGATCAGTTCTTCGAGGCTCATTTTGGTTCGGAGCTTTTCGGCAAGCTTGCCGATCTCAGCCAGAATCTTCTGGTCTTCAGGCAGTATGCGCGTTCCCGCACCGACGACCTTCGTTGCGTCGATGACCACCGTGGTGAGCATGGCGGGCGCCAACTTATCCAGTTGAACAGCCAGCGCGCGAGCCGGCACACTCTGCTGGAGCGTTGCGATCGTGGCGTCGAGAACGGCGAGCTCCGATTTGGTCAGGGTCACTTTCCGCATCTTGTTTCCTCCTGCATGCTCCTTTTGGGCGATTATTCCGCGTGAACCGTTATGCGCTTGACCGTTCCTATCATCAGGACCGACGAGATGCCACCCGTACCTTCGGCCTCGGCATGGCTCGAGGCGCCGGCAAATACCTTAAGGCCCATAGCCGCGGCGCCGCTCAAATCAAGGCTCATGGCAATCGTTGAGGATCCGGTACCGTTGGCAGTCGCACCCCACAAGACCGGGGCCACGACGCTCGCCAGACCCTGAAGCTTCTCAACTGGATCGGCCCCACCGGCAGGTTCGACTCGCAAAAGCAAATCAATTCCGCATCCCGCCCCGCCAAAGACAACCCAGGTGCTTAGGTTGTAGTTCCAGTCAATATCCGCCGTGATAGTGAAACTGGTGTAGCCGGTTGGGAACGAAAATTCAGTGCCCACCAGCGCTCGTGAGGAACTCACTGCAGGAATATTGTCGAAGGTCGGAGCAGAAGGAGAAACGATAAAAGAACCGGCTGACGGATTGGCGAATGAAGGCATGAATCCAAGCCCCCCGAGGGCATCGGTATGGTCCTGCGTGATCTGCTGGTCGAAGCTGGTGGAGCTGAGATCGAGCGGCGGTAACAATGCCTGTTGAGAACTCGACGTTGAATCCGAGTCATCCGGCTGCGGATACAGGAAGACCATGCCGAGGAAATACAGAATCTGAACAGTCAGCGTGGGCGGCGGATACTTCAGATCGTGCAATGCGCCGTAGATCTGGTATGCCGAGGGCGATTTTTCGGCAACGCGAAGCCACGCATCCTCGGTCAATGAGCGATACCTCTTTTCAAATGCTCGGGCCGCTTCGCCTTGATCTTTCTCAATCTGCGCGCGACTCACCTTACCCTTCGAAAGGCTTTTGTACGCCTCTCCCAGGGTCGCCGCGAGGCGCTTGGCCTCTCCAAGCATCTTCTTGCCCTCGCTTGATGCGGCGATCGCTTGCTCGAGAGCACGCCCGGCTTCCTTTTGAACCGCTGAAACCCTCGCGAGCCCGGCTTGATGGAGGTGTGCGTTCTCGCGGACGTTGGATTCGCCTGTCTCGATTTTTCGAGCGGTCACCCTGCTGTTTTGTTTTGCCATACATCCCTCCTTGCGAGAATTGAGGATCTCGATTGCGAGCGAGAGACTTTCCGACAAATCAGGAGATTCTTATAAGCGGTAAAGGCAACGGGAAGAAAGAGAAAACAACATTACCACATTTTCGACCCCAATCAGTAGACCGAGTTTGCGTATCCGAATCAGCTTTTGAAGGCCAAATTTGCTATCTCTGATGGCATTGGAACCGTGAATCGAGCTCAGAAACGAAAAGCCCGCCGGAAAGGCGGGCTATCAAGAACATGCCAAAACTTCTAAGCAAGTCAGATCAGCAGGTGACGCCATTTTTGGGGCGCCACTCAAGGCCAAGCTGCATACACTTGCATTGCCTGTAAAGAGCTTAGCCCTGAATCTCGCTGGTCCAATACACCCTTCGACCTATTGGCATTCCACTCTTCGGGTATCTCGAAGGTCCAATCCCTTCCGAGACGAACGAAGAGCTCCGCCGCGTAAGGAGTTCCTGAGAAAACCAATTTCAATGAGATCTGACGTCGGAAAGCTGCAAGGCGGGCGCGGGGGAAGTCGCGCCAAACTGCGTGGTGGGAAGCGCGCTCAGCTGTCTAAACATGACATGCACCAAGGTCGGCGTCAACGCGGCGCGGGGGATGCTTTTGGCAGGATCGAATCCCCGTTCCGTCCTGTCAGAAGTTTGATGTCCGGCCAGAAAACGTATGTAATCAATTTCCTGGCGCGAAAATCGACTCCCCGCCCGTGCGCAACATCGGAACCCGCGACGGACAGTTTTCGATGGCGCTTGCTCCTGCTACCATCAGTTTCGTGGTGACTGGCGTACGCCGGTATGTATGGGCTCTTGAAAGAGCTCAAAACAAGCCGGCGATGTTTTTGCGCCACATTCGACCCAGATCACAGATATTTGTCCCCGCAATCCAGGCAGAAAGTGGCAAATTCTCTCTTCTTCAACCCGGTAGCCCGCGCTCTCCTTCCCCTCGTTCTTTTCGTAACGCTATCGGGCGAGTTGGCTGCATCCAGAGCGCAGGAGAGCTCGCCACAGTTCAATGACTTGGCCGCCAGGGCCGCTGCCGCCCGCGACCGGGGAAATCTGCCCGTAGCCATTCAGCTCTACAAGCAGGCCGAAGAGGTCAATCCCAACTGGCAGGAGGGCTGGTGGTATCTGGGGGTCCTCCAATATAGCTCGAACCAATACGCCGGCGCTATCGACGCGTTTACGCGCCTGCTGCAACTGGTTCCCACTGCTGTTCCAGCAATGGCGTTACGTGGACTGTGCGAGTTCGAAACCGCTGCCTATGACGATTCCTTGCGTGATCTGGAGCACGCGGTAGCACACGGAGCGGCGAACGAACCCCACAACGAACAGATCATTCGCTATCACCTCGCCCTGTTGCTCACCCGTGCGGGTCGATTCCCGGATGCCCTCTTGCAGTACAAGATACTTGCAACGCTGCATGCGGAAGCGCCCGATCTGATGGCCGCAATCGGGCTGGCTGGAATGCGAACGGCCTCGCTCCCACAGGAGATCGTCGTGAGCGACCATGAATTCTATGAGTCTGCTGGCAACGCAGGATATGTATTTTTATCGGGAGATGATGAGCAGGCAGACAGCCTCTTCGCTCGACTATTCGAGAAGTATCCGCAAAAGCCGGGACTTCACTTCTTCTACGGATATCTGCTCTATCCGCATGATCCCGAGATGGCAGGAGAACAATTTCGCCAGGAACTGGCCATCAAGCCTGACAGCGAAACCTACGCACTGATGGCCCTCACGATGATCTTCGAGGGTCGTTTCGCAGAAGCTCTGAAGCCGGCTCAGGCAGCCCTCGCCGCCGAACCCGACCTCGAGATCGCCCAGGTGGCCCTCGGCCGCGCGCTAGCCGAAACAGGCGACAGGGATCGGGGGGCCGAAATACTGAAGAAGGTGGCGGAGCGCGATCCCGGCGACCTTGAGGCGCACCTCGGTCTCGCCTCAATTTATTCGCAGAGCGGAAACAGGGAGGAAGAAGCTCGTGAGCGCAAAATCTGCCGCGATCTTGCGCAGTAGAGCTCGCAGTCTCGGCATCCACGGCGCTCTTCTGGCCGTAGCGGCGCTGTTGTGCGCGAGCGCGATTTCACGAAAAGTCTTCGCTGAGCCCAGCGGACAACAGACATCGGCACAGGTGACGTGCGCAACATGCCACGCAGGCGTGGCAAACTCGTTCCGAAACGCTCCCATGCGTCATGCAATGGAGCCCGACGGTGCCAATCCCCTTCTGGTTGCGCATCCCGATATCACAGCGCAGGTGGGCGCGTACACCTATAAGATTCAGACTCGCAACGGCCACAGCACCTACTCAGTGTCGGACGGAACCGGTACACTTACGCTCCCGATCCACTGGATCTTCGGGCAGCACACCCAGACGTGGGTCTTGGAGAAAGACGGGCATTTTTACGAAAGCCTGGTTAGTTACTTCCCGCGCGAAAACACGCTGGCCACCACGCCCGGCGATCAGGGAATCACGCCGCACACCCTGGAAGAAGCGATGGGACGACGGCTTCCGACTTGGGAAACACGTGTTTGCTTCGACTGTCACGCGACCGGCGTCGGCACCAAGCTCGATGTAGCAAAGATCACCCCGGGACTTGAGTGCGAGCACTGCCACGCCGGAGCACAGCAACACATGGCCGACGCCGCAGTCGACAACTTTAAGACAATGCCAAAATCGCTCAAGCGCCTCAACGCAGAAGAGGTTTCAAACTTCTGCGGGCAGTGTCATCGCACGTTTGACACGGTGATGCGCAACCGCTGGCATGGCCCCGCTTTCGTTCGCTTCCAGCCTTATCGCATCGCATTGAGCAGGTGTTTCATCGGCGATGATCCGCGCATCAGTTGCCTGGCTTGCCACAACCCTCATCAGCCCCTGAATCACAGCGCGGCTTACTACGACTCGAAGTGTCTTGCCTGCCATTCCGGGACGAAGGGCTCATCCGCTGCGCCCGTGGCAAAGGTTTGTCCAACGGCCAAGGCTAACTGCACGAGTTGCCACATGCCAAAGATCGAACTTCCCGGCGGCCACGCCCAGTTTACGGATCACTTCATTCGCGTGGTGAAACCCGGCGAAGGCTATCCTGAGTAGTACTCGATTCCGCAAATCCTGCCTCAGAGCGCTGGACTTACGTAACGGTTCCTCCGTAATGGCCGCCAATTGCCTTGCGTGCGGGAAAGACTGCATTTCCCTCTAACATTGGTTCAACGCACCGATAAGCCGTAATCCCCCCTGTGTCGGGTCGCCCGGCGCATGCAAAGGTCCCAATGCGATGGGACTCGACAGAGTGCGCGCCTTGTTTGCTCCCCGGCTGCTCGTTTCCAGCTTGCACCTGAAGGTTGTAGCAAGACAGAAAGCGCCTTCTGTTGCTTTTTCGATACGGCTATTTGAGTCACGGCAGCCGGATGTCTTGACGCAGTTTCCTCCTTTTCCGAGGCGAGTGATGAAGCTGGCGAGAGTAATATGCTCCCTCTCTCTTGTGGCTCTGCCAGGCAGCGGCCCCTGGCTGCTGGCACAGGCAAACGTTGCCGAAACCGAGAGCGCAGTCCTTTATGTAGACGCTCGCGCTGGATCCGATGCAAATGCAGGCAGCAGCACTGCGCCGTTGAAATCCATCCAGGCCGCAGTCAATAAAGCAAATTCGAATAACCAGAAGAGCGTCGGAACGAAGATCATCGTCAGCGCAGGCGTGTATCGCGAGGCGGTAAGCATTAACCCGGTCTCTGGTCAGACTTCTGCTCCGCTCACTGTTGAAGCTGCGAGCACCGGCACCGCCATCATCGCGGCTTCAGACCTCCTGACTGGCTGGTCAACAGATGCGCAGTATGCGGGCGCATACGTCAGCAACTGGACACCTGCCCAAAGCACCTGCGCATTGCCGGGCGGATGGCCGGCTGTGCAGGAAATCGCTCTCCACACGGAGATGCTGTTTGTGAACAGCGTCCCGATGACGCAGGTGATCGCCTACGCCGACCTCAAACCGGGTACGTTTTTTGTAAATCCTGTCGACGGCACTGTACACCTCTGGCCTGCATCGGGCGTCAACCCAGCGAATGCAACCGTTGAAATTGCCTCACGCGCAAAGACCCTCAGTGTGTACGGTCGCAGCAATATCGTTCTTCGCGGATTGGTCTTCGAACACGCTGCCAGTTGCATCAATTCCAGCGGTGCCACAATCAGCAGCAGCAACAATGTGCTGGTCGATTCGATCCATGCAAATTGGAATAACTTTGGCGGCCTCGGCATCTTTTCTTCGTCAA
Source organism: uncultured Acidobacteriaceae bacterium (assembly GCA_963836675.1). GTDB lineage: Bacteria > Acidobacteriota > Terriglobia > Terriglobales > Acidobacteriaceae > Telmatobacter. The sequence goes on from CAWIKQ010000003.1 coordinate 84,088, forward strand.
ACGTTACCGTGCAAAATTCCGGCGCGAGTTATAACGGGGGCGTTGGCATTCAGAGTTCGAAAGACCAGAATGCCCTCTACTCCAACGACGAGACGGACTATAACAACTGGCGCGGCGCGCAGGCGGCTTTTTACAACTGGGCATCTGGGGGAGCGAAGTTCTTCCAGATGCGGAAGACGCAGGTCACCGGACATCTCTCCTACAACAATCAGGCGCAGGGACTTTGGTTCGATACTGACAATCAGAACATCACGATTGATAACGCAACATTGGTAGGCAGCTACGATGCCGCGTTGCAACTCGAGCGCAATAAGGGACCCATCACCCTCGAGAATAGTCGCCTGTGCTCGAGCGGCGTGGGTGTGAATGTACTCACGACCGAAGGGTTGACCGTCAAGAACAGCGTCTTTTACAACAACGGCGCCACCAACAAGTATCAAGCGCAGTTTTACCTTGCAGGCAGCGCGGGCGGCATCAATATTACGGACTGGCAAACCGGCCAGGTATACGATCTCGTGACCACCGGTGCGGTCCTGTCGGGCAATCAGTTCATCGACAACCTGGCCGGGCAGTATGTATTTGGAACCTACCTGGGCGCAACAGACTGGACCGAGTTCACGAGCACCCTGAAATCTGACAGCAACACCTGGTACGATCCGAACACCACGAATGCCTTCCACATTGTGAATGGCAAAAACGTGAACCTCGCCGGTTGGCAAGCGGCGACCGGAGACGATTACAGTTCAACATGGGAAAGACCTTCCGCCTCGCCGGCACCCGCATGCGCGGTTCCCTCCCCAACTTATGCGGACTTCAATGTGAGTGTGGATAACGGCGCTTACTCCATGACCTCCGGCGTGGCGACGGCAACAGTGCGGGTCAATTCCTTCAATTACGGGCCGGTCACACTGACCATGACCGGGTTGCCTGCCGGCGTTACTGCGTCCTTCAGCGCACCGACTCTCACGAGCGGCTTCTCGATCCTGACATTTACAGCTTCGGCAAACACTAAGGTGCAAACCGTACCCGTCAGCCTGTGGGCGGTGAGCGGCGACCGGGTACACAGCATCACATTTGATCTCAGCTTGAATGCAAACTCGGCTGTGGTCGATACGTCGACCTCTCTTTCTGCGTCATCGTCTTCGATTACGGAGGGCTCCGCGATCACGCTCACCGCCGGCGTAACCGCTGCGAGCGGCACTTCGACACCGACTGGGACTGTCACTTTCTACGATGAGGGATCTTCCATTGGGACGGCTGCCCTGTCCGGGGGAAAAGCAACTCTGACCTCATCCTCCCTGGCCGCGGGCTCCCACACAATCTCCGCTTCATATGCCGGCGCAGGGGCGTTCAGCGCATCCAGTTCGAATGACATCTCGATCTCGGTCAAAGCGACCTCTGTGAGTACCACAACCACGTTGATATCCTCCGCGACCACGGCGACCCAGAACAGCACAGTAAAATTGACAGCTACGGTAAAGCAGGCAAGCGGCACAACAGTGCCTCCCGGCAGCGTCACGTTCTACGACGGTTCTTCCTCAATTGGAGTGGCGACGCTCTCAGGGGGCGTGGCAACGCTCCCCACCTCGACTCTGACCGTGGGAACTGATGCGATCACTGCCGTCTATTCCGGCGCAAGCGGATTCAACACCTCCACCTCGAACGCTGTGAACGTCACAATAAATCCGGCCGTGGTCAGCACATCTACGGTGCTGTCTGCCACATCAGGAGCAATAACGCAAAACTCGACCGTTACGCTCACGGCTACGGTAAAACAGGCGAGTGGAACAACGGCGCCATCGGGAACAATCACTTTTTATAACGGCTCGGCCTCCATTGGTTCCGCGAACCTGAGCCAATGGAACCGCGAGCTTCACGAGCACGTTCTCTCCCCGTAGGCACCGATTCTGTCTACGCTTCTTATTCGGGCGGCGTCAACTTTAAGGCCTCGACTTCCAACATCGTGACGATCACGGTGAGTCCGGCTCCGCCAAGCATCGTGAAAACTAGCACAACCCTCAATGCGTCGGCGTCAAGCATCAATCAAAACTCGCCGGTCACGCTGATGGCGGTTGTAAAACCTGCAAGCGGAACAACGTTGCCTGGCGGCAGTGTGGCCTTTTCAATGGGCGGCACCGTTCTGGGCACAGCCCAGTTAAGCGGCGGCGCGGCCACATTTACAACCTCCGCGTTGCCCAACGGCGTAAATACCGTCACAGCAAGTTATGCCGGTTCATCTGCCTTCGGCTCATCCATCTCAGCGCCGCTTGCTATCACTGTGAGCGCAGTGGCGGTAAATACCATCACATCTCTTTCGGTTTCGAACGCCTCCATCGTTGAGAAGTCCTCCATCGCACTCTCTGCCACTGTGCGGCAAAGCAATGGGTCGGCCACTCCCAATGGCACCGTCACGTTTTACGACGGAACCACCACGATTGGGTCTTCGGTTCTTGCTGCTGGTTCAGCGACAATCAGCACCTCATCGCTCGCCATTGGAAATCACAGTATTTCGGCAGGCTTCGCCGGTTCTGCGGGATTCAAGGCCTCAACTTCATCTGCAGTCGGTGTCACGGTAAGCGCTCCATCGCAGCCGGTAACGACCCGTGTCAGCACAACCACAACGCTTGCTTCGTCTGCATCGCAGGCTGATCAGGGCTACACTATTTCATTGGCTGCCTCGGTAGCGGCACCGACCGGCTCGCCTACAGGGCTCGTCGACTTCTCCATCGGTCCAAGAAAAATCGGGTCCGCCAGCCTTTCCAATGGCCGCGCATACCTCAATACCTCCGCTCTGCCGGTCGGTACGAATGCGATCACAGCCACCTACGCGGGCGATGCGACTCACTCCGCCTCGTCGTCAAGCGCAATCAGCATCCGGATCTTCGGGCCCGACTTCACGATTCAGGCTACTCCCGCCACGGTGATTGCGACGCAAGGTCAAAACGTCAATTTAAACTTGCTAATCACACCACAAAATGGATTCAGCCAGACTCCGATCCTCACCTGCGAAGGACTGCCGGAAGGATCGGGCTGTTCGTTCAGCGCACCTGCGAAGCAGTCCGACGGAACGCTCCTCGTGAGCGCGACGATTCACACTGCAACGGACACGGCCGGGGAGAGAAAGAATTCCTCGCCTCTCTTCCCTGCCCTCGCACTTATGCCCCTGCTGCTTTGGATCTCTCCGAAGCGGTCTCGATCAATACTCAAGGTTTCCAGTACGCTGGGACTGGTTTTGATGCTTGGCTGGGTGACAATCGGATGCGGCGGCAAATCGACTCCTTCGACATCGCACTCGGCCGCAACCAGCGATTCAATAAGCATCACCGTGACGGCCAGGACATCAAGCGGCCTGAGCCACTCAACGGACGTGAAACTCATCCTCAACTAGTCCTCGCCCTTTGATCCAGCCCAGGGTGTCCGCAGATTTGGACACGATTTGGCGGCGTCCGGAAAATGACGCAAAACTGTATCGGCAATTCCCCGTGCAAAAGAAATAGGCGCGGCAACCGGGGGCTGCCGCGCCTGAGGTTCAGTTTCAAACTAGAAGACGAACTTGCCTGCCAGTTCCCATGTTCTTGGATCCTGAACGCTGTTGGTCACGCCGAAATCGCTTCCCGTAACGTTGTTGTGGAAGCCATTGAACTGCGTGTGGTTGAAGGTATTGAACGTTTCAGCACGGAACTCGAAGTGCATCGCTTCGTGGATAGCAAACGATTTGTAGAGGTTCGTGCCAAAATTGGTTCGGCCGGGGCCAACAACGATGTCTCTGCCCGCGTTGCCGAAGCCCAGGTTAGGACCACCTTCCCACGATGGCACCGGACCTGAGAATCCATCCGGAGAAACATAGTGGTAGGCGCCCGAGGCGTCTCTCGTTTTCGGATACTTCACCGAGCCGCTCATGTTCGGGCGGATGGTGTAGTTGCCGCCTAAGCCAACTGTGTCAGACCCGCCGTAGCCCGGAGCGTTGCTGCCGGCCCAGGGGAGACCTGTCTGCGAGATAACCGTTCCGGAGAGCGTCCATCCGCCGAGTATGGCATGGGCGAACCCGGTGGAGTGCGCGAACAGCGGAATGTCCCAGACATAGTTCGCATTGAAGATCTGACGGCGATCGAGATTGCCCGATCCCTTGTCATACTTCAAGTTGAACGGGTTGCTGACGGTGGTCAGATCGGCGCTGCCGAGCTGGTCGTCAATCTGGTGCCCGTAGGTGTAGTCAACTTCAAAGCTGAGTCCATGACGGCTCTGCTGACGCAGCCCGACCTGGAAGCTGTTGTAGCTGGTGGTGGCGATGTTGCTTTCCTGTGCGATGTTGTTGAAACCAGCGTAGGTTCTCAACATCGTGGTTTCTGCGCTTGTGAGTGTGCCGGCGCCAGCGAGTGCCCTGGTCGCCAAGGGAGTAGTAAGTGGGAATTCGTTGATCGGAAGGATCACGTTCTGGTGCCATCCGATATTACCCACATACTGGGTCGCAAGAACGAGCGACGGGATGATCTCGCGCTGAATTCCCAGGCTGAACTGCGCAACCGCGGGAGCGGGATACGTTGGATCGATCGTCGTTGGTCCCTGAGGCACTACGGGCAGCTCGGCCTGTGACAATGTCGCGCCCGTCTGCCAGCTGATGTAGCCATTCTGGAAGGCCACGTTGTTGAGGCTCGGCGTATTCGAGAACGGAGCAGCGGCTGCGATGTTATATACATCGTTGCCCTGCATGCGCTCAAAGAAGGTGCCGAAGCCGCTGCGGATTACGGTCTTTCCGTTGCCGGTCAGATCGTAGGAGAATCCCACACGAGGCATGAAGGTGTTGTAGTAGTTCTTGGTCATGCCGCGAGGCGTGCCGTTCTGTCCTGCAATGGTTACGCCGTTCAGGTAGAACTGCGCTCCGTTGTAGGTTTCGAAGGCCGGCGCTGACATTCGTACAGGTTGGCGAAACAGCTGTGCAGAATGCGCCGGTTGCCGGATCGATCGTCGGAGCAACCGCAGCCTGGTACTGGCTCGGGTCGAAGCTTGCGAGGTGGTTGTTCCGCTCCCATGCGTGCGGCAGTGCGTCATAACGGATGCCGTACTGCACGCTGAGACGTGGGTTGACATGCCAGTTGTCCATGGCATAAACCGACGTCGTCTGGTTCACATAGTGGCGGATATCCTGCGTCTGCAACTGCGAGTAGCTGGTGCTCAATCCCAACAGGAAGTCGATGTAGGAGTCGCCCGTCAGGTTGGCGGTTGTTGGAGCGTTGTTGGCCGTGCTCCAGTTGTCGCTGAAGTTCCAGTAGCCGTTTGTGTTTCCGAAGAGCTGCTGGTTCTTGGTGTAGCGGTTGTAGCCGCCGCCGAACTTGAAGCCGTGTTTGCCCTTCGTTACCGAAAGACCAAAGACCTCGGCATAGTCCATAGCAGCGTTCTTCCAGGGCTGAGACCAGGGATCGTAGGCTGTGCCATATGAACCGAGGTTGACGCTGGGCAAACGGTTCGCTGAATCGTTTCCGGTGAAGAAGCCCACGCCCGTCCAGCCAGAGGGCTTCTGGTAAGCCGAGCCGCTGGGCTGAATGTCGATCTTGTTGCCGTTGAAGTTGAAGGCGGCCTCAAGAAGGACGTTCGGCGTGATCGAGCCGGTCAGTTTGATAACCGAACTCCATGACGGGTTGCTGAAATTGGAACCGACTGTCGGATAGTTGTCGCCCGACCAGATCGACGTGCCGTAGGTCTGCGTCACGGAGTCGCCGATGTAGTGACCGAAGAGCTGCCACTTGTCGTTGATATTGTGGTCGATTCGGAAAAGGTCCTCGCGGACATTGGTGGGTTGCTTCACCGACATCGAGAGCAGATCGCCCGTAGTGTTCGCCGCAGGAATTGCACCGGTAGACATGAACTGAATGCTGACCGGATCCATGAGCGCTCCCGGAACAACGTTGCCTGGGAACGGATCACCGGCTACCAGCGGAGTGACCGCCCCGGTGTTGTATGCAGCGATGGCCTGTCCGAGAGGCGATCCCGGCGCCGGGTTCGGTACTACGATCTGGTGGCCTTCATTGTAGGCCGGAGCCGCATAGGTAATGTCCTGCGCCGATGTGATGTAGTTTGACGCGGGAATGGTGTGGATTCCTGCAGGAGCGCTGCCCTGCACGATTTTGCGCCACTCTTCATTCACGAAGAAGAAGGTCTTCTGCTTGTTCTCGTTGTAGACGTGAGGAATAAACAGAGGTCCGCCGATGTTGCCGCCGAAAATGTTATAGCGAAGTTCTGGTTTCGCCTGGCCCGGCGCGTCGAAATAGTTGTGCGCCTGCAGCGCGTCGTTGCGTACGAATTCCCACAACGTGCCGTGGTAGGCCTGCGTGCCTCTCTTGATCGACATCGAGATCGTGCCGCCCGAAGAGATACCGTAGTCCGGAGGATAGTTGCTGGCCATGATTTGGAATTCGCCCAGCGAGTCCTGCGAAGGCATCATGGACGATTTGCCGCCCGAACCGCGATCATATGCTTCGCCGCCGTCGATGAGCCAGATGTTGTGCGCCTGGTTCAGGCCGTTGAAGCTGATGGCGAAGCTCGAACCGACCGAAGTCGGCATATTTGAATCAGGCAAATTGCCGCTGACACCAAGGCCCAGCGTCGCGAGCGCAACAATGTTGCGTCCGTTGGTCGCGAGGTTGGTGATCTGCTGCTCATTGATCAGAGTACTCACCACGTTCGAGTCGCTCTGCACTGTCAATGCGTCTGCCTGAACAGTAACGGTTGTCGATTCCGCACCAACCGTCAGTCTGGGATCAACGCGAAACGTCGCAGAGACGTTCACCACGATTCCATTCTGATTGAAGGTCTGAAATCCTTTCGCCGTGACAGCAAGGTTGTACGTTCCGGTGTTCAGAGCAGCGAATTCATAGAGGCCCGTTTCGCCGCTTATTGTGTTCTTGGTTGCGCCAGTGGCCGGATCGGTGAGAACAATCTTTGCTCCCGCGACGGCTGCACCCGACTGATCCGTAACGATACCGGTGATGTTCGAGTTTGCCTGCGCAAACACTCCAACGCAGGTCAACGCAAACAGCAACGGCAAGAGGACAAACCTCAAGTACGTTCGTCTGGTTTTCACTTCCATCTGACTCTCCTATTCCGAAGTGGTACTGCCTGGTTATTGCAGCCTGGGAACGTGTCATCTTGCTTCCCCTTGTTGGAAAGCCCGGCTTATCGCCGCTTTTCGAGAACACTTTGAACTGCACGTCCCTTCAGGTCGCAAGCCTGTTAAGTTAATCAGGCTTCAGCTCTCGATTACGAGCCGATGCCTTTAGTTCGGCTACCCGCATTGCAATACGGGCAAATTGCGGAGCATCAGGGTCGCCCGGTACCGTGTTTCCAGATGGGCACGACCCTACCGAAAAGCTCGCAAAATACCCGCGTAAATCGTTTCAGTAGACCGCCAAGAACGTTACCGCAATTACTAAAGAGGAGTCAATGATTCTTTTCCAAGCAGGCTTGGCAGCAACACTAGGCGGATCCGCGCTTGCAAACTAGAAAACGTTTCTTGTTACTGATAACGTATACATTCACCAAGGAACCATCTCCCCACCGAATTAGTCCAAATAAAGTAGCTTGTTTCCCCGCTATGTGTCGCCCGGCTAAGCAAAGGTCGCGCGAACTTACCGCAATAGCCCCATGATGGAGTGGCTTTCCTCCCTTCTGAAGCGTCCTTTGCATCTGTTTGCAATAGCTTGCAGGCTGGACCAGGTCCAGCCTGATCTGGCTTATCGCGTCACCTCGCAAAGCCGGCTTTCCCTATCTCAGACAAACGGTTGTCTGTGATCCCTGTCGGTCGCCGGCAAATTGCCATGCGGGCCGCAAAACTTTGGAGGAGAAGCTTCGAGCTATAGAGGAGAGCGTTTACTCAACTAAAAACTTCCCTATCTACTCGCCATTGGACCTGATTCCGGGATACTGTCCCGACCTGAATACCAGCGGAGAGTGCGGTGGCCAACTGGAGCGCGCTTAATCCTTCTTCTCCGGCAGCACTTCAATTCCACTTACCGTTGCGTGTCCAACAACCGGAACAAAACTTAGCGCTATCTTTCCTTGCGCGTTGGGACCGATCGATGTAAACCGCCGGATGACTACATCCCCTTTAGCCGCCGCTTCTTTGCCAGGATCGAAATTTTCAAGAAGGGTTTTGCCGTTGCAGAAAACATTGAACACGTGGGATACGTATACCGATTCATCTCCTGCGACCGGCTCGCCCGGATTGCTGTGGCGCGCCGCGAAATGTAAAACCAGGGAGTACCGGCCCGGCGTGACCGGAATAGCATAAGAAAAATTCCCCCAGCGTTCCGCCTCGTACAGTTCCGGATCGTCAGTGCCGGTCACCTCCTGGGCAAAAGAAGCAAGCTGGCCACCCTCGAAGAAGTTGTCGGGACTCCACCAGTGGCTGTCATTCGAGTAATAAGGAGACTGTCGCTGCAGAATCCGAATAGGGCGGATCTGCCCCGCAACTCCGGGAAGGATTTCGATTCCGGAAAGCATTGCCGGCTTTCCATCCTCGCCCGCAAATTCGAGGTGCAACACGCCGTCTGCTGCCGGTCGAATGTTTGTGAACACTTTGACGTCCGCCATCTGGCTGGCTCCAGCGTCACCGATCACGTCGAAATGGGACAATAGCGTCTCGCCATTGGCCCGCACGGTCATCACTCGGCTCCCCTCACCGCCGGAGCCGGTCGTTTCCGGTCCATAGGCCGTCTCGGCAAAGTGAAGACGCAGTTCATACACACCGCTCTTCAAGGGAATGTCGTAACGGAATTGTCCTTGGCGGCTCGTCCGGTAGAACGCGGATTCCAACGTCCGGTCGATGTGCTGGACCGAGCTCTTCACCGCCGCACCCCCGGTAAAGCCCGCATCCGCACTCCACAGCTTTCCCGCGTGGTCCACCAGACTGCGGTTAGCCCCCGCGAGAATCCTGATCTCTTCCCCGCCTGGCGGACCGAACTGACCGTCGGCAAACTCGGGCTGAACAGGAAGGGACGCCGTAGTCTGCGGTTGAGACTTCTCCTGCACTCCACGTTTTTCGATTGAGTACATGATCCAGACCGCAGCCCCCGCAATGAGGAGGATGATTGCAGCGCTTGCCACCCGGTAAGATCGCAGCCATCCAGAGTTGCCGTCCGCCGCTATTTCGGGTTTGACCTCGGCCGATGTATCAAGAGTCGCGATCGCGGGCTCGGAGGGCAAAAGGTTCCTGGACTCAAATCTCGGAACGTACTGGCCCACGGGGATGGTGATCTGCAGACTGTGAGACGCGCCTCCACCGGCGTAGTACTCGGCAAGGCGCTTCCTCAATCGATTGGCCTCGACGCGAACGATCGAGTCGGAGTCCTGGTCGAAAGAAGCTCCACGATTGAAGACTTCCAGGCCGATCGAGTACTCCTTGATCTGACCGGCTTCTCCGGCGAACAGCTTCTCACACAGGTAGGTAAGCAGGTGAGCCAGTTTGGGCGCGCGAAGGAACTCCTGGGACGCCAGCACGGCCTTCAATTCGGCCCGCTGCAACTCGAACTCTGCGTTCACTGCGCTTGGCGCGGTCATATCGGTGGCACCCAACTGGCGGCTCCTGATCTACATATTCGCGGCCGAGACCATATTAGTTCCAGTTTTCTGTTCTCAAATGGATTAACCGTGTAGGTAGCGGGAGGGACCACGTATGTAACGGCACTTAACCCCCCATCCTCCGGGCATACAGAAGGTGACATAACCCCCACCACCTAGATTCCCAAACCCTGATTCTGCTTGGACATAGGCTGGCCGAGAGCTGGATTTAACGGGACGAAACCCGCAGGTAGCAGGTATAGCGTTGTTCCTTCGCTCCGGATGGCCTTTACTTGGATCGACGTTGAGCATATCGCCCCGAGACTGAAACTGCCGGCTTAAGCGAATTGCTCCCGTGGAGGAGGTAAGACCATGCGAAGTCTAATGACATTGTTCGCTGCCGCGAGCCTGGCGATCGGTGCAGTCCAAATCAGCAGAGCCGAATCGGTAGCGGACCTACCCAAACCCGATGCGCTCCAGGTGGCCAAGACAGCGGAGATGAAGGGCGATCTGGAGCGGGTGCACAACAATAATCTGTTGGCTCTCACCTACTACCAGCAGGCGCTTCGGGCCGACCCGCACAATCCAACTCTCCTCAATAAAGCGGGCATCACTCAACTGAAACTTCACGAGCGCGGACCTGCCAAAAAATACTTCAAGCAGGCATTGAAGTCTGATCCGCGGAATATCTCCGCGCTTAACAATCTCGGCGCGGTCTCGTGTCTCGACAAGAAGTACAAGGATGCGGTCAAGTACCTCAAGAAAGCCCTCGAACTCGACGAATCGAGCGCGCCCGCACACCTGAACATGGCAGAAGCCTGGATGGGTCTGGAGCAGATTGACCGCGCAATGACGGAGTACGCGCGAGCACTCGAACTCGATGCCGACATCCTGAATGACAGCGCATCAGGGGTTTCGGCACGCGTGAGCACCCCGGAACAGCGGGCCCGGGTAGATTTCCTTATCGCGAAAGCCTACGCGAAACGTGGCAATGTCGATGGTGCACTCGAATATCTCAAGCGCGCCAACGACGGCCGATATCCGGAAATGAAACAGGTATACACCGACAAGGAGTTCGCGGTGTTGTGGACAGACCCGCGGCTGGAAAAGATCGTGAAGCGGTAAACCGACCTTCCACCGCTTCATCCCGCGCCCCGCTGCAATTGTCAAAGCAGCGGGGCGTAGTGTTTTCAGTGTATTTTTGGGCGACCATCCCAGAAAAAGGGCCAACAGTCATCCTCATCCGTCCGGTCGCGGTATCTATCCCAGGTCGGAGAATCCGAACACGGCACTCGTTCAACGGCGGAAGCGGGAGATGAGATAGAGGATCAGGGAGAGAACGACGCTCAGCACGATTGACGTTCCGAGCGGAAAGAAGAAGGAGACGTTCTTTCCTCTCCACGAGAAGTCGCCGGGCAGGCGGCCGAGCGGCAGCCCGAAGCGAGACGCAAGCAGCAAAACTAGTCCTGCTACCACGAGAAGGAGCCCCAGACCGAGAAGCGCTTTGCCGAGTTCTGCCATAGGTTGAGAAATCGAATCGGGTCGATCAATGCCCCACGCCATCCAGAGTTGCGAAGAGGCCTCTAAGATAGATTAGCTGGGGCCGGCTGCGTCGATACTCGTACGGCGAGCGAGATGCGTCTGGCACGGGGGAAATTTGGTTGTTGCTTTTCGTGGCGGCTTACTAAAGATGGACTTATGAAAAAGCTCGGGTTTCGTTGAGTTTTCGGGTTTTACCGCAGGGCCTGGGCTCGAGAGGCTCATTTTGACGTAGTTGCGGCACGGGTAGACTCCTACCCTGATGAAAAAGGCGCGGCAAGGAGGGCAATGCGAACCGTAACGATGCTGGCGGGCATTCTGTGCGTGGTGATTGTGCTGCTGGATGCATTTCAGACGATTATTTTGCCGCGAAGAGCTGCAGGCAGGCTCCGCCTTACCCGGCTGTTTTACATTCTCACGTGGTCGCCGTGGAGATTTGTCGCGCTGAGAATCCGGCATCCGCGGAAGCGGGAGACAGCGCTGAGTTTTTATGGTCCGCTCTCGCTGATTTTCCTGCTGGTGGTGTGGGCGTGCGGATTGGTATTCGGCTACTCGCTGATCTACTACTCGCTCAGGAACCCGTTTACGGACTCATCGCGCCAACTCAATTACCTCTCTGATCTCTACATCAGCGGAACGAATTTCTTCACGCTGGGTCTGGGAGACGTGGTCCCGCACGGACAAATCGCGCGGGCATTATCCGTGCTTGAGGCCGGCACGGGTTTCGGATTTCTCGCTGTCGTGATGGGCTATTTCCCGGTGCTGTATGGCGCTTTTTCGCGACGCGAGGTGAGCATCTCGCTGCTCGATGCGCGCGCAGGTTCCCCACCGACCGCCGCCGAACTGATGCGGCGGCACTCATTTGATGGTGCGGAGAACGCGCTGTCGAATTTGCTGTCGGAGTGGGAAAGATGGTCGGCCGAACTACTCGAGAGCCACATCTCCTATACGCTGCTTTGCTACTTCCGCTCGCAACACACGAATCAGAGCTGGATCGGAGCGCTGACGGCTATTCTCGATACCTCTGCCCTGCTGATTTCCGGCGTTCGCGGACACGAGGCACGGCAGGCGCAATTGACGTTTGCGATGGCCCGCCATGCGGTGGTCGACCTGGCCCAGGTATTCGCACTCGGCCCGGTGCCGAACGAGGCAGACCGACTGCCGCCGGAGCGTTATGAGCAGCTTTACCAGCTTCTATGCCAGAGCGGTGTGAGCGTGTGCCGGGACGGACAGTCGTATGAGAGGCTGCGGAGTCTCCGCGCGCTCTACGAAGGATATGCCGCGGCACTGAGCAACCATCTCTGCATGCCCCTGCCGCCCTGGATGACGGATGAGATCCACAAAGACAACTGGCTCGCAGTCGCCAAGGTGCGCAACCAGGCCGAGGCTGCGAACCCGAATAAAAGTGAGGCGCATAACCTGGCCGAGGTGATTGATCAGCACCACGAATTCTGATAGAGACAAGTTCTAAATCCATGCCACAGAGGGCTGTACGCTGCGTCACACGACCGCATCCAAGTGGGAATGTAGGATAGCCGCTTACCCTTCCATCAACACCGGCTGATTCGATAGCCTGTTAACCATAGGCAGGAGTACGACTACACCATATGAAGCACTCCGTTTTGAACCACGAGGCCACCACTCTCCAGACTCCACCGACTACCAACAAGCACCTGATTCGCTGGGTTGAGAAGATGGCCGAGCTCTGCCGGCCCGACTCGATCCATTGGGTTGACGGTTCCCAGGCGGAGTACCAGTTCCTTTGCGATCGGCTGGTCGCCGCCGGCACCTTCACGCGGCTGGATCAGAAAAAGTGGCCAGGATGCTTTTACGCACGCTCCGCGCCGAACGATGTTGCACGAGTCGAGGACCGCACATTCATCTGCTCGCTCTCGCGAGATGGAGCAGGTCCGACGAACAACTGGGAAGATCCCTATGTGATGCGGCGCCGCCTGAAACAGCTCTTCAAGGGGTGTATGCAGGGGCGGACGATGTATGTGCTGCCCTTCAGCATGGGGCCGGTGGGATCGCCAATGTCGGGCATTGGCGTGGAATTGACGGACTCGCCTTACGTCGTGGTGAACATGCGGATCATGGCCCGCATCGGGGCGCCGGTTTTCGCAGAGATCGATAAGGATGAGAAGCGCGTGGTTCCTTGCATGCACAGCGTCGGCGTGCCCCTGAAGCCCGGCCAGCAGGACGTGCCCTGGCCCTGCAATGACACGAAGTACATTGTGCATTTTCCCGAGACGCGCGAGATCTGGTCCTACGGCTCCGGCTACGGCGGCAATGCGCTGCTGAGCAAGAAGTGTTTTGCGCTGCGGATCGCGTCGAACATTGCGCGCGATGAAGGATGGATGGCGGAACACATGCTCATCCTTGGCGTGGAGAGTCCGGAAGGCGAGAAGACCTATGTAGCCGCGGCGTTTCCTTCAGCATGCGGAAAGACGAACTTCGCGATGATGATTCCGCCGAAGTCGATGCCGGGATGGAAGGTGTGGACCGTCGGCGATGATATTGCATGGTTGAGGCCCGACTCGACGGGGCAGTTGCGAGGCATTAATCCAGAGGCGGGTTTCTTCGGCGTTGCTCCGGGCACGAGCGCCAGGACGAATCCGGCAGCGATCGCAACTCTGTCGCGCAACACCATCTTTACGAATGTCGCGCTCACTCCAGATGGAGGAGTGTGGTGGGAGGGGATGACGGAAAAGCCTCCGGCCGAGTGCACGGATTGGCGCGGCGAGCGCTGGACGCCGGCGATCGGCAAGAAGAACGGTACCACCGCGGCGCATCCCAACGGGCGTTTCACCGCACCCGCTTCGCAGTGCCCGACCATGGATCCGGATTGGGAGTCGCCTGAGGGTGTACCCATCAGCGCGATCATTTTCGGCGCAAGGCGATCGCACACCCTGCCGCTGGTGTATCAGGCATTCAACTGGTCGAGCGGAGTGTATATCGGCGCAACGATGGGATCGGAAACCACCGCGGCTGCGGCAGGCGCGGTGGGGAAAGTGCGGCGCGATCCGATGGCCATGCTTCCCTTCTGCGGTTATCACATGGGCGACTACTTCCGGCACTGGATAAAGATGCAGCGTGGACTGGACGTGACGCCGCGGATCTTCAACGTGAACTGGTTCCGCAAGGACGAAAACGGGAAGTTTCTGTGGCCGGGGTTCAGCGAAAACATGCGTGTGCTGCGCTGGATTGTGGAGCGGGTGCATGGGCACGGGCGTGGGCGCGAGACATCGATCGGGTGGGTGCCGCGGTATGAAGACATCGACTGGAACGGGCTGGACTTCTCGCGCGAGAGCTTTGAGGAGCTGATGGAAGTGGACCGCGCGGCATGGCGGAAGGAAGTGATTGCGCACGAGGAGCTGTTTATCGAGCTGCACGACCACCTGCCTCCGGAGATGATCTATGAGCGTGAACTGCTGATTTGCAAACTCTGAGCGGTCTCGCGGCCCTCATCGCTGGAAACTTGCGCAGCTGTGTGGAAAACAGGGATCAAATTCACTAATCTTGCAATTCGAGATTGAAGCAGCCGAAATTCAGCTATCATTGATAGTTCAGCACTATCCCCATGTGCACAGGCCTGCCACGACAGGCCTTTTTAGAACGAATTGGCGGACTCCGCTTGGATTCGCCTCGCCCATTGTGTCTTTGCCGTTTCAGAACAACTGAATTTGCTGAACGACCTTATTCATAAGTGAAGGTACTCATGCAGACATCGGACTATCGTCATCGTCTACCGCTCCCTCAAGGGCTCTATCACCCGCGCAATGAACATGATGCGTGCGGTATGGGGCTGGTCGCCAGCATTCGCGGCGAAAAAAGCCACGACATTATCCGCAAAGGGCTTGAGGTGCTTATCAATCTCACCCATCGCGGCGCAGCGGGCTGCGACCCGGAGACGGGCGATGGCGCCGGGATTCTGATCCAGGTACCTCATGTGTTTTTCGCGCGCGAGTGCGGCGAGCTGGGGATCCAGCTGCCCGGTCCTGGGGATTACGGCGTGGCCATGGTATTTCTGCCGGTGGACAGGCACAGCCGCCTGCAATGCGAGGGCGTGTTTGAGCGCATCGCGACGGAAGAAGGCCTGAAAGTCCTGGGGTGGCGGGACACGCCGGTGAACGGCGACGCCATCGGCCGCGAAGCTCGCGCTTCGCAACCTTATATTGAGCAGTTCTTCGTGGCCCGGCCGGAAGGGATGGAGGAAGATACGTTCGAGCGGCTTCTCTATCTTGTGCGCCGCCGTACGGAGAACGAAATAGCCGCTTCTGAGATTGAGGAGAAAGAGTTCTTCTATGTTCCCTCGTTCTCGTGCCGGACGATTATCTACAAGGGGCTGATGCTGGCTCCGCAGATCGAGAAGTTCTACTTCGAGCTGGCTAACCCTCTTGTGACGAGCGCGCTCTGCCTGGTTCACCAGCGGTTCTCGACGAATACGTTTCCGAGTTGGAAGCTCGCGCATCCTTATCGCTACATCGCACACAACGGCGAGATCAACACCGTTCGCGGCAATGTGAGCTGGATGAACGCTCGGCAGTCGGTGGTGGAGCACCCGCTGCATGGCGAGAAGATCAATGAGCTTTTCCCGGTGATCATGCCCAATGGAAGCGATTCGGCTTCGCTCGATAATGCCGTCGAATTCCTGTTTCAGTCGGGTCGTTCGTTGCCGCACGTAATGGCCATGCTGATTCCAGAAGCGTGGGCGGGCAATCCGGATATGGATGAGGACAAGCGGGCCTTCTACGAGTACCACGCTTCGCTTATGGAGCCGTGGGATGGCCCTGCGGCGATTGCATTTACAGATGGACGCATCGTGGGCGCTACGCTGGATCGCAACGGACTTCGTCCTGGCCGCTACTTCGTTACCAAAGACGACCTGGTGGTGCTGGCGTCCGAAGCGGGCGTACTGGATCTTCCGGCGGAGGATATTCGCATGAAGGGGCGGCTGCAGCCGGGCCGGATGTTCCTTGTCGATACGGTCCAGAAGCGGATCATCTCCGATGCCGAGATCAAGAAGAGTCTTGCCGCCCGGCAGCCCTACGCGGAGTGGTTGAAGGAGCAGCAGGTGTTGGTTGATACTCTGCCGGAGCCTTCGCGCGTCATCGCATCGAATCCGGAGACTCTGCTGCGGCGGCAGCGAGCGTACGGATATAGCGAAGAGGATCTGCGAATCCTGCTGGGACCGATGGGAGCGCGGGGAGAAGAGCCTGTCGGATCCATGGGAACAGACACCCCGCTGGCCTGCCTGTCGGATCGGCCGCAGCCCCTGTTCAACTACTTCAAGCAGCTGTTTGCGCAGGTGACAAATCCGCCGATCGATCCGATTCGAGAAGAGCTGGTGATGTCGCTCATCAGTTATATCGGCACGGAGCGAAACATCCTCGACGAGGCGCCGGAGAACTGCCACACGCTGAAGCTTCCGCATCCGATCCTGTCAAATCGCGATCTCGAGAAGCTGAGGCGCGTTTCTTCGGGAGATCTCCTGGCGACCACTCTGCCGGCTCTCTTCCGCGCTGCGGACGGAGAAGCGGGGCTGCGCAATTCGCTCGAAGAGATGAGCGCGCGGGCAGCGCACGCGGTGGCGTCGGGGTACACGCTGCTGATCATCAGTGATCGCGGAGTTGATGCGACTTATGCACCGATTCCAAGCCTGCTGGCCATGGCCGCGGTTCACAACCGCCTCGTTAAGGAAAAGACGCGTACGCAAGTTGCGCTGATCATCGAGAGCGGCGAGCCGCGCGAGGTGATGCATTTTGCTTTGCTGATCGGATATGGAGCGAGCGCGATCAATCCTTATCTTGCGATCGAAACGTTGCACGATCTGAAGCGGCGCGGGCTGTTGCCGCACAGTGTTTCGGCAGCGCATGCGGAAAAGAACTTTATCAAGGCCATTAACAAGGCGCTGCTGAAGACATTTTCGAAAATGGGCATCAGCACGCTGCAGAGCTATCGCGGCGCGCAGGTTTTCGAAGCGGTCGGTTTGAATCAGCACCTCGTCGAAAGGTATTTCCCCGGTACGGCATCGCGGATAGAAGGTGTTGGGCTGGACGTGCTGGCGCGCGAGGCGCAGATGAAGCACGAGTATGCCTTCCAGCCGCTGACCGAGTCGGAGACCGAGTTGGTGGTCGGCGGACATTATCAGTACCGCGAGGGCGGCGAGTATCACTTGCTGAATCCGCAGACAATAAGCAAGCTGCAGCATGCGGTTCGCGCCAACAACGCAACCACCTTCCAGGAGTACACCGAACTGCTCGATAAGCAGAACCGCGATCTCTGCACATTGCGCGGGCTGCTTCAGCTCAAGTACGCAGAGAATCCGATTCCGCTTGAAGAGGTTGAGGCGGCGAAGGAAATCGTGAAGCGCTTTACGACGGGCGCGATGAGCTATGGGTCCATCAGCAAGGAGGCGCACGAGACGCTGGCCATTGCCATGAACCGGCTTGGCGGCATGTCAAACACCGGCGAAGGCGGCGAGGATGAAGAGCGCTTCAAGCGGGACGCGAACGGCGACTCGCGACGAAGCGCGGTAAAGCAGGTAGCAAGTGGACGGTTCGGCGTGACCACGAACTACCTGGTCAATGCCGATGAATTGCAGATCAAGATGGCGCAGGGCGCGAAGCCCGGCGAAGGCGGGCAGTTGCCGGGACATAAGGTTGACGAAGTCATCGCGAGGACACGACACTCGATACCCGGCGTCGGTCTCATCTCGCCTCCACCCCATCACGATATTTATTCGATCGAAGACCTCGCGCAGCTTATCTACGACCTGAAGAACGTCAACCCGAAAGCCCGCATTGCGGTGAAACTCGTATCTGAAGTTGGCGTGGGCACCGTGGCCGCGGGTGTTTCGAAAGCTCATGCGGATGTAGTCCTCATCTCCGGCGACACGGGTGGCACCGGCGCATCGCCGCTGAGTTCTATCAAGCATGCTGGACTGCCGTGGGAACTTGGACTGGCGGAAACACAGCAGGTGCTGCTGCTCAACGATCTGCGCGGACGTATCAAGGTGCAGACCGACGGCAAGCTGCAAACCGGACGCGATGTGGTGATCGCCGCGCTGCTGGGCGCAGAAGAGTTCGGATTTGCGACAACTCCTCTGATCGCAATGGGTTGCATCATGATGCGCAAGTGTCACCTGAATACTTGTTCGGTGGGCATTGCCACCCAGGATCCGGTGCTGCGAGAGCGCTTTACAGGGCAGCCGGAGCACGTAATCAACTTCTTCTTCTTTATCGCTGAGCAGATTCGGCAGCACATGGCGAAGCTCGGTTTTCGTACCTTCGACGAAATGGTGGGCCGGGTCGACAAGATTGACGCGGCCATTGCGGACGCGCACTGGAAGGCCAAGGGCATCGATCTTTCTTCGATCCTTTACGCGCCGATAGTTCCCTCTCGCGTGGCGCGAAGAAAAGTGCAGGCGCAGGACCACGGGCTCGACCAGGCTCTCGATCATGTCCTGATCTCGAAGGCTGCGCCGGCGCTTGAGTCCAAGACTCCGGTCACCGAAAACTTCGCCATTCGCAACGTGCATCGCACGGTTGGCGGAATGCTGGGCGGAGAGATCGCGCGGCGTTACGGAAGCGCCGGGTTACCGGACGGCACCATTCACTTCAAATTTGAAGGCTCAGCGGGACAGAGCTTCGGCGCCTTTGTTCCGACGGGTGTGACGCTGGAGCTGGAAGGCGACAGCAACGATTATCTCGGCAAGGGATTGTCGGGCGGCCGCATCATCGCATATCCGCCAAAGACGTCGTTCTTCCTGCCCGAGGAAAGCATCCTCGTGGGCAACGTGGTTCTCTACGGTGCCACCAGCGGCGAGGTCTTCCTGAACGGCATTGCGGGCGAGCGCTTCGCGGTTCGCAATTCCGGCGCCACCGCCGTTGTCGAGGGCGTCGGCGACCACGGTTGCGAGTACATGACCAACGGCACCGTGATCGTGCTGGGCACCACGGGACGAAACTTTGCCGCAGGCATGAGCGGTGGCCGTGCGTTTGTCTTCGACGACCACGGCGATTTCTCAACGCGGCGATGCAACAAGGCCAGTGTCGATCTCGAGCCACTGGTGACCGAAGCCGATGTAGCGGAAGTTCGCGGACTGCTCGAACGGCATCGCGACTACACCGGCAGCCCTCGCGCCGCGTGGATCCTGGAGCACTGGGCGGAAGCGCAGCCCAAATTTATCAAGGTATTCCCGCACGAGTACAAGCGTGTGCTCGGTGTTGAGCGCGTGGACACAATCTATCTTCCTCCAATCACGACAGCGCCTCAGGTTGAGGCAGCAGCCGAGGTGCAGCATGGGTAAAGTGACAGGCTTTCTCGAGATCGAGCGCGAACAAGCAGGTCGCCGCAGAGTCGAAGAACGGGTCCAGGACTGGTTTGAAATCTACCAGCCCTTTCCCGAAGAGAAGCAACGTGAACAGGGAGCCCGTTGCATGGATTGCGGAGTTCCCTTCTGCCACACCGGCTGCCCGGTGAACAATCTCATTCCCGACTGGAATGATCTTGCCTACAACGGCCGGTGGCAAAGCGCGATCCGGCGTCTGCACGCAACCAACAATTTTCCGGAGTTTACCGGGCGCATCTGCCCTGCTCCGTGCGAGGCAGCCTGCGTACTCGGCATCAACCTGCCTGCGGTATCAATCAAGCTCATCGAAAAGAGCATCGTTGAGCGCGCGTGGGATGAGGGCTGGATTCATCCGGAGCCTCCGGAGCAGAACACCGGGAAGCGCGTCGCTGTGGTGGGCAGCGGTCCGGCAGGTCTGGCAGCGGCACAGCAACTGCGGCGTGCCGGCCATTCCGTGACGGTCTATGAGAAGAACGACCGCGTGGGCGGTTTGCTGCGTTATGGCATTCCCAACTTCAAGCTCGAGAAACACGTGCTCGACAGGCGGCTTCAGCAGATGCGGGCAGAGGGCATCACGTTCCTTACCAATGCGCACGTCGGGGGGAATATTCCGGTCGACACGCTGACGGAGCACTATGACGCCATTCTGCTTGCAGGCGGCGCGGAGCAGCCGCGCGACCTCGGGATTTCCGGCCGTGAACTGAAGGGCATTCACTTCGCGATGGAGTTCCTGCCTCAGCAGAACCGGCGCAATGAAGGTGACCTCATCGATCCGGCTATCGCCATTTCCGCTTATGGCAAGCGGGTGCTGATCATCGGCGGCGGCGACACGGGCGCCGATTGTCTCGGGACCAGCCATAGGCAGGGTGCGAAAAGCATCCACCAGATTGAGATCATGCCCAAGCCTCCCGAGACGCGAGCGGCTTCCACGCCATGGCCGCTGTGGCCGCTGCAGTTGCGTACCGAAAGCGCACATGAAGAAGGCGGCATTCGTGACTGGGCGATCAACAGCCTGAAATTTACCGGAGACGAGAACGGCCGCGTCAAGCAGGTTCATGCGGTGCGCGTTGGTCCTCCGCCGAAGTTCGAGGCAATTGAAGGTAGCGAGTTCACGCTGGATGTCGATCTCGTCCTGCTGGCGATGGGCTTTGTTGGTCCCGTGAAGGGCGGAATGATCGAGCAACTCGGCGTTGGTCTCGACCAGCGCGGGAACGTGGCTACCAACGGCGATTACATGACGTCAGTCGAAGGCATCTTCGCGGCGGGCGATATGCGGCGCGGGCAATCGCTGGTGGTGTGGGCGATTTCAGAAGGGCGGAAAGCTGCCGCCGCCGTAGATCGCTACCTTGCGACAAAAAAGGCCCTCGCTAATCCCCTGCGTCACGCGCACGCATAGATTGAAATGGCGGGAGAAACTCATTCCCGCCATTTCAACTCTTCTTTCGTTTTTCCTTCCGGAATTTCCAGATGCCGTATGCCGCTCCGAGCACGATCAGCGCGACGTACACGGTAATAATTGGCGCGGTCCACGCGTTCAAGTATTTCTGCCACAGCGATAGCATGTGCCGTCCGTAGTGAAAGCCCAGCCAGGCAACCACCCCGTAACGTACTGCTCGACCGGTGCAGTAGGAGATGAAGAAACGTCCGCGAGTAAGTCCCAGGGCTCCTGCGGCAAGCAGAAAAGGCATCAGGGGCACCGGAGGCGGAATGAGTGCGGCCACTGCTACTGAGATCATTCCGTGCGTCTTGACCTGTTTTTGAACACGACGAACAAAACGTCCTTCCCCGAGCCGGGAGAGAGCCGCCTCGCCGCCCTTCTTTCCGGCAGCCCATGTCATGTATCCGCCAACGATGGAGCCCGCGAAGGCACACGAAGCGTACTCGATCGGAGAGGTCGCACTTGAAGATCGAAAGGCGGTAAGGAGAAGAAGCACGAGATCGGTGCTGCCGGGCAGCGGAATCGGAATGACCGACGAGTCGATCACCGCGAGACCAAAGAGCCCGATGCCTCCGAGCCGCAGCAGCATGGGGAAGAAGTGCGACGATGAGCTTCCCTTGCTGACTCCGCGAGGATCTGACAATGCATTCAGAGCGAGCGCGAGGCACCGATGTTTATGCGATGTTGGGGGTCCCTGGATTCTCAATGATGTTTTTGACGATGGGCACGCTCGCGCACTCCCTTGCCATCCTCCAGATTGAACGCCGCATTGACTAGTGAGATGTGCGAAAAGGCCTGCGGGAAATTGCCCAGGAGACGTTTCTGCTTCGGGTCGTACTCTTCGGACAGCAGTCCCAGGTCGTTGGTGAGGGACAACAGGCGTTCAAAGAGCTCAACCGCTTCGTCTTTTCGGCCGATGGCTTTGAGGGCGCTCACCATCCAGAAACTGCAAGCCAGAAAGACGCCCTCGCCGGGAGGAAGCCCGTCGTCGACACTGGCGGTGTTGTAGCGAAGGACCAGGCCGTCGGTCATCAGTTCGCGACGGATGGCCTCCACGGTTCCGATGACTCTTGGATCGCTGGCCGGAAGAAAGCCGACAAGTGGGATCAACAGCAACGAAGCATCCAGCTGGTCTGAACCGTATACCTGCACGAAGCTGTTCTTGGCAGGATGGAATGCACATTCGCAGATCTGCTGATGAATTGTGTCGCGAATTGACTTCCAGCGTTCAACGGGCGCCTTGTACGTGAGCTGTTCGGCAAGCAGGACGGCACGATCGAAGGCGACCCACGCCATCAACTTCGAATATGTGAACTGCTGCGCGCCTCCGCGCGTCTCCCATATTCCTTCATCCGGCGCCTGCCATATCTGCTCGAGATGCTGGAGAAGAAGAACGAGAACGCGAAAATCATCTTCTTTGTGGCGGCCCATTTTATGCTGCGCGTGAAAGAAGCTGTCGAGCATTTCGCCGTAAATATCCAATTGAACCTGCGCAGAGGCGGCGTTGCCGATACGAACCGGCTTCGAGTTCTCGTATCCTGATAGCCAGTCGACGGTCCACTCCTGGAGCTGGCGCTCGCCGCTCAGCCCATACATGATCTGCACCTGATCTGGGACTTCCCGCGAGTGCGCGGAGGAGCCAGTCCTGCCATGCTGCGGCTTCGTCATAGTACCCGCCGTTCGCGAGGGCAAGCAGCGTGAAGGTGGTGTCGCGCAGCCAGCAGTAGCGATAATCCCAGTTGCGCACGCCCCCGATGGACTCGGGCAGAGATGTGGTGGCAGCCGCGACTATTCCGCCGGTGGGCAGATAGGTCATAGCCTTCAGCGTGATCAGAGACCGCTCGACGACGTCCTTGTATTTGCCTTCGAAGCGGAGCCGTCCCGTCCATTCCCGCCAAAACTCAACCGTGTCCTTAAATGCCTGTTCTACGTCGATCGGTGCCGGGTCCTCGAGATGCGAGTAGCCATAGGTCAGCGCGAACCAGGCGCGATGGCCGGGGCTGACCGAAAATTCTGCCATGGTGCTCAGGTTTTCACCATGTGTGGGAACGGAGCCGCGCAGGACCGCCAGATTGGGCCCGGCAACCGCGCGGACGCCATTCTTGATTCGAGTCACCCAGGGGACCGAGCGGCCGTAGTCAAAGCGAAGAGAAAGCACCATCGACATGCGGACGGTACCGCGAACTCCCTCTACTATCCGGACCACGTCCGAATTTTTGCCGCGCACGGGCATGAAATCGATAAGCCGCGCGCCCCGTCTGAAGTTTCAAAGACGGTTTCAACGATCAGGCTGTGTTCGCGATATTGCCGGCTGACTTTCCACTCCCCTTCTTCGGCGGGAGCAATCTTCCAGTAGCCATTGTCATCCGTACCCAGGAGCTTGGCGAAACATGCTTCAGATGAAAAGGCGGGCCAGCAAAGCCAGTCGATCGAGCCTGTCCGGTCGACCAGCGCTGCGGTCTGGCAGTCTCCGATGAGAGCGTAATCCTCGATTCGGGCAGACATGCAATATCTATTGCTCCCGGTAGTTGCGAATGAGGCCGCCATCAATTACGAATGTGGACCCGGTAACGTACGATGCGTCGTCGGAAGCCAGGAAGGCGGCCATACCGGCGACATCTTCGGGAGTGCCCAGTCTTCCCAGGGGAATGTTAGCCAGAAGCGCATTGAGCTTGGGCTTGTCTTCGAGAAGCGATTTATTGATCGGCGTGGCAATCGCGCCCGGCGCGATGTTGTTGATGGTGATGCCGAGAGGTCCAAGTTCGACGGAGAGATTGCGCATCAACATGCGCAGCCCGCCCTTGGCACAACAGTAACTCGCAAATCCCGGAAACACCATATCTTCGTGAACGGAGCTGATGTTGACGATCCGGCCTGGCTTCTTGGCGTCACGGAGGCGGCGAACAAAGGCCTGAGTAAGAAAAAACGGCCCTCGCAGATTTACTTCCATTACCTCGTCGTAATCCGATTCCGGGGTATCCCAGAACTCCGACTTCTTTTCAATGCCCGCGTTGTTGACCAGGATGTCAGCCGAGCCGAACTTATTCCAGGCGGTATCAACCAGGCACTTCACATCGTCCATTCGAGTGACGTCGGCCCGGACAATCTCGCCCTCACCGCCTGCTTTCTCGATCGCCTGCTCGGTTTCCTCTGCCCCCTGAGGGTTGCCCACGTAGTCGACGATGACCTTTGCACCCTCGCAGCCGAACCTCTTGGCGATTCCCTGCCCGATGCCGGATCCGGCACCCGTGACGATTGCGACCTTTCCTTGCAAGCGATGCATTTTTACCCCCTCTGCGAACGCGGAAAATCCCTGATCCTGACACCTTGGATGCAGTAACCACGTGAAGCACCCGGCAATTACAAGCGAATAACAAATCTGCGATTAGAAAACAGGCCCTTTTATTGTGGTTGCAAAGAACGGGCCCATGCAACTCTATGCGTCAGCACCTCACTGGGATCGGAAGAACCCATAGAGAAGCACGCCGAGGACCAACGCACTGACCAGGATGTACAGCTTGTCACGTTCGATAGCGAATGCGATGAGCGCAAACACGACCCTCGCTACCGGCGTGGCGATCAGCAGTAGGATTGCCAATTGGATGATTGCGGCTGGATCTGCGGTCTTGATTCCGCCGATGACGCCATCAATGTGGCGCAACCCCTGAGGTTCACTGGTGAAAACGCGGTAATTGGGAATTTCACCATGATGGGCACGGGTGTAGAGGACGCCTCCGATGATCATTACAAACGAGGCGAGGAGCACGCCGAACTGAAGGAGCCTGCCCATAATGGTTTCCATGCGGCGATCGTCGAAGCCCTCCCCGCCTTCTGGTCTGACGCCCTCTTCTTTCAGAACCATTTGGTCACCCCGTTGACAATCATCTCTAATCCAAGAGCCAGGATTACAAAAGTGAAAATTGTGCGCAGCATCGATACGTGCGCGCGGACCAGGTAGCGGGCTCCGATCAAAGAGCCAGTCAGTACTCCGAGCATCACGGGAAACGCAAGTCCGGGCGTGATCAAACCGCGATGGAGATAGATTCCCGCGCTGGCCGCTGCCGTCACGCCGATCATGAAATTGCTTGTGGTCGTCGAAACCTTGAACGGAATTTTCATGATGCGGTCCATCGCGAGGACCTTAACCGCGCCCGAGCCAATTCCCAGAAGCCCGGAGAGGGTTCCAGCCACAAACATCACGCCAAAGCCGCCGGTGATGTTCTCGACTTCGTATTTGCGGCGGGTTCCATCCGCCAGGGGATAGTCCCCGGAGAGCTTCAATTTCCTCGACCAGGGACTACCCTGACAGATCCCGGCGACCGGCATCCGCGTTTGCTGCCAGTTCAGATAAGCGGAGTAGATCAGGACGATGCCGAAGATGATTGCCAGCAATTGCGTGTGTATCAGCGTCGTGAGAAATGCGCCCAGAATCGCGCCCAGGGTTGTTGCAACCTCGAGGAACATGCCGATCCGGACGTTCGAGTAGCCTTCGCGCACGTAGGCGGCCGCAGCACCCGACGAGGTTGCAATCACGGAGATCAGAGAGACCCCGACCGCATACCGGATGTCTACGTGAAAACCAAGCGTCAAAAGAGGAATCAGTAGCACTCCCCCGCCAAGACCGGTAAGCGCGCCAAGCAATCCCGCAGCGATGGAGCCGAAAAAAAGAAGGCCGGTGAAAATGAGCAGGGTCATAGTGACGGTATCTGGAGTAACGTCCGCGAAGCTAAAGTGGTTTCCCGCGAAAAAGATAGTACAGCTCAATCAGCAGTATTAGCACAACTGTAAATTCGAGAAAAAAAGCCCGGCTCTGGTTGAACTGGTCGACCATATAGTTGTACAGGTCGTCTGCCATCTTGACCTTCCGTGAAACCAATTCCTTGTAGTCGGGAACGCCGACCTTTGCCGCAGCCAGCTTGTACAAGCGGGCAGCAAACATGTCGCTCAGAAACTTGATGGCGTTATCGGCGCGCTCGGTCAATTCGGCGACATCGAGAAGCGTTGTATGCAGGTTGCGCGCTGAGCGCGCCAGCCGCCATCTGGCCAGAACTCCGGTTTTTTGTTCCAGAAGCGCGTATGCGCGATTGAGGATGTCTGTCAGCAGCTCATCATAGTGGCGAAATTCCAGAAGCTGGGAATTCGCGTACTCGAGGAGTTGAATCGAAGTCTCCGCCCCGGAAGGTGTGTCGTAGAGGAATGCAGCGTTCCACCCGATTACGGTGACATCGTTGGCATAATACGAAATTTGCGAGTGAAGCACCTCGGCGCACTCGCCGGCAGAAAGCTGCTGGGAATCACCTCGAACTACCTGGGCAATTTCCACGCCGCGATCCCGAATCAAGTCGGCCGCTGAACCTGTGCCACCGGCTTCGTTCACCTGAAAAATGAAGTAGTCTTCGCTGAGCCAGCGCGAGTAGGGACGGACCATCGCCTCTGCACATCTCGCCAGGCGGCTCTTTACCACCGGTTCCGCTCGGGATGCAAAATCGACATCCCACACCCACCGGCTGGCCAGCCGAACCAGATTTCCCCAATCGCCGGAGAACGGCAGATGAAGAAGGACGCTCACAACCCCGTAATCGTAGTACTTGATCTCGCCTTCGAGGCGCTCTCCGCTCTCCAGTTGAAGCGGCTCAAGCGGCTCTACCACGGGGGGCCGCTCGTAACGCACATACGCGGGAGCAGCATGCTTCATGGGCGGCTGTTGCTGAACAGTGCGCTCTCTTATTGCCGGCAGACGGTCGAGACGAAGCTCCTCGCATACATCGAACTGGATCAGTACGAAGACTGAGCCCTTCACGACGGCCGAGGCGGAAGTTGAGATTGCGTTCGTCACGTACAAGCGAATGGTAAAACATGCGCCCTTCGCTTCGCCTTAATAGACTGCCAATTCAGAGCAGCGCTCGCACCAATCGCACTTTTCCTGCCCGGCTGATGTAAAACGTCAACATCCTCATCCCCGATCCGGGACCTTTCGGTGAAACCTTCTTCGATGCGAGGCGCCGAGCGATCGTAGCCGCGTCCTGGTTGAACAAGCCTTCAGGTGGAGATGTGGATACCGTGTTGACTTTGCGAACCCACTTTCTGTCTGCAACTGCCATCGCCGCACCCTGGAGGAAATCATGTGTACTATCGAATCTCCATCGCGGCGCTGTGCGCCACGGTTGGGTTTAGGATGCCGGGCGTATCCAGCCGGTTTGCTGGTCCCGCTCTCTCTCCGGCGTTCGTCCGTGTGTCAGTGCTTCTTGAAGTACTGAACTTCGCGCTCGTGCTGCTTGGCCTTCTCGAGGCTCGAGAAGGTACCCAGGTTCTTGCGTTTGCCCGTTTTTTCGTCTTTCTTTCTCGAATAGAGGCGGAATTCTCCGGATTTCAATTTGCGAATCATGAACCCTGAGATGCAGCTCATCCCTTGCCGAGTCGCTCGCATAGGGGGCTTTTACGGACAACTTCCCCTGGAGCCTGTACATCGAACGACCGAGGCGTGCAGGAGAGCTTTGAGCACGCGGAGGCAACATATGGCGGGCCGTCCTTTCTGGTCAGGACAAATAAGAATTTCGCTGGTCTCGTTCGGAGTTCAGCTTTTCCCGGCAACTAGTTCAACTTCGGACATCTCGTTCCATCAGATCGACCGTAAATCTCATCAGCGAGTGCACCACCTGAACGTGATCAATGGCGATGAGCCCGTCACCAATGCCGACATCGTAAAAGGCTATGAGTACAGCAAAGGTAAATATGTTGTTCTCGAGCCTGAAGAGATCAAAAAGCTCCGTCTCGAGACTCAGAAATCGATCAATGTAGCTCAGTTCGTCGCGGCGGACGAGTTACCTCCCTCTCTATTCGAAAAGCCATATTTCGTAGTGCCGGACGCGAAGGGATCGTCTGAGGCTTTCGCGGTGGTGCGAAAAGCCATGATCGATTCTCGCAAGGTGGCTATCGGCGAGATTGCATTCGGAGGGCGTGAACACCTGATCGCCATCGCGCCCGACCCAGACAACAACTCTCGCGGCCTGATGGCATACACCCTTCGCTATGCCGAAGAACTGCGCAATGCGAAGAGCTATTTCGACGACATCGCCGATCAGAAAATCGACAAAAAGCAACTTGAATTGGCGGACCAGTTGATTCGAAGTCAGACAGCTCCATTCAATCTGAAGGAATACAAAGATGATTACGAAGCTGCCCTTCGCGAGCTGATAGACGCCAAGCGCCGGGACAAGCCATTCCCGGTGAGCGAAGAGAAGCCCCGCCCCAAATTAGTGAGCTTGATGGACGCCTTGAAGCAAAGCGTCGATGAAACCAAAAAGAAGCCAGGAACTTCAAATCGCTCTGCCCAAAAAGGCCCGAGGCTGGTAAAAACAGGAAAGCGCTCGCATAGAGCCGCATAACTATGGCAAAAACCGCCGCTCGCAGCAAAGATCCCGCGAAGACTCTGGAAGACCAGCTCACTCGCTACCGGGAGATGCGGGACTTCAGCGTAACCGCGGAGCCTCGTGGGAGCAAAGGCGCGATTCATCCAGCCACCAACAAGGGCTTGCTTCCGTTTGTCGTGCAAAAGCATGCGGCCAGCCACCTTCACTATGATTTCCGGCTGGCGTGGAATGGCGTGTTGAAGAGTTGGGCCGTCGCTAAAGGGCCGAGCGATCTGCCCGCGGACAAGCGGCTCGCCGTCCAGGTGGAGGATCACCCCATTGAGTACGGAAATTTCGAGGGCACTATTCCCAAGGGCCAGTACGGCGGTGGATCCGTAATGGTGTGGGACTTCGGAGAATGGGAGCCTCTCGAAGACGTCGATCGCGGCCTCGCGGAAGGGCGTCTCAAGTTCAACCTGAAAGGGCAGAAACTGAAAGGCCGTTGGGCGCTCGTTCGCATGCACACGCATGATGCGAGGCCCGGTAAGCCGAACTGGCTTCTGATCAAGGACCGCGACGAGTTCGCGCGAGCGGAAGACGAGCCTCCGATTACCGAGCGCTTTCCCGACAGCGCCGTGACGAAGCGGACCATCGATCAGATCGGCGATGATAACGATCGCGTTTGGCATAGCAATCGGGCTCCCGAGGATCAGCCCCAGCAAACGAAGAGCGGCAAGGCCGGAAACAAGCCGAAGAAGAGCCCGCCGGCCATCCTTCGCTGCAGACCTTAAGTCCCTTCCGACGGAGAAATTTCCCGCCTTCATCACTCCACAGTTGGCCAAGGCTGCGACCAGCCCACCCAGCGGCGAAGACTGGGTGCATGAGCTGAAACTCGATGGCTACCGTACTCAGATTCAGGTGCGTCCCACGTCGGGATCGAAGGGCAAGCGCATCAGTTTGCTCACGCGAAAAGGACTCGACTGGACGCATCGCATGCGCGAACTCGAACAAGCCGCCGAAAATCTGCCCGTCGAGAGTGCCATCCTCGATGGTGAGGTCGTGGTTCTCGACACTCAGGGAGGAACCAGCTTCGCCGACCTTCAGGCTGCATTTCAAGAGGGCGCAAAGGTCGAACTCACTTACTTCGCCTTCGACTTGCTGCACCTCGATGGGCACAACACACGTGAGCTTCCGTTCCTGCAGCGCAAGGAATTGTTGGCGAAAGTTTTGTCAGGCCTCGATGACGATTCTCCCATTCGCCTGAGCGAGCATTTCGAAGCAGAGGGCAAGCAGCTATTTGATAAGGCATGCGGGTTAGGAGCGGAGGGCATCATTTCAAAGCTTGCCTCTGCGCCCTACAGCTCCACACGGGGAAACACGTGGCTTAAAGCGAAGTGTTTTCAGGAACAGGAATTCGTCATCGGCGGATTCACCGAACCTTCCAATGGAACCCACGGCATCGGAGCGCTGCTGATCGGCTACTACGATAAAGCGCAATTGCGATACGCAGGAAGATCCGGAACAGGTTTCAGCCAAAAATCGCAGCAGACAATTCGAAAGCAACTGGATAAGCTGGAGCAGCCCAGGACCCCGTTTGTGGATCTACCCAAGGGCGTTTCGCGCGGTGTCCACTGGGTCAAACCCGAGTTGGTCGCGCAGATTTCGTTTTCAAACTGGACGCGTGACAACCTCGCCCGACAGGCGGCCTTCAAAGGACTTCGCGAAGATAAGCCCGCCAGGGAAGTCGTTCGCGAAAGAGCGGAGACGCCTGAAACATCCACGAAAGCCAAAGAACACCGAGCGAGTTCCATGCCAACCTCAAAGACAAGCCGAACAACAGGCAAGGCGAGCAGCGGTGGCAAGGCCGCTGGGGTGAGCAAGACTGAGCTCCCCATCACGCATCCCGACAAAATTCTGGATCCTGAGTCGGGTATGACGAAGCTCATGCTGGCGAACTACCTTCTGGCGGTTTCCGATCACATGTTGCCGCACATCGCGGACAGGCCCCTGAGCATTGTGCGCTGCCCGGAAGGAAGCGCCAAGCCCTGCTTCTTTCAGAAGCACGTCAGCATGGGACTTCCGCACGGCATTGGCAGCGTTCCGGTGCCCGACAAAAAGAGCGGAAAGATCGAGCAGTACGTCACCTTGAATTCCGCGGAAGGTCTTGTCGCGTTGGCGCAGCTGGGAGTTCTGGAGATCCATCCTTGGGGCTCAAAAAATGACTCACTCGAAAAACCCGATCGCATCATCTTCGACATGGACCCCGATGAAGCCATCGAATGGAAGGTTTTGGCAGCTACGGCCAGGGAGTTCCGCACGCGCCTCCAAGAATTCGGCTTGCAGAGCTTTCTAAAGACTACGGGCGGGAAAGGGCTGCACGTCGTCGCACCCATCCGGCCGGAAAACGAGTGGCCGGTAATCAAGGAATTCGCGCACAACGTTGTCCTCGGAATGGAACGGAAGAATCCCGCCCTCTTTGTAACGAAGATGACCAAAGCCTTGCGCAAAAACCGAATCTATCTTGACTATCTTCGTAACGACCGCGGGTCCACGGCGATCGCACCCTTCTCGACCCGCGCTCGCTCCGGAGCGCCGGTCGCACTTCCGCTGGATTGGAAAGATCTCGATGCGAAGAGCCGGCCAACGTTTCACGTCACGGACTTCGAGACGTGGAAGAAACGCCTGGCGCGCGATCCCTGGTCCGAGATGCTCAAGGCAAAACAGCGTCTTTCTGCCAATGCCATCCGAAGCGCCGGAAAATAAAATCGGCTGTGGATGATGCTTTGATCTGAAGCCCGTCGCGCTGCGCTGTTGGAGAATTCGAATCAGTCACAATCGATTGGTGTTGAGCAAAACATCTCTATCAGTCAAACACCGCTTCGTCCGCACTGGAGAGCAGGGATGCCGCGCGTTCGAGCATGACGTTCGGATGTACAGGCTTCGCCAGAATTTCGAATTGATGACCCTTTTTTCCAGCCTCTTCCAATAGCAGCGACGTATTGGTGTGTCCTGAAAACAGAAGCACATGGCAACCCTTATGGTTGGCCTTTGTCACGATGGCGAGGTCAATTCCGTTCATGCCGGGTAGCATCACATCGATAATCGCAAGATCGGGACACCACTGGGCGATCAAATCGATCGCGCCCTCAGCGGAATAGGCCACTCGCGCTTCGTAATGCTGGGTGCGAAAAATGAGCGCCAGCGTGTCGGCAATTGCGACCTCGTCGTCAACGATTAGTATCCTGCGGCTCAGTTTCTGCACGGGTATGCCGGTCAAGTTCTCTCCGTTGAGATGCTCGAAACCCCTCTTTCTGTTTGGACGGATCAGAAAGAAAGAGGGAAAATTAAGGTGAGCTTGGCCACCCTGCCTTGGACGGCGCAGTTCACCGATTGTCTATACTCCGGGGCTTTCCTTACGCAATCCTTGGCTCGAGCCTGACCACGTATCCCTGTGCCCCCTTACGACTTACGATGCGCCGGAAACCCTGCTAGTATACCTCGGACAACGATAAATCATTGATTTCATTGAAGCAATTGCATTGATGAAATTGACTCCAGGGAACGACGGAAAGGGCCGCTATGGTTGATCACCAGGAAACAACCCGGGAATGGTCCGATCGTCTCCGCGAGCTTTTGACACATCTGAAACTCACACAGGCCGGACTTGCCGAAAGGCTGGGCGTCTCCCCGGCAACTGTCTCCCGCTGGTTAGCCGGCAAGAACGAACCTACCGCGGAAACCTACGTCGCGCTCGGCAATCTGGCTGGAAGGCCGAATGGTAATTATTTCTGGGAGCGCGCCGGCATCGATACATCAGAGTTGCCGGATACCAGTCTTCAGCAGGCCCTCTCCTCGATCCGGGTAAGCCTGCAGGATTTCAATCTGATCGCCAATCGAAAGGTTTCTCAGCATCTCGAGGGTCGAGGAAATGCTGTGGCGATTCCGCTCATGAACGTGACCGCCTTCGGTGATCGCGTACCGCCGCATGAAAACATACGGATTTCCCAGGCAAAGGTGGAAGACGTTCTGCTGGCGCCCCTCTCGTGGTGTCCTCACCCTGAAAACATGATCAGTATTCATGTCGCAGGCGACTCGATGTCTCCCACCATTCAGTCTGGCTCAATTCTCTTTGTCGATCTTTCAGCTACTGAGCGCGAACAGCTCAACGAGAAGCTGGTCGTTGTGGCGCACCGCGATCTTGGATTCAAGGTTGCGCGTTTTCAGAGGCTCGCGGGATCGGACCTCCTGGTTTCGGCGAATCCTAAATATCTCCCCCTGGATGTCAGCAATGCCACCAAGTGGAAAATATTCGGAGAAGTTCTCTGGTGGGTTTCGAAGGACGCGAAAAAAGAATCCTGAGGTCCTTTTTTCGCTCTCCTTCCCGCGCGTTTCCGCAACAAACACAAATCATAAATAGTTTTGAATGTTCGGCATCGCCCTCACGCGCTCGGTGACGTTACATCCTTTCGCGCGTTACCACCATCCGAAATTAGTGTCCGGCATAAAGCCGGCTTACATATACCCTGCGAGGAGGAATCGCAAAAGAGTTATGAAGATATATAGATTCTTTGCATTTGCGGTGTTTGCGTTGATCAGTTTTACAACTTCACAAAGAATGCAGGCGCAGATCTCAGTGCAGATTGGAACGGCGCCTGTATGCCCCTACGGCTATTTCGATTACCCACCGTACAATTGCGCTCCGTACGGCTACTACGGCCCCGAGTGGTTTCGCAGTGGAGTCTTCATCGGAGCCGGACCGTGGTATCGGGGTGACCGCAATTTCTGGGGTCACGTAGATAATCACTATGACCGCCGCTACGGATATCGTGGCGAGTACCCTCATCGTGGCGAGCACGTTGAACAACAGCACCGCGAAAACCATGAGGAGCATTTCCGAGGGAATGAAATGCGCGACGGCCATGGTCACTACAGGTCTGGAGAAGAACACGAACATCACTAGGGCCATTCAGGTATCAACTTGAGCGCGCCTGGGCCGGGCTGGCCGGGCGCGCTCGCAAGTTTAATCCGCAGGCTTCCAGTTTGCCTTCGGTCGGGCTACCGCGTACATCTCAGCACCGATCTGCGTGAACAGCCCATAACGATCGCCCTTGCTTGCATCCCCATTCGCTGGATAAGTGGTGTACAGATCGAAATGGGTTCGATCCGGGATGTAGGTAAAGTGTGCGTCTGCGCCAAGCGACTTCAGAACGGCATCCATCTTGTGGGCTGCGCCATCCAGGTAGAATGTGTCCGCGGTGCCGACGAACACGTGTATCTTGCCGCGTAATTGTGGTCCGCGCTGTCCCCAGGTTGTCTGTACGATGTGGGCGAGGTCGTAGTGATCATGCCAATACGCGACGACGTCAGGGTTGACGTCTCCCGTGTTCCGATCGAACATCGGCTCCGGCCTTCCGTCCACACCTCGCGGTGAGAAAACCCACTCGAACGAAGCGATCTGCCCGCCATAAGGCCCTAGTACGCGCTCATTTTTCGCAAACTCCTCAAATGTCGCGCCAACCTTACCGTGATCGCGCATCACCGGGTAAGATGAGCCATCTGGCCGCTTGTACACATTGGCGTGCGGCGCATAGAGATCGATTCCCGTGAAGTCATGAAAGTCGCTGGGATCCGGCGATGTCGACCATGTGCCGCCGAAAACCGTTGGATAATCGATCTGCAACTGGAGGGTTGCCCACCCACCGGAAGAGTGGCCCTGAAGGAACCGCCCGCCGGGCTTTGCATCCATGCGGTATTTCTTTTCGAGATAAGGAATGTATTCGGTCGTAAGCGCCTCGCCCCACGGACCGTTATTCACTGAATCATCAAACTCTTGCGTTCCTGTCGCGCAGGACTCATCGAGCATCACCCATATCATGGGGGGAAGCTTCTTCTTAATCATTTGGCTCAGCAACATCGTGCCGAAATGCTTCGCTCCACTCAGGTCGCCGCCGAATCCATGAGTCCAATACACCGTCGGATATCGTTCTCCGGGATACTGCTCATAATCCGGAGGCGTGATCACCCAGGCCCGAATATGGACCTGACGTCCCGCGAAGGCGGTCAGAGCCGGACTCACAAAGTCCTCAAGATGGGCACTTTTCTGGACTTCGGGGGAATCCGCACGATCAGCCCGTTCCGGAACTTCCGTATTCAGTGTGAAAGTAGGCTCCGCTCCCTGGCCTGGCGTGTATGAGGAGAGCGCCACCACATCGCTTACCAGATCGCCGGCGCTGCGCCCGTTGTAGTTGTAGCTGTGATGCACATCGAGAACAGCCTGCGCCTGGTAATCGCCCGGCTTCAGCGTCGAGAATCCCGAGGGAAACGCCACATCATCCGTATCGACGTCGACCGATTCGCCCGCCTTCAGATCCGAGACCTCTTTGGCCGTGACGTAGACCGCCGAGGGCGAGAAGGGATTCTCGTCCACCTGCTTCGCTCCAGTACCATCTGCAAGAAAAATCAGCAGGCGGCCGGTCACAGGCGTTGTGAACTGAGGCGCAAGAGAAACTCTGAAAAATAGGTGCTGCGGTTGTTGAGCGATCGCAGTGGTCGCACAGAGACCACAGACCAAATACCAACAGAGCGTTCTGAAAGTGCGCATGGTGAATCGAATTGTATGGGAATGGGAGAACGTCAGCAAAGCAGATATGCGATGCGACCAATCGATGACGATGGGGCGATCGTTATTGCAGTTGCCAGGTCATCTCGACTCGCACCGGGATCTCATTCTTGATGGGAACGGTCAAGAAGGAGGGCCGCTCGATCTTGAAATCGGAGCAAGTAGCGGGCACAGTTCCGGTAATGTGCACATCATTGCCTTGCTGGGTTCTCTGGAAAGCAGCGTGATTGTAGCGTGCTGTCTGGCCGGCGAACTTTATTTCAAGATCGACGTAGATGTTGGGGCCAGTGGTTTCCTGGTCGGGAAATCGGGTGCGCACCTCAACCATGGGAAACTGCGCCCCGCGCGTCGCCTCGAGCATATGCAGATCACGATTCGTATCGCCGGAATCGAAAGATTTCACTGGTGCGGCGATAAGGAAATCGCACTGGCCGGCACCGCAAATTCCCTTCCCTTTCGCTGCGTGGCTGGTGCCGTCCACTTCGTGCATGGGATGAGACATGTGGTAGATGAGGGTGGATTGCTGAAGCACGTACACTTTGTCGTTCTGGCCCAGGGCAGCGGGGACGATCGAGACTGCCGCAAACGCGATCGCGGGCCAGTAACCGAACTTCATTTCTTCTCCCAAAACTTGATGTGGATCGGCCAGGAGACGGCGACGATTGCTGTCCCGTAGGCGATGGCAGTGACATAGGCAACGGTTCCGTGTTGTGCCGCGATTCCGTGAGGCTTTTCCCCGGAGTTCTCCTGGCTATAGGCCATATAGCCGAGGATCGGCGTAAGCACCATCCCGGGTCCATGCACCCATGCCAATGCCTCATGCCATTTGATCCCGCCGTGCTTGGGATTGTTGGGAATGCGCGGCGCAAATATGGCATATGCGGCACTCGTGAAGTAGAGTGCGGTGGTCAATCCTCCGAGAGCCACGTGGACATCGAGGTTTGCGTCCGTAGGCTCCGTGATAACTTCGCCGTTTTTGCCCTTGGCTTTCGCCATCGGTCCGGTAATCACAGCGGCGGCCATGGGAATGGTTGTAATGATTCCCAATCGCTGGTGGATCTTCAGCATCTCTGTACGCCTGGCAAGCGTCGCCTGCAATTGCAAGTTGGCCTGCGTTTGTTGCGGCGTAAAACCAAGATCGGAGAGCGACGGCGAGGCGGGTTTCTGTTCGGGACTTTGCTGCTGAGGTGCGTTTGGAAGGTTCTGCGTCGATGGCGACGGACTGACCGTGAGGTCGGTTGTCTGCGCTGCAACCAGGCTCACCTTTACCTCTGGGGCCTGAAGGTCGCCTGCAACGGCCCGGACCAGGTAGTCGCCCGGCTCGATATCTGAAATCGAATAGATCCCATCAGAGTTCGTCTTGGCGATATAGATTTTTCCGGTCACCTGATTCCTGGCCGAGACCGTTGCACCGGGAACGGCATGAGCCGCGTTGTCCGTGACCTTTCCTGAAAGCGCGAAAGTTTGCGCATCCCCCCAGGCACAGAAAGAGAAGCAGAACAGGAGTACGCAAATCGCGTGGGCGAGCGATCTCGGAAACCTGGACATTTCGAGTTTCTCCAAATCGTCCAACGGGGAAGGAGACGAACTTATCTTCAGACAAGTCGAGTATCCTGCACCGTGTGGACAAATGGAAGTTCCGAACGCCTTGAACTGAATGAAGATTTCGTCATCTTGCAAGGAATGGCGGCTGCATTTCGCGGTGCCGACCCTTCTTTCTGAAGAGATCCGAATCTGCCGCGCCTCACGAAAAACCCTGGCATCGGGTTTGCGCGGACGCGCCTCCCCGAGCCAGGGTGGTAATGCTCTTTCGGATGGATCGCGCCTCGCGGTGAGTTCCGTCGAGCTCGTTCCAACGAACTGACAAATTCTTAGCCGCGCCGCACGCTGCGTTCCCTCTCGTACTCCACCGGCTCTGCCGCGACGGGCCTGCGATCGACCACCGTTGTGCTCTTGTTCTCTTTCACAAGGTCATCGAAAAGCGCACGGTAATGAATCATGGCTCTGCGAAGATCTTCGGTGCTTGCCTTTCCCGATGCTTGCCGTGTTGCAATGTCATGGGCGGCGCGGTAGTTCTGGGTAACGATTGGATGGTCGACGGAAATATCCGCGGCACGCTGCTCGAAGTTGCCCATCGGATACCCGCATGTGGCCATGATGTCGCCGAGCAATTGATCGGCCTCAGCCACCGCGCCTGCCGGAGCATCTACAAAGTGCGCCTGGACGCGATCCCACTGCTCCGTAAAGCGTGCTCTGTCCTCGTGCGACAGCGGGCGGAGATGAAATTTTTCCACTCTCTCGGCACGCTTTTCAAGTTGAGCTTCGGTTCTGCGCTTGTCACCACTCTCTTTGAGGGAGCGCTCGTATTCCGGTCCAAACCGTTCGCGGAGTTTCTCTGAGCGGCGCCGTTGGAGATAAAACGCGACAATCGCGCCGACTACCACGATGATGACCGCGACCATAATCGCGATCTGAGTCGGAGTGAGATCCTGCATATTCATAACCTGGGTCCTCCTGGCTTTTATCTAGTCAGATGTAAGTTGAAACTTTTTATCGGCGCCGATAGCCCATCTGGATACGATGCGGCCCTTGTGGTTTGAGCACCCGCAAAGATTGCAGGTTGCTTCTCAATCAGAGGAAGCATTGATGTCATCACTCCCCGTTCTCAGGAGTTGGCAACCTGTCGCGCGATCGGCTTCAAAGCGCAACTCTCGTTCCTCCAAGTAGGAGAGCGAATCGGGCAGTTGCACAGGTCGGCAATGCTCAGCTTCACCGTGATCGGCAGGACGCCAGGCTCTGCAGGGTCAAACCAGTGATTTGTAAGTAGATGGATGCAATCTTGAAGGCCGCCTTCTATCTCCTAATCTGGTTCCGCACTGGGAGTTCAACAACAAACACGTGACTTTCGAGAGCTTCGAGTGTGATTCCGGTGTTGTGAACGTGCATCAAATAGACAAGACTCTGAAGAGTACGCATTCCCTGAGGGAGGATGTCCATGAAATCGATCCGGCTTTTCGCTCTGCCGGTTCTCGCTCTGATCTGCTTCGCGGGCTTCAGCAGCAGCTCAAGTGCGCAGGTCAGCATCAATGTGCACATTGGAGCCGAGCCCGTTTGCCCGTATGGCTATTTCAATTACGCACCGTATGGATGTGCCCCGTTTGGCTATTACGGTCCGCAGTGGTTCGCGACCGGAGTGTTCGTCGGCGCTGGACCATGGTTCCACGGGCCGGTGGGATTCCACGGATACGTCAACCGCTCCTACGATCCGCACTACGGCTATCACGGTCCCTACCCTGTTCACGGCGAGCATGCCGACTGGGGACACCATGCGGGTTGGGAAAAGAAGTGGCACGGCAACGAGTATCGCACCGAATACCATCACGACAATGGCAATCATTACGGCCAATACAAGGCGCATGAAGACCACGGCAATCACAACGGCCAGTACAAGGATCATGACAACCACGGCAATGGAAAAGGCCATGAAGACCATGACAACGGCCACGGACGCGGACATAACTAACCGCAATTGAGAGCCAAACCAGGCCGAAAAAGACCCCGCAAAGCGCGGGGTCTTTTTTTGTGCGAGTTCGTTGCCTCTCAGCGGCTGGTCGCAATCATCTGCGCCGCGTGCTGCAGGCTCGTCTCCGTCACCTTTGCTCCGGAAAGCATCCGCGCAACTTCGTGGGTCCGGGCACGGTCATCGAGGAGTCGGATGTTCATCTTGGTGCGGCCGTGATCCTCTTTCTTTTCGACGACAAAATGCTGGTCGGCGAAGGCTGCGATCTGCGGCAGGTGTGTCACGCAAAGTACCTGTTGCGCCCGTCCAAGCGCCTTCAGCTTCTGGCCGACGGCATCGGCAGCGCGCCCTCCTATACCGATGTCGATTTCATCGAAGACCAGGGTCCGTGGCGTGGGCAGTTTTTTGCGCGTCTTTGCCGCGGACTCTTCGACAGCCACCTTCAGCGCGAGCATGACACGCGACATTTCGCCGCCGGAAGCGATCTCGTGCAACGGCTTGAGGGGCTCACCGGGATTGGTCGCGATGCGATACTCCACCTCGTCCCATCCATGCGCAGTCCAGGCGGATTCCTCTTCTCCGGCGCCAATCGAAATCTCGAACCGTACCTTCATTGCCAGTGAGTTGATTTGCGACTCGGCTGTTTTCGCGAGCTTGGCAGCTGCCGCCTTGCGCTGCGAAGAAACAGATGCCGCAGACTGCCGATATGCGTCAGCGGCTTTGGCCAGGGCAGCACGTAGCGTTTTCAGCGTCTCGTCGCGATCTTCTACTTCGGCCAGCTTGCTCTGAACGTCCGCGCCGAGCGCCATGACCTCATCCACGGTCTTTCCGTATTTGCGCTTCAGCCGGTCGATCAGCGCCAGCCTGTCTTCGATTTCGGCTAGGCGCTCCGGTGACGCGTCGATCCGCTCGGCATAGTCGCGCAGCGTCGCACTCACATCGCCCACGATGGCGCGCGCAGACGCGATCTGCTGTGTGGCGTCGTTAAACTTCTCATCGTAACGCGCCAGCTCCTCCAGGTTCTTTCCGGCAGCGCGTAACGCCGCCTCCGCCGAGGCTCCGCCCTCGTACAGTTGATCGAAAGCGCCCAGGGCCGCGGCATAGAGTTTTTCGGCATTCGCAAGGACACGCTTTTCGGTCTCCAGCTTTTCATCCTCGCCCGCCACCAGGTTAGCGGACGCAATTTCCTTTGCCTGGTAGCTCCACAGGTCGACCATGCGCAGGCGGTCCTGCTCGTTGGTGAGCAGGTCGTCAAGCTTGGCCCTGGCACCGCGCCATGCCTCAAATGCGGCTTCGACTTCCTCGGTGGAGATGGCCGCAAACCGGTCGAGAAGAATTCTCTGCTGGGTCTGATCGAAGCTCGCCAGCGTTTCAGATTGCGCATGGACCAGCGCCAGTTCCGGCGCGAGCTGCCGCAGAACAGCGACCGTCGCAGGCTGGTTGTTAACGAAAACGCGGCCTTTCCCCGAAGAGAGAATTTCACGCCGCAGGATAATTTCGTTGCCTTCGGCATCGATGCCGTTTTCTTCAAGCACCGCTTCGGCCGCCGGAGTCGATTCAAAGACGCACGCGACAACCGCCTTTTCAGCTCCATGGCGGACGATCTCCGTAGAAGCCTTCCCTCCCATCAACAGGGCAAGTGCATCCACAAGAATGGATTTGCCCGCACCCGTTTCGCCCGTCAGCAGGTTCAAACCGGGGCCAAACACAGCGATGGCGTGATCAATAACGGCGTAATTTTCGGCGCGAAGTTCTACGAGCATGCCAGTTGAATCCGAGCGCAGCATAGCACGAAGGATGGGTCCTCCGGCTAAGCCTCGCAGAATGCTGGCCTTCGAGGGCACCAGAACGATAACTTGGAGCGCCCCGATACGTCTGATACCGTGGATATTGAGGTGAAATCCGATTTTTACAGCTACTTTGCTTCTCGCATTTCAAGCTGACACTGGCGCTCCTCCTGCTTCGGGCCCTGCCTCTCACGGCACCACCGCCTTGATGGAGATGCTGGGTAATATCGGACCCATTGCGCTCAGCGTGTTGCTACTTTTGCTGATCGGCAGCCTGTATTCATGGACGATCATCCTTGGCAAAGTCTCCACCTTCAGTAAGGCGACCCGCGACAGCCGCAATTTCGTGAATGCCTTCCGTCGTGCGACCCGGCTGCAGGAAGTGGCCGCCTTCGCCGACAACTACAAGTCGAGCCCGCTCGCACAGGTATACGTCGACGTTTACGAGACGTACAAGCGACAGACGGGTGGATCCGGGCCGCCGAGAAATCTTGCTCCTCTCGAGCGATCCGCGCAGACCGCCGCCAGCGAGGCAATCACGTCTCTGGAGCGCCGCCTTACCTGGCTCGCGAATATCGCGGCCACCAGCCCCTTTATCGGACTGTTCGGCACCGTCATGGGCGTGATCGACGCTTTCCAGGGCCTTGGAACGGCGGGCGCGGCCACCCTGCGTGCCGTTGCGCCGGGCATTTCCGAAGCGCTCATCACGACGGCTGCCGGCCTGTTTGTCGCCGTGCCTGCCGTGATCGCGTACAACCAGTTCAACGCGCGCATTCGCGTCTTCGCTTCCGCAACGGACGACTTCTGCCGCGAGTTGCTGAACTCGCTTGAAGAGATTCCGGCGCGCAATTCAGCTCCGCCACGCGACGAGCCCCAGGAAGTTGGGCGAGGCTTTCGAGACTAGCGTTGAGTTTTCCGGGAAAGGTCGAACTTGGCATTTACAACATCAAACGGACGAACACAATCATCGCTGGCAGAGATCAATATCACGCCGCTGGTGGACGTGGTGTTCGTGCTCCTCGTGATCTTCATGATCACGGCGCCGGTGCTTCAGTCCGGCATCGAAGTGAACGTGCCCAAAACGCGGACCGTCAAGGAAATTACGGAACAGCGTCTTGTCGTCACGATCGACCGCGACCAGCAGGTATTTCTCGGCGATTCGGCGGTCAACGTACACGACCTCGGCGCCAGATTGCGGGCTGCCGGCGGAGCTTCGACCAAGCAGGTGATCTATCTTCGCGCGGACGAGAGAGTGCCCTTCGGCGCCTTCGCCAGTGTGATGGACGCAGTGAAGCAGGCCGGCATTACGAACATCTCGATTGTGACGCGTCCGGTTGAAGGCAAAGGAAAGTAGTCGCAGGCCGACGGGACCAGATGAGCAGCAACGTTTTCCATGGCGGTGATCATCTCGAACAGGGCCTGGCGCCGGAGCCCTTTGCCAGACCTGCCGCGGGAGCGGTGTTGCTCCACTGCGGCATCGTCATCGCAATCGTCCTTTACGGAGTCATCGGTGGATTTTTTCAGCACAGCCTGTGGGGAGGCGCTGGCCCGGGCGGCGCTATTCAGGTGAATATCACCAGCGCCCTTCCTCTGCCCACCGACCATCCGCCGAACCAGAATGTGCTGGCAACCGAGAAGCCCAGCGAGGCCCCCGCTCCTCCGCAGCCGAAAGTGAAACA
Source organism: uncultured Acidobacteriaceae bacterium (assembly GCA_963836675.1). Classification (GTDB taxonomy): domain Bacteria; phylum Acidobacteriota; class Terriglobia; order Terriglobales; family Acidobacteriaceae; genus Telmatobacter. The sequence goes on from CAWIKQ010000003.1 coordinate 125,924, forward strand.
GGCTGAAGACCAAACCGCGATTCCCATCCAGGGCAAGCCAAAAAAACAACAACAGGAAGAAATCAAGAAAACGCCGCCGCGCCAGACTCCGCCGGTTCCACAGAACCGCGCCCAATACGGCGAACAGGCGGGTTCTTCCATGCCCAAAACAATGGCGCAGGGTGCGGGAACCGGACCGACCTCGGTGACAGACGCCAACTTCGGTAGCCTCTTCGGCTGGTACGTCGACAACATCAATCGCAAAATGGAAGCGAATGGCTACCGCTCGCTCGCAGACCCGCGTACCCCGAAGGGCGCGCGAGCTTACATCTCATTCGTGGTCGCCCGCGACGGCTCCGTCAGCCAGGTCAGGCTCGATCAATCGAGCGGCAGTCCGTCATGGGACACAACCTGCGTTCGAGCCGCACAGCGAGTCGACACGTTCGGCTCCCTTCCCAGCCAGTACCGCGGGAATAATCTGATGGTTTCGTACTACTGTGAGTACTAGGTTCCGAAGACCGGCAATTTAAGATGACAATCAATGCCCGTAATGGATGACGGCCCGAACTCAAAATTCACAGGCTCAACAAGCGCAGAGCTTCCCATCTAACCTCACCGGAAGGGTTTAGCGTTCCCATGAAACTTATAAAGCGATCTGGTTTTTCTCTCCTGCTTGTCCTGGCATCTCTCAGTTCGCCTCTCTGCCGGGCGCAGGACTGGGTCCATACCGGTTCAAACCTGGGCAATGCTCCAATCCGCCTCGCAGCCGCAGACTTCAAGCTGGTGGGCGCCGATCCTCAGACCCCGGTGCTCAAGGCCACGTTCGATTCGACTCTTTTCAATGACCTGCAGAATGCCGGCATCTTCGACATGGTCTCGAAAAGCTTCAATCCACAGGGGACCCCGGGGTCGCCTCAGGAGATCAACCTCCCGCAATGGTCCACCGATCCCGCCAACGCCGCCATGATCGCCTTCGGTGCGCTCTCGGCCGCCAACGGCAGGCTTACTGTCTACGGATGGCTCTTTGACGCGCGCAACACTTCCAACCCGCAGGTCCTTGGCAAACAATATAACGAGGCTGCCTCGGAGGACATGGCCCGCACCGTGGCGCATCGTTTTGCCGATGAGATCATCTATCGCCTCGGCGGCGGCATCAACGGAATTGCCGAGACCAAAATCTACTTCATCAGCAGCCGAACCGGCACCAAGGAAGTATGGGTGATGGATTACGACGGCCAGAATCAGCACGCCGTCACTCACCTCGGCGCAATATCCCTCTCGCCGCGCATCTCCCCAGACAATTCCCGAATCGCGTTTGCCTCCCTGAACAAACAGGGATGGTCCGTCCGCATGTGGTCCTTTGACCTCGGGCGCCTCGCCGCATTCCCCGCTGGAACCGTAGGCGGAAGCAACACAAGCCCCGCATGGTCATCCGACGGCACAAAGGTGGCATTCTCTTCCTCTCGATCCGGCGATCCAGAGATCTGGGTCAGCGATGCCGCGGGCGGTTCAGCCCACAAAATCACATCCTTCAAGGGGCCCGACGTCGCGCCTACGTGGAATCCCCGCACCAACGCTCAGCTCGCATGGGTCAGCGGCCGCACGGGCCTGCCGCAGATCTACACCATGGACCAGGACGGCGCGAACGTGCAGCGCCTCACCGACGGAGGCTACGCCGTCTCGCCCTCATGGGCGCCGAACGGCCAGTTCCTCACCTTTGCGTGGAACCGCAAATACGGTCCCGGCGCCCCTGGTGGTCAGGACGTCTACGTGATGGACATCTCCAGCAAAAAATGGCTTCAGCTCACACACGATTCAGGAAGCAACGACTTCCCTTCCTGGTCCCCGGACAACCGTCATATCGTCTTCGAACGCACAGTGGGCGGCAAAGCCCAGATATGGTCGATGCTCGTCGACGGCACGCAGCAGAAGCAACTGACGACGACCGGGCAGAACTTCATGCCCAACTGGAGCTGGAAGTAAAACCCTTCTTCGGTCCGAGCGGTATATAAAGGTGAGTAATTCCTGACAGCGATTGTGCGGCTCTGAACACTGAAGCCATTGCTGTCGGGCTTTACATCATTTCAGTACCCTGGATCCGCTCATGGCTTTCCGCCGGCTTTTTGTTTCGCTGCCTTTCGCGTCTTTCTTTGCTGCCCAGCTATTTGCCCAGACGAGCGGCTTGCAACTCAACAAGAAGGAATACTTCGAAGCCCCCGGGATAAATGTGATGGCCTTTCAGGACATCTATCCCGACGGACACCAGGGCGGCGTGTCCATCATTCAGAGTGGCGTTCGGGTTGCCACCAACGGCGACATCCGGCTCGATCCCGCGCCCGGCCAGTGGCAGCCCATGCCTAGACAGGATGGACGGGTCGTCGATGCGGCCGGGAACACCATCACCACCACGCTCTCCTATCCCGATCCAACCAAGAATCGCACCGGATTCAATCCGATCAACTATCCGGACCTCAACTTCACCTACAAAGTCCGCGTCCAGGGTGAAGGCGAGTCAATCCGCATCACGGTGGATCTCGACAAGCCCATTCCGCAGGCCTTCATCGGAAAAGTGGGTTTCAACTTCGAACTCTTTCCCAACGACCTCTTCGGCAAGTCCTGGTATCTCGGCGACGCATCCGGCATCTTTCCGCCTCAGCCCGAAGGCCCGGAGATGCGCGATAGCTCCGGGGAGGTTCAACCGGCCCCGCTTGCCGCAGGCCCACGCCTCTCTGTCGCGCCCGAGAGCGAGGGACAGCGCATGATCATCGAATCCAAAACCGGCGACCTTCACCTCATCGACGCGCGTTCCAAACGCAACAACGGTTGGTTTGTGGTCCGGTCGCTGGTCCCCGCAGGTGCAACTGCCGGCGCGATCGAATGGATCATCACCCCGCATGCCATCCCTGGTTGGACATACAAGCCCGTGGTCCACGTCAGCCAGATCGGCTACCATCCGGCCCAAAAGAAGCTCGCCATCGTCGAACTTGACCGCGATGACCCAGGAAACGACCAGGTCCGCGTGCTGCGCATTGAACCCGCTGGCGGTGCACGGGAAGTGCTCGCCGCCACGCCGGCCGCCTGGGGTGAGTTCCTGCGGTACAAATACGTTCAACTCGACTTCACAACCGTTACCGCTCCCGGCATGTACCAGGTTGCGTACCGCGACTCCGTCTCACAGCCATTTCGAATCGCCACAGACGTCTACCAGCGAGGCGTCTGGCAGCCGGTACTTGAATACTTTCTCCCCGTGCAGATGTGCCACATGCGCGTGGAGCAGCAATACCGCGTCTGGCACGGCGCCTGCCATCTCGACGACGCTCGCATGTCGCTGACCGGTCACAATCACTTCGACGGCTATTCGCAGGGCCCGTCGTCGCTCACGAAGTTTGAGCCCGGCCAGACCGTCCCCGGCCTCAACCAGGGCGGATGGCACGACGCTGGCGATGCCGATATTCGCATCGAGTCGCAGGCCGACGAAGTCTCAATCCTTGCCTCCGCCTATGAGAATTTCCATCTCGATTACGACGACACCGCCATTGACGAGTCGCAGCATCGCGCGCAGATCCACGTCCCCGACGGCAAGGCAGATGTCCTCCAGCAAATCGAGCACGGCATCCTGTCGATTCTCGGCGGGTACCGGTCCATGGGCCGCGTCTATCGCGGTATCCAGGAAGCGACGCTCGAACAGTACGTCATACTCGGCGACACTGCCAACTATACCGACAACCTCTTCTACAAGTCCGCGCTGAAGCCCAGCGAGCGAACCGGAACAGAAAGCGGCAAACCCGACGACCGCTGGGTATTCACTGAGCAAAACCCGGGCCACGAGTACAAAGCCATCGCCGCGCTTGCCGCGGCAGGCCGCGTTCTTAAGGCGACCAACCCAGCGCTTGCGCAGGAATGCGTCACCGCAGCCGAATCGTTATGGGCCGCCGAATCCGATCCATCGAAAGCTTTCGACGAACGCATCATCGCCGCCGTGGAACTCTTGAAAACCACGAACAAGGACATCTACCGCACGGAGATCCTCTCCAACCGATCCCACGTACTCGCTGACTCATCGAAAATCTCTTGGGCCGTTGCGCCGATCGCTGCGTCGCTCCGCGATGAATCGTTCCTGAAGAGCCTCCGCGATGCGGTGCGTCGCGACTTTGCTGCACTCGAAAAGAGGCAGGCCACAGACTCTCCTTTCGGTGTCCCCTACACTCCCTATATCTGGGGAGCAGGCTGGAACATCGAGCGTTTTGGTGTCGAGCAGTATTACCTCCACAAAGCCTTCCCTGATATCGTCTCGACCGAATACATATTCAATGCCCTGAATTTCATGCTCGGTGTCCATCCGGGATCGAATACGGCATCATTCGCCTCGGGCGTCGGCGCGCGTTCCGCGACCATCGCCTATGGCTTCAATCGAGCCGACGCATCTTACATCCCCGGTGGCGTCGCTAGCGGCACCGCGCTCATTCGTCCCGATTTCCCTGAGTTGAAGGACTTCAGCTTTCTATGGCAGCAGATGGAGTACGTGCTCGGTGGCGGCTCTTCAAACTTCATGTTCCTGACGCTCGCAGCCGACCAGGTGCTGAACGGCCACAGTCAGCCGTTTCCGCCCCTAACTCCCCCGCCCGCAAACCAGCCGTACCGGGAACCGTAGCAATATCTCTCCGCCCACGCTCTACTGCGGTGTACCATTCGCATGATCGAATGCCGAGGTGATTTATGAGGTCTGTTCGCAGTCTGGTCGTCATTGCTCTTTTCCTGCTGTCGTTCGCGAGCCACGCGGTTTCGCAGTCTCCACTCTCGGCAAAGTGGGAAGAGCTCACCGGACCTGATTTCATACAGGCAATTCACCAGTCGCAGGGCGTCTGCGTGCTCCCCTTCGGCATCATCGAAAAACACGGTCCTCACCTGCCTCTCGGCACTGACCTGCTCGACGTTCGCTTCGCCGTTATGAACGCCGTAAAGCAGGAATACGCCGTCGTCTTTCCCGAGTACTACTTCGGCCAGATCTTCGAAGCGCGTCAGCAGCCTGGAACGGTCGCCTACAGCCTTTCCACGCAGCTGGTGCTGCTTGCAGGAAACGATGAACGAGATGGACCGCAACGGCTGCAAGAAGATCGTTATCGTCAACGGGCATGGCGGCAACAACTCGCTCCTCCCGCTCTTCGCGCAATCGCAGCTTGCAAGCGAACGTGACTACGTGGTCTACGTTTTCGGATTGCCAAATGAAAATGTCCCCGGCCGTCCAGCGTTGAAGACGCCATTCGACATGCACGGCGGCGAAGTGGAAACGTCCAACATGCTTATCGCGCGTCCCGACCTGGTGCACCAGGATCGCGCCAATCAGCAATCCGGAGCCGACCAGCATCGCCAGCAGTTACCTGGCTCTGTTTACACCGGCATCTGGTGGTATGCGCGCTTCCCTAATCACTATGCAGGGGATGCATCGGCAGCGAACAAGGAGCTCGGCGACTTCGACCAGAAAACATGGTCCAGGGAAATCGCCGAGGCTTTAAAGGCGATTAAGGCCGACGGCGAAAGCCTGAAGTTACAGAACCAGTTCTTCGAGGACGCCAAACACCCGCTGGATACGAAACAGTAGAGGCTCTTCCTACGCCAGAGAAGCAACGAGCCGTTCCATCTGTTCTTCCTGCGCTTCGATCGACTCTACGAGTTTGAACTGCGTTCTTGCCCGGTCGAGGTTGTGATTCGGTCGATGCACCTTGAAGTATGTATCACCGGAGAGATGATCGGTAAGGAAACGAATGCCGATCTCAAAGGTGATGAGCTTTCCTGACAGTACCAGGGCTTCCCTTTCGCCCTTCGTCAGAAAATTTCCCGCCGCCTCCAGGTATCCGCGCAGCAAAGATTCGAACATGGGAAAATCCATTCTCACTTTGGACAGATCCTGTTCATCTTCCTTCGCGGGGCTGGTCGTCGTTCGAACCATATCGCCGAAGTCATATGCGGCCAGCCCCGGCATCACGGTATCGAGATCGATCACACAGATCCCCTCGCCTGTCGCATCGTCGATAAGAACATTATTCAGCTTTGTATCGTTATGCGTAACGCGCTCGGGCAGTTTTGCATCAAGCAGCCTGCTTGCCAGCGATCGATGCGCCAGCGCAAACTCGATTTCCGGCTTTGACGTCGCCGCCCGATTCGCCACATCGTTGGCAATTGCCCGCTCCAGCGTCGCGAATCGCTTGGGCGTGTGGTGAAAATCGGGAATGGATTCATGAAGACGGGGTTGAGGCAGATCCGCCAGCAGTTGTTGAAACTTGCCGAACGCCCTTCCGGCCTCGAATGCCTGGCTCGTACTCTCAACGGCGTCGTAGCTCCGCGCTTGCGCAATGAAGTTGTAGGCCCGCCAATAATTGCCTTCCAGGTCGCGATGCCAGCGACGCCCTTCCTCGGTCGCCATCAGCCTGAGAAATCTCCGGTCGCGGTCTGGACGTCCGTTGATCTTTCCGGCCATGTGTTCTGTCACGCGCTCGATATTCTCCATCAGGGCGACAGGGTCCTTGAATATGTTGTGATTGATTCTTTGCAGGATGAAGGTGCCGGGTGCGCCTCCCTGCTGCGAGACCACCTTGTAGGTGTCATTGATATGTCCGCTGCCGTATGGGGTGGCGCTCAGAACCTCGCCGCATCCCTTGAATTCCCGTGCGGCAGCGCGTGCCGCTTCTTCTTTGCTCATCGCCACAACTTTCTAGGATATGTACCGTTCTCAACCAGGCGCAAAACATTCTGCACCACGCGCGGATGGTCTTCGCGATAGGTTACGCCGAACCATGCGTCACCGGAACGCAGAACCTTTACGCGTCCCAGACCTGCCTGGATAAGTGTATTTATTGTACTTGGAATATAGCACTCAGCTTTGAGATCGTCCCCGTGGCGCTTGAGAAACCACTGAAACTGCTCGTGCAATTGACCGAACACCTGTGGCGTAAATCCCCACATGTTCATGCTTACGATCTCTCCCCCGTTCAACATCTCCTGCCCCGCAGGATCGGTATTAGTAATCCGATTTCCCTCGCGTTCGATTGACTTCAACTCCACGATGTCTTTCAAATACCCGTCTTCGCTCACATGGCAGACTCCGCGCGCCACACTTCCAAATTCCGACAGCGTATTGCGGAGAACAAAACCGACCATCGCGTAGTCCGAGCTGCCGGTCTCCAGGTGCGCCGCAAGTACCCGGAAACTGCTTGCACCGTAAAAATCGTCAGCGTTGATCACTGCGAACGGCTCGTGAATCACATTTGCAGCCATCAGAATTGCGTGCGTCGTTCCCCACGGCTTTGTACGTCCTTCGGGGACAGAAAATCCGGGAATCAGCTTGCCGACTTCCTGGTACGCGTAGTCAACAGCAATTCGCTTTTCAAACTTCGCTCCGATTTGACGCTTGAAAGCTTCCTCAATGTCCTTGCGAATCACGAATACGATCTTGCCGAATCCCGCTCGTTGAGCGTCAAAGATCGAGTAGTCCATGATCGTCTCATCATTGGGCCCAACAGGATCAAGCTGCTTCAAACCACCATAACGGCTGCCTAGCCCGGCGGCCAGAACCAGAAGTGTAGGAGTTACCATCGAGTCTTTCCTTCCATTCCCTCAGCGTTGCGCGCCTTCTGCAGGCACGATGTCGAGCGTGAGTACCTGAAACGGCGCGAGGCGAAACTGATGTGCTTCTTGCGCTTGAAGCACAATCGCAGGACGTCCTGCATCTTCTTTCCAGGGGCTTTCGGCACTATACACCTTTGCGGCATCGGGTGGCAGTTCCATCACGTCCTGTAGCCGAAGGCTGATTGACTGCTCGCGATCACTCGGATTGCGAAGCACCAGCACCGCTTTCTTAGGCGCCCATGCAGCCCAGCCGTAAACCTCCAGCCACGCCGGATCCCCGCCAACCCAGTGGGTATCCTTGAGTACGCCGGAATTGGTACGTGACCATTTTGCAGCCTCCGCGAGATCATCCCAATTCTTCTGGCTCAGCAGCGCGGGCGTGATGTACATCTCCTGCAACTGTGTTCCGGTTCCGAAATACGAACGTATCTCGTTGCGAAAGTCGTTTCCAGGATCCGTGTTCAAATCGCGGTGTTCCCGCGCATAAATCATTCCGTGCAGCATCAGCGAGTTCAATGGATACAGCGGCCCCTGCTGTACAACATTCTGATAGGTCTGCGCGTCGCGATAGGTGATCCAGCGCTCGCGATAAGTTCCTACGCCGGTGGCGTTGTCATCGTCGCCCCCGCGCCAGATCGAGTCCGCATGCATAACCCAGAAGGGCGATGGCCAGGTACCCGTCGTGAGGTTGACGAAGAGATCGGGCTTCGCTCCCCGCAACTCTCCAATGAGATGAATCATCGCTGAAAAATCGCTGTCAAAGCGGCTGCCCGGAAATACCGAATCCGCATTGCCGGTCCCGTCGAACTTGAACTGATTGACACCGTATTTTTGAATCATCTCGAGAGCCACATCGCGGAAAGCCGCGTAATACTTCGGGCCGGATAACGCGTAGCCATCGCTGACAATCTCGTATCCTGAACTTCGCCCGAATGCAATTCGTTCTTCCTTCGGCTTTGCATAGCCGCCCCACGGCGACATCCACACTCCCGGATCAGCGGTGTATCTCTCGGCAGCCTTTTTCAGCGGAGTAAACCCTTCGGGAAATCCACTGTTGAACTTCCAAAGCGAATCGTGCTTGTCCCAGCCATCGTCGAAGAGAAACGAGTCCAGCTTCACGCCGCGCTTCTCCGTCAGTTCACCACCAAACGCGTTGATACGATCCACGGCATCCGTTGCGCTATAAGGAGTGAAATGGCCCAGGTCGTACCAGCTGTTGTAGTGCAGAAAGGTGCGATAGGGATGCGCCCGCTCCCGCTCGAGATAGGCGAGAAAATCTCTGCGCATCTGCCCTTCCCGCGCCACGCCAATCACCGACGAGTATGTGACTGTCTGCCCCGCCTTCAGAGGTAGCTGGCGGTCGATCCATGCCGTCGCGCGATCCCCCGTCACCTTGCTCGACGAGAGGGGATGTTCGAAACCCAGAAACAGATCTCCCGCCACGATGGGCGATCCAGCCACCGAGCCCGCCACGTGTGCTCCGGCAAGTTTCAGATCGATCAACTCCACCCGGCTTATCGGCACATCTTTCTCGCCTTGCCCGGCAATGCCAACCACTTGACGGATGTAGTTCGATCCTTCCAGCAGCACAATCGACCACTCGACGCGCACACCTCGATCGCTGCTCTCAAACCCAATCTCGACGCTTTCCCCGAGACTTGCCGATGCTGCCCTCGAAGCATCCGGCAACGGGGCCACATGCACAATTCTTGGTTCGCCGGTCATCTTGAGGTTTCCCGTGCTCAGAATCGTCCCGTCTGCCAGGAGAATTCTGAATGGCTCCTTGATCTCCACCTCCGGCTCGTGTTGACGAGCCGTAATTGTCAGCCCGCTGAAGCTCCCATTCACAACCGTCCACTTCGAGCCAATAGCGCCGTTCTCCAGTGCATACACGTTCCCGGTGTGCGACAACGCCACGTGATCCTGTGCCTGGCATGCATGCCCTGCAATAGCAGGCACCAATATTGACGCCAGCGCCCAGGACCGGGCCCTACGCGATGCTGCCCTCAACCGTGCCCGAATCCGATAAAAATTCAACTTGCGCCCCCTCAGCCCCGCCGCTGTTTCCTCAATCCGCAGCCGGCGTGAGCACTTCAATCTCAGTCGCTGATTTTAAACTGCTTATCTCCTCCCTGCACTGGTCGCTGGTTGAGCGTCGAGGCTTGATGGTGCGGACCGGCAACTTCGCTCCGCCGAAGACGCCTCGCCGGCCAACTTCGCGCGCCCGCGAGAATACACGCAGATAACAGTCGGAGGTGAACCAAATCACCAGCTTGGCGCTTATCCGGGGCTAAAATGGAAACGTCATCAGTTCGCAATTTATCCGTGGAAGGAGTTACATTTGAAACGCTGCGTCCGCTTTGTGCTTCCGGTTGTAATGGTCTTAGCCTTGGTTGCTGTATCCGGATGTAAGAAGAAAACACCCCCTGCACCTGCAACGCCACCGCCGCCGGCCGCCCCCGCGCCGACTGCCAAGATCACCGCACAGCCAGACGCGGTATCTGCCGGCGATCAGGTAATCCTGAACTGGAAAACCACCGACGCCACCAGCGTCTCGATCGATGGAATCGGGGACGTCCCGACCTCGGGCACGAAGACAGTGACCCCCACAACGTCCACCAACTATCACCTCGTTGCCAAGGGAGAAGGTGGAACGGCGGAAGACACAGCGCGTGTGACCGTATCGGCCCCGCCACCCGTCTCGCAGCCAACTCACACCATGTCCGCCGAAGAAGAATTCAAAGCAAATGTTTCCGACATTTTCTTTGATTACGATTCTTATGATGTCCGCGCCGACGCGCAGAGCATCCTATCCAAGGATGCTGCCTATCTATCCAGCCATCCCGATCTCAAAATCGTGATTGGCGGCTACTGCGACGAGCGTGGATCCAATGAATACAACCTGGCTCTCGGACAGAATCGTGCCGACGCCGCCAAAAATGCGCTGGTAACTGCCGGCGTTGCAACCAGCCGGATTCGCGTGATCAGCTACGGCAAGGAAAAACCGTTCTGCAGCGAGTCAACCGAGGGATGCTGGCAACAGAACCGCCGTGCCGGTTTCTCCCTTGACCAATAGATCCACTGCTCCTCTGGGCGGCGCCTGCGGTGCCGCCCAAATTCTAAGTACCACAGGGCTTCCCTAAGGTTTCCAGCTTCTATCAAGACAGCGCCAGGCAGCGCAGGACTCCTTTGAACTCGTCTAATCAACATCGCGACCTCGTTCTACCTTCTGCGCAGACAGGCCGCAAATTCATCTCGTAGGTGATCGATGCATAGAGCGTTTACACTTCGTCATCGTTCCATTGCTGCAGCGATTCTTTTTGCGGGCCTCGCGCTCACGCCCGTGCGTGCGCACGCGGCATCGAAAGAGATCATCGCGCTCCAAACCCAGGTTCAGCAGTTGCTGGATATGGTGCAGCGCATGCAGTCTACCCTCGATACAAAATTCGGACTGCTTCAGCATCTCGTGGAACAGACCGCCGACAACGCTAACCAGATGTCGCAGACGGTCAATGCGCTCCAGCAAAAGATCAACCAGCAGAACGAAGGTCTGGGCGGCAAAATCGAGACAGCTTCCGGGCAGGTGCAGTCGCTCAATGACTCGGTCGACGAGCTGAAAACCCGCATCGCCAAGCTCGATAAATCCATCCAGGATCTTCAGAACCAGCTGCAGAACATCCAGAACCCTCCAGGTGCCACGCAGCCGGCCGGACCTGGCGAAGCCGGGGCAGCCCCAGGATCCGCTCCCGGCGCTCTCAGCCAGCCTCTGGGCGCAGCGCCTTCCGCCAGTACCGCTCCTCCCCTGAAAGAGACTTTTCAGGCTGGAATCCGCGACTACAACGCGGGCAAGTATAGCGTCGCGACCGGCGAGTTCCAGGACGTGGTTCACTATTACCCCATGGACGATCTCTCCGGCTCTGCCCAGTTTTACCTGGGAGAAATCGCCTACCGCCAAAAAGACTATGTCGCCGCAATCAGCGCCTACAACGCAGTGCTCGAGGGCTTCAGCGGCAACGCCAAGGCTCCCGCCGCTCAATTGCACAAAGGCTATGCCCTCATCCAGCAGGGAAAGCGGGATTCCGGAATCCACGAATTGCGCCTGCTCATTCAGCGCCATCCACAAACGCCGGAGGCCGCTCAGGCCCGTACCAAGTTATCCTCACTGGGCGTCACCACCAGCGCGGGATAGACTTCAGATCACCCCTCCAAAGGCCGGCGATTTTCCATCGCCGGCCTTTCTCTTGCGCCCGTGGGTCATGGAAACGCCGATTTCCCAAGGAAAGCAGCGCTAGCGGCCGCGCATCCCACTCCGATTGGAAGGAAGGGACCCGCCCGTCCCGGCACATGCAAAGAAACTCGAGGCCACAGGTATAATTAGAGATGCTGGCGAGAGGCTCGAAACTCAGCCCTCGCGAACGGGTGAAAGCAAGCGCTTCCATTCGGCTCTGGATTGATTCTGTCCGCACTGCCGAATTTGCCCGTTCCGCAACCTGTGGAATATACCGCCTCCAAGTGAGGATGGCGAAGCTTTGTAAAGCTTCAGACCTTCGAGCAACTCTTCCTGATTCCGAGCAGCCTCTTCTAACCTCAACGCTACCCCAAATCCTGCGTTTGATCTCTCTAGAACATCACAAACCAACAACACTTAACTGCCGGTACGATCTTGTCCAACATCATCGGCGGCCAGGGGGATACTTGTGAAAAAAGCGCTGATCACCGGGGTTACAGGACAAGACGGGTCTTACCTGGCGCAATTGCTGCTTTCTAAGGGTTATGAGGTCCATGGAGTCAAGCGGCGCGCCTCTCTGTTCAATACCAATCGGATCGACCACATTTATGAGGATCCGCACGCTCAAGGCCGGCATTTCATGCTTCACTATGGCGATCTGACCGATTCCAGCAGCCTGATTCAAATCGTTCAAAGAGTGCAGCCGGATGAAATCTACAATTTGGGGGCCCAGAGCCACGTAAAGGTCTCCTTTGAAGAGCCGGAATACACCGCAAACTCTGACGCCCTCGGCACCCTTCGCCTGCTTGAAGCGATAAGAATCGTCGGCCTCGAGAAAGTTACCCGCTTCTATCAGGCGTCTACGTCTGAAATGTACGGACTGGTCCAGGAAACTCCGCAGAAAGAAACAACGCCGTTCTACCCTCGTTCGCCCTATGCCGTCGCAAAGCTCTATGCCTACTGGATTACAGTCAACTACCGCGAAGCCTGGGGAATCTACGCCTGCAACGGCATCTTGTTCAATCATGAATCTCCGGTCCGCGGAGAGACTTTCGTGACTCGCAAAATCACTCGCGGACTCGCCCGCATCAAAGTCGGCCTCCAGGATCGCCTTTACATGGGAAACCTCGACGCGCTGCGCGACTGGGGACATGCCCGGGACTACGTCGAGATGCAATGGCGCATGCTTCAGCAGAAAGAACCCAAAGATTATGTGATCGCAACGGGAGAGCAGCATAGCGTTCGCGAATTCATCGACCTGGCTGCAGGTTATCTGGATATGAATCTCACCTGGGAAGGTACCGGCGCCGAAGAAAAAGGAATCGACCGGCACGGAAACGTGATCGTCGCCGTAGATCCACGCTATTACCGTCCCACCGAGGTGGAATCCCTGTTGGGCGATCCGAGCCGCGCGCGGCGTGAACTGGGATGGGAACCGAAGGTGACCTTTCCTGAACTCGTGCGGGAGATGGCCGAAGAAGACCTCAGGGTTGCAGAGAAAGATGCCCTGGTGAAAAAACACGGATATTCCGTTTTCAACTACCACGAGAACTAGCGTCGGAGATCGAGAGTCATGGAGAAGGAAAGCCGGGTCTACATCGCGGGCCACCGGGGTCTCGTTGGATCGGCAATCGTTCGCGCACTGAACCAGCAGGGCTATCGAAACCTTATCCTGCGGACGCATGCCGAGCTCGACCTCACAGACCGCTTGGCGGTACGCTCCTTCCTCGAACAGGAACGGCCGGAATACGTCTTCCTCGCCGCTGCCAAGGTGGGCGGCATCCTCGCCAACGACACATATCCCGCGGACTTCATCCGCGAGAACCTCGAAATTCAAACTGCGGTCATCGACGCGAGCCATCGCAGCCAGGTAAAGAGGCTGCTCTTTCTTGGTTCGAGCTGCATCTATCCCAAACTCGCTCCGCAGCCCATTAAAGAGGAATACCTGCTGACCAGTCCCCTTGAGCCCACCAATCGCGCTTACGCGCTTGCAAAAATCGCGGGCATCGAGATGTGCTGGTCCTATAACCGGCAGTTCGGCACCAGGTATCTCGCGGCAATGCCGACAAATTTGTATGGGCCCGGCGACAACTTCGACCTTCAGGGCTCGCATGTCTTGCCCGCTCTCATGCGCAAAGTCGTTGAGGCAAAGGCCGCGGGCAAAAGGGAGCTCGTGGTCTGGGGCACCGGCAAGCCTCGCCGTGAGTTCCTCTACAGCGATGACCTCGCAGAGGCCTGTCTCCACCTGATGAATCTGCCCGAAGCGGAATATGACACATTGATTTCCCAGGACCTGCCGCCCCTTATCAACGTCGGCACGGGAGAAGATCTCACCATTCGTGAACTTGCCGAGTTGGTATCCCGGGTACTGGATTTCGATTGTGAACTCGTCTTCGACACCTCCCGTCAGGACGGAACTCCGCAGAAACTTCTCGACGTAAGCCGAATCCAGGCTCTCGGCTGGAGATCCAAGGTCACCCTGGAGGATGGAATTCGTCGTACCTATGAATCTGTACGGCCCCAGCTCGAACATGCCAGTGCTTGATCGACGCAGCGTCCATGCTCACGCCCTTCGACCAGCCCTCGAGCCGTCCCATGAAACGTTCGGTTGTCTATGCTAGCCTTTAGCTGTCATCGCTGAAGCGGTCATGCGCGACAAGCTTGTATTCGCATTTGAGGCCTAGCCGAATCGCTTTTCCAGTTACCCGCTGTTATCCAGGCGACGGAACGCTCTTCGGTTCACTGGCCCACTTGTTTTCGTCGTGCACATCAGGTTTATCTCTCTAATATCGGTCTCCTGACCAAAAAGAAGGAAAATGGCGTTCAGAACCCTCAGATTGTTTTTCGCCGGACTGTTGCTCTTACAGCCTTTCTTCCTTACAGCCCAGCAACAACGACCGGCCGTAATGCCCCTTTCCCAGGGCGGTGGCGGGCCCAAATCCGGCGACTCCGGCTCATCGTTCGGTGGACTTACCGACGGGCCGATTCAGCCCGGCGAGATCGTGCACATTAACGTCTTCGACGCTCCCGATTTTTCCCTGACTACCCGGGTTTCGGAAAGTGGCGACATCCCAGTTCCTATTCTCGGATCCTTCCATATCGCCGGCTTGAACAGTGCTTCGGCATCGCAAAAGCTGGCTCAGGAATTAAAAGACAGCAATCTCATGCTCGATCCTCAGATCTCGGTCACCGTGGATTCGACGCGAACGAGCATCACTCTCCTGGGCGAGGTGCGCAACCCAGGCATTTATCCCCCGCCCGGCAAGCGCCAGCTCTCGGATCTCATGGCAGCGGCCGGCGGATTGACGGCCAATACAGGCCGCATCATTGAAATCACCAACGACCGCGAACCGGGCAAAAAGGACTACGTGGCCTGGGACCCCACCATGCACAATACGGAAAATTTCGATCGTCCCGTGTCTGCTGGCGACCGGGTCCTCGTTCGAGCTTGTGGCATCGCGTATGTCGGCGGGAACGTGGTCAAACCGGGCGCCTATTCCCTTTGCGGCTCTCCGAACATGACCATGTCTGAGGTAATGGCGCTCGCGGGAGGGGCTGGAGCCAATACCTCCTATAGCAAAACCTACCTTGTCCGCGCCCAGCCCGATGGTACGAAAGTCGTGCAGCAGATTGACCTCAAAAAAGTGCTCACCGCGCGCGTCTCTGACCCCGCCATTCATGAGGACGATATCATTTACGTCTCTCCAAGCCCGATCAAGGCCGTCCTGAAGGCCGCCGTGGCATTCACCATGGGTCTTACCCCATCCCTTCTCTACCTGTACGCCAAATGAGATCTCGCATCGCTTGAACGATTATCAAGCCCCCATCAATCTCAACCCTTCCAATCGAGCCGAGTGAAAATCAGCATCGTCACCCTTTCGTTTAACCAGGCGGCATACCTTCGGGAGGCCATCGATTCTGTCTTGTCTCAGGATTGTGACGAGTTGGAGTACATCGTCGTCGACCCCGGCTCGACTGATGGAAGCCGGGATCTCATCCGGAGTTATGGAAACAGGATCGCCCATACCCTTCTCGAGCCGGATCGCGGTGCCGCAGACGGGCTCAACAAGGGATTCGCAATCGCAGCCGGCGAAGTGTTCGGCTTTTTAAATGCCGACGACCTCTTGTTCCCGGGATCTCTGCGTCATGTAACGGATTTCTTCCGTGCCCATCCCGATTGCGATATGGCCATGGGAGACGGGTACACCATTGATGGCAAGGGACAAAAGCTCCGGCATTATCAGGCGCGCGACTTCACTACAAAGCGCTTTTTTTATGGCGGTACAAGGTGGCTTCAGCAATCCACATTCTTTCGCGCGGATGCCTTCCGACGCTCCCCCGGATTCAATCTGGAGAACCGGACCTGCTGGGACGGAGAGCTGTTCGTCAATATTGCCAACCAGGGCGCCAGGATCGGATACATTCATGCCGATCTGGCCGGCTTTCGTATCCACGAAGCTTCCATCTCCGGATCTGGCAGGATGAACAATCAGTTCCGCGCAGACTCCCGAAGAATTTTCCGCCAGCTCCGAGGCCGCAACTGGAAACCTCTTGACGATCTGCTGTCCTACTTCTATCGGGCCGAAGGCGTTTTGATTGGGTTGGGTTCTCGATTCCGCGAGCCCGCGAGGAAAAGCATGCAATGAAGATTGCATTCCTCTGGACAGGCTTGTCCGGCTACATGAACGCGTGCCTGAAGGAGCTCTCCAGTCGTGACGGGGTGGACTTGTTCGTCAGCCACGAACTCCCGGCCGAGGAAGCACCCTTCAGCGAAGAACAGTTTGCATGGCTTACAAATCGATTGCCGTGGCGCGCCCCTCTCGATGCTGAAGAGCTCAGCCGGATACTCACGAAGTTCAAGCCGGATATCATCGTCATGCCTTCCTGGCACATCGATGCTTACCGGCGCATCGGCAGAAAATTCGCTGGTCGCTCCTGGAGAGTGATGGTAATGGACAATCCCTGGCGCGGCAGCATGAAGCAACGAATTGGAACCTGGATCGCGCCATTCTATGTTCAGCCCATTACGGATGTCGTCTGGTTGCCCGGGGAAAGGCAGGCAACATTCGCCCGAAAGTTGGGTTTCTCGCAGAGCAGGATCATCCGCGGCTCCTTTACCTGTGACTCTCCGGCCTTTGCAGCGATTCACGAAGCACGGCTTCAGAACCGCACGCCCCTCCCTCGAAGCTTCCTCTTCGTAGGCAGAATGGTCGCGAGCAAACGCGTGGATGTCCTTGCGGAAAGCTATTCTCGATACCGCAGCCGGACAAAAAATCCCTGGCCGCTGATCTGCTGCGGCTCCGGTCCGCTCCGTTCTCAGTTGGAAGATCAGGAAGGAATTCAGGTAGAAGGCTTCGTTCAGCCCGACGCTATCCCCAGCGTGTTCGGTAGAGCGGGCTGCATGATCATCCCAAGCAGCTTCGAACCATGGTCCCTTGCAGTGCATGAAGCGGCAACCGCGGGCAGATTGATTCTGGCTTCAGAGAATGTCGGAGCCGTTACCCATCTGGTGCAGCCCGGCTACAATGGCTTCATCTTCGATGATCGGGATATTTCCGGACTGGCAACTCTAATGGCTCGCGTGAGTGCGATGAACGACGTGCAGCTGGATGACATGTCACGTGCAAGTCACCAGCTTTCTCAGCAGTTTTCAACCAGACACTGGGTCGATGTACTTCTGCACTCGTTTGAGTGCCATTCCCAGATGATGCATTAGCAATGGTCAAATCACGGAGAGCCGGCTCAGATCAAAAGAGTCATTGCTCCTATAACAAAGTCCGCGCGAGTTAATTTTTCGCACACGGCTAACGCAAAACGACTACAAGGATATCGATTTGGTATTGCGAGAGAATCAAAACACCACTGACGCCGACTTTCAGACCGAGCCGGGCTTTCTCGCGAGCGGCTTCCATGATGAGGATCCCTTCAGGATTATTGTGCAGTTCCTGAAAAAAAGGGCATGGATCATCATCCTCGGAGCTGTCCTCGGTTATCTATGTGGTCTCCTGATTAACCACACATCGAAGAAGCTGTACACCGCAATTGCCAGTGTTGAGATTCAGTCTGAAGACATGAGTTCTCAGTTCCGTATCGAGCAGATGCAGGATATGGGCGTTGCCGATACGAGTGAGAGACTCGACACAGAGATGGAGATCCTCCGCAGCCGCGACCTGGCGCTGGAAACCATCAAGGCATTGCATCTCGAGAGCAATCCGGATTTCGCCCCCTTAAAGGATGGCCGCCCTAACGATGTATCGAGTCCAGAGGTCCGGGCGATGCTCGTGGGTTACTTTGCCGGGTCAGTCAGGGTTTCCCGTCTTGGTCACACCGACATCGTCCAGATCTTCGTGACGTTGAGAAATCCGCAACTTGCATCTCTCGTCGCAAATACGATTATTGACCGCTATATCGAACATTCCTTTAAACAGAATCTGGCCGCCACAAGCAAGATTTCCGGCTGGCTCGATGAGAGGCTCAACGGCCTCAGAAGCAACCTCGAGAAAAGCCAGGAACACATCCTCGAATTGCAAAAAGAAATCGGCGTATATGGGCTCAATGAGTCTCATAGTGTCGTCGCCTCGAATCTCGATGAACTCAACAAGCAATATGCAGACGCGCAGGTAGACCGGCTCCTGAAAGAGTCTCGCTTGCAGGCCATCAAAACATCTACGCCGGATGTGATTGATGCTGGGATAGGAAATATCGATCCAAACATGGCCGCCGCAAGAGCGCGCCTGTTGGATTTGAACAACGAGTACGCCAATCTGGCGCAGACTTACGGCACGGCTCATCCTCGCGTAAAGGCTCTCAAGGCGCAGATCGACCAACTCAATCGATCACTGGGAAGAGACGAGAAAACACAGATCGCTCGCGCCCAAAAGGAACTTGAAGCATCGCAGTCCAATGAAGATAAGCTCCTGGCTGCCTTGAGGAAACAGGAAGAGGACGCCTACAGTAAGGGCCAGAAAGCTGTCCAATACGAACTTGCTCGTAGCGAATATGAAGGCAATCGCCAGCTTTATAACGGACTCCAGTTGCGCCTTCAGGAAGCCGGGATGATGTCGGGGTTGCATTCGACTGCAATCCGCACGGTTGAGAGCGCAGATATCCCGGTCTACCCCAGTAAACCCCGCACCAGGTTCAACATGGCGGTGGGTCTCGGCATTGGGTTTGCTCTCGGTTGTGCCCTCGCTCTTCTCCTGGAGGCAATGGATACAACACTCAAAACAGTAACGGACATCGAGCAGACGCTTCACCTTCCGCTTTTGGCTGCGATTCCCGACGTCGACGCAGAGCACCTCGTTCCCTCAAAATTCAAGGAACATGCCATGACCCCCGGAGCTTCGACCTGGTCCAAGGTCGCCGAAGCGCTTCGAGGTATGCGGACATCGATTCTCCTTTCCAGCCCCGGTTCCCCACCCAAGGTCATCATGATTGCAAGCACACGGCCCTCCGAGGGAAAGAGCTCGGTGGCTGGACTCACGGCAATCACATTTGCTCTCAATGGCTCCCGAGTTCTACTCATCGATTCTGACTTGCGGCGGCCCGCCCTGCATCTTCGCTTCAGAACCGGAAAAGGCCTTGGTTTGTCCTCGGTGCTTTCGGGCAAATGCACCCTGAAGGATGCCGTAATTGAATGGCCCGACCTCCCGAACGTGCATATTCTTCCCTCCGGACCGATCCCTCCCTTGCCTTCTGAACTCCTCAGTTCCAAGCAGATGGAAAACCTCCTCGCGGAGGCTCGAGCTGAATACGATTTCGTGCTGCTCGATACGCCGCCGGTGCTCGCCGTTACCGACGCTTCCGTTCTCGGCCGTCTTGCAGATGCGGCGGTTCTCGTCATTCGCTACGGCTCAGCACAAAAACAGGTCGTGCGCCGTTGCATTGACCTGCTTGAGCGCTCCGGCACTCGCCTCCTCGGTGTCGCCGTCAACGTCGTAGACTTCTCGTCGCCTGAATACGAGGAGTACTACGGACGAAAATACTACGAATACTACGCAGAGCGTGATCCGGAATAAGACCCGAACGTCTGCCAGCACTTGGTGCACAAATCCTTGCGAATCGGTTTCGTTTCCATTCCGGATGCTTCTGACGTGACGTCCTGGTCCGGTATTCCCTTTCAGATTCTGACGCGAATGCGCGCAGAGGGAGTTGATGTACAGCTCTTCAGCCCCCTCCGCACGAATGCGAAATATCTGGTGATGCCGGCCAAAATGATCGCGAAAGCAACGGGAAAATCTGTAACGTTGGACCACTTCCCGGTTGTCCTGCGTGACTATGCCCGGCAGATTGATTCGTTCGCGAAGCAGAAAGCCATTGATGTGATTTTTTCTCCCAGCACGATTCCCATAACGCTGCTCAATTGCGGCTGCCCGATCGTTACCTGGACCGATGCTGTATTTCATTCCATGCACGATTATTACGGCTCCGCGTTCGGGAATATGACCAGCAGCGCGATCGCGCGCGGAAAGTGGCAGGAAGAGACCGCCCTTCGCAATTGCTCCATCGCTGCCTTTGCCTCGACGTGGGCGCTAGAAGCCGCGCGAGAAATCACCGACAGCGCAAAGCTGCGGCTGCTCACTTTCGGCTCAAGCCTGCCGGTGAACCACACGGCTGATGAAGTCGGCAGGCTCGCGTTGCAAAAGCGGGCGAGCCGGCAAGGAAAGTGCGAATTGCTTTTCGTCGGCGCGGACTGGGAACGCAAAGGCGGCAATATTGCGGTGGAAACGGCAAGGCTCCTGAAGGATGCGGGTATCGAAACCATACTTCGTGTGGTCGGTTCGCGTCCCGAAGGAGAAATTCCCCACTTTGTTGAAGTCTTTGGATTCATCAATAAAAACTCAAAAGCCGGTGAGCAGAAGCTGATCGAGCTTTACCGCAATGCAGACTTCTTCATTCTTCCTACCCGCGCGGAGGCTGCCGGAATTGTGTTTGCAGAGGCTAGCGCGTTTGGTTTGCCGTCCGTGACTTATGCAACAGGCGGAGTCACCGATTATGTCAAGAGCGGTGTAAACGGGATATGTCTTGAACCCGGATCTCCCGCCGTCCGGTTCGCTGAACAGATTGAAAGTATGATGTCTGATCCTGCTGAATATGCCGGCTACTGCACGCGTGCATTCACTGAATATCAGGAGCGTCTCAATTGGGAACGATCGGTACGTACCCTGATTGAGATTTGCGCACAGAGCGTCGTCAGCTAGCACAGATGCATGTCAAAACCGGATGAATGATTCCACAGTGGATCCAGGAAAGCAGATCAGGAGAAAAGATGTCCTTGGCGCGTCGTATAGCGACCTTCAGCCCTGCGCCCCTAATCGCACTGGCGAAAGGCATTCGCAACCGCGGAAGAGAGTATTCATCCCGTAAATACGTACGGCGACTTCTCCAATCCGGGCAGCCGATCAGCCTGGAGCTGGGTTCGGGCAACAAAAAAGGAACCAACGGCTGGACAACAATCGATGTCGCACCTGATTGCGACATTTACCAGAATCTCGCCAATGGCATTCCCTTCCCCAACGCAACCGTCCAGAACATCTACTCTTCGCACTTCTTCGAGCACCTTACCTTTCAGCAGGCACAGCAAATGTTGAACGAATGTCTCCGGGTCATGGTTCCAGGCGGCAAATTCTCAATTTGTGTTCCGAACGCGCGAATCTATCTCGAGGCTTACTTCAAAGAACTGCCGCTCGATAGAACTCAATTTCTCCAATACGAGCCTGCATACAACCGCACCACCAAAATAGATTACGTAAACTACATCGCCTACATGAATGAGGACCATAAGTACATGTTCGACGAAGAAAATCTGGTGCATTTGCTCGAACAACGGGGATTCAGGGAGGTTCGCCTGCGAGCCTTCAATCCCGCGCTTGATAGGAAAGAGCGCGAACTCGAATCGATCTACGCAGAAGGCTTCAAATAGGCAGCAATAAGGCAGTCGAAATGCTATCGGCGAGAAATCAGCCAATTCGGAATTTCCCTGGACGCACTAGGTATGCGCCGGGAAGGGCCCGACCCCGGGGGGTGTTCTTCCGGCGACAGAAACTTGCCACATTCCTTGCAAATTCGCTCGCCCTGGCGGTAGGAATCGGGACAGAGTTCATCTTCCACTTTGTCGGCGACCTCTATCTGGCTGAGTTTCTGCTGGTCCTTGCCGCCCTCCCGCTGTTAATGACCAGGGGAAGGCGCCTCCTGCGGCGTGAGTTCTCGACGATCTACGTGCTCATGGCGCTGTGGCTGCTCGGGCTCTTCATTGCAGATGCGTACAACCATATCCCCATCGTAGACAGAATGCGGGGAACCGCTCTCATTGTCTTCTTCGCCATTGATCTGGCTACTCTGACCATACTTCTCGGGTATAACCCGAAAAGACAGTTGCTTTATCTGGTCGGACATACCATCGGCTCGTTGGCCTTCGTAAGACTGCAGCCAAACGCCGCAACTGCGGATTATCCCTGGAAATTTGGATACGCACAGGGAGTCACCCTGCTGGTCATGTTGTTGGCCAGCTACTACTACAACCGTCGAAGATATCTCGCATCCGCACTGCTCATCTTCGGCATTTGTGCAACCAATCTTCTCTTTAACTATCGCGGCCCCGTACTCGAGCTTCTGATTGCGCTCGTGCTCGTTCATCCGATCATCCCCGAGCGAATGGGCCGCTTGCAACTTCTACCTTCCTCGCGAGTCATTCGTACCCTGGTTCTCGTCATCCTCACCGCCGGCGCGGCCGTTACCGCCAGAACAATGGTTCACCTGGTAACAGCAACTCGGCTATCTCGACGAAGATTCACAGGCAAAGAACGAAGCGCAATCGCGGTCCGGCAATCTTCTGCTTGGGGGCCGGCCCGAATTCACAATCGGCCTGAGGGCTGCCATGGACAGCCCCATCATCGGGCACGGTTCATGGGCGAAGGAGCCCAAATACTACGAGATGTTGTACGACGCACTCGTCGAAACCGGGGAGCAGGATGAACAACGCGGCGGAGACATCATATCCGGAGGCGAACCGCTGATTCCTGCACATTCCGGGATCGTCAACGCCTGGGTTTGGGCGGGCATTTTCGGCCTCGTTTTCTGGATTTACATCGTTTTTGTGGTCGCGAAGGGCATCCTCAACATCGCCCTGATCAGGCCTCCCTTCGCTCCCCTCTATATGTGGCTCGTCATCTCCATGTTTTGGGACATCTTCTTCTCCCCATTCGCCGCTTCTCGCCGTATCACGGATGCCTTTCTGCTGGTCTTTCTTACAGATCTGATGCAAAGAAGAAAAGCAACCGAACTCGCCCTCAAACGCCCCCTCGGCATGGTCTCCAATCGATGGAAGTTTGGGCGCCACAGCGGTATTAACCCGGCGCCTTCGCGATGAGCCGCCTGCCCAGCATTCAGATCGTATAAGCCATCCTCATGAATCTTCTCGCTAAGGTGAAGCAGCACAAGGGCGTTCGGGAATCGTTGAGCAATATCGGCTGGCTCAGCGGTGATCGACTCATCAGAATGTTTGGCGCGGTCCTTGTCGGAACTCTCGTGGCGAGATACCTCGGACCCGACCAGTTCGGATTTCTGAATTACGGACTCGCGATCTACGGGCTCTTTAATGTCATCTCCAATTTAGGCCTGGACTCACTCGTGGTTCGAGACCTTGCGCTCCACGGAAATAGCGAGCCCAGCATACTCGGCACGGCATTCGTCCTCAAGGCATTGGCAAGCGTCGTCACAACCGCCGCGGCAATGATCGCAGCCCGCGTTCTCGATCCGAACCACAACGAACTCATCATCATCGTTGCACTGTTGTCCTTCGCTTCCATCTCTCAGGCGCTCGACGTCATCGATTATTTCTTCCAAGCCCACACCCGATCGAGATACTCGGTCATGCCGCGCAACATATCTTTCATATGTGCGAGTGTCGCGCGCTTCGCTGCCGTCCTTCTCCACGCCGGGTTATTGACATTCGCCTGGATCGCGGCGCTTGAGGTACTGGCTGCCGAACTCGGCCTCACGTTCACCTATTTTCGCTACCGGCGCCTCTGGCCTCGCTGGAGTTGGAGTTCTTCTCGCGCACGGACGCTCTTGTCGGAGAGTTGGCCCCTGCTGATTTCCAGCGTAATGGTCATGGTTTACCTTCGTACCGACCAGATTCTCCTCGGAAAACTCGGCTCGATGGAGGCTGTAGGAAACTACTCCGCCGCCATCCGCTTCTCTGAAATCTGGTATGCGATCCCGGTGATCGTAACTACCAGCGTTATGCCACGTTTATTGAAGACGCGAGATCACGACCCGGCGCGATATTATGCGCGCTTGCAAACGTTTTACGAAACAATGATCCTGGTCAGCGTCGCGGTCACGCTCTTTACCCTCGTTGTGGGCCCATTTGCAATCAAACTGCTCTACGGCCCGAAATACTCTTCTGCTGCCGGAATCTTATCCATCCACATCTGGACTGGCGTCTTCGTCTCAATCGGATCAATTGGAGGGCAGCAGTACGTCCATGAAAGAATCACGATAACCTCCCTGCAACGATCGGCAGTGAGCGCAATCATCAACGTAGTGCTCAATCTGCTCTGGATTCCTCGATGGGGAGGCGTCGGTTCTGCAATGGCAACCCTCGTTGCCCAGAGCTTCGCGACCTATTTCGGAGATGCATTCGATGCTCGAACCCGCCACATCTTCCGCATGAAGACCCGTGCCTGGCTGCGATTCTGGATGCTTCCCAAGTTACTCTACAATTCTCCGTCACAGTGACCTCTTCAGTAAGTGCCATCACAGCTGCCGCATCGATGAACGATTATGATTGAACTCGCATCTGAACATGGTTGGTTCTGATTTAACGTGTAAGCGAGCGGTGCATCGGAATATCCCGGTTCCTCGCACTCGCTTGAGCTAATGACGGCTTTTAGCCTCGAGGGGCACAGCGAATGTTCAGGCTGGATTCACCAGTCGCGTTCTTCGTCTTCAATCGGCCGGAACAGACGCGCCGCGTATTTGCTGCGATTGCGGCGGCACGCCCGTCCCACTTGTTGCTTGTCGCCGATGGTCCCCGAGCAAATACGCCGGACGAAGAGATTCGCTGCGAAGAGGTGAGAAAGATCGTCTCCTCCGTGGATTGGCCCTGCAAAGTTGAAACCAATTTCTCCAGTCACAATCTCGGCTGTCGTCGAAGATTGATTTCCGGCCTCAGTTGGGTCTTTTCTCTCGTCGAAGAGGCAATCATCCTGGAAGACGATTGCCTGCCTGATCCAAGCTTTTTCCGCTATTGCGCAGAGCTTTTGCAGCGGTATCGCAATTCCGAACAGATTGGACTTATCTCCGGGTACAACCCTATTGCGGCTCCGTTTCCGTCTGAATACAGCTACTTCTTTACAAAGATGGTGCTGATCTGGGGCTGGGCAACATGGCGGCGCACCTGGTTGCAGTACGACGAAAAAATGGCTGCGTGGCCCTCGCTCAAAGACAGTATCCTGGGACCTATCTGGCCTGACAGGCACCATCGGCTCTATTGGGAGACCATCTTCGATAGCATGTATCGAGGCTCAGGGCCGGACACTTGGGACTATCAGTTGGTTTTCACATCCTGGGCAAACCATTGGCTGAATATCGTTCCGCGCCACAATTTGATTGCGAACATCGGCTTCGGAGCGGATGCAACCCACACCAAAACAGAAAATTCGCTGGCTGCAGTTCCAGCAAAGAACCTGGCGTTCCCCCTGATCCATCCTCCGGACATCGTGCAATGGGCGGATCATCCCCGCCTTCTGCAAAGCACAATATATAGTCCGGATTTTCTGACGAGGGCGAAGCGCGCTGCACATCTCAAGCTGACTTCCCTTATGCACTCACGTTGATATTGCCGCCATCGATTTTCTATTTGAGTGTTGTTCTTTATAGGTTTGTCCCCGGGCTAGCGATTGCCATTGAGAGGTCTCCCTTTGCGTTCTCAACTGCTCGACATCTATACATTTCTGTTCTCGCGAAAGTCTTTTCATGCTTTCAATCGTGCCCTCTTCGGTGCATCCGTAAGGGGCCTTGGCATGCTCAACTTTCAGAACGACATTGTGAGCGGCGAAGCACGTTTTCTGGACACATATCTTGCGAAGTATGAGGAACCAACCGTCCTCGACGTCGGCGCCAACGAAGGCAAGTATTCCTCGGCCGTTCTGCAGGCAAACAGCCGCGCTCGCGTATTTGCATTCGAGCCTCATCCCCAGACCTATCAGCGCCTCCTGAATCGCTTGCCAAACAATGAGAAGTTCGTTGCAATCAATGCTGCTTGCGGAAGCAAGCCCGGGCGCCTCACCCTCTATGACCGAGAGGGCTCAGCCGGAACCACCCATGCCTCGCTCCATGAAGGAGTCCTGAAGCAGGTACCCGATCAGAAAACAGCTCAGACCATTGTTGACGTGCTCGACCTGGATACCTTCGCCGCGGAAAAGAACCTGACCACCATTCATCTCCTGAAAATCGATACAGAGGGGCATGAGCTCGAGGTCGTCAAAGGCGCGTCGAATTTACTGCGCAACAATCGGATAAAAGCAGTTCAATTCGAGTTCAACGAGATGAATGTTGTCAGTAGGGTATTCTTTAAAGACTTTCGTGATCTACTTCCAGGATTCAGATTCTTTAGAATGGTTCGAGATGGCTTGATTCCCCTCGATCCATACTCTCCCCTTCGATGCGAATTGTTCGTATTTCAAAATATCGTGGCGCTGCAGAATGAAATAGCCTCTTGAAGAGCGCAAGTGGTAGAAACTCGCACGTTTCCTCCGCAGAACCAGCAAAACCTTATGAGTCTTTGGAGATCGCAATGAATCACCTGGAAACGCCTGTCGCGTTCATCGTGTTCAACAGGCCTGAGCTTACGCGGCGCGTCTTCGCGGCAATCGCGGCAGTACGTCCTTCCCACCTCTTCCTGATCGCCGACGGGCCACGTTCCAATCGGCCTGGAGAAGCTCAGGTCTGCGAAGAAGTTCGAAAGATCATCTCTGCCGTTGACTGGCCCTGCAAAGTCGAAACCAACTTCTCTGAAGCTAACCTGGGATGTCGTCGACGGATGATTTCGGGACTTAACTGGGTATTCTCACTCGTCGAAGAGGCCATCATCCTCGAGGACGACTGCCTCCCCGATCCAACCTTTTTCCCTTACTGCTCAGAGTTGCTCGAGAAATATCGGCATACCCACCAGATCGGCATGATCTCAGGCTTCAACCACGTTCCCGATTTCTTCCCCTACCATTCCAGCTACTTCTTCACCAAGATGGTCTCAATTTGGGGATGGGCCACCTGGCGCCGATGCTGGCAGCTTTACGATGAGAATCTCATCAATTGGCCCGAAATAAAGCGAGAGGGATTGCTCAAAAACCTGTTTCAAGACCAGCGGTCCGCCGAATACTGGACGCGCGTATTCGACGCAATGCACGACGGCACCGGTCCCAACGCATGGGGCTATCAAATGGTCTACTCGTGCTGGATACAGAACTGGCTCACCATAGTGCCCCGCCGAAACTTGATTCAAAATGTTGGATTCGGCGAGGACGCTACGCACACATCGAAAGTGGATCCGATTTTGCCCGTTGATACCGGCGCACTTGCCTTTCCTCTTTCTCATCCCCCCGCGATCACCGATTGGCCGGAACGAACCATGAAGATGCAAAAACGGTTCTACACCCCAAGTCTCCTGCTGAGAATCCGCCGCAAGATACTGTACAAGTTGCAAACCAGCAGATTGCCTTCTCTTGCCGCCCTCAGGGCTCAATATCGTTCTCCCAATCAAGCTTTATAGGCATACAATCAGCAGTTTCAAAATCTACAACCGCATCGATGCGGAAAGGCTCGCGACGGTAGATGCAAATCTGTTATGACTACCAGGTGTTCGCCGCCCAGAAGTACGGCGGCATCTCCAGATATTTCACAGAGATTGCCTGGCGGATTCAGCAGTTTCCGAATGCCAAGCGTACGCGTGATAGCGCCCTTGTATCGAAGCAAGTACCTCGAAGAGAGACGCGACCAGATTCCGGTTATTGGAAAGTATTTCCAAAGGATTTCGCAAGGGCGACTGGCTTCTGCCTGCGCTTGGACGCGATCATCTCAAAGGCCATCACCGCGGCATATCACCCCGACATCGTCCACGAAACTTACTATTCCGCCGCGCGAACAGTGAAACCAAAATGCAAAACTGTCATTACTGTTTACGACACCATTGCCGAACTGTTCCCTGACCCTCCTTCCAGTCGCTGCCGGAAGTCATGAGAACGCGGAAACTATGGCATTCGCCCGAGCCGACCATCTGATCTGCATTTCCAACAATACTCGCGCTGACTTGATCCGGCTGTACGATGTCGACCCGGCCAGAGTGAGCGTCATCCATCTTGCGTCTTCGATTGTCCCCTCGAGCAAGCCGCCCCTGACTCCTAACGAACCGTTATTTCCTCTTCGTTGGGAGGCCGCTGGGGCTACAAGAACTTTCTCGGTCTGGCGGAGGCTTACCGCGATTCCGGACTTTATAAATCGCACAAGGTGGTTTGCTTTGCTGCTGGGAGCTTCGCGAATCACGAACTGCAAGCGACTCAATGAACTAGCTCTGCCTCTCGATCAGATTTGAAATCGATCGATGGCGACGACGACTTGCTGGCCCGATATTATGCATCCGCAGTTGCGCTCGTCTACCCATCGCTCTATGAAGGCTTCGGCATTCCTCCTCCTGGAGGCTATGGCGTGCGGTTGCCCGGTAATCTGTTGCAATTCGGGTTCTATGCCCGAGGTTGCCGGTGACGCGGCTCTCTTCTTCGATGCGTCCGAGCCTTCCGCCATTGCGCAAGCAATGGTAAAGATTGCCAATTCCCCAGCGAAACGCAGGAGCTCGATCCAAAAGGGGTTTGAGCGGGTCAGGCAATTCTCGTGGGACAGGTGTGCCGAGGAGACATTTGCGGTTTACGAAAGATTATTATCCGAACGATGAAACCTCGTATTTATGGGATCTCAAGAATACAAGATGGGGCTTACCTTCCTCAGTATCACCTGGAACTCGGGTACGAAGTATGGGGTGCTTCGCGCCATGCCTCTGCAGTGCAGTTTCAGACTCAACAAAGTCGGCGCGTTCGGCAGGGTGAAACTCATTTCAGCTACCCTCGGTGATTTTCGCAGTGTCCTCAGTTCGCTTGCGGTTGCTAAACCCGACGAGGTTTATAACCTCGCTGGTCAAAGTTCCGTATCGCTTTCCTTCGAACAGCCTGTCGAAACCATGGAGAGCATCAGCACCGGCGCTCTGAATCTGCTCGAAGCGATTCGATTCTGCGGTGGAGGAATCAAGCTCTATAATGCCGGATCGAGCGAGTGCTTTGGCGACACGGGGTCCATGCGCGCCAATGAAGAAACCCCCTTCCATCCGCGCAGCCCGTATGCCATCGCAAAAACTGCCGCTCATTATTTGACTGTCAACTACCGCGAGGCATACGGCCTTTTCGCCTGCAATGGAATTCTCTTCAACCATGAGTCGCCGTTGCGCAGCGAGCGATTTGTCACCCGGAAGGTGATTGCAGCCGCCGAACGCATCGCGCGAAAATGAAAATCCTACACGTAATTGCCGGAACCGATCCCGAATCGGGGGGACCGATCGAGGCATTGCTGCGTATCTCCGAGGTGTCGCTCCAGGACGGCCACCAGGTTGCCGTTGCCAGTCTCGAAGATGCTGGCGAAATCACTGCTCGCAAGTTTCCCTTCCCCATCATTGCTCTCGGGCATGGCACGCGACCCTATCGCTTCAATCCGCGACTGACTCAGTGGCTAAACCGCAACTCCACCCAGTACGACGTCGTTGTGCTGCATGGTCTCTGGAACTACTCTTCGCTCGGCTCCTGGCGTGCTCTGCGGAAAGAGCTCCACCCCGTACTACATCTTCTCCCATGGGATGCTGGATCCCTGGTTCCGCGACGATATCCTCTCAAGCACCTGGCCAAACAACTGTTCTGGACTCTGGCCGAGGGCCGGGTCTTGCGCGATGCCAAAGCTGTCTTGTTTACCTGCGAAGAAGAACGAGCTCGCTCGCGGGATGTATTCAAAGGCCATCGCTACAAAGAAAGGGTTGTTCTCTTCGGAACGGCCGATCCCGAGGGAAATCCTGCTTTGCAACAAGCTGCGTTCGCGGCCGCTCATCCCCTTTTGCGCGATCGACAATTCCTGCTGTTTCTCAGCCGCATTCATCCCAAAAAGGGGTGCGACCTGATGATCCAGGCATTCGCGGAACTGCTTCCGGAACTGCCCGCAAATCTCGACCTCGTCATCGCCGGTCCGGATCAGGTCGGTTGGATTCCGGAACTGCAATCCCTTACGAAACAGCTAGGCATCGAGACCCGCGTCCACTGGCCCGGCATGCTCAAAGATGACGTGAAATGGGGAGCATTTCGAAGTGCGCAGGCGCTCCTGCTTCCGTCCCATCAGGAAAATTTCGGATTCGTCGTCGCCGAAGCCATGGCATGTTCCACGCCAGTGCTCATCAGTAACAAAGTAAATATCTGGCGAGAGGTTCAAAGCGCCTCTGCCGGGCTCGTCGAGCCCGATACCCTCGAAGGAACTCGTAGCTTGATCCGGAGATTCAACAATCTGTCGGATCAGCAACGCGCGCAAATGCGTCAGGATGCCCGAGCCGGCTTTCTCAAGTACTTCGACGTGCGCGTGACTGCCCGCGACTTCATTCAGGCCATCGAGCCCGAACATCCTGCAAACCAAGCGCCTCGCCCATAGCCACTGATCCCTGGCTCCCGGCCGTCATCCCACCGCCGGTCTTAACTGCGCCTGTTTGGTCTTGATCGTGACCTTTGCGGGTGTCAGTTCCGGGCCTTCCCATCCTTCCTTGTACGCCTCAATCTGAATCTCGCCAGGCTCTTTCGTCGACTGCACTATGACCTGCGCGAGCCCGTTGAAGAGTGACCGCTTCTGGGCCTTGTCGCTCTCCTGGCAATTGGGATCGCCGTTCCCGACGCCGATCAGTGCGCCCTTCCCCGTGATCTTGAAACCGATATGGTCGCCGGCAATCGGCGACAGCCTGCCTTCCTTGTCCAGACCCTCAACTTTGATCACGGCAACATCCTCGCCGTCAGCGTCGATCTCCGTGCGATCCACTGTTAGCCGAATCGCAGCCGCTGGCCCTGTCGTCTCGCGCTTGTCGGTCAGTACTACCTTGCCATCCTTGCTGCCGCGCGCTTCAATCGTGCCCGGCTCGTATGGAACCTTCCACTGCACGTGCCCGAGCCGCGGCACCTTCTGGCTCCCCAGGCTCTTTCCATTCAAAAACAGTTCCACCTCGTCCGTATTTGCGTAGACCCACACGGCGATCTCATGGCCTTCCCTGCCCTCCCAGTTCCAGTGTGGAAACACGTGCACTACCGGATCCTTCCCCCACCACGCTTTGTAGTAGTAGTAGATGTCCTTCGGGAATCCGCACATGTCCACGATGCCGAACTGCGAGTTGATCGATGGCCAGCCATAAGGCGTAGGTTCACCTCGATAATCGAAGCCCGTCCACGCAAACCCACCCGCCTCCCAATCGCGCGTGCCATAGAACTTCCACCATTCCTCCGCGGTTTCGCCCCACGGCACCACGCCATCGTACGAGTTCACCGTATTGCGAAGCTTGTCTGAGCTGTAAACACCCCGCGTCCCAATCGCGCTCGACGTTTCCGAACCATAAATCGGCCGATTGGCAAAATCCTTGTGAAAGTCGTCCGGCAGCTTGAGGTTGTAATTGAATCCAACGATGTCCAGCGCGTCCGAAACACCTTGCCGGTTGTTTCCGTTCACCGCCGCCGACACAACCCGCGTCGGGTCCAGCTCATGGCACAGGCGCACCATCTCCGCGCCAATACGCGCGCCCTGCTCAGCCATTGGTCCCTGCAACTGGCCCTCTTCATTTCCAATTGACCACAGAATGATCGACGGCGAATTGCGATAGCGCTTCACCATCAACTCAAGTTGCGACATCCCCTCGGGATTCGAACTCATCTGCCGCGTCTCGCACATCATCATCATGCCCATGCGATCGCACGCCTCCACCCACTCGGGCGTAGGCATGTTATGCGAAGTGCGAACAGCGTTCCCGCCCATCTCGCGCAATGCCGCCAGCCTGAACCATTGCAGCGCATCCGGAACAGCGGCGCCCACACCCGCGTGATCCTGGTGGTTGCAGGTGCCCATGATTTTCACCGGCTTCCCGTTTAGAAAAAATCCCTTGTCAGCCGTAAACTTCGCCGTCCGCACGCCAAAGCCCACCCGCTCGGCATCGCGAGCTTTGCCGCCCGCCTCAACGGTAACGATCGCTTGATAAAGGTTCGGCATCTCAACCGACCAGAGCGCCGGATTGGGCAGCTTTACGGTTGCATTAAAAATTGCCGACCCATCGGCAGCTACGCTTTGTACCTGGGTCTCAGCGCCGGCCACAGTCTTGCCCGTCGCATCAACAATCTGCCACTTCACCCTGGCTTGCTCCGCTCGGTCGCCCGCATTCTGAACCACGGTGCCGAGGCTCAGCGTTGCCGCATTGCCGTTCACCTCCGAGCGAACGTAGCTCTCCCATTTGCCCAGGTAAAGCGCATCGGTCTTCGTCAGCCACACATGGCGATAAATTCCCGCGCCCTCATAGAACCATCCATCGCCGAAGCTCGCATCGACACGCGCGACGATGTAGTTCTTCTTGCCATAGGCCAGGAAATCCGTGAGATCGAAGCGAAAGGGCGCATACCCGTTGTTGTTCCTGCCGATAAAGCACCCGTTCACGAAGACCATCACGTCGCGAAACGCGCCATCGAATTCAACCCAGATCCGGCGCCCCTTGTCGCTCTCCGGAATATCGAACGCTCGCCGGTACCAGCCCACGCTGGTCTCCGGATAACGCCGGCCCAGCGGCTTGAATCCGTGCGACTCCAACTCCTTGTCGTTCACAAACGGCAATTCCACCGCCCAGTCATGCGGAAGATTCAGCGTGCGCCACTTCGAGTCATCAAACTTCCCCTTCGAAAATCCGAAGTCGCCCGTCTTCGCAAAATCGCCCTGCCCGTTCCCGAATCCAAGGTCCTTCGCTGGATCGGCGCCATTGCCGAACGTGAACTTCCACCCGAAATCGAAGAGAAGTTGCTCTCGCGGAGCGACCGCCGCCAAGGCCTCCGCTGAAGCGCTCATCAGCGCCGCAGTCCGCGCCCACGCCGAGCGCCCAGCCAGCGACGAAGCCGAAAATGCCAAACCCGAGAGAAGCAAATCGCGCCGCGAAATCACAGACATTCCAGATCCTCTTTCCTTCAGCTCTCTGCACAAGACTTATGGCGAGCAAAGCGAAAATATATATGAATCCGCTGCAATTTGTAAACGATTTCAGAACCCTCCAACTCACCACCAGTTGTCAGCAGAAATCGCTGCCTGCGCCGGAAAAAATCTGCCCCACAAACCGGCCCGCAGCTCACTCTCCTGGAAACCGGCCCGTCCCAGTTCCGGCCCATGCAATGTGATAGATTCAAGAAGAACGACCACCCTACAGGAGAGATGGCCGAGTGGTTGAAGGCGCACGCTTGGAAAGCGTGTTTAGGGGAAACTCTAACGTGGGTTCGAATCCCACTCTCTCCGCCAGCGCCTCCCGCATTCAATACCAAATAGCTCAAACTAATCGGGTTATTGTAAGGACTGGTTCGTCTATATCGTCTATGAGATACCCGGATTTTGAGCATATTCCAGGGAAAACCTTACAAAGCCAAAAGCACCTTACAAAATAGAATTGTTCTAAACTTGGATTATTTCCGAGTAGGCGGTGACTCGCCCGCAAAACACGAACTACTTGTGCACATCACTCAGGTAATAATTCTGCACTGCACCACTGGAGTCGAACTCTAACGCGAGATACCAACCGATGTGGCCGGCCGCCATCGCGTCGCTGGGCGGGGGCGGCAGAGGATGAAAATCCACTGTGCCCCACTCAAGTTCGCTCCCAGGAGGTGGCAGCCTCTTGGCGTAGGTGGTGCCAAACACGGCGTCGACAACAGCGACAGAATGACCGCGCGCAACTAGACCTGCGTCAATAGCTTCGAGGCAAACAGTTCGTCGGTCAAGGTCTGTCCGTGCCTCTCGATATGCTCTGGCCAAGCGGTCGATGTTTATGCCCTGCTGTTCCGGCCTCGCGCTTTCAGCACATAGAAGGCTTAGCACAACGCATAGTAGCCAAACATGACCGAGCCTGAACCGCCCCTTCATCATTGATTGGACCTCCTATTATCGGGTGCGCCTCAAATCTTATTTCATCTCCACTGAGCTCGGTATTCCTGTATTTTGCTGTATCTACTCACCTACTCGGAAGTAATCAAGAAACTGACCCAACGAAACAATTTATGCGGAGCGTCCGCGCGGACGAGAGTAGCCTACTTTGCTGATGCCGTGGTGGCTTTCGAATATCGTCCGGGCGGCAGGCCTACATGGCGGCTGAATGCCGTACTAAACGTGCTCGCCGATCCATACCCAACTCGCTCGGCAACGTCGGCAATGTCGATCTCGTGGTGCCGAAGCAGATCTTTCGCGAGCGCCATGCGCCACCCCAGAAGGTATTCCATAGGCGGCATGCCGACGTTACGGGTGAAACGATCAAAGAACGCCGAGCGCGACAGCGCAGCCTCTTTCGCGAGTTGAGCCATCGTCCAGGTACGAGCGGGTTCGGCGTGAATCTTGCGGATTGCTTCCGCCAACCGCACGTCGCCCAAACCACGCAACAGTCCCGCAGGGGTTTCGGGAGTTGGTGTCAGCCGCAACGACTCGACCAGCAAAACTTCAACGAGGCGGCTCAATACCAAGTCGCGTCCCGATCGATGGTCGGCTGCCTCGTCGGTCAGAAGCTTCACCAGAGTCTTCAGTCGTTCAACACCGCGAATATGAACTTGCTGAGGGAATAGAGTTACCAGCAGGTCGGAGTCTTCGCTGTCGAAGATAAAGTAGCCGCCCAGGATGCGGACGCTCGGCGGACCGTCCTGTGTCCATGACGAACTTCTCCGTCCGCCAGCGCGGCCAGATGCGGATCGATGAATTCCGGAATGGCGGGCTCGAACCCCGACATCGTGAAGCCTGGGGTCGTCGACAGCAATACGAAGTCGTCCGCCTCCAGTATCAATTCTTTTTGTCCGTCCACTGCGAGACGGCACGACCCTTCAATCACGACACAGAAGCTTGGGTGGCCAAAATCCGCGTAGCGGACACCCCAGCATCCCGCCCCGCTGATGCCCTTAGTGAATACAGCGCGGGGCCGAAGCAGACCAATGACTTCGGAAAGAGGATCGACCATATTTCTGGACTATCGCAAATAAAATACGGACTGTCAATTGTAGATAGTCCTTAAACATCTGCGTAGGATTGGATTCGGCAAAGGAGATAACCATGAAAACGATCATGATCACCGGATCCTCTTCCGGCTACGGCCTTGCAACGGCAAACTATTTCCTCTCGAAAAACTGGAATGTCATCGCAACCATGCGTACCCCCCACGAAGACATCCTGCCACTATCGCCCTTGCTGCGCATTCTGCCATTGGACGTGACCGATGAAAAAAGCATCGCGGCGGCTATCGAAGCGGCTGGTCCGATCGATGTCCTCGTCAACAATGCAGGCATCGGGGTCGTCGGTGCTTTTGAAGCGACACCCCTGTCGCACATTCGCAAGGTTTTCGAGACCAATACATTCGGCGTTATGGCGATGACTCAGGCAGTGATCCCGCAGATGCGTTCGCGGCGCTCCGGTGTGATTGTCAACGTCACTTCGAGCACAACCTTGGCGCCCTTTCCGTTGGCAGCAGCCTATACCGCGAGCAAGCAGGCCATCGAAGGTTTCACCGGTTCATTGGCTCACGAGCTTGAGCATTTCAACATTCATGCGAAGCTGGTCATACCCGGCTACGCTCCGACGACGAAGTTCACACAGAATACCGAGGTCCGCGTCGAGGACCTCATTCCGAAAGCCTACGCCGACTTCGCCGCTCCAATCTTCGCAGGGTTTGCACGACCGGCTCTGACCACGAAGGAAAGTGATGTTGTCGAGGCCGTATGGATGGCCGTGAACGACGCCACCGGCAAGCTCCGTTTCCCAGCTGGAGCGGATGCGGTAGCACTTTCAGGCGCCGTCCGATAAATGCGATTTATGCTGTCTTGCCAGATGGCCTGCCGTTTATGCGGCGGGCTGTCGCGTGTGCCAATCAGTTCGGCATACCGACTGTTCCCGCGCGCAATCCGCGTGACAGTCCGGGACCGCAATTTGCACAAGTTCGTTCAGTGCAACTTCCGGCGATTGCAGCAAAGCCGAGCGTATGCGGGAGATTACATCGTCAACAGAAACGGGGGAAGAGGCTGTCCCGAGCGCGAGAATCCCTTGGGGTATCAAGGTCCGCAATTTTTACGCCATACCCATCCTGCCATTGAGTCATCATCCCCACCGGCCTCTGCGTGAACCGCGAGATTGATTCTCATTGGAAGGTTGTCTCTGCCATTCGTGCTTGTCGATATCAGACACCGTGGTTCGCCTGCACCCATCCTGAAGCATCTCCCCAACCTGCCCGGGCATCAACCCACTGGAAGGTTCGACAGAAATGAGCGCACCATGCACTTCTACTCTGCTCTCTCTACATACACCGTTCTTCAGAATTGCCTCAGGAACCTAGAAAACTCGGCTGATCCGGACGACCCCGCCATTCTTAACCTGAAAAGCGCAGTACTTTTCAGGATTGCCGAACTGGAATCGTCCGCACCCAAACCGAAACTCCATTCCTGGTGACCGGACCAGGCTATCTAAAACTGAACAGGAAGGGGCCCGGTCAATGGGAGGTGTGAGCACTCCACGCAAAACAAGAGTTCTGGTCATGGACGATGACCGTGCCGTGGCTGATTCCCTTGTATTGGTCCTCAAGATGTATGGGTATGAGGCGTCCTGCGTCTACTCTGGAGAGGACGCAATCGCAACAGTCGAGAAGGATCCCTGCGACATCCTCATCAGCGATGTTGTGGTCGATCAAGGAATGTCAGGAATTGAACTCGCAATTCAGTTCTCGAAGTTGCTTCCGATGTGCAAAGTCTTCCTGATGTCGGGAGACAACACCACCTTGGCATTGCTGAAGGATGCGCATGAAGGCGGCCACAATTTTGATGTCCTTGCGAAACCCGTTCACCCGGGCGTGATCCTGGAACGTCTCAAAGCCTTGGCGGCATAAAACCTCGTTCCTTCCGCCAGGCCAAAGCATCAGCGCCAGTCAAACTATATCTTGCTACTCGTCTTCGAACCCCGTTCCGGGGAATCGTATGGGATTTACCGCCGAGCGTGACGGTGTCTCATCCGCCTCCCAGATACGCCGGATCAGGATATCGCGGAGCTTCGATGCATAGGCATCGTCGAGTCCCAGATGCTTATACTCATCTAAAACTTCAAGAGCATATCGAAGTTCGCCGGCGCCATCTGTCTCTACTCCAGTTTTCATATCTCCCCAATCCTACGCTGAGACTCTCTTGATTACTGTTAGATGCCTCCCATGCTGAGGAAATCGCTTCGGAACCAAGTTGCTTCTCCTCTTTGCACTTGTCCAACCTCCAACTCCTTTGCCTTTGCATGAACTCTAACTTCGCCACCCTGTGTTAGCATTCTCGCCGGACCACTTCCAGAAGGAGTTCCCGCTGGTGATCAAATGCCGCGCATGGATGCTGCTCGCCTGCGCCTGCACAGGCCTTGCGCAGACAATCTCTTCTCAGCCCTCTACGGTAGATTTGCCGCCCCAGCGTGATACCTACCTCAAGCTTGCCGCCGAAGTCGACCACGCCCTGCACAACGATGTGCTCAACGTCTGGTTTCCGCGCTCCGTAGATGACCTGCACGGCGGTTTTCATTCGCACTATGCACGGGACTGGCACGAACTTCCCAGCGACGGCAAGTTCTCCGTCTTTCAGGGCCGCATGACGTGGGTCACCGCTCAGATCGTCCTTCGCGAGCCAACCATGAAGCAGCAGTTCCTCCCAATAGTCCGCCACGGCGTCGAGTACCTCAACAACGTGATGTGGGACAAGGCCGACGGCGGCTTCTTCTGGGGCCTCGATGACGAAGGCCGGATCACTCCGGATTTTGGCGACGTCAAAGAACTCTACGGCATCGGATTCTGCATATACGGCGCTGCCGCTGCCTATCAGGCCACCGGCGATCCCCAGGCGCTCGAGCTGGCGAAGAACGGCTTCCTCTGGATCGAAAAACACGCGCACGATCCGGAGCACGGCGGCTACTTCGAATGGCTGGCTCGCAACGGAACGCCGATCGTCCCGAATATCCCCAGCGGCACAGTCGCTACCAATCCCATCGGCCCAATCAACTACAAGTCGATGAACACCCATATCCATCTGCTTGAGGCCTTCACCCAGCTCTACCAGGTCTGGCCCGACCCCGCTCTGCGCGCCCGCCTCGAAGAACTGCTCTCCATCGTCCGCGACAAAATCTGCGTCGAGCCCGGCGTGATGAACCTCTACTTCACCAACGCCTGGCAGCCGATTCCAGATCACGATTCCTACGGGCACGACGTCGAAACTGCCTACCTGATGCTTGAAACCGACGAAGTGCTGCACAAGAAAGCCGCCGCCCAGACCGAACGCATGGCAAAAATGCTCGTCGATCATGCACTGGCCTACGGTTGGGACACCAGCAACGGAGGCTTCTTCCGCGAAGGCACCGCCTTCGGCAAACCGGAAGACACGATGAAAGAATGGTGGGTTCAGGTGGAAGGCTTGAACGCACTCCTCATGATGCACGAGCGTTATGGCTCTCAGGACAGCACCTATTTCCGGCGCTTCCTCCAGCAGTGGGCATTCATCCGCAATCACACCATCGATCCGCAATACCATGGCGACTTCAACCTCACCACCAACGACGGCAAGCCGGTGACCGAAGATAAGGGATCGATTTGGAAAGCCGCATATCACGATGGCCGTGCGTTCTGGAATGTCAGCGAACGCCTCCAAAAACTGGCGGAGAGCCACTGACGAATCTGTGAAAACAGGCGCACAAGCCATCTGGCTGAACGAAAATAGATCCTGAAGATCAGGACAGAAAACCATGCCCGTAAAGACCATCATCGAACCCTTTCGAATCAAAAGCGTCGAGCCCATCCGCTGGACCACCCGCGCTCAGCGCGAAGAACTGCTGAAGGCAGCCCACTACAACCTCTTCCTGCTGCCCGCCGACGACGTTTTGATCGACCTGCTCACCGACTCAGGCACCGGCGCCATGTCGACGCATCAATGGGCCGCCGTGATGGAGGGTGATGAGAGCTACGCCGGAAGCAAAAGCTTTAATCGATTCCGCGATTCCGTGCAGGACATCGTAGGCTACAAGCACGTGATCCCCACGCATCAGGGACGCGCTGCGGAACGAATCCTGTTCGGCGTGACGTGCAAAAAGGGTGACGTCGTCCCCAACAATACTCACTTCGATACCACGCGGGCCAATGTGGAGTTCGTAGGCGCAGAGGCCGTAGACCTGCTTATCCCCGAAGGCAAACAGCCATCCCTTCACTACCCCTTCAAGGGCAACATGGATGTCGCAGCACTCGAGTCGTTGATCGATCGGGTCGGCCGCGAACGCATCCCGCTGGTGATGCTCACCGTCACCAACAACTCCGGTGGCGGCCAGCCGGTTTCCATGGAAAACGTGCGCGCCGTGAGCGCCGTGTGCAAACGGCATGGAATTCCGCTGTATTTCGATGCCTGCCGGTTTGCCGAAAATGCCTGGTTCATCAAGCTGCGTGAACCCGGCTACTCCGACAAGACACCGAAGCAAATCGCGCAGGAGATGTTCCGCTACGGCGACGGC
This sequence comes from uncultured Acidobacteriaceae bacterium, assembly GCA_963836675.1. GTDB lineage: Bacteria > Acidobacteriota > Terriglobia > Terriglobales > Acidobacteriaceae > Telmatobacter. The sequence continues at coordinate 165,594 of CAWIKQ010000003.1, forward strand.
TGCACCATGTCTGCCAAAAAAGACGGCATGGCGAATATCGGCGGCTTCCTGTGCACCAGCAACGACCTGCTCGCCCAGCAGGAGAAAGACCTGCTCATTCTCACCGAGGGCTATCCAACCTACGGCGGCCTCGCTGGCAGAGATCTCGAAGCCATCGCCGTCGGAATCCAGGAAGCTCTCGAGGAAGATTATCTGCGCTACCGCATCGCCTCGACAGCCTATCTCGGAAACCACATCGCCTCGGCCGGTGTCCCCATCGTCCAGCCTCCCGGTGGCCACGCCATCTATATCGATGCGCGCGCTTTCCTGCCTCATATTCCTGCGGATCAGTTTCCCGGCGTCGCTCTCGGTTCGGAACTCTACCTGGAAGGAGGAGTGCGATCCGTCGAGATTGGCACATTGATGTTCGCCGGTGTGGCCCAGATGGACTTGGTGCGGCTGGCGATTCCCAGGCGTGTCTACACCCAAAGCCACATCGATTATCTCGTTGAAGTAATCCTCGAGGTGTACCGCAAGCGCGACGCCATCCGTGGCATGCGGATAACCTACGAGGCTCCCTTTTTACGTCACTTTACCGCCCACCTGGAACCGATTGTTTAACGTTATGTTTCGTCTGCAAGTTATTGCTTAAAAATCTAATAGCTCGCCCGAACAATCAGTCGGCACTCTCCGGCCGTCAGGCCGTTTCCACAGGCTTTCCATTGACAACCTAAATACATGTATACGAATCTATAGGCGAACAAAAGGCGAATATTGCCTTCCGCCATGTCTGCCTCTTCTGCCCTGCGACAACAAATCGAGAGTGCTTTCCAGCATCGCTACCCGGCCGTCCTCACGCCTGCAGCGCGGACCATCCGCGAGGTAGCATCAACCGGAATCGCTGCGATCGATGAACTGCTGAATGGCGGGCTGCCTGTCGGTGCAATCAGTGAGCTGACCGGTCCTGCATCATCGGGACGGACCAGCATCGCCATGGCTTTTCTCGCGCAGCGCACTCGAGAAAGCGTCTGCGCCTGGATCGACGCGCGGGATGCTTTCGATCCTGAATCCGCTGCGGCAAGCGGAATCTGTCTCAATCGCCTTCTCTGGGTTCGATGCAGTCAGAGCTCATCGCCTCATCCTTCCACTTCTATACGCAACGCATTGAATCCCTCTTCGCGAGGCGCGAATGGAAAACCACAACCATGGTCGCGTCTGGACCAGTCCCTCCGTGCAGCCGATCTTCTTTTGCAATCAGGAGGCTTCGCTGCCATCGTCCTCGACCTCGGCGATGAGTCCATTGAACACGGCAGGCGCATCCCTCTGGCCACCTGGTTTCGCTTTCGCCAGGCCGCGGATCGTACGCGCTGCAGCGTAATTGTCCTCGGAAAAGCTCCCTATGCCCAATCGAGCGCCGCTGTCGTTATCGAATGCGAGCGTGGTCCGGTTCATTCCTCGAATCAAACAATCATCCGCTCTTTCAACTTCAATGCTGGACGAAGAAGAGAGCGTTTCTCGCCTCTTACCTGTATTGACCGCAAGCCTCCGGTATCCACGTGGTCTGCTGCAGCTCCTTGGAACGCCGAAAGACATGCATGATGGCATTCAACAATTCCAATTCGCTTTATGCGGCGGTTCAGGCCGCGGAGTTCCCCGCCCAGGCCATCCTGCGTCTGCGTCCCGATCTGCAATCCAGGCCTGTAGTCATTCTCGATGGCGTTCCTCCTCAGGAGCGAGTCTGCTCCCTGAATCTGCATGCGCGAAAACAAGGCATCGTCACCGGTTTGACCCGCCTCGAAGTAGAGGAACTGGGCGGTATCCACATCCTTTCGCGTTCCTTCGAAACCGAGAGCGCCGCCAGGACAGTCCTTCTTGAGTGCGTATCGCAGTTCTCTCCGCGTATCGAAGAGATTTTCGCGTCAAACACCTGCGGCTTTGCATTGGATATCTCCGGAACGGAACGGCTGTTCGGCCCTCCAGCGAAATTGACTCACAGCCTGCGAGATGCGCTGGCTTCTGCCGGATTTCGCGTTTCCATTGCCGCAAGTACGAATTTCGACACTGCGCGCATCAAGGCCGAGTTCTCGCGAGGAACTGCCCTCATCCCATCCGGAGAAGAAGCAGCCGCACTGGCCTCGATTCCAATTTCGGCTCTCCGTCTCGATATCGAACAATACGAAACATTCGCCATATGGGGCATTCGAACGTTAGGGGAACTTTCGGCACTCCCTCTCGAAGAACTGATTTCGCGGCTCGGTCAGCAGGCAACGCAGTGGTTCGCCATTGCGCACGGTGCGGCTGAGCATGCTTTTGTTCCGCTTGAAGCAAAGTTCCAGCTGAGAGAACACATCGAATTTGAGACGCATATCGAGCAGCTCGATTCCCTTCTCTTCATCGGCGCGAACATGATCAATGCGCTCGTTGCTCGAGCTACTGCCCGTGCCCTATGCCTTGCCTCGCTGTGCATCGAAATGTCTCTGGAAGGGGCCCGCGAATACAAGCGGGTGATCCGGCCTGCGATTCCGTCCAACGACAAAAAGTTCCTGTTGAAGCTGCTCCAGCTCGAAGTCGCCGCGCATCCGCCTCAGGCCGCCATCGTCTCCCTCACCCTCACTGCCGACGCCGGACAGCAATCAAAGGTGCAGCTTGGACTCTTTGCGCCTCAAACCCCGGAGCCATCCCGGCTCGATGTGACTCTCGCGCGTCTGAAAGCCATTGTCGGCGCGGATCGTGTTGGCAGTCCTGTCCTGAAAAATACTCACCGCCCCGGCTTCTTCGATATGCAGGAGTTCGTCATCGCTGATCCCGCTTCTTCTCCCCCGGAATTCCCCGCCCGGGCATCTCTTCGGCGCATGAGGCCTCCGCATCCGTTGCGTATGCAGATGCTTTCCAAAAAGCCCGCCGCTTTTCGCGACGGCTCCGATCGTTATGAAGTGGTTATCGCTTATGGTCCATGGCAATCCAGCGGATGCTGGTGGTCGGTCGGCAAATGGGACCTCGAAGAATGGGACGTCATGGCAACCAACAACCTCGGCGAATCCGTCGGATGCCTGATTGTTCACGACCACTTGAATGGCAACTGGTTGCTCGATGCCTTTTATGACTGACGAGCAAACCAATCCGGCAGCGGACAACGTGGTCCGCGACATGGACAGCGAGTACATCGAGCTGCACGCTTCAAGTGCCTTCAGCTTTCTCGCTGGCTCCTCCAGTCCGGAGTCATTCGTCGAGCGCGCCATCCGCATCGGCATGCCTTCCTTGGCTCTGACAGACAGAAATGGCCTTTACGGCGCAGCGCGCTTTCACACCTCGGCTGCTATGAACTCGGTGAAGGCTCACATCGGAGCAGAAATAGCCGTATCTTCTTTCGGCAGCAGACTCGCTCCTCCCGGCTGGCTTCCCCATTGCTGCCCGGATGAGCCCCCGCGCATCGTTCTGCTCTGCACATCGCAAATCGGATATCAGAACCTGTGCCAGCTCATTACCCGCTTCAAAATGCGCGAACCCACAAAAGCAGAAGGCGCCGCAACATTCGATGATCTCGAAGAATTCTCTTCAGGCCTTATCTGCCTCACCGGCGGCGAAGAAGGTCCGCTCTCCTCGGCATTGAGCACAGGCGGCGAAGACCAGGCCATGAAGTCCCTTGACCGGCTCACTTCCATCTATGGGCGCAATCAGATCTTTGTTGAACTGCAACGTCACCAGGAACGCGAAGAGGAGTCGCGTAATGCCTCGCTGCTGGCCATCGCCTCTCGCATGGCATTGCCGGTAATCGCGACCAATGGCGCCAGATGCGCCTCCAGTGATGACCGCGAGTTGCTGGATGTTTTCACCGCAATTCGAAACCACATCACGATTCACGATGCGGGTCGGCTTCTATCCAGAAACTCGATGCGGCATTTGCGCCCGGCGTGCGAAATGCGTGATCTGTTTCGCGACATTCCTGAAGCCATTGCCAACACCCGCATCGTGAGCGGCCGCCTGGAATTCACTTTGAACAACCTTGGCTATGAGTTCCCTCGCTATCCCGTGCCCGGCGATGAAACGATGGATAGCTTTCTGGCAAAGCGCGTTGAAGAAGGTATACGCAAGCGGTACAGTTGCAGCCTTAAAAAGCCTCTGCTTGATAAAGCACGCAAGCAGGCGCAGCATGAACTCGCGCTGATTTCAAAACTTGGGTTTGCCGGATACTTCCTCATTGTCTGGGACATCATCCGCTACTGCCACCGAAATGACTTTCTTGTCCAAGGCCGCGGTTCAGCTGCCAATTCTGTTGTGTGCTACGCGCTCGAAATCACAGCCGTCGACCCCATCGGCATGGAGCTCCTCTTCGAGCGATTCCTCAGCGAGAGCCGGGGCGAATGGCCGGACATCGATCTCGATCTGCCCTCAGGCGATCATCGCGAAAGCGTGATCCAGTACATCTATGAACACTACGGCGCTCTCGGCGCTGCCATGACGGCAAACGTCATTACCTACCGCGGCCGATCGTCTGCTCGCGAGGTCGGCAAAGCTCTCGGCTTCGAGGAGCAGCAACTCGCAAAACTCTCCGGCCTCGTAGGCCACTGGGAGTGGCGCGGCGACAATGACACGATGGCAAGGCACTTCGACAACGCCGGCTTTGATGTAAAACATCCCATCATCGCCAAATACCTCGAGCTCTGCATGCGCATGCACGATCTCCCGCGCCACCTCGGACAGCACTCCGGCGGAATGGTGATCTGCGCTGGAATGCTCAACCGCATCGTTCCCATCGAGCGAGCATCCATGCCCGGCCGCACGGTCATACAGTGGGACAAAGAAGATTGTGCCGACCTCGGATTGATCAAAGTGGATTTGCTGGGACTCGGCATGATGGCCGTCCTCAAAGATTCCCTGGAGATGATCCCTCGCCACTACGGAAATCGAATAGATTTGGCCGCCCTTCCTGAAGATCCTCTCGTCTATCAGACGCTCCGCAAAGCCGACACCGTAGGCATGTTCCAGGTGGAGAGCCGCGCCCAGATGGCTTCCCTTCCGCATAACGCGCCAAACCGCTTTTACGATATCGTGGTGCAGGTCGCCATCATTCGCCCCGGACCGATCGTCGGCAAAATGATGCATCCTTATATGCGCCGTCGCCAGGGCCAGGAAGAAGTCACCTACCCGCACCCTCTGCTCGAGCCAGTACTGAAGCGAACCCTGGGAGTGCCGCTTTTTCAGGAGCAGTTGCTGCGCATGGCGATGGTCGTGGCAAGTTTCTCCGGTGCCGAGGCAGAAGAATTGCGCAGAGCCGTCGGCATGAGGCGATCGATGCAGCGCATGCGCAACCTCGAAGGCCGGCTTCGCGAAGGAATGACCCGCAACGGAGTAGGAGTTGCAGAACAGGATACGATCGTTCAGGCCATCTCTTCTTTCGCCATGTACGGCTTTCCTGAGTCGCATGCCGCCAGCTTCGCCCTCATCGCCTATGCCTCGGCCTTTTTGAAAGTCCATTACCTTGCCGCTTTCACCTGCGGACTGCTGAACAATCAGCCGATGGGCTTTTACTCCCCCGCGGTGCTCATCAAGGATGCACAGCGTCACGGCCTGCGTGTCCGTCCAATTTGTGTTCAGCAATCCGACTGGCTTTGCTCAATCGAGCATGAAGCTGATGCTAGCCTTGCGATTCGTGTCGGCCTGAACTACGCCAAAGGATTGCGCAAATCCACAGGCGAAGCTCTGCTGGCCACCCGCAACACAGCAGGATCGTTTCACTCCGTTGATGATCTCGCGCTGCGTGTTCCCGAACTAAACCGGAAAGATCTCGTCCTGCTCGCAAAAATTGGAGCCTTGAATTCCATCGGCGATGTCACACACCGGCGCGATGCCCTATGGCAGGTCGAGCAGGCAGGAAGGGCCGTAGGACCGTTACTTCGAGCCGCCAAACCGACCCCAGCCAGCGCCGCAATGCCCCTCCGCAAAATGACCACAGACGAACGGCTCGCTGCCGATTATGCCGGCACGGGGCTAACCTGCGGACCACATCCGATGACCTATCATCGCGCAGCGTTGATCCAGAGGCATTATCGATCTGCTGAAGACCTCTCACGCGGCACAACAAACACGTCTGTCCGGATCGCCGGTTGCGTGATCGCACGCCAGCGTCCCGGTACAGCTAAAGGCTTCGTCTTCCTTTCCATGGAAGATGAAACCGGCATCGCGAATGTCATCATCACTCCGGATCTGTTCGAGCGCGAACGCATCTTGATCACTCGCTCGCGCTTTCTCGACATCGAGGGCAAGCTCCAAATCCAGAATGGCGTCATTCATGTGAAGGCAAATCGCATTCGACCCATCGACATCACCACCGCCGATCTTCGCTCCCACGATTTCCACTAGCCCGTCCCCTGTTCGGCCTGATCTGCCAATCCTGCGTTGCCGTTGCCGGCCCATCGCAGGCCCAACGTCAGGCGCTCAGGCTCCTGTCAATGCCTCGTCCCTGCTTTTCTTCCTAACCTGCTTCCTCTCAATTGCTTCTGCCTTCCGGCCCTTTGCAGTTAATTTCGCCGAATTTTCGTAATCTAGAGAGAGGAAAAATCATGGCCACCACTGACTGGAAACGGTCCCGAAATCAGGAATTCATTCCTGCAGTAAATCAACTAGGTTCGAAATCAAGCCAGGCTCTTATGGGACGTCCACCATGACCATGCGTCACAGCAACTAAGTCCAATCAATGCAAGCAATTTACAAATAAGATATTGGAATGAGGATTTTACGGAAAATTCAAAAAAGAGGGAGCTAGGGCTCTTCCGGCACAGTTAATCCGGCTCTCACCCGGCTTCGGATCCCCTGCCGTCCGATGTGAAGTAAATCCAATCGATACAGGAATTTACAAATAAGATATTTAAAATGAGGATTTTACCAAAAATCAAAAAAACGCCATGCCAAGGTGAGCCAAATCACAAGGGGAGGCGCTAAGGTGAGCCAAATCACAAAATGACATCCATCCGCTCTCGCGCTTCGACCGCTATGCCCTTCTGCAGTGAACCGGCCTGATTGGACCGCGGCCCGTACACTCCCTCGACCGCTGCATCCCAGCTCAGTTCCCTCGCCCGTCGCATCGCCCCCGCGGATAAGCGTTCCCGCAGTTCCGGATCCTGTGTCAGCCGGACCATGACCGAAGCAATTTGCTCCACGACCGCCTCTTCACCCAGCGTCTTGACCGGCAGTGAGAACCCCGCCTCCGGGTTCACAATCGATCCCGGACCTCCCAGGTCCAGACAAACAACCGGAAGACCGAACGCCATCGCTTCAATCACAACCATTCCGCCGGAATCGTGGAGGCTGGGGAATATCAGCGCCGTGCTTTCCTGATACTCCTTATAAATTTCATTCTGCGGCCTTCGCTGGATCCACTCCACGCAGTCGGCCACCTTTGCCTGCCGGGCAACCTGCTCCAGCCAGCTCTGCTCGCCGCCTTCCCCAATAACCCGCAACGTGGCATCCGGAACCGATTGCCTGACCAACGCCAGCGCGCGCAGTGCGAGGTGCAGTCCTTTCCAGTAAAGCAATCTCCCTACGAAAAGAAATCGAGGTCGCGAACCCAATGTTGTATCGAGCCCGGCAGTCTTCCCAAGCGCAGCTCCATCGGAATGATCGATCCCAATCGCGCGCTGCACCACGCACTTGCTATGGAACTCGGCCGGGATCGCGACCCTCGTCTCCTCGGTCGCGCAGACGATCGCCTGCGCGTGCCCGTACGTACGTCGCATCAGCGGGTCAATTGCGGCAAAACGATTGCCCGCGCCTCGTACTGCCTCGGCAATTCGTGCCGACAGTGGCAAGGACGCGCGAAGTTGGGCAGGCATCGTTTCTCCGCCGCCAACAGGCCCGAAAATGAACGGAATCCCCAGCTCTCCCATAAAAGAAGGCTGGCGGAAGGAGACGAATGTGATGTGCTGAACCCGGTCGAAGTGTTCCCTGTCATGCAGCCTCTTTGCCATTCTCGAGGCGCCAAACTGCCACAGCAGGTAGTAAAGGTAGATTCCTCCCGGCCAGTGCTTCCAGAACCGCAACCACGACGGAAGATCGTAATAGTGAAATGTCAGATTGCGATCGGAGCCTGGCGGGTGCGCAGTCTCGATGGGAGTTCGATTATTGCTTCTCGTAACGACGTGAACATTGAATCCTCGCCTTCTCAGCGCAGACGCCCAGTGCCAGCCAACACCGGGCTCGGAACCCTTGTTGGGCTCACATGCGTAAGCTGAAAGGAGAATCTTCATCGTTCTTCGTCCCAGCCAGCAGCAACCTTGAGCTGAGAACCACAAGAGCTTGCCGGTTGCAGTAGATTTCAGGACAACGTATTGATTTTAGATGCAGATTTCCTCCGGCCGGCCAAACAGAAAGGGCTTTCAAGGCATCCTGGCCTTCAAAGCCCTGTCTCTTCGGTTATGCAGGTCGTCGATTCGGCACTCAAGCCGGCACAACGTGCAGATTGAACGTCACGGAGTGAACCCGGCTCCCGCTGACAGCCCACAGAGTTACCGGTACGGTCTGGTTCACCGCGGTCGAACTCGCTGAGAAAGTGATCGTGGCCACTCCGCTCACTAGGCTCCCGTTGCTGATGCTGGCGCTCACGCCGCTCGGCAGGCCGGAAACACTGAGGTTCACCGTTCCGAATCCGAAGGACTTGATCTGGGCGGTGGCGCTCACTGTCTTTGAAACCATCGTATATGTGCCCGAATTCACGACTACGTTGAAGTCAGCAAATTTCGGAGTAGGAACTGCACAGGCCCCGGCGGGAGACGTTGCAGGCGCTCCCCACGTCGACGTGTAGTCCGTTCCAACCGTCGATTGCCATCCGGAAAGGCCCACGAAATGACCGTTCACTATCTTGAACGAACTCGCGGTGTAAGGATCGTACCAGCGATTGTTTCCCGCGTTCAGCGTATTTGCGAAGTCCGACCAGTCGCTTCCACTTACGTAGGTTCCGAAAACATTCTGACCGGATGCCCCGTCCACAAAGGTGTTCCCGTTCAGGACCAGGCCTGTTGTGAACAGTTTGTAGCTCTGCCCTGTTTGCCAGTCGGTGATTGCAATCCCTCCGGCCTGGCCGGCGAGATAAATCTGGGCCTGGTATTTGTTCGTCCCGCCATTATTGTAGAACGTGTTGTTCTGAATGCTCACCTGCGCGCTCGTCAGCAGGTTCACTCCGACGCCACTGGAACACAGATGGCTGTCTTCAACAGTGATGGGGCCCTCGTTGCGCTCGAGTTGCAAAGCGGCTGTAACGTTTCCAACAAGAGTGGCGCTGTCGACCGCAACATTTTTGTTGTCTGTGTCGAACCAGAGACCCTCGGCTTCATTGTTGTAGGAAAAGTGATTCTGTACGCTTACACCGCGCATCTGGAAGAATTTTGCGCCTCCCATTCCCCACTCATAAAACGCAGCCTGCGCGCCGCGCCAGTTGTTGTAATCGCTCTCGTTGAAGCTGTAGAGAGCATTTTGAGCCCTGCTCCCTTGAAAGCCCACGCCGCCGTTGTAGTTGGCGATCGAGTTCTTCACCGTAACGGAATTGGTCGAAAAAATTCCCAGCCCGCCCCAGTTGTTCCAATTCGTCTGGACCGAGTCGATCAGAATGTTGGAGCCCGAGGTCACGGTTGCTCCGCTCGTATTGATGCAACTCGCAGCCTGCGTCAGGACCAACCCACGAAGTACAATATTGCTTCTTCCGACCACGCTTAAAGTCTTCTGGCGCGTCGCCGCTTCCACTAGAGCACTTTGGATATTTGTGCCGGAAGGCGGCCAGACGTGGAGCGTTCCGTAGCTCTCATTGATGTAGAACGTTCCTGCGCGCATTTGGGAGTACGACAATACCTGCGTCAACGGGCTTCCGTTCACGAAGATCATCTCGGTGTGAAGCGCAATGGAAGGAATATTTGCCGGCCAGCCGCTCGGCATCGAACAGATTCCCATAACCGGGAAAAATGACGTCATATAAGCAGACGAGTAAGAAGGATCTGGTGACCAGTTTGTAAGAACATTCGCGCCCGAGATGACCGCTGTCCCTGTCACCGCAGCCTGGATCGTCAGTGGCACTGCGGTCTGTTTTGAAACGGGATTAATAGCCACCGACTCGCGGTAGACGCCCGAATTAACAATAATTTTGGTCCCGATCGACTTCTGATTGTTTGTATTCGCCTTGTTCACCGCAGCCTGGATCGTTCGCAGCGGAGCGGAGCTGGTTCCGGGATTCGCATCGGAACCTTTTTGCGCATCCACATAAAGCAATGTCGTTTGGTTCTCGATGACATTGGCTTGTGATAATGCGTGAAATCCGGAAACCGCAAAAATTGAAAGAGAAAGAGCACTAAGGAATCTCGCCAGTCTCATTACGTCCTCTAAGCAAACTGCAATACAGCGCTGAATATCCGATCGGTGCTTCTGACCACAGCAGTCGAAGACACGCAATCTGAGCTGGCCCCACGGATAAGCGCTTTTGCACTTCACCTGCTGGCGCAGCTAGAAACCAAAGCAAAGGGCAAACGACACAAACGCCTCGTTGCGAACGGGCAATTTCAGCAACACAAACAGCATTGAGCTACCGTGTTGGCTTCTAGTCTCTGAATCTATGAATGATGTTGAATTGAGTTTATATGAGAGGCAGTGATACGGGTCACGTCGAGGACTTACGAAAGTGCAGGGGGGCTCGATCTGCAAACGTTACGAAGCGACAAGAAATCAAACCGCAGTTCGATGCGTCGCCAAAAAAGAACTCCCCGGCGATTCACCGGGGAGTTCAAAGGGCCCGAGATTCTTTGAGTCGATCAGGCTGGAACGATGTGCACGCTCACGGTCACCGAGTGGACGCGGCTTCCGCTTACTGCCCAGATCGTAATCGGAACGGTTTGATAAGCTGCATACTTCGTCGCGTAGAGATTCAGCTTCAGGATTCCGCTGTAAATGCTGTATTGGCTGAAGGAAGCACTCACGTTCGCGGGCAATCCGCTGATCGAGAGACTTACAGTTCCCCATCCATAATTGTCGACCTTGACTCGCCGCGGTAGCGTGGCCTGCAGACATTGAGTAGCTTTGTTTATCGACATTCACATCGAAATCTTTGTAGCTCTGGCTCGGGATCGCGCAGGATATCGATGCAGATGCCCAATTCGAGGAGTAGTCAGTCCCAACCGCGCTCTTCCAGCCGGTGAAGTTCGCCAGGTGGCCGCTCGGTAGCTTGAATGAATAGGAACTGTGTGGATCGTACCAATGGTTGCCGCTGGCCTGAAGCGAGTTTGCAAACTCAGACCAATCCGATCCGCCTAGATAGGTTGCAAACACATTCTGTCCCGCAATTGCGTTTTGAAAATTGTTGCCCGTCAGCACCGTCCCGGAGGTGTAAAGGTTGTAATACTGCCCTGTCTGCCAGTCATAGAGCACACGGCCGTTGGGCTTTCCTGCGATAAATATCTCTCCGGGATACTGGCCGAATCCGCCATTGTTGTAAAAACTGTTGTACGTCATCGTCAGCTTCTCGGTGTTGATCACTGTTGCGCCTGCGAGACTGGTGCACAGGTGACTATTCTTGACTGTGATCGGCCCCTCGTTCGCTTCCAGTTGCAAAGCCGACATGATGCTGCCTGCCACTGTCGCGTTGGTGACCGTGATGTTCTTGTTATCCGTATCGAACCAGAGACCCTGCGCTTGATTGCCGTATGCGTAGTGGTCCTGCACGGTCGTACTCCTCATCTGCATCAACTTTGTTCCGCCCATGCCCCAGTTGTAGAGCGCTCCCTGAGCGCCACGCCAGTTGTTGAAGTCGCTCTCGTCGTAGCTATACAGTGCGTAGAGATCCTGGAAGCCAAGAAATCCCACTCCTCCGTTATGGCTTGCAATCGAATTCTGCACCGTAACATGATTGCTGGAATTGACCGCCAGCCCGCCCCAACTATTCCAGATTGCCTGAACCCGGTCGACCAGCACCTGGGAACTGCCGTTAATGTTTGCGGCGGCCTGGTTGATGCAGGTTCTTCCATGACGAAGAACAAGTCCGCGAAGTACGACGTTTGTGCGCTGATTCACCGTGATGGTTGAGCTTCGCACTGCGGCCTCTACCGTGGCGCTGTAAATCGAGAGCCATGAGGGCACAGTCAAAAGAATCTGATTCGTCCCCTCGTCCACATAGAATGTGCCATTGCGCAATTGCGACTCAGACATAACCTGTGTGTACGCGACGCCGTTGACATAGATCATCTCCGTACGACGCGCCACCGACGGGACGCTCGATGGCCATCCGGCCGGCATTGAGCAATAGCCGAAATTGTTGTTCCAGGAGTGATAGTAGGTATACGGATGCCCAGAGACGGGAGTCCATCCCGACAAAATATCCGACCCGGCAATAATCGCTCCACCCATGGAAGAAGCCTGGATCGTCAATGGGGCGGAAGATCCGTTGTAAACAGGATTCACTGTTACCGATTCCCGATAGACACCCGACCCGACAATGATTTTAGTTCCAACCTTCCTCTGATTATTGGTATTCGCCTTGTTGACCGCTGCCTGGATGGTTCTGAGAGGAGACGAACTGGAGCCCGAATGCGAGTCTGATCCAGTCGAGCTATTTACGTAGAGGTATGTAGTTTGATTCTCGGTGACACTCGCCTGGGAGTACGCACGGATTCCGGCAAGAGCCAGAGCCGAAAGGACAAGAACATGAATTAACTTCGAAAAGCGCATCTGAAAGCCTCTGCGGGTAACGGAAATGTATCTTTCGTTGAACAGCAAGAGATAACCCGGATATTCCGGTGCTTCTGGTGGCTGCATAGCTGAACAGTGCTTTCCTGTCTTCCTGTTGCTACAGCAGTCCTTGACCACGGCTTGTTGCCAGGGCAGATGCAAAAGCCTTAGCTGGGCCGTAGAAACGTGTACAACCTGGATGGGGGATCAGTTTGCTGGGGAGAAGTCTTTGTGCAGCTCTTGTGGAGTTTTCGTGATTCTGCTCTCTTCGCCGGGGCAAAGATTTCATCTTTGACGTTCACATTGTTGGGACATGAATCATCACGCAGGACTGGAAAATGATGGGAATGGCGGCAACGGTGTACGCTATTTGCCGCTGAACCATTTGTGAGTCGGGAATCCCTGTCGAAAGGTTCCTGGATGGAGAATTGGATCAAATGGAAGTCTTGGGCCAAAATCTGAGCGTTACCCAAATTTATGCATCTAATTGTTTGTAAGGGCAGTTCCATTTCGACGGCTCGGCCGTCGATGGATCGGCTACACAAATTCGGCAGCGCGAATGATGGAACGAAAAAGATTGGTGTGACGCGCAACAAAGCCTCGACGGTGCGCAAAGTAGGCCAAGCCATCCGGAGAATCAACTGAGCGATTGCTCTCGATTGTCCTTCGCAATGACTATTAAGCAACTAAATAAAATCGGCGAACCGCACCAGATACCGATTTCGAGAACCGCAATTTTGAACACGCTGCATTGACCGGCAATGCAACTAAAACTGTGTCCTTGCTTTGTTCGCTTTCTGTCGTGCTTGGCTCGCTATCGTGCTTGCCTAATGTCTTCCCAAAAAACTGGTTGCCAGTTTCCAGCAGAGGAACCAAATCACTCCTCCTGCCAACGCAACCACAATGATCGCTCGAGCCTTTGCGATCAGATCTTGCCTGGGAAGTCGTTCTGGAGCCTTTTGTGCATCATACAAATCATCGTTGGTTCGCGCAATATTAAACTGGCGCGACAGCCTTCGGTTCTTTCGGACTTTTTCCTGTCCCAGGGCACTCATATTTGCCGTCCACCGACACTATTAGCCAATGTGTCGTTGACCCAAACAGGCGAAAATTTTCCAAACGATGCTTGTCCATAGGATACGGCAAAGCGGCGAGGCGTGAAAGTACGTCGGTAACTGTAGGCACAATTAGCTTGTAAGTGTTCTATTCCTGAGACTTAAAGCGTCGAATGCATTGCGCACCCTCGCTTCTATCCCTTCGCCGTCCCAAGGGTCTTTACCAGTTCTTTGATCTGTTTATAGGCGTATTCAGCTAGCCACACATTCCCGGCTTTCCACTCCATCGCTAGCTCCTTGAGGAGATACCGCATGGTGAGAGGGCCCAGAGCCTCCGGTGGAATCTCAAAGGCTCTCCGATACTCCTGAAGGAGTTCGTTCGAATTCAGCTTCCTCCACACGTCGCCTGGCCCCCTGAAATGTACGTCGTCCAGAAAAAAGAATCGGCAGATATCCTGCCACGGCAAACCGTGTGGGACAGCCCATTCCCAATCCACTAATCCAAGCACTCCGTTCCTGATCCACTTCAAATTCCAGGGCGCAAAATCTGCGTGCTCTACGAAAGAGGCCAGAGGAGCTTGATAGTCCAGAAACTCTAGTCCTCGAACAAGAACGGTGCGCTCGAAGGGAATGTCAATCGCCTCGATCTCCGATCTCGTTTGATCCAGGCAATCGGATACCCGCACAGCGTCCCTCGATGTAGCGAGCGAACTGATCAGATTCAAATGCGCCCTTGTGAAACCGCGAGACACCGGCCGTCCATCGAGCCACGACTGGGCGACAATACCCCTTGCCCGATCAAGAAACAAGACTCTGGGAAGATAATCGAAACGGCTCAGCAAATCGAGGATTGCGCCCTCATGAAGGATTGCCTCCGCGGATTGGGAGGAGAGTGGAATTTTTCCTGCACAGACTACGCGTTCACCATTTTCAATCAGGAAGAGGATCGCTTTACGCGTGTGGGAAGGACTTCCTACGTGAATTACCGCGCTCCAGTTCTCCGGCAAACTGCCAAGCTTTGAAACCCAATACGAAGGGTCGATCCATGCCCGTGCACTCTCGATTCCCGGTATGGTACGCAAAGCATTGAGTGCGGCCGCGAATCGCACGGCGTTCCATTGTATTCGCGACGACATCTTCCAGGGAGTCCAGCTTCGAAGCACAGGCATGGCGCTCCGTGGATTGCCCAGGATTATCCACCGAGGCTCATTCCTCTGGAGGATGACGTGCACCGAGGATGGATGTTCTGTACGCTGAGCAGCAACCGGAGCATCGCCGAAGACGCAGTCGAGGACTCTCGCAGTCGTAAGTGGGCCACTCGATGTTGAAGCTGTCAGCATCACTGGCCCGGCGCCTGAATCGCATTTTGATTCTGAGGAACCGCGGGAACTGTCACTCGAAGTCGCTTAGCCGTGCGCTGCGCAAAATACCCGACGATTGCCTCATCGACGTCCCGAATTACATCGTCCAGCGGCTGTGCGGCATTCACAATCTTTGCGAAGGCGAGCCGATGCGCCAGATTCAGATACTCCTCACGCTGACGCATAACCTCTGTAAACGGAACTTCCTGCTTGCGTGACCACAGCACTTCGGGAGGAGCATCTAGCAAAATCACCACATTCGGATGTGGCACCACCGCCGAGGCAAAGCGAAGCAGCCACGCCGGGCCGCCGTACCGAATTCTTTTGCTGTCCACTAGAAGGTCGTACATGTACCTGTCAAAGACGATCAACTGGGATCGTCGCATTGCTGGAGCAATCTGTGTTGCGTAACCCAGCCAATAGTCCGCGATCATGAGAAAAACCTTCGCCATCGAAAACAAAAGGCCGCGAGGAGCTCGCCCATGCGGGTCCGTCACGACCTCGTTCGTGTCGTTCCTGCGCTTCAGAATTTTGGGACGCAGATGATAGGTCTTGACCTTGTCGTAGGCAAATCGAAATTGTCGGCAAATCGTTTGGATAACCGCGGACTTCCCAGACCCATCCGGGCCCACGATGGCGATCCATCCACCCGTCGGATATATCAGCCGCTGCAGGTGATGAAGTAGGTGCTTCGGGCCTGACACCACTTTCTGCACCGCCGACTCCCCGGAATTGCGAATCATCTCGGCCCGAATTGAGTTAAGCGATCTCGTCATTTCGGCCCAGTCGTCGTTTTTCGCCATGAATCGAATCGCGTCGCGATGAGCTTTCTTCCAGAACCTGCCGATCAACTCATCGCAACCCATGGGATCGAGCAGATACAAGCGGTGAAGCTTGTGCCCGTGCTCCTCGCTCAATTGTCGCTTGTTGAGCCGCTTGATCAGGTAATAAGTGAATTCGTGCGAAGCCGCTGGAATCCAAAACCCACGCGCATGCTGCCGCCGCTTGCCCAACACCTCATCGGATCGAAGCCAGAGAAGCCCATAGTGGCGGTAATCGCTGGTTGAATCGGCCTGAACGATAACCAGTTTTTGTCCGATCTGGTATCCAAGCGAATACGATCGAGCGCTCAGTTCGTGTTCAACCGTGTGAAACAGTCGCCCCTTCGTCTCCCGAGCCACTCGACCGATGATCTGCGGCATTCGTTCAAAGTCTTCCGGAGTGACCATAAAGTCGATATCGGTATCAAATGACTCCGGCAGCCGGTCGTAGCCCGACAGAATGCAGTACGCACTGCATTCATCAGACAAGGCAGCTATGAGCGTTCGGGCCACGTTCGCCTTGACTTGCTCAACGCCCGATTCCGTTCTTGAGCCCCCGATGTTGATTGCCGATCTCCCGTTTCCGTTGCCGATAAAAATTGTCAATAGGACGGCAACTGATACCGCGACCTGAACAGGCGATAAGTGAATCCCACGCTCACTCCGTTTGGATGCACTGAGCCACTGTCATTCCCCGGAATGCCGAAAGCACTGGGCCAGAATTGCAATTCGTAGTCGGCGCGCATTCTCCAATGATCTGAGACGGCAATGTCCAAACCGCCGCCAGGAGAAAGCGCAAAGTATCCCCCGTGAGCCAGCCCATATGGAAAGTTGACCTCTCCCGCTCCCACGAGAAACTTCACATAGGGTTGATACTTGTTCCCTTGACGGAACCGGTATCGAGGGCCAACCAGGTAGTGGTATTCACTAAAACCGTGTGGGCCTCCCGCAATTAGCCATCGGCTCTCACCTTCTAGACCTAAGGATCCGGAGAAGAGCGGAGAGTAGTCCAGAACCGCTCCGAACCCGGCGACCTTCGAGGATTGGTAGCCCGAGTCAAAAAAACTGAAGAACCCGCCCACGGTAAGCGGCACAATCCCCGCAGTGGCGCTGTCTGCAACCTGGCCATAGATAGCCGATCCCGATACAAGCAGAACACTAAATACCAATAACTTCCGAATCACGACTTGCTCCTGGCACGCCACCTGAAGTGGGCAGACAAAGTACAAGTTTTGGACATGTGCCTTGTTTCGACCCGGCTGCTATTGCTGTGTGACAAATGGTCCGTAAATCACGTAAAGTCTTCCGTCTTGAATCGTGCACGGCGATATGACGCAATTCGTCACCTTCTTGGTGGAAAACGCCAACCCGTTTGCACCCCATCGAACGATGTGCTGCGGCACGCCTTCAACTTGATATAGATGCAACTGGGCTACCGGGTTGAAATTGGTGAGATTGAACGACTCCACTTCGTAGGAGACAGTCTGCACGTCTGCGGCCGACTGGCCAACAAAGTACGCGTTGTTCAGCGTTGCGTCGGTAACCATGACTCCAGAGGAGACGAAATTCCCTGCCTGCGTGGCGGTCGTCGGCTCAACGACGAGCCCATCATCTCCATACAGCAATTTGGTCGTCGCATCCAGATGGATTCTAAGGTTGGGAACAGGAAAGAATCCGGGATGGTCGCTGACAAGGGTTACACCTGTTGCCGAAACCCCGAGCTGGTAGAAATCTGCGTTATAGTTCTCGTTGTTCGCAGCGAAGATCTGGGTGCCATCCAGACTCCATTGAATCGTGTCCAGCAGAACATTTCCGGCCTGTGTAGTCGGCGTAATGACGTTCGGACGTTGCGTCGCGCCATCGTAAATCGCGACTCCTCCCACTGCTTGAATGATCGAAACGCTGGGAGGGATCCCGCGCGCGACCGCGATTGTGGTCGACTGGACCGGATCGACTTCAACATCCATAGCGTAGTACGGACCCAGATTTGAGTCGGCCCCCAACGGAATACTGATATCAGGAACCGCTGTTTGGTTCCCAAGGGCGAGTCTCTCCACAGTTCCACTTCCATCGAGGCCAACGTAAAGGTATTTGCCGTCGCCCGATAGTGCAAGATGATCAGGTTCGCTCCCGCTTCCTGGCGAGTATGTCCAGAGAATTGCCAGCGAGATTGGATCGATGGCGACAACCGTATTTGGATTCTTTGTTGAGGTCCCCGGTTGCGAGATGTAAAGTGTGTTCCGCGCGTTATCCCAAAGCAAATCGTTCACTTCGCCGAAGAAGATGTTCATCCCCACAAGAAATGGAATGGGATTCGAAGGATTTGACTGGGTGTTCTGTGCTGTCACCGGCACCTCGGCAACGGCGGTCAAATCCGACGCTGGTACCTGCGCAGTCAACTGCACATCACTTACGAACGTCGTTGGTAACGGATCGGTTCCAAAATACGCTACACATCCGGGCGC
The DNA here is from genome assembly GCA_963836675.1 of uncultured Acidobacteriaceae bacterium. Classification (GTDB taxonomy): domain Bacteria; phylum Acidobacteriota; class Terriglobia; order Terriglobales; family Acidobacteriaceae; genus Telmatobacter. The sequence continues at coordinate 183,971 of CAWIKQ010000003.1, forward strand.
AAAATTTGCGCCATTCAGCGTCAGGGTAAATCCCGGACTCCCCACCGCTGTCTTCGTCGGATTAATTGATGTAAGGGACGGTGTGGTCGAGGGATTAGTGGTGATCTTGAACGGCAGCGTGTTCGAGACTGTGCTGTCCGGATTGAGCACGAATACGTTCTCGGTGCCGACCAGGGTCAGATAAGAACCAGGAATCGTCGTCGTCAGCTGCGTACTTGAGACGTAAGTCGTGGGCATCGCAGTGCCGTTCCATACAATTACGCTGCCACTCACAAATCCAGCCCCGTTTGCAGTCAGACCCACAGAAGAAACGTTGTTGTATGAGGAATTGGGGTTGAGGGAAGTCAGTGTCGGTGGAGTGCCCGTTGTCCCGGTTGTCACCACGATGAATGGAAGGCTGTTCGTCGAGTTCTTGCTGGAGTCCTGTACTGCTATTTGATTTGTCCCTGCGGCCGTCAGGTTGGCTGCTGGTATGGTCGCGTGCAGTTGAGTTTCCGAATCAAAGGTCGTCGTCAGCGGAGTGCCATTCCAGGTGATCGCATCACCGTTGACAAACCCCGTGCCTGTCGCCGTCAGCGTAAGGGCGGGGCCGCCTGCCGGCGAAGTGTAGGGATCAAGAGAAGTGAGAGTAAACGATCCATTTCCGCTGCCCCCGGTAATCATCAGATCGGTCGTGCCGGAGGTCGTTGTATCCGGCTTCATTACCCGAATCGTAACCATCCCGGCGCTGGCTATCTGAGCGGCCGGGATCTGGGCGGTGAGTTGCGTGCTCGACACTACGGTCGTTTGTTGAGCGACCCCGTTCCAGAGGATCTGAGTTCCGCTTGTAAAATTGGTGCCGTTCACGGTCAGGGTGAAGGCTGCCCCGCCCGCTGTCACTGTCGTTGGCGAGATTGAGCCGATCGTGGGCGTGACAACGCCGTGAAACCCTCCACATCCGGAAAAAACTGCGACAAGAACCAGCAAACACAACTGAAAAGCGTTGCGGGACACGTTCATTTCCTAAATCGGCCTTTCCGGAAACGTTGCTGCTTTTCAAAGGACCAAATTATCAGCAAGAGAAAACTGGGACGATGTATTTCTGATGCAGTTCGCAGGAAAAAAGATTGCTGGCAGGGCATATCCGGCCCGCGCATTCGGCTTCGCGCCGCCGAATCTTCGTCCCCAGCCAACTCTCCTCGCGTCCCAAAGCATCGAAAACTTACGTCTTTCTACGTCGTGCGGATCAATCCCGGACCGGAGCGCGTGCACAATCACAACGCACGTTTGGCATCATTCACGAAATATCGACCCCTGGAGTGCACCATGCACAAGCTGCGCTACTCTTGCATCTGGTTGTTTGTATTAACGCTCTCTTCGCTCGCCGTCTCATCCAGCGCCCAGAATATCTACGTGCATCCCAGGCTTCTTCCTTTCACTGACACCGTGCTCGGCACAAAAACCTCACTCGCGGTAACAATTGACAACAATCAGACTGGAACTCTGAGCATTTCCGGGCTGCAGATCTCGGCTCCTTTCGCCCAGACAAATAACTGCGGAGCTACGCTCGCGCCAAATGCAACTTGCACAATTACCGTGACCTTCAGCCCAACCACAGTGAAGTACTATTCCCAGAGTTTGACCATCACCGACAGCGCAGGTAACTCACCTCAAGTCATTTCCCTGACTGGGAACGGGGTGAAGTCGACCGTCAGCTACACTCCTCCGGTGGGAGGCTTGTACTTTTACAACCAGGTCGTCAACACGCGCAGCACTCCGCAACCGGTAACGATTAAAAACAATGGCTCGACATCCCTTAGCTTCACCGGAATCGCCTCGACAGCCGATTATCCACTCGCATCTAATAATTGTGGAAACGGAGCCGGAGGCGGGTCCTTGGCAGCCGGTGCAAGCTGCACGGTACAGATTGTGTTCGATCCCCAGGCTCTCGGAAGTCGCCCGGCGAATCTGACCGTTTCGAACAGCGCCACAGCAACTCCGATCGTGATTCCGCTGCAGGGCACCGGGATCTCGGGCTCACCGAGTCCGATGGTCTCTGTCACACCCCCCGCCCCCTGCATCCTTCCTTCTCAAACACAGCAGTTCGCCGCTTATGTCACGGCCGAGACAAACACCGCGGTGACATGGCTGGTTGACAACGTAACCGGCGGAAACTCGACAGTGGGAACGATCACCACTTCAGGCCTTTACACAGCGCCTCCTTATGTTGGCTCTCACATCATCAAGGCGATCAGTAAGGCGTCCTCTTCCGCTACTGGCGTAACAACTCTCTCAGTTAACGACTCACCAACGTGGGAGATCTTCCCGTTCGTGGCGTCAATTCCAGTCAACGGAAAACAGAATTTCCAGGGGCAGCAGTGCCTGGTCCCCGACACCAATGTCAGTTTTACCGTGGACAACATCGCCGGCGGAAACTCGTCAGTTGGGACAATTACAAACTCCGGAGTCTATACCGCTCCGCCGACCGCGGGGAAACACACGATTCGGGTGACCGAGCCCAGGCTCAACAAGACCAGCGGCGCAGTGGTCACTGTCTTTAGCAACATCGCAGTTGACTTCGGTTCCCGCGATAACACAACCGCCCCAATTCCCGCCGAAATGCTCGGCTACGGACGAGGCGAGTCGATCCATAACTCCTCTGACCGCCAACTTTTGACTGACGCCGGCCTGAATAGCACCAGGCTGTCGGGATTGATTGCCCTTGTTTACGCGGGTCAAACGCCCGATTGGACCAAGATCGACCCGTTGATCACCTCGATTCAGAGCACTGGCCAGCACGCGCTCATCCAGTTGAACCAATCTCCCACGTGGCTGCAGCCGACGTCGGGCAAATGCGCCAACAACGCGTTCGCGGCACCAACCGACATAAACAAATGGGCACAGATTGCGGCTGCGTATGTAGATCACTTCGAAAGCAAGTTCCCCGGGGTCGTGCAGGATTATGAAATCTGGAACGAGCCGAATGCGACCGGAATGTGCACGACCGTCAATCAGATCAACACATACATGAGCGTCTATGGCGCTGCCGCTCCGTTAATGAAACAGCAGGCGGCTCACTACCCCGGAGCCACTATCCGGATCGGTGGTCCCGCGCTCTCCGGATACTCTCAGCTCTGGATCTCGACGCTTCTCACGAATCCGGCAACGGCGAATTACGTCGACTTCGTCAGCTATCACCAGTACATCTATGGGATCAGCCAGCTCGAGGCCAAATGGGATCAGTACACCGATCTCCCATCGGTATACGAGATGGAGCAGGATCCCAGTGTCGGAGCGTGGGCCAATTTCAACAAGGTTCTTGGCCAGGTTGCGCTCGGCAAACAGCCAGGCGGAGCCAAGACGCCAATTTACGTTTCAGAATTCAATTCAAATTGGGCCTTCCTCCAGGATTGCTGCAAAAACGACAAAACCTACGCGCCCCTTTTCAATGCCCTTTATGTAACCGATATGCTGGATGCGGTCTATCGTGGAAGCGCCCGCGTACCCGACAAACTCTACTACTTCGCCGGCAATGCTTATCCGTACTTCTGCCTCGTCGGAGTCATCGACTCGAACATGGACTGCCTCTACTCCGCTGGGGCAAATCCCGTTCCGTATCCGCAGTACTATCCCTATCAACTGCTAAGTTCGCCCGACTACCTCGGCATGGTGAACGGCGGGCATTTGGCAAAAAGCATCTCAGCCCCAACCGGCGGAGGCGGCCTGGCCACAACAGCTTTCTACACAGCGACTCAGGATGTAGTCCTGGTAGTCAACCCAACCTCAACGTCCTATCCGCAAATCTCGTTTACGTTGGCCAATCCTGGATTCAGCGACACGCAGGGGACTCTCTATCAAATAGAGGGCGGCTCGCGCATCAATTCAACACCGATCTCCTTCGCCTCGCAGGGCACTAGCCGAACGGTATCGATCGAGGTTCCGCCCTATTCGGTTCAGGCGATCACGCTCAAATAACTTGAAGATCCGGGGCCCATATGGAAATGTGGGCTCCGCTTCTAGTTCAAGGGGCGTACTCCAGCAGAAGGGGCTCCGAGGTGACGGTGACAGGCTTGGAGTCGAATTTCTGTGGTTTGCCTCCGAATTCTGTGACCGAGACCAGGTTCTGAGTGTTTTCAAGCGTTGCGTCGCCTGAAGAACTCCAAACTACTTGATAAAGAGTTCGGCTCTTTTTCAGATCGCATACCCAGATCTTTGTCCCGCGCATCTGTCGGCATGGCGCGGCTTCTGATACTCCACTCAGCCACTCCGCAACTTGTCGGGCCGCATTTCCCGCAGGAGTCATACCGTCTGCCGCGCGCCATAGCGTACCCCACTCCGGGTTATCCCACTGATACCAATATGCGCGGGCAATTCCATTAGTGAAATTGATCATGTACCACTTCACTAAGAACGCTGCCTGTGCTCTCTCGTCTGGAAGTTGCGCGTCTTTGCCCCAGCCTCCTTCGGTGTTCCAAATTGGAAGTTTGCTGAGACCATGCTTGACGAGAACCTTCTTGAGAGCCACTATCTGCTCCGCCAGGCCTTCGGGAGGCAATGCCGGGCGATCGTTCCGGCCCGCGTAACCATGCCATGCAATTACATCGGCGTAGTTCCCTCCCCCCGCAGCAAGATACTGATCCAGCCATGCGTCGTGAGAGAGCGGCCATCCTGAAGATGAAACCCCTGGAGTTGTTACAAGAGCAGAGGGATCGATCTTTTTGATAATCGGATAAGCGACCGCTGCCAGTTCTACCATCTGCTTTGGCGTACCCGTCCAGAACCCCGAACCATTCGGCTCATTCCAAAGCTCATAGCTCGAGATCTTGCCTCTGTACCGTGTTACCAGGGTGGTGACAAATTCTCTCCACGCCTCAAGGTTCGGAGGAGCCGCACAGCCGAATCTGCCTCCGGGGCAGGGCTCGTCGGGACGGGAACTTGCCCACCTGGGCGTATTCACAAATACATAATCCAGTTGAACGTGGTGTGCTTCAGACTGGCTTACCCACGTATCGAGGGAGTGCCAGTCGAATTCGCCCTTCGCGGGCTCGAGCGCTCCCCACGACGTTCCTGCTGGTCGGATGCTGCCGAATGGCACGTCCGGCCAATGGCGAGCAGGAGACAACGTATGCATGCCCATGAATTCCCGAGAGAAATGGACAGAGCGCATTTCGACCGGTTCCTGCCTGTCAGCTTTTGCGATCGGTGTAGCTCCGATAGCCGCGAAGCCGGCCAGAGCGGCACAAAGAACCATTGCAGCCGATCGCATGAATTTTCCCCCGGCATTTCTCCACCTCGCCCTTCGAGTAATTGCCTGCACTGCCATAGGATGCGGTTCCGAACTGGCACATTCAGACTAGCCCGCTACTCCAACTGGACGATCCCAACAAAAATTCATCATTCTGTAATTTTCTTCCCTACCCAATCAAACCTACACAGTTTGTTCGCATCAAATCGAGTATTCGCCTCCTGTTTTCAGTAAGGAGCTCTGCATCATTTACCTTTTTTGCTCCGCTCCGCTGCCTGTTGGCTGCTCCGGAGCGGTCATCTGAATTGAACGGCTTGAGAAGTAAGTCGCTCGATAAGAAATGCAATCTAACAAGGCCGTAAACAACAGACCCGGAATGCATTGAGCTGCCCAAAATGAGCCTTAAATCTGTGCGCTTATGAACCCTGGCGGACCGAAGCTGTCAATTCTAGCGTGCTCCCCTTTCGAGGCGCTTCCCTCCATCTCTTTGAGGCATTGCGGATGAATACGAACGCTATTCCATACCGGCCCGAAAACAGCGAGCGGGCCGAGCCAATCCCGATCAACGTCGCCGTTCAAGCGAAACCCGCAGTCGAGTGGTCTCCCTCGCAGCTTTCAGTTCCTATCGCTCGGGTCGCTGCTGATCTGGTCCTTCTCCTCACTGGAACGATGATCGGTGGAACTCTAGGCCATCTTCTCCAGCGCACGCAAGCTTTCGAGTTGAGTTCAGAGCACCTTCTCATTGGATCTTCAATTTATACAGGTCTTGTTCTTTTCCTGCTTCAGAGCGATAACGCTTATCCCCGCGTCTGCAGCCTTCTTCATGTCAAGGAAACCGAAACTGTCCTCCGCGTGTCCATTAAAGCAATCATGATCAGTCTGGTGATCTGCATTGTTGCCAGATATCCGGTACCGCGAATGGCCATGCTGGGTGCGTGGGTTCTGGGCACCGTCTTTTTGGCAATCGGACGCGTTTGGCTGCTTGAACGCATTCGCCTGCATTTCGGAGCAGCTATTCCGCAGAGGCGCTGCCTGATTTACGGTTCTCGACGGACCGCACGCCGGTTCTTCACCGGAGCCCTTCAGTCGCCAATGCTTGGCATACAGCCAATCGGATTCATTGGCAGCGATCAGGACAGCAACGACACGATCTACAGCTACGACTATTTCCAGCGCGATTCCCGCCCCGTCTTTCACGAGGCAATCAGTATTGACATGCTGCGGCATCTCCAGATCAGCGACATTTTCGTCTGTGACTCGACGATTCCGGAGCAAGGACTCCGGCACATCCGTGAGACCGCTCAATCAGCCGGCTGCGCCCTGTCTTTCGTGGATGATCAGGAGATCGTGGTGAACAAGTGCCCCACGCGCGTGTGGGAAATGGACGGCCTCTTCATCGCAACTACGGAACCAAACGATCCCGGCATTCTCTATCGCTTCTTGAAGCGCCTGCTTGATATGGCCTCCGCTGCCACGCTGATTTTCCTGAGTTTTCCAGTATGGCTGCTCGTGGCTGCCGCCATTCGTTGCGAATCCAAAGGGCCAATATTCTTCCGGCAGACTCGCGTCGGATGCAACGGGAAGCTTTTTCAAATTCTGAAGTTTCGCAGCATGAAAGTGGACGCCCCAAAATACGCGCGCTCCCCCGACGAGCATACTGACGTCCGCATCACCCGAGTTGGAAGGATCCTTCGTAAAACCAGTCTCGATGAGCTCCCTCAACTCATCAATGTCCTGAAAGGCGATATGACCCTGGTCGGACCCCGTCCCGAAATGCCGTTCATCACCGAGGAATATGGTCCTTGGGAAGCAACACGGCTCACGGTTCCGCAAGGGATTACTGGCCTCTGGCAGCTCAGCGCCGATCGTAAATTTGCCATCCATCAGTCGATTGAATACGACCTCTATTACATACAGAATCGGACAATCTTGATGGACTTCGCCATTCTGCTTCACACGCTCGTTTATGCGGCGAAAGGTGTTTGATGCGGGTTCGCGCCATTCCTTCGTTCGCTTTGGCCTATTCGGAATCTTGATAGCGGTTCATCCATGCGGCTGCTCCCGCAACTGCGGCATAGGGGAACAATGAGAATTCTGATGGTCCATAACCGGTATCAGCAGCGCGGCGGAGAAGACGCTGTCGTCGAAGCGGAATCTCGACTGCTCGCATCGGGCGGCATTGAGGTCCTGCGCTTTGATGCCGACAATGACGCCATCCAGGGATTCATTCCGAAAGTGCGCGTTTCTCTCGGACAGTTCGGAGTTCCGACAACTGCGCAGTCGGAATTCAAAAACGTCCTGCAAGAATTTCGGCCTGACGTTGTTCACGTTCACAACTGGTTTGCCTCGCTTTCTCCCTCGATCTTCAAGATCTGCCGCGCTGCAGGTGTACCCGCCGTTCACACTTTGCACAATTTCCGTCTGCTCTGCGTCTCAGCCATCCTCTTCCGAGATGGGCACGTGTGCGAAGACTGCATTGGATCGACTCTGCGTCTGCCCGGAATTGTTCACGCGTGCTACCGGGAAAGCAGAATAGGCAGCGCAGTAGCGACCGGCGCAATGGTTGCGCACTGGTCGAGCGGTACCTGGACGAGAACGGTGGACAGATTCATAGCGCTGTCTGGATTTGCGCGCAACAAGTTGATCGAAGGCGGTATCCCGGCACAACACATCGTGGTAAAGCCCAACTTTGTGTCACCCGATCCGGAGATAGGTCTCGGTCTGGGCAACTACATGCTGTATGCGGGAAGGCTGACGGAAGAAAAAGGCCTACGCGTTCTCCTCGGGTGTTGGAAGGACAATCCCGATCTCCCGCAGCTAAACATCGCGGGGGACGGTCCGCTCCTGAACGAAGTAAAACAAGCGGCCGCCTCGATGAGCAATGTTTGCTTCGTTGGGCCGAAAAGCAGTGAAGACATCCTGGGCTTGATGCGAGATGCGTCAGCCCTCATTTGTCCGTCGCAATGGTACGAAGGAATGCCGCGTGTCGTCATTGAATCGTTCGCAGTCGGCACGCCGGTCATCGCATCCCAAATTGGTTGCTACCCGGAGATGATCACTCCTGGGGAAACCGGCGCTCTTTTCCCTGCTGGCGACCCGGTCCAACTCCGTAATTGCATTCGGAACCTGATGCAGTCATCCACGCTGCGAGGGATGCGCATGCAAGCCCGTCGCGCATTCGAATCACACTACACAGGCGAGAGAAATTTCTCGCAATTGCTCGATATTTATCAATCTGTTCTGGTCGCGAGGAATACGGCCAGTCCCAGCCCAGTCCTGGCACTCACTTGAAGTCTGCTTTGAGATTGGCGCTACATAACGCAGTTTTTTTAGAGAGCGACAACAAGTCGCTCTTCAGACTAGACGAAGTAGCCAGTAAAGGAGGCTCCTAGCCAATGTCTCTATCTAATGATCCCACCAAGGGAATTCTCGCTCCATATCTGCCTGCCCATGCAGAAACAAGGCGGGCGGATGACTTCTCATTTCGATTTGGCGAGGGAGAATCGCTCAAGGGTATCTGGAGCGTCATTCGAAAACGCAAAAAGTCGATTTGGGCTGCGGGTCTCGTGGGCACCTTGTTGGCGGTCGGCGCGTGCGCGATGATGAGCCGCCAATACCTTGGCGTCGCGACGATTGAGGTTCACAAAATCGATGCGGCAGAAACCAGCCTGCGCATGAACTCTGATCCGTTGCCCTCGACTATGGATGCGGTCAAGTCCGACATTGCGACTCACATGTCCGTGCTCCAGAGCTCAAATGTCCTTCTTGCCGTTGTGCAGGATCTTCACTTGCAAAACGAAACCCCCTTCAAGTTCAAGCCATCTCTCATGGGCTATGTAACCGGCACCAACGCTCGCATTGAAGATGAGATGCGGCGAGGCTTGCCTCTCGATCAGGCACCCTACACCCGGGATCGAATCCTGGGGATATTTCAGAAGAAGTTGAAAATTGAAAACACGCCTGACACTCGGCTTATCACGGTTGAATATCTGAATCCCAATCCCGACCGTGCTGCTCAAATCGCAAACGCAATTGTGCAGGAATATGTCACGTATGAAGCACGTGCGCAGGCGACATCGGACGCGCAGCGATGGCTCACGGATCAATTGGACGAGTTGAAAACGAACTACGACAACTCCCAGGAAAAGCTCGCCGCCTTTCAGCAGGAGAGCGGATTGAATGGCATGGTGCTGGCAGCGCTTGGCGAGACTGGCGGATCTACCGGCACCACGCACGTTCCGGCACTCGACGCGCTTGATTCCCTCAATCAGCAGCTCACGATCGCAATCACCGACCGCATCGCAAAAGAGGCGATTTATAAGCTCACGCTCAACCATGACCCGGAAGCGGTGGCATCGATTGCCGCCAACTCCGGATCAGGTTTGAGTAGTCCAGCGGCTGAGAACGCAGTTTCCGGCTCCAGTCTGGAACTGCTGCGCAGTTTCCGCCAGCAGCAAGCTGCGCTCCGCGTCACCTACAACGAAATGCTGACCAAGTATGGGCCAAACAACCAGCATCTGATCCAAACCAAAAGCCAGCTCGACACTCTCAACGGGCAAATCGGGGAGGAAGTCACGCGAATCAACGAGCGCGCCCACCAGGAGTTCTTGTTTGCCGCCCAGAGGGAGGATGGTATTCGAAAGGCGGTTGAAGATGCCCAGCAGCGAGCCGGAACATTGAATGTGAGCGCGGTAAAGCTCCAGGCTCTCTCGCAAGAGGCTGTGGCAAGCAGGCAGCTCTATGATTCGCTGTACGGCAAGCTGAAAGAACTAAACATCCAGGCAGCTCTCCGAGCCACGAACATCAGCGTGGCCGATCCCGCCCGCCCACCTTCGAAGCCGAAGAAACCGAATCCGCCGCTCTATCTCGCGCTTGGTCTGATCACCGGACTCTTTACGGGGGTTACCTCTGCTTTTATCCGCGAACACATGGATGACACTGTCACTGTCGCGTTGCAGTTGCAGAGCGGTGCAAACCTCCCGATGTTGGGCAATATCCCTGCTTCCCCTGCCGTGCGATCTCTGTCCTCGCGGCTGGGATCGGCGGATTCGACATCCGAATCAAGCCCGCTCATTACAGATCCTCGCTCTGCAAGCGCTGAGTCTTTTCGCTCGCTTCGCACTGCGATCCAGGTCGCGTCTCATTCTCAGAGATTGCGCACTTTGCTCGTTACCAGTCCGCTCTTTGGCGAAGGAAAATCGACGGTTGCCTACAACACTGCGGTGGCTTTTGCTTTGTCGGGCAAACGCGTGCTCCTCCTGGATGCGGATATGCGTAAGCCTCACCTGCATGAGTTTTTTGACCGGCCCTGTTCTCCTGGCCTGAGCGACGTACTCATAGGGAAGGCGACCGTGTCGGCTTGCACCTATCCCCATCGCACACTTTCCACTCTCTCTCTGCTCACTGCGGGATCTGAGACTATTGCCTCCGCCGAATTGCTGGAGTCTTCAGAATTCGATCAACTTCTCTCCACGCTCAGCGGTCAATACGATCTGATCATCGCGGATAGCCCACCAATTCTGTTGCTCACCGATGCACGAGTTCTTTCTGAGAAGTTTGCCGCCACAATCGCAGTGGTACGCGCTCGCCAGACAACTCGCACTGTCCTCAAGAGCCTTTCGTCTGTTCTCGAAATGAGCGGCTCCCGCGCAGTAGGAATCGTCCTCAATGGCGTTGACACCAGTTCGATTGATTACTTCGACGCTTATGGCTATCACGGAAATGGAGAGTACTTCGATGCTTAGTCTAAAGGCCGTTTTTCCGCGTACTGTTGTCGGAGCCGGGCTGGCCGGCGCTTTGGGGCTCGTGCTTGCGACCGGTTGCGTTTCCTTCGGGCAATCGGTTCCATCCAACAACTCTCAGCAGCAACCCCAATTGCAACAGGACAATCGACAATCATCGAACACAAACTCGCCAGGTTCCGTCCTTAGCGTTCCCGAAGACTTTGCCAGTCTCAAACTTGCTCCAGGCTTCCTGTTAAATATCGTCGTATACGACGAGCCGGATTTCTCTGGTCCCACCCGCGTCGATAACGAAGGAAACCTGAATGTGCCGTTTCTCAAGCCTGTTCACGTTGCAGGCACCACCGTTGTCGAAGCAAAGGTTGCGCTGGAAAAAGCATTCAAGGATCAGGGAATCCTCAGAAATCCTCAAGTCACCATCGATGTTCAGCAATTCGCTTCCACTACCGCGACAGTGATTGGCGAGGTCCAGAATCCCGGTAAAGTTGAACTTCTCAAACCCCACAGCCTGCTCGATGTAATTGGCATGACGGGTGGTGAAACGGGTCTCGCTGGCAACGTCATCGAGCTGAAGCGTGCTGACGGCGACCCTCCTTCCAAGGATTATCACTACGCTCGCGGCGGTGACGCATCGCAAATTCGCGACGTCATGGTCCACCCCGGCGATACCGTGATCGTGAAACGGGCCGGCATCGTTTACGTCCTGGGTGCGGTCAATCGCCCGGGCGGATATGCGATGCAAGAGCAGGGTGAATTGAACGTGGCTCAGGCCATCTCGCTTGCTCAGGGTCTTGCTCTTCAGGCACAGGTCGGCGCTCTTCGCGTGGTACAGAAACAACCCGATGGGAAAATGGTTGAGATCCCGGTCTCCTACAAGAAAATAATGGACGGAAAGGAAGTGCCCCTGAGTCTCGCAGCCGGAGACATCGTCTATGTACCCGTGAGTCGATTCAAAACAGTGCTTAGTTCTACTACCGGGCTGGTTGCGCAGACCACGGCAGCAGCAATCTACGTCACTCACTGAGTCACATAAGGAACGTACATGATGGCTTTCTCGGTCCTCCCCTGGAATCTAAGATCATGGAGTTCGGCTTTTAGAGTTACCGGGCTCCCGGGCATAGCCCTCTTTTGTCTGCTTATGGGCGCCATGCTTCAGGTGGAGGACTCCTCTGGTCCGGGGGCCGGACACAGCAGTTCCACTGCAATTCTCCTCATTCGTACCCCCGCAATTATCATCGCGTTTCTGGTTCTGCTCTTCCGCCCCAAACTCGCGCCGATCCGAACGACAGATCTACGGTTTGGTTATTTCGCTTTTTCTGGCCTCTATTTTCTATCCACAATCTGGTCACACATCCCGATTCAGACGCTTGGCAAAAGCGGAGAATTGGTTCTTGCCGGAATCGTCTTCTTTGAGGCCTCGCGTGGGCCAGACGGACTTCCACGGACTGAAGGGCTGCGTCAGATCACGCTTCTCACAATGTCGATGCTGGCCACGCTCACAGTGATTGGGTTTTGCATGCGCATCCCGGCATTTGTTCAACACCGCCCCGGGCTGATCAGTAACACCACGGCGCAAGCACCCTTCCTGTCAGGAAATGGCCTCGGGTACGTTGCCAGCGCCATCATTCTGGTCGTGATCGCCGAGTGGCAGGCTCATAGAATTCGCGGCAAATCCGCCTTTCCGCAACTCTTGTTCGGCCTTGTCTTGTTCAGCTTCTCTGCCAGCCGCACGTCCTTCGGAATTCTGCTGCTTTCGGTTCTCCTCGTTATCTTCAAACGCTCGAAGGTGATTGGTTTTCTCTGCGTAGCCGGCGTAGGGGTCATGGGGTTTCTCTTTTCTACAGAAATCGTCAACCGTCTCCAGGGCCATCAGGCACAGTCCAGCTTTGTTACTCTCAGCGGCCGCACGGTGGTGTGGACGGCAGCCGTTAGGCAGTTTGAGAGATACCCCCTCCTCGGCGTCGGCGGCGGAGTCGGGGGCAAAATGGTCATCTCTCACATTGGAAATATGTACCTCGAGGAGATGAGTTCCCTGCATAACGGCTTCCTCGAGGTTCTGACCGGGCTCGGCATCATCGGATTTCTGATTGCCTCCATCCTCCTGGTTGTAGCTTCATTTCGATCTTGGAGCGCCTGGAACGCGCATCCCGAGTATGCGGGCACATACGTGCTCATTATTCACGTGTGGATGACAACGATTATGTCCACCGGCTTGCTCGGATGGATGGGATATGAAGTCGCCATATTTCTATGCATCATCACGAATATCGATCTCGTAAGGGAACGAACGCGACAACGCGTTCCGCTTCCAAAGCCGATTCGCTGGAGCTCTGAAGCGCTTCTGCCGCGTCAGCAGGTTGCTGGTTAGGGTTTTTTTCAAGTTCAGCTTTGTTCAAGGAGAACGCATGAGAGTTTCAGAGGCCATTCGCAGCCTGTCATCTGTACCGCCGCTGCTGCGAACAATTGAGAACATTCCGGAAACCGTTACACCTGCAGAACTGGTCGATATCTCCCTGAGTTGCCCCGCTATTCAATCGCAACAGATCCGCTCGGAATTCCTCGAACTCGCCAAGATGGTGCAGGAACAAAACTGCAAGTACATTATGGAGATCGGTACGTTTCGCGGCGGAACGCTGTTTGTCTTCTCGCAATTAGCACTGCCCGGAGCCACTGTCATCAGTCTTGATTTCCACTCGACTTTGTTCGGAAAGGTCTACGGAACGCTACAAAAGCCACTCCTTCGCAAGTTCGTTCGGAATGGCAAGTCGCTGTTCATGGTCCGTGAAAATTCACATCTTCACGAGACTCTCGATACGATCCGCGGTATTCTCCGTGGACATGAACTCGACTTTCTATTTATCGATGGTGACCACTCCTACGAGGGCGTACGAGAAGACTTCATGATGTACTCGCCGCTGGTCCGTGAAGGCGGACTAATTGCGTTCCATGACATCGCTGAATCCGGCGGATCGCGCGAAGTTCATCGCTTGTGGTCGGAACTCAAGCCGAACTACCGGCACAGGGAGTTTATCCACGTGACTGGCGATCGGGCCATGGGCATTGGGGTTTTGACAATCTGATCCTCACGCTGCTTGGCATTGCCCCGCGCAATCCATGCTCGATTGCTGACGGAAAGCGGAGTCTAAAGTTAGTGCGTTTTCGAGGGATAAGCGTTCAGCAGGTTACAACCGGCCGAAGTGCGAAGACGGTCGTCGACCAGATCCTGGTCAGCGGCTCGAATTTCCTTACTGGGATCATCCTCGTAAGGGGCCTCGGCCTTGTTTCCTTCGGCAAATTCACCGTTGCCTATGTGATTCTGCTGCTTGCAAACAGCATCCAACTCAGCTTCATCTCGTCACCGATGATCACCCTCGGCGCGCTTTGCGTTACCGATGATGAGCGACGGCGATTCGTGCGTGGCGTGTATGGGGTTCAGCTCGTTTTCTGTGCTCTCGCAACCGTCGGCGCCGTCGCAACAACCTTCCTCTATGGGATATTCGACAGGAGTTCGGTGCCCTCGAATATCCTCTTTCCCTTCTCTGCAAGCGTCGCAATGTTCCTTATGCAGGATTGGTTGCGGCGCTACTACTTCACTGTCGGAAAAGCTGCCCACTCCGTGTGGAATGACACCCTGAGTTACGTAGGTCAGGTCGTCGCGCTCTCATTGCTGTGGGCGATGCACTGGCTCACAATCGCGACCGCATTCTGGGCTATCGCGATCACGTCTGGCGTTGCATTTTTTGCCGGCATGATACAGGAGCGACTTGGCAGTCACGCCTCCGACACTCGCAATGCCTGGCGCAGGATTCGCTCCCTGTCAATCGATCTTGGCGTCGCCAATCAGTTGCAGTGGCTCGTGTACCAGGGCGCCATGCTGGTCGGCGCAAGCGTGGCAGGACCCCAGGCTGCTGGCGGTGTTCGAGCAACGCAAAATGTGATCGGGCCGGTGAATGTAGCCTTCCAGGCAATGGAAAATATAGTGCCGATCCGGGCCGCGGAAGAGATGCGAAAGGGGGGCATACACCAAACCGCGAGGTTCCTCTTCAAGTTCGGCGCCGCGGGCTTTGTTGTCTTGCTCGCCTTGTTCTCAGTAGCTGCGTTGCTCTCTGGGCGTTTCCTTTCCTTCTTCTACGGCCATCAATTGCGTGAGTACGCCGGTGTACTAAATCTGCAACTGCTCTATTTCCTGCTGGCGTGGCCAATCCGGCAGCTGACCTTCTTGTTCCGTACGATGGAAAACACGCGGCCGATACTCTTCGCATCGGTGGCGGCGGGGATTGCCAGCATCTCGCTGGTCTATCCGATGGTGCGTGCGTATGGCGCCCTTGGCATTATGATGGCGGCTTTGGCCGGACAGGCCTGCAATCTCATCTATCTCGTAATCGCCTGGCTGCGGGTGTCAGCCACCCCACAAAAAAGCACGATCCAGGGCGCGGCAGAGATGAAGTCGTAGCCCGCTGGGCTTGCCGTGGAGCATGCCCTTCATCCAGATTTAGGGCGCCAGCCGCTCGCTTCGCCCGGCATTGACTGTCTGGCCACTGCCCTCGCTGAGCCATTGCCGCGCCACCAACACCATGAAGCGCGGAATATTCTTGAAATAGCGTCCTGCGAGACGACGCGGTTCCGATGCCAGGCGAAAAGCCCATTCAAGTCCATTGCGCATCATCCATCGCGGAGCTTGTGGTTTTGTGCCGGCAAGAAAGTCGAATGCGGCGCCGACCGCGAGCAGGACCGCTGGAATTCTCCCCTTATGAGCAAAAACCCAATTCTCCTGCTTAGGGCAGCCTAGTCCGACAAAAAGCCACCGAGCCCCGGACTGATTGATCTGACCGACAATGGCCTCGTCCTCTTCCTGCGTCAGCTTTCGAAAAGGAGGAGACATTGCAAAAACAACGTTGATGCCGGGATATTGCAGGCCAACCTGATGGATCAGGGCCGAAAGAGTGGCGTCATCGCCGCCGTAGAATCCGATCGGAATTTGAGACTTTTGTGCCGCCCGCAAGAGGGCCACGGTCGTATCGGGCCCATAGACGCGATCGGCGTGCCGGGCTCCAAAAGCCCGTAGTGCCCAAACCACCGGCATGCCGTCCGGATTGGCAAGGTCTGCGGTGTTCATCGCCGCGCGAAACTCCGGATGATCGTGCGCCTCCATAATCCCGTGCATGCTGACAAACAAAACCGTACGTGATTCTGAATTGCGAGCCCAAACCGTGCACTTGTCCACTACCTCGCCATAACTGGAGGCCGACACGTTGACTCCCAGAACTCTCGGCATGCTTTTCGCCTCAAAATTGGATAGAATCCGCAGATTCCCCTCAACCCGCGTCTAAATTGGATGCAGTTTCGTTCTGTCGGGAAGGCACCCGCCCCTCTGAAATGCCCTGGCTGGGCACTCAATTTCCATGGGTCGCTGTTTCCGCCCTTTTCGGCCTTCCTCCCAAGCCAGCACCGCTTTGGGGAGGGCTACGGGCAACCCAAATTCCAAATGCCGCATCTATTTCTTCGCTGCAATCCACCAATTTGCGACGGGAAGGTCTGTTTTTAGGGGGACGTCGCGCTTTCTAGGGGATTGCAGGACCTCCTCGGAGCTCACCAGAATGTCTACCACGATTGAGACGCCCCATAGAGGGCAAGACGGAGACGATCACTTCCCTGTCAACGCGCTGGAACCTCCGGTGGCCGAGTGTCTGACCACCATTCTCCAGTGCTTGCAAACGATGAAGAACGGCGACTTTAGCGTGCGCCTGCCGGTTTCATGGACGGGCCTGCCTGGCAAAATTGCCGACAACTTCAATGAGATTGTGACCGCAAACGAACAGATGGCCTTCGAGTTGAAAAGAGTTGGCCAGACCGTCGGCAAGGAAGGCAGAACACGCGAACGCATAAGGGTGGAGCACCGTCGGGGGGCCTGGGATGACATGGAGGTCTCGGTCAACACGCTGGTCGAGGATCTCCTTAGGCCAACGACCGAAGTAACCCGCGCCATCGCTGCTGTGGCACAAGGCAACCTCACCCAGACCGTCCGGCTCGATGTGGATGGACGGCCACTTGAGGGCGAGTTCTTACGATCCGCCAATATCGTAAACACCATGATCCAGCAGCTGGGCGTCTTCACCGCGGAAGTAACCCGCGTGGCCCGCGAAGTGGGTACAGACGGAAAGCTCGGCGGACAAGCCATGGTGCCCGGCGTCGCCGGTACGTGGAAAGACCTCACAGATTCGGTCAACTCGATGGCCTCTAACCTCACCGGCCAGGTCCGCAACATCGCAGAGGTGGCTACGGCGGTGGCCTCGGGTGACCTTTCCCGCAAAATCACAGTCGATGTGCGCGGCGAAATTCTTCAGCTCAAAGAAGCCATCAATACGATGGTGGACCAACTCAGATCGTTTGCGTCGGAAGTTACGCGCGTGGCCCGCGAAGTCGGCACGGACGGAAAGCTCGGCGGACAGGCTGTGGTGCCCGGCGTCGCGGGAACCTGGAAGGATCTTACCGACTCAGTAAATGCGATGGCCGGCAACCTGACTGCTCAGGTAAGAAATATCGCCGAGGTTACAACCGCCGTCGCCCGCGGAGACCTTTCCCGCAAAATCACCGTCGACGTCAAGGGCGAAATCCTGGAATTGAAAGACACCATCAACACGATGGTCGATCAGCTCAACGCCTTTGCCGGCGAAGTAACTCGTGTCGCCCGTGAAGTCGGTACGGAAGGCAAGCTTGGCGGACAGGCAAACGTGCCTGGCGTAGCCGGCACATGGAAAGATCTTACGGACAACGTGAACTTCATGGCCGGCAACCTGACGGGCCAGGTGCGAAACATCGCCGAGGTGGCCACAGCCATCGCCAACGGCGATCTCTCGCGCAAGATCACAGTGGACGTCCGCGGCGAGATTCTGCAGCTCAAAGAGACGCTGAACACGATGGTGGATCAGCTGAACAGGTTCGCTGGTGAAGTGACACGCGTCGCGCGCGAGGTCGGCACCGAAGGCCGGTTGGGCGGACAAGCGAACGTTCCTGGCGTTGCCGGCACCTGGAAGGATCTCACGGATTCGGTAAATTCAATGGCCGGCAACCTGACGGCTCAGGTTAGAAACATCGCCGAGGTCACAACAGCCGTAGCTCGTGGAGACCTCTCTCGCAAAATCACGGTCGACGTGAAGGGTGAAATTCTCGAATTGAAGAACACCATCAACACGATGGTGGATCAGCTCAATGCCTTCGCGGGCGAAGTTACGCGCGTGGCGCGTGAAGTAGGTACCGACGGCAAGCTCGGCGGTCAGGCCCAGGTACCGGGTGTTGCGGGCACATGGAAAGACCTCACCGACAACGTCAATTTCATGGCGTCGAACCTCACCGGCCAGGTGAGAAACATCGCCGAAGTGGCCACCGCAGTAGCTCGCGGCGACTTGTCGCGCAAAATCACCGTCGACGTGAAGGGCGAGATTCTCGAACTTAAAGACACGCTCAACACCATGGTGGATCAGCTCAACGCGTTTGCGGGCGAAGTGACGCGCGTCGCGCGCGAAGTCGGCACCGATGGCAAGCTTGGCGGACAGGCACAGGTTCCGGGCGTCGGAGGCACGTGGAAAGACCTTACGGATTCCGTGAACTCCATGGCTTCGAACCTCACTGGCCAGGTGAGAAACATCGCCGAAGTATCCACCGCCATTGCAAATGGCGACCTCTCGAAGAAGATCACGGTGAACGTCAGCGGCGAGATTCTGCTGCTCAAAGAAACCATCAACACGATGGTGGACCAGCTGAACCGTTTCGCCGGCGAAGTTACGCGCGTGGCTCGCGAAGTGGGCACCGAAGGAAGACTCGGTGGACAGGCGAACGTCCCCGGCGTCGCCGGTACCTGGAAGGATCTGACCGACTCCGTAAACTCGATGGCCGGCAACTTGACAGCTCAGGTGCGAAACATCGCCGAGGTCACAACCGCCGTCGCCCGCGGAGACCTTTCCCGCAAAATCACAGTCGACGTCAAGGGCGAAATCCTGGAGCTGAGAAACACCATCAACACCATGGTTGATCAGCTCAACGCCTTCGCAGGTGAAGTGACACGCGTCGCCCGCGAAGTGGGCACTGACGGTAAGCTTGGCGGCCAGGCACAAGTGCCCGGAGTCGCCGGCACATGGAAAGACCTTACAGACTCGGTCAACTTCATGGCTGGCAATCTCACCGCACAGGTGAGAAACATCGCTGAAGTGGCAACCGCGATTGCGAATGGCGACTTGAGCCGCAAGATCACCGTGGACGTCCGGGGTGAGATTCTGCAGCTCAAGGAAACCCTGAACACCATGGTTGAGCAGTTGCGATCGTTCGCCGCGGAAGTAACGCGCGTGGCCCGAGAAGTAGGTTCTGAAGGGCGTCTTGGCGGTCAGGCGAACGTGCCGGGCGTAGCTGGCACCTGGAAGGATTTGACCGACTCAGTAAACTCGATGGCCGGCAATCTCACGGCGCAAGTACGAAACATCGCCGAGGTGACAACCGCCGTAGCCCGCGGTGACCTCTCCCGCAAAATCACCGTCGACGTGAAGGGCGAAATTCTTGAACTCAAAGACACCATCAACACGATGGTGGATCAGCTGAATGCGTTTGCTGCCGAAGTGACGCGCGTCGCCCGCGAAGTGGGAACCGACGGCAAGCTCGGTGGTCAGGCAATGGTGCCCGGCGTCGCGGGAACATGGAAGGACCTCACCGACAACGTCAATGTGATGGCTGTCAACCTGACGGAGCAGGTCCGCGGCATCGTGAAGGTAGTTACCGCGGTTGCGAACGGCGCGCTCAACCAGAAGCTCACGGTGAATGCAAAGGGCGAAGTGGCAGCCCTCGCCGAGACTATCAACAATATGACTGACACGCTGGCGACCTTTGCTGACCAGGTCACAACGGTTGCCCGCGAAGTCGGAGTCGAAGGCAGGCTTGGCGGACAGGCGAACGTGCCCGGCGCCGCTGGCACCTGGAAGGACCTCACCGGCAACGTCAACCTGCTGGCCGACAACCTTACCAACCAGGTGCGCGCAATCGCTGAAGTGGCAACGGCCGTAACCAAGGGCGACCTTACTCGATCCATCCAGGTGGAAGCCCGCGGCGAAGTGGCTGAGCTCAAAGACAACATCAACACGATGATTGATAACCTTCGCCTGACGACGGATCGAAACACCGAGCAGGACTGGCTCAAGACGAACCTCGCGCGCTTCACCGGTATGCTGCAAGGCCAGCGCGACCTCGCCACCGTCGGCCGTATGCTGCTGTCGGAACTAGCTCCGCTGATCAACGCACAACAAGGCGTGATCTACCAGATGGGTGGAGAAGAATCAGGCTTGGTATTGCTGTCGACGTTTGCGGATACCCCGGACGGCTATGTGACGGAAGTTCGCATCGGTGAAGGGCTGGTCGGTCAGTGCGCATTTGAGAAGCGTCGCATGTTGATCACTGAACTGCCCAAAAAGACATCGCCGATCCGTTCAGGCCTGTTTAAGGCGGTTCCCAAAAATGTAATTGTGCTGCCGGTTCTCTTCGAAGATCGCGTCAAGGCGGTCATTGAACTTGCCAGCCTGAGCTCGTTCACGGCTTCGCAGCTTGCCTTCCTCGAACAGCTCACGTCTTCCATCGGCATCGTGCTCAACTCGATCGAAGCCACGATGCAGACCGAAGGCCTCCTCAAGCAGTCGCAACAGCTCGCGACTGAACTGCAGACCCAGCAGAAGGAACTGCAGCAGACCAACGAACAGTTGGCGCAAAAGGCGCAGCAGCTCGCCGAACAAAATTACGAGGTGGAGCGCAAAAATCAGGAGATCGAACAAGCTCGACGCGCACTGGAAGAAAAGGCGCGTGAACTGGCGCTCACATCGAAATACAAGTCCGAATTCCTTGCGAACATGTCGCACGAATTGCGGACCCCGCTCAACTCGATCCTGGTACTCGGCCAGCAGTTGGCGGAAAATCCCGACGGCAGCTTGAATCCGAAACAGGTCGAGTTTGCACGCACCATTCACGGTGCCGGGACTGACCTGCTCAACCTGATCAGCGACATTCTCGATCTTTCCAAAATCGAGTCAGGCACCGTGTCCGTCGAGGCCGAAGAAGTATTCTTCGGTACATTGCTTGAAACCGTTGCGCGTCCGTTCCGGCATGAAGCCGAGAACCGCAGGCTCTCGTTTGATGTCTCAAATGATCCCAGGATGGGTCGCAGCCTGGTTACCGATTCGAAGCGCCTGCAGCAGGTATTGAAGAACCTCTTATCCAATGCTTTCAAGTTCACAGAGCAAGGGGAAGTTAAACTCTCCGTGTCATCTGCAACCGGCGGGTGGGCTCAGGACCACCCGATCCTGAGCGGCGCTGGATCCGTGATTGCCTTCGAAGTGTCCGATACCGGCATCGGCATACCGCCCGAAAAACAACGCATTATCTTCGAAGCGTTTCAGCAGGCGGATGCCGGCACGAGCCGCAAGTACGGCGGAACCGGCCTCGGCTTGGCCATCAGTCGTGAACTCGCCAATTTGCTTGGCGGCGAGATCCAGCTTAAGAGCCAGCCCGGTAAGGGTAGTACGTTCACCCTCTACTTGCCGCAGACATACGTTGGGCCGGCAGTTCCGAGCGTGGTCAAAACGGAAAGGGACGGCGCGGCAGGAAACATTCCCATGTTCCTTTCCAACGTCGCCGTTGCTGAGCAGGAATCGAGAATTGAGGACGATCGCAAACTCCCTCGAAGAGGGCGACTCGGTATTGCTCGTTGTGGAAGATGATCCGCACTATGCGCGTGTACTCTGCGACCTTTCACGCGACAAGGGTTTCAAGGTACTCGTCGCAATGACCGGTACCGAGGCACTGGCCTTGGCGCGCGAGTACCGTCCGACCGCCATTTCGCTGGATGTGATGCTCCCAGACATGCTCGGATGGACAGTATTGAACCATTTGAAGCAGGATCCAAAAACACGCCACATCCCCGTGCAGATGCTCACGCTCGACGAGGACCGTCACCATGGCCTCTCGCGCGGCGCTTTTGCTTTCGTCACCAAGCCAACCTCTACGGACGAATTAAACGCCGCCCTGTCGCGAATTCGCGAGTACGCGCAACCTCGACGCAAAAAACTGCTGCTGGTAGAAGACAATCCTGCGGAGCAGCTCAGCACCCGCGAACTACTCGGGCACGAGGACATCGATATCTCGATTGTCGAATCTGGCGCAGAAGCCCTGGAAGCCATCCAGCATGAAGCCTATGATTGCATAGTGCTCGACCTTAGATTGCCGGATATGTCGGGGTTTGATGTGCTCGAACAGCTCGGAAGCAATCCGCGGTTGAAGGACCTCCCCGTTGTCGTCTTTACCGGCAGGGAGCTCTCCGCCGAAGAGGACGCGCAACTGCACACCCTGGCGCGAAGTGTCGTTGTAAAAGATGTTGAATCGCCGGAGCGCCTCCTCGATGAAACAGCGTTATTCCTCCATCGGGTGGTGTCGGAATTGCCTTCGTCAAAGCAGCAGATGATTGATCGGCTTCACCGTTCAGATGAAGCGCTCGCCGGACGAAAGGTGCTGGTGGTAGATGATGACGTCCGAAACATCTTCGCCCTTAGCAGTGTTCTGGAACGGCGCGGAATGACTGTCCTCTCAGCAGGCACGGGCCGGGAAGCAATCGAAACCATTGAAACAACCCAGGACCTGGCGATCGTGTTGATGGATATTATGATGCCTGAAATGGATGGATACGAGACAATGCAGGTCATTAGACAGAATCCAGCCCTGCGCCGCCTTCCCATCATTGCGCTTACCGCAAAGGCCATGAAAGGCGATCGAGAAAGATGTCTGGAGGCGGGCGCGTCAGAATACCTGGCAAAACCCGTCAATACCGAACAGTTGCTTTCAGCGCTGCGAATGTGGCTGCACCGGTAACCGCAGAAGTCGTGGGCGTGGAGAATCATTGATGAACGCAGACTCTAAAGTTAATATCCTCATGGTCGATGATCAACCGGCCAAACTCCTCAGCTACGAGGTAATTCTGGCGGACCTTGGCGAGAATCTGGTCAAGGCCACCTCAGCAAGCGAAGCATTGAGCATCCTGCTCAAGACCGACATCGCTGTGGTGCTGATGGACGTTAGCATGCCAGACCTGGACGGTTTCGAGCTTGCCGACGTAATTCGTCAGCACCCTCGCTTTCAGAAAACTGCGATCATCTTCATCTCCGGAGTTCACCTCACCGATACTGACAAAATCCAAGGCTACCGAAGCGGTGCAGTCGATTACATATCCGTCCCCGTTGTCCCGGAGGTTCTCCGCGCCAAGATCGGCGTCTTCGTTGACCTTCACCGCAAAACTCGAATGCTTGAGAAGCTGAATAATGAGCTCGAGATCCGCGTAAATGAGCGCACCGACGAATTGCGCAGGCGCGAGGAACAGTTCCGCACCCGCGCACAGATGCTGGAACTCGCCACCGAAGCCATCATGATGCGAGATCTGACTGGTCGCGTACTCTACTGGAACTCCGGCTCCGAACACCTGTACGGCTGGAAGCGAGAGGAGGTTCTGGGCAAGGATCTCCATACCGTTCTGCGGACCGCATTCCCTGGCTCTCGCGAGAGCGTTCAATCAGATTTGCTGGAAAACAAGGAGTGGCAAGGCAATTTAGTTCAAAAGAGACGCGACGGCAGTGAAGTCATCGTGGCGTGCAGGAAAACGATGAATGACGACGGGGATGCCGTTCTCGAAGTCAATCGCGATATCACTGCCCAGTTGCAGGCAGAGGAAGCGCTTCGTGAGACTGAGAAACTCGCGGCAATGGGCCGCGTGGCTGGCATTATTGCGCACGAGATCAACAATCCGTTGGCCGCCATCACGAATATATTCTTCCTGCTTCGTAACCATCCATCTCTTGATGAAGAGGCCCGCCACTGTGCAGCTTTGGCTGAACAGGAACTGCAGCGCGTATCGCACATTACGCGCCAGACATTGAGTTTCTATCGTGAATCCAAAACACCGATTTCCGTGGCAATGACGGAACTGCTTGACGACGTCGTCGGCTTGCAGGAACGGCAGTTGCAGAACGGCCATATCTCCTTGCAGAAGCGATATGCGGCGCCCGGCCAGGTACATGGCTTTCCCGTTGAGTTGCGGCAGGTGTTCTTGAATCTCATCGGCAATGCCATACAGGCGATGCCGGACGGCGGCAAGCTCAGGCTGACGGTCCGCCATGAATACGATTGGGTACTCAAGCGCAAAGGTCTCCGTGTTTCGATTGTTGATACCGGATCGGGAGTCAAACCTCAGGATTCACGGCGGCTCTTTGAACCCTTCTTCAGTACTAAGAGTACAAAGGGGACTGGGCTTGGACTCTGGATTAGCAGAGGAATCATTCAGAAGTACGAGGGGCGCATCTCATTCCGGAGCCTGAGGAGTGCAAATGGATGCACGACCTGCTTCCGAGTATTTCTGCCCATCAGCACTGCCATGAACATGACAAATGCATCGGCGGAAACTGCCGCTGGAGCTGAAGCCAATTCCAACGGTTTCCCAGCAGCGATGCAGCACGCGTGAGAGCTATCGATTTATTCAGGATCGTACGGAATCGCTTCCCTTCCAGCGGAGCTCTCGCTTACCCTCCTCGTTGATCGTGAGTTTGCAATCGATACGCCTGAGATTCAAATCGTCTAAAGCGCACTGGCCCGAAACCCATCACAGGCGAATTCACTGATCAACACACGCGCCCGGCCCATCTCGCGAAGTGAAGTTCCATATCCTCTCAAAAGTGGTTTCTCCGGCGGCCAAACTCGTATACTTCGAGCAACACACAGGTTCTCCATGAGTGCCATTGAGATGCCCCATCGTTTGAATGTCATCGACTCGCACACTGCGGGAGAACCAACTCGTTGTGTCCTGTCAGGTGGACCGAAACTTGGCTCAGGTCCCCTTTCAGAGCAGTTGGAGCGATTTCGCGGCGACCATGACTTGCAGCGGCGAGCCATTCTCTGCGAACCGCGCGGCTCTGACGTGCTCGTCGGGGCGTTGCTGGTTGAGCCATTCGATCCAGCGTGCGCTGCGGGTGTCATATTTTTCAACAACGCGGGCTATCTCGGTATGTGCGGTCACGGAATGATCGGCGTCGCTGCAACTCTTTCATTTCTGGGACGCATTGAGCCAGGTGAGCATGTTATCGAGACTCCTGTCGGTTCGGTGAAAATTCATCTGCACTCGACGACACGTGCAACGATTCGCAATGTCCCGGCTTACCGGTTTCGTTCTGCCGTTAAAGTGCAGGTCCCTGGGTATGGGATCGTGACCGGCGATGTCGCGTGGGGCGGAAACTGGTTCTTTCTCGTGAAGGAACACGCGTTTGAGATCGCGAACGATCTCTCGCCAAAAAACGTTGAGCCTCTCACCGCATTCACATGGGCGATTCGAACCGCCTTGAATGCTGCCGGTATCACCGGGGCGAATGGAGCTGAGATCGATCACATCGAAGTGTTTACCGCTCCTCATGATCCCGCGAATGACAGCCGCAATTTTGTCCTTTGTCCGGGGAAGGCCTATGACCGCTCTCCCTGCGGAACCGGAACCAGCGCAAAAATGGCCTGTCTCGCTGCCGATGGTCTTCTCCAACCCGGTCAGCCATGGCGTCAGGAAGGCATCCTGGGAACAGTCTTCGAAGGGAGTTTCGAATTCGAAAACGGCCAGGGGCAGCCGCCATCTGATGGAATCCGAATCATTCCACAAATCACTGGGACAGCCTATGTCACCGCCGAGAGCACGCTGATCTTCGACTCCAATGATCCATTCCGGCTTGGAGTTCCTGAGTGATGCTCTCCGCAGACCGCACCTACGATGTCATCGTTGCGGGAGGTGGCATTGTGGGCGCAGCTTGCGCCGTCGCGTTCGCGAAGGAAAAGCTCCGTGTCGCGTTGATAGAGCGGGAGCTTCTGGGCGGTGGAGCGACCGGCGCGGGAATGGGTCACATCGTCGTCATGGACGACTCCGAAGCGCAGTTTGCCTTGACGCGCCGCTCGCAGCAGTTATGGCACGGCTTGAGCGGATCGCTGCCGGCAAGCGCGGAATTCGAAACACGGGGAACGATCTGGGTAGCCGCCGACGAAGAAGAATTGACTGAGGCTCAAAGGAAAAGCGTGTATTTGAGAGATCGCGAAGTCCCCTCTCAGATCCTGTCGGCCGACGAATTATCTTCCGTTGAACCCAACCTGCGGCCAGGCCTTGCCGGCGGAATGCTTGTGCCGCAGGATGCTGTCGTCTACTCTCCCGTCGTAGCACTGTTCCTGGCAAAGCAGGCTCAGGCGCTTGGATCGGATGTGATTGTCGGCCGCTCGATTGTGCGACTCGGCCATGGAGAAGCTCAGCTCGACGATGGCACATCCCTGCGTGCGGCGCGACTCGTCAATGCCATGGGCGCGGATGCCACCGCATGTACCGCGGATCTTCCCATCAAAAAGCGCAAAGGGCATCTCGCAATCACGGATCGCTATCCGGACTTCGTTCGCCACCAGCTCGTAGAACTCGGATATCTGAAAAGCGCCCACTCAATCTCGACCGATTCCGTGGCCTTCAATGTTCAACCGCGCCGCACTGGCCAGATCCTCATAGGCTCGTCGCGGCAGTACGGAAATGAAGATCCGGAAATAAATCATGAGATTCTATCGACAATGCTTCTGCGTGCAGCTCTGTACATGCCCGCGATTGAAAAGCTCAATGTGATTCGCGTGTGGACGGGCTTTCGCGCAGCTACTCCCGACAAGCTTCCGCTCATTGGTCCGGCTCACGGAGACTCGACGCTCTGGCTCGCAACCGGCCACGAAGGCCTTGGCATCACCACCGCTCTCGCAACCGCTGAACTGCTCGCGGACGCATTCGCCGGCCGAGAGCCCTCGATCCCGGCTGAGCCTTACCTGCCCGCGCGCTTCGATTCACCAGGCAGCCACGAAACAATTCTTCACCATCAGGAGATGTCATGAACTGGAAAGGCGTCATGCCCGCAATCACCACGGCGTTTCACTCTGACTTCAGCGTGGATTACGCAACGGTTCGCCGTCATGCGGAATGGCTTGTAGAGAATGGCTGCACGGGCATCATCTGCCTCGGCTCGCTGGGAGAAGCCGCCACCCTGAACTTCGATGAGAAGGTCGGCATTCTCAATGCGGTCGTCGGCGCCGTCGGCAACAAGGTGCCGGTTGTCTCGGCTGTCTCTGCCCTATCCACTGCAGAAGCAGTGCAATTGGCGCAAGCGGCTCACGGCGCAGGCTGTTCAGGCCTGATGATCCTTCCGCAGTACGTTTATAAAGGTGACTGGCGCGAGAACAAGGCACACGTTTCCGCTATCCTGAAGGCCACCCCCTGCCTGGAATGCTCTATAACAACCCGGTCGCCTACAGCACGGATTTTCTGCCCGAGCAGATTGAAGAACTCGCCGGCGAGTTCTCCAACTTCGCAGCCGTCAAAGAGTCTTCCACCGATGTGCGGAGAGTCACAGCTATTCGCTCCCTGCTTGGCGATCGCCTGGCCATCTTCGTCGGTGTCGATGATGCCATTGTCGAAGGCATCGCTGCCGGTGCCGTGGGATGGGTCGCCGGCCTTGTGAATGCCTTCCCGCGCGAATCGGTTGACCTTATTCAACCTGGCCCGCGCCGGCAAGACACAAGAAGCCTTCGAGCTCTATCGCTGGTTCCTGCCCCTGCTGCGTATGGACACCGTGCCGAAGTTCATCCAGTTGATCAAACAGGTGCAGCACGAGGCGGGAATAGGTTGCTCCCGGGTTCGCGCTCCTCGGCTGGAGCTCGTCGGAAAAGAATTGGAGGAAACACGGGCGGCCTTCCGCTTTGCGCAAGCCAACCGTCCGGCAGTTGCAGTAGCCAGTACGCCGTTCGTCCCCTGAGTGGCGAGGGCCGAAGAGGATCCGCGAAGGCCTAACGGACTGACACCTCGCGAGCCCTGCATTCTCTTCGCGTGTTTACTCCACTCTGAGAGCTGTGACAGGATTCACGGTCGCAGCCCGGCGAGCAGGGATCAGGCTCGCAATAAGCGCGCACACACCCAAAGCCAGCACCGATCCGCACAGCACCACGGGATCCCACCCCCTCACCTGGTACAGCTTCGACGCGATCAGGCGCGCACAGCCAATCGATGCGGGCACGCCGATGAGAAGGCCGATTAGGATCTGCAGAAATGCGCCTTTTAACACTAGCTCCGTAACGCTCACGCGATTTGCGCCCAGTGCGATGCGAACGCCAATCTCCCTGGTGCGTCGCTCGACGCTATACGCTGTGACGCCGTAGAGCCCCACCGCTGCAAGAATCAAAGCCAGCAATCCAAATAGCCCGGTCAGCTGGGCAACTGTTCGATCCTGATCCAGGCGATCGGCTACCTGCTGGCCCATCGGACGAATCTGTACAAGCGTCAGGTTTGGATCCACTTCGGAGAAAGCTCGCTTGACCTGAGCTTCTATCCCTTCCATGCTCCCCTGAATTTCGATTACGGCCGCTTCGATAATATGGCTCCGATCGTCGATCATCTGCACCATCTGCTTGTCGTATGTCACATGTTGTGCCAGGGGAACGAAAAAGAGCGGTGGCCGCCAGTGCCCGCTCGGATCCGTATAGTTCGCCGTGTGCAGAACGCCCACGATCTCATACGTCTTCGCGTACCTCGGATCGTCGATCCCGAAGACCTGGCCCACGGGATCCTCTCCCGGCTTGAAGTAGCGCTTTACAAACGCCTCATCCACGACGGCAATGGGACGTGTGGATGCAGTGTCCTGCTCGGTAATCGTACGGCCGCGTATCAGTTTCTGGCCCATGGTTTCGAGGTATCCCGGGCTCACGCGATTCCATGACGTCATAATGCTGGCCGGATCATTGATATTAGGCGGCTCCGAACCGGGCCTGAAAACCAACTCGCCCCAGTTGTTCGTAAAGGGTGTATACAGCGCCAATGCCGCTGATTTCACTCCAGGAATCCGTTCCAATCGCTGCTGGAGCGCGCGGTAAGTAACGTTGAGCTTCTCCGGCGAGTAGTCTGAAAATGGCGCATACAAGCTAATGCTTACGCGATGATCAGGATTGAACCCGAAGTCCTGGCTCTGCATTCTTCTGCAAGCTGCGCGTCAGCAGGCCGGCGCCGCTCAACAGCACTACTGACAACGTCGCCTGCACGATCACAAGCGTCTTCTGCCAGAACGAACTCCGATCGCGCGTAGTGCGATTGGCGCCGTGCAGAGCCGTCGCCGGATTCGCCCGCGAAGCTATCCACGCGGGCGCAGTGCCAAACAACAATCCGGTAACCAGCGCCACACCGAAGGCGAAGCCGAGCACCTGCAGGGACGGCATTGCGCTGATGGGCACGTAGTGCGCATGTCTGAACGCCAGCGCCACAATGAGCTTCACTCCCGCAAATGCCACGATGAGGCCCGCCACGCCGCCCGCGACAGCTAGAACCAGGCTCTCCGTAATCCATTGCCGGATGAGCCTTCTGCGCGATGCGCCCAGGGCAAGGCGGACTGCCGTCTGTGCGTTCCGCGCCGAGCCGCGCGCCAGCAACAGGTTTGCGATATTCGCGCACGCGATTAGAAGCACCAGTCCGCACACTGCCAGCAGGATGCGGAGGCTGGCCTCGTAGTCGGCCTTCATCACCGCGATTCCCGCCCCACCCGGCGTTACTTTTACAAGCTGCTTCGGAAGAACCTCTTTCACCTGGGGTGCAAACTGCGGAAACAACGGACCAAAATCATTCAGAAACCAAGTGCGCAGAATCGTTGTGAACCGTGGACCAAGAGCTTCGGGATTTACCCCCGCCGGTACTCGTCCAATAATGCGTACCCACGACATCGGCTGGTTCAACAACGAGTTCGCGCCTGAGATCACTGGCTCCTGCTGGATCGGCAGAAACATCTCCGGCGGATCGCTCTCGAGTGTTTCTCCGTCGAAGCCACGAGGCGCGATTCCAACGATGGTAAACGGGTGGCCGTCGATCATGAACGTTGCGCCGACTACACTTGGATCCGACCCGTAGTGCTGCTGCCACGCGCGATGCGTCAGCACTGCGGCTGGCGGCGCGCCACGCCGGTCGTCTGCCGGCATGAGCGTGCGCCCGGCATAGGCCTGAATACCGAACGTTGAGAAATAATTCCCTGAGACATACTCGGCATGCAGCGGCTTTGTTTGTTGCGCGGTTCCGCTGCGTCGCACGCTGAACAAATTGCGTCCGGCCTGGAATGCCGCCAACTGTTCGAACTCGGGCGCGGCAGCCTGGAAGCGCTCATACACGACATATGGAAACAACCCCCAGCTTCCCTCCGGACCCATGTTCACACAGCAATCGTTGCCCTCGCCCACGCGATAGAGTGTCTTCGGATCCGTCACCGGAAGTGACTTCAGCATTACGGTATGAATGAGAGAAAAGATGGCCGTCGTGGCGCCAATGCCAAGCGCCAGTGTAAGCATCGCGGTCAGCGTGAAAACCGGCGACTGCCGCATTTGCCGCAGTGCGTAAACAACATCCTGCCAGAGCGTTCGCATGGTATGCCTCTGGAGAATGCATACGGCGCGGCGCTTTCATCAGTTCCACCGTGTGATCTGCAACACAATCAAGGTGGGCCTTGCGTGTCCGTTACGCATCACCTATTTGCAGATTCATGTGAATCCGTCTTCGCGCCCACAACCGAAAGCGCGGCCGGAAAGACCGGGGGCCGCATACCGGTCTGTTTCCAATCGAAAAGGAACTCTGTAGCCGCGCCGCAGACTCGTCCCTGGCATGGGCCCATACCGCAACGCGTATGCAGCTTGGCCTCGCGCCACGAACGGCACTCGCGCAATTCCCCAAGTGGCACGTCCTCGCACCGGCATACCACTGTGCCCGGCGTTGACACAGATCGCAACTCGTCACGCAGCGCGAATGCTCGATCGAGTCTTTCAGCGAACCGCCTCATCCGCTTCAGGCGTGGTGCAAAGGCACGCGCCTCGGCTTCGCGTCCGGCTCCTGCCAGGCCTGCGACTTGACCCTCGATGAGTGCCTTGTCGAGTCCGCCGATACCCGTCAGTTCCCCAATGCACGCAACCCCTGCGACTGAAGACTGTTGGAGCGAATCAATCGAGACGTAGCCGTGTTCGATTCGGCAGCCCATCAATCGTGGCAGTTCCAGGTTCGGCACAAGATGGAATCCGCTGGCGAGCCAGTCGCATTGGTGCGTCCACTCCTTACGGCCGTTGGTGAGAGTCACGCGTTCGACGCGGTCAGCGCCATCTGCTCGAACAACCCATGACCTGCTGCGATAGGGTACTCCGCCAAGTTTGATTCGATACCGCGCTCCCTCAGCCAGTTTGTCCACATCTGCCGCCAGCGTGAGTCCAAAGCCGACAAGCCGCGAAAACGAAGCCTGCTCGTAGATGCCCAGAATCTTCGCTCCGGCATCTTGAAGGCCCGCAGAAATTGCCAGTAGCAACGGACCAGTTCCTGCAACCACCACCCTCTTCCCTTTTGCTTCCAGGCCACTCTTCACCAGCGCCTGCAGGCCTCCCGCACCGAAAACGCCAGGAAGCGTCCAACCTGGGAACGGTAGAAAGCGCTCACGCGCGCCTGTGGCCACGATCAGCCTGCGAAACGCGATGTCGCGAAACTCGCCATCGTGTTCCAGGCGAAGAACCTGCGCAGCCGGTTGTTCAATCGCACTCCAGCCCGACAACACCTCGCAGTCAGTCCGCTGCAGGCGATTGATCCAGTGCAGAAACTCGAGACCGTGTGGATATTTTTGCGCGGTGTCGGCACGCAATCCACGCCAGATCTGGCCACCCGGAGACACATTGTCATCAAGCAGGCAAACCCGCGACCCGGCCTCGGCTGCGACCGTTGCGGCTGCGATCCCTCCAGGGCCGGCCCCGGCAACAACCACATCGTAGGCTGCGCTCATTCGGTTACGACTGCCATTCCCGGAACACACTGCAACTGACAGGTGCGTTGATGGGGTATTCCATTAACCTCCGCGCGGCATTCCATGCAGATGCCCATCCCGCAAAACGGCCCACGCAGTTCGCCCCGGACAGATTTCCGGCACGATTGATTCGCCATCATCATCGCCGCGGCCACGCTGGTTTCGCTTGATACTGAGACTTCGCGGCCGTTCACATAAATGATGAACCTGTTGCTCACCGATAACTCTCCAATTGGCAACCCGCGCAAATCAGCTACCTTGAATGCGTACAATTTTTGCATATCGAAGTGCTTCAACGCGGTGAAGCATCTCGCCTCCGTAGTCGTCCTCGGATTCGCGTTCATTCAATTCTCTGCGAAATGGTCGCATCACGGGCCTATAGAAGCTTCATGCTCCTCGAACTCCTCGCTGCCTGCCTTGAGAATCGGAGGCTCAGGCACAACTTCAAAGCGGCTCGATTCCTTAGGCGAACACCCCAACTCATCTGCGATTCCTGAACGTTTCTCCTGTCC
This sequence comes from uncultured Acidobacteriaceae bacterium, assembly GCA_963836675.1. Taxonomy (GTDB): domain Bacteria; phylum Acidobacteriota; class Terriglobia; order Terriglobales; family Acidobacteriaceae; genus Telmatobacter. Next base: position 216,366 of record CAWIKQ010000003.1, read on the forward strand.
TCCTTCATTTTCACGGCTCAAGAGCAAACGTGTATGATTCCTCTGATTTAAACGTCTCCCCGATTCGCGTGGATCAGGACACTAAGAGGGATTACATGGCCTCAGTCGTTGCCGGCATTGGTTGGCACATCGTAGGCGCCGGGATGGCAGCATCATTCTATGCGCCTATCGAGCGCGTAAAAAACTGGTGCTGGGAAACCACCTGGGCAGTGGCTGGCTTGTTCTCCTGGATTTTGCTTCCGATCGGAGTGAGCTTTGTTTTGCTTCCCAATTTCCATAGTTTCTACGCTTCCATTGACGCGAAATTGCTGCTGACCGTTGCGCTCTTCGGCGCAATGTGGGGCATCGGCAATGTGAGCTATGGCCTCACGATGCGCTACCTGGGTATGTCTCTTGGAATCGGCGTTGCCATCGGCGTCACTCTCATTGTCGGGACGCTCGTCCCGCCACTCTGGGACGGCCAGGCCGCAATGCTGTTTACCACGCGCAGCGGCCTGATCACGATGTCAGGCGTGCTCGTGGCTCTCATCGGCGTAGCCGTCGTCTCGTGGGCCGGCCATCAGAAGGAAGTTCAGCTCAAAGGCCATCTCGACGAGTTCAATGTGGGACTGGGTCTGCTGCTCGCCGTGATGTGTGGCATCTTTTCTTCGGGAATGTCGTTTGCCATGCACACTGCCCAGCCAATGCACGACGCTGCACTCAAACTCGGAGTGAACCCTCTCTACGCGGCTCTGCCGAGCTACGTGATCATTATGGGCGGCGGAGCGATCATCAACATGGCTTACTGCTTCATCCGGCTCGCGGTTCTGCCTCGCCTCTCGTTGCGTCAGGACTTCAATCAGCCCGGGCCGGTACTGGCGAAAAATGCCGCGCTCGCATCATCCGGCGGAATCATGTGGTACCTGCAGTTCTTCTTCTATGCGTGGGGAGCCGCGAACATTCCTGAGCATCTGTCTTATGTGAACTGGATGCTGCACATGAGCATCTACGTGCTCTGCGGTGCGCTGGTCGGCCTGGCCCTGGGCGAGTGGGGAGGCGTCAAGACCCGCTCTGTCCGGCTTCTGTGGGTCGGCGTTTTGGTCATCATTGCCGCCGCCAACCTCGTCGGACTGGGCATGGCCTCCTGAATCCACCGATCCAGGCAAAATGTCGTTCTTCCGGGCGCAGAGGTTTGGCAGTGCTTCGTGGGGGTACCCCCCTCCCCCCTATTTGAAAACAAATACCCTATTTTCAATGGGTTACAGCGAAACTTCCCGCCAAATATCTCTAAACAAAGGGGTTACCACCTAAATATTTCTTTGCAAAGGACTTAGGGGCTGAGATCTTCCGGGCGCGAAAAGTCCATCATCGGAATCCCGGCATAGTGTGCGTAAAAAGCGTGCGCGTAAAAAACTTTGCGAAAGTACTTTTTTTAAAGGATAGCAATTGAGGTGGTAATTACCTGCAAACGCTGAGCGCGAATCGACGATGCAGAATCACGGACTTAGGAACGGAGCGGACGATTTCTCCTTGACTTACGAAGGATGCGATTCCGGCGGCGACATGAAATTCGTCAACGGTTCCCGCTTGCGCTCCGATGGGAGGCATAGCCGCTTGTCGCCTGTTGACTGGCAATCACGCGAACAAAATTGAGATTTCAGAGAACTCCGGGCTGCGGAGAATCGTCTGGGTTCAAATGGGAACTTTTTCCTCTTCCGAATAAACGAGGGCTCCTGCTAGAGTGCAAGGCGCATAGATGAACAACTCATTTTGAGGTTCAAAGCTGAGTTGGCTTTGCCCTCCCTGGAACTGCCTGTCCTCTCGAAAGGGGAAGAAATGGTTCGCCGGATCCTGAATTTCTCCGCGATATTCGTCACGGTTGTCGCAATGGCTGCAAGCGCACAGCAGGAGAAGACCGCAGCCGATCCGCTCAGGAGCGGATTTGAAAATCCGCCTCAGAGCGCTCGCCCCCGAGTCTGGTGGCACTGGATGAATGGGAATATCACCAAAGAGGGCATCAAGCTCGACCTCGACTGGATGCACCAGATCGGGCTCGCGGGATACCAGAACTTCGACGCCGCCCTCCAGACACCGCAGGTGGTTGAATAAGCGGCTGGCATACATGACACCCGAATGGAAGGACGCCTTCAAGTACGCGATCACGATCGGGGATCAGAACGGGATGGAGATGGCAATCGCCGGATCTCCGGGATGGAGCGAATCAGGCGGCCCGTGGGTTCCCGCGTCCGAAGGGATGAAGAAATATGTCTGGAGCGAGACACCGGTGGAGGGAGGCAAGCCCTTTCACGGAGTTCTCAAGCATCCGCCCTCGAACACGGGCGCATTCCAGAACATCAGTATCCACGATGAAATGGGCACGCCCGATCAGAGTAAGATTCCCCATTTCTATGCTGATTCCGCGGTGATCGCATACAAGAAATCCCCCATCGATCAGTCCACGGAAGCACTGAATGCGAAGATCACTTCGAGTGGCGATTCGCTTGATCCCGCCATGTTGTCGGACGGCGATCTTCAAAAGATCACAACAATTCCGATTCCCGCAGCAGGAAAAGATTCGTGGGTGCAGTGGGAATTTCCGCAGGCGCAGACGATTCGCTCCATCACCTTTGTGACAAGGGATCCGGGTTGGATCGAGGCCCTGGTGGTTCAGATGTCTGCTCCGGAAAAGGAGCTGGAGTCCAGCGACGACGGGCAGAACTGGAAGCCGGTTGCGAAGCTCGAAAGCGGCGACGCTCCTGAGCATACTGTGTCGTTTGCGCCAGTGACTGCCAAGTATTTTCGCGTGACCTTCAAGCGAACGCCGCCACCACCGATTCCCGATTGGGCTGTCGGTATCGATCCCAGTACGTTCGGAGTGAAGATTCCTGAGATGCCGAAGACTTACGGAATCGCCGAACTGGTTTTACATCCCGGCGCGCGAGTAAACCAGTTCGAAGAGAAAGCAGCTTTTGTTTCTGAATACGATCTCTACCATCTCGCCACTCCGGCGGTGGGGCAGGATGAGGCAGTCAAGAAATCCGATGTGATCGATCTGACTTCGAAGATGAGTTCCGACGGAACCCTGGATTGGACGCCGCCGCCAGGCGACTGGGTTGTCGTGCGGTTTGGCTATTCCCTTCTGGGGATCACCAATCATCCGGCCACTCCCGAAGCGACCGGCCTCGAAGTGGACAAACTCGATCGCCGCTACGTGAAGAACTACTTTGAGAAATATCTCGATAGCTACAAGGAGACGGTCGGACCAGAACTGATTGGCAAGAAGGGCATTCACTACGTCATCAACGACAGTTGGGAGGCCGGCTCGCAGAACTGGACCGACAACATGATCGCGGATTTCAAGAAGCTGCGCGGTTATGATCCGGCGCCGTATCTGCCGGTGCTCACGGGGCAGGTGGTTGAGAGTTCCGAAGCGAGCGACCGCTTCCTCTGGGATCTCCGCAAGACGATCGCCGACCTCATAGCCAACGAGCACTATGGGCAGCTCGAAGAGACGCTGCACGAGTGGAACATGGGTCACTATGGCGAGTCGCATGAGGGTGGGCGGGCGTTCGTTGCGGACGGCATGGAGGTGAAGAAGTTCAACGAAATCCCGATGAGCGCCATGTGGACGCAAACTCCAGGCGTGAACAAGGAGATGTTTGGATACAACGCCGACGATCGTGAGTCGGCTTCCGTGGCTCACATCTACGGGCAGAACATCGCCGCCGCGGAATCACTGACGGCGGCCGCAGCGCCATGGGCGTGGTCGCCCGCGACACTCAAGCCAACTGCGGATCAGGAGTTTCTGAACGGCATCAACCGCTTCGTGATTCATGAATCCGCTCACCAGCCGCTGGTGGGCAAAGCGCCGGGAATGACGCTGGGACCATTCGGACAGTGGTTCAACCGCAACGAAACCTGGGCGAACGATGCCGGAGTGTGGGTCAACTATCTGGCACGCACCAGCTTCCTGCTCCAGGAGGGTAAGTTTGCCGCAGACCTGATCTACTTCTACGGCGAAGACTCGAACCTCACGGCCATCTTCGATAAGGCGTCGCCGGATGTTCCGGCGGGGTATGGCTTCGATTATGTAAACGCGGATGCGCTGATCCATGAGCTGCACGTAGCAGATGGAAGGATCACGACGAAGAGCGGGATGAGCTATCGTGTCCTTGGACTCGATCCATACAGCCGGCATATGTCGCTTCCAGTGCTGCGTGCAATTCACAAGCTCGTGCAGGATGGTGCGACGGTTGCCGGCCCGAAGCCTGCGGATGATCCAAGCCTCGCCGACGATCAGGCGGAGTTCAAGAAGCTGAACGACGAACTGTTTGGGGACGGGACCGGAACTCACAAGGTTGGCAAGGGAACGGTCTACGCGGGACAGAAGCTGGGTGACGTGTTCAAAGCCATGAATGTCGCTCCGGACTTCGAATATGCAAAGGAAGGAGATGCGCGGCTTGAGTTTGTGCATCGCAAACTCAAGGACGGAGATCTCTACTTCGTGAATAATCGCGGAGACAACGGTCACAAGCTGGATGTGACCTTCCGCGTCGCCGGGAAGGAAGCGGAGCTTTGGCATCCTGAGAACGGCAGGGTCGAACCTGCCAGCTTCAAAACTGCAGATGGACGGACTGCTGTTCCGCTCGATCTAGAGCCATGGGGCAGTGTCTTTGTCGTGTTCCGCAAATCGACCACAGAGACGTGCCGCACCGTTCCGGCAGGAGACACGAACGAACTGGCCGCGCTGGATGGCCCATGGAAGGTCAGTTTTCAGAGCGGACGCGGTGCGCCGGATTCGGTCACGCTGGACAAACTGACATCATGGAGCGATAACAACGATGCGGGGGTGAAGTACTTCTCTGGCGCAGGTACATATACCAAGACTTTCGACGCTCCCGCCGCATGGCTGTCTGCCGGCGCGCAAGTGTGGATCGACCTGGGAGACGTTAAAAATCTGGCTGAAGTCTCAGTGAATGGAAAGTCGCTGGGCACAGTCTGGCACGCGCCGTATCGCATCAATATCACTTCTGCCCTGAAGCCGGGCGCCAACGAACTGGCTGTGAAGGTAACGAACGCTTGGGTAAACCGGCTGATCGGCGACGAACAGCCCGGAGCGACACGTATCACTTTTGCCGATGTGAAACCTTATCGCGCCAAGTCGCCCTTACTGCCGTCGGGCTTGCTTGGTCCGGTCCGCCTGTACGCGATCACGAAATAGAAGTTAAGGATGATCGGATCCACCGTTCAAGGACTCAGGTGTGACGACCTTGTGGCGGACATAGTTGTAGGGAGGAACAGCATAGCCGCGGAGCATGGAAACTCCTAGCTGAATAAGCCGCGGGCCATAGGTTTCGGCTTCGTGCGAGATGCTGCCGATCAATGCGCTCTGGCCTGACTGCATCTCCTCGAGGGCATCTGGAATACAGTCCTGACCCACGACGGCGATGTCGTGCTCGCGACCATGTTGCCTGGCGGCGTCGAGAACACCAAGTGCGCTTGAATCTGTTGCGGCGGCTACCAGGATTCTCTGGCTGCCGGGATTATTCTGCAGAAACTCTACTACCGCGAGTCGGCTGGGGTTGCGCGAACCGCGGCCATCGATCTGCAAATATTTTTCAGGCGGCAGGTTCTGAAGTTTCTGTTTTACGGCCTCAAATGCTCCAGTGATGCGGCTTTGTACAAAGCTTCCAGCCTCATTGAAGCCGACGCCGAGAACCCAGTCGACGTTGCCCTTCCAGTTTCTGAGCGCATGCTGCGCCAGAAGAGTCCCTGCCTCGACTCCGCATTCAAAATTATCGACTCCAAAGTAGGTGGCGTTCGGATGAGGAACGTCGATCGCGATTACGGGAATGTCGGCCTTCTTGAGGATGTTGGCAATGCGCGGTGCAACCGACTCTTCCGCCTGGAACTCGAGCACCAGGTCCACTCGTTTTTCTGCGAACTCTTCTGCATTCCTGACCGCGGTCTCGGTATCGAAGCGATTATCAAGGAGCACGAGTTCGATCCCGGCCGAGGCGGCTGCAGCAATCACGCTGCGCGAGACGGCCTGGGAAAAGGGCAAATCCGCGCTCTGCACAGCAAGGCCAAAGCGCAACCGCCGCGGCCTGGCTACCAGCCGGTACTGGCCGTCCTGTGTCTGCGCAACATAGCCCCGGTGCACAAGAGTCTTGAGGATGCGATAGACACTTGTCTTCGAGATGTTTGTCTGCTTGTAAACGTCCTCGAGACTGATGGGGCCATGAGCCCGCTCGAGAAGTTCCAATACGTCCAGGCCCTTGGAAAGGATCGGTATCAGGTAAAGGCGCTTGATTTTTGCTTTCGCCAATGTCTGCTCCTTCCCTGGATGTCTCAAAAGAGAATCAGCAAGGATAAGAATACAGCGTGCCTACGGTCCTAAAAGCTGATTTGCATGCTGGTGCGCGGCCACAAGAACGGCCGTTGCGAGGAACGAGAGGGCCGCCTTGTTATCCATTGCCAAACGATACTCGCAGCAGATGCCTTTGATAGAATTTCAACACAGTCGTTGAGATAGTCGAAGCTTCGGTATGCGTGCGTCGCTCTTCATCACGTGCTACAACGACACCCTCTTTCCTGAGACTGGTCGCGCAGTCGTCTTTCTTCTCGAGCGTCTCGGCGTCGATCTCGAGTTTCATCCCCGACAAACCTGCTGTGGCCAGATGCATGCGAACACCGGCTTTCGAACCGAAGCGTTCTCGCAGGCGAAGCGGTTTGTGCGCATGTACGCGGATGCAGAGAACCTGGTGATTCCGTCGTCGTCGTGTGTCGCGATGATTCGCGACCAGTATTCCGGGCTGTTCGAAGACCTGGGAAATGAATCGCTGAGGCGCGACTTTGCCGCCTTGCTGCCGCGAATCCATGAGCTTAGTGAGTTCCTGGTGGATAAGCTCGGCGTCGAGGATGTGGGAGCCTACTTCCCTCATCGTGTCACCTATCACGCGAGCTGCCACGGACTACGCGCGATCCATCTCGGCGACAGGCCGTTCCGGTTGCTCTCAAAAGTTCGCGGGCTCGATCTGGCTCCTCTGCCGAACCTGGATCGCTGCTGCGGATTTGGAGGTACATTCTCCGTCAAGAATGCCGAGGTTTCGTCCGCAATGATGACAGCGAAGCTGCAGGATGTGCTCTCGACGAAGGCGGAGTATTGCACAGCTCTCGACAACAGTTGCCTCATGCATCTTGGAGGAGCGATGCATCGCGAATTCGCCGGAATGAAGACCATTCATATGGCTCAGATACTGGCAAGCACTGAGAGCTCACCGATGGAAGCGTTCACATGAGCCAGTTCGGCGAGCTCCCCATCCTTGATCCGTCTATAGCGCCTCCCTTCCCTCAAGCTGCGCTTCCGGTGCTGCGCAACCCGCAAATGCGCAAGAACGTCGCGCATGCGATCGACGTAATTCAGATGAAGCGCGGGAAGCTGGTTGCGGAGAAGACGGATTGGCAGGAGCTTCGTTCGGCTGCGGCCGCCATACGCGAACATGTTCTTGAGAACCTCGCCGCCTACCTTGAGCAGTTCGAGACACGATGCACGGCAGCAGGCGGACACGTACACTGGGCCGCCGACGCTTCGGATGCTCGCCGGATCATTCGCGACATCATGCGCGAGGAGAAGGCGTCCGAGGTCATCAAGATCAAAACGATGACCTCCGCTGAGATTCAGCTCAACCCCTACCTTGAAGCAGAGGGCTTCGGAGTCTTCGAGACGGATCTTGCCGAGATCATTCTGCAGCTTGGCAAGCAGGAGCCTTCGCATATCGTTGTGCCAGCGCTTCACATCAACCGCAGCCAGGTGCGGGAGATTTTCGCGAAGAGCATGGGCCGGCCAGAGCTGACCGACGATCCTGAGACGCTGACAGACGCAGCCCGTACCTACCTGCGGCGTAAGTTCCTCGAAGTTCCCACGGCAATCAGCGGCGCCAATTTTCTGATTGCTGAAACCGGCGGCGTGGCGATCGTCGAGTCCGAGGGCAACGGCCGCATGTGCCTTACTTTGCCCAGGACCCTTATCACGCTGGCAGGGATCGAGAAGGTTCTGCCCCGCTTCAGCGATCTCGAAGTGATGTTGCAGGTTCTTGCACGTTCCGCCACCGGGGAACGAATGAACCCCTATACATCGCTCTGGAACGGCGTGACCGCGGGAGACGGACCACAGAGTTTCCATGTAGTGCTGCTGGACAATGGACGCTCTTCCATTCTTAAAAAGACGAAGGAACGCCAGACCCTGCGCTGCATACGTTGCGCAGCGTGCATGAATGCCTGCCCGGTGTACCGGCAGACCGGAGGACATCCGTATGGTTCGGTGTATCCAGGACCGATCGGAGCGATACTCACGCCGCAGTTGATGCAGATGCAGCATGCGCAGTCGCTGCCCTATGCTTCTTCACTTTGCGGCGCGTGCTACGAGGTTTGCCCGGTGAAGATCAACATCCCTGAGATCCTGATCGATCTTCGCGCCCAGGTCGTCGATCAGGAGCGGCATACCCCTGCGGGCATATTCAATCCGTTGAACTTCGGTATGCGCGTAGCGGCGGCGCTGTTCTCGCGCGCGTGGCTCTTCCACGCCGCGCAACGTGTTGGGCGCATCGGCGCCCGTCTCTTCACTGGGAAGGACGGTTGGATCCATTCCCTTCCCTCGGTGGGCGGCAAATGGACGCAGACGCGGGATCTTCGTGGTTTCCCGCAGCAAACCTTTCGCGAGTGGTTTCAGAATCGCCCAGCGAAGACTGGCCAGGGTGCAAGATGACGGTACCGAGTTCAGCCAGAGAAAGCATTCTGAGTCGCATTCGCTCTGCGACCTCAACGGTCGCGGTTGATGGAGCTAACCTCGCGGCGCACTACAGCAGCATTCAGCGTGATTACATCCACAAGGGCAAACTCTCCAACAGCGCGAAGATCGCCCTGCTGATTGAACGACTGCGCGACTACGATGCGGACGTCGTTGAGAGCACTCCGGAAGCGCTGCCCGACTTGATTCGCACGAAGCTCGAGGCCGCCGGGCGGCGGACCTTTGCCGCGCCGCCGGGGCTACCTGACGCGTGGATGACACCAGGCTTTCAATGGCTCATCGACAGCGGTTTGAGTCATGAGGAAATCGAGAAGGCGGATGGCGTAGTGACTGCGGCCACCTGCGCGATTGCTGACTCGGGAACGATCGTGCTGCATCACTCTGCCAGCGAAGGGCGCCGTCTTCTCACTCTTCTGCCTGACCGGCACCTGTGCGTCCTGTACGCGAGCCAGGTGGTCGAGACCCTGCCGGAGTATTTTGCGCGTGTCGCGCAGCCGCCGGCATTGGTGACGTGGATCTCCGGGCCCAGCGCGACGGCGGACATTGAGATGACGCGCATCAAGGGCGTTCACGGACCTCGCCACCTGTCCGTGATTCTGGTTCGCGACTAGGAGCTATCCCCGTGTGTGGGACAGGCGCGGTTTTTCCTTTTCCGCCGAGGGCTACCCCCCATATTTTTGAGGGAGATAGCCTGTTTTCAGACGTTTACGGCAAGGGCCTCGCTGCAGATATCTGAAAACAAATGGGTTAGACCGCAAATTATTCCTATCGAAGGAGTTAATCAGGCCCGTTTGCTGAGCACTTCCGTCTCGTACTTCCGAATCGTGTTCAGCCACTCGCTGCCGTAGGGCACATTCTTCGTGACGCAGTAGTATTCCCACACCGCAGGCCACGGCGAAGACCTGGCTTCTTCCATGAGGGCCAGCCGCGAAGTGAAGTCGAAGCTGCCTTCCGCGCGGGAGAGAGCCTCGCGCGGTTCCAGAAGCGCAAAGAGCAACGCCTTGCGGAAGTTCCGGGTGCCTATCACCCACGCGGCAACGCGATTGATGCTGGCGTCGAAGTAGTCGAGGCCAATGTGGACCCTTCCGAGGCCGTTGGAGCGAACGATCTCCTGGGCGATGGCAATGGTCGGATCATCGAACAGCACTACGTGATCGCTGTCCCAGCGAACCGGGCGCGAGACGTGCAGCAGAAGTTCATCAACGAAACAGAGACTGGTCGCAATCTTGTCAGCCACGTTTTCCGTCGGGTGGAAGTGACCGGCATCGAGGCACAACAGTGTTTTGCGGGTCGCAGCGTATGCCATGTAGAACTCATTCGACCCTACGGTGAAACTTTCCGCGCCGATTCCGAACAATTTGCCTTCAAGAGCCACCTTGTGATGGCTTCCGTTGGAGGCTGCGAGGATCTCGTCGAGCGCACGCGATCAGCCGCTGGCGCGGCGCCATGCGGTCCGCCGGAGTGTCCTTGAAGCCGTCCGGTATCCAGATGTTCATGATCGCCGGATTGTTCAATTGACTGCCCATGTATTCGCTGACCTTGCGGCTGGCGATGCAGTGGTCGATCCAGAACCTGCGGATTTCCTTGTCGGGGTGACTCAGGGTGAGATTCTGCGCGCTTTTGGGGTGCGAAAAACACGTCGGATTGAAATCCAGACCGAGTCCGTGTTTCTTCGCCCAGTCAATCCATCCCTGAAAGTGACGCGGTTCGATCTTGTCTCTCTCGACCGGCGTATCGGTTTCCAGATAGATCGCGTGGAGGTTTAGCCGTTTGGCGCCGGGAATCAGGGTAAACGCGCATTCGAGGTCGGCGCGCAGTTCATGTGCATTGCGGGCGCGGCCCGGATAGTTGCCAGTGGTTTGTATGCCTCCGGAAAGGCCGGCTTCGGGGCTTTCGAATCCCAGGACATCGTCGCCCTGCCAGCAGTGGATCGAAATCGGCACTTCATCCAACTGCCGCAGCACCTGGTCAGTGTCGATGCCGGCTTCAGCAAAACGCTCGCGTGCAGATGCGTAGGCGTCCTTGATTTTCGTTTCAGTCACGCGCAAGCCTTTCCTTTGATCTCTCTCGAGGAGAGCAGATCCTCAAATTGTTTCAACACCCGTTCGGGTACGGCTGTACCCGGCAGGTATTCTTCCATCTCGAAAGACGCGCGAGTGACGGCCCGAGCGATATCCAGATTGTCGAGTTCGCCCAAGGCAATCATCTGCGCGGTCAGGTTCCCGAGTGCGGACGCCTCGGTGGGCCCGGCAATTACCGGCAGGCCGCAGGCATCGGCGCAAAGCTGATTCAAGAGCCTGTTCCTGCAACCGCCACCCACGATGCGGATCCGGCGCAGTTTGCGATGGCAGAGCGTCTCAAGCTGCTCCTTGACCTTGCGATACGAAAGGGCAAGGCTGTCAAAGACGCATCGCGCCATCTGAACCGGAGTTTCGGGCACCGGCTGTTTCGAGCTTCGGCAGTAGCTGCGAATGGTGTCTGTCATGGAGCGCGGATTGAGAAACTCAGGGTCGTTCACGTCGATGATGAAGCTCCATGGAGTAACTTCTGTTGAGCCGCGCACCAGCGATTCAACATCCGAGATCTTGTGTTCTTCGCAGATACGCTGAATGGGCCACATCCCCATGATGTTCTTCAACACTCGAAAGCGCCGTTCGAGGCCGCCTTCATTGGTGAAATTCATTGAAAGCGCATCGGCAGTGGCAATCGGGAGGGGCCGTTCGATCCCCATGAGCGACCATGTACCGGAGCTGATGTAGGCCTCGTCCTCGCTTTCGAGCGGGGCGCCTGCCACCGCCGAAGCAGTATCGTGCGTTGCCGGAGCAATCACCTTGATCCCGCTTGCCGCTCCCCTGCCAGGTCCGAGGATCGTGCCGGCGGGAAGAGGAGTTCGCATCATGGAATGCTTCATCCCGATTGCCTGCATCAAGAACGGATCCCAGTCGCCCTCGAGACTGCACAACTGCGTCGTGGTGGCATTGGTGTATTCGTTCGAGAGCACGCCGGAGAGCAGGAAGTGGAGGTAATCGGGAATCATCAAAAAATGACGCGCCGCATGCATCCATTCGGGCTGCTGCCGGACACAGGCCGCAAGTTGATAGAGCGTGTTGAACGGCAGGAACTGAATGCCTGTCCGCGCGTAGATCTCTTCTTTTGAGATCTGCCGCTGAACGCTTTCCATGATGCCGCTGGTTCGTTCGTCGCGATAGCAAACCGGCAATCCGAGAAGCCTTAAGTCGTCATCGAGCAAAACGTAGTCGACGCCCCAACTATCGACGCCGAGGCTGGCGAGCTTCCCGGAAAGCTGGACCGTGGCGAGATGCTGCTCGATTTCTGCGAGGATGCTGTCCGTTTGCCAGTACTGATATCCAAGATTCGCATCGGTCTGAGACGGAGTCTGGAAGCGCCCGACTTCCTGCAGACGCCAATGGCCGTCAACAATCTGACCGAGAACCAGGCGGCCGCTGCCGGCGCCAAGATCGATTGCCAGACATCTGGGACTCGATGCTTTCGAACTGAGAGCTGAACTCATGTTGTTGTCCGGGAAAGGGACTTACTCCAGTCTCACCACAGGTTCCGTCAGTTCTGACCAGCATTCGTTAATGTCGGACGGGCATCCGGGCCCGAGCGCAGCAATCATAGCGGAGGAGAACGACCGAAATCAAAATAGATCCTCTATTGGAATTGGAATGAGTCTCCTTTCCTTCCTGCTCCTTCTGAAAGCTGCGCAAATACAGGTCGGCAAATACGGGAAAAAAACGGAAAGTCCTGATATCGCGGAAGTTAGCTCCAAGGGGGTCCCGTAAACCGATGAAAACAAGCATCTTGAAATACAAGTTCCTTAAAAATATAGGCTTAGCGGAATACTGCACCATTTTCAAGGCAGCAAGATTCAAGAATACGGTCCGCACTTCGCCATGAGGAACATTGATGCCGCGGATGTTTCGCGCCCTGTTGGGATTTCTGCCATTGAGGAAAGTATAGAGAATTGGAAGAAATGAACTGCAAGCACCACGAGAAACTATTTGCAATGGAATGTGATAGATGAGGAAGATTCAGCTCCGGCGGGTATTGACATTCGATCTGGCGCCGACTGGGTGGGCTGGCCATCTCCGGCAGTCGAAATGGTTTGAAACGCAGCGGGCGTTTTACTCTGAACGTATGCCGCCTATTCTCAATGCGCAGTCGATTTCCAAGCAGTTCGGAGCCAAACCGCTCTTCCGGGAGATCTCGATGACGGTTGACGACGGCGCGCGGATTGGACTGATCGGTCCCAACGGGGCGGGCAAGTCGACGCTTCTGGCGATTTTTGCCGGGGTGCTGGAACCGGATACGGGAGAGCTGGCTGTGCGGAAGCGGGCCCGGGCGGCGTATGTTCCCCAGGACTCCGTGTTTGCGGAGGGCCTGACCATTCGGCAGGTGCTGGAGACGGCACTTGGCGCGGCAAACGTATCCGAGGCTGAGCGCGAGGGGCGGCTCAGGGAGCTGGCGGGACGGGCGGGATTCGGAGATCTGGCAACGCAGGCGGCATCGCTTTCAGGGGGTTGGCGCAAGCGGCTGGCGGTTGTCGAGGCGCTGGTGAGCCATCCTGACGTGCTTCTACTGGACGAGCCCACCAATCACCTCGATTTAGCTGGAATCGAATGGTTGGAGGAGTTGCTGAGCGCTTCGCCGTTTGCCGTGGTCACAGTCAGTCACGATCGCTATTTTCTGGAGTCGACATCGACCGAGATCATCGAATTGAGCCCGGTGTATGCCGCGGGGCTTTTAAGGGTAAAGGGCAACTTCAGCCGGTTTCTCGAAGAGCGCCAGGCACACCTGGAATCGCAGAGCCGGCAACAGGAGAGCCTTCGCAACCGGGTGCGGACGGAGATTGAGTGGCTGCGGCGCGGACCGAAGGCGCGAACGACGAAGTCGAAGGCGAGAATCGACACGGCCAACGAGATGATCGGACAGCTGGCCGCCATGGACGCACGGTCGATTGCAAACACCGCGGGAATCGACTTTGCGGCGTCGCAGCGCAAGACGAAGCGGCTGGTGGAGTTTTCGGATGTAACGTGTGAGATCGGCGGGCGCAGGCTGTTCAGCGGTTTCAGCTTCACGCTGACCGCCGGAATGAAGCTGGGCCTCGTAGGTCCGAATGGAAGCGGGAAAACATCCCTGTTGCGCATCATGCGCGGTGAGATCGAGCCCGCCGAAGGCAGTATTCGAAGGGCCGAGGCTTTGCGGATGGTTTACCTGAGCCAGATGCGCCAGCTGGATGAGGATCTGACGCTACGCCGCGCGCTGGCCCCGGAGGGCGACGGTCTGGTGTACCAGGGACGCCCGGTGCACGTGGCGAGCTGGGCGGCTCGGTTTCTGTTTACGGGCGAACAGCTGAATCAGCCGGTTCGAAATTTGAGCGGCGGCGAGCGAGCGCGTGTCCTGATTGCGAAACTCATGCTTCAACCGGCGGATGTGTTGTTGCTGGATGAGCCAACGAATGACCTGGATATTCCGACGCTGGAAATCCTGGAGGAGAACCTGCTGGAGTTTCCGGGCGCGCTGGTGCTGGTGACCCACGACCGGTATCTGCTCAACCGGGTGGCTTCGACGGTGGTGGGACTCGATGGAAGTGGACGCATCGGGCAATTCGCCGACTTTGCGCAATGGGAAGAGTGGGAAGAACAGGGAGTCAGGGAACAGGGAACAGGGATTAGAAAGGCAGGGATCAGGGATTAGGGAGCAGGGATCAGAAAGGCAGGGATCAGGGATCAGGGAACAGGGATCAGGAGAGGCGGACGGCGCGGGTGCGAAGAAGAAGAAGCTGTCGTATCTGGAGGCGCGGGAGTTCGCGACGATTGAGAAGCGGGTGGAGGAGTCGGATGCCCGGGTTGCGTCGGCACGGGCACTGGTGGAGGATCCGGCGATCGCCACGGACGCTCCGGCGCTGCAGGCAGCCCTGGCGGATCTGGAACAGGCAGAAGAGGAGAATGGAATTCTCTACGCCCGGTGGGCGGAATTGACCGACAAGGCGGTCTGAGCGGTCTAAACTGATTGAGGCCCCGAAAAGTAAGTTCAACTGAAAGCTGAACTTCGATGACGCACGGCGAAATGCCTGCATCGAAAGATGATATGCAAAATTCGGTGAAAGTCTTAATTGTCGAGGACGAGCCCCACGCCCTGATGGGTCTGGCGGAGCTGATCTCGGGCTGGGGATATCAGACCGAAACAGCACGCGACGGAATCGAGGGGTGGGAGAAGGCGCTTGTCTGGAATCCAGCCATCGTGGTTACCGACCTGAAGATGCCGCGCATGGACGGCATCGGCCTGCTGACGAAACTTGCCGAGAGCGCCAATTCCAACATGGCGGTGGTGCTGCTGACGGCGCAGGGATCGATTCAGACGGCGGTCGACGCGATGAAGCTGGGAGCGTACGACTTTTTGCAGAAGCCCGTGGATGCGGCGCGGCTACGCAACATTCTCGCCAATGCGACCCGTCAGCGGGCGACTGAAATCGAGCTGGAGGTTACGCGGAGGCAACTGCGCAACACCGGCATACTGGGGTCGATGGTCGGGAGTTCCAAGCCAATGCGCGAGACTTTTGCGCTGATCGAACAGATTGCGCCGTCCAACGTATCAGTGCTGATTACCGGGGAGAGCGGCACCGGCAAGGAGATGGTTGCCCGGACGCTGCACGATCTGAGCCCGCGCAAAGGGCGTCCGTTTCTGGCGGTCAATTGCGCGGCGATTCCCGAGACTTTGATCGAAAGCGAGATTTTTGGGCACGAAAAGGGAGCCTTTACCGGGGCCGTGGAGCGGCGCGCCGGGTGCTTCGAACTGGCCACAGGTGGAACGCTCCTGCTGGACGAATTAGGCGATATGCCGATTGGAACCCAGGCCAAGTTGCTGCGCGTGCTGGAGGAGAGGAAACTGCGGCGGCTGGGGGCTCGCAGCGAACAGGATGTCGATGTGCGGGTGCTGGCGGCGACAAATCGCGATCCGCAAGAAGCGGTATCGAATGGCCATTTGAGATCGGACCTGTTCTACCGCTTGAACGTGTTTCATATCCACATGCCGCCGTTGCGCGAACACATGGAAGATCTGCCAGTCATGGCCGAAGCAATGGTGCGGGAGATGAACCAGAAGCACGGACGGAGAGTTTCAGGCTTGTCGGACGAGATTCTTGATCGAATGCTGGGGTATAGCTGGCCGGGAAATGCGCGCGAGTTACGTAATACCATCGAACGCGCGGTGGTGCTGTGTTCGGATGGCGCCCCGCTGGATGCTTCGCATCTTCCTCGCACGTTTGGCAGCTCGCAACCGTCGGCGCCTGCTCGCGTGAATGATGCGAGCGTCGTGCCGGTGCGAGTGGGAACGACGGTGGACGAGGCGGAGCGGATGCTGATTCTGCGGACACTGGAATCAACAGGTCAGAACAAGACTCGCGCAGCCGAGATTTTGGGGGTCAGCCTGAAAACATTGCATAACAAGCTGAAAGAATACAGTCACTCGCGGGAAGATCAACCGGCCTGAATTATTTTGGAGCCGGAGCAGCGACTGGAGCAGCTTTCCTAACGCGGTGCAATTGGGGTCCGAAGGCAAGTTAACGGAGTCACCGCCCAGGAGCAGATTTCGAAGTTGGCCGGAACCAGGCCTACAACAACGCCATGCGATTGAACACAAAACTCGTCCTCGCAATTACGGGACTTGTATTCGTAATATCGGGCCTGCTCTCCCTGGTTTACGTAAGCAACCTGGTCGATGGAGCGATTCAGCAGACGTACGACGCCAATTACATGATTGCGAGGTCAGTGCGTTCGGCGTTACAGACTGCGCTGGAGGCAGGGCTGAAAGACCAGGTTGTGGACCCGAACGACACGGCCACCCTGATGAAGCTGGCCAGTGACGCCATTCGCAGCAGTACGACGCTCAAGACCGCGATCGACTCGCCGGTGATGTATTCCCTCACCGTGAATGACATCACGATCACCGATCCACAGTCGCGGATCATTCTGACGACGCTGCCCCAGGTTGAGAAGCTCGATCCGAGGCCGAAGTACAGCGATCTTCTTGCGGCCGATCCGATCAGGAAGATGAAGGACATTTACGGGCCCTCGAAGGTCTTCGATATCGTTGTTCCGCAGGATCGGAACGGGGTGCCTTTTCTCGACGTCCATGTGGGCGTACGCACGACGTTTCTGCAGCACGTCTATGAGCCCTCGTTGCAGGAAGCCATCACGCTGATGGCATTCGCGACGGGAACAGCGCTGATTGCGGCGTTTCTGCTGAGCAACCTGGCACTGAGGCCATTGGAAGAGATCAGCATGCAGCTCGACTTCTGGAACCCCGCATCAAGCGGCATCCCCATGGGGAAAGAACTGGAGGAGCCGGAGCTCGATACCGCGGCAAGGGTTTCAACCAAAATTGAGCAGATCGGCCAGAGGATGCGGAACGTGGAAGAGGTGTTCTCGGCACTTAAGGAGAACCTGAACCAGATTCTCGGAAACCTGCAGGACGGCATTTTATTGTTCACCCGGGATGGACGGGCGGTGCTGGTGTCGGAGGCGGCGCATCGATTTCTGAGCATCGATAGCGACAATATTCTCGGCCTGCACGCGAGCGAAGTCTTCGACAGGTCAACCGTGCTGGGGCGAACGCTCCGCGAGGCTTTCGATGCGGGAACGACACTTGTGCAGGAGGAAATCCAGACCGAGACCGGGCGCCGGATACAGGCCTCAGTAGATTTCATTTACGACGACACGACGAGGACCGGATTTGGCGCGCTGGTGACTCTGCATGATCTTGAGTCGGTCGAAGAGATTGAATCGGAGCTGGAGGTGTCGAGGCGCATGGCGGCGATTGGGCGACTTACCGCCGGGGTTGGTCATGAGGTGAAGAATCCGATCAACGCGATCGTCGTTCACCTGGAATTACTGAAGAACAAGTTGAGCGGAGAACATGCACCGGCGTCCCGGCACCTTGAAGTGATTGACGCCGAGATTCACCGCCTGGATCGAGTTGTACAGACCCTGGTGGACTTCTCGCGTCCTGTCGAACTGCAGCTGCGGGAGCAGGATCTGCGAACCGTGATCGGGGACGTTTTAGCGCTGGCTACCGAAGAGCTTTCGACACGGAATGTGAGACTGGAAAGCTCCCTGCCTCCGAATCCGATGATCGTGAACGTCGATGCGGATCTAATAAAACAGGCCGCCATCAACGTTATCCAGAACGGTGCACAGGCGATGCCCGAGGGCGGTACGCTGCGAGTAACGCTTGCGGAAGAACGCAAAGCAGCGGTGCTACGGATTGGGGATGAGGGGGTGGGTATCCCCCCGGAGATCCGGGAGAAGATTTTCGATTTGTATTTCACCACCAAGAGCGGCGGAAGCGGCATCGGGCTGGCGATGACCTACCGCATTTTGCAGTTGCACCATGGGAGTGTAGACGTACAATCAAAAGTGGGTCGTGGCACAGAATTCTCTCTGCGGATTCCACTCGCAGCCACGGAATGGGGACGCCGGCATCTGCAGCCGGCCAATGTGGAAGAAACGAAGGGGTTGGAAACATGAAGCTCAGCGCCAGGAGCGCTGCTTGGCTGCTGCCACTGCTGCTAACTGGGTGTCCGCACAAGACTAAGGTGGCGCAGAATCAGCCACTGCCACCACCGATGGAAGATGCTCAGGCGGCCAAGCCTGAGCCGTCTCCGACCCATCTTGCTCCGCCGGAAGTGACCATTTCAGAGCAGCCACATCCGCAGCAGCAGATTTCGCCTCCGCCGGAGCCGGTGAAGAAGCCCCAAAAGCATAAGAAGCCAGCAAATACGAATACGCAGGTGGCCTCGGCGACGACGCCGGCTTCTGTTCCCGCGATCGGCAACCTGACGACAAATGACACACCGAATTTGCGCCAGGCCACCGACACCCTGCTCGAGCAAACGGAGAAGAGCCTCAAGGGCATGAGCCGTCCGTTGAACGATCAGGAGCAGAAGACGGCAGCACAGATTCGGGAGTTCATCCGGCAGGCGCGGGACGCAATGACGTCAGGGGATGTGGACGGAGCGCACACGCTCGCGACCAAAGCGAAGGTACTGCTGGACGAGCTTCATCCGTAGAAGCAGGAGCTTCCCTGCTCTCAGCGTTCTCCCCAACTCAGCTTGTTGCGCAGTGCATCGAAGAAGCCACTTTCGCTGAGGCGAACGAGGTTTACGGTGTAGGCAGAGCGCTGGCAGCGAACTTCATCACCGACATGCAGTTCGAATCCCGTCTGGCCGTCGACCGTAAGCAGGCATTGCGTCGGAATGCCCTCGACGCGGACCGTGAGGGATGCGTGGCCGGGAACGACAATCGGCCTCAGGGTCAGCAGATGCGGACAGATTGGCGTGACGACGAGCGCATCCACTTCCGGCGTGAGAATGGGCCCGTTTGCGGCCAGCGTGTATGCGGTCGAGCCGGTGGGCGTAGAAACGATGACACCGTCTGCACGGAAGGTGGCGACGCTTTTGCCGTCGAGTTCGACGGCAAATTCCCCCATGCGGGCGATATCCCCTTTGGAGACTACGACCTCGTTCAACGCTTCATAGGTTTTCACCACTGCACCCGCGCGCAGGACTTCAGAATGGAGCATGATGCGCCGGTCAAGGGTGTGGCAATTTTCGCACCAGCTCGCGAGGGTGGTGTAGAGGTCGGAGAGACGAACTTCGGTGAGGAATCCGAGGGAGCCGAGATTGACGCTGAGAATTGGCGTGCCGGTGGCCGCGAAGATGCGCGCCACGGAGAGTAAGGTGCCATCGCCTCCGAGCACGACGACCAGGTTCGGCTTGTGTGCAGGCAGATCGGAGCGGTCGACCGAGGGAGCCAGATCCGTATAGCTCGCGCCCTCATGGTCGAGCAGCGGATCGTAATTGTTTTTTCGCAACCACTCAATGAGGTCGGGAAGCAATTGAGCGAGTTCAGGCTTTCGCGGCTTGCTGACGATGGCGACGCAGATCATGCGGTCTCAGTGTAAATGAATCAGGGATTAGGGATTAAAGATCAGGGAGTAGGGAGTGGGATGGTTTGCGGGCGTAGAGGAGGAATTCGACGTTTCCTTCCGCGCCGGTAATGGGGGACGGGATGGTTTCGACGACTACCCAACCAAGCTCGGAGATAGCAGAGGCGACTTTCTCGACGGCCCGCTTCTGAACTTCGGGGTCGCGAACGATGCCACCCTTGCCAATGTTGCTTCTGCCTGCTTCAAACTGCGGCTTAACGAGGATCACTGCTTCTGTGAGCACAGGAGCTGCGGCAACGACCGGCCCCAGGAGAAGCGTAGCGGAGATAAAGGAGACATCCATCACAAGCAGGGTGAGGGCGGGCATGCCGGGTTCCGCAAGGGCGGTGGGAGAAAGAAAACGGGCATTGGTGCGCTCGACCAGCCGAACCCGCGGATCGTTGCGGAGCTGCATCGCTATCTGCCCGAATCCGGTATCCACGGCAGTGACGTGGGCGGCGCCGTGCTGAAGAAGACAGTCAGTAAACCCACCGGTGGAGGCCCCGATGTCGAGGCAGGCGCGGCCCGTGAGCTCAATGTGCCAGTGGTCGAGCGCCCCCTGGAGTTTGAGGCCGCCACGACTCACGTATGGCATGTCCTCGCCGAGAAGGCGAATGGCGGAGTCTGGGGCAACCGTTGCGCCGGGTTTGTCGATCTTTTGCTCGTTGACCAGGACCCTACCGGCCAGGATGAGAGCACGAGCTCGCTCGCGACTTTGGGCGAAATTGCGATCGACCAGCAAAACGTCAATGCGGCATTTACCCACGGAAGGCAAGAACGTCTTCAACTCCTTTCCCGGCTGGACCGCAGAATCCCGGGCATCGGGGCGTGAAAATATCACGCTGCAACCGGCGAAAAAGTAAACTTCGTATATCACTCATTCAAAAACAATTGAGCTCTATCCCACGATGGCCTTGCCAGTGCTTCTTAGAAGCAATAGCGAGAGCGTCACTTGTTTCGCGGCACTCGAAATCGTATGGCATGTGCCTCATCGGCTTTGGATCAAGGATAGCAATCCTGACGGAGATCCTCTCAGGGATCGAGAGTGCCGCAGCAGGCTGATTTCAGATGGAAACGCTGAAAAAACTTTGCGTAGAGGGCGGCAGGATGAAGGGCGTGATGAAGCCACGCGAGCAAGTTTCGCGAGGCGAAATCACCATCTTCCACTGGACTGGGCGCCCTTCAGAGCCCTCGTGGAGCGGCCGTCGATAGCAACGCGCATTGCCAGGAGGCCGGTTCGTGGTCGCTGATGCCTAGAATCTTCTCAATCAAGCCTATATCAATTGCTAGTACCGCCTACGTCTCTCTTCTCTCGATACTTCTTCATAGTCTGAGGCGAACCGGGAGTGCTTACTCGTGCGCACCGACTGGTTTGTGTCGATTTCGCAACGGTACCTGAGGAAGAGCGATGTCCGTACGACGGAGCCAGCGAGCACGCATCCTGATTGCGGACAGCCATCCATTGGCAGCCCGGGAGTGCAAGGCACTTCTGGGGCGGGAATTTGAAGTTGTGGGCATCGCGTCAGATGGCCGCAAGCTTGTGGATTCAGCAAACCGGCTGAAGCCGGACATCGTGATCGCCGAAACCGACTTGCCGAAAGTGAGCGGGTTCGACGCGGGCGATGAGATCCGGCGACGGAGCCGATCTACAAAACTGGTATACCTGTCGTCGTCGTTAGAACCGGGCGTCGCAGCGGAGGCCTTCCAGCACGGTGCGTCCGGATACCTGGTGAAGAAATGCGCCGCGGACGAATTGGCACACGCCTTACGATGTATCTCGCGAGGCGAGTCCTATCTATGCTCGGCAATCACGCAGAGCACCCTCGACCTTCTTCTTGTTTTAGCCGCCGAGCGCAATCAGAAGAGACATTCCCGGCAACATAGAGCGAAAGCGAGACCCCATCCCAACGGCGGAGAGGGGCAAATCAGAGGCGTGCTTTTGCAATGAAAAAGGCTGGAGCCGGAGGCGGGGACAGCGGAAACTTCCAGCAGGTTTTGCAAACACTCGGGGACATTTGAGATGCGTGCGTTTGTGGACGCCAGCGGCTTCAGGCGGAGCGCCGAGGTGCGCCGAGGCCGGGTCGGCGGCGCGCTTTCACCGGGAACTGATTACTTACCAGGCTGATTTCAGATCTTTCAGATCCGCCCTGCACGGGATGGAAGTGTTCCAATACGACCGGATCGCAGACATGTGCGGACTCCATGCGGGAAAGGTCGGGCTCGCAGTTGGCAGTGCCGATGGTGACGTAGCATCGGGGGCAGATTGCGTCGATGGTTCCGTCGGGGTTATTGCGGTGAGGAAAATGCGCATTCGCGGCGGTAGCCGGGTGCATATTGGTTCCTGCTTTTGTTGATTTAACTGGGAAACATCATACCGATGAATTGCACGGATGTAACCAGGATTCATTAACCCTTTTTCGTGGAAAAAGTAGCGGCGGAGTTGGCTGCGCCCCTGGATCAGTGGCTCGATTTATCGATTGATGGAGTTTTTACGTTAATACAGCGACGGGTCGCCGGGGGGACGAGTCTTCCAGCGGCGATGAATCCAGAGCCATTGATCCGGGTAGCGGCGGATCCAGGACTCCAGGACGTCGTTGCATTGCTGGGTGGCGGCGAGCACGTCGGCTTCGTTGTCAATGGACTGGTGGAAGTGCAATTGCGGTCCGAAGTGGAGAACGTACTTCTTTTCAGTCGATTCCCAGACCATGAAGCCGGGAAGGACGGCTGCGCCGGTTTTGAGAGCAACGCGGGCAAGGCCTGAAGCGGTGCAGGCGGCGGTGCCAAAGAATCGGACAAATTCTCCCTGGGGCGGAGTCATGTTGGTGTCCATGAGGATTCCCACCGTGCCGCCCTCACGCATGATATGAAGAAGTCCGCGGGCGAAGTCATCTTTGTGCAAAACGCGATTGCCATGCATGCAGCGAATCGCATTTACAAATTCGTCGAGGCGGCGATTGTCGAGGCGCCGGATCACCATGCCCATGGGATGACCCATGAGGGAGTGATAGAAGCCGGAGAGTTCCCAGGCGCCGAGATGGCCGGTGAGCACGAGGACACCATGGCCGAGCGCCTCAGCAGCCAGATAATGTTCGAGGCCTTCGGTGCGGATGCGGTCTACGGTGTTTGGGCGGGTGTAGCGCGGCATCTTGCAGAACTCGACGAGTTGACGGCCGAGGCTGCGGTAGACTCCGCGAAGAATGTCGCGACGTTGCCGGTCGGCGAGTTCAGGAAGAGCCAGGGAGAGATTGCGTTCCCCTACTCTCCGGAGCCGTCCCATGGCATGAAAGGCAGTCCACCCCAGGATTCCGGCGAATATCCGGGTGATCCACCGCGGAAGAAGACCGAGCGCGCGCACAGCGGCGACGACGAGCCAGTATTCGAGGGATTTCCGCATGGTTTGAGGCAAAGACAAGTGTAGGACATTTGGGGGTATGTGTTTGCGAACTGGTTCCCGACTGGTGATCTCCGGGAACGGGAAAGGGCGGCAAGTCGCCGCCCTTGTCATGAGGAAAGCCTTGAAAAGTGGCCTTATTTCGCTTCTTTGGCTTGGGTGAAGTATTGAGCCACGGCGCGAACAAAATCAACTCCGCCAGCCGGAACCGGAACGTTGCCCTTAAGAACGGTTTGGAAATCCTGGGGTGCGCCGTAGTAAGTCTCGGTATCCTCACGGTTCTGCGAGACGCTGGTGCCGTCGAGGCTGATTCCGGCGAAGAGCCCCTTGTTGCGGGA
Organism: uncultured Acidobacteriaceae bacterium; assembly: GCA_963836675.1. Classification (GTDB taxonomy): domain Bacteria; phylum Acidobacteriota; class Terriglobia; order Terriglobales; family Acidobacteriaceae; genus Telmatobacter. The sequence goes on from CAWIKQ010000003.1 coordinate 239,893, forward strand.
ATAACTGAGTAGTTCGGCGTTCATCTTCCAGTCAGTTGCGGCCTGGCCGGCTCGTCCAACGGGACCGGCAGCGGCGGAAGCATCGGCTCCGATCTTGAACTTGTTCTTCAACAGGGCCTGAAAGCCCTTATCGTTGACGGCGACGAGGATGAGATCTGTAGCCTGGCCGCCTATCTGGAGTCCCCAGGAGCCGCCCGCCATGCGGATGAACACGGGACCGCTCCAGCCATGACCGGTGCGGCAAGTCACGATACCCTGACCGTACTGCGCTCCGAAGACGAAGGCTCCCTTGATCATGCTGGGGACAACGCCGACACATGTGGCCTGCCTGAGGATGTTGGATGGAATGGTGCTGTCTTTCGCCTGCATGATCTGGTCGAGAACAGTTTTCGCGGCATTGACGCGGTCCTGAAGGTCGCCCTTGGACGAGGCCGCACTGGCGACGCCGGAAGCGACGACACAAAGACAAAGAGAAGCAATCAATCTTTTCATCCGGGAAGAATCCTTTCACTCCATAAACAAATAGGGCGCAGCTTGCCTCGCCGCCTATAGATATGACAGCACCACGAGCCCAAAGTCGCGGGGGTGAAAAATGGAGATTTGCGTGGAGGAACATCAGCCAACAACAGCAGCTGTTTCCGGGGCTAGCAGGACGCGAAGGGATTGGATTCAAAAAACAGGTGAGGAACGATGGACGGATGAAAGGACGGGAGGAGACCGGGAAGACTTCGCGGGTGGATCGAAGGGCAAAAAAAGAGGAGTTCGCAGGCGTCATGTTTGCATGGTGCCTGGGAACTCCTTTCCCCAGATCTGCGTTGTTTCTGAAGACATTATTAGTAATACCCAAGAAAGTCACAAGAGTACTAAGGTTTTAGAATATTAGTAATCGCTTTGCAGGTGATTTTCTAGTTACGGTCGGGCTCGGCGTCAGGCGTTGGCTACTTCTGCCATCTGGAAATGGGATGCCGAGGGCGACTGCTTGTAGGAACCGTGAAGCGCGCGCATGGAGAGCTCGATGCGGTTCTCTGCGCCGATCTTGCGCATGAGCTTTCCGACATGGGCTTTCACAGTGCGTTCTTCTATGCCGAGTTCTTCGGCAATCTCGCGATTGGACCGGGCAAGAAGGAGAAGCTGGAGGACCTGCTCCTCGCGTGCGGTGAGGTGCGGACGGGGGCTGGTGACGCTGGCATCTTCGCCGGAGAGCAGTCGATCAATGAGCTTTGAGAGGAGCTTGCGTGGCGCCCAGATGGAGCCGGAGATGACGACATCGAGTGCTTCGCGAACGAGGCGAGGGCCGGCGCCCATATCGAGATAAGCGCGCGCACCCGCAATGATCGTGTCCATCATGACCTGCTCGTTGCTGTCGGGGCCAATGACAACCATGCGGAGAGTGGGACGCTTGCGGCGGATGCCTTCGAGTACACCGAGCTTTTTGGTGGAGTTGCTCCAGTCGATGAGAACGTATTCAATGGCGTCGTTATCGAGATGTTCTTCGAGGGTGCCGACGATCGGCAGGAGGGAGGGTTCGCCAGGCTTGGCGTGATTTTCGAAAATACTTGTGAGGCCTTCGAGCCGCATCGGTTCGTTGGCAACTACACCGATTCGGATTGGATCTGAGGTGAACATCGCGGACATCGAGCCTCTCTCCTTACGCTGCCCAATGAAGCAATTGGGCGTGCGGGCTTCTGTCTGCGGCGCGTAGAAAAACGCGGCAATGCTCTTTGGGAGCCCATCCCCTGTAGTTTGTTGTAAATCACGCTGCGATGGTTACTGTAGACACCGCAGAACTGATTACCTGAAAGTACAGTATCGGCCAAAGTGCTTCGTACGCAAAGGGGTTAGCTTTACGACCAGGGGCTTTACCCATCTCCAAAGTCACAATTCGCTGGATTTGGCCGGGAGGAGGAGAGATTCAGGGAGAAGGCGAGGCACGGCGGACACTGTTCAGGCTGGTCACAATATGAAAAAAGCTGAGTTGCGGGTTCCACAAATGAGCCAAACGCTGTACCATCAGTCGGGTAGGACGTTGTACCGTCGAAAACATCCGCGCTAGCGAGGTGACCGCTTTGATAAAACAAGACATCGTGCACCATGTGATCGAGCGCACAGGCCTGCCGCGTACGAAGGCGGAAGCGGCAGTTGATACTGTGTTTGAGGGCCTGAAGGAAGCTCTGGCAGCGGGTGAACGCATTGAGCTGCGGGGTTTTGGCGTGTTCAGCGTGCGGGCCCGCAAGACTGGCATCGGACGCAATCCCCGAACGGGGACCGAGGTCAGCATTACGCCAGGCAAGGCCGTCCGGTTCAAGCCCGGTAAAGAACTGCATACATTGGCTGAAGGCGCACCAGCAACCGCGGAGAGCGCGGAAAAGTAGTTCGCGTCGGCACATCATCAACAAAGGGATTGGTCGGGTTTCAAGGAGCGGCCGCTTTTCGCGTGAAAGGCGGCCGTTTTTATTGCGTCTGAAGCTGGCTGGTTCAGTTCGCAACTTTGATCGCGGCGATTTTGCGGATCGGATCGAGATCGGCTGCTCGACGCACTACGAGGCGCACGCCGTTGCCTTCGGGATAGCGCGGCGCATGATTGAGCACATCCTGTACGGACTGCGGCAGATTATCGCGCTTTGCCTGGTCAAGAGCCTTGTCGCTGAGGGTGAAGGCGACCATGAAACATTGTGGCCGGGACCGAGATAGACGATGTTGCGGGCTTTGCGCTTGAGACGCAGGCTCCAGCCATATTTGTTGACGACGATTCCCTTCCACTCCTGCGCGGTGATGCCCTCTTTGTCGGCCATCCAGAGGATGAAGTCATTCCACAGCTTTGCAGTTGAACCGAGAGCGGCGGCAACTTCGGCATCGGTGGGCTGATTAGCTTTGCCTCGAAATGCGTTGGAGTATTCCATGGGGCTCCATTTGGCGGGAAATTTTAACGCCTTGTGGGCAAGCGACGCTGTGATGCGATTTCCGCAGGACAAATAAAGGCGATTGTGTCGGCAGGAAAAGGAAAGACGGCTATAGTGTTTCGTGAATTGTGTTTCGATCATCTTCGACAGCGGATATCTGGACCGGGAGGACCATCGATGCAAAAGTACGGCCTGGTTGTCGCGGTACTTGCGTTCCTTGTGTTGGATTCATCCTCTGGCGGGGTGGCAAGAGCTCAGGAGAGGACTGACGTGGCCGGTGGTGGAAAGATGATCTCTGATCGAGAGAAGGCCGGCCTTCGCGGTCCGGTTCGGTCTGTTGAAGATGAAAGGACATATCCAGCAGTCACGGCGAGCGATGGGACGTTCGATCCGGAACTCAAGTCGTGGATGAAGACGGAATATGACCGCGATGGGCGGATCTCAGCGATGTGGGGCCGGGATTCGTCGCGCGAGCATGGGCTGGGAGCGACGATCTATGTGACCCGGTACACGTACACGGCGTCGGGCCAACTAGAGCGGATGAAGCGAGAGAAGGGTGGAGACGCGGACGGCGAGACCGTTTATCGCTACGACGATCGCGGGCGCCTCGAGAGCATTACGAATTCGAAAGATCCCGGGAATCCCATCGCCTTTCATTACGACGCGGAGGGGCGAAAAAGCAAGGTTGCCATTGCGAAGCCGGTTGAGGCACCGGAGGGAGTGGGCGAGCGAATGGCGATTTCCTACAGCCCGGAATATCTTTTCGATGCTGGAAGCGGCTCGCCAAGTCTGCCTGACGGCGGGAGTGCGGAAACACTCTATGACGACCACGACAGGCCGACGGAAGTGCAGACCCGCGATGCCGGCGGCGAAATTGTGTTTCGTATGCTGCGCGTGTATGACGACCAGGGGCATGTGCTCGAAGAAAAGACAGACGATGGATGATGTGCTGAGAATGATTCCGGCGGCCGAGCGGAAGAAGATGATGGACCAGGGCGGAGTTACTGCGCAGGAGTTCCGTGATCAGGTTGCGCCGGAGTTACGCGAGCAGGTTGCCAAGCTCCTAGGCGGCTCGGAAATGTCGTCAATAAAGCACACCTATGATGGGCAAGGCCGCGAAACGCTGAGAATCCATAAAGCAATGGGTCAGATAGAACAGCGTGTCGAGACCAGCTATAACGAGCACGGCGATGTGGCCAAAGAGACGTGGAAGGACACAATGCGCGGGCCGCCGGAGGGCGCTAATGATGGAACGACGACTACCGAGCGCATCTACTCGTATGAGTACGACAGCTATGGGAACTGGACGGTGAAGAAGACTTCCTCGCGCGAACTGCCGGATGGGATGTTGAAAGATTCCGGCGAGGTGGAGCTGAGAACGATTGAGTACTACTGAGAGACAGGGATCAGGGACTAGGGACTAGGGACTAGGGACTAGGGACTAGGGACTACATCAGCCGCTGTGCATCCACATCCACAACAATGTTTCGCCTCGGGATTTGCGCCTCATCCGCGTGGGAGAGAGCGCCGCGCAGGGCTACGCTGAGGGCTTTGCGAGAGTTCGCTTTCAGGATGAGGTGAAAGCGGTAGACGTTTTTGATGCGCGCGATGGGGGCGGTACAGGGGCCGAGGACACGGACGCCTTCGGGCGCGGTCTTCTGGAACCACTTACCGATTTCAGCTGACCACTGGGCTGCATCTTCGAGCTTTTCCGATTGAATCAGGATGTTCGCGAGGACACCGAAGGGTGGGTAGTGCATCCAACGGCGGTATTTCAGTTCGCGTTCTGCGAAGGTGGCGTAGTCGTGCTTGCTCGCGGCGAGGATGGCGTAGTGGTCGGGGTAGTAGGTCTGGACAACGACGCGGCCCGGGAGTTCGCCGCGACCGGCGCGACCGGAGACTTGCGTCATGAGTTGGAAGACGCGCTCGGCGGCTCGAAAGTCCGGCATGGAGAGCGCGTGATCGCAGCCGACAACACCGACGAGGGTGACACCGTGGATGTCGTGGCCCTTGGCGATCATCTGGGTGCCGACGAGGAGATTGATTTCGCCGGAGTGCAGGCGGGCGAGGAGATGCTCGAGATCGTGGCGACCCCGTACCGTGTCGCGATCCATGCGGCCAATGCGCGCGCCGGGAAAGATTTCGGCGAGGCGTTCTTCGCCCTGCTGTGAGCCTGCGCCGAGGTAGTAGAGGTGTTCGCTGTCGCACTCGGGGCATTTTGAGGGCACGGTGCGCTTGAATCCGCAGTAGTGGCATTCGAGGCGCTGACCCGCGCGGGCGATCAAATCTTCGCTGCTGGGCTTGTGATGCGTAAGAGCGATGGCACAGTTCTGGCATTCAAGCTTTTTGCCGCAGGCGCGGCAGATGACGGCGAAGGAGTAGCCGCGGCGATTGAGAAGGATGATGGCCTGCTCTCCGCGTTCGAGTGCCAGGCGTGTCTGGTCTACCAATGAGCGGGAGAAGAGCTGCTCCTGCCCGGTCTCCTGAAATTCGCGGCGCATGTCGATGAGCTCGACCTCGGGAAGCGGACGATTCTTCACGCGGTCGCTCATCTCGATGCGTGTGTACTTGCCCTGAACGGAATTTTGCCAGCTCTCGAGGGATGGAGTGGCAGAGCCGAGGACGACGACGGCGCCGGTGAGTTTGGCGCGCATGACGGCGACATCGCGGGCGTTGTAGCGCGGAGTTTCCTCCTGCTTGTAGCTCTGGTCGTGTTCTTCATCGACGAGGATAATGCCGAGATTGGGTGTGGGCGCGAAGATGGCTGAGCGGGTGCCGACGACGATGGGGGCATCGCCGCGATGGATGCGACGCCACTGCTCGGTGCGCTCTTCGGGGGTGAGTGCTGAATGGAGGAGGGCGACACGCGAGCCGAAGGCAACATCGAGCAGTCCGGCCATTTGCGGCGTGAGGCCGATCTCCGGCACGAGCAGGATGGCGGACTGGCCGCGATCGAGGGCGCGCTGCATGGCCTTGAGATAGACGGCCGTTTTCCCTGAGCCGGTAATCCCGTGGAGCAGGAAGGGGTGGAATTCACCGAGTTTCGAGACGATGGAGGCGAGGGCATCGAGCTGTGACTCGTTGAGGGTGAGCGCTTGCGATGAAGCTGCGATGCCGCCAAGTCGAAATGCCGCAGCGCGCTCCTCGATGCGCACGAGTTCGCGCCGGACAAGTGTCTGGAGGGTGGAGTAGGGCAGCTCGCGGCGACGGAGTTCGGTGAGAGGAAGCTCGCCGCCGTTCGCAGCGAGTTCGGCGAGGATGGCCTGCTGGAGCCTGGTGAGCGCAGGCAGCCGGGTATCGGGGTTCAGGACAGCAAACCGCTCGGTGCGGCGGGCGTCGCGCTCCATCGCGGATGTTTCGCGGGCAATCCATTTTCTGCGCAGCATGGAGGCGAGGATGGGGAGGCTCGCGGCGGTGGCTGTGCGCAGGGTGGAGACCTTGACGGGCTCACCGGAGGAGAGCCGTTCCAGAACGCGGCGCTCGAGCGAGCGATCCTCTGCGGAAATCTCCTTCGTGGTTTTCTTCGCGGACCGCTGGGTGCGCATCGCCTGGGTGTCGCCGTCATGGCTACAGGCGAGGATGTCGCGGCCAAGGTCTGTGATCCGGTAGTAGACGGTGCGGCGAACCTCGGCCATCAGGGGGAGCATGGTGCGAAGGACCTCGCCGAGGGGTGCGAGATAGTAGCCGGCGATCCACTCGGCGAGGGTAAGGAGGTGTTCGTCGAGGAGGGACTCGTCGTCGAGGACGGCCTCGAGCCGCTTGGCTTCAAACTCGCTGGGAGCGGGGACGTCCGTAGCCGTAACAACCCCGATGAGCTTCTCATTGCGAAAGGGCACGATGACGCGGGCTCCGCGAGATAGCTGCTCGTCCGCTTCAATCGCGTACGTGAAAGTGCGATCGAGGGGCACCGGCAGGGCGACTTCGCAGTAAGAGAGCATCAGGGGCAAGCTTCAGTGTATCGGTCGAGGAACGACCTGGTCTGTGCGGAACGGGATGCGTTCCCTTGCGTGCTTTCCTACCTTTGCCTGCGGCAAGGATGTGGCGCCCATCCTTACGCTGCCGGTGAGGAACAGATTGAGTTCCAGACTAGTTTTCCTCTGTTTTTCAACTCCCTATTCCCTGTTCGCTGTTCCCTGTCTTTAAGTACAATTCGTGCTGATGACCACCAGATCTGTAAGAGCCGCTTCCACCGCACGCAGCGCTTCGTCTCGGACTTCCAACCCCATCACGATGTGCATCGATGTTGGCGGCTCGGGCCTGAAGGCCATGCTGCTCGATTCGAAGGCAAAGCCCGTAAGCGAGCGACAGCGCGTGGTGACGCCGGCAATTCCGACTCCGAGGGCAGTGCTGAAATCCCTGGACGCGTTGCGTGCATCGCTGCCGGACTTCGATCGGGTTTCTATCGGTTTTCCGGGGGTCGTCAAAAAAGGGATTACCTATACGGCGGCCAATCTCCACCCGTCGTGGTATGGATTTCCGCTCGAAAAAGAATTGGCAACTCGCTGGAAGAGGCCGGTGCGGCTGGCGAACGATGCTGCAGTGCAGGGTTACGGCGCCATCAAGGGTGACGGCGTGGAACTGGCGATCACGCTGGGGACGGGGCTGGGCTCATCGTTGTTTACCAATGGCCGGCTGTGTCCGGGACTGGAACTGGGGCATCACCCGTGGAAGAGGGATCGCGAGTACGAGGACTACCTGGGCCGGCGCGGGCTTGACAAGTTCGGCAAGAAGCGCTGGAACAAGTTTGTTCAAGAAGCGATCGAGCAGACCTATAAGCTTTTCAACTGGGATCATCTCTACCTTGGGGGAGGCAATACAAAGAAGCTCGAATTCAAACCGGGAAAGAATGTGGAGATTGTTTCGAACGAAGCGGGATTGCTGGGCGGGGTTGCTTTGTGGAAAGAATGGGCTTGAAGGCAGGGGCAGGATAGGGAGGATAGGGAGTAACAAGCAAGATATCGAAGATTATGCAATCGAGAACCCACGGTGCTTGCCGTGGGTTTTTCTTTATCTGGCAGATGTGTTGCGCGAATCGGGTGGGAACGGGCATGGAACTGTGGTTGATTTGCGTTCGTATACGGACACATGTGCGCGGTTCTGAACGGGATGCAGACCGGAGCACGTCGCCATTCGTCACAAAGTGATTGCAACTGCGTGGATTGGGACGGGCGCAGGTTGGTTGCTCGCTTGCTTGCACCTTATTGGATGGAGTCCGAGGTACATTATGCAGAAATTTCTGGTTGATCTGAAGTTTGCGGTGCGGCAACTGCGCAATTCTCTTGGATTCGCGATAACAGCGGTGCTGATGCTCGCGTTCGGCATCGGAGCGACGACGGCTATTTTTTCGATCGTCGAAGGCGTTCTGCTGAGACCGCTTCCCTTCCCGGACTCGGACCGGCTGATGGTGCTCTCGGATCATCTGGAAGGGGTGAAGATTGCGGGCGGGGGCGATGAAGTGGGCGTAACCGTTCCGGACATCATCGCCTACACACGCGATACCCATTCCTTCAGTGCGCTCGGAGGGTACCAGGGCACGGGTTTCGAGCTCTCGGGGAATGGCGAACCGGCCCAGGTGAATGCGTCGCGTCTGACCGCGGGAGTGTTTTCGGCGCTGGGTGTGTCGCCGCAGCTCGGGAGAGTATTCACGGCTGATGAGGACCAGCATCATCAGCTGGTGGCGGTACTGAGCTATGCGACGTGGAAGGGTCGATTTCATAGCGATGCGCAGATTCTCGGGAACAAGATCCTCCTCGATCGCAAGCCATACATCGTGATCGGAGTGATGCCGCGCGGGTTTGAATTTCCGCTTATCCCCGGGCAGCTGAATCGGGCGGAGCTGTGGGTGCCGATGAGCTTCAGGACGGATGAACTGGTGACACAGGCGGCCTCGAACTGGAGCTACCAGATGATCGGGCGCCTGAAGCCGGGGGTGTCGCCGCAACAGGCGCAAAGCGATGCCAACCGGGTTGCGCAGCAGATTATGGCTGGGTTCCCGCCGGAGATTCGCAACCTGCGGATCAACTCACTGGTGCGGCCTCTGCAGAGCGACACGGTACAGCAATCGCGGTCGCTGCTGCGCACGCTGTTCCTGGCGGTTGCGGTAGTGCTGCTGATTGCGTGCTTCAACCTGGCAGGGCTGATGCTGGTGCGGGCAATTCGGCGGCAGCGGGAGGTGGCTGTGAGGCTCGCACTGGGTGCACGGGCTTCCGCGCTGATACGTCAGGCGGTTCTTGAGAGCCTGGTGCTGAGCGTGAGTGGAGGCGTTCTGGGACTTGTGCTGGCGGGCGTGGTGCTGAGCGTGGGAAAGAGCTTGCTGCCGGAGAGCCTGCCACGGGTCAACGAGATTTCGCTGAGCTGGCAGGTGATTGCTTTCGCACTGGGTCTGGCGATCGTGACCGGCCTGGTTTGCGCGCTGGCGCCCGCCTTCGCGGCGATTCGCACCAACGTGAGCAGCAATTTGAAAGAAGGTGGAAGAACCGGAAGCGCGGGCGGAGGACACGCGCGACTGCGCTCGGCGCTGGTGGTTGCGGAGATAGCGATTGCGCTGGTTCTGCTGACGGCCTCAGGGTTATTGCTGCGCAGTTTCGACAAGATGCGATCGGTCGATCTGGGATTCAAGCCGGAGAAGGTGACGACGGCCTTTTATTCCCTGCCGCAACAGCAATACTCGAAGCAGCCACAGATCGACACATTCGTTCGGGAACTGCTGCTGAAACTCAACCAGCTGCCTGGAGTTGAATTCGTAGGACTGACGACCCTGCTGCCCTCCCAGGGTGCCAACAACAATCAGACGTTTGTGGTGGATGGCTACGTTCCGCCAGCAGGGGCGGACCTGAACCTTGCAACGGTCTCATATGTCAAAGAGAACTACTTCAAAGCGATGGGTATTCGGCTGCTGCGTGGCCGCTTTTTTACTGAGGCCGATCACGCAGGCACGCAACTGGTTGTCATGGTCAATCACAAGTTCGCGGAGCATTTCTGGCATGGGCAGGATCCCATTGGGAAACGCATTCGCATTGGAACTCAGGGCATGCAGACGCCGTGGCTGACGGTGGCAGGCGAAGTTTCGGACACGCAGCTTCTCTCTCCGGACAATCCGGCGACGGAGCAGTACTACATTCCGCTCGAGCAAGGGGAAGAGAGTATCGGAGCACTTGCGCAGCCGACGGATCTAAGCGGCAATTACAGTTTTATCGTAATGAGATCGGCGGTGCCGCCAGAGCAGATGGAGAATTCTCTCAGGGCGGCGGTGCGGTCGATTGATCCTTTGCTGCCGCTGACCCAGGTGCAGACGATGGAGCAGGTGGTGTCGGAATCGGAGGCATCGCGCCGGTTCAATACGGTTCTGATCTCGAGCTTCGCGCTGGCGGCGGTGTTGCTGGCGGTGCTGGGGATCTATTCGTCATAGCGTTCTCGGTGGCCTCGCGCGTGCAGGAGATGGCGATCCGGATGACGCTGGGTTCGCAGCGAGCCGCCATTGTGAAATTGATTCTCGTATCGGGTGCGAAGCTGGCAGCGATCGGATGCGTGATCGGGCTGGTCGGCGCAGCGGCAGCATCGAGCCTGCTGCGATCGATGCTGTTCAATGTGAGCCCCTTCGATCCGCTGGTGCTGGCGATGGCGGCGATTTGCGTACTGATTCTGGCGGTAGTTGCGTCGGCACCTCCGGCACTGCGGGCAGCTTCAGTCCAGCCGATGCAAGCGTTGCGGGGAGAGTGAAGAGACTGGGATCAGGGATCAGGGATCAGAGCGGCGGATATGGCGCGACCCCGGAAGATCGCGCCGTCACGGAGTGAAAGGGGCCTTTGTGCCTAGGCCGGGTTGCTTCCTTCGGAAGGCGTGGAGCGGAAGTCGCCGCAGCGCGCGCCCCAGGTCTGACGCAGGCGTTCGCGCTCTTCGGGGGTCATCTTTTCCCATTTGTCTCTTCGGCGTGAACGGCGGTTGCCGCCGCCGTGTCCCCAGCTTCCGAAAAGGATGCGGCTGAGCAGGAGCAGTCCGAGAGCCTGCCAGAAGGTAATCATGTGCAGACCAAAGAGCGGCGGCAGAAGCCAGTTCCACAGGTACTTGACCAGTTCGCCGAAGAGCCATACGAACAGGGCAATTGCGGGTGGGGCGATCAGGGCTATCCATGCTTTCTTCATAGCGATCCTCATTTCTCCAAAAACTCCTCGTGAATGGCTTGCAGCTGCTCGCGGAGACGCAGCACCGCATAGCGCTTGCGCGAGAGCAGCGTGTTCACGGCCACACCGGTCTCGGCGGAAATCTCTTTGAAGCTGCGACCCTGAAGCTCGTGGGCCACGAAAACCTCACGTTGATCAGGCGGCAACTCCGCAAGAGCGCGTTCGAACTCGTTGAAGAGCACATTGCGCAGGTATTGTGCCTCGGGACCAGCATCGGGCGAAGGCAACAGATCTTCCGCGTCCAACAGTTCGCCTTCCTCGTCCTCCCGAATCGCATCACTGAAGTTATCCGGCCTTTTCTTCCGGAAGAGGTCAGTGATGCGGTTGCGGGCGACGCGGTAGAGCCAGCCGGTTACGAACTCGATGGGCATGAGCACGCGATGCGCGCGCACCAGCTCGAACAGGACCTCCTGAAGCAAGTCCTCGACGTCCGCCTCGTTGGAAACGCGACGGCGAATGAAGCTTCGCAGCCGGGATTGTTCCCTGGCGACAACGTCCGAGATTTGCCGGTCCTGCTCAACCATCGCGATCATGCTCGAAGCACCGTGCATCTAAGGGACCAGACGTACGGGAGCCGGGAATATTGTAGGGACCGGGAAAGGTGCAAGGCGTACTTTTTTAGAGACCTGTGGGGGCGGAGCCTCGCGCTGAAGGCGGATCTGCAACCTTTACGCCATTACGCCCTGCCAAGGTGTTATGGCTGGGTGAGTTCCGAGGGGAGCATTCTGCTTGTGTTTCCCGGGCCCAATCTGAAAAGAGAGCGAGAGATACCGATGTCTGGTTTGATATTGATCCTTGCGCTTGTTCTGTTGACGGTGGTCCCCCCGGTTGCGGCAGTGGCGACTTCGACGGCCAGAGACAGGCGCAGACAAAGAGCCCGCTGATCCCGGACCTGGTTCGATAGCTACGGTGGCACCAGGGCTAGGGCACCTTCAGCCCGAGTGCTTTGACGTAGCCGGGATTCACCTTTTCACTGGAAAATCTGATCTTGTTCAACAGGTCGTCGAAGGCCGCCTGCGCGTCCTCCGGAGAGGGTCGCGCAGCGATGCGCTTTTCCGCGTTACCGGTTCCGGCAGGCATCTTGCTGAGGGCGATGATTGCGTCCCAATGGGCCGGCCGGTCGAAGGTGACCACGTTGGACGGGGCGTCCATCTTTTTGTAAGGCCAGAAGCACCAGCCAATGTGGTTGTCTTCCAGAGTTTTCACGAACGCTGCGATCCACTCGTCCTTGTTTTCGCCGGATTCGCCGAGCCAGATGGGCACTTTGTACTTGTCACGAAACTCGATGTACTCGCGGATGACGCTGACATCCGTGGCTGTCCAGTACTTGTGGAAGGTGTACAGCACGTTGGAGTCGAACGGCTTTCCGAAGATTTTGAAATTACTGTCCCACTGGGCACCGCCGAGGATGAGCACGTGGTTGCGATCGACCTCGCGAATGGCTGCCGAGATACGGCGATAGAGCGGCTCGAGGTCGGTGTTGAAGCGCTGCAACTGCGGAAAATGTGGAATCGGCTCGTTGAGCAGATCGTAGCCAAGGACGATCGGTTCGTTGTTGTAATGCGCGGCGATGCGCCGCCAGATAGCGATGGTCTGCTGCTGGGCTTCGGGACTGAGGTAGAGCCACGGGTAGCCGTCGCTGTCATCGATGTTGGTGCCGGTCTGTCCACCCGGAGCGCAGTGCAGGTCGATGATGAGGTAGATGTGGTCTTTGCGCGCCCAGCCGACGAGGCGGTCTAGGAGGCGGAAGCCTTCAGTATTTCCGTCCGTGAAGAACTTCCAGTGGATGGGAACGCGAACAGAGTCGAAGCCCATGGCATGGATGCGGTCGATGTCGGCTTCGGTGATGAAGTCTTCGCGCCACTGCTTCCAGAAGGCTTCGGATTTTTCCGGACCGATGAGCTCACGGGTAAGATTTTCGATTTCGTGCGGAGACTGGGCCGAGTCTTCGAGGTGAAACATGTAGCCCTCAGGCTCAAACCAGTTGCCGAGATTGGTCCCGCGGAGGAGAAGAGGCTTGCCGGAGCCGTCGATGAGTTCGGTGCCTGAGGTGTGAACAAAGCCTGACTGGGCGGGGAGTGCGGATGCGAGGATCGCTATAGCGAGATAAGAGAGCGTACGAAGAAGTCGGATTGGCATGGCGAAGCGAGTATAAATGTTTTGGACGAGGCCCGATTCAGGCGAGATTAAGCAAGAGGCGCGCAGAATCAGATCGGTGGGTTCGCTTCATCGCAGCGAACGATACTCTGAATGAAGATTACGGGCAAGAGGGCTCAGGCTGGGTCTGCGGCTCAAGATGAGAATCTGGCGTGCACTGGCGGGTTTGTTGCTGTTGATGACGTGGGATGCACACGCGCAGACGGCCAGGACGGAGCACGCTATCAGAGGCATCGTGCAGGATCAGAGCGGGGCCCTGATTTCCGGAGCCGAAGTTCTGGTGAAGACGACAAAGGGAGTAGACGTCGCAAAAGGCTCGACGGATGAGCATGGAAGCTTCACGTTTCCCGAGGTGCAAACGGGATCGTATCTGATTGAAATCAGCAAGGAGGGCTTTAGAACGATTAGTGTTCCGGCGAAGGTCGAAGCCGGGGCGCACCAGGCGCTCCGGGTGGTGATGCCAGTCGCAGCAGTTGACGAGAACGTACTTGTTGCTGCGTCGGATACGTCGGCAGAGATCAGCACGGAGATTGCGCAAAACCAAAGCGGCAACGTTATGGATACCAACGCACTGGACCGGGTTCCCTTGTTTGACCAGAACTATATTGCGACGATGTCGCGCTTCCTGGACCCGGACTCGACTGGAACAAATGGAACTTCGCTGGTTGTAAACGGGGTAGAGGCAAATGGACCAGGAGTAACGGCCTCAGCGATTCAGAGCGTCAAGATCAATCAAAATCCTTACACTGCGCTCTACTCCCGGCCAGGCCGTGCGCGCATCGAAATCACCACCAAGAGCGGAACACCGCAACTGCATGGATCGGCGACATTTCTCTACCGGAACTCCATATTCGACGCGACAAACGCCTTTGCGGAGACTAAGCCATCGGAGGAACGGATCTATTTTGAAGGGTCGGTTACCGGTCCGTTATCACACAACAAGAAGACCACTTTTCTGGCAGCGATGGATGCGGACAAAGACGATCAGGAGGAGATCGTGGTAGCGGAAGGTCCAAACGGGCCTATCAACGAAAATGTGCCTTTTCCAACGAATCATTACTTCCTTTCAGGCCGGGTGTTTCATGACTATGCACAGGGAGACCAGTTCTGGGCAGGTTACTCCTACGAGCATGAGAGCACGCAGAATGACGGTGTCGGAGGAACCGTGCTGCCCGAGGCGGGAGCGAATCTGGTGTTCTTCGAGCATGAAGTCAATGTTGGGCAGGTCTACGTGGCATCACCGAAGCTCGTAAACCAGCTTCATTTCCTTGTCGGCCATTACGACCGGCAGACGGACAGCATCAATGAGGCTCCGCAGATCATGGTTTCGGGGGCGTTCACAGGCGGAGGCGCCCAAGCAGATGCGCGGAGGACCGAATACCACTTCGACGGCACGGACATCGTGACTTACACGTCGGGCAAGCACGAGATGAAGTTCGGGATCGACGTTCCTGATATCAGCCGCCGCGCGTTTGACGATTGGACGAATCAGCTTGGGACGTATTCGTTTGCGAATCTCACCGCTTACGACGCGGCGCAACCATTCCTCTACCTGGTGCAACAGGGCGAGGGACACGTCGACTTCCTGGAGATGACATTCGCTGGTATTTTTGAGGACACTATACGGCCGGTGCAGAATCTGTCGTTGTCGCTGGGGGTACGCTACTACTGGCAGAACTACTTTCACGATATTCCATGGGATTTCGGTCCGCGGTTCAGTTTTGCATGGGCGCCCAAAGCAAAAGGCAAAAGTGTTATCCGTGGCGGGTCGGGCGTCTTCTTCGATCGAACGGGGCCGAGTCCGATCGCCGATCTTCTCCATTTCAACGGCGTGCGGCTGAAACGGTTTCTCGTCGACTCGCCCAGTTACCCGATCAGCACAGCCGAACTTGCCGGCGTTCCTACCAGTGTCGTCACGCTCGATCCGCGCCAGCGCATGCCATACAACGTGCAATACGGGATCGGGATAGAACAGCAGTTGAACGCGACGTCGTCGTTTTTTGCGAATTATGTGGGCATGCGCGGGATTGACAGATTTCGATCGCGCGATGTGAATGCTCCCCCTCCGCCGGAGTATGCTGCTCGTCCGAATCCGGACCTTGGTCAGAACAGGCAGATGGAATCTGAGGGATACCTGAAAAGCAACGCGATGGAAATCGGCTTCCGGGGAAGGCCAACCAGGTATTTGACCGGACAGGCACGGTACAACCTCGGAAAGACCTATAACAACTCGCCGGGAATCACATTTTTCCCTGCGAACAGCTATGCGCCAAATGCCGAATGGTCGAGGTCAGACAACGACCAGCGCCACAAGTTTGACATGCTTGCGTCACTCGAAGCGGGCAAGTGGTTCAATTTTGGAACCGCGCTTTCGATCTACTCGGGAAAGCCCGTGAATATAACGACAGGCAGCGATGAAAATCGAGACGGGCTGGCGCTCGACAGGCCGACAGGGGTTCCGCGCAACATTATGCATGGACCTTCATTTATCGGATTCGATCTGAATGCGGGTCACGACTTCCCGCTCACCAAAGACGGCATGAAGGGACCGGTTGCTTCGTTGACGATAAACTCATTCAACGTGCTCAACCATCCAAACTACACAACCTACATCGGCGTGGTCGGATCGCCTTTCTTTGGCCAAGCCGTGGAAGCCATGCCACCGAGGCGAATGCAGCTGAATCTTGAGGTGAAGTTCTAATCCATTTCTGAGGGACTAAGTCACCGATTTCGACGGGGCTTTTAAGCCTAGTTCGCGCATGGCGATTTGCAGGTCTGCCCAGGCTTCTTTCTTCTGGCGGGGGTCGCGCAGAAGGAATGCCGGGTGATAAGTGACGATGAGCTTGCTGCTGCGAAAAGGGTGAACGCGGCCGCGGAGGCCGGCGAGAGGCTGGCGCAGGCCGAGAAGATAGGTGGCGGCCGTGGCTCCGAGCGCGACGATGACCTCAGGGCGGACAATGTCGATCTGGCGGAAGAGGAATGGCGAGCAGGTGTTGGCTTCGTCCGGCTCGGGGGTGCGGTTCTGCGGAGGACGGCACTTTACGACATTGGCGATGTAGACCTGCTCGCGGGTCAGGCCCATTGCGACGATCATGTTGTTGAGGAGCTGGCCGGCGCGGCCGACGAAGGGGAGCCCCTGGGCGTCCTCGTCGGCCCCGGGACCTTCGCCAACGAACATGAGGCGGGCATTGGGGTCGCCATCAGCGAAGACGAGCTTGTTGCGGCCCTTGTGGAGCGCGCACCGGGTACAGTCGCCTATTTCTTCGCGGAGGAGGCGGAGAGCGGAGACGCGATCCTGTTCGATTGTGGGTGAGACGGGCGGCGGAGATCTGGATCGGCTTGCGAGGTGGAATGGGAGTGGTCTCCTGCGGTGTGGTCGAATCAGGGTCTTGCTGTCCCACCCATTCTCGAAATGGACGGGGCACCCGAGTCCAAGGGAGACGAGGGCTCGGTGGGATCGATGGGGCGGCGATAGAAGTCAGTGAGGCCGAGTTCGCGGTAGAAGCGAAGGCGCGCTTCGAGTGCTTCGCGGGTTGCGGGATCGAGCGATGGCACGCGGCGCTACTCCACGATGATGCGGCGGCGAGACGCGGCCGGGACGACGGACTCGTTGAGGACCGTATCCTGCTTCCGGAGGTTGTCCTGCGGTGCGTCATCGTCCACTTCATAGACCAGCGGACGGGGACGGCGCAGCGCAACAATCTCGTCGAGGATGCGGTCGGCGAGCTTTCTTTTGGGCATCTCGGGCAGCTCGATGGAAGTGGATGGCGTAAGGAAAGTTGCCGCATTGTTGTCGGCGTCTATTCCAACGCCTTCGCCGGAGACGTCGTTGACCACGATGGCATCGGCGCCTTTGCGCAAGAGCTTGGCACGGCCGTTTTCCCTGGGGTTCTGCGTTTCTGCTGCAAAGCCCACGATGAGCTGGCCGGGGCGACGCTGCTTCGTAACTTCTGCAAGGATGTCTTCGGTTGGTGCGAGTTCCAACGTCATGGGGCCAGTGCGTTTCAGTTTTTGCTCGGAGACGCTGACAGGGCGATAGTCGGCAACGGCAGCCGCCTTGATCACCATGGTGGCTTCTGTCATGCGGACGAGCACGGCTTTGCGCATTTCTTCGGCCGTGGTGATGCGCAGAACTTCGCAACGGGCAGGCGGATGGAGGGCGGTTGGCCCAGTGACGAGGATGACCTTCGCTCCGCGGCTCTGAGCGGCGTCGGCCAGCGCGTATCCCATTTTTCCGCTGGACCGGTTGCCGATGTAGCGGACTGGATCGAGGGCCTCGCGGGTGCCGCCGGCGGTAATAAGCACGGTTTCGCCGGCGAGATCGTTGCGGCGGCCGAGCGAGTTGAAGACCACGTCGGCAATTGCTTCGGGCTCCGCCATGCGACCGGCGCCGATCATGCCGCAAGCGAGGTCGCCTGTGCCGGGATCGATGACGCGTACTCCACGCTGGCGCAGAGTTTCAAGATTGGTCTGCACCGCCGGATGCTGCCACATGTTCACATTCATTGCGGGCGCAACCAGGACGGGCGCAGGGGTGGCGAGGTACATGGTAGTCAGAAAATCGTCGGCGATACCAAGGGCGAATTTGGCGAGGATGTTGGCGGTGGCAGGAGCGACGACGAGGGCTTCAGTCCATTGGGCTTCGCCGATGTGCTCGATGGAGGACTCGTATGTTGAATCGTTGCTGTCCGCATCGTCCCAGAGGCTGCTGATGACCTTGTGGCCGGTGAGGGCGGCGAAGGTGAGCGGCTGGATGAAGCGCGTTGCCGCCTCGGTCATGACAGCATGGACTTCAACGCCACGGCGCTGGAGGGCACGCACGAGTTCCGCTGCTTTGTACGCGGCAATGCCGCCCGAGACGCCGACCGTCACTCGCATGAGTTGATTGTAGTCCAGGGGGAAGTGATCAAGTTGTCAGATGTCAGTTATCAGTCTTCCGGTCCGCGGAAACGAGCAAAAGCACAGGTATAGCCATGCCGATCCTCCGAAGAGACAGAGGAGGCCCGGTGCATTGCGGACTTGCGAGTGAAGGGGGAACGACCCTAAAGGATCGGGATCCCGTTCTCTGCAACGAGCGGCTTCACGACGGGCTGGTCCTTCTTGACATAGGAGATTTTGCCCGCGTCGATTTCTTCCTGCGCGATGCGACATGCTTTCGTCGAGCGGGAGGGCACCAGCGATGCAGCGCCGCTCTGGATCTGACGTGCGCGGCGGGCAGCGACAAGTACCTTGCGATAGTTCGAATCGAAACTAGTCTCAATCGTCATCGGGATCATCTCCAAAGGGAAGGTGTTGCTGGCTGGAGCCGCCTTCGATGCCGAAGGCTTCCAGGACAGGTTTAAGCCGCTCGCGTGAATTCGAAAGACGGCAGCCCGCAGCGACCTCCAAGACTCTGCTCGAGCGGTACGCAATGGGCTCCGCGTTGCGATAGTATCGCTCAGCCAGCACGATTGCTTCAAGTTGGGCTACCGCACGATCAAGGATGTCGTTGATGAGAATATAGCTGTATTGGCGATAATTCTCAATTTCCTTTCTGGCTTCGTTGAGACGGCGGAAGAGCTCCACGTCATCCACAACACCTTCCGCCCGCATGCGATTGCGCAAACGTGTACGTAGTTCCTTTGGGCCGGGAGGGAGAACAAAGATGCTTACAGCTTCGGGCATGGCGACTCGGACCTGGGCTGCGCCCTGCACATCGATGTCGAGGAGCAGGTCGTGGCCAAGACGGCGCGCATCGTCAAGAGACTGGCGCCCGGTACCGTAATAGTGATTTCCGAAAACCTGGGCATGCTCAAGAAACTTGCCTTCCTGCACCATGCGTTCGAATTCTTCGCGAGTAGTGAAGTAGTACTCGCGGCCGTTCTCTTCCGAGCCGCGCGGCGGACGCGTGGTCCACGAGATGGAGAAATCCACATCCTTGACCTGCTTGCGGAGTTCGTTAACGATCGTGCTCTTGCCGGAGCCCGATGGAGCCGAGATGATAAAGAGGATTCCTGCCACGTGCTGCGCGCCCCTTTCGTGCTTCAGGGGCTAAAGCCCCGGTGCCTCTGATTGCCTTTTCGGCATGACTGAGGACCTGATACAAATCCTCAACCGCAATACCGCTGCTATTCCGCGTTCTGGACCTGCTCGCGGGCTTTCTCGATTTCAGATTTCATCGCCAGGCCAAGTTCGGTGATATGCGTGCCTTTGCCCCCGACGCCCCCGGTCTTCGATAGAAGGGTGTTGGCCTCACGGTTCATCTCCTGGAGAAGGAAGTCCAGCTTCTTACCGACTTCGCCGCCGCTGGCGAGCAACTCGCGAAAATGACCGATGTGGGTATGCATGCGCTCAATCTCTTCCGAGATGTCGCTATGGTCGACGAGGACAGCCACTTCTTCGAGAAGGCGCTGGCGATTGAATTCGTTTCCGGTTGCGGCGGTCAATCGCTGGGTGAGCCGTTCCTGGTACCGCTGCTCGACTTCGGGGCGGAGGGCGGCGACTCCCGCGACGGCCTCGGCAAGGCGATCGAGACAGGCGCGCAGGATATTTTCAAGAGCCTCGCCTTCGCGGGCGCGCATGATTTTCAGCTCTTCGAGGAGCGGGCCGATAGCACGGGTCGCGCTTTCAGTCAGAGCCGCCGAATCTTCTTCGCTGTTGTTGCGTGTTTCCGTCTGCAATGCCCCGGGCATGCGCAGGATGGCGTTCAGATCGGGGTCGCCTTTGATGCTGAATTCCTTGCGCGCCTGTTTGAAGGCGTCGAGATAGCCGGCGACCATGTCGCGGTTGTAGCCAGCCTTTTGCTGAATGGACCGATCGACGGAGAGAGTCACTTCGACGTGACCGCGAACCAGGTTCTCCTTGAGCACGCGCCGCAATTCCATTTCGAGCGCGTCGAGTCCCGCAGGCAGGCGCAACTGCAGATCGAGGAAGCGATGGTTCACACTTTTCAAACTGAGCGTATAGGCCAGCTGATCGTTAACGCGCACCTGAGTGCGGGCAAATCCGGTCATTGAGTAGATAGGCATGTGTTAGCGATCCCCTGCCTCGGCCCAGAGTGTCGGCTGGAGAATCCGATCGAGGGCTCGTTGTTCGTTGTCAATGGAGTCTTCCTGTTCGGGCAAATCCATGAACTGGAGTTGATACAGACGCTGATAAGTGGGAGAAGTATTCAGGAGTTCTTCGTGCGATCCGATGGCCGTGATGCGGCCCTGCTCGAGGACGGCGATGCGATTGGCGCGGCGGATGGTGCCGAGGCGATGGGCGATCACGAGCGCTGTGCGGCCCTGCATGAGGTTCGAGAGTGCTACCTGGACGAGCGATTCGCTTTCAGCGTCGAGCGATGATGTGGCTTCATCGAGAATCAGGATCGGCGCATCTTTGAGGATTGCGCGGGCGATGGCCAGTCGCTGGCGCTCGCCGCCGGAGAGGCGGAATCCCTTTTCGCCGATGACGGTGGCATAGCCTTGAGGCATTCGCATGATGAAGTCGTGTGCCAGGGCGTTGCGCGCGGCCTGCTCAACGAGTTCATTGCTGGCGTCGGGCTGTCCGTAGGCGATGTTGTTGCGGACCGTGTCGTTGAAGAGGATGGTCTCCTGGCTAACCTGCGCGACCTGCCGGCGCAAGGAGCTCAAAGTCACTTCGCGAATATCGAGGCCGTCGATGAGAATGCGGCCAGAAGTGACGTCGAAGAAGCGCGGAATGAGGTTGACGAGCGTGGACTTCCCTGCTCCGCTGGGGCCGACAAGGGCGAGCAACTCTCCGGCGCGAAGCTCGAGGTCGACGTTGTGCAGGATCTGGCTTTCGCCTTTCTCCGTGGAGTAGGAGAAGCCGACGTTTTCAAATTGGATGGAATTGGAGAAGCCGTGCATGGCGGAGGCATGCTGGCGCTCTTTGACATCGTCCTTGGCGTCGAAGAAGGTGAAGATGGAAGCGCCTGCGCCCATGGCCTGCTGGAAACTGTTGTAGAAAGAAGCAAACTTGCGGACCGGATCGTATAGCTTGAAAAGCGCAATGATGAAGGTAATGAAGACTTCCGCAGTCATCCGTCCATGCTGGATTTCGTTGCGGCCGATCCAGAGCAGAAGAGCGATGGCGACGGACCCGATGGTATCCATCAAGGGCGAGCTGATGGATTGAATGCGCACGTTCCGCAGGTTGGCGCGGAAGAGACGTTTGGCAGCGCGGCGGAAGCGCAGAACCTCCCACACCTCGGTGTTGAATGCTTTCACGATGCGGTTGCCGGTGACGGTCTCGTGAAGGATGTTCTGGATTTCCGCCAGCTTATCCTGGCCGGAACGAGTGCGCTTACGCACAGAGCGTCCAATGCGGCGCGATGAGGCAATGACCACCGGAACAAAGAGCAGGAGAGCCCAGCTAAGGCGTCCGCCGAGCATAATCACCAGGGCCACGGTGGCAATAAACGTGAAGAATTGCTGAAGAAATTCGCCCATCACCTGGCTGACAGCCGTCTGGACCCGGTCGACGTCGTTGATCAGGGTGGAGAGAATCGTTCCGGTGGGATAGCGATGAAAGAAGCTGGCGGAGCGCCGAAGAATGACTTCGTAGAGGTGATTGCGGAGGTCGGTTACCAAGCCAAAGCCCGCGTAGTTCACCAGGTAGGTTCCGGCGTAGTCGCAGAGGCCCTTGACGATCGTTGAGCCGACCAGGGCGACTGCAACGATATTCAATACGTTGTGAATGTGCAGGAACGACGGGACGACGTGGTGAACGTCCAATTGCCAGCCGCGGGGCGCCATTGGAAACAGCGGCAAGGCGTTCGTTGAGATCTGCGGCCTGAGCACAACGCCGAGAATGGGGACGAAGAGCGCCATCCTCATGGCGTCTAGCACTCCCACAGCGGCCAGAAGAACGACGCCGAGCACCCATTGGAACGTGTAGGGCACGCTGTAGCGGACGAGGCGGAAAAAACTCCTCATGCAGCCAGGACCGTCCGCCGGCACCCGCGCAACCACCAGCAATGTTCGGGATGGGAACCCATCCCAACATTGTATCCGGGGTGGGGTATCGGGCCAGCCAGGGTCCTTCAAAGGGATTCCCGCCAGCTGTGCCGATCAAGACTCTCTGCGGAAGTATCTATTCGTCTCGAAGCGCAACAATTGGATCCACATTGCTGGCCCTCCACGCAGGGATGACCATCGCGCAGAACGCGACAGCGGCCAGCAACGCGGGGACCGTCAAGAAGGTTAAGGCATCCATTGTGCTTACGTTGAACAGGAGTGCGGCGATGACGCGAGTCAGGATGGCCGCTCCTATCAACCCTGCGACGATGCCGGTCAACGTTAACTGCATCCCCTGCCGAACGACCAGCGCAAGCACGTCTTCGCGGCGCGCGCCCAGTGCCACCAGGATGCCGATATCGCGCGTGCTGTGCGTGACGAGATAGGACATCACGCCATAAAGGCCCACTGCCGCCAGAAGCAACGCAAATATCGCGAAAGCACCCAACATGGTGCTGGAGAAGCGCTGACGCGCCAGCGAATCATACAAGAGGTCCTGCATGCTTCGAATCCCGTACACAACGGCGGTCGGATCGACAGCATGGATTTCGGCCGCCATCGCGTTAGCAAGCCCCGGATTCTGTGAGGCCGATCTTGCCACCAGGTAGGTGCCCCGGCCAAAGTCCTGCTGCGATGGGAAATATGCCACCATTTTGCCGTCGGTATCCAGGCCGTATTGTTTGACAACACCAACGACCCCGACAATCGTGATGGGCTTTTTGGGGTCGTGCCAGATATGTTTTCCGACGGCGTCATTATGCGGCCAGAACCGCTGCGCGAATTTCTGATCGATGATGGCCACTTGCGGCGCTTCGGGGTTGTCCTGATCCGAGAAGAACCGGCCGGAGACGAGAGGAATCTGCATTGTCCGGAAATAGTCTGTGCTTGCGTCTCGCTGATCGACCTGCAACTCCTGCCCGGCAGGCGGATTGTATCCTTCTACGTTGATCCCTCCCCACCCGACCATGCCAGTGAGCGGCAGAGCCGAGACATCACCTTGCGCCACCACACCCGGCAAATGCGCGATGCGGCTTTCGATTTCTCGATAGAAGCCTGCCAGGACTTTTTCGTCGCGATACTTCGGGTCGCTCACCACCATCTGCAAGCTCATCACGTTGTCCGCGGTGAATCCTGGAGCCACGCTCTGCAAGCGAACGAAGCTGCGGATCATCAGACCGGCACCGACAAGCAGAACCAGCGAGAGGGCGAGTTCCGAAGCGACGAGCAAACCGCGTAAGCGGTGCCGTCTCAGGTACAGTCCGCTGTCGGACTGACCGCCTCGGCCTCCGGCCTTCAGCGACGAATTCGGATCGAGCTTGATGGCGCGCCACACGGGAGCGAGACCGAAGAGTATCCCCGTGGCGAGCGAAATGCCAAATGTGAAAGCGAGTACGGAGCCGTTGATTCCAATCTCATCAAGCCGTGGGATATTGCCCGGATTCATTGTGCGCACGACCCAAAGACTTAAGCGCGCAACCAGAAGCCCGGCGGCTCCGCCAAAAAGCCCGAGAAGAACGCTCTCGGTCAATAATTGGCGCGCCAGGCGCTCCCACCCTGCTCCGAGGGCGGTGCGGATGGCGACTTCCTTTTCGCGACCCGCCGCGCGGGCAAGCAAAAGATTGGCGACATTGGCGCAGGCGATCAACAGCACCAGCGCTACCGAGCCCAGCAGCACCAGCAGGGCGCGGCGCACGTCTCCTACTACCTGCTTCTGCAGGCCGATGACATCCATGCCGAAGCTGGCATCGCGCTTGTCTTTCATGCGAATGCCGTTCGCGATGACGTTAATGTCCGCCTGGGCCTGTTGAACCGAAACACCCGGTTTGAGGCGAACCACGATGTTGTAGTTTTCGTCGCCACGGCGCTGTGCTGCGTCTGGTCCCAGGGGCAAGGGCAGAAAGATGTCCACTTTGTCCATGGGTCCTTCCGAGGGCATCACCTCGGCATTGAGCATGAAACTCCGCTGGAGTACGCCTGCGACCGTGATGGTCTTCCCGTTAAGCGTGATGCTCTTGCCTACGATGGCGGGGTCGGAATTGAACAGGCGCTGCCAGGCACCATAGCTGAGAATGGCTACCGGCGCTCTGCCGGGTTTATCTTCTTCCGGCAAGAAGGTACGGCCGAGCAGGGGTTTAGCCCCGAACATCGTCAGCAGAGTCGATTGCGCGCTCAGCACGTCAACCCGCTCCGGCTGCTGGCGGCCTGTCAATATCCAGGTGCGGCTCTGGGCAATCGCCATCTCGTCGAACGAATGGTTCTGGTTCTGAATGTCGACGTATTGGCCGGGAGAAGGCCAATCGCGCAGGATTCCGATTCCGGGAGAATGCAGCCATACAGCGGCGAGACGGTCTGGATGCGGATACGGTAAGGGACGCAACAGCAGAGCGTCCACCACACTGAAGATGGCGGAATTCGCGCCGATGCCGATGGCCAGGGAAGCCAGAATCACGAGTGTCAGCACGAGGTTCTTGCGAAGCATGCGCAAGGCAAACCGGACATCCTGCAACCAGAGGTTCATCGATCCTCCTGTTCGGATAAATGATCACACGATTTTTTGAATAACTTTAGAGAAACCCAGGAGCTCGAAATTGCGAATTGAAAGCGGGAAGCGAGCCTGATGCAGGCGCCGCCTGATGAGGCACCAGGGAATCAGTAGGAGTGCAGGTCGTTGATGGCTTTCAACACCGTATCGGGCTGCGGCAGAATTACGTCTTCGAGCACCGGCTGATAGGCGACGAAGGTGTCCATGGCTCCGATGCGCTTGACCGGAGCGTCAAGGTCATCGAAGAGCTCGTCGGCAATGCGTGCGGCGATTTCAGCGCCGTATCCCCAGCTGAGCATGTCCTCGTGGGCGACGATGACGCGGCTGGTTTTACGGACGGAGGTCGCGATGGTTTCCCAGTCGTAGGGGCTCAGCGTGCGGAGGTCGATGACTTCGACTTCGATTCCCTTTTCACGACTTGCCGTCTGTGCAGCCTGGAGGGCACGCGGAACGAGGGCGCCGTAGGTCACGAGCGTCATGTGGTTGCCGGGACGAACGATTTTTGCCTTCCCGAAGGGGATCGCGAAATCCGGTCCCGGATAGGGCGCGCGACCGTAGGACTCGCGATAAAGGCGCTTGTGCTCGAGAAAGAGGACGGGGTCGTCGCAACGGATTGCGGTACGAAGAAGGCCGTTGGCATCGAGCGCATTGGATGGGAATACGACGCGAAGGCCAGGGATGTGGGTGAAGATGCTCTCGCCTGACTGTGAGTGATAGATGGCGCCGCCGGTCAGGTAACCGCCGATCGGAACCCGGATGACGGCGGGGGAAGCCCATGCGCCATTGGAGCGCCAGCGCATGAGGGCGAGCTCGTTATGAATCTGATGGACGGCAGGCCAGATGTAGTCGAAGAACTGAATTTCGACGACAGGTTTCATGCCGCGCACGGCGAGACCGACGGCTCGTGCCAACGATGTTTGCCTCAGCGAGAGGAGAGTTGAATACGCGCTCTGAGCCGAAGGCGGTCTGGAGGCCGGCTGTGAGTTTGAAGACGCCGCCCTTGCCTTTGACCTCGGAGAGGGCTTCTTCCCGGCTGGCATCCGCTACGTCTTCTCCATAAACGACAATTCGCGGGTCGCGTCGCATTTCGTCGTGCAGACAGAGGTTGATGAGGTCCGCCATGGTGCGGGGAATGGCGCCTTTGGAGGCGGAGGACTTTTCCGAGCCTGGAGCTTCTACGGTTTCGGTTGCGAAGGATGCCCTGATCGGATCGAGGTCCTCGGAGTAGACGTGGCGCGAAATGCTCGAGATCTCGGGTAATGGAGCCTGGAGAGCACGGTCTGCAGCTTCTGCGGCCTCTCGCTCGAGCTCCTTTTCGAGGGCGGTGATCTGCTCGTCGGTGAGAATATTCTCGCGAAGAAGGCGCATCTGCAGCTTGGCAATCGGGTCGCGCATCGCGTCTGCTTCGCGCTCGGCAGCGGAACGATAGAGCTTGTCGTCGTCCGATTGCGAGTGGGAGTAGATGCGAATGCAATGGCCGTGAACAAAGGCCGGTCCCAGACCCGCGCGGCAGTGCTCGGCGGCGCGCTGGAAGGCACGAAGACTCGCCTCCGGATCCGTGCCGTCCACTTCCTCGAAGTGGAAATTCGGAAAGTTGGCTACCAGGCGAGAGATGTTGCCGCCAGGCGTATTCACCTCGACGGGGACGCTGATGGCGTAGCCGTTGTCCTCGATCATGAAAATGACCGGGAGCTTGCGATTGGAGGCAGTATTGAGCGCCTCCCAGAACTCTCCCTGAGATGTGGAGCCCTCGCCGATGCACGCAAGCGCGACCTCATCGCCGTTGAAAGTGACATCGCGAAAGGCGCGATAGTCCCCTTCCACGCGGGCGGCTGCCTCGGGATGGCGGGTAAAGTAACGGCCAGCCTCCGCACATCCTACCGCGTGGAGAACCTGGGTCGCAGTCGAAGACGAGGTGCTGACGATGTGGAGCTCGCGGCTGCTCCAGTGAGTGGGCATCTGGCGGCCCCCGCTGGCGGGATCGGTGCCGGCTCCAACGGCCTGCAGGAACATGTCTGTCGGGGAGACGCCGAGAGTGAGGCAAAGCGCGCGGTCGCGATAGTACGGGAAAAACCAGTCGTAACCGGGTTTGAGAGCTAAAGCCGCGCCAACCTGGAGAGCCTCGTGGCCGGCGGCGGAGATCTGGAAAAAGGTCTTCTGCTGGCGTTTCAGGAGTATTTCGCGGTCATCGATGCGGCGGGACAGGTACATTAGCCGATAGATCTTAATCAGTTCTTGTGAGCTAAGCCGCCCTGAGGCGTCTACCGCCGTCGGCGCATGAGCGCTGGAAACCGCAAGTCCCATTCTGAATGCTCCAAAGTCGGGTTCTGGACCTCTACCAGTCTATTTATCTCTAATCAAAGATGATTTTAGCAACCGTTACCGGACCCCCGCCTCCCCAATTGGAGCTACGGAGGGCCGGATGGAGGGACCCTCTCCAAACGATTGAGCCATCTTGGTTTTAACGTTTTTTGCCAATTTCTCAATGGTTGCGATCTTTTGCAGTTCGTCGGGGGTCGGTTCCCCCGTTGGGTTGGATGCAATTTCGGCGTCGAGCTGGCGCGCGAGGCTAACGATCTTATCGGTATCGGAAACCATGGATTTCTGACGATCCGCATTGAGAGCCTGGATGCGCCGTTGGACGAGGGAGGGATCGAGGTCCGCCGGATTGTCCCCAAGGCCATTGCGCTGCCGGCCCGTCTGACCATAGGGATTGAATTGGCTCCAGCAGAGGCACCCGGCAACCAGAAACAGGACGCTTGCTCCTTTGACCCTCATATTCCACCCTGTTAACGAACGCATCTTGCGGGCCCAGATTCTCTCAATCAGGGCTGATTGTCAGTCTCATTTTCTCTTTTACATCATTGGCAAGGACTTCGATCATGGCCGCTTCGCGCAGCATGAGAGGCGACGGGGTGTCGGTCCCCATGCCGTCGGTCCTGGCCTTCAAATCACGGGCGAGAATCAAAAGCTTTCCGGTCTCGTCATCAATGAGTTTTTTCCTGGCGGCATTCGCGGCATCGAAACTGTGTTTCCGGGAAGTCTTATCGGACAGATTTCTCATCTCATCCGGACTCAAAGTGCGATTCGGAATGACGATGGGCCGATTGGGCAGCGGGTTTGAGGATGTTTGAGCGCCCGCGGGCTGCAGAAGAAGCACAGTGCCAGCCGCCATCAGGGCAAATCCGCAAGTCCTGAGCCGGTTCGAGGCTTGTTTCGAAATGAGCTGTTTCAGATGCTTCTGGCTTTCCATGCTCGCCCCGCAAACACCGATGTCCAGGTCAAAAACCTGCCATCGTCTCACTTTCACTAGCTGGCACCCGCGCTTTGCTTCATTTTTTCTTTCACGTTGTGCGCGAGCTTTTCGATCTCGTCGGCTTTTCGAATTACGTTGATGGAGAGAGTATCTTTTGTAGTCTTGTCGACTTCCGCCTTCAAGGCCAGCGCCATGTGCAAGAGCTGCGTGCTGCCGTCTGTGATGGCCTTCTTGCGTTCACCGTCGGCGACAGCAGCTTTTTGCTGATGAGTCAGTTTGGCAGGGTTGGTGGTTTCCGATTTGGAATCCGATGGAGCCTGCCCTGCGGCCGGCGCACTTTCGCTCTGCGTCGCAGGGGGATGGCCATCCTGCGCAACACATGCCAGGGCTGCCGCACATATAAGAGCGGCACAGGTTCGCCGGAGCGCGCGAACCGAAAAGAGCTGGACCGTGTCACCTCGCATGTAGACCTCCTGCATTCGGCACAAAACCCATGATCGAATGAGCATGACTCGCATACATAGTTTCATTAATTCGTTCCGGGACTGATCGACATCTTCTCCTTCACGGAACGCGCCAGCTTCTCAATCTCGCCCATCTTCCGGATCGCGTCTGATGAGGGCCCTCTGTCGGAGGTCTGATCGAGCTCCGATTTCACCTGGACAACCAATGAGAGCAGTTTTTTGCTGTCCCTCGCAATGACTTTTTGCCGTTCCCTGTTGTAGGTCGCAGCATTGATTCTGAAACCCTGAACGGAGACGACAGTCTGCGCAGCCAGACCCGAGGAACTCTGAGCCGTATCCTGCAGAGGACTGGAAACTTCACCGGACGGCACCAAACCCGGGTTTGGACGCGCGAGATACACGGCAACGCTGACCCCGAATATACATCCGAGCGAGGGCAAAGTTGTCATCAGGCGCCAGACAGGGTGATTTCGCTCTAAGTGCGCACTGCAAAGAGAAGATGGGAGTGAATCGGGGTTCGACTTCATAAGCATCCCTCGCGCAAGTTTGAATGCGAATTTATCGGTAGTTCAAAAAGAAGTCCCGAGGGCGAACCAATTCGGTTCTGCAAAATATAGATACTGGAAAGAGGAGTTTGTATGCTTGCGGCTGTTATGGTCTCGCGCTGGGAATTTTTCACTGAAGGCCGGTTCATGGGCAAGGTGCTGGACGAATGGGTCGGCGATACCCAGGAGTTTGTCCGCATCAAGTTGCCCCACCTTATCGTGGCGGCCCTGATCGGATTCGTGCTCTACCGTGTTCTCGCGATCATTACGGCGCGGATGATTCGCATCGCCGAGCAGCACGCAGCGGCGCACAATCGAATCGCCCAGGTGAAGACGATGGCGGGGGTGATCCGGGCCACCGGGTTCGCGATCATCGCAACGATCGTGGTTATGCAGTTTCTGGCCGCACTAGGGGTGGACCTGGCTCCGTTGCTGGCGTCGGCGGGCGTTGCGGGAGTCGCCATCGGCCTGGCAGCGCAGAACCTCGTGCGCGATATGCTGAACGGCACCATCATCCTGCTGGAAGACCAGTTCAACGTCGGGCAGAACGTGAAAATTGCCGGCGTCGCAGGCGTGGTGGAATCGATGACCCTGCGCAAGACAACTCTGCGGGACAGCGACGGCACAGTATATGTGGTTCCCAATTCCCAGATCACAACCGTCGCGAACCTGAGCGTCGATTACTCCGTGGCCACGGTGAACGTGAGCGTGGACTTCTCGGCAAACCCGGACAAGGTGACCGCGATGTTGAAGGACATCGCCCTGGATGTCCGCAACAGCGAAGACTTCAAGGACTTGTTTGTGGCGGATCCGCAGGTACTGGGAGTGGATGCCCTGAAGGGTTCGGAACTGATTTTCCCGGTTGTGTTCAAGACGCTGGCAATGAAGCAATATGCGCCGGTCCGGGAATTCAGGCGTCGCGTGCGACTCGCGCTGGAGGAGAACCACCTGCTGCCCGGAGATCCTTATCGGGTCTTCACGGGCACGACGGCGTCGAAGAGCCAGCCGGGACCAGGGGAAATGGTGGAAGCGCCGAAGACGGATCCGACGAGCATCAAGCCGCAGGAGTCGAATCCGTTCAGCGGATCGTAGAGACGGTCGAGGCTACTCGAGAGCGTGGAGCAAGCCTTCCGCGTCGAAGACGGGCGGCATGCAGGCGCGCCCCCGGCATACCAGAGCCCACGAAGTTCTGCTTTCGGGCCTTGGGACCTGGAGAACAGTTTCGGCGAGGGCCTGAGGTAGTTCGCCGGCCACGAGTTGCTCCGGACGAAACCGAATGACGGTTTTGTTAACCGCGTATCGGGCCAAGGCAAGCGCTTCGAGCTGGTCGGCCTCAGGCCCGGCACCGACCACGACGATTTGGGTTGGATCAAGCAGAAGGCGTTCAAGCGCGAGGCCGTAGCTGCCGGCATAGAGGCCGAAATGTTCGACCATTCCCGCGAAGGATTCGAGAGTATCTTCCGCAATTTCCCGGTATTCTTTGCTGCCACAAAGCGCTTCAAGACGCAGCAGAGCAGAGACGGCGGTGGGGTTGCCGGCCGGAGTCGGGGAATCCTGCAGGGGTTTCCGGCGGGCGACCAGGGCCCCTAAAGGAATAGCGCCTTCGGGGGCCGCAGCGGTATCAAAGAAAGCGCCGGCAGTGCGATCGTAGAACTTTGCGATCATGGCGTCGGCCAGCTTTTGAGCCGCACGGTAAAGGCGCATCTCGCCACTTGCAATCCAGCCGTCAATGCAGGCATGGACAGTCATCGCATAATCCTCGAGGGTGCCGGGGACTTTCTCATGGAGTGCCGAACCGGGCCCATCTCCGTAAGCGATCACGTGAAAGAGTGTGTCTTCGCCATCCCACGCCTCTTCCAGGAGACGATCGAGCGTCAGCATCGCGAACTGGCGGGGCTTGTCGAGGCGTAACACGCGGGAGGCCTCAAGGTAGGCCGTGACTCCCATGGCATTCCAGCCGGTGTAGAGAGTCCCATCAATGAAGGGAGTGGGGCGCGTGATGCGAGCCGCGAGGAGTTTCTGGTGCGCCGACGCCACGAGGCGCCGTACATCTTCAGAGGACCGGCCGGTCTGACCGGCAACTTCCTCGATGGTGAACTTTCGGTGAAGCACGTTTTTCGCCGGGTTGTGATGCATGTCGCCCAGCTCGCCTATGTCCCAGTAACGGGTGGCGACACCGAGTTCCTCTGCGTCAAGCACCGCTTTCGCTTCATCGAGCGTCCAGGTGAAGTAATCGCCATCGTCATCGAGATTGATGTCGGCATCCTGGGAAGCGAAGAATCCTCCCCGCGTGCGATCCGTCATTACGCCGTCGAGCCAGGCGATGATCTCTTCGGCCGTCCTGCGGAAATCATCGAGGACGAAGCTCTGGTAGGCGTGCACGTAATTGCGCAGCAGCTCGGTATTGTCGTAGATCATTTTTTCAAAGTGCGGGACGACCCAGCGCTCGTCAACGCTGTAACGATGAAAGCCGCCTGCAAGCTG
Source organism: uncultured Acidobacteriaceae bacterium (assembly GCA_963836675.1). Lineage (GTDB taxonomy): Bacteria > Acidobacteriota > Terriglobia > Terriglobales > Acidobacteriaceae > Telmatobacter. The sequence goes on from CAWIKQ010000003.1 coordinate 271,420, forward strand.
GTCGTAGACGCCTCCTCGAGCCATCTGTTCGAGAGTGACCGTGAACGCCTGGGCCGCCTGTTCGTTGCCACGTTGGAGTGCCACCTCAAGAAGCAAGTCGAGGATGGCGGGATGAGGGAACTTTGGCTGCGAACCGAATCCGCCATGGCGCGGGTCGAATTGCGAGATGGCAGAGGCAGCGATCTTATCCACGAGGGCAAGGCTGAGGTCACCGCTCCGTGCGGAGAAACTCTCGTTGTGCTCGATGGCTCCCATGACGCTGGCCGCCGACTCGAGAGCCTCGTCGCGACGTTCACGCCAGACCTGTGACATGGTGAGCAGCACGCGACCGAAGCCGGGGCGGCCGTAACGGTCATCGCGGGGGAAATAGGTACCGCCAAAATAAGGACGGCCGTCGGGAGTGAGGAAGGCGGTCAGAGGCCATCCGCCTTGCCCGCTCATGGCAGAGACAGCCGCCTGGTATCGCGAATCGACGTCGGGACGCTCGTCGCGGTCCACCTTCACAGCAATGAAGTGATCGTTGATGATGCGGGCGATTTCCGGGTCCTCGTAGGACTCGCGGTCCATGACATGACACCAGTGGCACCAGACGGCCCCGATGTCGAGGAGCATCGGCTTATTGTCAGCCTGGGCGCGCTCGAAGGCCGCTTCTCCCCACGGGTGCCAATTCACAGGCTGGTGACGGGCGGATCGAAGATAGGATGATGAGGATGATTGAAGCTGGTTCAGAGCCACGGCGGTCGATGATTGATGCTCGTCCATGGGGCGAGAATACATGGGTGATCGCATGCGGTGCCAGTGGCAGCAGGTATGATGTGCAATGTCATTTTGGATGGAGAAGGGTTTCGAGGGGAGAAGAAGACAACGTTCAGCGATCTGGTTGCATCTAAACCGGTTGGCTGGTTACGTTCCCAGGATTATTTCGAAGCCGGGGCCCAGATTTGACCCCTCTTCTGAGCTTTAATTCTCCGCCTCAAGAGTCTTGGGTGACAGGAAAGCCGGAGGTTCCGATGCAGGACAGCCCGCCGGATGGCGGACACACTGGAACGATGCAGCCAATTGCCATGAGCGAGTTGATCAGCTCCTATGACTGGTCAACGACCCCGCTTGGCCATGTGGCCGGATGGCCTGACAGCCTGAGAGCCGCAGTGCGCATCGTGGTCACGTCCCGGTTTCCAATGTGGATGGCATGGGGACCCGAGCTGACAATCCTCTACAACGATGCGTATGCTCGAGTGACACTGGGCACGAAGCACCCGTGGGCCCTGGGCAAGCCGGCTCCGAAAGTCTGGCCCGAAATCTGGGCGGATATAGGCCCGCGCATCGAGCGCGTGATGCGAACAGGAGAGGCCTCCTGGGACGAGACACTGGGACTGATTCTGGAGCGCAGCGGCTTCCCTGAAGAGACGTATCACACCTTTTCCTACAGCCCGCTGGCGGGAACAAACGGCCAGATCGAGGGCATGCTGTGCGTCGTCATGGAAGATACGCTGCGCGTGCGCGGAGAACGCCAGCTCGCCTCCCTCAGCACTCTAGCCGGATCCCTGGTCGACGCAAATACAAAAAAGGAGGTGTTTGCGGCCATCGAGCGCGGACTGGCGGATCAGAGGGATATTCCGTTCGCACTGGTGTACTGCTTCGAAGACGGCGGCCCGACACTGTGCCTGGTTGCGCACAGCGGCATTGAGCCTGGACATCCGGCTGCACCGCGTGAGATGGACGGCCAATCAGTGAGCGCGCCCTGGCCCGTTGATCTTGTGCTGAACTCCAATCGGGCGGTCACAATCGACAACCTGGGAGCTTTATTTCCGGATCTGCCGGCGGGCGCCTGGAAAGAGCAGCCGAGCCGTGCCAGCATGGTCCCGATTACGCGCCGCGGCCAGGATAAACCGGCGGGCGTTTTTATTGCGGCATTGAATCCGTATCGTCAATTCGATGCCAGCTACTCCGGATTTCTCGACCTTGCCGTTGGCCAGATCTCAGCAAGCATCACCAACGCCGAAGCCTACGAGACCGAGAAGCGGCGGGCGGAGGAACTGACGGCTCTCGACAGGGCGAAGACCGCTTTCTTCAGTAACGTGAGCCATGAGCTGCGCACGCCTCTCACGCTCATTCTGGGACCGGTGGAAGATGCTCTGCTGGCCGGCGATCTGCCATCGAACGAATCGCTGGAGATGCTCCATCGCAATGCCTTGCGCCTGCTCAAGCTGGTGAACGGGCTGCTCGATTTTGTGCGTATTGAAGTCGGCCGGATGGAGGCCAACTACCAGGCCACGGATCTGTCCCTTTTGACGGCGCAGTTGGCCAGCGTTTTCCGTTCGGCCATCGAGCGCGCAGGGCTGAAGCTGGTTATTGAGTGTCCGCCGCTCCCTGAGCCCGTATACGTAGACCGCGAGATGTGGGAAAAGATTGTTCTGAACCTCCTCTCGAACGCTCTGAAGGCCACGTTCGATGGCGAGATTCGCGTTTCCATCGCGGCGGATGAGACAGGCGCAATCCTTTCGATCCGCGATACGGGGACCGGCATTGCCCAGGAGGAGCTCACACATCTGTTCGAGCGTTTCAGGAGGATTGAGGGCGCTCAGCGCCGCAGCCATGAAGGCAGCGGCATCGGATTAGCCCTGGTGCACGAACTGGTTGAGTTGCACGGAGGCTCGATCGCGGTTGAGAGCAAACTCGGTGAAGGCTCCGCCTTCAAAGTGCATCTGCCTTTCGGTCGTGAGCACCTGATGCACGGTCACGTAGCCAGGGACGTCGCGGGCACGATCGAGCTGCAAGGTACGGCAGCCGCGTACGTGCAGGAGGCGCTGGGATGGTTGCCGGGCCACGACCGGCTGCGGGGCGAGATCGCAGGCTCCGTCGCAGGCGACCAGGATGACGAAACACAGACGGCAGCGCCGGCGGCCAGGCCAATGGTGCTGCTGGTAGACGACAACGGGGACATGCGCGAGTATGTTCGCACGCTCCTTGCTGCGCGTTTTGAAGTCGTCAGCACGGCGAACGGACGCCTGGCCCTTGAGGAAGTACAGAAGCGAACTCCGGACCTGGTGCTCAGCGATGTGATGATGCCGGAGATGGATGGCTTCGCGTTACTCCACGCCCTGCGTCAGAACCCCGAGACCGCTACCATCCCCATCATCATGCTTTCTGCGCGAGCCGGCGAAGAAGCGCGCATTGAGGGTGTGGAAGCCGGCGCCGACGACTATCTCACCAAGCCATTCACCGCACGCGAGCTGATTGCGCGGGTGGATGCGCAGTTGAAGATGGCGCGGATGCGGCGGGAGGCGGCGGAACAAAAGGCGGCGCTTACGCAGGAGATCAATCGCGCGCGCCAGTTTGCCGGGGAGGCCCTGGAACATATTCCCATCGCCTTCTGCACAATCGACCGCGAATACCGCATCACGTACATGAATGCCGCCGCGGCGCAGCTTGCTGCAATCTCGGGAAAACAGCATATGGGCGCGTGCCTCTGGGACCTCTATCCCGAGCTGATCGGCAGCGTGGTTGAGGCGAACATCCGGCGCGCGATGGAAGAGCAGACTGCTGTCGAGTTCGAGCAGTTCTTCCCCGCTCCCAGCAATGAAATGTGGTACCAGTTCAACCTGTATCCGCAGCCCGGAGAAGGCATTATTCTCTACTGCCGCAACACGACTGAAGCGCGAAAAGCCGAGCAGGCGCTACGACGCTCAGAACAGCTTGCAGCCGCCGGTAGACTGGCGGCGAGCATCGCGCACGAAATCAATAATCCGCTCGAGGCGGTTACGAACCTGCTGTTCCTGGCGAAGAACGACCCCGCTCTTTCCGCGGCGACGAAGGATTTGCTGGAGATTACGGACAAGGAACTGCAGCGGCTCTCGCACATCGCGGCTCGCAGCCTCAAGTTCTACCGGCAGCGCACCGCGCCGGCGCTGATCGCATTAGACGAGGTGATTGATTCTGTTGTCTATTTCCATGACCCGGCGATTCGTGTCCGCAACATCCAAATTGATCGGCGATACCGCCCGTCGCAGCCGATTGTCTGCCAGCCGGGCGAAATCCAGCAGGTGTTCACGAATCTGGTTTCAAATGCGCTCGATGCGCTTCCGACAAAAGGGCGCCTTATCCTCGCCGTGCAGCCAGCAAAGCATCGCGAAGGTAACGCGGTGGCTGTAACGATTGCCGACAGCGGTTCGGGCATGGATCCGCATATGTTCAAGCGGCTGTTCCACCCCTTCGTGACCACAAAGGGCGAAGCCGGTACAGGGCTTGGACTTTGGGTTTCGAAGGGGATACTCGATAAGCATCATGCGCACGTTTCAGTGCGCACGAAAAGCGGATGCGGAACAGTGTTCAGGATCGTCTTCCCTGTCGACGGAGGAGAATCAAGTTCGGCGAATCCCAGTTGATCGGACCGCGGTTATTCTTTTGCAAGCTCTTCTTTAATTGCTTCTACCAGCTCAGGCGCGTCGGGTAGCGTATCGGGAGAAAAGCGCTTCACCACTTCCCCGTTGCGGCTCACGAGGAACTTCTCGAAGTTCCACAGCACTTCGGGATCCGCGTTTGTTTCAATGCCGTATCCGTTCAGCTTCTCGCGAAACGGAACCTCTGCAACGCTGATGGCCCTGGGCTGTGCGTTGGTCAACAACTTGTAAAGAGGATGCTTGTCACCACCGGCGACGCTGATCTTGCTGAACATAGGGAACTTCACGCCGAAGTTGGTGGTGCAAAAAGCTTGAATCTCTTCATTGCTTCCCGGCTCCTGGCTTTTGAAGTTATTCGCCGGGAAGCCAGCCACAACAAGTCCCTGCCCGCGATACTGTTCATAAATATTTTCGAGGCCCTCGTACTGTGGGGTGAGACCGCACTTCGATGCAACATTTACGACCAGCAGGACCTTGCCTTTGAATTCGCCGAGCGATGCATCGTCGCCTGTGATCTTCTGAACAGGTATGTCATAAATAGCAGTACTCATGATGAAATCTCCTTCGGAAATTTTGGGGAACACGTTGTTGGATGCTCCGGTCAGGCAAGCAATTGCCTGGCAACACGAACGTAGAGCTCGACCGCTTCCAGCAATTCCTTCTTGGCAAGTCTTTCATGAGGCGTGTGGGCGACATGAATCGAGCCGGGACCGAGAAGCAGGGGCTGACCCCAATTTGAGAGTTGGGGTATATCTGTTGTGAATTTCGCGATCATCGTCGGCAATCCTTCGATCGCGCGAAGACGGACAAACGGAATCTCAAGAGTGAAGTCGATCTCGGCGAGGTCTCCGGCCGCTTCGACCAAAGCAGCACGCACGGGCTCTGAATCGCCGACCAGCCGCACAAGGACCTGAGCCTCCGCCTTGTCGGCAATCACATTGGGCGCGTGGCCTCCGTTGACCTGACCGATATTGAGCGTACTGGGACCCACGTCTTCCGTTATGGGCAGGTCGAGTTTGAGAAGGCGCGAGAGGACTTCAACGAGCTTGTGCACGGCGCTATCGCCGAGTTCGGGATAAGCAGAATGGGCCATCTTTCCCGATGAGCGAAAGACCGCGCGCAGAGCACCCTTCGAGGCAAGGGCAAGGCGATTGTCGGTTGGTTCTCCGTTGATCAGAAAGCGGCTGCCCCTGGGCTTCTCGTTGGCAACCCTGGCGCCGGCGGAATCGCGTTCTTCGCCGGATACGAACAACACGCCAACACTGAATCCTTCCGCCCGCAGGCGCTCAGCCGCCGCGACCTGGGCGGCAATAATCCCCTTCGCATCGCAGACGCCACGGCCATGAATAAACTCCGCATCCTCCCGAAAGGGAAAGTAAGGCGGAACGGTGTCCATATGCGTCGAAAAAACGAGGTCCGGAGTCTGGCCCTGCACACCGCCGTAGACGTTCCAGCGTTCTCCGGAACCGGGACTCTCCGGTGGCTGGGGGACCGGTGTTTGTTCCACCGCCCAGCCACGGTTTCCGAGAAAATCGGCAAGAAAGTCGCCGATCCTACCTTCGAAGTAGGTCGTTGATTCGATGTCGCAAAGCTGCTGGGTAAAGCGAACAGGATCAAGCGGCGGAAACTCTTGCATGGTGTTGTCAGGATATCGCAGCAGAGCAGATCTCCTTCGAGGACACAACGTTGAAGGACGGCTCCCCTGAACGGGTAGAATAAAGCGTGGAATGAAGCCTATCGCTGCCTTCTCCGGACCGGAAGCCAATGCAGACCGAACTTCGATCCGGAGTATCACACTTTGTGGACCTGCCGGCCGGCTCGAAGCTTTGCTCAACGAAGGCGCATCCGACCCTCCCTTTTCAGCCCTCGTTTGTCATCCGCACCCGAAAGGCGGGGGAACCATGCACAACAAGGTGGTCTACCACGCCATGAAGGTGTTGAACGCGGCGGAGTGGGGATTTCGCTTCCCTGTGCTGCGTTTCAATTTCCGCGGCACCGGACTGAGCGAGGGAGAGCACGACGGTCTGGCGGAAGCCGAAGATGTGGCAGCAGCGCTCGACTGGCTGCATTCGGAATACCGGGTGCCTGTGATTGCGGCCGGTTTCAGCTTTGGAGCTTCCATGGCCGTAAGAGCATGCTGCGGGGCCGATCCCAAGGCAACGACCCAGGCAAGTGTGGTTGCGCTGGCTGCGCTCGGATTGCCTACGCAAGGATTCGGACAGCGTTTTATGTATTCCTATCTTGCGAAGTGCGGAATGCCCAAGTTGTTCTTGAGCGGGGACACAGACAGCTTTGCGCCGGTGAAGCAGTTGGACGCCGTGTTCGATGGCGCCGCGGATCCCAAGAAGCTCATCCTGATTTCAGACTCTGATCATTTCTTTTCCAGACGGCTGGAGGCAATGCAACAAGCATTTGCCGGCTGGCTGAAGGAGCAGTTGCAATGACGCCTGCGAGCGACGCAGCTCTTGAATTTCTCCACGCACGCGCCACTGAGTTTTTTACCGGGGCGCTGGATGCATGCAGTATCGATTCTGCTTTTGACCGCCGTCTTCGTTTCGAAGGCAATATGCTGAAGCGCCTGATTCCCGATGGAAGCGGCCCGGACACCATCAATCTTTCTCAGTTCAAGCGGATCTTCGTGATTGCCCTAGGCAAAGCAGCAGGACCGATGCTCGACATTCTGCTCGACCGGATGAAGCGTCGCAAGGGATTGCGCGGCATTTGCTGCACCAAGTATCTGCCGAAGAAGCGAAACTGGCGATTCCGGTACTTCGAAGGCGGGCATCCTCTCCCGAACGAAGCGTCGTTCGCCGCGGCGCGGGCCTCTCTCGCGTTGTTGAAAAAGGCAAAGCGGGACACGCTGGTTTTCTTCCTTATCTCGGGGGGAGGGTCGGCAATGTTCGATCTACCTCTCGATCCGCAGATTAGCCTTGACGATACAGCCGCATTTCACGAAGCGCTTGTCGGGTCGGGTGCGCCCATCAACGAGATCAACACACTGCGCAAGCATTTCAGCGCGGTGAAAGGCGGCCGGCTCGCCATTGCCGCGCCGGAAGCGCTGAAGATCTCTCTGCTGTTGCCCGATGTGCCGTTGCGGACCCTCGATGCCCTCTCTTCCGGACCAACGTCGCCCGACCACTCCACGGTGGACGAAGTGCACGAAATTATAGAGAAATACGGTCTGGCCAGGAAGTTTCCGCCCTCGGTTGACGCATTCTTCAAGCAGACCGACCTTCCGGAGTCGCCGGGAAACAAGAAATGGCGCCCGCCATTCCTGCCAAAGTTTCAGCGCCACGAAACGCCGGCCCCTCGGCGGTTTACTTCAGCAGTCAGCCTAACCGGGGAAGATGAGGCATTCAGCGATTCCATTTTCGAGGTTCTGCTTTCCAGCCTCGACCTGATTGAGAGCGCGCGAAACCTGGCCCAGAAAGCCGGCTACTTCGTCGCAGTGGACAACTCCTGCGACGACTGGGACTACGCCGATGCCGCACGATACCTCCTGGACCGTTTTCACGATATGCGCGCTCTTCATCGGCGGTTCTGCCTGATCTCGGTTGGCGAAGTGACGGTGACCATCGACCGTCCGCCCGGAGCTGGTGGACGAAATCAGCAGTTTGCCCTCGCCTGTGCGTTGGAGCTGGCGCGTCATCCGGACGAGATGCTCACAGTCATGAGCGCCGGATCGGACGGCATTGACGGAAACACCCAGAGCGCAGGGGCCATTGCCGATCCAACCACGGTGGCGCGGGCCGTCGCCTTTGGCTTCAATCCGGAAGGGTCTCTGCGCACCTTTAATGCCTGCCCGTTGTTCACGGCGCTGGGCGACTCCGTGGTGACGGGCCCAACCGGCCAGAATCTTCGCGATCTGCGGCTTCTGATTTCCGACAAGTCCTGAGAAACCGCGAATTGCGAAGGTATTTTCCACGAAGCACCGCCGGGAACTATGATGGAGATTCACCTTTCATTTATCTTCGAATGTACTTAGGAACTCTTCGTGGCTCGAAAAGCTAGTCGCAAAGGCGCCGATAAAACACCAGATATCCGAGCCGTGGCCGCTCTGGCCAAGGTCTCCATAGCTACGGTTTCGCGCACCATCAACGGCTCTCCGGTGGTAAGCGAAAAACTATCGAAGCGCGTGTGGCAGGCCATTGAGCAGCTGAATTACTTCCCCAACACGCATGCGCGAACGCTCGTTTCCGGCCGCAGCCGGCTTTTTGGAATCATCGTTGAAAACATTACCAATCCGTTCTTCCCGGAGTTGATCCAGAGTTTCGAAGAGATCGCTGTCGCGCATGGATACGAGATCCTTGTCAGCTCGTCGAACAGCGATCCCGCGGTTCTGACGACCTGCGTGCGGCGTATGCTCGAACGCAAGGTGGAGGGAGTGGCGGTTCTCACCTTCGGTGAAGAAGAGCCGGTGCTCGATCAACTTTCATTTCACGACATTCCCATCGTTCTGGCCGAGTTCAAGCTTGCCGAGCCCAAGGCGAGCACCATCCTCCTCGACTACAAGACCGGGATTCGTTCGGCCGTCGATCATCTTTCGGCACTTGGACATCGCAAAATCGGATTTCTGGCGGGGCCGCACAAGCTGCACTCCGCGATCACCCGCCAGAACGATTTTCTGGCTGCCATGCAGGAAAGCAATTTGCCGATCCAGAAGAAGTGGATCATTGAGTGCGACCACACGCTGAAGGGCGGCGTCGCAGGCTTCGACAAGTTGCAATCACTGTCGGGGCGGCCGACGGCGGTGATCTGCTCCAATGACATGACCGCTATAGGAGTGCTGCGGGCGGCCTATCTGCAGGGTCTTCACGTCCCTGAGGATCTTTCGGTCATCGGGCTCGACGACATTGATTTTGCGGAATTCACCCTTCCGCCGCTGACCACAATCCGCCTGTCTCGCGCGGACCTGGCGCGCGCGGCCTTCGACGCGCTCCGGCAGCACGCCGAAGAGCCCGGGAAGGCCGGGATGCAGCGTGATTTTCTGGTTTCAACCGGCCTGGTTGTTCGAGGATCGACAGCAGCACCGTCAGAGGACTCAGGCCTAAGAGCAATCGATGCTGGTTATGCAGGCTGCAGCACCTCGGCGCTTTCCCGCTGAATCTCAACGCCGCGCCTAGCTGCTATTTCCGCAGATGTTTCTCTGGCTGCGATCCGGCGGTGCGAATATACTCGCGGTGCGCCAAAATGCAGGCGTGCGTGAAACCCGGGCGATTGCAACGTCTTGAGAAGATGCGGCGCGAATGTGTCATCGCCGAACCAGCAGAACGCGCGCTCGGGCGTTCCATCGTCAGACACGTAGCGGATCGAGGCGGCGGTAATGGGCATGCCTGCTTTGATTGCGGGTTGAAACAGTCTTGAATGGAAGGGCTGCATCGTGCCATCGGTGCTGGTGCCTTCTGGAAAGAACAACACCGGAATTGGCAACTGAGGCGTTCCGCGACTTCTGCAGTTACCCGCTCAGCGCTGGCAAGACTGGAACGATCGATAAAGATCGTTCCGCCGACTCGGGCAGCTTTGCCGAAATAGGGCCAGGCATCGATTTCCGCCTTGGCGACAAAGAAGCATGGCATGGCCGCGCTGAGGATGAGGATATCGAGATAGCTGAGATGGTTTGAGACCACCAGTCCCTGGGCGGGAACGGCACCTTCAACTTCGCAGCGGATTTCCATGCTGCGCAGCACCCGGACACAGGTACTTTGCACCCAGTGCGCACGCTGCTCGTGGGTCAGAGGCCCGCGTAACCGTATCAGCCAGAACCGAAGAATGCTCGAAACCAGAACGAAACCCAGCGCCACAGCACGCCGGATGAGCCGCAGCCTCATTGGCTAAGTGGCGCAAGAAACCGATTGCGCGCTGCCGAAGAAAGTAATTTCAGATCGAGCAGAGTCAGGAAGTCAATGGTGCCGAACTCGCGATCCCACGCCGGCGGAGCACAGATGCGCGCACCGATGGTCAGGTAGGTCTTGAGTAGTTTGGGAACTTTGGCCGGCGATGTGACATCCTGCGGGGCCGAAGCGATCTGTGGCTCGGCGCCTCGCTGCTCGGTGGGGCATAGATACTGCGGTGTAGGCTCTGTTTCAAATTCCGGAGATACACGATAGCGATCGAGTTCGCGATACATCTGCCAACCTTCGGCGGGATTTCTGGAATTCAACGAGGAACAACCAACAAGGTATCGAAGCCCCATGTCGTTAGCGTACTGCGCAATTCCGCGCCATAACAAGGTAAGCACTTCGGGGGTGCGATGTTCGCGGTGGATGGATGCGCGGCCTAGCTCCAGTATGTCGCTCCTGAGTGGCTCATAGGGCGCAAACTCAAACTCCTGGGCCGAGTAATAACCGAGATTCATCGCGGCCGTTGTTCCGGACTGCATTCGATATGTACCGACGACGCGACCATCGGACTTATCTTCTACTAGCAAGTGCTCGCAAACGATATCGAAGCGATCGCTGTCGATTCCGGTTGCAAATGAGCTCTCGAGACCTTCGCCCAGTTCGATGTTGAAGACTCGGAAACGCAATCGATACGCTGCTTCACGATCATCAGCACCGTGCGCGAGACGCAGCCTGTAGCGGCCTACCTCCGCATGAATGCGAGGCGCGGGAGTCGGACTTGTTTTGAGAAGAATTGATTGGGGATCGACGGCCGGTTTGGCCGGAGGTAGGAGTGCGAACGGAGCCTTCTGCCCAGGTTGCGCAATCACGGGAGTAGTATCCGGCAGGGATTGTAAGAGGAAGATGAACCCAATGCAAAGGAAATGGGAATAGATGGTTTCTGATTTATGAAACACCTGAGACCAAACCTACGGGATTCATCCAGATAGGATTTAAAGCTATGTGATATAGCTCACTCGAATGACGATTTATATCACTTGAAGAATCAATCCCATGCGCCAATCGTCGTTTGTAAGACTGCATCGTGCGGATTGGCGAGAGCCTTACACGAACCGGCGGTTTGGTCGCGCGCGCTAATGCTCCCTTGTGGCACTCGGCTGCTCCCAATCGCTCCATTCAACTTTATATTTCTCGAGGTAGACGCTAACCGCTTCCCCGACGGTCGCGAAGAAGTTGCCTTCCCCGATGCGCGCGAACAGGCCGAACCGTTTGAGCTTATCTTTCACGGGGTCTTTCATCTCGGCAAAGCACAATTCAATACCGTAAGACTGCAGCCGTTCGTCCAGTTCACAAAGAGCGTCGGCGGCGGTCACATCCACGCTGGTCACCGGTTCGGCTGCTACAACCAGCCGGCGGACCTGCGTAGGCGAGGAGCCGATTACGCTCATGACGCGCTGGGTGAACAATTCCGCATTTGCAAAAAAGAGCGGCGCATCCCAGCGAAAGAGCACCAGGCCCGGGATCAATCTGGCTTGAGGATAGCGGGTGATGTCGTGATAGCCCCGGAGATGGTCGACTCGACCAAGGACGGCCGAATGCGGTCTCCAGCCATCCCAGAGAAATTCGATAACGGCAATCACAATCGCGACGGCAATGCCCGGAATGGCTCCGAAGACAGCCACGCCGACGAAGCACGCAATGGAAAGCCAGAACTCCCATTGCTGAATACGATAGATACGCCGCAGATCTGCTATCTCGAACATGCCGATCGCCGCAGCGATGACTACCGCGGCGAGCGCCGTGTTGGGCAAATACTGGAGAAGTTGCGGGGCAAAGAGCAGAAGCAAAGCGATCATGAACGCCCCGATGACGCCGGTAAGCTGCGTTCGAGATCCGGCAGCTTCGGCAACGGGCGTGCGCGATGAACTGCTGCTTATGGGAAATCCCTGGAAAAATGCGGCTGCCAGATTTGCGATCCCGAGTCCGACCAGTTCCTGATTCGGCTCGACCGGGGTGCGAAGACGTGCCGCGTAAACCCGGGAGAGCACACTGGTGTCTGCAAACGAGACCAATGCAACAGCGAGGCTGCCCATCAGGACAGGTTCGAGATCGATGGGCCCAATCAGGGGAAGGCTCGGCGCCGGCAGACCATGGGGCAAAATCCCGAGCACCGATAGATTGAACTTTGAAGACAGGTCGAAGACGGCAGTTGCGATCGTGGCCCCGATGACTGCAATCAGAATGCCGGGGACTCTTCGCCAGCGTTTGAGCAAAAGAATGGTCAGCAACGCTCCGCCACCCACGGCGAGAGCAACAAGATTCGTCTCTCCCGATTGCACCTTCTGAATGATTGCCCAGGTCTGTCGCAATGGCCCTTGAGCCTTGAGCGAAAACCCCAGCAACTTTGGCACCTGGCTAAGCAGGACGGTCAGCGCAATTCCGTTCATATATCCATAGCGGATTGGCTTGGACAGCAGTTCGGTGATGAATCCAAGGCGCGCCATCCCCGCGCCTATACAGATCAAGCCGGAGACAACGGCCATCATGCCCGCCAATGCGACAGCGCGCTTTGGATCGCCCCCGGAGAGCGGCTGCACAACGGTAAGAATGAGAGGCGCAAGCGCAGAATCAGGCCCGAGGACCAGGATGCGGCTCGGGCCAAAAACCGCATAAGCAAGCAGCGGAACGATGGTTGCATAGAGGCCCGTGATTCCCGGAAGACCAGATGCCTCGGCGTAGGCGATCCCCACCGGAACCAGCATGGTGGTCATGACCAGTCCGGCAGTGATGTCGTTTCGCAACCACGACAACTGATAGGTCCTGAGAGTATTCAGGCCGGGAACCCAGCGGCTCCAGCCAGTCGCGGCGGGTTTTGATATGCCGTTTTCTGCTCCACTGCTTCCCATTGCCGCGTTAGCCATTAGCCTGGCGCTGGACTTTCTGCGCGCCATTCTCCTTTTTATCCTGCCTCTTCACCATTCATCCGCGCGTCAATGATTCGCGGAGTTGTTAAGAAGGCTCGGCAGTCCCGCTGCCAGACCATCCCACATAATCTGGACCCCGATCGCCAGCAGGATAAATGCGGAAATGCGAACCAGGATCGATGTGCCGGATGATCCCAGAAGACGGACGAGCCTGGCGGCATTCTGATAACAAAAAAACACAAGAAAGCAAATCAGAAGCATTGCCAGGATCGCGGCGATATACCCACGCTCCCACATCACGCCGCTATGCTCTCTTACCCTGGCACCAAGAGTAATGGCGATCGAGATACAGCCGGGACCAACCGTGATGGGCAGCGTAAGCGGGTAAAAGGCATGGTTCATCGCATCTTCGAGACTGCCGAATTTACCCTGCGCTTCTTTACTCTGACCGTCTTTCTGGTTCAGGAGCTGCCATCCCGTAGCGGCGAGAACCAATCCTCCAGCAATCCGCAAGACGGATAGCGTGATTCCAAAGAACGCCAGAATCAGGTTGCCGATAAAGAACGAGCAGATAAGAATGGCAAACGCGTAGATAGCAATTTTCCGCGCCAGGACCCTTCTGACGCTGTCGGGATAACCCGAAGCCAGGGTGAGGAAGATGGGAGCGCAACCTACAGGGTTCACAACCGGTAAGAGCGCCAAGAACACGAACGAGAAGGACCTGATGTGCTCAAGCAAAAGCGATAAGTCGTTGGACACGCAAAGGCCTTTCAGATCGAATTCCCAATACCGGGTCGACGGGCGGTGTGATTTTCTGGGTGCTTAACTCTGGTCTCTGCTGACTTACAGGCGCGAGAATAGATTTTGACAATCCGGGTAGCAACTGGCATTTCTGCCAGCTACAAGAGCATCGATTCAGAAAACATATTACAAACAAAAAGCAAAACGCGGCGACTCGGCCGCGTTTTGCTTACTCCCAGCGCTCGGTTCTAATCAAGCCTGGGAGCACCCCCCGGCAATCGAAGGAATCACGAGGACCTCGTCGCCTTCCTGGAAGGCGTACTTCTCGTTGCCCAGGAAGCGGATGTCTTCTTCGTTGACGTAGAAGTTGATGAAGCGGCGGATCTGCCCGTCTTCTCCGCGAAGATGCTGGCGAAGCGCCGGGAAGCGGCCTTCGATGTCAGTGACGAGTTCGGGAAGATTCGCCGCGGAGCTCGAAATCTCGCGCACGTTATTTGTGTGTTTTTGAAATGCGTTGGGCAAAAGTACTCTAACGGACATCTGGTTCTCCCGCCAGGCTGAGTATCTGATTATCCTGGCCTGCTGTGTGCTCCTCAACGAAGCTTTCAAAATCGGCGAGCCGCGGGCGGATCGCCTGGCACTGATCGTAGGCCCCGCTCAGGCAGTCGGTCGTCTTCAAGCCGTTGCCGGTGATGCAGGTGACGGTCAGATCATCGGGCTGGATGCGACCGTGCGCGTAGAGCCGCGCTGTGACTGCTGTGGTCACGCCGCCTGCAGTTTCAGTGAAGATACCTTCAGTCTCGGCAAGCTCCTGAATCGCCGACACAATTTCGACGTCGGAGACGTCTTCAGCCCAGCCGCCGGTTCCACGGATCACGCGCGAAGCGTAAATGCCGTCGGCCGGATTGCCGATCGCGAGCGATCGGGCGATGGTGTTGGGCCGCTGTGGCTCAATCACGTCGGTGTTGTTCTTCACCGCTTTCGCGATGGGCGAGCAGCCGGTGGCTTGCGCGCCAAAGAAGCGAACTGGCTTGTCTTCGACCAGGCCGAGCTCAATCAGCTCGTTGAAAGCTTTGCGGATCTTGGTGATCAGCGAGCCGCCAGCCATGGGGACTACGACATTGTCGGGAAGGCGCCATCCAAGCTGTTCGGCGATTTCGAAGCCGACGGTTTTCGATCCTTCTGCATAGTACGGACGCAGGTTGACATTCACAAAGCCCCAGTTGTAGCGCTCGGCGATCTGCGAGCTAAGCCGGTTCACGTGATCGTAGTTGCCATCGACGCGAACCAGAGTCGCGCCATAAACCTGCGTATTGAGAATCTTCGCCGGCTCGAGGTCGGCGGGAACCAGGATGTAAGTCTTGAGCCCCAGGCGAGCAGCATGGGCGGCAACGGCGTTGGCCAGGTTGCCGGTGGAGGAGCAGCCGACGGTATCAAAGCCGAAGTCCTGAGCGTTGGCCAGTGCTACAGCGACCACGCGATCCTTAAAGCTCAGCGTAGGCATGCAGACGGCGTCGTTTTTGATATAGAGATTGCGCGCGCCGATCTGTGCCCCGAGCCGTGGCGCCTTCACCAGCGGGGTGAGGCCCGAAGGTGTCTGCGGCACATAGGTATCGGAAACGGGCAACAGCGCGCGATAGCGCCACATATTCAGCGGTCCCTGGGAGATGGCCTCGCGGGTAAAGCGGGTGCGCGCGTACTCGAGGTCGTAGGCCACCTCGAGCGGGGAAAAACACTCATCGCAGATTGAGAGCGGCTGGTGACCGTAGGTCTTGCCGCATTCCCGACATCGCAACCAATACGCAGTCGTCAAAGATCCCTCGCATTCGCGAGTGACTACGGAACTGCGGGCACGTGACCGGCTCAATAGATGAGCGAACCTGAACTGATTCGATAGACCTTAGAAGCCGCCTTGCGATGATAGCTTGGCGACCCCGAATCTCATGTTCCCCGCCTCTTCGGCGAGCGAGAGTTGACACCATACTCCTGGTTTGCCCAGGCAGGTTGTCGTGGCGTCACAGGGCCCGTCCCTCAGCCACTCTGCATGAAATCCAGGCTTGCCCTTTGGGGGCAAACATGAATGACTCGTTTGTATCACAGGGAAATCCACAGCGCAAGCTACATCGCAGCGAACGGAGCGCAAGGCCGTTTGAATGGATGAATTTCCATCCGGAAACGAGCTTTGGCCCCACAAACCGAATCCGGGGTACAACAGCTACCCGCCCAATCACATCAGACTTTGATGAGTGCCCTCGGCGACACGAATGCCGCCTGGGGCGAAGATTCCATCCCGCAGACGGGCGGGATTGGGGTGCGAACCCTTAAATCGAAGGAGAAGACTTTATATGGCTTTAGACCTTACGGAAAAAACCTCAGTAGACGAGATTGTTCGCGAAATTTCGCGCCTCCGGGCCGTGGTTACAGATGCGGTCGAAGACGGCGTCGAAACTGCCGTGAAAGCGTTGAAGCAGAGCCGCGAGTTTGCGGAAGACACAATCGACGACGCCAGGCGCACGGTCAAGCAGAAGCCGTTTCAGGCGGTCGGCGTAGTTTTCGCCGCCGGGATCCTGACGGGGGCCGTCCTGGCCTGGATGTCATCGAGACGCGGTTAGGCCAAACCAGGCTTTAATCTGCTATTCGGTATGCTCCGGGTGTATCCAGATTGCATTGCCTCCACCCGGAGCCATCTGAATTTTGAGCACCGTGTTGCGGTCGACCGGCTGCTTAGAGAATTCGGTATGCGTGGCGCTGGATCCCGCATCGGACGGCGTCGGCATAGGTCTCAGCTACGTACTTCCCTTCCCCAAGAAAGCTGAGCGGGACCTGGACGGTTCGTGCGTCCCAGTTGGTAATGGATCCGACATACCAGTCTTTCCCGGCGCGGCGCGCCACTGTGATGTTCTCCATCGGCCTTCCGCAAATAACGCGCACCTCATCCCAGGTAGTCGGCACTCGCTTGATGAATTCGAAGTCATGCTGGCCGGCGTAGCGCTCGGGATAATCCGAAACCATCATTAGCGGACTCTCCAGCACGACGTAGAGAGCAAGCTCGTGCGCGCGGGTATTGGGCGTCACGGGCTCCTTGTCGCGTGCCACGAATTCCGCGCGGGTAACGTTGCCGAAAGCGCCGGGAGTGTAATCAAGCGGTCCGGCAAGCATGCGCGTGAAGGGCAATGTGGTGTTATGAACCGGCGTTGTACGTGCACTCCACTTCAGATACTCCTTGCCCATCACTCCTTCACGCGTGACCACATTCGGCCAGGTACGGCGCAGGCCATCGGGCTTGAATGCACCGTGAAAGTCGAGCATGAGATGATGTTGCGCGGCGAGTTCGGCGACACGCCGATACCACGCGACCATCTGCTGGTCGTCGCGATTCATGAAGTCGATCTTCACGCCGGCAATGCCCCACTGCTCGAAGAGTGGAAAGGCCTGCTCCATGTACTTGTCGACCGAGGTCCAGTGGGACCAGAGCCAGATGCGTACGTTCTTCTGCTTCGCATAACGAAGCAGTTCCGGCATGTCGATGTTGGGATCAACCTTCGTAATATCGGCCGTGACGGCATAGTCCGTCGGGCTCTTGCGGTTGGCCAACGCCCAACCGGCATCGATGAGCATGTACGGGAATCCCGAGTCCGAAGCGAAGTCGATGTAGTGCTTCATCGTCGCCGTGTTCATGCCTGTCTTGAAGCTGACGCTCGGCGCAAGTTCGCCCGACCACCAGTCCCATGACGACTTGCCGGCCTTGATCCACGAAGTGTCTTCGATCTTTGAGGGCGGGTTGAGGTTCAGGATGATGTTCGATTCAACGAGGCGGCCGGGCTCATCGCCAATCATCAGTACGCGCCATGGAGTCGTGATCGGCGCATCGGCTTCCACCACAATGCCCTTCAGATCGACGCGCGGCGAAAGCTCCGCGCTCAGTCCGAAGCTCGCGTCTCCCTTACGCAGATACATGCCGGCGTAGTTCTCGATATCTGCTTCCGTGATGCCAACCCAGCCAGCGCCCGGAACTTCAGCGAGCAACGGCAGGCCCACAAGCCATTCGCGATGAATGCCGCTCACAAGGCGCTGCTGATACTCATCCTCGTAGGAGGACTGGAAACCATCAAGGATCAGCGGATAGAGTGTGGCATCTTTCGCATAAGTGAAGCTGGTGAGCTCGCGTTCGATACGCACGCTCTTTGATCCTGCATGCGCAGGAAGAATGTAACGGAACGCTGCTCCATCGTCGTAAACGCGAACCTCAACGGAGAGCTTGCGGTTGAACGTGTCTTCGAAGTCGACCAGCGCTGAATTGTAGTGATCGCGAACCGAACTGGTTTTCCCAACCGGAATCGTGTATGTCTCGTCGTGCTGCGCAGTTTTTTCGGCAATCTTCCTCATCCCGGGGCCAAGGGCGGGCTGTCCCTGTATTTGGAGGCCGAGCACTCCTTCGTCCATCAGCCATTTGCCGTGGAAGTCGATCGAATAGCGCAGCGCATTGCTGGCATGTTCCAGAACGTGCGTGGTCGGCGCGTCCGACAGGATGAAGGTGATTTGTCCATCCGGCGAAGTTATTCTCACGCGGGCCGCGTCCGGGTTCTGCGCCGGCGCGGGCAGAAAACACAACAGGCTGAAAACAAGAATGCAGAATTGTGTGCGCTTCATCTGGTCGGGATGATACCACCAGCAAGCTCGCAGGTCCGCTGATTCATTTTGGTGCAGATGCAAAAAATGCGGCCCGCAGATTTGAAAGATGCGAGCCGCATTGCCTCCGATGAAACTGCAAATCAGTTGGTATATACCCTCACGTAGTCAACCTGCATGTCGCCGGGAAACACGGTGGTTGAATCGGGGTTGCCGGGCCAGCTGCCACCGACGGCCAGATTCAGAATGACAAACTGCGGTCCCTGATCGAACGGCCACGTTCCGGGAAAATTTGCCGGCGTAAATGTGGTGTACACGTTCGAGGGATCGTCGACGTAGAACTGCACCTGTCCTTTGCTCCAGATCATGCCATAGGTGTGCCAGTCGGCCGCTGAGAACCCGTTCGGATGGTAGGTCTGTGTTCCATTGGCCTCGTTGCTGCTGGTTCCGCCGTGAACAGAGCCGGCGATCCAGTCGTAGCCCATGGGCGTTCCGCCTGCATATGGCGGCGGATTGTTGCCGTCGATGTGCTCCATCACATCAAGTTCTCCGCAGGCAGGCCAGCTGATGGTAGTGATGTTGTTGCCGAGAAGCCAGAATGCCGGCCACATGCCCTGGCTCTCCGGCAGCTTCATGCGAGCCTCGATGCGGCCGTACATGAAGCTGAGCATGCCCTGAGTTTTGAGCCGGGCCGACGTGTAAGTTGTGCCCGAAGGGTTGCGTCCAACGATGTGCAGAATTCCGGTCGAGTCGATATAGGCGTTGGGATTGTTGGGATCGCAGGGCGCGGTAGAGGACCCAGCGGCACAGTAGGTCTCCAGTTCGTTATTTCCGCAGCACTGGAAGCCCTTGTCATAGGCCCAGATCTTCGCGTCCGGAAGGGCATTCGACGATCCGGTATTTGCAAATTCGTCGCTCCACACCAGCGTGCCCGACGCGATATTCGGCGCGAAGGTCTTCGTCGTCACGGGGCTGTTCAGATATCCGGAAGCGGCAGCGATTGCATTGACGGTGATGTTCGATGAGACCAGAAAAGGCGCCTGGTACTGCTGCGAAACGTTTGTCGGTGTACTGCCATCCAGCGTGTAGTAGATTGCGGCCCCGGTGGTTGAGGATGCCAGCGTCACGATGACCGCACCCGCCTGCGCGTTACTTGTCGTCAAAGTCGGAGCGGCCGCTTTAGTCTCGGGCGCCGTAGTTCCGCCGGCACTTGAACCGCTACTTCCCCCGCATCCGCACGCCAAAGCACTTGCCAGCAAAAATGCAGTAAACATATGAGACCTCATCCGCACCCGATCTCTCCGATCCGACAACAAACGGCAGGTACAGCATGCCGTCCATCATCTAAGCATTCAGCGTCTGTCAGGGTCAATCATTCGCAGGCGGGATGGATGTGATTTGCAGCACAACAATTGAGGAAACGCGCAACTCTGCCGAAGGCAGGGAGGGAAATAGGGCGGAGCTTTAACTCACTTCGGATTTAGCGTGAGAATGCCGATGATGGCTCCGGAAATCACCAGAATCGTGGGGTTGATCTTGTACTGAAGCAGCATCAGCAGCACTCCTACTGCCACTGCGCCGGTTTCAACCCCGGTGACCGCGCCCTTCGCCATCGTGAAGCAGCCTGCCAAAAGGAGTCCGATCGAAACGGGAGCCAGTCCCTCCTGAATGGACCGCCGCCAGGGCCACTTTTCCAGCCGCTTCCAGAAACGAGCGACGGCAAACGCAAGAATAGCCGTGGGGCCAAAAAAAGCGATAACCGTTACGACTGCGCCGGCAAAACCGCCTGCCCATTGTCCGATAGCAACAATCATCATCATGTTGGGACCAGGCGCCATTTGACCCACGCTGTAGAGATGAATGAGCTGCGGAAAAGTAATCCACTGGTGAACATCCACGGTCAGGAACTTCATCTCCGGGAAGGCGGCCATTCCGCCTCCGACCGTCAGCAGCGAGAGATAGACGAAGACACGAGCCAATGCCGGAATTTGATTCATGCGGCAGTCTCCTTCTTCAGAGTGCGCGGTCGATGAAACAGGACGGCGAGAATCCCGACAATCGCAAGAGCCTTGAGCACCGACCAGTGCAGACGATTAACGGCCAGCACCGTGGCAGCCATGAATACGAAATCAAACTTATTGGAAAGCGCCTTCTTGCTGAGACTCACGACCGTGTAAAGAACGAGGCCGACAGCGGCAGCCGCGACTCCCTTCAAAGCAGACGTGGCCCAATCGCGATCGCCATGCAGCCGGTAGACGATGCCCACGACATACATGATGACTGCTCCCGGAAGGCAGATGCCGACGATCGCGGCAATAGAACCGGCGAGCCCTCGCAGCTTTTCACCCACCAGGATGGCCATGTTGGTAGCGTTCAGCCCGGGCAGTGACTGGCTTATCGAGAGCATCTCGACGAATTCCTTGTCATCAATCCAATTCCGCTTTGTCACCAGCGCTGCGCGGAGATAGGGGACGACCCCGCCGAAGCTGATCGCGCCGATGGTCAGGAATTCGATAAATATTTCAAGGAGCGATGCTCCACTTGATGTGGACGCAGAGCCCTCCCGAGGCAGGATCGGGGTGGCACCGGAGTTACTCATGGCTTTGCGGCTCGTTCCCCCTCAGGCGATAGACCATCCCGGTTTTGGTCACGCCGAGAGCAAGCCAGTCAGTCACGGCGTGCTGGAGTGAGATATAGAACTGCTCGGCAAGCTTCTTCGGCTTCGCGGCAACGGATTCTCGGCTCTGGAACTGGACCTGGAACGCGAACTCGCCGACCAGCGGTTTGTGTTCGCCTCGCGTCCGCCAGAGAGAGACATCGCATTTTCCAACCTGCCCCTTTCCGAAGTCCAACTGACCGAGGGGCAGGAGGATCTCCTCTACTATTCCTTCGTTAACAATGCTGATCTCTCCCTCGTTGGCTTTCTTCAAGGTGCCAAGGGCGGGAAGTATCTTGACGATGGTCTCCATCGAGCGGCTGGCTTCGTGAACCTGACTGAGACCGAATTGGCAATTGTGGGAGTAGAGAAGGCGATATCCTCCGACGCGATCCTTGAGCGGCAGGGCTTCCACTTTGAACTTGATGCGGTACTTTCCGGCAATTTTGGGGCGGACATCCATCTGAGCCGCTTGCGTTTCGTCAGGATGACGAAACTTGAAAACGATCTCAGGCTCACCAACAGGAAAGCCGTCCACGTAGGAGATTCTGCGGCGAAGAATGAAGGCATTGTTATAGAGACGGAAATCAGGCGTATCGCCAAAGACGATTTCCCGGATCTCAGGGCGCCGTTCCGAGTTCGGATCGGCGATAAACTCCACGCCTACCTTCCTGGCTGTCTTCTTTACGATCGTTCCAAAATCGCGGAAGCTCTGGACGGATGTGAAGCGATCAGGCTTCAGGATCAGCTTCGCCTCCAAATAGGTCACCGTATCCAGAGGACTTCCATCGATGTAGGATTGTGGAGCTTTGGCGCCAGGTTTCTTTGTGGATGCGACTGTCTTTGTTGATTTTTTCCTGCTCTCTTGCTTTCCGTTCTTGCCTTTTGCCATGATCTTGCCTCGTCGTCCTCAGGGGTGCAGCCGCTCAACCGAACCTGATGCCGGAGACTAGCAGCTCAAAAAAGCGGACGATACTGGCAGAATTACAAGACTCGGGGCTTCACGGGTCCAGTTCAGACTTCAGCGGTCTGGCAGGTCATCGGGAAGGGTCGTAATTTAGATTCGTCGCCAGCCAGCGCTCGACCTCGGCGATGGTCATGCCCTTGCGCCCCGCGTAATCGGCCACCTGCTCGCGGTCGATCTTGCCGAGCGTGAAGTAGCGAGACTCAGGATGCGCGAAATAGATGCCGCTGACGCTGGAACCCGGCCACATGGCATACGATTCAGTGAGCTTCATCCCGGTGTTTGCTTCCACATCGAGCAAATCCCAGATGGTTCCCTTCTCTGTGTGGTCGGGGCATGCGGGATAACCCGGAGCGGGCCGGATGCCGCGATACTTCTCCTGCATAAGCTCTTGCGGAGTAAAGGTTTCCGCGCGTCCGAATCCCCATTCATCGCGAACACGTTTGTGGAGGCACTCGGCAAAGGCTTCCGCCAGGCGGTCGGCAAGCGCCTCGGCCATGATGGCATTGTAATCGTCGTGCTCCGCGCGGAACCGGTCTGCCAGTTCCTTGAGGCCGATGCCGCTGGTGACAGCGAAGGCTCCGATGTGATCGCACAGTCCAGAATCGCGAGGCGCGATAAAGTCAACAAGGGATCGACACGGTTCGCTGCCCTCGCGGTTTGCCTGCTGTCGCAGGAAATGCAGTGTGGCAAGGGGTTGCGTGCGGGCACTGTCTTTGTATAGTTCCACGTCATCGCCGATTGCGATTGCCGGGAAGAAGCCATATACCGCGCGGGCAGAGAGCAATTTCTCCGCGATGATCTTGTCGAGGAGCGTGTTTGCTTCATCGAAGAGCTGGCGGGCCTGCGCTCCCTGCCTCTCGTCGTCGAGGATGCGTGGATAAACGCCCTTCAATTCCCATGTATGGAAGAAAGGCGACCAGTCGATGAACTCGCGCAAAGTTGCCAGCGGAAAATCATGCAGTACCCGAACCCCGGTGAATTCGGGCTGAGAGATATCCTCAGCCTGCCAGTCGATTGGCGTACGGCGCGCACGCGCGGCAGCAAGAGAGATCGTCTTTACCTGCGGGGCTGCATGGGCCTTGCGCACCGCTTCGTACTCCGCACGGTGCCGCGTGATGAAAACCTCCCGGCCCTCTTCGCTCAGAAGACTGGTCGTGACGGGGACTGCACGGCTGGCATCGATGATGTGCACTACCGGCTCGCTGTAGTACGGTGCGATCTTCACGGCGGTATGGGCGCGGCTGGTTGTCGCTCCGCCGATGAGCAACGGAAGCTTAAACTTCTGGCGCTCCATCTCGCGGGCCACGTGCACCATCTCCTCGAGGGACGGCGTGATCAGACCGCTGAGACCGATGATGTCGGCATGGACTTCCTTCGCGCGCTCGAGAATTCTTTCGGCCGGCACCATGACGCCAAGGTCTATGACTTCGTAGTTGTTGCAAGCCAGCACTACACCGACAATGTTCTTGCCGATATCGTGGACGTCGCCCTTCACGGTTGCGAGCACAATCTTTCCCTGGGCTTTCACTTCCTGCCCTGCGGCGACCATAGCGGCTTTCTCCGCCTCCATAAATGGAGTGAGATACGCGACCGCCTTCTTCATCACACGCGCCGATTTCACCACCTGCGGCAGGAACATCTTGCCCGCGCCGAAGAGGTCGCCTACCACGCTCATCCCGGCCATCAAGGGGCCTTCAATGACGGCAAGCGGCCTGCCCAGCTTTTCGCGCGCCTCTTCCGTATCGAGCTCGATGAAGTTATCGATTCCCTTCACTAATGCATGGGTCAGTCGCTCTTCCACGGTGCCGTGACGCCACTCTTCCGCCTTCTTCTCGGTCACGACAACATCCACGGACTTAAGCGTCTCCCCATATTCGACCAGGCGCTCGGTGGAGTCGGCACGACGATTCAGCAGGACGTCCTCAACCAGTTCCTTGAGCTTCGGCTCGATTTCTTCATAGACTTCGAGCATTCCGGCATTCACGATGCCCATGTCCAGGCCAGCGGCGATGGCATGGTAGAGGAACGCCGAGTGCATGGCTTCGCGCACGCGGTTATTGCCCCTGAAGCTGAAGGAGATGTTCGAAACTCCCCCGCTGACCTTGGCGTCGGCAAGGTTTCCTTTGATCCACTTCGTCGCGCGCATGAAGTCGACAGCGTAGTTGTTGTGCTCATCCATGCCGGTGGCAACGGTCAGAATGTTCGGATCGAAGATGATGTCCTCGGCGGGAAAACCGACCTTGTCCACAAGAATGCGATAGGCCCGCTCGCAGACGCGGATCTTGTCCTCGAAATCAGCGGCCTGGCCCTTCTCGTCGAAAGCCATCACTACCGCCGCCGCGCCGTATTTGAGAATCGTAGCGGCGTGTTCGCGGAATTTTTCCTCGCCTTCCTTGAGCGAAATCGAATTTACGATGCCCTTTCCCTGGAGACACTTCAATCCAGCCTGAAGCACGTCCCAGTTCGACGAATCGATCATGAACGGGACCTTGGCGACTTCGGGCTCGCTGGCCAGCAACTGCAGGAAGCGCGACATGGCGGCAACGCCATCGATCATGCCCTCGTCCATGCAAATATCGAGAACGTTGGCTCCGCTCTCAACCTGCTGGCGCGCGACGCTGACCGCATCCTCGAATTTGCCATCCTTGACGAGGCGCGCGAATTTGGGCGAGCCAGCCACGTTCGTGCGCTCGCCGATCATCATGAAGACGCCGGGCTGCTGTGTAAATGGCTGAGAACCGGAAAGACGCAATGGCTTCATGCCGCGACCTCGGCGCTGTTCTCCGACTGGCTGTTCTCGCCCCACTTGCGCGGCGGTATACCCTCCAGTGCCTTGGCAATCGCCGCAATGTGTTCGGGCGTATTCCCGCAGCATCCGCCGGCAATATTGACAAGACCTGCCTTTGCGAAATCGCTGAGGTAGCGCGCCATGTCTTCCGGGCCGAAATTGAAGCCTGTCGGCGATAAAGGGTTGGGCAAGCCGGCGTTTGGATAGCAGGAGATGGCCACGTTCGCCTTTTCCGATAGATCGCTCAGGAAGGGATACATGAGATCCGGACCGAGGGAGCAATTGAGCCCGACCGACAGGGGCTTCACGTGCTCGACAGCATTCCAGAATGCCTCGGTCGTTTGCGCGGAAATCAGGGTCTCGCCGCCCCGGCCCACGGCAGCCGAAATCATTACCGGAAGTTCTTTGCCATCCTCGTCGAAGACTTCACGGATAGCGACCAGCGCGGCCTTGGCATTCAACGAATCGAAAATCGTCTCAACGAGAAGGAAGTCCACGCCCCCCGCAATCAGCGCTCTTACCTGCTCTGCGTAGGCAGTTTTCACCTGGTCAAAGGTGACCGAACGAAAGCCGGGATCATTGGCGTCGGGTGAATTAGAGAGCGAGACAGTCAACGGACCGATCGCTCCAGCGACGAAGCGCGGACGGCCGGTTTCCCGGCCAATCTTATCCGCCCATTCGCGACACTGCTGCGCGGAAGTCTCATTGATCTCCCACGCCAGTTTTTGCAGAAATGGGTCCTCGATGATCTTTTGATAGAAGTCGGGGTCTTTGCGGCCGCCATGCTCGCGCGGATCGTCGATGAAGAACTCGCTCTGCGCAATGGTGGTCGCGCCAAACGTATTGGTCTCGAGAATGTCGGCACCGGCTTCGAGAAACCGGCGATGGATGTCGCAAATCATCTTCGGCTGCGTCAACGTGAAGAGGTCCCCGTTGTTGAGCAGGTCCTTCTTCGCGTCTTTGAAGCGCTCTCCGCGCATATCGGCCTCGGTCATGCCGTAAGTGCGGATGGTGGTGCCCATAGCGCCATCAATGATGGCGATGCGCTGCTTGAGGATCTCCACGAGGGGATGTTGGCGCGGTGTCGTCATGTCTCTTTGATGATTGTAAGGGGCTTAGGGCTCAGAGCACTCGCTTATACAGGGAACAGCGAAATACCTATTCTGGATCGGGAGGTTGGGCGCCTGGACTGCTGATTTCCGTGATCGCCGGTTTGCCGACCGAGCTATCTTGCCGGCGCGATAGCGCTCACCGGCAGCAGCATATCTTCTTTGCGCATCACCAGGCTGGTGGCGTTCAGCGAAGCCAGTTCGAAGCCATGCCCATGAGTGATGGCGTCGGTAGGGCAGGCTTCAACGCAGTACCCGCAAAAAATACAGCGGTTGTAGTCGATGTTGTAAACCTTGGCATACCGCTCGGAGGAGGAGATGCGGTGCTCTTCGGTGTTTTCTGCCGCCTCAATGTAAATGCAGTTTGCCGGACAGGCAGCCGCGCACAGGAAGCAAGCCACGCACTTTTCCAGGCCATTTTCATCCCGTTGCAGCACGTGAGCGCCCCGGAAGCGCTGTTCGAATTTGGCGCCGCGCATCGGTCCTTTGCCGTCGGGATAGTTCTCAACCTGGGTAGGTTGCAGCATTTCCCCAAAGGTGATGCTCATTCCCTTGGCGATGGCCGCGATATTCCGGACAATCGACATATTTCAAGTATACGATGATTGCCGGAGGTCATCCCGATGCCGCGGGCTCTTACGAAATTGTGTCTTGCTTTCGCTCTCTGCACATCCGCAACCCTTGTCAGCGCTCAGCTTCCAGATCAGACCGCGCCCGATCCCTCCATGCGTCATGGGGTACCCCCACCGGATACCCGGATCACCAAAATGGCGGGGGAATCGCGGGTGGAGATGGACTCTCCTCTGAAAGTCGCATTCGGCAGAAAATCGCAGCAGTGGACCCCAGCCAGGCTTGCCGGCTTGCCTCACGAAAGCCTCAAGTTCACAGATGCCGATAAGCGAAATATTGTGACCTTCTCAGGTGTGCCCCTCATGGCTCTGCTGGTCGAAGTGGGGGTTCCACAAAGGCCCAAAGGAAAAGACCTGCGACTGGTGGTTGTGGCAGAATCCCGCGACGGCAGCAAAGTCGCCTACTCCCTCGGAGAAGTATCGCCGGACGTGCACGACGGCTCGGTATTGCTGGCAGACAGTGAGGATGGCAAGCCACTCGGGGATGAAAGCGGCCCCATCGAACTGATCTGTTCCGGGGATCGTTCGCCGGCACGATGGATTCGCGGACTGGCCTCGATCCGTGTAGTCGCCGCTGATTAGCGCCACCCGGTTACCTGCAGAGGACAAGCCGCCCTCATCTCGGTCCAAATCAAACGGCAAACCAACCTCGGATCCTTTTTTCACGTTTTTGCCTGCCGATGCCGATGAATGTCTTGTGCGACTCCGCGCTTAAGTCGCGGGAGAGCTCCGAGGCGCTTCGATGCCCATCCAGAACCTTGTTTCGTCACCGACCGAAACTTCTGTTGGCCGGCCAGGCATTGCTGAAGACAGTGCCAGCGACTTCAATCGATTCATGACGACCAGTCCCTCGGTCCGCAAACTCATCACGCGTGCCGAGCTGGTAGCGCCGCATCTTCGACTCGCCACCATTGAGGGTGAATCCGGCACGGGAAAACAAACAGTCGCCAACATCCTCTATCGCCGTGCGGCGGCAGCTCATCCTTGCCTGGCTCGTTTCGGTTTTAACCGCTGTGACGCGCGCGAGTGGCTTCTTGATGCCACGGATCCGAAATCCCGCAGCGGGTTCAACTACCTGGATCGTGCTGACCTTCTGGCTGCGCCAGGCCAGGCACTCCTGCTTCGCATCCTGAAAGAAATCGAGACGCGGCCTGTCGGACAGGTCATCGTGGTGGCCTCCTCGGAGTTGCCGCTGCGAGAACTGGCTGCGAAAGGTCAATTTCTTACTGATCTTGCCTGTCGTCTCGCCGCGGTGCAATTTACCCTTCCGCCATTGCGCGAACGGCGGGAAGATATCGTTCCGCTTGCCACGATCCTGCTTGATCGAATCCGCTACCGGTATCGGATTCCGGCTTTCACTATGGCGCCTGATGCTGTGGCACGTCTGCTTCGGCACGACTGGCCCGGCAATGTTCGTGAGCTCTCGAGCGTGCTGGAGTGCGCAGTGCTCGAATGCACAGACGGGGTCATTCGTGAAGCAGATCTATGCATCACCTCCGCGGCTGCGCCGACGAAGCAATCCGCGACGCCGGCGGCCCTTACCCTTCAAGCCGTCGTTCAGAATCACCTTCAACACGTGCTTGAACTGAATCGCGGCAACAAGCTCAGGACCGCGCGCCAGCTGGGAATAAGCCGTTCCACGCTGTACCGAATGCTCGATTCCCGCTTCTCGTCGGAGGCTGAACTCGCCTGAAGAGTTTCGCTGGACCGCCCTCGGCCCCGGTGCTCTACACTCAAGCCGATGGGCTGCTCCCATCGGAAGGATATTTCTGCATTGAGAAAACGCGCCCTGCTTCTCTCCTCCGCCCTGCTGCTAGCAACAACTTCCCTTCCCGCCCAGCTAAAGCCGTCCACGGCGGCTCCCGCAGCTCCAGCGGAACGTGCAAAAGCATTGAACGGCATCTTTCATGATTACTGGGAGGCGGCACTCAAACATGAGCCAGAGGGCGCCTCGTCGATCGGCGATATGCGCTACAACGACCAGATCTCCGACTACTCGGTGAAGGCCCTCAATGTGTGGCTCGCGCAGGAGCAGGAATTTCTGTTAAAGCTCGCGGCCATCGATGACGCGGGGCTGCCGGAGCAGGACAAGATCAGCCGCGAACTTCTCATCCGCCAGATCACAGACGATCAGGAAGAGGCTGAATTCAAGACGTGGGAGATGCCGGTAAACCAGATGGGCGGCATCTACTCGCTGTATCCGCAACTGGTCGCACAGCTCAGCTTTACCACCGTAAAGGACTACGACGACTGGATCGCGCGCCTGCATGCAATTCCTCACGCCTTCGACCAGGTCACCGAGAACATGGAGACCGGCATCGACGACAAGCGGGTTCCGCCCAAATACCTGCTTGAAAAGACCCTTGACCAGGTGAAGCAGCTTGCTAACCAGAAGCCGGAGGACTCGCCCTTCGCGATGCCGCTCAAAAAGTTTCCTGCGTCGGTTTCCGCAGCAGAACAGGCTCGTATCAAGACCGAGATGCTCGCCGCAATCAGCAAGGGCGTACTTCCCGCGTACCAGAAATTCGCCCGGTTCCTCGAGGTTGCCTACATTCCCGCTGGGCGCGCGGAACCCGGCATATGGGCTCTTTCCGACGGCGCGAAGTACTATCAGTTCCTTATCCGGATGACGACGACCACCAACCTTACGGCCGACCAGATCCACCAGATCGGAATTGAAGAGGTGAAGAAGGACGAAGCCGACATGCTGGCCATTGCGCAGAAGCTCGGCTTCAAAGATCTTGCCGCCTTCCGTACCGCGCTCAAGGCCGACCCGAAGAACAAGCCAACCTCGGCTGCGGCCCTCCTCGATGCGTATCGCGGCTATCTGACGCCGATGCAGGCACGGCTTCCCCAACTCTTTGGCCGTTTACCTAAGGCTCCGTTCGAGGTAGTCCCAGTGCCGGACTACATGGAGAAAAACTCGGCGAGTGCCTATTACGAGCCTGGAACTCCCGACGGCAGTCGACCGGGCCGGCTGTTCATCGATACATACAACTTTGCCGACCGGGATCTCGACGAGGTCGAGTCAACCGCTTATCACGAGGGGCTGCCCGGCCATCATCTGCAGATTTCGATTGCGCAGGAATTGAAGGATGTTCCAGACTTCAGAAGGTTCGGCGGTTATACCGCATTCGATGAAGGCTGGGCCCTTTATGCCGAGCGATTGGGAAAAGACATCGGCCTCTACCAGAATCCCTATTCGGATTACGGAAGGCTTGAAAACGACATCTGGCGGGCCATCCGGCTCGTTGTCGATACCGGTGTGCACTCGCAACGCTGGAACCGCCAGCAGATGGTCGACTACTTCCACGAGCACTCGGCGATCGATGAGACCGACATTCAATCCGAGGTGGACCGCTACATTGCGTGGCCCGGCCAGGCCGTCGCCTACAAGATCGGCCAGCTCGAAATCCTGGGACTGCGCGACAAAGCAAAAGGCGAACTGGGCGACAAGTTCGACCTCCGTGCTTTTCACGACCAGATCCTCGATTCCGGGGCATTGCCGCTCGATGTCCTCGATGAGCGAATCCAATCATGGATCGCAAGCCAGAAGACAGCCGGGAAATAATGAACTGGAATGCGGCTGTTCCCCTCTTCTCTGGAGCCGGCGTCAGGAATGCGACTGATGATGTGTCCCGGCGGAAGCGGAAAAATCGTGCGATGGCGCGGGTGCTGCTCTTGCTCTGGTGCTTGTAGCGATCAGCGCGTCCGCTCAGTCGGTCCCGGGTGACAACACTGCCGATCCAAAGCTGGTACCCCGTACAAGCACAGAACGCGAAGCTCAATATGCGGCGCATCGCAGGATTCTGATCAACGTGCAGGTCACCGACGCTTCAGGGCACGCTGTTACCGGATTGGAATGCGCAAGATTTCAAGTTGCGAATCAATCAACAGCCGCAGACGATCGCCTCTTTCCAGGAGGTCCGGGACGGAGGTTCGACGGCGCACGCTCATGCGTTCTTCGTGGTCGACATGCTGAACAACTCCACTCACGATCTTGCCGCCGCACACAAAGCGATAGAAGGGCTTGCCGGCACAGGCAAGCAGCTTCCATTGCCGACGTCCCTGGCGATTCTTACCGAGAATGGGATGGAATTGAGCGGCGCCTCGAGGAACGCAACGGAACTTGCCACCGAATTCAAGCGGACCACGAGGGGATTCCATCCGAACGATTGCACCGAAGACTGGAACAATGCAGCCTTGGGTACAGCCGTCGCCGTTACATCGGTAGACGAACTCAATCGCGTTCGCTACCGGCATAACACCGCCGACAAAATCGGCGCCTGTCTGAATGAGAAGTATCAGCGCTCGTTTACCGCGCTGCTGGAGTTTGCAAATGGCCAGCAGAATGTGTCCGGGCGATCCATTCTTATCTGGATTGGCCCTGGATGGCCGGTCCTTTCCGGATCGCAGTTCGCATCGGAGGCGCGAGGCGTGCGTCAAAGCCTCTTTGGGAACCTTGTTCAGGCATCAATTCAGATGCGCGAAGGCCAAGTTACTTTGGACGCGGTTTCGTGGCCCGTTTCATCCCCTGTCAGCAGGGTGAACTACCACGACATGGAAACTCTCATGCGCCAGACATCCACTGAAAAACAGACCAGCGCCCTCAGCGTGGCCCTGCCGGTGCTGGCGCATATGAGCGGAGGACAGGTCTACTGGAATGCGAAGAACCTGACCGCGGGGCTGGCAGCGTGTCTTGCCGATGCGAATTCCTATTATGTTCTGGGATTCGATTCCGAGCCTTCCATCGCTGGCGATGAGTTCCGTTCCATCGAAGTAACGGCCAATAGACCTGGCGCTACCACCCGCACCATCACCGAGTATGTTGCGCCCTGAACGGCACCCAATCTTCCCAGCAGCCGGCCGAAGAACTTGGTTATATATACCTATTTACAAAATAGGTATCTGGCGCTAGTATTCCTCCATGGCAAAGGCATCGAACGATCGCGATCTGTTCCCAGGTGCGCTGGAAATCATGATCCTTCAATCACTTAAGGCAAAGCCAATGCATGGGTATGCCTTGGTGAAACACATCAAACAGGTCTCCGACAATCTTCTCCAAGTCGAGGAAGGCTCTCTATACCCTGCGCTTCAGCGCATGCTCCGTGAAGGCCTGCTTGACTCCGAAGAAGGTATCTCCGCCAAGGGGCGCCCAACCCGCATCTATCGCGTCACAGAAGCCGGCCTGCGCCACCTCGAAAAAGAAGTGCTCAGCTTCGAAAAGATGTTCGACGGAATCACCCGGGTATTGTCTTTCGCCAGGGCCTAGTGACGGATTCTGGCACCGGGCTGAGCGATATCCCGGAACGCGTTCATCGAAGTCGCCGTAGGAGATCAGCATGAATCCTCTTCCCCGTCTCTTGGGTCGGAAACGCCGCTACACCGACATCGATGTTTCCATCGACGAGCACGTGCAGGAGCGGGCCGATGAACTGGAACAAGAGGGCATGCCGCGCAAGCAGGCCGAGCAGGCAGCGCGCCGCGAATTCGGCAATGTTGCATTGATGCAGCAACGCAGCCGGGAGCAGTGGCAGTGGGGAGCGATCGAGCGTTTGGCGGCCGACTTCAAGTTCACCTTGCGCCGGCTGCGCAAATCGCCAGGGTTCGCCATCACTGTCTTGCTTACGCTGGCAATCGGTATCGGCGCCAATACTGCTGTGTTCAGCGTGATTGAAGGGGTTCTGTTGAAGCCGCTTCCCTACCCCAGGCCGGATGAACTTGCAGGGTTGTGGCTCGATGCTCCCGGAGCTCCGGGGCTGGCGAATTTCGAGACCGGGCTTCGTCTCTCGCCATCGATGTACTTCACATTCGCCGAACACAACCATTCCTTCCAATCGATCGGCGTGTGGGTGCCGAGCACCGCGAATATCACCGGCGTGGCGCAGCCCGAACAGGTGCACACCATACTCATCAGCGACGGCGTCCTTCAGACCCTTGAGATTCCTCCTTCCATGGGCCGCTGGCTTGTGTCCGCGGACCAGGATCCCCATAGTGCCAAGCGCGTGATGCTGAGTTACGGATATTGGCAACGCCGCTTTGGCGGCGACCCGAACGTGATCGGGCGAAGCATACAACTCGACGCGGAGACACGGGAAATCGTCGGCGTGATGCCGCGCGGATTTCGCGTGATGGACAACGACTTCGACATGATGGCTCCGTTGCAATTCGATCGCGGCCAGTTGAAGCTTGCCCCCTTCGGCTACAACGGCATCGCCAGACTCAAACCCGGAGTATCGCTTGCCCAGGCCGACGCTGACGCAAGCCGCCTGATCGACGTCTGGATGCACACCTACAGCAACGGGCCGGGCACGAATCCGTTTTATTACAAGGTCTGGAGAATTACTCCATCCTTCCGTCCCCTCAAACAGCAGGTCATCGGGAACGTCTCGAGTGTGCTGTGGATAGTAATGGCCACGGTGGGGCTGGTGATGCTGATTGCGTGCGTAAACATCGCCAACCTGCTTCTGGTTCGCGCAGATTCACGGCAGCACGAGCTTTCGATCCGCGCCGCGCTGGGAGCGGGCCGCGCCCGCATCGCGCGCGAGCTTCTGTTCGAAAGCGTAATGCTCGGCCTTATCGGGGGCTTCTTCGCGCTCGGCGTTGCGTATGCAGGGCTTCGTCTACTGGTAGCCGTCGGGCCGGCGAATCTGCCCCGCATCAGCGAGATCGCGCTCGACGCGCATTCCCTTGCTTTCACGCTTGCTTTGTCTGTCGTGTCCGGTCTTCTCTTCGGCTCCATTCCGGCAATCAAATATGCGAGCAGCCGTGCCGCCGCGGCACTATCCGGCTCCCAACGGACGGCAAGCGCCAGCCGTTCGCACAATCGCTCGCGCAACGTATTGGTAGTGGCCCAGGTTGCAATGGCTCTCGTACTCCTCGTGAGCGCGCTGCTCATGATCCGGACATTCGCCGCAATGCGCAATGTTGATCCCGGATTCAGCGATGCGGCGCATCTGGAAACCATAGGAATCTTCATTCCCGATCTGCTCGTCGCCGACCCCACGATGGTGACGCGCACGCAAAACGAAATCGCCGGGAAGATCGCTGCCATTCCTGGTGTCACTGCGGTCGGATTCGCCGAGGGCCTGCCCATGCAAGGCATCGATCCAAACTGGGATGAGATGAGAGTCGAAGGCAAGGTCTACGAAGGAGGTGTGCCGCCTCTGCGCCTCTTTAACTACATCTCTCCGGGCTTTTTTCACGCCATGGGCACACGCGTTGTTGCAGGCCGCGAGTACACGTGGGACGATCTCTTCGGATTACGCAACCACCTGATTGTTTCTGAGAACTTCGCACGGGAAAACTGGGGCTCGGCATCGGCGGCAATCGGCAAGCGGATGCGGCAGTTTAATGGTATGCCGTGGCAGGAATAATCGGCGTCGTTCAAGACGTTCGCCACAACGGCGTAGACGAGAAGGCGCCGGCAATCATCTATTGGCCGGCAATGCTCGAAAGTCCCTACACTGCAAAGCCGACCATTGATGGTCCACGAGCCGTTACGTTCGCAATCCGCAGCCAGCGCGCGGGAACCGAGTCTCTGGTAGCGGATATTCAGCAGGCTGTCTGGTCGATCAACGGCAATTTGCCTGTCGCTGCGCCCGGCACCATGCAGGAGATCTACGCGAAGTCGATGGCGCGCACATCTTTCACGCTGGCGATGCTGGCCATCGCCGGAACGATGGCCCTGGCGCTCGGCATCATCGGAATCTATGGAGTGATTTCCTACGCCGTATCGCAGCGCACGCGCGAAATTGGTATTCGCCTTGCGCTCGGAGCGCAGAAGAAAGAGCTGAAATGGATGTTCGTGCGCTCCGCGCTGACACTGACCGCCGTCGGCGTCGGCATTGGTGTGGGTGCTGCCGCGGTGCTTACGCAATCGATGAAGTCGCTTCTCTTCGGAATCAGTCCGCTCGATCCACTTACTTACCTGGCTGTGCCTGTCGTTCTGTGCGCAGCAGCGTTGATGGCAAGCTATCTGCCAGCCCGGCGAGCCGCCGGAGTCAATCCTGTAGAAGCGCTGCGCGTGGAAATAGCGAGCAGCGTTTCCCACGCCACTGCGAAATCGGCGCTCATCGTGCTACCCTGTCACTTCTCTTAATTACCTGCCTTGGAGAAGCTGATGAAGCGCCTTTTCTGCATCGCCGCGATCTGCACAATTGTCACGTCTCTTCATGCACAAACCGTGGATACCTCGGTCTGCGACATTCTCAAGGATCCTCAGGCTTTTAACGGCAAGATGGTTCGTATCAAGGCGACCGTTTCATCAGGATTCGACGAATTCGTTATCCGGGCAGAAGAGTGTCACCATGCGATCAACAGTATCTGGCTTGCATATCCAGAGGGCACTAAGGCGAAGTCGGGCCCGGTCGTTATTCTGCAGTTGCAGCCGGCAAGCAACTTCGGTGGAGAGGTTAAGCCTGCCGATCGTGCGCCGGTAATTCTGGACAAGTCGAAGGACTTTAAGCAATTCGATTCTCTGCTTGCAAATCAATACAAAAGCAATGGAATTTGCCTCGGATGCGCGAAGTTCCAGGTAAGCGGTACCTTGACCGGACGTCTTGATGCCGTGCAACCGGTGCTGCGGCGCGACGCCGCTGGCAAAATCGTCGCCATCGCTGGTTTCGGAAATCTGAATGCGTGGCCCGTACGCCTCGTGCTGCAATCGGTCGCGGACGTAGCATCGCACGAAATCGACTACTCAACGTCATCCGCGATCACTAAAGGCGAAACCGGCGCGGATCCTATCGGCGGCGATCCTGTTGCAGCGGCGCATGGACTGGCAAAAATCTGGGAAGCTGGAAATCCATCGGGCGCCCAGTTGGAACGTGCGGCGGCTGCCTTCGGCAAGCAAGGCGAGAACAATGGCGTATCGATCGGCTTCACCGGCGGCAATGAGGCCGCTCTCAGGCTGGAGCAAAAGAGCGATCACCCATCTCCGGATGGAGTTCTCTACAACTGCAATTTCGATTCCAGCCGGCTGAAGGGCAATGCGATGGCTCTTGCGATTGCACACGTCGGCCAGCACATCGCCGATCTTCGCGATCCTCAGAATCCTGCAGCAAACCTCTTCGCGCAGGAGAATCGCGCCTGGGTTACAACGGCGCTCGCAGCCATCGGCGCACGGCAAAAGAGCCTTACTATTCCGGGCGGCTACGTCATCTGGAATGCGGCGTGGCCACCAGCCGACATCAACAAACTGAGCGGCGATGGACTTGGAGAATTCCTTATCAAAGAGGAACTGCTGGAGCAGTAACCGCGCAAATTCGGCGAGTTCCGAGAGCTCTCAGAAGCGCCGATCAACGTATCCGATCGACGGAGTCCAGCTCACCACGTCCGCCGTCTTATCGCTATTGCCGCGAACCTCGAAACGGATCATGTCGCCTTCGGATACCTGGACGTTGTCGACGTCGGTTTCATAGCCCAACTGCCCGGTCTGGGTCTGCATCTGCTTGCCTCTGGCTCCGGGCCAGATCTGCGTCGCGGTTCGGCCCGACACCAGGCTGATCGCCGCGTTAACGCTGGCGCCCCCGCTGCCGTCGATTTTCAGCAGCGCTCCCCTGATGCTGATTGTGCCGGCGTGCGGCGCAACCCAGGCTCTTGCCACGCCGTTAATCTTACAGCCAGTACAACTGCCGGGAGCGAGGTTGAAGGCGCTCACATACTGGTTATCACCCGCCTGCCACGCGCCATTCTCGATCGCGCTTGAATACCGTGGGCATCTCACTCCAGGTCGAATCGGCCAGTTCATACAGATAGTGCCATTGGTATCTTCCCTGCCTTGCAGAAAATTGCTCGGCAGCGTAGTTCGCGATCGTGGCTGTCTCCGTTTCATTCGAGTCGGAAATCAGTTTGATGTTACGGCCATTGAGAAATCTGCCATGCTGCTCGAAAAACAGATTGTTGCGGATCTTCCCGGTCGGGACGCCGTAACCCTTTCCCTTATTGTCTTCCCAGATCGATGCCGCGCCGGGCCGGTGCGAAAAGGCATTTTGCGCGAACGAATTGCCGCTGAAATCGATCGTGGTGTGATCTCCCGGATGAATATTGAGGATTTCCACTCCTGCGCCCGCGTTCCCGGCGAAGAAATTCCCCTGGAGATAGACTTGATCCTCCGACCACTCGAAATCGATTGCGGTCTCATCGGGACTGTCCGAAGCCGGCACGCCGAAAAAGATATTGTTGACGAATCTCACGTTGCTGACACGTCCCAGAATCACGGCCGCAGTGCCGGTTGGAGTATGACAGGCGGCCTCATCGAACAGCACCGAGTTCATCAGCGTAACGTTCGACATGCCCAGCAGGCGCAGCGAATCGCTACAGCCCAGGCCCGCCCTCTGGTAAATTTTCGCCGCGTGCCCGTTATCGCTGGAAAGAACAAGGCCGTTCAGCATCACGTCCTGAAAGGCGTTGTGGCCGTCCTGGTTTTCTATGGTGTTGGTCTCGGCATCGAACGCCACGCTGTCAACGTTGTTCATGCCCTGCACGTTGTTCACCGTCACGCCCTTCAGGATGTATTGCGACGACGAAAAGTTCAGGTACGAGGCGAGATTGAACAGAATGCCGGAAGAGAGATTGATATTGAAGCTGGTGGCGAACGGATCAAGCACCTTGCGCGACACCGGGTAGTCGGCCGAATGGCTGGCCCAGATTCCCTTGTTATCGTGCGCGTAGATGTTGCTGATATTCACGCCGTTGTTGAAGGGCTGAGTGTAATGCAGCAGGATACCGACGCTGGCACGGCCGACCTCGAGGTTGCTGATGTTCCAGTAGCTGGCATCCATCAGCAAAATGCAGATGTCGCTGATCTCCTGATTGCGCAGGATGCGGGGCTTCGCTCCGTTTCCATAGGCTCCGAGGGTGATCGGCTCGCCTGCGGTACCGCGTCCCGTAAGCGACATCTCCGCATTCCAGGTCGCGCCGCGGGCAAGCAGAATCTGATCTCCCGGCGCAAATGTTCGGATCTGATTGACCGGCGCGAATGTGCACCAGGGCTCCGACGCGGTATGTGGACCACCGTCACTGCAATTGGAGTTCGGCAGATTATTGATGTAGTAGACCGTGCCCGCGGCAAAAGCAGGATGAGCAGCCACCAGAAGAATCAGAAGAGTGACCGACAAGACCCCGGCCCGGATCAGCTTTCCGGACAGAGATCGCGATAAGCGGGGCAGGCAAATTGACCCCGAAGGCGACGAAGGCAACAAAAAGAACACACCTACTCCATCGCGCGCAATCGTGCTTGAGGCGCAAAACCACAGAAATCGCCCCGGCACGCGCGAATGCCGCGTCATTACTTCAGCTGGAGCGGTCTTTCGGTTGATTGATTATTCGAAGTCTACATGATGTGCCGGCATGTGTGGATGTAACTTGCGTCACTCGAGAAGACCTTTCTGCATGTAGACTGGAAGAAATTTTCGTCTTGCTTTTTCTGCCGCGAAACGGTCACAATCCGAGCGTTGTCTCTGTTTGCCACCGGAAATACCGCATTCCGCTCGAGTAACGCCGCTTCAGCACGATTCGCCACGCACATTTCCTTGTCGGTCTCGAAGAGGAGGACCCGATGTCTACCGTCCCGGCTCAAATCTGGAAAGGCTCTTCTTTCCACATTGACCGCACGCCGGGACATGTTCCCGGCTCGATCGTTTTCCGTTTCACAGGACCTTTTACCGCGCGTGATATGTATGCCGCGCTTTCACCATCGGCTCTGAAAAACCTCTTCGAATCGGACCCGAATCCGCATCACCCCGCAAAAATCAATATCTTCGATCTGACCGAGGTGCCTTACCTCGATTCCTGCGGACTCGGCCTGATCGTCGGGCACTTCGTCCGTTGCCAGAGCAAGGGCGTTCATTTCATCGCCGCCGGCGTTAGCTCCTCGAGTGCTTGAGCTCTTCAAGACCACAAGGGTGGATCACCTCTTTCCCATGACCGGTACCGTCGAAGAAGCAGCCAGTCTGCTGCATTAGAGCCGGCGCTTGTTGCGCGGCTTGCGGGAGCGCCCTTCTGGAGCGTGTCGATACCGGTGTCCTTCTCGTTAACCGGCGCAGCGCCTTCAATTGTGTTAAAGTGTGCCTTCGCACGAACCGCCCAATCCACTCTCGGTGAACGGAGAACGCGGCGCTGCGAGTAACATCGTGAATTGCAAATGCTGATCCTGATCGCTCTTCTCGCCGCATCGATTCAGCCCGCAACCGCCACGGAACGGATAACTGTAGCGCAACTCCAGGAGAAACTGAACGCGCCCGTTGAGGCGCCCCCGCCGCATGGCGATCTTCCCGTCGTCCTGCTTCAGGACGCGAATCTGGCATTTCAGATCGACCGTCTGCAGCTCTCCGAACGCCTCACGCCTGCAACGCTCGACGCCATCCTGGCCCATCGCTCCTTCGGAACACAGACGCAGCAGGCCCTACAGTTGCTGTCGGATCGGTCAGCGCTCCTCGATCCCCCGCTGAACGAGCAGGTCGACCGTCCGGAGCCCACTGCGGCCCAGCAGAAAGAGATGCTCGAGGCCACGCGCATTTACGTGTTCAAGACGCTGACTCATCTTCCCAACTTTTTTGCGACGCGGACGACCGCGCGATTTTTTGGAATCCCTCCGGAACTGAATCAGACCGGCAAGCCGATGAATCATCGGCCTGCACCCCAGGGGCACCTACAGCCGCGAGATTACCTATCGCGACGGAAAAGAGGTGCTCGATCCGATGAAGGTTCGCAGCCCGCTCAATCCTCGGTCTACCGATGAGAGCGGACTTGCGAGGTGGAGTCATAGCGGGCTGGAGAGCTGGGGCGAATTCGGACCCGAGCCGGCGGTCGTGCTTCTCGACTCGGACAACGGAACCATCAGCTTTCATCACTGGGAGCAGACTCCACAGGGAGTGCTCGCCATCTATCGGTTCTCCGTGCCCGCGGAAGATTCGCATTACGAGGTGAATTACTCCTGCAACGGCAGCAATTCCTTCCACGCGCAGCCGGCTTATCATGGCTCGCTCGCGATCGATCCCGCTTCAGGCGCGATTTTGCGCATTGTCCTGCAAGCGGATTCGAAGGCAGCCGATCCGATTTCGCATGTTGCGTCGGTCATCGAGTACGGCACAGTCGAAATTGGCGGGCGCACTTATATCTGCCCACTGCGCAGTCTTGCCTTCAGCGTGGAACAGCAAAATGGCTGCTCCATTGGCGGTCATTATCAGAAGCAGGTTCAGCCGATGCTGCTCAACCGCACCACCTTCACCGACTATCACCGGCTGGGCTCGACGGCGAAAATCATTACGGACTCCCCGGACGCACCATCGGAGCCGCGGAAGACTCCGGAGCCGCACCGATGAAGCCGGTCCCGGGCCCATTGTCGATCTATGCGCGAAGTTTTCAAGCCGGCGCAGTGCTCGCCCTGTGTTTCGCATCGGGCCTCGCCCTGTGCGCTCCGATTCACGACGCGGCTAGAAAAGGCGATCAGGCCAAAGTCGTCGCCTTGCTGACGCAAAATCCTGAACTGGTTTTCAGCAGAGATAAGTTCGGCAACACTCCGCTGCACCTGGCCGCACTGCACAATCAGCCTGCTGTGGCAGCGTTGCTCCTGGCCAACGGCGCAGACGTGAACGCGCGAATCACCAATGGCGACAGTCCATTAACGCTGGCCTTGCAGTCGTACCAGCACAAAGAAATGCTGGAGTTGCTGCTGACCCACGGCGCCGAAGTAAACGTCTTGCTCTCCGATGGTACGACTCCGCTGCGTCGTACTGTTGACCTTGATCTTCCCGATGAAGTGGAACTATTGCTCG
The DNA here is from genome assembly GCA_963836675.1 of uncultured Acidobacteriaceae bacterium. Taxonomy (GTDB): domain Bacteria; phylum Acidobacteriota; class Terriglobia; order Terriglobales; family Acidobacteriaceae; genus Telmatobacter. The sequence goes on from CAWIKQ010000003.1 coordinate 311,881, forward strand.
CCAACGGCGCAGATCCAGATGCGGAGAGCCCGGTGCACGATGCCGTTCGGCACGATCGAACAAAAATCCTCGAAATCCTGCTGGACTACGGAGCAGATCCCAACACCAAGGATTGGGCAGGGCACACGCCCCTCTACTATGAAACGCACGAAAAGGCCGCCGCCCTGCTTCGCGCCCACGGCGGCCATTGACATGCGCTCCCAGAAACTTCAGATCATGCTATTCACATGTTCAGTCTTGATCTGGCTTGATGACTTGAGGTCGTGACTATTTCGGCTCTCCAAATCGAAAGGAGTTGCAAGGCACCGAATGCAGAAAAAGAACAGCCAAAACTGACGTGAGATATGGCTGAGAACTGAATCATTTATTGAGGATTTGGGATGGCGGGACGCGGAAGGAACGTTTACCGACTATTACCGGTTGGGCTCAACGGAGAGGATCATCACCGACTCCCCTGAGGCGCCAGCGCAGAATCCGGAGCCGCACCAGTGAATCCCAGGCCGCACTGGATGACGACTCTTGCGCGAGGCCTGCGTACCGGCACACTGCTTGCGACGTGTTTCGCGTCCAGTGTTGCGGTGTGCGGTCCAATTCACGACGCGGCGCGCAAGGGCGATCAGGACAAAGTGGTGGCGCTGCTCAAGCAGAATCGAGAACTGGTTTTCAGCAGAGATAAATTCGGTAACACGCCTCTGCACCTGGCGGCGCTTCACAACCAGCCCGCGGTGGCGGCGTTGCTCCTGGCCAACGGCGCAGACATAAACGCGCGAAGCATCGACCAAACTCGAGTACCCCGGACTGACAACGGCGGCGAAACGCCCTTGACCCTCGCCCTGCTCTCCTATCAGCACAAAGAGATGCTCGAGCTACTGCTGACTCACGGCGCGGATGTGAACGTGATGCTCTCCAACGGAGATACTCCGCTGCATCGCGCCATCAATCGCGACCTTCCCGACGATGTAGAACTCATCCTGGCCAACGGCGCGGATCCGAATGCAAGAGGCTTCAACTGGCAAACCCCCGTGCACAATGCCGTGTGGGCTAAGCGCGCCCGGCTTCTGGAACTTCTGCTGGACTACGGCGCAGATCCCAACGCAAAAGACATAGGCGGGCACACGCCTCTCTACTGGGCCAATGCCAATGGATTTGAGAAGGGCGTGGCCCTCCTGCGCGCCCATGGCGGCCAGTAAAGAGACCACAGCCAACATCTCGACGGGGAATCAGCCCGCGCTTTAGAAATCTGGGCGCTCGGTGAGCGACTCGGCGATGATGCGCTCATGAACCAACCCGCAGGAGATCAAAAGTTCAATGCGCGTTTCTTCGGATTCAAAAGGTAGACTATGTGCATGAATTTTGTGCGGGTGAGAATTGGCACTTAGCGACACCGAATTCACTTTGATTTGCCGAGCTCGCCGGAGATTGTGCGATCTCGATAAGCCATCTCTGACAGTTGCCCGCATAGCAAGAGAATCCGGCATTTCTTACTTTCACTTCATTCGGCGTTTTGAGGCAATCTTCGGATCGACACCGCATCAATACAGGATTCAGGCTCGATTGAGAGAGGCCAAATTGCGGCTTGTCTCCGGCCAGTCAGTCACGGATGCCTGCTTTGCGGTCGGATTCGAGAGTGTCAGTTCATTCAGCGAACTCTTTGTGCGGCATGTAGGTCTTCGGCCACTGGAGTATCGAAGGCTTACTCGAGCTTCCGTGACCATTCCCTGCGCCCTGCCACTTGCCCATTTTCCCGGTTGCCTCTCTTTGATGGGATATCTACCCGCGGAAGTGTTTCGCAATTTTCGAGATGTCGGCGGCTTGTCTTCTCGGTAGCATCTTTTGGAGAGGAGACTCAGAATGAAAATAAAACTCACAAGTCTGATGGTCGATGATCAAACCAAGGCTCTCGCCTTCTACACGGACGTGCTCGGATTTAAGAAGAAGAACGAGATTCCCATGGGACCCTATCGTTGGCTCACGGTCGTTTCCCCGGAGGATCCCGATGGAGCAGAACTCTCCCTGGAGCCAAATGCAAACCCGGCAGGACGCGACTTTCAGCAGGCCATGTTTTCACAAAAGATTCCCGTCGCGGCCTTCCAGGTCGATGACCTCGCACCGGAAGTCCTGCGTCTGCGCAAACAGGGAGTTGTATTTGTGATGGAGCCCACGGATGCCGGAGCGGTGTGGATCGCGGTCTTCGCGGACACCTGCGGCAACTTGATCCAACTCTACCAAGTCAAGTAGGGTCCTTCAGTTTGAACAACCTCTGTGCTGATCTTCAGCGATATCGCGACCGATATTCGAGATTCCTCCGCCGAAGCAATTGAAATAATGCCCTCAGGCCAACACCGCTCATCGACATGATTCCGGGCGGATCGTGGTCTCCTCGGAACTTATCGGGGTTTCAACTAAGCCAGAAGGGGTCGTACTCACTTTCGCACTCACTTTGAAAGTGGGCACGGCGAGCAAGTGATGCAGAAAATGGCCGCGAGCCGGTATTTATTGGGGATTAGAGATGGTGGACGCGGAAGGAATCGAACCTTCAACCTGTCGGTTAAGAGCCGAATGCTCTGCCAGTTGAGCTACGCGTCCAGAAGTTGTTGAAAACGTCGTGTGGCGGGGACTGATACACAACGCCGGGATCACTCGAAACTCCTCAGCGATCCTTGAAAAGAATACCACAGCGCGAGGTTGGATTCCAAAGGGCGGACGCCGTTCTCACGACCAAAAATTACTCTCCGCACGACCACAACTAAGGCAGGAAACTTGCCTGGCTGAAGCTGCATTTTTGGGGAGTTTTGAAAAAACGTTCTGAGAATCAGAACGTGAATGCGACGCCTGCTCCCACGCTCCGCTGATCCTGCGCGAACACCACCACCCCGGAATTCAGCACGTAAGGCCGATAACCTTCCGCAAGCAGGTTGTTCACATTCAGCAGCGCCTCGACGTTGACCCCGCCTTGGTGAGGGCAGATAGGCTGGCGCAAATGGAGTGCCAGGTACGGCTCCACCGCGGCCAGTGAATACGGCGCAATCGACGTTAAGGTGTCAGCAGGCTGCCAGCGATAGCTCGCGCGCCAGCGGGTTCCCGTGCCATCTACTGTTCCCGAAAGCGAGATCGCATACATCTGCGCGTGGCGCGGTTTTGCATCCGCAAACAACTGGTTCAGCGACGTCGGATGAACTGAGGCGGGCATTACCAGTGCGTCGCCATTCGCGTACGTCACGCGGACGCGGCTATTGCCTGCCAACCTGTGTTCAACGGCCGCCACGATCCCGGCGCTCGAGTAATTCTGCCCCGCGCCGCGCATAAGGCCGCTCACCGGATCTCTCAACACGCTGGAGGCGCCATTCGCCGGTCCGCTTGCCTGCATTACTGGATTATCAACACGGTCCGCGTAAACGAGGAGCGAAATACCCGAGGCATCTGTACGACGTTCCCAGCCAATCTCCTGGTGCATGCCGCTCTGCAGCGTCAGCCGCCCGTCGCGCATAGCAAGCTGCGGCAGATAGAATCCCGGCCGCGACTGATCCGGGTTCGACCCGGACGGTGCGCTCGCCATGCGATAAGTCACCTTGGAGTTGCCGCCGCGCCAGGCGAGTGTTGCGAACGGCAAGGCGGTCAGGACGGTATTCGGCGAGTTCTGAGTGAAGCGCGCAAACACCTGCTGGGCGCCTGCCTCAATCTCAAACTCGTCCCCGAGATTCATCGTTTCGGCGCTACGCATCGTGGCTTCTTCGAGCCCCTCGGAATCCGGCCCTTCCACGATCGGGTGGATCGAAATGGCTGCCAGCGATTCCACGGAACCGGAGAATCCGAGATCCTGCCGGAACCCAAGCATCGACTCCATGCCCTCATCGCTATTCGGAGCAAAGTCGACCCGCGCCAGCAATTCGCGGCTGTTCGAAGGCGTATTTTCAACGCTGGCCACGATACGCTCGCCGCTTTCGCCGAACGTGCCCTCCTGGCCCGTCGCCATCAACCGCGCCTTCAGTTTCGGCTTTCCACCCTGCCGCTCCGAAACCACCACCAGGGGACCATCCTCAAGCCATCGCAGCAGCGGCCTGTTCGCCGCCGACCGCAGAGTCCACTCCCAGTCGTCGCGAGAAGCGTTGGCTGCGCGCGGTTCGGCAGGCAGCCATTGCATCACTTCATAAAGAGTATTCAGCGTCAGGTCCACCACTGAATTGGTGCGCACCCGCACGTTCTCCCGCAAAGACGGCAGGAACGATGCCCCCATTGCCTTCACGGCATAACGGCCCGGCATGAGGTTCGGGAATGTGTAAGAGCCCCTGGCTGTCGTATAAACAGCGGCTACGACCGTCAGATCCGGCCGCAGCAACTGCACGGTTGCACCGATCTGGGGCACGCCGGCGGAGTTGCGCACCACACCGGATACGGTGCCGGAAGCGGCCTCGAGCAGAGGCGCGCCCGCCACAACGATCAGCGCGATCAGGGAAACGAGTTGGAGCCTGCGCATCATCACTCGAATTGGTGACCCGGCGGCGTCCTGGCTAAGTCCTGGGATCAAAGCTTGGGCCCTCCGCGACCACAATCCCGTCGCGAAAGTTTTAACCCGCAGGCTTCCCGATCTAATGCCGGTTAACCAAATAAGCGGGACCCTTGCGTACTATTCCACGACAAAAGGTGCCGATTGCGCAATCTCTTGTTTCGAGATTTCGTCATTTATTTTGATCGTCACCTTGTATTTGCCCGGTTGTAGGCCAGCAACCGGCAGGGTCTTCTCCACCGTCAACTGGTCGCTGTGTTCGCCGAAGTCCTTGGAATCCTGCTCTTTCTCAAAGACCACTGTGTTGCTAGCGGTATCGATGATCTGATACGTAACCGTTGCTTCGTTGCTCTTGGTCTGGTCGTTAATCGACAGGTTATAGACCTGCATCCAGAAGTTCAAATCCTGGTTGCGTTTATAGCTAACCGGCGTGGCCGCGTTGGACGTCACGCGTGGGCAAACATGGATATTCCCAATCACGCAGGCCCCCTGGCCGATGTCGTGCGAACTGACGGGGTAGATTCGGTCGGCCAGAATAAGAGACGAAGTGCTGAGCTTTTCGTCATGATACGTCGGCACATCCAGGCTTCTGCCGTAGATGCCGAGGTGATCAGGGTTGTTCACATCCTTGATGGCAATGTCCAGCCGGTACAGCCCGGGGAGTAGAGGTACCGCCTTCCAATAAATGGACTTACGATCAAGAGACTTCTCCAGAAGCTCGGCCGGCTGTTCTACTTCCACGGTATCTTCGAAGGTTTGTACCGTCTTGTGAGTGAGCGTCGTCACCTTACCCAGGATATTGACCACTCCCTTTGCCACCCCTTGCTTGGTCACAAAGGTGATATCGCGGTTTTTGATCTGAACCGTAATCGGGACCAGCACCGTCGTCGAGGTGACCTTTACAAAGTCCGTGCGAACATCAAACGGAAATACCGGCCCCTGAAGGAGCTTATGTTCGCTGATGGCGCTTTCCAGGTCGTGGAACTTGATCGGAGGCGGAGCAAACAGCTTTGCTGCCAGTTCGATGCGGTCGAATTCCTTCGACTGCGAGGTACTGGAGAGGGGTCCGGTCCCAAGACTCTCCATTCCACCCTTGAAACGGTCGGCCTTCTTGGCCATTCCCATCTCTTCCCACTGCGTCAGGCCGGCGCCCGGAACCTTAGCCAGGGCGTCCTTCTCGCTGCGATCGATGGTGAAGTGGTAGTCGCCGCACTGGCAGGTATCTACAAACTCAATGTCGATGTTGTCGCCTACGCCCTCGAGATACCGGTAGTGCCAGGTTTCGAACGGGAAAGTCGACGTTTCGCCGCCGCCCTCATCGACAGGCCGCTGGTAAGAGCCTCCGGAGGGATGGGACTCGATCGAGTCCGGGGGACCGAAGGAGATGTAGATGTGGCCACGATCAGTCTTCCAGCCCGGTTTGCCCGCAGCATAATGGTCATTTGAATACTGGATTCGCCGGTAGTGCTCTTCGCGGAATTCATTGTCAGGAGAGTCCGGATTTGGATTGCGCCGGAGCCAGAACTGCTCGATGAATGCCTCGCGCTCTTCATCGTTGCTAAGGCTTTTGAATGCTTTCCGTTCCTCTTCCGAGATGATGTAGGTCACATCCTGGTCCAGCCAGGTTTTGTAGGCCCCTTTTAATTCTTGTTTAAGTTCTTTCTGAGCCTTGAATTGCGAAGCGTCCGATCGCGGACGACTCAGAGGATCTGGTTCTTCCTGCCCTGCTGCACCCTGGCCAGAGGACGGCCGTGCCTTGACCGAGGGATCTGTGGCTTGCTGCGCAGAGATTGCCGAGGCGGGAAGGAGTAAAAGGCCGCACCCTAGTGCGACAAAAAGGAACGAACGGCCGTTGAATTTCATTGCGTCTAAATACTCCCTACATGCCCTATTCTACGTTCCACAAAGGCACCGGGCAAGGCATGTTAGAACCGTCGCTGCCGCTTTGACTCCAGTGAACTCAATATGTCACCCCAGGGGGCCTCTTTTTGACGCCAAAACCCTCTGAATTCTGAGACAAACCGCCCCCTCTCCGCGTCCTATAAAAGAACGCAATCTTTCTGCAAACCTTGAACGTAACCGGGGTACAGGCGGGATCAGCCCTTGCAAACAGACGGCGATTGGCTCCGGAGTCGATCGCGTCTGACGTCTTCCGCACGATTTCGCGGGACCTGGCAGATTGCCAGTTTTCGCAAAGTTGGTGATTTCGTCCGAGATCCGGGAACCCGCCAGGAAAGAACTGCGTAGAATTGTTTTGGAGACCCTTGGAGTTCTAAAGCAACCATGAAAAAGATTCTTTTGATCGCCTCTGCTGTCCTCGTCGCCATAGCTTTGGTTGCCGTTTTCGTTGTCAAGCAACAGTCCGGCTACACCAAGGTTCTCACCGCGAAGATTCATAAGGAGGATCTCGCAACGGTCGTGAGCGGCACCGGCCAGATTAAGCCCGAAACCTACGCAAACCTGGGCGCCACCGCCATGGGCCGGGTCACGCATCTCTACGTGAAGGAAGGCGACCACGTCAAGAAGGGTCAGGTTGTCGCGACAATCGAGAATGTGCAGCAGGAAGCCAGTGTTCAGGCCCAGCAAGCCCAGATTGCATCAACGAAAACCGATGTGAGCTCTTTTATCGCCGCTGAGAAGACCGCCGAAGCCAACCTTGATCGGGCGAAAGCCGACCTGGAGCAGAGGAAACTCGACTGGGATCGCGCCCAGGGCCTTTACAAGGACGGTATCGTTGCCAAGCAGGACTACGACGCAAAAAAGGCCTCCTACGACACCGCCGTTGCAACCGTCGCGCAAATGCAAGCCAGCGTCGGGCAGTCCAAGGCGCAAACCGACTCCGCGCGCGCCAAGGTGGGCAACGCTGTAGCCCAGTTGCGTTATAACCAGAACGCTTTGGATAAAACGGTCTCCATCGCTCCCTTCGACGGAATCGTCACCAATGAACCGGTGCGCGAAGGCGAGACAGTTGTGGAAGGCATCCAGAACACCAATGGATCCACCTTCATGACCATCGCCGACATGAGTGTCGTCACCGCTGAAGTGAAGGTTGACGAGACTGACATCGTCAATGTCAAAATCGGCCAGACCGCCGAAGTCACCGTCGATGCCATTCCAGGCAAGGTGTACAAGGGCCACGTGACGCTCGTCGGTGACCAGGCGCTTCTGCGTTCGACCGGCGTCGCCACTTCCCAATCCACTACGGGCACGGAAGAGGCCAAAGACTTCAAGGTCGTCGTAACTCTGGACAAGCCTTCGGATGAGTTGCGGCCCGGCCTGTCAACCACTGCCAAGATCACAACTGCGCAGAAGTCGAATGTGCTTTCCCTGCCTATCCAGGCGCTGACGATGTTCACGCCTCCGCCATCTCCAAACAGCGGAAATGTGGAAGCTGCTTCAACATCCGCGGCGAAAAAAGCGCCTCCCGTGCAGGGCGTCTACGTGGTGCAGAAGGACCCGCACGGAAAGCAACGCGCGAAGTTCGTCCCGGTTACGACCGGCATCACGGGTGCGACAGACATCGAAGTTCTCAGCGGGCTCAAGGATGGCGACGAGATCGTGATCGGACCGTACAAGACCCTCCGCACGCTCAAAGATGGTGCATTGCTGAAGCGCGATACCGAAAAGCCCCTGACACCACCGTCGACCACGTAAGGCGCGTCTCGATCTAAAGACACGGAACAAATTTCCAGAAGACGGACAGCACGCGTGAATTAGCAGTTCAAAAAGGACAAGCGATATGGCCCTGAACAGCGTCATCTCCGAGGTGGAAGCACAGCAGTCCTCCGGACCCAACGGCGACATGATCGTCGTCGAAGACCTGTGGCGCACCTACGACATGGGATCGGAGCAACAGGTGCACGCGTTGCGCGGCGTCAATGTGCGCATCAAGCAGAACGAGTACGTCGCCATCATGGGTCCCTCGGGTTCGGGCAAGTCCACTCTCATGAACCTGATTGGCTGTCTCGACACTCCGTCAAAGGGCAAGTACTGGCTCAACAGTCAGCTTGTGAGCGAACTGGATGATGATCAACTGGCGCGAATCCGCAACAAGGAAATCGGCTTCGTCTTCCAGACCTTCAACTTGCTTTCGCGTGCCACGTCTCTCCACAACGTCGAACTTCCGCTGATCTATAACGGCACTCCTGCTGCTGAACGCATTGAGCGCGCAAAACAGTCGCTGATCAACGTCGGGCTGGAGTCGCGCATGAACCACAAGCCAAATGAGCTCTCCGGCGGCCAGCGCCAGCGCGTTGCCATTGCCCGCGCGCTGGTCAACAGCCCGTCCATCATTCTGGCCGACGAGCCCACCGGCAACCTCGACTCCAAAACCGGCATCGAGATCATGGCGCTTTTCGATCAGCTCCAGGCAAAGGGCAACACCATCGTCCTCGTCACCCACGAGCCCGACATCGCAGATTACGCCCATCGCGTCGTCCACATTCGCGACGGACAGATCTACTCCGATGAACCCTCGAAGCGCTTCCGTAAATAGGCATCCGTCGAGCGGAAAAACTCGGAAAATTGCAGGGCCATTCTCCCATACGGCGAATGGCCCTCTTTCTTTGAGCGGAACTACTGAGGCTTCTTGTCTTCCGTCTTTTTGTTTTCCGTCTTCTTCTCTGGTCCCGGCTTGTGTTCCGTAGCATGCGGATTGGCGTGCTCATTCGGTGCCGGCTTTGACTCCGCCGGATTCTTCACTGGGGCCGGCTTCTGCTGTTCCTGCCGCTGGGCTGAGGCTGCCGCTCTGGCGCTGCAGGTTGCTGCGGAGCAGCCTGCTGCGGGCGAGCCACCGGTGCAGGCCGTTGTTCCTGCATCGGCCTCTGCGCCTGCGGTGTCTGCCGCTCCGGTGCCTGCTGGACATGCTGCGCAGGCGACTGCCGTTCAGGTGCAGTCCGCTGCTGTGGATGCTGCACAGGGCGCAGGGTGCTGTTGTTGTTGCGGCATCGGCTCCTGCTGGCGCGGAGCAGGCTGAGCTCTCATCGGCGCGACGGGCGCAGATTGGTTAGTGCGCGGCTCCGGAGCCGGCTGGTTGGGCGCACGCGGCTCATTGACTCGTGGTGCGGGCGCGGGCTGAGGTGCGGGCGCGGGCTGCCCGGGTCGCGGAGGCTGCCCGTTGCGCGCATGGTTCGCCGGCGGTGCCGGCTGCCGCATCGGCACCGGTGGTGGCGCTTTTACATTGTGATCTGCCGGTAGCGGCTGAGGAGCCGTCATCACCTGCGGCCGATCGTGATTCACTGCCGCGAAATTCGCGCGAATCGTCTGCGCCTGCCGCGCCTGCTGAACCTGGGCCGTCATCGGCGCGTTATGCTGCTCGTGCCATGCGACGATCTCCGGCGGGCGCGGCTTCGCCTGAATTCCACCGGGGCCGTTATAGCTCATCCGGTTGACCGTCGTTGTCCTGTTCACGATTGTGTAGTTGTACACATTGCGAACCACCGACGTATTCACATTGTTGACCGAGCGGTTGTAGTCGAAGTTATCGCCGTTCCAGTAGCCGCCGCGGTATCCATAGCCCGTATAGCCATGTCCATAATCGACGCCGCCGTAGTATCCCACGTGGCGTCCCCAGAAGCCGCGGTGCCAGCCATAACGCCCCTGGCTGTAGCTCCAGTAGCCCGGCGTCCACAACGCTCCCTGGTAGGGCGCGCGAACCCATGCGCCCGGTACCCAGTAATATCCCTGTGAGGACCAGTTCCAGTAACCAGGCGTCCATATGTAGCCCTCACCCGGGCAAGGCGGCTGATCGTATTCCGGCAGCGGAGGCGGAGCCTGTTGTGCATACTCCACTGGCTGATCGTAGTTGTCGTAGTTGTTGTAATAGTCGGGATTGTTGTAGTCGTATTGTGCCGGCTGATTGGAAGCGTAGCGCTCGGCGCGCTCGGTGCTGCTCTCCACTGGATAGCTTTCCGAAGTCCGCGATGGCTGCTGGTAACTCGCCTGTGTGGCATTCGGAATCGGCGCGACATTCTCGTTCGCTGGATCCTGTGACTGATCCTGTGCCTGTGTTTGATCCTGTGCCTGAGCCGGATTCGAGTTTGCCGTGGGAGTGTTGCTCCTGCACCCGGCCGTACTGAACCCAATTGCAATAGAGAGCGTAGCAAATAATAGATATCTGGGAACTAAGTTCATTTTTAACCCTCAGGGCAGTTTGGATGCCGCTAAGGAAGGAATTGGCTGTCAGGCGAGAGCCACCGTCCACCTAACCCGCTGGATTCACTGCGCCTTACTCAGAGCGTCAGATGCGGAGCGCAAGTCTCAGTGGTTCCCCGGCCGCGATTGGCCCTGGTTGTTTGCAGGCGGCGTGGTAACCGGCTTTCGCTCACGCCGGGGTTTCTGACTCGGCGTCGAATCGCAAAGCCCCGAATCGAGCCCCCGGCTCAACCCGGGCACTGCATCCTGTCCGCGACACAGGCGATCCTTCATCTCCGCGGCATCCCGCCCTGAGAGCAATAAGGTTCGCTCGATATCCGTCTGCGAATCGACATCGTATCGATACACAAGATCCTCGGCCGGTTTCGAACTTCCATAGTCCATGTGAATCCACGTGCCGAGAACCTCGCGCCCGTTGGAATCCGCCAGCACCGCGTACAACTGCGTTTGCGTCACGCCTAACGGATTCTTCTCAGTCCACACCGGAATCGTCTTTGCGCCCTGAAGCCACCGCGCATTCCAGATATGGAGCCGCAGATCGTAATGCAGCGCTGTGAAGTACGTCGTCGCTTCGCAGTCGTTGCAGTCCGCGTAGAGCAGGCTGATTTCCCTGCCCCGATCCGGGTCCAGCAGCAGCCAATCCATCAGCCGCAAATTCGTTCCGTCAATCAGATGCGTCACCGCGCGATTCGCAAGTGACACGCTCCAGATAGAGAACGAATCGCGGTTCGGCGTTCCCTGCGGTGAGTTCCGATACGTGGTGATCACCAGCGCGCCGTCATATTGCACGCCGATCTCGCGAATCGCCGTCCACTTCTGTCCCGCGAGCGCGCGCGTTACCCAGTTCACGACGTCCTGGTCGTTTGGCGAATGGAAGTCAACCCAGCGAAAAGAATCCGGAGCCTGCGCGCCACAAGAAAGATGCGCGACCGCCATCGCCAGCGCCAAAAGCACCGCAACAGCCCAACGGGGAATACCACGCATGGATTCAGGCTATCAAACGATGGGAAACGGATGCCTCACAACCCCAGCCTCTCCCAAATCGCATCCACCTTCGCCTTTGTCGCACCATCCATCTCGATCATCGCCGGCCACGGGCGCTCAAAGCCCTCGGCCTTCCACTTTCGCGTCGCATCGATGCCCATCTTCGATCCGTAGTTCGGCATGCGCGAAGCATGATCGAGCGAGTCCACCGGTCCCAGCGTGAACTGAATATCGCGCTCGGGGTCGATATTGTTCGTCACCCGCAGCGTCACTTCCGCAATGTCCTGCACATCGCAGTCTTCATCGACAACGATGATGCACTTGGTGAACATCGCCTGACCCAGCGACCAGATCGCGTTCATCACCTTGCGCGCCTGCCCCGGATAGCTCTTCCTGATCGAGACCAGCATCAGGTTATGAAACACGCCTTCCACCGGAAGATTGATGTCGACGATCTCGGGAATCGTCATCTTCATCGCGGGAAGAAAAATGCGCTCGACGGCCTTCCCCATCCACGCATCTTCCATCGGCGGCTTGCCCACGATAGTCGCCGCATAGATCGGATCCTTGCGATGCGTGATGCACGTCAGGTGAAACACCGGGTACAGATCTTCCATCGTGTAGAAGCCAGTGTGGTCGCCAAACGGCCCTTCGCTGCGAAGCTCGCCCAGTTCCACATATCCTTCCAGCACGATCTCCGCAGACGCCGGCACTTCCAGATCCACCGTTTCGCACTTCACAATCTCCACCGGCTTGCCCGCGCAGAAAGCCCGCAATCATGAACTCCTCAACCTCTGGCGGCGCAGGCACAATCGCCGCAAACGTCGTCGCCGGCTCCGTCCCGATCGCAACCGCAACCTCCAGCCGCGAGCCCTTCAGATTCCCCATCGCCACCTGCGGAATCCCGCCGATCGGCCCGTCCGGTATCGTCACCGCGCCACCCGCCGACTCCGCCATCGCCGCCACGCTTGCAGATGCTGACTCCGGCCGATTCTCCTGTCCGACGGCTGCCTTCCGCAGGCGTTCGCGATAATGCTCTGCCGCCACCTTCTGCCGCTGCCAGTGCATGCCGGTAGTCTGGCCGTCGTAAACCTGCATCCGGTACATGCCGATATTGCGCTTGCCCGATCGCGGGTCGCGCGTATGCACGCACGGCAGAGTGATGAACCGTCCCCCGTCATGCGGCCAGCACTTCAAAACCGGAAATGCATTCAGGTCGAATCCCTCGCGCTGAATCACTTCCTTGCACGGCGCATCTTTCGCCTGCACCTTCTTCGGAAAGGCCGACGTCAGCGCGCCGAGTTGAGGCAGCATCTTCAACTTGTCCAGCAGCCCGCCCTCGGGCGGCTTCATCTGCATCAGCCCCGTGATCCGTTCCGCAATCTCATCGAGCCGGTTCACTCCGAGCGCCATCGCCATGCGCCGCTCGCTGCCAAACTGGTTCATCAACACCGACTGCCCGGGAAACCCCTTCACCTTTTCAAACAGCAGCGCCGGCCCGCCCGGAGCATACTTCCCCTTAACGATGGGTGCCCCACCAAGCCGCTGCCTTTGAGGCTTGGGTGGGAATGACTGCCAATCTTGCTCGCTCGATCCGTGATCTCCGCGATCTCGAGATCCGCCGACACCTCTTCGCGAATCCGCTTGAGTTCGCCGTTTTTTTCCAGTGTCTTTATCCAGTCGCGCAGATCGTCGTAAGCCAAGGCAGTTCTCCCATGCGGTTTCGCTCCCCTTCATACTAAGGCTTCAAGTCGATGTGACTTTGGTTTCTTGGAATCCACATTCGCGCCCGGCCGCTGCTTCCAGAATCGCGCATCTAAGCTCGCAGGAAAGCAAACCAAGCACACGAGGATTCCTCCAATGCCCACTTCCCCACGCGTGCCCTGCCACCCCTATTTCAAGCTCCGTCGCCTCACTCCGCATTTCCAACTCGGACCCCAGGCGCCCGCGCCCTGGAGCACCCCCGACCTTTGCACCGCCTACAAGTGGCCCACCGGCCTTGCCGGCGGAGGCGTGATCGCCATCGTCGAATTGGGCGGAGGCTGGGTCCAGTCCGACATGGACCAGTACTTCAAATCCATCAACCAGCCCGTTCCGAACGATCACCGATGTCTCCGTCGACGGCACGAAGAACAACCCCAACCAGAGTCCCGGCTCGTCCAGCGACCCCGACTACGAGGTCGCGCTCGACATCCAGGTCTCCGCCGCCGCCTACTTCGCCGCAACCGGCAAAGCCGCCACGATTCGCATGTACTGGTCGCAGGACATCGCCACCGCGGTACAGAAAGCCGCCGATGACGGCTGCGATGTCTGCTCCATCTCCTGGGGCGCTGACGAGAGTTCATGGGGCATAGAGGCCGCCAACGAAATGGAATCCGCCGCCTCCACCGCCGCCAGCCTCGGCATGATCGTCTTCGCCGCCTCTGGCGACAACAATTCCAGCGACGGAACCTCAGCTCCCGCAAACGTAGATTGCCCATCTTCGTGCCCGCACGTCGTCGGCTGCGGCGGAACCTACAAGACTTCGAGCACTGAAACTGTGTGGAACGACAGCCCCGGCCAGACCAACGGCGAAGGCACAGGCGGCGGCTACTCCACCGTCTTTCCCGCGCAAAGCTTCCAGATAGGAATTCCCAAGCCGCCCTCCGGCTCTCCGTACGGCAAAGGCCGCATGGTCCCCGATGTCTCGGCAGATGCCGATCCCAACACCGGCTACAACGTTGTTGTTCACGGATCGACCACAGTGGTGGGCGGCACCAGCGCAGTTGCTCCTCTGTATGCGGGTCTGTTTGCCGCTTTTGGCACGAAGCTGGGCTTCGTCACTCCGTCGCTCTACGAGAATCAGACCGACTTCAATGACATCACCTCAGGGGGCAACGGATACTACAACGCCGCGCCCGGCCCCGATCCATGCACCGGACTCGGCTCCCCCATTGGCAACAAGCTCGCCGCTCTTTTCACCACGGGCGCCGCCGGCCATAACCCCAATGCACAAATGTAGCCGGAAGTGCCCTGACATTTAGTTTTGGAAGGCCATGCCACGCTGCCGAATTCGGAGGGAGCAGCAGCCTTCAGGCTGCTGAAGATTGGTTCATAATTGGGAGGCCTTCAGGCCCGGAAATCAGCTCGCAGGACCTTTGCACCTTTCAGCGTCCCAGCTTCTCCATCACCCGCGCAATCCGCTCGAACGCCCAGTCAATCTCGTCGCGCGTGATGATCAACGGAGGCGCCAGCCGGATCACGCGATCGTGCGTCTCCTTGCAGAGAATCCCCTCGTCCTTCAGAGCCTCGCAGTAAGGACGCGCCATCCCATTGAGCTCGATTCCGATCCACAAGCCTCTGCCGCGAACTTCCCTGATCGCCGGATTCTGCAGCGTCTGCAGCCGCGCCAGAAAATACGCGCCTAGCTCTGCCGACCGCTCCACCATCTTCTCCTCGATCAGAACGCGTAATGCAGTACGCGCCACAGCACACCCCAGCGGATTCCCTCCAAATGTGCTGCCATGATCGCCTGGCTTCAAGACGCCCAGAATTTCGCGTGACGCGAGCACCGCCGAAACCGGATAGAACCCGCCAGCCAGCGCTTTCCCCACAATCAGCACATCCGGCCGCATCGCCTCATGCATGCAGGCGAAAAGCCTGCCCGTGCGGCCCAGCCCGGACTGAATCTCATCGGCCATCAACAGCACTCGATTCTGCTGGCAAATCTCGGCAGCTTCGCGCAGATAGCCCACGGGCGGAATCACGATGCCTGCCTCACCCTGAATCGGCTCTACAAGGAACGCGCAGGTGTTCGGCGTAATCGCATCGCGCAGCGCCTCAACGTCGCCATACGGAATCACCTTGAATCCGGGCGTGAACGGGCCAAACCCATCGCGATACTGCTCATCGCTTGAGAAGCTCACGATCGTGACCGTTCGTCCGTGAAAATTCCCCGCGCATACGATGATCTCGGCCTTCTCCTTCGGAATGCCTTTGACCTGGTAGCCCCACTTGCGTGCGCACTTCACCGCCGTCTCCACGGCTTCCGCCCCGGAGTTCATCGGCAGCGCCATCTCATAGCCCGTCAACTCGTTCAGGTCTTTGTAGAGCAGCGGAAGCTGGTCGTTGCGAAACGCGCGCGAGGTCAGCGTCACTTTCGCGGCCTGTTCCTTCAGCGTTGCGAGAATCTCCGGATGGCAGTGCCCCTGGTTTACCGCGGAATACGCCGCCAGGCAATCGAGGTATCGATTGCCTTCAACGTCATAGACCCACACGCCCTCTGCGCGCTCAATCACCACATCCAGCGGTCGATAGTTCTGCGCGCCGTATTGATTCTCGAGATCGACCAGTTCCTGGGTGCGCGTGAGGTTCTCCACTTCGTGAGTCATGCGTTCTTTCCGCCTTATCGACATCATCTCAGGTTGTGAAGCTTCGCTCCACCCCGGTCCCAACCTCGCCATGAAGAACTGGCGAAGCGCCCCTGGTCGCTGGGCCCTGAATTTTCAGTCTTATCGCACCAAATGCTCAACCGGTATCACGGTATTCACCGGCGGAACGGCATCCAGCGGGAAGCCCAGCCGCTTCCACTCGTCGTAGCCGCCGCGCAGCGGCCGAACCCGCTCGATCCCCAGCTTCTGCAGGGTCATTGCGGTTTTTGCCGCCGTCGCCTCGCTGGGGCAGGTGCAGAACAGCACCACGTCGCGGTCGCGCGGAATCTCGCCATGCCTGGCCTCCAGCGCGTCCGGCGAAAAATGCAGGGCTTTGGGCAGGGTGAATGGCTCGGCAAGAATTTCCAGGGGGTGGCGCAGGTCCACGATGTACACCGAATCGCCTGCGTCAAGCTGCGCCTTCAACTCCTCCGGCTCCAGCCGCGATTGCACAAGCCTTCGCAGAATCCGCCGGCGCCGGTAAACCCTGGCGGCAAACCAACCCAGAATTCCGAGCAGCAGCAGAGCGCCGGAGAACCGCCCAGCCCAGTCCAGCAGGCTGGGATTGCGCTTGAGAGCATCACCGAAGAGCCTTCCCGTCGTCAGCAGGGCCGTCAGCCACAACACCGCGCCGATCCCATCGAAGAACAGAGAACCGCGGAAGGCTCATGCCATTTTCGCCCGCCACCGGGGCAGCCAGCGTTGCCAGACCCGGGACGAACTTCGCGAACATCAGCATCACGCTGCGGTTCCGGCCAAAGGAGTCTTGGGTACGCCGGACGCAGATGGTCGGCTCCATCGAGAGCTTGCAAAGCACTCGCAGCACATGATGCCCGTACCGCCGCCCGATGAGGAACCAGCTCGTATCAGCCGTCAGGCATGCGGCCAGCCCAGCGATCAGGGCCACGGAGAAGCTGACACGGTGCTCCGCTGAGAGCCCCCCGGCGGCGAGCAGCACCGGCGTTGCCGGCAAAGGAATGCCGAATTGCTCAACCAGAACCCATCCGAAGAGCAGCAGATAACCGTAAGTGAGAAGAATGTGTTCGGGAAGGGACATGGCCGGATCCAAATCTGCCGCAGCGTTCAGGCACCGCTGGAAGGCTTCGAAGGGGAAGCTCCGCTAACCCCAGTCTATCCGATGAACGAACCTGGATTTCGTTTCAACTGATTCAGGGTTCTACCGGCAATCAATTCATTGCTTTGAGATCCGGAGCATCACAACCCCGCCCTTCGGAGGCGTAACCGTATACTCGTCCTTCATAACCCCCAGATCCTTATGTTCCCAGAGGTCGCGGACCTGGACCGGACTGGAAAAGCCAATATCCTTGAAGCGCAGAGCAATTGGCTGGGGCACATCGTCCGTCACGAAATTGAACAGGGCGACCGCCTTCGATCCGTCTGCAAGCGGCTTCATCCACACCTGCAGAGGCCCAATCCGCGAACCCTGCGCCCCGAGCTTGTCCTGATCCACCGCGATAACTTCCTTGTTCATCAGGATGCTCCTCGTCGTATCGTCCATCTTGTTGAGGTCATTGCCCGCCAGCAGTGGCGCAGCCAGAATCGCCCACAAGCTCATTTGCGTCCGGTATTCGTCCGCATTCATGCCGCCGTTGCCGATCTCCAGCATATCGGGGTCGTTCCAGTGCCCCGGCCCCGCGAACCGCTCCAGTCCCGCCTGGGAAAAGCCGATCAACGCCATGCTCCGGAAGCTGTCGCTGATGTCGTCGGTGGTCCGCCAGAGGTTCCCACCCACCTCGGCCCCCCACTCCCACACCGAGTCAGACCCATATTGGCAGATGCTGTAGACGATCGGCCGGCCCGTCTTGACGAGCGCCTTGTGCATTTTCACGTAGGCATCGCGCATGATCGCGTTCGCCTTCCGCTCATCGTGCTGCGGATTGTGGATGTCCATGATGTCGCGCAATCCGCACAGATCGTATTTCAGGAAATCGACGCCCCAATCCGCGTAGGTCTGCGCATCCTGCTCTTCATGGCCATAACTGCCTTCGTAGCCCGCGCAGGTCTTGGGTCCCGGCGAAGAGTAAATGCCAAACTTCAAACCCTTCGAGTGCACGTAGTCCGCAAGCGCCTTCATGTCGGGAAACTTGCTGTTGGCTTGAATTCGCCCCTGTGCGTCGCGCTTACCCTCCCAGGTGTCATCGACATTCACATACACATAACCCGCATCGCGCATGCCGGTCGCAACCAGCGCGTCAGCCGTTGCTCGCACGTCGGCATCGGAGACTTTCTCCGCGAAGTGGTTCCAGCTGTTCCATCCCATGGGCGGAGTTGCGGCAAGCTGAGTCTGCGCACTTGCGACGATGGCCAGGCAGCTTCCGAAGAAGCTACCCAGCAAAACTGTTCTGGAAAAGAAGGAATACTTGCTGGTCATGCGTGCTCTCGATTCCGATCCGAGGGCCGCGCTTCGATCTCCCGTCAGATCAAGATCGCAGGCTCGAATAAAAGGAAATATCGAGAACCATACTAAACGGTCAGAGGTGGTCGACTCTGATCCGCCCGCACAACAGAAAAGCCGCCCGAGGGCGGCTTCTCAAATTGAACCGGTTCGTATTTACTGAACGTTCTTCGCTGCCGACTCCACGCCCTTATCGGCGAAGTAATTGCGGTCCCACAGGTTCTTATAGAACTCCCCTGTCAGCTCCGCGGCGCGCGGACCGAATGTCGGCCGGCCGCCTTCAAGGAAGAAGACCGTCACGAGACTGCCCTGCGGCGAATCCGAGTACGATACAAACCAGCCGAATCGCGTTCCCCTGTCCGAGCAAGTGCCCGTCTTTCCAAATACCGGAAACTCCTGGAAGTTGGCGCGAAGCCTGCGTGCGGTTCCATATTGCACCGCTCCCGCCATTCCATCCTGCATATCGGGAACGTAGCGGGAAATATTGAGAGTTCGCTTGACCTGCGGCTGGAAATTCGCAACGTCTTCCTGCGACGTCGGGTGCTGAAGGTAGTAGAGCGTTCCGCCATTGGAGAGCGCTGCGGCGAACGCGCCAAGTTGCAGCGGCGTCATCGACACGCCCTGCCCAAAGCTGCACATGCGGCCTACTCCGCCTTCAGACTGTGCAATCGGCTCGGATGGGATATACGCCGAGCTGTTCGCCCTGAATGTGGTATCCCGCCAGTTCCCCGAGGCCGAACTGGTTTGCATAGTGGTGAACCCGCTCGAAGCCTAGTTCGCGTCCCAACTCCTCGAAGTAGAGGTTGTTGCTGTGGGCCAGCGCCTCCGTCATGTTCATCCGGAAACCGGCCAGCTGCACCGGCGTATCGCGCGTGACCAGGCCTTCGCTCAAAGCCGCCAGAGCCACGGAAAGCTTGATGGTGGAGCAGGGCTCTGCGCCCGGCGAAAGTGCCAGCTTCTGGTTGACCATGGCCAGAATGCGTCCGTTCGAGGGGTCAATAACGACTGCGGTGCCGTTCATGTCGCCAAGCGCGTCGATCGCCGCCTGCCGGACTACCGGATCCTCCCCCGCAGTGATATCGCCTGCAAAAATGTCACCGTGCGCGAACGAACTCGCTGTGAACCGCTCGTAGTAATGATGATGGCTGCGTACAACGACCGTGCGATGCAGCTTGGAGCTCGAAGAGGTGGTGTGGACGCGATGAGCTGTCGAGGTGTGAGAATGAACGGGAGTCGTGTGCTTGACGACGTGCTTGCTTGTGGCCTTCGAGTGATGCACATTGTGCTGCACATCGAGCGCAGCAGCGCCTCTCGTAACACCCAAACCGGCGAGCGCAAGCCCAAAGGCAAAAACACAAGGCAGCTTCATTCCAGAAAAATTCCCCTCACAGTGTTTTGTGTTCCACACGTCTGCCCTTGAGCAGCTTTTCTGATTACTCAACTTCTTATTCCATACGTCCGGAACGCAGTATGTGAGCAATGTCACCCGTTTATCCCAGATGTTGACTGCCCACACAGATTTGGAGGAAAGACAACACAGCCGCTGAACTGTTGAAAACCCGTTAATTACGAAAGCTTGTTTGAACTATACCTTGCCCCGTATTGAAGGCAAGTCCCAAGATTGGGGACTGTCCTTTAAAATTTCATCCGGCGCATGAAGGTCGGCACATCCAGGTCTCTCTCTTCCTCAACCGCCCCCGCAGATAAAGGACTTACGGTTTGCTGTTCCTCCGTAATCATTGGAGTCCGGACGCTGTTACCAAAGTCTGAGGCGTAGTCCCTGGGAAGGGGCACAAATACCTGTTCTTCGATGGACTCTGCCCGTGAGGGCCGGGCCGCGACCGCCACAAACTCAGGCTCTGCTTCGACCTCGTCCTCGCCTTCCTCCTCGCTCATGAACCGCGGCGGAGCAGGCACCGGTGGCGCAACGGGCGGCTTCTCCCGCATCCAGGAGTCGGTCGCCATCACAGGAACCGAAATCAACGGAAGCTCTTCAACATTAAGCATGCGCGCACGGCGATCCGGCATCTGGTCGCGGAAGCCGGTGGCAATTACAGTGATCTTCACCTCGTCGCCCATCCGCTCATCCAATACGGCGCCGAAGATGATGTTTGCATCTTCGTGTGCCGAGCTCTGGATCAGCGACGAAGCCTCATTGACCTCGGAGAGCTTTAGATTGCTCGAACCCGTAATGTTGATGAGGATGCCGCGGGCGCCGTCGATCGCACCGGCATCGAGCAGAGGGGACGCCATGGCAGCCTGGGCTGCTTCGATCGCCCGCTGGTTGCCCGAGCGGATCGCCGTGCCCATCACCGCGTGACCCATACCAGCCATCGTCGTCTTCACGTCCGCAAAGTCGCGGTTGATGATGCCGGGGATCGTGATGATATCCGAAATCCCCTGCACGCCCTGACGCAACACGTCATCGGCAACGCGGAAGCTCTCGAAGAACCCTGCGTCCTTCGCCACGGCAAGCAGCTTCTCGTTTGGAATCACAATCATGGTGTCGACGGATTCAAGCAGTTCTTTCAATCCGCGCTCAGCCTGCTGAAGGCGCCGCTTACCTTCAAAGGCAAACGGCCGCGTAATCACTGCAACCGTCAGAATGCCCATCTCGCTCGCCAGCGATGCAATCACAGGAGCTGCACCGGTCCCGGTGCCGCCACCAAGTCCAGCCGTGACGAAGACCATGTCCGCGCCTTCGAGCGCCTCAATGATCTTCTCCGAGTCTTCGAGCGCCGCGCGCCGTCCCACGTCGGGGTTCGCACCCGCGCCGAGGCCGGCCGTGAGCCTGACACCAAGCTGCAGCTTCACCGGGGCAAGCGATAGCTTCAGCGCCTGCACGTCAGTATTGGCCGCGATAAACTCCACGCCTTCGAGGCTGGCCTGGATCATGCGATTGACGGCATTGCCGCCGCCACCACCGACGCCGATGACCTTGATCCGCGCGCCGCGTATTTCTTCATCGTGAAACTGAATGCGCATCTCTGCGGCTTCTATGTTCTGCTGATCCATAGCGGCTGGTGCCTCCCCATTCGTCGTTGACATGATCCTTGACCTAGAAACTCGCTGCGAAGATGGCGCGCAATTTCGCACGCAGGCTGTTGTTTTCTGCCGCACGGGTCACGCGAGTGCGATGTGCATACAGTAGCATTCCGATGGCAGTGGAAAAGCAGGGATGAACTAGTTCGCCCGGCATGTTCGAAAGCCGCACCGGCATGCCCGTGCGCGCCGGAACCCGGAGCTGGCTCTCAGTTATGTCAAGCATGCCCGGAAGCATCGCGCCGCCGCCAGTAAGTACGCAGCCTGCTCCCAGCGCTTCGAGCACGCCGCCACTCCGAAGACTCTCTTTTACGAAATAAAGAAGCTCGCGCGCGCGCGGCTCCAGTATCTCCGCAAGCGTGCGCAGTCCGAGGCGTTGCGGCTCCGGGTTGTTGATATCGATCTCCGCCTCGATCGGAACAGCAGTCACGACAGCATGACCGTATTGGCGCTTCAGTTCTTCCGCCTGGGCAACCGGCATCTGCAGCCCCACTGCAAGGTCGTTTGTAAAATGATTGCCGCCGACAGGGACGGAAGCCGTATAGGCGACCGCGCCTTCGAAGAAGACAACCAGGTCGCTGGAGTGCGCGCCGATATCCAGCAGGCAGACCCCCAACTCGCGCTCATCTGCCGAGAGCGTCGATTCCGCCGCAGCAATCGACTCCAGAACCGCCTCGGAAACTTCCAGTCCTGCGCGGTTTGCGCAAGTTACCGTGCTCTGCAAAGCACTTCCTGAACAGGTGGCGATGTGGAGGTCGACCTCAAGTCGCGCTCCCACCATTCCTACCGGATCGAAAACTCCTGGCTGATCGTCGAGAATGAATTGGCGCGGCAGAAGATGAAGAATCTCGCGATCGGGAGGCCGTTCGACGGCGCGTGCCCGTTCAACCGCGGCGCGGACATCTTCCCGCGTGATCTCGCGCATGCGGCTACCCAGATCGAGACCGCCATTTGTGTTCAGTCCGCGGATATGCGGTCCTCCGACTCCCACAACGCACTGATCGATATTGGCCTGGGCCGTCCATTCCGCCTGCTCGTTCGCAGCCTTCACCACCTTGGCGGCAGGCCCAAGATCGGAAATAAGCCCCTTGCGCATGCCGGCCGACTCGAGAATTCCATGCCCCCGATACCGCAGCGCCCCGTCGTTGACATCGGCCGCGAGCACTCGCGTCCACGCGCTGCCCACGTCAAGCACCACAATCAGGTTGTCTTGCTTCTCGCTCATCGTTCTTTCATTCGCCTGCGGTTGTGGTCGCGTGGGGCTTTGACGTCGTCTTTTTAGTCGTATGCTTCGTGTCGTGCTTTTGGGCCGAGGTCTTGCTGTGGGCGCTCTTCGATTTGGCTGACTTCACCGGAGGCTTGGCAGCATGCGTGGTTGCCGCCTTGCTTGCGTGCGGAATTTCGTTCTTCGCCTCCACTTTTGCCGGACTGGGCTTCGCGACCTCCTCGCTTGCGGGCGGCTCATGCAGCACGCCTGCCTGACCCCCTGAAGCCGGGCCGCCATCCGTCATCTGCAATACGACTTGCTGGTCGTAGCGCAGATCCACCTCTGCGATCTTTGGATACTGCTGCTTCCATTCGGCAATATGCGCTTTATAGCGCTGGTACCGCTCCAGAAAATGATCCTCTCCAAAGTGCGCCAGGATATCGTTGCCCTGCTCGGACATCAGCACCCGCGCATCCTCAGGATCGCGAAGATCGATCTCCGAAATCTGGTCCGACAAATGCTGCCCACCGGAATCCAGATCCGCAATCAGCCGCTGATAGACATCCATCTTCGCTCGCCGCGCCGTCGCGGAGTCGCGGCTCTCGATGCCCGTGATCACCGGAAACGAGTAGGGATGCTGCGCCATCATCGCCGGTGGTTCCGTCAGAACAACGCCATTGCCGTCGATCAAATCGACCTGGGCCCCCTGGCGAACAAACGCAACCGGCTTGCGCTCAACCACCGAGATTCGAATCTGGTCCGGAAGAAGGCGCATCACCGTGGCATGCTCGATCCACGGAATCTGTTCCAGTTGCTTGCGGCGTTCCGCGAGAGGCACGAAGAAAACGTTGCGGCCGATGTCTTCGCCAAATACCGGAAGCATCTCCCCGCGGCTCACCTGCCCGAGGCCCGTTGCCTGGATGTTGCTGGTGCCTGCGATACGGAAGCGCGCATCGTGCTCAAGAAAATTTTTCAACGCATAAGCGGAGACGGCGACCACCGAGAAAACCGTCACCAGCCCGCCGGCAATCAGCACACGTCCGAAAGTTGTCGCCGGACGCCACGACGGGCGAACAGGCTGATCTCCGAAACGGCGAGGCTTCGAACGCACCGGGCCCGAGTCGCCATCGTCGTCCATGTCCACGGGCATTCCCGGAAGCCCGCGTCCCGAAAGGGGCACACTCGATTGCGCGCGCCGGAAACGCGGTTCTGTGGGTCCTTCGTCCTCCCACACTTGAGGCCGGGTTTTGATTTCACGTTGTGCCACGCTGCGTCTGGTCGGGAGAGTCGTCAAGGTCAACTATAGCCCGCGAAAGAGTGGCTTTTTTCCGCTTGCGCACCAAGGGGAATCCGTACCGTTACGGGTTTGTTAAGTGGCTTAGAATAAGCTACCAGCATGCATCGTTCGCTATTCCTCCGGTTCGCCATCGTGCTCCTTGCGTGCACGCAAATCGGGCTGTCGCAATCCTCCGGATACCGGTACATCCGAACCGGAGAGAACGCGGATGTAGCCGTTCAGCCCCACCCCGGCTACGCACTCATAGGAGGCGGCGCCGATCTGGATGAAGCCTTCAAGTTCCTTTGCGAGCGCTCCGGCGGCGGCGACATGCTGGTGCTGCGAGCGACCGGTGACGACGCCTACAATCCCTACATTCGCGCGATCTGCCATCTCAACTCGGTGGCCACGCTGATTATTCCCAGCCGTGAAGCGGCAGCCAATCCCTTTGTCGCCGACACCATTCGGCATGCCAGCGCCATATTCATCGCGGGAGGCGACCAGGCCAACTACATTAACTTCTGGATGAACACGCCGGTGCAGACCACTCTTAATGAGGCGGTTCAAAAGGGAGTTCCCATCGGCGGCACCAGTGCCGGACTCGCGGTCCTCGGAGAACAAATCTACTCCGCGCAGGGCGATAAGCCCGACGATCCGAATCTCGATTCAAAAACCGCGCTCGCTGATCCGTTCGGGCCGCGCATCAGCCTCGCGCGGGGCTTCGTTGACATCCCAATGATGAAGGGCATCATTACCGACACCCACTTCAAGCGTCGCGACCGGATGGGCCGGATGCTTGTGTTCCTTGCGCGGTTGAACGAGCCTGACGGAAAAACCAGGACTCTTCGCATGTCCGCGGCATCGCTGTAGACGAACGCACCGCCGTACTACTCGAGCCCGACGGCACCGCGCATGTCATCGGCGACGGCCACGCCTACTTCATCGACACCGATCACGGCCACGGCGTTGTGCAGGCGCACAAGCCGCTCAGTTACGGGCCATTCGTCGTGCAGAAAGTTTCTGCGGGATCGAACTTTTACATCCCTTCCTGGGCCGGAGACGCCATTTCGTACAAGCTCACAGTAGATTCCGGCAAATTGCGCTCTTCCCAGACCGCAAACGAGATCTACTGAGACATTCCACGCAGGATCGCGCCGGCTCTGATCCCGTTCCTCCATCAACTCCAATGGAGTGTCTGCACAGAATCCGCCGGCAAATCGACTGTGAGCGCCTGATCGCCCAATAGCAACTGCGTCTGCCGATCGGAGCCCGTGTTTGCCAGAACCACTACATAGCTCCCATCCGGATTGCGGAACCCCGCATGCGAGACGGCCGTTCCCGTTGACGTTTCGCCCAGCCCGTTCGTTGCGAACACGTGCGCGCCGCGCTTCACATGCTTCGAGTAGTGCGCGAAGGCCCAGTACTGTCCGCTCTGCGTCACCTTGTGCGATGCGTTATCGATCGTGATAAGGCCTCCGCACGAGAATGGACCGATATTAGGCTTCCCCTTCTCGTCGAGCGCGACATTCCACGCGGTAATCGAACGCGCCCAGTTGTTCAGAATTCCGTTGAACTGGTCGGCCCATTTTGTGAAGTCCGTCTGGTAGTCCGGCAGATTGATATCCGGGCCGCCTTCGGTCCAGTAGGCATTCTTCTCCGGAAACGCTTCGTGAACGCGCGTCATCGCGCTCGGACCACCAACATAACCGTGCCACGCGATCCCATCCACAGCCGCATATACCGTCGGATCGCTCAGCTCGTCGATTGCCCTTCCCCACAGGCTGTAATTGTGATCGAGAATCCAGATCTTCGTATTGAATCCCGCCTTGCGCATCGCCGGGGCCAGAAACTTCGCGGCAAACTCCATCTCCTGCTCCTGCGCCCAGAGGCATGCAGGCATGTGCCCTTCCTGCTCCGCGTCGGTCTCGTTCTGTACAGTCACCGCGCTGATCTCCACTCCCTCAGCCTTGTACGCCTCGAGAAACTTGACGAAGTACCTCGCATAGGGATCGAAGCTTTGCTTGCGCATCGCCCCGCCGATCATGGAGTTGTTCGGCTTCATCCACCCCGGCGGGCTCCAGGGCGACGAAAAGAGAAACATTTCAGGATTCGATTTCCGCGCCTCGCGCAGAATCGGCAGATAGAACTCCTTATCGTGATCGATCGAGAACTTCTTCAGCTCCGGATCCGGCTCGCTGCTCTCGTCGTAGCTGTAAGCCTTGGTCGTGTAATCGCTCGCGCCAATGCACGTGCGGCAGACATTCAACGCCATCGCATCCGGCGCGAACAGATCCCGCATCACCGGCGCGCGCTCAGCTTCACTCAGCCTGCTCAACACGTAGGCGGAAGCTTCAGTGATGGCCGCGCCGAAACCAAGAACCTGTTGCCGCATGCTGCCGGTATCAAGTTGAATCGCATCCGCCGCAATCTGGGCCGGCTTCTTCCATTCAAGCGGCGTCAGCGGAGCGTGCCGCTTATCCCGGAACGTGCCCCACACCTTCACCGAACCCTGTGAGTCCAGGCCGTAGGCCATGCGCGTTGTCTTCCCGTTCAATGCCACGGTGGCCGCGGTCGCCCCTGCCACCTTCAAAAACTCCCTGCGTGAACCGTTCTTCATTTCGATACTCCGCAACACTCAATTGCCCGCCGAATCATAGCAAACGGCAATTGAACGGTAAACCGTTCCGGCCGACCGTGATTGGGATCACGCCATCGGACGCGGGCAGTTCTACTTCCCTGCTTCGAGTGCCGCGAGGATCTGCGGACCGAGCTGGCTCACACTCCCGGCACCCAGCGTCATGATCAGGTCACCCTCGCGAGCCGCGGCAACCACAGCCGCAATCGCAGCCGGAAAATCCGGAGCGCACTGCGCCCGGGAAGTTGTGATCTTTGAGGTGAGAAGCTCGGCCGTGATGCCGGGCAGCGGCTCCTCGCTCGCAGCATAAATCGGCAGTACGGTTACGCTGTCGGCATCTCCAAAAGCGCCTCCAAACTCGTCGAGAAGATCGCGAGTCCGCGTGTACCGATGCGGCTGAAAGATAACGTGAATGCGCCCTTTTGAATACTCCCGCGCGGCAGCCAGCGTGGCGCGAATCTCAGTCGGATGATGCCCGTAGTCGTCGATCACGGTGATCCCGCGCGCTACGCCACGAATCTGGAACCGGCGATCGACTCCCCGGAAGCTCGAGATGCCTGCGGCGATTTTTGCGGAAGGTACCTCGAGCTGATGCGCGATCGCCACCGCGGCCGTTGCATTCAGCGCGTTGTGACGGCCGGGAACATGAAGCTCAAAAGGACCGAGTTCTCCGTCTGGCGTGTGCACACAAAAATGCGAGAAGCATCCCGGACGGGCTTCGAGAAACTCGAGACGGTAATCCGCTTCTGCCGCCGTCCCGTACGTGAACACGCGGCGATGTACCCGCGGAAGAATGGCCGCAAGCGCAGGATTATCAATACACGCAGTCACTGCCCCATAGAATGGAACCTTGTCCATAAACGCGAGATAGGCTTGCTCCACATCGTCCATGTCGCGATAGCAATCCATATGCTCGCGGTCCAGATTCGTCACCACCGCAAGAATCGGCGGCAGCTTCAGAAACGAGCGATCGCTCTCGTCCGCCTCCGCCACCAGGTACTGCGTTGTGCCGAGCTTCGCGTTCGAGCCCAGCGCGTCGACGCGCCCGCCAACCACCACCGTCGGATCGAGGCCGCCCGCCGCGAGCACCGTAGCCACCATGGTGGTTGTTGTCGTCTTTCCGTGCATGCCGGCGATCGCAATGCCGTATTTCAGGCGCATCAGTTCGGCGAGCATTTCGGCACGCTGAATCACTGGTATTTTGTGCGAACGCGCCTCGACAACCTCAGGATTCTCTCGCGAAACAGCGGAGCTGGTGACCACCACTGTGGCTCCGGCGACGTTCTCAGCCTTGTGGCCCTCGTAGATGATTGCCCCAAGCTGGGCCAGCCGGTCCGTCACCGGCCCGCGGCGCAGATCCGACCCCGAAACCTGAAAGCCCATATTGAGCAGAATCTCGGCGATCCCGCTCATGCCGATCCCGCCGATCCCGATGAAGTGCGCGTGCTGTGAGGTAACGAACATTGCTGACGAAGCTTCAGGTTAGCACCTGGGGCAACTTGCCACGATCTGCTCAGAGCCTGTGTCTCACAGCCCCGCCCGCGTCTCTTCCGCCATGTAATCCACGACCGCTTTCAGGTCGCCCTTGGATTCTTCGAACACCTTTAGCTGTCGGTCAGCGCCGGTGCCGGTCTTCATGATCTTGCGAATGCCCTCGATCGCCTCTCTGCTGCCGAGTTCATCCACGACGGGATCGATCATGGCAAGATACTCCTCGATCAGATCGCGCTCGCAAACTTCCTGCTGCTTTCCGAAGTCGATCAACTTGCCGTCAAGGCCGTATCGCACGGCGCGGAACTTGTTCTCCATCAGCAGCGGCCGCGAATAGTGGCGGAAATCCTGGTTGGCCGCGTGCAGACGGCATAAATAGGCAGCCGTCGCCTGGATCAGCGCGGCAATCGCAATCGTCTCCTCGGCACGCAGAGGGATATCGCAGGCGCGCACTTCGACCGTGTCGAAGAACGGATGCGGCCGGATATCCCACCAGATCTTCTTGGCGTTGTCGATGCAGTTGGTCCGGACCAGCAGGCTGACATAGTTCTCGAATTCCGAATAGCTCGAGAACGCGTCCGGAATTCCCGTCCGTGGAAAGTTCTCGAAGACTTTCGCGCGATACCCCTTATAGCCGGTGTTGAGACCCAGCCAGAACGGCGAATTCGTCGCCAGCGCCATAATGTGCGGCAGAAAATAACGCATCGAGTTCATCACACGAATCGCTTCTTCGCGATCCTCGATGCCCACATGGACGTGCAGACCGAAAATCAGGTTCGCGCGCGCAACCAGTTGCAGATCCTTTACCACCTGGTGATAGCGCGGATCAGGATAGATCTCCTGCGTCCGCCAGTCCGCGAAAGGGTGCGTCGCTCCGGCAACGAGTTCGAGGTTGTGCTCGCGCGCCAGTTTGATCATTTCGCGGCGAAGCTCGTAGATGTCCTCCCGCGCCTCGTCGATGTTTCTACAGACGCGCGTGCCGACTTCAACGACCGACGTGTGCATCTCCGCTTTTACCCGCTCCTGCAGCCGCATCTTGCCCTGCGCCAGCATTTCGGTCTGAATGTGCGAGCGCAGATCGCGCGTAACCGGGTCGATCGTCTGGTACTCCTCTTCGATGCCCAGGGAAAATGATGGCCGCATGTAGATGACCTCGCGAGATGCTGTGGGGAAATTGTAGACGACTGCGCGCGGGCAACCGTGAACAGGCATACAATCCTGCGCGTGAATGAAAAAGTGTTTCAGGATCGGCGGGAAGCGGGCCGTGTACTAGGTGATCTCGTAGCTGAGTTGCCCGAAATCGAAGACGGCGTCGTGCTCGGCCTCGTCCGCGGAGGTGTTCCCGTGGCCTTCGAGGTTGCCAGGGCTTGCGCCTTGCCGCTCGACATCCTCGTCGTGCGAAAGCTCGGAACTCCTGAAGTCGAAGAGCTCGCCATGGGCGCCATAGCCAGTGGTGGTTCGGTCGTTCTCAATGATGACGTCCTCAGGCGATTCCATGTGACGGATAAGAAGCTCAAGGAAACGATCGAGCAGGAGACGCAGGAAATGGAGCGACGCGAGAAGCTGTATCGCGCAGGCCGATCGCCGATAGATATTGCAGGCCGGACGGCCATTCTGGTGGACGATGGATTGGCCACCGGCGCGAGCATGCGGGTTGCGATTCGGGCAGTGCAGGGCCGCGCCCGCCGCGTGATTGTCGCGGTTCCCGTCGGCCCCCTGAGCACCTGCGAAGATCTGGCGCAGCTCTCAGATCGCGTCGTTTGCGCACTAATTCCCGAGCCGCTCGATGCGATCAGCCTGTTCTACCGGGAATTTGACCAAACATCGGATGAGGAAGTCAGGACGCTGCTCCAGCAGGTTTCTTGGACTAAGGACTTGGACTAAGGAGAAGTAGCGCAAAGAGATCAATCCCCCGGCCCGGAAAAGTCCAGCCTGCAATGGCGAATTCCTTCCGGATATATTCGCCTTTTATTCGCCTTCGTGGTACCGTGGGACATGGGCGCAATGAATCTCTTTTCCCTGCTTGCGGTCGAACCCACCCATGAGGAGATTTACCCCGGCGCAGTCCTGATGCGAGGCCTGGCGCTTGACCAGGACACCGATTTCTTCCGGGCCGTTGAGGGCATTTTGGCGGCGGCGCCGCTTCGCCATGCCACCACTCCCAGCGGCCTGCCGATGCAGGTAATGGTTTCGGATTGCGGCTCCCCCGAGGCTTTCCGCAGGCGCTGGAGTCCCCAGACTTCAAACGACAGGAAGATGTGGCCCCCGATGCCGCGCGTCCTCGTGGATTTCGCCATCCGCTGCGCCGTCCGGGCTGGATTTCCCAACTTCCGCCCCGACTCCTGCCATATCAATCGATACCAGGCCGGCACCAAGCTCGGTCTCCACCAGGATCGCCACGAGTTCGACCTCTTCCAGCCGATCGTCTCCATCTCCCTCGGCCTCGAGTGCATCTTCCAGCTGGGTGGCCTTCAGCGCACCGACCCCGTCCGGCGCATCCTGCTCGAACATGGCGACGTCATCGTCTGGGGCGGACCATCGCGAATGCGCTTCCACGGCGTCCCTCCCCTGAAGCCGGGACACCACCCGCTGACTGGGCCTTACCGGTACAACCTGACGTTCCGGAAAGTTGCCTGAGTCCTCCGTATCGCAGACCAGTCCTGCTCCGGCGTGAGCGAGCAGAGGGTCCTGTAAATAAAGTGACGCGCCGCAGAATGCAGGCGCGTCACTTTGTCTCTCGATTGCAGCTTCAAGTTTTCGCTACCCGGCCACCCTCATTGCAGGGTGAGCGATTGAGTCAGCTTGAAGGTGAGCACAGTTTCAGCAGGCAATTCGATCTGCTGATTTCCAGTCATTGCTCCTCCGGCAAAGCCAGCTCCCGCGCCAATGCCCGCGCCGATCGCCGCGCCTTTGCCACCACCCGCGAGACCGCCGATCAGCGCGCCTACGCCGGCTCCACCGGCCGTTGTCGCTGTGGTTCGCTTGCCCTTGCCCTTGATCGTCTTCTCAAGCGTATTGGTCGCAATTGAGTATGGCGTTCCTTTGATCGTGATCCCGGTCAGCGTGAGGTCGAGCTCACCCGAGCCCTTCACTTTTCCCTTGGCTGCTGCGCTCACAACCGACCCTGACACCGGCGAGGAGGTAGGAATTGCTGTCTCTCCACCGATGGAGATCGGAGTCGAAATCGAAGCGCTGAAGCTATCACCCGTTTTGCTGGTCTTGGAACTCAGCGACTGACCGAGCCGGACAGAAATGGTGGTGCCCGCGGGTATCACCACTGGAGGCGGCGGTTCAGGGTGCTGGCGCCGCAACTGGCGCAGGGGCCGGTGCCGCTGGTGCCGCAGCGTTGCCCGCCGGACCAGGGGCGGTGGCTGGAGCAGCCGCAGAATCTGCCGGTGCAGCCGGGGCCGACGCGGGAGCAGCGGTCGACTCCTGCGGTGTTTGCGAGTTGGAGTTGGATGATCCTTTGCACCCGGAAATGCAGACCAATCCAATTGCGAGCGAAAGTGCGGCTAAGCGGCGCATGTAAATCCTCTCTCTGTCTGACTTCGTTTACAAAACGGTCTCTCGAATTTGTTGCTTGGTTTGAATTCTCCATCGGTGCCCAATGCTTTTTCAATCGCGTTCTTGCTAAACGTGCCACCTGATGTGGAATTTCCCCATGACATCTTGTTTGTTTCGGCGTAAATGAGATTCATGGAGCCAAAAAAGATTTCGTCGTTCGAGGAACCGAACCCGCACCCGGCATCGCTAAATCATTGACTTCATGAAGAAAATTCCTGCAGTAATTTTCTTCCTGCTCCACCCGGCGAATCGAGCCCATTTTGTGACGATATTTCGCGCGTTTCGATGTCTTTCTCTTAGCAGCTTTCTCTTAATATCTCTGCATGGACACCCGGCGCAAGGTCAGGATCGCGGCAATCAAATTGCGCCTTGAATCATGCGAAGCCGAAAAGCGTCGGCTGTTAGAGGCGCTAACCAGCACTCAGGTCAATCTCGCCAAAATTCATGAGCACATGGAACAAGTCGAGAGAGACTTGCAACTTCTCACCCGCGACCTGGAGAGGCAGGAAAAGCCCGATCTGGAAGAAGAGAACTGAGTAACATCAGGTCGGCCCTTTGCCCTCCCATTCCCGCCGACCGAGCCCGCTTTCAACCTGCCTGAGGTTCAGCCCCTGCCCACACCAAGGTCACGTGACTGCCAGTCTTTTCAGTGAGATCCAGTCCAAATCAAGATAGACTTCCTTCAGCCATGGCGATGCGGACAGAGTTATCGATCCAGTACGACCGGAATATGTATCCGCTCTCTGCGATCTGTAAGACCTGCGGCGAGCAGATGGGAAAACCCGGCCCGGATCTCAAGGAGCCGGTCGATATCATTCTGTGGTTCTCGCAGCTCTATGTGGAACATCGCAGGCAGAAACACGCTCCTGAGAAAACGCCCGCGGCTGCCGTAATGCCCGACTAGTCAAGGTCAGAATCCCCCCTTCAAACCAGATAAGAAAATCAAGCTCCGCCCTTCCCTCCGGGCTTCTCCCTATTTGCTCTGGAGCAAGTAGCACTTTGCCCCAAGACAACGACGTCTCGCCACGTGAGATGCGAACATTTAACAGTCCAGTCCCGGTGTTTGCGAGTGAAGTAGCACGCAAGAATGGGCGCTGGTCCGGCGGGGCGTTGGGGGAATGCCCCGCTGAATTTTTCTCTAAGGCGCAAATCCCTATACCGTCCGCCTGCCGCCCAGGCATCCCAATTTAGTAGTTGCCCGCCCCAGTTCCATTTCCCGCCACTGTCTGTGTGGGCCGTCACATCGTTCCATAAAAAGCTGACACCACTGGTGTTTGACAGACCCGCCCCCGACCCCGCATTATCGGAACAATCTCCCCTGAGACATCGGAATATTGCGCACTGCCCGGAGGGGGATGGACTTCGATGGAACGTACGAACTTGACGCCCAACAGGTTTCAGAACGCAGAGCCTCACCAGCGAGAGGTCGAGGAAATCGTCGGCGGACTCATCGCCAGCCGGGGCTATCATTCAGTCATCTATGACCTTGTCGCCGCGGTCTATAACCTCGCGGAGATCTACGTCGCTGACCCGCAAAACGGCACCAAAATGCGCCACTTCGGTATGTGGGCCACCGCGGTAAGAGCGGCAATCCTCGAGCACGACGGCGCGAATACATTCGAACAGAGCATCAGCAACTTCGATCGGCTGATGGCCCAGAAAATGGGAATCAAGCTGGACTGAGGCCCCTCCCCCCTCCCCCAGGGAGTTTCTACAAGCCTTCTGAGTTGAGCTGCCCACCCCCAAAAGTCAAAAAATCTGGCCCCGCAACAAGGGTCGCGAAATATCCCTGTTCAAAACAAAGAATTTGCCGACACTGCCGAACAAAATTTTGCCAATACCCGCCACCGCGATCGAATTGGGCGCAGAATAATGGCGGAGGGTCAGCCATGGAGCGCTTCATTCAACTCAATCTGCGTGACGAGAAAGAAAACGCCAACGCTGCGAATCTTCCTAAGCCCGAGGCAAAGGAACCCGAACCTCCGGTACTGAGCAAGCGGGTGAACAAGTTTCTGAATAAAGCCGCGCATAAGGCAGCGAGCCAATACGGACGTGGCGGATCCGGCATCTTCTCGAAATAGCCGGACGTCGCACGCCAACCCGTGACCACACATTTCGCGGGAAAGACGCGAACCATGGTATTCGTGCCCGCGCTCAGGACTTTGGCGCGCCAGCACGAAACATCATTTGACGGGTTTGGACGGCACAGGTCCCTTCTTCGGAGCGGCTCCCTTTGCGGATGTCTTTTTAGCTGCCGTTTTGCCCCCGGCCTCTGAAGGGCCGCTGCCGCCAGGCGCTGTACTCAAACCCGCCAGAAACGCCGCCCAGCGAAGCTCTTTGGTCATCTCGGGTGCTTTGCGCGCCTTCGCAATTGCAAGGTCCGCAACTTCACGAACAATCCAGTCGAAATTTGCCTGGCCAACCGAGTGCAGATCGGCATCAGGAGCGGGATTCATAAAATCGATTGCGTAAGGAATTCCGTCCTCCACTGCAAACTCGACGGTGTTGAGGTCGTAGCCCAGAGCGCGGCAGAGCGAGAGAGCATCGCGCTCAACCCTCTCGAGAAGCTTGGGATCGTAAGCGGGCGGGTTCTGCACATATCGCTCGTGATGCGGCTTGCGCGGGTCGTACGGCATGATGTGCACTTTGCTCTGTCCCACAACATAGCAGCGGAAATATTCGTTAAAGTTGACTGCCTTCTGGTAGAGCATGCAGAGATCGCGCGATTGATCGTAAGCGGCGAAGAACTCAGGCCGGTTATGGATGTGATAGACATCGCGCCATCCGCCGCCATCGACAGGTTTCATGAATCCGTGTTCCCCGACGTAATCGAACACCGAGTTCCAATTGAGCGGGTACTCGAGATTGCGCATGGAGCGATCGGTCGTGCCCTCGGGATGTTTTTTGTGCGGAAGAATGACCGTCGGCGGCACCGCGACACCGAGCCTTGCAGCTAGAGAGTAGTTGAAGAACTTGTCGTCGGCCGACCACCAGAACGGGTTGTTAATAATAATCGTCCCGTTCAGCGCCGCATGCTTCAGGTAAGCCCGATAGAACGGAATGTCATGGGAGATTCGATCCACGATCACGGCGTAAGGCGACGGCTTATCGAGATGCACAGCGCCCGTTTCGACGAACTCCGCATGGATCCCGTCAACGTTGCGCGCATTGATATGCTCGACAAGAGCTCCGGGAAAGCTGTTCTCCATCCCAAACAAGACGCCGATCTTTTTCACGCCGAACCTCCGAAACGCAGGCACAAAACTTTGTGACCAGTGTACGGCAGCAGCACGGCCTGAAGCTTGACTGTCAGCGTGGATTGGCGCATTCTCCTATAGACGTCTATAGGAGACGGACCAGTGGGATCGACAGACAATCTCCTTGGCGCTCTGGAGATACTCGTGCTAAAGGCTCTCGAGAGCGGACCTATGCACGGGTGGCGCATCACGCTGCACATCCAGAGCGTTTCAAACGAAGTTTTACGCGTTGAGGAAGGATCGCTCTACCCGGCCCTTTACCGGATGGAGAAGGCCGGTTGGGTGAAAGCCGAATGGGGAGTGAGCGAGAACAACCGGCGCGCGAGGTTCTACAAACTCACCGCGCAAGGCAGGAGCCAGTTGCGCTCTGAACAGCAAAAGTGGGAGAGCGTTGCACAGGCAATTGCTCTGGTACTGCGAAGCAACGCGCTGGCATAGGAGGCAACGATGGGGTGGGTTTCGCGGGGGTTGGTTTCGCGCTGGATATCTCGTCTGTTGCGCAATCGCCCGGACGACGATCTCAACGAGGAACTCAACTTTCACCTCGCAATGCGCGAACAATGGAATGTGGACCGTGGAATGTCCGGCGATACGGCACGACGCAATGCGCGCCTCCGCTTTGGCAATCCGGATATGTGGCGGGAGCGCATGCGCGAGAGCGACTGGATATCCCTGCCACAAAGCGTTCTGCAGGATGTGAAATACGGACTGCGGACCATTCGACGCAATGCCCGATTTACTGCGGTCGCGGTGATCGCGCTGGCGATTGGCATCGGCATCAATACCACCATCTTCACGGGATACAAGGCTCTTCTGCGCCGCGGAGTGGATGCGCAAGATCCCGCCAGCATCGTCAACCTCACCCAGGTGCATCAATCCGGAGCACGGGAAGCGCAGTTCAGTTATCCCGACTACGAGGCGTACCGCCAGCAGACGCGCACGTTAACCGGCCTTATCGCGGTCGGGCAGCAGTTTGAGCAACTCATCATGAGCGATGCGGGCGGATCGCTGAACGACCGCAAGGCTGCTTCGAACTCTCTCTTCGGCCGATGGGGAATGCTTCCCTCGGCGACGGCCGCAAGCAAAGCAGAGCTTGCCAGCATCGTCACGGTTAGCGAGAACTATTTCTCGGTCTTGAAAATCTCTCCGGTGCGTGGTCGTTTTTTTGCTCAGGAAGATCGAAAACAGATGGCCGCTGCACCGGTCGTCGTGATCAGCGAGAACTACTGGCAGAAGCGTTTTGGCGGCGACCCGGAAATCATCGGCAAGGCGGTCCGGCTCAATGGCGTTGCCGTAAGCATTATCGGCATCGCACCTCATGATTTTGTCGGAACGTCGGTGGCAGTGCCCGACTTCTGGGTCCCCCTGAGCCTTCAACCAATCATCCATCCCTCAGACCGCAGCCTTAGAGAAGAAGACAGTTTGTGTTGCCGGCTCTTTGGCCGGCTGGCGCCGGAAACCAGCGCGGCACAGGCACAGGCAGAGATGTCCGCGATTGCGGCGCAGCGATCAAAGCTGCACAAGTCCACCGATCGAAAAGACCAGGTGAGAGAGATACTGATTACTCCGGGATCACCCCTTCCCAAAGAACTGGATCGCGCTCTTCGCGTTTGCGATCTTCCTGATCATGTTGGCTACGGCGATGGTGCTGGTCATCGCATGCGCCAATGTTGCGAGCCTGCAGTTGGCGCGTGCAGCGTCGCGCCAGAATGAGCTGGGAGTTCGAATTTCGCTTGGCGCCAGCCGGAGCCGCTTGATTCGCCAGCTGCTGACCGAGAGCGCCCTCCTTGGACTGATGGCGGGAGCCTTCGCACTGCTGTGCAGCTGGGCAATGATGCGGATCATGGCCACGGCGGCGAAGGAGTTACTACCCGCAAATATGGGAACGTTCATTGTGAACGTGAATCCCGACGCAACGATCTTCGCTTACGTGTTTGCCATCTCCGTTCTTGCGGGAGTGTTGTTTGGCGTGGCCCCGGCAATGGAGAGCACTCGCTCTGCCCTGTCGTCGTGGATGAAGGCCAACCCGGCAATGTCTCCCGCGCGAAATCGGAGATTACGCGACTGGCTTACGGGCGGACAGGTTGCCATTTCGTTCGTCCTGCTGATCGCCGGAAGCATGATGGTGCGCAGTGCATTTCACGCACTCACAATGAGCACCGGGTATGAGACCAGGCGGGCGTTCGAGTTGAGCATGCAGTTTCCCGAGAGTGCGGAATATGACAGCAAACACCGGAATGCGTTGATCAATCGCATCCGGGAGCGGCTTGCAGCCATTCCCGGCGTCGCCGAGGTTGCCGAAGGAAGGCCCCCCGATGGAGTCGGATTGCGCGGTGCCGGAATCGTAATTGATGGAGGAAAGACCGACGCGCACAGCGCCAACGCTTACCTGTTCTACACCTATGTAGACGCGGCGTATTTCCATGCCCTGGGAATCCCAATCGTTTATGGGCGCGGCTTTCATCCCGAATCGGGATCGCCGGAGCCGGCCGTTGTGCTGAGCGAAACGGCGGCGCAGAGGTTATGGCCCGGGCAGAATCCGATCGGAAGAACGCTTCAGATGAAGACGGACACACAGCTCCACGACAAGAGCGAACTGACACCCGACAGGCGGAGTTATCAGGTGATCGGGGTTGCTCGTGACGTGCGCGGCGTGTTGATCGACAACAGCGACGCTGCGGAGGTCTACCTCCAGATCCCGGAGGATCGGCGCAGCGAATTTCCCATCCTGGTGAGAACCTCCGTCGCTCCCGGACAACTGATGCATGAGATCGAAGCAGCGATCGCGTCGGTAGATGGAAGCGTCGTGTCCAGTGCCTCCACGCTCGACGACCTGCTCCGCCAGACGCCTCCCTTCATGGTTTCAGGGCTGATCGCACTCATCGCGGGCACCATTGGGTCGCTGGGACTGGTCCTGTCGGCGATGGGCATCTACGGAACATTGAGCTACATGGTGGTTCTGCGTACCCGCGAGGTGGGAATTCGCATGGCCCTCGGCGCACGCAAAAGCCAGGTGCTGAGGTTGATGCTGCGGCAGAGTTTTGCGCCGGTAATTTGCGGCTTGCTTGCGGGCGGCCTCATGGCCGTCGGTGATTTCTACCTGTTGCGCAAGGTGCTCTATGGAGTAGGACCTCTGGACGGGCTCTCGTACACAGCAATCTCCGCGCTCTTTCTGCTTGTAGGCCTCGCGGCCTCTTACCTGCCGGCAAGGAGGGCAACGCGAGTCGACCCCGCTGTGGCCCTGCGCTACGAGTGAGCTGAACAGCGCACCATCGAATTCGAGCGGTTTTACCCCAACCATCAAAGGGCTGCCCCGCTCCTGCACGCCGCCATACGTTTGCTTTTCGTTCACGCTGGTTCCTGCGAGCCGGATGGAATCGTATCTATACTTCCCTCCCCCCGAGCAAATCTGGCCGATGCGATTGTCATTTTCATGTGGTGAATGGCGATCTCAGTTGGTGAGTTGCGTCACAGCCGGTTGCAATCGCGCGGCGTAGCGTAAGTGCCGTAAGCGAAGCGAGGAGGCATTCGATGGGTTACCGGGTGTTGACGGTTTCGCGGGAATTTGGAAGCGGTGGCGGCCGGATCGCGCAGTCGATCGCCAGGCGCCTCGGATGGAAACTGCTGGACGGGGCTCTGATCGACGAGATTGCCTGCGAGGCCCGCGTCGACCCCAACATCGTCAGCCGCTTCGACGAGCACGTCGATGGATGGCTGAGCCGCATCAATCGCCAGGCCATGCGGAGCGCGGCCCTCGCGGCCGGTGTGGTTCTCGAGCAGGAAAAGTGCTTTGACGAAGACGCGATGGCCAGTCTTTCGCGGCAAATCATCGAGCATGCTTATGAAGCCGGCAATTGCGTGATCGTCGGGCGCGGAGCCCAGTGCATTCTTCAGTCCAGGGCTGATGTCTTCCACGCCTTCGTCTACGCACCGCTGAGAATCAGGATTCACCGGCTCCGCAGCCGGCTCGAACCCGGCGCAAACATCGAGCAGCGCATTCGCGACGTGGATGCCGAACGGGCTCACTACCTGAAGCTGCGCTTTGGCAAGGAGTGGAACAATCCGCATCTCTACGACTTGATGATCTCGTCAGCCGAAAACGAAGAGAGAACCGCACGTGTGATCGAGTTTGCAATGGAGAAGATCAGCGATTAGCTGTTTTCCCGCAACCTCTTCAGTCGTGCCGCAATGGTCGCAAAATCAATGCGGGATACCGGCTCGGGGTCCGACCCTCTCCCCACTCGCTGGCGCATTCCCCTTCCCGGGACTATCCTACGGTTGAGAGCGGCCAAGATGGCGTTTGCACAAGCTGCCTGGGTTCGTCTCTTGTGAATGGAACGGATCCACCTGTATGCGGCACGGCGGGACTTCGTCTCGGACCGGTAAGCAGATCAGAGAAGAAGCCTCCCCGCGCGAGGAGGAATTGCATGGAACCGAACATTTCGGACACGGATATCGCGAAAGACGTCCTGCACAACAATGATCACAGCAAGCTCTCGCAGGAAGAGATCGCGAAGGCCATCGCCCACCACAAGAAACGCCATCAGCCCGAAGAGCAAACAGCCGCGCAGGGCAAGAAGCAGGAAAGGTCGAAGTAGCCGGCTCTCAGAGCTCTTTCAACCATCTCCCGGGTCCGTGAAGAAAGGCCAGGGATACTGGCTTCTCGCCATGACGTCTTAGTTGTTGATCGCCTGGTACGCCAGCATCATCACCCGATTCTGGATGTTCACGTCTCCCGCGGGGTGAAGCTGCGCCATGAAGATCACGATCATCTGTTCCTTCGGATCGATCCGGAACTCCGTGTAGAAAAACCCTCCCCATCCGTACTCGCCCGGCGTACCCAGTTCATCCAGCGGAGCCTTCACTCCATCGATCCCGAACCCCAGCCCGAATCCCTGCTCTGGTCCGATCTTGCCCAATTGATCGTGCGTCATCAGCTCCACGCTCTTCGGGCTCAGCAGGTGCTTTCCGTTCACCACGCCGTTATCCAGCATCATCTGGCTGAACCGCGCGTAGTCTTCCGCCGATGAGACCAGCCCTCCGCCGCCTGAGAATAGCTTCTTCGGACCCGCAACCGGGTAAGTCGCGTCGTAGGTAAGAAACCCATCGACCACCGGCTTATCCGGAAAACGCGTCAGCTTATCTTCGAAAATCCCATACGCCGTCGCCAGCCGGTTCACCTTGTCCTGCGGCACATAAAAGTACGTGTCCTTCATCCCCAACGGCTCGAAAATCCGCGTCCGGAAGAACTCGTCCAGCGGCATCCCCGACACCACCTCCACCAGCCGCCCCAGCACGTCCACCCCCAGCGAATACTCCCACCGCTCTCCCGGATTGAACAGCAACGGCTGCGACGCCAGCCGCTTCACGTTGTCCGCAATCGTGCCGTCGTACTCCAACAGGCCCGTCGCCACATTCGCGTCGTCATACATCTTCCCGAGATCGGCGTTCCAGTTGTAGGTCAGCCCCGACGTGTGCCGCAGCAGATCGCGAATCGTGATCTCCCGCGTCGCCGGAATCGTGTACGGCGCGCCTCCATTCGCCGGCTTCACCAGCACCTTCGGATTCTTGAACTCCGGCAGATACTTCGAAATCGGATCCTCGAGGCTGAACTTTCCTTCCTCGTACAGCATCATCACCGCAACGCTCGTTATCGGCTTGGTCATCGAACAGATCCGGAACATCGCATCGGCAGGCATCGCCTTTCCCGCCTCGCGATCCAGCGATCCCTGCGGCTTCAGCCACGCCACCTTCCCATGCCTCACCACCATCGTTACCGCGCCGGCGATCTGCTGGTTCTTGATGCTCTCGTCTACCGCCGCCGCGATCCGCTGCAGCCTCTCCGACGACAACCCCACCGACTCCGGCGAAGCCGTCGGCAACTGCTGCGCCACACAAATCGATACAGCAATCGAAACAACACTCAGCGAAACCACCGCAGACAAAACGCGACTCCGTCGAATCCCAAAGATCATCCTGGCTCCTTGCCCCTATCCGGATACATTCGCATCACGCCAGCGCAAATCCGGCAGCAGCCAAATTCTATAGCCTGACCGTCACGTCACATCCGCAGAGAGCAGTTAACTTGAGTGAAGAAGATGACTGTCATCCCAAGCGGAGCCGAGGGACCCGCAGTTGCTTTTGACCATCCAGTCGCGCCCAAATCAGAATCACTTCCGAGTAGGCACAATCCACTCGGAATGAGGTTTTACTCCGCAAGTGTGTGGGCCATCTTCATTGATCGAGTCGGAAGAACTCAAGGGGATAGATTGCGCTTCGGCGAGGATCAGAGGGCAAGTAAAGTATCCAGACGAATGAGCCAGCTTTGTGGGGATACTCACTGGGACAACTGCCAATCTCCACCTCGTCGTTCGCATTCCTGAATGTGTAATCGACCATGATCGGCCCTCTAGACGGCCCTTTCCACTCGCGCTCGGTGATGGAGGCACGAGCCACCATGCCCTCAATCGCAAGTCGATGTTGGAGCGGGAACCGTCTGACGAGGAGGACCCCAAAGATCAACACCCCTAACGGATAAATGATCGGCCACCATCCTCGGGGTGGTGCCTCCGTGACGGCTTTCTGCATTATGTAGATCGCACCAGCCACTCCAAGGAACACGAAGAACGATCCAGCTAACGCATAGGTCCAGCCAGTCCCGGTCAGGTGCGCATTCCGTGGCTTCGCCCCACTCAACTCGGTGGGAAGGTCGTTCATCTCCTTTGAAAGGGACCCGAGACCCATTGCGTTTGGCTCCTCACTGCCAAACATTTTACGGAAGAGCGACCGCAAAGTCGGAAAGTAGCACCGTTTTTTGGTAATGTCCGGTTGACCCACAATACGGCCCGAACCCAAATTGTAGTCACGCGTTTGGCACGATGTGAATCGGTTCCTCAACATTTTCGGAGTCGTTTTCGTCAGCCTCTTGCTCGGGGTCGCCATCGCCTTTATCTCTGCGGGACAGAGTAAAAACCACGCCTCCCAAGGTGAAGAGAAAAAGTCCAATCAAGAGCCAAGGTATCCCGACCTTGTAACAGTGCGTACTGGCGACTCCGAAATCTTCCAGACGAGAGTTCGCATAAGGCTCGTATGAGTAGTAAACCAGCACCTGACCGTTGTTCCAGCACGCGTCTGGCGTAAGGGGTGTCGAACAAACGTCGCTGTAATCATCCACATTGACCCCATTGGCCGAAAACACATAGCGGTAGTATGGGCCGCCCTTGCCATGATCCACCCGCGTGATGTGGCCAATGGTTGTTGCCTCATGCTTTGCGGCAACCGAATAGGCGTAGCCGCTCACGCATTGGTGAACACCTACTGCGCTGGTCATGATTCCCAGGCCGATGCAGATACCCAGAACTCGCTGACCGTTCACTGGCCTCTCCTGACGACATGAACTACAGCCGAATGAATTGCTGGCACTTGAAGATGCACCTCATTTTACGCCGTGATTTGGAGACAGACTGGACCGAATCCGAGGAGGTTGGGCGTTCACGGCCGTATCACCGTCTAACCGGAAGCAACGAACCAGTAAACATCTTGTAGCCGGCGGATCGCCACATCTCGGCCCTCACCTGCATTTTGGCATCGACCCAATCGAAAGCCCATATGCCACTCAAGGCCCTCTCGACAATTCCCGGAACGAGCAGCCCACGCTGCCAAACACGCTCCGGCAGCATAAACTTCTTCTGACCGTATTCACCCGCCATGAGACCGATTCACTCCGCACTCCGCCGCCTCACCCTCTTCGCTTTCCTTCTTCGCTCTCGCCGTCGCACTCCCCGCGCAAAACCTCAAGGTCCTTCGCTTCCCCGACCCCAACTCCGCCGAACTCACCGATGGCGCTCACTCCTCCGTCGTCCACACCGGCGCCCGCTTCAACAACTGGACCCTCATGTCCATCGCCAGCGAGCCTTCATCTCCAGACCATTTCGCCGTCCTTGAAGACTTCACCACCCAGTCCGGCCATCTCGCCATCGTCGACACCAGCGGCATCCGCTTCGATCTGCCAAAGTCTCTCGAACCAACCTGGGCCGATCCCGCAAAACTCTACCTCGGCCACTCGCTCGACCAGGTCATCAACAGCCCTTCCGATCTTCTCGGCGACGAGATCCTCTCCCATCCCGGCGATCCCGACTATGACGCCGTCGCCCCGCTCATTCCCCCGATCCAGAAGATCAACACCTACTCCTTCGTCGGCACGCCGCAGACATTCGACAAGGTCGGCTTCGCCTACGGCGGACGCTCGCCCGACTTCGATCCCGCGCCCTACTACGACCCCATCCGGAAAATCCGCGAAGAAGGCCGCGTGCTCGATGGCCTCATCGGCGGTTCCCTTCCCGTTCTCCGCTTCGTCTATCCCGAGTCTCCCGGCAAATGGACAGAGATGGTCACCTTCGCGCCCTTCCGCGTCATCAACGGCAACGATCGCATCCAGCCCGTCTGGTATCGCATCGTCCATGTTGAGAACGGCTCAGTTGCGTGGACGCGCTACGTCGATTCCTATCATCCCTTCCCTCCGCGCACCGGCTATGACCCAACGCTCTTCTATCGCGATCTGGTCGAGTTCCGCGACAAATGGCGCAAGATCCTCGGTCCTGCAATGCAGATCGATGTCCCCGACACACGCCTCGAAAACATGGCCGAGTTCGGGCTCGTTCGCGAGATGATGACCCGCATCGAGGACTACCCCAAATACGGCGTAATCGATCGCGACTACGGCGGCAGCGAGCACGACGGCTTCCCCGACACCTTCACCGTTGGTACCGCTGCGATGCTCGAATGGGGTCTCATCGACGTGGCCGGCCGCTACATCGATAACTACCTTGGCAAATTCGTTCGCGACGACGGCTCACTGCTCTACCGTGGCCCCGAGACCGGGCAATACGGCCGAATGCTCACCGTCCTCGCGCAATACGCCAACTATGGCGGCGATCCCGCGCTCCTCGTGCGCCATCGAAGCCGCATCGACGGCATCACCCGCCTGCTTCTCAACATGAGACAAAAGGCAAAGCAGCTTCCCAAAAACGATCCAGCCTACGGCATGCTCGCCGGATGGAGCGAGGCGGACGCATCCCTTGACCCCGATCCGCCGCGCTACATGCAACCCTACTTCTCCAACAGTACCGAAGCAGCGCGCGGCTTTCGCGACCTTGGTCGCGTTTGGATCCAAATCGGAAAGAAAACTCGTTCCGCCGAACTCGTCAACTGGGGAGAAGACCTGCTCCGCGAATCCGATCAATTGCAGACCGATATCCAAACTGCCATCTCCCGCTCGCTTCTGCACGATGGAGCAGAGACGATCCTGCCCTCAATTGCCGGCGTCAAAGAACCATTCCATGTCGTCGTTCCCCGCGATCCCACCGACCCGCAGTTCCGCTCCTACCGCGCCTACATCGAGATGATGTACTCAGGCCTGCTCACAAAACAGGAAGTCGAAGAGATCGTCGCCTATCGCCGCACCCATCACGACATCATCCTCGGAGTGCCCACCTCCTATGGATTCAAAACCGGAGACATCGCCGGCTTCCTCGCCTACGGTCACGGCTACGGACTGATCCAGTACGACATGAGCCGCGAGGCATTGCTCCTGCTCTACTCCCTCATGGCCCACCAGTACACGCGCGGCACCTGGACCGCTCCCGAAACGCGCCCCGTTTTCAACGACACGCCTGCAGCCCCTTACTGCACTCCGGCCC
This sequence comes from uncultured Acidobacteriaceae bacterium, assembly GCA_963836675.1. Classification (GTDB taxonomy): domain Bacteria; phylum Acidobacteriota; class Terriglobia; order Terriglobales; family Acidobacteriaceae; genus Telmatobacter. Next base: position 356,517 of record CAWIKQ010000003.1, read on the forward strand.
AGCTCGTCGTCCCCCTCATGGCGAAGTGGATCCTGGTCTTCGAAGATCCACAGTCCGACACGCTCTGGTTTGGAAAGTCGATGCCAGAGCGCTGGCTCGAAGACGGCCAGAAGGTCTCCGTCTCCAACGCTCCCACCCGCTTTGGCCGTGTCAGCTTTTCAACCGTCTCGCACCTTGCGCAGAACAGGATCGAAATAAAACTCGAAACTCCGGCCGGGTACTCCGCCATAACGAAGGTCCGCCTCCGCGCCCCTGGCGAAAGAAAGATCCGGTCGGTCGCCGTAAATGGAGAGCCATGGAAAGACTTCAGCCCGGACGGCACCATTACGATCCCGTCTGCCCCAACCCATGAGACATCGATCATCGCGAACTACTGACCACCCAATTAGCTATCGCCTGGCTCTACGACTCCATGATCCTTCAACCATCTTGACGACCTTGGCTTACCAGGTAAGCTATTTAAATTCAATAACATGCATCCTAACATTTCCCGCAACCACTCCCGCAAACTCGTCCCCTTATTGCTCTCTACGTCCCTATTCCCTGTTCCCTGCTTTTAGCTCTTAAGTGACCTGAATCACATTCTTTCGGACCTATTCGATCCTTTAATAATTTCAGCGTTGTATCGGGGATCACACCCTGCGTCCCAAACGAAAAGATCCCCTTAACCACGCACATGCATAAAGAGCAGTCTGCAGTTACATCAAGGTTTCCAGTACATGAGAGAACCGATGCCAGCAGAAAAAGTCTTGATCGTCGACGACGAGCGCCTCGTGCGTTGGTCTCTGCGCCAGAAATGTGAAGAGTGGGGCTTTCAGGTGGTCGAAGCCGATGCCGGCGAGCTCGCACTGCGACTCGCGCGGTCCGAAAACCCCGACCTCGTCCTGCTCGACGTCCGCCTGCCCGACCTGACCGGCATCGAGGTTCTCGATCAGCTCAAGAAAGGCGGCGAGGGCCCTGCGGTCATCATGATCACTGCAGACCCCCAGCTCGACGACGTCAAAGCCTCCATCAAACTCGGCGCTTTCGACTTCGTCGGCAAGCCCATCGACTTCGATCAGCTTCACGAAGTCATCCAGAGCGCTCTCGAAACCATCCCCTCCCGCAACGGCGACCCCCAGGCCTCTCGTGCCAAGCCGCGCGGCGGAGTCGGCTTCGAAAGCATCGTCAGCGTCTCGCCCAAGATGACCGAGCTCATGAACTTCGTGAAAAAGGTCGCATCCTGCGAGGCTTCCACCATCCTCATTCAGGGTGAAAGTGGCACCGGCAAGGACCTCATCGCCAAAGCCCTGCACTACGAAAGCAGCCGCCGCGACAAGCCCTTCGTTGCCATCAACTGCTCCGCGATTCCCGAGACCCTTATGGAAGCCGAGCTCTTCGGCCACGAAAAGGGCGCCTTCACCGATGCCAAGCAGATGAAGAAGGGCCTCTTCGAAGCAGCCGACGGCGGCACGCTCTTCCTCGACGAAATCGGCGAGCTTTCACCCGTCCTTCAGGCCAAACTTCTTCGCGTCCTTGAAGACCAGGTCATCCGCCGCGTCGGCGGCATTCGCGATATCCAGGTCGACGTCCGCGTCATCGCCGCCTCCAATCGCGATCTCGAAAAAGCGGTGCGCGAGGGTCAATTCCGGCAGGACCTCTTCTACCGTCTCGCCATCATCGCCATCTTCATCCCGCCCTTGCGCGATCGCAAGCAGGACATTCTGCCGCTCGTCGATTTCTTCATCGATCGCTATAACCGCCGCTTCAAAAAATCCGTTCGCGGCATAACCGACGAAACCCGCAACCTCATCCTGAGCCACAATTGGCCCGGCAACGTGCGCGAACTCAAAAACACCATCGAGCGCGGCATGATTCTCGAAGAAGAGTCCTACCTCCGCTCCATGTATCTGCCCTTCTCCGTCGGCGAATCCAACGGCCGCACCCTCTTCGAGCAAACTTCTCCCGCCGACGGCGGACGCAAACTCCCCAATGGCCGTGCCCTCCCCCGCCTGTATATCCCCGAAGGCGGCACGTCCCTCGAGGAACTCGAGCACTCCATGGTCGAGCTCGCAATGAACCAGGCCAACGGCAATCAGACAAACGCTGCCAGGCTGCTCGATATCAGCCGCGACGCCCTCCGCTACAAACTGAAAAAATTCGCGCTCGTCCCTGTCTCCGAACTCGACGAGTAAGGGGCGAATCGAACTCCAACAAACCTGGGTACCCATCCATTTCGCGTCTTCCCCGAAATGGGTGGGAAAGCGTCAACCATAGATCGTCCTTCTCAACCCCAATCCCATTCTGCCGATGAACTGAACGAGGCACTACGAGGCCACGTTCATGATTAGGATTTCTCTTGTCGCACTGATCCTCGCGACCGCCGTTCTCTGCGACTCGGCCGTCGCGCAGTTGACCCAGCCCACCACCGACGTCCTCGGCGCACACCTCAACTACGGCCGTGGATGCTCTGCGTGTCATTCGCCGCACAGCGGTTCGTCCGGCAACGGCAAAGCCCACTCCCTCGATGTCTCCGCCGCGCGCAGCCCCATGCTCTGGGGTGAAGACGTAAGCAGCCTTTACGGCAAATCCATCACGACCGGCGGCGGCAAATACGTGGAAATTCTTCCCACAAGCATGTCTGCCGATACCCCCGACGTTGCCGGAATGCTCACCTGCCTCAGTTGTCACGACGGCAACTTTGCGCCCGCAGCCATGATGAGAAACAAGGTGTACGAAACGCTGCCCTCTACCTACGGCAGCCAGTCTTCGGTGCCAACCATGCTCGGAAGCAACGTCTCCGCCGCGGGAAATCTCCTCGACGCGCATCCCATGGGGCTCTCGGCAATGATCAGTTGCGGCGGCTCCGGGTGGGATTGCGCCAACGTCAATGGCGTGGTCTCCATGCGCGGCGCTAAATCCAGTCACTTCGTCTCGAGCTACGGATTCTTCGTGAAACCCGGCGTATACAACAACCAGCCTGTCATCGTCTGCACCACCTGCCACGAGCCCCACGTGATGAATGTTGTCACCGTCACTCAGAATTCCAACTCCGGACTTCCTCCCGGCAACTACGCCACCATGTTCTTCCTTCGCGCGCCTTACAACCCCAGCGACACCAGCCCAACCTCTAATCAGACTGCGCAGTTCTGCCGCCAATGTCATGGAGACAAATCCAACGAGATGAACGGAAGCACCGCCGGCACCACCTTCTAGGAGGATCCGGTTAACGAGTCGACGTCTGACGGGACGCCACGCCTCACCCCGATCGCCAATGGAAAATGGAGGGAGCAGGGGCCTTCAGGCTCCTGAATAAATCTGGAATCGTGCTGCGGGCTTCAGCCCCGGATAGATCGCGGCGGGCACGCCCGCAAGATGCATCGAATCGCTCCGCCACTGCGCATTGGAACCACGCAGCGCCTACCGCCTCACCCCGACCACCTTCGCCACGCTCATCACGGTTGTTCCGGTCGGCCCAGCAGTATGCGCAACGTTGTGGCACACCAGCGTGCACGAATTCGTAGCGCGCGTGAAGCTCACAGCCTGTCCCGCGTTCGACCCCACCACGTTCATGTCGAAGTTCACCAGCCGCTCCCCGCTGACCGTCCCGCTGGACGCTCCCATGCCGTGCGCCGTATGGCACGTCGAACAGCTGAACCCGTCATTGATGTGATTGGCATGATAGGCGAAGCTCGTATTCTTCGCCACCTGGTTGGTCAGATCGTGACACTTCGCGCACATCGCATACGGCCCGTTCGAACTCAGGTCCGGCGTCGGGAAAAGATTGGTGATCAATCCACCCGGCGTCGTCGACTGGCTGAACTCATACCGCCGCTCCAGGATGTGCGTCCACCGCGATCCGTGCGGCCCGTTGGCGCCCGTCCCGCCAAACTCGCGATTGTCGTCGCTGTTATGGCAGTCCGTGCAGAAGATCTGCGTTCCCATCGCGCGTCCCGCGGTGATCCCATCCAGGTTCAGCATGTTTGGCAGCAGGCTCGGTTGCAGGAACGGACTGTTCATCGTGTGCGCCACCGGATGGCTTGATGTCGCCGTGATCGCAAACTGTGGAACCAGGTTCAGAGGGTCGCCCGCCGACACTCCGCGCACCGGGAAATACCCATAGATCGGCAGAACCTGCTTGCTGGAACTTGTTCCGTGGCAGCGCAGGCAATTCTCGTACTGGTTCACTGCAGGCGTAAGCACGCTGGTCCCATCGGTCGCGCTGATTCCGGCGATATTCTTTTGCGAAAGCCGGATTGCAGGCGCCGGCGAAAACGCCTGAACCTGCTCCGATCCGTGCGCGTTGTGGCAATCCGCACAGGTGGCATGCCGATTGTTGTTCAGCAGAGCCGTTTCTCCCGCATCGTGCGGATTGTTCGATGTCGGGAATGGATGACCGACCTTCGGTGTCGCGTACTCAGCAAACACATTCGCGTAAACCGGCATCGGGGAAATATTGGTGCCCCCGTTGTGGCAGGCAATGCAATCCTGTTCGTTCTGTCCGCGTAGCAGCCCTGCCGATCCGGCCGCATTGTGAGGCGCATGGCATGCAATACATCCGTCCGCCGCAACCGTCGGGTAGCTGCCCACTCCTGCCGACGGCGAAATCTTGCTCTGCGAAAGCGCATGAACGCTCGTTGCCCAATCCGCCAGTTGATTCACCTGCCCCGCCGAAGTGCGACTCGGATCGTGGCACGCCAGGCACAATTGGCCGTTCGAACTGTCTCTTACCAAAAACTTCAGCGATATCGGGTCCTTCGCCTGCACATGCGGATCGTGACAAGACGTGCACTCAATGTTGCCATTGATCAGCTTCACAGTCCCAGTCGGATCGGCGGTTCTCCCGCCCGTCGCCAGGGTTGCCACCAGGTTCACATTGTCTTTCAACGGCAGCGCAAGGCTGAACGGATGCGACGACTGCATATTGCTTCCGAACACATCCGCCGTATACATCGACCCGTGCGTCGTCACTTGCCCGTAAGCCACCGTGGCTCCCACGGCCACCGTGCCATCATGGCAGCTCAGGCACTTGTTGCTCGCGCTCCCGAGGAGCGGCTGCGTGCCGAGATTTTTCGCCGTATTGCTCGTATAGGTCGTATAGCCCTGGGTAGTGAGCTTCTGGTTCCAGAGTCCCGAGTTCAGTCCGGAGTGCGTAGCATGGCAATAAGCGCAGGGGTCTGGCCGCGCCCCGCTCACAGGCGATGAAGTCCCCGGACCCAGGCTGTGCGCTCCCAGCGCGTCCCCCGTGATCTGTGCCCGAAGCGCGATCCCTGGCAGACCAATGATCAGCCCGACCAGCAGTGCCCTGAGACTCACCTCATTGACCCCCGGCAGGATTCTTTAACCCAGCATACTGAAACACCTGAATCCGCCGGTTAAAAGAATCCACGACGTAAACCCGGTCGTCATGATCGATGAACATGCCCGACGGCAACTGGAACTCGCCCGCGTGCGTCCCCTGAGCGCCGAAATAATACAGCAATTGCCCCTGGCGATTGAACACCTGCACCACTCCCCACTGCGCGTCCACCACGTAGACATCGCCCTCTGAATCTACGCTCACCGCCTTGGGCCGGAACATCCCCCCAGCCGCATCCCCGGTTTTCCCAATCGCAAACTCGAAGTGTCCCTCTCGGTCGAACGCCTGCACCTGAAAGTTCATCGCATCCACAACCAGCAGTTCTTGCCCTACCAGCCGCAGTTCTGTCGGAAGATTGAATTCCCCCTCCGCCTGTCCCGTCTTGCCAAACGTTTGCAGGATATTTCCCTGCATATCCAGGATGAACACCTCGTCGCGCAGCGTGTCGGTAACATAGATTCGCTGCGCCGCCGAATCCACTGCGATACCCGTCGGCCGCTTGAAGTACCCTTCCCCACCCTTCAGGCTCCCAATCGCTCGAACATACTTTCCGTTCGGTTCAAAGACGAAAATCTTCCCCGCCTCCGAATCCGTCACGTAGATATTGTCCTGTCCGTCCACCGCCACGCACTGCGGCGTCACCATCGCGTCCTTGCTCTTTTCCCTGCGCTCGATGAACTTGTACTTCTTCTGCGCAAAGTCGAAAATATGCACGCCCGAAGCACCCGGATCCGTCACAATAATCCGGCCCTTCGAGTCTGTGACCACGCTGTACGGGCGCACCAGGAACTTGAAGTCCGGCTCGCCCGCAATCACATCCACCACCTTGTTCCAGAATCCGCGGTTCGGCTTGACTTCGTGCTCCGAGTTGAAGCTGTTCTGCCACGTCAGGCTGCGTCCGCCATCGAGCGACATCTGCCACGTCTCCACCGGCTTCGTGACCTTTGGCTTGCCGCCCGCCCACGCGGTGTTCAAGACAAAACCGGCGCACAACACCGCCATCGCTGCTATCCGGCGATTCCTTCGTCCGCGCATTAGAAGATGTTGAACCACCGTGACAACCCCGCGTAGTAAGAAGAAATAATCTGTGGCTGCGTGCCTGAAGTGCTGAACCCCTGCTGCAGCCGTGCGAACCCGCTCACAAAGGTAATTTTCCTCACCTGGTATTGCATCAGCGTATTGAACTGATTATTGCTGTTTGCCGAAGTGACAAGGTTGCTCACAGTGTTATAGGACGAGTTGGCGTAGCTCGCCGAGATAATGAGGTGTTTTACCGGTGAACTCGACACGCTCGCCGAATAGCTGTCTCCACCAAACAGGTACAACAGGTTCGAAGGCAGCACCGGCGTGGGTATCGGCACGCCGACCAGGCCCGAGCCCGTAGCCAGCGCCTGCCCGTTCGCTTTGGAATAGGAGCCTGTTGCGGTGAGAATTGGACCGTATCCGATACTCCCATTGTAGGTCTGGCTGCTGCTCTCTGTGCCTGACTGCTGCGTCAACGCCGTACTGGAGCCGCCCGCCCCCGCGCTGAAGTTAAACTTCCCCCAGTTCCTCCGAATGTTGGCCGAGTAGTTATAGAAGGAGTTCGTGTAGGTAATCAAAAGTGTCTGCATGTTCTGCGCATAGCTGAATGACTCGTTCAGGTGCCATCCACCGAGCACATTCGAGTAGTTCTCCGTCGCCGAAAATCCGATCGTGTCCTGCCCGTTCTGATTGGCATGGTTCGCTGAAATGCTGCCGGAACCATTAATCGTACCGTTCAGCAGCTTGTGCGCATAGATCGCATCGCCGCCGTACGAAGTCAGCGAGAAGGTCTCACCCAGGAACGTCTGGCTTCTCTGCTCCACAAAGGCTGAAGTCTGCAGGTTCGGAGCCGGTGTGTAGGTCGCCACGCTCATCACGTCCAGGGAATTCGACGATTCGTCAGTAACCAGTCCCGGCGCGACCGCGCCGGCTCCGATCACCGCTTCGTACAACTGTCCCGCAAGGTTGTCCGAGTAATTGGCTGTTACTGAAACCGACAAGCGGTCAACTGGATGGATAGCCGCCGATCCGTTCGCAACATCGATCGTCCCGCTCGACTTATAACCCAGGTATTCCGTATTGAAATTCGATCGGGTAAAGCTCGCCCCTGCGTTTCCTTTCCACGGAAGTGGATGCGATACGTTGGCTCCCACCAAGTCGGTATTCGACTTGGTGCTCTGAAATTCGCCAATCACCACTTCAGGAAGCTGCGCGTGTGAGTTTCCATAGGTATAGAACGCGCCCAGGTTAAACCCCTCCCACGAATACCCCGAATGCAAATTCACCGAACGAAACGCGTTTGATCCATTGTCATTGGATCCATATACCGAGTACTGCGAACTGCCCATCTGGTAGCCTGCCGATAAACTCGGCTTGTTCTCAAGATTCTCTGACCAGTTCACGCCGAATGTGTCGCTATCGCCATGCGTCACATAGTTGGCCAGTCCCGGAATCGCATAGTTTCCGTCGGCGTTCCATGTCTTCGAATAATTGACTGAACCGGGGAATTTGCTGCCGCCGAATACATTCGCGCTGAGGTTGACTCCGCTGGCGTTTGAAATTGACTGAAAATCCGAATTTGCCCGCGACTGGTTCAGGTATGGATTCACCGTGTACGACAAAAAATTCGGACTGTGAAAATATCCCGAAAAGTTCCCCGCTCCGCCCACCTGCCATCCGTGCGTGGAAGCCGTCATATTCCCATACGTCGCCGTATATCCGCTCGACAGCGTCGCGTTGCCCGTCGTGCTTGTCTCGCCCCACTTCAACTGCGCGTGCAGTGACCACCCGGGAAACAGGCACCCTGCTGTAACTATGACCGCTAATCTAATTGACCTCGCCACCGCTCTACCACCTTCTTCTACGTTTCGTTTACCTTCTAATCAAAGCCCTCTCTTCCAGCCCCTTCCACACGGCTTGGGCCCGACTCAGCCCGCTACAGCTCTTCAATCTTCGCGTTCTGCCGCAGCTTCGCATCCAGTGCCGAACGAAGCTGGTTCCTCTTGACCTCGGTAAGGTCCTTGGCGATCTGCCCCTTTGCCTGCTCGAAACTCGTCCGCCCGGCGGGCGTATGTAGCTGCAGCCTCACGATTGTGTAAGCCTGCCCCAGCTGGATCAGGTCGCTCACATCGTTGGGGTGCATCGCCGCGAGAACCTTCACCACCTCCGGTGCAAGCTCGTCTACCGCGACCGGTTTATGCTGGCCCATCATCACCCGGTAATCGTCATCCGAAATCTTTTCCGCCAGCAGGCCAAACTGCTCCGCGCTCTTCGTCGCTTTGGCCTGCTTCAACGCATTTTGTGCCTTCGCCTGCATTTCCTTCAGCTGTGCCGGCGTCGCATTCTGCGGCGGCAGGAACGAAATTGTCTGGAACGTGTAGGTCTCGGCATGATGGAACTTTGCCGGATTTCGATCGTAGAAGGCTCTCACCTCTGCCGGCGTGGCCTTGCACTTGTCCTCGACTTCACTTTTCAGCAATGCTTCAATCAGCAGCGATCGCCGTATCTGCTCGTCAAGCGCCTGCTTCGATCCGTGAAACTGGTTTTGCAGAAATCCGTTGTACTCCTCCGGTGTCGCGAACTGCTTCTTGAAATCCAGCTCCGCGCTCTGCATCTTCGCCGCTGGTATCGTCACCTGCCTGCGAAGAGCTTCCTGGTACACCAGCTCCTCGAAGATGATCATCTTCATCGCGCCGTCGCGAATCTGCTTTTCAAATTCCTTGGGAATTCCGCCGTTGTGCTGCCGCGCATAGGGAAAAATCGTGTACTCCTCACGCAGCAAGTCGGCGCTCGTCAGCGCCGCGCCGTTCACACGTGCAACTACAGCAACACTGGCCTGCTGCTGTGCTGAGGCCGCTGGAGCCGGCGAACTCTTGAATACGGTTGGCGCATGCGATGTGACCTGGGCTGAAACTGAACATGCGATTGCCAGGGAGAGGAAGAGGAATGCAAATCTATATTTCATGTTGACCCCACTTTTAAAAAGCAGGGGAGGGTAAGGTCCCCCTCCCCCATGCATAAAGAAATTAGAACGTTGTCGGAATGTTCAGCCCGCCGTTCATCTCGTTCGCTTCGCCACCGTGGCACTGGCGGCAGAACTGAGCTGTCTGGTTGCTGTTCGCTCCCCCGTTCGCCGGGTTGTAGGGTGCGCGCACGAAGAACATCGTCGCGTAGGTTCCCTGCGCCAGGCCGGATTGCGTTGTCGCCTTGACCGTGACCACGTTCATCAGGTGCTGGTTGTGGCAGGTCGTGCACATCACTACTGGCTGGGCGTTATACACGCCAGGGCTTACGAAGAAGCCATAGTTCTTAACAAACTGGGTCGAGTTCGGTCCGGTCATCTGGACTTTACCGGCTGCGCTGATCGAGCAATCCCAGTCGTACGTGCCGCCGCAGGTCATCACTGCATTCAGACCCACCGGGTGATCATTGAGATAGTTCCCCGTGGTCGTGCCGTCGTTTCCAAGCAGGGTTGGAACCGCATTCCATTGCCCGTAGGTAGCCGGCAACGTCTCATACACCTTGTTCTTCATCATGGCGCCGGTGGCATAGTTGCCATCGTGGCAGCTCAGGCACATCAATACGCCCGCAACATCTGGCGTTCCCGCTGTCAGGCTGGTCGGAAGAACCTCGGTGGCAGACCCGTGCTCGCTTTGCCCGGTTACGATTGTTTTGCCGTACAGGCTGGAGACATCTTCGCCCCAGAGAGCGATGTTGCCCGATGTCGGATCAGCCGTCTTGGCGTTTCCGTTTCCATAGGCGCCGCTGTGAGGCGCGTGACAGGCCGCGCAGCCGCGACCATAGTTGAGGTGGGCGCCGAGTACGTCGGACGTCGGCGCAGACGGCTGTGCGGCTGCGAAACCTGCCGCCGCCAGAAACATCAAAGCAATTAAAGAAACTTTCTTCATTGTGGTGGAGCCTCCTAGTGCGCACTCCCAAGTTCGCCTGAACTTTCTCCGCGACCGGAATCGTCTTGTCTCCAGTTCAGTCACTGCAAGTTGTGCACGTGGAGTGCCGTTATGAAATTGGCGTGTCCTGTTTCGGAACAAGGCGCGTAATTCATTGCGCAAAGAAGAGTTGTCTCCCCTTCTCTCTCATCCGTCCCGATTCCAGCGCAAATTTGCACATCAAATGCTGAGAGTTCTCGCACACCAACGTGGTGAAAACCCCCACGTTTTTAGTGACATCCGTCACAATTGGGTCAACACAACCACACGGTTGCGTGATGCTTCATCACGCTCTTCCTCTTTCCAAATCAAGACGTGTGATTCATATCACTTAATCTTTCCCTGCGCGTTGCTCTACTGCCTCTAGGCGCTTCACTTCCTGCGCTTCCCCTGGAACCGCAGCACTCAATCGCCTGCTTCGGCTGCAAACGTGCATGCAGATCACTTGTGAGCCGCCGGAATTTCTGCCATCCGCAGAATTTCCCGACGCACGCTGATCGGGAGTACTCGTCATGGAAGACGCAATACCGGTTCCCTACCTCGAGCGATCGCACGTCTACGCGATGGCCGTCATCTGTCTCATCGCCGGCCTTGGCATCGGCTACCTCATGCGTAGCTCCGAACTCGCAGTTCCGCCCGCACAGCACGCCGCGGTCGTATCTCCACACGGTGCGATGCCGCCCGGGCACTCGCTTGAAGAGTGGAAGAAAATGTCCGACCAGAAAGCCGCTCCGCTCATTGAGAAGCTCAAGGCCAATCCCAACGACGTTTCCCTTCTCGCGCAGATCGCAGCCCTGTATCACACCACGCATCGCTTCAAAGAAGCGGCGGACTACTACAATCGCGCGGTCACCCTCGATCCCAAAAATGTAGCCCTTCGAATCAGGCTCGCCTCAAGCCTCTATCGCAACGGTGACGTGGATGGCTCCATCGCCCAGCTCAATACCGCGCTCACCTGCGATCCCAACGACGCCAACGCTCTCTACGATCTGGGAATGATCAAGCTTCAGGGAAAGGGCGACGGCAAGGGCGCGGTTGCCGCCTGGCAGCGCCTGCTCAAAAGCAATCCAGATTTGAGCCCCGAGCGCAAGGCAGTCGTGGTGAAAGTCATAGCCAGCGCCATGCAGATGAACGGCGACCAGCACGCCGCCAACACAGGGAGCAACCATGCTGCAAACTAAGACTCAGCGTCCGTGGACAAGCAGGCAGGCCCTCATCTTCGTCACCATTTGTCTCACCGTTGGAATCGTTGGTGGCTGGTTCATCCGCGGCTTTCAAGCCGCTCCGCAACTAACCCCGGCACAAACCGCCGTCCAGCCGGCAGCACCGGCCGCCTCAGCGCCCGCATCACTCGCGGCGCCTCAGTCGCCCAGCCCTTCGCGACTGAAAGAAATGGTCGACACCCAGGCTGCGCCTCTGCTCGCAAAGCTCAACTCCGACCCGAAGAATCTCGACCTCCTCACCAGCATCGGCAATCTCTACTACGACGCGCAGCAGTATCCCACCGCCGTCGACTACTATGGCCGCGTTCTGCAGAACAAACCATCGGACGTCTCCGTGCGCACCGACATGGCCACCGCCTACTGGTATCTGGGCAACCCCGACCGGGCCCTCGAAGAATTCAATAAGGCGCTCGCCTACGCACCCAACAATCCCAATACACTTTTCAATCTCGGTATCGTGAAGTGGCAAGGTAAGCACGACAGCGCCGGCGCCATCGCCGACTGGAAAAAGCTGCTGGCAGCCAATCCCAACTACGATCAGAAAGACAAAGTCCAGCAGATGCTCACCGACGTAGAAAAGCAGACATCCGCCAAACCCGGCGACAAGAGCTGACCGCAAATCCTCTCAGAACGTCGGGTTCTGTCTTTTTTGACCGTATACGGTTTTCGTTCTGAAACAGATCTGTGCCCCGTTCATCGCGGCTTCTTCGCGATGAGCGGGAGCGGAACCCAATCCCAACCCGGCGCTTTACTCCACCCGCAGCGCTTTTACCGGATCGATTGACGCGGCTCGCCTCGCAGGAATAATCCCCGCAACGCCCGCCGCCACCGCCAGAACCCCGATCGAGGCAGCCATCACCAACGGATTGACGCTCGTAATCTCGTAGAGCTGCGATTTAACGTAGCGCACGCAAAGCATGGCGACAGGAACCCCAATCGCAAGTCCGATCAGCGCCTGCAACATCGCGCCGCGCATCACCATGCCGATCACGCGAATGCGCTCCGCTCCCAGCGCCATCCGAATCCCAATCTCCGGCGTCCGTCGCACCACCGTATAGGCGGTCACGCCATAGAGGCCGATGCTCGCCAGCAAAAGCGCAAGCCCTCCGAAGAGCGACGTAAGCTGTGCGATCATGCGGTCATCGTTGAACCGGTCCGCAATCTGCTGATCGAACGTCTGAAACTTCACGACCGTAAGATTCGGGTTGATCCCGGAAAGCGTGCGTGCAGCGATCTTCTCCATGTCGCTCATCGGATGGCTCGTCTGGATGACCAGTGCGCCCGCATACAGAGAGATGTCTTTGCTGATCGGATCTTGCTCGCTTGCTCCCCGCTGCAAAATCGGCACGAAGTACATGGCGTGGTCTTTCCATTGCACCGAGGTGTAGGTCGTGTCGTCCACCACGCCGACGATCTCGTAATCTCCCGGGCTCTTCGGTCCCGGCCCTCCCATCCTGTGCCCGATCGGGTTCTCGCCCGGCTTGAAGAACTGCTTTACAAATTCCTTGTTCACCACCACCACAGGAGGCGCCGACATCGTATCCTGCGGCGTGATTCCCCTGCCCATCAGCACGTGCGTGCCGACGGAGTCGAAGTACTCCGCGTTCGGCTTTACGAAAGACGCGCTCTTGTCGAGATCTGATTGCCCCTGGATCTGGATCCCGTTGCTCCAGTTGTTGTCTTCCATCGGCGTGTAGGTGGCGATGCCAACCTTTGCGACTCCTCGCACTGCGTGAAACTGCTGCTCGATGGTCCTGTATAGAGCCTCAAGCTGCATCTGCGAGTAGCCGGCCGCTTGCGGATTGATGTGAACGATATAACGGTTGCTCGACTCGAGATGCATATTGCTGGACTGCAGCTTGTTGAGACTCTGCGCAAACAGCCCCGCCCCGACCAGCAACACCAGCGAGAGCGCCGCCTGCAAAACCACCAGCGACCGCTGCAGAATGAAGGTTCCTCCCGTCGTGGTGCGGGTCCCCGATCGCAGCGCCTCGGCCGGTTGCGTGCGCGCGGCAATGATCGCCGGCACCACTCCGAACAGAACGCCGGTCACAAGCGAAAGCGTAAACGCAAAGACAATCACCAGAAGCGAAGGAGATGCATCGATCGGCACGTTCTGTGCGCCGGGAAAAGCCAGCGCCAGCAGCATCCGGGCACCCAGATAAGCAACCGCCAGCCCCACCAGGCCTCCGAGCATCGCCAGAAGAACACTCTCCGTCAGCAGTTGCCGCACCAGCCGGCTGCGCTGCGCTCCCAGCGCCGTGCGCACGCACATCTCCGAACGCCGGTTCATCCCGCGCACCAGCAGAAGGTTGGCGATATTGGCGCATGCCACCAGCAAAACCAGGGCGGCGATCCACGAGAGAAGATGAAGCTGCGATTTGGATGAGTCCTGCAGGTTCTGGATTCCCGCGCCTCCCGGCGTTAGAACCACGTGAGTGCGGGCCAGCAGCGGCTTGCCCCGATCGGAGTTGAACATTTTGAATGCCGAAAACTGCTGCCGCAGAATGGTGCTGAGCTTCGATTGAACCGACGCCTGTGAAACACCCGGCTTCAGACGCCCCACCACGTAGGCCCACTCCACCTCCGGATCGTGCAGATACGGCACGCTCAGAATGACCGCCATCGATTCCAGCGGCAGATAGAAGTTCGGCGGATTGCTTGAGATGCGATCTCCAAAGTAGCCCTTCGGAGCAATCCCGATAATCGTCACCGGCTGCGTATTGACGCGGAACGTGGTTCCCACGATCGCCGGATCGCCCGCGAAGTCGTGCATCCACGTGTCGTAGCTCATCACCGCCGTAAGCGCCGCGCCCTTGGTGTCGTCCGCATCGGTAAAGAAGCGTCCCGCCGCAGGTTGAAGCCCAAAGACTCGGAAGTAGTTGCCCGAGACAAACTCACCCATGCTCGATTTCGCAACCGCCTGCGGATCCTCGTGCCGCACCGTCAGCGGCCGATACTCGAACCCCGACTCCATCGCCGCCAGCTCTTCAAACTCAGGCGCGTTCTTCTTGAACAGCAGGTACGATTCCGTAGAAAATAGCGAATAATCCCCGTCGTTGTGCATGCCCGAGTTCACGCAGCAGTCGTCCTTGTCTCCGATGCGAACCAGGGTCTTCGGATCGGCAACCGGCAGATTGCGCAGCAGCACCGCATTTACCAGCGTGAAAATCGCAGCATTGGCGCCAATCCCCAGTGCCAGCGTAAGAATCACGGTGGCCGTAAAGCCCGGAGTTCTCTTCAACTGGCGCAAAGCATAAGCAAGATCCTGAATCAAAACCCTCATTCGTACTCCTGAGACGCAAATTCGCTTCCTCTCTACAAAGCACCTTGAATGCCACGCACAGCTCGCCCAAATCTCTCAACATCAGCAACTTGAGTATTGAGAGAACGGCGTCGGCGTTCATAAACGGGAGAATGTGTTCGGAAATGAACAAATACCGCGTCTTTGCGCGGCTTGCGGGTCTCCAACTACTCGATCAGCGAAACTGTCTCAGCCCGTCTTCAATTCAGAATCGCCGTCAAGACCTGGCGGAAGCATAATTGACGCCATCTCATTCATTCCACATCACATATGTCCATTCGCATTTTGCAGGTTATTTGGCTGAACTTTCTACAATGGTTACAGATCCAGAGTGAAAACGCCCCGGCGTGCGGGCCGCATCGGCTTGCAGGCAGCGAAACCCAGAAGGCTTCCATCTTCACCTCAAAAAGAAGCTTTAAAAGTCTTAAGTTATTATTTTTGAGGACTTTACGAGTTAAGTCCTTTAAACTGTGGGATTTAGAATATCCCTTCTCATGTAACTCTAATGAAATGAGGACTTTGATAGAAAATTTCTTCCGCGAACCTTAGCTCGCGGCCTTCAGTTCCCGCTCCTCGTCCCGTCCGAGTAGTACCCGGTCTTGTGCCGGATATTGAACTCATCCGCGGCCGCTCGGGGAACCGTCACCTCGACGCGGTGGAACGTCAGGCCCGGCTTCTGGTTGTGCGGATAGTAGCCGATCATGTACTGCGTGCGAAGGTCCTCACTGACGCGTTGGAACGCCTTGTCCAGTCCGCCCTCGTATGCATAAAAATATTTGCCGCCGGTCTGCTCTGAAAGGGTGATCATGGCGTGCTCGCCGCCGATGTCGCGCCCCGCGCTGGCTTCGATGGGCACGTCGATGATCGAGTAGATCATCACCTCATTGCGCAGAGCCTGCTCGAGCGCATCATCGTAGGTCGAGCCCTTCACGGTGTCGCCGCCGTCGGACACGAGCACCAGCACCTTCCGGCCCTGTTTTCTGCCCAGCGCCTGGGAGCCCACATAGATCGCATCGTAAAGAGCCGTTCCGCCTGCGCCGTGCATGCGCTCCAGCCCGTGATCGATCTGCCCGACATTGTTGGTGAAGCCGGCCAGTTCATCGACATACGTGTTGAACTGGATCACGCTCATCCGGTCCTGCGTACGCATCATTGCATGCACGAATTTCTTCGCGGCTCCCTGTTCGAGGCCCCGGTCCTTGAAGGTGCTGGAACTGGTGTCGATCGCCAGCGTAAGCGCCAGGGGCATCTCTGACTGTCGCTCAAACACGGCGATCTTCTGCGGACGTCCGTCTTCCAGAACCTTGAAGTCGTCCTCCGTGAGGCTTCCCACGATCGCACCGTTTTTATCCGTAACGTTGACGAAAAGACTCACCAGCTTCACATCCAGACGAAGTGGCTGGTCGTCCTGGGCCACGAGACGAAAAGCGCCGCCGATGAGTAGAAGCACCGCGAGAGTGACGCTGACATTAGGCCGTGGGCCCATCGGCGCCCTCCACCGCATATCCCGGCGGAAACGGCTCCCCATCGGCCCACACCGCTCCGTCAACGAACGTCTCCTTCTTCCAGATCGGCACCGTCTTCTTCAGCGTGTCGATCAGCCACCGGCTCGCTTCGTAAGCCTGCGCGCGATGTGCCGAGGCCACCACGATCAGCACGCTCGTCTCGCCCACCTGCAAACGTCCAAGTCGATGGACGATCGAAACGTGTCGAACGCTGAAGCGCGCAATGGCCTCCGCGGCCAGATCGTTCATCTGCTTGGTCGGCCATCTCCTCATATGCTTCGTAATCTAGATGAGCGTTTGCCGTCCGCGCGAGTTGTTGCGGACGATTCCATCGAAGACGACCACAGCGCCATCTTCATCGTGCTTGGCGGCAACAACGAAGGCGTGCGGCATCGATCACCTCGCGCGTAAGGAGAATATTGGATGGCGCAACGATCCCCTGATCCGACCCTCCCGCACCGCGCGGAGCACCACCGGAGACCGGCGGCAATAACCCAACCTCGTCGTCGTCCTGCAGAACGCTGTTCCGTCCCGCATATTCGGCATTAATGCTGACCGCGATGGCGCGGGAGTCAACCGCTGGCGCACGCTCCCTGAGCCGGGCGATCAGGTCGCCAACCGTCGCTCCTCCGGGCAACTCCACCGCAATGGTGTCGGCGCCGAGTGCTTCTTTGAGAACGCCAAACGGAAGTACGCGTACGTGCATGTCTAGGAAAGAATACCGCCTCGGGAGTTAGACGCATGAGACGGCCCCGCAGTGCCAAAACAGAAAGGCCGGCAGTTTCGCCGGCCTTCACCTGCTGGTTTGCGCTGTTTAGGCTGCAGCCGACGCACCGTGCTCCGCCGCTATCGGCGTAACTCCGGCCTTGGCCTTCAGCAGCGGCAGAGCCACTGCAAGCACGTCCTCAATCCGGCTCGCGTAGTGAATCGAGACTCCCTCAATCATCTCCGGAGCAAGATCCTCCTCCACGTCCTGGCGATTGTCGGCGGGCAGGATGATGTACTCCACCCCGGCCCTCCGAGCCGCAAGGAACTTCTCCTTGATTCCACCCACCGGCAGCACATTGCCGCTCAGCGTGATCTCACCGGTCATCGCCGTCAGCGGACGAACCGGTGTATCGGTCAGCAACGATGCCAGCACCGTTGCCATCGTCACACCCGCCGATGGACCGTCCTTCGGGATCGCGCCTGCGGGAATGTGAATGTGCAGGTCGAGCTCCTTGTTGAAGTCTTCCGACAAACCCAGAAAGGACGAGTTCGAACGTACCCACGTGAGTGCCGCTTGCATCGACTCCTGCATCACTTCGCCGATCTGGCCCGTCATCGTGAAGCCGCCCTTGCCCTTCATCTTGTTCGCCTCGATGAAGAGAATGTCGCCCCCCGCCGGAGTCCACGCCAGCCCCACGGCCACTCCCGGACGCTTCACGCGCTCGGCAATTTCCGTATCGACCCGTACCTGGATGTTGCCCAGAAACTCCTTCAGGATGTCCTTGTCGACAACCACCTTTTCGCCCTTGCCTTCGACAACACGCCGCGCTTCCTTGCGGCAGACCGTTCCAATCGTCTGCTCCAGCTTGCGGACGCCCGCCTCCCGCGTGTAATGCCGGATCATGTGGCGCACCGAAGGCTCGGGAAATTCGATCTGCTCCGGCGTGATTCCGTTCTCCTTGATCTGGCGCGGAATCAGATACCGGTCCGCGATGTGCACTTTCTCTTCCTCGCTGTAGCCCTGAAGCGGAATGAGCTCCATGCGGTCCAGCAGCGGCGGCGGAACAGGATCGAGCATGTTCGCCGTGCAGATGAACAGGACCTTCGACAGATCGAACGGCACATCGAGATAGTTATCCCGGAACGTGCTGTTCTGCGCTGGATCCAGCGTTTCGAGCAGCGCCGATGCCGGGTCGCCACGGAAGTCCCGTCCAAGCTTGTCAACTTCGTCCAGCATGATCACCGGGTCGTTGGTTTCCGCTCGGCGAATGCTCTGGATGATCTGGCCCGGCAGTGCCCCGATATACGTACGCCGGTGGCCGCGAATCTCGGCCTCGTCGTGCATGCCGCCAAGCGAAACGCGCTGGAATTTCCGGCCCAGCGCGCGGGCGATGGATTTTCCAAGGCTGGTTTTGCCCACGCCCGGAGGTCCGACAAAGCAAAGAATCGGCCCCTTCATGTCAGGCTTGAGTTCCAGCACCGACAGATAGTCGAGAATGCGATCCTTTACCTTCTTCAGACCGTAGTGATCCTCGTCGAGGATCTCCCGAGCCTTGCCGATATCCACCTTGGTTCCGGAGCTCTTGGCCCACGGCAGCACCGCCAGCCACTCGATGTAGTTCCGGGTCAGCGAATAGTCAGCCGCCATCGGAGACATGCGGCTGAGGCGCGAAAGCTCCTTCAACGCCTCCTTCTTCACGTCCTCCGGCATGCCGGCTTCTTCGATCTTCTTGCGCAGATCCTCGATCTCGCGCTGGCCCTCATCCTGCTCGCCAAGCTCCTTTTGAATAGCCTTCATCTGCTCGCGCAGATAGTAGTCGCGCTGTGACTGCTGCACCTGGTCCTGCACTTCGCTTTGAATCTTGGTGCGAAGCTGCTGGACTTCAAGCTCCTTCGCCAGGTGCTTGGTCAGAAGCTCAAGGCGCGCCGAAACGCTCGAATTCTCAAGCAGAGCCTGCTTGTCTTCGGTAGTAAGGAACGGCAGCGATGATGCGACGAAATCCACCAGGCGGCTGGGGTCTTCGATGTTCCCGGCAATCGTGCGCAGCTCATCGGAGAGCGTCGCCGACTCGGAGACGATCTGCTGGAACTGGCCGACAACGTTTCGTACCAACGCCTCCGTGCCCGGGCTGGACTCCGCGTCCACATCCGCCACAACCTCGACCTCTGCAATCATGAAGGGCTCGGTCTGGACGTACCGGATCAGGCGCACGCGGTCCACCCCTTCGGTGAACACGAAGCGGCTCTGATTGGGCATCCGCACAACCTTGTGCACGGTAGCAAGTGTTCCTATCTTGTGCAGATCCTCCGGCTTGGGAGCATCCAGACGCGGATCGAGCTGGGCGGCAACCACAATCGACCGCTCGTCCCCCAGCGACTCAATCAACTGAATGGAGCTCTCGCGGCCAACTGTCAGTGGCAGAACAGCATGCGGGAAAAGCACCGTATCGCGTACGGGTAAAATCGGAATCCTTCTAACCCCGGTACCTGATTTCTGAGGATCTTCGGGGGGCAAAATGGAAGGCTGATTTGGCATTGAGTGTCCTCTTATCAACTTTCCTTATTAGACAACACAGAGCCTCAAAAGTTTCAAGATTCCCCTGAACCCTCCGCCGCCCTGTTCTGAAGCCTGTTACGGTACCGCCAATGACTAAGTTCCGGTTGTGGAAATGCCTCTGAGCCGCGTCGAAAGACATACGCGGCCCAGGTGGGTTATCGGCAGATTTTGGAGTTCCCTGAATTCCCGCGTGATGAAAGCCCGCCTCATGTGCGCAGGCTCCCTGACCGCACCCCTGCGAAAATCAGTCTCCCTTTTTGATTGCGGATTCGATTCGTTCCCAGAGGTTATCTTCCGGCTGCTGATCGGCCAGAAGCTGCCTCGCGGCGTCAGCGATCGTCTGAAGATCCTCGTAAAGCCGGCGGCAGATAGCACAATCCTGGACGTGGGGATGGTTCGCCACGTCCGCACCGGAACCGACGAGCTCCGCCATCTGGCTTTGAAATTCCTCGCAGCTCATCGACTTAGGGTCGAGGGTCATCGCTTTCCCCCTTTGTGAAGCGACTGACGCAGCGCATCGCGCAGCTTGAGCCGTGCCTTGTGGAGCTGAGATTTGCTGTTTCCCACTGAACAATCAAGCATGGCTGCAATCTCATTATGCTCAAACCCCTCGACATCGTGAAGAACAAAGATGAGACGATAGCCGGCCGGCAATGCCGCGACTGCCCGTTCCAGGGCCAGCCGATCGATTGATCCCGCCAATGAGAGATCCGGCGCCCCGAAGCTCCGTCCTGGACCGTCATCGTAAGAAGGTTCCATCGCCTCATCCAAAGACATCAGCGGCAGCCCCTTCTTGCGCAGGTGCATCAGTACCACATTGATCGAAAGCCGATGAAGCCACGTGGAAAATGCCGAGTCGCCACGAAACGTCGCGATCTTTCGATGGAGCTGCAGGAATGCTTCCTGCGTCAAATCTTCAGCTTCAGCGACATTTCCCACCATGCGCAGGCATAGCGAGTAAATTCGCCGTTTATGGAGTGAATAAAGATGTGCAAAGGCTGTGTGATCGCCAGCCTGTGCCCGAGCCAGAATCTCTGCGTCCGGCGAAAGAGGAGCGGGTCGCGGTGCTACCTCGGGAGCAGCTTCCTCAAGCTGTACCGCCTTCGTTTCCTTCTCGGGTTCAGGCGCGGATGCTTCGGGATTCTGCTTTTGAAACCTGGTACGTGGCATGCGCTTCCTTTGGGGAGGAGTATCTGTATGCGTAGTAAGAATCGTCTGATGCTGCGCCAAGCTTCGTTCCTCGTTAGTATAAGGTGCAGCGGCTGAAAACTTTGAGCTGCGGCAAGATGGAACCGGTTAGGCTCTCAAGTTACTAATTGGATGCAACCAAATGCCTTGGCGTGGGTCTATACGGCTAAATTTTGGGAGATAGAGTGCGTAAGACAATGCCGGCATGGCATCTCGGCCAGAGAACCGCAATGGTTCTGTTGCTGGCATATCTTCTGAATTCGCCAGTTCAGAGTCTCAGGGCCCAGCAGACCCAAAGCCCCTCTCAGACCGGCAATCGCGGAAATCTCTCCGTGTCGACCATTAACTCCTCTGGTTCACTCCTCGGAAACGCCGCTTCAATCCTTCCAGACTCGAATCGCACCGCCAGATGGCAGGGATTGCCTGTACGAAAGATCGCCTTTGAAGGAATTGCGGTAGACCGCCTCGACACTCTACGCGATCGCCTTCCTCAAACGGAGGGGACGCCGTTGGACAGGGAGAAGGTCGCTCAATGTTTGCGGCTCCTCTTTGCAACCGGGCTCTTCAGGACACTGGAAGCAAATGTGTCCACTGATGGCGATGGGGTGAAACTCACCTTCAAGGGAACCCCCACCGAGTTCATTGGAGTTGTCACCGTCTCAGGCGCAAAAGGGCCCACTGTCAATGCGCAACTCAATGCAGTGAGCCGTCTGACCGCGGGCAGTCGCTTCTCACAAAACCGGCTCCAGGCCGCCGAGGGCCGAATGCGCCAGGTACTCGCTGATAACGGCTTCAACGAGCCCGAAATCAAGTACACCCTCACTCGGCACCCCGATGACCTTCTGGTCGACATCGCGTTTGTCGTCAATTCGGGAGTGCAGGCTCGGGTAGGCGGCGTCGCCGTGGGAGGAGATCCCGGGCTCACCGTTGACCAGTTTCGGAAAAAGGCTCGCATGCGCGCCGGAACCAAAATTGACCGGGATACAAATAGCCGCGCACTCAACGGAATCTTGAAACATTACCGCAAGGAGAATCGGCTCGAGGCCGATGTGAAGCTCCAGTCCGAAGTGTATGTTCCTGCCACAAAGAAATCCGATTTCGATTTTTCAGCAAACCGCGGCCCGGTCGTCACCGTGGGAATTGAAGGTGTCAAGCTGAGCGGCGATCGCCTGAAGCGTCTCGTTCCTGTCTATGAAGAGGGTACGGTCGACGAGGATTTGCTCAATGAAGGTAGCCGCCGTTTGCGCGACTACTATCAGCGTCTCGGCTACTTCGACGTAAAAGTGGATCACCTCGAGCGCCATCCCGACAACAATACGGTGAATATCACCTATACGGTCGATCTCGGGGCTCGGCGACGCGTCGAGAGTGTCTCCATGCAAGGCAATCATTACTTCGACTCAGTCACACTCAAGGAGTTGTTGAGCGTCCACGCTGCCGATCCTCTCGACCGGCATGGCACCTACAGTCAGGCTCTTGTCGCTGCTGATATCTCCTCATTGGAAGCCGTGTACCAGAACAACGGCTTCTCTGAGGTACAAATTACGTCTGAAACGAAGGGTGGTACCAGCCCCGCGACGGCCCAGGGCACCGCTGGAAAATCCACCGAAGCTCTTTCGGTGATCTACCACATCGACGAAGGCCGGCAGCAGCGTGTCGGCGCCTTGAATCTGGATGGCGTGGTCAAGGAAAAGCAGGACGATCTCTTGAAACTGATGAATACCGCGGAAGGCCAGCTGTTCTCCCCGCAGAACCTCGTCGGTGATCGCGATGCCATCATGACAAATTACTTGGGTCGAGGCTTCGATCAGGTACAGGTCGATGTGGACCAGCAAACGGAAAAGGACGACGCCTCAAAGGTCGATGTGACTTTCCATATACAGGAGGGGCAGCAGGTCTTCGTTCGTAAAGTGCTCCTCACCGGACTTCATTACACTCGCCCGGACACCATCGAAAAAGCCATTACCCTGCACCCCGGCGACCCTCTCAGCCAGACCGCATTGTCCCAGATGCAGAGGAATCTATATGAATATGCTCTCTTCAATGAAGTAAACACCGCGATCCAGAATGCGAACGGCGATGAGCCCAACAAGACCGTGCTGGTGCAGGTAACCGAGGCAAGGCGTTGGACGCTTACCTACGGTCTCGGATTCGAGGCGCAGACCGGTCAGCCACAAAATAACTGCAAAGACCTTCAAAACAGAGGCCAGGAATGCTCGCCCAACGGAAGGCCGGGGGTCAGCCCCCGGGTGCTCATCGATTTGACTCGAAACAATCTCTTTGGCCGGGATCAGTCCGCGGCGATTCGAGGAACATACGGTCTGCTGGAGCAAAACCTGAACATGCTGTATCAAAATCCTCGGTTCCTCGGAAATCGCGATTTCGGATTTACATTCTCCGGCGGTTTCGCCAGCAGCCAGGACGTCACTACCTATGTTGCCTCGAAGCTCGAAACCGGCGCGCGCTGGACTCAGCACTTCAGCCAGCCCGGATCGGTATTATCCAAAGCCAACACTTTCGTGTACTCGTTCGATTTTCGACGCGTCAAGGTGGCGGAAGACAGCCTCCAGGTCTATCCGGAAGCCATTCCTCTGCTCGCCGCAGCCGTCCGAGTGTCTGGACCCGGCGTTACCTGGCTTCGCGACACCCGTGATTCTCCCCTCGACTCGCATCGTGGAACTTATTGGAGCTTCCAGAACTCCCTCTCCAGTTACATCTTCGGCGCTCAGGCAGTTTTCGACCGGCTCGATCTCTCCAACTCCAGCTACTACGGCTTCAATAAGAACCGATTTGTCCTGGCGCGAAACACCCGGTACGGACAGGAGCGCGCCTGGGGCACCGATTCCCAAAGGCTGATACCCCTGCCCGAACGGCTGTACTCGGGCGGCGCGTCATCCCATCGTGGATTCGGAAGCAATGCAGCCGGTCCGCGAGATCCGGA
Organism: uncultured Acidobacteriaceae bacterium; assembly: GCA_963836675.1. Lineage (GTDB taxonomy): Bacteria > Acidobacteriota > Terriglobia > Terriglobales > Acidobacteriaceae > Telmatobacter. The sequence goes on from CAWIKQ010000003.1 coordinate 380,251, forward strand.
GACCGGTTTTCCAATTGGCGGCGCCGGCGCCCTGATCAACAGCACCGAAATGCGGCTCCCTCCACCGATTCTTCCCTTCTTCGGAAACTCGCTCAGCTTTGTTCTGTTTGAGGACATGGGTAACGTATTCACCAACGCGGGAGACGCCTGGATCAGCGCGCTGCGCATTCACCAGCCGGATCGGGATGTCTGCAAAATTCTCACGCCGCCGGACTACAGCACCAATCCGCCGACCCCTCCCAGCCCTACCGGCCCCGTAACCTCGACCGGCCAGCAGGGGCAGTGCAGCTTCAACTACTTTTCTCATGCCGCCGGCCTCGGCATGCGCTATCACACTCCGGTCGGACCCATTCGGTTGGACTTCAGCTACAACCTGAATCCACCCATCTATCCGGTCAATATCAACTACTCCCAGTCAGATATCTACGCCAATCAGCACGTTGGTCAGGCGCAGCATTTCAACTTCTTCTTCAGCTTGGGGCAGACCTTCTGATGCGCGGTTATGGCATAAATCGTTTACCAATCGCTGCCCACAGTCGGCGGTGGGTCGGTATTGCCGTGATATTCGTAGGCTTCTTCGCGGCCCACGCCCAGGAGAGCCCAAAGGACCCCGCCGGCAAGCAGGAAGTCTCTATCGATCGCGTCATCGCAATCGTGAATCGCCAGACAATCCTTGCAAGTGATCTCGAAGACGAACTGCAGATCTCGATCCTTGACCCAAGCAGAAACCTGGTCGAGAAGGAAACACCCCAGCAGGCGCTTGATCGTCTCATCAGTCGTGCGCTCATTCAACAGCAGATCCGGCAGGGCGATATCGGTACCCCCGCCCCAACCGCAGAAGAGGTCGCGAATCGTTTGCAGGAGCTCCGCACTGAGCTTCCCACCTGTGTCCGCGCTAATTGCCAATCGGACGCTGGATGGAAAGCTTTCCTCGACGAACACAACCTGACCACTTCGTCGGTGCAAAATTACATTCGAAGCCGGATAGAAATCCTGCGCTTCATCGAATTAAGGTTTCGTCAGGGCATCCGCATCACGCCGGAAGAAATCGAAAGCTACTACCGTGAGAAACTCCTGCCCCAGTATCCAGCGGGAGTGACTCCTCCGCCTCTCCAGCAGGTGTCGGCACGCATTGAGGAAATCCTGCTTCAGCAGCGTGTGAATGATCTCTTCAGCAGCTGGCTGGCAAACCTCCGTAAGCAGGGCCAGATTCAGATCCTCGCACCAGAATTAGCAAGTGCCGCGGACGAAGACACAGAGGCAGGAGGCAAGCAATGAGCAAAACAAGCCAAATGCCGCCTGTGCCGGAAGTATCTGATACCGATCAGAAGCCGCCGCGCTCGTCGCGCCGTCGCTACCTGCGCCATCTTCTTTGGGGCAGTTCGGGACTCACCCTTGTGCTCATCATCGGCATTGTCGCACTGTACTTCTTTGCGAGCTCCCAGACATTCGAGAACATCATTCGCAAGCGCCTCATCGCGAGAATCGAAGCGGCAACCGGCGCCCGCACTGAAATCCGCTCCTTCCGCTGGAAACTGCTCAAGCTGCAAGCCGAGGCAGATGGAATCGTACTCCATGGCAAAGAAGCCCCCAGTCAGGTTCCCTACGCACACGTCGATGAATTATATGTGGACCTCGACATCCTGGATTTGTGGAGCCCCCGCGTCCTGCTCCGCGATCTGAAGATCGTGAATCCGCAAATTCACTTCATCGTTTATGCCGATGGAACAACAAATCAGCCGCAACCAACTCTAAAAACCGAATCGCACCCGATCGATACCCTGTTTGATCTTCAGGCGCGTCACATCGAAGTTCAGCACGGTCTCATCGACTACGACAACCAGTCAGACCAGGTAGACGATTTTCAGGATCGCAAAATTCCACTCGACTTCGGAGCCAATGACGTCTCCCTGCTCATGCAATACCAGTCGCGCATTGGAACAGCCCTCGAGAGCTATCACCTCGACATCGGCGCTCGCGATCTGCACCTGTCGCGTGGACCTGCCAATCAGCCGGAAGCACCGCTTGTACAGGGAACGTTGCAGGCTGCGGTTGACTTCACGCGAAGTGCGGTTTACGTACGATCCCTTCAGATCTCCGCTCAAAGCAAAGGCTCCAAAGACCGCACCTTGAACATCTCTGGAGAGGTTCTTGATTTCAACCGCCCTCATTGGAAAGCGTCTGTACAGGGTGACCTGGATCTGAAGCTTTTGGAGCCGACTACCGGTTATCCCAACACGCCGGAAGGAATTGCAAAGCTGAACCTGGCCGCGGAAGGATACTCCGGCGAATTCCGCATCGACGGAACAGTCCATGCTGACAATGCCTCCTATATCGGTACCGGCGTGGTCTCTCGCGGCATCGTCCTTGACGCGCATGTGCATGCGGATCCTTTACGTCTGCAGATTACAAACGTGATCGCGCGTCTCAGGCCCGGCGGACAACTCGAAGGCGATGTTCTCCTCGACCATTGGATTGCTCCCATCAGCGGTGGATCCGTCATGGAGGCCGCGCCCGAGCCCGCAAAACGAGAAAAGAAGGGACGGAAACACGAAGAGGCGCCCGCGTTGAAAACCGGTCCGCCGAAGCCACAAGATAACTTGCTGCACACCAATGGAAAGGTGAATGCGAATTTCCGCAACGTATCGCTCGACACGTTGATGGACATGGTTAGCGCTCCTCCCTTTCGGCGCTTGGGACTCGGCGCTCAATTGAGTGGGCGTTCCACGGCGATATGGAACGACGGTGATGTAAACACCCTTACCGTATCCGCCAACCTCAAGCTCAACTCAACATCTCAGGCTGTCGGCGAAGTTCAGACCACAGGCGTGGTGGACGGCACCTACCAGCAGAGAAATGGCGCGGTCGATCTACGCAGCCTGGAGGTGACAACGCCGGCGAGCCGCCTGACCGCACACGGACGTCTCGGCGCGTACCCCATGACCAGTCCGACCGGGATTGAACTCGATTTTCAATCGCACAACCTGGGTGAATTCGACGCGCTTCTCCGCGATCTGGGCTTTTCTCGCAATCAGCAGACCGGTGCCGCCGCTTTGCCCATCTCTCTCGGAGGAGAAGCCGACTTCCACGGCTCCTGGACCGGTTCGCTGGTCAATCCGCACCTCAGCGGCTCCTTGCAGGCGACAAACTTCTCTGCGCAAATTCCTGCCAGTGCCGACGGCGCAACAACACGCTCGGTGCATCTGGATTCACTAAGTGCGAACGGGAGCTACTCGGCGGAACGAATAGAAATCGACAAGGGCCAGATACGCCAGGGAGACGCTTCCATCACCGTCGAAGGAACACTGGTCGCGGCCGCAACCCAGGCGAAAAATTCCGGACTCCCTCAATTCGACGCCAACTCTCTCCTCCATAGCAACCTCCAGGTGCAAGGTCTGAATGCCGACGAGATTGCCTCTCTCCTGGGACAGAAGCTGCCCGTCAGTGGAACCGTCAGTGCGCAATTGTCTCTCGACGGTTCTCCCCATGCCCTCAATGGCGGCGGCTGGATCCAGGTAGACAAAGGTTCGCTTTATGGGGAGCCTCTGACCCAGGCACGCGTAGACGGTAAGCTCGTGAACCAGGTGTTGCAACTTTCCTCGTTCACGCTGAACAGCAATGCAGGCACGATTCAAGGATCCGGCAGTTACGACCTGCATGCCAAACAGTTCAAGGTCAACGCTCACGCGAACGGCATCCAGGTCGCAAAGATCCAGCGATTGCAGGAATCTGGATCGCATGTGGCTGGAAGTCTTGAATTCACGGTTTCGGGATCGGGCACAATCGATGATCCCCTGCTCGAGGCACGCGCCTCACTCGCCGATTTGAGTGCGGGTGGCGAGCGCTTCGGCACCATCAACCTGGTGGCCCACACCGCAAATCACGCCGCAACCTATGATTTGACATCTCAACTGGAAGCAACCCAATTGTCGGCTCACGGACAAACCGCATTGAGCGGCGACTATCAGACCAAGGCCACCATTAATTTCTCGCGCTTCAACATCGGCAACTTGCTGGCCATGACACACGTGGGCGGTCTCACAGGCGAGTCCGACCTCGAAGGGGTCATTAGTCTTGAAGGTCCCCTGGCGCATCGGGAACAGATGCGCGGCGACGCGCGGATCAAGCAACTCAAAGTCACCATCGCCGGTGTGCACCTGCACAGTGACGGGGAAGTACATGCCTCGATGGGCAATTCCAAAATCAGCCTTGAACCCCTTCATGTAACCGGCGAACAGACTGACCTCCAGGTCCGCGGCTCGCTCAATCTTGAAGACAAGCGACAATTGGACGTCGCGGCAAACGGCTCGATCAATCTCAAGCTGATAGAGACCATCGACCCTGATGTGACTGCAACCGGTACAACGACATTTCGAGTCGAAGCCCACGGCCCCGTTACCAATCCCGAGTTAACCGGGCGGATCGACTTTGATGATGCATCGCTTGCCCTTGAGGACCTGCCCAACAGCCTTAGTCATCTGCGTGGCTCTCTCGAGTTCAATCGCAATCGTCTCGAAGTAAAATCGCTGACTGCCATGAGCGGCGGTGGGCAGCTGAGTGTATCCGGCTACCTTTCCTACGCGCACGGTCTCTATGCCGACCTGGCCCTCACCGGAAAATCCATCCGTATCCGCTACCCGCAAGGTGTCAGCTCCGCAGCCGACATCAACCTCCAGTTAACGGGAGCCACAGACTAATTTGCTGTTGAGCGGAAACGTAATGATCACACGTTTTTCCGTCAGTTCCGACATCGATTTCGTCGCCCTCGCTGCGCAGAACAGCAAAGCCCAGCCCATCGCTCCGGCAAACGCACCGTCGAATCACGTCCGGCTCGATGTTCGCGTGCAGTCGACGCCCCAGCTGAATTTCCAGAACGCTTACGCGAAGCTCGCCGGAGACGTCGATCTCCGGGTGCGCGGAACGGTTGCTTCCCCATCCCTGCTGGGCCGCATCTCTGTCACCGAAGGTAGTGCAACCATCGCCGGAACCCGCTATGAACTGCAGCGCGGCGAAGTGACGTTTACAAATCCCGTGCGCATCCAGCCAATTATTGACCTCAACGCTTCGGCCCGGGTGCAGGACTACGACATCACCCTCGGCGTTCACGGCTCCCTCGATCAAATGACCGTGTCGTACCGCAGCGACCCCCCGCTCCCCGAGGCGGACGTCGTTGCGCTCCTTGCTCTGGGGCGAACCCAGGATCAGCAGCGCCTGTACACCCAGCAGCAGGAACAGCTCGCTGCCAGCCCCGTAACCGATGCCCTCCTCGGCGGCGCCCTCAACGCCACCATGAGCAGCCGCGTCCAGAAGATCTTTGGCGTCGGTTCCGTAAAGGTCGATCCCAATTACCTCGGTGTGCTGGGAAACTCGACCACGCGCATCACCGTGGTCGAACAGCTTGGCAAATACCTGATGCTCACCTACGCTACCGATGTCGACACCACCGCTCAACAGCTCATTCAGGCCGATATCGCCATCAATCGCCATGTCTCCCTGCAAGTCACGCGCGACGAGTCCGGCGTCTTTTCCATGGTGATCAAGGCCACGCGCAGATTCCGTTAGCTTGTATTCTTCAACGCTCCAACCCCATCCGTCGAATCTCGCAAAAAAAATCAAGACATCTATAACTGTCTGAATCTGCATCCAAACTCCTGAAAGACGGCCGATCGGTTCCAAATAGGGGTGAATTCACCTGCTTCGATTGGACCTCGCGATCGTTTGATGGAAAGGAACAAAAAGCATGGCAAGCTCCAATCACTCTTCACGGCGCTTACTCCTGGCCGTATTGCTCTCGGCTGCAACCTGCGGTTTGCCACACGCCGCCTCGGCATATTCAGGCTCTGGCATCGGAGTCGGCCAGCAGGATGGAAGCAGCGACGCTCAGAACAAGCTGAAAAAATCGCAGTTTAAAGATGTCAAGGTATCTGTCGATAGCAATGGAATCGCGACCTTGACCGGTTCGGTCAGCCTCTATGAATACAAGGCGGATGCCGGAAACCGTGTACGCAAAGCCAAAGGGGTCAATGCCGTCCGGAACGATATTCAGGTCGCGGGCCCAACCGTGCCGGACGATCAGCTCAAGGCAAAACTAGCCGAAAAACTGGCCTATGACCGGGTGGGCTACGGAACCACCACCTTCAATGCCATAGGAATTGCTGTCGAAAACGGCGTCGTCACCCTGAGCGGCCACGCGTACTCTTACCCCGATAAGGACTCGGCTGTCGGGCTGGTTTCGACCTATCCGGGCGTCAAGGACGTCATCGACGACATCGAGGTAGATCCGACGTCCATCATGGACGATCAAACTCGCCTGGCCGTCGCGCGGGCTATCTATGGATACCCGTCGCTGAATAAGTACGCGATTGACCCCGCTAAACCCATCCGCATCTCCGTTCAGAACGGCCACGTTTCCCTCTACGGAACGGTTGACTCCAAGGCCGACAGCGACACAGCCAATATTCGCGCCAACGGCGTCCCCGGAGTATTCAGCGTCAAAAACTACCTCCAGGTGGCCGGACAAACCAGCGAAAAAGAAAAGTCCCAGTAAACCCGCCGCTTTGTGGGTCAGTTCCCCCCCGAGCTGACCCACCCCGCAGCAAAGACCACCCTCCAATCTGGCTTGCCTTCTCCCGCCTTCTCTCGCGTGACGCGCCCGGCGAAATCATCGATCATACAAGCACTTGTAACCTCCTCCAGGAACAGCGCAATTTTTGCTGGACTTGCGCGTCGTCGCCGTGCGACATTTACAGAACTGTAATCATCCAGACCGTGGGATTTCTTACACTTGTCTCGCTATGTTGAATGACGGCCCACTAACAATCGAGCGGCGTGAAGGCAAAAAACCGGGAACTCAGGTTTATAGCCTCAGCGGCCCACTGACGTTGCGCAACCTGTTTGAACTGCAGAGCGAACTTCGCGGCTCGTTGCCTCCGCCATTGACCATTCTCGATATCTCTGCAGTGCCTTACATGGATTCGGCAGGGATGGGACTCGTCATGAATCACTACGTCCGCTGTCAAACGCGGGGAGCAAAACTGGTCGTATCCGGCGCAAACAACAGGGTCATGGATCTGTTCAAGGTGACAAGGTCGATACAGTGCTTCCTCTGGTTGCGTCGATTGATGCCGCTGAAGCTTAGCCAGAAGACTTTCCCAGAATCACAATCATCGCCTTCCCGGTCTCAAGCGCCCGGTCTCAAGCGCCGGTCCATTACACTTGGGATGGAAGGCAGCAATGGGGTTATTCGCCAAGACTCGCACCACGCTGGAGATGATCAAGTGGGAACACTCGATCTTCGCCTTGCCTTTCGCCTTGACTGCGGTGCTGTTGGCTAGCCAGGGAAAGCCCGCCTTTCGCACTCTCTGCTGGATACTCGTAGCGATGGTGACCGCGCGTTCTTGCGCAATGGCATTCAATCGCTGGGCCGACGCCGACATCGACGCCGAGAACCCCCGCACCCGCAGCCGGGCCATTCCTGCAGGTATGTTGTCGCGCAATTTCGTTTTGGGGTTCACCCTGCTGACCGGCCTCGCTTTCGTGATTGCCGCCGCGGAGCTCAACAGGCTGACCTTGATGCTGGCCCCCTTCGTCTTGATCGTCCTGCTTGGATACAGCTACATGAAGCGAGTTACTCGCTGGTCGCACCTCGTTCTCGGGCTTGCCCTCGGGCTGGCTCCCTCCGCAGCTTGGATCGCTGTCCGGGGAAGCCTCGATCCTCGCATCCTGGTCCTCACCGCTGCGGTAATGCTATGGGTCGGGGGATTCGACGTGCTCTATGCCTGCCAGGATTTCGAGCATGACCGCCAGGCAGGTCTGCACAGTATCCCCCAATCCCTCGGAATTCCGGCCGCCTTCCTCGTGGCTCGCCTCATGCATCTCGCCATGCTCGGCCTGCTCGTGATTTTCGGTGTTCTCTTTCACTTCGGAATCGCCGGATGGCTGGGCATCGCAGTTGCCGGCCTCTTGCTGGCCTACGAACACTCAATCGTCTCGCCGCGTGACTTGCGCCGTCTCAATGCTGCGTTCTTTACTATGAACGGCGTGATCGCAATGACCTTCCTGGCGTTCGTCGCTGCAGATGTGTGGATAAGGAGATAAGACGAGTGCCGGAAGATTCCGTCTCCAGCAAATCCGCTGTTCAGTTGTGGTATGGTGCGAGGGAAAACAGCGCGGAACCTCAAAATCGCAATCCTGAGATGCCATCTGTGAAAGACTCCAGCAAAATGAAAATCGCCATCCAGGGTGAGCCCGGGTCGTTCAGCCATGAAGCTGCCCTCGGCATGGTCGAGGACCCGCTGATTGTTCCCTGTTCCGTTTCGGCCGAGGTCTTCAATGCGCTGGTCGATGGTTCGGTGGACGCCGCGGTCATCCCCATTGAAAACAGCCTTGCCGGCTCGGTGCTCGAGCATTTCGACCTCCTGCTGCAGCACGAGGTGAAAGTCGTTCGTGAATCGCGGTTGCGGATCCGTCATAACCTCATCGCAATTTCAGGCACGCCCATGGCAGACATAGACCGCGTGTTCTCTCATCCCGTCGCCCTCGCTCAATGCCGGCGGTTCCTGGCGGACCACCCCAAAATGGAGTCTTTCGCCTTCTACGACACTGCCGGAAGCGTAAAACAACTCGTGGAGCTGCGCGACCGTCATGCCGCGGCAATCGCCAGTGCATCCGCCGCCCGCTATTACGGCGCCGAAATCCTCCAATCCGGAATCGAAGACAATCCTGAGAACTACACACGCTTTTTCCTGGTGCGGCGCTCTGCCGATGCGGTCGCCGACTCGGTCGCGGATAAGATCAGCCTGGCCTTCTCAGTCGAGAATCGACCCGGTACTCTGGTCGCCGCGCTGAATCGCCTCTCGGCTATCGGCACAAACCTCACCAAAATTGAATCGCGTCCTGTGCAGGGCCGGCCCTGGGAGTACGTCTTCTATGTGGATTGCCAGTTGCACTCAACCGACGAAGGTCCAAGGACGGTGGACGCGCTAAAACCTGTGTGCTCGATGGTGAAAGAACTGGGCCGCTACCGTGAAGACTCAGCGATTGAAAAGAAAGCCAGTCTCGACCAGCTCTGATCAAGCCCAATCCCCACCAAAACACGAAGAGGATGGCGGATGCCATCCTCTTCGTTCTAATCCCTGAATTCAAGACCGGAGATGTCGGGCTTGGGTGTTACCTGATCCCTGATCCCTGATCTCTGCCTTTTAGAAGTGGTACGCCACACCCAGCGTCGGAATGTAGATGTTGTACCACTTGTTGGTGGAGAGATTGATCTGGTTCGTACTGGAGGTCTGGCCAAAGTTCGGCACCTTGGTGACGAAACCGCGATACTCCGCTCGGATATCGAAGCTCGGGCTGATCTCATAGGCAATGCCGCCGCCGTAAAGGCCGCCTATCTCGGTCTGCTGCTTCACATCAAGAGAAGTAGTTCCGGAATTGCGAATAGGAAGAAAAATCATCGCTCCCGGACCAGCCTCAACAAACGGGTTGAACTTCTTGTAGGTGAAGCTGTGCACATAGGCCGCAGAAATCTCTTGCGTCCTGACGTTGACCTTCACGACGTTTGTGTTTCCCACCACGTACCGAATGGTGTTTTCGTAAGTAACACCGTAGTTCGCTTCGAGAGCGCTGCTCGGCGTAAGCATGAATCGATAGCTGCCTAGCAATCCAAAAGCGGCGTTCGAATGAACCTGAACAGTGGTAGACGAGGCAACAAAAGGCTCGATAAGGGCGATTCCGCTGATACTGATATCCTGCCGGCTCTCCTGAGCACGGCCTGCTGCCACACACACTGCCAGCAGTAGGGCAATAAGGCCAATCTTCTTCATTCGGTCTTGAACCTCTTGACTGCCTAACCGTCCGGCTGGCAACCAGGTTTGTTGATTCGGGCGCGCCGGATGACTCCAGAACCCGCTCTCATCATTGTAAATGGCCAGAACGGCTTGCAGCCCGCACCGGCTATATCGGAATGATCTAAGTCAATAGACGCACACCCGGCAAATTGGCATCCCGCTGGTTGCCCGGAAATCGATCCATTGTCTGATCAGCCCGCGCGCTCCACGTGGTAGTAGTACGGTGGCCCTTTTTCCTGAGCCAGAGACCTCACCGTACGCAGGAATGCCCGTGCGGCATACGAAAGTGTAGCCTGTCGCCGATGAACCAGCCGCAGCACTCGCTTGAATTCCAGCTCTTCGACAACCACGCGTACCAGTTCGCCTGCCTCGAGCTCATGAGCAATCGTCAGATGTGGCACCAGTGCCACTCCGTTGCCGATCGCCACAAACCGCTTGATCGCCTCAATGGTCGGTAGTTCGATCCCCATGTTGAGCGGCGTGCGATAGCGCTGGAACGCTTCGATCACCTTGCGCCGCAGCGGCGATGCCACATTGTGCGCAATAAAGTTCTCCCGCCCGAGTTCGTTGATCGACACGCGCGCCGACTTCGCAAGCCGGTGCCTCGGGCTCACGATGAACGCCAGGCTGTCGTTGTAAACCGCAATCGTCCGAAATCGCTCCGGGTCCAGACGGAAGGATGTGACTCCAACCTCGAAGGTACGCAGGCTCAGTTCCTCTGCGATTCGGCTGGCAAGCATGCGATGCACCGAAACGCCAATCTCTGGGTATTTACGTCGAAAGCGGTCGACCGCCCCCAGCAGGTACATGCAGGTGTACTCATTCGCCGCAAGTTGCAGACGGCCCCGCTCCAGGCTCTTCAATTCATCAAGGGCGCTGGTGGCTTCGCGACGCAAAGCCAGCAATCGCTGGGCATAGTCGCGAAGCAACTCCCCCGATGCCGTGAGCGAACCATCCCTGCGCAGCCCGATCGAACAATGGTTCGCCAATCGAGGCCTCCAGCTTACGGATCACCTGGCTGATTGCCGGCTGGGTCCGGTGCAGCCGGACGGCCGCGCGGGAAAAACTGCGCTCCTCGGCAACTGCAAGAAAGGTCTCCAGTTGTGACAGTTCCAACGACAGCTCCTGGGTACAGATTTCGGCTATGGCCGTCTTTCCACTTCCACTCATCCAAATAAGGCAGAACTGACCGGCTGAAGGCTGAAAGTCGACAGGACAACTATAAGCAATTGTAATGGGTTCCCCAAAAAGAATAACTTTGCCTTATAGCCGCTCAATACGAGAAACTTGAATTGAAGTTGCCGGGTAAGACGTCTTCCCCTGGCAGTCGTGAACTATGACCAAAAATCCCAATCACGTTGCATTCTTCGACACCACTTTGCGCGACGGCGAGCAATCCCCCGGCTGCAGCATGACCACCCAGGAAAAGCTCACCATGGCCCACGCCCTGGAAGACCTGGGCGTCGATATTATCGAGGCCGGTTTCGCCATGGCCTCCGAAGGCGATTTCGCAGCCATCGCCACCATCACCCAGGCAGTGCGCAAGCCGAAGATCGCTTCCCTCGCTCGCGCCAAGACCGAAGACATCGAAATCGCAGCCCGCGCCCTCCAGTTCGCGCAGCGCCCGCGCATCCACGTCTTCCTCGCCTCAAGCGATCTGCACCTCGAGTACAAGCTGAAAATGAGTCGTCAACAGGCTTTGGACCAGGCCGCCGAATCCGTTCGCCTCGCCCGCACCTTCGTCGATGACGTCGAATTCTCGCCCGAAGACGCTACCCGCTCCGATCGCGAATTCCTCATCGACATCGTGCGCACAGCCATCGAAGCCGGCGCCACCACCATCAACATGCCCGATACCGTCGGCTACACCACGCCGGAAGAATACGGCCAGATGTTCCGCGAAGTCCGCGAGCGCATCCCCGCAGTCGACGCAGAAGGCATCATCCTCTCTTCGCATTGCCACGACGACCTCGGCCTCGCCGCCGCCAACTCCCTCGCCGCCATCCAGGCCGGAGCACGGCAGGTGGAGTGCACCATCAACGGCATCGGAGAACGCGCAGGCAATGCCGCGCTCGAAGAAATTGCCGCCGCGCTCCACGTCCGCGCGGAGCGCTATGGCGTGGACACGGCCATCAAGCTCGACCAGCTCTATCCCGCCAGCCAGGTGCTCGGCCAGATCATCACCTTCCGCCCCTCGCCGAATAAAGCGATTGTCGGCGCCAACGCTTTCGCGCACGAGTCCGGCATCCATCAGCACGGCATGCTGGCCAACCCGCTTTGCTACGAGATCATGACGCCCTCGCTCGTCGGCGTTTCTCGCACGAACCTGGTTCTCGGCAAGCACTCTGGCCGCGCCGCGCTCCGCCATCGCCTCGAGCAGTTGGGCTACACGCTCTCGCGCGAAGAGTTGCAGCAGACCTACTACCGCTTCGTCGCACTGGCCGATCGCAAAAAGAACATCTACGACCAGGACCTGATCGGCATCCTGCCCGATCCCATTCGCGACCGCAAGCAGGAACCGGTGGCGGCGGAGTTGGATTAAATGGACGAAATGAAGTCATGAAGCGGCGAGCCGTTGTCGTGGTTCTATTGGGATTTGTACTAGCTGTAATGGTTTGGGTGATCGCGTTTTGGAGTCCGGCGTGGACAGCGCCAATAACACAGCCGCTTTTCATGGCTGGGTCCTTATTGGAGATTGCACTAACGCCTGGCGCTCCAGCTCAAGCACCTGAGGTTTCGATCATCGTCTTAGGATATGCAGTCAATTTTCTTATCACCTGGACGCTAATGGCTTCGATCGTCGGACTCGTTATGCGCTTAACTTCAAAAGAAAGAGTATCTGCGTGAAGCTGAAGATTCTCGTTACCGCCGGCGACGGCATCGGCCCTGAAGTTACCAACGAAGCAGTTGCGGTCCTGCGCGAAGTCGCAGAACTCGGCGGCCACACCATTCAGATCGACGAAAAGCGCATCGGCGGCGTTGCGATCGTGAACGACGGAACGCCTCTCCCGAAAGAGACGCTCGACGCAGCCCTCGCCAGCGACGCAGTGCTCCTGGGCGCAGTCGGCGGCAACGAATTCAATTCCCTCTCCCCGGACAAGCGTCCCGAAGCAGGCCTGCTGCAGCTCCGCGCCGCGCTCGGCGGATTTGCGAACCTCCGCCCCGCCTTCGCCTTCAAGGAACTCGCCGTCAATAGCCCTCTTCGTCCCGAGATCATCGATGGCGCCGACATCCTCTTCGTCCGCGAACTGCTCGGCGGCCTCTACTTCGGCCAGCCCCGCGAGTGGAACAAGGCAACCGGCGAAGCCTGGAACACGATGCGCTACACGCGCGATGAAGTAGTCCGCGTAGCCCGCATCGCATTTGACCTGGCATCGAAGCGCCGCAAGAAACTCACCAGCGTCGACAAGGCCAATGTCCTCGAAGTCTCGCAGCTCTGGCGCGCCACTGTAACCGACGTCGCCATGGAATATCCGGGCGTCACCCTCGAGCACCAGTATGTCGACGCGATGTCGATGCACTTGATGAATCAGCCGCGCAACTACGACGTCGTGCTCACCGAAAATCTCTTCGGCGACATCCTCAGCGACGAGTCCGCGGTCATCACCGGTTCCCTCGGCATGCTGCCCTCCGCGACCATTGGTGGCAAGGTCAATCTCTACGAGCCGGTCCACGGCTCCGCACCCGACATCGCAGGCAAGGGCCTCGCCAATCCACTGGGAGCAATCCTGACTGCCGCGCTGATCCTCCGCCACTCCGGTCGGCCTCGAGGCCGAAGCCGCCGCAATCGAATCGTCCGTGCGCAAAGTCCTCGAGCAGGGCTTCCGCACACCCGACCTCGCCCGCTCGAATCCGCAGGGCTTCACCGTGCTCTCGACGAAAGACATGGGCGCCAAGGTCCGCGAAGTAGTCAAATACAGGTTTCAGCTGTCAGCTCTAGCTTCAGCATGGAGGTTTCCGTGAGAACTCAACTTCAAGCCGGATTCAGCCCGATTCGACCAGCAACGAACTGAAGGCTGACAGCTGAGAGCTGAAACTGGTCTATGAGCACACCCAAAACGCTATTCCAAAAAGTCTGGGAGCAACACGTCGTCGCCGAACCCAAAGGCGAACCGACCCTGCTCTACATCGATCTGCAATTGGTCCACGAGGTCACCTCTCCGCAGGCGTTCGAGGGTCTCCGTCTCGCCGGCCGTAAGGTGCGACGCCCCGATCGCACCATCGCTACCGTCGACCACAACGTCCCCACCACCATTGAAGGCCGCCTCAACATCGTCGACCAGATCGCAGCGAAACAAATTTCCACCCTTCGCCAGAACTGCGCCGACTTCGGCGTCGAGCTTTACGATGTCAACTCGCGCGAACAAGGCATCGTGCACGTCATCGGCCCGGAGCTCGGACTCACCAAGCCCGGCATGACCATCGTTTGCGGCGACTCGCACACCTCCACTCACGGCGCATTCGGCGCGCTCGCCTTCGGCATCGGCACCAGCGAAGTCGAGCACGTTCTCGCCACGCAGACCCTCCCGCAATCGAATCCGCAAACCTTCCGCATCTCCGTCGAAGGCAAACTGCCGCAGGGCGTCACCGCGAAGGACATCATCCTCGCCATCATTGGCAAGATCGGCACCGACGGCGCCACCGGCTGCGTCATCGAGTACGCCGGCTCGGCCATTCGCGCGCTATCGATGGAAGGCCGGATGACCATCTGCAATATGAGCATCGAAGCTGGCGCGCGCGCCGGCATGATCGCTCCCGACGAAACAACCTTCGCCTACCTCAAGGGCCGCCGCTTCTCGCCGCAGGGCGCGGACTGGGATAAAGCAGTTGCAGAGTGGTCCAAGCTCCCCACCGATCCCGGCGCGAAGTTCGACCGCGAACTCGTCATCGATGCGGCCACCCTCGTCCCCTACGTCAGCTGGGGAACCAGCCCCGGCATGGTCGCTCCCGTAACCTCCTCCGTCCCCGATCCTGCCGCCGCCGGCAATGAACTCGATCGCAAATCCTTCGAGCGCGCCCTCGAGTACATGGCCCTCAAACCCGGCACCCCGCTCGACAAGATTGAAGTCGATCGCGTCTTCATCGGCTCCTGCACCAACGGTCGTATTGAAGATCTCCGCGCCGCCGCCAAAATCGCCGCAGGCCACAAAGTTTCCTCGCACGTGAACGCAATGGTGGTCCCCGGCTCGCAGCAGGTTAAGGCTCAGGCCGAGAAGGAAGGCCTCGACCAGATCTTCAAGGAGGCGGGCTTCGACTGGCGCGAACCGGGCTGCTCCATGTGCCTCGGCATGAATCCTGACATCCTTTCGCCCGGTGAGCGCTGCGCCTCCACCAGCAACCGCAACTTCGAAGGCCGCCAGGGACGCGGCGGACGCACCCACCTCGTCTCTCCCGAAATGGCCGCAGCCGCTGCCATCGCCGGCCACTTCGTCGACATAAGAAATTGGCCAGTTGTTGAATTTGCCCGTGAGGAGGTCAAAGCCTAATGGAAGCCTTCAAGACACTCACATCCATCGCCGCCCCTCTCGACCGCACCAACGTCGACACCGACCAGATCATCCCCAAGCAGTTCCTCAAGCGCATCGAGCGCACCGGCTACGGCGACTTCCTCTTCTTCGACTGGCGTCAGACGCCCGAGGGCAAGCCGCTTCCCGAGTTCGTCCTCAACGACCCTCGTTACAAAGACGCGAAGATCCTCATCGCCGGCAAGAACTTCGGCTGCGGATCGAGCCGCGAACACGCCGCCTGGGCGCTCAGCGACTTCGGCTTCCGCGTCGTCATCGCTCCCACCTTCGCCGACATCTTCTTCTCCAACGCCGGCAAGAACGGCATCGTCCTCGCCCGCCTGACTGAAGAGGACGTTGAGAAGCTCCTCCAAAACGCACAAAAAATCCCCGGCTACAAGCTGACCGTTTCTCTCGAAGAGCAGACCGTAACCGACGACCGCGGATTCAAGGCGACCTTCGAAGTCGACCCGTTCCGCAAATACTGCCTCCTCGAAGGACTCGACGACATCGGCCTCACCCTGCGCCACGTCGCCGAGCTCGACAAATACGAAGCGCAACACGACCACGCAACCTGGCTGAGGGCGAAATAACTTGGGTGCCTCATCCATTTCGCGCTTTTGCGAAATGGGTGGGAAACGATCAACGGTCGAAAAACAAACTGAAAGCTGACAGCTGAGAGCTGACAGCTTGCGAGCAAAGCGAGCAAATGACCATCGAAGGCAAGCGCCAAAGTATTCCGTTGACTGAGGGCCCCAGCCGCGCAGCAGCGCGTTCCTACTTACGCGGGTCCGGATTCTCCAAAGACGATCTGCACAAGCCCATCATCGGCATCGCCAATACCTGGACTGAAATCGGCACCTGCAACATGCATCTGCGCGAGCTGGCCGAGGCCCTGAAAGAAGGCATTCGCGAAGCCGGCGGCACGCCGATGGAGTTCAACACGGTCACCATCTCCGACGGCATCACCATGGGCACCCAGGGCATGAAAGCCTCGCTGGTCTCGCGCGAAGTCATCGCCGACTCCATCGAGCTCGTCGCCCGCGGCAATCTCTTCGACGGCCTCGTCGGCATCGGCGGCTGCGACAAGAATATGCCCGGCATCATCATGGCCCTCTGTCGTCTCGACATCCCCGGCATGATGCTCTATGGCGGATCGATCGCACCCGGCAAGATCGACGCCCCCAATGGCGAGAAGATCGACATCACGATTCAGAATGTCTTCGAAGGCATCGGCGCATACGCCGCCGGAAAAATCGACGAGGCCGGTCTCGAAGCGCTCGAAGCCAACGCCTGCCCCGGCGCCGGCGCCTGCGGCGGACAATTCACCGCCAACACCATCGCCATGAGCGGCGAAATCCTCGGCATCTCTCCCATGTATCTCTCCGGCGTGCCCGCCACCGACAAGGAAAAGCTCGCGGCCACTCGCGAAGCCGGCCGCATGATCATGGAAGCGGTTCGCGCCAACCGCCGCCCGTCGCAGATCATCACCCGCAAATCCCTCGAAAACACCATCGCCAGCGTCGCTGCCAGCGGTGGCTCCACCAACGCCGTGCTTCACCTCATCGCCATCGCCCGCGAATTTGGGATACCTCTCTCCGTCGACGACTTCGACGCCATCTCGAAGAAGACCCCGTTCATCTGCGACCTCGTGCCCGCGGGCAAATACATGGCTGCGCACTTCCAGGCTGCCGGTGGCTCGCGCCTCCTCGCAAAACGCCTCATCGACGCCGGTCACGCCGACGGCTCCACCCTCACCATCAGCGGACGCACGCTCGCTGAAGAAGCGGCTCTTGCAAAAGAAACTCCCGGTCAGGTCGTCATCAAGACCTTCGACCATCCCATCAAGCCCACAGGCGGTCTGGTCATCCTCAAAGGCAATCTCGCGCCCGAAGGCTGCGTGATGAAGATCGCCGCCGCCGATCGCGTTGAGCACCGCGGCCCCGCCCGCGTCTTCGACTGCGAAGAAGATTGCTTCGCCGCCGTGCAAGGCAACAAGATCAAACCGGGTGACGTCCTCGTCATCCGTTACGAAGGCCCCAAGGGCGGCCCCGGCATGCGCGAGATGCTGCAGGTCACCGCTGCCGTCAGCGGCCATCCCGATCTCAGCCACACCGTCGCGCTCTTGACCGACGGCCGCTTCAGCGGCGCCACCCGCGGCTTCACCGCCGGCCACGTCGCGCCCGAAGCATTCGTCGGCGGCCCCATCGCCGCTGTTCGCGAAGGCGACACCATCACCTTCGACATCAAGAACCGCACCCTGAACCTCGAGATCAGCGCAGAAGAGATGGCCACTCGCCTCAAGAATTTCAAAGCACCTGAACTTCGCTGGCCGCAAGGCGTATTCCGCAAATACGTCGACAGAGTCAACAGCGCATCAGAAGGCGCGACAACGTAAGAAGCAGCTAGTAGCTACTCGCTTCTAGCTGTCTGAGAAAAGTTAAAAGGTCGCACCGCCGAGAAAAGAGCCAGAAGCTGGTAGCTCAAGGAGACAACCATGGGAAGCAAGCCAAACACGCATTCCGCAGAGACCCACCTCTCCGCAGAGAGCAACCTCACCACGCCCACCCGCCTTACCGGCGCGGAAATCATCTGGGCAACGCTGGTTGGTGAGGGCGTGTCCACCGTCTTCGGCTACCCCGGCGGAGCGATCCTTCCTGTTTACGACGCGCTGCGCAAGTTTCCCATCCACCACGTCCTCGTCCGTCACGAGCAGGGAGCCGCGCACATGGCCGACGGCTACGCGCGCGCTTCCGGCAGGGTCGGCGTTTGCATGGCCACCAGCGGCCCTGGTGCGACCAACCTCGTCACCGGCATCGCCACGGCCATGCTCGACTCGATTCCAATGGTCTGTGTCACCGGCAACGTCTCCAGCAAACTGCTCGGCTCCGATGCCTTTCAGGAAGTCGACATCACCGGCATTACCCTGCCCATCACCAAACACAATTTCCTCATCAGCAAAACAGAAGACATCGCCCACGCCATCCGCTACGCCTTTCAAATCGCCCAGAGCGGCCGCCCGGGCCCAGTCCTTGTCGACGTCACCAAGGATGCGCAACAAGGCACGGCGATCTTCGACTTCGAAGCCGCGAAACCCCGCGATTATCGTCCGCACCCCATGCTGAAGGTCGAAGACTCCGGCCTCACTCAGGCAGCCGAACTCATCCGCAACGCGAAAAAACCCATAATCCTCGCCGGCCACGGCGTCATGGAATCCGGCGCAATGGAGCAGGTCCGCACTCTCGCCGAGCGCGCCCAGATCCCCGTCGCGCTTACCCTTCTCGGCCTCGGTGGCTTCCCCGCCTCGCACCCCCTCAACCTCGGCATGATGGGAATGCACGGCGAGTCCTGGGTCAACCACGCAATTCAGGACGCTGACCTCCTCATCGCCTGCGGCATGCGCTTCGACGATCGCGTCACCGGCTCGCTTTCGACCTACGCGACCAAGGCAAAAAAGATCCACATCGAAATCGATCCCTCTGAAGTCAACAAGAACGTCAAGGTCGACGTAGCCCTCATCGGCGATCTGCGTGAAGTTCTCGAAGACCTGCTTCCGCGCATCTCTGGCCGCGACGGATCCGCATGGATCAAGACCATCGAGTCCAGCAAAGGCGATGTCTCCGTCCGCGACATCAAGAACCTTCCCGACTCGGGCCATCTCTACGCCGCTCACGTGATGCATGACCTCTGGCGCATCACCGGCGGCGACGCCATCGTTTCTACCGACGTCGGCCAGCACCAGATGTGGGAGGCGCAGTACTTCCACCACGAGAAGCCCCGCTCGCTCGTCACCTCCGGCGGCCTCGGCACCATGGGTTTCGCGTTGCCCGCCGCCATCGGCGCCAAGATGGCATGTCCTGAAAAAGAAGTCTGGGTCGTTGCCGGCGACGGCGGCTTCCAGATGACTGCTGCCGAACTCTCCACCATCGTCCAGGAAAAGCTCAATATCAACATCGCGGTCATCAACAATGGCTACCTCGGCATGGTTCGCCAATGGCAGGAGTTCTTCTACGACAGCAACTACGAGGCCACGCCGTTGGTCAGCCCCGACTTCGTCAAGCTCGCCGACGCTCACGGAATTGCAGGTCGCGCCGTGAAAACCCGCGCAGAACTTGCCGATGCCGTCAAAGAGGCTCGAAACACCGACGGCCCATTCCTGCTCAACTTCCTGGTCGAAAAGGAAGACTCCGTCTACCCCATGATTCCCGCAGGCAGCGCCCTGCACGAAATGATCCGCCGTCCCGGCAAAAACCCGATTGTTGAATCGCCGGACGACAAGTAAAGACCAGCTGCAAGCCACTAGCTCCTAGTCTACAAGCCTGATGTCGCGCGATTACCAGCCACGTGATAAGAGAGCCAGACTGAAGACTAAGAAAAGCTAACAGCTAGCGGCTAGAAGCTAGAGGCGCCTTATCATGACGCACACCTTCGTTGCTTACGTTGAAGATTTGCCGGGCGTACTCACGCGCGTGGCTTCGCTCTTCCGCCGCTTGAACATCAATATCAGTTCCCTCACCGTCGGCCGCAGCGAGCGTGCCGGCCTTTCGCGCATGACCATCGCCTGCGAGGCATCCGCCGAGGCAGGGCATCGAATCCGCGCCAGCCTCTACAAACTCGAAAACATCGTGGACGTTGACGATATCGCCAAGGCTCCGAACGTTACTCGCGAGCTCGCCCTCATCAAAATCGGCGCCACCGTCCGAAATCGATCGCAAATCTTCGAACTCGTCGAAGTCTTTCGTGCCCGTATCGTCGACCTCACCGCCGAATCGCTCATGATCGAAATGACCGGCGTCGAAAGCAAGATCGAAGGCCTCATCGAGGTTCTGCGCGACACCGAAAGCCCCATCCTCGAAATCTGCCGAAGCGGCAAAATGACCATGCGCCGTGGCCACCACACCTCCAGCGTCCTCAAAGCGATGGGCAAGAGCCCCGACGAAAAGCCCCTCCCTGAAGACGAGCCGGAAGAGGAAATCGAAAACGCTGACATCGAGCCGGCATAGCTTTTCCCGGTCTCTATCGTTCAATTGCGGTATCCTGACGCGGAAAGGAGCGCTCCATGGAAGAAGACACAAAAGCATGCCCGGTTTGCGGCGAGACCATCAAAGCCGTTGCGCTCAAATGCCGCTTCTGCAACACCGATCTCGCCACCTACGCTGCCACCAGGGAGTCGGAAGCCGAGAAAACAGTTTTCGACGGCCATCCCGCGATGATCTACAGCGTCGGCCAGTTTGTGCCCTTTCTGATCGTTGTCGTCCTTGCAGGAGTCGCGATCTACCTCCTCAAGACCCAGCAGGAAGGCGCCTACAGCTCCTACATCAGCTACGTGGTTCTGGCCGCCGTCGTCGCCTGTGCCGCGATTCTCCTCCGCTACTGGACGCACAGCCGCGCAATCCACTACATCATCACCACCCAACGCATCAAGCTTGAACGCGGCATGCTCTCCAAAGTTCAGGAAGCGCTGGAACTCTTCCGCGTCGATCACTTCGAACTGCGGAAACCCTTCGGCAGCCGCCTGCTGGGCTATGCCTCTCTCCACTTGTTTTCCTCCGACGTAGAACTGGAAAACTTCTATGTCTACGGCATCCGAAACCTGCCGGCCCTCGCCGACCAGTTGCGCGAGTACCAGCTGCGCGAGCGCGATCGCCGCAGACTGACCACTTTTGTGAAGGCATAATCCCTATCGTGTCTTCCTGATCATCACCAAACGAACGAAAAGGAAAATCCAGGATCATCATGGCAAAGACTCATTACGATCACGACGCCGACCTTTCCCTTATTCAGGCAAAAAAAGTTGCCATCATCGGCTATGGCTCGCAAGGCCACGCGCACTCGCTCAACCTCAAGGACTCGGGCGTCCAGGTCAAAGTAGGCCTCGCCGCTAACTCCAAGTCCATCGCCAAGGCGCAGAAAGCCGGCCTCGAGGTCGACACCGTTCCCAACGTGGTCAAGTGGGCTGACGTCGTCATGGTCCTCGTCCCCGACCAGACCGCCGCAAAGCTCTACGCCGAAGAGATCGCCCCCAACATCAAGCCTGGCGCTTTGCTCCTCTTCGCTCACGGCTTCAACATCCATTTCAAGACCATCACTCCCGCCGCAGGCATCGACGTCGGCATGGCCGCACCCAAGGCTCCAGGTCACCGCGTGCGCGAAGTATTCACTGAAGGCGGCGGCGTCCCCGGCCTCATCGCCATCCATCAGGACGCAACTGGCAAAGCGCACGACCTAAACCTCAGCTATCTCAAGGGCATCGGCTGCACCCGTGCAGGTGTTCTCGAAACCACCTTCAAGGAAGAGACCGAGACCGATCTCTTCGGCGAGCAGGCCGTGCTCTGTGGCGGCGTCAGCGCGCTGATCAAGGCTGGATACGAAACCCTGGTCGAAGCCGGCTACCAGCCCGAGAGCGCCTACTTCGAAGTCCTGCACGAACTCAAGCTCATCGTCGACCTTATCTATCGCGGCGGCCTCGCTTACATGCGCTACTCCATCTCCGATACCGCCGAGTGGGGCGACTACGTCAGCGGCCCGCGAGTCATCAACGATGAAAGCCGCAAAGCGATGAAGGCGATCCTCACCGAGATTCAGAACGGCGAATTCGCCAAGCGCTTCCTCGCCGACCAGAACTCCGGCCGCAAAGAATTCCTCGCCTTCCGCGAAGCCGAAGCCAAACACCCCATCGAAATCGTCGGCAAACAGCTCCGCGCCAGCATGCCCTTCCTCGATCCCGTCACCGTCGAAGAAGTCGCCAAAAACCGCTAACGACTATGCGCGCTCGGCTAAAGGGTGTCGAGGCGGAGACCCATTGAAGGGGCACGGCTTTAGCCATGCCATTAACAGCTTCGAGAGATCCGGGCTTCAGCCCCTGAGGGACGTGTGGCCCTGCGGACTCACTTCCGCAGGGGCTTTTGCCTTACATCAATCCACCAACTGCTCCGCAATCAACCGCACCCATGTCTGCAGTTCCTGCGAATCGCCACTCAAACCAAGCTCCGCCAGCTTCACTCCCAACATCTCCCACTCTGACCGCTGCATGGCAGCCGATCACCATTCCCTTAAGACCAGCGAACTCCGCGAGCTTCGGATTCCACTTCAGCTCCTCTGCATGTCTCACTGCCCATTGTGCAAGCGAGATCAAATCGTCGTCCGCGCACGGGGATCCAAGTGCAACGCAAACCATAGTAGAGCTACCCCATACTCACGAACCGATTCATCTTTCAGTTTCTCTTTGCCCTCCGGGTCGGCCCTCTAGCAGAAGCCACGCGAAATTGCGAGCGGCCTCGCTGATGGAACTGGACTGGTAGCGCCTCGAGACTCAGGATTAATTGTATAGTCGTCGAATCCGTGGAGCCGTCATTGTATTTGTAATTCCAAGGTTCGTGCTCTGCGCGAAGAATAGCGGCACACGAAAATGCGCGCATCCAATGGCCGAATTCGCCAGTCTTACCCGGCTTCCAGTTCGGATCTATCAGGCTCTGACCATCGAATCAGCTCCAACACTTCCATCGGAACCCGCGCCATATCAGCAGGAAAAGATCCCGCCTGATCGCACCGGAGACGAAGTGCCGCGAAATACTCATTCGCGTCGGTCTCCATAATCGGCTCCTGCGAAATCAACTCCAGCATCTCGTCCGTCACATGCGCAGAAATCGCACGCAACAGCACATCCCCATCGGGCTCGAACCGCTCTAGCAATTCCTCAATCATCTGGAATCAGCTGAAGTCCACCTGCTCCACTCTCCGCACACCCAGGCACCAGCAGAACGCTCCACCCAGCGTGATCAGCGCGGCCACCGCAAACGCAGTCTCAAAGTGTCCGGTCCAGTCCACAAGAAATCCCGTAAGCGCCGGTCCCGTCACTCCCGCCATGTTGGCAATTCCGTTTTGCAGTCCCACCCACTTCCCCGCCGCATGCGGACCGGCGAGCGTCTGGGCAAAGGCAAACGTCCCTGCATTCGCGGCGCCCGATCCCATCGCACAGGCAAGCAGCCACCATAGATAAGTACGCTCACTTGCGAACGCACACCCCAACAGCGAAAACGACGCCAGCGTGAACCCAACAGCCATCGCCCACTTTCGCGCACGCGTCGGACTCACGCCGGAACGAATGCATAAATCCGCCAAGCGTCCCTGTGCCGATCGAAGTCAGCGAATCCACCACCCACAGCGCGCTCGCCGCCACTGACATCCTCGCCATCGACAGGCCCCGCTCGTGCACGAGGTAATACGGCAGCCAGCTCATCAGGAAATAAACCAGGTAATTCGCGCAGAAGTGCCCGCCCGCAGCGCCCCAGAACGTGCGCCGTTTCAAAATCGATGCGTACCCCGGCGCTGGCCCGTTAGCATGAACGATCCCCAGCCCATCCGAGGCCTTCCAGCGCGACCATGCCGGAAGCCATAGCAGGCTCAACACACCAATCACGATGAACGTCGCCCTCCAGCCCCAGCGCGCCATCAGCAAGCCGCCGCCAATTGTCCCAATCGCCGAGCCCCACCTCATTGACGCGTTCAGCAGCCCGTTCGCAAATCCCCGCGCATGCTCCGGCAAGTGCCGCGCCAGGATCTTCGAGCTCGCCGGAAACATCACCGACTCGCCAACTCCAAGCAGCAGGCGCATCCCCAGCATCGTCGCAAACCCGATCGCCGCGCCGGTCGACGCCATGGCAAGCGACCACAGCAAAAAACCGATCGCCATGAGCCGGTTCGCCCCGTAGCGGTCCACAAACGCGCCCATCACGAATTGCAGCGCGGTGTAGGTCCAGAAAAATCCTGAAAGCAAAAGCCCCAGTTGCGATGCGCTCGTCCCCCATTCGTCCTTCAGCAGCGGAGCCGCAAGCGCAAGCGTGCCGCGATCGACATAGTTGATGAGCAGGGCGAATACCAGCAGGATCAGCGTGGGCGCGAAGATCCGCAGTGCTGCCGATTCCTTCTCGGTCGTCTGGTTGGGAAAGAGATTCACAAAGATGCGGTCTTCAGGCTTCCAATCATACCGGTGTGCCAGCTATGGTGACCAATGAGGTCGAACTCATGAGAAAACGGCTGATGCTGCTGGCGTTGGTTGGAACTTTTGCATGTCCCTGTCTTTTCTCCGCACAGACTCCCGCCACGACCCAGCAGCAAACCGCCAGGCCAGCGCCCCCCACCCGCGATCCCCACACCGCCGGCTACGTCCAGGCCAAAGAACTCCCCGATGGCGCCATCCCCTCACCGACCGCCGACGGCAACTTCATCATCGGCCCCACACATCCCCCCGCGCCTGAAATGACCGCTCCCGACCTCACGCACGGCAACGTCATCGAGTTCACCATGAACTCGGCCGACAGCAAATACTACCCCGGTATCGCGCGCGACAAGGACACCTTCGGCACCCCCGATCCCAGCGACCCGGCAAAGCTCATCGTCACCACCAGCCACCCAGCGCCGTATACGCGCAAAGTCGCCGTCTACGTCCCGAAGGAATACGTGCCCGGCAGCGAAGCCCCGTTCATCGTCGGCGCTGACGGACCGGACCGAATGCTTTTCGCTGCCATCGACACTCTAATCGCCGAGAAAAAGATTCCGGTCATGATCGCCATCTCCATCGCCAACGGTACCGGCGATGCCCAGGGCAGCGAGCGCGGCCTCGAATACGACACCATGTCCGGCCGCTACGCCGAGTTCGTCGAGAACGAAGTCCTGCCCCTCGTCGAGTCCAAAGCCAACGTCAAACTCACTCACGATCCCGATGGCCGCGCCGCCACGGGTGGAAGTTCCGGTGCCGCCTGCGCTCTCATCATGGCCTGGTATCACCCGGAGCTTTATCACCGCATCCTCGCCTACTCCGGCACATGGGTGAATCAGCAGTGGCCCTACGATCCCAAGACTCCGCACGGTGCATGGGAGTTCCACGAGCACCTCATCCCTTCGAACCCGCAGAAGCCCATTCGCATCTGGATGGAGGTGGGCGACAAGGACCTCTACAACCCCAACGTCATGCGCGACAACATGCACGACTGGGTCGAAGCCAACGAACGCATGGCCGGGGTGCTCGCGGACAAACACTATCACTACCAGTTCGTCTTCGCTGAGAACGCCTTCCACGTCGACCGTGCCGTCAGAATGCAAACCCTGCCCGAAGCCCTCGAATACGTCTGGCAGGGATATAGAGAAAAGGACGTACATAACCCAGTTGGTAAAGGAAGAGTAGCCGGTGACTCACTCGTGATTCAGCGGATACTTCCAATCCATCAGGCTTGCCAGCCCATCTCCAGGGGCAAGTGAAAAGCCCGATTTTGGCCTGGTTTTGGCAAAGATTGCGATTTAGGCGTGACCTGCGACCTTCTTGTCCGTACTAACTATCTGTAAAATAAGAATTTTTAAACTATCATTATCGCCATGAGCAAGCGATTGCGCCGGCTCTTGGATCTTCAAAACGGGCGGCTAGCGACCTTGTCCGCCTGTCGGAACGCTCTTTGCTCTTTCTCTTACGAACGATTTGGGTTATCAACCCATACTCTCACCAATCGGAGATTTCTTCGTAACAGCCAATTATGAGGAGGTAAGAACGTGAAACTAGATCCGTATCAGGCTACAGCCAGCGTCTCGGACTCAACAACCTGCCCCGGTGCACAATGCATTCTCAGTTTTCCGACGGTCCCTTCGGGTAAGCGACTCGTGATTACTTGCGTATCTGCTCAGCTCGGCCCTGCCAGCGATCAGATAGTTCTTGAGGGCAACGGCGTTTCGTTCTTCGTTGCGAAGTCGGACCCGAACATCGGCTTTTTTTCCTCGCAGGTGACGCTCTATTACGATGCTGGGACTACTCCGACGGCGCGTATCTTTGCACCCAGCACGACACAACATACTTCTCTGATCGTCACGCTCGTCGGCTACTTGGTTCCCCAGTGAGCCGGGAGTCTTCCTGTCTTCGCATGTCGCTGCATCGCAGTTGAAGCGAGTCCGCTCGCCTAACCCTGAGCCCGCGAACGAGTCTATTGCGGTCGAGTTGTCGGCTGCTCTTCCCTATGCCAACTCTTCGCCTTTTGCCCATTTACTTCCGAGTAGGCGGTGATTCTCCCGGAAGGAAGACTTGTCAGTTGCGCTGTGGGCTGAATTCGAATGCCTGCTGCACCATCATTGGGTGAGCAGCACCGCCTTTGGCTGGTAATGTACGGTGCGACTACGGCATGTCCGATCCGAAGGTGAGAGAATGAATTCTCTCTAGAGAGGAGGTCCCCGCCGCTCAGCCTTTCCGTCAGAAGGATGACATTCCCGCGCCGTCATCCTCGCGCTTACACCCCTTGAGGTCACCCATGCGTAAATCGCGCCTAATCCTGATGGTTGCGATCGGGGTTTCTTGCACGGTCATCGCCCAGCCCGCCCCTGCTGCTCCAGCTTCTTCCGCGATGCGAGCGACCCAGCCCATCCAGCTTGACCGCCCGCCCCCAGCCGTCATCCCCTTCAACGATGGCTGGCTTTATTGCAAGGGCGACAACCTCGCCTGGGCCAACCCAGAGTCCTCCGACTCCGGCTGGCAGCCAGTCAACCTCGAACAACAAAGCCCTAATCAGCAGAACGCCTGGCACTGGTACCGCATCCGAATGATCCTCCCCGCCGGTCACCCGCCTCTAGCGCTACTCCTCGTCTCCGCACACACCGGCGGCACTGAAACCTACGTCAACGGCCGCCGCATCGGCGATTCCGGCTTCCAATCTCTCTGGCGCATTGGCCCGGGGCTGGGCACTGCCATTCCCCTGCCCGATTCTGGCGGGCCCGCCCTGGTGGCCATCCGGGTTCACTACCCCGATGCCATGCCCTGGTATTGGAAAACCAAAATCTCCGCCCACATCGGCTCGGATACGGCCGTTCAGGAGAGAATCGCCCTCCTCCACTCCCAGGCTGTGCTCAACTCGCTCCCCTCGGTCGCCATCAACCTCGCGTTGGTGCTGGCCGGCATCGTCGTCCTGCTGCTCTTCCGCGCCCAGCCCTCAAGCCGGGAATACTTCTGGCTCGGCCTCTACCTGCTGCTCGTCGGCACCTCCTTCGGCTCTTACACCCTCCGCAATACGGGCCTGCTTCCGGCCACGGTGAACACTTTCTACTCGGACCCCATCATCTTCGTCTTCGCCGTCGCCCAGATCGAGTTCACCTTCGCCTTCGTCCATAGAAAGGTCGACCGCTTCTGGCGCTTTTACGAGATCTTCCTGCTTGCCTGCCTCATCTGTACCGTGCTCTTCATAGCCCACATCCTCGAAACCAGCGTCTACTTCCTCATTGAATCGCTCGCCGTCATTTCCGCAGCCGTGGCCCTGCCCTTTGTGCTTTTCTTCTGGTACCGCCGCGGCAACTCCGAAGCCGGATGGCTCATTCTGCCCAGCCTCTTCCCCGCCGCCGGCGTCGCCATCACCAACATCGGTCCCATCACCGATCCGTTCCATCTGAACCTACCGGCCCCCGCGCCCCTTCGCCTCTGGGGACTTGCCCCCGTCTACGTGTATGACCTGGCAGACGGCATTTTCCTGCTCGCCATCGGCATCGTCATCTTCGTCCGCTTCACCCGCGTCACCCGCCAGCAGGCCCATGCCGCCGCGGAGTTTGAAGCCGCCCGCGCCGTCCAACAAGTCCTCGTCCCCGTCGAAAACCCTTCCATCCCCGGCTTCCGGATTGACGGCCTCTACCTGCCCGCAGGCGAAGTCGGCGGCGACTTCTACCAGGTCGTTCCCCTCCACTCCGGCGGGGTGCTGGTCGTCGTCGGCGACGTCAGCGGCAAGGGCATGCCCGCCGCCATGACCGTCTCCCTGCTTGTCGGAACCTTCCGCACCCTCGCCAACTACACCGAGAGCCCCAGCGAGATTCTCAGTGCCATGAACCAGCGCATGATTGCCCGACTGCACGGCGGCTTCACGACTTGCCTGGTCCTCCGCGTCGATCCCGACGGAACCCTCACGGCCGCTAACGCGGGCCACATTCCGCCCTACATGGACGGCCGCGAGCAGACCCTCGATTACGGCCTTCCTCTCGGCCTCGTCGAAGACATCGCCTACACCGAAACCACTCTCGCACTTCGGCCCGGTGCCCGGCTCACCCTGCTCACTGACGGCGTCGTTGAGGCTCAATCCTCCTCCGGTGAACTTCTTGGTTTCGAACGCACCGCCGCGCTCTCCATCCAACCCGCCGAAGACATAGCCCGTGCCGCCAAAGCCTTCGGCCAGGAAGACGACATCACTGTCCTCACTCTCACGTTTTCCCCTGCCGAGGTACTGGTTGCGTGAGTGCGCGCTGCCGCTTCGCTGTGGCCAGTACGTCGGCCCCGTCCTCACCTAATCACGTAGTGAAGGTGTCTTGTGACAGTGCGCTGATGTCCGACATTGCTTGGTCAGAGGTTTTTTCAGACATGCTTTTTCGTAGTGAGCGAGTTGTGGCCTACTCTTCCTTTTACTCTTTGTTCGCCTGACGTCCGCCGGGTTCGGGGAAGAGTGGCGGCGATACATCCGCGCTGTGCCAGAACGCCTTCCACGTCAACCGCGCGTCAAAATGCAAAAGCTGCCCGAAGCCCTCGAATACGTCTGGCAGGGATATAGAGAAAAGAGCGTACATAACCAGTTGGTAAAGTAAGAGTAGGCGATCACTCGCCCGCGATCCCCGCTAGGTGGCTATTTAACTTCACCTTGCCGGTATACTGTTGCTCATCATCAATGTGGTTTCAGTTCTAGAGGTGAGCCATGCGCCGAGGGTTCATTGTTCCTGTAGTCATCATGCTTTTTTTCGCGGTTCCCGCGTTCATTGTGTTCGCCCCGGTCGAGAACGTGGAAGCCTACCTGATGCAGAAGATCACGCCTCCTCAAAATGAGGCGATGGTTCAGAGATGGATTCAATGGCTCCGGGAGAGCAACTTCACTCAGATCGAGCAG
This sequence comes from uncultured Acidobacteriaceae bacterium, assembly GCA_963836675.1. GTDB lineage: Bacteria > Acidobacteriota > Terriglobia > Terriglobales > Acidobacteriaceae > Telmatobacter. The sequence continues at coordinate 409,489 of CAWIKQ010000003.1, forward strand.
GGACTCGACCCCGGTTTGCGGACAGACGATCTAAAAGACAAATTGGGCACAATGGCCCGATTGATCCCAGCGGAACAACCAAGGTCTGTCAAGCCCATCGGTTACCTCGTCGCCCACCATCCCGATTCCTCAAGATCTATCACCACCACCTTGGAGTATGAGTTCACCGATCACTGGCTCCTTGCAACAGTCGTCGAACAGGAGCATTCCGGTACGGTCACTGTGACTGGGTTCCATGTCAACCCCATCCCTGAATCGGTCGAGAATCACAACAGGTTTACGCTTCTCAATAAAGAGCCAGTGAATTACGTTGTGCTCTTGTTGTCATGGGCCGCGCTCGCGGTTAGCGCCTATGGCGTTATCGCGTCTCTCCGTTCGTCCATGGGCAAGAAGAAATGGTTATGGGCCGCATTGTGTCTTGTTGGCGTTGGCAGACTCGGGATCAACTGGACGACTGGGATGGTTGGGTTTACGCCACTATGGATCGGATTCCCACCCTCTAGCGCGGTAATGGTTCCTCTTTACAGCCCGTGGGTGGTGTATTCATCTCTCCCCTTGGGAGCCGCGGTGTTCCTCATGCTGCGAGATCGATTGACCCGCGTAGGATCCGCTCCCGAATCGCAGCAAACATCGACCCAGAATTTCACTGTCCTCCCTTCCTAACGCGGCAAAGCATCAGCTTGCAGTGAAGACCGCTGTAACACCTGACTTCGGGCCGTATTGTGGCCTACTCTTCCTTTTACTCTTTGTTCGCCTAACCTCCGCCGGGTTCGGGGAAGGGTGGCGGCGATACATCCGGCGCTGCGCCAGAACGCCTTCCACGCCGACCGTGCCGTCAAAATGCAAACCCTGCCCGAAGCCCTCGAATACGTCTGGTAAGGCTACAATCCGAAATCCGGAAAATGATCTACCACGCGATCCGGTCGAGCAATGCTCGCAGTCGAACGCCTCTCGCGGCATTCACCATTTCCACAAATGACACCCGTCCCTTGAGATGAGCGCGAAAATCCCGGTGACCTTCACGGTTCTGTGACTCAGGACCATGCCGAACACAATTTGTCAGCGTCGCTTTTAGCAGATCGTAGTCGCGCCGAATCACATTGACGTGCTCGTTGGTTACCACACCGGCAAGATACTGCCTGACACCTTGCCGCATAATTCGCGTCTTGCGATGATGCACTTGAAAACCCTCTTCCAGCAGAATCGCCGCCGCACGAATCGCAAACCGCTCTGCGGATCGCTCGAAACCTTCTCCGCCTGAAAACGCAAGGTCGTCCGCGTAGCGCGTGTACACCGCGCCGCTCGCCTCGGCCAGTCCCGTCAAGCGGCAATCCATCCGATACGCACAGATATTCGCCAGCGCCGGCGATGTCGGCGCTCCCTGCGGCAGGTGCGGCCACGCGTATAGATGCCGTGCGGCTGCCATCCGAATCGGATCGAGCATCTTACCCTTTTCAGCCCAGAGGGCGCGCGGCGCCGCATTCGTGCATACCCCTCCCAGCAGATTCGCGACGCCCTCCGGGTACCCCGCAGTCCTGAACATCGCCTGAACCCGTGGCGCTGAAATTGTCGGAAAAAACTCTCGCAGGTCCATGCGCACGACAACCCGTTGACCTGCATGAGGCGCAGCAAAGCTTTTGATCGACCTTCCCCGTCGAAAGCCATGCACGGCCGGGTGTAGTGGAATCTTCTCCAGAATCCCAGAAAGAATTTGGCGTTGCATTTGCTTCAACCGGGTTTTTGGCGCCTCAATTAACCGGATATCGCCGCCATCCTTGGCAAGAATGCGATAGTGATAATGGCTGAGCGGCCCTTCGCTCGACTCCGCGCCACCCCTGGCGATCAATCGCTTGAGATCGGCAAACCAATTCAGTTCGCCGGGCGTTACTTGCAGCCACTCGGCTAACGCGCTGACTGACTCAATCGCGGGAACACCCCACGCCCGGGCAGCGCTCGCAGGCTCCATGGTGCTCGTCGGAGCTATCCATGTGGCGATGCGAACCTGATCGCGATACAGGTTCAAAGCCCTCGCGAGCCTTTCATCTCTCCTGAGGAACTGCACGATAGTCTTGCGTCGAGGACGCGAGCGTCGCACCGAATCGCGCGACGTACCTTTGCACCAGCGGGCGAATCCATCGCCAGTTGCGGCCCAGCGTGCGTGCCAGACGTCCGGCGATAGCATCGGCGTTTGCCTCGCCCGCTACCATCGAGTTTGCCAAAGCCGCGTAAAAGCCCGGTGAGCGCATGAGCAAGTGCGGCGCAACACACCAACGAGTCTGGCCTTGCGTGATCACTCCCACGCAGCGCGTGGCGAAGATCACCCGATGAATCTCCAGTTATTCACGTTTCCCTGGGGTATCCCCGGAGAGGACCGCACCGGAACCGCGAAGTCCCGATGCAAGCCCGGCTTGGCGTGCTGCGCCGCATCAGCATGATATCAACGAAAACTCCGGCAGCAGCAAAACGAGATCTGCCTACTTCTTATCCAGCCGAAATGCCGCTGCCTTGAAATCTCCCTTGAAGTCCTCGCTCATCACCAGCCCATGGTTCATCCACCATGCGCCACTGGCTGTCGTCAGGCTCCCCTTCTCCGCCGCGCCCTCGATTGGCGTAAGAGCATAATTCGCCTTCGGGTCGAGCCCCTTCAGCTTCAAAATCGGGAACCCGCGACCCTCCTGCGTGGAGTGGATGAACGCAAACACTACCGACTGGCTCTTGTCGCGGTTCACGGTCTGCGTCGCCGAAAACTCGCTTCCGTTGCGCGGCGAAATCAACCGGTACAGGTCGCCCTGCACAATCGTCGGCTGCACCTGGTGGTAAGCCGCGATCAGCCGCTTCGCCGTGGCCATCTCCTCGTCGTTCCACTTCGTGATGTTCGCGCCAATCCCCAGCGACCCCTGCATCGAACTCAGCATCCGGTAGGGAATCGAAGTGATGCGCACCTGGTGATCGAGGTCATGCGGCGAGTCTGTCACCCACGCCATCATCACCTGCGGCGTGTAGGCATACGTAAATCCGTCCTGCTGCGTCAGCCGGTCAAATGGATCGGTATTGTCCGACGGCCACACCTCATCGGTGTATTTCAGAATCCCCAGATCGACGCGCCCGCCACCGCCCGAGCACGACTCGATCTCCACCTTCGGATGCCGCTTCTTCAACTCGTCAAGCACCCAATAAAGATTCTGGGTGAACGCGACATAGACCTTTTTCTGCTCCGCCGCCGGAAGCTGATCCCAGCCCGGCTCGCTCCAGTTGCGGTTGTAGTCCCACTTCAAAAAAGCAATATCGTTCTCGTTGAGCAGCTTGTCCAGGAAGCCCAGAACATAGTCACGAACGTCCGTGCCGCGCCAGGTTCAGCACCAGCTGCGTCCGCTGTTCCGAACGAGGCCTCCCCGGAAAATTCAACACCCAGTCCGGATGTTGCCGATACAGATCCGAATCCGGATTCACCATCTCCGGCTCAACCCAGAGCCCAAAGTCCATCCCCAGCGAGTGCACCTTCTCGATCAGCGGCTTCAGCCCGTTCGGAAACTTCTGCGGATTCACATACCAGTCCCCCAGCCCCGCATGGTCCGTCTTTCGCTGTCCAAACCAACCGTCGTCCATGACAAAGCGGGCGACCCCCAGTGCGGCCGCCTTCTCGGCGAGCGCAATCTGTCCCGCCTCGTTCACATCCATCTCCGTCGCTTCCCAGGAGTTGTAGATCACCGGCCGCGGCTTTGGTGCCGCACTCTCTCCCTCTCCAACCCGATGCGGCAGAACATGCGCAACCTCGAAACGATGCAGCAGCCGCGAAGCCCCGCCCAGCCCATGCGCGCTGTACCCGCCATAAAACACCGGCGTCTCCAGCGATTCGTTCGGCTTCAGCACATACCCGAAATCAAACGGATTGAACCCGCCCGTGACGCGAATCCCATCCAGCTGGTCCTGCTCCACCGTGATCCGCCACGATCCACTCCAGGCCAATGCGCCGAACCACACCTCGCCCGAGTTCTCCTCCGCATGGTCGCCCGCCTGAATCGCGAACCACGGATTCGCCTGGTGGCTCGTCGAACCGCGCCGGCTCTCCAAGACCCGCGCTCCCGGCGTCAGCTTCTCTTGCGTCAGCGTCCACTCTCCGGCCCAGCGTCCAGTCAGATAATCCAGCGTGTACTGCCCCGCCGGCAGTGCCCACGCCCCGGCGGCAGCCTGCTCGATGGTGATCGGCTGGGCTTCGCGGTTCTCGATTTTTGCCGACCGCGCAAGAATTCCCGACTCCGGATCAATCGCATAGTGCAGCGTTACGAAAACCTGTCGTTTGATGTCTTTAAGGACAATATTGAAACCATCGGGTGCGCTCTCGTACTTCTCGTAGTGCAGCACCAGGTCGCGATTCCCGTCCGCATACGTCACCTTCAGCGCCGGCTCCATAAACAGCCCTGCACCCCATCCCGCATACTCCTGCGGCGTATTGCTGTACGACGAGTCGAACGACGCCCACTCCCGCGCCGGCACCGCCGCCGGAATTCGATCACCCGGCGCAAGCCGCCCACCCCAGTAAAGCTGTTGCAGCTCCCCTCGCGGATTCACCCCGAAGGCATACGTTACATTCCCGCCATCGAGTCGAAACACTTTCGCCGCTTCGTCATAAGAGTTCTTGGTTTGCTGTGCCATCGCGCCAAATGTAGCAGACGCTAGAAGTGCGGCGATCAATATCTTGCCCGACATGTGGAGTTTCCCCTGGCGTGAAATTTCGACCGCCCATCATAGCAGGCACCCCGCCCGCCACACACCCGGCTAGGCGTTTTCGCCGTTCAACTGCCAATCGAGCCGGTTCGTCACACTTTCTAACAGGCTTCGAGTGAGGTATGGGCTATCCTGAACTTGCTGTCAGCAGTTCCTGAGTTCAGATATCCCGAAGCCGCTGCGTTCAGGTCGGCGCAACCTCCCCGGGGATCCCCGGCAACACGGCTCTCGTCGCTGGGTTGGGCCACTGGGAAGCGGCGAGCTTGCTCGATTTTCAAAACGAGGAATACCAACTCAGAAATTGCCCGTTAGCCGGAGGTTTTGGATGCTCTCCCCTACCTTGTCCGCGCCCGCATGTCCCACGCCCAGTCGAAACGATTGCGGCTGCGATCGATCGCATCACGCCCCTGCAGGGACTGCCCTTTGAAGATCGCCTCTGGCTCGCCAGGCACAGCGAAGAAGTCATTGCGCAGACGGGAGACATTCTCTTTGAAGAGGGTCAGCCGGCCGATCGCATGATCCTCATCCTCAAGGGCGAAATTCATGTGCGCCGCCAGCGCGGCGGGCCAATGGAACTGTTCATCGGCCGCACCGGACAGATGACCGGTCTCCTTCCCTTCTCCCGCATGAAAGTCTCCGGTGGCCAGGGGTTCGCGGTCGCTCCCGTCTGGGCGCTCTTCCTCCACAAGGACCTCTTTCCCGAGATGCTCGAGGCCATTCCATCCATGGCCCAGCGAGTCGTCTCCACTCTCCTTGATCGCGTGCGCGAAGTCACTCGCATCGAGCAGCAGGCCGAGAAACTTGCGGCCCTTGGCAAACTGGCCGGCAACCTCGCCCACGAGTTGAACAATCCCGCCTCTGCCGCGCAGCGCTCCGCTTCGAGCCTCGTCATGGAGCTGCGCGCCAACCGCGAAAACCGCTTCAAGCTCGTGAACCTTTGCCTCAGCGAAGAACAGATTCGCGCGGTCGAGCGGTGGGAGCAGAATATCCTCGGCCGCTCTACCCGCCACGACGTCCGCGATCCCGGCGAGCAGATTCAGCTCGAAGAAGATCTCCGCAACTGGCTCTCGACTGTCCACTGCGAAAGCGCCTGGGAGGTCGCAGCCCAGCTGGCTGAGCAGCGTGCAACGGTCGCCGACCTCGAAGAACTGCGAACCATCCTTCCCAACGACGAAGCATGCATTTCCCTGCAATACTTCGCGCGTTACTTGAGGTCTTCCCGGTCCGTCGATACCCTGCTCAACTCCACCGCCCGCATCTTCGACCTCATCAGCGCTGTCAAAGCCTACTCCTATATGGACCGCGCCCCGATCCTCGAGGTCGACGTGCCTGCCGGGCTCGACGCAACCATCCAGATGCTGCAGTCGCGCATGCAGAACGTCGAGATTGAACGCAACTATGAGCCGGAACTCCCGCGCATCAGTGCCTACGGCAGCGAACTCAATCAGGTATGGACCGCGCTCATTGAAAACGCTCTCGACGCCCTCTCTGAAACCAGCCATGGTGGCAAGCTGAAACTGACCTGTCGCCTCGAAGGCGAAATGATGCTGGTCGAAATCTGGGACACAGGCCCCGGCATTCCCCCGGAGTTGCAGGACCGCATCTTCGAGCCATTCTTTACCACCAAGGCGCCGGGGCAGGGCCTCGGACTTGGCCTCGACAACGCCATGCGCATCGTACGCAAACATCGCGGGCACCTGAGCGTACGCTCCGATCCGGGCTCGACCTGCTTCCGCGTCCGCCTGCCGCTCGATCAACTGCAGGCTTACTGACGCAACCTGGATCTCTTGCCTGCTGCAACTTCGCGTAAGACCCATAGGAGATTTCCAATGGCAGCGCCCGTGTCTTCGGAAAAAAAGGTTGAGACCACCATAACCACCCTGCTCAATGTCCGTCGCGGAGCGGAAGCGATCGACTTCTACACCCGCGCCTTCGGCGCCACCACGCTGTCCCGCATGGACGCTGAAGACGGCACCGTCGTAGCCCACCTCGCCGTCGGCAAGAGCGACTTCTGGTTGGCAGACGAATCCCCGCCACACCAGAACTTCAGCCCCGAGTCCCTCGGCGGCACCACCATGCGCATGGTCCTGATCCACGACGACCCGCACGCTGCTTTCGACAAAGCCATCGCTGCCGGAGCCTCGTCAGTCTGCCCCGTGCGCGATGAGCAGTACGGCTGGCGCATCGGACGCATCGTCGATCCCTTCGGTCACCATTGGGAAATCGGCAAACCGCTTTCGGAGGCCTGATTGGAAGGCAAACCCATCAAGGCCCCCGAGTCCATCGAAACCGAGCGGCTCCTGCTTCGTCGGCCCACCCGCAGCGATGCGCAGGCCGTCTTCCATCGCTACGCCTCCGACCGCGAAGTGACACGCTATCTCAGTTGGCCCACCCACCGCAGCATTGCCGATACCCTCGCCTTCATCGCCCTGAGCGACGACGAGTGGCGGCGATGGCCCGCCGGTCCCGTACCTTGTGCTCACGCGCGACAACGGAACTCCAGGCACACTCGCCGGAAGCACCGGCCTTTTCTACAAAAGTCCCACCCGCGCCATTACCGGATATGTCTTTGCCAGGGCTGCATGGGGCCAGGGCTACGCAACAGAGGCCCTCAAAGCCATGGTTGCCCTCGCCCGCGACACTGGCGTTCAGCGTCTTGAAGCTGTCTGCCATGCGGAACACACCCCCTCGGCCCGCGTCCTCGAAAAGTGCGGCTTCTCCCGCGAAGAAGTCCAACGCGAACATTTTGTCTTCCCCAACCTCAAGCCACAGAAGAAGAGCGACGTCTTCAGCTACGTCTGCACTCTCGCCGACGGCCCTTCGTCACCATGACGAGATCTCGTCATCGTCACTTCGTCACTTTGCGAATCGATCGAATCTTCTCCCCCGCCACGGCGTCCCCTAACTCCCCTCCCTGCAATCTGCTGCACTCCGCATCCGCCTGCTCATCCGATTTGGCACGCCCTGTGCACTTCTAAGGTGCACGCCCCCTGAAACGTTGGAGGGCCAATTCCACTTCGGAGCCGCGCCATGATGCACCTGGTCCTCTCCTTTTCGTCCTATTTTCTGTTTCTGGCACTCAAAGCGCTGATGCCTGCCAAACCTGCGGAATGGCGTGTATCCGGGCAGAATCGGCCTCGACCATCATCTCGGAATTAATGGGGGCCAAAACCTCCCGCTTCTGCTAGAACACTTCCAGTAGTGTTCCCCGGAGGCCAGGTTGCCCACTCGTTTCAGACTCACCTTGATTCTCGCGGCTGCGTGCTGCGTCCTTCATGCACAGGAGTCGCACGATCACCCCGCACCCGAGAAGCTCGGACAAGTCTCATTCCCCATCTCCTGTTCGCCTGCGGTACAGTCCGATTTCAATCGCGGAGTGGCCCTCCTCTACTCATTCGCCTACAACTCGGCCAGGTCCACCTTTCAGCAGGTCGCGGAGAAGGATCCGAATTGCGCCATGGCGCACTGGGGTGCGGCCATGACCACCTTCCATCAGCTCTGGGAGCCTCCCATCGCACCGGCCGCCCTCCCATTTGCTCAGCAGCAGATTGCTGCCGCGCAGCACATCGGCGCCCCGACTCCGCGCGAGCAGGGCTACATCCAGGCCTTCTCCTTGCTCGTGAAGGATCCTCAGATGCCGTTCTCGTCGCGTAACCAGCAGTATGAGCAGGCCATGGCCACCGTTGCCCGATCGAACAGCACCGATGTCGAAGCACAGGTCTTCTACGCTCTCTCGCTCCTCTCGAACGCTTCGCCATCTGACAAGACGCACGAGCGCCAGAAGCAGGCACTGTCGATTTTGGAGCCGCTTGATAAAGCCTACCCGGACCATCCCGGAATCACGCATTACATCATCCACGCCTGCGACAGCAGCGAATTGGCTCCGCGGGGTCTGGCCGCGGCCCGCAAATACGCGCAGATCGCTCCTTCCGCGCCGCACGCCTTGCACATGCCTTCTCACATCTTTACCCGCCTCGGCCTCTGGCAGGACTCCATCGATTCCAACCTTGCAGCGAGCAAAGCTGCCGGCGAGCAGCACGAAGTCGGTGAACAATTGCATGCGATGGATTACCTCGTCTACGCCTACCTCCAGTTGGGCCGAAACGACGATGCGCGCCAGGTCATCGCCCAGCTCAACAACATGCGGAGCCTCGGCATGGGCGACTTCAAAATTGGATACGCAGCCACCGCGATGCCCGTCCGTTTCGCAGTCGAACGCCGGCAATGGAACGACGCAGCGAAGATCGAACCGATTGCCGGATCGCCTCCGCAGGTCGCGGCCATCGCCATCTGGGCCCAGGCGCTCGGACATGTGCGCGGCGATCAGCCCGCGGATCCCTCCACGCAGATCACGGTCCTCGCCGGATATGAGCAGCAACTCCATGATGCCGGAAATGAGTACTGGGCGGCGCAGACTCGGATTCTCCGCGAAGAGGTAGTCGCATGGTCGGCTCAGGCGAACGGCAAAACTGCGGAAGCCGAAGCGCAGATGCGCAGAGCGGCCGACGAAGAAGACGGTATGGAAAAACTCCCCGTCACTCCCGGCCCCATCGTCCCCGCCCGCGAACAACTAGGCGAGCTTCTGCTTAAGCAGCACCAGGCCTCCGAAGCTGCTACAGCTTTCAAAGCCTCATTGGTCAATGCCCCAAACCGGAAAGGCGCACTGGACGGCCTGGCGCAGGCTTCGCGCCTGCCACTGTCCGCGGCAGAATCCGTTGAGGACCGCGCGTTGTATCAGGGCTTGGCTTCAGCCATGCCAAAAACGCCACAAAATTGAGCGTGGGCTTTAGCCGCTGCATGGCGAGGATTCTTGAATTGAAGCAACCGAAAAAAATCACCGCAACCTCCTGCGCCCCACCGTGTTCCTTAGGTATTACATGCAGCCCTGCGGGGCGGCAGAAAAGGAAGATACATTATGAGACCGAATATTTTGCTCATGCCCGCTCTGGCGATGGCGTTATTCGCAGGCGCATTCAGCGCCAATGCTCAAGCGCATTATGGTCCGCCCCGTTCAGCTACGCCCAGCAGAATTCCGAACAGGCGTGGGAGCGGCAGGGCTTTTACGCCGGCATAAATGGAGCAGAACACGACTTTTGGAATCATCGCCGGCCTGATGTGAACAATCGTGACGAGTACCGCGATCCTGACTCCATCCCCCACTGGGCACGGCACGAATATCGGGAAGGTTTTCGTCGCGGATACTATTTCCGGGCGCGACAGATCTATTCAGGCCAGGGTCGGAGATGGTGACTCTTCGGATCAGATCATGACAACCTGACAGGATGTGTCGGGCTCCAGGCTGCCGATCGAGAGGCGCCCTCGTCCCAGGCTAGAACGACACATCCGCCGGTTCCGTCACCCGCATCACCGACTGGTCCCCCGTCTTTTGCTTCCACGCAGCCCGGATCGCCTCAACCTTCGCCCGGTTCTCCGTCGTGTCGGGATAGTCGAGAATCAGGCACTTTGATCGCAGCCGCTCGGGAACCGCCTGGCTCTTCCCCTGCCATTGCCCGTATACATCCACCACGCTCAGCCCGTGCGGAAACCGGGGCGTAACCTCCCGGTCAAGGAAGCCTCGCCAGTCCAACTCGCTCACTCCCTGCTCAGGGTGATCGACCGGACCAAGTCCGAAATAGAGCTTGGTATCAACCCAGCCCTTGGTCGCCCCAGGGTGTGCCGCATCGCCCTGCAGGGTTGGCGCCGCTGCCACAGCCTGAACAGGCTTATGCCCGGCACAGGCTGCGAGAGCCAGCGCCAAAATTGGCGCAAAGAGAACGCAACGGACGTGCAATTGGGTCTCCTCGGACCGGTATTAAAAATCTACTTTTCTACCTCAACTCCACGCCAGAAAGCTACGAATCCCTTGATCTTACGAGCAGCAGGCTTCGGGTCGGGATAGTACCATGCTGCGTCAGGATTATCCTGCCCGTCGATGTAAAGGCTCAGATACTTCGCTTGCCCTTTCCAGGGACACGTGGAGGTGGTGCTGCTGGGGCGGAAATACTCCCGCTTGAGGCTGTTCTCAGGAAAGTAGACGTTTCCTTCGACCACCTCGGTCGCTTCGCTCTCGGCTATCACTTTGCCGTTCCAGGTCGCTTTTGCCATTTTTTCTTTCGCAATGCTGTTCGCCCCGTTTGGAGATACCGGCGAACACGAATCTTTAGAACAGTAACAGAGTTTGGACGCGGTGGCGAGTCCGGCGTTCCAGGCGTTTTCCACCCCGATCGCGAAATGCCGCACCTCGAGGAATAAATATTCCGGGGCTTGCAGGTTATTTCGCTGATTTCGTCATACTGGATGTAGATGGAGTTCTGAAGGCTGTCCTTACACACCGGCAAGCCCTCACTCTCCGTTGGAACCCACGTAAGCTGCTTGTTTTGAGGACTATATGGGCAAACCGCTTTAATTCAACAATTTACGAAAGAGACCATTTGGCTGCCTCTTTGTTTTCAGGAATTTAGCGAGAAAAAAGAATTCCCGGCCAGGTTCTTAATTCATGATTGCCGGCGCGAGCAGTCTCCACCATCACCTCAGGTTTCCTCAAAGGGGCTTGAGGAGTTCAAGTAGAGGCGTACGCGAGAAGCCCTTTGTTCCTGCTCGTGGAAACTTCGTAAGTTATTATTTTTGAGGACTATAGACACAACCGGCGTCGAATCAACAATTTGCGGGGGAGACATTTTAAAATGCCCCTTTGTTTTCAGGAGTTTAGGGAAAAAGAGGGGAGTCATTGTGGGAAGCTCGCCGGGCTCGGCATCTGCCCCGAGGCGACCGGCGAGTCTGCAAATCAGGAACTACTTCGCGGCCTCGATCGAGTCGATGTGCACGGACTTCTTGCTGGCATCCGCTGTGCCTGTCACGGTGACATGATCGCCATAGAACTTCTTCACCGCGTCCGGATTGTCGATGGTCCAGACCTGTTTCTTGCTTCATCGACAAAGACGGGCGACATCCCGCCCTCAACGCACTTCTTCACGCACTCCGAGCCCGATCCGGCGTGCTTCGCCCCGCACATCGAGTCCGAGATCCAGCCATTAATGGTCTTCGAATCGGCGGCATTCGCCACAACAGCGCTAAGCGCCAGAACCGCCATCAACATCGCATTGCGTTTCACAAGAAACCTCCGGGAAAGATTTGTCAGTCTTACCGCCCTCAATGATGCTCTTAAAGGCATACAAACAACAAGCCGTTTCGATTGTTATTCGATCGGGTCAACTACTTAACATGCCATTCTTCACCCGGCTGCATCGCGCGGCGGCGCGCCTGTACATTCTTCAATGAAACCTCATACCTGGCTGCCGCTGCTGAAAACCGGTTCACCATCTCCGACGTCTTGCTCATGAAGTGCGGCATCTTCTCGCGAATCGGCTCCAGCATGTGCGCAAACTTGGCCAGGACGAAAAATCCTTCGCCATTGCAGTCGACAAACAGCTCGGCGGATACGGCGCCATGCAGAACCATCGCCGCAGCCATCTCCCAGTAGGTGGTCACCTGGCGGAAGAAGGCATTATGCGGATCCGCTGAATTGTTTACCACCGCAAAGAAATCTTCGACTGTATTCGGCCAGAACTCGCCGGCCACCCAGGCACGCGCCTCCCGCATCAGCGGCTCGGTCCGCAATTGGTACAGTTTTAAAATAATTTCTGCATCAGCCGGCGTTGCAAGCATACGCTCCATGAACAGTTTCTCCGATGCTCATGGTAACGGATTCGGGAGACTTACGCCTTCAGGACATAAACAAAGAACGGGACCTTTCGGCCCCGCTCTGCTTTGCAACCCCTCCGCGCAAGCCATCACGCGGGCTGCAGTTCCCTCTTTGCTTCCGGCTTCTCGACCACCGGACCGTGCGTCTCCGCGGTTGGCGGTGGAGGCGCATCACCAATCCGCTTCGAGTAGTGACAAACAATCGCAGCGCCTGGCTCCGGCTCGGCGGCCTTCTTGCCGCGCTTCTTCGGCTTCTCTTCTTCGGCGCCCTTCTTCTTATTCGGGCACTCCAGATAGATGCCAGTCTTGAGCGTCTTTTCCACTAGGTATGGACTGCCACACTCCGGACACTTCTGCGCTACCGGCTTGTTATTTGAAGTGAAGTCGCATTTGGGATAGTTCGTGCAACCCCAGAACATGTTGCCGCGACGAGCCTTGCGCTCTGCTATGTCGCCTTCGCCGCACTTCGGGCACTTCATTCCCTCAATCAGGTTCTGCTTAACATACTTGCATTTCGGATAACCCGAGCACGAGACAAACTCTCCATAAGCGCCTTGCCGCAGAACCAGCGGCTTGCCGCACTCCGGGCACGCTTCGCCGGTCGGCTCAGGCGGCTTCTGCTGTTGCTTCTGGCTCAGTTTGCGGATTGTCTTGCACGGCGGATCTTCGTTGTAGCCAGGGCAGCTCATGAAGGGACCGAACGGACCGCGCCGCAGCACCATCACGCGGCCACAGTTCTCGCAGTACTCTTCGGTATCGCCAGCCTCTTGCGCCTCCGGCGTATTCAGGTCCGGCTTGGCTGCGATGTTCTCCTTGGTGAAGGTACAGCTCGACGGATCCTTCTTGTTGTAGGCCGAGCACGCGTAAAAGCTGCCAAACTTGCCCCACTTCAACAGGAGCGGTGATCCGCATACCTCGCACTTCTCGTCGGTCTTCTGCTCCATGCGCTTGATGTCACGCATGGTCTTGCCTGCGTCTTTCAGCTCATCCTCGAAGTGGTCGTAGAAGCCGTTCAACAGGTCGGTCCACTTCTCTTTGCCTTCTTCGATGTCGTCCAGCTCTTCTTCGAGACGCGCCGTGTACTTCGTATCGAAAATGTACGGAAAGCTCTCTACCAACAGATCGCAAACCACCATCCCGATCTCGGTCGGATAAAAACGGCCTCGCGATCCGCCATGCTTAACCACGTACTCGCGATCCTGGATCGTGCTGATAATGGACGCATAGGTCGACGGCCGCCCAATGCCGCGCTCTTCCAGTTCCTTCACCAGCGAAGCTTCGTTGTATCTCGGCGGAGGCTCCGTAAAGTGGTCCTCCGGCAAAAGCTGCTCGAGTCCGAGGCTCTGCCCGTTGTCAAGGCTGGGTAGCTTGTTGGCCAGCGAATTCTCCTCGTCGTCAGCCTTCTTCTCCTCAGCAACCTCGTAGACTTTGAGGAAGCCCTCGAACCGCATCACCGATCCGGTAACGCGGAAGTCGTAAGTCTTGCGGTCAACCGCCGACTTGGCTTCGATCTTCGCCGTGGTCACGTCAAATACCGCGGGCACCATCTGCGAGGCGATAAAGCGCTTCCAGATCAGCGTGTACAACTTGAGCTGTTCGTCGCTCAGGTACTTCGCCATCACCTCCGGCGTCCGGGCCGCGTCCGTCGGGCGAATCGCTTCGTGCGCATCCTGGGCGTCCTTCTTGCCCTTGTACATATTCGGCGAATCCGGCAGATACTGTTTGCCGAGTTGATTGCCGATCCACGCTCTCGCGCCCTCAATGGCGTCCGGCGCAACACGGGGTGAGTCGGTACGCATGTACGTGATCAGGCCAGTCGTCCCCTCATCACCAATCTCGATGCCCTCGTAGAGCCGCTGCGCTACGCCCATCGTGCGGCGCACATTGAAGCCCAGTTTGCTCGAAGCATCGCGCTGAAGCTGGCTGGTAATAAAAGGAGGAAGCGGCCGGCGCTGCTGCTCGCGGGCTTGCACCGAAGCAACCGTCCACGTCGCTTTCTCAAGCGCCGCCAGGACTGAATCCATCGACGCCTTGTCCGGCAGCGCATTTGAGATGAACTGATCCTTGCCGTCCTTATCCTGCCCGTTCGGAACGCGAGCCGGCTCGCCTTCTACCCCGATAAACTTTGCTTTGAACTTTTCCGCAGCGCGGCGCTCCGGGTGCAGCTGGGCTTCAAGAGTCCAGTACTCCACAGGCTTGAATCCCGCGATCTCGCGCTCCCGCTCCACGATCAGCCGGACAGCAACTGTCTGCACGCGACCGGCCGAGAGTCCCCGGCGCACCTTGTCCCACAACAGTGGCGAAATCTGATAGCCGACGAGCCGATCCAGAACACGTCGCGTCTGCTGCGCATCCACCAGGTTCTCATCGATGTCGCGAGCGTGCAGGAACGCCTCTTGCACCGCTTTCTTCGTAATCTCGTTGAACGTGACGCGCCGGATCTTCTTTCGCTCTTTGGCATTCGTGCCAAGCTGAAGTGCCAGGTGCGCGGCGATAGCTTCGCCCTCGCGATCAGGGTCAGGCGCCAGAAAAATCTCGTCTGCTTTCTGGCCTGCCTTCTTCAACTGATCGACAATCTTCTCCTTGCCGGGCGATACGATCAGCTCCGGTACGAACGTGCGCTTCTTCAGTTCCACGCCTATGTCGTTCTTGGGCAGATCCATAATGTGCCCGATCGAAGCGCGAACCTCGAAGCCTTTGCCTAGATATTTCTCGATCGTCTTCGCCTTTGCGGGGGATTCGACGATCACCAGTGATTTGCTCATTGCCATCCTTGATTCCGTATTACTGTACCTTATCCGGCTCGAAGCCTCCGTCTGCTACGTGCTCTTCGCAGGTTTGACTCCGGCACTATACATTCTGTTGCGCTGACTTTCCATTGGTAGTTTCTACAGGCATCGTGAGCTGTCCATCTGCGTTTCGAACCTGTTCAAAGGGAGTCGCAAGACTTGCACCCTACCACGGAAGACGATCCCGTTTCCACTCTCCATCTCCAAAAGCCGCCCGAAGAATCCCTGGGTTCTTCCTTCTAAGCTTCCTGAAATCTGCATTTCATCGGCTCTGCGGAACACCTCGAAAAATTGTGGAACCACTCGGCGCAATCAGAGCGTACGCACATAATTCTTTCCTGGGAGACATCGCACTCGTCCGCTCATCTCCAGCTCGAACAAAGCTGTAAATACCTCGGAGGAAGTCAGTTGTGTCTCGAGCTTTTCGAAGAGTTCATCGATTTGCAATGACTCGTCACAGCGAAGTGCCTCAAGCACCACCGCCTCTTCTGGCCGCAATACCGGGTCCGGCAGAAGAGATGCGGTAGGTTCCGGTTTGGATTCACTCCTCGCCTCTCCTTCCAGTTGTAGACGCACCTGTGACGGCAAATCCTCCCACACGTCTTCCCAACTTGCCACCAGCTTTGCGCCCTGCTTTATCAAGGTATTAGGCGTCCAGGAGTTCTTCGCTGTTACGTTGCCCGGAACTGCATAGAGATCCCGATCCTGCTCTGCCGCGCAGCGTGCCGTCACGCGGGTACCCGAGTTCTCGCTGGCCTCCACCACGAGCACACCGATACTGAGCCCGCTGATGATTCGATTGCGCCGTGGAAAGTTCTGAGGAGCAGGAAAAGTGCCCAGCGGTACTTCGCTGACGATGGTGCCGCCGGCCGAGAGAATATCCTCCGCAAGCTTTCTATTTTCCTTTGGATAAGCGACGTCAATCCCGGTGCCCCAGACAGCAATGTTGGGCATGCGGGCAGACAGCGCCCCTTTGTGCGCGCAGGTGTCGATACCGCGTGCCATCCCGCTCACTATCACAAGCCTGCGCACAGCCAGGTCACGTGCAAGCATTTCCGTAACCGCGGTGCCGTAGGGCGATGGATGACGAGTGCCGACGATTGCGATCGAAGGTCGAGAAAGAAGCTCGATAGATCCGCGAACCCAGAGCACGGGAGGCGGGTCGAAGATTTCTCGCAGGCGCTCAGGATACTCCGGACTTGCCAGCGTGAGCAGCGTTGCATTTTGGGCAACGATCTGCTCAGTCTCCTGCTCCGCTGCTCGACGAGCCTTCCCATCGAAGATGAACTGTGCCGAATCGGCGGGAAACCGCAGTCCCTCAAGTTCCGTGAGCGTGAGCGCAAAAAGTTGCGCAGGGCATTCCAGTTCTGCAATCGCGTCGGCAATACGTTTGGGCCCAAGATTAGGAGTGAGAGCCAGGGCCAGCATGGCCAGGCGGTTCTCATCAAGTTGTGTGACAGGATCGATTGCCCGGCTGCCCATCTTTAGTCTTTTTGTTATCGACATCTCGCGTATGCGCCGCGTGTAAACACAACAGCGCCTTCCTTCAAAGAAGCCCTGAAATCTTTTCTTTAGTATTTGAGGCTCACATTAAGCCGATGCCGAGCGGAAGTCAAGATTAAGGACGTGACGGCCGGCACACCTCTCACGAGAATCCTTCGGCGCTGACTGCTAATCTAACTAATAGAGTGAGTTCCACTTCGCATCGCCGGCTTCGCATTGCCGCCATCCGCTTCCTCAATCCCGCTCCACTCATGTGGGACTTCGAACATCCTCCACTCGCCGCCGAGCTTGCCCAACGTTACGAGATCCGATGGATGCTGCCTGCGCAGTGCGCGGACGAACTCTCAGCCGGCACAGCCGACATAGGATTGGTTCCGATCGCTTCGCTGGCAACCACCCCCGGGCTGCGAATACTGCCGGGCTGTACGATAGCCTCCAAAGGCCGTGTGCGGTCCCTGCTATTGGTACGCCGGGCCGGTCAACCCCTTCGAGATCTGCGCAGCGTTGCAGCAGATACCGCTAGCCGGACAACGATCGCTTACTCGCGGATTCTGTTTCATAAATGGGGTAATCCCAATGTGCCATTTGTTCCCATGGCAGGCGATCTCGACACCATGCTCGATCGCTCCGACGCCGCCATCATCATCGGCGACCCGGCGTTGATGGCCCTGGAGGAACGCGCCAATCGCTTTGAGCGCACTGGCGAGGAACTGGCGTACCACGACCTCGCTGAAGAATGGCGCAATCTCACAGGCCTCCCATTCGTCTCGGCCATCTGGGGACTTCGAAACGGAATAGCTCTGGAAGAGAACATCGAGCGAGATTTCGTTCACTCCCGCGACCACGGCCTCGCCAACATCGATGCCCTGGTCCAGCACTGGTCCCGTCAGCTTCCATTATCCGAAAAAACGATCCGCTCCTATCTGACTACCAATATTCATTACGTGCTCGATGAAGAGTGCATCGAAGGCATGCGTGGCTTCTTCCGCATGGCCGCTGAAACTGGCGTGCTTCCGGCATTCAAGCTTCCCCCGCTCGAACTCGCCTGCAAGTAAAAACGCCCGGCACGAATGCCGGGCGTCTTCGCTCGACCGTGAACCAGGAGCCGCGAACTACGAACTCTCCTTCAAATCTCCCATCGCAACAATGCAGCCCCCACGGTGAATCCCGCGCCCACAGCAGCCAGGAGCACGAGGTCGTTCTTTTTCAGCTTCCCTTCCTCGACCGCCGTCTCCATCGCTAGCGGAATCGTTCCCGCCGAAGTATTTCCGTATTTCTCGATATTAATGATGACGCGATCTTCTGGCATCCCGAGACGGTCTGCAGTGGAGGTGATGATCCGCTTGTTGGCCTGATGAGGAATAAAACAGCCCAGGTCCGTGCCGGTCACGCCATTTCGCTCCAGCAGCTTCGCTGTCGCCTCGGCCATCTTCCGCACGGCAAACTTGTAGACAGCCTGACCATCCTGGTGGATGTAATGCATTTTCTTATCAACCGTTTCGTGCGTCGACGGATTGAGGCTGCCTCCTGCCGGCAGATTCAAGGCAACACCACCTGAACCATCTACCTCGTGAATGAAATCGATCATCCCGATCTCACCCTCTGCGGCCGGCTCGATCAGCACAGCTCCTCCGCCGTCTCCAAAAAGCACGCAAGTGGCACGATCCGTGTAGTCGGTCATCCGCGTGTTGGCGTCCACACCGCACACCAGAACCTTGGAGTGAGCTCCGCTCTCAACCAGCTTCACTCCCGCCTGCAACGCAAAGACGAAGCCGCAACAACCAGCCGAAACGTCGAATCCCCACGCCCCCTTAGCACCAAGCTTGTCCTGCACCAGGCAAGCGGTCGAAGGGAACATCATGTCGGGCGTTACCGTCCCGACGATGATGACTTCCAGCTCACTGGCCGCAATGCCGCGCTTGGCAAGTACCTTTTTGGCTGCTTCCACGCAAATGTCGCTTACGCCCTTGCCCGGCTCGAGCACATGGCGTTCACGAATACCGGTGCGCTCCACGATCCACTGATCGTTGGTGTCCACCAATTTTTCGAGATCTTGATTGGTAAGGACTTTCGGGGGGACGTAAGTTCCAAGGGCGCTGATTTTGGCGCGCCTACCCACCACGGGACGCACGGCGAGACTCAATGCTTTTCTCCTTGCGGCGCCATCCAGGGCAAACCGCTGGCAACACACCATCTTACGGCGGCGAGCAAGGTTGTTGGGGAGGCAGCCCGGCCCAAACCAATCAAAAAAATAATGACCAATGGTCGCAAAAAAGTACCGGGTGACCTACTGCGCCCGTACTAGCCCGTTACCGTTGCTTCCTTCCGGACCTGGCGGGGTTGGCGGGATTACGTCGCGTAGGACCCGGCACTGACTGATTTTATCACCTGCGAACCGTTCCCGTTGTGCCCGGGCACAACTGTTCGGTCTTCTCCAAAATCACATTCCAGCTACAATAGAAAGGTGAGCAAATCTTCCCAACCCACGGCTCCCACCGTGGGCTTTGTTTCGTTGGGCTGCCCCAAAAACCTGGTCGATTCCGAGGTCATGATGGGCCTTCTCGACCGCGGCGGCGCCCGCCTTACCTCTCGTCCCGAAGAGGCCGAGATTCTTGTCGTCAACACCTGCAGCTTCATCGATACCGCCAAGCAGGAATCCGTTGACACCATCCTCGAAATGGCTCGCTACAAAACCGAAGGCAAGGCCAAAAAGCTGATTGTCGCTGGATGCCTCGTCGAGCGTTATCGCGACGAAATCCGCAAGAGCATTCCGGAAGTTGATGCCGTCGTCGGCACCGGTGAGCTTGAGTCCATCCTCGACGCCGCCGGCATCGTCCGCCCGGTCACGGTAGCCTCGCCGTTCAATATCCTTGTCACGAACGGAAACTCCGAGGTCCGCGAAGGCCGCGAGGCTGGTGCAGGAACTCATAAGACCGAATTCAGGCCGGAGGGCGATCACCGCGAGCGCCAGGGGCGCTTCAGCCGAGAAGATTGGCAGGGCGCCGCTCATCTGCTGCCCACTTACCTCTACAACGAAGACACACCTCGCCTTCTTTCCACAGGCCGTACGTCTGCATACATCAAGATCGCCGAAGGCTGCGACCACCCCTGCACCTTCTGCGTAATCCCAAATCTTCGTGGCAAGTTTCGCTCCCGCCGATTCGAATCCGTCGTTGCCGAGGCACAACGCCTCGTCGCTTCCGGCGTGCAGGAAATCACGCTCATCGGCCAGGACACTACCTGCTACGGCGAAGACCTCGGCCTCAAGGATGGACTTGCACAACTTCTGGACACTCTCGCCGGCATCGAAGGTCTCCGGTGGCTCCGGTTTCTCTACGCCTATCCGAACCGCATCACCGGCAGACTTTTGGACACGATCGCCAGACACGACAACATCTGCAAATACCTCGATGTCCCCTTGCAGCATGCCTCTCCCGATGTACTCAAGCGCATGAAGCGTGGCGCCGGAGCAGAGATTTTCCTGAAAACCATTGAAAAAGTCCGCGCCTCTGTTCCTGGGATCGCCCTGCGAACCTCCTTTATCGTTGGCTTCCCCGGCGAATCCTCCTCGGACTTTGATCTTTTGGAGCAGTTCATTGCTGAAGCTAAGTTCGACTGGCTCGGCGTCTTCAATTACTCCGACGAAGAAGGTTCAAAGGCCCACGCGCTCGACAGCAAGGTCCCCAACCGCACCATCGAGTCCCGCAAGCGCCGCCTGATGAAGCTTCAACAGAAGATCTCCCGTCAGGCTAAGCAGCAATGGATCGGCCGCGAACTCCTGGTCCTCGCAGAAGGCGAGAGTTCCGAGACAGAGTTGCTCTGGGAGGGCCGCACTCAGTTCCACGCGCCTGAAATCGACGGCAAGGTCTACATCAACGACTTCGGCTCTCTCGACGGGCTCGAGGCCGGCAAGTTCTACCGCGCCCAGGTCACCGAGGCCCATGACTACGACGTAGTCGCCCGCATCCTCTCAGAAGCACTCTGAGCTTCGATCACGGCGACTCGTTTCTGGCCACCGCAGCCCTTGCAGGAAATTAAGCCGCGAAGTCCAGCGCTGTAGACCGAATTTCCCATCGCCTGCTCTCGGGGTCAACTGACCTCGTTCTCCTGGTTCGCCGGCCTTATCTGCCGGCTGATAACGCCGGGCCGCCTTCGCATCTGATCCGTGGCGTTACGATAGAACCAAGGGGTTAATTGCAGTTTTCAAATGGCACCTAAGAAAAAATCCGCGAAGGTTTTGCGTTGCCCCACTTGCCGCGAACTTGTCAGTCCGAAGGGCGAGGACTTCCCGTTCTGTTCAGACCGCTGCCGCAAGATCGACCTTGGAAAATGGGCAATGGGCGTATACAAGATCAGCTCGCCAGTCCTCGATCCCGAAGTACTCGAAGATCTCGGTGAAGTGGGCGGGCGAGGCGGGAATCGTGACGACGAATAAACCCGCAGACGTCCCCGCATCTCCTGCTGAAACCCGCACTATCTGGGCGTGGACAATCGCCACCTCGTTTGGAGCTGGTTTTGGCAAGCCCGGCCCCGGCACTTGGGGATCCGTTGCCGCCGTCCTCATCTGGGCACTGGCTGGCATTGTCCTTCACGTCTCGCCTCAAACGCTGTTGCTGCTTCTCCTTGCTGGAATTCTTCTCTCCATCGCCTTAGGCGTCCCCGCCGCCACCATCGCCGCACGCGAAAGTGGCCGTCACGACCCCGGATTTGTTGTAATCGATGAAGTCGCGGGTCAATGGATCACCCTCCTCTGGAGCCCGGCAGACTGGCGTCACGGGTTGATTGCTCTCGTTTTATTTCGCCTTTTCGACATAACCAAACCCTTTCCAGTCCGCCGCCTGGAGAGATTGCCCGAGGGCTGGGGAATCGTATTCGATGATGTCGCCGCGGGGCTGTATGCTTTGGGTGTAGCATCGTTGCTGCGTCTCTGGATTCATTGAGAATTCATGCCACGTGCCCGCATCCAATCCGAACGGGAAGAGATGACACCAGAACCGCGGATAGACGAAGTTGTTCCCGCAGCCGCTCTGCCTCGCGGCGAAGTGGAACTCAAGGGATCACACCTCGGCCCTCACTCCAGCGGCCCACCTCTCGTCGTGGTTGGCACTCACCCCGCAATGGTGCTGATGAGTCGGCCCGGCCGTATCGCATTTCGTATCCCGGAAGGCGCGACCACCGGCCTCGTCGAGGTTCGTACCCCCACTGGAGTCAGCAACGGGGCTCCTTTGAAAGTCGCCCGAGAACTCTCCAGCGGACTCCACCCGGTGACGAACCCTGCCGTGAGCCGCTCGGGAATGATCTACGCAACGATCTCCGGTCAACGAGGAAAGCAGACCCCGGTCTCCGTAGTCCGTGTGAGCCCCGACGGCCGCGGCACCCCATTTGTTACGGGAATTCTGAATGCGACGGGCCTTGCCTTCAGCCCCGAGGGAGATCTCTTCGTTACCTCTCGCGCCGAAGGCAATGTGTATCGGATCGACGGGGCCGGTGAATCAACTCTCTACTCTGAAGGAATGGGTGTCGCTACGGGAGCTGCATTCGACGCGCAGGGAAATCTATTTGTTGGCGACCGCAGTGGCACAATCTTCAAAATCGACCCAGAGCGAAAGATCTTTGTTTACGCGACCCTCGAGCCAAGCGTGGCGGCGTATCACCTCGCTGTCGACAGGTCAGGCACGCTCTACGTCACCGGACCGACACTCTCTTCAAACGATGTGATATGGGCTATCAACACCCATGGTGAAGCCCAACCTTGGTACCGGGGCCTCGGACGCCCGCAAGGTCTCGCAATCGCGGCAAACGGCGATATTTACGTAACCGCGAGTCTGCACGGCCGCCGTGGCCTCGTGCGCGTCACGAATTCCGGGGAGGCCTCCGTCGTAGTCGCGGGCCCGAACCTCGTCGGAGTGGCCTTTTCTCCTCTTGGCACCACGGTTCTGGCTGACAATGACGCAGTTTATGATGTGGACTTGGGAGTCGAAGGCATGAGCGTCTTTTAGCCCCAGGCTACTGCACCTGGAATTCTGCCACTGCGCACCGAACACATATCAGCAACGAGATCGCTATCTTTGTCACCATCAAAGCTAATAGCAAACGGCTAGAAGCTAAAGGCTGCTCTTCATGAAATCCGAAATCATCGCAGTCGGCTCTGAAATGCTGACACCATACCGTCAGGATACGAATTCTCTTTATCTCACGGAGAAGCTCAACGAATTGGGAGTTAGCGTAGCCTTTAAGACCGTCGTCGGCGACCGGAGGAAAGACATTGTCGGAGCCATCAAGAACGCTCTGGGCCGCACAGATGTCGTGATCCTGATGGGTGGACTTGGCCCAACCGAGGATGACCTTACGCGGGAAGCCGTAGCTGAGACACTCTCGCTCAAACTGAGACGCGATGCTCCCCAGGTTGCCGCGTTGCATGCACGCGCCGCCTCATGGCGTATCACGATGCCGGAGAATAATCTCAAGCAGGCTGACCTGATCGAAGGGGCGAGTTTTCTCGCAAATCCCAACGGAAGCGCTCCCGGCCAGTGGCTCGAAACCCTGTACTCCGGCTATCGGAAGGTCCTCATTCTGATCCCCGGGCCGCCGCACGAGTGTAAGCCGCTCTTTGACACCGAGTGCATGCCCCGTCTTCGCGAGATCGTTCCCATGCGTCATATGGCGAAGCGGACGCTCAAAGCAGCGATGATCCCCGAGTCGCAGGCTGACAAGCTTCTGGCGCCCATCTACGGCGCATACACCGATATCGAAACCACCATACTCGCCCACGCCGGCGATATTCAGCTAACCCTGATCTGCACCAAAGCAAACAAAGAACTAGCCGAGCAGCGGGTCGAAGAGCTGGCCACGAGGATGGAAGAGGCCCTCGACGACTGGATGTACTCGGCAGAGGGCGAGTCCCTGGAGCAGATCGTCCTGTACTACCTTGGACTTCGACAGGCAACGCTCGCGGTAGCGGAGAGTTGCACCGGCGGCTTGGTTGCGCAGCGAATCACCTCGGTTCCGGGCAGTTCGCGATCCTTCCTGGGCGGCGCAGTTGTCTACTCCAATGAAATGAAGACCGCCTTCGCCGATGTACCCGCGGAACTGATCGAAAAGCATGGCGCAGCATCCTCTGAAGTCGCCTCTGCACTCGCTGAAGGCATCCGCAAGAAGACCGGTGCAACCCTCGGCCTCGGCATCACCGGCATTGCCGGCCCTACCGGTGCCACCGAAACCAAACCAGTAGGGCGTGTTTACATCGCCGTCAGCGACACCCAGAGCACAGACGCCTTCGAGCGCAACTTCCGGGGCGACCGCAATCGCATTCGCGAGTGGGCCAGCCAGCAGGCCCTTGACCTCGTCCGCCGCAAACTGATGTAGAACCCGACCTGCAGATTTCGAACGGATTTTTGCCGATCGAGCAGCCCACGTGCTTTATCTTCTCTACTGCTGCATCGGCAATGTCAGTAAGCTTTCTATACCGACTCGAACGGAGACCTCCCCATGCCTCTGCCCAATGACGAACGCGTTGTCGCCCTCGCCAACGATCTGCTCGCGCAGTTCCACAAGATATTCGGACCGCATCCCGGCTTCCGTCCCGCGCATGCCAAGGGCTTGATGCTCAGCGGTACCTTCAAGCCCGCCCAGGGTGCGTCCGCTCTCACCAAAGCGCCGCACATCCAGCGCGAATCCACTCCCGTCACCGTGCGCTTCTCAAACTCGACCGGCCTACCCGAGATCCCCGACAGCGCACCCGAAGCCAATCCCCGCGGCTTCGCCATCCGCTTCAATCTCGCCGAACACGTCCATACCGATATCGTCAGCCACTCCACCGACGGCTTCCCCACGCGCGACGGATACGAGTTCCTGGAATTCCTCAAAGCCGCAGCGGCCAGCGGCCCCGAAGTTCCCTCGCCCAAACCAATCGAGCAATTCCTTGGCACACATCCTGCCGCACTCCGATTCGTGCAGACGCCTAAACCGTTCCCATCAAGCCTCGCGCGCGATACCTACTTCGGCGTGACCGCCTTCCGCTTCACCAATGCTGCCGGCGAAGCCCGCCACGGCCGCTATCGCATCGTTCCCGAAGAGGGCAACGACTATCTCAGCGACGACAAGCTTTCCACGCTCCGCGAAAATCACCACTTCGAAGAGATCGAACACCGCGTAAAGCAGTCGCCCATCCGCTTCACGATCTTCGTCCAGATCGCTGCGCCGGGCGATGTTACCGACGACGCCACCATTCACTGGCCGGAAGATCGCGAACTCATCGAGTTCGGCACGATCGAGCTGACAAGTGTTCTCGAAGACAGCCTTGTGCAACAAAAACGCATCATCTTCGATCCCATTCCGCGTGTGGACGGAATCGAGCCATCTGCGGATCCGCTGCTCGAACTTCGCGCCGCCATTTATCTTTTCAGCGGCCGTGAACGCCGCGGCGCAAAAGCCTGACTCTTCTCGGACGGTGTTATCCGATCCTTGATGACCGACTGCCCGCCCAAGAGGCGATTTTTGTCGCTGGGTGAGAACTGCGTCCTTAAACGCGCTTTGACGTCACTAACGTCACCTTTGAAAAACTTCACCTATGCAATACAGCGGCAGGATTGAATATGCGGACGCCCGCAAGATGCGCACCCGCAATAAAGGCTATTACCGCGTTCTTCACTGGCCCATCTGGATCTGGGTGTTCTTCCTCGCGCCCGGCCCCCTGGTCTTCAGCCTTTTCGCTCACGGCTTCAGCAAAGCCAACGGCGCCTGGCTTGCTCTCGTCCTCCTCGGAACAGGCATCGCCGGACTGAAAGGTCAGCTTCCCGGCTGCGAGCCCGCCCCCTACATCCTCCGCTTCGATGAGGACCGCCCCAATCCCCTCTACCGCAAGGTCTGCTACACCTTCGCGTGGAATGCTGTTATCAACTTCGCTTTCCTCAATCTCGCCGGACTCGTCATCGCCGTCATCACCGGCGTATGGACCATGAAGCAGCTTTACCAGTACGTCTACTTCCCGCTCGCTATCCTGATTCTTCTTCTCGGCGCATTCGGAAAGCTGCCCCGCGTCGGCAAATCCACAAAAAATGAAGGCATCGAGCGCCGCTACTTCTACGGCTCCGTCTGGGCCGTCACCATTTCCCAGACCATCCTCCTCATCCTCTGGAAGACGCTCCCTCTCACCCGCACCGGAAGCCTCATCAAGCTCGTCATCTACGCCAGCCTGCTCTTCCTTATGGGCAAATTCGCCTACAACGGAGCACTCCCGCGCACGCGGCCCATTCTTCCCGGCGAACTCATGGTGGATTGATCGCAAGTTGACACTTGCGAAAGTGTACTCATCGTTGTCCTGATCTCTTCGCTTACCCTCTACGATCACTTCATGAACCGTGGGGTGACGAGATGAAGATCAAAATTCTTTGGAGCATGTTGTATGTTCTTGTGATTTCGACACCAGTCCTGGCGCAGAAGACCGTTCATCCAGAGGAGTTAGTCGGAACGGGAACGTCGGGCCAAACACTCTTCGCGTACAGCACCTTTGGAGCCCGTCTACTGCGATGCCCTCATCGGCGACTCGGCAACTTCTCCCTGATGTGCCAGTCGCATTGAAAGCAGTCGATCCATCTGCACTGGCGAACGCGAAAGTGAATTCGACCGTGAACATTTCGCGTCGCTTATGGCCTACGATCTGAAGGGAGGTGCAATAGCTTATACCGGGAACACTGATCGACGCGAAGGTGAATCCGGCTTCGAACAGGTAAGCTCCGAAGTCATACGCGGGAAGATTGGAGCCACGTGTGATGGAGGTTGCTGTATCCGGACTGGTTGAGACTCATGCCCGCCCCAGGGCTCCTTGAAGCTGACCTTGGAAAGCTCTCCCAGGGGCCGCTCAACCAAGACGGCGAAGCGACTTACCACCTTGCCCTTGACCGTGCCGCTGAAGGCCGCTCACATCGCTATCTTGGTTCCCGAAGTCGATCTTGCTCGCGATCGCCTGCGGCACTTCCAGCTGTGACCTCTAGAAAGTAAAAAAGGAATCCGACCGGCGAGCGTCATCTTATTTGTCGCCCGCCGGTCCAATCCGATTTACTTCGCCACCGGCTTATACCCCACCCCTCCGGCCTTCTTCATCGCCGCCTGGCCTTCCTCGACCGACATCAGCGGCGTCGTCTTCACCGTCTTGCACGACCCACCTGCGCTGATCGCCATCGCAAACGCCGCCGCGCTCACATTATCTGGCAAATCCACCACCACCACCGTGTCGTAATCGCCGAAACACAGCCAGGCACCCTTCAACGTGCCGCCAAGCTTTTCAACCACCTTGCCGACCACAACGGTCCGATCCTGCGGCTTCTTCGCCAGCGCCGCAACCGCCTCTGAGTTGTACGAAACCTGCACGAGATAACTGGGCATACATTGGTCCTTTCAGGGAAATCTGTTCCAAGCATCCGGGGAGCGCACGAAGTATACGCCGAATGTCCCAGCCTCGGCATTGAAATCTCGTCACTCCGGCACGAGCCCAGCCGCCACTTCCCTCGACTCCCGCGCAACCCACTCCCTGAACCCCTCCGGCTCGAGCACACGCACCGCCGCTCCCATCCCCATTACAAAGAACCGCGCCATCCCTTCATCATCGAAATCCACCTCCAGCGCAACTCTGCCCTCTCCCGCCTTCCTCTCCCACTCACGAGAAGCCTCCCGTGTCACGCACCACGACTGAATGCGCCGCACGCTCTCCGGCTTCAGAGACAAACATCGTTCGAAAACCAGCTCTCTTCCGATCCAGTTCCGCCGTCGCCGCCTTCCAGTGCTCCGCCAGGTCAAACCGCGCAGGCCGCTCAAACTGGACCGCCAGCATCGTTACTTTCCGCATCCGGGAAACCCGAAAGGTTCGAATCCCCTTCGCTGTCCGCGCCACCAGGTACCAGCTCAATCCCTTCGACACCAGCCCCAGCGGATCCACCGTCCTGCCTGACTCCTCTCCATCCGCCTTTGTGTACTCAAACGTCAGCTTCCGATCGCGCGACACTGCCTCCTGCACCAGCGTCAGCATCGAAATATCCTCGCCCGTATTCCGCCAACCTGTCGGATCCACATGGAGCCGCTGCTGCATATGTGCCGCCTGCGCCTTCATGCCCTCCGGCATCGCTGCCATCAGCTTGTTCAGGGCACTCTGCGCGGCCGCCGCCATCTCCTGATTCCCTAATGTCCGCGGCTGCGCCATCAGCAGGGCGCGCAACTCTGACTCATCCAGCCCCGGGACCTGCGTCCGCCAGCCCTTCTCCAGTTGCCATCCCCCCTGTGCGCCCCGAATTGCCGACACCGGAATCCTCGCCGCGCTCAGCGCCTCGAGGTCTCGATGGATGGTCCGCTGCGATACTTCCAGTTGCTCCGCCAGCTCGCGCTCCGTCACCTGTCCCCGCGCCTGCAGCAACAACAATACCGACATCATCCGATCAGCCTTCATCTCGGGAAACTCGCGTTTTTTGAGTTTTTCCTCAACAAAGTTACTTTCCCAGATCATATATGACACTCTTCGTCATATATCCAAGGCGATGATTTTCTTTGTCAGCCGGAGGTCAACCCGATGCTCGCCCACAACGTTTATCTCTTCATCTTCGACTCGATGGCAGACTGGGAAGCTTCCTTCGCCATCGCAGCCATCCATAATCCTCGCTTTCAGAGAAACCCCGGCCGGTATCGAGTCGTTTCCGTCGGAATCACGCGTGAGCC
Organism: uncultured Acidobacteriaceae bacterium; assembly: GCA_963836675.1. Taxonomy (GTDB): domain Bacteria; phylum Acidobacteriota; class Terriglobia; order Terriglobales; family Acidobacteriaceae; genus Telmatobacter. The sequence goes on from CAWIKQ010000003.1 coordinate 437,910, forward strand.
CGTAACGACAATGGGCGGCGTCCGCATCCTGCCCGATCTCAGCCTCTCTGAGGTCGAGACGAGCGATGCAGCCATGCTGATCCTCCCCGGCGGCGACGCGTGGGAATCCGGCGCCAACTCAGCCGCTGTCGATCTCGCCCGCGTCTTCTTCATCGAGGGCATCCCTGTCGCAGCCATCAGCGCTGCAACCCTCGCGCTGGCTTGCGCGGGAATGCTCGACGACTTCCACCACACCAGCGACAGTCGCGATTACCTCGCTGCCACTGCCTATCGTGGAGGCAAGTTCTACTGCGACGCTCCAGCAGTGCGCGATGAGGGCCTGATCACCGCTTCCGGAACAGCACCCCTCGAGTTCGCACGTGAAATCTTCAAGGTCCTCGACCTCTACAGCGGCCCCGCCCTCGACGCCTGGTACTCGCTCTTTAAATTTGGCAGCCCCTCGCGATACCACGAGTTGATTCACAGCGCTGCCTAGAGAAAACCTTTAAGCCGAGCTCATCAAAGGAGATTCGATGATTCTTAAGGAATACTTCCTCGCTCAGCTTGACCGCGAGGCCGCCTCGACCCGCAAAACCATCGAACGCGTCCCCGAAGGACATGACGACTTCAAACCACACCCGCGCTCGATGGAGTTCGGCTACCTGGCTTCGGTGGTTGCCACCATGCTCGGCTGGATTGCTCTGATCATCGATCGCGATGAGCTCAACCTCGATTCCCCGGAGGGCGCCGAATTCCGCACAAAACCTATCTCTGGAAAGGCCGAACTCCTCGCAAGCCTTGAAAGCGCGATCGAGAAAGCCCGTAAAGCTCTCCAGTCCTCTAACGACGAACATCTTGCCAAACCATGGGCTTTTAAAATAGGGGGAAATCCTGTCTCCCGAAATCCGCGCGGTGTCATGATCGCCGACTCCGTTTTCAGCCATTTGGCACATCATCGCGGCCAGCTCACCGTCTACCTGCGCCTGCTCGAAGCAAAAGTTCCGGCTCTGTTCGGCCCCTCCGCCGACGAACGCTTCTAGCCGAAGTCTTCGTTTCGCGGCCGTGGAGGCGGCGCGAAATTTCCGCGCCGCCTTTCCTGCTAAACTTCTGCTTGGAATGTTCCTGGCAATTTGTCTGCTTGTTGTTGCCTCTTATCTGCTCGGGTCGATCCCGACCGGCTATCTGCTGGTCAGGCTGTTCCGCAATGAAGACATCCGCTCAGTTGGCAGTGGAAATATCGGTGCCACCAATGTGCTCCGCTCCGGCGGGAAGGGTCTCGGCATCGCGACTTTCATACTCGACGCGCTGAAAGGCGCTGCGGCCGTCGAAATCGCGGCGCAATTCGCGCCACATTTCGCCTCTGCAATTCCCCCGCGTAACATCGAAGCCCTCGCCGCCGTCGTCGCCGTCCTCGGTCACATGTTTCCCGTCTGGCTACACTTCCGCGGCGGCAAAGGCGTTGCTACCGGCTTCGGCGTCTTCCTCGTCGCCGCCCCCTGGGCCGCTCTCTCCTCCATCGCTCTGTTCTTCATCGTGCTCATCCTTAGTCGTTACGTCTCTCTCGCCTCCATCCTCGGCGCCGGCAGCTTCCCGATCTTCGCGTACTTTCTTGTCCACGGAGACAAGCCAGCCTTCTTCATCGCGGCGCAGATTATCGTGGCGTCGCTCATTATCCTCAAGCATCATGCCAACATCCGCCGCCTCGTCACTGGGACTGAAAACCGCTTCGGCTCACGCCGTCAGGAGAGCAAACCCGCATGAGCCGCATCGTCGTTCTTGGATCAGGAGCGTGGGGCACGGCAATTGCTCTAGCTCTCTCCCGGCGGGGAGGTCACGAAGTCACCCTCTGGGCGCACAGCAAAGAGGAAGCCCGCGCGATCGAGAGCGCCCGTGAAAACACGCTCTTCCTGCCGGGCATTCCGTTACCCGCCGATCTCGCCATCACCGCCGATCTCGACCCCCTTGCAGAAGCGCAGATTGTGGTTTCTGTAATCCCGTCAGAGTTTCTGCGACCAACCCTGCAACGCGTCAGAGGCCAGCTCCACAATGGCCAGTTCATCGTCAGCGCTACCAAAGGCGTCGAAAAGCAAACTCATCTGCGCATGACCCAGGTGATCTCTCAGGTCCTGGAACCCGCCGGTATCCTCGTTTCCATCGGCGCCTTCTCCGGCCCGAGCTTCGCCATCGAAGTCGCCCAGGGACAGCCAACAGCCATAACGGTCGCATTCAGCGATCCTCAGATCGCACAGTTCATCCAGCAGGAATTCAGCTCCGAAACCCTGCGCCTCTACACTTCAAGCGACGTCATTGGGGTAGAACTCGGCGGTGCGCTCAAAAACGTAATCGCCATAGCCGCCGGAGTAGCGGTCGGCATGGGTCTCGGTCACAACTCCACCGCGGCTCTCATCACCCGCGGCATCGCTGAAATCACGCGACTCGCAGTGGCTTGCGGCGGCCGGCGCGAAACCCTTGCAGGATTGAGTGGTGTCGGGGACCTCGTGCTTACCTGCACAGGCTCTCTCTCCCGCAATCGCACCGTAGGCCAGGCGCTCGGCCAGGGACGCAAGCTCCCCGAGATTCTCGAGAGCCTGGGGGGCAAGGTTGCCGAAGGCGTGTTGACCACAAAGGCCGCTCTGGGACTGGCCCGCGAGCGCGGAATCGAGATGCCAATCACTGAGCAAATGGAACTGATCCTCGAAGAGGGCAAAGATCCGCGCGAAGCGATTCGGGAATTGATGCTACGGCCCGGCAAAGGCGAACACTAAGACAACAGCTATTAAGGCAGTCACTTGCAGTTCTTTCACTCACGTGTTCCGATGGATAATCTTCCCCCCGATGAGTGAGGTCGCATGAAACCGGATATCGGCCTTTCCACCAGACGCGACACAATGGCTATGATTGCCGGAGCTATCGGCACGTTCGGATGTATTGCGGCCGGGCAGCAACCGGACACGCATGAAACCACGGCCAAGACCAACGATGCGCTCCGTACCTCTCTGCACCAGCAGATCGAATTGCCTGCGCCGCCGAAGCGAGTCTTCGAAGTTCTGATGGATGAGAGGCAGTTTGCCGCAGTGACCGGCCTGTCGGCGAGAATCGACCCGACTGCGGGCGGAGCATTCAAAACTTTCGGAGGGTTGATTGAAGGCAGAAACGTGGAGTTGATTCCCGCTCAGCGGATTGTACAGGCATGGCGAGAAGTTTCCTGGGAACCAGGCTTCTACTCCCTTGTTCATTTCGAGCTGAAAGCGCAGGGCAACAAGCACAACCCTAGTCCTTGACCACACTGGCTTTCACGCAAGGCGATTTCGGCCACCTCGATCCCGGCTGGCACGAGCGCTACTGGGAGCCGCTCAAGCGCTATCTCCTCGCTTAAGGTCTGGTTATTGAACGATTGTGGCGAGCCGCAAAGATCAGACTCATCACCCTCCCGCAATCGCCCCGATAATGAGAAACGGTTCCTTTCCCGAAGCAATCGCCTCCGGCAGTTCTACATCCGGGGATTGATGCGACAGATCCTCCTCGCAGGCGAAGAACCGCAGAAATGCTCGCCTTTTGTGCGTGTCATGCTCGCGTATTGTTCCGCACAGCATCGGATATCGCGCCTCCAGCGCATCCATCATCGTGCGGATCGTCACTGGCCCTTCGACATCAAGCACAAACTCCCCATCCACCCGCGCCAGGTTGCGCAAGTGATAAGGAATCTGAACTCGACCTTATTCGCAGAATTCAACCTGGCCTCACGGTGGGTGCCCCAGGTCTCGATTCTGAGACCTGGGAATACCTTTCTCGGTTACGGTATCGTCTGCACCTCAACGGACAGTACCGCCGGCAAGTCGTGCACGATCGCTTTCCAGTTGTCGCCGCCATCAGGCGACACGTACACCTGCCCGCCGGTAGTGCCGAAGTAAACGCCGCACGTGTCGAGCTTGTCCACGGCCATGGCATCGCGCAGCACGTTGACGTAGCAGTCCTTCTCCGGCAGGCCCTTCGCAAGCTCCTCCCACTCGTTCCCGCCGCTCTTGCTGCGATACACGCGCAGCTTGCCGTCCAGCGGAAAATGTTCCGAGTCGCTTTTGATCGGCACCACGTACACCGTCTCCGGCTCATTCGAATTCACATCGATCACAAAACCGAAATCTGTCGGCAGGTTCCCGCTGATCTCGGTCCAGCTGTCGCCTGCATCGTCCGAACGCATCACGTCCCAGTGCTTCTGCATGAATAGCGTATTCGGCCGCTTCGGATTCATGGCGACGTGATGAACGCAGTGCCCAACCTCCGCATCCTGATCCGGAATGAACTGCGATCTCAGTCCCTTGTTGATCGGCTTCCACGTCTTCCCGCCATCATCGGTGCGGAACGCTCCCGCCGCTGAAATCGCGATAAAGATTCGGTCCGGATTACTCGGATCAAGGATGATCGTGTGCAGACACATCCCGCCCGCGCCCGGCTGCCAATGCGGACCCGTTCCATGACCACGCAGTCCCGGCATCTCGCTCCAGTTCGCACCGCCGTCGGTCGACTGGAAGATCGCGGCATCCTCCACGCCCGCATACACGGTGTTTGGATCGGTCAGGGAAGGCTCGACGTGCCACACCCGCTTGAACTCCCAGGGATGCTGCGTTCCGTCGTACCACTGATGAGTCGTGAGCGGCTTGCCGGTCTCATCCGACGAGTCATACACGAAGCGATTGCTCTTCACCGGCGGCCATTGCGGTGCGCCGGCCTCCTCCGGTTTTACTCCGGGCTGATACCACGTCTTTCCGCCATCGTCCGAAGCCTGGAACAGCTGCCCGAACCACCCGCTCGTCTGCGAGACATAGATCCGTTCCGGATTCACCGGCGAACCCTTCATGTGGTAGATCTCCCACCCTGCAAAGAAGGGCCCGCTCACGTCCCAATCGCTTCGTTTACCGTCTGACGACAAAATAAACGCGCCTTTCCGCGTTCCCACCAGCACACGAACCTTGCTCATCTGATCAGGCCTCCTCCCGCGAAGGCACCCCCTTTCGGAGATGCGCGGGCTGTCTTGAGATTCTTCTCCATAGCCTCTTGGCTCATCAAGGCCCGACTGTGCAAAAGTGACGAACCGGAAGTTTGTAGCACTCACCCGGTCGGCCGGCAATTCGTTGGGATAAGCGCTGTTCGCCCCAAGCAGCTAAACCCGATAAACTTAAAGCTGGATACGTCTCGATGATTACGCTTTTTACCGGATACGACGAAGAAGACAAAAAGAAAGCTCAGGAAGCCCTTGCCGCCGAAGAGGCCGGTGAAGAAGTCCAGAAATCCGGCTTCTTCTCCCGCATGCGCGAAGCCGTCACGCGCACTCGCGAAAATTTCTCCTCCCGCATCAACGACATCGTCGCCCTTACTCGCGAAGTCGACGAGTCCTCCCTCGAGGAACTTGAAACCGCGCTCATCATGAGCGACATTGGCGTCCAGACCACCACGGAAATCATCGACGCCCTTCGCGAACGCGCCCGCAAGCAGGCAATCGAAGGCGGCGAAGAACTCCGCGACCTGCTCAAGCAGCACATGGTCGAGATCCTCCGTGCTCCCATACGTCCGGTGGTCACCCCCGCCTTGCCGCCGAAGGTGACATTTCTCGTCGGAGTCAACGGCACCGGCAAAACCACCACCAGCGGCAAGCTCGCCTCCTGGTACCGCGCGCAGGAGCACTCCGTGCTTTTGTGCGCCGCAGATACATTTCGAGCGGCTGCAATCGAGCAGCTTGAAATCTGGGCCTCGCGCAGCGGCGTCGAAATGATCAAGACCCGCCAGGGCGGCGATCCAGCGGCCGTTCTTTACGACGCAGCCAGCGCCGCCAAGGCGCGCAACATCGCCGAACTCATCGTCGACACCGCCGGCCGCCTTCACACCAAGTCCGGCCTCATGGACGAACTCGACAAGATGCGCCGAACCGCATCGAAGCTCGTCCCCGGCGCACCCCACGAAGTCCTCCTCGTCATGGATGCCACCACAGGCCAGAACGGCCTTCAGCAGGCCCGCCAGTTTACGGAATCCGCCGGCGCCACCGGCATTGTCCTGACGAAACTCGACGGCACCGCCAAGGGCGGCATCGCTGTGGCCATTGCCCGCGAACTCAACCTCCCCGTCCGCTTCGTAGGCGTAGGCGAGAAGATGAGCGATCTCTTGGAATTTTCCCCGGAAGCTTTCGTCGACGCGTTGCTGGGCTAGCCTGAGTCGCTTCAGGACGAAGCTTCTGGTGAGCTCTGTTGCCCGAGCACCCGGGGACCTAAGCGCTTTCTTCTGCCTGGCGCTGGTAAGCCAAGGATCTGCTTTTCATCAAAGTCTTAGTCGACGCCTTTTGCTCCGGTAACATTCTTCTTAACCGTAGAACGATCATGACCACTCCCGATCAAGACACCCACTGGATGCAACGCGCCCTGGAGCTCGCACGCCGCGGTATCGGTGTTGCGTCGCCCAACCCTGCCGTCGGCTGCGTCATCCTCGACCGCGCCGGGCAGGTCATTGGTGAGGGCTGGCACGAGTACGACCTCCTCGACCACGCTGAAGTCGTCGCCCTCAATGAAGCGAAGCAGCACGGCATCACGCGCCAGAAAGAAGATCGTATCCGCGGAGGCACCGCCTACGTCACGCTCGAGCCCTGCAATCACACCGGACGCACCGGCCCCTGCACCCAGGCGCTCATCGCCGCCGGCCTCGCCCGCGTCGTCGCCGCCACAGGGGACCCCAACCCCAACGTCACCGGCCACGGCATGGAGGCCCTGCGGGCAGCGGGCCTTCGGACGGAAATCGGGGTCTGTGAAGCAGAAGCCCGCCGCATCAACGAAGGTTTCGCCCGTTGGATACAGCACAAGCGCCCCCTGGTCCTGATGAAGGTCGCCATGACCCTGGACGGCCGCATCGCTCCGCCGCCCGGCTTGCACACCGCCCGCGAGCCCTACTGGATTACCAGCGAAGAAGCCCGCGCCGCTGTCCAGCCTCTCCGCTGGCAGGCCGACGCAGCTCTTACCGGCGTCGACACCGTTCTCGCCGACGACCCCATGCTCACCGACCGCAGCGGTCTCCGCCGTCGCCGTCCCCTGCTTCGCGTCGTGCTCGATTCCGCCCTGCGCATGCCTCTCGACTCGAAGATGGTCCGCGGCGTACAGGACGACGTCGTCATCTTCACCGTCTCCAGAGATGAAGCCCGCGCCAATGAACTTCGCAACCGCGGGGTTCGCGTCGAAGTGCTTCCCGCCGAAACCGGAAGAGTCTCCCTGGGCAGAGTCCTCGACCAGCTCGGCGCCGAAGGTATCCTCACCCTCCTCACCGAAACCGGCACGCGCCTCAACACCGCGTTGCTCGCCGAGGGATTGGTCGATCGTGTCCACCTGTTCGTCTCACCGCAGATCATGGGCTCCGACGCCGTCCCCGCCTTCAAGGGCATGCCCAAAGCTATCCAGATGGCTCAGGTCGAAGCTGAGCGCTACGGCAACGACCTCGGCCTCTGCTCTCTTCTCCGCGATCCGTGGACGCGATCCGTGTCCATACCGACGGCCGGTGATTCAGAAGCATCCTGATTGAGATCAGCATCTTGTTCCTCATCGAACGCGACGCGCGCGGTAAAGCCTGACACAACCCATCTTTAGAAAATTACGTCAAAACTAGATTGCGGCCATATGAGTAGCTTCACGGCCCCATTAGTCGATGAGAGTTTGTGCGATTTTGCCCGGGAACCGGGAGGGTCCAGGATTATGCTTCAGCATCTGCTCAGCTTCATCGGAATCGGGCTTCTCTCCGCAATGCTCGCAGTCGCAACTATCATCGGCAACGCGATGCGTATCGACAAAGATCCATCTGTCGACGGCCCTCGGGCTCTGATTGCTGAATTCTTCGGATTGTGGATCGCTTTTGCGTTCCTCGCCTGGAGCTTCATGATTGACAGCCCGGAGAAGCTTCAATGGGTTCTTGCGCGGCATAGCAGCAGGAGCAGGCGTCGTCGGCCTCACTCTCGCCGCCTACTTCGCCGGCACACCTGAAGTGCGCGTCAAACTGGATGAAGAACCCACCGGCTTTGAAAAACCTATTACCGCCCTGCAATTGCACGAATATCACCTCCGGAGCGCCACCACCGAAACCGACGCTACCCCAGGCGATCGCACCTGGCCGGGGCTCAACGCTCAGCACTAAGCGATCCCTCCTCATTTCTTCCCGGTTGAACACTATGCGGTCGAGGTGAAAACATTCTCGACATGCAGATTAGAAAAGCCGTGATTACTGCAGCCGGTCCCGGTCAAAGGACACTGCCCATGCAGTTGCTCATTGATCAGCAGGGTCACGAACGATCCGTACTAAGCCTCGTGGTCGGGGAAGCTTCTCGCGCCGGCATCCACGACATCTGTATCGTCGTCTCCCCTGGCGATGAAGGAGCTTATTCCAAGCTCGTCGCCGATGATTCCGTTCGCCTCACATTTATCCCGCAGCAGGAACCGCGAGGTTACGCTCACGCAGTCTTCTGCGCTCGCAATTTTGTCGGGAGTGAACCATTCCTGCATTGCGTCGGGGATCACATCTATGTAGGACCTGAATCCAGCGGTTCCGCCAGGCGTCTGGTCGACGCGGCCAATGCCGAAGGATGCTCCATCTCAAGCGTGCAGGTCACCCGCGAAAACCTCCTTCCCTTTTTCGGAACAGTCGGCGGACAACCAGTCCCAGGCAGATCGGGTCTCTATCGCGTCGAAACCGTTCTGGAAAAGCCCACACCCACCGAAGCGGAGCAACGACTGATTGTTCCCGGCCTTAGAAGCGGCCAATATCTCTGCTTCTATGGCATGCACGTTCTCACTCCCACACTCTTCGATATCCTCTCCACCATGCTTGCCGATCCCTCTGCGGACCGCCCCAGTCTTTCATCAGCCCTCACGCAGTTGGCCCAGCGCGAAAAGTACCTGGCCATGATCCACAACGGCGCCCGCTATGACGTGGGCGTCAAATACGGCCTCTTCGCCGCCCAACTTGCGCTCGCCATGCACGGACGCGACCGCGATAGAGTTCTCACTGAATTGCTCCAGGTGCTGGCTACGCGCGAGATGTTCTCCGAGAAGGGAGCGGAGTAGTGGGCAAGCTATGGGGCATCATCACCTCGACAGATCCCAAAATACGCAACTGTTCTCTTAACAGCTTCTGCTCAAGCGCCTCGACACTTGAACTGATCGCCGAAGCGTCAGACCTCGAATTCCGACGTCACGCCAGCGACAACCTCTACGATCGCGTTCGTGCGCTCTTCTTTCTTTATGCGATTCATCGCTTTCATCTGCCACTCCGGCCAAAAACATCTTCATCCGAAACGCTGATACCCTACCCCGGCGTCGAACGCCTCCTGAACCGGCGATACGAGGAAGCCATCAGCATCTTCCTCGCTGCCCAATCCGAGCACGGACCGAGCGACGGCCTTTCCAGTGCGCTCGCCTCTGCCTACCGTGGTCTCGCGTTCCAGACGCTCGCCGATCAGGTGCGGCGCAGCGTGCGCTCCCTGCGCGGCAACCAATGGATGTTTCGCACCGGTCATCCGGCTGATTACGCTTTGCGCCTTCGCCGCGAACTCTTCCCATCCGCTCCAGGCGCACCATTTCCTATCCTGCACGAATCCACCCCCGTGCGCATGGACCTCAGTCATAGCGGATGGAGCGACATTTTTTTCCTCGGCATGGACCTGCCCGAGTGGGCGCGTGTCCTCAACGTCTCCATCAACCTCGCGGTCCATGGTTCCAGCACGCCAGACCCGAAACCGCCCGTCGAAGCGTACCTCCGCGTCATCGATCGTCCTGTCATCCGTCTCGTCAGCGTCGACCTCGATGCCAGCGTGGAGATCTGCGAACTTCAGGAAATGTTCGACTTCGGCCGCGACTATCTTGGTCTTCTCAAGGCGGCCGTAATCGCTTCGGGAATTGTGCCCGCCGGCCTTGAAGGTTCCGATCAGCCTCTCTCCGATCTGCTCCGTCAACTGATGGACCGTGATGGATACGGCCTGGAAATCGTGAGCCACGTCAACAACATTCCGAAGGGCTCCCGGCTCGCGGTTTCCACCAACTTGTTAGCGTCGCTGATCTCTGTATGCATGCGCGCCACGCGACAGGCCGGCTCCCTCACCGGCCCGCTTACCGAAGCAGAACGTCGCGTCGTTGCTGCGCGCGCGATCCTTGGCGAGTGGCTTGGCGGTTCGGGCGGCGGGTGGCAGGACTCCGGTGGTGTTTGGCCCGGCATCAAGCTGATTGAGGGGGTCTCCGCATCCGAAGGCGACACAGAATTCGGCATCAGCCGCGGCAGACTCCTTCCCAATCACCGCATCCTCGACACTGCCGAGGTGATCCCTGAAACCCGTCGCCAACTCCAGGACAGCCTCGTGCTGGTCCACGGAGGAATGGCTCAGGACGTAGGCCCGATCCTCGAGATGGTCACCGAGCGATACCTTCTGCGCTCGGACCGCGAATGGGTTGCACGACGCGAGGCGTACGGAATCCTCGACGAGATCCTGGGTGATTTGCGTGCGGGCAACGTTGCTGCCATCGGGCGCGCCACGCAGCGGAACTTCGACGGCCCACTGCAAAGCATCATTCCGTGGGCCAGCAATCTCTATACCGAAACCCTGATCGAAGAAGTGCGCGCCGAGTTCGGTGACGACTTCTGGGGATTCTGGATGCTGGGCGGAATGTCCGGCGGCGGCATGGGATTCATCTTCGATCCGGCACGAAAACCGGAAGCGCAGGATCGTCTCGGGCCTTTGATGCGCGAAGTAAGCACCCGGCTTGCCGGCGGCATACCCTTTGCCATGGAGCCCGTTGTCTATAACTTCTCCATCAACGAGCACGGCACGATGGCCGAATTTCTGACCGGCGATTCCGCGGCCTTGCCTGACGGTTACTACAACCTCATGCTTCCGGCAATTGTTCGCAAGGAGCAGCGCACCCTTTCCGCCAGTGAACGATCGGACCTCGAACGATTCAGCATCCGCTGCCAGGGAGCAGCAGGCGCGCAGGAACGCACTCGCGGTTTTCTTGACCGTCTTCTTCCGCACGCTCATCGGAACGGTGAAGGCGCGGAGACTCTCGAGTCGATGCTCACCCGATATGGCTTCGATGCCATCCACCACGAGCGAATCCAGACCGAACTGCGCAATGGGCAAATCGGCCTTGCACAGAACCGAATTGCTGCCTCCGTGGTCATTGAGGATGTATCGCCCGATGCAGTCTACGACGCAACGCAAGATACAGACACGAATTACCGCCGCATCGGCGAAGCGGCACTTGCTTCCGGTTCCGTTGCGGTCGTAACGCTCGGCGGAGGCGCGGGTAGCCGCTGGACTCGCGGCGCAGGCGTCGTGAAAGGCCTCAGTCCCTTCTGCCGCATTGCCGGCAAGCACCGCACATTTCTTGAAGTCCATCTGGCCAAGAGTCGTCGCGCAAGCCACCTATACGGCTCTTCCGTACCGCACGTCATCACCACCAGCTACCTCACGCACGAGCCCACCGATAAGCTTCTCCGTCTCGAGAACAACTACGGATACGAAGGCCCGCTTCACCTCTCTCCGAGCCGGAGCGTCGGGCTCCGCTTCATCCCCATGGTCCGCGATCTGCGATTCGCCTGGGAATCCACTCCTCAGCAGATGCTCGATGCGCAGGCCCAGAAGGTGCGCGACAGTTCGCGTGCCGCGCTGATCGCCTGGGCACAACAATGCGGCGAGGGAAACAACTACGTCGATAATCTTCCGCTTCAGTGCCTGCATCCCGTTGGGCATTGGTACGAGGTGCCCAATCTCTTTCGCAACGGTGTCCTCCAGCGCATGCTTGAGTCCCGTCCGAACCTCCGCCATCTCATGGTCCACAACATCGACACCGTCGGGGCCGATCTCGATCCGGGAATTCTCGGGCGCCATCTGGCCACTGGAGCAACGATGACCGTCGAGGTGATGACGCGACGCATCGAAGATCGTGGCGGAGGCCTCGCATTGGTGGATGGGCGCAAGCGTCTAATCGAAGGCCTGGCCCTGCCTTCTGAAGACACCGAGTTCCACCTCTCTTATTACAACTCCAACACCTGCTGGCTCGACATCGATGCCCTCCTGCGCGTCTTCGGCCTCAGCAGAACAGACCTCCAGGACCAGGACAAGGTTGCCGATGCCGTTCGCTCCATGTCGGCGCGCGTTCCAACATACGTCACTTTGAAAGACGTCAAAAAGCGCTGGGGAGAAGGTCAGGAAGACATCTTCCCCGTCACACAATTCGAAAAGCTGTGGGTCGACATGACCACTCTGCCTCAGATGAACTGTGAGTATGTCGTCGTTTCGCGGATGCGTGGCCAGCAACTTAAGGAGCCCGCACAACTCGACGGCTGGCTGCGCGACGGCTCCGCTGACTTTGTGACATCGCTCTGCGACTTCCCCGGTTGATCGTAATGGGTTTCTCAGCTGGCGAGCAGGCTGGTTGGAAATGTTGACGAACCCATGAGCGATGCAAGAGACGAGCAGATCAACGTGACGAAAGTGCTTGCCCGTTTCAAAAGGCAACCAGATGGTTGCGCGGGGACCCCTCGATGTATCAGAATCTGGCAGGAAATTCCTTCGATAGTTGGACTTAGGAAGCAAGGCCGCTGCAAATTCCTCTAAGGATTGAGATTAGCTGTAGATTCCTCTTACGAAATGACTTAGCAGCGGGTCGCCGGGCGGTGTTCGAGGGCGGGCCGGATCTGGGAACCAAACAAGCTCACCAACCGAAGGCGGAACTCTCTCATGGTTTTAATTATGCGCCCGAAGCCCAGAATTACCTGCAAACCGGTCGGACAGAATTTTGCGTTTCGTTTGAACGGTTTGCACGAAACGACGGCAGCGAGGCTCTTGACTTCATGCACATGACAGGCGCGCTATGACAGGCGCGCTGCATCCTGATACCGAGATGTTCATTCCATTCCTGGTCCCGAGTTTTAATCCCTTAAAATTAACCCATGTTCACCGGCATCATTGAGCAGACCGGCACACTCGTCAGCCTCACGGATCGCGGGGGTGTCCGGCGCATCACCGTGGAGGCTCCCGGAATTGCCAACCGCCTTCGCGAAGGCGACTCGCTCGGCGTCTCCGGCGTCTGCCTTACCGCGCTCGACCCGGATCCGATCTATTTTCACGCTGATCTTGCGCAGGAGACGCTCGACCGTACATCGCTCAGCACACTCAAGCCCGGGTCGCGAGTCAATCTCGAGTTGCCCACTGCGGCCGGCAGCCCCCTCGGCGGACACATCGTTCAGGGCCACGTGGACGGCTGCGGAGTGATGACCGCCCTCGATCCCGTAATCCCGGAGTCGAGCCCGAGTTTCAATCGCGAAACGACAGACTGGACCCTCAAGGTGCGCATTCCGGAAAACGTCCGCCAGTGGATGGTGCACAAAGGCTCCGTCGCCATCGAGGGCATCAGCCTCACGATTGCCGGAATTGAGGAGGACGTGATTTCAATCGCCATTCTCCCTCTTACCTACTGGCGAACGAATCTGCACACGCTAGCGGCAGGCTCGCCGGTCAACATCGAAGGCGACGTGCTGGTAAAGCTCGCGTGGCAGCAGATGCAGTCCGCGAAGAGATCCGAGTTCGACCTGACAGAAGCCTGGCTTGTCGCCAACGGCTACTGAAACACTGGTTCGAGGTTCCCGGTTCGCAATCGCAATCCACTTAAAAAGGAGACGGTGAAAGGCATGACCAGCGAGACTTCCCCCTCTACCTGCCGCCTTTTGCGCGCAGGCGAACAATTCCAGGGTAAGCAGGGATTGATGTACACGCCGGCGGTTTCCGCCGAATCTGCCGAGGCACGCGGCATCCACATGCAACTCGTCACGATTCCGCCGGGAGGCAAAGCGCGGGCGCACAAGCATGCTTCACACGAAACCGCCATCTACGCGTTGAGCGGCACTTCAGGTATGTGGTATGGCGAGCAGCTTGAGCATCACATGCTCGTCAAGCCCGGCGATTTCGTATACATCCCGGCGGACATGCCCCATCTGCCCTACAATCCCAGCGCCACCGAGAATTGCGTTGCGGTGATCGCCCGCACCGACCCCAATGAGCAGGAGAGCGTGGTGCTGCTTCCTCACCTCGATGAGAAGAGGCCGATCCCTCCTCTCATCGGAGGTGGACTGACGGCCAATCACTCGAACCAGTAATCGAGAGAATATCCTTCGGGCGTGCAGCCACCCTCTCCGCAGAGACCGGCGAGCTCGCCGGTTCCGGATCCCGGAATCACTTGCCAGGTCGAGTGCAGCACACTGCCCGTCACGGCGCCGGAATTCTTCATCAGGAACGAACCGGATCGACCGCCGAGTTGGCCGAGGAAATGTTCCACGCCGGCGAAATGCGTCGCGCCGTCGCCTGCTTCGATTGCGGTGACGAAGCGAGCAGATCCCGCGCCGACAAGATCGCCGGAGAACTCCTCCGTGACCTGCGCATCAGACACCGTGAATGCGCCTGCTTCGTCTCGCGGCTGCGAGTTATAGCTTGTGACATTGATGCGGCCGGTTGCGCGGCTTTTGCGGATCTCCATGGCTTAGGGCTTGGATGGCAGTTTCGGCGGATCAGTCGCGTACTCATCGCCGGTGCGGATCAGAATCTGTCCTCTGCGGTCCATCAGCAGCTTCAGTTCCTTATTAATCGCAATGAACTGCTGCTTCTGCTCGGCTGTCATTTGCGCGCCATTGCCTGTTGCCTTGTTCAGCTCATCCAGCTTCGCCTGCACCTTTGGAATCTCGCGATCGATGAGCACCGGATGAATGTTCGGCGTCTTCGCCTTCCCTGCCGCAATTGCATTCCGGTTGTTCTCTCCCCAGGCCAGAAGCACGCCAACATGAGCAAGCTCAACCTTGACGCCGGCCGGCCCGTAGTCGTTGCGCACCGCTGAGAACAACCCGATCATCGAGTCGCGCGGATCGCCATCCTTGTCCGGCATCAACCCATCCACGTAATTCCGCGACTGGTTCGACAGGAAGTTGCCCAGCGAGTAGAAGATGACCGCCATCCGCCCATCCGCAGTCGTGTAAGTCTCGACCTGCTGCAATACATGTGGATGATGGCCCACAACCACCGAGGCTCCCGCGTCAAGCATCTTGTGCGCCAGGTCAACATCCTCAGGTCGCGGGGCAGTCGCGTACTCCGTCCCCCAATGGATGGAGATCACGAGCATGTCGCACTGTGCTCTCGCCGCTTTAACCGCCGCCAGCACCTGCGCTTCGTCCGCGCCCGGTGCCCCGCCGCCTTCGCCGGGATAAGGGAAGAAGTTCACGTGCGGCTGGTCGTCCTTCTCCGGATTGCGGTTGCCATTGAGCCAGCGCGTCATTCCCAGCCAGCCCACTTTGATGCCGTTGGCTTCCACCACCAGCGGTTGCCAGGTCTGCGCGGCCGTATCGCCCGAACCGACAAACTCGAGGCCGATCTCCTTGAGATGATCCCGCGTCTCCGCGAACCCGGCCCCGCCCTGGTCCATCACGTGGTTGTTGGCAAACGAGACGATCTTGATGCCATTGGCCTTCAACGCCTCGGGCAAAACCAGCGGGGCGTCGAACATGAACGGCTTGGATCCCTTCGAATGAGCCGGCGCGACGGGGGTCTCAAGGTTCACGAACCCAAAGTCAACGCCCTCAAAGACGTCGCTGACGTCGGCAAGCAGCGATCCCCACCCTTGGACGCCTCCGCCCGCGGCCTCTGCCGCAGCGCGCACCGGCTCGTGCGGGATCACGTCACCGGCGACCGCGAAGCTCACCCGGGCTGTTTCATGAGGATAGGGAACGGGACTGCCGGCCCCGCGCATCCGGGCTGAGAACCCGCTGCTGAAATAACCGCCGACAATGACGAGGCCGAGGAGAATGACCACCGCCAGAGCCCCCGCCTGAGGGCTCAGACCCAGCCATGCCGTCGCTTTATGCTCTTCCGAAGCCGGAGGGATGCCCTCGTCGCCGGCTTTCATCCATTTGGCAATGTGATCCATGGGGGACTGCCAGGGTTCGGCCCTTGCGTTCCTCCAGAATAACCCTTTGAAATTACCTTGTTAGGGAACCTGAGCACTTAGGTACCCTAGTCGCTAAGGTGTTTGAAAACAGAAACAAGAGACGATGAGCGCTTCCGGGCGAAAGTGCGTCTATGATATGAGCGAAACTGTTAACCTTGAACAGGAAAGCGAACCGAACGCCGGGCCGGTAAGCCGGCGACCCGATCATGGCAGAGTTTGTCATCAAGTTGGCCGATGAGCGTGGCCGCATTCAGGAGCAGATCCAGACTGCTTCGACCGCGGAGGAACTGCGTGCCCGCTTTGCTCATGCCGGGTATCACGTCTTCTCCGTCCGCTCCCGCTCGGGGCTTGCGGGCGTGTCCCGCCGCAAGGTTAAGCTCGAGCCCTTCCTGATCTTCAATCAACAGTTTCTGACACTTATCCGCGCCGGTCTCCCAATCCTGGGCTCTCTGCAGATGCTCACCAAGATTCAGAAGAGCGCCCATTTCCGCAGCCAGCTCGAGGATGTCTCCAATCGCGTAAAAACCGGTGAACCGATCTCTAATGCCTTTGAAGCGCAGTCGGGCATTCCGGTGATGTACACGACCACTTTGCTGGCCGGCGAGCGTTCAGGAAACCTGCAGGAAGTCCTCGAGCGCTACATCAACTTCCAGCGGGTATCGCTTACCTTCCGCAAGAAACTCACGGCTTCGCTGATCTACCCTTGCCTGTTGCTGACCATCGTGAGCGGCCTGCTCGTTTTCATGTTCACGGTGGTGATTCCGCAGTTCGCTCAGCTTTACGATCAGATGGGCTCGAAGCTGCCCCAGCTAACCATCGCGCTTCTAACCTTTGGGAAATGGACGCAGCACAACATTCTCTGGATCGCCCTGATTGTCTTGGCAGTCGGCTTGGGTTTGTGGCGTTTTTCACTCACCGACAAGGGCCGCGACGCCATCGACGGCATTCGTGTCGGTACCCCGATCTTCGGCAAGATCTGGCTCAAGTACCAGGTCGCTTTGTTCTCGCGTACGCTTTCCACGCTCCTCTCCGGCGGCCTGCCGCTGGTGCCTTCGCTCGAGACAGCTTCCCGTTCCATTTCGTCGCGAAGAGTGTCTAAGGCAGTGAGATCGGCGATCGGAACAGTGCGCGAAGGCAAGAACCTCGCAGATTCGCTCACCAATACCGGCGTTTTCCCGGACCTTGCGACAGAAATGATCTCGGTTGGCGAACAGACAGGCGCTCTGCCGCAGATGCTTAATTCGGTCGCGGAGTTTTTCGAAGAGGATGTGGCAACGGCTCTGACCGCTGCATTGTCGTTGATTGAACCCGCCATTCTCATCGTGATGGGCGTGGTGGTCGTCTTTATTCTTATTTCGCTTTACCTGCCGATTTTCTCGCTTGGAGCAGCGGCTGGTGGAGGACAGGGTTAGTTCTATTTATGGCAGACACAACCATCACGGTACCGGCCGGACCCGCATTAGGCGGTCTTGACGAGCGTGCGCAGGCCGAGGCTCTCGCCGCGCGCTACCGTGCCGAATTCGTAGATCTGAAGAATTTCAAAATCCAGCACGATCTGCTGCGCACCGTGCCGGTGGAACTGATGTTCCGCTACAACTTCGTCCCCATCGAGCAGATGCAGGATGCCATGGTGATCGCCGTCAGCGATCCCTCGCGGCTCATGGTGCTCGATGAGATCGCCGGCCTGCTCGGCCATCGCATCATCGCGCGTGTTGCGACGCTCTCGCAGATCACCGATCTGCTGAAGAAAACCGAGCAGTCGCAGCGAGTACTCGACGAGGCCAGCGAAGGCCTGACGTTCGATGTGGTCGGCGCGGAAGATGCAGCCGAAGACGAAAGCATCTCCATCGAGAAGCTGACCAGCGATGAGGACATCAGCCCCATCATCCGCCTGGTCGACACGACCATCTTCACCGCCCTCGAACGCCGCGCTTCCGACATTCACATCGAGACCTACGACGACTCGCTGCATGTGAAGTACCGCATCGACGGTGTGCTGCAGGAAGCCATGGCGCCGATCGCCCGCGAGCACCACACCACGATCCTGAGCCGCATCAAGATTATGAGCGAGCTCGATATCGCCGAGCGACGCGTCCCGCAGGACGGCCGCTTCCGCGTCCGCTACAAGAGCCGCCTGATCGACTTCCGCGTCTCGATCATGCCCACCGTGCACGGCGAAAATGCCGTGCTCCGCGTGCTCGACAAGGAATCGATGAGCGAGAAGTTTCGCCATCTGACGCTCGACGTGGTGGGATTCGCCGAAGAGGATCTTCGCCGTTTTCGCCGCTATATCCGCGAGCCCTATGGCATGGTGCTCGTCACCGGACCCACCGGCTCCGGCAAAACGACCACCCTGTACGCTGCGCTTAACGAGATCAAGAGCGACGAAGACAAGATCATCACCATCGAGGATCCCGTCGAGTACCAGATACGAGGCATCACCCAGATTCCGGTAAACGAGAAGAAGGGCCTGACCTTCGCCCGTGGCTTGCGATCTATCCTCCGGCACGATCCCGACAAGATCCTCGTCGGTGAGATCCGCGACCAGGAGACGGCCCAGATCGCCATCAACTCGGCGCTCACCGGCCACCTGGTCTTCACCACGGTCCACGCGAATAACGTGGTCGACGTCCTCGGCCGCTTCCTCAACATGGGTGTTGAGGCCTACAACTTCGTGTCCGCCCTGAACTGTATTTTGGCGCAGCGGCTTGTACGTACCGTCTGCGAGCACTGCGTGCGCAACGTCACTTGTCCCGATGAAGTATTGATAGCCAGTGGCATGGATCCGGCGGAATGGCGCGGTTTCGCCTTTCGGGAAGGCACCGGCTGCATTGAGTGCGGGGGCACCGGGTATCGCGGACGTACTGCCATCCATGAACTTTTGGACTTGACCGACCCTATCCGCGAGCTGATTCTTGAAAAGAAGCCAACTTCAGAGATTCGCAAGCTGGCTCAGCGAGAGGGCATGAGCTTCCTTCGTGAATCCGCGCTGGACCGGGTTCGCCGAGGGCTGACCACGCTCAAAGAAATCAATAAAGTCACATTCATCGAGGCGTCGCGATAGTGAGTCCCATACTCAGCAAGTCGAAATCAGTCGCGAACTATGGACGTCCCCCTGCCGCGATCGAACTCACTCCGGACGGAGTCCTTGCCGCGGCACTGGTTGGGAAAAGCGGGGAGGGAATGTTTGCCTTCGAGCCGCTTCGTCCCGGCGTCCTGATTCCCGGTATCAGCGAAATCAATATGACTTCGCCGGAGGCGGTTTCTCTCGCCATCCGTAATGCCCTGGCCAGCGTTTCTCCGAGTTCGCGCTCTGTCACCGTTGTTGTACCCGATACGGCCGTACGTGTCTTCGTTCTGGATTTTGATTCCATTCCGGCGCGTGCTTCTGAAGCGATTCCGGTTCTTCGTTTCAGGCTTCGCAAGATGGTGCCTTTCGACGTCGAACATGCCGGCTTGAGCTATCAGATTCTCACCGAAAGCAAGACGGACGCGCGGGTGCTGGTTGCCGTACTACCCAGCAACATCCTCGATGAGTACGAGACGGTGGTCCGGGGAGCAGGTTTCGAACCGGGCGCCGTCATTCCCTCTGCCCTGGCTGCCCTGGCCACGATCGAGTCCGATGAGCCACTGCTTGCCGCATGCCTCAGTAAGGTTGCAATCACCACCTCAATTACCCGCGGCGACGACCTCCTTCTCTATCGCACCATCGACCTGCCGGAAGATCCTCAACAACGTCTTCTTGAGGTCCAGCGAAGCGTTGCCGTTGCGGCGGCTTATTATGAGGACAAGGTTTCTGTTCTGCCGAAGGAGCTCTATTTCGCCGGGAACGGCACGGCAACCGAGTTCGAGCATTGGTTCGGAACCTCAGAACTGAAGATCATTGATCTCGCTCCCAGGCCTTCAACCGGCATTGCAACGAACCTGGGAAACATGAGCATCGCTGGACTCAGCGGCGCACTGGCGGGAGCGGCATAGCGTGCGCATAGCAATCAATCTCGCTTCGCGGCCCTTCGCCGACATTGCTCCGGCAGTCAAGAACTTGCGCATCGCAATGGGTGCGCTTGCTTTCGCGGCACTCGTCCTCGCAATCGGCCTTCATGCCGTGCACGACAAAGCAGAAGCCGCCCGCGCCCAAGAGCATTCGCTCGATGGGAAGATCGCCCAGGTCCGTCAGGAACAGCAGAAATACCAGGCGCTGATGCACCAACCCGATAACGCTCGTACCCTCCAGCAGGCAGAATTTCTGAACCGCTTCTTCGATGAGAAGTCATTCTCCTGGACTCTCGCCATGGAAGACCTGGAGACAGTGTTGCCCGCCGGTGTGCAGGTCACGACCCTTGAACCGACAGTGAAGAATGGTCAAATTACGGTCCATCTTCGCGTCATCGGCCCGCGTAATCGCAATGTCGAGCTGGTCGAGAATCTTGAGCATTCGCGGCACTTCCTCCTGCCCCGCATCGTGGGTGAAAATGCCGAGTCAGCCGGCGGCGTCAATCAGCGGCCTGAACCGGTGAGCGCGTCCAGTCGTGTCGATTTCGACGTGCTCGCTGACTATTCTCCGGGCTCGGCCCAGGAGCGCAGGCTCGCGCAGCAAGCCGCAAACAAAAAGACTCAAAGCGACCCCGCTGAAGGCGCCCCAACCAGTTCGACCCCTCACAGGCCTCCCTACACTGGCATGACCAGACCGCACCCACCCGTGCAGAAGTACCAGGGAGGTGCACCGCAATGACTCCGCAGACTGCTGTGACGGCCCGTGAACGCTTGAGCTCTCCGCTCACCTTGCACTACATCGGTGTGGGAGTCTTGAGCTGCGTTGTGCTATTCCTCCTCGTCCGCCTCGGCCTTGACTGGTCCGCCACGAGCGCAAGTTCTACAGACGCGCTGGCGGCCAAGCAGATCGAACGCAAAACTCTGGAGGTCCAAACCAGCCCTCTGCGAGGTATCGATCAGCGCGTCGTCGACTCGCGCCGGCAGATCCAGGATTTCTATACCGGGCGCATTCCCGCCAACTACTCGTCGATTGCCTTGCAGGTTGGCGAATTATCCGTGAAATCGGGAGTAAATATCTCGGGCATGCAATATACCCAGGGCGCCACGGAAGGCGACCTCACCGAGATTTCTCTCGACGCGCGCATCAGCGGCGAGTACCAGCAGATCATGCATTTTGTGAATGGGCTGGAGCGCAGCAAAACGTTCTTCATTATCCGGGCCATGGCCTTTACCGGCCAGCAGGGCGGCCTGGTGAATCTCCGCCTGCGCGTCTCAACCTGGCTCCGTCCCTCTGACGTACCCGCCGGATTGCCTCCCACCCCTGTCGAGCCCCCAGCCGATGCAACTCCCGCAAACCAGGAGGGCGAATAGTATGGCGATTCCTCTTGGGACTGAAAACAAGCGCCAGGTGTACATCGTCATGGCCCTCGCAGCTGTCATCCTCATTGCAGGCGGGTACGAACTCTACAACTACCTCGGATCGCCCTCTACGCCGACTCCCGTTGCCCCCAACAGCGCTTCTGCTCCGGCACGCCGTCCTGCGGGAACGGCGCAACAGAACTCTGCCGCTACCGGCGGAACCGGCCCGCAAGCCCAACGCGTTGCCTCCACCAACATCGACCCAACGCTGCATCTCGATAAGCTGGCACAGAGCGAAGAAGTCGTTTACGCAGGAACCGGCCGCAACATCTTCTCGGCAGAATCCGCGCCGGTGGCGATTCCTGAACCGGTGAAGGGCCCAAGGCAGCAACAACAGGCCGTTGTCACCGTACCGGAGGCGCCGCGTCCTCCTGCAATCGATCTGAAGTACTTCGGCTACTCGCAGACCGCCGACAAGTCCATGCGGGCGTACCTCGTTCGCGGCGATGACATCTTCCTGGCCCGCACGGGCGATATCGTCGATCACCGCTACAAGGTGGACTCGATTATGCCCGGAGCCGTGCAGATCACCGACCTGGGCTACAACAACACGCAGACCGTGCCTTTGTCGGCCAATTGATTGGCATCATCCGGACAAAGCGTCCGCCAACATTCGCACATGAACCGTACTTCTCCATCCCGCCGCAGAAAACCAGACGAAGAGGGCTATATCCTCGTCGCCGTCATCTTCATGATGGCACTTCTTATCCTTTCGCTGGCCGTTGCCATTCCGAAGGTCCGCGCAGACATTCAGCGCGACCGCGAGGAAGAGACGATGGAACGCGGCAAGCAGTATGTCCGCGCCATTCAGCTCTATTACAAGAAATTCCACGCCTATCCTCCCAATCTGGACGCGCTGGTCAAAAGCAACAACATTCGCTTCCTGCGCAAGAAGTACGTCGACCCTACGACAGGCAAAGACGAGTGGAAGCCGGTCATGTGGGGACAAAACAAGACTCCGATGGCCATGGGATTTTTCGGTCAGCCCCTGGCGGCTGCAGTCGGCGGAGGAATCGGCCCGAGCGGCGGTAATCTTGGCGGCACCACGCCTGGGACCGGGAACACGGGATTGTTCAACTCGCCCGGAGGCTCGTCGATCGGAACGTCCTCGATTGGCAGCACCCCGAGCGGACCGACCGGTGGCACCGACCAGGGCGGTACGAGTACAGGAGCCCCGACTGGTGGAACCGACGCTAACGGAAACCCGACCGGTGCTGCTGGAACAACCACTTCATCGGGTTCGGCGTTCGGCTCGTCCAGCAATCCTACGGGCTCAGGCCAGACCTTCGGCGGCGCAGGCATTATCGGCTTCTCACCGCAAAGCCCGAAACAGTCGATCCTCGTCTACAAGAAGAAAAATCACTATAACGAGTGGGAGTTCCTCTATAGCCCTCTGATCGATCAGCAGCAGATGGCCTCGGGCACCGGCTTGACTGGCCAGCCGGCAGGTGGCACGACAACACCGATCGGCGGTGGCACCTCAACAATGCCCATCGGGGGCGGCACAACGACACCCACCACACCCACCGCACCGACAACGCCGACCACGCCCCAGCAATAGCTCCGCCCAGACGCACGAAAGCCCGTCCACCGAGGGACGGGCTTTCTTATTCCATTGGTTCCTGCCCGGACTTAGACGCTGAACGACGATCCGCAACCGCAGGTGCTTTTCACCTGGGGGTTTTCAAACTTGAATCCCGCCGCCTCAAGCGTCTCCACGTAATCGACGATGCAGCCATTTAGGTACATCAAGGAAGTGGCATCAACAAAGACTTTCAGGTCGTCAAAAGTGAAGACCTTGTCCATCATCCCAGGCTGGTTCTCAAAGGCCATTGAGTACTGGAATCCGGAACAGCCGCCACCCACAACGCCGATGCGCAACCCGGCAGGAAGCGGGTCCTGAGTGGCCATAATCTCGCGCACCTTGACAATAGCCGTGGGGGAAAGCATGAGAGGGGCCTTCTTTTCTGTTTCCTGCGCTGGTGTTGTGGTTGTCGTTGCCATGATTTCTCCTTGTAAGCTTTACCCTTTGATTTTATCCGTTAATGCTACTTTACTGCCCTGTCCGGAAGGCTACAAGGCCATTCCCCGGACATCTGAGTTTTGGATGCCTCCGAGGTCACGATGGTCGCGGAAATCCGGTTCTGACGAGTGCCCATCAACCAGAAATTACCTGTGACTGGTGTCACGAAATCGCCCACTGTTTGGGCTTATGATTTCAGCCGTAAACCACTGGTAGCACGCGATGTCGCACAAACGCCGCGAGCAGTGGGGAAACCTACTGGAGGTGAACTCATGACATTTATGGCAATTATGTTATCCGTCTGGGGTCTTACGATCCTCATCATGGCGGCTATGCTTTTGTTCCGTTCCCGTCTTACCAAGGACGAAGAAGACCAGCTTTTTCTGGATGACTCGTTCAGCCATGAGAAAGCCGCTCAGGCTGCCATCGCAGCCAGGGCCGCCAAAGTTGCTCCTATGGTGAAGGGCTCTGAAATCCTTGCCGGCACTGCAACGCTGTTCGTGATTGGCTATTTCGTGCTCGACATGGTCAATCAGTTTAGATAACCAATTTGCCCTCTCCCGGAAGAGCGAACGGCAGCCTTTGGCTGCCGTTCGCTCTTATAAGCCAGCCCAGACGAATTACTCCACTTCCTGCCTGGCTTTGTAACCGTCGCGCGCAATGATTGCGTACTTCAGAGGCTTGTGCTTCTCGTCCTGGAAGCGCAGCGGTTTCCCTTCGTCGTCTACAAGTTCGACACGGAGCTTGCGATAAGTGCCGTCCTGCTTCGCGTCGCTCGGGTGATAAACGATCTGGTACTTGGAGCGGATCGCTTTGTTGATGTCTGAGAAGATCTCCGGCATTTCCCCAACAAACCGAGGCTCGAACCACATGCCGCCGGTCATCTTCGCGAAGGTCTTCATCTCGTTGTCGGCCTGGAGGTAGTCGATGTCGCGCATCTGCGCGCCGACTCCCGGGCCACCTTCCGTCTGGGCGCGCAGGTTCCCGCCCGTTGAGATCGCGAAGATGGTGATATCCGGCGTGTTCTTCACCTTCTGGTAGATCTTGTCGAGAGTGAGCTTCGAGAACGTATCGCGACCGGACGCGAGCAGAATAATGTATTTGTGTCCCTCGATACGGCTGAGCCGGTCTTCAGCCTCATACAACGCGTCAAAGAGGTTTTTCTCGCTGAATCCGGGGACCTGGAGCGACTGAATCGCATTGAGCAGTTGGTTCTTGTCCTGCGTAAAGTCCAGCCAGATCTGCGTGCGCATATCGAAGGTCATCAGCGCGACATAGTCCTGGGGCCGCAATTGCCGCGCAAATTCCCACGCGGCATTCCGCATGTCCTGGAGAAAGTAGTAGTTGTAATAGTTGAAGGACGAAGAGAACTCGCACAGCATCAGTGCGGTAATCGGAGCTTCGACACGCTTGAAGCCCGATATCTTCTGCTCCACTCCGTTCTCGTAGATCTTGAAGTTCGCCGGTTTCAGACCGGGGACAAATTGTCCGGTCTTCTCCAGCAGGACGCCCACATCGACAGTGACTTCAGGCACTTGAACGCGAAGGGTAAAATCGCCGGCCCCTTCAGGATTCTTGAACTTGGGCTCCGCGGGGGCCGGGGGCGGCGTGTTTTCGGGCTTGTCCTTCCTTTTGGGTAACGCAATGGCCCCGTTGTCGCCGCCCGGGCCGCCGGCATCTGGAGAAGCTTGATCCGGAGGCTGCTGGGCCGGCTGTTGCGCAGGCGGCTGTTGCGCAGGCGGCTGTTGCGGCTGCGTTTGCGGCGTATTCTGGGCAATTGCCGCCGGAGTGACTGCCAGAACAGTTAACAAAGAAATCGTCCAGAATCGGCAACCGTTCAAAAAGTTCACGCGAATCGTTGACATACAACCTCTTATGTTCACAGCATAGGGACCGCTCGAAGGAATCTGCAAGCGAAGCTATGCATCTGCTCAACCTCGACAGAAACGACATTCGAGACGGGGAGTCCAATCCTTAGCGAATCGCGACCAATAAATGCTCATGAAGTTCTCCGCCGTAATCCGACTCCGGTTTAATCTTATAGACGTGACTTCTCGTTTTAAGGCATTTTCCCCGCTGTCCCGAGTTCTCGCTGTGCCGGTGCTGGCCGCGTCGCTCATGTCGTTTGCCCGCGCCCAGACTGAGGCCTCCGGTCCGCCACCGTCAGAGGGCTTCTACCCCCTCAGCGAGATTCATCGGGGACAGATGGCCACTGCCTGGACCGTCTTCACCGGGACTAAGCCTGAGCCGATGCAGGTGGAAATTCTGGGCGTCCTGCGCGGCGCCAGGGGGCCAGGACAAGACATGATTCTCGCCCAGCTCCACGGCGCCAAGCCTGAGTACACAGGCGTGGTTGCCGGCATGAGCGGGAGCCCTGTCTATATAGGGAACAAGCTGGTAGGCTCTCTTTCCTACCGCATCGGCCAGTTTGCGAAGGACCCCATTGCAGGGATCACCCCGATCGCCCAGATGCTCGAGGTGAAGGAGATGCCCATCAACACTGAGTGGGCCTCCCCGGCAGGCGCACGGGCCGACAGCCGCAGTTTGCCAGCACAGTCAGACAGATCAGCGTCCGGCGGCGATCTGTCAGCCGCCGGATCCGCCAACATGAACTTCCAAGCCATGGAAACGCCCATCGTGATGAGCGGTTTCCATCCGGCGGCCATCCGGCTCTGGCAAAAAGAAATGGCCGGAACGGGCCTCGACATTGTGGCTGCCGGTGGCGGCAGCGGGGCTTCCAAAACTGGACCTGACGGGTCATTCGACACCATTTCCCGCTCTGCGATCGCCAGCGTCACCCCGGGGTCCGCTGTCAGCGCCCAGCTTGTCCGCGGTGATCTTGAGGTTTCGGCTACCTGTACCGTCACTTATGTCGACCCGAAGCAACTGCTTGCCTGCGGCCATCCGATTCTGCAGGCCGGTAGGGTCTCTCTTCCGATGACAACCGCCGAAGTGGTCGAGACGCTCGCCTCTCCGCTGAACGCTTTCAAGATCGTGAACACCGGCGATCCTATTGGCACATTCACCGAAGATCGCGATTCCGCCATTCGAGGCGCTCTCGGTGTCAAACCGAATATGATCCCCGTGCACATCACGGTGCATGGCGAGGGTCCCGACCGCAAGCTGAACATCCAGGTCGTCGACCTGCCCTCGCTCACCCCGCAGGCCATTCTGGTTTCGCTGTACGATTCCCTGCTTGAGAACAATCAAAGCACTCTTGAAACCAGCTATCACGTGACTGGCAGCG
Source organism: uncultured Acidobacteriaceae bacterium (assembly GCA_963836675.1). GTDB lineage: Bacteria > Acidobacteriota > Terriglobia > Terriglobales > Acidobacteriaceae > Telmatobacter. Next base: position 464,572 of record CAWIKQ010000003.1, read on the forward strand.
TGAATATTGAGGGCTACCCGCCTTCCCCGCTTGACCTCTGGGCGCCCGCGGGAGACCAGGGCTCTGCACAGCTCTCCGCAGCCATGCAGACAGATCAGAGCTTCGCCTTGCTTTACGCCAATGGTGCGCGCCAGGGCGCAATCAAAAAAGTCGACATCGACGTTGAGTCCATTCCACGCCGCGCGCAGGTTGAGTTGGAGACAGCGCGCATCGATACCGGCAATATTGTTCACGCCGGCGATCCGGTGGTCGTCGAGGCCACAGTTCGCACATGGCAGCAACCCGCGAGAAATATTCGTATCCCCATCCGGCTTACCCAGGGGGATGGCGTCCGGCAATGTCCGTCTGCTCGTCTCCGATTCCGGCACGCTTGACCGTGCCCTGAATCCTCCCCGCATTACCCAGCGCAATGTCGATCTTGAAACTGCCCTGGCTCAAGCTCGTAACCAGCATCCCGGCGACCGGATATTTGTCAGCCTTCTGCTGCCCGATGCCCAGGCCGGCATCAGCGGACAGACCCTCGCTGCCCTTCCTCTGTCCGTTGCCAACGCCTTCGAACCCCTCCGCACCGCCCAGGATGTCACCCTGAATGGAGAATCTGCCGTCGTTGCCGGCGACGCTCCAGCGGGAGGAATGCTGAGTGGATTCCAGATTCTCAACCTGCACATCGAGCCCGGTGGCGGTTTAAACTAAGGGCACTGCATTATTCGGAACTTGTCGCATTTGTTCGGCCAGGTACCTTTGGCCGTTTGCGACCCCAGCGAGGACTGCGTTACGACCATGGCTCAGATCCAAGGATTAGCAGCTCACGCAGCGGGCGCCGAGCTTTTGCCTTTTCGCTACGACCCAGGCGAGCTGGGAGTACAGGAAGTCGAGATCGGCATCACCCACTGCGGCATTTGTCATAGTGATCTTCATCTGATTTCGAACGATTGGGGCATAAGCCAGTACCCTTTCATCCCAGGTCACGAGATCATTGGCACGGTAACCGCGGTCGGCTCCCAGGTACGCTCGCTCAAAGTGGGCGAGCGCGTCGGCCTCGGCTGGCAATCGAATTCCTGCGGTCAGTGCGAGTGGTGCACCCGGGGCCTTGAGAACCTCTGCCCCAACCAGGAAGCCACCTGCGTCCGCCGCCACGGCGGCTATGCGACTCACGTCCGCGCCAACTCCCGATTTGTGGCGAAGATTCCCGATGCGTTGCCCAGCCAGCAGGCCGCTCCGCTTCTATGTGGCGGCATCACTGTCTACAGCCCGCTTCGCGAGCATGGCATCAACCCTTCTTCCCGCGTGGGGGTTGTCGGCATTGGTGGACTCGGCCACATTGCCATCCAGTTTGCAAGGGTCTTCGGCGCTGAAGTTGTGGCATTCTCAACCTCAACCGGAAAAGAAGAAGAGGCTCGCTCCCTCGGCGCGCATCATTTCGTGAATTCGCGCGAGTCCAAAGCCATGAAAGAAGTAGCCGGCTCGCTCGACTTCATTTTGAATACCGCCAACGCAGACCAGGATTGGAATGTATATATCCAGTCGCTGCGGCCCACCGGCACCCTTTGCTTTGTGGGTGTGCCGCCTTCTCCGGTATCCGTGCAGGCGTTTCCCCTCATCGCCGGAATTCGTACCATTACCGGCAGCCCCATCGGCAGCCCGCACCGGATTCGCGAGATGCTTGACGTGGCGGCGCGCCACGGCGTCAAAGCGACCACCGAGTCCTTCGCCATGAGCAAGGCCAATGATGCCATCGACAAGGTGAAAAAGAACAAGGTGCGCTACAGGGCTGTTCTGGCTAATTGATCCTGAGGTGCATTCTAAAAAGCACTCGGGCGCCGCGATCGGCGCCCTGGCTTCGTTCAGACTTGAGATTTGTATCTACTTCGCTTCGACGGGCGCAGCCTTGTGAGGCTTCAGGCCCTCCGACACACGCTTCAGCAGATCCTGCGGGTGCAGCGGTTTGTTCAGCAGGGTGAAGGTGTGGCCATCTGCGCGCGCGTTTGCCAGCAGGTCGGCCGTCGATGCCTGCCCTGAGAACAGGATGATTTTGCAGTCGGGGAAAATGCGCCGAACCGTAATCGCAAGTTCAATGCCCGTCATGCCGGGCAGAACCACGTCCGTAATCAACATCTCCGGAGGAGTCAGAAGCGCCGTTTCCAGCGCGCTGTCTCCGTCATACGCCGGTACACCCTTGAAACCGCTTCGGGACAGGATCTCGGCCAGAGTGTCGGCAATAACACTTTCATCGTCAACAACCAGAACAACAGGCCGATGCCCACCGGATGGATGTTCCTCCATATGCGCGGGAACATCCCTGAGCGGAACAGTGGGAAATGTCTTGTTCTTGCTCACGTCTTTTCACCTCTGGGTTCACCCTAACAGCTTTCCCTACTTACGTGGAACCTCTTTCACTCTACGTTCTAAATACTGAAGATACCGGCGATACGACCCAGAATTTTCGTCAAAACCTGAGCCCGTTTGGAAAACTTTTTCAGAATTCCTGCATCACATTAGACATAGAATCCTTTTACGGCAGTTTATCTATACGTTAAGAATCGATTTCAATGCGCAGCACGTGATGACAGCCATGACCGATCAGATGACCATGAGTACAACCCCTGATACACCTTCCCTGAAGTACGAGTCGATAAAGCAAGCTGATGTTCCCAAGGGCAGGGACGGCAAGCACAAAAAAATCGTCACCCAGATCCTCGGCGATATAGAGCAACTTGAACCAGATCGGGCGCTCAAAATACCTCTGACTGCATTACCGGACAGTAAGGAGAACATCCGCTCTGCTCTGAACCGCGCAACCCGCCAGCGCAAAATCGAGATCGCAACCTCCAGCGATGCGGAGTTCCTCTACATCTGGAAGATCCAAAGATCTGCTTCCTGATCTCTCCTGAGAAGTCCGATGACGCCCGACACAAACAGAAGCTCCGTGCGCATTGACAAATGGCTCTGGGCGGCGCGTTTCTTCAAGACGCGCGCTCTTGCCTCCAAAGCGTGCGATCTCGGCCGCATTCACTCCAGAGAAATCGAAGCCAAGCCAGCGCGCGATGTGCATGTCGGCGACATGCTGCGTATCAAGAACGAAGGCGGCGAGTTTCACATCGAGGTTCTCGCAATCAGCGACATTCGCGGACCGGCCGCTGTGGCACACACCCTCTATCGCGAAACAGCAGAAAGCCAGGAACGCCGCCAGCGCGAAGCCGCCGAACGCAAGGCAATGCAGCAATACGCGCCCTTGCCCGAGCGCCGTCCTTCCAAGCGCGATCGCCGCCGCATTATCCAGTTCCGCGGCGGTCGCTGATTCGAAGTTGCTCGCTGCTACCCCATCTCCTAATCCCTGTCTCTAGTACACTCAAGCACAGAATGTTTCCGCCTTCCCGCCTTTTCTTTGCGCTATCTCTGGCCGCTTCTGTGGCTCAACTGGCAACCATCACCGCGCAGCCAATGTACGGCCAGGGCACCCATCTCTGGACCCAGTCACGGATCGAGGAATTCCAGAGAGGTACCCCTGAAGGCGTCTCCATCACCAGCGATGGAGAACTGCGCGAAGGCCCGGGACTGACGGATTTGCTGACCACCCCTTCCAGCTTTGTCTGGTCCGTTACCGTCGACAAGAACGGCATCCCCTATCTGGGCACGGGCTCACCTGCAACTGTCCTTCGAGGCGGCGCGCAAAAAGGCGCAAAGCCCTTCACCCTGTTTGAATCACGCGACGTTAGTGTGCAGGTTGTGCGCATCGGGCCCGATGGTTCGCTCTACGCCGCAACCGTTCCCAGCGGCAAGGTTTACAAATTGAATCCCAATGCCACCGCCAAGCAGGAAGAAGCTGGTGTCAAAGTCGTTTTTGATGCGGCATCCATCGCCGAAAATCCCACCGCCTCAGGCGAGGATGGAGGCCCAAAATCGGATCGTGCGTCAAAATCACACTACATCTGGGACATGAACTTTGATTCCGCCGGGAGGCTCTACATCGCAACCGGCGGTCCGGGAGCCATCTATCGCGTAGATCCCGCGAAACCTGAAGCAAAACCTGAGACCTTCTTCAAAAGCGACGAGCCGCATATCCGCTGCCTCACGTGGGATTCGAAGGGTAATCTGATTGCCGGCTCCGATGGCTCCGGCCTTGTCTACCGAATCAGCCCACAAGGCAAAGGCTACGTGCTCTTTGAAGCCCCGCGCCGCGAAATCACTTCCCTGGCTGTTGCAGGCGATGGCACTATCTTTGCCGCCAGCGTTGGCGACAAAAGCCGCAATCCTCTCCCCCCGCTTCCGGTTCAGGGCGTCGGCAGCATCTCCTTCACCATCGTGCAGCCCGGCTCCCTTCAGGCTGCAAACGCGAGTTCATCGGCTCCCGAAGGAACAGAGATCTATGCAATCGCCGAAAATCAGGCTCCGCGCAGGATTTGGTCTGGCAAAGACGATATTGTTTACGCGCTCGGCGTTCTCTCCGATGGTGTTCTTGCCATCAGCGGCAATCGCGGGCACGTCTTTCGCATTCAGAAGAACGGCGACTATGACGATATTGCACATGTAGAGGCACAGCAGGGCCTGAGTCTCGCCAAGGCGGACACCGGCGGAGATACATTCTTCATCGGTACCGGGAACACCGGCAAGCTCTGCACGCTCGGCAAAACGGATCGACATGAATATGCCAGCGATGTACTCGACGCGGGCGCCTATGCTCGTTTCGGTCGCGTCGAAGTCGATCCCGGCGCGGCCGACTACGAGATCCTCACCCGCACGGGTAACGTCGAGCAGCCTGCTCGCGGGCATGGTGACTGGGGCTGGTCCGATTGGCAGCCGGTAAAAGACGGCTCGGTGCAATCTCCCGCAGGGCGCTATTTGCAGTGGAAGGCGGTGCTCGCCACAGGAGGCAGAATCGGTGGCGTGGGTGTGAATTATCTGCCCGTCAACTCCGCACCGGAAGTCGATGACCTTGTTGTTGCGCCCGGTGCCCGCCTCAATGCTCAAGGATCGAACCCCGGACAACAGCAAATCGTAAACATCAGCTTCCCATCCTCCAATCAATCACCGGTAACGCCTGTCGATACGGGTTCCAGCGCGGCTCCGTTACACGCGATTAAGGACCGCACGGCGGTGACAGTTCGCTGGGCGGCCCACGATGACAACGGCGACGATCTTGTCTACACGATCTATCTTCGCGGCGATGGAGAAAATAGCTGGCACCAGCTCAAGGACAGCCATCACTGAAAAAGCCTACAGCTTCGACGCCGCCCTGATCCCTGACGGCGGCTACCGGATCAAAGTCGTCGCCTCCGACGCTCCCTCGCACAGCCCCGGAGAAGCACTTACTGATTCGCGGGAGAGCGACCGCTTCGAGATCGACACGACGCCCCCTGTCGTTAGCGGCTTGCGTGCCGAACAGGCGATGGTCAAATGCGCGCAGCCGCCATGCATCGGCCCGGTCCGGGTTACTTTCGACGCCGAAGATGCCGCCTCGCCCATCGCGCACGCCGAGTACGCGCTTGACGCCGGCACCTGGCAATACATCGACCCCGTGGGCCAGCTTTCCGACTCCAGGCGCGAGCACTACGACTTTGAGATTCCGGCCAAGGCTCTCGCCGGCAAGACCGGAGAGCACCTCATCACGGTGCGTGTCTACGACAGGCATGAGAACGTCGGCGTCGCCAAAACCGTCTTCGGCGGCCCCTCAGCAAAGTAAGAAGCAGGCAAGATGCGATTTGAGCTCTTTGTGGCGTCCCGTTACCTGAAAGCCAAACGGCGCCAGGCCGTTGTTGGCGTGGTCACGGCCATTTCTGTCGCCGGAGTCACCGCCGGGGTCGCCGCGCTCATCATCGCACTCGCCATCACCAACGGAATGCGCCGCGACATGCAGGATCGCCTCATCGATTCCAGCGCTCACGTGCAGCTTATGCGCATAAACCAGAACGAGGGCATCCACGACTGGCGGCCGCTCCTCGCGCGGCTCTCAAAGGTGCCTCACGTTGTCGCTGCTGCTCCTGAGCTCGACGAGCAGGTCGTGGTCGCACACGGCGCGCGCGAGGGCTATGCGCTGATCGAAGGCATCATTCCCGAATACGAAATTTCTGTCAGCAAAATCCTGTCAAGCGCCCCGCCCTCCTCGCTGAAGGCACTCGAGCCCTCGAATCAGCCGGTCGATTCCGCCGCAGGCGAACTGCCGCCGCTCATCCTTGGAAAGGATCTCGCCGATTCCGTCGGCGCCACCGCTGGCGACACTGTGAAGCTGATCAGTCCGCAGGGCGAGCTCACACCGCTCGGCATGGTGCCACAGATCACTCCATTCCGGCTTGCCGGTACTTATCACACCGGCTTCAACCAGTACGACGCCGCATGGGGTTTCATCCGCCTGGCCGACGCGCAGCGCCTCTACGATGAACCCGATCTCGTGACCGTGATCAGCTTTCGTATCGACGATCTGAACAAGGCTCCGGAGATTGCAAAAGAGATCGAGGCTGCAGCCGGACCTGGTTTCCAAACGACGAATTGGATGGAGCAGAACAAGGAACTCTATCGCGCCCTTCGACTCGAGCAGATCGCCACCTTCATCGTCATTACGCTCATCGTCGTCGTGGCAGCGCTTAATATTCTCATCGCACTCACCATGATGGTGATGGAGAAGACGCGCGATATCGCCGTTCTGATGAGCTTTGGTGTCGATCCTTCGCAGATTCGCCGCATCTTTCTGTTGCAGGGTCTTCTCATCAGCGTGGTGGGAACGGTTCTGGGGCTCGTGCTCGGCTACATCTGCGCCTGGGCCGGGAGCCGGTACCACATTCATCTCTCGTCTGATGTCTACGCACTCGACACACTGCCCTTCGCGCCGCGTGTGATCCACGGTGTAGTCGTCTCCGCCGTCTCCATTGGAGTCTCGCTTCTCGCTACCCTCTACCCGTCCTCGGCCGCCGCGCGCATCCGTCCCGCGGAGGCACTTCGCTACGAATAAGATCAAATTCCATTCGAACTTTTGTTGCGTTGCTTTTCCTGTCAGCAAAGTTGCAGCATGGGGTGCGGAACTCCAATGACACGAAAGAAAACCATTCCGTGTTGTTGCCGCCAATCGTTATAGTGCCAACAACGGTTTTCCCACCCTAGAGGTCAGAGATGTTCCCAGGCACCTGGAAATTTGCTGTCCTTGCCATGCTGGCGAGTGCTCCGGCATGGGCCCAAATTCAGCCGGCGATCCCTTCATCCGGTGACGCATCGGTTAGCTCGCAAATCCAGCTCGGTGACAGCGTGGTGCCGCTCCTTGGTCCGTGGAAATTCACCTTGGGAGACTCGCCAATCAACCCATCAACGGGCAAGCCGTTGTGGTCAGAGCCTGCCTTTGATGACTCGCAATGGGAAACGGTCGACCTCACACCCAAAGACGGCGCGATCGACCCCGTCTCAGGGCTCTCAGGATACGTGCCAGGCTGGACAGGCAAAGGCCACCCGGGCTACTGGGGCTATGCGTGGTATCGCATTCGCGTCAAAGTCGAAACCAAGCCCGGCGTAAAGCTCGCTCTGCTGGGCCCTGCCGATGTGGACGATGCCTACCAGGCATTCAACGACGGAATCCTTCTCGGCAGCTTCGGCACCTTTCGCTCCCATCGGCCGATCGTCTACTTCAGCCAGCCCATGATGTTCCCCATCGAGCAGAAACGGCGGCCGAAAGCCGGGCAGTGGCGCAACGAAAGTGCTTGCCTTTCGTATTCTGGATGGAACCCAACACACTGATCGGCGAACCGGAGTCCGGCGGCATCCATTCTGCTCCTCAACTCGGCGAAGCAGGTGCGGTGGCTGCGCGCAACCAGGTGAAGTGGGATGAGCTGATTCGTTCGTATGCGCTTTCTGTGATTATCGCGGCCTTTTCACGCTGCTGGGTATCGTTGCGTTCAGTCTCAGGCTCTTCGACAAAAGCGACAAAGTTTATTTCTGGATCGGGGGGCTGTTCTTGACTCGTCGCTTGCGCGGATATCTCACGGCCATTGGAACATGGACACAATGGATTCCGGCATTGGCAATAGTGGTCTTAGATGATGTATTTCTTTTCCCGTGATCTTCACCGGCTGGGTGATGGTGTGGCGTGTGTGGTTCAGGCTGCACAAACCCGCGTGGGTACCCCGTGTGTTCCGATTCTCGTTGTGTTGCTTATGGTCTCCGGCGGCATCGGCCACAACGTCTTTTTTACCGTGGTTTCGCAGCCAGTCGCGCAGATGTTCGGTGAGATCGACTGGCCGTCCGCGTACTTGTGGTGTTGATGGTCCTCGGAAGCGTATTCAGGGGATCATCGAGTATGGGCTCGAGGGCTGGCTTCCGCTTCCCGCGGTCCTCTTTGCCTGCGTCGCGACATTTCGAACGAGCTTACACAACTCAACGTCCCAACAAATTTCGCATGTTTCGGCATCGGTGTGACGCTTGCGCAGATTGCCGACCTGCTGCTCGTCGCGGCTCTGGCCATTCTTCTTTTCGCAGGCTGCTCGTCAGCGTAAGAACACAGCGCCAGATGGCTCTCGACGTGAAGCAGGCGCAGGAGGTACAGCAGGTCATCCTTCCTGAGTCCCGGACGAGCCTGCGAGGGCTGGTGGTGGAGAGCGAGTACCGACCCGCGCGTGAAGTTGGCGGCGACTTTTTCCAGGTGCTGCCGAACCCTGCTGACGCAAGCCTTCTTATCGTCGCAGGTGATGTGGCCGGCAAAGGGCTGAAGGCCGGCATGCTGGTCGCGCTTCTCGTTGGAGCAATTCGCAGCACGGCCGAGTTGAATCAGGATCCCGAATTCATGCTGCGGGCACTGAACCGGAGGCTCATCGGCCGCGGCGATGCGCAGGCCACCTGCCTGGCAGTCAGAATTGAGGCCGACGGAAGCGCATGGCTGGTCAACGCCGGCCACGTCACTCCGTATCTGAACGGCGAGCCTATCCAAATGGAAGGCGCCTTGCCGCTCGGCATCATGGAAGAAGTCGAATTTTCGACAACGCGCTTCAAGCTGAATCAGCACGATCGCCTCATGCTGATGTCCGACGGCATCGTCGAAGCCACCAACGTAGACGGCAATCTCTTCGGCTTCGAACGCGTGCATGAGCTCGTGCAAACCGCGGCCACCGCGGCCGAAGTTGCCACCGCCGCACAAGGATTCGGACAGGAAGACGACATCAGCGTCATCTCCGTCACGCGCGTGGAAGTACTCACCCCTGCGCTTGCATAGCGTTCACTCGGCTCCTCAGTGCTATTCTCCGCACGCAGGATTGCCATAGCGGCTACCGCGGCAATCCTCCCACCTTTCCCACGTACACACGCACCTTCACCTCGCCAACCTGGCGTCCGTCTGCACTCGCAGTCCAGGTGAGTTCCTGCCATCCGGCACTGCCGGAGTTCCGCGCAACAATCTTCGCCATGATCGGATAGCACTCCCCGGCCCGAACCGGATAGTGTTTGAACTCCGTGTTATCGCTCCAGCCCTGCGGCAATGTCATACCCAAATCCACGACAGCATCTTTCGCAGAGTAGTTGCAGGCACGAAGTGCGATATTCAGTACCTCTCCGTAATCCGCTGCCATCTCCGGCACCGGGATCAACTCCGCCATCCGATCCAGGTCATGCGCCCGCCAGAACAGGGAATAAAAACGCCACGGATCACCAATCTCAAACCTGATTCCCTCTTGCTTCTGCTCCTCGTAACCTCGCACCTTCTTGAAGACCACGCCACCGGAATTCACATTCTCAAAGACGTATCCTGTCACGGACCCGCCCACCATCGACTTTCCAAAAATCAGCCGCACCGGATACTCGAAATGCTCGAAGTTGTTTGACTTCACCGCATCCACGCCGAGCTGGCCCTCCTGCGTCATGTAGCGGGTCTGCTCTTCTGCTTCAATCTGCGCGTACGAGATATGCCGCGTTGGCGAAATCGCCTTCATCTCGTAGCTCGGTCCGTTTCCCTCACCCAGACTTTTCCGGAAGGGCGAGTACTCCCCCGCGTCATGCCAATACGCGGTAAATACCTCGAACGCATCCGTGAAGAAGTAGAGCTTCTGCGGTTGCCATGGCGATAATCCTTCGGTGAGGTTGGCCATCCCCGTCCGGTCCTTCGCGGGAGATAGCTGCTCCGCAAACTTCGTCTGATCTCCGGCCGCATCGAACGCCTCGATGGCCACCACTCCTGACGCCTGGTGATCCGCATGGTTTTCACCCGCAACCGGATCCGGCAGCCACGTCAGCACAACCTCCGGCCGCGTAATCCTTATCAAGCGCACCAACTCGTCCAGCACGTGCCCATGATCCCAGTGATCCAGAGAAAAAAGCACATTCTGGCTTGGGGTATCGTGCTGGTTGAGAAACCAGACATTCTCGATTCCCAGCGACTCCAGCGCGCGCCGCGCTTCCATTTGCCGCAATTGTCCCAGCGCTGCGGCCGCCTCATTGCCCACCGCGTTGCCGCCCGCATCGCCATTCGTGACGTATACAACAGCAATCCGCTTGTGTTCGTCCTGCGCGAGCTTCGCGAGGTACCCGGCGACCATCACTTCGTCATCTTCGTGGGCAACCACCACCAGCAGATCTGCTTTGTATCGAGGATCTGGCCGCAGCAGTTCCGGAGCCTGTTGCGCTCTGACGGAAAAAACAGAGAGAGATAGAAATGAAATCCAGCAGGAACAGACGAATCTAAGAAAGGGTAGCCATTTCATCGCAACATCTTAAAACAGCGATCGTGGGCGACGGAGTGGCAGCCCACTAGCAGATTGCCAGCGCCATCTCGTACTCGACAATTTCTGGATCGTTTGGATAAGGCCCGGTCACGCCGGTCCTTTTGAATCCCATCCGTTCATAGAACGCAATCGCTCCCTGGTTCACGCTGGTCACCATCAGCTTCAATTCTCGCGCGCCACAGGATCGATTCCATGCGAGCACCGCATCGATCAGGGCTTTCCCGACGCTCGCACGCCTGTACGCAGGATCGACCCACATTGAAATCACCTGCGCTGTCGAGGGATTCCCTTCCTCGACGTATGAGCCCACGATGCCGCACGCCGCCTCGCCATCAAACGCGAGGAAGATCGCGTCCGTTCCGTCTCCGCCCCATCGCTCCGCTCGCTTCACCCACTCCTCGTCCGGCAGCTGCGATTCCTTTGCATACGTGCTGGAAAATGCGGTCGGCGATTCTCGCAACGCCCGCAGCCGAACATCCTTGAAGATAGGCGCGGTTTCCGTCGTGATGCGCTTGATCGCAATCAATCCATCTCCAGGTTTTCTGGAATCTACTGCGGCGTGATGATACCGCCCACCGCATGTCGGCGCGGCAGCACGATGCCACGATGATCCACTTCCGGCGGCGCAGTTTTGGTTTTCGGCTCCGGCAGCTCCGGTCTTTCCGTCAACGCGCCTCCGCACGATGGGCACCAATCTGCTTTCGTATCCGCGCCGAGAACGGCATGACAATTCGTACAGATCCGCTCCATGCTGTCAGTTTACTCAACTCTGCGCGCACTCACACCGTGGTCGTCAGCGTCTCTGCAATCGCCTGGGCCCATCGGTCGATCCAATCCCAGTCCCGGATATCCTTAGCCGGCAACCTCCTCATCGGGTTCGCAGGCAGCTTCATGATCAGGCTCATGGGAAAGGAAAGATTCAAGTGCTCCGGGTCGAATTTGCCTCCGAGCACCCGCATATCCGCCGCACGAAGCCAGGGATGTTTGCCCAGTTCCTTGCGCGCCTGTTCCTCCGCTGCCGCGAATTGCTTACGCTCTCTTTCTGTCGGCCCCAGCACGAAAATCCAGGGGCGCACCTTAGCAAGCTCCGTCTGAAACCTGGTTAGAAACCGATGAAATTCTCTGGGAAAATGCCCGACGTAAAGCGCCGTGCCCAGCAATACCGCCGCGCCATCCGGTACAGATTGCACCTCATCGATCGATTTCACCGCTGCCCGCAACCCTGCCTCGTTCATCGACTTGCCGATTCTCTCCGCGACCTCCCTGGTCGACCCGCTGCGCGTGCAGTACGCAATCAGCACTTCTGACGGCATACAGTCCCCTCCGAATGCTCGCCATTCTGCACTCTCTCAGACAAGTTTGGTCGTGCTCCCCATCACAACCCGCGGTTTCCGAACGGGCGCCGGAGGGATATAGCCAAAGGCTGCCGGCTACCAGCCGAAGCGCCGGGCGCTCCCGGTAAACTGTACTTATGCATCCCCCCGTGCGCCTGGTGGCCATCGACATCGACGGCACCCTGCTGCCTACCTTCAGCCAGACCATCAGCCCACGAAACGCAGAGGCGCTCCGCGCTGCCCAGCAAGGCGGAATAACCGTGGCCATTGCAACAGGCCGGCGCACCGCCTACACCGCCCCCCTTCTTGAAGGCCTTGGCCTCCGAGCGGACATGCCCCTCATTACGTCAAATGGGGCAGTGACCAGGACCCTCGGCGGCGATCCGCTGGACCGTTCCCATCTTGAGGCCCGGGTGGCACGCGAGCTCTGCGGCTTGCTGAGACCGTTCGGAACATTGGTTTTCACCTTTGATATGGTTGGCCGCGGTGAACTGGTCCTAGAGGACTTCGAACAGGCACATCAGCGGATTGCCCTCTGGGTCGAGGCGAATCGCGACGCCATCGAAGTCATTCAACCGCTTGAAGAAGCGCTCGGAGACGGCAATGACCCCATTCAAGGAATGGTGACTGGAGGACTGGAAAAGATGCGGCAGGCTGAAAAGGCTCTCAAATCCAGTAATTTGAGTCAATTCTGCGAAGCTGTCCGGACCGAATACCCGGCCCGCGACCTCTCCATTGTCGACCTGCTGCCTCCTGGAGTCTCGAAAGGCTGGGCTCTCGAGCGGCTTGCCCGCCGTCTCGGCGTCGACCGCAAAGAAACCATGGCCATCGGCGACAACTGGAACGATGTCCATATGCTGGAATGGGCCGGCCAGGCTGTCCTTATGGGCAACGCCGCCCAGGACCTCCGCGCCCTCGCGAAAACCAATGGCTGGAAACAGGCCCCTCCCAATGACGAAGACGGCGTAGCCGTGACTTTGGAGAGGGCCCTCGCGCGTCGCGCTTCTGCTAGAGTCTGAGACACAGGAACCCGGAATTGCGGATTAGCTCCAAACTCGTTATTGCCTTCCTCGCGTGCAGCCTCGCGGCCACCGCGCCCGTTTACGCCGCCGAACGCGTGATCCTGGCGAATGGCTTCGATTTGCGCTGCAATCATCATGCGCAGGTCGGCGACGTGATTCGCCTTTACATGAGCAGCGGCGACGGAAGCTACATTGAGATCAAGCCGGACGAGATCACCGGATACGAAGCCGTTCCCGACCCTCCAGCCTCGCCCTTGACTCCGGGCAAATCGAATAGAGATGCAAAACTTTCTCCCGCCGACCTTCACGAGATGCTCTCCAATGCGGGCGAACAACACAATCTCGACTCCGACCTTCTGGCTAGCGTCGTTAAAGCTGAAAGCAACGGGAACAGCCACGCTGTCAGTCGCGCTGGCGCTCGCGGCCTCATGCAGCTCATGCCGAAGACAGCCGCAGAACATGGTGTGAGCGACAGCTTCGAGGCCGAAGCAAATGTCCGCGGCGGCTCAACCTACCTGAATGAATTGCTCATTCGTTATCACGACAACATTGCCATGGCCCTGGCTGCCTACAATGCCGGACCAGCCGCCGTGGATCGATACCACGGCATCCCGCCGTACCACGAGACGCGGGCCTATGTCGCACGGGTGATCCATGAGTTCAATCGCCGCGTCATGGCTCGCGAAGCTCAGACTCGCTTGAGCCGGAACGCGGCCGCCTTCCAGGCTTCCCCAAGCCGCTAACCCGCTTCCTATTCATGTGCAGATCGAACTGGTTTTCCCTGTGGCTGAGTGTGATCTGCAAACCCATACAATAAAGCCAGCAACCAAATCGGAGAACGCTTGAACAAACGACAGCTGATCCTGGGATTAGTGGTACTGGTCGCTCTCATCGCCCTTTTCCTCTGGGGACGGGAAAAGTTCCACTTCGATTTCCATGTCTTGCGCGATCAGATTGCCCAGGCCGACTGGCGCAAGATCCTCATTGGCCTCTTCTCCATCTACTTCGCCTTTGTTTTTCGCTCAGTACGCTGGGCCGGGCTGCTCAAGCATCACAAGAAGGTGCCGCCCTTCTCCCTCATCGGGACCCAGGTCATCGGCTTCACCGCAATTGCGCTCATCGGCAGAGTCGCCGACCCCGTCCGGCCCTATCTCGTCTCTAAAAAGACCGGCCTCCCCCTCAGTTCCCAGTTCGCGGTCTACATCGTAGAACGGCTCTTTGACATGGGCTCGATGGCCCTGATCTTCTCCATCGCCATGCTTTGGATCCCTGAGGCCGACATCATCCGCGCCACGAGCCACTCAAAGATGGTCGCGTCTCTCGAACAACACTCTCCGCAGCTGGCCGCGATCTTCGCACGCTTTGGCGGTCTTTTCTTGACGCTCGCAGGAGCCTTGTTCCTCGTTGCAGTCCGACTATGGGGGACCGCGGTTGCCGCGCTCTTCGAGCGCGTGTTCGGGCTGATCTCCAAAAAACTTGGCGTCTCCGTCGGCGAAAAGATCCGCACCTTCCACTCAGGCCTCGATACGATGCGCACCTTCGGCGAGTTCGCGGTCACCGCCGGGCTCTCCATCGGAATGTGGGTGCTGATCGCCTACGCTTACTTCATCACTTGCCAAGCCTTCACAGGCAGCCCTGAGCTCGCCGGCATCACTCCGCCCAAATGCGTGCTCCTGATGGTCGCCAGCGGCGGAGCCAGCATCTTCCAATTGCCGGTGATCGGATGGTTCACACAGATCGGCATCGTCGCCGCAACCATTACCGGCCTCTTCGGCGCATCGCCCGAGGCTCCACAGCCTGCGCGACTTCGATGCTCCTGGTCACATTTCTCGGCGTCATTCCGCTCGGCCTCATCTGGGCACAGTTCGAAAACATCAACCTGCGAAAGATCACCCACGAAAGCGAAGCGGCAGAAGAGGTCGTCGTGGAACAGTCTGCCAACCCGGAATCGATGTAACGCAGTCTCTCAGACATCGAAAAGGCAGAGCAAAAGGCTTTCTTCGCTCGTGCCTCGTTCCCTAATCCCATCGTTCCCTTGATCCCTGCTTTACTTGAACATTCCGAGGTCAATCGAATCCGCCATCGCTGCGTACCCGGCATCCTTCGGGTGCAGATGATCGCCGCCATCATATTGCGGAGCAAACATCAGCGGATTCGACGGATCGCCAGTCGCCTTATCGAAATCGACCGTTCCGTCAAATACACCTGAAGTCAAAATCCAGTGGTTCACCGCCTCCCGAATCTGCTCGCCCTGCTCGGTGAAATATCCTGCGCCCTTGTAGGGCGTCAGAGTCGCTCCAATCACTTTGATCCCGTGCTCGTGTGCTCGCGCCACAAGTTGCCCCAGCCCTTGTTCGAGGTCTTCGGCGGTCAGTTTGTAGTTGGGTTGGTTGGGGCTGTGCAATCGGCCGATATCATTGATGCCCTCAAGAACGATTACGTACTTCACTCCCGCCTGCGATAGAACATCCCGGTCAAAGCGCGCCATCGAGTTCTGCGCCACACAATGGATCAGCACGCAATTTCCACCGATTCCTTCGTTCAGCACCGAGAGATGCGCAGTCGCGGGATTGTTTTTGAGGCGCACGGCAAGGTAGTCTGGCCAGCGGTGATTGGCATTCTCCGCCGACAGCGCTCCGTCCGTTATCGAATCACCGAACGCAACGACCGCGCCGACGCGCTCGCTGGCCGCCTCCACATCCACGCCCTTCACGAAGTACCACGAGCCGGTGACAACCGGCGATGCCAGGGAAGCGTCGCGAACGTGATTGCCGGTCTGGATGAAGTTGTCCTGCTGCGCGCTGGAGTGCACCGAGACATCGCTTACCTGCTGCAGCGGAAGGTAAATGCTGATCGCGAGATTGGCGAACGCCGGTGTGGCCATCGCCACCGGATCGCTGAGCGCCTGCGCGCCCGGCGGAATCACGATGGAAGCGGCTCCACCAAAGGTCAGATCGTGCAGAGTTGCCGGATCCACGCTGCTCATACCGCCGCTCATCGCGATGGTCGCCGCATCCACGCGAAGTGGTTCCGTGCCGAACTCGTTCGTCAAGCGAACGCGAACCCTCTCTCCAGCGAGCGAAGTATGCACAATCTCGCGAAGAGTCGAATCCACCAGCGTAGGAATGGTGTGCCAGGGATCGCCATCGAAGGGCGAGGTCGCCCATGTCCCAACCCAAGGTTTTATAGCTTGTTTGCCCGCAGTGGACTGCGCAGCGACAGTGGAAAGAGCGATCAGCAATACGCCAGCAACACGGAAACCCATTGGATGTCGAACCCTCCCGGGAGAATCGAAGAAGGTCCATCATAAAACGCCGGGGGCGGCACTCATGCAACAACCCGGATGCGCAACGACGGGAAAGCCCGGCGCGCATCACTTTTCGGTGAGAACTTCCTGCCGCTGCGAAAATGCAATTCTCTCCGGAGCAACCGCACCTCCGGTGAGCAGCATGCTCATCGCGCTTTCCATGTTCAGATCAGTCAGCGTCACACGGCGCATCGGCAACACCTGCAGAAAGGCCGAAGTCGGATTGATCGCATTGGGCAGCAGGACCGCAGCGAGTTCTTCTCCCGTATTTGCATCCACCAGGGTGCGGGTTAAAAAGCCGATGGCCTTCTGCCCCTCAATCGGAAAATCCACCAGCACCACCCGCTGATTGGTATCCTTTTTCGCCATCATCGTATCGAGAAGCTGCCGCACCGAGGTGTACACCTTCGCCACCAACGGCAAACGCTCCAGGATCGATTCGAAGAGCCCGAACACTTGCCGTCCGATGACCACCGAGGTCAGCCATCCCAGAACGTACAGCACCAGCAGCGTCATCACGACCGCGAGCACCGGCTGCATCCACGGCTGCTTCAGCCACACGGCAGGAAAGATCGTCTCCAGCTCATACACCAGCGGCTGTCCCGCCCTTGCCAGCTTGTCCAAAAGAAAGCTGAAGACCAGCCATGTCACAAACAGCGGCCCGATGGTGATGACGCCGGCCAGAATATTACGCTGCAGGCCTCGTAGAGGTCGTGCTAACACGGATTTCACGCTTGGCTCCTGCCCCTCAGCATACGAGAAAACGAACCGGTTTTTCAGAATTGGGCTTTCTGTGTGCTTCCCCTATAGTTAAGGCAACGGTGCTGCATGATTGATCCCCTCGGTCCAGATCCCGCTGATCCCGCGACTCCTGCGCGAAAAGCAGGTGAGGTGGTCTCCGATTTCGAAGCCTCGGGATCGAAGGCTCCTCTGGGGCCGAAAGTCAGGCACGCCAATTACGACAGCCCGGAAGCTCTCGTCAGACCTACTCCGTCCACTCCTCTCGCAACCCCGGCGCCAGCTCCTCCCGACGCCCCCCAGATCAGGAAACCTCAGAAGCCCATGCCCGCAGCAAAGCAAAAACAAGTCGTCGTGACCCCTCCGACCGCCCTCGCCCGCCCCATCCCGCCGAAACCCGGCAAACTGGAACGCGCCATCGGCGTGGCAAAAACCCTCCTGCCCATCGTCGGCAATCTCCTGCCTCTGCTCGAAGGCAATGTGGTCGGCGCAGCAACCAGCCTGATTGCCAATCGCCAGGGAAGAGAAATCGATTTGAAGCCGCTGGAAGAGGCAATCGGCCGCCTGCAGTCCGACCAGCGCGCCCTGGCCTTTCACACGAGCGAACAGAAAAGCGCCATCCGACGCCTCGAAGATGAATTTGCCACCGTACAGGAAGCGGTTCAAAAACACGCCGCCGACCAGGCAGAACTCGCTGAGCAGGTCGTCAAAATTGCCAAGCGGCTCTCCAGCTTCATGCGCATCGTCAGCATTCTGCTGATCGTCTCGATCCTTTTCACAACGCTGCTGGTTGTTCGCATCGCCTATATGCTCCGGTTTTGACGGGTTTTCATAAAACCGCCAATTACCAGCCATATTCTCGACGAAATGAAAGAAAAGGGCGGAGGACGTCTTATTGTTTATACGGTAAAGCGTTTATTAGATATCACGAAAACAATCTCGAGTTCCCCACTCACCTTTTACGACGAACGTGATGCTGAACATTGCCAGTTGTCTAGCGCGAGGGCTAGTATTTCGCCTAGTTCAACTTGGGGACCATTTGCCCTGTGGTCAAAACGCTGTTCTAACTGAGTTCACAGAGCTTCACTAACGAGCGGCGCTTACCCGCGTTCGCACACGGAGTGCCTCCTTATGGCATGGTATGCCTATTGCATTGGTGAGAAACAAGCCTTCCCTGAACTAGCCCGCCACAGAAAACCCGTTCCACTCGAATCAGTTCACGGAGTGAGTGGAAATCAGGTTTTCCTTTACCCAGCCAGTGATCTCGCAGTTATCGTCAGCGAACATAATCCCGCAGATGCACTTAATCAGAAATCCGGCGTCGATCATGCAAGAGTAATCGCTGATTGCTTCAAACACTCCACCGTCCTTCCATTCCGATTCGGTACCGTCTTTAACGACGACGAAAGCCTTCGTAAATCCATCCGGTCCAATCAGCGCCAGTTCCTCGGCAACATCGAAAAACTTCGCGGAAAAACTGAGATGCACCTCAAGATCCTTGTCGACGACTGCTGCGGTCGCGAACTCGCCCACCTATCCGCAGACAGGGTCGGGCGCGGATATCTCACGAACCTCCGCGAGACGGCAACCCGTCAGCGCGAACGGCAGACGCGCGCACGCGCCGTCAGCTTCCAGATGCATCGTTTGTTCATGCCGCTGGACGAAGAAGTCAGCTGCCGCCTAACGGAAACCGGCAAAATGGCTCTCGACATTGCTCACCTGATCGATCGCAAGTACGTCGAGCGCTACCAGAATAAGTTCACATCAACCAGCGCGATCATGAAGGACTGCCAGATGCAGCTCTCGGGGCCCTGGCCACCCTATCATTTCGTGCATCGCCTCACTCGCGGAGCGCATCTCCCCTCGCATACGCAGGAGCCTGTTCCGACGACGGCTGCCACCACTCCACAGCCGGTTGCTGCCATGATTTAAGGATTAGAAGAAACGCAAACCTGAAAGCCCGGCTCGCGCCGGGCTTTTCCTTGCTGGTCTGGCATTGCATATCTACTCTTGCCGTTGTCCACTGAAACTGACAGGCGGACTTCATGCCGGATAAAACGACGCTCTACATCGACATCGACGATACGATCATCGCTCAGGTGCTTCCCGGTTCGATGTTCGACCTCCGGCCCTGTGTCATCACCCATCTTTCCGTTCTCGGCCGGCTTTTCGACTGCTGCTGGCTCACCTCCTGGCCCTACTCTCCCCAGCCCGGCAACGAAGCCACAATGTGTGTCCACACCTTCATGCGCGCCCTCTACGGGCATCGAGTCAACGAAACCTTCCGCTACGCCGACTGGGATCGCGACCACGACGACGGCAAGGCCGGCTTTGTCCTCCGCCCCGACCAGCCCGCTGACTGGTACTGGATCGAAGACCTGCTGCCCAAAGGTGAACTGGACGCACTCTCTGCAGCCGGCAAGCTCGACCGCTACCTCCCCGTCGAACCGCAGGGTCCGTGGGGCTTCCTGGACGCTGTGAATGAACTATTCCGGCGAACCCGCATCACGGCCGACGACTTTAGAAGCGTGGCAGCCCGACCAGAATGGTTTGACCGCACGTTCATCGCCGGCATCCCCTGACCGGCGTGTGGCAACAAGCCTTTTCTCGGCGCGGCTGCTCCGTAGCCAGCAATCCCAGTCTTCGACTGGACTCAAAGGGAAATTGCCATGATCAGAGATTGTCGCGGAAAAAGACTGGAAAGCTGAGGGCTGTCTCTATCAGTTCGTCGTGCCGGTCGTCGATACGCCCTTCTGGCGCGACAGGATGTAACCCCGCCTCCGGTCCTTCGACGCGTGGTCGATCTGTTTCCAGAATCCCGCAAAATAGTCGATCGCGGAGATGGTGGAAACCACCACAGTAAAGTAAATCGCCGCGATTGCGATCCAGTTCACCGGGATGACCAGTACGCCGAAGAACGTCCACTGGTACCAGCGGTGCGCCAAAATCGCGGAGACCACGGAAACGATCTGCACCACGGTCTTCAGCTTTCCAAGGTCGCTCGCCTGGATGGTGAATCCCTCAGTGGACGCAATCGAGCGCAGGCCTGAGATGAGGAATTCCCGCGCAATAATCACCACCACGATCCATACCTTCACCACCTCGGGAATGTATGCCACGAGTTGGATCAGCGCGGCCGTCACCATGATCTTGTCGGCGATGGGATCGAGCAGCATGCCCATCGTCGTGATCTGGGCACGTTTGCGGGCCAGGTAACCATCAAGCCCGTCGGTGATGGATGCCAGTACAAACAGGATCGAGGCCGATATCTCCTGCGCCCCACTCTGTCCCTGCCACGGAAAATGCGGCGACAGAATCCACAGAAACAGCGGAATCATTGCGATTCTGCTCAACGTAATGGAATTCGGGAGATTCACGTGTCTGTGCTCTAAATTCTAAGGTCTTCCAGTTCGCTCGAATCAGGATCTGCTATTTGTAACCACGCAAAACTTTCGTACTGGCGCCAGCCGGCCGTCCAAAAGGCGCCTGATACAACTATAGTCCCCTCCTGAACATCGCCTCAAATCGGCTCCCGTTACCTGCTGCAAATGTACGATCCCTGACGGATTTACCGGGATCCAACCTTCTGCCCGAGAACATCAAGAAAGGGTTGCTGGCTCTTGAGAATTGCGATCCGTGCGGCAGCCAGGCTGAACCACCCGCCACGATCCACTTCGGGAATCTCGATCGTCCTGCCCGAGCGCGGCGGCCATTCGATCTCGCAGAAATTGCTGACCACCTTCTCCGGATCGCAGTCCCCCTCGAAGGCCCACGCATTCACGATTTTTCCGCTGGGTTGCCGCACCGTTCCAAGGCTGACGAATTCCCCAACAGCCTCAAATCCGGTCTCCTCGGTAAACTCGCGCCGAGCCGCATCCAGAGGCTCCTCGCCCTCGACATATTCTCCCTTCGGAACGGTCCATGCGCCTTCATCTTTACCCGCCCAGAATGGGCCTCCCGGATGAACGAGAAAGACTTCAAGTCCGTTGTTGTCTCGCCGATACATCAGCAGGCCTGCGCTTCGCTTGGGCATCGGCAACAGTATATGTTGGACATCGAATGTTAGACTCGGGCCACGCATATGAAATTCGATCGCCTCAATCGCCGCGCGTTCCTGCGTGGCAGCGCCACCGCCGCCGTTGTCTCCGCCACAACTAATCTCTTCTGGACGCCCGAATTGCTCGGCCAGATGCCGATGCCCACAGCTTCAGGCGGCCTGGACCAGGCCCTCGATGCTTACGTCGCGGCCTACATGGCTGCAATGAACGCCCCGGGGATGACCCTTGGACTTACAGACGCAGCGAAGACGATCCGGACGGCTGGCTACGGCTATTCCGACATCGACCGGCGCGTCGCGGTTGCACCGGATCATCTCTTCCAGATCGGCTCCATCACCAAGTCGTTCGTCGCCATCGTGCTGTTGCAGCTTCACGACGAGGGAAAGCTTGATCTCCAGAAGCCGGTGCTCGACTATCTTCCGGGCCTGCCCATCGCCTGCGGATTCGGAACCATCACCGTGCACCATCTATTGACCCACTCGTCAGGCCTTCCCGATAGTCTTGCCCTCTTCTCAAGCGATCCGACGGCAAGACTGGTGCAGGGATTCAAACCCGGAGAGCACTTCCATTACTGCAATGCGGGATTCGACATTCTCGGCATGCTGGCGGCCAAGCTTGACGGCAGAGTGTGGCGCGAATGCGTGAAGGCGCGAATCTTCGATCCGCTCGGAATGGCTGCGACCACCGGAGTAATCACAACCTCATCTCGAGACCGCAGCGCCATTGGGTACCAGCCCTTCTGGGACGACCAGGTCTATCCGCGACAGGGCAGACTTGCACCGGCTCCTAATCTCATCATGGACGATACAGCCGGCTGCATCTCGTCCACCCCGGCCGACATGGCTGTTTATGCCCGCATGCTGGTGAACCGCGGTAATGCACCCGGTGGGCGCATACTCTCCGAAGCCAGCTTCCAGCTCTTCTCCACACCCTATATTCAAGCCCCGGAATTCAGTCCAACCGCCAGTTATGGCTACGGAATCGCCGTCGACACGCTCGATGGACATAAAATCCTTCGCCACACCGGAGGTATGGTCGCATTCGCGTCTTCAATTCATGTCGACCTCGACGGAGGCGTGGCGGCATTTGGCTCTGTCAATGCGATGCAGGGCTATCGGCCAACCGCCGTGACCGAATATGCCGTGCAGCTTTTGCGAGCGAGCCGTGAGCATAAGACTCTCCCACCCGCGCCAGCGATCAAGAATGCGAATGAAATCGACAATGCCGCAGACTACGTGGGCACATTCCTTGCGCCGAACGGACGAAGGCTCACATTTGCGGCAGACGCCAAAACTCTCGCCCTCATCATCGACGGCAAAAACATCCCGCTGCAACACGTCAGCGACGACAGCTTCCTCTCTACCATTGCAGGTTCAATGTCGGAGGACACCATCGTTTTTGGCCGCAAAGAAGACAAGACCGCCAAAGAATCCGGCTCGAGTGAGAAAAAAATCAAGCCTCCCCTCGTCGAGGTAAGTTATCGCGACGAGTGGTTCACAAATGCCGCCTACTCCGGGCCACGCAGTTTTCAGATTCCGGCGGAATGGTCCGCTTACGTCGGGCGTTATCACTCCGACAGCCCGTGGGGTGGTGATGTGCGGGTCTACATCCTTAAAGACAACCTGGTGGCAGGAGGCACGCGCCTCATGCCCGTCGGTGGCGCGCTCTTCCGCGTGGGCGACGAGGACTGGTCCCCGGAAACTGCGGAGTTTCTCCGCCTCTTCGAAGGCAAGTCACGATTGCTGCGTTTCGCAGGCGCCGATTTCGTTCGTATCGAGGTGGACTGACACCAATAGAAACGGGCCGCCGCAGCGACCCGTTCCGATTCGCAACAAAGCCCTACGCGTATATCCCGCGCTGCTTGATTGTGAACGCCACGCGATCAATCGACAGCATGTAGGCCGCGATGCGGTTATTAACGTTGTGTGCTTCCGCATAACGCACCACGTCGTCGAAGCTGTCGTGCAGAATCTGCTCGAGCTGTTCGTTCACGATGGCTTCCTTCCAGAAGTAGCCCTGCCGGTCCTGAACCCACTCGAAGTAGCTCGCGGTTACGCCTCCTGCATTGGCCAGAATGTCCGGAACAATGAAAACGCGCTTGTCGGCAAGAATCTCGTCCGCCACGGCCGTTGTCGGGCCGTTCGCACCCTCCACCACGATGCGCGCTTTGATCTTCTCGGCATTGCGGCTTGTGATTACGTTCTCCGTGGCTGCGGGAATCAGCACCTCGCAGTCGGAGACGATGAGCTCGTCACTCGGCATCGACTCGGCTCCGCGAAAACCGAGCAGGGTCTCGTTGCGGTGTTTGTATTCGATCAACTGATGGATGTCGATGCCGTTGGCATTAAACAGTCCTCCGTCTCTCTCGGCGATTCCGACAACCTTATATCCGTGTTCCATCATCAGCCGCGCAGCATTCGATCCCACGTTGCCGAATCCCTGGATAATCACCCGACAGCCATCGATCGGCATATTGAGGTAACGCAGGCTCTCATCGCAAACCACCATCACGCCGCGACCGGTCGCTTCCACCCGTCCCCGCGAACCGCCAATATTCAGCGGCTTTCCCGTTACGACACTGGTCACCGTGTGACCCGAGTGCATGGAATAGGTATCCATGATCCAGGCCATCGTCTGCTCGTTGGTGTTCACATCGGGAGCGGGAACATCCTTTTCCGGTCCGATGAAGTCGACAATTTCTGCGGTGTAGCGACGCGTCATGCGCTCCAGTTCGCCCTGGCTCATCTTCTTGGGATCGCAGATGACCCCGCCCTTCGCTCCGCCGAAAGGTATGTTCACGACGGCGCATTTCCACGTCATCCAGGCCGCCAGGGCTCGTACTTCATCCAGCGTCACATCGGCTGAATAGCGGATGCCACCTTTGGCCGGCCCCCGTGCAATGTTGTGCTGGACTCGAAATCCGGTAAAGATTTCGATGCGACCATCATCCATGGTCACTGGAAAATGAACGATAATTTCGCGCGCCGGCGTCCTGAGCAGCTTCCAGAGTCCTTCATCCAGATTCAGCTTACGAGCTGCAAAGTCGAACCGCGCGCTTTGGGCTTCCCAGGGATTAATCTCCTGGTCTAAAGACATAGTGGGTGTTGCTGGTGACATACGATCTCCAATTCTCTGCACCTGCCGCCCCTCGGCTCTTCGCAAAGTGCGAGCCAAGTTCTAGACGCGGCAGAGCTCCTCCGGTTACCGGATCTTTCTCTAATTTCAATCGCTACAGGTTCCCCTGAGGCGTACCTTTGGGCCCTGAAAATTCCAGCCATCGCCCAAACCCCTGTGAGTCTAGGCCTCCCGCACAACGTCGTCAAGCCGGGGTGAACCACAGTAAAAACCCCTTGGTACCGCTTGTGACTGTCGGTTTTTTTGTGAGAGAGACCTTCCGGGGAAGAGCCGTCAGATAGGGCATTGTGGAAATAGACGTTTGTTTTCGGAAGGTTTCCCCTGAAGTCCCGGTGATCTTCTGGGTTCGACCGATCGTCCCATATCCCATATGGACCATTTGATGTATGTGCCTAACGATAAGATGGTTATGGCCTACCACGTTGGTAACCATGCCCCTGAGGATCGCTGTAAAGAGTCGAAATGGCTGGGCTACACTCTGTGTGAGCCTAATGCCAACCACCGGACAAAACTGCGCTGTTGCGACTGCAACAGACTCCGTCTTCATCACGCCACCTGGAGAAAGAATGGCCTCCGCTGACAGGATTGTGCTCATTGACGACGATCGCGTCGTCGGCGAAATCGTGTCCGCGCTCGCCAAGGCAATGGATCTCCAGTGTTCCGTAACCCGCTCGCCGGAAGAATTCTTCGATCGTGTCCGCCCTGATACCGATGTCATCCTCCTCGACCTCGTCATGCCGGAAATGGACGGCATCGAGATCCTCCGTCTGCTTGGCGAACGGCACTGCAAGGCGCGCATCATCTTGATGAGCGGCGTCAACATTCGTGTGATCGAAACTGCAAAAAAGCTGGCTCAATCGCATGGGCTCACCGTCGTCGGACATCTTCAAAAGCCATTCTCGATCCTTCAGTTGCAACACCTTCTCAGTGCGAATTTCACTCCCGACAGACCAGCAGAACCCGAAAAGGAAAAGCAACTTGATATTCCCGACCGGGACATCGAAATGGCCTTTGAGCGCGAGGAGTTCGTGCTCTTTTATCAGCCGCAGATCAACATCTCCACCGGGGTTGTGACCGGAGTCGAGGCGCTGTCGCGCTGGAATCACCCCGAGCTTGGCCTCGTCTTCCCTGACAACTTCATCGATCGCATTGAAACCCTTGGCCTCATGGATCGCTTCTGCTGGATCACCGCAGAGCGCGCCTTGAACGAAATCAAGCAGTTTTCTCTTCTCAATGGCCACCTGCCCCGGCTTGCCATCAATGTTTCGGTCAGCTCGCTTCGAGACCTCAAGTTCCCAGACATCTTCATGAACCTCGCGCGCAAGTACGACTTCCCTGCCGAGCGCATCGTTCTCGAAATCACCGAGTCTGGCCTTATGGAGTTCTCCCTCGCCCTCGATGTGCTCACTCGTCTGCGCATGCGCAATTTCCAGCTCTCAATCGACGACTTCGGAACCGGATACTCGATGATGCGGCAGCTGCAGAACGTGCCCGCCATCGAGCTCAAGATCGACAAGAACTTTATCCAGCACATGCACGTCAACCATGCCGACCTGGTCATGGTCGAAAAGATCATTGAGATGGGTCATGAGCTGGAGATGGAAGTGATCGCAGAGGGAGTGGAAACCGAGGAACAATTCGAGATGCTGAAAGAGCGGGGCTGTGACGGTGTTCAGGGCTACTTCTTCAGCCGCGCACTTCCTCCCGACGAGTTGCTGCATTGGCTCAAGGGTTATCGCACCCAGAAGGCAAGTTAGGCCCCTTCGTTCCCTTTCATTTCGAAAGCCAAGGCAAAGGGCTGGCTTGAGCCCCCAGTTACACTGGTGCTGTGAAGCCTTCCTCGTCCCTCATCCACCCCAGCCGCAAGGAATTCCTTGCACTCGCACGAAAACACACGCTCGTACCCGTCTACCGCACCCTTACCGCCGATCTGGAAACACCGGTTTCGGCGTTCCTCCGCGCGGCCTGGCACGAGCACGAGTGCTTTCTCCTTGAATCGGTGGAAGGCGGCGAACAGGTCGGTCGATATACCTTCATCGGAATCAATCCGTACAAGCGCATTGTGGCGCGCGGCCGCCACATCGACATCACAGAGGGCGGCCGGACTACTCGCATCGAAGGCGATATTTTTCACGTGTTGCGGGATGCGCTCGGAGGACACAAACCGGCACGCATCGCCGGTCTTCCTCCATTTACTGCCGGAGCAGTCGGCTTCTTTGCCTACGATGCGGTTCGCCAGATCGAGCGCCTGCCCAATCATGCAAAAGATGAACTCGGCGTTCCCGATGCCTGCCTCCTTTTCTTCGATGAAGTACTGGCTTTCGACCACGTGCGAAAACAGATCTGGATGGTGGCCACGGCAGACGTTACGCTTACCGGTCACGACGATGCGTACACCGGTGCGGTAAAGCGCCTGGCTGCTCTTGAGAAACGACTCACCAGGCCATTGCCGAGAATCCCCGCTGCCAAACCGGAAAAGCCCGTTCAAGTGAAACGGCGGACCAGCAAGAAGGACTTCATGACGGCCGTTGCGCGCACCAAGGAATACATCGCCGCCGGCGACATCTTCCAGGCTGTGCTGTCGCAGCGGCTCGATGTTTCCACCGGCATGGATGCCTTTCAGGTTTACCGCTCCCTCCGAACAGTCAATCCCAGCCCCTATATGTATTTCCTCCGCGTCACCCCCGATGGACCTCTCCGTTCAACCAAGTCGTCCCGCGGAAAGAACCGGATTGAGCTGGCTGGCTCATCCCCGGAGCTGCTTGTTCGTGTCCACGACAGCAAGGTTGAATACCGTCCGATCGCAGGAACCCGTCCCCGCGGTCTGAACGAAGAAGAGGATCAGCGTCTCGAGCAGGAAATGATGCACGACGACAAGGAGCGTGCCGAACACGTCATGCTCGTGGACCTCGGTCGAAATGACGTCGGGCGCGTCAGTGAATTCGGCTCAGTCAAAGTCGATCGACTCATGTACGTCGAGCGCTATAGCCACGTAATGCACATTGTCAGCACCATCGAAGGGAAGCTCAGGCCGGACCTTACCGCACTGGATGCTCTTCGTGCATGCTTCCCCGCCGGTACTCTGTCCGGAGCTCCCAAGGTCCGTGCCATGGAAATCATCGAAGAACTCGAGCCGTCGAGACGGGGAACGTACGGCGGGGCTGTCCTGTACGCGGACTTCTCTGGCAATCTCGATTCCTGCATCGCCATCCGTTCACTCCTAACCACAGATCAAAAGGGGTACGTGCAGGCCGGTGCAGGCATCGTCGCCGATTCTATTCCGGAAATGGAGCATCAGGAATCTCTCAACAAGGCCCAGGCGGTCATCCGCGCGATCGAACGTGCGCGCGAACTCTAAACTCTTCGATCTACGTAGCTAAGCCCCAGCCAACCCTAACCGGGTACCAAAAAGTGCCAAGTCATGTGTCCTTCGGGGTATTACCTTGTTACCTTCGCGTGTGTACTTCCGTCATGTGAATTGCTAACCTGCCTTGTAAAGAAAACTGAGGGGTCGTTCTACAGATCAGTTTTGTGCAAGTTGCGGGAGGTCGCACTGTGCTCAGGGAACTGGACAAAAAAGATACCGCAATTTTGAAAGGATTGGCGATCTCCGCGATCGTTTTCCACAATTTCTTTCATCTGGTCATCCCAGTTCACGAAAACGAATTCAGCTTCCAACCCGGCAGATTTTCTGTGTTTCTGGAATACCTCCGTAATCCTGCAACCGCAATTCAATCCCTCTTCGCCTTCTATGGCCATTTTGGTGTCCAGATTTTCATCTTTCTGTCCGCCTATGGCCTGGCAAAAACCCATTGGGATGACACGGAATCCTGGACTTCTTTTATGTGGAACAGGATCAAAAAGTTCTATCCCATGGTCGCCCTCGCCATTTTCTTCTGGGCGTCGCTGGCCGCCATCCAAATCGGACCCGCTAATTTGATCAGGCAATCCGGGGTCGAAATTCTGTGCATGCTGGCCGGAATTTCAACCATCCTGCCCCGAATGGGTTTGCCGCCAATCGGCCCCTGGTGGTTCATACCGTTCATCATGCAGTTCTACATGCTCTGGCCGCTTTTGCGTAAATTGACCATGAAACTCGGATGGCCCGCGCTCGTCGTGCTTTCCATCTGCTGCTACTTTGTCGCTCATTATGCAAATCCGGTCCTGGGCCACTGGTCAATCAGCCTCGCAATGACGCCGATCGGGCGCATGCGCGTCATTTGTCTCGGTATCATCGCGGCAAGATTTCCTGTGCGGATTAATGCACTTATCGCAATCCCGGCATTCATCACCATGATTCTGGGAAGCGAATTGCGCGAATGGGCACACTTCACATCCCTGGCCGTCGTGATCTTAAGCCTCTGGATGTACCACCATCTCCGGCCCTTGCTGAGACGATTCCGTATGCTGGAGCAAATTGGGAACTACTCGCTCGCCATATTCCTTCTCAATGGAATCGTTCGGGTGCCCTTCCTCTCGTTTGTTACCACTCCCTTGTCGCAGATCGTCCTCGCGTGCGGCAGTGCAGCAGTGACATTCGCCATCTCGGCATTCTTCTGCTACCTTCTCGAAGAGATTCCGAGAGTCTCTATTGCTCCAGTCAAGGTTCCAGTCGTCTGGCAGCAAACCGAATCCGCGGATGCAGGTGCGGATTAATTCCGAGGCATAGCATCCCTCGTTCGAAGCACGCGCAGCTCTCGCGGCGACAGACCGCTGCGCTTCGCCCCGCAGGCTCGACCGCCCTCCGAATGCAACTCAAGGACCAGCGAACCTCTATCTAATTCGCGAGAGGCCGTCTTCAGCCGCCGACTCGCAGCTCATGGTGAGGGATTCCGCGACTACTCCGCGCCGAACAGTCGGCGGAAGAAGTGTCCCATGCGCGTCATAAATCCGGGCTTCCTCTCCCCTTTTACCTTCTTCGGCTTTTGGGTGACTGGCCCGGTTGGCGGCAGAGGCTGGTTGTGCGAAGCAGTCACCGTCGCAGTCTCAGGAGCCGGCTCATTAGCCTTGTGAATGAAGGTATCCGTGGCCTCGGTCGGAGCATTGTGCGGAGCAGCGCCAGCCGGTCCCGGCATTGCGAGCGGAGCCAGACCTGCACTCTGCGCCTCAGGGAAATCGTTGCTGTTCGGACGCGCCGGAGCCGGACAGCCGCACGATTCCTTCTCCTGGTCCACTACGGCGTACACACTGCCGTGCTGGAACATTACCCTCTGTCCAGGCTGCACACGATAGACACCGCCGTCGAACACGCTCGTGACCAGCACGTACGGTGCATTCGCGCCAGGATTGTCGATGCAGGTATCGCCGTGCTGCCCGAGCCGGACCTTTAAATCAGCGGATCCAGGGCTGCCAATGAGGATGCGAAAATCCGGCGTCAGCAGAACATCGGAATTGCGGCCGGTGGCAAAGCTCGCCTCCACCGCGCCATGATCCATCACCATCATCAGTCCCGGCACTTCCCCTTTTGGCACGCTGGCATCCGACGCGATCTTCACCGTCGTCGCCGCGCACACCCGCAACATTCCCCGGCGCGGGAGCGTCACCTCTGTCGTGTTGGCGCCCGCGGTGATCGCGCCGTTCGTCGCGATCATCGCACGTCCGTTCGCAACCTGCAGTGCGCCCGTAACCATGGCCGCGCTTCCGGGCTCTTTGCTATCCAGCGGAACGATCGCGATAGGGCCCGTTGCGTTCGGCCCATTCTCCTGCGGTTGCATAGGAACACTGGGTGCGGGCGCAGGCTGAGGCTGAGCAGGCAAAGGAGTAGTTTGAGGTGCCTGTTGGGGGTCGGCACTCTGAACAGGCGCAACCTGCGCCCTGGCATCCCAATCGGCGCAGCAAAAAAGCAAAAACAGAAACGATTTGTATCTGAGATGGGCGAGCCTTCGCAGAACCTGCATTGCGCCTACATTTCCAGAAAATTGCGAATCATCTGGTGACCGCCTTCAGTCAGCACAGACTCGGGATGAAACTGTACGCCCTCCACGAGCAGGGTGCGATGGCGCAAACCCATAATGACAGATCCGCTAACCTTCCCGCCGCCATTTACTTCCGTAGTGCGGGCTGTGATCTCAAGATCCTTCGGCAGCGAACCCTCCGCTACGATCAGCGAGTGATACCGGGTGCACGTCAGCGGGGTCGGCAGACCAGCGAAAACTCCCTTGCCGTCATGGTCCACTTTGCTCGTCTTGCCGTGCATCAGGTTTGGCGCGCGGACTACTTCTCCGCCAAACGCCTCGCCAATCGCCTGGTGGCCCAGGCAAACACCCAGGATCGGCGCCTTGCCTGCCATCTGACGTATAAGCGGAATCAGAATTCCCGCTTCTCCCGGCGTACAGGGCCCCGGTGAAAGCAGGATCCGCTCTGGCTTCATCGCCTCGACCTCGTCTACCGTCACCTCGTCATTGCGCCGCACCTCGACCTCGGCGCCCAACTCCCCCAGGTACTGGACAAGGTTGTAAGTGAACGAATCGTAATTATCGAGAACAAAAACCATGGATGTGTCCAGTGTAGCGCGAGCGAACCCCGAGGAGCCTGCTGCATTGGTCACGGCCGCTGATGATGCTGGAAACTAGCCCGGGACCAATAGTTTCATCCCTTGCGCATCGCTTGGCGGTGCCAGAGTATTGCGCCGCCTCGCCGGGTTCTGAAAGACTGACGTTAGTCACAAGCATGGTCCTCCATTTCCTCATTCAGGGACGAGTTCAGGGCGTTGGCTTTCGCTGGTTTGTCCACCGCGAGGCCAGCGAACTCGATTTACGCGGTTGGGTACGCAACACCGAAGAGGGCGACGTAGAGGTCGTCGCTTCCGGAACCGCCGAAGATCTTTCCGAACTGCGCGAGAGCCTCCGCCGCGGACCGCGCGGAAGCCGCGTCGATCACCTCATCGAGCACTACCTGGACGACCAGGAAGCCAAAAACCTGGATTCCTTCCGCATTGAAGGAGCATGGTAAGAGAAGGGATTGAGGCAGGTGGTTCGCGTTCTCTATTCTCTGCTCCCTGTTCTTTATAATTGCAGTATCAGTAATCATCTATCAGATCGCATCGCGCAGTCCTTGTGAGTTGCCGCCCGGCAAACTGAAAATTGAGAACTGACAACTTCAACAGACGTGAGGACGTATGCCCAAAGTTAGCAAGCCGATTGACGTGGAAGCCCTGAAAGCGCTGGTGCGAACCGTGCCGGATTTTCCCAAGCCCGGGATCCTCTTTTACGACATCACCACGCTGCTGAAGGACAAAACCGGCTTCGCCAAACTTATTGACGCCCTGGCTGCCCACTACATCGAGGGAAAGATCGATCTCGTCCTCGGCATCGAAGCTCGCGGATTCATCTTCGGCCCCGCTCTCGCCTATCGCCTCAACGCCGGCTTCGTGCCCGTGCGCAAGCCTCGCAAGCTCCCTGCCCCGGTCGCCCGCGTCACCTACGACCTCGAATACGGCTCCGACACCCTCGAGATTCACATGGACGCCATACAACCCGGCCAGCGTGTCGTGCTCGTCGACGATCTGCTCGCAACCGGCGGAACAATGGAAGCAACCGTGAAACTGGTGAACCAGCTCGGCGGCGAGATCGCTGGCCTGGCCTTCGCCGTCGAACTCGACTTCCTTAAAGGCCGCGACCGCTTCAAGGGATACGACGTCTTCAGCCTCCTGCACTACGACGAGTAAAACAACTCTCTGTCATTTCGACCGTAGCCCGAAGGGCGAAGTGGAGAAACCCGCAGTTGTCCTCTCGGCTCGTCGCACAAGAAGCATCAGCTTCGCGACCACATCGATAAGAAGAGTGGAGGAAGCCATTCCTCCACCCCCGTTTTCCTCATCGCTCATCGCTCCCAGAACGGAGGCGGCTCAATCCCCAGCGCTCTCAGGTACACATACCCCTGCCCGCGATGGTGAATCTCATTGTCGATCGCGTATTGAATCGTATCGATGCCCCGGCCTTCCCACTGGCCGAATGCCTTATCCACCTCGCTGAACCGGTGCGGCGGAATTTGAGCGAATACCTCGTCCAGGCGCGCGGTTTGTTCATCCCACACCCGCAGCAACTCGCTCTTCGTGGTTACCGACGCCTTTGACATATCGAACTCGCGCCACTTTCCCGTAGCCACGCCCTCCGCAATCGGCACTGCCATGCGGATGAACTCCCACGCCAGTTCCGAAAACGGGCGCATTCCGCCCATCGAGAATTGGAAGAGCTTATCTTCTGGAAATGCCTCGATGACTTTGCGCGTGAGCCGCCGGTGTCCCTGCCAGTTCTTCAAAAGATCGCTCGCGTGCACAACGCTCACTTCAGCTACTGCAGTCGCCATGTCTTTTTCCTCCGCCCAAATCTGAGCACAGAGCCAAGATTACGTACCATATATGACAATCCGTGTCATATTTCCAAAATAAGTTGGGAGAGCCCTCGCGACTCCCTGGAATCTCAAAACGCAATCGTCACCGTAGATGCTGAGCAAGGAGAGCATTTGCTCGCCGCGCCGTCTCTGCGTCCGGGCCCTGCGCCGCCGCCTCCAGATGTTGCCGCGCCTCGGCTGGTTTATGTTGCTCCAGCAGCGTTATTCCCAGACCCAGTTCTGCCTGCGGATGGTTGGGCTTGAGTTCCAGCACCCGCATATACTGGGCCGCTGCCTCGCCTGCATGGCCGGTCGCCGCAAGCACGTCCGCCAGGTCCTCGTGGATCTGAAAATCTCCGGCGCTCAGCCGCGCAGCCTCGGTTAACTCTGCCAACGCGCGTGGCACCTCGTTCATCACTACCAGCAAACGGCCGAAGTGATGATGCGCCTCGGCAAACGTCGGATCGGCATCGATTGCCCTCTCGAAATAAAAAGCCGCCTCTTTGTAGCCGCCGCGTTGAAACAGCAGATTCCCCAGGTTGTCGTTGACCTCGGCGTCGTCCGGCTGGCATCGCAGGGCTCGCGGAACTCGCGCTCGGCAGCGCTCAAATCCCCGCGACCCCTGGCAATCACGCCCAGCAGGTTGTGCGGCTCGTATCGTTCCGGATTTGCCTTCACCGCGCGCTCCAGCACCGCGGCGGCCTGTTCTGTCTCGCCGTTGCGCAGGTACGCGCTGCCCAGATCGCTCAGCAGCAGGTCGTCCTGAGGAAACTGCGCCACTCCCTCTTCGAGCGTCCGCGTTCCCTCTGCATCCTGGTGCGTCGCAAATAGCGCATGACCAAGCTCCACAATCGCCGGCTCGAAGTTCTTGCGCTTATCCAGCGCGAGTTTCGACCAGTGCTCCGCCTCCGTCCAGTTTCCCTCCCCCTCGTACTCCTGAGCCAGAAGAAATAGGGTTCCGGCGCATCGGGCTGGTATCGTTCCAGCAACGTCTGCAGGCGATCCCTGCCGTGGTCGTTTTTAATCTGGGCTTCGGCAATCGAGATTTCCGCTGCCGGTGTCGCTGGTGGATTCTCCGGATAGTAAAGCGCGACATTCGTCACTGCGCGCTTGGGCGCCGCTTCCTCAGCAAGCGGCGCCAGCAGATCGCGGTTCGGCTGAGTACGCCGGATGAAGTGGTCGGTCATCACCACATGTACCGCGTCTTCATTGCGCCGCTTCGGCATGTGGCAGGTCAGGCAAGTTGCTCGCCGCCGGCAGCTTCACCGTGTGCTTGACGTCATGATGGCAGCGCATGCAGGCCTCCACGTAGTGGGCCGTAGCTTCTGGCCCATGCGGAATGTCATGCGGATCGTGGCAGGTCAGGCATGTCATCTGGCTGTTGCGGAAGCATGCTGATTTTCGCAGCCGGAACGCCGCATGCGCGATCTCGAACCGGTCGTCTGTCGCGTTCGCGGCATCAGGCAGGAAATAGAGTTTGTACTCGGCCATCGGCTCGCCCGGTCGATACGAGAAGATGGAGCGGTCGAAGGCCCGCTGCTCGTTTGGCTCGAGATAGCTGGTCTCAAGGTGACATTGCATGCAGACCTCAAGTTGCCGCTCCCGACCCAGCCGAGCAGGGTTGACGATGGTCGTTCGCACCTGTTCGGCTGAGGAACGACTGTCATTCGCTGCCTCCACGTGCGCCTTGCCCGGCCCGTGACACCGCTGACAGTCGATGCCCTGGGGCAACGGCTCCGGCAAGATAGACCGATCCAGGTCCGACTTGTCCAACCCGCGCACGCTTCCTGCGTAGCCTGGCGGATACCCGTTGTGGCAGAACATGCATTCCGGCTTGATAGCGCGGAAGAAATCTTTCTGGTGCTTGTGGTCGTAGCCCGGACTCATTGCCCAGTAGCCCTTGTTCTCCGCATACCAGGTCACCGGCAGTTCAATGAGTTGTCCATTCGGAGCCCGATGTAAGTAGGTGCGCGCATGATTGCCTGAGCCGATTACATAGTCGATCCGCACCTCCATCACGTTCGTCTCGCCGCCATCAAAGCCGCGCTGCGACCGCCTCTGGAATAATTCGCCATTCCGTTCGACGATTTCGTAGCGCATGCCGGAAAGGCGATGATCGACCGTATTGGCTCGCGCAAAGTCCTCCCCGGCATTTGCCGCCGAAGCCTTCGAGAACGACCGGCCCATGCCCGTTTTGCTGTAGGTTGCGGCAACATCGCGGTGACAACGCGTGCACTCTGCCGGATCAACGTAGTCCGAGCTTTGCGCCGTTGGAGTGGACGCCGTGTCCCCAACAACCCGCAACGATTTCCTCTCCAGAAAAAAAACGCCGACCGCCGCGGCCACAATCGCGACAAGCGCTCCAATCCACAGCAATCGGGAACGGCGGAAAGGATGGGTTTGTCCGGTTATCATCAGACCCGCAGATACAAGTTAAATGCTCGATCCAGCGAAAGCCTAAGCGCTGGCCTTCGGCTCAACCTCTTCGCCGGCCATCGATCGGCCTGTTCTTGCATCCAGGCCTCTCTCCAATCCCTCAACCACCCGCAGGCCAGCGCCGATTGTGAAAAGACTCAGAACTTGGCGTGGCCTCCACGAACCTGAGCAGAATCATCGCTGCCGCTCAACTATGACAGTCCATACACGACAATGAACTTGGCCGAGTTTCCCGCAGTAAATGGAGAATCCGACCTCCTGCCGGTTTACTGATGAATAACTGAAGGGTAGTCCCCCATACTCTCAGAATCCGAGTGGGCAGCCGGAAATTAGCTAGAACCGTGACGCGATGAGTCGCATTTCAATTTGGGTAAGGGTTCCTAAATGGCCAACCTTCAGGGAATTTCGGGGGAGGTTTCGGCGTTCCAAAATCACCTCTGGCTTGAATCACAATTGCTTGGTCCTCCGGTGGTGGTCCCACAAGATCAGTGAGGTCGCCTTCAGATTGCCAGTCCTGAAGTGAGGCGAACGCGAGCTCTTCCTCCTTTTCGGAAGCCATTGAAAAACTCGGCCAAAGCCTCTGATAGTTGAGGCCGAGCACGACCGCCTTCCCCAAGCTGCGAGGGATTCCACTCCACCACCACCCTACGGCTTTGGAGCCTGCGAGACAGCCAACCGTTTGTCCTTGCCGTCGGTGCGGCCCAAGATTCCGAACGTCACCGTAAACGGGATGGATCGCTTTCGATACCGCTTGCCAGAATTGAAACAGCCTTCTTGTCCAACTCGCATCATCCAAGATCGATTTCTCAAACCGAATGCTGAGGTGATTCATTCGAAATCCAAGAAACTGGACTCCAATCATTTTGGGTCCTGGAGGCGATGAAAGTTGTAGCGAGACACCGACAATCGGTCGACGTGGATACCAGACAGAAAACTCCAGATTCTCATCGAGGAACTGAAGAAAGTGTTCCCTGCCGCAGTGATCATAATTGTGTGCTGGCGGTTCAGAGACGCCATAGCTCTCAGGTAGGCAGTTCGGAAGCCAACGTTCCATAAGTTCGATGAGTTGCTGTCGGCCCGCTCTCGTCTCCAGCGGACTTTCCAACATCCACCAGTTCATTCCGATCACGTCGAAAGGCAAATTATCCATTGAGAGGAGTCTACAAGGCGTGTTGCGAGCCAATTACCGCCTACCCGTCAATAACAAAATAGTAAATAGCCTCATGGTCTGTGTCGTTAGCTAATAATATGTCCGGTGTTTGTAGCAAGTGATATGTCCGCTTTTGGGGCGGTGAGGATGGAGCCATGCGCGAGAGCATGGCGATCTATCCGATCACCGCGATGGAGCGGGCGGTGAAGCTACAGGAAGTGTTGTTACGGGCCACATCGGGGAAGATCAAGTGGTGGCAGGCAGCGGAGTTAATCGGCATCAGCGAGCGGCAGCTGCGACGCAGGCGGAAGCGCTATGAGGAAGAAGGCTACGAGGGCTTGCTGGACCGGCGACGTCGGAAGCCAAGCAGCAGACGAGTGGCGAAGAAGCAGGCCGACGAGGTTCTGAGCCTCTACCGGGACAGGTACTTCGATCTGAACGTGCGCCACTTTCATGAGAAGCTCGGCGAGGAACATCAGATCGGTCTGAGCTACACGTGGGTGAAGCAGGCTTTGCAGGCAGCCGGCCTGGTGAAGCCCAAGTCAAGGCGCGGGGTTCATCGCAAGCGGCGTGAGCGGCGTCCACTGCCGGGGATGATGCTGCACATCGATGGCAGCGAACACCATTGGTTTCAGGATGAGCGTAAGCCCGACCTGATCGTGATCCTGGATGACGCCACCAGCGATATCTACTACGCACAACTGGCGCCGGAGGAATCGACCTTCACGGTGATGGCCGGGCTGCGGGCAGTGATCGAACAGAAGGGGCTGTTTTGTTCGCTCTATTCCGACCGCGGAGCCCATTTCTGGCTGACGCCGAAGAGCGGCGGCAAGGTCGATTATGACCGTCCCACCCAGGTGGGCCGCGCCATGAAGGAGTTGGGAGTGCAGATGATTCCGTCCTACTCTCCGCAGGCGCGGGGACGATCGGAACGCAGCTTCTCCACCTGGCAGGGGCGACTGCCGCAGGAGCTGCGGCTGCGCGGAATCCGCACCCTGGAAGCGGCCAACAAGTTTCTAAATGAGCAATACATCGCCGAGTTCAACCGGCGTTTTACCGTTCCCGCAGCCGGGCGCGGCACGGCATTCCTACCCTGCCGGCACAGGAACCTGGAGATGGTTTTTACGCAGCGCTACGAGCGCACCGTTGATCGGGACAACACCGTGCGCTTTAACAACCTGGTGATGCAGCTCGAACGCGCTCACTGGCGCGATACCCTGGCTGGTTGCAAGGCCATCATCCATCAGCACCTGGACCTGACGCTGACCCTCATGATCGCGGGGCATCGGATCGGGCACTACAGCGCGGAAGGAAAGCTCCTGACGCCGCTGAGCAAAAAACAAATCAAGGCCGTGGAAAAGACGTTGAGAGGAAAAGTTCCTTTCCCTCTCAACTTGCAAATCCCGCACACTACGCGAGATTCGCACTTTCTCACCGCCTCTACGGCTACTAATTTATGAAACCGGACATTTCACTTGCTACGAAAAGCGGACATTTCTACTTGCTAACGACAATAGCCTCATGGTCTATAAAGCAGATCACGAGGTCTGCATCTCTTTACAAGTTTTGAAATTGCCCTATTAAATGGCCGTTCGGCCATCTATTGAGTCTCTGACAACCGATTCTCACCGTGTTGCCCTCATGACTTTGGTCGCGATCAAAACAGGGAACATCGTAACCCGTCGGTTACCGAAGCGGGTCTTGAATCTTCAATCGCAGGTGTAGTGTAAGAGGCCACTCCAACCCCTCGGGAGGCCTCAGACGTGAACGTCTCGACCAAATCCGTGCCAAACCTCCTCCTGCTCCTGTGCAGCACGTCGGCGATTCTGATGACCCTCACCGGCCTCGTTTTTCTGATCGGCACACATTTCCTCAGCATGCTGGCTCGAGGTGAGAAGTTCATCGGGGAAACTGACGCCATCTCGGTTGCACTCATCTTCGGCGGAATGGCCGCCGCCCTCAAAACAATCGAAATTCGCCTCAAAGCGGAACCGAATTCATTAGTCGACTGATCCGGCGGGGTCGGACTGCCGCGATATCGGATCGTCCTTCATTCTGCCCAAGTCCAGTCAAGCCCCATAAGCGAATGAAAATTTTCTAAAGCTAACAAAATCATCTGCTTATGAAGTTCATCGCATTTGCAGGTTATTTCTGCGAATCGGTCATACTCAATACAGGTGACGAATTCAGATTCCTGCATGCCCGGAGTCGCCGTCTGGGCAGTTCCATCAATTTCAGGCCACAAGTCCTTTGCTGAGAAATATTTAGGACCTAAACCCATTAGAATCAAATATTTGCGGCGGAACTGATTGCTGTAACCGACTGAAAAATATGGAGGCTTTCATCCAAATACCGGGGGGAGGGGGTACCCCCTCCGCTTGGGGAGCAGCTGCTACCAGCCGCGACCGGTAAGCTTCTGGCGGCTTCTAAGTTGCGAATGGATCGGCGCCGTCAAGCGCACACCACTTGTACCGGAGATCCCCACCGGAAGTGCCCGGCCGGCCCCATCGTTCCGGCGAGGTGGTATCGAACCAGTCTGAAGCGCTGACGCCCGAACCTCCGGCGGCCGCGATTTGGAAAGCCTCGCGGATGGCCTTCTTCTGTTCGGGCCGGTAGCCTGCGGATCGGGCGAGATGAACAGGGCCGCGCCGCTCCGAGCGATAACATCGAGCCACTGCCGGTTGTACTCCCACGGGATCGACGGCGTGATGCCGACGCAATCCGGGTCGAGCGAGAAAAAGGTTCCGTGCTGCGCCAGGCGGAATGCCAGCGTGTTCACGCCCATCTTCCGCGTTCGCTCCCAGCGCTCGCCGCTGGTGTCGTCGCCGGTACGCTGCGCCTCGAAGATGCCTGCTCCAAGATGTCCGACAGTGTTGCAACCGAGAACAAGTGTTCGTTCTCCCGCAGTCTTGCGAATCGCCATGTAGAGGTCCCGGACAACTTCGGCATTGGTCTTCGAGCGGTCGTGAAGGCTCCAGCCTGACGTCGTAGGGCTGGGGCCCATCTCGAAACCCCATCGCCCCATCAAGTCATAGGTGGTGTAGTCATGCTTCACCAGTTCGAACCCGAAGCCGACAACTTCAGTGACTTTTGCCAGGATGAGCTGAAGCGCGTCGGGAACGGTGGGATCGTAGGCCAGGTCCCTCGCCCTATGCTTCTGCGAACCGAAACGAAGATCCGCGAGCAGAAGGCTCTTCTCCGTAGACTCGGGCGCGATAAGCGGCCTGATCCAGATTCCGGACCGGACATCGCGCTTTTTAATTTCGGCTGCAAGCGCGCGCATATCAGGAAAGCGCGCCGGATCGCGCCACCCATCGTCGATCACGGTAAACGGACGCACCGGCAGTCCACTGGAAGCCTCGGCTACAAGATCGGCATCTCGCAACGTCTGCACGGCGGAGTTCTTTCCGTACGCGTAGTACCAGTCATTCGAACCGTAGATCGGCGAAGCAGGCAGCCTTGGCTTCTCGCACATCACCCGGCAGAGTTCGCGAGCCGCCGTGCCGGCGAACTCTCCAGCTTGCCCTGGACGCGCAACGATCGTCGCCGCCTGCAGCCGCCGATTTCCGAGTTGAACGCCATCTCCGCCATTGCAGAGGTTCAACCACAGCGAAACCCCTTCCTGGTCGAGCTGCCAGAAGCAGAGCGAGCCTGCACCAGTTTTCACGCCGTAGCCGTGACAGACAGCGCCGTCCCATGTAATGAAGTACCAGGGCATAACCCGCTCGGGAACGATACCGCGCCACGCAAGATCACCGTAGCTCCGTTCCCAGGCATCACCGAGACAGCGAAGCCGCGGTTCGACATCCGCAGACCACCGAAGA
This sequence comes from uncultured Acidobacteriaceae bacterium, assembly GCA_963836675.1. Taxonomy (GTDB): domain Bacteria; phylum Acidobacteriota; class Terriglobia; order Terriglobales; family Acidobacteriaceae; genus Telmatobacter. Next base: position 504,592 of record CAWIKQ010000003.1, read on the forward strand.
TGAACATGCGTGAGCGCCAATGATGAACTGGCGATCGCAACGGGCATCTGTTTGTCATTGGGCTCGAACTCAACCTCAATGCCATTGCCTTGCCAGGATTTCGATGACTGCGTGAGCGCTACCGGCTGATTCATTCCAGCAAACGCGGTTACGCGATCCGGGACACGAAGAATCTCGAGAAGCGCCGAAGGACGCTCATTGGTTGAGGCTGATGGCGCGGGCTGCAAAGCGGCTGCGTTTGTCGCGGCGCCTGCCGCGGTTGCTGCCACCATCTGGCCAAGGAACAAGCGCCGGGAAACACTTTCCCCCATGGAAATCTCCTCGGCCAAGATTTTACGATGCGTTCTCCGGAACTTCTTCCTCCGGAGCCGCGGATTCGCCGTTATCCGCCTGCAGCATCTGCGCGTCAGCAAAACGATAACCGACGTACACGTCAGTAAGCAGGTACACCGGATTTGACGGATCGTCTTCGATCTTCTTCCGCAGCTGGCGCACAAAGGTACGCAGATACTCTACTTCTTCGCGGCAGTCGGCGCCCCAGACCGCCGTAAGCAGCTTGGCATAAGAAACAACTCGGCCAGCGCGGCTCATGAGGCAGTAGAGGATGTCGAACTCCTTGCGGGTGAGGTGAACCGGTTGGCCCCGCTTGGTGACGCTGCGCTTGGTGGGAACGAGCCGAAGCTCTCCAATATCGATCGGAGCGTCCTCAGCGCGAGCCGGCGCGTGAACCCGGCGAACCGCCGTGCGAATACGGGCGATGAGCTCGCGCGTGCTGAACGGCTTGGTAACGTAGTCGTCGGCGCCCAGTTCCAGAGCCTCAACCTTCTCCTCTTCGCCGTCGCGAACCGTCAGCATCAGCACCGGCAGGCGCGGCGCAAAGGTGCGGATCCGGCGCAGCGTTTCGATACCGCCGATTCCCGGCATGTTGATGTCGAGCAGGACCACGTCGTAAACACCGGAGTGCAGCAGCTGCAGCGCCTCCTCTCCTCGAGACGCCTCTGTGAACTGGAAACCAAGTTCGATCAGCGGCGGCCGAAGAGCCCGGCGAATCGCCGGTTCATCGTCCACGGCGAGAATGCGTATTGCTGGCTGGTTCATTACGACTCCCTCTTTCGTGCCTGGGCGGGTATCGCCGCAAAGAATGTGTTGCCCTCGTCCTGATCGCTTGTAACCCAGACATATCCGTTATGGATGGTTGCCGCGCGTCTGGCGACCGAAAGGCCGATTCCCGTGCCTGATGCTCGGTTGGATGAATTCGAGGAACGATAGTAGCGATCGAAGATGCGTTCTCGATCGGCCATCGGAATCACTGGCCCAAAACTATGCACCGAGAAGATGACTTCGGCTTTCGATTGCACCACGCGAATCGTGATCGTCGTGCCATAAATTGCATATTTGCAGGCGTTATCGATGTATTGGGTCAGCAGCATCGTCATCAGGCGACGGTCGCAGCACACCACCAGCTGCTCATCTGCCATATCGATCGCTACTTTCATTGCGGCCAGACGATCGCTCATGCTTGCCACTACTTCTTCAACCAGTGCTGCAACACCAATGGGGACCGCGTGCACTGTAACTTCATCGGCATCGAGGCGCGCGGTGGTCAGCAGGCGCGTAGTCAATTCATTGAGTGCATTCGTCTGCTCATTGATCAACGACACGAGTTCGCTCTGCCCTGCTGAAAGCTTTCCCATCTCCATCAGCCCCGTAGATGCCGCGCGGATCGCGGTGAGAGGCGTTTTATATTCGTGCGCCAACGCGTCCAGCACCGTCGAGCGAAGCTGTTCCGTCTGCCGTTCCGTCTCAATACGGCTTTCGTTGGCGAAGGCCCGATAACGATCGAAGGTGATAGCAATCAGCGAGGCGATAGCATTGTTGGTGAGCGGGCTGGTTTCGCCGCGCATCACCAGGGCCCCGATGGGCACCGTGCCAAGCCGCAGCACGCGTCGTGAAATACCGGTTTCCTGGTCATCGTCCGAGGTTTCGAAGTAGTAGACGTTCTGGGCCAGCTCCTGTGGATCGAGGTTCCAAAAACCTGCCTCATAGATCTCATGCAGATCGGCGTCAAAGATCACAACCGCTTCAAGGGCAAAGATTTCCTGAACCAGATCGGCAAGCTGCGGCCCGGGCTCGACATGGAGATTCATCTGCACCGTACGCCGGGTGAACTCGTAGAGGTCTTCCATCTGCCCGCCCCAGGAATCGGATTCACGCGCATGCTCGTTGACACGAGCGGAAAGCCTGCTGATGACCAGTGCAGTCAATATGAACGCCAGGAGTTCAATGGGGTTTGCAGGATCAGCGGCGGGATTTGTACGTGCCAGCCTCGCCGTAAAGAAGCTCTGCACGGCTACGGCCGAAAGCGAAACAACAACGGCCTGCCAGAATCCGCATAGCAATGCCGTGGGCACCACCACAAGCAGATAAAGCAGTACCGCAACAGGAAGAAGCCACGGCAGCCATTGAGCAAGGAAACCGATCACCACTACGGAGAAGATTCCGACTGCGCATTCGGCACAGAATAAGAGGGCCTTCATCCCGTAAGCGCGCATTCGCCGCTCAGCAAATGCAGAACGAAGAGGGATGGAGGATCCAGACAATCTGCTACCGCCTTTACCATCAGGTGCCACGAGGCGATCTCACCCCGGTAGTTGAACGAGCACGCCTAAGGGATGGGCGTGCATCATGATTTCGTCTGAATTGCTGTGGCCTGCCTGAGACCCTCGCTACATCGGCGGTCCAGGAGCCAATCGGATCGAGAAGAAGCCTTTCAGAAAAGACCGTCTTACAAGATTCCAAATCGAGATGTCATCGTGCCCAGGCAGTTATTCCCTAAATAATAACAGTTTCCTCATTTGATCTTTATCGTGTGCAAAGTAGACGAGGTGAGTGAGGCACAACGCGGCGGGTCGGTCACCGCGGCACGAAGAATCCAGCAAGAATTCTTTTTATGATCCTCATCTCTTCTTTATGCATTCTTTGCATTACTAGTGTCAGCCGCAGCGATTCAGCCGTATATACGAAGCAGCGCTGAATGCGCTCAGCTTCACTATGTTTACCCTGCCGATTGGCGCAACTCCCTGCGTACTTTCCTGGGTTTGACGAAACTGGGAAGTCTGCATCTTGAGCCTGAGACTTCTCCGCAAGGTACAGATACACATCCGGGTCATATTCCATTTCATGTTCAGGAGGCATCGTGTCGATAACAACGAGGTCGGGACATCTCTTTCTTCAACTGCTTACAGGATCAATGCTCACGCTTGCGATGGCTGCGGCCGCGCAGGCCCCAGCCACTCCGCCAGCAGCGGCGGCCCCTGCTACACCTGCGGCAGCTCCCGCTCCCCTGACCACGCCGGCTGTCACCGGCCCGCTGGCCTGGCTGCCGCCGGCTAACTTCGATGCCGGCCCATTAGGCAAGCTTTCCGTAAATGGAATCGTCACTGGCTATGGGCGCTGGCAGGACAATCCCGTTCCGGGCGACAGCGCAGGAAACGCAGCTCTTAGCAACGGGCAGATCTTCATTCAAAAGGCTGATGGAAAGGTTCAGTACTTCATCGAGGCCGGCGCATACACTATGCCCTCGATCGGAGCTCCATTCCTCTCTGCCAGCCAGACGGTCAGCGACTTCTTTGGGCCCGTTCCGGTTGCGTTCTTGAAGTTGCAAGCGGGAAAATACAACCCAGTTCATGGTGGGCGCACTTCCCACAGTGATGGGCGCGGAGTACACCTTCACCTTTGAAAACATGAACATTGAGCGCGGCCTTCTGTGGAACCAGGAAAATGCGGTGAATAAGGGAATCCAAGTGAACCAGACGCTGGGGAAATATCTCACCGCCTCGTTCAGTTGGAATGACGGTTTCTATTCCAACCGTTATTCGTGGCTCAGCGGATCACTGACCTACACGAAGGGGCCTCATAGCCTTTCGTTCCAGGGAATGGGAAACCTCAGTCAGACTGCCTATCAGACCGCCGCCACGCCCGTGCAAAACAACAGCACGATGTACGCCCTGGTTTACACCTATCTCAAAGGTGCGTGGATCATTCAGCCGTACTACCAGTACAGCAATGTTCCAACAAATCCCGAGGTGGGCGTCGTGAATGGCGCTTCTACAAATGGTGGCGCATTGCTGATCAGCCGTGCGTTCAAGCACGGTTTCTCGCTTCCCGCGCGCGTGGAGTACATCACGAGCTCAGGCAGCGCCGACGAAGGTTCTGTCAACCTGATGTATGGACCGGGCAGCAACGCAACCAGCGTTACTGTGACACCCACTATTCAAAAAGCAGGCTTCTTCTTCCGCGGCGATCTCTCTTGGGCGCATGCAGGCAGCTCCACGCCGGGCTACGCGTTCGGAAGCGGTGGAACCAGCACCAATCAGGTTCGTGCTGTCGGCGAAGTCGGATTCATCTTCGGCAACAACATAGAGAAATAGTCAGCGGCGCCCCGCATGCTTCTGCTCCTGTGGCCAATCAGCCGCATGGAGCGGAAGCATGATCCAACCAGTTTTTGCAGACAAAACTCGCCAGAACATCTCCTCCATCTTCATTGCATCTTTATCCTTCCCTTCCTAGCATTCGAAGCATTCCACATCCCACAGCTCTCCAACACCAGGGAGTGGCAAATCGGGCCAATACATCGGGACCCAGAACGCAAGCAATGGGCACAGACCCAGGAATTTCAACTCCAGGAGAAAATCAATGGCGGAACAGAAAGCACCACAGATGCAGGCCACGCTCGGTCTTACCGGGCTGACCAGCAATGCAATGGCGCTCATTGCCCCCGGCGCCTTCCTATGGCTCACCTTCTTCATCCAGGCAACCACTGGTGTCGCAGGACAGCCCTCCACCGCTCCGGCTATGTGGATGGGCATCTTTGCCGCCCTCCTGCTGTGCCTGGCAACTGCTGTAGCCTACGCCGAAATCTCCAAGCTCTATCCCGGAACGGGATCCAGCTACTACTACGCTGAACAAGCGATGCTCTCCAAGGACAAGGCATTCAAATATGCGCGGGTTGCCAAGTTCATCGTAGGTTGGGGTTCACATCTCTACTACTGGGTATATCCCGGAGTAATGGTGGCGACGACTGGAATCTTCGTCGGATATGTCGTCGGGTTCTTCTACCCGACATTCATCAGCGGCGCAAATCCGGGGCCCCTTTTCATGAGTCTGGTGGCGATCGCTTTCTCCTTCTTCGTGGCTTGGATCGCGCAGAAGGGCGCGGGCGCTTCGACCGCTGTGAACATCGCCATCAACGTCGTGCAGATCTCTGCGCTGCTGGTCTTTAGCGTGCTCGCCCTCGGCTACCGCGTCAATCATCCGGCCGGTTCTCCCGCTTTCAATTACGACAACCAATCGCTCGCGACCTACACCTATCAGTTTGCGACAAACGCCAAAGACGGCTCTGTAATTCGCGATGCCAACGGAATTCCTCAACCGCTGCTCGACAAGTCCGGCAAGCCGGTCCAATTCACCGCGGACTACCCGGCGACTGACTCTTCGGGCAACATGCTCACCCATCCCACGGCTAAGTCGGTTGTATCGCCGCACAACTTAAGCTGGGTCTTTATCCAGGCGACCGTGGCGATTCTTATTTTGGTTGGGTTCGAATCTGTTACCGCGATGGGGGCCGAAGCAAAGAATCCGACCAAGCATATTCCGATTGCCGTCCTCGCTTCGCTGCTGATCCAGGGTCTTGTCTGTTATCTGATCGAGTATTTCGCCGCAAATTTCTTCCTCAACTCGGGGTACACGATGCAGAACGCGGCAGGCTCAGCCGCACCCATTGGCGACATGATGATCATTGTCGGCGATGGGCTGCTCGGCCAGGGGCATGGTAAGTACTTCATGCTCGCTGAGGCCTTCACCGTTTTCCTGGCACTCATCGGGACAACACTGAGCTGCATGAACACCGGGGCCCGCGTGACCTATGCGATGGGTAAAGACGATGAAGCCCCTGAGCACTTCGGCATCCTGCACGCGGAATCTTTGTCACCTCGCCGGGCCATCTGGACCCTTGCAGCAATCTCGGCCGTGCTGGGCTGCATCGCTGTGTCGTTGGTTTTCGCTGACGCCAGCGCTCCCAGCGACGCCACAATCGCCGCGCTGCCCCATGATGTCTTTTCCAGCTTTGGGTACACTACGCACGACAAACTGGCGGCGATGCCGAACTCCCTTCTCACCATCACGCTGACATCGAACTTCGGCACTTTCATCCTGTACGCGTTGAGTTGCTTCCTGTGCATAGTGGCCTATCACAAGCGCCCCGACCACAGTTTTGTACGGCACACTCTGATTCCGGGCTTCGGTCTGCTGGCTAACCTCACCTGTATGGCCTTCTATCTCATCGGGCCATTCTTCAATCTTGGAACCAAGATGGAACCACTCGCCGCGCTTGGGATCTCTGGCATCTGGGGACTCTACGGAGCTTTCTATTTCCTGAGATCTTCCAAGTCGAAAGGCAAAACTGTGCTGCTCGAGTCCAAAACCTCGGCGGTGCAAAGCTAGGGCGGGTCGATAGCAATTCAGTACATTCACTGGGTGGAAAATTCCTTCCCGGCTCAAACAAGGTGGCCGTGAACGAGCAACCACCCAGTATCCGTGTAAGAATCCGTATTTCGAAGTCAAATGAAGTCATCCGAAGTCGAGGTTCAGCGCAAAAGACGTGAATAATCCCACGGACGAAGCCCTGTCCGTGGATTCCCCAAAGAGGCTAACGGTTCATGTTGGATTTGGTGTTTGGCCAGGCGAGCGATCCCGGGAAAGTTCGAGCGAATAACGAAGACTCAATGGGTTCGTTCGTTCCCAATTCTCGGCACCAGGCTCGTTCTCACGGGTATCTCTTCGCGGTTGCCGATGGAGTGGGAGGACTCGACCTCGGCGAAATTGCTTCTTCCACCGCCGTTTCCGTTCTCACTCAGGAGTTCGAGAAGTCTCAGGGCGGGGCCATGTTAATCAGCCTGCTCCCTCGGCTGGTGCAACATGCCAATGCCGCCGTGCACGACCGCACCCTCGCTCCCGAATTCCGCGGCAAGAAAATGGCGACGACAGTAGTCGCTTGCGCATTGCGTCACGATCAGGCCGTCGTTTCCCATGTGGGAGACTCACGATGCTACCTGGTGCGTAAAGGCATCGCGAAGCAGATTACACAGGACCACACCTGGATCAATGAACAGAAGAAGCTGGGCCTCATCTCCGCAAGTGAAGTTTCTCAGTCGGAACTCCGCCATGTTCTGATCCGGTCTCTCGGACCGGAAATGTTCGTCTCACCCGACACGACCGCTTTGACCATTCAGGCTGGAGACGTCCTGGTCCTCTGCTCCGACGGACTTCACGACGAGCTGCCGGACAGCGCTATCGCAGCGATTGTCTCGCAGAACAAGAGCATTGACGAAATCGCTCAAGAACTGGTGGCCCACGCGGTCGAAAACGACGGCAACGACAACACCACCGCACTGGTCGTCCGGGTTCGGTCGGTGGAACAGGTCGGGATGTATCGTGGCCGGCCCTATCGACTCCCCTCATAGCTAAAAAGCTTCAAGTTGCCGTTATGATTCTCGACAGAAGCGAAAGAAGCTAAGCTAGGGATACGAGCACGGAGTACCTTTTCCCGATGGGCTTTCTTGACAGTATCGAAGCCGGATCACAAATTGACTCCTATCGCATTGAAGTTCCCGTTGCCCGGAGCGGAATGGCGTCAGTCTTTCGCGCAGTTGATGTGCGCGATAACCGGGTTGTCGCGCTGAAGATCCCCCATCCAGACATGGAGGCCGATCCGATACTCTTCGATCGATTTCAGCGCGAAGCAGCCATCGGCGAAAAACTGAACCACCCCACCGTTATGCGCGTCTACGGCTCTGAGAAGCGCTCGCGCATTTACATGGTCATGGAGTGGTGCGAGGGAAAACTTCTCCGTCAAATTCTCTCCGATGGTCGCCTGTCGCAGGCCCGCGCCATCCGTATCGCCCTCAGAGTTCTCGATGCGCTCGACTACATACACGAACATGGCGTCGTACACCGCGATCTGAAGCCGGAAAACATCATGGTCGATGACCAGGACAATGTAAAGCTGATCGATTTCGGAATCGCCGGAGACGCTACCGCGCGGCGACTCACGTATGCAAACTTCACCGCCACACTCGGTACGGCAGATTACATCTCCCCCGAACAGGTGAAGGGAAAGCGTGGAGATGGACGTTCGGATATTTACTCGATGGGCGTGATCCTGTACGAAATGCTCACGGGCCGGCTTCCCTTCTCCGGCTCCTCGCCCATGGAAGTGATGAACGATCGCCTGCTCAACTACCCGGTTCCCCCAACCGTAGCCGAGCCATCGATCTCTCCCCAGTTGCAGGAAATTCTTTATCGCGCGCTCGAGCGCGATCCTCAGAATCGCTACCCACGGGCTCGAGAATTTGCACATGATTTGCAGCATATGGACGAGGTGGGAATCGAAGACCGGCGCGAACTGCGCGACTGGAACAAGCGAAAATCCCATACTGCGCGCCAGGTTTTCTACTATGGCGGGCTCGCGTTGATTCCAGTTGTTATCCTGTTGCTGATGATCCTCATCGCACGCCACCGCTAAGCGTCAAGCACGCGGTAATCTTCACGGGTTCTTTATGTGCGGAGCCCTAGACTTAATCCTGAATGCCTCAAACAATTTTTCCTGTCCGGAAGGAGAATCATGTCGACTGAGTACCGCAATTTTCTCGCGCTCCCTTATGGAGAGTTGGAGGAACTGAATCTGCAAGCCAAGGCGGACCGCATCAGCCGGGTCGCCCCCGATGAAATCCGCGAGAAGCGGTTGAAATACCTGACGGACGAGAAAAGAATTAAGGCTGTCACGGTGCTGTTCTCTGACCTCGAAGGCCGGCTGCACCTGCTGGACTACGACAAAAAATTCCTCCTCGGCGCATACGAGAACCTGACGTTCGACGGCTCATCCATCCGCGGCTTTACTGCGCAGAAGGAGAGCGACCTTCGCCTCGGCATCGATTGGAGCGCGTTCTACTGGGTTCCCTCAGACGTATTCGGTAACGGCAAGGTTCTGGTCTTCGGCACCGTCATCGACAAGGATGGCACCCCTTACAGCGGCGACTTGCGCGGCGTTCTCAAGAGCTACGCAGACAAGCTCTACAAGGAAAAGGGCTACACCCTGAACGCGGCCAACGAGATCGAAGGCTTTCTGTTTGCCGGCCGCGATATCGAGCGCAAGTATCACGAGACAAGCAAATTCGAGTTCATCAACACCGGCGGCTATTATCACGTGCTGCCTCTTGATCCCCTGCGCCAGTTCATCGACACCGCCGCGGAAGTGCAGCGGGCGATGGGCTTCCAGAACGAAAAGGACCATCCCGAGGTTGCTCCCAGCCAGTTTGAGATCAATTACGGCTATGGCGAGGTAGTTGCTGCGGCGGATCAGATCCAGCTTTACAAGCTGCTTTGCCGCCAGATTGCCAACAACATGGGCTATACGGCGAGTTTCCTGCCCAAGCCGGTTGTCGGCGTAAACGGCAGTGGTATGCACACCAACGTCTCGATCTCGAAGGATAAAACGAACCTGTTCTGGGACGAAAAGGGACAGGAGAAGCTCTCCGCCTTCGGATGGGAGTTCATCGATCGCATTCTGACGCACGCGCTCGACATCTGCCTGATCCTGAACTCGAGCGTGAATGCTTATCGCCGTCTCGATCCGCACTTCGAAGCTCCGAACCAGATCAAGGCCTCGGCCACGGACCGCGGTTCGATGGTGCGCGTTCCCATTGGCAATCACCGCTCGATGCGCGTCGAAGTTCGCTCAGTAGGGCCCGATGCGAACCCATACCTGGCCCTCTACTCGATCTTCAAGACCGGAGTCGACGGCACGACGGCGAAAATCGACAACCTGCGCCAGGCGGAGCGTTACCTGCCGGATCACATCCAGGCGGCCATCGACGACTTCAAGTCATCGAAGTGGATCGGCGAAATGCTGGGCGCGGATGTGCAGGGGCGGTTCGCAGATCTGAAGCAGTCTGCAGCCAATCGCTGTGCCCGCGACCTTGGAACCTTCGTGAAGGCCCCCGAGGTGCAGTTCCACCACGAAGTCTACAATCAGTCGCTCTGGAACCTCTTCTAAACGAACGGCCCGGCATCAGTCCGGATCCAACAATAAAGAACGGCGCGCCCCATCGGCGCGCCGTTCTTATTAGGACTGAGACCTAAAGCCCTGACGGAGAGGCTGGACCAGTCAAGACCAGTTTCTGCTGGTCTGCCGCCACAACCTTCTGGTAAAACTCGCGCAATCCCTCGTAGTCTTTCGGCTCCAGAAGCGTAAACCCTCGTGCGAGAATTCGGGCATCCGTAACGGAATCACCGGCAACCTTCGTCCGAAGCTGGTAGGCGGCATTTTCTTCCCACCGGAGATTGGCATCCTCTGGATTTCCCTTCAAAGCGAAACCCGTCGGAAGAACATAGGTGATTTGCTCCTGCTCCTGTGCCGGATATCGCATATCCACGGGCAGTTCACGAACCTTATCGGGCGGGAAAGGGTTAGCCTCTCTTGATTCGAAGAAGAGTCGCGGGATCTCGAGATGGCCATCAGCATTCTTCGCAAAAGAACCCGAGACCTGAATGACTGCCAGCAGCTGCTTGTTGGGGTCATCGAGGTAGGCGACGTGATCCACCTTTGCCTGGATACCATCGGGGACCTGCGCAGCAAGTGCCTTATCAATCTCGTCTCTGACGCCCTGGGCTCCCGATTTGATGCCGAGTTGACGCAGTTCAATGGCGCGCTGTCCGATAAATGCCAACTTCAGTGTGCCCGAAACCGCGCCTTGTCCCGTCAGGTTAAGCGAACCGACATGCAGAATGCTGTTGTCCGTGTTCTTCTGCAGAGGTGTAAGGATGGTCTGCACCTTGTTGTTCGCGTCCAGCATGATGCCGCCCGCCCCGGCGTGCGCCCAATGAAGCGTCTCGAATGGCGCCATCCTTGTCCCGGGATCGACAAAAACCTCCTTGCCTTCGAACGTGATCGATATGAGCACAGAATCCAACTGGATGTTGTCCATATAAGGTGCTGAGAAAGTTCGGAGGCTGCGGCTGGCAATTCGAACCGGGCGAGCATTGATGCCGGCGGTGCGCACAAGCGAGAGGTACAGAAATGCAATCTCGTTGCTCGATCCCTTCTTATTGATCAGGACCGATTCCACCTTCCCCCGGGGAATAAACTCGCTGCCGGTAAGGGGCGCCCCTTCCGGGTTCGAATCGATGTTCTCGATTTTCTGCACAAGCGTGTAAAGCTTGGCAGCCTTATCCTGCGGAGTGTCACTGGGTGAAACAGTCTCTTTCACCGCATTTTCAATCGCGCCGGTCTTCTCAATGTAGGCATTCAGGACCTTGTTCCAGTAGCCCATCTGCTTCTGCCAATAGTCCTTCACATCCGGCGTGTAGGTGTAGAAAAAGTCGACGCTGTATGTCTGAGAATTCAGCGGCGGCGCCCAGGGCTCAAGAGGAATTGGAGGAACGTCCGTCAGGTCGAGCACATAGTTACCCATCGCGTCCGGAACAAGGGTCTTGCCGGCGGGAAGATTCGGCTTCAGACGGATATCGGTGAGGACGTTGTCGTGAGGGTCCTTGAGCGCGCTGTCCGCCAATCCGACTCCACCTTTGGTGGGCTGAAACTGGCTGGAGGGCCGAAAGACGAAATGCTCCCTGTGAATAAAATACGGAGTCTGCAGCTTCCAGTTGGGAGCCGTGAGGTACCTGTCGTACCTGACCTGGTAGCGGTACTCGATCACGCTGCCCACCTGGACGTCCGGCATGCTGAAGTAGGTAACGGTACCGCGCTGGCCCTTCTCCACCTTCACAAGCTCGGTCGCCTTGCCGGTCAGCGGAACCACTTTTCCATCCGGATGGATCACTCGCCCTTCGAGGGCGCCAATCTCTACCTTTCCAACATAGGAGTCCGTATCCCAGGGCGCATCTTCACCCAGATGATTGAGATTGGGCATATCCCAGTGCGCTGAATTCGGACCGGCCGCAGATCCCTGCGTGGAACCGCTCCCGAACCCCCCGGACATTCGGCTGGAGTTTGTGCCGGCGGCGTTGTACACAAACGTCTTGGGGAAGTCGATGTGCACGACCGCTGCGGCCTTGCCTTCTTCAGTCAGCACCTTGATACGAGCATAGACAGTCCGAAAAGCGTGAGGATCGTCTTCCGTCTCCTCACGGTAGAGGTAAACCGCGGCCGCCCCGGGCGCTGCCGGATCGGCCGTCATACTCAACTCTTCCTTCGAAATAGGCTGAAACTGGGCGCGGGACGTGATGGAAGACGCGGCAACAAACAACAGAAAACCAAGGCCGAAAACGGTATGAGTGCGCATCTGAGCTTTCTCCAGGAGAGTCTGTTTTAAAGACGATAGGGCGAGCCAAAAAGATCTTCGCCGCACCCCAAAAGAACAAAATCTTTCCGGGAGAATTCTAGCTCTTTTGTGCTTCAGGGATGGAACAAGGACCAGTCAGCGGTGCTGAACGGAAGCGGCGTGGCCGCTTAGTTGCGCAAAACTCATCAACAACAAGCCCAGTCCCGCCAGAGGCTTATGCCCTCTCAGATGATGGATGAAAGACTCCGATGCGATCAGTTGGCGCATTGAATACTCAATAAGGAACGGCAATTCAAAGGTGTGGGCGAGTCGAGCATATGAATCCCTGTATCGTGAGCCACATCACCGAATCAAACTGCTCATGAGAAGGATGCTAGAGGCTGCGGCGAGAATTTCTTTGGGCCGCTCTGACACCCAATGAGAATCCACTTCGCCGATGTTGTCCTGTTGGGGCTTGCCGGAGCCAGTGCGGTGGGTCTGCTTTGCGGCTCCGGGCAATTGACCGCAGTCAACGCAGGACAATCCGCATCCATTGCCGCCCCTGAAACGCAGATCAAAATCGATTACCCGCTGAACGGTTCCGTATTTCCCCCGGAGATCACTCCGCCGACCTTTCTTTGGCACGACCCGAACCAGGCGGCAATGCGCTGGGTGATTGAAATCTCGTTCAAGCACGCTTCGGACTCCATGCGCATTGAAGCCGGCGGCGACCTGATGCAGCGCGGTGAAATCGATGCGAAGGCCGGCCCTGTCCTCCCGCTGACTCCCGAGCAGGCATCCACGAGAACATGGAAACCCGTTGCGGAAGTATGGGCAAAGATCAAACGACTCTCAGTGAAAGCGCCGGCCCGGATCGTCATCAGGGGATTTGCCGACGATGCAAACCGGCCGGTTTCCGAAGGAACGGTCAGCATTTCCACGTCAACCGATCCTGTAGGCGCGCCCATCTTCTACCGGGACGTTCCGCTGCTGCTTCCGCCGCCCGGCGAAAACGGCCCCATCGCGCCTTTGCCGCGCACCGCAATCCCTTTCATCAAGTGGCAGATTCGCGATATCGGCCAACCGAAAAGTCACCTGGTCATGACCGGGCTGCCTACCTGCGCCAATTGCCATTCGTTCTCGCGGGACGGGAAGACCATGGGCATCGATCTGGATGGACCGAGGAATGACAAGGGCCTCTTTGCATTGGCTCCGATAGCGCCTCAGATGACTATTCAGAAGTCCAACGTGATCCGCTGGAGCTCGTTCGGACTGAATGACGAGGCTCGCAACGGCGACACGGAGGTGAAGCGGTTCGGGTTCATGGCACAGGTCTCGCCTAATGGCCAGTACGTTGTTACGTCGATCGGACCGCCCGGCAACACCAATAAGAATGACAACCAGGATCCGGGATTTGCGTCGGGAATTCTCGATCGTCTCTACAGCATCAACTACACGACCATCGATTTCATCCAGGTGTTCTATCCCACCCGCGGAATCCTCGCCTGGTACGACAGCAATGACAAAAGCATGCATCCTTTGCCCGGTGCAGACGATCCGAATTTTGCGCAGACCAGCGCATTCTGGTCGCCCGATGGAAAATATCTGATCTTCAGCCGCGCCACGGCACGCGAACCCTTTCCTGCGGGAGTGCCGAAATCCAAATTCGCCAACGACCCAAACGAGACGCAGATTCAGTACGACCTCTACAAGATTGCTTTCAACGACGGCCACGGCGGCAAGGCTGAACCGGTCGTAGGCGCCTCGGGAAACGGCATGAGCAACAACTTCCCGAAGGTTTCGCCCGACGGGAAGTGGATTGTTTTTGTGCAGAACAAGAACGGCCTGCTCATGCGCCCCGACAGCAAGCTCTACATTGTGCCTTTCAATGGGGGCAACGCGCGCTTGATGAATTGCAATCTTTCATTGATGAATTCGTGGCACACTTTTTCGCCCAACGGGCACTGGCTCGCCTTCTCGTCGAAAGCGCGTGGACCTTACACGCGCCTGATGCTCACCCATATCGACAAGAACGGAAATGACACGCCAGCCGTTATTGTGGACGACACCACGGCAGCCAATCGTGCCGTGAATATTCCCGAGTTTGTGAACATGCCGCCCGACAAGATGATCGAAAAGATCGATCCGCAGGCAACGGAGTTCTACCGGCTGTTTGACGAAGCCTACAAAATGATTGAGAACAACGACATCACAGGCGCCATCACGACCCTGAACGCAGCAGTCAGGGCCGATCTGGAAGATTCGCTGGGGCACTTCATGCTGGGAACCGCATTAAGCGCCAACGATCAGGAGAGCGATGCCCTGCCGGAGTTTCGCAAGGCAGTGGCACTCTCGCCCAGAAATCCAAAGTTCCTCGATCACCTTGCGATGTCGTTGTTTCTGAATGGCGATCAGGACGGCGCCGTTGTCCAGCTCCAGAAGGCAGTTGCCTTGGACCCGACGTCCGTGGAATATCCCTACAACCTTGGGTTTGTTTTCGAGTCGCGGGGAGACTTTTTCGATGCGGTATCTCCGCTGGAAAAAGCGGTAGAGTTAAGTCACGCCGGAAACTGGAGATGCCTGGCAGAATTGGGCAAGGTTTACAACAAAATCGGACGTCCGTCTGATGCCGCCAGGGCCACCAGAATGGCTATCGAACTCGCGGAGCAGCAGAATGACCTGCGCGATGCGAGAGAACTGCGCGAGACTCTTACCCAATATGAATCCGAGGCCGGCCAGACAGCTCAATGACGCAGGCTGTTTCGCAGCATTTCCTCGATGGCGGTGGGGCATCCGTTTTGACGCTCGGAGGGTGTGGTGGCGGAATTCAATTGTTCGGCCCGTAAAAACAAGATAGGTTCTTTGCGCCGGAATGCCCTTAGCATACGTCTACTATAGACACACCCGGTTCGGTCAGCCGGGCAGGAGCCATTCGATGCCAGCAGCCTTCCCTTCGCCCCAAACCCTGGGGGAACTGCGCAGAAGCAGCCAGTATGCTGAAGCCTGTCTGAATACCCGTAGCGTTAAGGATGAACTGCGCTCCAACCTCATACGTCGTCTTCGCGCACACGAAACGCTCTTCCCCGGAATTGTAGGCTTTGAGGACACAGTCGTTCCGCAGATCGTCAATGCGATCCTCTCTAAACAGAATTTCATCCTGCTCGGACTTCGCGGACAGGCCAAAAGCCGTATCCTGCGCGCACTCACCGCCCTGCTCGATGAATATATGCCTTACGTTGCTGGATGCGAAATTCGCGACAACCCCTATCGGCCGCTCTGTAAGCGATGCCGCGACCTGATCGCGGAACGGGGCGATGCGACGCCGATCGCCTGGCTGACCCGCGACGAACGCTATGTCGAGAAACTCGCCACCCCTGACGTAACCGTCGCTGATCTGGTGGGCGATCTGGATCCGATTAAGGCGGCTCGCGGGGGGCAGGACCTCTCCAGCGAACTAACCATGCACTATGGGCTTCTGCCGCGTGCAAATCGCGGCATCTTCGCCATCAATGAGTTGCCGGACCTTGCCGGCAAGATCCAGGTTGCACTCTTCAACATCATGCAGGAAGGCGACGTGCAGATTAAGGGATATCCTGTACGGCTCGCCCTCGACGTAGCCCTGGTGTTCAGCGCCAATCCTGAGGATTACACCGCGCGCGGCAAAATCGTCACTCCGCTGAAAGACCGCATCGGCTCGGAGATCCGGACGCATTATCCTGAGACGCTCGAAGAAGGAATCAGAATTACTGCGCAGGAAGCGTGGTCGGAGCGAAACTTCGTGCCGGCAGAGATTCCCCCTTACGTACGAGCGGTAGTTGAGCAGATTGCATTTTCTGCGCGCGAAGACAAAAAGGTGGATAAGCGCAGCGGCGTGAGCCAGCGTCTCCCCATCTCAACGATGGAGCTGGTTATCTCCAATGCCGAACGTCGCGCACTGATGAATGGCGAGAGCATCGCAGTGCCGCGTGTCAGTGATATCTATGCCGCTCTTCCGGGAATCACCGGCAAGCTCGAACTCGAATATGAGGGCGAGATGCGTGGCGCCGATACCGTCGTCCGGGAGCTTATCCGGAACGCCGTCGGCAAGATCTACGACCGCTACTTCGCCGAAAGCAACACCCAGCAGATCGAACAATGGTTCAACCTCGGCGGTACAGTCAAACTGGATGACAACCAGCCGAGCCACGCCGCGCTGACAGATCTCAAAAACATACAGGGACTTTTTGAGAAGCTATCGCCACTGGATGTGAAGCTCTCCGATGATCCGCCGAAAGCCGTTGCTGGAGCCGAATTTCTGCTCGAGGGGTTAGTCGCTCATCGCAAGCTCAGCCGCAGCGAAGAACGCGGCTTTGCGGCACTGGAGAAGACGCCACGCAAACCGGAGCGGGATCTCGAGATCGAATTCGATGACTGGCAGCGCGCGCGCCGGTCTGGACGTGGCGGGGGATTGAATTAGAACGCAAAAGGAGTATCGATGAAGCGCGTTCGCTACACGAAATTCAACGGCGACCTTGCCTCCGAGATGGATATCGAAGACCTGCTCAAGGCCTTATCGGATTATCTGCTCGATTCGGGCTTCCGTGATCCTTATCTGCGCTTCCAGGATATGGACCACACGCTCGATGATCTGCGCGAAGCCTTGCGGCGTCTCCTCGAATCAGGCGATATGTTTGACGACAGCATCCGCGAGCAGCTCGAGCAGGCCATGCAGCAGAACAAAATGGAAGAGCTTATCGACAAGCTGATCCAGCGCATGGCGCAGGAAAACTATATCTCCTGGTCGCAGAACATGGACCCATCGAAAATTTCGGAGATGATGGGAAGCGCGGGCAATGTCCAGGGCGAAGTCAAATTTGAGGTCACCGACAAAAGCCTCGACTTTCTCGGATACAAAACGCTCCGGGACCTGCTCGGTTCGCTCGGAAAATCAAACTTTGGCCGGCACGACACCCGTCATTGGGCAACCGGTGTCGAGGCGCACGGAGCCTCGCAACGCTATGAGTTTGGAGACACCCTCAACCTCGACACCACCACCACCCTCAAATCAGCAATTGCCCGCGAAGGCATCGGGCTCCCCCTCAATCTCGAATACGAGGACCTGCACGTTCACCAGTGCGAGTACCAGAGTTCCTGCGCCACAGTCGTAATGCTCGACTGCTCCCATTCCATGATCCTCTACGGGGAGGATCGTTTTACTCCAGCAAAGAAGGTTGCGATGGCGCTCTCGCACCTGATCCGGACCCAATATCCAGGCGACTCGCTTTCGCTGGTGCTGTTTCACGATTCCGCCGAAGAATTGCCGGTTTCGCAACTGGCTCGAGTGAAAGTCGGCCCTTACTACACAAATACCTGCGAGGGGCTCCGGCTGGCCCAGCGAATCCTCGCCCGGCAACGCAAGGATATGAAGCAGATCGTGATGATCACCGACGGAAAGCCATCCGCACTCACGCTACCGGATGGCCGCATCTACAAGAACGCCTACGGCCTCGATCCCCTGGTCGTCACAGAGACACTGGAGGAAGTCGCACGCTGTAAGCGTTCCAAGATTATGATCAACACCTTCATGCTGGCCTCCGACCACGGCCTTGTCCAGTTCGTGCACAAGGTCTCGGAGATGTGTCGCGGAAAAGCCTACTTCACCACACCCGACACTCTGGGCGAATACCTGCTGATGGACTACATGAACCGCAAATCAAAAACAATTCACTGAAGAGATATCCCGGTTCGACACAGGACTCCCCACAGTCCAAAGCGCGTCTGCGGTCCGTCCTGTTTCGACTGTCGAATTGCGAAGATTGTATTAGTAACGAGAACCCGTGGGACCGAAGCGATAGGTCTCGCCAAAGACAAACCCTCTCGGGTTCAAGGTGTGGAACTGACCTGTAACGCTGCTGTGAAAGTCCGGGAAGTAGTCATACGTATACTCCACACGGGTCCAGCAATTTCGCCACGTATGGTACTCGAAGCCGCCTCCGAGTACCCAGATCTGCTTTGAGTCGTGGAAGTGGCCAGTGAAATTGTCAGGATGACTGAGGCTTGCAAAGCCGATTTCACCTTTGGCAAAAGGTTGGAACCGGCCCCAATAGCCTGAGGTGTAGATGAGGCCCCCACCTCCCGCGAAATATTTGTACTGAGATGCCAGATCATTTCCACCCAGGATCATGGAGTGACCTTCGGCGATTGCGCTCAAATCGTGCCAGATGGTGACAGTAGCCCAGGCTGCAGGTCCCCACCGGTTGATGTCGCCCCTTCCCCAATCGCCCGACATGTAGTCCATTCCACCTCCAAGTGTGGTTGCGAGCGGGGGATGATTGTTGGCCGAAGGTGCAACCTGGGCGGCGCTCGAAATCGAGAAAAGAATGAGGGATGTTGCGACAAGGAGCTTCGCGACCATTTCAGATCTCCTGAGTGAAGGTTGGCGATGGAACTACAGCCTTACCAATTTTGGGACGGCATAGAGTCGAGCGTACAAGTGCAGCGAAACCAAAGCTCAATAGTGTTAAGGACCGGGAAAGGATGGTTACAGCGTCCTATCTACCTAAATGATCAATCGGCGCCAGTACGAAGTACTCCCTCTTCTTAATTGAGGCTAGCGGCAGGTTTAGGCAGCTCATCTTGCATATCCCGACCAGCAGTCTTTCTGCTCCAGTCGAGTAAACCACCTCACCAGATGTTACGCCAAAACGGCTCCAAACGCTAACAAATCCTCAACTTATGGCCTTTTTCCTGCCCAATTGACTCGCCGATTCGCGAGCCCGCTTCGTCGGCAGGGGTCATCTCGGTGCATCAAGGCTGTAGTTTCCCATCGAATGTGGGGCAGTCGGCTACCTGGCCCCCGTCGAGCCCGCGTTTGAACCACTCCTGGCGCTGAGAACTGGACCCGTGCGTCCAGGACTCGGGACTGACCGCGCGGCCGCTCATGCGCTGCAGGTGGTCGTCTCCAACAGCGGCAGCAGCCCTGAGAGCGCCGGCGATGTCGTCAGCTTGCACGATATTCCGCTGCTCGGTGCTGTGACCCCAGACGCCGGCGAAGCAATCCGCCTGTAGTTCGAGATCAACGGAAAGCGGATTTTGTGCGCCCTCATCTTGCTGCGAGAGACGGCGCATGCGTTGCTCGATGCCCAGCAATTTCTGGACATGGTGGCCTAGTTCATGCGCCACAACGTAGGCCTGAGCGAAATCGCCCGTGTCACCGCCGAAACGCTTCAGATCACGCCAGAAAGAAAGATCGATGTAGACCTTCTCGTCCTCCGGGCAGTAGAAGGGTCCGGTTGACGCCTGCGCAGTCCCGCAACTGGAATTCGTGATATCTCGATAGAGGACAAGCTTGGCGTGCCGATATTGGCGACCGTGCTCAGCAAAGATCTGAGTCCAGGTCCGCTGCACGTCGTCCAGCACGAAACTGACCAGACGCACGTCCCGCTCCTCCGTCGGCGATTGGTCGACTGGGCCGTTGGCCGCTGGCCCCGGCTCCACATTTGCCGAGCCGCCGCTTCCGGCAAAAAAGTTTCTGCCCGTGACCACACTCAGGATCAGCAGGAGAATGACTCCGCCGATCCCCATGCCGCCGCCGAACCCGAAACCGCCGCCGCTGCTTCCGCGGCGATCTTCAATGTCCGAACTGATTCCCTGGTCCTGCCATTCCATGCTTCTATTCCCAATCCATCAGATGCGCTTCTATTCCCAAATCCATCAGATGCAGTTTGGCACATTGGACGGCGTGGCGCATCTGAAACAAAAAAACCCGTGGAATTGGTATCCTGCTGACAGGAGATCTCCCTGGTGGTTATCGGGCGCGGCGCGGCAGTTGCAGGATGGGTGCTGGCTGGCTGCTTTGGGTTGGCCGCTTCTGCCCGCGCGGAGTGTAACGGTCCTGCACCCTTGGTCGCCAAGCTTAAGGCCCAACCCACAACTGACAATGCGGTAGTCCTGGGAAGCTGGTATGCCAGCCATAAGCAATTCGATTGCGCCGTATCCACTTTTCGCGCTGCCATAAAGGCGGACCCGAAGTCGGCGCAGCTGCATTACCTTGCCGGTCTCGCGTTGCTCGGAGAAAAACACCCCGCTGAGGCAACGGCGGAGATCGAAGAATCCGCCCGTCTGGACCCCGGCGTAATCAAGCCGCATCTCCTGCTTGCCTCCATTTATCATGACTCCGGAAAAGAAGAGGCCGCCGAAGAACAGTGGCGCATTGCCCTCCGTATCGATCCAGCGTCGGAGCCCGCGCTTGATGGCTTGAGCAGTGCCTTGCTCGATCGGCGGGCCTATACAGAAGTGATCATGCTGTTGCGCGACGCTCCTCGCACTGAACATCTGGCGATCAACTTGTCGCGGGCGTTTGGTCAGGTCGGCTATCTCAACGATGCCGAGAGAGTCCTGAATGAAGCCATGCAGCTTCATCCGGAATCCATCGACCTCACCAAGGCCATGACGGTAGTGCTCGTCAGAATGCATCGCAACGCTGACGCCATCAAGCTCGTGACCGATACCGCCGCCAGGTACCCCAGCGACGTAGACGAGCAGATCGAGCTCTTCCGTGTCCTTGTGCTTTTGGGCCAATTCGAGAAGGCACGACCGATGGCCGCGAAGTTACTGGCGGTGCGACCCCATGACTCCGAGGTTCTATATCTCTGCGGGATCGTCGAAAACGCCGATGGAAACCCGGAACAGGCGCAAGTCCACCTGCAGGAATCGGTCGCTCTCGATCCGGACAACAACAACTCCCGCTATAACCTCGGCATCGTCCAGGTCCAGCTTCACCAGTGGAGTGATGCCGTTGTGAATCTTGAGAAGGCTATCGAATTGGGAATACCGGTTCCGGAGGTCCATTTCGAGCTTGCAAAGGCGCTGCGCGGCCTGGGGCAGGCCGACCGCGCTGCTCAGGAGATGAAGACCTACCAGGCCCAGAAGAAGGCCCACGATGCGACTCTGGCTGCCGAATCGGCGGTCGCCCTGGCCGACAAGGATATGAGCGCGGGAAAAACTGACGAGGCCTTGGCCAAGTACCGTGAAGCCCTCGAAAGCGAACCCGACGATGCTGTCTACCGATACAAGCTCTCCGTGGCACTGCGCAAAAGCGGCGACAGCGAGGGGGAACAGGCCCAATTAGAAAAGGCCGTAAAACTTGACCCAGGACTGGCAGCCGCTCAGAACGAACTGGGGTACCTCCTGGCTCGAAAGGGAGATGCAAATGGCGCCGTCGAGCATTTCCGCCTTGCCGTCGCCTCCGCGCCGGCTTGGCCGGACGCCTGGGTAAATCTGGCAGCGGGCCTTGCCTCAATCGCTCGTTTTGACGAAGCAAAGTTGGCCGTCGCCAGAGCGCTCACCCTCGATCCCCAAAACGCGGAGGCTCGGGCTTTGAACGATCAACTGGCGCACGATCCGGCCGCCCGGCAACCCGGTCCGGGAACGGTCCCCCCTTCCTAACGCGAAAAGTCAACAATTTAGCTCCGAAGCCGACCGAGGGCAGGAATCTGCCTGCCGTGACGGACCGCCCGTGATTGCTGTCACATCTGACACGCCGCGAAACGGCGTAGATTGCTCGGAGCCAAGCTTCCAGTCTTCTTTGAAGGCCGGATTCAATCCTAGATGGATTACCGGCGCTCGCAATGCCAAGACGTTGGTGTTGAAGAGCGCCGGATTAAACAGACAAGAACGAAAGACGCTTCAGGAGGCAATGTAGATGTACACAAACAAGAACGGGACATCTTCCACGATGTCGCGCTGGATTCGACGTGTGCCATGGCTGCTAATTCCGGTCATGGTTTTGTCGTTTTCAGTGGCATTCGCACAACAATTGACGGGTACTTTGAGCGGTATCGTCAGCGATCAGACTGACGCTCGCGTACCCGGCGCGAAAATCATTGTCAAGAACGACGCCAGCGGCGACGAACGCAGCACGACTGCTGACAGCACGGGTTTCTGGTCGGTTACGGCCCTGATTCCCGGCACCTACACGGTCAAAGTATCCGCGGCCAACTTCGCAAACTGGGAAATGAACGGCATCGTGCTGAACCAGGGCGACAGCCGTACGGTTCCGAGCATTCATTTGAAGATCGGCTCAGAACAAACCGCCGTAACGGTTATCTCCGGACAGGATGCTGAAGTTCCGGTGGATACGGCCGAAGTGAGCGCTACGCTCAACAACGAGCTTGTAGACACAGCGACCCTGACGGGTCGCAACGCTGCTGAGCTCATCAAGATGATGCCTGGCGTGACCTTCAACAACGCGGGCGGCGTTGGTGGCTACACCAGCACCACGACCGGCACCAACAACGGCCCCGCCGGCAGCTTCTCGGCGAACGGCACCCAGCCCTACGGTTCCACCGACGTGTACCTCGACGGTGCCAACCTCATCGACCCAGGAAACGCTGGAACGCAGGTTGCCAATATCAACCAGGACATGACCGACAGCGTTAAGTATCTGTCGGCCTCCTACGGAGCCGAATACGCGAAGGGTCCAGCAGTACTCCAGGCCTTCTCAAAGACCGGCGGACAGAAGTTCCACGGCGAAGCCTATCTCTACGCCCGCGACTCGGGCGCCCTCTTCGCCAACGACTGGAACCAGAAGTCGCAACAGCTCGCGGGTGGGAATACCAACCATGTGCAGCCGTCGTACTACTACTACATCGGCGGCAACATTGGCGGACCGATCTTCTTCCCGCATTTCAACAAAAACCGCGACAAGCTGTTCTTCTGGGGTGGCTACGAAAACATGATCCAGCACCCCTACAACGCTCCCGTCAACATGAACGTACCGACGGAAGACCAGAAGGCAGGCAACTTCAACAATCCCGGCATTCCGACGCAGGTCTACAACCCGAAAGATAGTAGCGGCGCCTATCACTGGGGCTACACGGTTCCCTGTAACTCGGGAGTGACCTGGCAGGGCTGCGATTCCACGAACTCACCCTGGGCACCCTCGGGCGGTTTCGATGCTTCGCATCCCAACGTACCCAACATGACCCAGTACTTCGACCCACAGGGTGTCTCGATTACCAACATCAACCCGGCTGCCAATCAGGCACCAAACTCGGCCAACGGCTGGAGCAACTACAACTTTGTGCCGGCCACCCCGGTCAATCGCTGGGAAGCTACCGGCAAGGTAACCTACGCCTTCAGCGACAACACCAAGATCTGGGGCTCCTACGCGTATCAGAACGAAACCGACGACCACCCGCTATCCATCTGGTGGGAGCCGGCCTATGCCATCCCCTACCCCGGCAAGCCATCGGGTAAGGAGACGGCAAACGTCTACCTCGCCAACTTCACGCACGCCTTCAGCGCGACCACGACGAACGAGGTTGTATTCGCGTATTCGAAGTTCGTGAATGCCAACCGTCTGGGAGATCCGTCGGCGGTCAGCCGCGATTCTCTAGGTGTCGCCAACACAGGTATCTTCGGCGACACGCACAAGATGAGCGCCATGCCCGACTTCTTTGATGCCTGGGCAGGCTCCGGCTCAACGGATATCCGCCAGTTCAATTTTGATGGCGGCATCTACGGCGCGAACAGCTTTGGCAAAACCTCCAAGGCTCCTTCGATCGCGGATACCTTCACCAAGATCATCCGCGCACACAGCGTCAAGGCCGGGTTCTACTGGGATGCCCAGGAGAACCTGCAGTCGTATGGTGGCTGGGACGGAAACGGCGAATTCGACGTTAGCCCGTGGGGCAACAACAGTACGGCCAACGTTGTCCTCGACCGGCTCCTCGGACGCAATAACACCTATCAGGAAGTAATTTCGACTCCGGTTCCGGACGAACTCTGGCACCAGTGGTCGATCTGGGGACAGGATTCCTGGAAGGCCACCCGCAAGCTGACCCTCAACCTCGGTCTCCGCGCCGACCATATGGGCCAGTGGTACGACAAACTCAAGGGTGGTGGCACCCAGGTCTGGGATCCATCAACTTACGACAACTCTTCCAGCGCGCCGGCCAACACCGGTTTGCAGTGGAACCAGATCAACTCCTCTGTTCCGCTCTCCGGCTTCAAGAGCCCGCTCTTCACATGGAACCCGCGTCTCGGCGTTGCCTATGACGTCTTCGGAAACGGCAGAACGGTCATCCGCGGCGGATTTGGTACCTACCGGTATCAGATCTCCGATAACGATGCCGGCGCTGCTATGAACGGACCTCTCGGCTCGTTCAGCTTCAACACTGGCGGTCAACAGACGCCTGGCTTCTATGGCTACAACGTCGCCGACGGACTGGTTTACATGAACCAGGCTCACACGACAACCAAGCAACTCACAGTTCCCACCGCTCTTAACCAGAACGGCGGTACCATCGACGTCGACAAGTGGCACGATGATCTGGTTCCGTACGCGGACACCTACAGCTTAGGCGTTGCGCAGGCCCTTCCCTCGCACACCGTGATGGAGGTCTCGTACGTGGGCAGCGCGAGCCGTCACCAGATTCTCGGCGGCGGAACGGTTACCCTCTCTCCGAACCTGATTCCATACGGAGCGTACTTCAAGCCAGATCCGGTCACAGGAGTCCTTGCGAACCCGGCTGGGGTACCCGGCAGCAAAGACCCATCGGTCGTTCAGCAACACTATCGTCCGTATCTCAACTATCAGGACATCCACTTCCACCAGCACGCGGGTTATGCAAACTACAACTCGCTGCAGATTTCAGGACAGAAACAGTCCGGCAATCTGTACATGTTCACCAATTTTACCTTTGGCAAAGTGTTGGGCACCCGCGACGGCAGCACGTCCAACGGCAACGGCAACGGCAACGTACTGGACCCGTTTGTTATCGCGAACAACTACGGTCCACTGGGATACGACCACACCAAGGTCTTCAACCTGTCGTTCACCTACAAACTGCCAAAGCCGATTCACAACAATGCGGCTCTGGGAATGCTGATCAATGGTTGGGAGCTTTCCAACTACACCACCTACCAGGACGGCGGCCCGTACCAGGCCACAAACATCAACATGAACTCGCAGTTCAACAGCGACTCGAGCCAGCCGAACATCACGATGCCCAGCGGCATGCAGACGCAGAGCATCGGCGTTGCAACCTGGTTCGGTACGCCATCGGCGAACAACAACGCGGGCCTAATCCCACTCGTTGTTTGCGATCCGAGAAAACATCTGCTGAAGAACCAGCAGTTCAATCCGAATTGCTTTGCCGCTCCCATGCCTCCGACCGCGACGTCACTGGGCATCCAGGGTCAAAACATCTGGCCTTATATCCGCACGCCGCACTACTTCGGAAGCGACTTGGCAGTCTTCAAAGCGTTCCGAGTCAACGACTCGCAGCACTTTGAGGTCCGCGTCTCGGCAACCAACTTCCTGAACCATCCCAATGCTGGTTTCGGGATCAACGGCATTTCCGATAACGAGTTGAGCTTTAAGGGGTATTCGACCGCAGAAGCTCTCCGCTACAACACCAACACCACAACCACAGGTATTCCCGCTGCCAAGCAGGGATATCGCTGGGTCCAGTTCGCTGGAAAGTACTACTTCTAATGTTCAATCTCTGAGATCGCTCAGAGTCAGAACAGTCTATGGCGGGGTGGCTCAGGCCACCCCGCTTTTTATTGTCAGAACCTTGTTGGATTTCGGCACGGGAGACCAGAAAATCGGTTAGTGACAATTGGGTGACAATTGCGGCAAAACACACCCGTAACCGACTAAATATTGCCAAATCTGGACAATATGGGAAAACGGTTTAGTAGCGGGTTCCGTGCACAAAAATGGGCTTGCCGACGATATGTTCGATGTGTTATCGATACCGGGATTCATCTAGATGGATTTCTGGCGCTCGCTACAAC
Source organism: uncultured Acidobacteriaceae bacterium (assembly GCA_963836675.1). Lineage (GTDB taxonomy): Bacteria > Acidobacteriota > Terriglobia > Terriglobales > Acidobacteriaceae > Telmatobacter. The sequence continues at coordinate 530,712 of CAWIKQ010000003.1, forward strand.
CAAGACGTTGGTGTCAAGCTGCGTCGGATTACAAAACAAGAACAACAATGCTTCAGGAGGCTTGGTAAATGTTCACAAACAAAAACGGGACATCCCCCACGATGTCACGATGGATTCGACGTGTGCCATGGCTGCTTATTCCAGTCATGCTCTTGTCGTTTTCACTCGCAAACGCACAACAATTGACGGGTACTTTGAGCGGTATCGTCAGCGATCAGACTGACGCTCGCGTACCCGGCGCGAAAATCATTGTCAAGAACGACGCCAGCGGCGACGAACGCAGCACGACTGCTGACAGTGCGGGTTTCTGGTCGGTTACGGCCCTGATTCCCGGCACCTACACGGTCAAAGTATCCGCGGCCAACTTCGCAAACTGGGAAATGAACGGCATCGTGCTGAACCAGGGCGACAGCCGTACGGTTCCGAGCATTCACTTGAAGATCGGCTCCGAGCAAACGGCCGTAACCGTAATCTCCGGTCAGGATGCCGAAGTTCCGGTCGATACCGCCGAAGTCAGCGCTACGCTCAACAACGAACTCGTTGACTCCGCGACCCTCACAGGTCGCAATGCCGCTGAGCTCATCAAGATGATGCCCGGCGTCACCTTCAACAACGGGGGCGGCGTCGGCGGTTACACCAGCACGACAACGGGCACCAACAACGGCCCCGCCGGAAGCTTCTCGGCGAACGGCACCCAGCCCTACGGCTCCACCGACGTGTACCTCGACGGTGCCAACCTCATCGACCCAGGAAACGCTGGAACGCAGGTTGCCAATATCAACCAGGACATGACCGACAGCGTTAAGTATCTGTCGGCCTCCTACGGCGCCGAATACGCGAAGGGCCCAGCAGTACTCCAGGCCTTCTCAAAGACTGGCGGACAGAAGTTCCACGGCGAGGGTTACCTTTATGCCCGTGACTCGGCCGCCCTCTTCGCCAACGACTGGAACCAGAAGTCGCAACAGCTCGCGGGTGGGAATCCCAACCATATACAGCCGTCGTACTACTACTACATCGGCGGCAACATTGGCGGACCGGTCTTCTTCCCGCATTTCAACAAAAACCGCGACAAGCTGTTCTTCTGGGGTGGCTACGAAAACATGATCCAGCACCCCTACAACGCTCCCGTCAACATGAACGTACCGACGGAAGACCAGAAGGCAGGCAACTTCAACAACCCCGGCATTCCGACGCAGGTCTATAACCCGGCGGACAGCAGTGGTGCTTATCACTGGGGCTACACAGTTCCCTGTAACTCAGGGGTGACCTGGCAAGGTTGCGATTCCACGAACTCACCCTGGGCTCCTTCGGGCGGTTTCGATGCTTCGCATCCCAACGTTCCCAACATGACGCAGTACTTCGACCCGCAGGGCGTCACCGTTACCAACATCAACCCGGCTGCCAATCAGGCACCAAACTCGGCCAACGGCTGGAGCAACTACAACTTCGTGCCGAACACCCCGGTCAATCGCTGGGAAGCAACGGGCAAGGTAACCTACGCCTTCAGCGACAACACCAAGATCTGGGGCTCCTACGCGTATCAGAACGAAACCGACGACCACCCGCTATCCATCTGGTGGGAGCCGGCCTATGCCATCCCCTACCCCGGCAAGCCATCGGGTAAGGAGACGGCAAACGTCTACCTCGCCAACTTCACGCACGCTTTCAGCGCGACCACGACGAACGAGGTTGTGTTTGCGTATGCGAAGTTCGTGAACGCCAACAAGCTCACCGATGAAGCTGCTGTTAACCGCGACACCGTCGGTATCGCCCAGACAGGCATCTTCGGTGATACGCATAAGATGAACGCAATGCCCGACTTCTTCGATGCTTGGGCGGGCGCGGGCTCCACAGACATCCGCCAATTCAGCTTCGATGGCGGCATCTACGGAGCGAACAGCTTTGGCAAAACCTCCAAGGCTCCTTCGATCGCCGATACGTTCACCAAGATCATCCGGGCACACAGCGTGAAGGCCGGGTTCTACTGGGATGCCCAGGAAAACCTGCAGTCTTCCGGCGTGTGGGATGGAAACGGCGAATTCGACGTCAGCCCCTGGGGCAACAACAGTACGGCCAACGTTGTCCTCGATCGGCTCCTCGGACGCCAAAACTACTACTCTGAAACCATCTCACTTCCGGTTCCTGATGAGCTCTGGCATCAGTGGTCGATCTGGGCGCAGGATTCCTGGAAGACCTCCCGCAAGCTGACCCTGAACATCGGCCTCCGTGCCGATCACATGGGCCAGTGGTACGACAAACTCGGCGGCGGTGGTACCCAGGTTTGGGATCCATCCACCTACGTCAACACTCCGAACGCGCCGGCCAACACCGGATTGCAGTGGCATCAAATCAACTCTTCGATTCCGCTGTCCGGCTTCCAGAGCCAGCTCTTCACCTGGAACCCGCGTCTCGGCGTTGCCTATGACGTCTTCGGCAACGGCAGAACAGTCCTCCGCGGCGGATTCGGTACCTACCGGTATCAGATCTCTGACAACGATGCAGGCGCTGCTATGAACGGACCTCTCGGATCGTTCAGCTACAGCACCAGCGGACAGCAGACGCCCGGTTTCTACGGCTACAACGTTGCCAATGGCCAGGTTTACCTGGACCAGGCGCACACCACAGTCAAGCAGTTGAACGTTCCAACCGCGCTTAACCAGAACGGCGGTACCATCGACGTCGATAAGATGGGCGATGACCTTGTCCCGTATGCCAACACCTACAGCTTCGGCGTTGCGCAGGCCCTGCCTTCGCACACCGTGATGGAGGTTTCGTACGTTGGTAGCGCAAGCCGTCACCAGATTCTCGGCGGCGGAACGGTCACTCTCTCCCCGAACCTGGTTCCGTACGGGGCGTACTTCAAACCTGATCCGGTTACCGGAATCCTGGCCAACCCGTCGGGCGTACCGGGCGGCAGCCGATCCAACAATCGTTGCACAGAACTATCGCCCGTACCTCAACTACCAGGACATCCACTTCCACCAGCACGCGGGTTACGCAAACTACAACTCGCTGCAGATTTCAGGACAGAAACAGTCCGGCAATCTGTACATGTTCACCAACTTCACCTTTGGCAAGGTGCTGGGCACCCGCGACGGCAGCACGTCCAACGGCAACGGCAACGGCAACGTAGTGGACCCGTTCGTTATCGCGAACAACTACGGCCCGCTGGGATATGACCACACCAAGGTCTTCAACCTGTCGTTCACCTACAAGCTGCCAAAGCCGATTCACAACAATGCCGCCCTGGGCATGCTGGTCAATGGTTGGGAACTCTCCAACTACACCACGTATCAGGATGGCAGCCCATACCAGGCCAACAACATCAACATGAATTCCCAGTTCAACGGGGACTTCTATAGCACCACGACCAACCCAGGTGGGCAGCCCAACATCACCATGCCTAGCGGCATGCAGACGCAGGGCATCGGTGTTAACACCTGGTACGGTACACCATCCGCAAACAACAACGCGGGCCTCATCCCACTCGTTATTTGCGATCCCAGGAAGCATCTGCTGAAGAACCAGCAGTTCAATCCCAACTGCTTCGCCGCGCCAATGCCTCCGACAGCAACGTCGTACGGTATCCAGGGTCAAAACATCTGGCCTTATATCCGCACGCCGCACTACTTCGGAAGCGACCTGGCAGTCTTCAAGGCGTTCCGAGTCAACGACTCGCAGCACTTTGAGGTCCGCGTTTCGGCAACCAACTTCCTTAACCATCCGAATGCAGCTTTCGGAATCAACGGCATTCCGATAACCAGTTGAGCTTCAAGGGGTATTCGACCGCAGAAGCTCTCCGCTACAACACCAACACCACAACCACCGGTATTCCCGCTGCCAAGCAGGGATATCGCTGGGTCCAGTTCGCTGGAAAGTACTACTTCTAAACGACCTAAAATCGCTTAGCGATAGTACAATTCTGGAGGGGCGGCTTCGAGCCGCCCCTCCTTTTCTTTCATGGCAAAAGCTCGTTCGCTCCTCTGGGTGTTCTTCGCAGCGGTCCTGTCCGGCCTGTTGAGTCTGCATCTACTTCGTCGCCCAGCAGAAGAGCGCGTCTCCCATTCGCTTCGAATTGAAGCAACTTCCCTTCCGGCTCGACAGCAATGAAAGCCTGACCGCGCGCAATGTCCCGGAGACCATGGCTGGTGGTGTTGCGGTCTTCGACTACAACGGCGATGGACGGCCCGATATCTTCTTCGCCAATGGTGCCGATCTGGCCACCCTCAATAAGACCTCCGCAAAATATGCGGATCGGCTCTATCGCAACGACGGCAACGGCGTCTTCACCGATGTCACAAATCAGGCTGGCCTGGCTGGAACCGGCTTCGATGTCGGCGTGGCCGCCGGCGACTACGACAACGACGGTCATACCGACTTGTTCGTTACCGGAGTGCACGGAAACACTCTCTACCACAACAACGGCGACGGTACCTTCAGCAACGTCACAAAGAAGGCCGGCCTCGACAAGTGGAACGACCACGATTACGGACCATTGTGGGCCGTTGCCGCGGCCTGGGTTGACGTGAACAACGACGGACTTCTCGATTTGTTCGTTGTCAATTATCTCCAATGGACCTGGTCGGACAAGCCGCTCTGCACCATCAACAACGTTGCAGAATACTGCCATCCCCGCTACTACAAGGGTCTTCCTGACCAGTTGTTTCTGAACCAGGGCGACGGCACGTTCAAGGACGTTTCAAAAGAGTGGGGCATTCGCGATCACGTCGGCAAAGGGATGGGTGTAGGCGTGGCTGACTTCGATCTCGATGGCCGTCAGGATCTCTTCGTCACCAACGACGCGGGCTACAGCTTCCTTTTTCACAATCTCGGAAGCAAGTTCGAAGAAGTCGCCTTTCAGGCCAACGCCGCTCTTCCCGAACAAGGCGCATTCATCTCCGGCATGGGACTGGATTTCCGCGACTACAACAACGACGGATTTCCCGATATTGCCTACGTCGCGCTCAACCGCCAGACCTTCCCTATCTTCCGAAACACCGGCAAAGGTGATTTCGTCGAGGCGACGGCATCCAGCGATATGACATCCGAGAGCATCGGCATGTCTGGTTTCGGACCCGCATTCTATGACTTCGACAATGACGGCTGGAAAGATCTGTTCGTGTCCCGCGGCCACGTCTCCGCCACACATCCCCCTGGAGCGGACGTAAAGCAGCCCAACACGGTGTTTCGCAATTTGGGCTCCAATGGCAAATGGGAGGCACTGACCGAAGATGCTGGTTTCGTGGCCTCCACGGCGGCCCGCCATCGTGGCTGCGCACTTGGCGATTTCGACGGCGACGGCCGCATTGACGTCGTTGTCACTTCCATGGATGCTGACGCGGAACTGTGGATGAATCGAAGTCCGAATGCCGGCCACTGGCTCGATATCGCCCTGCAGGGAACAAAGAGCAACCGCGACGGCATCGGTGCGCGCATTAAGGTAGTGACAAAATCCGGCGCACAGTACAACCACCAGACATCGAGCGTCTGCTATGCATCTTCCAGCCTCGGCCCCGTACACTTCGGCCTCGGCCCCGATGCGAAAGCCCTCAAAATAGAGATCACCTGGCCCAGCGGAATCATTCAGACACTGGAGAACGTCGATGCCGATCGCGTTCTCAAGGTCACCGAATCCGCTCCCTCCAACTCGAAATAATCAATCCTTGGGCGGACCGGCCTGCTGCTGCTTCGCCTGAATCTGCTCCACCATCTCCCGCTCGCGTTGCCCGTCCTCGGGCCGGTGCAGCTTGTAGTAAAGCGCAGCCAGACGTATATGTGGTTCCGGCCAATCGGGCGCCGCACGTTCAAGGCTCTCCAGTTCCTTTACCGCCTCCTCGGTGTGACCTGTCAGGGAATTCAACTCCGCAAGGTTCAGACGCGCAACTGGCGCATCCGGCTCAAGCTGCACAGCAAGTTCAAGAAGCCTCCGCGCCGTCTCGTAGTCTCCTTCTTTCATGCGGTACATGCCCAGGTAGAGGTTGGCCGTAAAGTCCCGCGGGTTGGCTGTGAGCGCGGCTTCAAAGTAAGGCACCGCGCCGTCAGTATCTCCCAGCGCGTGACGAACCTGCCCATTCATTGTGGCGAGCCCGGGTAAAGATCGATTCAACGCCCAGGCGGCGTCAATGTCGCGCTTCGCTTCGGCGAATTCGTTTCTCTGCAATCGCGCGGAGCCGGCCGCCGCCCAGGCGCTCGCAGAATGCGTCGCCGCCGCAACCTTTTCCAGTCGCGGCAGACCTTCGTTTTGTTTGCCCGATTGGATCTCGGCAAAAGCAAGAGAGTACTCCAGATCCAGATTGGACGAATTCGCCTGTTCGAGAGGCTTGAGCACTTCCACAGCCTCGGCTGGGCGTCCCATCTTGATAAAACAATTTCCCAGGAGCACCGCCGCGGCAACATTCTTTGGATCAGCCGCGTGCACTGCCTCTGCTTTCGCCCTCGCTTCCATCAAGTTGCCTTGGGCAAAGTCAGCTTGGGCCTCTCTCAAGCGAGCTGCGTCGACATTTGATGGAGTTTGTCCGCTCGCCAAAAAGCAACCCGCCAGCCAAACAAGACAGAGCCTTCGCATGAACTTAGGATAGAACAGCATGGAATCCAGGCCTCCGAACAGCCTCGGTCGTTGCCACGATACAATCCAAACACGAGCTCTCCTCTTCTATGTTCACACCCTCCGGACGCCTTCTGATTACCCTGTCGCTGATGCTTTCTGTTTGCGCGATCGGCCGGATAACACAGGGTGAGCTTCCAAAGGCATCTTCAATCCAGTTCCAACTGAAACGTCTTCCCTTTCGGCTGGATAGCGACGAAACTCCGAGCGCTAGAAACGCACCGGAAACCATGGCCGGCGGTGTTGCAGTCTTCGACTATAACGGCGACGGCCGACCCGACATCTTCTTCGCGAACGGTGCCGACCTCGCCACCATGAAGAAGACATCGGAAAAATACTCTGACCGCATGTATCGCAACGACGGCAACGGTGTCTTCACCGATGTGACTGCGAAGTCCGGGCTTGCCGGGACCGGATTCGACATTGGCGCCGCGGTGGGCGATTACGACAACGACGGTCATCCGGACCTGTTCGTTACCGGAGTCCGAGGCAATACCCTATACCGCAACAACGGCAACGGCACTTTTACTGACGTCACCAAGAAAGCCGGCCTCGACAAATGGAATGATCCACAGTACGGACCGATGTGGGCAGTAGCCGCAGTCTGGGTCGACATCAACAACGACGGGCTCCTCGACCTGTTCGTTGTCAACTATCTCCAGTGGACATACTCTGAAAAGCCGCTCTGCGTCATCAACAACGTGCCCGACTACTGTCATCCTCGCTACTACAAAGGATTGCCTGATCAGTTGTTTTTAAACCAGGGAGACGGAACATTCAAAGATGTTTCCACGGAGTGGGGCATTCGCGATCACGTCGGCAAAGGGATGGGCGCAGGCGTTGCCGACTACGATCTCGATGGTCATCCTGACCTCTTCGTCACCAACGACGGAGAATACAATTTTCTCTTCCACAATCTCGGCAACAAGTTTGAAGAGGTCGCGTTCCAGACGGGTGTCGCCCTATCCGAGGGCGGCGCGTTCATTTCCGGCATGGGCAACGATTTCCGCGACTACAACAACGACGGCTTCCCTGACATCACCTACGTCGCGATTAAACGGCAGACCTTCCCCCTTTACCGAAATACTGGCAAAGGCGACTTCGTCGAAGAGACGACCCCGAGCGGAATGCGCAAGCTCTCTGACGACAAAGCAGGTTTCGGTCCGGCTTTGTACGACTTCGACAACGACGGCTGGAAAGACCTGTTCGTCACGCGCGGCAACGTCGTCGCCGTTTGGCCAGAGAGCGAGCGTCACGGTCAGCCCAACACGGTATTCCGCAATTTGGGCTCCAATGGCAAATGGGAGGCACTGACCGAAGATGCTGGTTTCGTGGCCTCGACGGCGGCCCGCCATCGTGGCTGCGCACTTGGCGATTTCGACGGCGACGGCCGCATGGACGTCGTTGTCACTTCCATGGATGCTGACGCGGAGCTGTGGATGAATCGAAGTCCGAATGCCGGCCACTGGCTCGATATCGCCCTGCAGGGAACAAAGAGCAACCGCGACGGCATCGGCGCGCGCATTAAGGTTGTCACAAAAGCCGGCGCACAGTACAACCACCAGACATCGAGCGTCTGCTATGCATCTTCCAGCCTCGGCCCGGTACACTTCGGCCTCGGCCCCGATGCGAAAGCCCTCAAAATAGAGATCACGTGGCCCAGCGGAATCGTTCAGACACTGGAGAACGTCGATGCCGATCGCGTTCTCAAGGTCACCGAAGCCGCTCCCTCCAACTCGAAATAATCAATCCTTGGGCGGACCGGACTGCTGCTGCTTCGCTTGAATCTGCTCGACCATCTCCCGCTCGCGTTGACCGTCCTCGGGCCGGTGCAGCTTGTAGTAAAGTGGCGCCAACTCCACGTGAGGTTCGAGCCAGTTCGGATCGCCCTTCTCCAGCGCTTCAAGCAGGGTTACAGCCTCGGAGTTCTTACCCGTCATAGCATCGAGCTTAGCCATCTGCAATCGCGCTTGCGGATTGTCAGGCTGGAGCTGCAGCGCCAGCTCAAGCAAGGGCCTCGCACCTTCCAGGTCCCGCTGCTTCAATCGAATTGTCCCGAGGTACAGATTGGCTGTCGCATCTTTTGGATCGGCCTGCAGAGCGCTCTGAAATGCGGATTGCGCCGCATCCGTGTCTCCAAGAGCATCGCGTGCCTGGCCCGCCAACGTGTAAAGGCCTGGAATCTTCGGTTCAAGTTCGAGGGCTGCATCAAGATCCGCCCGTGCTTCCTTGAACTCCCTGCGGTGCAGACGCGTCGATCCGGCAATCACGTAAGCATCGGCGGATCGAGTTGCCTGGGCCGCCTTCTCCATTCGAGGAAGGCCTTCAGCTTCATGGCCCGAAGCAATCAAGGCAGATGCCAGAACGAACTCGAAATCCCAGTTCGATTCGTGCCCGTGCTCCATCGGCTTCAACAGTGCGACGGCTTCTGGGCCTTGATTTAGCTTGACTTCGGAGTAGCCCAGCAACATCGCAGCGGCAAGATCATTGGGACGCGCGGCGTGCACTGCAGCAAACTCGGGCTTCGCGTGCTCAAAGTCACCCTTTTTGTAGTAAGCAAGAGCCAGATTCATGCGAACCGCGGTCTTGTCCGGAGCATTTACCAGGGCCTTGCGGTATTCCTCGATCGCGGCGTCAAACTGCCCTGTCGCCGCAAGAGCTGCTCCCAGGTTAGCCCGTGCCTCCGCCATCTGCGGACGGATCGCCAGCGCTTTTCGATACTCCTCAATCGCCGTTGCTGCATCGCCACGCTGCTGCGCCTCAATCCCCTTGCGCAGATATTCATCCGCATCACTCGTGGTGGACTGCGCAGATTGAGCCAATCCCGACGTAACCACACAAAGCGCAATCAAAATCACGAACGAACGCATGATCAAAGCATAAAACAGTGAGAGACCCTAATCCTCGACAAGAAGCTACTGCTTCTGTTCTTCAGGCGCATCCGTCACAATGCGCATGCTCGATCCGAACCGCCGGTAATCCCGGAACTCCATGTTGTTTAGCGCCGCCTGGTGTCTGCCTTCCTTTAGCCGCAGTTGCGCTGTAATCGGCATCAAGTAGTCATGATTGTTGATCGACACATAATCGTAGTCCACCGCGACGCTGGTATAGTGAGTCGGGAAATTCTTCGGCAGGTCGTCCGCAATGAGCGTAATCCGGCGGACGTTGTGCGCGGCCGGATCGATGTACACCTGTCCGTGGAAGCCAACCATCACCTGCAGGTTGTTCATGCCTACCACTGAAAACTCCGAATTCTTCTGTTCGACGTGGTAGTCGAACACTTGCATCGTGTTCGTTCCCAGGGTGGCAGTCTCCTTCCATACAAACTCCGCCTTCGCCTTCTCTGCAAATACGGCCCGAAGCACGCCTCCCAGTTCGCCCGAGGAGAATGATCCCTTCATTCCCTCACGCGCATTCGTCGCCGGCTTGCCATCGATTTCCAGCATGGTGCGGGATTCTTTCTTTTCCTGATAACGCAGCAGTTCCATCACGGTGTCGCGAAGCTTCCATCTTCCATCACCCTTGGGGTCGAACGATCTGCTGGTGACCTCGATACACATGAAATTTGGCAAAGAATCAACGTAATGAAGTGCACGTTCCCGCGTATCCGCGATCAGTTGCCGCACCTCATCAGGCGAAGGTGGCTGCACGGCATTTGTCACCGGTGTGATGGCAAGGGCGCCCTTTGGCAGATCGGCAGCCCCTACATTCTCGCCGGCGGAGTCGGAATGCAACCCCGCGACTCCATTCTCCTTCGACGCAGGCACGTTCGCTTCACCTTCAACGGTGAAGGCCAGATCTTTCGTGAAGCTTTTCGTACCCTGTGTGATCACTGCCTTCACGTCGTAGTCCCCGGGAGGAAGCCCTGAGTTGAAACTGGCAAGGTAGGGCACGGCTGCCTGCTGATCATCGAAATGGATCGGCAGCGAATTACTGCGGCCGGCGTTGCCGTTGCGGCCTACCTCCATTTGTACTTTCACCGGATCTTTAGACTTTGCATCCGGATGAACGATAAAAAACAGCGATACCGATTTTGTTCCCTGCGGAACATCTCCAGTGATGTTGGGTGTCAGCTTTCCCTTTTCGAAGATCAACGGCTCATCGGGATCATCCTCGACGTGGGCGCTATCGACTTTGCTGACCAGGACAACGTCACTCAAAGAAGGCCCCTCGGGCACTTGTGCCACTTCGAAGTTCACGCGCTCGGATCCCAACCTTGTCACTCATCAAATCCCGCACTGCAATTTCCAGCGTGTATTGCCCGGGCGTAGCTGCGAAATGCCTCGCAACATTGATCGATGCTGCCTTGTCGCGGTCCTTCGTCTCCGCAGCCGCGCGGTGCGGTACATCCTCTCCAAAGTGTTCGACGACTGTGCCGTTCTTATCTTTGATCTGGCCGACAACTGCCACATGGGCCGAAAACAGATTTGTATGCTGATCGGTCTTCGTTTCCAGTTGCGCGATCGGAATCTCGATAATCGCCGAACTCGTGTTGCCTTCTCCCAACTCACCGAAATGAAGCACCGCCGTACGGAATTTGATATCCGTCGGGGGGTTCGCGTCGGCGAGTATCTTCAGCAGCGGAGCTTCAAACGGGCGAATGCCGCTCTCGGAGCCCGGATCAACCGCCATGTACCCAGTCTTGCCTCTAACGACCAGTCCCTTTTTAAGCGGCTTGATGTCAATCGTCCGGAATGAGCCGTCGTAGCTCTCCATCGGCGGCGCATAGGTCGCTACGTAGTACGTCGTCATGTCATCGATCAGCTGCTGCAGGGGCTTCTTCACGTTGTCCTGCGCATCGATGTAAGCACCGCCGGTGTCCCTCGCCATGTCGGCCATAGGGCTATGCACATCGGCAAATGGATTCTTGTCCGACTGCCTGAGCCAGTCGACCGCCATGCCCGTATTGCTTGATGGCCCGGTGGGGCCCACCTGCTGAAGCGGAACCTGCGGCGTTCCGTGTCCATCACTTCCGGCCGGGGCCACAGGCGTGGGATTGTACGTAACGTTCTGCGATCCCAGAGCGCTGTCGATCTGGTGCCGGCCACCCACATCGAGCGCGTCCATGTCCACTACGTAAAGGGTCACACCGGCCTGGTTCGCCGCATCCGCAATGGATTTCACCATCTCCTTCGACGCCGAATCCATTTGAGTGTTCATCGTGAAATATACGACGCACTTCCGGGCCGAAATCTTCTCCTGCGATCGCACCAGCGCCAGCAACCCTGCCAGCGCCGGGAGAGAATGACGATCTTGCTGAATCTTCCGGGATGACTGCAACGCCTCGAGAAGAGTCTTATACTGCGTCCTCGTGCTTGCGTTCACGTGAGTGCCATCTGCTTCCGCACCGGTACGGACAATCGAAAGCAGATCCTTCTCAGCTTTCTTGGCTGCAACGGAGCTCGGGTCGTCAGTTTCCGCAACAGACTTCTGATAGACGGTGTTCGAAGACGCCAGCTCAATGATCGGATTTTTATCTGCCTTAGGCCCCTCCGTGACGATCCGGATCCCATCCTTGACCGTATTCCTGTCGGTGGTGAACCCCTGAATCAAACGGAGACGCGGCACCAGATCCAGCACCGCGAATGAGTATCCCTTGGTAGGAAGCTCCTTCAGAATCTTTCCCACGATCTGCTGTACGTTGCGTCCCGTGTCTCCCCCGAATCTGTCCGAGACGAACGTTACGGTGTGCTGAAAATCCGATTCCCCAGAGACTAGGCGCAAATCTTTCAGCTTGACCGGAGTGCCGTTATCGGAGACCTGCAAATCTGCCGCCTGCAGGTTCCGATAGAGCTTATAGCTTTTGTCGTGGGCCACCAGATCAAGGGAGACATCGTCAACTGCGCTTGCGGAACTCCCGGCTGGCGGCAGAGCTTGGGAGATAGATGAAGCCGAGGCCGTCCCCTGCGCGTGCCCCCTGCTCAACACAAGAAAAGATGCGCATAAAGTAATTCCGAAAATCCGCGATGCGTTCATGCCTCGTCGTGCGCACACACTGCCACACCTGCCTGCCAACTTGTCCCCGCCTGCCTGCATACGATGGCTCTCCCAAAAGCGCCTGAGTGAGCCCTGCCTCTCTTCGTAGAGAGGTCGATCTTGCGAGCTCTTTTATCTGCCAAAAATCTTACACTTTCGCGCTCTTTTGCGCAGTAATTCGCTTTATCCAGCTCTTTCAAAAGATTTTCTGTTCAGTGAGACGTTCGAATAAGGCATTTGGACGACGGACCGGTGATAGGGATCACATAACCGCCGACCGCTATCGCTAAAAATCGAATCAGGATTCTCTCAATCCGAACATCCGCAACCCGCTCCAGGGCCGGAATCGCCTTCGGATCCACTATCCGGGGTCTTGAAAGATGGATTTTCATGAAACGGATGTTGTTAGCAGCTCTGGCTGTCTTGCTGACTGCGGGCTCAGGCCTCACGTCGGCGGTTTCGGCCAGGCCCGCAGATCAGGAATCCCAGGCCATTCAGGAACCCGCTGCCCTTACCGACCCCACCGTCGTCCCCGAGTTCTTGCGCGCCATTCCGATGTACAAGACCCGCCCCGGCCTTAATATTGATATCCCTCTCAACGGAACGATCTACCCGCCCGACATCATTGCCCCGCAGTTCCAATGGCGCGATGACAACCCCGCCACCACCATTTGGCGCATCGACATTATTTTCGGCGAACACGCGAAGCCGATCCGGGCCTGGTCCGGCGAAAAGATGCGCCTCGGCCAGCTCGATGATTCCTTAAAAGGCTATATTCCACCCTCGCTCACGCCGGAAGAAGCAACGGCCCGTGTCTGGCGTCCAGACCCGCAGACCTGGGAGGAAATCAAAAAGCATTCCGTCACGGCCCCGGCGACGATCATCATCAGCGGATTCGCCAGCCAGAAGGACAAGGAGCCACTCTCGCACCAGCAGGCCACCTTCCAGACCTCGCGCGACCCGGTGGGCGCTCCCCTGTTCTATCGCGACGTCCCATTGATACCCCCCTCCCCTGACACCGCCCAGCGTGGCGTCATCAAGCCCCTGCCTGATTCGGTGCTCCCCAAGATCAAGTGGCAACTTCGCTATATCAACGAGGCCCAGCCCAAAACCATGATGACGGGCCTGCCAACCTGCGGTAACTGTCACTCGTTCTCCCGCGACGGAAAGACCATGGGCATCGACGTCGACGGACCGGCAAACGACAAAGGCCTTTACGCGCTGGTCTCCCTTCATAAAGTCAGCACAATCAGCAGCGACTACCTCGTCCGCTGGAGCTCCTTTTCCGAGGAGGGCGGGCAGAAACGCTTCGGCTTCATGAGCCAGGTTTCGCCCGACGGCAAATACGTCGTCAACTCCATCGATGTGCCTCACGCACATGGCACGCGCGTGCTTGACCGGCTCTACAACGGCTTCTACTGGTTTTATGGGTTCGGCCAGGTCTTCTACCCCACTCGTGGCGTGCTTGCCTGGTACAGCAAGGAAACCGGCAAGCTACAGTCGCTGCCGGGTGCCGACGATCCCAACTACGTCCAGACCTCAGCCTTCTGGAGCCCCGACGGAAAATACCTCATCTACTCCCGCGCCACTTCCCGCGATCCTTATCCGGCGGACTATCAGCGCTCGATGTGGGCCAATGATCCCAGGGAGACGCAGATCCACTATGACCTCTACAAGATTCCCTTCAATGGCGGAAAGGGAGGCACACCGGAGCCGATTCTCGGCGCTTCAAACAACGGCATGAGCAACAACTTCCCCAAGGTTTCGCCGGACGGAAAGTGGATTGTCTTCGTGCAATGCAAAAATGGCCTGCTGATGCGCCCTGACAGCAAGCTTTATATTGTCCCCTTCGAAGGTGGCGAAGCGCGGCCGCTTGAGTCGAATCTGCCCGTCATGAATTCGTGGCACAGCTTCTCTCCCAATGGCAAATGGCTCGCCTTCTCCTCGAAGAGCCCATCCTTCTACACGCGCATGTACCTGACGCATATCGATGAGCAGGGTCACGCTAGCCCTCCGGTTGTCGTCGAGAACGCTACCGCCGCAAACCGGGCCGTCAACATTCCCGAGTTCGTAAACCTTGGGCCAGAGGGCCTCAACCACATCGAAACACCCGCCATCGACTTTTATCGCGAATTCGACGTCGCTCAGCAGTTGCAGGACGATCACAAGTGGGCCGAAGCCGTTCCTGCCTGGAAGGTCGCCGCCGATAAAGATCCCACAGACTCGCGCCCGTGGAACAACATGGGCGTGGCCCTCGCCGCAACAGGCAAGACCGGCGACGCGGTCGCGGCCTACGAGAAAGCCCTCTCCATCAACAACGACAGCTCGCAGACGCACAACAATCTCGGTAGCGTTCTGGCGGAATCGGGCCGCTTCGATGAGGCGATGACCCATATCCAGAAGGCCATTGAGCTGAATCCCGATAACGGCGCTGCCCACATCAATCTCGGCCACCTGCTCGAAGTTCAGGGCCAGCGTGATGCGGCCATCCAGCAGCTCACAGCCGGGATTGAGCTCGCTCCGAAAAATCCTGACGGCTACAACATTTACGGCGTCATCCTCGCGCGCCAGGGCAAGCTCAGCGAAGCCATTGTTGTGCTGCAAAAAGCGGTCGCTCTCTCCCCAAACTCCGCTGAGAACCACTACAACCTTGGGCGTGCCCTGGCTGCCGGCAGCCAATTCGCCGATGCGTTGCCGGAGTTCGAAACGGCTACCAGACTTACCGGCAATCGCGAGCCCGAGATCCTCCAGATGCTCGCCGCCATGTACTCCGAGACCGGCAATTATCCGCAGGCAGTAATTACCGCCCAGCAGGCTCTCAAGATCGCGGAGCAACAGCAAAACGCCCTGCTCACCACAGAGCTCCGCGGCAACCTCGCCCGTTACCAGCATCAGGCTGAGCAGGCCCCTTCAAATCGCTAAATGCTCACGGCGGTCTGAACGAACCATTTATCCTTGAATCTTGAACCATCATTCTGATCTGCAAAAGGAACAACATGGCTGAGATTGCCGTTGAGGCCACCCAGACACCCGCGCAGCTTCCTAACCTGCACGTTGCCGTTCTCGGCGCCGGCAAGATGGGCGGAATCCTGCTCCAGGCCTTCCTCAAGCAGAATCTGTTCGCTGCCGAGCAGATCCACGCAACCGTCGCCCACGCCGAAAAAGCCATTGCACGCGCCGCACAATGGGGCGTCGACGTGAGCACGGATAACGTTGAGGCCGCACGCCACGCCGACTTGATCCTCCTGGGTGTCAAGCCATTCCAGGTGCCGGACCTGGTCGCCGAAATAAAACCGTGCTCACGCCGGCAAAGACGCTGGTTTCCTTCGCCGCTTCGGTGAAGACCCGCGCCATCGAAGAGGCGGCGGGCATCGAGATCGGCGTCATCCGCGCCATGCCGAACACGCCCTCGGCTCTGGGAGCAGGTGTCGCGGGCCTCTGCCGGGGGCGCTTCGTGAAGCCCGAGCAGATGGAACTCGCCCAGCGGATATTCGAAACCGTCGGCCGCTCGGTCATCGTGGATGAGAAGCACATGGATGCCGTCACCGGCCTCTCCGCCTCCGGCCCCGCCTACGTCTACATCATCATCGAGGCGCTCGCTGAAGCCGGCGTGAAGGTAGGTCTGCCCCGCGATACCGCGACGCAACTCGCCGCCCAGACTGTCTATGGTGCCGGCAAGATGGTTCTCGAGACCGGCTATCACCCCGCGCTCCTCAAAGACGAAGTGACTACTCCCGCCGGCTGCACCATCGACGGCATCCTCGAACTCGAAGAAGGCGGCCTGCGCGTTACCCTGATCAAGGCTGTGATGCGAGCCACGCAGCGGGCGAAGGAGCTGGCAGCGGGATAGAAACAGGCGCTGGAGGAAAGATGAACGCGTTGGAAGGCGCAAGAAGGATGCAGCTGGCCGGCCGTTGGATTGTCTTCATAGCAGTCAGCTTCATTCTCCTGATCTGGGCAGGAATTATGCTCGGCAACCTGCTTCCCTCCTCCCATTCTTCGGCAAACGCTGGACTCTTTGAGTTGATTGCCGTGTTTATCCTTCTGGCATGTCCAGGTGCGGCACTCTGGCTAGCCGGATGGATCGTAGAAGGCTTCGCAAAAGATTAGAGACCTGATTCTGCCGAACGGCCAATAACATCTTGCCCATCCAACGCCCATCCTGGCTCCCCTCCTACATCCCCGAACTCCAGGGACTTCGCGGCATCGCCGTCCTCTCCGTCGTCTTGTACCACTGCCACCCGCGCTTCGAACACACCTGGATCTACAAGCCCTCCCTCTGGGGATGGGCCGGCGTCAACCTCTTCTTCGTCCTCTCCGGATTCCTGATCACGTCCATTCTTCTTGAGTCGCGCAACCAGCCTCGCTACTTCCGCAACTTCTATGCACGCCGGGCGCTGCGCATATGGCCCGTCTATGTCCTCGTCCTCCTTGTCTGTTATCTGAACGCTCCATGGTTCATCGGCCCGTCCGTCGTGGACGCCTTCCGAACCGCACCATGGTGGGCATATCTTCTCTTCCTGCAGAATCTATTCCATCTCACCCTGCCGCCCGTGATCGGGCCCACATGGTCACTCGCCATCGAGGAGCAGTATTACTTCCTCTGGGCACCCGTCGTCCGCTTTCTCCGCGCCCCATGGGTTCTCGCCTGCGTTCTGTTCAGCTTCCTCGTCGCAGCGCCGCTGTTTCGGATGAGCCACTTCGCGTGGATCACTCCCACGCACACGCTCACCCACATTGACGGAATCGCCATGGGCAGCCTGCTCTCGCTCGGGCTCTACACCGTGCCATTCAGCCGTCGCACCTGGCTCACCATCGGACTTATCGCCATGCCCGCGGGCTTCGTCGCCACTGGAACAATCGCAGGCGGCACAGCTTTCCTCGACTGTGCCCTGACCACGCTCTTCGGTGGAGCAGTTCTCAGCGCCATCGCCTCGACCGGCTCACGCAACATCATTAACACTGCCCTCAGCCGTGGCCCGCTCGCCTACTACGGCAAAATCAGCTACGGCCTGTATATGACGCACATCGCCGTCTTCGTCTACTTTGGCTGGTTCGACGCCCGCATGAACTCCTACGGCCTCCCTGGTAGCCTCGCCGTCGTAGCTTTTCGCATGGTTGCGTGCACCCTGACAGCGACTCTCCTCTGGTATGGCTTCGAATCGAAAATCCTGCGCTTGAAGCGCCATTTCCAGAATCCATCCAGAAGAAATCCCTCGGATCAGAATTACTCCCTCTGAACGCTTCTCGAACCTCCCGGAAGTCCCACTTCATGAATCGGCATCTCAGTTCCGTGTGACTTCAATCACCTCTGGCGTCAACATTTGGCTGCTAGGCTGAAGGGGCAAGGCAATCTTTCCCCGAGGTGCCCCATATGACTGGCCTGACAACCGACATCAACCGGACGGAATTGAATACGCAAGGCCCACTCACTCCAGACCAACTCCAGAAGATGAACGCCTACTGGCGAGCCGCCAACTACCTGTCAGTCGGCCAGATTTACCTGAAAGACAATCCCCTTATTGAACGCCCGCTCACCCTTGAAGACGTAAAGCCGCGCCTGCTCGGTCACTGGGGCACAACTCCCGGCCTCAACTTCCTCTACGTCCATTGGAACCGGCTCATCCGCGAACGGCATCTCGACATGATCTACCTCATCGGTCCCGGACACGGTGGTCCGGGACTGGTGGCGAATACATACCTCGAGGGCTCTTATTCCGAGATCTACCCTCACATCGAGCAGAATCGCGATGGAATCAAGCGCCTCTTCCGTCAGTTCAGCTGGCCCTACGGAATTCCGAGCCACGTCGCGCCGGAGACACCCGGCTCCATTCACGAAGGCGGTGAACTCGGTTACTCTCTCGTGCACGCCTTTGGCGCAGCCTTTGATAATCCCAACCTCATCGTCTCCTGTGTCGTCGGCGATGGCGAGGCCGAAACCGGACCACTGGCCACGAGCTGGCATTCGAACAAGTTCCTCAATCCCGCAACCGACGGCGCCGTGCTGCCGATCCTTCACCTCAACGGCTACAAGATCGCCAACCCTACCGTGCTCGCACGCATTCCGCACGCGGAACTCGAAGACCTGATGCGCGGCTATGGCTATGAGCCTTTTTCTCTCGAAGGGGACGATCCTTTCACAATGCATCAAAAGGCGGCCGCGGTATTCGACCGGATGTTCGATCGCATCGCTTCCATTCAGAAAGCAGCTCGCGAAGAAGGATCGACCGAACGTCCCAAATGGCCCATGCTGATCATGCGCACGCCGAAGGGCTGGACGGGGCCAAAGGAAGTCGATGGCAAGCCTGTTGAAAATACGTGGCGCGCTCACCAGGTCCCCTTCAGCGAGCTGCGCGAAAAACCCGACCACCTGCGCCTGCTCGAAGAGTGGATGCGCAGCTACAAACCGGAAGAGCTCTTCGATGAAAAGGGTGCTTTCCGGGCAGAACTGGCCGACATTGCCCCAAAGGGCCGCTTGCGAATGGGCATGAATGCGCATGCTAACGGCGGCTTGCTTTGGCAGCCATTGCGCGTGCCTGCCTTCCGCAACTTCGCGGTAAAGGTTGAGACACCCGGCGCGACGATCGCTGAATCAACCAGAATTCTCGGCAAAATGCTGCATGCCGTAATGGAGTCCAACAAGGACACCAAGAACTTCCGTGTGTTTGGCCCTGATGAGACCGCCAGCAACCGCATCGGCGACGTGATTAAAGGAACGGGCAAGACCTGGATGGCGGAAGTGCTGCCGGTTGACGAGGATCTTTCGCAAACTGGTCGCGTTATGGAGATCCTGAGCGAACACATGTGCCAGGGCTGGCTCGAGGGCTACCTGCTTACGGGCCGTCACGGATTCTTCAGTTGTTACGAGGCCTTCATCCACATCGTGGACTCGATGGTGAACCAGCACGCCAAATGGCTGAAGGTCACACGTCAAATTCCATGGCGGAAACAGATCGCGTCGATGAACTACCTCTTGAGTTCTCTCGTATGGCGTCAGGATCACAACGGATTCTCGCACCAGGATCCCGGCTTCATCGATCACCTGGTGAACAAGAAAGCCGATGTTGTCCGCATCTATCTTCCGCCGGATGCCAACTGCCTCTTGTCTGTCGCCGACCACTGCTTGCGTAGCAAGCACTACATCAATCTGATCGTCGCCGGCAAGCAACCTGCCCCGCAGTGGCTGACGATGGATGAGGCTGTTGCGCATTGCACCACCGGCCTCGGCATCTGGAAGTGGGCATCGAACGACAACGGCAATCCTGACGTCGTAATTGCCTGCTGCGGTGATGTGCCCACAATGGAAGCGCTTGCCGCCGTACTGTTGCTGAGAGAGCAGGCCCCCGACCTGAAGGTGCGCGTAGTCAACGTTGTCGACCTGATGGCGCTGCAGCCTCAGTCCGAGCATCCCCATGGCCTCTCCGATGAAGAGTACGATGCGATCTTCCCGCCGAAGACGCCAACCATCTTTGCTTTTCACGGATATCCCTGGCTCATTCATCGCCTCACCTATCGCCGCCACAATCACGACAACCTGCACGTGCGCGGTTACAAGGAAGAAGGCACCACCACGACTCCGTTTGATATGTGCGTGCTGAACAACATCGACCGCTTTCAACTCGCGCTCGACGCCATCACGCGCGTCAAGCGGCTGGCGAAAAAGGTGGACGATGCAAGGCAGTGGTACTCCGAGGCGATTCAGCGGCATCGGCTGTACGTTTCAGAACACGGCGAGGATCTGCCCGAAATTCAGGAGTGGCAGTGGCAGCCGGACAAATCGCAATGATTTGAAACCTTCAGATTACAAGTAAGAGGGAACCTTTTATGTCGTCTTTGCCTGTTTTGGTTTTGAATAGCGGTTCGTCTTCCATCAAATTCGCAATGTACGAAGCCGGCGACGATCAGCGCACGAAGATCTTTGAGGGCGCGGTCGATGGCATCGCCACAGACAACGGCAAGTTCTGGATCAAAGATGCCAACGGCCGCAAGCTCGTCGACGAGACTCCGGATCTCCCGAACCGTTCCGTAGCATTCAAGCTGGTAGCTGACACTCTTCAGTCAGGCCAGTTCCCGGTACCGAAAGCCATCGGGCACCGCACCGTATCCGGCAGCCCGACGGTGCTCGAGAATCAGCTGGTAACGCCGGCATTAATTGACGAGCTCGACAAGTACGCGTCACTTGCCCCGCTGCACACTCCAATCGCCGTCTACATCATGCGAGAATCGCTGAAGCTCTTTCCCGGCATCCCAAACTACGCGATCCTCGACACCTACTTCCATCGCACCATGCCTGAAGTCGTAAAGCAGATGCCCATCCCGAATGAATATGCGGAGATGGGAGTTCGCCGCTACGGCTACCACGGCATCTCCTATGAATCGATCATTTATCAATTGCAACCGAACGTTCCGGAGAAACTGATCGTAGCGCATCTCGGCAACGGAGCCTCCATCAGCGCGATTCGCAATGGCAAATGCCTCGACACCTCCATGGGCCTGACACCGAGCGGTGGCATCATCAGCGCTACACGGACCGGGGACATCGACCCGGGAGTCGTCATCTTTATCCTGAAGAAGATTGCCGAGACCACACCCGATGCGCTTCAGGCAGCCGACAAACTCGAGACAGTCGTGAGTAAGAAATCGGGACTTCTCGGTGTGAGTGGTGTCTCCAACGACATGCGCGATCTGCGCGAAGCCATCAAAAACGGCAACGAACATGCGCGGCTCGCCGTCGACAAATTCACCTGGACCATCGCCAAGTGGATCGGCAGCTTTTACGCCGAGCTTGGGGGACTCGATATGCTCGTGTTCACCGGCGGCATCGGCGAAAACGACATCGCCTCGCGAGCAGAAATCTGCGCTGGGCTCGAAGCCCTCGGCATCGTCGTCGATCCGGCACGCAACAATGTGCGTGGCGAGGCAACAATTTCGGCAGACAGCTCTCGCGTAACCGTCCGCGTGATCCCGCCAGCTGAAGACCTCATCATTGTGAATCATGTCGTGAGATTGCTTGGGGAATAGCCGGGGAAAAATCGGTGCCCCATCCGCGCGGCCGACGCCGCATGGATGGGAGAGCATCGAATTACAGGCTGAGCTGCCTCACTAACCAACCCTCCCTGTTCTAAACTTAAGAAGTGCCCGCGGATTCCTTGTCTATTCATTCGGTCAGCACCCCGGCGAGCTTCAAATCGTTGCCCTCCGCTGCCCTGAGGCGCTTTGCCTGGGGAGTGCTGGCCTACTTCATCGCCGTAATCCTGTGGGGCGCCGTAGTTCGCGCCACTGGAGCCGGTGCCGGCTGTGGCAACCATTGGCCGCTGTGTAACGGAACCGTGCTCCAGCACTCAGCCGGCGCCAACACGATAATCGAGTTCGCGCATCGCATCACCAGCGGAATCTCTTTCTTCTCGGCCGTTGGACTTCTCGTCTGGACATATTCGGGAACCATGCGTCGGCACCTGGCACGGCCGGCGGCTGTCGCCACAGTCGTTTTTACTTTGATCGAGGCAATTCTCGGCGCGTTGCTGGTCAAG
Source organism: uncultured Acidobacteriaceae bacterium (assembly GCA_963836675.1). Classification (GTDB taxonomy): domain Bacteria; phylum Acidobacteriota; class Terriglobia; order Terriglobales; family Acidobacteriaceae; genus Telmatobacter. Next base: position 552,822 of record CAWIKQ010000003.1, read on the forward strand.
CTCGGGCTTACCGCGCAAAGCCAGTCGCCGCTGCGCCCATGGTACCTGGCCCTTCACCTGACCAATACGCTTTTGTTGCTGGCAGCCTTGACGCTCACCGCCCACATGCTGAGCCGCAAACAGGGATATCTGCGCGGCACGATTCGCATTGTGGCGCCGGTGGGAGCGATTGCCGGGATAATCGTCGTACTGATTGTGGGCGTTACCGGATCGCTCGCTGCTCTCGGAGACACCCTTTTTCCCGCGACATCGCTAGGTTCTGCGCTCGCCGCGGACTTCTCATCAGCCAGCGGATGGCTCGTCCGCTGGCGCTGGACACACCCGGCCATTGCCTTTCTCGCGAGCATTTATCTGATTTGGATCCTGGTAAGGGCTGCGCATGGCTCCGTCCATTGGGACAACCGCGGACTCTCAGCCCTTGTGCTCGTCCTGCTCGCGGCGCAGTACGTCCTTGGCGTGCTCGACGTCATCCTGCTCGCGCCGGTCTGGCTCCAGACAGCTCACCTGCTCGGCGCCGATGTTCTGTGGGCCGCGCTTGTCGTGCTGACAGCGAGGTTAACGCTGCAACCGATAGAGACAGCAAGTAAATAGACAGCAAGGAGTAACAGGTAGATGCCGCTCAGGAGTAAATCGCTTGTTACTCCCTGTTCCTGCTTGTTACTCCCTACTCCCTGTTTCACATTCCCCTGTTTATCTACTCCCTGCAAAGCACTCCGGCTGCAGGGTACACCTTTCCGTTCACCTCGGCATTGATCACAGGCAGTTCCGGTGTTGCGGTGAGCCACTCGATCTTGCCGTCGTGAAGAATTACGGTGTCTTCCGCCTTGCCGCCGCGGATGCTGGGGTTCCAGGCGAAAGCCTGGTTGTTGACCACCGTCTCTCTCCCCTCGGGGGTGGCCACCCACTCGCGTTCGCCATATCCCGTGGGCCCTCCCTGGTGATGGAAGCGCTCCTCGCCCGGATAGCCTTCGGCCGAGTAAGCAGTCCTTCGCCGCTCGGAATAGTTCCGCTGAAGTCGCACCAACCCTTGTGCCATCCAGCAGCACGGCGTTCACCTGCGCAGCCGATTTGAATCGAGCGCCGAGTTCGGCCGGCAAATCGCCAAAGTGAACAAAACGAGTAATGGAAATCGCCAAACCCCATTTGCGCGAGCACAGATTCAGCATTGCGTACCTCTGCAACCGCGCTCCGCGTGCGACAGCATGCTTGTACTTGTAGATCCTGTCATCCACTGCATAGAGATAGACCGAGGGCAGAATTCCGCGCCGCAACAGATTGCCGGCGGTAATGGCTTCAAGATCGTACTCACTCAGCCCGGGTTCAACCTGCTTCAACGATTCAACCGTAGCTGCAGCAGTCTCTCCACCGAGCCACTTATAACGCGCGATCTCGGTGTCGCTCAGTGAGGCGCGCAACGGGAACAGGTTTACCGGCGTTCCACCCGGCAGCGGTGTGTCTGATCCGAGCGGGCCGCCCGCAAGCTTTGCCGCCGCGGCAGCTGTGTCGTCCGCATACCAGGGGAACAGGACTGGCTCAAAATCCAATGACGCCGAATTCCTCATCGTGAAGGCGCGGCGCTTCATTCTCGGTGGTGAAATAGTAGCGTTTGCCTTCGGCAGTCACCAGCAGCGAAGCTACGCCGGTCTCGCATGGAGTAAGAACCCGCAGCTCCACAGCTCCGCCCGTAATCCACGCCACGTTTTCATTTCGCCGGATCAAGACTCCGCCAAGCTTCTGGCCGCGCATCCACTCAACAAGCTTTGTGTGCTTTGCATCGAGTTCCGCATTCCATGCGGCCTCGTCAACAACTGTTGTGCCGTTTACCACCAGGCTCTTACTGATCCTCTTCGTCATCGTTGCTGTCTCCATAAGAATCTCCCAAAGAAAAAGCGGGGCGCCGACGGCAAGTCAGCGCCCACGGTAGCCAACCCTGAAACTCTCAGTCCTCAAGGCTCGGGTGATAGTGACTCTCCCAGCCCAGGTAACGTGCTGCCTCGTGCACTGACTTCGAAACGTCGCTAAAGTTCGCCGCAACGTGATGCTCGAAGCCTTCGCGGCAGATGTATTTCAGCAGCTTTTGCAACTGCGGGATCTCTGCCACACCAGCACCGCCAAACGTCTCGAGCGGATCGTCCGTAAACCGCCCGGGACCGGTGTACCCGCGCACGATACCACGTCGATCGTCGGTCGAGTAACGCGCGAAGCTCATCGCGCCGGGCTTGACGCGACCTACGCAAGTGCCAAAGGTGTTGAGCTTGCCCACTGTGCCCGCAATGATTTCCTGGTAGTCCATCTTCACGTCCTGGAAGAAGTGCTTGGGCAGATTGGAGCAATGGAAGCAAACGCACTTGTTTGGATCGGTGCCGTAATTATTATTCCAATCCAACAGCGCCGATGGCGTGCCTGAGGCCAGCGCCATCATGTACATGCTCAGCGTACCGGGCACGTCCACTTCACAGGCCGATGGAATCAGATCGTTCGACATCATACTCATGATCGTGCACGGCACCACGCCAAAAAACTCTTCCATCGACGTCCAGCACTGCACGGCACTGATAGTGATATGAGCCTGCTTCATCCAGCCGTCAATCACTGCGCCAAGCTTTGCCATCTTCATCAGCGCCTCGTCCGGAATGCCGGACGTGGTCACATACTTCTTGATTGCAGCGAGCTTGCCCTGCGCGGCATCGTCGTTGTCCTTCATGCGGTTGATGCGGCCAAAAATTTCGGAAAGATCAATCGTCTCAATGGTGATGCCGTTGGTCTCGAAGATCCGTTCCGAGTAGCGAACCGTATTGAATGCCGTGGGACGTGCGCCGATAGCTCCGATGCGGAGGTTCTTCAGCCCCTTCACAATGCGGCAAACTGCCGAGAACCACTCAAGATCAGCCTTGAATTCCGCGGAGTTCAACGCCTCGGTATGCAGCGTGGTCAGCGAATAGTTAATGCCGTACTGCATCATGTTGTTACAGCACGACATCTTGCCGCAGAAACTGTCGCGGCGATCTTTGATGGTCATCGTGTCTGAGCGGTCGGGCGTGGCCTGCACCAACACCGGAACCTTCAGCCCTGATAGCCGAATCGCATCTACAATGCCGCGCTCTTCGCCGAAGTTCGGCAGCGTGACGATAATCCCGTCAATCTCCTCTGCATGTTTCTTGAAGAGTTCGGCGCAATACTGGGCCTCAGTGTATGTTTCCACTGCGCCGTACTTTGACTGCTCAGGACCGAGGACGATGGCGCGTGCGCCGGCCGCCTCGAGCACAGAGATAATTTCTTCGCGCCCCGTCTTCGCCAGGTGATCCGGGAAGAATCCCCGATTACCAACAATAATGCCAAATGTCATTTTTCTTTCCGCTGCCATCTTCAGCTCCTTGAAACTTTGCCGTTACCGGCTAACTTCTGTCCATTTCCTCGTTAGCACATCCGTTAAGATTCCTCGAGCCATGCAGACCTCGAGAAGAAAACTCATTCCGAGCCCCGCCCTGGGCGGAACTTGATCAGGTACACCAGACCGATGATGAGTAGAATTGCACCCCACCAGATCGGAGTGTGAAGCTGGGTCAATTGCACACCGGGCGCAAAGCTGCCAGTGACCGCCTCGTAACACCCATAGCCGAAAATCATCACGCCATAAACTGTCAGCAAAAGTCCGATGAAGAACCAGATTGGGATGCGCGAGCCGTGCATGATCGATATCTCCGTTACCACACCATGATGTTGAGTACGAAAAAGATGATTCCCACCGCTGTCGCCCAGAACCACTCCCGCTTATAGAACGGCACCCACTCTTCCGTAGGCAGTTTTGTGGCTCCGTATACCAGGCCCTCCAGTTCGGCAACCGGCTTTGGCTTGGTCAGCAGACTCACCACGACAATCACGATCGCCGCAAAGCAGAACGCCCACAAGGCACGGAAGACATTCTCAGCCATCGGTTTCGCATACGGCGAAAGCGCAACCACCGCCAGCTTCGCTGGATTGAGCTTGACCCACATGAAGAGACTTGCCGAAAAAATAATCCCGAGAAACAGGCCTAGAAATCCTCCCCATCGCGTCGCCCGCTTCCAGAACATGCCGAACAGAATCGCCGCCAGCAATGGCGCCACGAAGATGCTGAACAGGGCCTGAACATAATCCATGATGCCGTGCGCACGCATCACCAGGTACGCAGCCATAATCGACACACCCACGCCAATGAAGATGGAGAACCGCCCTACCATCACGTAATGGCTGTCACTTGCGCGCTTGTTGATCAACGGCCGGTAGATGTCGTAGGTCCACACAGTAGAGAACGCGCTGACATTCCCGGCCATTCCGCTCATGAAGCCCGCAATCAATGCGGTGATACCGAGACCGAGAAGGCCAGGGCCGAGATACCGCGCCATCATCAAAGGCAAAATCTCGTTGTAGCTGTGCAGTCCTGCATTCGGATTGGCCGCAACCACATCCTCGCCAACCAGGTGCGGTATGCCGTTCGCCATCGCCGGATCGCGCAACGCCAGTCCAAGCAATCCGGGAAGAATCACGATGAAGGGAACAGCCATCTTGAAGAACGATCCGATAAGCGGTGCCATCCGCGCGGCTCTCAGGTTATGCGCCGCGAGAACCCGCTGCACCACCAGGAAATCCGTAGTCCAATACCCGAAGCTGATCACAAAGCCCAGACCAAAGACGATCCCGGTCCATTGAACACCCATCGGATTCGCCGAGAAGCTGCCGGTATCCCGCCAAAGGTGGAAATAGCTGTCGCTGTGGAGATTGATCAGAATGTTCCGTTTCATTCCGTCCCAGCCGCCAGCCTGGTAGAGGCCCAGGATCGGCACGAGCAGCGCCCCGCCCCAGATCAAAACGAACTGAAGCACCTCATTGAAAATGGCCGAGCGTAGACCCCCTAGTCCCACATAGAGCGCAACCGCAACCGAAGAGACGACGATACTGAACGTGATGTTCCACCCCAGCACAACCTGCATCACCTTGGCCATCGCGAACATGTTCACGCCGCTCATCAGGATCATCTCTGTTGCGAATGCGATTGCCGCTACAGTCCGGGCCTCACCCCCATAGCGCAAATCCAGATAGCCCGGCACCGAGTGCGTCTTCGAAACGTAGTAGAACGGCATCATCACCAGGCCGAGGAACACCATTGCCGGGATTGCCCCGATCCAGTACCAGTTCGTCGCCAGGATGCCGTATTGGTAAGCTGAGCCCGCCCAGCCCATCAGTTCGAGAGAGCCCAGATTAGCGGACACGAAACTTAGACCCGCGATCCACGCGGTCATCTCTCGGCCGGCCATGAAAAACTCTTCGCTGGTGTTCGACTGCCCCTTGAGATAGAAACCGATCCATATCACCATCGCGAAGTAGATCGCAATGACCGATATATCGAGGCCGTTCAGGTGGGCCAGGGGCGATGATGCGAATGCAAAAAGTGCTGGCACGCGAACCAGTGCCAAACAAGTGCTGCTTGCAGGAATCAATCCGAACATTCCTTCACCTGAAGATCAGCGATTCGCTCAAAACTTTCGAGCGCTCGCGGATAAGTAAATGGGTTTACTCGAACACTTGTCAAGTACTGATCCAAGAAAATCGGACGCTGAAATCGGTCGCTCCAAGAGCCTTCGTCGCCGTACCTTCAGTTAATAGGAATACGTTTACCCGGTCGGAGTCTATCACAGTCGCGGACCAACTCTCCATGGCGCCACTTGTCGCTCGTGATATCCGCTGCCACGTCCAAATGGCGCCTTGAATTAATGCTTGTTTTTACTGCCCCGCAACGATAACTTGGGATATGGGATTGCCATTCCCCCTCAACAATCCTTCTGTCTTCCGGCCTCGTTCTTCCTCGCGACCCGTTCAGTTCTCTGTTCCCACGGAATCTCACCCAAAGGAGTCCTGCCGATGTACCCTTCCGTCGACCCGATTGCTCCTGAAATAGCTCCCACTGGAATCTCTCGCCGCGGCTTCTTCCGTTTCGCCGCGGGTGCCTCGGCCCTGGCCAGCCTCCCCATCCTCACTGAAGCGCATTTTGCATACGCTGATCGCCCCAAGTTTGCCGATCCCAATAAAGGCATCCATATCGATGCCAACGAGAATCCCATGGGCCCTTCGGAGGGCGCGCGGCAGGCAATCATCAACATCACACCTCGCGGCGGCCGCTATCTCTTCAACGGTGAAGAGGAGCTGGCGGAGATCTTCGCCAAGCAGGAGGGGCTGAGCCCGGAATCCGTGATTCCCTTTGCCGGATCGAGTGAGCCCTTGCACTTCACCGTGCTTGCCTTTACCGGAAAAGACAGGCCGCTGGTGGTCGCCGATCCCGGCTATGAAGCGCCGATGTGGGCAGCCAAAGTCAGCGGCGCGCCAATCCTGAAGGTACCTCTGGCAGATCCGAAAGGCGAGGCAAGGCACGACATAAAAGCAATGCTGGCGGCTTCATCGAACCCCGGCGTCATCTACATCTGTAATCCGAACAACCCCACCGGCACATGCACCCCGCGCGCCGACATCGAGTTCGCCGTCGCAAATGCCCCCAAAGACACCGTCATTCTCATCGACGAAGCCTACATCCACCTCTGCGATGCTCCCCGCTCGATTGACTTCGTCAAGGAAGGCAAGAACGTCATTGTTCTCCGCACCTTCTCGAAACTCTACGGCATGGCGGGCATCCGCATGGGCTTCGCGATCGGACGCCCCGACTTGCTTCAGAAGATCACTCCCTTCGGCGGCATGAACGCGCTGCCCATTACCGCCGTAGCCGCCGCGAAGGCCAGCTTGCTTGATCCTGATCTCGTTCCCACGCGCAGAAAAATCATTGCCGACACGCGTTCACAAACGCTGGCATGGCTCAAGAGCGAGGGCTACGCCTGCACGCCCTCTGAGAGCAACTGCTTCATGCTCGATGTGCGCAAGCCAGGCAAACAGGTGCAGGCAGCCCTTGCCGCGAAGGATATGTATGTCGGCCGTATCTGGCCGGCCTGGCCCGACAGCCTGCGCATCACCGTGGGTACACCCGAAGAAATGATGGTGTTCCGAAAGGATTTCCTCGCCGTCATGAACAGCAACACCGCCGGTCTTGTCCCTCCCAGAATGCCGAAGCGGCTCGAATCAAGACCGTTCACCCACCTGTCGTAAGCGTCTGGAAAGAGTCTCAGCCTAAAAGCCCCATCCACGGATGGGGCTTTTGCTGCGATTGAAAACCTCGTTACTGCTCCATCTCCGGAAACGGCCCCACGCCTCCCCCGGCGATCCACGCGTCTAGATGCTCCTCCAGCACCGGCAATGGAACGCTTCCGGTCTCCAGTACAGCGTCATGAAACGCGCGCAGATTGAACTTCGCTCCCAGCGCAGACTCCGCCTTTTTGCGCATCTTTACGATCGCCATCTCCCCGAGGTAATACGAAAGAGCCTGTCCGGGCCACGAGATATAGCGATCGACCTCCGTCTCAATCTCGTGGTCGCTTAACGCCGTATTGTCGTGCAGATATTGCTGTGCCTGCTCCCGCGTCCACCCCTGCGCGTGAATTCCCGTATCCACAACAAGCCTCGCGGCACGCCACGCCTGGTAGCTCAGCATCCCAAACGTTTCGTACGGTGTGTGGTAAAAACCCATCTCTGTGCCCAGCCGTTCGCAATATAGAGCCCACCCCTCGCCATACGCTGAAATGTATTCATTGCGAAACTGGGGCAACTTCTTCTCGCGCTCTTGCTCCATTGCCACCGCCTGCTGCCAGCTATGCCCGGGCGCCGACTCGTGGAGTGTCAACGCCGGCAGCGAGTAGAGCGGACGCGAAGGCAGATCATATGTATTCACCAGGTAGGAATTCATTCCGCCCCGTGCCGCCGTGTAAAACGGAGCCATCTCGGGAGGTACCGGCACGATCCCAAACCGCTCCCTGGGCAGATAGCCGAAATACCTGCTCGCTACCCCGTCGAACTCCTTGGAAATCCAGGCGGCATCATGCAGAAGTTCCTCCGGCGTTTTCGCGTAGAACCTTGGGTCTGTCCGCAGATACTGAAGAAACTCTGGAAACGTCCCCGTAAAGCCGCTCGCCTTCATGGTCGTCAGCATCTCGGCGTGGATGCTCTCCATCTCCTTCAGCCCAATCGCATGAATCTCCTCGGGAGACATCGTGACCGTCGCATACTCCAGGATTTTCGATTGGTAATACGCTTTCCCGTCCGGCAGACTCTCTGCCGCAAGCGAAGTCACGGCATGCGGCACATACTCCTCATCGAAAAACTTCAGCATCTTCGCGTAGGCCGGCATCACGCTATGCGCAATCACGTCCTCCGCTTCATTCTTCAACTTTTCCTGCTCGGCTGGTGCGATGGAGGAAGGCATCGCGAGAAACGGCTTCCAGAAGCTCGTTTCCTGCGCGTTCCTGGCGTTCGCCACATCCTTCAATCCCTGGTCGCGCCCCTGCAGCGTCACGCGTGGAGGCGTAAAACCACGTGCCAAACCCGCCCGCATGTTCACCATCTGCCCGTCGAAATACTCAGGCACGTCCCGAAGGCGAGAGATGTATCTCCTGTAATGCTCCTCGGTTCGAAACTCGCGTGCATCCAAGGGCGCGATATAACCCCAGAACTGCGAATCCGAATTCACCGGCGCCTCATAGTCTTTGAACTTCAAGCTGTTGAGATTGACTACGATCTGGGCGCGATAAACCTCGTAATTCAGCCGCTCATCCGACGAAAGCGTCTGTGGGTCCACCTTCTTGAGGTCCCCCAACACCATCTCCCAATGCGCCATTGCCTTCGCCTGCGTGGCCGCATCCACCTGTTCCAGGTGGACCGGAGGCAGACGCCTCTTCTCATCCTCAGCGGAAACACTCCCGCGCTGCGCACGCCGCCACTTTTCATCGGCCTTATAGATCGCCTGGAACGTCTCTGCAGACTTTGACTTCACTTTGGGAGCGGCAATCTTCCCCTTATCCTGTGCCGAGGCATTCCGTCCCGCAGTGATTGTCCCCCACCCTGCCAAGCACATCGCGACAACCATCATCCAGTTCATTCGGAGCATGACTCCACTTGTACCGAAAGACCCTACTCCAAGCCAACATTCATTGTTCGTATTGATCGCCGTCCCCAAAATAAGAATGCCGGCCACTTCTCGTGACCGGCATTTGAGTGATATCTCAATCTCGCTAAAAAATCAGCTTCAGAGCCAGCTGAACGTTGAACGGCTCGCCCGGGCCGATACCCGGCGAGTAGTTCCCCGAGCCGATCGTCGAACTCGTCGTACCGAACGCGCCGGCGAATCCGCTCGAGCCGTCCCAGTAATCCAGGCAGAGCTGGTTGCACGAGGGGCTCGCCAGATTCAGCCGGTCGAAGAGGTTATACATCTCCGCGCGGAGCTGCACATTGACCGGGAAGTCGTGGATGTTGATGTTCGTGTTCTTGAATACCGAGAAATCCACGTCGGAGAAGCCGGGACCGAACACATTATTGCGGGAGACATTTCCCCAGGTCCCGGGATCCGGCTGCGAATAGGCATTCGGGTTGAGCCACTGCACGTAAGGTGTGCTGCCATCCGATGGCTTCACAATCTTGTGTGAAAGGCCGAGGAACGGGTTGCCCGCCACATTGGGCCTCTGCTCGTACTGTCCGGTGCCGCTGCTGTCGTTCGAGGTATAGACATTGATTGGCTGGCCGCCTTTGAAGCTATAGGCCGTGTTCAGAGCCCAGCCTCCAGTAAGCAACTTCGGTCCTTTGAAGGTTGGAATCTCATAATTCAAATAGCCGACTACGCTGTTGCGCGTGTCGAAATCCGAGTTGCCGTAGTCGCCTTTGAAGTCGTAGCTATTCTGCGGCAATGCGCCGCGATAGGCTGTCACTTCATCGAGATTGTGTCCCCAGGTGTAGGAGAGCTGCGACGTCAATCCCTTCCAGTTGTTGGTGCGGAAGATCGCCTGCAGCGAGTTGTAATTCGAAGTGCCGATGCTCTGGATCTGGTTGATGTCAGAGTAAAAGTTTCCTCCGAACGGTCCGCCGAAGGCGCCCGGCGTCGCCGTATCCGTGCCGTTGGCGAATCCCTGGTTGATATTCAGTAGAGCCAGAAGCTCTCTTCCCTGGCTCCCCACATATCCGATTTGCATGAAAGCTTTGCCGCCCAGCGACTGCTCAATTTGGAAGCTGTAGTTGATGTTGTATGGAGACCTGAAGCCCTTCGCTACACTGAACGCTCCGCACGGATTGTCGATTGGGCAAGGGTTTTCGTTCGTGGGTGTCGGGATAATCTGCTCGCCGCTCACCAGAAGCTTCGTGCTGGTCGTCGCGTTTACAACGGGATTCGATCCACCCGGATTCGACTCCAGTCCGTTCGGGGCAAGATTGCCCGGACGGTTGTCGAGGAACGGGTTCGCATTGGGCATATCAAAGAACAACCCGCCACCCGCTCGGATGACCGTTCCCTTCGACCAGGAAGGCTGATAGCTGAACCCCACGCGCGGGCTGAAGTTGGTGTAATCGTAGTCGTAGATACTGCTGATATCTGCACCCTGGAACGCAATGTTTGTCGGCGTCGATCCTGGCCGGAAAACGGATAGATCTTTCTTGTCGTTGTGCATCGGTTGCATGAAGTCGTAGCGCAGACCGAAATTCACATTAAGCGACTGCGTCACCTGGTAACTGTCCTGCGCGAACACATCGAATGCATGGCTGTACACCGTACGCTCTGGATCGCCGAAGGCCTGGGTCGATTGAGTCATGTAGCCGGCGAGGAAATTCGCAAGCGACTTCACTCGCGAGTCAATATCGACATCGGGGTCGTCCCATGCGGCCAGTGGCGTGGTGCACTCCGGGTCGTCCGACGGGCACTCAAAGGGATAGTTCGTATCGAACGTAAAGCTTCCCTGGGCGTGGCGCCAGTAGAACTCATTCAGTTGCATCTGGCGGTACTCGCCGCCAAGACGCATCTGGTGCCTCCCGATATTCCAGTTCAGAGCCTCGTCGATGTGACCGGTAATGTCGTTACGGCCTTCGGGCGGCGTGTTGCCGGTCGGCTCAAAGCCGGAAATCTTGATGTTCGGTGCATTCGAAAATTGTGAGCCGGTAACAAATCCGGCCTCGGGCACCGAAGAAAAATCGGTCTTCGCGTCGGAGAACGTCTGGTTGAAATAGTTCACGCCGATCGTCACAGAATTGGTGATCGATGGTGAGATAACGTAATTGTCCGCAACAGAATAGTTGTAGACGTGAATCGGCGCTATTTCGAAGTACCAGGGATTTACATACGACTGCCCCACAGGAGCCGTCTGGTTGCCTTGCCCCAGAAAAGCGCGCCCTGAAAGATTGTGCTTCTGCCCGAAGTTCTGATCAATCTTGATTACGCCGTTGTAGCTGTAGCCAAATTCAGGAGCCGGATTCTGGATGGCGCCCAACGAAGTTGGAGAGATCAGATTCGCCGGCCACAACGTGCTGATCAGATCCTTCGTCGCCGGATTCTCAGGTACTCCGTAGTCCGAAAGCACCTGCTCCGCCGCCGCCTGGTAGCCTGCGTTGGGCTCCGTGCCGCTGTTCCCAGTCGCGATATTGAATTTCTGCTTTTCGAAGTTTGCGAACCAGAAGGTATGGTCCTTCCAGAACGGCCCTCCCAGCGACGCGCCCCACTGGACATTCGAGAGCGGAAGATCGCCAAGAGTATTGAACGGATTACTCACTGCAAGCGCCTGGTTGCGCTCATAGTAATAGGCCGTTCCGTGTATCCCGTTCGTGCCGGACTTGGTCACCAGGTTTACTGTTCCTCCTGGATTGCGACCGACTTCGCTCGACGACTGCGTCTGAAGACTGAATTCCGCTACGGAATCGATAGGAAGCACGACACCGGCGATATTCTCCACGCCGCCCTGGTTGACGGCCGGTATGTTGTGCCACCAGTCGTTGTTATCCGAGCCATCAATCTGCCAGTTGATCTGGTTTGCGCGCGTGCCGTTCACCGAACCATATCCGCCGAGCGAGTAGCCCGCAAAGCCCGGAGCAAGGCCGATCATCTGCGTAAAATCGCGGCCGTTCAATGGAATGTCCTGGACTGTAGTCTCAGGAATCACCGTCGTCTGTGTGGTCGAGGTCGTATCCAGAACAAGACCCGAAGCGGCCACCTCGATGGTCTCGCCGGCAGCCTCCACCGAAAGCTTTACCGGCAGTGTATAAATGACTCCCGCGGTGACCGGCACATCCTTGACTACGGAATCCTTGAATCCATTCGCAGTTACTTTCACTGAATATGTTCCCAGCGCCATGTCTTGAAACACGAACGCTCCGGCGCTAGAGCTTATGGTCTTGTGCGAAACACCGGTGGCTGAGTCCACAGCCTCCACCGTCGCACCCGCTACCACGGCCCCCGATTGATCCGTAATCGTCCCATTGATTCCCCCGCGGAATGTCTGGGCGTTGGCTGCGGCAAAGGCGAAAAACACAGCAAAAATCAGTGCAATGGCGGCGAATACACTCCGAGTACGGCGATGTAGCATTGCGCTTGACCTCCGAAAGTTTGGTGATGTTGTACGACTGTGCGCCTCTGAAAAACGACGACGACTCAATGCCGTGAGACGACAAAAGTCCGCACGTTATCTTTGCTTTTCTCTGGGGTGCTTTTTGGGGGATGGAATTCGTGAGACTGGGATTCCATTCCCAACAATAGTTTGCAAATCGATAAAGATTCAATAAGGAATTCGAAAATTCCAACTGGCGCTATCCCAGCGCAAACGGCAATCTACACGGGAAAAACATGTGATGTTCCTCACACATTTCCGTGCGCCCGGGCACATCTAAGCATCCGCTTCGGTGCGACGCTTCTCGCGTACAGGGTGTCTTCCGTGCCCGATTCAACGCTAAATCGTCGAGCCCAGCCATCCATCATTCTGGTTGCCACTGACTTGAGCGACCTGGATCACCTGATGCCCTTTGCTTTGCAGGAAGCGCACCGATCGCAGGCACGCGTGCTCCTGCTTCACGTTCTTGGCATCGGGTCGGGAATCCTCGCAGACCCCGTTGGCATGCCTTACTACGACGCCGCAGGCGCCATAGATTTCGCGGTCAAAACCTTGGAACCATGGAGAATGATGGCCCGTACCCAGGGTCTTCTTTGTGATTCCGTGGTTCGCGAAGGACAACCTGCCCAGCAAATCCTCGCTGCGGTTCGGCAGTTCAGGGCAGATAGACTCCTTCTCGGGACCCGGAGCCGGAGCAAGGTCAGCAAGTTGCTCCTCGGCTCCGTTGCAGAACAAGTGCTGCGTTCGGTCAACCTCCCGGTCATAACCGTGGGACCAGAGGCTCATCTCAAGGCAGCAGGCGGCGACTCACAAAGAGTTGTGCTGCATGCCACCACGCTTCGAGAGACCTCAAGCCCGAGCGCAGTGCTTGCCTGCAATATCGCGACCGCTCAGAACGCCAAACTGGTCCTGCTTCACGTGCTGCCCCCGGTTCAAGATGCGGACCGGCAGCAAATTCCGACCGGCCTCGATTCAACTGCCGGACGAGAACTTCGCGATCTCGCAGCGGAAATCAGCGCCACCGAACAATGCTGCACGCAGGTTGAGACGCGCATTGCACACGGGCATCCCGCAATCGAAATCCTTGCCGCCTCGGTCGATCTCGGTGCAAATCTCATTGTCCTTGGATCAACTACACGTTCGATCGTCCATAACTTGACGCACGATCGCACCGTTTATCGGGTCCTCGCGCATGCCCGCTGTCCCGTGATGACCCTTCGCGACAGTGAAGAGCGCTCAATCCCGTTCGAACCGCAACACGATAAGATTTCCCTCTAGGCAATACAACAAGGATCGCAATTCAGCGCACTCCGGCTCCAAATTGCTCGTCGCTCACCTGCTCCAGCCAGTCGACGGTCTTCCCATTGAGCATTTCTTGGATGGCGATGTGAGTCATGGCGGTAGTAGTCCCCGCTCCGTGCCAGTGCTTCTCACCAGGAGCGAACCAGACCACATCGCCAGGCCGAATCTCCTCGATGGGTCCGCCCCAATGCTGCGCACGTCCGCAACCGGAGGTGACGATAAGCGTCTGTCCGAGCGGATGCGTGTGCCACGCCGTGCGTGCACCAGGCTCAAACGTGACATGCGCACCCACGACGCGCGCAGGGTCAGGAGCCGTGAACAGTGGATCGATCCGCACCGTCCCGGTGAACCAGTCTGCCGGCCCTTTACCGGATGGCTGCGATCCTGCTCGCTTGATTTCCATCGATGTTTCTCCTCTTGGATATGAATTGAGCCCGACTGCCAGGCCTTCAGCTTTTTACCGGCCGACCATCTTCTGCAGGTGTGCCGGATATCGCTCACCCTGTACTTCGACTTCGGAAACAGCGTTCTCGATCCCGCGTAGATCCTCAGCCGTTAGATCCACCGCTGCAGCGCCGAGGTTTTCTTCCAGCCGGTGAAGCTTCGTCGTGCCGGGGATTGGAACGATCCACGACTTTTGTGCAAGCAGCCAGGCAAGAGCAATCTGGGCGCGCGTCACGTTCTTCTTCACAGCGAGTTCCCCCAGCACATCCACCAGAGCCTGGTTGGCCTTGCGGTTCTCCTCTCGAATCGTGGAACAACATTCCGGAAATCCTTGCTGTCGAATTTCGTGCTTGCATCAATTGCTCCCGTCAAAAATCCTTTGCCAAGTGGGCTGAAGGGAACAAAACCGATTCCAAGTTCCTCGAGCGTCGGCAGAATCTCCTTTTCCGGCTCGCGCCACCACAGTGAATATTCGCTCTGAAGCGCCGTGACCGCCTGAACAGCATGAGCACGACGAATCGTCTGAGCGCCGGCCTCTGACATGCCAAAATGTCTGACCTTGCCCTCCGCGATCAGTTCCTTCACGGTGCCGGCGACATCCTCGATCGGCACCTCCGGATCCACGCGATGCTGATAAAGGAGATCGATGACGTCGGTTCCCAACCGTTTCAGCGACGCCTCCGCGACCTCTCGGATATGTTCCGGCCGGCTGTTCACGCCGTTGATCACGCCGTTCTCATCGAAGCTGAATCCAAACTTCGTCGCCACCGACACCTGGCTCCGAAATGGCGCAAAGCCTCCCCGACAACCTCTTCATTCTTGTAAGGACCGTATGCTTCCGCCGTGTCGAAAAATGTAACGCCTCGTTCGAAAGCGGCGCGAATGAGTTTGATCGCCTCCTGTTTCTCTGTAGCCGGACCATAACCATAACTCAACCCCATGCAGCCGAGGCCAAGGGCAGAGACTTCAAGATTGCTGTTTCCCAGCTTACGTTTTCTCACCTGCAACTCCTTTTGACCTTTAACGATGCTGACTAAAAGGACAAAGCATCTCAGCGGAGCGCGTAGCTCCGATGGTTTGGGCAAGGATCCCCGCACAGAATGCGGAATCCCTGCGCCAGGCCCTGTTCAGCCTTAACTGGATTTCAGAGAAGCCATGTCGATCGAGAAGCGATATTTCACATCCGACTTGACCAGTCTTTCGTAGGCCTCATTGACTTTCTGGATCGGAATCACTTCGACGTCGGCGGTGATGTTGTTCTTGCCGCAGAAGTCCAGCATCTCCTGCGTCTCCGCAATGCCTCCGATCAACGAGCCCGAAAAGCTGCGCCGCCGGAAGAGCAGCCCGAATACCCCGACGGGCAGTGGCTTATCTGGCGCGCCCACCATGGTGATATTGCCGTCACGCGCCAGCATATTGATGTAAGCGTTAATGTCGTGTTCTGCTGCTACAGCATCAAGAATGAAATCGAAGCTGCTTGCATGCTTCTGCATTGCGTTGGCATCTCGCGAAAGCACTACTTCATCCGCGCCAAGACGCAGTGCGTCCTCTTGCTTGCTGGGCGATGAAGTGAATACAACAGTGTGCGCGCCAAGCGCATGAGCAAACTTGACAGCCATGTGGCCCAGACCGCCTAGTCCCACCACTCCAACTTTCTTGCCCTTGCCCACGTTCCAGTGGCGCATCGGTGAGTACGTTGTGATGCCGGCACAAAGCAACGGGGCCGTCTCCGGCCAGATCGAGATTCGATGGCACGCGAAGAACAAAGGCCTGGTCCACAGTGATGCTGTCGGAATAGCCGCCGTAGGTTACTCCGCCGAGATGCTTATCCGGAAAATTGTAGGTAAGCGTGAAATTCGGGCAGAACTGCTCCAGCCCCGCCTTGCACTCCGGGCAGGTCCGATCCGAATCGACCATGCAGCCGACCGCGGCCAGATCGCCAGGCTTGAATTTCGTTACAGCCGACCCGACATTTGTTACCCGACCGACGATCTCATGGCCGGGTACGCAGGGATAGGCCGTCGGCATTACCTCACTCCATTCATTGCGAACCTGGTGAAGATCGGAGTGACAGACGCCGCAAAAAAGAATCTCGATCTGTACGTCTTCCGCCGTCGGATTACGGCGCTCGATGGTGTGAGAGGAAAGTCCCGAGGTTGCGCTCTTGGCCGCGAAGGCCTTTGAGGAAAATGTACTCGGACGGGATTGTTTGGGGGTAGCTACATCAGTTGTTGCCATATTTCCTCCGGATTTGGGGGTTCGGATTTCGCTTCGAACAGTGTGCAGGTCGTTTATCCCGTCCCGTCGACCATCTATCATCTCGCTTCCTGAACGGGAAAATTCCAACCGGTTTCAGCGAGGGTTTGATCTTTTGCCCTTCAACAACATCTCAAATGCATGTGCTTATTCCCTCACTGTCGTGTTGCGCTCACTTGAATTCTGGGTGGCTTAGAGAGGAATAATTTCGATCGTCGCAGACCGGGCTCGTGCTCCGATCATCGGTTCGAGGTATGGGCTGTCATGATACTTTGCCCGGTAGGCTTCGTCTATCCGATTGTTGATCGGCCCTTCCACAGGGGCAAAAACGACCTCTTTCGTGATACCTGCGGCAATAATCCTTCCCGCCCTCTGCCGGATCGCCGCCTGATACCAGGTCGATTTCGTGCCGTTGTAGCCACGCACATAAAGACGGTCATCCACCGCAACAGACCAGATCCATGTCCGCGTTCCGTAAGTCTTCCCATCTTCGCGAAACGGGGCAATATGCAGGTCATCGGCATCGGCGATTTTGCGCAGTTCGTCTACCGACCAGGCTGTCATTGATAGCGTTCCCAAGTCACTCTCCAGTGCTCATCCGCGCGCGTCGACTTCACGATGAGTTCCCTGCCGGAAAGCTCGTAAGCACGCGGCAGATCTTTGCCAATAAGGCTTCTCACTAAGGCGCCCTCAACGTGAAAAGTGAAGGTGTGAGCGCCTTCGTCGACGACGTATGTGCCGTAGGATGCTTCGTAGCCTCTCTGCGAATATTGCTCTGACCCGGGAACTTTTTGCGCCTGGGAATTTCGGTCCATGACCTGTATCGATATGTGGCCGTCACGCGTGGCTACTAGCATTCCCTCGCATTCAATTTGGTGGAGTTGCCCATCCTGGCCGGGCTGCTCGAGCGAGGCTAACCGCCACGCTCCCGCGAGACGATCGGAGGCGGTCCCGCTCCCGGCCCGATCCTGCCCGGCGCTCATCGATGCCGAGATCGCCACGCCCACGCACAATGGAATCAATCCTCGCAAAATCGAGTGCTTCATTTCTTCTCCGCGCCTGCATTCCAATCGTTCCAGTTCCAACCTACAGAACAGCGAGAATGGGGCGGTATCCCGATCCTTCCTTTTTCTTGCCTATTTCTGCCGGCAGCTGGATTTATGCACACAGCGGCCTCGATTAAGCGCTAAGTTTGAAGGTGAGGAGCAAACCCAGTGAAAGCCACGAATCAAAAGGACTCCGGCGAGGGTCAGACCGTGATCAAACTCCGATTCGATCTGGCGGACAAGATTGCCAATCGTGCCCTCCAAGAAGGCGATACGTTAACCGGAATACCGGGTTTGCGGCTGTACCGCCGCTCCGAGCCCAGCCCATGCAACTCCGCCGCATATCAGCCCAGCCTCGTGGTCTTTCTTCAGGGAGAGAAACGGATCAACGTAGGAAAAACAACATATGTTTGTAACGGCTCCAGCTTCCTCCTGACTTCAATCGACCTCCCCGTCATCAGCCAAATAACAAAAGCGAGCAGACAAGAACCGATGCTGGGGCTTCTTTTGAAGCTCGACATGCCCACGGTCCGCGAGATCCTGGCTCAGCACGATTTCTCTCTTCAGAGAGAATCCGGCGACGCGCTCGGCATGGCGGTCGGCGTCACGTCTGTCGAACTGCTCGATCCCTGCCTGCGCCTCGTAAACCTCCTCGAAACCCCGCAGGACATTCCCTTTCTTAGCCCGCTCATCCAGCGCGAGCTCATCTACCGGCTTCTGCGCAGTCCGCAAGGAAAGCATCTTCGCGCAATCGCTACTCTCGGAGACCAGTCTCACCGAACCGCAAAAGCAGTGGAATGGTTACGGATGAATTACGCCAAGCCGCTGCGCGTCGAGGAGCTAGCCACGATGGCGCGAATGGGTGTTTCCACGCTGCATCATCAATTCCGCTCGCTCACCGCGATGAGTCCACTGCAATATCAGAAGCAGCTACGGCTTCATGTCGCGCGGGAACGCATGCTGAATGAAGGACTCGACGCTGCAAGTGCGGCCTTCGAAGTGGGCTACGAGAGTGCAAGCCAGTTCAACCGGGAGTACAGCCGCTTCTTCGGCCAACCGCCCATGCGCGATATTAAGGCCCGCAGACTGGCGAGCCCATTTGCTGCTCCTGATTAGTGCGGCCCAGCCCACTCTCAAAACCACTCCAAAAATCAAAAGGCTGCAGCATTGCTGCAGCCTTTTGACCGTTATCGTGAAATCTAGGCCGTCAACCGCTCCAGTTGGTCAGGCTTGGATATTGTGAGGCTCGCTCCCTTGATGATGATCCATTGATCGCGGCGGAATTGGTTGAGAAGCCGTGTGACCGTTTCGCGTGACGTGCCCGCCATGTTCGCGATCTCTTCATGCGTTAGCGCCATCGTGAACCGAATTTCGGGCTTTCCATTCGACGCCGCTCGTCCCCAGTCAAGCAGCAGGCGCGCCAGACGCCCTGCGGCTGAACCTGAGAGCGCAAGCCTCTTTGCATCGTGAAAAACAGTGAGGTATTCGCCTGAGAGCGACTGCGCAGCGTGCATGCTTGCGATTCCGTGCCGCCCCAGGAAATCAATGAACTCCTGCTTGCGTATCGTTTTCACCTGGCAGGGTTCAATGGCTTCCCCGGTTACTTCATGCGGAACATTGGCGAGCACCGCACTCAGCCCCATCACATCGCCCGGCCCGGCGATTTTCAAAATCATCGTCTTCCCATCGCGCGAAGTAGACGAAATCTTGACTTGGCCGAAACAGATGATGAATACGTTTCGCGCGGCATCGCCCTCGGTGAAAAGCTTCGCGCCGCGCGCGTGGCTCATCATGATTCCAATATTGTCAAAATCCTGCAGTGCTTCCGGTGTGAGATTGCAGAACATCCGCAGATGACGGTGCTCGCAATTAAGGCAATCTTCCGGAGGGTGATGAGAATGAATTCCGGCCATACTTGTTCCGCTGTGCTAGTTCCGAGTATAGCGCAGATCGTGATCATGCGACTGACGCGAAGAGACTGAAAAGACCTTTCTTGTCGAGAAAAATCCATTCTCAATTTTGGATCGATTTAGTCCAATTTGACTCCCTCACATCGGCCCTGGTCCCGTCGTTCTGCGACGGATCCCGGCCTTTCGCGTGATGCAGCACATCGCGTATGCCCTTGACACTTCACGAGCTAGCTCTTCAAGAAGTTGCATGCGCAGCGGAGAATAGTTTTGAAACGCGCGCCCAAGCGTTTCTTTCGGAAGACGCATGACTGTGCCTCTCATTTGTGCCACAAGCGAATATGTGTGACGTACGTCACCCAACATTGCAGCCAGCTCTACAACCTCCCCGGATCGCACAGTTCCCAGTGTGAGTCGCGAGTCGAGTCGGGACGCTTTGCGCTGAAGCTGTCCGGCCACCACAACGTAGAGTCCCTGGCAAATATCATTCTGGTGAAAGATCACATCGCCTGCTTCGAACTCGATACACTCGGCGGAGGCGTTCAGCAGATTTCCAATTGCCGGCGGACAGGCTAACAACTCAGCGATCGGGTGAGGAGCTGCTGGGTCGCGGCGCTCTGAAATAGCTGCTTGTTGCATTGTCCCGTCCCCTCTTACTTCCATGCGGTACACGATCCACCTGCAATCTCGTTCGGCAACGGTTCTGAGATCGCTCAAGTTCGACCGTACTTGGTCCCTCGGATCGAAAGAACCACCTCTCAGAACCCTGAACACTTCTGCACTTCATCGAAATTGGAGCAGCGAAAGAAAACTTTCTCCGCCTCAGGAATTCAATCCGCGCCCGCGCCTAATACGCCGGCACATCAACACAGGTCTCTGGTTCTCGCATCGTGCTCTGCTCGTGAAGCGGCGGAACACAGAGCACAGGCACCCTTGAGCGGGCGAGAATCGAAAACGCCGTGCCATGAGGACCCAGGGTTTCGCTGGTACGCTTCACGCCAACAACCAGCACGCTTGGATGAAATTGCGCCACGGCTTCGACGATCGCGTCTCCCGGCTTCCCATCCTTCACAATGCATCGCACCGGAAACCTGCCTTCGCTCATAATCCCGAACTGCTGCGGAGTGGTTGCCATGGGATTCAGAAATGCAACGGCCTCTTCCGGACGGCGCGCATGCAGGATGATCAACGTCCGATGAAAGGTCTCGGCAAGGGAGCAGGCCGTAGACACAGCCTCCGGCGTCGTTTCATTGCGCTCCATCGCCAGCATCACCGGCCCCCCCGGCACTGGCCTGTACGCTCCTGCGTTGTAATCCGCCGCTACCGCGAGCACGGGACAGGGCGCCAGCCGGACAACCTGTTCGGCGACCGCTCCGACCAGCAAAGGGCCCGCTCCCTGCTTTCCTTCAGTGCCGATAACAATCAATCCCGCATCGTACTGAATCGCAATATTGATCAACATCTGGGCCACTTCGCCCTGTCGAACTTCCGAGTGGCTGTGGATTCCCTCGCGAACAAGATCAGCGGTTAACTGATCGAGAGCTGCGCGGGCCTGTTCTGTCAGGCTGCTCAGAACCTTGCCCGGTAGGTTGGCGACCGACGCGTACTCAACCGGATCGACTCCGTGCGCAAGCACAATGCGCGAGTTGTAGGCAGCCGCCAGCTTGCGCGCGTATTCCAGCGCGCCGTTTTCGCGCCCGTCCAGACTGGTAGCAACGATGATGCTGTTCAAACCGGTTGCGAAGCTCATAACTCTCTCCGAGCGCCAAGGTTCAACTCGGCGCAGGATGGCGCCTGTCTCCAGGGTCCCAACGAACGATTTTGCCTGTGGTGTGATCGCTCGGGGCCCGATGGTTACAGAGTCTGCTCTTGCATCCGGAGTGAGGCAGTGACCATGTTCACCCCTACCTGTGACTGTGGTCACAAATCCAACGAAATACGAAACTTACCGGCCCCAGCATTTACCCTCAGTGGCCAAATTGCCTCGCTCTCATCGGTGTACACGAAAAGGGCTGATCGTTTACGCTTTCGGCGTTATGAAAAGCCTTACTGATTTCGTCGCTCAAACGTTTCACAGGCGGCCCACTCGCCTGATCCTCGTCGTGGCTATTTGTCTCGCCTGCTTGACCCTCGTGGTCGATGCACAGGCCCCAAAATCCGATTCGCCCGAAATTGAAGCCAGGGCCAAAGACATGGTTTCGAAGTTGACCCTTGAGCAGAAGATCCAACTCATCGGTGGCGTTGACTCGATGTATACAAACGCCATACCGGCAATCAATCTGCCGCGCCTCAAGATGTCCGACGCTTCAGTTGGCGTGCGCACCTGGGGACCCACAACCGCTTACGCCGGCGGCGCAGCTCTCGCAGCCACCTGGGATCGCAGCTTCGCGAAAGAACTGGGCGAAAGCCTCGGCAAGGACGCTCGCTCCCGCGGCGTCAACTTCCTTCTCGGCCCAGGTGTGAACATTGCTCGCTCCCCCGTAAACGGTCGAAATTTCGAGTACCTCTCCGAAGATCCGTTCCTCAATTCCGCCCTCGTCGTGCCCTACATCCAAGGTTTGCAGTCTCAGGGCGTGAGCGCGACGGTGAAGCATTACGCGCTGAACAACGAAGAGTACAATCGCCACAACGTCGATGTGACCGCCGACGAGCGCACCATCCGCGAAATCTATCTACCCGCCTTCGAAGCCGCCGTTACCAAAGGCGACGTGGGCTCCGTCATGGATTCCTACAACCTCATCAACGGCTCGCACGCCACTCAGAACGACTTCCTGAATCTCAAGGTGCTCAAGGGAGAGTGGGGATTCAAAGGCGTGCTGATGTCTGATTGGGACGCAACCTACGATGGAATAGCCGCGGCCAACAACGGCCTTGATCTCGAAATGCCCTCGCCGCGTTTCATGAACACGCAGACACTCCTTCCCGCTGTAAAGAGCGGAGTCGTCAAAGAATCCACCATCGACGACAAGGTTGTGCGTCTGTTCCGCGTCGCCCTGCGTTACAGTTGGCTCGACCGCCCGCAGTTCGATCCCGCTTTTTCAACCTATTCCCTCGCCGCACGTCCCGTCGCCCTGAAGGGAGCTCTCGAGAGCATCACGCTGCTCAAAAACGAAGCAAAAATCCTCCCGCTCGATTCCTCCAAGATCAAAACCATCGCCATCATTGGCCCCAATGCCTGGCCTGCCGTAATGGGCGGTGGCGGATCGTCTCAGGCGGATGCGTTTCAACCCGTCAGCATCGTCGCCGGCATAGCAGATCTCGCCGGACCAGATGTGCGCGTGCTTTATACTCGCGGACTGCCGGAGATGTCGGATGTCTTCGAACACACTCGCTGGGAACCGGGCATCAGAGAATCTACCTTTCCGAGCAAAGACTTCACCGGTACTCCGCAGACAACAGACGCTCACGGTCTCAACAACTACAAGCAGGAGTGGTGGGGTCCTGCCGACAAGACCCCGCGCAGCATACGATACAGCGCGTCATTCAAGGCTCCCAAAGCCGGCAAGTACCTCATCCTCGCCGCCGCATCGGGCAGCGATCATTTCAAAGTCACTGTCGATGGCAAGCAAATCATCGAGCAGCAGCAGGTCGAAGGCCAGCATGCTGAATCTGCGTCTATCGATCTCAGCGCCGGACAAACCATTCACGTTGTCGCCGACTATCTGCCGGGCTTCCAGGGCAATCGCTTCTCTCTCGGCGTCGCGAATGAGGTCGATCTGATCTCGCCCGAAGTGAAGCAGTACGCCTCCATTGCCGACGTGGTGATAGCCGCAGTGGGCTTCGACCGGAACACAGAAAGCGAGGGTTACGATCGCACCTTCTCGCTACCATGGGGCCAGGATGCGCTCATCGATGCTGCCATCGCTGCGAATCCAAAAACGATCGTGACCTTCATCGGAGGCGGAGCGTTCGACACCAGCCGCTGGCTCGACAAAGTACCCGCCCTCGTTCACGCATGGTATCCGGGCCAGGAAGGTGGAACGGCTATTGCCGGCGTCCTCTTCGGCAAGCACAACCCGGAAGGAAAGCTTCCCGTCAGTTTCGACCGGAATTGGCAGGACGATCCTTCATACAACTACTACTACCCGCTCAAAGGCGCCGATACCAAACTCCACGTCATCGAGAACAACCGCAAGCCGTACGATATCGACACCCCGCATCTGAAGTATGGCGACAAGCTCATGGTCGGCTATCGATACTGGACCTCGACCGGCAAGCATCCGCTCTTCCCGTTCGGCTTCGGCCTGAGCTACACGACCTTCAAGTTCTCGAATCTGAACGTGCCCGCGACGGCAGCGTCGGACTCACCGGTCTCGGTTACTTTCGACCTGACCAACACCGGTACTGTCGAGGGCGCGGAAGTAGCACAGCTCTACGTCTCCGACCCTTCGGCAAAGGTGAATCGGCCCGAACGAGAATTGAAAGGCTTCGAAAAGCTTAACCTGGCACCAGGCGAAACGAAGCACGTCGCCATTCAGCTCGATGCCCGCTCCTTCAGCTACTGGGACGAGGCAAAACACAACTGGACCATCGATCCCGACAAGTTCATCATCCTCGTCGGAGACTCCAGCGAGAACACCCCGCTGCATGCCGATCTGGCGATCCAATAACCACCGCAAGCAACAGGGCCTGCCCATGAACACTGGCCGGCCCTGCCACGCTGCAATAGCGAATCTCCATCCCACGATTATCCCGAACATATAATTAGGTCCACGTAAACGCCTATGCGCCTCTCAATCCCTTCCGTATTGATTGCCCTCGGCATTACTGCCCTCGCGGCCGTCGCTGCTAATACTCCTCAGTCCCGTACAACCATCAACGTAGATCTGGCGCACCCCGGACCGGCGATATCGCCGCAGATGTACGGAATCTTTTTCGAGGACATCAATTTCGCTGCCGATGGCGGTCTCTATCCCGAGTTGGTGAAGAACCGATCCTTTGAATTCAGCGAGCCGTTGACAGGCTGGCACGAAATCCTTGCCTTCGACCGGGCAGGGCTGCACGCCACCCGGGGCGAGCTGGTTATTAATACCGACCTGCCCTTGAACGCGACCAATCCGCACTACCTGAAGGTGCGTGTGCACGAAGCAGGCGGCTATGGGTTCTACAACACCGGCTTTCGAGGAATGGGCATTCACGCCGGCGCGGATTATCGCTTCTCGGTCTGGGTACGAAGCTCCGGGCCCGGCACTTTGCGCGCGGAAGTGGTCGACGGCACGAAGGTCATCGCGAACGGAAGATTGGAGAATTTCACTGGCGAATGGAAGCGATACGAGACCACATTGCATGCCACTGCTACGGCAGATCACGCACAGCTAAATCTGTATGTGGACGAGCCGGGCGAGATCTATCTCGATATGATCTCGCTCTACCCCGTGGACACCTGGATGGGACGCTCCAACGGCCTGCGCAAAGACATTGTGCAACTGCTCGCGGATATGCATCCAGGATTCATTCGCTTTCCGGGCGGATGCATTGTGGAGGGTCGCCAACTGCTGACTCGATATCGTTGGAAGACCACAGTAGGTGATATCGCGGACCGCAAAACAATCATCAACCGCTGGAACGATGAGTTCGACAGACGCCCGGCTCCGGATTATTTCCAGTCGTTCGGCCTTGGCTTCTATGAATACTTCCAGCTCGCCGAAGACATCGGCGCCAGGCCTCTTCCCATCCTGAACTGCGGCATGGCCTGCCAGTTCAACACTAGCGAAACCGCGAAAATGGATGAACTCGATGAGTACGTCCAGGATGCGCTCGATCTGATCGACTTTGCGAACGGTCCGGTGACCTCACCCTGGGGTAAGCTTCGCGCGCAGATGGGACACCCGCAGCCATTCCACCTGGAAATGATCGGTGTAGGCAACGAGCAGTGGGGCGACCGCTACGTCGAGCGTTACAAGGTGTTTGCGGCCGCTCTCAAGGCAAAGCATCCTGAGGTCAGGCTGGTAGTTGCGGCAGGACCTGCACCGGCAGGCGAGCCGTTTGAGTCCATGTGGGCCAACTGGCGGCGTCTCCATCCAGACATCGTAGACGAGCACTACTACATGCCTCCGCAATGGTTCCTCGAGAACACTGCAAGATACGACAACTACGACCGCTCCGGTCCCAGGATCTTCGCCGGGGAATACGCCGCGCAGACAGCCGGAACCACCAGCGATGCGAATCACAACAACTGGAAAGCTGCAATCGCCGAGGCTGCATTCATGACCGGCCTCGAACGCAATGGCGACGTGGTCACCATGGCGTCCTACGCTCCCCTCATGGCCAATGTGAACGCCTGGCAGTGGAAACCCGACGCGATCTGGTTCGATAATCTGCGCGCCTACGGCACGCCCAACTACTATGTGCAGAGTGTCTACGCAAATAATGTGGGTACTCGCGTTGTGCCCATTTCGCCACATGCCGCCGGCGGACTCTACACCAGCGCCACCCTGGACGAAAGAACCGGCGAGTTGATCGTGAAAGCGATTAACTATTCGCTAGATCCGCGGTCCGCAACACTCCATCTCAGTGGTGCTCGCGCCGCGGGGAATGCAAAAGTGATTTCAATCGCGAACGCCGATTTGGGTGCCGAAAACAGCTTCGACAAACCCACGGCCGTGGTGCCGATACAGTCGACCATGGCCCTAGGGACCGGGGACATCAACTTGGAACTGCAGGCCTATTCCCTCACTGTGTTCCGGATCCCCGTTCATTCACGCTAGCCGGAAGCCCAACCTCCGCAGCCGGCGGCAGCGTGTGTGTATTCCACCAGTTCTGAATAACGCCCTGCCACGTCATCGAACGACCCACCCACATCTGCGTTGCGCGATCATAGAGCGCCATATTGTTGGCCAGCCAGTAGACGCGGTTGTCGCGCAGCCAGGCCTGGCGATATAGCTCGCCGAGTTGCGAATAGCCGTCGCGAATATCCTGCATCCGGCCGTTACCCGAGCCGATCGCGTACAGCGCCTCGCTGACCTGGTCCCAGTGGCTCTTGTCCCCGGCAAGCTTCTGTGCCTGCGCATAAAGATCGATGCAATCCTGCGCGAATTGGAATTTCGTTCCGATGAAATCGATCCGCCGCGCGCCAAGTTCCAACGCATCCAGTGCCTCTTGATTCGCGAGCTTGCCTGCAGCACGCGCCTGCGCCAGCAACGTGATCGCCTTCTCCGCATGCAGACGCAGCTCTGAAGCAACCGGCAGCAACTTCGTCGCCACCCGCTGCCCTTCCGGCGAAAACGGATCGACCCAGAAGTAAGAGTCCTGCGCATCACCTAGACCAGCCTTCTTCAGCAACGCATTCGCTGCCATCAACTCCTGCTGCGCCTGGCTGACCTTGCCTGTTTGATCGCCGTGAAACGCCTGCCCGAAAGACGCAATGAAGTTGTCCTCCGAACTCTCGCCAGCCTGCCATGCGGCCGCGGCGCCAAAAAGCACGCCAAACCAGTTCTCGTCGAAGATGCCCTCGCCGTCGTCATTCCACACGGTATTCAGCAACCCCTTCGCGCCGAGCTTCTGACCGTCACGCACAAACGCGCGAATGTTTCCGAGCGCTTCATTATTGTTGGGATAGACGCGGCTCCAATTGTTCACGCCCGTAGCCACCCATGTCTCCAGCCCCGATTTGAGAAAAGGCTCCAGGTTCTTCGTGAAGTCGGGCGCCGCATCGTAATGCCACGAAACCGCGATCATGTCCTTGGGCAGCGTGCCCACCAAATCCGGCGAATTCTCGGCAATGTCTCCCCAGAACAACAGCCGCTTGTTCAGCGGCGAAAGCTGTTGATGAATCTTCACGAGGAAATCGATGTAAACCTTGCCCAGTCCCTGCTGCGCAACCAAGTCGTGCGTCCGGCCCATTCCAAGCTGAGAAGTTTCATCTGCGCCGATATGCATATACGGGCCGGGGAACACTTTCGCCAGCTCGCCAAACCACTCGCCGATCTGCGGCAGGCTTCCTGCATCGCCTGGCGCCAGCACCGCTCCATGTGGAGTCTCCCCAAGCGGCGAGTATTGTTCGAACTTCAGAACGTTATGCAGGTGCCCGAAGGCCTCCTGCTCCGGAATGACGGTGATGTGGTATTTCGCAGCGTAAGCGACGAGTTCTCTTCCCTCCTCCGGGGTTATCGCTCCGCCGGGAAAAGCCGCAATCGGCGTGCTCGCATACGCAAACGTGTGCTCAAAATACGGGGAGAAGACATTGCACTTGAAAGCCGCCAGCGTGCGGATCTCGCGTTTGAGAAATTCCATGTTGGGCAGCGGCCCGCGCGACCAGTCGTCGGAGATCCCGCGGTAGGGCATCGCCGGCCAGTCGCGAATCGTCGGAACCAACAGCACGGCATCCTTACCGGAGCCGCGAATGAGCTGCTTCACAGTCTGTGCGCCGTAGAAAATCCCGGCTGGCGTCCCCGCCCTGACGATCAGTTCTCGCTCCTTGGCAGGTTCAATCTGGTACGCCTCTTCAGGCTTCTCAAATAGCTCTTTCGCGCGCTCGTTGCTCAAGCGCTCCAGACGAATTGTTACCATGCGAGCCGCTGCAGAGTTGTCCTTACCAGCCGGAATCCCACGATCCTTCATGTCTTTCGCGAGATCCTCAGCTGCAAATTCATCGGCAGAGTTCATTTCGGAAATAACGCGTATCCCGGCCGATCCGATCGCGATCGACTTGCCCCCTTTACATTCCCTTGGCACAGGCACCAAATGCAGATCCGCGCATGTAGCTCCCGATTGTGCTGAAGAGGGGATGACTAAAAATGCAAATAGACACGAAACTGCCAGAAGACGAATACGCATGAGAGCCCTCGCAATAGAAACGTTTGAAGTCGCCAGCCAGAGTAAACGCTGCCGCCCGCTCGCACAAGTGAGCGGGCGCATGTGCGTCTTCAAATTTTCGGCCGTGAAGGTACGGGCTTCAGCCCGTACCATGAGATGCGCAGGATGAATGCGGGCTTTGCCCCTGAGAGAAGGTCCTTACAAGAATCGCGGTCTCCCGGACTGCTGGGCTCCCGCCGACTGACGGCCCCTTCCAGAACGCCGATTCGCCCACGTTTCGCGGGAGAAATCTGCCGATCAGATCCGGAGGAAAATCTTCTTCTTGTACATCCAGTAAAGAATCAGCCAGTACGTCAGCATCGTCAGTACGCCAAGGAAGAACGGCTCCAGCCCCGTACCGAACATGTTCAGGAATCCCATGCCGAGATTGGTCTTGAAGCTCCCCAGGATGAACTCCTCGCACATATGCACCAGTAGATACGCCGCAATGGAATTCATGCCGACAACCACCAGCGGGAACACGATCTTCCGGTTCCCCTTTATATCCACGAACCACGAAAACGCCGCGAGAAATGCGAAGCAAACACCGCCGCTCCAAAGCGTCCACGCCGGCGTCCATATCCGCTTCACGATCGGACAAATTCCGGTGAAGTGAAGCAACAGTCCGGCCGCCATCAGCGCAACCGCCGCGATGACGAACTTGCGAATCGGAATCTTTGGCGCGCTCTCAAAGAACCAGCGTCCACCGATCATGCCCAGCAGCATCGTCCCCAGCGTTGGAATGAAACTCAGCGTCAGATAGCCGCCCTCGTTATAGGCAAACCATTTCGTTCGTGGGAACAGGTTGAGGAACCACACATCGAACGCATTTCCGAGATTGCTGTTCTTGTCCCAGTGCGCTGCGAACCCATGGTACAGATACTTCTGCACAAAGTCGGGCGAAACGCCTACTGCAGCCCAGTCGTAGTTCGCGCCCGGGGCTGGATACAGCGCCCACGCGAGCCAGTAGCCAGTCAGAATAATGCCCAGCCAGATCCACTGCCATCGTGGCTTCAGGAACGTAATGAGAAATGCAAACGTGTATCCCAGCCCGATCTGCGAAAGTGTGTCTTCAAAGGTGTAGTAAGTAATCGGGTGGTCGATCGAACGCAGGAACACCCCCAGCGCAATCAGTATCAAGCTTCGCCACATCGTGTGGAACAGCATGCGCGGGAAGCTTTCGCCCTTCCGCTGCCGGCTGCGGATCGAGTACGGCAGCGCCACTCCGGCCAGAAATGTGAACCCCGGCTGGATCGTGTCGTGAAGGCTCATCCCCGCCCACTGCACGTGACTCTGGTTGTATCCCAGAATGTGCCAGAACGTGCTCTGCGGGAAGTTGCGCGCCGTCTCCTCGAACTTCATCACTTCGCCCATCATGAGAACCATGACGAGCCCCCGATAGGCGTCAACTGCAATGTTGCGCGGCGGAGGAGCGGCTACGGTCGTCTGTTCCCGTGGAAGCGTTTTCAGTTCCGGCTGAGGGATTGCCTGGGTCGTTGTTGCTGCGGTCATTTGGGCTCCGGGGATGCCGAGGGCGGCAGAACATGCGCCCCACTCTGCGGCGATCCATTGCGCAGCAGTTTACCGCAAGCTTCTAAGGGCTGGATAGAGCTTACGCCATTGCGCATATCCATCTTCATACGCAGCCAGGTCGGCGGGGTCTGGTGCGATTCGCTCTGCCACCTCAATTGCCTGCCCGCAGGCGGCATCCAAATCGGGCCAATGGCCTGTGCCCACTCCCGCCATTAATGCGCAACCAAAAGCCCCGCCTTCCTCTGCCGTCAGCACCTCGACCGTCATTCCATAAACACCGGCCTGGATCTTGCGCCACAGCGGCCCCCGGGCTCCCCCGCCGCCAAGCCTGACCGCACTCAAAGGAACCCCTAGTGCCTGAAAGAGTGAGAAACTGTCCTTCAGCGAATACGCCACGCCCTCCAGCACCGCGCGCGTGAAGTGCGGCGCCGTGTGAATCGTCGAGATACCCGCAAATGCAGCCCGAACATACGGGTCAAGATGCGGTGTGCGTTCTCCCATCTGATACGGAGCCCACATCAACCCTTCGCTTCCCGCAGGAATCTTCGCGGCCGCCATCGTCATCCCGTCATAATTCTGCCCGGCAAAGAAAGTATTCTTCAGCCAGTTCAGGCTAAGCCCTGCTCCCTGCGTCACTCCCATCACGTGCCACACACCCGGCACCGCATGGCAGAACGTGTGCATCCGCCCCTTGGGATCTTTCGTCGGCTGCGCTGTCGCTGCAAAAACCACGCCCGATGTCCCGATCGTCGCCGACACCGACCCTGGCTGCAAGATTCCCATACCCACCGCGCCCGCGCCCTGGTCACCTGCGCCTGCCACAACCGGCGTTCCCGCCTTCAGCCCCGTCAATCCCGCAGCGGTCTCACTGATCCGCGCGCAGACTTCCGGCGACTCATACACCTTAGGCAGCCAGCTCTCCGGAATCCCCGCAGCCTCGGCCACTTCCTTCGACCACCGCCGATGCGTCACATCGAGCAGAAGTGTCCCCGACGCCTCCTGCACATCGATCGCAAACTCACCAGTCAACCTGTACCGCACATAATCCTTCGGGCACATAATGTGGCGGATCTTCGCAAAGATCTCCGGCTCATGCGTCTTCACCCACAGAAGTTTCGTCAGCGTGAAATTGGGCAGTGCCGGATTGCAGGTCAGTTCGATCAGCTTTTCGTAGCCGATCTTCTCTGTCAGCCAGTCGCACTCGGGTTGCGTCCTGACGTCGCACCAGATAAGAGCCGGCCGCAGCACTGCGCCATTCTCATCCAGCATCACCGCTCCGTGCATTTGCCCGGTCAGCCCGATTCCCGCAATCGCCTGATTCGGTTCAGGCGCGGCACCCAAAGCCTGCTTGATCGCCTCCTGCGCAGCGCGCCACCAGTCCTCAGGATCCTGCTCAGCCCAGCCCGGATGCGGCGTTCGAAACGGAGCGTGTTCGCTTGAGGCACCACTGATCAGCCTTCCGTTCTCGTCAACAATAACCGCCCGCGTTCCGCCTGTGCCCACATCCATCCCAAGGAACCACATCGCCTGCACCCCTCGTGTAAATCGGTTTTCTCTGCGCACGAAGCATACCAGTTTTTGGGGGTTAGCTGAAAGTTATCGCGCCTCAAAAAGACGCGCGGCCCGCCGCCTGACGGGCCGCCGCTTGCGATAGGGAGGTTACAACCCTACTGCACATTGATTGTCAACGTGGTTGTATGCGTTACGGAACCCGCCTTAGCAGTAACGCTGAACGTCTGTGTTGTCGGCTGCGGGTTCATCCGCGGACCACCACTTGAACCGCACCCGGCAACTCCGCCGATAGTGAGGAGGAGCAAGCCGAACATCAGAACCATAAAGGTGGAGGGAGCACGACACCTTCTGCGGAAGCTCATCCCCGCCAACCAAAGGCCGGGAAGAAAAATAGCTGTCGCCATATTGGAAGAGGCCGCGGCAGATGCAGTTGCCGTGACCGCGACTGTCGCCGCTCCTGTAACCGCATCGACCGTGGACGAACCAACCGAACAGGTAACAGCAGCCGGGGCATTGCACTCAAATGAGAATGCCCCACGAAAGTTCGCGGCCGGTGTGGCCCTGATCGAAAAATTGGCGGACTCGCCTGGCGCTACCGTCACACTCGGCCGGTCTGGAGTGAGCGAAAAATCGGGCCCGGTTCCGGAAGCATTCACAGCGATAGACGCGAAAACGCCACCAGTTCCATCTCCCAGACCAGCCGTCAGATACAGGGTATCGGCATCGCCAGGGTTGCCGTCACCGAATATCATGCTGTGCAATTGCGAATTGACGATCGGGTTCCCATTTCCATCTTTAAGAAAACCAAGAAACTGTCCTGTGCCGGGGTCGAATGCATTAATGAGACCGTCGCCAGAATTGCCAATGAGGATGTCGTTCGAGAACGCGCCGAAATTTGCGCTCGCCTGAACGATTCCCGACGGCGCGTTCAGAGCGCCATTCGAAGCGAACCTCCGTACGTAGCTTCCGTCAAGGTTATAGATATCGACAATGCCATTGCCGGCGCCGGCCACCGGGTCATGCTGTGCAGCATCCTGCAGCGCGTAGGCAACAAACACCCGGCCCCCAACAACTTGCACGTTCAAGGGCGCGTAGCCCGCGGGCAAGTTGGAATCGATGAAGGCCCCAGGTATGCCCAGCGGATCAAAGAAAGAGGTGAAGGTCTCGATATAACCGCGATGAAAATCTGCAACTGCGAGATACGGCGCGCAGCAATCCGGCGCGAGAACGGCAAGGCCGGTGTATTCGGCCCCTTGCGATCCGTGATCCACCACCAGGATGGTCGTCGTCTTGATGTCGCCCCGGCCGTCATCGTACTCGCCGGAAATGGTTCCCTGCCGGGTAGCGAATAGAAACGGACTGGGCAGAGGACTTGTAGGCGAAATGAACACCCCGGTCGTATTCGCCGCCACTCCCGTGGGGTTGGCTGGAACCGTCACTCCTGCAGGCACCGCAATGACAGCCCGCGGATCTTGCGGGGTACCGCTCGCGTCGAAGCTTCTGAACTGCCCCTTCGCATTGGCCGCGATGCGGAACGCATGGTTGGCAGATGCGGCCATGCCCCAGGGATGCTGCAGGTTGTCCTCCAGGGTGAGAGCAAGGCCGGGAACGCTGGAGACAAGATTCGTCTGCGTGTAGTTGTTCGTTTGTGCGCATGCCGTGGTGACGGTGAAAAGGCTGGAGAGAAGAAGAGACACTCCAAGGAAAGCTTTCGAGTTCACTTGCCGTTCCTCATTTGGGAAGTTTTTGACTGCGTGGATAGGGCTCAAACATTGGCGAAAGCAAGACCTTCGCGCATTGCCGGCGGGATTCCACAAAGACTTACAAAATGGTACGGCTCATCGACAAGCCACTTGTCATCGCGTTGTAACGGGCATGTCAATCTTCGCCCATCGCCTGATGGACCTTCGCCCTTCGCCTGATGGACGAGACCGCAAAAATTGATTTGACCTCCGGCACCTCCGCAATTTAGCGTTTGCCTACCCAAGCGGCTTCCCATGCTGCGGTCGACACCCGGATCAGTGACGCGCCACATCTCTGGCACCCCATTGCTGTGATCCAGAAAATCCAAGGAGGTTCCCATGGCATCGGTTCTCATCACCGGCGCAAGCCGAGGAATTGGTTTGGAAACCGCGCTGGCATTTGCCCGGGCTGGCCATACTGTCTTTGCCACCATGCGCAACCCGTCCAGGTCTACGGAGCTTGCGGACATTACGGCACGTGAACTCCTGCCCATCTTCATCTCTGCCATGGACGTGGATTCGGATGCGTCTGTCAGTTCAGCCATCTCGGCGATTCAACGAGACCTCGCGCCCATCGACGTGCTGGTCAACAACGCTGGAATCGAAAGCGCTGGTTCCGTTGAAGAGGTTCCACTCGAGGAATTCAAAGCGACGATGGAAACCAACTACTTCGGGCCAGTCCGCTGCATTAAGGCGGTTGTCCCGGCCATGCGCGAGCGCCGCAGCGGCTGCATCATAAATATCTCGTCGGTCGCCGGGCGCATTTCAAGCGCTCCCCTTACTCCATACATGGCTTCCAAATGGGCCCTCGAGGCTCTCAGCGAGGGACTCGCCGGCGAAATGAAAATGTTTGGCGTCCGGGTCGCGATCGTCGAACCCGGCATCATCGACACCTCGATGGCCCGCCGCATCGGAGACGAAGACCACCCATCCGTCTACCCGCACCGCGAGCGCTTTGCCGCCATGTTTGCTGCCTCACTCAAGAACCCAACTCCTCCTTCGCTGGTCGCAAAAAAGATTCTCGAAGTTGCCGAGAGTAACACCTGGCAATTACGCCACCCCGTAGGCCCCGATGCGCTCCCGTTCATTCAATGGCGAAGCAGCATGACGGATGAGGAGTGGATTGACCGAAACGCATGTGACAACGAAACCTACTTTCGCAACCTGGAGCGGGACTTCGGCCTGGTTGTCCATCCAGGCAGCGAAGAAATCAAAGCCTGAATCACAAACGAACTCCGAGAGGAAATGATGTCCGCTACCCAAACATCCCCCGCGAAAGCACCATCGCCTTCAACAGGCGCCGCGCCTTCACCGGATCACATTCTGCAAACCGGCCTTGCCTTTTGGGCCTCCAAAACACTCCTCAGCGCGGTAGAGATGGAGGTCTTCACCGAACTTGGAAAAGGCCCGCAAAATCTCGAATCCCTGACCGGCCGGCTCGGCCTGCATCCGCGTTC
Organism: uncultured Acidobacteriaceae bacterium; assembly: GCA_963836675.1. GTDB lineage: Bacteria > Acidobacteriota > Terriglobia > Terriglobales > Acidobacteriaceae > Telmatobacter. The sequence continues at coordinate 587,302 of CAWIKQ010000003.1, forward strand.
ATCCCACGACTTTCTCGACGCGCTTGTCGCTCTCGGCTTTCTCGAACGCGAAGACGGTCACTATCGCAACACGCCCTCGACCGACCTCTTCCTCGACAAGCACAAGCCGTCCTACATAGGCGGCATCCTTGAGATGGCCAACAAGCGCCTCTATACGCAATGGGCTCGCCTCACAGTGGCTCTCCGCACCGGAGAACGCCAGAGCGAAGAACCCGGAGAAGAAAATCTCTTTGCCGCACTTTATGCCGACCCGACACGGCTCAAAGGCTTCCTCAAGGCAATGACCGGGATCAGCCGTGGCGCCAATCTCGCCATCGCTGCCAGATTCCCCTGGGCCAACTACAAGACCGTCGCCGACTGTGGCACCGCACAGGGCGATCTGATAACCCAGGTGGCGCTTAAGAACCAGCACCTTCACGGAACCGGATTCGACCTGCCTGAAGTTGCCCCGATCTTCGAAGAGTACGTCGAAGAAAACGGTCTCTCTTCTCGCGTCAAGTTCGCCCCCGGCAGCTTCTTCACCGATCCCTTGCCGAAGGTCGACGTGATCATGATGGGCCACATCCTGCACGACTGGAGCCTCGAGGAGAAAAAGATGCTCATTCGTAAGGCCTACGATGCCGTCCCCGAAGGCGGCGCGTTCATCGCCTACGACTGCATCATCGACGACGACCGGCGAAAAAACGCCTTCGGTCTCCTCATGAGCCTCAACATGCTCGTCGAAACTCCGGCTGGCTTCGACTACACCGGAGCCGACTGCATTGGCTGGATGAAAGAAGCTGGCTTCCGCGAAACCCGCGTCGAGCACCTCGTCGGTCCCGACTCGATGGTCATCGGCATCAAGTAAGCTCGTCGGCGGGATGCGCCTTTCATCCCGCCATTTGCACCACTCGTCACAGATTGCAGCGATTTCTGCGAACTGAATCCCTGATCTTTGCGTAAATGAGGTTGTGGCCCTCCCCTTGGCTGCATCCTGAATCTGAAGATCGGGGTCTCTCTCATGTCCGCGTTTGCCGATCAGCTCAAGCAGGTCTTCCGCCGGCTTGCCCGCGCTCCCCTCTTCACCTCGATCACTTTGATCACCCTCTCCGTGGGCATCGGTGCAAATGCCGTCGTCTTTGGCGTCGTCTACGGCGTCCTTTTGAAGCCTCTGAGCTACCCCCATCCCGACCAGTTGATCGGCATATGGCACTCCGCCTCCGGCATCGGCTTCGACAACCTCAACATGGCCCCCTTCCTCTACTTCATCGATCGCGAGCAGAGCACCACGCTCCAGGAAGTCGGCATGTACAACGGCGACTCCCCGAACGTGACCGGCATTGGCCAGCCTGAGCACGTAAATGGACTCGACGTCACCGATGCGGTGCTGCCCATGCTCGGAGCAAAGCCGGTTCTCGGCCGCCTCTTCACTCGGCAGGACGATTCCCCCAACGCTCCCAAAACCATCATCCTTTCCCACGCCTACTGGCAACGCAAGTTCGGCGGAGACCCCACAGTCGTTGGCCGCAGCCTCACTCTCGACGGCTCTGCCCGCGAGATCATCGGCGTCCTCCCCAGAGACTTCACGTTCCTCGACTACTACGACAGCGCTATCTTCATGCCAATGCAGGTAGACCGAGGCAAAACCAAGCTGGGCGACTTCAGCTATCAGGGCATCGCTCGCATGAGGCCGGGTGTCACTCTCAATCAGGCCAACGCCGACATTGACCGTCTCCTTCCCATCGCGATTCGCAGTTTTCCAGCCCCCGAGGGCTTTAGCGCCGGCATCTTCGAAAAAGCCAATGTCCGCGCCAACCTGCATACTCTCAAGCACGACGTCATCGGCGATGTAGGGAACGTGCTCTGGGTGCTGATGGGCTCCATCGCTGTGGTGCTCCTCGTCGCCTGCGCCAATGTCGCGAACCTGCTCCTCGTCCGTGTCGAGGGCCGCCGACAGGAACTCGCCGTCCGCTCTGCGCTCGGTGCGGGCCGCCGCAACATCACCGCCGGACTGCTGATCGAAAGCCTCGTTCTCGGTGTCATAGGCGGTGTCCTCGGCCTCGCCCTTGCTTTCGGTGCTTTGCGCCTGCTCATCGCGATGGCTCCCACCGGCCTTCCCCGTCTCCACGAAATCGGCATCAATCTGCCGGTCCTGCTGTTCACCGCCGCGGCCACGCTTTTCGTCAGCATCGTCATCGGCATCCTGCCGGTGCTCAAATACTCCGGCGTCAGCATCAACACCGGCCTGCGCGAAGGCGGACGCACCCTCAGCCAGAGCCGCGAGCGTCAGCGCGCCCGAAAAACTCTGGTCGTTATTCAGGTTGCCCTTGCCCTGCTCCTGCTCATCTGCTCAGGACTCATGATCCGTACCTTCCGCGCCCTGGCCAATGTCTCCACCGGCTACACCGATCCGGCGACCCTCGAGAAATTCCGCCTCTACGTGCCCGAAACCACCGTCCCTGACAAAAATATGGAAGGCGTCCTTCGCATGCAGCAGGCGATTGCCCAAAAACTCGAGGCGATTCCCAACGTCTCCTCCGTCGCCTTCTCCAGCGAAATTCCCATGGATGGCTACGACTCCAACGACCCAGTCTTCGCGCAGGATCGCGCCTACCGCGAAGGCGATCTCCCTCCCATCCGTCGATTCCTGTTCATCTCGCCGGGATTCTTCTCCACCCTCGGCACGCCTCTGATTGCAGGCCGCGATCTCACCTGGGCCGAGAGCTATGAAAAACGCCCCGTGGCCCTCATCTCTGAAAACTTCGCCCGCGAATTCTGGGGCAGCCCCCAAAACGCCATCGGCAAAAAAATCCGCGTCGGCACCACCGACGACTGGCGCGAAATCATCGGCGTCAGCAAAGACGTCTACTACGACGGCGTCAGCAAGAAAGCTCCAACTACCGTCTACTGGCCCATCTGGCGCAACCGCTTCGAGGGCCAGCAGGAAAACATCCGCCGCGGCGTCGCTTTCATCGTCCGCTCTCCTCGCGCGGGTTCCGCTGCTTTCCTCTCCCAGGTACAGCAGGCAGTCTGGTCTGTTGACGGCAATCTGCCCCTGGCCGAGCCCGGCACTGCCGGCGAGCTTTACACCCATTCCATGGCGCGGACATCCTTTACCCTCGTCATGCTCTGCATCGCTGGCGGAATGGCACTGCTCCTCGGCATCGTCGGCATCTACGGCGTCATCTCTTACTCCGTCGCCCAGCGTACCCGCGAAATCGGCATTCGCATGGCGCTCGGCGCGCAACGCGAAACCCTCACCACCCTCTTCGTTCGCCAGGGAATGCTCCTCGCCGGCATCGGCGCCGTCGTCGGAGTGACAGCCTCCTTCATCACCATGCGCTTTATGGCATCCATCCTCTTCAAGGTCAGCCCCATGGATCCCATGACCTACCTCCTGGCAACACTCGCCGTTATGACCATTGCCCTGCTCGCCTGCTACCTTCCCTCCCGCCGCGCGGCACAAGTCAACCCGGTAAACGCCCTCCGCTCCGAATAACCAGCGATTTGAAGGGTACGGGCTTTCACAACCAACGATTTGAAGGGTACGGGCTTCAGCCCGTACGTCAGATCTCGCAAATGAATGCGGGCTTTAAGTCCCAGAGATCTGAAGTCTGAGCGCCAGCACCGCAATGCGATACCCCACCCCGTACTGTGACCTCCCGCACAGGCCCTTATCCCGTGCCGAGTAACAATGAACTCGTCAGGCCTGCCAGATCTCCCTCGACCGGCCACGGAGAATGAACCCATGAGCGACTTAGCCCCCCTCGCCGAAGCCGTTGCCGTCGATCGCCTCGTCGAGCACCCTGCCGACTATCACGTCTTTCACAAGTTTCTCGATCGCTGCAAATCGCTCCCAGCCATCACCACCGCCGTCGTGTGGCCTCTCTCCGATGTCGCGCTCAACGGCGCGCTCGAAGCAGCCGCCGAAGGGCTCATCAAGCCGACCCTCATTGGCGATGAGGAGGCCATCCGCGCTCTTGCCGCAGATATCGGTGTCGACATCAGCGCCTGCTCCCTCCTGCACGCGGAAACCGAATACAAAGCCGCTGAGCTCGGCGTCGCCATGTGCCGCAGCGGCAATGCCCAGGCCATGATGAAGGGCAGCCTGCATACTGACGTGCTGATGAAAGCCGCCATGCAGCGCGACACGGGGCTGCGAACCGCCCGCCGCATCTCTCACGTCTTCGTCATGGACACTCCGGCCTACGCCCGCACTCTGCTCATCACGGATGCCGCCATCAACATCAAGCCCGAGTTCGAAGACAAAATTCACATCGTGCAGAACGCGATCGATCTGGCTCACGCCCTCGGCATTCCGGAGCCCAAGGTCGCACTGCTCTCCGCCGTCGAAACCGTAAATCCAAAAATCCCCTCCACGATGGAAGCCGCCGCGCTTTGCAAGATGGCTGACCGCGGACAGATCACGGGCGGCATCCTCGACGGGCCTCTCGCCTTCGACACCGCGGTCAGTGAAAAGGCAGCCAGCATCAAGCACCTCGACTCGCCCGTCACCGGACAGGCCGACATCCTCGTCGTCCCCGATCTCGAAAGCGGCAACATGCTCGCCAAGCAGCTCGAATACCTCGGCGGCGCGCAGCTCGCCGGCATCGTCCTAGGCGCCCGCGTTCCCGTCATCCTCACCAGCCGTGCCGACTCCGCTGAAACCCGTCTCACAAGCTGCGCAGTAGCCTGCCTCCTCCACTACGCAGAACACCCAGCAGAATCGGTATAGATTTATCTATGCGACATCGATCAGAAAGCACGAAGTGTCAGGGCACGACTTCAGTCGTGCCGCAAGCTCGTTAAATAGACGAGGGCTTTAGCCCCTGCCGGCCAAAACTGGCGACTCCTACCGAAACTCCTTATCCCGATACGTCTCCTTCCCGCCCATCACGGTAAGAAGAACTTTCGTCGTCAGAATTTCCGCCGGTGGAACCGTCAGCACGTCCTTCGAGAGCACCACAAAATCCGCCAGCTTCCCCGGCGCAAGCGTGCCGCGAATCTTCTCATCGAAACTCGCGTAAGCCCCATCGCGCGTGTAGTGCCGCAACGCCGCCTCTACGGAAATCCGTCCGGCCGGATACCACCCACCCGCCGGCTTGCCTTCCGGAGTCATCCGCGTCGTTGCGGTGTAGATCGCCGGCAACGGCTCAAAAGGAAACACTCCCCAGTCGCTCCCGAACACCTGCACAGCTCCGGCATCGTCAAACAGCCTGAAGGAGTCGGCGTGCGACGCCCGCTCCGGTCCCAGCAGCACCGCGAAATTCTCCAGCGCCGTAGCGTCGGGACTGGCAAACATTGGTTGCGTTGAAGCGATCACTCCGAGTTGCTTGAAGCGCGGCAAATCCGCAAGCCGCGGAACCTCGACATGCTCGATCCGGTGTCTGCGCCCACTGGTGCCGTTGGTCTTTTCCGCATACTCAAAGGCATTCAGCGCCATGTCGATCGCTTTGTCGCCGATCGCATGCAGCATCACCTGAAATCCTTCTTTGTCGTAGAGCGCAACCGTCGCGTTCAACTGGTCCTGATCCCAGAACGGAATCCCCGTTCCGCCGCCCACGTAGGGCTCGAACATCGCTGCCGTCCGCGCATCCACCGTTCCATCCAGAAATCCCTTGATCGCGCCGAACTTCAGCATCGGTCCCTGGTAGGTATCGCGCAGCTTCCGGTAAGTCTCCAGATCCGCCTCGGTAAGCGGCTTCTCCAGCCTGTGCTTCTTCGGAGACCCTCCGCCCCCGGGCAATATCGGCGGAGCAAAACGGAAGCGTAGCTTCAAAGCATTCTCGGCCGCAGCTCGCTCGAACACGGGAAACGTCTCCAGACTCGTGAACGCATCCTGCACCGCCGTGATCCCCGCTGCGGCAGCTTCATCCATATGCGTCACCAGCGATTCGTACTCGTCGTCCAGCGTCGGCTCCGGGATTTTGCGCAGAATCAGCTCCTGTGCGGATTCTTTGAATTCGCCCGTCGGCTCGCCAGTGCTTCCCTTCATGATGTGTCCGTTCGGCGGATCCGGCGTCGCTCTCGTTACGCCCGCTGTCTCCAGCGCTTTCGTATTGGCGAAGCCCATGTGCCCATCCCGCTCTATCAGGTACACAGGTCGGTCGGAGACGACCTCGTCAATGTATTTCTTATCGACTGTCTGGTTCGGAAAAGCCGAGTAGCCCCAGCCATCTCCTGTGATCCACACCAGCGCAGGATGTGCCCTGGCGAAATCCGCAAGCCGCTGCTGAAATTCCTTCAGTGACTCCACGCCATGCAGATCCAGCTCATTCACCGATCTTCCAGGAAAGTGAAGATGCGAATCCTGAAATCCAGGCACCACCAGCCGCCCATGCAAATCCAGCACTGAAGTATCCGCCGAAGCAAGCCTTCTGACTTGCTCGTCGGTCCCCACCGCAACAATCGTGTCCCCGCTTACAGCAAGTGCCTGCGCCTGCGGTTGCGCTTCGTCTTCCGTCCAGATCTTCCCATTTACCAGCATCCGGTCGACATGTTGTGCGGGCGTTTGTGCTCTACAGCAGCACATCACGGATAAGGACACGAGAATTGCTCGACAGAGCTGTCTCACTCTTCACCTCTCAGAAGACGCGCATCGCTTCGCTCAGAATTTTGCTCTGGTGCTGAGATCGAGACTTAATGACGAACAGCGCTGATGTCAATGAACGATCCGGCGAGAACCCTGCCCGTGCCACAATCGATGGATTTCGCACTTATGAGCATCCTGTTCCGCCGATGCGGCGATGCTGGTAAATCCGTGGTAGTTGTACATTCAAACACATTTTCTCAGGGCGTTCGCCGGCAAATACTGCAGATTGCCTTCAACTAAATTCGAAAGCCTGGCCGCAAATTGCGGCTATGATTCGCATAGAGGCGCTGACGGCAATTCCCGTCCGCAACAGCCCTTTTGCTGAACACTACGCTCCGAAAATTGGAGGTTCGAAAGCTAATGAATCTAAGAGCACCCATGCTCTACCTGCTTCTGGCCGTGATCCTGCTCCCAGGCTCCTTTCTGGCAGCACAACAATCCATCAAGTGCGAATCCAATAATGGCAAGCGCAACTACTGCGGCCGCTACGCTCCAAATCAGGTTCGATTCGATCGCCAGATCAGCGGCTCAGCCTGCATCGAGGGCCAATCCTGGGGCGTCGACAACGGCGGGCTCTGGGTCGACCGCGGTTGCCGCGCTTATTTCATAGTCCGGGGAGGTTCCGGCTATCCGCCTCCCGGACCGCCCCCAGGCGCCTATCCGCCTCCAGGAAACTATCCACCAGGAGGTGGCTGGTACCATCCCGGTCCCAATGATCGCTGGCCACCGCAGGATTCATGGAATGGCGGACACTGGGGTTCAGGTGGTGCCTGCTTCTACAAGGACATCAATTTCCGCGGCGATTACTTCTGCCTCCGAAGGGGAGAGTATCGTGACCAGCTCAGTGGCATGGGAGACAAAATCTCCTCCATCCGCACCTGGGGAGCCAGCGCCACCATCTACGATGACCGAAACTTCACCGGCGCTCGAACTTCAATTCACGGAAACGCCGCTGATTTGCGCGGCTACCCCGTCCAGCAGAAACCTGGCCACACATGGAACGATCGCATCTCATCGGTCCGGGTTCGCTAAGACTGTTGCCCCACGATCGATCAGCGGACTGAGAAACGCGAGTCATCAACTTTGATCCACGGCATAACAATGCCGTGGATCGCCTTTTTCACATCACAGCATCAGCTGCTCCGCCCCGATGCCTTCTTCAATTCGTTCACAAGCTCACCTGAGATCTGTTGCTTTGATTTCTCTGCCTTGTGCACGATCTCCCAGGCCTTGTCATATTCCTTGGTGTCGAAGGTATAAATCCCCAGCGCTGAGTTGTAAGACTCACACGAGCACCCGTCGCTATCGGGCGTAGGATCCACCGCAATCGATCTCTCATAGTCTGCCGCGGCGGCCTCCAGCTTCATCTTCTGCTGATTTGCTTGCGCCCGCCCGCAATAGGCGCCCGCGAGCCTCGCCTTCCCCAGCGGATTGATTGCCATCTCCCGCGTGTAATTGCTGATCGCCTCGTCCCATTCGTCATTCTGCTCTTGAGTAAGCCCGAGCATATCGAATGCCATGAAATTATGTGGGTTCTTCTCCGTTACTGTTTCAAAATCTGCTGCGGCACGATCGAACCACGGCTTGAAATTTCCATGAGCCGTCAAATCCAATGAACCTCTGGCGTAGTAGGCTTCACCCCGATGATAGTAAGCCTCCGCACTTCCTTGACTGAGAGCGATTGCCTGGTCGTGATCCTTCAGCGCAAGATCGAACAACCGTTCATACTCATCGACGGAGATCAGCTTGAATGCCCTGCTGTACCGAGCCTTCTCCGAATACGCGCTGCCGCGTTTCGAGTACGCTACCGCGCGTTCACCATCGTTACGCGCGCTCGAAATCTCCTGCGTCGCGCTTTTGATATCCGAGTCGTATCCGCGCAGATGCATCTCCTGGGCCGTCCGAGCGATCCAGCTGCACCCGCCGAGCAGAAGAGCCCCGCCCAGCAACAACGAAAAACATGCCCACCGTGGCTCCCCGCTTCTCGAAAACTTTCTACCCCACACATTCATTCCCATGCTTGCGCGTGCTCTTTCAGGTCTCGATCGTGGCATGGGATCGGACGGCCTGATTATCTCACTTTGCATTGCAAAGTTAAACTATTTTCGCGATTATTTCGCGATCCATTAGTAACTGGAGCTCCACCAACAGGAATGTCTCAGAGTCGCTTCCGGTCGAACGGCTCGCCCCGTGTAATGCACCGGGAGATCTCCTTGGCCTCACGATCAATGTGATTCCAGAACCTCATCAAGCCGCTGCACAGATAATTGAGCCCGGGCTCGCCCTCTGAAGTCCGGATCAGCCTGTTCTTCGGACACTCACCGTTGCACGCAAATAGAAACTCACACTCCCGGCATTTCTTCGGCAGAGTGTTGAATTTCGACATGCCAAAATCCATCTGCTCCTGCGAAAAGGCCAAGCGCGAACTCGAGGTCTCGAGGATATTGCCGACCTTGTATTCCGGATAGACGTAGTGATCGCATGAGTACATGTTTCCATCGTGCTCGAGCGCCATGCCCTTGCCGCAGAACTCGTGATACACGCAGATCTGCGAATCCTTCCCCATCCATTGTGCAATCGCCGTCTCGAACAGGTTCACAAACACTTTCCCATAGTCGTGGCGAAGCCAGTCATCCCACACCCGGCAAAGAAAGTATCCCCAGTCGTCTGGATCCACAGACCAGTCCGTAACAATTGAGTCCGGATTGCCTGGATGCGCTGCCGAAGTCTTAAACATTGGCAGCGTATCTGCATCGCACTTCTGCGGCGCCACCGTGTGGAATACCTTTGGCTCAACACCGGGGATGAACTGCATCTGGCGCGGCCCGACCTCGTCGCGCAGAAATCGGTACACATCCTTCGGTCGTCGCGCGTTCAGCCGGTTCACCACCGTCAATGAATTGAACGGCACGCCGTGCCGGTGCAGCATCTGCGATGCCGCGAAGACCTTCGCGAACGTGGGCTTGCCGTCCTTCGTCACACGGTTTGCATCGTGTAGTTACCAGGCCTTCAGCACGTAGAAGGCCCATCCGCCAAAGCGACCGCCCGCGGTCGCAATCACACTCTCGGTTCCGGCTTGCGGCACATCGATTTCCGCAGTCATGGTGAACGATGTACCCAGCAGATTCGGCGCAGCTGCAAGCGGAATTCCGACGGTTGGAGTACCGGAATACGTGAAGACATTCCGTCCGGCTGCCAGGCTCGGCCGCGGGGCAACGAGACGAGTCGCCACGGAAGCGTCCAGCGGCAACACGTTGTATTTCGCAAACTCCGCGAACATCAGATCCTTCATCTGTTGGACCTTTTGCGGATACTTGGCCGAGACATCGGTGTACTGTGTCCAGTCGTGGTTCATATCGTAGAGTTCGAATTTGAAGCCGGTGGCAGGATCTGCCATTGCGGCGCTGGCAAGATCCCACGGTGGACGGACCGGAACAGCGCTCAGCATCCAGCCATCGTCATAGAGCCCCTGTACTCCATCATTTCGAAATACTGCGTGCGATGCGGTGATGGTGCATTAGCATTCGCCTTGTCGAAGGTGTACGACAGGCTCACCACCTCGATCGGTTTCTGCCCAATTCCGTCAACCATAACCGGCGCGGGGATTCCCGTCACTTCCAGAATCGTGGGGACGATGTCAATCACGTGATGGAACTGGTTCCGAATTCCACCCGCATCTTTGATGTGTCCTGGCCACGCGATCGCCATTCCGTTTGTCGTTCCACCGAAGAACGACGGAATCTGCTTGGTCCACTTGAAGGGAGTGTCCATCGCCCATGCCCACGGCACGGCATAGTGGTTGTAAGTCTTGTCGGTGCCCCAGGCGTCATAGAAGTATTTCAGCTGGTCCGCAACAGGAACATCGACTCCGTTGAAAGCCATGATTTCGCTGGGCGTGCCATGAAGCGTGCCTCCGCGCTGGCCCCATTGTCGCCGCTGATGAAAATGATCAGCGTGTTGTCGAGTTTGCCCTCGCGCTCAACCTCGTCGATCACTCTCCCGATCTCATGATCCGTATACATCACGTAGGCTGCGAATACCTCGATCTGGCGAATGTAGAGCTTCTTTCATCTGCGCTCAGGGTCTCCCAGCGAGGCAGAATGTCGTCAGGCCATGGAGTGAGCTGCGCGTCCTGCGGAATCACACCCAGCTTTTTCTGGTTGGCAAAGATCTCCTCCCTCATCGCGTTCCAACCCTTGTCAAACAGATGAAGGTTGTGCGCCTTCTCTATCCATTCAGGAGTCGGATGATGCGGAGCGTGATTTCCGCCTGGCACATAATGGACAAAGAATGGCAAGTCGGGATTGAGCGCGTTCAATTGATTGAGGTAGCTGATCGCATCGTCCGCCATTGCAGTCGTCAGGTTCCAACCCGGATGCCCTCGAAGGGACGAATCGCCGTGGTATTGCGGAACAGCATCCCCGGTTCCCATTGATTGGTATCGCCGCCCAGGAATCCGTAGAAATACTCGAATCCCATGCCTGTCGGCCATTGATCAAACGGGCCGGCCTGGCTCGCTCTTCTTTCGCGATGCACCGGGCCCAACCGCTGGCTCGGAATCGGTCCATTATCCAACCTTTGCGTCGCAAAGTGAATTCTTTTCGAAGCCTTTCTCTGTCCGGAGTACCCGGTGGAACCATCGAGAGTGCCGCCAGAAGGCCGTTTCCTATGGCCGCGTCGCAAATTCTTGCCTTCTGCATGCTCACCTCCATATGTGGCTAATCGCAGAATCGAGCGGTTCCACCGTGGTGACGAATTCGCCCGAAAAAAGAACTGCCGGAACAGGCGAGCCTGTTCCGGCAAATGACGTGTTGCTCTTGCTTCGGTCGCTGCTACTGCTTCGGTGTAGCCGGTTGCTTCTTCGCGTGTGCCTGAGGCTTCTCGCTCAGAAGCGTTCCAGCATCGTGCGCGTTGAATGGATACATTTGTACCGACTGCTGCCCGGTGTTGGCCAGCGTGACGTCAACCCGGCGATTCTGAGCAAAGTAAATAGCGGTCAGGTTGCGCAGAATCTTCGCTCTCTCTTGATCGGTCAGTTCAGGATTCTGCTGAACAAGGTCCTTCACCTGATCCTTTGTCAGCGGATTCGAATCGCCCATCGCAACTGTGTCGATCGAAGACTCCGGAACACCCTGGGTGACCAGGAAGTTCTTTACTGTCCCAACACGGCGCTCAGAGAGTGCCTTGTTGTACTTGTCTCCGCCGCGCGGATCTGCATGCCCTGTCAGTGTCAGGCGCGCATCCGGCTTCACCTGCAGGTAGTTTTTGAAATCGGTTGCGAGTGAAGTGAGGATCTGCTCCTGACTTGCGGCCAGCCCTTTATCCGGTCGCTTCTCATTCGGCAGAGCCGTCGGGAAGAAGACGCTGTGCAGCAACAGGCTCGGCGGTGGTGGTGGCGGCGGTGGTGGTGGCGGCGCCTGTATGCTGACGCTAGACGTCGACGACACGGTGTGGCCCTTATCATCCGACACGCTGCAGGTGATCTGCACCGGACCGGTGGATGCACCCGACGAAGAGTACGTCGCTGTGCCTCCCTCGCCGCTGATCGTTCCACCCGAAGCCTGGTAGCTGTACGTCAAAGGACGGTTCTGTGGGCTGACACCCTGCGCCGTTACCGTGGCCGTATCACCCGGCTTCAGATCTGTCGGATTCGCCGAGCAGCTGATCGTGGGCGCTTCGTATTCCTTCACCGTGTAGGAAGTCGAACAACCCGCAACTTGCCACGGCTTGAGCCCTTCCTTGCCCGGCTTGCCTTCCTTCAGTCCGCCCTGGACCGTATACGTTCCAGGCTTCAGACTGCTCGTGTTCACGTTCGCCGTCGTTCCGTTCCCGGCAACGCCGTCACCGCTCCACGTATACAGCGCGTTCAGCTTCGGATTCAAACCTGCGGGGCTCGCCGTCACCGTGACCGGATCCCCCGGATACACTTGCGCGGGCGATGTCGAGCACGACATTGTCGGTGGAACCGGCGGCTTGCCTCCGGTGTTAAAGGTCAGTCCAGCAAGCGCGCCAGTTGTCACAGTGTCAAAGACGAATTGATTCGTGGTCGGTTGGTAGTCCACATCCAGGTAACGCCATCCAACACCAAGCCCAAACTTGGGAGTGATGTTGAAATTGAGCAAGCCCACAAGCTGGTAATCAAGATTAGCTCCGCCTGCGCCGGCATCGCCTGCAATCGTCACGGCTGCCTTCTCACCGAATGGCAGTATGAAGCGGCCTCCGCCGAGTCCATCAACCCACTGCGTGGATTTCGAAGTACCGAGGCCCGAGGGCTGCAGCGTGTTGTCCAGGCTCAAATACCAATAGCGAATTCCGCCGAGAGCATCGAACTTCAGATGATCGGCGTCAATGAGCCTGAACCCTGCTTTCGGCGTGAGGATCGACTGTGTAAGGCGCGTGTCAATTGAAGTCTGGCCAAAGTCGTTGATGGGGATCCCGTTGTCGACGCCCAGTTTCATCCAAAGGAAATCCACCGGCATAATGAAGCGCCCCTTATCGGCCTCGACTGCAATCGGTATGACCCCTTTCAGGGATTGAAAGACATCGGTGAAAGGAACATGGACGCTGGCATTATGGCCTAGAGCTCCAAGGGTTCCATGCATTCCGGGAAACCATCCGTAAAACGAGATCCCGAGGCGCCAGTCACCGGAGGTTTGTCCAGTGGAGTACACAGAACCCTGGTACGCCGCTGACGGCGACGGCGCGTCCGGAAGTGCCCTCTCGCTCGTCGACGTCGACGCACCGCGATTCACCACCGTCTCGTCTGCCGGCCCCTGGGCCAAAACCGAAGTGCTAAACACCAGGGCCAGAGCTGCCGTGACCAATTTGCCAACTTCTCTATGTTGCAAATTCATAACCCTCCATTGCTGTTCTCGCGGTGAGCTGTATCGAGCTAAAGCAACCGTAAGCGTTAACCAGTAATCCGTACCCCGGACATACACCACCGGCTCTACCTGAACCGGAAACGAGAAACGTGCCTGCCGAACACACACAACACCGCAGCGCGTTTAAGTCGTTTCGCGATTTCAGAAAAATTGATCCAGCCTACGGCAAAGCCTAGCGGCCATCGCCTGGGAATTGAACTGCAACTTCTACTAGACTTGGAGACTGGTTTCTCTGGGTGTTCCTACGCAAAACAGATTCTGCCCACCGCAAAATCAAAGGGCGTCGCTTCCTGGCAGAAGCGACGCCCTGATCTCCGTTCCCGGCCCTCAAAGGGATCCGTCTAATCCATCGACAAACTCAGCTGGTGCCGCACGTCGGCGCCCCGTATCCAGAAAATTACGTCTGCGGCAATATTCGCTGCGTGATCCGCAATCCGCTCCAGGCTCCGCGACACCATCAGCCCGATCATCGCCTGTTGCGTGTACTGCGGCTGTTCCTGAATCAGTCTCAGCAGATCTGCCTGTGCGCTGCGATTCATCCGGTCGATCTCATCGTCCATCTCGTGAACCGAATCCGCGATTCGCGCATCGCCCTCAAGCAGCGCGAGTATCGACGTTCGAATCATTCGTCCCGCGCACTCGCCCATAGCTGCGTAGTCCACCGGAAGTTCAACCGGTTCCGTCTTCATGATGTCGCGCGTCCGTCGCGCTATACCCATCGACTGATCGCCGATTCGTTCCAGATCCCCGTTGATTTTGATCACCGCCAGAATGAACCGCAGATCGATCGCCATCGGCTGTTCCTTCGCCAGCAGTTCATACGCCATCTCATCCAGTTCGCGCTGTGCGGCGTTGATGGCCGTTTCGTTCTGCTTCACATAATGGCAAAGCACACGGTCCCTCTGAATGTACGCATCGACCGCAGAGTCAACCGTTTGCTGCGCTAGTGCGGCCATGGCCAGGATCTTGTCTTTGAGTTCCGCGAGTTGCTGCTGGAAGTGGATGCGTGGCAATTCTGAAAGATCTCCTACATCTGATTGTGCACCAACCCATGTTAAGAAGAGACAAATTTCCCCCAACGCATCTCATTTGACATGATTTGCGCCTGCCCATGGCCCCTTGGGTGCCATTCGGATATCTCGTTCTCAACCCGCCGGCCCATCTAAATCGATCCCGCACCCTCTCGACTTGCATGTCCCGATCGAGACTATACTTGTCGCCAGGATTTAGGGGCCATAGCAAATGCAGCGTGGAAAGGAGGCAAACCATGCACCTCTACGAATCGATTCATCCCTTCAAACACATTCACATCGACACAGGCCTCCTCTGGCGAATTCTCTTGCTCCTCGCTCTTCTTCTCGCCGTTCCGTTCCTTGCTGGCTGCCGAAACAGCGGTTACGCGATCGAAGCCGCCTCCGGTGACGTCATTACTCTCTCCAGCGCGAGCCTGCAAAATGGCACCGTGCCGAAAGAGTGCACTTGCGATGGCGAAGACCAGTCTCCTGTGTTGTCGTGGCAGTTGCCCCCGGACGGTGCCAGAGCCCTTACCCTGACCGTCACCGATCCTGACGCGCCCGGTGGCACTTTCACGCATTGGGTGCTCTACAACCTGCCCGCAAACACCAGCGGACTTCCCGCAGGCGTGCCCCGACAAGCCCAGCTGGCCAACGGCTCTCGTCAGGGCAAGACAGACTTCGGCAAGATCGGCTACGGCGGTCCTTGCCCTCCACAAGGAAAGCCCCACCGCTACGTCTTCACCTTGTACGCTTTGGATAACGAGCTCGATGTGCCTGCAGGCGCCCCGCGTTCGCTGGTGGAGTCCGCTATGCAGGGTCACATTCTCGCGCGCGGTGAACTGACCGCACGCTACGGCCGGTGAGCGGATCGATTCATCGAATCGTCCAAACGATTCCGGGTTCCCCATTCTCGCCCCAGCCGAAAGCGGAAGAGCAAGAATCGGCAGTCGCCCCGGAGGGGCGACTCGAAAATAGCCCAGGGTGCAGTCCGCGCAGCTGACGGAACCCTGGGGGGAACAAACCTTCACAAGCCCGCGTCCCGGAGGGCCGCGCCTACTCGGCCATGTTCTCATGGCCCCGGATGGCGCTGCCCCTCATCCAGGACGGCGATCCCTCTTCGTGCGCCCTGAGCAGCTCTTCAGCTTCAATCCGAGGCCATATCCTTCCCTCTGACCTCGTGCCCGAGGGAAGCGAGTAGAGCCAGCGAAAGGGCGACGATAACCACGGTAATAGCCAAGACATGCGGATAGCCGCCCCACTTCTCCGCGGCCAGCGCCTGTGCTTTAACATTCCACGACGTGACCAGTCCACCAAGTTGATAGGCTAACCCCGGAGCAGTCGCGCGAATCGGCGCAGGCGTCAGTTCGGCAAGATACGCCGGCACAACTCCCCACGCTCCCTGCACCATGAACTGCATTACCACCGCGCCAATTGCAAGCGTTACAGCGGATCGTCCATACGCCCACGCCGGAATTGCCACGAGCGACAGCAACGCCGCTACGATGATCGCTCGCTTCCGGCCCCACTTCTCTGAAAGACCGCCGAACACAATGCCGCCCGCGATCTGCGCAAAGCCATATATCACCCCGATCGTTCCTACAATGCGCGGGGCCAGCCCCATCTGCACCTCGAGAAACGTCGGATATACATCCTGCGTGCCATGCGAAAACGACATGAACGCGGTCATCAAAAGCACTAGGAAAAGGAATGTCGGCAGAAATGAAGTGATCATTCCCATTCTGTTTGTGAAAGCCTGGCGCCCCGGTTCCGCACGCCGCTTGTGCTCAGCAGCAAGCCACACCGGCGACTCGTGCACGCGGGCGTTCACATAGAACGCGAGCAATGCCGGAGAAGCTCCAAGTATGAACAATCCGCGCCAGCCGATCGAGTGAAAGAGCAAAGCAAAAGCGCCCGAAGCCAGGATCGAACCGACCGCATATCCCTCCTGCAGAACCCCGGAGAAGCTCCCCCGGCCTTCCTTCGGCAGGGTCTCAAACGCCAGCGCCGCACCCACACCCCACTCGCCACCCATGGCGATTCCAAACAAAGCACGCAACACCAGCAGCACCGCGAGCGAAGGTGCGAACGCACAGGCAAGTTCGATCACCGAAAAGCAGAGGATATTGAACATCAGTACCGGGCGTCTGCCATACCGGTCCGCGAGCACTCCAAACAGCAGAGCTCCAACCGGACGAAAAGCCTGGGTCAGGAACACGGCACTCAGCACGTCCGATGGCTTCGCCCCGAAATCGACCGAGATGGCCTTAACGCAGAAAATCAGCAGGAAGAAATCAAGACTGTCCAGAGTCCAGCCGAGAAACGCCGCGGTGAAGGTGTGGCGTTGCACCGGGCTAAGACGCCGAAAGTCTTGTAGGAGTGACATCTGCCGGGAGAATAACAGACCACGGGTTTCGAAAAAGGCCTTCAGGCGTCTCAACCGCACGTCAAGCATCGCCATAAGCAAAAACAGCCCATCTCCTTCATTCCATTGTGAAAAAGATCTCGGTGCTTTTGCAGCCTGATTCGTCGAATTCTCTAAACTATCTTCAGTGGCAATTGCCGCGGTCGCCCGGTCGCCTGTACTGCGAACCGTGAGAAATTCGCGGGAAACGAGGTCTGACAAAGAATGCAAAGCGCTGAAAAACAGGGAGGCTAAGTCAAATGTTTTGAGCATTTTACAGATTAAGTCACTTAGTATGTGCAATATAGATGACCCCCTTTGTCGAAACCTATTCGAATGAGGACTTTACAGATTTTTGGGAATTTTTTTAGGTTCGTAGGTCTTCCAAACCTCTTATGCAAAGCGCTGAACACAAGAAGCTAAGTCAAATATTTTGAGTATTTTACAAATTAAACCGTTTAATATCTGCGATATAGACGACCCCCATTTGTCAAAACTCATTCGAATGAGGACTTTACAGATTTCGTGAATTTTTCTGAGGGCCGTAGATTTTGGCAAACCTCGCAGCCACCATAGTTTCACTTCCTAAAATATTTGTTGAAACAAATATTCGCGGCTCAGCGTCCAACAGGACATGCAGTTGCGGTCTGCAACTCCACCTCCGACACCGGTCTTGCTATCGATGGACCGGCCGTTGGTCCCATCCATCAGCCCCTGGCGCCCAGATGATCAGGCTTAAGAGAGGACACTAAAAATGAAATTTTCGGCATGGATGCTTGCCTCCCTTGCTCTTGCACTCCCCGTATCCGCAGTAGCTCAGACATCCACCTGGACCCCCGACAAGGCCCATAGCGAGGTCGACTTCGGCATTCTGCACATGAGCCTCTCAAAGGTGCATGGCAGGTTCGGCAATATCGGCGGCGAAATTGTGTGGAATGCCGCGGATGTCACCAAATCCACGGTGAACGTCACTATCGATGTAAACACCGTGGACACTGGCGTGGCTCCTCGCGATTCCGATCTGAAGAGCGCGAATTATTTCGATGCGGCCCAGTTCCCCACCGCGACTTTTGTGAGCACCAGTGTAGCCAAGTCTGACGGCGGTCTGACCGTGAACGGAAACCTTACGCTCCACGGTGTGACCAAGCCCGTGGTGCTTCAAGTGGTGGGGCCGACGGGACCCGTTCCTGGTATGGGGGGCAAGATGCACGCAGGCTTCTCGGCCACCACCACGGTCAGCCGGACCGCGTTTGGAATCGGCGCGAAAACTCCCCCGGCAATGTTGGGCGATGACGTCCAGCTCAGCATAGAACTTGATGTAGTGAAGCAATAACAAGGGCGGGCCCCATCAGAGGGGCTCGCGCAGTAATCTAGTGGCCGGGGACCGAATGCGATGGCGCCGTTGAAACAGGAGATCGCGCAACAGCGACCTTTTTCGAGTGTCGAGGAAGAGGCGCTCTTGAATCTGATGCGAACTGCGGACTGCCTGCAAAGGGCCTTTCAGCGCAGGACACGCCACTGGGGCATAACCAGTACCCAATACAACGTTCTCCGCATCTTGCGAGGGGCTGGTTCGCAGGGCCTCACGTGCAGTGCCATTGGCGAACGCATGATCACCGCCGAACCGGATATCACTCGTTTGTTGGCCCGAATGAAAGTGCTGAGGCTCATCAGGCAGCAACGCGACAAACGTGATCGAAGGGTGGTCTGGACCCAGATCTCATCCACCGGGCTCGACCTTCTTGGCAAGATGGACGATGAGATTAACCGCATGCCGAAAGAGTTGCTGGGCCACCTCAATCAGAAAGAACTGGTGGAATTCATCCGCCTCCTCGAACTGGCGCGCCGGAATTGCAACGATACTCAGGCGCCGGTAAGCTGTGCGGGCGACAAATGCGAAGTGGCTTGATCGTTTAAGAGTGAGTTCAAAAAGCATCGGCGCTGCAAAAGCAGCGCCGACGTACATCATGATGCCGCCAGTCTAGCGGGAGACGATCTTCTGGGCCACCACAACTTCGTCCGCATCGGACTTGATGATCTTGTTGTGCAGGCAGTACAACGCCAGTTCAAGCCTGTCGGAAACGCCCAGCTTGTCATAGATCTTGCGAAGATAGTTCTTGATGACCTGCTCAGTAGTGCCCAGTTGGAACGCGATCTCCTTGTTCCGCTTTCCCTGGGTGATGCAGGTGATGATCGCGGTTTCCTTGGGCGACAGACGGGGCTGCGTCCGGGGACTGACCAGGGCGGCGGCCTGGGCACGATAAGCATCAATCACCCAGTTCACTGCCTGGTTGTCGATCCATGTTTCACCGGTGGCGATGCGCCGAACGCAGCGCACCAGCAGATCCGGCGATATGGAACGCGAAATGATACCGCGGACACCGCGGCGATAGAGCTCTACTGTCTGACTCTCTTCGTTGTTGACCGCTTGCACGATGAGCTTGACATCCGGCGACACTCGAAGCAGCTCTGGAATCGCATTTGGAGCCCCTGTCAGTAATCCGCCTTCCAGCAGTACCACATCGGCTGGATGGCGCTCCAGAGCGGACCGGAGATTATCCAGAGAGTCGGCCTGGGCCACAACACGAATGTCGTCTTCGAGCGCAAAGATTTTGCGAATCCCAACGCGGTAAATCGCTTGGGAATCCGCAAGGATAATGCGGATAGTTCCCGGCTTTACTGGCGTGTCCAGTATTTCGCCGTCAGGTGTCTCGTCGAGAATTTCCATAGGGGCTGCTACTGCCGTCAAAACAGGGCGCTTACTGCTCCACGAAATGATACTCATCAATAGTGGCAGCAGCCTGATAGTGACTTTGGCTTATGGAGCAGCGTACCACACGTCCACGACAGTGAACTAACACATCTTGGGGAGTGCCAAGCACACTTCCTGGCATTCTCAAATTGAAATCAAGCTCATCTCCGACGTTGAGCGGACCGCTCAATTCAAGCAGAACCCCGTTCGCGGAAACATTGCGGGTGATTGCAGGAGAATCCTGAGGTTGATCCTCAGACAGCTCAACAGGGAGGGAAAGCGGAAACCGTACTGCGCATCGAACTTCTTTGAGAAACGTGCCGCGCCCTGTCTCGCTCTCATCCTCTGTAGGGGTCGTTTTCGAGATTTCCGTCATGCGATATCCTTTTCCGCTTTTTCTACCACTGCTGAATGTATACAACTTCTACGGCCGAACCTAGAGCACGAAAGTTTAAAAGTGGTAATCGGATAAGTAACTCCATCTGGGGAATACGGCACCATGCCCATTTCAGGATCCGCCTCCAGATCATATATAAAAACCTGCCGATCCACCTACCCATTCCTGATTCTTGTTGTGGTCTACACCCATCATCTTTCCGCGTCCCAGACGAACCAGCGACAACACCTGCGTCAATTCACCGCCATCCGGCCAAACATAAAGGATGCGGATCTCGGCCTGCGTCAATCCGAACGGAGTTTCGATCGTAGGCTCAAAGTGCATGCGCTGCTGCAGGATGAAGCTACCGCGCTCCTCTTGAGGAATCGCCTCCAGGTGAGCCCGGGAGGGCTCAAACTCAATTCCCTTTCCGGCAAACGAAAACAGCGGTTTTAGCAATAGATTGTCGTAAATTGTCTCGCCGCCACGGCTCGCCGGCAGGGGGACTCCGATTCGCCTGAGCGCTTCCTCGCCGCCGCCAGAGAGGAAGTCATCGACGAACACTGCGGGAGGAACCGCTGGAAAGAGCCCGGACTGGGAAAGCCGAGGAATCGAATATTTACTAATAAGGAAATACCAATTCGGATGCCCTGCCCATTCCACGTCCCAGGACTGCGTAAGATCGAAACCTGGCCGAACTTTGCGCGAAATCAATTCATCGGCGATCGCCCGGTTATAGATACGGTGAATCGGAACCAGCCCGCCTGTTGCGTTGCGGTAGTGCAACCTCCTGCCAACCGGCTCAACCATAGTTATGTCGACGATCGGGATACCCAAATGACGAGAAGTTACATGAAAGTCCGGATAAGTCTTCTGCCTGTACGGGTCGATCTCCATAAGGACCACGTTTTCGGGTCTATGACTTCCAAGAATTGTCCGCCGCAGCAGCTCCCAGTAAGAAGCTTCTTCGAGGCCGCCGAGGAACATGCCAAGCGTCCCCGAAAGGTTGAAAGCTTCGCGGTAAGCATTGCACAGTTCAACCTGGTAGCCGAATACGGAGGGAAATGCTTGAATCTCAACTAGCTTCGGAACAAGATCGCCTGATTCGGAACGCACCAGGGCGAAGTCTGCAGTCAGAAAATGCGGATGCATGGTCTGGCCCGGAACGTCATATCCGGCAGGGATAGCACTCTTTGCCTCGGCAAGGTACTCGGGATCCGACATCAAAAATCGTGTCATTGCGGATCCCTGTTCAGCCATCTCCTCGAGAAGAGACTTTTCGACAAAAATGGGGGTCTCAGCGACCCGGAATTGCACAGCCGCCCCGCATCGCTCTTCAAGTAACGCGCCTAGCTTTGCATAATTTTCGCGCGTGAACCGTTGATTGAATGCGGTACGAAAACCAGGGATCAAGCCAGCTCCTGCTGTGTAAGCGACGTACGTGGTTGCGCGATTTCTATCGACCAGCCGTTCTATCGGTTTGCGCCCGATTCTATCTCAGGGGCCGAAGCGAGTTCGTCGTAACGTGACCATTTAGGTAGCTTTAGGTCGTTTTTATCGCAATATGGTACGGGAAAACGTTATCTGGCAATTTTTTTCTCATTTCTCAGTACTTTTGTTGTACCGGATTGCACCGTATGCGTTAGTCTTTCCTGCAGGTTCCGTTGTACACGTTGAGGTGTCTCCAATATGTTCTCGTCATGGAAAGTTTCATGCGTGGCTCTTGGTTCGGCTCTCGCTCTGTCCGCAAGTGTTGCGGTTGCAGCGCCATCCACGCATTATTTGCCCGCGCATAACGGGCTTGCGACTAGTGCCTACATTCCGGGAATTCCAAGTCCAAAGCCGACGGCTTACATTCCGGGCATCCCGAGTCCAAAGCCGACAGCCTATATCCCAGGCATCCCGAGTCCAAAGCCCACGGCCTATATCCCGGGTATTCCCAGTCCCAAGCCGACAGCCTATATCCCAGGCATCCCGAGTCCAAAGCCGACGGCCTATATCCCGGGCATTCCCAGTCCTAAACCGACAGCGTACATTCCGGGAATTCCGAGCCCTAAACCGACGGCATACATCCCGGGCATTCCAAGCCCGAAACCGACCGCATAAGGTGCTGAAGATGGTGACCAAGGTTTGATTCTTGTCCGAGATCGGCACAAAGGACTGTTAACCTTAAGGGGATTCTCTGTCGATATATAAGTCGGTAGGCAGACGATGATCCCAGATAACGCTCTCGAACTCGTCTCCATTCTCATTCAGACAGGTGTTATTGCCTTTCTGGTCTTCAGGCGAGTCTATAAGACGCTTCCCCTATTTTTCTCCTACCTGGTTTGGCTTCTTCTCCTTCAGGGCGTAAATCTTTCTCTCTCCAGATTCCTGACCGCTCCACATAGGTATGAGCAAGTTTTCCTTGTGGTCTCCATCATAGATTCGGTCTTCATGTTCTTTGTTCTGATGGAACTCTCGCTGTCAGTGCTCAAGCCTATTCGCTCATCTTTGCCGCGCTGGACCTTTCTATTGATCCTGGGATTGCTCGCGCTGGCCTTTATGCTCATCTGGCCTTTCGCCAAACCGGCCGGAATTGCCCAATGGAATCCCGCGAGCCAGCACATCATGCAGCTGGACATCACAAATTCCGTCCTGTGGATCGTCTTCTTTCTCGCGCTGGCCGGGTGTAGCCAATTGTTATCGATTGGCTGGCGCGACCGAGAGCTGCAAATCGCCACGGGTCTCGGCTTTTATGCACTCGTTGGGTTGTCTGTGACGCTGCTGCATATGAATCAAGGTGCCGGCAACCCGGATCAATACCACCTGCTCGACCAGATTGTGACAGGAAGTTACATCCTCTCGATGGTGTATTGGATTGTGAGCTTCGCACAGAAGGAACCGGAGAGGCGCGAATTCACTCCTCAGATGCAGAGCTTCCTACTGGCACTCGCCGGTCAGGCGCGCAGCACCCGAGTCGCAATGACCGGGTCTTCCGAATTCAAAAAGGGAAAGCCTTAAACTGATTTCCCATACGTCCTGTTTTTTCCACATGGCGGCGAGCTTCCTTTTTTCGAGTAATTCTTACCCATTCAGATTTCCCCAAACGACACATTCCAGCAAATTTGGCTTTCTCACCCTTCTAGCCATTCGGCAAC
Source organism: uncultured Acidobacteriaceae bacterium (assembly GCA_963836675.1). Classification (GTDB taxonomy): domain Bacteria; phylum Acidobacteriota; class Terriglobia; order Terriglobales; family Acidobacteriaceae; genus Telmatobacter. The sequence goes on from CAWIKQ010000003.1 coordinate 610,442, forward strand.
CCGAAAGTGTGATTTACTCTAGATTAAGGTTACTTTAAGTTACTCATGTGACCATTGAAGTGGATTACCCCTGGAAGGGGGCTTTCGCTGGGATTTGCAGAAAATAGTCCACAAAGCATGATTTTTCTGCTACTAGTGGTAGGAACGACGAACGACTGTTCAGCGAGAAAAGTTGTGTATGATGGTTACTAATTGCTGAACCAGGGGCTACTATGATCTTCCCGCTGCTTCAAATCGGTGCAGTTGTCTTGGTTGCTCTGTACTTGGGACGCTGGCGAATGAGTGTTCGTCGCCGGAATTCCGAGACCTGGGAGTGTCTGATGGCGAAACTCCGGCCAGACTGGAGCGCTCGCGAATTGAGCGACCAGTTCCTCTGGAAGGAAGGGTTGACCTCGACTCCCGAAGAGACATGGACGCGCATGCAGGGTCCGCGCGGCTTGTGGGTCATGTACCAGAACGCCAAGGTGATGCTGGAGATGGCCGACTACGCAACCAGAAACTGCGAGAACATCGATCGCGTGCTGGTCGAGACTTTGCGCAGCGATGCGATGCAGATCAGAGTCTGCGTCCTCATGGCTCTCACACAATATGCGTTCAGCCAAGCCAGCGAAGGGGTCCGGGTGAATGCATTCCGCGCTGCCTCGATGTATACCGGCATGGCAGCACGCATGACCCAGTTGCTGCAGGAGAACGCGGCAGTTCTCGTTCCCGATTTCGTCGCAGCAATGTAAGGCATTCCGACCCAAAATACCGAAGCCCCGGCGCCTGCCGGGGCTTCTCATTTGCGGATGAACCTCGACATCACAAAGCCGTTTGGCCTGCGGGAAGCTAGACCGGGTTCGCTTCCAGGAAGGCATTGATACTGTTGTACTGGTCTTCTGTCAATCTGAAGGAGAGTGCGGGGGCGAGACCCTCAACCTGCTGGGCGCTTCGACCTCCGACGATTGCCGCGGTTATGGCCGGATGATGCAACGTCCAGGCGACTGCGACAACTCCCGGCTCCAGATTGTGAGGTCTGCCAATCTCCCGCAGCAATTCAACCAGGCGCAGATTGCGGGTGAGACGGGGCTCGTTGAACTCCACGGCGCGCCTGCGCCAGTCGTCAGGAGGAAATGAGGCGACACGATCGGCGGTCATTTTGCCTGTAAGAAGGCCGGAGACCATTGGCGAATAGTTGATTACACCGATGTTGTTGGCCTTGGCGAATGGCAGGACCTCCTGCTCGATGGCTCTGCGAAGCATGGAGTACGGAGGTTGAAGACTGGTGATTGGCGCGATCGTCTGCGCTCTCTTCATCTGCTCGACGTTGAAGTTGGATACGCCGATAAAGCGGATCTTTCCCTGCTCTTTGAATTTCGCCAGAGCTGCCCAGCCTTCTTCGATCTCCTCATCGGGATTGGGCCAATGGATTTGATAGAGATCGATGGTATCGCGGCCGAGGCGGCGAAGGGATGCGTGCAGCTCCTCTTCCAGCGAGCTTGCGCGGAGTGAACGGTAGATCGAGCGGTCGCCATGCCAGCGCATGGAGCACTTGGTAAAAACGTATGGCTTGTGGCTAGTCGTCTTCAGCGCCCTGGCGACGACTTCTTCCGAATGGCCAAGGCCGTAGATAGCGGCAGTATCGATCCAGTTGATGCCGAGGTCGAGGGCGCGATGAATGGCGGCGACGGATTCGTTGTCGTCCTGCGGCCCCCAGGCGAATTCCCAGTTTCCTCCTCCGATCGCCCAGGCACCGAAGCCGATCGGGGTGAGGCGGAGGTCGGAGTTGCCGAGCGCGCGAATCTGCGGTGTTGAGGCGGTTGAGGTTGTCATGACACATCGTTGGATGGATGTGCGTCCGGAGAGGGTTCAAATTCGGGGACTAGAGACGTATGTCCAGAGACCAAGGCAGCCGGGAGCCCATTTCACCTTTCCGGTAAAATGCTCAATTCATTATACTTATACGTAAACATATTCTATTTAAATGACTTACGAGGTGCGATAGGAAACGGGGAGCGGGAGCCAGCCAAGACCACCTTGATTGCAGGACAAATTTTGATTGGAAAAAGACGACCTCAGGAGCTGCCGCCTGGTTTTACCCGGCTGCTGCCCTGGTGGAGACCTACAATCTTACGATCGGCCCCTGCAAGATCTGAAACCTGCTTCTCGATAACCCTGCCCGTTGCCGGCTCACGGACAGGTTCTAATTTCGCAAAATAGATACTGGTAACAACTAACATTAATCGGACCTTTCTTGGCGGATCAGTCAGGCCCCTTGCTCGCTTCTACATACCGCTTCCTGATTGGAATCCTTTCGCGGCAAAGAAGATGCACCCGCGCGAACATTTTCGTTTATCCACGCAGACACCTTTCAAGCAGCGTGAAGTGGTCAGGGTTCCTGACTGATTTTCCTTTGTGAAATTCGCCGACATGCGGAGCGTTCGAGTTAGTCCCGTTTCAACGGGCTGGGGGAGGGATCCGCTTCGCCCTGGATAGCTTTTTCCTTTAATTCTTTAATCCCGGTTCTCTTTTCCTGTGACACGGCTCTGTCCCTGGTAGATTCCAAGGAACTCGCGGTCATCACCCGGCAGGTGAACGGCGCTCTCCCCGGCAGGCGATTCGGCGGAGAGTTTTTTCGCTGTCTCTAATTCCATCGAGTAGATAGTTGTAACGATCAGCATATCGCTAACCCTCTTTCTGACTACTAACCTCTGCTAGATTCGAACACCGAAGGTGCGGGAAAGATGCAACGCACCGCGAAAATATTTCTGCGCATCCGAGGCGCACATTTGCGCATCGCGCATCCGCCATGCCGCTAAACGCTGTTTGACACGGCGGAGTGCAGGGCGACGTGGCGGAGAGTCTACGCAAATCGGAAAGGCGGATATTATTCATTCGATCGGCAATACGCGGTTCCGGCCTTCATACAGGCCTATCAGTTGCCGGTTGGTCTCGCAATTGTCATCTTCCTGCGCGTTTTCAAGCTGCTCGAAAGTCAGCGGCTTTGCTTTGTCCGACTCGGCTACGAAGATCCAGATGACAGTAATCATTAAGCGGCCTTTTCTGAGTTATTCACGCTGTTTTGCGTTCCAATTCGGCAATCCTTAGCGGCGAGGATATGCTTGAGGTCGGCGATTCCCGGCGTGTCTTCCGGATCGGCATTCAATCGGTTCAGCGTGGCGCGCAGCTTTTCCAGCGCGTCTGCTTTTGTCTCGCTTGCAGGAGCCTTGCGGTATTCAAAAAGTGACATGGCTAGGCCGCCTTCGCCTGGAACTGTATGCCCGGGCCTGGTTGTTCTGCTTCGATCATTCGGACCCATCCTTCAGTTTCTCGGATGCGAATTGCCAGATGCCGGCAGATCGCTTCCACGGTTTCGGCATCTCCAAAATCGGGACTGTTTCGAAAGTGTTCGAGGTTGGAACGCAGCTTCTCGAGCAGATCCATCTGTAAACATCCATTTCCTGTAATGAAACTGAGGGTGCCACAGTGATCGCTCGGAGAAAGTGACATTAATCACTCTCTCTGCCGATCCGGGCCGAATTGAGGATGGAGCGAGAAAGGCAAACCCCTATCGAAGCAGAATTTACTTCCCGCCTGTGACTCTGATCACACATTATGGCTTCGGCCAGAATTACTTCCCGGAAGAATGAAACTGCAGATCGCCGGCATGAACAATGCGCAACCTTCCGGTTGCACTCAGTCAAACAGAAAAAATAAGATCAAAATCCTCAAATCAAAACGACTTAGCGGAAAGGGGTTCGCTTAACCCTCTGATATGATTACACTTACCCGTAAATTCCTCTTTCTAAACGAGTTGCTCTACATGACTGCGGTACCTATGAGGCGAGCACGGTTTTCGCGATCCATCTTCAGAGAACATCGAGTTGTGCCGGCAATACCTGCAAGCAAGCCAGCCGCAAGTGGATGTGCGCAACCTTTCGGTTGCAGTCAGACCACAGAAAATATAAATCAAATTCCTCATATTAAAAGACTTAGCGGGAAAGGGGTTCGGTTAACCCACTGACAGGATTGAACTTAACCCGTAAAGTCTTCTGTCTAAAGGGGTTGCACTATCCTTACTCTCGCTGCCTATGCCCCGGTTTTTCGCGATTGAATCCTCTTCCGAGAGTACCAAGTTGTGCCGAAATACCTGCAAACGAAGAGCTGGCGTAAGTGGGTGCAAAGAAGAGTGTTGACGAGAGCCCGAAAATAAATCGACTTGACATCACTTAAAGAGGACCATCACCAACGCGATGAGAGCGACGAGTAGAGCGCAGGCGGCAAGGGCGTTGGATACGAACGGGATGGTGCGTGGTGATGTGGTGATGGGTGCGGCGGCCGCGGCGGGTAGTGCGAGCGCTTCATCGGCGAAGAGCGATTGCCGCATGACGCGTTTGGCGGCAATCACTTCCTCCATGCTGGATTCGAAGTCACGCTGATGAATCTGTTTCGATGAATCGGGAACTGGCTCGGCAGCGGCGGCAAGGGCGGCTTTGAGAACCGCGTTGCGGATGTCGCCACCGCTGACCGGGTAGCGGCGGGCCAAGGCGCCGAAATCCACGTCAGGGGCGAGGGGTGTCCGTGAAGGGTGTAATTGGACGCGCCAGATCTGCTCTCGTTCGGCTTCGCCGGGCATTTCAAAGAGGACATGCGTGCGGATGCGGCGCTCGAATGCGGGATCGAAATTGGCGGCGAGGTTGGTGGCGAAGATGACGACGCCGTTGTAGGTTTCGAGTTCCTGCAGGAGCACGCTGACGATGGTGTTGGACTCGCGCTGGATGGCGCTGTCGACGGAGGTAGACCGGCGTGCCGCGATGGCATCGGCCTCGTCGAAGAACAGCACGGCTTTTTCGTCGCGCGCCTTGGTGAAGATGGCGGCGATATTTTTCGGCGTCTCGCCCATCCACATCGATTCGAGTTCGGCATAGCGGACGAGGAGGAGACGGCGGCCGAGGGAGTGCGCAATGGCTTCGGCGCAGATGGTCTTGCCGGTGCCGGGAGGGCCGGCGAAGTTGAAGGCGAGCGCGAGGCCGGTGGGATGGCGCTCACCGAGGCCCCAGCGGTTGAAGATGAGGTCGTGCTGTGTCACCTGGGCAAGGGCGAGATCAAGAGCACGACGAGTAGAGGGCGGAAGGATGACATCTTCGAAGGTTCGACGCGAGGAGATTGACTCGACGGCACGGCGGCCGCTCGAACCAAACAGACGGGGAAACGGGAGTGGCGCCACGGCTCAACGGTAGCGCTATTGGCGGCGTGAGGCAACTGGGAGGGGAGGTTGCGAACTTGGACGGCTTGTAGAAAGGCGGGGCCTTTGCTTACCACCCCCAGCGCTTACCATCCCCAGGGCTACCAACCGCATGCGGAAGACTGCGCCCTGGGTCCCCGTGGACTGATGATGACAGCTTTGTCGAGAAGCGGGTCCTTCGCGCCACTCAGGATGGCAGCTTTGTTCTAAGCGGCGGTGTCGTTGGGGGTGCCGACCAATTGAGGACTCGAGTCGAAGGGTTCGGGAACGGCAGGTCCGGGTTCAGCAAGGGATTCGGCCTGTGCCACGGCGTCTCCCAGCGATGAGGAGACGTGGAGCGCTTCGGTACGGCTGATCATCTGGGCGGGGCGGGTGGGATCTTCGGTGTAGTTCCAAATACCGAGGCCGATCCTGAGGTCGGGATTGGCGGTACGGAGGCTGCGATAGAGGCGGTTGGCCCGGGCCATGGCGACGGGAGGCATTCCTGACAGAAAGACCATTGCCGGCTTCTGTTCGGTAACCACGTGCACTGATTCGTCAATGGAGACGATGGGGTGTGCAGTGGCGTTGAAGCCCGCGAGCGAGAGGACCTGGGCAAGCATGGTGGATACGAGGGCGTCAGCGCCATCGCGAACCGGAAGGATTGCGACCTTAACGTCGCGAGGGGCTGATGTATCAGGAGCCTGGGAGGCGGGACCCGAGTTGGCGGCGTTAGCGGATTCAGGAAGGGATGCGTCGCGCTGGGGCTCAGTTCTTTTTGTTGAGGATTGGTTCTGTTCTTCCAATGCGCGAAAGCCAAGCTCGTCGACCATGTTGGAGGTGCTGTCGCGGATGAACTGGAGAGTGGCGTTATCGAGTTCGCCCTGCTGCCGCGCTTTTTCAACGAGGGTGAGGGCGGGTATGAGGACGGAGTCATAAACGGAGACGAGGGGCTGATCTTTGAGTGCGGAATCGAGGATCGAGGCGGCCTCGCGTTCGTCGTGCGCAAGGAGGCGCTGGTAGAAGGAAGTGTATGTGGGGATGGCGGGCTGGTCGCCAAGGAGGACAGCTAGGAATTCGAGGGAGGGAACATGGCTGCCCATGACGACCAGGCAGACGGTAAGGGGAACGGAGAGGACCAGGCCCACCGGTCCCCAGATAAGCGTCCAGAAAGCTGCGGCGATAAGGATGGCAAGGGAGGAGAGGCCGGTGTGGCGTCCGTAGATGTGTGGCTCAAGGTAGTTGCCGGTGACGACTTCAAGGAAAGTGAAGCTGGCGGCGATGAGGATGGTGTGTTCCCATCCATGAAAGACCGCGATGGAGAGAAGGATGGGAGTGACGGCGGCGACCGGAACTCCGATGTAGGGGACGAAGCGGCAAATGGCGGCGAGAGCGCCGAAGAGGATTGGATGGGGAAGCCCGATGAAATAGAGGACTGCGGCGATGAGGATTCCGAAACAGGCGTTGACGGTGACCTGAAGAACGAAGTAACGGGAGATGCGGCGGCTGGCGTCGCGCATAGCCTGCGTCATGAGTGAGAGGTTGTGGTCGCCGGAGAGACGGATGAGACGGTTGCGGAGGTCTTCACGCTGGAGCAGGACGAAGAAGGTGAAGACGACGGCGAGGAATGCAGTGGTAAGCGGTTCGATGATGCCGCCCAACTGATCGAGACGGCCGGTGGGGCGGCCGACTTCGCGAACCTGGAGGGGATGCTCTGGACTGGTGCCGATGGGTTTTTGAGCGGCCTTGTTTGGCGTCTGGAGGGCGGCGGTGGCGGTGTCGTTGACGATGCCGAGCTCGTCGCTGATCTTCTCGAATTCGCGCTCGGCGCGTCCGAGGGCGGAGTTGCCGGGGCGATGAAGAGCGTCGAGCTTGGCGGTAACGTTGTCGCGGTAAATGGGGAGGTCGTCGGCGATGGCGACGAGTTGAGTGAAGATCGTCCAAGTAGCGACAAGGAGCAGGGCAGCAAAGGCGACGATGACGGCGAGAGCAGCGAGTGGGCGCGGAAGACGGAGGCGCTCAAGGAAAGCCACAACGGGGGCCAGGAGGAACGCAAAGAGGATGGATATGCCGAGAGGGAGAAGGAGAATTTTGGCCAGATAAAGGACCGCAACGGCAAGAACGACGATGGTGAGCAGCCAGAGCTGGGTCAGGAGGCGTGCGGTGGACGAACCGTTCATGTAAGTAGTGAGATGCGGAGGATCGGTTCAGGGGCCAGGGACTGGGTGAGGGACCTGGAACTGGTTCGGATATAGTTGGGAACCTGGGTGATGGGATGAGCGGAGTGGAATTCAGGGACGATTCTGTAGCGGGAGCGGCGGTGCGAGGTTTTCTGCACCGGTCAGAGAGCGCAGATGCGGATGGGCTGGTTCTGACGCATGGGGCGGGATCGAATTGCCGGTCTGCATTGTTGACGGCGCTGGCAGAGGCGTTCTGCGAAGCAGGCGTGACGGTGCTGCGGTGCGATTTGCCGTTTCGGCAGGCGAGGGCGACTGGACCGCCGATCCGGAGCGCGGAACGGGACCAGGCAGGGTTGCGGGCGGCCGTAGAGGCGTTACGGCGGGAGACTGGCGGACGGATTTCTCTGGGCGGACACTCGTATGGAGGACGGCAGGCTTCGATGCTGGTTGCGGGTGAGCCGGGGCTGGTGGAAGCGCTGCTGCTGCTTGCATATCCGCTGCATCCACCCGGCAAGAGTGAGCAGATGCGGACTGCGCACTTCCCTTCTCTGCGGACCGACGCGTTATTTGTCAGCGGAGAGAGGGATGGGTTCGGGACGCGCGAGGAGCTGGAGGAGGCTCTGAAGCTGATTCCAGCAAAGACGGAATTGGTGATGGTGGCGGGCGCGGGGCACGAATTGATGACGAGGAAGAATCAAGCGGAGCTGCCCGGGACCGTGGTGAGGACGTTTATGAGTTTTCGTCGCTGAGGGCGGCGGGAGCGGGTGGAGTTTATTCGCGGGTGACTTTGTAGCCCTGCTTTTCGAGCATGGCGGGAACGCCTTCTTTGCCGACCATGTGGCCAGCGCCTACAGCGACGAAGGTGACGCCTTCTCCCTTGAGCATCTGCTGGATTTGTGCCGTGAAATTCTGATTGCGCTTAACGACCAGGATCTGGAAGAGGTCGGGGTGCTTCTGTTGAAGTTCGGTGTTGTTGATTGCTTCCAGCTTTTCAGTGTCTCCGGCGTACCAGGCGGCAACGAGTGCTTTGAATTTATCCACCGCGTCGTCTGAGTCGTCGAGTTCCGAGACGAGGAAATCGAGCTGAACTTTGTCAGACAGGTCGCTGAAATAGTGAATCTGCTGTTCGGCGGTTTCGAAGCCTTTGACGGGCTTGTCGGCCTTGGTGAATTCGGGCTTGAGCTGCAATTCGACGGCGCTTTCAGGATCGAAGCCGGCCTGGAGGACGGGCGCCAGACTGAGCATCATGCCCGCGAGCCAGGGTCTCATCGGGTCGAGAATGGCTACGCCGCCGGGGATGGCGGATGCTGCCTTTGTGAGCTTCGTCATCTGGTCGGGGGTGAGTTTTGAGGAAAGCGGGTGAGCCATGTCAATCCCGAGTTGCAACATGAGCGGCTGAATGGCCGCGGCATCGTCGGCATTGGGAATCTCAAGCCAGAGAGCCTGGCTCTGTTGAATTGCGGCATCGATTTTGGGGGAGCGCCAGGGGTGCTCCTTGTCGAGCGCATGGATGGTGCCGAAGAGATATACGGTAGCATGCGGACCCTTGACGACCCAGATGGCGGGCTCGGCGGATGCATGGAATGCCGATGCAACGAGCGCGCAGAGAATGATGCCGGCGATTGCGAGTCTTCTTCGGAGGTTCATCGCATCTCCTCTTGGAGTTGACTCAGGATTGCAGAATTGGAGAGCGTGGGCAAGACGCGGAGGTACCCGAAGAGGTGCAAAGGGGGCGTTGCTGCCCACCCCTGACTTCGTCAGTGGTGGGGCACCCACCAGTGGGCTGGAGCGTAAGGATGTTTAAGCGTTGATGAGGAAGCGGCCGTTCTGCATGATCTGCTCTTCACCATTTTCGTATTCGAGCCAGATGTTGAAGCCGAGGCCGACGACGTCGATGTGGGTGGTTGAGCGCCAGGGTGCGCCGGTATGTTCGCCGTAGGGATTGCCGAAGGCGATGTGGATACCGGGAAATTTCTCGTCCTGAAGGATATTGCCGATGACGCGGGAGACGCCGATGTTGGTGCCGATGGCGAATTCGCCGACGCGGTCGGAGTTTTCGTCGGTGTGGGTGTAGGCCCAGAAGTCCTGCTCGAGCTGCTTGTTGGCGGAGGAGCAGGAGACGATGCGATTTTGCGCGATCTCGATGGTGAGGGGCGCGGCATCGAGGAGGCCGTATCGCGCGCACAGCCAATCGCCTACCACGCCGTCGACTACGAATCTGCCGTTCACTTCTCCCGGCGAGGTGAAGCATTCGCCGCCGGGAAGATTGCCCCATTTTTCGGGGGAGATGATTCCGGAGGTCTTGAACCACTTGTAGGCGGGGTTCATGTCGCTGACGATGCTGGTACCGGCGGAGGTGGTGGCGCGGATGCGGCGGGCGCGGCGGACGCGATCGAGGACCTGTTGAGACAGGCGATCGACGGCGTCGAAGTCTGCCCGCATTCCATCACACATGATTTCAGACGTGATGTTGACCATGTGCGCATGGCGCATGCGGCGGCGATTGACGACGTCGGTCATCTGCATGCGCGAGTGGAGTTCGTTGGGCTGCACCTGCACGGCGAAGATGGAGACGGCTGAGGTTTCCATGTCTTCAAGGACGGCGGCGGGCATGTCTGCGAGCGGGCGCGGCGCGAGGTCTTCAAGGATGAAGGCGTTAAAGGGACAGCCGCGCTCTTTCAGTTGTGCGGCGATGGAGGCGGCGATGGGCTCCGAGACGCGGTCGGTGATGAGCGTGACCTTTTCGTCGGGCTGAATGCGGAGGCAGGTGAAGACGGCGGACCTGGCTCCGGGGGTGAACTCGGCGGGGAAAGCCTGCGAGAGCAGGTGCGAAGCGGTTGCGGTAAGGCTTGCGATGATCGTGCTCCGATGATGAGATGCGCTTGTCGCCAACGACGTGGTTTCGATGGGGCGCCTGGTGATTTCCAACCCAAGCAGAATGTGGATGGATTACCCGGCTTTCTTTCCCACCCAAGCAGAGCCTGGATGAGCCCCCAATGTGTTTAGGGTAACAAAATCGCGCCGTTAGAGGCATGGACCGGGGTTGGGCGACGCGACGGGTTGCCATCAGGTAAGATAGCGGGCATCAGGTTTCCCAAGCTCAAACTCACAATTTTGGAAGCGGCATTCAAGCGCGGTCTGAAGTGGTACCGCGGTGCGGCATTGAAGGAGGACACGGTGACGACACGTTGGAGATGGTGTACGGCGGTGAGTGCGGGCGCACTCGCAGGGCTGCTAGGCGTTGGTGCGACGGCGCAGGGGCCTGCGTCGGGACAAGAGGATAAGTACACATGGCTCGAAGATATTCACGGCGATAAGCCGATGGCCTGGGTCAAGGCCGAGGACGAGCGAACGGCAGCAGTGCTGGAGAAGCAGAAGCCGTTTGCCGAGTTGCAGGAAGATGCACTGAAGGTACTGGATTCTCCGGAGAAGCTGCCTGTGCCGCAATTCTTCGGCACCGTGGTTTACAACACGTGGCGCGACAAAGATCATGTTCGCGGGATCGTGCGGAGAACGACGCTGGAGAGCTATCTGACGGCCGATCCCAAGTGGGAGACGGTAATCGACTACGATGCGCTGGGCAAGCAGGATAAGCAGAGCTGGGTGGGCCATGGACTCGATTGCCTGGAGCCCGACGAGGAGAGGTGCCTTGCGGTGCTGTCGGTTGGTGGCGAAGATGCGTCAACGCTGCGCGAATTCAATCTGAAGACTGCGAAGTTTGTCGAGGGTGGCTTTGTAGCGCCCCATAGCAAGCAACGCACAGCATGGCTTGACAAGGATACGCTGCTGATTGCGCGCGACTGGGGTGCGGGAACGATGAGCGTGGCCGGGTATCCGATCGAAGTGAGGAAATGGAAGCGAGGAACTCCCCTGGAGAGCGCCGTCGAAGTGTTTCGCGGCGATTCAAGGGATGAGGCGACCGGGGTTGACCCTCTCGTGTTTGCAGATGGACAGGGAAACCGGGTTGCGTTGCTCGATAACAGCAAGACGTTTTTTGAAAGTGAATATTATTTACTGCTGCCGGACAAGCCCAAGAGGCTGAAGTTGCCATTGAAGGCGAATGTGAGAGGACTGCTGGACAACCAACTGCTCATTTCGCTGGAGGAAGACTGGAAGCCGGAGGGTCAGACAGAGAGCTATCGGCAGGGTTCGGTCGTTTCAGTGGATATGAAAGCGGCCGCTGCCGATCCGGAACATCTGAAGCCGACGGTGCTGTTCACGCCGACCGCGCAGGAGTTTGCGCAGCAGGTGGCACGTACGAAGAATCACGTCCTGGTAACGACGCTGGACCACGTGCAGGGCCGCGCCTATGTTTACACGCACACAAAAGATGGCACCTGGACGCGCGTGAAACTGCCGGTAGCGGAAAACCAGTCCATCGGGATTGCGACGACGAACCTGCTTGACGACAATTTCTTTCTGGCTCAGACGGGATTTCTGACGCCGTCGAGCGTGTTGCTCGGGAATGCGGCGGATGCGACGTTGAAGCCGGGAAAAACGCAGAAGCCTCTTTTTGATGCTTCGCACGACGAGGTCAAGCAACTGGAGGCGACATCGAAGGACGGGACGAAGGTGCCGTATTTCATTGTGCATCGGAAGGATATTCCGATGGACGGCAGCACGCCGACGCTGTTGACGGCCTACGGCGGATTTCAGCTTGCGATGACGCCGAACTACAACGCGGTGATGGGCAAGCTATGGCTGGAGCGCGGCGGCTCGTATGTGCTGGCGAATATCCGCGGAGGCGGCGAGTTCGGCCCGGCATGGCATGAAGCGGGCTTGAAGACACACCGGCAGCGTATTTACGACGATTTCTATGCGGTGGCGCAGGACCTGGTGAAGCGGAAATTCACTTCTCCCGAGAGGCTGGGAATCGTGGGCGGATCGAACGGAGGATTGCTGATGGGGGTGGAGTTTACGCAGCATCCTGAGATGTGGAAGGCGGTGGTGATCCAGGTGCCGCTGCTGGACATGCTGGGGTATGAGCACATGTCGGCGGGAGCATCGTGGGTGGGCGAGTATGGATCAGTGAGCGTGCCGGAGGAGAAGGCTTTTCTGGCGTCAATTTCGCCATATAACCAGCTCAAGCCGGACATGAAGTATCCTGAGCCGCTGATCTTTACGACAACGGCAGACGACCGTGTGGGCCCGGTGCATGCGCGGAAATTTGCGGCGAAGATGAAGGAGTACCACGAGCCCTTCTACTATGACGAGATCACGGAAGGCGGCCACGGCGCCGGCGCAGACAACCGACAGGCAGCGCGGACGTGGGCGGAGGAGTTTACGTATTTGTCGATGAAGCTGATGGAATGAAAAGGCAGTAAGTAAGGGAGTAGGAAAAAGCGGGCGCTGGTTGCGAGTTACGCGGCCAGCGCTTCTTGTTCTTCGAGGGCGTTGCGGCGCATGGGCTGGCGTTTCCAGTACGTGAGCGACCGCCAGAGCCACTCCATCGGCCCGAACTGGAAGTGGCGAAGCCAGATGGGGCTGAGGGTGAGATTGAGGAGCCACACGCACGCGACAACGGCATAGAGCTGGTAGTACTCGAGCTTGCCATAGAGCCTGAATCCCCAGAAAAACGCGGTGCAACTGATGCTGGTGAGGAGATAGTTGCTGAGCGCGGTTTGCCCGACGGCGGCAATGCGGCGTGTAATTGAGGGAACAAGACCGGCCTTGCAAATGAGGACGACCAGCGCAACGTTGGCGACAGCACCGGTGAGGCGGCCGATCTGGTAGAGAACCCACCACGGAGTTTCGGGCTGGAAATTGTCGCGGATCAGGCCCCAGGCTTCGAAGCCGTTGATGGGAATGCTGAGCAGGAAGCCGATGCCAATGGTCCACAGGTAGGCACGATAGCTGAGTGCACCGGTGAGGAAACCCATGCGGTAAAGGCCCATACCGATGAGCATCATGCCGAGAACGTCAGTGAAGCCGAACGTGTAGTAGGCAGTGGCTTGTATGCGCGGTCCCCATCGGGCATGCCATTTCAACATTTCGAGATAGCTGCCGCGATTGGCTTTGAGATCGTCCTCGTTGTTCTTCTTGCGTCGATCGAGTTCGTCTGTCCATTTTTTGAGCGCGTCCTGCTGAGGCTGGGTCAGCTTTTTGCCTGCTGATTGCAGAGCCTGGGCTGCCTGACCCTGGTTGCGAGTACGGATGGCGTCGAGCGAGAAGTAGATGTCGGAGCCGACGCCGATTGCAAGCACAAGGCCACCAGCGATGAAGAGGTTACGAAAGCGGACCTTGCGGCAAGGATAGAGGAAGAGGAGAGCGGTAAGTCCGTAGTAATAGAGGATGTCACCCAGCCAGATGAAATAGAGGTGGAGGACGCCGAACAGGACGAGCCACATATTGCGGCGTAGAAAGATGTCGGCGACGTTTCGGCTGCCTCGGAGTTCGGCGCGCTCAGTGAGGAGGATGACTCCGGCGCCGAAAAGCATGGAGAAAGCGGCGCGCATCTTGCCTTCGAAAAACACCCATCGCAGGACCCAGGCAAAGATGTTGTAAGAGCGGTGCCCCGGGACTGCGAGAGGATTGATGTACATCTCGAAGGGTCCGCTGAAGGCGGCGATGTTCATGAGGAGAATGCCCATGAGCGCGACGCCGCGTACGACGTCGATGGTTGGAATCCGTTCGCGCTGCGTTACCGGGCGGGGGGCGAGCTCGGTGACCGATTCGGGCTCAACCAGGACATTTGTCGGGGAACTGATGACCGGCTCAGCGACGGCGGATGCCGTTTCGAGGAAAACCGGCATTGAAGGGACGTCGGACATGGGTCGCCTCCGGGGAAGAGAGTGTGCCCAAGGAAAGAATGGCTTAATCTAGCACGGGTTTGGGACGAATGTCGCAGGGAAAATAGCGGGATTCCGGTCGGTTCCGGGCCGGTACCTAAGGCGGCAACCTAGAATAGTGAACGAGTGGTCCGCGGTTGTGTGCGGACGAACAAACTTTCTCCCGGAATTATTTCGAAGATCTATGGAGGTTGAAGATGGGATCTGCTGTGGCGGCTGTGGAGCGGACGCATGAACAGAAACTGGACCTGCTGGCGGAAGTAGCGGTCAAGGTTGGTCTCGGTCTGAAAGAAGGCCAGGAACTGGTGATGACCGCATCGCTCGATGCAGTGCCGCTGGCGCGAAAGATCACCGAGCAAGCGTATCGCGCGGGGGCTCACGTGGTAACTACGCTCTACGGCGATGACGAAGCCGCGTTGATGCGATATCACTATGCGCCGGATGCGGCGTTCGATAAAGCTGCGAAGTGGCTTTATGACGGAATGGGCGCGGCGTTCAAGAGCGGCGCGGCGCGGCTGGCGATCGCCGGGGGGAATCCCTCGTTGCTGTCGAATGAGGATCCGGACAAGGTGGGGAGAGCGAATCGAGCTGTATCGGCCGCATACAGGCCGGCGCTGGAATTGATCACGCGGCACGAGATCAACTGGACAATCGTGTCGAGCGCAACACCGGCGTGGGCTGCGCAGCTGTTCCCCAGTGAGACTCAGGAGGCAGCGCTGGAAAAACTTTGGGAGGCAATCTTCCAAACGACGCGCATCAATGTGGACGATCCCGTGAGCGAATGGAAGCGACATGATGCGGGGCTTCAAAAGCGAGCGGCGTATCTGAATGAGAAGCGATATGCGGCGCTGAAATACCGCGGGCCGGGAACAGACTTCACGCTGGGGCTGGCGGACGATCACGTGTGGATGGGCGGGGGAACGACGGCTGGCAATGGGATCTACTGCATCCCGAATATGCCGACCGAGGAAGTATTCAGCATGCCGCACAAGGATCGTGCGGATGGAACTGTCACCGCAACGAAGCCGCTTTCGCACCAGGGGACGATGATCGAGGGCATCCAGGTGCGCTTTGAGAACGGGCGCATTGTGGAAGCACATGCGAGCCGGGGCGAAGAGGTATTGCGGAAGCTGATCGATACGGATGATGGCGCGCGGAGGCTGGGAGAAGTGGCCCTGGTGCCGCATTCTTCGCCGATTGCGTCGAGCGGGATGGTGTTTCTGAATACGCTGTTTGACGAGAATGCGGCTTCGCATATTGCTCTCGGGCAGGCGTATTCCTCATGCGTGCGCGATGGAGACAAGCTGAGCAAGGATGAGCTTGCGGCCAAGGGCGGGAATGACAGCCTGATCCACGTGGACTGGATGATCGGGTCGGACAAGCTGGATATTGATGGCGTGACTGCTGGCGGAACAATCGAGCCGTTGATGCGCAAAGGCGAATGGGCGGATTGACGTCGTGTTTTCTCTTAAAAATCGCAGACAATTCTGAAATCTCGCAGGTCGGGCGAGGGACAAATGGCAAAGATCGGAATTATAGGCGCCGGCAGCGTGGGCGCAACCATTGCGTATGCGGCGCTGATACGCGGCGTGGCGCGGGAGATCAGTCTTTTTGATATCTCGCGCAGCAAGGTGGACGCGGAGGTCCTGGACCTTAACCATGGGCTGTTGTTTTTGCCGCAAGCCAAGATCGAAGGCTCGGACGATATCGAGGTGCTGGGTCGCTCTGATGTCATTGTGATGACGGCAGGCGCCAAGCAGAAGCCGGGACAGACGCGGATGGACCTTGCCGAGGCGAATGCGCAGATCTGTGCGAAGCTTCTGCCCGAGGTGATGCGGGTGGCGCCCGATGCGCTGCTGCTGATGGTCACCAACCCGGTGGACGTGATTACGGAAATCGCGCTGCAATTGACCGGCCTGCCATGGCAGTCTGTGATCGGGTCGGGAACGGTGCTGGACAGTTCGCGATTCCGTTTCCTGGTTGCCAAACATTGCGATGTCGCGGTGCAGAATGTGCATGCCTACATCGCGGGGGAGCATGGAGACTCGGAGATTCCGCTGTGGGGAAGCGCGACGATTGGATCGATTCCGCTGGGCCAATGGAACGTGGCGGGCCACGGCCGACTCACCTCCGCCGACAAGGATGCGATTGTGAAGAACGTGAAGGAGGCCGCGTACCAGGTGATCCAGGGCAAGGGCGCAACGAACTACGCGGTGGGGCTGGCGGTGTGCAACATTCTCGAAGCGATTTTGTTTGATGAGCGACGCGTGCTGCCGGTGTGCGGACAGTTGTGCAAGTTCAGGGAAATGGAAGATGTGTGCCTGAGCCTGCCGCGCATCGTGGGCCGCAAAGGTCTCGAACCACCGCTACCGATCCCGATGACGGTGGACGAGGAGAGCGGACTGCAGGAGAGCGCCGCGCGGATTCGATCGGTGGTGCGGGGGTTGGGATACTGATTGGTTCGGAGGCTGCTCGATGACTCCTGCAAATTTGAGCGCGGTCGTTGCTGCACCGCACGTCTATCGCATGAGCATCTGGATTCGACTGTTTTCGGCCTCGTTCCTCGTGTTCACGATTTTGGGATTTTTCGGGTTGCTATGGAGCCAGAGTCCTGGACTGGCGGCACGGAATGTGGGAGAGCTGGCGGAGTGGGCCGCGATGGCTGTGTTCGCGCTGGGCTGGGCGGTTTATGTGTACGGCGCGGCGATCGTGCTGACGGAAAACGCGATCGAGAAGCGGACTCCGGTCCGGAGCGATAGCCTGCGGTTCAGCCAGATTCGGGGACGTCGAACGAAGGTTTACCGGAGCCTTGATGGAAGTTACACACGGTATCTGCGCGTGATTCCTCGCGATTCCCTGTTTCCAGAGATCCGGTTTCAGCAATTTTACGCATTCGACGCGGCATTCAAGGAGTGGTTTTATGGGCTTCCTGATCTGGATGCGGAGCTGAAAGAGAATGAGCGAGACCGGGAGTTTGGGACGGCTTGAGCGGGTATTGCGGCTCGCCGAAAAACTATAAGGACCTTGTAAAAACGAAGCAGGCGACGAAGGGCGTGACGGAGGATTGCGCGCCGACGTGGAGGCCTGCCTGAGCAGCGACGGTTAGCCATTCGCGGCGAGAGAAGAAGTGGAAGGTGCCCGGGCCGTAGGCGAGGAAGTTTTTCCAGTCGCGCAGATGTTCAACCAGCATTACAGAACCGCCGGGTTGCAATGACCGGTGAAGTTCGCGGAAGAGGGAAAGGCGGGCTTCGCGGCTGCGCAATTCGTGAGCGGCAAAGATCAGAAAGATGGTGTCGCACTCGCCATCGCCGAGGGGCAAGGCGGCGAAGTCTGCGGACTCGGAGGCCTGATTGGGGGAAGCGCGGCGGCGAGCGCGTTCAATCGAAGGCTCGCTCATCTGGGCCGCGGTGTGGATGTCGAGGGTGCGACGGGTGGCATGCGGGAAGAGGCTCCTGAGTGCGGGGCTGGTCTGATCGAGGCCCGCGTGAATGTTGGCAAAGGATGCCGGTAGGTGCGGCAGAGTATCAGCGAGCCAGTTCCATCGGTACAACGGCGAGCGATCGTAGACGTAGTGGGAGATGAGGAGGGATGCGGCGGCGAAGTACGTCCCGACGGCGGCGGTGAGCATGACGGCGCTTCGGAACGGAAGCGGCAGGGAAAGGTGGACCAGCACCAGGAGAGCCGCTGAATCGAGAAGGAGCGCAGTCGCATAGAAGGGCCAGTTGAAGACGAGGATCTGCGCTACTCCATGAAACCGGCCGGCCTGGGATGCGGGTTGCATAACTCAGTGTTCGAGCGGCTCCCGGATGCCGCGCTTCCAGCGATAGGGCACATTGGCAAGGTGAAATGCGCTGGCGAGGATGGGATGCGCGCTGAGGAAAGGCTCGCGGGAGAGGAAAGTGTTGCGGAAGATTTCGACTCGCGTGGGTTGCGGATTCCATTCTTCGCGCACGCCCTGGATGCGGATGATTGAGTGCGTTTCCTGTTCGTAGTCGAAGGTGAATGGCAGCGGACCGGCGAATCTGCGCGCGATGCGAAGGTCGGGAAACGGAGAGCCTGCGGGCAACGGCACAGGTTCAGGTCCAAGATGGGCGCGAACTTGCAGGTCGGCTTCGGAATTGGGCGTAAGAATCTCGATCTCGAGTGAGCCGGGGCTGGCGGTGTAATTCACATCGGCGAGGCGATAGGAGTAGTGAGTGAGACGATTGCCCCAGCGAACCATCAACGAGTTATCAGTATCGCTGCGCAAAATCCGCAGGCCACGGAGCACGCGGCCGGAGCGAGTACGGTACCTGGCGAAAACGCGGTAACCGGTGAGAAAGAAGTCGCGCCCCAGCAATCCGGGAGCAAAACGCGGGCGCATTCCACGCGTCTGGACCATGGCAATCGCAAGGAAACCGTAGTCCTGGTAGGTATCGAGCATGAGGCCAGGCGGCAGCAGGGGCTGAAGAGTTGCCGCGGGGAGCGCGTAGGTGAGCACGAGAACGTGCTCGAATGTTGCCTGCATGGCAACGGGATGGCGCTGCAGAAGGTGGGAAGCCATCATGGAAAACCCGAGGAAATGATCGCACAGGAAGGACGGCCGGATCGAGTGAATTCGCCTACTCGCGGTTACCGTGTGGAACGTACCTGCAACTCGTAATCGGAGTAATCGATGGTAAGGACGGTATGGCCGTAGAAGAAGCTGCTGGATTCGGCGCGGGCGTGGGTGGCCATGGCGTAGCCCTTCATTTCGACATAGCGGCGCATCATCTTTGTGGTTCCGGCAAAGATGGAAGGACTTTTAGAGGCGACGCCTTCGACCTGGACCTGCATGTGGGTATGGGCGTCGACCCACAGCGTGCCCTCGATCAAATTCGACGCCTTGTGGCGCGGGGAGATGGCGATGGCGAGGCAGGTGCGGCCGTCGATGGCCTGTGGGGCTCCAGGCTTAAGCCGCATCTGGTAGTTGGCTGTGGTAAGCCACGACTTCGCGACATTCGCGGGATCGTTGATGGTCTTTTCGTTGTCGAGTAGGGGCTGCAGCCCGAATTTATGGATGAGCCCCGAACCAGACTGGGAGAGGATCTGGTAAGTCTTGCCGCGTCCCTTTTTATAGGTGACGCGGACTGTCATTTCGGCGGCGGGATGCAGCTCGTCTTTTCCACGATAGACGGCATAATGCTCGACGTCGGTGAAGCCGAGGACGTTTTCGAAGCGTGCCTGACTGGCCGCATCGATGTCACGGATGATGGCTGCCTCATCAGGCTGTTGCGCCCACGCCGTGAGACTGGCGAGGAAGGCGAAGAGTTCGAAGATGAGCGCATGCCTTGCGCGAAGGTGCATACGGCGTGCCCGCGTGTTGCCATTATCGTGCTTATGGGTTCGATGCGCTGAGGCTGGAAATGCGTGACCCGAAAAAATATGAGCGATTGAGGACGATTCGCGTCAGGTACATAGATGCGGGCGGCAATCGATATCCCCCAGCCGCAGCATGTTCAACATTCAATCTGGAGAGGCTTGCGATGAAAGAAGCTGAAGGACGATGGCAGCGGTGTGTCCGCTGGGCGGCTTGCGGGGCGCTCGTATTGATGATTTGCATGGCAGAGGCGCTGGGGCAGGCGCCGGATCAGAAGCCGGCGGAAAGCTACCAGACGTTTTACCTGAAGAATGCAACCGGGATGAATGCCGCAAATGATGCCCAGACTACCCTGCGCAACATGCTGCCGCGGGCGAAAATCTATTACGCTCCGAGCCAGAATGCACTCTCGATTCGCGGGACGGCCGATGACATTGCGGTGGCGCAGAAAATTCTGGCTGATATCGACCGGCCACAGAAAACATATCGGGTTACATATGCAATAAGTGGAGGCGGCAACGACAGCGGGGCGCAACATTTTGTACTGATCGTGACGCCCGGAAGCAAGACACTTTCAAAGCAGGGCAAGCGAGTGCCGATCATGACGGGAGCGAACAAAGAGGGAGAGTCCGCGAACGCGCAGGTTCAGTACATGGACATCGGGCTCAGTATCCAGACATCGATCTCCGGATTCGGCGACGGCATGCAACTTTACACGAAGATCGAAGAGACGAGCGTTGCCGAAGAGAAGTCGAACGTGGGGATACAGGATCCGATCGTCAAGCAGTCGGTGCTCGAAGTCCAATCAGGCATTGCGACAGGCAAGCCCCAGCTGCTGGGCGCAGTTGATATGCCCGGAGGGCACATGCAGGTACAGGCCACGGTGGAGCTGATTCAGTAGACAATTGCAGCCGCCCGATTTGCGGCGAGAACCATTGGGCGGCTCCTTTCCCGATCCGAGCGCATCGTCGCGGTCTATTTCTTATCGAGTGTGTCGAGCCACTTTCGGATGGCTTTGCGCAGCGCCAGTTCCCTTCGGCGCACTTCATCTATTGTCGGGAAGAGAGCCAGTCTTCTCCCATCCGCGTAGTCACCTGTGAGCAGACCCGACTTATCGGAGATTCTCGCCCCGCTGGGGAAGACCAGACGGATGCAATCCTTTTGGAAGAGATTGGAGACGATGAGGTATCGCTTGTACTCTTTGGGATTAAAGGGCGCCATTTCGCCGGCGTAGAAGAATGTCGGCGCATTCCATTTGATTTCTTCTCCGATTTCAGGATCTGTGCTGAGAATGATTTTTCGCAGCGACTCCAAGACGTTTTTCAGGGGATGCTTCAAGTCGTTGATGTAAGCATCGACCCGTTCAGGTTCTGATTTCTTCGTCGTGAGATCCTTTGCCGTTTTCATTCGACCCTCCCGCGTCGATCCGCTCAAGCAGACAAGACTTCTCACAAATGGCAACAAACAATCAATAGCCATTGATTTGGAGAGTATTGGAGACCGCACACCCCGTCCTGATCCCTCGAATATGGCAGGAGTGCGCCTTAAGGTTAAATTCATAGAACGACGGCATTTGACACGCAAGAACGGGAAAAGATTCAGCTATTTATTTTGCGCGTAACTCCGCAACCTTCGCCCAGAACAGTGTTTGTACTCGACATGAACGGCGCGGCAGGAAGCAGCAAGAGCCAAGCTTCCAAGAGCCGGCAGCCGGATCGGTTATTAAAGTCCGAAGGGACGGAGGATATATGAAAAACCTTGCGAAGTGGATGCTTGGAGCAGCAGTAGTGGCGGGCGGTCTGGGTCTTGGTGCGACCTCGGCCCAGGCAGCCCAGGTGAGGGTGGTAGTGGGCGGCGGACCGTCGGCCTACATTCCTCCGTGCCCAGGACCGGGGTATGCCTGGGTGGATGGCTACTACAACTCTGGGTACTGGGTGCCGGGATATTGGAACCATGTAGGAGTGGTACCCCGAATCGTGGTTGGCGGCCGCTTCGGTTATGTAAATCACGATCGCGCTTACTATGGAGACCGCGACCGCCGCGACGACCACCGCAGCTATGATCGAGACGATCACCGCGGCCACGATCGCAGATAAGTTATCCGCTAGATAGAGTTCGCTAGATATGGATCGCCAGATAAGTCGCTAGATATGGATCGCCAGATAAAGTTCGTTAGATAGAGTTCGAAAAGTCCGACCAGCCTTACGGCCTCTCCTTTACGGGGAGGCCGCTTTTTTTGGTTTTGGAATGTGGAATCGGCTCAGGCTCGATTGCCGAAGAGGCGTTCGACAGCTTCGCGCTGGTAGCGCGACATGCGCAACTCTTCGCCGCTATGCAGCTGGACGATATGACTGCCCTGGAACCAGGGACGGATTTCGCGAATGCGTTGAACATTGACGATGGTGGAGCGGTGGATGCGAATGAAGTCGCGTGGATCGAGCTTGTCCATCAGGGCCTGCATGGTTTCGCGGACTTCATAAACCTTGCGTGAGGCGTGGAGGCAGGCGTAGTTGCCCTCTGCACCAATCCAATCGATGTCAGCAACCGAGATGAAGAGGATGCGCCCGCGGACGGAAACGGGGAGCCGCTGCGCGTAGTCAGCCTGCGAACGCGTGCGATCGAGAAGCGAGAAGAGCCGTTCCGCGGCTTCCCTGTCCTGGCGGCCGAGGCAACGATCGCGTGCGCGGCGAAGAGCGCGGGCGAGGCGATCAGCAGCGAAGGGCTTCAACAGGTAATCGACGGCGTTGGCGTCGAAGGCTTCGAGTGCATAGCGATCGTACGCGGTGACGAAAATGGTGGCGGGCATCTGATCGGGTCCCACGGTCTCAACTACGCGGAAGCCATTCATCTCAGGCATCTGCACATCGAGGAAGACGAGGTCGGGATTGGTGCGCCGGATGGTTTCGACCGCCGACTCGCCGTCGCCACATTGCCCGATGACATTGATGTCCGGCTCGTTTCTGAGCAGGCGCAGAAGCGCTCTACGAGCCAGGGGTTCATCGTCGACCACGAGAGCACGGAGAGTCATGATGAGGTTCCCACCACGGCGATTTGAGGTACTTCAGCATGTACAAGGGGGATGAAAATGAGGGCGACCACGCCACGGGTTCCGAGAGAGCGCAGAAGAAGCGTAGCCTGCCGGCCATAGAGCTGCTCAAGGCGGGCCCTGGTATTGCGAATGCCGACGCCACGCTGCAAGAGCTGGTCGGTGCCCTCATCGAGGGTGCTGTTGCTGTTCCAGACTTCAACTTCGAGACCATGGTTTGCGACGCGAGCGAAGACCTGGATCAAGTCAGAGCCTTTGTGCATTCCGATGCCGTGACGAATGGCGTTTTCAACGAGCGGCTGCAGAAGGAGCGGCGGGACTGGTTGATCGAGGGCGGCCGGATCAGCATGAATTTCGACGGAAAGGCGATCGCCGAAGCGCTGGCGCTGAATGCCGATGTAGAGGTCGAGGAACTCGAGTTCGCGCGCGAGCGGAATTACGTTCTTGTCCATCTGGTCGAGGGCAATTCTAAGAAGCTGACTGAGCCGGAGAAGCACATCCTCAGCGGCACGAGGATCTTCCTGCACGAGGGTAATGGCAGCCTGAAGGGTGTTGAAGAGGAAATGGGGCTGAATCTGCATACGCAACGACTCAAGCTGAGCCGAGGCCAGGCGGGCTTCGAGTTGCGCCTCATTCAATTCGCGCTGACGGATCTGCTGTTGAAGATGAAGAAATACTGCGACGGTAACGATGATCCAATAGGCGAGGATTCCCAGGAATCCGCGCACCAGCGCTTCTTCAACGAGAGAGGACCAGGTTGCAGTTTGTTCGAATGCGTCGGCGTAGAAGAAGCCGCCGGTACCGCGGAGGATCGCCTGGACGGCGATGCAGCAGATGCAGGCAATGCCGTGAGGATAGAGGATGCGCTGTGGCCAGTTGAGCCGGGTGAAAGGAAAGCGGAGTGCGAGGGCGAGGACCAGCGGAGCAAGAAGAGCCCATGGATACCAGTCGAGCGCGGCCCAGGCGAAGTAGTGATGCAGCGGCAGGACGTAACCGCGCGCCGCATCGTTCATGAGAACCTGGGCACCCTCCAATCCGACAACAACGCTCCACAGCGCAAAGGAGATGGGCAGTTGTTCGAGGTAAGCGTGCAGCGTGAACTTCTGCGGAAGCCATCGGGAGCCGATCGGAATGGATGAAGCTGGATGCAAGGGTCTGACCTGTAGTTTCCTTATAAGCCATTTTGAACTGACTTCGATCTGCGCGTCGATACGGACGATGAGGGGCGTTACGATTCACCCCGCGCGTTGTACGATTCGCCCCAGCAAATTCCGATTGAACATTTTTGAGTAAGGAAACGGGTTGGTTGCCGGGTACTCTCGATTCGCGCAGGGAGGTGTTGGCGATGAAGAGCGCGGCAAAGATTCTGAGCCTGGTGTTTTCGTTTGGAGTGGTGGCGATGGGCGCGAGTGGAGCTGGGCAAGAGGCGAAGAATGCAGCGGGGCAGGATGAGATCAGGCGATTCGAAACGCTTGTTGGACAGCCCACTGCAGGGAAGAATGGAATCGACTGGTGGCATCTCGCGATCCTCTACCAGGACAATGCACGATATGCGGATGCCGAGCGCGCCTACTGAAAGCGCAGAAACTGCTGCTTTCGAGCGATGAGAGAGCGCAGGCCAACCTGATGGACCAGATGGGCACAATGTACGTGGAGATGGGGCGCTATGCGGAGGCTCAGGAACTGGAGAGGAAGGCCCTGGCGATACGCGTAGCACTGAAAGATTCGCTGGGCGTTGGTTTGAGCTGGATGCACCTTGCGATGCTTTCGCTCGGCGAGCACCGGAATACGGACGGCGAAATGTATGCCGAACTGGCAGTGGAGCGACTCGCGTCGGATCACGGCGGCAGGAAGGAACAAGATGCGGCAACTCCGGAGCAGAAGATGACTGCGCTTGTCTACCTCTCGCTTGCGCGTTGCGCAGCTAACGGGTGTGTTGACGCAGTTCCTCCGCTGAAGAGGGCCATGGTGATTGCCGAGGGGAATTATCCGACGGAGAGCTTTCCGGTTGCATATATTCATTTTCTTGAAGGGTACGCGAGGTGGAAGCAGGGGGACAGGCGCTCGGCTGCAATGCTGATGAAGCGCGGAACGGCAGGAATGGAGGCACAGCTTGGATGGGGACATCCGACGTACATCTCGGCGATGCGCCAGTACGCAGTATTTCTTGTCGAGTCCGGTCATGAGTCGGAAGCCGCCTCGGTGAAGCAAAAGCTTGCCCGGTTATCTGGAGCGCAACCTGTGACGCAAAGCGCTCAGGCAGAAAAGATGCCCACACTGCCGTGAGACCGTTGTGGGTTGACAGTCATCAGTTGTCGGAAAGCGGTTGGTACCCAAATCGGGCCACGATCATTCGTAGCGGAGAGCGGCCATGGGGTTCACCCGGGTCGCGCGGCGTGCGGGAATGAAGATTGCAAGCATGGCAGCGATCATCAGGAGTGCTGCCGCTCCGCCCAAAGCCAGCGGATCATAGGTCTTGACGGAAAAGAGCAGGCCGCTCATCAGGCGGGTCAGTCCCAGCGCGAGGACAACGCCAAGGGCGAGTCCGATGGCGATGGTGGCCATGCCGCTGCGGAGCATCATTCGCATGACCTGTCCGCGATCGGCGCCAAGGGCCATGCGTACGCCAATCTCGACCTTACGCTGCGCAACGCCATATGACATGACGCCGTAGATACCGATGGAGGCGAGCAGGAGAGCAAGGGCCGCGAAGCCTGCGAGCAAGATGAGCGCAAGACGACGGCGCTGGAGTGATTCGCCCATGACTTCGTTCATGGTGCGGACCTGATAGACCGGCAAGTCTGGATCGATGGCCGAAACTTCCTTCTGTATGGTCGGCACGAGATTCATGGGATTGCCGGAGGCCAGCACGGCGAGGGTCATGCCGCTGAAGGGCGACTGGTTCTGGGGCACATAGACTTCAACACGTGAGCGAGCTTCCAATGTGCGGTTGCGAACGTGCTTTACCACGCCGATGATCGTTCTCCACGGAGACTTGGATTCCGTGCCGCCGAAGTGCAGGCGCTTGCCGATCGGATCTTGATTGTGCCAGTAGGTCTGGGCGAGACTCTCGTCCACGATGGCGACTAGCGGAGCGCCATCGGTATCGCGGGACTCGAAGGAGCGGCCACGGAGGAGCGAGATGCCCATCGCCTTGAAATAGTCGGGGCTGGCTGTGCGCATGTCGGCTTCGGGGGTCCGATCCTCGAGGGGCACCGACTGAGTGTCCATGGTTGTGGTTCCGGAGCCACCCTGACCGCTTAGGGGCAGACTGGAAACTGCTCCGGCAGATTGGACACCGGGGAGACGCTGCACGCGTTCGAGGAGAGACGAGTAGAAGCCGCGGGTCTGCTCGGGCTTGCTGTAAATCGCTTCGGGAAGAGCGACGCGCATCGTGAGCACGCCGTCGGGACGGAAGCCGGGGTCCACCTTCAGGATCTGCGCGAAGCTGCGAAGGAGGAGGCCGGCGCCGGCAATCAGCAGGAGCGAGAATGCAGTCTCGCAAATGACGAGCACGTTGCGGAGCCGGCGGGGACGACGGCCCTCTGTGTTCTTTCCGCTCTTCAGAACATCGAAGCTGCGTTTTCGGCCCGCTTGCAGGGCCGGAGCGAGGCCAAAGAGAATCCCTGTGGCCACGGATACCATGGCAGTGAGAGCCAGCGCGCGGACGTCGATGGATGTATGGACGGCGCGAGGCAGAGTCTTGGCGGCGAGATCTACCAGGCCGTGCAGAATCCACGGGGTGATCGCGAGGCCCACCAGACCGCCAGCCACAGCAAGGGCGACACTTTCGGTGAGCAGTTGCCTCGTGAGACGACTGCCACTTGCGCCGAGAGCGAGGCGAGTCTCCATCTCCTGCTGGCGTTCCGTGGAGCGGGCGAGCATCAAATTGGCGATGTTGGCGCAGGCGATAAGGAGAACGAGTCCCACGGCGGCCATGAGGACGAAGAGCGAGGGCTTCACGTCTCCGACGGTCTCTTCGAGAAGCGGGTGGAGAATCACTCCGAATTCAAATTTTGCGTATGGGTAGGAGGCGTGTTGCTCGATCATGGTTTTTGCGACGCGATCCATGTCCGACTGAACCTGGGCGAGGGACAGGCCGGGTTTGATGCGGCCCAGAATTTCCAACCCGTGGCCGCCGCGGCTGTTCTCGCTCAGATCGTCGGGAGAGAATGCGAGCGGACCCCATATCTCGGACTCGGCAGGATAGGCGAATCCCTGCGGCATGACTCCGACGACGAACATGGGTACGCCGTCGATGGAGATGGTGCTGCCGATCACGTTGGGATTGCCGGCGAAGACGCGCCGCCAAAGGCCATAGCTGAGGATGACGACGTGCTCACGGCCGGGCTGGGCTTCTTCGGGGAGGAAGTTCCTGCCGATTGTCGGCTGCACACCGAGCATGGAGAAGAGATTTGGAGATACCGCGGAGCCGACAACCCGCTGCGGGCTGCCTTTGACACCGAGGTTGAACGAGCCGGATTGGATGGCGGCGAGATCGGAAAAGCTGTGGTTGAGCTGCTGATAGTCGCGGAACTCCGGAACGGAGACCCAGTTCTGATCGTCGGGCAAGCCGATGCCGGTGAAGCGCGACCAGATTTTGACGAGGCGTTCGGGCTGGCTGTAGGGCAGAGGCCGGAGCAGAATGGCATCGAGCACGCTGAAGATGGCCGCGTTAGCGCCGATGCCGAGAGCCATGGTGAGCACGATGACGGCGGTGAAGCCGGGCCGCTTTGCCATCTGACGAACTGCGAATCGCAAATCCTGAAAAAGAATGCTCATTCGACCTCCGGGACTGTCTGGGTTGGGAAGACGGCTAGAATCTACGCCATTCGAAATCTATCCCAGCAAGCACTGGGAAGCGAGCAGTTGGACGGCCATTTGCAGTGGGGCCTAAGTGACTGAAATCACGATAACTGGACCCATATTTGCCGTTCCGGTGTGTCCGTTTTCGAGTCACATTAGCTCGAAAGCGGACACAACGCGATTCATTGGTTCTTCGGGGAGTTGGCCGGATCCGCCTGGGGGTCGTTTGCCGGTTTGCTCCCAAATACGATGCGGCGAATTCCGACCAGCAAAGCAATTGGGAGCCGTGAACAGGAGTGTGAAGGCGAGAACGTTTCCCGCAACTTCAATCAGCAGCAGCGTGGATGTTTGCACCGGATTCATCGGGGATGCGTGCGAAGTGGAAGAAGACCAGAGGAGCGGGACGACACCGGCTGAAGTCTTGTGGGCCGCTCCGCCGACTTCGATCCAGACCACGTTTGCAAGGCCGAACACTCCACCGAGGATTGCGGCAACCAGGATAGGGTGGGATCGGCACGCGTCGAGGCTGCGTTTCAACATTGCCTCATTCTAAAGCTGTGGCGCAGATGCATTGCCCGACGTTTCGTGTGTTTCGAATGTCTAAATGGGGACTGAAAAGGGAAGGGGTTTACCGGGTTGGTATTTCTGGCAGTTGAAGGACGGCGGGAAAGGGTTTAGATTTCAGACGTTCCATGGTTCGAAAATTCCCGCAACTTATTCGTGGGAAGAGTGTTCAAACGTACAGAAGGCCGGTTAAAAGGGAACCAAAAAACCCGGCCTGGTGCTGATAACGACGACCTGGGCAGAGTAGGCAGCCAAGGCAGCACGGGGAGAACTTATGAAGAATTTAAAGTTAGTGCTGTTCGCATTTATTCTTGCTTTGCCTTTCGCAGTTTCTGCTCATTCGCAGGTTGCTGTAGGCATTGGGGTTGGTCCGGCGGTGGTGCAGGCTCCGGTGCCGCTTGACTACGGTCCTCCGGTTTGTTCCTGGGGATATTACGCCTATTATCCGTACGCCTGCGCACCTTATGGCTATTACAGTCCGAGCTGGTTCGTGAGCGGCGTGTTCATCGGCGCCGGCCCCTGGTATGGCTGGGGATGGCACGGACACGGATATTACGGGCACGGATGGTATGGTCACGCGGGTTACTATCCTCACGGGGCACCGTACAGAGGGGGATATGGATATCGCCCCGGATACGGCGGCGGCTATAGAGGGCCCGTTGGCCGGCCGTACAGCGGCGCGGGGTACCACGGTAGCGGTTATGGTGGTGGCCATGTAG
This sequence comes from uncultured Acidobacteriaceae bacterium, assembly GCA_963836675.1. Taxonomy (GTDB): domain Bacteria; phylum Acidobacteriota; class Terriglobia; order Terriglobales; family Acidobacteriaceae; genus Telmatobacter. The sequence goes on from CAWIKQ010000003.1 coordinate 639,086, forward strand.
CACCGGGTGGCGGATTCCATGGTGGTGGCCATGTAGCGCCGGGTGGAGGATTCCATGGCGGCGGCTTCAGCGGTGGCGGATTCCATGGCGGTGGCGGAGGCGGCTTCCACGGTGGCGGAGGCGGCGGACACCGGTAAGACTTGAATCTGACGAGAATCAAAGGCCCGGTTGCTTCGGCAGCCGGGCACTTTTGCGTCTGGCACTGAAAATGTCAGCGGCTATCCGGATTGCCGGGCCAATCGGACAAGGCGGTCTGCGATTTCTTCTGCAGCACGAGGGTGAGCCTGCGTCAGCGCGGCGGCGGACATGGTTGCGAGCCTCTGGCGGGACGTGAGGAGCTGAACAAGGGTTTCCAATACCCTATGGTGGGTGGAGAGCTCCGGCTCCTTCAGCATGATGGCAGCTCCCGCCGTTACCATCTCTTCTGCATTGCGAGTCTGGTGATCGTCGGCCGCAGCGGCAAACGGAACCAGCACCGCCGGCTTACCGGCCGCGGCGAGTTCAGCAACGGTAGAAGCGCCACTGCGCGCCATAACGAGGTCTGCCCGCGCGAAGCAGGCAGGCATGTCATCGAGGAATCCGCTGACGCGCCAGCGCGCTGGATCGGCGCCGCTCTCGCGATATGCGGCTTCAGTGGTCTCGGCGTGGCGAGCTCCCGCCTGGTGGAGAATGGAGAGCCCGGGAACAGCCTTGAGGAGTGAAGAGGCTATCGAAGGGAGCGTCGTATTGAAGATGCGCGCGCCCTGAGATCCGCCGAAGACCAGCAGATTCGGCGCAGCATTGTCAGCCGGTGGGAGCTTGAAGAACTCCGGCCGCACGGGAATGCCTGTAACCTCTGCATTGCGGAAATAGGCGCGAGCAGCGGGAAAATTCACCGCAGCGGCCTGGACGTGCTTGCCAACGAGGCGGTTGGCAAGTCCGGGCATGGCGTTTGGCTCAAAAGCCATGGTTGGCACACGGAGAGAGATCGCCGCGGCCATGCCGGGGCCAGATGCGTATCCGCCTACTCCCAGGACAACCTGCGGCTTGAATTCACGGATGAGCCGACGGCAGGCGACGAGGCTTCTCGGCAAGTCGAGCATGGTATTGAGCCGGGTTGCGAGTGACACATTTTTAAGCGGCCCCACTTCGATGAGGTGGAGGCGAAATCCCGCAGCGGGAACGAGGCGCGATTCCATTCCGCGTGGCGTACCTACGAAGAGAATCTCTGCTTCATGCCTGCTCACGAGCTCGTGCGCCACTGCCAGGGCTGGGATGATGTGACCACCGGTGCCACCGCCGGCAATGAGAACGCGGAGATTTGTTCCTGGTTTGCTCGCGAACTGCGGCGCCGCAACTTGCATCTTTCTATGGTATTTCCCCCTCGGGATGGCAGCTTGATGGAAATCGTTTTTGAACTTCGATGATCAACATCAGATGCGCGGCAGGCGGGGCCCTGAAGACGCCATTGGAAATTACGAAGTAATGACACTGCTCTGACACCTGCAACCCGCGCTTCGTCAAGAATGAACGTCTCAGCCCCGGGGATCGCGAGTGGTGGAGCGGATTTTCGGGTGAATTACAGAGTGGCGTGCACTGGGGGTGGTTCATTGCCGTATCCCAGGAGGCTCCGGCAAAGGACCCAGCACGCTACGAGTGGGAACGGCGGCTCGCAAGCTTAGAACCGCCTTCCCCGCTCCGAGTGAATTCGGATTTCACTGAGAAAGGGGTCGAAAGTGGTGGTCTGCCTCTCAGTTCGTTTGAACAGGAAGACGAGAAGCCTGGTCGGGGCGGCGGCCGGAAACCCGGAGATGTTCTGGCTTGAATCGATGGAAGTCGATTCGCAGGAGGAACCCAGCCTGTCGATGGGAGAAAACCAGGCCTCCTCGCGGGAAGAAGTCAGAACGACCGAGGTCCGCTGGTATCGCCTGCGCGGAAGGACCTATTTTTCTTCCTGAATCCTGGGCGCGGGAATTGTGGCTGAAATAGGGAACTTCTCGTGAAGAGGACGGTTCAGCTACCACCAAAGTATTCCGTCGGCGCACAGTTTGTGCAATATCTTTTAATCCGGCGGGACGCTAGACTTCTGAGCAAGAGGTCGGAATGGCAACGCAATCGAATATCAACGCTTATGTCGCAGCGGTGGACGCCGCGACTGCTGAGCTGGACGGGCTTTACGCACAAGCAGCCGAATTGCAAGATCGAATGGATCAGATCAATTCTGCGATTGAAGCTTTGCGGCCACTTCTCTCCGAGTCAGATTCAAGCACTTTGGAGCAAGTGAGTTCGGAGTTAAATCCGACTAGACAACAGGTTGATACGACGCTGGGAATGCTCCTGGTCTGATCGAACACTTAGCGGGCCGCAATCGCGCGAGCCTATTAATTCTCTGAAAAGCCGCACATACCGCCTCCGCAGCAACCACCGGAAGCACACGGTGGTGTCGCCGCGGGCTGTCCCGCGCCTTTGGTGATTGCCCCGGCTCCGCCGCTGATGAGACGTTTCACGCGGCCCCCACACTCGGGGCATTGCTCGATGGCTGCGTCGCTCATCTTCTGCCGTTTTTCGAAGTGGCAGGAACATTCTTCACATAAATATTCGTAAGCCGGCACTGAGATTTCCTTCCACAGACATTTTATCGAGAATGAGCGGAAATGGAGAAGCCGCTTCCCTTTTCCGGTTGAGTGCGAATGGGAGTTGCGTATACCCTTTTTCCCACAACGCTATCCCCGAACGAAAGCTCACATATTTGCGATAAGGTTTCGGCGACTTCCAGCGGAGTGTGATGCCATGAATCTCGCAACTGCGGTTGAACCAGTGAGCAACACTGCGGCCCAGGGCTGGAGCGCGCTGAAGCGGCTCGCATTCCGATTTTGCTTTGTGTACTTCGGACTTTATTGTTTCGTCGGAATGCTTCCGGGTCTTCTGCCGATCCCAAAGGTCGAGTTGCCGGATCCTCTAACGCTGTGGCCATTTCGGCCTGCAATCTTCTGGGTGGCGGCGCACCTGTTCGGCGCGAGGTTGCCGCTGGTGTACACGGGTAGCGGGAGCGGCGATAAAACCTGGGACTGGACTGAGATTTTTTGCATTCTGATAGTCGCTCTGGCCGCAACAGTGACCTGGTCTGCGTTGGATCGCAATCGCCGCGATTACATTACGCTGCACAAGTGGTTTCGACTGTACATTCGCTTCTGCCTGGGAGCGACGATGCTTCTGTACGCGTTTGACAAAATCGTGCCGCTGCAGATGTCGTATCCCTTTCTGACCTCGCAGCTTCAGCCTTTCTCGGCATTTTCACCTGCGGGAATTCTTTGGAATTCGATTGGCGCCTCTCCGGCATACGAAGTCTTTGCGGGCTTAGCGGAGTTGCTGGGCGCGGTGCTCCTGATGTTTCCACGAACCACTACGCTGGGAGCGCTGGTGTGCCTTGTCGACATGACGCAGGTGTGGATGCTGAACATGACCTACGACGTGCCAGTGAAGCAGTTTTCGTTTCATCTCTGGCTCCTATCAATCTTTCTGCTGGCACCGCAGGTTCCACGGCTCGTGGATTTCTTTGTACGCGGCCGTGCGGTTGCAGCCCAGGCGGTTGAGCCACTTTTCGAATCGCTGCGTGCAAACCGGATCGCGGCGTGGGTGCAGGCCGTACTGTGGATCTGGATTTTGAGCGTGAACACGTATCAGTCCGCGTCGAGCTGGCGCGAATATGGAGGCGGACGTCCGAAATCGGCGCTCTACGGCATCTGGGATGTGACGGAAATGACCGCGGATGGACAGGTACGCCCGCCACTACTCAATGACAACGGCCGGTGGCGGCGAATGATATTTGACTTTCCGGAAATGATGACGGCACAACACCTTGATGATGCGTTCGAACGGTTCCAAGTGTCGCTCGATGCATCGAAGAACGCTCTCTTGCTTTCGAAACAGGATGACAAGGCATGGAAGGCGAGCTTCAGCTATCAACGACCGGCGCCGGACGAACTGCTGCTCACTGGCACGATGGCTGGGCACAACGTACAGATGCAACTGAAGCGAGTTGACGAAAAGAAGTTTCTGCTGGCGAGCCGCGGTTTTCACTGGGTGCAGGAGTATCCGTTTATTCGGTAGGCGCCGGAGGCTCGGGAACGAATCTGCAAGGACCGTCGGGCATAGTGGAAGGAATTGAAATGAGCGAAAGAAAAATTCCCTGGCCAGTGATTGTGATCGCGTGCCTTTACCTGCTGGTGGGTGTCGGTGGATTCATCGGGCATTTTCCGGAGCTGTTGGCACGGCACCCGGACGCAATTGGCATCGAAGTGACCGAACTGGTCGCAGTTATTTGCGGGGTGTTCCTCCTTCTGCGGAAGAACTGGGCACGGTGGCTGGCGCTGGCGTGGATTCTCTTCCATGTCGGGCTCAGCCTGTTTCATCCCCTGGGAGAGCTTGCGATACACGTGGCGTTCTGCATTCTGATCGCCTGGGCGCTTTTCCAGCCCGCGACGGCGTCCTGGTTCCGGTCTTCAGACGGAAAAAAATGACGTTTTGTTCATTGAAGTATCCTTCTCTGCCACCTTCAATGAACGGGCGGGTAAAAACCTGCATCCAAAGTTCTTGATGCTTAAGAACCTAAAGCGGTCGTTGACCATTCTATCTATATATTCTGGATTCGCTCTCGTTGGAAGCCACGCGCTCACGCAGGATTACAACAGCCTCCCTGACGATCCAGGCCAGGCGCTGATAGCGCATGACTCGGCCCCGATGCCGTTTTCCGCCAGTGACCGTACGCCGTTTTCAGCCGATGTGGGCCAGACCGGGCGATCGGGTGGAGTCGACATCACGACGGGAGTGCCGCAGCGGGAGGCCACATGGAAGAGCCTGCCGGGCGACTTTCTATGGGACCAGAAGGAGATCTGGACGTTTCCTTTGAAGCTGGCGCACGGAAAGCACCTTATCCCGACGGCGATTGTTGTGGGTGGTACAGCGGGGTTGATTTACGCAGATCCGCACATCGCGACCTACTTCCGCAATAACGCGAAACAATGGGATCCTTTCACCGATGTCTTCGATCCGATGATCACGACCGGTGAAGTGATTGCGCTTCCGGCTGCGCTGATGGCTGCGGGGTATATCCGTAAGGACAATCGCGAGGTGAATACGGCGATTCTCGCCATTGAAGCTTACGGAGACAGTGTCGTGGTGAACCTGGCCATCAAAGCCATCACGCGGCGCGAGCGGCCGAGCGATGTTCCTCCGGGCGGCGACTTCACGGGCACGTTCTTCAACGGTGGCAAGTCACCGCTCCACGGCAGCAGTTTTCCATCAGGGCATTCAACGGCTGTATGGTCAGTAGCGACGGTGGTGGCGGAGCGGTACAAGGGACGGCACAAGCCGTGGATTCCAGTGCTGTGCTACACGATGGCGACGGCGATCAGCTTTTCGCGGATTGCAGATCAGGCGCACTTCTCATCGGACGTGTGGCTGGGGAGTGCACTCGGATTCTCGATCGCGAAGTTCCAGACGCTGCGGCCGAGAGAGTGATGCGCGAGCAGACCTAAGCTGCAGTGCAGCCGACGCGATGGGTGTCGGAATCGAAGGCCTTTCCACAACTGCGACAAACAATGCTGCCAGGCACGGAAAAGTTGGCGCATCCGGAGCAGAAGCGGGCCACTCCCGCCGACTCAGGAATGGGTTGGGCGTCTGTGACGAGGGCCCAGAGGAGAACCGCGAACCAACCAATAATCGTCCAGCCAAGCAAGAAGTTGACGGCCAGGATCGCAACCCTGTTCCGCTTCTTTCGCCCCAGGATGCTGGGCAGAAAGTAAAGCGGGAGGTTCAGTGCGAAAAGAAGAAGAGCAGCGACAATCCAGATCATTGTCACGCGATCCATGGGGAATCTCCGAGTGATCGATGCGGAATTATAGCTCGATTTCTGCTCGCTGGAGACAGTCAAGTTTTTGGCATTTCGTGCTGCCAAAGTAATGGTGCAAATGGAGCAAGTAACGTATCTGGCAAATACTTGCTCTTCTCTGTGGAAATCCTGGATTGGTGGCAAGCCAAGCCATGGGAATCCTCGCGGCTGAGACGCGCTGGAGCTACTCAATGCAGCCGGCAATTACGGCCAGTAGTAGCCCGCTCCACGGAGGCACTCGATCTCCGCAGTGATCGCCGCCAGGATGAACGCGAGGGAAATCGCAACGACCATCAAGCGTGGAAATCGCTCTGCGAAGGTTGCCGGTGCACTGCCTGCGAATTCGAAGAGCGGGCCGAATGAATTAGCGTTCTCGAAGTTTCTAACTGGATTCTGCTCCGCGTCTTTTCCGATCTCCCGATGTTCGACGACCCGAATGGATATTGCGGCACTTATGTATTCTTTTTCTTTCGTTGACATACTGGCCTCACGTTGTGAGGGCCGGCAACCCCTTACCGGCCCGTCACGGATAGCCACGCGCCCTGGAAATGGACAACCTGCACCAGCGTGGACTTGGACTATCGTCACATGACGTTTGAGTGGGCGGATGTGAGGCCGATCACAGCGGAAGAAGCGGGAAGTGGGAATGGCGTGTATTTTGCGGGTTGTTTCTCCGGCCGGAACGATGGGGCCGGTGCGCCAAGCATCAGGCAAGGATCAAGTTGGCATCCAACCCATTACGCATTCTGCCTGATCGCTCAGCATCTGCGCTCTCTGGTCGGCACTTACAAAGCACTTCCACGCCAACGGTACGGGAAAAAGAGGTCATATGAAAGCCGCCACAATCGTAGGAATCGTCCTGATCGTCATCAGCATCATCGGCTTTGCAATTGGAGGGATTCCCTTCACCCATGAAAAGAAGGACGTCGATCTGGGGCCCGTGCAGGTTTCTCACGAGCAAAAGAGCACCTTTCCCATTCCCCCTGTCTTGAGTACCCTCGCGCTTATTGGAGGAATTGGACTGGTCGTGGTCGGGGTGCGCAGCAAGGCGTAAGGATCCCGTGGTCATCCAGGATTCAGGAATCGCTGCTCAGATGCCCTGAGAGACCATGAACGGGAGAACTGGATGAAACCGAGGATTCGGATGACGAAGTCTATTGAGAGCCGGGCCGACGCAATCTCCCAAAAGGTCAAAGCGGAGACGGGAGGGGATGCGTTTGGAAAGTTCTCGAGCGGTGCTTCTGGATGGCTGGGTTCGAAGTGGGCCTTTTCAGGGGCGATCGGCATTGTCGTGGTCTGGGCGTCGACAGGCCCCATCTTCCACTTTTCCGACACGTGGCAACTGGTGATCAACACCGGCACGACGATTGTTACTTTCCTGATGGTCTTCCTGATTCAGAACACACAGAACCGGGATGCCCGGGCGATCAATCTCAAGTTGGACGAGTTGATCCACTCCATCGATGCAGCCGCAAATCAGATGATGGATATTGAAAAGCTCAGTGATAAAGAGCTGGATGTCATGCAGGCGCGGTATGAGAAGATCCGCGCCACGGCGATGGAGAGCGATGAGGGTGGCGAGCAGGAGTAAGGCCAAGTGACAGCTATCAGCTATCAGCTGACAGCTATCAGCTTTCCCAGGTCTCAGAAGCGAGACCTGGTGCACCCGCTGTTCCTTACTTAGCGAGAGTATGTCCTAAGACCCTGGGGCACCCGCCTTCATGTTTGTACAAGATCGAAACCTCACAGACCTGCGCCGCACGTTCACGGGCTCCAGGTGGGATACTTCTGTTCATCTGGTGAGAGACTGCGAGGTGCGGCGATGGCTCGGACGAGGGTCCTCGCGAAAGCTGATCCTATCGGCGAAGTGGTGCGGAGTTTTGCCGTTAACGAAGAGATCAACCAGTTGCTGATCGAGCGGCTTGATCCGGCAGCGTGGCAGGCCAGAGTTCCGCACGGCAGGACGCGGACGATTGCGGCGATCTTCGTACACATGCACCATGTGCGGCGGAAGTGGATCCGGCTTTCGGCGCCGCATCTTCCCTTGCCCGCTGAACTAGATCGCAGCTGTACGCAGGCGCAGGCTCGCAAGGCGCTGCGTGCGAGCGGCGCTGGCTGCATGGAGATGATCGAGCAGATGCTGACTTCGTCGCCGGATCTGAAGAAGGAGCAGAAGTTTTTGCGGGATGGCTGGGCGAGCCCCTGGCCTGCGGGACCAATGATGGTGGCTTACATGATCACGCATGAGGCGCACCACCGCGGACAGGTTTGCATGCTGGCGCATCAGTTGGGATTCAAGCTGCCGGGGGCGGCGACTTCGGCGATGTGGGGGTGGGAGAGGATGGGGAAGAAGGCTGTGGAATGATACAAACGATCGAGTGTTTGGGTCCGAAGGGATCGAGACAAACGGATTATGAGCACGCATCCAGGATAAGAGTCGAGAAGCGGTCAACGACGTTGAGACCAAGACTGTAGGTGAAGACGTGCAGCCCACCGTTTGCGTAAGGAATCTGTTCATAGAAATCGTTTTGATTCTTAAATCCGAACGGTTCCACAGTATCTTGTGTGATGCCGAACCGACCGATCAGTTTCCTCGGATCAGCGAGAGCCATGATTTTGACCTCGCACACTGACCATTCGCCATACAGATCATCCGATGACGTTCGCATCAGCAGCAGGTTCGCGCTTCGGCCTTTCTCTATCCCAATCCAGCCGCCGCCGATTAGTTCCTTTCTGTGCAGTTGTACGCCTCTATTGCTGGGATAGAAGAGCCTCACTGAAATCAAACCGCCATTTGGAAGAATGAACTCGGCGGAGGGTGGCATCCGTTGCCCTTCTGATCTTCTGATGTCAATCTTCCCGAATTGATACGACCTGTTGAATTGCTCAATCGGTGGCATCAGGGTATCTAGCAGGTTCTCACACGAACTTTGGTACAGGTTTTGAACTCGTCGCTGCTCTTCTGCTCGGCGGGAGTCTTCCAGTGCTCGCTTTTCCTGCTCTTGCCTCTTTTGGACCGCAGATTCCACCGCTAGTTTGACCGCCTCCGATATGCGAGGGCTTTCAGCCATTCGTGGCTCGTTGATCGGATCACTCAGAATACGAAGCGTCTCGTCCCACTCCGGTCGCTCTTGCGGTCGTTTTGCGACCATTCTCGAAAAGAGTTGAACCAATGCTATGGAGACATCAGGAAGAAAATCTCTCAGGCCCGGAACTTTGGCGTATAGGTGGGCGTTCTGCCAGTCAAGGAAATTAGAGGGATCTTTGACCTGCTTCTCCCGAGGATGTTCTAGAGTGAGAATCTCGTGGAAAACGATTCCAGCTGCATAAACGTCAATCTTGTGTGTGTTCTTTTGGTTAGCCCAGGCTTCAGGTGCCATGTATGCAACATGCTGCCCGCCTTTGAACGTGTTCGAGCGCGTACTTTCGGCGATAAACTTCGAGATTCCGAAATCGCTTATTTTAAGTAGGTTCCCTTCTATCAGGATGTTGTCAGGTTTTATATCGCGATGAACTAGTTTTTGGTTGATCGCGCGTAGGCCTTGTGCAACATCAATCATCATCTCCAAAGCACGACTCAAAGGTATCTTCGTTTTGGTCGCACGTTGTGTCCGGAGCAGGCTCGCCAGAGTGCCGCCCGAGATATATTCCAGACAGGAATAAGGACCGAGCTCAGTCGTGCCCTCATTTACGTGTAAGACCCGTACAACATTCGGGTGCGAAATCTCGAGAGCTGCCTTCATCTCGTTTAGTAGTGCGATGCGACTGGTTGGATCGCTAATTCCCGCAAATGGAAGCAGTTTTACTGCAATCACTGTTCCAGAAGATTCGGCAACAGCTCGATAAACCTCGCCGAAGGCACCGCGGCCCAAAAAGTCAGTTATTGAGTATTGGTCATTTTTGGGTCCGGTAATAACCTGCCCAATCTGAACGGATGGCATATACCGTGGCCCTTCTTTATCTAGTCATTACTCAAAAGTCTATTACTTTTTGGTTCCTCCGTGGAGAGGATCTCCCGCACCGGATCTAGTCCACCTTCTTCGAGATGTTGAGCAGGATGCCGATGCCTGCGAGGGTGAAGAAGAGGCTGGTGCCGCCGGAGGAGATGAAGGGTAATGGGATTCCCTTGGTGGGGAGCAGCGAGAGGACGACGCTGATGTTGAAGAAGGCTTGAAGCAGGATCGCTGTCGTGAGTCCGAAGGCGGTGAGACGCGCGAAGGGATCTGTTGAGCGAAAGGCGGTGCGGAGGCCGCGGTATCCGAGGACGGCAAAGAGGATGAGGATGAGCATGGCGCCGAGGAAGCCGAGTTCTTCAGCGATGTTGGCGTAGATGAAGTCGGTTTGCGCTTCGGGGAGATAGAAGAGCTTCTGCATGCCCTCCATGTAGCCGCGGCCCATGAAGCCGCCGGTACCGACGGCGATGAGGGACTGGTTGATGTGGAATCCGGCGCCCTGGGGGTCGAGGTCGGGGTGCAGGAAGGCGAGCATGCGGGCGCGACGCCAGGGGACCCAGAAGAGGAGCGCGGCGAGGGGTGGCGCGGCGGCGGCGAAGGCGAGGGCGAGATACTTCCACTCCATGCCGGCGAGGAGGAGCAGCATGGCGGTGACTCCGCCGACGACGAGGGCGGTGCCGAGGTCGGGCTGCTTCACGATCAGGAGCATGAAGACGACGGGCATGATGCGCGGCTTTGAGCAGCGTGTTGCGCCAGTCGCGCATCTGGTCGAGGCGCGTGGAGAGGAACCAGGCGAGAAAGAGAATGATGACGGGCTTGGCGATTTCAGAGGGCTGGAAGGAGAAGCTGCCGAAACGGATCCAGCGATGGGTGTGGTGCGAGTCGCGGAAGAAGAGGACCACGACGAGAAGCATGGTGGTGATGGTGAGGGCGGGAAAGATGAATCGGGGCGAGTTGTAGCGGTCGTAATCGATGCGGGAGAGGACGAACATGGCGGCGAAGCCGGCGAGCGCCCAGAGGGACTGGCGGATGAGGAAGCCGTAGGGGGAGTGATAGCGCTCCTCGCAACGATGGCGGAGGCGGAGAAGACCATGACGAGGCCGACGACCACGAGTAGCAGCGTGGTGAAGAAGATCCACTTGTCGACGCCTACTCGCTTGGCCAAGGTTTGTTCTCACTCAGGGGCTAAAGCCCCGCGTTCTTGTATGAACTTTCGGCACGAATAAAGTCGTGCCCTGACGCTATGTTGTTAGTGCTTCGATTGATGGTTTCACGGGTGGGGTGTGGAGAAGTGGGACGGCGGACGGGGTGGGGATCAAAGTGATTAAGTTGCCGGGGCTGAAGCCCGAATTGGTTACGTCCCCGCACTTCAGTGGCCTGAAGGCCACTGCTCCCTCCGATTGTTCAAAAGCACTTCAGTGGGCTGAAGGCCACGCTGCCTCCGATGGTCAAAGAGTGAACGAGGGATTCACGCTGTCGCTCAGACCACCCTCGAACGGTCCCTGTGGTCCGCTCGGGATGACAGGTCACACGAAATCGTGTGAAGGATCAGTGGCTGCGTTCGAGGAGGGCGGGGAGGCCGCGGGCGGCGCGCCACTCGTTACTAGTTCTTTGAAGACGCGGCCGCGGTGTTCGTAGCTTTCGAACTGGTCGAAGCTGGAGCAGGCGGGGGCGAGGAGGACGATGTCGCCGGGGTGTGCGGCGGAGGCGATGGCGCTGACGGCCTTGTCGAGGGTTTCGCAGGAGTGGAGGGCGACGATGCCGCGGAGCTGCGACTCGATTTTGGCGGCGGCGGAGCCGATGGTGTAGACGGCTTTGACGCGGGCGCGGAGCAGATCGTTGAGCTCGGTGTAGTCGGAGTTTTTGTCTTTGCCGCCGAGGATGAGGTGGATGTTGCCGGAGAAGGCGGCGATAGCCTTGGCGGTGGCGTCGACGTTGGTGGCCTTGGAGTCGTTGTAGATCTCGATGCCGTTGAGGGTGGTGACGTATTCGAGGCGGTGCTCGACGGCTTTGAATTTTTCGACGCCCTTGCGGACGGCTTCAGCGGGGGCTCCGGCAAGGCGCGCGGCACAGACGGCGGCGAGGACGTTTTCGACGTTGTGCTCGCCTTTGAGCGGGATGCTGCTGAGGGGCATGATGTGTCTCAGGGCTCGGCATCGGGCGAGGAGCGGAAAAGGATCGCTCCGCCATTCGACCCAGGCGCCCTGGTCGACGGCGTGTTCGAGCGAGAACCAGTAGACGCGGGCTTTGGAGCGCCTGCGCAGCGGCGGCGGCACGAACGTTGTCGGCGTTGAGGACGCAGCAGTCTTCCTGGTCTTGTTCGGCGAAGATGCGTTCTTTGGCGAGCGCGTAGTTCTCGAAGCTGCCGTGGCGGTCGAGGTGATCGGGGGTGATGTTGAGGATGACGGCGATCCTCGGGATGGAATTTTTCGGTGGTTTCGAGCTGGAAGCTGGAGACTTCGAGGACGTTCCAGGTGGCGTCCGTCGATTCTTCGATAAGGGCGACGACGGGGACGCCGATGTTGCCGCCGACCTGCGTGGGGAGGCCGGCTTTCTCGAGGATTTCGCCGAGGAGCGAGGTGGTGGTGGTTTTGCCGTTGGAGCCGGTGACGGCGAGGATCTGGCCTTTGAGGAAGCGGGCGGCAAGTTCCAGTTCGCCGATGATGGGGCGGCCGAGATTGCGGGCCTGCACGAGTTCAGGTGTGTCGAGCGGCACGCCGGGGCTGACGACGATGATGTCCTGGCGGCGGAAGGTGAGCAGGCCGTGGCCGCCGGCTTCGACGTTGATGCCCTCGTCGAGGAGGGCGGGAATGTCTTTGGCGAGGGCTTCAGCGCTGCGGATGTCAGAGACGGTGACCTGGGCTCCCTGACGGCGCAGGAAGAGTGCGGCGGCAAGGCCGGATTTGCCGAGTCCGACGACGAGAACTTTTTTGCCTTTGAGCTCGAGCATGGGTGCAGGACAAGGATAATCCATCGGGGGGCGGAAGGGTTGTGTCGACCCGAGGAAGCGATTCCTCTACGGTGTTTGCCGGCCGACGGAATCCCGCAGCGGCTAAAGCCGCCATTCTTCTGGGATGAACGTACGGGCTAAAGCCCGTACCCTTCCGAACCAGTTTCGCTGAACGCTGAACACAGGGCTAAAGCCGCTGCCCTTCCAAATCAGTTTGGCCTAGCGGAGTTTGAGGGTGGTGAGGGCGAAGAGGGCGAAGACGAGGGCAAGGATCCAGAAGCGGGCGATGACTTTGGACTCGCTCCAGCCGAGCTGCTCGAAGTGGTGGTGGAGCGGGGCCATTTTGAAGATGCGTTTCTTGCGGAGCTTGTAGCTGCCGACCTGGAGCATGACGGAGACGGCTTCGAGGACGAAGATTCCGCCGATGAAGGGGAGCAGGAATTCCTGGCGAATGATGACGGCTACGGTGCCGATGGCGCCGCCGAGAGCGAGCGAGCCTACGTCGCCCATAAAGACTTCGGCGGGATGGGCGTTGTACCAGAGGAAGCCGATGGAGGCGCCGACCATGGAGCCGCAGAAGACGGTGAGTTCGGCTACGAGGGGCATGCGCTGGAGTTCGAGGTAGTCGGCGAAGACGACGTGGCCGCTGACGTAGGTGAGGACCGTAAGGGCTCCGGCGGCGATGATGGTGCAGCCGATGGCGAGGCCGTCGAGGCCGTCGGTGAGGTTGACGGCGTTGGAGGTGCCCATCAACACAAAACGACGAAGGCGATGAAGGGGAGGAAGGCGAGAAAGCCAAAGTGAGGAATTGTCGCGGGCCAGCTATGCCACTGGAGTGTGGGGTGAAGGAACTTGATGAATGGAACGCTGACCTGCGTGGAGAAGAGCTTGAATTGGGTAAGAACGACGAGCACGACAGCAACACGCCGTTCCGGCAAGTGCCTGCCAGAAGAGCTTGGCGCGACCGGTAAGGCCGAGGTTGCGGCGATGGACGACCTTGGTGTAGTCGTCGGCGAAACCGATGGCTCCGTAGGCGAGCGTGGAGCAGACGGCGATCCAGACGAAGGGATTGGCGGGGTCGGACCAGAGGATTGTGGGAAGCAGGATGGCGATGACGATGAGGACGCCGCCCATGGTGGGGGTGCCGGATTTTTTCTGGTGGGACTGGGGGCCGTCTTCGCGGATGTACTGGCCGATCTGGAATTCACGGAGCTTCTGGATGACGTAGGGCCCGATGAACATGGCGATGAGCAGGGCCGTGAGCGAGGCAAAGACGGTGCGGAAGGTGAGATAGCGGAAGATCCGGAATGGGTGGAAGAACGGGAACAACTTTTCGTAGAGCAGCCAGTAGAGCAAGAGGACTCCAATGCCGGATCGATGCGGATTTCAGGTTGATTCTACTAGGGGCGGGCTTGAGGGCGGGTGTGGATGATGGGGTGTTGAATCTGGGGAGTTAGCGGTGTTATCGCGCGTGCTGAGAGCAACTGCAGGTTCCTCCACTTCGGTCGGCGCGGCGACCTGCGGCCTGAATGACAGAGTTTGGTGGCAGCACATTTGAGGTAGCAGCAGGTGGGTTTCAGACCTTCAACAGATATTGGTATGCCTGGCGGACTGCTCCTAATTCGTCGCCGGCTGCAGTGCCGTCCTGCTCGATGAAGACTTCTTTCACGCCGGCTTGCTTGAGCGCAGTGAGCATCTTTTTCCAGTCTGTAGTGCCCTGGCCGAATTGTGCGTATTTCGGGAAGTTGCTTGTCGAGGTCGGGGTAAATCCTTTGGCCCATTCTTTTACGTGGGCGAGTTCGAATCGGTTGAGGATACTTTGCGAGATACGGATACGGATCGCCGCCGCCGGCGATAAAGTTGCCGGTGTCGAACTCGATGCCGACCACCTTGGGATCGGTGAGGCGGAGGAGCTCGTCGAATGCGACGATGTTGCCGTACTTCTGGGCCTCGATGTTGTGGTTGTGATAGGCGAAACGCATTCCGGCATCGCGCACACGGGCGCCGATCACATTGAATCGTTCCGCGCTCCAGCGCCAGTCTTCAAGCTCGATGTGCTCGAAGGGGTTGCCGGATGGCTTTCCGGGTGCAGGCCCAGCGGATGGTTTGATCGAGGGGATTGCGGCGATCATGTAGGGCATGCCGACCTGGTGGCAGAAATCGATCATGCGGTTGATTTCGTCGTCGGACATGCTCGCGAGGAGACAATGCGCGCCGCTGGCCGTAAGCCCAGCGTTCGAAAGGCTGGCGCGGACCTGCGCTGCCGTACGGCCGTAGAAGCCGGCGAACTCGACGTTTTTGATTCCGATGGCCGCGACCTGGGCCAGCGTGCCATCGAAGTCCTTGGCCAGCATCGCGCGAAACACGTAGAGCTGAACGCCTAATTTGTCCGGGCTGTACTCTTCGGCGACGGTGAACCGGGACGAAGCGAGGGCGAGTGCGCTCATGGTGCCAGTAGCAAGGAAATTACGACGCAGAGATCAACACTTCCCTCCCCCAAATCGAACTACTCCCGAATGATAGCGGAAATGCGGCGGGGCTAGAACTAGGGGATGGTTTCTTGAAAGGTAGAACGGAACATCCCTCAGGGGCTAAAGCCCGCGATTTTATTGACCGTTTTCGGCACGACTGAAGTCGTGCCCTTTCACAAAACCATTTGTGCAACCAGTTGTGGTGGCCTGCGAGGCTCGGATCGGCCTCATTGCTTGTTTACATCGACGTAGAAGTGGTCGGTGTCCACCTGGAGTTCGTCCTTTGAGAGCGGGGTCTGCATGACCTGCCAACTGGTCGAGGGATGGATGGTTTGCCAGTGGCCGTGCGTGCCTACGCGAACGGGCATAGCGAAGTCTTGTTCGTCGGCGGCCCACTTGTACATGAGCGTCCCGGGTGCCTCTCCAAAGAGCAGTTCGAGGCGCGGGATTGCGGCGCGCCGCAGGTACTGGTTGAAGATGGGAGTGAGGTTCATGCCGGCGTTCTGGTTGAACCAGGCAATCACATCATCGGTTGAAATGTTCTGGTATTGGAAGTGTTGATAGAAGTCGTGGAGGAGCGTCCACCATTTTTTGTCATCGTCGACGACGCTGCGCAGCGTGTTGAGCATCAGCGCGCCTTTGAAGTACTGGTCCTCGGTGGGATCGGCATTCACTTCGCGTTCGGCTACGATGGGGCGGAGGTTGTGCACCTTCGGCCGATAGCCATTCAGATACTTGATAGCGTCTTGCTTGCCCCAGCGGTACTCGACGTAAAGGCTTTCGAGATAGGTTGTCCAACCTTCGTGGATCCACATGTCGGCGCGGTCGGTTGCGGTGATGCTGTTGCCGAACCACTCGTGACCGCTCTCATGAATGATGATGAAGTCGAAGCGCTCACTGATTCCGACACCGGTCCAGTCGTGGCCCAGGTAGCCGTTGGTGAAAAGGTTGCCATAGGTGACGGCGGTCTGGTGCTCCATGCCAGAGTAGGGCGCCTGGATCAGCTTGTATCCGTCCTTAGGGAACGGGTAAGGACCGAAGTAATGCTGATAGGCCTCGATCATGCCTTTGGCTTGCGCAAACTGCGGTTTTGATCGCTCCAGGTCTTCCGGCAGTACATAAAAATCAAGCGACAGGTCGCCGAGCTTCTCGGAATAGTGCTCGTAGTGGCCGATGTTGAGCGAGACATCGTAGTTGTTGATGGGATAGCTCACGTGCCAATCCCAACGCGTGTAGCCATCCCCGAGGTCGGTCTTGGCGGTGAAGTGGCCGTTCGAGATGTCAGTGAGGCCGTTGGGAACAGCGACACTGATGTCCATGCTCTCGACTTCATCGCGCCACTGGTCTTTGTCAGGCCACCAGATGCTTGCTCCGGTTTCTTCGCAGGCCGTGTTGATCCAGTCGCGCCCGGCAGGGTCTTTCTTGAAGGTGATGCCGCCGAAACGGCCGGTCTCAAGCGGGTGGCCGGAGTAGTAGAAGTCGATGGAATAGGTCTGACCGGCGCGCAGGGTTTGAGGAAAATCAATAAAGACAGCGCCGGTGTCGCGCTGGTATTTGAGCGGCATGTCATCGAGAAGAATCTTGTCGATGTTCAGAGCATCGTTGAGATCGAGCTGGATACGGGTGCCGTCCTGCAACATGCGAAACCGGATGGTGTTCTTGCCCCGGATCGACTTTTCTTCAGGGTCGACACGAATGTCGAGATGGTAGTAGAGGAGATCGTTGTTCGCGCGGAAGGGGCCGTAGGCACCGCGAAGCAAGTCGAAGCGCGTTGGAACGGCCGCGGCGGCATCATTCGAGCGGATATGCGGTTTCGGTTTCGCAGTGGGTTCCTGGGGAGCGGTTGCCTGCTGGGCAAAGGCATTGCAGAGCGAATAAGACAGAAGCCCGGTGAGCAAGGCTGCTGAGACGACGAGGCGCATGCGGGTATCGTAGCGTACGAGGCTGGCGAAGGAGCTGAGGAAGAGCCTTAGTGTTTGCCTACGATCACCGCAGTACCTGGTGGAACGAAGGTGCAGTTTCCGTTGCTACACGCACGCTCCATCATCTTGACCGTTTCGAGTTGAATGAACTGCTCGGGGGAAAGCTGCATTGCTTCGCGATAAGCGTTGTCAGCCTTGGCGCGGCTCTGTTCTGACTGTGCGCGCGCATCCTCGGCCAGCTTCTTCTGTTGCTCCGTTTGAATGCGTTGCTCTTGAGTGGCGGTCTCAATGCGCTGGTTTTTGACCGCGTCCGGGGGGATAGCCCTGCCGATTGTCAGCGTGATGAGTTCAACGGGGAGCTTCTTGGCTGTAATGAACGAATTGAGCCCCCTGGTGATCTCCGCGTCGATGGAGTCGATGGCGCTGGCACTTATGGCGACTTCGTTCATGCCGTGCTGGCGGACCTGCTGCCGGACCAGGCTCATAAACGGCGCGTCGAGGTTGTTTGCATACCAATTCGATCCAAACTGGCTGATGAGCCTGACGGAATCGGTAACCCGAATGTTCATGATTGCATGGAAACTGACCGGAACACCGTCGGCGGTCATGGTGTCGGGAAGGTCCTGCTGAAATGCCAATGGTTGCATGTTTACGTCGATGCCGTCGGTCGTCGCGGCCACGAAAGTGCGACCGACTCGCACAGGCTGAGGGTCAATACCTCCATGTCCAAAGAACATCGGTTTTTCGACAAGGACGACCTCGTGTCCAGCATCCGGCGCGACAGATTTGCATCCAGCCAAGGCGAGGCCAAAGATGGCGAGGATTGTAACGAGCGCGCCGATTCCGATGGCCTTCGGGTTGGGCACTTTGCTTACAGAGTGAGCACCATCGAGGACGGAAGGAGTTCTCATCGAGAGTTAAAACCCCGGTTTTCAAGTTTTTTGGAGAGCAGGAGCATTCTAGCACCGGATCATGCTGGCTCTCGATGGGCTTATCGAAGTTATTTGTGTCCGGAAGCTGACATGGCGATTCAGTTCGGCCTCGAAGGCTTGTTCGCGGTCGGCGATGTAGGCCTTGTAACCGGCGGGGTCGATGAATGCGTTTTTGTCGCCGTTCCTGAAGCGAGCGTATTTCTCGCGCAGGCCGAAATATACTCCGTGCGCTCCAAGGAAGACGTCGCAGGGTAATTTCTTCAAAACGTCAAATTCATGCCGGTAGTCGTCTGCGATCTGCGGGTAGGTTTTGTTGTTGACGAGTTTGTAGCCGGGGTTCACGTTGGGGCTGCCAACGATGACGACGTGAAGCGCGCGGCCATCGACCTGCTCGTCTAGAGTCCAGGTGGTTGTGCCTTTTGTATGGCCGGCGGTCAGGTGCGCGGTGAGCGTAACGCCGCCGAGCGAAACGGTGTCGCCGTCGTGAAGGACGCGGTCGACCTTCGTCGGCGGGAACCACATGGATTTGTCGGATGCGTAATGAAAGTCTTTGCGGCCACCGGACTCGACGACCGGCACATCCTGCTCCATGACTTCGTACTTCGCATCCGGTTTCCCGCTTGATCTGAGCGCTGCCGGCACAGTGATCGAAGTGGCCGTGGCTGATGAGGAGGATCTTCGTATCGTTGTATTTGAAGCCGAGAGACTCGATGGATTTTTTGATCTGCGGCGGGGAAGACTCGAGGTTCGAATTGATGAGGATGTTGCCCTGCGGCGTGGCGATGAGATACGCGGCGAGGTCCTGGGATCCGACGTAGTAGAGGTTTCCGGCAATGCGAAACGGCGGGAAGGGCTGGACCCACGATGGGTTTGCGCTGGTGAAGGAGTTCTTCTGCGCCAGCGCAGACACGGAGAACAAAATGGTCATGATGGCGAAGACGATGCGGGGAAGTTTGCTGGCGGTCACTGGCTCTCCGGGGAGGCGGTGGCAATTTGGTTCTTGAGGAAATCAATGGCACGTTCGAGCTGGACTCCCCGGGAGCCCTTAATGAGAACGACGTCGCCGGACCGGAGATTTTTGAAGAGCCACTCGCCCGCGGTTTGCGCATCGGGAAGGAAGATGGAAGCTGCTCCGCTGAGGCAGGCGGCGGCGGCGAGATGCTGTGCATTGCCGCGCACGCCTACGATCAGATCGATGCCGGCCTCGGCGGCCGCTTTGCCGCAGGCGGCGTGGAGCATGGAGGCGCGTTCGCCAAGCTCGAGCATTTCTCCCGCGACCAGGATGCGGCGCTGCGCGGGACGCGTCGCGAGCGTATGAATCATGGAGAGCAGCGCTTCGGGGTTGGAGTTGTAGCTGTCGTTGAGGATGGTGGCGCCTGCGATCTCAAGGACTTCGCCGCGCTTGTTGCCGGGTGTGAGTTTTTCAATTGCCGCGATAGCGGCTTTGTGATCGACGCCGGCCTGAAGAGCGACCGCGAGCCCGGCGATGGCGTTCTGTGCGTTGTGGCTGCCGAGAAGATTCAGATGGAAGGTGCCATCGTGCTCTCCGGCGCGGTAGCGGACGTCGAGTCCTGCGATATCTTCCTTGACCTCAAGAATTGCCGGATCTCCGCAGGGGCCGATACCGAAGTAGACGACCTTTCCATGAAAGTCGCGGCCGAACTGCGAGACGTAAGGGTCAGAACAGTTAAGGAAGGCAATGCCTGTGACCGGAAGGGCGGCGATGAGCTCGTACTTGGCGCGGGCGATGCCGGCCTGCCCTTCGGCAAAGTTTTCGACATGGGCAGTGCCGACGTTGGTGACGACGCCCCAGTCTGGCGCGGCGATACGAGCCAGCGCGGCGATCTCGCCGAGGTGATTCATGCCCATCTCGACGACGGCGTATTCGTGTTCCGGCTGGAGGCGCAGGAGCTGGAGAGGAAGGCCGTAGTTGTTATTGAGATTGCCTATGGATTTGAGGACGTTGTACTTCGCGGAGAGCGCGGCGGCGATGGCTTCTTTGGTCGTGGTCTTGCCGGCCGAACCGGTGATGGCGATAACGCGCTTGCCCCATTGACGACGAACATGGGAGGCGAGCGACTGGAGGGCGAAGAGCGAATCTTCGGCGATCAACAGGGGGACAGAAAGCGCGGAATCAGGCAGGGTAGCGATTCTGGCGCGTGAAACGACGGCGCCCACGGCGCCGCGCTCAACTGCGGCAGCGATGAAGTCGTGGCCATCGAGACGCTCGCCTTTGACGGCAAAGAAGAGTTCCCCGGGCCCGATTGTCCGGGAGTCGATGGAGTAGCCTGTGGCCACAAGCGCACCCGGATGCGAGATGCTTGATGGCGCCTCAAGGACTGCGCCCGAACCGATGGCCGCGTCTGCCAGGGTCAGCTTCATGCCACACCACCGTAACCTAAATCGTGGAGCGCTGCGAGTGCTACTTCAGAATCATCGAAGGGAATGATGCTGGCGCCTATGATCTGCTCCTTCTCGTGACCTTTGCCGGCGATCAGGACGACGTCGTCGGGCTGGGCGGACTGGAGCGCGAGATGAATGGCGGCGGCGCGGTCGGGCTCGACGGTGTAGCGGACGCCGCTGGCTTTGAGCGCGGGCTCAATCTCGGCAAGGATAGCGCGGGGGTCTTCGGAGCGCGGGTTGTCGCTGGTGGCGACCACGAAATCACTTCCCTCACCTGCCGCATAACCCATCTTGGGGCGCTTCGTGCGATCGCGGTCGCCTCCACAGCCAAAGAGGGTGATGATGCGGCCGCTGGAGTTTGTGACAAGCTGCCGGGCGAGGGCGGTGAGATTGCGAAGCGCGTCGTCGGTGTGGGCGTAGTCCACGATGACGGTGAAGGGCTGGCCGGCATCAACGGGCTGAAAGCGGCCGGGGACAGGTTTAAGACGCGGCACGGCAGCGACGAGTTCGTCGAAGGAAACTCCGCGGGCGTGGGCGGCGGTAAAGGCGGCGAGGAGGTTAAGCATGTTGACTTCGCCGGCCAGATGCGAAGCAATGTGCGCCGAGCCGGCCGGTGTTTCGAGGCCGATACTTGCGCCACCCGGGGTGAGCTTGTGGGAGGCGGCGCAGAAATCGCCGATGCCAATGCCGTAGGTGCGGACCTCGGCGCCGGCGTTGCGGGCGGCTTCGGCCAGATCTGGCGTGCGCTCGTCGTGCGCGTTCAAAACGGCCACGCGGGGTGCGGGATAGACGGTGCCATCGAAGAGAAGGCGCTTGGCAGCGAAATACTTCTCCATCGTGTCGTGATAATCGAGATGATCGCGCGTGAGGTTGGTGAAGACGGCGACATCGAAGGGAATTCCTGCGGCGCGCCCTTGATCCAGACCGTGGCTGGAGACTTCGGTGATGAGTTCGGTAGCGCCTCGGCTTGCGCCTTCGGCCATCAGCTCGAAGAGGTCACGCGACTCGGGCGTAGTGTGCAGCGAAGGACGCACTTCGCCGGCGACGTGATATTCAATGGTGCCGATGAGGACGGTTTTACGGGCGGCAGCGTTGAGAAGAGCCTCGGCGAGGAAGGCAGTTGTAGTCTTTCCGTTGGTGCCGGTAATGCCGGTGGCAGCGAGTTTGCGCTCGGGATGACCGAAGAAAGCGGCAGAGGCTTCAGCGAGGGCGCGGCGGCCGTGCTCGGCTTCCAGGACAGGAATGTCGGATTTGTAGACGACGAGGTGGTCGAATATCTGCGAGGAGTCTGTGATGATGCCGAGGGCACCGGCGGCGATTGCTTTGTCGATGTAGCGATTGCCGTCAGTGGTGCCGCCTTTCATCGCGACGAAAACGGAGCCGGGGCGCACGCGCCGGGAATCGTACTCGATGCCGGTGACGGGATGCGGTGAGGAACCGGACGAGCCTACGGCGGTGATTTCGGCGATGAGATCGTGCCAAAGCATGTTTGGATGATTGTAGACGTAGTGGGTGGAATTGAAAGTGACTTGCGGGAATTCGCATCCCGATACTGTGGTGCCTTGCAGTTTGAAATGGCTGATCGAAGCAACCGCGGATCCTTCGAATCACCATTCCCCCAAGTTCTGCCCTAAAAAGCCCAAAGCGTGTTCCTGGCGACCCCGAAAAAGCGCCTGGTGCCCGTTCATTCAAGATGACGGCTCAATTCTCTAAATCCGTCGTCGCTAATTTAGATCTTCTCATCGTCCGCAGTGGACGATGATCTTTGTGCCGCTGGGGACCTGGGTGCCGGGGGCGGGTGCTTGCTCGCGGACGGTGCCGCTACCGCTGATTTGAACCTGCAAACCTTCGGCGGCAACCATCTGGACGACAGTGCGGATGGGCAGGCCTACGAGCGAAGGCACGCTCAGTTTCTTGCCGTCGCTGATGGCGACGTAGGTTGGCTTGGGTGGATGCGGCTGTGCGGGCGATGCGTCGGGCTGGCTTGGTGCGGCCTGCTGACCGGTAGTGCTTTCGGTTTGCTTCGCGGATGCGGCCGCTACGGATGAATTCAGTTCAACGGCTGTCTGCTGCGCCGGAGGCGCGGCCTGCTGCGACTGGCGCAGGGGGTCATCGGCCGGGAGATCGTTGACGGCAGCAAACAAGGAATTCACATCGGCCTGGTTGGCGTTGGAGTCGTCTTCCTGAATCGGCTTTTCGGCCTTCGCTACCTTCAAGGATGAATTCGCCTTTGGCTGTTGCACGTCGATATCATGCGGGACATTGAGATACTCGAGTACCTGCTGGGCGACCTCTGCGAAGACCGGGGCGGAAACCTCCGCGCCATAGTATTGGCCACCTTTCGGGTTATCCATAATGACTGCGACGGCAATTACTGGGTTGTTTACGGGAGCGATCCCGGCGAACGAAGCGATGTGCATCGTTTTTGAATACAGATGAGTTGCCGGGTCGACCTTCTGGGCCGTGCCTGTTTTGCCACCGGAAGAATAGCCATTGAGCTGTGCGGCTCTTCCGGATCCGTAGAGGACGACACCTTCCATCATCTTTCGCATTTGTGCGGCGGCGAGTTCAGAGATCACACGGCGCGACCCGGCCGGAAGTGGATCGGGCATCTCTTCGCCGGCCCTGAAGGGCTGCGCGCGCAGCTGAGAGTCAGAACCATCCGACGACGACACCAGCACATGAGGCGGCAGGTAGGACCCACCGTTTGCAATGGTAGAGACCATCGACACAAGCTGAAGCGGAGTGACGCCAACCTCCTGGCCCATCGCAATGGAGCCGATGGAGGACGGCTGCCATTTTTTGACCGGACGGAGGAGCCCACGGGTTTCACCGGGGAGTTCTATTCCTGAACGCGAACCAAATCCGAAGGCATGAACGTAATCGCTGAACTTATCCTGGCCGACCTTGAGAGCCATCTTGATGGCGCCAACGTCGCTGGATATTTCAAGAGCCTTATGCACCGGGATGACGTGGTAGTGCTCGCCTTGATTGTCGTGGATGGTGCGGCCCGCGAGGGTGATGACGCCGCCCTGGCAATCAACGAGGTCGTCGGGTTTGACGACGCCCTGATCCAGAGCGGCGGAATAGGCCACCAACTTGAATGTCGAGCCCGGCTCGTAGACATCGCTGACCGCGTGATTTTTGAGCAGCGCGGTTGTGGTGTGGCGGAACTGATTGGGATTGAAAGTCGGGCGAATGGCAAGGGCGAGGATCTGGCCGGTGTGGACGTCCTGCACGACCACGGTGCCGTTGTCAGCGTGCGTCCGTTCCATGTTATGGTCGAGCGCGCGTTCGGCCATGAACTGGATGTTTTCGTCAATGGTGAGCTGAAGATTCTGGCCGGGCTCGGGCTCCTGTGCAATTGAACCCAGAACGCGCCGGCGGGCGTCCATGGCGGTGTAGACGCGGCCCGACACGCCATGCAGCCTGGTATCGAATTTACCTTCGATGCCGCCAAGGCCGTTGTCATCGAGTCCCACGTAACCCAGCATCTGCGCTGCGATCTGGTTGTCGGGGTAGAAGCGTTGAAACTCCTTCTGGAAGTAAATGCCCTTCATATTAAGGGCGTGCACTTTCGCCGAGACTTCAGGGGTGACGCGACGCGCAATCCATGCAAAGCTTTTGCCGTCCTCAATGCGGTGCTCGATCTGGTCTTGGCGCGTCTGCCTGTCTTCGGGGTCGGTGTGGACAATAGCGGCAAGGGTGCGGGCGGCGGCCCCCTGGTCGTCGATCTCAGTGGGCACGGCGTAAATGGAGTCGACCTGGACCGTCATGGCGAGTTCGCGCATGTTGCGGTCGTAGAGGATGCCGCGGCGCGGCGCGACCTCAAAAGTGCGCTGCTGTTGTTTTTGCGCACGTTCGACGTAGTCTTTGTGGCGAACGATCTGCAGCCAGAAGAGGCGACCAGTGATGACGACGGCCCAGAGAAGAAAGAAGCCGGAGATGAACCAGAAACGCGACAGCTTCATCGGCATGGCGCGTGCGGTTACGAGACGTGGGCGAGTTGCGCGAAGAGCTGCCTGCATTTCGATGAACGGTCCGATTTCAGCTTAGAGCATCGAGACTCGCGCAAAGCGCACGAATACTGGAATGCAATTCAGCAGGTATCACGGGAATCACATTATGCGTTTTTCAAAGGGCCAAAGCCCTGTACTTCTCTGATGTGCCGCATCCTTCGGATTCGCTCAGGGCGGCTTTGAAAGTGTGCCGTTTTACAAAGCTATTGGAAGGGGCAATTCCGCAAATCAATTCACAGGGGCCGGCGGCGCAGGGTTAGTCTGTGCGAGCACCGGAGCGCTGTTTTCGATGTGCGAGGTGGCGCGTACAACCTGGCCAGGATGGGGTTGAGCAAGGCCAAGCTGACGGGCCATGCCGTCGATGCGACCGGGCCGGGTGAGTTGCGCTTCAGACAGGCGAAGCTGGCGATTTTCCTCGCGAAGCTGATCGAGCCCTTGCTTTTCAGATTCGATCCGATAGGAGTTCTCGATTGCATTGAAGTGCTGCAGGCCGTAAACCATGATGAGCGAGAAGAGGACCGTCATCGCGGCCGAAAAAACACGCATCTGGCGCGCGCGAACCGGATCAGCGGCCTTGACGAGACGCGAGTTATCGAAGTGATGCGTGAAGATGATCTCGGGAGTGCGGATACCGCGACGGCGCATGGGCTGCTGTGCGAGCAGTGTGGCATTGCGCTCGGCCACGCGAGCGGTCCAGCCGGGTTTGGTATCGAACAATGTTGCCGTGCATGCAGCCATGTCTTTTCTCCAAGTTCTCAGTTATCAGTTCGCAGTTGTCAGTTTTCTTTGTCGAATCGAGGCTGATGAATCTTTCTTCTCAACATCTGCTTCGACGGAAACTTCTCAATGACTGAGAACTGAAAACTGTGAATCTGACTACTGCCTTTCTGCCGCTCGCAATTTGGCGCTGCGTGAGCGCGGGTTGCGATCTATTTCTTCTTCGCTTGCAATGACCGGTTTCCTGGTAAGCAGGTCGAAGATTTTCTGGTGCGCGTATTCGCGCAGAATATCTTTGGCGATGCGATCTTCCAGCGAGTGAAAGCTGATGACGACCAGTCGTCCGGAGGGCTTAAGCAACGTGGGTGCGGCCTCCAGCAGCTCCCGAATTTCATCCAGCTCGCGATTCACATAAATCCGGAGCGCCTGAAAGGTGCGCGTTGCCGGGTGAATCCTGTCGTTCTTCATTGGTGGGGCGGCTGATGCAACGATCCGTGCTAATTGCCCGGTGGTTGTAACAGGCCGCCCGCGCACAATGGCTCTGGCGATTCTCCGCGACCTCCTTTCGTCTCCGTATTCGTAAATAAGGTCGGCCAGCTCTCGCTCGCTCGCCTTATTCACCACTTGTTCGGCGGTGAGACCGGACCGCGTATCCTGTCGCATGTCCAGCGGTCCGTCCGCCATAAAACTGAATCCTCTGCGCGCTTCGTCGATTTGCAGGCTGCTTACGCCGAAGTCGGCGAGTATGCCGTCGAGCGAAGCGGGTTCGACATGACGGCTGATGGAACTGAACGCCGCGCCGATGAAAGTAAGTTGAGGCGCCTGGCTGCCGAGTTCCGCTGCGACATCGTCGAGGCGGGCTTTGGCAAGTTCGAGAGCCTCGGGATCGCGATCGAATCCGATCAGGCGTCCGTGTGGGCCGAGGCGGCGGATGATTTCTGCCGCGTGGCCCGCGAGGCCGAGTGTGCAGTCTGCAATGACGCTTCCTGCGCGTACATTGAGAAGCTCAATCGCATCTTGTAAAAGAACCGGCACATGGCGTTCGCTTTGCTTCGACATGTGCTCCCCCTGGGGGGTTGGTGAACCTAAACTTTTTTGCGGAGAATTTCCGCCATTGCCTTGCGATCGTCAGCGGTCAGCATGTTGTCCGCCAGATTCTGTTCGAAGATCTCCCGGTTGTGAACTTCCAGATAGGTCCGCATACCGAAGACCGTCACTTCGCCATCGAGACGGGCAGCGTTGCGGAGGATCTGGGGCAGGAGTAACCGTGCCTGGTTGTCCATCTCCACTTGCTGACCGTAGTAGCTGGTCACGTTGAGGTATTTGCGGACGGCGTCGTCCATGGTGCTGGACTCGGCTAACTGCTCTTCCCTTTTCTCCCACTCGGGCAAGGGCCAGATCTCGGCCGATTTGCCATCGCTGGAAGTAACGTAAAACTGAGTAACGCTAGAGGCATCGACCAGCTGCTTAAAGGCAGAAGGCATCTTAAGCCTTCCCTTTTCATCAACTTTCGCTGGATGATTGCCACGAAACATGCTTTGTCTTTCGCCTCGTACTGGTTGCAATGGCTGGTTCCGAACCTGAATGAACATTCCGGAAATGGCCTTGAAGACGGGTGGATGTGGGGTATTCTTTCTTTGAGGACGGGGTATATACTCCCGTTTACTCCACTTCACTCCACTTCAGACACGATATTAGCCCAAGGAGTTTTCCACTCCAACGACAATTTCTGTCGAAATCCTGTTACTTTCGTGGGTTAGCGGCAAAACATGAAGGAATTCCGTTTTCGGGAAGCTCCTAATGGGGAGCCATGCTGCTCTAGCCACAAGATATGGTGTTTATTCTTTTGAGTACCGTGCGCAGAAAGCCACTTTTCAAAAAAGTCCATCGGGTATAGGGGAACAAAAAGCGAAAATCTGATTCGCTGGAGGTCGGGTGTGTGGTTTATGGGCGGCCGAGAAGGGGCTGGACTTGTTCCTTCCAGGCGACGTATCCGGCACCGGAAAGGTGTACTCCGTCAATTGTGAAACGGGGTGCGAGTTCGCTGCCCTGAAGCAGAGCATCATGGACGTTGATATAGAAGATGGACTTGCCGTCAGCGTAGTTTTTGATTCTCCCATTCATCTCGACAATCCACGGATTTAATCGGCCAGAGCGATTGGGTCCAAGCGACCGGATAAATGACCCGCTGGAGAGTACCGGAAGCAGGCTCTGCATATAGATCCTGGTGCCTGGGCTTCCCTTGCGAATCGTGTCGAGAATCTGCCGATATCGCTCCGCGGCTTCGTCCACGGTTGACTGCTTCATGCCGTCGTTTGTTCCGATCATGAGATAGATGGCGGTGGGGTGAAGAGCCAGAACCGGATCGAGGCGATTTAGGACGTCCAGAGTGGTATCGGAGCTTATCCCCCGGTTCAGAATGGGGGCGCCGAGCAGTTCATTCCACTCACAAAACTCGGTGAGGCTGTCGCCGAGGAAAACTGTTGGGGAGCCCGAGGACCGGGTTTCGAGTGTTTTGAACAATGACTTGCGCACAAGGCTATCGATGGTGCTGTTGAGTGTAATGGGAGAGGGCTTGGCAAACCGCTCGACAAAGAGGGCGCTTCCCCCCTGTTTTCGCACATAAAACTGATACAGGGCGCCGAAGGCCAGAAAGAGCAGATTGATGAGAAGGGAGACGCAAAGGAGAACGTGCAAGAAGCGTTCTTTGCTCATGGCCGGATTTTAGTTGACCGGATACGTCGCCCCACTTCCGATACGGCGAAGGCACGTATCATTTCTGCAAGTGGATATGGGCGAGATGGTCAGCTGGATTCCTCCGTTTATATAGGAGGCGCGCCACCGAAGACGGAATGCTGAGGAAGGAACAGATCGATGAGACTGGCACACCGAGCATTCTGCGTTGCGGATCAGGAGCGGTTTGCAGATGCCTCTGGCGACCGCAACCCGATGCATGTCGATGCCCTGAAGGCGCGGCGCACGCAGGCTGGAGCACCGGTTGTGCACGGAATCCACCTGCTGCTTTGGGCGCTGGATTCACTGGCAACAGCACAACCGGACCTGCCGCCATTGCGCTCGATCCGCGCGCAGTTCAACAAATTCGTTTATCTGGACGAGAGTGTAGAGGTTGTCCTGTCGCAGCAGGGATCAACGCAGGCGCGCTTGAATATTGCTGTTGACGATCTCGTCCGGTCGAAAGTGACGATTGATTTCGGCGAGCCCGTTGACGATTGCGCCGGACTGTCGACTGCTTCGCGGGATGTGATGCCTCTCCAGCGCGAGCCACTCAATCTGAATTTTGAATTGGTGGCCGGCCGCTCTGGAAATTTCCGGTTCCCGATGAGTGGGGAAGTTGCTGCGACGCTGTTTCCTCAAGCGACTCGATGGTTGGGTGCAAGGCGCGTCGCAGCTCTGGCGGCGAGTACCTACCTGGTCGGAATGGTCTGTCCCGGGCTGCATTCCATTTACAGCGAACTATCGGTCCGTACTTGCGCCGAATCCGAGAAGCGGGACGACCTGGCCTTTCAAGTGACCGAAACCGATTCGAATTTTCAGGCGGTCGAGCAGGAGATTGCCGGAGGCGGAATCGCCGGGACTGTAAGCAGCTTCGTCCGAACGCCTCCCGTTGAGCAGGCGAGCATGGAGTCGCTTGCGAACGTTGTCGGACCGGAGGAGTTTTCAGGAAGTGTGGCCTTGATCGTCGGCGGATCGCGAGGGCTGGGTGAGTTGACAGCCAAGCTGGTTGCCGCGGGAGGGGGGCACGTGATTGTTACCTGGAACACCGGGAGGGAAGATGCGGAAAGAGTCGCCCACGAGATTCGTTCGGCTGGCAGACTATGCGACACCCTTGTCTACGATGCCCGGAAGTCTTCGATGGACCAGCTCGCCTTGCTGGCGAAAACACCGTCGCACGCGTACTACTTCGCAACACCCTCCATCTTCCGGGCTGGTGCGGAGGTTTTTGTTCAAGGTCGATTAAAAGAGTTCATGGACATCTATGTTGACGGATTCTGGCAGTTATCAAAAGCGCTCCGCGCCCTGCAGCCCCGGGTATCGCTCTTTTATCCGTCGTCAGTTGCCGTGACGGAACGGCCGAAGGGAATGACCGAATACACAATGGCGAAGGCGGCGGGGGAAGTGTTGTGCGCCGACATGAATGAATCACTTCGGCCAACGCACGTTACGGTAAGGCGGCTGCCAAGGCTGCCTACGGATCAGACAAGCACCGTCACAGTGGTAGAAGCTGCTGATCCCCTTGAAACGATGCTGCCCATTATCCGCGAGGTTCAGTCCTGGCCGAAGTAGCAAGGCCTTCCGGGCGAGTCGATCCTCTTCTTAGCGGAATCGTTCGCGCTCAGATTGGCGCCGACCTGCACCTGCAAGACTCACTCGCTAGAAAGCCTTGTAGACGATTGCCGGCGCGGGCTGGTGCAGCAATACGTTGATCACGACTGCCGCCAGACCCAGCGCGGTGGCGTAAACCACGAGGGCATATCGGCTGACGATGACCGGTCCCTCGGACGTTTTGAAAGATAGCAACCAGCTTCGCAGTCCTTCCCACGCTGCGAGGACCAACGTCGCACCCACCCATATTGACAGCCAGACAAAAAGCCACTGAGTCACGCTGAGATCGGAGGCGAGATTGCGAATTTGGCGCCAGCTATATCCGAACCAGAAGAATGTAAATGCGAACCAGACAAAGTTGAGGCCGCGCCCGAAGGCGACGTAAACCGAATTTTCGGCGAGTTTCTTGTACCCTTTGCGTCCCAGCCAGCGCGCCATACTTAGCTGCCACAACTTGTTCACGGACATTCCAGCGCCAGTGAGAACGCCAAAGAAAATAAATTCGGAGGTGCGACCATGCCACACGCCGATCAGGAAGAAGGTCACAAAGAAACAGACAATCCCGAGGAACGGCTGAAGGGTCAGCGACGAGAAGCGTCCCATCAAGGCAATCAGGAGCGGGTTGTAGACGTAGGTCTTCAACCAGTTGGAGAGAGTCATGTGCCATCGGTTCCAGAAATCGATACACGAAGACGCCGAAAAGGGCCTGTTGAAGTTCTCCGGCAGGCGCAAGCGCATCAGGCGCGCAATCGCGATCACGATATCGATATAGCCGGAGAAGTTGCAATAGAGGAAGAGGGGATAGATAACCGCCAACCGGAGAGCCGCCCAAAGCCGCAACTGGAGGGGAGCATAGGGATGCGTGATTTGTTCCAGGGCATCGAGTTGAAGGGCGTGCAGCAGCAGTGCCATCACATTGACTTTGAAGAATCCGCGTATGATTCGTTCCAACTGCAAGCCGATGACTCGCGGTCCCAGGGGAATCGGCTCCGCCGCGAACTGATCCCGGGCGAAGTCTTCGTAGCGCTGGATAGGGCCGGATACGAAGGTTGTGAAGTTCAGGCAATACATCAGGAATGCGAATGGGCCGAGAGGCTGTTTCTGGGTGCCGTCTCCCGTCTCGATCAGCAGATGCAGTACGCGGAAGAAGATGTAAGAGAGACCGAGCGTCAGGTATGGACTGCGAAGGAAGATTGCCTGGGGCAGGAACGTGTATTGCTTAAGCCAGATATAAACGCAGATGACAGCGAGAATGCTCCACATTGAGGACTTGGACA
This sequence comes from uncultured Acidobacteriaceae bacterium, assembly GCA_963836675.1. GTDB lineage: Bacteria > Acidobacteriota > Terriglobia > Terriglobales > Acidobacteriaceae > Telmatobacter. The sequence continues at coordinate 669,943 of CAWIKQ010000003.1, forward strand.
CGCCGCGCTGCAGCAGAAACAGCCCTGTGTAACCGAGCAGAAGAAATCCCATCAAGGGGAGAAGAGTCCGAGGATCCCTTGCGAGGCAGCAAAGAAAAAGTGCGCTTGCGGCCAGCAAGACCGCAGAGCGCCAGATGCGCGAACGGCTGAAATTTGAAACGAGGGCCACGGCGAGGCCAAATGCTACGAACAGGAAGGAAGCATTATCCAGGGCCATTGTCTATTTCATCTCTGCCGAAGAGTTTTGTGTCGGGGCAACTGCGCTGAGCGGAGGAAATGCTCCGCTGGTGATCTGGCCGGCAATCATCCTGGCGATGTTCGCGTGGCCGGCCGCAGTGGGGTGCCCATTGAAACGGAAATATTTCTCTTCGGAATTTGGATCCTTCTGGAAGTCGGGAAGAATATCGATGTAGGTGCCGCCACGGCTGGTGATAGCGGCACCCAACTCGCGATCGAGTTTGAAGGGATCACAGTTGGCGGGGTAATCGCCTCTCGAAATAATGGCGGCAAGCTGTGCGTCAGGCACGAACACCACGATTACAGGAATGCCCGCCTGGCTGGCCTTCGCGATCAAGACTTCCGGCATAACTGTCGAAATCGTGAAGGCGTTCCGTCCAAACCGGTATCCAATTCTTGTCCACGAATCCAATTTTTTCCGGTGGGCCATTGAGGCTGGCGTTCACATAGAGGCTCTGACTCTCATAAAGAATGTGCTTCAAGTAGATTTGAAACTGGAGTTGACCGTTGGCCCTGCCGACCCAGTCCAAGATCGGTTCGGGAACCGATTTAATGCCCAGAGCCGAGCTGAATTTGGCAACGGTCTGTTCGAAATGAGTGTGCGGCGGATTTCCATTCGCGCTATTGGGATTGTTCTGCCCCGGACTCCTGACCCACCCAATCGAGGAGACGTTCTCGATATCGTAAGGGGTCAACACCCAGAGGATTGCGTCAGGACGAGCCGCAAGAAGTGCGTCAGATTGAACGAGGACGCTATGCGGAGTTCCCCCTCCCGCGTAGCCCATGGCCTCGTTGTAGAGTTCAATCTTGCGACCGGTTCGGGCCGCGATCTCGTCCGGGAGCAATGCGGCAAAGGATTTTTCGCGGTCGACCACGAATCCGAAAGCAATGGAGGAACCGGCCATTACGATTCTGTAGGTTCCCTGTTGTTTTGGACCGTATTCCCATCCCGCTCGATGCCCGCGTGAGTTGAACTTGTAGTCGGTCCATGATGACTCCATGCTTCTGTCGCGGCACTCGGAGTTGGGAACAAATCGTACACCCGTCGAGAGGTCGTCAGAGATGATGCAAGGCGCCATACCCTCCTGCTCCGATGCGTCCCCGGCCTTTGCTCTTGCGATCAGCTCGATTGAGCCGATGAGAAGAGCAATCGTCGCCAAGCTGAGCAAGGGCAGAATCACCCAATCGCGCTTTGGCAATTTTGCTTCTTTCGTATTTTCGAGTTCGTCTGAGCGAGGCGATGGTGTCATGTGAGCTGGCTCTTCTCGGCCGGCATAAAACCTCTCGACACGATTTGCATCGGTGCTTTCTCCGGGTCTGCTCCATCAACAACCAATTCCCAGCGCGTCAATCCTGAGTCATCTTCCGCGACTTTGGCGAAGCCCAGCTTCGCGTAGTGATCTACCACGAGCTGATTGCGATCGGTAGGGGCGTAGGTCCCCGCGAGTTTACGAATACCGTTTGCGCGAGCATGGCAAAGCACCTCACGCAGAACCATATGTTCCACTTTGCGGCCGAGGACGCGACAGCTCATGAGCCATGTGTCGATCTGCCAGATCTGCGGTTCTTCCGGACGGCAGATGACTACGCTGATCATGCCGTTATCGCCGAAGATATCTGCGAGCCGGACCTGAAGCGTGAAGACGCCGGGATCGTTTTCGATTTGTTCAACCTGAGGTTCGGAGTAGCGGCGGGTGGTGAGATTGTACTGATTCGACTTGTTGATGAGTTGCGCGATACGTGCGCGTCCGGCAGCGTCGAACGGCTGAAAAGTGATGGTCATATCCAGGGAAGCAAGATACGCATCAACGCCACCGACCTGCTTCTGCAAAGTGGCACGTCTGGCGTTGTCCTGGTAGTAACCCGCTCGGTTGAGATCTTCCGGAACAAAGGATGTGGCTTCAAAGTATCCCGCGGCGGCCAGCGTCCGGGCGTAGAGCGCAGGATCGTCCGGTAATTCAGGGACGGCCACCTGCGGAAGCAGCTGGCGGATCAGGCCTCGTTCAACGGGATTGTCATCCAGAAAGACGAAGGAGGCAAGGCCGAGTGAAAGCTCTTTCGCGATGGATTGAAGATTGGTGGCCTTGTCGTCCCAGTTGGCCTGAAATATAGCAATGTGTTCGAGCTTTAGAAGCATCTCTGGATGCTTCTCAAAGGGCTCACGAGCGACATGATCAGTATTTTTGGAGCAGACAGCGATCACCACGCCGCGTTTGCGAAGATCGATGGCGAGACGTTGAACCGACCGGAATGCCTCTCCCTGGGCATCGCCTTCAGCGATTTGTATGCCGTTGATTCCGTCGTCACCGATCACGCCGCCCCACAACGTGTTGTCCAGATCGAGCACCAGAGCTCGCCGGCTCTTGCCGCGGATTGCGGCGATCGTCCGGGCGACATGATCCGCGTATAGAGCGATGACCTCGTCTGAAAAGGGGAGCTTCGCGAGATTCCATAACTGCGGGTTGTGCCACGCAGCAAGTCCGACAGTCTCGGCAAGGCCCGCCACATCCAGCAGGACATCGCCGGACTGGAGAACAAAGTCCGCCAGATCGCGGTTCATGGAATCGATGAGATGTCTTGTCGTTCCAGGGAGAGCCCGGTCAAGACTGCCGAAGAGCGGCTCGACAGGGGGCGCAAATGACTGAAAGATGCAGACGGGATTGGAGCGGCTCTTGATCCCGTCTCGCAAAGCCTGGAGATAGCCGAGGCAGCCTTGAACAGCTCTTGCAGCGGTGTCCGGATCTCCGGGGGAAATCTTCAGAGGCAGCGCGCGGTAGTCGAGCGCAAATAGCACAGCGTCCGGATTCGACGTGTTCACCTTCGAGTCGGGAGTCAAAGCCTCTTGCGCAACCTGATCGTAGGCCGGCTGAATAATCTCAAGCAGTACTCCGTGCCGGGCAGCGCTTGCCACAAGCGCCGGGGCAATCAAATCGATGGTTGAATTACTCAAAACAGCAAGACGGAACGGAATCAGCGGATCAGAAGGCTTACCTTCAATGCGCGCTTTATTGATCGCTTTGGCAAGCTTTGACAGTTGGTTAAGGTCCAGACCATAACCCGCCAGCGATTGCATTTCACGCGCAGGAGCGGGAGAGAGCTCCAAAGCTCTCAACCTGGATGTGAAATCGGGGGGAACGCGAGGCAGCCATCGCAATTCCGTGTATAGCTGATCCATTGAATACCTATCAACTGAACGGCAGGCCAGGAGGAAGAAAGGTTTTGGGTTGAGGTTTTAAACGCGAGCTTTGATGAGTTCGACCAGCCCACCCACATTTTCGAGCTTGCCTATCTCTGAAGTAGAAAACTTGACCTTGAATTCCTTCTGGACCGTGAGAATCAGGCGGATGTGGGTCAGGCTGTCCCAGCCATCCACGTCTTTGGCAGAGAGATCCGGGGAGACCTTTATGGAATCATCGTCGAAAACGTCGTGGAATATATCTTCCATTCGAGCGTAGATCTGCGAATCATCCATCAATGGGACCTCCGTCACCGACTATGAAAGCCTGCTATCTCGATTATAAATTGATCGAAGTCAAGGCGTAATCAGGCGGAGGGTTCCACTTCGGGCGGCTTGCGGCGGCTGATAACTACTCTTAACAGGTATACAAAAACCAGAGTATTCACTACCAACAGGGTCACGCGAACCCAGGTGAGACGGTGAATGACCTCGAAGATCTCCCAAGGCAGGAAGGAAGCGGTGATGATGAGTGTGAGGTATTCTCCCCAGGCCTTCTCGAGATAGAGGCCGATTCCTTCGGCGAGGCTGACGCCTGCGTAGCTGAAAGCCAGAAAGCTGATCCGCTTGAGCAGAGGATCATTGATGACCCAGGCCCGGTCATAGAGAAAATTGACGAACCTGGATTCGGGGTTAAACCGCAGCAGATCGCCGATATGGCTGATAACGTCGTCAATATCCTTGTGCATAAGATGCAAGGCTCCGACGCCGAGCAGGGCGAAGAACAGGGCCAGGAAGCCCTTGTATACCGCAATGAGCAGCAACCCGCGGTTGTGCCGGCCGGGTTTCGTCGTTCTCTCGGACACCGTCTCGATGCAATCCCCTGCGCTGATTGCCGTTGCCAAACCGACACCGCTTTCTTACAGGTTAACTGATGGGGGTATTCCCCAAGGTTATTGCCCTTTCCAGGCGATTGGCAGGCCCAATCGACCTCCAACGCCTAGTCATCGACAAGCGTACCCCTGAATTTTGATGCTGCGGAAGCCAAGATATGCAAAGGGGGTAATCCAAAGTTTGCCGAAATTTAAGGGCTCGAATGTTCCCGGAAGGGCGGACGGGTAAGGTGATGTGGCGCTAGTGCTTTAGCTTTAGAAGCCCGTCCCGGTCGATGACGTTGCCCTCGATGATGAGCGAACTGATACGGCGGGCGTTCCAGATGTTTGTGGTCGGATCGGCATCGAGGACAACGATGTCGGCGCGCCTGCCTGGGGCGATCTGCCCGAGTTCATTCCAGCCAAATTGAAGGGCGTAGTTGTTGGTCGCCGCCGCCAGGGCCTCGCGCGGGGAGAGGCCGACCCGCACCAGCATTTCCAGCTCGGTGTGGAGCGAAATGCCAGGCATCGTACCCGATACCGCGGCTCCGGACGCGGCAAGGTAATGCGGATAGCCCAGGAAGATTGCCTGGTTGATGCGCCAGAGGCGCATGGCCGATTGATCGGCTTTCTTTCGCTGGCCTTCTTCCATCCAGTGCACCGTCATATTGGGCAAGTGGCGGGTCCACGCTGAAAGGGGGTATTCCGCTTCGCCCGTGTCGGTGTTTGACGGCATATACATATTGGCGGGATTGAGAATGGAGGCAGCTGGTTCCTTCCAGAGGTTGCGGTGCTCAGGAAGATTCAGGTAGTAGAGGCTAAAGGTGGGCATGAGGGCAGCGTGATGCAAGGAGATGAAATGCCCATAGTTGCGAAAATGCGGATCGGTAGGAGGCAGGTGCTGTGCGTAGTCGTACGCGGTGCTCGCTGCCGCGCCATAGGGATCACTGACGAGGGGCCGCTGAAGTTCGTCGGGCACAACGCCGAGTTCGTATCGCCCCATGTGGAGGAGCGTATCGACTCCGGCGTCGATTCCAACGGTGTAGGGGGTGGAAACAAATTCCCCGTAAGTAGCCAGGCCGAGCTGTTTTGCACGGGTAATGATCCACTGAGTATTGGCAGCGGTGATGTCCCACCCAAGCCATAGGACCCTGGTGCCGAGCTTGGCTGTGGCGTTGATCTGGCGCGAGGTGTCTTCGGTGCTGAGCTCAACCGGGTGGGTCCCCTCACGCAATTTCGCAGCCCAGTCGTCGTGACCGATCAGAAGGCTCCAGTTGTCGGTGGTCCCGACGGAGTCGAGCAGATAGAGGTGCGGCTTGGGATTTGCGGAGGAGTCGACGTGGCCGCGGCGATTGTCACTGCTGGCAACGATGGTGGTCACACCCATGTAAAGGTTGGCGTTGGCCTGGGCCTGATTGTTCATCCCAGTAAAGCCATCGACGAGGCCCGGGATGAGGAATTTGCCGGTGCAGTCGATGACCTGCGCGCCGGGCGGGACCTGAATTACGAGGCGGGAACCTACCTCAGTGATCTTTCCGTTTTCGATGATAACGATGGAGTTCTGCTGGTCGAGGGCTGAGCGGCCCCAATCGGTGACGTCAACGATCGTTCCACCAAGGAGGACAAGAGGAGGCCTGGCTGCGACCAGAGGGGGATTCTGAGCGGATGCCGAAGCTCCTGCCCCAAGCAGCAGGAGCATCCAGATCACCAGAATACGGTACGGTCGCATAAGCAAGAACTTGTCTTTTGGATTGTCGCATACGGACTTCAAAGAGTGACCGGGAGTGGCGTCCAGGTGTGCGCGCATTAGGGAGCATTGAGCCGGATAAGCATTGGGGTCGCGGCTGCGTAGGAAGCCTGCGAAGCGAGCGATTAACTAGCCACGAGCGTGCGGCGTTTGCGGGAGTGAAGAAGGGGCACGACCTGCGTGTAGGCTTCGGCTACGGAGAGGCCGTATTTGGCACGAAGAGATTCCACTTTGCCGTGTTCGATGAACTGGTCAGGCCAACCGATGCGAACCACTGGAACCGCGCTGCCCATCTCCTGCAGCGCTTCGAGGACGGCCGATCCGAATCCGCCCATCTTGACGTGATCTTCGAAGGTGACGAAGGCGGCAACGCGACGCATGTACTGCGCAAGCGTTTCGCGATCGATGGGCTTGATGAAGCGAGGATTAATAACGGCAGCGGAGAATCCATCCTGCTCGAGCCGCTCGGCGAGCTCACGAGCCAAAGCAGTCATAGGTCCGAGGCCGAGAATAGCAACGTCGGATCCGTCGGCGAGAACCTCGGCTTTGCCGACGGGGATGGGCTTCGGCTCGGGCTTGCATTCGACGGAGACAACAGCGCCGCGGGGATAACGGATGGCGGATGGTCCGTCGATGGTGAGCGCGGTGGCCATCATGTCGGAGAGTTCGTCTTCGTCCTTCGGCGACATGAGCACCATGTCGGGAATGCCGCGGAGATAGCTGATGTCGAACAGGCCGTGGTGCGTGGGGCCGTCATCTCCCGAAAGGCCGGCGCGATCCATGCAGAAGACGACGGGGAGCTTTTGCAACGCGACGTCGTGCACGACAGGGTCGAACGCGCGCTGAAGGAATGTGGAGTAGATCGCGCAGAAAGGGCGGAAGCCTCGGGTTGCCATTCCGGCAGCGAAGATGACAGCGTGCTCTTCGGCGATCCCGACATCGAAGTAGCGCTTCGGATGACGTGGGCGGAAGAGATCAAGGCCGGTACCGTTGGGCATCGCCGCGGTGATGGCGACGACTTTCTCGTTTTTGTCGGCAAGCTTCGCCAGGGTGTTGGCAAAAACCTCAGAGTAGGTGGGAACGCCGGCAGGCTGGGTCATGCCTGTTTCGGGATCGTACGGCCCGAGGCCGTGGAATTTCTTCTGTCCATCGAGCGCGGGCTGAAAGCCGCGGCCCTTTTGAGTAAGGATGTGGAGCAGGACAGGGCGGTTTTCCGTCTTGAGGAATTTGAAAGTCTCGATGAGAAGCGGCAGATTGTGTCCATCAATGGGGCCGTAGTAGGTGAGTCCAAACTCCTCAAACATGATTGAGGGCCACAGCATGCTCTTAGCCGCTTCTTCGGCGCGGCGGACAACTTCCACGGCGGTTCTGCCACCGATTTTTTCAACGATGCGCTTTGCCGAATCGTGCAGACGGTTGTAGCGCTCGTTGGTAACGATCCGGTGGAAATAGCGTGCGATGGCCCCAACGTTCCGATCGATGGACCACTCGTTGTCATTCAGAACGACGATGAGCTTTCGCGTATGGTCCGCGATGTTGTTCAGCGCTTCATAGGAGATGCCGTTGGTGAATGCCGCGTCACCGGCAACGGCGATCACATGTTCCTTGCCGCCGGCCAGATCGCGTGCGACGGCCATTCCGAGGGCGGCGGAAAGCGCCGTACCGGCGTGACCAGCCCCGTAGCTGTCGTGCTCGCTTTCAGTGCGGAGCATGAATCCGTTCAGGCCGCCGGGCTGGCGAATCGTGTCGAAGCGGTCAACGCGTCCGGTGAGAAGTTTGTGGACGTAGGCCTGATGGCTCACATCGAAGAGGATTCGATCCGAGGGGGTATCGAAGACCGAGTGAAGGGCTATGGTGAGTTCGACTACGCCGAGGTTCGGCCCGAGATGGCCGCCGGTCCTGGAAAGGGTCCGGATGAGGCGCTCGCGGATTTCGACTGCGAGTTCCTCAATCTGGGTCGGGTTGAGTCTCTTAAGGTCTTCGGGTGAATGGATCGCCTCAAGCAATGCGCCCATGAAAATCCTTCTCCCGGAAAAGCTGCTTTGACATGGCCATCGGCCTCTGGCATGCCACCAGCCGGAAAGCCGACTTTTCCAACCATGAGTATACCAATGGTTTGATTGCGGACATTGGGTCTTGGACGCAGGAGCCTTAGCTAAGGTGTTGCCTGGACGGGCGCATCGGCATCCTGGCTGCCATTCTGCCGGATTGTGTACGATTTCTGGGTGAGACAGGGGAAGTAATGAAGGCATTCAGGAAGGCTATCGGGAGCAGGCGGGCTATTTTCGGTATCGTGGCAGCGGGGCTTCTCGTTCTGGGCGGGTCCCGGCCGGTGTGGGGGCAGTTGGGACTGCCTGGCGATCAATCGACCGCTCCGAACCCCTTGACGGACCCGACCGCCAAGCCCGGCAAAGTTCTGTTGTTTGATCTGGAGTCCCGATTCGCGAAGGACACCCTGGCGCGGGGAGGGGCGGGCTTTTCCGCGTGGTTCGCACCGGATGGAGTGGCGCTTGGCAATGGGAAAGCGCCGGTGATCGGGCAGGTTGCGATTTCCAAATCGGCGAACTGGTCCCCGCAAGACTACCAGCTCACCTGGACACCGACCGATGCGCAGATGGGACCGTCCGGCGACATGGGTTACACGTGGGGACACTTCGAGGGACGCAGCAAGGATTCGAGTGGCAACCCGGTGTTGACGTCGGGTCGTTACATGACGATCTGGCGCAAGGAGCCGGATGGGAGTTGGAAGGTGGTTCTCGACGCAGGCGCTAATGAGCCCGCGGCGGCGGGCGACTGCTGCAAGTTGCCGACCTCCTAAGCATCGAGCATGAATGGTGCTCGTGAAAGGGGACGTTGGCATATCCGCCGCGCGGGACGCTGATTCCCTTCCCGAGCCGAACCCGTCAGAATGGGGAGTGGACCCTCGGACGTTCATCCGCCGAATCGCATCGGGGCGAATCGCGCAGTGCGCGCTTTTGCTTGCGGCAACGTTCATGCCTGTTCGCGGACAGGAGTCCCAGGATCAGCAACCCGGACAAGTCTCAAGTCAGAGGACGACGGTACGAGGAGTCGTGCGCGTCGGCGGTGAGTCCTCGGCGGCCAGCGAACCGCTGCCCCATGCGCTGGTACGCATCAATGGCGACGCTGCCACCGGAGTGCTGACGGACGGTGAGGGGCGCTTCGAGATTGCGAACGTTCCTCAAGGCCCCCAGGACTTCACTATTACAAAGCCGGGCTTTCTGGATGAAGCCGAAGGCGGCGCCGACAGCATCGCCTGGAACGCTCATGGTTATGGACGCAACGTGATAGTGGCGCCCGGGATGGGCGACATCGTGTTCACGATGAGACGGGTGAATTCGATTCGTGGACAGATCCAGCTTTCTACGGGGGACATGGCGGAAGGTATTCAGGTGACGCTGCTAAAACGCGTCATCCAGGACGGGCGCGCGGTCTGGGAAAGCGTCGAGAACACCAAAACCAACACCGAGGGCATCTACCGATTCGGCGAGCTTTCTGACGGGTTGTATGCGGTGTTCACGATGCCGGAGATGGACAGCGATACGGCGACAAATATCGTGGAAGCCGGATCTGCGAATCGAGTGGCACGCGCAGGTTATCCCAGCATGTTTTTTCCGGACGCGCGCGACCTGGCAGGCGCGGCAAAGATCCGGCTGAGCGGCGGCGAACAGGCACAGGCAAACATTGCCTTGGTGATCGAGCAGTTTCAGCCGGTAGTGGCGGTGGTCACGATGCCGAGGTCACGCCAGCGGGATGACAACCTATCCGTACAAATTCTGGATGCGTCCGGTCATCTGCTTCCCTATAGCGCGCAATACGATCCGGCGACACAGACTGCGCAAGCGATGTTGCCGGAGGGGACGTATTCGATGGTCGCATCGGTGATTACGCGAATGTTTCGCATCGTCGCAGAGCGAAATGCGGACACGTTCAATCTCGCCCCCATGGCCTCTCACGGGATGTCAGGATCGGTGAGTTTTGCCGTCGCAGGGCAATCTGTATCAAACCTCAGGCTTCCGATGTCGGCCACAGGAAACAGCTCTGTCCAGGTGATGGTCAACAGTTCACCAAATGCTTCAGGCCGGCAGACCGAGCGGCGCGTCCATGTCACACTCAGCCAGACCGGCGGATGGATGGCGGACGGCATGGTAAGCAGCTACGCGGAAGGGTCCCCTTCCGGAGCGTTGGCAACCGCGGAAGTTCAACCGGGATCGTACTGGGTTCATACCAACATCGACCAGAGAACATTGTGCGAAGCTTCCTTCAATGCTGGGGGAGCAAGTCTCGCCCGCGAGCCCCTGGTGTTCGGTGTTGCGGGCACGACAGCTGCGTTGATATTGACGTTGCGCGACGATTGCGCCAAGCTGACGCTTTCGCTGCCTGAGTCGGCAGGACTGACCACCGGGGTGGAACGCGCCTACACGGTGTATGTCGTACCGGACTTCGATTCGACCCAGGACGTCGTGCCACAGACGATGCGGGCGTCGACCGGCGGAAGCATAAGCCTGACAGGGCTCACGCCGGGGAGCTATCACGTCTTCGCATTCGACCGGCCTGTTGCACTGGAATACCGCAACCCCGACGCGTTGACAGCAATACCAGGTCAGGCGATCTCGTTGTCACCTGGCGCAGAGGCAGAGCTGACAGTCGAGGTGCCGCAGCAGTGACGCCTCTTTTCATCATCGTGCGAAGGCTAGCTGCGCTGTGCGCTCTCGGGTTGTTGCACGGAGCCGTGTTTGCTCAGGACGCACAAGGGGCACACGCCGCCCAGCCAGCCGATTCCTATCGCATCGCCGGAGTGCTGGTCAACGGCGCGACAGGCGAACCGGTGCGTAGAGGCCTGGTTCAGGCGCTGAATGACGCGGGCCGCGCTGTTGCATCCTCGACAACAGATAATGACGGCCGCTTCTCGCTGGGTCATCTGCCCGCCGCAAAATATCAGCTGACCGCGTCGAAGCATGGCTTTCGTGTCCAGTCTTATGACGAACACGACGAATTCGCGAGCTCGATCGTAACCGGGCCAGGCGAGGACACTGCCGACCTCAACTTCAAGCTGATGCCGAACGCCGTGCTTTACGGAACGGTAACGGATGATGATGGCGAGCCGGTCGAGAATGCGCGCGTGATGCTCTTCAAGCGGCCGAGATTTCCGGGCACAGGCGAGCACATCGCCCAGGTAAATACGGTCACGACGGACGATACCGGCGCTTACGAATTTGGGGACGTCGCGCACGGCGAATACCTGATGGCGGTAGCGGCGGAGCCATGGTACGCGGTGCATTCAAGCGCCGCAGCAGCGCGAAATAATGCGCTCGACGTGTCCTATCCGGTAACCTACTTCGACTCCACCACAGATGAGCAGTCGGCCACACCTATCGAGTTGGCGGCCGGAGTGCGCCAGCAGGCGAACATCAGCCTTCATGCGGTACCAGCGCTTCATGTGTCATTACCGGCTGAGCGAAGGTCCGAAGAGAACACCGGTGTGGGGGCGGACCTGCAGCAGATTGTTTTTGGCAATGTCGTAGGAATCTCCGGGAACTACAATTTCACATCGAATCCCGGAAGCCTGACGATGGACGGCGTGACGCCCGGTCACTACCAGCTCGTTCTGCACGGGGAATCAAATCGCGTGCTTGACCTGGCACTCACCTCGAATCAGCAACTGAATCCCGGCTCTGCCATTTCCGCCGGAGCGATCGCCGGCAAAATACACATGGCCGATGGAGGGGCGGTTCCGGAAGAGATGACCGTGAGCCTGGAGCAAGCGGAGGACGGGTCCGGAGAAAACCGGTACGCGGCCGAAGCACACCTGGGACGGTTTCGCATGGATTCAGTGCCCCCCGGGGAGTATGCAGTTTCAGTAGTCAACGGTGAGAAATCCATGCCGGTCGTCTCCATCGCAAGCAGCGAATCGAAGAAGGCCGGGAACGTGATCACGATCCGCGAACGAAATCCGGAAATGATCCTGACCCTGGAGGAGGGAGAGACGCGAGTGGGAGGCTTCGCACAGAAGGACGGGAGAGGTTTCGCGGGCGCCATGATGGTTCTTCTGCCGAAGAACCCGGCGCTTTGGAAACCGCTGACAAGGCGCGACCAGTCGGATTCGGACGGGAGCTTCACGTTTCGCGACGTAGCGCCTGGCGAATATACGGCGATTGCCATTGAGGACGGATGGGCGCTGAACTGGACCAGCGCGGCCGCCATGGCTCGCTATCTTCCGGGCGGAACAAACGTCACAGTGACAGGGAACGCAGACAAGCTGGTGCGGCTGGCCTCAGCGGTTATGGTGCAACAGCGCTGAGAGGCCGCGCATCTGCGGCCAATCAGGGAGGGCGCCAATCTCCACAGTTCCAAGCCGGGATGATAAAACCGGGGGCGAGCAGTTAGTCTATGAATGTACCGAAATTGAGTCCTGTCAGGGCAAGCGGGCCCGGAAGTGTCCCTGTCGCCCAAGCGAGGGGCTCACTTCGCTGCGCCGCGGCGCAGGTTGTTAAGGAGAATCCGCATTGAAGAGTAAGTTGCTGCTTTGGATCGTGGCCGTGGCTTCGGCCGTCTGTGTACCGATGGTTGTCGCCGGCCAGGTCGCCCCCGAGAAACCACCCAAGGATCTGTCAGGGCCAACCTATAGGAATGAAGCATTTGTCGGATGGGGCTATACGAGCACGAACCAGGTGAACCAGTCGCGTAGCGGGTTGCAGGGCGTGACCGGCTCCTTGAAACGCGATTTGACCGATCACTTCGGCGTGAAGTTCGACGCCGGATACTACGGCTGGGATGTCAGTGCGACAAATAATCCGCATTTCACGGAATATATGTTCCTTCTTGGTCCCGTCGTTCATGCCAACCTCTTCGAAAGGTGGAGTGTTTTCGCGGAGGGATACATGGGCGGCGTGCATACCGGCAATATTTCGATTGAGCCTTCGGTCTCATTGGCGGGCGGCGCCGGTGTCGGCCTCGACTGGAACAAGACTGCACGTTGGACGGTGCGCATGTACGGCGACGGGATCGCATCGTCTTTCACTCTCACCCCCTACGAGTCCGGATTCTCTCCGCACATTCGCTGGAACGCGCGCGGGGGCATTGGTCTGGCGTATCACTTCTGACGATTGATCTGCATTCATACTGGAAAGGCGGAAGACCTGGGCTTCCGCCTTTTTCCATGGCTCAGATTTGCGAGTGGATGCGCTACGGCGTATGTGAGCGAGATGATACCGCTTGGAAACGTACGCGAGTCTCTGAACTGGAGCGGCCAGCGCTTTCCGGCCGGCACCAGGGGAACGCCGCCGCCCAACAAGATCGGGATAATGGAGACCTCGACACGATCAACCAGGCCGGCATCCAGCAGGATGCGGAAAATGGTTCCTCCACCGAAGAGCCATATTGCCTTTCCGGACTTACGCTTCAACTCAGAAACCGCGCCGGCCATATCGGCCGCAACGATGGTGACATCCGGATGCTGTGCCGGATCGAGTGTGCGGGAAGCGACGAAAACCTTCATCCCAAGTTCGTTCGGCGAATGCCCCAGGCGCAGCATCCCCTCGTAGGTAATGCGTCCCATCAGTGCCGTATCAAACTGGCGGAAGATTTCCGAGAAATCGATCGTCGGGTCCTGGACAATCCAGTCGAATTCGCCGTTGGGCCCGGCAATGAACCCGTCGAGGCTGGTGGCAACGCTGTAGACAAGCTCGCGCATGCGCCGCTCCTCATTCTCAGGATATTACCCCGGCACAACGGCTGAGATCAGACGCAACCGGTCACTCAACGCATCCTCAGGAAGCGTTCCAGTTCTTTGCTGCTGGTTCCCTTCTCCGGCAGGATCTCTTGAGATCGCGTACGCGATAAAGCTTCGCTCGTAACAAACTCGTGTCCAACTCCGTCTTCGTCAATTCGCACAACCCGGGCGAGAACTCCTATCGTTCGCCTTCCCTCTTGTCCGTTGTGGTCGGGTCTCTGCAGGGTCATGCGCACCAGGGTGTCGGGCAGCCAGAGATCCTTTGTCCGGACGTAAAAGCCGCTCTTGCTGATGTTGACAATCTCATGGGGCTTGGGTGCTCCGCCAGTCCAGTAGAACGCGACCAAACCTGGCAGCGGGAACCGCTTGAATCTGCGAGCTCGCGAACCTCCCACGCCGCTGAGCCAGCGCCGGAAACGAACTCCCATCGAAGTTTGTTCCTGCGTGGTATCGCGAGCGCTTGCTCGCACTTTCTCTTCGATCGCTTCCCACTCCCGAGAAACCGCGTCGGATCCCTGGCTTGGCGCGATGGGTGCGGGTTCGATTTTCGGAGGGGTCCGTTGAGTGTTCGCGCGCTCCGGCTCAGCCTGCTCGATGAATTGCCCGGCTCGGAATTCCGTTTCCGCCGGAGTCCGCACGGGACGCGCCGGCATGCCCGCAAGTGGAGTGGCGACAGACGGCTGTTCGTCCACCTGCGATTCCGGAAGTTCAGGTTCAACGTGGGTTAGTTCTTGCAGATGTTGATGGGATTGTTCGAGAGCGGGCTCCTCTTCTGGAGCCCTTTGCTGTCTCCAGCGGCGGGCATTCTTCGCCTCCCTCGCTTGCCGCAGTTCTTCCTCCATTTCGAGGATTTTTGCTCTCAACGAAGGCGAGAGCAGTGTCTCTGGTTCCGCCTCCGTTCCTGCTTCGGCTTTCTCAGCCTTTGCTTCGGCAAATTGGGGTGGGACTGGCTCGGCATGGATCTCCTGCGGGATTGGCTCGGCATGGATCTCCTGCGGGATTGGCTCAGCATGGATCTCCTCAGGACGAGCCTCCTCCAGAGGGATCTCAACCGGCGTCAAGGGAAGCGTCTCCGGCTCTTCCCGGGTAAGAAAGTATTCCGAACTTTGCGCCGTGGGCGCCACGGGATCAGGCAAGTACATCAGCGTAGCCCGCAAACGCCTCAAAGGCGTATCCGCGCAGCCTTCTCCCTTCGAGGGAAAAGTCTTCGGTCTGATTCTGAGGGCTTTGAGCCTGCACATGCGCCTCCGGAGGGGGAGAAGAGGAGAAGGATGCGGGTTCGATCGGGGCGGCATGGTCCGCGCCTGAACAGATTCTGACCACATTACCACGGGACGAAGCTGTTTCTTCAATCCTGGAATCCGGCAGAAACAGAACGCTGGCGACTCCTGAGGGCAAATCCGGGAAATCCGAACCGGGACCCACGCTGGCGGCTTCGAGAACTTCTTGCTCGTGGTCGAGGTACAAAACGTCGAATGCAAATAGCCGTTGGGGCCATTCCAGAATCCCGGTGAAAGGCGACAGCCACACTGCCGTTTGCCGGCTTATGCCGGGGCCGTTCAGCAAGAGGGCCAGAAACTGATCAGGCTCTAGCTCTTCGCACACTTTCACAACGTGCTCACTTAGAAGCGCGTTCCGCGAAACGTTATATGCGCAGATGCTCCCGGTCTCCATTTGTCCCCTGGGGAAGTGGCGAGGCACGAGGACTTGCTGGCGAACGATTGGCCATTTCGTTCCTTCTGATTTGAGGAGCCAAGGCGTGAACGGATCCTCTTCGGGTCCCGTTAACTATTCGATGCAGCCAGCGTGGTCATCCCGTTGGCTGGCAGGGTCGATGACCAGTAATGACCAATGCACGGGGATCGTCAAAGTGGACCGACGGTCTTAGGTAGCGCGGGTCATGCGCCATTCGGCTTTCCCGGGAAGGTCTCTGTCTAAAAGGGTTACGAGTATAAATCAGGGCCCGGCAGCTTCCCGAGACCCCACAGCGACTTGGTATCTGCCTACCAGAGTCTAGCCTTCTTCCGCTTCGCGCAACTTCGCAATCACGGTGAAGTCTTCAAGCGTCGTAACATCGCCTTTGATTTCGCCGTGCGTAGCCAATTCCCGGAGCAGGCGGCGCATGATCTTGCCGCTGCGGGTTTTGGGAAGGGCTTCAGTGAAGCGAATGTCGTCAGGACGGGCAAGGGCGCCGATTTCCTTCGTCACCCACTTGCGCAGTTCGTCTTTGAGGTCGTCGCTTGGCTCGTAGCCACTTTCGAGCGAGACGAAAGCGGAGATTGCCTGACCCTTGAGATCGTCGGGGCGGCCGACGACGGCAGCTTCGGCCACCTTGGGGTGCGCCACGAGCGCAGATTCGACCTCCATGGTGCCGAGGCGATGCCCGCTGACGTTGATCACGTCGTCGACGCGTCCCATCAGCCAGAAGTAGCCATCAGCATCCTGGCGCGCGCCGTCGCCGGTGAAGTAGCAGCCGGGAACATCGGACCAGTAGGTTTTTTGATAGCGCTCCGGGTCACCGTAGATAGTTCGCGCCATCGAGGGCCACGGCTTGCGAATCACGAGCAACCCGCCATGTCCTGCCGGGACCTTCTGAAAATTGCCGTTCGCATCGGGTCGCGTGATCACTTCCGGCTGGATGCCGAAGAAGGGGCGCGTTGCCGATCCCGGTTTGGTGGGAATGGCGCCGGGCACGGGGGTGATCATCATTGCTCCGGTCTCAGTCTGCCACCAGGTATCGACGATGGGACAGCGGTTGCGGCCAATCTTTTCGCGATACCACATCCACGATTCAGGATTGATTGGCTCGCCTACCGTCCCGAGCAGCCGCAGCGATCCCAGATCGTGCTTTTCGACATACTGGTCGCCCCACTTGATGAAAGCGCGAATCGCGGTCGGCGCTGTATAAAACACCGTGACCTTATGGTCATCGATGATTTTCCAGAAACGGGAAAAGTCGGGCCAGTTCGGCGCTCCTTCGTACATCAGAACGGTTGCGCCGTTCTGCAGGGGACCATACACGACATAGGAGTGGCCGGTGACCCAGCCGATATCGGCAGTGCACCAGTAGATGTCCTCGTCCTGCAGGTCGAAAACGTACTTCGACGTCAGATAGGTTTGCACGGCATAACCGCCCGTGGTGTGGACGAGCCCTTTGGGTTTGCCCGTGGTGCCTGAGGTGTAGAGGATGTAGAGCGGATCCTCGGAGTCGAGGGGCTCGGCTGGACAGCGCGTTGGAGCGTTGGCCACGATGTCGTGCCACCACCAGTCACGGCCACTCACCATACTTACAGGGGATCCGGTGCGACGGTACACGATGACGTGGTCGACGGTATGGCAGGCGGGCATTGCCTCGTCGACCGTGCGCTTGAGCTGAACCTCGTTGCCACGCCGGTAACTCGTGTCCTGAGTGATGATGGCCACGCAACCCGCATCGTTGACGCGATCGGCGATAGCATTGGCGGCGAATCCGCCAAAAATGACCGAGTGGACGGCGCCGATGCGCGCGCAAGCCAGCAGCGCAATCGCCAGTTCCGGGGACATGCCCATGTAAACCGCGATGCGGTCCCCTTTTTTAATTCCGAGAGCCTTTAGAGCGTTGGCGAAACGCTGCACTTCTGTGTGGAGTTCCGCGTAGGTCAGGCGGCGAATCTCGCCCGGCTCGCCTTCCCAGATGATTGCGGTCTTGTCGCGGCGCGGGCCATCAAGGTGACGGTCAAGGCAGTTATAGCTCAGGTTCATCTTTCCGCCGACAAACCACTTGGCCCAGGGGAGATTCCACTCGAGCACCTTGTCCCACGGCTTGAACCAATGCAGTTCCTTTGCCACCTCGGCCCAGAAGCCCTCCGGATCGTCGATGGAGCGCTTGTACATCGCCTCGTACTCCTCGAGGCTCTTGATGTGCGCCTTGCTGGAAAACTCCGGCGGGGGCGGAAAGACGCGGGATTCGCGAAGCAGAGAGTCCAGATCCTGGCTGGAAAGGGATGAAACCGACTTTGGATCAGCGGGAACGTGCGTCGAGGACATGAATGAGATCCTTCAGGGAAGTGCGCGAATTGGAATCTCCGGCCGCAAACGCTCCTGAAACCCGCGCGCCGGCAGAAAAACGTATGGCAGCAACTTTATCGGGGCGGGGCCACGCCCGGCAAGCCACCAACTTGATGAGCCGTTCAGGCTAGTCTGTTACGACAGGTATGGGCGTTGGAGTGGTCCGTAGAACAGGTGGCTTTTCCAGCTCGCCGAACTCCGCCCAGAGCATCGTCCCGCTCGTCTCCTTGAGGAAGAAACTGCCAACGATAAAGCTGAGTGCGGCAATCGCGATCGGATAGAACAATCCGGCGTAAATATTGCCGGTCGATGCGCAGAGGCTCACGCCGATCACGGGCAGCAGGCCTCCGAAGACACCGTTGCCGAGGTGATACGGAAGAGAGACCGAAGTGTACCGGATGCGTGCGGGGAAAGCCTCCACCAGATACGCCGCAATGGGCGCATAGACGAGTGCAGAAAAAATATTCTGCAGCCAGACCAGGAAGATGAGCATGGGCTGATTGGGATGCCGGGCTTCCGATGCGGGAACAAGCTCTCCCGTCGCGAGATCGCGAGAGAGCGGAGTGAGTTTGATATCGCCGGTCACGGGATCCTTCGTTGAACTGACCGTCACCACTTGATTGCCCACTGCGAATTGCATGGCCTTGTAAATGGGATAAAGACAAATCACCGCAAGAAGCATGCCTGCAAGCATGATCTTCTTACGTCCGATTCGATCGGAGAGCGCTCCAAAAACCATCAGGAACGGCATTGCCGCCAGAACCCCGGCAAGCACGACAACGTTTGCCGTATGAGCATTCACTCTCAGGATGTTCTGCATGTAAAAGAGCGCCAGGAACATTCCCGTGTAGGAGACCACGGATTGGCCGGCGGCGGCTCCGAAGAGCGAGACGAGCACCTGCTTCAGATTCGACCAGTTCGCAAATGCATTTTTAAGCAGTTGCCGTGAGCTGCAATTCGACGACTTAATGTGCGCAAAGATAGGAGACTCGCTCATGCGAAAGCGAATGTAGAGCGAGATCGCGACAAGGATGAGCGAAAGCAGAAATGGAAGCCGCCATCCCCACCGCTGGAATGCCGGACCATTCATCGAGTTCTCCGTCGCGACGATCACGCAAAGCGAAATGCCCATGCCCAGGGGAGCTGTCGCTTGCAGAAAGCTGGTGTAAAACCCGCGCTTGCCGTCAGGCACGTGCTCGGCAAGATACACCACGGCTCCGCCGTACTCACCGCCAATCGCCAAACCCTGCAGCATCCGGATCACGATCAATGCAATGGGCGCAATCCATCCAGCGGTTTCGAAAGTAGGCAGCAGGCCAATGGCGGCCGTCGCACCGCCCATGATGCCAAGGGTGAAAATGAAAGCAATACGCCGTCCGACAATGTCGCCCACGCAGCCGAAGAACAATGCCCCAAATGGACGCACCATGAAGCCCATCGCAAATGTGGCGAGATAAGCGATCAATGCGAAGGTGTCATCGCCTGGCGGATAGAACTTGACCGCAAGAACCGAGGTGAGCGCCCCGAAGATGTAGAAGTCGTACCACTCGATCAGGGTTCCTGCCGCGGATCCAAGAACGACCCGCACAAGGGATTGACGTCCGACAGTGCCGGCGCCGGCTGCTTGCGTAGTTGACATTCGCTTCCTCGACCTCGCGAAAAGCCCCGCGCATCAGCAGTGGCACAACCAGGGGACCGCATCGTCACTCTGCTGGCCCCACAGCACACAAGTCAAGGGAAATCACGCGTCGCCTCGTCTTCGTACCCTTCCCATGCAAATGTATCCTGACTGCAAGATGATGCAGGACGAAGCAGACAGATCGTGCTTTTCAATCCTTCCCTCTCGGATACAGGGCAGCGGAGTGTTCGTGACACGAGCATTTCAGCGCGGCTCCGTGCTCCTCCGCCTCGATGACTCACGCGTGATCGATGCGGAACATCCGCTTCGGCCGGAAGAAGGAGAATTCGAGCGGCACCGCGATTTTCTTCCCGATGGAACCGTCGTCCTGATGCAATCTCCGGAGCGCTACATCAATCATTCCTGCGATCCGAACTGCTATGTCTATTCCGCTCATCACGAGCGTTTCTTGCTGGCAATGTGCGATCTTGCCGCCGGGGAAGAGATCTCATCGATTACGCTCTGAACGCTGTCGATGGAGATGAATGGGAGTGCCATTGTGGCGCGCCGCATTGCCGCGGTCTTCACAAATGCGATTTCTTCTGCCTGCCTCCGGAAGTTCAGCGCGAGAATCTGCCATATCTCGATCCGTGGTTTGCCGCGGTTCACGCGGGGCGCATTCAACAGCTGCTTGCTGAATCGCTGCTTCACGGAACGGACGCGGACTGTTCCTGAGAATGGCCCGCGTCCTCTCGTTTCAATTCCGCAAACCCTTGTCACCTCATGTCGAGCGCCAGCCTTATCGCTCGCTCCACCGGTGAGTAGTCGCCGTCGGTGCGTTCCAGTTGGAAAGGCACACGAGGCGAGAGAGGCGGCTGCGCCATGAACTTTGGCATCTGTCCGTAATTACGCTTCCCCGCGTGCACCAGGAAGGGATGGCATAGGTACACGGTCCCGGCACTGCCCGTGGCAACCGCCTCTTTCAGTTTTCTGGTTGCGGGCGTGGCGTTCATTGCCAGCTCCATGGTGGACATGCCTTGCTCTCCCGCCGGGGCGAGAATTCGCGCGACTTCCAGGTGCGAGCCAATGCGAATACGCGTGGGAGCGTCGTTTTCGCCGACATCCGAAAAGAGGAAGAGCATCAGCAGCGCACGTCCCTTTGAGTGAACGTTGATGCGCCACCGCATGTAGTCGTCGCCGACCGGTGGATCAGGAGGAAAGCTGGAATCGACATGCCATCCCGTGTCGCCCGGATCGTCGCGATGGGGAAAGCGGATGGGGAAAGATCCAAGACTATTCCGCGGGGCCCATCGCCCCTTTCCAATGAGCGAGTCGAAGGCCTGAATCAGCACCGGCGAGTTGACGGCCTCGCGAAACGGTTCCTGTGGACAGTCCCACAGGCGGATCACAGGTTTTGTCCACGTTGTGCGGTCATTGGGATCGCAGCCGGTATCGCGCCAGAGGATTTCGCGTCCGGCTGCGGCCGTTTCACTTGAGAACGCATTGTCGATGCGCACAAAACCGTCGCGAATGAATTGATCGATTTCAGATTGAGTCAGCGTCGAAGTCTGAGCTTCGCTTGAAACGCGAGCCGATCCATTTGTTTCTGTAGGCATATTTCGAATCTCCTGTGTCTATGCGCGGAAAGCGCGAAAGCTGCTACGGAGCCGCGGGCGCAACCCCGTCCGAGCGCCCCGAGGTCGGGACGCGAGCCAGAACGGCTTACAGGAAGACCGAGGAGAAACGAATCATCATGGCAGCTCGATATTAGCGTAGGAATTTTGACTCCGCAATGCGAAGTCCACTCCCTACTCTTTGGAATTCGTCGCGTACCGCTTCTGATGCCAGATCCAGGCCGTTCGGATGATGTCGTCCAGCTGCGTGTACCGTGGTTTCCATCCGAGTTCGCGGATCGCTTTCTCCGAACCCGCAACCAGCACTGCCGGGTCTCCGGGACGTCTCGGGTGCAGATCGGCAGGTATCGGATGGCCGGTAACCCTGCGCACCGACTCGATCACCTCGCGCACACTGAACCCTTGTCCGTTCCCAAGGTTGTAGATCAGCCTCGATTTGGCAGCGGCGTCGGTGTCCAGCGCTTTCAGAGCTAAAAGGTGAGCATCGGCCAGGTCCGAGACGTGGATATAGTCCCGGATACAAGTTCCATCCGGCGTCGCGTAATCGTCGCCATATATCCGAATCGACTTGCGCCGCCCGAGCGCGACATCGAGGATCAACGGGATCAAGTGCGACTCCGGCTCGTGGTCCTCGCCACGTGTAATGCCGTCAGTTCCCTCCGGAGCTCCCGCCACGTTGAAATAGCGGAGAGACACGGACCTCAGGCCGTGAATGGAATGAAACCAGCCAAAAATGGTTTCAACCATCAGTTTCGATTCCCCATAGACATTGGTAGGTTGAAGCCGGGCCCCTTCCCTGATGGGAACGGATTCGGGCTCCCCGTAAACTGCGGCCGTCGAGGAAAACACAATGCGGCGAGGCCCCTCAGCGATCATGGCTTCGAGCATTGCAAGTGTCGAGCAGGTATTGTTCCGGAAGTAAATCTCGGGATGGACCATCGACTCGCCGGCTTCGATCAGCGCGGCGAAGTGCATGACGGCCTCAAATGGCCGTCCTTCGGTTTTTGCCGACTTGAAAATCTTTTCGATCAGGCCACGATCGGCAATGTCTCCTTCGATGAAGTCGACGCCGGCCGGAACCATCTCGCGCCGGGCGTGACAGAGGTTGTCAAACACTGTGGGCTCATGTCCTTGCGCCCGGAGCAGCGACGCTACGGTGCCCCCAACATATCCGGCACCGCCGGTAACCAAAGTTCTCACAAAAACACTGTCCTTCCGGAGCGGATTAGGTTACCGTTGAGTCTATTACAGCAGGCAACCAAAAGCGCTTGCGCTGAAGTACATAGACCGTGGGGAACGGTGTCCAGACATGCAGATTTGAACGAAACTTTAGTTCAGATCCGGTGTCCGGTAAATAATAAAGCCCGCTGAAGAGAATTTCGTTTTTCACTCCCGCGAAGAGAGGATAATCTCTGCGATGCATTGTTTCGACGCTGAAGTTTTTCATGCTCTGGAGGGAAGCAATGCTCATGGGTCAGACGCAAGCCAGCCGGTTGGTAACTCCGGGTCGCCTCCGGCGTGCCGGCAGTACGCAGGCTAGCGTTTTAACAACCAGTTCCGATAGCATGGTTAAAGACCGTTGGCTAGCGCACCCCCCGAATTGGTTCGAGTCGCGTCAAACAAAGCAACCCGGCCCCCGAAGCGCCAAAATCCCCTGCTTCCTGGTTCCGGTTCATTTTCCTTTTTGGATTCAGGCTCTTGCCGCCGCAAGTCGAAATTGCCGGCAAGAATTGAAAACCGTTTACACATGGTCAGAACAGGTTGAGGGCAGAATGGCAACGTCCAGCCTTTTCTCAGCATCCCTCATCGACAGCGCTTTCTATTTCATCAGGCAGAATCAAGGCGTCGTCTCCATGTCAAGTTTCGAGGTTGAAAAATGCAGATGAGTGGCCACCCAGGTCGTACAAGTTTTGGCTTGCTCCCTGAGGATGAGGGTCGTTCTGCTCCCTTCATCACGAGCGCAACCATCAATACGATTCTTCTCGGCCTGGCGATCTATGTCGGTATGACTGCAAAGCACGTCATCCAGGAACACAAATTCGAGCAGACCGAATTAATTTTCCCCACCACTCCACCTCCTCAGCCGAAATTCAAAACGCCGCCCCCTCCCAAGCTTCCTGATCTGCCTAAGCCCAAGCTTGAGATGCAGATGGAGCAGCCCAAGATCAACATGCCGAAGCCGGAACCAAAGCCAGCTTTGAAACCGCTGGAGATGGAGGCGAAGCTGAACACGCCGCAGATCAAGGCGGCGAAACCTTCAATCATCCTGGCTCCCCAGCCTAAGGCGGCTTTGACCGCCGCGATGCCGGCACAGGACAGCAGTGTGAAGGCCTCGACCAAGCCTGTCCATCTGGGCGAGACCTTTGGGGTAACTCCGAATCCAAACGCGAGCCGTCCGGCGACGGTAGCGGCCATCGGCAACCCCTACGGCGGCGAACGAGGGTCCAGCGGTAGCGCCTCACGGCGTTGTGGGATCAGCAGGGATTGGAAACGGCCTGAAATCCGGTTCTAACTCGGGAACGGTCGGCAAGGTTGCTCAGGCCGGGATCCCTGGGGGGACCGGAACCGCAACAACGGGCTATACAACAGGAGGCAAGGTTGGGTCGGCTGGGATTCAGACCCAGGTTGCTGCGCTTCCGGCCACTCAGCAACCGCAGCGTGAAGTGGCGCCAACCAGTATCGAAGTCATATCGAAGCCATCGGTGCGTTACACAGCTGAAGCGCGCCAGCTCCACGTCGAAGGAGATGTCATCCTCCGCTGCACGTTTACCGCAAACGGTCAGGTTATCGTCCAGAGCGTTGTTCACGGACTCGGACACGGGCTGGATGAAGAGGCCCGCCGCGTCGCATCGCAGATTCGCTTCCATCCGGCTACGCGCAATGGCCAGGCAGTGGATTCGACCACTAACATTACGATCACGTTTCAATTGGCATAGTGTCCAGTTTTGTGCGATTGAACCCAGCAGGCAAACAAAGCTCAATGCCGTCTCTGTTTTTAGAACGAAGAAGCCTAGGAGAAGAAATGATGTTCAGAAAGATCCCTATAGCCGTGCTGACTCTGGCTCTGGGTGTGTCATCGGGTTACGCAAAGAAGACCCCAAAGTACGAACAGACACACCAATTGACTCCAGAGCAGGCGGGCCTGGTGCAAAAGGCCATTGGCCAGGAGAAAGTCCTGATCAAGGCCATTCAGGAACGGACACCGCTGGTTGAGACCTACATTCAGGACACTCGGCCTGATGTAAAGCTCTACCAGGTGCCGGTTGGGGATCAATACACCCTGAGCCGAGTCGACTTTGGTAAGGGCTTCTTCGACAAGACCTACGAACCTAGAAACGCCGGCGATAAGCACAGCTGGTTCAAGGGTTCGATGGCGGCGATCACCGGACTCACCAAGGCTCTAGGCCTCGACAAGCACTTTACCTACAATCCGACGGGATTCATGCAGATGATGTTCCTTGATCCCACCGGGTTCGATCAGCAGCACTACCAGTTCAGCTATGTGCGCCGCGAATTTCTGGGGTCGGTAAAGACCTGGGTTTTCGACGTCCATCCGAAGGTGGCCGGAATGGGCCGCTTCTACGGACGCATCTGGATTGAGGACCAGGACGGCAACGTCGTTCGCTTCAATGGCACCTACACAGGACCGAAGTCGGAGGATGACTCTCGCTACTACTTCCACTTCGACAGCTGGCGCATGAACGTGCAGCCCGCTATCTGGCTGCCCGTAGCGATCTACGTGGAAGAGACCACGCGCGCGGGAGAGAAGCAGGAAGGTCTCAAAGCGCAGACCCATTTCTGGGGCTACAGCCTCAAGCTGCCTACTCGCGACAGCGAAAGCGTGAGCATGAAGGTTGAAGATGCCGAGGACAAGAGCGACGACTCGCAGGATGTGAGCCCGCTGCAGGCCTCGCGCGAATGGGTTCTCCAGGCCGAGAACAACGTGATCGACCGGCTTGAACAGGCCGGCCTGGTTGCACCGCTCACCCCCAACGGCTTTGAAACCACGGTGCTCGACCAGATTGTGACCAATCTTGTTGTGCCGAACAACATTCAGCTTGCTCTTCCGGTGCACTGCCGCATCATGCTGACAAACACCATCGAGACCACGACGGTGGGCAACACCATCCTCGTCAGCAAGGGTCTGATCGACACCATGCCGCGCAACGAAGCCACGCTGGCGTCGGTGATCTCGCTGGAACTGGCGCACATTGCGCTCGGACACCACATCGATACCCGGTATGCTTTCAACGACCGGTTGATGTTCCCGGATGAAGCCTCGTTCCGCCGCATCAACATGAACCACACCGACCACGATATCCAGGAAGCTGCCGCAAAGGCGCAGCTGTACCTCAACGTCTCGATGTACAAAGAACAGCTGCCGACGGCTGGATTGTATTGGACACAACTTGCTGATCGCGGGCAAGTACTGAAGGCAATCAACACCCCCAAGCTCGGTGACTCTCTTCTGAAGTCCGACGGCACTCCCTGGATGACGGACCTTGCCAAAGGCGCGCCTCGCATCAACTGGGACGACCTTTCGCAGATTCCGGCATTGCCACTCGGCAGCTGGCTCAAGACCGATCCATGGGATGACCGGGTGCACCAGTTGAATGCGAAGCTGTATGCCCCGCTCAATCCACGGGACAAGATGCCGCTCGAGGTCACGCCGGTGTACTACAGGCTGCAGCGCTACGATGAGGCACAGGCCGCCAGTGCAACCAAGGCGAATGCCACGGCAACACCACCACCGGCAGGCGATCCGCCTGCTGCCAACGGAAGTCAGACGACGGGCGGAACACCACCACCACCCGCGCCCACGGATCAGCCGGCTTCGCAAGCTGCGGGACCACAGCAGCAACAGCCGCAGAATCCGACTCCCAATCCGCAAAAATAGATAGTTTCAGGAATGCAGGGCGGGTAACCGATGTTATCCGCCCTGCATTTTTATAATGAGTGCGGTCTTTGAGTTCCCAATCTGAGTTTCAAATAATCAACGACTTTCAAATCCCAGGAGTATGATGAACGCTCTTTCAATGAGTCGAATCTCGTCTATTGCTTTGAGCTTTGCACTTTGCACTATAACTTTGGGTGCGCATGCACAAGTGACTCCGTCTGCATATCGCGGTCAGCTTTCCTTGACGGCGGGCGGAATTGGTTCCGGATTTCAGCCGGACTATGCCGGAGGCGGGATAACCGGCACGGCTCCGAACTGGATTTTTGGATTCGGAGCCTACGCGGATTTGAAAATGACACGCTGGATCGGCATTGAAGGCGAAATGCGCTGGATGCGCATGAACTCCTACGCCAACATCACGCAGGACAATTACCTCATTGGGCCGCGGGTGCCCATTCACGAATTCAAGCAATACGGCATCACGCCTTACGGCAAGGCGTTGTTCGGCCTGGGGCACATGAATTTTGAATTCAACGAAGCACACGGCCGCTTCGCCGACATCGCCCTCGGCGGGGGTATCGATATGAAGATGTCGAACCATTGGGTCCTGCGTCCCGTTGACTTCGAATACCAGCTCTGGCCCAACTGGATCAACGGGACCCTCAAGCCCTACGGCCTGAGCGCGGGAATTGCCTACAAAATCTTTTGAGCATACTGAAGCACGCGATCCGAAGCCGAAGCGTTGAAGCGCTTCCCGGCGCGGATTGTTACCATGTGGCTTGCTTCGGAAGGCTTCTCTCTACCCCGCATTCTTTGTCGTGCACCGCTTTTAGAGATGGTGCAAACACGTCCTTCGATGCCAAGTAGATTCTTCTTTGGGATCGTAGAATTGCGGCATGGCCGATGAACTCCGCAACGACACGATCAAACCCAAAAAATCTCTCGGGGCAATCACCCTCGCGGCCCTGATCGGTGCTTTCATCGGTGCGCTCTTTGCGCGCCCGGTGATCAAACCATGGCTCGAGTCGCACGGTCCCGGTTTCACAGTCGAAGACTGGCCCATGTTCGCCTCCTTTGTGCCCTGGATCTTATTCTCGATTTATTGGGAAGTTCAGTCGAAGAATTCGGCTCCCGCCGTTCTGTCGGAATCGAAGGCCTCCCGCAGTGTGCACGTTGTTCTCGCAAACCTGGCACTGTTCCTGATTATGCTTCCGAGCAAATCACTCAGCCATCGCTTCCTGCCGGACGCATTGATCGTGAAGCTGGTCGGGCTTGCAGTCGAAAGCTCGGGCCTAGCTCTTGCCATCTGGGCGAGACGCGTACTCGGGCGCAACTGGAGTGGCGAGATCACAATCAAAGAGAACCATGAGCTGATTCGCAGCGGACCGTACCGAACCGTTCGTCATCCGATCTACTCTGCCCTGCTGACGATGTACGCAGGAACAGCGATCGTCTCGGGACAGGTGCACGCACTGATTGGACTGCTGCTCGCCATCATTGCCTATCTCCGCAAAACACGCATGGAAGAGGCGAACCTGGTGAATGCCTTTGGTGCAAATTATGACGTTTATCGTAAAGAGACCTGGGCGCTGCTTCCGGGACTTTACTGAGAAGTATTTCTGTCGCAGTGACGAAGCAGCGCGGAGCGCCGCCAGCAGACAGCCGTGCCGAATCCCAGGAAAGAGTGCCGAGTCGTTAGAATTTCAGAATGGCAAATGAATCTGTGTTCGCCCACGTGGATTCCGGGCTTCGGCCCGTTCTCGAGGAACTCAGCAGCCATGAGCCAATCTTTCATACCAGGAGATTCGGCCACAGTCTCGAAGACTTTGAGCGTGGCACCGCGCCTGACTTCTGGGAAGTTGGTGCGTCAGGCCGGCGCTACAGCCGGGAGTTCATCCTCGGGATGCGCAACAAGGATGCACTCGTGGATGCGGAAGAAGCTGGATGGAAAACCTCCGGTTTCGGCCTGCGACAGCTCGGACCCAGTTGCTATCTGCTCACCTACACGTTAGATCAGGCAGGCCGCCTTACTCGCCGCGCAACGATCTGGGAGCGCGCGGAAGGAGGATGGCGCCTGGTGTATCACCAGGGAACGGTTGTAGCTGCGGAAGGGGCCGACGATTCCCTGCCCACCTAGATAGCCGTGCTTCTCATCTTCGCAAGAGGACCTGCACAGATCAGAATCGTTCCGGTAAGATCGTATACTCAGCGATCACCGAAGAGAACGTATGCGGACAAAGGGCGAACGACTCGGGCCTTATGAACTGCTTTCCCCGCTCGGGGCCGGCGGCATGGGCGAAGTCTGGAAGGCCCTGGATACCCGACTGCGCCGCATAGTTGCCATCAAGTTTCAGCAGGCCCAGTTCTCGCAGCGATTTGAACGCGAGGCGCGTGCAATTGCCGCGCTGAACCATCCAAATGTGGCCCAGATTTATGACGTCGGCGATAACTACATTGTCATGGAATACGTTGACGGAGCGCCCATTGGTCATCAGCGTGATGCGCGCAAAGCTCTGGATATTGCCGTACAGATGGCCGACGGTTTGGCCGCCGCGCATACTGCCGGATTCGTGCACCGCGATTTGAAGCCCGCAAACGTGCTGCTGAGTCGCGATGGACGGGTGAAGATTCTTGATTTCGGACTCGCGAAACGCGCGATCGATGAGTCTGGAGATGAAGAGAGGACTGCAACGCTGCCGCTTAGTAGCGAAGGTATCATCCTGGGCACAGCTGCGTATATGAGCCCCGAACAGGCACGGGGACAAAGACTGGATTTCCGCACCGATCAATTCTCCTTCGGTCTCGTCGTCCACGAGATGCTCAGTGGGCAGCCCACATTTCGACGTCCGAGTCCAGCCGAGACGATGACTGCGATCATCCGGGAAGATGCCGAACCGCTGGCACCGTCCACGCCTGCTTCCCTGCGCTGGGTGGTGGAACGTTGTCTCGCAAAAGATCCCGATCAACGTTACGATTCAACCCGGGACCTCTTTCGCGAACTGCGCCAGATTCGCGACCACCTCACAGAAGGACAATCCGGAGCCTATTCAACACCAGCCACGTCCAGCCAAAAGCAGAAGTGCCTTGATCGCTGTGCCCGTGATTGTGCTCCTTGCAGCCGGGACCGCAATGGCCTGGTGGCTCTCAAATCGCAAGACCCACATCCCCGCATGGATCGGTACCCAACTCGGAGGCCCTGGGATAGCTCTGCGTCCGGCCATCTCTCCGGACGGGAAGTTGCTCGCGTTTTCAGCCATGGTGGACGGCCAGACTCAACTCGCCGTAATGAACCCCGACTCGAAAAGCTGGACCGTCCTCACCCATGACCGTAGTTCCGGTATGGAGGCGCAGGCGAGTTGGTCGCCCGATGGAAGCCGCATCTACTTCGATCGCGTTTGGGGAGGCCCGCGCGGCGTCTACGAGATTTCACCGCTAGGGGGCGAACCCCGTCTGCTGCTCGATGCTGCGCAGTGTCCCCATGCGCTACCCGACGGCAGTCTCATCATCGTCAGGATCGACCAATCCGGGCACTACCGCCTCTTCCGTTTCTGGCCCGATTCCGGAAAGCTCGATGCCCTGCCGGCGATCGCAAATGGGGGCGTCGGAGAAACGCCGGACCCGCTCGTGCAAGTCATTCCCGACGGACGAAAAGTCATCTATCTCGGCACGCCTGAGGATAAGCTGAATGACCAGCCTCGTTGGTACGCTCTCGATCTGACATCACTCGAAAGTCAGCCTCTGAACGCCACGGTTGTGCCGCGCGCATTCGCTGTGGGCGCGTCGCCCGACAGCCGTTCTGCATTGCTTGTCAACCCGGTTGGAGATGTCTGGGAGATCGCCGCTGTACCGACGTCGGGAAAAGGTGCTCCGCAAGCGATCATCTCTTTCCCAAAACCGACGAACATTTACGGAATCAATGCCGCAAGCGACGGAAGCCTGTACTTCGACTACATGATGCGGCCCAGTTCCATTCTCCAGTTTGATCCGTCGGGAAAGGACCTCTCGGAGACAATCGTCACCGTCGAAGGCGCAGGCTTGGTTCCGCTGGGGAAACAGACCTTTTTGACGGATCATTTCGAAAGCGGAAAATTGCGGCTCAAGGTTTTCAGACCCGGCGTCGGATCTCAGGATCTCCTCCAGTCATCAGAGCAGAGCGCGGGGCCAGCCACGAAGGTTGGAATCGATTCCGTCGCGTTCGTGCTCGGTTCAGAGAGCGCGCGGAACATTGCCATCGCCACGCTGCGCGACGGGCGCATCATCAAACGCTTCCGTTTCGATGCTTCATCGGTAAGATCGATTGCAGCCACTCCGGACGGCAGCAGGTTGTACTTCTGCGATGGTAGTCAGGTTTGGTCAATCGGCGCGAATGAAGATGAAGGGGCAAAGCCGATTCCCGTAACGGCAGGTGCATCCGCTGCTGTCGATCCTTCCGGAAAGTACCTCTACGTCGTTCGTACCCGGACTTCACCTCGACCGCTCGTCCGGATGCCGCTGGCCGGCGGACCCGTCGAGACGCTTGTAGTGCCGTCAAAGTACACGATCTCTGATTCGCCACTTTCGTCGAAAGCTGTTGACGCGTCAGGACGCGTGGTCTTCGAAGTCGATTCCCCAGACTCATGGTTCGAGCAGATCGCCATGATCGACCCGGCGCACAAGACCTTCGTCGTAATCAAAACGGGATTCTCCGGCGATATGTGGCATCCTGCGTGGGAAGAAGACGGCCGCATCGCTGCAGTAGGCGACGGGCTCGAATCGACGCTCTGGCGCTACCGGCCGCAAAAGAACGGTCGAGAATGATTCAGGATCACCGCGCGAAGCGCCGCCCGTTTCGCGCTGGCCCTGATAGAAATTACTTTTGAACGAGGAGAAGCGAACCGGTGTCCACAACCCGCCTTGAGGCATTCAGCGACGGAGTGCTCGCCATCATCATCACCATCATGGTGCTGGAACTGCACAT
The DNA here is from genome assembly GCA_963836675.1 of uncultured Acidobacteriaceae bacterium. Classification (GTDB taxonomy): domain Bacteria; phylum Acidobacteriota; class Terriglobia; order Terriglobales; family Acidobacteriaceae; genus Telmatobacter. Next base: position 700,877 of record CAWIKQ010000003.1, read on the forward strand.
TCCGCACGGCAGCGATATCGGCGCTTTGCGCCCGCTCTTTCCGGTCCTGCTCACGTATGTGTTGAGCTTTGTCTACGTCGGAATCTACTGGAACAATCATCATCATCTGCTGCACGCTACCAGGAAGGTGCACGGGGGTGCGCTCTGGGCCAACCTGCACCTTCTTTTCTGGCTCTCGCTGCTGCCGGTCGTAACTGGCTGGATGGGCACAACGGGCTTCGCACCCGATCCGACTGCGCTCTACGGCGTAGTCCTTCTCATGTCCGGCGTCGCCTACTGGATCCTCGTGCGCGCAATCATTCGCGGCGAAGGCGAGGGCTCGCTGGTGGAGAAAGCCGTTGGCAAAGATCGCAAAGGATTGGTTTCGGTCATATTCTACGCAATCGCAATCCCGTGCAGTTTCTCTTTCCCCTGGATCGCGCATTCTATTTACATCCTCGTGGCGCTGATCTGGCTGGTACCGGATCGGCGCATCGAGAGGGTGCTGTCGTCTGAATGAGAGCCGCCTAGCTTTTCGGCAAGCTGTTCCTGTCCAGCCTCGCTTGTACTTCGAGAAGTTGGAGTTGAACCTGCTTGATCTCCTTGAGATTGGCGATCTGGTTGTCGTAGATTCTGTAGCGCAGGTCGAAAATCATTCCCACGAAAAACATGAGGGCGCTCCCGAATTGAAACGAATGATGCATGATCTCGTCCGGTCGCCAATGAGCAGTAGGGATCGAAACGAATAACAGAACTCCGGCAAGGAAGTAGAACGTGTTGACCACGAAGTAATCCCAGCGAAGCGCTCTTGCGTGTTTTGCCAGCAATGTAGCGGTCTCCTCGCGATAGGCGCCCAGGTTCTCCGGCTGCGGAACACGCGCCAGCAAGCGCTCGCGCATGGTGTCAGTTCTTTGCTGTTCCATGATTTGTTTTCACTCCTTCCAGAACTTGTTTCATCGCTTTTTTGGCGTAATGCAGGCGCGACTTCACCGTTCCCTCCGAGCAGCCGAGCACGCCCGCGGTCTCCGCAATCGTCAGGTCTTCGAGAAAATGGAGCACTAGTACCTCGCGGTGCTTGACGCCCAATTGACTCAGCGCCTGGTGCACATCCTCAGCGTCTTCGTTGGCGAAGGACGGCTCCTCAGACTCGTTGAAATCGTCGATGTGCGTTTGCTCGGCTCTTTCACGAGAGTAGCTTCGCCGGATGCGATCGACTGCAACTCCGTGGGTGATGGAATACAACCACGGGCGAAGTGCGCCGGGATCCTTCAGCTTGCGGATGCCGCGAAATACCTTGATCCAGACATCCTGCAAAACGTCGAGCGCACTGTCCTGATTGCCGGTCAGGCTCATTGCGTAATAGAGCAGCGGACGCTCCATGATCGCGATCAGGTCTTCAAATGCCACCGTCTCTCCAGACTGGCAACGGAGCGCAAGCCACTCGTACTGGACCCGGCTTTCAGTCTCTATGGGCATTTGTTTATATGTCGCAGACCAGATGAGGAAGGTTCAATTCCTCGAACACTTTTGTTTCGGGCAATAAAGAGGGCCGCTCCGAAGAGCGGCCCTAACTGATCACAGAAAACTGATCTCCGAGACTTTCGCTATGCCGGTGAAGGCGAACCTTCCGGGAAGCCACCACCGCCGCGGGTATCGGGCTTGAGGACGGTCTGTCCACCACTGCTGCCGCCATCACTGGGCGATGCAAGCGAGGAGCGCATCGGCGGCAGTTCTTTGCCGTCGATCAGCATCTTCACTTCCTCGGCGTCGATGGTTTCGCGTTCGAGCAGGGCTGCTGCAATGCGGTGCATCGCATCCTTGTGCGAATCGAGGATGCTGTGCGCCGATTGGTAAGCCTCGTCGATCAGGCGGCGAACTTCGAGATCGATCTGCCGCGCCGTCTCTTCCGAGAAGTCCCTGTGCTGTGCGATCTCGCGGCCGAGGAAGATCTGCTCTTCCTTCTTGCCAAAAGTCAGCGGTCCGAGGCGGCTCATGCCGTACTCGCACACCATGCGGCGAGCGAGGTCGGTGGCGTTCTCGATATCGCTGCCTGCCCCGGTAGACATCTGGTTGAGGAAGATCTCCTCAGCCACACGGCCGCCGTATGCAGTCGCAAGATTCGCTTCGAGGTATTCGCGGGTATAGTTGTGGCGATCGCCGGGTAGGAAGATCGTCACACCGAGAGCCATACCGCGAGGAATGATCGTGACCTTGTGAATGGGATCGGAGTGCGCCTGCATGATCGATACCAGCGCGTGACCGGCTTCGTGATATGCCGTGACACGCTTCTCTTCGTCAGTCAGAAGCATCGACTTGCGCTCGGCGCCCATGAGCACCTTGTCTTTTGCAAGCTCGAAGTCGTACATCACGACCTGCTTGCGATTGACTCGGGCTGCGTTCAGTGCAGCTTCGTTGACCATGTTGGCCAGGTCGGCTCCGCTGAATCCCGGTGTTCCACGGGCAAGAATGTTGAGGTTCACATCGTCGCCAACCGGAACCTTCTTTACGTGGACGCGGAGGACTTCCTCACGGCCGCGCACGTCGGGCAGCCCCACAACTACGCGACGGTCGAAGCGACCGGGGCGCAGCAGTGCGGGGTCGAGCACGTCAGGGCGGTTAGTCGCGGCGACGAGAATCACGCCGTCGTTCGACTCAAAGCCGTCCATTTCGACGAGGAGCTGGTTCAGCGTCTGCTCGCGCTCATCGTGTCCGCCGCCGAGGCCTGCACCGCGGTGACGGCCGACAGCGTCGATTTCGTCGATGAAGATGATGCAAGGTGCATTCTTCTTGCCCTGCTCGAAGAGGTCGCGCACGCGGCTTGCGCCAACGCCCACGAACATTTCCACGAAATCCGAACCCGAGATCGAGAAGAACGGCACATTGGCCTCGCCGGCAACCGCACGGGCCAGCAGGGTTTTGCCGGTTCCCGGAGGTCCGACGAGCAGCACACCCTTGGGAATGCGTCCACCGAGCTTCTGGAACTTCTGCGGCTCGCGCAGGTATTCGATGATTTCCTTCAGCTCTTCCTTGGCTTCATCCACGCCAGCCACGTCCTTGAACGTGACCTTCTTCTGCTGCATCGATAGCAGGCGCGCACGGCTCTTTCCGAAAGAAAGGGCCTTATTACCGCCCGACTGCATCTGGCGCAGCATGAAGAACCAGATCGCGCCAAGCAGCACGAACGGGCCCACGTTAAAGAGGATGGGGAGGAGGAGGTTGCTCTGCGCGTCCTTTTTCGAGAAGCTCACGTGCGAGGCCAGCATCGCTTTCTCGAGGTCTTCGTGTTGATCTCCGACCGTTGTATGGAACTGCTCCTTCGGCGAGGCTTTCATATGGCCGCGAAGGTCAGTGCCTTGGATGGTTGCGTCCTGAACCAACCCTTGCTGCACCTTGTCGTACAGCTCAGAGTAGGGGATCTCTGTGTCCTTGGCTCCCATCCCCGCGCCCTTCTGGACAACGCCCCAGAGCAGCACCAGGCAGATCAGGATAAAGACCCAGAACATGATGGTTTTAACGGTCGAATTCACCAGGATTCCTCTTTCCCGGCGGGGAGAAGCCGCTTAAGAACTTCAAGCACCGCCTACATCATCCTTTTAGACGCCTGGACCACTATTGAAGTCACAGAAAGTGCAGGCTCTATTGGTGGGATACACTTCCACCTCCCGCCCGGATGTGCAGTAGCTTCGATTGTACTCCGAAGGGGAATAAACTTCGACAAACTCAGGGCGGAGAAAACGCGGGAATCCGCTCTGTCAATCGGACTTGTTTCCAGAACGGGAACGGTCTCGTGGATCGGGACCATTCCTTTCGGGGTCCAGAGACTCGACTGCGATCCGGATCGAAGGGTCCGGTTCCACCTCGACGCCCCGCATCCAGAGAATGCGACCACCAGCTTCGAGGACCGGCCAGCGAGTTCGCTCTTCTCCACTAACCTTCATGCGTTCAAGCACTTCCTTAACCTTGCGCGGTCCGGAGGAGTAGCGCAGCCGCACCCGGTCACCCGGCTTCCACGGCCGTAAAACGGCCTTGAGTTCGCTGCCTTCGAGGTCGCGTGGCGTTGGCCGGTCCGGGCTCAGGTCGAGCCGAATGCGGCAGCCGTAGGCGGGAGCAGACACTTCTCCCGGAATAACACATTCGTACCGTTCGCCATCCGGCGATGCTGTCTGGGAGGAGCCAACCGGCTCCCGTCTGAGCCGGAGTTCGCGATGTGTGCGCTCGGCGCGGAGGCCGCCTGCAAGTTCGAGCTTCTGGCCCGCCTTACCTGCGGTGGCAAGGTTTCGCAAGGCCTCGGTGGCGCCAAAGTCGGGGGCGGCCTCGATTTGCGAGGCAGCATGCCGCAGAATCCTCCGCTGAATCGCGACCGGTTCGGCCTCAAGCCGGGCGATGTCGAGGGCGATTCCCTCCACCGCAGTTGAAGCGCGTCCTCCGCCGCGAACCGGCCGGCCACGCAGGATGATCTCGGCACTCAGCCGCGGAATTTCTGTCTGCCACCAGCTTTCCTCGACCAGCGCAAGGTCGGCCATCTGCGCAAGATGTTCGCGGAGTTGAGGGTTCCAGGTCTCAAGTTGCGGCAGCAACTCATGGCGGACGCGGTTGCGGGTAAAGGTCAAATGGCGATTGCTCGAATCTTCGCGCCAGGGCTGCTTGCAGGAATTCAGGTAAGCCTCGACCTCCATGCGCGAAGTGCGGAGTAGCGGACGGATGATCGTGCCCTCGGGAAAACTGAGGACGGGATGGATGCCGGCGAGGCCCTCCGTCCACGCGCCACGGAGAAACTTGGCCAGCACCGTCTCGGCCTGGTCGTCGAAGGTGTGCGCCGTGGCAACGGCATCAAGCGGCACATCTCCCAGCAGCCGACGAAACCATGCGTAACGCAGCCTTCGTGCGGTTCCTTCGATCGAATCCCGAGGCAAATCTCCGGTAGAAGGCGCCTCCGGTGCATTTGGGGTGCGACGAGCCTCTGCGACGGTGTCAACGCGTGCTTCGTGGAAAGAAATCTCCAGTCGGGTTGCGAGTTCCCGGCAAAATTCCAGGTCGGCATCAGCTTCCGCCCCACGCAGTCCGTGATGCAGGTGCGCGGCATGCAGCACCAGGCCCAGTTCCCTGCTCTGATCAGCGAGCGAGCACAACAACGCGACGGAATCGGCGCCGCCTGACAAACCTACCGCCAGGCGCATTCCGGCTTTGAGCATCGATGTGTCGAGTGCGAGCGTGGGCTTCAGGGGCACGAGAGGATGATAACGTCCGGGCGGAGACGAAGTTAAGGATAGTAAGAGTAGTTTTCTATACTCGCTTCATGCTGACGACACGCCCAGCAACGGTAAGCGATGCTGACCTGATCACCCGCCACCGCAAAGCGATGTTCGCCGATATGCGCAATGCGCCTGAAGTGATCCTTGAAGAGATGGCGCGGAATTTCGAGCCCTGGGTACGCCGGATGATCGCCGAAGACAAATACGCCGGATGGATCACGAGCGACGGAGAGAGCCCAATCGCATCGGCGGGCCTGCTGATCCTCGACTGGGCGCCTCACTTTCTAGATCCCTCTTGCGGGCAGCGCGGATACATACTCAACGTCTTCGTTGAGCCGGAGTACCGGAGACAAGGCCTCGCACAGATGTTGACGAAAGAATGCATGGCCGAGGCGCGGCGACGGGGGATTGGCGTCGTCGCGCTTCACGCATCCAAAAAGGGCCAACCGGTATACGAGAAACTCGGATTCACAACGAGCAACGAGATGCTCTATATCCATCCTGCAAGGTAGCGCGCACGATCCTGCCAGCAGCTACTTCTTCGCACTCGCGCAGACAAAGTTCCCAGCCTCGTTGGGATCGCCGCTTCCCTTGTACTTCGCCGCTTGCGGATAAGGGCAGAGCGGGCGCGTAACCGCGGGCGAATTCGCAGAAGCTGTTTTCGAGACAACAAACGAAGAAGGCGCAGCTCCCTTCTCCACCCAGTTTTCCAGGGTGATGCGAATATTGTGCTGCGGATCGGTTGAAGTTTCATCCAGGGCTTCTCCGAAATCTTCCGGACCGGGCCCGCCGCCGCAGTGTTGCATGCCGGGGACCATGTAGAGCCGCGTGAAGGAGTCGACGTTCGTCCGGCCCATCTTCGCAATCACGCTCTCGTAGTAGTTCACCGTGTTGAGCGCCGGAATCGCAGGATCGTTCCACCCGTGGTAGAGAATCAACTTACCCCCGTGTTTGCGGAATGCGCTCAGATCGGGATTGATCGCATTGAGAGCCTCACCAGTCTTCTCGTTCGCAGCTTTCATCCCGCTGTCGAGCGTGAAAGTCTTGTAGTCCCAATCCTTGTTGTCATAGACCATGTTGGCGTAGTAGCCGAGCCCGAAGTAGGCCATCAGACTCTTGGCCGGAGCCGGTCCTGTAATCCAAAGCGCCCATCCACCCTGGCCCTCCTCCGCCCCCGGCAGATAACCCGGAAAGACCTGCCTCCGCTTGCATCGCGCAAGCCGGCATAGATGGTTTTGAGCGCTGTAACCTGCGGCGGGGTGAGGCACTGGTTGCTGTCTTGACCTTCCTTGCACTGGATGTTTGCGGGATCGAATCGGCATTGCCGCGGATCATTGAGAACGCCATCGGCAACGCCGTCAAGCTTGTCGCACGCCACATCCACCGCTTTGCCGATTGTGGCGATCTTGGCCGGAGGAATAAAGCTGCCTGCGGTGGCCGTAACTGCCTGGGTGTCAACAATCGCAAGAGAAAGCAGGCCTGTCCAGTAGTTCGCGGGTGCGCCCGCAAGAATGCCGTCGTAGTCCTCGGGGTAGCGCTGCGCTTCCATTAGCGCTTCGCGGCCGCCATCGGAGCACCCGCAAAGTAGGAGCGCTTCGGCGCGGAGCCGTAGAACTGCGCAGAGACAAGTTTGGCGACCCGGGTCATCTCGTGTATGCCGCGATAGCCGAAATCGATGATCTTCTCAGGATGGCCAAGAGCCCACGCCGCATCGATCGGCGAGCCTGTGTGGCCGGTATCCGTGCCGGTTGCGACGTAGCCGTTCTTGAGCGAGGCTCCCAGCTCGAGATAGTTGATCGCTCCCGCGAATCCGCCGTTGGCCAGCCCCTGGAGCTTGCCGTTCCACGTTTCCAGCGGCATCCATACCTCTATCGTGATCTCCGAGTCCGAAGTTGGGTGTGCCTTCGCAACCACGCGGCAAAAGGCGGGCAGCGTCTTGTAAAACGGCGTGAGGTCGGCGCCAGTGAATGGATGGCGCGGGCCGGAGAACTCGCCTGCTGCAATTGCGTTTGCTGTTGCAATTGCGACGTTGGGGAGTTCGAGTTTCGCGAGTGCCACGCATTTTTCTGCTTGTGGCGTGGCGGTTTGCTGACCAGAGGCAAATGCGCTGCAAAGGGCGAATGTAGCGCAGACAATCAAGGAGCGAAAAGTCGGCATTGTGCTTTCTCTAGATGAAATCAAGACGCGGACATTCTATGCCTCTCGGGTGGTCCGGTGCGACCGATGCGCCGCCAACACGATCCGTGGAATTAATGGAGATGGGTGGAAAACAGCGTTCAGCAGCGATAAATCAACGCGGGCTGGCTTCTGCCGCTTCAGGTGAAACTGCATGCCATGCTCGGTTCAGCGCTCGTCTCGTTGCCTGGGTCGCGGTGGTAAGGCTTTTCGAGGTATGGTCATTCGCGGTGGTCAGAGCAGCCTCGGTGTGATGAGCGCCGTTAGCTTCTCCGTCAAGTGCCGCATCGGCACCTCCGATCGTTGCACGAATCGTGCGACTTCCTCGAACCATAGAGACGGAGCCTGCAGGAGCAGTTTCAAAAGCGGACAACACATCACTGGAGAAGTTGCTATCCATTTTGTCGGCAAGGGGCCACAAGGGCGACTCCACCCAGGACGCACCATTCATCGTCCGATCAAGTTCGCCGAGGTTAATGATCGGACCATTCGGCAAGAGTTCCACCTCGTCTTTACACGCGTCGGCGCCGCATCCCTGTCCGCACAGGTCTTTACTCAGAAAAAGAGCGTGTTTACCGGATGAACTCCAGATCTTCGGATGATCGCGATCGATTGTTAGAGCTGCCGCGCGGCCTCCGTTGCTCATGTCACATGCGGTCTTTTCGTGGGCTCCGGCGTACCAGTAGAGAGCTTTCGGCTTCGTCTCCGGCTCCATGGAAATCAGAACCGACGCATGTTCTGCATCCAGCGGATGTTTCATGCGGCCGCAATCCGAATCCCAGAGAGTGTAGTAATGAATCTCCACACGATTACCGGAGAGGGGGAAAACCTGGCCGTAGATTGTGCCATCTGCGGCGAGCGATCTGGGATCGGCGCGATCAGATTCGAACCTCGATGGCCGAATGGCACAATCGGTTCTGCTGATCATGAATGAGGGCCTAAACCTCTCAAGCAGATATTGCTCCTGAACGTCCGAAATCCCGTCTCGATCGCTATCTATGCTTTGCGTCGCCGCAGGATGCTGTCCGGGTGCATTGGCGATTAGAAGGGCCGTCGAAAGAAGCAACAGGTCTAGAACCATGGATGCCAATTGTATCCTCGCACACGTCCGAACATCCCTTTAGGGGGTTTTGGATGACGCGAAGCGGAAAGAATCTGCACTCAGGAGGGGAGCTGCATCTTTAGAGTTCGGCTGCAGCACCCCTCCGCAGCAACACCGAGGTTGTATACTCGCGAAGTTATGCAGGTGTTTGCGATTCTTCCCGCGGCGGGCCTCGGCACTCGGATGGCCGGACCGCAGCCGAAACAGTTTCTCTCTCTCGAAGGAGTGCCGATTCTGATCCATTCTCTGCGTGCTTTCGCGGGGGTGGGCCGGATCAAGGCCATTTATGTCGCGGTGCGCAAGCCCGAATTGGAACGGGTGCAAATGCAGGTGGCGGAGGCTGGGTTCGCAGGTCGGGTGCACGTCGTCGAGGGCGGCGACTCGCGCCAGGAGTCTGTGGTGCATGCGCTGGATGCATTGCCGGCCGAGCCGGACGATATTGTTCTGGTGCACGACGCGGTGCGGCCACTGATCGACGCCGCAACCATTGAACGGACCATTGATGCAGTCGTGGAGCACGGAGCTGCCATCGTGGCTCTGCCGGCAGTGGACACGATTAAGCAGGTTGAACGAACCGCGCATGGTGCAATCATTACCTCAACGATCCCGCGGGAGTTCATCGTGCAAGCTCAGACTCCGCAAGGGTTCCGGTTCGGATTGCTACAGAAGGCAATGAAAGACGCCACCGAAGACGGATTTATCGGGACCGACGAAGCTTCAGTTGTGGAGCGGGCAGGACTTCCGGTGGCCGTGGTGCACGGTTCTCAGGTTAATCTGAAGATTACACAGCCGGGTGACCTGGAGTTGGCAGAGTTCTACCTGCACCAGCGTACGCGGTGACAGTCCTCGACAAGCAGTTTGACGTGTTGGGGTGGGGACAGGCACAGAGAGCATGGAGACACGCATAGGATTTGGCTGGGACTCACACGCGTTCAAGGCAGGGATACCGCTGCGCATTGGCGGCATGACACTCGACCATCCCGAGGGTCTTGCTGGTCATTCTGACGGGGACGTGCTCCTTCACGCCATAACTGACGCGTTATTGGGGTCTGTGGCGGCGGGCGACATCGGGAGCTTTTTTCCACCGGGCGACCCACGCTGGAAAAACGCGAATTCCGCAATTTTTCTTAAACTCGCGATGGAAGAACTGCAGCATGCGGGCTTTCGCATCGTGAATGTCGACACAACGCTGATTATGAACGCTCCGAAGATCGCCCCTGTGGCCGGCGAGGTTCGCTCCTCAGTTGCCGATCTCCTGGGAATCGAGATGGAACAGGTCAGCATCAAGGCCAAAACGCCGGAGGGCCTTGGACTCGATCACGTCGCCCAGTGCCATGCGGTGGTGCTTGTGGAACGAAGCATCACAGAAGATGAACTCAAGAGCATGAGCGAAGTAATCGAAAGCCAACGTCAACTTGAGGACGTCGTCGACGATCTTCTGTCTTCAGTTCACGGAATTCCAAAGAAGCGAATCATTTCGCCGGTTTACGATACAGAAGACATCACCTGATTCTGATTTGCACTTCGCTTGAGGCAAAATCTTACAGGTCAAGAAATTGGCCCGATCAATTTATGTTGCCGGGATACAGGGGATACGGGTATCCTCGCCGCATACTTCGGGCTCGTAAACAGGAACCTCGACAGGGGCGGAGCCACTTCCCAGATGCGTGTTTTTTTGCCGTTGGCCAAAGAAAGATTGCTGCCCGCGCTTCTCGTAGCGTCATGCCTGGCCGTTGCCCCATGGCTTGCCTGCGCCCAATCCGCATCGCCGTCCGGAGGTACCACTCAGTCCTCCTCGCATTGGGCAGAGGAGGTCGTCCTTGGTTCCTCTACGGCGGAGCTGAATGGCCCATGGAAGTTCCACAAGGGCGACAGCCCGCAGTGGGCTCAACCGGATTTCAATGATGAAGGATGGGCGTCTATGGACCTGACGCCCCCACCCGGATCGTATGATCCATTCCTCGGATCCAGCGGTTTCATGCCTGGATGGACCGTACTGGGTGACGCGGGATATTCGGGATACGCGTGGTATCGGCTCAAGGTCAATGTCGATTACGATCCGGGATTATCGCCGGGCGGACTTGCGATCAAGATGCCGGACGACGTGGATGACGCCTACCAGGTGTACGTGAACGGCCAGGAAATCGGCGAATTCGGCCGCTTCACAAAGTCCGGTGTAAAAACATTCACGACTTTGCCGCGCATCTTCGCGCTCCCGCAAGGCATCAAGAGCGGCGAGATTACGATCGCGATTCGCGTCTGGATGGACCCGTCAACGTTGCTGACCAATCCCGATACGGGCGGACTGCATGGGCCGCCGATCCTGGGACAGGCCGCCCCAATAGAGCGCATGCTGCGGCTCGACTGGGATGCGGTGAATCGCTCGCAGATCAGCCGATTCATTGAAATGGGCATTTTGCTGCTGGCAATCACTGTGTGCGTGGTGCTTTCTCTTCTGGATCGCAAGGAAAGGGCATACCGCTGGCTCGGAATTACATGCGGCGGGATCGCTGTGCAAACGCTGGTTTCATTGCTCGGCAGCTACACGACGATTTTGCCGGCGTGGGTCAATTTCCTTCTCGCAGATGCAGTGCTGACACCGCTGGTGATTGCGCTTTGGATTACCTTCTGGGCCTATTGGTTCCACATGGGACGAATGCAGCGGATGCATTACATGGTATGGGGCTTCACCGCTGCGCTGGTGCTGACGATGGCGCTGATGCGCGCACCGCTCTATGGCCGGGTAATTCCTGTTGGCTGGGTGGTATTCCTTGCGCCCCTTGCCGTGCTCCTGAAGCTGCTGCTCGGAGGGCTTCTGTTGTGGGTTGCCTGGGAGGGTATGCGGAAGGATCATGCCGGCGCGTGGCTCGCCATGCCCGCTCTCGCGATGGTTGCGATCTCTCTCTACCAGCAGGAATTGACGGTCCTGCACGTTCCTCAGACCTACTTCCCCTTTGGGTTGGCGGTCACCATGAATCAGATTGCGGTGATCCTTTCGCTGAACATCATCACTGTGCTGCTCATGCGCCGATTCCTGCAGTCGTTGCGGCTACGTCAACAGTGGGAAGCCGAAATCGACCAGGCACGCCAGGTTCAGCAGTTGCTTATTCCCGAAGCCATTCCTACAGTTCCGGGCTTTGTGCTGGAAACTGAATATCGGCCGGCGCAGCAGGTAGGCGGCGACTTCTTCCAAATTCTTCCAGACGGTAAGGGAGGCGTGCTCGTCCTTCTGGGCGATGTCACCGGCAAGGGCTTGCAGGCCGGCATGCAGGTGGCTCTGATTGTGGGCGCCATCCGTACCATCGTCGAAAGCAGCTACGAACCTCACGTAGTGCTGGAAGGCCTGAATCGCAGGTTGTGCGGACGAGGGCAGTCCTACGCAACCTGTGTGGCAATGCACATCACTTCTGAAGGAAAAGCCACGATCGCCAATGCCGGCCATCTGGCGCCCTACCTTAATGGAAAAGAAGTGACCATGGCAGGCAATCTTCCGCTCGGGCTGAATGACTCGGTCACCTACGATCAGTCAGCTATTCAACTCAAACCGAAAGATCGTCTTCTCGTAATTACAGACGGAGTTATCGAAGCAAAGAACGCGAAAAACGAACTCTTCGGTTTCAATCGCGCCCGTTCCATCAGCCATTTGCCGGCCGCCTTTATTGTGAAGGCCGCGGAGATCTTCGGGCAGGAGGACGACATCACCGTCGTCTCGATCGCGCGAATGTCGCAGGAGAAGGAAGGCGAAGTCAACGCTCCTGCGGCGCCGCTTAAATCGGCGGAAGTTGCTTAAGAGCGAGGCTCGATCGTATAAAATCCCTCTTCCTTCATCGTCTCTAGCCGTACGATGAAAAATCTGATTGCGAAAACGGGTGATTCGACGTAGCTTGGCTCAGAGTTCTAATCCACCCTGGAGCAGTTCATATGCATTCAATCGCAATGCTTCTGCAGGACAATCAACCCAGTCCGGAGATGATTCAGAAAATGATGGTGGCGATGATGGCCATCATTCCAATCATCATTCTCATCACGATCGTCATCGTGATGGTGCCCTGCTGGTTCATTCTCAAAAAGGCCGGGTTTTCTCCCTGGCTGTGCCTGCTGTGCCTGATTCCTTCACTCGGTACGCTGGTACTGCTGTACATATTGGCGTTTGCGGATTGGAAGGTACTTCCAGCGCCGACGGCACTCTATCCTACGCCGCCCTATCCACCGCCGCCGCAGCCGCCCTATCCGCCGCAGGCGTGAAACGGCTCATCTGAAACAAAAGGGAGTAGATGCTAGCATCGTGAATGAAAGTAATTGACGATGTCTGACTCGGCTCCCATACATTCTGGAACGCTTCGCGTCCGATTTGCGCCTTCGCCGACTGGGTTCCTTCACGTCGGCAGCGCCCGCACGTTTATCTTTAACTGGCTTTACGCCCGCCACAATCACGGAACCATGGTGTTACGCCTCGACGACACCGATGTCGGGCGCAACACCGAGGCCAGCGTGCAGTCAATTTTCGAAGGATCTCCGCTGGCTCGGCCTGAACTGGGACGAACAGTACAAGCAATCTGAACGCCTGGCGCTACACCGCCAGGCCGCCGAAGCCATCTTCGCCAAAGGCCTCGCCTATCGCGACTTCACACCGGCCCACGCAGCCGAAGGCGAAGCCTCATCGGCCCAGGGCGCCTGGCTCTGCAATCCCGGCATGCGAGAGTTGTCGGGCGAGGAATCCGACCGCCGCGCCGCAGCCGGAGAGCCCTTCGCACTTCGCTATCGAGTTCCCCGCGGTGTCGCCCGCACACTGAGCTTCACCGACAGCGTCTACGGCACACAGATCAAACTCGCCGACGAGGTCGAAGACTTCGCGCTTCTACGTTCCGATGGCATGCCGACCTATCACCTCGCCTCCTGTGTCGATGACGCCGATCTGCGCATCAGCCACATCATTCGCGGCCAGGACCACCTGACGAATACCTTCAAACACCTGCTCATCTTCGAGGGCCTCGGTGCCGAGGCGCCGCAGTTCGCGCATCTGCCCCTGCTCGTCGCGCCCGACGGCACCAAGCTCTCCAAGCGCAAGCACGGCCCCGTTGTCAGCGTCACCACCTACCGCGACGCCGGATTTCTTCCCGAGGCGTTCATCAACTTTCTCTGCCTCCTCGGCTGGTCGCCTAAGGACGATCGCGAGTTCCTCACCCTTGAAGAACTCACTGCCGCGTTCAAGCTGGAAGGCGTCAACCGCGCCAACGCGGTGGTCAACTTCAAGGAAGAAGATCCCTTCGACGCCAAAGCCGTACACCTCAATGGCGAGCACATCCGCGCATTGTCGGTTGAGGAGCTCAGCCAGAAACTGATGCCCATCTTCGAACAGGCCGGCTTCCACCCTTCCCCGGAAAAGCTTCTTGCCGTCACACCGCTGATTCACGAGCGCATCAAACTGTTGCGCGAGGCGGTCCCGGCTGCGGACTTCTTCTTTCTCGATCAGCTCCCGCCCTACGATCCCGCCGAACTGATTCCGCAGAAGGGCGACGTAGCGATGGCGCGACGGGTTCTTGAGAAGGCCGGAGAGGTTCTGTGGAACACTTCGTTCGATCATGATTCGCTGGATAAGACATTGCGGGAGGCCGCGGCGTCGCTCGGTTTGAAGGCCGGACCGATGTTTCAGCCCATCCGCGTGGCTGTCTGCGGCCGCAAGAACGCTCCGCCGCTCTTTGAAACCATGATCGTGCTGGGCCGCGATGTCTGCATCGAACGCATCAAGCAGGCCGGAGAAAAACTGAAGTCGCTCGGCTGATACCAGAGCCACGAGAACGACGGTACGACATCGCAGGGGCTCAAGCCCTCACATTTCGCGTATCGCTCGCGGCACGACTGAAGTCGTGCCCTGACGCTGCCTTGCTCATCAGTATCGACCGATATCGCTTCTATAAAGCGTCATGCCCGATACATTGCAGTTCCCGTCATACCTTGCTCACCGGAGCGCACCGCCGCCCTTCCATGGAACAATAAGAGCATGGCAGCCACGATGAGCTCGAACACCGAAACCCCGGAAACCCGTACCTCCAACTTTCTCAGCGAGATCATCGCCGAAGACGTGCAGACCAAAAAATACGGCGACGCCGTCATCCAGACGCGCTTTCCACCCGAGCCCAACGGCTACCTCCACATCGGCCACGCCAAGGCCATCTGCATCGACTTCGGACTTGCCGACGAATTCGGCGGGAAGACAAACCTGCGCTTCGACGACACCAATCCCGAGAAAGAAGAGCAGGAGTACGTCGATTCCATTCAAAAGGACATCCGCTGGCTCGGCTACGACTGGGAGCGCCTCTGTTTCGCCTCTGACTACTTCGGCCAACTCTACGAATGGGCAATCAAGTTGATCAAGGACGGCAAGGCCTACGTCGACGACCTTACAGCCGACGAGATCCGCCAGTACCGCGGCACTTTGACCGAACCCGGTAAGGACAGTCCTTACAGAAACCGCACAGTCGACGAAAACCTCGATCTCTTCGTCCGCATGAAAAATGGTGAGTTCCCCGACGGCACGCGCGTACTCCGCGCGAAGATCGACATGGCATCGCCGAACATGAACATGCGCGATCCGGTGATGTACCGCATCCTTCACGCCACGCATCACCGCACCGGCGACGAGTGGTGCATTTACCCGATGTACGACTACGCGCACGGCCAGTCCGACTCCATCGAGAAGGTGACGCACTCCATGTGCAGCCTGGAGTTCGCTGACCATCAGCCACTTTACAAATGGTTCATTGCCGAACTCGGGATCTTTCCGTCGCAGCAAATCGAGTTCGACCGTCTCAACATCACCTACACGCTGCTCAGCAAACGCAAGCTTCTGCAGCTGGTGCAGGAGAGGCGCGTCAGCGGATGGGATGACCCACGCATGCCCACGCTCTCCGGCCTTCGCAGGCGCGGCTTTACGCCCGAGGCGATTCGGACCTTTGTCGCCACAGCCGGCGTTTCGCGCACCAACGGAACAACGGATATCGAGATGCTGGAGCACTTCCAGCGCGACGATTTGAACAAGCGCGCATCCCGCGCCATGGCCGTTATTCGTCCTCTCAAGGTCGTGATCGACAACTACCCCGAGGGCAAGGAAGAATTTGTTGAGGTAGCCAACAACCCCGAGGATCCTTCCGCTGGAACGCGCCAGGTGCCCTTTTCGCGTGAGATCTATATCGAGCAGGACGACTTCCGCGAAATCCCGCCTCCGAAGTATTACCGCCTGTCGCCCGGGAAAGAAGTGCGGCTGCGCAATGCGTATTTCATCACTGCCCAGTCCGTGCAGAAGGCCGCCGACGGCAGTCTTGAAGTGCATTGCACCTATGATCCGGCCAGCCGGGGCGGCAACTCGCCTGACGGCCGCAAGGTGAAGTCCACCATGCATTGGGTCTCGGCCGCACACGCGATCTCCGCGGAGGTTCGCGTCTACGACAAGCTCTTCACCAAGCCAGACCCAAATGATTATCCGGAAGGCGGCAGCTTCCTCGATAATCTCAACCCGGACTCGCTCGAAGTGATCCTTGATGCGAAACTCGAGCCCTCTCTCGCCCATGCGAAGGTGGGTGAGCCCTTGCAGTTCGAACGGGTAGGCTATTTCTGCCTCGACCCAGACTCGACAGCCGGCAAGCTCGTCTTCAATCGCACGGTGGCGCTGAAAGACACGTGGGCCAAGATAGAAAAGAAGGCTGGATCGTAGCGAGGGTGCGCAGTCAGCGCGCCCCAGAAACATGACTCGCCCAGTTCACGATTGCCTTCAGCCATCCGAACCTGGTCAGGAAGATGTCGTGCGCGAGCAGGAAACAGAAGAATGCGATCACCAGGATGGTGAACACAGCCTGAAGGCGCGGATGTGCGCCCGCTATGATTGGTCCCGCCATACTGTCTCCGGATGCTGGAGCGAGTCTACACCCCCTGCATGAGTGGCAAGATCGCAATTTCGTGACTTGGGATGACGCCTCATGCCTTGTCAAGAGGGATCTCTTCCGCGTGAGCGGAATCCGTTTTGTTTTCAATTGTTTAAAGATTGGAATGGTTTGCAGGTTAATTGAGGGATTGCGCTATCTTGAAACTAGACCCAATTTGCAGCCTCTGTGCGTTCGGACATTAAAGCTGGAAGGCGAAGAGCCGTAAATCTGCCATAACTCCTTTATGATGAAATATTTGAATATTAACCCATTTAAAATCAGATATTTGCGCGCAAGGATTCCCGTAAGTCGATGAACTATTGTGGGCTTACAACCAAATACCCGGGGGGGAGGGGGTACCCGCGACTGGCTGGGTATGCGCCGTGTTCAACGCATCACAACCCGAGTCGAAAGATCCTCGGAGATATCAAGTGGACACCACTGCGGGCGGTCGGCCAATTGAAAGGCTAGAGCCTCATTTTCCGATCACGTCAATTGGGACCGTAATGGTCTTCGGCGGGAGGCATTCGTTCTGGTCGCAGGCCTGGTAACGCAGCTTCGCTTCCACGAGATGATTGCCGGTAGTTGCCACAATCTTTGCCTCGATGACGAACTCGCCTGCGTAGACCAGGAGTTTCTCGTCCGGCGCTGCCGGAAGCGAAAAGTCGGTTCCCGCTGGATAGGTCGCATCAGCAAGTCGAACTCCGGAAGAATCCGGGATCGAGAAGACCGTCGGAATCAGGTACTCGGCGCGCGGCTTGTGCGAATTGATGTGCAGATTCTGCTTGATCCGAAAGTGCAGCGCGACTGGGCTTGCCTTGCCCGCGGGAACAGTCACTTGCTCCGGATAGATATATTCAACGGCATCCGTCTTCAGCACCGATTGGCGTGGAGCAATTGAGAGCGGCTCCTGGCACACCGCCATCGTGCAGGCGATCGCGATACTCGCAAAAAAAACGACAGATGTTTTGAGACTCTTCGCGATCACTTCCCTGCTCCGAGCGCCTTTTCGATGTTGGCTGCCATGTCTTCTTTCGACGTAATGCCAAGTTGCACGGCAACCACCTTTCCTTCGGCGTTGACGTAGAAGGATGTGGGCATGACGTCGAGTCCGCCGTACTGGGTGGCGAGGCTATCGCCGTTGATCAGCACAGGGTATTGCATGTGTTCCTTCTGCACGAATTTCGCGATCGCTTCCTTGTCGTGTGCCCAGCCTTCCGTGTCGCTCGGCTTAAGGTCATCGCCCTCGGTGGAGATGCCGACAATCTGAAAACCCTTTGGGCCGTACTCATTCTGCAGTTCGATCAGCCACGGAGTTTCGATCTTGCACGGACCGCACCAGGTCGCCCAGAAATTGATCAGCAGCGGCTTGCCTTTGAAGCTGGAAAGTGAGACTTCCTTGCCGCTGAGGTCGGGGAGCTTGAATTCGGGCGCGGGTTTCCCCATCAATGGCGAGGCCTGTTGCGGCAAATCGCCGGCTGCAGGAACAAGGTCGGCGTGCGACGCGGAGGCCAGCGCGCGCTCGGCGGCCTGCTTGCGATACATCCAGTTGGCCCAGCCAGCCCAGGCGAAGGTAGCCAGGATCAACAACGTAACGCCGATAACGATGGTGTTGCGCTTCACGGGGGACAAAGACCTCTTGCCTCCATTGTACGAGGAAGCCACGGTCAGGGATCAGGACATGGTCTTGGTTCGCAGCGCATAGTTCGCAGTGCTCTGTCCCTCAACTTCGAACTATGAACTACGAACTCGACCGTGGCCAGCCATATACACCTCTGGGTGTTACCATCAGAAACCGATGAACCGCAACAACGAGGAGAACTGCCTTACGCCTGCGCAGCTGGTGCGCACCGAGGCTGCGGCGCTGGAAGCGCTTGCCGCGCGACTAGATGGCACGATGGCTGCGGATTTCGATCGAGCGGTGGAGCTGATTGTGCGCTGCGCCGAGAACAATGGCCGCGTAGTGGTCACCGGCATGGGCAAAAGCGGCGTTATCGCGCAGAAAATAGCCGCCACGCTGAGCTCCACCGGCAGTGCGGCGCTGTTCCTGCATCCGGCGGAAGCAGTGCACGGCGACCTGGGCGTGTTGATGGCTGGCGATGTGGTGATCGCGCTCTCGGCGAGCGGAGAGACGGAGGAGATTCTTCGCCTGCTCGCGACGCTCAAACGGAAGGGCGACGCGCTGGTGAGTTTCTGCTGTAACCTGCAATCGACATTGGCGCAGGCGAGCGATGTAGCACTCGACTGCAGCGTGGAACGCGAAGCCTGCGGGCTGAATCTCGCGCCGACCGCGAGCACCACCGCTATGCTGGCACTCGGCGATGCTCTGGCAGTTGCAGTGAGTCTGCGCAAGGGATTCAAGGCGGAGGACTTTGCAGAACTGCACCCCGGCGGAAAGCTCGGCAAGCAGCTTGCCAAGGTGCGCGATCTGATGCATTCCGGCGAAAACACACCCGCCGTCGCGCCGGAGACGCGCATGTCCGATGTGATCTACGAAATGTCGTCGAAGAAGCTGGGCATGACGACTGTACAGGAAGCCGGCAGGCTGCGAGGCGTGATCAGTGACGGCGACCTGCGGCGATTGCTGGAGCGAGAGGGCGGAGCAGCATTAAGCAAGACCGCGGCCGAAGCAATGAACCCGAATCCGCGGACAATCGCTGCCGGAGAACTTGCCGCAAGAGCTCTGGCAATCCTGGAAGAGCGGAAGATTACGTCGTTGGTGGTGACGGATGGGACGGGCAAAGTGGAAGGCGTTGTCCATCTGCACGATCTGTGGGGAGTCGAACTGATTTAGAAGCAGTTCGGAGTTCGCAGTCTACAGTTCAAAGTTCTGGGCGTTCAAGTTCTTCGAGACCCTCTGACATGCTGAACAAGACCGCACTCATCACCGGCGCATCCAGCGGTTTCGGCCTGCTGACGTCTGTGGCGCTCGCCCGGCGTGGTTGGCGGGTGCTGGCGACGATGCGCGATCTGAACCGCCGCGACAAGCTGGAAGCCGCGGCGCGAGATGCCGGTGTGCTCGAGCGAATCGAGTGCCTTCCGCTCGATGTGACGAATGCCGACCAGATCGCCGCGATTGCAGATTTGATTGCCAAGCGCGGCGAACCCCTGCATGCGCTGGTAAACAATGCCGGCTTTGCGGTGCCGGGATTTGCCGAAGAGGTAACAGACGCCGAGTTGCGCGAGCAGCTCGACACCAACTTCTTCGGCGCGGCCGCGATGACACGAGCGCTACTGCCGACGATGCGGCGGCAAGGGTTCGGGCACGTGGTGATGGTGACGTCGATTTCGGGACGACTTGGTTTCCCGGGCGTCAGCAGCTATGCGGCATCGAAGTTCGCTCTCGAAGGCTGGACCGAGACGCTGCGCTATGAAATGGCCTCATTGGGGATTCAGGTTGTCCTCGTCGAGCCGGGCTCCTTCGACACCGACATCTGGACCCGTAATGCCAAGGCTCTCGGCAAAGATGAAGGATCCAGCCTCTCTCAACGCTGCGCGTGTCACCCGCTGGCGCAGCCGGATCGAGCAAAGCAGCACCAGCCGCGCCAATCCCCAGATCGTTGCCGATCGGATCGCCGAGCATCCTCGAAGACCCGCGACCCAAGCTTCGCTACGTGATCGGACGGGACGCGAAGATGGCGCTGCTGATGCGACGGTTGCTCCCTGCGGAGTCTTCGAGCGGCTCATTGTGAAGTTGAGCGGAACGGACACCTAACAACGGGGCTTATCCGATCTCGATCCTCGCGGAATGAGCGTGTCAGAGGGTTTACATCCGTGTTGCTGGTGACACGGCGGCAATCTGGCCGGAGAGCCTAGGTTGTTTATTTTCAGCCAGTGGCAATTTGGTTCTCCAACTGCTTTTTCATCGGCAGAGGCAGTCGAGGAGGAGTTGAGCAATGGTATCTTCTGTGACAACCTGGTTTGCTTTGGGAAGTACGGCGCTGGAGCCGGATTGCCGCCCCGAACTGCACGAACATTTAGAATGGGTTCTGGTTCATCCAAACGCCCTGCGTCCGCGTACTGACCGGCGGCCCGAATCTCCAAGGTGCCCCACAAGAGCGGACGGGAAAGCTCGTAAGCCCTCTTCTATGCATCGTTGGTCGAAGCTCTTTGTTCCTACCCTTCGTGAAGCACCCTCGGATGCCGAGGTGGCCAGCCACAAGTTCCTGCTGCGTGCCGGCTACATCCGGCAGCTTGGCGCAGGCCTCTACAATTACCTCTTTCTCGGGCAGCGGTCGCTCAACAAGATCACCGCTATTGTGCGCGAGGAGATGGACAAGATCGGCCAGGAGTTCTACTTGCCCGGCATACTTCCACGCGAGCCGTGGGAGGAGAGCGGCCGCTGGACAGGCATGGGCGATAACATGTTTCGCCTGAAGGATCGCAAGGGCGCCGACTTGTGCCTGGGCATGACGCACGAAGAGATCATGACTACGATCGCACGCGGCGAGTTGCGCTCCTATAAGCAGTTGCCCCAGATCTGGTACCAGATCCAGACTAAGTTCCGCGACGAACCGCGGCCCAAGGGTGGTCTGCTGCGCGTGCGCCAATTCATCATGAAGGACAGCTACAGCTTCGACTTGAACAAGGAAGGGCTCGACAAGAGCTTCGACCTCCACGACAGGGTCTACCGCACCATCTTCAAGCGGTGCGGGCTGAAGTTTGTGGCCGTCGAGGCCGACTCCGGCTCCATGGGCGGTTCGCAGTCGCAGGAGTTCATGGTCTACACCGATGCGGGCGAAGACCTGATCGCAAGCTGCCCCACATGCGGCTACGCGGCCAACCTGGAGAAGGCCGTATCACGGCTGGATCCCGTAGAGGAGATGCCTGCGACCGGAGATGGAACCCCAGAATTGGTGCATACACCGGGATGCGCAGCGATTCCGGATGTGGCGGCGTTCTTCAAGATTTCTCCTGCCTCGGACATCAAGTGTGTGGCGTATATGGTTCTGAAGCGGGGCGCTTCCGGTCAGAAGGACACCTGGCATGGCGTTTCGGCTTTCCTTCGCGGCGATCACCAGGTAAACGAGACCAAACTGCTGGGCGCAGTTGGAGGCGCGGAATTGCGCACCATGCAGGCTGAGGAATTGCAGCGGTACTTCAACGGACCCGCTGGATACCTGGGGCCTGCCGGCTTGAAGCACGATGACAAGGCACTCGGCGAAGGGCTGACGGTTGTAGTCGATAAGTCGCTCGAGGGGCGTAAAAACATGGTGTGCGGCGCGAACAAACTGGACTATCACCTCCGAAATGTATGTCCGGGCCGTGACTTCACGTGGACGGTAATGGCCGATATTCGCAGTGTTAATGAGGGCGAAGCGTGCCCTAAAGACAACTGCGGCGGAAAGCTCGTGGTGGGTAAGGCCGTTGAGATCGGACACATTTTCAAGCTCGGCTACAAATACTCCGAATCGATGGGCGCTCGAGTTCTCGATCCGAACGGCAAAGAAGTCACGCCGATTATGGGGAGCTACGGCATCGGAATCGAGCGCATTCTCACGGCTTCTGTCGAGCAATCGAACGACGCCAACGGGTTCTGGCTGCCGGCAGCAATTGCTCCATTCACCGTGGTCGTTACCGTGACAAATGTCGCGGATGCGGTATTGAAGGACGCAGGTGAAAAGCTGGCTTCCGAACTTGAGGCCGCGGGGCTCGATGTATTGCTTGATGACCGAGACGAACGCGCCGGAGTCAAATTCAAAGACGCAGACCTTGTAGGAATTCCCTACCGGATTAATGTGGGCAAAAAGACGGCGAGCGGACAGGTTGAACTGGTGAAGCGCGGAAGCGGTACCAGTGTGGATGTTGCCCTTGCCGACGTCGTTGCCGAGGTCAAGAAGCGAGTGCAGGAAGAGAACCTGCTGGCGGAAAGCGAATAGCTGCAGTAACGAACTCAACGCATCCAATGTACGGAAGTTGAAGGACTCAGATGGCAATCAAGGTCAGGCTCGAAAAACCAAAATTGAAGATGGTCTGGCCGAAGCTTTCGCTGTCCTCCTGGCTGGTACGCGGAGTCATCGGGTTCGTTCTTCTGGCCGGAATCGTCGGATTTTCTGTTTTCACCTATTACTACAACAAGAACGCACGCATTGTTGACGAGCGACTGAAGCAGCCGCTTTTCGCAAACACGGCCAAGATTTATGCCGCACCGCGCGAGGTAAGACCCGGGCAGAAGCTCACCTCGCATCTGATCGCAACGGAATTGCGCGCGGCGGGCTACTCGGTTGATGGGCTTGCTCATCCGTCGCAGATGGGCACTTTCAACGAGGCGGACCTGGAGATCAGCGTCAGTCCCGGACCACAGTCGTATCACGCGCCGGACGCAGCGACAATTCATTTCAAAGGCGGCGAAGTACAGTCAATCACGGACGAGCATGGACAATCACTCGCAAGTTACGAGTTGGAGCCCCTGCTCATTACTGGATTAAGTGAAGATGCGAATCGTTCCAAGCGGCGCCTGCTGACCTACGAAGAGATTCCTGCAAACCTCGTGCAGGCTGTCATGGCCATCGAAGATCGCAAATTCTTCGAGCACGGCGGCGTGAATTACTTCAGCATGCTTAGCTGGGGATGGCACGACATCATCGGCGACCGTAAGCATCGGGGTGGCGCATCGACCCTCACGATGCAACTTG
Organism: uncultured Acidobacteriaceae bacterium; assembly: GCA_963836675.1. Classification (GTDB taxonomy): domain Bacteria; phylum Acidobacteriota; class Terriglobia; order Terriglobales; family Acidobacteriaceae; genus Telmatobacter. Next base: position 723,939 of record CAWIKQ010000003.1, read on the forward strand.
CGAAGCTTCTGTTTGTGCAGGACACGGGCACCATCAAGTACAAGATCACGCAGATCCTGATGGCGTTCCACCTGGAGCACCGCTTCACCAAAAAGCAGATTTTTGAGGCCTACGCCAATCAGATCAATCTCGGTCAGCGTGGAAGCTTTTCGGTAGATGGTTTTGGGGAGGCCGCGCAGGTTTACTTCGGGAAAGACGTGCGGCAGCTTGATCTTGCTCAGTGCGCGATGCTGGCTGGCATTATTCAGCGACCAAACTACTTCAATCCGTTCCGACATCCTGAGCGAACGATCGAGCGGCGGAACATTGTCCTGGATTCGATGGTGGAGACGGGAGCGATCAGCAAGGATCAGGATGAGAGAGCCAAGGCCGAGCCGCTTCATCTCGTCGCAGGCAACGTGGACGCCAGCGAGGCTCCTTACTTCGTGGATCTGGTTCGCGATCAGCTTGTCCAAAAGCTTGGCGAAAGCGACTTCAACCGTGAAGGATTGCGGATTTATACTTCGCTCGATCCTGATCTGCAACGCGCCGCCTCTGAAGCGGTCGACAGGAGCATGCTGTTTCTCGATGAGCTGGTCGATCAGAAACATGCGCGGCAGAAAAAGCTAGGCCAGCCCTATCCTTACCCGCAGGTCGCTCTTATCGCGCTCAACCCGCATACTGGCCAGGTGCTGGCGCTGGTCGGGGGCCGGGACTATGGCAAGAGCCAGCTGAATCATGCAGTCGCTGTTCGGCCAACCGGATCGACATTCAAGCCCTTTGTCTTCGCAGCCGCCTACAACACAACGGTTACCGGTACATTGCTTCCGGGCCAGGACAAGCCATTCACTGCCGTAACCATTCTGAATGACGAACAGACAACCTACGATGTACCTGGCACCGACAAGGATTACACGCCGCGCAACTACAAGGATGAGTATCACGGCCAGGTCAGCGCAGAGTACGCACTGGCGCACTCGCTGAACAATGCAACGATCAGCCTTGCAGCTGAGGTTGGTTTCGACAATGTTGCCGCACTGGGTCGCGCGGCGGGCATCAAACGGGCCCAGGGAACACCATCTGTGGCTATTGGAGCCTACGGTGCAACGCCGCTCGACGTGGCTGGAGCGTACACCGTGTTCGCAAATTCCGGCGTGTACATCGCACCCTGGATGCTGGCCAGTGTTCGCACGCCTACAGGCGACGTGATCAACGACTTTACACCCACTTCTAAACAGGTGCTCGACCCGCGTGTTGCTTACCTCACGACGAACCTGATGGAAGGCGTGATGAACTTCGGCTATGGCTATGAAGCACGCAAACGTGGTTTCAAGGATCCGGCTGCAGGAAAAACCGGAACCGAAAACGACGCCTGGTTTGCCGGTTACACGACGAACCTGATCTGTATTGTGTGGATCGGCAATGACGACTACACCGACATCAAACTCTCCGGCGCGACGGCGGCAGCGCCCATCTGGGCGGAGTTTATGAAGCTCGCAGTCAAATTGCCGCAGTATTCCGATACCCATGAATTTCAAGCGCCCGACGGTATCGAGGTAGTGAGAATCGACAAAGTTAGCAACCTTCTGAGCGACGACGCCTGCCCGGAAAGTTACCAGGCGGCATTTCTCATGGGAACCGCGCCAACCGACACCTGCGATCACCCCGCCGACCACCGCAACATTCTGCAGAAGATCTTTGGGACGGGCAAGAGCGGAAATTAGCTGCGCACCTAAACCGTGATGCGTGAGCGCCGGCACATTTTCTCAAGCAGCCAGCCACATAGAATTCGACCAATTCTTGATCCTTCGGCTGGAGCGTACCGCAATGAAGACCGAGTTGAAGGTGCATGCCGCGCATGATGGTGGGATGCGCGTACTTGCAAGCGATGGAAAATTTAACGTGCGCATGGACTATCCGATCGAGCCGGGAGAAGATTCGGCCGGACTGACTCCACTGGCGATGCTCTTGGCGAGCCTCGCCGCATGTAGCGTGAACTCAATCCTTGTGGTGCTGCAGAAAATGCACCAACCGGTCACAGGACTCGAGGTTGACGCGACCGCGGAAAGAAGCACCTCACACCCAACGGTCCTGACGGGCATCTCGCTGGATTTCATTGTGAAAGGAAACGGCGTTGACCCGGCATCGGTGTCGCGTGCCCTGCAGCTGTCGGAAGAGCGGCTCTGCCCAGTTTGGAACATGCTAAAAGGCAGCACGCCGATCAAGGCCAGCTTCAGCCTGGCAAAAGACACAGCGCCTGCTATTTCTTAATCACAGACCGTCTATATTTCCGCCATCGGGCAATGGTTGGCAAAATGGGCACCAGAAAGATGCCCGTGCATCAGGACCTTGCAAGCGATGGCGGATGGTCATCCCGCATTTACGGCAAGGCGAGTTGGAGCGCCCGTAGACCCATAGGCTGTCCTGTGGGTCGGAATGACCTGTCGTTCGGCGCTGCTGGCCGCGATAGGTCACGATGGTGTTGCCGGAATCTTCGAGCACGTTGGCGGCAACGAGGCGCTGTGCGGTAGCCAATCAACGCGGCGACCTGCTGATCAGTGAGAGCACCGACAAGACAGAAGGGATTCACACCTTCCACAAAGCAGATCTCCGACTTGAAGACGTTCCCCACTCCAGCAAGCACCTGCTGGTGCAACAACACGTCGCCGATCTCCTCGCCCGCGCAGGCGCGTATGCGCACAGCAGCAGCGGCTGGATCAAAATTTTCGCTCAGCACATCGGCGCCGGCCGGAGGGATCCGATTTTCGCGTGCGAGAGCGTCGGCACTGTAGATGCGCGCGACAGGAACCGCAAACGCGACGGCATGATAATCGCGGTTTTCGAGCACGATGCGCATATCGCGCGCCGGTCTCAGCCAACGCTGCCCGGGACGATAGAGGTGCCACGACCCGTTCATCAGCATGTGGGTGACGAGGGTCGCTCCGCCGGAAAAATGAACCAGGAGCCACTTGCCGCGCGACTCCACGCTGTCCACTGTCTGGCCGGTGACCGGCGTGTCATCGTGGAACCGCGTAAGCAGCGGGTAATTCGAACGAAAACCGGTAATCTGCTTTCCGATCAGTGCACGGCCCATGGAGCGTGCGGTGCGGAAAATTGTGTCGCCTTCTGGCATGGTTACTGCAGTTCCTCAGGAGCTGAATCGGGGACGTGCTGGTCGTGGTGGATCGGAATGGGAATCCGCCGGAGATGCAAGCCGAGCGGTCCTGGATGAAATCCGGCATCCATTAGGAAGCGCGATATGGGATGCGCCGCGACTGGCTGGCCGTTAATGGTGGTGATGAGCACGCCTTGATGGCTGCCTCCGCGCATGCGCTCCTGCCCCCTGGCGGAGAGAAAATGCGCGAGCCCCGACGCCGCCTGCGAGCGCTCCGGCTCCTCCTGAGGAAGGAAAATCAACAAGTGCGGATTGTTGCGGCGGAGCCATGCTGTAAGCTGCCCATTTCGCAGCACGACCTCCGCATAGGCTGCCCGTGTCAACACTCGCGGCGCACTCTCAGCGTCATCGTCCATCACAGGAATATCGGGCCAGCGGAGAACCGAACCGTATGGATTTGCAGGATCCGATGCGGCTAGCTGCACGAACTCAGGCTTTTCCTGCGGAGGCTCGGTACGGAGTTGGCGCAACAAATCCACCGCGGAAGGCAGTGCGAATTGCGTCGCCCCGAGGCCCGCTACAAAGTAGCCGCGCCGAATACGTCCGCTCTCTTCGAGTGCTTTCAGAACGTCGTAGACTGCGCTGAAACCACCTGGAACGTTTTCGGCGGCAACAGCTTCACGCGTAAGGACGCCATAGCGATTAAGTAACTGCTGCGCGAGAGCATGACTCGCCTCGGTGCTTGTCGGGCCGGCCTGCTCAGGCGATCTTAACGGCAGCAGCGACCAGCGCCCTTGGGCGTTTGGAGGAGTCGTGCGTCGTGAACGGAACACCACGCCTGTGTGTGTACGCCGCTGTGAACGCGAAGCTGAGTCGGGTCGCACGATGTAGGCGCGCAGAGCATGAAGCGAGTCGTTCGTGACAAGACCACGCCATACCAGGCTCCATAAAGCGTCGATGGTTTCGCCCGGGTATCCGCCTCCGACGGCCTGATGGAGCGGATCGAAAAAGCTTGCGCCGGTGGATTCGAGTACGGCCATGATCTTCGCTTCGCGTTCGGTCAGCGGTTCAGTAAGCGGACGCTTCTGCGCGAGCAACTGTAGCTTGTCGGCAAGGAACAGGGCAACTCGGCCGTCCCGTTCGCCGATAGGATCAATTCCCGCCCAGGTAACTTCCCCCGCGGCAACGAGAGTGTCGAGTCCTGCAGGTTCGTAGCCGGCAACGCGCGCCGGAAGAATCGCGGTTTCAAGCAGCGACGCCGGGACCGGAGCCCCCTGCAGACTTTCAATAGCATCCAGCAGGGCATCCAGATGTGCATGGGAACTGCGCCGGGGAGTCAGTAGGCCCTGCCAATGCGTGAACAGCCGTGCCAGGGTGTGCTGCTCAACCGGCTCAACTTCGCGGCGGAGCTTGGCCAGCGATTTGCGGCGGATCTGGCGCAAGATCTCGGCATCGCACCATTCACGGTGAAGTCCACCGGGCCGAAAGCCTCCCTCGAGAACTCGGCCTTCGATCGCGAGCTGGCGGAGAGTATTCTCGATAATTGCTGGATCCAACGCGAATCGTTCTGCGATATCGCGCTGGGTGAACGGACCATGGGTACGCGCGTACCGACGTACAAGCTCAAGCACCGGCTGAGCCACGGGTTCGATGAGAGCGGCGGGGAGCCCGGGTGGAAGAGGAACGCCGAGGGCATCGCGATAACGGGCGGCGTCCTCCACGGCGATCAGCCGGCGCTCACCGGCTATTCGGAGTTCTAATAATCGCCGTGCGCGTACCAGCCGATCGACGGATTCAAGCAGGGCTGAGTTGATTACGCGGCGAGCAAGTTCCGTGCGAGAGAGGTCGCCCAGGCGCAGCAGCAGGTCGTGGACTCCGTCGGGGGTGTGCGCGCGGTGCGATTCGACAAGACACTGAGCGAATTCCTCCACTTCAGCAATGGCATCGGCATCGAGCAGCTCACGTAGATCTGCCTCTCCCAACAGTTCGCGAAGCTGATCCTGGTCGATGGTCAGCGCCTGGGCACGGCGTTCGGCAAGCGGCGCATCCCCATCGTAGACAAAGTTCGCAACATAGCTGAAGAGCAGCGATGAGGCAAAGGGAGAAGGCTTGCGAGTCTCAACTACGTGCACGCGAAGCTGGCGCTGCTCGATGGCGCGAAGGGTTTCGATAAGCGCGGGCATGTCAAAGACATCTCGCAGGCACTCGCGATAGGCCTCGAGCAACAACGGAAAAGAGGGATATCGGGAAGCTATGCTAAGCAGATCGTATGACCGCTTGCGAAGCTGCCACAGGGGTGAGCGCTGGTCGGCGCGCCGGCGCGGCAACAGCAACGCGCGGCCGGCAGCCTCACGGAATCTGCCCGCAAATAGCGCCGTCGATCCAAGCTGGCGCAAAACCATTTGCATAACCTCGGCCGACTCGACCATGATCCAGTCCGGATCCGGCGGATCATCCGTATCCGGAAAGCGGAGCACGAAGCCGTCATCGCCCCAAAGCGTTTCCACTTCGGGTCCTCCGGCTGCGCGAATTCGTGCGCCAACGGCCATGGCCCAGGGAATATGAATGCGGCTGCCGAATGGGGTGAGGACGCAGACGCGCCAGTCGCCGAGTTCGTCGCGGGTCCGTTCAATCACAATGGTGCGATCGTCCGGGACCTGGCCCGTCGCAGCCTCCTGGTCAGTAAGGAACTGCAAGAGATTCTCGGCTGCGCCGGGATCAAGATCATGCTCGGCGACCAGGCGGGTCAGCGCCGCAGGCTTGGGCAGAGCGCGGAGCTCGCGCACCAGAGCACCAATGCGGCGGCCGAATTCCAGCGGCCGCCCCGGCCCATCGCCCTTCCAGAAAGGCATCTTACCCGGCTCTCCCGGCGCCGGAACGACGAGGACCCGGTCGTGGGTGATGTCTTCGATCCGCCAGGTGGAGGCCCCAAGAATGAAGGTCTCGTTGGGGTGAGACTCGAAAACCATCTCCTCGTCGAGTTCGCCAACCCGGATGGACTTGCCCTCGGTGTGCGCGAGAAAGACTCCATAGAGGCCCCGATCGGGAATGGTCCCCGCATTGAGAATGGCAAGGCGTCCAGCACCCTCGCGCGCAGTGACGACGTTTCGAATGCGATCCCAGGTGAGGCGCGGACGAAGCTCTGCGAATTCGTCCGAGGGATATCGTCCGCTCAGCAGATCGAGCACGCCATCAAAGGAGGAGCGGGTCAGGGCGGCGAAAGGCGCAGCACGGCGAACCAGATCGTACAGGGCGTCGACGTTGACCTCTGGCGGAAGCTCCGGGTCGATCGCCTCGTAGGCAGAGATCGATCTGCCCTCTTCCTCCTCGACTTGACTGCTGCTGTACCGCCGCGGGGTGGCCACATTCGGCCGATGAGTCCGCTTCAGCACGCGCGACCGTTTCGGAACCTTGTACCCCGGAGGATGAGCGGCAATGGCTACGAGCTGTTGGCAAAGCACGTCGAGAGGATTGCGAGGGAAACGGGTCGATTCGATGTGACCCTCATGCATGGCACGGGTCACGGCTGCACAAGCGACAAGGTCGGCGCGATATTTAGGGAAGAGCACACCTTCACTGACCGCGTCCACGGAGTGCCCCGCTCGCCCAATGCGCTGCATACCGCTGGCAACCGAAGGTGGCGCCTCAATCTGAATGACCAGATCAACTGCACCCATATCGATACCGAGTTCGAGGGTAGAGGTTGCGCACAGGGCCTTGATTTGCCCTGCTTTGAGCTGCTCTTCGATTATGGAGCGCTGATAGGAAGCGAGGGAGCCATGATGGGCCCGGGCAATGTCCTCTCCCGCGAGTTCGTTTAGGGCTCCGGCCAGGCGTTCGGCAACCTGGCGGCTGTTGACGAAAAGGATGGTGGAGTGCCGTTCGCGAATGAGCTCCAGAAGCCGGGGATGGATCGCACTCCAGATGGACACTCTACGGGGCGTCTTTGACGCTGGACCCGTGGGAATCTCCTCCATCGTCTGGAGGCGAGCCATATCCTCAACCGGAACTTCAATGCGCAGGCTTAATCGCTTGAGAGCAGAAGCGTTAACGATCGTGACAGGTCGATAGCGAATGGATGTGTCATCGGGCAGATTTTGACTATTCGAATCGAAGGGTTCAAGCGAGAAAGCAGAGGAGTCAGGTTTTTCCGCAGTGCCCACCGATGGATTCTGGGAGGGTAAATAGGCTGCCGTTTCGCTCTGCTTCAGACCTGAAGTTTCGCTTTCGACTTGCCGGGTTTTGTGACTGACCAGTAAGGACGTGTTCGAATTCACTTCTACGCCGCCCAGAAAACGCGCGACCTCTTCGAGCGGCCTCTGGGTGGCCGAAAGGCCTATGCGCTGCAACCTCCTCCCCGTGAGCTCTTCCAGCCGCTCAAGAGTGAGCGAGAGATGTGCGCCACGTTTAGTGGGAACGAGAGCATGGATCTCGTCGATGATGACTGTGTCAACCGTGCGCAGCGCGTCTGCGGATTGCGACGTGAGCAAGAGGTAGAGAGACTCCGGGGTTGTAATCAGAATCTCAGCCGGATCCCGCCGGAAGCGCGCCCGCTCCTGTTGCGGGGTGTCTCCTGTGCGCACGCTGATCACCGGATCATGAAACGGTACACGCCCTGCGCCGAGCCATGTTGGCAATGCCGGCCAGAGGTGACCGCAGGTTACGCTCCACATCGACGGCGAGGGCTTTTAGCGGAGATACGTAAACGATCCGGCAACCCTTCTTGTTCCCTTCCTGGACGTCGTGCAGCATCAACCGATCAAGGCACCAGAGGAAGGCCGCCAGCGTCTTGCCGGTTCCGGTGGGTGCGAGAATCAGCGCACTGTCTCCTCGCGCAATCACTGGCCATCCGAGCTTCTGAGGGGCGGTGGGCTGATCGAAGACTGCCTTGAACCACTCCGCGGTCACGGGATGGAAGCACGCAAATGGATCAGTCAGATAGTCCGGCATTGAAGGAGAAGACATCTTTTCTTTGACGCTTATCGAGCATAATCTGTGCGACAGGGAAAGAAAAGGCGAAAGCGGAGGAGCTTAATACTGGTCAAGACTTCTCAAAATCCCCATTCAAGTCAACGGTGTTTGGGCGGCTGGAATGTGCTCAGAATCTCGATTTCTCCGACAATATGCCGGTTGAACTCGACGAGGTCCTCTGCGGGAATCCAATATTCGCGATGAACCTTGGCACCAGCAATCTGCACAGGGTACCTGGAAAGAAATTCGGTTTCGACTTCGAAGCGGAGAACATAGCCAGTTCCTCCATCACGCGTGTTCCAGTCACGAGCGATCTGCACGCCGTAGCTTTCTTCAAGAACCGGGTAGAAGATCGGCTGTTCTGGCAGGCGCGGTGGGAAGGCGCGCCAATTTTCATTCCGGATGAGTTCGAGTTCCTTGCTCCTGACTGGGCGATAGAGTGTTGTCGAACCTGGCATTAGTCTCAGTATGCCACCGGAGCGAACTCAACGTCGTGGCACTCAATGAAGTCCCACACTCTCGAACATCGACCGCAAGCTGCACTGCTACGATTCGAATCAGGAGTGAGATGTGCGCGAGCATCTGGCCACGCTGCTGGACGACTTCAGAAGACACGGAAGCGAGATCGCAATCGTACGCTACCAAGGCGTTCGCCGGCGCGAAAGCACCTATGGCGAACTCGCACACCTAGCGGGTCGATTTGCGGCATTTCTGGAGGATCGAAAGATCGGCGATGGCGAGCGCGTGCTTCTTTGGGCGGAGAACAGTGCGGAATGGGTAGCAGCATTCTACGGCTGCATGCTTCGCGGCGTCATGGTGGTTCCCCTCGACGCGTTCGGAAGTGCTGAGTTTGCTGGCCGCGTGGCTGCAGATGTAAAGCCAAAGCTGGTGGTAGGTGATGCGGCGCTGCTGGCAAAGCTGGGTGAGGCAGTTCGTACTTCGAAGATCGGCGGTCAAACTCCGGAGATCGATCCGCTAATGCTGGCATTCGAGGACTGGGCATCCTCCCTGCCCTCGCGCGAAGCTGGTCCGGTTGCCGGACTCTCGCTCGCGACGCCGCTGCAGATTCTCTTCACTTCGGGCACCACGGGCGACCCCAAGGGTATCGTTCATACACATGGGAATGTACTCGCCAGCGTCGGCCCGATCGAAGAGGCCGCGCAGAAATATCTCCGTTACGAAAAATACGTCCATCCCCTCCGCTTTCTCCACACGCTCCCCTTGAGCCATGTTTTCGGACAGACGATGGGGTTGTGGATTCCGCCAATTTTCGCGGCCGAGATACACTTCGACACGCGGCTCGTGGCCCCCCGGCTGGTCGAGACGATCAAAAAGGAACGCATCTCGGTGCTCGCTGCGGTGCCCCGGGTCATGGCGTTATTGAAGGCACACCTGGAAAACACCATCCCGAATCTGCCTGCACGCGTAACGACTTCGAAGGGCATGAAGGCATGGAAGAAATGGTGGGGTTTTCGCGACGTGCATCGCATCCTCGGATTCAAATTCTGGGCTTTGATTTCCGGGGGCGGCGCGCTGGCCGGACCCGCTTGAGCAATTCTGGAATGCTCTTGGCTTCGTGGTCGTGCAGGGATACGGAATGACCGAAACCACTGCTCTCATCACGCTCAATCATCCTTTTCACGTGGCAAGCGGGACTATCGGCAAGCCGTTGCCTGGACGTGAAGTTAAGATCGGCCCGGACGGTGAGGTGCTTGTAAAAGGCCCCATGATCTCCAATGCAACGTGGAGTGGCGGCGAGTTGCGTCAGCGTGAGGACGACTGGCTGGCCACCGGTGATCTCGCTGAAAAGGAAGCGACCGGTGAGTTGCGCTTCATGGGCCGGAAGAGCGAAACGATCGTGACCTCCGCGGGAGTGAACGTGCACCCCGAGGACTTGGAATCAGCACTCGAAGAACAACCGGAGATCGCCGCCAGCGCGGTCGTTCCCCTGGAAACAGCGAGTGGTCCCGAGCCTTGCGCGGTACTCGCCATTCGTGGCGGGGAGCAAGAGGCTGCCAAGGCCGTCGATCGGGCGAACACCCGTCTTGCAGATTTTCAACGGTTGAGGCGGTGGATGATTTGGCCCGAACCGGATCTGCCCAGAACTTCGACCGGAAAGGTCCGGCGCAAGGCCGTCGCGGAATGGCTATCCGAGCGTTCGACCGTAGAGGCCCGGCATGCCGGAAATGGCGCCGACAAATCTTTGGGCGCAAATCGCGGCGACTGGCTCTACGCGCTGGTAGCCGAAATTGCCGGCGAAAATCCAGCCGGTGAAGACGAACTTCGTCTCAATGAGGATTTCCATCTCGACAGCCTCGGCCGGGTCCAAATTGCCGCGGCGCTCGAAGAACGAATGACCGATGCGTTGAGAGAAGGCTCGGTGGACGCGGCTCGGACGCTGGGCGACTTGCGGAGGATAGCAGGGGCAGCCCGTAACGCTGGAGATACCGAGCCTCCAGCCCCCGACCCGCAAATACAGCGCAATCGAGAAGTGCCCATTCCCGGTGGACCGATTGAAGCGACTGGGGGTGGGTCGAATGCAGGACCCACACCGCCGAGCACTGACCCCGCGGGATTCACCGTTTCCAGAACGCCAGAACTTGCGCCCAAGGATGCCAGCTTCATTTATCCAAGGTGGCCGTGGTCACGACCGGTACATTGGCTACGTTCGGCATTTCTCCAGTCGGTCGCGCAGCCCTTCGTCTGGTTCCTGGGTAATCCTCGCGTAGTTGTACCTCCAAATTTGCGCTCCGACGAACCCATGCTGATCATCTGCAACCACGTTACCGCGTACGATGGCGCTCTGGTGGAATACGCTCTGCCCGGGCGCATGCGCCGACGTGTAGCGTCTGCGATGCTGGGAGAAATGTTGCAAGACTACCGCCACTTCCGCAACCCGGACACCGGACGCTTCATGCTCTTCGGCCCTGCTGCCTACTACCTTGTGACGGCTCTTTACAACGTGTTCCCGCTTCCGCGCAGGCGCGATTTCCAGCGTAGCTTCGCCCACGCGGGAGAGGCTCTAGATCGTGGCTACAACGTTCTCGTCTTCCCCGAGGGAACGCGCTCTTCCGCAGGCGAGTTGGCGCAGTTTAAAGCAGGGATCGGGATGCTGGTGAAACAGGCACACGCGCCGGTCCTGCCGGTAGCAATCCGTGGGCTCGGTGAATTGAAACAAAGGGGCCGTGGCTGGTTCCGATCAGGCACAGTCGAGATACGTGTGGGAAATCCGCTCCGATTTGGCCCGTTGGAAAGCGAAGCCACAATCACGGAAGAACTGCACTTTGCTGTTTCAGAGCTCTTGAACAACGAAAAATGAAGGACATCTATTGTTCGCCGGAGGGAAGAGCCGCTTGCCGAATCGTCTTTGTTGTCGGTGGGAGCTACTTCCTTCTCTTGCGTGGAATAGTAGTCCTGCGGAGAACCACGATGTCCTTGACAGCGCGCAAAGAGCTCAAGTCCCAAGGCCGTCGGGGAAAGGTTGGCGTCTCCATCATAGGAGAAATATTTCGGCTTCACACGCGGCTCAAATAATCCGAGAAGAGCTAACTGGAAGATATTCCGGTCAATCTTCATCAGATCGTGAGCACCGGTAATCTGAATCAGCTCCTCGGAAGTGCGGATGAGCGATTTGGCAGATACCGCTCCATTTGGAGCAAAAAGCTTCTCAGACTTTGTGCACGCTTCCACGAACAGCCGCCCGTCGATCGACGCCATCTCGCTGACTAGCTCGAGATACGGCATATTTGATTCGTCATCTCCCAAAAGTGTGCACGAGGTAGCGAGCAGCCCGGCCCAAAGCTGTTGGGTTGAAGGATCTTCGGCCCATGAGCCGTTCTTGACGATCGTGAGAAGAATGTTTTCTGGTGCGTGAAGCCGGTCAGGACTGGCTTCTGCAGCCAACATGATCTCTGCTCGATTGGTAATTGCGATGATGTTGGCGATGCGCAGATTGCTGAGACCCTCGCGGAAAAGCAGTTGAAGTTCGTGGGTAGCCGTGGGACAAATCCTGCGCAAGAAAGCAAGGGATCTTGCAAGACGAAACTCAGTAAGGATATCTTCCGGCTCAATCAGGCCGCCGCTCTTCCAAAGCCAGAGATCCATGCATTCGGGAAGAATGAATGAGAGGCCCATTCCGTCCTCCCCACGGCGAACGGCTTTGGTCTGAATCGTGACCTGGCGATCGGGCGAATCGTCTGAGAGTTCAGGATAAACAAGACGAATTGGGTTAATTTCGCCTTCTTGCCAGCGCTCGCGGGTTACCAGGTACATTCCCGTCGAGCTGATATTCCTCACGATGTCAAGTCCGGGGCAGGAACCAGTCCAGTGGATAGCCTCTAGTCCTGGCACCTCGCGGCGCTCCGCACGGGCCTGCTTAATCGTTGGTTCCGCGGGGAAGGCCTTTTCGAACCAACTCCTCAGTGACTTCATACCACCCTCCTGGCTTCTAACCTGCCGAGGGATTGAGCCGTAATCCCGTGAGGCCTCCGGACTCTACCCAAATGGAATTGTCCTGAGTGCCATCGTACTCCTGCAATCGCCGCTTCGTAATAGGGTGGTCATTACTTTGGCAGCAGACGTACAAGGCTTGAAACGGTCGCTTTGCGGCAGCGAGAAGCGGCGGTTACGTTCGAGTCGCGTTCAGGTGGTGGCGTACGCGCAGCTGTTCGAATCCTCCAGCCCATAAAAACCGGAAAGTTCTCCGCGATGTGCATGACAGCGCGCGTAGAGTCTGAGAGCCCTGTTGGTCGGTGTAACCTCAGCCCGCTCCAGGCGAGAAAAGAACGCCCACTTCGTTTGGGGCTCAAGAAGGCCAAGTTGAGTGAGATGGTGAAGATCGCGTTCGATGTGCACAGGGTCATGGATGCCAGAAATCCTCATCAATTCTTCCGCAGAACGCATCTGTCGACGAGCAACCAAGTGTCCCTCTGGACCGACGAATTTGCGGGCGCTATCACATGCCGAAGAGAATATTCGGGTTTGGATGGTTGTGAGTTGACTGAGAAGTGCCGGAGAATTGAAGTCGAGGTCTTCCGATTTGCGATCTTCGCAGGAGGTGACAAGGAGCCCGGACCAGTAATGTCGAATCCATTCAACTTCGGTCCAGGATCCCTCCTCCAGAATTCTGAGAACGACATCCGGTCGAACCTGAATCTGAGTATTCCCATTTAGGAGCGAGAGTAGATCATCCGCATGGAGCGCGATCTCAACAGCGCCTTCCAATCGATGGCTGCTCAAGCCCTTCCGGAACAGCCACTGAACGCGCTCTAGAGCGCCGGGAGAGATCCTACCGAGAAATGCGATAGCAGCAGCGATCCGGAACTCCCTGATCAGCTCTTCAGGTTCTACTCTCGAAGGCTCCGAATCGACCACATTCTCCCAAAGATGAAGATCTTCTCCTCTCGAAAACAGGAACGAGATGCCCACACCGTTCTTATCGCGCCGAACGGCTTTCGCCCGGACTGCAAAGCGATTGTTCTTTGATTTTTCGAATGTCCCGCGCCGTTGCAGTGTCAAAGATAGGAGTTCACCAGGATTCCAGGTTTCATCGGTGCGCAGATACGCCCCGGTTTTGCTGATATTGGCGACGTGGTTCTCGCGCGGATTCGTCCCATGCCAATGCAAAGCAACGAGGTCAGGCGATATGCGGCGCTCAGCGCGAGGCCTGTAAGCGAATGGCAGACGGAACCAGCTACTATGCAAACTCACCAATCCTCCCGGCAGCGACATCGGATCGCCATGTCCTAAGTCAATGGCGGATGAAGCACTTTCAGGAGTGTAGGCAAAGCGGAACCGGGCACTATGTGCCCGGCATCACATCGAACCAATCAAATTTCGGGTCTGTGACAAAAGGGGAAAAACTGGATCAATTGCGCCAATTCGGGCCAGAGCTTATTGGTCGACGGCAAGAGCTCCTGCCGTTGAGACGGGTACGCCGTAGAATTTATGGGCGGTACCGCGGTGACCATTGCAGCGCGCGTACAGTTGAAGGCCAAGGTTCGTCGGTGCGACCGTCGTATCCGTCATTTGTTGGAAGAACGCGGACTTCTCGCGCGGGGCGATCACTCCGATATCGGCCATGTAGTTGAGTTCTCGATCCAGCTTGATAAGGTCGCTGGACCCCGAGTACCTCATCAGATCAGTCGCCTTCCAGTTCAGCGGACGAGAGTACACGTTCCCAGGGCCGCCTGTCAGTTTTGTCGATTTGGTGCATGCAGCAGAAAGGATGCGCATGTGAAGGGCTTTCAACTGGCTGAGAAGTTCCGCGAAACTGAGGTTGGACTCATCGTCGCCGTTGGAAGTACACGAAGCCGCCAGAAGTCCGGCCCAGAACTGCAGCATCCATTTGTCGTCAGCCGACCACGACCCAGCCTCCAAAATACGCATGACAACCTGAGGTCTTGCCCGCAAGTGATCGCCTTCTACTGCAGTTCCGAGCATTCTTTCAGCCTTCAGGGACATATCTATCGCATGTTCGAGACGGTAATTGCTTAGTTCCTCGTGGAGGAGCTTGCTGACAGCTGTCTGGGTATCCGGCGAAATCCGGCTAAGAAACGAGATGGTCTGGGCTACGCGAAATTCGCGCAGAATGTCTTCCGGTTCATTTTGTTCACTCGCACTCTTGAGAGGACTCTGCCACAGGCGAAGATCGGCGCCGGCCGGGAGCACAAAAGAGACAGCAACGCCCTGGTCATCCCAGCGCACGGCCTTTGCTTGAACCGAGAAGCTGTTTTCCTTTTCCGGCGGGCCACTCCGCTGCAAGGACAAAGATACGATCTCGCCGGGCTCCCAGCGCTCCTGTGTAAGCAGGAAGGCGCCCGTTGAGCTGATATCACGGACCGAATTCAGGCGAGGCAGAGTGCCTTTCCAATGATAGGCGGCAAGGGATGGCGACGTCCGGCGCTCTGCTCGATGGCCTTGATTTGCCTGAGTGCCATCAGAGCGGGGAGAAAGACTATTCATAGAACCCTCAGAGGAAGCTGTCCAATCGAGCTGCAAGGCATGAAGATGGGATTCGAGAGACCCGTCCGCCAGCCTCGCTGGGCTTCACAAATCACAATCTTACTCCCGCTTCTCCCACTTTTGTGGTAGGAGCATACATTACTTTCGGTACATTCCGACAGTTTCGAATATGGACAGAAAAGGGTACGGTAGATAATAAGAATATCCCGACCGTTGAACCTGAACGTTAGACCAGACGGCGAAAGCTGTGAGGTTGGTGTGTCGATAGTACAGCTCACTGAGATTCTGGCGATGGGCAGCATGGTGAGCGCTGTCAGCTGTTGCGCTCTCGAAATCGCCATGGTTTCGGCAATTCGCCGTGGTCTCGCCGGCTGGCAGCAGGCTGATCTTCAAAGGGATATCGTGGTTACGCTTAGAAGCCATCGCCGGTTTTATCCGACAAGCCGCCTTCGCGCCGCCTTCGTGGCCTCCTCCTTGCTTCTGACCATCTGTATCGCGGGCTTAATTGTGGTCCACCGTTCTGTTCAGGGCGTGGGTTTGTCATTCTGAGGCTTTTCCGCTTCGGGTCTTGAAATGGATGGTTCAGCAGCGGCCATTGGACTTGGGGATAGATATACATCGAGAACAGTCGTGCTTTAGCCTCAGAGTTCAGCCTGGAAGGCGCGAGGAAAGAGACAATGACCGAGAGCACATCCGAGGAACGGCTCGAGAATCTGCAGAAGGAAGCCACTCGGGTTGCAGGAAAATCGTATTCGCCATACTCGGGGTTCAAGGTAGGGGCAGCCCTGCTGCTCAGTAATGGCAGCGTGGTGGTGGGGACAAATGTAGAGAACGTGAGTTTCGGGCTCACTATTTGTGCCGAGCGCTCCGCTTTAGTGCGAGCGGTCAGCGAATTCGGCCCCAATATCCGCATTGAAGCCGTTGCTGTTGCGAACCTAAATGAAGCAGCCAGCCCTCCCTGCGGGGCGTGCCGCCAAATGCTCGCGGAGTTTGCGGCACCGGACTCTTTGGTCGTCTTCCCCGCGGCATTCGGAATCAAAACATTGCGTTTCGATGAGATTCTTCCTATGGGATTTGAGATGAAGAAGTTGAAAAACCCTGCCGGCAAAGAATAGAAAGCTGTCTCTCTTCACTGTGCTTCGGAAACTTCCTCAGGAGATCGGAAATGGTTCGTTGGTTAGGTTTGATTGTTCTCGTTGGTTTGATCGTCGTAGCCGTAAATCTGATGTCCTCGAGCGAAAAGAAAGAGGACGAAAAGCAGTTTCAGGCCACGGTCGCAAGCTATCGGGATGCCTTGAAACCGGGTACGAGTCGGGCTCAGGTGGAGGATTATTTTCAGAAACAGAACATATCCTTTGACAAGCAACCCTCCTCCGATCGCACCAAGCTAGGGGAGCAGCCACGGAACCTGTTCTGCCAGCCATGGAAGGTCTATCTCGATTTTCAATTTAAAAGTTCGGGAATGGGTGCCGCAGCGGCTCGCGATAGCGATGTTCTGACCGGGATGGAACTCAAACGTGAAGGAGTCTGCTTCTAGGCGTCCGAACCGCGATTGCAACGTCACATCAGGTTAATTCCAGTAAGTGCCCGCAACGACCCGCACTCCTCTCGCATCGCGGTATTGACTCTTCCAAAAGTGAGAGACCTTCGCCTGGAACGTCTGCGCCAAGGCGATTCATTCGATTCCTGGAAGCGCTTGCCGCCGGCTGGTTGAGCGCATTCCCCTTTCCAGCCTGCGATAATCTCAACTGTTCACGATCGAGGCTGTAGTCCATGTCCGCACAGACCGGCGCAAAGAATCCCAGCAACTCTCCTCTGCACATGATCGACCTGATTCGCAAGAAACGGGATGGTCTTGCTCTCGATGCGCACGAGATTGAATTCATCGTTGCCGGTGCGGCCAACGAAACGATCCCGATGGAGCAGCTCTCAGCGTGGCTTATGGCTGAGTGGCTGAACGGCCTCACCATAGAGGAGACACGCGCGATGGCTGTGGCCATGCGCGACTCCGGTGAAAAGTTCGATCCTTCGCGGCTTGGAAAGCCTGCGGTGGATAAGCATTCCACTGGCGGGGTCGGCGATAAGACAAGTTTTCTTGTTGCTCCCATTGCTGCTGCTTGCGGCGTTGCTGTTCCAATGATCAGCGGCCGGGCACTGGGACACACCGGCGGCACACTCGACAAGCTCGATTCCATTCCTGGTTTCCGCTCGGGACTGTCGCTCTCCGAGTTCGAAGCCGTCCTGCAGCAATGCGGAGTTGCAATCGTCAGCCAGACCCCAACTCTCGATCCCGCGGATCGGGCTCTTTACGCCTTGCGTGATCGCACCGGCACGGTGGAGAGTCCAGGCCTGATCTGCGCCTCAATTTTGAGCAAGAAGCTGGCCGCCGGGCTCAACGCGCTGGTCCTTGATGTAAAGACCGGTTCCGGCGCATTCCTGCGTAAGAGGACGGAAGCGGAGTTTCTTGCAGCGCTGATGGTTTCCACCGCTGAAGCTGCTGGAACACGCACGGTGGCGCTGATGACAGATATGGGGCAGCCCCTGGGCCGCACGGCCGGCAATTGGATCGAAATTGCGGAATGCGTAGAGATGATGCGGCGAGGCGAACCATCAGGCAACGAGGATCTGCATGAGCTTTCGTTGCGATTGGCGGGATGGATGATTCACCTGGGAGGTAAAACCGAAACCGCCGAACAGGGCTATTGGGCCGCGGCCGGCGCTCTGGCTGACGGCACGGCCTTGAAGGTTTTTCTGGAGATGGTTGAGGCGCAGGGCGGCGATATCTCTGTCTTCGACGATCTGAAAGCGGCGCACAAACCCGGTGCAAGACAGGTGTTGGAATCCTGGGAGAGCGGCTATGTCGCCGAGATGGACACGATGGAACTTGGTTGGGCGGTGCAGCGGCTCGGCGCTGGGCGCGAAAAGGCTGGGGAACCGGTTGACGCCCATGCCGGCATTGAATTTCACGCCCGCCGCGGGGCGCGCATCGAGGTGGGCCAGCCCTTCGCCACTCTATACGCAACCAATGAGAGATTGCTGTCCGAGCCCGTAGAGCGCATCAAGCGGGCAATCACTTTCTCCGATACACCGCCGGAGGAGGTCCCCCTCGTCAGCCAGATATTCTCTCGCGAAAACGTATCGGATTATCTGAGCAGCAACCACCGCTAATCTGAAAGATCTCTTCGACAATCCGTGCGGTTCTGGCCGTCACACCAGACTGTAGTAATCCCAGAAGGGCAACAGCTCAAAGGTCTCGTCTGAGTAGGCGCGGACACGCGAGGAACGGCGATGCTGTAAGGTAATCGAAAGAGATCAAGAAAAGCGCTTGAGGCTAAAGGCTAAGTGCTGAGAGCTACAGCTAAAGGCTGCTTTCTCAGGAGCGACGCATTGGGACGATTTACGGGAGTGCTGGGGATTTTGTTCGTACTGTTGGCCGCATGGCTATTCTCGACTGACAGGCGAAAGATCCGTTGGCGGACCGTTGCCTGGGGACTCAGCTTGCAGATCATCTTCGCCTTCTTCGTCCTCGACTTCAATTTCGGCCAGCTTGCAATGTTCTGGGCGGGTGGCGGCGTCACAAAGATGCTGAGCGCCACAACCGCGGGAACGAGCGTCCTGTTTGGCAAACTCGGCACGGCGGATACTTCCCTGGGTACGATCTTCGCTTTTCAGGTTCTTCCCACAATCATCTTCATTTCTGCATTCTTTGCCGTGCTTTATCACATCGGGATCATGCAGGTCATCATTCGTGGCATGGCCTGGGTGATGCTCAAGACCATGCGCATCTCCGGCGCTGAGAGCATGAATGTCGCCGCATCCATTTTCATGGGCCAGACCGAAGCGCCCTTGACCATCCGGCCCTTTCTCGCTGGCGCCACGCGCAGCGAACTCATGACCATCATGACCAGCGGTATGGCCCACGTATCCGGCGGCATCATGGCAATGTATATCTCTCAGGGCATCGAAGCCCGGCATCTGCTTTCGGCCGTTATCATGACCTCGCCCGGCACCATCCTGTTGTCGAAGATGCTTGTCCCCGAAACCGAAGTCCCGGCGACGGAAGGCAAGGTCATCATCCCGAAAAGCGAAGAGCACAAGGACGAGAATCTCATCGGTGCAATTGCGCGCGGGACCATCGACGGCGGCAAGCTGGCTCTGAACGTTGCGATCATGCTCATCAGCTTTCTAGCTCTTGTAGCTCTTCTGGACATGATCCTGGCGTGGATCCATATGCATGCCGGTTTTCACTGGATCCCGGGCAGTCTCGGCGAAATTCTTGGTTTCGTGTTCTGGCCTGTAGCCTGGCTCATTGGAATCCCCGCGCAGGACTGCGGTATGATTGGCAACCTGCTCGGCACCCGAATGGCGCTCAACGAAGTGATCGCCTATATCGCGCTTGGTGCCCACAAGGCGACGCTCCTGCCGCGGTCTTTCACCATCGCAACGTTTGCGCTCTGCGGATTTGCCAACCTCGGATCCATTGGCATGCAGATCGGCGGCATCGGCGCCCTGGTTCCTGAACGGCGAAATGACCTAGCT
Source organism: uncultured Acidobacteriaceae bacterium (assembly GCA_963836675.1). Lineage (GTDB taxonomy): Bacteria > Acidobacteriota > Terriglobia > Terriglobales > Acidobacteriaceae > Telmatobacter. The sequence goes on from CAWIKQ010000003.1 coordinate 743,506, forward strand.
AAACTAGGCATCCGAGCCATGTTGGCCGGAACCATGGCTAATTTGATCTCAGCTTCAATAGCAGGGATCTTCCTCGGCTGAATAGTCTTGCTATTTCGGTTTGCAGGAAGCGAATCGAAGCACACTGATCTTTTATGGGCAACGCTCATTGAGTTCTTTGGCTTCTAACGAAATTGTTTACGGGCCACAATTCCGCTTGGGCAGAGAGTTTTACCCCACATTATCTATTCTCGGTATTTAGTCGATCGGCCGATTCCTGTTGCGTTATAGATTATGGCTCACCCTTCTGTTATCCCGACGCACCGCTCTGCTCTTCCGCCGCAAAAGGGCGTGCATCACCGGATCCACAGCATCTGGCACAAAGCCCCACTTTGGGTGCACTTCGTTATTGTCGCCATCGGAGCATTGGTCGCGATCGCGTTCGTATTGATTAGCGCCAACTGGCCTTACCGCCATCGCAAGATTAATCCCATGCTGGAAGACATTCTCACCAGCGATGTTCAGTTCACCCGATATCAACGGGTTTACTTCCCAAGGCCGGGGTTTATTGCAACCGGCATCACGATTCGCCGCAAGACGGCGCCGCCTGGCGTGCCGCCTCTCGGTCACATCGACAGCATGATGCTCGTTGGCACGTGGACCGACCTGATCATGCTTCGACACCGCGTCGAACTTATCGATATTACCGGCTTCCATGCCATCGTTCCCGCGGTTGGCAGTCAGGAAAACCGGCTGAGCTTTCCCGAGGGCAGCGCGAAAGAATTCGCTGGTCCCGACACCATGATCGAGCGCCTCGTCATGCATGAGAGCCTGCTCGAAATCCGCCGTAAGGCCCATCCTCCTTTGTTGTTTCCGATACGGCAACTTGAGATCCGTAACTTTCATCACGGCGATGCGATGACCTGGGCTGTAGACATGCAAAATGCAATTCCCCGGGGGCGAATCCAAGCCCACGGCAGTATGGGACCCATCAAAGGATCAGCTTTCGTAGACACGCCGCTCAGTGGCAACTTCACCTTCACCAATGTGAACTTGCACGATGTTGGCGACATCAGCGGGACCGTCGATTCCCGCGGAATCTTCAAGGGCACAATTCAGTCGATGGATGTCGAAACCAATGCCACGACAAGGAATTTTGCGGTCACAACCGGAAAGCCAACCCTGGTTGATGGCGCGATGCAGGCAACGCTTGACGGCTCGAATGGAAACATGGTGGTCAGGTCGATCGACCTTAAGATCCGCGAAACCGGCATTCACGCCGTCGGTACGATCCGGGGTGATCCTGACGGCACGAACCTAGATATCAAGGTCGACAGCGGACGTGCCGAGGACCTGATGCGCCCCTTCATTCATGATGATGTTCCAATCACGGGCACCGTCTCTCTGCAATGCCACGCGTATCTCGGACCGCCCGGCGACGGATTCACGGAGCGCCTCCGCGTTAAGGGCCAATTCGTCGTGCCGACTGAGAAAATCACGAACGCGAAGGCGGAGAAGAGCCTCTCCGCCTTCAGCGAGCGCGCCCAGGGGAAAGAGAAAGAATGTTGGCCTCGACGCCACTGCATCGTCACCTTCGTCGGGCGTAGATGTCGTTTCATCTCTGGAGGGGCTGGCCAAGATTGAGAACAACATAGCTTCCACACCCCGCCTGATGTTTCGAGTTCCCGGTGCTGAAGCCGTGCTTGCAGGAAGTTTTCGCTTCCACGATGAAGCGGTACACCTCACGGGGAAGCTGAAAATGGACACCGACATCTCTCACACATCCACCGGCTTTAAATCATTCCTCCTTAAACCTATGGCTCCCTTCTTCAAGAAGAAAAATGCCGGGGCGGTGATTCCCATTGCCGTCACCGGGTTGCCTGGGCATTATGAAATTTCGGAGGATTTTACGCACAATAAATAGATTTTCATCAAGGTTCCAGGCATTGAAGACATTGGACTTGTCTGCTATCTCGAGCTTACGTGAACCGGCTCCCTGCCGCCTCGCATCACACCTGTCTGGAGGTCATTCCGGACTTGGGAGTGTCGAGGACAACGCGAATAAGCTTGTGCATTTTGGCAGGGGGGCTAACTCTCGGTCTGGCCGCATTCCGCAGTGGAGGCGACTCGGCATATAGTCCCCGTCCAGTGTATGTTGCGATTCCTGTCACTCCGGAACTTAAGCCGGCGCCATCCACTCCGATTGCCGAACAGAAAGCCATCCTTGGCGATGACGAAACCTGGCAGCCCGAATGGGACGCCGTGATCGAAAAAGCTTTACCAGACGATCTGTTATCGCCCGACATGGGCCGTAAAGTTGCCCAGTTCTGCCCTCGCTTCAGCGCAATGCAAGAAGTCGATCGTCGTGCTTTCTGGGCCTACTTCTTTCAGGCGCTTTCCGGCGCCGAAGCTGGCCTCAAGGCAACGGCAAACGTGCAGCATACAGAACCTCAGGTAGCGGTACTGGATGGCGTCAGCCATCGCATGGTGCGCAGCGAAGGCTTGCTACAACTCACCTACGAGGATTCCGCTCGCTATGGCTGCAACTTCGACTGGAAGGCCGACAAGGTTCTCTCAGAACACGACCCTGATAAGACCATTCTGCAGCCCAGCAACAATCTGCTCTGTGGTGTGAGCATTCTCGCCAATCAGGTCGTTGTGAAGAGGAAGCCCTTGATGTCGATGTCCAGCTATTGGTCGACGCTACGGCCAGGCTGGCCAGGAAATCGTGTATTTCTCGAACAGATGAGAAACGTGCCCACTGCGTGCGAACGCCACCCGCGTTCACGACCAACGCGAACGCCTTGAAACTCGATCACATTGAATTCATCGCTGGGCGAGTTTAGGGTTCTTTCCTAAATGACTTGCACGAGGCTGGGTGGTACTTCTCCCATCGCGCCCGGCAGAGGCGCGCTGTTCAGCCGCTGAACGATCCGCCGCTTCCTGCTTTTGCGGGTCCGGATTCAGACTTAACAATTCGGACTGGGCCTGCTGCAGTGAAGTGGTTCCGGCAATCTGCCTGAAATTAGATTTCACATCATCTTCGTTCTCAGAGATTGTCTTGAATATCAGCGCGTGGCCCTGAATGTGGACGTGTGTCTCCACAATTTCCCATACTTTAGGCGAGAGCTGGCGACGTTCCACATCGAATGTCCCGCCGGCTTGTAGTTCCCCCAGTAATCCGTACCCAATCTTCACATCCCGAATAAGCCGCCCTTTCAGCGTTGCAATGCGGTGCTGATCGCGATCGATGGCCATATCGCCCTCCATCGCAGAGAAGACACGAGCTTCAATATCCGGCGGATGAAATTCGGGGTCTGGTTTGAAGTGCAACTGAATCGCCCCGCCGCTTTCGCCGGTCTTCGTCCAAAGGAAAGCATCGGGGAGTATCTTCAGCAACTCGGCTGCCTGCTCGTCGTCATGCTGGCCGCTTTTGTGCTGTTTTGATTGAGCGTGAGGATCGTTGATGAACGCGCTCATCTCCTGCTTCTGTTGCGCTTCGGATACAGTCTGCCCGTTCCGCTCAATAACCCGGCTCAGGCTAACCAGTCGCGCCTCGGCAACCCACTGCTTAACGCTCTTGCTCGGCTGGCTGTCGGACTCGAAGTAGAGCCAGTGCGTATGATCGTTTTCGCTGGCAACGAGCTCAGTCTGCACCGCCTGCCTGACCAACTCCCGCGGCGCCTGGGCTGATAGCGAAGCTGCTGCTACGAGAAAAACTGATAATGTGAACGGCCGAGTGCCTGGCACATCGCACCTCCGAACCACAGTCGGACTATGGCTTAGATGCCGATTTGGGCTGCGGAGGATTTTCCAGGCGTAACACTTTGCTCAGGAGGAGCTAATCGCGCCGAGGCGACGAAGCCGGTAGAAAATCGTAAGACCGGTAACAGATCCACAACTCAGCAGGCTGGCGGACATTCCGATGATCAATGAGGGATCGCGTTGATAAATACCGTGAACGATCCCAATCACCTGGAGAATACTGAACCCCCCGAACGTGATCAGCGAAATGCCCTCATCGGATTTCTTTCGCCACACGGCGAGGACCTGCGGGACGAACAACAGTGCGTTACCGAGCAGGCCAAGGCCGAAGATTACAGCCACGATCTGTTTCATTGCGCAACATTCCCAGGAAACCGTTGAGCGTTGCGAAGGCGTGCTCTCGCGGCCTCCTCTTCGCGGGTGCGGGCAGGTGCAACCGTTTCGAGCGAGGCAAGCAGGCGGGTCGACGCCGCCGCGACTTCGTCGATCGCCGCAAGAAATGCGGCCTCATTCGCCCTGGAAGGCTTGTTAAATCCACTGATCTTCCGGACGAACTGCAGAGAGGCGGCGCGGATTTCTTCTTCCGTAACAGGTGGGTCGAAGTTGAAGAGTGTTTTGATGTTTCGGCACATGTTGACTAAACCTCCGGTGCAAACGAGCCGTTTCAAGTCCGTGATCTCTGCAACAAAAGGCGCGGAGCCACAGTTGTAGAATCGCAGGAACGGACATATTGATACAAATCATGAGCTACTTCGACGATGTCACTGAGGCTGCACAGTTTCTCCGCGTCAAGCTCGGCGGGCTCCGACCACGCGTCGGGATCGTTCTCGGTTCCGGCCTGGGTGCGGCCGCCGATGCGGTGATGAATTCCGTAAGTATTCCCTATGAAGAAATTCCCAACTTTCCCAAATCGACGGTCGAAGGCCATACCGGACGGCTCGTCGCGGGCATGCTCGGGGGCGCGCAAGTGGTCGTCATGCAGGGACGGGTTCACTTCTACGAGGGCTACTCCCTCAAGGACATTACCTTTCCAATGCGAGTGATGGGCGCACTCGGAATCCGCGCAGTGATTCTCACCAACGCCGCGGGTGGTATCGCGGAGGGATATAGGGTCGGACAACTGGTACTTATCGGGGATCACATCAACATGATGGGGTGGAACCCGCTGGTCGGCCCGAACGAAGCGCGGTTCGCCTTCGACCGGCCGAATTGCGGGCTGCGCTTCTGCGATATGTCCGAGGCCTACTCGAAGCGACTCCGCGCGCTCGCCGCACAGGCGGCGGAACTGGAAGGACAGAAGCTCGAAGAAGGCATTTATCTTGCGGTGAGCGGACCAAGTTTTGAGACGCCGGCAGAAATTCGCGCTTACCGAACCTTGGGAGCCACACTTGTTGGGATGTCGACCGTGCCTGAGACGATTGTGGCTCGGCACATGGGAGTCGAGGTGCTGGGTATCTCGTGCGTCACAAACCTCGCGGCGGGATTGAGCCCGACTCCGTTGAGCCATACCGAGGTTTTCGAGGCCGGCAGGCAGGTTGAGCGCAAGCTGGCGGCTCTGCTGGAGCGGCTGGCGATGTGGATCGCAGCTACGGTGGACGCAGAAAGTGACTGAAGACGCCGCACAAACAACGCCACTGCTGCCCTTTCCTCCGGCGGTGATCGGAATTGCAGGCGCTTCGGGCTCGGGCAAAACGACACTCGCCGCCGAACTGGCGCGCGAACTGAGCGGAATTTACTTTCCCATCGATAACTACTACCGAGACCTCTGCCATTTGCCTCACGCAGAGAGGGCGAAGCAGAATTTTGACGATCCGGCAATCATCGAGAGCCCGCTTCTGGCGGCGCATGTCGCAGCGCTGGCAAGAGGGGAGACGATCGAGCGGCCGATCTACGATTTTTCGAGCCACACGCGGGTCCTCGACCGGACTGAGAAGGTGCGGCCCGGGCCATTCGTGCTAGTAGAGGGGCTCTTCGCCCTCCACTATGCGGAGTTGCTGCCGCTTTATCAGCTCCGCGTTTACATCGATACGCCTGACGATGTTTGTTTCGAGCGGCGGATGAGGCGGGATACGCTCGAACGTGGGCGGACGCGCGAATCGGTCCGGGTGCAATATGAAACCACAGTGCGGCCGGCCAGCATCACCTGGGTTCGGCCGTCGGCCAAAAACGCAGACCTGGTGATCGACGGTACGGCGGCGCTCGACTGGAAGGTCGAGCAGGTTCTCTCTGCGATGCGGAAGCAGGGGCTGTTGCGATTACCCGGATAACGAAGGACGCACTGCAGATATTCCCACTTTCGTACATGCGTTCTGCGCCTAAAGTGGTGGTCCGTTTCGGTAGAAATCATGCCTATGCTGGTTGATGCGACCCGGGAATCGATCCGATTTGAAACGTTAACCCGGCCCGACGCACCATCTTGGTTCGGTTCATTGAAGATTCACGCAACATCTGAGTGGGAACCGGTTTCGTACCGATAACGTAGGAACAGACATGAGCAGATCCCTGAGAGCGATGCGACAAAAGATGGAGGCATGGTTGCTGCAGGGCATTTCACCGCAGCGTCTGGCTCTGACGCTTGCTCTCGGATTTACGATCGGCTGTATTCCCGTCATCGGTATTCCAACAGCGCTGTGCCTGGCGGTTGCATTTGGGTTGCGGCTCAACGTTCCGGCTATTCAGGCCGCGAACTATGTCGCCATGCCCCTGCAGGTGGCACTGATTTTCCCTTTTTTTCGGCTTGGTAGCTGGATGTTTTCTCCAAACTCGAGTCCGACACTGAACGCGAATGCGCTGACACATACCTCGCCTCTGAAGCTGATCTGGGCATCTAGCGCCATGGCGGGTGAGGCACTAGGCGCATGGCTGGTGACGGCAGTGCCCGCTGCCGCCCTGATGACATTGGTGCTAACGGTCATTCTCCGGCAGGTACCAGTACTGGCACGGGCTGAAACCAGAGAGTGACTGGGCCGGTGTCTAACTCTTCGTTGATCCCAATAGCAACGAAGAATTTTTCTATCGACGCGCACGCCGGATTCTACCGCCTTACTATATGGCCCTCTTGCTCTCCATGGCTCTGACGACAGTCTTCATCTCCGACGCGTCTCGACGGATAGGTGCACATTGGCCTCAACATCCGATTACAAGGATCGCGTCTTGGCGTCCGATCGCATTTTTAGGTACGTTTTCTTACAGCCTTTACCTGGTGCACTCGCCTCTGCAACAACTCTTATGGACCTGGGTGCTCGCACCGATAAAACTTGGCGAGTTCTGGACGTTTAGCCTTGGGGCGACAGTGGGCACCGTTCTGATTCTGGTTCTTTCCTACTGGTTCTACGTGGTTGCTGAACGGCCCTTCTGCGGCTGAAGTCGTTAATCAGCGGGCGCTTTTCACGCTTCCCGCCGTACGCGTTGAGAAATCAGAACGCTCGAAAATTGAATTGAAATGACCCTACAGTCCGGGCCAGCGGGCTGATTCGCACTGAAAATGAATGACGTGAGAAGTATGATGTCCGCATGCAAACAATCTCTGCCTCTCTTCAAGCGGCGAGGCGACCGGCTGCGGCAGTTGCACTCTTGTTGCTCGTAACTTCAAACGCCGTCGCGCGATCCCAGACCGCCGAGAATGCATGGACGACGAGTATCCGGGGTGTTGTGCTCGATTCTGAGACCAAGAAGCCCATTCCCCTAGCGGTGGTTTACGTTGATCGGGACCCGCCCGAACGAAAGATTGGCGGTCTTCGTGAGAAGACGGATGGCGAAGACCGAGGACAACAACTGACAACCGGTGCGGATGGGCGATTTGTTTTTCAAGGCCTTGATTTCAGGCCCCATTTTTTCAGCGCCGGCAAAGAGGGTTACATATCGGCGACAAACAAGCCTCGCTATGTGGGTGAGGGCACGCGTCTTTTCTCGTCTTACGAGGTGCATACAGGACCGGATATGGGTGAGATCAGGATGCTTCTGACACCGGCTGCGAAGATAGAGGGCCGAGTCATCTCGGAGGCCGGCCAGCCGATGAAGAACGCTCTGCTCACGCTTTACGGCGGCGTTGTAGAGGATGGACGCACCGTATGGCAGCGACGGACGGTTTTGGCGACGGACGGGAACGGGTTCTATTCGTTTGCCAACCTGTCCCCGGGCGTCTACGCAGTTCTGAGCGACTGGATTTTCGACAACGATCCCGACCCACCGCATGGGACTGACTGCGGAACGACGCGCTTTACACCTACGGGAGGCTATCCGCCGTCGGCCAGCCCAGGCTTGTTGAATTTCAGGGCCGCGCAGCCGATTCATCTGGCAGCGGGACGCGTGGAGATCGCGGATTTCCGGCTGCCGCACCGGGAATTTCATTTTGTGACATGGATCCACAATGCCGATACCGCTCCGGGAAGCTTCAGTTCACTGCGGGATGGCAATGGCAGAAACCTTCGCATGGTTCCTCCGCCGGAGAGCCGCTGCGGCCGGTCAATGCCGGTGACACTTGAGCGAGGCAACGGCCCCCCGAACAACATGCTTATCGGCGGGCGTGAGACGATTCATCTGCCTGACGGGGAGTACACACTTACTTTGCGTCACGGATACTCGAAAGACGAAGGCCCCGGTAAGTTCATGTCGCTCTGGCTCGGTACCTTTACAAACTTCACCGTGGAGGGCAAGCCGATAATCATGTCGTATCCGCACGTCCCGCCGAAGCCTAATCCCGCGGTCGCGATTCACGTTCAAATTGATATGGGCGCAGAGGGAGGCCGCTGCACAGGGCTCACCTCTTCGGCGTTTTCGGGATCGGACTACGACGACGGCAAACCCAGCTATCACACGCTCTGGCTGACGCGCGCCGATCCCCTGCCGGTGTACGAACAGCCAATTCCGGAGAGCGTTTCCCGGGAGGGCAAATCGGAATTCTATTCCCTGGAAGCTGGTAAATACTGGGTCCATGCTGTCGAACCGGGCGAATCAGGGCCCTTCGCCGCACAAACCAATACCTATGTTGCTTCGGTAACCGCGGGCGGCGTGGATATGGCGAAGGAACCGCTCGTGGTTGGCCTCGATGGAACGGCTCCGCCCCTGGAGGTGACGGCGCGGTATCACTGCGGCATTCTGCACCTGAAATATAGCCCCGCCAACCCGTATCAGGAGCGATATGGAATCGTGCGGTCGTTCTATGGACTTCTCGTTCCGCAGTTTTCAGCTTTCGAGACCGTGCATAGCTTTCTCTTCGAGCCGGGGCGGCCGCAAGAGATTACCGTGGGCAACCTGACTCCGGGGCACTACAAGTTCTACGTATCTTCGCGTGAGCGTGGTTTCGCGTTCAGAGAGAGCACGAACGCTCCGGCCGATCTGGGAACGGGTGAGGATGTGTGGCTCAAAGCGGGCGAGAAGGCTGATGTCTCTGTCGCCGAGCCGCCGGAATCGTAATTCAATCTGCGTCTTCGCTGGTATCAGTAAATCAGGCAGCCGGACGGGGCGGGACGGGATTTGCGCTTTGAAGCCAGGCGGAATAGATCATGTCGCGGAGCATACTGGCCCCGACGGCGAGGCGGTCGGCTGTAAAGTCGCGCGACTCCGGGGTGCCCTGACCGGTGAATCCGCCAACCTTCTCGAGTTGATAGACCTTCTCAACGTATTTCGATGACTGGCGCAGGTAGACGACGTAATCGTCAAAAACGTCGCCCTCGATCGGGTGAACTGGCGACATGCGGGACTGAACGTTCAGAGAATGGATGTTCGCGTCGACGAAGATGCCTTCGAACTGCCAATGGATCGTGTTTGCCGTGGTGTAGCCATTGGGGTTAGGCCCCGTCCAGCCGTTGTACTGAAGGGAGGTATGTAGTGGCTGAGAGGCATCTCCGACGTAGTGGCCGAGCCAGCCGGCGTAGAAGAGCGCGACCTTTTCGACGTTGCTGGTGTCCTGGTGGGCGGCGGAAAGGGCGCGGTAGTCTCGCAGCGCAGCTTTCAGGCGCTCCCAGATCTCGGTCGCTTGCCAGGGCTGAAGCCCGATTTTTTCAGGCCGCTGACCAGAGGCGAAGACGGCAGCCTCGAAGTCGAACCGGCGATGGGGCAAAGGGCCAAGGGCGTCGGCGAGTTCGAGGTTGATGAAGTGCTCGGGAGCCTGTACGGCGTTCAGTTCCGGCTCGGCAGGGGAACGCCAGCGGTCAGGTTCGGGACCGATGTACTCGATTTCGGAGATCGCACTGTCAGAGCGGAGGAACAAAGGGACATCGGAGGGAAGGTTTGCAGCCGCCAAGCGGTTGATAAGGCGATGACCTTGGTTACCCCAGGCCAGCGCAATGGGTGCTTGAATGAGAAAGCTTGAAAGGACAATGAGAGCGGGTACAACGAGCGCCTTGCGCATATGCCTCCGGAGCATGGAAGTAAGTATACGGCGGGCCAGGACGGCGAGCGCCGCGCGGTTGGGCAGAAGCGTGAAGGAAATCTCCACTCGGCAAGCTGGTGCCCATTTCGGTACAACAGTACGCTGGTTCAGTAACATACGCTTGAAATCGGGGTCGGATTGTGGGAGGGTGCAAGATAAGCCTTCTTGTGTTCGTACAGCCGCCAGTGCATCCGGGCCGAAAGCGTGGGACAGCCAAGGTCTCGCGGATGTATTCTCGCTGAAACAGTGCGACCGAAGGGGCGGGGGGTAGTGCACGTACCGCCCCGTGAGCGCACGTGCGATTCGCAGGTGTCGCGCGGCGATGAGGATAGACCGGGGCACGTGCCGGTTTCAGATAACGGCAAGCGGTGAGACCGGCAGGTCAGGAGAGCGCGACAAGGGAATGGACTCACGCGAAGCGAGGCAATTGAAGCAGGAAGCGGAGAATCAATCTCCGCCTATCTGGTCGTCGCTGTCCATTCTTGCGGTCGCGTTGGCTGCAGGCGCAATTCTCGCCCGCGTCGAAATGGGTCCAAGCTACGATCTGCTGCTGCTGATGGCGGCAATGGGCCTGACGGCTGCGGTGCTGATGCGTGTCCTGGCAGACAATGCAGCCGATGCCGAAGCGGCAGCACGCTATGCGGGCGATCCACTTAGAGACATTTTGGACTCGGCAGGCACCATGATGCTGTCGATCGGGCTTGACGGCAAACTTACCTACGTAAATCCTGCGGCAGAGCGGCTGCTGGGCTATCACGCGGCTGAACTGGTAAACCAGGCGAACACCGAGAAATTGCTGGCCCCGGGAGAGGAAAGCCGGCTGGTGTCGGAAATTCGGAGACTATACGGGATCCAGAAGTCGGGCAATGGAAGCCATGACGGCAGCCTGGCAATTTACGCAGAGGTTGTGCATTCACTGGCTCCGAGCCAAGTGCCGAATTTCGAAACCCATCTACGGCGAAAGGATGGGTCGCTCTTACCGGTGCGCCTGCACATTTCAACACTTCGCAATCGCGATGGTCTGCCGACGGGCCTGGTGGCCGTGGCGCTGGACCAGTCGTCTGCGCCAGGGAGCGGCGAGGGAGTACGCATTCCGCGGGACCGGTATCGCGATTTGTTTGAGAACTCCAGCGAAATGATCGCGACCCTGGATCTAAAGGGGAAGTTTCTCTATGCCAATCCAGTGTGGAGGCTGACTTTCCGGCTGGACCGAGATGCCCCCCTTGAGAACGAATCGTTCATCGATGTGTTCGGGCCAAGCTGCCGCGATGAAGTCGCTTCGCTGCTAAAAAAGGCTCTCGACGGCGTAACGGTGGACCGGGCGCCGCTACGCACGGAGATCGGCGACGGGCGGATTCTCGAACTGGAGATGAGCTTGCACCAGCGGCGACGCGCGGGCAAGCCGCTCGCGGTTCAGTGTCTGTTGCATGATGTCACGCAGCAAAAGCAGCGTGAGCACCGGCTGGCACTGCAGCTGGTCGTGAGCCAGATCGTGGGCGAGAATGTCTCTGCAGAAGTCGCGACCAAACGCGTGCTCGAGGCGTTGTGCATCTCGCAGGGCTGGGATGTCGCCGTGAAGTGGGATGTGAATCCGGAAGAGAACCGCCTTGAATTCAACACTGCGTGGGGTATCCAGGGAAAGGAAGCAGAGTCGCTGATCCAGGAGAGCATGGGAATCACTCTTGCGCCCGGGGGAAGCCTGCCGGGGCGGGCGTGGAAGGAAGGCCGTCTGGTGTGGGCGTCAGACCTTTCGGTGCTGACAGCAACTCCTCGAGTACAGACGGCACTGCGAAGCAGGATGATTTCGGGTTGGGCTGCGCCGGTGCAGGTGGGAAGCCACGTTCTGGCGGTGCTGGAGTTCTACTGTCACGCGAGGATTCGGGAGGACCGTGAGACCGCTGCGGCGATGGAGACGGTTGCCGGATCACTGGGACAGATGCTGGCGCGGACGCGGGAGCGGGAGCGCGCTGAAGAACTGAGCCGGCAACAGGAAATTCTGCTGGGATCGGTGGCGGACGGCATCTGCGGCATCGACCGCAATGGACTGGTTCGTTTCGCGAATCCGGCGGCGGCACGGCTGCTGGGGGCACGCCCGCAAAATCTGATCGGGAAGCCGGTGCATCAACTGGTGCATGGGTCGGCGCCCGCGGATAAGAAGTGCGGGGAGGATTGTCCTCTGAGGCGCGCGAGCGGGCAGCGCAAAGCGGTGACGGGAGAAGGCACGATTTTCCGGAGCAATGGTACGGGATTTCCGGCGGAGTTCTTTCTGAACCCGATCCTGGACCAGGGTAGATTCTCCGGGTCGGTGCTCAGCTTCAGGGACATCAGCCAGCGCTATGCTCTCGACCGGATGAAGGACGAGTTCGTTTCCACTGTGAGCCATGAGTTGCGCACGCCGCTGACATCGATTCGCGGAGCGCTTGGGCTGCTGTCCTCGGGCATGCTGGGAGTGATCAATGAAAAGGCAGCCAATTTGTTACGCATTGCGCTTAGCAACTCGGAACGGCTGGTACGACTGATCAACGACATCCTCGATCTGGAACGCACACAAAGCGGACGCGAACCCCTGACTTTCAGGCCGATTCAGCTCGGTGAAATTGTCCGCCAGGCGATTGACGGTGTACAGCCTATGGCAGACGAAGCCGGTGTGCTGCTGATCCATGACAAGACGCAGGTGGAAGTGACGGCGGATCCCGATCGCATTCTCCAGGTGATAACGAATCTTCTTTCAAATGCGATCAAGTTCTCTCCGGCAAATTCAGCAATATCTGTCATGCTTCGATCGGGCGCGAGCGGAGTGACGTTGTCGGTAATCGACCAGGGACGAGGCATCCCGGCGGACAAGCTGGAGGCGATCTTCGGACGATTCCAGCAGGTGGATGCGTCCGATTCGCGGCAAAAGGGCGGCAGCGGACTGGGACTTGCGATTTGCCGCGCAATCGTTGTGCAGCATAGCGGGCGCATCTGGGCCGAGCGCAACCCGGTTCGCGGATCGACGTTCAGAGTATTTCTACCCTATCAGCCGATTGCCGTGAAGACACCTGGCGGCGAGGCGAGCCCGACCGCGCATGGGGCTGTCCTGGTGGCGGATACGAATGGAGCAACGAGACCCCTAATCGCGGATGAACTTGCGCGGTTCGGATATCGTGTGGTCGAAGCGACAACCGTAGACCAGGCAGTAGCTGTGGCTCATGATGGGGTATCAGCAATCGTATTGGATACGACGCTGGATGGCATCAATGGGTGGGAGATTCTGCCGTTGCTCCGCCGGGAGGAACCAGAAGCTCGCACGCCCGTGGTGCTGTTGGGTGTGGCGAATTCGCAAGGTACGGTGGAACATAATCACCGAAAAACAGATAAGCTGTTTCCCCGACCAAGCGACGACGTCCTACTCGAAGAGCTCGTCAAGGTATTATGCGCACCGGGAGAACAAGCGCGCGTCCTGGTGGTGGAAGACGATCCTGAACTCGGGCAGGTTATTGGTGAAATTTTCCGACGGGAAAACACGGTGGTCCACGTGGAGTCAACGCGGCAGGGCGCTCTCGATGATTGCCTCACATTCCAGCCGCACATGATCGTGCTCGACGTGGGAATGCCGAACGGCGATGGATTTAATGTGATCGATTGGCTGCGGCAGCACGAGGATTTGAATCGAGCGCCGCTCGTAGCATACTCTGCTCACGGATTAACGCAGGTTGAGCGGATGCAACTAGTATTAGGACTGAATCATTTTCTGGCTAAGGCGAGTGTTGAACCAGAACAGCTGGAGGCACTGGTCTTGACAATGTTGCGCAGTCCGCAGGAGAGTGAACAAGCTGTTTCCGAATTGCCAGCCGGCCAGCAGTCTTGAAACAGTTGGGTGGAGAAGTAGTTCATGCATCGCATTCTAATCATTGATGATGAAGACGACATACGGGAAGTAGCCGCGCTGAGCCTGGAAACGGTAGCAGGTTGGGAAGTGATGGTGGCCAGTTCCGGAGCCCAGGGGCTGGCGCGCGCAGCCACATATCAGCCTGACGCAATTCTGCTGGACGTGATGATGCCGGGGATGGACGGGCCCGCAACGTTTCGAGAATTACAGAAAAATCCGGCGACGGCACATATTCCAGTCATGCTGTTAACGGCCAAAGTGCAGGCGACAGATCGCTCACGCTTTGCCGATCTTGGCGTGAAAGCGGTGTTGGTGAAGCCGTTTGATCCGTTGACGCTGTCGCAGCAGGTCGCGGGAATTCTGGGCTGGAATTAAGGGTTTCAATGAGTGATGGAGTTATATCACCGCTGGCAGATGCGATGAACCGCCTCTGGGACAAGCACCTGCCACAGATGGAAGAGCGTGTTGCCACCTTACAGTCCGCCGCAAAGCGCATGGCAAGCGGGACAATAACCCATGACGAGCAACAGCGAGCGATAGCCGATGCGCATAAACTGGCGGGCGTTCTTGGTACGTTTGGATTGAAAGACGGAACGGAACTGGCTCGCGAAGCCGAAGGCATTTTCGACAGCGACCTACATGCGGCAGCGGATACAGCGCCACGGCTGTCCCTGATTGCGGAACAGCTGACGGCGATGATTGCAAACCGAACCCGGTTGTCATGATTCGCCACGAATGCCGTGCATTTGAAGAATTACACTCGTAGTTGGTGACTCAAGCGGACACATCCAACCGGCAGCTCGACTTCAGTTTTGAAGAACCAAAGAGCGTGCGCCGTATCTGGCCAGTGCGCGAGTTGGTGACAAATGTCTGCGAGCAGGTAGAGCAGGAGTACAGCGACATCTGGGTAGAGGGCGAGATCTCGAATTGCCGTCCCGCGCCCTCGGGGCACCTGTATTTCACACTGAAGGACGCAGAGGCACAACTGCCTGTCGTTTTGTTTCGAAGGCAGGCAATGCTGCTGCGTTTTAAGCCGGCCGACGGATTGCATGTTCTGGTACGCGGACGAGTGAGCGTCTACGCTCAACGCGGACAACTTCAGCTTGTCGGCGAGGCAGTTGAACCCGTGGGGGCTGGTTCGCTGCAACTGGCGTTCGAACAGTTGAAGGAAAAGCTGCGGGCGGAAGGCCTTTTCGATTCGGCGCGTAAGAAACCTCTGCCGGGCTTTCCGCGGACGGTGGGCATTGTGACGTCACCGACGGGCGCGGTGATTCGCGACTTTCTAAGTATCGTGGGACGCAGGCATGCAGGTTTAGATATCGTCGTGTGCTCCGCCGCAGTGCAGGGTGAGCAGGCAATCGGCGAGATCGAAACTGCGCTTCGACAACTGAACGCCAGCAAACTTGTCGACCTGATTGTCGTGGCGCGCGGCGGCGGTTCCGCCGAGGATTTAAGTCCCTTCAATAGCGAGCGCGTGGCCAGGGCGATTGTTGCTTCGGAAGTGCCGATAGTGTCCGCAATCGGGCACGAGACGGATTTCACAATTGCGGACTTTGTTGCAGACCTTCGCGCGCCAACCCCTTCTGCCGCAGCCGAGCTGATCACCGAGGCACAGCACCGCGTAGCGGACCGAGTCGCGGCCCAGTCGAGCCGTCTGGAGCGCGCTGCCCGATATCTGCTACTTCATGCCAGGCAGAAGATCGACAGAGCGGCAATGGATCGCGCCGAGCGGCGCATGACGACGACGCTATACAGGCTTAGTCAACGACTGGATGACGCGGCATTTCGTATGGAGGCCAGTGTGACGGGCGGGATTCGCGCACGGCAACGAGAAATCGCCGAGTTTACGGCGGACGTATTGCACCACGAGCCGCGTCAACTGCTTGCACGCACTCGTGAGCGGCTCGGCGTCAGCAATACCCGGATGGAGCGCTCACTGGAGCGGACGCTGCGGAGATCGGCCGCGCGCGTGGAAGCCGTGGATGCACGGTTACGATCACTTTCCCCGTTGGCGGTGCTTGAACGAGGCTACGCGCTTGTGCTTGGTGCGGATGGCGATGTAATCCGGTCGAGCACACAGGTAACGAAAGGGAATCGTGTTAAGACCCGGCTCAGTGACGGCTTGTTTGAGAGCACGATCGATGAAGTCCGGCAAAACAAGAAGAGCAACGAGTGAGGTTATGAGCGGAGCAGCGGCACGAAAGCTATTTGGGACGGATGGAATACGAGGCATTGCGGGCGAGTTCCCTCTCGACGCGAGGACGATTTACGCAACGGGACTTGCCCTGGGACATTCGCTACGCGGAAAGTCCGAGCCGAAAGTGATTCTCGGTCGCGACACCAGAGAATCGAGTCCCTGGATTGCTTTCACAGTAGCTGCAGCGCTCCGCGCGACAGGCGTTCATGTAGAAAGTGCCGGTGTAATTCCAACGCCGGCAGTGGCATTTTTAACACGGAGACACGGGTTCGATGCAGGAGTGGTTATTTCCGCTTCGCACAATCCGTGGCGCGATAACGGGATCAAGCTTTTTGGAGCGGATGGATTCAAGCTTCCGGATGCCACGGAACTGGCGATGGAAGACGAGATTTTACGACATGTGGAGGATCTTGGAGCATCCGATGCAGAAAAACTGCCCGATCCTTCCCACTTAGTTGTCGATATGGAACTCGAAGGACAACGCCCAACTTCGTTCCGACTACATCCAGTTTTTGATGGACTGCGTTCCCGGGCTCCGGCTGGAGGGTTTGACCATCGTTGCTGACTGCGCGAACGGCGCAGCCGCCGCGGTTGCCCCGCAGTTGTTCGCGAAACTAGGTGCGCGTGTGCCGGAAGAATTGGCGCTTAGTAAACGTTTCGCCCGATGGGCGAAACATCAATGACCGGTGCGGCGCGCTACATCCGGAATGGGTGGCGGGCGAAGTCAAAAAGCGTGGTGCATCGATCGGGCTGACCTTTGACGGCGACGCAGATCGATGCATGCTGGCGGGCGCAAACGGCAACGTGATCAACGGAGACGCAATTCTGCTGATAACGGCGCGGGATTTGAAGGCACGGGGATTGCTGAGTGGCGATGTTGTGGTCGCAACAACGATGTCGAATATGGGACTTGAGGCGGCGCTGAGACGATCCGGGATCAAGATGCTGCGTGCCCCGGTGGGCGACCGGTATGTGCTTGAACAGATGCAGCAGAATGATGCCGCGCTGGGCGGTGAGCAGTCCGGACATATTCTCTTCCCTCACCTGGCGACGACCGGGGATGGCCTGCTGACGTCGCTTGTAGCCCTGGACCTGGTCGCACGGACGGGTAAGAACATCGATGAGTTGACGGCGGATTTGAAGGTTTTCCCGCAAGTGATTGTGAACGTAAAGGTGAGGGAGAAGAAGCCTCTTGATTCGATTCCGGCCGTGGCGTTGCGAATTAAGGCCGCCGAAGAAGAGTTGCGGGATTCGGGGCGCGTGGTGATTCGCTATTCGGGAACAGAAGCGCTTGCACGCGTGATGATCGAGGCAGAGAGAGAAGAGCCGATGCGACGGCATGCTGAGGCGATCGCGGAAGCTATTCGAGCGGAATTGGGGGTTTGATCGCGGAATCATGGTCTCGTTGACCTGAAAGGCGCTGGTGAACGTCTCTGAGACACCGCTGACCGGTTCGCGTAATTTGACGAGATCGGGTTCAAAGGATGCGTCTTCACACGCTTTCGGCGCGGTACTAATGGATCGCGAACTAAAGAGCGCGTCGTTCGAGCATTAGTCCATTGGACTAGAATTGAGCGAGTCATTCACTTGCAAAACAGCTCCGACATTGAATCGATGAGTCCCCACCCGCTGAACCTTGACAAGAGCGCACCCGTTCAGTTAAACGCAATCGCTCGCTCGACCCGTTTGGTACATCGGGCATTTGCAACCGTTGCTCCCCTGAATGCGCGCGATTTCGCACTTTTGGGAACCATGACGCTGATTCTGTTCCCTGTTTTCAGGCTCGCGCACCTTCCACTGCGAATCAACTTGGTCGGCATTTCCGTGGCGTTCTGGTTCGGAACTGCCGTAATGGGCACCTTTGCTGCAGTTCTCTTGTCTTTGATTGCCCTGCCATGGGATCGCACAATCGCTCCGTTCGTTCAGCGATTGAGAGCAAAAAAAGGCCTGATCGTGATCGCCGTGGTCTTAGCGACAGTGATGGTGTCGTTGCTTGGGTTATGGCTGGGCTTCGTAGTGACCGTAGATGCGTTGACCGCCGGAGAATTGCTGGAACGCACAAAAGGACCACTAAAGAGGAAACTTCTCGACCTTCTTGTTCCTGCTGCCTATTTGTTTTATGGGGTTGTTCTGCTGCTGGCTTTCAATCATGCCGTTCCCGGGATTCGCAACCCGGGTGCATTCGACAACCTGCTGAATCATGCCGACTGGGTTCTCTTCCATGTGAATGTATCTGCGCTCGTCCATCACTGTGTTGATCGATTCCCGCTGTGGCTCTTCAGGGCATTCGAGATTGTTTATTACGGAATGTTCGTTCACCTGATCGGGGCACTCGTATTCCTGGCGATTGCCGGAGGCAGGATTGAGGCAGTTCGGATGGTGCGCGCTCTTGTGGTTTGCAACACGATCGGACTGATTGTCTATGCATCGATGCCGGCGATTGGACCGTGGGCAGGTTGTCAGCTCCACCAAACCAGATACCCTCAATCTCTCGCCACCTACGGGACTCAAGAAGCGATCCTTCACAACGCACATATGCTCTGGGCGCATATATCTACGCCTGAAACATCGCGCGTCGATGTGACAGATGCGTTCATCAGCTTTCCCAGTCTTCATATTGCCGGTCCGTTGATCGCGTTTTGGTTTTTACGCGGTTTTAGGTGGATGGCTCGAGCTTATTTCGCCATATATATATTCTGCCTGGCGCCGGCGATTGTACTTTTGGAGTGGCATTATGTGGTTGATTTGGTCGCTGGTGTCGGCTTAGCATTCTCGGCGATCTGGGTCTCTCGATTTCTTAAAATCAGGCATAGCAGCGGGATGAACGCTCCCTCCCGAGTTGGCCAGGCATAACAGACTTGCGACACGGATTCTGTACGATCTCGTTCGATATTCCAGTTCCAGATTTCAGAAGTACTCTAGGTCATTGTCATCGGATCGAATTGAGTTCTCGTGCTTGATGCTCTAACTAAGCTTAAAGATCACGCCAGTTGGGGCCGAATCCCAGGTCGGCCACGAGAGGCACGTTGAGCTTGACAACCCCCTCCATCTCGGCGCGAACGAGTTCTTCAACTTCCTCTTTTCATTCTGCGGGAACCTCAAAGAGCAGTTCGTCGTGAACCTGAAGGACCATGCGGGTCTTGAGCTTGCGCTCGGCGAGCTTGCGATCGAGGGAGATCATGGCGAGCTTGATCAGGTCTGCGGCCGTTCCCTGCAGCGGAGTATTGACAGCGGTGCGTTCGGCGAATCCACGCGCATTGGATTGCGGCTGCTGATGTCGGGAATAGGGCGAACGCGGCCGAACATGGTGCGCACGGCGCCTCCGCGGCGAGTGTCTTCGAGCGTTTTTTCGATGAAGGCCTTCACGCCCTCGTAGCGAGCAAAATAGCGATCGATGTAGGCCCGGGCTTCAGCCTGCGGAATGCCCAAGTTGCGCGGCGAGCCCAAAAGGCGAGATTCCATAGACGATTCCGAAGTTGACGGCTTTGGCGCGGTTGCGAGTCTCCTTGTCCATCGTTTCCGCGGGAACTCCGAAGACTTCGCTTGCAGTGAGCGTGTGGATGTCTTCGTTTTGCTGATAAGCGCGGACGAGAAGCGGATCGCCGCTGAAATGTGCGAGCAGCCGGAGCTCGATCTGCGAGTAGTCGGCAGAAAGAAGCTCCGTGCCCGGGGCAGCAACGAAAGCGGCACGGATTTCGCGACCAAGCTCGGTGCGGATGGGAATGTTCTGCAGATTCGGGTTGACGGAGGAGAGGCGGCCGGTCGAAGTCGCGGCGGCCTGAAACGTGGTGTGGACGCGAGATTCGGAGTCGGCGAGTAGCGGCAGCGAGTCGACGTAGGTGGATTTCAGCTTGGACAGGTGGCGAAACTCGAGCACGAGCCGTGGCACCTCGTTCGTTTCTCCGCCAGCCCTTCCAGCACGTCCTGCGCGGTCGAAATGGTTTTGCCCTTGCCGTATTTCACCGGTAGGGGCAGATCCCAGATCTTTGAAGAGTACCTCGCCGAGCTGTTTAGGCGAGTTGACGTTGAATCGGCGGCCGGCGAGAGAGAAGATACGCTCACCAACGCGCTCCATTTCGGCGGCGAACGCGTGGAGAGGCCGTCGAGCACATCCGTGTCGATGCGGACGCCGTTCTTCTCCATGCGGTAGAGGACAGGAGCGAGGGGAAGGTCAATGTCTTCGTAGACGCTGGTGACGTTTGGCTGCGCTCGACCTCGGCTCGAAGGTCGGTCACGAGTGCCTGAGTTGTTGCGGCGGCGGCCGGACAGTGAATTCGGCGTGGACTGATTGTGACGGGCAGCCACATCAGCAAGCGTGTGCGTGGTGTGGGTTGGGTTGAGCGCGTAGGAGAGGAGCATGGAGTCATCGACCTTGCCGCGCAAATCGACGTCGAGCCCGCAAAGCACGTGCAGAGCGAGCTTCAGATCGTGACTGGACTTGGGGATGGAAGCATCTTCAAGAAGAGTTTTCAACTCGAGGCGTGAGCGGTAGGCAAAGAGCCCTTGCCCGTTTCGGCGCTGACGCCAATGCTCGATTGCGTCTTTTTTTCCGCTTCTTCTACGACGTAGAGGAGAGACATTGTCTGGGGAACAGCGGGCTCTTCGGATTCGGGTTCCGCTTCAGTTGGTTCATTCGCGGCCAGTGCAAAGGCGAATCCATTCTGGCGAGCAGCTGCGTAGAAGGCGGATGCCTGATCGTCTGAAGGCTCATCGACGAGTTCGAAGGGTGTTGTTGAGGCCGAAGGCGCTAGCTCGCGAAGCATCGATGTAAATTCGAGCTCAGTGAAGAGTGTTCGGCAGGCCTCGAGGTCGGGTTCCTGGGTCTGCATCGCGTCGAGGTCGAGCGGGAGTGGCACATGGCAGTCGATGGTGACGAGTTCTTTTGAGAGCAGGACGGCATCGCGGTTTTGCTCGAGGGATTCCCGATAGCTTTTGCGTTTGACTTCGGCAGCGCGATCGAGAACAGCTTCGAGGCTGCCGAATTCGACGATGAGATCGACACTACCCTTGTCACCGATGCCCGGGAGCGCCTGGAATGTTGTCGATGCTGTCGCCGCGCAGGGCCATAACGTCAATGACCTTATCGGGCGGAACGCCGAGGACTTCCTTCACCTTGTCGGCATCAAGGATCAAGTTGTCCTTCTGCGGATTGAGCACTTTTACGTGCGTAGAGACGAGCTGCATCATGTCCTTGTCGCCGGAGACGATGAATACTTCGTGTCCTTGTTCAGCGGCTTCGCGGGCCAAGGTGCCGATGACGTCGTCCGCCTCAAAGCCCTGTGCCTCGAGGATTGGGATATGGAGCGCCTCGAGAGATCGGCGGATGTAGGGGACCTGGCGACGAAGGTCGTCGGGCATGGATTCCCGTTTTGCTTTGTATCCCTCGTAATTCACATCTTCAAATGCCTGCAGCTTGGAATTCCATTTGCGCAGGGTGCCGATGGCCTGCGCTCGCTCGTCGCGGAAGACTGCGCCGCTGGGATCGAAAACCGCCGCGAAATACTTTGGCGAAAAATCCTGGCGCAATTTGCGAATCATGTTGACGAAAACATAAGTGGCCGCAGTCGGCAGGCCGGAGCGCGTCGACATGGGGCGGCTGCGCTGCATGGCGTGGTAGGCGCGGAAGATAAACGACATCGCGTCTAGGAGAAAAACGGGAGGCTTTTCCTGGTCGGGCACGGATTGAGTTTATCAGCGGGGCGAGGCAGGCACGCAGGACACGAACAAATTGGCTGGTCCGAAAATCCTGCACATCCTGCATAACCTGCATAATTCATTCGTTCGCAATACATAACGAGCAATGCAGGTTTTCCTCGTCCTGGTTTAAACCTACATCACCGTATACCGCGGCGAGCTGATGCAGTCGTGTAATCGTGGCCGAATCCATAACCAGCCCTTTGCCGGCCTTACCCAGTCGGCGCGTGAAGAGGCCCAGTTTTTTCAGTACATGACCGACTTTTTCGGCGCGGAATCTCAACCGCTCTCCGCGGGCCTCCAAGATTCGATCAACCTCCTTCGCAATCTCACCGACATAAATGTGCGCCTTTCCCGCATGCGCAAGGTGGAGCATTGCCTCCAGTGCGACGGCTTCGAGGCAGGTCGAGCGGTCCGCTTGACGCTGGTTCTCAATGGGCGCAAGCAATTTAATGATGTCCGCTTGCAACTGCGGAGAATCGATGATGCATGCTCCAAGCGCATTGGCGATTGCCCGGGTCTCAGACGTCAGTTCCCCAGCATCGAAGCGGGAACGGTATACGTTCACCAAATTCTTTTGTCGATACATCATCAACTGGTTTTGCAGGCTCTGCACTGTCGGTCCGCTGATCGGCGAATCAAATTGCAGTCTCGATGCGCTTGGTTGAAGGTTCACTCGAAGGCCACCTTGTGGCGTTCGGTCGGACGGCGCATCTTCTCTGAGGAAGAGCGCCTTCGGACCAAAGAAATCCTTGAATCCATTACCGACACTGACCATGTAGCCCCGGCGCGCACTGCACGTCAAAATAGAAGCCATCTGCTTGGTGAGGCTCGGGTCATAGAAAAGGAGCGTGGGTGTGCTTTCCCAGCTCACCTTCTGCAGGCTGACGATGTCGGACCGCGTCAGCATCAGGGGATAGCGACAATAGTTCCGCAGTGCGCGCAGCACCAGGTCCGCCTCATGAGCCGGTCCGACGATTACAAGACCTGGGGCGAACGTCAAGGCGTCGCTGAACCACGTGGAAAGGGCCCAATAGCTCAATAACGCGCTTGTCGGTGCTGTGACCCACGCTTGCTCAGCAATCGCATCCTGAAGCCGGGCGAAGAGTTCAACCACGCTCCCGAATCGCGCAGTGCCAGTGGGAAGCGGAATCGCATTCAGGGGATCGCGTAGAGATTCGACGCGCTCGTAAATCTCTTTGTAGCTGGTCTCCAAGCCCTTCTCAACTTGGAACTCGGGCTTCCAGGTGGTGATCCTGAAGGTCTCGCTATCTCGACCAATTTCCTTTATGCCGCTAATTCTCACGATGGGATTCGCGACGGGATGATCTGATTCGCACTCCATCTGGCCGGTGGAAGGAGACTCTGGAGCCGAGACGCTCGATGGTTCGAGCGAATGCTGCTCGCCCCCAGCCGAGCACCCGTTCGTGGTCTCGTTCGAAAATGGATCCTGAGTCGACGATGCGCCGCTCTCTATTCGGTCCAGGGGCGAGTCAGTGTGGGGAGAGCCGGCCACTTCCCGCCCGTCGGGACCGCCCTGGGCTGTGTCGTTACTATACTCTTGCATCGATACTCTACTTTCTGAAGTACACTCGGTCAGCCAAAAGGCCACTGGCGCGCGAGGCACTCTTTATAAAGAGGGTTGAAAGTTCACTTTTATGTGCCGGCACAGTCGGCCGAGCCTCAACCGGCCAAAATTTGCTCGATCGAGGCGGGGATATGATATGGGCCAGCGTCAGATGAGCCGCTGCCCATGGCGACTGCCCAGCGATCCTGCGCAAGGAAACGGTATGCCCCTTGCGCAGGCCGTCTCGCAGGCGAGGTTTGAGCCGGCGGCAATGATGAGGACATCGACGCCGGCGGTGGTGTTAGTCATTGGACTTCTTCATCCACATCCAGCAGTCCAGCGAGTCTGCCAAGACTTGGAAGTTCAAACGTACATAGTAGCGAGAGAGCCCTACCTCCATTGAGGTCAACGCAAGACGCCGCCAAACTGTAGCAACCTTAGGCGAGATATTCCGCATTTCGCCGCAGCACGCGCGCATCTCGCTCTTTGACCAGAGCTCCCGGGTGCCAGTCTTGTCATTGGCGTGCTTCGTCAGAATGCGTTCCACCCTCCGACGGTCGCGCCGCGGGAGCGCAGCGCAGGCCTTACAAAAGCTGTCGATGTCTTGTCGGCGCTTCACTGCGGCGAGCCACAGCTCCCACGTCGTCTTGAAAGAACTTTCCTGCATAATTAAGTATTCTCCTGTTGATAGTCTTTGGTGAATTCACCCTTCATAATTCCGGATGCCGCTGTCGAGAAATGCAGAGTAGACTTCCCCACCCGAGCTAGCCCAGAACCCGGATAACCCACTTAGCCCCTAAATACTGCGATTTTGAAAATCCGAAACAAATATTTGAAGGTGAGCAGGAAATCGGTATGGGTGTGGGCGCCGGCGATGCGGAGCGCCGCTCGGTCTGCTGCGAAAACGAGTATGTGCTAGTCCTCTCTGGGCTATGGACCTGGCTGCGATCTTCGCCGCTTGGCTTGTCTTCGGGTTGGCGGATGAGGCAACCGGGGCCGTGTTGCCCGACCCTGCTGGTGGGGCAGGCGCGGGGTCGATGGCTGCTCGACCACCCCCGCCGCTAGAAGTGGGTTTGCCGGAGCCGAAGGGATCACAGCCTTGGAACCGATCGCCGCGGATTCATTTTCAGCGGCTGCGGCTTGCGGCCGAGCCAGGCCTCTGTCGCCTGACATCGTTTTCTCATTCATGATTTAGTTCTCCTTGCTCGGGTCCCGAGGGCCGGAATAATCTCCGTCGGAGGGCGATACACCCCAGACGAATTCTTCGAAACGCACCTCCCCATCGGCACGATGCCGGTACTTCTGCAGACCGCGCTTCAGAATCCCTTTGAGCCCATAGATCTCCACAACAATTGCTTTAGGGGCGCCAGGAAGCCAAGCGGCGTATGAGAGCACCAGGTGATTGTTGGTGTCCTCTGCAATCCACTGGTCTGAGACAAAGATCACCATTTGGCCGTTGAGCGCCACGATCAGATCATTGATCTGGCGATTTAATCCCTCTTCTTCTGCCCGGTTGGAAGGCGCTGCACGGTGGATCAGGACCTGAACACCCTCCGGATGGACAATGAGAATCAGGAACGCACAGGTTCCGTGATCCTCTATCGAAGCGCGCGCAGCGCAGAGCGAAGTTGCAATCAATTCATTAAGGTCATGCGGCATTTCAATCTCCCTTTGTGTTTCGTATTCATTTCGCCGATTTGCAGCGTTATCCATATGGGCGTGGTTACACACAGCTCCTCATACGCCTGTCGACTAGACCTAAGAGGTCGGTACGAGAGACACGAGTAGCCGCCGGTGTTTTTTACACCGGAACGCCCATTGGATTGAAAGGAAGAAGAGCCGCGTTGAAGGACCCTCGAGATGACAACGCCACCGCGAAAGATGCCTAACAGCGTCGGTTGGATTTCGGCTTCACGGGCTGAAAATCGGACCGATTAATGCTCAAGTTCAAATTGATCATACAACGAGGACGGTGTCAGTGCAAGCACTAAATATTTCATAAGAAAGGGCTTGCGAAATTTTTTCCCTGAAATTGATGCCCAAAAGATGGTGTCGCCAATATACCGTCATCTCTTGCAGAAGTTTTCGCAAATGAGACTCGAAAATTGCAAACTAGTTGAGTGACGGACTCGACCTTGATGCGTTCCGTCGGGGTTCCAGAGTCGCGCTCAGAGTTCGCGGTGTCTTTTCGCTGCCGATCGTCCCCGATAAAAAAGGCATTTGTCGGACTCAGGTCGCTCTACGCCGATTCGAGCCGTTTTCGTTGTTAGAGTGCCGAGGCCGAGGCTCGTCTATCAGACCATACTTCGGAGAGCAGTGGCCTTCGACTTAGCAAGGCAGTTGCACGCCGCATAACGTTCTAGGCCTGGGAGCACCACAGCGCCACGCATCAAAACAGGCGAAGCAGCGCGCGGCCTGTCGTTGCGGAAAGGTCACTGGCTGCGGATGATCCGTCAATCAGTTCCTTGATGGACGCTCGCGTGGCATGCAGTGCATAGCGCAATGAGGTTTTCCTCTGTATCCTCCCCGGAGTGGCTGCGCAACTCCCGGTGGTGAACCTCGAGATGCGACATCGCCCCGCAACACTGGCACCTCCACCCGTCACGACGTAACACTTGCATGCGCAGCTCTTCGTACGATTCGGGAGCGAGGCGCAGGCGAGAACGCTTTTCCGGGATTCGGTTCATGACGCTTTCTCCGTGATCTGCTCGAGAAAAGCTTGCCGCTCTTTGCCGGGCAAGAATCGGAAAAACCGTTCCATCGAGGAAAGGAGGACATCGGGTTGCCCGCTGTCGAGACTGGCTCCAGCCAGGAAATCGGCGCAGATCATCTCCAGACAGTAGCCGCGGGACTTGTCCGAACCCAGCATCAGGGCCGCCGTCTCGATCGCCTGCTCGATGACCGGGACCTGGCTCTTGTAGAACTTGAAGTAGATGAGTTCGGACGGCTCGGTGTCTCTTGCCGGTCAGCTCCTTCTCGACTTCCCGCTTGAACTCGATCCTTGGGCATGTGCCGGGCCTTGTGCATCCAGGTTGCACTTTCGAAGTTCTGACCCTGTTGGCGTGCGAGCTTGGCCAACTCCAGCCCCTTGGTCCATCCCACCTGTTTCAGATCTTTCCTGACCTGGGGCGGCAGGTGCTCGTGAATGCGACATCAGGTAGTAGGCCTTGCGTCGGGAATCCGGAAAACGCCGTTCCAGAAACTCGTCGAACGACTTCAGGTTCTCCAGCCGCCAGTACTGCCCCGCCCGCACCTCGCACAGGTACCTGCCCAGTTCCACGAACCGGGTGTCGCGCTCGTTCTCGTGCTCGCGCTTCCCAGGCCAGGATCTCGTCGATCTTGGTCAGCACAATGAGAGCCGCGGCGACGATTCAGCTTTGGCGGCATGGGCGGTATCACCTAGTAACGAAAGTTCGTCAAACAGACCAAGGTCAACTCCCGGCTTGCGGACCAGCGCCAGTCTCGACCAGATCGGGCTGGTCGAGGCAGAGCCCGACAGGAAGGGACAGGTGGTACACGGGTTCTGGGGAAAGCGGATGCCGCTGTGCGGCAGGAACAGTCCGGACTCGATCCGTCGCACGGTGTCTTCGACCAGGGTTTCGAACTCCTGCCGCTGTTCGTCAGTGATGGTGGCCCGCAGGTACTGAACTTCGACCTGCGCGCTTGCGCACGAAGACGACTTGGGCGACTTCGTCGATGCCGGTCATCCAGGAATAGCAGACCAGCTGCGGATCAAGTGCCGCAAGGCCGGCAGGCTCTTCCGGATAGCGCGCGGAGCTGGTCTTCCACTCCAGCACGCAGGGCGTACCATCCAGCTCGCCGATGGCATCGACGATAGGCGACAAAGCTGTTGCCCGAGCCGAGCGTGCGAGTGAATTGGATCTGCTGGCTGGCTACAGGGCGCCGAATCCGAACGCGCCCGTCCTGAACGAATCGCTCCAGCAACTGAACGCCTTGCTGCAGCATGCGGTCCCAGGTGTCGTTGCCGGAGTAGGTCAGACCCATGTTCTTGCACGTGGCCCACTGCTCGAACAGCACAGCCGCTGGGTCTTCATGGCGGAAGAGGGCAGCCACGGCCTGTTCGAAGGCACGACCAAAGAGCATGGCGGCGCGCGTGTCTTTCTCCTGCCAGCCGTCGAGATAGCGATGGCGATAACGGCGCGGGCAGGCAGATACTGGGAGATCTGGGTGTAGCTGTAGTTCATCGCGACGCCTCCGCGTCGTGGGAGCCGAGAAGCGCTCGGCTAGCGGGAGCCGTGGAGCAGTTCTTCCCACTGGCTGGCTGGGGCGAAGCCGTCGAAGTTGACCAGCGAAATGCCGTTGATCACGGTGTGGCTGATCTTGACGACGCCGCGGAGTCCGCGCAGGGCGTGCTCATCGACCTCGTTCGTGGGTCAGCAGTTCCGGATCGTAGAGAAAATCCCGCAGGAACCAGCCCAGCTTCCACATCGCCTTTGGCGTGCAGTAGAGCCGACTGACAATGGAGCTGGCCGGCAGACGCTCGGGGCTCGATGATCGAGAGTCGAAGGACATAGAACGGCTTCTGGGCATGCCAGCGGTGTTGGGCGCTGTCGACGCGAACGAGAAAGATGCCGTCGGGAATCTCGGGACTGCGAATCGCGGGCCGTTTCAGAAAGTCCTGGGAATTGGCGTTTCATGCGACCACCTCCTGCTTTGGGCGTGCATAGCTGTTGAGCTGGCAGAGCAGGGCATCGCGGTCCTTCTGCGGCCAGCTCGGCCAGCTGCTGGACGAAGTTCTCGACCTGTTCCCTGCTGGCGTCTCGGAGCGTCCTGGTGCCGCAGAAGTCGACGGCGTAGGCCTTGACCAGTTCGGGGTCGAGCTTGTGCTGGCGGATGATCTGGCAGAGCCGGTCGCGAACCTTGGGGCCAGTTCCATTGCCCGTTGCCGTTTGCCGTTCTGCGGTGGGAACTTGGCTCGAGCCGGATCGTCGGGATGGTTCCGATCTCCTCGACCGAGCAGATTCCGATGCCGTAGGCCTTGCGCAGGGCACGATTGACGGCTCGCGTCTCGGCGATCCGCATCTCGGCGCCGCGGACCAGAGATGAAACATTGGACGGATCGGCGTCGCCATAGCCGACAAAACCGGAGGAGCTCTTGGAAGGGAAGACCGTCGCTTTGAGGACGAAGCGATTTGCCGCGGAATCACACAGCGAATCGACGGCTTCGACATGGATTCCGCGGCATCTCTTGCGGCGTGCCAGCCGAAGAAGGCCCGTGTGGGTCACATACCAGCTGCCGTCAATGATCTGGAGTTCGCCTCCGTTGAGGGAAAAGCCAAATTCCTTCGTAATTGCGGCGAGAAGATCAATTGATCGAGATGCAAAGAAGGAGTTTTTCCTGGCAATTCGAAGATTTTCTCGAAGTAGTTTCTTTATGTCCGGAACCGGCCTTGTGTCTGATTGACGTGTAGGAGGTTTCATTAAGCACCCAGTGTTATCATTAGATAACATAACTTACATTGTTAACTATGTCAATCATATTGCTCCGTCATTGCGCAAACAAATATATTTCGGGTGTGGCCAAGACCGAATTCCTAGCATTTCGTGTAGCTCCGGAACTCAAGCGCGAATTGGAGCGCATCGCGAACGAAGAACAGAGGGCTCTTTCTCAAATTTGCGAGTTGTTACTGTACGAAGGTATCGAGGGCTCCAAAAAAGAGGGGCCCAAGTTCATGCAGCGTCTGGTCGCCAAACAAAAGGCCAGGGCCAAGGAAGAGCCATAAAGAAGACACGAAGAGCGGTCTTCTAGTTTGCCTGCTAGTTGCCCAGCGTAAAGATGAACGATGAGACGGCGAGCTTGCTAGACGAAGGAGGTATTGGTATTGCCTCGGCGACAGTTACCAGAGTGATGCAGCCCAGAGTATATTGGATAAATGAGGGCGCCAGCTAGTGTTGGTACCAAAGTCAAATGGGTTGCTATAGGCTTCATTGGAACCAAAGAATACTCGCGCGGAAAAGGATAAACGCTGAGGTAATCTCCGCGAAAAGATAATTCGCAGCTGTTAGCAAACGAGAGCCTTTCGATGCCGGGTGCGCTGCAAACGAGCCTGAACGGTGGGAACCTTCCCGGTTCTGACAGAGTATGAAGTCTATCAGCGGGTGTACTCCGATCGAAACTCAATTCGCGGAGAGTTGGCCGATTCAGTTAATTTATTTCGGCGCGGAGATTTGAATGCTGACTCCAGCGTACGTTCCATACGACGGCATGTACGCACGCTCATTGTCACTACTCCTTAGCTGAATTTTGCACCGGCGCCCGAACTCTTACGTCGGTTTCACGACGAGTGTCAGGCTGCGCCAGCGTTCCTGTAATATCGACAATCATGTCTGAACTCCCGGGAGCCCAGAGTGTGCGGAAGCGCCATGTGTCGACTTTGTTCCTGCTGATTCTGACGTTTTTCTACGCTGTCGTTTTTGCCTTCGCGTTTCGTCAATATGCTTATGCCGAACCCGGCGGTTTCCCAGTGTTTTACACGGCTGGGAAACTGGCCCGATTCGATATACGGGGACTGTACAGCCAGCAACTTCAGGATGTATTTCATCCTGCGAATGACTCTGTAGGCTACTTCTTTCACCTTCCGCAGGAATTGATCCTGCTTGTCCCGCTGAGTTACCTGCCGCAGGTATCTGCTTACGCTGTGTGGGTCACTCTGAACCTTGCATGCCTGCTTGGGTGCGCTTTCATCCTGCGTCGGCACTTCCCGGAATTTCAGTTGCTCGTGCCCTTCGCCTTTGCACCGATGCTATCCCTTTTGCTGAACGGCCAGGATATTGGCATCCTGGCCGTGCTGGTGGCTCTGGCATTCGACCAATTCGCGAAAAATAAAGATATTCAGGCTGGAGTGTTGCTGGCGCTCGGACTTTTCAAATTCCCGCTTGTCGTACCCTTGGCAGCCATACTCGGACTCAGATACTGGAAGGTCCTGGCTGGGTTCGTACTCGGTTCGATCCCGCTGCTTGGTATCTCTGCGGTCGTCGTTGGACGACAGGGCATACTGGACTACCTGGCGCTGACCCGGGGGACGGATGCCAAGGAGGATTCGTCGATCCTGATAAATGTGCGCGGGGTAATCGGCCAGTTCCTGGGTTCTCATACTGCTGTGGTGATTGCGGCATCAATTGTGTGCGTCGCGATCGCCGCAAGCGTACGGTCGGCTCGCATTCCGACGTTTTGCACTGCGGTTATTGCCACCATTCTGGTGAGTTGGCACGCGCACCTTTACGACGCATTGCTGCTGTTGATCCCGATGGCATGGTTGTATGAGAGCGAATCTGCGTGGATGAGGCAAACGCCAAACGTGCTGATCCTTTTGACAATGGTGATCCTGCCGAACCCGCACCAAGGGTACTGGGTGGGGATATTCCTGTGCCTGTTGCTCCCTCTTCTTCTGGTCGTCGCAAGACTCAATTCACCGAAACGAAATCCAAATCCAACGGTGAATTGCGATCGTCAACCTTCAAGAGATGCGGCATCGGGTTGATGCGCCTCTCCAGTCAATCAAATGCCAATAACGAGAGCTTCTCGTAACGGGCTATCTGCGACCGGGACTCGGCAGCCATGTCAGCGCCCGATTTGCTTTTTCTGTACCATCGCAAAGTCCATTCCAGAGCAGTCTCGAGATTCAGTCGTGGTCCCCAGCCAAGTTCGGTCTGCGCTTTGCTGGAGTCGAGTTTAAGGTAGTGGGCTTCGTGCACGCTGGTCGCCTGTCGTGGACCCAGCGAGCTCCGGGGCCCCAGAGGCTTGCGAGTTTGTTGGCGATCCGTTCGACCGGCCAGGCATCGTCATCCGAGGGCCGAAATTAAATGCCGAAGCGGCCCGAGCTATTTTGGGCGAGAAGTTGTTCGGCAAGAGTGATGTAGCCCTGGAGCGGTTCGAGGACGTGTTGCCACGGTCGTATCGCTTCGGGGCGGCGAATGAGAACCGGGTTGCCGGATGCAAATCCGCGGATGAGATCAGGAATCAGACGATCTTCGGACCAGTCACCGCCGCCGATCACGTTACCGGCTCGTGCCGTGGCAATCGCAACGCGATGTTCGTCAACCGGTCCAACTGGAAAATAGGAGTCGCGATATGCTGCGGCCACAATCTCGGCGCATGCTTTGCTTGAGGAATAGGGGTCGGGCCCCCCAAGGGATCGTTTTCGCGATAAGGCCAGACCCATTCACGATTGTCGTAGCACTTGTCGGTTGTGACGCATCACAACTGCCCGAACGCTCGACGATTTGCGGACAGCTTCAAGCAGATTGGCGGTTCCCATCACATTCGTTCCGTAGGTGCCGAGTGGATCCGCATAGGAGCGGCGCAGGAGCGGCTGGGCGGCAAGATGAAAGACGACTTCCGGAGCAAAGTCTGATGATCGAAGCTTCAAGCGTCGGAGTAATCCCGGATGTCGCCACGGACGTCGTCCAAGACATCGGCAACTGAAGCACGGTTCGGAAAAAGTTTGGCTCAGTCGAGGGATCGAGAGCGATACCCTCGGATCTGCGCTCCCTTTCCGGCCAGCCAAAGCGCAAGCCAGCCACCCTTGAACCCCGTGTGGCCGGTGAGGAAGACGCGCCGACCCTTCCACGGGTTCACCATGTCTTCCATGGAGCCCTCCCGCTAGCCCAGAGTTCTTCGAGGCGCTGCTTATCGCGAACCGTGTCCATCGGCTGCCAAAAGCCGTCGATGGAAGTAGGCCTGCACCTGCTTTTTGGCGGTGAGACTCTCGATGGGCTCGCGCTCAAACGAAGTGCTCTCGTCCGGAATCTCGGTGATCACGGATGGCGAAAGGACGAAGAAACCGCCATTGATCCACCCACCTTCGCCTTCCGGCTTCTCCTGGAAGGCAGTGATCCCGGTTCCCTCGAGGCTAAGGCCGCCGAAGCGGGCGGCGGGATGTACTGCAGTGATGGTGACTTGCTTGCCGTGGCTTCCTGTGAAAGGCGATGGCGGCGGTGATGTCGACGTCGCTCACGCCATCGCCGTAGGTCATGCAGAAGGCATCTTCGCTTCTCAAGATAGCGCGCGACATTGCGCAGCCGGCCGCCGGTTCCGGCGGTCTCGCCGGTGTCGACGAGGGTAACTCGCCAGGGCTCAGCAACGCTCTGGTGGACCTCCATTCGGTTTTCCTGCATGTCGAAGGTCACATCGGACATATGGAGGAAGTAGTTCGCAAAGTATTCTTTGATCAGATAGCCCTTGTAGCCGCAGCAGATGATGAAGTCGTTGATCTGGTGCTGGGAATAGATCTTGAGGATGTGCCAGAGGATCGGCCGGCCACCGATTTCGACCATCGGCTTGGGACGAGGATGTGTCTCTTCGCTGAGCCGCGTGCCAAGACCGCCGGCAAGGATAACTGCTTTCATTTCATCCCCTTGCTGCCGACTAACTCGATGACCACACGGCAGCCGACCACAACTTGGTACGTTGGTTGTTTTCCTTGAGTAATACAGTACACCGCGATGAATCGATTGGGTATGCTTGGAAAGTGGCCCCCGATGACTAATGGCAGTGAACGGCTTCGGCAACAGATTCTTGACCTGACGGCCCAGGTATTTCGCTGAAGCCTTCCCGCCAAGCGAGTTCAAGCCCGGGGATCACACCGGTGCCGGTTTCGGGCAAGGTGATCGACGCGGCTGATGTGAGCGCGGTTGTCGAATCTGCGTTGGATGCCTGGTTTACCACCGGCCGGTTCGCCGAGGATTTGAACGCAAATTGGCGCGCTTTGTGGGAGTGCGCTGCGCATCCCTCGTGAATTCAGGCTCATCGGCCAATCTGGTGGCGCTCACTGCTCTGACCTCGCCGAAGCTTGGCGAGCGGCGGTTGAAGCCCGGCGATGAGGTCATCACGGTTGCGGCGGGGTTCCCAACCACGATCAATCCGATCATCCAGAACAGGCTGGTGCCGGTGTTCGTGGATGTGACGCTGTCCGACTTATGAAATCGATGTAAGCCAGCTCGAGGCGGCCCGGAGCGAGAGGACGCGTGCGATCATGATTGCGCACACGCTGGGAAATGTCTTCGATCTGGATGCGGTTACGGCCTTCGCCAAGAAGCACAACCTGTGGTTGATTGAGGACTGCTGCGACGCGCTGGGATCGACCTGGAAGGGCCGGCATGTGGGCACATTCGGCGACATCGCTACGGTCAGCTTTTATCCTGCGCATCACATCACACTGGGCGAGGGAGGAGCGGTGCTGACGGACAAGCCGGCTCTGCAACTCATCATCGAGTCGTTCCGCGACTGGGGACGGGATTGCTGGTGTGAACCGGGAAAAGACAACACCTGCGGCAAACGATTTGACTGGCAACTGGGTTCGCTGCCCTGCGGATACGATCACAAGTACACGTATTCGCATATCGGCTACAACCTGAAAGCGACCGATATGCAGGCGGCGCTGGGCGCATCGCAAATCAGACAAGTTGCCGCAGTTTATCGAGCGTCGGAAAGCAAACTTTCGACATCTTTTCAAAGCTTTGCAGCCGTTGGAGGATGTTCTGGTGCTTCCCGAGGCGACGCCGGAAGCAGACCCGTCATGGTTCGGCTTTCCGATCGGGGTGCGGGAGACGGCGCCCTTCAAGCGACAGGACCTGGTGCGGGCGCTGGAGGCGAAAAAGATCGGGACCCGGCTCCTGTTCGGCGGGAAATCTGCTCAGCCAGCCGGCGTATGAAGGCTGCGAGTTCCGGGTGATCGGTGATCTCAAGAATACGGACTTCGCAATGAACAACGTGTTTTGGATTGGGGTGTATCCAGGATTGACGGGGGAGATGCTGGATTACATGGCGGATGTGATTCGCGGGTTCGTGTGTGCACACAGAGCGGGTTTGGCAGTCGTGGGTTCAGCGGATTTGGCAAAGAAGTAAGGATTTGGAGACTCAAGAAAATGGGTAACACTGATCGCCGACCTCTTTTCGTGTATGAGATGGCAAACAACCACATGGGCGATGTGGAACATGGAATTCGGATCATCCGCGAGCTTAAAGAGGTCTCCGACGAATTCCCGTACTCATTTTGCGTGAAGCTGCAGTACCGCGATATCGCCACCTGCATTCATCCGGCCTACAAGGATCGATTTGATCTGAAATATGTAAAACGTTTCTCTGAAACACACCTTCAATGGGATCGGTATCGAGAGCTCAAGGACGCAATCGTCGATGCCGGCTTTTTGTCGATGTGTACGCCCTGGGATGAAATCTCCGTTGACAAGATAGTTGAACACGGATTCGATTTCATGAAGATTCCAAGCTGCTACGTAAGTGACTGGCCGTTGCTGGAGCGAATTGCCAAATACGATCTGCCAGTCGTTGCATCGACAGCGGGCGAACCATTGGAAGAGATCGACCGGGTGGTGAGTTTCTTCAAGCATCGCGACAAGTCACTGGCGATCATGCATTGCGTTGGCGAGTATCCCGCGCCGGATGAACACCTGCATCTGGGCCAGATCGCCCTTCTGCAAAAGCGCTATCCAGAGTTGGAGATCGGCTATTCCACCCACGAGCGGCCGGATAACTTCGAGGCAATCAAGATTGCCATCGCCTTGGGCGCGGTGATGTTTGAGAAACATGTGGGTGTGCCCACAGAGGAGTATGCACTGAATGCTTACAGCGCTACTCCGGCACAGGTGAAGCGCTGGCTGAAGTCAGCTTGCGAGGCGTTCACGATGATGGGCAACCGCGAGAAGCGCTACCCTGCACCTCCGGGCGAACAAGCCGCGCTTCGCGATCTGGCACGCGGAGCTTTCGTAAAGCGGCCGGTTCGGGCGGGCGAAACTGATCCAGCACTCGAACGTGTTCTTTGCCATGCCGAACGTGAGAGACCAACTGGTCGCACAAGATTTCTCGAAATACAGCGAATATGTTGCACAGTCCGACATTCCAGGTGATGGCGCGATAATGCGCGGGAATGTGAACGCGAGGAATACACGGGAACTCGTGCACAAGATTGTGTCGGACGTGAAGAGCCTGATCAAGAAGAGCAAGGTCCAGGTTCCGGGACAATGCGACCTGGAGATATCTCATCACTACGGATTGGAGAAGTTTCGCGAGACCGGAATCACGGCCATCACTGTGGTGAATCGTGAATACTGCAAGCGGTTGATGGTTGTCCTCCCCGGGCAGAAGCATCCTGAGCAATGGCACAATCAGAAAGACGAAACCTACCACATCCTGTTTGGAGACGTCATCGTCGAACTTGATGGCAAGAGAAGTAATCACAAGTCCAACGACGTGATCACAATCTCACATGGAATAAAGCACTCTTTCTGGACGACGAACGGGGCAATCATCGAAGAAGTTTCTTCAAACTATTCAACGAACGACTCCCATTATTCTGATCCCGCGATTATGGCCAATTCGAACAGGAAGACATTTGTGACGTACTGGATCGGGTAATGCTCACTATCGTTTGGGACGTTGATGATGTGCTGAACGATCTGATGCTGCAATGGTTCACGTATTGCTGGTTGCGAGATCGACCCGGCTGCACACTCAAATACGGTGAACTGACGTCCAACCCGCCGCACGCCGTGCTCGGAATTTCCCGCGATGCATACCTCAGCTCACTGGATGAGTTCAGGAAGACGAACCGGGCGGTCGAGATGAAGCCGAATGGCGCGGTGCTTGAATGGATGAAGCAGCATGGCGAGAAGTTCCGGCACATCGCGCTTAACCGCGCGCCCTCTCGATTCCGCACCCAACGTTGCTGAGTGGGTCATGCGGCACTTTGGAGCCTGGATCAGATGCTTTGGCGTGGTGCACACGCGCGAGAACGATCAGTTCCCTGCCTATGACCGGACAAAGGGAGAGTTTCTCGACTGGTTGAGGTGCGGCGACATCATGGTAGACGACTCGGCAGAGAACGTCGCACAGGCTAACTTGCGTGGGTTGAAAACTCTGTTGTATCCGCAACCCTGGAACAAAAGTGCCCTCAGCATTGAAGCGCTGCTGGATCAGCTTACAAATATGGCGGTGAATTCTTGATCAAGCTATCGGATTACGTCATGCGCTACCTGCACGATGTGGGGATCCGGAGGATCTTCATGCTTACGGGCGGCGGATGCATGCACCTGGTCGATTCCGTGGGTCGCGAGAAGGGACTGGATTATGTCTGTTGCCTGCACGAGCAGGCATGCGCATTCGCGGCACACGCGCATGCCGAATTCACAGGCACGCCGTGCGCGGTGCTGGTAACCACCGGTCCCGGAGGCACGAACGCAGTTACGGGGCTCGCGGCGGCATGGCTTGATTCCACGCCATGCATTTTTCTCTCCGGGCAGGTGAAGCGGGCCGATTCGATGACAGGCCGGGGGGTCCGGTCGATGGGGCCACAGGAACTGGACGTCATTTCGGTCGTCACTCCGATAACCAAGTATGCGAAGACCGTTGTTGATCCGAATGCCGTTCGCTTTGAGTTGGAGAAAGCCTGGCATCTTGCCAACGAGGGCAGACGAGGGCCTGTCTGGCTTGAAATCCCTTTGGATGTGCAATCGGCAATGGTCGATGAGACCCAACTGAAGGGCTTCGAGGCGGAGGTCGAATCTCTCAATCAAGGCACCTTGCGCGAACAAGCCGCAGGCACGATCGCACTACTCCAAAGGGCTGAACGCCCTGTCCTGTTCATCGGCAATGGAGCCAGAACCGCGCATATCGACGGGCTTGTTGAGAAACTGGTCGATCGGCTGAAGATTCCGACGCTGCTTACTTGGAAGTCGATGGACATGCTGCCCGAGAATCACGCGCTTTTTGCGGGACGTCCGGGATCGGTTGCTTCACGAGACGCAAACTTCACGCAGCAGAACTCGGACTGCATCCTGGTGATAGGAGCGCGGCTTGACATGCCGCAAGTCGCGTTCAGTCACCGGAGTTTTGCGCGAGGTGCGCGAAAGATCATCGTTGACGTGGATGCGCATGAATTGGCTAAGTTCGATATGGCGCTCGACATTGCCGCCAATTTTGATGCAAGAGACTTCATCGCCGAATTGCTCGAGCAGCTCGATGAGGTGTTATTGCCAGACACCGGGCCGTGGCTGAAACGAACCAGGCAATGGCGAGAAAAATACCCGGTGATTCTGCCTCAGTACTGGGATGAGACGGAGTATCGTTAATACCTATGTTCTCGTGGATGTCCTTTCGGATCTATGCACGCCCGAGGACGTTCTGGCGCCGGGCAGTTCCGGGGCATGCAGCGATATTTTCCTTCAGTGTTTTCGACTAAAGAAGGGCCAGCGTGTCGTAAACTCACCGACGCTGGGCGCCATGGGAACAGGGCTGCCGGGCACGATCGGGGCTTGTCTTGCGAGTGGGAAGCGACGCACGATCTGCGTGAATGGAGACGGCGGTTTCCAGCTGAACATCCAGGATCTGGAAACGGTGAGGCGGTTGGGCCTGCCGATCAAGTATTTCATCCTGTGCAATGGGAACTACGCGTCGATTATCACTTCGCAGAAGACGCACTTTCAGGGCAGATTGGTGGGCAGCGATCCATCAAGTCATTTGACTCTGCCTGACATTTGCAAGGTCGCAGAGGCTTATGGAATTGCGAGTTGCGAGATCAGGAACCATGACCGGATTCGCGAAAAGGTGAGCGAAATCCTGGAAACGCCGGGGCCGATGGTGGTTGCGGTGAATGTTTCGTCGGACCAGGTGACGGCTCCGCGCGCGACATCGATGATCCGGCCCGACGGAACCATTGTGAGTCTGCCAATGGAGGATATGGCGCCGAGGCTGCCGCGCGAGGAGTTCCGGGCAGAGATGATCATTCCACCGCTTGAAGATTGAGCGGGATTGAGGGCGGATGCGGAGGTGGAGGACGCGTGCGGACTGAGAGACACCCAATTGTCCAGGAAGATCTGAAGCGGATCACTTCCAGCGAACTTCCGTGGGAGCAGTTTTCCGGAAAGACAGTGCTCATCGCGGGCGCGGGCGGGTTTGTTCCGGCTTACATGCTGGAAACACTGCTGTTTCTAAACGATACGCGAGGTGCAGGGATTCGCGTGGTCGCGATGGTGAGGAATCGTGAGAAGGCAATGCGGAGGCTTGGGCACCTGGTAAGCAGGCCTGACCTGACGGTGCATGTTCAGGACGTTCGGGAAGGGTATGCGGGGCAAAAGCCAGTTGATTTCGTGATTCATGCGGCGAGCCAGGCGAGCCCGAAGTTCTTTGGAAGCGATCCGGTGGGGACGTTTGAAGCCAATGTGATCGGGACGCAGCACTTGCTGCGACTGGCGCACGAATCCAGCAGCAAAGGGTTTCTATTCTTCAGCAGCGGAGAGGTTTACGGGCAGCCTAGCGATCCTTCGGTCAAGGTGAAGGAAAGCGATTACGGCTACATCGATCCATTGAATGTGCGGTCCTGTTATTCGGAGGGGAAAAGGGCCGGGGAGACCCTATGTACTTGCTGGCATGCGCAATATGGGGTGCCGGTCAGGATTGTGCGGCTTTCGCACACCTATGGGCCGGGAATGGAGCTTAACGATGGGCGGGTGTTCGCGGACTTTGTTGCGGACATTGTGGCGGGGCGAGACATCGTTCTGAAGAGCGATGGGAGCGCGCGACGGCCGTTCTGCTACCTGGCGGACGCTACGGTGGGGTTCTTCAAGGTTCTGCTGCAGGGGGGGAGGGGGAGGCCTACAACGTGGGCAGCGGGGCGCAGTGCTCGATCCTGGAGCTGGCTGAGACGCTGTGCAGGCTGTTTCCGGGGTCCAAGGTGGTGCGGCAGGCACGGGAGACTGGGGACCGGTACATGGCCAGCCCGGTGCCGGGGTTCGAACTGGATCTATCGAAGATCAGGGCCCTGGGGTGGGAGGCGACGACCAGCATCGAAGAGGGATTCCGGAGGACAGTGGAAAGCTACCGGTGACCGGTGCGGCAATCCCCCGGGGGTATCCCATGTTATTCTGGGCACAAAATACTGATTCTAAAGGGTATGCCGCGCCAAACTCACGCTGTAAATTCCTGAGATCATTCCACTTACCCATAGATTCTTCTTTTAAAGCGACTTAGCGGGGTGTGAAGACAAAGCCCGGTCAATTCCCTGCTCAACGGATGATCTGTTTCGATCCCCAATATCGATTATGCATAAAAGCACGAAATTACCTGCAAAGCCGGAGAACTATTTTTTGACCGACCAGCCTTCGCGGAAGGAGAGGTTTTTGTGGCCGAAGAAGCCGAAGACGACGGTGACGGCGGTCATGATGGCTCCTGCGATGTAGGAGGCGAGGGCGGGCCTGGAGAGGGTTCGCTGGAGGATGGGGACGAGGATGGGCATGCCGGCGAGGCTGATGAGCATGGTGGTGCCGTAGACGCTGACGCAGCGGACCCATTCAGCCAGGTAGTTGCCGCGGGTTCGGAAGACGAACCACTTGTAGCCGAGGAAGGAAACGGTGATACCGATCAAGCTAGCAAAGAAGGTGGCGTACATATAGCTGTAGCGGCCCATCCCCGTGAAGAGCCAGTTGAGGAGGGAGAAGAGGCTGTACCCGAAGACAGTGTTGAATCCGCCGATCAGGAGGTAGCGCAGGAGCTCCCGGAGCGATTTGTGACGTGTTGAACTCACCTGGAGGAGGGCGGGGCGGGAGGCTCGTCGAAGTTGATGCGCTCCTTTTCGGTGACGAGGGGGCGGCGGAGGACGAGGGTGTGGATGGAGCCGACGTACTCGCCGATGATGCCGAGGGCGATGAGCTGGACGGAGCCGAGGAAGAACATGCCCAGGACGACGGGCGCGATGCCGACGTTGAAGCGGGCCCAGAAGATGAGCTTGTAGAGCAGGTAGAACATGCCGATGAGGAAGCTGACGAAAGCGGAGACGAAGCCGCCGAAGACGACGAGGCGGAGGGGCACCTTGGAGAGGTTGGTGATGCCCAGCATGGCGAAGTCGTAGAGGGTGTAGAAGTTGTTTTTGGAGATGCCGCGAGCGCGGCGCTTCTGGGTGTAGAAGACCTTTGAAATGGGCAGCCCGAGTTCGGCGATCAGGCCACGGAAATAGGGATGCGGGTCAGGATAGTCATTGCGCAGCTTTTCGATGACGGAGCGGTCGTAGAGGCCGAATCCGGTGAAGTGCTCGAGGACCCTGACGTTGGTGAGGCGGGCGACGAGGCGATAGTAAAAGGTCCGGATGCCGTACATCAGGCCGTTTTCTTCGCTGCTGTTCTTGATGGCGGCGACGATGGGGAATCCCTTCTCCCACTCGCGGACCATATCGATGAAGAGCTCGGGGGGGTCCTGCAGATCGGCGAAGAGAGCCCCGACGGCGTCTCCGCGGGCCTTAAGGAGACCGTGCATGCCTGATCGCGCACCACCGACGTTGCGGGCATTGACGATGACCTTCACGGACGGATCTTCGGCGGCCATTTCGCGGAGCACCTCGACGGTGCGATCGGTGGAGGCATTGTCGATGAAGAGGTGTTCGAAGCGGTATTCGGGAAGTCCTGGCGGCGGCCTCCATGAGCCGTCGATGGACTTCGCGCACGTTGACTTCCTCGTTGAAGCACGGCGTCATGATCGTGATCACTTTTCGAGACATTCAAGTTGCCCCTGCTGGCCACGGATTAGTTTTCTTTTCGTTACTAATCGCTAGGATAGCTGCTTAATCCTATTGGCATCTATATTTAAGGGCAGCTATCATCCGCTCATGAACCATATCCGGCCCTACAAGTTTTTCACCCTGCTCGAATCTCCGATTTCAGAGAGGATGGCGCGCGTACCGATTCCCAGCCGGCGCGGTCTCGGTGGGCATCAGTCTGCTTGAGACGTTCTTGATCATTGCCGGTATCCGCATCGTGTCAGCAAAGGGTATTTTCGAATTCGGGACATTTCTAGGAAACACAACTCTGAATCTGGCAGAGAACTCCACCGATGAAGCAACGATCTTCACGCTCGATCTGGATCAAAGCTCGGCAAAAGGCCTGAGGCAGGACGACTGTGATGCTACCCTTGACGCAGATTCATCTCGTTGCGCCTGATTTGGATTTTGCGAAGAGTCCTGCGAGGCAGAAGATCAAGATGCTCTACGGGAATTCACTGGAGTTCGATTGCTCACCGTGGTCGAACAGCGTCGATCTGATTTTTGTAGATGGCGGACATGATGTTCCCACTGCGAGCGCGGATACCAAAAACGCTCTCTTAATGGTAACCAAAGAAAAGCCCTCCTGTATCTTCTGGCACGATTATCGAAATCGAGATTGTGAAGCCTTGACTGAGTATCTGGATGATTTGAGCGAAAGTTTAGAGATCTTTCATATCGAAGACACGATGCTTTGTGTTACTTTTCCAAGGTCCACACGACCACATCAGCCAGCATCTGCTTGCGAGCGATCCATCTTAAATCTGCTTCGCGCCATAATCATAAGGAAAAGGGCGAGGTTGGATCGGCGAGGATGGCCGATAATTTGGGGACTCGGGCGATACTGATAACAACACATCATGCGTGGTTTTGCGAAAGTAAGCTTATTTGCACTCACATTCTGGGCAGTGCTCGTTGCGACCTGGGTCGTCGCCAGGGCGACCGTGCCCAAACCTGTGCCTCTGAAGGCACCTGAACAGGTACGACTAGACGATCTCGGGGAGCTACAAAAGTATCGGACGCCGAATGAGAAGCTCACGCCTGACCCACACCGGATCGTATTCTTCGGCGATTCGATCACTTTCCTATGGAACCTAGAGGGGGCGTTCCCAGGCGCCGACTATGTAAACCGGGGGATCGGGGGACAGACAAGTGCGGACATGCTCGTTCGTTTCAGGCAGGATGTCATAAATCTCCATCCCAAGTCGGTCGTAATTCTGGCAGGTATCAACGATTTCATCTGGCGCAATCCGGGTTCCGATGACGACAAACAAACGCTGGAGAATCTCAAATCGAACGACGAGACGATGGCGGAACTTGCGCTGATTCACGAGATTCGTCCCGTGTTTGCTTCCCTCCTTCCGATCCACAACTACACCCCAGCGGCCCGCGAGGTGTTTCCCAAAGTTCCCCCCGGAGCCATCCTCGAAGCGAACCGTTGGCTGCAGGAATTTTGCGCTCAACACGGATACCAGTACATCGACTACTACGGGGCAATGGTCGATGAAAATGGGATGCTCCGTAAGGAACTCGAGCGCCGATGGGATTCACCCTAATGCTGCCGGATACAAGATTATGGCTGAGGTGCTTTCGACTGCAGTTCACGACTAGTACAGTGCTCGGATTTCGTGGTCATTCAACTGGCACAGACACGACTGCGCGAGAATCGACATGCATCGTCCATCGATCCTTCATTTTCAGAAATTTCGACTCGAAAGTTATAAAGCTTATCCACGAGACAAATAGGGTAAACGGCAACGCCAGCAAACACATAAAGAACGAGAAATTTTCTAACACAAATCTAAAATGGGCGGCGAGAACGAGGACGACAGCGCGGAAAACCAGGTGAAACATGTCATGAAAGATATAGGCTCCATAACTAATTCGCCCCACCCAGCGTAGCGGCCCGAAGGAGAGCAACCGCGAAAGTGGACTCCCCGTTTGGAGTGCGAGAAGGATGATGCTTGCGCTCAATAGATTGCTCAACGTGAGGCCCCAAGTAAACTTTCCTTCAGGGTACACGTATCCGGTTCGCCAATTCGGATAAGCGAGAACGACTCCCTTCAGGAATACGGAAAAGGCCAGGATGGCAACGCACAACGCGAAGGGTTTTCCGATCGCATTCAGTCGCTTCGCGTGAGGGCCACGTATGAGCAGTGCGACGAGACCGCCGAGGAGTAGAGAATCCACTTGGAACGGGGTGGCGCGGTTCAGCAGATCCGCATTCAACATCCAAGCTGGGGCCGAGTCGCTACAGACGAACCGAAGGATGGGAACTAGAATCACCACTGCACTGCACAGGATTATCAGGGCCCGCCTACTCCTGACCTTGAATACAACCCACGGCCATAAAAGATAGAACTGCTCCTCCACGCACAGCGACCAGAAATGCCCCAGATAGAACGTCAATTGAGGCATTTGGATTGGCCTGAGCCACGCGTAAGCAGCAAGTTGCATTGGACTGCCATCCGAAAAGACTGACTTGGAAATGAATGGAAGGAAGTTCGCGAGGTAGAGTGGCCAGGCAAGCCAGTAGAACGACAGCTGCCAGTGGACGAAAGGATACAGAAGGAGAATTGCTAGAAAAACGCCATAAAAAAGAGGAAAGATTCGAAGAAACCGCCGCACATAGAAATTGCGGGCACAGTGCGAATCGTTCCGTGAGTCAAACAGGATACCCGTAATCAAGAAACCAGACAGGACAAAGAAGACGTTGACACCCGACCAGCCCCAGGGGACGGCAGCGTAATGAAAAAAAAAGACCAGCAGAAAGGCTATCCCGCGAACTCCATCTAATGCTGGATAGAAAACGCGATTTCCCGGCATTGTCCTATCAATTTTGCCAGCAACAGGCGTGTTCATGGAACTGGTCAATCAGCGGCCTCCAGGTTATCTCCAGGGGAAGATCTCACGTTATCCCCCAGTCTCGAATCTCCCGGCTGTAACGTTTTCCGGCTCCTTCTTGCGGGTGATCTTGTGCCCGAATCGCGTCAAGGGGCGTTCAATCAGGAGGTAACTGCCGAGCGCGACCGGCAGGATGAGGCAGCAGGCGATGATACTGTCGAAGCCCATGAACAGCTCCTGCCAGAGGTAAACGCTGTAGGAGATGAGGCCGAGGAATGCAAG
The DNA here is from genome assembly GCA_963836675.1 of uncultured Acidobacteriaceae bacterium. Lineage (GTDB taxonomy): Bacteria > Acidobacteriota > Terriglobia > Terriglobales > Acidobacteriaceae > Telmatobacter. Next base: position 787,639 of record CAWIKQ010000003.1, read on the forward strand.
CGGCCGGAGGGAAAGCAGACGGACCGGGACGGATTGGGAGTAAAGCACGGATCCGACGATCAGGAAGGCTACTGCCGGACTCTCGAGCATGAGGGATAGTCCGCTCACGCGCGCGATGCAATACAGAAGAACGAGAAGCGCAGGGATGGCGAGGCGTCGGGACCAGCGAGTGATCCACTCGCGATTGCGTGGATCATCGAGGAGTAGAGCCATGAGGCATCCAGCCAGAAGCGCGTCAACGTGGAACTGGGTGTACCAGGAGATTGTGCCGGTGCTGTAGCGCTCCCAGAAGATCCAGCGGTAGACCCCACAACCGAGAATTCCGGCAGCGGCGACCCAGCGGCTCCGCCGGAAGCCGGCAAACAGAAGGACGGCCGGCCAGACGAGATAGAACTGTTCCTCGATAGAGAGCGACCAAAAATGCCCATCTACGTTCCCCAGTGTCTGCGGGTAGAAGTTTCGGAAAAAGAAGACGCAGGCCACGATGTCGCCCCAATGAGTCAGGCGAGCGCCGAAAGCGAGATCGATGAGAAGCAGTGTGGCCAGAAATGTCCAGGCTGCAGGCATAAGCCGGAAAAAACGCCGGATGTAAAAGCGTTTGAGGTCGATGGGACCTTTGAGCAGGTTGGATGTGATCAAATACCCGCTCAAGACGAAGAAGATCAGGACTCCGTGCTGGCCGGTTTGCGCCCAAGGCCGCAGGTAATGATGGAGCAGAGAGTCCTGTCCGTGATCGAAGAGCACCAGCAGAATGGCAATTCCCCGCCAGCCATCCAGGGCAGAGATTCTCTGGCTCGAGGTGGGGAGCGATCGTCCGGTGGTATCGCGTCGCGCTCGCCGGCGATGGGAGTTTGAGTTGCAATCACGGTGCCAATCATCGGCAATCCAGGGCGCGGAACTCGGGGTTCTAGACGGTGGGGTTGAGGGTCCAGACCCAGCTTTGCTTATCTTGCCATGCGGGGTCGTAGATGCGGGAGACGAGGTAGTCGATGTGGTAGGTGCGGCAGGTGGCGCGCGCCTGTTCGGCGGAGGCGTCGTGGAAGAGGGCGTCGACGGCAGCGGCGAGGGTGGTGCAGCCTGAGGGGTCGCCGCCGAGTTCGGCGCCGCAGAATGGCTTGTCAGAGACGATGACGGTCTGCCGGTTCATGTTGACCTGGTCGGGGAGTTTCCAGAATGGATTGTCCCCGGCGGGATTGGGCTGAACGATTGCGGACAGGGGGATGGCCTGGTGTAGCTGGTCGTAGCCGAGGGCAGAGATATAGGCGTTATGAGAGAGATTTTTGGCTACGGGGTCATGGATGGAACGGGACTGCGCGACGGTAAAGGCGATGGGAATGGTGAATCGGAGGATGATTGCCTGATGAATGGTGGTTACGATACCGAGGGCAATCGCGAAGCGAACGAGGGAATATTTCCAGTTGGGATCGGCGCCGGGATCGGCTGATCTTCGAGCGGAAATGAGCTCTGAAGCGAAGAGTACGGCGATGAGTTCCAGGAAAAGGGCTGTTCGGACGCCGAAGTCATTGATGTCGAGGACGTTGGAGCGAACGAAAGAAGACAGAAGCAAGGCCGATACGGCGATGAACAGAAGTGACTTCTGCGCGGAGGAGAGAGGCGCGTTTCCGCGCAGGCGCGGCACCCCATAGATGATGACGACGAGCAGGAGGAGGCCGAGTTCGACGGCGACTCCGGGCAGCAACAGAATAAGACGAGCCAGATTGAGAGCGGCCCAGGGATGAACTTGAGCGAACGAATGGAGGAGGCCTGACTCGAGGAGAGGGACAGGAGAAAAGGTTTCGCGGACCGCAAAGGAGAACATGCTGCCGCCGTGCAGGCCCGACGAGCTGCCGCGGAGTTCGAGGAGATAAGGGATGAGGAGGACCAAAGCGCCCGCACCGCCGGAAGCCATGAGGAGGACAGGACGGAATTGACGGGAGGCAAGCTGCCAGATGGCCCATGCCAACATGGTGAGGAAGAATCCGAAGGCGACGTAGATGGAGAGTCCGAATGCGCTGGCCAATGCAGCGGAGATGAAGGCTACAACGATTGCGTATTCGCGTATGCTCTGGCTGCGGTCCATCCACGCGAGCAGAAAAGCGAACATGCAGCAGACGACGCTGGAGATGTGATGGGGCACGAAGAGGAGCGAATCGTACCAGCTGTTCAGTTGGGCGACTGACCATATCTGCGGGGCGCCGGGGAGGCCTCCGCGGCCGGAGATGGCCCTGGCGATAACGACGATGGAATTTAGGCCGGAGACGAGAAGCAGGGAAACGGCGATCAGGAATTGACGGCGAAGATGTGCGCCGGTGCGAAGAAAATGCTTGAGGAGAAGGCCAATGATCGCAGCCAGAATGAATCCACCCCAGATGCAGCTGGCGATGTAGACGGCACGGACGGGTAGATGTGCCATGCGGGCGACGGCGGCGCACACCACGTTCCAGAAGTAGTAGTAGCGCATGGGCGCGGGCTGCATATAGAAGTACATCGGGTTGTGGGGCGGAACGCCGGTGCGCAGGATGCTCTCAGTCCAGTTGACCCGGGGCGCGTGGTCATAGATGGTAAGGCTCATAAAGAGCTGATCGCCACGCTGGATGTCGACGAGAGAGAGGATTGCCAGCGCTGTCCACCCGATGATGAGCAGGAGTGCTGTCGCGCCGAGGGGGCGCCAGCCGACGGCCCATGGGGATCGGGAACGGTTTCGCTGGACGTGCTCCAGTGCCAGGATCGCCACGAAGATGAAGGCGCACGCGAGGAAAAACGCAACTACCGCATTCAACGAAAGCGCTTTGGCAATCAGAACGGAGGAAATGGTGGAAACGGATATCGAAAGAGGTACGGACCAGAAGAGACGCTCCACCAGGGAGCGTTGACGGAATCCGTGCAGATTGGTGAACCAGGCGGCGACGTATCCAGTACAGACAGTAGCGGGAAGGAAAGCGGGAACAGCCAGAACAGAGCCCAGGATCTGCGACGCTGTTACGGACGCCATGCGAGTAGCTCAATTCCCTTTCGTGTGGAGGTTCGCAATATGCATCTGCCTATCCGTCCTGGTTAAGCACGACGGGCGTACTCAGAGTAGGGTGGGTGGGTGACTTTGCGCCCTTTCGCATCGAAGCGGGCGAGGTGGATGAGGCCGAGCTTCTGCAGAGCAAAGGTGACCGACGTGGCGAGAACCCCAAAGCCGTACTGGACGCTGCGTTTGAAATTGATGGAGGAAGCTTCCTCGAAGTACTTCGTGGGGCAGGAAATTTCTCCGATGCGGAAGCCGAACATAACGGCCTGAGCAATCATCTGGTTGTCGAAGACGAAGTCGTCGGAGTTTTCGAGCAGGGGCAGGGTTTCCAGAAGCTCGCGGGAGAAGGCGCGGAACCCGGTGTGATACTCGGAGAGCTTCACGCCGAGAAAGATATTCTGAAACGCGGTGAGGAGGCGGTTGAAGACGTATTTGTAAAGCGGCATTCCGCCGCGCAGGGCGCCTCCTCCCAGGATGCGCGAGGCCAGGACCATGTCATATACGCCTGAAGCAATCATGCCAGCCATGGCAGGCACGAGCAGGGGGGTGTACTGGTAGTCGGGGTGGACCATGACGACGACGTCGGCACCGGCGGCAAGCGCTTCCCTGTAGCAGGTCTGCTGATTGCGACCGTAGCCGTAATTGGTGTCGTGAATGTAGGTATCAATGCCGAGTTCCTTGGAGAGGGTGGCCGTCTGATCGCGGCTGGAGTCATCGACGAGGATCTTGATATCGACGATTCCGGAGAGTTCGCGGACGGTCATCTCCAGCGTTTTTTCGGCGTTGTACGCGGGCATCACGACGGCAACGCGCTTTCCATCGATCATTGCAACAACCTCACCAAGACTATTGTCATACGTTACCGGACAAATGTCTCAATGAGCATTTGCGGTTACCTGATCGTGCACCGGAGCGGGGTAGGGAGTCACCGAGGGACCAAGGTCCGGCTGGACAAGCCACACTTTCCGGTCTTTGTAGTAGTTGATCAGATTCTGATTGTCGGCGGGATTCATATCGCGAGCCCAGATTACTTTGGCGTTGTCGATCTCGGCGGCGTTATATACCCACTCATCCTGAGGATTGTGCTTGGCGCTGTACCTGACGAGGGCGAGTTGTTTGCCGGGAAGATTTTCCAGAGATTTGGCGACGTCGCGACGCTCCGTGCCGAAGACATCGGGCCCGTACCAGCTGAAATTCCAGGTGGAAGAGGGCCATTCCGGAAAGGAGAGGTTGAGAGGCCGGGCAAAGAGCCGGAGGCAGCTCATACCCAAAATCAGGGTGGCGGTTAAACGAATCCAGGCCATTCCAACCTGCTTGCCGCCCGGGCTCCACTGGTACATGTGTCGGGCTGCCTGCAGGCCGAGCGCATAGATCACCGCAGTGAAGGGGGCCATATAGTGCGGTATCAGAAAGATCTCAACGAGCATGCCTGCGCTCAAGAAGAGGAGGCAAATGAGCAGGAAGCGCGTGCGGCGGTCGAGAAAGGCCCGACGAGCCATGAATAACAGCGGCAAGAGAGCGAGGCCGGAGAAAAAAAGCACGCCGAGAGTCATCTTCAAGAGAGTCATCCCGATGAATCCGGCGAACGACCGTGCGTGCTCATAATCGTCGAGTTCATCTTCGTGATAGAACCGCTGCATTTCCAAATGGTGGTAAGCGGGCTCGGGCCGGGGTTTTTGCCACACGAAATAGGGCGCCATGGCGTAGGTCGCGCGATTGACCGTGTAGGGCAATGTAAAGGGACTACCGAACGCCCGGTAGTCGTAGTAACCCATCCAGGATGCGCCTCCGATAACGACCAGCAACGGAATGGCGGTCCGTCGAAAAATCAGGGCCGAATCTCGTTGGTTTCCTAGTTTTCTGAACCAGTAAACGAGGGATGCCGCCACTGGAATAAACAGGAGCATGCTTTCGAATGGGCGTGTTGTGAAGGTGAGGACGAGCCCAACTGCCATTAAAAGCGCATGCCGAAAAAGCTGGTGGCGTTTGAACCTCGGCAGGGCGCCGAGCACAAGCGCGCCACCCAGGGCAGCAATCGTTCCCGCCGAGTGGAAGGTATTGACCCAATAGCTGAACAGGCCCAGATGCAACACGGCGAGCAATCCGCCCACGAAAGCCCACGTTGGCGGCAGCCATGCCTGCAGCATCCAGCAAAGGCCGGCGCACATAAGGGCGCTCATGACCAGCATGCCGAACCACGGCTGCCCGAGGAGGACCTGACTGGCTGCCATGATGAGGCCCTGGGACGGGAAATACATGGACACGTATGTGGGCCGCATATCGATATGGATCGATTCAAAGTGGATCCACATCTGAGGTGTTGGATTTGCCAGGCGCCCATGAGAAAACGTATCGGAAGCCAAAAGGAAGCTGAAGTCGTCGGGAACGAATGGGAGAGGAATTCCGCACCAGGGAAGGATGGCAAGCCGGAGGAGAAGAGCGGACAAACCTACGACGAGCACAGCAGCCGTTTTGTTTCGCGCCAGCCGCGCAAGGGGTCGTTCAATACGGGCGAACCACCGATCAAACATACCGGGCCAAGCGAATGACATTGCGAAGACGATGGCTGCGAAGCATCCCTCGATCATCGTCAGGGTGACGGTTTGTTCAGGTGTTGAAGTCATTCGTGTGAGGCTAGGGCACTAGAGCCCTGGGCTTATTGACGTGAACACCCCATGTGCCTGTACCCACCGAGAGCCGCCGGAGTCGCATGTGCTGTTTTCTGCTTTTCGAAGCCGATATCGCCGGCGTAGAGAGTAACTCGAAATCGGAGACATGTAACAGCCGAAGGTCGCAGGACAAAGCGTTGTCACGGCGGTGATAGCTGAGCTCAAAGGCGCGTCCAAGTTTGCGCGATCTTGAGGATACTGAATTCAGCAGGCTTGCTTTGAAAAGAAGAAGTAATGGGAACCTTACTCTTCAACAATGCGACAGGGGAGCTGGCAAGACCAGCTCCCCTGCGATGTTGCTTTGATTACGACCTGAGATTCAGGACTATGTACACGTTGGTGGTAAGGGTCAGAGCGATCTGCGAGAAGGCGTGGTTCAGACCGGTCGCGAGGTAGCCCATGCCGGTGATCGCGCCAAAGGCGATCAGAGCAACAACGAGGGCGTACTCAACGAGGTCCTGACCTTCTTCGCGCTCAATCAGAGACTTCGCTACGAGATAAAGTTTCATCAGATTCATTCGAAAATTCTCCATTCCTGGGTTGGGGTTCCAGTCTGAGACTGGGTTTGGTGCATGGCTTGAAGCAAGTGTTGTGCTTTTGGTTTTAGCACTTGGTTTCATTAGAAGTCAATCAGTTATGGAAGTGGATAGCACGAAAGGTGTAACCTTGGTGTCTTCCAAGGGGTTGACAAAAGATTGTCGACTGACCCGATATAACACGAAAGTGTTATTCGCAAACACGCGACGGGATTGTGCCGGGCTCTGAACGTCCAAGTGCAATAGATTGCTTACGGGCGGATCTACCTGCAAACGGCCATCTGAATCTTCCGTAAATCACAGAATCTGCGATGTAAGTAGACACAGCCATCATGACCAGGCCAGCGATCACGTCGACACCGTAATGCCAACCGGTCGTCATGGTCGAGATCGTGATCAGCACAGCCGCGAGAATGGCTGGATAACGGAGATAACGGAACGGATAGAGCGCATAGGCCGAGACGACGGCCCAGAAGACATGAAAGGAAGGCAGGCAGACAATTCCGCCGAAGTTATCCTTCACGAACAGGGATCCATGGCGCAGAGCATAAATGGTCGCCTCGCACGATTGCTGGAGTTTATCTGGCGCGAAGTGCCAGCCAGCCCATGGTCCGATAGCAGGAAAAAAGAGCATGATCGGCGAAGCCAGAACGAAGCTGAAAGCGTTTGCCAGCACGAATCTCTGGGCCACTTCTTTCCTGCCCAGCAAGGTGGGAATGAAAATTGCGCATAGCAGGAGCGGATGAAGCGCAAAGGCATAGGCATAAAACAGGAACGACTGGATTGCTGGATGGCGGCCGGCAAGAGCCATGATGGCGGGAATATTGATGCCTAGATGTTCGTCGAAGCTGCGCCATAACTCGTCTCGAAGCGGGAAGGCGAAGGTCGCGGTGGTTGGAGCGACTTGCGTTACAAGCACTGCGATCAAAAGAGTCCAGGGCAACATGAGAATTGCGTCGCGACGTGCCCAGGATTTTTTTTCGTGAAACATCGCTGCGGGGACCAGCAGGGGCGGCGTGAGCAGAAGCACGGTCTCAATCGAGGGAATCGCTGCATGCAAAGCTCCTGGTGGGGCAGCCAGGACGCAGAAAGCGAGCATCGCGGCGCTGCAAGCCATCAATGCATAGTGAACCCGCCCGGATGAAGGTACAGCGACACCCTCGACCTCTTTGTTGATGTCTGATGGTGCTATAGCCGAAGGACGCATCGGTTTTCACTATAGCAACTCAGTATTCGAGAGTGGATTCAGAGGAATCGCCTGGAGTTACGTCGGTGCCACAATCGTTAATCATTTATGGAAGATCTGCTGTCGAACCGGGCTTCAATTTCGTTCAGAGATTTCTGCCGGTGGATGAACGGGGGGAATAGAGGTTCTTTCCTTTTTGTAGAGTCTTGCGTAAGCCCAAAGATAAAAAACGCCCATAGCCAGAAGAATCAATGGAGCTGGACGAGTAACCAGCAAAAGTTTGATTTCATTCCAGACGCCGGGTTTTGAGTAGCTTGTAGCATCGACCATGGACAGGACTGCCACTGGAATATCTGAAGTTACAAGAATGCCGAACCCGGTAAAGGCGACAGCCAGCCAGGCGACAGTGCCTCCCTCAGCCCACAATGCAGCGCAAGCGGGCAAGGTGAGTAAAAGGATTTTGGCGTCATAGGGGCGGTGGTAAACCGGGAGCAACGAGACGACGGCTATGGCAGCAGCACCCAGCCAGATTGACTTTGAGGTAATGCGAATCCGCAGAGTCACGTAAAACCAAAGGAGGAGGAGCGGAGCGCACACCAGATAGGTAACCGCGTTATAGAAATGAGGCTCGTTGCGAAAAGCGGCCACAGCTATCTGCAGATGAATCATCAAGGCGGGCACGCCGGAACTTGGGTCATTGTAGGAGCCGGCCGAAGAAAGCTGGGCCAGGTTTGCCCGTAATTCCTGAGACCAATTCGGGGAGATTTGAGAGACCCAGGCGATGCCCGCAACACCCAAAGCGGTGGCGACTGCCAAAGATTGAAGTGCCCGTTTCCGGAACACTCCACCCAATATCAAGACATAAAACCAGACAAGGCCACCGTCGTGAGGCTTGATGGCGAGGCTGGCGGCCATGCAGAACACACCCGCCCATTGAAATTTCTTTTGAAAGAAGCACCAGGAACCGATAACGCAAAGGCTCACCGCGATTCCTGCCGGGTTTCCACCCGAAAAGAGAATTCCGCTATTTGCCAGCACGATACATGCGAGGAAGAAGGGTGGGTCAGGAGCATAGATTTGGGCAGCATCCCACATCAGAAAAGCTGCCAGGATCATCAGGCCGACGGTTAGCGCAATCCACGTGCAATAGGCAACGGGCCAGGGCAGAAGGGCGAAGGGCGCGAAGAAGAGCTCTGCGCTTGGGGGGTAGACCTGAAGTGTGGCAAGAAAGCGGCCGCCCTGGGAATCTGGAACGGGAGCGCGAGACCCTTCTTCGGCAGCGTAGACGCGCATCATTTCGGATTCTTTGTAGAGATCGCCGTGCTGGAGCAAGCATCGAGCACCCAGATCCATCACCCGGTAATCGAGGATTACGCCGCGCTCGGATTGCGCCTGAATGAGCCCCCAGACGAGAGCAATCATCGCGCAGAACGCGAATAAAGAAAGGATGCTCAATCTCTTCTTGGTCATGTTTATCAACGGTTCAGTCCGGCACCAGGGGCGGCTCGTCTACGCTTGTTTTGGAGTCACATGACAGTTATCGATGAACTGTATGTTTTCATGTCATGAGAAGGGCTCATCTACATAACTGAGGCTCGTTTTGACGCCGAGCGACAGCAATTGAGCAAAGGTCTCGGGCTGGCTCAAAGATTACCTTCAGTATTTGTCTGCAAACTCATCCGTAGTGTGCCTGATCATTTTCCGCTATATTAACTGAACAATCGCGATTTTCTTCCACTTCACACGAGCTATTCATGCCAGAAGTAAGGTGCAATGACGATGTGTCACCCTGTGTATCCGTCGTCATGCCGGTGTTCAATGAGCGGGCGACGGTGGAGGAAGTTATTTGCGAGGTACTTTCTCAGCGCCCGGTGCAGCAACTTATCGTCGTCGACGACGCCTCATCCGATGGCTCAGGCGAGCTGCTGGAGAAGATTGCGAGCGAGAACCGGCGCATTCGCCTCGTCCGACATCAAGTGAATCAAGGGAAAGGGGCAGCTCTTCGCACCGGTATCGCGGAAGCGGCAGGCAGCATCGTCGTAATTCAAGACGCTGATTTGGAGTACAACCCGGAGGAGTATTTTCTGCTTCTGAATCCCATTCTTGCGGGTAAAGCGGATGTCGTTTATGGTTCGAGGTTCCGGGGAGGTCTGGGCGCTCACCGCGTTTTGTATTTCTGGCACAGCATCGGAAACATGTTCCTTACGCTGTGCTCGAATATGGCAACGGATCTGAACCTCACTGACATGGAGACCTGCTATAAGGCGTTTCGGCGCGAGGTGATCCAGAACGTCAAGATCGCTGAAAACAGATTTGGGTTCGAGCCAGAGATCACCGCGAAGGTAGCCAGGGCGAGGCTCCGGGTTTATGAGGTTGGAATATCCTACAGCGGCCGCACATACGCCGAGGGTAAGAAGATCGGCTGGCGCGACGGAGTCAGGGCTCTATGGTGCATAGTCAAATACAATCTCCTGAGCAGATGAGCAGCGCTCCAAATGCGTTGGCCAGTTCAGAGGACTTCGAATTCCAGGCGCTCGGAGAGGCGAAGAACTATCGTGCCGCTCTTCTTCGCGAATTCGGCCCTTTTCTGCAAGGGAATGTCATCGAAGTGGGAGCCGGCATTGGCCAGCTGACGGCTGAGCTCCGCGCTTTATCGTCGATTGAAAAGCTATGCTCGATCGAGCCCGACGCAGCATTTTGCGCGCGAATACGAGCCAGCCTTCCTGATCATTATCTGGTCCAGGGCACTATCGCCGATCTACAAGAAAACACCAGTTGGAATGCGATCTTGAGCGTGAATGTGCTCGAGCATATTGAAAAGGACGAAGCTGAATTAGCGAAGTATTTCCAATTGCTCCAAGGCACGGGGGGCTCACTCTGTCTATTTGTCCCGGCTCGACCGGAAATTTACGCTCCAATTGATCGCGATTTCGGGCACTTCCGGCGTTACAGGCTGCCGGAGTTAAGAAGGAAGCTGGAAGCAGCGGGGTTCAGGATCAAAAGCCTTCACTATCAAAATCTGATTGGCTATTTCGCATGGTGGTTGATGTTCTGTTTGCTGAGGAAGCGATCCTTCAAGAAGCCGGCAGTATGGCTTTTTGATCGCCTGATTTTTCCGATTGCAAATCAAGCTGAAAAACTCGTGTCAGCTCCGCCCATAGGGCAAAGTCTTTTGGCAATTGCCCAGGCAAGCAGGCCGGCACCGGCAACCGTACCAGCCGCTCATCAATGAGTGGAAGTTCAGTTCACGAACAATCCAATTCATTTCGAATCAGGGCGAGGGTCGAGGATTTCAACATCTCGCGCAAGGTGGTCAGAGGGATATCTGAATCCCTGAGAATGCGCCAGCCAAACCGAAATGAGCCAGCCCAGTGACGTCCACCAGAGAAACATAAAATCGAATCCAAGGCGACCGGCAAGTCCGGAGATGTAGATAAAATATCCGAGATTCGTAAGAGTGAACGCCACCAGAAAGCGTCGGCGATTACCGCTCGCGAACGCAATCAGGAGTGCCGGTAAGGCCAGGATTTCGTCATAGGGGTAACTGTAATAACTGAAGAGAATCGAACAAAGAATTACAAACATTCCGTGATCCCACCAGTTCCAATTCTGACGGTGGGTTTTCCAATAAAATGCGAGCCAAATCAAACCCGCAAACTGAGGAAGGAGCGCGAGTGCGTGCTTCCCAGAGATAAGAAACAATAAGCCGCCCATATTCGGATATACGTACGTTTCCTGGACGACCTGACCCGTGCGTTCCCAGAACTGGCCAAATATACGCGGGTTTATAAGTCCGATGATGAGGTTCGCTGCGACAAACGCGAGAAATCCTGAAAGGAAAACAGTCCATCGCTTTTCGCGGATGACCCAGAGTGCAACCGCGAGAAGAAACAGGAGCGTCAGGTGTGGTTTTCCTAAAAGGAGCAGCAGTGACGCTCCCGCAAGCCAGTCTTGCCTCCGCCCTACGGCGATCAAGAATATGGTGAGACCAGGGAGGACGAGGACGGTCCATTGGCCGAGCATGAGCTGAACAATGGTCGGCCCGAACACCAAAGGCAACACAACTGGGACGAGGGAATCTGGCAACTTTAGCTCGCGCCAGATTGACCGCGCACAGAACAAGACAACCATGACGCTGAATACTGTCCAAAGCGCAAAGTCAACACGGTAGCTGAAAAGCCCCAGGGGCAAAATGAAGGGGATCGCCCAAGGCGGATTCTTAAGCACAAGAGGGGTATCAATGAAAATTCCGCTGGAGTGCTCAAGGTCGGCCACGAGCTTCGAGGAGTACGGATTTTGGCCCACAAGATGGGCTGCGGACCAGTACTGAGCCAAATCCTGGACAGGCAGGGCGGCGGCGGCCATGAAAGCAGCCGCATATAGAATGCTGCCGACGAAGCCGACGAAGACCAGCGATGGCAACCATGACGGCGTTTTCATGCTGGGGGCGCAACTTCCAATAAGTCGCCCTTTTCGGTGCGGCTCTTGTTGATGGTCCCTGCGGGGAGTTCGACCACGGAATGAGCTGAGAGGCACGCCGACAAACGCCATGCCGGCACACTCATTCTTGTCTTTTTCACGCGGAGCTCCCGATCAAGATAGATGAGGTCGATTGGGAACTGCATAAAGAAGGTGTGGACCGCTTCGCATGGAACGATCCACATACCTTCTCCTGGCGCGAGGCCTTTTCGACCAAGCAGACCTTTGGATCGCTTTGCCCCGCTGCCGGCCACCTCGGCCCTTTGCGCGATCTCTGTTTTGCGAGTGAGGTTCACGATTCTCACAAGACCCGCATCGACATGAGCGCGTCCGGAGGTTTCGTGCCCAGAAGACGAATCGTTGTTGAGCGGTGCGGTCATTTGGGTTCGGGTCCTATTCCTATTCCCTCGATGGGAAATGAAATGAGGCGTTCGAGCTTCACGCAGCTCGAACGATGGCACAAGGATAAGCCCCAGTGAATGTTCTTCACTGGGGCTAACGGACAGCCGTACTAGGCAAACATCATTGAGGAGCGGCCTGATTGTTCGCTGTGCCGCCACTACCACCGCCGCCGACGGACATACCACCCTCCGGAACTAGCGGAGTTTCCGGCTTCATGCTCTCTATCAGCTTCTCCACCGGAATGGTTGCAGGCGGAGGCGCAGGAGTTGAACCGGGAGCCCGCTGGTCGGGAGTGTGCATCGGTATAGGTGAGTTCGGAGGCAGGAAGCCTGTCGGGTACTTCAATTCCGGAAGAGGCGCGCCGGCTTCGATCGGATTCACGAGCTCCGGTGTGACGATGACGATTAATTCCGTATTGGACTTGGTCCTTTGCATGGACTGGAAGAATTTGCCCAGAATCGGAATATCGCCAATGAATGGGATTTTCTGGAAGTTCTCATTTTCGCGGTTGTCCAGGAGGCCGCCGATCACGAAGCTCTGCCCATCTGACAGTTCGACTTCAGTCTTTACGCGACGAATGGTGAGAGCTGGAACCTGCGCACCGCCGATGTTCACAGAATTTGCGTAGTCGAGGGCGCTGACTTCAGGAGCCACCTGCAAGCGGATCGTGCCTCGATTGGTGATGGTCGGAAGAAAAGCGAGCAGAACGCCGTACTGCTTGTATTGGATCGTAATGGGAGCGGATGCACCGCCTGTCGCGCCAGTCTGGGCCACAGGATACGGGTATTCACCGCCCGCGAGGAAGCTGGCCTGGTGGCCATTCTTTGCCAACACGTTGGGCTCGGCGAGAACTTCAGCCAGTCCCTTCTGTTCCAAAGCCTGGATCGTGACGCCAAGATCGATGCCAGGATAAAAGGCAAATATGTTGAGAGGATTGACACTGCTAACTGTTCCACTTGATCCGCTAATCGATATTCCGGGAGCGGTAAATTGGCCAGTGGTAACCGAGCCGATCGTGTTCGCAGCGCCGGTGCTGAAGACGTTAATACCGAGTTGCTTCTCCTTGGTGCGATCGATGCTGGCGAACCTCACCTTGAGCAGGATCTGCGGCTCCGGCGCGGGAACGTTGACATTGAGAAGGTTGACCACCTTGCCTGCGGTCGATGCAATCATGACTGCGCGATCGGAGTTATTGAGATTGCTGACCGTACCGCGAAGGAAAATGACTCCGTTGTCCTGACTCACCCTGACGTTCTGACCCGGAAGCTCTGCTCTCAATTCACGGCGGACGCCATCAAGTGCGTCCTGACTTGAGAACGTACTCTGACGTACCGAAACGTTGAAGAACTGCCGTCCTCCAGTCTGATCCCAGATAATAAGGCTGGTTTCTCCCGGAGCTTTGCCGCTGAGCAAAATCTGCGTGGGGCTGACCGCCTGTGCCTCGGCAAAACCTCCGAGGCCCACAACAATTCTGACCACTGGTCTGGCAAGATCGAGCACTACCGATTTGCCGACTGCCAGGGACAGGTCATTTGTCGAGTCCTGATTTGTGGCTGCAGCCGGTTGAGCACCCGCAGGAGGCGCCTGGGCGAAAGTTGCCCCATTAGCACAGAAGACCAGTGTCAAAGCGCTGACACAGGTTTTGGCGATCCCAGTTCTCGCGTTCACTGTTTACCCCCGGGCGCTGCAAATTTTTCGTCTGTTTTAGTACTGCCGTTGATGACCGTGACTGTAAACATTTCAGGCGCCTTTGCTTTGGCCTTCACCGGCCCTGAGAGTTTGGGCTTGCTTGGCGGTGGATTCTGCTCGGCAAAAAGGTTCGTCATAGCGGTTCCCTGTACCTGAGCCACTTTCGTATCGAGCGGGTTGCGAAGAACGAGCTGAATACGTGTCTCATTGCTGGCAAGGGCAAGGACTTGCGCCTGCTCTGGAGTTACCAGAAGATTCACTACCTGCACCTGCTGCGGCTTGCCTTCTGCATCCTTTTGAATGTCGGTGCCCGCCGAGAGTACTTCGATGTTCTGAAGCACTGTTCTAACCTGAGTGTTATTGCCAGACCCCTGAGCGGCACTTGGCGGGACGCCTGAAACCAAGACATCGACGCGCATACCTGGCAGCACGAAACCGGCTACGCCTACAACCTGGTCAACTCTGACGGCGATAGCACGCATGCCATCCTTGATGGTTGCGGCAAGTCCGCCACCGGATCCGAGCGGCGCGAGGCGGTTGTCGAGGATCGGTTCGCCCGCATACAAGGGGGACGTCACACCGCGCCCGATTGCATTTTTAGCGTCCAGGATTGCGTTCTTCGGCACCGTGCCCTGAATCTGAACCGTGGTCAAATCCGGAGCGCTGAGCACCGTTCCGATTTTGATATCGGTCGCGGCCGCAACCACGCGTGTCGACGGTTGCGGTTTAGATGCAGCAATGCGCATGCCGACCAACCGGTAGACGAGCACGGAGCACAGAGCTGCTACGACGAATGCAGCAAGAAGGATGGTTACCAGTCTTCGGTTCATCAGAATCCTGTCTTCGTGAGGTGAAGCACCCTGGTTCTACTCTTCATCGTCAGAAAGCGCTGTGACTCAGGGAGTAGCGGCCTCTTCACGCAGAGTTAGTAATCGAAATGGTTAACTACCTGCATGGGTGAATGCCGCTAGAGTATAGCACTATGCGGCATTGCGTATGCAGTGAATTTAACCCCGCTAAACCGAAGTACCTAGAAAGGAATAACGCCTGAGATTTTCGGCTTTGCAAGGCAATTTCGTTGCATCAGTGTCTCGTACCTCAACACGCGGGAATGGCTCTGTCAATGGTACGAAAGCGTGAAAGCACGACAAGCAATCGGCCATCCTTGAAGTGTGACTTTAGTGGATTTCTTACCTGAAGGATCTTGTGGAGTTATTGAGCTACGTTCATACTTAAGGGACGTGCACAACAACGGATCACGCGACCTTAGAGGTGTGACCATCCCGGGTGTAACTCGGTAATCGCGAGAGTTAGCGAGTATCCGCACCCGTAGCAACAAGCCTGTTCCCCGTATCGAGCACCAGCAGGCAGCAAACAGGAGAGGGGTTCATCCGGCGAATGAGGTCTTCGCGCACAATCACCCTATTTTCGTTGCAACCGGAATCTCGCCGGAGTCCGTCGGCTCTGGTGGCTTCAGTGGTGCTGCACGTTTCAGCGATTTCGCTCGTACTTTTCGCCTTCCTATTTTCTCCGCAATTCCGGCTGCGCACGCCCGACGTGTACATGATGCAGCACGTAAGCCTGAATATGCCGTATCCGCCGATTCAGAAGGCGGGCGGCAGCGGAAGCATGTATCCAAAAGCGGCATCGGCCGGGGCGGACAGTCCAGCCCCGGACTCGATCGCTGCGCCGGCATCGAGTCGTGTTCGTTTCATGAAGCGCAAACTGGCTCAGCAGACATTGATCGAGCCGGACGTTGATCCCGACAAGATGCTTCCTAAAGAAACGCCGTTGCCGGCCATGCTGCTGTGGTCTGGTCACCGGCCAAAGGTGCAGGTGCTTACGCCACCTAAGCCCCAGCCGCCGAACATCACGCTGGACAAGCCGAAACTGAATTTTCCCAATAAGGAAACCCGGATCGCTCAACTGGATATTTCGCCGACGCCTTTCACTTCGAAGCTGCCGATGCCGGTGACGAGCAAGTCGGCTCCCGTAATTCTGAATCGTCAGCTGGACGTGCAGACCATGCCGGAGACGGGTTCGATTTCGAGCATCGAGCCCACACCGGCGGCCGTCTTGTCGGCTTCGGATCTGCATATGAACCAGGGAGTCGTCAGCATGCCGGCGGCGAACCAGTCAGCGGAGGGAACCGAAAAGGGCGGGCTGGGAACCGGGAAAACGCCGAACACTCTGCAAAACGGCTCGGGAGAATCCGGGAGCACGGGGAACGACAAGACTACCGGAAAGGGCCAGACCGGTACGGGGAAGTCGGCAGGTGCCGGGAGTGGAACTTCCGCAAAAGGGTCGGGCGCAGGCAACGGTTCATCTCCCGCAGCTGGCAACGGGAACGGGTCGGGTTCGCAATCGGGAAGCGGGACAGGCCAGGGCAGCGGTCACAATGCCGGGTCTGGTTCCGGCAAAGGCGCGGGCCAGGGCGCGGGCGACGGCGATAACGGCACGGTCACGCGAATCAACCTTCCGAAGAACGGGCAATTCAATGTCGTAGTGGTGGGCTCATCGCTGGACGAGCAGTATCCGGAAACGACCGAAGTGTGGAAGGGACGGCTGGCCTATTCGGTTTATCTACACGTTGGGTTGGAGAAGAACTGGATCATGCAGTACTCCCTGCCGCGCGCTGCCGATTCTGCCAACGCTGGGACGGCGCACCTGGATGCGCCATGGCCGTTTTACATCGTTCGGCCGAACCTCAATCCGGATGACGCGACTTCCGATTCCGTCATGGTTCATGGATTTGTGAACGAGTCGGGACATTTCGAAAAGCTCACGGTTGTGTTTCCGACTGACATGGGGTACGCACGCGAGCAGCTTGTACTGAATGCGCTCCAGCAGTGGCAGTTCCGAGCCGGCGCTCATGACGGGCAGGTCGCGAAGCTCGAGGTTCTGCTTATCATTCCCGAGATAAGTCAGTAATTGAGCAGACCCCTTAGCGCATAAGAGCAGCTAAGGGGTCTGCGGCAAAAAATAGAACCCAGGAAAAATCTCGATTGAGCGATGCCGAGGCTTAGTTATCGGGCTGCTGCACGCGCTGGATGAAGCGGTGCAGAGCTTTCTTGCCGACGCCCGTATCCGGGAGGGCCTCTCCACTGTTCAGGTCGACGGTATTGGACGGAACGAAGGAAAGCCCCACACCATCCGTTCCCCAGCGAATCACCTTTGTCAATACGGAGATGAAATCATCGGGATCATCGCCATCCGTATTTGTTCGCTGGAGTGTCATGAGAATCATGGTTCCGGGGAACCACCGTTCATCAGTCAGGAGATAGAGCCCGTTCGAACTGATGTCGGCGATGTGGAAGGCCTGTGGAGCTCCGCCGGTCCAGTAATAAGCGACCAATCCCGGCAGGGGATGACGTTTGGATCCGCGGCGATCTGTTGACAGCCACCGAAGAAAGCGAATAAACCACGATACGTTGTGGGTCCCCTCTGCCTCCGCAACATCCTTCTCGACGAGCCGCTGTTGCGCAGTCTGCAGTTCCACGGCGCGGTCTACCGCGGCAGGAGATTCGGCTACTGCCGGTCCGACGGACCTGGATTGTGGGGAGCGATCGAACTGAGGCACGGGCCTGCGGCCAGATCCGCTTGAGGAACCAAGACGATCTTCCATCTCTTCAGGCGCACAGATCAGCAGGACATCGCCCGGCTGGGTCTGGCTGGAAAAGATCGTATAGCCCGCCAGGATAAGCGCACTGGCCGGCTGCTCTCTTGGGGGTTCGCCGGCGTGATTGGGAAAAGACTCGATTGCCTGAATAACCCGGTTTTCATCATCGAGGTAAATGACGTCGACCGGATTCAGTCCCTTGGTGGCAGGGATGCCTCGGAAGGGGGTAAGCCAAAGGCCAGCATCTGCTTTGACAGAAAGGTTTTCGAGAAGCGCTTTCAACTGCCTGGCAGCGCTGTCTGCGATGACAACGCCCAAACTGAGGAAGCTCTCCCGGGTTTGGTTGTACACACAATACTTTCGGGTCTCGATCATCTGCGCCTCTTGAGAAAGCTGAACTCGAGGGAAACTGGACCTATTTCTCCAGGCCTCATTTCTTCCAGCCAGTGATACGGAGACACCGCATCACATGTCACCCCGAATGCCCCCAAAACAAAACGAATAGAAACGGTTGTCCATTGGGGGAAAGTTGAAACTGTTGAGAGTCTGTCACCAGCTTACAACGACTCAGACGGGACGACACTGTTTTTCGCCGTCGCGGGACGGCGCTCTGCGAGGCAAAGGCGGCGGAAGGAAGCGCGAAACCTGTCCGCGCTTCTTCCGACATTCCTCTGAAGCAGACCGGCTACTTAACCCGTGTGCGACGCCGCTGAATCAGGATGACCAGCACGATAACAAAAAGCACGCCGGATACAACCCGGATGATCGTGGTACTGTCCATGTCGATTCTCTCCCTTCATTTGATTGAGAAACTTACTTAAAAAGAGTTTTGAATGAATCCGCCATCACGAGGACGGCGGGACCAAGAACCACCAAAAAGAGCGATGGGAAAATGAACAACACCAGAGGGAACAGCAGCTTTACCGAGAGCTTTGCCGCTTTTTCCTCAATCTCCTGAACCCGCTTGGTCCGTAGAGTATCGGAGTGGACGCGGAGCGTCTTTCCTATACTGGTTCCAAATTGCTCGGCCTGCACCAGCATGGACACGAGGTTACGAATCACGTCGACATCGGTTCGCTCCGCCAGATGCTTCCAGGCATCGGAACGGGCGCGTCCGGCGCGCTGCTCGAGCGCGACGATTCCAAGTTCGTCGCTCAACGCGGGCTGTGCTTTTTCCAATTCCTGAGCCGTGCGTGCCGTTGCCTGGTCAAGGCTGAGTCCGGCTTCCACGCAGATTACGAGCAAATCGAGAACATCCGGGAGGCCTTTCTTCATCTCGGCTTGCCGCTTGGCAATTTTTCTTCCGAGCCAGAAATCGGGACCGAGGAACCCAATACCGCCGGCGAGCGCGAATACAAAGAGGGGAGCGAAATGATACGCACCACTCAGCCAGGCAACCAGCACCAGGATGATCGGCGTCATGGTTTTGGCGCCGTAGAACGTTTTTACGGCAGTGTCTGAGCGCATGCCGGCCCGGACCAATCGCTGCTGGACAACCGATATTTCCGCCTGACTTTTGGGCAGAATTTTCTCGAAGTGTTCAACCACGCCACCGATGACGTGGCGGGTTTCCTCGAGGGTTGTGGAGATGCTCTTTTTGCTGGCGCGCGGATACAGTGCAGACGCGATGCGTTCCTGGATCGTGTCGCGATAGAAGATCAACAGGCCAGCGCTTCCGATGAGGAGAAACGCGATGAGAAAGGCTACGATTGCAAACGCCATATTTCCCTCGTTACACGTCCATGTTGACGATCTTGCGAATGATAAGTCCACCAATCACGATCATGATGCTGGCGGCATACAAGAGCTTCACACCAAGTTCCTTCTTCCAAAGCAAACTCATCAATTCCGGGTTTACCATGTAGAGCAAAACGCCAAGAACGACGGGCAGCAAGGTAAGAATCCAACCAGTCAACCGCCCCTGCGCGGTGTGCGTCATCACCTGCCGCTTCAGGCGGAAGCGTTCCCGAATTACCTGAGAGGTCTTTTCAAGAACTTCCGCGAGGTTGCCGCCGCTCTCGCGTTGAATGAGGATTGCGGTGGCCAGGATCTTCACGTCCTGCAACGGGACGCGAGTCACCAGGTTGTCGAGGGCGGATTTCAGTTCCAAACCATAGTTCATTTCGTCGAACGTCAGACGGAATTCGCCGCCGACAGGGTCGGCGCATTCGCGAGAAACGAGCCCCATTGCGGCATTCAAGCTATGCCCCACGCGCAATGCGCTGACGATCAGTTCGAGGGCCTCGGGGATTCCCTGCTCGAACTTGTTCATGCGCGCCTTGCGCTTCTGGTAGACCCAAAAGATTGGTGCTGAGCCGGTTACGAGACCAATCATAAATCCAAAGAGAATTGCATCCGTTCGGAGGTAGACGAGATATGCAGGAACGATAAAGCAGGCGCCGCAAAAGAGGCTCAGCCCTCCGACGGTCCACTTGACGTTTGCCTGATAAAGGAAGCGGCGGATGCGCGGAGCGAGCTCGAGCTTGGAGAGGTAGCGATCCAGCCAGGGGATCGAACTCATCATTTCAGTTTTGCGAACGTCCACGATGAGATCGGCCATCTCGGGTTTGCCAACAGCGATCGCAGACTCAAGCCTGGTCATGATGGCACGAGTCTGTTCTGTCGCGCCCGAACCGCTGGCAGCGGCAATCAGAACGACGACTCCGAATACACCCAGAAACACAATGACGCCGATAACTACCATGTTTACCTCCGCAATGCCTCGGCTCAGTTCACTTCCGTTACTTTCTCAAACAAGCTGGGCGGCAGGAAGATACCGGCAGTACGTAGCTGTTCGAGAAATTTGGGACGGATGCGACTGGGAACAAAGGCACCCTGCACTCTTCCGTTGGGCCCAATTCCCTTCTTCTGGAACGCGAAGATTTCCTGCATGGAGATGACGTTCTCTTCCATGCCTGTGATTTCGTGGATGCTGACGCACTTTCGGGAACCGTCGCTGAGGCGTGAGGACTGCACGACAATTGTGAGCGCCGAGGCAATCTGTTGACGAACAGTTTTCTCCGGAAGGTTCAGGTTGGTCATAGCCACCATCGATTCGAGACGGGTCAAGGCGTCGCGAGCGGTGTTGGCGTGAATCGTGGTCATCGATCCCTCGTGACCGGTATTCATAGCCTGCAACATGTCGAAGGCTTCTTCGCCACGGCACTCACCGATGATGATGCGATCAGGTCGCATACGCAGGCAGTTGATAAGCAGTTGCCGCTGGCGGATTGCACCCTGACCTTCTACGTTCGGCGGGCGAGTCTCAAGGCGGACGATGTTTTCCTGCGCCAATTGAAGTTCGGCGGCGTCCTCGATCGTGATGACACGTTCGTTCTGTGGAATGTACTGCGAAAGGATGTTGAGGAAGGTGGTTTTACCGGCGCCGGTACCGCCCGAGATAAGGACGCTGAGGCGGGCGCGAACTGCGGCAGAGAGCAGTTCCATCATCTCCGCAGAGATACTTTTCAGCTGTACCAATTGGTTGGCAGCGAGCGGGCCGGTGCCGAAACGGCGGATGGACATTGAAGGACCATCGAGGGCCAGCGGAGGAATAATCGCGTTGACACGGGAACCGTCGGGCAGGCGGGCATCCACCATGGGCGACGACTCGTCAACACGGCGTCCAACGCGCGAGACGATTCGATCGATAATCTGGAGCAAGTGGCGGTCGTCGCGGAAGGAGCAATCGGCGCGAGTGAGGAGGCCGCCTTTTTCGATAAAGACATGGTCTTTGTCGTTGACCATGATGTCGGAGATCTTCTGATCCTTGAGCAGCGGCTCGAGAGGACCGAGACCAAAGACTTCGTCCAGCAGATCGGTCTGGATCTTCTCCTGCTCATCAAAGCTGAGCGGCACCCGGCGATCACTGATGATCTCGTTGATGATGCTCGAGACCGCCTGACGAGCCTGGCTGGAGTTAATGCGGGAGAGCTTTTCCAGGTCGAGCTTCGACAGCAGCGTACGATGTACTTCTGCTTTGAAGTTTTCCAGATTCATTGATTCCACGGTGCGCCGTCCTTCACATCAGAATCCGTCAACAAACGGGGGGTTATTTGAAAAGGCTGAAGCCTTTCCGCTTCTCCGGCTTGGGCGGCATACCGCAGGCCGCTCGAGCCATGTCCTGTAGCACTCTTGCAATGCTGGAGTCATCAAGCGCCAGCGGGACAGCTTCATTCTGCATCCTGCGGACGTTGAAGTAATCACTCGGAATTTTCCATGAGATAGGCTTGGTGAGCGCTTTTTCGATGTGCTCTTCGTCGACGCCCATCGAACTTTTCACATATCGATTCAATACGATTTCGAGCTTAGGGGTACCGGACTTGAAAAACTCCGATATCAGCCGGTGCGAGTTACGCAGTTCCGGGATGCCGGCCTGCATAACGAGATAGGCGGTGTCAGCCTGCTCAAACCAGGTTGCATCGGTGAGATCGAATCTCGATCCGGCGTCAATCACGACAAAGGAAAAGTCCTGACGAGCAACGGTCAGCATCTTGTCGATGGAGTCGTTGCTGGCCTGCACATGCGGGAATCTTCCCGGGGCGGCGAGGACCGGCAGCCCTGAGCTGTGCTTGGTGAGCAGCTTGGAGAAGAAGTTGGTATCCATGCGGTCGGCGTTCTGCAGAGCGTCGCCGGTGGAAAACTGAGTGGTGAGCCCGAGGCTCAGCGCGGCATCTCCAAGAGGAAGGTCGAGGTCAATGAGAACGGCACTCTGCTGGCACTCCTGAACCAGAGCAACAGCGAAGTTACAGGCCACGGTAGTAACTCCTGATCCACCCTTGCCTCCGAGGAAGACCAGTATTTTTCCGCCCACTTTTTTGCCGGATTTGCTGCCCTGCCTGCGACCGGACGCACGCATGAGTGCGTCAGAAAGAGCGTTAGGGTCGATAGGATCAGAAAGAAACTCGCGCGCCCCAGCTCTCATGGATCGAACCATCAGATTGGGATCGATTCGCGCGGTGTAGACCATAACCGTGGTCGAAGTGTTAGCAGCAACAAACTCGACTAACTCGAGCGCGTATTCGACGTCTGCCTCGAGGTCGATGATGACGGCGTCAAAGCCCTTTTCACCGAGCATTCTCGGCATTTCTTTCAGAGTCGGGGGATAAGAAGAGTACTCCCGCACAATGGCGGCATGCGAGTTATTGAGTGCACTCGCAATTGTCCTGCGGCGCTGCTCACTGGGGCAGATCAGCGCGATGGACAGTATATTGCCGCTCAGGGAATCAGAGTCGTGCGTGTTATCAGTCACAAAAGGAAAACTCCCAAGTTCTTGCGCCAGACTGCGGAATTTACCGAGTTCGGAGCGTTGTCAGCATACTGTAGTCGTTTTTCAAGCACCTTCTCAACGAGAAAAGAACGAAATGAGAGTACCAATAGCTATTGCGGGAGCATAAGGCATCTTTCGTGCCTTTGGGTTGGAAAGGGTGAGGTCTGGAGGCGGTCGCATTCCGCGTTGTCTCCAGCCAAAAACCAAATCCCCTGCTCCAGAAAACAATTCACCAACAAACCCGCCGACAATGGCCCAGCCAAGGGCCATGATTCCACCTGCGACGGCAATGACGACCAGCGCGAATACTAATTGTTTCCACCAGATCCACGCTCCGATCGCGGCGCAGAGCTTTACATCGCCCATTCCCATGCCGCCCATCATCGCGAGCAGACCATAAATCAAACCGCCCAGCAGCATACCAACGACGCTTTGCCCCAGCCCATGCCATCCGGCAACCCAGGTTGAAACGACGAGTCCGCCGAGCAGGAACGGAAATACCAGCCAGTTCGGAATCCGCCGACTGCGTATGTCGGTGACAGTCGCCACGATGAGAACCGCCAGAGTCGGCCACCAGGCATACGGGTGCTGCAAATGCTGCAATCCTAGTCCTCCTCTGCTCCCCATCCTGTTGTCCAGACGGTTAGAGCAATTTCCGCCGCCTGCCCGGCGCGTATCAACCTCCGCAGGATTCAATGCGTTACCTTGGGGGTATCGAGCCAAGTGTACACGGAAGTGCAACGGTGGAGTACCCCCGGCCAATGAAGGGTATACACCGGAGTAATGCCCATCGACGGCATAAAAAGGGAGAGAGAGATCCCGTGTTTTCTCATCCTCTCACCCTGGCCAATCGTACGCCAAGAAGGCGAAAGGGGCATTTACACAATCGTGTAACTTTTTCCTCTATTTCGGGAATCGAGCTAGATCGGGCAGCCTATTGGAAGGAATCAGGGCGTAACTTCAGTTATTGACTGTAGCTTCTGAGTTATCTCTACGTTCCACTCAAGGTTCCCGAGCCGTTATATCCTCTTTCTAATGCTCAGGCGACTCGCTTTCCTTTTTCTGCTCGCGGCGGTGGTGTGGTCGCCGACCTCTGTGCGAGGCCAGGTTGAAACGCCAAGGCAAACGGGAGCCGTAACGGCCAGACCTTTGCCGCCCGCATCTCAATCGGGCTCAAGAAACGCTGTCGACCCTGGTTCGACCGAGGGCGGCCAGGGCTCTCAGCCGCCGCAGATCGTGGTCACTGCCCCGCCTTCCCTGGCCGGGCCCTGGACGTGGCACGACAAGGTGTTGTGGGGGGCGAATCTCGTTCTTGTCATTCTGGGCTACATCGGAGTTCTGCTGGCGCTGAAGGTGCTAAAGAATATCCAGCGGCAGACGGAGTTCGGGGTTTCCGCGGCCCAGGCAGCTCTGCAATGCGCCAATGCGTCGCTCGAGAGCTCCCAGGCGATCGTCGATTCGGGCCGACCCTGGATCGTGGTGACCGTGGAGCCCCTGCTTACGGTCGAACATGGCTTCAAGGTGATGGCCACGAATCGCGGGCGCACTCCGGCGCGGATCCTGGCCAAAGCGGACTGCATAAAGGTGTTGCCTGATGAGACACACCTGCCTTCGACGCCCGATTACGAGAGCGGGAAGTCGGCTACGCCTTTTGAGCCGATTATCCTGTTGCCGGGAGAAACGGCGGGGATCCGTCCGTTCCGCCGCTCCGATGTGCGCTCATATTGCTCTTCCGATGACCAATTCGATAAGGTCCAGAAGTGGGAAGAGAAACTCTACGTTTACGGACGCGTAATCTACCGCGACCTGATCTCGCCGATGGACCAGCCGAATCACGAGACGGACTGGTGCTGCTGGTACGTTTTTGCGGAAAAGGACGCGCTCGTGCTCGCCGGACCGCCGGAATATAACAAACACAGCTAAAAGGCGGGTTGGGAACCGCGCGGGAATGCTCTGCGTAGTATTCTCCGAACGCAACCTGTTGCTACACTTTCGGTGAGAGATCCCCTCAAATCAAGTCACGGACAACCCAGGAGCAGAGATGCCCGTTGTTGAGCTCGCAGGAGTTACCAAAGCCTACGAGAGCAAGGTCGCGGTGCGCGATCTGAGTCTCTCGATTGAAGCCGGCCAGATGTTCGGGTTGCTGGGCCCGAACGGGGCAGGAAAGACCAGTTCGATCCGTATGATGATGGGAATCACGATGCCGGATTCGGGGCAGGTGAACCTGTTCGGCAAGCCGTTTGAGCGAGCGAGCCTTGAGCGGGTCGGATATCTGCCGGAAGAACGCGGCCTCTACAAGAAGATGAAAGTGCAGGAGCAGCTGGTGTTTTTCGGCCGGTTGCACGGCCTGACGGCGACAGATGCTCAGAAGCGCGCTGTCGACTGGGCGAAGCGGCTGGAGATCGACGAGGCGCTTCCGAAGAAGACCGAAGAACTTTCGAAAGGCATGCAGCAGAAGATCCAGTTCATCGGCTCCCTGCTCCATGATCCGGGGCTCATCGTGATGGATGAGCCTTTCAGCGGGCTTGATCCGGTAAATGCGAAGCTTCTGGAGCAGACACTGCTGGAGTTGAAGGACGAGGGCAGAGCCATCGTCTTTTCGACTCATCGGATGGACCAGGTGGAGAAGCTGTGCGATTCGATCTGCCTTATCAATAAGGGCGAGGCAGTGCTCTCTGGGCGAGTGCGTGAGATCAAGTCGCGCTACGAACGGAATCGCATCATCGTTGAGTTCGAGGGCGATGCGGCCTTCCTCAAGAGCCCGGAGATCGCCGAAGCGGAGAACTTCTCGGGACATGCGGAGATCAAGATGAAACCACACGGCGACGCGCAAAAGCTGCTGCGCGAGGCCTCGGCGATGGCCAAGGTTTATCGCTTCGAAATGGTCGAGCCGTCGCTTGAAGAGATCTTCATTCAAACAGTTGGAGGCAGCGTCGATGCGTAACATCCTGCTGGTGGCGAAACGGGAATACCTGGAGCAGGTGCGAGGCCGCGCCTTCAAGATGACGACGTTCGGCGTGCCCGCAATCTTTGCGGCGATCATCGGCATCGGC
The DNA here is from genome assembly GCA_963836675.1 of uncultured Acidobacteriaceae bacterium. Lineage (GTDB taxonomy): Bacteria > Acidobacteriota > Terriglobia > Terriglobales > Acidobacteriaceae > Telmatobacter. The sequence goes on from CAWIKQ010000003.1 coordinate 813,557, forward strand.
TATCTCTCGAGCCTTGGACTGGGCGCAGGCAAGCACCTCGCTGTGGCTGCGAACGATCCTTTGCTGGCGACCGAGATCAAGGGACAACTTACCCGCGACAAGGATGCCAAGGCGAAGGTGGATATCATTTCGCCGGCGACGGCCAACAGTCGCGATGCGCTCATCGAGGAAGTCAAGAAGAAAGAGATCGACGGGTTTCTGTGGATTGAGTCTCAGCCGGGCGAGGCACCGACGGCAACCTACACGTCGCAATCGTCGGGTGACTTCATCACGGGCGCACGGATGAAGGAGGCTGTGAATCACGCCTTGCTCGACGCCACGCTCCAGGGCGGCGGGCTCCAACATGACGCAGCCGACAAGCTGGTGAAGGGCATCCCGCTGGAGACCCTCCAGGTGAAGAAGGACGGCTCGGTGGTAAAGAGCAATGCCACAGCCTCGTTCTGGAAGGGCTACGTGATGGCGATTCTGCTTTCGATGACGACGATGGTCTACGGAATGAACGTAGCGCGCTCGATCATCCAGGAGAAGACGTCGCGGATTTTTGAAGTGATGCTGGCGATTGCGAAACCGTCGGACATGCTGGCGGGCAAGCTGATCGGCGTGGGGGCGGTGGGGCTGACGCAGATCGGAATCTGGCTGATTGCGGGGGCGATCCTGATCGGGACGCCGATGGCGGCCACGATGCTTTCCGGCGACTATGCCGTTCATATTTCGGCGGTGGAGACGGTGCTGTTTCCGGTGTACTTCCTGCTGGGATATCTCCTGTACAGTTCCCTTTTCGCAGGATTGGCGGCAACGTGCGAGACGGAGCAGGAGCTGCAGATGTACATGCCGCTGGCGGCGGTGCCGGTGTGGCTGAGCTTCTCGCTGATCATGGTGGTCATCAACGACTCGAATTCGACATGGGCCGTGGCGGCTTCGCTATTTCCGCCAACGGCGCCCATCATCATGTTCCTGCGGATGGCATCGCAGATTCCGCCCCTCTGGCAGTTTGTGGCGTCGATCGGGTTGCTGGTGGCGAGCATCGTGGTGGTGCTTTGGATTTCGGCGAAGCTCTACCGGGTCGGCATCCTTATGTACGGGAAACGGGCGACACTGCCGGAGCTGGTGCGGTGGCTGCGCTATAGCTAAGGACAGGGAGTAGGGACCAGGGAGCGCTGTCACGGCGCAGCTCGGCGAATTCTGTGATATTGATGGTCATTTTTTTGGAGGCATACTCCCGTTTGTGGCTGGAATTCCTGAAAAACAAAGAAGTTACACAGGGCATCCGCCGCAAACTCTTCTCTTTATTTAACTTACGGCCAAAGTTGGGAGCCCCACCTTTTTGGCACCGGCGTTCAAGATTCGCAGGGTAGTTCTGACGGACAATATTGTTAATATTTACGACAAATGTTCTCACTCATCTTCAGGCGCTGCCGATTTGCATCGGCTATGGCATTTCTTGTATTCGCGGCGAGTGCGTTCGCGAAAGACCCTCTCTCCGTAATCGACTGGCCTTCAACGGGAACACCCGTTGTGCGCTTCACATTCAGTAAATTCAAGACGATTCCCGGGATGAGCAATCTTCACGGGTACGTGATGGACACATCCGCCGAAAACCTTTCGGCACGCCCGATATCAGCAGCACGATTCTCTGTCTACCTCTTCGATAAAACCAAGGCGCGAGTGGGAGAAGACGTCATCACGCTGACTAACGTAGGGCCCGGGGAGACGGTTCGGTTTGAAACCACTGTTATGGCATCGGGTCAGCCTGTCTCTGTCTCAATCCAGGAGAAAACGGATGCTGGCAAGACCATCAGCCTAACGGTGAACTCCGTACCACAAGGAGCACTTCTCAAGGTAGACGGCACAGAGGTCGGAGTTACTCCGCGTCTCATCACCGTTGGCGCTGGTAGACACATCCTGTCATTCAGCAAAGGAGGCTTCAAGACCGGAGATTTTCCGCTCGAGATTGGGCACGACGATGTTTCCGGGGGTTCTGTCAGCTATGAGCTGGGTGCGGCCTCGTTCGACTCGATCGAATTGCGGGACGGAAGCGTGCTGAATGGTGATCTGGTTTCCATATCCGGTATGGATGTGGAACTGCGTGTGGGAGGAAATCTGCAGCACATCGATCGAAATCAGATCAAGCGCATCATGCTGGTGCAGCGTGATGCACCACGCCAGGATTTGCCGCCGGCTACGTCGCAGTAGAGCCGCTCGTCTCTTATATCTCGCCGGCATGGATCCCGAAGGAAAACCGAATGGCGCGGGATTTCAGAACGCTTATTCCCCTCCCCGCGTCATTCTTATGTCGAATTCCTTCAAAGGGAGAACCGGAAGATGCAAGCAAGAATGCTGCGGGTTGCTGTCGGGGTGGCGCTGATGCTGGCTGGATACGTGGTCGGGATTCACAGCTCATCATCGATCCATGCGCAAACCATGCAAGGAAACGTGCCGTCCTCGTATGGAAGGATGGTCGCGGGCGATAGCTCGTCGCTGTGGTTCGAGGACGGCAGCGGCACTCTGCGGCAAGTCACCATTCCATCAGGGAACACGATTTACACCGTGACCCGGCGTTAAATTCTGAGGGCAATGCCACAAGGCTGCGGCGGACTGGCGCCGCAGCGCTCTCGCATCGCGTTTTCACACCAGAGCGGTTTCATGAGGATGCCCAGAGCCCGCCTTTGCTGGATGACGGCGGTTTCGGATCGGGAAGCCCGATTCAGCTTGTTGGACTGGATGAATTGGGGCTACAATTCGTGCCATTCCACAAGACAAGAGGGAAGGTCCGAATGAAAGTTGATCGGCTTTTCTATACCGCCGCCGGGGCCATTTTCCTGATTCTGACCGTCATTGGCTTCCAGCATTACATCTTCGGAGGCAAACACTTTGACGGCACTCCCATCGACCCGACGATCCTGGTGACGGTGGTGGCGCACAGCTCGGCAATCTTCGCGTGGTACGTGCTGTTCTTCGTGCAGGCGCTGCTGATCTCGACGCAGAATCGGCGAGTGCATATGAAACTCGGCTGGAGCGTGCTGGCGATTGCCTCGACGATCGCGGTGACCGGGCCGATTGTGGCGTACCGCTCGATACGCCTGAATCCGAGCGCGGAGGTTTTTGACTGGCCCGGCCGGCAGTTTCTGCTGATCGCGTATTCGGAGATTGTGCTGTACGTGGTGTTCGTGACGATCGGAGTGCTCAACCGCAAGCGGCCGCGCATTCATCGGCCGATGATGCTGTTGGCAAGCTTGAGTATTCTGAGCGGAGCCACGGGGCGCATGCCGGTTGTGAATTCGATTTTCGGGCTTCACACCTGGATGGCCTTGTTCGGGCCGGTTGTCGCACTGGGAGGGATTTTGCTGCTGGTACGCTGGGCGATGACCCGCAGTCTGGAGCGTGAGTTCGCTGTCGGTTATGCCGCGCTGGTGGTGGTGAGTGTGGTGGTGGCGAAACTGGCGGTGACGAGTGTGTGGGTCAATTGGGCGGGGATGATCCTGGGGCTCTGACAGTGTCCGGAGAGGCGTTCATTTTGGATCGGAGCCTTGATGGAGTAGCCGGTTGGATTCCAATCCCACATCTCAAATCCGAAATGTGGGGAATCCGCATCAATGATCGAGATTGAATCACTGCCGCCTTTACCTCTTCAACTCATGTTCTGCATCATCGTCACGGATTGCATGGACAAACCCTTGCCGCCCTGATAGAAAATCTTTACTTTTCTTTGCTGACTCGCCGCGTTAGCCTCTGGGGTCTTTGACTCCGCAGTCCGTTGTTGCGGCCTCGGGGAGGCTCTAATGCGGCCATTTGCCATCTTCACTTTAACGATCCTGCTCCTGTTCTCGCTGCACGCGTCAATTGCCAGTTCTGAATCGAGCCCTTCGCAATCGACCGATTCAACCACTCCCTATCCTCTCTGGATCGATCTGAGCGGCAATTGGAAAATCTCCTTCGACGACCGCCCCGAATTCGCACAACCGACATTCGACGATGAAAAGTGGCAGTCCATCAGCCTTCCCGGCGAACTACCCCGTGTCCGCTCCGGCGTCCACCTGCGCGGGTGGCTTCGGCGCCGCATCGATGTGCCTGCCGCTTCGGATTGCTCGCGCCTGGCGCTCACTCTTGGCGTCATCACACAATCCCGATACGAAGTTTTCGTTAATGGCCAACGCCTTCCATCATCGGAAACTCTCTCTCCAAGCGAAGTACGCATTCCGCGTCCGATCACCCATCTTCTTCCACCGTGCAACGGGGGACTGCCTTCGTCTCTCTTGATCGCCATCCATTTCGCGTCGTTCGACATGCACCCCGACTGGCGGCTACCGGATGAAGGTCCGTACCTTCTGACCGACCGGGTCAACACTCCCGTTGACGTTGGAGGCCGTGCACTTGCCGAACAACGCGATCGAGTGGCATCGCCACTTATCTTCACAATCGCCATATTTCTGATGCTCGCGGTTCTCTGTCTCGTCGCATGGAGCACCGACCGCCCCAGAACCGAGCTACTCTGGCTTGCGCTCGTCGCTGTGGAACGCATCGCCTACTCCATCTCTGACCTCGCCGGACTATATCCTTCGGCATCGTCTTTGCCCGCACGTCTCAACTTCATTGGCGAATTCATCTCGCTCCCGCTCCTGGGCGAGGTGGCCTTCTCCGTACTTTCAATGCGTCACCGGCTGCGGCTCCGATTCGCGAACTGGCTGGTTGCAATCCCGATGCTCTCATTCGCTCTGGGATTGACCTCGTTCGAGTCCGCGGTCTTTTCGTGCATAGCATCCGGAATTCTTCTGGCCGGCATCATTGCTTTTAACTGGTGGCAACAGCGTGCTTCCGGCTTAACTGTCGAAGACCATCTATTGCGTCTCACCCTGCTTCTGCCCGGCGTCCAGATCGCCATCTACTGGATCGCCTATCTGAACGGCGTCGTTCTCTATGCGTTCGGCGATATCGGCTGGATCAATCTTCCGATTTTCCGTTTTGATTCGAGTTGGTTCCTCGTTGCGCTCGCCATCTTCTTCTTCCTGATGCGTCGCACACTCGCCGACCGCCGCACTCAGCAACGCATGGCCCAGGAACTGGAAGCGGCTCGCCAGGTCCAGAAACTACTCGTCTCGGGGGGCCGCGCTATCGCAGATGATCTAAGGATCGAAACATCGTATCTGCCCGCCCAGGAGGTCGGCGGCGATTTCTATTACGTACTCGACGGCAGAGTGATTGTTCTCGGCGACGTTTCGGGAAAAGGTCTCAAGGCCGCAATGCTGGTCTCGCTTCTGATTGGAGTTCTTCGAGATACCCGCGAGCGCCGTCCCGCCGATGTGCTTGCGGCTCTGAATCAAGCAATCTCCGGGCAGGTCGATGGCGGATTCGTCACCTGCCTCGCCGTCCGCTTCGAGGCGGATGGCACCGCCACGTTCGCCAACGGCGGCCACCTGATGCCTTACCTTGACGGTGTCGAAATCGATCTCCCCGCAAGCCTCCCGCTTGGGATCTTGCGCGACACCACCTATGCCGAGACTACGATCCACATGCCAACGAATTCGGTCGTTACCTTGATCTCCGATGGAGTCGTGGAAGCCATCAATTCCCGGGGCGAACTTTTCGGCTTCGATCGTACGCGCTCCATCAGTGCCACGGATGCCGACAAGATTGTCGAAACAGCCCGCGCATGGGGCCAAAATGACGACATCACGGTAGTCACTGTGCGCCGGCTTTGAGCAGCAAAAGTTAGCCGCAGCAGAGTCGGTAGAAGTGGGAACACTGGTGTAGTGGGTCCGGCCGGGTTCGCTTTGGAACAAGGCTCGGCCTACAATGATCTCCGAAATCCTTTTGAGGGGCCAGAATGCGTCGAAACTTTGTGGAAGTTGGCCTTGTTGCGTTGGTGTTAGCGAGTGCCATGGCGCAGAGCCAGGCACAACAGCCGGGACAGGACGCAGAAGCGTCCTATCCGAGTCTTCAGGTAAATGCGCGCGCGGTGGTTGTGGATGTGATTGTGACCGATTCGTCGGGCAAACCAATCACGGGGCTTTCGAAAGATGCCTTTGCAGTGACGGAACAGGGGAAGCCGCAGACGATCTCGTTTTTTGAAGAGAACGTTCCGGCCAAGCCTGCGGGCCCGGCGGAAATGCCCAAGATGCCGCCGGACGTGTTTACGAATTTCTCGCCCTTTCCGCAGCCACCGGCCGTGAACGTGTTGCTGCTGGACTCGCTGAATACGCGAATCGACAGCCAGAGCTATGTTCACGCGCAGGCGCTGAAATTCCTGAAGAGCGCGAAGCCGGGCACACGCGCGGCGATTTTCGCGATGGGGCTGGGACTGCATTTTGTTCAGGGGTTCAATGACGATCCGGGAGTGCTGGCGGCGGCACTGAATGACAAGAAGAACCAGTGGGTCGAGACGTCGGTGATGCTGAAGGGGCAGGATGAGTCAAACGCGCAGGCGAACCTGGTTGGAATGATGAGCGCACCGGTGCCCTACGGGCCAGGAGGAGGCACGGGTGGCTCGGCAGCTTCGCCGGAGATGATTGCCGCGCTGCAGGGGTTCATCCAGGAGAACGATCTTCGCGCTCTATCGATCGGATTTACGTGACGCTGCAGAATCTGCAGAAGCTTGCGACATTTCTGCAGGGATTTCCGGGAAGGAAGAACATTATCTGGTTTGCGGAGAAACCGCCTTCGGCTTTCCTGACAGGAGGACTGACCGGAAATCCGGGAACCGATAAGGAGATCAGGAAGACGCTCGATATGCTGGCAACGGCGCGAGCAGCGATTTATCCGGTGGATCCGCGAGGGACCTCGGCGAATTCGCTGTATACAGCGGAGAACAACCTGGCGACCGCAAGTAACAGGTTGCCGGCCCAGGTGATTGGGGTGAACGGCAGCCTGGCTGGATCGATGACAGACGAGGACAAGGAACGCAATGGCGATCAGGAGAGCGCGCAGATCCTCGCCAAGGAATCGGGCGGGCGGGCATTTGCGAATATGAATGATCTGTCGGGCGTCATCCAGAAAGTCGCGGCGGACAGCGCGTATTTCTATACGCTTTCGTATTCGCCGACGAACGCGAAGATGGACGGGAATTACCGGAAGGTCGACGTAAAGGTTGCTGGCGGCAAATACAACCTGTCGTATCGCCGGGGCTATTTCGCGGACGATGCGGCTCTTCCGGGGAACGCGATGAGCGTGCGGGACGAGAAGGTACAGAAGCTTGCGGCCCAGAATCCCGGGCAGGTCGATCCACTGCTGCCCTCGATGGATTTAGGAATGCCGCAGAGCCAGCAGATTCTTTACAAGATTCGTGTAGTGCCGACGGTGGCGAAGGAAAACGAACTGGCGGGGAAGGACAAGAACCATTACAGCGTCGATTTCGCCATCGACCTGAAGGATCTGAACCTGAAACCTGGGGCGGACGGGGCGCACACGGGCGCACTGAATGTTTCCCTGATTGTCTACGACCGCTACGGAAACGTGATCAAGCGACAGGACCACCTGATTGAACTGAATCCCAAGCCGGATGTGTATGCGATTTTTCAGAATTCAGGCGTGCAGCTGCATTTTGAGCTGGCTGTGCCGAACGGGAATTACTGGTTGCGCACAGGTGTCTACGATCGAGGATCGCGGAAGGTGGGGACGATGGAGTTTCCGCTGGGGGCGGTTAAGGCGCTCGACACGGCCGCGGCAGGGTCGAAGTGAATACCTGATAAACATTCCGTCAGGGGCTCAAGCCCGGATTCATTTCGCGAAGCTCAGACGTGTGGGCTGAAGCCCGCACCCTTCAGAACCGCGGGCACCGAGCGAAAGTCGAAAGGGCTAAAGCCGGCCCCCTTCTGAGTCGCGGCCACACGAACGGACGTCGTAAGGGCTGAGGCGCGCATCCTTCAAAAACAGGCGGCCGCGAACGAATCCGAGAGGGCTGGAAATCATCGAAAGACTATGTTTTTGCAACCTGCACGGCGGGATGGACGTCGGTATCTGAATCCTGTGCCGACGAGTGTTGGCGGGATGTCTGTGATGTTCAAGGTCGGACCGAAGTTTTTTTCGGGACGAAGGCGCGCTCTCCGCAAAGGCCGCTGGGGCCGTTTCGGACGGATCACTGGTGTGTTTGCTTCGGAGCCGCGTTCGGGGTTAAGAATCACGTGGATGGGACATGCGACATCGATCGTGGAGATCGATGGGGTGCGAATCCTGATCGACCCGGTGTGGGATGAGCGCGCGTCACCGACGAGTTGGAGCGGGCCGAAGCGGTTCTTCCCCGCTCCGCTGGCACTGGACGATCTGCCGGTGATGGACGCGGTGATTGTTTCGCACGATCACTACGATCACCTGGGCGAGAAAACGATCCGGGCTCTAGCGCGATCGGCAGCAGTCGAAAAGGCGCGATGGATTATGCCCCTGGGTGTGGGGGCGCTGCTTGCGGAGTTTGGCGTCGCTGCGGAGCGTTGCGTTGAGTTGGACTGGATGGATTCGACGAGGGTGGACGGCGTGGAGATAACGGCGCTGCCGACGCGGCATTTTTCCGGGCGTAGTTTGTTCAATCGCTTCGAGACGCTGTGGGCTTCGTTTGTTCTGAAAGGGCCGCGACACAATGTGTACTGCGGAGCGGATTCGGGCGAGTGGGAGGGCTTCAGCGAGATCGGGGAGCAGTTTGGGCCATTCGACCTGACGATGCTGGAGATTGGCGCGGCGAATCCATTGTGGGCCGATATTCACATGGGGCCTGAGGGCGCGCTGCGGAGCTTTCGCGCGCTGGGCGGCGGGGGTTGCTGATGCCGATTCACTGGGGACTGTTCGACCTGGCGCTGCACCACTGGACGCAGCCGATCGAGAGGATCTGGCCGGAAGAGGGGCTGAAGCTGTGGTCGCCGACGCCGGGGGTTCCTTCGGATGTGATCAAGGGCGAGGAGCTGCGGTCGGAGTGGTGGCGGTGAAGGAGCGAGCTACCTCGCTCGAGTGACCACTGAGATCTCAATCTGCCTGTCACCTGGATGAACTTCCTGCCTGAGGAAGACCTTCGAGAATCGTCCGTCCCTTGTCTTGAAGCAAAGCTCGCTACGTGGGCCGAGGCCATCGACACGGAAGGACGCGGCCCCACTTTCTTTTTGATGGCCGCGAGCGTTCAAACCGCACGAAGAGAAATTTTCCGTTTGATGGAGTGGCACGAAGTAAAGTGCTCCAGCGATCTCGGAGAGTTGCAGGCCCGCTGAATCTGACGTTGGCGAGACCGAACTGCTTGTGTCGAGATCGACTCCGGAGGATGCGTTCAGCACCAGGTCTGCACGAGCCACTATTGGATGGGCATCGGGAGGTATGGGGGGCGAGGAGACAACGTCGCAGTTCACACCGGGCGCATCGCAGTCTTGGACATGCATTCGCACCTTCTTAATCGGGGTATTAGCGGATTGAAGATCGCTGAGCCTGAGCATCTCATCGGCAAACCCGGGTGATGAAACAAGGAGCAAATCATGCTCAGCCTGGGTCAACGCAATATCGAAACGCCCATCTTTGTCGGTAAGCAGAGTTTGAATTGTTCTTCGACTGGTGTCGTCAAGAATTCGAATCGTGGCACCGGCGATGATTGCGCCTTCGGTATCGACGACACTGCCGCGGATCGGCCCATCTCCGAAGGCGATGCTGGTGCTGAGAAAGACCAGACAGAACCAGGCCGTAGCGAGCGCTTTAGTCAGCGTGTACATTGTCCGTGATCGTTTCACTGCGCGGGATTGTTCAGGATTCCGGGAAACCATTTGACTGCGTTGTCGTGGTAGATCTTCTTGAGAATGGGCTCGGGGAGGTTGAGTCCTTTGACGGGCTTGCCTTTGTACTCGAGGGTGTCGGTGGTGGCGAAGTAGCGCCAGTGGTCGGCGTAGACCGACTCGATTTCGCGGATGGCGGGGTCCGGCTCGCCTGAGAATTCAGTGTCGGTCGCGTAGATGAGGCGGTCCTGGTATTTGGTGATGAAGGCGATCATGGTTTCGCGCGGCTGCATTTCGAAGTAGGGCATGCGCGCGGCCAGATCGACGGCGAAGTTCGGATATTTGTCGAGGTGGCGGGCGAGGTCGTCGAGGTTTGACTCCATGCTGCCGAGGTGAGCGCCTACGATGCGCAGCTTCGGATTTTGTTCGAGTACGTGATCGCGCGCGCGGAGGATGTTTTCCTTGGAAGGAACGCCCTGCTTGCCGTACATGTAGGCTGTGGGGTGATCGCGATAGTACTCGTAATCCGGCGAGGCGGGGTTGGGCGGCTGCCAGCCTGAGTCTGGATCGGCGAGGTGCGCAATAAGGGTCTTGTTGTGCGCGGCGATGTCCTCAAAGATCGGCTTGAAGACTGGATTGTCGGCCATGAGGAAATGACCGTTGGCGTCCTTGATCTCCATGCCGACGTTCTTCCAGATCTTGACGGCGATGGCTCCGTTGTCGAAGTCGTCGTTCAGGCCTTGAATGACGTTGCGGTCGTAATCGGGCTGCTTGAAAGAGTACGGATCGAAGCTTGTGCAGAGAACGGCGTAGCCGTGGCTGGCGTGTACGACAGCGAGCGCCTTGGTTCTTTGCGTGGCGAGATCGCGGTGCGGAGTGGAGTTGTCATCGACGACGAGAATGTCGAGGGTGTGCAGATTGAGTTTCTGCAGCAGGGCGACGAAGGGGTCGGCAACGAAGACGTGGGTATGCGTGTCGATGGGAGCGAGGGCGCGGAAGCGCTGAAGTTCGTCAGGTGAAAACGGGCCTCTGACAGCATGCTGCGGCGCAGGCTGTTGCGCGGTTGAGGTGATGGCGATTCCGAACGTGAGTAGAAGTGCAAAGGCCTTCATGGTTCCCCCAGTGTGGACGGATCATGCTAGCACGGCATTTTCGACGCGGGTGGATTGGCGCTAAAAAGTGCAATACAAATCTACCGCTGCCCGGCGGGGCCGCGCGTTGAGGATTACTTCGGCAGGAGAATAGTAATGGTGCCGGCGGAACCGTTGCTGATGATGATGTCGTCTTTGCCCTCGCCGGTGAGATCGGCGAAGAGGACGCCGCGTTCGGGTGGAACCGGGTGTGACGCGGCGCCTGCGAGGTCCGGGGCGCTGGCGACATCGAGCGATGACAGGCGAAATCCGCCGTTGGGTTGGCCGTGGAACAGCAGTAGTGAAGCGGTGTTCGCGCAGGTGACGGCGAAATCGCGCGCGCCTTTGCCGGCGGTATTTCCGACCGCAACGCGGCGCGGGCTTGCGCATCCGGGCAAGGCGAAGGGGGAGCCGGGCATGGGGTGGAATGCACCGTTGCCATCGCCGAGAAGCACCGTGGCGGCGATCTGGCGGGCATCGCGCACCTGGGGGCCGTAGGGAGTGATCACCATGTCGGGAATGCCGTCGTTGTTCAGGTCGCCGACCGCGACGCTCCACGGGACTTCGCCTGCGGGGAAAGGCGAACCGGGCGCGGCGTGAAATCCGCACTTTCCATCGCCGAGGAGGACGGAGAGCTTTGTTCGCATTCCAGCGGCCGATGGCAGTGTCGGGCATGACGATGTCTGCGAATCCGTCGCGGTTGAAGTCTGCGGAACGCAGAGGCAGATCGGAGCCCGGGCCGGCGGGAAACATCGGGCCATTCTTTAAGTCGCCTTTGCCGTCGCCGATGAGGAGTTCGACTTGCTCCGTGCCCCAACTATCGATCACGGCATCGAGAGGCTGATCCTTTCCGCAGAAATGTCCGAGTGCGAGGCCGTGAGGGTGAGGTTTGGCATTGACGGTGAAGGGGGAGTTCGGCGCCGGATGAAAGGATCCTTTGCCGTCGCCGAGCAGCAGGGTGACGTATGGGGCCTGATGATTTGCGATGAGAAGGTCGGCATGGCCGTCACCGTTGAAGTCACCGATGCCGACGTCACTTGGTTGATGCCCAGCCTGGAATGGAGAACCAAGGGCGGGGCGGAAGTGCCCTTTGCCATCGCCGAGGAGGACGGTTACGGTTCCCGACTCGGGATTGGCGGCAATGATATCTGGTGCGCCATCGTGATTGACGTCGGCCACGGCGAGCGCATCGGGATCGGCGCCTGTCGGGATGATGATTGATGTGAGGTGCGGCGGATCAGGAGAAGCGGATTGCGCGCTGCATGTCAGCGCACAAAGAGGGGCGAGAAGGAATAATTCGAAGCGTTTGAGCCGGTTATTCAGAGCCATGCCGACCTCACACGATCAACCGGGAGCATAGCAGGAATCGGATTCTGGAGAACAATTCATCAGCATGAAAAAGAGGCGGACTTCGCTAATCGAGTCCGCCTCTTTTTGTGATTGGAGCCTGTTTTCGAAATGGATTATTGCTGCGGCTCGGGACGGGGAGCTTTTCGCGCTGCGGCGTCTGAGCAGCTGGAGTCGCCGGTGGGCTGGTTCGTTGTTCGTTCGCGGGGGCGGCCATTGAGGCAAGTTCAGACTTGCGGTATTTCGGCGCGCTCACGTAGCCGTGGATGTGGTCCTTGTCGACCTGGTTAATGACGATCTCTACGGGCTGCGGGCTGTCGGGCGTGTAGAACATGACCGGCTGGTAGAGATTGACGTGCTTCTGCGAGAGGTTGCGGTCGTCGACCATCAGTTCGAGATCCGCGTACTGGTGCTTGTTGTTGGCTTTCTTGAGGCGGATCTCCACGGGTCCTTCGCGCTTGAATGTCTTTGATTTTGCGAGGTCGAATTCAGCGTAACTGCGTTCGCCTTTTTTCTCGAGGAGAACCAACTCATCGTGCGTGTGGGCGATGTTGCCATTGAGTTCTGTACGGGTGCTGGAGATGGAACCCTCGAGATCCTGCCGGTTCTGCTGGATGGCCTTGCCCTGCTCGTCGAGCTGCGCCTGGAGCTTTTTGTAGCGCGAGTCTTCCCGCACATGGTGTGGGGTTGCAGATTTATGAGGAGCGACCTGCGCCGCTGGTTGCTGCACGGGAGGCGCCAGCGAGGCCTGGGCTGCATTGACTGCGGCCAGTTCATTCACTTTTGAGGCGAGCGCGCTCAGTTGCTGCTGTGTGGCATTGAGAGCAGCAGTTTGCTGGGCATTCGCCGAGGCCAGGTTTTGAGCGGCATTGTGTTCGTAAAGTGCATAGCCGCCGAATCCGGCGCAGAGCACGGCAACCGCAGCATAGGCAACGAGGTGTTTCGCGGGTAAGGAAGCCGATTCGATCATGGTGCCTCCGATGTATATAACGGCAAAGTCTGTCACTGAGAAATGCACGTTGAATACCAGACCTGAGGCGAGGTAAGTTACTGAATTTCGGGGCTATGCTGCGGAGAGTCAGAAGGTTCTGGAGGAAAGAACTTCGAAAATCAGGTAATTTTTACATGATTTTAGTCGGCGCAGGAACGACGATCTGGAGCCTACGTCAAGGGCTAAAGCCCATTTTTATCTAGCCAAATCGAACGTACTGGCTGAAGCCCGTACCCTCCAAAAGCGAACATCAAGCTCGCGCGGATCAGGCGATTTCGGCGGCCAGGGGGGTTGGCAGGGGTGCGCCCTGAAGCGTAACCAGGTTGCGAGGCTCGCAACAAGCCTTACTCAGCCGGAGGAGATCGGACTGCATTTCGCGGTCGGCGCGGAAGGATGCGAGGGCGGCATCGAGAACGGCGAGTGCGCCGGTATCCGAGGGGCGCTCGATGCGGTAGTGCATCCACTTCCCTTCACGGCGGGCAGAGACGATTCCGGCCCGCCGCAGGTAGGCGAGATGGCGCGAGATCTTGGGCTGGCTCTGCCTGAGGATCTCGACGAAGTAGCAAACGCAGACTTCACGTCCATTCATCAGGTTGAGCAGGCGCAAGCGGGTGCGATCGGCCAGTGCAGCGAAGAGCGGCGTGAGGTCGAGCGTTCCGGCGGAGCGGGGCATGACGCAATTATATATGCCTTGACAGATATGTGCTGCGAGAATACATTCGCTTTAGCGCATATGAGGACGCATTCATGAATTCAGATTCCACGGTAAAGGAAGAAGTCAGGCAGAAGTATGGCAGCGCGGCGCGGGCGGTTGCGGAGTCGGGAAGCGTGCAGTCGTGTTGCGATCCGGGGTTGCGGTGCTGCGATCCGATCACGACGAATTTGTACAGCGCGGACGAGAAGGGGCTGATTCCGGAGAAGGCGGTGCTCGCGTCGCTGGGGTGTGGGAATCCGACGGCGTTGATCGAGTTGAAGCAGGGCGAAGTGGTGCTGGACCTGGGGTCGGGCGGGGGCATCGACGTGCTGCTGTCGGCACGGCGCGTTGGGCCTACGGGCAAGGCGTACGGGCTGGACATGACGGACGAGATGCTGGCGCTGGCGCGCGAGAACCAGAAGAAGGCCGGCGTAGAGAATGTCGAGTTCCTGAAGGGCGAGATCGAAAATATTCCGCTGCCCGATAACTCGGTGGACGTTGTGATTTCGAACTGCGTGATCAATCTTTCGGCGGACAAGGACAAGGTGCTGCGCGAGGCATTCCGCGTGCTGAAGCCGGGCGGGCGGTTCGCGGTGTCAGACGTTGTCGTGCGAAGGAAGCGTGCCGGATGAGGTGCGGAAGAGCATGCTGCTGTGGGTGGGCTGCATTGCGGGAGCGCTGGAGAAAAACGACTACGTTGCGAAGCTCACGGGTGCGGGCTTCGAGGATGTGTCGATTGAGCCGACGCGGGTGTACAACGTCGAGGATGCGCGGCAGTTCCTGACGGAAGCGGGCGTGGATGTGGATGCGATTGCCCCGCTGGTTCACGAGAAGTTCCTGAGTGGGTTTATTCGTGGTGCAAAGCCGAAGGCTGCTTGTTGCGGACCGGAATGCTGTGCACCGGTGGCAAGCGAGGCGTAGGAGTATGGCTGAGCCTTACAACGTGCTGTTTCTTTGTACCGGCAACTCCGCGCGCTCGATCATGGCGGAAGGCATCCTGAATCACAGGGGCAAGGGACGGTTCACTGCGTACAGCGCGGGGAGCCATCCGACAGGGACGCCGCGACCTGAGGCTCTTCGGCAGCTCGAATCGGCGGGAATTTCGACGGAGGGGATGCGGAGCAAGTCGTGGGACGAATTCTCGGGTCCGGGGGCGCCGCACCTGGATTTCGTGTTTACGGTTTGCGATAGCGCAGCGAAAGAGCAGTGTCCGTACTGGCCGGGGCAGCCGATGACGGCGCACTGGGGGATTCCGGACCCGGCTGCGGTGAAAGGGACGCCAGAGGAGATCGCGCGGGCGTTTCGCGATGCATTTGTGGTGCTGGATCGGCGCATAGGGCTATTCACCTCGCTGCCGCTGGGAACGCTGCAAGGGGTCGCGATCAAGCAGAAGATCGAGGAAATCGGGAGGTCATGAAATCGAAGAGCAGGTTGTCGTTTCTGGATCGGTATCTGACCTGGTGGATCTTTGCCGCGATGGTTGCGGGAGTGGCGCTCGGATGGCTGGTGCCTGGGGTGGTGCCCTTTCTGAATCGCTTCACCGTGGGTACCACGTCGATCCCGATCGCGGTGGGGCTGATCGTGATGATGTATCCGCCGTTTACGAAAGTGCGGTACGAGGAACTGCACGAGGTTTTCCGGAACAGGAAGGTGCTCGGGCTTTCGCTGGTGCAGAACTGGGTGATCGGACCGGTGCTGATGTTTGTGCTGGCGATTGTGTTCCTGCGTGGATATCCGGAATACATGGCAGGGCTGATCATGATCGGGCTGGCGCGTTGCATCGCCATGGTCATCGTATGGAATGAGTTGGCGAAGGGCGATACCGATTATGCCGCGGGGCTGGTGGCGTTCAACTCGATTTTCCAGGTGCTGTTCTACTCCGTTTACGCATGGCTGTTTATCACGGTTCTGCCGGCCAGGCTCGGGCTGCAGGGCGCAGTAGTGCATGTGACTATCGCGGAGATCGCGAAGAGCGTGTTTGTGTACCTCGGGATTCCGTTTCTTGCCGGATTTCTGACGCGCGCGGTGCTGGTGCGCGCGAAAGGACTGGAGTGGTACGGGCGGAGCTTTGTGCCGCGGGTGAGTCCGCTAACCCTGGCGGCTCTGCTCTTCACCATTGTGGTGATGTTCTCGCTGAAGGGTGGGTACATCGTCCGGCTGCCTCTCGATGTGCTGCGGATTGCAGTGCCGCTGCTGGTGTACTTCGTGGTGATGTTTCTGGTGTCGTTTTACATGGGCCGGAAGCTGGGCGCGGATTACTCGAAGACGACGACGCTGGCTTTCACGGCAGCATCGAACAACTTCGAACTGGCGATTGCGGTGGCTGTTGCGGTGTTCGGCATCAACTCCGGAGCTGCGTTTGCCGCGGTGATCGGGCCACTGGTAGAGGTGCCGGTGATGATCGGGCTGGTGAATGTCGCGCTCTTCTTCCAGCGGCGATACTTCCCTGCCCCACAGCCGATGCCGATCGAACCGGTGTGCGTTTCTGCCAGCCGAGTGAAGTAGAGCGGCATAATGGATCGTTTCAGGGGCTAAAGCCCATTACTCCTTTTGCGACACTTGCGGCCCGGCTAAAGCGCTGCCCTTATTACAAGACCTCCTGCGATTGAGTTTTTCCCGCGGCTGTGAAGCCTGCAAATCAGCATTCCTGCAACGAGTTCAGGAGTCGGGGGGCTTGTAGAATCGTGGGAGTGAACGCCGAAGACAGTCCCAGATTCACGCTTGGCCAGCGGATTGTGCTGGCGGTGGTGCCGCGCCTGGTGTGGGCGCTTCTGCAGGTCTTCGGGCGCACATGGCGTTTTGAGGTGATTGCACCCGAGGGGGTAACTCCGGTGCTCTACGGCCAGAGGCCGGGGCCGGAGATTTACTGCTTCTGGCACCAGTGTGTGCTGCCCTGCACTGTTTATTTCCGTAAGGCACTGGCTGTGATCCTGATCAGCCGAAGCTTCGATGGTGAACTGATCACGCGCATTCTGAAGATGTTCGACTTCGATGCGGTGCGCGGGTCGAGTTCGCGAGGAGCGCGAGAGGGTCTGCTGGGATTGAAGCACGTGATCGAGACCGGGCGTACGGCAATCTTTACTGCCGACGGGCCGCGCGGACCGATCTATCAGACCAAGATGGGGCCGATCAAATTGGCGCAGATGACGGGAGCACCACTGGGCGGATTTTACCTGCTTCCGGAACGGGCCTGGGTACTGAACTCCTGGGATCGGTTCCTGATGCCGAAGCCGTTCACGCGGATCGTGGTGAGCTGGGTAAAGTGGGTCGAGGTTCCGAAGGATCTGCCCGCGGAGCAGTTTGAGGGAAAAAGGCAGGAGCTGAACGATGAGCTCGAGGCCGCACGGCTGCGGGCGCTCGAGTACTTCGGGCAGCAGGCTCCGGAGCGCGAGGGGCAGCGGGCGCAAATGAGCGGGCAGCAATGAGCGATTTGCGTGTTGTTGATTTCGATTACGAACTGCCGGAGGAACTGATCGCGCAGGAGCCGCCTGCGGTGCGGGGCACGAGCCGCATGCTGGTGATGAACCGTGAAAGCGGCGGCGTGCGCGACGGCCAGTTCAGCGAATTCCCTTCTTTGTTGCGCGATGGCGATTTGCTGGTGTTGAACGACAGCCGGGTGATCCCTGCACGGTTGTATGCGCGAAGGACGCTGCGACGCGACAAAGAGAAGCCGACCGGGCGCATCGAGGTGATGCTGACCGAACCGGCGGGCGAGAACCGGTGGCACGCTCTTGTTCGACCGGGGCGCAAGGTGGCCATCGGCGAGCGACTGGTGTTTCCGTCGGCAGACGGAACGGCTGTTGTGCTGGAAGCCGAGGTACTGGAACGGGGACAGTTTGGCGATAGGCTGCTGGAGTTCGCGGAGACAGAGGATTTTTTCGGAGCACTGGAACAGATCGGGCATGTACCCTTGCCTCCATACATTCATCGCGACGATGCGGCGGCGGATCGCGAGCGATACCAGACTGTCTTTTCACGGGAACGCGGATCCGTTGCAGCGCCGACAGCCGGGCTGCACTTCACGACTGAGATGCTGGAAGCGGTCGCGGCGCGCGGCGTGGAGATTGCGCGCGTGACATTGCACGTAGGGCTGGGGACATTTGCGCCCCTGCGCGTGGAACGCGTGGAGGAGGTGCAGCTGCACCGCGAACGGTACAGTATCTCTGCCGAGACGGCCCACGCATTGAATCGCGCGCGCAGTGAAGGGCGACGGGTTGTGGCGGTGGGAACGACGGTGGTGCGCACGCTCGAGTCTACGGCGTTGCGGGCGGAATCGGGAGCGATTGCGGCGCACTCGGGAGAAACGGATATTTTTATCTCGCCGGGCTTCGAGTTTCGGCTGGTCGGCGCGATGTTAACGAATTTTCATCTGCCGCAATCGAGCCTGCTGATGCTGGTGAGCGCGTTTGCAGGCCGGGAGAACGTGCTGGGGGCGTATCGGCATGCCGTGGAGCAGCGATACCGGTTTTTCAGCTACGGAGATTGCATGTTTCTGGCGTGAGTTGCATCAAAGCATATGCGCATGCGTTTTTACGGCACGTTCCTTCTGTCCTGCTCAACCAACGAACAAAACCTAAGTTCCATTATTGAAATAGGATAGACTTACGCCGGGTGTGGCTTTGAACGATGCTGCCGCCCGGTAGAGATACGGCCTCAACCTACATTAAGGAAATGAACAAGCCATGGCAGAAAAGAGAGACACGATCCTCGTCACAGGCGGCGCGGGTTTTATTGGTTCGAACTTCGTGCTGCGGTGGATCGAAAACGCCGGCGTGCGGGTGGTGAACCTGGACCTGCTGACGTATGCGGGCAACGCGGCAAATCTTGCATCGATCGAGGAAGACCCACGTTACCGACTCGTGCGGGCAGATATCTGCGATGCCGAGGCAGTGGCGGCGGCACTGAAGGAGTATCAGCCGCGGGCTGTGGTTCACTTCGCCGCGGAGAGCCACGTCGATCGATCCATTGTCGACCCCGGCGCGTTCATCCACACCAACGTGCAGGGCACTTACACGCTGCTGGAGCAGACGCGGCGGTACTGGTCGGCGCTGGAAGGCGCGGAGAAGGATGCGTTCCGGTTTCTGCATGTTTCGACGGACGAGGTGTACGGGACGCTGGGACCGGATGATCCGGCGTTTTCCGAGACAACAGCTTATGCGCCGAACAGTCCGTATGCCGCGTCGAAGGCCGGGTCGGATCACCTGGTGCGGGCGTATTTCCACACATTCAAGCTTCCGGTGCTGACCACGAACTGTTCGAACAATTACGGGCCGTTCCAGTTTCCGGAGAAGCTGATTCCGCTGATGATTCTGAATGCGCTGGAGGGCAAAGCTCTGCCGGTGTATGGCGATGGACAGAATGTGCGCGACTGGCTGTACGTGGACGATCACTGCTCGGCGATTCGGGCAGTGCTGGAACGCGGCCAAACTGGCGAAACGTATAACGTAGGCGGCAACAGCGAGCGCAATAATCTGCACGTGGTGGAGACGATCTGCGATCTCGTGGATGAATTGCGACCGGATACCGGTATCGGGCCGCGGCGAAAGCTTATCAAGTTTGTGACGGACCGGCCGGGGCACGACCGGCGCTATGCGATTGATGCGCGGAAGATCGCGCAGGAGCTGGGGTGGCAGCCTTCAGTGAAGTTCGAGCAGGGACTGCGCAACACGGTGGAGTGGTATCTGAATCACGCGGCCTGGGTGGAGAATGTGCGGAGCGGCGCGTATCTGACGTGGATCAAGCAGAACTACGAGGAGAGAATCGCGCAATGAAAGGAATCATTCTTGCTGGGGGTTCGGGTACGCGACTCTACCCGGTGACGCATGTAGTTTCGAAACAGCTTTTGCCCGTGTACGACAAGCCGATGATCTACTACCCGCTGAGCACGCTGATGCTGGCGGGGATTCGGGACATCCTGATTATTTCAACGCCGCAGGATACTGGACGGTTTGCGGAACTGCTGGGCGACGGCAAGCGATGGGGCATCAACCTGAGCTATGCGGTGCAGCCGAGTCCTGACGGGCTGGCACAGGCATTCACAATCGGCAAGGAATTCATCGGCGGAGATACGTGCTCGCTGGTTCTGGGAGACAACATTTTTTATGGGCAGTCGTTTTCACGCGATCTGCAGCGCGCGGCGAAGCTGACGAGTGGTGCCCTGGTGTTTGCGTACCCGGTGCACGATCCGGAGCGGTACGGCGTGGTGGAGTTCGATGCATCGGGCCGGGCCATAAGCATCGAAGAGAAGCCGAAGGAGCCAAAGTCGCGCTATGCGGTGACGGGACTTTATTTTTACGACAACGACGTGGTGAAGCTCGCAGAGGGCCTGAAGCCTTCGGCGCGCGGTGAGCTGGAGATCACTGATCTGAACCGGCTTTATCTCGCGGCAGGAAAGCTCAAGGTGCAGGTGATGAGCCGCGGGATGGCGTGGCTGGATACCGGCACACACGATTCGCTGTTCGAAGCAGGGCTCTATATCCAGACGATAGAACGGCGGCAGGGATTGATGATCGCATGCCCGGAGGAGATTGCGTATCACTTCGGCTACATCACCGGTGAGCAGCTCGAAGAGCTGGCGAAGCCGGTAGCAAAGAGCGGGTACGGTCAGTACCTTCTGGCGCTGCGCAATGAACGTTACATACCGGCAGGATTGAACGAGCTATGAATATTGAAGAGACTTCACTTCCCGGCGTGCTGGTTATTTCGCCGAAGATTCACAGCGACAATCGCGGCGCGTTCTGGGAGACGTGGAACCTGAAGGAGTTTGAGGCGGCAGGCCTGCCGACGACGTGGGTACAGGACAATTTTTCTGTTTCAAAGAGAAACGTGGTGCGGGGAATCCACTATCAGTTAATTCAGCCGCAGGGGAAGCTGGTGCGAGTGGTGTTTGGCGCCGTGCTCGATGTGGCAGTGGATCTGAGACGGAACTCACCACACTTCGGCAAGCATGTTGCGGTACCGCTGAGCGCCGAGAACTGGCGAATGTTGTGGATCCCGGAGGGGTTCGGACACGCATTCCTGGTGTTGAGCGAGTTGGCCGGGTTCGCGTACAAGGTGACCGACTATTACAGCCCGCAGGGCGAGCGAACAATTGTGTGGAATGACCCGGAGATCGGGATTTCCTGGCCGATCAAGACGGATGAAGCCATCGTCTCTGAGAAAGATGCCAATGGCGCGACGCTGGCGACCGCGGAGGTATTTGCTTGAGCAGCCAGCCGCGAGTCCTGGTGACGGGCGCCGACGGACAGGTGGGCCGGGCTTTGCTGCGGGAGTTCGAAGGCTCGGCGGAGGTGATCGTGTGCAATCGCAAGAGCCTCGATCTGGCCGACGCTGAACAGATTCGCAGGAAGGTGCGCGAGGTTACGCCGGACATCATTATCAATGCGGGTGCATACACGGCGGTTGATCGCGCTGAAAGCGAGCGAGAGCTTGCGATGGCGGTAAACGGTGTGGCGCCGGGTATTTTTGCGGAAGAGGCACGGCGCGGGGGCGCGCTGCTTGTTCACTACTCGACGGATTACGTGTTCGACGGGTCAAAGGACGGGGCATGGATCGAGGATGATGCCACCAATCCATTGAGCGTTTATGGAGCGAGCAAGCTGGCCGGCGAAGATGCGATTCGTGCCGTAGGCGGGAAATACCTGATTTTTCGCACGAGCTGGGTCTACGCTCCTGAGGGCAAGAACTTCGTGCTCACGATGCTGCGGCTGGGGCGCGAGCGAGACTCTCTGAACGTTGTGGACGACCAGATTGGCGCTCCGACAACTGCGGCGGAGCTGGCGCGGGCTACGCATGCGATTGTCACGGGAATCGGCGTGGGTAGATTCGGTGCCGAAGGCGACTGGGCCGGAACGTATCACATGACGTGTGGTGGAAGCGTTTCGTGGTGCGGGTTTGCGAGGGCCATTTTCGATCGCGCGCCGGAGTTGCTGGATCACCGGAAACCCAGCGTGAATGCCATTGCGACCAGCGACTATCCGACGCCAGCGCGACGGCCGCGGAATTCTTTGCTATCGACTAAGAAGCTGCATCAGAGGTTTGGGATACGGCTGGCGTCCTGGGAGTCGGCGCTGGATGAAGTGCTGGCGGCGATTGCTCACCGCCAACATGCCTGACGTGACGGCTACGCCTTTAATGAATGCGTTTCTTCCATCGATCTAATCATCCCCAACTGCAGGACAGTACCACGGTGTATGCGTACCGGGCGGGTTCTGCTTCCCCGTGAGATTGGCGGGCAGGTAGTGTAGAGGAATGGACTCCGTCTCTGCCCCTGAGAGCGCCGCACATTCCCCGTCAGCGTCGGCGGACGCCACCACTCCTTTTCAGCGGATGCTGGCCCGGATTTTTACGCGGCATGCGATGAATATTGCCATTCTGATGGCTCTGCCGGTGATCTTTACCATTTCGCTGAACCCGCTGTGCCGGGTGCTGGAGGATCCGGATATCTGGTGGCACCTGGCGAATGCGCGGCAACTGGTGACCACGCATCACTTCCTTTGGGCGGAGCCGGGTTCGTTTACCGTAGGAGGCCAGCTCTGGATCAATCCTGAGTGGCTGGCGGAGCTGCCTTACTGGTTCAGCTATGCGACGCTGCATTATCGCGGAATTTATCTGCTGGACTGGCTGGCGTTGAGCGGCAACCTTGTATTCCTCTACTGGCGCTCGTACTGGCGGTCGGAACATGCAGGCGCAGCGTGGTGGGCAGCGGCCCTGGCATTTGTTCTTGTGTCAGTCAATGCGGGCCCACGAACAATCGTGCTGGCTTACCTGGCGATGAACGCAGAACTAGCCATCCTGGAAATCTATGAGCGCGGGAATAAGCGCATCCTCTGGATGCTGCCGGTCGTGTTCTGCGTCTGGGTGAACCTTCATGGGAGCTGGCTGATTGGGCTGGCGCTGTTTGTTCTGTACATCCTGTGTGGCGCATTTGGATTCAAGAAGGGCGCGATCGAGCAGGACGGTTTCACAAGCGAGGAGCGAAACCGTCTCCTCTCCGTCCTCGGAGTTTGTGTTGTAGCTCTGTTGCTGAACCCCTATGGGTGGCGATTGATTTGGAACCCGATTGACATGATGTTCAATCAGAAGCTGAACATCGCGAACGTGATGGAATGGAAGCCGCTGGATCTGAGTACGATTGCGGGCGCGGCCGCTTTCGGCGCGATGTGCCTGATGGCGATTCTCAATGCGTTCAAAGGGCGTAAATGGCGGGTGTATGAGGTAGCCTTCGTGTTCTTCGCATGGTACGCCGCGCTGGATCACATGCGATTCCTGTTCATGGCGGCTGTGTTGACCACGCCGATCCTCGCCGTGGACATACGGCGAGGCTTCGATCTCGAGTCGGACGAAAAGACAATTCCGGCTGCGAATGCCTTCATGGTGGTGGCTGCTGCAGCGGTCATCTTATCTATCTTTCCCAGCGAGAAGAAGCTCGCGGCGAAGCTGAATACATTTTTCCCGATGGAGTCGATTGCCCAGATCCAGCCGTCGTGGCGCACATTCGATTCGGACGCGGTCGGCGGAATGATGACCTTCCAGGGCAAGCCGGTTTTTATCGATTCACGCTTCGACGTCTTCGAACACCATGGTGTGCTGGCGGACTACCTGAAAGTCATGTATGCGGTCGCTCCGTTGGAAGTCTTCGAAAAGTACAAAATAGACCACGCCCTGCTAACGGACACCATGCCCGCATCCTATGTACTGAAGCACACGGCCGGATGGACAATTATCAAACGGGAGACCACAGGAGACGATGTCTACGTCACGTTTGCCCGAACTCCGGGTTCGGCGGCCGGGTCCATCACCGCGGAAGCATCGGCCGGAAAATAAGAAAGTCCAGATTGCCGAACGGACGCTTTTCGACCGCCGCAAAAGGTGCGTGACTATTTTTTAAACCTCGAGCCTGCGGTCATCCGTAGATTATTGATTTTTCGGAACTTTTCTTTGTCGGCCACGATGTGATGGACGTCACATGTTCGCAATTTTATACGTGAAATCATGAACAGGATTAGTTTCTATCTGGGATGTCTATGGCCACTCGTACTTTCTGGAGCGCTTCGGTGAATTTCGACTCTTCTTCATTTATTGCCGAAAAAGAGCTGATCGACGCTCTCGAGAAACGTTCGTCCACGATTTTGTGCCATGAAGAACGCAAGTTATTCTCCCAGGGCGGACACCCAACCGGGCTCTATATCCTGCGCAAGGGAACCGCGGCGCTTTCGATGGAATCGCCTACAGGGGGATCCCTGATGTCGATCACTCTTCATCCGGGGTCGCTGCTCGGACTGCCGGCCCTGATCGGGAACGAACCCTACACGCTGAGCGCGATAGCCGATGCAGGGGCTGAGCTGGGTTTCGTTACACGCGAGGATTTCAACAGCCTCGTGCTCAGCGACCCGACTCTGGCCGTAAAGGCGTTGCGGGTACTGGCCGCCGAGGTGCGCGCGGCACGGCACGCTATCTCCGAGTTCTGAGATTCTTTCTCGGTTTCAGCAGCGTATCGTCTTGCGCTTTTTCCCGACCTTTCCAGCTTTTTCGATCTTTTCTCGCCAAGACAAGAGTGCAATCCGGGCGGCAATGAAGTGATTGTGCGGGTTGTGGAACGAGATTGAGGTGGATGCGTTAGCATCCGGAATGTGCTCCGGCTTAGCGAAGAAGTGAAGTTTGTGCGTGGCGTGGGTCCGCACGTTTCGGAGATGCTCGCGGCGAAAGGCATCGAGACCGCCGAAGACCTGCTCTATCATTTGCCGTTTCGCTATGAGGACCGGCAGAATCCGCGAAGCCTGGATGAGTTGAAGCCAGGCGAGACGGCCAGCGTGATCGCTGAAGTACGCGGAGCAATGCTGATGCGTACCCGGCGCATGCCGATTTTTGAACTGACGGTGGGTCAAGGGCGGCACGCGCTCAAGTGCCTCTGGTTCCATGGGCATTATCTTGAAGGCAAATTTCATGCCGGACAGACGGTGGCACTCTACGGACGCCTGGAGCCGTCGCGCTCTTCGAGTAATTTGAAGATGATCCAGCCGCAGTTCGAGATTCTGCCGGATTCGAGCGATGACGCAGAGGTTCGCCTGCTTGAAGTCGGAAGAATAACTCCGGTGTATGAATCGCTGGGTGGAGCGCGGCTGGCTTCGCGGTGGCAGCGCAGGGTCATTTTCAACCTGCTTGAAGCGGTTCGGGGGAGTGTGCCGGAGAGTTTGCCGGCTGCGATTCTGGCGCGGCTGAACGCACCGGATCGGGAGACGGCTCTGCGCGAGGCACATTTCCCGCCGGAGGGTACTTCCCTCACCCAGTTGCAGTCGGCGGGGACTCCGGCCCACCGAAGGCTGATCTTCGAAGAACTGTTCTATCTGGAGCTGGGGCTCGAGCTGAAACGCCGCCGCATGCGCGAGCGTCAGGGTATCGCATTTACGACCGATGACAAGGTGCGTGGAGCGATACGTGAAGTATTGCCCTTTCATCCCACTGCAGCGCAGAAACGCACGCTGGGAGAGATTGTCGCGGATATGCGGCTAGGCAGTCCCATGCGGCGACTGTTGCAGGGCGATGTGGGATCGGGCAAGACGATCGTCGCTCTGCAGGCGATGCTGGTGGCCATTGAGAACGGCTATCAGGCAGCACTGATGGCCCCGACAGAGATCCTGGCGACGCAGCATTTTCTGGCAGCGAGGAAATTGCTGGAGCGATCTTCGCGCAAATACAAGATTGTGCTGCTTACGGGATCTCTGGATGACGATCGCAAGCGAACCAACCGCGGAATGATCAATCGAGGAGAGGCACAACTGGTAATCGGGACCCACGCGCTGATTGAGGAAAAGGTTGAATTCGACAATTTAGGGCTGGTAGTGGTCGACGAGCAGCATCGTTTTGGCGTGTTGCAACGATTCAAGCTGATGAAAAAGCCGAACCAGCCGGAACCGGATGTGCTGGTGATGACAGCTACGCCGATTCCGAGAACGCTGGCGCTGTCGCTCTACGGAGATCTCGATGTGAGCGTTCTGGATGAGCTGCCACCTGGCCGCACGCCAATTGTGACGAGGCGGGTGCCGGATGAGCGGTCGGACGAGGTTTGGGAGTTTATCCGTAAACAGGTGAAACAGGGACGGCAGGCGTATGTGGTGTATCCGGTGATCGAGGGCAGCAGCGACGATCAGCCGGAGCTGGACTTTGCGCAGGAAACAACGAATGGAGAGGGACTGGCGGGAGAATCTGCCCAGGCCTCAAAGACGAGAACTGTGGCACCCAAATCCGGGACCGCAACCAGATCCGGAGCGAGGAAGGGGAAAGCGGCAGATTTATTTCCGAAGGCGGTGAAGGAGGCCAATCCAGGCGCGAAGCTGGGGTTGAAATCGGCAGTTGGAATGTATGAGAAGCTGCGCACCGGGCCGCTGGCAGGATTGCGCGTGGGTTTGCTGCACGGACGGCTGGATTCCGATGATAAAGAAGTGATCATGCGGCGATTCCAGCGAGGCGAAATTGACGTACTGGTGGCAACCACCGTGGTTGAAGTGGGCGTCGACGTACCCAATGCGACGGTGATGGTGGTGGAGCATGCGGAAAGGTTCGGGCTGGCGCAGCTTCACCAGCTGCGGGGACGCGTGGGACGAGGCGCAGCAAAGAGCTTTTGCATCCTGATCACGGGTGAGCGGGTGTCGGAACAGGCAGAAGAGCGACTGAATGCAATGGTGCGGACACAGGACGGTTTCGAGCTGGCAGAGCTGGATCTGTCGATGCGCGGGCCGGGTGAGTTTTTTGGCACGAGGCAAGCGGGATTGCCTGATTTCCGGGTAGCCAACCTTGTGCGCGACAAGGCGCTGCTGGAGCTGGCAAAACAAGAGGCTGAACTATTTGTAAAGAACCCCGGAGAGTACACCAGGCAGGAACAAGACCGGGTCCGCGCCCGGCTCAAGGATGCGTGGCAGCGCCGATATGGCCTGGTGGAGGCGGGGTGAAACCCGCGACGCTAGTGGGGTGACGGCGCGTCTTTGGCGAATTCGCCCAAGGGGAAGGTCTGTACCTCAAGATCGACACTGACGATTTCTTCGCCGCAATCGTCCTGGCCGAGGCGGGTACATTGGCAGAGCTCAGTGAAGCGCAGATGCGCTCCATGGCTCAGCTCTAATCCGGCGGCGATCAAAACGCTGTAGATCTCCAGGCAGGAGCGCCTCTCGAATTCGAAGAGAATGTCGATCAGGCCGGAATCGCTGGCGCTGCGTCCCAGAACCCAGCCGCCACATGCCAGGATTGCTCCGGTAACGGATTTCACGAGCCGGCTCGGCTCCACGCGTGAGATTGCTCTTATCTGCATGGCCCACGGAATGGGACCCTGCTGGGATGCATCGCGAATGATGGAGGCGTGTCGCACACCCGCGTTATCGGCAGAGTTCGGCGAGAGGATCAAGCTGTGCAAAAGTGGGACCATGCAGGGAGGCAGGACAATCGGCGGGGGTTTCGGATAGGTTGATACACAGAATGATCGTGGGCAGCGGAATTGATCTGGTCGAGATTGCGCGCATTCGTCAGTCGATGGAGCGCTTCGGAGCGCGTTTTCTGGATCGCGTATTTACCGCGGCCGAGCAGGCATATTGCCTGAGAAAGCGCAATGCGGCCGAGAGCCTGGCGGCACGTTTCGCCGCAAAGGAGGCCGCGGCCAAGGCGCTTGGGACAGGGATCAGCCATGGAGTGAACTGGCTGGAGATCGAGGTCATCCGCGAACCCGGCGGAAGGCCTTCGATCAAGTTTCGAGGTAGGGCTGCCGAAATCGCTGAACAGATGGGAGTTGCGCACGTGGCTCTCTCGTTGACGCATACCGCGAGCCTGGCCATGGCCAGCGTGACATTGGAAAGCCGAACCTGAGGCTTCAGATTTCGTTGCCAACCGGGGATATCCGCAAAGGAAGCCCAATTCAGCACCAGTCCTGGGCAGGGGTGTGTCCTCAGAACCGTAGAGGGAGCAGCCGGTAACCCCTGCCCTTTCTGCTATCCTCAAGGCCATGCGGCACGTCGCTTCCGACATGCCGAACCAAGGGGAATACTTTGCCAAGCCGCAAAGAGCTTCAATGGTCCCAGCTGAAGGTTGGCGCATTGGTCCTGGCGGCCATGGCAGTGTTGGTCCTTGTCATTTTGCTGATGAATTCAGCTTCCGGCGGCCTTTTCGCGAACAAGCTGATCCTCCGCACGTACTTCGACAACGCCGGGGGTCTGAAGACTGGCGCTCCAGTCACTCTGGAAGGCGTCACGATCGGCAATATCGCTCGAATTCGCGTGGTGCCCGAGCGAGGCGTCAAGCCGGTGGAAGTGACCCTGCGGATAGGCGGCAAGTGGATTGAGGATCTGCATGTCGACTCAACCACTTCGATCGTGCAGGCAGGTGTTCTCGGCGACAGTTTCATCGATATCACCTCAGTGCACGCCAAAGGGCCCGAGCCGGCCAACAATGCAGAATTGCCGTCCACCGAATCGCCCAGCCTGCAGGGGGTCATCAGCGCCAGCCAGACCTCGATCGAAGAGATCACGAGGCTGATGCGGAACAGCAATAAGCTGGTCGACTCGCTGAATACGAGCCGGGGTACGCTGGGCGGCCTGATCAATGATCCCAAGTTCTACGCCAAAATCAACCGGGTGGTCGATAACCTCGACAAGCTCACAGGTGCGATCAGCAACGGGCAAGGGACATTGGGCAAGCTCGTCAACGACGACACGCTCTATAACAATGCGAATTCAACGATTGAGCGCCTCGACAAGATCGCGGAAGGAATCCAGAAGGGCCAGGGAACGGCAGGCAAACTGATCGCGGACGACTCTCTTTACAAGAATCTGAATTCCGCTGTGTCGAACGCAAACCAGCTTCTCGCTGACGTGAATGCGGGCAAGGGTTCGCTGGGAAAACTTGCCAAAGATCCCGAATTTGCCAAAAAAGTGGATGATACGGTGACGCGGCTCGACAGCATTCTGGCGAGCATCGACGAGGGTAAGGGCACGATTGGTCAGCTGATGCAAAACCGGTCACTCTACGACAATGCCGACCAGACGATGGCAGAAACCCATCTGCTGGTGAAGAGCATCCGCGAGAATCCGAAAAAATATCTGGTGATCAAGCTCAAGCTGTTTTAGAGTCCGAGGGTTCCAGACTGGCCGTCAAAGGCACTTTCATCCAGATTGCGTGGAACCTGGGGCCCGGTTTCTGCGTTTCTTTCCCATCGGAGGTCCACGTGAGAAAGACTCTGTTTCTCGCAGCGCTGGCGGCCATTGTGCCGGGCATCGTGCTATTGGTTCACCAAGGCCAGACCGTTCATGCAAGAGATGTCTTTGCGCCGGCCTATGCGGCCAACGGCGACATGCTTGCGCCGGCGAATTACCGCGAGTGGGTGTATCTGAGCACCGGCATCGATATGAGCTACTCGCCGAAGGCCGGGATGCAGGATCACTCCATGTTCGACAACGTCTTCGTGAATCCAGCGTCATACCACAGCTTTCTTGCCACGGGCACGTGGCCGGACAAGACGGTGATGGTGCTCGAGGTTCGCGAGGCTGAGAGCAAAGGATCGATCAACCAGCGCGGACATTTCCAGGGCACCGGGATCATGGGATTGGAAGTACATGTGAAGGATGAGGCGCGATTTCCAGGCAAGTGGGCGTTCTTCGAATTCGATTCGCCGCAGAAGAACGGGACGCTCATTCCGGAGAAAGCGCCGTGCTATACGTGCCACGCTGCGCATGGAGCGGTGGACACGACATTCGTGCAGTTCTATCCGACGCTTTTGCCCATAGCTCGGGAAAAAGGCACGATTTCCGCGGAGTTCAGGTGAGAATCCGGCGGGGCGCTCTCCTTTCGTTTGACGCGCCCGAGAGGCAACCTGATTGAAGATCGGACAGACGCCCAGTCGGATGGGTCGATGACTATTGGGTGAACGAGCAATTTAAGAGCGATGACAATTTAAGATCTTGCACGGCATCATCATGATAGGTCATGTCCATAACAACGGAAAAAATAGCAGCAACCAGCAAAACTGACGACTCACTCTTTCTCTTCGCCATTGGCGGGGTCGCTGGACTGTACGAGATGGTTGTGCGTGCGGTGCCCTTCGGAAACGGATTTGAGATGGTGGCTCTTGGCGAGAACCTCGCTCGGAGTGGTTCATATGCAAATCCGTTTACTGTACTCGCCACTGGTCCGACAGCCGCGAATCCCCCCATGTACCCGCTTCTGCTTGCACTGTTATTCAAGGTCTTTTCATCTACCGCTCTTGTAGCATTCGCAGCGACACTGGCCACAATTTTGGCCAATGCCGCCACGGCGATGCTATTACCCCGCGCCTCTGAAATGTTCTATGGCGACAGGCGACCGGGCGTCATCGCGGGAGTGTTTTGGATCGTGATCGTTCCCCTCTGGCCTTGTTGGGATGTTTCTTTCACGGTGTTGGTGCTTCTAATCTTCTGCCTGAAAACTCATTCGGACCTCGAGAGGCATGGTGTCTATCTTCCAGCATTCACATCCGGTCTGCTGGCATCTGCTCTGTTTCTCTTCAACCCCTCGACGATCCTGATCACGATTCCGTGGCTGGCCTGGCTCATTTATGAGAGACGGCCTATACCGGGACGTGCCGCGGTTTACTGCGGATTCGTGATCGGAGTGATGATCACAACCGGTGCCCTATGGGGTGTTCGGAATTACCTTGAGCTGGGAGGTGCAGTTGTTCGAACCAATCTCGGCATGACACTCTACGCGTCGAACAACGACTGCGCTAGCCCGAGTCTTATCGATTCCGAAGCGAATAATTGCTACGATGCGCGTCATCCGAATACGAACATCGGAGAAGCCGCACTCATCAAAGCGATGGGCGAAGTGAATTACGATCGCACTCGAATTCACGACTCGAAGATCTGGATCGAATCGCACCCCTATCGGTTTATAACGCTCACGATTGCACGTTTCCGTGATTTCTGGCTTCCGATGACTGGCGAAGGCTTCTTGAGATCAGCATTCATTTGGATTGCAACACTCCTGTCAATACCAGGCGTGTTGATGATGGTTCGACGGCGGATGGAGATCACGACATTTCTCTGCGCCGTCATTTTCTTTTATCCGCTGATGTATTACGTCGTCGTAAGCAGCATTCGATATCGCCTTCCAATTCTATGGTTATCCCTTCTGCCGTGCGGTTTGTTCCTTGTAGATCTCTGGGATCGGCGACTTACGCGCAGAAGTCCGCTGTTGACCTGACACATACCGGACAGGACGCGATCAATTTAATCGTTGCTTAAGGCTGTATCGCCGCGAAAGATCTTCCAGAACTGGATGAAGCACTTGAGGCGAACTACCTGGAAGTAGTCGTGCGCGATGAGGTAGAAAACCGTGGCGCCTGCCCAGACAGCGTGAAGGGCATCTCCGCCAAGCTGATCGCTGAAGGGCAGAGGCGCAGCCGAAAGCACCATTGCGACGACGATGAGTGCAAGATTCACGATGCCCATCACCATGCCGATCTCGAATAGTTCGGAGGTGAAGGGGCGTCCCAGCCTCAGGGCCAATCCGAGTGCCGAAGGCGCGGAGCGCTTTTCCAGGAGCATGAGCACTGGAGCGACAGAGACGATCCAGCCGACGAGCGCCCACAGGGTGAAGAAGCCCAGCGAAAGGAAAATGAGCCAGATGAAGAATCCAATGAGATCGGGCTCGCTGCCGGAGGGAAAGTGCGCCGCCGCGGCCCAGGCAACCGACCGGTACCATCCCCAGGAGATGCCGCTGAACAGAGCGAGCCACGCAGTCTGAAGAAGCAGCATCGAAAGGGGTCGGAAACCCAGGCGCGGCTCGGCCAGCTTCAGCACCAGGCTGCGGCCGAAGGATGAAAGGACAATCCAGCAGAGCGCTGCAATCGGTAGAATCCGGCCCAATTCGTGGACCACCGAGCGGTTGATATTGCCACCATACCCTGCTTAGCTGACTCGCAGCGATCCAGGGATTCTGCACATCGACGTTGCTAAGTCCGGATTGGTCCGGCGTGAGGACGCTGAGAATGTGTTGCAGGCGAGCCCGGCAAAGGAAGAGAAATGGGATACCCACGAGCCAGCGCCAGGCGACCTCCGCAGCGACAACGGCTGGATGGCGAAGCATCCAGCCCATCTGGCTGACCAGAGTTTGAGTGCCGCGAACCTGCTCGGCTCGACTGCCCGTGATCACATCGCCACCACTTACTTCACGACCAGGTTGACGGCGCGTCCGGGAACGACGATCACCTTGGCGACGGTTTTCCCGGCAGTACGGGACTTCACTTTTTCCTCAGCCAGAGCAGCGGCTTCGATCGTCTTCGCGTCGGATCCGGCTGGAACGCGGATCAGGCTGACGAGTTTGCCATTGATCTGCACCGGAATCTCGATCTCATCTTCCCTGGCGAGGCCTGGATCGCTCTTGGGCCAGGGCTGGCGAAGAACCGCTCCCTCGCCACCGAGTTCCTCCCACAATTCGGCTGCGAGATAGGGAGCGAAGGGCGCGAGAAGCAGTACAAGGGTCTGAAGGAGCTCGTGCATCACTGGCGGAGGAACTTCCCCAGCAGCCAGTTGCGCATCTGCGGACTGAATCTCATTGACCAGTTCCATGATGGCCGCCACACAGGTGTTGAAGTGCCACCGTCCTTCGAAATCCTGCGTGATTTTGGCAGTCGTCTGGTGGAGCTTGCGCAGCAATTTGGCCGAAACCCCCTCGGGCTTTGGCGGCCGGATATCAGAGGTAGCGCGCGCAACCGATGCATACTTTGTGACAATGCGCCACACGCGGCCGAGAAAGCGGCTTACGCCGGCCACGCCATCCTCCTGCCAATCGAGGTCGCGATCGGGAGGTGCGGCGAAGAGCGCATACATCCGGGCGGCATCAGAGCCATATCGCGCCACCATGTCGTCGGGGGAAACCACGTTGCCCTTGGACTTGGACATTTTGGCGCCGTCTTTGATGACCATACCCTGGGTAAAGAGACGGGTTACGGGCTCATCGTTCGTGATGAGGCCAAGATCGCGCATCACCTTCGTCCAGAAGCGCGAGTAGATAAGGTGCAGGATGGCGTGCTCGACGCCGCCAATGTACTGGTCGATGGGGAACCAGTACTGAGCTTTAGCGGAGTCGAAGGGCGCAGCGGCATTCTGGGCGTCGGTGTAGCGGTAGAAATACCAGCTCGAATCGACGAAAGTGTCCATCGTGTCGGTTTCACGTTTTGCCGGGCCACCGCACTTCGGGCAGGTGACGTTGACGAAATCAGAAACCTTGGCCAGCGGTGAGCCGCCCTGCTGAGTGATCTCGATGTTTTCGGGCAGCAGCACCGGAAGCTGGGCGTCGGGTACGGGGACAATGCCGTCGCGCTCGCAATGGATGATGGGGATGGGCGTGCCCCAGTAACGCTGGCGGCTGACGCCCCAGTCTTTCAGGCGGAAGGTGATGGTGGCTTCGCCAAACGCTTTGGCTTTTGCGACCTGCTGCAGTTTCTTCTGCGCATCATGGCAGCTCAATCCGTTGAACTCGCCGGAGTTTACGAGGACACCGTCTTCGGAGATGAAGGGCAATTCGCCTTCCTCGGCGTTCGGATCGGCCGGGGCGATCACGCGACGGATGGGAATCGCGTACTTCTTCGCGAATTCAAAGTCACGCTCGTCGTGGCCGGGGACGCTCATGATGGCGCCGGTGCCGTAGTCGATGAGAACGTAGTTGGCCACCCAGATAGGCACGAGTTCGCCGCTGTAAGGATTGATTGCGAATTTGCCGGTGGGAATGCCATGTTTTTCGATCTCGCCGATGTCACCGGTTTCGCGGGCCTTCTTCTGTTCGTCGAGGAGCTTTGAAACCTGCTCGCGCAGTCCCGCATCGGCGGCCGCAAGCGCCGTGACCAGTGGATGCTCGGGGGCCATTTGCACACTGGTCGCGCCGAAGATGGTGTCGACGCGGGTGGTGAAGACGCGGATCTTGTCAGGGCGGCCCTCGACTCCGAAGTCGACTTCGGTGCCTTCACTGCGGCCGATCCAGTTGCGCTGCATGGTGCGCACTTTTTCCGGCCAGCCTTCGAGCTTGTTCAGGTCATCGAGCAGTTCCTGCGCGTAGGCGGTGATGCGGAGAAACCACTGCACCAGGTCGCGCTGCTCGACGATGGTGTCTTCGTGACGCCAGCAACGGCCGTCGACGACCTGCTCGTTGGCCAGCACGGTGGCACAATCGGGGCACCAGTTCACCTTGCTCTTCTTGCGGTAGGCCAGGCCCTTCTCGTACATGCGCAGGAAGAACCACTGGTTCCACCGGTAATAGTCCGGGAAGCACGTGGTTACTTCCGTCGCCCAGTCGAAGCCCATGCCGAGGCGTTGGAACTGACGCTTCATGGCAGCGATGTTTTGCAGCGTCCACTCGCGGGGCGGGGTGTTGTTTTTGAGGGCGGCATTTTCGGCGGGAAGGCCGAAGGCGTCCCAGCCCATGGGGTGCATCACGTTGTAGCCGCGCATCCACATGTGGCGCGCGAGGGCGTCGCCAATGGAGTA
Source organism: uncultured Acidobacteriaceae bacterium (assembly GCA_963836675.1). Taxonomy (GTDB): domain Bacteria; phylum Acidobacteriota; class Terriglobia; order Terriglobales; family Acidobacteriaceae; genus Telmatobacter. Next base: position 847,888 of record CAWIKQ010000003.1, read on the forward strand.
GTTGCGCACGTGGCCCATGTGAAGCTGGCCGCTCGGATAGGGCAACATCTCCAGAACGTAGTACTTGGGCTTGCCGCAGGAGGGGGGCTCAGCGGCATACATTCCGGGGTCGGCGGCCCAGAGCGCCTGCCATTTCGGTTCAATTGTCGCCGGGTCGTAACGAAGTTCTTTCTCTTCTGCCATCACTCTTCAGTGTAAACGGGCAGCGGGAGAGGCGGTTTTGTTCGGGCGGGGCCGCTGCGCCAGCCGCATTGGGCAGGACGAATCCGCGGCCCTGCAACAACCCGTTATTTCTTCGGACGCGATTCAGGGGGAACGAGTCCGGCCACGCGGTAGTACACGACCAGTTGCCCGTAGTGCTCTCCGGAGTGTTCTATGAATCCCCAGGCGTAATCGCTGAAACGCACCTGGTTCTTCGAGAACGGATCGGTGAATACATCGTTCAGCCCGGAATCACCTTTGCTCTGGATAAGTGCCGCTCCGTCAGCGAAGGATTTCTTGACGAAGTCCACAACCGCAGCCTTGGTCTTGTAGTCTGCACGCTTCGGGTCGCCCTCGGGAGGCTTCTCACCCTTTGCCGGATTGATGAAGAAGTAGTTCGCTCCGGCGGCATGCAACAACTGCTCAGCGAATGTCCGCTGCGCGGGAGTGGGTTTGAAGTCGTACTTGTCTTCGGGCATGTCTTCGGCCATCGCGATCAGTTTGCGGCCGATGTCGTTCCACGAGTCAAGCAGCACTTTCGACGGCTTGTCCGGAGGCTTCGGGGTGCTGGTTGAGGCCTGTGCCCCGGCAACGCCGGTCAACAAGGCTCCGGCAAAAATAACGCTGGCGACCTTCCATAGGATCTTCATGCAATGGATCTCCTTGCCTTCAATTCCGTGACAGCATGTTGGCATGATCCGGCGAATATTGGAGAAATTTGAGACGAATGGGATTTGCTTCATGCCAAAGCGGAAGCGGATGCCAAATCATCTTATTCATCCCGGACCGGCAAAGACAAAAGAAATACGCAACGAGGCTTTTCAGCACCTGCATGTTGCGTTCTTCGTCGTCGGGGATCGTCGTCGGCTCGATCGGCGCTTGAGTGGCGTAAAAGCGGAAGGGGATCTTAATCCTGGCAGGGGATCTCGTGCATCTCCTCTGTCAAAATCTCATAGCCTTCCGGCGGCTGGAAGAGCGAAGGATCCGGCTCGCCAATCGTCAAGCTCACCACCTCTCGCGTTTTCTTTCCCATTCGCGGATCGATATTGATCTCACGCAACGGCATTGGGAATGTTGCCGATTGCCACACCTCGGTCACGGTGGCAATCGGTTTGTCATTGCCAACGTCGCCAGCGGGAATCATCGTCGTCCACCGCTCTCCTTTTGCTTCGATCCCCTGGATGGTCGTGGTGCCAAGATCTTCGTGCTGTGGTTCCTGCTTGCTTACCTGGCCCGTAGCTGCAACCGGCACGCTCTGCCCGATCGCGACGGTAGCCGCTTTCTCCGGCGCCGAAACCGGAGCGGGACGGGTTCCATAGCTTATCGTCTCGCGGCCTGAATTCGATTGCCAGCAGCCCACCCGCTGATCGGGTGCAGGCAGGCGCATCACGGTAGCCTTCTTCCTCTGCGAATCCCACGTGGTGTCGGTGCTTTCGAGGGGGTTCTCAATCCGTCCGAACGTGAACTCACCGCCGCTCTCCGCAGGCGCGACGGTCAAGTGCACGCTGCGTCCTTGCGAATCCCTCGCCTCAACTTCCCTGGTCTCCTTTGTGATCGTGGTGCCGTCGGCGAGCGCCTGAACATTTACCGTCTTGATTTCGACGTAGTAGATCTCTACACGGGAATGCGCTCCAAGGCTGACTGGTTTTGGATCCTGCCCAAGGAGGGGGATGACCGCAAGGCCGAGCAGGAATACGCCCAAACTGCGCTCGGGAAGTCTACGCATATACATGCGCCTCCGCCAATTCTTAGCAGTTAAACCTTATACGCCGAATTCTTGCAAAGTGCTGTGACCCGACTATTCTACGAGGCTCTTCAGCACTTTCACGTTGCGTTCTTCGTCGCCGGGCTCGTCGTTGGGGGTCTCGGCAATGAACGCGCAGTCGGCGAAGCGGGGGTCGTTCAGGAGCCAGCGGAATGGCTCGATGCCAATATTGCCCTGGCCGATGTGCTCGTGGCGATCGAGCTTGGAACCGCGCGCTGCCTTGGCATCGTTGCAGTGCCAGACGCGGACGGCGTCGACGCCGAAGGTGATGTCCGCCTGGGTGATCGTTTCCAGATATCCCTCGTGCGTCGTGAAATCGTATCCCGCGACGTGGGTGTGGCAGGTATCAAGGCAGACGCCGACGGGCGCATGCGTTTTGAGTCTCTGGACGAGTTCGGCGACCTGCTCGAAATTGCCGCCCAGAGAACACTCGGCGCCGGCGGTGTTTTCGATGAGAATGCTGAAGTCGGTGCCCTGCCACGGGAGGCCGTCAACGGCGCGGGCGATGGATTCGGCGGCGAGCTTGAGTCCTTCGTTGCGCGTGAGGCCCTTCCACGAGCCGGGATGGAGAACCAGATACTCGGCGCCGAGCGTGAGCGCGCGCTCGATCTCGCCACGAAACGCTACGACACTCTTCTCGCGGAAGTCGGCAGTCTGGCTGCAAACGTTGACGAGGTAGCTGGTGTGGATGACCAATGGGCCAACGTCGAATTTGGCGCGCTGTGTGCGCATGCGTTCGGGTTGTTTCGCATCGATCTTCTGCGGCCGCCACATGCGCGGGCTGGAGGAAAAGATTTGGAGGGTGTTGGCGCCGATCTCGTGCGCTCTATCGATAGCATTGGAGGCACCGCCCGCCGTGCCCAGGTGAACTCCGATTCGCTTGGCCATTTCAAGATTCTAATTCGCCGAGAGAAGGTTGTTGGTCTCCCACCCAAGTCTTGCGCAGATTGACTACGAGAGCAGCTTCATGTCCTCGGGGTCCCAGCGGATGATTTTCTTCTCTTTGATGCTGAGGTTGCTAAGCAACGCGGCCCCAGCGGCGCGGTAGCCGAATACTGCATCCTCCACGACGGGTTTGCGTGACCGAACCGAGGCAAAGAAGTTTTTGAAGTGGTCGTAGCTGTCGTTGTAGCCCTCGGGTGCGACGTACTTCTCATATCCGGCAGGGAGCGGGCCCTCGGGATGCGGGCGGGGATACTTTTTCGCATAGGCGGCCTCTATTTCAGCCTGCATCGCCCTTGGGAAGGTGTCGACGGTGAGGCCGGGCTCCTTGTCGCGGGGAACACGGTTGACGCTCACCCACGTCCAGCCAATCTCTAGTGTGCCTTCGTCGCCGGTGAAGATAAGGCTCTCGCTCTCTTCGCCGCCATCGACAAAATTGACACGCAAGCTGAGATTGAACCCTTCGCTGTAGTCGAAGAGGCCCAGGACCACGTCGAGCGCGTCGCGGCCATCATGCCAGTAGCGCAGCGCGCCTGTGGCCATTCCCTGGGTGGGCCCGATGGAGCCGGTGACGAAGTGGGTGCCGCTGAAGAGATGCACGAAGAGATCGCCGGCCACGCCGCTGCCGTAGTCGTTCCACTTGCGCCACTGAAAAAAGCGCTCGGCGCTGAAGGGGATTTTCGGCGCAGTGCCAAGGAAGCGCTGCCAGTCACAGGTTTCGGGCGAGGCGTCGGGGGGAATGGTGTAATTCCACGCGCCCATCGATGAGTTGCGGTCCCAGTGCGCAGTGACCATGTTGAGTTTGCCGATGGCACCGGACGCTAACAGTTCCTTGGCCTTGGCATAGAGGATGGAACTGACGCGCTGGCTGCCGATCTGGAGGATGCGACTGGTCGAGCGCGCTGTTTCGATCATCTCGGGGCCGTCGGAATAGAGATGGATCATGGGCTTTTCGCAATAGACGTCTTTGCCGGCCTTCATGGCGTCAACGGAGGCCTGTTTATGCCAGTGATCGGGCGTGCCGATGATGACGGCATCGATGTCTTTGCGGGCCAGAATCTCGTTGTAGTCGCGGGTAGTAAAGATGTCGTCTCCCCAGGTTTCCTTGCTGCGCTGGAGACGGCCGTTATAACAGTCGGCTACGGCGACAAGCTTGATACCGGGTACCTCGACGGCGGTCCGGGTATCGTACATGCCCTGGCCACCGGCGCCAATCAGAGCAATCTGGATGTGATCGTTGGCGGCGACCGGACGCGCCGGCTCCTGGTCCGTGGCGAGCTTGAAAACTCGGCTGCTGTTTTCTGCATTGAGGCGTGATGCGGCTAGAGAGGCAGCCGAAGCAGACGCTGCTGCCTTGAGAAAATTTCTACGATTCCATATCTGCACAGTTCCCCCGAAGCGCGAGAAATTTCGCCGCCTATAACCATACATGGGTCTGTTGGTACGATGAGTGCTTGAACTCTGAGATACAGAAGAAGGTATAGATGCCCGGACAGGATCAGTGGAGAGTGCGAGACAAGAGTCGGCTTCTGCTGTCCCTGATGAGCGAACTTGCTGGCGCAGCTTACATCTCCTTCGAAGGCGTGCTTCCCCAAGCGATCCTGGAGTTTCCGGGGGTATCCACAATGGAAACCGGAATTCTCAAGCGAGGCACCCTACGGCCTCTTCAGGACTTTGCCATTCTTCCGCTGGAGGAACATGCAATTCCCACAATATTCAGCGCGTTCGGCGGTACACTTCCTCGCAACATCCTCCACGTTCAAATCGAAAAACATGGCAAATTGGTATTTGCGGCATATGACAACTTCCATCCTGAATGCCTCTTCTTCGGCGACTCAATTCCCGGCGAATTCATCGAGAGACTCATCTCGAACAAAACGATCGCCCGTCAATAGCTGAACTTGACGGTTTGTTTCGGGACGCTCTCCTAATCGTCGTCGTCGTGCTGAATCTTTGCCCGCTTCTGGGTCAGCATTGCAGGTACTGGCTTGGCGCCCATGACGTCCTTCCAAAGGATCACGTTAAGTTTTTGCGTGTCGGCATGATCAGCGTGCTGGAAGTCCATCTTCATGCTCTCTTCGCGCACCCACCGCTCTCTTTGGATTGGCCGCGTAGATGAGTCCATTGTCGCGGTTGGTGTAGTCGGCGGAGTAGGCGGGCTGGTCACCGGGTCCGGCGAAGAGCGAGGACACCAGGGAGCTGAAAGCGTCGTTGTTGTTCATGGGAGGAAGACCGAGCAGCGTCTCCATGGTGCGAATGAAACTCACGGTCGAATAGAACCGGCTGTCGACGACGGGCGCGCCGTTCTCGCCGTGCGGGGCGTATTTGCTGACGACCAGGGCGATGCTGCGATGGGCGTCGACATGGTCGGCCCCTGCCTGGGCATCGTCTTCGAGGATGAAGAAGGCGGTGTCATCCCAGAAGGGCGAGTGCGAGATGGCTTCAACGGCTCGACCGACGGCGAGATCGTTGTCGGAGACGCTGGCCTTTGGTGTCGGCTTGAAGGGGACGGTGCCGTTGGTGTGATCGTCGGGCAGGCGGAGTTGGATGAAGTTGGGCATGGTGTCTCTGCCCTGCTCCCTGTCGGCCACCCATTTCTTCAGGTGGAGAAGAAAGACGTCGGCACGAATCTGGTCGGGAATGGCGAGGTTGAAATCCGGCGCCTCAGGCGCGAAGTGGCCGACGAGTTCGGGCTTCGTGGCCGTTGCTGAAGCAATAAGTGGAATCGGCCACGGCCATTTGTTCACGCCGCCGCCCCACTCGGCCGGGAACTGCTCGCCGGGCGCAATGGCTCTGCGGGCGCAGGCCTTGCCTTCCATCATCGGACCCTCCTGGGGATTCGAGGATTTTGCCTCGTCGCAATATATCTCTGAGATAAATTCGCCGAAGTGGTAGTAAGTTTTGCCGTGCGCGGCAAGATTCCCCCAGAGATATCCACTGGAGGGCTCATTGACGTCAGGGATGTTCTGCGCCAGCGGCAGGCCATCTGCGACTACGCCTTCGAAGTCGTAGGTGCGCTGGTTGCCACGATAGGCCTGCTGCCAGGTCTTCTCGAGGTAGTCAGTCCCGATGGCGGCATTCGACCAGACATGGCCGTCGCCGGAAACTTCGCCTGAGTCGTAAAAGTTATCAAGAACCCCGAACTGCAGAGCCAGCTTGTGCAGGTTCGGCGTAATGTCGCTGCCGAACATGGTGAGACTGCTGTCGCCATTGCCGACGGCCTTTCCGTTCTGCTGAAGGTCGCCGAGTATCTGATCGTAGGTGCGATTCTCCTTGATGATGTAGATGACGTGCTTGATGCGATTGCTGGAGCCGTCGGCGAAGTGGATCTTCTCGGCCGCAGCCTTCATTCGGTTCGACTCGAGAACAGCCTGCGTGGATTGCGCGAGGTTCTTTTCGATGTCCTTTTCATCGAGAACCGCAAGTGAGCCATAGAGCAGCGAGGCAATGTAGCTGGTCTTCTTCGGCATGCCCTCTTTCGCCTGTACCGGGACAGACGGAGGATAGGGATTGGGCCCGGTACCCTTTCCCTTGTCGGTCGCAACGAACAGGCGGCCACCGGACGCGGCGGGCAGAAACGCCATGGAAATCGGCATCCACTCGGTGGGCACAAATCCTTCAGGCTCGACCATTCCGGTGCGTGAGGTTTTGGTGTTGAGCTTCTGCGTGTTGATCACGGCGACGGCGTCGGTGGCCATGTTTGCGACGTAGAGACGGTTTCCGCTGGCATTCAGAGCGAGAGCGACAGGCTCGGCTCCGAAATAGCTTTGGCCGGGCAGCCGCGTATCGAAATAGCCCCTGAGCGCAAATTGCCCTTTGTCGACGCTCACGGCCGCTACGGCATCGCGATTGGCGAGCGCGACGTAGAGCGTCTTGCCGTCACCGGTCAGAGCGAATGCGCAGGGATGCGTGCCGGGTTTGATGGGGCTGGAGGGCTTAAGCAACGCAAGTTTGCGGCCTACGGTGTTCTTTTCCAGATTGAGTTCGACGATCTCCGATGCGTTCCAGAGAGCAACGTATGCGCGCCGCCCGTCTTTCGATAGCTGCAGCGCAACCGGATAGGTGGATGGCACGGCGTTGCTTTCAGCCAGATCGAAGCGGTTCTCGATTTTGCCGGTGACCGAATCGATCAGCAGGACGTCGTCGGTCAGGTTTTCGGCAACGAGCAGCTTATCTGCTCCGGCTACTTTGACCACGAGGATGGCAGCGGGGAAAGGCACGCCTTTGTCGCCGTCAACTTCACCAATGAGTTTGGTCTTGTGACCGGGATCGAGGGTTTCAAGCGGCAGCTTGATGAAGCGCTCTGGCGCTAATTTGCCGCCGTTGAACCGGTAGACGACAATACCGCTACCCGTATCGGCTGTTCCTTGAGAGGGCGGATGCTTACCTTCAGGGTCTTCCTCCGAGCCCATGCTCGCGTATACGTAATTGCCATCCCCACTGAAAGCGAGGCCTGAGTACAGCGTCTGTTTAGCTTCTACCGGGGTACGGGCATCGGGGAAGTCGGCTAGACCTCCTGTTTGCGTATCGTAGACCGCAAGCGACTGCTGATATTTGGACTCGTACGTTCCATAACCTGCGTTCACAGTAACCACGTAACGGCCGTCGGGCGATATCGCCATCGAGAGGGGCAGGCTGTTCAATCGCTGTGGGCCGCCGGGGACAGGCTCGATCAGCTGCTTGCTTGAGGGAAGATCAATGTTCTGGGCAATGTTCGTCTGCGCTCCAACCACCAACAAACCGCCTGCAATCGACAACACCGAAATTCGCATGGCAAAACGATAGCAAACATCCCCCCTCCTCAGCTTTTTCAGATGACAGAAGAGCCAGGTCGCGCAGGATCTCTTCAGGCTGCAATAATAGATTGCCATGCAAACGGTAGTGACCGCAGAGAGGCTGTGGGATGGAACTAGCCTCCACCAGCATCCACTCATCCTGATCGAGGATGGCCGCATCGACTCCATTGCGACGCGCGAATCCTCTGAACTTCCGGCGGGCGCCCGTGTGCTCGATTATCCCGGCGCCACCCTGGGACCGTCATTCTTCGATGTGCACATTCATGGCGCCGCAGGGCATGACGTGATGGAAGCGACCGCGCCTGCGCTCGAAGAGATTGGCAGATTTCTTGCATCGCGCGGAACGGCCGCGTACCTTGCCACGACAGTAACGGCTCCGCTGGATGCTACGTTGCGTGCGCTCGATGGGATTGCCAACGAGATCGCCAAACTGCCGGAACCGGGAAGAGCGCGTCCGCTCGGAATCCATCTCGAGGGGCCCTTTCTCTCGCACGAAAAGCGCGGAGTGCAGCCGGCAGAACATCTGCTTGCGCCCAGCACCGCTACTCTGGACCGCCTGCTGGATGCCGGTCGCGGACATGTACGTCTGATCACCGTCGCGCCGGAGTTGCCAGGAGCGCTGGAACTCATCCGCCACGCCGTTTCACGCGGAGTTCGGTGTTCCGTCGGCCACTCGAATGCGACAGCGGCCGAAACAAAGGCTGCAATTGTGGCGGGGGCGACGAGCGCGACACACACGTTCAACGCGATGCGCGCTCTCGATCATCGTGAACCGGGGATTCTGGGGACGGTGCTCACTGAGGATGCGCTTTACTCGGAGCTGATTTGCGACGGCATTCACACACAGCCCGATATTGTTCGCTTGTGGTGGAAAGCAAAGGGTGCGGAGCGCGGAATCCTTGTCACCGATGCGATGGCGGCGGCAGGAATGCCCGAGGGCGAGTACCAGCTTGGCGGTTTTGCGGTACAGGTGAAGGATGGGCGGGCGATGGCGCGAGGCGTCCTGGCAGGGAGCGTGCTCACCCTGGATCGCGCACTTTCCAACTTCGTGCAGTTCACCGGAGCAGGAGTGGAACAGGGCCTTCGGATGCTTTCCCGGAACCCCGCGGCCATGACCGGGCTCGATCATCGCGCCGGAAGCATCGTTCCCGGTCGCGCTGCCAATCTGGTCGCAGTTAACGGAGATGGAAAGCTGGTGGCGTCAATCCTTGCTGGTCAGCCGACCAACTGACAGCCCCTTGCGGGTGCCCGGAGAGCTATCTGCTCTGGGCAACCGAGGAGCCTGCCTCAATCTTCACTTGGTCAACTGCGAATTCCACTACGCCCATGTGATCGTTGAGCAGATCGTGTACTCCGACACGCAGGAAATAATTCCCAGAGACCGGAACCGCAATTTTCTGGGTGGCAGTAGCGCCCTTCAGCAGAAACTCCTGATACTGCGATTCATCCATATCGACGTTCGTTGTGGTTCGGAGAGAATTCACGTTCTGCGCGAGCTGATCGTAGACGATCGTGACAAATTCCAAGCTGGCGTGACGAATGCCATCGGGTCCCTGAACGGGTGACAATGTCGCAGGATCAACCGTGAATTCGAGGGTGAAAGTCCGGAACGGCTTGTATTTGTAATCAGCAGCGAGGTAGTTGTCCTGCGGCCAGGAATCTTCCTTTTTCAGTTGTTCGACCGTGCTGTCTTCAGCGACGTGAGCTTTGAAGATGATCTCGGTCGAGGGAACGGCTCCCAGCAGCATGGCCTCGTTAAAGCCTTCTTTGGGCGGTGGGGGTTTTGAGGCGTTACTGGGCGACGACGCGGCCTGCGGTGGCTTCTGTTGCTGTTCGCTCACTTCCGGTGGTGTTTGTTTACTCGCTAAAGGTGGGGCCGGATTTGCGTCTGATCCAATTCTTCGCCCGCCGGCTCACTTTCAGGTAGGGCAGCCTGGTTCTTCTGGAGTTTGGTGATTTCAGCCTGCTCCTGTTTTGTGCGGTCGACTGCGTAATAACCCTGCCGGTATTGAAGCTTTGAATGTGGTTGTGTGACCTCGATCTTGATGTGTCGGAACTCGCCATTCCATTTCTTGTTACTGGTGGAGTAAGTGAGCGTGTAGTAATGAGACCCGTTGCTCACAATCTCGGAGATTTTGCCCGGGATGCCGTTCGAGTTGTAGTAGGCGCGGCCGCCGGTCGATTCGGCAATGGAATCAAGCGTGGTCTGCTGAAATCCCTGTCTGATGTCGAAGGACAGATTCGCCGTCGCCGCCGGAGGCCGGTTCGCCGCAGCCGTGTACTGGGGCTGAGCTCGCAGCCCGCGTGAATCAATGGGGTACACCGCAACGCGGCTCAACATCAGAGCGGCCGTGAGGTCGTGCGAGTCGCCTTCGAGAATTCTGAAATCATCGTTGAAGGGATCTCCCATTGGATCCAGTTGACTCGCCTGCGGCAATTCTCCCGTAAACCAAATCAGATTTTTCCGTCCTGGAAATGCGGCGAGATGGCGGCCCATTAACTGAAATCCGCTCGAGATCGTGTCGTAGCGGTATTGCAGATACTCATCGCGCGTTCCTCGCACCAGCTTCAGCATCGCAGGGTTGTTGCGTTCGCTCTCAGCCGCGGCAAGGAGCACCTGGGGGTCAGAGGTAAATCCCTGTACCAGGTGCATCTGGGTATCGCGTTCGAAGATCGCCGTGGGAATTCCTGGAGTCATGTGTTTGAGATACTGGATCAGTTCCAGCCGCAACGCCATCTGATCATCAAGCCGGGTATTCAATGCATCCAGAAGAATCACCGTGTACGCATTGGTGTTTGCGATTGATGAGTAGTTCGTGAAGGTATTCGGCGGCAGAGGCGGAGTCGACTGCCTTGCGGTCGGCGCGGCGCTCATCGGGCTGTTCTCCTGGAGATCCGCGATGACCTGCGGCACGCCATCTTCCAGCACCTCTTATTTCAGAGGACTTCAATCCTGTGACCGGTTGACCCGAAGGCCCGGTCACCACGAGATCGAGGAGCACCTCGTGGGTCGTAACGGAGAGCACGGGAGGAGCCTGTGCCGGCTTGATTCTGTGATGTGGGGGGAGCGTCCTGGGCCGTGGCCGCGCCACAACAGAGCGCGCACAGCAGAGGTACTCCGATGTGAACTTTTAAGGCGAATACGAAAGACGGAGAGAATCGCAGTACTTGCATCGATTACCCCTGGTCCATCCAATCGCGCAAAAGAGCGATCTTTTAGCGCGATACGATCATACTCCTGATTCGGCCAGTTGCTGCGCTCGCCAGACGGCGCCTTCGATCCCATCGACTTCGGTATCACGAACGGGCAAGCCGGGGACGGTAGAGTGCAGGCCGGCGAAAAATTCCTGCTGAACTAGGCGGGATTTGCCGATCACGCTGCCGATCCAGGCAACGGGAATCTCTGCCGTGAGGTTATGCTTGCGCCGAAGCTTGGAGCGAACGAGCAGCACGCTTTCCACGAGATCGGCGGCTGCCTGCTTCAAGACGCCGATTGCGACAGTATCGCCTTCCTCAGCCAACTGGTTAATGGCCGGTGCCAGCGCAGCAAAATCGGGGCTTGGGGTGCCGTCGCCTACATTGATCAATTCATCGAGGCTTGATGTGCCCCAGATGGCGCCAACGGTTTCGAGAACCCGTGTCGGCTCCTCGCAATCGTGAGCTTTCAAGGCGCGCCGTATGGAGTGCAATCCAATCCAATATCCTGAGCCTTCGTCGCCCAGCCGCGAACTCCACCCGCCTGCACCTTCACGGGAACCATCCGGCGCACGGCCGATGCAGTTCGACCCGGTTCCGGCAATCTGAAGAATTCCGGGACCGCCTTTGAAAGCACCGTCGAGGGCAATGACTTCATCGCCAACGATTTCGCAGCGTTGCACGCCGAAGTCGTGGAGAACTTCCGTGATCCACTCCTTCACCCCGGGCATACTGGCACTGGCCACTCCGGCAGATGCCGCTTTAACGCTTTGCACACCGGCCTGGGAATATGCATCTTTCAGGATCGCGCGAAGATTTTCTTCCGCGACTCGTTCGCCGACACGCAATCGCTTGATCGAACCGTTCTCGGCAAAAGCGAGTACCTTTGCACCGTCGACAATAGAGGCGCGGGTTCTCGTGCCTCCACCGTCAATCCCCAATACCGCGTTCATGGGTCACGCTACTCCTGTTTTGAATCGGCTGCGTTTTTAGTCTCACTACCATTGTCGCGCAGCGTACCGGCCAGCACGTTGAGACTGCCGTCGGATTTAGGGGCTTGAAGTCCAAGGATGTGTGCAATCCAGGGATACAGATTAGTGTTCTCGAAGGGAGCCACAGTTTTGCCGGGAAGAATGTCGGGGCCCGCCGCGAAGAAACTCGCCTTCATATCAGGCACCTTGCGCGGATCGAAACCGTGCATGCCGGCTTCCGGCGAGTGGTCCGGCTTGTCGGCGGGAGGCTTGTGAGCACGGATCGGATACGGCCCCGTTGCAATCACCACGGGATCGCCCTCGCGTGGGTTCTGGTTGTAATCCAGTCCAGCGGGAACATCCTTGCGCCGGTAGGCAATAAATTGCGAGGACGCCTGCTTCAGCTTGTTATAGACGCGAACGCGGTCTTCCTCGGAATCGCTGTAAAGGAGAGGACCAGCAGTCTCAAATCCGGTCAGGTCGGCAAATTCATCGAGGGTAATCCAATTGCCTTCTTCTCTGGCCATTCCGTGGTCACTCACAACCACAAGATCGATGGGCAAACCGGTCGAGCGAAGCGCTTTCGCGAGTTGGCCGATCATTTTGTCCATTTTCACCACGGCCGCTTTGGTTTCGGGCGCATTCGGTCCGAATTCGTGACCTTCGTGATCGGGCTCGGAGTAGTAGATGGTGATGAAGTGCGGACGCTCAGCTTCGGGCATCTTTAGCAGGGCAACGGCGTTATCGATACGCGCTCGCTGGACCTCGTCGGTTGCCTGCGTCTTGTTATCGAAGAGCGCGTACCAGGTCGGACGATGGCCTGCAATCTCGGCCTCGGAACCCGGCCAGAAGAGACATGCGGCGCGCATTCCCTGGCTTTCTGCGAGGCTCCACAAGGGGACGCCGCTGTACCAGCTACCGTCACGGACGGCATTCGTATCGGAAATCGAATAACGCGCGTGTTTCGTCTGGTCGTAGAAGCTGTTGGCTACCAATCCATGGTGTTCGGGATAAAGGCCGGTAACGATGGTGAAGTGATTGGGAAAAGTGAGCGAAGGGAAACTGGGCATCATACCTTCCGGCGCCCATACACCCTTCTTCCCCAGCGCAAGCAGGTTCACCGCGCCGTCATGTTTCGCAAAATCCCAGCGAAAGCCGTCGAGCGAAACCAGCACGACGTAGTGAGCTTTCTGAGCGGCAGGAGAGTTCTCAGCATTTTCGACGTGCACCAGGGGTAGCGCCGAATTTCCGCCGGCAATCGGCTGTGGCTGCTGTGCGATGAGATGGGCTGCCAGCAGCAGGGCGAGACACGGCTGCACAGCATGTTTCAGGACCCTTAAGCGCATTCTTATTCTCCGGGAACAGCTTAACGTACGCGGTTAGGTATTCCGAAAACTCATGGCGGTTGTAGTTTGACGAATTGATTCCGATTTCGTGCGGACGTAATTCTGTTTCATTCTGAGGAATCGCTCTGTTCCCGCGGACACCGCATTCATAACGTTGTCTTCAAGGATTCGTCGCGAGCGCGAAATGACTGTCGTGGCGACCTTCCGACTTGCGGAGCGCGACGTCTTCATAACTCAGCTGCACTCAGAGCCACACGGTCTTTGTCGAAGATGTTGTGAGGCCACCGCGCGCGATCCCAGGCAGGCGAGGCCTTTGTCGTCGAAGAACTACACGAAACGATAGACGGGGAATGCAGTAAGGAGTGGTAGACGCGAAGAACACCTTTGGCTTTTCCGGCCACGCGCCAAACGTGGAGCCAGCCCCGTGGAGAGCGAGAGTCGTGAATCCCGCCTGACGGACGATACCGCATCCCGCGAATGCAGGCATTCGCGGGACCGAAGAGCGGCTGTTACTACTCGCTGGGCGACGAAGGTGCAGCCGCCGGTGCCTGAGGCTGATTGGCCGGAGCAGCGGGAGCACCCGTTTGTTCCTTCCCAAACTTGCGAATGTAGATGACCAGGCCGTGCACCTCATCGTTAGTGGCCCGGGCTGCGTCTTCGGGAGGCATTTTGCCGGAGCCTTTGCGAATCTCATCAAACAGTTGCTGATCGGATTTTCCACCGAGCGTTTTCGGATCGGTCCAGTCCAGAAGGTTCAGTTGCATGTCTTTGGCAAGATCAGTCTTGCCGTCTCCGGCGGAGCCGTGACACATCGCGCAATCCATCTCGTACACTTTCTTGGCCTTGTTCATCCCATCAGCAGTGGGCTTTTTTCCAGCCTGGCTTGCTTCTTGAGGGGGACGAGCGGGAGCCGAGGCGGATGCAAAGACGAGCAAGACAACCGCCGCGAAGAGCAAGGACGACTTAAGCATAATTGTCTCCTCAGTTGCAGGTGTCTGGGGATTGGCATCTGGCAGCTGTTCAATCTTTATTCGACAGCATTATAGGCGCATTTGGAAGTGAGTTGCATCACGTTGTTTTTTCCCGCAAAAACTGGGGTACCGGGAAGATCATCAACCGATTCAAGCGCTTGCACGGGCAGATTGTGGTATACGTTTCGACATGTTTCGACCCACGATATTTCCGGCCCTTCTAATTGCTGTCCTCTGCCTCACTTCGCCGTCCATCTCCCAAAATCCCGCGCCTACCCCGCCGATGGGCTGGAATAGCTGGGACGCCTATGGCCTGACCATCGACGAGACCGACTTCCGGGCGAACACCAAGGTTCTTGCGAGTATGCGCCAGTTTGGCTGGCAGTACTCCGTAGTCGACGAAGGCTGGTACATGCAGGACCCTTTCGCGGAAAACCTCGAAGCCCGCAAATACATCTGGGATGAGAACGGAATCCTGATTCCCGATGGCAAGCGCTTTCCTTCCTCCATCATGGGTGCTGGATTCAAGCCCCTTGCCGACTGGGTGCACGCACAGGGACTGAAGTTCGGCGTTCACATTGTGCGTGGCATACCGCGCCAGGTTGTTGATCAGAATCTGCCCATCGCGGGCACGAGTTTTCATGCCGCTGACGCCGCCGACAAGTCTTCGCCATGCCCCTGGGACCAGGGCAACTGGGGAGTGCAGGACAACGAGGCCGGCCAGGCATACTACGATTCCATGCTGAAGCTATACGCGAGCTGGGGGCTGGATTTCATCAAGGTGGACTGCATCAGCGACCATCCCTACCGGCCGACAGAGATCCGCCAGATCGCGGAGGCGATTCGCAAAACCGGCCGGCCGATCGTGCTGAGCCTGTCGCCTGGGCCAACAAGTGCGGAACACGCCGCCGAAGTAGCGAAATACGCGCAGATGTGGCGCATCACCGATGATCACTGGGACGGATGGACATTCGAACACAAGGACGCGAATGAATATCCTTTCGGCCTGCGGTCTGAATTTGATCGGATTGCGAACTGGTCGCCTTATGTGAAGCCCGGCAATTGGCCGGATCCCGACATGCTCCCCGAAGGATTCCTGGGACCGAATCCGGGAAAGGACAAGGCCCGCCAATCAAACTACACGCAGGATGAAGAACGAACCGAGTTCACGTTGTGGGCGATCTCGCGCTCTCCGCTCATTACCGGTGCGAACCTGACCAAGCTCGATGACTTCACGCGATCCCTTTACACGAATAAGGAATTGACCGATTTGAATCAGCAGGCGGTCGAGTCAAAGCCCGGACTTCTGCCGAAGGGCAAGGAAAATGACAAGGACTTTCCGCAGCGCTATTGGTATGCGAGCACCGGCGGGCCCAATCCAAAGCGCTACGTCGCAGTATTCAATCTGGCCGATGCGAAGACCGAGGCGAACCTCCCCTGGATGGTTTTCCATCTCAATCAGAAGTCTTATGCCGTATACGACGTCTGGAACCAGAAGCATCTTCCAAAATCGAAAGCCCTGCACGTCGAGCTAGCCCGCCCACGCGTGCGCGCTGTTCCGGGTTGAGTAGAAACATGATGAAACGCCGGTCGGTGTTGGTCGGGATAGCTGCCGTTTTCGCCGACCCGAGCAGTCGATCCTCGCGGAATTTCACTCAGCCAACGCCGCAGGACATTACCGCTGGCCAGTCCAGTCTTAGAACACCTCACTGTTTTAATGCGGTCCTTAACTCCGGCTCAAGCCTCGCTGCCGGCCCGTGGCCGTGCCAGATCACATTGGCTGCTGCATCGAGCAGCACAACGTAAGGATCCTTGTCGTTTTCGACGGCGAAGTATTTTTCCCATTGCTCCTGGTCCTGCGTGATGACGATGATCTGCTCTTGCTCCGCGGGTGAAACTCCCTTGCGCATGCCGCTCTTGATCATGCCGCGGATCATTCCGGGCGCCTTCCCAAGCATGGCCAACTCGTAAGCGGGGATCCCGTTCAGGGCTGAGTCGGCACGAATCGCCTTTCTCCACTCGCCGCTTTGCATTCCTGCGTCGTGGCTGAAGCCGGCTACAAGAATCGATACATGGCTCCGAACCAGTTCTGCAGGCACAACGTGCTTTCCGCTGAGCGTCTCGCCGGCTGTCGATGGCATTTGCTGCGCAACGCAAACAATCCCAGCGCTTATCAGGAATGCCGTCACTATTGTATGGAGCAGAAAACCGCGCATTCTGGTTTGACGACCTTTACGTGAAAACGAATCGCTAAGCTCGGGACCCTGGCTTCATATTACGAAGAAATCAGGCTGTGAGTTCATTGCGGAGACGCGTGTCCCGGCGGCCTAGACTCGCTTTACTGCTGCATCCCTGAGCAGGTTCGCAAGAGACGCTTTCGCGTCGTTCAGCGCAGTTCGGGATCCTTCAAGACGAGCAATCATCAGCGCGCCCTCGAGCATTGCGATGATCGTGTTCGCGAGCGCTCTCGGTTCCACGTCTCCGCGAATCTCGACTGTTGAAACACCTTCCTGCACGATCTTTTCGATGCGAGATCGCCATTGCCTCAGCCCTTCCCGCACCATGTTGCGCAGAACGGGATTGCCATCGTCAGAATCAATCGCGGTATTGAGGATCGGACAGCCGCCGGGCACAGGAGACGGCTTTTCAATGAATTGTTCAATCACCTCTTGAAGACGCTCCACTGCCCCGAGCGATGGATCGAGATGGTCAGTTCTGATTTTGGTAGCCCGGCCCAGCGAGTAACGAAACGCTTCCGCCGCTAATTCCTCTTTGCTGGCGAAATGCCGGTAAAGGCCGCCCTTCTTGAGCCCGGTCGCCTCCATGACATCCTGCATGGAACACCCCGCATAACCTCGCTGATTGAACAGAGGCGCAGCAAGTTCAATGATTCGCCTTCTGGTGATTTCCCCCTTGCCCATAATTCAGTTCTCCGCCTGACAAGATGCAAAAAAGACGCATCGGTCTCAATTCTATCGAATCTATTAGAAAATACGAGACCGATCGGTCTCATTCTAGATCGCGAGGTCTTTTCTTTGGCCACTGCCCGCGCTGTCCCCGATCATCCCGGACCGGTTCTGCTTCCCTCCTCTGCTCGCCGTCCTGCCGTAAATCCCTGGATCATCGCGCTCACGGTCACGCTGGCAACGTTCATGGAATTGCTCGATACTTCCATCGCCAATGTCTCGCTTCCATATATCGCAGGCGGGCTGGGCCGTTCTTACGATGAGGTCACGTGGATTCTCACTACTTACCTGGTCGCCAACGCGGTGATCCTCCCGCTATCCGCCTGGCTCTCGAGGGTTCTGGGACGCAAGAACTACTATCTGCTCTGCGTCGCTCTATTCACGGTGACTTCGTTTCTGTGCGGCATCGCTCCGAGCCTGGAAATCATGCTGTTTGCTCGCGTACTGCAGGGGATCGGCGGGGGCGGGCTGGCTCCGGTCGAACAAGCCATTCTGGTCGATACGTTTCCGCCGCACAAACGGGCCGCGGCGTTTGCACTTTATACGATGGCGATCGTGACGGCGCCCGCCATCGGCCCGGTACTGGGTGGATGGATCACGGACAATTACAACTGGCGCTGGGTATTCTTTATCAACATTCCCGTGGGCCTCCTGTCCATGCTTCTGACCTCGCGCTTCGTGCACGATCCGCCGGCTTTTCAAGAAGAGCGCAAGTTGGTTCGCACCCCCGAAGGAAAGCTCAAGATCGACCGGTTCGGGATCGCGCTCATCGGCTTCGGATCGGGAGCGCTCGAAGTGGTGCTCGATCGCGGAGAAATCGACGACTGGTTCGGTTCCTCCTTCATTGCGTGGACGTTGGTGTTTGCGATTGCCTGTCTTGTAACCGCGGTCTTGTGGGAGCTGCGTCAGGACGACCCCGTCATCGAATTTCGGCTGCTGCGAACCCGCAACTTCGCGATTGCCAATCTGTTCTATTTCGTCTTCGGCTTTGGGCTCTTCGCATCAACCACCATGATCCCCCAATTACTCCAAACCCTTTACGGATACCGTGCAATTGATGCCGGCCTGGTGCTGGGCCCGGGCGCTTTTGTCATCACGATCCTTGCACCCGTAGGAGCTCAGTTTTTGCAGCGCGGCGCCATCTCTCCCCGATACATGTTGCTGGGGGCGTTGTTCCTCGTAGGCGTCTCATTTCTGCATTACGGCCATTTCAATCTCGCCACCGATTACAGCCACTATGCGTGGGCACGCGCGCTTCAGGGACTTGGCTATGCCTTTTTCTTTGTCCCGCTTACGATGATTGCCTATTCGCAACTGAAGCCTGATCAGAACAACAAGGCGTCGTCTCTGACTAATTTCTTCCGCAACTGGGGAGGAAGCTTCGGAATCGCATTCATCAACACCATGTCCGATCGCCGGTTGGAGTTCCATCAATCGACGGTTGGCTCCAATTTGTCCTCATCGTCCGCAGCCATCCAGCAACAAATTAAAGATACTGCGAACTACATGATGGTTCACGGGGCTTCTCCGGCAAACGCCTTGCAGGCCTCTTATGCCTATGTATATTCACGACTGCAGGCACAGGCTCATTTTCTTGCGTTCATGGATTGTTTCCAGATCATCGGCGTTCTCACCCTGCTGGCCGCTCCCCTGGTGCTCGCGACCAAGCCGTTCCAGGTCGGAAACAAAAAAGCCGAAGCCGTGCACTGAAGAAAATCAGCCAGAGTTTCGTGCCCCACGCGCCAGCCTGGCAGTTGGCGGCGACGGAGAAGTGGTAACCATCGTGTTACCCAAAGCCACCAAAATCGGGGCCTCGTGTGCGACACTAATAAGTCCGGCGCGAGCACCTCTACCCCAGGATCTCCGCAGGCAAGGTTAAAGAATGCCCGTACTCCGTTCCGCCTTTATTGCACTCTCCCACAATCGATCTCTCCGCAGATTTGCCGAACACTCCAGCTTCGGCAGCAAGCTCAGTTCGCGTTTTGTCGCGGGACTCGAGATCGAGGATGCGCTCCGCGTTTGTTCGCAGGTCAACCGGCAGGGAATACACGTCACGCTCGACTCGCTCGGCGAAAGCGTCACGAATGCGGATGAGGCCCACCGTGCCGCCGACATCTATCACCAGCTTCTCGATCAGATCGCCGCCCGCAAGCTCGATTCCAACATCAGCGTAAAGCTTACTCAGATGGGATTGACACAGGATCCGGCTCTCGCCGAGCAGATCGCATTGAACCTGGCGGAGCATGCGCACGACACCAACAACTTCGTTCGCATCGACATGGAGGACTCGTCTCTTACGCAGGTGACGCTGGACATCGTCCGGCGCATTCACGCCCGTTCCGGCCTGCGAAGCTCCATCGGCATCGTGATCCAGTCTTACCTCTACCGTTCGCAGGCCGACATTGAACAACTGATCGCTGACGGAATTCGCGTACGCCTATGTAAAGGGGCCTACAAAGAGCAGGCTGAAGTGGCTTTTCCCAAAAAGAGCGACGTCGACTCCAGCTACATCAAGCTCTCGAACCTGTTGCTGCAGAGCCCGATCTACCACGGCCTGGCGACTCATGATGAAAAGATGATCGAGGCAGCGAAGAGTTTCGCCGCGCAGCGTGGCATCGACCGCAGCCATTTCGAGTTCCAGATGTTGTTCGGAGTGCGCCGCGATCTGCAGCGCAAACTGGTGGCCGAGGGCTACAACGTGCGCGTCTACATCCCCTTTGGTCGCGAGTGGTATCCCTACTTCATGCGCCGGCTCGCAGAGCGGCCGGCAAACGTCTTCTTCATCGCGAAAAACATGCTGCGGAAGTAGAACCGAAAACGCGTCCGGCTTCTGAATAGCGGCGATTCGTCACGATCTTCTGGACGGACTGCTGCGCCGGATGCTATCTGCAGTACTCATGAGCCAATCCTCCGCCAAAGTGTGCCTCCTTGCCACATGTATCCTTGCCGTCTCTCTGTGTTCCGCGCAGTCGGGCCCACTAGGCGTGGCCTATCAATTTACGCATTCGGAAAACTTCGATCCCTTCGTTCTCGCCCGATGGCAAGCAGGTCGTATTTATCTCCATGATCGCCGGCCGGGAGCAGTTGATTCGCATGAATGTCGATCGCACGAATCCTGTTCAGCTCACCAAGGACGATGCCGATCATGAAGATCCAGCATGGTCTCCGGACGGCAGCAAGATCGCGTTTGTCCTGTTACGCGAGAGACTCGAGCAGATTCACGTCATGAATCCCGATGGTTCTGCCACTGAAGCGATCACATCGCAACAGCAAAGGACGATACACCCTTCGTGGTCACCCGACAGCAAGAGCATCTTGTATTGCACCGATGACGACCTGCACCCTCCGGCGAAGAACGATGCGGAGATCTATGCAATCGATCTGACGACAAGGCAAACAACCAGGTTGATTTCCGGAGGCGTCAATACCTATCCGGTACTCTCGTCCGATGGGAAAAAGATCTCTTTTCGCCGTATGGTGGCGACCACCAACTCTGAGATTTTTGTTGCCAACAGCGATGGCTCTGCGGCGGTCAACATCACCAATAGCCCTGCATTTGATGGGTGGCCTGCGTGGTCGCCGAAAGGTACGAAGATCGCCTTCGCGTCTAATCGCGGAGGAAATTACGAGATCTACATGATGAATCCGGACGGTACAGACGTTCGCAAAGTAGCCAATACTGAAGGCCGCGCAACAGCGCCCAAGTGGTCCCCCGACGGGACCACCCTTTACTTTCCGAATTGCTGGAAGGAAGGTTTCTCTTACGATTGCCAGATCTTCGCGGTCAGACTCGCCCAGGCCTACTAAGGTTTAACGTCCGAAGCAAACGCTCTATGCGCACCCGCCCGCGATCGACGGAATGATTGACAGCGTGTCCGTGCTCGATACGGGCGAGTTTTCCTTCTCGGGCAAGTAGCGCACATCCTCGTCGTTCAAATAAAGGTTCACAAATGCCCGCACTTTGCCTTCGCCGGTGAAGAGATGCTTGCGCAGGTCAGGGTAGGTTTGTGTCAGCGAATGCAGAGCCTCGGAGATGGTACCCGCACCGATCTCGACCTCGTCTTTACCTCCCGCATAGGAGCGCAACGGCGTGGGGATATAAATCGTCATCTATCTTTGCCCTTCGTAAAGTTGGATTCCTGCAAAACCGATTTGTCTTCAAAATCATGCGGTACATTCTGCACTTCAATCGTCTGTTGCTCGAATCGCTTGTCTTCCTCCGTTGCGCCTGCGAGCAGAAATGAATTGGTCACAGTGGCTTTGCCGCTCGCCACGGAGGTGATCACGTATGAACATCCGAGCCAGTGCGCTTCGGCGAAATCGGTGGCGGACCACTCAGCGGGATGATCCGGATGCGAGTGGTAAAAACCGGCGATTTCGAGTCCCTTCTCACGAGCACTCCGCTGAATGCGAACAAGCTCGATGGGCGCGATATGGTAGCGGTTGTGCGCCGAATCCGTCCGCGTGTTCCCTGCCCTGGCGAAGTCAACTACTTTCCACCCATCCGGGGTAGGAACTCCAAGCAGTGCTCCGCAACATTCGTGCGGATAAGTCTCGTCGCCGTGACTGCGGATCGCTTCGTAAACCGGCTTCGTCAGGATGATGAGGCTCACACTTCCTCCCAGAAGCGCTCGCTAAGGTACTTGTCCGCCGAATCTGGCAGCACCGTCACGATGACTGCATCGCGGCCAGCTGTCCACTCTTCGCGGGCGATCTGCTCGCAGGCGACTACGGCCGCAGCAGCCGAAATGCCCACCAGCACTCCCTCTTCGCGGGCAAGGCGCTTGGCCATTGCGTAGGCAGCTTCGGTTTCCACTTCAATATTTCGATCTGCCAGATGCGGGTCGTAGATTGCAGGAACCAGCGCCGTCGGCATGTGCTTCAACCCTTCCAGGCCATGGAACGACGAGTCGGGTTGCATGCTGATGGCCCGGATAGCGGGATTCTGTTCTTTCAGCCGCCGGACGGTGCCCATAAAGGTCCCGCTCGTTCCGAGCCCGGCGACAAAGTGCGTGACGGTGCCTCCGGTCTGCCTCCAGATCTCCGGCCCCGTCGTCTCGTAGTGCGCTCGCCAGTTTGCCGGATTCGAATACTGGTCCATATAGCAGTAGGTCTCGGGATCCTTTTGAGCGACCTCACGCGCGCGGCGGATCGCTCCGTCAGATCCCTGATCGGGATCGGTCCACTCCACCTCGGCCCCGTAGGCCTTAAGGATCCGCTTCCGCTCGGGTGAGACGTTGCTCGGCATCACCAGGCGAACCGGAAATCCCAACGAAGCTCCGAGCATGGCAAAGGCGATCCCAGTGTTGCCGCTGGTTGCGTCGAGCAGAGTTCTTCCATTGCCGAGACTGCCGCTCATCAGTGCATGCTTCACCATGGCTGCTGCTGCGCGGTCCTTCACGCTTCCGCCGGGATTTACCCATTCGGCCTTCCCGAGCAGGCTGATGCCGGGATAGGGGCGCGAAACGCTATCAAGCCGGATCAGCGGGGTATTGCCGATCCGGTCGATCAACACCGAGCCGTATCGCTCTTCGGCTCGGTTCTGACGTCTCAGTTCCGGAATGTATGCCCTGTGCGCCAACTAGGTTCGCCTCGCCATCCTGGTTATTGGGGTTGAGCGGTGGTTCGCAGATAAGGCTTCACCGTCTTGTAGCCCGGGAACTGCTTGTCCGCCTGCTCATTCGAAACCGAGCCCGCGATGATGACGTCTTCGCCCTGCTTCCAGTTCGCGGGCGTCGAAACCGGGTGCTTCGCCGTGAGTTGGATGGAATCGAGAACGCGGATGATCTCATCGAAGTTGCGTCCCGTGGTCATCGGGTAGCTCAGAGTGAGCTTGATCTTCTTGTCGGGACCGATAACAAAGACGGTACGGACCGGCGCGTTCAGCGCGGGCGTGCGACCCTCGCAGGTGTCACCGGCATCGGCCGGAAGCATGTCGTAGAGTTTCGCCACTTTCAATTCAGGGTCGCCGATGATGGGGTAATTCACGTCGTGGCCGCCGACGTCTTTAATATCCGCCGCCCACTTGCTGTGGCTCGAAACGGGATCGACGCTCAGTCCGATGACCTTGGCGCCGCGTTGCGCAAACTGCTTCTCGAGGGCGGCCACTGCCCCCAGTTCGGTGGTGCAAACCGGTGTAAAGTCCTTGGGGTGCGAAAAAAACACCGCCCATCCGTCGCCAATCCATTGGTGGAATTGAATTGGTCCCTGGGTCGTTTCGGCACTGAAATCCGGGGCAACGTCGTTGATTCGAAGAGACACTCTTTCCTCCTTGCTATTTCGCGAGCAAAAAATCAAAAACCCACTCGCAGTCACTGCTGCGGGTGGGTCGGGGAACGGGGGATTTAACCTTTTCGCTCTCTCTCAGACACAGACCCGCAGGCTGCGGCAACGACAACAGCAGCAGCACACCCCGCGGATTGAAGAGAACGTAATCATCATCTTGCCAACTGCCCTAAGGCTAGTGCCTCTTCCTCGTTGATGTCAATGCGGCACTTCCTCGAAACCGACTTCGTTTGTATACCCGAGTCAGATGCGTCACGTCAGAGCTTCGTTGCCGTATGGCATTTATTTTAAGAGACTTAGCGATTGCAGAACGTCAAAAGATTGGCCTCAGGAAGCGGCATTTCGACGACGGATTCGACTGCCGCGGAGGCGAATAAGCCGCGGCCGGCGGCAGGTCGGGCATTCCCATGGATAAAGTCCAAAGATCGGCCATATCTTCTGCTGGAAAAATCCTGATCGCGACAGGCGCCGCATCTCATGGACGCCGCAATCGGGACAAGTTATCGGTTTGGCAATACGCCTCTCGTTAACTACCGCTCGCCGATCTACCGCACGCCTATCTTCAAACGCATCCGACGTCATGTACACAGCTTTCCATCGCTCTTCACGCAACGCCCTGCCGCACGAGGAGCTTTAACGGATAAGTCTTACCGTTGAAACCTCTGGCCCAGTGTTTCAGTTCAGGCGATTCGGGGATCAGTTTCTTGTAATCGACGAAGGCTGCGGATTGCAAGTCCTGAAATCGCTCGAGCCAAACTATGAGATGCATTTAGCGACTCCGGGCGCTCGAGCCTGATACCTAAACCCGTTGCATACTCCTTAAAAGCGATGTCTATGTCGTACAGAATCTCGACGTGGTCGCAAAGAAAGCCTATCGGTTGGAGGAGGAGGGTTTTTACACCCTCTCCCGCTATCAAGGTCAGTGTCTCTTCAACGGTTGGACCGATCCACGGTCCGCCGCTGGCCCCCTGGCTTTGAAAAGCGAACCACCAGCGGGGAAGTTGCGGGACACGGCTCGCAACCAGTTCGGCGGTAGCACGCGCATCCTCAGCATAGGGATCGGCGCCATCGCCAGGCCAGAGGCGAGGCTCTCCGGGCTGGGCTTTCGACGGCTCAACGGTACGGCTCGGCACGCTATGAGCGGTGAACAGGACGGGGATAGCAGCGCCGAATTCCGACGTAAGCTTTGCCTCTGCCGCGTTCAAACGCTCCGCAAACGCATCTGCCAGCAAGGGATCCCGGGCCCAGCTCTCTGTGAAATCGATCTTGAGCGGGCCGGCCTCCGCCTGAACGGCACGCTTGTAGAGCCCCACGCTGGTACGGGAATTCTGGGGAGCCAGACATATGACCGCAGCCTCCTCCACGCCGTCAGCGCGCATCTTCCGTACGACATCAGGAATGTAGGGCCGCCAATTGCGCATTCCCACATAAACCTGCGCATCAAGGCCTTCCATTGCAAGTTCGGCCTCGACCATTCTGCCCTGCTCGAGCGTGATTTCTGTAAGCGGGCTGCGTCCAATGAGGGAATAGCGATGCTTGATCTCTTCGATCACGTGCTCGGGGAGCGGCCGGCCGCTGACAACGTTGCGCAGGTATTCCGGTATCTGGTCGATCGTTTCCGGCGTTCCATGGGCGAGAAGAAGAACCGCCTGTTTAGGCATTGTGGTTCTCCAGCTTGAACTCACGAATCATGCGCACGACGGCCTGAACATTTTCGACCGGTGTTTGCGGGACGATGCCGTGACCGAGATTGAAGATGTGTCCCGGACGTCCGGCCGCGGCGCGGAGAATCTCTTTCACGCGAAGTTCCAGAACATCAATCGGCGCGAAAAGCGTGATCGGATCGAGGTTGCCCTGGACTGCATGGGTGTGCCCGACTTCGCGCCAGCCTATATCGAGCGGCTGCCGCCAGTCGAGTCCGATGACGTCGGCGCCGGTTGCCGCCATCTGCGAAAGAAGGCCCGCCGTCTCGACACCGAAGTAAATAACGGGCACGCCGAGATCCTGAACAGCCCGGACAAGGCGTTTGGAAGCCTCGAACGCGTAATCGCGATAGTCCGCCAGGCCCAGAGAGCCGACCCAACTATCGAAGATCTGAATGACATCAGCTCCAGCCTGGACCTGCAACCGGCAGTACTCGGTCAACACCATGACCAGCTTATCCAGCAAACTGCGCCACGCAGTCGAGTCGCCGTACATCATTTGCTTGGTATGCACGTAGTTGCGCGAACCGCCGCCTTCAATCATGTAGCTGGCCAGGGTGAAGGGAGCTCCACAAAAGCCAATGATGCCGATGCGGTCCCCGAAGTGCGCTGCGACCTTTTCAATTGCGCGGGCCACGTAAGCGAGTTCGTCGGCCCGGTCAGTGCGAAGCGCTTTCACATCGCCGGCGGTGCGAACCGGCTGATGGACAACCGGTCCCTCACCGGCTTGAAATTCAAATGGCAACCCCATGGGCTCGAGCGGCAACAGGAGATCGGCAAAAATGATAGCCGCATCAACGCCTAGTTTCTCGGCAGCCGTTATGGTGACTTCGGCTGCAATCTCAGGCTGTTTGCAGATCTCAACCAGTGTGTGATGCTTGCGTACGTCGCGGTATTCCTGCATGTAGCGGCCGGCCTGCCTCAAAAACCACACAGGAGTGCGATCGACCGGTTTGCGCAAACAGGCGCGCACAAACCGTGTGCCATCCAGAAGAGAGTCCTGATCATCCCCGCCGCCGGAATTATCCCTTTTATCTATCTTCATATGACGAATTTTAACGGGCCGGCTATACCCTGCAAGGTATTCCGTCACTTGACCTTCGTCCACCCATGCTCCTCGACACCGCTCAAGGAAGAGGTTGTCTTCCATCCCGCCTGAGGCGACAATCGATGACGATATGATCTCGGCACGAACCTCGCTGCGCTTTGAGGGCGTTCACTGCACCATCGTTCTTGAGCAGTTGGCAAATGCGGTAGTTCTGCTGCGCATCAGCGGGACGGACACGGGCGAACTGGGAGATTCTCCGATGCGTGCCTTGGATGAGTGGCTGGCGGAATCCCGCCCGATCGCACTCTTCATTGATGCTCGAGCAGTCCGCGGGGCCTCCGTCGACGTCAGTAGCGATTGGGCCTCCTGGCTGAGCGCAAATCGCAATCACCTGAAGTCCGTCACGATGTTAACGGCGTCGCGATTCATCCAGATCACCGCGGAGTTTGTGCGGCGATTCGCCCAACTGAACGGGATTATGTGGGTCTGTACTGAGCCTGCCCTGTTCGATCTGGCGCTCGAACAGGCAAAACAAGCCTCGACGAATACACCCGACGCTGAACGAAGCCATCCTGATTGAATTTGGCGAGGATGGCTATAGCTCGAGCGTGGGCCATTTGCCGTTGATCAGCTTGACATCGAATACGCGGCCGTGAACTTCCAGGCGATAGGTTCCATCAGGCGGCGTCTGCGAGGCCCCGGTTATGCGAAGGCTCGTCCACACGGAGACCGACGGCTTCTCATGATTGAGCCTCGTGACGAGCGCAACGGTGCAGTCGCTCTCGAAAGCGTTTCCGCGCAAAACCCCGCGCAGATGATCCGTCGTGTTTTGTTCCTTCTTACGCTTATTCATGCGCGCCTCGTCCCGGGAACGAGTTCCAAATCCAGGGGGGTGACGTGGGCAGATTATCGGATTCCGCTATGTTACTGCAATCCAGCATATTAGTCGCCCTAATCTTTCTGGTTAGATGCGAAATAACAGGTGCAACTGATCTCCAAAATGGGAAAGCCCGGAAGACGGAAGCGATGGGACGCGATCCGAATCGAGCCGTCCGAGTTTCCACCCTCCAACCGCCCCAAAATCACGCCGGAATGGTACGTCGCCAAAAGGTCTGCCGACCCCGAAAAATCCATTTTTTGGAAGATCTGAGCCCAGATTACTGCGGACCATATCTTTATGAATTCCTTATACCCACATGCCGGACGTAACTAGCTGATTTTGAGAGAGATTCTTTATACGGATAATTGGTCATTAAATTGCAAGAACTCTACCAACTCCCCGCATCGTGCGTTCCGAGAGGTCGACGGAACGCTTCCCCGGCCTGAACTAGCAACGATTTGTGCTCTCTCCGACCGGTCTTCCGGTGCTGGTGCAGGTTAAATAACCAAAAGTGAAGGATCAAAAAACGCATGAAGAAGATCACTTACGCCGCGATCTATCTGCTTCTCACCGTGCTGCTTACGCCAGGTATCGTGATGGCGCAGGCCACGGCGAGCGGAACGGTTTCAGGCACGATCTCTGATACGTCTCAGGCAGTCGTCAACGGAGCTGATGTCACAATCACCAGCCCCGCATCAGGCGCGACGAGAACCATGGTGACCAACAACCTTGGCACCTATCGGTTCGACCTTCTGCCGGCTGGCGCTTACAAGCTGACGGTGAAGGCTAACGGTTTCACCACCGCTGTGCAGAATATCCAGTTGCTCGTCGGACAGACATCCACCGCGAATATCACTTTGACACCCGGTGCGGCCACGCAAACGGTGGAAGTGCAGGCAACAAGCCCGATCGTGGACGTCATGAAGACCAGCGTCAGCGCCGAAATCACCCCGTCAGAGGTGCAGAATCTGCCCATGGTTGGGCAGGATGTGGCCAACCTGGCATATCTCGTACCGGGTGTGAAGCAGACCGATTCCTACGATCCAACGAAAAATCGCTACGCGATTCTCTCGGTAAATGGCGACGGCGGACGTAACGTGAACGTGACTGTAAACGGTGTCGACAACAAGGACAACACTGTCGGCGGCCCGGTGATGCAGCTTCCTCTCGAAGCGGTGCAGGAGTACCACATCAGCACGCAGCGGTTCTCGGCTGAAAACGGCCGGTCTGAAGGCGCCGCGATCAACCTCATCACCAAGAGCGGAACAAACCAGTTTCACGGTTCGGGATTCGGCCTCTTCCGTGACACCGTGCTGAATACAGACCAGAAAGATCCCGATGGCGTCGGCGGCTATACAAAGTCGCACCCCGACTACACCCGCCAGCAGTTCGGCGGTTCAATCGGCGGCCCGATAAAGAAGGACAAGCTCTTCCTGTTCTTCGCGATCAACCGTGAACGCGAGCACCAGTCTCTGCAGGAACAGACCTCATCGTATGTTCAGTTGGTGGCTGCGCAACCCTTCTTCGGCAGCCTCGTCGACCCCTCTCCCACCATCCCGCGGCCCTTCTATGAGACCCGCTACAACGGCCGCGCCGATTGGACTTTCAATAAGAAGCACAGCGCCTATCTGAGCTACTCGTCGCAGGCCAACAATAGCGATAACGATCAGTCCGATGGAACCGGCGATTTGAACAACGGAAACTTCACCGTGAACCACCTGGAGATCGCCAATTTCACCGTCAACTCGATCCTCAGCGACACGATGGTGAACAACTTCACCGCCGGCTGGCAGTACTGGAACAACCTGATTGCCAGCAACATCAGTTCGCCGCTGGTTACGTTCCCCGATGCCTCTTTCGGCACCAACACCAACGTTCCGCAGCAGTCATTCCAGCGCAAGTGGCAGTTCAAGGACGACATCTCGAAGTCCATGGGCAAGCACACTTTCAGGGCCGGCGTTGACTATATCTGGAACCCGGTCGAGGGTGGCTTCTTCGAGTTCAGCTCGACGCTCGAAATCGATTTCGCCGCAAACCCGACTTGCATTCTGGCAACCGTGGATGACACTGAAAACGGCTGCGGACCCTCCTTCTATCCAAACGGGTTCGAGACGCCGGGTGCGGTTACCAGCATGTCCCAGGCCAACGGCGACCCATCCTTCCTCGTAGCCACCAAGCAGCTTGGCCTGTATGCGCAGGACGATTGGAAAGTTACGCGCCGTTTGAACCTGAGCCTTGGACTTCGCTGGGATAAGGACTTCAACATGATCGGCGGATCGGATATCCAGAACAGCCGCACCTATCTGGATCTGAAGACCGTCAATAGCCCGATCTCCAATCCCTACGTGGACAGCATTGCAAAAGACGACAACCTGGATTTCAGCCCGCGCGTCGGTTTCGCCTATGACATCACCGGCAAGGGCAATCATGTCATGCGCGGCGGTTACGGCCTTTACTATGGCAACGTCTTCCAGAACATCCCCCTCTTCATGGAGCAGATGGCGAATCCCACAGTGTTCGCCACTGTGCTCAGCCTGACTGCCCCAGACAACCCGGTACCGGGAGCCGGCGTTCCCCTCGGGGATTGGCGCTATGGCATCGATGCCATGCCGACCATTCCTCCGCCTTCGACAGAACTGCCGGCAGGAAGTATCGGTCGTTTGATGGATCCTGATTATCGCAACCCCGTTACCCAGGAGTGGAACGTCGGATACACCTGGGCAATCAACAACAACGCTGCCTTCGAAGCCGAGTACACCCACGTGCTCGGGTTGCACGGCAACAAGACCATCAACATCGATCAGAGAATTCCAACTGACGGTGTGTGCTGCACGGCCCCACTCATGCCGCGTATGCCGCTTCCACCATTCCGGATCGCACTCCCGCCAGCGTTCGCAACGAAGAATCCATCGGGCGCGAGCACTACGACGGAATCAACTTCAGCTTCCGCGATCAGATGGCGAAGCGCTTCCAGTTGACGGCAAACTACACCTTGTCCTGGGCCAACGGCTACGGCAGCGGCGGTGGCTCCTTCCGCAACTACCCGAAGTTGTCAACAGCTCCGTTCGCGCCCTGGGAATGGGGTCCATCACCCAATGACGAACGCAGCCACATCACGGTTGCCGGCGTCGTGAACCTGCCCAAGGGCTTCGAAATCGCGCCGATTCTCCAGTACGGTACGGCACGGCCTTTCGATATCACCAACTCCAGCAACACCCTCAACACGGGTGGCGGCACAGCCATCGGTGTTGTAGTGCCCTCTTCTGATCCAACCGACTTCTTCGCGTTCACCACGAAAATGGCTATGCCACTCGGCGGCCGCGAACAAGGCTGCCAGAACTGCTTCTACGGGCTCGGGGAGTCGGCGGGCGGCTGCACCATCGCCAAATACGAGCCGCTGCGTGGCAACCAGTTCTTCCAGTTGGATACCCGGCTTGCGAAGAATTTCAACTTCGAGAAGTGGGGCAACCTGCAGATCATCGCCCAGGCCTTCAACCTGACCAACCACGCCAACTACGGCAACAACTTCGGCAACAGCGTCGGCGCGCCAACGACGTTCGATCACCCGGTAGGCTTCATCGCACCGAGCTCGACCATCATTCCGCGGTCGACCTGGGGCGAAATGGGTTTCCGGTACACCTTCTAAGCTGAGTCGAAGTTCAACCTTAAGGGCTGGCGTTCGCGCCAGCCCTTTTCCTTTGTATTACGGAAGGAACAAAAGACCGCAGAAACTGAGTGTCATTCGTCACTGGGAAAAATCAGGACGGGGTTATACTGGGGAAACTCAAAGCCCTTCAATCCTCAGTTATGGTGGTACCGTCTTTTGCATTTTCTGAGAATAAGCTTGAAGTTTGCTGATGTGGCTGCGCTATGCCTGCTCGCGCTTCTGATGGCAGTGGATAGCGGATTCGCCGTACGTTGCGGTGTTGAACAACACCAGATGAAGCAACTGGCAAAGGTCGCGGTGCAGCGCCGGCAGGCCTGTATGGAACTGGGTTTGCGCTGGGAAGCCGACGACCAGGAGCGGCAATACAGGTCCGGCACAAGCGCCGGCACCAATGCGACAGTTGGGCCGATTTCCGGGTTTGTCATGGATGTAACCGAAAATGAATTCGGCCACGCCCAAGGGCGTTGCCACACGACCAACGCGAGCTACAGGGAACTGCTGGCGGAATACTAAACAGATCTATCCGGGGGGTGGTGCGGGCGCGGCATCGGCTGCGCCCGCTCTGTTTGTACCGGACCGGACAGAGCGCATCGGGATCTCGAGTGTTCCCGCCCGGCGGCTGCTGGGGTCGTACACTCCTGTGCGAAGGTAGACATCTCCCGGCGGCATGTCCAGGTCGAAATGGAAAGGAATGCCGGAGGTCTGGGCAATAGCCATCTGGTCCGGACGAATTGCAAGATCGATTGTGCGAACCAGCCAATTGAGGCTCTCCCCTTTCTGGCTATAGGCCACAAGCGCGACCTCAAGAGGGGCGCGACGAAGTCCATCCGGCCCCGGGATCAGGTTCAAATTTTCAGGAGAAAGAAAGAACCGAATCGTATAGCGATTGAGCGGCGGCTTGAGTTGGGCATTGTCGCCATCGTGCGCTGCCCCTGGAGCGAGTTGAGACGGGTCCGGTTCGATCTGGATGCGGTAGTGAAGATCGGCGAAGTCAGGCATGCCGCGGTCCATCAGCGGACGCAGAGGATCATGATCGGGTGTCGAAGAAGCCGCTTTGATTTCGGCCGGAGTTCGTTCGAAGTATCCGCGGCGGTACGCAAGCTTGTAACTGCCCGCCGGGATTCGAACCTCAATCTTGCGCTCGCGACCGATTTCCTTTGAATCGGTAGGCGTGTAAGCGATCGTGTAGTAGCTGGAGCCGTTCTGGATGTCGTCCGCAATCGCGCGATTGAGGTCATTGTGGTGGGTAGCTTTCCCGCCGGTCGTCTCCGCCCAGGTTTCCGAATCGATAAATCTGAAACTGCCGTGGCCCGGTGGGGGCCCTTGTTGGGGCGTAGAAATGGACTGGTCTGGAGCAACTGGTAGCACCGTGCCAGGAATGAGGCTTCCGGCCTGACCGCGGCCGGAACCGCGGATGTCACCGTTGGACGCGGACACCCCATTCGCATCGACGGGGTAGATCGAGACACGCGCGGCAGCCAGCGCGTTCATTGTTTTTTTGACCTGGTCCTCATAAGGACATTGGGATTGCGTGTACTGTGAATCAGGTTCTGTGGAAGCCGTAGGAGGAAGACAAAGAGGAAACGAGCCCACAAACCATATGAGATTCTTGCGACCCGGCACAGCCGAAACGTAATGAGCGATCGACTGCAACGCATCAAGAGTGATGAGGAGTTGCTGGTTTTGCTGAGCCTCGGTTGAATGTGCCATGAATTCCTGCAGCTTCGCAATCATTGCGGCCAGTTGCGCTCCGCCGTTCGCATTCATGCCACCGGGATCTGCCGCCATCGTGTAGAGATCGTTGAGGGAGTTGCTTTGCGAGACAAGTTCATCGGGAGTGGACTCAAGCGCGACCTCCATCGGCTTGTTCGCTAGCCGTTCAATCGACGCGCGGAGCATCTTCGAATCATCTGTAAAGCCCTGGATGATGCGAAGGCGATCACCAAGAAGGAAGACCCCGAGGCGGAGGCCGGGAGGCAGGGTACCGAGATACTGCAGCATCTGGCGCCGCACATACATCTGGTCCTGCGACGAGGTATTCAGCGCGTCCATCAGCAGTATATTGAGTGGCCTCGTTTGGCTGGACCGCCGGCACATTGGTAAAGCGTGTTGACCGGCAGACGCCGAGCGGCTTGCATCGGAGCGGCCGCTGACGGGAAATGCGGCTCGAAGTATTCAATCCGTTGCGGCCTGCCGTTCTCGATGATCTGAAAATCCTCTTTCTTCAGCCCGGG
Source organism: uncultured Acidobacteriaceae bacterium (assembly GCA_963836675.1). Taxonomy (GTDB): domain Bacteria; phylum Acidobacteriota; class Terriglobia; order Terriglobales; family Acidobacteriaceae; genus Telmatobacter. The sequence continues at coordinate 880,858 of CAWIKQ010000003.1, forward strand.
AACGACGGCTCCCTGCTTGTCGGTAACAATCACATCCACAAGCACGTTGCGGACATCGATTTGAAGTGGCGGAACTGAAGAGTTGGTGTCGGTTTGAGTTATGCCGGCTGTCGGGGTGAGGATGGCGGAGAGAACCGCAGGAAGCATGAGGGCGGGAGCCCTGAAGGTGAACATGCGCGTGCCTCGAGATGACCGAGAAATATACCACTCCCGGGGTTCGAGCGCAACGATTCCGGGCGTCGCCGGATCGAGCGCTTTTGAGACAACGCGGGCCGATGTGATTCACTGATCTAAGGATTCGAGCCCGCTCGTCCCACTCTTCAGGAGAATTCCAGACAAACATGCTCAAGATGCAGCGACTTCCCTTCACTGCCCTGATGCTCCTTGCCTTCTCATCGATAGTTGCCAATGCCCAGGCGCCGACGGCAACAGAAGCCCCGGCCGAGGACTTCGTTCGCTCGCATTACACAAAGTACGAATTCCACATTCCCATGCGCGACGGCAAACGGCTGTTTACCGCGGTGTACGTACCGAAGTTCGGAGCGTTTCACGACGCCGGTCCCTATCCGTTCCTGATGGATCGTACTCCGTACAGTGTCGCGCCCTATGGCGAAGACCAGTATGCGAAGCACCTCGGTCCCTCGGAAGAGTTCGAGAAAGGCGGATACATCTTTGTTTACCAGGATGTGCGCGGGCGCTGGATGAGCGAAGGCGACTTCGTCGAAATGCGCCCGCACATCGACAACAAGAAAGGGCCGCAGGACGTTGACGACGCATCGGACACCTACGACACCATTGAGTTTCTGCTGAAGAATGTCGCCGGCAACAACGGCAAGGTCGGTATCTGGGGCATTTCGTATCCAGGGTTTTATACGTCCGCTTCGATGATCGATTCCCACCCGGCACTGGTAGCCGCGAGCCCGCAGGCGCCGATGACTGACCTCTTTCTCGGTGACGACGCTTACCACGGCGGCGCTTTTATGCTGTCCGCCAATTTCGGTTTCTATGCGTTCTTCCGCCCGCAAAAAGAACCACAAACCCCCAAGCAGACCGTGCCGTTTGATTTCGGCACGCCGGACAGCTACCAGTTCTATCTGAACGCCGGCAATATTGCGAACCTGGACAAGCTCTATCTGAAGGGCTCGAACTGGCTCTTCAATGACCAGGCGAATCACACTACCTACGACGCCTACTGGCAGGCGCGCGATCTCTCCCGGCACATGAAGAACGTTAAATGCGCCGTTCTGGTGGTTGGCGGATGGTATGACGCTGAAGACCTGAGCGGACCCTACCGAACCTTCTACGCAACGTCAAAGTTCAATCCCGATACGCCGACGACGCTGGTCGAAGGTCCCTGGGTGCACGGTGGTTGGGCGCGAGGCGACGGTTCGCATCTGGGCGACGTGCAGTTCGATTCAAAGACAAGCGAATACTTCCGGCAGAACATCCAGTTTCCCTTCTTTGAGCACTATCTCAAGAGCAAAGGTGAAGCGCCTGCGAAAGCCATCGTCTTCGAGACGGGAACAAATGTGTGGCGACATTTCGACCAATGGCCGCCGAAGCAGGCAGAACCGAAGATGCTCTATTTTCACGCCGGCGGCAAGCTGAGCTTCGATCCCCCGACCGAAGTGCAGAGCCGCGACGATTACGAAAGCGATCCCAATCATCCAGTACCGTTTGTGGGCTACACGACGGATACCGTTCCGCAGCGCTACATGGTGGACGATCAGCGATTCGCCGGCACCCGGACCGACGTGCTCACGTACATGAGCGATCCTCTGGAAGAGGACGTGACCATCGCCGGACCGATTTCGCCGAAGCTGAAGGTTGCCAGTTCGAGCACCGACTCTGATTTCGATGTCAAGCTGATCGACGTGTATCCGGACAACTACACCAATCCGGGGGAAACGGGCCGCCCGAACAAACGCATCCTCGATGCGCCGCCGCTGCTGATGGGCGGATATCAGCAGTTATTGCGCGGTGAGCCTTTCCGGGCGAAATTCCGCAACAGCTGGGAGAAGCCGGAACCGCTCGTGCCGGAGAAAATGACGGACGTCAACTTCACCATGCCCGACCTCTTCCATACTTTCCGCCGCGGACACCGCATCATGGTGCAGGTGCAGAGCTCGTGGTTCCCGCTGACCGATCGCAATCCGCAGATCTTCACGAATATTCCTGATACCCCGCCGGAACAATTCACGAAAGCCACCGAGCAGGTTTTTCATCAGAAGAACGCGGCTTCGGGCGTGGAGGTCCTCGTGATGAAGGGCAGAGACTAGGAATCAGGAGTGGGGAAATAGAAACCGAAGCGCAGCTACCCGGCGCTGACCTGCGGATACGATCCCGGGCTGACAGATTAATCACAGCCGATGCCGTGCCCAATGCGATAAATTTCGTGGTTGCTGTTTGGTCGAGTTTTTGCGAGGTATTTGATGTTTCGCCGATTCGTTCGTTCTTTTTCATTCGTTGCTGTGGCAGTGCTGGCTGCAACACCTGTGATCCGCGCCGAAGAAGGTATGTGGACCTTTGACAACCCGCCCCTGAAACAACTGGCGGCGAAGTATAACTTCCACCCATCTCAGGCATGGCTCGATCACCTGCGGCTTTCGAGCGTACGGCTCAATGACGGCGGGTCTGGTTCGTTTGTCAGCCCGGATGGGCTTTTGTTGACCAACCACCACGTGGCTCGCGGGCAATTGCAGAAGAATTCAACACCCGAGCACGACTATCTTCGCGATGGTTTTTATGCGCAGAAGCCGGACCAGGAGATAAAGTCTCCCGATCTTGAGATCAATGTGCTGGTGGGCATGCAGGACGTAACAGCTCGCGTGCAGGGCGCCGCCAAAGGCATCAAGGATGAGAAGCAGGCTCTAGGCGCGGGAAGCCGAGGTCGCCGCAATCACCAAGGAGAGCAAGGAAAAGACCGGGAACCGTTCAGACGTGGTCACGTTCTACAATGGCGGCGAATACTGGCTCTATCAATACAAGGTGTACACCGATGTACGCCTGGTATTCGCTCCCGAACAGCAGGCGGCGTTCTACGGCGGCGATCCGGACAACTTCACCTATCCACGCTATGACCTGGACATGGCGATCTTCCGCGTATACGAAAACGGAAAGCCGATCCATTCAGACAATTTCCTGAAGTGGAGCGCCAGGGGAGCGGCGCCGGGCGAACTCATCTTTATCTCGGGGCATCCGGGGTCAACCGAGCGACAGGATACGATGGCGCAACTGGTGATTGAGCGCGACGTCGTTGAGCCAGCGGTGACCGAGTACCTGAAGCGGAGACTCGCTGCCGCACAGGAATATGCGGCGAAAGGTCCTGAACAGGCACGGCAGGTCGGTTCGTTGATCTTCGGAATCCAGAACAGCCTGAAGGTCTACATCGGGCGCGCCGAAGCGCTATCCGACAAGAATCTGATCGCGAAGAAGCAGGGGGAAGAAGACGATTTTCGCAGCAAGATCGCCGCGAACCCCGAATGGCAGAAGGAGTACGGTGGCGTCTGGAACACAATCGCCAAGGCGGAAGAGTTGGCGAAGCCGGAGATTCGATACCAGGTCTTCCGCCGAACTGACAGCCGGCTGTTCTCGATCGCACTTCAGCTCGTGCAGTATGTCACCGAAATCAAGAAGCCGGATGGTGAAAGGCTTCCGCAATTCCATGATGCCAACCTGCAATCTCTGCAGTTCCAGATGCTCTCCCCGGCCAAGATTGTGACCGATACGGAGAAGCTGTACATGAAGACGGCTTTGAACCTTGCCGAAGAGAAGCTTGGCAAAGATGATGCTTACATACAGGCTGTGTTACACGGCGGCCCTGTGGATCCTACCGTCGATTCTCTGGTTGACGGCACCAAACTCGGCGATGTGGCAGCACGCAAAGCACTCCTTGATGGCGGAGAGGCCGCAATCGCGGCGTCGACGGACCCCATGATCGTCGCCGCGCGACGCGTAGACCCAGTTGTGCGTGCCACACAGCTCAGAATGCGCGAAACCATCGGCAGTGTATTGACCCCGGCAGGCGAGAAGCTCGGCAAAGCGCGCTTCCTGGTCTACGGTAAGAATGCCTATCCGGACGCCACATTTACGTTGCGGCTGAGCTACGGTACCGTCGACGGATATCCGTATAACGGCACCATCGCGCCTCCATTCACGACTTACTACGGCCTCTACGATCGCGCGGCCAGCTTCAGCAACAAAGCCCCGTTTGACCTGACTCCAAGGCAGAAAGCAGCGCTCGGGCAACTGGATCTCTCCACACCGCTGGATTTTGTATCCACAGGCGACATCATCGGCGGCAACTCGGGCTCTCCTGTCGTCAATCGCGAAGGAGAGCTGGTTGGATTGATCTTTGACGGCAACATCGAATCACTGGCGGGCAATTTCGTTTATGACGGAACTAAAAACCGCGCTGTTGCAGTGCACTCATTAGGAATGATCGAAGGCTTGCGCAAGCTGTACGGTGCAACTGCGCTTGCGGACGAACTCGAGGGCAAGAAGTAATCTGCAGCATCGATTTCTTCATCGCCAAAGGGGAGCCGGTTATCCGGCTCCCCTCTTCTTTGCGTTCTGAAAACTTGATTCCCTCACGCGCGATTGGGTGCACTGTGCGCACCGCGTAACGCCGGAATGAGCAGGGCCATGATGAAGAGCGCCGAAGGAATTGTAAGCATGCCGGCGCGGATGCTGCCGTAATTCGAAGAAAGGAAACCGGCAATCCAGGGAAGAACGGAACCGCCGAACCCCGCCGTGAATAGAATCCATCGAGAGTCGGCGGTCTGACGCGTCCTCGAGAAGAAGCCCGAAAGTACGAGCGGGTAGACGGGAGCCAGCGCTGCTCCCAGAAGAAACATGGCCAGATTCCGTGTGGAAACCGTCGGCGCAAACACGAGAAACAGAGCCGACGCAAATCCAGCGGCAATGGCGGTGCGGAAAACGCGCATGGGTTCTGCGCGAAGCAGGAGAAGCGACGAGATCCCGCGAGACGAGAGAAATCCTGCCCAGTAAAAAGACGAAGACGCTGCCGCGAGCACCAAACCGCTACCGGCCGTGCGCAACGCATATGTGGGCAACCACGCCGCCACCGTGTTTTCGATGCCTACCTGGAGAAAAGCTGCAAATGCGAAGACAAGCACGAGCCGGAGGGTTGAATCGAATTCCTCATCCTCGGTTGAGGCGCGCAAAGGCTCTGGACCATCGCGAAGCATAACGCCGCCCGTCAACGCCGCAACTGCTGCGGCGATTGCGAAACCGGTGTAAGCCGCGCGATAGTCGTGGTGAGCCAGGACTCGCGCTGCGATCAGTGGAGCAGCCAACGCTCCAAGGCTCCAGGTGAAATTAAGAAACGTGAGCAGCGGGGCACATCGCTCAGGAAAGGAGCGCCCCACATACAACGTAACGGCGGACATTGGCACGCCCACGCTGATGCCGAGGAGGAGAAAGACGGGAGGAAGCAACGCCCGCGGTGAAATGGCTACCGCCGCGCAGGTAAAGATCATCCCGGCAAATCCCATGGTCATGACGCGCGCGTAGTTTTTTCTGCAAAGCAACGCGCCAATCGAGGTTCCGGCAAAGTAAAGCAGAAACAATAGTCCGGAGGTAGAGTCGCTGAGTTTGAATCTGGCGGCGATGGACGGGACCAGCGCGCCGCCGGCGACGTGCAACACTCCCGTGAGCGCGAAGAGAGGGTGAAGGACGGCAAGCGATCGTGAGGGAGAGGTGTTGCCGGCAATCGGCATGAGTCGCTCAGGTCCGCCGGATCTTACGCTTGGGGTTGGGCGGACAGGTTGACTCACGGATGATGAGTTCCGGATGAATGGATACGAAATCCGGAAAACTGGCTTGTCCACGGATTCGCTGAAGCAGAATCCTCGCAGCCGTACTGCCCATCTGGTGAAGCGGTTGACGAATCGTTGTCAAGCTGGGGTTGTGGAAAGCGGCGCTCTGGATATCGTCGAAACCGACGATGGAAACATCGTTGGGTACCTGGAGTCCATGGTTCATCAACGCGCGAATGGCGCCGATGGCCGCAATATCGTTGTAGCAGACAAGCGCCGTGAAATCGCCGCCACGCTGGATCAGTTCGTTGGTAGGCTCAAATCCAAGTTCGGGCGTTGACACGCGCAACTGGAGCTGTACAGTGAGTTCCGGCGGAACAACGAGTTTCAGATCGCGCGCCACTCCCATCAGGCAGTTCCAGCGGTCGTCGGCATCAGAGCTGTGGCTGCCGCCGCGCATGAAAGCGATTTTGCGGTGCCCGAGCTGGTAGAGATGTCGCAAGGCGAGCTCGGCAGCCCTCTTCTGGTCCAGAACAACGTTGGTTACGCCCTCGATTTTGCGATGCCCCGCGACAACCACTGCCGGCAGTATGCCGGGGCTCTTCTCGAGAGTGGTATCGATGAAGATGAATCCTTCCACCGAGCGGTCGAGGAATAGGCGCGGGTACTCCTCGATCAAATCCGGCTTTCGACGGTGGCTGGCGGTGAGATAAAAGTAGCCCTCTTCGATCAGGTGCTCTTCTACCCCGCTGAGAACGTGCGAGGCATAGTTGTCGCTCAGCTCCGGCACGAGAACCCCGACGGTCAGAGTCTGCCGCTTACGTAAGGAGCGGGCAAAGAAACTTGGCCGGTAATCAAACTTGGCTGCGGCTTCAGTCACCCGATCCCGGGTCTCCTGCGGAATCGATCGGACCCCGGGAGCGTTGTTGAGCACCAGCGAAATCGTAGCTGGAGACAGATCGAGGTATTCACCGAGAGTGCGGAGGCTGATGGGCTGACCGGGCTGGGGAGTGGTCCCCGGTTTCGTTCTCTTGGGCATGGGCATGCACTCAATGTTGTAACACCGTTGAGCCGGGATGCGCTTGCTCATTTTTCGATCAGGATGCAACGCAGTGTACATGCGAGACGTACAGCAGCCTCGTGCGCGAGAATGGATTTCGCCGGAATTATGCTGACTTGAGGAGGGCTATGAATCGGCGGATCCTTTTTGTGCTTTCTTACGCTTTACTTCTAACTGCGGGAACGAGGACTGCATCGGCCCAGGTCGCGGCTGCTGGAATATTTGAGGGGCACGGAGACATCGGCACAGTGCTGCATCCTGGCTCGATTGTCTTCGACGCCGACAGGCAGACCTATACCGTGACTGGCAGCGGCGAAAACATGTGGTTTGGGAGAGATGATTTCCAATTTGCCTGGAAGAAGATGAGCGGGGATGTAGCCATTTCAGCGGACATCTCCTTTACAGGAGAGAAAGGTAACAACCATCGCAAGGCTGTGCTGATGATCCGCCAGACCCTTCTCGGCGATTCCCCGGCGGTGGATATCGCGCGCCATGGCGACGGGCTCACGTCATTGCAATTTCGCGATGCTCCGGGCGCAGACGATCACGAAGTACAGTCGAACATCGTTGCCCCGAAGCGAGTGCGGCTTGAAAAGCGCGGCGATTATTTCTATGCGTTCGTCACAGGCAACGATGGAAAACTCCAACCCGCAGGTGCTTCGACAAAGCTCCTTCTGAACGGCCCGTTTTACGTGGGCATCGGGGTTTCCGCACACGACAAGGACGCAACGGAAACCGCGGTATTCTCGAACGTCAAGATTGAGGCACTCACATCGACCGGCGAAAAACCTCTCCTCTACAGCACGCTGGAAACTGTACCGATTGCATCGACCGACCGGCGCGTCGCTTATGTTGCACAAGCCCATTTTGAAGCGCCCAACTGGGCGCGCGATGGATCCTATTTCCTCTTTAACCAGGATGGCGGAATCTATCGGCTCTCCGTCGATGGCAGTGAGCCGGTCAAAGTCAACACGGGCCCACAAGTAAAGTGCAACAACGACCACGGGATTTCTCCCGACGGAACCATGCTGGCCATCAGCGACTCGACCGAACTCGACAAGTCACTGGTGTATACCTTGCCGATCACAGGCGGCACCCCGAAAAAAATTACGCCGACCGGGCCGTCATACTGGCATGGATGGTCTCCCGATAATGCAACACTGGCCTTCGTGGGCCAGCGAGGCGGCGATTTCGATATTTATTCCATCTCCGTCAACGGCGGCGAAGAAAAGAGGCTGACTACCGCTCCGGGACTGGACGACGGCCCCGAGTACTCGCCGGATGGGCAGTGGATCTACTTCAACTCGGAGCGCACTGGACACATGCAGATATGGCGGATGCATCCGGATGGCGGCCAGCAGGAACAGGTGATCGTCGACGAGACCAACGATTGGTTCCCGCATATCTCCCCCGACGGAAAATGGATGACGTTCGTCGCCTATGAGAAGGATGTAACCGGACATCCACCCGATAAAGATGTAACGCTGAACGTGGTCTCTCTGGCAGATAAGAAGACCAGGGTGCTTGCCAGGCTCTTCGGAGGACAAGGTACGAACAACGTGCCGTCATGGTCGCCCGACAGCACGAAGGTAGCGTTCGTCAGCTACCAGTATCTGCTGCCCGGCACGAGAGATTGACGATCGCCCGGACAGGTTCTCCGGTGAAGGAGAAAATCAGAGCCGAAACTTCGAGCGACTTACTAAACAACCTCAGGAGCAGATGGACCGATGGACGTGAAGGCATGGCTGCAGTCGAACGAAATGAAGCTGGGTACGATCCTTACGATCGATCATCCGGCGATCGCAGAGATTGCGGCGCTGGCGGGATTCGACTGGCTTTGGATCGACGGCGAGCATGGAAACTTCAACGAGATGAGTGCCGCGACCTCTTGCGCGGTAAACGCCGGCCGCGCGCGAACATTTGTTCGCCTCCCGGATCGCTCATCCACGGCGATCAGGCGCTTTCTCGAAATCGGCTGTGATGGAATTATTCTCCCCCAGGTTTCTTCTGCCGCAGAGGTAGATGAAATTGCGAAGGCCGCGTTCTATCCGCCGCGAGGAGAACGCGGAATCGGCATTGCCCGTGCGCAAGGCTATGGAGCGCGGTTCAAAGAGTACCTCGAGCAGCAGGACTACGCGATCATCGTCCAGATCGAAAACCTGGCGGGCCTGCAGAATGCGCAGGCAATCATTGCTCATCCCGCAGTCGACGCGGTCATAATCGGTCCCTACGACATGAGCGCATCGTTCGGGATACCCGGTCAGGTCGAGGATCCGCAGGTGATCGGAGCGATCTCAAAGATACAGACACTCTGCAAAGGCGCGCGAAAGCCCTGCGGAATATTTTCCGGATCGGCGGAAAGAGCCGCGGCCTATGCCGCAATGCAGTTCAACCTGATTGCCGTTGGAGTGGATTGCAGCACGCTGCTCGAAGGGTTTCGATCTCTTCGTGCCGCGATTTCGTGATCGGATGCAAAGCTCCGAATCGCGCAACAGCTCCAAAATTCCGCACCCCGCCTGAGATTGGCCGTGGGGCTTGAAAATTGACTGGGTTAAACTGAAACAAGCAAAGTGACTTGCTCCTCCCGCGGAGGGATGGGTGAGCGGTTGAAACCGGCGGTCTTGAAAACCGTTGTGCCTGAAAGGGTACCGGGGGTTCGAATCCCTCTCCCTCCGCCAACTGCTATTCCCCCACTTCATCTCAATCAGTCTCAGAGCGGCTCTCTACATCTTAATTCCCGATCAAACTTCATTAATAAATCGCTTAAGTCGAGCGCACCGTCCTTAATGCTTTCTGATTGCTTTTCGTATCATGTTCGTCCCAAAAAAGCTCAGTTAAATGACGGTACATGTGACGGTATGCAAGAGAACAGACGTGACGGTACATGACTTGACAGACGGTATAATTCGCATATTGTTCTTATTACGGAGACGGAGAAGATGGCACTAACAGCAACTGAAGTCAGCGGAGCAAGGAAGCGTGACGATAACAAGCCATACAAGCTATTCGATCAAGGCGGGTTATACCTGCACATCACAGGAACAGGATCGAAGCTATGGCGTTATCAGTTCCGCGCTGAACGGTAAGCAGTCAATTGCGTCGCTAGGGAAGTATCCAGTGATCTCGTTGGCAGAGGCGCGGGAAGCCCACCGTATGGCACAGAAGCTCGTCGCACAGGGCATCAATCCCACGACTGATAGGAAGGTCAAGGAAGGCGCAGAGAAGGCTGCTCGTGCCGAATCCTTCGCCAGTGTCGCGGAGATGTGGCTTGAATGGTGGAGGAATGGCAAGAGTGATCGGCACGTCTCGGTTACTGAATCCCGATTGAACGGAAAGATCATTCCCGCACTTGGCGGACATAGCGTGAATGCACTCACGGCGAAAATCGTTCGCGAGTTCGCTCAAAGCGTCGAGGCCGAGAGCGGCACAGAGATGGCAGACCGTTGCTTGATGGTGGTGAAGCAGATTCTTCGCTACGCTAAGGCGCACGACCATGTAATCGCCAACGTTGCCGAAGGCATCAAGCCGAGTGAAATTCTGAAGCAGCGCAAGGAAGTAAACTTCGCACGGTTGGATGAGAAGGACCTACCGGGACTGTTGCAAGCAATCGAGGTCTACAAAGGTACTCCGCTGGCGCGTCTTGGAATGAAGCTCATGGCCTACACTCTCCTCCGGACTGGCGAGCTAATTAATCTTCAGTGGACCGATGTTTGCTTGGATTGCGGTGATGCCGATGCGCCAAAGATCACGATTCCGGGAGAGCGGATGAAGGCCGGACGAGATCATGTCGTTCCGCTGTCGAAGCGGCGTGTCATACTCTGCGGTTGCTACACCAGATCAGCGGCAAGAATCGGTATGTGTTTCCCGGCACACAGGGTGCAGCGACGATGTCGAACATGACGCTTCTCCTGATGTTCAAGCGCATGGGATATGGCAAGAAGATGACCGGGCATGGCTGGCGTGGATGCGCGAGCACAATTCTCAACGAGCAGGGCTTCAATCGTGACTGGATTGAGATGGCACTGGCCCACGTACCACAAGGCGTAAGGCACGACTATAACAGGGCACTCTACCTTGAGCAGAGGCGGGAAATGCTCCAGTGGTGGGCAGACCGTCTGGACAGGCTTGCACAGACCACACCAGCACTAGCAGCCGACTAACAGCATCTCCCGGATAATCTTCTCAATTGAAAAATTCTCAGGACGACCCGGCTTTGAGGCCGGGTTTCCCTTTGCCGCTGTATGGTTCTAGAACGCGATTGCAGCCCAATCCGCTTCAAGGGCTAAGTCGCAGAATTTTTCGAGTGCAGGAACATTTCGATGTAAACACGTCCTTCCTGGGGTGGCCTTAAATAGTCTGCCGTGCCAGAATTCCAGAAAGTGGAAATCGATTTTGGGGCTGCGACCGTCCGGCCACTACCAATTCATATTTTCCACTGATTGGTCAAGGGGTACTATTGACAACGCTGTGGAAATCTGGTATAATAGTATTATTAGAGTTGAAGATAACTCTTTTAGATACAGGACGAAACGTGCCACAAACCGCCCCATGGATAAAATTGAAAATATTTTTTTAGACACGACCATTTTAAGGCCAGCCGATGCAGCAAAGCTCTCGGCCTTTCTCAACAAGACCTCTACCGTTACATCGCCGAAGGACGCCTAGTGCGCCCCACGAAAATTGGAAAACGCGCCGCAGGATGGCAGTTCTCTACTCTTCGTGCCTTTATCGAGTCACGCGGCTAACCATTAACCCTAAATACCTAGAGATAAAAGAGATGATTAAACCACAAGAACTCGCCGTTTATTTTGAAGCCTCGTTTATAGCAACCTTCGGCGCAAGGTGCCCAATCTGCAAAATGGGTTCCTTGCGCATTTACGCCTGCGCTGATGAAACGAAATTCCGCTGCCTCAATGGATGCAACCGAGGGAAAATTCTTGGCAGGGTTGGATTGACCCTCCGTGACCTCCGTCCTCCAGAGAAGCCGTCTGGCCTTACGGCTGGACTCACGCCGCAAGCGAATACGTGCCCTGTACAGGTGGCCAGCCCTGAACCCAAATCCCTAACGCCGGAAGCGCAAGCCGCGGATGGGGGTGCGCAATGACAGCTACAGCTACCTTTGCAGAACAGACATCGAAACTGGATCGGAAATGCAAGTTAATCGAGTATCTGGATGACCTAGGCATACACCAGTTTCTTCACTATCAGGAAAAAAACTATTTCCCCAACCCCAAGTTGGTGGCCAAACGTCCGATGGCATGGAGAGGTGATTCAGAGACATTCGCGCTCGAATGGCGGGAAAAAAGATACTGGTTGGATATTAAGAAAGCGCGGGACATCCTTAAGGCATACGACGAGAAAGACGAGCACGGGATCGGCTTCGTGATCACCCGCGAGGCAAACATCTCGTGTATCGATATCGACTACCCGAAGGACTCGACCCCAGAAAGCATTGCAGCATTTGAGCGCGTTCGGGACCGGATTTTAGCAATGTTCCCCGACAGCTACGCGGAATTCTCCGTATCGGGCAAAGGTGCGCACATCTGGGTCCTTGGGACGGTTGAAAAAGATAGGTCGCGCTATATCGAGGGGATCAAGGTCGAAATATTTTCGAACAGATAACTATAACGGGTAACTATCTCGTCGGTAGAAACGTGTCACCACGGAGCCATCAAGAGGGCCTCGGTGCTCTCTACGAGGAACTCAGGGCGACCAGAGCAGCTATTCTCAGCGATGTGCCAATCAACTCTGTCGAGCAGTTCATGTCTGATCAAACCGTCATTAAGCGGATACAACGGACAGAGCGTGGACGGAAACTTTGGGAGGGCGACACTTTGTCGTGTGGGGGGGCCCATTCTTCAGCAGACCTCGCTTTATGTGTCTTGGTGGTCGAGCAGTCTTGGAACCGAGAGCAGGTTGAAAGGCTGTTCCTCACATCTGGACTGGGGAAGCGTAGAAAGCACATTGAAAAGACTACCGCGATCGCACGATTGATGCAGCTTTCAGGATTGCTGAGGCCAGGATGGCGAACGAACCCGCCTATATTCCAAAGGGACAAGTCTCTATCGCGGCTGATAGCTCGCTGTTACCCCTTAAGCCACGAGACGACGTACCGCAAAATCGATGGGATGAACAATCCAACGGAAGCGCTGTAAGGGCCGTCTCTCCAGCAACGGAAACTGCACAGTCGTCCGAGGATGGCAACGCGGAAGACGATCTGAGGACACCAGAATTCTCCGACGACGGGTTGGCTCTAGCGTTCACCAAGAGCCACGGTGAAAACCTTCGTTTCACAAGTCAGTTGGGTAAGTGGCACATATGGAATGGTCACATCTGGACACCAGATCAAACAATGGTGTACGACCTCAGCCGGAGGATTTGCCGCACCGAAGCGGAGAAACTCAAAACCCGAAGCAAGACTCAGGCCAGACGAGTCGCTTCTTCCGCCACGGTTGCGTCTGTGGAGAGGTTGGCTCGAAGCGATCGGAAGCACGCTGCTACCGTCGATCAGTGGAACGCGGACCCATGGCTATTGAATACTCCGGGGGGAGTGATTGATCTGCGCACAGGGCAACTTCGACTGGCCAAGAGAACCGATTACATGACCAAATCCGTCAGCGTTGCGCCCTCAAAAGGACCCTGCATTCTTTGGAGGAAGTTTTTGGACCGGATTACCGGTGGTAACTTGGAACTCCAATCCTACCTTCAGCGAGCGGCGGGGTGTGCGGCGGCCGGCACCACCCGCGAACACGCCTTGTTCTTTTGTCACGGCACGGGGGCGAACGGAAAATCAGTTTTTCTGAACATCCTTGCCGGTGTGATGGGGGACTACGCTAAGGTAGCGCCAATTGCAATGCTCACAGAGAGCAGCAACGAGCGGCATCCCACCGAACTTGCAGGGCTGCAAGGAGCACGTATCATTCTACGCCAGTGAGATCGAAGGAAACTGTCATTGGGCTGAGGCAAAGATTAAGGCATTGACCGGAGGCGACCCAATTTCAGCTAGATTCATGCGGCAGGATTTCTTCGAATACACGCCGCAATTCAAACTCCTGATCGCCGGTAACCACCGGCCCGGCTTGCGCAATGTTGATGAAGCCGTCCGACGAAGACTCCATCTGATTCCCTTCACTGTGACTATTCCAGCGGAGGAGCGCGACACGGAGTTGCCGATTAAACTCCAGCACGAATACCCAGCCATCCTCCAATGGATGATCGAAGGCTGTCTCGAATATCAGACTGGAGTTATGTCCGCCAAAAATCGTGACCGACGCGACTGATGAATATCTCAGCGCTGAAGATGCTCTCGGGAGATGGATCGAGGATCGTTGCGAGAATGATCGGATCGGCTGGTCATCGTCTGCCGGGCTTTTTGCAGACTGGAGCAAATGGGCGGCCGCGCAAGGAGAGATCGTGGGCAGCCAGAAACAATTTGGCACAAAGCTGGCCGAGCGGGGTTATTCAATCGAGCGTCTAAAGAATGCCCGTGGCTATCGCGGAATTCGATTGAAAACCTAGTGGTGACACGTGTGACGCTTTTTCTATATAGACCGTTATAGGGAGCGACGCGACATACGTCTGAAATTGAAGAACGTGTCAAATGCGTCACCGGCTCTGGATTGAATTCCATTTTGTGGAATTAGCTCTGAAAGCAGGCTGTGTTCCGCGATGCGTTTCTGGATTCTACACTCGCAATCCGGGGGACACAGTTCAACCGCTAGATCGATATTGGCGGCTAGGCGCTTGACCGCCTCGGCGTCATCAAAGTGACGAGAGTGCAATCCATGCCGATACCCAAACCCCTCGCCGTACCCTTCGCAGAATCTGATTCCCGGGGGGCATTGAATTTCGTATCCCGGTTGCGGTGACGGGTAGACGTTGGTCCTTTCACGCCGTTTAATCACGGTCCACTTCCCCGGCCATGCTGCCTCTAGCATTTCAGTCAGCATCTCAAAAACCTCTTTAGGAAACAAAATGACACAAAAATCAAAAGCCGACAATCTCAATCTCCCCGCTAACGAGGAAGCCGATTTTATGAAAAGATTCTTCGAGTACCGGAACGCAAGCCAGAAGCTGAAAATTCCAGCAAACAGAATTTCACTCCGCGATCAGATCCGCCTCCGGATGCAACTCTCCTCTCTCAGTGCCGACTATGGCTTTGAGCCGTATGTCCGCGTTTTGAAGCTCTAACAAAAACGGTGCCTGCGGCCGCACAAGTACCCAAGGTGCATTCGGAAACCACCGTATATATACATCCCCTCCGGCAGGTTAGGAGGGCCATTAAAAAAACAGAAACAACAAAGGAAATTAAATGAGTACCCAAAAACAACAGCAAAAAGACGATGCCACAGTTGCATCGCTCGCAACCTACAAAGAACTCAGAAGGTACGAGACCTCTGACCCCCGGAAAACTTTTCTGACGCAGTTGGCATCTCTCCGGAGCTTGTCCTCATCCTAGTGTTCGATACCGTACATTGCGGCCGCTTCCAGGTTTTGTTTCGCAGTGTCAGTGAAGAACCACAACTCGCCCGAGGAGGAACTTCCCTCCACGCAAGCGATGCCTGCCAATGGCATCCTCTCCAGCTGCTTTGGAGATCCATATGTACATGCCAGTTCCCGCCGCCCACCGACAGAGTGCAGCAGTTGGAAGAGTCTCTGCAGGTGTGCCAGGCCCTAGCTTTGGCAGGGCAGTTCGCCGCAGCCACGATGCACGAGGTCAACGGTCCGCTCGAGGCCATTACCAACCTGAACTATCTTGTTCAGACCAATTCCGATGACGGTGAGCAGGTGCGTAGTTACTCCAGTCTCATCTATGAACAACTCTTGGTTCTCTCTACAATTTCGCGTCAGACACTGAGTTTCTACCATTCGAGCGAGACGGTGGAACCTATCCCGATCGCGCCTCTGGCGGAAGCAGCTCTCCGCATTCACCATAAGAAGATCGCCGCCAAGGAGATCAGGCTGCTCAAGAAGCTGCCGCGGGATGTAACCGTCGAGAGTCACGCGGGAGCAATGCTCCAGGTGTTCTCGAATCTGATCGGCAATGCGGTGGATGCGCTACCAAATAAGGGCACCCTGCACATTCGCGCCAGGTGCACAGATGAGAAGCGCATATCCTTTTCGTCGATAACGGATGCGGAATTCCTTCCGCAATCCGGAGCAGGATCTTCGAACCATTTTTCAGTACAAAAAGGGACCGAGGGACGGGGCTGGGACTGGCGATCACCAAAGCGATTGTCGACCAATATCGCGGCAGGATCAGAAGCCGGACCAGCACGCGCTCCGGCAGAAGCGGAACTGCCTTCCGCGTCTCGCTGCCCTTACGGGCTCAGCTGGCTGCAACCGCGAAATAAAGTCCGCAGTATGTCGCATGAGGAACATACTGTACCTAGCAGTGGTTTTTATATTCGTGTAAGAGCTTTGGGCTCTGAACACGTCAGGTCTACGCAATTCTTCTCGCCTGAAAACGGCGGTTATCCCTTGCGCTCTGATGCGAAGGGATGGCTGCTATGCCAAGAACGTCTTCGAATTTGATTCTCGATCGTCTTCCACCCACTCAACGTAAAGCTCTGACGGCGCGTATGCAGTTGATTGCGCTGCCTGTGGGGAAAGTGCTGACCAGGTCGGGCGCACTCACCCGATTATGCTCACTTTATGTCACGGGCATGACATCCGTGGTTACTTATATGAAGGATGGTTCCGCAGCGGAGGTTGGAATCGTCGGTAAAGAGGGTGTCGTGGAGGCCATGCACCTGCTCGGTTCGGCAAGGTCACCCACTACCGCCTTTGTTCAGGTGGCGGGGTCCGCCCTGCGGATGTCGTTTGCGGAGTTTCAGAAGGAAGCTTTCGCATCGGGTCCGCTGCTTCGCGGGATTCTCGAGTTCGTGCAGCGGCACAACTTCGCGCTGACTCAGCTCGCGGCCTGTAACGGATTGCACGAAATCGAGAAGAGGCTGGTTCGCTGGCTACTGATGGTGCGGGACAAGGTTGAGAGCCCAACATTCGATCTCACACAGGAGTTTCTGGCAACCATGCTTGGCACGCGCCGCACCAGCGTGTCCCTGGCTGCGGGCAGCTTACAGCAGAGCGGATTGATCGAGTACCGGCGCGGCCATATCCGCATCCTCGACCAGGAAAGGCTGCAAAGCGCCGCATGCGAGTGCTACCCGATTGTCCGCGATCTGGTCGATGGCCATCACCGCCAGCCGCATCCTGTTAATGTCAAGCCAGACAAGAGGCGTCGTGATCAGCAAGGGTAGGACCAGAGTTCTCGTGATCGATGACGATCCCATAATCGCCGAAGCCTTGCAATGGTTCTCAACATGAGCGGGTTCGATGCCACCGCCGTCTACACCGGCGGTACGCCCGCTGGAACAATCCTCTGTTTCCGGCGGGCACTTTTTGGAACATGACACAAACCGATCAACCCGATCTTAACTTGCAAAAACCATCAAGCATATGTTGGTTCACCTCGAGGGCTTGCGAGTGCGTGGCGGCTTCTCTGAAAAGGAACTAACACAGACTGCGCAACTGCACCCTTGAGGCAGCAACCTCTCATGGTAGTACTTCCGGCGCCTCGGACTAGGCACTCTCGAGCACAAACCAACCCATAAGGCGGCCAAGCCGATTGTCGAGAGCGACAGAAGCCATTTGGCCCAGAGCGGCCATTGTTTTTGGCTGCTGAATGAGAGAGGGAAGCAGATTGCGGCTCCCAAAATGCAACGTAATCTCAGGATGGCAGGAAAGTCCCACATACCCGCAACCGACAGCGCTACTCCGACAAAACCTGCGGTGCTTATCGCGCAGTGCCTGGCTTGGTTCGGTTTTGCCGTCTAGTAAAACGCTTCCTGCCTACGAGGCAAAACCGCGCGGATCAGTTCCGTATTGACGGAATGCAAACGGAAAAGGCAGGTGCCCAGGCTTGCGTGGGCACCCTTCTGTGAGCAGGATCTCAACGTCGAGATCGAATACTCGATCCAGGTCGCGGATCGCGTACTCATGAACCTCACCGCGAAATATGACACGATCTTTCCGCAGAAGAAAGAGCCGTGGTACCAAGCAAAGCCGTGGTACCAAGCAAAGGACGATGAGGATGTGCGGAAATAGAAATCTAGAATGTACCGCGCAACCACACTTCTATAAATTCCGAAGAATTAATTCTAGGGTCGCAGCAATGTTCTTGCTCTGCGCGAATCAAAGCTAATTCATTCTTCGTAGTCACAACAGTTTGGAAACAACGTTTGCATATCAAATCTATCGTGTCGTCGGGATTCTCACGTCGTGCGAAACCAACATCAATTGGCATAGTGATCACTCCTGGAAGCAAAGAGATCAAGAAGCCAAGCCTTAGAGGCTCGAAATAGGCCATATTTTGCCAATTTCTCTAAAAGTTTGTCTGTCGGCTATCCGACATTACTTGTGGAAATTGCACCACTTTGCCCTTGCTATAGTCTCCGTCTTTTTCTCCGTTTTCCTCTTCGGTCGCTAACTCAAGAGGATCGAGAGTGGCGAGCTGAGCTGCCGTATAAATCGCACTTGTATTATTCGAATACTCCACGACAACGGCAGTTTCGTTCAATCGGGCGGCGCCGACGATACTCTTATGATTACTAGCCGACATGCAACATTCTCCCTTCGGAAATTTGGATGCTGTCCAGCCCGATCTAGTTGAATCATTCCTTCAGGACTTTCCCGCAGCGCGAGGAAGCCAGCGGTGCCAGGCGAACGAAGAGGAAGCAGTCCGCAAAACGCTTCAGCGGCCCGAAGCGCACTCCACGGTTGAGCCGCAAGACCCCGCATTCATTCAGCTCAAATGCACTCTAATCCGGCGTGTCCGGTACGAGTCCCATACTTTCCGGACTTAAAAGCCTATGATTGTTGGCTTCGTAGCGAGATTCACTGTATTCCCGTCCCCTTTGACCTTGTGAATCCGCTTGGGTGAAAGGAGGGCATGTGCAGAACTTCAGCGATCGAGATGTCCTTTGTGTAGATTGCGGATCGCAGTTCGTGTTTTCTTCGGGTGAACAAGAGTTCTACCGAGAGAAGGGATTCGTCAACGAACCGAAACACTGCAAACAATGCAAGGCGAAAAGAGAAAGGGGCGGCAAGGGGCGGCAGTCGAATCGAAACGCGTGTGATATGCGCCGCTTGTGGGAGCAACACCACTGTCCCATTCAAGCCGACGCACAATAGGCCAGTCCTTTGCGCGGCTTGCTTTAGGCATAATGCAGACAGTCCCCACGGTATTGTTGTTGCACAGTGGAAGTCGTACAACTGAGAGAAGTTTCCCGGAGGACTCCTTCCCCGTTTGGACAAATAAGGTGGAACATAAATTCGCTCATCGCTCAAATCCGGACGGAACGGCGGATGCCATTTGCATTCCGCTGCTTCCAGACAATTGCCACAGTCTCAGACGAGGCCGAACTGCCGAGGTTTGAGCACGAGCACACTTGTGATCCTATCGTTCTAGCGCGATTCGAGTATTGGAGACTTTTCTGCGAGAAGGCTGGAACAATCAATGAAAACCTCGAATCCGCTATTGCGTGGGGTGGTGCTTCTTCGGAGCCTCTTTTACTGATCGACAAAATTGCGGTAATGGACAACAGAATGGCTAAACGGTGCGAACTTTGTATCTGGCTGGCGTTTTCGGTCGTCTTCGCATTGCTCATCTTGCCGCCGTGGACGGAGGTTGTTCCTGTCAGTGATGACACGTCCCAACTGCATCGCAGACTTTGGAACGCTCCGCTGTGGCGCACTTCTATTCAAGCTGATTACGACGTGCAGGTCGATTATCCGCGAATGCTCATGGAGATTGGCGTGTGTGAGTCATTTGTGTTGGCTCTATACCTGACGTGGGGCAGAAGGTGATGGTTGAGAACTGTCTGGCCGGCCCGGACACGTCGATATAACGTTCATCTCAAAAGTGGGAGCCTAGATAGGAGCATGCAATCGTTCCTCCCCGCAACACCTCGAACTCGCCTCAAGCGGGAGTATCATACGAGTCCAAATCCTGCCAGTGGTAAGAAACACGAGACGGAAGGTTGAATCGCTTTCCGTTGAGTTTCAGCCAGTGTTCGTGGGCACGCTGCACGGCAACTTTTGCGGCGAGTCTGGTATCCGCCACGCCGTTCGCGATGTTTTCGCCTGTGCTGAGTTTGCACGTCCAAATCCAGATTTCCGCCACAAGGGGGTTCCTCCATACCGTCAGGCGAACGGACACCGAACGTGTAACTGCTCGCAGACTATTGAATGTTGATGCATGGGGAATATCAATACTAATCTATCGAGGACCGGATACCGGGCGTTTTGCCCGTACTTGCTCACCCTGTAGTCAAGTAGGCTCCGCAAATGGCGTAACCCCGAAGGGGGCTTGGCACCCTACGGCCACAGGCGAAATAAGGGACCCATTCTGGGACCCGTGCCTAGAAGCGAGAACGAACCGCGCCTTACTTACAGTGTGACCTCCATCTACACCTACAGCTGGACCGTAAGCGTTCGAAGTTCCCCTCTAGCGATGACGTGATTGGCCGCATCAGTATGGCTTCATGAAGGATGCAGATGAGGTGCGCGTGGACAGGCGCGGGAGGAAGCGACGGTCTGTTGCGGAGAAGCAAGCGATTGTGCAACTGACGATGGAGCCTGGAGCGAGCGTTGCCGAGATTGCGCGGGCGCACGGGGTGAACGCAAACCAGGTATTCAAGTGGCGTCGTCTTTTTGCGAACGGCCAGTTGAGCGATGCGGGAGCGAGATCGACGGCCTTGCTGCCGGTCACGATTTCTGCGGATCGAGAAGCGCCTGATGCAACCGCTGATGTTCAGGCGTCCAGCGCCGGTGCGATTCACATCGAGTTTCCGGGTCGGGCGATGATCACCGTGGAGAGCGGCGCGGATCCGGCGCTGTTGCGTTCGATCCTTGAGAGCCTGCGCAAGTGATTGAGCTTCGCACAGGCACGAAGATATGGTTGGCTGCCGGCGTGACAGACATGCGTCGAGGCTTCGATGGATTGAGTGCGCAGGTGCAGACGGTGCTCAACGAACAGCCCTTCTCGGGTCACGTCTTCATTTTTCGCGGCCGAAGAGGTGACATTGTTAAGTGCCTCTGGTTCGATGGCGATGGGCTGTGTCTTTTCTCCAAGCGTTTGGAGAAGAGGCCGATTCATATGGCCTCAGGCTACTGAAGGAACTGTTTGTTTGACGCGTGCGCAGTTGTCGATGCTTTTGGAAGGCATCGATTGGCGCGCCCGAAGAGGACCTGGACGCCTGAGATTGCCGTATAAGTGACGAGCATGATTCCCCTGTATTCATGCGGGTTTTTCAGATGATTTGGCTCGGAATCGTGGCATACTGCGGTCATGTTTCCTGCTTCCTTGCCTGATCTCGATGGGCTTGATACCGAAGCGTTGAAGGCGTTACTGATAGCCAAGCATCACGAGTCGCTGGAACAACACAAGCAACTCACTTCAAGCACACATCAGATCGAACATCTAAAGCTGGTCATCGAGAAGTATCGGCGGATGATCTTCGGCAGGAAGAGCGAGAAGCTGACTGGAGAACTCGAGCAGCTCGAGTTTCGGCTTGAAGAACTGGAGACGACCAAGCTGCAGAATCAGGCGGCAAGCGAAGCGACCGAACCGTGTTCGACGCGCACTGGCTCGAAGCGAGATCTCCGCCCGGGCGCAAGCCTCTGCCCGAAGATCTCCCGCGTGAGGTGGTCACCCATCTTCCCGAGCACACGTGCTGTCCCGATTGCGGCGGGCGTTGCGACAGTTCGGTGAAGATGTCTCCGAACAGCTGGAGCGCATTCCGGCCACCTACAAGGTGATTCGTCATGTGCGGCCGAAGTTCGCATGCGCAGGTTGCGAACACGTGGTCGAGGCACCCGCTCCTGCACGGCCGATCGAGCGCGGCCTGCCTGGTCCTGACTCTGCTGGCCCATGTGCTTTTATCCAAGTATGCGGATCACCTGCCGCTTTACGGCAGTCTGAGATTTATGCTCGGGAAGGCATCGATCTGGATCGTTCCACACTGGCCGGATGGGTGGGCGCGGCCAGTGAGTTGCTTGCTCCCTTGTCGATGAGATCAGGAAGCACGTTCTGGCAGCATCGAAGATCCACGCCGATGACACGCCTGTTCCGGTGCTTGCACCCGGCAACGGCAAGACCAAGACCGGCCGACTGTGGACGTACGTGCGTGATGATCGTCCTGCAGCGCTGATCCAATGCTCCTGCCGTGTGGTTCACTTATTCGGAAGATCGCAAGGGAGAACATCCACGGCGGCATCTGAAGGATTTCACGCGGTGCGTTGCAGGCGGACGCGTATTCAGGTTTTCATCATCTTTACGGGGATGGTCGCCATCTATGAGGTCGCATGTTGGGCTCATACACGCCGCAAGTTCCACGACATCCATGTCGACGCACCAATCGCCCACCACGACCGAGGCCCTCACCCGTATCGGTGCACTATATGCAATCGAGGAACAGATCCGCGGAAAACCCGCCGGATCTGCGCTGTTCGATTCGCAAGCCCGCGCCAGGCCGATACTCGAAGATCTTCGCAGTGGATGGAGAAGATGCTTCGATCCTTTCAACCAAGAGCGATACCGCCGCCGCGATCCGCTATGCGCTATCCCACTGGCGCGCGCTGACACGCTACGTGGATGAGGGCCTGTTGGAGATAGATAATAGTGCCGCCGAACGGGCACTTCGAGCAGTGGCAATCGGACGGAAGAACTATCTCTTCATGGGATCTGATTCCGGCGGCCAACGAGCCGCTGCGTTCTACAGCCCTCATCGGAACGGCCAAGCTCAACGGGATCGATCCAGCCTTTTACCTGCGAACCGTCCTGGCACGCATCGCTGAACATCCGATCAATCGCATCGCAGAACTCCTGCCTTGGAACCTGCCGCCACACTCCAAGCCGACCTCGAGTCGCCTTAGACACAAATAGGTGTCCACTTAAAATAAGCGGACACCTATTAGGATACTCCACGGTCAAGAGGGGAACTTCAAACGCTCACGCTGGACCTCACAGGAACCTCACGGGAGGCCACACTCCCACCGACAAGCAAGAGCACTCAGTTTTGCGCGTTAACTTACTTATTTTGTGTAGATTGCGTAGCGAATAGTGTTTCCCTAATTTAGAATTCTCTCCAAATTCGGCAGAAACGAGAGATGAGGTGAGTCAAACCTTAGGTCATGGCGAAATTTGACGGTATCTATGACGGTACTAATGCGATTAAATTGCGATAAACTGATTTATTTCAACACGATTTGGCGGACTCTCCCTCCGCCATTAAGTCATCTATAATCAATAATTTAGAAGGTAGATTCGAACTCTTGGCACCTTTTCGGGCAAATTCGCAAGAACTGCCGTCGGAAAAGGGACGAGAGAAGGATTCTCCGATCGAAAGTTCTCGCGAAAATCGTTGGAATTCTCTGTTCCCGGATACCGCGGTCCCTTTCGGAGAGCACTGAGCAGCCGTTCCGTCGGTGGCTATTTCGGCATAGCGACCTGACGAACCCAATTCTGGAACTGCGGTGTGTCAAAATGACACAAAAATCAAAAGCCGACAAACTATCTCTCCCCGCGTGTGAGGAACACGATGTTCGTCTCGGCACAAAAGTTATCGCCTTGAGTTTGTCGAACATCACGTCCGGATGGACGGGTTTCGCCAAGATGTCGAAGATGCAGCTAGTTCCGGTGCGCTGGAGTAGTGGGCGAAATTGGCCGCTGATTCCCGACCTTAGGGCGGTGTAAAAACCAAACCATGAGAAGAACCGTGATGACAACTATTACCCAAAATAGACAGTACGAAAATTCGCCCGGTTCGTTGAGGATGTGCGTCTTCATTCTTCATTTCAGACCCCATCCAAAGGAATCAAAAATGAGATTTGTGGCACTCAATCACGATGCGCTTTTGAGTTTTTCGTGGATTGTTTCTATTGCATCGGGCACAACGAGTCTTCTGCTGCATACGATGCAGTGAGCCATGTGGTCCGTGTACGCATAGCGTGCCTTGACGAGGGCTGATTCAGAATTTCTGACTTGATTCTGAAACTCATGGACTTTGGGAAGTCCTACAGGCATGATTTCGACGGCCTTTTCAAAGGCATCGAACCATCCCCATTCTCTCAATTCGCTTTCAAAATGCCATCGAAGAATGAGCCCTTCTCGACAGTCGCTATTCATGTGACTCCTTGGATAGGGAATCAAGGCAACGAAAACAGGCGGGGACGTAAAATTAGTCTATCTGATTAAGTGTAAAGATTTTGTATATAGGGGATTAGACCTTCCAGACAACTTAGATGGTTCGGAGCCCGGAAGCGTTTCGGGGTGCAAGCACGAGAAGAAGGCTGAGGGCGTGATATCATCAAGCCGCCCTTACCAGAGCTCCTCTTCGGATTCTTGCACTTCGACTTCCGCAATCCGCTCGAGAAGAATGCGTCTCATCTCATCCATCGGCGGGTCGTCTTCTGGATGTGGAAAGTCTTCCTCAAGACGCCGTAGCGTGGTTCGGAGGGACTCTGCGAGGTCATGCGAAGATTGTAGGTGCATCTCATAGACTCGTTATGTTCGATGCGCGGCATATATAAACAAGCCGTACCGAACGGCTGAGTTTTCGAAAATGTGCGGTCTGCTTCCAGCATCTTCCTTGGCAAAACGATTGCAACTACCTTCGAGGCGCTGAGCCGAAAGGAGCATATCGGTGATGCCACACGGAGATTACAAATTTGCTCATAGACATAATCCGGACGGGACTACTGATTCTATCTGTCCACGATGCTTCCAAACTATTGCTCACGTTAAATATGAAACCGAACTTGCGAGACATGAGCAGAAGCATGTCTGCGACCAAGACATCTTGGAAAGATTGGTGCGGGGAAATTGCGGAATTGGATAAAAATACAGGCTAGGTAGTTTTTACGCACCGCAGAGCCCATTTGAAGAGGAAGGGAGCACATTTGCGCGGTTTTGCTCCCTGCGTCCAATTTGAGATTGCCCTCATGAAGGCCGTATGGCCGACGCGTTGAAA
>CAWIKQ010000004.1:0-712907 GCA_963836675.1 uncultured Acidobacteriaceae bacterium
CAGCAATACGAGAAGTCGTCGACAAGAACAAGGCCACGTATTGCTATTTACGCCAAAAAGCCATTTAAGAAGATTCCGCCCGAGCATGGCATTGATGAACTCTACGTGCGTGGACGGGCGAACTCCAATCTGCGCCTCCAGTGGGATCGAAAGCACAAAGTATCGTGGCGGAACTTTTTCATCGCCATCGACCGCATGATGCACTGGGCCGAGGCTGTGCACCTCAGACCCGTTCGAAAGATCGCCCTCAAGAGGGCAGAGACGTGGATGCTCGAGCGGCTCGAGATGTCCGACGGACTCGGCGCCATTTATCCCGCAATGATGAACGCCATCATCGCGCTCCGCTGCCTCGGATACTCCGAAGACGATCCGCAAGTCATTCGCGCCCGGGACGAGTTCGAAAAATTAGGCATAGAAGAACCCCCGAGTGCGGACCTTCCGGAGCCAACTTTTCGCATGCAGCCCTGCATGTCCCCGGTCTGGGATACGGCACAGGCTGTTTATGCGCTCGGCGAGGCGGGAGTGCCGAGGAACGATCCCCGCATGCTGAAAGCCGTCGACTGGATGCTTTCCAAAGAAGTTCGGCAGAAGGGTGACTGGGCTGTGAAGGTCCCCGGAACCGAGCCCGGCGGTTGGTATTTCGAATTCAACAACGAGTTCTATCCCGACACCGATGACACCGCCCAGGTATTGCTTGCGCTCAGCAAAGTCGACAACCCGCGCGAGCGCTATCAGCACCAGGTTGCGATGCGCGCCATCGATTGGGAATTCGCCATGCAGTGCCGAAATGGCGGCTGGGGAAGTTTCGACAAAGACAACACCAAAATGATCTTCCAGTACATCCCGTTCGCCGACCATAACGCGATGCTCGATCCGCCCACAGTCGACATCACGGGGCGCATGCTGGAGATGCTTGCCTGCTACGGATATACGCTTGGCGACAAGCGCGTGGACAAGGCTCTCAAATTCATCCTGAGCGAGCAGGAGCCGGATGGAAGCTGGTTTGGCCGCTGGGGTGTCAATTACATCTACGGCACGTTCCTTGTACTGCGCGGGCTTGAGGCGATCGGATTCGATCACAACGAGCCTCAGGTTCAGCAGGCCGCGGAGTGGATTCGCATGGTGCAAAACCCGGACGGCGGATGGGGTGAGACCTGCGGCAGCTACGACGATCCTGATACGCGCGGCATTGGAACGAGTACACCTTCCCAGACTGCGTGGGCGCTCCTGGGACTTCTGGCTGCCGGCGACGATCGCTCCGACTCGATCGCAAAGGGCGTGCGTTGGCTATTGCAGCGTCAACTCAAAGACGGCAGTTGGGACGAGTCTATGGGCGAGGGTGCGCAACGCGAGAGCATCATTACCGGCACCGGCTTCCCAAAAGTCTTTTATCTCGCGTACACGTTGTACCGGCAGTACTTCCCGCTCATGGCGTTGACCGCCTACCGGCGGGCAATGGAGAAAAGCAGCATTTAGCTATCAGTTCCTTGCTATTTTCGTCGATCGATCGGTTACAGGTTAAAAGCTAAGAGCGAACAGCTCGTGGAGGATTTACCCAGATATGGCAGTTCCGATCTCCCAGATGTGGACGGTTGCCAGCTACGTACTCAAGAAGCGCTTCAGCGGCAACACGCGCTATCCCCTCGTGCTTATGCTGGAACCGCTCTTCCGCTGCAACCTGGCATGCGCCGGATGCGGCAAAGTCCAGTATCCGCCTCACGTCTTGAAGCGGATGCTCACCCCCGATGAATGTTTCAAAGCAGTTGACGAGTGCGGCGCGCCCATGGTGTCTATTCCCGGCGGCGAGCCCCTGTTGCATCCCCAGATCGTCGAGATCGTCAACGGGCTGATCGAGAGAAAGAAGTACATCTATCTGTGCACCAACGCGCTCGAATTGAAGCGACGTCTGCACGAATTCACCCCGTCGAAGTACCTCACATTTTCAGTGCATCTCGACGGCGACCGCGAACACCACGATTTCTCCGTGTGCCGCGAAGGCGGATACGACCTTGCTGTCGAAGGCATCAAGGAAGCTGTGAAACGCGGATTTCGCGTCACGACGAATGCAACATTCTTCGACGGCACCGACCCCAACAACGTGCGCTCTTTCTTTGACGACGTCATGTCCATGGGTGTCGAAGGCATTGTGCTCTCGCCGGGCTACAGCTACGAGATGGCGCCGGACCAGCAGCGCTTCCTCGGCCGCGCCCGCGTGCGACGTCTCTTCCGCGCCATTCTTTCCAACCGCAAGAAGTCGTGGAAGTTCAACATGTCGCCCCTGTTTCTTGAATTCCTGATGGGCGATCGCAAGTACGAGTGCACCCCGTGGGGTTCGCCCGCTTACAACATCTTTGGCTGGCAGCGTCCATGCTATCTCTTGCAGGACGGCTACACAGAAACCTTTCAGGAACTGCTCGAAACGACGAAATGGGAAGAGTACGGCGTCGCCAGCGGCAATCCAAAATGCGCCAACTGCATGGTGAGCTGCGGCTACGAGCCTACGGCTGTCATCGACGGATTCGGCTCCATGAGAGGCCTTTGGTCGATGATTCGCGGCACCTTCTCAACCTATAAAGACGAGCATGCACTTCGTCTTCTCAGCGAACCGGCGCCGCAAGGCCCGTCCACGCTCGTCCAGATTGAATCCAATGCACGCGAAATGGCCGCGCGATAGAAATTCTTTCACCAGAAGGCTCGGTTGAAAGCTGATTCCGACGAGAGGATTGGATGACCGCAGAAGTTTCAAAATACACCATCGAGCAGATCGAATCGCTCGAACTTGCTCCCGGCACGCAGCATGAGCAGCTCGAAGGCTGGATCCCCGAGCTTGCCGGCGAAGTCGATCTGCGCAATGCCCTCGAAAAAGCTTTCGACTACCGCGGCGATGTAACCATCACCACAAAGGCCGGCAAGCGAATCGAAGCCTACATCTTTAACCGACAGACTGGCGCCGGACTGGCCGACAGCTTCGTGCAGTACTTCGAACCCAACGTCGTCGGCAAGCAGAAGCTCAGCTACGCCGATATTGCGCGCCTCGAGTTCAGCGGCAAAGATCGCGCCGCCGGCAAGCACTGGGAAGACTGGGTAAAGGCCTACAACGAACGCAAAGCGGCCGGCGAGCAGAACATCGCCCTGCACCCCGATAAAATCGACTGAAGATGTGAGGCCAGTGACGCCCGCACTTGGCCGCGCCCGGGAACAACGCGCCAGCCTGAGCCAACCTGATTAGACCGGAACCCTCACATCCCTGGTCGCGCCTTCCGCGCGGAGATATCGCCGCCTGTACCACGCAGCAAACCCGATCATCACAAACGGGACCAGCAGTGCGTAGCAGGCAATCGACGGCAGCGCGCGCGTCGCATGGAAATATTCTCCGGAGAGCAACACCGCGAGACCAACATGGCGATTGGCGTTCGAAATCGCAAACGTGTGTCTCACGATTGGTTCCCTCAGAGCGATCAACCAGACCATGCCCATGCATCCGATAGCCAGCAGCAGGCAGGCAACGGGAAGAAGCGGGGGAATGCTTTTGAGTGCCGGCCCAAGTTTGATCAATCCCAGAATCAGCACAACCGTCAGGACAATGTTGCCGACCAGATTAAGTGCTGGCTGAGCCTTCGACGCCAGTGAGGGCACGACCTTCGCGAGCAGCATGCCCAGTGCAAGAGGACACAATTGCTTGATGGCGATTTGTCCAAAGAGCTCCACCGGAGAAATCCAGATCTCGCGGTTATAAAGCTTGCCCGCGCAGGCCACCACGAGCGGGATCATGATCGGAATCATCATTGCCGCCCAAACCTGGTAGCTCGCCGCCAGGTGCAAATCGAAGCCTCTGCGCGACAGATTTCGCGTGAGCAGCGGCGCCCCCGGTGCAACGCCGATCAGGAAGATTCCAGCCAGGGCCCCATCGGTCAAATGAAAGATACGCGCCAGTAGCAGAGCCAGGAACGCCGGCCCGATAAAGGTCGCCACCAGCATGCGCAGCCACGCCATCAGCGTCAGCCGGCGGAGAGTAGCGCCCAGTTGTGCAAGGCTCAAGCTCATGCCGACCGAAATCATCAAAAGGCCGACTGCGCCTGGAATCAGATATTTCACCGCGCCGTCCTTTCCCCATGGCGGCCGAAATACATTGAGAAAGATATGCCAAGGTCACCTGCTTGAGAACCTGATCGCAGAACTGGCTGAATCGGCTATTCGATCTGCGACTCTGCCGGCTTGACTCCATCCAGACCGGCAACTACGGCTCCGCATAGTAAGCAGTCAAGGTGCGCACCTGCAGGCCGGGCCGGCTCAACTTGATGGCCAGCAGGTGCAGCTCTCCGGGGCCATTTTGCGCCGGCGGCGCGTTGAATGAGACCGAGTAATACCAATCCGCATCGCGAATGCAATTTGCCACGTCTGCTGCAATATCCGCGCTTGCAGCCGTCACTCGGCCCCCGGTTCGTCGTGAAAGCTCGGGCAAAGCCAGTTTCCATGCCAGACCGCTTGGTGCCTGCCCCGTGAAATGATCGGAACCGTTGCTGTCGGCCGCCGCCGCTGTGTTCGCGCCTGCAGTCGCGTTTTCGCTGGACGAAGAGACCGAATACAGCGTGACTTGGCCCGCGCGCAGGTCGTGAGCGAGGTTCACAACAGCCTGTGCGTATGAGCGTTGATCCTTGGGCGAAAGCGACTGGATCTCTGAATCGGTGAGCGTAGGCCAGCCTGCTCCAACCCAGATCAACAGAGTTCGCCCCCCGCCAGCCTGTTGCTGTTGTGCAATCCCCTCAAGCGCCGCGATCGAATCGCGAAAATGCACGGCACGGCACGTCGCGGGTTCCGCATTTCCTTCGCCGTTCCGAATTGCGGCGCGCTGTTCCGTGCCCGTCCGCAATGCATCGCCGCATGCATTGGAGTGAACCCCCTTTGTCATTTTTACAAACGCTCGACCGACTGAATTCCGGTCCGTTGTAAGCGGCGTCGTCTCCAGGTGACCGTTAAACCAGAGTGCAAACGACGTTGGGTACGAGAATGGCCTCCTGCTTTGCGCAAGGTATTTGAAGATGCCATCCTTCTCCGCATCCAGGGCCGCAGCCGGACTGTTCACCGCGTCCAGCAGAATCACCACGCGTGTGGCGTCATACATCGCTGCGCCATCGATCGCGTGAAATGACGCAACCTTCCGCGGTTGCTGATTGTCGAAGATCGTAAAATCGGCTGCGCCAAGATCGGAGACAGGATGCCCAGCCGAGTCGGTCACCTGCACATTGAGCGTGACGCGGTGCGTTGCTGCCAGAAACTCTTCGCGATCTTCCTTCGAGCGGGTCTTGAGCGTCGGATTCTGTGCAAGGGCAAGCTGCGTCAACAGGAAGAGAGCCGGAATCCAAACAGATTTAGCCCTGATACGAATTCGAGATTCCGTGCTGAGAACGCCCATCTCCATCAGCCTACGATACTCGGACGCTGCCCGCATTGCATCGGTAGCCTCAAAAAATCAGCCATGGATCGGATGGAGCGAAACGGGGAGGCGCGGGCTTCAGCCGAACAGGGCAGTCACGATATGGTTCACCGCAAATGCGCCCAGCCACGCCAGTACCAGCATGTATACAAACTGAATGGCCGGCCACTTCCATCCGTTTGTCTCGCGCCGGACAACAGCCATGGTCGAAGTGCACTGCATGGCAAAGGCGAAGAAGATCATCAGAGCCACCGCCCCGCCCAGGGACATATCCCTTTGCAGAGCGTTCTGCAGGTGCATGGTCTGCGTCTCGGGATCGGCGCCATATAGAGTGCCCATCGTCGACACCATTACCTCGCGCGCCAGCACGCTCGAGATCAGCCCAATGCCCACCTTCCAGTTGAAGCCGAGAGGCGCAATCACCGGCTCAATGAAGTGACCCAGCTTGCCGATCATGCTGTCGGCCAGCTCCGGAGCCGTGTAGTGTCCACCGGGCCCGGGAACCGGGGGAATATGCGCCAGCAGCCACAGCGCAAGCGTGACCGCGAGAATCACAGTACCCGCCTGCCGCAGGAAGACGCGGGCGCGATCTACCAGGCGCATTGCCAGCGATCGTATCGTCGGCATCCTGTATTGAGGCAGTTCCAGGATGAACGGCGCTTCATTCGACTTCAGGATCGAGCTCTTCAGGATCCACGCTGTCGTCATCGCGGCGATGAAGCCCGCCGCATAAAGCCCGAGCATCACAATCGTCCGCAGTCCGAGAAGCCCGTGCAGAAATGTCTTGTTCGGTATGAACGCCGCTATCAGCAGCATGTATACCGGCAGCCGCGCCGAGCAAGTCATGAACGGCGTAACCAGAATCGTCGCGAGCCGGTCTCGCTTATTCTCGATCGTGCGTGTCGCCATGATGGCCGGCACCGCGCATGCATACGCGGACAGCAGCGGAATGAAGGCCTTGCCATTCAGTCCCGTGGTCCGCATTACGCGATCGGCGATCAGCGCCGCCCGCGCCAGGTAGCCGGAGTCTTCCAGCACTCCGATAAACAAAAAGAGCAGAAGGATCTGGGGGAGGAAAACCAGGACCGACGAAATGCCCTTCCACGCTCCGTCGATAACCAAAGACTGCAGCCATCCGGCCGGCAGTATGGGACGGGCCAGAGAACCCATTCTTGCCAGAATGTCCCCGAAGCCATCGCTGAGAGGCTGTCCAATCGAGAACACCACTTCAAATACGCCGATCACGACCGCGAGGAAAAGCAACGGTCCCCAGACGCGATGCAACAGCACATTGTCGAGCTTGCGGCTGTTCTCCGCCGATAGCGGCGCGCGATAATCGGTGCGCCTGCTCACCTGCGCGGCCCACTTGTGCGTGCTGGCGGCGTTGCCAAGCACCGGCAGCGTCAGAAGCTGTTCCGACCGCTGCGTCGATCGCGGCAGAGCGCACTGATTCAAAAACAAGCGGAATGGCATCCATGCCTGAGCCGCGCACCGCGCTGATTTGCGCCACCGGAGCGCCCAGCTCTTTTGCCAGCTTCAAGGTATCGATTTGCCCGCCCCGCGACTCCATCAGGTCGCTCATGTTCAGCAGAACGAGCGTGGGCAGCCCCAGCGCCAGCACCGGAGCGGCCAGCATCAGTTGCCGCGTGAGGTGCAGGGAATCAAGAACCAGCAGCACCGCATCCGGCTTCGGCGTGCCCGGCATTTTGCCCTTCAGCACATCGACCGAGACGCGCGCATCTTCAGAATAGGGAGTAAGCGAATAAACACCGGGAAGATCGATCAATGTCAGGTCGTCGCGCCTTACGCCCGACATCAAGCCCATTCGCTGCTCAACCGTCACGCCGGGATAGTTGGCAACTTTTTGCCTTAATCCCGTTAACCGGTTAAACAGTGTGGACTTCCCTGAATTGGGAGGGCCAATCAAGACAACCGTGCTAAGCTCGCCACGCTCTTGCGCCTTAGGTGGCTCAAAGGCTGGAGTTTCGCAGCAGGCATTCATCGCCGAGCCCCGGCGAACTCATGGATATCCGCCGATGCGTCCAGCCCGGGCTCACCCGCGATCGGTTGACGCCCGGCTTCCTTATGACTTCGGGAAACATCAGTGTTGCTGCGAACGCGGATCGATTCAGCAGTTTCCCGTCGCAAGGCAATCTCCATCCCGTCTATGCCGTACACCGTAGGATCGCCCGCCGGAGCCCGCCGTATCGCGGTGACTTGCGCGTCGGGAACAAAGCCCATGTGCATGAGATAGTTCTGCACCGATTCCGGAAGATCCAGGCAAACCAGCGTCGCTGTTTCCCCGATGCGCAGATCCGTCAGCACACTCACTTGCCGAACTCCTCTGGGGCGCCCGGAAGGCAACACCCTTAAACTGCGACCAGAATGGTCTGAGTTCAGTATACGACCAATTTGGTCCGGATCGCAAACACCACTCTTTATTGACCCTGGTCCACGAAACTTCATGGCCCGACCTCCGCACGGAATGGCTTTACCCACCTGCTTCTATTTCTATCGACCCCTTGGGAACTGTCTTCATTGCTGCGGGATTTGTGACTATTCTTATCTCTAGCGTCCGCTGCGAGATGTGATTTGGGTCACGCGATTGGCGCGAAAATAACGATAGGCGCATGGGAGGTAAACGGCATGGATGCAAACGAGTTTCGCGATAGCGTCAACAGGCAGTTTCCACCGGCCGATCTGGCCGCCCCGCTTGCCGCCCTCTGGTGGGACGCCAAGGGAGATTGGACGCAGGCTCACGGCATGGTCGATGAGCTCGAAACCAATGAGGGCATGGCGGTCCACGCCTATCTGCATCGCAAAGAGGGCTCGTTCGCAAATGCCGACTACTGGTACGACCGCGCCGGCCGCCAACACCACCGCCCCGAACTCGAAGAGGAGTGGAAGGCCCTTGTTTCAAGCCTGCTTTCAAGCTGACTTACTGGTCATCGATCATTCATACCGCAACGCAACCAGCGGATCGGTATTCGCCGCACGCCGCGCCGGAAGAAACGTCGCGACCACCGTGATCCCGCTGATCACCAGGACGGCAACAGCAAACGTCATCGGGTCCATCGCGCTCAACCCGAAAAGCTGATGCTGGATACTGCGCGTCGCAACCAGGGCGAGCGGAAGGCCCAGCCCGAGTCCGATTGCCAGCAATATCAGCGACTCCCTCAAGACCATCCACAACACTGTCTCAGCTCGCGCCCCAAGCGCCAGCCGAACGCCGATCTCAGTTGTGCGTTGCGCCACGTTGTAACTCATTACCCCGTAAAGTCCGATAGCGACCAGAAGCAGCGCAAGCAATGAGAAAGCTGCCGTGAGGCTCGATATGAGTTCGTCGCTCGCAATCAGGTTCGATACCTGTTCCTGAATCGTGGTGATCCGCAAGATCGGCAGGTTCGGATCGATTCCGGCGACCGCTGCGCGCAAATCGGCAGTCACCTTCGCGGGATCTCCCGTGGTGCGAACAAGGATCATGTTCGCGTATCGATCCTGATTCTCTTCGCGAACCACCGGCTTCGCCGCATCCTTGGATTTGTCTTCCGGCATATAAGGCTCGATCTGCGCCAGCGGTATATACGTCATGCGAATCGGATCAGTGTTTCGCGGATTTTGCGATTTCGTATCTCTGGCGATGCCGACAATCTGCCACGGGCCGGCAACCGAATCGATCCCGATCTTCACATTCCGTCCGATCGCGTCTCCATGGGGAAAGAACTTCTTCGCAATCGTCTCGTTGATCACCGCCACCTTGAGACTGCTCGCCGTGTCTGCCGCATTAATCGGGCGGCCTGCGACAATCGCAATTCCCGCCGTCTCAAAGTATTGTCCGGAAACCCGGTTCAGCAGCGAGACCATGTCCTCCTTCGGCGCCGGCGTGTATCCCTGCGGCTCGATATTCGAGCTCCATGCGCCGTTGCTGACCGGTGGTGTCGCTGAAAGCGCGGCGGAGCGAACGCCCGGAATCGCGGAAAGACGTTCCAGAAGTTGCTGGTGCAACGCGGGTACCCGGTGAGGCTCATAGCCGGCAAGCTTTTCGCCGAAATCCGCAAGCAGCAGATGTGTGCGTTCGAAGCCGTAATCCTGATTTTCGAGATTGCGCAGAGTGCGCAGCAGCAAACCGGCCCCGACCAGCAACAGCAACGACAATGTCACCTGGCCCGTCACCAGCATCTTCGGCCAGAATCTCGAGATGCCTCCGCCTCCGCCCTGGGCGGTTCGCGTAGCGGTGTTGAGTGACCCGTGGTTGCCAATCCGCGCCGCCATCACCGCCGGCGCCAGTCCGAACAAAACAGAGGCCAGCAGCGATACTCCCAGGGTGAAGAACACGACCGTCATGTCAGGCGTGGGGCTCAGAGCTATATCGCCGCTCCCCTGGTTAACGAAGGCAATTAGAGCTCGCGTAGCCAGGAACGCAAGTCCCAGACCAAGAACGCCGCCGGTTATGGAGAGCAGCAGTGTCTCTGTCAAAGTCTGTCTCACGATCCGCGCCCGGCTTGACCCCAGTGCCAGGCGCGTTGCGATCTCACGTTGGCGCGTGGTGGCTCGCGCCAGCAGAAAATTCGCCAGATTCGCGCACGCAATCAGTAACACCAGTCCAACTACGGCCATGAGAATCTGCAGAGAGTCGCCATATTGACTTCGGACAAGGGAAACGCCATTGGCGGCCGGGACGAGCGGAACCGTAAGCCGGTTGATCTCGGCTCTGCGTTCCGGTGTAACCTTGCTGCCCTCATTCGCGAGAGTTGCCGACCGTACCTGCTGGTTCAGCCAGTTCTGGCCCTCCGCGAACGCGGATTTATTTGATGCCGCCGTCCGAAGCCGCCCGAAAATATGCAGGAAATATAAGCCGGAGTGAGGCAGCAGCATCGACGGCTGCTGAAGCACTGTCGGCTGCATGCTCATCGGCGCCCACAAATCTGAAGTCTCCAGTTCCAGCTTGAAACCGTGAAAGGCCGCGGGCATCACCCCCACAACCTCGAAAGGTGTGCCATTAATCGCGATTGTCTTTCCCACGATCGCCGGATCCGCCGACAGCGACTGTTGCCAGAATCGATAACTCACTACGGCAACAGCCCCCGAGCCCGGGACGGAATCGTCGGAGGGAAGTATCGTCCGGCCTATAAGAGCCTGTGCGCCTAGAACACTGAAGTAGTCGCCCGATACCAGAGTCGCCGGGGCCAGAATTGCAGCCGAGGCCGATGCGCCGGTTGTGAGCCGCACGCTTACCTTGTTCGAAAAGCTTCCGTAGGACGCAATCGCCTGAAAAGGGCCAGGATTGGCTTCCAGTTGTTTGGCGAAATCCCAGGGGAAATAGCCGCCAAAGTCGCCCAGTTCAATTCCTCCCGCCACGCCACCGTAAACTGAATCCCCAAAAGCCACGAGTTGCTGCGGATCGCGAACAGGAAGATCGCGCAATAACACCTGGTGTATGAGCGTAAACATCGCCGTGTTGCCGCCAATGCCGAGCGCGAGCGACAGCAGAGCAACCGCAGTGAATCCAGGACTCTTCAGGAGCGACCGGATCCCAATCCGGAGATCGTGCGCGCAACTTTCAAGACAGGACTCCCAGCGCGAAGACCACATCTGGTGCTTGACGGAGTTGCGGCTTCCTCCCAGATCCACCAGAGCGGCGCGCCTGGCATCCAGCGGCGACATGCCGGCCTTCGCCTTTTCCGCAAGAGAGGCTTCCATGTATTCGCTTATTTCTTCGTCCATCTCGCTCTCGACGCGGTTCTTTTGAAACAGCGACCTGATTCCGCTGTTAAGGCTCCCAAGCCAGGCCATTCTGAACCTCTCCAAGGACCATGCTGCCATCGCCGGTCCTTCTCCTCTAGATAGACTAGAGAATATCTTCGTCCTCTAGATTGTCAAGAGGAGAGTGACGAGCAGATCGAATCCTCTCCGTCACTTACCTCGCACTACCGCGTCGAGTTGATCAGCCTTATCCGTGCAGTGATGGCCCGGCCCTGGAACTGGCTGAATGTGCCATATTGCGGTGAATCGACACACGCATTCACTACCGCCGGGTTCTGGCTGTCGGTGATGTTTTCGATCACGCCGCGCAGCCCGAAGTACGCTCCGCGAAAATGGACACGCCACTCGAGACCCGGGCTGAACGACGTGTAATCCGGAAATCTCCGCCCGTTCGCCGGCCCGATCACGCGGTAGTTCGCGTCATAGGAGGTGAACGGAAGTCCGTCATGCCAGTCGAGCGTATAAACAAAATCCCAGTTCTTTCGAAAATACGGCAGCAGGAACGGCACCCACCCCCACGAGAGAACGCGATTGGGCGTATCCCACTCCAGTGGCCCGCTTTGCTGCGCTCCAAACAACGAAATCGTCGGCTGATAGTCGATTGCCGAATTTGTATGCGCAGTCGCGCGCGTGTACGCTCCAAAAAGCGTATAGCCATGGCTGAAAGATTTGCGCGCGTCCACTTCAAACAGGTTGTCGTGATCCTGCCTCGAAGATGCGAGCTGGTAATTGCCGGAGAGCGCACCCGGATTGGTCTCATTCGCATACGCAAACGCATCCCTGATCCGCTTTTGCATTACATTCGCGCGCAGATATACCGCTCCGGGTAGTCGCTGCTCCAGCCCGACGCTCCAATTCAGTGCGCGGGCCTCGTGCAGCGCTCCATAGTCCGCTGTAAAGGTGGTTGCCAGCTTCGGCCCCACGGGAGTTGTGCCGTCCAGGTCGAAATACTGATCGGCCCGGCTAATGAATGCGCGCGTAAGGTATTCGAGCTGCGTGTGATCGAAATAAAGCCCGGCACCCGCAGACAACTTTGTCCTGCCTCCGAATCGGGAAGGGGAGTACGTTGCAGCGAGTCGCGGCGAGAACAATGGCCTGCGAATCACCTCATCCCAGTCAAAACGCAGTCCAGGTTCAATCAGCAGCCCCTTCCTCAGCGTCCACCGGTCTTGCGCAAACGCACCGATCTCAAGGTTGTGGCTGCTGTATGTAGGGATTGCCGGAAACGTGCTCTGCCGCAGCAGGGTTCCGTCTTCGCGCAGGTAGTTGACCGGCGTCAAAGCCTCGTCATAGCTGTAGCCTATGTGGTTCAGATCCACGCCGGTCTTCAGATCGTGTTGACCCTTCCAATGGCGGGAAGGCATATAGAAAGCGGCATTGCCTTCGATCCTCTGCGAATGGCCGGTCAGGGTTTGAAAATAACTCCCCAGGTAAACCTCAGGCGTGATCCGGAATGGCGTATCTCCCTGAGGCTCGAACCCATCTCCAATTCGCACCACCGCGAGGCCCATATCCAGCAATGCGCCGCTGTGAAAGCTGTGCTGATCGCGAACATAAGGCATCCAGACAATCGTGTTCCGCTTCACCGTGCTTTCCTGAGGCACCAGCGCCGAGAGCCCGTCGTAGGGCGAGTGATACGCATTCACCAGCAGCCCTCCCGAGACGATGCTTGCCGGCGTAGCGTTGAACTGGAATTTAAGCAGGTTGCTTCCTCGCAGCACGTAATTGGTGTCTGCGTTTTGCGGCAATTCCTGAACGTAGATGTTGTCGTACTCAACCTCGAGCCCATCGAAGAACCATGCACGGTCGCGCACCAGCGGCCCCGAGAAGGTCACCCTCGGAACAAACTTGTCGAAGCGAATCCCATTCAAATTCCGAAAGGAGGGGAGAAAATCCGTTACGTTGAACCGGAACTTGTTGTCTCCCATTCCCGTGTAAATCGCGATGACTCCACCGGTGCTCCGACCGAACTCCACCGGATAGCGTGTCGACTCGACATCGATTGATCGCACTGCGTCGGCGCTCACCCGCAAAGCCAGCAAACCGCTGACCGGCGATCGAATATCGAACCCATCGAGAAGATCAAGGGTCGACCATGTCTCCGATCCCGCCACGTGCACCTGTCCGCTCTCGTCCTGCACCACGCCGGGATAGAACGGCAGCAGGTTACGAATGTCGCGTGAGTCAGCGTACGGCACGTTGATGATCTCCGGCAGATTCATCGTGCTCTTGTCCGAAATCTGCTCCGGATTGATGCCGGGGACCGACGCCGATACACTGACCTGCTGCGTCAGCATCTGTTCGTGATTCAGGATCACGCGGACCTCGCGCGCCTTTGGGTCGGCTGCATCCACGGTGGTCAGGTAAAAGCCAGGCATGGATACGCGAAGTTGATAGGAGGCATCAGCGCTCAAAGCGTACTCTGCCTCGTCCTGCAAAGTCGGTCTGCAAGGTGATCGACGGGTGCCCGGTCTCCGTCATCGTTACCTGTGCGCCTGAAACCGGAGTTCCCACTTCATCGACAACCGTGATCGTCACAACCGGCCGCGGCAACCGCGCTTGCGCTGCGGACGCAAGAGGCCCCTGGGCAAGAAATGCGCAGACCGCAATGGCAAAGTTACCGAAATTCCGCATGACCGCAATGCTCATGATTGTAGATGTATGGAAAGATCATTAGGTCCACTGCAGGTCGACGAAGAACCAGTGTCTATTCAGAATCCTGGGCATTAAAAGACAACCCCCGCACGCTATATTTCCGAACTTCCGCCAGCTGCGGCCTTGAACTGCATGGCATATCATCCCTGGGCCATCCGCGCGTATTATTCTGCACAGTGACACGCGAGCCTTAATCCTTCATGAACACAGCGCTCAAGCTCGAACCAACCACCCAATCCGGGAAGACCAGCATCCCTCGCCTCGCATCCATCGATATCTTTCGCGGCATCACCATGGCCGTCATGATCTTCGTCAATGCGCTTGATGGAGTGCTTGGCCTCCCATGGTGGACCCATCACGCACGAGCCAGCGTTGACGTAATGACTTACGTCGACATGGTCTTCCCGTTTTTCCTCTTCGCGGTTGGCCTGTCGTTTCCGCTGGCGATAGAAGCTCGCGTCAAGCGCGATCCCTCCTCGTTTGGTCTTTGGGTGCACGTGCTGCTCCGTTCTGTTTCCCTGATCGTGCTCGGGCTCATTCTGGCGAATGCCGGAAGGGCCAACAGCACTCTGCTGGGATTGAACGGCAATCTGTGGGGGCTGCTCGGAATCCTCTGCGCCTCGCTCTTCCTGCTCGACTACCGTCCCTGGAAGCGTCTTCAGCCGTATTCGCGTTTTCTCCAGATTGGCGGGCTTGTGGGCGTCGCCATTCTCTACGCCATATTCCGCCGCACCACAAATTCCGGCCAATCCGCCTGGCTTGAGTTCTCCTACCCGGAAATCCTGGGCTTGATTGGGTTCGCTTATCTCTCAGTTGCCATACTGTACATCCCCACTCGCCGTTGGAGATGGGCGCCGGCTGTGTGGTTCATCCTGTTAGTCGCTCTTTGCGCGCTTTCCACCGACAGAATGCCACTGATTCATATCCGCCTGCCGCTCTATGTATGGCCGTTCGGCAATGGATCGAGTTGTTGCATCGTGATGGCCGGCGTGCTGGTCTCAACCTTTTTCCGCGGCACAGATTCTGACATCCGTCCCTCGAAGCCGATCCTGGCCGCACTCATCTTCGGCCTCCTCGCATTTGCCGCCGGGTGGATGCTCAGCCCGCTGGGGATCTCCAAGATTCGAGCCACCCCGACCTGGTGTCTCTGGAGCATCGCTGCGGCCTCCATTCTCTTCGCACTCCTCTACTGGCTATGTGACGTGAAAGGCTGGCAAGCCTGGGCTGCGCCGGTGCGCCCCGCAGGATCGAACACCCTCACAACCTACCTGTTGCCTGACATCTGGGATTTCGTGCTGGGCGGTCTCGGACTAACCTTCTGGGACGCTCATTTCAACTCCGGATGGCCCGGGGTCGCGAAGACCGTTCTTTTCACCGGCATGATTCTCGCCCTTGCCGCGGTTCTGACCAGGGCAAAGGTCCGTCTCCAACTCTGACCAACCGGCCCATTTTCACAAATTCCCTCGCGCGCTGGCGCGCATCCTACCTATGTCGCGGAATGGGCGATTCTCCTGCTCGATAGCTCTCCGGCCCGACAACTCAATATGAAATATTCCGATGCCGGACTACTCCGGCTCATCGCGGCCTTCAAATTGTTTAAGACGGTG
The DNA here is from genome assembly GCA_963836675.1 of uncultured Acidobacteriaceae bacterium. Lineage (GTDB taxonomy): Bacteria > Acidobacteriota > Terriglobia > Terriglobales > Acidobacteriaceae > Telmatobacter. Next base: position 15,460 of record CAWIKQ010000004.1, read on the forward strand.
GCTCTGATCGCCATCGGCGTCGGCGCGTTCAAACTGATACACGCCAACATCGGTGCCGTCCTCGAACATTGGGTCACGATGTTGAGCCTCGATCCGGGGAGCCGGCTGGTCAACGCATTCCTTGCGAAGGCCGCTCAAACCCCTCCGCACAGGTATCGGGAACTCGGTATCGGAAGCTTCATCTATGCAGGATTGTTTCTTACCGAAGGAATTGGCCTGTGGCTGCTGAAGCCCTGGGCAGAGTGGTTCACCGTCGTCATCACCTCGTCGCTTGTGCCCATCGAAATCTACGAAATCTTTCACCGCCCGACGGCCATCAAGGTCCTCCTGCTTCTCGTCAATCTTGCCGTGGTAGCCTATCTGGTTCACCACATCATCCGCTCAAGAGGGAAGCACTCGCCGGCTTGATGATGCTTCGGTTTCATTCTCCAAATGGCATCCGGGATTCTCCGATCCAGAATTGATTGCTGCTTCGTGCCACCAATCCCGGCGCGCAATTTCCGATCCGCGCCTTCGCTTCCTGGTACGGACCTGCGTAGCGCATTGCGGGCGGTAGTTTCCTGTAGACCCATGGAAGCATCCGGTGAGCCTTGTGTGCTGATGCTTCCTCTGCATTTCCATACTGCATGCCGAACTCGTATCGAAATCGCGGCGGCAGCCATTCGGCCGTGAGGGCCCGGTACCACCGCGGGATTCGGACCCACGATCCCGCGCCTGTCATGATTCGCTGTCCCATAATGCGAGCGTGATCGCTAACGCCCAGCGCCCGTGATGCCACGGTTTGCGCAACGTACGCTTTGAATTCGCTCCAATTCGCAGGCAGGGCCTCGACGGGCAAGCCAAACAGTCCCGCCAGCACCTTCGACTCCGCATAGTACGCCGCCAGTTCTTCTGCCTTCAGCGCCGGGAAGCACACACTCGTATGCAATCACAGCACTCTCGATCAGCGTTGCGTACACCCAGAGGAGAGCCGGAATCTGCAATGCCTCGTATCGCGAACCCTTCTCATATCCCGCCACCGCCTCCTGCACCTCGCCGGTGATCTTCGTGTGAAGCCCGTAGAGCGACCGCGATGCCCGGAATGCCTGGTCCGCCGAACCGAAGATCATGGTGAACACGACCCGGAACGTGTTGTGGAACCGCGCAATCGGCTTTGCCATCACCGAAGAATGCTGATCCAGCGCCGAAGCCACCCACGGATGCGCAAGCTGCAGCAACGCCGCGCGTCCTGCACCCAGAAACAGCGCCGACTCGCGGTGGATACGCCACGTCACTGACTGCGCACCGAAAATCCCCTCGATCGGATGCGCCACACGAGCTTTTACAGCAGCAATATGGCGCTCGAGACCTTCGCGCCTTGCTTCGGTTTCCGGAGTGACTCTGTGTGGTTGCTCCATAAGATTCTTAAGGCCGGCTCTCTCTCCTGCCCTTTGATGCTGCTTCACCCTGAATATTGTCTATTGATTCCACCTGAGCCGTCCGGCTACGGTTGATTGCGGAGCTACATGTCTTGAAGGTCTACCTGGTCGACGGCACCTACGAACTATTCCGCCATTACTTCGCCATGCCCAAGGCCCGCGACGCAGAGGGCAGGGAAGTCGGCGCGGTCCGCGGCGTGCTCGCCTCTATGCTCGCCATGATGCGTGATGGCGTCACCCACATCGGCGTCGCCACCGACCACGTCATAGAATCCTTCCGCAACAATCTCTGGGCCGGCTACAAAACCGGGGAAGGCGTCGAGCCCGATCTCCTCTCCCAGTTTCCCATTCTAGAAGAAGTCCTCTCCGCCGCCGGCATTGTCGTATGGCCGATGATCGAATACGAAGCCGACGACGCCCTCGCCTCTGCCGCCGCTCTCGCCGCCAGCCGACTCTCGCGTCGAGCAAGTCGTCATCTGCACTCCCGACAAAGACCTCGCCCAATGCGTCCGCGGAACTCACGTCGTGCAGCTGCATCGCCGCACCGCCGTCACCCTCGACGAATCCGGCATCGTTGCCAAGTTTGGCGTCTCTCCCGCCTCCATCCCCGACTACCTCGCCCTCGTAGGCGATTCCGCCGACGGCTATCCCGGGCTGCCCGGCTGGGGTGCCAAATCCAGTGCAACCATCCTTGCGAAATTTGCACACATCGAATCCATCCCAGCCTCCGCCCGCGACTGGCACCTCAACGTCATGAGTTCCGCAACACTGGCCGACACCCTCGTCAGTCAACGCAAGCAGGCTCTCCTCTTCCGCACGCTCGCCACTCTCAAAACCGATATCCCGCTCTTCAGCAACATCGACGAACTCCATTGGTCCGGTCCCACCCCGGCCTTCGACGCCATCGGCAGCCTCCTCGACAAAGCCGTCATCGAGAAGAAGCAACCCGCCTCTCGTTCGTCCCGGCCCCGAAGCAAGCCACCCGCCTGATCCCGGCCATGGGACGGGCGAAAGAAAGCCTAGCCGGAGAGTTGGAACTTCATCTCCAGATGGATATCGCAGAACGCGTGGCTCGCGGGGAAAACCCAGCAGAGGCCCGCGCCGCGGCCCTTCGCGAGTTAGGCAACGTGCCCCTCATCGAGGATGTCACCCGCGAGCGTTGGGGATAGATGTGGCTGGAGAATCTGCTTCATGACGTGCTTTACTCAGTCACCGTCTTTTTTCAATTCCGGCCTCAAGCCGGTTATTCTCCTCGAAGCCGGCAGAGCATCCCCCCCACTTTGACCCGGTCGATTCCATCTGCCGATCACTCACCACGCCATCGATAGACCGCCACGCTCGTGAAAACTGTTTTCACATAATGGTATTTACCTGCCTCGCTGTGTCACTCATCACAGCCGCTAACCGCCTCAAGGCAGAGACTCCTCGTAGCGGTTTTCTCCGCGAACCGCCCCGCTCTAAAACGACCGAAACACCACGCGGAGGAAGAACTTAGGTCCGGCGCGGTGCACAGTCCGCGCCGGCATTTACAGAATGTTGGCGCGAAAGCACACGATCGGTGATTTCGCCCCACGAGGCAAAAACGAATGAGTGATAAGAAAATGGTCATCCTGGATGGGAACGAGGCCGCTGCCTCCGTCGCCTATCGTCTCTCCGAAGTCGTCGCCATCTACCCCATTACCCCCTCGTCGCCCATGGCCGAGTGGGCAGACCAGTGGCGCGCCGAAGGAAAGAAAAACATCTGGGGCGCGTTGCCCATCGTGGAAGAACTGCAGAGTGAAGGCGGCGCCGCTGGCGCGCTCCACGGAGCATTGCAGGCTGGTGCGTTCGCCACCACCTTCACGGCCTCACAGGGCCTGCTCCTCATGATCCCCAACATGTTCAAGATCGCCGGCGAACTCACCCCGGCCACCATGCATGTCACTGCCCGCACCCTCGCCACCCACGCGCTCTCCATCTTTGGCGACCACTCTGACGTGATGGCGTGCCGTTCCACCGGCTGGGCCATGCTGGCCTCGAACTCCGTGCAGGAAGCTCACGACCTCGCACTCGTCGCGCAACTCGCCACCCTCGAAGCGCGCATCCCGTTTATCCATTTCTTCGATGGCTTCCGTACCTCCCACGAGGTCGGCAAGATCTACCCCATCTCCGACGACGACATCCGCGCGCTCCTCGACGACAAATACATCATTCAGTTCCGCCAGAACGCGCTCAGCCCCGATCGCCCCATCCTCCGCGGATCCGCGCAGAACCCCGACGTCTTCTTCCAGGCGCGCGAAGCCTGCAGCCCCTTCCATGACGCGGTTCCCGGCATCGTGCAGTCCGTGATGGATCGTGTCGCTGCCCAGATCGGCCGTGCATACCACCTCTTCGACTACTACGGCGCTGCCGATGCCGAGCGCGTAATCATCGTGATGGGTTCCGGTGCGGAAGCCTCTGAAGAAGCCGTCGACGCCATGGTGAAAAGCGGCGAAAAGGTCGGTCTCCTCAAGGTCCGCCTCTATCGCCCCTTCGACGCCACCGCCTTCCTCAAGGCCCTCCCGTCCACCGTCAAGTCCATCGCCGTTCTCGATCGCTGCAAGGAACCCGGTGCCGCCGGCGAGCCGCTCTATCAGGACATCGTTACCGTCCTCGCCGAGCACTCCGCCACACTGCCTTTCGCTGCCATGCCCACCATCATCGGCGGCCGCTACGGCCTCTCCTCCAAGGAATTCACGCCGGCCATGGTCAAGGGCATCTTCGATGAACTGAAAAAGACCGCCCCCAAAAAACACTTCACCATCGGCATTGAAGACGACATCTCGCATACAAGCCTCGTCTATGATCCGGCCTTCTCCACCGAGGATCCCCGCACCGTCCGCGCCCTCTTCTACGGACTCGGCTCCGACGGCACCGTGGGCGCCAATAAAAACTCCATCAAGATCATCGGCGATCAGACACCCAACTACGCGCAGGGCTACTTCGTCTACGACTCCAAGAAGTCCGGTTCGATGACCACCTCGCACCTCCGCTTCGGCCCCAATCCCATCCGTTCCACCTACCTCATCACGCGAGCCAGCTTTATCGCCTGTCACAACTTCAGCTTCCTTGAGAAGATCAACGTGATTGAAGCGGCCATGCCCGGCGCGGTCTTCCTGCTTAACTCTCCGTATCCTGCCGGCGAAGTCTGGGACAAGCTCCCCAAGTCCACGCAGCAGGAGATGATTCGCAAGAAGATCGAGTTCTACGTGATCGACGGCTACGCGGTGGCCCGCGATGCCGGTATGGGTACGCGCATCAACACCATCATGCAGACCTGCTTCTTCGCAATCAGCGGCGTCCTCCCGCGCGAAGAGGCCATCGAACAAATCAAGAAAGCCATCAAGAAGACCTACGGAAAACGCGGTGAAGCCGTCGTCCAGAAGAATTTTGCCGCTGTCGATGCAGCCCTCGCTCACCTCCAGAAGGTCGAGCTTCCCGCCGCCTCGTCATCCGAGTTCGACCTGATTCCGTCGATCTCGCCAGCAGCACCGGAATTTGTTCGCAACGTCCTCGGCGAAATCGCTGCCGGCCGCGGCGACCTGCTCCCCGTCAGCGCCATCCCCGCCGGCGGAACCTTCCCCACGGGCACCGCGCAGTGGGAGAAGCGCAACATCGCGCAGTTCATTCCAGCCTGGGACAAGGACCTATGCATCCAGTGCGGCAAATGCGTCATGGTCTGCCCGCATGCCGTCATCCGCGCCAAGGTCTATTCGCCCGAACTCGGCGATAAGGCTCCTGCAACCTTCAAATGGGCCAAGCCCAAGTGGAAGAGCATGGAGAACGACCGCTACACCCTCCAGGTCGCTCCCGAAGATTGCACCGGCTGCGCCGTCTGCGTGGATGTCTGCCCGGTGAAGAGCAAGAGCGACGCCAGCCACAAAGCCATCAACATGGAGCCGCAGTTGCCGCTCCGCGAAGCCGAGCGCGAAAACTGGGAATACTTCCTCAATCTGCCTGAAGTCGACCGCTCCCGGCTGTCGCACTCGCAGGTGAAGGACCTCCAACTCCTCCAGCCGCTCTTCGAGTTCTCCGGCGCCTGCTCCGGCTGCGGAGAAACCGCCTACATCAAGCTGCTCACCCAGCTCTTCGGCGATCGCCTCTACGTCGCCAACGCCACCGGCTGCAGTTCGATTTACGGCGGCAACCTGCCCACCACTCCTTACAGCAAGAACAATTCAGGCCGCGGTCCCACATGGGCCAACTCGCTCTTCGAAGACAACGCCGAGTTCGGCTTCGGTATGCGTACCGCGCTCGACCAGCAGAAATCCTTCGCCGAATTGCTGGTCACGCGCCTTGCATCTGCCATAGGCCCCGAACTCGCCGCTGAAATCGTCCACGCGCATCAGAAGACAGAGACCGAAGTCGACGCCCAGCGCGAGCGTGTCAGGATCCTGAAAGCCAAGCTTGCCGGATTCGATTCCTCCGACGCACGCAACCTCCTCGCCATCGCCGACTCACTCGTTCGCAAGAGCGTCTGGATCCTCGGCGGCGACGGATGGGCCTTTGATATCGGCTTCGGCGGACTCGATCACGTCCTCGGCTCCGGCAAGAACGTCAACGTCCTTGTCCTCGACACCGAGGTCTACTCCAACACCGGCGGACAATCCTCAAAAGCCACGCCGCGCGGAGCCGTTGCCAAGTTCGCCGCCAGCGGCAAGATGGTCAGCAAAAAAGACCTCGCCATGGAAGCCGTCAGCTACGGTTACGTCTACGTGGCACAGGTCGCCATGGGCGGCAACGACAGCCACGTCGTCAAGGCCTTCCAGGAAGCCGAAGCCCACGATGGACCGTCGATCATCATTGCCTACTCAAGCTGCATCGCGCACGGCTACGACCTCGTACACGGGCTCGAACAGCAGAAGCTTGCCGTCCAGTCCGGCTACTGGCCGCTGATGCGTTATAACCCGGCGCTGCGCGTAGAAGGAAAGAACCCCTTCCAGCTCGACTCGCGGGCGCCCTCTATCCGCCTCAAGGATTATGCCTACCGCGAAGCCCGCTACACCATGCTTGCGCGCAGCAATCCTGAACTTGCTGCCGGACTTTTGAAAGAAGCACAGGACGACGTCGAGCGCCAGTGGCGCGTCTACTCTGCCCGCGCCGGCATGCCCGGCCGTGGCGAGACGCCGAACATCGCGCCCGAAGAGAAGCCTGAAGAGAAACTGGCAGCTCCGCCTGCCGGAGGATCAAAATGATTGATGTTTCCACGAAGTACCTGGGTCTCAAGCTGAATAGCCCCATCGTTGTCTCCTCGACTCCACTCTCGGAGACCATCGAAAACGTGCGCCGGATGGAAGATGCCGGCGCCGCTGCCATCGTCCTTACCTCGCTTTTTGAAGAGCAGCTTGCCCTTGAGTCACGCGCGCTCGACGAAGACCTCTCTCGCGGCACCGAATCCTTCGCCGAGTCGCTCGGATTCCTGCCCGATCTCAATGACTACCGGATGAGCCACGAGGTCTATCTCGATCACATCCGCCGCTGCAAGGAAGCCGTCAACATCCCCATCATCGCCAGCCTTAACGGTGTCACCACCGGTGGATGGGTCCGTTACGCCAGAGAATCCGAACAGGCCGGCGCCGACGCGATCGAGCTCAACACCTTCGCCCTCGCCACCAGCCGCAGTCAGACATCCGTCGAACTCGAGTCGCAGCTTCTCGAGCTCGTCGCCAGCGTCTGCAAAGCCGTAAAGGTGCCGGTCGCTGTGAAGTTATCGCAATTCTTTACAAGTTTGCCGCATCTCGCAGCCAAAATTGAGGATGCCGGAGCCGGCGCGGTGGTTCTCTTCAACCGCTTCTACCAGCCCGATTTCGACATCGAAGGCCTCGAAGTCCGCCCCACGCTCCACTTCTCCACGCCTTCCGAATTGCTCCCACGCCTCCATTGGGCTGCGATCCTCTTCGGACACCTCAACATCGACATCGCCATCACCGGCGGCGTTCACTCGGCAGAAGACGTCATCAAGAGCATCATGGCCGGCGGCAACGTTGCCATGATGTGCTCGGCACTCCACATCCACGGCATCGAACACATCGGCCGCGTTCTCTCCGACCTGCAGTACTGGCTTGAGAAGCGCGAGTATGCGTCGCTTTCGCAAACACGCGGCTGTCTCAGTCGGCGTTCGGTCCCCGATGTATCGCCATTCGATCGCGGCAACTACATCAAGACCCTCAGCTCCTACAGCCTCCGCCAGACCGTAGCAGCCTTCTAAACAAGTTTTCCTGGGGGCCAGCGGCGACTGCATCTGTCTTGCAGTCGCCGTCGGTCTTTATCGATGCTCCCGGCCTTTGCCAGAGTTCCAGGCTGCAGGCACTCATTCCTGCCGAACCCCCGTCAGACTGGCATTTCTCCTAGTTGTTGCCCGCAGGAGTGGAAGCCCATCCTTCAAAGTCACGGGAAGCCCTGGCTTTCCGGCGACGCGCATGCCTCACGACGTAGCCCACCCAACCCGTTTCGGCATCGTTCCCGACTGGCTCCTCTCCTATCGCAGAGACTGGTTTCGGCCTGACATCATTGCGGGAATGACCGCCGCTGCGGTGGTCATTCCCAAATCGATGGCCTACACCAGCATCGCCGGCCTGCCGCTGGAGGTCGGACTGTACACAGCCTTTCTGCCGATGGTCATCTACGCCTTCCTGGGTACCTCGAGAGTTCTGAGTGTCAGCACCACCACCACCATCGCCATCCTCACAGCGACCCAACTCGACGCAGTGGCTCCAGGCGGCGACACCAGCACCCTCCTGACCGCTTCAGCCACATTGACGGTTCTGGTTGGAGTCATGCTCGCCTCCGCGTGCTTCCTGCGGCTCGGTTTCGTTGCCAATTTCATCTCTGAGCCTGTCCTGATTGGTTTCAAGGCAGGAATTGGCGTGGTCATCATCCTTGATCAGATCCCCAAGCTGCTTGGCATTCACATCGCCAAAGGTACGTTCCTCCAGAACCTGCTTGCCACCGTCCGCAGCATTCCCGAAACAAAGCTCATCACCCTGGCCGTTGCAGTCTGCATGGTCCTCATCCTGGTCGGGCTCGAGCATCTTTCGCCCAAGGCGCCCGCGCCCCTCATCGCGGTCGCTTCAGGAATCGTCGCCGCGTATTTCCTCCATCTGGGCGCGCATGGCGTCGACCTCGTCGGCCACATTCCTCGCGGGTTGCCGGCTTTCGTTCTTCCATCTGTCTCCCTTGTGAGTCAACTCTGGCCCGGCGCATTGGGCATTGCGCTGATGAGCTTCACCGAGACCATTGCTGCGGGCCGCGCCTTCGCCAGAAACGATGAGCCGCGTCCGCAGCCGAATCGTGAATTGCTGGCTACCGGAATCGCAAATATCGGTGGCGGCTTGCTGGGAGCCATGCCCGGCGGCGGCGGAACCACGCAGACCGCAGTCAATCGCCTCGCTGGCGCTCGCACTCAGATGGCTGAACTGGTAACCGCCGCCATGGCCCTCGTCACCATGCTTCTGCTTGCTCCGCTCCTCGCCATGATGCCGCAAGCCACCCTCGCAGCCGTCGTCATCGTCTACTCCGTCGGCATGATCAAGCCGAAGGAATTTCGCGAAATTCTTCGGGTCCGCCGAACCGAATTCATATGGGCATTGATTGCCTTTGCCGGGGTGATGCTCCTCGGAACGCTAAAGGGCATCATCGTCGCGATCATCACCTCTGTCGTTGCCCTCGCATTTCAGGTTGCCAATCCGCGCCTTCACGTACTCGGACGCAAGCCGGGCACAAATGTTTTTCGCCCTCGCACCACAGAACATCCCGAAGACGAAACTTTCCCGGGATTGCTCCTGCTGAGACCTGAAGGCAGAATCTTCTTCGCCAACGCTGAGCAGCTTGCAACCAAAATCCGCCACCAGCTTGAAATCGCCCAACCCACTACCGTTATCCTCGATTTGCGCGCCGTATTCGACCTCGAGTACACCGCGCTCAAGATGTTGATTGAAGCGGAGACAAAGCAGCGAGAACTCGGCATCCGCCTTTGGCTTGTTGGAATGAATCCAGAAGTCTTCGAAATGGTCAGGAAATCCTCCCTTGCTGCGGCGCTGGCACATCACGGCATGTATTTCAATCTGGAGTCGGCGGTAGCGGCCTATCAGAGCGAAATGGCGAAGACGAAAACAGCCTTGGCTTGATCGTTTTGCACACTCCCGATCCAGTGAGAATCGGGCAAGTGCCGATTCTCCCGTCCAAAAAAATGCTCGGGCGGCGATCCATTACAAACTTTCTTTCAATCGCGCCCGTGCCGACAATCCCATCGCAATGGACTCCGCGCAGCCGGTGTCCCAATCCCCGTGCAATCGGAGTTCCTCCGGAATATGTCATCATTTCAAACGGAGGTTTCTCGTGAACAAAAGACTCTGTTGTCTGCTCGCCGCAGTATTTATTGCTCCCATCACCACGCTCGCCCAGGACAATTCACAACCCGCCCCTGCTCCTCCTGCAAACCCCATCACCATCAGTGAAAAAGGACTCTACGGCTTTGTGAGTGGCGCAGTCGTGGGAGCGGCCGAAAAAATGCCCGAAGAGAATTACTCCTTCAAGCCGACTCCCGAAGTCCGCAGCTTTGGCCAGCTGGTCGGCCACGTGGCCGATGCCAACTACATGTTCTGCTCGCAGGCTGCAGGCGAACCGAATCCCGCGAAGAACGTCGAAAAAACGAAAACTTCAAAGGCCGATCTTGTCGCTGCCGTCAAGGATGCCGTCGCCTATTGCAACAAGACATTCGACGGCATGACGGACGCCCAGGGAAGTCAAATGGTGAAGTTCTTCAGGTTCAACCTGGCCAAGCTCACCCTGTTGTCGCTGAACACTGCGCACACCGACGAGCATTACGGCAATATGGTGACTTACCTTCGCATCAAGGGAATCGTTCCGCCCACCAGCGAGAGCGCCCCCGCGCCAGCTTCAAAGCCTGCAAAATAGCTGGGCCGCTTATCTCGCCGGATATGACCTCTTCCGGCAATGGGAGGTCGCATGCGTTTGCCGACGGCAACTGTTATACAGTTGCCGTCTTCCTTCCACGCAGTCCGAATTGCTCAGATTCTCCGCCGGTTCGCTCTCTCGTAGAGCCACTGCTTCCAGCTATCCGGGAGAGAGCTTAATCCCCGCGCTCTCTCCACCAGGCGCCGATCCTCATCGCTATACTCTTTCGCGATGTAGAGCCGCGTGATCGCCGAAACGGGAATCGACTCCGCATCATGGCTCAGCCGGGTAATCTCATCTCCGGTCCCCACCTCGCCCTCGCGCGTTACAGCAAGATAGAATCCCGTCCTCCGGCTGGCCAGAAACCGCTTCACCATTCCATCCGATCCGAATTTGATCCCGAGCTTATAGCAGGGAAGCCGCGGCTGCGTGACGACCACCTCCGCCGATCCCACAGCGAACCGGTCGTCAATGAAAACAGAGTCTTCATCACCCAGACCTTCAATCGTGAAGTTCTCCCCAAAGCTCCCCATCGGCAGCGCCTGGTCCGGCAGTTCCGCCTTCCAGTACGAGTAATGTTCGATCGGATAACAATACACGGCCTTGTGTTCGCCGCCGTGCACCGTCAGATCCGATTGCCTGTCCCCATCCAGGTTGAGCGTTCGCAGCTTCACACGGCCCGGCACCGGCTCCTTGAAAATGGATGTCGTTACAGTCGTCCCATGCCAGTCGACTTCTCTCGGCAATCCACAATGTACTGATAGCAGCTTCATCTTCGGTCTCTCCGATTGGATAAGTCTCAGGACAATTCAGTTTCCGGAAATCGGCGCTGATCTTCATTCGCCGGTACTTCATCGCGGATCGACGCGGCGGCGTTAGAATCTTCCCGCTAACTGTGGGTGGCTTTGCTTCAAGTCAAGTCCTCCTTCTCGACATTTCTTCTAACTCGCTCATTCCACCTCCCAAAAAGTTTGCCTACGCTTGCAGGGTATTACGCCCCTTTATTGCAAAATGGAAATTCAAGATGGTCTTTGCGTATGGAGAAGTCACCGTAATTACGAAATAACGTAAAACTCGGATCTTTAACTCTGGTTATAACCCTAGTGTCGTCAAATATTTAGAAGCAAGCCCATAGTGTGGAATAACTTGTGGCCCAGCGCGGCTGTAAGCCATTGAAACCAGGCTCTTTCCTTACAAGGGGTGGGGGGACACCCCCTGCTTGACAAGCAGGCGGGAGGGGAATGCGAGGAGCTAAATGCTCAGAGCAAAACTCCGAAGCCGGCTGACCCCTTTATGATTCCTGTGGCTCCCACCTGAGGAAAAGAATGACTCCGAAACCGCTCGCCTTCATCTCCGCCGCCATCATTACACTTTCCGCGATGTGCTCCGCCCAGGCGCCCACTCACTACGAACCCACCCTCGAATCGCTCGACCAGCACCCCCTCCCCCAGTGGTACGCCGGAGCCAAGCTCGGCATCTTCATCCACTGGGGTCTCTACTCGGTCCCCGGATGGGCGCCCATCAACCATCCCGACCACGACTTCTCCTCCGCCGACTACATCAAGTACAACCCCTATGCCGAGTGGTACCTTAACGTCCTTCGCATCCCCGGGTCCCCCACTATGCAATATCACAAGGAACACTACGGCGATCAGGGCTACTACGACTTTGCCCCCACCTTCAATCGCGAATCCAAAAAGTGGGATCCCGACAAGATGGCTGCGATCTTCAAGAACGCCGGCGCGCGTTATGTCGTCCTCACCAGCAAGCACCACGAAGGCTTCACCCTCTGGCCCAGCACGACGTGGAATCCCACGCCAAGCCTCAAACCCAGCCAGCTTCACGCCGAGCGTGACATCGTCGGCGACCTGACCAATGCCGTCAACAAACAAGGCCTCAAAATGGGCCTCTACTATTCGGGCGGTTACGACTGGACCTTCAACACCGGCCCCATTCAGACGGACAAGGACTATGACACAGTGAAGCCTCAGTCCAAGGCTTATGGCGACTACGCCTACGCCCAGATCCACGAACTCATCGATCGCTACAAGCCGGCGTTGCTGTGGAACGACATCGACTGGCCGAAAACCGGCAACGCTCTTCAGGTGGAAGCTGACTATTACAACGCCATCCCCAACGGTGTCATCGACGACCGCTTCGGCATCAAGCACTCCGACTTCACCTCACCCGAATACGAAAAGAAGGACCAGATCAGCGAAAAGAAATGGGAAGAATGCCGCGGTCTCGGCCGGTCGTTCGGTTACAACCGTGCCGAAGGCGAGAAGGAAACCATCGCTCCTGGAGAGCTGATAGCGCTCCTAGTCGACATCGTCAGCAAGAACGGTAACCTCCTCCTTGACGTAGGACCCGAAGCTGACGGCTCCATTCCCCCCATCCAGATGGACCGCCTCAAAGCCCTCGGCGCATGGCTGAATCAAAACGGCGAAGCCATCTACGACACCGTGCCGTGGACCGAGGCTGCTGCAAAATCAACCGAAGGCGATGATCTCCGATTCACTCGCAAAGGAAATGATCTGTACGTTACAGTTCTTGGAAAACCGAAGGCTCAAACCATCACCGTTGCCGACCTGCCCATAAAATCGGGTATCGCCATCACGCAGTTAGGCGACAATAGCGACCTCAGTGCAAAAGGTGAGAGCGGCGGAATGCGAATTGCTTTGAAAGGGAATTTGAAAGGGGATTACGCCTACTCTTTCAAGCTCGCAGGCTACGCCCGCTAGTCTGAACCGATAAGGTGCTGCACGGATTCCTCGAGCATTCGTCGAGCCTCGGGCAGCGCCATCTTCACCGCTTCACTGAACCCTTCGCGCAGTTCCAGCGAACCCGCTCCAATCGTCAGCAGCAGGGAACTGCGCGGTATCCGGCCGTAAAGTTGTTCGCTCAACGCCAGCAGTTGAGCCGCATCCAGATGGTGCGTGCCCAGCTTCGACATGTCAGCCGCGGGCTCCACCGTCATCGTGCGAACCAGCCCCGCCTCACAGTCCGTCGCGCAGTCAACAAAAATCACGGACTCGGCAGAAGCCACGTCCTCCACCATTTCCGGAGTCCACTGGTGATCGCAGAGAACGCGCACGCGCGCATCGTCGCGCCAGCGCTCTTCGGCCCATTGAGCAAGAAACGGCCCGATGCCATCATCCTCACGGAGCGTGTTGCCGCAAGCGAGAATGAGACATCGGGCCGCAAAGGTCATGCAGACATCGTACTCAGCGTGAGACTCGATCTACAACTTCTCCGTCTGCCGACAGTACCGTCATTTGCAGCGGCATCTGGCCGAAAGCATGTGTCGAGCAGCTCAGGCAGGGATCAAAGGTGCGAATCACCGCCTCGACCCTGTTCAGCGCGCCTTCGGTGAATTTGCCGTCCTTCACGTAGCACTCTCGCCGCCTGCAGAACGCCCTGGTTCATAGCCTTGTTATTGTGTCCCGTGGCGACCACGAGGTTGGCCCAGGTGATCTTGCCGTCGTCGTCAACTTTGTAATGGTGGCTCAGTGTTCCACGCGGCGCTTCGATCTGGCCGGCGCCGTCGAGACGGTTCACGCCCGCTGTTGCCCGCACGTGCTTGTCGAGAATCAACGGATCGGCAAGAATGCGTTCGATCTTCTCGATCCCATGCATCACTTCTACCAGGCGCGCATGATGATAGAAGAACGAGCTCTCCACAGGTCCCGTCGCAAGCTGCTTGAATTCCGCCAGTTCCACGTCGGCTTTCGGTGTTCCCATCGTCTTCACGATGTTCAACCGTGCCAGCGGACCCACGCGATAGCTGCCCTCGGGATACCCCATCGGCTTGTAGTAGACAAATTTGGTGTAGCTGTACGGCTCAACTGCCTCTCCGATAACGTCGGTGAAGCGCTGTGCCGTGATGCCGTCTTCAATGATGCCGCCCTTTGCGTCGATCAGCCGCAGAGCGCCATCGGTGAATTCGATAGACTCGTCCTCGTTAACCAGCCCCAGGTAACTCGATGGGAAGTTCGCGAATACCGAGATCTCCTGCTGGAACCGGTCGGCGATCTGCTTGTATGCGGCGAGCGCGAGGCCGACATTGGCATAGGCCTCGGGCAGCATGGCCAGCATCTCATCGCGCTTGGCTGGGCTCAACGGCTCGGCCACGCCTCCGGGAATAACCCAGCCCGTGTGGATTCGCTTTGTGCCGAGCAGTTCAATGACGCGCTGGCCGAAGCGCCGCAAACCGATTCCCGCGCGCCCGAGTTCCGGTCTCGCCGCGGCCACGCCGAAAATGTGCCGCTTCGCCGGATCGGATTCCATTCCGAGCAGCAGATCGGGAGAGGAGAGATGGAAAAAGCTCAGCGCGTGCGACTGCACCATCTGCGCAAGGTTCAGTACCCGGCGCAACTGCGCGGCTGTGTGCGGAATGCGCACCGACATAATGGCTTCGCATGCCTTTGCCGATGCCACCAGGTGCGAGACCGGGCATATGCCGCAAATACGAGCCGTAATGCCGGGCATCTCGTAGAATGGCCTGCCCTGGGTGAATCTTTCAAATCCGCGCACCTGCGTCACATGAAAGTGCGCGTCTTCCACCTCGCCCTGGGCGTTCAGTTGGATCGTGATCTTGCCATGTCCTTCGAGGCGGGTTACGGGATCGATCGTAATGGTCTGGCTCATGATCAGGCTCCGAATCGGGTAAGAGCCGAAATATCCAGCGGCTCGCCGGTGATGAGCGCCGTCAGCGCTGTGTAGAATGTGTCTGCGGAAGGCGGGCAGCCGGGAAGAAAGACATCCACCTTTACGAATTCGTGGATAGGCCTCGCGGTCGTCAGCAGCTTCGGTACCACGACACAGGGAATTTGCGGTTGGATGGTGGCGTTTTCAATGTACGCCCGCTCCAGAATCGCTTGCGGCCCGATGGCGTTGCGCATCGATGGAACGTTGCCCGTGATGGCGCAGTCACCCATGGCGATCAGCATCTTCGAGTGTGCACGGATCTTCCTGATCTTCTTCTCGTCATCAACCGAAGCCACAGCCCCTTCGACAAGAGCAATGTCCACACTGTCGGGAAACTCTTTGGTGTCGACAACCGGGCTGTAGACTATGTCGACGAGTTCCGCCAATTCAAGAAGCCGCTCATCCATGTCGAGGAACGACATGTGGCAGCCCGAGCATCCGTCCAGCCAGACCGTTGCCAGTTTCAGCTTGCTCATTGCGCCTCCCTCATCAGGTTCAGATACGGTAGGAAATCGGGATATTTGGGGTGATCGGAGCCAACCTTGCTCTTGTCAAAGAGCGCTCCGGTCGGGCACACCTGGACGCATTTGCCACATCGCGTGCAGCTCGACTTGCCCCAGTCTTCGTGCAGGTCTGTGATCACCATCGAGTCGATGCCGCGACCCATCACATCCCACACATGCGCGCCCTCGATCTCGGCGCAAACCCGCACGCAACGCGTACACAGAATGCAGCGGTTGTGGTCCGCGGTGAACCGCTCATGCGAGGCATCCACCGGCAAATCGGGATTGCGATAGGGAAGACGAACGTGCGTGACGCCCTGCTCCTGCGCCAGCGATTGCAATTCGCAGTGCCCGTTCGCCACACAGACGGAGCAGATGTGATTGCGTTCCGCAAACAACAGTTCCAGGATGGTACGGCGATGCTTGCGAAGCCGCTCGGATTGCGTCGTGACTTCCATCCCCTCAAAGACCGACGTTACGCACGCCGGCAGCAGCTTGTTCTGCCCTTTCACTTCCACTACGCATAAGCGGCAGGCCCCCACATCCGACAATCCATCGAGATGACAGAGCGTCGGAATGTTGATCTTGTTTTCCTGTGCCACCTCAAGGATGGTCTGGCCGGCGCGGGCACTTACGTCCTTCCCGTCAATGTTCAGCGTCTTTACATCAACTGCTGCAGGACTCATGCCAATACCTCCTCGGGAATCTCGACAGCTTTCGGTGCCTCTATGTTGCATACGCCCGCCCGGCAACGTTTATGCACAATGTGCTCGATATACTCGTCCTTGAAATATCGCAATGTACTCAGCACCGGGTTGGGAGCCGTCTGGCCCAGCCCGCAAAGACTCGTCTCCTTGATCGTTCCGCAGAGATCGATGAGCAGGTCGAGATCTTCCATGGTTCCCTGGCCGCTGCAGATCCGGGTCAGCAGCGTGAACATCTGCGCCGTGCCTGCCCGGCATGGGATGCACTTTCCGCACGACTCGCTCTTGCAGAACTCAACAAAGAAGCGAGCCACGTTGACCATGCAGGATGTATCGTCCATGACGATCATCCCGCCCGATCCCATCATCGATCCCACACCGATAAGTGCGTCATAGCTGATGTTCAGATCGAGTAACTGCTCCGGAATGCAACCACCTGAAGGTCCGCCGGTTTGCACGGCCTTGAACTTGTGCCCGTCGGGTACGCCGCCGCCGATCCCCTCAATGATCTTGCGAAGCGAGATTCCCATCGGAACCTCAACCAGGCCGGTGTTCTTGATCTTGCCCGTGAGTGCGAAGACCTTGGTCCCCTTGCTGCGCTCCGAGCCCATGCTTGAAAACCACTTCGCGCCCTTGCGAATGATCGGGGCGATGTTGGCAAATGTCTCCACGTTATTGATCAGCGTCGGCTTCCCCCACAAACCGCTGACTGCCGGATAAGGCGGCCGCGGTTTCGGTGTTCCTCGCCGGCCCTCGATCGAGGCGATAAGCGCTGTCTCTTCTCCGCAGACAAACGCCCCGGCTCCCAGACGGATCTCCACATCGAAATTGAACGGTGTATTGCAGATGTTGCTGCCCAGCAGACCGCGGCGGCGGGCTTCACGCAGGCACACGGTCAAACGGCTCACTGCCAGCGGATACTCGGCACGTACATAGATGTAGCCCTTGCTTGCCCCCACTGCGTACGCAGCGATCGCCATGCCCTCCAGGACTCTCTGCGGATCGCTCTCGAGAACGCTGCGATCCATAAATGCGCCCGGATCTCCCTCATCGCCATTGCAGATCACGTACTTGATATCGCCGCCAGCCTTGGCCACCGTTCCCCACTTCAGGCCTGTCGGATATCCACCACCGCCTCGGCCACGAAGACCGCTTTCGGTGATCTCGTTGATGATGTCTTTTGGCTCCATCTCCGTGACGGCCTTCACCAATGCAAGGTAGCCATCGCGCGCAATGTAGTCGTCGATCTTCTCAGGATCGATTCGCCCGGAGTTCTCCAGCACCACGTGAACCTGCTGATCGAAGTGTTCGCGCAGGTCGCATTGCAACTCCTTGACAGGTTCCCCGCCAAGCCCGTTCACCACCTTTTCGGCGTGCTCGGCCTTCATATGCGCGTAGAGCGTCTCTTCCGGTTCGATCAGTACCAGCGGCCCGGCAGCACACAAACCCATGCATCCGGTGCGCCGCACCAGCACTTTTTTCCCGGAGGCTTCCACGGACTTGCTAAGCGCATCCTTCAACTGGTCCGAGTGCTGACTCAGGCACCCCGTGCCCATGCAGACGTTGATTTCGGAATCGAACTTCGCATTCTGCAGGCGAACGGATTCTTTAATCTGTTCCAGTTCCTCAATGTTCATTCCGCCGCCCACCTTTCCAGTTGCTCGATCATCTGTTCTCCGCTCAGCTGGCCTTGCAGCTCTCCATCCGTGAGAAGCACCGGAGCGCGGCCGCAGGCGCCGACGCAGCGCGCAGTCATCAGCGTGATCTTTCCGTCCGTGGTGGTCTGCCCTGGGGGAATGCCAAGCCTCTTCTCAGCCGATGCCAGCAACTTGTCCGTGCCCTTGATGTAGCAAGCCGTTCCCGTGCAGATCGTCATCGTGTGTTTGCCCGGCGGTTTCAGGCTGAAATAGTGATAGAAAGTGACGACTCCATACGCCTGGCTCAGCGGCACGCGCAGCGACTTCGCCACGAACCGAATCGCGTCGTCATCCAGATATCCAAACGAGGACTGGACTGTGTGGAGTGTCTCGATCAGCGCATAGCGGGCAAACCCATTCTTGCGCATGGTTCCGGCCACGATCTTCCAACGTTTGTCATCGCTCGGCAGGGGTGGTGGTGTAAATGCGGGCACATTTCCCTCCAGACATTGACAGCGAAGTACTTACCTAACGCTCCGCTCTCTGTCTGCCCCAGTTCTACTCCCGCTTGTATACGACGCACCGTGACCACGGTCACTCGGTTGAGTGGCTAGTTCTGCATATGGGACAAGTTGCAGAAAATAGGTCCGGAATTGCGATGGCTCTGAAAGTTTTGTGCGCTAGCTCAAAGCCGGAAGACGATCGGAGATCCCCAGCAAAAAGATCAATCCGATTCCGCAGCTGTACACCGCGCCCGTCCACGCAATCACATGATAGAACCGCGGATGATGGCCACCCGCATTGAACGCTCCGCCGATCGAAGCCGTCATCAGCGCGTTCATGGCAACAAGCCCCAGGGCAAACGCGCCCAGCCCAAGCATCCCGCGGGAAGTACCCCCAAGATTTGCGGTCAGGAAAAACAGCGCCAGCTGGCTCGGCGTCTCAGCTCCGACCCCATGCAGAATGCCAATCACAAAGACCGACTTGCCGTTATACATCCACTGAAAGCGCTGCGGTTTCGGCGCCGTCGGATTCCACAACCGGCGTAAACACCACGCCATCCACAGCACACCGTTTATGGCAATCGCGAGCCGGCTTTCGATGCGGCCGTGCTGGTGCCCGTGTGCATCTTTGCGCAGAATGCCGGCCACCACCCCGATCCCCAGCACAATCAGCGTCAGACCGATAAGACGCTCAGCCCAGTGATCCAGCCCTTCCGGCAACCCTATGTGCAATTGCAGCACCGCGACGCCCAGCGCAACCACGGTGAACGCGTGCCCCAGCGCGTAAGTCATTCCCAGGCGCAGGCCGCTCTTCCAATTTCGCTGGACAGCCGTGATATCTGAGATCGCGGCCAGGTGATCGTAGTCGAAGCCGTGCCGTAGCCCCAGCAGAAGGCACGATCCCAGCGCAGCATCGAGTTTCCAGTCACCCAGAATCGGCGTCACAGGTGCCCAGTATAGAGCAGCTTATATACCGGTGGCGCGTTCATTCGTCACCCGGGTAGATCCCCGTCTCTTCCTGCGAAGGGGTCACAGTTCCTTCACTGGGCCGAAGGCAAGTCGAGGCTGTAATTGGTGTAATCAATCTTCACCACCGTCTGCCCCAGCAGGGCACTGCCCGAAACTGCCTTGGCATGAGTTGCCATCGGAAAACTGCTGATTTCCGTATACTGCCGGGTGACCTCTGCGGCGCTGGCGAGGAAGAACGCGCTCTTCCCAGCCGTCCCTTTCAGCTGGATGATCGCGTAGTCGTGCGCATCGACCCACAGCTTTCCCTTAAACAGAAATTCGCTTGTGCGGCGAGGCGAATATCGAGCACCACGCAATCCCGCCCATCGAGCTTCTGCTCGCTGTTCTGGTCAAGCGACATCTCATAGTTCGAGCTGTTGATCAGCGCCGACTCCACATTTGTGGGCTGGCTCATGCGCTTCTCGTTATCGAGCAGCCTGTCGAGCACCTCGCTCCGCCAGAAGGACGATCCGCTCTGCGACACGATCGTGAAGCTCTTGCCGCTCTCCTTTCGATAGGTGGTCTTCACCACCATATCGGCCACCTGCTTTGACTCATCGTGGCCGCGAAACACGGCGTAGTGCTCGGTAACCGTGTAGCCGGCCAGGTGATCGATCCGGTTCCTTACTGAAGAATCCACACCGTGAACGACCGTGGAGAGATCGGGCACGGCCTGTGCGGAGGCTGCTCCGACGAAGTAATGCAGAAGCGGCATTAGTAAGACGAGCACAAGGAATCGTCTTTGAAGGTCCAGCATAATTCCAATTCTTTCACTCAAAAATCACTTGCAACCCAGCCGGACAAAGATAGCCGCCGGCCACAGATCAAACAAAACGGGCACCCATTCTTTCGGGTGCCCGCTTGTCTCTCCAACACGTTCAGTACCACTTGTTTAGTGTGCTGCCATCGCCTGGGCGTGCGCACCACGAACCGCAGATAGAAACGCGTGGGAACTCGCCGGCGGCGGAACCGCGCCATTGAGCACCGAGCGGAACGTCGCGTCTTCGCCATACATCGCGCGCATTGCATCGCCGTCAGCGTGCACATCCGCCCCGTTCAGCGTGAGGCCCGCAAACACACCCTTCGCCCGCGAATAGGTAAGAATTTCTTCGTTCATCTTCCAGTCAGTGCCCGCAGAAGCGTGGCGTCCAACCGGCCCGGCTGCTGCTGATGCATCCGCTCCAACCTTGAATTTGCTGGACAGCAGTTTTTCCATGCCCTTGTCATTCTGGAAAACCATCACCAGGTCGACACCTTCAACGCCGATCTGCAGTCCCCAGCTCCCGCCGGCGACGATAAAGAACGCCGGTGCGCTCCAGCCATGTCCGGTGCGGCATGTCGCTACGCCCTTGCCGCCTTCTGCGCCGAATACAAACCCGCCCTTAATCATGTGCGGAACCACGGCCACGCACTTCGCGTGATCCATTACTTCTTGAGGAATGCCCTTGTCCGGTGCAGCCATTACCTGCTGCAGCACTTCGGCTGCCTTGTCGAGCCGGTTCGTGTCGCTTTGCTTTGAATCATCTGCCCAGCTTGCGGTCGCCAGGCCCGCTACTGCGAGTGCCAGCATAATTTTTTTCATAAGGTTCACCTTTGCGCTTTACCTGCAGGCCTATGGCCTTGGGAAATGTGGGTAGGATCTGAAGTTCTTCTATCTCTGTATCTCTAACGCAATAACGGCGAAGATTCGGTTTAGCCTCATCTCCGCACCCTTGATTAGAGGCGGCCAATGGACCGTTTGGTTGCACCTGCGCGAAATGCGTCCGAAGTTTCTCTCTGGCCTTCGATTTGCGCGTGGTCTATCCTGATTTCGAGGCACGAAATTTGACGCCATCTATATCCCCGAAGAACGATTCCCCCCATGTGCGAAAGTCTGTTCGGATATGCGGTGTTGTTCAGGGTGTCGGTTTCCGCCCTTTTGTTTATCGCCTTGCAGCCGAGGAAAACCTCTCGGGCCACATCGGCAATGACACAGACGGCGTCATCGTCGAACTCGAGGGCCCGCAACAAAGCATTCAGACCTTCCTTTCGCGCCTGACCTCCGAAACGCCTCCCCTCGCTCGCATCGATACCGTGGTAGCGTCCGATTTGCCGCCCACCGGTGAGACCGGCTTCCGCATCATCGCCAGCGAGGTCCTCGGTCGCGTCAGCACCGG
This sequence comes from uncultured Acidobacteriaceae bacterium, assembly GCA_963836675.1. Classification (GTDB taxonomy): domain Bacteria; phylum Acidobacteriota; class Terriglobia; order Terriglobales; family Acidobacteriaceae; genus Telmatobacter. The sequence continues at coordinate 37,030 of CAWIKQ010000004.1, forward strand.
AATTCCCGCCGACGCTGCCACCTGCTCGGATTGCCTCCGCGAACTCCTCGATCCTTCCGACCGTCGCTATCGATATCCATTCCTCAACTGCACCAACTGTGGCCCGCGATTCACGATTACCCGCCGCATTCCCTACGACCGTCCTCAAACTTCGATGGCCGTCTTCCCAATGTGCGACGAGTGCCAGGCAGAATACGACGATCCCATCAACCGCCGCTTCCATGCTCAGCCCAACGCTTGCTGGCGATGTGGCCCGCGCGTCTGGCTCGAATCGCCTGAGGGTCAGGCAATCGATGCTGTAGACCCTGTCACCGAAACAATCGAACGCCTCCTTCGCGGCGAAATCATGGCCATCAAAGGCATCGGTGGATTTCATCTCGCCGTCGACGCAATGAATGAACAAGCCGTAACCCGTCTCCGCCAGCGGAAGCATCGCTATGGCAAGCCACTCGCCGTTATGGTCCGGGATCTCGATGCCGCACGCGCCTTGGCCGAGCTCAGCCTCGACGAGGAATCCCTGCTCCTCAGTGCCGCACGACCGATTGTTCTCTCCCTGGCTAAGAACGGTAACGGCATCGCTCCATCCGTTGCCCCCGGAATTCCGTGGCTCGGCATCTACCTGCCTTACGCGCCGCTGCAACATCTTCTCTTCGCCGATCCCCGCGTCAAGGCTCTCGTGATGACCTCTGCGAATCTCAGCGAAGAGCCCATCGCCATTGATAATGAAGAGGCCCGCATCCGTCTGAGCAATATTGCCGACGCCTTTCTGATGCACAACCGCGAAATCCTTCAGCGTTGCGACGATTCCGTCGCCGCCATCGTCGACGGTGCTCCTCAGTTCATGCGCCGGGCCCGCGGTTACGTGCCTCTCGCTGTTCCGCTGCCGTTTGAGGCTCCACCGCTCCTCGCGGTTGGCGGGCATCTCAAGAATGTCTTCGCTCTTGCCCGTGGACGATTCGCCTACCAGAGCCAGCACCTCGGCGACCTCGAAAATCCCAGCGGCCTCGAGTTCTTCGAACATTCGCTGCGTCACCTGATGCAGACCTTTGAAATCGAACCGAAAATCGTAGTTCACGACCTGCACCCGGGATATCTCTCCACCAATTGGGCGAAGCAGTGGGCGGGCGACCGCGGCCTGCGCCTCATCGGCGTTCAGCATCATCACGCCCACATCGCCGCCTGCATGGCCGAGCACGCGCTCTCGGCTCCCGTTATCGGGCTCTCTCTCGATGGCACTGGGTACGGCACCGACGGCCGCATCTGGGGCGGGGAAGCACTCATCTGCTCGCTGGATGAGTTCGATCGCTTCGCGCACCTTGATTATGTCCCCATGCCCGGCGGCGAGGCAGCTATTCACGAACCCTGGCGCATGGCCTTCGCTCACCTCCAGGCTGCGGGATTTGCTGTGGAAGACGTTCGGGAGTTTACGGGAGCCGGCGACAGAGAAGCCCGGTTGCTCTCGCAAATGATCAATCGTGGGATCAATTCGCCCCTTACATCCAGCCTCGGCCGGCTCTTCGATGCCGCGGCCGCCGTTATCCTCAACCGCCGCAAGGTCGATTACGACGCACAGGCCGCGATTGAACTCGAGGGGATCGCTGTTGCCGAATCCGCTCACCCCCTTGCAGCGGATTACATCCCGAAGCTCTCTCAGGGCGTGTTGAAGCTTGGCACACTCTGGCGTGCTCTCACCCAGGATCTGCGCCAGGGAATACCCAGGCCGCAGATCGCTGCACGGTTTCATGCGGGGATTTCTGAAGGATTCATCCATTGCGCGGTCAGCGCGCGCCAGTCCACCGGTATCACTCAGGTTGCGCTTTCGGGCGGCTGCTTCCACAACCGCGTCCTGAACCGCCTCCTCCGTTCCGGCCTTGAGGAAAACGGCTTCCAGGTATTTCAGCATCGGCACGTCAGTCCCGGCGATGGCGGACTTAGCTATGGACAAGCCGCCGTGGCAGCAGCCATCCTTGAGAAAGAAGCCCGCCGCTAACCCCATTTAAGGACTGAACGCATGACGATTCGCGGAATCATCTGGGCTGTTCTTCTCTGTTTAGCCGGCATAATCGGTGCAGCCGTTTCCATCCACGGCGTCTGGTCCGCGCTCTCAATCGACTTCAAGCAGGACACGTTGCTCAGTTGTGTCTACTGCGGACTGCCTATCCTTTGTCTGCCGGTGCTGTTGCTCGTTCGGCCACAGGGCCGCTCAGCCATTCTTCTTTCCCTGATGGCAATCACCTATCTGGGTGCCTATTCAGTTCTCAATTGGCGAACCTGTTCCGAACTCGGGTACTGCGAAAGCGTCCTCGCAACGGTAATGCAGACACTGAGTACAAACACTGTCCTCGGATACTTCGCCGTCGTCATCCTCAGCCTGATAGCGATGCTCGTCGACGACCGCTCCCCCTTCTTGAACCCGAGAGCCTGACCGTCAGATGGCGTCCTTCATCGCTGTCAAGGCCGTCTAAGATCGGAATCAGCCCAGGCCCCACATTCCAATGGGAATAAAGTCAGATGCCTCTTGCAGGTTATTTCTCGCTTTTTGGGATAATCAAGCCATAAGTGGTTGAGATTTCTAAATCAATGCAATAAGAGCTGAAATCGATAATCAAGGCACAGAGCTGAAATCTCTAACCGAATTGGGCGCGATCCTGGATCGCACTGAGCCTTTACCTAAATCCTAAGTCCTTTGGGAAGAAATATTTGCGGGTTAAGCCGTTTATTATCAATAATTTGGCGACGGCATATGACCGGAAGTCATTTGCAATCAAATATTTGCGTCCAAATACCGGGGGGGAGGGGGGACCCCCAAATTGTCGTTACTCGCCAGGACTCAGGTTGGCCCTGGCGAACCTCAGAATGTTCCAGAGGCTGGAGTCCGACGCATCACCCCAGCTTCACGAGCTGCTCCGCTTCGATCTTCGGACCGAGAATCGAGATCCGCGGAATCCGGCCCCGCACCATTGCCACTTCATCGCAGCGGTGAAGGCGTGGGCAAATCTGGCAATCCTTGAAGATCTTATCCGGCAACTCGGTCTTGTCTTCCACTGGCCGAAATCCGTACTTGAAGAAGAAATCGGGAATTCGTGTGAACAGGCAGACAGATCCGATACCGTGCTCCTCTGCCTCTTCAATCAGCGACGCCAGTATGCGTCCGCCGGCCCCCTGACCCTTCGCTTCAGGTTTCACAACGATTGACCGCACTTCGCACAGGTGCGGCCCGTAAAAGTGCAGCGCACCGCAGCCGAGAAAGACACCTGCGTCTGATTCCGCGACCGTGAAGTCGCGCACATTTTCGCAAATCTCGGCGAACGATCGCTTGAGAAGCGTTCCGTCTCCCGAAAGGGAATTCACGAGGTCGTAAATGTTCGTCGCATCCCGAAGCAGCGCCTTACGCACCAGCATGAACCACCTCCGGTGCATGGCTGCCCTTGAGAGCGGCTACCCGATCCGCTGCCTCGCGCAATGCCGTCTTGACGCGCGCTCTCGCTGTCCCGCCGATAACGTCATGGCAATCCAGCGTCGCTTCGAGGCTCACGGCCGGGTAAAAATCCTCGCCGAATTCGCTGCCGAACTGTCGCAGTTCATCGAGGCTGAGGTCACCGAGTTCCGCACCCTTTTCGAGGCCGTAGCGAACAGCGTTTCCGATCTTCTCATGAGCAGTGCGGAAGGGAACTCCCTTGTGCACGAGGTAGGTGGCGCCGGCCATCGCATTCAGGTAACCGGTCTGCGCGGCTACCCGCATGCGATCGAAGTTGAACTGGAGCGCCGAGGTGAATCGCGCCACCAGTTGCAGCATCGCCGGGACAAATTCAACCAGAAATGCGGGTTCCTGCGTCTCCTGCATGTCCTTGTTGTAGGCCAGGGGAAGCCCCTTCAGTTGCAGAGTAACCGCTTCTGCAGCTCCGTGGATGCGTCCGACTTTCGCCCGAATCAACTCAGTCAAATCCGGATTCTTCTTCTGCGGCATCGCGCTCGATCCTGTCGAGAACGCTTCCGGCAACACAACGAACCCAAACTCGGCCGTCGCAAACAGCGTGATCTCCTCTGCGAAACGGCTCAGATGCAAACCCACAAACGTCAGCGCCTGGAGATACTCGAGAATAAAATCCCGGTCGCTGGTCGCATCCATCGAATTAGCAGTCGGCGACGTAAATCCGAGTTCGCTCGCAGCGATGCGTCCTGTCCAGCGCCAGCGTAGCGCCCGCAACTGCTCCCGATCCCAGGGGGCAAAGGTTCAGCCGCTCAGCGCAATCCTTCAGCCGGTCAGCGTCGCGGAGAATCATCTCCACGTAGGCCAGCATCCAGTGCGCCACCAGCACCGGCTCGGCCCGCTGCAAATGCGTATAACTGGGCATTACGGCTTCGTCGGCTTTGGCCGCCTGTTCGATCAGCGCGTCGGCCCACTTCCGGAGCGCATCGACTACCAGGCCAATCTGCCCCCGCACATAGAGCCGCAGGTCCGTCGCAACTTGCTCGTTGCGCGAACGCCCTGTATGCAGCTTCAATCCCAATGAGCCGACCCGCTTCGCCAGCGACAGCTCGACAAAGTGGTGAATATCTTCCGCAACCGGATGGTTGCGCATCTGCTCAGCGCCGTCCTCGGTCCCGAATTCAACCAGGATCGCATCCAGAGCGGCCTTGAGTTCCTGCAATTCGGCGGCCGTCAGTACGCCGGCCGCTTCAATCGCGGACGCGTGCGCCTTGCTTGCGGCTATCTCCTGGGCGAGAAGCCGCCAGTCGAACACGATCGAGCGTTGCCACTGCTCAAACTCCTTATCCAGAGGCTCGCGGAATCGTCCCGACCACATCTTCCCGGATTGTTGTTCGTTCGACATCTTTCTACGCGTTCCTCACTGCTTGTCGTCTTTGCCGTTCTTGAGTTGGGGCATTTCCGAGCCTTTGCTCAGGGTGAGAAGGCCGGCCGCGGAATAAGCGATGAGTTTCTCCCGCGTATCCGTAATGTCCAGGTTGCGCATGGTGAGCTGGCCGATGCGGTCGCGCGGCGAGAACACCGAATCTGTCTTCTCCATGCTGAGACGCTCAGGGTGAAAAGTCAGGTTTGGCGACTCTGTGTTGAGAATTGAGTAGTCGTTGCCGCGGCGCAACTCAAGCGTAACTTCGCCTGTGATCGGCTTGGCGACCCAGCGTTGTGCTGCTTCGCGCAACATGATCGCCTGCGGATCGAACCACCTTCCTTGATAGAGCAGCCGGCCAAGCTTGCGGCCGTTCTCGCGGTACTGCTCGATCGTGTCTTCATTGTGGATTCCGGTGATGAGGCGCTCATACGCGATGTAAAGCAATGCAAGTCCGGGTGCTTCGTAGATGCCCCGGCTCTTGGCCTCAATGATGCGGTTCTCGATCTGGTCGGACATGCCAAGGCCGTGCCGTCCGCCGATGCGGTTGGCTTCCAGAAGCAGGGCCACCGGATCATCGAAGTGCTTCCCACTGAGCGCTACCGGAAATCCCTCCTCGAAGCGCACAGTCACTTCTTCGGGACGAACCTCGACATCACCGCGCCACGAAGCAACGCCCATGATCGGAACAACAATCCTGATCGAAGAAGAAAGTTGCTCAAGGTCCTTGGCCTCGTGAGTCGCCCCCAGAATATTCGAGTCGGTCGAGTACGCCTTCTCCGCGGACATCTTGTAAGCAAAGCCGGAGCGCTGCATGAACTCGGACATCTCCGAGCGGCCGCCCAGTTCGTCAATGAAGGAGGCGTCCAGCCACGGCTTGTAGACCTTGAGCGCAGGGTTGACCAGCAGCCCATAACGGTAGAAGCGCTCAATGTCGTTGCCTTTGAAGGTCGACCCGTCGCCCCAGATGTTTACGTCGTCTTCCTTCATCGCCGTAACCAGCATCGTCCCTGTTACCGCTCTGCCCACTGGGGTGGTGTTGAAGTAGGTGACGCCTGCGGTGCTGATGTGGAAGGCGCCTGACTGCAGCGCTGCGATGCCTTCGCGGACCAGAGGGCCACGACAGTCGATCAGCCGCGCCTTCTCAGCGCCGTACTCGAGTGCCGCCCTTGGAATAGCGTCATAGTCGGCCTCGTCGGGCTGTCCAAGATTCGCGGTATAAGCGTAGGGAATTGCGCCCTTCTGCTTCATCCAGTGCAGGGCTGCGGAGGTGTCAAGCCCACCAGAGAAGGCGATTCCTACCTTCTCACCGATGGGCAACGTTTCGAGAATTACGGACATGATTTCTGATCCCTCGTCGCTCCAAACATGGTTGGAGCGGCTTTGGTACGTGGCGATGGAGGCTTCGAGACCTCTAAACTCTGCGTCGATCCGGGGATCGACCAAGGCTGAACTAGAAGCTGAACTTCTCCACGTTTGCCAGCCCACCCAGCAACAACAGCAGCAGCGCCTTCTGGGCGTGCATACGATTTTCGGCCTGGTCAAATACGATCGACTGCGGCCCGTCCAGCACCGAGTCGGTTACCTCGGCATTGCGGCGAGCCGGCAGGCAATGCATAAAGACTGCCTTCTCGCTGGCCTTCGCCATCAGAGCGTCGTTTACCTGGAACGGCCGAAAAATCGGCGCGCGCTTCGTTGATTCGTGTTCCATGCCCATGCTCACGCACACGTCGGTGTAGACGGCGTCTGCATTTTCCGCAGCGGCATTCGGATCCTGTAGCAGCTTTACTTCGCAGCCGTTCTGCTCCGCGATCTCCCGGGCCTTGGTAACAATCTCGATATCGGGCGAGTAGCCACGCGGAGTTGCGACGGTGACGTTTGCTCCCAGTTGGGCTCCGGTCAACATCAGCGAGTGGCAAACGTTGTTGCCGTCGCCTGCGTAGGTGAAGTTCAATCCTGAGACGGATCCGAAGTGCTCCTCGAGCGTCATGAAGTCCGCCAGAGCCTGGCAAGGATGCTCGAAATCCGACAGTGCGTTCACGACAGGTACGCGAGAATTCGCAGCCATCTCCGTAATCGTGTCGTGCGCATAGGTACGCAGTACGATCACATCCACCCAGCGCTCCACGTTGCGCGCGACGTCCGCAATCGACTCGCGCTCCCCCAGCGGTGAGTTGGTCTGATCAAAGAAGATCGCATTGCCGCCCATCGTATTGATTCCCGCCTCAAAGGAAAGCCGGGTGCGCAGGCTTGCCTTCTCGAACATCAACACCATCTGCTTGGCATCAAGAGCATCGCGGTAATCGCGCGGATTCAGCTTGACGTCATGTCCCAGCTTTACGATCGCCCGTACTTCACCGCTGGACAGGTCCGCTATCGAGCAAAGATCTTCGCCCGCAAGCCGCGCGGCCGCGGCAAGAATGTCCGAGTCTTTCTGCACGGGAACCTCTGGCGCCCGGCGCTCCATGGTCGCTTTGCTAGCCACGGTTGTCTCCTTTTGCAGTTTGATTCGCGGTGCTCACAGCCGCGGCCTTTTCGGTAAAAAATTCGTCGAGCGCCTTGATGGCCTCGTCCACATGTTTCTGTTCCAGAATGTACGGCGGCAGGAAGCGCAGCACGGTATCGCTCGTGCTGTTGATAAGAATCCTTCTCTTCAGCATCTCGGCAACGGCTTGCTTGGCCAAATCGGCATTGTCTAGCTCCGCCGCCAGCATCAGTCCCTTGCCGCGCACGTCCTTGATGCAGTCGTGTTTCGCTGCGAGGACTCGCAATTGCTCCTGAAAGTAGCCGCCCACCTTCGTGATGTGCTCCAGCAGGCCTTCCTTTTCAATCGCGTCGATCACCGCGATAGCCACGGCGCAGGCCAGCGGTCCTCCGCCGAAGGTCGTTCCGTGCATGCCTGCGTGAATCGCTCTCGCGGCCTCTTCTGTGCAGAGGATTGCTCCCAGCGGGATTCCGCCCGCGATTGGTTTCGCCAGGGTCGTAACATCCGGCTTGATCCCGTAGTGTTGATACGCGCACCATTTGCCCGTTCGCCCCATTCCCGCCTGGATCTCATCAACGATCAGGAAGGCGCCGGTCGAGTCCGCCAGCTTCCGCGCTTCGGCAAAGAATTCCTGCGACAGGGGCCGGATCCCTCCTTCGCCCTGGATCGCCTCAACAAGGATCGCGCAAACCTCATCGGAGAACTTTGCACGCAGGTCAGTCACATCGTTGAATTTCACAAACTCAACGCCCGGAACTCCCGGCGCGAACGGCTCGCGATACTTCGCCTTGTACGTGGTCGACATCGACCCATAGGTCCGTCCGTGAAAACTTTGTTCCAGCGCAAGAAACTTCGTTCCAATCTGCTTGCCTTCGCTGCGCAGCAATCCGGCATGTGCCCGCGCCAGTTTCAGCGCGCCCTCCCATGCCTCTGTGCCGGTGTTCGAGAAAAATACGCGATCCATTCCAGTGCGCTCAGTCAGCCGCAGTGCCAGCTCTGCCTGCCCCTCGTGATAGAAGAGGTTTGAGGTATGGATCAGAGCCCGGCTCTGGTTCACGATTGCGCGCTCAATCGCAGGATGTCCATAGCCCAGCGCATTGACTCCAATGCCGCTGAGCAGATCGAGGTATTTCGCGCCCTGTTCATCCACCAGGTGCACACCCTCTCCACGGGTAAACAGGATCGGGTTTCGATCATAGGTTTGCAGCAACAATCTCGACTCTGCTGCGCGAATCTGTTCAAGTCTCGTCACTTCATCTGCTCCTCAATGCGTCAACTTTAAGCAACCATCACTTCTGTTCCGTGAGCCACGCGGCTGCTGCACAGGTCGGGAAGAGAACCTGCAGCCGTTGCGGGAAGAATTCGGACGCGCTTCACGCCGTTGAGAAGCGCCTCGCGGCACGCACCCAGCTTTGGCAGCATGCCGCCTGAGATAATCGCGCTCTTGGCCATCTCCGCAATCTGGTCGATGCTGAGCCAGCGAAGAACACTTCCGTTTGCGCCCTTTACGCCAGGGACATCGGTCAGAAACACAAGCGCATCCGCATGGCACGCCACCGCACACGCCGCCGCCATTTCATCCCCGTTCACGTTGTAGTACTCGCCGTCGAATCCCAGCGCGATCGGCGCGATGACTGGAACTCCACTGAGATTCCAGATGGCTTCGATCCAGCGCGAATCACTCGCCACTATTTCACCAACAAAACCGAGGTCAGGCTCCGTCCGCTTCTTCCTTGCGCGGAAGAGCAATCCATCGCCCCCAGTCATTCCCACCGCTGCCTGACCCAGAGAACCCAGCGCAGCCACAAGGCCTTTGTTAACCTTGCCGGCGAAAACCATTAGCGCGATGTCGCGTGTCTCGGCATCCGTGACCCTGAGCCCATTCACAAACTGGCTTTTCGCGCCCAGACGCTCCATCATTTTCGTTAGCTGAATCCCGCCCCCATGCACCACCGCCACTTGATTGCCATCTCGCACAAGATCGGCAATTGCGCGAACGCAGCCCTGCAGGAGTTCGGGAACTTCCAACCCGGCCCCGCCAAGTTTTACAACATATCTCATGCGAGTCCCTCCGCTTCATCCCAGCCGAGCATCACGTTCATGTTCTGCACCGCCTGTCCTGAAGCACCCTTCAGCAAATTGTCGAGGCAACTCACAATCACCGCTCGTCGGCCATCGCTCGAAATCTGAAACCCGATATCTGCGAAATTGGTGCGTACTGAGTACTGAATCTGGGGGAGGGAATGCTCATAGATTCGCACCATCGGACTGCCTGCGAAGAACTCACGATACACTCGCGTGATCTTCTCTCGCGCCTGCGGTTCCTTGAATTTTACGTATATTGTCGACATGATCCCACGGGGAATCGGCAGCAGATGCGGAGTGAAGACGATGTCTCCAGCCCCGATGCCAATCTGCTCCAGTAACTCGCCGGTATGCCGGTGGCTGAACACGCCATACGCCGACAGATTGTCTGCCGCGTACATGTAATGAGTCTTAGCTGTCGGCGCTTTCCCCGCGCCACTGACTCCGCTCTTCGAATCCGCCACAATCCCGTGCGAAAGGTCAATAATTCCTGCTGACACTAGAGGCCTCAGAGCCAGAATCACTGACGTTGCATAACATCCCGGATTCGCAACCAATTGGGCCGTCGAGATTTCCGCACGATGCAACTCCGGCATCCCATATATCGCCTTCGCCTGCGTCGCAATCGCCACCTCCGAGCCTTCATCGTCAAAGTCGTAGACGGCGCGATTGGTAGCGTGGGTGAGTCGCCAGGCGCCGCTCAGATCCACCACTCGCAATTTGTGCTTCAACGCCTCCGGTGCCCATTCCCGCGACTGCTCATGGGGCGTTGCCAGAAACAGCACACCCACTCCACGCTCCACCAGCTTCTCCCATGAAAAGGGTTCAATCTTCAGCGATCGGCTGCCGTTGTTATCCGCAAGCTGCGGATGGATCTCTTCCAGGGGAATTCCGCCACGAGCTGCGTCCTTCTCGTCCATGCGTCCTGCAAAGACGGGCGGTTTCTCCTTGAGGCGGGGATGATGCAGTAAGAGCCTTGCCAACTCCGCACCGGCATACCCTGTAACACCCACAACTGCCGTCTGCACAGCCCTTGTCATGACTCCAGCATCCTTCTCAGCCGCGCTTCAACGTCGTGAGCGCGTTTCACGTCGGGGCAAATTACCAGCACCGTGTCATCCCCTGCAATGGTCCCGATTATCTCGGTCCAGCTTTCCCGGTCCAGGGCAGCGGCCATCGGCTGAGCGCCCCCCATCGTCGTCCGCAGCACAACCTGGTTCATCGCCTGAACAACGTCCAGCCCGAAACTCTCCAGGATTTCTGGGACCGAGGGAGGCCCATCATTCGCATGCGATATCGCATTGTTACCGTTGCCGTTAGGCAGGGAATAGCCGTTCGGCCCCTTTGTGAGCATCAGTTCGTGAATATCGCGGGAAAGGGTAGCCTGCGTTACTTCAAATCCGCGGCGGCGCAGCTTGCGGCGCAGTTCATCCTGGTTTGCCACCAGCGCGCGTGCTACAAGTTCCCGAATTGCATTGTGCCTTTGAAACTTCATCTTTATTTCCGGGCAAATCAAAAACGCGGCTCGCAGTGGCGGGCCGCGCTTGCATAAATATACATAGAAATTGTATAACTATGCAAGCCGGTTCGTCCACCTCCGGCTGGCGGAATCAGCAAGGTAATATGCGCGTTCTTCGACTAGCATTTCGAACTCGACTTGGCAGGCGCCCCGCGCCCGTGCGCGCCGCCTGATCTTCTCCTCATCCTTGCTTGTCGTGTCACCAGCCGCTTCCTCGAATACCACTCCAGTTGAGAAGGTCGTATAGTTGAATATGGGTTTCCCCGATTGGCAATCTTTCCCTTCTGCACGCATCCCCGAGGACACCTCCGCCCGGGATTCCCATCGGGTGTCCTTACCTTCCTATATCCACGCCAGCCTGATCGATCCTCGGTTCGATTTTGACTCCTGCGGCGTTGGCTTTGTTGCCCAACTGTCGGGCGAACCTTCGCACCAGATACTTCAGCACGCGCTCACCGCCCTCGCCCGTCTCGAACATCGAGGCGCCGTCGCCGCTGACGGTAAATCCAGCGATGGCGTCGGCGTTACAACTACAATTCCTCGCGAATGGCTGCTTGCCCAGTGCGGCATCTCCCTCGACGAGAGCAGCTTACTCGGTGTCGCGGTTGTGTTCCTGCCCAAAGATGATGTAGCCCAGCGCACCGAGATTGAATCCGCATTGTTCGAGCAGGATATGGAGGTTTTGACCTGGCGCCCGGTGCCGATCCGCCCAGAAGTGCTCGGCGAAATTGCCGATTCATCCCGTCCCGAAATCTGGCATGTCCTCGTTACGTCGGATGACGACGAATTCTTCGATCGCCGCCTTTTCCTTGCCCGCAAGCAATTCGAGCGTTCCGGTCTTCCTGGCTACATCGTCAGTGCCTCTTCGAAACTGATGATTTATAAAGCCCTCTGCGCCGGACGGCTGCTTTCTGACTTCTACCCCGACCTCGCGGATCCCGACTTCAAAACGCCCTTCTCATTGTTCCATCAGCGTTATGCAACGAATGTATTGCCTTCGTGGGAACGCGCTCAGCCCTTCCGCTGCCTGGCGCACAATGGCGAAATCAACACCATTTGGGGAAATCGTGCACGCATGGAAGCCCGTGCCGCTACGCTTCCGCTCGAAATGGATCCGGTGCTCACTCAGGGAGGATCTGACTCTACTTCCCTTGATGAAATCGTGGAACTCCTTGCCCACAGCGGTCGCACGGTCGGAGAGGCCGTACGGATGGTTGTACCTCCAGCCAATCCGGGAAACTCCTCATCGTTCCTACAGTATAGTGGCCAGATTATTGAGCCATGGGACGGCCCAGCCGCCCTCGCTTTCACTGACGGCCATCAGGTTGGGGCCATACTTGATCGCAACGGCTTGCGTCCTTGTCGGTTTGCGCTCGACGACACCGGTCTTGTCGTTGCGGGCTCGGAAGCCGGTCTCGTCGATATGGATCCGGATCACATTATTCATAGTGGGCGGCTGGGTCCTGGCCAGATGATTGTTGCTGACCTCGACTTTCATCGCTTCTTCGAGAACGAAGAAATTCTGCGCATCTACGATGCCAAGCGTCAATATCACGATCTGATCCGTGAAGATGTGCCGCTGCAAGACTCCCTGGAAGCTCCAGCGCCGCTCGATTCCGCCGAAGTCAATCGCCTTCAGCATCACTTCGGGTATACACGCGAGGACGTGCGGATGATCCTGCAGCCCATGGCGGCCGACGGTAAGGACGCAGTCTGGTCAATGGGCGACGACACTTCAATCGCTCCTCTCGCTCATGCTCCACGTCCGCTCTACGCTTTCTTTCGGCAGCGATTTGCTCAGGTAACCAATCCCCCTATCGATTCGCTGCGAGAGAACATCGTCTTCCAAATGCAGACTCGCCTCGGTCCGTGGCCACACATCCTCGAGCTCCGTGAACCACTTCCTGGTCTCTCTCTGCGTTCGCCCCTTCTCTCGCTAGGACAAATGCATGCGCTTTTCGAAGGCCATCATTCCCAGGCAGAGAAAATGCCGCATGCGATTCTTCATTGTCTCTATTCGCCCGACAGCACGCTCGAAGTAGCCGTGGATATTCTCGCGGAGCGAGCTATCGAACTTGTTCGTGAAGGCGCGTCCCTTCTGATTCTGACTGATCGCGGTGCAAGCCATAAAGCAGTCCCTGTACCGATGGCGATGGCGACGGGAGCGATTCACCTCGCTCTGACCAAGGCGGGAGTTCGTGCCGAGGTTGGCCTCGCTGTCGATGCTGCGGACTGTCGCGAAATACACCATGTTGCGGTTCTGCTTGGGCTCGGCGCAGGGGCAATCTGCCCCTGGCTCGCCCTTGAAACCGCCCGCAATCTCAGTCCCGAACTCGGCGAAGAAAACCTCCTTCATGCCCTCGAACTGGGTCTCGCAAAGGTGATGTCCAAGATGGGGATCAGCGTCGTCGACAGTTATCGTGGCGCGCATTTATTCGATGCCGTGGGTATCGCTCAACATGTCGTGGACAAATGCTTCGCCGGCGTTCCCGCGCCGATCGGCGGAATCGGATTTGGCGAGATCGAAGCCTACGTTCGACATCTATGGAGCGCTGACCCTGTAAGCGAGAAGCCTGCAGAGAAAAACCCTGCTGAATTCGCTACCGCTCCGGTAAAGGAACTACCCGACTACGGCTTTGTGCGCTTCCGAAAAGCCGATGAAGCCGAAGCACATGGCTGGCAACCGATGACTGTGCGCGCGCTGCAGACCGTCGTCGGATCCACAAAGCAAGGCGCTGCCCTGGCTCTGGCGCCCTTTGCAACGTTCTCATCGCAAGCCTCTGAACCCGAACCGTCCAACCTACGCGATCTCCTTGAAATCCGTCCCGCAGGTCCCGAGTTCGCGCTGGACCAGATCGCCCCGAAAGAAACCATTACCGGCACCTTTGTTGCCAGCGCGATGTCTTTCGGGTCGCTCTCGCCAGAGGCGCACCAGACTATCACCGAGGCCATGAACATCCTTGGCGCACGTTCGAATACCGGGGAAGGTGGCGAGGATTCCGCTGTCTACCCGGCTGTGAACGGCGCGCCGTCGCTTCTCAATAACAAGATCAAGCAGGTCGCCAGCGCTCGATTCGGAGTTACTGCTGAGTACCTCGTGCACGCAGAAGAACTTGAAATCAAAATTGCGCAGGGGGCCAAGCCGGGGGAGGGCGGGCAGCTTCCCGGTCACAAGGTCACCGAACTCATCGCTCGTTTGCGCCACGCGCAGCCGGGCATGCAGCTCATTTCGCCGCCGCCTCATCACGACATCTACTCGATCGAAGATCTGGCCCAGCTCATCTGGGATCTCAAGCGAGCCAATCCGCGCGCCGCTGTCGGAGTAAAGCTCGTGTCCGGCTGCGGTGTTGGCACGATCGCCGCCGGGGTGGCCAAAGCATACGCCGATTACATCGTGATTGCCGGGCACTCCGGCGGAACGGGCGCGTCGCCTCTTTCCAGCATCAAGTACGCCGGCAACCCATGGGAACTCGGCCTCGCGGAGGCCCAGCAGGTTCTCATTCACAATGGCCTTCGTGGCCGCGTCCGTCTCCGCACCGACGGCGGTTTGCGCACCGCGCGCGATATTGTCATCGCCGCTCTGCTCGGTGCAGACGAATACGCCTTCGGTACCGCGGTACTCGTCGCGCTGGGATGCGATATGGCGCGCCAATGTCATCTCAACACCTGCCCTACGGGTATTGCCACTCAACGCCCTGAATTGCGCGCAAAATTTCGCGGCAAGCCTGAGCATGTGGTCCGGTTATTCAACGAACTAGCGGAGGAGGTCAGGCAGCTTCTCGCGACGCTTGGACTTCCGTCGCTCCAGGCGGCTGTCGGCCGCGCTGATCTGCTTGAACAGGTGCGGTTCAATGCCCAGCTCAATCTGAAGCCCATGCTCGCGGCTGCCGCGGTGGCCGTTGAAGCGAAGGGCGCAGTTCGCTGGGAAGGGAAGCGTAACGATCGTCCCGAGCCCCATGCGCCGATCGACGATGCCTGGGTTGACCCTGCTTTGGCTGCCTACAAGTCCTGCATTCCGTTTTGTCTCGATGCGCAGATCAGCAACGAAGATCGCACCCTTGGCGCACGGCTCGCGGGCCAGATCGCCCAGTATCGTACGAACAATCCAGGTACTGCAGGTTCTCAGCTCACTTTCAATCTGAAGGGAACCGCCGGACAATCGTTCGGTGCATTTGCGACCTCGGGTATGACCCTCACTCTTGAAGGTCTTGCCAACGACTTCGTCGGGAAGGGTCTTTGCGGCGGCGAACTCGTGCTTCGAGGCCGTGGGCGAGTTGCTTTACAGAGCGAAGCGCATACCCTGCTCGGGAACGTGGCGCTTTACGGGGCGACGAGCGGCTCTCTGTTCGCCGCAGGGCGGGCAGGCGAGCGATTTGCTGTTCGTAATTCGGGTGCGCAGGCCATTGTCGAGGGCGTCGGCGATCACGGATGCGAGTACATGACGGCTGGCCTGGCGGTGGTGCTTGGCCGGACCGGTATCAATTTCGGTGCGGGTATGACCGGAGGCCTGGCCTGGGTATACGACGAAGACGGAGACTTCGTTTCCGGTGGCCGATACCACGCTGGGTTTCTGGAGGCAGATACATGGGGCCAACTGGATGACGATAGCCGCAACGCCATCCGTGAACTGGTTGACCTTCACTGGAACAAAACTGGAAGTACACGTGCTCGATGGCTCCTCGCCAATTGGGAAGCCGAGTCGAGAAAATTTGTCCGCCTGACCCCGAAGCCGCAGATGTAGAGCGGCTCAGGACGTTGGACAAACCGGGTATTCGAGGTCCAAAAACGCCAGAATTTGATGTTTTGAATGAGGTATTAGCTGTTGGAGCGGATTTGATCACGCTTGACAATGGGTTTCAGTCACGCTCAGGAACGAGCCTAGTTAACCCGGAGCTCCTTCATCTGGAAGTCCAGCCGGTTCTTGGCTTGACCAGCTCTCTGCAGAAGGTCTTTCAGGTTTTCCTGCACATCGGAGTCGATGGTGGTCACGTGTCCCATGCTCAGCCTCAGAGGAATGGGGCCCTGGGTTCTTGAAGTCCGTGCTGCAGTTGCCGCTTCGAGGCGCATCGCGGCGACCGCAATCCCGCAGCGATCGAATCGGCCTGCCACGGCAAATTCATCTCCTCCAACCCTGCCTTTAATGTCAGATTCTCGAAAAGTCGCACGCAAAATCTCTCCTGCTTCGGCCAGCGATGCGGCCGCGGCATCTTCACCATGCTGCGCATGGATCTCCGGAAGGTTCTCGAGTTCAATGAACAGGACCGAGAAGGGGACATTGGTACGTTTTGCCAGCCGCAGCGCGTGTTCGGCCAGCATGTGAAAGCCTCTTGGATTGTAGAGCCGGGTGGATTCGTCGCGGAGAACAAGATCGTGCATTTCATTCTCCATCCTGCTGATGCGCCAGGAAAAGAAGAGAAGCACTCCCACGGCGATGGCCATGACAAGTGCGCCAAGCAGAGAGGCGCCGAAGGGTCCTGAGATTCGGGCATTCGCGGCTTGCCACCCGAAAGCTAACAGCAACGCGATGGGAGTGCAGATCCGTGCCAGCCTGGATCCATGGCCAGCGCCCAGGAAGATGGAAAGCACACCATGTTCTGCCTGGCGCAGAGTCACAGCGACGGTGAGGGCAATCAGAAACACGAGCATCGCCACAGCATTTCGAGAATGAGGCGGCTTCCCAAACAGTGCCATGGACGCGAACATTGCATTCGATACCGCGAAAAGGCAGAGGAGGCAGAGCCCGCAGACTGCAGCGTCTACGGCTCGATTCATCAGCCAGTTTGCGTTGTCGACGAGAGCGACAATGATCGCCAGCAAAACGAATCCGAGCACGATGGATGCCGGCGGCGAAGCCGAGTGAAGTGGGTTTTCGGGCACCGAGATCGCGCGCATCCAGAAGAGAACGACAGCAGCTCCGAAGATGGCGAGGAGTTTCACCGCCCGCCGCGCGAACGGAAGAGTACCCATCCGGCCGGGCTCAGAAAGCAGAAGACTGACCGTGCATACAAGCCCGGTCAAAAGTATGGGTAAACTTGCCTGGGCGGCGGAGAAGGCGGCAACGGTTCCCAAGCCGAGCAGGGGCAACAACTGGTAGAGAAATGCGAGCCCGGCTATCCCGAGGCAAACTCGCTGAATCAATCTAGCGGCACGGAAAAGGGACGGGTCCGGCAGGACCGCAAGGAAACGGGGTGGGGAATCATTCCTTTCCGTCACGCTCGCGCCACCTTCTTCGAACGTTTTTCGCGATACATGGCTTCATCTGCGCGCCGCACGAGTTCCTTGAGGCTTTCGCTCGATGGATGGTCGAGAGTTACCCATCCCACACTCAGGCTGAGGGGATACTTACGAGGGGTCTTTTCGTTGTTAGCATCCGCCATCGATCGCAATCGCGTCGCAGCCAGTTCAATTCCAAGCACGCTGAACTGACCGGCCACGACGAATTCATCTCCACCGAATCGTCCCTTGACATCGGTTTCGCGGAAGCAGGCCATCACAAGTTCGCCGGTCTCGGCCAGGTAGGTCGACCCCATGTTGTGTCCCAGGTCGTCGTTGATTCTTTTCAATCCATCCAAGTCGATAAACAGCACCGAGAACGGCAACTCAGCGCGCTGCGCGAGCCGCAGGGTTTGTTCGCCAAGCAGGTAAAACCCGCGCATGTTGTAAAGGCCGGTCAACTCGTCGCGAAGAGTCAGATCGTGAATCTCTTTTTCCATCGAGTTGATTCGCCATACGAGAACGAGGAGAAGAATGAGAGAGAGACCTGCCGCGAGCGAAGTGAGGATCGCGGCGCCATATTGCTCTGGTACGAGGTCTCTCAGCAAGAGGCGGGTCCGAGCTAATTCAATGAGGAAGGGAAGGAGGAGCAAAATTGGCGCGAAGCCCCGGGCAATTCTGCTGCCTATGCCGGCTCCCACGAAAATCGACCAAACGCCATGCTCTGACTGCCGCATGGCCACAACCCACGTCAAGATGACGAGGCAAACTAGCAGCAGGGGAGCGATCATATTGTCTGCCGAGAGACGCACGAGCCCGAAGGCTCCGAACAGGTTTTCGGTCAGCAGAATCATGGTCATGAGGCAGAGCACCGGTACCAATCCGTCGGCTATCCGCCGAAGGATCGGAGCCCCACTGCTCACCAACATCATGGAAAGGCTCAGTAGGGCAAAGGCAGCAGGAGAATGCACCGGCAGCCCGCCCGTGTTTCCAGCCGCGCGATCGACCTCGAGGAGCGCGTCTACCGCAGGCAGCGTCCGATAGATCGACTCCAGGAGAATCAGGAGCGACAGTAAACCCGCCTGAGCTGCCACGTAGCGGGCAGCGACGGGAAGAGAGAGATTGTTTCCGGGTTCAGAGATTGCAAGGCTCAGCGCACAGAGCAGCACTGTGAGGGCCATAGGGATGCTCATCCTGGTCATGGAGACGGGCAGATAAGCGGCAAACTGCGGAAAGAGCCAGCCTGCGAAGACCGTTAGAGCGATGAGCGCTACAACTATCAGGCACGCCTGCTGCAAAACCGAGAGCTTCCGAAGCAAGGCCGGATCTGGCTCGCCGGGAGGCAGGGATACATTGCGCGTGTCCATGGCTTGCGTTCTCGGAGCGTCGACTGGTCCGATATTACTCCAGTTAAGTCATTTGTCTGGGTGATCATCCGGGTTCCCGGGAAACCGAAGTTTTCCCCATAACCTTGCGAGGAGCGCGTGGTTTATGAGTCAAGCGGTCAAGGGAGGGGGTCAGCTAACTCGCCCGGGAATGCCCCTGCACTGTTACACTCTCCCTTTGATTCTGTGCACCCGGATCGACCAACCAAGCCCGACATGACCCCTGCCCCGCTCTCGACCATAAACGACCTATTCATCCGGGTGGCTACGGCTGGAAACCCACGCGCCATTCTTTGGCAGGATGAGTTCAATAACTGGCAGCCGCTCTCAGCCGACCAGATATATCACCGCGTACATTCCCTTTCCGAGGCGTTCCTCAGCTGGGGCTGCCGAAAAGGCGACCGAATCGCCCTTATTTCCGAAAACCGCTGGGAATGGGTGGTGACGGACTTTGGCATCCTGGCAATCGGCGCTGTCAATGTACCTATTTATCCGACGCTTACAGGGGATCAGATCGCCGTGCTGCTGGCTGACGCGGGATGCAGGATTGCGGTAGTTTCCACTCGCCAGCAGTTCGATAAGCTCAATGCGGTCCGCGGCCAGACACACCTTGAACACATTCTGATGATGGACGGCAACGCGCCACAAGGCGCCATCGGGTTCTCCAAGATTATCGCCGGAGCCGACGATGCAGGGCCTTATCGGGACCCCGTTTTTGACGCCCTCGCACGATCCGTTACGCCCGAGGATCTGGCCACCCTTATCTACACCTCCGGCACCACCGGCGAACCCAAAGGCGTGATGTTGACTCATGGCAACATTGCCTCGAATCAGAATGTGGCGGTTACCGGATATTCCTTTGACCAGAGCGATGCGTGCATTTCATTTCTTCCGCTCTCTCACATCACGGCACGCGCGCTCGATTACGTGATGTACGGTCACGGTTCGCAAGTGGTGTACTGTTCGAACTTCGACAAGCTTCCGCAGGCGATGAAGGAGGTTCGTCCCACGGTCTTTGTGGGGGTCCCCCGGGTTTACGAGAAGATTCGGCAGGCAGTCGAACAGAAGTCTTCCGTCTCGCCGGTCAAGAAGCGGTTGCTCGCCTGGGCGCTGGGCATTGGCCGCCACCACGGGGACGCGGTGTACGACGGACGGCAGCCCTCGTCGTTCTTGTGGAAGCTTGCCAACAAGCTGGTCTTTAGCAAGGTACGGGAAGCCTTCGGCGGTCGCGTGCGCGTGTGGGTCTCCGGCGGCGCCCCGCTGGGCATCGACACTGCAAAGTGGTTTGCGTCAGCGGGAATTGCAGTGTGGGAAGGCTATGGCCTCACCGAAACATCGCCGGTCATTGCGCTCAACAATCCCGAAGTGCATCGCATGGGCGCAGTTGGCAAACCACTGCCGAATATCGAACTCAAGCTGGCCTCGGACGGGGAACTGCTCGTCCGGGGTCCCTCGGTTTTCAGTGGCTATTGGCAGAAGCCAGCAGCGAACGCCGAGTCGTTCGACATGGAAGGCTGGTTTCTCTCTGGGGATATCGCGCAATTCGATGATGACGGTTTCCTTTACATTACGGATCGAAAGAAAGAACTGTTGAAGACGTCGGGCGGCAAGCTGGTAGCGCCTCAGCCGATTGAGAACAAGCTCAAAAATTCAGTGATGGTTGGACAGGTCGCGCTGGTCGGCGACAAGCACAAGTTCATTTCAGCGCTGATCTCGCCCAATTTCGCCGCGCTTGAAGGATGGGCCAAACACGCATCTCTCGAAGGGGCGGATCGAAAGACCCTTGTTTCGGATAGCCGCGTGGTTTCGCTCTACGCCGAGATTGTGCGCGACGCCAATTCAGGACTGGCGAATTTCGAGACGATCAAGCGCTTCCGTCTGGTTCCCGACGAGTGGTCGCAGGAGTCAGGGGAACTGACGCCATCTATGAAGTTGAAGCGCCGCGTTATCAACGTGAAATATGCGTCCGAGATCGACGAGCTTTACGCGGACGAAGCAATCGCACGCGCCGAATAGCGGACTCTTCGCGGCCAATTTCCCGCCGGAAGACGGGCCACTTGTACCACATTAACTGCAGGCCCCGAAAGAACGGCGCCCCCCAGGCGCCAACGGCAAGAATTCCTCCGAAGATAACGACGGCATCGATGCTAATGCGACCTTGGCGCGACCAGTAGTCGTTGGGGTCAAGATTGAGCCAGAGGGCGAATTCATCGAGGGTGAGCGCGGCGCCGACTCCGTAGCTCACGCTCATGAGCCGGCTGAAGAAGATTGAAAGCTGGGAGTGGCTTCTTCCGAGGTCGAGGAGCCAGCCATAGCCGACGGAAAGCAGGATCAGGATTCCCCACACCAGGTGATGGATGTGATGTCCTCGCACCATGACCCATCCGAAGGGTCCATGATTGTGAACCACGAGGCTGACGATGATGCGCACGCCCGCGAAGGTGATGAGAAAGGAAAGCGATGCGATGAACATCCGACGCCGCGGGCGGTCGGGAATCGTCGAACGAACGAGGAAGCCCAGCCGGGTGAGTTGCAGGAGCACGAGAAGCACAATGACCACGAGGCTTGCAAAGGCAAGCAGGATCAGGGCTCCGTCCCCGGTGCCGGATGTACTCATATCTTTCTATTGAACCATCCCAGCGAGGTCTTTACATCATTGAATGGGGTGAGCTTTGTCACGATTTCGCTTTACAAGCCCGGCATATACTGTCTAAGGCGTCGGCAATTTGACCCGACACGCTGTCCCGGCACGGCTGCTCGGCGACCGGCCGATTTCGATCAGGAGAAATACACGATGCGAGTTGCACTATTGACCGGTGGCGGCGACTGCCCCGGCTTGAATGCTGTTATCTATGCGGCAGTGCGCAAAGGGATCCAGACCTATGGCGACGAGTTTATCGGCTTCCTCAATGGCTGGCGTGGTGTTCTCGACAATCAGTTCATTCCACTGACTCTCGAAAAGATTGATGGCATTCAGCTCAAAGGTGGAACCATCCTTCACTCGTCGCGGACCAACGTGAAGAAGATCCCCGGCGGCATCGAGAAGGTGCAGGAAGTTCTGAAGGCCAACAAGATCGACGCATTGATTGCGCTTGGCGGCGACGACACGCAGTCCGTCACACTGTTTCTTGCCGAAAACGGCATCAACGCGGTGGGAGTGCCAAAGACGATTGACAACGATATCAACGGCACCGACCAGACCTTTGGCTTCGACACAGCAGTGATGATCGCGACGGAGGCCATCGACCGAATTCACACCACCGCCGATTCGCACAACCGTGTGATCGTCGTCGAAGTGATGGGACGAGATGCTGGATGGATTGCTTATGCGTCGGGTATTGCTGGCGGCGCTCATGTGGTCCTGGTTCCGGAGAAGGATATCGATATCGATCATGTGTGCGCGCTCCTCAAGTACAACTACGATCACGGCAAGCATTACGGCGTGGTTGTTGTTGCGGAAGGATGCCATCTGCCTGAAGTCGGCCAGGTTACCGGGTCGAAGGAAGTTGACTCCTTCGGGCACGTTCGCCTCTCCGGGATTGGAGAAGCGCTCGCCAGTCTGATCGAGAAGAAGACGGGTTTCGAAACACGCTCGGTCAACCTCGGCCACACGCAGCGCGGTGGAGTTCCAACAGCCTACGACCGTTTGCTTGGGCAGCGCTACGGGCTGCACGCTATCGACATGGTTCACGAGAAGAAGTGGGGTCGAATTGCAGTGATACGCGGGCTCGATGTCACCGATATCACGATCAAGGAAGCCATCGCGACGAATCGCCGTCTCGACGATCGCTTCTTCAACGTGATCAGGGATCTTGAAGCTAAAGTGTAGTCATATTCTTAGCCGCGTTTCCAACCATTCTTCAACTGAGGGATGGTTGGGAACGTACCGTGGGCCAGCCTGACTTCCCGAATCCGCGATATCTGACCGCAACGTTTTGGTCCGGCTCTTCTGAGAGCCGTCAGTTGGTTCATGCGCTACCGCCTATACCAGCCCGGCGACTTTGATGACCTTTACGACATCGAGGAGACGTGTTTCAAACCGCCTGAGCGTTTCAGCCGGAGCTACATGCGGCAGCTCGTTAGATCGGCCGACTCAGCTACGTGGATTGCCGACGACTCGGGAAGAATGGCGGGCTTTGCCATCGTCGAGTGGTCTGAGCAGCCTGCCGGGACCATTGCGTACATTCCTACGATCGAAGTTCTGCCGGAATGGCGTGGACAGGGGATTGGAGCCACGCTGCTCGAGCGCCTCGAGGAGTCCGCGATGGATCACGATTCTGTCGCCCTATGGCTTCATGTGGACGCTGAGAATGCAAACGCGATCCGCCTCTACGAGCGAAGTGGCTACCGTGAGAGCGGGCGCGCCGAACACTTCTACGCGCGCAATCGTGCCGCGGCCATCTATGTAAAGCGCTTGATTCGAGAAGCCGTAGAGCGGGCGTTACTGCGGCGCTGCGCAGTTCTCACATGTTGGCGAAGCCGCATCACATTCGCCGTACAATGGATATAACATCCGGCAAAGAAGTAAGACCCATGTCTCTGAGCAATCCAAATCTCCCTAAGCTGGTGGTATCTCTTCGCCAGTACAGCGGAAGAATGTTCCTGCACGATCTTCTGGCTGGTATCACCGTAGGGCTAGTGGCGTTGCCCCTCGCCATGGCGTTCGGCATCGCGTCGGGGGTTACTCCGCAGGCTGGTCTCTATACCGCGGTCGTTGCCGGCTTTCTCATCTCCGCACTGGGCGGTTCGAAAACGCAGATCGGCGGCCCAACGGGTGCGTTCGTCGTTATTGTCGCCGGCATTGTTGCCCGATTTGGTATTAGCGGCCTCGAGATGGTAACGCTCATGGGTGGCGTCATCCTCGTGGGTATGGGGATAACCGGGCTCGGATCAGCCGTTAGATTCATTCCCAGGACCGTTGTCATCGGCTTCACCAATGGCATCGCGATACTGATCGCTTCTACGCAGATCAAGGACTTCTTCGGCCTTCGCGTCGGCGCCGTTCCCAGCGAATTCCTTCCGCGCATGCAGCTCCTGTTCTCACATTTCTTCACAATGAATTGGGCTGCGGTGGGCATCGGCCTGGGAACACTGGCGATCATCCTGTTTCTGCCGCGATTGACCCGGCGCGTCCCGGCCTCTATTGTCGCGCTGCTGGTCTGCACCATTATTTCAGCGGTATTTCATCTGCACGTCGAAACCATTGGTAGCCGCTTCGGCGGAATCCCTCGTGGCCTTCCGCCCTTCACAATTCCCACGTTCCACGCAGAACACATCCTGCCGCTTATCCCATCGGCGTTCACTGTTGCGCTGCTTGCCGCGCTTGAAAGCATGCTTTCTGCCGTGGTCGCTGATGGCATGACAGGCGACCGACATAACCCGAATGTCGAACTGATGGCCCAAGGCATCGCCAACATAGCCTCTCCGGTCTTCGGCGGGATACCCGCTACGGGCGCGATTGCCCGTACCGCAACCAACATCCGGGCGGGAGCTCGCTCGCCTGTCTCGGGCATGATTCACGCTGCCACGCTTTTGCTTGTTCTTGTCGCCGCAGCGCCCCTTGCCAGCTACATTCCCCTCTCGACGCTCGCCGCAGTCCTGTTCGTTGTTGCGTACAACATGGGCGAGTGGCACGAGATTGGCACTATCTTTCATCTCGACTTTACCGCCATCTCCGTTTGGCTGGTCACATTTGGTCTCACTGTCTTTGCGGACCTCACGGTCGCCGTAGGCGTTGGCCTGACCCTCGCAGCGCTGCTTTACATCTATCGCATCGCCGAAACCACCACCGTGGTACCGGTCACCGACGACTACATTCGCGATGGATTGCCTCATGTGCTTCAAGGCCGCATCATTCCTTCTTATGTATCGCTCCTTCGTATCCATGGCCCATTCCTCTTCGGCACTACGGAGAAGCTTGTGGATGCCACCGCAAATATCGAGGTCTTCGAGCCGATTGTCATCCTGCGCCTGCGCAACATGACAGCTATCGATGCCACGGGGACTCATGCGATCGAGACGTTTGCGAAGCGCCTCAGAGAGTCGGGCCGTGTGCTTGTCCTTTGTGGGGCAATGCAACAACCCTCAAAACTCCTGAAGCACCAGAGATTTCTTGATAACGTCGGCCGGGAGAATATTATGCCCAGCATCCAGGCCGCGCTCGACAGGGCGAGAGAACTCCACCTGAGCGGGACTTCGCTGGCGAGCTGACGCGGACGACCCAGAGGGCTGAGCTTTCTCTTTGGGGCAAGCGCGGAATTGCCTGAGTAGCTGGCGAGGGCGCAGAGCAGATCAGTTATTCGCCGTGGAATTTGGGGGCACGCTTTTCGAAGAACGCCCTGATTCCTTCCTGGTAATCCTCGCTGTCGTACACCTGGCGGCGCATAGCCTGCACTCTTTCGAAGGTTTCGGGGCTCAGGTTGTGAGAGGCAGAAAGCAGGCGCAGTTCCTCTTTAAGGAGACTGATCACCAGCGGAGAGTTATTTGCGATTTGCTGAGCCATCCACATCGCAAGGTCCTCGAGTCGTTCTCTGGGAACGGCATGACTCACGATGCCCTGGTCGACGAGACGTTTCACGCCAATAGGCTGTGCGGTAAACAGCATCTCCTTGCATAACGGCATGCCGCCGGTGTTCAAAAAGTTCTGCACGCCGGATATGTTGTAGGGCATCCCGAGCTTCGCCGGTGTGACCGCGAATGTGGTGTCTTCGCTAGCGACGATCAGGTCGCAGCTCATCACCAGTTCACAAGCGCCTCCCCATACGCTGCCTTCTACCATCGCGATCACGGGGGCAGGGAACAGCTCAATGATGCGGATGACCCGGCGCAGTGGGTCGTTATAGGTGAGCGGGTCGCGCCGGTTGGTAGGCAGTTCGCGGACATCATGTCCCGATGAAAAGACAATTGCGCCCGATCTGGCGCGAAGGATGATGACGCGGACCCGATCGTTCTGCATCTCTTTGAGAGTTTCGCAGAGTTCGTCAATCAGAGCTGTGCTCAGGGAGTTGTGCGTTCTCGGGTTGTCGAGGGTGATGATGCCAATATTTTCGATTGTTTGCACGCTGAGCAGCGTGCGGGCGCTGGTCGCTTCCATATTTCTCCCGTCCGGCAGAGTGTAGGTCCAAAAGACAGTGGGGCGCTGTGACGGAGATCTGAATGGGAGATTCGAAGCGTTACTTTTGGGTAACGACGGGGTGAGGCCCCGGGTCGGAATGTCTCCGAACTGACCGGGGCCGGTCTTACTCCCCTACAACTGCGGGAGCCTGGATCAGGGAGAACATTCCTCCGAAGACCTGTTTCAGTTCGCCGATCGACATGGCGCCTTTATGGCCCGATGCGCACTCCAGCTTGCTGACTGTAGCGTCTTCATCGAACTCGAGGACATTTCCGTAGAAGAAGACGCTTCCGTTGTTCTGGGCAGTTCCCGTTATTACGAGCTTCCGGCCAGGGACCAGCCTTCGTACTACTGGGCTCTCCACAGCGGTGAGACGGCAACTTGGGGCGCTTTTACTGACCTGCTCCCAGGAGGAAAGAGCGCCGTTCTGAAAATACAGCGAACCTTGATTTGCGGGCAGCAGGATGTCGACGTTGACGGCAACAGTGGAACCAGCCCCAATGGTGGAAATAGGAGCATTATCCGGCAGGTCGGCGCTCTGGGCGCCAAGGTGCGGCGTCAGACTGGAAACGAGTGCAGAGAGAGCTAAGGCAACGGGGAGGTGGCGAAGAAAGCGCATCACCAGAGGAACTCCTTTTTCATCGCAATGAGTAACGATTTGGCCTGAATTCTAGCATTTCTGCACCGTGGCAAGAACAAAATTCGGCCCGCCGGGTCCCATCCTACGTTACCAATCGGTCCAGAGGCGAGGGCGCGCTGGCCAGTCTGACGAAGAGCTTTGCCAAACCGCCACGGAACAGGGATTCAGGTGAATGGCGCCGCGCCAGGCCTGCTGGACAACCCTGATCTTGTCGACAACGGGACCGGCCACGGGAAGGTTTCCCGGCAGAATACGGCGATCGAGCGTCTTTCGGAGCCGACCGAGCAGGCAGTCATCTTCGTATTCCCTTATTCCTGAATCGCTTGATCCTTGTTTCCCGCTTGATGCCTTTATACTCATCCCAAGCCTATGCGGATTTCTGCTCTTCTTGCCTCCCTGGTGGTTGCCATACCGGCCATCGTTTGCGGACAAACTTCAGCAAAGCCTTCCCCGAAAATGACGACAAAACTATCACCTGAACAAGTCGAGCGCTCTGCCATCGTGATCGACACGCACGCCGACACGCCGCAGCGCATAGTGGATGAGAACTACGACCTCGCCGATCCGCTGAATGGCGGAAACTGGAACCTCGAATCTGCGAGGAAGGGTAATCTCGGCGCGGAATTCTTTTCAATCTGGGTTGATCCGGGACCGAATAAAGGGCAGTTTGCGCGGCGGACGCTGATCCTGATTGACGCGGTGAAACAACAGGTAGCAAAACACTCGGACAAGATGATGTTCGTGACATCTCCCGAGGGGATCGAACTGGCACATCGCGAGCATAAGATTGCTGCGCTGATGGGAATCGAGGGCGGGCACTCGATCGAAGACTCGCTCGCGCTACTACGGCAGTATTACGCCCTGGGCGTCCGATACATGACCCTGACGTGGTCGAACTCAAACAGCTGGGCGGACTCTTCCGGCGATATCAACGATCCTAATGTTCCTCACACGAAAGAGGGGCTCAGCGAATTCGGCAAGGATGTGGTGTACGAGATGAACCGACTGGGAATGATGGTTGACATCTCACACGTTTCCGACCGAACATTTTTCCGAACCCTGGTGATTACACGCGCTCCTGTGATCGCGTCGCACTCGGCCGCGCGGGCTATCTGCGACGCACCTCGCAATATGACAGACGATATGCTTCGCGCCATAGCGAACTCAGGTGGCCCGGGGTCAAAGGGCGGCGTTGTGCAGGTGAACTTCTACTCGGCGTTCATCTCGCAGCAGTATCGGGACGCGCAGAAGGCGATGCAGCCAGAGGTGACCAAGGCTGTGCAGGCCCTGAAGGACAAGTACAAGGGCGAGGGCAAGGAAGCGCCGGCGGACGAGGTCGAGAAGCTGGAGAGACAATACGCGGACCGCATCCCGCGCCCGCCTCTTTCCGCGCTGGTCGATCATATCGACCACATCGCCAAGGTAGCGGGTGTGGATCACGTGGGACTTGGCTCGGACTTCGACGGCGTGAACGGGCAACTGCCTGAGGGGATTGACTCGCCTGCGGATATTCCGAAGATTACGGCGGCCCTGATGGAGCGGGGCTACTCCCCTGAAGATTGTCGAAAGATTCTCGGCGGCAATTTGCTTCGGGTTTTCCACGAAGTGGAGCAGGTGAGCAAACAGCTGCAGGCGGAGAATCGGCCGCGTATCACGGAGAAGCAGCCTTTCGACAAACCGCAGAAGTAATTACATCGCCAGCACCTTGCAGCGGTGTTTCGTCACATTGAAGATGCATTCAAGTCGCCCGATGCCGCTATACTTAGCGACCAAGATACCCAACGGAGAAGATCTCGAATGTCTATTCCCCGACTGCTGGCAGCCGCTGCGCTAGCTGCAACGCTCCTGCCCGTATGCGCAGCCCCTCGCGCAGACGATGACGACAATGCAAAGAAGAGTAACAGCGCCGATAAGTCCCCGACGCAACCCAGCGATGTAACAACCCCTGGCACGGTAGATATTGGCGGCCAGCACATTCTGTACAGCGCGACGGTGGGCGTCATTACGGTGGGCGGGTCAGACGGCCAGGATGCCCAACTCGGCATGGACGGGAAGCCCCTTCCGGGGAGCCAGCTTGCGCTCTCCGCACCGAAAGAGGACAAGGACGCGGCACCGGTGGCACGCATGTCCTATGTTGCGTACATCAAGAAGGATTCGAAAGCTGAAGATCGGCCAATTACGTTTTTCTATAACGGTGGCCCGGGCAGTTCGACCGTATGGCTGCACATGGGCTCGCTGGGCCCAAAGCACGTGGTGACGAGCGGCGATCAGCATCTGCCGGCGGCCCCTTACAAAATGGTGAACAACGCCGACTCATTGCTGGACGTGAGCGACCTGGTCTTTGTCGACGCGCCGGGAACGGGATTCGGACGACTCATCGGCAAGGATGCCGAGAAAGCCTTCTGGGGAGTGGATGAAGACGGCGCTGCGTTTGCACGCTTCATCGCACGGTTCATCACCAAGTACGGCCGCTGGAATTCTCCGAAGTTCCTCTTCGGCGAAAGTTATGGAACTACACGCTCGGCGGTACTGGCGAAGATGCTGGAGGATCGATCAATCGATCTCAACGGCGTAGTTTTGCTATCGCAGGCATTCAACTTCAATATCGACATCGACGGACCTAATGCAAACCCTGGGATCGATCTGCCCTATGTGCTGGCGCTTCCCACATATGCGGCAACAGCGTGGTACCACAAGAAGGTTTCACCTGAGCCTGCGGCGATCGGTCCATTCCTGAAAGAGGTCGAGGAGTTTGCGGTCGGCCCGTATTCGCGGGCGCTCGCCATGGGGACCGATTTATCGGATAGCGAGAAGCAGTCTGTGGCGGAGAAGCTTCACGGTTACACCGGTTTGCCTGTGGCTTATCTGGTGAAGGCGAACCTGCGGGTGAACGGTTCCCAATTTGAGAAGTCGTTTGCAGACGATCTTGATCTTACGATCGGCCGCCTGGATACACGGTTTACCGGACCGAGCCTGAACCCACTGAGCGAGGGCGCGCAATATGATCCGCAAAGCGCGGCCATCTCGTCGGCTTACGTCTCGCTCTTTAACGACTATGTGCGACGCGATCTGAAATACGGCAACGACCAGACCTTTCTTCCAGTCATTAATGTCTTCGAGGGTTCAAATAAGTGGAATTTCGAGCACGGTGACAATCCGATTTCGCTCAATGTTTCGAACGACCTCGCCGATGCGATGAAACAGAACCCCCAACTCAAGGTGATGGTTAATGGGGGCTACTACGACCTGGCAACGCCGTTTTTCGCGGCCGAGTACGAAGACAAACACCTGCCTATTTCGCGATCGCTGGCGAAGAATATTGAGTACGCGTGGTATGAGTCGGGGCACATGGTCTATGTAAACGACGAGAGTTTGAAGCAGCTTCACGATCGCGTGGCGGCGTTTGAGAAGAACGCCTCGACGGCGAAGTAGATGGGCGTGATGGCGCTCTGCGATGAAAGACGGTCGTGCTTCTGCAGGAACCTGATGGAGCGAAGGGAAATTCGAAGGGGCTCTCCACGGTCGCGCTTGGTATAGTCACCACCATGCACAAAACTTTCCTTTGCAGATGCTTCCTCTTGCTTGGGTTTTTGCCAGCGGCCCTTTTCGCGCAATCCTTCTCCGTTACGTATGCGAAAGGGGTCAGCGCGCAACCACTCGATGGGCGGCTTCTCCTGCTGCTTTCGACCGATTCATCGGCCGAGCCTCGTTTTCAGATCGATGACTCGCCGCGGTCGCAGCTCATGTTCGGAATCAATGTCGATGGATGGCAGGCAGGGCAGGGGGCGGTCGTGGACTCTGCAGCGCAGGGTTATCCGATTCGAAGCCTGAAGGATGTTCCACCCGGTGAGTACACGGTTCAGGCTGTACTGAACAAATACGAAACGTTTCATCGCAGCGATGGAAAGACCGTGAAGCTTCACCCGGATATGGGTGAGGGACAGCACTGGAATATCTCACCCGGCAATCTGTATTCGAAGCCGAAAAAGATTACCATCGGACCGAACGCACCGGCAGTCAGCGTCGAGTTAAGCGAAACGATCCCCCCGATCAAGACGCCAGAGGACACAAAATACATTCGCCACATCAGGATTCAGAGCGAGGCGCTCACGAAATTCTGGGGGCGCCCGATGTTCATCAGCGCGATAGTGCTGGTGCCGGAGGGATTCGACGAGCATCCAAATGCCCGCTTTCCGCTGATCATCTTTCACGATCATTTTGTGGATGATTTTGACGATTTTCGAACCACGCCCCCTGATCCGAATCTGAAACCCGATTACAGTGAGCGGTTTCATCTTGCCGGGTACAACCGGATTCAGCAGGAAGAAGCATACAAGTTCTACCAGCAGTGGACGTCGCCCAGGTTCCCGCGGGTTCTGATCGTGAAGATTCAGCATGCCAATCCGTACTATGACGACTCCTACGCGGTGAACTCAGCCAACGTTGGCCCGTATGGCGATGCGATTGAGAACGAATTGATTCCCGCCATCGAGAAGAAGTTTCGCGGGATCGGCGAGGGATGGGCACGGTTTGTATACGGCGGGTCAACCGGGGGCTGGGAGTCGCTGGCGGTGCAGGTTTTCTATCCGGATCATTACAACGGCGCCTTTGCCGCCTGTCCTGATCCCATCGACTTCCACGCGTACATGACCATCGATCTCTATGACGACAAGAATGCTTTCTTCCTGGAGGGTGCACACAAGCGTGTCGCTCAGCCCGCCATGCGCGACTACCTTGGACATACTTTCATCACCACGCAGGAGAATAATCAGTACGAATTAGCTTTAGGCGATCACGGCCGCAGCGGCGAGCAGTTCGACATTTGGCAAGCAGTCTACTCTCCTGTCGGCGAGGACGGGTATCCGAAGCCCATTTTCGATAAGGAGACCGGAAATATCGATCACTCAGTGGCCGAATACTGGCAGCAGCACTATGACCTGGAAGCGATTTTGGAGCGGGACTGGTCAACGCTGGGGCCGAAACTGGAAGGCAAGATTCACATCTATGTCGGATCAGACGATACATATTTTCTGAATGACGCCGTCTACCGGATGGAAGATTTTCTAAAGACGACTAAGAATCCGGCGTACGGCGGAGAGGTGACCTACGGTCCGCGCGCGGAGCACTGCTGGAACGGCGATCCCACGCAGCCTAACGCGTACTCTCGCCTGCATTACAACACGCAATATCTGCCGAAGATTCTCGAGCGGATCAAGAAGACGGCGCCGCCGGGGGCCGACCTTACCAGTTGGCAATATTAGTTGCTGCAAAGCACAAGGGACAGGGCCTGAGCCCTGTCCCTTGTCTTAGGAGTGCGCTAGGAATGATAACGCTTACTTCATGCCCGTGCCACTACCTGAGTGGCTCTTTGAATCGCCTGCGTTCTGGGCCGACGCCTGTGGGTTCTTCTTTGCGGGTTTCTGATTTTTGGATTCAGTCGAGGGCTTTGCATTCTTTTTCGAGCTTGAATGCACCTTAGCCGTCGTCGAATCCGAGGCCTGAGAATGCGCCACTTCTTGTGGTGTCAAGGGGTCGCGATGTTGCGTGGCCTGAAGGGGGTGGGAGGCGGCAAGAGAGAGAACCAAGGCAGCTGCAAAAGAGAAACAAGAACTAACTGTGGCTTTCATGTACTGCTCCGTATTGGTGGCCCGAGCAACTTTCCAGTAAGCCGAGCGGTGTTGCTCTGGTGGTAGTACATCGCAACGAAGGTCCGGTGTATATACAACCTGTGCGGACAGTTCTACCACCAAAGTGGAGCTTGGCATTGGTTCTCGCGCGAGGAGAGGGTTCTAAGGCTATGCGGCGACGATTGCCGCTACCAGTATGACGATCGCCGTGATATGGAAGACCATTCGGGGTTTCAAGGGGATCTCCGCTGCCTGAACTTTTGTCGACTCGCGTGATGAAGTGCGGGGACGACGGAGGCAGATTGCATGGAATCGCTCCAAGTAAGCGCCCGTCATCGCGTGTTCGTAAATACAACTTGCGGGTACGCTCTAAATGCATGGAGTCTACTCTGGTTGGATGCCGACAGAGATTCCACCCCAGCTCTCGGGCTCGACATCGGCGACTGTCTGTGTAAAGTCCCAGAGATGGCCGTAGAAGTCCTGGGCGTTGTACTGACGCTCGCCATACATGTGGTCGGTAGGCTCGGTAAGAATGATGGCGCCGTTCTGGCGGGCTCTTTCGCAGTGGGCCAATGCGTCTTCAACACGTATCTGGGTGATGTGGGAGCGTTCGGGCTTTACGTCCCCTTCGGCGATGGTCATGCAGCCCTTGCCGACATGCATCTGGATGCGGTGATTGGCAATGCGCAGACGTACAGTGAAGCCGAAGGTCCTTGACAACCATTCTGCGGCGAAGCTGGGGTCAGGGTAGATGAGGATAGGGATTACGGTACAGGGCGGTACGGAGCGGTTGTAGCGCATGGGACCTCAAGTCGCGAAGGACTGGTCGCAAGTTAGCGCAGAGCGGAGGATTCGTCAACGGGCACAGGCAAGGGCAGCGGGAGAGGAACAGAATCTAGTGAGGAGCCGGCCCTTCATTATTGGTGACGCGCGCAGTCTCCACGGGCTTTGCCAGCATGGCGACAACTTTGTACGTTTCTGTCTCGATCTTTCTCCCATCCGGACCGCCGGGCCAGGTGATCTTTGCACTGCTTCCGTTGAATTCAACACCAACTCGCTCTACCAACGGCATGCCGCAAAGACGGCGATTGATGTAAGTACCTTTGGCGGAGTGGCGGTCAATGCAATTAACGACAGCAATGCGTCCGTCGGGCAACCCCAGCGAGAGGGTGGTACCGATAAGCGTGTATGTGGGCTCGCCGTTGGATTTTCCGGGGATCGGGCAGTTGGCCGGGTCGGGATCGAGAGTGCAGGCGCCGGTGACATCGGCATTAGGGCCAGAGTAGCCGGGGATAACGGCGTGGTAAGCCACATCGCTGTCCTGGCGGTAGAGCACACTAGCATCGAGCTTCTGGGCTCGCGCGGATTGAGTTGAAAATATGGGAGATATGACGGCCAGCGCGACCGCCAGCCACGTGAACCTATTCATATATCAACCTCTAGGGGGTGCTCTAATTTAACTCTACCTACAATTAGATTCCATTCCAGCCTAAAAGTCGCGCGGGATTCTCTCCGGTAACGTGACATAAGGCCCACTGCCGCTTAGAAATGAGGGGGGGCGTGCGGGAGTGGAACCGGTTCAATCCTTTAGGGATCAGGCATCTTTTCGACCGGTGACGAATGTGAAACGTTCCTTGAGTCGGAGGAAGGGGAGTTCGAAATAACGGTAGGAGAGATGTGCGAGGCCGATGCTGAAAAGGAGTACAAGAGAGGCTCCGATCGCGTTGCGCAGATCGGTGAGGGAGTCAGGGGGCCGAAGCTGCGGCAAGCGGTGGGTCAGAATCGGACCGAACTTCTCGAAGACTAGAAAAAAGACCAGGGAATGGAAGATATATAGACCGTACGAAATTCGCCCCAGATACGCGAGCCATCGCGGGATGAGTTTCGAGGGGATTCCCAGGGTGCAGAGGAAGAAGAGGACAACTCCGGCGAGAACCAGCAGCCAGCCGACGAATGCATCGGGGACGTTGGCGCGCGGTTCCCAGCTCCGCACTTGGAAATGGATCATGGCGATGAACCAGCAGAGGATTGCCGCCGCGCTGCCGAGAAGGCGGACAGGGATGGATAGCGGAACTGTGCGGCCCCTGAGAGCAATGGCGAGGAGTGTGCCAGTGGAGAAGTACTGGAAGTGGAAGAAGCTGTTTGTCCATTGGCCGTTGTCGCCGGGAACGGGGTGCCGGGCATAAAGAAGCACAGTGAAAAAGGACGCGGCGAGGAGGAACCAACCAGCCCATTGCAGAACGCGGCGGCCGCCTAGGGAGGCAAGGATGGGGATGATGATATAGAACTGCTCTTCGACGGATATGCTCCAGAGCGGGATCGACCGAGCCGGCGATCCAGCCATGGCGGAGGATGTACCAGTTTCCGGCGAAGAAGGTAAAGGCGGCGTAGGCAGCCGGGTCATTGGTGCTGACGCCGGGAAGGAAATGGTTGAGTATCGCGAGGCCGAAGAACATGGCGAAGTAGAGTGGCCAGATGCGCAGGATACGGCGCATATAGAAGGATGGAACGTGGACCTTTCCGGTGCGGTCGCGCTCCCGGAGGAGGAGGTCGGTGATGAGGAATGCGCTGAGCAGGAAGAACACCGGCACTCCGAACGCGCCAATGGTGCCTATGCGAAAAGACCAGAGATCCCGCGCTGGATCGGTGCCGACGTAGTCCATGCGATGGAAGGCGAAGACACAGAGGAAGGCGAAGAAGCGGAGGGCATCGAGTTCGGGCCGGTAGAGGGAATTGGGTTTGGACGATGGTCCTGAAGGGGCCGGGATGTTGGATATGGAGTTGACGCTGGACCGAAGGATGGACATCCGTAGCCTATTTTTTCATGGATGGTGGACCTGATTGAAACCGCGATGCAGGATGCGGTCGGATATGATCACAGACAAATGGAGGGTTTCCTGATATGCGCAAGATTGCGTTGATGATCGTGTGTGCGGCGATCGCAGTAACGGGAGTGGCACCGAAGGCGTTTTCCGCAGATAAGAGCATTTATGAATTCACGATGAAGTCGATCGACGGCGACCCGGTAAGCCTTGGCAGCTACAAGGGCAAAGTGGTTATGGTGGTGAACGTGGCGAGCAAGTGCGGATTCACCCCGCAGTACGCCGGTCTGGAGAAGCTCTACGAGAAGTACAAGGATCGGGGATTTGTGATTATCGGCGTACCGGCAAACAACTTCGCGCAGCAGGAGCCGGGGACGAACGAGGAGATCAAGACCTTCTGCAGCCGCAAGTACAACGTCAGCTTTCCGATGATGTCAAAGGTGTCGGTGCTCGGCGACGATAAAACACCGCTCTATGTCTACCTTACGGACAAGTCCACTGATCCGAAGTTCGGAGGCGATATCAAGTGGAATTTTACGAAGTTTTTGTTTGATCGCGATGGCCGGCCAGTGGCGCGATTTGAGCCTGCGGTAACGCCGGATTCGCCGGAGGTGACGGCGGCAATTGAGGGGGCGCTGGGAAAGTAGGCGCCCAACCCTTGCGCTCCCCCAAGCCGTTTGTCGGTTTGGGGAGGATAAGCGTGGTTCTGGAACAAGTGATTTCGCCCCTGTTTTCAACTGGCTGCGGCGTAGTTGCCCGCCCGGTAGAATGAAGGCAGGCCATGGCTGAATTCACCCACCTTCACCTTCACACGGAATACTCTCTTCTCGACGGCGCTTGCGACGTTCATAAGCTTATTGATCGCGTGGCGGCGCTGGGACAGAAGTCTGTCGCCATGACAGACCACGGGAACATCTACGGGGCGGTGCACTTTTTCAACGCGGCCAAAGCCAAGGGCATCAAGCCGATACTGGGATGCGAGCTTTATATTTGCAAGGCCGAGGACCATCGCGCGGACACGCCAAACGATCAATACAACCATCTGCTGGTGCTGGCGGAGAGCGAAGAGGGATACCGAAACCTGATCCGGCTGACCAGCGAGGCCAGCCTTCATGGCTTTTATCGCAAGCCGCGCGTGAGCAAGAAATTCCTCGCCGACAACGCGAAGGGGCTGATTGGGTTTTCGGGGTGCCTGAGCGGGGAGCTTTGCGAGGAGCTGACGGCGGGGAACTACGAGAAGGCCAAGGGCGTTGCTTCACAGTATCAGGACATCTTCGGGCGCGGAAATTTCTATCTTGAGATCCAGGACCAGGGGCTGGAGGCAGAAAAAAAGATCCAATCCGGGCTGTTCCAGATGGAGAAAGATCTGAACATTCCGCTGGTGCTTACGAATGATTCGCACTACCTTTGCGGGGAAGACTCGCACGCGCATGACGTGATGTTGTGCGTGCAGACGGGTGCGAAGATTCACGATACGGATCGATTCCGGTTCGACTCCGACCAGTTTTTTGTGAAGTCCGCGGAGGAGATGGCGCGGATTTTTCCCGATTCGCCCGGCGTGATGGATCGGACGATGGAGATCGCCGAGCGCTGCAACTTCAAGCTGCACCCGGTCGACAATCCGTTTCCGGAGTTTGCGGTGC
The DNA here is from genome assembly GCA_963836675.1 of uncultured Acidobacteriaceae bacterium. Taxonomy (GTDB): domain Bacteria; phylum Acidobacteriota; class Terriglobia; order Terriglobales; family Acidobacteriaceae; genus Telmatobacter. The sequence continues at coordinate 73,416 of CAWIKQ010000004.1, forward strand.
CGCAGGGGCATACAATCGACAGCTACTTTGAGCTGGTATGTCGCGAGGGTTATAAGAAGCGGCTGGAAACGGCGATTCACCATCTTGACTTGCAAGGGCTGCTGCGGACACCAATGCACGAGTATGAAGCGCGCCTGGAGCGCGAGATCGCCTGCATCAAGCAGATGAAGTATGCCGGGTACTTCCTGATTGTGTGGGACTTCATCAAGTACGCGCGGGATCATGGAATTCCGGTGGGACCGGGGCGCGGCTCGGCGGCAGGGTCATTGGTTGCGTATGTCATGGAGATCACGAACATCGATCCCCTGCAGAATGTGTTGCTCTTTGAGCGGTTTCTGAATCCTGAGCGCGTGTCGATGCCGGATATCGACGTGGACTTCTGCATGAACCGGCGCGGAGAGGTGATCGATTACGTTACGCGCAAATACGGGCGAGAGCAGGTGGCGCAGATCATCACGTTCAACACGATGGCTGCGAAGGCTGCGATCAAGGACTGCGGACGAGCGCTCGATATGCCGTACGGGGACGTGGACCGGATCGCGAAGCTGGTGCCGGCAACGATCGGAATGACGCTGGACAAGGCGCTTGAAGAGTCGCCGGACTTGCGCAAGGTCTACGACAATGACAAGCAGATTCGAGAGTTGATAGATACGGCGAAGAAGCTTGAGGGGCTGGTGCGCGGGCAGGGCGTGCATGCTGCAGGTGTCGTGATTGCACCGCGCCCGCTGACCGAACTTGTGCCGGTGGCGCGGACGAAGAACGACGAAATTGTAACTGCCTACGATATGAAGGCTGTCGAGAAGATGGGCCTTCTGAAGATGGACTTTCTCGGGCTGACAACGCTTACGGTGATTACGGATTGTCTTGCGCTGATTGAGCAGAATCGCAGCGCGAAGCTCGACATCGAAACGATTCCTCTGAAGGATGAGGAGACATACAAGAAGGTCTTTCACTCGGCGCTTACATCGGGAGTGTTCCAGTTTGAATCTGGTGGAATGAGAGATGTGCTGCGGCGGTACAAGCCGGAGACAGTCGAGGATCTCACGGCGTTGAATGCGCTGTATCGTCCGGGGCCCATCCAGGGCGGGATGATTGACGACTTCATCGAGCGCAAGTGGGGGCGGCGCAAGGTCGAGTACATGCTGCCGCAGCTCGAGGGGATTCTGAAGGAGACGCTGGGAGTCATTGTCTACCAGGAACAGGTGATGCAGATCGCGAACGTGGTCGCGAGCTACTCGCTAGGCGAGGCGGATTTGCTGCGCCGGGCCATGGGTAAAAAGAATGCGGACGAGATGGCGAAACAGCGCGAGCGGTTCATGTCAGGTGCGGCTGCGAACGGGATCAACAAAAATACCGCCGGTGAGCTGTTTGACCAGATGGAGAAATTTGCGGGGTACGGGTTTAACAAGTCGCACTCGGCTGCGTACGCGCTCCTGGCATATCAGACGGCTTATCTGAAGACGCATTATCCGGTGGAATTCATGGCGGCGCTGCTGACGTCGGAAACGTCGAAGCCGGAGAATGTGGTGAAGTACATCGGCGAGTGTAAGGAGATGGGCATCGCAGTGGAACCGCCCGATGTGCAGGTTTCGGGTGCTCAGTTCACGCCGCACGGGGATGCGATTCGATTCGGGCTCGCGGCGGTGAAGAACGTCGGTGGAAATGCCATTGAATCGATCATCAAGGGAAGAGGCGAGTCCGGTGGCCAGTTCAAGGATCTGTGGGAGTTCTGCGAAAAGGTTGACCTGCGGGTGATGAACAAGCGGGTGATCGAGTCGCTGATCAAGGCTGGGGCGCTGGATTCTTTCGGATCGCGTGGTCCGCTCTTTGCAGGCATCGACAAGGCCATGGAGAGTGCACAGAAAGCGCAGAAGGATGCGGCGCAGGGGCAGGCCGGCTTATTCGGACTTTTTGATGAGGGCCCTGCGCATAGCAGAAATGGCCATGATCTACCAAAGGTCCCCGATTGGGAGGAGGGCGAGCGGCTCGCCAACGAGAAGGAAGTGCTGGGGTTCTTTGTGTCGGGACATCCGCTGGACAAGTATGCGGAAAAGATCAAGAACCTGACAGGAGTGATCTCCGCGGCTGAGGCTCTGGAGCGCAAGCCGCCCGAGAGAAGGTGGGGGAAAGAGTCGGACCCGGCGGACGAGATCATGGTCGCGGGTATGATGCACGGTTTGCGGGTGCAGAAAACTCGACGAGACGGGAAGCTCTATGCGCAGGCTACGCTTGAAGACGCAACGGGGAAGATTGAGCTGATTGCGTTTCCGAGAGACTACGAACGGCTTTCAGAACAGTTGAAGATTGAAGCTCCAGTTCTGGTGCGCGGGGTTCTTTCAGGTGATGAGGAGTCCGCACCGAAGATTTCTCTGTCCCAGATTCAGCCACTTGAAGAAGTGAAGGTGAAGCTGCCGACCGGTGTGCGGATTCGCATCAGTCTTGAGCGAGCGACGGAGGAGTTGTTGGCCAGTCTCAAAGGCGCGGCGGACGCTGCGCCGGGGCCGGGCAAGGTGATGATCTTTCTCGAAAAGAAGGGCGAATTTCAGGTGATTCTGGAGCCGGAGCAGATGAACGTTGCGGCGGATCGCTGCTGGGTGGAGAGAGTAGAGGAATTGATCGGGAAGGGCACAGTTCAGCCTATCGGCTGAACTCCCTGAGGCTCCCCCCGACGTTTGGCTATTTGGATTTCCAAGAAAGGTTTGTGAAAAGAGCGTAGTTCAGGACCCTGGAATTGCAAATAGCACCAAAGTTTCAACGAAGAGACAGCCCGCTAACCTTCCATTTTGACGAGGGTTAGCGGGCTAAGTTCATCTGATGCATCCGCTATCTATCGCAGGAACGCTTCGGTCAGCCCGCCGTCGACGGGGAAAATGTGCCCGGTGGTACAGCGAGTTTTGGGGCTGGCCAGGAAGAGGAGCGCCTCAGCACAGTCGGCGGGATCTATGGGTTGGTGCGTGAGGGTGCGCTTTGCGTAGAACCCGGCGAGGAGGCTGCGCAGTTCCTCGTCCGATCTCGATTCCTCGAACGGGATGTTGTACTTGGCGAGCGAAGCGCGCACACGGTCGCGGGGGAACATGGTACTGCCTTTGACTACCGTGGCGGGACTGACGGCATTTACACGCACCTTCGGTGCCAGCGAGACGGCGAGTTCACGGACGAGGTGCGAGAGCGCCGCCTTGCTGACGTCGTATGCTTCGCTTCCTCGCTTTGCCACGACTGCATTGGCCGAACTCGTGAGAACGATGGCACCGTCGAGATTCTGTTCAGCGAAAATTTTGGCCGCCTCGTCAGCGAGGATGTAATTCGCGGTGACGTTGATGTCAAGCGTGGCGGACCAGAGTTCGTCGTCGATGCGGCCGTCTGCCGACGATGGGAAGAGTGCAGCGGTATTGAGGAGGATGTCGATGCCTCCGAAGGCAGCGATGGTAGCGCGAATTGCTTCGCGGACCGTATCGCGCTTTCGAATGTCCACGGCGGTTGCGGCTACGAATTCTTTGTGGGAGATTCGGGCAAGCTCGTCTGCGACGTGCTTGGCGGCAGCTTCATCGCGATCGGCGACCATGACATGCGCGCCTCGCGAGGCTGCAAGATGTGCCGCTTCGCGGCCGATACCGCTCCCTCCACCGACGATGAGGACAATGCGCCGGCTCAGTTCTTTTTCCGGAGGCTGGCGCCGTAGCTTGGCTTCCTCCATGGCCCAGTATTCGATGCGGAAGGCTTCGATTGGCGGCAGAGCGACGTAGTTACTGAAGCTCTTGAAACTCGCGGGATCCATACTGGCTCCGCACTGGGGGAGAGCGCCTTTGATTTCTTCTGTGCCCGACAGCAGGCTAGCTCCCTCCATCACGTGAATTGCGTTTGTGTAGAACTCCCCCACGATGCGGGCTTCTGTTTTGGTCTTGCCAAAGCTGAACATGCCGAGTCCAGGGATCAGGACGACGGTCGGGCTGGGATCGCGAAGCGGGGGCGAGTCGGGAGTTACGAAGTAATGGTAGTAGGTGAAGTATTGCTCTCGATACTCGGTCAGGGACCGCTCGATTTGTTCTTTGAGATCGGCGATGCTGCCGTCATTCGACCAGGGTACGAACATGGGCCGAATCTTGGTGCGGATAAAGTGGTCGGGGCAGCTCGTGCCGAGGTAGGCGAGTTCCCGCGCATGCGCGGAGTTCACGAACTGTAGAACGTCGGGAGCATCGCTGAAGCTTGCGATGAAACGGTTCTGTGCGCTCACTCGACCACGAAGGCAGGGAGCAATCTCGATTGCCAGGGATTTGCGATCTGCGCGCGCCTTCACGGCCTCGCCACCAAAACGCTGCTGCCCTTTAGTTTCGCCGTGACGCGCGATGAATTGACCGATCTGATCGATGACGGTGATGGTGTTCAGGTAGCACTCGCGTTGCGTCTGTCCCCAGGTGAACAGGCCATGACCACCGAGCACGATGCCGTCGCAGCCCGGATTGTTGCGGACAGCATCCCGCATCATCAAGCCAAGTTCAAAGCCGGGGCGCTGCCATGGAATCCAGATGAGGGAGTGGTTGAATTCGCGGTTAAACTCCTCCATCTTGTCCTTGCCGTTGGCTGAAGCTGCCATGGCAATTCCCCAGTCGGGGTGCAGATGGTCGACGTGCGGGAAGGGGAGGAAGCCGTGAAGCGGCGTGTCGATCGAGGCGGCTACCGGATTGTCGCGGAAGGTACAGACGCGATACATCGCGACCATGTCGTCTTCGAAGTCGACGCCTTTGTAGATGCGCTCGAGGGCAAGTAGCTTTTCCTGATACAAGGTGGCGAGGCCGGTGCGCTTGATGCTGCCGAGGTCGCCGCCGGAGCCTTTGACCCACAACACCTCGACCTGCTCGCCGGTGAGCGGGTCGGTTTCTCTGACTTTCGAACTGGTGTTTCCGCCGGCGAAGTTCGTAATGCGCAGGTCGGAGCCGAGCAGGTTGGAACGGTAGCGGAGCAGCTCGGGCTCGTCCAGTCTCTCTGCGACGGCTGGATCCCAGCGATCTTCAAGAAAGCGGAGCGTTGTGGTTGCAAGAGTCGCCTGTGTCATGATGCACCACCAATCAGCAAAGGTCAGACTCGATTGTACTGCGGCTGCGGTGGATCAAAACAGCTTGATTGGCGGAACGGAATCGCGGTGGGAAAGGATCGCGAGGGACCCAAAAAACGGGGAGACACGCACTTGTGCGCGTGCCTCCCCCATTTCAAGGCAAGCCCGGGGAAGGCTTATTTCGATAGCTGATCGAGGGCGAGATTAAGTTCAAGAACGTTGACGCGCGGTTCGCCCAGCAGGCCAAAGGTGCGTGCCACGATGTGCTGCTGGATGAGTTCCTGAACCTGTTGTTCTGTCAGGCCGCGAACTCTGGCGATACGGGGTGCCTGAAACCGGGCATTATCCGGAGTGATGTCGGGGTCAAGGCCGGAGCCGGAGGTGGTGACAGCATCGATCGGCACGGTGTGGCCAGGATTCTCGGCAGCGAGCTTGTCGATGTCGCCCTGAATTCGCTGCACGAGTTTGGTATTCGATTGGGCGAGGTTCGAGCCACCGGAGGAAGTTGGATCGTATCCGTTGCCTGCGGCGGAGGGGCGGGGATGGAAATAGCGATCGGAAGTGAAGCCTTGGGCGATCAGTTCGGAACCGACGACCTGTCCGTTTTTCAGGATGAGGCTCCCGTCAGCTTTATGCGGGAGCAATACGCCGGCGACTCCTGTGACAGCGAGTGGATAGAGAAGGCCGAAGAGAATGGTGGTGAGGAGGGTAAAGCGGATTGACGTTCGCCAGATGGAGTCCGTTGCGGGAGCGGCTGAGACGTGTGCGGGAGTGTGCGGCGTGAGTGTAGAGGCTGCGTGCATTTGAATTCCTCAGGGGCTAAAAGCCCCGAAAATCGTTTTGTCTTGTTGGGCACGACCAAGGCGTGCCCTGACGCTTTTGCGCATCTCCTTAGGCAAGGTGCAGAGCCACGAGGAGAACATCGATTGCCTTGATACCGATAAATGGGATGACTACGCCGCCGACGCCATAGATGAGCAGGTTGCGGCGCAGGAGGGCTTCAGCAGGTTTGGGCTCGTACTTCACGCCACGGAGCGCGAGTGGGATGAGAGCAATGATGATGATGGCGTTGAACACAACCGCAGACAGGATCGCCGACTGAGGCGAGTGCAGGTACATGATATTGAGCGCGTTGAGAACAGGAAATGCCCCGGCAAACATTGCAGGAATGATCGCGAAATACTTGGCGACGTCATTAGCAATGGAGAACGTGGTGAGAGCGCCGCGGGTCATGAGGAGCTGCTTGCCGATCTCGACGATCTCGATAAGCTTGGTGGGGTTCGAATCGAGATCGACCATGTTGCCGGCTTCTTTCGCGGCCTGGGTGCCGGAATTCATGGCAACGCCGACATCAGCCTGAGCGAGCGCGGGAGCATCGTTGGTGCCGTCGCCCGTCATGGCGACAAGCTTGCCTTTGGCCTGCTCGCGCTTGATGAGGTCCATTTTGTCTTTGGGCTTCGCCTCAGCGAGGAAGTCGTCGACGCCGGCTTCACGGGCGATGACAGCGGCGGTGAGTGGATTGTCGCCGGTGATCATAATGGTCCGAATACCCATGGCGCGGAGTCGAGCGAGGCGCTCCTTGAGGCCGCCCTTGACGATGTCCTTGAGGTAAATGACGCCGAGTGCTGTGGAGTTTTCGGCGACAACGAGGGGTGTTCCGCCTGCGCGGGAGATTTCTTCAACGGCGTCCCGAAGCTTTTTCGGCAGGGAGGAACCCTGATCTTCAAGCCAGCGAGAGATCGCGTCTGCTGAACCTTTGCGAATTCGTATGCCCGGCAGATTCACTCCGCTCATCCGCGTTTGCGCGGTGAAGGGAACGAACTCGGCGTGAATGCCGCTGAGGTCACGGCCGCGGAGATTGTACTTCTCCTTGGCAAGGACGACGATAGATCGTCCCTCGGGGGTTTCGTCGGAGAGGGATGCGAGTTGGGCGGCATCGGCCAGGCGCTCCGGGGTTACATCCGGTGCGGGGATAAACTCCGTGGCCTGGCGGTTGCCGAGGGTGATCGTGCCGGTCTTGTCGAGCAGGAGGGTGTTGACGTCGCCAGCGGCCTCAACGGCGCGGCCGCTCATGGCGAGGACGTTGTACTGGACCAGGCGATCCATTCCGGCAATGCCGATGGCGGAAAGGAGGCCGCCGATCGTGGTCGGAATGAGGCAGACCAACAGCGAAACGAGGACGAAGACGGTCTGGGGAGCTTTGGAGTAGATGGCGAAGGGTTGCAGCGTGACGACGGCGAGGAGAAAGACGATGGTGAGGCCGGAAAGGAGAATGGAGAGGGCGATTTCGTTGGGTGTCTTCTGCCTTGTTGCGCCTTCGACGAGGGCGATCATGCGATCGAGAAAAGTTTCGCCGGGGTTGGAGGTGATGCGGATCTTGATCCAGTCGGAGAGGACTCTTGTTCCGCCAGTCACGGCAGAGCGATCGCCGCCAGCTTCGCGGATGACGGGGGCGGATTCTCCGGTGATGGCGGACTCGTCGACGGAAGCGACGCCTTCGATGACTTCGCCGTCGCCTGCGATGTATTGGCCGGCGGGGACGTAGATGATGTCTCCGGCGCGAAGCAGGCCGCTGGCAACCTGCTCGAGCGCGCCTGACGCTGTGTAGCGCTGAGCGATGGTTTCGCCCTTGGCTTTGCGGAGAGTGTCGGCCTGAGCTTTGCCACGGCCTTCGGCCATGGCTTCAGCGAAGTTGGCGAAGAGGACCGTGAACCAGAGCCAGAGGGTGATCTGGAGGTTGAATCCGAAGCCCGGCTTCTGGTGTATCACGTTGTCGATGAGGAGCAGGCTCGTGAGAACGCTGCCGACTTCGACAACAAACATCACCGGGTTCTTGACCATCGAGCGCGGGTTGAGTTTTCGGAACGAGTCGACGATTGCCTGACGGATGATCGCGGTGTTCCAGAGGCTTTTCTGTTCAATGACGCCAGGGGTGGCTTTTTTTCGACGATGCTGCTGATGATCCGGCGGCACCGGCGCGGAGAGGCCAGGGAGCTGCGGAGTCTCTGACTCTGAATGAGCTTCAGCTTGAGCCGGAGCATGAAATTTAGCGCGTGAACTCATGTGTCAAAGTCTCCTCAGAAGAGCTGTCCGGATTTCAGCAGCAGGTGTTCAAGGATCGGCCCGAGGCTGAGGGCCGGGAAGAAAGTCAGCGCACCAAGGATCAGAACGACGCCGACCAGCAGCACGGAGAAGAGCGGAGTGTTGACGGGGAAGGTACCCGGGGAAGGCGGGACACTTTTCTTTTGCGCGAGGTTTCCTGCGAGCGCGAGGACAGGAAGCATCATCAAGAAGCGGCCGATGAGCATGTCCCAGCCCATGGTGACGTTGTACCACCAGTTCGCACCCAGGCCTGCGAATGCGGAGCCGTTGTTACCGGCGCCGGAGGTGAATGCGTAGAGAACTTCGCTGAGGCCGTGCGGGCCCGCGTTGTTGGTGGTGCCGAGACCCACGTTGGGAAGCAGGACCATGATGGCGGTGAGGGAAAGAATGACCAGCGGGAAGATGAGCACGTAGAGCATGGCCATCTTGACGTCGTAGGATTCGATTTTTTTGCCGAGGTATTCGGGTGTGCGGCCGACCATGAGCCCGGCGATAAAAACAGCCTGCACAACGAAGATCAACATGCCGTAGAGTCCGGAGCCGACTCCGCCGAAGATGACCTCGCCGAGCATGATGTTGGTGAGGGGAACGAGTCCGCCGAGGGGAGTGAAGCTGTCGTGCATTCCGTTGACGGCACCGCAACTGGCGTCGGTGGTGACAGTGGCGAAGAGGGCGCTTTCGGCGATGCCGTTGCGGACTTCCTTGCCTTCCATGTTTCCGCCGGGGGCAGTAGCGGTGCGTGCTTGCGATGCGTTGTGGATGAGGGGATGCGGTCGGGCTTCTGCCCAGTAGGCAGTGACGAATCCGGCGGCGAAGAGGACATACATGGCGGCGAAGACGGCCCAGCCGTGTCCGGGGGAGCCGGTCATGCGGCCAAGAGTGTAGGTGAGGCCGGCGGGGATGATGAAGATGGAGAGGAGTTGCAGGAAGTTGGAGAAGGGAGTTGGATTCTCGAATGGATGCGCGCTGTTGGCATTAAAGAATCCGCCGCCGTTGGTGCCCAGCATCTTGATGGCTTCCTGCGAGGCGACAGGGCCCTGGGCGATGGTCTGTGTCTGGCCCTCCAGGGTGTGGGCGACGGTGTAGGCGTGCAGGTTTTGAGGCACGCCCAGGGCGACAAGCAATAGCGCGTAGACGACCGAAGCGGGCAGCAGGATGTAGAGAAGCGTGCGCGTGGTGTCGACCCAGAAGTTGCCGATGGTGCCTGAGGTTGTGCGCTTAATGCTGCGCACGAGTGCGATTGCCACGACGATGCCGACCGCGGCTGAGAAGAAGTTGTGGGTGGCGAGGCCGGCCATCTCGGTGAGATAGCTCATGGTCGACTCTGGGACATAGAATTGCCAGTTGGTATTGGTGGTGAAGCTGGCTGCTGTGTTCCATGCGAGATCGGGTCCGACGTTAGGAAGGTGCTGCGGATTCCAGGGAAGGAAAGCCTGGGCACGCTGGATGATGTAGGTGAGTACAAGGCTTGCAGCAGAGAACGCGAGCATGGCGAATGCGTATTCGCGCCAGTTCATTTCGCGATTGGAGTTGACTCCGCAGAGCTTGTAGGTCAGGCGCTCGATTGGTTTGAGGATTGGGTCAAGCCACGTACGCTGGCCCTCGAGCACGCGCGCGAGGTACAGGCCGACGGGGCGCACTGTCAGGAGCAGGACAATTGAGAAGGTAGTGAATTGCAACCAGCCATTGGTGGACATGTCAAAACTTCTCCGGGTAGAGCAGGGAGATGGCGAGATAGATGAGCAGCAGGACGGAACAAAGCAGCGCTATAGCTGTGACGAGGTTCATGGGCTACCTCAGCTTCTGGCAGGCTCTGACGTAGAGAAAGGCCAGGGCAAAGAAGATTAGGGTGTAGAAGAGCATCGTGAGATCTTGCATCGTCCCCTCGATTCAATGAGGCGCACCAAAATGACTGGGTGCCTCCGATTCCAAAATCGATTTTGGACGAGTCTGCGTTGTAATCGCGGAAGGATTTTCTAAAGGGAATATAAAGGCGGCAGGAACGGCAGGTTGGCGAAGGAGAAAGGCCGATTCTAGTCTTCGCTGCCGCTGAAGCCTTCTGGAATGAAGCGGTACCCGACCCAGGGCTCGGTCTGGATGTATTGTTTGCCGGTTTCGGCCTCGAGTTTCTTTCGCAATTGGCCGACAAAGACTCGAAGATACTCTGGCTGGTGCGCAGATTGCGCGCCCCATACCGCAGTTAGCAGCGCGCGATGGGTGATGACTTTGCCGGCGTGCCGTGCGAGATGGACGAGCAGTTCGAATTCCTTGGGGGTAAGGTGTAACGGCTTGCCCAGAACCTCGACACTGTGGGCTGCCGCATCGATAACAAAATCGCCGGCAGCGATGGCGGACTCGGTGCGCTCGGGGGCCCGGCGAAGGTGAGCGCGCACGCGGGCGAGAAGTTCCTGGATGCTGAAGGGTTTTGTGACGTAGTCGTCTGCTCCGGCGTCAAGGGCCTCGATCTTGGAACGTTCGTGATCACGCACAGAGAGAACGAGAATTGGGGTGGACGAGGTTGCACGAATGGCGCGGCACACTTCGACTCCGCTGAGTCCGGGCATCATCAGGTCAGTAATGACGAGGTCGGGTTTCCACTCGCCGAAGAGGCGCAGTGCTTCTTCGGGATCGTTCGCAGTGCGGACATCAAACGCCTGCGCCGAGAGCGATGCACGCAGCACACGTGTAATTTGCGGTTCATCGTCTATGACGAGAATTCTGCCGGGCATTCTGATTCTTCTTCCATCGGAAGCTTACATCATTCGCCTGCGCGAGTATGATTCGGGTTAAGACAAGCATGCAGTGGAAACCGAAAGCGCGGGATTTTGTGCAGTGGCTTGGAGCCACGATTGCGGCGGTCCTTACCACCCTTGGCCTGGGACTCGCCCGCGCGCATCCTGCCACCGCCGGGATGGTTTTTTTGGTTGTTGTCGTCGTGACGGCGACGCAGGCGGGGCTGTTTGTATCGCTCTACAGTGCTGTGTTGTGTGCACTTTCGTTTGATTATTTTTTCCTGCCTCCTTTCCATACGTTTATTCTGGCGGGCCCGCAGGAATGGGTCTCGATGTTTACCTTCGCGATAAGTTCGATCGTGGCAGGGCGCGTTGCGGAGCGTGCGCGGCAACAGAAGGAGGAGGCTGAGCAGCGCCGTGAAGATGTGGAGCGGCTCTATCAACTCGGCCAGGAGATGATGCTGCACCAGGACGCCGCCAGCCTCATCCGGAGCCTTCCTGAACTGATGAAAAGAATGTTCGCATTGCAGGCGGCTGCCTTGTATGTACGGGATCTGGATCAGTTCTCTTCCAGCGACGAGGAACTGACGGAACTTCTTAAAGCAGACCTGCGCGATCTGGCTGGCGGAGGAAGTGCAGCAACTCCTGTCCAGAGGGACGGCTATGAGGCTCATCCTTTGCTGGTCGGTATGCGTGCCGTGGGGGCCCTGGCATGGCGGCCGGCCAATCTATCCCGAGAGGTAGCAACTGCGGTGAGTACGCACGTCGGAATCGCCTTGACACGCGCGATGGCAATTGAGGCCAATGCACGCATGGAGGCTTCCCGGGAGAGTGAGCGGCTGCGAACCGCGCTCGTCGATTCGTTGACCCATGAGTTGCGCACGCCGCTCACTTCGATTCGAGCTGCGGCGACCACTTTGACACAGGACCAAGGGCTTGACGACGCGCTCCGCAAGGAACTGGCGACTGTTGTGGACGAGGAGTCGGCGCATCTTGATGCGCTGATCGGCGAAGCCGTGGAGATGGCGGAGATCGACGCGAATGTTGTCCGGGTGCAAGCCTCGCCGCGCCACACGCGCACCTTGCTGGAGAACGCAGTGCAACAGGCCCGGACAGCGATCGGTCGACATCAAGTCGTACTTATGGTGCAGGAGCCGGACGGTCCGGCATGGTTCGATGGGAGGCTGCTGGGAAGGGTTTTTCGCCACCTGATAGAAAACGCGGCACTGTATTCTCCACCGTCAAGCCGCATCGTTCTGAAGAGCCGGCGCAGAAATGGACGGTTGGAATTTGAAGTGGAAGACAACGGACCAGGTATCGACAAGGCCGATCTTCCCCACATCTTCGAAAAGTTCTATCGAGGGAAGAAGAACTCAAAGCTGGGAAAGGGAACCGGGATGGGTTTGGCGATCGCCCAGGCCATCGTTCGAGCTCATGGCGGGGACATTGTTGTCGAAAGCAGTCCCGAGAGCGGAAGCACATTTCGGTTCTGGGTGCCGTTGATTGAGAAAGAATCGGACGATAGCGCCCCAATCGATTGAGATCTCAGGCCGGCTCGCCAGTCCAATCGCACTCAATGTCCCGGTGTTTTTCTGAACTTTCCTTCGCGTACTCGAGAACGCGTGCAACCCGCCATGCCTCATTCGGGGCAGGCGGGGGCGCTGCGGGAGAGTTTCCGAGCAGCACATCGCGAACAGCGGCATAGAATCGGCGATAATCACCCGGCTCAGGCGGAACGGACCAGCTCTTGATTGCGCCATCAAGGTCGGCGCTAATCGTACCCCATCGTTCTTCCGGCTCGTCGGCCCAATATTCGTCGGTAATTTTAGTGATCTTTCCCAAGGCTTCTTCCTGCGGGTCCAGTCCCCACTTCAGAAAATTGCCTCGTGTGCCGCGTATGTGGAACCGCGGACGAGGGATGGAGGAGAGGCAATTGGATCCGAGCGTGATGGAGACGCCGGTGTAGTAATCCAGACGGATAGTTATGGAGTCGTTGGAGCCTTCGCCGTCGCGTTCTCGCCGAACTTCGGCTCCAACTGCCGCCGGCTGTCCGAACAAGAGGAGTGCCTGGTCGACAAGGTGCGTTCCGATGTCGAGCAGGATTCCGCCCTCGTCGGACTCTTCTTTCCACGCACGGGTGGATTGTCCGGGGCGCCACCGGTCGAAGGTCGATTCGAAATGGACGATACGCCCGAGTAAATGTTCATCCATCACTTTGCGAACGGCAAGGAAGTCTCTGTCAAAACGCCGGTTATGGAATGGAAAAAGGTGCAGTCCTATGCCTCCGGCTAATTCAGCGAGCTCCGCAATCTGGGCGGAGCTTAAGCTCACAGGTTTGTCGACCACAACGCTTTTCGCAGCTTGAAGAGCCTGCATTGCCAGCGGGAAATGAGTGCTGTTTGGGGTGGCAATAACAACAAGCTTGATGGATGCATCAGCCAGCAGCTCTTCTGTTGAGCGGTAAGTTGTGATCCCTGGGTAACGTTCCGCGGCGTGGTCGGAGTTGCGTTCAACGACCGCGGCAAGTTCGAGGCCATCAACTGAAGAAATCAGCGGAGCATGGAAGACGCGGCCGGCCATGCCGAAACCAACCAGTCCAACGCGAATCATTCGTACCCCCCTCGATCGCGACTGCCTGTGGAATCTTCAGGATTCGAGTTTATACCGGGTTTCGGCGAGGCGATAGAGGCGTCGCCAAACGAGACGGTTGATAGTAACCACGATGAGCGCCATGAGAACTGTGGCAAGCAGGAGCATGGAGAATTTGCCGCCATCGGTCGCTGCGCTGATCTGCGCTCCGAGACCGATGGTTTGCAGAGTCTGTTTGCCGATGTGAAAGTACTCGGCGATGATGGATGCATTCCATGCGCCGCCCGAAGCGGTAACGAGACCGGTGATGAGGTAGGGAAAGATTCCGGGCAGGATAAGAGTCGTCCACCGCTGCCAGCTTGTGAATTTGTAAAGCGAGGCGGCTTCCTTCAGATCGGACGGAATGGCCATGGCACCGGCGATCACATTGAACAGGATGTACCACTGCGTACCCAGAAGCATTAGCGCGATGGAACCGACGCCGAGGCCGCCGCCAAGCCGGATAAGTCCGAGTAGCAGGACCGGAAAGAGGGCAGTGGCGGGGACCGAGGCGACGACCTGGGTGATGGGCTGGAGGATGCGGGCGAGTTTGGGATTGAAGCCGATGGTTACGCCGACCGGGACTGTCCAAAGGGTGGCGATGGCCAGGGCTGCATTCACGCGGAGGAAGGTGGCGCCGGCACCCAGAAGGAGCAGGCGAATTTCGCCCCAGGTGATGCCCTGAAGGAGATGAACAGCCTGCAAAGCTCCCCATAGAATTCCAGCTCCAGCCAGGGAGGCAATCACGGTGGTGAGGAGATTGTTTCTGCGTTTGCTGCTGTCGTCGAGCGGCCTCACAACGCGGCATTCCGGGGATTTCGCCAGGCGGCTGTATAGACGTTCTTCAAAAGATCCCCAGGCCCGTGCCGGTATATGTCCCAGAAAACGAGATCGCTGGAAAAGGGACAAAATGGGAGAGACTGTGCGGTCTGTGGACTCGACCTGCTCGAATTTGAATTTGTCGCTCCAAGCAATCAGCGGCCGCCAGATGAGCTGGTCGGTGGCAACGATGATAAGAACAAGGACCGCGAGGCCCCAGAGCAGCGCGTGCATGTCTACGGGATTGGCCGAGGCTGCGGTTTGGAGATAGCTACCGAGTCCGGGGAGGCGGAAGTCGCGATCGCCGAGAACGAACATCTCACAGGCGATGAGGAAGAACCAGCCGCCGGCTACAGAAACGATCGAGTTCCAGATCAGGCCTATCGTGGCGAAGGGCATTTCCAACTGCCAGAAGCGCTGCCAGGCTGAATAGCGATAGATGCGTGAAGCTTCGATCATTTCGCGGGGGATACTCTTCATCGACGAGTAGAAACTGAAAGCCATGTTCCAGACCTGGCCGGTGAAGATGAGGACAATAGAGCCCAACTCAATACCAAGTTGGCGACCCGGGACCAGCGCCATCATGGCGAGCATGACGCCGGGGAGAAAGCTGAGCACGGGAATGGATTGAAGGATGTCCAGGAGCGCGATCATCCATGCTTCGATACGGGGATTGTTGGCCGCCAGGTAGCCGTAGCCCACAGCAAAAATGAGGCTGAGAAAATAGGCGATGCCGATACGCATGATGGAGTAGAACGCGTAGAGAGGCAGCGCGCTGATTGAATGCGAAATCTCGACTGCGGGCGTTGGTTTGGCCAACCAGTAGCTGCCGAGCCGGATAACCGCGAAGAATATCGCGAGGCCGAATGCGGCAATCGCGAGGTCGTTGACGACCGGCCAGGTGCGGACAGTCACGAGAGATCGAGCAAAGGTGCGCTGGAGGCTCACTCGTCGCCCCCTGCTGCTTCCTCCTCCAAAGCGTCGGGCATTACAAAGCGGCGGCGGGCGGCGTCGAAATCGAAGATTTCGCCATAGCGGCCCCAGGTAACGGCGGTTTCTATCTGGCGCTGCGATTCTTCCTCACTGAACTGCTCGTCGATCATGTCGAGGAAGAAGTCCTCGGGAACGGTGTGGTCGCTCTTTGCCTCGAGAGCTCGGCGGATCTGCCTGAGGAGGAGAATGTTTTCGAGCGCGGCAACGCGGAAGATTTCTTTCTGATGCAGGATCTCGGAGTTTCCGAATTCCGCTCCTCGCTCGGTGATGGTGGCGTCGCCCTCCTCCACCTTGAGGAAGCCCAGGAGCTGGGCAGCGTCGACGATAGGGAGCAGGTCGTCGATTTCGAAGGCGAGGTCGTCGGCGAGGCGATAGATATCGTCGCGGCCGCCCTTGTCGAGCAACAGCTCGAGCAATCCAGCAACGCCGCCGGGACGGGCATGGGGCAGCATCTGGTACTTCATCTGCCGCTGATCGCGGACACGGGGGCCGGCGGTCTGATGATCCGGAGCTTCGGCGGGGGCGACATCGGGCCGGGTCAGGACCTTGTAGATGTAGTCGACGAGTTGCGTAAAGGCGTCGGTTTTGCGGTCGCGGGGCTGGGGGAGCTGCACGCGGAAATCGGTGCGAATATGGCCCGGGTTGCGTCCGAGGACGATGATGCGGTCGGCGAGCAGGACGGCTTCTTCGATGTTGTGGGTGACGATGAAGACGCAGCGGGTAGGCATGGTTTTTTTGGCCCATAGCTCGAGAAGCTCGCTGCGCAGGTTTTCGGCGGTAAGGACGTCGAGGGCGGAGAACGGCTCGTCCATGAAAAGCACTTCAGGCTCGACCACAAGGGCGCGGGCAAAGCCGACTCGTTGTTTCATGCCGCCGGAGAGTTCTTTGGGGTAGGCCGATTCGAAGCCGTCCAGACCCACGGTGTCGAGCATGCGCATGCTGCGCGCGCGGCGTTCATCGGGATCGACCCCGCGGGCCTGGAGGGGCGCCTCGACATTTTCGAGGACTGTCAGCCATGGGAACAGGGCGAAGCTCTGGAAGACGATCGAGACGTTGATTTCGGTCTCGGAGATGGGCTTTTCGTGCCAATAGACATTCCCGGCTGAAGGCCGCGACAGGCCGGAGAGCATTCGCAGCATTGTGGATTTGCCGGATCCGGAGGGACCCAAGAGGGCGACGATTTCGCCGGGAACGATGGCCAGATCGGTCGGAGAGATGACTTGGATGCGGTTCTGGCTGGGCTGCGCATAGTACTTTTCGATTTTTTCGGCACGGATGATGACTTCGCCATTTTGGCGGCTGGACGACTCGGAGGCTGGATTCTGAGCGACGTTCTGGGTGCCGGCTGATTGCATGCGTGCCTCTCCGCGAGGGGAAAGATGGGGTAAGGACTGTCCTAGCTTATGAGGAACGCGTTTCGACTGGATGAATGGCCTGGGTCAGCCCGCGAGTTTAGACTACCGCAGTTACCGGTAAGGAAGTCTGTGCGGTGCACCCAGGGTCCAAGGAAATGAGGAATTCCTGTCTTGCGAAACGTGGAGGAGCATCCGTAAACTGGATTTGAAGGGCTCCGGCGGGCTGCACGTCGTCCCAGTATCAGGATGTTATCCTGCTAAGGTGTTTAAAGAGCTGATTGTGCCGATGGCGGCGCATATCGGCTTCACTATGCGGCGCGTTCGATTGAAAGGCTTTTGCGCCATCCCCGTTTGGCGTTCAGGAGAGTATGCCCGATAATCACGTTAAGCCGAAAGTACTTGTAGTTGACGACGAACGAGTCATTGCCGATACGCTGGCAATGATTTTGAACCAGAGTGGTTTTCAAGCCAGGGCTGTGTATTCCGGCGAAGCGGCTCTGGAGTCGGCATCCATCTATCAGCCGGACATGCTGATTGCTGATGTCATCATGGCCGACTTAAACGGCATCGATGCGGCCATACAGATTCGAGCGCTGCTTCCGAAGATCAAGATTCTGCTTTTCTCGGGTCAGGCTGCAACGGCCGATTTGCTTGAGAAGGCGCGGGAAAAGGGCTACGAGTTTGAAATTCTCGCCAAGCCGGTACATCCGCAGGATCTTCTCACCCGACTTCGCGGCTAAGAAAGAAGCTCAAGGACTAATCAAGGCTTCATGAGATGACGCCCTTCGAGGGCATGCGTCATCGTGACCTCGTCTGCATACTCGATATCGCTACCCGCCGGCACCCCGGTTGCAATCCGCGTGATGCGGACGTTGAAGGGGCGGAGTGTGGAGGCGATCCAGCTTGCCGTCGCCTCGCCTTCGAGAGTGGGGCTGGTTGCGAGGATTACTTCGTCGAGATCGCCACGCTCAACTCGCTGGACGAGAGAGCGCGTGCGCAATTGATCGGGTCCGACGCCATGCAGGGGCGAAAGCGTTCCGTGGAGCACGTGGTAGACGCCGCCGAAACGGCTGCGTTCGACGGCGTCGATATTCGTGGGCTCCTCGACGACGCAAACGAGACGCTGGTTGCGCGACGGGCTAATACAGTACGCGCATGGATCGATGTCGGTAATGTTGTTGCAGACGGAGCAGAGCCGCAGACTGGCCTTCAGTCCATGGACGGCTTCTGCCAGAGCAGAGGCATCATCATCACTGGAACGCAGAATGTGAAAAGCGAAGCGCTGGGCAGTTTTGGTTCCCACCCCGGGAAGCTTCTTCAACTCATCGATGAGCCGGGCCATGGGCTCGGCGTAGCGTGCCACAGCGATTCCTCCTAGACAGTTCTATACACAATGCCGACAAACATGTCGGGCGTACCGTTGCGAAGCCAGTCGGAATCGAACTGAGCGGTCGGCTTTTTGCTGATGACTTCCTGCTCGCTGGAGCCGGACTTTTTGAGAGATGCGACGTTGTCGCGCACGGCGGAGAGCATATCGGTGTATTTCTTCAGATCCGCTTTGTCGCCCAACGGACCGTGCCCAGGGATGATCTTTGTCTTGTCTCCGGCGAGCGCGAGGGATTTCTGCGCGGCGGCAATGGTGCCTCCAATTGACCCGCCGGACCCTTCGTCGATGAACGGGTAGGACTTATTGAAGAAGATGTCCCCTGCGTGCAGAACGTCGGCATTCTGGAAGTGAATATAGATGTCGGTATCGGTGTGGGCCGGATCGTAGTGCACGAGCTCAATGGTGTCGCCGTTGTGGTTGTGCTTGAGGGTTTCAGCGAAGGTGCGAGAGGGAATAGCTCCGGCAGGGTAGGCCGGGATGGTCATGTGAAACAGTTTCATCTCAGCGGGTTCGGACATGCGGACCTTCGTTTTGTCGTGTGCAATGACGAGGTATCCCGCCGCATGCATGCCTTCGTTTCCGTCAACGTGATCAACGTGCCAGTGGGTATTAACCAATGCGTGGGGCGCATCGCTGCTCAAGGCGCCGATTGCCTCCTTGATGTGAGGAACGGCTGTGGCGAAACTCGAATCGATGAGGATGATGCCGTCTTTTCCGGTCTGGACGGCCATGTTTCCGCCAGCGCCCTGGAGCAGCCAGATATTGTCGTAGAGTTTTGTGGTCTTGATGGGCGCGGACGCTCCTGCCGCGCGCATTTGAGCGAGGCGGTCAGTGGGTGGTGCGGATTGCGCTGCCTGAGAGAAGGCCCAGCGGGGGAGCAATGTTGCGGCACCCGCTGCCATGCCCAATTGAAGGAAGCTTCTACGGTTCAATGAAGCGTTCATCATGACCTCCTCGATGATTCAGGTGAAACCTCTGCGCAACAACTTTAATGCTTGAGACTATCCGAGGCCGGGGATATTCAAATTGAGGCCGCCCAGAGCGCCCTGCACGCTTGCCTTGATGGCTTCATCGGCCTTGTGGCCGGCATCGTTCACAGCGCCCACGATCAGGGATTCGAGTAATTCGACGTCTGGATTTTCACCGCTCAGGCTGGCTACGGCTGATGGGTCGATCTTCATTTTGATCAACTCCTTCTTGCCGTTCATGGTGACCGATACGGCTCCTCCGCCGCTTGTGCCCTCAACGATCGTCTCGCTCAGCTTGCGCTGCATCTCCTCCTGCATGGTGTTTGCCTTCTGAAGCATCTCAGCCATCTTGAGGGGATTGAACATTGCGGGCTCCTGGATAACTAGGGTTAAGTGTTGCGCAGATCCACCACGCTCCGCACTTCCGCGTTGAAAATCTCTTTGGCGCGTTGCACCATCGGATGCTCGAGTGCGGTTTGCTGGATGCTGCCGGCCACGGGCGCCGCCACGGCCGAAGTAGCAGCCACACCTTCGCCTGGGATGACCATGAAGCGCGCCGGGCCGCCGAGTCGCTGCAATTCCTGCCTGATTATCTTTTCGGCGGCGGCGTTGACGGTGAGCGCCAGCATCTTTTTCCCGATTCCCGGAACTTCGATGCGGAGGCTAGTGGCTTCCAGAGTAAAGCGTGCGGTGGAGATGAGTTGGGAGGCTGAGCCATGGCCCTGCTGGGCAAGGGCAGAGGTAATTGCCTGCTGCACGACCTCAGGACTGAGGCTGCCAGCGGGAGCGGTGCCGGTGATGGAAATAGGAGGTTCGGCGGGCGGCGGCTCCGGAACGCTCTCCTCAGGCACATCGACGGGCTCAGCGGGCTGAGTCAGTGCGGCCGGGAAGGGAATTACGGCTCCGACAGGCTCGACCTGCGTACGTTGCGCTGCGAGTGCCGCAGAGCCGCTCACGGCATGAGTTTCCGCGATTGCCGGGGCGGAATGCATAACCGGTCCAGAACCGAACGGGGATCGCGGCTGAGAAGTGCTCGAACTGGGCGGAGCGCTGGACGCCAGGTGAGGTACGCGGCGGCGGCGAAGTGGCTCGAGGAGCCGGAGTTCCGCCGGTGCGAATGGGTGTGCCGGTGGCAACTCCGCTGAGCAGTTCTTCAAGAGGGATGAGTCTCTGTGCGTGAACGAGTTTCATCAAGCCGAGCTCAAGGTGGAAGCGCTGCTCCTGGCGGTAGTTCAGATCGTCGAAGGTGCGGAGCATGATCTGCAGATTGCGCGTGATCTCCTCTTCAGTGAAAAGGAGGGCGCTTCGAGAGGCGCGTGCGCGTTCGTCTGACGAGATTTGCAGCAGTTCGGTCTGCTCGCCGCCCAGCTTGGCCATTAGCGTGTTGCGCAAATAGCGAACCATCTGGCGCGCGAGCGACTGGGGACTGTGGCCGGCGTTGAGCAGATCGTTCAACCGCGTCATCAACGGAGCGCTTTCGCCGGCAGCGACCGATTCGAGCAGATGCTCGAACACGGTGTTCGGTACCGAGCCCATCAAGTCACGGATCTGCTGGGCCTCAAGAACTGGCTGGTTGTTGGCATCGCACGGCGCTGAAGCGATGGCCTGGTCCATGATGCTGAGTGCGTCGCGCATGGAGCCGTCGCCGGCTTCGGCCAGTAGAGCAAGGGCGGCATCTTCAGCTACGACGCTCTCCTGTTCGGCAATCATCCTGAGCTGCGCGAGGATATCGTCGAATTTGACGGCGTGGAAGCTGAAGTGCTGGCAACGCGAGCGAATGGTCTGCGGAATATTTTCGGGTTCGGTGGTCGCCATCATGAAGATGACGTGCGACGGCGGCTCTTCGAGCGTCTTGAGCAGCGCGTTGAAAGCGGCGTCGGTGATCTGGTGGGCTTCGTCGAGGATGTAGATCTTGTAGCGATCACGAGCGGGGGCGTAGCGGGCAGCGTCGCGAAGTTCGCGAATCTCATCGATGCCGCGGTTGGTGGCGGCGTCAATCTCGATCACATCGACAGCGTTGCCCTGGCGGATCTCTATGCAGGAGTCGCAGACGCCGCAGGGCTCGGGTGTGGGGCGCTGCGGGGAGCCCACTTCGGTGCGGCAATTCAGCGCCTGAGCGAGGATTCGGGCGATAGTAGTTTTGCCGATTCCGCGATGGCCGGAAAAGATGTAGCCGTGCGCAATGCGGTTTTGGGTGAGGGCGTTGAGGAGTGTGCGGGTGACATGGTCCTGGCCGGCGACGTCGGCAAACCGTTGCGGACGATACTTACGAGCCAGAACCTGGTAACCCATGCGATCAACTACTCCCAACTGCAATAGATTTATCTGCGCAAGTTGGATTGTATCGTTTGGGGCTGCGGGGTGGAAAACACGCATCAAGTGGGTGCAAAGATGCTTCAACTTGCGTCGAGGTTGAAGCTGATGTCGTTGAGCCATTCGGCGATCAGGTCTTCGTCGCCAGGATCGAAGACGTAGGCATCATTCAGCAGCAGGACCGTTGCCCAGTAAACAAGATCGCGCTCCGTGATGAGGCCGAAGCGCTTGCGTTCGAGGGCGTTGGAGATGTGCTCCCGGTTAATGACGATGCCGGGCTCGGGAATGGGGAAGCGGTTGTTGGCCGACCGGCGCTGGGTGACGGTCGAGGCGCTTTCCTCATTTGCCTCGAAATCGATATCAAATGCGCCTTCCATGGAGCGCAGCATCTGATCGAGCCCGACTTCGAACAGGGCATACTGCCGGAGCACATTCATCTGTTCGTTGGATAGCGGTGGTTGTTCGGGCTCGGTCATGGCGACTAAGGCCGCCGGCTCTGCACTCCCGCGCCGGCGATCCATGAATACAATGTAGCTGACCTGGCGGGCACGACCTAAACTCTCCCAATGAACGCGTTTCCGATCGGAAGCCACCAAGCGGCCTTGTGCGAGTAGATTGCCATCGCTGCGAGTTGAAACAGCACCAACGGGGGCACTGACCAAAGATATACCGCGTGGACTTTGCGATTCACGAACCAGTCCCGAAGCACTCCCATGAGGATCAGGGCATCCACGCCGCAGTAGAAACTGATGTAGGGGACGCTTATGGGTCCGGGCATTCGTCCCCAGGCGGCGGCCGTGAGCACACATGCGGAGATCAGCATGAGCCGGCGATGGTATTCCGGCCGCTTTCGCCAGAGTACCGCCAGCGAGAACACCACCGTGAATGCCAGCATGTCCTGGAAGGGAATCGGGAGAAACAGGGCACGGTCATTTGGGTCGTAGTGAAGCGTGCCGATCTCGAACCGCGACATGACCCTGGTGATCACGAGTCCCAGCACGGGAATTGCCAGGGCAAAAGCCGCGAAAAACCAACCCATGAGTTTATGGATCCTGATTTTGCGGATTCGGATCAAGCCGGACTGCAGAATGAACAACCCGAGCCATCCAAAGAAGACGGCGCCGTGAACCCACAGGAGCGCGGGCGGTTTCACCTTCGGATGCAAAAGGCCATCGCCGATGGTCCGGCTGAATCCGGAAATTACGACCACCGCTATGATCAGCGGACATTCCGAAGTAAAAGTACTTGTCGATGATCCGGCGAAGTCCAGAGGGGTGGACGCCAACTGCAGGGCGAAGAGCCTGTGTGGTAGACATCGTTTGCCTCCGGGAAGAACGCCTTAAACAGGGGTTGGAGGAGATGCTAGCAGTCCCGGGAGGGCAGGCAAAGGAAAATCAGAGTTTCAGGCGGCGTCTTCTTCCTCGTTCGCCTCCGGGCGGCGAATCGGGATTTCCGCGGCCCTGGTACGGCGGCGTGTTTGCTTCTTTTTGGTGGTCTTTGAGGCGGCTGCTTTGCGCTTTCGCACTTCTTTGGTCGAATACATCGTTCCCCGGCACTTCTTTGCTCCGCAGTTGCAAGTCGCGTCGTCTTCGCCGCCGTCGTAGAGACAGTAGTCGTAAGTGATTTCTTCGCCGGGGGCGATTTTGCGGATGGCCCTGATCCAGACGCGGCCGCGGACTTCTTCGGTCTCGCAATTGGGGTCGCAACTGTGGTTGATGAACATAGCCATGCAATGACCGTCGATGACCACGGAGCCGTCACCGAGTCCAAAGAGGTAGGTGATCGGCGAGTCCTCGTTGGCCTCGTCGGCCTCATCTTTGGTCATGCGGGGCCCAGTGTACTCGGCGACGCGGGTGCCTTTGCGAACCGCCGATGTGGTGTAGCATCCGGCGGCATGGATGGCGGATGAACGAATGATGAGTGCCATGAGGAAGCTGGGGGTCCCTGGGGTGATTTGAAGTACTCTATGCACCGCATCGTAACATTGAAGTGCGTGGAACAAACGGCGGGAAGACGAAAAAGAGAACGGATGAGAATCAGTATTCACATTGCGCTTGCGTTGGGATGCGCACTGGGTGCGCCAGTTGGACTGTGCGCACAGGCGGCGCCTTCGACAGCAGCAGAAGCCGCCTGCGCAAACGCAGCCAGCGCAGAAGCCTCCGACCGAATCGAATCCGTTTCCTGAAGACACCACCAATATTCCGGTCGTTCCGACCAACGGCAATCGAACTCCCGCTCCGGTTCCGGCTCCGGAACCTGCGAGCGAAAGCGCGGGTACGACGAGCCTGTTGAAGAGCGACTCCGATCCTGCGCATAGTCCCGATGATCCTTCTCCCGGTGAATCGTCTTCGGATGGGTTCAGTTCGAGCCTTGCGGGCACCCGCGAGGTAAACATTCCGGATGAAGAACGAACCGACAAACACGGGCGCAAGCTGAAGGAACCGGAGAATCAACCGGTGACGGCGAAACAGGACGAGAGCGTTGGTGAATACGAACTGAGCCGCAAAAACTGGAGGGCGGCGCTCTCGCGGTACCAGTCGGCGCAAGTCAACGATCCTGAGAATCCGGATGTTTACTGGGGCATTGCGGAGGCGCAGCGCGGTCTAGGCAATTTTGCAGAGGCCAAGGCGAATTACCAGAAAGTTGTGGACTACGACGATCCGGAGAGCAAGCACTCGAAGCAGGCGAAGAAGCTGCTGAAGAGTCCTGAACTCGCGAATGCGCCGGCGGTGTCGCAGAGCCAGGGACAAAAGCAGTAGCAACTGCGGGTTCCTCCGCTCCCGTTGGTCGGTCGGAATGACAGAGGTTGTGGACGGCTTAGAAATCTGCCCAGTGGAAGTAGGCGGCGATGATTGGCTGGCCCCAGAGGGCGGTGATGATTCCGCCGATGCAGAGGAAAGTTCCCAGGGGCAGTTTGGCGGCGAGCCATGTATCGGATTCGCGACGCGCGGCGGGAATGGCTAAGGCGATCAGCGCGAATAATGCTCCGAGGACAACACCGATACCGAAGGAAAGCAGCGCGCCGGAGAGGCCGAGCCATGCGCCGAGCATGGCCATCAATTTGGCGTCGCCGAGGCCAATGCCTTCGCGTCGGCGGATGAGCCAGTAGGTCCAGCGGATGAGAAGAATCAAGGCTGCGGCGACACTAGCGCTTAACAAGCTCATGACCACTGCGCGAAATGGTGAGACACAATCCCAGCATCCCAGGGGAACATAGCCACACTCCCTGCATGTCGGAACGTAATACCCAATTGCGGCGAGAGCAGCTTTAAAGACAATCCCGATTGCAATGGCGGGCAACGTGAGCCAATTCGGAAGCCAAAGATGCTCCGCGTCAAGGAAGGCGAGAGCTACGACAAGCCATATAAACGCCATCACGCTCAACGCGATGATTACCTCTTCCCAGAACACATTTGTTGGGACTTGCGGTGAAGTAATGATTGAGATTGAACGACAGGCTGCGATAGCCCACAGAACTCCAATGGAAAGCTCCACCAGCGGATAGCGCCAGCTTATTTTTGCGTTGCAGGTTCGGCAGCGGGCGCGGAGGGCTAGCCAGCTTACCACCGGGATGTTTTCCCACCAGGCCAGGGTTCTCCCGCAGGTGCGGCAGTGGGAGGGGGGGGTGACTACGCTTTCGCCCTCGGGCCATCGGCTCAGGCAGACGTTCAGGAAGCTGCCGAAGGCGAGGCCAAGGAGGCCAGCGAGGATTGTGCCGAGAGATGCTGATCATTGTATGCGTAAGATTCACCGGGAAGGTTGAGTATACGGCCGCTGGATCGACCGGGGTCGAGGTCAGACCGTCGACCGAGGGCGGCGAGCATGTTTAGCAGTTGGGAGTGTCCACCCCTCTCCCCTTTGCGGCTAAATACCTCTGAATCATAAGGTTTGGGCTGGGCACAGCTGTAAGTTATTCCTTCTGTGGCGGTTAGCTCCTAAATTATTCTCTTCAAAGGAATTATACCGCGAATTCTGGTGCCCATGGCGAGGCTCACATGACCATAAAGTCCGGGCTCTGCGCAGATGTTGATACTGAACATAGTTTGCACCAAGGAGGGTAATATACCTGCAAAGCACGTCGACGTTTTTCGCATGTCGAAATGAGGGGCTTAGCCTTCTGTTGCCCTTCGCGGGTATTGACATTGCGAGAAGGGGCTGGGGTTGACGGGAAGCGAATCAATGTTGCAGATTTGAGAGGCAAGGCGAAAGAATGGGACGCGTTCTGGAGGGAAGGTCTTGATGGATCGAATGAAAGTGGTTGTTCCATCGTTGATGGTGGCGGCGGCAATCGGAATGCGACTGCCCGACTGAATGTTCCGGCGGCTCCGGTAGAGACGGTGCCGCTCGATTCCACGCCGGTCAAGCTGGACAGGCTCGATCCTGCGATCGACCAGATCGTTCCAAAGGACGCGAAGCTCGAACGGATCGCTACGGGATTCAAGTGGGTAGAGGGGCCGGTGTGGCTGAATGGCTCGTTGTACTTCGCCGAGATCCCGAGCGACAGTATCCGAAGGTGGACCCCCGGCCAGGGCGTTTCCATGTTCCTGACGCCCAGCGGATATAGGGGAAGCGCTCCTTACGGCGGGCCAGAGCCTGGCTCGAACGGCGCGACGCTCGATGTGCAAAACAGGCTCACGGTTGCGGGTCATGCGCAGCGAGATGTGTATCGCTTCGAGTCGCTGAGCAAGGATGGCCCGATCACGATCCTTGCAGACAATTACCAGGGGAAGAAGCTGAACTCTCCGAATGACCTTGTGTACAGATCGGATGGTTCCTTGTATTTCACCGATCCACCCTACGGGTTGCGTTCGCAGCAGGATACGGATCAGGAGAAGGAACTGAAGATGAATGGGGTGTACCGGATTCCCCAGGCACTTGAGCAGAAGCCCGGTTCGCAGCCCGATCGCGGGGCACTCCAGCTGCTTGTTTCCGATCTGACGCGGCCCAATGGAATCGCGTTTTCTCCAGACGAAAAGTATCTGTATGTCGACAACTCGGAGCCGAAGAAGATCTGGATGCGGTATCGGGTGCAGCCCGACGGAAGCCTCACGGACGCGAAGCTGTTTTACGATGCGACGGCAGACACACGGCCAGGCGCACCGGACGGAATGAAGGTGGACGAAAAGGGGAACGTATACAGCACGGGGCCGGGCGGCGTCTGGATCTTTACGCCGGAAGGGAAGCCGCTGGGAACGATCGTGATGCCGGAGAAATCGGCAAATGTGGCCTGGGGCGGCGCCGACCGGAAGACGCTCTACATTGCGGCCAGCAGCAGCATTTACCGCGTCCATCTGAATATCGCTGGGGCGCCGATGGTTCGCGGAAAATGAGGGAGTGACCGGGTTCTTCGCGAGGTATTCATGACGAAAATTTGGAGCCAGGCCGGATGTCTGGCGCTGATCCTCTCTGGATTTGCGAGTGTAAGTCATGCACAAACGCCCTCGCAGGACGCAGTGAGCGATCTCGGCGGAACTTCGTGGCAACTGGCGAAGTTTCAGGCTGGCGATGGAGGCGGTGCTTACTCCGGATGATGCGGCGAAGTACGCGATCAGCTTTGATCGGAATGGAGGCGTCAACGTTCGTGTTGACTGCAACCGGGGGCACGGGTCGTGGAGTTCCGCGGGAAAGAGCGAGATTCGATTCGGACCGATGGCGTTGACACGGGCGATGTGCCCGCAGTCGGCGCTGAACGATCGGTTCGTCAAAGACTGGGAGTACGTTCGGTCCTACACGATGAAGGACGGACATCTGTTTCTAGCTTTGATGGCGGATGGCGGGACTTATGAGTATGACCCAGTGACTCAGAGCGGAGCCGCAGGAGGGGGAACGGCCAAGTCTCCATTGCAAGATTTGCCGGCCACATTTGCGGGTACGATGCCGTGCGCGGATTGTCCGGGAATTCGGTATCGTCTGGAACTCAAGCAGGATCACAGCTTCACTTCATCGATGACGTATGAGGATCGCAATGCGAGTTTTGAGGACGTCGGCACGTGGGAACTGGCGAACGACGGCGGTGTGCTGGTGTTGCACGGAGGCCACAACTCGACCAGCAAGTTCAAACTTGTCGATTCCGATACTCTGAGACAACTTGACGGCGATGGGAACGAGATCCAATCCAAACTGAATTACGATCTGAAGCGCTCGACAACGTCCGCAGCAAGCGAGGGACCGGGAGCAACCGGATCCCTGGAAAGGACGCATTGGAAGCTGGCGGTCTTAGGCGAGACGCCGGTTGGTTCAGGTTCCGAGACGAAGGAGGCGTATTTCGAACTGGATCCCTCTTCGCACCGGGTGAGCGGGTCGGGAGGATGCAATCGCCTGATGGGGAGTTATCAGCTCGATGGCAGCCAGCTGAAGTTCGGCAAACTGGCAGGCACGATGATGATGTGCCCGCAGGGAATGGATACGGAGAGGGATTTCCTTCAAGCGCTATCGAACACGAGCACCTGGAAGATCAACCAGGGACGACTGGATCTGATCGATTCCACGGGCAAGGTGCTGGCCAGCTTCGTAGCGAACAAATAGCAATCAGCTCAAGTGAAAGGGCGCTTAAACCTTACGGCTCGTCTTGCGATGAAGGCGGCGTGAGGCTCTGTCTGGGCTGTCCGGCCAACGTGCCGGCGGGCGGAGTTGCAGGTCTATGAGGCGGATTGAGGCGGAAGGGGATGCGGTACTTCGGAGTAGTTCATTGCACCATTAGGGCATGCTCCCGCAGTTGGGGTTCGGTAATAATACATTGAATTTACACGCCAAAACCCGAAAGTGGAGGTTCAATGGGCGGACGTGCCAGCTGGCTGGGAAAGGTACTGAAACCCGATCCCGATGCGATCGCGGCGGCATTCGGCAAGCTCGAGAAGTTTCTCGCGCCGGAAGCCGACAGAGCGGAGCGGCGACAGGTTCAGCAGTTTGCTGCCTACCGATGGAGCGGCTCTGATCTGGCGCAGGACATGGTCAGAGATATCAGTTCCTCGGGTCTTTATATCGTCACCGAAGCGCGGTGGCAGCCTGGCGCCATTGTTACGCTGACCCTGCAAAGAGAAGGTCCACTGGATCCGGATCCGGCGCGTCGAATCACCACACAAGCAAGAGTGATCCGGTGCGGACCGGATGGGGTGGGATTCTCGTTTCTCTGGTCGAAGGACGATCCAGAGTCGCGCCGTTGGGAGGCGCTGCTGGGGTCACTGATAGACCAGACAAGGCCGGGAGACATGCAGAGCCTGGTGAGAATGGTGGAGGCTTTCGCGTTTCTAAGCCGCATCTGCCCTGATGGGGTCGATGAAATTGGAGAGTGGGTTCGAACCAGGGCAAGCAGCCACAAGGTTCTGAATGCGGTATCGCTTGCACTGAAAGCAGTCGCGATTCTTGACCGGGATACGGGAGACATCGACGAGCGGGCGAACCTGCGAGTGAGTCCACAAGTGGCGGTGCGCATTCTTGAGGTCGGGTCAAGCACGGACGAAGAATGGCTGCGGGGTTTCTGGTCGGGCCTTCTTATTTCGTCGGCATCGACGAACCGGGGAGAAGAGGCGAAGCAGGAGGTTGTTGAGCTTTTCGGCCAGCTCACGTCAATTCCCGTCCGCATCATGACGGTTGTGTGCACGAGAGCCAGGAAGACTATGTCGGAAACGGGGGAGTTGTCCGCGGAGTCTCTGGCGTGCGACACCGGAGAACTTGCGTCGACGGTAGGCTCGCGGGGACCGCAGATCGAGCGTGACCTCGCAACTCTAGTCAGCCTGGAATTGATTGAGAAGAGTAAAGCCGCCAGTGCACCGGTGCTGCTGGGGAGCAACGAGACCCATATCACCCCGACGGGCAAAGCTCTCGAGTTGTTCTCGCTTTGCAATGGGAACCGGGGGAGCGTTGAAGATTTCTATTTTGTCGATGCCCAACTGAATCACGCTGCGAACTGACGGAAGGTTTCGAAGCCTTCCGTATGGGAACCCAGCTTGCGGGCGGAGCTTACCGGCGATTTAGAATGAAGGCACATGGACGCCCCGCCTGAGAGCTCCAATTCCGAGGAGCCCAAAATTCTTCTGACCGATCCCGCGCGGGCTGCGATGCTGTTTGAGCAGTCAGCGTCGATCATGGCGCGGTTGCGGGCTCCCGGCGGATGCCCGTGGGACCGCGAACAAACTTTCGATACAATCCGCAAGTACACGCTCGAGGAGGCCTACGAAGTCTTCGACGCGATCGAGCGGCGAGATTTTCCGCACCTGGCGGAGGAACTCGGCGATCTGCTGCTGCAGGTGCTGTTTTATGCGGAGATGGCTGCAAACGAGGGTCACTTCACGATTGCCGAAGTTCTCGATCAACTAAACCGTAAGCTGATCCGGCGTCATCCGCATGTGTTTGGCGAAGAGGCATCGCGGGCGGCTGGGAATGCCGCAGTCGTTGATGCAGCAGTTGATGGCTCCTCAGCAAAAGTGCTTCGCAACTGGGAAGAAATCAAGCAGGCGGAACAGCAGCGGGCCGTTTTATCTTCTGGAGCAGAATCGAGACTCGACGGCGTACAGCGTGCGATGCCTGCGTTAGCTGAGGCGGCGAAGCTGGGATCAAGGGCGGCGAAGGCGGGATTCGACTGGCCGCACTGGCGGGACTTGCTGCCGAAGCTGCAGGAAGAGACGTCGGAACTGGAAGTCGAGGCGGCCGCGGCTGAGAAACTGAAGGGACAGGCAGGTCATGCGCAGGTGGAAGCGCGGGTAGAGGCGGAGGTTGGCGACCTGCTTTTTACGGTTGTGAATCTGGGCCGCCACCTTGGTGTGGACGCGGAGATGGCTTTACGCGGCTGCAATCTGCGTTTTCGACAGCGTTTTAAAGAGATGGAATTGATTTCGGCGAAGCCGCTGGAAGAATTGAAACCGGAGGAACTGGAAGCTTTGTGGGTGACGGCAAAACGCAGGTTGGCTGACGAAAGTTCGGCGGGATCGGGAGCAGAGGTGCGTCCATGATCCTGATCCGTTCGTGTGCAGGACACGATGAACTGGAAGCGTGCGTGCAGCTCCAAATTGAAACGTGGGGCTACGACGAGAGCGACATCATTCCGCGCAAAGCGTTTCTGGTGGGGCAGAAGATCGGCGGTCAGGTAATCGGAGCGTTCGATACGGAGCTGCCTGGGGCAGGGCCGAACGGTACGCCCGAGTCCATGGTGGGCTTCGCGATGTCTCTGCCGGGAGTGAAGACGGGGGAGAATTCGGCGAACGGAAATCCACAACCTTATCTGCACTCGCACATGCTGGCGGTGCGCGAGCGGTATCGCGATCGCGGGGTGGGGGCGCAACTCAAGCTGGAGCAGCGGCGTGAAGCACTTGCACGAGGGATCCGGCGGATGGAGTGGACGTTCGATCCGCTGGAGATCAAGAATGCGCATCTAAACATTCACAAGCTCGGCGCGGTCGTTCGCAGTTATTACGTGAATTTTTATGGTGTATCCTCATCGCGGTTGCAAGCCGGACTTCCGACGGATCGCCTGGTTGCCGAGTGGTATCTGGACTCGGAGCGGGTGACGAGTGCTCTCGATGGGAAACCTGCAGTAGTGCGAAATATCGAGGAGCGAATACTGGTGCCATCCGCCATTTACGAATGGAAGGCTTCTTCCGGGGGGCGGGAGAAGGCGTTAGCACTGCAGACTGAGAATCGCCGCAAATTTCAGGAAGCATTTTCGAAAGGGTTGACCGTGGTCTCTTTCACCCGAGACTCAGAAGGTAACGGAGCGTTCGAATTGGGACGCTGGACTCAGCCGGCGTAACGGTGAAAAGGTTTTTCAGAGTTGTTGGCGATTGAATTAAGATCATGTTCACTCGCCCCCACCTGAAGGAAGTGCAAAACTATGAAAATCGATGGGATCCTGCTTCGCGAGCTGCACATGCCTCTAGTGCGGCCTTTTCAGACAAGCTTCGGCACGACCACAAATCGCAGAATTCTTCTTGCCGAGGTCCGGTCGGATGGGTTGACGGGCTGGGGCGAGTGCACGGCCGGCGAGCGGCCGCACTTTTCAGGCGAGTCTACGGATACAGCGTGGCAAGTGATCATGAGCGAACTTGGTCCGATGCTCGCGGCCGCGCATCCAGAGCATGGGGGGGACTGTCAGAAGATTTTCAATGTTGTCCGGGGCAACCCCATGGCGAAAGCGGCTCTGGAGAACGCGATCTGGGATCTCGAGGCGCAGCGCGAAGGTGTGTCGATTTCGAAATTGATTGGCGGAGTGCGCGAGAAGATTCCATGCGGTGTTTCGCTGGGGATACAGAAGTCGATTCCTGATTTGTTGGAGATCATCGAAAGGGAACTGGCGGCGGGTTATCAGCGCATCAAGCTGAAGTGCAAGCCGGGGTGGGATGTTGAGGTTTTCGAGAAGGTGCGCGCACAGTGGCCCGACATCATGCTGAGCTGCGACGCGAACTCCGCCTACAAGCTCCGCGACGCGGATCATGTGGCGACGTTTGATGCGTTCGATCTGCTGATGGTGGAGCAGCCGCTCTGGCACGACGATTTCTACTTCCACTCGATGCTGCAAAAGCGCATGAATACGCCGATTTGTCTGGATGAGTCAATCCGCAACCGGCGGGATGCGCTTGCGGCCATCGAGATGGAGTCGTGCAGAATCATCAACATCAAGCTGGGGCGCGTGGGTGGTTTTTCTGAAGCGATCGCGGTGCACAACGCAGCGCAGGAGCGGGGCATCCCGGTCTGGTGTGGAGGTATGCTTGAGGCGGGTGTGGGCCGGGCCCACAATATCGCACTTGCGACGCTGGAAAACTTTATGCTGCCCGGGGACGTGTCGGCTTCGGGAAGATATTGGAGCGAGGACATCATCGAGCCCGAGGTTACAGTGACGCCGGAGGGGGAGATTATCGTTCCGGACACGCCTGGCCGCGGCTACGAGGTCCGGACGGACCTGGTTGAGCAGCTTACGGTTCGGAAGGAAGAGATTCGCGCCTTCGAGATGGTTGGGCACAACTAGTCCAGCGATCGGGCGTGTTTGGACGGCATGCGGCGGCCGGGGTGCGTTTTTAGCAGGTGCCGGACCTGCGGATCAAAAAAGATGCGGCTTGCCGGGTTCCACGGTCGTCTAACTTCTTAGATCCGCCTTCCCTATACCAATGAAAGACATTGTTCCGAGTATCGACGAGGCCATTGAGGTTCTTCGCCCGCTGGATTTGCGTCACGGCGACCTCGAATTAAGCTTCGTCGATTTCTCTGTCCATTCGTTTCATAAAGTACCCACGTACTCCTTTCGCATGATGAGCATTTCGCGCGGAGAGACGATGGGCCAGATCAATCTGCGCGTTGGTGCGACGCCGCATGTGGAACAGTATGCCGGGCACATCGGCTACGGGGTTAACCCGTCCGCATCGAGGGCATCATTACGCGGCGCGCGCTGTGGGATTGCTTCTTCCGCTGGCGAGAAAGCTGGGGATCGACCCGCTGTGGATTACGTGCGACCCGGAGAATGATGCTTCGCGCCGGAGCCTGGAGATCGCGGGCGCGAAGTTCGTGGAGATCGTGGATGTGCCGGAAAGCTGCGGGATTCGCAAGTTTGGAGGCAAGTTGCGGAAGTGCAGATACCGGCTGTAGATACCGAGGGCTCGGAACCGGAAGAGGATGGCCTGCGTACCTGATGTGCGGCGGTGCAACTTTGCGGACGGGATCGCGTCTCAATGACGAGGAGCGGCCTGACCCGAATTGGATGGCCGCCGGAGGTTGGATACGTGACTCCCCAGGAAGAACAGCTTCTTAACTCGCTGATCGATCGACTCAACCAGACGCCCTTACAAGAAAAAGATCCGGATGCGGAGGCGATGCTGAAGCAGCGGCTCTCCGGAAATCCTGATGCGCTCTATATGCTTGCGCAGACAGTTCTGGTGCAGAACATTGCCCTGGAACAGGCCAGGGCCCAGGTGGGGCAATTGCAGCAGCAGGTGCAACAGCGTCCAGCGCATTCGACCAGCTTTCTGGGCCGCTTGTTGGGTGAGCGGGACGATGAGGCCTTGCCGCCTCAGCAACAGCCTGGGCAACCGATGCAGCAGCAGGCGCCCGCGCCCGGATTTCAGCGGGTTCCCCAGCAGTACGCGCCGCCGCAGTCGTATCCGGCATATGGACAACCCCAGCAGCAGCCTCAATATGCGCCTGCAGGGCAGCCAAGTTTTCTGAGTGGTGCTTTGCAGACTGCCGCCGGAGTGGCGGCGGGGGCGCTGGCCTTTGAAGGCGTTGAATCAATTCTGCGCGGCTTTGGGCACGGCGGCTATGGCTGGGGTGGACCCGGCATCGGTGGGTTTGGTATGGGCGAACGTCCAGTTGAAGTTATCAACAACTACTATGACGACGCTGGTCGCGGCGCTGAACACGGTGAGCACCATGAGGCCGATCAGGGGCAGTTTGGCAACACGGGCTACGATCCGAGAATCAGCGACTCCGGCGACAATCTTCGAGGATTCGACGACCAGAATGCCGGATCGATCGCGAACGATCGGGATCTGAGCGCGGCAGACAATGTCTCGGACTTCGCCGACCAGGCGAGCTTCGGAGATCAGAGTTTCGACGGAGGCTCAGGTCTCGATGATGCGGGCGGCTTCGATGATGGCGGCGGGTCAGACGACAGCGGCAGTTTCTGAGCCTGGGCAAACTTGAATATCTTCTTCGTCTCTGGCATTCGGGGAGAACCTCCAGGAGACAGCGGTTCTCCCCCTTGCCATAGCAGGCACCGACTATGCGGCTTCGATATTGGTGACGTGAATGGTGTTGGACGCGGTGTCAAAGGTTCCCGTGACCTTCACATCTTTTCCATCGTATTTTTTTGCATCATCCTGATCGTCGAGAAAGTGACCGGATAATTTGCCGTCAGGCGTTTGGCCTGTGACCAAGGCATATTGACCGTTGGGTAGCTTCTGGACCTTGCCTGTGAATGTTTTGTTCTCTGCGGGGGCTTGTTGTTGCTGACCCTGCGCCGGCGGCGGATTGCTGTTACTTTGCGCGACCAGGCCGGCGGTAGATGAGCATAGGGTTGCAGCCAGAATGAGAGCGGGAAACTCTCTAAGGTGAACGCTCGTTTTCATAAACTTCCTCCTCAATCTATGGGTTATTTCCAACTCTGTTCGACTGAGGGAATGTTCTCCTCAGCGGAACTCAGAGATGGCCAGTGCAGGCGTTCAAGGGTCAGAAGCAAGAATGCCGAAGGGGGTTGGCTTGCTCTCGCATTTTGCCGGTGAATTGCAGACCACGTGTCCGCTGCGGGAGTGTAAGGGAAGGGTAAACTCCTGGTCATTCAGCAGTTGAGGCCATGCAGGGATCAGGCCCCCGGCGTCCGCCAGAACTGATGCATCATTGGCGAGACGGGGCGAGACGGGGCGAGACGGTCGAGTCGCCGCGATTTGCATATTTTGGGCAACCTCATGCCGGCTCGAAACCAGTAGTAAAAACTTCCTGCCTCCTCATTGAGGGAGGCGCCGATTTTCCTTCGATTGCGGTCAAAGTGTCTGCCGGCGCAATCTGAACAGAAAAGCTAGTGAAGTGGTTCACTCGTCATGCGGCGTCGCGAGCCGCGATCAAGCTCCTGACGTACTTCAGGTTTCGGCGCATATCGGCATCGACCGACGCAGGGCAGTCGGTTTCAAGCTGGGCCCACCGGTCAAATCCGATATCAGCGAGCGCATCGATGACTGCTTTGAAGTCGATCGTCCCTTCACCAAGGTAGTGAGGATTGTCCTTCAGATGCACCTCACAGATTCGTGCAGCGCCCAGCCAGCGGATCTCCTTCACAACGTCGAATCCATTGTTGGTTGAGTTCCCGACGTCGTAGTAGGTAAGCACGGCGGGAGACTGGGTACGATCCATGATCCGGACATTGTCGCGTGCGGAGATCGTATCTTCGAGGCCCAGTATGACACCGGCCTTTTCGGCAGCGGGGGCGATTTCTTTAAGGATGTCTCCAACCTTGTCCATCTCGGCTGGGGTATCGAGGGCGCCCTTTCCGAAGAAGGGAAGGAGCACGACACGCACGCCCATGGCTTTCGCGATGGGAATCGAATCGGCGACCCAACGCTGTCCCAGCGGATCAGATTTCAGGTAGTTCCGATGCAGGATTTCGAGGCAAAGTGATTCGATTGGCAGATCCTCTCGCCTGGATTCATCGAGGAAGGCTTTTTGCCGCGCGGGATCGGAGAGAGGGAGTGTGTCAGTCCCCTTGCCGATGCTGATCTGCACGCCATCGAACCCCAGTTGCTTAGCCAGAGCGATGGCTTCGATCTTGCCTTCGAGCTTCAGGTTCCAATCCGTTACCCCAACCTTGAACCGCACCTTGGCCGGAGAGGCGAGCGCGGGTAAAGCCACGGTCGCGAGGGCCGCAGATGCACCGGTACCGATGAAGGCACGGCGAGTGATCCATTGCATAGTCTTTCCTCCTGGCTCGGGCGGGCGCTAATAATTTTGAGGATATGCGGAAAGCAGCATTACGATCTGAGTCGCTCGCAGTTGTCTTCAGCAAGGCTGCCTGCGCCTCGTTTACGCATCTTTATTCCCTACGAAGCTTACAGCAACAGACTCTTGAGACGTCAGCTTGCGGGCGTGTCGATTTCCAATGAACGCCGGTCAATTTGTTGACTTCTGTGAACCCGGTACTGCACGATTTGTCCCCGTGCGGGTTGAGTGCAGCACTTTCCGGCATTCAGGGTTGAAAAATTGCTGTACAATTCCCTCGCTTCACCCGTTATTTCCAAGGTCCTTGCCCAATCGTGAACCGTTGTTTCTCCTTTCCAAGTGGAGGTGGGATTATGCGAGTCTGTGGACGCCGTTTGCTCTTCTTTTTTGTTGCCGTAGTCATTGGCGCATTTGCGCAAGCTGCCTGCGCACAGGCAACAACCGCTCCTCCCGAGAAGATTGAGGCCATGTCGTCTCTTGAGAAGCGGCTGATGAATACAAGCGTTGATCCGTGCGTCGACTTTGCGGCGTACGCCTGCGGAAATTTCAGCAAGGTGTATCCCATACCGCAGGACCGTTCTGAATTTGATTCCTTCGATCTGCTGATCGAGAGGAACGAACCGATCCTGCGCAATCTGCTGGAGAAGGTGTCTGCCGATAACCCCAGCCGTTCGCCGAATGAGCAGAAGATCGGCGATTTCTACGCAACATGCATGGACACAGAGACGATTGAGAAGCGCGGCCTGACTCCGGTTCAACCTGAGCTGGATCGAATCGGGGCGCTGAAAGACAAGAGCGCGCTTACGGAGCTGCTTGCACGGTTTCAGCTAATCAATGTGAGCGCGTTTATGGGCGTGGGGGTGATCCAGGACTTCAAGGATGCAACGAAGGAAGTGATGGCCGTGGACCAGGCCGGGCTCGGATTGCCGGAGCGCGACTACTACTTCAGGACAGGGAATGCCGCTGAAACCACGCGCAAGCAGTATGTGCAGCACATTGCAAACATGTTCAAGCTTATGGGCGAGCCTGCCGATCGCGCAGATGCGTACGCCCGGAAAGTAATGGAACTGGAGACTGCTCTTGCGAAGGTGTCGATGGATGTCACATCGAGGCGCGATCCGAAGAATATCTACCACCCGATGCCGATTCAAAAACTGTCTGGGCTGACGCCGGCGATCAACTGGCAACACTTGTTTGCAGGTGTGGGAGTACCGCCAGTCGACAACGTGGTCGTGACCTCTCCGGAGTTCTTTGCCGGGCTGCAGAAGGTGATTGACTCCACGGACATGGAGACGATCAAGATTTATCTGCGCTGGCAGCTCATCAATTCTGTCGACAGCACCACACTGCCGAAGGCCCTCGACGATGAAAACTTCGACTTTTACGGAATCAAGCTGAATGGACAGCCGGTCCAGAGAGCGCGCTGGAAGCGCTGCGTGGATACGACGGATGGAGCGATCGGCGAGGCACTGGGGCAGCTTTACGTTGCTTCGGAGTTTCCGCAAACAAGCAAGGCTTATACGCTTCAGATGGTTCACGACATCGAAGCCGCTCTCGATGCCGAGATCGACACCCTCGATTGGATGGGACCCGAAACGAAGACGAAGGCGAAGGCGAAGCTGAACAAGGTGGCGAATAAGATTGGGTATCCCGATCACTGGCGGGATTACTCGAAGTTGCAAATTGTTCGCGGCGATGCGCTGGGCAATACCTGGCGAGCTGACGAATTTGAGAGCAGGCGGCAACTGGCGAAGCTGGGGAAGCCGGTAGACCGGACCGAATTCGGAATGACGCCTCCGACGGTGAATGCGTATTACAACGCACAGCATGAACGACATCAATTTTCCGGCAGGCATTCTGCAGACGCCGTTTTACGATCCGGCGGCCACAGATGCAGAGAACTATGGCCACATCGGAGCTGTTGTCGGTCACGAATTGACGCATGGATTTGACGACCAGGGAGCAAAGTTTGATGGCGACGGAAATCTCTCGGACTGGTGGACGCCGGAGGATGCGAAGAAATTCAACGCGATGACGGACTGCGAAACGTCGGAGTACGGGTCATTTGTCGCCATTGACGATGTGAAGCTGAACGGCAAGCTCACGCTGGGAGAGAACACGGCAGACAATGGGGGACTTCGGCTCGCGTTTCTGGCTTTCCTTGCCGATGCCAAGCGCAAGAATATCGACCTGACGGCAAAACAGGACGGGTACACGCCGGTGCAGCAGTTCTTCCTTGCCTATGCTCAGAACTGGTGCGGGACGATGCGACCCGAACAGATTCGGTTACAGGTGCAGACGAATCCTCACTCTCCGGATATGTTCCGGATCAACGGCGTGGTGCAGAATATGTCTGACTTCTGGCAGGCATTCGGGTGCAAAAAAGGGCAACCGATGATGCCGGCCAACGCATGCCATGTCTGGTGACCGGAAGATAGTCTCGGGAGCGAGCTGGAAGACGTCGAAGTCTCGCGTTTTGTGGCAGTTCTTAGTCCAAGCGATCCAGTGATATACTCACAAGGGCGGCGCACTGCGCGCCGTCATTTTCACGTCCGATTGAGGTTCTCATGTCCGGCCATTCGAAATGGGCGACAATCAAGCACAAAAAGGGCGCGCTGGATGCCAAGCGCGGCAAGATCTTCACTCGCCTGATCAAGGAAATCTCCATTGCCGCGAAAAATGGCGGCGGGGATCCGGATGGCAACCCGCGACTGCGCACAGCGATTCTGGCAGCCAAGGCTGAAAACATGCCCGCGGACAACATCAAGCGCGCCGTTCAGCGCGGCACGGGCGAACTCGAGGGCGTGAACTATGAAGAGATCACGTTCGAGGGCTATGGCCCGGGTGGCGTTGCCATTATCGTCGAGGTTTTGACGGATAACCGCAACCGCACGGTGAGCGAGATCCGGCACTCGTTCTCGAAAAACGGCGGCAACCTCGGTTCGACAGGTTCTGTTCTGCACATGTTCTCGAAGAAGGGCGTAATCGACATCGAGAAGCCGGCTGCGACCGAAGAGCAGTTGATGGACATCGTGCTGGAGCACGGCGGCGAAGACCTTCGCGATGAGGGCGACGTCTGGGAGATTGTGACCGAACCGAACGCTTACGAAGCTGTTCTGGGCGGCGTGAAGGCTGCGAATATTGCTACCGTATCGAGCGAAGTGACGATGATTGCTTCGACTTACACGAAGCTCGAAGGCCAGCAGGCGAATGCGATGATCCGGCTGCTCGAGGCTCTCGAAGATTTCGACGATACGCAAAACGTCTATTCGAACTTCGACATGAGCGCGGAACAGATGGAGCAGGTAGCGGGATAAGGAACAGACAGGCTGGCAAACCCAAGGCCGCCTGAAGATGGCGGCCTTTTTCATGCCGTGCGGATTTTCTGATGGAGAGAAGGAAGAACGTTGATCTCGACTGCGAAGTTTTTATTGCTGGCATTGGCGGTTTTCAGCGCAACGGCGATTATCACGGCACAAACGGTTGTAGACTCACCGGTTGCTCAAGTTAGGAACCAGCGCAGTTGGGAGTACGGCCCGTTTGTGAACTTCGGCAACGGGATTGGCGGCGATCGCTCGCAGTTTCGCTTCTTCGCTGCCGGTGGACAGGCGGGGAAGATTCTGACGCCTCCGGTGCATGCCTGGATTTTCAGCGGACAATTTGAATACGCGTTCAACGTGCAGCCGTTCTGGCAGGCGTACACTCCGGCTCCGCATGATCAGACGTTTGTCTATCAAGGGCAGGTTTACAGCTATCCGGTGGGCGGCGGCACCTACACCGGGGCGAGCATCATGCCTGTAATTTTCCGCTGGAATTTTCTAACACCGATGAAGAAGGTTCAGCCGTGGTTTCAGGCTGCGGGCGGCGTGATTTATACGACCCATAAATTTCCACCGGATGTGCTCGTACCGCATGGTTTTCCAGGTGGAACTTCGGTTTGGAATTTTTCACCGCAGGGTGGTATCGGCGCCCACTTCTTTACGGGAAACAAGCGATCAATCGATGTGAGCGCCAATGGCGTGCATATTTCCTCGGCGTCGCTGGGAGATCGCAATCCTGGAGTGAATGCGCTGTGGCAGGTACAGGTTGGTTACACGTTCTGGAGATAGTCGGCAATGCTCAGAGCGTGGACCGGGTTCGCGTGCGAGTTGAAAGAGGAAGATGACAGAGGCCCTGGTCGAATGCGTTCCGAACTTCTCTGAAGGCAGAGACGCTCGACGTGTCGAAGCAATCATTGCCGCAATGCGCATGGACGGGGTGCGCCTGCTGGACTGGACGATGGATGCGGACCACAACCGATCCGTGGTGACCATCGCAGGCGAGCCGTCGGCGGTTCTGGAGTCGGCGGTGCGCGGGGCAGGAAAGGCTATAGAGCTCATCGACCTCACGCGGCAGGAGGGGCAGCACCCTCGTGTCGGGGCCGCGGACGTGGTTCCATTTGTGCCGGTCTCAGGGATCAAACTCGAGCAGTGCGTCATGCTGGCGCGCCAGGCGGGGCTTGAAATCTGGCGCCGCTTCGGAGTGCCGGTTTATTTCTACGAGGCGGCCGCGTCGCGTCCCGATCGAGCGAACCTTGATGACGTGCGCCGCGGCCAGTTTGAAGGGCTTCGCGATGCAGTTCGGAAGGAAGCGGCCCGGCGGCCCGATCTGGGCGGACCGGGATTGCATCCGACGGCTGGGGCGTGCATCGTGGGTGCGCGCAAATTTCTGGTCACGTACAACGTCTACTTCGACTCCACGGATGTCGGGGTGGTGAGGGCGATTGCCCGCGAGGTGCGTGCGGCGTTTGGAGGTCTTCACGGGGTCAAGGCGATGGGGATTATGGCGCATGGACGTGCGCAGCTTTCCATGAACATCACCGACTTCAAAGCGACGCCTGTCTCCCAGGTGTACAGCGCGGTGTCGCGCCTGGCGTTACGTCACAAGACGGCTCCGGTGGAAGGAGAAGTTATTGGACTTATTCCGGAGGCTGCCTGTGAGCGGGAAAGCGAATGGATGCGTCAGTTAATAGAATTCGATGATCAAACGAAGATCCTCGAGAGGCGTCTTGATTCGCCGGTGGCGTGGCCTGGTGGAGGTAACAGTACCAATACGCAGGCTTGACACGTCTAAAACCTATACAGCGGTAAAATGAATATGCAGGATTGTAAGTGCAATGCTGCTCCCGCTACCACAATTACGGAGAGCCATTCCGGCTTCCCGGAGGAAGAAAAAGTGTTAAAGGTCATTGCTAAAGTTAGTTTTCCCGCCCTGTTGGCGGCGATGGCTGTGTCTGCCCCGGCCGCGCAGCTTACGGGCGACGCACGGTCGTCGATCCCACATGATGTGCAGCAGTTAGTCGTGATCGACTATCGGGCCATGCAGAACTCGAATACCGCGATGCAGTTGCGAGACAGGGTGATGCCGCCGGATCTCAAGCAGTTTGAAGACGCGCTGCGCAAGTCGGGCCTCAACGATAACCACGATGTGGATCAATTGGCATTTGCTCTCTTTCGCGTCAGGTTCCACTGCCGATCAGCTGGAAACCGTGGGAATCGCGCAGGGGCAGTTCGACGGGGCGGATATTCTGGCCAATTTCCGCAAGCAGAAGATCGCGCCCAAGATGATCCGCACCAATCGTGTTTATCCTTTGTCGCGAACCGGGATGGTGCTTTGCTTTGTAGATCCCTCGACGATGGTTTTCGGAAGTTCCGAAGCTGTAAAGGCGGCTCTCGATGTTCGCGATGGTCTTGCGCCGGGCATGCTGACCAATGGGCCCATCATGGACGCAATGCGGACAGTGGATTCTGCATCGCTCTGGAGCGTTCTCGACAAGAAGGGGACGCAGATCATGATGAAGAGCGTGCTGGGCGAAGCGGGATCTGTAGCGGATTATGAGTCGGTGCGCAAGCGTCTCGAGTCGTCGTGGTACGGGATGGACTTTACGCACGGCGTGAAGTTCGATCTGACCATCTCGACGGGAGATTCTTTTGCAGCGGCAACCGTTTCGTCTCTGCTGTCGGCGGCGGTGATTTACAAGAAGATGAGCGGCAACGAGACCGAGAAGGCGGCTCTGTCAGCAACGGATATCAGCTCAAACTCGGGGCTGTTGACGATTCACTTCGCGACTTCAGACGGGGATTTCAACAACCTGCTGAATTCGTCGATGTTTCAGAGCATGGTGCGTTGACCAAATAAGAGACGACCTTGCATCGCCAAATGGGAGCTTCGGCTCCCATTTTGTTTTGGACGTTTATACGGCCAGCCTGGTGTGTTGATCCAGCGGAAGGTCGTTTGCACTGCAAACCTGATTGCGTCCGGCATGTTTTGCGGCATAGAGAGCTTTGTCGGCCCGCTGGATGAGTGCGCTCGCTTGCTGTCCCTTGGCAGGGTGGGTCGTGGCACACCCAACTGAAATAGTTACATGGCCGACTGGATTGGCGTTGTGAGGCAACTGGCGGCGGCGAAGGGATTCGCAGACGAACCCAGCCACCTGCATTGCGCCTTCGCTGGTAGTGTTGGGCAGAATGATCGCGAATTCTTCTCCTCCGATGCGGGCGACCAGGTCGCCTGGACGGGTGACTACCTCCAGCGCGGATTCCGCGATTTGCTTGAGGCACAGATCGCCCTGCGGGTGCCCGTAGGTATCGTTGTATGACTTGAACCAGTCGGCGTCGAGAATGAGCAATGACAGCGGCATACCC
This sequence comes from uncultured Acidobacteriaceae bacterium, assembly GCA_963836675.1. GTDB lineage: Bacteria > Acidobacteriota > Terriglobia > Terriglobales > Acidobacteriaceae > Telmatobacter. The sequence continues at coordinate 115,855 of CAWIKQ010000004.1, forward strand.
TGGCGTGTGCATCGACGCCACTCATCTGCAAGACGCCTATCAAAATGTCGTCTGTTTGACAGGTGCGTGAGGGGGTCAGTGATGGCGAGCGCCTCCAGTGCGGCGTTGGCCTGTTTCAGATCATCCTCGGCAAGTTTTCGCCGGGAGATGTCGCGCACCATATTCAGAATGCCGATCGGCGCCCCGGTGTTTGGATCGCGCACGGGACGAAGGTTGGATTCGACCCAGACATACTGGCCGGATTTATTTTTCACGCGACACTCCAACAATCCGCCGTCACTGCCTTTGCGAATATGATGAACGATCGACAGCGCTTTGAGGTGATCGTCAGGGTGGACGAGATCAAGGCTGCTCATACCGAGCAATTCGTCCCTGTTCCATCCTCCCAAGGTGGATGCTGCGGCAGAGACATAACTACGCCGGCCTTTGAAATCGGCGAGGATAATGACGTCTCGAGAGCTCTCGGTCACGAGATCGTGGAGGTAGACGGTTTCGCGAAGCCGGCGCTCCGTTTCACGCAGAGCCTCCATGACAGATCCAGCCGAGAAGACGAGAAACATACCGGAAGCGATGTAGAGTTGCAGCAAGACAGTCGGGCTGCGGGAAATGGCCGGGCTGGCAATAGCGAAAGGTCCGAGGCCCCGAATCGTGCAAGCGCCTCCGACTGCGGCAACAAACAGCGTGCTCACGGCTGCCCAGCCTAGTCCGTATCGGAAGAGAATTAGCCCGACGAGCGGATAGATCATGAAAAGGACTGGAAGGTGGGACTGGCAGAATGCCGCGATGGTGACTGGAATCAGGACGATCAGCAGAATCCAGTGCCGGTCGTGTTGGGATGATAGCGGAAGGTGAGACTGGAAGATGGAGACACATGCTGGTGTCGTGACCGTGATCCCGAGCGCATCGGTCGAAAACCAGTTGAGCACGAACGACCACGGATAAGTCCCGGTTAAGGGCCAGCGCGCGGCTGCGTACAAAATTGCTGTCACGATGGGCGCGGCGAGGACCGCCCGCGAGGTAAATCGGAACAGGTATCGCTGCTGAGTGAAGCGAGGAAGCACGGCTGATCGTTTTCGGAGAGCGAAGGCACCCAGCAGGACTTCACCCGAGTTGAAAAATGCGTGCACCAGGCCAACAGAGACGCTATAGGGATAGACAAGAATGCGAGCGACAAATATTCCCGCAATGAACGCGCCGAGATAGTATTTCCAACGCCACCGGGGTGCGAGGAGGAGGTAGGAGAGGCCGATACCGTTTGCAAACCAGATGAATCGTCCGCAATTTCCAAGTGCGACAACGACGGCCGATGCAAAAATGAGACTGAAGCAGCCGATTAACCGCCAGACAAATCCGTATCGCCGCATCCACTGCGACAGGGCAGGTTTTGCACGATGCTTCGGGTTTCGAGTCACATCAAAATCCCAAAGCATTTATCGGCAAGGAACCGGATGAGATGAGTACCGCGGCTGGCAGACTGCCGGCGCGCGGGAAGATTCGAAGTAACGTTAGCGCGCCGGCGTCAAATTTGGCTGAAAGCCGGCTTTTCCATCCGGTAGAAGGACAACGTCCATCTTGCCCTCCTGTTTTTCGTAAAGCGTCGGGCCCGTGATCTGAACCTGGCGGCTATTTGCGGCCGTGTATTGGATTTTGATCGGTGCACTGCCGCGAGCCTGAATCCTGTAGTGAAAATCTGCGCCGGTCGCGAGCGTATCCTTACCAAAACTCGCGCTCGGGTAGTCCACTTCGAGAAGGGAAATGGAGCCGCCGGTTTGGTTTCGAATGGTGAGTTCGATGTGGTAGGAATGGCAGGCGCTCAGGAAAACCACGGAGAAGAGGAGTGCGACTCGGGTGGCGAAGTGAGAGCCGAGGAAATCTCTCATTCCTGGCTCCTGGGGTCTTGCGTGGTTTCTCTGGAAGGCGAAATCGCGGCGACGCGCTTCTCGAGCCGGTCGAGGCGCTTCAGTAATTCCGGAAGCCGCTGGAAGATGGTGACGGCACGAAGCCAGACACGGTTGTCGAATCCCGGCGAACCGGAGATGATCTTGCCCGGCGGCACATCGTGGCTGACTGCCGATTGAGCTGTAAGGATCACGCCATCTCCCACAGTGCAATGGCCGGCAATGCCGGTTTGTCCGGCGAGGATTACGTTATTCCCGATCACGGAAGAGCCCGCGAGTCCAGTCTGGGCACAAACGAGGGTGTCATTGCCAACGCGCGATCCGTGTCCGATCTGGACGAGATTGTCGATCTTGCTTCCATCGCCGATCTCCGTGACGCCCACGGTTGCGCGATCGACACAGGCGTTGGCCTGAATATCGACGCGGTCACCGATGCGGACCGGACCTGATTGCGGAATCTTTTGCCACTGGCCGAGTTCGTTTTTTGAGAAACCGAATCCGTCAGCGCCGACGATTGCACCGTTCTCCAGGGTGACGTCGTCGCCGAGTTCGCAGTTCTCCCGGATAACGGCATGCGCGTGTGCGAAAAGGCGACGGCCCGTCTTCACGCCGGGATACAGGACCACATGAGGCAGAAGCGTGGCGCCGGGGCCGAGGACCACGTTGGGGCCGATTACTGCATAGGCGCCGATGTGGGCGTCCGCTCCAATTTCAGCAGATGGGTCGATCACCGCAGTTGGGTGGATGCCTGGCGGATAGGCGGGCGGCTGATAAAACATGCCCAGTGCCCGTGAGAACGCGTGGTAGGGATTTTTCAGCCGGAGCGTCGCTGCGTCAATCTCTGGAAAGTCCGGTTCGACAAGGACGGCGGCCGCCTGAGTCTTTTTCGCCAGGCCCGCGTATTTGGGATTTGCCACAAAAGTGATTTCCGAGGGGCCAGCGTCCTCAATCCCTTTCACTCCCGTTACTTCCAGTTCCGCGTCGCCGCGCAGTTCCGCGCCCAGCCGACTTGCCAGTTCACCAAGCTTCATCGAAGGGAATTGTAACGGACGCGCCCTGGTCAGGATTCGGAATCGGACTCGGCAGGGAAGAGTTCCGGCTGAGGCTCTCCGCGCCCGGCGGCGGCGGCGCGTCTGCGTCCAGGCGCACCGATGAGGCTGACGACTTCGAGACTCTGAATAGCCTGGCGGGGCACGTAGATGCGCTGGGTGTTCGAGCGGGTATCGGGAGGGGTGAGAAGAAGCCCCGAACCCACGATGAGGGAGCGATCGTTAGCGGCAATGCCCTCCAGCTCATCGCCGTCGTTGAGACCCAATCGCAGCCAAAGGCCGGCGGTGCGGGGTCTTACGGCAAACCGTTTCTGAAGCAGGCGTTCGGGGTTAGCGGTATCGGAACCGGGCGAAAAGTCCCGGACATAGCAGACCCACTTCACCGTATCCCACCCGATGGTCAGCACCTTGCCGCTGAGATCGAGGACCTCCAGGGCGGCCGAGTCCTGCCCGAAAGCGCTGCCCGCATAGCCGGCGTACCACTCGCGAGAGAACTTGCGCACAATCACCGGCTTACGCGCGGAGCCCATGGCATGGATTGTCGCACGCAGCGGCTGGGAGCGGCGCTCAAAAGTCGCAAAACTGGTGCCATTCAGACTGGCCAAGTGTTGTAGATTGTGATAAGGTACTGGTTTGCATCCTCTGCCATGGTGCGTCGTAAGCTTAACACCATCAGAGACTTGCCTTCGGTTTTTGACTTGGAAGAAGGAACGGAATGCCCGACTATATTTACCTTCTTGAGAACCGGCTTTCAGCCGATCAGCAGAATGCCCTGAGGCAGTTACGCGAAGTAGCCCGAGAGGCCGGCAGTCTTCTTTTTCTCACCGGAGATGCGGTGCGGGATCTGACCAGCGGGCACGCCGTTCGCGATATTGAAGTAGCGGTTCAGGCCAACGCCCTCAAGCTCAAGAAAGCAATCGAGAAAACAGGTGCCAAGACCTGGGGCGAAGACGAGGCTTTCCGCTCGCTCTATCTGTGTTTTCCTGGGACCGTACGGGTCGACCTGGTAAGCACGCATCGGCGCGAATATCCCAAGCCGGGGAAGACGGATTTCCATTCCGCCTCGATCCAGGAAGATTTGCGGCGCCGTGACTTTACGGTCAACGCGATGGCCATCTCCCTCAATGAGGGTTCCTATGGTCTTTTGATGGACCCGCTGAATGGGGCGGCAGACATCGAGGCGCGTACCCTGCGACTGGTCTCGAACTATGGGTTTTTGGAAGAACCGGCATTTCTGATTCGAGCGACGCGTTACATTGCACGGTTGAGTTGGGAACTGGATCCGAGAACGCAACAGCGCTACGAAAACGCCAAAAATGAAAACGTAATCGAGTCGCTGACTGCTCACGATTGCAGCCAGGAACTGGAACAGATCGGCCACGAAGATGAGGGGCTGAAGGTTCTGCGGGCACTTGAGGCCGAAGGCTGGATGAAGGTTCTTCATCCGGCATGGACATCGGCAAAGGCGGACGAGGAAAAACTTGGAGCGTTGCACGATCTGCGCGCACAACTCCACATGCAGGGAGTGCACCCCGACATGTCGGCTGCGCAGATGCAGCTGCTCACCGCCAAGATGGCGCCAAAGGACATTGCCGCGCTGAAGAAGCAATTGCTGCGGCCGGGATTCGTCGAAGAGTGGAACAGCCTGGACGCGCTGGCCAGTGGATTTGCAAAAGTGCTGTTGAACAAAGCCAACGCGACCCCTTCGGTCAGCTACAAGCTTTTCACGAGCTACGATCCGGAAGCTGTCCTGTGGCTTGGATTCACGAGCAAAGAGAGTGCCGTCAAGGCTAAGTATGAGCTCTTCCTCAAGACGTGGCCTGAGGTTCGCCAAAGGATTCCGTATGCGCAGATGCAGGAGATGCGCATCACACCAGAGTTGCCGACGTACAAGGATGTCATTCATCAGCTGTTCCTGCAATTGATCGATGGCAACCTCAATACGCCGGAGGAGATTCGCGCGTTTCTCGAGCCGCTCTCGCCACCGGCTCCGCCTCCGCAGGTCACGATCAAGCGCACGCGGGCCAAGCGCGCCGAAAAGATCAAGGAGAAGTCCTACGAGGAGGAAGAGGAAGCCGAGGAGGGTGGCGGCGACGACGAGGATCTGGACGATATCGGCGGCGACGACGAAGATCTCGATCTCGATCTGAATCTTCCGAAAGAAGAGGAAATCGAAGGGGATCTCGGCGGGGAAGATTCCGACGAAGATGATGAGGAAGATGAGGCAGGCGGAGAGGACGAGGATGACAGGCCGGTTCGCAAAGGACGCGGAAAGCAAGCACCGCCGCCGAAGCCGGTAAAGGCCGCTCCACCCAAGGCGGAGGCCAAGCCCGCTGCGAAGGGGACCGCCGAAAAGCATCCGGCTGAAAAACACCCCGCCGCCGCGAAGGGGGCAACTGCAGACAAAGGGAAGCCCGAACCGACGAAGCCGGAGAAGAAGCCAGCCGCGCCGGTGGCCTTAGCGAAGAAGCCAGCGCCTGCCGCTAAGCATGCGCCTGCAGCGAAGCATGCGCCTGCAAAGCCGCAGGCCAAAGCGCCGGCGAAGACCGCAGCAGTCAAAGCGCATGCCAAGCCTGCGCACAAAGCTGTACCTCAAAAGAAATCCGCAGCAGTTACAAAAGCAAAAGCGCACCATCCGGCAAAGACAGTGGCGAAGAAGCCCGCTCCGAAGCCAGGAAAGAAGCGCTAGGTCCCGTGCCGCCAGAAGACTCTTCTGGCGAGCACAGACCACCTGCTATTCTCGGTCCATTCCATTCCGGAGAACCTGAATGCTCCGTCTGATTAAGAGTGTGCGCTCTCTGTGTCTATTGAGCACGCTGGCATCTGTCTTTCCCTATTACATGCAGGCAAAGCGTATTACGCCTCCGGCGGTTCAGGCGGATGTGAGCGGCGCAGGATACCGCTTTGATCGCGGTGGCTGGAAATTTGTCCATCTTGAAGGCACGCCGGCTGAAATCGGCTATCAACACGGGCAATTGCTTGCAGCCGAGATCGGCAGCCTGGTCACCGTATACAAAATTGAGACCCAGCACGAGACGCAGCGAGATTGGAACTTCTACCGCGAGGCGAGCCGCAAGATGTTCTGGCCGCATATCGACGCAGAGTATCAAGAGGAACTCGAAGGCATCGCGAAGGGCGTGCAATCGAAGGGCGTGAAGCTCGACGTTTGGGACATTGTCGCTCTCAACGGCTCCATTGAATTGCCGTCCTATTATGTTCCATGGCTCAACAAGCGCGAGCACGTAGGGAATGCCCCTCTCATCCGGCCCGACGGGCACTGCTCCGCATTCATTGCGACGGGCAGTTACACGAAGGGCGGGAAAATTGTTGTGGCACACAGCAACTGGTCAAGCTACGCAGAAGGCGAACGCTGGACGGTGATTTTCGATATCAAGCCGGCAAACGGGCATCGCATGGTGATGGACGGAGCGCCGGGCGTAATTACGAGCCAGGATGATTTTGGCATGAACGATGCGGGGCTGATCATCACGGAAACCACGATCACGCAGTTCATCGGCTGGGATCCGGAAGGGAAGCCCGAGTTTGTTCGTTCACGCAAAGCGATGCAATACGCCAGTTCGATCGACGAGTATGTCGCGATCATCAAGGAAGGAAACAACGGCGGCTACGCCAATGACTGGATGGTAGGGGATCGGAAAACAGGGGAGATTGCATATCTCGAGTTAGGCCTGAAGAACACGCCGCTGTGGCGAACAAAAGATGGGTACTATATCAGCTCAAATTTTGCGCGGGATGCGACCTTAATCAAGGAGGAAACGGACGGGTTTGATCCGGAGAACAAGTCCAATTCCTGGAACTCCCGCCGCATTACATGGGAACGCGAGATCCAAGCGAACAAAGGGCAGATCGATGTGAAGCTGGGCGAGGCGCTTCTTTCCAACCATTACGACAGCTTCACCGGCAAGGTCGGCCCAAACGGCCGTACGCTTTGCGGGCATATCGACGTGGATGCACACGGAGTCCCGGAGTGGGGTGACGCGCCGTACGCTGCAGATGGCGCAGTTACGGGGAAAGTTACCGACTCGGATCTTGCAGCGAATCTTTCACTCATTGCACGTGCTGGGCATCCCTGCGGGGAGGATTTCCTCGCGGCGCCATTCTTTGCGGCGCACCCGGATTTCGGCTATCTGAAGCCTGTGCTCAAGGACATGAAGGCAGGGCCCTGGACGCAATTCTCAGCGGGCGAGAAGCAATAAATTGCATTTCACTTGTAAATGATGTGAATGTCGATCTGTGTCTGAGGGCAGGCGACATGTACGATGGCTGCGTCAAATGACGGTGTGCTCAGCCCGACGTGAGGGTTGTTCGCGAAACCGAAACCCTCTTTTGGAACGCCGAGAAAATTCCGATCCAGTTTGTGATTCTTGTTCTCATCGTGGATGACAACCACGCCGTAGTCGCCTGGAGGCAGGTTTTCCATCACGGCGGTGGCTTCACTCGCTCCGGCAGAAATTGGCGTGGGCCAGTGGTGGACGGTCTTGCTCATGTCCTCGGGCCAGCCATCTCGAGATTTGAAAATTGCGGCACCGACAACGCCGGTGGCGTTGCGCAACCCGTCGACATGAATGCGCAAGGTACAGCGGATTTCTGGTCGTGGTTCAGGGGATGCTGCCTGTGCGCGGAGTGGCCCGCTTGTGCAGATAGCGAGGATTGCGCACAGAGCATGAAGTTTTCGGTCAATTCTCATCGCGGAAAGTGCGCTTTTTCCAAGACTGGCTTCAAAAGGACGAGAAAATAGCGTCATCGAAACAGCAGATGCGGCCAAGGCCGAACCTGCTGTTTCGAATGTGTCTCATTCAGGTTGTAGCGTCAGAGGGAGTCAGGTTTGAAGGCGAACTGTATTCACCGAATACCCAGGTCTCTCTAATAGCGACCGCTCCGCGCGCCAGCGCTGCTGCCTTTCCGGGCCTGGTAGCAGTCACGACAAAATACCGGACGATCGCCGCGTGGTTCAAATGGAACAGTAGTTGGTTGGCCGCAACCGGAGCAGATCACAGGTGTTCCATGGGACGAAGCCTGGCGAAAGCCGGAGCCTCCCCCACCTTGTTCGCTCTTTTTTGCCTGACGGCAAGGCTTGCAGCGCTTGGGGGTCGAATAACCGCGTTCCTGAAAAAACGCCTGATCCGCAGCGGTGAACGTAAAATCCTGTCCACAATCACTGCACGTAAGTTGCATATCTCCGGCCATGGGGTGTCCTCGAACGAGATTGTACATAGTAGCCAGTAAATTTTATATAAGAATCTTCTTGAGCCCCAAAAGCTTACAGGGATGTTAAAACGATTTAACCCCGCAATGTCTCTCGCCCATGCAACAACTCAGTGGAACCCAGCCGCTGTTCGAATAAAGCTTTGGGACTTTGATCTTATGCGGATGAACACGCTAAAGCAAGGGTTCGAACTCGATTGCATACGCGGTATTCCTGTGGGCGAAAGGCATGTTCATCCGACGGCTGCAGCGTCGGCACTTTGCGGCTGGGTGAGTGTAGATTCCACTGGCGGCGGCCAACACAGACAGGCCTCACGCCACGCGAACCCCTCTAATCGTCAATACCGCGGTGCAGAGGCTTTGCTTTGCATGAACGAACCGGACGGCTTGTGGAGCCCGGCCAACGAATCCCCAGGTCCTCCAGGGCTTAGTCTGGCGCGATCTCAGATTGCCTTTGATCCTGCTAAATGTGCAGTTCGTCACTCATTTAATGTGGGTGTCCGGGAGTGCCGGATCTCAAAGGCGTCAGGCCCTAGAGTCAAGCACGGCAAATTCTTAGCCAATCCAAAACCCTGCAAGGCCCGTTCATAAAACAGGAGAGCCGGTGTGAAGAAATTCATTTCCAGATGCACCCCTTTCCTTGTAACCTTTCGCGCATGCGTGCACTCCTGGAGTGCGTGCTGAAGTTTGCGCGACGTCAGGTTCCCCGATGACGTCGCTCGTAACAACCGGCGGCTTCCCCGCCTCAACCCAAGCGAGGTCAATCACTCATGAAGAACCAATTGAATGCAATGCTTTTGACGGCTGCTCTCTCTGGCCTAATCGGCGGAACCACGTTTGCGCACGCTGCCGCGACGAGTTCCTCGAAGGGTGACACCGTTAAGGCCGCCAAAGCGGGCCTGCGCTACACAAGTGACGACAAGCCAGCCAAGCACTCCTGCAAGGGAAAGAATGACTGTAAGGGGCAGGGCGGCTGTAAAGCAAGCGATAACGGCTGCAAGGGCAAGAACAGCTGCAAGGGTAAGGGCGGTTGCGCCACTGACGGAACCAAGATGCCACATTTCGCTTAACCGAAAGATAGTTGTCAGTTGTCAATCCACGGCTGACAGTTGCTCCGACGGCGCGAACTGAAGCTGATGATTGACAACTGACAACTAACAACCTTGATCTCTGAACCGCTGACATATGGCCGGCAATCGCTTCAACGCTTATTCAAACCACGGCATCGGCATTGGGCTGCGGATTCCGCATTACCAGCATATTTTTTCGCGCAAGCCGGTTGTGGACTGGTTTGAAATCATCTCGGAAAATTTCATGATCGATGGTGGCCGCCCGCTGGCCATGCTCGACCAGATTCTCGAGCGCTATCGAGTGGTACAGCATGGCGTTTCCATGTACTTCGGCTCGGTGACCGAACCCGACCCCGAGCACATGAAGCGCCTGAAGACCCTGGTGAGACGCACCAGCACACCCTGGCTCAGCGATCACCTCTGCTGGGGCTCGGTCGACGGCACCTACACGCACGATCTGCTTCCATTGCCCTACACCTGGGAAGCGGTTGCGCGCACCGCCGAACGCGTGCGCATGGTGCAGGACTATCTCGAAATCCCCGTGGCAGTAGAGAACGTCAGCTCGTATGCGGCCTTCACGGCGTCACAGATGACGGAGTGGGAGTTTTTGACCGAAGTGGTGGAACGCGCCGACTGCGGGATTCTTCTCGACGTAAACAACATCTATGTTTCTTCGGTGAACCACGAGTTTGATCCGGTGGAGTACGTAAACGCCGTGCCCGCGGATCGCATCGCGCAGATCCATATCGCGGGGCACTCGCGCTACGAAAAGTACATTCTCGACACGCATGATCACCCGGTGATCGATCCCGTCTGGAGCCTTTATGCACGAGCGATCGAGCGCAGCGGTCCGACCCCGACCCTTCTCGAGTGGGACGATCACATACCCAGTTTCGATGAGGTCCATGCAGAGGCGAAAAAGGCTGAACGGTATTTGAAAGGCGAGCATACCGTCGGGAAAGAGAATTTTGACCTTGAAACGTGGGAGACAGCTGCGGAGCCGGCTATATGACCTCCCCGTCCATGAGCCTGGCCCAGTTGCAGCGCGAGATGGCGCGCGCAGTTATGATGCCGCTCACGGCAAGTGAGGAGATGCGCAGGGAAACGCCGGATGGTCGATTGATGGAGGAAGTTGCCGCTTCATTCATTGCGCCCAATAGCGGTCTTTCGTCGTTCGAGCGCCTGGAGATCTACAACCGGCAGTACTGGTTTCGCGTGCTCGGAGCGCTTGCTGAGGATTTTCCGGCGCTGAGATCGGTTATTGGTGGCCGCGCGTTTGAGGCAATGTCGGTTGCGTATTTGACTGCGCATCCGAACCGCTCGTTTACCCTGCGCAACCTCGGGTCGAACCTGGCGGATTGGCTCGCGGTCAATCCACACTTTGCGGGCCGGCGTGCGCGGCTGGCGGAGGATGTGGCACGCGTGGAATGGGCCTTTATCGAGGCATTCGACAATGCGGATCGCGAGCCGCTCTCGCTGGAGCAGATTTCGACACTCGATGGAGAGTCCCGGCTCGGCCTTCAACCGCATTTACAGTTGATCGAGCTTGAATATCCGGTCGACGACCTGGTGCTGAAGCTGCATAAGAGCGAGAAGCGTCAGGCCAGCGAAGCCGGAGTCCGGCAGGAAGAAGAAGAAAATAGCCCGGCGAAGCTGCCCGCTTTGAGACGCAAACAGACCTGCCTCGCGGCGCATCGCGTCGACCTATCCGTTTATTACCTGCGCCTGACTCGAGGTGAGTTCTGTACGCTCCGCGCAATTCGCTCGGGCCGGCCCCTCGCGGAGGCGATTGAGGCAGGAATTACCAGTGCGCGCGTACCCAGTTCCAGGCGGCCGAAGCTTGTCGGTCAATGGTTCGCGAACTGGGCAGAACTGGGCTGGATCTGCGCGCCGGAGATCGAGGATCTCATCGGGGATAACGATGGTCGCGGCACGAATTTGTAACTTCGTACGCGCGAGGGCGATCCAAAGAATGTGAAAGCTCGAGTTCAGCCACGCGAATTCCTCACAGCCGAATGGAAAAACCTGTTGATGCTGAATTACGTTGTTGATCCGGCGCTCCTGCAGCGGTTTGTACCCCAGGAGACGGAGCTTGATCAACATGAAGGACAGACATACGTCAGCCTGATCGGCTTCGAATTCAACAAGACTCGAATCCTCGGCCGGGCGGTTCCGTTTCATCAGGCATTTGAAGAAGTCAATTTGCGGTTTTATGTACGACGAGGTAACCGGCGTGGAGTGGTGTTCATTCGCGAACTGGTTCCGAAGGTCGCTGTCACCGCTGTGGCGCGGCTTGCCTATGGCGAAAACTATTCCTGCGCGCCGATGTCGCATCGCGTTGATTTCGATCCGAGCGGTGTCTACGCCGAGTTTGCCTGGGGAACGGGAGCAGCGACTTGTTCGATCTCGGCCCGGATTAGTGGCGAAAGCTACCTTCCCGAGGAAGGCTCACTGGCGCAATTCATCACGGAGCACTACTGGGGTTACGCGTTGCGGGCGGGAAGTACGGTTGAGTACCAGGTGGATCATCCGCAGTGGCGGGTGAGCGATGCAATCACGGCAAAATGCCAGGGAAATGCCGCCAGGTACTATGGGCTGGATTTTGCCGATCTGCTGGCCGGTGCGCCCCAATCGGCATTTCTCGCCGAGGGATCAGCGGTGACGGTTTTCAAAGGCGTGCCGATCGGCTGATGGTCTGATCGTCTCTGATGTAGTCAAGGAAGTGAAAGGGCACTATGAATTCGATTGTGAAAGCGTACGAGGCAGTCGCTTCCGCTCTGAGCCATCTGCAGAACCCGTTTCTCCTCGCTGTCCGGCTCTACTGGGGCTGGCAGTTTGCGCAGGACGGGTGGGGGAAGCTCACGCATCTCGACAAAGTGACGGAGTTTTTTGCCAGCCTTGGCCTGCCGGCTCCGCACATGACGGCGCTCATGGTCGCGCTGATCGAGTTTGGTGGAGGCATACTCTTTGCACTGGGCATCGCTTCACGGCTGACGTCTCTTGTGCTGTTTGTCAATATGACGATGGCTTACCTGAGCGTGCCGGACGATCGTGTCAACTTTTCGCACATCTTGTCCAAACCGGAGGATTTCTACGGTGCGGGTCCTTACACTTATTGGTTCGCTGCGCTGCTGATCCTCATCCTTGGGCCCGGGCTGTTCGCGGTGGATACGTTACTGCGCCGTCGGCTGTTGTATCGAAGTGAGCTTGCACACATCGCTGATTAGGCGCTACGCGCTATTCTCTGGCTTCCAACATTGAGGAAGGCCCGGGAACAATGCGCATCGCCTACATGCTTACTTCACTCGGCATCGGCGGTGCGGAACGGCAGGTGGTTGCCCTTGCCGAGGGAATGGCGGCGCGCGGGAATGAAGTAGCCCTGATTGTGCTGCTTGCGCAACGCCCACAGGAGTGGCAAACGGAGGTTCAGGTTGTTCGCCTGGGGATGACGTAAATCTCCGAGAGGCATTGTCGGCGGAGTGATGCGCGGCCGCCGATTCCTGCGCAGCTTTCAACCTGACATCCTGCACAGCCATACGTTTCCGGCCAACATGATGGCGCGGGGGTTTCACGCCGCAGGCGAGGCGCCTCGGGTTGTGTCCACGATTCACAACGTGTACGAGGGTGGGCATCTTCGCACGCTCGCTTACAGAGGTACCGATCGCTTCTGCCTGCTTAACACGGCGGTGAGCGAAGCGGTAGCGGATCGATACATCGCGATTGGGGCCGTTCCCCGGCACAAAGTTTCGGTGATCACCAACGGAATTGACCTGAAGCAGTTTTCGGTTCAGGTCCATCGTGGAGCCATGAGTCGCAGGTTCTCAAGCTCCAATGGCAATTTTGTCTGGCTTGCAGCGGGCCGCGATGTTCCGGCAAAGGACTTTGACAATTTGATTACGGCATTTCAGCGGGTTCGGGCGGAAGCACGAAAAACGGAGCTGTGGATTGCCGGGGAACTCCACAAGGAACGAAGCATGCAAGTCGGCCGTCTCCACGGCGGCGTTGAGGGAGACGAGCTGGAGGGAGTTCGCTGGCTTGGTTATCAACGCGACATGCAGGAGGTTATTGCAGCCTCGGATGCCTTTGTTCTCAGCTCGGCATGGGAGGGTATGCCCCTGGTTGTCGGCGAAGCCATGGCGATGGGGAAACCAGTAGTAGCGACCGATGTAGGGGGCGTGAGGGAACTGGTTGGAGATGCGGGTTTGCTGGCGCGGGCAAAGGATCCGCAGGCGCTCGCACAGGCAATGTTGCGCGTTATGGAGATGCGGGAAGAAGAACGAAACGCCATCGGCACAGCCGCACGCCAGCGGATCGGCCAACTCTTCGACATGAATGCAAAAGTTGCGGAGTGGGAGGCGCTTTATGCGCGCTTACTCTGTGACCGCCGATAGCGAATCGTAGAAAGCTGCGTGATAACCTTATCAGCGGTTTGCGGGCGTGCGGGTTTTGAGCACGCGGGCCGAGGGGAAAAGATGCGAAATTTGCGTTTGCTTATCGCGCTCGTTGCGATTGCGGGGGCAGTGTTGTCTTTGGGAAGCGTGGTCGATGCGCAAGCGGCAGCCAGCAGGAATGCCACGGTGCTTCTCGATCGAGGCTGGCAGTTCCGCCAGAGCCCTGCTGCGGGGGTGACGTCAGACGAGGGATGGCTACCGGCTGCAGTGCCTGGCGATGTGCATCTTGACCTGTTGGCGAACAAAAAGATCTCAGATCCTTTCTATCGGGACAATGAAGCAAAGCTGCAGTGGATTCAGGATGCGAGTTGGGAGTATCGGACAACGTTCACCGTGACTCCCGCACTGCTCTCCCATTCGAACGTAGATCTGGTCTTCGATGGTCTCGACGGGCCGGCAAGAGTTTATCTAAATGGCAATCTGGTTCTTACCGGCACGAACAGCTTTCGCATCTGGCGCGTGTCCGCGAAAAAACAGTTGCATTCCGGGAGCAACGACCTGCGGGTGGAGTTCCCCTCACCGATCAAAGCCGCGGTGGAGATAGCCGCGAAGGATCCGTGGCAAGAAAGGACAAAGACAGCTGCGAAGACATATCTGCGCAAGCCTGCCTATGAGTACGGTTGGGACTGGGGGCCGACATTCGTGACAAGCGGCATCTGGCGGCCGGTTCGCCTGGAGGCGTGGGATCAGGTCCGCGTCGCCGACCTTGCTATTCGTCAGCATGACGTGGCAAAAGATGTCGCCCACATCGAAGCGCAGCTTGAGATCGAGGCCGCGAAAGCCGGTCCAGCCCGCGTTGCGATCCAGTATTGGGAACATGGCGCGCCGGCGGGAAAGCCGTTGGTAATCTCCGTGAATGCCAATCTTCACTCCGGCATCAACCAGATCAACGTGCCTGTAGAAATACGCGAGCCGAAGTTGTGGTGGCCAGCCGGGTACGGTGAGCAATCGCGCTACGATTTCACCGCGAGTGTCTCAACAGGAAACGCGCAGAATGCGTTTTCAATTGCAGACGAGCGCACGATTACAACTGGTCTCCGCTCCATCGTTCTCGATCGGCACCCCGACCAGTGGGGGCGTTCCTTCCAGTTTCTCGTGAACGGCGTGCCCGTTTTTGCGAAGGGAGCGGACGTTATTCCCTTTGACAGCTTTCCCAACCGGGTGACGTCCGCTGATTATCGGCGGATCCTGGAGTCTGCGCGCGCCGCGAACATGAACATGATCCGCCACTGGGGAGGAGGCTATTACGAGACGGAAGAGTTCTACCAGATTTGCGATGAACTCGGCATCATGGTGTGGCAGGATTTCATGTTCGGCAACGATTGGCAGCCTGGCGCCTACGATTTCAAACTCAACATCGAGGCTGAAGCTGAGGACCAGGTCAGACGGCTGCGCAATCATCCCAGCATCGTCATCTGGTGCGGAAACAACGAGACAGAAGTTGCACTCTACTGGAACGGACGCGCTTCGCTGCCGCCGAACGTGAAATTCCAGATGTGGCAGGACTACCTCACCGAATTCAGCGGCATTCTAAACCGCGTTGTCGCGAGGCTTGAGCCCGAGATCCCTTACTGGCCGAGTTCACCCAGCGGCGACTATGAAATGAAGACTCCTCAGTACCAGACCGGCGACGATCACATCTGGGACGTGTGGCACGGACGCGTGCCGTTCTCGACATACGAGAAACACCACGCTCGCTTTGTCACCGAATACGGCTTCCAGTCGTTTCCGGAGATGCGGACGATCGAGTCGTTTACCGAGCCGGCAGATCGCGCCAATATCTTTACGCCCGTGATGCTGGCGCATCAAAAGAACAACGAAGGCAACGACATCATTCACAATTACCTGCTTAAGGACTACGCGGAGCCGAAAGACTTTGCGAGCTTCCTCTACGTAAGCCAGGTGCTTCAGGCGGAAGGCATCAAGATCGGCGCCGAGCATTTCCGTCGCAGCCGGCCCGAGACGATGGGATCGATTTTCTGGCAGTTGAACGACTGCTGGCCCGTAGCATCCTGGTCCAGCATCGACTACGCGGGCCGCTGGAAGGCTCTTCAGTACTATGCGCGCCGATTCTATGCGCCGATCCTTGTCTCGCCGCACGTCGAGAACGGATCGGTGAAGGTCTACATCGTTTCAGACAAAGTATCGGTCATGCCGGCAAGCCTTCGGGTGCGCCTGATGGCCTTTGATGGGAAGGTGCTTCTCGAAGAGAAGCCGAATGTGAGCGTCGAACCCCTTGCGAGCAAGGTGTATCTCGATTGGCCGCTTGCGAAACTCACGCAGGCGGGAGCCGCGGATACCGCGTCGGTGTTTGTCGTCGCAGAGTTGATGAACGGCGGCAATGCGATTTCGCGCAACCTGATCTATCTTGCGCCGACTAAGGAAGTGCATCTCAAGCCGGCCATACTTCAAACACAAATCTTAAAAGCGTCGATGCCTGCGGTATCGAAGAGCGTGACCAGTAACTATAGAGTCAGAATCACGTCGCCCGTGCTGGCGAGAGATGTCTATGTGTCATTTGGCGCCGTCGACGCGACGGTTTCGGACAACTACATCGACATTCTTCCCGGAGAGTCCGTAGACATTGACGTGGCAAGCAATGCGACGCCTGGACGAATTAAAAGCGCAACTGAAGGTTGTATCTCTCGCAGATGCGTTCGCCGCGCCTGCTCAACCTGCCACGGTTTCTGCGGCGCACTAGCAAAAGGGAACGGCCGGAGCACATTGCCCCGGCCATTTGCTGCGCATCAGGTGGATCAGAACGCAAAGACCGCCTGCAGGAAGATGCGCCGTGAAGTTGAGCCGCCGGGTCCTGAAAAGGGACCGTTGGCCAAGGATGTGGAACGGCCGAACTGGCTTGATCCAATGGTGCCAATCGGGGTTCCGTAGTTCACGTTGTTGAACAGGTTGAGTGCCTGCGCGCTCAGCGTGAGGTTGAACCTGCGTCCGGTGTTCGTGCCGCCCATCATGCCGCCCGGACCGCCACCGCCTCCGCCAAGCCCGCCGGGACCAAGACCCCCGCCCGGGCCGCCACGTCCTCCGCCTCCCGGACCACCGCGCCCACCGCCCGGGCCGCCGGGACCACCCTGCGCATTGGGATTAAAGCCCGCTGATTCGATTTTCGGACCAATTCCGAAGGTTTTGCTGGCGCGCAGATTGAAGGCGACCGCAGCAGGTCCTTCGCCGAGGTTCATAGGAACGAGCGTGTCATTGGGACCGGGGGCCGAATTGAGGCATCCAAACTGCGTCTGGAAATACTGATACTGCCCCGGCGTGCACAACGACGAATCAGCATAGGAGGGCCGGTTGTTCATGAAGTTGTCGCCCGTGACATCTGTCGGCGAAACGACGTTGTACGGCCTACCTGAGCGCACCACGAGGAAGGGGTTCAAGCGAATGCCCCATGGCGCAGTGTAGTTGCCCATCAGGAACAGGTTGTGCGTGTTGACGAACGTTGCGCGGCCGTAGTCCTGGTGAAGGTTGTAGGCGTTGGAAGCGTTATTGGCAACCGATCCGCCGCCGAATCCGCCGCTGCCCGCTACATCGGCATTGGCAAAAGAGAGGTTATAGAAACCGAACAAGCTGAATTTTGGAGAGATGCGCGCATTGACGTTGAGAATCATCTGATTCTCGTCGAAGATTCCCTCCGGGTAGTATTCCTGAACAATTCCTACATTGGGATTTAAACGCGGCCCGGTGCTGGCGTTGTAATACGTTGTGCCCGGCAGGGGAGCGTAGGGGTTGGCATTGCGCGTGACCATCTGGTGCACACCGAAGGAGCGGAGATAGGTCCCGGTGAGTGTTGTTGTCTTGGTCAACTGACGTTCGATGCTGGCGCCAATTTGTTGCGTATAGGGCGAGTGGTATGTGGGTGAGATCGCAACCAGAGTAGTCTCCGGAGTCGGCGTGTACGGAGCAGTCGGTGCGCAGGCACTGAAGTCCATATTGTTGAGATCCGTGCCGCTCAGACACGCCGGCGATGCCGAGGTGATCTGGATCTGTCCCGAGTCAAATCCCTGCTGGGTCGCGGACATCAGATCGCCGAGAGGCAGCCGGTCGTAGAAGATTCCGTAGCCTGCGCGCAGCACGGTTTTTGCGGGTTGCTTTCCCTTTGCATCAAGGGCGTAGGCAAACGCGACGCGCGGCGCCCAGTCATTGTGGTCATGGATATGGTTCTGAGTCTCCCAGCGGATGCCGCCCGAAAGCGTCAGGCGCGGATTCACCTTCCAATCGTCCTGGGCGAACAAGGCGCCATCAAAAGTGTTTGCCTTGTATGCGGTCTGACCGCCGGTGATGCTGAGCGAAACGAATTCGTTCGCCGGCAAAGTCGTCAGGCTCTGCCCCTGCGCCAGCGCATTCAACGCATCCACGTAGCCCAACTCGGTGAACACCATGGTGCCGTTACGGTTAGAAAACGATGAGTTGGAGTCGCTGTTATCGCGGACCCAGGCACCGAACTTCAGAGTATGCCTGCCCAGTCCCATCGTGGTGTAGTTCTGCAATTCAAAGTGATTTTGGTGGTCGTTCGAAGACTGTCCTGAAGATCCACCATCGGTGAAATCGCCGCTGACAACGAGCGTAGGCGAGGCGCTTACCGGGGAAATAGATTCGATCGCCCGTCTATATTCGAAGCGAGTTTCATTCACCGTATGATCGTTGATGATCATCGAATCGCTGAGCTGAATCGCATTTTCCGTGGAGGTCGATGTTACAGATTGTGCGGGCAACTGGGTCGACCCAATGTCGCCGCTCTCTGAGTCGTAATACCACTGGTAGCGGAGCGTCAGGGTATTCTTCTGACCCAGCTGGAAATCCAGGCGCGGCGAGATGTTGATGTGGTTGTGAGGATTCGACAGGGCGCCCGAGGCTCTTGTAGACGAGATGGAGTAGAGGCCGGTTGCCGGATCGAGCACTGCGGGATAGTAGTTGTAGACTGCCTGGTCCTGATTATCGCGCTGCTCGACGCTCATGAAGAACGAGGAGGTCTTGGTGAGCGCGCCGCTCACGGTGGCGTTGTACTGAATGCGGTAATAGGGCGGTACCGGCTGGAGGAACGGGCTTCCGGTGTTAAATGCACTGTCGTTCCCCATTACAAAGACCTGACCGTGGAGCTTGTCTGTACCGGGCTTGGTGAGGATTTCGATGCGACCGTATCCGAGGCGATCGAATTCCGCTGAAAATGGATTCTGATTGATGCGGATCTCGCGAATGGCGGACTTCGGAGGAAGCTGACCGCCTGTGAATCCATCGATGTAGATCTGTCCGCCATTGGGCCCCGCCGACGGTCCTGCGAGAGCTTGCAGTTCATTCGACAACTCGTCCGGATCATCGGACAGCGCATCGAGGTCCTTGTCTTTCAGGACGACTGAGCTGGCATTCGCGCCAGCATCCACGCTGACGGTTGGAGTGTCATCGCTTACGATCACGTTCTGTTGTGCGATCTCGATGGCCATGGCAACATCCACACGCTTGATCTGCCCGGCGGAGACGGCGATAGGCTGCGACTGGAAATCCGCGAATCCGCTGTACGTCGCTTTGACGATGTAGCTGCCTGCAGCAAGTCCGGGTACCGAATAAGCTCCGCTTGCATCCGCGGTCGCAGTGCCCGCGGCTTTTCCGTCTGCCGTTGTGATGGAGACTTTGGCGCCCGGAATCAGCGCGCCCGTCTGGTCGGCGATGTGGCCGTGAATGGTGGCGGTGGAGGCGCCACTCGCGGCCGGAGCGTTTGGCGATTGGGCATGCGCTGCGAGACTAGCCAGACCAAGGGCAAGCGCAATCAAAAAATGAATAAAGCAATGAAGTCTTGGAGACACGTATATTCCTCACAACCTGCATTTACAGTCGATGGTTATTGCGCGGCATCTCCGCCGCCACCGGAGCCCATGCTCCAGTTGGCCAGCAGATTCCGCGAAGCTTCGGGGCTCTCGAGAAGGGGTTCTACACCCGCGAGGAGTTTGATCGCCGTGACATCACCCGCGCCTTCGGTTGAAACCAGCATCACGGCTTCGCCCTTCTGCAGGTCACTCAGCTGAACCACAGGCGCGCGGTCCAGAACCTGTTCCATATCGCCGCCAGCACGACGGGCGCCGGCCCCGGGTCCGCCAGCCCCGTTCGCTCCCTGGGCCGGTGACTGTCCCGCTGGAACTCCTTCAGTGCGCGCCGTCGCTGTTGCGCCATTTGCCGTCGTTCCGGGCATTGCGGTTCCCTTGAGCCGGGCGGCAATCATTCGTGCCATGGTGTCGGGCAAACGCCGCATCTGCGCAGACGGTGTGACGTGTACAGTCACATTCTTCTTGGTGATCAGATCTTTTACCGTCAACGAGGAATTTGCGGCGTCGATGGATAAAACAGTTCCCGAGATGTTGCGGAAACTGCCGGAGACAACTTCCGTAGCATCGAACTCAGTTCCGTCAGCATTCTTCTGTCCCCTGGCGCGGAACTGATCGCCAGCTTTGATCGCATCGAGCGGCGCAGGCTGCGCATCCCCAAAGCGAATCGAGTTGGGAGCGTAGCGCTTCAGCACCGTGCTTTTGGAAATATGTACCGTAACCGTTTTCATCGAAGGTCCAGCGCCTGTCGTCACGGTAACGACGCCTGCGGTGGCGTCAACGCTCTTTACGAGGCCGCCGATTCCATTGCGCTGCCAGTCGGAGAGATCCTGCTGCTGTCTCTGTGCGATATCGGTCTGCTTGATTGCGATGATCTGCAGAGCCTGGGGAGTGGTGCCGGTTGCGTTGGGATCGAGCTTAACGAGGACACGATCGCCGGTTGCAAGATCGTTCAGCTTGATATCCTGCGCGGTGCTGAGATCCTTCTGACCCGGAGAAACACGCTTGAGAACAGCTGCATCCGTGACCTGCACCTGGTGAGACTCTCCCGCGTCGGTCTTAATAGTGAGGGTGTCGGCCGAAATGGCAGTGATGGTTCCCACCACCCGCTGGGCTGCGGCTTGCGCTACTGCGCAGGCGGGATGAAATAGCAGTGCGAGCAGAACCGCCAGGCTTACAACGGAAACACCGACCTGTTTCACAATCTTTCTATTCATCGATTTACTTTTGTCCTCGCCCTCGATGGGCACTGCACGAATCGACTACCTGTTTCGGTAGACGAACCAGTAGTGCAAAAGGTTGAGACACTGGTGCCAGACTATGAACCTGCCCTTGTAAGGTGCTATCTATCTTTGTTCAGGGCATTTATGGGGCGGTTTCTTAAGGAATTCTTAAGCATTCTGCAGGCGAGAGTGTCGGTTGCGGCCCATCACAACAGAAGGCGCCGCGATCCAGAGCAGCTTACGCATAACTGAGCTGTCCAAGGATTGCCGCCCGTTTCGCGCCAGTGGCGGAAGGCACGTTTCCCGGCAGATAGTGCCATGTCAGCCATGCCATCAGCGCAAAAGCGGCAGCCTCCTTGGCCTCGGATGGCATGCCGAACTCATCAATGGTTGCGAGGGTGCAACCCATCGGCTCAAGCCGTGCGGCGAGCATCTTGATCAGGGTTCGATTGCGGGCGCCTCCGCCGGAGACGATGTAGTCGATCGGCGAGCCTTTCATCTTCGGCAGAACAAACTGCTTGAAACTTTGCGCGATGGTGTCCGCAGTGAGCCCAGTGGCGGTGGCCAACGCATCTTCCGGTTTCCTGCTGACGCGCCGGCATGCTGACAAAAACCGCAAGGCATATTCGCGGCCGAATTGCTCGCGGCCGGTGGTACGCGGGGGCTTCAATTTGAAATAAGGATCGCGCAGCATCTCCGCCAGGACCGGCTCGAGTATTTTTCCCCTTGCGGCGATCGAGCCATTGCGATCGAATGGCCTGCCTAAGAGCTTCTGGGCCAGCGCATCGATCACCATGTTGCCGGGACCAGTATCAAAGGCCTTGACCTTGCTTCCGTAAGCGCCGGCGGGGAGCGCGGTCAGATTGGCAATGCCTCCGATGTTCTGCAGCACACGCGCCCGGCTGGAATGGACAAAGAGGAAATGATCAAGAATGGGAACCAGCGGCGCGCCCTGTCCACCGTTCGCCATATCTGCAGGGCGGAAATTCGATACCACGTGCACTCCGGTCTCCGCCGCGATGACTGCTGCCTCGCCGGCCTGCCAGGTACATGCAAAGCTCTTTCCGGCATAGCGCTCAAATTGTGCCTGGTGATAGAGGGTCTGCCCGTGGCAGCCGATCAAATCGATTCTGGTTTTGTGCCGTTGGATCGTGGCTTTCACGGCATCCGCGTAAGCCATTCCCAACCGCCAGTTCAGACGCGCAAGTTCAGCCGTGGTGGTTGAGCGGGCATTCATTGCTACAAGCACTGCTTTGCGGAGCGGGGCAGGATAGCGAAAGCCTTCGTGTGCCAGCAGCTTCAGACGCGGCCACAACCGATCTTTTCCGGTAGAGATGCGCGCGATCGCAACATCGATCCCGTCTGCTGAGGTTCCGCTCATCACACCCGCAACGATCATTGCGCGTGGCTTCATGATGCTTCCGCCGGAGCTGTCGCCCTGGGTGCGTCGGCTGTGGAATTGGTAAGCGCAGCGATCGTCTGATTGAATTCGAGAATGCCGGCGCGGAGCGATTGAAGAGACTTCTCGCTCGGCAGAGGAGAGACACTGCGCGTAAAAAGCTTCGCCCGCTTGCGGCCTGCGTCACGGGCAGCGGCAAGAAGAATTTTGCGGAACGCTGCCGACCGCTCGGCTTCCGTGATGAGGGCTTCATACGATCGCAAAATAATTTCGGGGCTGTGGCAGATCAGAATCATTTCGGAGCCAGCCCGAATCACCGCCAGGGCTGCCTCTTCCACGGGCAGAAACTTCAGAATGCCGCCCATCTCCAGATCGTCAGACAGGACAAGGCCCCTGTATCCAATTTTCTTACGCAGAGTTTCCGTAATCCAGAATCGAGATGCGCTGGCCGGTTCGTGTTTGCCCGGAGTCTGCGGATAAGCCGCATGATTGATCATGATCGTCGGCATCGCTTTATGCAGTTCGCGATAGGGAACGAGATCCTCTTCCCAAAGCTGCTTCAAGGTGCGCTGTATCTCCGGCGTCACGAAATGCGTATCGCCCGCCGCCCCACCGAGGCCGGGGAAATGCTTGCCGCAGGCGGTGACATTCTGTGCGGCGACGCCCTTCAGGAATTCCTGCGCATAGGTTACGACTTCTTTGGCTGTTCCACCCGCTGTGCGGCTTCCCAGTACTTCGACGGCTTCAAGCAGAGCCAGATCTACCACGGGCGCTAATGCGGTGTTGAAGCCGAAGGCCTTCACCGCCCGGGCAATCAGTTCGCCGTGCTTACGCGCGAGAGCAGACTTTTTCGACTTTTGCGCTGCCGTGGCGACAGCCTGTGTGGAAGCAATAGGCGCGAGAGCATCACGCAGCCGGTTTACCGTGCCGCCTTCGACATCGACACAGCGCATTGCATGGCGATCGCCGAGGCCGGTGGCTTCATCAAGCAACGTGCGGGTCTGCTCGACGCTTTCAATATTTCTCTTAAAGAGGATGATTCCGCCGGGTCTGACAAGTTGAAGCCAGGCACGCTCCAGCCCCGTCAATTCCGTCCCCGAAAGCCCAACCACCAGCAAGCTGCCTACCGCCTGCCGCAATGTCGCTGACACAGCCATCTCTTACCCCGCTTTTTGCTCTGCTGTCGCCCATTACTCCTGCTGCCTAATCCCTACTGCCAGTCTTTTTCATCTCCTGCTGCAGTTCTTCAAGAAGGTTGAGCGCCTGCAGCGGAGTCAGCGAATTCACGTCAACAGCTTCGATGCGATCTACGATGCGCTGCGAGAGTGGCGTAAAAATCGTAAGCTGCATCGGTTCAGGCGTTGTCTCAACCTGCACGCTTTGCCGCTCCTGTTTCTCGTGCTGCTTCAAAACATGCCGGGCCCGTTCGATTACGGCTGCGGGTAATCCGGCGAGCTTCGCGACCTCGATACCGTAGCTCTTGCTTGCGGCTCCTGGCTCAATCGTATGCAGAAAGACAATACCGCCGGCGCCCTCTTTCACGCCGACGCGCAGGTTTCGGACGCGCTTGAGTTTTTCCGCAAGCATCGTGAGCTCGTGGTAGTGAGTGGCGAATAAAGTTCGTGCGCCGGTTTCCGCATGAAGATATTCGACCGTGGCCCAAGCCAGCGACAGCCCATCGAAGGTCGCTGTTCCTCGTCCCATCTCGTCAAGCAGGATCAGCGAGCGCTTGGTGGCGGTATTCAGAATCGTTGCGGTCTCCGTCATCTCGACCATGAAGGTTGATCGTCCTCGTGCAACGTTGTCGCTCGCGCCAATCCGGGTATAGATGCGATCTACAAGCCCCAGCCGCAGGCTCTGTGCCGGTACGAAGCTTCCCATCTGCGCCATCAGAACCAGCATCGCTGCCTGGCGAAGGTAGGTGCTTTTGCCGCCCATATTGGGCCCGGTGATCAACAAAAGGCATGGGCCTTCGTCGGAGGCGTTCAAATAAAGATCGTTGGAAATGAACCGGCCTTCGCGCGTTTCTTCCATCCAATGTTCGATCACCGGATGCCGGGCCGCCACCGCCTCAAGCACCGGCTCTTCCGTGAGGGCCGGACGCACATAGCGTCGAAGCGAGGCCAGGTGCGCGAAGTTCGTGAGCAGATCGGCCTCGGCAACCGCCGCCGAAGCCCGCCGGATCCGTCCCGCCGCCTCAAGAACCGACCTCCGCAGCTCCGCGAAGATGCGCTTCTCGATCTCTATGCAGCGGTCGTGAGCCGTCAGGATCTTGACCTCGTATTCCTTCAATTCCGGCGTAGTGAAACGCTCCGCGTTGACCAGCGTTTGCTTACGCTCGTAGTCCGCCGGGGCAATGGCGAGATTCGCTTTCGTGATCTCGATGTAGTAGCCGAAGACCGAGTTGTAGCGGACTTTGAGGGAACCGATGCCGGTCCGCGCGCGCTCCCGCTCCTCAATGGCCGCAATCGACTGGCGTCCAGTGGAAGAGATCGTCCGCAGATCGTCCAACTCTGCATCAACTCCTGCCGAAACAGCTCCGCCGTCGGCCATCGTCAGTGGCGGCTCGGCCACAAGTGTCGTCGCAATGCGCGTCGTGACATCCTGCAGCGTGTCGAGACGGCCAATCAGTTCGCGCCACAGCGACGATTGCATGGCGTCCATCGCAGCCTTTAGCGCAGGAAGCCGCGCGAGGCTGGCTGCAAGCGCTCGAACATCCCGCGGGCCGGCCGAATCCAGGCTCAGACGCGCAAGCAAACGCTCCAGATCAAGAATGCCGTCGAAGGCGCGACGTACTTCCTCGCGTTTCAGCAGATCGCCGTGCGCTTCGGCCACAGCCTCATGGCGCGCATTCAGCAGGTCAGCATCAATCAGGGGCCGCAGGATGGTTGCACGCAGAAGTCGCTTGCCCATGGGCGTCTGGCACGCATCGAGGGTGTGAAAGAGGGTCGCGCGGTCATCCTGGCCGGCAAAGAGCGGTTCCACCAGCTCGAGATTCCGTACCGTCACCTGGTCGAGTTCCAGAGCCGTTGAATGCTCCTGAAACTTCAGCGAGTCAATATGCAGGGCCTCGTTCTTCTGGGTCGTCCGCACATAATGCAGCACCACTCCAGCCGCGATGGCAGCAGCCTCATGCCCTACCAGTCCGAAGCCTTCCAGCGATCGCACCTGAAGTTGTCGCTCAACCAGGGGGATAGCAAAGTCCCGCGTCCAAACCCAGTCCTCAACGCGTGTCTTTGCAGGAATCTTTGCGAGCGCGCCAGGAAGTTCCGCGCTTGAGGCCAGAAGCACTTCGCTTGGCGCAGCGAGCAACAGCTCCTCCAGAGCCTGCTGCCTGGCTTTTGGCCCGCATACTCGGCGGTTCGAAATTCGCCCGTCGAAACATCCAGCAGAGACACCGCACAGACCGGATGCTTTTCCGGTCCGTATTCGAAATATGCGCCCAGGAAATTGTTCCGTTCCTGCCCCAGCGCCGCATCCAGCGCTGTACCGGGCGAAAGAACCCGGGTCACCTCGCGCTTCACGATCTTTCTTGGTGAGCTTCGGATCCTCCATTTGGTCACAGATGGCGATCCGGTATCCCTTTCGCAGCAGACGCGCCAGGTAGTTTTCCACCGAATGATAGGGAACCCCGCACATCGGGACCAGCCGCTCACGATCGCGTGCGGTCAGCGTCAGTTGCAGTTCGCGGCTGGCGGTAACGGCATCATCGTAGAAAAGCTCATAGAAGTCGCCCATGCGGAAAAAGAGCAGGGCATCGGGATTCTCCTTCTTCGCGGCGGTCCACTGCCGCATAAACGGAGTCATCTCGTGTGGCTTCTCGGCGGTCTTGTCCGGAACAGGGATGGCAATCCCCAGTTCGGGTCCCGGTGCTTCAGTTACAGGGGAAGACAGCGCCGCTGCTGCCGCGGATTGGATATCTGCGGGTTGCACAAGTGCCTACAGATTATCGTGTCCAAGCGCCACTCCAAGTTGTGCAGAAATGGGGCAAAACCTTAACGGGACCAGACTGATTTCGTGAATACCGAATTGGGCTCGTCAATCAGAGCAGCGAAATTGATCGGATGGCGCAAGGCGTAGAATGGGGAAGTGTTGCAGGTCTCATACCGCGCTCAACTTCTCGTCGAATACGTGATTTGGATCACAGTATACTGATGGCTAAGGCCTTAGATTGAGTACGGCATGCATCTCCTCTGGCTCCGAGTCGCGACGATTCTTTACGCGGCTGCAAGTGTCACCATTTTCCCTGCCGTGCTCAGTTCCTCGGACCGGGCACGCAGATGGTGTGTGCACCTGGGCGGCATGGCCTTCTTTTTTCATTTTGTCTCCGCCGTGGAAATGCTGGTACAGGCGCATCGCTGGCTCCCGGTAGGAGCTCGGGAAGCCGAATCTTTACTTGGATTTGCGATTGCGGGCCTGTTCTTTCTGGCGTGGTGGTTTTACGATGCCATGTCCCTGGGAGTCTTCGCCCTTCCCATCACGTTTTTCCTGGTTTTTGTGCCCGCTCTGGGACTGCAGGGATACACGTTTCCGTCGGAAGGGGTCAAAAAGAGCTGGCTCGTGGCGCATATCGCTGCGCTGCTTTGCGCCTATGCCGCTCTCGGGTTCAGCCTGCTGGCCTCGATCCTCTACCTTGTCCGGGAGCGCCGGCTTAAGGCCAAGCTCAAATCGGACGAGAACTCCTGGCTGGTGCCGCTCGACTGGCTGCCGCCGCTCGACACCCTTGAGCGAATCGCCAATGCCATGCTGCTCTTCGGCTTCCCCTGCATGACCGTCGGGCTGGTCCTGGGCGCCGTCTTGGTGCAGGAGACTTCTTTGGGCGCGGCCTACTTCCTCGATCCCAAGGTCGTCGCCTCATACGCCATGTGGGGACTGTACGTCCTTCTCATCTTCCTTCGCTGGACGAGGGGCCTTCGGGGCCGCAGGGCGGCCTATCTGTCCGGAGCGGTGCTGGTCGTAATGCTCTGTGTCTGGGCGGCAAACATGGTCAGCCGCGTCCACAGGTTCGGTGCCCCATGAGCCAGATCGTACTCGTCGGGGTGAACCACAAGACCGCGCCCATCGAGCTCCGTGAAAGGATTGCAATCTCGCGCGAAGAGCTAGGAGAGGCTACCCGGGCACTTGCAGCCCAGCCCGGCGTGTCTGAATGCATGATCGTCTCTACCTGCAACCGTGTGGAGATGCTGGCAGCTGTCGAGTCGCCGGAGACGGACATCAGAAGTTTCCTCTACAGCCAATTCGGTCTGCAGCGGGCAGAACTTGCCCCGCACATCTACGAGCACCGCGATCAGGAGGCCGTTCGGCATCTCTTCCGCGTCGCGGCAAGCCTCGACTCAATGGTGGTCGGCGAGCCGCAGATCCTCGGGCAGGTGAAAGAAGCTTTCGCTACCGCCCGGGCGGCGGGGACCGTCTCCGGACAACTCGAGCACCTGCTGCAGTCGGCGTTTGCTGCAGCGAAGAGAGTCCGCACCGAAACCAGCATCGGCTCCAATTCGGTCTCCATCGCTTCAGTCGCTGTGGAACTTGCGCGCAAGATCTTCGGATCGCTTCAGGGACGGACCGTCTTTCTTGTCGGCGCGGGCAAGATGAGTGAACTCGCCGCCCGGCATCTCGTTCAGCAGGGCGCAGGCGCAATTCTCGTAACCAATCGAACCCTGGAGCGGGCACGCCAGTTGGCCGAGCCGTTCGATGGGCGGGTGATCCCGTTCGACAAACTCTACGAAACCACGACGGAAGCCGACATTGTCATCAGCTCGACCGGGGCGCCGCATCACATCTTCCGCCCCGAGCATGGGCAGCAATTCATGCATCGCCGCCGCAACCGGCCCATGTTCTTCATCGACATCGCCGTTCCCCGCGACGTCGATCCGGCAATGAACAAGATCGAAGGCATCTTCGTCTACGACATCGACGACCTGCAGCAGGTTGCCGCCTCGCATATCGCCGAGCGCAGGACGCAGGCGGGCGATGCCGAATCCCTTGTAGAGGCCGAGGTCGAGCGCTTCCATCAGCGCCGGCGCGCCGTCAACGTGGCTCCGGCGATTGTTTCGTTGCAGCAACAGGCCGAAGAGATTCGCGTGAACGAGCTGAAGCGCATGCATGCGAAGCTGGGCGCGCTTACCACCGAGCAACTCGCGGCCGTTGAAGCACTCACCCGGGGACTGGTCAATAAATTCCTTCATCCTCCGATGCAGGCGCTCAAGCAGGCTGCGCGCGAGAACGACTCCACCCGCGTCGACGCTCTCTGCGAAACATGGTCTTTGCCGACAGTCGCCGAGCGTGATGAGCTGGCAGGTTCGAATGTGGTCCCAATTGCGCCTGAAGAGAAGGCGGCTGATTCTTCTCGCTCAAGCGAGACCAGCGCCGTAGGAGGCAAATGAACCTGCGTATCGGCAGTCGTGGTTCTCAACTCGCGCTCTGGCAGGCCAATCACATCGCAGCGCTTCTGCGCGCGCATGGCCACGGGGTTCAGATCGAAATCATCAAGACGACCGGTGATCGTCTGCAGGAGGTCACCTTCGCGCAGGTCGGCTCCAAGGGAATGTTCACAAAGGAAATTGAAGAGGCTCTTGTCGAGGGCCGCGTCGACCTCGCGGTGCACTCCCTCAAGGACCTGCCCACCGAACTCCCCGAGCCTTTCACCCTCGCGGCTACTCCGAGGCGTGTCGATCCCCGCGATGTGCTGGTTTCGGTGAAATTTCACAGCCTCCACGCGCTTCCGCACGGGGCGGTTGTCGGAACAAGCAGCCAGAGACGCCGCGCACAGCTGCTCGCTCTTCGACCCGATATCAAACCCGTAGAATTTCGTGGCAACGTCGACACGCGCCTGCGCAAACTGGAAGAAGGGCAGGTTGATGCGATTCTGCTGGCTGCCGCCGGACTTGATCGCCTTGAAAAGACGGAGTGGGTGCGCGAGCGCCTCGAGCCTCATCATTTCTGTCCGGCCGCGGGCCAGGGCTCGCTTGGCATAGAGACCCGGCACGACGACAAGGCTACGATTTCCGCGATCGCGTTTCTCGACGATGTCGCCACCCGCTACGCCGTTACTGCTGAACGCACCGCGCTTGCGGCGTTGGGCGGGGGGTGCCAGGTTCCCATCGGCATTCACTGCCGTGTCGCTCCGCAGGACGAGGCGGGGGAGTGGCAGGAGATCTTCGGCGTTGTCGCCAATCCCGCTTCCGGCCGCGCGATCCGCGCGCATCATGAAACACGGCGGAAGGATATGCGTGCGATCGAGCTCGGTCAGCTCCTGGCAGAAAAGCTTCTCGAGGCCGGGGCAGGTCCACTGCTGGAAGCCGCAGCTCAACCACCAGCCGGAGCCTCCGCGTGACTGGGCCGCTGAATGGCCGCCGAATTCTCGTCACCCGCGCGGCTCATCAGGCAGGGAAACTCAGCGAAGGACTTCGCGCTGCTGGCGCGGAAGCTGTTGAAGTACCGGTTCTGGAAATTCAGCCGCCCGTCAGCTTCGATGCGCTTGACGCGGCTCTTCGCAATCTAGACGATTACGACTGGCTGATTCTCACCAGCGCCAACGCCGTTCACGCGCTTGTCGAACGTGCCGCTGCGTGCGGGATCGTCTTTGAAGGGAAGTCGCCTCAAGTCGGCCGCCGTCGGAAAAGCGACTGCAGATGTCGCGGCTCAGGCGGGATTCAGCGTGGCTCTTACGCCCAAGGATTATGTTGCCGAGAGTCTGGTTGAGGCACTCGCTGGGCGCATTGCAAGCCAACGCGTCCTTCTTGCGCGCGCAGCAATCGCTCGCGATTTTATTCCCGACGAGCTCCGTGCAACCGGCGCGATCGTCGACGTCGTTGACGCCTACCAGAATGCGATTCCTAAAGAAGCGCCCGAGAGGTTGCGTGCTGCGCTCGCTTCCCGTATCGATGCGGTCACTTTCACCAGTTCATCGAGCGCCACCCATCTTGCCGAAGTAGCCAAAGCCGCAGGCCTGGCCTTTCCCCTCGCGGGGGTCAGGGCGATCTCCATCGGCCCGATCACAAGCGCCACACTGCGCGAACTGGGCTGGCCTCCCATTGCTGAAGCCAATCCGCACGACATCCCCGGTCTGATTGCAGAGGTCATCGGCCAGTTCTGAGTTCTTTTAGACTATCTTTATGCGGAACGTTGTCCCCCGCGCGCTGTTGTTCGCGCTTGCGTTATCCAGTTCGATTTTTCTATCCGCCCAGACCCCGCACACCCTCACCTACGCCCCCGGCAAGCAGATTGCTCTCAAGCTTCCAGAGCCTTTCGATATCAATATCGCCGCAACCGGCCTCAGGCGCGTTCGCTTCCTCGCCAAGTCTCCGGATGGCCGCATCTTCGCCACCGGGATGCACGACATCAGCGACAACCGGCGCGGTTCCGTTTTCATCCTGGATGGCTGGAATGAAAAGACGCATCGATTCGAAAATGTGATCCGCTACCTCGACCATCTGCGCAATCCCAACAACCTTGCTTTCTGGACCGATTCCGCAACAGGACAGAACTGGTTGTACCTGCCTCTCACCGATCGCCTGGTTCGCTACAAGTACGGGTCGGGAGATAAAGCGCCCACCTCCGCGCCGGAAACCCTAATCCGCTTTCCCGATTACGGCCTCCATTACAAGTACGGCGGCTGGCACCTGACGCGCACGGTCGCAGTCGTCAATGTGCACGAAACGCCGCGCATCTTCGTGTCCGTTGGTTCTTCCTGCAACTACTGCCAGGAAGATGAGGTGCTGCGTGCATCCGTCGTCAGCATGGATCCGGACGGGCGAAATCAGCGCATCGAAGCCCAGGGACTGCGCAACGCCGTCGATATGCATCAGGTCAACGAGTTAGAGGGCGGCGGCCTCTTCGCCACAAATATGGGTGACGATCATCTCGGTGACCAGCTACCTGAAGACACATTCTTTCAACTTGCGGTCAATGCAACTCCAGCGCCGAACTACGGCTGGCCCACCTGCTATTTCGCAAATGGAAAAGCAACGCACGATACCACGCAATTGCCAACGCTGAAAGATGCTCGCGCAGAAGGCAAGGCCGTGCCGGCACCCACTCCGAGCGACTCTGTTTACGGCGAACAGAAGGGCGTCGCAGGAGCGGGCACAAATCTTGCGGCCGGGGGTGGGCGCCGGAATGCACCCGATCCGAACGCCGAACTTGGTCACGCCCCCAGGCCACTCACATCCTGCGAGCAGGTGCCGGCCGCCTACACAACCTTTGCAGCACACAGCTCGCCACTGGGATTCGCCTGGTTTGGCACGGAGGATCAAAGCCTTTCAGGAAGCTTTCTCGTCGCGCTCCACGGAGCCAGCCATCCGCGCATCGGTACAGGGTACAAGGTCGTTCGCTTCACGCCTGCAGATCGCAAGCCCCGCGACTTCATCACCGGATTCCTGACCGTGCAGAATCGGCAAGCCTGTCGTCCACGGACGCCCCTGCGGCATACTGCGCCTCGATCGCGACACATTCCTGCTGAGCGACGACTACCTCGGGCTGATCTACTACATCCATCAGCGCAGCCAATAATCCCCAATTTTTATGTCTTTTGTCCCCGCGCTTCTTAGCTCCACCACGTCTTGTCTTTCGAGTGGCAGAGCGTCTCAAGATTGCATTCTTTGCATTTCGGGTTGCGGGCAATACAGACTTGCCGCCCATGGTGAATCACCTGGTGCGAAAAGCTGATCCAGCGATCCTGCGGCAGAATGCGCATCAGATCCTGCTCAACTTTTTCGGCAGTGTCCGATTTGGTGAGGTCGAGCCGGTGCGATATGCGGAACACATGCGTATCGACGACTACGCCCTCCGCCTTCCCGATAGCTCACACCCAGAACGACGTTCGCAGTCTTCCGCGCCGCGCCGGGAACAGTGATCAACTCCGCCAGCGATCTCCGGAACCTTCCCCCCGAATTGTTCTATGATCTTCTTCGCCGCGCCCTGTATCGACTTCGCCTTGTTGCGAAAGAACCCGGTCGTGCGGATCAATTCTTCCAGCTCCGGCAACGAAGCCTTTGCCATTGCCTGCGGAGTAGGGAAGCGCCGGAACAACTCCGGCGTCACCATGTTCACCCGCACATCCGTACACTGCGCCGAAAGAATAGTTGCCACCAGCAGCTCCCAAGGAGTGCGGTGAGTCAATGCACAAACTGCGTTTGGATACGCTTCATCGAGCGCCTTCAGGATCGCAGCAATTCGCGCAGGGGCAAGATCACTGCTCAGCCGCTTGGTGCGGGCGTAGCGCAATGGGCCGAGGCTCCTTGGCACCTTTCCGCTGCTTTTTTGAGCCGTCTAGTTTGCGTCCAGTTCTGACTGATGATTTGGATTTAGTTTGGCGCATGATGGTCTGCTGAATGGCCGTTGCCTTTCAAGATAGTTCATGCAGTTGGCGATGACACGATTCATCCGGTCTTCGTCGACCAGTCTGCACGGCGGCCTCCTTTTTAGTTCAGCGTAAACCTCCAATGCTTCCTGTACGCGGCCCTGCCAAACACGGCACTCACCCACGTATTGAAGCGCTAAAGCACAAAGATCGGGGTGGTCGCGAAACTTCATTACTTCCTGGGCCGCATCGATTGAGTCATCGTGCCGGTCGAGTGCTAGTAGACAATTGGCTCGATTGACTTGAACGTTCGGCTCAACCCACCAAATATTTGGCTCTCCTCAATGGTCGACGTGCTTTCAACCGTCGGGAATAGCGCGTGTGCCCGGTCCAGCCATTCCAGTGCCTCCTCTGGCCTGCGCAAATGCAAAAGCGCCTCACCCTTGAAGAGGCAGAGCTGGTACTTGTGAACTCGCATGTCGGCTGCTTCAAACAGGCCGGTTGCAAGGCTCATATCGAGGATATTTAAGGCATTCGCGGATCTTCCAAGACTCGTTTCCGCCCAGGCCCGCCTCAAGTTGGCCAGAACCCGTGAACTTTCTGGCTTGGGGAATTCTTCCAATTCGGCCAATCGCAGATTCAACGATCTCTGACCGATCAAGCATGCTGCCAGGAAACGATATTAAACAGCAGACGCATTCTAAAGTCGCCATCATCCGTGCGCGCGAACATCTGTTGACTCGAGTCGAGCGCGGCGGCAAATTCACCTTTCGCTGTAAGCACTTCAGCGGCTTCGATAGACTCTTCGGTCACAGGTGTTTCTGGAGTCATTCCGAAACCAAATTTACAGCTACAGTTTCCCGCTCAGCCAATCCGACAGCTTCTCCACCGGCAGCCTCAACCCAATATAGAACTGCCCAAACAGCGCATATATCGCGCTCACTTCATCGAAGCGCATTTCGTAAATCAGCTTCTTGAAAACAACTGGATCATCGGCGAAGAGATCCACGCCCCACTCCCAGTCATCCATCCCAATCGATCCAGAGATGATCTGCTTGACCACGTCGCCATAGCGGCGTCCGATCATGCCGTGCTCGTGCATCATCCGTTGGCGATCTGCAAGCGGCACGGTGTACCAGTTCGCCTGCTCTCCACGCTTCCGGTCCATGGGATAGAAGCAGAGGTATTTCGCAGCGGGTACGGAAGGGAAGAGACGCGGCTTCATCGCCTCTGCCCCGCGCTTCATCGATGCAGCCACATCCGCATCCCACTCCGGGGTGTGGGGCTCGTAGCCCTTGGCCGCAGCGGCTTCCCACGTCTTCCGGCTCGACTCATACAGCCCGAGTTCCACCACCGATACATAGGAGTGCGTCGGCGTCAGTAAATCCGATAACGATGTCTGAGCCAGATCAAGCTCCACCTGGTTCAGCGCCTCGAAGGAATCGCGGAAGTGAACGAGGATCAAGTCGCCTTTGTGTCCGAGCTGGGAGAAAAGAGCCGTCTGCACTCTGCTATCGCTCGACCGCTCCTGACTGCGCAAAAGGGAAGTAAACTCCTCAACGAGCTTCTGACGATCGCCGTCCGCAGAGGACCGCCATGCCTTCCAGTCGAACCGGAAAAACTGATGCAGTACAGCAGACCCTTCAAGCGTTAGCGGGACAGGAGGAAACTCGGCCAATTCAAACACCTCGCATGTGTTAGAAATCAAATCAATCCTAGCAGGGCGAACCTGGCAAGGAGCCAGTCCGGGACGTGAAGCCTAGTCAGGATTTAGAGCCCCTTATTACATCCCCGGAGGGAGCAGGGGCCTTCAAGGCCCCTGAATGCCGGTGAAGAAAAAGCTAGGGCTTTAGCCCTGGGTCTCTTCCGCCTTTAGAAAGTGTTCTGGAATCGAGTCGATTCCATGATCACGCAGCGCAGAGGAATAGGGATAATCTTCTGCCATTGTGGCTAGCTTCGCACGAACAGGATTCTCTTCGATATACCGTCTGCAAGCCTCAAACTTCTCGGCACTGCGGATCTGGGCTTCATTGAAGCTCCGCTCCCACACGTCTCGCTTGCTTTTTAATCGGAATGAGAATCCGCCCTTAATATATTGAATCGCCTTCTCCAGAGAATCCTCAGGAGCAGGCGTAATCAGCAGACGCAAGTGATCTGGCATTATTACGAATGCGTGAAGCGCAAATCTATTCTGCTTGCGGTAGTGCTGAAGGACATCGAGCATCAGGACTGCCGCCTCACTGACCTGGAACAAGTGACGGCGGTTCGCGGTCACGGCTGTAACGAAATAGGTACGAGTCTTTTGTGGTGCAAGCCTCACCCGAGGAAGCGTACAAATCCCGAGCCTAAAGGCTCTGCGTTGTTGATCACACAACACAGGGGTCTGAAGGCCCCTGCTCCCTCCGCATATGACAACGAGGGGAAGGGAATCCCGCCGCTTTGAACCTATATACTGAGAAGGCCCATGACCGAACGCATTTTGCCTCTTCTTGTTGAGTTTGTAACCCAGGTCATCGGTTCATTGGGATACGCAGGTATCGTCGCTCTGATGGGCATCGAATCCGCCTGTATCCCGCTCCCTTCAGAGATCATCATGCCCTTCGCCGGCTATCTGGTTTACACCGGCCACTTCAGTCTGTTCTGGGCGGCAACGGCGGGTGCAATTGGCTGCAATCTCGGTTCGGTGGTTGCCTACTGGATCGGCGCCGCGGGAGGCCGTCCACTGGTTCAGCGCTATGGCCGCTGGGTGCTGATGAGCCATCACGATCTCGATCGCATTACCCGCTTCTTCGAAAAGTATGGCGGAATCACGGTACTGCTCGGGCGCCTTCTGCCGGTTGTTCGCACTTTCATAGCATTTCCTGCGGGCGTCGCCAGAATGCCGCAGCTTCGGTTCCACCTCTACACATTCATCGGCTCATGGCCCTGGTGCTACGCGCTTGCCTATGCCGGGATGAAGCTGGGCGAAGCTTGGCATACCGATCCACGTTTTCACGAGTGGTTCCATCGCTTTCACCTAGTGGTTGAAATCGGCCTTGTAGTCGCCATCGTGTGGTTTGTGTGGACGCACATCAACCGTTTTCGCCAAGCCGAGGAAGCATGACCGCCCGAGGCGGGGGAGAGTACACTGTTGCGTCCCCAAAAATCTGAATTTGCAAATTGATTGACAGCAATCAAAGGAAGGCAAGGAAGAACGGAAATGAGCACTTCGGAACAGAGCGGCTCAAAGATCGCCGCAAAGCCCGAGTCCGCCAAGGGCAAACTGGGCGTTATGGTCGTGGGACTTGGAGCCGTGGCGACTACTATGATCGCCGGCGTGGAAGCAGTGCGGCGGGGTCTTGCCAAGCCAATCGGTTCACTTACGCAGATGGGCACCATCCGTCTCGGCAAGCGCACAGACAATAAGTCGCCGCTGATTAAGGAATTCGTTCCCCTCGCGGATCTCAATGATGTTGTCTTCACTGGCTGGGACATCTTCGAAGATAACGTCTATGAGAGCGCCGCCCACGCCAAGGTGCTGGACAAGGAAATACTGAACCAGCTCAAGCCATATCTTGAAACCATCAAGCCGCTGCCCGCGGTCTTCGATCAGTACTACGTCAAGCGCCTGCATGGAACTCACGTAAAAAAGGGGAAGAACAAGAAGGACCTTGCTGACCAGGTGCGCGCCGATATCCAGAACTTTAGAAAGACGGTCGATCGCGTCGTGATGATCTGGTGCGGCTCAACCGAAATCTTTCTTGAGCCCACCGCCACACACCAGTCAATTGAAGCCTTTGAAAAAGGCCTGGAATCCGACGACCCCGGCATTGCACCGTCGCAGATCTACGCGTGGGCGGCCCTCAGCGAAGGAGTGCCATTCGCTAATGGCGCACCGAATCTTACCGTCGACGTTCCAGCCATGATCGAGCTTTCGAAGAAGACGGGAGCGCCGATCTGCGGCAAGGACTTCAAGACCGGGCAGACGTTCATGAAAACCGTGCTGGCACCGGCGTTCAAAGCGCGACTGCTGGGTGTCTCCGGCTGGTACTCGACCAACATCCTCGGCAATCGTGATGGAGAAGTCCTTGACGATCCTGAGTCGTTCAAAACGAAGGAAGAGTCCAAGCTCGGTTCGCTCGAATACATCTTTCAACCCGAGCTCTATCCAGATCTCTACAAGGACATCTTCCACAAGGTTCGCATCAACTACTACCCGCCGCGAGGCGACAATAAAGAAGGCTGGGATAACATCGACATCTTTGGCTGGCTCGGCTACCCGATGCAGATCAAGGTTGATTTCCTCTGCCGCGATTCAATCCTTGCTGCGCCGATTGCGCTCGACCTGGTGCTTTTCCTCGACCTCGCAAAACGTACGCCATCGCTCAAACACCTCGGCATCCAGGAGTGGCTCAGCTTCTATCTCAAGTCGCCTCAGACCGCTGCCGGCCTCTATCCGGAGCACGATCTCTTCATCCAGTCGATGAAGCTGAAGAACACGCTGCGTCACATCATGGGTGCAGATCTCATCACCCACCTCGGCCTCGAATACTACGACTAAAGGCGAGGGAATTCATCCAACCGCCGCTCAGCGCAAAGCCCCATCCGAAAGGGTGGGGCTTTTCATTCGTTTGCCGCTCCAAAATCCCGCAGGTCCCAAGGTCCAACGCCGCTATGGACCCTTCGTGCCGTGAAAAAAGTCCCGCGACTCCCGGCATCTTTTCGCATATTACCAACTGCGGTCTAGTAATAACTAAAGGTCAGCTGTATTTGAGCAATGACCCAACCGGTCCCCTGTTCTCGCGATCGTGCATCCGGATCTGAGAGGAAAACATGAACGACCTCCTCCTGAAACTGATTCAGTCTGCGAGATCCGCCCTGAAGCAATGCAACGGCCAGAACCTGGCTGAGTACGCAATGACGTTTTCGCTAATTGCACTCGGCTGCGTTACGGGCCTTTCCGCCGTTGCGCACGGCGTCAATCAGACTTTGATCGCCATGGCGACGACCATCACAACCGGTGTTACGCCCTGATTCAGGCGAGCAATTAGCACTCTGTTATAGATCGACGCAT
The DNA here is from genome assembly GCA_963836675.1 of uncultured Acidobacteriaceae bacterium. Classification (GTDB taxonomy): domain Bacteria; phylum Acidobacteriota; class Terriglobia; order Terriglobales; family Acidobacteriaceae; genus Telmatobacter. Next base: position 153,349 of record CAWIKQ010000004.1, read on the forward strand.
CTTGAGTGGCCCAATTCACGTCACCCAGGAAGCACGGAGTCTAACGAACCGGAGTCGATTCGGCCTCTGCTCCGTCACTCAGCAGTTTCAATGCTCGCCCGCCCACGATCACGCTGCCGTCCGACGGTGAAGTGACGAACGGATCCGCGATATTTTCGGTATCGACAATTTGCCGCCATGGCTTTCCTCTTGGCGAACGAGGCAGCTTGAATTCCACGCCCTGATCGGCGGCGTTGATCAGCAGCAGAAAACTATCATCGATGATCCAGTTCCCGTCTTCATTTGAGACTTGAAGCGTACAGCCGTTGAGCAGCAAAGCCACGGCGCGCGTCCATCCAGCGTTCCATTCCTCGTCCGAAACCTCATCGCCGTTGGGGTTGAACCAGGCTGCATCTTTGTCAACCAGCACAAGAGATCCATCCGAACGTCTTCTCACTTCGCGGTCCTGAAAGAACTTTCGCCGGTGAAGGTTGGGATGCTTGAGCCTCAGCTTGATCAGTTTGCGAGTAAAATCTCGAAGGCGTTTACGCCGCTCATCGAGATTCCAATCCATCCAGCTTAGTTCGCTGTCCTGACAGTAGGAGTTGTTATTGCCTTGTTGCGAACGCGCCACCTCATCTCCACCCGATAGCATGGGCACGCCCTGCGAGAGCATCAGGGTAGCCAGAAAATTGCGCATCTGGCGTTCCCGCATCGCGTTGATTTCCGGATCGTCGGTCGGCCCTTCAACGCCCATGTTCCACGAATCGTTGTTGTCGGACCCGTCACGATTGTCGTCGCCATTCGCTTCATTGTGCTTTTGGTTGTAGCTCACCAGGTCGCACAGCGTGAATCCATCGTGCGCGGTGACGAAATTGATGCTCGCGTAGGGCTTGCGCCCATCGAACTGGTAGAGATCGCTGGACCCTGTCAGCCGATAGGCAAAGTCCGAGAGTTGTCCGGCATCGCCCTTCCAGAAGCGCCTCACCGTATCGCGATACTTGCCGTTCCACTCGGCCCACAAGACAGGGAATTGGCCTACCTGATAGCCGCCTTCACCAACGTCCCACGGCTCGGCGATCAACTTTATCTCGGCCAGCGTAGGATCCTGGTGGATCGTGTCGAAAAACGACGACAGCTTACTCACATCGTGCAGTTCGCGCGCCAGCGTGGCGGCCAGGTCGAAGCGAAAACCGTCCACATGCATGTGCGTCACCCAGTAGCGCAAAGAATCCATGATCATCTTCAGTACCCATGGATTGCGTACGTTCAGCGAATTGCCCGTTCCCGTGTAATCCATGTAGAACTGCGGATCTTCTTCCACCAGCCGGTAATAAGTCGCATTGTCCGCGCCCTTCCAGCTCAGCATCGGACCCATGTGGTTCCCTTCGCAGGTGTGGTTGTAGACGACGTCGAGAATCACCTCGATGCCCGCAGCGTGCAGGGCTTTGACCATTTCCTTAAACTCGCGCACCTGCTGGCCCTGATCGCCACCCGAGCTGTAGCGTGACATCGGCGCAAAGTAGCCAAGGGTGTTGTACCCCCAGTAGTCAGTAAGGCCCTTGTCGACCAGGTGCCCCTCATCGATGAAGTGATGAATCGGCAGTAACTCCACGGCCGTGATGCCGAGATTCTTGAAGTACTCAATGCTCGAGGGATGCGCAAGCCCGGCGTATGTACCTCGCAAATTCTCCGGCACATCTGGATTGCGAAAGCTGAATCCTTTCACGTGGGTTTCGTAGATTACCGAATCGGGAAGGGGAGTTTCCGGGCGGCAGTCATCCGACCAGTCAAACGGGTCGTGAATGACAACCGATTTTGGCATGCCACGCGCGCTGTCCCGATCGTCTTTTCTCAGCGGGTTTCCCGGTTCGTACGGAAAGATCGGCGCCTTCCAATCCACCTGTCCGGAGATCGCCTTGGCATAAGGGTCTACGAGTGACTTCGCCGGGTTGAATCGCAGCCCATGCGTCGGATCCCAGGGCCCGTGCACTCTGAAGTTATAAAGTTGCCCGGGTTTGATTCCGTTAACGAATCCGTGCCACACAAACGCCGTCCGCTCGAGCAGCGTGATGCAGTCGGTCTCGTTGCCGTGCTCGTCGTAAAAACACAGATCGACGCCCGAAGCGCCCTCTGAAAAGAGTGCGAAGTTCGTGCCCCGTTTATAGGCCGTGGAACCTAGCGGATAGGGCTTTCCTGGCAGCAGCGTTCGGCTCATTAACTGCTACGATGCACAGAGCTTAGGCTTCGTTGTTTAAATCTGAGTCAAGCTGCAACAGCCTTGGCGAGCCGCCGGATGGTCAACACGGTAATATCATCCTCCTGCCCGAACGTCTTGGCCGCATCGGCAATATAGAAAGCCGACTGGTTGCTGAGATTATGCACGCGTTCAAAGCCGAACAACTCACCGGATCCATGCCGTGCCTCGACAACGCCGTCCGACATCATCAGCAAACGATCGCCCGGGTGCAGATACAGTCGCACCTCGTCGTACTTTACGTCGGAGATCACGCCAAGTGGCAATCCACCCGGCAGGCGAACTTCCTGCGTGTTCAAATAGGGCGGCAAATGCCCGGCATTTGCAATCACGATTTCGCCTTCAGGACCAAACCATACTGCCTGGCACGTGGTGAAACTTTCGCTGCCCTGCAGCACTTTGTTGAGTCCCTCGAGAATCCGCGCCGGGCTTTTCTCCGGCATGCGGCGCATTGCACCCATCAACATTGAGACGTTCATCGCAGCCTGCAGCCCGTGGCCTGCCACGTCGCCGAGAATGACCAGCAATCCGCCTTCCGGCGTTGCCTGGAGGTGGAAGAAATCCCCTCCCACTTCGTTGGCCGGCTTGTAGACCGAATCCACCTCGTATCCGGGCGTCTCCACCTTTTCGCGCGGAATCATCAGTTCCTGCACGCTTCGCGCCGCGGCAAGTTCGCCGCTGGCGCGTTCCTGTTCATGATGAATGCGGAGGAAGCGCACAAAGATGATGATGATGATCGACAAGAGGCCGGCGAAGTCCGCGATGGCCGCGAAGTGGATGGGGATGGGCCCCGCCTGGATCGTTAATGGCGAACTGTAGCTGGCGCCGCCGAAATCTCCCATGCCGCCGGTCAAAATGGGCTCTGCAATGCCCACCATCGTCAGCACCAGCGGGATCAGCAGCAGTCCAGCTTCGAAATTGCGTTTAATCGTGGCAATGATCAGTGTCAGGAAGACGAATGCGGCCCAGCAGATGATCCAGATGATGGCGCAGACCATCACGATTGCGAGCCCAATCGCAATCACCTTGTTGTGTCCCACAAGAAGAATGGTTGGTGCGATCAGCGCAAGAATCGGCGCGGTATAACGCAGCGCCCGAATGTACCACCGTCGCTTTAGAGCAAGGAAGGCGATGAGGAATTCGAAATAGAGATAGGCTGAAAGAAAAACAAACTGCAGGTACAGCGCGCCGTACCAGATGTTGTCGAGCTGGGCGGAACTGCCAGCCTGGTCGATGATGCCAATCGGAACTTGCACCAGTTCATGCATCGCCAGCCAGAGATATTCCACGTGGCCTTTCTGCACGAGATACAAAACCAGCAAGAACCCTGACATGACCAGAAGCAGGATGGCCATGATCAAACGCGGCAGGCGCTCAAGAAGGGTATGCACTGACCAGAGATCGAGGTTTTGTTGCAGTTCCTCGGGACTGCCGAGTTGCAGGGAGCGCTTGTAGAAAAAAGCGGTATATGACTTGAAGCCGAAGGGGATGTACAGGGTACGAATAGCCAGTGTGAGCGAGGTCTCGTGCGCGGGAACATTCAGGTTGTAAATTCGCGAAATCTGCTGGTATTCGTAAGTAGCATCCGGGTGCGGACCTTCTGGCAAAATCAGCTTCCCGTTCGCAAAGACGTCGACTCCTGGCCCGGTATTCGTCAGGTTCATTGAGGAGCTTTGGGTCACAGGCAGCTCGATCAGCAGGGCAATGGGTCCGTGGCTCGGGGCCAGCGCAACATGCATCCTGAACCAGGCATATCGGTCGTCGTGGCCCGGATGGTCTCGATCTTCCGGCTCGGGAACGTCGGCTATGGTGCCTCCGCCGTCGCGAACTGCCCAGCCGGAATCGTCGAAATTCGGATTTGCGGCAGAAGGATCTGACGTAATGCCGACACGCCAACCCTTGTTCAGCACCAGGGGAGATCCGAAATTGGTCGCATCAAAAACGCTGGAGGTCTGGGAAGCGCTGGCGGTCTGGGAGGTTTTGGGCGGAGGAGGGGTCTTTCCACCGTGAGGCGGGAGCCATCGCGGATGCAGTTGCAGGGCAAGGCCTTGCAGCGAAACAAGCAAAAAGATGGCAACGGCTCCAAAAGCAGCCCGACGCACTTTCCCTCCGTAGTCTCTACGTGCTCACCACTTTAATTCAGCGGGCTGCGGTCTCCAAGTGGAAGAACTCACCGGCGGAAGAAGCCGGGGTGGAACTCGTCCTGGCATCGTGAGCCGGCACTTGGGACAGGACATTGTTTCAGCGGGCTGAAATTGTTTTCCGCACCCGCTCCCAAGTGGAGTCATACTAGCGTCTAATGGATACAGCGAAGCGGCAGAGATAGGCCGCCGCGTCGCACGCCCCAGGCGCAGGCATGTTGGGCAGTAACACCGGTCGGCGAGGTCTGCATCGATAGGGTGGGAGAGGTGAGATCATGGCAGAGTCTGTCAAGCACAGAATAGCGGTTATTGCGGGGCTCACGTTGGGGATGGCCACAATCGCCTGGGGGCAATCCACCCCTCAATCGACCCCTGCCTCCGATCCAGCCAGCACTCCCGCGCAAACTGCACCGCAAACTGCACCTCAGGCAAACCCTCCTGCGCCATCGAACGCGCCTGGCGCCAAGCCAATTCCCGGTTCCGTGCCCGTCACTGGCGACGTACCGCCGCAGGCGACAACCGGCGCGCCTGACTGCGTCCCGTCAGACAATGCCGACAAGAAGCACTCCAAGAAAAAGGACAACCCCTGTCCCGCCGGCACTGAACCCGTGGCGGGCGATACGGCTGCCGTAAACGTCGATCCTGCAAAGGTGGTTGAAGTCGGCAGCGAGAAGGTCGATGTCAAGCCGGGCAGTATCCAGGACGTCAGCGCGGTCGGCAACCGCGACATCGGTGGCCGCGGCATGGGTAACTGGTACTCCACCGACACCGAGATCAAGATGGGCAAGGGGTACGCCACTGAGATTGAGAAGAGCACCCGGTTCATCACCGATCCCGTCGTAACCGAGTATGTGAACCGCGTCGGCCAGAACATCGTCAAGAACTCGGACTGCAAGGTGCCGTTCACTATCAAGGTGATCGACTCGGACGAAGTTAATGCCATGGCGTTGCCCGGAGGCTTCTTTTATGTGAACTCCGGCCTGATTCTGAATGCCGACGAAGAAGCGGAGCTTGCCGGCGTGATGGCGCACGAAACCGCTCATGTATGCGCGCATCATGCTGTTCGCGAGAAAACCCGTATGAACTACGTCCAGCTGGGTTCAATTCCGCTGATCATGGTGGCGGGAGGCAGCTGGTCGGGGTACGGTATCTACGAAGCCACTCAGTTCGCCATGCCGCTCACGTTTCTCAAGTTCTCGCGTGACTTCGAAGCGCAGGCCGACTACCTCGGCATCGAGTACATGTATCGCGCCGGCTACGATCCGCAGGCCTTCATCAGCTTCTTTGAAAAAGTGCAGGCTCTTGAGAAACGCAAGCCCGGCATGGTGGCCAAGGCGTTCTCCGACCACCCCCAGACTCCGGACCGTATTCTCCACTCACAGGAAGAGATCGCGAGAATTCTGCCTGCACGCGACGAATACACGGTCACCACTTCTGAGTTCGACGACGTGAAGGCTCGTCTTGCGCGGATCGAAAACAAGCGCCGTCTCATGGACACCAAGGACAAGAACAAGCCGTCCCTGCGCCGCGCCAGCACCACCAGCGACCCCAACAGCCAGACTGGCCAAACCGGCCAGACAACCGGTCAGCCAAGTGACAGCGGCGATGACAGACCGACCCTGCACCGTCGCGACGATCAGAGTCAGCAGCAGTAGCAAGTTTTTCCAACGGTGCGCCTGGGGCACCACAGAAACGCCGCCGAATGCTGGCGGCGTTTTCGTTTCTGCGGCGACGTTATTTGAGTTGGGAACGGAGCGGCTCAGGTCTGGTACAGCACCTTCGGCTCTGCCTGCTGTGGCATCGCGCATTCGCCTGATGCCGCGAATGATATCGGGAACACAACAACGGCTTCGACCAGGTCGGACGCAATCTCCCGAATCTCCAGGCGCCCCTGATCGCCGTAGTGAAGCCGCAGGCGGCTCCTGATGTTGCTCAGACCAATTCCCGATCGACGCTCTTCGCACCGGTCCGGCTCGTGCAGCCCAATCCCGCGATTGCGCACTGCAATCCTGAGGTTGTCGTTCATCGACTCTGCCGTAATTTCGATCAGGCCGTATTCGTTGAGTTTCGAGAGCCCGTGAACGTAGGCATTCTCAACAAGCGGTTGAAGAAGCATGGTAGGAACCATCGCGTCGTACAGGTGCGGATCAACACGGATCTGTTGCTCAACTCGATCTGAGGACCGGATATCCTGCAGCGCGAGATACATCTCGATAAATTCCATTTCATCGCGAAGCCTGATCATCTGCTGCGATCCCCGCTCCAGGGTCACGCGAAGCATATTGCTCAGTTGCTCCATCATCCTGTCCGCCGCCCTGACATCCGTGTACATCAGGCTGGATATGGCGTTCATCGTGTTGAACAGAAAATGGGGGTTGATCTGCATTCGCAGCGCCATCATGCGCGCTTCCGCCAGCTCAACCGCCAATTCCGACATTGCTCGTTCCCGTTCGCGAAGTTCGCGGTAGTGCCCCATAGCGCGGAGAATCGCAAAGGCTGCCCAGAAGATCGCTGTATTCGCAAGAAATTCCTCGGCAAGAGAATAGTCCAGCCTGCGCCAAAAACTGAGCGGCACTTTCGACATTGGGAACTGTGGAAAGCACGCCGCCAGCGCCATCTCCACCACAACGCTCAGCATGAGGCTCAACGGCAGGATACGGGTGAGCAGATAGCGCCATCCCGCTTTCTGCAGCCGGTCTCCCCACCGGTACCACAAAAGCCAGGTGAAGATACCCCAGAGCAGATATTGCAGTTCCCAGGCACTGACTGCCGGCAGGAGCCTCCAGGCCATCTTGGGCATCATGATTCGAGCGCCAAGCCACTGCTGAAGCGCGAACAGGAAGCCCACAGCGAGGAAGCTGGAAAGAAAGGGGACAAGACGCGGAGCGTGGTGCTCCCGCTCTCTTGCCTTATCTCCGCCGTGCGACATCTACAACCCTGCCTCTCCAACTCCGACCATCATTCTTGTCTTCCATCCAATCTAAATTTTGCGCCGAGACGGTCTTTCGGTATTGTGACGAATCGCGGTCTTTTTTCCCGGCCGTGTGACGACCACGCTACTCAACCAGGTTCGGAACCATTTGCTTCAACAATGCCAGCGCTTGGGCCCTGAAGCGATCTCTACCCCCACAGGCTGCGGTATAAGCCGGTAAATGCAGATAGCAGAGCGGCTTAAGGAAGGGAACTGCCAGCGATTCCGGCTGAATTCCCGAAAATTCCTTGAAATCTCGGCCAAAACCGCGATATAAACAGGATTACCGGCCGAGGTTCCCGGGGCGACAGGTACGAGTCGTTCAAGTTGGGAATCGATCGCCGAAATCCTGCCTGGGGTATCAGCCATGCGCAACTCTTCTCTCCGCTCAAACTTGCTCGTCCCTGAAATTCGCGAAGTCATGGATATCCGCCAGGCGTCGGACTATCTCGGCATCTCGCCTGACACCCTCTACAAATACGCCTCCGAGGGCTTTGTCCCCGCCTTCAAACTAGGGAATCGCTGGCGCTTCAAGCGGAGCCGCCTCGACGAGTGGATGGACCGCCAGTCCGATGCACAGGCCGCCGAGGTCAACCCCGAGATGAAAAAGCCGGTCAAGCCCGCAATGTAGGCGGTTGAAAACGGACCGAGGGTGAGAATTCTGTGCGAGCAGCTCTTCATCATAGTGCGTCTTGATCTGTCCGCCGATCGGCCAATTGGAAACAGGCAATCAAGGTTCTGAAAGTCTTCAGCAGCAGGAATGCCGCTGAAAGGGTGCGGAGCGTTTCCGTTTGGTCAACGGCGACGTTGACCGCATCTATGAAGTCCACACCGCTCATTCAGCATTGACTTCTGATCAATAACCTCACCGTCGCGTGATATACCTGACCCGATGGACCATGCACGCCGCCTCGGCCAGACACGCCGCAAAATGACGAAAGCTGGACTCACCGGCCTTCTCGTTACTCATCTCATCGACATCCGATACCTCGTTGGCTTCACCGGATCAAGCGCCGCACTCGCAGTCACTGGCCGAAATGCGCGCCTCTTCACCGACGGGAGATATCGTTCCCAGGCTGCCGAAGAAGTGAATGGCGCCCAGGTCGAAATCGTCTCCGGCCCCCCAGGCGTCGCCGCGGTTCAGTGGCTGGCTGCACAGCCTGCGGCCGAAGCCGCTGGATTCGACTCAACGCACACCATAGTCTCCGAACTCACCCGGCTGCGATTTGAGCTACCTTCAAAGCTGCGTCGTAACTTTCTTATCCCTCTTGCCGCTCCTCTCATCGAGCCGCTCCGGCTCATCAAAGACGAGGAAGAACTCAAAATCATGGCAGAGAATGCGCTGATAGGGTGCAGACTCTTCGAGTACATTCTTGGGGTCATTCGTCCGGGCATTCGTGAAATCGAGGTCGCTGCCGAGCTCGAACACCAGGCCCGTCTTCTCGGAGCCGAGGGTATGAGTTTTGAAACCATCGTGGCCTCCGGCCAACGCTCTGCTTTGCCTCACGGGAAAGCCTCCACAGCCTTGCTTCCGCGCAAGGGGTTCGTGACGCTCGACTTCGGTATAATCCGGGAGGGTTACTGCTCCGACATGACACGAACCGTCTGCCTGGGCCACCCGAGGTCAGAAGAACGAAAAGCGTATGAAACCGTGCTGGAAGCCCAGGAGGCCGCTGTTGCTGCCGTTTGCCCAGGGGCCAGCGCCGGGGATGTGGACGAAGCTGCCCGCGACCATACTTCGCGAGGCAGGAATGGCTGAAGCCTTCTCGCACTCTACAGGACACGGAGTAGGGCTTGAGATTCACGAGTCGCCTCGGATTGGGGCGGGACAAAAGACACGATTGCAGCCGGGGATGGTTGTTACCATTGAACCCGGAGTTTACTGGCAAGGGAAGTTTGGACTCCGCATCGAAGATATGGTGGCTGTGACAAAAACCGGAGGTCAGGTACTAACTCCGGCTCCCAAAGCCCTCATCGAACTTTGATTCGAATCTCGCGAGAATGCGGGGAAGTTAAGGGAAGAATGAAACCTCAGGACATCAAGGATTTGCGGGAACTGATCGAGTTCCTCAAACAATATCAAGTCGCGGAGTTCGATCTTGACCGCGGCGATTTGAAGATTCGTCTTAAATTTGCTCAGCCGCCATCGCCGGCTGCTACCATCGCCGATCTGGCAAAGCTTGTTACCCCAGGGTCCGCCGCACCTGTTCCCGTTCAGCCGCTCGCGTCCTCGCCAGCCTCACTTGCGACCGGTCCCGTTGCTCCCGCTGTCGATCCCGATGCCGGCCTGCACATCGTCAAATCGCCTATTGTCGGCACCTTCTATGGCTCACCTTCTCCCGGAGCAGCCGCGTTCGTATCGCCCGGCGACCACGTCGAAAAGGGCCAGGTCATCTGTATCGTCGAAGCCATGAAGCTCATGAATGAAATCGAATCCGATGCCTCCGGTGAAATCGTCAAGTGCCTCGTCACCAACGGCCAGCCGATCGAATTCGGCCAGCCGTTGTTTTCTATTCGCATGGGATGAAAAAACAGCGGAGTTAGCGCTGCGCTGTTAGCGGAGTCAGCGGTGCTAGCTGTTTCCTGTTAATCCATAGCCGGAGCAGAACCAAACTCCGCTAGCTCCGCGAATCCCGCTAGCTCCTCTTTCTTTTAAAGGTCACGAATGTTTCGTAAGGTCTTGGTTGCCAATCGCGGTGAAATCGCTCTTCGCGTCCTGAACGCGTGCCGCGAACTCGGAATTCGCACCGTCGCCATCTACAGCGAGGCAGATCGCAACTCGCTGCACGTCCGCTTTGCTGACGAAGCCATCTGCATCGGCCCTCCGCGTCCCGCCGACAGCTATCTCAATGTTCCCGCCGTCATCTCCGCTGCCGAGATCGCAAATGTCGACGCCATCCACCCCGGATACGGTCTCCTGAGCGAGAACGCCAACTTTGCTGAAGTCTGCCGCGCTTCGAACATCAAGTTCATCGGGCCGCCGCCCGAGGTCACGCGCCTCATGGGCGAGAAGGAAAAAGCCCGCCAGGCGATGAAGGCTGCCAAGGTCCCGATTCTTCCCGGGTCAGACGGCGTCATAGCATCCGTCGAAGAAGCCGAGGAGGTTGCCAAACAGATCGGCTATCCGGTGATTCTGAAAGCCAAGGCCGGCGGCGGAGGCCGGGGAATGCGCATCGTCCGCAGCACCGAGGATCTGGCGAATCTTTACCATGCCGCCTCGACTGAGGCTGCCAATGCTTTCGGCAACGGCGAACTCTACATGGAGAAGTTCATCGAGCAGCCGCGCCACATCGAGTTCCAGATCCTCGCCGACGAACATGGACACGTCACCACCCTGTTTGAACGCGAGTGCTCCATCCAGCGCCGCCATCAAAAACTTATTGAAGAGGCTCCGTCCCTCCAGGTCACACCGAAAATGCGCGAGGAGATTGGCAAGACTCTCTGCCATTGCCTCACGGAAATCGGCTACCAGAACGCCGGCACCGTCGAGTTCCTGATGGACGAAGACCGCAAGCTCTACTTCATTGAGATGAACACGCGCATCCAGGTCGAGCACCCGGTCACCGAAGCCATCACCGGCATTGACCTCGTGAAGGCCCAACTTCGCATCGCCTCCGGGGAACGGCTCTCAGACATTCTTCCGGACAAGATTGAAATCCGGGGCCACTCCATCGAGTGCCGAATCAACGCCGAGCACCCCGTTAAGTTCACTCCCTCAGCTGGAAAGATCACAGCATTCAACGTGCCCGGCGGCAACGGTGTTCGCGTAGACACTGCGCAATACTCCGAAGGCGTGGTTCCGCCCTACTACGACTCACTCATCGCCAAGCTCATCACCCACGGCGTGGACCGCGACGAAGCCATCGCCAAGATGGAGCGCGCCCTCTCGCAGTTCATCGTGCAGGGAATCGACACATCGATCCCGCTCCACCAGGAAATTTTCGCCGACAACGATTTCCGCGCCGGCGAATTCGACACCAAGTTCATGGAGCGCTTCCTCGCAAGACGCAATGCATGATCTGCATTCGCGGAGTCATCCTGAGCGCACGGGGCCCAAGCACTTTCTTTAATTGGGGTCCTCAAAGAGCGGTCGAAACTCGAGGGGCAGCGGCCTTCAGGCCTTGAGTTCATTCAAGGACACGAATTCACGGACCGCGCCTTCATCTCTTAACAGGGCAGTTGCTTTTGTCTTAAGTTCCTATGGGGTCGGGAACCGGGCAGCGTTCAGCGACAGTCGCTCAAACTTCCATACGCGGGTTGGATACCGCACGAACGTGTGTCGTCGCAGGCTTGCCTCGGACTTAGCGCGGGCGTCGGAAACTACTCCGGCCCAGGGGGCTCACGAGGATCACCATGACCGGCTGCCCGGTTCCCCACGCCATAGGTCTGAATCTATGCGGCGTGAACATTTGCTATCGTGTTGTCATGCTCAAGCTTTTACTCGCGTTGGTTATCTCCAGTCTGGCTGTTGAGCAGCCTCTTCTGGCACAAACTGCAGCTGCTCAAGAGGCAATCGGCACAGCAGTTGTGCGTCAGCACGCTGCTGCAGAAGGCGAAGTCGAGCGAAGTATCGAGGCCATCCGGCTGTCGAGTGGTCTACCTCACCTCAAACGAGTCCCGGCATCCGAATCAGAACTGGAGCTGACCTGTACTGCAGCGCAAACGGGTCAGGAGGTTCACGATCCAGAGCTCGGCAATCTACGCACGTATGTGACAAGCGATCTTGCGAGTCAAACGGAGCAGTTGAAGTTAGTTGCGTTAGGCACCTCACAGTTCCCCGACGGCGGACCTCGTCGGCCTGTGTACTCTGACAAAAGCTGGCCTCGATACTCTGTGGTCGTCTTCCTAGACGAAAGCAGCACACCGGGACACCCCGTATATAGAGTTGGCGTTGCTCGCCGCCCTTCAGCGTTCGCTGAGTGGCTCGCTCCAATCAGCGGAGACAATCCCGTAAAAGATGCGAAGGAGTGGAAGGGACATGTTGTTCCAGCTTGCCGGCATGCACAATAGGCGCGGGAAACTTATGCTTGGGACAAGCGCACCTCCTGACCGATAGCCCAGATAAAGCCGGCAAGTTCGCGTGCTAGTGCCGCGACAACGACCGTGGGCTTCTTGCCGCGCGCAATCATCGTTCGATAGCGAGCGCATAGCCTGGTCTGTGCCTTCCATGCAATATCCCGAACGTTCTTCGGCAAGTGGACGAGGATCTCGGCCTTTTCCTTAGCGACACGGGCGGGATAGCGATAGCTCCATGCGGCTTCGATCAGCATCCTTCGTGCTTCGCGGTTGCCGGTCTTCGTGATGCCGCCGCGACGGATGCTGCCACCGCTGGAATGTTCCGACGGGACGAGGCCGAGGTATCCCATCAACATCCGTGGCGACTCAAAGCGGCTCAGATCACCGGTTGTTGCAAGGAACGTGGCCGATGAGAGCAGGTCGATCCCACGCAGGCCGCGCAGTGCTTCGACCAACGGGCCAAGCGACCAGCTTGCCGTCATCGCACCGATCCGTTCGATCAGCGCGTCTCTTCTCTCCTGTGCCGTCCACACAGCTTCGACATAATCCTGGAAAACGATGCGATGAACTTCCAACTGAAAGGTCTGTCCAGCAAGCCAGGAACGATGCCGCTGCGTCCAGTGCTTGCCGGTGGGATACGAGCGGCCGTGGCGGAGCAGGAACGCAAGTAACTGCTGACGGCAGCGCATCAGGTGCATGGATGCGTCCACACGCGCCCGAACCAGATCGCGCAGCGCTTCATGCGTCGCGTCCGGCACCCACACCTGCGTTAGGTCGCCAGATCGGTGCAAGATCGCCAGCTTCTGCGAGTCGCGCCGGTCGGTCTTGATCCGTTCGCCAGGTTTGCGCGGAATCATCGAAGTCGCGGCAACTGTGCAGCTGTGGCCCATCGCGATCAGCTGGCGATAGATGTTGTAGCCACAGCCGCCGGCCTCGTAGCAGAAGTCCAACTCACCGTGCTTGGCGAGCCGCTTGGCCATCTTCGCGATGTCTTCCGGCTGGTTGGGGATGACGCCAATAAACCGCACCGGACCGTTCCGTCCGTCTTCGGCTACGCTGATCGAGATGCTCTCCTTATGGACGTCCATCCCGACGAATGATCTGACTGTCTGCATGTCTCAAGTCCTCCTCTCTACAGGAGAACCGAAGTCGGGCCTCGACTCGAGCAGGGACATACAGACTTAGGTTGTAAGGTAAGGATCTGGTTTGCATTTCGTTCTCACTTCGCGGACCATTAGGTCGTGGCTCGATCTATGCCTGACATGCTTTCATTTCTGATCAAACCACTTGACGATCACCGCCCCGAGGTCCTGACCCTCACGCCGGTCATCAATGATGTCCTTCTCACAACACTGATCGCGGGGTTCGAACGCAAGCACGCAATGGACCCTGCAGGCGGTTACGGAGGCCTCGTACCCGCGTTCTTTCGTTACGGCCCTCTCGATCTCTACTTTCTGGGCAAATCAAAGGACGGCTACTTCAACACGGAAGGTGAGTGCTACGTTCTCGGCTGCCAGTGTGGCGAAGTCGGCTGCTGGCCCCTGTCCGCGAGAATTGCAACTAACGAACGCCAAATCGTCTGGAACCACTTTGCACAGGAACATCGTCTCGAGCGCGATTATTCAGGGTTCGGGCCGTTTACATTCGAGCGAGTTGCTTACACCAAGACAGTCCAGGAGGTCGCGGCGCAATTCCCGGCGAAGATTTGAACCCTTGGGTGTGAACCGAACGGTGCTTCGACATTCATACCGTGGAATTGCCGACCAGGGCCACCTTCCGACACTCCTCCCGCAACAACTCCAGCAACCCCTCCATATGCTCCTGTCGTGTTCTGAAGTTCACCGGATTGATTCGGAACCACATCTTCCCCTTCAGCTCCGTTGTCCCAATCCAGAACTTGCCGCTCCTCTCCACTCGATCCGCAACCTCTCCGTGCAATAGCTTTTCATCGACGCGCTCGGACCCGGCCCCCACATACCGAATGCAGATCGCTGACATCGGCGGCAAACTCGCCGCTTCAAACTCCACATCATTTTCGACCAGCGAATACAGGTGCCTCGCCTGCCGAACATTGTTATCGACCCACTCGCCGATCTGCGAAGCCCCATACCGCTTAAAGCTCATCCACACCTTCAAACTCCGGAACCGACGCGATTGCTCGAACCCGTGCACGTAATACTGGTACCGCTCCTCCGCGCCCTCCATCTCATCGGTCAGATACGCCGGCTTCATTCCGAACGACTTCGTCAGCTGCGTTTCATCCTTCACCAGAACCGCACCCGCATCAAGCGGCGCATAGAACCACTTGTGCGGATCGATGGTCACCGAGTCCGCCATTTCAAGCCCCGCATCGCCCAGCCCGAACGAGTGCGACAACAGCATCCCGCCGCCATACGCGGCGTCCGCATGCAGCCACATCCCCTCGCGATCCGTAATCTTCCGCAGCGCGCGCAGGTCATCTACCGCACCCGTATTCGTCGTTCCGAAGATTCCCACCACGCACATCGGCCGCACGCCGTCTTTCTTGTCCTTCGCGATGGCCTGCTCCAGCGCGTCGATCCGCAAACGAAACTCCGCATCTGTCGGCAGCGTCCGCAACGCATCGCGCCCCAGTCCGATCGCGTCCACTGACTTGTCCACCGACACGTGCCGCTGATCCGACACATACACAGTCCAGCGCTCGCGCACTCCTTCCTGCTGCGCCCGATCCTTCGATGCCCAGTCCCGCGCAAGCTTCAGCCCGATAAAGTTCGCCATCATCCCGCCACTCGTCAGGTTGCCGCCTGCTTTCGCTCCATACCCGACCATGTCCGTCAGCCACCGAACCACGCGCCGCTCCATCGCCACCGCCGACGGCCCGATCGAGTACACTCCCAGATTCTGATTCAGCGCGGAGCAGATGAAATCGCCAATCACCCCCACCGGATTCGGTGACGGCGTAATCAGCCCCATGTATCCCGGATGCCCCACATGCGTGCAGTAGGGAAGCAGTTTCCCCTCAAGTTCCGCCAGCACATCCTCCAGCGTCTCCGGGCGCTCCGGCAGCGGTTCGTCAAAGAGCGCCGCGATCATCTTCGGATCCGCATCCGGAAACACAGCATTGCTCTCAATCGTCTCGAAATACTCCGCCAGCCGGTCCACAACTTTGTGCCCCGCCTCCCGAAATTCTTTCACATCCATCGAGCTCTCCTGATCAGAAGTCTATCGAACCGGCGTTCCCGGAGAAGCCTGCGAACATCGAGTCCGTCGCCGGGTTTCTCCTGCCCCCCGACCATGTATTCTTGTCGAGCCGGGCCTTTCGCTCGCGGTCCCCAACATGTCCTTTGATCGTTTTTGCCACGCCGCATTTCTCCTCGCAGTTTGCTCACTCGCCATTCCGACCTGCTCCCAGGCGCAGACTCAGGCCGACTGGCCCGCCTACAACGGCGGTGTCGATGGCGATCACTACTCGCGCCTCACCCAGATCACGAAAGCCAATGTTCACCTTCTTAAGCAGGCATGGACCTACGACACAGGAGAGAAGGGCGGCCTTCAGACCAATCCCCTCATCATCGGCCGAACGCTATACGCCTACACGCCGAAGGATGAAGTCATCGCGCTCGACGCCGCGACCGGCAAGCTTAAATGGAAATTCGATTCCGGTATTGTTGCCGGACAGCCCGCGCGCGGCCTCTCATACTGGAATGACGGCCAGCACGGTCGCATTTATGCCGGCGTCATGAACTTCCTCTATTGCATCGACGCTGACACCGGCAATCTCATCACCACCTTTGGCGAAAGCGGCCACGTAGACCTCCGTCAAGGACTCGGGATCTCCGGAGCAAAAAGCGATTCCGGCGCGAAGAGCGATTTCAGCGCGCTCTCCATCGCGCTCACTTCGCCCGGTGTGATCTACAAGGACCTCATCATTGTTGGCGGTCGCAACCCCGAAGCACATCCTTCGCCACCGGGATACATCCAGGCCTTCGATCTCCGCACCGGGAAACTCCGCTGGGTCTTCCACACCATTCCGCTCCCTGGCGAACCCGGTTACGAAACCTGGCCAAAGGATGCATACAAGACAGCGGGCGCAGCCAACAACTGGTCCGGAATGACGCTCGACGCCGAGCACGGCGTTGTGTATGTTCCTACCGGCTCGGCCGTCTCGGATTTTTATGGCGGCGATCGCGTCGGCAATGATCTCTACGCCGACACGCTCCTCGCGCTCGACGCCAACACCGGCAAACGCATCTGGCATTTTCAAGGGGTTCATCACGACATCTGGGACCGCGATTTTCCGTCGCCGCCCGCGCTCTTCACCATCGACCGCAATGGCAAGAGCATCGATGCCATTGCTCAGACCACCAAGCAGGGCTATCTATATCTCTTCAACCGCCTCACGGGCGAGCCGCTCTTTCCCATCCGCGAACTTCCGTATCCGAAGAGCACGGTTCCCGGCGAAGTGACGTCGCCCACGCAGCCCAAGCCCGACGCGCCGGAGCCATACGCGCGCCAGGAGCTGAATGAGAACACGCTCACCACGCGCACCCCGGAGGCGCACGATTGGGCGCTCAAAACGCTGCGCACTTTCCGCAGTGGTGGCCAGTTCTACCCCATGGTGGTCGGTGGACAGCAGACTGTGGTCTTTCCCGGCTTCGATGGCGGCGCGGAATGGGGTGGTCCCGCAATCGATCCCGTACGTGGCATCATCTACATCAACGCCACTGAAATGGCCTGGACCGGCGGTCTCGGTGCCGCCAATGCCAGCAGCCCCGGCGAAGCGCTCTATCAGAGCCAGTGCGCCAGTTGTCATGGCCTCGATCGCGCCGGTTCGCCTCCCACGTTCCCCTCGCTCGTGAACGTCACTCACCGGCTCCCGAACGAAAAGATCGTCGATACGATTCACCACGGCTCGGGACGCATGCCGTCGTTCCCCAACGTTGAAGGGGAACATCTCTCCGCCCTGCTCGCATTCCTGCGCGACGCAGGGGCTGCTGCTCCACCCAGGGAGATGCAGGCAGCGCCGGCAGCCGTCCACGCCACGAAAGCCGCAGCCGATCCAGCGGGAGCGAAAGTCTACAGCGAACAGTGCGCGCCCTGCCATGGCGAGAAGCTCGAAGGCATCTCGCCCTCGCCGCCGCTGGTCGGCATCGCCGGCCGCATGAACGCCGCGCAAGCCATCGACGTGATCCAGAAGGGCAAGGGCCTGATGCCCGGCTTCGATGTAAAGGGGCCCGATCTCGACGCACTCCTGCGCTTCCTCGAAGTGGGAGCGACGGTAAAAAAACAGGAGGCCGATCCCGAACAGTATTCCAACAAGTACATTTTTACCGGCTATCGCAAGTTCCTGGATCCCGACGGCTATCCCGCGATCTCAACGCCCTGGGGAACATTGAACGCCATCGAACTCAAGACCGGGAAGTATCTCTGGAAGGTCCCGCTCGGCGAATATCCCGCGCTCGCGAAGCAGGGAATCAAGGACACCGGCTCAGAGAATTACGGTGGCCCGGTCGTTACCGCAAGCGGCATCCTCTTTATCGGCGCTACAGTCTACGACCACACCATCCGCGCATTCGATACCAGTACCGGTAAAATTCTCTGGCGAGCAGATCTCCCCTTCGGCGGAGTCGCGACGCCCGCAACCTACATGATCGACGGCCGCCAGTACGTGGTCATCGCCTCCAGCAACGCCCGCACTCCCGACGAGCCTCAAGGAGGCATGTACGTCGCGTTTGCATTGCCCGCAAATAAGCCCTAAAGGGCCGAAATTGAGTGCTGACCCGAGACACTAACCGATGCTAGACTCGAACCGCCTATGATCTTCAAGCAGTACTATCTCGGCTGCCTGGCCCACGCCTCCTACCTGCTCGGAGACGAGCAGAGCGGTACCGCCATCATCGTCGATCCCCAGCGCGACATCCACCAGTATCTGGTCGACGCCGAGAAATTCGGACTCAGAATCCGACATGTCTTTCTCACCCACTTCCACGCCGACTTCCTCGCCGGACACCTCGAACTTCGCGATGCCTGCGGAGCAATCATTCATCTCGGCTCGCGCGGAGAGGCCGAGTACGCCTTCATCCCGATGGACGACGGAAGCACACTCGAATTTCCCGGAATGCGTCTCCAGGTGTTGCACACCCCGGGCCACACCATCGAGTCCATCTCGATTCTCGTTTTCGACCTTGCGAAGGACAAGACGAAACCCCACGCCGTCCTCACCGGCGATACGCTCTTCATCGGCGACGTCGGCCGTCCCGACCTTCGTGCCTCCCTTGGCTGGACCGCCAACGAACTCGGCGGGCACCTCTACGATTCAGTGCACAACAAGCTGCTGCCGCTCCCCGATGAGGTCCTTGTCTATCCCGCGCATGGCGCCGGCTCGCTCTGCGGCAAAAATCTCTCCTCCGACACAGTCTCGAGCCTCGGCGATCAGCGCCGCTTCAACTACGCTCTGAAGCCGATGGCGAAAGAAGAATTCATTCGCCTTGTCACCGCCGACCAGCCCGACGCACCGCCCTACTTCACCTACGACGCGATCCTGAACACCCGCGAACGCGCCATCCTCGACAAGAAGCTCGAGGAGGTCCTCAAGCCGGTCGAACTCGACGAGGTCCTGCGCCTCGGGGATCGTGGCGCCCAGATCCTCGACGTACGCGAGGCAACGGAATACGCCAAGGGACATCTCGCCGGCAGCATTAACATCGGCCTGGGCGGACAACTCGCCACATGGGCGGGCACCATTCTCGACCGTGCCAAACCCATCGTCATCATCTCCGAGCCCGACCGCGAATACGAGGCCGCAATTCGCCTCGGCCGCATCGGCTTCGATCACATCCTCGGTTATCTCCGCGGCGGGATGGCCGCACTCGCTGAACGCCCCGATCTCGTCTGGCCGACGGAACGAACCGGAGTGCTCATCGCTGCCGAAGAAGTCGACTCTGCCGAGCCGCCTTTTGTGCTCGATGTCCGCGGCCCGCACGAGTGGGAAGGGAAGCACATCAAAAATGCCGTCAACATCCCTCTGAATCGCCTTCAGGAACGCATCGGGGAGGTTCCCTGTGGCCGCCGCATCGCGGTCCACTGCGCAGGCGGCTACCGCTCCTCCATCGCCGTCAGCATCCTCCACCAGCACGGCATTACCAATCTCGTCGAGATTGCCGGAGGCCTTGCCGCATGGGAGGCCGCCGGACTCCCGCTCGTCTCTGAGGCTGCACAGCCGGCTTAAAGTCGGTTCCAGCCGCTCTTCCATTGGATTAGTCCGCGGTAAAATAATCTTCGCTTTTTCTTCGTATTTTCACAGATGTTTGGAGTATGCTGTCCTTCGCAACGTGGAGGTTGCACGATGGACATCCAGAAAGAACTTATTGCTGAATACGAACGCGAAACCGACCGCACCCGGAAGACCCTCGAAGCCATCCCCGACGACGCCGATTTCAACTGGCAGCCGCACGCCAAGTCCATGAAACTTGGCAAGCTCGCCGGGCATGTCTCCGATACCAACGGAGACTGGGCGCTCCATACCCTGACACAGGATCGTCTCGAGTGGAACCCGGAGATGAACCCGAAAGATCTCACCAACAAGACGGATCTCCTCGCCCGCTTTGAAAAACAGGTCGCCGAGGTCAAGCCCGCCCTCGCCACGATGACGCCCGCCAAATGGGATTCGAATTGGAAGTTCGTCGCCGGTGACCAGACCTGGATCGACGACTCCAAGTATGGCGTGTGGCGCACGTGGGTTTTGAATCACCTTGTCCATCACCGCGCGCAACTCGGCGTATACCTGCGCCTACTCGACAAGAAAGTCCCCGGGTTGTACGGCCCCTCCGCCGACGAAATGTGAGAAGTGCAGGGAAGAGGGATTAGGGACCAGGGAACAAGCGAATTCAACAACCGGTCTTCCTAATCCCTAATCCCTGTTCCCTGCCTTTATCCTTTCGCCATGGGCTTCAAGTTTCCCAGGGTTTACCCCATCCTCGATTCGTCCTTCATACCAACCGCATCCCGGGCCGTTTTCCTGTACGAGCTCGCAGCATCCATCGCGCAGTCCGGCGTAACTCTGCTCGAATACCGCAATAAGACCGGCTCTGATTCCGAAATCCTCTCCGACGCCGCGATCCTGCGCAGTGTCATGCCCGCAGAACACGTAAAGTTAATTCTCGATGACAGGGCCGATCTGGTTGAGAAAACCGGATTTGACGGGGCCCACGTCGACTCCGGCGATCTCTCCCCCACTCAGACTCGTCAACTTCTGGGATCGAACCGCATCGTCGGCACCTTCGGCGGTAGCGAATCTCTCCTCCCCGGTATTCTCGACGCGCCCGCCGATTACCTCGCCATCGGTCCAGTCTTCGAAACCAGAACCAAGCACACCGACAAAAAATCAATCGGAGTTGAGGGCGTACGCCGTCTGCGCCAGCAAGCAGGCCCGAATACCGTGCTCAGCGCTGCCGCGGGAATCACCTTTGAAACCGCGCCCTCTGTCCTCGAAGCCGGCGCCAGCATGGTCGCCGTGGCAGAAGCAATTTTCCGCAACAGAGAACCAGCCGCCGAGTTTCGCCGCTGGATCGACAACCTGCGTTGACCTCTCCACTCTCGCCAGAGCTCCTCAAAATTCCGCGAGACATTCGCTTTCAATTCAGATAAAACAAGCCCAGTGCAAACTCCCGAACTTACTGCTGCCGAAAAATCCCCCGCCGTCATTCACCAACAGCCCGCCATGGTGCAAACCCTCGGGCTCTTCAGTTCCACCGCCCTTGTCGCCGGCTCGATGATCGGCTCAGGAATTTTTATCGTCAACGCCGACATTGCTCGCACCGCGGATTCTCCCGCCCTCGTTGTGGGCGCCTGGATCGTCACTGCCGCCCTCACTCTGATCGGCGCCCTCAGCTATGGCGAGCTCGCTGCCATGATGCCCAAGGCCGGCGGCCAGTACGTCTACCTTCGCGAGTCCCTCGGTCCCGCTATGGGGATTTCTCTATGGCTGGACCCTCTTCATGGTCATCCAGACCGGAACCATCGCCGCCGTCTGTGTGGCCTTCGGAAAGTTCCTCGGTGTCTTCGTTCCTGCAATCTCGACAACCAACTGGCTCTGGCACATCGCGCATGTCCCGCCCATTCGCATCGGTCCCATGGTCCTCGGCAACATGGACATTGGCGTCAACACCGCCAACTTCATCGGCATCATCCTCGTATTCCTCCTGGCAATTCTGAACATGTTCGGAATCAAGCTGGGCGCGATCATCCAGAACATCTTCACCTCCGCCAAGGCGCTTTCGATGGCGGCTCTGGTCCTGCTCACACTCACGGTGGGCCGCAATGCCACCGCGATGACGGCAAACTTCGGCGCAGGCTGGCACGAGTTCTGGAACAACGCCGGATGGAACGCGATGCATCCCGTACAGGTCGGCATTGGCGGCCCCATCGTCCTGGTTAACCTTGTCGTGGTCCTTGCCGTCGTACAGGTCGGATCGCTCTTCTCCTCCGACGCCTGGAACAACATCACCTTCACGGCCGGCGAAGTGAAGAACCCCCGCCGCAACATCCCGCTCTCGCTCATCCTCGGAACGGGCTTCGTCTCGACCGTCTACATCCTCGCGACACTTGGCTACCTGATGGTGCTGCCGATGCACGGCGATCCTCACGGCGCCACTGCAATGGCCCGCGGCATCCAGTACGCCTCTGAAGATCGCGTCGCCACCGCCGCTCTCGGCGTCATCTTTCCGGCAGGTGGAGCGTTCATCATGGCCGCCGCAATCATGATCTCAACCTTCGGTTGTGCAAACGGCCTCTCGCTCGCTGGTGCACGCGTCTATTACGCCATGAGCCGGGACGGCCTCTTCTTCAAATCCGTCGGAAAGCTCAACGAGAAATACAAAACGCCGGCGACCGGTCTCATTGTCCAGGCCTGCTGGACTGCCTTCCTGTGCATTTCCGGCTCCTACAGCCAGCTCCTTGACTACATCATCTTCGCAGCACTGCTCTTCTACATGCTGACGATCCTCGGCCTCTTTGTTCTTCGTGTGAAACGCCCCGATGCGCCGCGCCCCTATAAAGCCCTGGGATACCCCGTCCTTCCCGCGCTGTACATCATCCTCGCCTCGTGGATATGCATCGTCCTGTTGCGCTACAAACCGCAGTACACATGGCCTGGACTCGTCCTGGTTCTTCTTGGCATACCGGTCTATCTGTTCTGGTCGCGTGCATCGAAAGAGCCCCTCGAATCGGAATAGTTCTTTTTCCTTCCACGAACAACAACGGCCTCCCGAAGGAGGCCGTTTTAACATCGGGCTGTTAGCTACTACGCGGTGGTTTTCGCGCAGAACTCATCGAACGCACGAATCAGTTCGCCCGCAATCTGCTGCGCCGTCGCCTGCTCGATCACGAATCGCTGCATGATGTACACGAGCTTGCCATCGCGGAGAATAGCCACTGCTGGAGAAGTCGGCGGATTGCCCGCAAAGTAGCTCCGGGCCCGCTCAGTAGCTTCACGATCCTGCCCAGCGAAGACCGTGATCTTGCGATCCGGCTGGTTGCTCGAGTTCGACAGTGCCAGCCGTACTCCCGGGCGCATTTTGCCCGCGGCACAACCGCAAATCGAGTTCACCACCAACAGGGTCGTCCCCGGTTGAGCAAGAGCCGTGTCCACATCCTCGGCAGTGCGGGTTTCTTCAATCCCCGCGCGCACCAACTCCTCGCGCATGGGAATCACCATAATCTCTGGGTACATGTAACCTCCGGCAAAAAATCTTCGCTTGCCTACATCCATTCTACCGAAAAACCGCGACGCCGCCCGGTGTACGCTTAAAGCAGTGCGCGTTGAACAAAACAGGCAGCTTGCGCCCTTCACGACCCTGGGCATCGGTGGCCCTGCGCGCTGGTTCGTCGAGGCGCAGGGCGAGGATGACATCGTCGAAGCCGCCGCATGGTCACGGGAAAAGGGCGTCCCGCTCTTCGTTCTCGGCGGAGGAAGCAATCTCCTGGTTTCCGACGCCGGTTTCAACGGCGTGGCCCTGCATATCACCCTCAAAGGCATTCGCATTCAGCAATCCGGGGCCGCGGCAGTCGAGCGAGTCTACGAAGCCGCCGCCGGAGAGGACTGGGACCAGTTTGTGGAGCGAACCGTCGGCGACAATTGCGCCGGCCTCGAATGCCTCGCCGGAATTCCCGGCACAGTGGGCGGGACGCCCGTACAAAACGTTGGCGCCTACGGCCAGGAAGTCTCCAGCACCATCGCGCAGGTACGCGCCTTCGACCTGGATCAGAACTCATTCGTAGAATTCAGCAATACAGAATGCGGCTTTGCCTATCGCAGCAGCCGTTTCAACTCCCGCGATCGTGGCCGTTACGTCGTGACGAGCGTCCAATACAGGCTCATTCCCAACGCCGCCCCAACCATGAAATATGCGGACCTTCAGCGCGCCTTTCCGCCTGACTCGCACCCATCGCTGAAGGAAGTGGCGGAAACAGTCCGCAGCATCCGCCAATCCAAGGGCATGCTCCTCGTAGACGGCGATCCGGACTGCCGCAGCGCAGGCAGCTTCTTTAAAAACCCCATTGTCACCGAAGATCAGGCGGCAGCCGTTGCCACCGCCGCTGGTGCAGAACCCCCACGCTTTTTTGCGGGTCTCGATCACCCCGCAAAGGTGAAGCTTCCTGCCGCCTGGCTCATTGAGCGAGCCGGCTTCGCGAAGGGCTATGCCCTTGGTCGCGCCGCCATCTCCTCGAAGCACACTCTCGCGCTGGTGAACCGGGGCAGCGCATCAGCGGCCGAAATCCTCGCGTTGGCGGGGAAGATCCGGTCTGTCGTTGCGGACCGCTTCAGCATTGAACTCGAGATGGAACCCGTCATGCTCGGCTTCGATCGATGAATACAAAGACAAGGCTGCTGATCGAATCGTGAAGTCAGGAAGATTTTTCTAATTGATTCGCGCTTCCCAGCCGGGAAACGATCCGATCGCGCTCAGACTGCAGCGCCTGAGCCGCCTGCCCAACCCCTGCCAGACGTCCCTCCTTCAGGAGCACAACTTCCGCGCGCGTGGCAAAGGCATCGGCAGCATCATGGGTGGCCATCACGGTTTGAATTTTGTGTTCTTCCACCCAGGCCTGCAGTCTTTCCAGCAAGGCATCGCTGGCATTGCCGTCAAGCGCTGAGAAAGGTTCATCCAGCAACAGCAGCCGCGGCAGGGGAGCCAGCGATCTCGCCAGCGCAATCCGCTGCGCCTCGCCGCCAGACAGATCCCGGGGCCGTCGTGAGATCAGATGCTCTGCCCCAGCCAGCTTCAACATTTCGGTAACACGAGCCTCGCGCAAACGTGCATCCAGTGAGCGGAGACCAAAAGCAACATTGGAGGCAACGCTCAAGTGAGGGAACAACGCTGACTGCTGCGTCACCAGGGCGGTACGCCGCATGCCCGGCCCTAGAAAAATTCTTCGTTCCGAATGGGAAAGCGTCTTTCCATCAAGTTCGACTCGGCCCCGGTCAGGCCTGTCGAGCCCGGCAAGCAGCCGCAGCAGCGTGCTCTTTCCCGAACCCGATGGCCCGAAGATCACCGTCCAAGGCGAGGAGAGGCGGCAATCAACACTGAAAACAAAGCTTCCGCGTCGTGACTCGAGCGAAAAATCAAGCACGGCGTCCTCCTCGCGGTCGGGCACCGATGTAGATCGCTGCCAGAGCGACGACGCTCAGTCCAAGCAGCACAGCAGCGGTTCGATTTGCCGCTGCGTAGTCGAAATTTTCCACCTGGTTATAGAGAACGATCGAGAGCGTTCGTGTTGAGCCCGGGATGTCACCGCCCAGCATCAGCACGACGCCGAATTCGCCGATCGTGTGCAAAAAAGTCAGCACTGCGGCCGCAATCAGCGATCGGTGCGCCAGCGGCACCAGAACCCGCAGGACAATACGCGGCCAACCTGCTCCGAGCATTCTCGCCGCGTCCAGAAGGTTGCCCTCGACAGCGGAGAAACCAGCAACGATCGGTTGTACTGCGAATGGCAAGCTGTAAATGACCGATCCGACGACAAGCCCCGCGAAGGAAAACGCCAGCGGATGGCCGAGCAACGCTGCGATACCTCGACCGGCAGCCGTACGCGTTCCCAGCAGCACAAGCAGGAAAAATCCAAGCACTGTCGGCGGCAATACCAGCGGCAGCGTAGCCAGCGCTTCAACGACGGCCAGCCAACGGCTGCGGCCCAGCACCAGCAGCGCACTCAAAGGGATAGCGATGGCGATCAGGATCGCGGTCGTGAGCGATGCCAGCTTGAGCGTGAGAATGAGGGCTTGCCAGTCGATCATTTGCGAACCGGGGTAAGGCCTGCGCGTGCTAATTGTTCCTGCACAAGGCCTGAGAGCAGGTATTGGAGAAGCTTGCGAGCCTCATTGCGTTGTGTGCTGCGGCTGATAATTACCGCGCCTTGCTGAATCGGAGGATAGAGATCGCGGGGCATCTCGAAATAGCGCCCGTTCGCCAGGAGACGAGGAGTCAGCGCGGAGGTCAGTGAGATGAGGCCCGCGTCGGCATTGCCCGAGTCGACAAACTGCGCAGCTTGCGCGATATTGTCCGCAGTAATGAGCCGTGCGCGCAGTGAGTCGTAAAGCTTGAGGCTGGTGATTGCGGCGACCGCTGCTCGCCCGTAAGGCGCCCGATCTGGATTCGCGATTGCCAGCCGGCGGAGGCCGGGGTTGCGCAGCAGATCAATCGAAGGAGGAGGCAGGGTCGAATCCTTTCGCGCCCACAGTACCAGCGTTCCATTCGCATAATTCACCGGTTCGCCGTTGCTCGCCTCCCCGCCAGTTTCCGCTAGACCGGCGTCAATCAGGCGCTTGGGATATCCCATATCCGCCGACAGAAAAACATCAAACGGGGCGCCGTTCAGGATTTGTGTCGTCAGACTTGCCGAGGCTTGATACGTCACGTCGACACGAGTCCCGGTCGATTGTTCGAACTGCCTGAGAATCGCTGGGAGAACGGGTTCCAGGTCGGCCGCCGCGGCGACGCGCAACCTTGTTTGAGCCCAGGCCGGGAATGCGGCCACGAGGAACATTACAGCAAAAGCGGAGCGTTTCAGCATTCCGGATCCCTATCTCGTGGGATAAGCGAAACCATCCTTTGCCTGTTAGGCTAACACCAGGGATGAACGACAATCTGCACACTTTACGGTGTATCGGATGCGGTGCGCGCATCGCCGGCTCAGAGGCCGCGCCCGATTTCCGCTGCTCGCAATGCGGCGACCTCTTCGAGGTGGAATACGTCGGTTGGGAAGAGCGCCAGGGCTTTGACCGGCCCAATCCCGGAGCCCTCAAGTGGCTTTGGCGCGAACGGCGTTGTTCCAGCGAGTTCCTCGACCAAAGTGGCGTCTGGCGCTTTCGCGAGCTTCTTCCCATCCTCGACAACTTCGGGAACGCCGTAAGCCTCCGCGAAGGCAATACGCCTCTGTACAAGCTCAAGAGAACTTCGAGGGCGCTCGGGATCGACCAACTCTTCGCCAAGCATCAGGGTATGAATCCCACCGGATCTTTCAAGGACACGGGCATGACCGCTGCCCTCAGCGTTGCCCGCGAGCGCCGTTTTGAGTGGGTTGCCTGCGCATCAACAGGAAATACTTCGGCCGCAATGGCGGCTTACGCAGCCCGCGCCGGTCTTCGCAGCCTCGTGCTCATTCCCGAGGGAAAGATCTCCTGGGGTAAGCTTTCGCAGGCCATGGACTACGGCGCCGTAACCTGCCAGCTTAAATCCGACTTCGATGGATGCGTGCGCGTGCTGACCGAAATCGTCAAGGAAGCGCCTATCTATCTTCTGAACTCGGTGAATCCTTATCGGCTTGAGGGCCAGAAGACCCCCGCCTTCGAGATTGCCGAAGCCTTCGACTGGATCGTTCCCGATCACCTCATCGTTCCTGGCGGAAACCTCGCCAACAGTTCGGCGCTGGGCAAGGGGTTTCGTGAACTCCGCGAGCTTGGCCTTGTGGCTCGGGTGCCGAAAATCTCGGTCATCCAGGCGGAGGGCGCGAATCCTCTCGTGCGAAGCTTCGCAGAAAACAACGGCGAAACCATAACGCCAGTCGAAGCTCACACCCGTGCCACAGCAATCCGGATCGGCAACCCCGCCTCCTGGCGTAAGGCTGCACGGGTCGTTCGTGACACCGGAGGATGGTGTCTGGACGTCTCGGAGGCGGAGATCGCCATTGCCAAAGCCGAATTAGGCTCAGAGGGCCTGGGATGCGAGCCGGCTTCCGCCGTAACCCTCGCTGGACTTAAGAAACTTTGCAGACAAGGCAAGATCGCTCCAAGCGAGTCGGTCGTGCTCCTGCTCACGGGCCATACGCTCAAAGATCCTGACTACACAATCAATTTCCATCGCGGCAACTTGCTGACCGAAGCCGAGTCCGTGGGATTCGGAAATGAGATTGCTGCCCTCGAGCGCAATGCCGTTGTTGTTGACGCAACGCCCTCGGCAGTGCTGAAGACGCTGAAGGGAATTACCGGATGAGTGCGCGAGAATTCCGGATGCGATTGCCTGCCACATCCGCAAATCTGGGATCGGGATTTGATACTACCGCGGTCGCACTCAACCTTTTCCTCAATATCAATGCCCGTGAAGCTGACGAGTTTTCTATCTCCGCCAGCGGGACAGATGCCGACCAGTGTTCCCGGCTGAATGACAATCTGATTCTCGACATCTATCGCCGAATCCTAGAAAAACAGGGGCGGCCGCTGAAGCCCTTGGCAATCAGCATGCACAATGAGATTCCCCTCGGCATGGGTTGCGGTTCGTCCGCCGCAGGGCGGCTTGCGGCCATTGCAATGGCGGTCCATTTTGGTGGCCTTGACTGGAGTTCTGACCGGATCCTCGAGGAAGCCTGTGAACTTGAGGGCCACCCGGATAACGCATCGGCCTGCTGGTTCGGAGGATTCGTGGCCGCCTCCAGCGAAGGGCGAAGTGTGCACGTAGCCCGCGTCGATCCGCCTTCGCAGTGGCGCGCCATCGTCGTTCAGCCTTGCGAATCGTTAGCCACGAGCAAGGCGCGGGCGGTGCTGCCAACGAGCTATTCCAGCGCCGATGTGGTTGCCAATCTTCAGGCGGTGTCGATGCTTGGGCTCGCATTCGCCCAGGGACGCGGTGACCTGCTGCGCGTGGCAATGCGCGATCGCGTCCACCAGCCATATCGGGCAGAAATATGCCCCCTGCTCCCCAGGCTTCTCCCGCTTGCGGGAAAGGGCGAGATTCTCGGCGTCGCCTTGAGCGGCGCCGGACCGGCGGTTCTGGTAATCGTAGGCTCGGAGGGCGGCGTCGTCCCTGCACGGGATGCGCTCCTGGACGCGGTGCGGGATTGTGCCGCCCCTCAGTTACTGATCACCAGCTTCGAACATCTTGGGGCGCGAGACTCCCTGTGACTTTCCAATCAGGCGGAAAAAGAGGCGCTAAAGTGTTCACTGAGCAGTAACTCGCGGAGGTGTGGAATAACCCAGAGGTAAATCACCTTATCTGGATTACCGAGTCGATTACCTAAGTTTCCTTGATCTTGCATTCAATACCACCTACATTCGCTCCGTGGGCAGTTCTGGGGGAGGGCTGCTCTAGCGCCCGCGATCCTTCGCCGGATCCGGGCGCTTCTATTTGCCCCCAAATAAAACGATTGTCTTCACGCCCGCCGACTTCGGTCGAGCCTTCCGCGCAACCTCTTTCTGGAACCACCGTTGAACTCGCCGGGATGCTGAATTGCGACCTATCGGGTCGATCCAGCATCCTATAGAGGCGCGGTTTCAGATAGTCTGGTAGAGTGCGCGGGCACGACAAGGAGAACCATGGCAGGTGTGGGAGTTTTGGAAGTAAGCGATGCGACGTTTGAGCAGGAGGTGCTCAAAAGTGAGCAGCCGGTCCTGGTGGATTTCTGGGCAACATGGTGCGGCCCCTGCAGGGCAATTGCCCCCATCGTTGATGGCGTGGCGCAAACCTACGCAGGAAAACTGAAGGTAGCCAAGGTAGACGTTGATCACAACGCCGCTACGCCTTCACGCTACGGGATTAGAGGAATTCCCGCTCTGCTCTTCTTCAAGGGTGGAAAAGTGGCCGATCAGGTCGTTGGATATGCGCCCCAGAACGTGATTGAAGAGAAGGTTCAGCGTCTTTTGACGTAGCTTAGGCGATCTGCAGAAAAGCCCGGCACGCGCCGGGCTTTTTCCTTTGAAAATCACATTTTCCTAGCGGTACTTGCGCAACACCCCAAGGACGCGGCCCTGGATGAATACCTGGGTGGCTGGAACGTAAATAGGCTCCATTTCGGTATTGGCGGGCTGCAGTCTTACCATTTGTCCTTCTGCATAGAACCGTTTCAGTGTTGTTTCCGAACCGTGAACCAGGGCCACCACAATCTCGCCCTGTCTGGCCGTACGGGTCCGCTCCACGAGAACATAGTCCCCATTGATGATGTGTTCGTCGCGCATAGAGTCGCCCCGCACTTCCAGGGCAAAAACATCCCGGTTTCCCACTACGTCATGCAGTGAAATCGTATCCGGGTTTTCCGCAGTCTCGACCGGAAGGCCGGCTGCGATCCGGCCCGCTAGCGGGAGACGGTCGCTCGAACGATTCCGCGCTCCGGGTGGAAGGATGTCAATGGAACGGCTTCGATTGTGGACCCGATCGAGGAGCCCCTTCTTCTCGAGATTCGTGATGTGCTTATGTACCGTGGCCAGGCTCTTCAACCCCATGCCACGCGCAATCTCCTCAAAAGACGGGGAATAGCCATTCCGGGTCACGAATGACCCCAGAAAATCGATGATTTCCTTTTGCCTTCGTGTAACAGCCATGGGCGGATTATAGCGAAGAAAAAAGCGAATTGCAAGCGAAGTTTTTTGCTTTTCCTTCCCTCGGGTACCGGGATAGGAAATTCGACGTTCGAAACGTTCGCGTCCCTCATGGCGCTATCGAGCCTTGCCAACCCTGCCGATATAAGTCTCTGGAGCAAGTTCCAATTTTCGTCCGAACCCGGAGAAGTGACCATGACCTCGTTGAAACGCTACCTAGGGCTGAGTTCCGCTTCTTCGGCCAGGAACTTGCCGCAAGGTCTGACCACTGGCGCCATGCTCAATTCCTCTCTCTGTCTTAGGGCGGATCCTCGTTGAGATGGGAGAATGCGTCGCAGAAGCCTACTCCGGGTCTCGCCACGACTTCGCAAATGGAATCGCTCGAAATCTGGAAGAGCTCGGCCCGAAACCTTCTGCAGATTCATTCGCGTCTTTTGAAAAAGCTATTTGCGGCCTCTTGCAAAATTGGGCAAGAAAGACGTCTCAGCACTACGATCGCAAGGCCGAGGAGGTGAGGGATCTGCTTCTGGTAATGGCGCGAACTGCCGAATCCTTGAGTCATAAAGATGACCGCTATGCCCGCCAATTGAATGAGGCCACCACCCAGCTTGAATCCATTGCGAATCTCCAGGACGTGACAAGGATCCGTGCCGCCCTTGAAAATAGCGCCCGCGAATTGAAGGACTCGATCACCCGAATGACCGCAGAGAGCAAAGCAGTGATCGATCATTTGCGGGTCGAGGTCTCCACCTTTCAGACCAAGCTGGAGAAAGCAGAACATGTCGCTTCTCTCGACTCGCTGACCGGGCTCGGAAGCAGGAGCTGGGTCGAAAAGCGAATTCAGCAGAGAATCGAAGCCGGCTCCCCCTTCGCCATTGGCTTGATCGACATCAAGGGCTTTCGAGACGTCATCGACGCATACGGCAACCTGGTCGGAGATCTGCTGCTGAAAGAGTTTGCCCGGGAACTTCGTTCATCGTGCCGCTTCACAGATATCGTGGGCCGCTGGGGTGGCGACGAGTTCATCGTCGTTCTGGATCAATACGGGCCGGAAGCGGAAGCACAGATGGCACGGCTGCAATCGTCGGTCTCGAAGCCGTATCACGTGCCCGGCAGAACCGGCTACGTGAAGACGCGGCTGGATGTAACTCTCGGTCTGGCGGAGTACCGAAACGGTGATCATCTGCAGAGCCTCCTCGAGCGCGCTGACGCTGAGCTCTGCTCGCATCGGGGAAGCCTTACCGAGGCCCTGCGAATGGCCTAGCAGGCAATGCGAATTTTCCGTGTCCGTCGTCACTCCAGGTAGTTCATAGGCCCGTTTGTGGAACGCCTGAAAAAGGACACGCGCTTTTGGAATTGGCCCCGCTTCTTTCCTCTTTTCAATCTTGAGTTCATCCTCACTCTGCGCGAACTTAGGGAGTGCCGCAGGTTAACAGTTTCTAAACCGGCGGCGGCACCGAGGATTTCGATCCTCGTTGGTTCGCGGAGAGCGGAATGAGATTGTTGATCGCCGAAGACGACAAAGCCCTGGGATTGTTCTTGCGCCGTGGCCTCGAGGCGGATGGACATCAGGTGCGGATCGTCTATGACGGAGCGCAGGCAGTCGAGGTCTTCCGAACATCTTCGCCTGATTTGACAATCCTCGACCTCAACATGCCCATCAAGGATGGGGAGCAGGCACTGGTCGAGGTTCGCCAACTCGACGCGAATCTTCCTGTACTGGTACTCACGGGCCGCCAGGAACTGGATACGCGCGTGCGGTGTCTGGATCTTGGCGCTGACGACCTGATGCTGAAGCCGTTCAGCCTCGCCGAGTTGCGCGCCCGTTGTCGGGCCCTTCTGCGGCGTAAGGCCGATACACGCATGTCTCTGCGCGCCGGCGATCTTGAACTCGATCGACTTGATCACGCAGTTCGGCGTGGCGAGAGAACCGTAAATTTAACCAACAAGGAATTCGCGCTCCTCGAGCATCTCATGCTCAACCGCGGCGTCTGCCTCTCTCGTCATGAACTCCTGGAAACCGTTTGGAATCTCGAGCCAGCGCAGACGACGAATATTGTGGATGTTTATATCAATTACCTGCGCAGAAAGCTGGACGATTCGCCTCCGGGCACAATCATTCAAACCGTGCGCGGGAAAGGCTACATGATTCCTACACCGTGCGTCGGCCAAAACGCGAGCACTTCTATCCTCGATCAATGTGTAGAGCAGAACCTGGAACCCTGGAGATAAGACATGGCAACCATGACGGCT
This sequence comes from uncultured Acidobacteriaceae bacterium, assembly GCA_963836675.1. Lineage (GTDB taxonomy): Bacteria > Acidobacteriota > Terriglobia > Terriglobales > Acidobacteriaceae > Telmatobacter. The sequence goes on from CAWIKQ010000004.1 coordinate 185,748, forward strand.
CCCACTTTCTCAACAACAACTCGCAGCAATCGCCGCTCCGCGCTGGTTGCCAGCGCAGACTCGAGCTTTCGGCAGAGATTGTGCACCATTCTCGGTGGGCTGCGCTGGCAGGTGCGCGAGGCGCAGGGAGGCGCACAGGCCTGGGGAGAAGCCATGGACGCTCTGCCTCAAGCGATCATCGTCGATTCCTGGCTTCCCGATCTGGATGTGAACGAGTTTCTGCGCGACTTTCGTGCCTCTTTCCCCACGGTGGATGTCATCACGAACGGAAGCGCGTCTTCTTCTGAAAGTGCTCCCGGACCATTTCGCCGCGAGATTCTCTACGCTCTTCGAAATGCACAGGAGGATACCGCCGCCTGGAACTCTGCTCCGATCCTGGATGATGACAGACCACACCAACCCAAGCTAAGCGTCTCCTGTGCGCCACCGTCTCCCGAAACGGCGGCGGAGGACCGCCGTTCATTGCAGATAGAACTCGAGGGGCCGGGAGCTGCATCTGTCTGCATGCCTGGGCTACCGTCCAGAACAGAGCCTGACGCCCCGGGCGAAGACCCTCAAGCCTGTCCACGTCGTGAACCAATCGACCGCCGCTCGAAGCAGTCACCAGAATTGTGCGAGCGCATACCGGAATTGGTCGGAAATTCACCTTGCATGCTCGACATCAGCAGGCGCATACGTCGCGTCGCCGGACGCACTACGCCAGTGCTGATCGAGGGTCCTACAGGCTCAGGCAAAGAGTTGGTTGCGGAGGCATTGCATCGTCTTTCCTCGCGCAGTCGAAAGCCCTTCGTGGCAATCAACTGCGCAGCCATCCCTGAGACCTTGCTGGAGGCCGAACTCTTCGGGCACACGCGCGGCGCATTTACCGGCGCGGTACACGGCCGGACGGGGCGAATCGAGGCAGCCGATGGCGGCACGTTGTTCCTCGACGAAATCGGCGAGATGCCACTCGCACTGCAGGCAAAGCTGCTGAGATTCGTTGAAGTGGGAGAACTTCAGCGGATTGGAGACAATGCGACCGTGAAGGTTGACGTACGCATCCTTGCCGCAACCCATCAACCTCTGTCCCAGCAAACGCAGTCCGGCAACTTTCGCGCGGATCTCTACTATCGGCTGGCCGTCTTCCTGATCCGGACACCCGCTTTGGAAGAGCACCTTCACGACCTTCCGCTCTTGGTGGACCATTTCCTCCAAAAAATGGGCCGCAATGAGTCCATAAAAAGAATCGATGGAGACGCTATGGCAATGCTGCGGGCATACTCATGGCCAGGCAATGTTCGCGAATTGGAGCATGTCCTGGAACGAGCCGCGATCCTGGCAGGAGATGCGCCGGTGCTGACGGCTGAGGATATTGAATTTTGCGCTTCAATCGGTTGAAGTCGCCTGCAAAGCTGCGAAAAGAGAGATGCCGAGAGATGAACATCGAAACCAGACTGAGTGACCACCTGGCTCGCTACCTGGACCTCGTAACGAGCGACACCAAGCTAACTGCGGCGAATATGGCGAACATTGACACCCCCGGATACAGGACCCAGGGATTCGACTTCGATGCAGAGATGCAAAAGGCCCTCCACGATGTCGATGCGGGACGAAGTTCCAGCCTTCATGTGGGTGAGATGGGTGGTCTCATATCCCGGCCTGATGGAAACAATGTGTCCATGGATCGCGAGGGCTTGCAACTGGCCGAAGCGCAACTGAGATTCAGGACTGGGGTCGCACTGCTGCGACTGGAGAACCAGCGCGTGATGGATGCGGTTCACGCCGACAAATAGAGGGCTTCAGAGTCCGGAAGGAAAAGAATGAACCTGTTTGGATTGATGGAGACGTCAGGATCGGCAATGCAGGCGGAGCGAATGCGGGCTGAAATCGTGGCAGCCAACATGGCCAACGCGGAGACTACTCGAACGGAGTCAGGCGGCCCATATAAGCGACAGCACCTGGTCTTTGCGGCAAATCCGAGCGACCCGGACTTTATGAGCTCTTTGCATCAGGCTACCGGCAAGTTGATAAAGCAGGATTCTGGCCCTCCTGGAGGCATCCACATCGCCCAGGTATTCGAAGACTCAGCACCACCATTGACGCGCTATGATCCGGGCCACCCGGATGCCGGTGCGGATGGATACGTAGCCTATCCCGACATCAATCCTCTTGTGGAGATGGTGGACCTGATGAGCGCTACCCGTGCTTACGGTCTCAACAACTCGGCAGTTCAGGCGGAAAAGGGCATGATCTCCGCTGCCATCGATATCGCAAAATCCTAGTAGCACGGAGGGACAATGCTGACTGCATTGCACCAGGTGAACACGGTAACTACCGGACTCACGAACTCTTCAAAGTTATCGGAAAGCATTGTGGGCGGGCCCGCTGAAAAGCAAGGGATCGCGGAAAACCCCTTCAGTGGCCTTTTTCGGGACGCGGTTGGCAAGGTGAATCAGTTGGAAGATACAGCGCGCGAGGCAGTCGATGGATTCATGACCGGCAAGGGTGTTGATATTCACCAGGTGATGATTGCCAGTGAAAAGGCCAGCATGGCTTTCGAACTCGCTTTGGCCCTGCGGAATAAAGCTGTTCAGAGTTACCAGAGCATCATGAGCATGCAGTTCTAAGTTGAATATCGGCTCAGCCAGGACATCGTGCATCGAAACGCAAATCGCGATGCCGCTGAAAGAGCACACAGGCGGAAGGAATGGCAGCTCCGGGAGCACAGTTGGAAAAACGCGAACCTGCCAGTGAGCGCGCATTGCTGGCATCGGGAGCCTCAGCTCTCTGGACGCGTGCACAGCTCGCATGGGCGGCCATGCAGCCCAGACAGCGACGATGGACTATCACGACCGGTATCACACTGGCAGCTCTGCTCAGCGCAATGGCCTGGTTCGCGCTGCGCACCGACTGGCGGACATTGTATTCGGGCCTCGATCCTGAGGACGCGCGCCAGGTCGGCCTGACATTGACGCAAGCCCAGATAACCTATGACGTCGCCGACAGCGGAACGACACTTCGCGTGCCGGCTCCGCAACTCGATAAAGCGAGGTTAGCGACCGCTTCCAGGGGAGTAAAAAGCGGCCGCATGGGATTTGAACTCTTCGACAAGCCGAACTGGGTGGGCTCGGAGTTCGACGAACGAGTTAATTATCAACGCGCCCTTGAGGGAGAACTGGAGCATACGGTGGCTTCTCTGGCCGATGTAGAGTCGGCACGGGTACATCTTGTCATGCCTCACGATTCGCTCTTTCGGGAGCAGGATCGGCCTGCCAAAGCCTCCGTCGTTCTCAAACTTCGAAGGGCGACGCTATCGGACGGCGAAGCGGATTCGATTCGCAATCTCGTGGCCTCGGCGGTCGATGGACTCGCGCCCGATCAGGTTGTTTTGGTGGATGCATCCGGGAAACTTCCCCTGGGTCCCAGGACAACGGAAATTCTGCGCCTTGGAGCGGAACAGGCGCTTGAGCAAAAATTGATTTCCACTCTCGAACCCGTCACCGGCTTGGGAAATGTCCGTGCATCCGTGGCCATAGACTACGATCCGGACGGGCTCGAGGAGACGAAAGAGAGCTACGACCCCGCCCAGAGCGCAACGCTCTCGATGGAGCGGACCGAGCAGACCAGCGGAGGACAAACAACTCCCGCGGGCGTTCCAGGCACGGCTTCGAACGTTCCCAATTCCCAATCTCTTCCCGTGTATCCAAAGCAGTCGACTCCACCGCAAACATCGAAAACGGAATCGGGCACCTACGGAGTTTCCAAAACAACAAGGCACCTGGTTGAAACTCCGGGCAGGGTAAGAAGACTTACTGCCGCAATTGTCGTGAATGACAAGTTGATCCAGGCTGCGACAAGGGGCAAGTCGTCCCAATGGCAGGCTCGCAGTGTAGATGAGTTGCGAAACCTGACCACGTTGGCGCAGGCGGCAGTGGGTTTCGACCCATCCCGCGGAGATGTGGTCACAGTGCAGGACCTCGCCTTTGAAGAGAATCGTAATCAATCTGCGGATTCAGTGCCCGGCCAGATACTCTCCAAAATCGAAATGTCGCCTCAACTTCTGAAATACGTGAGCCTGTTACTTGGCCTGATGATCGTGGTCGGCTTTGGCGTAAGGCCCGCAGCGCGAAGAGCATTCCAGGAAATCAATGCCACCAAGCGCGAGCTTCCGTCGGGTTCGACGCCAGCCGTTCAGCCAATGCTTAATGCCGCGGAACAGGCTCTCTCCGACCCGACTCGACTTCGGACGCAGGAAATATTGGATCAGGTAACGAACCAGATGCGAAACGAACCAACGCAGAGTTCACGTCTCTTGCAGAGCTGGATTCACTCAGATTGAACAAGTGGCGCTGCAGAAGTTCGACGGGCCCGATATACCTGATTGTGTTTTGAAATTGCGGAGCAGGTTTGATGAGTGACACCGGCGCATCGGCAGGACGACAAAACAGGATGGCAAACTTGACTGGTGCGCGTAAGGCCGCTGTTCTTTTGATGGCCGTGGGCGAGGAATTGGCCAAGGAAATCCTTCGAGCCCTCCCGGAGACAGACGTCGAGCGCCTTACGAGTGAGCTTGCAGACCTGCGCGGAATATCGCCCGCCATCTCGGCAACAGTCATTGAGGAGTTCTGGGAACTGCTCGAAACTCAGAACTACATGATGCACGGCGGCGTCGACTATACCAGCCGCCTGTTGGCGGATACCTTTGGCAAGCAGAGGGCTGAGGATCTGATGCTGCAGATCCGCCGATCCCAGGAGGCCGAGCAGGGCAACCTTGCCAAACTGCAGCGCACCGATCCCCAACAACTGGGTAAGCTGCTCGACTCCGAACATCCGCAGACAATTGCCCTCGTGCTGGCCCATCTCGATCCAATGAGAGCTTCGATGGTGCTTGCCAACCTCAGCGAGGAGCACAGAGTTATTTCCATCCAGCGCTTGGCGGAGATGCGGCAGTTCTCGCCGGAGATGGCGCAGAAGGTAGCCCACATCCTGCACCGGAGACTCGAAAACGTTGGCGACACGGTCCGGAAAAGTTACTCGGGATTCAAAGCCGTCGCTGACCTTATGAATCGATTGAATGCCGAGGAGTCGAAACGCATTCTCGAAACGATCGAAGAGAAACAGCCCGAACTGGCTCTCAGCATCCGAAACCTGATGTTCACTTTCGAAGATCTTGTGACCGTCCCGCCTGCTACCCTTCGCGAGATCGCCTCGGGTGTCGAGAAGAGGCAATTAGCGGTCGCACTGCGCGGGGCAAATGACGAGCTCCGTGCGGCGATTTTCAAGTCGATGAGCGCGCGTGCCGCTGAAATGCTGAAAGAAGATATGGAGATTCTCGGCCCGATTCGTTCGCGCGAAGTGGCGCAGGCCCAGCAGGAGATCCTGACTTTCGCTCGTCGCATGGAAGCAGAAGGAAAGATAATCCTCAAGCTCGAAACTGGTGATGAGTTGCTGGCCTGAGCAGCCGTTGGTGGAGTGGCAAAATGCAAGACGCGGTCGCGGTCAAAGCTTTTCGATATCCGTGCAGCGGGGCGGAGGCCCCCCGGAGCTATCACGACATAGCAAGTGTGAATTCCGGGAATTTGATTGAAGTCGCTTTCCCTCGGGAATCCTGTCTTTCACCAGAAGATTCCCACGAACCTCACAATGCCGCTTCAATGGAGGCTGCGGAAGAGGCACGGAGAAACTTCGCCGCCGGTAGAGACCAGGGAATTGCAGAAGGCAGAGAGCTGGAGCGTCAAGAACAGAACAGTCATCTGCTTGAGATGGAAAAGAGAAGAATTCGGCAAGCCGCTCAACTTGCCGAAAATCTTACACAGGAACGCGAACGATTTCAGCGCTCACTTGAGCCGCAAGTTGTGAAGCTTGCCCTTTCAATCGCCTCTCGGATTCTGCGCCACGAGGCTCAAATGGACTCTCTCTTCCTCATCGGCGCCGCTCGCGTCGCACTAGATCAGCTTGCACAATCAGCGACCGTTCGAATGCGCGTTCCTGTAGAGGATGCGGGGCTTTGGTCTGAGACGATCGCTCGTCTTGCCGATGTGAAGGTGAAGCCCGCCGTGATCGGTGATGCTGAACTGCATCTCGGAGACTGCATTCTTGAAACTGATCTCGGCGTGGCTGACATTGGCGCCGTGAGCCAGTTGACCGAAATTTCCCGCGTGCTCCTCAATGGATTCTCTGCGGCTGCTCCGGCGGGCGATTTGCAAACAATCTGGAAGAACCAGGAGGGCCGATGAGTGAATTTCTGGCCCCTTCGCTGCATCGCCTTCAGGATTGTCAGCCCTGGCGCTGGCGCGGGCAAGTGACCGAATCGGTGGGCAACACGATCGAGTCGTCCGGTCCCGTGGCTTCTTTAGGTGAAGGCTGCGAAATTCATGACGGCTCGGGGAATTCCCATACCGCCGAGGTGATCGGATTTCGCGGCAAGCATGTTCTCTCAATGCCGCTCGATTCAGTCGATGGAGTACGCTTCGGAGACGCCGTATATGCACTCGGCAGGAGACCCACGGTAGAAGTTGGAGAAGGCATCGTAGGTCGAATCGTCGACGGAATGGGTCTCCCGATGCAGGGCGAACATATCGGAGGACCGACGCTCCAGTTGCCGCTGGAAGGCTCTTTGCGAAGTCCTCTCGAACGGATGCCGATTCGAACCCCGCTCGGAACAGGGGTTCGAGCATTGGATGCTTTGTTGACGGTCGGCCGTGGACAGCGCGTAGGCATCTTCGGCGGTTCCGGCGTGGGCAAGAGTACGTTGATCGGCATCATGACCCGCAACACTGAAGCGGACATAACCGTCGTCGGCCTCGTTGGCGAGCGTGGCAGAGAAGTGCTGGAGTTCGTCGAGGATTCGCTGGGTGAAGAGGGAATTGCGCGCTCAGTTCTCGTTGTATCGACGTCAGATCAATCTCCCCTCATGCGCATGCGGGCCGCTCTCACGGCAACCACAATTGCGGAGTTTTTCGCGGCCCAGGGAAAACATGTCCTTCTCGTTCTCGACTCACTCACGCGTTTTGCGATGGCCGCGCGGGAAATCGGGCTGGCCGCTGGGGAACCGCCCACTGCGAAAGGCTACACACCGTCGGTCTTCGCTCGACTAGCGAAACTGGTGGAGCGCGCGGGGCAGTTTCAGACCGGTTCGATTACAGCCTTCTATACCGTTCTGATGGAAGGCGACGACCTTCAGGATCCGCTGGTCGATGCTGTTCGATCCCTGCTCGATGGTCACATCGTCCTCTCACGACGGCTCGCCGCGCAAGGATGGTATCCACCCATCGAACTGCTCGACTCGATCAGCCGCCTCATGCCGTCGGTAACGGACAAGAACCATATGCAACATGCGCTTCTCTTCCGAAAGCTGATGTCGGCCTACGAGCGCTCCGAAGATCTGATCAGGATCGGCGCCTATAAGCCGGGGTCGGACCCTGACCTCGACCGCGCAATGCATGCGCGGAGCGCGATGCAGGAGTTCATGATGCAGTCCTCACAGGATCGCATAACCTACGCGGAATCGTTGCGCCAACTGGCTGCTCGTGCAGAGGAGATCTAGTCCATGGCCACTGCAAGAAGCCTGCGACGGCTTCACGGAATTCGGGAGACTGAGGAGCATATGATAAGTTCTGCCCTTCAGTCGGCGATTCATGAACTGCAGCAAGTCGAGAGCGCCATGCGCTTCGCGCACGAACGGGCAACGGCTGAGCGAGGGGCTCTCTCCTCGAGGCTGCAATCCGGTAGCCCAGAGGACAGGATCGCCGGATTCGAAGAGATTGCAGCCGCCGATCGCCTGGCCAATGCTTTGTCTGCGCGAATCCGCCTCGCACAGGAGAAAGTCACTCAAGCTAGAAAACAGTTCTTTCAGGTCAGGGTTCAGCGGCAACAAGCCCAGACGTTGCTCGAACAATCCCTCTCTCGTGCCCGTCTTGAAGCAGATCGCAGAGCCCAAATGGCTCTTGATGAATGGCATCGCTCGCAGCTTCGTGGCAACAGGTCCAATCGTGGGCGGAGGGAACTCGAGTCAATTGAATCCGCAGATACCTGTAGCCACTTAACCGAGAAGAGCCTTCAAATCATTTGCCGCAGTTCTAGATAGAGCAAAATTCCCACCCTGATGATTCTTTAACCAACCTGAATTCTGTTTGGCAAGCCACCTGCTTTCGTTACGGTCATGAGCAATGCCGGATTGGGATTTAGCCAACCAGAAATGGTTCCTATCGTACAGAGGATTCCGGTCCGTTGCGTCGCAACCGATGCCGAGCCAGATTCTTCACCATCCGGGGCACGATCAGACTGGGAGAGTTTCGTTCTCCATCTGAGATCTCTCCAATTGGATTACAAGTCCTCCGAAACTGGGCAGGAACCTCACAAAGCGGCGGCTTCTGCCCCGTCCTTTGTTACTACGCCATCGGCTGATTCAGAAGAGGGCGTACCCGGAGTACCTCTAAGGAGCTCGCCTAAAGCGCTCAAGAATCTCGCCGGCCAAAATCTCCAGTTCGCGCTCAACCGTTTACCGATCGCCGCCAAATCTCACACTCAGACCGCGCCCCTGGATCATTCGACTCGTCAACCCTGCAAGACAACAACGACCTCATCGGATTCGCAGGGCGCGGTCGGTGCGAAAAAAGTGACGGCGTCTTGCAGCATGGAAGCTGTCGTACCTCTACTGACATGTCTACAAAGGACTCAGCCATCAGACATAAAGACTCGCGCAGAAGAATCCCCGCAAACCAGGCTGCGTGGATCGCAATCTCTGGCGAGTGTCCGTTCGCCCGAGGAACATTTGCAGATGTCTTCGAATCCACGCCAGGGCTTCGATTGGAGGACCGATCTTTCCGTTGAGAGCTGCCCCGAGGTCAGCCCCCAAACCGCTCCCTCCGCACCGGCGGCCTTGTGCTTAGCCAACGATGCGACCGCACATCTCCCCTCTTTTCCCGATCAATTCAACGAAGCGCCGATCGCTTCTGGCGAGATTCGAACGCCGGACTTTCATCCGCCGGATGACAGCGGTATGGTCGGTGCCGCGCGGGCAAATGCCTCAAATCTGCAGCCGGCTATTCGGAATGAAGTCGACTTTCGGGCAGGCGCAAGCCTCGATGCTATTCGAAGTGTTCGTCAGTCAAGTCAGGCCAAAACTTCCCCCTATCGCTCTGATGGAAGCAGCGACGTCACTTCAGGGATAGGGCGCGGTGAAATCGCCAGGGGATTTCCGGCGGAGATTTCATCTCATCCCGCAGTGCCAATATCCGCGCCTTCACCAGAGGTTCTGCCACACAGCCATCGTGAAGCATCGGAGACCGCCAGTAGAGAGATGCTGCGGCGTCCATTCGAGGTGATCGATCGACAGACAGAAGTGTTCCGGCCGCACTGGATAGCCTCTGGTGCGAACACAGCCGAGGTCGGCTTCGAGGACCCTTCCATCGGTTGGGTTACCGTTCGCGCTCGCTCTGAAGCTGGCGGCGTGCATGCATCCGTTGTCCCTGGGTCAATTGAAGCGTCACAGGTCCTCGCGTCTCATCTCAATGGATTAAACACTCACATCGCAAACCTGCATCCGGATGTACATCGAATCACACTCGCGCCGCCCGACTGCGGAGGAAACAGCCGCGACTTTAGCGGTGCGATGAGTCAGAAGCAGGGAAGAGAGAATGATCCCGGCGATCAGCGCTCGTTTTCGCAACCATCACAATCTGCAACGCAGGCCAGGCCGCATGCGTTCAGCTCAGCCCAGCCGTGGGGCGAGTTGACCCAGGCCAGCCCGATGTCCGCATCGGGTTTTCTGCTCGGGGGCAAGCACATTTCGGTTTTGGTTTGACATGCGAATGAAACTTCGTTTCGAAACCAGAGTATTCAGAATAGGGAGGAAAGATGGGAGTACCTCTGGAAGGCATCTGGAACCAAGGGACATCGGCATCGCAAGCGACAATCGCCCGGTCGATGGACAACACGGGCGCGAATTCATCTTCGAGCGCCGACGCAGCTTCTATCTCCGCAAATGACTTTCTTCAGCTGTTGGTAACGGAGATGCAGAATCAAGATCCGACCGCCGCTACTGATCCCAACCAGTACGTTAACCAGCTGGTGCAGGTGAACAGCCTTCAGCAGCTGATTTCGATCAATCAGACGCTCACTACGAATGCGGGAGTTTCTGCGAAACCCAGTACCGAGGCGGGCCACAGCGCCATATCTACAGACAATCAGCAATCCTCTGCAGGACTCTCTGCTTATCCGACCACCACGTCCATCCACTCGCCGCATTCTCTTCCGGAATCGTCAGTTGCCGGCAACCTGACGATTCCCCATGCAAATGCTGCCGCCACCAGGGTGGCTCAGTCACTGGCGAAACACTAATCACGATTCACGGCCAAGAAGAGCGCCGGCCCGATTCAATACGAGGAGAACAGCATGGCAAGCTTTTACATCCCGCTCACCGGTTTAAATGCCGAATCCACCGCACTCAACACCATCGCAAACAATCTGGCGAATATGAATACGACTGGATACAAATCGAAGGCCGTCAATTTTTCCGACCTTTTCTACCAGCAGGTCGGTGAGGCCGGATCGGGCGATCCAATCCAGCGCGGCTCAGGAACCCAGGTCGCTTCGATTGAAACAGATTTTACAAATGGATCTCCCAACTCGACCGGTGTTGATACCAATGTCGCCTTGCAGGGAAACGGCTTCTTTGTCGTGAGCGACGGCGGAAACACTCTCCTGACTCGCGCCGGGGACTTCTCACTCGATCAGAACGGGAACTTGATCACAGCGGATGGCCTGAGCGTAATGGGCTTTCCCGCAGCCAATGGAAAAGTCAATCCGAACGCCTCTCTCATGCCTCTGCACATACCGGTTGGAGAAGTCGAATCGCCCAGTCCGACATCCAGCTTCGGCATGACGGCAACCCTGAATTCAGCCGCCAATATCGGCGATAGCCTGCCGGGCACCGTGCAGATTTACGATTCCCTGGGCAAGGCCTATCAGGCCACTGTAACCTACACCAAAACCGCCACCAACACCTGGTCCTACAGCATTTCGCTGCCGGATACTCTTCCCGCAACCACAGCAAACGCCGCCGGAGTAAATACCGTCACTTACAGTTTTGGATCCGCCGGGGGGGCGTCGGCCACCGTGAACCCTGGAACGAATCTCACAGTCACCGGATTAAATGCTGGCGGGATCTCCACCACCATCAATCCGCCCACTGTCGCTGCGGGCGAATCGTTGAATACCTATGCGAGCGACTTGCAGAACGCGCTCACTGCGGCAGGAATTACCGCGACGGTGACGGCGACAGGCGGCCAGTTCACCATTACGGGCGCCGGCATCACGACGTCTGGCAGTGTAATTCAGGATCCCGTTGCGTCTGCATCGGCAGCCGGTTCACTGACATTCGATTCAAACGGCAACCTTGTGAGCCCATCGACCGACGTCACCGGAATTACATTCTCAGGTCTATCGGATGGCGCTTCCAATATGAGCCTGACGTGGAACCTCTTCGATGCAAGTGGGTCGGCAAACCTTTCCCAGGTAGATCAGACGTCGGCAGTCGCCTCCACAAGTCAGGACGGGTATGCAAGTGGAATCTACAGCGGCTTCAGCATCGGATCCGACGGAACCGTGACCGCAACCTTCAAGAACGGCCAGAAGCTCAACGTCGGACAGCTTGCATTGGGGAACGTCGTAAATCTCCAGGGACTGAGGAGCCTCGGCAATGGAGAGTATGAAACGACGCTTGCCAGCGGTGCGGCCACCATTGGTGCATCGGGCACGGCAGGCCTCGGAACCATGCAGGGCGGTGCGCTGGAAGGCTCAAATGTGAATATCTCGGCCGAGTTTTCCAGGTTGATCATCGCGCAACGCGCCTTCGAAGCCAATTCAAAGGCAATCACAACTTTCGACAGTGTCACCCAGGAAACCATCAATATGATCCATTGATGCTTTGCAGATTTCCACTTGCCCTGTTTGCGTCGTCCCGACCGAGCAGGGCAGTCTTGTAAATCTGCTCAACACGCGATGCAGTCAGTCCGGCCTTCGGAGGACGGACCTCCACAAATACTCCCTTTCCATGGGCGAGCGAAACGCCATCGGAATCAAAAATTGTCGCTTCCACCCAGTGCTTTCGGCCTTCATCGCGAAGCACCCTGCCTTCCATTCTGATCGGCTTACACGAAGGAACTGGACGCCGGTAGTCGACCTCCATGTGGCGCGTCATCGCCGTAAGGCCTCGGGCACGAACCGCCTTGCTCATCGTTTCATCCAGCAGCGTCGCGATAATTCCGCCGTGAAGGAAACCAGGATGACCCTCGAATCGCTCCGGGATGCTCGCCGGACACACCACGGTGCCATCCTCTGCGAGCAGGAAATCAAGTTGCAAACCGGTCGGGTTAGCCTCGCCACACCCAAAGCAGCGATTTTGGGCTGCATGGGCCAGAGGGGTGAGATTGTCGAAGTGCGGCCTCATCATTAAGCAATCTCCCCGTTGAGCACGCGCGCAAACACCGGTGCATCCACATTGCAGCCCGTCAGAATAATCCCGATTCGCTTTCCACGATGCAATTCCTTTTCCTGGATTGCACCGGCCAGAGCGGCTGCGGCGGCGCCCTCTGCCAGGTTGTGCGTATCCTGATAAAGCGCGAGCATCGCCGCTGCAATTTCCTGGTCCGTGACCTCTACGATTCGCTCAACATTCTGCCAGATAATCTCCATCGCATCCGGATTCGGTGTTCGGCATGCAAGACCGTCGGCGACGCTGGTTTGCGCGGGAGCTTCAACAATTCTGTGCTCGCGAAAACTGAAAGCGTACGACGGAGATCCCGCAGCAACCACGCCAACGATCTTTGTAGCCAGGCCCAGCGCATTTCGAGCGGCCGATACACCACAAATCGACGACCCCAGCCCAATGGGAACATACACAGTATCAAGGGTTGGCGCTGCCTGGAAGAACTCGAGCGCATACGTCGCAGTGCCCATCACCAGCCGTTCATGGAAGGAGTCGACCATGCAGTAGCCGCGTTCCTTCGCGAGGCCGCGTGCGAACTCCAGCGACTCCTGGAAGTCCTGGCCGTGTTCCACCAGCTCCGCCCCTTGAGCAGTCATCGCGCGGTTCTTCTCCGGGCTGTTGCCGTGCGGAACCACGACGACGCTCTTGAAGCCGTACAGCCGCGCCGCCATGGCGACACCCTGCCCGTGATTTCCCCTGGTAGCTGCCGTAACGCCCTCCAGGGAGGGGTGCGTTTGCCGCAGCCAGTCGAGATAAATCAAAGCGCCGCGAACCTTGAAGGCTCCAACCGGCGTGTGGTTTTCGTGCTTGATCCAAACTTCAGTGCCCACGCGCTCATTGATCAGCGGCCAACTGTACTGCGGGGTCGGCGACATATAGTTGTGGAGAGTAGATTGAGCCTCATGAATCTGGGCCAGAGAGGGAAGCATCATGGCTCCAGAATACCGAACCGTCCGAGCTCTTAAAATCATTCGTGTGAGCTTTCATCATCCCACTTCAAATCGGTTCGCTGCCAGCCGAGTCATTCTTCTTCTTTCCATCCTTGCCGGGATTTCCGGTCTAACAGCCTGTCATTCGACTCCAGATCTCACGCCTCAGGAGGCGGAAAGGGAAGCATCTCTACCAGGCGCGTTGCGCTCATTGCCACGAAGAGAACGATCTGGAATTGAAAAAGGTGCCGCCCAGCCTTCACGACGTCTTCGCACGACCGAAGCTTCCCAGTGGTGCGCCCGCCACCGACGTACAGGTGCGCCAGGTGGTTTCTAACGGGAAGGGCATGATGCCCGCATTTGATGGCCGCTTCAACGAAGCACAGATGGCCGCTCTCCTTGCATACCTGCACACCGGCCTTCGCTAGGCCGTACGAAAAATCTATTCGTACCGGATCGCCGTCATCGGATCCACCCCCGCTGCTTTCCATGCCGGGAATATGCATGCAAGAGATGCAACGATTGATAGAACCATCGTCGCTCCCAGAAGCAGCATCGGATCACGCACGCTCTCAGCCGACCAGCTCGCCATGACCCGATTCAAAGCCAGCGTCAAGACAACTCCGGCCACAATGCCTGCTCCAACGCTTCCCGCCGTTGACCGGAAGACCAGCCCCAGCACGTGTCCGCGATCGGCTCCCAGCGCTACGCGAATTCCGAACTCATTGGTCCTTTGCGCAGCCGTATACGCAACCACGCTGTACAGTCCCACCGACGCCAGCGCAAGAGCCAGGCCCGCAAACGCGCCAAACAGCCAAGCCACCAACTGTCCGCGCGCGTACTCTGGCAGCCTCGTGATCCAATGGTCAAGATCGCGTACATCATTGTTCGTCTGCTGGTCCGGATCAATCGAGTTCACCGCAAGACGAACCGAGTGTAGAAGACTCAACGGAGGCACATCCGAGCGCACAAGAATTTGCGTGTACATGCCCATGGCCGTGGTGAAGGGGACATAGGTCTCCGGAAGAACCGGCTTCGACAGTCCATCATTCAGCTTGTCCGCGACCACTCCGATAATCAGAAGCCCGTTTTCGGCTTCCGGCGCCATCAGCAGATATGGCGGCTGGGGCTTCAGTTCCTTCACCTTGATGGTATGTCCGATCGCATCGCCGGAAGGGAAGTATCGTTTGGCGAATGTCTGATTCACGACAATGAGTCCTGCCCCCCGGTGCGTTTCGGCTTCATCCCACACACGCCCCTGCAACAGCGGAATACGCAAAATCGGAAAATATTCTTTGCTGACCAGGTTGAACCGGAATGGTTGATCCGAGTTCGTGGGCCTGCCCACGATCTGCAGGTGCGCGTCAAACCCGTTTGACGGCGGTGTTGCATTGCTCGAAACAGCGGCCATCTTCACTCCCGGAACCGTCGCGACCTTGTCGTAGAGCTTCTCGAAATAGACAGACCGCTCCTGCCACGTCTTGTAAGTTCCGTCGTGAATCGGAATCCCAACCGACATGACGTTATGCGGGTCATAGCCCAGGTTCATATGGGAAACCTTCAAAAATCCCTCAATTGCCGCTCCCGCACCCGCCATCATCAACAACGTTAGAGCGATCTGCCCACCAATCAGCAGTGCATGTGTTCTGCGCCCGCGAACATCTCCCGTAGTCTTCCGCGTATTCGCCTTCATGATCTGGCCCATTTCCGGTCGAGAGAGCTGCAGTGCGGGCCACAGGCCGAACAGAATGCCCGTGCTTACCGCCACGACGATGCAGAAAATCAGCACCGGCAGATTCACGTGAATCGCCGCCTCATGCGGAAACGAATACTCCGGCAGATGGGCGACAATGAATGAAACAATCCAGTATGCAAGCGCCAGCCCAAGTCCGGCGCCCACGCCCGACAGCAACAACGCTTCGGTCAGTAGCTGGCGGATAATCCGCGACTGGCTTGCGCCGACCGCCGACCGAACTGCAAACTCATTCTGCCGCGCCGTGGCCCGTGCCAACAGTAGAATCGAAACGTTGCCGCAGCCGATCAGCAGCAGCAACGCTACGGCCCCAAACAGCAGATACAGCGTGCCACCCAGCTCCTTTACGAACTGCTCGTTGAGCCCGACCACATGCATGTGCAGAAAATCTGGAGGGAAGTGACTCGGGTTCTGTTTCGCAAATTGCCTGATCAGCGGTTCGAGAGCCCCATTGGCCTGATCATGACGTGATGCCCGGCTTCAATCGCACTCCCGCGTAAAAGCCCTTCACCTGGTCGCCCGTCACTTTCAAGGGCAGATAAACGTCGCCGTCACCCCAGGTGAATCGTGATCCCGCCACGCCTACGATCGTGTAGTTCTTCCGCATCAGTTGGATCGTCTTTCCGATCACCGATGCATCTCCTCCATAATGGCGAAGCCAGAACTTGTAGCCGAGAACCACAACCGGCTGAGGATCCTGTCCATCGATGGCATCGGAGGGTTGCAGCCCTCGTCCCAGCGCTGCCGGAACGCCCAGAAAATTGAAAGCATTCGAAGTCAGATAGGTGCCCTGAACATCCTCCGGCAGATCGGCGCCCGTCACCGTAAGGCTCCAGTCGTCCTCCATGAACGTGTCTTCGACGACGGGCGACTTGCGCAGCTCCTGCCATTGAGTTCCGGTCACCCCAAATCCATTCATATCGCCCGATGGCATTGTCAGCCGCATATGGATCATGCGATCCGAATCTCTATACGGATACGGATCCATCAGGATCGCGTATACAACGCTGAAGACCGCCGTCGTCGCCCCGATCCCCAGCGCCAGTGAGATGATCGCCGTCAAAGTAAATCCCGGGATCTTTACCAGTTGCCGGACGCCGAAACGAATATCCTGAAGTACGGTATTCATGAGCACTCCTTCTGAATCAAGCGAGAGGTCCATTCGAGATCCTTAAGCGGATCACTGCCGGCACAGGGCGGCCTTTGCCAACAAGAACCGAGCACGTCGAAGCCCAAGCCGTCATATACGCAAGTTGTTGATTTGGCGACGAAACCAAGTTGTCCTGGCCCAAGGAACTGTACGTTTCCGCGGAACCATGTCCGCATTCGGACGAATCTTCGGCGTCGTCGAACCGCCAGCCGAGGCAGGGAATCGACATTTCCAGATGCTCTATACTGAGTCTTGATATGGCCCCTGAAAAAACCTTCTTCCTCGAGACTTTCGGGTGCCAGATGAATGCCCATGACTCCGAAAAGGTCATTGGCACATTGCTTCATGAGGGCTACCGCCAGGTAGACACCGAAGAAGAAGCCGGACTCATCCTCTACAACACCTGCTCGATTCGCGATAAGGCTGAGCAGAAAGTCTTCAACCGGCTCAACGACTACAAGAAGCTCCACAAGGCCGGCAAGCGCTTCGGCGTTCTGGGTTGCGTAGCGCAGCAGGAAGGCGAAAAGATCTTCGAGCGCGCGCCGTATGTCTCGCTGGTCTCCGGCTCCGCTTCTTATCGCAAGCTGCCCGAGATGCTCAGCCGTCTCGAATCCGGAGAACACCGCATCACCGGGCTCGACGACCGCCAGACCGATGAGACCTTCGAGACCGAATTCACCTCGCGCCAGAATCCCTATCGCGGATACATCACCATCATCGAAGGCTGCGACAAGTTCTGCGCCTATTGCGTCGTTCCATATACGCGCGGAAAAGAACGCAGCCGCGGATCATCGTCCGTGCTCGACGAAGCGCGCCGCATCGCCGACCAGGGATACACCGAAATCCAGCTCCTCGGCCAGAACGTCAACAGCTTCCGCGATCCGGAAGGGAAGTTGAGTTTCGCAGAGTTGCTCGCCGGCGTAAGCCAGGTGCCCGGCATTCGCCGCGTTCGTTTCACCACCAGCCACCCGCGTGATTTCACCCGCGACATCGTCGAAGCCATCGACGCCTACCCGGTCCTTTGCGACCACGTGCACCTCCCAGTGCAGTCCGGCTCATCGCGCGTGCTCAAACTCATGGCCCGCGAATATACCTCGGACTGGTACCTCGAGCGCATCGCCTGGATCAAGTCTGCAAAGCGCAAAATTTCTCTCTCCACCGACATCATCGTCGGATTTCCGGGCGAGACCGCGGACGACTTCATCCAGACCATGGACCTTCTGCAGGAAGTGCAGTACGATTGCGTCTTCGGTTTCAAATATTCGGGACGGCCAAACACGCCGGCACTCACAATGATCGACTCGGTGCCTGAATCAGAGAAGGTGACACGGCTTCAACGGGTTCTCGACCGTCAGAGAGAGATTCAAAGAGCCAATTACGCGAAGCACTTGGGAGAGGAAATGGAGGTAATGGTCGAAGGCATGAATCCCGCCAGAGGCCAGATCGCCGGCAGAAGTACCCAGAACAAGCCGGTGAATTTCACCACGACACTCCCGATCGCCCCGGCCCCAGGCACTTACATGAAGGTGAAAATCACCAATTCGTTTCCCAACAGTTTGGTTGGCGAGGCCGTCTAAGGTCAGAAGCGGAGAGGAAATCATGGACATCGAAGTGCGAATTCGCGGTTTGATGATGGATCCAGCCACCAATATGCCGATCGTCGTCCTCAAAGACGTTGGCTCCGAAACCATAATGCCCATCTGGGTCGGCATCTTCGAAGCCAACGCCATCGCGATCGAGATCGAAAAAGTGGCCGCTCCGCGCCCTATGACTCACGATTTGACGCGAAACCTGATGCGTCACATGAATGCCGAGCTGGAAAAGATAGTAATTAATGAGCTTAGGGATGATACGTTCTTTGCCGTACTCTGGTTGCGCCAGGATGGCGAGCTTGTAACCCTGGACGCCCGTCCGTCGGATGCGATCGCGCTGGCATTGCGCGCCGATTGTCCGATCTACGTCTCCGAACAGGTCCTGCAATCAGCCAAACTGAACATGAACGGGCCGCCTGAAGGCCCCACGGCCGAAGAACTCCGCGGCTGGCTCGAGGGCCTCAACGACGAAGACCTCGGCCGTTACAAGATGTAGATGTAGTCCGCCACCCAGCGGGAATTGCAAGCCATCGCGTCGACAATACCTCTCATCAGTAAATTCCCAGGTGCAGGGAACTGCCTCATCGTCTTAGATTTACTTGGCATGGCGTACCTAATCTAATTCGCAAGCTTTTACTTTACAGAATATCTGTTATCGGACACGATGGTAATGTTTTGGAGTGCTGCATTTCGAGGGTAAGTTTTTGCAACACGCTTTAAGTTGTCGGAAATCAGGACTTCATCTCGTCTTTTAGGTTTTTGGCCGCGCTGCCGATGCAACTTTTTCATCGGCAGCGCTCTTCAGTCTGGCGAGCCACTTTTCTTCGCAATATTTGGCCGTAAGAATAGTATTCATCTGGGCATCTTTACGCCTGCCCGAGGTTCGTTCCATTCGAGTCCCGGGCGCATGTAGAAGTTCGATATAACCTTGAATTTATTCGACAATTTCTTGCAAACAGAACGGGACCGAACAAGCCAAACTAGCAGCCTTCTTAATCCAAATTGCCGCATAAACTCGGTACTACGATGCAGGACGGGACACGGGGATCTTAAAGCCTTGTCTCGCTTCAGGCTTTACCCGGGGAGCTGGTCCTGTGCGAAGGACGTCCTGGCAATATTCTGAGTGTTGCTCAAGGTCGTCCAAGTGGACGTCACGAATAGCCGATGGGTTCTTTGATGTGTCGGGATCTCACGAATCAAACCGTCTATGATCGATGCTAGTGATCGATGGTCTAATTCAGCATGCAAGTCAACGCTCTGAGTTCTGGCCCCCCTCGCAGATGCTTTCGTGACATCTTGTTTCTTCACGCAAGTCCTCCTGTTCCTCTTCTCGTTCGACAGATTTCCCGATCAAGAGTCCGTTTTCATCAGCGCCAGTTACGCTGCAGGAAATGCCTGATACGCCTGGAACCAGCACTTTGGTTTCTCGAGGGTAAAGATGCGCAGATGAGATAAGATTCAAGACCAATGGAACAATGCCGCATTCTCGACGCGACGCCGAATCAAGCCGAGCAGTGCACTCGGACTTCCCTGCTCCATTCCGAGACCCTGGCCCGTTTCCCAGTACCTATCCACTCTCGATCAGCACTTTGGCTGCTGGCAGTAGTCAAGCGAGTAGATCAGTTCTCCGAAAAGGCGACAAGATTCGGTGTGCTCTGCACCTCAGCAGCGAGGAGATATGGATAAGGAAGAGAGACGGCTCAAGGCCCTCAGCGAAATTCGGGAACACATCGCTCAACATGGATTCCACACTTACGTCGTCACGGGTGGAGGATACCCGCATTTCGGTTACTCGATAGGGTTGACCGAATCGCTAGGCGCAGAACTCATCCTGGCTGGAAGCTACTTCTATGAGTTGGACGATGTCTCCAAGGTGATACAGAGCGTCAAGAGTACGCTGTTGCCGTCGGTCAATTGGAACGCCGCACGAGCCGAAGCAGAATCATGGGGCAGTTTTTCCTTCCGCAAGGTGGAATCGAGTTGGGCAACCGCGCTCATGCTTGGAGCCTTCGATTACTATCCGGGAAAAAGTATTGAAGCCTACCAAATTGTTCCTGATGAGGCGCATTCGACCATTGATGTTCCAGACCTCTCGCAACCGTGGAGTCCGACTCACACACCCGGTTGGCGGTGGTTGAACGAAGCATGGGGTACCCAGTGCCGAAGAACTCCGTAGCCTTGACTGATCTGGATGCCCTTCGTGGCGCACGGATCACCAAGGTGATGCGTTGGGAAGAAGACGAATGGGAAATCTTCTCAGGCGCTGGACCGGAGATACCGGAATCACAGAGGCGAGTAGTTCCATTAGGTGTTCTTCTCGAAGCCGATAAATCACTGGTTCCAGCAGTCGATCTTCGTGTTGAAACAGGGTTCTGGCGGGATGGTGATTCCGAATGGAACCCCTGGATGTGAGTTGCGGACGAATCACCGCCTAACCGGAAGTAACTCCGAAACGGCAAAACGGAGGTTATTGCCGGATAGGTCACGATCCTGCCGAAAAACAGCAAACGCCGTCCATTCCAGTGTCAGTTACCATCGAACCGGGCTAGAGATACCTTCTCACTCGGTCGCAGTAGCCGGAATATTCCCGTCCGTAACGCCGTCGCATGAAGTCTTCTTCGCGCAGCACCTGGCGGTGGAACAACCACGTAGCGGCGGCCAAATAGACGAGCGGAATCAAGTTCGAGAACAGCAAGAATTGCCCAAGCAGGACAAACCAGAACGCGACATACATTGGATTGCGGCTAAAGCCGAAAGCCCCGGTTGTCACCAGCTTATCCGGACTATCCTGATCAATACCGATTCGGAAGCTTTTGCCAAAGGATACCAAGCTCAGGAATAACAGAACTAATCCAGCGATACAGGAGACCACCCCTGCCCAAGAGGCTATTTCTGACTGTAAGAATCGACGCCTGGCTACTGTGGGCCAATCGAACGCGGCGGCGAATACGATGTAAAAGTAAAACAAGGCGAAGGGCGGAATAAGGAAATCCGTCTTGTCGATATTTCCAAAGTGCATCGCCTGTATGCCTTTGCGTCTCATGAGTCGCACCCTTATCAGAACCGCTGCCAGCAGCAGCGCAAGTGACAGGGCGCCGAAGTATTTTTCCATATCCATATCTGCTTGCCCGGGCTTCCAAGGCCGAAGGCAACATAGTAAGGTTCCGAGTGTATGACCACCAACCCGGAAGTTACTACCGAGTAAACAGGTTAATCAACTTAGTCCTCGGGAACTAATCGGCGACAACTTGGACGTGATTGCGCTTTGATCAATTTTCCCGCAACCTGCGGGGACTACCGCTTAGGAAACCCAGCATATCTAATTGCTATCCCGTTGTAAGAAAATTGCTGCACTTGAATTTCATTTGGAGTGATTCCGCAGTCCACACATTCAATCCCTAGACTCTCCGGATTTTCCCATTGAAGTGCAAGGCCGCCTTGACCAACTTCAAAAAGGACCAGCGGCGTATTAAGAGCTTTTCACAACTCATCAGGGGAATACAAATGATCGCTGATTAGAACGAAAAAGGTATTGCCTCCCCACCCAGTTCCTTCTCTTTCGGCTAACATCGCAATCCGATCTGGAGTTACGTTCTGAGATTGAACGATTACAAACTTCGCTGAGTCCAAATCTCCATGAAACGCGGACCGAAGCCATAGCCAAAGAGCGCACCCCAGAAGCAAAATAGCAAGGCCAAAAATACCAGAGCCGATCAGGACGAAGCCCACTTTTCTCTTGGCCATCGCAGTTGTGGGCGAATTACCGCCAAACCGGAAATTAATCATCGATCAACAGAAGCGCGGACTGTTAACGAAAACATAACTTTCTGGTTGCCCACAATTCACTTGGAACTCCGAGATTGCGCGGCACGACTCAATAAGTGCACTGTCTCCCGTGACGGCGACTTGTTTCGCGACCGGTACTACATCTGTCACTTGTCCCAGGCGAATTGGCGATTCTCGAAGTCGAATGCGATCACCCGGAACCGGACACCTCGCATCCCTAAAATCCCGTCGAAGTCGTCTCCTTGTTCTTTCTGGTCTTTCATCATGAACGCATCCTGTGAGTCTAATGCAAGCTCTCCAATTTGGGAGACCGGAATCTTTATCTTTCGGCGCTGAAATTTGCCGCTCGCATCCTCGACAATGTCGATCCCAAGCTGTTTAGAGCCTGGCAAACACCACCCGGCTCTGAAGGAACAACAGGTCAGGCTCACCAGTATCGACAACCAGCCGCAGGTGCTGGCCAAGCAACTGCATTCCAATGGTTACGACGGGCTCCAGCGTTTCGAAAGGAGCAGACGAACGCAGATGGTCCGGACGACCAAAGCGCAATTCTCGTGTTCGATAGTTGATTGTGAAGCTGCTTCTCCGGAGCACGTCCATGCCGACGATGGCATCCACGGGGCGTCCGAACGCCCTCTCGAAAAAGGACAGATCTTCGGCCAGCGCCGGCAAAGATTCCACGCGAACCGATCCGAGTTCGAGTGAGGGCAATGTAACCACTTCCGTTGCCATCGTTTTCTGAGCCAGGTTCACCTTTCCCTTCTGTGAATGCAGATGAAGCTCCCTGGCGAGATTGCTGTCAACCACGCTCGGGGAGGCGCCTGTATCCACGAG
The DNA here is from genome assembly GCA_963836675.1 of uncultured Acidobacteriaceae bacterium. Classification (GTDB taxonomy): domain Bacteria; phylum Acidobacteriota; class Terriglobia; order Terriglobales; family Acidobacteriaceae; genus Telmatobacter. Next base: position 208,261 of record CAWIKQ010000004.1, read on the forward strand.
GAAGCTGAGGTGTTGCCGACCGCCAATCGAGCCTTCCACCATGACCAGGTAGTCCCAGTAAAGGTGGAAGGATAGTGTGGTCGCTTTTACTGGCAGCCGTGCAAAAGTTGAAGGGGACGTCGTCTGTGACCGACTTCCCGATAAACCTACGAGAAGCAATATCCAACTGAAAACCATCCATCTCGTGGCGTCCCATTTCACGGCATCACCTCGTTCGGGCTAATGCCGAAGATGGCGTACCGCCAACTCGGAATGTATGGTCCGCCGCCTTTCCGCAAGCGAAAAATGAGAGTGACGGGTTGGTCTGCGCAAATGTATTCGGCCTTTGTTGGAGCCGAGACTCCGGGCCAGGATGGAATGCGCTGCGCTCCGTTCCCCATTAGTAACGCAGTCTCGAAGGACTTCTTCCGGGTTCGGGTTTTGGGAGCGCCGGGTTCGACCGTTGTGCCATCTCATGGTTCGCCAGCAGACCTGGCAGGAATCTAAATTCCGTAGTCGTCGTTGGTTTGCGGATGTGGGAATCGCAGCAGCGATTTCCAAGGCTGTCGCTAGACAGCCGTCATCTGCAGGCCAGTCATGTCAGCCTGGCAGGTGGCCGATAGGTATCTCCGCTGGCCAGTACGGCCCATGCCATGCGTGCCAGCTTGTTGGCCAGCGCCACGCCGACGACTTGTAGTGGCTACGCGATGACAGCTCTGCCAGCCAGTGCTTCAAGCCGGAGCATTGCTTGTCTCTGTACCTCAGGACCGCGCGTGCGCCCTGAACAAACAGTTTTCGCAGATAACTGTTGCCGCGCTTGCTGATGCCGAGAAGCTTCTGCTTGCCTCCGGTGGAGTGTTCGCGAGGAACCAGTCCTACCCAGGCTGCGAACTCGCGGCCCTTGCGAAATGCTGCACCGTTTCCGATCGCGGCGATGAGCGCAGTGGCGGTGAGGGCCCGATCCCCGGAATCGCGTCCAGGCGCTGACAAGCCTCGCTCTGCTGCGCGGCTCGCTGAATCAGCTCCTCGGCCTGTTCGATGTGTCCGGCCAGCTGTTCCAGTTCCTGCTTCAGTTCGACCAGCAGAAAGCGAAGCGTTCCGGACAGGGACGTCGAAGTCTTCGAGGATGTCGGGCAACGCCGCATCCAGATGGCACTTCCCGTCCGCATCGTGATGCCCGCTCCAGCAGCAGTCCCCGGATCTGGTTCACCACTGCCGTACGTCGCATGATCCAGCGTTCCCGCACACGGTGCAGCGACTGCAGATCCAGCTGATCGTCGGTCTTGATCGGAACAAAGCGCATCGAGGGCCGGCTCACAGCTTCGGCGATCGCTTCTGCATCGATGAAGTCGTTCTTGTTGGTCTTCACGAACGGCTTCACATACTGGGCCGGCATCAGGCGCACTTCATGGCCCTGTTCGCGCAGAGCCTTGCCGAGAAAATGAGATCCCGCGCAGGCTTCCATCCCGATCAGGTCAACTTGAACGTTCGCGGTAAAGCGAAGAAGCTGAGTGCGCGAGAACTTCTTCCGCACCACAACTTCGCCTGTCTGGCTCAGCCCAACAAGATGAAACACCGTCTTGCCCAAATCGATGCCGATCGCATGCAGCTCCATGGGACGCCTCCTTGCTCACTCTTAATACCCCAGCTGAAGGAGGTCAAAAGGCGGCGGACCATCCCATTAGTTACTTCGGAGTAAACAGTTTGGTGACGGGTGCTCAAGTAACTTCCGAATTGGGCCACCATCCAACCGGAGCGCCGAAAATGCTCAACTTGATACGCTGATTGTGATGCACAGTGGGCCGAACCTATGTTGATTACGAAGAAGCACAAGAGTAGCAAAAAAAGACGACAGCAAGGCTAATGCGGATCGACCAGTAAGGCGCACGGATTTCGACCCCACTCAGAAAACCCACTCTGCCAGGAAGCGGCACGATCAGACGGCTTGTCCGATCTGTCTCGCACGAATCCATCCGGAACAGCGAGGCGGCGTGCGTCTGCAAACATCCGACACCTAGCTGAGGCGTGCTGCCATTGAGCCAATGCTCGGCAGACGGAACTGCTTGCGACGCTGCGCCTCTTCTTCCCAGGTTACTCGTAACGCGAACGAACACATCACAGCAGGTCGAGGCGGTAAGATCTGCCGATACAGTTCCAGAGCCTTGGCCGAATGACTCTGGGGCTCTTTCCGCGACAAAGCATACGATGGTCAGAAGTCCGCTACCCTCTAGTCCTTTTGAGTTCAATTTTCCCAATCGAACAATTCGGATTCGTGCATTTTGCGGGATAATTGTGCTCGAACTCAACGGAACAGGCGCGATTGAGGTTGTAATCTGCCGAGCCGATTGAGATCGGGGAAGACGTGTTGTTTGCCAGTAACGAACGGGCGTGTCGATGTTCGATCTTGTCAAGGAGACCACACCATGTTGAGAAAACTTGCAGTGCTCCTTCTCTGCCACTCACTCTCTCAGGCCATTTGGGGGCAACCCAATCCAACCGCAGTCACCAACTCAGACCTGATTGGAATGGCAAAGGCTGGAATCGGAGATCAAACGATAATCCTCGCAGTCCAGCGCGGACCTGCGATGCTCGATACATCGCCGCAAGCACTGATTCTCTTGAAAAATGCTGGTGTATCGGACCAAGCGTTGAACGCCATATTGGCAGCGACCAAAAGTCCAAGCAAGCCACACGCCGAGGCGAGCCAAAGCGCATCAACCAGCTCACCAGTGGCGCATGATGCAGAACAAACGAATGAACATCGTCGTTATCAACCCCCAGAAAACCCACGCCTTGGGTCGCGATGGCACCTATGGTGATCGTGGGCGTGCAAAGTCCATCAGTGGCGCAAGTGGACGCAGCCCCAAACGAATTGCCCGATTCCGCTGATTCTCCAGTCACCGCCTACTCGGAAGGTACTGAGTAACTAATGGGATGGTCCGCCGCCCTGAAGGCTGCCGGGTATAAGGGTGCTCGGGGAGGCTTTCCCATGAACCTGCACACCATCGGCATCGATTTGGGCAAAACGGTCTTTCGCCTTGTTGGTGTGAGCCAGAGTGGAGAGGTTGTGGTGCGGAAGAGGTTTTCGCGCACTCAGCTTCTTCGCTTCACCGCGAGCGAGCAGGTTGATCTGATTGGCACTGCACTTCTCCTGCAACAGCGTCGCTTTACATAAAACTCCTTGCAATGGCCGATGGGCCCTATGCCAGGTACGGGTTTTCTTGGATTGCGGGTGCCGGTTGATGTTGAAGGAGAATTCTGAAAGCGACTCCGTGCGTAATCAATAGCAGCGGCACGATCAAAGTCGGGAGGAAGAAAGCGGCTCCCAACTGCCCTGCCAACAGTCCTGCGTGACTGGCCTGATAGAAAGCGTTGAGCAGATCGGCTGTACCCCACAGGTTGAAGATCCATGCAACGCCAACACCGGCCGCACTGGGCAGCAATGCCAGCGCAAGCAACGCGAGTATCGCCGCAATGATGTCCCCGTAAGCGGCGGGGTGGGCAAAAGCAGACGGCAGATCGGGTGACACGACGCCTGGCACCAGGAATGCCAAACCTATGAAGCGAAAGCTGTGCAGGATGAGCAGAGGCCGCAACGCTTCAGCCCGTTGCCTGACGGCGCAGTTCCGGCCAGATATATCGAGCGGTGACTATCCCCCACGCGATCAAGCTGAATGCGATGCTCACGAAAAACCAGATCATCTGTTGCGGCATGATGAACGTCTCCTTTTTAGAATTCCAGCCATTGAGATGGTTCTCCCACTTCAAAAGAGGAGAGTCACTCCTGGGCTCCTGGACCCATCAATGGTTTTAGAGGCATCAAGGGTCCGAGGGGAATGTACTCGGTATCCATCAAATGTTCCTTCACGAGCGGCGATTCAGTGTGGTACCCATCTTGTTGTTGAAAAGAGTACGTTCGTACTCTTATCGGGCAAAAAAATTACTCTTCAGCGAAGCACTTTATGAAAAAGTTCCTCGCCTCCATCAACATCTGCTCACGCCTTTGGGGGGACAACGTCATCCGGGCCGCCGTCAGCACCCCAGCCATACTGGGGAACAACAGCTGGAACTTCGCCACCTTTTCCTCTCGCGTCTGACCAGGAACAAATGGCAGTAGCCGCTCACGATACGCTTCTCGCGACGCTTCAATCCGTTTCCGCACGGATAACGGCTTTCGCGCGAGTTCCGGCCCGAGGGCGGAGATCACACAACCGGATCCCGGCGAATTCGCGTGCCGCGTGCTTAGATAGCGTTCGATGATGGCCCGCAAGGCCTGACCTTCCGGAGCGGACTTTGCAATTTCCATCATCCCGTTTCCCATCTCCTCGAATGCCCGTGCCACCGCTTCGACGAACAGATCGTCCTTGCTTTCAAAATGCCGGTAGAAGCCTCCTTTTGCCAGGCCTACCTTCTTCATCACTGTCCCGATGCCGCTGCTGTCACCGCCGCGCTCGCGGAAAGTGCGAGCGGCCACGGAAAGAATGTTCTCGTGGTTCTGCGCTTTGTGTTCTGTCGAGTACCGCACGATCAAAGAGTACGACCGTACTCAATGTCTGTCAAGGTCATAATTGATCTTGCTAACGCCGGGCCCGGCAGAGCAGGACGCAGTTCACCAGCCGCGCTGCCTATCCGAATTCGGATGAATGCCGATGGAAAACACTGTCGGTCATCCACGTTCATGGGAGTTCATCTGTGGCCCTAACTTTTTTTCACGTCTTCCGGCCCCTTAGCGATCCTATCCATGATCTCGGACAAGTGCCGGCTAATGCATACTTGGGACATCAGTACTAAGTCGGCTAGTGTTTACAAATCCAATCCACCTGGACGTATAACCGGCTACCGGGACAACTGGCCTTTGATCTCTCCGGGATTGGATCTGCGGCAGGACCGGTGTACGGAATGGCGACTATACAGCCAAGTGGTCCTTCCTATTTGTCGATACGGCACTGGAGATTTAACCAGCAGTTCTCGTCTCTGCTGAATCGCTAAGTTTATTGATGCCTCGCATATCTTCGCTCCCTCTTGCGGGGCAAAATTTGGCATTCCGGTAGAATTGGCGCCGATGGTGAACTTTGCCAAAGTTTTCGCGAGTGGGGGCGGCCAGCGATCCTCGTGCCCTGGCCCAAATGTCCCAATAGGCAACCCGATCACATCCGCATTCTCTAACTGGCCTGCATAATTGTCAGCTGGGACAGGAGCCTCGGGGACATTTTGTGTTGGCAGTAGTGAATTTGTTGGATATACTCCGCATCACGCAATCGGCCCATCTTCCCTCCTCGCAGGAGAGTTCTGTGTTCGTCGCAGATGCCGAAGCCGGTGTCTTTCTCGATGCGCTTCGCACCGACGAGGCGGATCGCGCCTGGCGATGGTTTCTCAATTCCTATTCGGAATTGATCTATGCGACGATCGGGACCTTCTCCCGAGACCCAGATGACTTGGGCGACTGTTTCTTGTATGTTTGCGAAAAACTAGCCGACAAACGATATCGGCGACTTCAGTCTTTCAAACCTGACGGAGCAGCACGATTCAGTACCTGGTTACGGGCTGTCGTTCGAAATCTTTGCCTTGACTGGCTGCGTTCGAAATACGGCCGCAAGCAGATGTTCCGTGCCGTGTCCTCACTTGCCTCTCTTGATCAGCAGATCTTCCGGCTCGTATTTCAGAACGGATTGAAGCTTCCACAGTGTTGGAACGAATTGCAGTCAAGGGGAGTCGGCATATCGTTCCCGGAACTCGAAGATCGTGCGATAGCCATCCAATCCGTTTTGACCTCCCGTCAAATCTGGCTTCTGAGCACTGCGAATCCGACTGCAACCTCCATCGATGCCGATTCAGATTCTGATTCCCCGATCGAGATCAAAGAGCCCTCTCTTGATCCGGAAGAACTGGTGCTTTTGGATGATATTCATCGGTCTGTCCTAAAAGCCATGAACAATCTTGCAGATGGTGATCGCCTACTTCTGCGCCTCAGGTATTTCCAGGAGCTCAGCCTTGTCGAAATTGCTGACCTGGTGGGACTAAAAGATGCTCAGACGGCAGACCGCAGGATCCGTGACGCTCTTGAAAAGGTCCGCAAGGGCCTGGGAATTCCGAGAGTCATCTCCGGAAAAAGCAAGTCGGTCTCCGTGTAATGGAAATGAGAGGAAACATCGCTGTGGCGTCGAAGTTGCCAAACTCTCTGAGAGAACTGCTGACCGGGGCTGCTTGCCCCAACGAGCAGGCTCTGGCCGCTTATGCCGATCACCAGCTCATAGGAACTGAGCGGCATGCAGTTGAGCACCACCTTTCGAAGTGCGACCCTTGCACAGCGCAGGTGGCATTTTTGGTTCGATCCAATGCTATGGATGCCGATCCCGTCCCTGACGTTCTCGTTGCAAAAGCCCTCCGGTTCGGACGTCAACAACCCAGCCGAACCGCCGCCAGCTGGAGCATGGTCGGTGCGGGCGCCTTTGTTCTGTTCATCGGCATTAGTCTTGCGGTGCAGCATTCCAATCGGGGCAGATCGGAAAAGGCGACCACGGAAGTGGCTACCCTAACGCCACCAAGCCAACATCATTCCGACAAAGCGACTTCTGAAACGGATACGCGGCATCCCGAGTTGCGAGGGTCTGAGCCAATCCAGTCTCCGTTTCTCTTCCCGACTCCTAACCAGCAAGTGGATTCCGCGAATCTCGACTTTCGTTGGAAGGAGTTTGCAGGCGCTGAATCCTACGAGATTGAGTTGCTTTCCGATGATGGCACTTACCTCTGGGGTAAGAAGGTCAGCACACCCACAGCTTCGTTGCCCAAATCGATACATCTCATTAAGGGCCGCACCTATTTCCTCAAGCTCAGCATTCATGATACCCACGGTTCGATCGAGCAGACCAAAGCGATAGGGTTCGTCGCGCGTTAGTCAAAAGGGGGCAGTCAGCTAGATGAACAGCCTCGGTCGCGTCGCCACTGCCATTGCTTTCACTCTGCTTGTTCGCAGCGCCTGCTGTGCGCAAGAACAGACTGCAGACGAGATGCTAGCCGATGCGAAGGCGGTCTATTCACAGCAAGGCGCGAAGACCGCGTTGCCGAAATACGAAAAAGCGCTCGCTGCTTATCGGGATTCCGATAACAAGCTTGGTGAGGCAATCACCATGGGACTGATCGGCAACTGCTACAAACACCTCGGTGATTATCCCAAGGCCCTCGAAATGCTCAATACGTCACTCTCGATGAAGCGGGAACTACACGAGCGTCTCGAAGAAGGAAAGACCCTCAGCAACCTCGGCTTAATATATTGGGAGCGAACCGAATACTCCAAAGCAATTCAGAACTTCAGCGAAAGCATTGCAATCGCGCAGGAACTTGGGAACGTTCAGCTTGAGGCTTCGGCTACGAACAACCTTGGTCTTGTCTACGATGAGCAGGGTGATTACCGGCGTTCGATGCCGCAATTCGAGAAAGCTCTGGAACTCCATCGTTCGATTGAGTACGAGCCCGGTGAAAGCGATGCTCTGGGCAACATTGGCGGCGTATATCTGTCGCTTGGAAGATTTTCCCAGGCGGAGTCCTACTATCGCCAGGCGCTCGAAATCAGCCGTCGCCTTGGCTTGAAATCATCTGAAACCCTGGACCTCGGCAACATTTCCCTTTGCCAGCTGGGGCAGGGCGAAACCAAAGAAGCACTGACAACACTGAATCAGGCGCTCGAAATAGCCGATGCGGCTGGGATGTACAAGGAGTTCGCCGATTGGCTTCGCGTTCGAGCTTCGGCACGATTGCGGACAGGCCGCTTCGATCTGGCGTTAAAGGACTATGAAACTGCCGAGCAGTCTTACGTGCACGCTCGGTTGAAACGAGAAGAAGCCGAAGTCTTGATGGATGTTGGAATGGTGTACTTCTTGCTCGGCGACAGGCTGAGCTCGGAGGCGCAGATCAAGAAGGCTCTGGCGATCGCTCGCGCGATTGGCTACAAGCGCGGAGTTGTGGCAGATCAGCTGGATCTGGCAACGCTCCAAATCTTCGCGGGCAATCTGCAACGGGCCCGAATAACGGCAAATGCGGCTTTCACAGAAGCTGTGCGCCTGGAAGAGCTCGATGCCGAAATCAGGTCTTTGCTGTTGCTCGGGCGGATTGGACTCGATCTGCACCAGCTCGAAGTCGGAAACGCGAAGTCTCAAGAAGCCCGCAAAAAGGCCCATGATGCAGGGCTGAAGCTGCTGGAGGCGGAAGCCCTTATCCTCTCGGGTGAACTGGATTTGAAGCGCCATCGCCCACAAGACGCGATCGATGGTCTCAATCTAGCGAAGGCCATCTCGACGGAATCGGGAGATGTCGACTTACTCTGGCAGGCGCAGTTTTTCAGAGGCCAGGCTCTCGAACGTCTCGGTCAGGACGAAGAAGCAGTATTAGCATACAGAGCTGCAATCGACACGATCGAAGACGTCCGCACCGGCATCAGCGAGCGCCGATTCCGGACCGGTTACTTCCAGAATAAGCAGCGCGTGTATGTCGCGCTAATATCGCTTTTGCTCCGTATGGGTGATCAGGGCGAGGCTTTTGGCTTTTCTGAACGTTTGCGAGAGTACAGCTTTCTTCAGTTCCGAGGTGAACCGCCGGAGAGCTCAAAGTCGAATATCACGGAATCGAAAGCCAGGGTCAGGCAGTTGCAGACTCTCATTGACCAGGAGAACGGCAAGGCTGCCGATCAGCAGCGTGGAGAGATCGCCCATACCTATTCAGAAGAACTTGCCGCCGCGCAACGGGAACTTCGTGCCTTTCTCGATTCGGCCGAAGCGCCGGCTGCGCCCCAGATTGCAATAGCCGCTTCATCAGAGATGATCCAGTCCAAGCTGCCGGCACATACCGCTCTCGTCGAATACGTTGTGAGTGAAAACGAGTTGCTCGCATTTGTGATCACGCGTTCAGGCCTGCAGTCTCTGAGCATCCCGGCTCATGAAAGAGATCTTCGAAGCAGGATTGAGCTGCTTCGCGACCTTGTCGCCGACCCTAAAGGGGAAGATTGGCAGAAACCGGCTGCGGGTTTGAGAACCTTGCTGATCGCTCCGCTGGAGAACCGGCACATGCTCGCCGAAATTACTTCACTGTTGATCGTGCCCCACGGCGTCCTCAATGAACTTCCATTTGCGGCATTACCTACTGAGCAAAATGGAAAACGTACATTTCTAATTGAGCAATACGAATTGCGTGAATTGCCTTCCGGCAGCTGGCTTTTGAGAGCTCAGAAGCACGATCTTTCGGCATCGACAAGAACTTTAGCTGTAGCACCTTCCAACTCTCAGTTGAAGTTCGCAATTCCAGAGGCTCAGCGAGTGGCCCTGCTCTTTTCTCCAAGATCTTTCGCCTTGATTGGTTCCGGAGCAACCGAGACCAGGTTCAAGCAGAGTGTCGGACAATACGATTTCATTCATCTCGCCACGCACGGTTTTTTCAACTCGGCAAATCCAGCCTTCTCAGGACTTCAGCTTGAGCCTGACGCACAGAACGACGGCCGCCTTGAAGTGCACGAAATCTTGTCTCTGCATCTCAACGCCCGCATGGTCACATTGAGTGCCTGCGATACGGCACTCGGCAGCGGTGACTTCTCAGAATTCCCCGCAGGCGACGAGTTCGTCGGCCTGAACCGCGCCTTCCTTGAGGCAGGGAGCGACGCTGTTTTGGCAAGCCTTTGGAAGGTCGATGATCATTCGACCGAGGTCATCATGGACCGGCTCTATCGAGCCATGAAGAGACAGGGATGGCCCGGAAGCGCTCGGCCTGGCGCAGCGGAGCATGATTGTCGACCCCCAATATCGCCACCCGTTTTACTGGGCTCCATTCGTCTTTATGGGCGGAAGCTTTAATAAGTTTCCGCTTCTAGCGGAAAAGCAATGAAGGTATCCGTGTAATTGGATCAGCAGCTCCGGACTTTGAATTGAGGACGACATTGAAAGACCGTGCCCACACCGCTTTCAGGCTTTTCCTGGCCGTTTTTGCGATGACATTCTGCGTTGCAGGTTCCTTCGCTCAGGTAACAGTGACCAGTGCGAACCCGAGCAGCACGGCCCAGGGCACAGTGAACCTCAACGTTGCTGTCGCGGGCAGCGGCTTCCAGAAGGGCGCGAAAGCACAGTGGTTCCTGACCGGAACCACGAATCCAGGCGGAGTCACAGTGAACTCCACCGCGTTCAACGATTCTGGCCATCTCACCGCAAACATCACTGTTGCCGCCGATGCGGCGACGGGGAGCTTTGACGTCCAGGTGACCAACAACAATGGCCGGACCGGCAAAGGAACCGAACTATTCGCGGTTAACAAGAAGACCGGCACTTCGTCCGCCTGCCAGGTGCCGACGCCGATGAATACGCCACTCCTCTCTCCGACCTCGCTTTCATGCTCAAACGGGTTGAGCGGAACCTGCCTGGATTCGACCTTTGGTACAGGGGGACTCGTACTCACCAACACCGATGGAACAGTTCCGTCGACTAATGACATGGACGGGGCTATGGCCGTAAAGCAGGTGACCGACGGGTCGATGAGACTAGTCGCTATCGGCAAAACCAACAATCCAAGCCAACCCAGTTCGATTGGCGTAGCGGCCATCCGCTATAACCCTGACGGGTCCCTCGACTCAACTTTTGGCTCCGGTGGAATTGCCAAGGCTTTTGTATCGACGAATCAGCCGGTCTATGCACAAGATGGAACGATCGATGCCAATGGCAATATTGTCGTCCTTGTGAACGCAAACGGAACGGTAATCGTTGTCCGCTTCACACCTGCCGGGGTTCTGGATACGACATTCAATTCAGTTGGATATTCCGTTCCCCTGAATGCGACTCCTCGCGCGATGACTCTCCAGCCTGACGGCAAGATCCTGGTTGCTGCAACAACCATCTTGGGAAAAGCAACGCTTGCCACGCTCGTTTACCGTCTGCTTTCAAACGGAAAGCTTGACACCACATTCGGATCAAATGGACAAGCCACATTAACTGCCTTGCCAGCGGCGTATGCGCTTGCGATTCAGCAGGAGAACTCGCAGCCTTACATTCTCGTTGGAGGGCAGGAAACAACCGGAAACTTTGGCATCGTCAGGCTGAGTCCGGCTGGTGCGCTGGATCCTTCGTTCGGTACTTCGTCGGGTCTCGCTACAACCGGCTTCTGCGGATTCGGAGGCAGACTCGGCCCTCTCTCGGTGGACACTGCCGCTGGCACAATCCTTGCCGGAGGGGTAATCAAGGTGGTTTCAGGTGGAACCTTGAAAATAGCGTTCGCACGCTTTACTGCGAACGGGGCACTCGACACCACTTTCGGAGATCCATCAACAACAGGACCAGGGCGGATGGGCCAGACAATCCTGGACTTCTATGGATCTAACAACTACGCAACCTCATTGCAATTGATGCCCGATAATACTGGCGCCTTCATGGCAGGCGGATACGCTGATCAAACAGTCGGATCAATTATCAAGCACTATTTGATCATCGCCAAATACGACGCCAACGGGTCTCTCTCAGCCGCCTTCGGAACAAGCGGTGTAGTTGCGATTGATTTCGGCAATGGAAACACTTCAACCGGTTCGCCGGACACCAGTAACTTGCTGATCCAATCAGATGGCAAACCGGTGATTGCTGGGATGTCGGGTTTCTCGAGTGGAACCTACTCAGGAGGCAACTTCGCCCTGGCGCGAGTCTGGCCATAGCACCGGCGACCACCCGCGAGATCAATTTTGCGTGGTCATCTCCCATTGCAGTTATTTGATATCGAGGCGGATCTCTAGTCGTCATGTGAGCTACCGGGACTGCGGGAAAGGAAACCCCAATGGATTCGAGGTCCGTTCCTGATGAATGCAGCGATATACGTTGTAAACGGCAACCATTTGTTCCTGGTGTCGACGGACTCCTTAGGGACCTTTCCCATCCTAAGTGGGAGAGCCATTGCAACAAGCAACGCTTTCGGCGCGTCATCTCTATCCGGTGGTTTTGTAGTGCATTTGACCGGATTTGATCCAGCCAACTCCGACGCGGATGTCACGCTCGGGCAATTGAACCTCAATATGATCACCAACGCCGTTTCCGGAACGCTTAGGCCATCCAGTCGGCTACTCAGAACGCGTCGATAGTCGTGGAGGGCAATAAGGAATGGGGCACGATCGAAGCAGGAAAGCTAGCCAATCTCCTCCTTGTCGACGGCAAACCTGATCAGGACATACGTGACACTCGTCGGATCACTGCGATCATTTATCAGGGAAAGATACTCGACCGCGAAAAACTCAAATTCACGCCCGCGTCCCAGGACTTTGTAGTCGTCGGCACCGCCCTGTCTAATGATCTCTATCACCCTGAACTGGGTGGGATGCTCGCTTTCGATTCCTCCCGAAACTTTGTACACACGCGGGCCTTTTGGGAGACATCGTGTCCAAACGGTTGACTCCGGCGCACATTGAGTCTCGATGAGCGCATTATTGACGAGGCACTCATCGAGCCCCATAGGTGCAGATTTCTCGATTCAGCTTGAGTGATCGTAATTCCGTAATGCCAGTTGATTGACGTCGAGGCATGCTGCATCTGAGTGAGCGGCAAACCCTATCAGCAAATGCTCGAACGAGCGATGCTTTCCTAGACTTTTGCAGTGGGCATTGGACTGAGCTGAAGCCTAATGATTTGCTAGAAATCGGGACATCATTGGCCTCCGTGTGTTGGCCTCTATTTGCAGATCAAATCCAAATGGCCGTACAACCGCCTACCGAGAGAAGTGAATTCCAAGCTGAGCACGGATTGGAAAAACTATGTGGAAGCGTAGGCGACTACTCACCCGGAACCTCGCCTTTGCGAACTAAAGTAGGTCGCCTACGCCAAACTCATCTTGTTTCCGCCCGGGACTGTGAGAATGCTTTTTCCGGGCCGAGCGTCAACCGTACTTTAGGTCGGTGCTCTGTCCGACCTCGATAATATATCCGTCAGGATCGCGGATGTAGCAGCGAATCTCTCCGTACTTGGGGATCGGCTCTGTGATGAACTCTGCTCCCCGACTTTTCCATAATTCATAGCATGCTCGAATATCCGCAACGCGGAAATTCATAAAGCTGTTGATGTGATTCGGGTCGGGAACGCTGAGCGTTACCGTCGGCTTGTCCGGGGTCGGCCCGCCCCCAACGTTCAGAATCATCCAGATATTCGCAAGCTGAAGGTACCCAGGCGCGTTGCCGTCACCCAGGCTCAGAATGCGAGCGTCGAAGACTTTTTCGTAATAGCGAGCCGATCGCTCAATGTCGGCGACGGTTAGAAACTGCGCGATGCTGATTCCCTCTCGCGGGGGCATCTCATAGCTCTTCTGATCGATTTGCACGCTGCTCATTGAAGACTCCAATTCCGATAAACGGTGCTTATCCGCGGATTCTGGTTCTTTCGTATTCATACCTGTTGCCGATTAGACAACTGACGAGGAAAGCAAAACAATTGGACCAAGGTATCGCGCAACTCTGGTATCGTTTGCAACCGGCACGCAGGGCCATCACCTCGGGGAAGACCCCATAAAACCCTTCGCTAAGGCAGCAATTTCATCGGCGGCCGTGTCGAGCGCGAAGTGCCCACCGTCGACGATGTGGACTTCGGCGTTCGGAACATCCTTGCGATAGCTTTCAGGCTCGCTCGGGTCAAACGATGATTCGTATTTGCCCCAGATCACGAGCAGTCGCGGTTGCTTTTCGCGCATCCAGGCCTGCCACTTCGGATAGGAGTCCACATTGGTTCGGTAGTCGTAAAAAAGATCGCTCTGGATCTCGGCCTGGCCGGGCTGGTTGAGAAAATAAAACTCGTCGGTCCAGAGGTCGGGATCGTGGCGCTCCACGTCGGGATCGTCTCCGACGTGCCGCGCACGCGCGGCCTCGAGCGACAAGAGATTGGTGCGCAACGCGCTCTCATTGGCAGCGCGATCAGCCCAGAACGCGCGGCGTGTATTCCAGTTTGCTCCCAGGCCTTCGTTGTGAGCGACGGCGTCCTGCACGATCAGCGCCTCAACTCGCTCCGGATGAGCCAGAGCCATGCGAAAGCCGACGGGGCCTCCGTAGTCCTGCATATATAGTGTGTAACGCGAGATTCCCAGCGCCTCAGTAAAATGATCCATGATCTCGGCAAAGTGATCGAACGTATATGCGAATTTCTTCGGGTCCGGCCAGTCACTGTGTCCGAAGCCGGGATAATCCGGCGCAATCAGATGGTAGCGGTCCGATAGCCGCGCGAAAAGCGGTTCGAACATACGCGACGAGGACGGAAGTCCGTGCAGCAGTAGAAGCGTCTGCGGCATTCTTCGCACCAGCTTCCCGGTAGAAAATTGATAGGCCATCGATCTGAATGGTGCGAAATGCCACGAGATTCATCGGCAATTCCTTCCCTCGGACTTCAACTGGCGCCAAGCATGACAACATGATCGTGTGGACGATGGCGTCCCCGATTCTTATGCCGCCGAAACCGACTTCTTCTTCCCATCGAGTGCCGGTAGAAGAAGTTTCAGAAGCGCTTCGTCCGAGAACGGGTTCTGACCTGAGATCAACTCGCGATCCTGGAGGACGTAGCTCTTCCATGGAGCGAGCACACTTACGTCACCGCCCGCAGTTCGCAACGCGAAGTCCGGGTAGAAGAGAACCCTACCACCAATCTCAAGCGGTTCCCGCTGCTGCTCTTCCGCTGTCGAAAAGATAGTCATCTTATATCCAGAATAGATCCAACCTTGCGCCTTTGCGTGTGCTCCAGCGGCATCGCCCGCGATCAGCGCGGCGACCACCTCCGTAGAATTCGGAAGAGCCGAGAGAAGTGAAATCGGGCCATGGCAGAGCACTGCCGTAGGCTTGGATGTTTCATGAAAGTGTCTCATCACGGTGCCCGCGTCGGGATCATCGAGAAGATCTATCATCGGGCCATGACCGCCAGGAACGAAAACTGCGTCATATTGATCCAGGCCCGATGCGATGACATCCGAGATACGAGTTGGATTCTTAAGCCCAGTCAGGGTGTCGCGGAATTTTAGATAGTCCTGAAGCTTGGCCTCGTCTCCACCGAAGAAGTCGGCTACAGCTGAATTGACATCCAGTTGCGGCGTGTTGCCTTTGGGGTTGGCGAAAGTGATTTCGTAGCCCTCATTCATCAGGGCGCGAACCGGAACCGTCAGCTCATTGAGATAATAGCCAGCGCCCGCATATACCTTGCCATCTTTCAAAGGCAAACCGTGACCGCTCGAAACCAGCACTAAGATTTTCCCTTTTGTTGTCATTTTGTCCTCCTCTTTGAAATTTGTTCTCCTGGATATGAGCTAGCTCTTCCTCCAAGGTGCGCAAGGATCTGCAACTGCGGTTGATGTGAGTTATGCCCGCGGGAATCCGAACATCAACCACGACTGATTGGCCACCCAATGCGGGTATAGCTCCGTCATCTGATCGAACAGGTCCTGGTCGGAGGTCGCGGTTTTCTGCAGCCGACCAAAATCCTGGAGGTAACGCTTGGTGTCCTGGATCGTCGAGGGCGAGTCGGGCGCGCCAGGCTTCTTGTGACCGGCGACGACAATTGCTGGGTTCAGCGCCGCTAACCGGTCTAGCGCAGCAATCCAATTCTGCCGGCTCTCGGGCGTGGTGTCGCCGACGTACAGGCGGCACTCGTTGTACACAACGTCGCCAGCGACGATCAGGCCGATCGATGGAACGTATAGAGACGTCGAATCGGGACAATCGGTGCGGCCCTGTTCGATGATGCGCAATTCGTGGCCCTCAAGCGTGAAGGTGTCGTCCTCATAGGGCTCAGGCGAGACCAACTTTGTCGGCATCTGCCCAGGAAACAATTGGCGGGCGAATTGGCTTAGCGGAGGAACAAACGACGATTGCATGGCGTCCACGGTCTTCGGCGTTGCTATCGCCCGAGCGCCTGGGAAACGGTCAAGGAGAACGCTCAGACCGTAGAAGTGGTCGAAATGGCCGTGCGTTATATAGATGGTCTGGAGATTGCGATTGTGCAATGCAACCCAATCCGCGAGAGCCTCCGCCTCCGCCACTGTCCCCATTGCATCCACGAGTACCGCGTCGTACTCGCCGTAGATCAACGTCGACGTGATCGGGTCAAAGCCGAGGGGTTCGCCGAAGGGCTTTGGCCGCTCGCCGACCATAGCCTTTCCCGGGGCAGTAAAAACATTCACAATAAGCGTGTTCGACGCGATTGGCGAGGTCACGCGCGTGGTCTCTTTCAGTCCATTTGTGCCGTCCATTTAGTACTCCTCTCGACGCCAGAGCGAGTGACTGTTCAAGGCAAGACCACCCGACCCAACGCGTCATCTTAGGGCAACTCGACGAGGTTTGTCCGAACGCGGTCTGCTGCCTGTGCGGTCTTGAGCGTCGCCAAGAATTTCTTCGTAAAATCCTGCTGTAGATGGAAATCCTGCGCTGCCTTGGACTTGTAAATCTCGTAAAAAACAAACGTATTTGAATCGTCCTTTCGCGCGGTGACGTAAAAGGCTTCCACCCCGGGCTCCGCCCGAACCAGCGGAAGGTATTCGCGCAGCGCCTCAATGAGTTCCGCGCGTCGTTGTGGCTGAATCTTTGCTTCGATCAGCATGATCACCTTTTCGTCCGTCATAGATGATTGTTCCTTTCGATTGTCATTAAGAGGCGTGTTCTCAGTTTGCTGCGCGCGGATCGCCTGCAACGCCCCTGCGCTTGCGATGAACAAAGCTGCAACTGTCGCGATTCGCATTGCTCTCATTTGTAGTTCCCTTCATTCATAGACTGGAGTGGGGATGAACTGCCCTGAGTCACGGGCTCCCTCGCTCATCCGGAACAATATTGACACAATATTGCTCCGCGGCTACCAGCGGCGAGCGGGGGCTGCGCCATCTACATGGAGTATCTCTCCGCTCACATGGCCTGCTTGTGCAAGGTAAAGAACGGCATCGACAATATCCTTTACCGTCGCCTTTTTCATGGCCGACTGCGGAGTCGAGTCGTTGGGATCATTCCGGTGCATCGGTGTGTCCACAACACCGGGGGCTACGGCGTTGAAGCGAATGCCATCTTTTGCGTACTCGACTGCAAGGTTCTGGGTTGCTGAATTCAAGCCACCCTTCGTAATCATCGAAATCGAGCTGTTTTCGCCTGCAATGGGCCGATCAGCAAGCGCCGCGGTGATGCTCACGATACACCCCGATTTCTGTTTCACCATCTCTCTTATAGTGCGCTGAGTGAAGTAGAAGAACCCGAGCAAATTCGTGGAGACAAGGGCGTCGAAGTCTTCGCGAGTGAACTCGGTGAAAGGTCTGGTCAGGAAGATTCCGGCGTTATTCACCAAAACATCGATGGTTCCGAAGTTGTTGATTGCTGCCTCGACAGCATCGTCGGCGGTTTGCTGCTGGCTGATATCGCCCTCGAGCAGAACCAGGCTGCCTGGGATAGCCAACGCTCGTTTTGCGTGACGAGACGTTGCGACGACGTTATAGCCCAACTCCAGAAACCCTTCGACTAAACCCGCGCCAATACCCCCCGCTGCTCCGGTGATGATTGCTGTATGTTTGCCCGACATATAACCCTTTCGTTTAAGGGTGTGGACGCAATACATCGTTGCGTCGTCGACCTTCGCAAAGCGGTTTATCGCTTCTGGTAAGGGTGGAAGATGTAGTCCTTCGCCTTCACAGCCGTATGGCACGCGTTACCGCAGTCGGAGAGGCTCTTGGGGTCAGGCGTGAACTTGTCCGACGCGGCATCGTAGTTGAACACCGCGTACCCCCACCCGCCGCCGTTTTTCGGAAATCTCTTGCTGTCCTTTTCCATGACGAAAACCTGGGCAAGGTGGTCTGGCACGTCCACCACAAAAGGGGCCTCCGTGCTTTTCTTTGGCTGCCACTGGATCTTCACGATCCTCGAGCCCTCCGGGAAGGGCTGCCCGTTGTCGGGAACGCCGCCCTTGTACGCCTTGATCATGGCCGGACTGCCGACGATTACCTTCAGCACCTGGTCGGTCCGGGCGGAAGAGACGACTGACCAGTCCTCGTATCCCCTGAAGTCGGAGAACCCGATTCCGCTCGGCGATTTCAGCGAGTACTTGTCCTGCGCGTAAACGACTGCGGCGACGAGGAGGGCGAACACTGCCACGGCCGTCGCGACGCTTGCAAAGCCGGCGAGCCGCTTCACGGAGGTGCGCGTTTCTATCTTCTGTTCTCCCTGTTCTTGCGCAACAGCTTTCATCACCGGTTCAGGCATGTGTCTCCTCCTTCACCAAGAAAGTCTTCTAGGCCCGATCAACGTGTATCTCGAATGATTGCGATTAAGCGCGGGTGCCAGACGTGAGGAGAGTCAAACTGCTGGACAATCGTATCACTTCCCTCCGGAAGGCTACAGCAGAGTGGGATTCACATGAAGGCACTGCGTTTCCACCGAAAGCGGCGAGATCGTTCTGCAACTCCTCGACTCAATCGGACAAATCGCTGTAAGCCGTTTGCAAATCATGATTTGTTCATCTTCGCGGTTATCTATGACCGCACGGATTACAAACCCTCTGGCACTTATTACTCTGTTGCGCATTCCATTCGCAAACTACCATTTACCGAGCAACACCGCTCGCAGTTGAGTTGGCGGCCGAACACTATTTGTTCCGTAGCGCTCGCAGATTTTGGCAAGTTCCCCATCTTTGCGGAGTCGGCTTGGTCCACGAGTTCGAGCCAACGGGCGGGTGGCCACGCAGCACAATGCGAGGGTGCCCCAGGTCTGGGTTCTGAGACCTGGAATAACACAGGCCTCAATTTTGAGCCTCTCGTACTTTTAGCATCAGTTGATACCGAATCGCCAAATCACTCACAGACTCTGATTACTCTTAAGTCGGCTGCTCTTTACCTTTCCTGGTCGCCAGTCCGGGAAATGGAACGTTCGCGCAGGCGAGGGGAAAACGAATGAGGCTACCAGCGCAAAAAGGTCAACAGCATTACACCGGCCGCGACGGAATTGAGCGCCGCCTGAAACAGATTTCCGTTGTTCAGTCTTTTCCGTTCAGCTCTCAGACGACCCGCGTCGCTTTCATCGAGAGCGGCAATTCTCTTGTAAACAGGAACCTTGATGATCTTGGCGACGCTGCCTGCAAAAAACCAGATAGCGAGTCCGGTGATTATCCACCTGTCGCCTAATCCGTAAAAGTAGATGAAGACTATTGCTCCAACGAAAGGAGCGTTCAGAAGAGTGAGCATGAAGGGTGATCTCTTCGAATAGAAGACGAGCGAGTTCACAAACGCTTTGAACTTAACTACGTCCATGTCATCCATCACTCGTCTAAGCACACCTGCGATAAACGTCAGCAACGCCGCGTTCATGGTAACGGCTGAAAAAAGCAATACTTCAGCTGTGATCTTCATGGTCTCATCTCCTTTCGACATCAACGCGATCATCCTGAGCGACGGTTCTAGCGCTGGAGCGCGTGCGCATCTGCAGTCTCTGAACACTCAGGCTTGCAATCGATCTGAAGCATCCTGGCGAGAAGTGCACGAATGAACTGAGATTCATCTCCAGAAACCTCAGTCTCCGATTCGAAGGCAATATATCCATCAGGCCGAACCAAACGAATTCTCCCGTCCCTCGATTCGTGAACGGCGAGGAGCCCGTTTAGCGGAGCCGCGATGGTGCGAGATGTTTCGAGGAATGACTGACAGGCAGTTCCGGGTACAAACAGTAGGAATCGAGCCTCTGCGATCTGACCATCCCGCATGCGGTCTTCCAACAACCTTTTGCCGCTGCTGTGAATGAGCGAGCCGGAATAAGCCACGCCGAGTCCCGAAAGCCGCTCCACGATCGCATGCCGGAAGGCCGGGATGCGCGAGAGGATTGGAATCACCGAGTCACGAAGTAGCTGAGCCAGGGTACTGGGCGCCCCAAGAGCTTTCGTCAACCGGTCAGTCGTTTCAATGACCTCCTCAATGACCGGCACGCGCTCTTCGGAGTAGCTTTCCAGAAGCATGTCGCTCCCACGTCCGCGCACTGCCAGTTCTAGCTTCCAAACCAGGTTCCAGACATCGTGCAGGCCCGTGTTCATTCCCTGCCCTCCAAAGGGGCTATGAATATGTGCCGCATCGCCCGCGAGAAACACTCGACCGGAGCGCAATTGAGAGGCATGACGATGATGAATCCGAAAATAGCTGCTCCAGTGAAGTTCGTTTGCCTGAATCCCTCGCCGGACACATTCATTTGCGAGGAACAGACCGACGGGACCGGCACCTACGATGAGAATATCCATATCAGCTGAATGAGACTGAAGCATATTTTCAACTCCTTCATGAACGTCTTATAGCTGCCTGCGATAGACGCACTTCGAGATCAGGTGTTCGCTGATAACGGATCACGACGCACTCCTAAACATCGCCGCGAATCCTGTGCGCCAATCTGGATACGCCGGCTTCCATCCAAGCACCCTCTTCGCTTTCGCATTGAGAGCGCCACGGGCCTGGGTCATCATATACACCCCGCTCTCCCCGACAAAGAATCGCCCAAGCCAGGCCGGCATTTTCATTGGGGGCTTCACTCCCAGCAATTTGCATAAGCCGGGAAGCCATTCCTCGAGTTTTGAGGGCCTGTCATCGACTATGTTGTAGATCCCCCCTGGAGCACTCTCGATAGCGAGCCTGGTTGCTTCTGCAGCGTCGTCCACATGAATCAGAGACCAGACCCCCGTTCCTCCTCCAATCAGCGGGAAGGCTCGTTTGCGCAGAGCTTTATTGATATCTCCTTCAAGGTCGAAGGAGGTACCGGGACCGTAGAAGTATCCATAGCGGAGAACGACTCCCACTGGCGGCTTTCCGGACAGAACGCTCTGTTCCATTGCCTGGATTGCCCGCTGCGAATTCCTCATCCTGACGGGAACGCTCGGCTCAAAATCAGCTTCTTCGGAGTTAGCGGCGGCTCCGGTTTGCTCAAAAGGCCAGCCCGCAAAGCTCTGCACAACGACCTTTTTGACTTTGACTTGCCTCGACGCAGCCAGAAGATGAGAGGTTCCTTCCACCCGCAGGCGATTGGTCAATGCGAATTCCTGATCGAAATTCTTGTAGTTCCGGACCTTGGAAATTGCCGTCATTTCGTTGACGACAACATCCGGTGTGGAGGATGAGACAGCTGTGAACACCGAGTCTCGGTCCAGCCCGTTCATCAGGACGGCATCCACTCCCAATTCCTGCAGTTCACGCAGCCTGGCCTTCGTGCTCGACGTTCCGATGACGCTATGTCCATGGTTCAGAAGCTTCGGGATGAGATTCCTTCCCAGAACTCCCGTTGCTCCCGCTATAAAGATCCGCATTTGGCACCTCTCTTTGCTAGTCCTCGACGAAGATCACTTCCTTTTTGTGACACCCTCAATAGCCGGGCATACTTTCTTCTGAAGGGATGTCACAAAACAGCCCTGTCAAACGTCGAGATAGTCATGGACGATTGCGCCGCGCAGGAGGACGAGATCTTGGCTGACCTTCGAATGGACAACGACCTTGTATCAGAGCTTCGCCGCACCACGTTCCCGGTGGTCTATCGGATGGTCGGAAGCGTAGCGGAGGCTGAAGACCTCATTCAGGAAGGGCTCCTCCGTTTCCAGATGGCGACCAACAAGGGAACAGCAGTTGCGAATCCGCGTGCATTTCTTGTATCCGCAACAACTCGTCTGGCAATCGATCATCTGCGTTCTGCTCGGCACAAACGAGAGATCTATACCGGCGAATGGCTTCCCGAACCGATTCTGGATTCAGGCAACAGTGAAAACACTTTGGAGCAAATTGAGATGGCAGAATCCCTGTCGATGGCTTTTCTGGTCCTGCTTGAAACGCTCTCTCCGCTTGAGAGAGCGGTATTCCTGCTGCGCCAGGTGTTCGACTACGAGTATGCAGAGATCGCCGAGGTTGTGGGAAAATCTGAATCCAATTGCCGCCAGGTATTCTCGAGAGCAAAGCGCCACGTTGCTGAGCGAAAGCCCCGGTTCGAGTCGTCAAAAGGCGCGAGAGAGTCGCTGGCCCATCGTTTCCTCGAAGTCTGCAAGAATGGCACGCCCGATGATCTCAAATCGATGTTGGCGACAGAAGTGGAATTCCACGGCGATGGCGGAGGTGTCTCTTCCGCTGTAATGCACCCGGTGATTGGTTCCGACTCAGTTGCACGGCTCATACATGGAATCTTCGTTAAGGCGAAGCAGTACGAAGTAGCCTTTTCTGAAGCCACCGTGAACGGACAGCCCGGGCTGATTGCCAAGTCGCTCACTGGAGAACTTATCAGCGTCATGGCATTGCAGATTGCCGATGGGAAGATTCAGGCATTTCACTCAGTAATAAATCCGGACAAGCTGACACATCTAGGAAACATCTCAGGTATGGCCCGTCTGCCTAAGCGACATCAATGATGCCGAGCGGGCACCCACTGGACCACCTCCTCGATCGCTATCGAGAAGTCGGCTAGTGTTCAGGTTTCGAAGATCGAAAAGGAGGCCTGTTTATCAGGACCGATAGTTGGTCTTAAAGCAGCCTGCCATCCTCGCCTGGAATACTGCTGGACAAGGCTTAACGATTCCTAGCTCATTGCTGAACTACTCTGCCCGAAGTGCTTTCATGGGCTCGATGGATGCGGCGCGGCGCGCGGGAAGCAGTGCGGCAATCACGGCGACGACAGAGAGTAACAGCGCAGCCGCCAAGTAGACCAGCGGATCTGTGGAAGAGTCGCCCATGAGGCTGGCGCTCGAGCCCATCGCGGAGTTGGTGAACGAGACGCTGGCCACGCTGCGGGCCAGCGCGAACGCGAGCGCCAGGCCGGCCGCCAATCCCAGGCTGGTCATCGCCAGCCCCTGGCGCACCACCAGCCGCATCACGTGGTGGGGCGCGGCGCCCAGAGCCATCCGCACGCCGATCTCCTGGGTTCGCTGCGCCACCGAATAGGCCATAACACTGTAGAGGCCGACAGCGGCCAGCAGTAGTGCCAGCCCGCTGAGCACGCTCATCAGGCTTGCGAGAACTTTCTGAGGATAAAGCGATGCGCCGATAAATTCGCGCAGCGGCGCGGCGTCAAACACGGTTACGCTGGGATCGAGGTCGCGCGTTTGCGTGCGCAGAATCGGCAAAATGTTCTCTGGATTGCCTTGCGTGCGCACGTAGAACGCCAGGTTCATGTCCTCGCGGTAGACCTGCCGGAAGGATACGTAGAAGTAGGGCGTCCCGGGTTCGCCCAGGTAGTGATATTTGCTGTCTGCGGCCACGCCGACAATGCGGAACCATCTTCCCCACCCGTGCACTTTCTTGCCGATCGGGTCGCTCGCGGGGAAGAAGCGGCGCGCGAACGCCTGGTTGACGATCATCACCCGTTCCTGGGCGTTTTCGTTGTCCTGGTCCGTGAAGTTGCGGCCCTCCACTATCGAGATCCGCATCAGCGGCAGGTAGCCGGGCGAGATCACGTTGCGGAAGATGTTCATATTCTCGTTCACGTGGCGCGCGTAGCCCTCGATCTCCAGTTCCTCCCACCAGCTTGGCTCAAAGCCGAGCGGAATGCCGTCAGAGAAGGCCACATCGGTGACGCCCGGAGCGCTGACCATGCGCTCTTCCAGACGGCGGCAAAACTCTTTGCGCTGCGCGAGCGTGTAACCGTTGGTGGAGAGGTAGAACTGATTGAGCAGAACGTGGTCGGGGTTGAAGCCGGGATTGAGATTCAGGGTCTGGCGGAAGCCGCGCAGGAAGAGGCCCGCACCGACAAGGGTGACGAGAGCGAGTGCGACCTCGCAGGCGACGAAGGTTGAGCCGGCACGACTGCGGCCGGCCTGACTGTTGCGGCCGCTGGCGCTGAGGCGAGACGTGAGGTTGAGATGGCTCACGCGCAGCGCCGGAATGAGGCCGGAGACGAGCGCCGCCAGCACGGCCGCGCCTGCAGTAAAGGCGAGCACGGCGAAGTCGAGACGGCTATCCATGAAGACCATTTGCCGGATGTTGCCGGGTGGCAGCAGCAGATGGAGGGCACGGCTGATCCACGGAGTTGCGGCAAGGCCGAGGCCCGCGCCTGCGACCGCGAGCAGGAGCGTTTCTGTGAGAACCTGTCGCGCGAGGCGAAGGCGGCTGGCGCCGAGGGCGAGACGCGCGGCGAATTCGGGCTCGCGCATGGTTGCGCGGGCAAGCAGAAGGTTGGCCACGTTGGCACAGACGATGAGAAGCAGAAGCACGCACACGCCCATGAGGATGCGCAGTGGGCCGACGAGCAAGCCCTGCGGTCCGTGTGGAGACTTCCAAAGCGGCAGCAGTGTGGCGCTCATGCCCTCGCTTACGTCGGCGTTGGCTAACGCCATCCGCTCGCCAAGCGCTTTCACTTCCTGGCGGGCTTGCTCAAACGTTACTCCGGGCTTGAGACGCGCAATGCCCAGCATGTTGCGATCGTGTCGGTCGCGGAGCATCCAGAGAGGTACGCCATTGAGCGCGGACTGTTCCATGTACGGAACCCAGATATCGAAGGCCATCGCGGTGATCGAGCCATGGAACTCCGGCGAGGCCACGCCCACGATGGTCAGCTCATGCTGGTTCACGCGGATTGTCTTGCCAACAATGGATGGATCCGCGCCGTAGTGCGAGCGCCAGTAGCGGTCGCTCAGGATCGCCAAGGGAGATTTGCCCGGAGCGTCGGGAACTTCGGCGGATTGGAACATGCGGCCCATTTCAGGCTGCACGCCGAGGACAGCAAAGTAATTGCCGCTGACCATCTCGCCCCAGATGCGCTCCCCATGGCCTTCGGGGCCAACGCTGAAGGCGTCGGGACGGAAGACCGCCACATCGACGCTGCGAAGATGATCGCGGAAGTCGCGGAAGTCCGGGTACGAATTGGGCACCATAGCGCCGTTGGGCGTCAGGGATTCGAGGGTGACGAGACGCATGGGGTCGGCCACGCCGCTCAGCGGCTGGAGCAGGATGCCGTTGATCCAGGTAAACGCAGTGGCGCAGGCGCCGATCCCGATCGCCAGGGTCAGCACGGCAACGATGCTCAGAGCAGGGTTGCGGAGCAACATACGGATCCCGAACCGGACGTCGCGCAGTAAGTCGTCGAGCCACAATATGCGGCCGCGCAGATTGAAACGTTCGCGGGCGGCGGCCACGCTGCCGAAGGATGCCCGGGCGCGCCGCTCGGCCTCCTCTTTGGCCACCCCGGAGGCTTCGAGTTCGTCCGCTTCGAGTGCAAGGTGGGAGCGGATCTCTTCGACGAAGTCGTCTGCGGAGCGGCGTGAGGACTTGCGGCTCGACATTTACACCCCCTCAGCATTTGGCTGAAGAACGAGCGCCATCGCAGGGGCAAGGCGATTCCGTTGCGTTGTCTTGGCGGTCAGCTGCTCGCGGCCCTGCCGCGTGAGCCTGTAGAAGCGCGCCTTGCGATTGTTCTCCGAGACGCCCCATTCGGCAGTAATGAGGCCGTTGTCCTCCAGCCGCTGCAAGGCGAGGTAGAGGGAGCCGTGATCTACAAAGAAAGCCTCGTCAGACTGGCGGAGAATGGCGCGGGCAATGCCTTGCCCGTGGACAGGGGCTAGCTGGAGCACCTTCAGAATGAGCAGGTCCAGGGTGCCTTGCAACAGCGCGATGTGTTCGGATTCTTCCTTTCGGGTCGGCATACGACAGGAGTATGAGCGCCTTCGGGTCGGATGTCAACAGGAAGGGGTTCTGGCCATTCTCTGGGCCGTCAACTGTGTGCAGGCCTAATTTACGCAATAGCGTGGCGACGATTACAGATGTCTGACGGTTTTGCAGCAACCTGGCGAAGGCATACATTGATATACCAGGGCTCTCGATGTGACCGTTAGCGCGCCTCGAGGTGCTCGATAACTTTGAGCGGATGCATGGGCTTAGCGTGTAACTCGAACTCCACCCCTCTTTTTTGTCCGTCGAGCAAGATGTCCGAGATGCCGGCCTGGTCAGAGAAAAGCGTGATCCGTGTCGACGGATCCATTTGTCGAATCGCGATCGCGAGTGGCGCTTTGAGTTGGTGTGAAGAGCTATAGGTACAAGACGATCTTTAGACCAGGCCAATCGCACGCCCTTAGCGCCAACCCAAAGCAGGGGCGATAGTCGTGAGAATTGCCTCCAATACGTGTGCGTTGTAGGCAACGCCTAGTTGGTTCGGGACGGTCAGCAACAGCGTGTCTGCCTCCGCAATCGCCTCGTCTTCCTTGAGTTGCGCGATCAGCACATTCGGCTCGGCCGCATAGGTTCGTCCAAAGACTGCCCGTGTGGGACCGTCGATGTAGCCGAACTGATCCCCATCCTCACCTCCCCGGCCGAAATAGGCGCGATCCCGGTCGTCTATGAGCGCGAAGATGCTGCGGCTAACGGAAACGCGCGGAGTCCGAGTGTGACCGGCACCCTTCCACGCTGCACGAAAGGCACGGATCTGCGTGGCCTGCTGTACGTGAAAAGGTTCACCGGTCTCGTCGAATT
Organism: uncultured Acidobacteriaceae bacterium; assembly: GCA_963836675.1. Classification (GTDB taxonomy): domain Bacteria; phylum Acidobacteriota; class Terriglobia; order Terriglobales; family Acidobacteriaceae; genus Telmatobacter. Next base: position 234,643 of record CAWIKQ010000004.1, read on the forward strand.
TAAGAGTTGATGATTGAAGATTCATTCCGAGCTTGGCGGCCCAAGCAGCCGTCGCATTCGACCCCGCGCCCCACCAGATGCGGTCCCTTAGGCCTTCAGAGTACGGCTCAAGCGGCAGCAAGCCCGGCGGGTTTGAAAACATCGGACGAGGATTAGGCTGGGCGAAGCCCTTGCCGTCGAGCAGTTCGAGAAATTTCTCAGCACGTCGCCGACTCATGTCTGCGTCGGTCTCGCCTTCGCCAGGCTGGTGGCCAAAATAGCGCCATCCGTCGATCACCTGCTCAGGAGAGCCGCGGCTGATTCCGAGCTGCAGTCGTCCGCTTGCAATGAGGTCCGCTGCGCCGGCGTCCTCCGCCATGTAATAAGGGTTCTCATACCGCATATCGATCACAGCGGTGCCGATCTCAATTGTTTTCGTTCTGGCTCCGACCGCTGCGAGCAGCGGAAACGGTGACGCCAGCTGCCGAGCGAAGTGATGAACGCGAAAATAGGCTCCGTCAACCCCTAAACGCTCGGCCTCCACAGCCAGATCAATGGACTGTAGCAGCGCGTCCGCTGCAGTCTGGGTTTGTGATTGTGGTGAAAGTGTCCAGTGGCCGAATGAAAGGAATCCAATTTTCTTCATAACGAGTTAGTGCCTTTCGATGCTCTCAAGACAATTTTGTTCTGATTCGATCGTTGACCTTGAGAACAGTCTTTAGGTCGCTGGCCGCAGCTCCAGAGAAGAGTCGCGTCACAAAAACGCGCGTAGGCGTTTCCAGCCTTTCTAGCAACTCCATACCGGACTTCGTGATGTAGGTGGACACCTGGCGCCGATCATCCTCTGCACGTTCTCGCTGAACCCATCCTGCCCTTTCCATGCGATCCAGCAGCCGCGACATATCGGGTGTCGCCGTCACCATTCGTTCCGATATTTCATTCCGGCAAAGGCCATCAGTCCCGGCTCCTCGCAGTATCCGCAAGACGTTGTATTGGGACGGCGTAATGTCGAAGGGCCGAAAAAACTGATCGACGGCATAGGACAGCACGGACGCCGTGCGAAGAATGCTCAAGTACACTTCCTGCTCTAACGACTCGAAGGGGCGAGTTTGCTTGAGAGCCGTAACGAGGGAGGATTTCTTCGTGCGGGTCATAGTCTATTCCTTCACTTGCGTTTCGCCAGCCAATCGAGGCTGGCACCCCTTCGAATTTCCATCCGGGATTGATCCAGCCTCATTCGGATTAGGTGTGAGTATAGCGAAGCAGAATTAATAGCCGATCGACAACTGACCGCGCTCATGAGCTGGTTTTTCGATCTCGTCGGCTAGGGCAACAGCATAGTCTTCAAACGAAATCCGGCTATCGCCCTTTTCGTTGGCGATCAAATTCGTCGTTCCAAGACGGTACTTGCCAGTCCGCTGACCGGGCTCAAAGAATCCTGCAGGGCTGAAGTAGGTCCAGTTGATACCCGATCCCTTAAGAATACCGAGCGCTTTTTCGTGCGACGTGGCAATCGGAAGGTAGGCTTCGGGTAGATAGCCGGAAGCGATCAGAGTCACACCAGGCGCAACTTCGAGGAGTCCGGCGCCTCCCACAACGATCAGACGAGATACACCCGACTTCTTGATGGCTGCAATCTGACGCTCGGTCACTCCGAGGAGTGCATCGGTGTTGTCTGGCGGAGGAGCGTAGGCGCTTACAACGACGTCCGCGCCAGCGATGACCGATGCAATCGCATCGACCTTGCTCAGGTCATCTTTTACTGCCTTCACCGTCGAGGGCACCTTTGACGTGTTGCGGGCTACCGCCGTGACCTCGTGGCCGCGATTGTTGAGTTCCTGCAGAATCCGTTGACCCGAGTTTCCCGTTGCTCCATACAGTACGATCTTCATTTTGATTCTCCCTTCTCCTTGTGGTTTTGCGTCCTCGATCGGAGGCATTGCGTGTTGTAACACGTATATGAGTGGCGTCGCACGCATCTGGATTCAATAAATTGCGAAAACTTGCATTTTTCGCGGAACTGTTACATCAGAGGCCTTACTTCGCGAAACTAAATCCACGCTCGACTTGTGGCCAACGCTTGTCGAAATCTGCTATTTTCAAAAACTCCGCATGGCCTTCCCATGAAACAAATCTCAGAAGGAGATCGATAGAATTTGGCCGCCTAACTCTTCACATGTCAAACGCGCATCCGCTCAAGTGACAACCGAAGCTGCAAGCGCATCCCTCAGCGTCGCGCGCGACCAGGCCATCAGATCGCGACTAAATATATAGAGAAGCTCACGCTTGAGTGCCAAGAGAGCTTCGCCCTTGGGGGTCGAGTTGAAGTCGCGTTAATCTGGCCCGACGGTAAAGAAATACATGATGATGCATGGTCAAGCTATTGAAGCTTAGCATGTTAACCAAAGTTTCTCGGGAATTCTACCTATATTTTGCCCAGACCTTCACCTGAGTTGCAAGAAGACCGACCAAGTAAGCGAACAGTCAAGGACAGAAATACGAGGCTGGGTCTCCATCACTGCGGACGTTCCATCGATTCGACGCGTCCGACCATAGTTGAGACTGGGCTGGGTGTTCTGGCGGGAGTGATCTTGGCAATGATGCTGGTGCCTTTGGTCAAGACAACTCGCTCGTCCAAGTGAACGCGCGTCGGCTAGAGTTTCCATCCGGCGCGAAATATTAGACATTCTTTGCAGCCGTGGATCATGCCCATCGGAGGGGACCGAACAGCCTGGACGATTGTCATAGATACCAGGGGATATTGATGACCATGATGCGCTGATTGCCACGCATCAGTAAAAGCAGTTTGAGCAATTGCGCGCGCTGATTGTGCAGCGGAGTCTGCCACCAGTGCTTGACGACAAGTTCAGGGACGAGGACTGCGACCTGGCGGTTGGGACATTCGCTCTCGACTTTCAGGATGTAATCGAGTAGCGGTGTCAAGATAAAGCGGTAGGGAGAGTTGATGAGCACGAGTTCAGGAGGAACTCTGCCAGAGTCGCGGAAGGGCGAAGCCACGTTACGCTCCCACATCCGTCTCGACCTCTTCGTAGCACTCCTCGGCATCGACGTGGACGGCCTGGACCTCATCACTAAGTTTCATAGCGAACCGCAGAGCCTTTTCGCTGACGCGGCTCCAGCGATCGAGCGGAATAATGATGAGGGGCTCGGCGAGAGTCCCAATGCGCATGGGGCCATCGATCGCGAGTTCACGAGCCACGCCGTCGTAGTGGCGTTTAACGGCGGTCATCACCATCATCAATGCAGGGACGATGAGTGCCGTGATCCATGCGCCTGCGGTAAACTTCGCGATTAGCACGACGAAGAGCGTGATTGCTGTGGCAATGGCGCCGAATCCGTTGATGACCATCCGACGGAGAGCACCCGGGCCGCCGACACGCTTCCAGTGCATCACCATTCCAGCTTGCGAGAGCGTAAAGGCGAGAAACGCGCCAATGGCGAAGAGAGGGATGAGACGATCGGTAACACCATCGAAAACGATCAACAGTAGCGCAGTGAAGGCCACCAGCGCGTAGATTCCGTGCGAGTAGAGCAGGCGACGGCCGCGAATCATGAAGACGTGCGGCAGATAGTCGCGCTGCGCGATGGCGCGGGTAAGTCGGGGAAAGTCGGCGTAGGACGTATTGGCGGATAGCGCGAGGACTGAGAGAATGGACGCGATTGTGACGTAATAGAACGCACCTCTGCCCATCACGGCGGCGGTGAGTTGGGACAGGATGCTCTGGTAACCTGCCGTGCCCGGATCTGTAGCGCCGATGGAGTAGGCGCGGCAGAGCAGGGCAATTCCGGCAAGAAAGGCCATGAGGAGCAGGATGATGGTGGTCAGGGTCCTTTTGGCATTCCTCTGGGTTGGCTCGCGAAATGCCATCACTCCATTGGAGACTGCCTCTACACCCGTCATTGCGGTGCATCCGCTAGCGAAGACTTTGGCAAGTAGCCAGAGGCTGAGCATCGTGCCGCTCACGGGCAGTCGAGGCGGCGATATGACGGCCAGTGGGTGACCGTGGGCGGAGATTGTGCGGACAACTCCGACGACAATGACGAACAGCATTGTTCCTACAAAGAGATAAGTGGGAACGAGGAACGCGAAGCCAGTGTCCTTGACGCCGCGCATGTTGATCAGCGTCAGAATCAGCAGAATGGCGAGGCATAGTGAAAGCGTGTGTGGCTGGAGCCGCGGGAAGGCGGAGACTAAAGCGCCGACGCCAGCCGAGATTCCGACCGCCGAGTTGAGGATGTAATCGATCATCAGCGCCGCTGCTGCGAGCAAGCCAGCGTTCGCTCCCAGGTTCTCACTGGCGACCGTGTAACTTCCGCCTCCGCGGGGATAGGCGTCGATTGTTTGGCAGTAGGAGAAGTAGACGATGGCTAGCAGCCCGATAATCGCCAGACTAATGGGCACAATGTGCGCGATGCCGGCGAGGCCAAGCGGAATGAGGAGTGTGAGCGCCGCTTCAGGGCCGTATGCGGCCGAACTGAGCGCGTCCAACCCGAAGACCGGAATACCGGCAATTGGACCAATATGTTCGGCACGCTCTTCTGACGTCGCCAAAGGTTTTCCGATTAGAAAATCGAGCCTCACAAGGTTCAGTCCTCTCCACGCGTGGCAATTCTCGGTTCAGCCGGGCTAAATGCGCTATCGGCAGGGCCTTCTATTCTCTTAGGCCGATTCGCTGAACCGGTATCCGATATGTGATTCCGTCAACAGGTATGTTGGATTGGCGGGGTCGTCTTCGATCTTCATTCGTACCTGTCTCACAAATGTGCGGAGATACTCCAGTTCATTACCATATTCAGGTCCCCAGACTGTCCTTAGCAGCTTGGCATGAGGCACCGGCCTGCCGGCGTTTGCCATCAAATAATGGAGCAAATCAAATTGCTTGGGAGTTAGGTGAACCCTCCGTCCCTTTTTCTGCACCAGGTGTCGCTCAATATCGAGACGGACATCTCCGATCAGGATCTGGTTATTCTGTTCCTCCACAATGAAATTGCGGCGAACAGCCGCCCGTATTCGTGCGATGAGCTCTCGGAGTTGAAACGGCTTGGTAATGTAATCGTCGGCACCCGCGTCCAAAGCCTCGACCTTACGGTCTTCGCTTCCCTGCACCGTCAGCATTACGATGGGAAGAAGGGGCGCATTCTTGCGCATTAAGCGGCACACCTCAATGCCTCCCAGACCAGGCATATTGATGTCCAGAAGAACAATGTCGAATTGAGCGGTGCGGACCAGCGAGATTGCTTCTTCTCCGCGCGCAGCCTCCACAACTGAGAAGCCGAGTCCCGAAAGAATCGTGCGCAATGAGATTCGAATCGAGGCCTCGTCGTCGACGATAAGTACGGTGGATTGGTTGTCGTTCAATCTGATCTCCTTCCATTCTGCGGCAAAGAAAGGAAGAAGGTTGTTCCTTCTTCGGCGTCACTGATGACCCACGTGTGCCCACGATGTGCTTCGGCAGCCATCTTGACTGTCGAAAGTCCCACGCCTGTTCCTTCTGCCATACTTTTCGATCCCTCGCCCCGGTAAAATCGCTGGAAAATTCGCTCTCGTTCAGAAATTGGAATGGCCGGGCCGAAGTTATGCACCGAGATGGTGACCTCCGAGCGACTGTCCCAGGCCGACACCTTGACCTTTTCTCCACTGAATGAGTATTTGGCAGCATTGTCCAGAAACTGTACTAGCGCCGTCGAAAGCAATTCCGGATCGCCTCGAACCTTCAACGGCGTGTCGGGGAGAAATACCTCGATAGGGTGGCCGGCCATGTGGCCAGACTGTTGCTGGACAGCGCGGCCGACGAGTTCGGAGACGGTGATCTCATCTTTAAGCAGGGTAAGTTCCTCCGCTTCAAGCTTTGCAGTCTGAAGAAGGCGGTTACATAACTCGCTAAGTTGGTGGCATTCGTTTTCCACAAGAGAAACCAGTTGCGTCTGGGAATCATTCAGAGCACCAACTTCGCGCAACCCCGAGCCCGCCGTGTGAATGGCGGTAAGAGGGGTCTTCACGGCGTGCGCAAGCGAATCGAGGACCGCGGCGCGCAGACGCTCACTTTGGTGCGCCTGCTCAATCTGGATCTCCTTTTCGAAGGATACGCAGCGATCCAACGTAATTGCCGCTAATGAAGCGAGGGCGTCAGTAATTAGAGAGTCCAAACTGCCCCGCACTGCAATCGCTCCGAGCGACGTATTTCGCAATCTCAGGGCTCTGAGCGAGATTCCGGTCAGTGGATCGTCACTATCCTCTTGAACGAAATAGCATTCCTTTGCGAGATTCTCCACGCCCGTCTCGAATGCCCCAGCAATGTCAAGTTTTCCGGAATTCGCGTCGAAGATCGCTACTCCGTCAACGGAGAAGATGGTATGAATCAGTTGCGCTAGTTGCGGTGCCGGCGGCTGGTGGAGATTGATGAGCAATGTGCTGCGACTGAGCTGGTAGAGATGCTCCATGGCGATGCGTTGCAAACCCGCCTCTCTCGAGCTGCGTTGCTCGCGCGAAGATACACGGCTGACCACGAGCGCACTCAGCTCAAATGCTCCAAGTGCAACCCAATCCTGCGGATCAGAGATAGAAAATACAAGAATCGGGGGATAGAAGAAGTAGTCGAGGCAAGCGCATGCTAGAAGTGACACAATCGTTGCCTGCCAGAATCCGCAGATTATTGCTTCAGTTACAACGATCAGGAGAAAGAGGAACCCGACAGGCGCCGAATTGAAGTGCAGTACATATCCTGAGAAACCCAGTAGCGCAACGACCCAGCATCCCGCCAGCGATTCGCCGAGAAAGCGAAGCCGGCCCCTCCGACCACCTTGTTGAAGGGTTTGGGAAGTTCTCATAGAATCCAGGGGCATCCTGGTCCTCGGTACCCCAAGAATATCCGTGGCAGCATCAGCGAACCATAAACGAATTGCAAAGAATTCATCAGGGCGGCCTGGCTTAGAGCCAAGCCGCACCGATGTACTCGTGATTCAGCTGCGCGATTGGATATGTGTTAACTGAGCGGTGGCTGCAAGGCTCTCCTAATGCGACGCTCGCTCGCCCATCAATCAGGCCTCGTAACTAAAACAATCGTATCGAGCGAATGAAGCAAATGAGCGCCTGCGTCTCAAGGTATAAGTTCTTCATAAACTCGGAGCACATGATAGGTTTAATTCGCTATTCTGGGGAGCGGCCCTTGTGAACAAATGCCAGGAAGCGTCGTGCCAGCTCCTGAATGCGGTGATCTTGCCTTCTCGCAATCGCATCTTTGGGAAAAAGCTCCATTCCGAGGCCGAGAGCTGAAGCACCGGCCCGAATGAACCCTTCCGCCGTCTGTTGGCTCACACCGCCAGCCGCAATCAATGGAATCTGTGGGAGCGGAAGTTTAAGTGATCGAATATACAAATCTCCGCCCAGCGCAGCGGCTGGGAAAATCTTCACGTAATCCCCACCAGATTTCCAACTTGCAATCACTTCGGTGGGGGTAAGCGCGCCAGGAATCGCGACAACATTCGCCTTGAGCGTTGTGGCAACGACCTCTGGAATCAAGCCGGTGCTGGTGATGAACCTTGCTCCGGCATCGATGCAGCGATGAGCGGTCTCACTGTCGAGGACTGTCCCGGCGCCGACGACCATGTCGGGCAACTCACGTGCGATTTGGCGAATGATCTCGACAGCATCGGGTACGGTCATAGGAATCTCAGCGATCGGAATCCCAGACGCGTATAGGATCTCTGCGCAATACAGGGCTTGATCTGCGGAGCCAACGCGGATGCCGGGGAAGATTCCGATCTCCTCTATTCGAGCTCTGGCTTCTTCGCGAGTCATACTCTAAGACCGCCCTTCCGGAAAGCTCCGCACAGGTGCTCTCATATGTCTCTTATTGAATTGCTTCAGTGCCAACGGCCAGGTTCAGCTCGTCAGCAGCGGTCAAATAGGACCCGATCAATTGCACGTAAGCCAGCTGCACCTGGCGATAGTCGCTCTGCGCATTTAGAAAGTCCATCAAGGAGGCCGCACCTCGTTGCCAGGAGAATGTCACAGTGTCCCGGACCCGTGATGCCTGAGCCAGGTACTTCTCCTTGTACGGCCGCAAGAGGACGACATTGCTCTTCACTTGAGCATAGGCGGAGTCGACATCGTTAAACACTTGGGCTCGCGAGGCATCCTCAAGTTGCTGGTTCCGCCCGATGTCCAGTTGGGTGCGCTTCTTCTCACCCTGGTTGCGGTCAAAGATGCGCAGCGGAACACTGACGCTCAACCCAAGAGTCTGAAGGGCGTTGGGATTGTTGAATGATGGGTTATTTGTGTACCAGGCGCTGAAAGTCGGATCGGTGGAACCGTTGGACACCGCAAGCTTGTAATTGGTCTTCGCCTGCTCGATCGACTCGATGGCGGCTCTGAGATCAGGCCGATTATCTAACGCTAATTGGCGAAAGTCGGCAAGAGGCTTGAGTTCGTCGGAGTAATCGAAGGGGCCTTGAATGTCGAATTGCTCTACGGGGGTCTTATCATCGAGCAATTGAAGCAACAGGAGCTTGGACGTCTGCAGGCTTACCTCCGCAGCCTGCCAGTCCGACTCGTACTGGACCCGCAGTAACTCCACGCGGTCCAGGTCAATCTGCGCCATACCCCCGGCTTTGAATCTTTCCCGGCTAATGTCGATGATGTGGTCGTAGTAGTCTAGTTCCTGCTTGGTGAGATTCTGAAGTGCCTTTGCCTGCAACACGCCGATGAACGCAACGCGCAGGTTGAAGAGCATGTTCCGATTCAGATCGGAGTGCAACGATCCCGCAATCTGCGTGCCTTCCTTGGCGCTCTCCAGGCGTAACTCGCGCTTGCGTTGGCGTTCATGGAGATAGCTGAAATTAGTCTGCAGTTGCGTCCCTTTGACCGGCTGCCACACGCCGTCGTGAGGAGCAAGTTGCGTGCCGTCTGAGGACAGCGTGAACTGCGGATTGGGACGCAGGAACGCGGTGATTTCCTGCGCTCTCATTTCATCGACGTTGATTTCGTCGGCTTTCATTGTCGGGTTTGCAGTTTCGAACCTGGCTTTAACCTGGTCCCATGAGAGGCTGGCCGGATTCGGCGCACCTTGCGCGCCGGCGAATGCCGCACAGAAGGTAGCGATCGAAAGAACCAGTATGCAACGCGTGATGTTCTGCACCACGAACTTCATCGAACAACAGTCAGTGCTCAAGCGAGACCCCCGTTTCCGGTTCGGGCAATTTATCGCCGTCGCGCGCAATCCAGACATATAACGTGGGCAAGAGCACAAGGCTCATCAGGAGGGCAGCCATCAGACCACCGACAATCACGATTGCGAATGGCCGCTGTGAATCGGACCCTATCGCATGCGAGAGCGCGGCCGGCACCAGGCCAAACGTGGCTACAAGCATCGTCATCATAATCGGACGCAGCCTCAGGACAGCGCCCTCGACCGCAGCATCCGCAACCGTATAGCCCTTCGCTCGAAGTTGATTGATGTATTCGAGCATGATCACGCCGGTCTGCACCGATACACCGAACAGCGCCAGGAAACCGATGCCGGACGACACGCTGAAATGCGTTCCGGTCAGCAGCAATGCCAGCAATCCGCCGAGTGGGGCCATCGCCACTACCGTAAGAATGAGCAGAGCCCACTTTGCGGAGCGGAACATGGTGTAGAGGAGAATAAAGATGACGAGGACAGTCAATGGCACGATCACCGCGAGACGCGCCGAAGCTCGCTTCGAACTCTCATACTCTCCCGACCACTCAAGGTGATAGCCGGACGGGAGTTTGACCTTCTGGCCGATTTTAGCCATGGCGTCTTCTACCGAACTATTCAGGTCTCGTCCGCGCACGTTGAAGGTCACACTTATGTAGCGGCTGTTGCCTTCACGGTAGATATCGTAGGCGCCATCCCGAACCTCCATGCTGGTGAGCTGAGCCAGCGAGACTCGCTCCCCTGAAGGAGTAAGCAGACGAATGTTGCCAATCGCCTGGGGATCTCTTCTGTAAGGTTCCTGGTATCGCACCACCACGTCGTAACGCTCCGGGGTGCCTGCCGGGAGTACCTGGCTCACGGCCTTTCCGCCAACTGCTGTTTCAATGACGTCCTGAATATCGGTAACGTTGATCCCGAAACGCGCTGCTTGCTGACGGTTGATGGTGAAGTTGAGGTTCGGCTGGCCGGTATCGCGATATACCTTCACATCGGCGATGCCCGGAATCCGTTGCATAATGCCGGCTATGTCATCTCCCGTCTGCTCAAGTATTTTCAGGTCGTTTCCATATACCTTCAGGGCGAGCTGGCCCTTGGTGCCGGTCAGGGTTTCGCCAACGTTGTCTTCGATTGGCTGCGAGAAATTCCAGGTCGCTCCCGGAATCTTCGCGATCTCTCGATTCATGGCGGCAATGAGCCTCTCCTTGTTTTCTCCGAATATAGGCCGCCATTGCGCCTTGGGCTTGAGGTCGATGAAGTATTCGGTATTTCCGAATCCACCGGTGTCGGTTCCGTCATCCGGACGGCCAATTTGCGACACTACTTGCTTCGCTTCCGGAAACGAAGCGAAGATCTGGCGAGCCTGATTCATAAAGCGCGTGCCCTCGGTAAGGCTGGTGCTTTGCGCCAAGGTGCCACGGGCCCAGATCGAGCCTTCATCGAGATGAGGCAAGAATTCACCCCCAATGATTCCGCTGAATCCCAGGAAGAGCGTGATCCCTAGACAAACCACACCCACGCCTGCGGTAATCGCGCGATGTTCCACGCACCAGCGCAGGCGCCGCCGATAATACGCTTGTGAGGAATGCCATGACCGGGTTACGCGATTCCTTGACGCCATTGCGGAATAACACGCTTGCCAACACGGGCACGACCAGGATGGAGAAAGTCATGGCGCCCAGCAGAGCAAATGCGACTGTCCACGCCATCGGCTTGAACAGCCTTCCCTCCATGCGCTGCAGCGTGAAGATCGGCAGATAGGCCGTAATGATGATTGCAATTGCATAGAAAACTGGCCGCTGCACCTCGTGGCAGGCTTCGCGAATTATTGCGGACGGTGATTTCGGAAAAGTGAGGTTGCGGTAGTCTGTCTTGGCCGTTCGCAGTGGCCCCGTTCACTCCGTTGGGTCCCGATCCTCGGCTCATGTGCCGAACAATGTTCTCGACCATGACCACCGCGCCATCCACCACCATTCCGAAATCCAGCGCGCCCAGTGAAAGCAGATTAACGGGAACTTTGGTTAAGTCGAGCAGGATCGAAGCAAAAAAGAGAGCAAACGGTATAGTCAGGGCAACGATGAAGGCGGCGCGAGCGTTGAGAGAAAGAGGAAGAGGATGATGGTGACTAGAATCATCCCCTCTCCCAGATTGTGCAGGACCGTGTCCAACGTGAAGCCCAGCAGGTCAGCTGCGGTCGATCATCGGCTCGATCTTCACGCCGGGAGGAAGAATGCCGCTGTGGTTGAGCTGGTCCACTTTGGCATGAAGCTTTTCCAGCGTCGGTCCCGAGTCGGCTCCCTTGCGCATCATTACCTGTGCGAAGATGACGTCGTCGTTGTCCACGATCGTGCCGTCTGACATGCGAATCGCTCTTCCTTCGTGACCGAGGCGGACCTTTGCCCCCTGGCTCACCTCCGCGATGTCCTTAATGCGAAGAGGTGTCCCTGATTTGGCAGTTAGAACGGTCTGTTGGATATCGTCCACATTTCTGAATAGCCCGAGCGTGCGGACGTTCATCTGCTGCAGGCCGGTCTCGATGAAGTTGCCGCCGGCGTTGACGTTGTTGTTTGCCAGTTGCTGTTCGACCTGGCCGATACTCAGGCCGTATGAGACCAGCTTGTTGGGATCCACCCGCACCTGGTATTCCCGGGTTGTACCCCCGAACGTGCTCACGTCAACGATGTCCGGGACCGACTTCAGTTCCTTGACTATCGTCCAATCCTGGATCGACCTCAGATCCATGACGTCAATCTGCGGATTGGTACTTCTCAACATATACCAGTAGATTTGTCCTGTCGTACTCCAGTCGGTGCCCATGGAGGGCTGGAGGCCAGGCGGCAGATCGGCTTGCGCCATCCGTTCCAGAACTTTTTGACGATTCCAATCATTGTTGGAGCTGTCATCGAAGATCAAGAGAACGAAGGACAAGCCGAAGATCGACTCGGACCGAAGATGCGTCAGATGCGGAATTCCGTTCATCTGGATTTCGATCGGGAATCGTGACCTGTTGCTCAACTTCTTCTGCCGCTCTCCCGGGCCACTGAGTGATGATCGTCGCATAATTATCTGCAATATCCGGATAGGCCTCCACTGGCAGATTGTGAAACGAAACTGCTCCCCATCCCACGGCAAGAATCGCAAGTCGCCAGCACCACGAACCGGTTGTTCAGTGCAAAATCGACAAGTGTGCGAATCATCGATGCGTTCCGTGCTCCCTCACTGATTGTCGATTTGGTTCTGAAGCGCAAGTGTATTGAGAACCACTTGCTGGCCAGGCTTGAGTCCTGACTTTACTTCCTGCATCCCGTTTGCGAGGTAATCGCCGCCGGCTATTTCGACACGCTGAAACTGGTTATTTGGTGCTGGAACATAGACCCAGTCGCGATCGTGCAAGTGCAAGATTGATGCAGCCGGAATAATCGTATGCATTTCCTTCTTCGGCCTTCAAAGGTTGCGGTAGCAAACATCCCGATGCGCAGCGGGCCAGGATTCCGAACCTCGATCCTGACTTTCGCTGTGCGGATACTCGGATCGAGAATGGGGCCGATGTTACTGACAGTTCCTTTCAGGACAAGGTCGGGCATTGCGTTAAAGTCGGACCTCAGCAATGTCGCCTAGCCGTACGTTTGGAATGTCGTTTTCATATACATCGCAGACAACCCAAACGTAGCTCAGGTCGGAAATCGTGAACGGATTAGCGCCCAAGCTTTGAACCCCGGCAGCGTTAGTCACTTGCTGATCGGTGATCACGCCCGAAACTGGGGCGACAATATCAACGACTCCCGACGGGTGATTGATCGAGCCGCCCAGCAGTTTTACATGCTCCTCGGCAACATCTTGCGCTATCTTGGCTTTGACCTCCGAGTCTTGAGCAATCTGGAGATCATTGAGCGCGATTGCACCGTGCTTGTACAATTCCTGCGCGCGCTCCCATTGCGCTTTGGCAAGCACCTCGTCGGCAACCGCACTCTGGTAGGTGGCGAAACCGCCGGAAGTATCATCGCTGCGCACTCGCAGCAATACCTGCCCCTTCTTCACTTCATCCCCAAGGCGCGCTTTGATCTCGACTACACGCCCAGTTGCCAACGAGATCACTGGGACAGTTCTCGCGATGTCGGGGATTACCGAGCCCGTGACCTGTAGTCTCGATGGAGCCTCAAACTCCTGCGCCGTAAACAGCGGGAACTTTGAGGGATCGCCCACTGCCCAGGTAGCCGCATCAACGTCAGCAATAACCTTGGCAGGCGGCGGAGCCTCGGCAGAAGCATCGGCCTGTTTTTCCTTGCATCCAGTCAAACCACACAAAGACGCAGCTAGCACCGAAGTGAATAAGATCAAAACTGCCGTGCGCTTCATGACGTCTCTTCGATTCCAGATTCCGAGGTTGAGAGTCGAACGACTTGGGTCTTGCATCGACGCTGGCCTCACCCCCACGAAAGTCTCCCGCAACTGTGAACGGCCCTCTTATGAGGAGCATCGGAAGCGAGTGCAGCTCCGACGCTCCTCACAAGACTTTCTATGTCTCTGCTAGAACCTGACCATGATCGCGAACGTACTCACGGTCTGATTCGTACGTAGGTCGGGCCACCAAATGGTGCCGAGTCCAGCAGCAGTTCCGGCGCTGTTACCGGCGCCGCAGGCTGTCTCCGCGGCGACAAGGTTGCCGTACCCGAATCCTGAAGGAGAGCCGCTCGCACACGCATACTGCGACGGAAACCCGTTGTTGCCACCTGGAGGCGTGATACCTCCACGCCCAGACCAATAGGGAACGTCGGAGTAGCGATAACCCTGTTCCAGCCGGAAAGTAATGAACTGACTCGGCATGTAGTCAAACGTGATGGTCCCGTCATGCATCTGAGAACGATCGCCACCATTCTCGGTAAAGTATGGGGTGCCCGAGAAGGCGGTAGCGCCATTGATAGGCGGAAGAAGGGTCAAGTAACGTCCGGGGTTGTTCATTTGGCCGCCGCCCAGAGTTACCGCATATTTGTCATGATTGAACCAATAGCGGTTGTACATCATCCAGCCCATGAACGCCTGCTTGGGTCGACCATTCTTTGCGTTATGGCAGTTCACACCGCCGGTGTAGGTCGAACTCGATCCCGTCTCCGGAGAGTCGCCTTTTGGGTTATAGGGCCCACTTGAAGGACCTCCGCCATATTCGCATCCCAGATCACCCGTAACGGTGAAGGCGATCTTGTCCAGCAGTTTTGATGGATTGTCATACACCTTGAACTGGCCGCTGTAGTCTGCGTGGATGCGGGAGCGGCCCGGGTAACCGACAGCGTCTTCGCCTAATCCGTAGTTGTTCCACACGAAATCAAGATACGGCTTCGGACGCCAGAGAATCTGTCCTCCCAAACCGGGCTTCCCGTTCGCGCGCCCATAGGATTGCCACCCATTGACAAACCATGGCTCGATCTTCAACTTCTTCGTTGGGAAATACTGCAAGCGCAAGCCGTTGAAAAACCATGGCGTGTTGGACGAAACAAATGAAGGTTGATAAGTCCAGTTATCAAAGTTGTAGTAACTAAACAAACCTATGTAGGAAACAAAGATACCGGCGTCAAGATTCACCCCGTGAGCTACGTCCCAGTGATAGCCACCCCATGCCTCGGAAACGTATCTGTAAGCGTTAGATAGATCCCATTGCCCGCGACTCGGACTGGCGTCGTTACGCGGTGTCGTTGTAGCGAAGAGACCGTTCATGGTCAGAATGCGGCCACGGACGTTGTCAATATGGATATCGCCTCCGATGCTAATCTGCTCAAGCTGCCACTCGGCGTGGCGGAAGCTCTCGGTCGCGCCACCTAATGTGTCGTCGTGCGGATGGTTGTAATCGAGCATGTAGTGAGCGTCGGCGCGAAACTCAGGTGTGAAGTACTTGGTGGCCATGGGACTGTCGATCTGATGCCCGTTGCTATTGAGCCACGTCCAATCGCCCTCGAAGGGCTCGCCTTTTGTGGTTCTCTGAGCGCTAATCTCCTTGACGGGAGCTGCCGCCTGCGCCGGCACCGGCTGTTGTCCTGCAATAGACGAACTGAAACCGGGCGATGAAGAGGAAGCGGGAACGGCACCTGGCGCTGGAGAACTGGAGGTTGCGGCGCCGCTTCCTGCGACAAGCGTTTCCTCGGCAGCCTTTAGTGCCGTTGAAGCGCTGTCTGCAAGTGCAGAAGCGCGAACTGCCCTGAGTTCGCTTTGCAATTCATCAATCTGCTTTTGAAGCAGGTCCATCTTCTCCTCGACACTCGGCTTCAACTCCGCCTTAGTAGCAGTCGCGGATGGAGAAGACCCCTTATCGGCAGTTGGAGTTGAATCGTCACTCGTTCTCGATTCCAACGAGTGCGAAGTGACCGCGGCACTCTGCGCTAAGCTGGGCACCGCCGCGCAAACGATAAGTAGAGAGAGAGTCATTGCCTTCCAAAGTGTGTTCGTCATGTTTACCTTTCACTTTCTGCTGGAATCAGAAAGAGAGCACTTTGCTAATTTCATTCCGTTCTTCGTAAGCAAAGCGTAAGTCAAGCGTTGAGACTTCATAAAGCAAGAACTGCGGTTGCGCAATCAAGTGGACACAAAGCGCACAATCCCGCTCTCGCGCGGCAGGTTCAATAATGGGCCACGCGAACTGCTGTCAATTGGATTGGAGAATGCTGACTACGATGTCTCGCCGCAGAGTCACAAGTCGTTAGGCGACAGACATCGTGTAACCACCACTATGCTGGTAGACGAAAGCGATGATGAATTCAGAATGAAATGCGGGACATGAAGAAAGCATGAATGCGAACAGATTTAATTGAATGAACAATTCGAAAGCGACCAGGTCGAACGCTCGCCGAAGTAGGTTGAGTGAGCAAGTGGGGTACTTTAGATTCGGACTATCGGGAGATAGCTTGGACGCACACTGCGATCACCACAATGATTGCAGCAATGCGGACCACGATCTCTGCAATCGAGGGAATTTCACGAAAGCGTGCGTGTTTGTTGTGTTGAATGCGTCTCCGAATGCGCTCCTTGAGAAGGTCAGGATGCGTTGGGCCCGGCCTTACGCTCATTTCCGGGCCGGTGCTAACTCTCCGCCAAATCCTCTTCATCACGCAACCTATTCTGCATCCCTCAGTGGAACACGAGGGTCCATGCGTCCATAAAACATTGAAATCCTGAACACATTAAAAGAGGCTAAGACCTTCATAAGGTTTTCCGTAATTTCGCAGATACACGTGAGAAGTTCCATTTGAAGTGTGAAGTAAGGAACATATGCGAACGAGCCACTTCCCGACTGGCGCACAGTCGAACATGCTGGACTCGTCGGGAAACACCTTATGAAAATCTTAGGCGGCGTTTAGGCCTCGTTTAGGTCTCGCGGTCTACACTCCATTGTGATCGAAGGAGATCGAGTGATGACAACTCCAATTCTACTTTCCGCAATTGTCGGCGGAGGCGTTTCGTTCCTGGTTGTGGTGCTCGCCAATTTCTATCGTGAGACTCGGAGTCGCAAGCGGTCCATCGCGGAATCGCGTCGAATCTGGGATTGATCCCTATCGCGCTTTGTCTCCAATGTCGCTAAATGCTCGTGAACAAATTGACTTGTGGACGATCCGCGAATCGAGTAGATCTTTTCACAGGATCGAACACGCAAGTCCGCGTAGGGAAGCATTTTCGAACAAAAAGACTGCCACAGATACTTTCCGCTCTTAACACGACCTTAGATTATTGCGTCTGTTCCATTATCGTTGTATGTGCGCGATATGCACTGGCACGAGCTGAGCACTTATCCGCCTTAGTCCTGTATTCCTTTAGAAGTTCACGAGTGTAGTCAACCTGAATCGGATAGCTCTTGGTGTGGTAACGAAGAGCTAGCAACCGCTCCAGTTCACCCAGCTCTTGGTCGGCTTTCTGTTCGAAAAGCAATGATTGATAATCGAAGTAATCACCAAGCCGCTCGAAGTCTTCGGCGGTCTTCGCATCGCGAATCATCTTTTTAATTTCAGAGCGGCTGTACTTGGGTGGCTGGTCCGGCGAGCGCGCATCAAGGAACATCCTGCTCATCCCATTCTTGCTGTATCCATGGAAAGACGTCTGGCTCGCGGACGCTGCGGCGCACACTATGCACATTGCCGCCAGTGCGAATAGTATCCCTTTCATTCTCATGTAGACTGACTCTCCTTACATTGTCAGTATCGGAATTGTGGAATGAAGAAGGCATGAAGCAATCGTAAGGGTAGCGCGCTAGATTCTTGAGAGACACCGATCGATCATTTGGAACCTATCGCTGCATACGATGCTGAGTACGCAATGAGGCGCACGTTTGGCTATCGCCTTCAATCACAATGCCGATTGCTCTCAGACATCGCAGATGAAGCTATCAATCAACCAATTGATGTCGCACCGGCAACTAAGGCGCGAATCCAATCGATCCGCAATGCTCTCGAGCTTCACTCCGGATTCAAACATCCACTCCATCGC
Source organism: uncultured Acidobacteriaceae bacterium (assembly GCA_963836675.1). Taxonomy (GTDB): domain Bacteria; phylum Acidobacteriota; class Terriglobia; order Terriglobales; family Acidobacteriaceae; genus Telmatobacter. The sequence goes on from CAWIKQ010000004.1 coordinate 252,282, forward strand.
GGTTCGATTTTCCCCGAAGTACCTGCTCAGTTCGCACTTGATGTTCCAGCAAGATTGAATGAAGTGTGTCGCTGGCGGTAGCGTTCAACGGAAGCCGTCTCCGACCGGGTTTCGATTTGGGTTTCTTCAACTTATGCTTGCCTGTCGCAATGGAATCGCGGTCTTGCTCTACATCTTCCCATTGCAGAGCCAACAAGCTCGCTGCGCCTCATTCCCATCGCAATACCGAGCAGAACGATAGGCCTTAGCCAATCTGGGCAAACCATCATTAGTTAACCGTCACCCCGCACCAAAACCTTCTCCCTGCTGAATCGGTGCAGCGGCAGCGCTGTCGTAATTTCTGACTGCCGCCGACCCACTCCCGACATGGATAGAACCACATAACATTGATCCCGCGAGCTGGTGGTGCCGCACTGCGGCCGATATACTCGCCGTCATATTGATTTCAAGAATTGTGCTTAAGCAGTGAGTTCACTCACCGAGATTTGAAAACCGAAAACATAGCGAAGATCCGTGATTTCAAACAATTACCTGAAAGAGCAAATACTTTAAAGTATTGCTTGAATATGATTTGCGCAATTCTTTCAGGGAGACGGCCTGTCTGTACTTTTTTTCAATAACTCAACGGCATAGCGAGTCATAATCATTTACTAGAACGAGCGTTTGGCAAACACGGTCGAGCGTCGCACAGACGATCCTCCTAGACCGCTTGAACTTACAGAGGAGCGCTCCGGTGAATGCAGCCATCGTAAAGTCCGCTGGTTCGAAACCCATCTTTGGCGAGTTCGAAAGTCCCGTCGGGCGTGAAGGTCTCGAAGTCATTAATGTCACTGCTGCAGCTTTGACCAATTTGACGAAAAGCCGGGCTGCAGGATCACACTACAGCGCGGACAACCGCTATCCCTTTGTTCCCGGCGTGGATGGTGTAGGTGCCCTCGCCGACGGTCGCCGCGTGTACTTCGCCCTGCCTGAGACTCCCTTCGGAGCGATGGCTGAGCAGACCCTTGTCGACCCGCGCCGAACCGTCATCTTGCCCAATAACCTCGATGATGTGGTCGCTGCCGCCTTGGCAAACCCCGGCATGTCATGTTTCGCTGCGCTAATCGAGCGCGCTCGCTTCCAGGCTGGAGAGACTGTCCTCATCAACGGTGCAACCGGTTCTGCAGGGGGCATCGCCGTTCAGGTCGCGAAACAGCTCGGAGCAGGAAAGGTGATCGTCACAGGCCGCAATGCGCAGGAACTCGACGCTCTGCGTCCTCTAGGCGCCGATGTTGTCATCCCTTTCGATTTTCGCCCCGAAAACCCACAAGGAGTCGAACACTTCGAACAAGCTCTTATCGCCGCATTTGCCGACGGGCTGGATGTCATTGTTGACTACCTCTGGGGCAGCAGCGCGCGCACCTGCATCGTCGCCGTCGCCAAAGCAGTTGAAGACGCCCACCCAGTTCGCTTCGTACAGGTTGGGGAAGCCAGCCGCGAACCCGTAGAGTTGCCAGCCGCCGCATTACGCTCTTCGGCCATCCAGATCATGGGCAGTGGCCTCAAGTCGGTTCCCTTCCCGAAGCTCCTGGAAGGCATCCGGCAGACTTTCGATCTGGCAGCGCAAGGCAAGCTCTACCTTCCTACCAAAGTCGTCCCGCTCTCGACGGTCACAGAAAACTGGGAGGCTTCCGGTAAGCCCAGGTTGGTGTTCGCGCTGAAGGAAGGTGCGTCCACAGGCCGGGCTGCTTAGCAATCGCCGGGAACAATGAGCGCGAACGCTGAACCTAACGCCACAAAAAGCAGTGGGCGACTGCAGGCTTAGTAACAGATCAGCATTGGTAAAAAAAGCCTGATCAGTTCAGCGGGGGCGGCATCAAGCCCATATAGGAAGTTCCCCCGAACTTTCCATCTTTGTCGAAATTCCAGGTGAACATCGCTGATCCAGCATTCGCGCAAGTAGGACATCCATTGCGCAACGGGTAGACCAGAATAAATTGCGTGCCCCCATTGGCTCCCGGTTGCGAGTCCGGATAAGTCTTTCCGTCGCGATCCCCAGGGTAAATGTCGACTTTGGGAAATTGCTTTTGCAGGCTCTTGTATTGAAGGCTCTGTCGCATGGACTTTTGATCCAGATGCTTCAGATCTTCAACGTTCACGATCGCAGGTTGTCCATTGAGGAGCAAAAGTCCGAACCTGTGATCCGGTCGCCACGGGTAAATAACCCAGGCAATATCCACCGGCTTCCCCTGCTGGAAAGAGGTCATCACCCCGGCTTCTCCGTGACTCTGCTTGAGCAAACTGCGCGAGAAGGCTGCAGATGCATTGGAGGCGCCGGCCTTCTCCATCTGCTGGATCATGCAATCGCCAACTTGCGAGCCGGACATCGACCCGCAGGCGGTTTGCGCTTTGGCGGCGAATCCTTCCGGAATCTGCCACACCGCGGATGCATCCGGGCGCGGCATGCTTTGCGACCCGGCGAGAATGGTTGAGGCGCTCACGAGCGCAAGAAAGATGAAGGGTTTTGGCATATGCTCACTGATTAAACCTAAGCCAGTTTAGATGTCGGCGGCACCGTGTCAACTGTCATTTCGGCTAGACGAAGTGCCCCCATTTCTAAAAAGCACGTCCCGGCAACTTAACAGTTTCTTCCGCACTCTCATCGGATGTCGCCCACACCGTGAGGAACGATGTCTATCTTTGAGCTTCGCCGCAGCCAATGGGTACCCCACCCGCTACCGGAAGTATTTCAGTTCTTTTCCGCCGCGGAGAATCTGGAGCGCCTGACGCCTCCCTTCCTTAAATTTCAAATCGAGCGAGCGCCTGCGCGCCTCCAGGCAGGATCCCGGATCGAATACAAGCTGCGTGTGCACGGTCTCCCGATTCGCTGGCTGACCATTATTGAGAGCTGGGATCCACCCAATTCATTTATCGACGTTCAGGCCAAAGGTCCCTACAAGCTCTGGCATCACATCCATCGATTCATCTCGGAGAAAGGAGGGACGCTCTTGGAGGATCATGTCCGCTACAGTTTGCCCTTCGGCTTCTTGGGCAACATCGCTCATGCCCTTCTGGTCCGGCACGATGTGGAGGCCATCTTTCGCTACCGCGAGCGGAAGATCGAGGAAATCTTCACCTGAAAACTGTCAAGGAAACAGCTTTCATTTCTCGCTCTAACTAGCTCATTCTACACATAATATTTGTGCGGAAATGTTTGCAGGTAATTTCGCTCCTCCGGCGCACAATCAAGTCTGAGGCTTGAATTAGTCGCGCAGTCGGCGGCATGCGTTCACCAGGCTCGACAGCGTCGCAAAGCCGGTCTAAATCTTCACGAGACACATGACAAACTCGCCGCTATCTGATTGTCGTAAGACATTTTATTGGTAAACTATTTGCCATTACTATCCTGGAGCGCCTTGCTGCCTCTATCCGCCAGAAACAGAATATTTAGCCAAAGGATGTGGGGGACACCCCCTCCCCCAAGAAGAGAGGCGGAGCCTAGTTCCGAATCTCCGCTAGCAGTGTCTCGACTTCCCTCTTCTGGTCGGCCGTCAGCGGTAGCAACGGTTGGCGAGGATACCCGCCGTAATACCCGTTGAAGTCGCAAGCATACTTCACCCCGGCAATGCCCAGCTCGGCTGTGATTCGCTGGCTCGGTTTGGCGATCTGCTCCTGCTTCTCCGCCGCAAGTTTCGGATCCCGGTCCTTCCAGGCAAAGTAGACCTCGTAGCAGGCCTCCGGCGCACAGGCGCCAAATCCGAGGATTGCCCCGGAACCACCCGCCTCGAGCGACGGTAGGATGATCGACGCCGAACCCGTCAGCACCTGAAATCCGACTTCCTTGGTTCGCGTCTTTAGCGGAGCCACTGGAGGCGCGACCGCCAGCGCGGGTCCTCCCGCCAGGTCGCCGGCGTGGACAAAGGACGCTGCCTGCTCCACGACCGATTTGCTCATCCGCTCGGTCGCTGCCTCGAATACGGTTGTCACCGCCACCTTGCGTTTCGCAACGCCGCGAGTCGCGTCGACAATTCCTTTGATCCGCTCCAGATTTCCGCTCGAATCCTTGATGGCGATGATGTTCGGATGGTGCGCCAGCTCCGCCACCATCTCCACCGGGATCTGGTACGGTACGCAGCGCGGAATGTTGTAAAGCACCACCGGCAGGGGCGAACGATCGGCCACTGCGCTGAAGTAGTTCTTCACCACCTCGGGCGTCATTTGCGTGGAATAGTATGTCGGCGTGCGCACCAGCACAGCGTCGTAATGGCACTTGGCCGCAAACTCGGCCAGTTCAATCACAGATCGCAGGCTCTCCCGATTCACGCCCGCTATGAGGACCTTCTCCGCCGCAGCAGCCTCGGCGGCTGTACGCAAAACCTCTTGAGTCTCGCTGTCGTCCAGTGCCGGCGCCTCGCCCGTCGAACCCAGCACCACCATCCCCGCCAGCTGGCTGCGCGAGTAACGAGCCACGTTGGCTTCGAGCTTTCGAAAATACACCCGCTCGTCCGGATAGAAGGGAGTCGTAACCGCCGCAAAAACACCTTCGATCAGCATCTTTTCATCCTAAGGCGAGAGTCCGATTCCCTTCTCGCCTCTCTTGAGTTTCAGTTAGCCTTCGCGGCATGCAGGCTCTGCAAGGCGTAGACCGTGATGTTCTGCTGTTGCATCGCGGCAATTCCTTCCACCGCCGCCTGGGCTGCTGCAATCGTCGTGATTGTGGGCACGCGCGCCAGAACAGCAGCACGCCGAATCGCCTTCTCGTCGAAAAACGTGTCCTGGCCTCGCGGCGTGTTCACGATCAGCTGAATGCGATCTCCCTTGATTAAATCGACAACATTCGGACGTCCTTCCTTCACCTTGTAGACGCGCTCAACGGCCAGCCCGGCTTTCTCGAGCACGTTCGCTGTTCCTTCCGTCGCAACAATGTGGAAACCGAGATGCGCGAAACGGCGCGCCAACTCAACCGCACTTGGTTTGTCATGATCGTTCACCGTAAAGAACACGGTTCCGCGCGCCGGCAGAATCTGCCCCGCAGAGAGTTGCGCCTTGGCAAAGGCTTCGCCGAACGTCTCCGCAACGCCCATCACTTCGCCAGTCGATTTCATCTCAGGCCCAAGCACCGTATCGACGCCCGCAAACTTGCTCCAGGGGAAAACCGGCGACTTTACGTAGTAGTGTGCTCCAATCTCCAGGTCCTTGCCCGAAGCAAGCTGTTCCGGAAGGAGTTCGCGCAGCTTTCGGCCGGTCATAAGACGTGCGCCGATCTTGGCCAGCGGAATACCGGTCGCCTTCGACACATATGGAACCGTCCGTGATGCTCTCGGATTCACCTCGATCACATACACGTGATCCTTGCCCTCGCCATCACGTTGAATGGCAAACTGCAGGTTCACCAGCCCAACTACCTTCAGCGCCAGCGCCAGCTTTCGTGTGTAAGACCGAATCGTATTCAGCGTTTCCTCACGAATGCTCACCGCCGGCAGCACACAAGACGAATCGCCCGAGTGAATGCCGGCCTCCTCGATGTGCTGCATGATCCCGGCGATGATCACGTCTTCGGTGTCGCAGAGCGCGTCGACATCCACTTCAACCGCACTCTCCAGGAAGTGGTCCACCAGCACCGGCCGCTCCTGTGAATACTCCACCGCCTGCTTCATGTAGCTGGCCACAGCCTGCGCGTCGTAGGCAATCACCATTGCGCGCCCTCCGAGCACATAACTCGGCCGCACCAGCACCGGGTAGCCAATGCGCTCCGCCACCGCGAGCGCCTCGTCCACGCTCGTTGCCGTACCACCTTCGGGCTGCGGGATCTTCAGATCCTCGAGGAGCTTGCCGAATCTCCTGCGGTCTTCAGCCAGATCGATCGAGTCAGGCGAAGTGCCGATGATCGGGACGCCTGCGGAAAGCAGCCGCTGCGCCAGGTTCAGCGGAGTCTGCCCGCCGAACTGCACAATCATTCCGATCTTCGCGCCAGACTGTGCCTCATGGTTGTAGATTGCAAGCACGTCCTCGAGCACCAGAGGCTCGAAGTACAGCCGGTCGCTCGTGTCGTAGTCCGTCGAGACGGTCTCGGGATTGCAGTTCACCATGATCGTCTCGTAGCCATCATCCTTCAGGGCGAACGCCGCATGGCAGCAGCAGTAGTCAAACTCGATCCCCTGCCCGATCCGGTTCGGCCCCGACCCAAGGATGATGATCTTCGGCTTGTCCGTCGGCGGCGCCTCGTCCTCCTCATCATAGGTTGAGTAAAGGTAAGGCGTCATGGATTCGAATTCCGCCGCGCACGTGTCCACCAGTTTGAAGACTGGCCGGATTCCCTTCGACTCGCGCAGTTCCCTCACCTTCGTCACGCCATCGTGGCCGTCAAGCTTCCACTCCGTCGCGATACGCTCATCGCTCAAGCCATAGCGCTTCACCTTCCGCAGTTCCTCGGTGGAGATTGCTTCCGGGCTCGTGTCTGCCAGCGCGGCCTGTGCCACCGTCACTTCCCTGAGCTGATGCAGAAACCACGGATCCATTCCGGTAAGGCGTGCAACCTCGCGAACGCTCATGCCGCGCTCGAATGCGAACCGCAGGTACCCCAGCCGCTCCGGCCGAGCCGTCACCAGCATCTGCGTCAATCGCCGGGGCTCCAGTACTTCAGCCCCTGTCTTCTTGCCAGTCTCCAGCGACCTCCACGCCTTCATCAAAGCTTCTTTGAAGGTGCGGCCCATCGCCATCACTTCGCCAACCGACTTCATCTGCGGCCCCAGGGTGTCGTCCGCGCCGGGGAACTTCTCAAACTGCCACTTCGGGATCTTCACGACGACATAGTCAATGGTCGGCTCAAAGCACGCCGGTGTCTTTCTCGTAATGTCGTTCGGAATCTCGTCGAGCGTATAACCCACAGCAAGCTTTGCCGCAATCTTGGCAATCGGAAAACCGGTTGCCTTCGAAGCCAGCGCCGATGATCGCGAAACACGCGGATTCATCTCGATCACGATCATGCGCCCGTTCGCCGGATTCACTGCGAACTGCACGTTCGATCCGCCCGTCTCCACGCCGATCTCACGCATCACGGCAATCGCCGCATCGCGCATCTTCTGGTACTCGCGATCGGTCAGCGTTTGCGCCGGCGCCACCGTGATCGAGTCGCCCGTATGCACTCCCATGGGGTCGAAATTCTCAATGGAGCAGATGATGATGACGTTGTCTGCGAGGTCCCTCATGACCTCAAGCTCATATTCCTTCCATCCGAGAACGCTTTCCTCGATCAGGCATTCATGCACCGGCGAAAGATCGAGTCCTCGTGCCAGGATCTCCATCAGTTCTTCGCGGTTGTACGCCACGCCGCCACCCGAACCGCCGAGCGTAAAGCTTGGCCGAATCAGAACCGGGAATCCGATCTTGCTGGCAAAGTCCAACCCATCGCGCAGATTGTTCACCAGCGCCGATTTCGGAACATCCAGTCCAATGCGGATCATTGCGTCCTTGAAAAGCAGACGATCCTCGGCCTTCTTGATGGGCTCGAGCTTGGCCCCGATCAATTCCACGCCAAAGCGATCCAGCACGCCCGCGTCGGCGAGATCCACAGCAAGATTCAAAGCCGTCTGCCCACCAACAGTCGGCAAGAGAGCAAATTTTCCTGAAGGTCCGCCCGTGCCGTCAGCACCGGTGAGCATCTCGCTCTCAATGCGGATGATCTCTTCGACATAGCTCCGTGTCAGAGGCTCGATATACGTGCGATCCGCCAATTCAGGATCGGTCATGATGGTCGCCGGGTTCGAATTCACCAGCACAACCTCGTAGCCCTCCTGCTTGAGAGCCTTGCAGGCCTGCGTTCCCGAGTAATCAAACTCGGCCGACTGCCCGATCACGATCGGACCAGACCCGATCACAAGAATTTTCTGAATGTCGTTTCTACGTGGCATTTCTTCGATATTCCTGAACTAATGTCTGTTGTTCTTGCGAACTGCCTTGTCAAAGTCTTTCTTGCTCGTCAGTACCGCTGAGCACGCATCCTGGCAGGCACCGGGCCCTAAAAGTACGTAAAGCTTCTTTCGTTCGAGCACCGTGACAATCTCATCCGTCACCACAATCTGTCGCTCCGCAGGTGCATCTTTTGAGCGCTCTACTCGGAATAGATAGGCGCCGGCTGGCACATGTTCGAATTCAAATTCTCCCGACTTATCGGTTTTCGTCTGCAACGCGACGTGCTCGTCCCGCACGAGCGTGATGCCGAGATCGGCCGCCGGATGCCCCGTCGGATTTGCGACGAAGCCTCGAACATGCGTTAACCGCTCCGGCCCGGGAATATCGACCTGCGCTCTCAGCATCCCCGCTCCGGCCACGCAGAGGGCTCCACTCAAAAAACAGCGGAGCCAAAGCCCCGCTGCTCTTGCCGAAACCAACCTCCATGAGACCCGTGGCTTCATTTCTTCCACTCCTCCATCATCTTGCGAAAATCGCGGAAGAGATAGTGCGAATCGTGCGGGCCCGGCGCCGCTTCGGGATGATATTGAACGCTGAACAACGGCAGCGATTTGTGCCGAAGACCTTCCAGTGTGTTGTCGTTCAAATCCACGTGCGTCAATTCGACATCATTGGCGTTGATCGAATCCGGGTCAACGGCGAAGTTATGGTTGTGCGCTGTGATCTCCACTTTTCCCGTAGCGTTATTGCGCACCGGATGATTCCCGCCGTGGTGACCGAACTTCAGCTTGTATGTCTTGCCCCCCAGCGCCAGTCCGCAAAGCTGATGTCCAAGGCATATTCCGAACACCGGCACTCGGCCGATCATCTCTCGAATAGCCTTCACCGCATAGTCGACAGGTTCCGGATCGCCCGGCCCGTTGGACAGAAACACACCATCGGGCTTCAGTGCCATGACATCGGTTGAAGTCGTCTCTGCCGGAACCACTGTGACATCGCAGCCCTCGCGGGTAAGCATGCGCAGAATGTTCTGCTTGATTCCGAAGTCGTACGCCACAACATGCAGCTTTCGCTCGCCCGCTTCCTGGGCCAGAGCGCTCGGCAGCAGCCAGTCTCCCGTTTGATTCCGGCTATCCTCTGCGTTAAAGCTGTAAACCGACTTGGTCGAAACTACCTTCGCGAGGTCGGTCCCATCCATCTTGCGAATCGACCTGGCCCGTTGCACCAGCTTGTCGGTATCTGTTTCCGTCGTCGAAATCACGCCGCGCATCACGCCGTGAGTTCTGAGGTGTCGAACCAGCGCGCGCGTATCGATCTCGGCCAGCACCGGAACGGCATACCGCTCCATGTACTCGTCCGTGACCTGCTCCGAACGCCAGTTCGAGCTGATCGCGGAGAACTCGCGCACAATCAGGCCTTCAATGTAGGGCTTGGCCGCCTCATTGTCTGCCTGGTTCGTCCCGTAGTTCCCGATCTGCGGATTGGTAAGAACGACGATTTGCCCGGCATAGGAGGGATCGGTAGCGATTTCCTGATAGCCGGTTAGGGAAGTATTGAAGACCACTTCGCCCTGGCATTCGCCTGGGTGACCGTAGCCCTCGCCGCGGAAGATGCGCCCGTCTTCGAGCGCAAGAATGGCCTGCATTGCCTCTCCGAGGAGTGGATTCAATAGATTCGAGTCAAAGTGTGTTATCCTCTTTGTTATCAGCCACTATCAAATCGTTAAGTTTTAGTTTGCTGAATTTTTGCAGAACGTCTTTGCCGGATCTGTTCTGTTCTCACTCAGGAGGATCGTTTTCAATGAACTCGAATGTTGGGCCAGTAGTGACCTCTACAAATATAACAGCGGAAGCGACCATCAGGGTATTCACACGCCATAGTTCCGAATGCGCAAAAGCTGGCGACCCGCAGTGGAAGCGGTGCAGTTGTCGAAAGTCGCTCTACATACGTGAGAATGGTCGAACGACGTACGCTTCTGCGAAGACCAGAAGTTGGGAACAGGCTGAGCGCTTAGCACAAGCTGAGCGGGACAAGCGAGACCCAGTCCAGGTCAGGCTTGCCCAAATCGCAGAAGAAGAAGCCGAGAAGAAGGCGAAAGAACAAACCAAGATCGTTCCTCTTGCAGATGCGCTAGCACAGTGGATCGGTGGACTGAAGAACATCAAAGCAGGATCAAAGAAAGCGTATGAGTCAACTCGGCAACGGATTCTGCGCTGGGCAGCCTCCAAGAACATCGTGTACGTCTCGGATGTGACAAAAGACTTGTTGAGCGAATGGCACGGTGCTTGGGGTCCGGACGCCGAAGAGAAATCGAACCGGCTGGAACTGACCACACAAGCTGCTCTACTGGTTCGTCTCAGATCCTTCTTCACCTGGGCAACATCGATGGAGTACACGAAGAAGAACCCCACACTGCTCCTGAAAGCTATCTCTCAGGATGAGTCTAAGACGATGCCGCTAACCCCGGAGCAGTTTGAAGAGCTGCTTGCAGCAACGAAGGAATATGATGCCGAGTCCAGATATAACGCTCAGAAGGTCGGAGCACATCTCAGGGCGATCTTTCTGTTGCAGCGTTGGACAGGACTCCGCATCGGTGATGTTGTGAAGCTTTCCAAATCATCTCTCAAGGGAAGTGTGCTGACCCTCGTGACCCAAAAGACAGGAGAGAAGATGGAAGCGGTTGTACCTGACCATGTTGTGAAGGCACTCAATTCCCTGCCCTCACGCAAGGAAGAAAATCTTGAGTACTGGTTCTGGTCGCGCAGGTGTTCAGAGACGGTCAACACGAACAAATGGGTCAGGAAGATCAGAGCATTGAATGACTTCCTTGACTTCCAGGATGAACATGGCCAGCCGATGGAGTTCAGATCGCACATGCTGCGCGATACATTCGCGGTGGAGATGCTCTTGCACGGAATGCTGCTCGAAGACGTCTCGAAGTTGCTCTCTCACAAATCGGTTGCAGTGACTGAAAATTACTATGCGAAGTGGACCAGAGCACGGCAGCGGAAGCTTCAGGATGGGACTGTTGCTGCTCTAGAGAAGATGGGGGCCAAAATCTCTCACCTGTGAAATTGCCAACCTGACAGTAAGAGAACGAAACCCGGCTTGCTTCAATGGCCGGGTTTTCTCTTTATCGGTGTGCGCGTCATAGACGCGACGTGCGACAACTCTGGAATCCGCATCGAACGATATCCACGTTTATGCATCTGCTCTGGTCTGTCTTCCACGAGAACTCCAGGTTCATTCTGAAACCATGCCCTGATTGTGTCCACTGAGAATCCCCATAGTTTAGAGAGGTCTTTAGGTTTATAGTGCTGTTCTGTTACCACGCTGTTGTGCTTCTCGTTGTGAGCTTTGTCGTTATTCCATTGGAAAAACCCGAGTCAATGAACTCTTCCAAGGTGCCATCAATCACGGCATCGATTGTGACGTCGTGTTCGAGGATGGACGCCACGCGCTTGTGGAGCAGCATCCTGCCGATTGGCTGGGGGACACTAAGAATCAATCCGCCACGGTGCAGAATGCACGTCACGTTGTCTGGGGGAAGGAATGTCCATTGCTTGCGACGTTCACTGAGGATGTAGTCAATGGAAGCGTTCCACCTTCGTGCTTCTTCTGAAGCTCTTTTGTTTATCGGTGTCTTACCGATGATGGTCGCACGTTCGTGCGCGACCCAACTACTTCTGCCAACTTTGCTCATGTTTCTCCTTTTGCCCTTTCTCAAGTAATATGGCGACCAAAAAGCAAGGGGCCGGAATCCGAAGACCCCCGCCCCAAATGTCGATTTAGATTTTTCGTCTTGTTGTTAGCTGGCGGCGATTTTCAATGCCTGAATGGCTCCATTCGCTCCCGTTTGAAGGCCCACACTTCCAAGGCGCAGCGAGGTTCCAAGCGAACTCTCATTGAATTCAGCAAATCGCTCCCGGAGAATGGCAACCCGAGGTTCGCTGACAATCACCTGCAAGCCCGAGTACAAATCCGCAAGGATAATAGGCGTGCTGTTTGCAATCGTAATGAGGGGTAAGGATTGTGTGATCACAATAGGACGACCCAAAAGCATGTCCAGCGAACTTTGGGTTCCGGGAACAAAATAGCTTCGACTAGTTGAATCTTTAGCGGAAGCGAGATAATTTCTCGTCTTTGAATTCATGAGCCACACGGCGCGATTTGCATACGCTGCATCGAGAGCGTCAAACACATTCACAAGGTCTGTCCAACCTACGCCAGCAGCAATGGCCGTCGTAGTACTTGCGACGTTTGCTAACGAAACCAAACCCGGATTGTTTGGCAACGTCACGTTTGAAACGTCTTTCCCTAGCACGATTGCTTTTTCCACGCCGCGTCCGATTCTGCTAGAAGTCAAGTCCGTGAGGAGACGCTCCAGGTCAAAAGCACTATCACTCAGAAGTTGGTTCGAGTAGCGGACGAGTCCAGAACTGAGCGGATCGGCGCTCACAACATTCGAACTGAAGGTGGGGTCAACTTCGGAAAGCGTATTGCCCTCTGCAACCAAAGAAAGCCCGTGCAAACTGTCATCAACTCGACACACCTTCACCGAACGACCGTCTGTCGTACGGCGCACGTTCGCATACTGCAGCAGAGGCGCGAACCATTTCAAAGATTCGCTTAGAAAATTTGAAAACTCAAACCGGAATTGCAGCCCCGCCCGCGCCATCGCTGCTTGTTAAAAGGTCTCTGTGCTCTGGGATGCGATTGTCCAACCGGCCCTGCAGGTACGCACGGAAAGTTGCATTCAGCTTGGCACGGCGACTTTCTTTGGATTCAGGGGTAGCAGCTACGGGTGCGGCTGGGGCAGGAACCGGCAAACCGGGCATCGCCCGCTCAATCCTGGAGAGCATGTCCAGATGTTCCTGTACGTCGTCGATTTCCTGGATCAGTTTCCGATGCTGCTCTTTACTCTCTGCAGATTTGAGACCGCTTTCAACCACCTTTGTGGCCGCCGAAATGAGTTCTGCCTTTTTTTGGTTTAAGTTCGTGATCGTTTGCATGTAATGTCCTTTATGGTGTGGAGAGTGAAGACGCGTGAATGCGCAGACTCACGGGTGCGGTCACCGTGGCCCAGGAATGTTGCAGGGAAATGTTTAGGGAATCGACTAGCGGAGGCGGCGCTTTAGGAGATCAAGATGGGCTTGACGATCTTCCTCGTCCTCTTCATCCTCAGGGATCGGCTGCCCGCACTCTGAGCAGATCTCGCGATCATTTTCGTCATCATCATCGCAGTCTGCATCTGGATCGTAGTCAGGGGAGTCGGGATCGCACTCTTCGCTGTAATCGTCGTCAACGCGTAGTTTGGAGCGAAAAGACGCTGGGGCGTTCCGCAGATTCACTTCAGTATTCGGGTATGCAGCTGGAGCGCCCGTGAGAATCGACCCCTCAAACAATACCGCTCGGGAAATTTTCCTCAAAATTTGCCCGTCCGGTAATTGACTCCACTCCTCACCATCTGGCAGAGGGGCAAATGCGAACGAATTTTCGAATGCATCGCCTCGCTTAATCAGCTCCACAAGATCGTTTGCATAGGACACGTTCGGAATCTTAACGCTGAATTTAAGCCCTTTCGAGTCGGAGGATACTGCCAGCGTGCCGGACTGCGTTTTGCCCAACAGCATCTCTGGGTTGTGATCTCGGAAGCACGCAACAGGGTGATCTTTTAGTGATTCGTCAAAGCAACCTTGCTGCAGCATCTCGCGGAATCCAATATCACGCGACAGGGTCCCGTAGGTTGCGAAGTACCCGGTAATCGTCGTTCCATCGTTGTCGCTGCGAATCTCGAACTGCTGCGGAGCAACTCGAACTTCGTGCTTCATTGGTCGTGGTTTCGAATTCTTATTCATGGGTGCCTGCTGCTTTCAGTTGGTCCCGTAGCTGCATGGCTTCCTGAAGGGTGTCGCAGAGTGGGGACACTGTTTGGTTCTTGCGTGAATCAGGAATCTTCACACGAAATTTTCCGGCTTCGGTGAAGTACTCGATGTCGGCATAAGGGTTCTTGATTAGCTCTGTTTCGGTAAGCAAATGCTGTTCTCCGTTCGGTGTTGGCGCATGGCGGGACACGGAAACGCAGGAAGACACACTGCGCCCCAGGATGGTGCAGAACTTCAAAATGAAATGAGGGAGTGGATCAGGCGGGGTCAAATTCGTCGTTTTCGCCTTGCGCCAGGAATTCCTCGAATGGATCTCGGCCAGTCTCGTCGTCTGCCTCAGGAACCTCTACCCGACTCCTATCGAGGGGGTTCAATCCGAGCTTCGTCCCAACCTTCACAAGTGCTGAAGAATACAAAATCTCATTGCGCACGGCTGGATTGGTGATTGGCTTTTCTGCGCGGCCTGTGCGGGTCGTGCTAACCACGGTGAGCGTCTGGCCATTCGTCTCGACATCGAGAGCAGCCGTCCTCCACCGCGAGTACAGAACACAGTACGACGCGAGTAACGATACGTCAGTTGGCCTCAAGATGTCTTCTGCGATCAAGTGGGGAGCAACAGCCCTCCATTCAGCCCACGCGAGTTTGTTTTTGCGAACGTATGCAGGTGCCTTAATGGCCGCACCATTTGCGGTTGCGAACTGCAGACGTTTTTTGTCGTCGCGATCAGGGCGATAGGTTCCCATCAGTCTCTTTTCATCTCTCGTTTTTCTTCGCATCACATAATGTCCTTTTGTGGTGGTGATTGCCTGCCTTTTCGGAGGGGAAATCGACGTTTTCAGTGTTCATTTCGCTTGATTTGGGGCCGATTCTGTGTCATGATACGACGGTCAAAACTTAGCCATAAGCTATTGAAAATATAAGGGTTCCCGTCACCTTTTGAGTGACCGTTACATGCGGTCACATTTCTGATTCCTGCGATAAATCGCTGACGGTGACGGTATGAGATTGCAGGACGGTCCTCGGGATTTCGCAGCGCAGAATTCTCTGACACCCCATCCCATTGATTACAATGGTATTAGTGACTTGATGCCGTCCGCCAAAGCGGAATGCGAATGTCGGCTATCCAACATAAGATCTATAATCACAGTCCTGCCATTCATGGAATGGGGCGTGGGCAGCAGTTCAGTCGAGTCCCAGGGTTCGTTGCCTGTGCTGTCTGCACACAACGTACCAGCGCCCAGAGGTGGCGAAGATGACTCTTTCTGCTCCGCAGGGGTTCGATTCAGCGGCGTTTCTGGCCAGCGCTGGGCTTGGTCGAACAGTAGTTCGATTACAACCAAGAGAGTTCTTCTTTTCTCAAGGCGACCCCGCCGATTCCGTCTTCTATCTTCAAGAAGGTCGCGCAAAAGTCTCCATCGTTTCCAAGAGTGGGGAAGGAAGCCACCATTTCGCTCCTAGCCCCGCACTCCTTCGTGGGAGAAGAAGCACTCGCAGCGATACCTGGGCTGCGTCTGGCTTCCGCTACGGCCATCACCGCCTGTACCGCTCTCAAAATCACACGAGAAGAGATGATCCGGGTCATGCACGAAGAGCATGAGTTCTCGGACCTCTTCATGAAATTCCTATTGGCGCACAGCATGCGCATTCAGGCCGACCTGGTCGATCAGCTCTTCAATTCCAGCGAAAGGCGTTTGGCCAGGTTTCTTTTGCTCATGGCCGAATTCGGCAAAGAAGGCGATCCGGCGAAAGCACTGATTCCCAAGATTTCGCAGGAGACTCTCGCGGATATGGTGGGCACAACACGGTCCCGGGTCAGCTTCTTCATGAATCGCTTTCGAACTCTTGGCTTCATTGAATACAAGGGTCGCATCCATGTACATAGATCCCTGATGAACGTCATTCTGCATGATCAGAATCTTCGTGAAAAGCGACGCGAAACGTCGGGCCACGAGGCCCAAAAATGTTAAGAATCTCGGAACATGGCATTCCATTGATCCCAAACTATGAGCGATAGATTTAAACTTCATTCATGATGGTGTCGGTTAGATCGGAACTCTCTTTTTCATACGACGAACATGCCCGCCCGCTCTCAGCAAAGTGCGCTCAATGCGGCGAGAAAATGCCGTCGCCTGGGCCGGAACTGAAGAGTTCGGCAGATGTCATCATGTGGTTTGCTGCGCGATTCTTGGAACACAAGAGGCTCACTCACCCCGGATCGAGTAGGGTTGTGCTTGACCCCGACCAGCTGTGAACAGGCTGGCGATTGGTTCTGTGCACGGCGTAGACTCTGGGCATGGAAAACCTACTCTATGATCGACCCTGCCCGAAGTGCGGAGCAAAAAAGACGGAGCCATGCAAAGACAAGGCAGGTGTGGCGATAGACGGAGTTCATCAAGAACGTTGTGAAAAGAAACAGACGTCCTAGATTCATGGATTCCCGTTATTGCTTTGCGATCTCCTCCAGAACCTCTTTCAGAGTGTCCGCAAACAGCTTCACTGCCTTGTCTCCGGTCGCATCCAAGGTCGGACGCGCGAACGGAATGGGCCGATACTTCTTCCTCTTCAGCCCCATCTCCACCCAGAGTCCAAAGATTCCTGGTCCAACGCTGTCTCGGTCATCTCGCCTTGGCGCATTCATTGCCGGTCCGACCCAAACCGTCCCCGCAATTTCACCATTCCTGTCTTTCTTCGTCTTCACGGCCTTAATGATGCTGTCGCGGAGAGAACCGCTATCCACAGGTACACGAGACTTCATCTCCCCGACCCAATAGGTTCCCACAGCATTAAGGGCTTTGCGCAGACCTTTTCTCGCAAGTTTGGGTCCGAGGTCTTGCATTCTCTCGACACAATCCCCAAGGCCCTTGATATCGACCTTGACCGACAAACCATTTCTGTTTGTTGCCATGTGTTTCTCCAAAAACAAAAGGGGCAGTACGCGGAAAGGATGACCGCCAGATGTACCACCCCGTAAACGACCGAGGTAAGAGTTTGAAGAAGAAAGAACCCTCAGTCGACAAAACCTTTCTCTGATGATTTGTTGTGGCGGGCGTCCGGCGAGTACACAGGCACGCGGTGATGACACGTCTGTGCTTTGTCCTTGGACGCCTACCCTTTGAGCGTGTGGAATGCACCGCGGCAAAGATTAAGACCCTACGCTTCGTATGAGGTCGCTGATGGGCGCTAGTGCTTCTGGTCGGCCACACTTCTGAAAGTTATCGACTGCGTCAGACAGCAAACGCAGGACCATTTCATTGATCGTCATCGGCTCATCTGTAGGCCGATACTGCGAAAGATCTGGATCGGATTCGATCAACACCTCACTGAGCATCAAGGCCAACATCGCAGCGACGGCGACCATATTGCGCCAATCCTCTGTCACCGGGGAACCGGCAATCTGCCTCTCCAATTCTGTTCTGTAGGTCTGAAGAATGTAATGGAACTGCTCGTCGAACTCGCGGTCTTCTTCGGACTGCCGAGGCGAACTGATCAACATGGCAGAGAAACCGGCAATCGCATCTGATTGGATTTCGAGCCGTCGCTGCTTCGTCATCATGCTGTCTCCAATTCCCCTCTTATACTCACTAAGGAAAAAAAACGGGAAAAGGTGTCATCTGAGCAAACTATTTTCAAATTATTTTCAAAATACTTTGCCTGACTGCATAGTGTGCAGTTGGCGCGACCCAGGATTCTGCCTCCGATAGTGGCCTTAACCCCTTTGTTTCGGGGTGTCCCGTTTCTGCCGGAATTCACTCTCACGAATTTCGCAATTCTTGGAGGCCGAAACTCGCTTTCAGCCAATAGTGACGCGGGTTTGCGAGTCTTTTACATCCTGCCTCAAAGTGTCCCGTTTCTGCAAAGAACTATGAACCATTTCTGCCTCAAGATTTTGGAATTCTGCCTCTGTTACAGACTTTGCTTCACAGACGACTGTTACACCAGACCGAGGAGCAGATTGATCTTCAGTCTTTTGGTTTCACATCGCCGGTTCACAGACGGCTGTTTCCAAAAGACTGTGGAGCAGACTGTTTAACATTCTTTGGTGCCCGGTCGACTGTTACACCAGACCGAGGAGCAGATTGATCTTCAGTCTTTTGGTTTCACATCGCCGGTTCACAGACGGCTGTTTCCAAAAGACTGTGGAGCAGACTGTTTAACATTCTTTGGTGCCCGGTCGACTGTTACACCAGACCGAGGAGCAGATTGATCTTCAGTCTTTTGGTTTCACATCGCCGGTTCACAGACGGCTGTTTCCAAAAGACTGTGGAGCAGACTGTTTAACATTCTTTGGTGCCCGGTCGACTGTTACACCAGACCGAGGAGCAGATTGATCTTCAGTCTTTTGGTTTCACATCGCAGATTCACAGACGGCTGTTTCCAAAAGACCGTGGAGCAGACTGTTTAACATTCTTTGGTGCCCGGTCGACTGTTACACCAGACCGAGGAGCAGATTGATCTTCCAGATTGACCGGTAACATACGACTGGTTTTTTGCAGATAAAGCTTTGCCTGTTCCTGAAGCTGTGGCAGCTTCTCGGCGCGTTCCCTCAGAAACTGTTGAACTTCGTCTGAATTCTCGGGTCTGGTTTTAACAATCGGGTTTCTCAGGATGCGGTCCACAGTTGCTGGCGCAACGTCAGTGAGTTTCGCAATGTCTCTAACACTCGCTGAGGGGTTCCGCTGTTTCGCTGTCTGTACCTTCGCTTGCCGTTCCTCTGCGGTTAGTTGCAGAACGTTTGGGGTGAATCTTCGACGAATCGACAAAGGCGGTAATTGAGGCAGCACCTTGTTTCACGGTCGCACCGCGACAGTCGGGGCAGAATCCCCGAAGGAGCAGCCGTTCTATCTTGCGATTGGCGCATCCGGTCCGTTTGCAGTAACCAAACCGGGCGGCATCGGCCATGCCGGATGACCGTAACTCTTCCTTAGTGGCCCTAGCTTTGGCCAGCGAATATTCATCCCGCTCTCGCTGCTCCTCACGCGTGGGGATGTTCCTGAGCCGAAGATACTCCTGCCACAATTCATCGAAGATGCTCTCGTCTGCGAACTTCCCCCGGTAGCGTTTTAACAGCCGTAGCAGGACCGGCGCATCGGCCTTCCTGCGTTCTTCCATCTCGAAAACATCAATGCCCGTCTCGCGTCTGATCTCCTCTGCATGTTCCGCAAAGACGAGGGCAGAGTGCCGATTAGGTCCAAAGGATTGGAACACTTCATCGTCAGTGGCGACGGTGTACCTTTTAATCTGCCGCCATGTCATTGCTCTTGCCCTTCTCCTGCGCCCGTTCCTTCTTCATATCTGCTCCGCAAGCCCTTGATGCGTTGCTTCACCGCATTTTCAGTCATACCCAAAACGAGACCGATGTTCGCGTAGTTCCTACCCCTGTACTTCCCATCAGCCCCGCGCACAGTCGTCAACATCAACCTGCAAATGGTCAGATCGACACCCTGGACACTCCTCGGAATTCGAACGCTGGAATTACTGTGTTCTTCCTCGTGTAGGGCAGGGTTCTCTTCCTCGTATTGGTCTCCGTCGTCATCGCCGTCTCTAGTAACGAACAGAGGAACATCCGTTGCACGCTCCTCAGCAAGCTGGTTGAATACCTTGTTTCCTTTGTTGAATGCGATCTTGTGTACCCAGGAATAGAAACCTGCTGGTGTGCCTTCGAAGCTCCCCTTCATCAGTTCCTGCCACACCCGAATCGACACATCCTGTGTCCAATCGTCGACTGTCTCCCGCGCTCCCAAAATCCTTGAAGTCGTGCTCCAAGTGGTACAGCTTCATGTACGCAAACTTGCGCACCGCTGCCAGCAATTTGTCCATGCTGGCTGGTTCCCTGCGTTGATATGCTTCGTACGCGGCCATCAGTTCGTCTCGTTTGCGACTGCGCTTTGCCGCTGCGACTCTGTCGGTCATTTCGTGACCACCGTGAGACCGGAATTGCCACGCGGCTTACCGAGGATTCTCATGCACTGGCGATGACTCAACCGTCCATTTGGAGACGCAAGCAGTCTGTCACCAAGAGCAACAATGTTGCGCCATTCCTCTGTGACGAATCGACGCACAGTTGTCTTCATAGCCTTGTCGATGTAAAGACCAGCGTCGCGATCATCGATGTGGTTCTCGACATCGACCTTGTCACAACCATTTCTTAAACGGTCAATAGCCAGAGCGAACTTGGCTTGTTCCATTGCCAGGGGATAGTCAGTCGTTCCGCAGCCAAGCACACAAATGACATAGCTGACGTGGGGCATCATGTGCTTAAAGGCTGCGATGCCAGCAAGCATGGTGACTAAGATCCCCTCAGTTCCCCAATGGCCATTGTTGGCGTTCTTTTGGAGGTCTACCTGTCCTGTTTCCCCTTGGGTTCTATCTATCTCTACATGGCGGAATCGAATGCCGTAGCGGCAGGCTGCTACAACGTGAGCTGCTTCGTGGTAGGCAGTACTTCTGTTGCTTCGTGTACCTCAAAGTCGTTTGTCCTCTCAGTTCGACCGCAAATGGAGTGGGTCATGGTTAATGGTGATTTCGGACAGCCACACAGGGACACGGCCTCGTGTCCCCTCTGCATGAAGGCAGGAACACCTTTATCCACGTCAAGCCTGACGCCGACGTGCCAAAGACACGTGTGCGTCAACCTGTGGGCCTGCTATTCAGTTGTCATTGATTTGTTTCCCGAATCATGGCTCGGGCGGGCCGGTCTGGGCCGAGGCGACTTTTCAGCCGGTGAACTCGGTCCCTCTGGTGGCCTCAAACTGCTGCCTACCTGACCCCGAGGAGGGGAGTACCGCATCGACAAGGACGGTCTAGCTGTCTCAAGCAAGTCGAGGGTTTCAAGTTGCTGTCCGTGGGCTTGCTGTCATCCCACACGCTGTTGATTGGTGCGAAAGGCACCAGGTCACGGGCTAAATGGTTTCCACTGAGGGAATGGACCTGATGCCTAATTTAAATAGTATCAGACGCCAAACGTAACTGTCAACAGGTCAATAACATAGAGAGATTTAGGCATGTAGAAGTTTCTGTTGACAACCTCCCCTCTTTAAATTCAAATATCGCCTTCCTTCGACGCCTCGACGCCCATCTAAATGTGCACCGCAGGCAGATTTCACCCAACATCTGGGTTGTATCACGCGCGTATCGGTCTATGAGTACCGACTGTGACATGCGTCGCCTTACCGGCCACCAGGGACGGCGGTCTACGGTTTCGGCGAGGGACGTGAGGAGGCCGAGGGATTGCGGGGTAGGTGAATCAAGGTGTAGTGGAGAAGACCAGCGCTCGATTTAATGCCGAGAAGCGCCATGGCTCTGTACTTGTGGAAGGCTACAGTACCGAGCGCGATGTTGAGCACAGATCCGATCTGCTTCAATGACATGCCTTCAGCAAGCAATTGCATGATCTCGCGTTGTCGGGGCGTGACCTGCTTAGAAAGCTTGCTCTTCTTGCCTCGGCGGAAGTGATACTCAAATTGGTCTCTATCGATGCCTGGGGAGACGTGGGTTTGGCCGCGAATGGCCCGACGCACCGCGATGCCCACTTCTGCGGCTTCGTCTAGTTTGAGCACGTAGCCGGATGCGCCGCGCCGGAATGCTTCGGCGGCAATTCCTGCACTGACGGTCATTGTTAAATAGATAAGCTTGATTTTGGGTCTTTGCGCTTTGATCTGCTCTCCAGCGTCAAGGCCGTTCAGTACAGGCATTGAGATGTCGAGAATGATCACGTCAGGTTTAAGCGCATCGATGGATGTGAGGAGCTGGCCCCCATCCGATACGATGCCCACAACCTGAAATTCCGGTTCGAGAAGACTTTTGATAGCACCGGCGATCAGCACATGATCGTCAGCCAGCAGAATGCGCGGTCGGTCGTTATAGACGGAACGGTGGCCCATATCCTTTTCCTACCAAAAACGCAACGTGAGTATCCCAGGGGTGTTTGTCATCGACAGAGTGATATAAATCACATCACAAAGATCAGACGATTTATGGAAGGCTTTAGTTACAGATGAGTTCCTTTTCCATTCGCGAAGCCATAAAAGACGACATCATGCTTCTTCCGATTACTTTTAAGAAGGAGTGGCAGGTTAGTGGCGGCACTTTGTGCGATAGTCAACTAAAGACACGCGGCCTCCTTTTCTTCGCCTTTATTTTCAATAACTTATTTTTTTTTTACTGCATTTTCCTGTTGAAATTCTGGACACACATACTCTACATTCTCTTTCAAGCAAAAGACATAAAAGTGGCCTGCTCTCCAGCGAGCCAACGGGGTGCCAAATCATCGGCACCTCGTGACACCAGACGTTTTTTTTTTTTTTTTTTTTTTTTTGTGCCTCGTTGAAGTATACAGGCACGCAAGCGATCAACGCATAGTGCAAACCCACGAAAGGACAATTCATTTATAAATAATGCCAGCTCTCATTGCTGAAGTTCTTTTTTTTTTTTTTTTTTTTTTTTTTTTTTTTTTTTTTTTTTTTTTTTTTTTTTTTTTTTTTTTTTTTTTTTTTTTGGGCAGTTCTCGAATGTTACGAGAATCTAGAACTTAGTCATCTATATCTATTGAGACAAAATCAGTATTTTCAGAAGATTTTTTTTTTTTTTTTTTTTTTTTTTTTTTTCTGGTTTTATTACTTGAGATGACATCTATAAAAATGAATAAGCGTACGCCGTATTTTGCCGTTAACTCAAATGCGCATCGCGCGATCATGGATGCAAGCAATGACGGCAGGAATCACTTACGTTTCGGCAGGAAGCCATGGTAGCAGTGGTGCCCAAAGCGCAAATTTTTGATAGACGTTTTTGGATCATCGCGTTTAAGCACGGCGGGCGATATTTTGGATAGCAATAAGGAGAGGATGATGCAGCCGGTGTCGGAGCAGCCGCACATTGCGATTTACTAATCAAACTGAATTCATTTTTGGTTGGGCCGTCAGCTTTTTGCTGGTGGCCCTTCTTTTGGTTTTTTCTCGAAGTGGTCTGAGTGCCAGTAAGCTCTTCAACCACATATCCGGCAGTTGTCCCGTCCGAGAACGTCACGATTAACCCATCGCAACCATCCAACTCTACTGTCAGCAGGCAAATTTCGGCATCCATTGACGACTAATACACCGGAAGCGAAAAGCGAACTGTTCAGAATTGCTCATCCCGTGGGCTAGCCGGAAAGTCTCTGTTTGAGCCTCTGCTCGAAATCGAATGCTCTCTGGAAATGGGCTAGTGCCCGTTCCGCAATCCCAAGAATCAATCTCTATTTCGTTCTGCTCTGAGGCGGTTTTTCCCGGTTCTTCAAACTGCTTTTTCAGGGTATCGATCTTTTGTTCGAGATAGGTGATGTGCTCACTGAGGGTTCGCTGCATCGGATAAGCATATAGCGAGGGCATCCATTGGGCAGCAGCAACGACAATCTCAAAATTTTGACCGAGCTGCTCGACATGACGAATGAGGCGTGGGAATTGGCGTCAGAGAGTGAGAAGGCGGAACGACTCAGAGAGCTAATCCTGGAATTGACGGGCTGCGCCAGAAGAGAACGCAAGCAGTTGGGACGCGATCAAATTGGGCACCGTTACGACCTTTGCATGACTGGAATCCTTGAGGAGTTGAGTTGTCTTGGCAAGGTGTTGGATTCCAGGTTGGTCCGTGTCCGAGAGGAGATTCAGCGAACAATATCTGAGGTTAAAGCGAACCGCAGAGTCATGTAGAGTTTCGCGTTCAGTCCTTTCCGAAGGACGACCGCGACGAACCTGACCGAAAGCGTCTATGAGCGATATCCGGTAATGGGCTGTCAGTTACCCTTCTCCCGCTCCGGTTCCCGTGGTTAAATTAGGTATCCACTCCGGTCCTCAGAGGTCTCGGTCATGACCTTCATCTGCATACTCTTCATAAAGAGTCGAACGATCGAACTCCGCGTGCATAGCGAAGCCTCGGAATCCTGGGGCTGGTCAATCGGTTTCATCGATGGCGAGCAAGTTTCGACCGGCACAAGCTCGAACAAACTTGCCGCACAACTCACCGCGCAGCGTGTCTTTGAGAGGCGGCTTCAGAGAGCCGGTCTGCGCTTGGCCGCCGGGGCCGGGGGCTACCTCTGGAGAGAATTTTCGAATTAGCCGAAAGCATTGCAATTCACACGCGCAACGCATCAATTCCGCATCCTAGTATCAAGCCATGACAACTAAGAAATTGCTGCCGCCTCATTTGGTCGAATTGAACGGCGTCGAGTGTTGTTCTGCTTGCGGGCATCCGTTTGATTCGACAACATCCCTTAGCGCAGCATTTAGAAGGCACTTCGCGGAATCTCACATCCCGGCCATGCGGATCGCGGACAATCCAAAAGTACGCCTCACCGCCCCGCGCGCAGCTAGAACACGCCCCCCTAAAAGACCATAGATTGAGTACAAGATTTAGGCGCGACTTGTAGGAGCAGCCTTCTGCTTCGCCCACCGCTTCCGCTGCGCTTCTGCAATCCTCGTGCGCGTCTCTGCGCTCATCTTCCGTTTGCGTTTCTTGGTGACAGGCTTGGTTGCAGATGATTGGGTACCAGTGTCTGACAGCAGTTCGCGAGCTTGTTGCAGACGTTTGATTTCATCGTCTAGTTCGGCAAGGATGTTTTCAGCTCATGCGCTCAGTGTACGCGTTCCAATTCTGTCCAAGGATCGGACTGCCCAGCGTAACGACTAAGAACCAGGTCCGAGTGAACCAGGCTCCACGGCTATTTATTCTCCAAATTCGTGACGGCTTTTACACCGATTCACAAATTCATGTATGCCTACACTGGAGACATGACCGATCAGAAGCCGGACTACAGCAAGTGTTGGGCTAATTGCCTTGGCGATTGTGGCGGGGGCATGTCGCAGGAACACATAGTCTCAGGATGTTTGTACGAGAAAGACGTGAAGGTGAAGGGACTTCCATGGTGCAGGGACGATTGGAAGTTCCTCAACATCGACAATGTGACCAGCCGCATTCTGTGTAAGGACCACAACTCCAGACTGAGCACCGTGGACGATGCAGCCAAGGCAACACTCGATACCATCGCCGAGGCTTTCGAGCTATGGCATGTCCGGAAGAAGATAATCACCCGAACATGGACGGTTAAGCATTTCAAGACGAGTATGCTGCTGCTCGAACGCTGGTGCCTGAAGACTCTTATCAATGTGAATTTGAACCTCAAACCCGGATGGCCGATTGATGGAGACTCGCCAAACCCCACGGAGGAACTGGTGGGGATTGCATTCGGGATCGAGAGGTTCAAGCGTCCATTGGGCCTATACCTGATAGTGTCCGATCAGCCTGAGCAACGAACGATTGACCTCATGGAAGGTGAGATAACCATTCAGACCGAGACGATGAACGACAGGCTGAGTGGGGCGAGGTTCAACATGTGGGGGCTCACCTACCTGCTCAATCTCTACCCGGATGAACTCAAGGTGAACGGCGGGCAACTATTGGGCAGAGGCGGAATGCACCACAAGTTCCAAGAACCAACGATGATAAGCGGAGATGGGTACTGTCGCATGTGCTGAAGTATGAGTATTAGGAGTCCTTCTGCCGCTTGTTCATCTTCTCAACGAGCATGTTGTCTATCTTCGTATCACAACATTCAGGATCGATCTCGCCAGTTGCACGCTGTCCACAATCACAGGGTTAGCCTTGGGGACGTCCGGCTGATGTCATCACGTTTGCTCAATGCGTCTAACGAACGACTTTTGGAAGTGTGGCCACGGCAGTCCAGAATTGCTCGATTGTCTGTACGATCTGGGCCAACACCTCAGCACCGACAGGTTTCGCGATGTAGCCATTGGCGTGATTGTCATAAGCATCGTGAATATCGCTTTCGGCGTCGGAGGAAGAAAAAACCAAGATGGGGATTCGGTGGAGCTTCTCGTGTGTTTTTACCCGTCGCAGTAACTCGCTACCGCTTATCTTGGGCAAATGCCAGTCCAGGAGAATGAGATCGGGCAGCGGTTCATCCGTCTTCTCTTCCTCAAACAATAGTCTTGATCGCCTCCTCGCCATCGTGCGCAATTGCGAGCTGCCACAGAACTTCGTCGCGACTGCTGAAAGCCTTCTGGATGAGGTAGAGGTAAGCTTCATTATCCTCGACTACGAGGAGCCGAATAGTTTGAGGTTTTTTAGCTTGTAGCGTCGATACAGCCATCTAAGAAGGCCGCCTCTCTGTCCAAATCAGAGAGGGCCAATCCGTTCAAAGGGACCGAGGCTCGGAGAAGAGAACTAGATTGATTATCCCACCATAACTCGAGTGAAGATGTCGAAGGGCGAGATTCCAAGAGGACATTGTTGATCGCGATGAATCCTCGCAGGGCATATTTTCAGGAGATGATATTTGTGACGTTCCAAGCCCTTGAATTCGCTTCTCACACCCGAGGGTCGCCCTGGCCTCGATATGAGGATCGGGAAGAATTGTCTAATCTACCGAAAGACAAAGCCGAACAGGTCAGGCGAATGTATGAGGGCACCTCAAGCGTCGAAGTAGACGGCGGTACGCTGGGTTGATATCAATGACCAGCCAATTCAGGTCGAAATCAATTAAATGATCGACACTATGACGGTTCTACTTGTTTGCAGAATATTTGCAGAATCAATGCCCGTTTCTGCCGTTTGTCCCGGCTTCTTAGTCTCTGTAAGTCAATTGGAATCAGTAAGAGGTTTAGAATCTAGGGTAAACAATTAATTCAATAGATTTTAGCAGACTGGGCCCGGTATCCGACACTTTGGCCTTCGCGCCTCGAACGGGTGGCGGATATATTTTTTAGCTATGACAGGTATGCATTCTCGCCGGACTACCGTGTGGGCTCTTCTTTGCTTGGTTTTAGGCGTTTCCGCCGTATTATCGGCGCAGCAGGCTCCTGGGCCCGTATTTCGCAGTGAGACTCATCTTGTCGATTTCACATTCAGTGTCCGCAGACCGGATGGCACTCTCGTTGAAGGGCTTTCGCAAGAGGATTTTCAGATCAGCGAGGATGGAGTTCCTCAAAAGATCGCGTTCTTCGGGAAGGAGAACGAGCTTCCTCTGTCGCTGGGGCTGATTGTTGACGCGAGCGACAGCCAGAGCAGGTTCATCAAGCGCCACCATAAAGACATCGAAAGCTTTCTCAAGATGGTGGTGCAACCCAAGGATGAGGTTTTCAGCATCTGCTTCGGAAATCATCTGCGTCTGACAAACGACAACACTTCTTCGATCTCCACTGTTATCGACGGCCTTCAGCGTTTCGATAAAGGAGATCGGGACTTCCAGGAACTGGCTGCGGATGACAATCGCGACAAGCAATCCGGGGGCGGTACTGCTCTTTATGACGCCATTTACTACAGCGTCAATCAAAAACTCGCCCACGCCCAGGGTCGTCGCCGTGCTCTGATCCTGTTTTCAGATGGCGAGGAGAACGCCAGTGCTCACGATCTGCTGGAAGCCATTGACGCCGCCCGGGAAAATGACACCCTCATCTACGCAATCCGCTACACGGATGAGGGAAATCGCCGAACTCCGCATGCACGTCAGGGAATGGCCGCGATGCATCACCTTTCAGCAGAGACCGGAGGGAGCGACTTCGACGCGCTGCACACAGACGTGAAACAAGCCTTCGAACAGATCGCCGAGCAGTTGCGCTCCCTCTACTCGGTTGCCTACCATTCAACCCACACTAAGCGGGATGGCACGTTCCATCGAGTTGTGATCACGACTTCCAACCCGGAATTCACGGTCCAGGCGCGAACAGGTTACTACGCGCGATAAGCAGGGTTGTTTGCAGAAAGGGGCTTACCGTACTTCGCCGATATCTCTCGTAGGCCAGTAGACGAAAACGGCCTTCCCGTAGATCAGGTCCCGCTCCACAACTCCGAATTCCCTGCTGTCTGACGAGATCGACCGGTGATCGCCCATCACGAAATAACAATCATCGGGGATCACTGTCTCGGCATAGGACCGCGTGTCACGGTACATGTTTGGAACATAGTTCTCCGGCAGGGCCTTCCCGTTAAGCCACAACTGCCCATGATCGATGCGCAAACGATCCCCCGGCAGAGCGATGACTCGCTTGATATAGCTCTTCTCTGGATCTCGAGGATAATGGAACACCACCACGTCCCCTCGTTCGATGGACGTGATGTGGTAGACGAATTTATTGATAAATAACCTGTCGTGATCCTCCAGCCGCGGAAGCATGCTGGTGCCTTCCACTCGTACTGGCTGATAAAGAAAGAGAATGATGAGGATCGACACCCCTGCTGAAATCAACAGATCACGCACCCACAAACCAAGGCCGGCCTTGGCTGCCGGTCCGGTGCTGGCCGCATTCTCAGTCAGAAGATTCGCGTCTGCTGGGGAAGAGGTTTCAGGTACTGCAAGATTTTCGGGAATGGTGGACATTTTCTACTCAAATTATGAATGGTCTGCAAAGCTAACTGCAACCCAGCCCCCCCGGTGGACAGAGAACAATCGGCTTTCCTGGCTTTTCTAACGCTTTCGGCTGATTCGCCGCCGGAACCATTGCTGGGACTGCTCCGGGGGCGGCACCCTCTGTAAGGTTCACCTGTTCCAGGATGAGAGGCCGCTGGAAAACCATCTCCACCTGGGTCCCGGACTGAATGTCTACGTCTGCTCCGCGGGTAAAGAGCGTAACAAGTCCCACTGCTGCCAGCCCGGCTCCAAGCCCCGCGAACCCGCCCGCCACCGCATGGCCCGTTCCGAGTCCGGCAACAGTACCCACGGTACCGCCCGTCGGGAGAGCAATCGCCGCAGTCTTGCCCGCGTTTCGCGTCTTGTCCTTGTCCTGCTCGATCGTACCCTCGCCGTTCTTAACGTCTTGTTTGCTCGCTCCGGGCAGACCGCTCACCACTCCGGGTATCTCTATAACCGACCCGTTCGGGAAAATCATCGATGTGAAGTGCATATCGAGTTGCGCCTTGCCCTTGACGTGACCCGCCCGCACTACCCTGTCCACCACACCCTGGACGAAAACGCCCGCTGGAATCAGCACGCGGTCCCCGACAACCACCGGAAACGACGACGAAAGGTATACGCCATCTCCAGCCCGCGCGCTCTTCGTGTTTACGGAACTGCGCAGTTGAAGCAGAACCTTCGTCCCGGCGGGAACAAGATAGATCTTTTTCTGAGCCGGAGCGTCCCCACTCGAAGAGGCTCCGACAGTGGCGGAGTCTGCACGATCTGAAGGAACTGAAGGGGGCTGGGAAACCGAAACAGGTGAAGCGTCCTGAGCCGGCTTCGCCTGTCCGCGCAGTCCCTGCATTCCACTGAAAAGAGAAACCGCAGTGGATATGAGCGTCAATCTCAGAGCCGCGTTCGCCACACGCATCCTATGCCTCCCAGGTGCTTACTTCAGATAGACGGCTCGCATCTCCCCAAAGATAGCTCTCCATTCTATTTTCTCGAGGCCCGATTTCAGAGTACGCTAAATTCGTGGCCCCTGGAGGAGTTATAGGGTGGAAGTCATTCGATCTGAAGCCCCTTCCGAAATGAACGAAGCTTCTGTCAGCAATGGCCGCTTTGCCGGCGTTTACAAAGTCCTGCAAGGGGCAATCGACGCGCGCGCCTTCCCTGGTTGCGCCTTCGGGGTTGTCGCCCAGGATCAAATCGTGCTCTCTGACGCCCTCGGCAACTTCATTTACGAGCCCGATGACCTGCCGGTCCAACCGGACACCGTGTTCGATATTGCCAGTCTCACCAAGGTGGTTTCCACCACGGCGATTGCGATGCTCCTCTTTCAGAGGGGGCAGCTCGACCTGGATGTCCCCCTGGGCGACCTGCTGCCCGGCTTCATTGTTGGCCGTGAAGACTCCACTCTCGCCCGTCGCGTCACCTTGCGCAACCTGCTGGCCCATAACTCCGGGCTACCCGGCTACGTAGAGTTCTTCCGCAATGTGAACAATCCGTCCGCCCTTTTCCGGGCCTGTCTCGAATTGCCAATCGAAACGGCCCCGGGCGAACACAGCGAATACTCAGATCCCGGGTTCATTCTTCTCGGCAAAGCCTTAGAAGTCCTGACCCGCGAGTCTCTCGCAGACTCGGCTCAAACTCTGGTCTTCGAGCCTCTGGGAATGACTGCTACCGGCTTTCGGCCTGCCCCTGAGAAGCGCGCCTTGATTCCTCCTACAGAAATCGATAAAGCCTTTCGCCGCCGCAAAATTCAGGGCGAGGTACAGGACGAGAACGCCTGGATCCTGGATGGCGTTGCAGGGCATGCTGGACTTTTTTCCAGCGTTCCAGATTTGCTCCGTTTCGCCCGTTCTCTCCTTGGCAGTTGGAATAGCAGCAAATCCTCCGCGATTCCTAAACTTTTCACCCCGGAGACAATCGAGACCTTCTGCAGACGCCAGTCTCCACCCGGTAGTTCTCGCGCCCTGGGCTGGGATACTCCCTCGGTCAATTCCTCGGCGGGCAGCCTTTTCTCCACAAACTCCATCGGACATTTAGGCTACAGTGGCTGTTCAATTTGGATCGATCTGAACTCCTCCGTCGCTGCCGTCCTCCTTACGAACCGCACCTGGCCCGACCGGCAGTCCCAGGCCATCCGAGAGGTGCGCCCGGCATTCCACGATGAAGTCCGCCAATCCCTCTCATGTACCTGATCGCATGACATTAAAGTGACATTCAACTTCAGCAGAATTATCGGTAGCTTGCCGGGAATAAAGATACAATTAAAAGTGGGGACAGACTTTGATGTTAACCAGTTCGACGACGCATGAAGGCGCCGGCGCTCACGCAAAAGAGGAACCCAAGACAGACCCGGCATCGCTACTCCAGCACCTCACTACCGAGAGTCAAAACGAAGCATCTCAAGGTTTTGACACCAAGTCGGCGCTGGAGATTGCCCGCATCATCAACCATGAGGATGCCAAGGTCGCAGCAGCCGTCAAGAAGGCTCTCCCTGAAATCGCCCAGGTTATCGATCACGTCGCTCGTTCCCTTCGCGACGGCGGTCGCCTCATCTACATAGGTGCCGGTTCCAGCGGACGTATTGCGGCTCTTGATGCTTCCGAGTGCCCCCCTACCTACTCCACCGCGCCTGGTCAGGTGCAGTACATCATGGCTGGGGGCCCAAAGGCTCTGGCGTCCGCCGTCGAAGTCAACGAAGACTCCGAGGAACTCGGGCAGCGCGACATCGCCCGCCGTCGCCCCACCCGCAAGGATGTCGTCATCGGCCTCTCCGCTTCCGGTCGGACCCCATATGTGGTTGCCGCTACCGCCTATGCGCGAGCCCGCGGCGCCTTCACCGCCGCCGTCACATGCAACCAGGGAACTCCAATCGCCTCCGCAGCTGACATCGTCATCGTCGCTGAAGTCGGCGCAGAGGTCATATCCGGCTCGACACGCATGAAGGCAGCCACCGCCCAGAAGATGATCCTCAACATGATCACAACTGGCGCAATGACTCGTCTTGGCTATGTGTACGAAAACCTCATGGTCAACGTGCACATGCAGAATTCCAAGCTGGTCGAACGCGGTATCCGCATCCTGATGAATGCCTGCAAGATCGATCGTGAGACCGCGGTGCAGACAATCAAGAGCGCCGGCCGCAGCGTTCCTGTGGCGCTGGTCATGCTGAAGGCCAAGGTCGACAAGCCTGAAGCCGTTCGTCGTCTCGCCAAGTCCGACGGCAACGTACGCCTAGCCATCGAAGACAACGTCCTCGAACTCTAGCCGCCCAGAACTCCATTTGTCCTGCCACCTGAATGGGCAGGAGCACTCTACCCATATGGCAGATGTGGTGGGGGCGCCGTTTATTGCATTGTTGTTCCTGAGGCTATCGCCCAAGGAGCAAAAAGTGTCCAATTCTCTTGTCGATTTTTCCCGTGAACTGGCCGACACAGTTGAAAGAGCAGGAAAGTCCGTAGTTGGCGTTCTGGAAGGCGGCCGATCCGGTGTCAGCGGTACCGTATGGCGCGAAGGCGTCGCCGTCACCATTGCACACACCATCCGTGGCCGCGACGAAGTCACCCTTGTTCTTCCCTCCGGAGAAGAGACCGGGACGACAGTAATAGCCCGCGACCAGGGCACCGATATCGCAATCCTGAAACTGCCTTCTGATATACCGATCGCGAAGATCGCAGATGACGCCAAGGTTCGCACTGGTGAAGTCGCTCTCGCTATCGCCAGGCGCGAGTCCGAAGGTCTTGCGGCCACATACGGCATCGTCAGTGCGATCGGCGGGCCGTGGCGAACCTTCACTGGTGCTCGCATCGACCGCTGGCTGCGCCTCGACCTCAACCCGTTCCCCGGTTTCTCCGGCGGTCCGATCATCAACGCAGGAGGCGAAACCTTAGGCATTGCGACGTCCGGCCCGGGACGATCAGCGGCAGTGATTCCCGCCTCCACCGTAAACCGAATCGTCGATCAGTTGCTCAAGCACGGTCGCGCGGTGCGTGGATACATCGGCGTGGGTCTCCAGCCCGTCACCTTTCCTGAAGATGCGTGGCAGTCCCTTGGCATTACCTCCGGTCACGGCTTGTTGATCACTGTCATTGCGCCGGGCAGCGCGGCAGAGGAAGCAAAACTGACTCTTGGGGACGTGATCGTCACAGTTGATGGAAAGCCCATCCATCCCCGAGCCGGTCTGCAGTGGCTTCTCGACGCCGAAACCGTCGGCAAATCCATCACGCTCGGCGTTATCCGCGGAGGCAAATTGTTGAACATTGGCGTTACCGTCCGCGAGAAGGCAGCGTGACGGCAGAGACGGCGTTGAATCCAAAGCATCGTGTGGGCATCCATCTCAGTGACGCAGTCGGAAGGATTGCTGCGCTAATGCAATGAATTATGGCTCAGGTTCGCGAATCGATCGAGCTAGTCCTCAGAAGGTTTCAACTCGCAGAGGCAGCGGGATTCGTGTATCTGTTCGCTCTGCCTCGCCCTTCGCTCGTGCCGGGCTCGAATCAGCTTTGACGGCCGATCCGCGTTTCGAGATAGTCGCCGAAGCTGACTCGCCATTTGGATTGGACGATAACCCCGAAGTGATTCTTCTCGACGGATCAGAAGCCGACCTTACTGGATCTCGATCCACTTCAGCCAGATCAGGTGTGCGATACGTCCTTCTGACCGACGACATCACTGAGCCGGCTCTTGCGCGCCTGTTCCCTCTTGGAGTGCGCGCAATCTTACCGCGCGACGCGTCCGCGCTGGAGATCTCTGCAGCAATCGAAGCGGTCGCCCAGGACCTCGCAGCAATCACTCCTGATCTCCTGGAATCGCTTCTCGCGAGCAACTCCGGCACGCGCAACGACGAAGTTGAGGGGCTTCAGGAACCGCTCACGGCCCGAGAACAAGAGGTCCTCGCTTTGCTGGCGGAGGGCGCAGGAAACAAGGAGATCGCCGCGAAGCTCAATATCTCCGAGAACACTGCAAAGTTCCATGTCAGTTCGATCCTTGGCAAACTCGGCTCAACCACGCGAACGGAAGCGGTCAGTCGCGGTTATCGCCTCGGCCTGATCCTGATCTAAATCGTTCGAAGGAGCCGGAGAAATTCCGTCGCTTTATTCAAGCCAAAGTAATGGCGGCGACCTCATAATCTCCAACCCTCGGTACAACGAAGCGCAACAGCTTTTCTTCCATCGCGAACGAAACACTCCGCTCCGCTCGCAGCAGGTCAACCGACTTCACCCGACTTCCCGCCGGCAGCTTCATCCTGATCGTCTGTGGCCCCAGCGGATACCACCGATCCCATCCACCCATGATGCGCATTGGGATTGGTGTAGTTCAACAGATGCACCGCGTACCCTGGCGCTGTCTCCCAGCAGAACATCTCAATCAACCCTTCCCCGCTCACCTCAACAACGCGCTCGTCATCCGTTAGCCAGCGGATGGTATTGTGCAGCAGACGCAATAGGTCTCCATGCCCTGTGAGCCAGTAGCTGCGCTCTATGTCCCCTGAGAAATATGCAGTCCGGCTCTCCTCCCATTTCCTGCAGTACCACGGCAGGCTCGTTCGTATGTGAAACCGGCGGATACGCCAGCTCCGGCGGATAACGCACAAATCCCGGAACCACCGTCAAAACAGGATGACTCACCGGTTTGAGCGGAATGCGATTCTGTGCTCCCGGAATCCAGTTCGTATCCGTAAATCCATCCAGAACTGGATGTGGCTGTTTCGCATCAGGCTTTTCTATTCGCGCGTAGTACGCATTGCCATTGGTCCCGACCACATCTGCACCCTTGCTGATTCCAAACACTTCTGCCAGGCCGAAATCCGCGCGCCGGTTGAGATTCTCATCATAGAGACTCGTTTCAAAGCTGCCCAGAACCGAACCGCCGGACTTCACAAATTCGCGAATCTGCCCGCACTGTCGATCGCTCAACATCGCCACATTGGGCAGAAGCAGCGCCCGATACTTCTTCAACCGCTCGGCATCGAGCCGGTCCTCGTGTACGTAATCGAACGCGAAACGCCCTTGCAGCAGCGCATCGTACACACCCTCGGTCGTCTCGTGCATGTACGCGCGCGATGGGGCGGTAGCCGGCCCCGGATAGAGCAGTTGCGTGCTCTGCCCAATTACGACTCCGATGTTCGCGATGGATCGCCGTGTCTTGAAGTGCGCATCGTGGCGAGCCGTCCATTGAAAATATTCCTCGCCCACTGGCTGCCACCGCCGGTCCTCGCCAAAGCCGCCCTCCGATCCGATGAAATGAAAATACGGCCTCATGCCGCTCGCGGAAGTCTCGCTCAGCCACATTCTCGCTTCGTCGGCATTCTTCGAGGCATTTCGCCAGCCGATCACGCCCGTCGAATATGCCGCCGTAACATTCGCGGCGACCTTTCCATCCATCACCGCATTGCACACGCGCCCCTGCAAGCTGCAGCCCCACACCGAAGGCTCGTCATACGTGCGCCCCTGGTTGTCCGCCTGGAACCACGCCGCAACCTTCCCGATCCGATCGAGATTCGGTCCACTACGCACGTTCCCGCCGGAGTTTGCAAAAAAGAAACTCTCTGCTGTCTTCTGCTTTGCGATCCCATCGTATTTCT
Organism: uncultured Acidobacteriaceae bacterium; assembly: GCA_963836675.1. Lineage (GTDB taxonomy): Bacteria > Acidobacteriota > Terriglobia > Terriglobales > Acidobacteriaceae > Telmatobacter. The sequence goes on from CAWIKQ010000004.1 coordinate 287,026, forward strand.
GCCAAAGTTCGAAAACCCGATCGTTGAACGCGCCCCAGTATGCGGGAGTGCCCGATGCTGGAAGTTTGCTGCAAACTCCGCAGTGGCACTCGGGAAGACTGCCCAGCGGCGGCCATCCGTTTGCATAGAAACAGTCCACGTCATACAAGGAATTTACTTCGCGCATAATTGCCGGAATGTAGTCGTCCATGTACGTCGAGAACATACACGTCTTGAACAAGCGTGGATCTTCTCCGCTGTGTTGCGCTGAACCGTCTTTGTTCCGCATCGCCCACTCAGGATGAGCTTCCAGCGCGTCACCCCAGTTGAGGTCGGGACTCATGCGGGCCACCACTCGCATCCCCCGCTTTTTTGCAGCAGCCACGCACTCGCCAAAGAAATCACGGCCATTCAAATATTTCCCATGTCGATGGAACGGGACCTTCGACGGATAAAATGCCAGAATTCCCGTCACGCTGATGTACACCATGTCAGCCTCGGAGCGGTGCCAGTAGTCGGCCCACTCCTCGATGTTCATGACGGCAGGGTCGTGCTCGGTCATATTGGTCTGACCCACACGACGCACCTTCTGTTGCCATGGCTCTCTAGCGCTATCGGCGGCAGCCATACGCGGAGGCAGCGCCATCAACCTGGGGCTGGGACCGGTGCCTTCGGCTCGAACAACGTTCTCTGCGGCATGGTTCGCGCTCGCATCAAGATTGGTAAATCCGGTTGCGAGCGGAATTGCAGCGCTCGTCTTGATTCCAGTTTTCAGGAAGGTACGGCGATTCCACATGGGTGCTCCTCGCTAAAATGCCTTCGCAAGGAAGTGTAACCGCCTGTCTGCAGATTTCGCAGCAGAGCCGCCTGTGCTGCATTCGGCCCCTGCGCTGTCCTCCAACTCAGAACGTCGTCAGCTTTACCTTCAACAGCACGTTCTCATCCGCTTTCAAATTCAAACCGTAATCTGTCTGATCGCCGTTCCAGATCCGTGCCATCTTCCAGTTCCCTGCGGCATCGTAGTTTCCTTCCTCGACCTTCAGCCACAGCCTCTTCTTGCCCGGAGCAAACGTCGGCGTGAAATCCACCCGTGCGTGATGTCCAGCAACGAGATATTCATCCTGACCAAGTTCCAGGATCACCGCTCCGCCATCCGGAGGAGAGTTGCCCTTCGGCTGCATCCAGTTCCCGAAAGAGGGCATTCCGTAACTGACCACTGCCTCCCACCGCCCGAGCGGAACGCGTTGCGTGTGGCTCTCCGGATCCTCACTCAGACCGACGACCTTCCCCTCAATGTTTGCCTCCGCGATTTTTCGCGCAATCGGTTCCAGCAGTTCATATTGCTGCGCTACAGGCTTCAGCGCATCCGCCTCCAGGGCCTCTGCCGCTCCCACACCCTGATTGCTGTATCGCGTCAGATCCAGCCCGAACGGCGACCATCCAATCGCCCCATGCCCGATCGCGGCAAAAACATACCGGGCATACTCCGGCGAGTTGCCCGTCTCCGGTACCAGCAGCGCATTATCTTTCCGCCCGTAAAGCTCGAGCACCTTAACGTATTTCGGGTATTCCGCCATGTAAATGTCAGGCGCGACCAGGTCAATGGAAGGCGCAGCAATCTTCCACAGCGTAATGTTGTTGTCCGTGGGCGCTCCCGATTCGTAGCTCGGCGGCTTCCCCGGATGAATCGGATCGCGCAGCGCGGCATTCACATACATCGGCAACTGATACTCGGTCTTCCCAGCCGCCGCAACCTTTTCAATGAAAGCTGCCGTATACCAAGCCTCAAACGTCTCGCCGGCGTCATCACCAAACACCTCGGACCAAGTCCCGGACTGCTTTCCAAGCCCCTTCACCAGCTTCTCCGGAACCTTTCCCGCAAATGCCTTCTGCGCCTCGGGCCCGAAGTCGCGCACGCCGCCCCACACGCCCGCTTCGTTCTCTACCTGCACCATCAGCACTGTCCGCTCTGGATCGGCCTCCTTCAGATGACGCATGAGCGCGCGAAATGCCGCCACGTCCGCATCAAGAAATGCCTTCGAGAACGGCGAAGGCGAATCCACTGTCTCGCCCTTCTCATTGCGCAAAAACGGATACTTCTCCTGGTTCAGCTTGATCCAATCCGGAGTGTAATGCGAGCTCCCGTTCTTCCATGTTCCAAACCAAAGCAGCACCAACCGGACATGTCGCTCTCTCGCCTGCCTCAGAATCAGATCCACAACACTGAAATCGAACTTCCCCTGAGTCGCCTCAATCTGCTCCCAGTACACCGGCAGCTCCACCGTGTTGGCGTGCAGCATCTCTGCCGCTGGCCATACCTTATCCAGGTATGCTGGCCATGCACTCGAGTTATTTGCTTGCACTCCGAGCATCAAGTAGGGCTTTCCATCCACCATCAGTGCGAACCGCCCATCGTTCTGAGCAATTGATGGTATCGGTTCATCTTGGGACGGTTGAGCAACAACAAGCGAGCTACATGCAAACGTTTCCAAAAGTGCGACTAAAACAGCGACCCGGATCGCCGCTGCCCGAACCCACACGTACGCCATTCCAACCCCTCGCGATAACCCTGCTGAAATCAGAGCAAGTATATCGTTCGCATGAGGCGGATCGATGCAGGTCCGCCTCACGATCGCGTCAGAGTCGAATTGCTTCAACAAATCGTTAAGCAGGTCACAAGCAACCGCTGCGCATCAGTCCCCATGGCCCGGTTCGCGGCGTGCACGATCCGCATCCGCGGCGAGATCGCGCATCAGTGAAAAGAACGCCGGCGATTGACCGATAAAAAGACCCATCGCCGTCAGGAATTTTACGACGCCAGTGGCAATGCCTCGCGTTTCTGTGGGACGAATGATCGAGCACGGTGGAAGCTTGCGGCTAAGGAAGGGGCACGGCTCAGGCATGATCAGATTCGTCTGGAAATCCTCGCCGCCAAACGGTGGTGAGTTCAAGTCTGGAAACGTTACAGAAACTCCGGTCTTCGGATCCTTCGCGGTCAAAGGAGGCGCATTGCCTGCCTTGTCTGCCCAGGTTTGAAAGTGCATCGTCTCCGTTGGGCCGATGCTGATCAGGATCCGCAGAACCTCAACGCTGCTCGCCCGCTGCGCCATCGCCGGGTACAGGCTGTTACCTCCTTGTTCGATAGTCGGCATGTGGAATCCGGCCGTGTTAGCAATCGCCTGAAGGAAGTTGTTATCCATCGTGTCGTCATCCGTCCGCGGAATGGCAGTGTGCTCGCCAACCGCAAGGGAAGGCACTGCTTGCGGAAACGTGAAGTTGGGATCGAGATCGGGATTGTGGGTACTGCTCCGATACCGCGTCCACCAACTCGTATCGAGCGTCAGCTTCATCAGGTTTGTCAGCCGCATTTTTCCGCTTGATCCCGTAGCTGTACTACCCTCCAATGTGCGAAACGGCTCCAGATCCACCGTGTCTGCGCCCTTCGATTTCAGGTACGCGTTCAGAAAATTCTGATGAGTAAACTCATCGTCTGTATTGTCATGGACATATTGAGCCATGTCCGAATCGAGTACAGTCAGTGCGGCGGTAAAGGCTGGGTTCCCTGTGCCACCTGGGACTTCTTTATCAGGGATGCCGCACAACTCGTTGTATTGAACCCAGAAATCCGTCTCCAGGATTTCCGCTGCTGCCGCAAATCGCAAGAGAGCTGCGTCGCCTCGAGTCAAACGACCGCCCCGGTCGCCGGACTCGTCTTCCGCCAGAAGGGATGAACCTGCAAGGAATCCGCTGGCGGTGGCAGCGCCGGCCATAGAAAGTCCATTCTTTACAAACGATCTCCGATTGATCTCGGCTTTCATGTTGTTCCACATCTGATGCATGGGGAAAGTACCTCCATGCTCACAAAGGCTGATCCTTATCCCGCGCGTGCGTGTCAGAAAAACGTAATTCTGTCGTAACTTGAATGTCTGCCAATTATCACGATCACAGGGAGTAACAAGAGTGAATCTTGACGTGATTGACGATAAATAACTTGCGAGCCAACGTGCGCAATTACACTGGAAACACACGGAGTCCTATCAGCTTTCATGGATAAATTTGTCATTCGCGGCGGCAATCCGCTGGCTGGAACCATCCACGTGTCGGGCGCAAAAAACTCCGCCCTACCCTGTATGGCCGCAGCCATTCTCACCGAGGAGGAAGTCATCCTCGAAAATATCCCCAGCGTCCGCGACATCGAAACTGAGCGCAAGCTGCTGGTAGCTATGGGCGCTGAAGTCGAATTGGGTACCGGAGCTGCCGACCATCGCACCCGCATCAATTTCCGAACGCTCTCTAATCCCGAAGCAAAATACGAAATCGTCAAGACCATGCGCGCCAGTTCCCTCGTTCTCGGGCCGCTGGTTGCGCGTGCAGGTTTGGCTCGTGTCGCGATGCCCGGCGGCTGCGCCATCGGGGGTCGTCCTATTGACCTCCACATCAAGGGCCTCGAGAAGATGGGCGCAACCATCGCCCAGGAGCACGGCTATCTGGAAGCGCGAGCCGACAGGCTCAAGGGCGCCCACATCGTCTTCGACAAGATCACCGTCACCGGAACCGAAGACCTGCTCATGGCCGCGGTCCTCGCGGAAGGCGAAACTCTCATGGAGAACTGCGCACGCGAGCCCGAAGTTGCCGATCTCGCAGCTCTTCTCACCGCCATGGGCGCAAAGATTGAAGGCGCATGCACATCCACGATCCGCGTTCAGGGAGTCACCAGCCTTCACGGTGCGCACTATCGCATCAATCCCGACCGCATCGAGGCCGGCACATTCCTCGTCGCAGGCGCCATCACCGCGGGCGATCTCACCGTAGCCGACTGCAACCCCGACCACCTCGGAGCTGTCATCTCCAAGCTCGGTGAAGCGGGCGCCAAGGTCGAAATCCTGGGCCCCGACTCCGTCCGCGTTCGCGGCAACGGGAAATTGCTCGCAGCCGACATCTCCACCGAGGAATACCCCGGGTTCCCCACCGACATGCAGGCACAATACATGGCGCTCACCACTCAGGCTGAAGGCGTCAGCATCGTCAAGGAGAACATCTTCGAAAACCGCTTCATGCATGTGCAGGAACTCGTCCGCATGGGCGCCAACATCAAGGTCGATGGCCGCACCGCCACCGTCCGCGGCCCCGCTCCCCTCTCCGCCGCTGCCGTCATGTGTTCCGACCTTCGCGCCTCCGCGTCGCTGGTCCTTGCCGCGCTTGTCGCCGACGGCGAATCGATCCTGGACCGCGTCTATCACATGGACCGCGGCTACGAGCGCATCGAAGAAAAACTGGAAAGTGTCGGCGCACAGATCCGCAGGATGGGAAACGTGTTCGGGTGATCGTCTTTGACCACCGCACCAGGCAGTTTCTGAATATGTATAGACTCGCTCAAATCTTCGACCTCTCCTCCCTTCCTCAATCCCGCAGGTTAGCCCTCCCTCAACCGCCGCGGTCCCAATCCGCCCTGTGACCAGAGTCACGGTTTCAAACTAGCCGCAGCGCTATGATGCTCGCCTGAATTGCGGCCAGTGTCGACGCACGCTCCATCTCCGTGTGTTCAGCGTCTTCCCTCCACGCCGCGAGAGCCGCCGTTCCCGACGTCCGACGGCGTTAAGGAGGATCCCAGGATGAAGAGCAACGGCAGAAAAATCGTCATCATCGGCAGCGGCATCGCCGGGCTCTGCGCCGCTGTCTATGCCCTGAAGTGCGGCTACGAAGTTGAAGTTCTCGAAATGCACGACATGCCGGGCGGTCTCGCCACGAGCTGGCGTCGCGGTCCCTACACCTTCGAAACCTGCCTGCACTGGCTTATCGGCTCAAAACCCGGTGGCGATTTCAACCAGATGTGGAGAGAAGTCTGCGACATCGACAAGCTCACCTTTGTTGATCCTCACGAGTTTGCCCGAATCGAATCCGAGAGCAGCGGAGACACTCTCCGACTCTTCACGAACGCCGACTTGCTTGAAGCTGAACTCCTCGAGCGCGCTCCGCAAGACCTCGACGTTATCCACGATTTTGTTCAATCCGTTCGCGCCCTCGGCAAATTCAGAATTCCCGATCCTGCGAGCGGTCTGGCAGGCAACTGGCTCAGTATCCTTCACGATCTTCCTGTCTTTCCACGTCTTTCAAGGCTTAGCAAGATGAGCGGCGAACAGTACGGTAGCCGCTTTTCCGATCCTATGCTGCGTGGATTCTTTTCCACCGGAGATATGGGGAAACTCACTGCCATAGCCATGGTGATGTCCCTCGGATGGATGCATGAGGGGAATGCAGGCTACTGCATCGGCGGTTCGCAGGCACTGATCCGCCTCATTGAAAAGAACATCAACGAACTCGGCGGCAAAATCCGCTATCGCGCGAAAGTCGAGCACATCCTCGTGGACAACGGCACAGCCATCGGAGTCCAGCTTGCCGGAGGAGAAGCCATACCCGCCGATTGGGTCATATCCGCAGCCGACGGCCACTCGACCATCTTCGACATGCTCGACGGCAAGTATGTCAACGACGCCATTCGCAAAGTCTATGAGAAGCGCGAAACATTCGCCTCCTATCTCCAGGTTTCCCTGGGCATCGCGCGCGATCTCCGCGAAATGCCGTCGATGCTGACACGCATCCTTGAGAAGCCGATCCGCATCGATTCCGGAACAGATCTCCGCCAAGTTGCGTTCCGATTCTTCCACTTCGACCCCACCTTTGCGCCTCCCGGCAAAACTGCCGTGACCAGCATCCTTCCGACACGCAATTTCAAGTATTGGGCCGATCTCCGCCACGCTGACCTCGCCCGATACCACGCCGAAAAGGATCGAGTGGCTGACGCCGTCATCGAAGCGCTCGAACGCCGCCTGCCCGGCGTCCGCGACCAAATCGAAGTAATCGACATTTCCACCCCCGCCAGCGTCATGCGCTACACCGGCAACTGGAAAGGCTCACAGGAGGGGTGGCTCATCGGTCCCGGCGATGGAATGAAGCCATTTTCGAATGTACTTCCCGGCCTGAAGCGCTTCCTGCTTATCGGTCAATGGATCATGCCCGGCGGTGGTCTGCCGTCAGGACCCATGACTGCCAAACCCGCGCTGAAAGAGATCTGCAAACAGGACCACGTGCATTTTGACGTGCATGCCGAGGTGGACAAGCAAGAAGCGGCAGTAGTTTGATTCATCCCGGTCACGGAACTTCTCCGCCACAAGGCGCGTAGGGTGAAGTATGACGTCTTTTCGTGCAGTAACGTGCATAGCCCTGCTCGCCTGCGTTCTTCCCACCCGGGCGCAGACCAGCACCACCTGCGATCGAACTCTGACTGTTCCCCTGCAGTCGAGAGCTTCACTCACCATCGACTCACGTCCTGCGGGACTTGAAATAGTTGGAACCGATCAACAGGCGATTCACATCTCCTGCCAGTCAAGAGGCAGTCAGGACTTGAGTCAAATCACTCTACGCTTTGTACCCGCTCCCGACGGTGGCAAACTCACCATTCGTGGTGCCCACCGTATGCACGACGACAATCTTGAAATCAAAATCGAAGTACCATGGAAAACCAATCTTTCGGTCAGCATGTCGGCCGGAGAGGTGAAGGTTAAGGAAGTCACGGGCGATAAAACCATTGGGCTCTACGCAGGCCAGATTACTGTGTCCTCCGAGCATCAATGGAACTACCGAGCCGTCGACGCATCCGTCAGTGTCGGAGAAGTTAAAGCTCCCGTCTACAACGCTGATAAAGGCGGCTTTTTCCGCAGCATCTCAAGACAAGACCCGAACGGTGAGTACCGTCTGCGCGCCCACGTGACTACTGGCGAGATCGACCTTCTCGGCAAACAGTCACACTCTGAGGAAACAGATCGTCCAGACTAGATTCGCGAATTCGGCCTTCACAATGCCGCAATTTGCTGAGTGGAACCGATCAGCGCCAGCTGACCGCAAGATGCCACCGCAGCTTGTGCTTCCGAGTTTTCTCAAGCACCCGCTCGTACTCGCGCAGCTCATTTAAGATTGGCAAAGTCTCCGAGCCGAACGACACAGGCGAGTCCACCAGAAAACGTATCAATGGCCGAACGCTGGCGAGGCCGTCGTCGGGATCGAACCACTGAGGCTCCGGAAGATTTTGCGCCCACTCCGGGTTGCCGGCACCCTGCTCCAACAGCACGCACATTGAATTTTCGTCGGCTGAAAAAAACTGGAGCAGCGGAGCAACATTTAACGATTCCGCCAGTCTTTCCAGCGAGTCTTCGTTGCGCGCCAGAGCGTGGCCGTTGACAAAGATGTCAAATCCGGGGTCTTCACCTTCTACGACGATGTAAAGACTGGCGGCCATCGTTTTGAGAATACGTGGAGAGCGAATGATCCGGCCGATCAATTTCCCCCCAGGTAATACAAAGCATCAACGATTCCTCTTATTCCGCAAGATTACGCAAGTTTGAAATGAACCCGGTTTGCCATACAACAAAAGGGTAACCTGGCGATTCTTACAGTAGAAACGCAACTAAAATTGGATACACCATTGTTTGCGTAGGGGTCGTTTTTGGTGGATTGGAGCAAGCTTCCGGATCTGGCTGCTGTAGCCGCACTCACGTGCGCCTTCGCTTCCGTGGCCCGTCGTGGGCAAACATCCGCCTCGCGTCACTGGCTTACCGGCTGGGTCCTGATCGCTGTACATTTTGCAGCGTTTATCTTCCTATCCGCCCCCCATTTCTGGGGTGCCCTGGCAGCGGTCATCGCCTCTGCCTCCCTCACCGGCGCCGGCATCCTTTTTATGTGGGCCTCGGTCCCTTACCGCTCGGAGAAGTCGAGCCGTTGGATGCTGGCTTCCCTGCTCGTCACGAATACCCTCTATGTAATTCTCCTGGGGTTTGATCACCCCAACCCGACCGCGCTGAATACCGCCGCCATTCTCTTTGGCCTGGCTCCCATGGCCATCGCACTCAATAGTCGCCGCGACTTTACCCATGTCCTTCGCTGGGCCGTGGTCGGGGCCTACTGCGTGCTTTCCGTCTTCCTCCTCGCCGTTCAAAATCGCCCCGGGAATGGCCTCGCATTGGCATCGAATGCGGTCTTCTTCACAGTTTATTTCGGGTGCTGCTTCCACGTCTGGTATACCTACCGCGACCGGCGCAGCGCGGGATCTCTCATTACCATCCTAGGGTTTCTGGGATGGACATCCGTCTTCGTGGTTGCCCCTTTCCTCGGTACAGCCGTCATCGACGCTGAGGTCTGGAACCTTCCCAAATACGTCGTTGCCGTCGGAATGATCCTGCTGCTTCTCGAGGATCAGATCGAGCACAACCGATACCTCGCCCTCCACGACGAACTCACGGGCCTTCCCAATCGCAGGCTCTTCCTCGATCGGCTCTCTCTTTCGCTCGAACGCGCCCGGCGCATGGAATCCAAGGCCGCCCTTCTGGTAATCGATTTGAATCACTTTAAGCAGGTCAATGACACCCTCGGGCATCACGTCGGAGATCTCCTTCTCAAAGAAGTGAGTACGATCTTCTCCAGCCGCGTGCGCCGCTCTGACACCGTGGCCCGCACCGGCGGCGACGAATTCTCATTGATTCTGGAAGAGCCGACCAATCGCTCCAATGCCAAGTTGGTTGCCAAATCATTGATGCAGAAGCTCGAGGAGCCTCTTCAAATCGGCGATCAGTTCGTCAAGGTGGGAGCAAGCATCGGTGTAGCGGTCTTCCCCGACGATGCAACATCCATCGAGTCGCTCTGCATCGCCGCTGACCTTCGAATGTACGACACCAAGAACGAGTCCCGTGATTCCGGCGGCGACAGGCTGCCCGTACGGCCTGAGCCTCTTCCAGAATTCCACACTAAGGAAAACGAGGGCTTTAAAATGATTTCCCACGCCCCGAAAGCCTGATCGGAAAACTGACGGACGGGAACTACGAGGGCTGAATGCGCCCTTCAGCAAATTGCAGAAGACATATTAGGTATCTTCAAAACGCACAACAGTTCTTATGCAGCTTGAATCGGCCCATCATTTTGTGCCGAAGCGCCGGCTGCCTGTTGCGAAACAGTGACGTTCTGGTTTGTCGGCTTCCCCCAGCCATTTCGCAGAACCGTCGAATTATTCCCAAATGACCCATCCCGGGAGATGGAGATAACCTTTTTAAACATATTTAATTGCGACATCTTTAACTCCCTGTAAGTTGGGATGCCGCCAATTTTGGCACAGTTGCATTTGACCCGTTTTGAGACCTGCCTGCCAGTAGTTCAATTGCCTGGCATGATTCAGGTCAGCGAACCGGAAACAGCTTAGATTGAATCGCGTGCGGTTTAGGTGCCGACTACAATCAATCCCTCCACCCGATAGGCTGATATGCCGCCAGTCAATTCAAGGTTAGCCCCCGCCGAGTACAACGGAATCCCGCCAGTGGATGAATTTGCGAAAAAGCAGCATCATCCACGCCGCAGGTGTGCGGAACGTTTACCGAGAGGTAACTTCCGCATAGGCGGTAATTCGCCCAGAACGTCCCTAAACCGGCACTGCACCGATTTGTTGCAACAAGCCAAGCAGATCGGGTTGACCATATTCTTCGACAAACTTCCCCCCCGCAAGCCGATAGAAGCTCATCGCACGAACTTCTATCTTCCTGCCCGTTGCAGGAACCCCGAAGAACGTGCCGTCATGTGTCCCTCTCATTGTGAATCGCGCTGCTATCTTATCTCCTTCCGCAATGGTCTCTTCCAGTGACCACTGAACATCGGAGAATCCGCTTCGCATCATTCCCAGGACATTCATATACCCGGCCAAGCCCCTCATCGACTCGGGTCGCCCCGGAACCCAGAACTGTGCGTCTTCGGCGATAAGTTCTTCGCCCAGCTTTTGGTCGGCAGTGTTGATGAACTCGGTAAAACGGCGCATTGCGAGTTTGTTGGCTTCAATGCTCATGTTGGATAACCTCTTGTTGGCGTAACGGCATATCACCGCTCAATAGAAAGATGTAGAAGAACCCCTCATAATATCGTGATATATGGCAATAACATTTACTTATATACTGGTAGAAGGATGAACCTGCAGCACGTCAAACTTCTGGAAACGCTGGCAAGGACAGGCTCTCTTCGGGGAGCCGCCGAAGAACTTGGTACTTCCCAACCAAGACTCACGCAACAGCTTCAAAAGATGGAACGCGATTTGGGGGCAGTCCTGTTTCTCCGTTCCCCGCACGGGTTGACGCTCTCAGAGGCTGGACGCACATTTCTTCCGTTTGCACGCCGTATCAGCTCTACCTTCAATTCTGCGCAATCGGCCATCTCGGAGCTACGGCAAAGGGACCCGCGAATGTTGAGGCTGGGAATAAGCATTACTGCGTCATTGCATCTGGTGCCGGGAAACCTGCTCTCATTTCACAAGCGGCATCCGGATGTTCTGATCAGTGTCACAAGAGCACTACCCAGGCAACTTCTCAGTGGCCTGGAAGATGACCAATTTGATTTGTGCTTGGGTCTCGAACTTCCCGCGTCGTCTCTGATCACACGGGAAGAGGTCTTCAGCACAACGATGGCGGGTTTTTCTGCGCCGTCGCTGAAGGCAAAGAAACATCCGACCCTTGAGCAGTTTTGCATCCTCCCTCTTGTTCTTCCTCCGAGATCATGTGGGACACGCGCACTACTAGAGGATGCGCTGAAGCGATTCGGCATTCGACCCCAAGTAATCATGGAGGTAGATGATGTGGGCACCATCATCTCCATAGTGAAAGCTGGAGTTGCCGCGACGATTCTCCCCCGAATCCTCCCGAGTGTTTCCAGGTCTCTTGTGCTCTCCGAAATCAGCAACTTCACGGGAGAGGTGAAAGGCGTACTACTTTATCCGCGAACTCCGACATCCGAGGCGCGATCATTCGTGGACATCGTCTCAGAGCGGATCAAACTGCAAACAGAATGGGCGACCGTTTGAATTGCTCCCTACTTTGCGGGTCTGTTCTGAGCATTCCGGTCGTATGGTGGGCTATTCGTGGCTATTCGTCAGTAACACTTTGATAAACACTCGCCTGGTGGGATTTCACTGCACCGTTAACCGTGTGACAGGCGGCCACAGCCCCGAGCAGGTGGTGGCATAACCGTGTAGCGGCTAGTGACATCACATTGTATCCAGCAGAGCACAAATGCCCGGAAACATATCCGGGCATTCGCGTTGTTCACATACTTTCTGCTGATGGGCCGACAAAAACCCTAGCTTCTGCCGCCGCCCTGACCGCCGCGTCCACCACGACGCCGACGGCGCCTGCGATTGTTCGCTGGCGGACCACCGGGCCGTGGAGCGCCTGCCGCGTTCTGTCCGGCCGCGACTGGAACACCATCGGCACGATTGAAGTTCGGCTCGTTCTCCTCGTCGATCTCCTCCGTCTCGTCATCGTCGAAGTCTTCTCCGCCCTCAATCAGAATTGTGCTCTGATTTGAGTTCGGCTGACGATCGTCAAATTCGTGACGCGGACGCGCCGGCGGCGCAGGCGCTGCTTCGACGCTGCTCGCCTTCCGGCGTTTCTTCCGTAGCCGGAGCCGACTGAGCCAGCTTCGCCTTTTGCTCACGAATAAGAGCCTTGCGGCTGAGCTTGATCCGGTTACCCTCAATGGCCAACACCTTCACCATCACCTGATCGCCTTCGCGCAGTTCGTCCTTCACTTCCTTCACGCGGTGTTCCGCAATTTCCGAGATGTGCAGCAAACCGTCTGTGCCCGGGAACAATTCGACAAACGCGCCGAACTCCGCGAGACGTACAACCTTGCCCAGGTAGATCTTTCCGATTTCTGGAACAGCCGTGATGTTGCCGATGATCTCCAGCGCGCGCTTCAGACCGTCCGCATCGCTCGACGCCACGCTGACCTTGCCCGAATCGTCCACGTCGATCTTCGCGCCGGTTTGCTCCACGATGCCGCGGATCGTTGCGCCGCCCTTGCCAATGAGATCGCGAATCTTGTCCACCGGAATATGCAGAGTCTCAATCCGCGGAGCATACTGCGAGCGCTCCGTTCTCGGACCGCTCAGCTCGGCATCCATCTTGTCCAGCAGGAAAAGACGTCCGCGCTTGGCCTGCTCCATCGCCTGCTGCAGAATCTCGCGTGTAAGGCCACCGATCTTGATGTCCATTTGGAGTGCGGTGATTCCATTCCGCGTTCCGGCAACCTTGAAGTCCATGTCGCCGTAGTGGTCTTCTGCCCCGGCAATGTCGGTGAGAATGGCGTAATCATCGCCTTCCTTCACCAGCCCCATTGCCACGCCGGCCACCGCGCCGCCAAGCTTGATGCCCGCATCGAACAATGCCAGGCTGGCTCCGCAAACGGAAGCCATCGACGAAGAGCCGTTCGACTCAAGAATGTCGGAAACGATTCGTATCGTATAAGGCTGTTCCTCCGCGCTCGGCAACACCGCCGAAATGGCCCGCTCCGCAAGCGCTCCGTGACCAATTTCACGCCGCCCTACTCCGCCCATACGTCCTGTCTCACCAACGCTGAACGGCGGGAAGTTGTAGTGGAGCATGAAGTTCTTCTTCTTCTCGCCTTCGAATGTCTCCAGCCGCTGGCCCTCGTCCGCTGTACCCAGGGTCGCCGTCACCAGCGCCTGCGTCTCACCTCGTGTGAAAAGCGCCGACCCGTGCGTCCGGGGCAGAACACCAGTCTCAATCGAGATCGGCCGAATTTCGTCGAATGCGCGCCGATCCGGACGAATCCGGTCCTTCGTGACCTGCTCGCGGAACGTCCTCTCGCGGAGAATCTCGTAATAGTGCCCCAGCTTCTTCTTGCCGTCCGAATCGTCTCCAGCCAGCTCAGCAGCCGCCGCGTCTTTGATCTCCTTGATCAGCGAGTAGCTCTCGATCTTTCCATGCGCCTTCGTGTCGAGTGCGTCCTTCAGACGCTCGCCGATTTTGTCCTTCAGCGCGTTATAGTACGTCTCGTCGAATTCCGGCGCATTGAACGACCGCTTCGCATTTCCTGCCACCGAAACCAGTTGTTCAATGCCGGCTACGATCTTCTTGATCTCACCGTGCGCAAACTCGATTGCAGCGAGAACAATCTCTTCAGTCTCTTCTTTCGCGCCCGCCTCAATCATCACGATGCCGTCCTTGTGACCGACAACCATGATGTTCACCGTGGTGGCTGCGCGCTCTTCGTAGGTGGGATTGATGACGAACTCGCCATTTACCCGGCCCACGCGCACTGCGCCAATCGTCGCGCCAAACGGAATGTTAGAAATCGCCAGCGCTGCCGCCGCCGCGTTGATGGCGATCACGTCGGGATCATTCTGTTTGTCTGCAGAGAAAACGAGAGCGATCACCTGTGTTTCGCAGCGGAATCCGTCCGGGAACAACGGGCGAATTGGTCGATCGATCTGGCGGGAAGTCAGAATCTCTTTCTCACTCGGCCGGCCTTCACGCTTGATGAAGCCGCCGGGGATGCGTCCGCCGGCATAGGTGTATTCACGGTAGTCAACCGTTAGGGGAAAGAAATCGATGCCTTCCCGCTGGTCAAGAGATGCGACCGCGGAGGCCAGGACCACGGTCTCACCCGTGGTGACAAGTGCAGCGCCGTTTGCCTGCTTGGCCATGCGCCCAGTCTCAAAGACCAGCCGCTTGCCGCCGGCAAGCTCGACAGTCACTTCATGCTTAGACATAATGTCCTCTTTTCGTTTTTTCGCTTGGGAAACTTTTCAGGTAGGCTGCACCGGATAGGCAAAATGAAAACGCCGTCTCGAGCTCATGCTCTGAGGCGGCGTAATTCTGGGGCTCTATCGGAACCATTTGCCTTCGGGAAACAACTCTCCCGCAGGCGACAGTTCCGCTTATGCCCCGGCGTGGTTTGCAGTTTGCCAGGTACACCATTGCCCCGGTGTCTGAATGTGACGGGGCCATGACCAGGTTCCGGTCTGGGCGCTTCCGGTTCAACGTTTGCTTTCTGATTACTTGCGGATACCGAGCTTGGTGATTACGTCGCGGTAGCGGTCGGAATCATGGGCCTTCAAGTAGTCCAGCAGGCGGCGGCGCTTGCTCACGAGCATCAACAGACCACGGCGCGAAGCATGATCCTTCTTGTGGGTTTTGAAGTGCTCAGTAAGTTCGCCAATCCGCTCACTCAGAATCGCAATCTGGACTTCCGGGGAACCGGTGTCCGTCTCATGGGTGCGGAAGCGTTCAATTAATGAAGTTTTCTTTGCAGTCGCCAGCACGGCGTGAATTACTCCTCTTACGTTCTCAGTCCACTCTCAAGTGTCTGCATTGAGATTACCATGAATGACTTGCGGCTCAAAACCCACCTCCCTCTCTACAACTGGGGAGCATGCCCCGCACAGTCTCGGTGATGACAAACACTGCCTCGCAATGCGATTTCATCCGTATCTCTAGAGGGCACAGTCGTTCAGAGCAACTTTGGCTAACTCCATCTGACCCGGCGAAAGCCTTCAACTCACCGGGCAATTCCTGTCGAACTGCTGTCAGCCCTCCTTTGGTTCCTGCGAAATAAACCGTCATAATTCTTGTAATGCCTTTTACGCTCTCCCACGCGGCTGCCGCGCTTCCCTTTCGCCGCACACGCCTGGTCCTCTCCGCCGTCGTCTTCGGCTGTTTTGCCCCCGATATGGAATACTTCATCCCCTTTGCGCATCGCGATGGCTTCGGCCACACCTTTGCGGGCGTGTTTGAGTTCGATCTCCCCGCAGGCTTCATCGCCCTCTGGCTCTTTCACCGCTACGCCAAGGGGCCGCTTTCGGCCTGCCTGCCCGACGGTGCGCGCGACAGGATTCAAATGGGCCCCCATTCGCTCTCCATCAGGTCCTTTTCCCGCTTCGCGATCATCCTGCTGTCGCTTCTCGTAGGAGTTGCCACTCATATCCTTTGGGACTCTTTTACGCACGATGATTATTGGCCCTACCATCATTGGCACTTCCTCCGCGTCAAGGTGAATCTCCCCTTGTTCGGACCCCGCCCCTGGTACGGAATTTTTCAATACTTCAGCTCTGCGCTGGGCCTCGTGCTCATCCTTTTCTGGTTTATCAGCTGGTATCGAAACACCCCGCCAGTCGTTCCGCGACCTCGACGTCGCTCCCCGGCAGCCGACAGAATCGTGCTCGCTGGCGCTTTCGTGATAGCGGTCATCGCCGCGATCATCACCGCAGTGGCCTCGGGAATTCCCGATGGAGTTCACGGATCTCAACGATTCATGACCGACGCAGTCGTCACTGGAATCACAATCTTCTGGATCGAGGTTGTGATCTATGGGGTCGTGTGCAATCACACTCGCAGAACCATCAGCGCCGCTTGAGTGCTGTCGGTTCTCGCCAAATTGAACGGTTAAGTATCTCGTCCGCTCATGTTCAACGCTCCCTTGATCACCCCTGGAAGTTGTTTCTGAGCGGACTCTGTGCTTCCCAGCGCTTCACCCAGCGCATCGAAAAACTCAAACGAAGTAAGAGCCACAAGGCGCGCCGCTCGTTCTTGTCTTCCTTCCGCACCAGTCCCTCCGTCGAGTCGTTCCAGCACTCTCGAAGCAGCCATCTGCCGCCGCTGGTTCCTGGCCTGAACAGCCTTACCGAACTCCAGGTCGATCGCCGCAATTCCGTGAATCCGTCTTAGCAGCAACCGGTTCTTCGCCCAGAAGTTGGAGAACACGCCGATGAACCCATCAAGCATTGCCTCCGGGCTGCTTGCCGTCATCACCTCGCGCATCCGCTCCATCCCGCCACCGATGGCGATCTGGTCGAAAAGCGCCTCCAGCACTCCCGCTCGTGTGCCGAACAGATTGTGAATGGTCTGCCGCGTCACGCCGCTAGCCTTCGCCAGCGACTCCATCGAAAACTCCCGCACTCCCCCTGCTTCGAGCTGATCCCGCGCAGCAGTGAGGATCGCTGCCTTGCTTCGGTCCATCTGCTCCAGGCGTTTCCCCAGCTCATAAGGCCGTTTGCAGGAAGGATTTTGCGCGCTTTCCACAGTGATTGATCTTAGCGGTTTTTATTTACTTTGACAATATGTAAAACAAATACTATTCTCTGATTCTGTTGGAGGTCGCCTATGGAAGTTGATTCCCCCGGGCAACAGCCCCCTCGCTTCTCACTTTGGCTCCGAATCGGATTTTGGATCTGCATTGCGATCTCGGTCGCTGTCGTCCTGCGCCGACTCTTCGCTCTCGTGAAACCCTCCGAGGGCGGACCGCCCCAGATGGACGGCCTCGATGACGCCTTTGCCTCGCATCCGCACTCACCCTCGCGCACATTCTCCCTGCGTTGCTCTTCGTTGTCATCGCGCCGGTTGTTGTATTTCGTCGTGCGCCCCGCCCCGCCTGGATGAATATCGCCTTTTACTCACTCGGCGCCATCGTCGGCCTCACCGCCTACCCTATGAGCGCCTACGCCATCGGCGGCGGGATCGAGCGTTCCGCGGTCTTCTTCTTCGACACGCTCTTCCTCTTCTCGCTCGCGCGCGCCTGGGGCTACCAGAGAAACGACGACTCCATGCCTGCCCGCCGTTGGGAACTCCGCTCCATCGCCATTCTTCTTGGCATCGCCACAACACGTCCTGTCATGGGTGTTTTCTTCGCCACCGGCCGCGCAACCCACCTTGTACCCCAACAGTTCTTCGGCATCGCATTCTGGATCGGCTTCTCCATAAACGTTCTTGTCTTCGAGTTGTTCGTTGCCCGGCCTCTCAGCCGCGCCACGCGTTCGCAAGCTCCCAATCCCCGCCTGAGGAGTGCGCTATGACTTTCCCCGCATCGCAAATCGCCCCCGCAGACTTCGTAAAGCACCCCAGCCCGCCACTCTGGCTTCTCGCCCTGCTCTACGCCGTTCTCTTCAATGCCGGACTGTTCCCCGTAACCATGTTCGGCGGTCTTCCCTATTGGCCCGGCCCGTGGGAATCTCCAGCTGTCATCACTCACTTCTTCCAGACGCAGCAATCGCGCGTCCTCATATGCCTCTTCTTGCAAACCGGAGCCACTGTCTGTCTCGGACTATTCACGGCTGTCGTGGTCAGCAGGCTGCGATTCCTCGGTATTCGTGCCGCCGGCGTTTACATCGCCCTCTTCGGAGGCTTCCTCACCGTCTTCAACGGCATAGCCGCAGCTCTCGCCATCTGGACGCTTCTTCGACCTACGGTCAACTCAGATCCAAACATTGTCCTCACATTGAACTATTTTTCCTACGCGCTCGGCGGTCCAGGTTTCTCTATCCCCATGGGCCTGCTGATGGCAGGCGTCTCCGTCTCCGCAGGCCTTTCCAGGCTGATTCCCAGATGGGTCATGATTCTTGGCCTCTTCCTTGCAGCCTGTGGTGAATTGAGCGTGTTTCATCTCATTCTCCCGCAGCTCCTCTTCCTTATTCCCCTCACGCGCTTCCCCGGTTTCATCTGGATCATTGCCGTCGGTTTCGCGCTTCCCAATTCCCGCCCCTCCGAGCGCTTGGCACAAGCAGCCTGAATCGCATCCGCATAACAACTTGCGGAAAACTCCCGCGGCAGACGGAAGTTCGGTTGCATGAACTCACAGGAAGTCGAGGCGTTCTACGGTGTCGGATGATCCTTCGAGCTTTTCACGGCCTATCGGAGAGCATTTGCCGAGAGGATTTCCACCTAGTCTTCACCCCGATGGACTCCGATCTCTGCATCTTCGAGCTTCGCGGTGGCGCGGCCAATGAGGTACTGAAGTTCGCTGAGAGTGGGTATTGCCACTTTAACCTCAGCGCTCCAGGAGAGACAAAGTGTTGCGGAGGGCGCCTGTTAGGACGGCAGATTCGTGACGATTCACGGCTAATGGACCACCAGCGTCGAGTTTGGATCCCATGCCAGGGCCAGGGAAAAAGGATGTTCAGTATTGCACCGGGCACCACGTGGGGGCACAACATCCTCCCGGACGGCGTGAGCTCCTTGCTCACGCGCCAAGATCTGAAATGCAGAGAGGGCATCTGAGTAAGGAAGTGATGCCCTCTCTTTTTTCGTGCGGAGATTACTGATCGTTCCCCACTACTAAGTCCGCGGCCGCAGGTTCCAGGTAACCAAAGAGACCTCCAGACCCGCCATTTGGACCAGCCGTGAAGTAAACCTCTGAGGCCGGCGCTCCCGACGAATCATAGCTACTTGCAGAGGCGCTATTGCCGGGGCTTAATGCCCATAATCCGTTGACCGCCAGCACTCCACCCGTCGATGTCTTCAATTGCCCGAGAAAGTGACCCGTCGCCAGATCATAAGCCGCGATCGTTCCACTATTCTCCGTGGTCCCTCCGCCAGCAAATTGGCCAATCAGTAGCGCGTGACTGAATGTCCCAAAATCCAGCGGAGCCAGGGCAACTCCCCACGGTGCGTTGAGCCAATCGCCGTGGGCAAGACTCCGAAGCAGTTGGCCGCTCGATGAATAGATGTCTACCCGTCCCAATCCCGGGCCGTCCGTCTCAATCGGGTTGCCGGGTTCATGCAGTGCGTAGGTCACCACGATGTCATTCCCAATTGCTTGCACGTTGAACGGAACGTAGTTGGCTGGAAGCTGCTGATCCGCAAACGGCATCTGATCCCCGATTGATGGCAACGTGACGTGATGGAACGCATTGTCAAAAACGTCCACTGTTCCCTTCCCGAAGTTGGCAGCGTAGAGGTACCGCTTGCCGTTGATAGTGGCGCTCGTCAACCCGGTAAAAACCGATCCATCTGTCGTCTTCACCACGATTACGGAGTGCTTGGAAGGCGGCGACGCGCCTGCGGCCACTCCCACCGCCGGATTCCAGCCAGAGATCGTTCCGTCGATCGTGGCAAACATGAACACCGCCGGCATCCCTGGTGCCAGCAGGAAATCTGTGAGACTTCCATTCGCGATAGTGCCGGTCGGCGTACCCGCCTTGAATGCCCCGTTGGCAGGATTCGAGCGTGGGATCGAGACATCGAGAGGGGCGATCGTACCGTTCCCGCTATACAAACTTGCAAACCCAGTGCCATTGTCCGAGACCCACCATGGGCTTCCGGTCAACCGCGAGAGCCCCCAGGGATTGATCAGAAATTTGTCGGTTTTAGCCGCTGTTCCGGCTCGGTTGGATACAAGCTTGATTTCAACGTAACGTTGTGCGCTGGCGATAGGAGCCGCACAATGTGCAAGCAGCCATAGCGCCGTGGAAAGGGAGAGCAACCTCTTCATTTTCTAGCCTCCAGAGAGTGAACCCACCGCACTTGCACAACCGCAATCCGGCAGATCGGGACGTGCAGCGGAAGAGTTTTCCTTGTAGGCGGGAGTGCAGAAAACCACCCAGAGCTTAGGCTAGGCAGTCCAAGCAGTTGTCATAATGAAGTAATTACTTTGTTACTGCCGCTCGGCTATCCCCTGACGGCAATCTGAGGGACCATTCTCTGCGCCATCGAAGGCAAGCCGGCGTCGGATCGGTGAGGCGGCTCGCCTCTCAAGTCGGGAAACGACAGGCCCAGAGGCGAGTCATGCTGCTACGAAAATTTACCGCCCACGCTTTGTGTCTACGCGCTTGGCGGCCACCTTTCTCGCCGGTGGGGTGCCCTGCTTCGACGTCTGCGCTTGCCCCGCCTTCGTCTTCAATCGCGATTGTTCGTACATCTCGATCCACTTCTCGCTCGAGATCGCCGAGATCAACTTGCCAATCGCTTCAAGCGGCAAATCGTCCGGCGATTCGAAATGAACGCAACACTTCCCCATGTCAAGCTTCTTCCCTGCCGTCTTGAACGCGGCCTTCAACCGATCGAGTTGATCAGCACTCCAAAACGCACCCATCAGGTAGAGGGAGCAGTAGCTCTTCTGCGACGAGACCGCGACGTAGCAGATCGGCTGCTTGTTGTAAGTATCTGGATATCGCGACAGGGGGATCGTCCAGCCGATCGTTCCCCAGACGAGGCACTCCTCATAGCCGTTCGGAATGTGCTTGTTCACGAGTGCGCGCACCGTCGTAATCGTCTTCGCACGATCGGCGGGCAGTGAGGCGATGTATTGCGCTGGAGTCTTGACGTTCGATGGTGGTTTCATGGGTTCGTCGTCTTTCCGAGCGAAGTGTATCACCGAATCAGTAACTCATTGAGCAATCTGCAGGGAGGTCGCGCCATATTGCGTAATGCGAATGGGCGGCGCGAGGATGCGGCTGCCGATGGCGCGGGCTTCTCCCCACATCTGCACCTTTTTAGGAAACGGCGACGTCTTCTCAACTGCCCCAATCCACACAAGATATCGACATGCTCCAACCTGCTCGAATGCGGTCTGCTTCCTGCGATATCATTCGACCAGGATTCGGATGATACGGTGCAGATTGACACTTGGCAGATTGCTCTCCGCTTTTGCGCCATTCGCCCTTGCGATCGCCTCCCTTTCCCAGACCCCGCCGTCACAGCCTGCAATCCGTTTCCGCGACGCCTCCCGCGAAGCCGGTCTCAACACCGCCCCACCTGCGTCCCTTCAAAAGAAGTACCTCGTTGAAATGATGGGCGGCGGCATCGCTTTATTTGATTGCGACAACGACGGCAAGCTCGACATCGTCAGCGTCAACGACTCAAGCATCGACCGCTACCAGAAGGGCGGCGACCTCATGGTGACCCTCTATCACCAGGAATCCCCCCTCCACTTTTCCGACATCACGCTCAAGTCCGGCCTCACCACAAAGGGCTGGGGCATGGGCATTGCCATCGGCGACTACGACAACGACGGCCTCGCCGATATTTACGTTACCGGCTACGGACACAACGTCCTCTATCGCAACCTTGGCGGCTGCAAATTCGAAGACGTCACAGAAAAAGCTCACGTTGCTGGAGGCGGTTTCTCGGTCGGCGCGGCCTGGGCCGACTACGACCACGACGGCCGGCTCGATCTCTTTGTCTCCCGCTACGTTTATACCGATCTGAACCACCTGCCCGGCCCCGGAAACAAAGGCTTCGGCTATCGCGGCATCGATATCGAGCAGCCCGTCGCACATGATGGCTACACTGACCTGCTCTACCGCAACCGCGGCGATGGAACCTTCGAGGAGGTCGCTGCGAAAGCCGGCGTCAGCAACCCCGATCATCGCCTGGGCATGGGCGTCATCTGGGTCGACTACGACAACGACGGCTGGCCCGATCTCTTCGTGACCAACGACATGAGCGCCAATTACCTCTTTCACAACAAACACGACGGAAACTTCGAAGATCTCGGCGTCTCATCCGTCGTCACCGTCGGCGAACAGGGCGAATTTCTTGGCAACATGGCGGCCGATTTCGGCGACGTCTACCACGACGGCACTCTCAGCCCTGTGTTAACTCGCTACGCACACCAGCCTCTCAGTCTCTACCACTTCGACCCCGCACAAGGCTTCGTTGACGACACCTACGTCTCCGGTCTCGGCCGCGTCGATCGCAACATGACACGCTGGGGCGTAGGCTTCGCCGACTTCGATAACGACGGATGGAACGACCTCTTCGTCGCCAACGGCAACTTCACGCCACTCATCGATGCCCTGCCCACTGATCCGCGCTACCTCGAACCCATTCTCCTGTTTCGCAACAACGGCAAGGGCAAATTCACCGACATCACCGAACCCTCCGGTTTGAATCAGGGCTCGCTCCAGTCGCGTCGCGGAACCGCTTTCGGCGACATCGATAACGACGGCAACATTGACGTCGTCGCCTGGAACGTCGGTGCACCACCATCGCTCTTCCTAAATGAAACGAAAAATCCGAACCACCGCGTACTTTTCCGCCTCGTCGGAACTCATGGCAACAAGGCAGCCATCGGAGCTCGCGTCACCGTCACTACGGCCTCGCCCGCAGGCCCGATCAATCGCATCGACGAAGTTCGCGCCGGTGGCAGCTATCTCTCCACCAACGATCAGCGCCTCCACTTCGGCCTCGGCAGCGCCACCACCATGACGCACATCGAAATCCGCTGGCCGGGCGGCCTCGTCGAGGACCTCAAAGACATCCCCGCCGACGCCATCTACACCCTCGTCGAAGGTCAGGGCATCAAGGAAACCACAAAACTCACCGTTCCTCGAGACCTCTCTCAAGAAAAGCACTGAGCGTCAGGGCATGACTTTAGTCGTGCCGAAAAGCCTCCTCAACAAGGGAGGGCTTTAGCCCCTGAGCGATGTCTATACTGCGGATCCCCTATCGCGCCACTCTACTGCTTCGGCTCCACCCAGTAATTCGCGCGCGCAACGATCTTCGCCCCATAATCCTCTACGGTGCGCACGCGAATCGTATGCAGTCCCGGCGTTGGATTCGACGGGCTGAACGTAATGAGGTAGCGGTTGCGCACCTCCTTCGCGGCCTCCATCACCCGATCCTCGAACCGATGATCGCCCACAAACGTCATGTACTCCCCGCCGCTCATCACCGCGATCTCTTTCGCCAGATTCTTCTTGAACGCCTGCACTGCCATCACCAGTGTCGACACCATGCTCATCGTCGGATCTTCTCCCGAGCCCTTGATGTCGTGCGCAATCTCTGCCTTCGCCGGCGAATAGGAAATACTCAGAACCAGCACATCCGATCGCCCGATCTTGCTCACCAGTTGTGCCGGCTTCGTGTGCTTGCTGCCGTGATCGCGCTGCTCGCTAATCAACAGCAGCACCCGCCGGAAATCCTTCGGCTGATCCTCCAGCAGATCTACTCCGTAACTAATCGTGTCCAGAATCGCTGCCCCGCCATCGCCAGGCTCCAGTTGCTGCAAACTCTGTGCCAGTTCCTCCTCCGAGTGCGTGTAATCATGAATCAGCCGCGGCTTCGAACTGAACCCCACCAGTGCCGCCTGGCTCCGCGGATCAGACAGAAATACATCGAGCAGAGGTCCCAGTTTCCCAAGCTTTTGAAACTCGAGCCAGCCCGACCTCCCTTCCTCCATCGCCACCACCAGTGCAATCGGAGCGGTATCCAGTTCCTCCTGCACGTGAATCTTTTGCGGCACTCCGTTATCCTCCACCACAAAATCCGACGGCTTCAGCCCATACACGATTCCGCCCACATGCGGCTTCACCACCAGCGTCGGAACCAGTACCTCCTGCGTCGTCACGCGAATCGTCGGTCCGTTCGTCTGCGAAGCAGGCATCGGCTGCGGCGGCTCAACCGGCGGCAACTGCGGCTGCTGTGCCCGAGCAACAAATGCCCAAGCCAAATCCCCACAACAGAGTTCCTGTCCACAGGCAGACCAGCAATCTCATCCTCGATCAACACTCCCAAAAGTAAGACGCTCGCCTCCGATCATAGGTGATCGCCACCCGATAAGCTGGGTGCCCCATG
This sequence comes from uncultured Acidobacteriaceae bacterium, assembly GCA_963836675.1. Lineage (GTDB taxonomy): Bacteria > Acidobacteriota > Terriglobia > Terriglobales > Acidobacteriaceae > Telmatobacter. The sequence goes on from CAWIKQ010000004.1 coordinate 311,175, forward strand.
TCTCGCGTCTGAGACATGGGAGGGACGCATCGCTGTTCAAACGAACTCGGCAACAGTCCCCACGATTCCTGCGAGACCCAGCCTCTGCTGTACTGTTAATCCATGCAAAAACTCCTGTGCCTCGGCGCACTCATCATTGCCACCATCTCGCTCGCGCAGGCACCCGACCCCATCAAACTCGTCGATCCCATGATCGGCACCGGCCCCGAGGGACACACCTTCCCCGGCGCCACCGCTCCCTTCGGCATGGTGCAGCTTTCGCCCGACACACAGATCCGCTACTTCAAGCAAAGCTACAAATGGGCCGCCGGATACCGCTACGAAGACACCACCATCCTCGGCTTCTCCCACACCCATTTCTCCGGCGCGGGCCACAGCGATCTCGGCGACTTCCTCATCACTCCCCTCACCGGTGACAACGTCCCCCTCGAACCCGGCGATCCCGACAAGCCCAACTCCGGATACCGCTCCCGCTTCTCGCACACCGCCGAACATGCCGAGCCCGGCTACTACACCGTCCAACTCCAGGACTCCAATGTCCGCGCCGAGCTCACCGCCACCGATCGCGTCGGGGTCCACCGTTACACATTTCCCAACAGCACTCCGCGTCACATCCTGCTCGATCTCCGCAGCAGCATCTACAACTACCCCGGCAAGGTTCTCTGGTCACGCATCCGCATCCGCCCCGACGGCACCATCACCGGAATGCGCCAGACGCGCGGATGGGCGCCCGGCCGCGAACTCTATTTCGCCATGCGCTTCTCCGCCCCACTCTCCGGCCAGGCGCTCTACAACAAGGAAGAAGATCCCCCTCCCTACAAGGGATTCAAAACCCCCGGCACCTCGGCGAACGACACTCAGAGCATCGAAGGCCGCGCTCTCGAAGCCGTCTTCGACTTCCATCCTTCCTCCGCACCGCTCATCGTCAAAGTTGCGCTCTCGTCCGTGAGCGAACAAAACGCAATCGAAAACATGGATGCCGAGGTCCCGGCGTTCGACTTTGACGCCGTCCGCGCCAAAACCCAGCAGGCATGGCGCACCGAACTCTCCCGCGTCGAGTTCACTGCCGACCCCGCCATGCAGAAGTCGCTCTACACCGCCCTCTATCACGCGCTCATGGCGCCCAGCACCAGCATGGACGTGAACGGCGAATACCGCGGCCCCGACAACCAGGTCCATCGCGCCAGCGGGTTCCGCTTCGTCTCCACGCTCTCTCTCTGGGACACCTACCGCGCCGAACAGCCCCTCATGACCATCCTCGAGCCGCCCGCTCGCACCAACGATCTCGTCCGCTCGCTTATTGCCTCGCAACAGGAGAGCCCCTTCGGCATTCTCCCCATCTGGCAATTTCAGGGACAGGAAACCTGGTGCATGATCGGATATCACTCCGTCCCCATCATCGCCGACGCATACATGAAAGGAATCCGCGATTACGACGCCCGGGCCGCGCTCAGCGCCATGGTCGCCAGCGCCACCTATGGCCCCTACGGCCACCTCGCCTCCTACATGAAGCTCGGCTACGTCCCTGTTGACAACGATGATGAAGCCGCATCCAAGACCGTCGAATACGCCTACGACGACTGGGCTATCGCGCGCATGGCCCGCGACATGGGCAACCAGCAGGTTGCGTCAGAGTTCGAAAAGCGCGCCGCCAACTGGCGCAACAACTTCAACACCGCCGACGGCTTCATCGAGCCCCGCCTTGAAAACGGCGACTACCGCAAACCCTTCGACCCCGCAAAAGCAGGAGCAGGCAGCGGCTTCACCGAGGGCAACTCCTGGCAATACTCCTGGTATCAGCCTCAGGACGAGCAGGGTCTCATCAATTCACTCGGCGGCCCTGACAAGCTGATCGCCAAGCTCGACGCCATGTTCGACCAGAAGGTCGACCCCGCCTCCTACGCCAATGTCGAAGACATCTCCGGAATGATCGGCCAGTACATCCACGGCAACGAGCCCAGCCACCACCTCGCCTATCTCTATATGTATGCCGGCGCGCCCCTCAAAACCCAGTCCCGCCTTAAGCAGATCGTTGACTCGCAGTACAAGCCCACTCCCGACGGCCTCGTGGGCAACGACGACCTCGGCCAGATGTCCGCCTGGCTGGTCTTCACAGCTCTGGGCTTCTATCCCGTCGCACCCGCCTCCAACCAGTATGTCCTCGGCCGTCCCTTCGTCGATCGCGCCATTCTTCATCTGCCCTCCGGCAAGTCACTAACCATCGAGAGCGCCGATCGCAGCGACGACCACCCGTTTCTGAGAGACGTCCAGTTCAACGGCAAATCCCTCGATCGAACCTACGTCACCCACCAGGAGCTGATGAACGGCGGCACCCTCAAATTCATCTTCAGTACTGAGAACAACGCAGCTTGGTCCCGAAGCAATCTCCGCAGACCTTATTCCGACAGCACTCCGCACTGATCCCGCGTTCGCCCAATCCCGAACCGAATTTAGTCCATGTCACGTACATCCCGGCGACCTGAGTCGGACATCTGAGCCCGTGGGGTCCTGTCTTTTCTTTTCAGGAACGTGATACCGGCTTTTTGTTCGCCAATCCAGTGACGCAGGTATAGCCATGGCTCATCACTCCAGCCTGAGAAGGCTTATCGTACCCCTCGTGTTTGGATCCGTCTCCCTTCTAACTGCTCCCGCTCAAAGCCGCTTTGCGCAAGCTCCCGTTTATGCACTGGGGGGCACGGTTCTGAGTGCCATAACCACAGATTTCAATCATGATGGCCGTACCGATATGCTGGCGCTCGTAGCCCCTTCGGGAGGGACGAGTTCCGCTATCACCGTGACCCTGGCCACTTCAACAGGCGCTTATACGACGCCGAAAGTGTTCAGCACCCTTCCCGCGAACACCACTGGATTCGTTGGGGCTGGTGACTTCAATCACGACGGCAATATCGATTTCGCGGCCGCTCTGAGCACCGGAATCGTTCAGGTATTTCTTGGCAATGGCGACGGAACGTTCCAACCTCCGAAAACAATCTCCTTCACCGGAACGGCGGTCGGTCTGCTCGTCGGCAAGTTCACGGGCGATTCAAACTCGGATTTGGCCCTGTTCCTTGCCACGGGCGGCGCCGGAGTCGTGATGCTCTACGCAAGCAACGGAAACGGCACCTTTGCGGCACCAAAGTCTACAGCGCTTACGATAACGCCGTCCTCCTCCGTCATTGGTGATGTCAACCGTGATGGCAAGCTCGATTTGGTTTTCTCTGATGGCGGCGATGGCGGCGACTTGTATCAGGTGCTCCTCGGAAACGGCGATGGAACATTCCGGGCACTGGCAAGTAACTCTCTCGGCAACCTCGCCGGAGGAATAGCGATCGCCGATTACAACGGAGATGCGATTCCGGACCTTATTTTTGCTAACGAAGGCTTCACCATCTACTACACAGGCACCGGAGAGATTCCTTCCCTCCGCGTTCTTACTGGGTACGGAGACGGCACCTTCAACCACACCTCTCCAATTCTTGATGACGCGGGCAACAGCGGCTTTGGATTGACGCAGGGCGACTTCAACAACGATGGACGCGCCGACCTCGTGGTCTACAACGGGCTAAGCTCAACCGTTTCCATGAAACTGATGAGTCCGGGTGGCCGCCTGGTGTTTCCTGCTATTGCGAGTTATGCAGTCTGGAGAAACTACCGGGAGTTCGTCGCCCTCCTCAACGGCGATACAGACGGCGACGGAAAACGCGACGTCCTTGTGGTGATGAAGGGTGGCGTACAGGTTCTGAGGGGCACGAGTGGGGGTTATCTCCGCGCACCAGCGGCAACCGATCTGCGAAGCTATTCGCTTGATCTGAAATCCTCCGACTTCAACCGCGACAACTTTGCGGACCTTGTGATTCGGGGGGTGGATCTCGGACCCAAAGGAACCTTTGAGCAAGAGACTCTCTACACCGCCTTCGGTAACGGGAACACTAATCAGATGTTGACGACTGGGCCCGGTATCTTCTCGGCTCCTTCGGAGTCGAATCTTGGTCCATTGGGCATTTCTAATTTCGATCAGAACGGAGCCGTGGACCTGCTAACGGGTCAGGGCGTTTTATTCAATAACGGCAACGGCACGTTCTCCGCTCCCACTTCGATTCCAGCCAATATCGGTACTTCTGCCCGTTCAATTGCTGTTCTTTCCACCGTCGCGGGTGATTTGAACGGTGACGGGAAGGCCGACCTCGTCACGGTAGGGGAGACCCAACTTACGGTAACTCTTGGCAACGGAGACGGTACATTCAAGCCTGAAGTGAACTATAGCCTCGGCGGTACCACTGGCAATGCGGTATTGGTTCGCGATATTAACAAAGACGGCAAGCTTGACGCCGTCACAGCCAACTACGGCAGTTCCACCGTTAGCGTGTTCCTCGGCAAAGGCGATGGCACTTTCCAGGCGGCGAAACAATACACGGTTACGGCCAATCCTTTCGATGTGGCGATTGGAGACTTCAATGGCGACGGCAAACTCGACATCGCCGCCGCCAGCACCACCAAAATCACGATTTTGCTCGGCAACGGATCCGGAGGGTTCACGACCGGCACAACTTTTACCGCCGGCACATTCCTTGAAGGCATCACCGCGGCCTCTCTTCGCGGCAACGGACTCGCAGACCTGATGGTTGTCGACAACGGCGAGAGTTCCATGCGTCTCTTCTATTCCAATGGCAATGGGACCTTCGCCCCTGCTGTTGCGTACCAGCTTGGGAGTACTCCTACGTCCATTGTCTCGGGCGATTTCAACGGAGACGGCCTGCCTGACGCAGCCGTGACCCTGGACCGTTCCACCGCAATTCCCGTCTTCCTGAACCAGGGCGGCGTTCAGATGGAGGAGACGGCTGCAGGAACCAATCAGGGCGTGGTGACCATTAGCGCTAAGGTGACGCCCAGTGTACCGGGTAATCCAACTCCGACCGGCACCGTAACGTTCCGGGAAGGCTCGACGGTTCTTGCCACCGCAACTCTCAGCGGGGGTACTGCGCGGTTCACAACTGCTTCGCTGAGCAAGGGCCAACACAGCGTCGTGGGCACCTACAACGGGGACTCAATGTACAACAAGCGCACCGGTCCGACCCTGACTTTCCCTGTACTCTAAAATGCCGTTCGCAGATCCTGTTCTCAGAGAAACAGAAAGGCCGCCTCATTCACGCGGCGGCCTTCATTTCAGCAACGGTTGCCTTCCCCTCAAGGCCTCCGCCGCGCCTCTTTATGCACCCTTCCGGTCCAAAAGAGAAAATCCAGCAGCTCCCACTTCGACTCCCACATGAAGCCGAAAATATCCCGCGTTCGCAGAGTCTCCGCCGGCTTGCCGGAATAAGTCTCCACCCGCCACTTCAGAAACTCACTCCGCCATGGCGCCAGCCGATGCCCACGCGTCGCATTCCAGATGAACTTCAGCGCCCCAAACAAGCTTGCATTTCCCCCCACTGAGAATAGCAGCGCTCAAACCACTGCAACTCGACCGTCCTTCGCGCGTGTGTCAAGTTCGCGCAGTGGCTCGGTCGCTTTTATCTCTCTCATTACAGACGCAAAACTTTGTTTCCTGTCTTTGCAGGTAATTATGTGAAAAAAGCGCACAATGGCATCATGAATCCGAACCACATCTTGCCTTCGTATTCTCTGCTTGTGATTCATATAAATCGACTTCGTGAGAAAGATCAGTTCGAACTAGATCTCTCGCGTTAAGTCCTTTTGCAGCAAGAATCTGGCCATAAATACAATAGACAGAGGAATTTAGAGCAGAGCCCCTCTTCTAATCTCTTTGGAAAGAGTAATTTGGAGCCAGATTCAGATAGATCGACACCCCCCCGGTCACCGCAGTTTGTCGAACAAGCTCCCCGATCCCAGCTGCGCGATCACAGACTCGAGAGCCGTCTGCTGGGTCTTCGAGAGCGAGAGTTGGGTGGCCACCGTGGCAAGATCCGCCTGCATCAGGTTCGTCTGCGCCACCGAGAGCTGCGTCTTCTCCGTCGTGATGGCGCCTCCTGCGTCGGTAAGTTGCGTAATGGAGTTGTCGATCACCACCCGCTGTTGCGAAACGTAATTGAGAGTAGCCGTCAACGCCTGCGTGTCCTGTTGAGCCTGTACAGCGTTCACTGTTCCGCTTGAAAAATCCGCCACCAGGTTATTCAACACACCGAACACGCTGCTCGAGCCAAGAAAAATCTGGTCACCCGGCACGTTGAGTTGAATTTTCTGCCCATTGGGAGTCTTCAGATAATTCACATCGCTGTCGCCGCTATATGCAGTCACAGCCGGCGACGTGGTATTTGAAGTTGTGAAGGGTTGCGTGGTCGTCTTTCCACCCGCGAAAATATATTGGCCCTGGTAGTTGCTGTTTGCCAGCGACTCCACCTCGCTCAGGATCCCGGCGATCTGGTTCCCGATGGCCTGGACGTCACTCGCATTCATCGTTCCATTGTTGGCGCTGGTTGCCAGCGAAATTGCCTGCGTCAGCTGCGAAACCACGCTGCCCAGAGCCGAATCCGCCACCTGCAGTTGCCCGGTAATCATTCCGGACGTCTGCGTAAAATCGTCATCGCGCTGAATTTGATTCAACAGCAGAACATTCTGCCCTGCCCCAACCGGGTCATCACTCAGGCAGTTGATGCGCACACCGCTCGAAAGTTCATTGCTGAAGCTGCTGCTCTCGCCCCTGCGCGAGGTCGAGCGCGCTCACAAGATTTGTCACATATGCCGGATCAACGCGCATTGCACGATACTCCTCGAACAGCCACCGGTAAACCATCGACCGCAGGCTGCAAATTGCCTAGGACGATACAGCTGTCTGCAGACCAAGATTGATGGCCGTGGCCATGATCGTATTCAGAATCGAGAAAACCTGCGAGGCAGCCTGGTAACTGCGCTCGAACTGCTGCATCAACGAGGCTTCATCATTGAGGTTCACACTCGAAAGCGCGTTGCGCGCCGTTTGCAGCTGCGCCACGGACGTCTCTTCCGCCGCGTTTTCATTCTGAACCTGTTCCACTATTGCTCCCAAAGCCGTTACAAAATTTGAATAAAATCCCGACGGCGTCAGCCCACCCACGATCGACTGGGTAGCAAGCGCCGCCATCGCCAGTGCATTCGAATTGTTTCCGCTGCCCTGTCCTGCAGCGGCCGCAGCAATCTGCGATGGGTCCGTCATCACCACGCTCATATTCAAAGCGCTTCCCGCAACCGAAGCAGGCTGATTGAAAATATAGAGCGGAGCGGCTGCCGTTCCGGTGTTCCCGTTGAGGTCCGAGCCGCTATTGTTGAGCGCATTTACTTGAGTCGATATGTCGTAAGCAAGTTCATCTAACTTCGCAAGAACCGCGGGAATGTCTTGGTCCCTCGCCGTGATCAGCCCACCGAGCTGCCCGTCGCCGGAACCAAGAAAGGCTGTGACGTCCATTGCGCCAATGAAGAAATGCGTCACTCCGCTTTGCTCACCAGAGGTGAGCGGATAGCTCGATCCCTCCGAAACCAGCATCTCGCCCGAAGTCGTTGTAACAGAGATTCCATTGTTTTCAGTCGTAATTTCATTGATGCCGACCAGTTGCGAAAGTTTGCCGAGATCCAGTTGACGCTGGTCTTCGAGCACCCCCGCATCCGCATTCGGCGAGTTCGCCTGGATCTCAAGATTCAGTTGCGCGATTGCCGAAGTCAGAGAGTTCACCTGGCTGGTGATGCTGCCAGCTTCCTGGTCGAGCGAAGTGCGTTCCGCCTCTAGACTCGCCCCAGCGTTCGAGATGTCTCCGGCAAGCGTACGCGCCGCCGACAGAACCTGGTCACGCAGTGCGCTGTCCGTGGGGTTCGCCTCAAGGGATGCAAAAGAGTTGAAGAAACTCGTGATATCGCTTCCAATGTCTCCGGCCATTGAACTCGCCGACCCTGAAGCAGGCGTGAAGAGCGACTGGATCGAAGCCAATGCCGATTGACGCGCCGCAGAAGCCGAAGCCGCCTGCTGCTGCTGAGTAAGCCGCTCCTCCAGCACCCGATCGCGAACCGACGTCGGCCCACTCTCCTTGACCCCGGTTCCGTAACTTAATCCATTAATCTGGACCGGCGCTCCTTCCTGCCAGTTGGGTAACTGCCGCGTGTAACCAGGAGTGTTCGAGTTGGCAACGTTGTTGGCGACGATATTCAGCGCGGATTGATCGGCCTCCAGAGCACCCGTGATGATGTTGAAAGCGGAATTAATAGACGCCATCTTCGCCCTCCGCGTATCGGTCGCATCTCGCAAGCCCTGGACCGTATCTGATTTGCTCGTTCTTCATCAACAACGATCGCCGCATTACCCGCAAATTTGCACGTGTGGCCCCAAGCAGGTTTTCAAAAACCGCCATCTCGCGATCGACTCCCCACTCGTCTGCCCGTAAGAACACCGCTGGGTTGGCTTCATCGATCAGTTCTTCGCAGTAGCGAGCCATCGATTCGAGGCGATCCGCATCAAGATGACCAAGCGCTTGACAAGCTTCCACGAGAAGTTTATTCAGCTCGGAATTCAGGTCTTTGTGGGCCATGATCGCTATCCTTCCAGCTATCCGGCTTCCGCCCACGGGAAGGCGGTAGGGCGTTCTCGCCACTTCATTACTCTCCCGAGCCGAAACTGCCCGGCAGCATCGCGTCAATCACCTTGTCTGCGACTTTCGATGCGGGAATGCTGTATGTGCCGGCAGCAAGTGCCTTCTGAATCTCCATTACTCTCTCGGTTCGAACCTCCGCGTCAGCCGCCGAATGAGAAGCCTCAGAAGCCGCCCGACTGAATGTGGCGCGGTCCCCAGCCATGTCTTGCGTCGAAACGGATTCCGTCCTCTGCTTCGGGTGTGTCTCTACCGAGTCGAGACCAGACACCCCCAGGAATGTCTTCAGCGCTTCCGAATTGTTCCGAATCTCCATACGCAATCCTCCTTACAGAGCTTATCGGCAACAGTAGGGTTTACTTGAGTCTGTCGCGCATATCGCTGCCACTTTTTCCCACCGCGGGATCTTCCCTCGATTGCGTACCGAATCCGGAAAGGCTGTGAACAATGCTTGCTGCAATGCCGAATCCGCCGGATTTGCTCAGAGCTCGCCCAAGACCTTCGGCCGCAAAGTCAGTCAGAGCCCCGGCAAAACCAGTTCGTGATTCATCTTCATCATCCGAGCCGGTCATCGGGCGCAACAACTCCTTCATCAGCTGAGCTTCAAACTCCTGCGCTGACTCGATCAGGCGAGACGAGGACATCACTTGTCCCTCCCCCCGGCGGGTTCCTATCTGATCAATTCCACACACTTAAAGAACCTCCAAATCCGCCTCGAGCGCGCCAGCTTCTTTCATTGCCTGGAGGATGGAGATCACGTCACGTGCTCCCGCGCCAATTCGTTGAAGCTGCTCCACAAGATCCTCAACCGTAGCTCCCTGCGTAAGATCGATATGATTCACCGGTTTATCCTGAGCCTCCAACGTTGCCTGTTGCACTGTGCGGGTTGTTCCGTTGGAAAACGGTGCAGGCTGTGAGACCTGCGTTTCTGCGACCACGTTGACTGTGAGCCCGCCGTGGAGGATGGAAACCGGCTGCAAGTGAACTAATCCCCCAATTACGATGGTTCCGGTCCGCTCATTCACCACTACCCGAGCTCGCGGATCAACCTCCACCTCCACCTCCTCGATTCGGTCAAGCAGTGCTGGAAGGTCCTCGCCAGCCTGTGGAAGGATCTCGATCCTTCGACTATCCACGGCATGCCCGCGAATCGATCCGAATGCAGCGTTTACCGCCGAAGCCAGGCGCTCCGCTGTATGGAAGTCTGCTTCGTTCAGAATTACGCTGATTGTGTGCATCTGTTTCAATTCAAACGGTACCGGTCTCTCAACAAGCGCTCCTCCCGGTATCCGTCCGGTTGTCGGATGATTCAGCTGACGGGAATTCCCTGCCGCGGTGCTCATATACCCGCCCAATATTAAAGACCCTTGCGCTTGGGCATAGATCTGCCCGTCCGGACCATAAAGAGGTGTCATCAGCAGGATCCCGCCTTCCAGGGAGCGCGCATCGCCCGCCGATGACGCAGTCACGTCCACCCGATATCCCGGCCGGCTAAATGGTGGAAGCGTCGCCACAACGAAGACCGCGGCCATATTTTTCACCTGCATGTTACTGGCGCTGTTCGAACCGGTTTGAGGAACCGTTACGCCCATCCGCTCCAGGGCCGAAACTAGAGTCTGAGCGGGAAAGACCGTTTGCGAACTGTCACCGGTACCTCGCAGTCCAACGACCAGGCCGTAGCCCACCAGCTGATTGTCACGAATCCCTTCGATGAATGCCACATCCTTAACGCGGGCGAATCGTCCGGGCGTCTCGCCACACGCCAGCCCGATGGCGAGAGCTGCACAGACCGCTGACAAAATCCAGCCTCTAGAAACCCTCAACTCCATGCGTTCGAACTCTTCGATAAAATCGATCATCTTGTTAGTCACTTTCGATGTGAATTCACCCTTTAAGCTAAAAAACCAGCAACCTTACCAGCCATCGCACCAGCGGGTTCTGGCGATACGTTGAATCGGTCACAATGCCCTTTCCGGTAACTTCTAGCTCAAGATCCGTCATCGCCGTGGAAAGAACCTGATTTTGCGCGCTTACGTCCTCTGGACGCACTAGGCCGCGTAGTTTGATCAGTTGGGTCTGCTGGGAAAAGGTGAGTTGCCGCGTGGCCTGGACGACAAGCATCCCGTTGGGCAGAACTTGAACGACTTCCCCTCCAAACGTCGTAGAAAGGTTTGAATTCGTTGTGCTCTGCCCCTGCGCGGTTAACCCCGAAGATGAGTTCTGCCCAATAAGTTGCTGAAGGCTATTCGATGGCTTCAGCGCGCCGAAAAGAGCCGACACGCTGGAGCTTGCATTGGATGCGCGTGAATTCTTGACCTGGCCGTCAGTCGATGCCGCGAGACTCTCGACAACAACGATGGAAACAACATCGTGAATGCGGACGGCTTTGGCATCGGTTCCGAGGCGCACAAGCCGCCCTTCCGCACTCCAGATAGACCCCTCCGTGACAACCTCGGATGCATGTTGCGCCTGCACTCGGTCGATGTAGGCGCGTAGAGCCTGTTCAGGCGGCGACTTCCCGGGATCCAAGTTCTTCTGCCTGTTGGCTGCATGGATTTGCATGCATGGCAATAGAGCAGCCGCGGAGCAGGCGAAGATCAAGATAGGCCACTTAGAAGTCATCGATCTACTCCAGCGAGAAGTTGGGCTCGACCCGGTCCAATTGCAATCGCGCTCAATGAGCGTCCTCCAATTTTCAAACGGACCGTGACCGTCTCACCCTCGGCCGCCGCACTGAGTGCAACTGCCTCGAGCCGCAAACGCGCAAAGGGCGTGTCTTGAGACAGCACCAGAGTTTCGCCGGCGCGAATAACCGGGGTCCGCTGTTTTTCATAGCTGCTGGCCGGGCGCTTCTCCTCCTCTCCCTTTGTGGAGGAGCGGAGGGACGACCGAGACAACGTTGGGATAAGGCTCGCTGGCGCCTCAGGCCGAATGGAATTCCGCGTCAACAGCCACAGTTGATGGGTACCGGGATCTTCAATGATACGAATGCCCGGTGTTTTCATCGCATCGCACGATCTGGCGTTGACGCAAACGCTCGTCGGCGGGATCTCGAAAGATGGCTCGACTGTTCGATTGTCCATCCGAGAAAAGAGCAAACTGGAAAAGAAGAACGGCGGTTAGTTGTCTTTGGACCGATTTCATAGGAAAGACCTACCGTGTCATATTGTTGGTCTGCGAATCTAAACACATCTCACACCGTCTCACCCTGTCTATCTAACTCCTTATTTGTAAATCAGTTGCCATTTTTCCGTCTCAGTGCAAGTATGGCCGAATCACGCCATCTCACGCGACTTTTTGAAATGACTTTGAAATGGTAGGTTTTCGGTCATGCCCAAGTTCAACGTACGCACTCCCAATGGTCGCCGCTCCATAGAGACTGGCACGAAACTTCACATCGCACCGCAACCAACACCGGGACTCGCCATCGGATACCGGAAGTCTGAATCCCTTGGCGGAATCTGGTTCGCAAGGAAACACAATGAAGGAACCACTCAGTACACCTTCCATCGAATCGGTGCAGCCGATGATGCCAACGAAGCCAACAACGCCACGTTCTTTTCCTACGAGCAAGCTGTGAAAGTAGCGGAACAATGGTTCCACCAGCAGACCGGAGTAGTTTTAATCAACAAAGCCTACACAGTCCGGAATCTGATGGAGGATTATCTAGCGGAATGGGAAATTAAAAAACGCAAATCCCCGTTCAAGATGAAACTGTCGGATTGAAAACAACATCCTGCCAACGTTGGGGGATGTTTCTCTCCGCAAACTAACCCACCATCAGGTTGAAAACTGGCTGCACACTCTCGCCAAGTCCCGTCCGCGCACGAGAGGTCGTCAGAATGAAGTTGCTGTACCGTGAAGTTGCTGATGTTGATGATGAGGAATACCGGCGCAAACGACAGGCGAGTGCCAACTCGATATGGAACATCCTCAAAGCTGCACTGAACTATGGCTACAAAGAAGGGCAAGGTTGCCAACAGAGCAGCATGGGACAAGGTGCAATCCTTCAAAGCCGTGAACGAACCCAAGATTGTTGAGATAACGTTCGATGAACTGAAGGCGGTTATCGCTGCTTGCGAACCGGACTTTCAGCATCTTGTCGAAGCCGCTTTGTATACAGGTGCAAGAGTCAGCGAACTGCACCGGATGCGAGTTAAGGATTTCAATGCAAGAACCAGCAAGGTTTATCTTCCAAAAACCAAAAACAGCAATAGCCGTTACGTTTTCCTGAATGATGAAGCACTGGAATTGTTCGTCACGCTGACGAAAGGTCGCAATTCGGATGACGTGATCTTCCTGAAGAACGGCAAACCTTGGAAAGAAGGTTCACAACAATTTCCGATGTATAACGCGTGTGATGCTGTCGGAGTTACGCGCAACTTTACCATTCATCAACTCAGGCATCAGTGCGCGTGTTTGTGCCTTGAGGCGGGAATGCGAATGGAGGAAGTCTCCCATATGCTTAGGTCACCTTAGTGTCGCCATCACGGAAAACTACTATGCGCGGTTCTCGAAGGATCACATGCAGGACAAGGTGAACAGGTTTGCCCCTCGCTTGCGTCCTGCTGCCCCTCAGAACGCACCAGACGAAGCAGTCAGGGTAATTCCCTTCCGCAAGGCTACTAGAGCCTCCTAGAACCGCCTTGGCGCGATTTACGAGTGGGCAGCTTTTTGCTGCCCATTTTGTGTCTTGACTTCCTAGTGTGGCTGTCCTACAGTCCTCCATCTAAGGGCGGCTTCCCGCCCATATATCTCAGTTAACTTAAAGGTGCTAACAATGAAGAAACGCAACCCACTAACAACGGAACAAAAAGACTTTCTTCGCGATCAGTACGATAGGATGCTCAAAATTGACGATACCTGTGCATTGCTTGGAGAGTCGCGGTCAAGCTTCTATCGTCGCCATCCACTAGCCAAAACAGTCATTAAACTTGGACGTTCCAGCTTCTGGTCGTTGCAAACAGTAAAACAGTGGATTGCCCAACAGCAAGTGAAAAAGGACAGCAACAACGCTGCATAACGTTAGATTCAGTAAATGGAGATGGTGTCATGGATGGACAATGGGATGAACGCCCTTTGCTAAAAGCACTACACCCATATCCGCAATGGGTCGTTTGGAAGGTTGCAAAAGACAGATATGGCGATCCTGTTGTGGAGTATTATTGCGCTTTTGATCCACAACGACCAGCGAAACCTAGTGATTCGACAACATGGAGTGATTTCCAAACAGCATGGACTTGCGTCGAGAGCAATCCGGAGTTTAAGACAATTGATTTGTTTGAGGAAAAGGGTGGCATCGCTTTTGCGCTGACAATGAACGACCCGTTTGTGTGTATTTCCAAATTCAACGATCTTAACAATAAAACTCGCGGTGAATCTATACCGTTATCCAAGTTTGCAGGAACCTTCTGTGAACCATCGTTTTTTAAACGCGACGGTTTCTATAGTCGCTATTGGTGCACGGTAGATGATAAACAAGCATTTCGTTTCGGGGCACAATCAGATGAAGCGGGTATTGAAGTCAGCATAAACAATTGCTTCGTGTTTGTGAATCAGACAAACGATAATTATGGGTACCCTACACAATTACAGAATCTCCATAAACATGTCAAAAACCTTGTCACATTAATATCCTCACAGAACAAGGGTATTCAATCGTCGTTAGTTACACTCCCGTTCCAGCTTCAAAGCATTTTCGACTTCAGGATTCAGATTGAACATGTTATTCCAGATCTAATTCAAGTCGGACAGATAATAGCGGTAACTGGTGATTCGAAGTCCGGAAAATCAACATATGTCACCGCACAGTGTCATGCAATCGCCAACGGTTTATCCTTCCTCGGATTCCCTGCGATGCCCCCGCGACCGGTCATATATTTTGATCGGGAGAATCCACCATCGGCAACGCTGGATAGGTTCACACGATTAGGCATTAGAGGTGATAACGGATTCAGCTATTGGGGAAAGCATCTTGAAAACGTTCCACATCCTTGTGATCCAAAAATGTTGACCGTAATTGAAAGTATGACTCCAGCCCCTGTCGTAGTCATTGATTCGTTGGTTGCATTCTTTGAAGGCAACGAGAACGACCCGCACGACATGCGCACCTTCTTTCGAAAGCTTGATCCACTACAGCAATTGGGTGTAACGATCATCATTATTCACCACACTTCCGAGAAAAGCCCCGGACAAGATTACAGAGGCAGTTCTGATTTCAGAGCGGCAATCGATGTTGGCTATGTGATAACCAACGAAGCTGGAGCAACCCTCCTAACGAACCTGACACTGACTCCCTTTGCGTCTCGTGTTCAGGTTACAGACGCATTTGATTTCAAATACGATCAAGGGCGATTCATTAGAAATACTGCCAATGCGTATATTGAATCCGTCATTAGGAAGATTGTCTGTGAAGTTGGTGAGATTAAAGTTGGTGATCTCGTTGCGCACGAAGAATTAAAACAATATGCCTACAGTCGCAAAGCAATACGGGATGCAATTGACAAGATGGTTAACAACAAGGTTCTTCAAGAAACCCTCGGACTGAATCATTCGCGGATACTGGCAATTTATGAAGGCAAGTGAATGAACATTGGATGGTCATGGACGCATTCGGCCAAATCGACCCTTCGGTTCGCCGTCTGCCACCCTACGGGTGTGGCAGAACGGCAGACGCTCACCGATTTGGGCATTTTGCCGGTTCGCCATGGACAACGGACAATCGGCGAACCCAACAGAATCAACAGAAATGGATATTAGCAATATTCCAACCGAGGTCTGCCGAGAATTTGTTAGTTGGTGCGACAAGTATTCGTTCCCACGGCGAACCGACAAAGCTCAATGCACATATCTACTTTCTGTAGGCATGAAAGAACTTATCCCGCGACTCGTGAAATGAGTCGCTACATACGGCAACAGAAGCATTCAGCAAAGGAGGAATCAACAATAGATCAAGAAAAAGATCGAAACAACCATGGTCAACAACAAGCAGGTTCGCTGCAACTCGCACTGCTACCCTACCCATGCCTTTGACCGAGAGTGATCTGTGCGCCTAGCCTTTTCGGCTTGAACACTTGTCAGGTTAGGCAGACAATCGGGCAATGGCTCTGTAGGTATTAAGCGCAAAGAACAGGAGAGCATCAATGCTAAGTTACGATCAAAAGGAACGGATGGAGACACTTTTACTGTTGATTAACAAGTCAAGTGAAGAGCAGGAGGAGTTGATCGGGTTGCTACAGAAATATAATCAACGGCGACATTCAGGAATGGATTCAATCGTTCATGACGATAACGATCCTGATCCTGAATCCATTGCTGCGCGACAGCACATGATTTGGTGCGAACACTACGACAGGGATCGGAAGAGGAATGAACGTAATGCTGCATTTGCTGAACGGTATTACAAAAAACGTGGTGAAGAAATGAACAAGCATCGGATATAAACAACGGATTCACCAGTAGATTAAATTCCACGGAGTAGTGGCCTAATATGGCCGAAAACGCCCGACAATCAAACGGAATCATTGCATTGCTGAAATGCAACTCTATCGAACAGGCATCGAAAGAGTCCGGGATAAGTTCGAGAACGTTTCGACGTTGGCTCAGCCAGGACTCGTTCAAATTAGAAATCGAACGGCAAAAACGTTCCTTGGTTGAGTCCGCCGTTAACAGTCTCAGGTTGGCAAGCAGGGGTGCCGTTGAAGTCCTGAATGAAATTGCTCAAGACAAAAACCAAAATGCCGCTGCTAGGGTTTCCGCAAGTAGAGCACTTGTCTCGCTGACGCTAGAGTCCGCTGCGATCAGCGATATCGAAGCGCGTTTGTCGTTGCTCGAAACGAAGAATCACGCGGATTGGAAGCCAAGCAATGTCGAAGTATAAGGGTTTACGAAAACGCTTAGAACTGCTGAACCTGATTGAAGACGACCGTTTCAGGTCTTTCATAATGCCAGATGGTTCTATGGCTCATTTGACTGCTGAAGAGACAAGACAGGCATTCAGCGATGCACTGAGCGGGAAGAAAAACGTTGTCCTATGTGCCTTCGCAGCGCCGAGCTATGGTTCCGGACTGCTGGATTTGCTACATGCATGTGTAAAGGAGAAATAGATTATGAGCGTTCACGCTATCGAAATGCCCCCAATCACTGATCCGCTTGTTCTGGCCTACCTGCGCGTGATGAATACCAACCCACCTCCAGAATTGCAGGAAGAACGTGATGCGTTGCGCAGACGATTCAACGAACTTCTAGCCAACTGCACGAAACATATTGCGAAGGAAGATGCAATCCGGCTCGATCAACTCACATGGCAAAGAGGCAATGTAACGAAACAGGCGAAAGAATTAATTCAACAAATCAATGAACTGCAACAGACCAACGCCTTGCACAGCGTTTCGCAGTCAAGGCTTCAAAGCGAAGTTGAGACGGCGCAGCAAAACCTGCGGGACTTCACGCCAGTTAACCGGACCATTGCAACGCTTGAGCAGATTGCACAGAGCGATGCGGAAGAGCGCAGATTGCGCCGAATCATTGAAGAGCGTAAGCAAGCGACTGCGCAGAACCAGTGGGACATGCGAAACGGGTTGGAGCAGGTTCGTCAACTGGAACGCGAGTATCGTCAGTTGCAAGCGCAGGAAGAATGGATCAGCAAACAGATTCAGGAATTGAAATTGCCACCGGAGGAACGCAACAAGACGCGTTCAAGCATTGTGTGGGAGATTGGCGGGAACGTGTTTCAGGCGCAACGGCCATTGTGATTGAGTGTTGCTGAGCAGGTTAGTTCATCCTTCCCTGTTCGCAACTGCGGAAGCTGGAGAGCGACAAACCGTACCCTACGGACTCCGACTTCTCTGGCTTCCGCATTCAAACAGTGCGGGTCAGGAATGAATCACCTCTTGACCCGCTTTTGTTCGCGCTACAAGGCTCACAGTGCGTTCGCTGGCAGTCCGGTGAGGGTCAGGTATGGGCGAATGATCAGTTGACCAGAGGAACGGGATAACCTGCTCTGCGAAGTTGTTCAAGTGATCCCGCAGTCAGGTCCATCGAGATAGACAGATTGTCGGGGAGTGGTTTGCTACATGATTGACAGGGAGACCTTCGCTCCCATGCAGCAGACCTAGCCTTGTCCATATCCCACCCAACTCCATCAATGACGAGAACCTGCCTTCCGTGCTTGTTGCAGTGAGGGCAGACGTAATTTAAGGTCACTCCGCTCCAAGTTGTATCTTCCATGGTTGCTGCGATTATACGGTTCTACCCTCCGTCCCTCTGCTCTCACATGGGACTGACAGCCAAGGATCAGCCCCCCCCCGAAACCTGCCACATAAAACTCACATGAGTAAGCATGCTTAAGGAGTGTCGGGCGCGCCCTGTCTAACGGAATTTTGAAATGTTTTTGAAATCACTGATCGCAATTTTTGAGCCAACGTCGCCAAAGTACTGATTCTTAATTACATCCCTTCGCTTGTCTCACGATATCTAGTTGGTCTGCGAATACATGTCATCGGCTGCCTTAATCACCTTCGAGTTTGATTCGTATGCACGCTGTGCCAGCACCATCTGTACAAACTCCGTCACTACGTCGACATTGGAGTTTTCCAGATAGCCCTGCTGCAGCGTGCCCAGGCCCTCTGTCCCGCCCGGGTTTCCAAGAACAGGGTCGCCGGAACTCAGTGTCGCCTGAAGAAGGTTTGAGCCAAGGCTTTCGAGACCGCCGGGGTTGGGAAACGTCGCCAGTTGAATCTGCCCCAGTTGAGCGGGGTTCTGCTGTCCCGGCACCGTTGCGTTCACGAGGCCGTATTGTGTAATCGTGACCGCGGTGGAGTTCGATGGAATCGTGATATTAGGCAAGACAGGATCTCCGTCAGTTGTGACGATGGTGCCCTGATTATTGAGATGGAACTGACCCGCCCGCGTATAGGCGATCGTTCCGTCGGGCCGCTGCACCTGGAAAAATCCTGGACCCTCAATTGCGATGTCCAGCGGATTGGATGTCTGATTGAGTGCGCCCTGCGTCATGATTACTTCGGTGGCGGCTGATTTTGTTCCCAGACCGATCTGCAATCCCGCAGAGACGGTTGACTGACTTTGCGCAGCACCTGGAGTGACAAGGTTTTGGTAAATCATGTCCTGGAACTGAAGCCGCAACTGGCGAAAGCCTGTCGTGGAGGAATTTGCCAGATTATTGGCAATCGTATCCAGATTCATCTGTTGCGCTGTCATTCCGCTTGCCGCTGTGTAGAGTGCTCGAATCATCTGCTCTCCTTTACGTTGCGCCTAGATTTTTGGCAGATCCTCGCTTGCAGTCTTGTTCAACTCTGCATGAAAGACCATCAAAGCCTTTTGCATCATCTCTGCCTGGCGCTGCATCATCACGAGGTCAAGTGAGCCCTGAACCACATCTTCATTGGCGCCTTCGAGCGAGCCCTGGTGTACGACGGCAGTACTCGATAACTCTGCCGTGACATTTTCTTCGGCAACGTAGCGGTCTGCTCCTTCTGCTCTGAGTTGAGAGCTGGAAGGAAATCGAAAAACTCCGACGACGGCAGCCGCTCCGCCCTGGACTGAAAGCACCCCATCGGCGCCGATGCTCACCTCGCCCGGTGGAACCAAGATCTTTTCCCTTGTCGACGACAGAACCGGCTCGTTTGCACTGGTAACCAGGATCCCTTTGGGAGATCGATGAAAGCTCCCATCTCGCGTGTAACGAACGCCATTTGCAGTTTCGATAGCGAAGAACCCGTCGCCTTCAATTCCGAGGTCGAGCGGATTACCGGTTCGTTGAAGTGGACCCTGATTCATGCTCAGCCGATTTCCACCCAGCAATCCGAATCGATTAACCGCTTCTCCCAGTTGCGAGTCCTCGCCGCCACCTGATCCAAGAAACACAGCCCGAAAGTACTCGCGCTCGGCTCTGAATCCCGGAGTTTGAGTATTCGCGAGGTTTGCAGCCACAGTGTCGAGGGCTTGCGTTCGAGCCACCAGGCCAGTCATCGCCGCGTAGTATCCACTGTCCATTTTCGAAGACCTTGCCCTTAGACATGCAGTCCTGCGACCGAGATGTGGCCAATGGCATTGGTGATTTCTAAAAATGGGAATCGGGCATCGTGGCCCGGGCGCAGGATCTCCCTCATTTCGTGAAGAACGCAAATGACCTCATTCGCAATCTAAGTCGTATTTCAGGACTTCTTGAGAACGCAAATCACATCAGCAATCGGCGAAATATCTGGAAGACGTGCGTTCGAATGAGGAAGAACCAGGCGCATCCACAAGAAATCGTGGACGCGGACGAGCCGCGCGTCCAGCGGTTGGGCACGTTCCACAGCCTTCGCCATCAGATGAGCGGCGGCTGTTTCGGATGTTGCTTCAGCAAGTCGCAACTGGGCAAATTTCCCTCTCAGCGCCCCCGGAAACGCAACTCTGAAGGCGGAAGAGGAAATAATGCCGCTCTCTACTCGCAAGGCCGTGATGCGCTCGAGGGCTAGAGCCAGCACCGGATCGAGACTCTCCTCAAATCCCAAGTAAAGAATCTTCTCCGCTGCAACGCGTAACGGCAACGCACGAGTGACCTCGATAAGGAGACGTGGCATGATGGGAGCCACAGTTCCCGATGTGCCCGACTCAGGCGAAAGAACAGGGCAGCTCCACTGCAAACCAAGGGCCCGCGTCACCGTTTCCTCGTCGGTCGCACGGTGCCGCACCAGCCATTCTCCTAATCGCACTTCTCCGCAGGTCTTTTGAGCCTCCAGAGCCGCGCGCAACTGTTCTTGGTTGATCCAGCCCTTCTCAAGCATCAGCAATCCAAGTGGGATGCGATGCTGACGAATCTCACGCCTCGAACTCTGGCCGTCCAGTTCGCGCCGCACAGCAGAGAGAACACGGCTCTCAGTGCATTCCGGCGAGCAGGTCCAGCCGCCCTCAAAGACTGGAACAGACCGCTTTCTGAAAAGATGAAGCCAACCGGAAGAACATTGCGGATTTGCGCAGCAGTTGATGAGACCGGGCCGAAAAGTGAGGGCGCTCATGCGTGGGAATTTCGGGCCGGTCGCGCCGTCGCCCTGCGATGTATCTAAAACAGACATCGAATGCTCTCCAGGCGTCTCCGAGGCGCTGCCACCTCCGTAACGCGCAGTCCGAAATTTCCGTTAACAAGTACAACATCTCCTCGAGCCACGATCTTGTCGCCAACCACGAGGTCAACCGGATCTGAAACATGACGATCGAGTTCAACCACATCACCCGGACCGAGTTCGAGGAGTTCACTGAGTGGCATCTCTCGGCACCCGAAACGAAGTGAGGCATCAAGTTCCACATCCAGTAACAGGTCGACTCCCAGGGTTTCCCGTGTCTTCTCTCTTTGGGCACCGGCGGCCCCAGTGGCTAGTCGAACTTCTCGATCGCGAACCTCCAGGTCATCCTGAATGAAGATGTGCCGTGCTTGTTCATCCAGATTCAATTCAAATGAGCGCGACGCCCGGCGATCCCATGCTCTCTGCTCGAAAGACTCAATGTGACACTTCAGTTGAGATGAGGCAAGCATGTCTCCAGCGGCCGCTTCCGAGACCTCCCGGAGAAGCTCTTTCCAGGCACTTGGCTGGTCTGTGCCGTCGCCCAGCAATGACGCGTCGAAAATCTTTGGATCAAGAATAACGGCGAATCGTCCTGTAATTTCTCCGGAGATCTCGGCAACGAAAGCCGGCCCTAAAAACTGGGGCTCCTTCTCAGAAGATTCAATAAGCTTAGGTTCGCCAGCCAGTGCTTGCGAAAACAAAGCTTTAGCTGCCGACACCCAGCAATCAAGGTAGGTTTGCATGTACGACTTCCTTTGCCAGATTCTGAATCCGTGCTGCTCGGTGCGCTCCTTGCTGTATTACCTGCGCGGAAGCCACACATTGCCCGCCAATTCGCCACTCCGCCATGGCCGTTCCGGATAAGGCAAATGTCAATATTTGTCCCGGCTGCAGTCCTTCGATATCTTTCGCGGGTACGCGCATTCCTGGGAGTTGCAGGCACCCTCCGAGATGAATCTTTCGTATCGATGCGTTGAGTCTCGCCCGGATTTCCGGAGGATGGCGCCGGAGACGCCCCCAGTCCGAAGTCAATCGGCGAAGGATCGTGTTTGCGACCACGGCTGGAAAGGCGAGATTCAGCACCCCGGAACCATGCGGCATTCGAATCTCGAAACTCAGGCAAAGGGTCTTTTCGTTCACCGACATGATGCGGGCAATTTGAGTTTGCATCTGTCTCCGCTCGGGGTTAAAACTGAGCCCTACGGACTGCCAGGCCGCCGTCAGTTCGCGGCATACGATTTCGACCACACTGGCCAGAATCGCTTCTTCAATGTCAGTTAGTTCCCTAAGTTGCCCTTCCCTGCCCTCCCCTCCCAGCAGCAGGTCGATCATAGGAGGCGCCAGGGCCATATCAAGCTGCAAAACTGACAATGCACCGAGTGGTTCCAACCGTACTGACGCGACATAGCTGATCTCGGGGATTCGCATCAAGAATTCATTAAAGAGAATTTGTTCCGCAGAGACCAGATTGACGTGGAACCGGCAGCGGAGCCAGGCTGCGAGATTATGCGTGAGATTTCTCGCAAATAGGTCGTTCAACATGCTGATCGCGCGGAGCTGCTCATTGGAGATCTGCCCGGCGTGACCGAAATTGTAGGGAACAGCAGCCGGCAAGTTCTTTTCAACTTGAAACGGCTCTGGACCCGAGACCCGCGCAGCCTTGAACAATGCGTCGATCTCATCCTGTTTCAGCAACTTCTCCATCTGATCGCCCGCCCCTCCGCCCAACCTGTAAATTCTGTGAGACTCATGAATTCCGTACTATCGTTCTCGCCGAACCGTGCGCCTTCTTGATAGGTTTGCTGCCACCTGCCAAATCCTTAAGCGCGGAGCGCAGGTTGAGCACGGCTGCAGCGTGGATTTGCGAGATTCTGGATTCAACAACGCCAAGCGCCAGGCCTATCTCGCGCATTGTGAGTTCCTCGTAGTAATAGAGCGTCATGACCAGGCGTTCCCGTTCCGGAAGGCTTTCAATAGCCGCGGTGAGCTTATCCTTCAATTCTCCCCGCAGGCAGCAGAAGAGTGGATCCTCCTCAGGGTGTCCAGGAATATAAGCCAGTTCTTCCTCTCCTGAATCCTCATTGTGTTCAACATGCAGTGTCCCGATCTCCAATCCCTTCAGCTCGCCCAGCAGGGATTGATATTCGTCAAGACTCACCCCGAGTTCTCGCGCTATCTCCGCTTCGCCCGGGGAATGACCCTGCTTCGCCGTCAACTGACGAATCGCCTCTTCCACCGCTCTTCCCTTTCTCCGCAAATCGCGCGGACCCCAGTCAAGAGTCCGGAGGCTGTCAAGGATTGCGCCGCGGATGCGGAACTGAGCATAGCTGCGAAATTGAACCTTTTTGTTCGGGTCAAACTTGGAGAATGCATCCATCAGGCCGAGAATCCCAGCTGAAACCAGATCTTCCATCTCGACGTGCTGTGGCAATCGCTCGTGGATACGTCGAGCCAAATAACGCACAATCGGAAGATGCTCGAGTATTTGTCTCTCCTGCTCACCGTTGAGCAAGCCAGCGGATACCCCGGGTGAGTATGCGTTGAGGTTGATTGGATTCTGCAGGGCTCCCGTGTTCACATCTGCACTCATCGACATAACGTGTCCTTTTTGGCCAAGGCCGATCAGGCTATCTCGTAACTTCAGCTTCCTGACTCTGACCGTCTTTGTCAGCGTCAGAATCAGCGAACTGTACCAACAGGTCTTAGTCGCGTCTCCGGCGGGATCTCTGCTGCAGCCGCCACCGCAAGTCGTGGCACCACCGGATCCAACCATCGCTTGACGAAGTATCGAGCCGGACTTGGACAGAGGAGCACTGGAAGAGCCGAACTGGGGTTGGCAGCGATTAAATGTTTCACAGAATCGGCCAGCCTCCGAACCAGAGGGATCGTGGAATTGGCAGAAGCGGAGAGCAGGTGCTGTCCTATCTCCGGCGAGATCGATGCAACAATCTCTTCTTCCAGCGCGGGATCCAGCAGTAGAACAGGTAACTGACCATCGCGATCCAGCATCGGTGCGATCAGCCTTCGCCCCATCGACTGCCGCGCACCTTCGATGAGAGCAACCCGGCTCTTGCTCAACGGCGCCGTTTCCAGCAAAGCCTCCAGGATCGACCCAAGATCACGAATTGAGACACGCTCACGGAGAAGCTGTTCCAGGACCTTGTTGACCTCGCCAAGGGTCAACAGTTTCGGAACTAACTCATCGAGAAGCTTGGGATGACTTTCATTCAGCGAGTCCATCAGGCGTTTCGCTTCAGCTCGGCTCAGCAATTCGTGTGCATGAGTCCGGATCAACTCACCAAGGTGAGTGGTAATTACTGTCGCTTCGTCAACAACCGAGTAACCGGCGGCAATGGCCTGCTCCTCCAAATCGGGAGATATCCATACTGCGGGAACACCAAAAGCGGGTTCCCGAGTTTCCTTTCCCGCAAGCGGGCGCCGAGTCGATTCACCTGAAACGGCAAGCAACTGCTTCCCTTCGAGTTGCCAACGCCCGATTTCAATACCTCTTAGTGACACGAGGTACTCGCGCGGGCGGAGACGCAGATTGTCTGAGATATGCACTGGAGGAACCAGAAATCCCAGATCCGCTGAGAGATGACGACGCAGCGCGCGCACGCGATTGAGAAGAGCCCCGTTTTGTTCTCCATTTACGAGAGGAATGAGCTGAAACCCAATCTCCAGCGATAATTCTTCCAGCTTGAGAATGTTCGCCATGTCTGCCTGTGGCGACTGTTCCCCTTTTCTCTTCTCAGCTGGCACCGTCTCCCCTGACGGGTTGAGGTCGCTCTTGGTCTTCATCCGCTTTCCAAACCAGAAAAGCGCGGCAGCGAGGAGCGCGAAGCTCGCCGCCGGAAGTCCGGGGATGAAGCACATGGCTCCGCAGACGATTCCTGTTAAGTAGAGCGTCGCGGGTCGAGCGAGTAGTTGTTGGCGGATCTCCGAACCCAGCAATCCGGATGTATTGGCACGCGTCAGCGTAATTCCTCCGGCGACTGAAACCAGGAGCGAGGGAATCAGCGTGACTAGGCCGTCTCCCACAGTCAGCACCGTGTATGTCCGCGCAGCCTCGCCCAATTCCACACCCTGCTGGATCGTACCGATGAGAAGACCAGCAATGATGTTGATGGCTGTGATCAAGATCGTGGCCATCGAATCTCTCTGATTGAATCGCGCTGCGCCATCCATCGAACCGTAGAATTCTGCTTCTCTGGCAATGCCTTGCCGGCGACGTCTAGCCTCGGCTTCGTCAATCAACCCGGCATTCATATCCGCATCGATTGCCATCTGTTTGCCGGGCAGCGCATCGAGAGTGAAACGGGCGGTTACTTCAGCTGTGCGCACGGCACCATGCGAGACAACCAGGAACTGAATAGCTACCAAGGCAAGGAAGAGCACGAAGCCTACGATGTAGTTGCCGCCCACGACAAACTGGCCAAATGCTTCGATCACCCTGCCTGCGGCCCCGGTTCCCTCAGAACCATGCAGCAGTATTCTCCGGCTGGACGCGATATTCAGTGCCAGACGGAACAGAGTCAGCAGCAGAAGAAGGGTGGGAAAAACAGACAATTCAACAGCACGGCGAATTTGGACAGACGAGAGAAAGACGACAATAGATGCCGTCATGGAAAGCGCCAGAAGAAAATCCAGAATGGCGGCTGGAAGCGGAATTAGCATCACAAATATAACGCTGATCGCTCCAAGCGGCAGCAGATAATCACGTAAACTCTGCAACGTATCTATTGTTCCTGGCCTGATTCCAATAACTCCCCCGGTGCTCATCGATGGCCCCCCTCAATGCGTGCACCCGGAACGCCAGCACTCCGGATCCCCAGAGAAGGAGTTGCTGAAACGACAGAGGAACTCGCCACCCGCAAATTCGCCCCGCTTCCCCCAGATGCGGTTTGCCGTATTCGTCGATCGCGCACCTCCTGCTCCACGCGCTGTCTATATAGATAGGCAAGGATGGCGGCGACAGCTGCATAAAGATCGACTGGTATCGAATGGCCCACTTCGACCGATCGATAGATTGAACGCGCAAGAGGTGGGTTCTCGATGATAGGAACACCACCCCAGCGAGCCTCGGCTTTGATCTCCTCGGCTAAAAGATTTCTTCCCTTGGCAAGAACTTTGGGTGCATCCATTGTTGAAAAGTCGAAGCCAAGAGCAACGGCGTAGTGGGTTGGGTTGGTAAGAACCACCGCTGCTTTAGCGACATCCGCTTTCACTTTGCGCCGCCGCATCTGGCGCTGAATGCCACGGATCCGGCCTCGCGTGTGTGGATTTCCCTCAGTCTCTTTGAATTCCTGCTTCATCTCCTCGCGGCTCATCATTAACCGTGATTCACGGCTTCGCCATTCGACCAGGTAATCAATGAGGGCCCACGCGAGCATAAGCCAGGAGGCGGCGACCAGGAGCCCATACATATCTGAGCCAAGCGCTTCAACGCGCACAAGGGACTGGACGGGATATGTGAACTGGCGGCCAATGCGATGAAAGGTGATAATCGTGAGGATTGCCGCAGGGATCAGGGACTTCCCAAAACGCGAGGCTGAACGCAGTGAAAACAGATTCTTGATATTGTGTCCGGGACTGACTCGCTCAGCCTTGAACGCGACCGCCTTCACTTGAATTGCGAGACCTCCCGACTGCAGGATCCCAGCGATTACGGCGACTCCTGCCATTGCTGCCATCACTGCGCCTATCGGAATCATCATTGTGATGGCGAAGCTCCTGATCGATAGCAATGTGGTCCGAAGTGCTGGTGGCTCCCAAAGTTCCGCACGCCCCAACTGCAATACCCCTCCGAAGACCGATTGAAAATTTCTCACGATTGTCGGCCTCAATAGTCCAAGGCAAAGAACACCCGCCAGGGTAGCGACTGCCGAAGTCAACTCGCGGCTGTGAAGTATGTCTCCCTCTTTGCGAGCTTTTTCGCGCCGGCCCGCCGTCGCCTGTTCTGTACGATCTCCCGGCATCGGCTATCCCCACGGTCCCGGCTTTTGCGCTATCACCTGAAGTTTCAGGATCTGCTCGGTCGCGTCGAGAAGCTCCGCGAAGCGGGCCTCAATGAAGCGCGGCCACAGTGCTAACGATCCGGCGAGGACGGCGAATCCTACGATCGTTTTCAATGGAACCGTTAACGACATAACGGGGAGCTGCGGGCTGAGTTTGCTGAGAAGTGCCACCGCAATCTCGATGAGCATGGTGGACGCGAGAACCGGTGCGGCCAATTCGACGGCCGCGAGAAAGATGCCTCCAGCAGCTTGAACAATCGCGCGAGCGGTTAAAGGTGCAAGGGCAAAGGTGCCCAGCGGAACAGCGTGGAAACTGCGAATAAGGGATGCAAGTACTATGCGGTCAAGTCCTGCAGTGATCAGGACCAGCGTACCCATCAGCTGAAACATGTCGCTCATCAGGGGTGTCTGAATGGATGACGTGGGGTCGAGAAGATTGACCGCCGAGAAGCTCATTTGTGCTCCGATGATTTCGCCTGCAAATAGAAGCATTTCGTTCAGAAGCGACAGCATGAGTCCGTAGACAAGACCGACCGCCAATTCGCCGGCAATTGCAAAACACGTTATTTCAGTCTCGGCCTCCGGCAACCCTGCAACTAACGGAGCAATCAGGAACACTGTGCTTCCGACAAAAACCGCTTTGAGGCGCGGAGAGAATGCTGAGGAGGAAAAGAAGGGCGCAAAGACAGCGATGCCGCTCACACGAATCAGCGTGAGAAGCATTGCGCTGAGAAAACCCGGCCATGCGCCCATGGAATTCACCTTCAGCCGAGATACCGCTTTAGATCGTTTAGTAGAAACTTGGTGTAGGAAGCGAGACGATCGAGGAACCAGGGCATTCCAATTAGCAGAATGAAAGCTACGGCCCCCAATCTTGGCACCGTGGTCAGAGATTGCTCCTGGAGACTTGTCAGGGTCTGCAACAGCGTGAAGAGAAAGCCGAGTACGACGGCTGCAACCAAGATCGGGGCGGTAAGAATCATTGCCTCCTTCATCAAGTTGCGAAGCAATTCAGCGACAAAGTCTGGCGACATGGGATCCCCTAAAAGCTTTTGAGCAGCGAGTGAGCAAGCAAGTTCCAGCCGTCGACCATAACAAAGAGCAGGATTTTCAGCGGCGTAGAAACAACCACGGGCGGAAGCTGAAACATCCCGATCGAGGTAGTGATGGCGGCTGTCACCATATCGACAAGCAGGAATGGCAGAAACAGAACGGCCCCAATGCAAAATCCGGCTTTCAATTCCGAGAGGATGTACGCGGGCACGACCACGCGCATCGGCAACTCTTGGGGGGAGTTCGGCCGTGGAAGCTGACCCGCAGCGGTGAACAGGGCAAGATCTTTCTCACGCGCGTATCGGAGCAGGAAGAGCTTGACGGGTTGCGAACCGCGATCGAGGGCCTCCCAACCTGAGATACTCCCGGAGCGAAAGGGCTCGACTGCTTCCTGGTCAACCCGAGTCAGAACCGGCGTCATGATAAACCAGGTCATCATGAGCCCAAGCCCAAGGAGGGTTGGATTGGAGGGTGCTGTCTGCGTGCCAAGCGCTTGCCGCAGGAAATGAAACACCACCAGAAGTCGAACCAGGGGTGTCATGCACATCAAAATCGCTGGAACAACGGTGATCAATGTCAGCGCGACAACAATTGTCCACGGGGTGGAGTCAGACGGGTGCAGATGAGAATTGAGGTCCGGCAGCAACGGAACCGGCGTTCCTGTGGCCGTCCTCATCAGGATGATGGAAAACATCCTATCGTGCTCCTCTCAGTAGAGATTTACGAGCCCGATTTCGAGCTTCTTTGCGCGGAGGATTGAGCGGATAGAATGCTGGCGCTCCGTCAGCCGAGGAAGCGACAAGCAACCGTTGTCCTTCAGATTCCACGAGGGTCAGGAATTGGCGGGGCGCGAGATTGACGCGTCCCAGCACGGCCAGTTTGGGCTGCATCTGCGCTCGGCTTCGCAAACGCTCGAGAAGCCATCGAACGGCGCCGCCTTGCCGGACACCATCAGCCGCTGCGGTTTCTGCTTCCCGGCAAATGGCAGAGGTCAATGTATTTGCAAAGACTCCCACTTCTTTTTCTCCCTAGACCAGGCGGGTGATGCGAACCGCCAGTTTTTCCTCAATCACCTCGAATTCGGCCCACGCCAGTTGCGCGCATCGCGCCCCGAGCGGCAAATCTTCTCCATGCGGCCAACCTGACGCGATGACCTGGCCCGGTTCGAGGGACAGCAGGTTGCAAAACCCGGAATTCCCTGATTGGAACCACGACGTCGATTTCGATGGGAACTCGCATCAGCGGCGAAGTCGTTACGCATAGATCGAAGGCATCACAGGAATCCGCAGAAGTTTCGACGGGGATCCCTTCAGCGGCCAAGCCCTGCGCGGAACCGAAAGGCAAAGTTTCCGTCACGTGGTGAACTCCTGTCCCCGTCGGAAGAAACCGGTGCAGAAAAGTAGCCAGAAAGGGTCAGGTTCGATTAGAAAAAACTCAGAATCTGTTCCAGACCGAGGGGAAGAACTGTCCGAGGGCAGAGCAAACGTGCGTGTGAACCGCTGCTACACTAATAGATAGCGACTGCCTGCAAGATCTACTGATCACCGCTGGAATTCGAGGTCAAAGAAATGCCACAAGAGAATGAAAACAAGAGTATTGCCGGGACTGGTCTCCGCCTGAAGGTCGGCCTCGCTGAGATGTTGAAGGGCGGCGTCATTATGGACGTAATGAACGTGGAGCAGGCTCGCATCGCCGAAGAAGCCGGGGCGGTCTCCGTGATGGCCCTGGAACGAGTTCCAGCGATGATTCGCGCCGAAGGCGGCGTCGCTCGCATGGCGAAACCATCCCTGATTAAGGAGATCATCCGGGAAGTCTCGATACCCGTCATGGCTAAAGCTCGAATCGGACACTTCGCGGAGGCACAGATCCTGCAGGAGATTGGCGTGGATTTCATCGACGAGAGCGAGGTTCTGACTCCGGCGGACGAAGCTCATCATATTGACAAGCACGCTTTTACCACCCCATTCGTTTGTGGCGCGCGTAACCTGGGCGAGGCCCTTCGACGCATCGCAGAGGGCGCCGCTATGATTCGCACCAAGGGCGAAGCGGGCACCGGAGATGTGGTGCATGCTGTGCAGCATATGCGCCAGATCGTCAAGGAAATGAAGGCGCTCACGGTTCTCAGTGAGCAGGAACTCTACGCTGCCGCCAAAGAGCACCAGGCTCCCTACGAGTTGATTCGGATCGTTGCGCGCACCGGAAAGCTCCCGGTCCCCAATTTTTCTGCCGGCGGAATCGCTACTCCGGCGGACGCCGCACTGATGATGCAACTTGGAGCAGAGGCCATCTTCGTCGGCTCCGGCATCTTTATGAAAGAGCGGGCAACGCCCCTGGACGTCGAAAATGATCCCGCAGAGCGCGCAGAGGCTGTCTCCCGGGCGAAGGCCATCGTTATTGCGACGACGCACTATAACGATCCCAAGGTACTGGCCGAAGTGAGCGAGCAGGTTACGGGTACGATGAAGGGACTGGCGGCCGCAGCAATTGAAGAATCGCAACTGCTTCAGACTCGCGGCTGGTAGGTCGGCATCTCGCTTTGATCACTTCATGCGACGGTCAAGCTGCGGCAGGCGGGGGCCTTTGCCATTGCTGATCTGTTTCTTTCAACAGCACAAGGAGCACAAGGGTTGAACGCGGAACCTGAGCGGCCTCATATCGGCGTATTGGCAATTCAGGGAGACTATGCAGCTCACGCGGAGGCGCTCGCTGAGGCGGGCGCTATTCCGGTGGAGGTGCGGAAACGCGAAGAATTGAGCGGGCTTGACGGCCTGATTCTGCCGGGCGGCGAATCCACCACAATGCTGAAGTTTCTCGAACTCCGCCATCTTTTCGACGACCTGAAACAGTTTTGCGAGACACATCCTGTCTTCGGAACCTGTGCTGGAGCCATCCTGCTTGCGCGGGAGGTTCGCAATCCTCAGCAAAAGAGCCTGGGGGTGCTCGACGCGGTTGTAGAACGCAACGCCTATGGGCGCCAGATCGACTCCTCCATTTTGCTCGGTGAGACGAGTCTTCCGGGCGAGAAACTGGAGATGGTCTTCATTCGAGCACCGCGCATTGTGGAGGTCGGTCCCGGAGTTGAGGTGCTTGCCCGACGCGACGGCCTGCCCACACTGGTCCGCGAAGGTCGGCTCATGGCGGCTACGTTTCATCCTGAACTCACGCCTGACCGGCGAGTACATCAAGCATTTGTTGATCTCGTAGTCGCAGATATCAAAAAAAACAGATAAATCCTCAATGCCTCTTTCAAGTGCAAGAAAAAAGGCCATCCAGTTAGGGAATGTCCGCGTCCAAGAACTAGTAGTGTTACTCTGATTTGCACAGAGGCATCGAATGCCGGTCACCTTTACGCATTCCCCTGCGGAAACGGAACGGAAAGAGCCAGGAATTGGCGGCAAACCTCCCCTTGACCGACGCCCGACTGGTGGCGGCGGGGGTGGGGGTGATGATGATCGGCAACACGAGCGTCACGGCCCCCGCGAACTGCTGCACAAAATCCGCTTCTCGGTCTTCTCAATTCTGGCTGCGGACATGATGTTTTTTGCGATCCTGGTGGCGCTGTTCTTCGCGCGCCAGGCGGGCACGCACATGGATCCGCGCACCCACGAGCAAATCGGCGACTGGCATCCTGTTCTTCTTCCGCCAATTTTGTTCCTAAATACGGCGATTCTGCTTTTGAGCAGCCTGACCATTGAAATCGCCCGTAGGAACATTTTCCGCGAGATCGATGTGCTTGAGGAATGGCTGGGCCTGGGCCATCCTGCTCTTCAGCGAACGCTGCCCTGGATGGCCGGAACTCTTGCGCTGGGGGGATTATTTCTCACGGGTCAGTGGATCGCGTGGAGACAACTGACGGCGCAGGGATTCGCATTCGATCACTGGTCGACACCGGCGAGCTATTTCTTCTACATCATTACCGGTCTGCACGCTGCCCACCTGATCATTGGCGTTATTGCCCTGGCGGTGGGCATCACGGTCATCCGGGGGTTGAAGCGAGTGGAACTGAGGCAGATCGCTGTAGATGCTTCGGCATGGTACTGGCACGCGATGGGGTTGGCGTGGCTGATCTTGTTTGCGGTCCTCGCTGTCGGCCAGTAGTGGATTTCCACAGGGGGTCGCCATCCCTATTCTGGCTGCAAAATCTCTGTCTTCAATAGTTTACATGCGAAGTTCGCTGCAAATTCTTGATTCTAATAGGTTTGCCTGTAGATTCCTCTGCGGGAATGACTTAGCCGGGCGACTGCCTCCAACTCAGTCGAACGGGAGCCCTTTTGCTTTACAAATTCCGATGCTGAATTGAATTATGCGCTTTTGCGCGAAATATCCTGCAAAGCCGGGCAAAAAATCTTTCGTTCAGAATCAGCAGCTTACCGAGGCGGATCGTTTCACAGCCCTTGATATATGCGAGGTACGCGCCGTAGACATCAGCTTGCCTGATGAAGAGTTTCTTCTCATCCGCGCTAAGGGAATCCCATTGCGGCAACCCTTTCGGCCACTCCGTCAGCTTTGCATTCTCGGGCATGATGCCGAGCCGTTTCTGGTTTGCGAAGATGGTTTCGCGCAGTTTGTTCCAGCCGCCATTGAACAAATGCATGTCGCTAATTTGTTTGATCCACTCCGGTGTCGGATGATGCGGCGAGTGCGTGCCACCGGGAACGTAATAAACAAGGAACGGCTTGCTGGGCGCGATTTCCTTGAGTTGTTTCATGTACTGGATTGCCTCGTCCGCCATGGCGGTGGTCAGGTTCCAGCCGGGATGGCCTTCGTAGGGGTAGATGGCCGTCGTATTCCGGTGCAGGTCCGGCTGCCACTGGCTGGTGTCGCCACCGACGAAGCCATAGAAATACTCAAAGCCCATGCCGTTTGGCCATTGATCGAAAGGACCAGCCTCGGTCGCCTGATAGAAAGGCGTGTTGTGATCTTTGCCGAACCACGAGGTTGCGTACCCGTTTCCCTTCAGGATTTCGCCGATCGTGCCGTTCTCCTTCCGGATGACCGAGTCGTAACCCGGGAATCCGGTCGCGATTTCGCCCACCACGCCGAACCCGGCCACGTGGTGGTTGCGCCCTGTGATCAACGCAGCGCGCGAGGGCGAGCACAGCGACGTGGAGTGGAAATTTGTGTAACGCAGTCCGACCTTCGCAAGACGATCCATTGCCGGTGTCGGAATAACACCACCAAAGGTGCTTGGAGCTCCGAAGCCGACGTCGTCCGTCATGATGAGCAGTATGTTGGGCGCACCTTTCGGCGGAACGACGCGCGGCGCCCACCAGGGCTTCGACTCCGAAGCTTTTTCCTTGATCACCCCGCCGAACTGCGGATCGGGCGAAGGAAGCTGTTTCCCGCTTAGAGTGGTAGTGGCCGTAGGCGAACCAGGCTCGCCGGTGATTGTTTGGGCAGAGGTTGATAATGCAGTCGTCAACAGGAAGGCCGCCGAGGCGACTGAACATCCACTCGAAAGCGAGACCGCAACAATCTTTTCTTTCTTCGTCATATTCCCTCTCGAACCCTTCGGTGCAATTCGCATCTCTTTAGGAGAGAAGCAAGCAATTCGGTCACTTCGACTCCAAGATGCAGCCCGCGATTCGCGCTTGGGAAGTGGGGAGAGGCTAATCGACTAAAGCGAGAGCGGATATTCAAAGAAATACCAGTAATCCTGGTCAGATATTGGAGGCTCCTGGCATTGGGTGCCTGTGAAAATCGACATGGGGATCGCACCGAAGGGTGCCAGCACCTCTATCGAAGTGGCCGAATTCCCTGCCGATCCCGACTCGGCTTTGGCGGCCGCCGCAAATCTCCGGTTAAAGGTTGGGGGATAGCGGCTTTCTTCAGGGGATGAACACACCGGTTTTGTTCGGATCGGACACGAGGGTGAATTCGTCCTTTTTTTCCACAGTGAGAGTGTCTGCATCCGAGTCTTTTACTTTCCACATGACGGCGTGCAGCTTGCCATTGCTGTAATCGAGGGTCAGGTAGTGGTAGACCGGGAAGCCGGTATCGCGGTAAAGGTCCGCCGATCCGCGAAAGAGCAGAGGATAGGGCTCGGCGCCGCCACCGCCGGTGGTGACATATTCAACACCATTGCGCTCAAAGCGCTCGTAGTTGTGAATATGGCCGCCGAAGACGACAACTTTAGCGTGCATTTTGTGGAGGTGAATTTCGAGAAGATGGCGCAAGGTAAGCGCTTCTTTCGAAGGCAGGTTGGTGAAGAGTTGAGACTGTTGATCGACGACCATGGGCGTGTGATAGAGGATGAACAGAAATTCGACCTGTTTGGGGAGATGATCGAGCTGGGCGGCAAACCAGGTGGCCTGCGTGCTCGTTCCTCCCGAGGGCGACGTCATGTCCAGCGAAATCACCTCCACGCTTCCCATCAGCACCGAATAATAGCGATGCCCATGGATCGCGGGAAAATTGCGGAGATAATTTGCAATTCCCTTCGCGCGGTCCCCTCGGACCTCGTGGTTGCCGATGCTTGGCAGTTGCAGAATTTGTTTCGAACGCCATTGCGCGGTTTCATCCTGGAAAACCTGCCAGTCGGCATCTTCTGCCCCGGAATAGGGCATATCTCCGGTAAGAAGAAGGACCTCAGGGTTTTCATCCGCTACTCGATCCGCGAGCCACTTGCGTACGCGGGGATTGGTTCCAATCTTGACCGATGGGTTCGTAAAACGCATGTCGCCATAGGCCACCATGTGCATGGAGGAACCCGGAGCATACTTTGTAATGGTGAAGGTCGGATTTACGTCGATCGTTTCCGCTGCCGGCGCTTCAGAGGAGAAGCAAAAGGCCACAGCAAGCAGAACAGCGAGTACCTCTTGCGCACGCTGCAACAATGTACCGTCAACTCTTCGATGCACAGATTCAGCGTACCAAACGGAATCGCGCCAGTTCGCGCTGCTCCGCGGCCTCCTTCGCCCGAGGGCCAGCGAATGCCGAGAAGCGAGCGCAGCCTATCAGCCCAATGCGGGACCCGCGGAATCCTCGAAAAGTTTCTCCCGGTTCAAAGTCAACCTGGAACTCCGAATCAGTATTTCCGTGATCTATCTCACTGATCCGGGACTGTCGCTCCACGTATACACATCCCAGTGAGAACGAATCCTTCTTCATCCGCCATTCAGGATTTCGACCCTCAGCTATCAAAACAAACGCGCCTTTCGCGACAATTTTCGACGGAATTTTTGACCTCCGATATACGCTCATTGCCTTGACGGGATGAGTTCGGCACCCTAAGCTCAAACCAGCGGCCTGTCGCAGCAAAGTCGAATGTTCCTAATGCGATCGCCGCGCATTTTGCGAAACTTTTGCGAACAGGATCACCATGATTCCGTACCACTGGCAATACCTCTCCCTGATGCTGCAAATTATTTTTGCTATTGGACTTGCGGCCGTCATGGTGTTGGCGTCGTGGTTTATCGGCCGGCACCGCAATCTACCGGTCAAACTAGCCGCCTATGAATGCGGGATTGAGTCAGTGGGCGATGCACGAGCCCGCTTCAGCGTGCGCTTCTATATGGTGGCGATGCTTTTTATCCTGTTCGATGTCGAGGCAGTTTTCATGATGCCGTGGGCGGTGATTTACCGCCAGCTGCCCCACATCACGGGACAGAGGCTCTTCGGTTTCTGGGAGATGGTGGTTTATCTCGGGTTCATCGCGGTCGGTCTGTATTACATCATCCGCAAGGGCATTCTGAACTGGAGCATGGACAAGGCGGATCTATAGATGGCTGAAGCTCCCACGGAAACTCTCGCCGGCAAGCAAGCCGTTGTTGAAAAGATGCCGGATCACCCGGCGGTGAAAGCCCTGCTCGCCTGGAACTCCGAAGCTGTGACCGATGCCCTTTTCGATCGCGGTGAGCTGTCGTTGACGGTTGCTCCGGAAAACATCCGTGAGGCAGCGGCCGCGGTACTGGCGGCCGGCTATAACGCGTTCGAGGACATGACCGCCATCGACTGGCTACCCTCTGAACCGCGCTTCCAGCTCAGCTACCACATCCTGTCGCACCAATATAAGGAACGCATCCGGCTCAGGGCATGGGTTGACAGCACCGATCCATCGATCGAGTCCATCACGCCGGTGTGGCCAGGAGCCAACTATTACGAACGGGAAGTATTCGACCTCTTCGGGATTCGCTTCGACGGGCATCCGAACCTCAGGCGCATCATGATGCCGGAAGACTGGGTGGGTCACCCGCTGCGCAAAGACTACCCGGTGGAGGGCTACCGCTGATGATGGATGTTGGCACTCCCATTTTGCAGGCGCCGCCGGCGGAGGGCGCACGCGATCAGCACATGGTCCTCAACATGGGACCGCAGCACCCATCGACTCACGGCGTGCTCCGGCTGGTGCTGGAGATCGATGGTGAAATCGTCGTCCGACTGTACCCGGAGGTTGGGTATCTGCATACGGGCATCGAGAAGACCTGCGAAGCCAAGTTCTACCAGCAGGTCGTGCCGCTGACCGATCGCGTGGACTACCTGGGGCCGATGGCCAACAATCTCTGCTATTGCCTGGCGGTTGAAAAGCTGCTGGGGTTGGAGATTCCCGAGCGCGCGCAGTGGATCCGCGTTCTATTGACGGAGTTGACGCGTCTGAATTCGCACCTGATCTGGCTCGGCACCCATGCCATGGACATTGGCGCGCTGACGGTGTTTCTCTATACCTTCCGCGAACGCGAAGAGATTCTGCGTATCTTTGAGGCCGTCTCCGGTCAGCGGATGATGACCAGCTACTTCAGGATTGGCGGACTGTCGATGGAGCCGCCGCTGGATCTGTTTGATCGCATCCAGGCATTTATCAAGACGTTTCCGGAAAAGATCGACGAATACTCGAACCTGCTGACGGGAAATCCGATCTTCAGAAACAGGCTGATGGGTGTGGGCCATCTTTCGCCTGAAGACGCGATTGCGCTGGCCGTTACAGGGCCGACGATGCGGGCATCGGGTGTGGACTTCGATCTTCGGCGCGACATGCCCTACTCGAGCTACGAAAAGTTCAAGTTCAAGGTGCCGGTTTCGAATCGCTGCGACTGCTGGGGACGGTATGAAGTGCGGCTCGAAGAGATGCGTGAGAGCGTCGGCATCATCCAGCAGGCGCTCGATGGGATGCCGGGAGGTCCGATCAAGGCCGATGCGCCGAAGATCGTCCTGCCTGACCGCGAAAAGATGAAGACACAGATGGAGGCCCTGATCCATCATTTCAAGATTGTCACGGAAGGCTTCAATGTTCCGGCGGGCGAAGTGTACCAGGGTATTGAATCGGGGCACGGGCAGATGGGGTACCACGTGGTTTCGGATGGAACGGCCAAACCTTATCGAGTGCACATGCGCTACCCGGGATTTGCCTCGTTGCAGGCACTTGAAACCATGTGCCAGGGCCGGATGCTGGCCGACGTAGTCGCAGTGATCGGATCGATCGACATTGTGCTGGGAGAGATTGACCGCTGATGCCGGAAACGGCGCAGTTGTACGTGGAACTTTGGGTATCGCTTGCTTCCCTGCTGCGCAGCTACACGGCGGCGCACGGGCTGAATGGGGATCGGCAGGCGACGGTTGAGTTGGGGGAAGAACAGATTACGGTTCGCCACGGCAATGCGTGGCTCGACTTGAAAAGGCACGGCGCGCATGTGGAGTGGACGCGCGAAGACGGACGGAGCGGAATGCTGGAAATGACGGAAGCCGGGCAACTCCGCAGTGAAACCGGTGAGGAAGAAATGGACATGGCTGCTGAGGCATGGGCGCGGGAGTTGATGCAATGAGTCCTGAAACGATGAGCATCTTTTCGCCCAAGGTGGCCGCCCGCTTCGATGCGCTGGTGGAGAAGTACCCGGTTCGGCGTTCGGCCCTGGTTCCGATGCTTCTGTATGCGCAGGATGAGATCGGGTATCTTTCGGATGCGGTGATTGCCGAAGTGGCGGAGAGAATCGGGATCACCGAGCTTGATGTTCGCAATGTAGCGACCTACTACTCGATGCTGCGCTTCAAGCCGGCCGGGAGATATAACGTGCAGGTCTGCACGAACATCAGTTGCATGCTGCGCGGAGCTTACGACGTCTATGAGAAGTTTCAGGAAGAGCTTGGCATCGGGCATAAAGGTGTGACTTCCGACGGCGTCTTCTCTCTCGAAGAGGTGGAGTGCATCGGCGCCTGCTGCTGGGCTCCGGCTATCCAGGTGAACTACGACTTCCATGATGATGTGACGCCGGAGAGCGTTCCGGGCATTCTGGCTGAATACCGCCGGAAAGCGGAGGGCCAATAAAGATGCCGAGGCTTGTCTCCCATCCGGATGAAGTGAAGGTCGTCTCGAAGCGGTTTGGCCAGGGCGCGGCCGATATCGACAAGTACATCGAGCTTGGCGGATATCAGGCTGTTCGGAAGTGTCTTGAGCAAGGCCCCGAGTGGATTATCGAGGAGATGAAGGCGTCGAATCTGCGCGGCCGCGGTGGCGCGGGGTTCCCGACCGGCATGAAATGGTCGTTCGTGCCCAAGCAATCTCCAAAGCCGAAGTATGTGCTGGTCAACGGGGACGAGAGCGAACCTGGAACCTGCAAGGATCACCTGATTTTTCTGCACGATCCGCATTCAGTCATTGAAGGCACCATTATCGCCGGCCTCTCGATCGGTTCGAAGATGGGCTTTATCTATCTTCGCGGCGAGTATCGCTATCTGCTCGAGATCATGGAGAAGGCCGTTGCGGATGCGTACGCGAAGGGATTTCTGGGCAAGAACATCTTTGGCACAGAGGCGGAATTTCAGATCATTACACAAAGCGGCGCCGGCGCATATGAAGTCGGCGAAGAGTCGGCGTTGATGGAGTCGCTCGAAGGAAAACGAGGCGTTCCGCGCATCAAGCCGCCGTTCCCTGCCGTTGTTGGCCTGTATGGAGGGCCGACGGTTATCAACAACGCGGAAACCATCGCTTCTGTCCCGCATGTCATCAACATGGGCGGAGCGGCCTTTGCGGCTGTGGGCTCGCCACGCAACGGCGGCACCCGCCTCTTCGGGATCAGCGGCCACGTTGAACGTCCGGGTATCTACGAACTGCCCATGGGCTACAACCTCAAGAAGATGATTTACGAGGTTGCAGGCGGTATTCGCGGCGGGCGGCAACTCAAGGCTGTTGTGCCGGGCGGATCGTCAACACCGGTTCTGCTGCCCGAGGAGATCGAGAATCTGGGAATGGATTTCGACCAGGTCGGCAAGGCCGGCTCGATGCTCGGTTCGGGCGGCGTCGTGGTTATTGACGATCGGACCTGCATCGTTGAATTTGCACTGCGTACGATCAGCTTTTATCAGCACGAGAGCTGTGGATGGTGCATTCCATGCCGCGAAGGCACAGATTGGCTCAAGAAGTCGCTCACGCGGTTCCATGCCGGGTTCGGTACGGCGAAGGACATCGACAATATCCGCTACCTCGCTGAAAACATGATGGGCCGGACGTTCTGCCCGCTTGGCGATGCGGCAGCAATGCCGACATTGGGATTTGTGAAGAAGTTTCGCAAGGAATTTGAAGATCACCTTGACGGGAAACCGTGCCCATTCGCAAAACACACGGAAATGGCAGTCGTATAAGGGCGCTGGAGATCAATGGCAGACGTAACATTCACAGTCGATGGAAAGAAGCTGACGGCTCCCGCGGGAACGCTGCTGATCGAGGCGTGCCGCAAAGCCGGCATCGAAATTCCCGCGTTCTGCTACTATCCGGGTCTGAGCCTGCAGGCCGCCTGCCGTATGTGCGTCGTTCGCCAGGAAAAGGTCCCGAAGCTGCAGACTGCCTGCACGACCACTGTTGCCGAAGGCCAGGTGTTCACAACGGATTCGCCTGAAATTGCCCAGGCGCGGAAAGCCACCATCGAGTTGCTGCTCGGCAACCATCCGCTGGACTGCCCCGTTTGCGATGCGGGCGGCGAGTGCGAATTGCAGGACATGACCTTCAAGTACGGCGCGGGCGAAAGCCTGATGGTCGACGCCAAGCGCCACCGCGACGAGCAGCAATGGTCGCCGGCGGTCTTCTACGACCGGCCACGCTGCATCCTCTGCTATCGCTGCACCCGCATGTGCGGGGAAGGCATGGACGTGTGGGCGCTCGGCATCCAGAACCGCGGCGTCACTTCGGTGATATCGCCGAACCAGCCCGAACGGCTCGACTGCGAACAGTGCGGCATGTGCATTGACGTCTGCCCGGTTGGCGCGCTCACCAGCGGCAGCTATCGCTACAAGACGCGGCCATGGGAGATGAACCATGTCTCAACCGTCTGCACACATTGCGGAGATGGATGCAAAGTCACGCTGGGTGTTCGACAGTCGAATGACGGCTCTGAGCTTGTGCGCGCCGATAATCGCGACAAGAGCGGCATCAATGGCGATTTTCTGTGTGCAAAGGGGCGTTTCGGGTTCGACTTCGTGGAGAGCTCGGAACGGCTCACGACACCCCTGGTCCGCAACTCTCAAGGCAAGCTCGAAGCGGTGAGCTGGGAGCACGCCTTCCGGATTGCGGCCGCGAAGCTCAAGGAGATCCGCGACAGCCGTGGCGGAGATGCCATCGGGGTGATCGGGTCGAATCACACGACGAACGAAGAGAATTATCTTCTCCAGAAATTCGCGCGCACGATTCTGAAAACCAACAACATCGATCACGAGCGCACAACCGACTACGCAGCCTTTGCCGGCGCTCTTGCGGGTCACGAAGGCAAAACCGCGAGTCTGACGGAAATCGCAGGCGCTCCCGCGATTCTCCTGATCGGCGGGGATCCAACCAACGAGCATCCGCTGCTGGCATGGAGTCTTCGCACCAATGTGCGTCTCAATCGCGCCCGCCTTTACGTCGCGAATGAGCGGCAGATCAAGCTGGAGCGCCAGGCGAAGTCAGTTTTGAGATTGCCGGCCGGCGGGTATGCGGCCGCCGCGGGTTACCTTGGCGGAAGCGACGCCGCGATCAGCAACGCGGCCTTCCGCGAAGCCGTCCTGGCAGAAGAGAAACTCGTTGTCATCTTTGGCGAGGAATTCCGCGGAACGGCCGTTGAGGAACTCGTGAAGTGGGGGCTTGGACGCGGCAACGTCAGGTTCGCCTATCTCGGCGACTACAGCAATTCTCGCGGCGCCGCCGATATGGGTCTGATGCCTGACCTGTTGCCCGGCTATGTGCCCATCAGCGCATCCGGCGCCTTTGCCGGGGAGTATCCCGGACTGCCCAGCATTCCCGGCAAAAATCTGCCACAGATTCTGGATGCAGCCTGGAGCGGAGCCCTTGGTGCTTTGCTGGTAGTCGGGGCAAATCCGTTCGGGGACGCGAGGCTCGATCGCGCATCGCTGAAGAGCACGTTCCTGATCGTGCAGGATATCTTCCTCACGGAGACTGGATCAGCGGCGGATGTGGTCTTCCCTGCCGCCAGCCTCTACGAAAAGACCGGAACCGTGACCAACACGTTCGGCGATCTGCAACTGGCGCGTAAGGCCGCCGACCGCGCGGGAGTGAAACCGGACTTTGAGATCCTTGTTCGCCTCGCCGCAAGCATGGGCGCCGATGTAAAGGCACTCGTACCCTTCGGCAAGGGCGGAGTAACCGCAGATCTGGGCCAGTCGCGCGGTGCTCAGGCAGGCGAGGCCGATCGCCACGCTGTCTGGCTCTCGGCCAATGGTCTCGAACTGAGGCTCAGCCCCTTTGACCCATTGGCACTGCTGGATGAGATCGAGCGGCTGGTTCCCTCGTACAAGCTGGACCGCCTGAATCTCTTCGGTGGAAACGAAGTATCCACCGAGCCTGGGTTCGTCCCGGTTTCTGCACTGACCTCGCCGCGGCCGGACCTGGTCAAGCCCGCACACAATGGATTGTTTACCTCCGGAACGCTGGGACGATACAGCACCGGTTTGAAAGACCTGGAGCAGCATCAGGCAGCCGAAGTGGCAGCCACGGCCGCAGACTGAAGTACTTGAGAAAGGCTTAAGGCACGTGACGATTTTGCAGTTTTTTCTGTGGAGTTTGCTGAAGGTCGTGGTGGTTACGGTGGTGCTTTTGCTCTCCGTAGCCTACACGGTGCTGCTGGAGCGCAAACTCGTCGGACGTATTCAAAATCGCTGGGGGCCGAGCCGTGTTGGTCCGTTCGGACTCCTGCAGCCGCTGGTGGACGGAGCGAAGTCATTCCTGAAGGAAGACATTATTCCCACCGGCGTCTATCGCCCGCTGTATTTGCTGGCTCCAATCATCGCACTCAGCTGCGCTCTCATCTCGATCTCGGTGGTTCCCTTTGGAGATCCCGGCATTGTGGGACCGGGAAATTTCCATTTCTTTCAGATCGCGGATGTCAACATAGGCCTGCTCGTCATTCTTGGAATTACGTCGATCGGCGTCTATGGAATCGCGCTGGCTGGATGGTCCTCGAACAACAAATATTCCCTTCTTGGCTCCCTGCGCGCTTCCGCCCAGCTTGTCAGCTATGAGCTCGCCCTTGGACTCTCGCTGGTGGGTGTGGTTCTGCGGGCGCAATCTTTGAACCTTCGCGAAATTGTTGCGAGCCAATCGGAGCACGGGTTCATCTCGTGGAACATCTTCGGGGGCTTCCAATTTGTTGCGTTCTTTATTTACCTGATGGCGGCGTTTGCCGAGACCAACCGCTCCCCTTTTGACCTTCCCGAAGCTGAAAGCGAACTGACAGCGGGCTATCACACGGAATACAGCTCGATGAAGTTCGCCATGTTTTTCATGGCCGAATACGCGAATATGATCACGGTCGGCTGCGTGGCAAGCATGCTTTTCCTGGGAGGCTGGACAAGTCCTTTTGGAAATTTGCTGCCTACGCCGAACAACATCGTTCTCCGTGCGCTGCTGCCAATCTTCTGGTTCGTCCTCAAGGTTTTCGCATTCCTGTTTCTTTACGTGTGGGTGCGCGGCACTTTGCCTCGCTTCCGCTATGACCAGCTTATGAACTATGGGTGGCGCTGGCTTATGCCCCTCGCCATCCTCAACATTGTTGGAACGAGCCTCTGGCTCGCATACCGCTGAGCGCAGCTACCCGGTCTTCTCTCTTGTTTATCGATCACCGAGTTGCTCCATTTGCTCAGTTAGAATCGGAAGGGATTTGTACAAGCCTTTCCATAACTCTGATCGCCCGCAAGTGACGGAACGATGCATCTGATTCTGTTCATCATCTTCGCTGCACTCTGCCTGACAGGAGCCGTCAATCTCCTGTTTCAGAAGCAGCCAATCAACAGCGCGCTCTCACTCATCGTGGTGATGACTTCGCTGGCCGTGCTCTATCTTCTTCTGGGCGCCGAATTCCTCGCCGCGGCGCAGGTGATCGTATATGCCGGCGCCATCATGGTGCTCTTCACGTTTGTTGTGATGCTTCTGAATGCCGGACGCGAGGAACGTACGCTGGGGAGCAGGGCCGCGAGAACCGTTGGATTTCCTGCGGTGGTTGCGATTCTGGCCGTGGTGGCAACGGCGATTTTGAAACTGCAGGGACTCGGCAGCGCGACAATGGAGGACCACATTACCAGCACCGCCGATCTCAGCGCAGTATTGTTCACCAGATTGCTTCTTCCCTTTGAAGTGA
Organism: uncultured Acidobacteriaceae bacterium; assembly: GCA_963836675.1. Taxonomy (GTDB): domain Bacteria; phylum Acidobacteriota; class Terriglobia; order Terriglobales; family Acidobacteriaceae; genus Telmatobacter. The sequence continues at coordinate 354,428 of CAWIKQ010000004.1, forward strand.
CATCGGTGCTGATTCTCGTCGCTATCCTCGGGTCGGTTGCCCTGGCGCGCAAAGGCGACGGAGAAGGGACGGAGCCGACGAAATGAATATATTCCGCATGAAGTTCCGCTCACCTGGTACCTGCTGCTCAGCGCAGCGCTCTTTTGTCTCGGCGTAGTCGGGTTTCTCATCAAGCGCAACCTGATCACGGTGTTCATGTCGATTGAGCTGATGCTGAACGCGGTGAATCTTTCGTTTGTGACCTTCGCCCACCAGTGGCACCAGGTGAAGGGCCAGATCTTCGTCTTCTTCGTGATGATGGTGGCGGCGGCTGAAGCAGCCGTGGGACTCGCCATCATAATCGCCGTATTCCGCGCACGCGCTACGCTGGCAGTCGATCGCATCGACCTGATGAAACTATGAACGAATCTCTCCATCTCTGGCTGATCCCGGTGTTGCCCTTTATAGGATTCGTCCTGAACGGGCTGCTCGGCCGCCGGCTGCCCAAGGCAATTGTCAGCGCTGTAGCACTGTTGGCTCCTCTGGGGTCATTTGCAGTAGTGATCCTGGCCGCGATCCGGTTGATTCCTGATGCTGCTGTGGGCGCAATGCCCCATATCGAAACTTTCGGCACGTGGATCACCGCTGGTTCTTTCAATATCGATGTCAGCTTCGTTCTCGATCAGCTTTCGCTCGTGATGCTCCTCATCATCACCGGGGTCGGCTTCCTTATTCACATCTATTCCGTCGGCTACATGCATCACGAAGAGGGCTACTGGCGCTACTTCGCCTATCTGAACCTCTTTCTCTTCTTCATGACCACGCTGGTCCTCGCGGGGAACGCGCTGGTGATGTTCGTGGGCTGGGAGGGCGTTGGCCTCGCCTCGTACCTGCTGATCGGTTTCTGGTTTCAGAAAGACTCCGCTGCGAATGCGGGCAAGAAGGCGTTCGTTGTCAACCGCATCGGTGATTTTGGTTTTCTGATTGGACTCTTTCTTTTACTCGCCAACTTCGGCACCCTGACGTTCAGCGAGATTGCCGGGCGGATCAATGCCAGCCCCACCATGACGGGAGGCGTGCTCACGGCGATTGCGCTTTGTCTTTTTGTCGGGGCGACCGGCAAAAGCGCGCAGCTTCCACTCTACGTCTGGCTGCCGGATGCCATGGAAGGCCCGACACCTGTCTCCGCGCTGATCCACGCCGCCACCATGGTGACGGCTGGCGTTTACATGGTCGCACGCACCCACTTCATTTTCGACCGCTCTCCAGCTCGCATTGAGCGTGGTTGCGATTGTGGGTGCTGTCACAGCTCTTTTCGCAGCAACGATCGGTCTTGTGCAGACGGACATCAAGCGCGTGCTGGCTTATTCGACGGTCTCGCAACTTGGCTACATGTTTCTCGGCTGCGGCGTCGCTGCGTACTCCGCTGCGATCTTCCACCTGATGACCCATGCATTCTTCAAGGCTCTGCTATTCCTCGCGGCGGGCTCCGTCATTCATGCGATGAGCGGCGAACAGGACATGCGCAGGATGGGCGGCCTTCGGACAAAGATCCCGATCACCTTCTGGACAATGACGATGGGGGTCTTCGCGATTTCGGGATTCCCGTTTATGTCGGCCTTCTTCTCGAAGGACGCGATTCTCGCCGCTGCGTTTGAGTCGGGAGGACTAGGGAAGGTCCTCTGGTTCGTCGGGCTGGTGACGGCAGCGCTCACCGCGTTTTATATGTTTCGGCTCTGGTATCTCACGTTCTTTGGTGAAACGCGCAATCACGATGCGCATCCGCATGAAAGCCCGTGGTCGATGCTCGGCCCGCTCGTCATTCTCGCGATTCTCTCAGTTGGCGGCGGGTGGATCGGCATGAGCCGCTTCGGCGGCTTTCTCGCGCCAGCACTGGGCGTGCGAACCGAAGAGACGGCGGGGAACGCCGAGTACCTGCTGATGGCGTTAGCCGTATCCGCCGGATTTCTGGGCTGGTTCATTGCTCACCGTATATACCATCGCGTGCAAACTGCCGACGGGCTCGCTTCCAGCACTCCGCCCGGCTACAGTCTGCTGGCTAACAAATACTATGTCGACCAGATTTATGGATTTGCCATCGTCAAGCCACTGCTCGCTCTTTCGAAATACGTTCTCGAGTGGATCGTAGACGTTGCAATCCTTGGCGGAATTGCTTGGTTCCTCGCCGGCAGCGCAAACCTCGGTGGCGCAATTCTTCAGCGTTGGCAATCCGGAAATCTTCGGTCCTATGCGGCATGGCTGGCGCTCGGTGCGGCTGTTCTGCTGGTGTTTATGCTGGCTCCGTACGTTTTCGGAGTCTCTGGAATTGCCGCTCACTGGGCGGGGCACTAGGAGATTAGCGCATGGATAGTTCGATACTCACGTTAATTCTCCTGCTGCCACTCGCGGCTGCGGTCCTGGTGGCCTTGTTGCCCGACCGCGGCAAGCTTTCCGCGTGGTTCACGCTGATAGCGACACTGGCAACCTTCGGTCTCACGCTCCATCTGCCGGCGCACTTTAATGCAACGCAGTCGGGATTCCAGTTCGCGGTGAACCGCCAGTGGATCGAGAGCCCGGCTATCTATTACCACGTTGGAGTTGACGGCCTGAGCTTGTGGCTGGTTGTTCTCGTCGGTTTGCTCGGGCCGGTTGGAGTGCTCGCGAGCTGGAATTCCATCACTCGCCGCCGCAAGGTTTTTTATTCGCTCTTTCTTGTCCAGCAGACTGCAATGTACGGCGTCTTCATATCTTTGGACCTGATGCTTTATTACGGTTTCTGGGAACTCTCCCTGGTTCCCATGGCGATTCTGATCGCCATGTACGGCCGTAAAGAAGGACAAAAGGCCGCGACGAAATTCTTCCTCTTTACCTTTATCCCATCTGCGCCCCTGCTGGTCGCGATTCTGTGGCTCTATGCGCGCACCGGGACGTTCAACTTCTCCGAGCTCCGGATCCTGACCGCCGCTGGATCACTGCCTGCGGATGCGCTTTTCTGGGTCGCGCTCGCCTTTCTTTTTGCGTTCGCGGTCAAGGTTCCAGTGTTTCCGCTGCATGGCTGGCTCGCCGACACCTTCGGCGAGGCGCCGGTGGCGATGGCCATGGTGGTGGCAGGCAAGCTCGGCCTGTATTCGATGCTGCGGTTTCACATTGGCCTCTTCCCTGCTCAATCGCATGCCATTGCACCAATTCTTGTAGCCCTCGGCGTCATTGGCATTCTCTATGGCGCATGCCTGGCACTTGTGCAGCGGGACTTCTGGCGCTTTCTCGCCTTCGCAGCTCTGAGCCATCTCAGTCTCATCACACTCGGCGTTTACGGATTCACTCTCAATGGCTGGAGCGGCGCAACTTATCAGATTCTCAACAACGAACTGATCGATGCTGCGCTCTTCGTCTTGTTCGGCGCTCTGGAAATTCGTTACGCCACCAACCAGGTCGCCGCATACGGCGGCATGGCGAACAGGGTTCCGCGTCTTGCGACCATCTTTGTGATCGTGTCGCTGGCAATGATCGGATTGCCTTTGATGAATGGCTTTGTTGGCGAGTTCCTGATTCTGTCGAGCACGTTTGCGGGGGTCAGCCACACGTGGGCAATCGTGGCAACGCTCGGTGTTATTCTCAGCGCCGCATACATGCTCTGGATGGTTCAGCGCATCTTTTACGGGCCGGAGAGCCAGATGGCTGCGGGCGAACCGGCGAGCGATTTGCGTCTCGGTGAACAGCTGGTGCTGTGGCCGCTGGCGATTCTCATGCTGGTGATGGGCGTCTCGCCGAATTTGTGGCTTCGCACGATTGAAACTGCGCCCAAACCGCTTGTCATACAGCAAGCGCGATCAGCAAGTCCGGGCAGCCTTCCTGACGTCACGCCAGCCACAAGCACCGGGGAGGTCCAGCGGTGAACCCTGTTCCTGATATCTACCGCATCCTTCCGGAAGTGATCCTCACCATCACCGGTGTGCTGGTCATGCTCATCGATGCGTCTCTTGCCCCCTTCCGCTCTCGCCGCTACCTTGGGGGACTTGCTGCCGCAGGCACGACGATCGCCTATCTGGCCAGCATCTGGCAACTTTCTTTGCCGATGGGAACGGGCTTCTCCGATACCGTCGAAACCAGTGCCTTCACAGTTTTCTTTCACGTGCTGATTTGCGGCATCGTGATCGTCACGCTGCTGCTATCTCTCGACGCACTGCCCGAAGACAGCCATCATCAGGGAGAGTATTACGCTCTTATTGTTTTCGGAGCGGTTGGCATGTGCCTCATGACCAGCGCCGTGGAACTGCTGGTCTTGTTCATCGGGCTCGAAATATCCTCTATCTCCACGTACATCCTCGCCGGGTACCGCAAGCAGACCGGCAAAGGGCCCGAAGCGGCGATCAAGTATTTCCTGCTCGGCTCGTTCGCCACGGCATTTCTGCTTTACGGAATCGCGCTTGTGTTCGGAGCAACCGGGACCACCCAGGTCTACGAAATTGCCCGCTCAGTTTCTTCTGCGCAAAACCCGGTTCTCGTTAAGGCGGCGCTTGCATTGATGCTGGTCGGCATACTCTTTAAGGTTTCTGCCGCACCGTTCCATATCTGGACGCCAGACGTCTATGAAGGCGCGCCTTCCCCTGTGGTTGCGCTCATGTCGACCGCTCCCAAAGCGGCGGCGTTCGCCTTCCTTATTCGTATTGTTTACGAGATGTTTCCCTCGCTGCGCAACCTATGGGCGCCGGCTCTCTGGGTGATCGCGGTTCTCTCGATGACGGTGGGAAATCTCGCTGCTCTGCGCCAGCAGAATGTGAAGCGCATGCTCGCCTACTCCGCCATTGCCCACGCAGGATATCTGCTTGCCGCCTTCGCGGGATTTGGTTCTACGGGCATCGCTGCCGCGACCTTTTACACGGCAGCCTACTCCGCGATGAACGTTGGAATCTTTGCCGTAATCACGCTCGTTGGCGGGTACGGAGATGAGAGACCGCTGGTGGAGGACTACAAGGGACTGATCTATCGATCTCCGCTTCTCGGCGGACTCCTCATCTTCTTTTTGATTTCACTTATTGGAATTCCCTTCACCGGCGGATTTTTCGGCAAGTTCTATTCGTTCTCCGCCGCGGTCGGAGGCGGTGCTGTCATGCTTGCGGTCATCGGCCTGCTGAATTCCGGGCTGGCCGCCGCATATTATCTGCGATTCGCCCTGGCCGCGGCCCAGCGTCCTTCAGAGGATGACGAATCTGGCCGCACACCGTCGACGCCGGTTGGAATTGCGGTGGGGGCGGCCTTGCTTCTTGCAACTGCGGCAACGCTTTGGCTGGGCATCAGTCCTGGCGGGGTTCTTCGTGCCACCGAAGCCGGTGCCCACACGTTGCAGACACCTCCCGAGAGTCCGACGCCAATTGACGTCACGGCGACGCGGGCAGCTCAGTAGCTGGCTCTCCGCGTTCGCTTTCGGCACCGCGGGTGGACGTTGCCGCGAAGAGGTTTTCATAGAAGCGAACCATCATTCTCATTACGCGCCGATTGTCGTAATGGTCGGCAGCCCATTTGCGGGCCGCCTCTGACATCCGACGGCGATACTCGCCATCGCACAATATGTCCGAAGCCGCGTCTGAGATTGCTTGCGGCGAACCTGCCGGCACCAGCAGACCCGTCACGTGCGGAATTACTGCATCAAGAGAGCCCGTGCAGGCTGCGGCAATGACAGGCACGCCCGATGCCGCGGCCTCGAGGACGACATTCGGAAACCCTTCCCTCCATGAGGGCAGAACCAAAAGGTCCATCGCACGGTAAAGGGCTGATGCATCGTCCACAAATCCGGTGAGCACGATGCTGGGGTGGCCTTCGATGCGTTTGCGCAACCCGCACCCCAGTGCGTCCTCGGCTGCATCGAACCAGCCGACGAGCAGCATGTATGCCTCTGGATGCCGCCGCAAAACAAGTGTGAAGGCTTCGAGCAGTTCTGGCACGCCTTTATCGGCCGTGAGCCTTCCTGCAAAGCCGATCACGGGCGAGTCCCTTGGAATTCCGAGCTGCCGGCGAATATCCGATGTTCCAGGTGCAAAGCGGGCAAGATCGACGCCCATGCTGCTGCCGTCTCCGAGCAAAATCATCTTTTCCGGCGCAGCGATTCGCATCTCGAGCGCCCGATGAAGCATGCTGCGGCTATTGCAAAGCACTACATGCGCACAGGCGGACGCAATTCGCTCCGCCCACAAGAGAATGTACCGTTTGAAGCCTTTCGCCGTCTCCAGCCTCAGACCGCGCAGAAAGTAGACTCGCACTCGTATTCCACAGAGCCATGAAGCAAGGCACCCCAGAAGTCCGGCCTTGGGAGTGCTGAACTCGACGATCTGCGGTTTCAGGCGCCTGAGCAGTACACAGATCTGAATGAGGGCCACGATGTCCCCGAACGGAGAGATGCTTCTGCTCATCGAGACTGGGTAGGCGGCCAAACCTTCAGCCTGCGCCAGTCGCTCGGCGAAGGCTCCCGGCGACGACAAAAGAGAAACGCGGAATCCCGCGGCGCGCAAAGCTCTGAGCCGTGCAGGCAGTATCAGGCAGGTCTGCGCACTTGTGACACCGACAAGAATATGCGGCGGGTCGAGATTGCAATGACGTTCCGTGACTTCACCAGGGCAATCTTGTCATCTTCCGAACAGACTGAAACGGCCCTCAAGCCCGGCCTGACCGGTTTGACGCCGAAACCGTCGCTTCCTTGGAATCAACGGAACTGTAGCATTTCACCATGTTTTTGGTTGTGAGACGGATCACTTCCGATCTCTCAAGGTTTCGCTACTCTTGCGCATTGACGACGCCCATGCCAAGCCCATCCCGTCTGAAGGTCCTTCTGCTTATTCCGCATCTCGGTGGAGGCGGGGCTGAACATGTTGCCGAGATGCTCGCGCACTTTCTCGATCGGGCCAAATACGAACTTCATTTAGGGCTGATCACAAAAGCGCCCCAATCTCACGTCCCCAAGCGGGGTGACCGTTCATCAACTTAACACTTCACGAATTCGCTTCAGCATATTGAAACTAAGACGGTTAATCTGGTCCGTGAGGCCGGATGTAATTCTCTCCGGAATGGCCCATCTCAATCTCTTGATCCTTCTCCTCCGGCCTGCCCTCCCCGCAGGGATCAGGATTCTTGTCCGTCAGAACGGGGAGTTGTCGGCAATCCTTTCGGCGGGCCTATTTCTGCGTCTTTCGCGCTGCCTCTACGGCGTGGCGTATCGCCGAGCGCACCTCATCATCGCCCAGTCGCAAGCCATGAAGGAGGAAATCAAACGAGAGTTCCGCATTGACGAAGGAAGAATCGTGGTCCTCCCCAATCCGGTGGACACGGTTTTGATCCGCAATACGATGAGAGCCTCAGATCATGGACGCAGGATGGCCCGCATTCGCCTGATCGCAGTAGGCCGCCTGGTTCCTGAGAAAGGATTCGACCTCCTTCTCGGCGCCTTTGCAAGCATTCTGGACCGGGGCTTCGATGCGGAACTCCTGATCGTTGGCTCCGGATTCCGTGAAACCTCGTTAAAGCGACAAGCGGAGAGTCTCGGCATAGCGAATCGTGTGCAGTTTTATGGGCATGTTGCAAATCCGGTAGAGCTGTTTCGCGACGTTTCGCTCTTCGTGCTCTCATCGCGAACCGAAGGAATTCCGAACGTCCTTCTTGAAGCTGCCGCCGCGGGCTTGCCGATCGTCTCTACGCCCGCCTCAGGAGGACTCGCCAATCTGGTGGCCGGGCGCGAAGGCGTGTGGCTGGCAAGCGAGGTTTCCACAGAGGCGCTTCGAGCTGCCGTTGAATCAGCTCTGCAAGAGATCGTGCCCGGCCTCCGATACGAACATAGCTGGATCGAACCTTTCGACGTCGGTCATTCGATTCCCGCTTACGAAGCCATGATCGACCGCTGCGTTGAGGCCCCGGCAAACTGATGCGCCTCGCACTTCTCATTCCGACGATCGATCGGATTGGCGGCGCCGAGCGGCAGACGATCCTCCTCGCCTCAGGCATGGCGCAACGCGGCTGGGATGTTGCCATCATCGCGCTTGCCGGCAGCGGCGGGAACTCGCTGGAAGAACTTTCTTCTCATGGAGTTTCCTTTACGTCTCTGAACATGCGCAACGGACTCGCCGATCTACGTGGCTGGATTGGATTGCATCGCTGGATGGCATCGCATAAACCGGATGTGCTTCATGCTCATCTCCCACACGCTTCGTTGTTGGCGCGCGCATCGCGTCTTGCCTCGCCGATTCGAGTGCTGATCGATACAATTCACTCTCCCGCTACCGGCGGCTCGCTTCGCCGATTCGCATTCCGAGTCAGTTCCCGGTTGCCGAACATCGTAACGGCTGTAAGCCCTTCCGCCGCTGAACCGTGGATGAGCGGTGGACTGGTGCATCCTTCCAATCTCGTGATCGTCCCTAATGGAATTGATTTCGACTACTGGAAACCGGAACATGAAGCGCAACGCTCACCCGAATTCCGAGACAGATTCGTATGGCTCACCGTTGGCAGGCTCGATGCGGTAAAGGACCACGCGACGCTGTTGCACGCCTTCGCCCGTCTGGAGAGACCATCTCACCTGTTGATTGCGGGCACAGGATCTCTGGGATCTGAGCTCCAGCGCCTCTCGCACGACCTGGGCATCGCAAGCCGTGTATCCTTCCTCGGTTTCCGGGACGATATCCGAACTTTGATGCGAACAGCCGATGCTTTTGTTTTGAATTCGCGCTGGGAAGGCCTGCCTGTCGCCCTGTTGGAGGCGTGCGCATGTGAGCTGCCCGCAGTGATCACAAATACGCCAGGCGCCCGCGAAGTGCTCCCCGATCCTGGCGTCAGCCCGGTTCCAATCGGCGATTCCGACGCACTTGCCGCAGGCGATGAGAGAGCTGATGTCTCTTTCGAAATCGAAGAGGCTTGAACTCGCAGTGCGTCAACGGCAAACAGCAATGTCTTTTAATCTCAGCAGCACATTAGACAGCTACGAAGAGCTTTATCGTAACGCTCTCTCGACCACTCAGGCTCTATAGCGCTGGAGGCGTTCTCCGATGCGGGATTGTTAGTCGGAATAGCAAACTCTGGCGTGGTTGCTCTTCAAGCCATCTGCAGGGGCCGGGCCCGCCACGGAAAATTCCTCAGCCAACTGCTGGCACGCGGCCACGAGTCCCAGCAGCAACCATGTCGTACGGTTTTCTCCTACTGTGCCGACCAAAGATAGAGCGAGCCAGACCGCCATAAGAGTCGCCAGCCCAATTCGAATTGTTCCTCGCATTTCTATAATCTGCGCGATCGCAATCATCACGATGGCAATTGCCGGCGCCAAAGCGACCAGTCCACCTTCCACTCCGATCGCGAGCATCGTATTGTGCGCTGTATCGATGGGAGCCAGCCCGGCAGCGGCGACAAAGGAACCCGCCCCGTGCCCGAAAAGGGGCGCTCCAATAAACGCGTGCCAGCCTGCCTGCCAAATCTCCACACGCTGGTTTAAATCGCCATTTTGCAGCTGCTGGGTGATCGTGCCGATCCGCTCCAGCGTTCCATGCGGCGCCGAAGCCCACACAAGCCAGGCAAAAGCGGGTAAGGCAAACACTCCCGCAAGCACCGTCTTTGGATGACGTCTTGCGGCGAGTGCGGCGCAACCAGCGAGTGCAACCAGTGCCACGAGGAAGCCGCTCCGGGAGGCCGTCAGCAAGACTCCCGCCAACCCAACCGGAAGATATCCGGCAGCCAAAATTTTCCCCGGCCAGCGTTCCTTTCCATCGATAAGCATTGCGGCGATCGGAAAACCGAAATCGAGAAATCGCGCGGTGTCGTTTGGATCCTGCCCTGCCGCGGCGAAACGAATCTGATCGGTGGAGGCGGCATCCGGCCAAACAAAGGTGGCGATCGTCAGCAATGCCAGAACCCAGGATCCGGCGAGCCAGGCACGCATGATTCCACGCACATCATCAGCACATTCCACGAATTCCGGCAGAAGCCAGATAAGCATCATCTCCTGCGGATAGCCGCGCAGCTTCGACAGCGTGTTTTGCGGCGCGAGCGTCCAAAAAAAAGAGCAACAGAACCACAGGTAGAGCGCAACGGTCATCCACACCATCGCTCCGGGCCGATGCAGCCTGCCGGATTGCATGATCGCAAAAGGGGCGGAAAGCAACACTGCCAGCCCAAGAACCCGGGCTATATTGCCGAACGGTGCTCCCAAATCCAGCGAATATTCCCAGGGAATGGCAAAGACAAACAGGATGAGGAGCACGCGCGTGAGCTTGCGCATGGCTAGAATCTCTCGGAATAAACGAGACCGGCGTAGATGCTCACGCCGGCGGCAGACTGAATCATCGATTCCATGGTTCGATTGAGCAGATTCTTGGCCATCGAGTCGGGCACGAACAGAATGTCGCGATCGCGAATCGGGACATCCGGATCGAGGCCACGCAGCATTCGCTTCAGATTGAGCGTCGTCAACGTGCGGCCCTCCGCCTGCTCGCGAATCAGGACCGCTTTGCTGAGCGCTGCATTCTGCCCGGGTCCCCACGCAAGCGACAACACCTGGACCACAGTCGTGGCCCGCACCGGGTCCACTGGGAATCCACCTGGCCGCAACACATCTCCAACCACGTAGACCAGGCCAGCACGGCTGACCTGGACGGTATCGCCAGCAAGTAATTCGGGGTTGTTGTCCTGGATCCCATTCGACGAATCCAACACAACCGGAACGATCGTCTTAGGATCATCGCGATGCGTTATGGTCACAAGACGGCCGGCGTTGGGACTCAGGCCTGATGCAGCGGAAATCATATCCAGCAGTCGATGGTGCACCGTATAGCTATAGACCCCGGGCCTCGCCACTTCGCCCAGGATTGATACATCCTGCGCGGCATACGCAGTTACCAATACCGTGACCTGCGGATGAAGCAACATGCCGCGATCTATCAGTGCCTTTTCGATGCCCTGTGCGGCGCCACCCTCATCCAGCCCGCCCACGTAAACTTCGCCGGCAAGCGCCAGGGTTACCGTGCCCTTCTCTGATACCCGGACGGTTGCGCGCAACTCAGGAGTGTGAGTTTCGCTGACCTGCAGAACGTCTCCCGGCCCCAATGGAGCCGCCATTGGCATCGTCGGCCTTGTCGAACTCCCCGGCGGCACACCAACGAATTCTGGGGTCGCAACGTTATCCCAAACCGGCGGTGCATCCTTGGCGCCCGGCGTTCTCGGCTTTTCGCCGGATTGAGGAATGCGGACAACCTGCGTCGGAAGCCCTGACAAATTTGGTGAGGGCGGCGCCTGTCCGAGTGCGCGTTCGGAGCAGGGTCCTGCCAGGAAGAGAGCCCAAACGATCGTTGCCACCTGTGCGCGCTTCGAACGAAGGGCCTCTTTGAAGAGCACAGCTCCGAGTCCCGCCCAGAGCGAAACGAATAAGGTGATTGCCATATCGACCAGCAGATTCGGTGAGACGGGCTTTACTGGCTGTCGAGCGTAGTCAATTACAGAAAGAGGAGAGCTGTGAATGCCAGCTGCCAGGTTTGCTTCCTCCACCTGTTGCGTGGTCCGAACATATACTTCATGGTTTGCACCGGCCTCCTGGCGCATCACCGCATACTTAAACTCCGCCTGATTCAGTTGCAATCCGGCTCCAGTCATTTCGTCCAGGTGTTTCCTCACGAGTTGCTCACGATCGAGAGCCGTTCTCCACGCGCTGTGGAATCGCTCCACCAGCTTTGCATCCTCTGATTTGATCTGAAGGTCCAGGTCCTGCATTTGGCTACGGATCTCCACGACCCGCGGAAAGTTGGGTCCGTGCTCGATGCGCAGCTGTACCTGCTCCTGCTCCAGATCGCTTCTGCGCATGCGCAGTTGCTGCAGAATCCCGGATGCGAAACTCCCCGAGCCCTGGAGCCTGGGGTCCGATGCGAGAACCAACTCCGGATCGCCTGCAACGGCCGATCGATACTCTGCCTCGCGAAGAATTCGATCCGTTGTGGCATTCACCAGTTCTTTTCCCAGAGCGTCGATCTGGCTTGAGACTGTGGTTTGCTGAAACTCCGTCGCCGGAGATTCCGATAGGCCATCATCCGCGTTCACAATCCCGTATTTCTTCTGAAATTCGGCAAGCTTCTGGTCGTCGCGGCTCATGCGATCTTTCAAATCAGCGAGCTGCACGGCCAGCCCTGACATTGCCTTGCTGTTTGCAAGAACGCGCGCATCCGTCTGGCTTCTGCTAAATCCGTCAATCAGAGCGTTCACTACCTGCGAAGACAGGGCTGCATCTCGCGACCGGAATCGAATCTCGAGCACAAGGGTGTGTGGAATGCTTTGAACGACGAGCCTCCTGCTAAATCTTTCGAGCAGGTAATCTCGCGCTTCCGGACTAGGGTTGTCGGGATCAAGGCCTGAAATCCCTGTTCCGAACAGAGGTAGAAAGTCTGGCCTGCGATAGAGCCCGAGCCGCTGAATTGCGTCCCACGCAAGGCGCTCGCTGCGGAACTGATTTGCGAGAGTCTCCAGTTGTATGGGACCAGGTGCGGGCGGGACAGCCATTCCACTTCGATCCATTGGCAGGATCGGTCTCCGGACTGCCGCCCAGAGCCACACGCGCAGACGCTTCATACATGTTTGGAGCTGCGACATAGTAAGCAAGACACGCACCGAGAGAGGCGCCTACGACGGCGAGAAAAAGTCGCAGATTTCGGGAGAGTAGCCACCAGACTTCTGCCAGGGAGATTGGAGAATTCCGAAGGCTCGGCGAAATCGATGGGCTCGCATTGCCATCGGACAGGATGTCCCGATCTTCAATTGACTCCGGCAACTTGGAGCGCCCTCGTTCGTCACTCTCCGCAAGGCAATCCTCAGGGGCACCGCGATTGCCGCAGCGGGAAGAACAAAGGACAGTGTCACCGATTTGTTTCCTGGTTGTTCGTGAGCCTTATCACATCAGAAGGTTCTGAGAATGTTCACAGTCAAAGCCTGGCCTTACTCCGAGCCGGAGCTTCGGTACCATTCCACGGTCCGGCGAAGCCCTTCACGAAAGTCAACGACCGGCTTATACCCCAATAATTCCTGGGCTAGATGAACGTCCGCCAGAGAATCACGGATATCCCCGGAGCGCTGCGGCGCGTAAGCTGGTTCTCCCTGGTAGCCTGTCAGGTCGCGAAGGATTTTGAACGTCTCGTTGAGGGTGATTCGCGAGCCCGTTGCCAAATTCATCATTCGGCTTGAAACCTTGTCGGCGGGAGCGGCAGCGGCGAGAAGATTACCCTGGACCACGTTCGCGATAAAGGTGAAATCGCGGCTCTGCTCTCCATCGCCGTAGATCGTGGGTTGCTCTCCGGCCAGCATACGTTTGCAAAAGATAGCCAGAACTCCCGAGTAGTGCGAGGTCGGATCCTGAAACGGCCCGAAAACGTTGAAATACCTCAAGACCACCGTCTCGAGCCCATATACCCGCGCGAAGGACTGCATGTAGTGCTCGCCTGCCAGTTTCGCCACAGCGTAGGGGGAGATCGGCGCCGGCACCATCGACTCCTCTTTAGGGAGAGCGGGCGATTCGCCGTAAACGGAAGAGGATCCCGCGTACACAACACGCCGGACCCCGGCCTCACGCGCGGCCACCAGAAGGTTCAATGTCGCCGTAACACAATGCAGGTTTGTGCTGGCCGGGTCGGCAACAGAGCGCGGCACCGACGCCAGCGCCGCCTCGTGAAATGCGACTTCAACTCCTTCGCACGCGCGTGCGCAGTCCTGTGGATTCGTCAGGTCTCCTTCGATAAACTCCATTGCCTCAAGGCCGACAAGATTGCTGCGCTTTCCGGCAATAAAGTTGTCGATGCCTCGAACCGATTCGCCGCGTTCGAGCAATGCTGCGGCGATTGACCGGCCAATGAATCCCGCTGCGCCCGTTACAAGATATTTCGCCAACTCGTCCCCCAAGCCTTTTCAGCTTTCGACAGAAGAATATCAAAGCTGTCTTTCAGTTATGCGCTTCAAGCAAGATAGATTTTCCTGTTCATTACCCTCAACGATCGGCTACACTCGCCACACCCTAAATCCCATTGAGGCTAAAGCCCGTGAACGAATGGAAGCTTGTACAGAAGGATCCTTCCGAAGGGCTCGCGCGTCTACACTTCTTTTCGATCAAAAAGAAGCACGCTGCCGGCGAAGTCGAAGCTCGCATCACCGTCAAGGAATTTGTCAGCGCGAAAACCAGCGACATGCAGTTCTATGCCTCTGCGGACATTGAACTCAATCAGAAAGCAATGAAATTCCAGCCATGCGGCTGGAGCGATACGCTTGCGGGCGCCCTGGGCGAGTGCCTTCGTAATCTTCGCAAGTTCGACTATGAGATTGCCGAGGATCCGTCTGCGCTACCATCAGATTGCGGACGTTAGCCCGCACATTGTTTGAGACGGAGCGGGACGTGTTCACGCCGAAGCCTATCGGGTTCATTCGCAGTCCATTTTCCGATACCAAGTCGATCCCCAAGGGACTTGGCGTCCGGCATGATGAGGAAGGCATACTCGAAATTCTTCCTGAGTTCGAGGCGGGCCTTACGGATGTCGAAGGTTTTTCGCACCTATTTGTCATCTGGGCCTTCGATCGCTCCGAGGGGTATGAACTATTCGGCAAATCGCCGACGGACGACCGGCCCCACGGTGTTTTTGCCACGCGCTCTCCGCGACGCCCCAATCCGATTGCTCTCACCGTTGTGGAGCTTCTGGGGCGCGACGGCCGCAACCTGCATGTGCGGGGGCTAGACATGCTCGATGGAACCCCAATTCTGGACATTAAGCCCTATATGTCCAGTATTCCTGCAGAAAAGCTCCGGAGAGGGTGGCTGGCCGAAGCCGAAGCGCGCACGCAGAACCACCCTCCCCGCTGAGTTCAGCCTCACGATTCCCACATTGTGGCAGCGAAATTTCTCGATCCACAGGAGGCCGACAACTTCCCGCAAATGGGCGGCCTCTAATCTCTCAACGGAAGCGAAATCTTCCAGAAGGAGAGAGTCGACTATGGCCTTCAAGAGAATCGGAGACGAGTCTCGCGAATGGCAAGGAGAAAACTCGTACAACAGACGTTATACCGGAAAGGGACGGGAAACTCGGGCAGAGCTCGAGCGGAAGGTCTGATCCCGGTACCTGAGTTGTGATCCGGTGACCGAATCGGATCTTCGAAAAATCGGAAAGCACTGGGGCGAGGTCTCGCGAGGGATCCCGCCCTTTTGCTGTGCCGGATCTCCGCATCTAAACTCCTCGTATCTATGCGCGACAGAACGGCTTCTTCCGAAAATCCGGCGGCCATGAGCCTGCGAATCTGCCCCCTGATCGTGTATCGTGAGTGGGTTCGTATATGAGCATCCTCTTCGCCACGCTAGCTGAACCTCAAAGCTTCTCGACGTGGGAAAAGCTTCTTCTGGCTGTTCTGATTGCAGCCTCCGCTGGATTGTTCTTCGGCCGACTTGCTCCGATCCTCAAGCGTATCCTCAAGTCCAGGAAAGATCCCGGCTTCAGCCTTGCGCCGGTCGGCAAACGGATATGGGATTTCTTCTGGCAAGTGCTGTGCCAGGCCAAGGTCATCCGCGAGCGGCCATTGCCCGGCCTTGCTCATGCTTTCGTCTTCTGGGGGTTCTGCGCCTTCGCTCTCGTTACTCTCAACCATTTCGCAGTCGGGTTTGGACTGGGCTTCCTCGATCCCGGCGGCTTCTTTGGCCGCTTCTACTTCTACTTCGCCGCCGCATTCGCAGCGGCCTGCGCCGCCGGCATCTTCGGATTATTCGTTCGCCGGTTCTTCGTTCGTCCGCGCTGGCTCGGGAAGAAGGTCTCCTATGAGTCGGGCGTGATTGCGGGCTTGATCTTCCTGCTGATGGCCACATACCTCGCAGCCTTCACGATCAGCGGCACGAGTCCCGCAGCCAGGCCACTGTGGTGGATTCACTCGCTCTGCATCCTCGTATTCCTGCCCATCATTCCCCATACCAAGCACCTTCACCTGGTGCTCAGCCCGGCCACGATCTTTCTTTCCCGGGGAGGATTCAGCAAGATTCCGCCGCTGGTGGGCGACGAGGATTTCGGCCTGGTCGCAGGAACCGATCTCACACAACTCGTCAGTCTTCAGGCATATTCGTGCGTCGAGTGCGGCCGCTGCACCGAGCATTGCCCGGCCAACAACACCGGCAAAGAACTCAACCCGAAGGAGATCATTCTCGGCCTGCGCGGCTACTTAAACGAATTCGGCCCAGCGTCGAGCGAAAACATCATCGGCAAATACAACTCCATGACCGCAGATTTCCAATGCACCACCTGCGGATCGTGCGAATACCAGTGCCCTGTCGGCATTGAGCATCTGCCAATCATCATCGGCCTCCGCCGCGGTGCCGTGAACACGGGCGCATGGGAAGACGAACATGGCGCGAAGCTCTTCCTCGCACTGGAACGAGGGTCAAATGCTCTGGGGATGAGCGCGTCGGAACGCGACAAATTCATCCAGAAACAAGCGCTTCCGCTCTTCGATGGATCTCAGGAGTATTGCCTGTGGCTAGGGTGCATGGGCGGTTACGATCCGAAGGGCCGCGAGATCGTCGCCGACTTCGCGCGCGTCATGAACTACCTCGGCACAAGCTACGGAGTTCTTCGCAAGGAGAAGTGCACCGGAGATCCCGTCCGACGGCTCGGCAACGACCTCCTCTTCCAGCAACTTGCCGAGGCCAATCTCGAAACCCTCGCGCAAAACAAGGTCAAAAAGATCGTCTCCATCTGCCCCCATTGCGTCCGTACCATCCAGGAAGACTGGAAAGAGTTCGGCACGCCACCGGAAATCGAACACCACAGCGAATTCCTCGCCCGCTATGCCGATAAACTTCCGAAACAGAACGCCAACGGAAAACCAGCGGAAACGATCGTGTATCACGACCCCTGCTACCTCGGCAGGTATCGCGATGTGTATGAGCAACCGCGGGCCGTAGCCGCTCTTGCGGGTGAAGTGATTGAGGCACCCCGCTCGCATCAACGCAGTTTCTGCTGCGGCGCAGGCGGCGGGCTCGTCTTCCTGGGTGAGGAAACCGGCGACCGAGTCAGCAACACGCGCGCCCAGGAACTCGTGGCCACCGGCGCCTCCACCATCGGCACGGCCTGCCCCTTCTGCAACACCATGTTCCGCGATGCGCTCTCGGCATCAAAGGAAGCTGCACCGCAGCTTCTGGATATTGCACAACTCACCGCACGGTCTCTTCCACAGAGCAGTACAGTCAAAACTGAACCATCGTAGATTTCGGAGTCATTCCGCATGAAAATCATCGTCTGCATCAAACAGGTTCCTGAGCGCGATGCGCAGGTTCGCATCGACAGTTCAGGCAAATGGATTGAAGAGGCCGATATTCAGTTCGCCATGAACGAGTCGGATGCCTATGCGCTTGAAGAGGCGCTTCAACTCAAAGAAAAACATGGAGGCGAAGTGGTTGTTCTCAGCGCCGGGCCCGAACGCGCCGGAACGACGATCCGCGAAGCTCTCGCCAAGGGCGCCGATCGCGCGATCCAGGTCGACAGTAGTGACCTTAATCAACTCGATGCGCTCGGCGTTGCTCAGCTGCTTGCCGCCGCCGCAAAGCAGGAGAGTCCCGACCTGGTCCTCACCGGTCTTCAATCCGATGATCTCGGTTACGGCCAGACGGGCGTGATCATGGCGGAACTTATGGGTGTGCCGCATGCGTCTCTCATCCTTAAGGTCGAGAAGACGGACAGCGGCATCACGGTGAAACGCGAGCTCGAAGAGGGCTGGTTCCAGGACATCCAGCTTCCGCTTCCCGCCGTTCTCATGATTCAGTCCGGCGGCACGAAGCTGCGCTACGCGACGCTCATGGGCATCAAGAAGGCGAAGACGAAAGAACTGCGCAAAGTCGGCGCGGCGGATCTGGGTCAATCGTCCGCACCGGCAGCTACGCTTGAAAAGATCACTCTTCCGCAGAAGCAGAAGTCCACGCAGATCATTCCCGGCAGCGCGAAGGAAGCGGCGGCCACTCTCGTCGAAAAATTGAAATTTGAGGTGCGCGTCCTATGAGCGGAATCTACGTAGTTCTCGAAGATCGCAATGGCCGCATTGGTCGTATCAGCTTCGAAGCCGTCGCCGCAGCGAACATTCTCGCCGCGCAATCCGGCGCGAAGGCCACGGCAGTGGTCATCGGCGCGCAAACGGAAGCCCTCGCCAACGAAGCAGCAACTAAAGGCGTCGGTAAAGTCGTCCGCATCGAACACGCGCTGCTCTCGCCCTACACATCCGACGGCTACACAGTGGCGCTCGAACAGTTCATCAAGTCTGAATCGCCCGACTACGTTGTTTTCCCGCACACCTACCAGGTCCGCGACTATGCGCCCGCTCTTGCCGCACGGCTTGGTCGCGTGCTAATCGGCGACGTCACTGCAATCTCCGATGGACCCGTCTTTATCCGCTCACTCATGCAAGGTCGACTCAGCGGCTGCTACAAATCGGGCGGCTCGGGTACGTGCCTCATCTCTGTGCAGTCAGGGGCATTTCGTGCAGAAGCGGCAGAGAGCAGCCCCGCCGAAATCTCCACCTTCACTCCCACGATCGATGCCGCACAAATCCGCACCAGGCCCGGCGAACCGTACCGCGGAACTGCCCAGACGGTAGACCTCGGCTCCGCGCAGTTGATCGTTGCCGTTGGTCGCGGAATCAAGGAAGAGAGCAACCTCTCGCTTGTCCAGGACCTCGCGGCTTCGCTGGGAGCCGAAATTGCGGCATCGCGTCCCATCTGCGACAACGGCTGGCTGCCGATCGAACGCCAGGTTGGCAGCTCCGGCCAGACGGTCGCACCGAAGCTCTATCTTGCCGTCGGAATCTCAGGTGCCATCCAGCATCTCGTCGGTATGAAGGGCTCGCAATGCATCGTTGCCATCAACAAAGATGCCGAGGCGCCGATCTTCGAAGTGGCTGACTACGGCATCGTTGGCGATCTCTTTGAAGTAGTTCCTGCATTAACCGAGGCCGTCAAAACAGCCCGCCAATAGTTCCTTTGCAATTCCGGGTGCCCAGGTCTCGATTTTTTCAGGACCTGGGCGCTCAACGGATGGCGAAACCTGTTCGCCATTTGCCTACCTCCACCTCCTCCGCGTATCGTTCCGAGTTGCAGCGAAAGACAAGCGAAGGCCACCTCAATGTTTCTGCCCGAAACATATCAAGTCACGCTCGCGCTCATGATCCTGAGCATGCTCTGCTGGGGATCGTGGGCCAACACCCTCAAGCTCTGCCCTAACTTCCGCTTCCAGCTTTTTTACTGGGACTACTCGATCGGCCTCTTTGCCGGCGCTGTGCTGCTCGGTCTCACTGCGGGAAGTCTGGGCCACAACCCGCCTTCTTTCGTCACCGCCATTACTCACTCCTCCTCATCCGCAATGGTTTGGGCCTTCTGCGGTGGCGTCATTTTCAACGTCGCCAACCTGCTCCTCGTTGCTGCAATTGATGTAGCGGGCCTCGCCGTTGCTTTCCCCGTCGGCATCGGTCTTGCGCTCGTCGTGGGAGCAATCTCGAGCTATCTTGTCAGCCCCGCCGCCAATCCCCTGCTCCTCTTTGGCGGAGTCGCTCTCGTTACGCTGGCCATCATTGTGGACGCCATGGCCTACCGTAAGCGCGAAAGCACTGCCAGAGGCGCAACAACCCGCGGCATCGTCATCAGCCTGGTTGCCGGCGTCCTGATGGGCAGTTTCTATCCGCTGGTCGCTCATGCGATGCGCGGACCCGAGTCGCCGGGCCCCTACGCAGTCGCGTTCTTCTTCGCCATCGGCGTTCTTGTTTCAACCATCCCTTCCAACCTGCTGCTGATGGCCAAGCCTCTCGATGGCAAGCCGCCGGTGGAAGGTTCGGGATACTGGCGCGCGCCGGTCGGCTGGCACATCGCCGGAATTTTCGGCGGAGCCATCTGGTGCCTCGGCGCAGTTGCCAACTTCGTCGCTTCGGGCTCCCACGTCGTCGGCCCTGCCGTCTCCTATTCCATCGGACAGGGCGCCACCATGGTCTCCGCGCTATGGGGAGTCTTCGTCTGGCACGAATTCTCGGGCGCTCCTCGCGCGGCTCGTCAGCTTCTGGTTCTCATGTTTCTGTTCTTTCTGCTGGGACTGGGAGCGGTGGCTCTGGCTCCCCTGTACTGAGAGATCCATGACCGATACCCGCAAACCCATCGTCGTTGTCGGCAGCGTCACCATGGACATGGTCACCTGCACTCCGCAGATCCCGCGCATTGGCCAGACTGTCATCGGCACAAGCTTCTCCACCACTCCCGGAGGAAAGGGCGCCAACCAAGCCGTTGCAGCGGCCCGTCTGGGCTACCCGGTCCAATTTCTGGGCCATGTGGGCGAGGACCTCTACGGTCCGCAGCTGATTCAGAACCTCAGAGAAGCCGGCGTAGACACTTCGGCGATGAATTCCGTCGCGGGCTCCTCGGGCCTTGCGCCCATCTTCCTGGCTGACAGCGGTCAGAACGCCATCGTGGTTGTGCCCGGCGCAAACGGCAAAGTTGAGCCTGCCTACGTCGATCAGCATACGGACATCATCCGCAAGGCTGGAATGGTTCTCTGCCAGCTCGAACTTCCGCTGCCAACCATTCATCACACCCTGGCTCTCTGCGCCGAGCTTGGTGTGCCGGTGATGCTCGACCCTGCACCCGCCGCAGCGCTCGGAGAGACCGTGTGGAAGCAAGTCGAATGGTTTACACCCAATGAATCAGAAGCCGCATTCTATCTTGACGGCGATTCCTCGCCTGAAATGGTCGCGAAGCATCTCCTCGATCGAGGTTTGCGCGGGGTGGCCCTCAAGCGCGGCGCCGATGGCGTATACGTTGCAAGATCTGATGGCGAGGCTGGCTGGGTTGAACCCTTCGTCGTGGACGCTGTCGACACTGTCGCAGCGGGCGATTGCTTCAACGGCGCATTTGCTGTAGCGCTCCTCGAAGGCAAAGAGCCCCGGGCAGCCGCGCGATTCGCCTGCGCTGCTTCAGCGATCTCGGTAACCCGCCGCGGTGCGCAGGCCTCTATGCCCACGCGCGCAGAGGTCGATGCCTTTCTTATCCAACGCGGCGAGAACCTATAGCGACTCAAGCCTCCGGAAAAAGACACGGAATCAAAACGCATCCTGTCGGGCCGCTGTATCGTCTTATTTCACGAGGATCATCATGTCTGAAACAGTGGAACTCGCAGCGGCCGACGGCCATATACTCGATGCTTACATTGCTCACCCCGACGCAGAACCAATTGCAGGCCTCGTTGTCATCCAGGAGATCTTTGGCGTCAACCAGCACATTCGTTCTGTAGCAGACGGATACGCGCGGGATGGATTTCTGGCCGTGGCTCCCGCCCTCTTCGACCGCGTTGAGCGCAACGTCGAGCTTCCCTATGACGGTCCCGAAGCGAAAAAAGGCGTGGAGATCATGCAGCAGCTTCGCATCGAGGATACTCTCAAGGATGTTGACGCCGCTCTTCAATACGCTCGTCAGCAAACAGGTAAGCGATCCGGCGTCATCGGTTATTGCTTCGGAGGTCTTCTGGCGTGGCTATGCGCGGCGCGTCTGCAGCCGGATGCGGCAGTCGGCTACTATGCCGGGCGCATCGGCAACTATGCAGAGGAAACTCCCCTCGCCCCCGTGCAACTTCACTTCGGTAAACTCGACACGCACATTCCTGCCGAGCAGGTAGAGAAGGTCCACGCTGCTCACCCCGATGTTGAGATCCACTGGTACGAAAACGCGGGCCACGGATTCAACTGCGACATGCGGGCCAGCTACAACGCAGATGCATCTGCTCTCGCCCGCACGCGAGCGCTCGCATTCCTCAAGAGACATCTGACCTGACCCGGCTCTTCCATACGAGCGAGTGGCTCTGACAAAGGGCGGGATCGCTGCTTACTCCACCACGTTCTCCAGCGTTCCGATCGGCTCAATCGTGATGCGCACGGTATCCCCGCCAGCGAGAGTGAATGTACTGGGTGGCACAATCCCTGTACCCGTCATCAGAAACACGCCCGCCGGAAAACTGTTGTCCCGGAACAAATACTCAACCAGGGTTTTCGGATCGCGCTTCAACTCCGCCAATTGAACGGACCCCTCAAACTCGATACGATCGTTGCGCAAAATCTTGAGCACAATCTCAGTTGAAGGTTCCAGGGGGCTGCCTGCTACGAGAATTCCGGGCCCCAGAGCGCAACTCCCGCTGTAGACCTTTGCCTGGGGGAGATACAGCGGATTCTCACCCTCAATGTCTCGCGAACTCATATCGTTGCCAATCGTGTATCCCACGATCCGTCCCCGCGGGCTTACCACCAGCGTCAGCTCGGGTTCCGGAACTGACCAATTCGCATCTTTTCGAATTCGCACCTTGCCGCTCGTACCAACGGTCCGGCTCGCGGTTGATTTGAAAAACAGCTCCGGCCGTTCCGCCGAGTAGACACGGTCGTAGAAGTTCCCGCCGCCTGCGTCCTTCGACTCCTCCATGCGGGCGCCGCGGCTGCGATAGTAGGTCACCCCCGCCGCCCACACCTCCTGCCCTTCGATCGGCGCAAGCAACTCACCCTCACGAAACCCAGCCAGAGGGCTCCCGCGTTCGACAAAATGGCCCAGAAACTCCGGCAGGTCCTCTCGTGAGAGCAAGTCGTCCCATCGGTAATTCGCAAGAAGGTAGTGCTGGTCGCCTTCTTCGACAAAGATGCCGCCCGTCGTGCGAAAGAGTCTCACGAACGCCTCCATTCGCTCCCATCCTACACGGCGCACTTACGGAATCACGAGATCCCCGCGACTGTTGCTGCTGGAATCCAGTCCCGGCATGGTTGGGTCAGGTCAAACTTGATTTGAGGTTTACATCCGCCACTCATCCAGTTTTCCGCTTCTGATCGCCTCTGCGACGGCTGCAATGTCCGGCGCGAGCACTCGATCCCGTTCGAGCCGTGGCACCACCTTCCGCATCGCATCATGTGCCGCCTCGATTCTGCGGCTCGATTTCAGCGGCCTCCGGAATTCAAGGGCCTGTGCCGCGCACATCAGCTCGATGGCGAGCACTCTTTCCACATGCTCGACAATTTGCCGCAGTTTGTTGGCTCCAGTCATCCCCATGGAGACGTGGTCCTCTTTCCCCCCGTCCGTCGGAATGCTTCCCGTCGACGACGGATGCGACAACACCTGGCACTCGTTGATCAGCGCCGCGGCCACAATCTGCGCAATCATGAACCCCGACGACAGGCCCGGGTCCATTGCGAGAAAGGCGGGCAGCCCCTCATTGATATCCGGATTCAGCAGCCTGTCGATCCTTCTCTCCGTGATTCCGGCAAGATCCGTCATGGCAATGGCCGCATAGTCGAAAGCGTACGATAGAGGCGCTCCGTGAAAATTTCCGCCCGATATCACCGCCTCGGTGCTCGCGCCTTCGCCAGGAAACACGAGCGGATTATCCGTCGCCGACCCTGCTTCCGTTTCGAGTACGCCCGCCACGTGCGCCAGCACGTCCCGCACCGCCCCATGCACCTGCGGCATGCAGCGCAGACAGTACGCGTCCTGCACGCGCGTGTCGCCTTCGCGATGCGATTCGCGAATCTCCGAGCCGTCCATCAATCGCAGCAGATGCTCAGCCGCCGCAATCTGCCCCGTATGTGGTCTCGCTTTCTGAATTCGCGCATCAAACGCTGCCGGCGTTCCCTTCAACGCCTCCAGCGACATTGCCCCCGCGAGATCGCAAAGCTCCGCGACTCGCCTCGCTCGCGAAACGGCCAGCGCACCAACTGCCGTCATCGCCTGCGTCCCGTTCAGCAACGCCAATCCTTCCTTGGCTGTCAATTCGAGCGGCTTCAACCCTGCTCTCCGCAGGGCCTCGCTTCCTGCGATGCGTTCTCCGCGATAGAACGCCTCCCCTTCGCCAACGACCACCAGAGCCAGATGCGCCAGCGGAGCCAAATCTCCGCTCGCCCCAACCGATCCCTTCTCAGGAATCACCGGATGCACGCCCGCATTCAGAAGCCCAATTAGAATCTCCAGCAATTCCGGCCGCACACCGCTGAATCCCTTTGCCAGCACGTTGGCACGCAGCAGCAGCATGGCGCGCGACTCCGACTGGGACAATGGCTCTCCCACTCCGCCCGCATGGCTACGCACCAGGTTGATCTGCAACTCTGCTAATTTGTCGCCGTGAATGTGCACGTCGGACAGCTTGCCGAACCCTGTATTCACGCCGTACACAACTTCGCCCGCACCGAGGATTCTCTCGATCAGTCCTCTACTCTCTATGACCCTCTGTAGAGCCTCTGGAGCCACTCCCACGGGCCGCTCTCTCAGGGCAACCGAATCAATGTCTTCCAGCGTCAATGCCTGTCCGTTCAGTTCCAGCTTGTCCATGCCGCGATATTAGGCGGTTCAGGGAGGGCATTGAAGCGGATTTCCTCTATGAAACCCACGCTGCTATGCTTGATAACGTATGATTACGGCTTATGACAATGGATTCCACGGCGCTTCTCGATTCTCATGGACGAAAGCTCCTTCATGAGCTGCAGGCGAACGCCCGGCTCAGCCTCGCGGAACTTGCACGCCGCATCGGGCTCTCCCCGACAGCTACGGGGGAACGACTCAAACAGATGGAAGAGATTGGTATTCTGCGCGGCTACACGGTTGAGATTGACCGCGAAGCTCTCAGTCTGGAAGTTCTAGCATTTATCCGGATGAGCTGCCCCGGCCAGAACTATCACCGGTTCCTCGATTACGTGCAGACGCTCGAAGAGGTTCGCGAATGTCACCACCTTACGGGGGGAGATGATTTCCTGCTCAAGATCACAACCACCGGTCTGGCGGATCTTGAAGCTCTCATCGAAGCCCTGCTTCCCTACGGCAATCCCGTGACCAGCCTGGTTCTCTCTTCTCCCGTGGAGCATCGCAGATACGCGGTCCTGGGCAGACTCACCACCGTAAGCCAGAAACGGGCGCGCCGACGCTAGCACACGCCGACCGTCCGCGCTCGGATCGAGCGTTACATCGTTAGTGCAACTTGTACCTGCGAGTAAGAAGTCAGTTTGAGCCCGCGGACTCTGCACACTCCGCGAGCCACACGACACCTGCTCTGTCGCCTAATACCGACGACGGAGGCGGCGATCGGTGTGGCTCTTTCGAAGCGCCTGCAGCAGCTAAACGGTTGACCTTGCCGTGGCGGACCTTTTGAATATCAGCCGGTAGAGCGCGAGCAGGATGACCGCTCCAATCAGGGACATGATGAACCCGGCGCCCTGACCTTCCTGGTAAAGGCCGAGAGCACGGCCAATAAAGGTTCCGATAAATGCGCCTGCAATGCCAAGCAACATCGTGATGATGATGCCGCCGGGATCTTTTCCGGGCATGATGAACTTGGCGAGAGCGCCGACCACCAGTCCTATGATCGCTTCCCAGATGTAATGCATACGACCCCCTCCTCGATTGAATGGGCAGCCACCGAGGGAACCCGATGCCGGCCCCTGCTCCTCGGGACTACGAGCATAATCCGCTTTGAGGGCACACAACACTCGAAAAATTACCTGTTTTTCCCATAGCGGGAAATTGAAGATCGAGCCCGGTGTTCCTCCATGGGCCGGTACTTCGAGGCTGAACGCTGTGACACCTCAACATTTATGATGCATTCTCATGATCCGCCGTATTATGAAGATCTTCCCAAGCGTGCCTTCAGCCCGTCAGACGGCATCGGCTTCGCTCGCCCTCTTCTGCATTGCACATCTACTGCTGCACGTCTCCTCCCTTCGTGCGCAGACGCAAAAGCCCGCCTGGTGCCGCCAGCTTCCTCGCGCTGAATATGCCCACCTTGAGCGCCTCCCTGTGGCCGACTCGTGGTTCGAGGTCTACAAAGTTGCGCCCGGCGTCCTCGCAATTTATGAGCCGCATCAATCTGAAGAAACCATCGGTTATCTCATCCTCGGTCAGGAACGGGCACTGCTCTTCGATACAGGAATGGGCATCGGCGATTTAAAGGCACTCACCGCGAAGCTCACTACCCTGCCGATTGTCGTACTCAACAGCCACACGCACAACGATCACGTCGGCGACAACTGGCAGTTCGACACGGTGTACGGCATGGACACGGATTTCACGCGGCAAAACGCCAAGGGTTCCAAGGACGACGCACAGGCCGAGATTGCTCCGGGCGAAATCTGCGGCACGCTGCCCTCCGGCTTCGACCCGGCCGGGTACGCAACACGTCCCTGGAAGATATCGAAATGGATGCACGACGGCGACCGCATCGATCTCGGCGGAAGAACGCTCGAAATTATCGCCACTCCGGGACATACTCCAGACGCCATCTGCCTTTTGGATAGCGTCCACGGATTGCTCTTCACCGGCGATACGTATTATCCCGGGACAATTTGGATCTATCGGCCTGAAACCGATCTCGCCGCATACGGTGCATCGGTGAGAAAGCTCGCGGCGCTTCAAGGGAAGTTGAAGCTCGTCCTTCCGGCGCACAATGTCCCTGTTGCCCAACCGTCTGGGCTTGGCCAGCTTGCCTCTGCGTTTGCGGATGTACAAGCCGGTAAAGTGCAGCCTAAGGCCGCAGGGCCTGGCAAAGTCATCTACCAGGCCGGGAACGTTTCGTTTCTGATGCGGCCTCCGACAGATTCGCGCTAGCGATCCTGTTCATTCAGTGGCCGCGGCTGCGAGGTCCAGATCTATTCGCCGGCAAAGCCCAGGATCTTGCGGTTTTTCTCCGCATCTGCACCCGATCCGGCAAAATCATCGAACGCCTTGTCCGTCACGCGGATGATCCACTGTTTGATGAGAGCCGAGCCTTCGGAAGCGCCGGCCTTCGGGTGCTTAATGCAGCACTCCCACTCGAGCACCGCCCAGCCGGGATAGTCATACTGCGCCATCTTGCTGAAAATCGCCTTGAAGTCGATCTGCCCGTCTCCGAGCGAGCGAAAACGTCCCGCCCGATCGATCCAGTCCTGGTAGCCGCCGTAAACTCCCGACTTCCCGTTCGGCCGGTACTCAGCGTCTTTCACGTGAAACGCGCGAATCCGGGCGTGGTAGAAGTCGATGAATTCCAGGTAGTCCAGTTGTTGCAGGACCATGTGGCTGGGGTCGTACAGGATATTGGCGCGCTTGTGATCGTTTACAGCTTTTAGAAAGCGCTCAAATGTCACGCCGTCGTGCAAATCTTCGCCCGGATGCAATTCGTAGCAGACATCCACACCCGCTTCGTCAAAAGCATTCAGAATCGGCGTCCATCGCCGCCCCAGTTCTTCGAACGCTGCATCGATCAGTCCCGCAGGACGCTGCGGCCAGGGATAAAAATACGGCCATGCCAATGCGCCGGAAAACGTCGCATGAGCGTTGAGACCTAGCTTCTTGCTGGCCTTTGCGGCGCACAGCAGCTGTTGTACTGCCCACTCCTGCTGCTCCTTCGGGCGACCCGAAAGGTTCGACGGGGCAAAGCCATCCAGCAGCAAATCGTAGGCGGGATTGCTCGCCACGAGCTGCCCCTGCAGGTGCGTGGAAAGTTCGGTGAGCTTAAGTCCGGCGCCGTCAAGAATGCCAAGCACCTCGTCGCAATAGTCCCGGCTCTCCGCAGCTAGCTCCAGGTCGAATAAGCGTCTGTCCCACGATGGAATCTGCACGCCCACAAAGCCCAGTTGAGCTGCCCAGTGAGCCATCCCATCCAATGTGTTGAAAGGCGCCTGGTCGTCGGCAAATTGAGCCAGAAAAATTCCAGGCCCCTGAATCGTTTTCATATCTCGCTCCGTATAGATTCTTTTTCTCTAGAACGCAACCCAGCCCTGGTGCTTGCTGCTCTGAATCGATCGATCGATAAAGCGCATTCCGCGCACCCCGGCTTCAATTCCGGGCAATGTCGCCGGCAACGCAGAGGTTTTCTTCTTCTGCCACTCGATGAGCGCATCCGCGAATTCTCTGTATAAAACCGCAAAAGCCTCGAGGTAGCCTTCCGGATGCCCGCCCGGCAGTCTTGTTACCGCTCGCGCATCTTCGCTCAGGTATCCGCCCGCGGCATGTCTGATCTCCTCCGGTCCGTCCAGCCACTTCACTCGCAGCCGATTCGGATCCTCCTGCTTCCAGTCGAGCGACCCTTTCTCGCCATACACGCGCAGTCGCAATCCGTTCCCTTCTCCTGCCGCGATCTGCGAAGTCATCAGCACACCCTGTGCGCCGTTATCCATCCGCAGGAGCGCCGTGCAGTCATCGTCGAGTTTGCGTCCGGCAACCACCGTAAGCAGTGAAGCATTCACGTCCACCACCTTCAGCCCTGTTACATACTCCGTGAGATGGAATGCGTGCACGCCGATGTCGCCGATACATCCTCCTGCGCCGCTTTGCGCCGGATCTGCGCGCCATGCCGCCTGCTTCTGTCCCGATGCCTCGATCGGCTTGGTCAGCCAACCCTGCAGATACTCCACCGCAATCTTGCGAATCTTTCCGAGCTTCCCACTGGCGCACATCGCGCGCGCCTCACGAACCAGCGCATATCCCGCATAGGTATGCGTCAGCCCGTACGGCAGCCCGCTCCCCGCCACCGCTTTTTCCAATTCCAGGACCTCAGCGTAGTTCGCGGTCGCAGGCTTGTCGCTCATCACAGGAAATCCTGCCTGGAGTGCTGCCCGCGCCACCGGCAGGTGCAGATGATTCGGCGTGACGATCGCGACGAAATCGATCGCGTCGGTCCGCTTGCTCTCCGCCTCTATCATTGCGTTGTAATCGGCGTAGGCCCTGCTGGGATCGATTCTGTACATCTCGCCCGCGGCACGCGACCGTTCCGCCGATTGCGAAAACGCTCCTGCCACGAGTTCGATTTTGCCATCCAGTTCGGCGGCGATCCGGTGCACTGGTCCGATAAACGCACCCGGCCCTCCTCCAACCATCCCCATGCGCAATTTTCTCTGTACCGTCATTCAAGTCCTTTATCGCAACATTCTTCTTAGGAGAAGTCTCTTCTCCCCGGTCAGCATGAGTCAATACGTGACGCCAACCTGGCGGCGTATCCGATGGACAATGCAGGAGGAGCCACTTTCATGAGAACTTCGGTTTCAACCGTGACCATAGTCACGATGGCGGGACAATGCAGGTAGTTTATCGCTCAACCACCCGGCAGCTCCGCGCGTTTCAACCCGGGAGCCAGCGTGCGCAGCAAAACTAAAGCAACCAGGTACGCGCACCCGGAGTAGATGAACAGAGGAACGAATCCCGATTGCGTGTGCATCTCTCGTGCTCGCTCTAGGACGTTTCCCGCAATGGGCTGGAAAATCGCCCCTCCGAGCGCGCCTGCGACCTGCCCGAAGCTCACAACTGTGCCGACGTGCTCAGAAGGAAACATGTCAGAAACGGTGGTAAAGATATTGGCCGACCAGCCCTGGTGTGCGGCCGCTGCCAGCGAAAGCAGTCCAACAGCGAGCCACTCAGAGCCGAGATTGCCAACCATCACCACAGGCACAACGCAGCACGCACAGGTCAGCATTGCTGCAAGCCGCGCTGCCTTCAGGTTCATACCCGCGCGAATATAGCCCTTAGGAAGCCACCCGCCATAGACGCTGCCGATTGTGGAAACCACATACACCGTCACGAGCGGTGGTCCGATGTGGGTCAGATCAAGGCCAAACCGCGAATGAAAATACTGAGGGAGCCAAAACAGAAAGAACCACCACACCGGATCGGTCATGAACTTGCCGATCATGAATCCCCATGCCTGCCGGTAGCCAAGCAACCGCCACCATGCGAACGAGTCCGCCGACGGCGCCACTACCACCGCGCCGCGCGTCCAGTCCATCGACTCCTTCGGCTTGTGATAACGGATGGACCACCACACGATCCACGCAACCGAGAAAATTCCAGTTACAAGAAACGCCGATCGCCAGCCGAAGTGCAACGCGACCCATGGCACCACGAGGGGCGCGACGATGGCGCCCACGCCGGCACCTGAATTGAAGATTCCCGTGGCCAGAGCGCGTTCCTTCGGAGGAAACCACTCTGCGGTTGCCTTGATGGCTGCAGGAAAATTCCCGCTTTCTCCCAGTCCAAGAAAGAACCGGGCAATG
Source organism: uncultured Acidobacteriaceae bacterium (assembly GCA_963836675.1). GTDB lineage: Bacteria > Acidobacteriota > Terriglobia > Terriglobales > Acidobacteriaceae > Telmatobacter. The sequence continues at coordinate 384,434 of CAWIKQ010000004.1, forward strand.
CCGAAGCCCATCACTGAGCGCACCAGCGCATGCGCCATGGCCGCGAGACTCCACAGTCCCGTCACAAGCGGATAGCCCCTGCGGCACCCGAGTCTGTCCACCAAGCGTCCGGCAAACACCACGCCCAGCGCATACGCCACCTGGAACGCGGCCAGAATGTAGCCGTATTGCCGGTCGGTAACGTTGATGGTTGTTTCTACAGAAGGCCAACCCGAAAACAGCGGCTGCAGATGAATTGTCTGGCCATGCAGGATCGGTTTCAGAATCGACAGAACCTGACGATCGACGTAGTTGATCGTCGTGGCCACGAACAGCATGGCGCATATCGTCCATCGTCCTCGTAATGGAGGCAGCTCGTCCACGGCGTCCATCGCCGCTCCGCTCTTTCCAACCGGGTTTGCCGGATTCGCCATTCTTCCTACCAGTCCGTCAGCGTCCCGTCGATTTTACGGTTGATCGGCAGATAAGCCCGCTGATACGGATACTTCGCCGCCAGCTTCTCATCCAGGTCCACACCCAATCCCGGTGCATCTCCGGGATACATCATGCCGTCGCGGAATTCGTAGTTATGCGGAAACACCGCATCCGTCTCTTCCATGTGTGGCATGTGCTCCTGAATACCGAAGTTGTGAATCGCCGTATCGAAGTGCAGTGCCGCCGCCATTGTCACAGGCGACAGATCTGTGGCTCCATGAAATCCCGTCCGCACGTGATACATCGCCGCGAAGTCTGCAGCCTTTTTCAGGTGCGTCAGACCACCGCCGTGAACCACCGTCATCCGCAGATAGTCGATCCATTGGTTGCGAATGAGATCATGCGCATCCCAAACCGAATTGAACACCTCTCCCACGGCAATGGGGGTAGTAGTGTGCTCCCGGATGACCTTAAAGCCCTCCTGCAACTCTGCCGGGGTAGGATCTTCTATCCAAAAGAGATGATACGGTTCAAGTTCCTTCCCAAGTCGACTCGCCTCAATCGGGGTCAGCCGGTGATGACAATCATGCAGAAGGTGCAACTCTTCACCGAATTCTTCTCGCACCCGGGCAAACAAATTCGGTACGTGCCGCAAATACAATTCACTCGACCACTCGTACTCATGCGGCAACCCGCGTTCCGCCGGCTCGTATCGTCCCGGACCCTTTGATACGCCATATGTGCTCTTCAGGCCAGGGATTCCGCTTTGCACACGAATCGCCTTGTATCCGAGTTCCTTGTGTCTGGCCACGTCTTCCAGCGCCGCATCCACGTCGCTGCCATTCGCGTGCGCATACACCAGCACGCCATCCCGGCTCTTGCCGCCAAGCAGGTTGTACAACGGAGTGTTTAGCGCTTTGCCCTTGATGTCCCACAACGCGACGTCAACGGCTGCAATGGCCGTCATCGTCACCGGTCCACGCCGCCAGTATGCTCCTCGATAGAGATACTGCCAGATGTCCTCCGTCTGAAACGGATCGCGTCCGATGATGCACGGAATTACGTGGTCTGCAAGATAGCTCGCCACCGCCATCTCGCGGCCATTCAGCGTGCCATCGCCAAGTCCGTGGATGCCCTCGTCCGTCTCCACCTTCAACGTGACGAAATTTCGCCCCGGCGAGGTAATGTTGACGTAAGCGTTTGTAATTTTCATCGACAGTCGGTTCGCAGTTGGTAGTTCGAGGTTCGTAGTTCTTCAGCCTTCAACCTTGCTTCAGTCCCGGATATCCGATCCCTGTTGCCGGTCCTTACTGGTTCACTCCACTCGCCAGGAACCCGCCATCCACTGCCACAATCTCACCGGTGACATACGAGGCAGCTTCAGATGCCAGAAAGATTGCCGCGCCCGCAAGTTCGCTGGGCTTTCCAAAACGTCCCATCGGAACGCGCATATGCAGCTCCTCGCCACGCGGAGTCCCTGTGATCAGCTTCGCATTCAGATCCGTCGGAAACATCCCCGGGGCAATCGCGTTCACATTTACACCCGTCTTCGCCAGTTCAACCGCCAGCACCTTGGTCAACGACCCCACTGCGGCCTTCGACGCCGAATACGCCGCCACCTGAAAGAACCCCACGAAGGTCGTCAGCGAAGCGATGTTGATGATGCGGCCATATCCCGCCTTCACCATCGACTTTCCAAAGATCTGGCATGCACGGAGCGTTCCGGTCAGATTGGTATCGATCACACGAGACCAGTCCGCTTCCGAAGTCTCCAGAGTCGGCGCCTTGCAGGTGACACCCGCCGCGTTTACCAGGATGTCCACCTTGCCGAATTCCCTGATCACCTGGTCGTGCAGGATCTCCAGAGAACTCCGGTCGAGCACGTCGCTCTGCACGCGTAGAGTTCGTCGCCCCAGCGCCTCGATTTCGGCTGCCGTCTTCTCTACCTGCTCAGCTCTTCGAGAACTCGCTACAACGTCCGCGCCAGACTCTGCCAATCCCAACGAGATGGCGTGTCCAATGCCCGTCGTTCCTCCGGTGACCACCGCGACTCTTCCACTCAAATCGAAAAGACTCTGGCTCATTCAGCTCCTTCGCCTGGACGTGAGAAACGCACTTGTTTCTTTGCGTTCCGAACAAAAACCATTTTCCTGACCCCCAAAATCTATCACGTGACCACCTTCAGTTCTCCAGAGCTCTCATGACTCAGCGTCTCCTTCAGCGGTACAACTCGGGGAATCCCCATCCAGAATGCGTTATCGTTTCATTGGATCAATTACGCAACCATGGAACCTATTCAACTTCCCGATGCGAATCGCCGCTGGGACTGCATTAGTCTCGGCGAAGTCATGCTCCGTATGGATCCGGGCGAAGGACGCATCCACACCGCGCGTCACTTTACCGTCTGGGAAGGAGGCGGCGAATACAACGTGGCTCGCGGTCTTCGTCGCTGTTTCAACCTCCGTACGGCCGTCGCCACAGCCCTGGCCGACAATGCCGTCGGCCGTCTGGTCGAAGACTTCATCCTACAAGGCGGTGTCGATACGTCGCTGCTCCGTTGGGTCCCATTCGACGGTGTCGGCCGCACCGTGCGCAACGGCCTTAATTTCACGGAACGCGGCTTCGGACTCCGCGCTGCCGCGGGGTGCAGCGACCGAGGCCACACCGCCATCAGCCAGGTCAAGCCCGGCGATTTTGATTGGCCCTTGATTTTCGGCAACCAGAACGGCACGAAGTGCCTGCACACCGGCGGCATCTTCGCCGCTCTTTCGGCTTCCACCGCAGAGGTTGCGGCAGAGGCCATGAACGCAGCGCGCGCTCACAGCACGTTCATCTCGTACGACCTCAACTATCGCGATTCACTCTGGCGATCCATCGGCGGCAAAGCCAAGGCGCAGGAAGTAAATCGCGCCCTTGTCCGCAAAGTCGACCTTCTCCTCGGCAACGAAGAGGATTTTTCAGCCATGCTCGGCGTCGAACTCAAGGGAGTCACTGATGACTTCTCCGACCTACCTATCGCTGCCTATGAAGAGATGCTTCGCGAGGTCGCAGCTGGGTACCCCAACCTCAAAATCATCGCCAGCACCCTGCGAACGGCCCGCACCGCCAGCCGTAATGCCTGGGGCGCCATCGCGCTCTATCAAGACGAAATCATTCACGTGCCTCAAATCGAAATCGATATCCTGGATCGCGTCGGGGGCGGCGACAGCTTTGCCTCCGGTCTTATCTATGGAATTCTCGCCGGCAAGCCTATGGAGTGGGCAGTCCGCTGCGGCGTAGCCCACGGCGCCCTCGCCATGACCACCGCCGGCGACACCAGCACGGCCACTCTCGCGGAGGTCGAGCGCACAATGAAAGGCGGAAGCGCCAGAATTGCCCGTTGATTCAGATCCGCTCACTTCGCTGATACATGCGAACCGCAGCCAGCTCCGCCACTACGACTGAAGGAAACTTCGATGTCCACCCAAACTGCAGAAACCATCGAACGCATCGGCTTAATCCCCGTCCTCCGTGCACGCAACGCTGGTCAGGCTCTGGCCGTTGTCGAGGCGATGATTGCCGGAGGCGTCACCGTTGTCGAAGTCACGATGACGGTCCCGGGCGCCATCGATGTTCTTCGCGAACTCAAGGCGAAATACGGCTCCAGGCTCCTGCTTGGCTCTGGAACGGTAACCAGCGCCGCCGAGGCACAAGCCACCATCAATGCAGGCGCTGAGTTCGTCGTCAGCCCGAGTCTCCACCCCGAAGTCATCCAGACGACAAAGACCAACGGAAAGCTCTCGATCCCGGGCGCTCTCACTCCTACGGAAGTCATCACTGCGTGGCGCGCCGGCGCAGACTACGTCAAAATTTTTCCCTGTTCCGCAATGGGCGGCGCGAGCTATCTGAAATCCCTGCTTGCACCCTTTCCGTTTCTCAAGCTGATCCCAACCGGCGGCGTCACACTTGAATCTGCCTCCAGCTTCCTCCAGGCGGGCGCGCGCGCACTCGGAGTAGGCAGTGATCTGGTCAACCTCGCAGCCATTGACGCAGGCCGCCCCGAAACCATCACCGACGCCGCCCGGGCCTACCTCAAGATCCTCGCCGACCTGCGCGAAAAAACCGAATCAAAGAGACAGGACTAACGTCCTGCAATCCGCGCAGCCACCCGCAGATCATCTACCAGTATCCGCATCTGATTGTGCCGATCTTCGTCTGTCCGGGCCCGCAATATTGCAGATGGATGCAGGGTAGCTACAATCGGCGGCAGACCGGTCGCATTCTGCACTTTCCCGTGATCCTGCGTTATGCGAAAACTCGATCCGAGTAGCCCCTGCGCGGCCGTTGCTCCCAGTGCGACGATCATCTTCGGATGAACCGACTCCAGCTCGGCATCGAGCCACGGACGGCAGGCAGTGATCTCCTTCATGCTCGGCTTTTTGTGAATGCGCAGCTTTCCTCGCGGTTCCCACTTGAAGTGCTTTACCGCGTTGGTGACATATACCTTGCTGCGATCGATCTGCGCCTCTTGCAGCGCCTTATCCAGCAGTTTGCCCGCTGGCCCCACAAACGGCCGGCCCTGCTTGTCCTCCTGATCGCCAGGCTGCTCCCCGATAATCATGATCGCAACCTTCGGCCGCGCAGATCCCGAGTGCGTCTCAAGCTCTCCAAACACTGCCTGTGTCGCGTTCTTATAAAGATCGCATCCTCTGCACTTCTGCACTGCTTCGGCCAGCACTTGCAACTCCCGCTCCTCAGGAACATACGGCGCGGCAGACTCCTTTTCTTTAACCGCCATAAGGAACTCCCATTCCCAGGGCTTAGATGCAGGTGCGTTCTAAACATGTGTGGGTGACGATGGGTGCTCCTGTTCTCGCGGTTTCCCTGGGTCCTTACAACTTGTAGGCCTTTCGCACCAGTCCCACGGTCAACTCCTGTGCGAGCTCCGCCGCTTCATCCTCCTCCAGCAGATGCTCCGCGACCATGCGCGCCAGGAACGACGCGTCCGAACGCCGGGCCACGTCATGCCGAGCCGGAATCGACAGAAACGCACGCGTGTCGTCATTGAATCCGACTGTGTTGTAGAACCCAGCCGTCTCCGTCACCAGCTCGCGGAAACGCCGCATCCCCTCGGGGCTATCGAAGAACCACCACGGCGGCCCAAGTCGCAAGCACGGATAATGCCCAGCCAGCGGAGCCAGTTCCCTGCCGAAGGTGGTCTCATCGAGCGTAAACAGAATGATCGTCAACTCGTCTCATTGCCGAACCGATCCAGCAGGGGCTTCAGGGCGTGCACATAGTCTGTTGCTGCTGGAATATCGGCGCCCATATCGCGGCCATAACGCGCACGAACCTGCTCGTTGTGGTTGCGCACCGACCCCGGATGAATCTGCATCACCAGCCCGTCTTCCAGGCTCATCCGCGCCATCTCCGTGAGCATCTGCGCGCGGAACTGCTCCTTGTGCTCCGCATCAGCGGCGCCTTCCAGCACCTTGCCGAAGAGCCACTCCGCCTGGGATTCGCCTAGATTCGCCGTTCTCGCAGTCGGGTGTCCATGATCCGTAGCCGTCGCACCCAGCGATTTGAAGTATTGGCGTCTGCCCGCAAGAGCCCTCAGATATCCGCGCCAGCTCGCCGTGTCTTCGCCCGTCAATCTTGCCAGCGCCGCAACATTTTCGGTGAATCCCGGAAAGTCCGGATCTACGACTGAATCAGGCCGGAATGTGGGAATGATTCTTCCCTTCCACCCCGATTCTCGAATCGCTTGGTGATCCGCCAGCGAATCCAGCGGCGAATCTGTCGTCGCCAGCACTTCGATGCGGAATTTCTCAAACAACGCCCGCGGCAGAAACTCCTTCTGCTTCAGCTGCGCCTCGATTGTGTCGAAGTACTGATCAGCCGTCTCTGCAGACAACCTGCTGGTCATTCCGAACAGACTCTGGAATGCATAGTCGAGCCACAACCGCGAGGGCGTTCCGCGAAACAGGTGATAGTTGCTCGCAAAGATTCGCCATACTTTTCGCGCATCCTTCACCGGCTTGTTACCGATCTCAAGCTCCTCCAGCGAGATGCCCTGGCTATACAACATGCGAAAAACGTAGTGATCCGGCTGCACGAACAATGTCACGGGGTCAGGGAACGGCTCGTTGCGCGCAAACCATGCGGCCTGGGTGTGACCGTGCGGGCTCACAATCGGCAAGTGCTGGATGCTCTTGTAGAGCCGCCGAGCAATTCTCCTGGTATCTTCATTCGCCGGGAACATCCTGTCCTCATGAAGCAATGCCAAGGTCAGTCTCCTTTCACAACCACATCAGTATCCTTCATCCCGCCGCCGCAGCGGTATACTGCGGCTGCCGCTGCAAACGGATCGAACCTCGTCATGGATATTTCCAGCACGTTCCCCACAAGAACCCCAGCCACGCTGCCGGAGACCTCATGAGCAAACTGCGCATCGTTCTCCGTAACTATTCTGACTTCGAGCACGCTCTCACGGAAGAAGCACATCTTTTTGAGTCCCGCCACCCGGGAACCACGATTGAAATCATCTCCACCGGCATTCACGAGCTTTATAAGTCGGCTATCACCGATGGCGGATTGCAAGAAGGGCACTTTGATCTTGCGCTTCTGGTCACCGACTGGATCGCCGAAGCTCACAGCGCCGGTGCTCTCGAAGATCTTCATCTCTGGCATCAGCGCATTCCACTTCACGACTGGCCGGACGGATGGCCCGTTCTCTCACTCGGCCGCTGATCTTTGACGGACATCTACGACGGATACCTGACTGCGCTTCCATGGCACGACGGCCCGGAATGCCTTGTGTACAGAACAGATCTCTTCCGGGACCCTGCCGCATGCAATGCCGTTTCGATCGCAATTTTCTCGCGAACTCGCGCCTCCCACCACCTGGGAAGAATTCGAACAGACCGCCAGATTCTTCAACGATCCCGCAGCCGGGCGTTACGGTACCGTCTTCGCGGCCTTCCCTGACGGTCACAACACCCTCTACGATTTCGCGCTCCAGCTCTGGAGCCGCGGCGCGGAGCTGATCGATTCCGCGGGCCGTCCACAAATCACCACAGACAGAGCACTGTCAGCTCTCGAGTTTTACCGCCGAGTCGTGCGCGATCCGGCATTGTGCCACCCACAATCGCCTCACCTCGATTCGACGCAATCCGGCGATCTCTTCCTCGCTGGCGAAGTCGCTCTTATGGTGAACTGGTTCGGCTTCGCCGCGCGTTCCGGCCGTGAAGACTCGCCTCTCGCCGGCAAAGTCGCCATCGCTCCCATTCCTACCGGGTATGGCGCGCCGCCCGTTTCCCTTTCCGTCTTCTGGGCCCTCGCTATGGGAAAAGGATCGCGCCACAAAGAACTCGCCTGGCAGTTTCTGCGCTTTGTGGCCTCGGCGGAGCGCGACCTTGGCATCACGCGCCACGGCACGGTCGGCTGCCGTCTTTCCACCTGGCGCAATCCCGAACTGCAAGCGCGCATTCCCGTCTACCGTGAAGTCGAAAATATTTCTCTGGGCGCACGCCAGCTGCCGGCGGGGCCCGCCATGGCCGCTTTTGCTGCCGTGATTGACGAAGTCATCACCCGCGCCCTCACCACCGATGAACCCTCCGCCGCTATCCTTGAATCGGCGCAACACGAGATCGACACCAAAGGAATTCTTTTCTCATGAGCAGTTCGCAAGACGCGCAATCATCTCAGCCATATTCTCTGGAAGGACGGCATGCTCTTGTCACTGGCGGCGCCAGCGGTATAGGCGAAGCCACAGTGAAAGAACTCGTCCGCGCCGGCGCCTTCGTCTGGATCGCCGACATTAATCTCTCAGCCGCCGAAGCGCTCTCAAAGTCTCTCGGCTCCTCAAATGTTCTGCATCTCGACGTCACGGGTCCCGAATCTATCGCCGCTGCCACCTCTCATCTCAGCCGTCTCGACATCCTCGTGAATAACGCCGGAATCGGCCACGTAGGCTCCATCGAGCAGACCGAGCCCGATGACTTCGATCGATTGCTGAACGTCAATGTGCGCTCCGTGTATCTCGTCACGCGTGCATTCCTGCCGCTGCTTCTCGCAGCTGGAGAGAGCGGGGGCCCGGTTGGCACTGTCGTCAACATTGCCTCAGTTGCGGGCCTCGTCGGCATCAAGCAACGCTTCGCTTACTGCACCACCAAGGGAGCCGTGGTTGCGATGACGCGCCAGCTCGCCGTCGAGTACCCGAAAAAGCTCCGCGTCAACGCCATCTGTCCCGGCACCGTCGAGACACCCTTTGTCGAGGGCTACCTCGAAAAATTCCATAAACACAACAAGGAAGAAGTCCGCGCAGAACTCCGCGCCCGCCAGCCCATCGGCCGTCTCGGCCGCCCAGAAGAAGTTGCCTCGATGGTCCGCTATCTGGCTTCCGACGAAGCCGCCTTCATCACCGGATCGCTCTTCGCCATCGACGGTGGCTGGACCGCCGCATGAGAACCTATACACAAGCGCATTTCACAGAGTCCACCGCAATACTGGTTACGCTTTCGGGTTCGTTGTCTTATAACAGGGCGCGGCTTTGATTTTGACGAAGCGCCAGGAATCCGAGTGATTTTTAGCACCACAGGTACGACTCGCCCGCTGAATTGTTATATCGGAGATTCGCATTCATGAAGCTGATTTCTTTCTCGACGACAAACGGCCCCACTCGTCCCGGCATTCTTTTCGATGACACGAAGACCGTGCTCGACCTCGGCCCGAATGGTTTTACCTCGACGCTCGAAGTTATCTCAAGCGCGGTAGGCCGCACTCTCGCCACCTCGCGACTCAGCCTTGAAGACGTTAGACTTCACGCACCTCTGGCGAACCCGCCGCGCATCTTCGCCATCGGGCTCAACTACCGCGACCACGCCAAAGAGTCCGGCATGGAGATCCCCACAACACCGGTTGTCTTCTTTAAGCTCGCGACGGCCATCGTGGGTCCCGGCGACGCCATCGTGCTCCCTAAAAACTCGACACAGCCCGATTACGAGGCCGAGTTCGCTTTTGTTATCGGCAAAGGCGGCTATCGCATCCCCGCATCGGCCTGGCGCGATCACGTTTACGGTTACACCATCGTCAACGATGTGAGCGCCCGCGACATTCAGTTTTCTTCCACGCAGTGGTCGATGTCCAAGTGCTTTCCGACCTTCTGCCCACTCGGCCCCACCATCGTCACTGCCGACGAGATCAGCGACCCGCACAATCTGGACATCTCTCTCTCCATCGATGGCGAGAGGCTCCAACATTCCAACACCAGAGAACTCGTCTTCAAAATTCCCGAGCTTATCGAGTATCTTTCTTCGATCACGCCCCTTCTCCCCGGCGACATCGTCTCTACCGGAACGCCTCCCGGCGTCGGTCTGGGCCGCAACCCCAAACGCTGGCTCAAGCCCGGCGAAACGGTCACTGTCACGATTGAAGGCCTCGGCTCGCTGACCAACCCCGTCGTCGCCGAAAAATAAGCCGGCTTCGCTACCGCCTGGCGATCGATTCTCCATCACGCGCGAAGCGCGGCCGGTTCTACTGTCCTTTTTCCCGGCATTAATACAAGGAGAATCACGCCGATGACTACGAGCAAGGCCGATCCGATCAGAAACCCCTGACGCATGCTCGGCATCTCCAGCCCCTGCGTCCCCATCGTTACTGCATGAGCAAAACTTGACCAGGCCACAAAGGCAATCATGCTCCGATGGTCCTCCGGTTTACGAACTGCGATGAGCATGAAAATTCCCATGGTCAGGTAGAGGCTCATCATCATCGTGTCGCCCGTGTCCGATCCTGCGGGATCACGCAGTCCGCCAATCAGTGGAAGAAGTGCCGCCGAGAACAACAACCCGACGACGACCAGCACGACTCTCAGCGCTCGCTCTCTCCACATGATCACCCTCCAGCTCTTAACCCAGTGCTATGCCCGGCTCCGCCGCGACCTCCTCCTCATCCGGCGCCGAACCTAACCACGCATACAGCGCTACCGCCGCGAAGCACAACGCCGGAACAACGTACGACGCTGCAATCCCCGTAACATCCCCGACCCGCCCCATGATGAGCGGAATCGCCGCACCACCCACGATCGACATCACGATGATGCCTCCGCCTGTCTTCGTATGCGTGCCCAGCCCCTTGACTCCAAGGGCAAAAATTGTCGGATACATAAGCGACATGAAGAAGCTTGTCGCCACCAGACAGCCGACCCCAAACCACCCCGGCCTCACCACCGCCATCGCGCAGATCACCGTGTTGGTCCCGGCATAAATTCCCAACAGGCGCGCCGCGCGCACATGCCGCAGCAACCAGGTCGAGAAGAATCTGCCCGCCGTGAACGCTACCAGCGCAGCCGTCAGCAAATACCCCGCCTTCCGCTCACCGAGTCCGGTGTACGTCTGCACATACGGAATCTGCCAGCTCCAGGCCCCCACCTGCGCGCCCACATACAAAAACTGCGCCACTACCGCAAATACGAAATGCTTCCTTCGCCACAGCGGCTTCGACGTGTCATGCTCCAGCGTGTTGCGCGAGTAATCCATCCCCGTATGCGGAAATGGCGTTCGCGCAAGCAGCACCGCCCACAGCAGAACCAGCGACCCCAGCACCAGGTACGGCATTACCACACGCAGTGTTTCCGATTTCAGATATGCCTGGTACGTCCCCGCCTTCTGCAACGCCGCCACCTGCTCGGGATTCAGCTCGATCCCCGAAAAAATAAACCGGCTCCCGATCAGCACCGCCGTTATGCTCCCCAGGGGATTAAACGCCTGCGAGAGATTCACCCGCTGCGCAGCCGTCTCCGGATCGCCGATCTGAATGATGAAAGGGCTGGCGCCGGTCTCAAGAAACGCCAGCCCGCTGGCGATTACAAACAGAGCCATAAGGAAGAACCAGTACTGCCCAACTTGCGCCGCGGGGTAGAACAGGATGCATCCCGCTCCGTACAGACACAAACCAATCACAATACCTGTCTTGTACCCCGCCCTGCGCATGATCACGCCTGCCGGATACGCGAGAAAGAAATACCCAAGATAAAACACGAACTGCACCAGCCCCGCTTCAAGCCGGTTGATCTCAAACGACTTCATGAACTGCCGGATCAGGATGTCGTTGAAGTTGTTTGGAATCGCCCAAAGAAAAAAGAGCGCCGTCACCAGCACAAACGGCAACATCCGATCGCGCGGCACCAGAGGCGCATGATGGTCTCTCCGTGCATCCGCCGCACTCACCACCGGACTGGAATTCAAAGGCATCTTGCCTCCCTTCGGTTCTGCGGCGACCTCTCAATTCACAACGCAATGGCAGGCCCGCGAACCGCTCGACCAGTTCTACCCAATCACTACGTCAAGTGGCAAATCATCCGTGAACTGGTAGCCGGCAGCCGGAAGCAAGAGGCTCCCTTACACTGAATCTGTCATGGAACTCACCGGACTCTCCTTCATCGGCTCCCAGCGCGGCTCCCGCGACGGCTCCAGCTTCCAGGCCTTCTCCCCTCACACCGGCGAACCCATCCAGCCCGTTTTTCGCTCCGCGACTGTGGAGGAACTTGATCAAGCTGCGCACCTTGCCGCCGAAGCCTTCAGCAGCTACTCCCAGACCAGCGGCAAAGCCCGCGCGGGATTCCTCCGCCGCATCGCCGATGGCTTCGAATCGCGCCGAGAGGATCTTGCCCAACGCGCCCACGCCGAAACTGCACTCCCAATGCCGCGTCTGACCGGGGAAGTCACACGCACAGCGAACCAATTGCGGATGTTCGCGGCTGTGGTCGAAGAAGGTTCGTGGGTGCATGCGCGCATCGACCCAGCTCTTCCCGACCGCCAGCCCCTCCCGCGCCCCGACATCCGCTCCATGATGAGGGCCCTCGGTCCGGTCGCCGTCTTCGGCGCCAGCAACTTCCCCCTGGCGTTCTCCGTCGGAGGTGGCGACACCGCTTCTGCCCTCGCAGCCGGGTGCCCGGTGATCGTCAAGGCACATCCTGCACACCCTGGAACAAGCGAGATTGCAGCCCAAATCATCTCCGGGGCCGTCTCGGCAGAAACTCTTCACCCTGGCGTCTTTTCAATGCTCTTCGACTCCGGCATTGAGATCGGCTCGGCTCTCGTTCAGCATCCGCTCATTCGCGCTGTCGCCTTCACTGGATCTCTGCGTGCCGGCCGTGCGCTCATGGACCTCGCCGCCGCGCGTCCCGATCCCATCCCTTGTTTTACCGAGATGTCCAGCGGCAACCCGGTCTTCATCCTTCCCGGCGCGCTACGCAAAGGGCCATCGGCTCTCGCGCAAGGCCTCTTTGGATCATTCACACTCGGCGGAGGCCAGTTCTGTACCAAGCCCGGTGTCGTCTTCGTGCCCGAATCCGCAGAAGCCACCGCTTTCCTTGAAGAGCTCAAATTACAGGTCGAACAGTCTCAGCCGTTCACGCTCCTCACCGGCGGCATAGCTCGCGAATACGATCGCGCAACCGAAGAGCGCGCTACGCAAGCCACAGTCGCTGCCGAGGCACACCTTCTCTCCGAACGCCGGACCACCAACTCCCCCTTCCACGCCGCCGCCAAGCTCTTCACCGCTTCCAGCCAGGAATTCCTATATGAATCTATGAAGAGCGATCAACTTAGTCTTTCCGATGAAATCTTCGGCCCAAATACGGTCGTCATCACGTCAGATCAGGTTGACATGAACCTCATTGCGCGGGGTTTGGACGGCCACCTCACCGCCACCATCTTCGGCGACGAAGACGATCTCGCCGCCAATCGCGAGCTCATTCACATCCTGCAGCAGAAAGCCGGCCGGCTCATCTTCAATGGATTTCCTACCGGCGTCGAAGTCTCCCACGCCATGGTTCACGGCGGCCCCTTCCCCTCCACTTCCGACCCGCGCTTCACCTCTGTCGGAAGCCTCGCCATCTATCGCTTCGCGCGCCCCGTATGCTTCCAGAACTTCCCGCAGTCCCAACTGCCTCCCGAACTCCAGGATGCGAATCCGCTGAACATTCGCCGTCTTCGCGATGGCAAACCGGATACCCCATAGCGTCCATCGACAGAGAAAATACGGCGGGACCTGAACACACTCCTGCGCGATGAAGATATAACCGGCGCCAATCACAGGAGCCCGACCGATGCTCTGTGCGAACGCAGTCGGTCGTAAACTCTTTTCATCCAGTTTGAAATTTCTTAGCTTAGGGATTGGTCGATGAAGTTTCCGGCACGAGGCGCAGCCTCCTGTTAATGCTCGGCCAGTACTGGCGCAGCAAGTTCCCGCCAAATCTCCATCCCAGGTCGCTGGCGTACCGGGTCATCGTGCTGCCGATCGTTCGATTTTCGTCGGGGTAATAAGCATTCGCAAGCCCTTCAGACATCAACGGACCTATCAAGCCGGAATAGTTGATTTCCTTCTCTCCGGAGTCGCTGCTCGTGAAAACGATCCTCTTTGCCGAGTACTTTACAGATTGCGTGAAGGACAGATTTCTCCTCACATAGAACCGTGGGTCCTGATGCAATAGAGAAGCCAAGAGAAACGTCCCGAACAGGTTCTCAGAAGCGGAACGGGCCATGCCGGCTCCGAAACGCTTCCCGTACCCTTCCGCGCCCTGCCCATATCCAGAGGGACTGTCCACGGCCTGGTTGTAGAGTGCGCCAACCGCAACGCCGCCGATCGTTGAAAGGGAGATACTGTTATTTGCCGCAAGCTTGAATTTCTCCCAGTCTGTCAACGGCCCCTGACTTGTCGCGAGGTCGGGAAATACAAGCGATTTTCGTTCCAGCAGTCTGAAGACCTGCACGCTGCCTTGTATCGGATTGGCAGTCACTGGTGTTGCTGCGGGCTCCTGGGTTTGAGCGGATTGCCCGGCTAGCCCAGGCGCATCCGGCAGTGAAGGAGTTTCAGATTTCTGCGCCAAAGCGCCGTGGATCAGAAGGGAGCACGAGAGAAACGCCAAGACCGCCCCACAGAACAGGTTTTTCAAACACATGCCTCCCTTGCATGAGAACAGCCAGGAGCCAGAGCCGCAAGGCAAGTGGTTCCCGAGCGGCAACCCGCTCCTCCCTTGGATGAGTTTTCGCAGGGAGCTGAGTAGGAAAGAATCACATTAGTCCCAGAATTATCGCCCGCCAGTCCCCAATATGCGGGTGCGGATTCTCCGCGATCTCTTCGAGGGTCCCCCAGGCGACAATCTTTCCGCCTTCCCTCGCCACCTTCCGGCCCCACGTTGATTCGTCTCATTCTCGATCGCGCCATCCGCCGGGGCCGCCTTTACATTCCCAACACATCAGTCAAAGGCAAGTTCGCCATGTGCAGATGTGTCGTCAACCATCGTACCAACGAGGACGGCGTCCAGGCCATTGTCAGCGAAGGGCTTGCCGCGGCCGAAGAATTCCATCGATCAACGCGAAGGCCGGCAAAGTCTCCTCTGGATCGCCGGCCCTCTACGATTGAAAGAGCGTCAGTGCTGCGCAGGCGGAGCAGTCGAGCCATCGGACCAATTGCCTACCCAGACCATGAGGATCGTGACCCGCTCCTCAGGATCCGGCGCAGCCATGATCGGCGATCCCGGCAGATCGGCTCCCCAGCTTTTCGCCGCGTCGCCCGAGACGAAAAACATCAGATGCGGGTGCCAGTGTACGCCCTGATCGTTCAAGTACTGCTGCTTCGACATCATGTAGCACATCGCGCCCGGCTCCAGCGCCGGCAGTTGCTTCTGATCCAATGCCGAAGTGGTTGCAGCCAGGATCTCCGCTTTCGACTTTCCTTCCAGTGCCAGTTCGGTCTTCATCAGGAAGATGCGTGCAAACGTTCGCGCGGCCTGGGGATTGAAGCAAATGGGAGAGCTGATTTTGGGATTCCAGAATTCCGGAGCATCGGTGGATGCGCCCCATGACCTCTCCACCAAGCAAAGAAAACCATTCGTGCCTTTTACCGCGGTCGAGAATCCCTTCCGGCCCAGAACCATCACCTCGGCCCCGTCTGAAATGGATGCCGGAGCAGCACTGCGAGCAAGCGCGATTTCAGTATTCTCGTCCACGATCAGATACTCATCGACGGGAGCCATGGCTGGATACGGAGCCTTGCCAGCCTGCGCCGCTGCCGGACGGGGTGCAGCAGACAAGCCAAGCTGAACAAGAAAGACCAAAGCGAATAGCTTGAAACGGTTCTTCTGCATGGGATTCTCCAATCGGTGTCAGCTTTTGAATAAGGGAACATCTGGCCCGAGGCCGCATGCCTTACTTCGATCAAACACAAAGGCATCATGAGCCGTCAATGCACAATCGAAGGCGCAAATGAATTCGGCACCCCCCGCCACTTCTTCCCGAGGCCTTCAGCGACAAGTTCCCATCACACCCCCGCCATCCGGCGCGAGACCATCACCCAATCTGCGAACTTGATTTTTCACGCCCAACCCCGGTCGGCGTAGCCGCTTGATTGGCGAAGTACTATAGCGACATGTCAGGTTGCCGACTCTCCGCTCTCGCAGTGACGTTCCTTGTCCTCGCGTCAATCGCCAATTCTCAAGAGCCGCTAAATACATCGCTCCAGTCTCTGGCCTTCTTGTCAGGAAAATGGATAAGCGATAGCCCTGGCGAGGTTCAAGAGGAAAACTGGTCATCCATCACCGGCGACAGCATGATCGGCAGCTTTCGCATCGTGCATGGCGGAAAACCCGTTTTCTACGAGTTCTGGGTCGTCGAAGTAGAGAACCAGCGGCCAGTACTGAAACTCAAACATTTCAATCCTGACTTCATTGGCTGGGAAGAAAAGAACGCGAGCACGAAGATGCCCCTCGCGTCTGTCTCCGACAAAGATGCCGTGTTCGCTGAAGCGGATGGTAGCGTCTCTCTCCATTACCAGCGCACCGCGGACACACTCACCTGCGTTGTTCATCATGTGAAGGATGGCAAGACAAGCGACGAAACCTTCAAGATGTCGAGGGCTTCTGAGCACTGATATTCAGTTCGCTGGCAGAACTAGCTAACAACTTGAGGCTTCTCAAAGCACTTTCGCCAGCCAGTGCCCCGTATGCGAATGGAGGTTCGCCGCAATGGCCTCCGGAGTGCCCTCCGCGACGATATGCCCGCCACCTTCGCCGCCCTCCGGGCCGAGATCGATCACCCAATCCGCCGACTTGATCACATCCAGATTGTGCTCGATCACGATCAACGATCCGCCGCCGTCGATCAGCTTGCGAAACGCGGTCAGCAGCTTCGACACGTCGTCGAAGTGCAGCCCCGTCGTCGGCTCGTCGAGGATGTAGAGCACGCGGCTCGCCTGCGAGGGTTTCGAATTGGCATTTGCAGCCCGCACCTGCGCCAGGTGCGATGCGAGCTTCACACGCTGAGCCTCACCGCCTGACAGAGTTGTCGCCGACTGCCCCAGCCGCAGGTACCCCAGGCCGATCTCATCCAGCACGGCAAGCTTCTCCAGCAATCGTGTTTGCCCTGAGAAAAACCGCAGCGCCTCTTTCACCGTCATCTGCAGCACGTCGTGGATACTCTTGCCCTTGTGCTGTACCTGGAGCACCTTCGCCTGGTATCGCGTGCCGCCGCAGTCTTCGCATGGCAACTCCACGTCGGCCAGGAACTGCATCTCCACCGTCACGGTTCCATCTCCTTCGCAGGTATTGCAACGCCCGCCCGGCACGTTGAAGGAGAAGTGTCCCGGCGTAAGCCCCAGCTTTTTGGCATCCGGCTGCGCCGCAAACAGCTCACGGACCAAATCGAATCCCTTGATGTAGGTGATCGGATTCGATCGCGGAGTCCGGCCAATAGGCGTCTGATCCACCAGCACAACGTCGTTCAGTCTCTCGACACCACTCAAGGAACGGAAAACCCCGGAAGGGTCGCTGCCATCGCTCTGCCCCAGCGCCCGTGCCACTGCGCGATAAAGCACCTGGTGTACCAGCGTCGACTTCCCAGAGCCGGAAACGCCTGTGATCGCCACCAGCATCCCCAGCGGAATCGTCACGTCGAGCCCATGCAGGTTGTTTGCCGCAGCACCCTTCAGCACCAGCTTCTCGCGCCCTGGCTCCCGTCTCCGCGTCGGAACCGGAATCGAAATCTTGCCGGACAAGTACTTCCCTGTAAGCGAATTTGGATTCGCCTCGATCTCCGCCAACACACCTTCAGCCAGCAGTTTCCCGCCAAACTCGCCCGCTCCCGGCCCCAGGTCGAGCAGATGATCGGCAGAACGCAGCACATCGGCATCGTGCTCCACCACCACGATCGTGTTCCCCAGGTCGCGCAATTCTTTCAGGATCCGTATCAGCCGCGCCGTATCGCGCGTATGCAGCCCGATCGAAGGCTCATCCAGCACATACAGAGTGCCCACGAGTTGCGACCCCAACGAAGTCGCAAGCTGAATCCGCTGCGCCTCACCGCCGGACAACGTTGAAGCCAGCCGGTCCAGCGTCAGATACTCGAGCCCCACCGCATCCAGAAAGTTGAGCCGCTGGCGCACCTCTTCGAGAATCGGCCCCGCGATCTCCTCCTGCATGGGCGTCAAGCGCAGCGCACTGAAGAACTCCTTCGCCTTGGCAATCGTCAGGGCGGCAGCCTGGCAAATGTTCAGATCGTTGATGCGGACCGCGCGCGCCTCAGCCCGCAACCGCTGCCCCCTGCACTCCGGACACTCCGCGTACCCGCGGTACTTGCTTAGCATCACCCGCACGTGAAGCTTGTACTTCTTCCGCTCCATCGCCGTGAAGAACCCGTGGACGCCCTCGAATGCGGCGGCCTTCCCTCGCAGCACAATTTCGCGCGCCGCTTCGCTCATCTCCCGCCACGGAACATCCATCGGAATCCCAAGCGACGACGCCTGTTTTTTCATGTCCGTGAACCACGAGCGATACTTTGGCCGGTTCCATGGATCGATCGCTCCCTCGTTCAGGGTCAGCCCCTTGTCAGGAATTACAAGGTTCAGATCATAGTCCACCGTGTTCCCGAATCCCTGGCAGCGCGGACACGCGCCAAAAGGGTTATTGAAGCTGAACAGTCGCGGCTCAGGCTCCTTCCCTGGCCGATGACAATTCGTACACAGGTATTCGCCCGAGAACCGATGCCGTTTCCGTTCCGCTCCGTTCTCATCGCCCCGAGGAGCCTCTTCGAAAATCACATCGCCGGATTCGCGATAAGCAATCTCTGCCGCATCCACGATGCGGGCGCGATTGTCAGCGCTGACAACAATCCGATCCAGAAGAACAAATACCGGCTGTGCGAAATCCAAGTCCAGCAGCGACTCCGGCGTAGAGAACTCGTAAATCTGTCCGTCCTGATACAGCCGGTTAAATCCCGATCCCCGCAGTTCCAGCAGCCGCGCCTTCAGCCCTGCGCTCATCGGCTCCGCGACGGCAGTCGCTGCCGCCTTCGCGGCACCCTTGACCGCACCCCTGGAGACCCGCTTAGCCGGCTTCTCCGGCTCCGCTGCAGGCGCTTCGTGCCTGACGGGAAACAGCACATTCAGCCGCGTTCCCTCGCCCAGGGCCAGCACCGCGGACGCCACTTCATCCATCGAGTCCCGCTTCACCACCCCGTCACAGTAGATGCAGTGCACCTCTCCGCATCGTGCGTACAGCAGGCGAAGGTAGTCATAGATCTCCGTCGCCGTCGCCACCGTCGAGCGTGGATTCCGCGTAGTGTTCTTCTGCTTGATGGCAATCGCCGGCGCAAGGCCGTCGATCTCGTCCACATCCGGCTTCTCTATACGTTCGAGAAACTGCCGCGCATACGCCGACAGCGATTCCACATACCTCCGCTGTCCCTCCGCGTAAATCGTGTCAAATGCGAGCGAACTCTTGCCTGATCCCGACACGCCGCTGACCACCGTCAGCTTTCCATGGGGAATCTCGCAGGAAATATTCTTCAGATTGTGGGTCCGCGCTCCGCGGATAACGATCGCATCGTTCGCCGAATTCAAAGGGAATGCACCGGGAAAAAGAATTATTCCGGCTGCTCCACAGACCCCTCAGAGAGGCTCAGGGCGCAACCGGCCATTCTTTATTATAAAGGGCGCCCGACTACCTTGCCCTACGGAGGCTCCCATGCCTACATGCGAGTTTCCGGGCAGCATCCATCCCTTGTGGATTGCAGGCTGACCCGATTACGAGAAGGAAGTTTCTGCGCGCCGTCCGCTGAATCTTTCTAAGCGGGATCCCGGCTTTCATCGTTCCCGGGCCGGGCGCGCATACACAAGAGAGACAGGGGACCCTAGGCAGCCAAGGCCGATCCCGCACGGTTCGAACTCATCGTGAGAGTCGGCAAAGAGGAATACTGCGATTGAACCATGGAGGCTTCATCGCGGTTCAGAATCGCCGAAAGGTTCATGAGAACCTCCGACGCACACGCCGGACACTGATTTGCATTGTTTCCGATCGCATTGCAGTCCTGACAAAGGTACGCACTACTCAGTGGAAAATGCTGGAGCATCAGGTACGACGTAACATCGCTCGATCTTTTTACAGCGGTGGATAGCATATGTCACCTGGTGTTCTGGGGATATGCGGGTCTTACTGCACCCGGCATTGTTGCTATGAGAGAAAGGATGCCTCAGCTTCTGCCAAAGATGCTCCCCACTTAAGTGATTCAAGAATCACGAAAGAGGCAAAATGGCGGTTACCTCACCCCGTCGAGCGAGTTACTTAGGGACATGTGACCTGGCCTACTTCGAGTAACACAAAAGCGTCATACGGGCATTGCAAACCCAATGACGCACCACCTTTACCCGTCAATTTATTGCCAGGAAACTACTCGATGGACCGCGACTAAGGTAACCATCCTGCCAAGGCACCCAAACGACGCTCGGAATCTATTTCGTAAACGGCTTTTGCATGTTATCGAACTCGTGCTCTCGCTCAATCCCCTTGTGGGCGAGCTTGTCCGCCTCGCGTTCGGCCCGTTCTTTTTGATCGGGCGCTGGATTGATGCGTTGGTCCGTATGCGTCGGTTCCGGGCGGCTCGGAACATTCATATTCTGGGGATTGTCATCTGCCATAGCTTTTCCTCCAGAGCAATTCGATGCGCAACGTACATTACACGGATGTACATGAAATCGATTCCGGCCCATGGATTCCGACGCGTTTACACAAGCCGTCCCGTCGCGGCCACGCGCCCATACCAGAGGCCCGAATCCTTCACTGTTCGCTTCTGATCGCGATAGTCGACATAAATCAATCCGTACCGCTCCGTGTGCCCATTCGCCCATTCGAAGTTGTCGATCAGGCTCCAGGCATGGAACGAGCGCACTCGTGCTCCATCCGCAATCGCCCGCGCCAGTTCCGCGAGTTCCTGCTGGAACCATGCAATGCGCCGTGTATCCGGCACACGCCCGTTTTCTTTTGCGTACGGTGCATCAAGGTAGCCGCAGCCGCTCTCCGTTATCTCGATAACCGGGTGGTCGTACTCGCGCGAAATTTGCGTCACGAGGTCATAGATTCCGCGCGGCCACACCTCCAAGCCTGACTCCGTAAGCGGCCCTTCGGTCGGCATCTCTGCCCGAAAACGCGTGTACGGATCGCGCCCCGTCGCAGGATCCGCCTCGATCTCCGTCCCGCTGAACCCTCCGCCGCTGAAAGCCTGCGCATGACTCGCATCCGACACGACACGCCGTGTGTAGTAGTGGAATCCCACCCAGTCGAGCGGCGCGAGCATGATCTTCTCGTCGCCGGGCTTCACGCCCATCTTCTCGAAGGGCGGTTCGCCCACAAACGCCTTCGGATACCGTCCCTTCATCGCAGCTTCCAGAAAGAACACGTTGTTCATCGCGTGATAACGCGCGGCGGCCGCCTTGTCCGCCTCCGAATCCGTCCTGGGGTAGGCAGGGCACATGCCATACGCACTGCCCACCGTAGCTTTCGAAGACGCCGCCTTGATCGATCGCAGCGCCTGGGCCTGCGCCAGGGTCAGCGTATGCGCCGCTTTCAGAAATTCATCGAAGTTCGCGCGGCACGGTGGAAACGCCCCCACGCCATACCCCATATAGGCTACCGACCACGGCATATTGAAAGGAGCCCAGATCGTGATCCGATCTCCGAGGTGCCTGGCAAGAATCCCCGCATAATCGGCGTAATAATCCGCCAGATCGCGGTTCGGCCAGCCACCTTTATCCTCCAGCCCCTGCGGCAAATCCCAGTGATAGATCGTGCAGAACGGGCGCAGCCCGTGCTGGAGCATCGCATCCACAAACCGGCTGTAATGATCGATGCCCTTCATGTTCGGCGCACCCGTTCCCGTCGGCTGAATCCGGGGCCACGAGATCGAAAACCGATAGCTCTTCTGGTTCAGTTGCTTTGCGAGTGCAAGGTCCTGCGCGTAGAGATGGTATTGATCGCACGCAACGTCGCCGTTCGTTCCGCCCTTCACTTTTCCCGGGGTGTGCGTAAACCGGTCCCAGATGGATTCCCCTTTCCCATCCTCCTGCCATGCGCCCTCTACCTGATAAGCGGCAGTAGCGGTGCCCCAGAAGAATCCCTCCGGAAATCGCGCGCTCTCTATCGCACTCTGAGCAATCGCACCGGGAACATGCGAACTTTGCTGCCCTCCTCCCACCGTGCCCGCGGTGTTGGTTCCGTATGCTTCAGCCCCGCTCCCGGCCAGCAATACTCCACTCGCAGCCGCCAGAGAATTGCTCAGAAATGCCCGCCGATCCATGTCTCCCTCCGCTTCCGACCCGTTGATAAAATTCTGAGCGCCAATCAATCGCTCACTACGTCGTCAATCTTCCGTCGTCCGTCGAAATGCGCCACCTACTAAATCGGTTCATCAACTAAAAACAACGCTTCGCGAAACAGCGACATTCTTTATCGCGAAATCTAAATCCCCGCCCCGGAGCGGCGCAACGATCATGGTTCGACTGTCGGGAAAGTTGAGAAGACTTGTCCCTTCCGCGATGGCCTCTCGATCTGCAGATGCAGTTTGAAGCGATAACTGACTTGCGATGGAACGCAATGTCAATTCACTCAGCTTCAGTTGAAATCAAAGATCCATCTGATCAACAACCCCTTTGAAATTCCACAATCGCAAGCAACTCAGTTCGAGCCTCCAGTGGTCTTACGGCTTGTTCGATCCATATAGCGCATATAGTTCGCGGATCAACTAAAGGCGTTGCGTATGAATAGTAGTTCTGCAAGATCAGAAGTCTTCCTGAAGCGCATTCTCTTTGTCCTGCTAACCATCGGAATGATCTTCTTCGGCGAGCCCGCCGAGGCTCAGAGTGACTTGCCCTCCGTTCCCCACTCCGTTTCGTCTGACTCGAACATCGTCTCGATCGATCAGCTCCTCGTCTCAGACAGGGACGCTGCGGAGTGTCTCGCGCGCCCGCAAATTTCTCGCCGCCGGCAAACTCGACAAGGCGCAGGCAGAAATCTCGAGGGCGCTCCGAGAATCTCCGAGGTGGGCTCTCGCTCTCGACACCCAGGGTGCGATCCATCTGCGCACGGGGGATTTCGATGCCGCTGCCATCGAGTTCCAGGGAGCGATCGACGCCGATCCGACCCTCGGGCAGGCATACGTCGGCCTCGGAATGCTCCTGATCGCCCGCAGCCGGTTCAAGGACGCGCTCATTCCGCTTGATCGCGCTCAGGCCCTGCTGCCGACATCCTGGCTCGTCTCTTTTGAAACCGCCATCGCCCATCTGCAGCTTGGAGATTTCAAGGGATCTCTCAAGCAGCTCGACATGACGGAAAAACTGGCAGGTTCCAGCGCCAACAGAAAATCGGGCACGGCCCTTCTTCGCGCGCTGGCGTTGATCCGGCTGGGCGACTACGGCGGCGCAACCCGAAACATGCAGGATGCGATCAGATTCGAACCTGCCGGATCCTACGCGAAACTCGCTCAAGCCAAAATCGAGGAGATGAAACCTTTTCTCGATCCCGAAAGAGGTGCGCTGGCAAGCAACAATCAACATCCATAGCTGCTGAGCCGGTAGGCGAAATGAAACGCACTGACCTCGGCACCTCGGAACCGTGCGAAAATCGCATCGCGTCGGCAATCCGGAGAGAAAACATGACTCGAGTTCTGATCGGTTGCATTTTCGCGAACCTGATTTGCATAGCGGTCTGCGGAGCACTCCTGGCGTTCTTTCCGAAGAGCAGTGGATTCACCATAACGACCTCGACGGCCACTCACTATCTTTCCGGCGGAGTGTTTCTGAGCACCGCGCTTCTGTGCCTGCTCGACCTCGCGATCAGCCTTTTTCTTGCATGGTCGCTCCTGCGCCTCCGCTGAAACCTTCACCTCGAACGTTTTTGCTCTGACTTTTCCGCGAGAAGATAGTAACCAGTCATCTGTTGTTGTTTCAGCCACTTACAGGTGCCCGTGAGTCGCGAGCATCGATGGCTCAGGGGTTTTCGAGGTTACCGGCGATTACCACTGCGTCCGCCGCGGAGATGTTTCCAGTTTCTGCGCGAACCGCGATACTGGGCGTGTTTCGGGAGCACTGTATGAACGATCTCCAAGCAAAATTCGCAATCACACTCGTAGCTCTGGGCTTTTTCTTTGCATACGCCTTCCCCGCCGTCAAAGGCATGAACCATAACCATGATGCCGTGATCCAGGAGGTCGGTCAGGCTTACGCCGCGCCGGACCAGAGCTCTACGAATCCTCCCAGCGGAGACACCAGCATCGAGCCTCAGAGGTAGTCAGGCAACATCCCTCTCTCGAACCTTTCTGCGCGCGGAGTCCAATTCTGCAAGGTCAAAGCGGGATAGCGAACCTGCCGCAGAGCTAGCAAATAGAAATCTTCATTGCTGTTTCTCCAGCGCCCGGGTTACACTCGTGCCACTTAATCGTTGCATTTTTAGGGTTCGCATAGTTTCCACAAGTTTCCCCCGAAAACTGCGTGGTGATTCGATTTGAATCAGGAGCAACAATTTGCGAACTCTCAGTGAGAGTGAGAACGCAATGTCAGCGAAAGTGCAAGGCAAGAGAAGGACCCTTCAGCGCAGGAGAAGCATTCAGGCTCTTTGGATAACCGTTACGGTCTCAGGATTGCTGCTCGTTGTCGTTATGATCCTGATCGCATGTGTCGATACCACCGATTGGTGGCGGTAGTCCCCTCCGCAAATATCAGGCTGTAGACGAATGGCGATCTGTTCCGCCCGGGCTTTCGGCTGTCCGAACGAATCGTGCGGATTTGGGTCCTGTAACGGTTGGTTTGAATCCCTCTTTGTGACCGGCATCCGGCTCCTTCGAACTCCCATCGAAAAAGCCGTCCCTACCCCATCCAGCCCTTCGTGCCGTCTAATCTTCGGCTACCCCGATAAACTGATACCTGAGGTTCCTGTGCGTCTTTTGCTTCTATCTTCCGTCTTTTTCTGCTCGCTTCTTACCTTCAACACAATCCGCGCACAAGAGAATCCGCAGCCCTCATCCGCATCTCCTCCGTCTCCTGCGGAACAGGCCCTCGTCAATGCCGAGGCCTCCATCGCCAACTCCGACTGGAAAGCGGCCTCGTCCAAACTGGACGAATACCTTTCCGCACATCCGAACGATGGCCGTGCTCTCTTCGACGCCGGATACGTAGCCGATCATCAGGATCAGCTCGACCGGGCTGCCGGCTTCTACCGGCGCGCCATCGAAGCCAATCCCAACTCGTTCGAATCGCATCTCGCTCTCGGCCTTCTTCTCGCCCGGCAAGGCAAGCGCGACGAAGCCCACTCCGAGCTCCTCGCTGCCACCACGCTCGATCCCGGAGAAACCGGCTCAGCCATGAAGGCCCGCGCCTGGCGTGCCCTCGCCCGCCTCGACAAGCCTGGCCCGGACGGCGAGGGAAACGCCACCCTAGCCTCAGACGAACTGCTCGAAGCGCTCAAGCTCACGCCCGAGACCCCGGAAGACACCCTTCTCGCCGCCGACCTCGCCGAAGCCTCAGGCCAGCTTGACGCTGCCGAATCCGCCTATAGACGTGTCCTCGCGGCAGATTCCAAATCCGTTCCCGCGAACTCCGGCCTGGCCCAGGTTCTTATTAAGCGAAAGCAATACCCAGAAGCCGAAAAGCTCATCCGCGCCGCTCTTCAGCAGGAACCCGACGACCCCGTCTTCAACGCCCAGCTCGCCACGGTGCTTGCCGCCCAGGACGACGCCGATGCCCTGCCCCTGCTTCAGAAGCTTCACGCTGCCCACCCCAACGACCCGGCCATAACCCGGATGCTCGCTGCGGTCCTCGCCCAAGCGGGCGACCCCGCCGCATCCGACGCGCTTTACACCGCGCTCCTTGCCAAATCGCCCGACGACATCGATATGCTCATTGCCCACGGCCAGAATCTCGTTCGGCAACAGCGGTATTCGCAGGCACTTGATGTCTTCAACAAGGCCGCCGCGCTCGACTCTGCAAGCGGCGACGCATGGAGCGGGGTCGCTTTCGTAGCGTCAAAACTGCACCAGCCGTCCGTCGTCATCCACGCGCTGACTGTGCGCGCCAGATTTCTCCCGGACGGCCCTGCAACCTACTTTCTTTGGGCCACATCCTACGACACATTGAACGACAAAACGGCGGCCATCACCTATTACCACCACTTCTTAGATTCGGCAGCCGGTAAATTTCCTGATCAGGAATGGCAGGCTCGGCAGCGGCTTCTGGCACTGGAAAAGAAATAGCTAATCCAGCTGTTTGCGCATGTTTTACATCGAGGCTCTTTTCGATGGTACCCAAAAGTGCTGAATTTCACTTGCGCATTCTCTCGGGTTGCTCCTATAGTCTGTTAACTGATTGGGAATGTGACGCTCGTTCGACTTAAGACGGGGTGGACAGATAGGGTTCCCGAATCCGGCTTTCTTCTTTCAAGAAGAAAGTGACTATTTGAAGTGCTTCGGAACACGGCAAAGGAACTGACTTGCTGCTCTAATCCCGCTAACGCGGAGGTTCCTCATGCGGTCTCCAGCTCGATTCGTCATTCTCCCGGAGTTTCCGGCTGCTGAGTTTCGGCGGTGTGGTGTAATCGTCATCGCTCTTGCCGCCCTCGCGCTTCCCTCATTCGCGTCTTCTCCTGACGACAAGCCAATCGACCAGCA
This sequence comes from uncultured Acidobacteriaceae bacterium, assembly GCA_963836675.1. Lineage (GTDB taxonomy): Bacteria > Acidobacteriota > Terriglobia > Terriglobales > Acidobacteriaceae > Telmatobacter. The sequence continues at coordinate 410,812 of CAWIKQ010000004.1, forward strand.
GAGCATCCAGGCACTCGCGGCCCGGATTGCCCAGGCTCAGCCCCGTGAGCAATGCTTCCTCTACGCCGAACTGATCCACCAGATGGCCGAATTCAGCATGAAGCAGTACGCTGCGGGCGATGTGGACCAGGCAACGGACCTGCTCAAGCAGATCCAGGACGTCACTCACAAGCTTCACCTCAGCATGGGGGACAAGGATAAGCGGCTGAAGAACGCCGAAATTCTCTTGCGCCACACAGCTTTCCGCCTAACGGAAATGCTCCACAACAGCAGCACCGATGACCGTCCCATGGTGGAAGCCACGCTCGCCCAGGTGAACCGCGCCGAGAGCGAGGCGATGCTGCAGGTGTTCCGTAAATAAAGCACCCTTCGCACAGAGCGCCTTCACACAGTCTCCCCACCATTGCGCCGATTGCCCCGCCCGATCCGCTGTGATTGAATGGGAACGCAGCAAAATGTGTACTTCTATGCGTTCCTTTCTGTCCGTCGCGCCCGCCATTCTCGCATGTCTCGCGCTCTTGATCTATTCGCCCGGCGCAGTAGCGCAGAAGGAACATCACGATCCCCTTACCGAGGCCCAGGTCGAGAAAATCCGCGAAGCCGGTATCTACCCGAACGAGCGCATCAAGCTCTATACCGAGTTCGTAAACGACCACGTCAACACCGTTAAAGGTCTGACCAACCGGGGCAAGTCCGATGCTCGGGCCCGGCGGCTCGATCAGGAGTTGCAGGACGTCACCACCCTGATGGACGAACTAGGATCGAATCTAGACGAATACTCTGACCGCCACGCCGACATGCGTCCCGCCCTCAGGATCCTTGCCGTCGAATCACAGCGCTGGCTCCAAACCTTTCGCGCGCTTGCCGGAGAAACCCCCTTCGACCTCTCCCGCAAGGAGGCCATCGAGGCCGGCGACGATTTAGCCAATCAGGCGCAACGCCTCCTCCGCGAGCAGACCGACTACTTCGCCGTTCACAAGGACGAAAAGGGTCAGGAACGTGCCGAACCCAAACCCGAATAACCGGGCCCTGCTCCCTCGTTCGTGCCCCCCGGCCGTTATGCTAATTTCAGACTTGGTGACCGTAGATCTCAGGCCTATCTTTGAGCAGGAATATCGTGTTTTGCGTCCGCGTGCGCCGATCCCGCCCATCGCCGTTCGCTTTCGCCGCTTCACTTCTCTGAACACCACCATCCGTCTTCGCGAAGGCAAAATTTTCGTCAGCCTCAGCGATCTCATCGAAGGCGCGCCGGAAAGCGTCGTCCGTGCCATCGCCCACATCCTGCTCGCAAAGCTCTATAAGAAACCGATTGACCCCTCGCACAACGTTCGCTTCAAGCGTTTCACCACCAGCGCCGCCGTCACCCGCCAGACGGAACTCATCCGCCATGCCCGCGGCAGCAAGCGTTACACCGGACCGCAAGGCCATTACTACAACCTCGAGGAAATCTTCGACGCCTTGAATACGCGCTTTTTCTCCGGGCTCCTCGGCCGTCCTGAACTCACCTGGAGCGAAGCAGTCGCCAGGCGCTCGCTCGGCCACTACGACGCCGCCCACAACACCATCGTCGTCAGCCGCGTTTTCGACCGCCCGTCCAGCCCGCGCTACGCCATCGAGTACCTTCTCTACCACGAGATGCTCCACCTCAAGCATCCCGTAAAAATGCGAGGCCTCCGCCGCTGCGTCCACTCACGAGAGTTCAAAGCCGACGAAGCTCGCTTCCCCCAACTCCGAGAAGCATTAGCCTTTCTCAAACGCCTCTGACTCATCTCCCACCAATCCGCGCCGCCACCCCCGATAGCCCATAAAGCCACAGCACGAGCGACGCGATTGATGCCAGCGTCGTCAACGAGACGGTCGAAGCCACCATCATCTCCTCGCAGTGATACTCACCGGCAAGAATGTAGACCGTCTTGGCTGTCGGCACCGCTGCGCAGATGACGGCCGCAATCGTGTACAGCGGGTCGAGCCCCAGCGCCACGGTCAGTCCGTAAACAACCAGCGGCATGATTAGAAGCTTGACCGCAGATAGCAGCGAAGCTCTCCCAAGATTCGCGCGCAATCCCTCGATCGACAGCCCCAGCCCGATCGCGAACAGAGCACAGGGTGTGAGCGCATCGGCAAAGATGCCGAGGTAGGCCTTCACCGGCCCGGGAAGGCGCAGACCGAGGATAGAGAAAAGCATGCCGATGAGGGTCGAAACGACCATCGGATTAAGCACGATGTGCCTCACGGTGACCATCGGAGCGGTACCTGATCCATGCGCATCCCGTTGGCCGACTTCAAGCAAAACGACCGCTATGGGAAACATCACCACAGCCACAAATACAGTCGCAATCGCCGCCGGCAACACCGCGCGAGGACCGTAAATCGCCTGCAAAACCGGCAAAGCAACAAAGCCCGTATTGGTCATCGATGCGGTCATGCCATACATCGTCCGGCTTGCAATGCTCCGTGAAGCTCCGATGCTCATGATGCCGAACACGACGATGAAGCACAGCAACGACCCTCCGCCAAACGCCAGCAGAAATCGCCAGTTGATCAGCGATCGTCCAGGCTCCTGCGCAATGGTGACGATCAGCAGTGCGGGCATCGCGATGTTATAGGCGAAGTGAATCAGCGCGTTCGACAATGCCCGCGGCAGATAGCCGGCATAGCCGACAATCCAGCCAGTAAGGATTACCGCAAATACAGGAAGAATGAGGTCGGCTATTCGCAACGAGGAGGTCCCAGATACTTCTTTGAAAATTGCATGGAAGCAGCGCCCCGTCAACAGCCGATTCTGAGGACTAAAGCCTTTCCTGGGGAAGTTGCCGGCACCTCAAGCTATATCAAGCGCTAAAGGCTGACTGTTGGCCAGGCCACCGATTCAAAAATGTAATTTCCTGACACCTCTATCGAAGTTAATCTTCCTTCAATGTTGCACAATGAAATTGAAAGCTCAGTTTTTGAGAACCTTCAGCCAAAACACCCGGTTGCGGCACTTGCCCCAATCCGGTTGGAATTGCCCTCTCTGAATTCTGGCGTCGACATAGACTGGGAAACGGCTCCGCGTCACGGAAAGGACAGAAAATGAGGGCCACCGCACTCGCAGTCATCATCACAGCTTTCCTGGCAACAGGCTCAGAAGCACAAACCCAGGGTCCGCCCAATCCGCCGTCGGTCGCGTCGCAGGGGCAATCACCGGAAAAAACTGCATTTGGGCTCACAGCGGGAATGAGCCGAAAGGATGTGGCCAAGCTCATCAAAGGCCATCAAAAGGGAAAGCCGGATGGCTCCGGCGGTTACATGCTTGGTGTTGACCGGCTCCTGACCAAGTGCCCGGTGGGCCCGGCTGCGGGCGATGTCGACGACTGGGGCGAAGGTTATGTTCTCAATTTCTCTGAAACAGACAAACTGATCCGGGTGCAGTGGGCAGTTGGAGCAACCAGCTTTTTCACTCCTTCCAAGCAGACAGAGTTCAAAACTGTCTTTAACAAGTGTTCCGCGTGGATTGCCGCTTCGTTCGGCGCGAGCACCTACGATGACAATTTTGCGCTGCCTGAATGGTCGCCATCGGACGCTCAATCGCTACCCCTGGCAATTTTTTACGACCACTATTTATTGGCTTCGTACTGGATTCGGCCCACGCCAACCATGGAGTCGATCAGGCTCGAATCTGTGCGATGCAAGAACGCGCAATCAACCCTTTGCATTACTTTGACGTTCGAGTTCACCGGCTGGAGAGACTATGCCGGCATACATCCGCAAGTACTTGGCGACACTGACGCCACAAGTGGAATAGATCTGGCTGCTTTATTGGAATCGAAATTTCCACGAAACTTGAGAAAGACCGAAGACGAGAAGAAACAGGAACTGCGAACCCACTGACCCACTTCGAATTTCGCAGTCACAGGCGAAGACATCCGCTTGCGGTACCCTGGCGGCCTTGTGCCCGACATTGCTTCCAGGTTCTTAGCTAGAAATATTTGAGGCTGGGGAATTTCGTTGATCGGAAGCGTTATCATTCTCAGCGGCCGTCACCCAACCAATTTTGGGAGCTCTAATGTCCGCATCCTTCTCTGCGTCGTCCGCCGCCATCAGCCGCCGTCAGTTCATCAAGTCTGCCGCAGCCGTTACCGCGATTTCCGCCGCGCCCTTCGCGCGCGCCCGTCGCGTACCTGCACACGAACGCATCACCATCGGCGTCATCGGATGGGGCATGATGGGCCCCGCCAACACCAAGTCCTTTCTCGGCTTCGATGACTGCCAGGTCATCGCCGCGTGCGACATCGAGAGCAATCATCTCCAGCAGGCCGTCGATACCATCAACACCCACTACGGCAACAAGGACTGCGCCGCGATTCACGACTACCGCGAAATTATTGCGCGCGATGACATCGACGCCATCATGATCGCCATCCCCGATCACTGGCATGCCATCGTCGCCACCGAAGCCGCCGCGCACAAAAAAGACATCTACGGCGAAAAGCCCCTCGCGCGCACCATCGCCGAGCAGCAGGCCATCGTCCGCGCCGTGCATCAGAACAACGTTATCTGGCAGACCGGCTCATGGCAGCGTTCGGTCCCCCAGTTCCACAAAGCAGCCGAAATCGTCCGCAATGGCCTCATCGGCAATGTCACCCATGTCGAAGTCGGCCTCCCCGGCGCGCCTCACGATTTCCCCCACACCGTTCCGGCGCTTCTCGAAAAGCTTTCCTCTCTCTCGAATAAGATCAAAGATCCTTCCGAGATTCTCCCCGACACGCCCGCGTGGAAACTCGCCGTAACCGAACCGCCCGCAACCCTCGACTACAACACCTGGATCGGCCCCTCGCAGATGGAGCCCTACATCGAGACCCGCGTCTACCAGAACTGGCGCTGGAACTACAACACCGGTGGCGGCCAACTCCTCGACTGGATCGGCCATCACGGCGACATCGCACATTGGGGTCTCGGATTCGACCTTACCGGACCTTCCGAAGTCTTCGGCCACGGTGAATTTCCACCCGCCAACGCTGTCTGGAACGTGGCGCTGAAGTACAACGTGGAATGCCTCTACCGCAGGGAAATCACGGGCTACGCGAACGACGTCACCGTAACCATCGCCGGAGGATCACCCGCCATCAACATGGGAACGAAATGGATCGGAACCGATGGCTGGGTATGGGTCGACCGCAGCGGCTTCGATGCCTCTAATCCTGAATGGACCAAAATGGATTCCCTGCCCGATTCCCAGCGCAAGACTCCGCTCTACGAGTCCAGCGAACACCGGCGCAACTTCCTCGATTGCGTCAAGTCTCGCAAGCCCACGATCGCTCCGGTTGACGTGGCTCACCACTCGCTCATCCCCGGACACCTCGGCCTGATCTCCATGCTCGTAGGCCGCAAGCTTCAGTGGGATGTCAAAAACGAGAAGATTCTCAACGATCAGGAAGCAACGGCGCTCATGTCGCGCGCCTACCGCTCGCCCTACAAACTCGCATAGCTCTCTCGCCGTCGCCAGGGTCCTGAGTCGTATAGTTCAGGCGGCCTTGCCAACTGGCTCTGTCGCATCACCCGGTTCACGGACCGGCCCGCGCGCGGCCCACCAGATCAGGCCAACTCCGATCAATACGGAACCGAGGCTTGCCAGTTGTGCGTTAGACAGGCCCCACAGAATCTTGGGATTGCGCCGTATGAACTCAACGAGGAAGCGGGCAAATCCTGAAAGAACAAGGTACTCACCCACGATTGCGCCCGTTCCATGCCGCTTGCCACCGCGCCACCAGAGATACCACCCGATCACCAAACCCATTCCCAGTTCATAAAGCGGCGTTGGATGAACACGTACGCCGGGAGCCGTAGGTTCGATTCCGTTCGGAAAGCTCATGCCCCACGGAAGTTTGGTTTCTATTCCGTAGCACCCGTCGCCCGAAAGAAAGCATCCGACGCGCCCGATTCCATATCCGACTGCGGCGGCAGGCGCAGCCAGGTCCAGCGCCCGCACAGCCCCGATCCCAGCCAACCAACCCTGTATCACCAGCGCTGAAATTCCAAAGACAAGGCCCCCAAACCACGCAAATCCCGCGGTATCCCAAAGTACCCGCCAGCCGATCTCGCGGAACTCGCTGGGCGTATCGATTACATGCCAGATCTTGGCTCCCACGATTCCGGCAATCACTGCAATCGCCACCATGCCGACCGCATCCGCGTCCACCGATGCTCGCTTGAATCCGCGGTCCATTACGAAAGCAGCCGCCACGGCTGCAAGCCACAACATGAGACCGAAAGTTGGAATACTGATATGCCAGAAGTGGAGATAGGGCGCCATTTTCTCAAGTATAGACGTCTCCCTGTTCAGAATGGGAATTTAGCCCGTCTCGTATCCCCAGTATCGCCAGCGTTTTTCACAGAAATCCTGCCGTTTCAGCGTTTCCTCGGGCGATACTGTTTTCATGGCCACCATCACTTATCAGGGACTGGAAGTTCTCTACACGCGTCAACAAATAGCAGAGAAGGTCGCGGAAATGGGCGCGCAAATTACCCGCGATCTGAACGACGAGAAACTCGTGATGGTTGGTGTTCTCAAGGGTGCGGCCATCTTCCTCGCGGATCTGGCCCGTTCGGTCAGCGTCGATACAACCTTCGATTTTGTAGCGGTCTCGAGTTACGGCAAAGGGCAGCGATCTTCAGGCGCGGTAAAACTGATCAAGGATCTTGACGAACCTATCGAAGGGAAAAACGTCCTCATCGTCGAAGACATACTCGATACCGGCCTGACCCTTTCCTATCTGCGCAAAATCTTTTTGCAGCACAAGCCCAAATCGCTCCGCATAGCGGCCCTGCTGGACAAGCCGTCCCGTCGGATCGAAAGAATCGACGCCGATTACATCGGATTCTCCATACCAAACTTATTTGTCATCGGTTATGGAATGGACTATGCCGAGCGCTATCGCAACCTGCCCGATATCTGCCTCATGGCGCCCGATCACCCCGAATAACAGCGCTCAGGAGGGGTCTCGCATGTCTCAGATCATGATGCCCGAGCAGGATATTCTTCGCGCCGCCTATCGCGATTTCAACTCCCGTAACATCGACGCTGTAATCTCCCGTATGCACCCTGAAGTGATCTGGGCGAACGGTATGGAGGGTGGACACGTCTGTGGAAAGGATGAAGTGCGCGCGTACTGGACAAGACAATTCACAACGCTCAATCCCAAGGTTGATCCCATCTCGATCGAACCCCTTGGAAACGCCTCCTGGATGGTTGAGGTGCACCAGGTAGTCCATGACATAACGGGCAACCTGTTACTCGACACCACCGTCTACCATACGTACCAATTCCGCGACGGCCTCATCGCCCGCATGGATATATCTGAGCACCCGTGACCGAAGGATTTCCAGCAGCGGTTCCTTTCGTTATTCAACTGCAAGGGTTGCCAGTAGCCCCGTCGCGATACCGGGACTATACTCAACTGCCGGAATAGAAGAACAAGCCGCCTGACAAGAGCGGCGGAGCAATGAAGGAGCAAGAAAATGTCAGTCATAACCCCGATTCGAGATGAGGATCTCGAGTTTGATCACGGAACCTTCGATTCCGCCGGATTCACAAAACAAACGCTTTCGTCATGGCAGTCTCTTGCCCAGGTCATCGACCACACACTGCTGAAGCCCGAAGCCACTCGCGATCAGGTTGAAAGCCTCTGCGACGAGGCCATTCGCTATCGCTTCGCATGTGCAATGGTCAACCCGGTCTGGGTGCCCGCCGCAGTCGAGATGCTCTCCGGCACAGGCATTCCTGTAGGCGTAGTCATTGGATTTCCCTTTGGCGCATCGCTGGTTTCTACTCTTCGCCAGGAAGCTGCCGCCCTGGCCCGGCTGGGCGCCAAGGAACTAGACATGGTCCTCCCGATTGGCCAGCTAAAAAGCGGAAATCACCATGCTGTCCAGCACACGGTCCATGCAGTGGCCAACGTAGCTCACCATCATGGAGCCATCCTCAAAGTGATTCTTGAGACGGCAATGCTGTCCGTTGAGGAAAAGCTACGCGGCTCAGAACTCGCCATCCAGGCCGGAGCCGACTTCATCAAGACGTCCACCGGGTTTGGCGGTGGGGGCGCGACCGCTGCCGATGTTGCTCTCATGCGCGGCGTAGCCGGCGGCCGTTGCGGAGTAAAGGCTTCCGGTGGTATCCGCACTCTCGCCGACGTGAAAACCATGCTCGAAGCAGGCGCCAACCGCATCGGCGCTTCCGCCTCGGTAGCCATAGTCCGCGAACTCGGAGCCGAATAGCAATTTGATTGCTGCTTGCCGCTGACTTTGCCGCCGCCGAAGTCGGCGTATAGACGCTGCTCTCAGTTTCGCCGGATATTGAAAACCATCAATAAGGGGCTGCATCTCAAAGGCTGCCCTGTGTTTGCGCCAGGGAGCCGATGACGGCCGTTCCTGTATCATCTTCTCGTTCCCCCATGTCTTCCACTCCGCCCATCACGCGCCCGCAACCCGAGTATGAAGGCGACTACCGTCCCGCCGATTCTGAGAATCCACACGCTCATATCGACCCGCTCAATGTGCGAGTCGAGTCGACGGATCTCACCTTCCTCGCCCAGATGGCGGATACGCTCAACACCACCCTCGATTTGCAGACTTTGCTGAATCGCACCTCCGAACTGGTCCGCTCCATCATCCCCTACCGGATCTTTTCCATTCTCCTGGTCAATGATCGGACCAACGAACTCCGCATGCGTTTCCAGATCGGCCACACGCCTGAGACGCAGCGAATGCGCATCCCCATCGGTAAAGGAATTGTTGGCCAGGTCGCTCTCACTCGCCAGGCAATGCTCGTCAACGACGTTTCAAAGATCGAAGGCTACATCACCGCCAACCCCAACGTTTGTTCCGAGCTTGCCGTTCCCCTGATCGCCAAAAATCGCCTCATCGGCGTCATGGATCTCGAGAGCGAACAAGCTGATTTCTTCAAGCCTGAACACCTCCATCTGCTCACTCTCACGGCTTCACGGATCGCCCAGGCTATAGAAAACGCGCGCCTCTATACTCGCGTTTCACGCCAGGCGGAAGCCCTCGCCGTCCTCAACGAGATATCTACCGAGATCATCTCCATCCTCGATGTCGACCTGCTACTGGCCAAGGTCGGCATGTTGTTGCGCCGTCTCATCGACTACCAGATGTTCTCCATCATGCTTCTCGATGAAAAAGGCGACACTCTCATCACTCGCTACGCCTGGCGCTTCGGCTCTGCCCAGGCGCCCATGCGCCGCATCTCTGTCAGCACGGGGCTCGTCGGTGCCGCCGTCCGTGAGTGGCGGCCCATCAATGTCCCTGACGTGCGCAAAGACCAGCGTTATCTCCCCATGAACGCCGAGACGCGCTCGGAACTTATCGTCCCGCTCTTTTACAAGGAGCGTGTCATCGGGGTTCTGGACCTTGAGCACACGCGCACCGCGTTCTTTAACGACGACCACGTCCGCACCCTCACCACCATGGCGGCACAAATCGCCATCGCCATCGAGAACGCTCGCCTCTACCAGGCTGTGAAGCGCCAGGAACAGCAACTCGAGCGCGACATCTCCATGGCTCGCGAAGTCCAGATTCGGTTACTTCCCAGTACGCCTCCGGTGCACAAGCACGCCGAGTTTGCGGTCAGCTTCCTGCCTGCGCGTACTATCGGCGGCGATCTCTACGATTTCCTCGAATACAGTTCTGACCAGACCGCCATTGTTCTCGGCGATGTGAGCGGCAAGGCCGCGCCGGCGGCTCTCTTCGCCGCCCTTGTCAGCGGCATCATGCGCTCTTTAGCGCAACAGAAACCCGCTCCTGCTGCGATGCTGAGCGTGCTCAACGACACGCTTCAGGAGCGCAAGCTCGATTCTCAATACGTGGTGATGCTGTTTGCGCTCTGGAACGATGAGAACCGCACGCTGACCGTAGCGAACTCCGGCGCCGTGCAACCCGTCTTCTGCCGCGGCGGTGAAAACGTCACGGTGAAAGCCGAAGGATTCCCGCTTGGCATGTTTCCCAGCGCTACTTACGAGGAATTCAACGTTGCCACCCAACCCGGCGACGCTATCGTCTTCGTCTCCGATGGCATTCTCGATGCCGAGAACGAAAAAGGAGAGATGTACGGCGAAGACCGTCTCGCCTCCATTCTCTGCGGCAGCCGCGATCTCCCCGCCCAGCAGATCGCCACCGCCATCATGGCGGATGTCACCCAGTTTCAAGGCTCCAAAGACCGCTTCGACGATGAAACCATCATCGTCCTTCGCGTCAGGTAGCCAGGGTCTGGCAGCAGGCTGCGGGAGGCCGGCCGCACTCAGCTTAGTAAACTAGGAGAGACCTTACTTCCCGGAGTTCCATTGTCCACCGCCACTCAAGAACGCATCATTCGCCCCGCGCGCAATATCCTTGGCACTCTGCGCCTCCCGGGCGACAAATCCATTAGCCACCGTTACGCCATGCTCGGCGCATTCGCTGAAGGCACATCGCGCTTCTCCAATTTCTCCACCGGAGCCGACTGCGCCTCCACCCTCGCCTGCATGCAGGCCCTCGGGGCGCAGGTGCGCCAGTTGGGTGATGGCCGCATTGAAATCGACGGCGTCGGCGGCCGTGTAACGCCCTCCGATCACCCGCTTGACTGCGGCAACTCCGGCTCCACCATGCGCATGATCTCCGGTCTCCTTGCTCCGCAGCACGGCCGCTTCACCCTCATCGGCGATGCTTCCCTCTCCCGCCGCCCGATGGAGCGCATTCGCAAGCCCCTCGTAGAAATGGGAGCGGATATTACCCTCACGGAAGGCCACGCTCCTGTCACGATCCATGGTGCTGAACTCCGCGCAATTGACTACACCACGCCTGTTCCCAGCGCGCAGGTCAAGACCTGCATCCTGCTCGCCGGACTTCAGACAGCGGGCGACACCATCGTCCGTGAAGCGCTCCGCACCCGCGATCACAGCGAACTCGCCCTGCGAGCCTTCGGCGCAAATCTAAACCGCTCCATCGACTCCATCACAATCACCGGACCCCAGACGCTTCACGCCATTGAAGCCGCAGTGCCAGGCGACATTTCCTCGGCCGCGTTCTTTCTATGCGCTGCTGCGCTCTTCCCGGGCTCCGGCCTTATCCTCGACGGCATCGGGCTCAACCCCACCCGCGCCACGCTTCTCGACGTGCTCACCGCGCTTGGCGCGCGCATCGCAGTTCTTCAGCTCCAGGAGGTCCACTCCGAACTCGTTGGCACCGTGCAGATCTCCGCCGACGACGAGGGCCTTCGTTCCACAACAATCAGCGGCGTAGTCGCAGCCCAACTCATCGACGAGCTACCGGTGCTCGCCGCCATTGCACCCTACACCAGCGGCGGCATTCGCATCCGCGACGCGAAGGAGCTGCGCGTAAAAGAATCCGACCGCATCTCTCTTGTCGCAAGCAATCTCCGCGCCATGGGTGCGGAAGTCGAAGAGTTCGAAGATGGCCTCGATGTTCCCGGCGGACAGACTCTGCACGGCGCAGTCATTGACTCTGGCGGCGATCATCGTATTGCGATGGCGTTCAGCGTCGCCGCGCTCCGCGCGGAGGGCGAGACTCTTATCCGGGGAGCAGAATCCGCGGCCATCAGCTTCCCTGAATTCTTCGACCTCCTCGATCTGGTCGCCGAACGCTGACCGAGGCACGCACTTCCTGAGACGCTTTTCTGCCCGTCGAAGAGCCACCCCTGTTCAAGATTTGATTCGAAAAAGAAATAGCCCGGCGATTTGCCGGGCTATTTCTCTTCACTTCTACTTCAGGGGTTATCTGCCCGAAGGCGGAGTCGTTGGCTGCGCCGGCACCGGAGTCGTCGCGGGTTGGTTTGTGCCCGCTGGCTGAACACCCGGCACCATTGGAGCCCCGTTGACATTTCCCTTCGCCGCATCCACCAGGTTGATTCCGTAGTGCTGCAGGGTTGTCGCCAGGATTTGATACAGACCGGCGCGATCCTTCGCAAATGCCGCATTCGCTGCGATCAGGTTGTTCTCCGCCGTTGCCAGATTCCGTTCCTGCTGCAAAACATTGGCTGTGGTCGATGCTCCCAGATGAAGCTTCTTCTGCTCGGCGTCAAGACTCTGTTGCGCATAATCCCGCGCTGCCTGCGATGACTGTACTTCTGCACGATCGTTCGTAAGAGCGAACTGCGCGTTTACCACCTGCATGCGGATCTGCGTATACAACTGCGCCAATCGCAGCTCCGATTGCCTGTACTCCATCAGAGACCGCGCTTGAACCGACTGGGCCTGACGATTGCGAATCGGAATCGTCATAGAGAAACCCGCTCCCTTGTCCGGTGCGCTGCTGTTCCACAAATTCGTGAACACAGTGCCGTAGGGGACGGTCGGAAAGGTTCCCGGCGGGTATGGTTGGCCGGTCTGGAAATCAACCGCGCTCGGACTCTGAGAACCACCGAGCGCACTCGATCCGTAATACCCATAAACATCCAGCGCAGGCAGCAACGCGTTGCGCGCGCCCTTGAGCGTGATTTCATCGTTGCGCAGCGTCAGTGCTGCAATCTCCAGTTCCGGCCGGTTCTGGAAAGCTGTCTGCACCAGTTGTTCCACTGGCTGGCTCTCTTCATCGAGAGAACCGAGGCTGATGCGGTCCGTGGGAATTACTGGAGCAGTTGCCAGCGCAGGATCGTTCAAATTTCTCGCGATCGCCTGCTTGATAATCTGCTGCTGATAATTCAGCACGTTCTGTGAGTTGATCAGCGCCTGCTTGTCTGTGGCCACATTGGAATCGGCCTGCACTACATCCAGCGGGGCCACGGTGCCGATCTCCAACTCCTTATGCGTATCTTCCGAGAGCTTCGTGCTCTGAGCTAATGCGCGCTGTCTGGCCTGGAGGTCTTCATAGGAACTTACCAATCCCCAGTAGATACTCTCCACCTGGTTCACGGTGTACAGAATCTGCTGCCGGAATCCCGAATCAGCAATACGCCGATCGTTCTGCGCTTGATACATGAAACGCTTGTTGACCCAGATCCCCGCGCCTTGCAACAGATGCTGCGTTACCGTCGCCTTGAAGATCGACTGAAACTGCGGGCTGTAAGACTGGAACGGAGTGTCCGTCGTCACCCGTGAGTTCGAAATGGTAGCGTCCAGCGACGTGCCCGTCACCCAACCCTGGTTATAGCCGAAGTTGTACTGATTGGTATTGGTCGTCAGCGCTGGCTTGCCGCCCGAAAACAGCGTGTTCGACTGCGGCGACCGCGCCCGCTGGAGGTCGATAATTCCAGTGAAACTCGGATCAAGGGGCTCAGGTACTGGTCCAGCGCCTGAGGTCGTGAGGCTCTGACCGCCGAGGCCAGTAGCCGCGCCTCCGGAGCCTCCCGTAGTTCCGCCCGGACCTCCGCCGGTAGTGAGAATGGAAACCGATCCGCCCTGCGTTCCGGTCACCAGGCCCGATGGTACGCCCAGAGCGACCGCTCCCGTCTTGGTGCGCAGAATGTCGGTATCCGCGATATCGAGGTTGTAGCGTGCAATCGCGATATCGTAGTTGTTCTCAATCGCCAACGCGATCGCGTCGGAAAGGCTCAGGTAAATCTTCCCGTCCTTGACCAGGTTGTCGAGTCGGACCGAATTCACGAAGCTGGCCTTCGGTATCGAAGTTGGACGATACGGCCCTATCGGGTTTCCCAGAAGCGGGCCGGCAGGCTTCGTAAAATCCCGATCCGTCGGACGCAAGTCCGGCGGCTGTGTCATGACCGGCGCTGGAGCCGCCGGCAATGGCGAAGCTTGCTTTTCCGGATGCTTTTCTCCGGCACCGGCAACTCTGACCGACTCTTGCTGCTGAGCAAATCCCTGGGGCACTCCCGCCGTCAATGTCAGCATCGCCGCCGTAAGCGCTCTTAAATGCTCTCCTGAACGGCGTTTTACCTGACCAGCGGTAATTTCCTGCTCCCTAAACACACGAATACCGAACAATTGCATGTTCCCTCTCCACGAGTCGCTGAGGCATGTGGGGTGCCGTTTTACTAGACGTCCGAAAGCTGTCCCCGGACGCAAATTTGTGATTCTACGCGGCGATTTGTCTTCCCGTGCTTCATTTGACCGTTGGGTCACAATGCATTACGCGAGCCGCGAAGACTTCGTTCCCTTTTTCCCGAACGAATCACCTGCAGACAGGCACGAAAAACTGAGTATATCCCACTGAAACCAATTGACCGCCACGCTCCTTTTGGTCAATTAACCTGTTAACAACAGAGATACCCGTGACGGAAACCACCCAGGCCGATCCAGAACAGAACTGGAAGCTCACTCTCGCCTATGACGGGACGGACTTCCACGGTTGGCAGGTCCAGCCCGGCAGGCTCACGGTCCAGGGCGAGCTTCAGGCTGCGCTCGGCCGAGTCGTTGGCGAGTCACCCCTCCCGCAAGGTTCAGGCCGAACCGACGCCGGCGTGCACGCCCTCGCGCAGGTTGCCAGTTTCTCGTTACAGGCGCGAATCCCGGAAACCAACCTGATGCGAGCCCTCAACCGGACGCTTCCGTCCCCGATTCGCGTTCTGGATGCGAGAATTGTCCCCGGCAGCTTCCACGCTCGGCACTCCGCTGTCGCAAAGACGTACGAATACCGCGCCTTTCCCGTTGAACCAGCGGCTCACCAGATCTGCCCTCCGTTTCTCGCTCGCTACGTCTACCCTTATTCCTGGCGGATCGACTTCGACCTCCTGCAGCGCGCAGCGGCTGCCTTCCTGGGAGAACACGATTTCCTTAGCCTGGCCGCCTCCGAGCCAGACCTGGCCACGCGGATGGGCCAGGACGACGCCGACGCCTCAGTCCAGCTCAAAACCCGCACAACCGTTCGTACCGTCTTCTCCTCCGAGTGGACCCAGCAAACGAGCGACGGCTTTCGCCTCTTCGTCTATCGCGTCCGCGGCAACGGTTTTCTGCACCACATGGTTCGCAACCTGGTGGGAACCATGCTTGACATTGGCCGAGGCTACATGAAACTTGGCGACGTCCCGCAGATCCTTGCCGCCAAAAATCGTTCTCTCGCAGGCCCCACTGCTCCGGCACGCGGCCTCTTTCTCCACTCCGTTGAGTACGAGCCGGAACTTCCTGATCTCAATCCTGTTCGCTGATCAGTGCATTTTCCCTGCTACCCTGAAATTGCATGCCCATCTTCTCGCGTAGCACGGCATTTTCCCGTGTCACGGCGCTTGCCGCGCAGCGCGCCGTTCATGTCGCATTCACATGGCTGCACAACAATCCCAAGACGCTGATAGACCGTCAGGTCGAACTCGTGACTATTCCTGCCCCGCCCTTCGGTGAACAGGCCCGTTCCCGGTGGATGGCCGAACAATTTGCGGCAATCGGGCTCACCGATGTTCACACCGATGCTCTCTGCAATGTCCTTGGCTACATCCCCACCGCTCATCTTCATCCTGAAAGCTCCGGGCCCATCGTGGTTCTCTCTGCGCACATCGATACCGTTTTTCCTGCGGGCACGCCTTTGCGTCCCGCGTTGACGCGCGAGAACGGCGCCCATCGCCTCGCAGCTCCAGGGGCATGCGACAACGCCGCCGGCGTCATCGGCATGCTCGCTCTGGCACAGGCTCTCATCCACGCGAAGATCAAACTTCCCGTGCCGGTCATCCTCCTCGCCAACGTTGGGGAAGAGGGCGAGGGCGACCTTCGCGGCGTCCGCCACTTCTACGACCAGCGATCGATTGCCGGAAGAATCGCTGCCCATGTCGTTCTCGACGGCGCAGGCGTCGACTCCGCTGTTACCCAGGCGCTCGGCAGCCGCCGCTTTCAGATCACCATCAAAGGTCCCGGCGGCCACAGTTTTACCGATGCAGGTACTCCCAATCCCATCGCCGCACTGGCCGCTGCGGTCGCCGTGCTCGCCCGCACCCCCGTCCCTGACAAACCAACAACGACGTTGAACATCGGCACCATCCAGGGCGGCACCAGCGTCAACTCGATTCCGGAAAGCGCGACCGCCTCCATTGACTTTCGCTCAACAAGTTCCGACGAGCTTCTTCGCCTCGAAGTAGCGCTTCATCGCGCCGTCGAAGATGCGATCGACCAGGCAAACGCGAGTGCAAAATCTGTTGCACAGCACAGCCGAGGCAAGCTTACTTTCACGATCGATAAAATCGGCGACCGTCCCGCTGCGCAACTTCCCAACGACTCGCCCATCCTCGAGCTTCTTCGCGCCGTCGATCGGCACCTCGGGATTCAAACCGACCTTCGCCTCGGCTCAACCGACGCGAACATTCCCATTGCCCTCGGCACTCCTGCCTTCTCCATCGGCGCAGGCGGAGATGGCGGCGGAGCTCATACGCTTGCCGAGTGGTACACCGACAAAAATAGGGAAATCGGCCTTCGCCGTCTGGTTTTGCTCCTACTCGCTATCGCCGAATGGGCCGCAGAACAGTAACTTCGGCAATGGGTCTCTGGTAGACTGCGCCCATGCGCGCCATCACTGCCCTGCTTGCTGTGGCTCTCTCAACTCCTCTTCTGGTCGCTGCTCAATCCGCTTCGCAAAAGATTCCGGCAGTTCACCAATCCCGCTCTTCTTCAGCCTCGCCAGACGACATCTTCTTCAACGGCCAGATCTACACCGGCGAGGGGTTCGACGAAGATAAGCCGCGAGTGGTCGAAGCGATTGCCATTGCTGGCGGCAAAATCGTCGCCGTCGGCACTACGGCCGAGATCTCCCGTCTGGCCGGACCCAAAACACATCTCCATGACCTCGATAGCGCGCAAACGCACCAATTCGTCTTTCCCGGATTCAACGATGCTCACACTCACCTCGGCGGCGCCGGCCGCACCAAGCTCAACGTCGATCTCACCGGAGTCAAATCTCTCGCCGACATGCTCGCGCAGATAAGGTCGGCAGCGAATCAAGCTCCCGCAGGCCATTGGCTCACCGGAGGCAACTGGGATCACACTCTCTGGGCTGAAAAAGTTCTCCCTACGCGACAGGACCTCGACAAAGTCACGGCCGATCACCCCACATTTCTCGATCGCATTGATGGCCACATTTCCATCGCAAACTCCGCTGCGCTTGCCGCAGCCGGAATCACTGGCAAAACCAAGGCTCCTCAGGGCGGAGCCATCGATCTGGATGCGAATGGCGAACCCACCGGCATCCTCCGCGAATCCGCGCAGGAACTCGTCTACAAAGTTATTCCTCCGCCCACTCCCGAAGAACGCCGCAAAGGCGACGAACTCGCCATCAACGATGCTCTGGCACACGGCGTCACCAGCGTCCAGGATTACAGCAACTGGGCGGACTTCCTCGTCTTTGAAGAGATCGAAAAGGAAGGCGGTCTCCATCTCCGCATAAGCGAGTGGCTCACCTTCAAGGATCCGGTGGAGCTTCTGAAGACCCAGCGCGCACATCACCCAGCTGGCGATCCTATGCTTCACACAGGCATGCTCAAGGGTTTCATGGATGGTTCTCTCGGCTCCCGCACTGCCGCCATGAAGTCGCCCTTTGCGGACGATCTAAAAAACGCAGGCCTTCCGCAATATACGCAGGATGAACTCAATCGAATGACGATCGAGCGCGCCCGCGCCGGCTTCCAGATCGGCTTTCACGCCATAGGCGACAAAGCCTCATCCATGGCTCTCGATGCGTTTTCGCAGCCCGGCGTATCCACCACTGCACGTAATCGCATCGAGCATGCCCAGGTCGTCGATCCCGCCGACATTCCGCGCTTCAAAAAACTCGGCGTCATCGCCAGCATGCAACCCAATCACCTTCTCACAGACATGAACTGGGCAGTCGACCGCCTCGGCACCGACCGAGCCGCATATTCCTACGCATGGAAGGCATTCCTTGACGCCGGCGTTCCCGTTGCCTTCGGAACCGACTACCCCGTGGAACCCGTCACGCCCTTCCGCGGACTTTATGCCGCCGTCACCCGCATGAATGAAGCCGGCACCAGGACCTATTACCCCGACAACAAACTCACACGCGGACAGGCGCTCTATGCTTACACGCAAGGGATCGGCTTACGCCGAATTCTCGGAGAAGCACAAAGGCAAGCTCATCCCCGGCTACGACGCAGATTTCATCATCGTCGATCGCGATCTCTACAAGATCCTTCCACCATCAATCCTCGAAACAAAAGTAGCGCAAACCTGGGTTGCCGGCACACTGGCCTACCCGCCTGCGACACCATAACCGCTGAAATTCAAACGGAGCCTTATGCCTCTCATTTGCGCTTAAGCGGATTGACCTGGATAGCACTATTCATCAAGTGCCTTTTTTGCTGAAGGGGTGAAAGCGATCCTCGCCTGAAATAATCACCTGACATGAAAATGCGCGCGTACATCCTGATGACGCTTGTCGTAGCGATTTGGGGATCGACCTTCGTCCTCATTAAGAGCGCGCTCGCCGATGCAACACCAGCGGCCTTCAATCTCATCCGCATGACCATGGCGTTCATCCTTCTTGGTGTCGCCTACCATCGAGCGTGGCGAACCATCCGCCGCGCGCAAATGGCCACGGGAGCGCTCGTCGGACTTTGCCTCGCTGCCGGTTATCAGTTCCAAACCATCGGTCTCGTCCGCACTACACCATCCAAGTCCGCCTTCATAACGGGGCTCGTCGTCGTTCTTGTACCTCTCTTCTCTATCGTGCCCGCGCTCCGCCCTCCCGGTGCTCGCCCACCGCGCTGGAACGCTTTTCTCGGCGCGACTTTCGCCTTCATCGGCATCGTGCTCATCACCGCACCGCCGGCCTCCGCTGCTCTGACTTCTGCCGCCGGGTTCCTGCCTGACTTTTCTTCCATCAACCTGGGCGACATTCTCACCTTCGGCTGCTCCATCGCATTTGCGCTTCACTGCATCGCCCTCGGACACGCCTCACCACGCATCCCGTTTCAACCCCTCGCCATCCTGCAGATCGGATTTTGCGCCCTCTTCATGGCCTTAAGCCTTCCACTCATCGAGCATCCCCATGTTCACATCACCCGGAACCTGATCTTCGCCCTTATCGTTGCCGCAGCCCTCGCCACCGCAGCGGCATTCTCCATTCAAAGCTGGGCTCAGTCGATTCTTCCCACTACTCCGATGGCTCTTATTCTGGCTCTCGAGCCCGTCTTCGCATGGATCACGTCGTTCCTCGTCACTGGCGAACGCCTGGGTATGGTTCCCGCCACCGGCGCCATTCTTATTCTTGCTGGAATCGCCCTCACCGAACTCGTCCCCCAGCCCCATGTTCCAACTGCTCACGAAGCCTGATAATCCAGCATTGCTGCGGCTCATCAACGCTGGCTTTGTTACTCCGAGGTAATGGGTACTCTGGATAGGGAGCTGACTTGCTTATTGGCGAATTAGCCTCATTCCTGTTGCACAATGGAAGCAACACCCACAAGGAATTTGTCCACAAGAAAGGCTCCGGCTGTGAAAGCACCTTGGAGAAACCTCGTGGGCCCCTCAAGGACACTGGCCATCAGCGCTACCGTCCTCCTTGTCGCCTCGGGGCTCGGCGGCGTCGAAGCAGCCACCTTGCTCATTCTTGGCCCTGCTCTCATGGCCGGTCCTGTAAATGAATTTCTCCTGAAGCCCTTCGTCATCCTCGCTTATCTTGAAGCCTGCGCGATTCTCTTCTCTGTGCTCGGGATTGTCCTCTCGATCATCTGCCTCATGTTCTATAGCCCGTACCTGCTCATACGCGACAAGATACGATCTCTCCGCAGATCACGTGACGAGGACGATGGCTCCTGGGACGGGCCCGTGTATATCGCTCCCGGTCACTTTCGCGAAGAAGATGGCGCTCCGGATTAAAGGCCGCGACACTCGGCGGTCACTTTTTGCTTAATGGCGCGACTCCTGAATTATCGCGTTGCCGGTTCCGGCGAATCTGCCAGCGCGTAAGCGAGCACTGCCATGATTGCGGCATTCTCGTTCAGGTGTGTCCGATCGACCTTGTCGAATGTGTCTGCGGCGGTGTGGTGATAGTTGAAATAGAACCGGCTGTCCTGCACCGGCGCAAAGCTCGGTACCCCCTGCCGGGTCATCTCTCCAATATCCTCGCCAGTCTCCGGAGCTGCAACCAGGCTGCCCGCGCCATTCCCATCCAACACCTCTGCCACGGGTCGCAGCCACTGACCGAGTTCGGGCTTCCCTGCGAAATATATCCCCGTGGGATGGTCAGCCCCGAGATCGCTCTCGATTGCCCCAACATGGTTCCCCATCTCGGCAGCGTGTTCCTTCATATAGGCGGCCGCGCCTTCCGATCCTTCTTCCTCGCTCATCCATGCGATCATGCGCACCGTGCGTCGCGGTCGAATTCCCAACTGCTTCATCAATTGCAGAGCCTGCATTGACACTGCTACTCCCGCGCCATCATCGATTGCGCCTGTACCCAGGTCCCAGGAATCCAGATGCCCCGACACCACAACCACCTGCTCCGGATGCGTCGTACCTTTCCAGTCGGCGATCACGTTGTAACTTCCCGCGTCTGGCAATTGCTGCGGGGTCAAAACCAGGTGCATCCTGACCGGCCCCTGGCGAGTCAGCGTCTTCAGCATCTCCGCATCCTCAGCCGTCACGGCAGCCGCCGGAATCTTCGCAGCGCTGGGAGAATAGGCCGTCTCGCCGGTATGTGGCAGCCGAAAATCCGCGCCGCCTACGCTTCGCACAAGAACCGCAACTGCCCCGACAGCCGCTCCGGCAATGGGCCCGGCGCCGCGATAGACCACGCCCCCGCCGTAAGCCTCCAGCCCATGCCCTGTGGCAGCCAGTTCCTTGTCGAAGGCATGATTGAACAACAGAATCTTTCCCTTTACCGTCCCCGCAGGCAGTTCCCGCAACTGTTTCCAGTTATCTACGACAACCACCTCTGCTGTAATGCCCTCCGCGGGAGTGGCCACGCTTCCTCCCAGCGCGGTGAGCACAACCTTCTGCGTAGTTCCCGGTGCCTGCCCAGGCCAGGCCGTTAGCTCGCCGCTTTCCGCTCCTCGCACCCAATGCGGAACCTGCGCTTTCTCGAGAGTCACTTCCGCTCCCAGACTCCGCATCTCGTCCGCAACCCAATCTACCGCCTTCTGAGCCTGAGGCGATCCGCTCAGTCTCGGCCCGATGTTGTCCGTCAGGTGTCGAAGCTCGTCGTACGCATAATCGCTCTTCATGGCCGCATCGCGAAGTTGGCCCATCGTTTTCAGCTGTTCGTCACTCCACGCGCTCTTGCCGCCGCCAATCATCGCGTTCAGCCGATCCAGAATCGAGGGGGCCACACTCTGCGTCTTCTGATCCTGTCCGCTTGCTCCGGAAGGAAAGCCCAGCACTCCGGCCGTCGTCGCGACGACCGCAATCGCCATGAATCTGCACCACTTCTGTGGGGAAACCATGCCGGATGTTAGCATGCACGATGCAACACTCTTTCCCACATTCCCGTCTAAACAGAAGATGACGGTGCACTATTGCCTCCGCAGACTAACTGCTCAGCAGAATCGCGCATCCCAACCCACCAAGCCCGCAACCGTCGAGATCGGCGTGATTCGCGCCGTATGTCGGTTCTATACTTAAGATCGGCACGTTGAATGCTCTCGAGCCTCCGTGGCTGAAAGGTAAGAGGTCCCCTGATTCATGAAATCGTTCCTTGCACGACTGCGCTCTCACCGTCTCGCATCGACATTCCTTCTGCTCGCCACCGTATCTGCCGCCATCGTCGGCGGCTCCTTTGCGGCCCACGGCGTCCGCGGACAGGAGAGAAAGAGCGACAGCAGCGATGCCACGCCCTTGAAAGTCTCCGATTCCCCGACCAAGCCCAATGAGTTTGTCAAGATCGCCCAGGCGGTCGGGACCTGCCGTGGTCAACATCAATACGCAGACCCTTCCCAAAGCCGCAGGCAATAAGGGGCGCCGTCTTCCATCACCGCACGGTCGCGTTCAGCCCAATCCGCAGACTCCCGGCGACAATCCCGATGACGACGATCAGGATCAGGGCCAGGGACAAGGACAGGGACAGGGCGATAACAATTTTCAGGACTTCTTCAATCGCTTCTTCGGCGGCCAGATGCCCGATCAGGGCGATGGCGACGATGGCCAGGTCCGTGAGTCCCTGGGCTCCGGCTTCATCGTTGACGCCAAGGGCTACATCATCACCAACAACCACGTGATCGAAAAAGCCGACAAGATTTACGTCAAGCTCTCCACAGACCCTGACAACCAGGACTTCGGCCGCCCCGCGCGTGTCATCGGAACTGACAAGGCAACCGACCTTGCCGTCATCAAAATCGACACCAACTCCCCCTTGCCAACCGTAAAAATGGGTAACTCGGATCAGGCGCAAGTCGGGGACTGGGTCGAAGCCATCGGCAGCCCGTTCGCGCTTGCACAAACCGTTACCGCCGGAATCATCTCCGCCAAAAACCGAACCATCGAGCCCGGCGTCGCAGGACAGTTTCAACACTTTCTTCAAACCGATGCGGCCATTAACCCGGGTAACTCGGGCGGCCCGCTGCTCAACATGAATGGTGAAGTCATCGGCGTGAACACAGCGATCTATACCCAGTCGGCCGGCTACCAGGGCATCGGCTTTGCCATGCCTGCAAACACGGTCGTCTCTGTCTACAACGACCTGATCAGCCCCAGCCACAAAGTCACGCGCGGCTCCATCGGAATCTCTTTCCGCAGCGGACTCTCCGGTGCCGTAAACCGCGTCTATGGCTTCAAGAATGGTGTTCTCGTTCAGCAGGTCCAGCCCGGTGGCCCAGCCGACAAGGCCGGCATTAAGCCGGGGGACATCATCATCTCGATCGATGGTCGATCCATCAAGGACGGCGACGATCTCGTGAACGACATCGCCGGCCGCCGGCCAGGTTCCAGCCTTCGCCTCGGCTTCATGCGGGACGGCAAACAACAGGACACAACTGTGACAGTTGGAGATCGCGACGCGGTCTTTGCGGATCTCACCGGTCAAAAAACCCCGGCAAATCCCGATAACTCCAGTGAAGCCGGCGAGAAACTTGGACTCGTGGTTCGCCAGATCACTGACCAGACCGCCACCAAACTCCACACCTCAGGTGTGATCATCCAGTCGGTGCGCACGGGCTCCTTTGCAGACCTGCAGGGACTCGAGCCTGGCTTGGTGATCACTCGAATCAACAAGCGCGCGACGGGCACGAAGGATCAATTCGATGCTGTCGTCAAGAGCATCAAAACCGGCGATGACGTCGTATTCGAAGTGATGGATCCACGTCATCCGGAGAATGGAATCAATTACATAGGCGGAACATTGCAATAAACACTTGAGCCGGGAGAGCAAGCAAACGGCTGCCTCCCGGCATCAAATGTATAGGGGTTCTGAGCTCAGGGCTTCGGGAAAGTACTTCCTGGCAACTCCCTTACTGACCGCCGTCACAGATGCGCTTTCACTCTCGGAAGTCCACAAGGACGTAAGACTTTCGTCACATTTTGTACTTTCGTTTTGCTGATGGGCTGATTTCTTCTGGTGCCAGTCCCTTTTTGTTGGCACACTCGTTGGACGTCAAGTAGAATTCGCTGCAACGTCCAGGAACGTTCCTCTAGAGGTATTTCAAATGCTTTTTTCCCGAGCAAGCCTGGCGTTTCTCATATCCGCTGCATTCATCGCAACCCCGGCTTTCGCTGACACTTCCACGACGCACAAAAAGTCTTCGACTTCGCACGCGAGCACGACTCACTCCAAAGCGAAGACCTCGAAGACAAGCAGCAAATCGTCGCACAAAAGTTCAAAGTCCAGTCATAAGAAATCCCATGGCCAGCAAGGGATTGACTCTGCGCGTGCCACCGAGATTCAGCAGGCGCTCATTCGCGAACACTATTTGAGCGGCGACCCCACAGGTAAGTGGGACGGTGAAACGGTTGCGGCCATGCAGAAGTTTCAATCTGCTCAGGGCTGGCAGACTAAGCTCACTCCTGATTCGCGGGCCCTCAAAAAACTCGGCCTCGGTCCCGACTATTCCAACGCCATCAACGCTAGCGGCTCATCCTTCACCGATCAGAAATCCAACGGTGACCTTCCTCCCGCGCAAACCGCCGGATTCGCCGCTGCCTCAGGCACGAATCAATAGGCCGCCTGAGAGATCATCCTCCGGTGCGGTCGATGGCCCAAGGTCCTCCAGGCGCAACCTGGTCGGATCGTTCTCCTTCTGACTCGTTAAAGAAAATCGCGACCTGTTTCATCGGATGGAATATGTCGGCCGGGTCACAGCATCTGCGTTACTGAGCGTTTACACTAACTTTGTGGAAGAGCCGCAGTCTCCCCCCAACTCGCGCCCTCCCGGGCCAGCATTGCGCTTCGTTGTCGCTGGGCTTCTGATTCGCGACGGACGTGTCCTGATCTGCCAGCGGCGCCCCAACCAGCCGATGGCGCTGCAGTGGGAGTTTCCAGGCGGAAAAATTGAGCAAGGTGAAACTCCGCAGCAGGCACTCGCCCGCGAACTTCATGAGGAACTGGGCATTCTCGCTACAATCGGTCCGCACGTCACTCACATCCGGCACAACTACCGCCACGGCGGCGCCGTAGACCTTCAGTTTTTTGAGGTGCCCACATTTGAGGGCGAGCTGGAAAATAAAATCTTTCACCAGCTCAAGTGGGTAAAGCTTGAAGAACTGCCTGAATACGAATTTCTCGCAGCCGACCGCGGCCTGATCAAAGACCTGGCCGCCGGCAAGCTCCTTTAGCGCTCACAATCACCGTCGGGAAAAGCCTCGCAACCATCCCTCTGCTCCGGGCCATCAATTCTTAACCAGACCGAGTCGCACCAGGCTCTCCGCCGTAGCCACCACACTTTCTTCCCTCGAGCGTGGCGACCAACCCAACAGCTTCTGCGCTTTCTCGCTGGTCGCGTTCTTCCACTTGCCAAGTTCCGGAATTATCTGCTTCACTGCCGGATCTTTCAGTGCTGCGAGTCTCACCAGCCAGTTCGGCAACTGCCGCGTTCGCACGCGCTTCGCAGACTCTCCCATGCGATCCTTCAACGCCTGTGCAATTTCCACAAGCCACATGAAGTCTCCCGCCACAGCTAAAAACCGCTCGCCCTTTGCCGCTGGGTTCGTCATCGCCCGCAAGTGCAGATCCGCGACATCTCTCACATCGACTGCGCCGAAACACATCCTCGGTACTCCAGGCAATGCTCCGTCCATCAACTTTTGGACCAGCAGGATTGACGTCGCGTAATCCGGACCCAGGACCGGCCCGAACACACCAACGGGGTTAACAACAGCCAGCTCCAACCCAGCACCTTCACGCGCAATGAAGTCCCAGGCCGCTCGCTCCGCCAGCGTCTTCGATTTCGTATAGGGCATCACATCGGCGCCGCTCGGATTCGTCCAGTCTTTTTCCGTGAACGGCGCTTGTTGAGGAGGATGACCGTAACCAATCGCCGCGAATGACGATGTCATCACCACTCGCTTGATGCCCGCATCTCGCGCTGCTCGAAGCACCCGCAGGGCGCCGTCACGCGCCGGCACAATCAATTCATCTTCATGCTTCGGCACAGTCGATGGAAAAGGAGATGCAATGTGCAGGACATATTCACAACCCGCCACGGCCGCCGGCCACCCCGCATCGCTCATCAGGTCCGCGGTCGCAAACGAAAGCCGGTCTCCGGATTCGATGCCCCCCACCCTCAACATCGCTCGCACATCTCCCTCGCGGCTCAGACTCCGCAAAGTCGTGCGCACTCCATATCCCGCTGCGAGCAGTTGCAGAATCGCGTGGCTGCCGATAAATCCCGACCCACCCGTAACTAGAACTGTACTCATTCCAGGCCTCGATTCCATTCCTGACGAGCCGTGAACTGACTCCCAACCCATCGCCTCGACCTGAGAACTGACGACCGGCGCTCAATGTCCCGGAATCATCCCCCACAGCATGATCAGCGTCATCCCAATCACGATGATGCTGGTGCCCCAGGCTACGACATTCCACAACCGCGAATTGCGGTGTTTGCCCATCAGGTCCACGCGATTGATCAGCAACAACATCAGGATGATGATTGCCGGCAGAAGCACGCCGTTCAGTACCTGCGAGAGAATTGCAAAGTTAACCAGCTGCGCATCCGGAAGTACCAGCACCGCAAGGGCGCCGCCGGCGATCAGCAACGTATAGAGCCAATAGAAAAATGGCGCTTCGCGGAAGCTCTTATCGACCCCCGACTCAAACCCAAGCCCCTCGCACACGGTGTAAGCCGTCGACAAGGGCAAGATCGACGCCGCAAACAGCGATGCATTGAACAACCCAAATGCAAACAGAAGGAACGCGTAGTCGCCGGCCAGGGGGCGCATCGCCTCCGCCGCGTCCGCCGCTACTGAGATCGCGCCCATCCCATGCACGAAAAGCGTCGCCGCGCATGCCACCACGATGAACCAGGCCACGATATCCGTGAAAAAGCTGCCCACGATCACATCCAGCCGCGACGCCGGGTAGTCCTTTACGCGAATTCCCTTCTCCACGATCGACGACTGCAGGTAAAACTGCATCCACGGCGCAATCGTTGTTCCCACCACGCCTATGGCCGTGTAGATGTAAAGCTTGTCTTTCCACAACGACTTCGGCGGCAATTGCACGGTCGCCAGCAATGCATCATGCCAGCTCGGCTGCGAAAGCACACCCGCAAATATGTAGGAGATGTAGACGACGGAGGCGATCAGGAATATCTTCTCCGTGCTTTTGTAGCTTCCCTTCACTACCAGAAGCCACACCATCGTCGCGCAGACTGGCACGCTGATGAATTTGGTCACGTGAAACAGATGCAGCGACCCCGCGATACCGATGAATTCAGTGACAACGTTTGTGTAATTCACCGCCACCAGCAGGATCATCAGCACAAACGTCAGCCGCAGTCCGAACTCTTCCCGGATCAGGTCGCTCAGGCCTTTGCCCGTCACCACTCCCATGCGGGCGCACATCTCCTGCACCACGATCAACGCGATCGTAATGGGAACCATCGTCCAGAGCAGCGTGTATCCGTACTGCGCGCCTGCCTGGGAATAAGTAAGTATGCCGCCGGAGTCGTTATCGACGTTGGCTGTGATAAATCCGGGACCGAGAACGGCCAAAAACAGAAGGATCCGGGTTCGCCAGCGTCTCCACATGCGCTCGATGCGTTCCTATGGTGGATTCATTTCAATTCCTTCACGACCATAACAGGCCATGCCTGGATTTGCGAGTGACCAACCGGCTTCCAGGCATGCTGCCCCTTTCAGCAGGCAATTTTGTCACCGGAACAAGTCGAGAACGGCAAAATTCAACACACGTACTTATGTACTATGGTACATTGGTACGCATGGCACCCGAAAAACAAGATACCCCTCTCGTCGAAGTCGAACGCGTTCAGACCGGCGTCCGCCTCGAGAAACGCATGCTCAAGGTCCTTAAAGCCATCGCCGAACAAAAAGACATGTCCCTCGGCGATCTCCTTGAGGGCATCGTCCTTCACGCCTTCGAAGGCAAGGCCCCATTCTCCCCGCAAACCCTCAAGGAAATCGAACAGTTCAAGTCGCTGTACGGAATGACCCTCAAAGCTTCCGATAGCCATCACCTCAAGGAGCGCAAACGATGAAACCTGTAATCGTCCTCGCAGCTGCAGCCGCGCTCAGCGCCTCCACGTTTGGACAATCGGCTCCGGCGTCCCAGCTCCTCCGCACCCAAACCGCCTTCGATCTTACCGTTGCTCTGCCGTATGCCCAGGCCGCGCCTCTCTTTGGTCCCGAAGGGGAACGCCCCTGGGCCGGAAAGCACTGGGACCCACAGTTCCTTTACCCGCAGCCTGCACATGACGAACCGGGCGCCGTCTTCACCGTCCAGCACGGCCCCGTCACAGCAATATGGGTAAACACGCTATTCGATCTTGAGGCGCGCCACTTCATCTACGCCTACTTCATCCCAGAAATCATGGTCACCACCATCGATGTCCGCTTCGTCTCCGCCAACGCGTCTGCTACCCAGGTCCACGTCATTTACACCCGCACTGCGCTCACACTACAAGGCAACGACCATGTCGCCACCTTCACCGCCAACGACAAAACCGCCGCTCACGACTGGCAGCAAGCCATCGACAGCTACCTTTCCTCGCGTAATCACTGAGCAATCGCGAAGTCACGCTTCCGAAACACCGGAGAGCCACGGCTCTCTCTTCTGGCCGGCGCGTACCCAAATCACCTTGGTGGGCCAATCCTCCCCTGCTATATTGAATCGTCTTCGCGAACATCCTTTTGAGCGCTTCAAAGGAGCCCACCAGCAATGTCTCCCATCGATCGATCTGACACGCCATCCAGTCCTGAACTCACCTCTGCCACTCGGCGCAAAATGATAGGCACCCTTGCCGCGGCCGGCGCCATTCTCGGTCTCGATGCAACCAGTGCCGCAGCTTCCAGACCCGCGGAACCACCCGCGCCCACCGCTCCCCCTGCGCCCTCAGATGCCCTCTTTTCCATGGCCCGCCTTCGCGACTACAAATGCCGGCGCTCCTCAAGTTGGGACACAAGCGGTGGCAATGCTGATTTCAGGCCTGTAGATCCGGGCGCATCCATTACGCTCCTCAACGTCAAAGGACCCGGAGTCATCACCCACATCTGGTTCACCATCAACTCTGAAGATCACATGCACCTGAAGAATCTCGTCCTCCGTGCCTGGTGGGATGGCGAATCTTCACCCTCCATCGAGGCCCCTATCGGCGATTTTTACGGCCTTATGCTTGGCGACTACTTCACTTATCAATCCGCGCTGCTCGCCGTCGCTCCCATGAAGGCCCTGAATTGCTACTTCCAGATGCCCTTCGATTCGGCCGCTCGTATCACTCTCACCAACGAAGGCAAAGTCCGCACCAATAACCTCTACTACGCCATCGACTACACAACCGTCCCTGCGCTGCCTCCCAACATCGGCCGCTTCCACGCGCAGTACCGCCAGTCCGCTCCCTGTAAAAAGTCCGCCGACACCAGCGGCAAGAATCTCAACGGCGCCGACAACTACGTCTTCTTTGAAGCAACCGGCCGCGGGCACTTCGTCGGTGTCACTCAAGGCGTCCTGCAGAATGCCGACGGCTGGTTCGGTGAAGGCGATGACATGATCTTCATCGATGGCGATCCGCAACCCACCATCAACGGCACCGGCACCGAGGACTACTACAACGGAGCGTGGGACTTCTACGGCAACGCCTTCGCTAACCTTCGCCAGGGTGCGCCCTATATCGTCGACCCCGAACGCACCGGCGGCCGCTACTGCCTCTACCGCTGGCACACCGAGAGCTTCATCACCTTCGAGAAATCCATCAAGGTCACCATCGAACACGGCCACGCCAACGACCGCGCCGACAACTTCTACTCCGTCGGATACTGGTATCAAACCGAACCTCACGCCCAGTTTCCGCCATTGCCACCGCCAGAGGCTCGCGTCCCCAAAGTGATCATGTCGTCCTAAAGCGCAGCGATCGATTTGTTTTGCTCGACGACTAAAGTGTGCTCCATCCAGGCGACGTTTCTCCGTCGCCTGGGTGGGAATGCAAGACGCCATACCTCCCACGAAGTATCTTTCCCCTCTCCTCACACTCCACCCGTCACATTCCCGCCGAAAGCAGCTCGCATGGGTTACCCTACCCCGAGACGGGCCGTCTTCTGATCAAGGGAGAAGTCATGCAAACACTGCTGCGCGATCTTCGCTATGCCGCACGCCAGCTACGCAAATCTCCGGGATTCGCGCTCACCGTCATCCTCACCCTGGCGCTCGGCATCGGAGCCACCACCGCAATCTTCAGCTGCGTCTACGGTCTCCTCCTCAAATCCCTTCCCTTCCGCGATGAAAGCCGCATCGTTGCCCTTGCAGAAACTAACTCGAAAGTGAAAGGTGGCATCGAGGCCACTTATCCCGACTATCTCGACTGGCGCCAACAGCAGACCGGATTCAGCCAGATAGCGGCATACTCCACAATCAATCCCACAACCGTCTCGCTGCAGATTGGCGGCCGTCCGGAACAACTTCGCCGGGTACTCGCCTCCGGCAACTTTTTCTCGCTTCTCGGCGTTTCACCGCTTGCGGGCCGGCTCTTCGACGAACAGGACGACACCCCCGGCAAGGACAACGTCGCAGTACTCAGTGCATCCGCCTGGGCTGCATATTTCGGTAGCGACCCCAATGCCATCGGGAGATCCGTATCCCTCAATGGCATCTCCTACACCGTCATCGGCGTGCTTCCCCAGAACGCCGCCTTCCCTGCGGACGGCGAAGTCTGGCTGCCGCTTTCCCTCCTGGACAAGCCCACGCAGCAATCCCGCGTCTGGCATTCGGTCAAGGTGCTCGGCCGCCTGCGTCCCGGGGTCAGCCTCAACGCAGCCCGTGCCGACATGCTCACCATTGCGCAGCGCATCTCGGCTGCTTATCCCGCCACCAACCGCAATGAGAGCGTCTTACTTACCCCGCTGCATCGCGAACTCGTCGGCTCCCTGCGTCCTGCCATGCTCTGCCTCATGGGCGCGGTCGTTCTCGTGCTGCTCGTCGCCTGCGTCAATGTCGCAAATCTGCTTCTGGTGCGCGCCACCGAGACTCGCCGCGACGTTGCCATCCGGCAGGCTCTCGGCGCCGACCGTACCCGCCTCTTCCGCCAATTCCTTGTTCAGACCCTGCTGCTTACACTGCTCGGCGGGACGCTCGGTGTTGCTCTCGCAGCCGTCGCTCTTCCGCTCGTAAGGCTTGCTCTCGCGCACACCGACGGCATTGATCCCGCCCTCCTCCACTCCATCAGTCTCAATGTCCCCGTACTGCTGTTCACGTTCGCCATTTGCACTGTCACTGCGTTCCTCTTCGGAATCTTGCCGGCGACCCGCGCATCCCTGCCACTTGTGGACGCCCTTCGCGCCGGCGATCGCGGCAGCAGCGCTCATCATCGTGGCCACGCCATTCTGGTCGTCGCCGAAATCGCCATCGCCGTGGTCGTCATCTTTCTCAGCACGCTGGTCGTTCGCAGCTTCCAGAAGCTCATCGCCATCGACCCCGGTTTCCGCACCGACCACCTTCTCAGCGCGGAACTCACTCTTCCCGATCCACGCTACTCAGACACCAGCCCACTCACAAATCGCTTTTACGAGCAGCTCCTCGGTCGCATCGCGCACGAGCCCGGCGTCATCTCTGCCTCAACAACAACCCAGGTGCCCCTGCGCCCCTCCGAGGTTATGACGCGCTTCCTCATCGAAGGCGCTCCTCCGCTCACACCGGGCAGCTTCCCTTTTGCTCAAATCCGCTACATCAGCCCCGACTACTTCCGCACCATGGGCATCGCTCTCCTGAAAGGCCGCACCTTCACGGAAAGTGACATCGACAGCACCACCGGGTTCTTCATCGTCAACCAGGCCTTTGCACAGCGGTACCTCTCCGGACGGGACCCGCTGGGCGCCAATATCCTCATCGGGGTCATGAGCCCGACCCCCAGCAAAATTCCGATAATCGGCGTAGTTGCGAACGCCCACGATCTCGGCATCGACTCAGATCCGGAGCCCGAAATCTACCTTCCCGGTTTCGGACTTCACGCGGTTCTCCTCGTTCGGTCCACCCTCGATCCGAATTCCCTCGCGCCGGTCATCCGCAATGCTGTCCTCTCCGTTGACCCCACGCAGCCTGTCTACCACGTTCAATCGCTCGATGAAATCCTGTCTGACTCCGTAGCCCGCCAGCGCATGACCGCTGCTCTCCTGTCGGGCTTCGCCGTGCTCACGCTCGTGCTCGCGGCCATCGGCATCTTCGGGGTCCTTTCCTACGCGGTTGCCCAGCGCACCCGTGAGATTGGCGTCCGGATGGCGGTCGGTGCAGATCGGCAAGATATTCTTCAACTCGTGCTCCGCCAGGCCGGGGCATTCCTCGCCCTCGGGCTCGTTGCCGGCCTCATCGTCGCCCTTCTCAGCGCCCGTCTCATCAATGGACTGCTGTTTCAAACCAGACCCGGAGATCCAATCTCTCTCGCGGTCTCCATTGCCGCGCTCGTACTGGTCACGTTCTTTGCAGTCACTCTTCCTGCAGCTCGCGCAATCTCCGTCGATCCCGTCGAA
Source organism: uncultured Acidobacteriaceae bacterium (assembly GCA_963836675.1). Lineage (GTDB taxonomy): Bacteria > Acidobacteriota > Terriglobia > Terriglobales > Acidobacteriaceae > Telmatobacter. The sequence goes on from CAWIKQ010000004.1 coordinate 442,806, forward strand.
TCCCTTCGTTCCGAATAGAAAGAGCCGATACCTTCGATAAGGGCCAAGGACGCAGACGCGGACTCAGCCTCTGTGTTCCGCGTACCGTCCTGCTACAATCCCCGCATCCACCCGAGGTCCGGAATGCAATCCAGCCCTGACGTGCTCATTCGCCTTGCTACACCGCAGGACATCCCCGCCTGCAGCAAAATCTGCTTCGACGCCTTCGCCGCCATCAACACAGAGCACAACTTCCCCTGTGACTTCCCCGTACCCGAAGCAGCTCATGGCGTCATCAGTGCAATGTTTTCCGCGCCGGGCTTCTACTGTGTAGTCGCGGAGTCGGACGGCCAGATCCTCGGTTCCAACTGTCTCGACGAGCGCTCAATCATTCACGGCATCGGTCCCATCACTGTTGACCCGCACACGCAGAATCGCGGTGTTGGCCGCAAGCTGATGCAGGCCGTCATGGACCGCTCCCGTGAACGCGGCGCCGCCGGAGCTCGTCTCGTGCAGGCCGCCTTCCACAATCGCTCCCTCTCCCTTTATGCCTCTCTGGGATTCGACATTCGCGAACCCCTCGCCGTCATGCAGGGCCGCACCCGTGAGCGCTTCGTCCGAGGCTGCGCCGCGCGAGCCGCCACCTCTGCGGACCTCACTGAATGCAACGCCCTCTCCCATCGAGTTCATGGTTTTGATCGCGGCGCCGATCTGCACCACTCCATCCAGCAAGGCTCAGCCATGGTGGTCGAACGCGCCGGCCGCATCACCGCTTACACCTCCGCGCTCGCCTTCTCCGGCCATACCACGGCTGAATCCAACCAGGATCTCCAGGCCCTCCTGGTCTCCGTCGACTCATTTGGCGGACCCGGCATCATTGTCCCCACACGTAACACCGATCTCTTCCGCTGGTGCCTCTCCAACGGCCTCCTCGTCGTTGAGCCGTTAACCCTCATGTCCCTGGGTCTCTATAACGAACCACGCGGTGCATGGCTACCTTCAATTTTGTTTTGATCGACTATTTAGCGGTGACGTAGAATTGCCGCTCCCGCGCACGAGTCTCCCGGAGGTCATTCGCATGCTTCCCATGCCGTCCACGATGTCGGACTTTCAGCTCACAATCGGCTCCATCTTCGAGCACGGCGTTCGGGTTCATGCCGAAAGCGAAGTCCTCACCTGGCAGGGCGACCATGCGCGGCGCGCAACCTTTGCTGAGGTCGGGCTCCGCGTCCGCCGGCTCTCCCGCGCCCTCCAGCGCCTCGGAATCGTCCCCGGCGACCGCGTAGGCACCTTCTGCTGGAACCACCAGGAGCACCTCGAGGCCTACTACGCCATCTCCTCCATGGGCGCGGTCGTGCACACACTCAACATCCGCCTCTTCCCCGATCAGCTAAGCTTCGTCATCAATCACGGCGGCGACCGCATCATCCTCGTCGACGCGTCTCTCTATCCCGCTCTCGCCCGCGTCGTCAAAGACCTCCATACTGTCGAGCACATCATCGTTATCGGAGACGCACCTGGCCTGCCTGAAAACCTTCTCCCCTATGAACAACTACTCGCCGCAGAAGAACCCGAATTCACCTGGCCAGAGATCGACGAGCGCTCCGCCGCTGCCATGTGCCACACTACCGGAACCACCGGCGATCCCAAGGGTGTCGTCTACAGCCATCGCTCCATCTACCTTCACGCTCTTGGCATCTGTGCGCCATGGTGCATCGGCACCAGCATCAACGACCGCAGTCTCTGCATCGTCCCCATGTTCCACGCCAATGCCTGGGGCATGCCTTATGCCGGATGGCTCGCCGGGAGCGACTTCCTCATGCCCGGCCCGCACCTTCAGCCGGAGCCGCTCTGCCGTTTCATCACTACCTGCCGTCCAACCGTTTCCGCCGCCATCCCGACCATTCTCGGCGGAATGCTGCACCACGCCCTCACCAACAAAGTCGATTTATCCATGTTCCGCATTCTCTTCTCCGGTGGCGCAGCGCTTCCGCGAAGCATCGCCGAAGGCTACAAGAAGCACTTCAATGTCCAGGTCGTGCAAGGCTGGGGGCTGACCGAGACCAGCCCTGTAGCCGCTTCGGCTCGTCCGCCTCGCCATTGTCCCAATGAAGAAGAGATCAACTGGACCACCAGGACCGGCCGCATCATTCCCGGCGTCGAAATGCGCCTCTGCGATGGCGACACGGTTCTTCCCTGGGACGATGAATCCATCGGCGAAATTGAAGTACGCGGCCCATGGATCACCGCTTCGTACTACGGCAACCCCGCACCCGAACGCTTCCACGATGGCTGGCTCCGCACCGGAGACGTCGGCGTGCTCAATGAGCGAGGCTATCTGCGCATCACCGATCGCTCCAAGGACGTCATCAAGTCCGGCGGCGAGTGGATCTCCTCTGTTGAATTAGAGAACGCCCTCACTGACCACCCCGACGTTCGTGAAGCCGCCGTCATCGGCGTCCCCGACGAGCGCTGGGACGAACGCCCCCTGGCCTGCGTCGTCACCAACTCCGGCTCTCCCATCGATATCGCCGTCCTCCGCGCCCATCTCGCCTCGCGCGTAGCCAAATGGTGGGTGCCCGAACGCTGGGCCTTCATCCCCGAAGTCCCCAAGACCAGCGTCGGCAAATACGACAAGAAGGCTCTCCGCTCCCAATACGCCAAGGGCACAATCGAAGAAATCATCGATCCCCGGGAGCGCGCCAAAAAGGAAACTCTCTCCGCCGATCTGGTCGGATAGTTATCGATCATCAGTCCGGCACGGCCATCCTGAGCGCGAGGAGAGATCCGCGGTTGCGCCTATCCAGTCGCCCGCGATTCCATTCATCACCCGCCCGGGCAACCTCGGATCTGGAAGCTAGAAGCTGGCAGCTGGTAGCCAGTAGCTAGCCTCTGGCTTCACTGTTATTCTTCCCCCCATGAAGCCCGCGATCCCCATCGCCATCCTCGCGATTGTTCTGCCTCTTGCTGCCTGTAAATCCTCCGCGCCGGCCACGACCTCAAACCCCGCTTCCACGCAGCACTCTGCGCTGCCGATCGGCACGGGCTTCGACTACTACCTCCTCAACCTCTCCTGGTCGCCGGAATTCTGTCATTCTCACCCCGGCGCCGCCGAGTGCGCCGCCCACAGCACTTTCGTTCTTCATGGCCTCTGGCCGCAGAACTTTGACGGAACATATCCCGAGAGCTGTTCCAACGCCCCCGGCCCCGCCGACCCGTCGTCTTTCAGCGACATCTACCCCGAAGCGGGTCTCCTCCAGCACGAATGGCGCGCGCACGGAACCTGCTCCGGCCTGAACGCGGATGCCTTCTTTACCACCGCGCGAACCGCTTATCGCTCCATCGTCATCCCGCAAAAGCTCCAGACCCTGAAAAATCAGGCATCCATGTCTCCAAACCAGATCATGAATTTGTTTATGGAAGATAATCCCCGAATACCGCGCGAGAGTCTCACCGTAAGCTGCGGCAACAACTACCTCACCGCAGTCGAGATCTGCCTCGACAAAACCCTGCGCCCCATCCAGTGCGGTCCTGTTCGCTCCTGCAAAGCGCTCATCATTCGCGTCCCACCGCCGCGCTAGAGAGATTTGAAGTTGTTCTTCAGGGCTTGGCCACCATGACGTGAAAGCCTTCGAACCCCGTAACGGTTGCGTTCAATCGCCCTGCACCGTACATTGCACATTGACTTCTTTGCAGATACGCAGGATGGCATCGACCACCTTGGAACTGTCGCCTTCAGAGGAGGCGTCAGAAATGTTGGCGGCAACCACCAGCTGCGCCATCTGCTCGTTCAGCGCCGACACTTGAAGCCCGACAACCTGCGGCCCCTTCTGAAATTGGATCTTCCCGTTCTTGCTGTCTTCCTTGGTGATCGTGATATCCGACCGGGCTTGCAAAGTCGTGGCAGCCTTTTCGTAGACGCGGTTTGCAGGGGCGGCCAGGATGACGGTAGCAACTTCGTAGCCCCCCTTGTCCGACTTTTGCTTCATGTGTTGAATGTGATTTGAAGCCGCGCGTGCAACCATGACCCATTGAGCTGGTAGTTGCGACACGCCAGAAATAAGGAAGAAGAGGGCCACCACTATCGCCCTGCGCAGATCGGATCGGCACATAAGTTTAGCCTCCTCAGGCACAAGAACTCTCATCGCGAAATCTGCCATGTTCAGAGGTGACCAGCTTACCGCAGTTGCAAGTCGTAGCGAAAGAACAAATCCGGATTCAGCGAGCACGTTCCGTATCGCGCTGGCAGCAACTGACGGTGGCGCCATACTCCGCCGCGATACCGTTTCTCAACATTTCGAATCGCTTCGGTTGCATGCGATAGACTGCTCGCAATCCCATGAAGCGCGAACGTCCACCTGCGTCTTTGAAGCCGCGACCCATCCCAGGGCTTCGAGCAATCTTGCTCGCCATCCTCACGCTTTCAGTACTTCCTCTCGCTTCGCAGCGGGATCCCGTACTCAAGCAGATCGATCTTCCCCATCGCTACTACTACCGCGAAATGTATCTGCCGCAATTGACCACCGGCCCCAGTGCCGCCTCCTGGACATCCAATTCCCAGGCGCTGGTCTATTCGATGGCTGGCAATCTCTGGCGGCAGGAACTCGATTCAGATACGGCTCAGCAACTCACTGCTGGTGCGGGCTACGACTATCAGCCTGACTGCTCCCCCGATGGTCGCTGGATCGTTTACGTCACCTATTTCCACGATGCGCTTGAGCTCTGGGCTCTTGACCTCGAAACAAAGCAGTCGCACCAGCTCACCTCTGGCGGCGCCATCAATGTCGATCCGCGTATTTCTCCCGACGGCAAACGCCTCGCCTTTGTCTCCACTTCCTACAACAATCGCTTTCACATTTTCGTGGGCGACTTCAAGAACGGCGCGTTGACTAACGTGCGGCGCCTCACAGGTGAAACACGAAGCAGCCTGCCGCGCTTCTACTACAGCGAATTCGATCACGAGATCAGTCCAGCCTGGTCACCGGACGGCCAGGAACTGATCTATGTCTCCAACCGCGATCACATCTACGGGACTGGCGGCTTTTGGCGCATGAAGGCAGAGCCCGGCGCGGAATCGCGCGAGATTCACTACGAGGAGACCGCGTGGAAAGCCCGTCCGGAGTTCTCACCCGACGGCAAGCGCATCGCCTACGCATCCTATCTCGGCGGCCAATGGCATCAACTCTGGATTATGCCCTCCCAGGGAGGAGATCCCTTTCCACTCTCTTATGGCGATTACGACAACACCAACCCCCGCTGGTCGCCGGACGGAAAACACATCGCATTTATCTCGAACCGCAACGGCAACACATCGCTCTGGCTTCAGGACGTTCCCGGCGGAGCGCAGCACCAGCTAGTCGCGAGGGAAAAGCATTACATCAAACCAATGGGCCATCTGAGCATCACCATTCTCGACCCCTCGGGAAAGCCGGTACCAGCCCGCATCTCCGTCACCGGCCCCGATGCGCGCGCCTATGCGCCTGACGATGCATGGATGCACGCGGAAGACAATTTCGTCCGCACAGAAGCCCCCTTCGAAAGCCACTACTTCCATAGCTCGGGCAAGTCGGAGCTCACCGTTCCTGAGGGTCGCGTTCAGATCGAAGTGACCAGAGGCTTCGAGTACGGCGTCGAAAAACAATCTGTGACCTGCAATCCCAATGCGGAAGTCGATCGTCCACTTAAGGCCGCTTCAGATTCCCGTCTCCAGGGATTCTCGATGGGCCAGCGCCGATCTTCATGTGCACATGAACTACGGAGGTGCCTACCGCAATACGCCCGCTCATCTCGTTGCCGATCAGGAAGCCGAGAATCTTTTTCTTGTCGAAAACCTCGTGGTCAACAAAGAACAACGAATTCCTGACATCGCTTACTTCCGCACCACGCCCGACCCTGCCTCAATCTCCGTCAATTGGCTGCTTCACGGCCAGGAGTTTCACACTCCTGCATGGGGTCATCTCAGCCTTCTAAATCTGACCCGCAATTTTCTGCTGCCCGATTACGCTGCATACGATAGAACAGCCGCAGCTAGCCTCTTCCCCACCAATGCAGACGTGGAAGATCTGGCGCACCAGCAGCGGGCCCTCGTTGGCTACGCTCATCCGTTCGACATCGCAGTCGACCCGGTGAACGACCCCACTCTCACCCACGCGGAACCTCTCGACGAGGGCCTCGAACTTCCTGTCGATGTGGCGCTCGGCAAAGTCGATTACCTCGAGGTGCTCGGCTTCAGCGATCACCGCGATACTGCATCTGTCTGGTATCGGCTTCTCAACTGCGGGTTCCATCTCCCGGCGGGCGCAGGATCTGACACCATGGCAAACTATGCCTCGCTGCGGGGTCCCATTGGACTCAATCGCGTCTATGCTCAAATTCCGGAAGGCGCCGATCGGCCCGAATCTCTTCTCGATGCGCTCAGCCATGGGCGCACCTTTGCCACAAACGGCCCGCTCCTCGGGCTGGCACTGGACAGCAAAGCCGCCGGAGACACCCTGAGCCTTCCCGCGAAAGACAACATGGTCGAATTTACCGCCTGGCTTCGTTCTTACGTTCCTGTCGATCACCTCGAAATCGTCTGCAATGGGAGAGTGGTGCGCGACCTCAAGTTGAATGGCGATCGGCAATCCGCCGATTACAACGGCTCAATCCCCATCTCCCAGACCGGATGGTGCGTCCTCCGCGCTTCAAGCGATAAGCCCGAACACCCCGTCCTCGACGATTACGTCTACGCCACCACCAGCCCCGTCTACATCACCGTAGCGGGATCCAAGCCGAAGCCCGTAGACGACGCCGCATTCTTCATCACCTGGATCGACCGTCTGGCGGCTAAAGCAAAGGCAAACACCAACTGGAACAGCGACGCAGAGAAATCCTCGGTTCTGCAGATGCTCGAACAGGCACGCAAAGTTTATCTCGCATTGCAGAATTAGCCGCCGCTGTGCGTGGCATGAAACTACAGGCTCGATCCAAACGCCAGCAGCCGCCCGTCGCAATCCTTCAATACGAATTCACGAGAGTTCCAAGGCATATTCGCAAGCCCTCGTGTGAACTCCACACCCTTCGCCTGATACTCGGCAAAAAGTACGTCCGCATCTTCGACATGCACATACGCATCAAGCAATTCCTCTTCATATTTGTCGGGATTTGCCTTGGGCGGCTCTGCGCACCGGAAATGGATCGCATGACTATCGCGCGCTACGATCGCATACACCGGCGGCTCCATCCAAGTGCCCAGGCATTCGAATCCGAGCTTGTCTTTGTAGTATGCGAGGGTACCCGGAATATCCGTCGTGAAGAACAAAGGTACAATCTGGCGAATCATGGACCAAGTCTACGGCAACTCGGCTGCGATTTTGATGCTCTCCATACTCATTGAGACGACTATCATCTTGAGAAGTGACCACAACGACTTCCCCGCAGCCCACGGCGCCGCTTCGTAAGAACCTGATCCGCTCTGCCGTTTTGTGGTTCGCCATAGGCCTGGCGCTGATGTGGACGCTCGCGCTGTTCAGCCTTGTAGCACTTCGCTGGATCGACCCGCCCACGACCGCCGTGCACATCGAGCGCCGTCTTCAGGCATCGATACATCGCACTCCGTATCGGGAACGCTACAATTTCATTCCCCTCTCCGAAATATCGCCCAGCCTTCAGCACGCGGTCATTGCCGCAGAGGACGCGCGCTTCTACCAGCATCACGGATTCGATTGGCACGAGATCCAGATCGCAGCCGAAGATGACCTCGAGGGCGAACGCAGCCGTGGCGCATCCACTATCACCCAGCAGCTGGTGAAAAATCTCTTTTTCGGAACGAACCGGTCCTGGCTTCGCAAAGGCGCAGAGTTTTCGCTGGTTCCCATGACCGAGTTGATTCTCGGCAAGCAACGCATCCTGGAGCTCTATCTCAATGTCGTCGAATGGGGCCCCGGAGTTTACGGCGCAGATGCCGCGTGCCATTATCACTACAAAATCTCAGCCCGAAATATCAGCCCGGAACAGGCTGCGCGCCTGGCTGCAATCCTTCCTTCCCCTCTGAAGCGACGCCCCGAACGAATGAATCATTACAGCGGTCTCATCCTCGAACGAATGCGCCAGATGGGCTGGTAATTGCCGGGCTGTTATTGCAAAACAGACGCGCAGATTCCCTGTCTGGGTCATGCGAAATTTGCACAGGAAAACAGGAAAAAAATTCAGGCCACCCTGGACTTTTTATATCGTTCCAAAAGCGCAGGGTCGCAACAGTGCTTCCGTTCGTCCCGCTCCAGCGCGGCATTCGAAGCGGCGGTCGCCACAGTAATAAAGCAATCGCCGCAAATGGAATCGATTGTGCCGTCTGCATTTAGCCGATGTATGAACTGTAATGTATAGGTCTGAGCCATTTCATTTGCCCCTTTCTACAAAACGCCAGGGAGCCAAATTCCGGTTCGACTCTCACACTCCTTGTAGCAATTCGGGGTCCGTCCCGGGTTCCGGACGTCCACAAACATCCCCAAGCTGATTCCGGCCTAAACTAAACACCTGATAACAGTGGCCTTCTCGTGAGGTGACTCGGCGAGTTATCCACCGAAATGCCCAGGATCTTCAGCAGCGATGTCTGATCGCGTGTTTCGAGGCAACTGTCTGCACCGGATGCAAACGTTCAGCAGCTAAGCCGTAACAATCTCCGAGAAATCCGCAATTCCCGAGAATCCCTTGAGCACGCCATCGATGAGGCCCAGGTGCGCGCCACGCACATCGGCATCCGGATCGAGCACCATCACCTTGTCGAAAAACGCATCCACCACCGGCCGCAGTGTTGCAATCTTGCCGAGCGCCTCGCTGTAGTTGCGCTCCTGTCGCAGCTTCGCAACCTCCGGGGCCAGCGCCGCCGCCGCATCCTTCAGCTTCTGTGCTTCCGGCGCAAGCTTAACCGCATCCGGCGAGCCCACGGCGAATCCCTTTTCCGAGGCTTGGCGCAAAATGTTGTTGATCCGCTTGAATGCCGCGGAGACCGCTTCGAAGTCGGCCGATGTTCTCGCCGCCGCCAGCGCCTGGGCCCGCGCAATCGCATCGCGAACATTATCCGCATCCGCCGCCAGCACCGCATTCACAACGTCATACGCAAACCCGCGCACGTCCTTCAAATAGAAGTGCAGCCGTTCCGTCAGGAACTCCAGCACCCTACGCTCGTTCACCTCATCCGTCAGTGCCGAGTGCGCAACCTGGCTCAAATTCAGCGGCAATTCCGATTCCGCCAAAATCTTCACAATTCCATTCGCCGCGCGACGCAGCGCAAACGGATCCTTCGATCCCGTTGGCTGCAATCCGATTCCAAACATCGCCGCAATGGTCTGGATGCGATCCGCCAGTCCGAGCAGTTGTCCCTCAACCGACACCGGAATGTTGTCATCCGTCGACGCAGGCGTGTACTGCTCATAGATCGCCAGCGCCACCCGCTCGCCCAGTCCCTGCGCCCGCGAATAAAGGCCGCCGATCACGCCCTGCAATTCCGTGAACTCCTTCACCAACTCCGTAGTCAAATCCGTCTTCGCCAGCCGCACTGCCGTGGTCAGCGCATCCGAATCAAACCTCACTCCCGCCTTCGCCGCCAGCTCCGCCAGGAAACTCGCCGTCTCCAGGTTCTCTTCCGTCTTCCAGAAATAACTCCCCAGTTCCTTCTGGAAGCGTCACCGATTTCAGGCTCTCCACTCGCTCCGCCAGCGGAGTCTTCTGGTCCACATCCCAGAAGAACCGCGCATCCTTGAATCGCGCCCGCAGAACCTTCTGGTTCCCATGCCGGATAATCGCCTGCCCCTCTTCATCCGCCTTCGTATTCAGCACCGCCAGAAAATGCGGAGCCAGCTTCCCGTTCGCATCCTCGACAGCAAAATACTTCTGGTGATCGCGCATCACCGTCACCAGAACTTCTTCCGGCAACGCCAGGTATTCCTCTTCAAAGTTCCCAAGGATCACCGTAGGAAATTCCGTGAGGTGCACCACGGTCTCCACCAGCGGCTCATCCTCGCGCCACCGGGCGCCCGCGACTGTCCGCGTCGCCTTGTCCAGCGCCTTCCGAATCACCTGCCGCCGCTCCGCAACATCCACCACAACGCTCGCCGCGCGAAGCTCGTCAACGTAAGCTGCTGCAGAAGTTAAAACCACGGAGTGGTCTCCATGCAGAATGCGATGCCCCCGGCTCGCCTTCCCCGCTGCAATCCCCGCAATCTCCAGCGGTACTACCGCCGCATCCAGCATCGCCACGACCCAGCGCACCGGCCGCACAAACCGCTCCGGCTTCCCAGCGCGCCAATACATATTTTTCGCCCAGTAGATCGCCAGCACTTCCTTCGGCAGCTCGGCAACGAGCAACTCCGTTGCGGATCGGCCCTGCTTCTTCACGGTCGCGCCGACGTACTCACCCTTCGCGGTCGTCACCTTTTCCAGCGCTGTCACCTCTACGCCGGCCTTCTTCGCGAACGCCTCCGCCGCCTTAGTCGGAGCACCATCTTTGAACGCCACGTTCCAGGACGGCCCGGTCAGCTTCTCTTCCACATCAGCCTGCGTCGCGAGCACGCCCTCGACGAGCACCGCCAGCCTGCGCGGGGTCGAATACGTCTTTACCCGCGCGCCATCGTCAATCAGCCGCTCACGCGTCAACAACCCTTGCACGCGTTTGCCGAGTTCGGCCTCGGCCCCTGCAATCATCCGGGCTGGAACTTCCTCCAGCCCAATCTCAACTAAAAAATCCGCCATGAAATTCTTTCCTGAAGTCTTCAGCTGTCAGCTCTCAGCTTTCAGCTTCTATTCCATTCGTCTAGATCATCTGTAGCAAGCTGAAGGCTGACAGCTGAAAGCTAGGCGCAGCTTTGCTGCTGCGCATAAGCCTTCGCCACACCCACCGCCAGCGCCCGAATCCGTCCAATCACTCCCACCCGCTCCGTCACGCTGATCGCTCCGCGCGCGTCCAGAATGTTGAACAGGTTCGAACACTTCAGCGCCAGCTCATAGGTCGGCAATAGCGGAAACCGCTTCTTTTGCACATCGGTCGCGCCTTCGTTGCCAAACAGCGCCGCTGCCCGTGCAAGCAGTCCCTGCGCTTCCGCCTCGTACGAATTAAAGTGCTCCCACAGCCTCGGCACATCGGCATCTTCGAAGTTGTAAACCGAAAACTGCAGTTCCTCCGCGAGCCGCACTTCGCCGTAGGTTATCTCTTTGCCCGTCTCGGGATCGCGTGCCCACACGATGTCGTAGATCGAATCCACATCCTGCAGAAAAGCCGCGATGCGCTCCATCCCATATGTCAGCTCCGCGCACATCGGATCCAGATCCATTCCGCCGCACTGCTGGAAGTATGTGAACTGTGTAATCTCGAGCCCGTCCAGCATCACCTGCCAGCCCACGCCCCACGCCCCGCCCGCCGGCCACTCCCAGTTGTCCTCTTCGAACTTCAGATCGTGCTTCGCAAGGTCGATCCCGATCGCGGCGAGCGATTCCAGGTAAAGCTCCTGCACGTTCACCGGCGGCGGCTTCAGAATCAACTGAAACTGTGTGTGCTTGAACAGACGGTTCGGATTCTCGCCATAGCGCCCGTCCGCCGGCCTGCGCGACGGCTGGGCGTAACCGACCCTGTAAGGTTTCGGCCCAAGCACGCGCAGAAACGTCTCCGGAGCCATCGTGCCCGCGCCCACTTCCACGTCATACGGCTGCTGCAGCACGCAACCGCGTTCCGCCCAGAAGGCCTGCAGACGGAACAACAACTCCTGAAACGTCAGCGCTGATTTTTGAGAGGAATGTCCTACGCCAGTAGCCACAATCAATTCTCTTTCAAAGGAACTAAGGCCAGTTTACCAGCCATCCAGTTCCCAACCCGCCTGCAACTACCCGATCCTGGCTGGAGATAAACGTGGAGATCCAGCGACGGCAAGGAATTGCATAACGCACACTGGAAACGGAAAACGTGCATTCAGCGCCAAAGTGCGCTAACATACCCGCCAGATTCGTGGTTTGCTGGTGTTCCGGGCAAATCACCCCAGATCACTCCCAGACTTCCTGTCACCGCTCGACGAGTCCCCAGTGCAACACCCTCGCCGGTAGGTCATCGATTAAACCCCAGGTACGCGCCACTCTTTCCAGTGCCGCAAATTCGCAGACACGGGCGCACCTGCCCTCACCGGAAAGTGCGCTGCCCCGATTCGGACGACCTGCGGACACCTTTACATGGGCACTACATGGCCGCGCCTTTAACATACAGGCCCCTCGCGCGCTCTGCTGTTAACGCAGACGAGGAATTTCTTTAGGGGGCGAGATGTCAAATGTAGCCAGTTCGGCTTCCATCCGAGTCGAGTATGATCCTGCGCGTCGAAGGATTTCCCTTAATCGCATATTCCAAATTCCGCAGAAGTTCCGTCCCGCAGTCTCCTCGTTTGCTGGCGCCACGATCGGACGTCTGCAACTCGAGCGACCCGCCATTGGTCTCACAGCCGTTGCCTCCTGGTTTCGCTTCGCTCATTGGCGGCGTGCGCATCCCGTAGAGCGACCCGCCGATGGGAAAAGAAGAAGCCGCCTTTGGCTGTATCAGACCATCATTCGGAAGGAGCGCTTGAACGACGAGCCAATCGATTTCTGGGAATTCGGTGTCTTCCGGGGCGAGTCCCTGTTCGCCTGGCTCAATAACATCTCTCATCCCGGTTCCCGCTTTGTCGGCTTTGATACATTCACGGGACTTCCCGAGAGATGGCGCGCCACAGAGGCCGAGGGTGCTTTTAACGTGTATGGGAAGATCCCCGAAACAACTGACATTCGCTGCAGTTATGTCGCTGGCCTTTTCCAGGAGACGCTTCTTCCTTTCGTACACCATCACAACTTCTCGCGAAGATTGGTGATCCACCTGGACGCTGATCTTTATTCGTCGACCCTCTACGTCCTCACAACCCTCGCTCCGTATTTCAAGCCCGGAGACATTATCTTTTTCGACAATTTCATTTGTTCAGTCGATGAATTTCGCGCTTTCGAGGATTTCGTCAGATCTTACCGCGTTAAGTACGAAGTCCTGGGTGCCGTGCAAGAGTACATTCGAGTCTGCGTAAAGATCCTGGGCTGATTCCGAAAGACCCTCGGTCTCAAATCACGTTTTGAACTTGTCAACCGCCGAGCGTGATGTTCTCTCCTAAACCTCTCATTTCATGGCCCAGGAAGTTGTCCTCCGGTTGCAGGTAATTATCAGGCTCTGGCGCACAATAAGTTTGGAGATAAATTCAGTCCACGCCTGGAGCGCTCTCTTCTGCCTGCTATCCGTCAAAATCATTGGACCTTAAGTCCTTTCATCTCTGATATTTGCAGCTAAGTAGCTTTATTTGCAAATATTTACAGCGACTCATCCGTCCGTAACCTCAAGAAAAGACAGGGGCTAAGCTCCAAATACCGGGGGGGAGGGGGGTACCCCCGGGCAGCGATCTCCTCGAATACTTTGACCTCATCTCACCGTTACTTTGGTCCAAAAGTCGCACCTTACTACCACGTTCCGTGTCTGTCCCTTGATCGCTCCAAATCCTACAATTCAATGTGGAAACGAGGCTTCGCCTTGAGTAAGACCGCGAAAGACTGGATGGCGACGGCGATCGTGCTTGCACTCGTACAGTGCACAGCCTCGGCTCTTCTCCCCAAAGGCGTAGCGCTCAGCGCTGTCAGCGATTCCGCATCTTCTCTCCTCTTTGTCGCCCTGATCGTCTGTTTTGCGCGCAATGCCGTACCGGCACGTGGCCGCTTGCGGCTCTTCTGGATTTTGCAGGCATTCGGCTGGACCATCGCTCTCGCAAGCCAGCTCATCTGGACCATGTACGACGTTTTCCTTCAGAAAGACGTTCCCACCCTCTTCATCGGTGACGTTCTGCCCTTCCTGCCGGGCATTCTCATGCTGGCGGGTTTCCTGCTCCGTCCCCACATCGAGCAAACTCGCCGCGGTGCTCGACTGGGAACGATCCACTTTCTGCTTCTCATGCTCTGGTGGGTCTTCTTCTACATCTATCTCGTCAGCGGCTGGCAGTTCGCCTCTCCGAACGAGGAACTCTACAACCGCAACTACGACCGTCTCTACCTGTTTGAGACCCTCGCTGTCGCCTCGGTTCTCCTGCACCTCGTCCGGCGCAGCGCCGGTCTGTGGCGCCGCTTCTACCTCCTTTATCTCGGAGCGATCACCTTCCACTACCTGTGGTTTGTTATGGTGAACCGCGCTATCGAGAAGCACAGCTACTTCGTCGGCAGCTGGTATGACTGTCCGTATATCGCCTCCTGGGCGCTTTACATGGTCGTCGCCCTGTCGGGACGCAATCTCACGCTGACCCGCGATTCAGCAGAGCAGGAAACCCGCGGTTCGTGGTCCGCCGTCGCTGTACTCGCCGTACTCTCTCTTCCTGTGATGGTCGTGGTCGCCGTTCTCGAGCGCGGCCTTCCCATCGAAATCATGCACTTCCGAGTCTTCGTGACTGCGCTCGCAATGTTCGCAATGGCTGGCCTCGTCTTCCTCGAAGAGCATCTCCTTCACCGCGAGCTCAAACGCGCCAACCTCGTTCTCGAAGAGTCTTCAACCACCGATCCCCTCACTGGCATTCGCAATCGACGCTTCTTCTCGGCCACCATTCAGCGTGATATCGCTCAGTCGATTCGCATCCATCTCGAAGGAGGCGACCGGGCCGAGAGTGACATCATCTTCTACCTCATCGACCTCGATAACTTCAAAAAGGTGAACGACAGCTATGGCCACGACGGGGGCGATCGCGTCCTCATCGAGGCCGCGCGGCGAATATCCTGCGCCATTCGAAACTCCGACCTGCTCGTTCGCTGGGGTGGCGAAGAGTTCCTCGTCGTCTCCCGCTTCACAGATCGCCGCCAGGCCCTGATTCTCGCCCAGCGAGTCCTCGCGGCCTTCCGCGAAAAACCCTTCGCTATCGACTCCAAAGAGCAAGTCTCCCAGACCTGTTCCATCGGGTGGGCCGCATTCCCCTGGCTCGAAAATGACCTCGAAGCTGTCAGCTACGAACGCGTGATCAAATTTGCCGACCGCGCCCTCTATCGCGCCAAAAAAGCCGGCAAAGACCAGGCCATCGGAATGATCCCCTCAGGCGAGGGAGCCATCACAGTTGCCGATACGGAATCACTCACCAACGCCATCGAGTCGATACTCCGCGAACAAGACGAGTTCCTCGAAAGCGCCCGATAGCCCTCAGCCCGCCCCAGCGTATACATACAAAAGCCCTTGCACTAATACTGAAGTATCCACTTGACAATTTAAAGAATGAGACGGATACTCAAGTCATTGCTTCACTATTACAGGCGGAGCAGCGAGGAGAACAAACCCCATGTCCGAAGCCAATGTCATCCACAGCACCTTCGTCGTCGAACGCTCTTACCCTCAATCTCCCGAGCGCGTCTATGCCGCTTTCTCCCAGCCCGCCCGCAAGCGTCGCTGGTATGCCGAGGGCGAACATGAAATCCAGGAGTTCGAAATGGAATTCCGCATCGGTGGCAGCGAACGTTTCCGCTACCGCTTTAAGCCAGGTCACCCGATCGCGGGTTCTGAAATCAACAACGAATCCACCTACCAGGACATCGTTCCCGAAAACCGCATCGTGACTACAACGAAGATGTCTTTGAACGGAAAGCCCGTTCAGATCGCTCTCCTGACATTCGAGTTCCTGCCCTCCGAAGCTGGAACCAACCTTGTTCTGACGAATCAGGGAACATTCGTTGACTGGCCTGATGGGCCCAAGATGATCGAACAAGGCTGGCGCTCTCTTTTCGAACGCCTCAACAAAGAACTCCTTGCCTGAATCAATCTCGGGAAGCGAGACTGCGATGCACACACCACAGCAGCAAATCGACCGACTGTTCCACGCGCTGGGCGATCCCACTCGCCGGGCCATCCTCGACATCCTGAGTCGTGGACCGTCGTCCGTCACGCGACTGGCTGAACCCCTCGGCATCACGCTCACGGCAATTGGTCAGCACCTTCAGCTCCTCGAAGATTGCAACCTTGTGCGTACTGAGAAAGCCGGTCGCGTCCGCACCTGCCGGATCGAACCCTCGGGCTTTTCCCGCCTCGAGCAATGGATCAAGGATCACCGCACACACTGGCAGATTCGACTCGATCGACTTGGAGAGATGCTTGATGAGGAAGACGGCAGCTAGAACGCTGCAGTTCAGGCTTCGAGATTCGCGGTCGCCCCTTCGGTCGGTATCGCGTCCTCATCGCCGCCTAGCAGCGTCGCAATCACGTCCGCAGCTGAATAGCTTTCTCTTCCGTCCTTGAGAAAAGCCGCGACAGTGTTCAAGTCGTCACCCACGGTCACCAGTGGAGGCTCCGCCACTTTATCTCCGCGGGTCTGCGAATGCCCGATATTGGCCATAAGCGCATTGCAAAGGCACTTACGTCCGACCGTATCCTCCAGCTTTCCGCCCTTCGCCACATATGCTGCTTCCGGTTCAGCGGGGCAGCGGTATGCAATCGTTCCATTCTCGGCAGTGTAGGCTTCGCGCAGATATCCAAGATCGCAAACCCTGGTGCGTGCCGCGGCGACTCCAGGATCGGAATACGTCCCGGTCAGCTGGGCCACCTTGAAGGGAAATCCCGTGGGCGAAGCCACCGGATCGGTGAACACTTGTCCTATCCCCGACGCTGCGTGCGCTACAAGCCTCTTCTTCAGGTCCGGCCGCAAACCCGACTCTTCACTGAACGCAAAGGCTGTCCCCACCTGCACTCCAGCCGCGCCCTCGTCCAGGGCCTCGCGCAATTTCCCTGCTCTACCGTAGCCGCCAGCCATCCAGAACGGCACTCCCAGTTTCCTCAACTCAGCCAGATCCACCCTGTCGCGCTCTCCATACATAGGCTGCCCCGCGGCGTCCAGTTGCAGCTTCCCTCTCGGAGGAGCATTGTGCCCACCCGCTGTCGGGCTCTCGATGATCAGACCATCTACGCGCCCCGTCGCCCGTCGCAGCATCGTTGTGGCCAGAACATTCGACGAGACGATCGCCAGAAATTTTGGCCGCTCCAGCTCCGGAAGCGAACCTTCCGCATATTCGAGTGGATCGAATCGCATCATCGTGTCTTGCTCTGCGCCCGCTCCTGCTACCGAGAGCCTGTACTCAGCCGGCTTCCCCGCGGCGAGGTTGTCGATCACTCCCGGAATATGGAGCGGAATCCCGGCGCCCATCAGAACATAACCCACACCGGCCAGCATCGCTCCATAAATCGAAGCAAGGTGCGGCAGCTGCACCTTCTCCAGAAAGTTCACGCCTACCTTGTTTATGTGACCCTCGCGCGCCAGGAACACCTCGACAAAGTTGCTCACCATCAGCAATTCGATTAGGTTCGTGAATCCCGCCGCTGGTGCATCGGAACCGCGGGATAGGGCATGCCCGCTGGCTTACCGCCCGGCTGGAAGTGCTCACTCCAGATGCGCCGGGCCATCGAAGGGAACGGAAAGGCATCCAATCCCCGCCGCATATGGCCGCCCTCGTCGCCGTCCGCGAGCCGTCTTATCAAGACCTGGTCGATTGCAGTACCGGACACAACGCCAAGCTGGCCGAGGCGTGAGACGGCCTGCGCCAGCCGCCAATTCGAGACGCCGACCCCCATTCCGCCCTGGATGATCTTTGGTACCTGAAGCATCGGGTGATTCTTTCACAGATTGAAAGAAACTGTCAGTGACATCCGAACGTTCCTCAGTAATCTTCCGCGGCCCGTGAATCTCCCGTACGGTTGTACCTGATCCCTGTTCCCGGTCCTTATCACTCCCAGGGCGTCTCTTTGAAAGCCTGCTCCATCCCCGGATAGAAGGCCAGGTACGCACAAATTGCTAAATTGATCGCCACGCTCAGAAAGAACGAGACTTGCTGGTCTGGTGTCATCGGAGTAGGAGATCCAGCCGCGCGGTCAGCTACATAATTTCCCAGCATCTTTGCCGCGGTAGCGCCCGACAGGAACATAACGAACCACCGCGCTCGCCAGTCCCGGCTGTACCAGCGCCAAGCCGTCAGCCCATACAAAAACGCGCTCACATAGAACACCGCTTCGGGAGGCATCTGTCTCGGCCAAGCGTCGAAGTTCGTCGCCACAAAATTCGCCGCCGCGCTGTCTGAGGCGAGCCCCACTATCAGTGCGAAAATCAAATTTGCTGCAGCCCGAAAAACCAGCAACCAGACAAATACCCGAATGAGAAACGGCAGTTTGATCCGTTCCACATAATCGCCCCGTTCCCGCGCCGGCCCTTTCTGCTGCGCTTGAGGGATATAGGTTCTGATTGGATCTCTCGATGGCATTCTTCCCTCTTGCAGGGATTCGCTGAATCCCCTCCCTCACCGGCGCTTAGTCCGTCTCCTTGAAGACCTGCGACATCCCGGGATAGAAAGCAAGATAAGCGCATATGAGCAGGTCGAAGACCGCGTGCATAACCATCTCCGTCTGCCTGGGGCCGTATATTACCCTCCCTGGTCCGAGCACCGCCCGGTCGGCGAGCAACAGCACAATGGATCTGACGGCAAAGGCCCCTGTCAGGAACATCGATATCCAGCGAATTCGCCAGTCCCGCGACAACCATTTCGTAGCTATGAAGCCGAATACGAACCCTGAAACCAGAAACTCTGCCATCGGTGGAACGAGCTTAAACCGGCTGCCAAACGTCTCGCCTAGAAACACCGCAACGCTTGAACCGTGCGCGAAAATCATGATGAACGCGAAAATGAAATCGATGATCGAGCGGCCCGCGCATATCCATGCAAAGGCTCGAATACCTGCTGGAATCTTCTCTTCAGGCGTAATAATTTCCTGACGCTCCAGCCCCTCAGGAGGAAGATACGGCGGCTTCACAACTCCTTTTATGTCGTACGGCATGGTTTTCTCCCATCCTTGGAGACGGCAAAAAAATGTCGCTCCAAACGATACAAGTATCCCGGTGCAAGCGCCGGCTTATCGCTTTCGTTGCTTGACTTGATCCGAAGATTAGCAGGATTCGTTAAGGGGGGCTACTAGATCTTTTCCCGCAGAAAACTAATGACATGGTCAGCCTGCACGACGCCCACCATACGCCCCTGCGCGTCAACCACAGGCAGGGCATGCAAATTGTACTTGTCAAACATCTCTGCAAGTTCGTTCTGCTTCATGTCCGCAGGGCACGAGAGCACTCGGAGCTCTGCCAATAGCGAGAGTTTCGTATCCGGCTGGGCCACTACTAATCTCGCTAGAGAGATCGCTCCTCGGAGAACGCGTTTCTCATCCAGCAAATAGATTTCCGTCACGGATTCGATATCCCCATCGAAGCTCCGTAACGCGGGTCCGACTTGCGAGACCGTCGCATCGGTGCCGAGGTAAACAAAATCGGTCGTCATCGCCCCCGCTGCTGAGTTCTCATCGAATTCGAGCAGTTCGGCAACTTCTTGCCGCTCCTCCGGCTCCATCTCTTCGAGAATTGCATCCGACTTGGCTTCCGGAAGCTCTGCCAGCAGGTCGGCAGCTGCCCCGGGATCCATCTCCTCTACGATGTCAGCAATTCTTTCTTCGTCCAGTTTCTCGAGAAGGGAGATTTGGAGCTTCGGATCAACTTCCTCCAGCGTCTCCGCCGCGACTTCTTCATCCAGCGACGTAAACACGGCGTCCCGCTCAGCCGGACTCAAATCCTCCAGGATCTCTGCAAGGTCCGAAGGATGCATCTTTGCGAGGCGTTCATACTCAATGCGCAGTTTCACGCGCCGCGCAGGATCCACCTCAATCACGTCAACGAATTGCCATGGGATGCCGCGGTCCTTGAATTTGCGCGAATAGTAATCCAGCTTCGTTTTCGGCAGTATTCCCTTGAATACCCGTCGAAACGCGCCACGAAGTCCGACCTCAACCTCGGCCACTCGCAGCAGGTGCACCTCACCGTCGCCCATCCACTCCAGATCGACATCGTTTACTCGAACAACCTTCCGCCCGTGAATGTCGATGATCTGCCTGTCCACCAGGTCCTGTTGAAGGTAGATGTAGTTGCCTTCATCCTTCAGCGGAGCCAGCATCTCCGGATCTCTCAACTCCAGTGTCCCTGCAGCAGTTTCCCGCACATCCTGCGAGTGCACCAGAGACAGCCCTGTTCGTGTCTTCAGCACCAACCCCGCAACCCTGCCGGCATCCGGGCCGGTCGCCACAGCAATGTCCTTGAGTTTGCCGCGAATGTGTCCTTGGGAATCAATAACAGGTGTGCCCAGCAAGGCCGTCAAACTTACGCGGGATGTCGAACGCTGGTTCATAAGCTGAGTGTACTGCTGCGAGAGCACTTCCATCAGGCCCGGCTGATTACCCCGATGATGACTCCGAATCCATCCGAGTACTCACCTCTTCGATGCGGCATGCTCGATTGGCGAATCGATCAATAGACTCTGAAGCTCCGATGCTCGGTCGCGAGTTTGTCAGTCGGAATCACGAATCCAGCCTCAAGTAAATGCTCTACCTCGCCTGCTGTTGCGTCGGGCGGAGTGAATTCCACCCAATACTCCACGAATCCTGGCTTCCGATCCGGCGCGTCAAGACGCAGCGTAGCCGTCATGAACTCGCCGGGCGCAAGGTGTATCCACATTTTCCTTACTCTTTCGTCAAGGCTCGGCTGATCACTGATGCCGCAGCCGCCCCCGCCCCCGATTCCTCGCTGATCGTCAACACTTGTCCAGAACCTTTCAATCCGCACTCCGTTATCCGGATGACAACCGCTTCCGAGCAAAGGCGTCGTTACAGCCACGTTCCCAATGTTCTTCAACGTCACTCGCAACGCTGCGGGATAACCCTCATCCGTGGTCGCTGCGATCTCCGCACTGAGTTCCAACTGCGCCGCGCTCGGCGCTCTCCTCGTGCTCGATTGCGCATGCGCACTCAACCCGACGCTCATGCTAATAAGGAATGTTGATGCGACGCAAAAACCTGACCTCATTCCGTCTTTCCTCTTGAATCGTTAGACACCGAAGACGCGCAAAGTGGGAGCTAACTCAAACCAGTTCTTGACACAAGCGGCCCCACACTTGAAACTGCCCTCTATAGACGTTTTCCCGTTCAACCGTGAAAACCAAACACTTCCTCTCGCGGCAGGTGGGCGCTTTGCCACTCCCGGTAGAGGTGGAGACGAAACCGGTGACCAATCCAAAAGCCGGAAAACTTAGTTTTTCCTTGGCCTCTACGATGGAGAGCGTCAGCGAGGTTGAAGCTGCCGCAGATAAGCTCGCCGCGGAGGCTGGCATCGATGAAGATGAGCGCTTCCGCATCACGATGGCCGTGCGGGAAGCGGCCGTAAACGCCGTCCTTCATGGCAACGACTACGATCCCGCAAAGCAGATCACGGCCAGTTTTGAAAACAACGGCAAATCGCTGATCTTCACCATTGCTGATCAAGGCAAGGGGGTAGACTGGGAAAACCTGCCCGACCCCCTCGCACCCGAAAACCTCCTGCGCGGCACCGGCCGCGGCATCTTCCTTATCCGCTCTTTCATGGACGAGGTTCACTTCCGGCAATTGCAGCCCGGCACTGAACTTACGCTCATCAAACATCTCACCCCGGCGCAAGAACAAACGTGAGGCATCTCAGCTTTGCTGTTTTGAACTCGTAATAATCGATCCACAAAAAAGTCTTTCGGAACGGCCCGTTTTGCTCACTTGCAGGGCGGCGTGAAGATGCTATAACTTGTATGACTCACAAAAGGAGGAATTTTCGTGGCACTTACTATTGCTTCCCGTGAATTGGACGGCGTAACCGTCCTGGACCTCAGCGGGCGAATCACTCTGGGCGAGGGTAGTGTGCAACTGCGCGAGGCCATTCGTGACCTGATCAGCAAAGGTTCGAAGAGCATGCTGCTCAACCTCGGCGACGTCAACTACATCGACAGCTCCGGCCTTGGCGAACTCGTGGGCGCCTATACCACCGCCAAAAACCAGGGCGCCACCCTCAAGCTGCTCAACCTGACCAAAAAGGTCAAGGACGTTCTGCAGCTCACCAAGCTCTACACCGTTTTCGACATCTACGACGACGAAGCCAGCGCCATCGCCTCCTTCAAGTAAGGAAGGCGGGCCGCCTCCGGTGAGTCGCACGACCATCGCAGCTTTCGCAAGCGACCAGGGTCATCCGCAATGGATGACCCTTTCGTTTGTCTCGCGTATTGGTGACCAGCTCGGCTGCGGGAATCCGGCTTCAACTATGAGCCGCTCTCCTTTACCCACGACCGAATGCTGAAGATATACACCCCGATGCAGAATAGGTTTGCAGGAATAAATCCAAGTTGCCCCGTTCGCAGGCCAATCATGGAAATTATGGCGCTATTCACGCCGGCAACAACCAGCCCCACCCATCGCTTTTGTCCAACCAGGATCGTCGACAAAACAGTAAGACAGCATGACAAATAATCTAACCGCAACACAGCAGAAAAACCTCCGAGGTCCCCAACGACGGGTCTTCGTCGTTGAAGTGGCCGTCAGCCTTCGTGGATAATTCCACTTTGCCTGAAAACCTCAGTATCCTCGGTGATCGATCGCACTCGCGCAGTGCCAAAGGTACTGAGTCCTCAGCCCCGGAGATCGAGGCTCGCTCTTACTGAGCTGCACGATCAACCTGACAGCTGAGGACTCACCGCTGCAATTCTCAAAACTTCACATTAGGAACTTGTTGCGCGCCTTCACTCGCCTTGAAGTACGCATCATTCGTGTGATATCCAGCCATTCCCGCCCAGATGCTGTTGGGGAACTGTCCAATGAATGTGTTGTAGTCCTGAATCGCCTGGTTATAACGCCGTCTGGCCACGCCGATCCGATTTTCTGTCCCGGCCAGTTCATCCTGCAACCGCATGAACTGTTCGCTCGAGCGCAACTGCGGATAGTTTTCC
Source organism: uncultured Acidobacteriaceae bacterium (assembly GCA_963836675.1). Lineage (GTDB taxonomy): Bacteria > Acidobacteriota > Terriglobia > Terriglobales > Acidobacteriaceae > Telmatobacter. The sequence continues at coordinate 465,645 of CAWIKQ010000004.1, forward strand.
GTGAGCGCGAGCAATCTCCCGAACGCTGAGTCCAGTCGTCCGTTGGCGGCGATCTTCGCCTCAGGTCCTTGCGCGCTCAGCAAGCCAGCCCGAGCGTTCGCGATATCGGCGTATACCGAATTTTCTTCCTTGGTGAATCCCTTCACTGTCTCCACCAGGTTCGGAATCAGGTCTGCACGCCGTTGCAGTTGCACATCGACTTCGGACCATGCCGACTTCACCGCCTGGTCCTTTGCCACCATTTGGTTCTTGGCACTGACATAGCTGCCGCCCACCAACAGCAACGCCACCACAATCACGCCAACCACACCCAACCCAACCAGCAGTCCCTTGCTCATAAAGTTCGTCTCTCCTCCGACCTCTGCTCCGCAGAGATCACACCGGTTTCCCGACCACTCGGGAGCTCATGCTCCTGTTTCTTATTTTCCTGATCCCTGTATCTCACCAGCTTCCGCCGGCTCCGCCGCCGCCAAAATCTCCCCCTCCAAACCCACCAAACCCTCCGCCACCGGAGCTCCCACCCCCACCAAGGCCGCCACCGCCGCCCCAGCCCCCGCCACCGATAAACGGCCCGGGACCGCCAGAATAACGCCTTCCTCCCAGCGCGCTACTGAACAATCCAGCCCAGAACAAAATCCTGAACAACCCAAATCCACCGAATATCAGGAACAGAATGAGAAAAGGAAGCAGCCCGATCAGCCCCGATCCATTGTGTTGCTTATGTCGAACTGGCGGCGGATTCGGCAACTCATCGCTCAGGGTCACGTGCGCATCAACGGCAATAACCTTCGCCAACTGCCCCACTGCCCCTAAAATCGCTCCGTCATAGTCCCTGCTGCGCAAACTCGGGATCATCGATCGCCCGATATCTCCCACCCGCGCATCGTTGAGGATACCTTCGAGACCATACCCCACATCGATGCGATACTTGCGGTCGTCTACGGCAAGCAGCACCAGCACTCCGCGATCGGACCCCTTCTTGCCCATGTGCCATTTGTCTTCGAGCTCATTGGCCCAATCGGCCGCATCCTGGCCGTCCAGGTTCCGCACCGTCACCACTGCCACCTGCGCATTGGCCTGCGAGTGGTCCAGTTCCGAGCAGATCCGGCTCAGTTTGGCCGCTGCATCCGGCGACAGCACATGCGCGAAGTCATTTACGTAGTCAGCGGGCTTGGGTAATTGGCTGACCTGCTCGGCCAGCAGATTTGGGAGGGAAAGAAGGATGAGAGCCGCGAAGATCAGCCCGCGAAAGCGAAACCGGTTCGAAAACTCACTGATCCAACAGGTCCTGCGGTGAAGAGCGTCCATCGCACTCAATTGTACGGTCCGCGCCGTCGCAAGGTTCCCTGCAAATCCCATTTCGGTAGGTGCCTCCCAATAGCGTGGAAGGCGAACACCTCAAAAGCAAAGGGCCGGATGCTGGGGGAGCATCCGGCCCTTTCCTTCGCAACAAGGTTACTTCATCGCGATCTGAATCGTATCGCCCTCTGGGTTGGCATTCTGGGCGACCGTCTTCTCCTTCTGCGGTTGGCGCAGCATGACGATCTCCTTGCTGGATCCGGCGAACTGCACGTCTGTCAGCATATGACGGGTACCGCTGACGTAAAACTCCAGCCGTCCCCGTTCGGGTGCCGCAGATCCGTAGTCGTCCCGGGTCAATAGCATCGCCTGCACTCTTCCCGTGTCATCATCGATAAACGTCAGGGTCGACTGCGATGCAATCACTCGATAATGCCCGGCGGGGAGACTGGCGTGGTTTGCCTGGAAGGCGAATGGAATGTTCACTCGCGCACTGTTCTGAGCTGAAGCGTGCACCGCTGCAAACGGCAGAAGCGCAAGAGCCGCGATCATCATCGCGTTTTTCAAACTGGAAACTGGGCGGTTCATGGGGGAGTTCCTCCGTTTGAGTTGGCTGCCGGTTGGTTTACCCGTTCCGGCCTTGCATTCTCAGAGACTGCGCCCACAGCCTGATTTCCTCAATGCACTGGAGGTAATCCCAAACTCAAATTTACCTAGCCACGCAACTCGTTCCTCAACGGAAATTTACCTCCTCTCGTGACCTCGCTATCTCACACCTCTAATAGCCATTCCCGTGCTAGACTCGCGCGAAAGGCATATTTGGGGGATTCAATGTTGGAAACCCTCGAAAATCATCGCGGTATCTGGCGTTTTGGCGTCTACGAGGTCGATGCTCGCAACGCCGAATTACGTCGTAGCGGTACCAGCGTCAGGCTCCGCGAGCAATCATTCCGCATTCTTGTACACCTCGTCGATCATGCCGGTGAACTCGTCAAGCGCGAAGAACTCCGCCGGCTGCTCTGGCCCTCCGATACTTTTGTCGATTTCGACCACGGCTTGAACACCGCGATGATGAGGCTTCGCTCTGCGCTCGGCGATTCGGCGAACGCACCTGTATATATCGAAACCATTCCCAAGCGCGGTTATCGATTTGTCGCCCCGGTAACCTCTCTCTTAGCTCAGAAGCCTGAACCTAAGACCGATCTCCCGCCGCGGCCCATCGCCGCCGGCAATGGATTCTCCATTGCCGTTCTCCCGTTCAAAATCAGCTCAGTCGTCCCCGAGATCGGAGCCTTCGCTGAGGGTCTCGCCGCCGAGTTGATTTCCGGCCTTCTTCGCTTTTCCTACATTCCGGTCATCGCTCAAAGTCTCACGCAACGCTTCGCCGTTGATAACTTCGACCTCCGGTTCATTCGCAGTGAACTCGGTGCCCGATACGTGATGGAGGGCACGCTTCGTCAGGCTGGATCAAAGTTGCGCGTTACCGTTCGGCTCATCGATGCTGTTTCCGGACTCGATCTCTGGTTCGAAACCTACGAGCAACCCTTCGAGCCCGATTCCCTCTTCGATCTGCAGGACTATCTCGTTCCCCTGGTAGTCTCCACCATCGCCGACGGCCGCGGTATCCTCACCCGCTCCATTAGCGAGTCGCTCCGCGCTAAGCCCGTTGATCAGATGTCGCCCAGCGAAGCTGTGCTCCGGACTTTCGCATATTTTCAGCATCTGTCCGCCGAAGATCATGCTTCGTCCCGAGCCGCTCTCGAGCACGCCGTCCAGATCGCTCCCACTCAGTCTGATTGCTGGACCATGCTCTCGATCATTTACAAAGAAGAATTCGCACAGGGTTTCAATCTCCGCCCCGATCCCCTCGGCCGCGCATTTTCAGCGGCCCAGCGCGCCCTCGAAGGCGATCCCTCAAATCACCTGACTCACCATGCGCTCGCGTCAATTTTCTTTTTTCGAAAGGAACAAGAAGCTTTCCGCGCCGCCGCAGATCGAGCCATCACTCTCAATCCCCTGGATGGCTTCACCATCGCCTATCTTGCTTTCCTCATCGCCTTCTCAGGCGAATGGAGCCTGGGCTGCGCCCTGGCCGAACGTGCCCACGACCTCAATCCTCATCATCCAGGTTGGTACTGGTTTGCGCATCTGTTTAACGCATACCGCAAAGGCGAATACGCGAACGCAATCGATATCGGCCTGCGCATCGATATGCCGAACTTCTGGCGAACCAGCCTCGTCCTCGCCGCTTCATACGGGCAACTCGCCGATATCAAAAACGCCGCCAGGTTCTTGCATTCACTCGAAGCCGCAAGACCCGGCTTCGCATCGGTTGCCCGCGAAGAAATGTCCAAATGGTGGGATCCCGCGCTCGTCGAGCACCTGCTGGATGGGCTCGTCAAATCCGGAATGAAGACTACTTCTCCTGTGAACGCATGATCCAGGGAAGCCCTAAACCATCTTTCATCTTCCCAGAATCTGCTCGTAGAACTTGACGTACTTCGGGATAACGAGCGAGGCGCAGAAGCGCTTTTGTGCGTCCTTGCGGGCAGCATCGCGCATCGCTTCGAATCGCACCCGATCCTTCAGCAGAGCAATCGCGCCGGTCGCCATGGCATCGACATCACCTACGGGGTAGAGCAGACCGGTCACGCCGTCTTCAATCAGTTCCGGTATACCGCCGACTCTGGTAGCAATAGTGGGGACCTTGCAGGCCATAGCCTCAAGCGCTGCCAGCCCAAAGGACTCAAGTGCACTGGGCAGAAGCATCAGGTCAGCAAGCGGCAGAAGCTCGTTCACCCGTTCCTGCTTGCCCAGAAAGTGAACGCGATCGTTGATCTTCAGATCGTGCGCCAGCCACTCTGCGGCAGAGCGATCGGGTCCGTCGCCTACCAGGACGAGCTGTGCAGGAACGTCCCGAACCACTTGCGAAAACATCTTGACCGCGTCCACCACTCGCTTCACAGGACGGAAGTTCGACAGATGGATAAAAATGGCCTCATCTGCTTTAGCAAAACGCGCACGCGCCTTGGCTCGCTCCTCTTCATCGCTTATCGGCGTGTAAACGTCGCAGTTGACGAAGTTGGGGATGACTTCTATAGGCCTCGAAATATCAAAATCACCGACCGTCTTGTCTTTGAGGTAGCGGGAAATGCTCGTGACGCCATCGCTCTCCTGGATCGAGTAGCGCGTAATCGGGAGGTAGCTGCGATCGAGGCCAACCAGGGTGATATCCGTCCCGTGCAGCGTCGTTACAAAGGGCAGCCTGCGATTCCGCGTCGCCAGCATCTGGCGCGCAAGAAGCGCGCTTACCGAATGAGGGATGGCGTAATGAACATGGAGAAGATCGAGGTTGCAGAACTCGGCAACTTCAGCCATCCGCGACGCAAGAGCAAGGTCGTAAGGCGGAAACTCGAACAGCGGATAACTCGAAACCGGGACCTCATGATAAAAGATGCCGTCGTCGCGTCCGCTCAGGCGAAAAGGCTGCGAGTAGGAGATGAAATGAACCTCGTGACCGGAAGCGGCGAGTTCGATGCCAAGTTCGGTGGCGACAACTCCGGAACCGCCGTAGGTTGGATAGCACGTAATCCCGATTCGCATTCTGCGCCTTGCCTTGTCGAGGTTGCTTTCAGTTGATCCAGGCTGCCTACTCGGATTGGACGTCTCTCGGACCCGTCAAGATGCACGTTCGCCTGTGCGTCATCTCAACTCGCTGCCTTTTGTTCAATGGCCCGGCTCAGATCCGCAAACGAGATCAAGTCAAGCCCCTGGTATTCCTTCATAGCCATAAGCGCGTTGCGCTCGATTTCGCGCGATTCATGCAGCCGGGTATTCACGCTGGCTAGAATTTCGTCTCTATAGCCGGGATGAGAAACAAACTCAAATGTTCCGTCGGGCATTGCCGCAAGCAGGCTGTGAAGAACTCCGATATTGAGAGTTCCCGTCGACAATACCCCAATCGAACCCTCGGTTGTCACGAAGCCCTCTTCAGCCACAATGCGCCGAAAGCTGGATTCGAAACGCCGTAGCAAAACAACCTGCGCCCGGCGAGCGTCAGGAGCATCCTTTGTCGCATTGATACTCCAAAGCGGCTCAAATGGGTTGCGGACCGCGTGAATGCCGGCTGCCTTCGCCGCGCGCAGCACCGGCCGCAGAACCGGCGGAAACATGTGCAGGTGTTTGTGAGTATCCACATGTGTCAAACGCAGCCCGAAGCTCTGAAGCAAGGCAATTTGCGCCGCGGCTTCCGCTTCGATGTCTGCACTGCGAATGCGAGCCGTATAGAGCCGCTTGAGAAAGCTCCCCAAAGTGGGCTGGAATGCGCCCGACGCGCGGTCGATCAGCGACGTTATGCGTTGGCGGTCGGATACCGGTTCCCCGTCGACAAGAACAATGTGGCAGCCCACCCCGAGAGTGGGCATGGCGAGCGCCATGTTTACTGCTTCTTCTGTGGCAGGAGCCCGCGCCATGAGCGTTGCGCTGGTCAACACCTCAGCCGCGTGAAGTTCCAGAATCGCGCGGTTGACACCCGGGGCGATTCCAAAATCATCGGCATTCACTATCAGTCGAGGCACGAACAATAGATTACCAACACCGGCATGAAAAACGATTTTGCTTGTGACCGATCGCGCAGGCGGCTATGTTTCTACACTGCTAAATCGACCGATCAAACGGCTGGTATTATGAGAGAAGCCCATCTTTGGGGCCCGCCTGCGTGGGCGGTTAGCTCAGTTGGTTAGAGCACTTCCCTTACAAGGAAGGGGTCCGGGGTTCGAGTCCCTGACCGCCCACCATATCATGGCGCTTCTCAATTTCCGCGACCCGTTTACACATCAGTCCCTACCCAATCGTTCCGCTACCCAATCGTTCCGCCCTAAGCGGGGGCTTATCAGATCGGTTCGACCTTCTTATTGCGGAGCGCCTGGCCGATATGGATCGGTGGGTAATCACACTCAGCATGGACCCACTCCCTGTTTTTGCCGTCAGACAGACTGTCATCGAACAGAATCACCGTCCGGCAATGTCCGCACCGAAAACCAAGATACCCCCTATCCCAGGTGGCTTTCTTGAACCAGCCAAGATCAGGCTGGCCGATCTTCATGGTGCTGCGGCAGCTTCCACAGACGACTTGCTTTGCCCACTCGGGTCCGACTGAAACGATTTCCATGATCAGCTCCTCTTTCGATCCCGCTGTGCTCTCGAACGCACTTCGGCGGCAGGAGAAGTGAACGCATCTTTCCTGACCGGGTGAAAGGGATTGTAATCGACTGCCTGACGGATCAGACAAGAGGCGATCGGAATTTTTCTACGCCATTTCTCGCAAGAAATTGATGCAAGGCGGCGGCGCCCAGCGGAATCCGGACAAGCGGAACGCTCCACGTCAGGTTTAAAGTTAAGAGCATGGCTTTGTACTGTGCAATCGGCAGCGAAGATCTCGAAATCACCCCGACGCAGGCATTCGATCTGCTCAAGGACAGCCTCGCACAGTTGGGCCGCCGCGAGCGGGTTCTGGCCGTCCCGCCGGACATTACGCGGCTGCACTCCCAGTCCGGGCCCCTCACCTGCGCTGCATTCCAGATTCTCGGCGATCGCCTGAAAGCCGTACTGCCCGCGATCGGCACGCACACCCCCATGACTCCCGCGCAAATCGACCACATGTACCCCGGCATACCCCACGAACTGTTCAAGGTGCACAACTGGCGGACGGACATCGAGACGTTAGGCGAAATCCCGTCGGACTTCATCCGCCAGGTGTCAGAGGGAAAGCTGGACTTCGCGTGGCCGGCTCAGGTGAACCGGTTGATCTGTGGTGGGGAGTTCGACCTGATCCTTTCCATCGGCCAGGTCGTGCCTCACGAAGTCATCGGAATGGCCAACTACAACAAGAACATCCTCATTGGCACCGGAGGCCGGCTCGGGATCAATCGCAGCCACTATCTCGGTGCGGTTTACGGTCTCGAGCGCATTATGGGTCGCGCTGAAAACCCCGTTCGTGCCGTTCTGAATCGCGCCTCGCAGCTTTTCCTGAAAGACGTGCCGATCATCTATGTACAAACCGTCGTGGGACGCAGCGCTGACGGCGGCCTGGCCCTGCGCGGCCTCTTCATCGGAGACGACGACGAGTGCTTCCATCGCGCCGCGGAACTTAGCCTCAAGGTGAACTTCGAGATGGTCGAAAAGCCGATCCAGAAGGCTGTAGTATTCCTCGATCCCCGCGAGTTTCACACTACCTGGCTCGGGAACAAAGCCGTCTACCGCACGCGCATGGCCCTCGCCGATGGCGGCGAGTTGATCATCCTCGCTCCCGCGGTCAGCGGCTTCGGAGAAGACAAGACCATCGATACCCTGATTCGCAAGTATGGCTATTACGGCACTCCGGCAACGCTGAAAGCTGTCGAGAATAACGAAGACCTGGTGGCTGAACTCGGCGCCGCCGCGCACCTCATTCATTCCTCATCCGAGGGACGGTTCAAGATCACATGGTGTCCCGGAGAACTCAGCCGCGAAGAGATCGAGGGCGTCGGCTTCAGTTATGGCGACCTAACCAGGATGCAGGAACTCTACAACCCCGACAAGCTCTCACACGGATGGAACACCGTGAACGGCGAGGAGATCTTCTTCATCGCGAATCCGGGGCTCGGGCTATGGGCGCATGCTTCGCGGCTTGAAACAGCGGCGATCATCTGAAATTCACGTTAATCGTCAGCTTGACGGGCACGGGCTGTCCGGCCGCCATGGCTGGTCTGAATCGATACCGTTCCACTGCCGCCAGCGCCTGCTGATCCATGGCAGGACTGAGGGAGCGAAAGATCTTCGGAGACTGCGTCAGACCGTTTGCGTCGATGATTACGCTGAGGACACAGATTCCGACTTTTCGCAGGTTCTTGTCCGGAGGAAATGTGGCTTCGGGAGTGGCGATTGGAAATGGGGCAGTAACTCCCTTGCCAATTCTATGTAAGGAGTTGTCCCCCGGTTGCGACTCCGTATCGCGCAAGAAAAGATTCGGTGGCACATTTTCATTGCGCGACAACGTCTGTTCGGGGGCCGTTCTCAAGTGTTCTTGAAGAATCTCCTCGCCTGAGTCTGACTTCTCCGCAACCACGCAACCTTCGAGCGTAAGGTCAATAAACATTGCCACAGCCACAGGTGCACCGTCGCGTTTGCCGGGAGTGAACCGGTCTGCCTCTACGACTTGAAGCGCCACTCGATCCAGGCTCTTGCCAAGCGGGTGGACGAAGAAGACTCTGCGAGGCTTTCCAGTCTGGTCGACGATCAACGATAGCCGGACACTTCCGGACTCCATCTCACGACAACCGGTGCGCAGAATGCTCGAGAAATCATTGTGAATAAGTTCTGGCGCGGTAACGTCGGAGCTGACGGTGTAGACCTTAACAGAACCCTCCGAATCATCGGCCTGTGCTGACAGCAGAAGATGTGAATTCGAAAAAGCAACGCCGAGTAAAACGACGCTTCCAATGACAGATAAGCGATTCATAAGAAACCCGCGACAACCAGTGGAATCTATCTTGCAGACTCCAGATTGTGTCTCGCCATTTCCGGCGATTCTGTATCAGGTGTCACACGATATCTAATTCCCGCAACAGAAACGCGTAATCGAACGCAATCTCCTTCAGGTAGTCATACCGCCCGCTCGCCCCGCCATGTCCGGCTTCCATATTGGTAACAAGCAGCAGCGGCATCTCGTCGGTCTTCAGCGTGCGAAGTTTCGCCACGTATTTTGCAGGCTCCCAGTACATCACCTGGCTGTCGTTCAGCGAAGTCTTCACCAGCATCGCCGGATACCCCGCAGCCTTCAGGTTGTCGTAAGGCGAGTAACTGAGCATGTACTTGAAGTACTCCTCCTCGTTCGGGTCACCCCACTCTTCATACTCCGGAACAGTTAGCGGAAGCGACGCGTCCAGCATCGTGTTCATCACATCCACGAACGGAACATGAGACAGCACCACGCGGAAGAGATCCGGCCGCAGGTTGCTCACGGCGCCCATTAGCAGTCCTCCGGCCGACCCGCCCTCAATGGCAACTCGGGACCTGTCGCCATAGCCATTTCCGGTCAGGTGCTCAACCGCGGCGATGAAATCGGTGAAGGTGTTCCGCTTCACGAGCATCTTCCCCGCATCGTGCCAGGGCTTCCCCAGGTCCCCGCCGCCTCGAATATGCGCATACGCCATAACGATGCCGCGATCGAGCAGCGCCAGCCGGTTCGAGTTAAAACCGAGCGGAAGCGCATAGCCATACGACCCGTAGCCGTAGACATACAGTGGCGATTTGCCATCCTTCGCAAATTTGTCTCGCCGGTAGACCAGCGAGATAGGCACCTTCACTCCGTCGCTCGCGATCGCATGGACCCGCTCGCTTGCATACAGCGTCCGGTCAAACCCACCCGGGACCTCCTGCTGCTTCAGCAGTTTTGACTCGCGCGAATCCAGGTCGTATTCAAAGACCGATCCCGGCGTAACCAGCGACTGATACCCATAGCGAAAGAGTTTCGTCTCCCAGATGCGGTTGATCCCCGGCGAGGCGCTGTAGGCAGGCTCTGGAAAAGCGATCTCGCCTCCCGGATTGGCCTCCGGGCTATCATCCTGAAACTGCCAGAGGCGCAGGCGTGGCAAACCATCTTCGCGTTCGCAGGCAACAAAGAAGCCGGCGAACAAATCGAAGTCTTCGAGCATTACGGCTTCGCGATGCGGAATCCGCTCAACCCAGTTCTCACGCGAAAACGCACCGACTGGCGCGGTAACAAGTCGGAAGTTCCGGCCGAGATCATTAGTCCGGATGAACCACTGTCCATTGCGGTGATCGATGGAGTATTCGTGCTCGTCCTCGCGTGGGCTGATAACCGTGAACTCGCCAGTCGGCTTGTCAGCCGCCAGAAAAAGGCACTCGGTCGTAGTGTGGCTGCCGCACTCAAGCACAAGGAACTTCCCATCGCGTGTGCGGCCCACGCCAATATTGAAACGCTCATCGTCATCCTGATACACCACCACGTCATCGCTGTAGGGAGCGTCCAGTGTGTGCCGGTAGAGCTGAAACTGCCTCTTCTGCTCCTCGTCTTCCACCGTGTAGAACAGCGTCCGATTGTCCGAGGTCCATGTCAGCGAACCAACCCGCTCCTGCGGACTCGGATGGGGAGGATCAGGAAGAGTCTCGCCTGTTTCAAGGTTCTTGATGTGCAGCGTGTATTGGCGGAACCCCGAAACATCGGTCGTATACGCAAGCCAGCGTCCGTCGTCCGAGATATCGGTCGCTCCAATCGCGAAGAATGCCTGCCCCTCGGCAAGCTGGTTGCCGTCGAGAATAATCTCCTCAGCTCCCTCAGGAGCAATTTCCGATCCCCTCTTCCGGCAGAAAATGGAGTACTGCTTCCCTTCTTCCGTGCGGATGTAGTACCACCAGTCTCCCTCGCGATAAGGCGCCGACTCATCCGTCTGCTTGATGTGGCTCAGCATCTCGCCGTATAGTTCGTCGCGCAACGGCCCCAGATCGGCTGTGAGCGCCTCAGCATAGGTATTTTCGGCGGCTAGATACCCGGTAACCTCCGGGTCCTCCTTCTCTCGAAGCCACGCATAATCGTCGGTAAGGGTCACACCGTGGAGGGTCGTCTCTCTGCGGTCTTTGCGAGCAACAGGCGGGGTGGGGTTTGCGCGGTCAGTCATGGCTGGTTCAAGTGTAGAAGAGCGGAATCGTGAACCCTGGTCTGAGGCCGCCCATATGGTAGAGACTGGATGAAGATTGATCTGAGACGAGGTGACCGATGAACTCAAGATTCAAAAGCAACGTGGTGCTGGTAGCCGGTGGTACCGGGGGCCTCGGACGCGCAGTCAGCCTCGCTTTTCTGCAGGAAGGCGCCACAACCGTCGTCACCTATCGCAAAGAGGATGAGTTCTCGGAATTACAGAAAGCCGCCGGCAACTCCGCTTCATCGCTCGAAGGCCACCGCGTCGATGTAACCGACGAATCCGCGGTAACGCAGCTCGTGACTCAAATTGTTGAGCGCTACGGGAAGCTCGATGCGCTCGTTAACACCGTAGGCGCCTATGCTGGTGGCATTAAGCTCTGGGAACTGGAAACGAAAACATTCGATCAAATGCTGGCCCTCAATCTGCGATCCGGCTACGCACTGTCACGTGCGGCTGTCGTTCCCATGCTCAAACAGAAACATGGAGCAATCGTGAATGTCGCGGCGAAAGCTGCACTCGATCATGGTGCAGGCGCGGCCGCCTACGCGGCCTCCAAGGCGGCCGCCGTCGCCATGATCGATTCCCTCGCAGCCGACGTGAAAGGAACCGGTATACGCATCAACTCCGTACTTCCCAGCATCATCGACACCGAGATAAACCGAAAAGCGATGCCCGGTGCTGACTTTTCCACCTGGCCCAAGCCCGAAGACATCGCCCGCGTGATTTTGTTCCTCGCGAGCGACGAGGCGAAGGTCGTTCACGGAGCCGCAATTCCGGTATACGGCGCGGATTAACGCCCCATCTCTCGTCGTAAGACCCTTGCCCTGTGACGATCCATAAGATCGGTGCAAGACCCTCCTGCGCCTGACGGCACCTTCATTTGGGTGCCGGTCCGAGCGAGACGATATCGCAACTCGCGAAGATCTTCTGGAATCCGGCTCACGGTCGATGCCGACGAACCCGCTGCTGGCGGTCCCCTCCGCGGATACCGTCGAGTGCAATGGATCGAGAAAGCGCTCGCGCCCGCTCGCGAGAAGCTCACATCCAGGCAGTTCGAGCGCCTCGTCTCGGCGTTGTGCGTCCTCATCGGCTGGGAGCCAATGATTGCGCTGAAGGATATCGAGGTCTCGACACCAAGCAGGCCGATGAGGTCCTGGCATTCGCCGTGCGCGCCGTGGTCGAGAAAGCACTCGACGAAGCCAAATCCAAGCGGAAGTGAAATTCGTCACGAAGCCGAGATCGCTAGAATTCGGGACCCTTCGGAATTCCGGCTTCAGTCAGATTGCCTCTTTAATCCAAGTCGTATATAGCTGAAAACAAATGCAATGATCTGACAGCCGTTGTATTCGGTTGCAAAAAGCTGGACTTTGCCTTATTTTACTAACCAGTTAGTTAAATCGTTTGGTCAAACATGGAATCAGACATACAACTCGGAGCAGGCCTAAGCAACGACCGGTCGGCGGAAACCCGCGCCAAAATCCTCGACGCCGCCCTCCGCGAATTCAGCACCCTCGGCTTTGCGGGAGCTCGCATGGACCAGATCGCCTCTGCCGCCGGCGTCAACAAGGCTCTCCTCTACTACCACTTCGACAGCAAGGAAAACCTCTACGTGGCTGCTGTCGAGATGATCTCCGCGAAGATCCGCGACAGATCGATGGCTGTGTTTCTTTCCAAGGCGTCCCCGGGAGAGCGGCTCCTGCGCGCGTCCCTCGACCACTTCGATCGGGTCCTGACTCAGGGCGAATTTCAGAGCCTGATGCAGCAGGAGATGATGCGCATGCACCAGGGCGAGCCCGGGGCCATGGGGATTCTCGTGAAGCGTGTCTTTTCGCCGATTCAAGCAATGTTCGAATCGATGGTGCGCGAGGGCATCTCCTCCGGCGAACTGATCGACGTGGACTGGCTCCAGCTTCACCTCGCCGCTCTGGGAGCGAACGTCTTTTATTTCCTCGTCGCCCCCGTTTGGAGAATGTTGCTGCCCTTTGAACCCTTCGCACCGGAAGTCCTGGCAGAACGGCGCCGATCGGTCGTGGAATTTCTGGGTCAGGCGGTCTTTGTGGACCGTGCACTCGGGGCGCAGATCGCTGCAAAAGTGCTCGCCGATTCTCCGATGCCGGAGTTGAATGCTGAGCGAAAAATGTTCTGGGAGAAACGATGAACGCAAGAAACAGGGTTTTTGTAATTTTGGGCCTGCTGGTGGTTGGCTCGTTCGTCTGGTATCTCGTGACCGCACGGACGTCCGGTGACCTCAAGCTGATCGGAACGGTGGATGCGAACGAGGTGCTGGTCAGCGCGAAGATTCCCGGTCGCATTGAGGCACTCAATGTGGAAGAGGGCCAGATTGTGAAGGCTGGCGACCTGATCGCAGTGGTGGAAAGTGAGGACCTGGCGGCCGCTCAGAAAGCTGCTGACGCCACGGTGCTGAGCAATCAATCAAAACTTGCCGAGACCGAGACCACCTTGCAGCAGAATCAGGGCGAGGTAACAAGCGCCACTATCAACGCTCAGGCACAGGTTAAAGCGAGCCAGGCCGCCCTCGCCCAGGCACAAGCGAATCTCGCTCATCAGCAGGCGGATACCACGCGCACCGTCGCGCTCGCCAAGCAAGGGATTGCGAGTGCTCAGGCGCGAGACGAAGCCGAAACGAGTCTCAACGCCGCACAGGCCGCCGTTGAGACCGCGCACGCGAATGTCGCGGCAGCTCAGGCTGCCTTGCAGCAGGCGCAGGCACACGAGTTGCTCGCACAGGTCTCCGCCAAAACCGTTGCCTCCACCCGGGGAATCGTGCAAAACTCCAGGGCCCTTGCCGACCAGGCCAACGTACAGCTCGGCTACGCCAAAGTCTTCGCGCCCGTTTCAGGCCCCGTGAATGTGCTTGCTGCCCGCCAGGGTGAAGTGTTGGCAGCAGGCGGCACCATCGCAACCGTCACGGATTTGACGCAAACCTGGGTCTACGCGCCCGTTCCCGAAACCCAGGCCGATGCAGTTCAGTTAGGCGACAGCCTGCGCGTGCAGATGCCCAGCGGCGCCTCCGTTCAAGGCAAGGTAATAGCAAAAGCAGGACTCGCCGACTTTGCCACCCAGCGCGACATTAACGGCGGCCGCAAGCGCGACATCAAGACCGTGCAGATCAAGCTCCTGATTCCCAACCCAGATGAAAAGTTCGTGCCGGGAATGACAGCAGAAGTATTCGTCCCCAAAGCCAAGCTGGTGAAGCAATGACCTCGCATGCGCGCACAGTCACGCCCACGCCTGATCCTTTAGAGACCCAGCCATCGGCTGCAATTCGCGTGGATCATATCGTGAAGAAGTATGGTGACTTCGAAGCTGTGAAAGGTGTGACCTTCGAGGTGGCCGAGGGCGAGATCTTCGGCCTCCTCGGTCCCAACGGAGCCGGCAAGAGCACCCTCATCCGCATGATGACAACGCTGATCCCGGTCACCTCCGGAAAGGCGATCGTTGGCGGACACGATGTGAGCAAGGAAGCGAACGAAGTGCGGCGAATGATCGGCGTCATCCCGCAGGCCATGACCAGTGACCAGGACCTGACCGTGGAAGAGAACCTCATCATTTACGCCAAGCTCTATAGCGTACCGCGTGTCCAGCGGGAGAAGAACATCGCCGAAGTCCTGGAGGCCGTCGACCTCACCAAGTGGCGAACCGCGCAGACCAAGACGCTTTCCGGCGGCATGCGCCGCAGACTTGAGATTGCGCGCGGACTGGTGCACAACCCGCGAATCTTTTTTCTCGACGAGCCCACAACCGGCCTCGATCCGGTTTCGCGCATCGCGGTTTGGGAAATGCTGAACAACCTCAAAAAGACGCGCCACCTCACCATGCTCCTGACAACGCACTATATGGAAGAAGCCGACCGCCTCTGCGATCGCATTGCCATCGTCGACCACGGCACGCTGGTAGCGCTCGGAACTCCCGTCGAGCTGAAGCAGAGCGTGCCCGGATCCAACGTCGTCGAAGTTCAGTTCGGCCGCGAAGACGACGAATGGAAAGCGCGTCTCGAAAAGCTGCCCGACGTAACCGAGGTTCAGCCGCAATCCGCGGGTGTGTATCGAATCCTCACCTCAAATGGTTCTCAGACCACCGCTCACCTTGTCGAGATGGCCAAGGCAATGGGTGAGCAACTGCACTCCCTTAGCGTTCAAAACACTTCCCTTGACGACGTCTTCGTCCATTACACGGGAAGGCAGTTGCGCGATGAGACGGTGAAGGCGGTCTTCCAGATGCCGCCACGGCCGGGGGCGAGACCATGAACAGGTTCCTTGCCATTGTTGAGCGTGAAATGCGGAAATTCTTCCGCTCGCCGGTACTGATGATCATGTCGATGATGCTGCCCATCGTGCAGCTCATCATCCTCGGTCATGCTTATGGTGGTCACATCCGGGGCGCGAAGGTAGCGGTCGTCGATCATGATGGCGGCCCCCAGGCAGTCAAGGTGCACGAGGCCTTCGATTCGATTGCCGCGAACATAGCAACCTTCACCACCATTCCCTATGACAACGAAACCGCCGCAAAAGAGGACGTGCGCACCGGAAAGGTCGATGCGGCCATCATTATCCCCGCGCAATACTCCCGCCGCGTCTACTCGCAGGACGCGCCTCGAATCGGCCTCGTAGTCGACAACTCGGACCAGATCATGAGTGGCAGCATAGAGGGCGAAATGCAATCCCTTGTTGATGCTCTCAATGCGCCCGTGATCCAGGATCGCGTGGTCAAGAACATCGCACTCGAAATCGTCGAGCTCTATCCCTACGTCGAATACATGAAGTACCTGCTCTCCGGTTCGATAGCGCTGGCCATGTACATCTCCGTCATGATCGGCGGCGGCATGCTCTACATCGATGACAAGGCGCGCGGCGTACACGAGGGATACCTTGTTACGCCGATCACCAAGCTCGAACTCGTCATGGGTCTCAACGTTGCCGGAGCGATCAAAGCAGTACTAGCCGGTATCTCCATCACGGTGATTGGCTCTCTGATGGCGGGGCTGGGTGTGATCTTCAATCCCCTCGCAGACCTCAATCTGTTCCTGCTCATCATCGGCACTTCCCTTGCCTTCAACGGCATGATGTTCCTCATGATGGTTCGGGTCGACGATCCGCTGGTGCCCCGCGCCATGTTCGGCGTCCTGAATACGCTCCTGTTCTTTCCTTCCGGCGCAATTTCGCCGGTCGCGGCATTTCCCACGTGGCTGCAGGCAATTGCCATTGTTGATCCCTTCACCTACGCAATCCACGGCTTCAAGGCAATCCTCCTCAAGGACGGCGGGTTTGTGGCGATTCGCGGTGACTTGCTCTTTCTTTTCGTCTTCGGGATCGGCACGTTATTGATTGCGACCCCACTGTTCAAGCGCACGCTGTAACAGACGTCAGCCTTCAACTCTCAGCCCATGGCTGAAATCAAAGTTTCCGGCCGGCAAGCAAGTTAGTCCGGAATGCGGTGAGGCGGTTCACTCTTGTGGGAGGGTGCGCCGCCTTTCCGTTTTCAATACGCCATTGAACTTAGCTCGTTTATGTACCCGAAAAGTACCGTTACCCTACACTCTCGTGGGAATAGATCGGCTCTGAAGCTGGGATAACATCGCAAAAGAGCGAGCCCCTTCTATGACCACCAAAACTGATCCGGATATTCTCAGCAAGCGCATCGCAGAAATAACTCAACCCGTGAATGGTCCCGAGGAGCCGGCCAAGAAGAAGGTTCCCTTAACTTGGGAAGAGGAAGAGCTGGCCTTCTACGAGCCCAAGCGGGTGAAAGCCGTTGCGGTCAAGGAGCGGGAGGACAGGCACGCCGCGCTCCTGCAGAAGCAAATGCCGCTCCAGTGGAAGGCCGTGCATGAAGTGTTCGCAATCCGTTGCAAGAGCATCAATACCAAGGCAGGACGCACGGTTCTACGCGTGCTCAGCGCGGATGCGAATCGATTTGAAGTCCGACGCGAGGACGAACAGGCAATTGCGGTGCAGTTTGATCCGGATCGAAAGAAAGTAACCTACAGTGGCAAAGTTCTCGGTTTCGATCGCGAATACGAATTGATTGTGCAGACGAGCCACGACTACATCGAAACCACCGCGTGGTTCTCATCGACCACGCTGACCACCGAGCATACCGACGATTTGACGAAGGCGATGATCTCGGTGCTGATACGGTTCGATCAGTAGCGCCCTCAACAGCGATACACGGCCTCAGTATCCACCTTCGACGCTGATCGAGTGCGCTCTGCCTCGCCCACGGCCATCCTGACCCTGGTAATCCACCTGAGCACTCTGTACCGCCGCTGCTTTACGCGCTTAGTGAACAGTCTTTACCAGTGGCGGAGTCCAGCGCCCGCTTGTGAGTTCTTCTTTGGGCCAGTAAGCGCGGATGTAGAGGGAGAAGTTGTCCTTGGGCGCCGGGATCCAGTTGTCCTGCTTGTCCGCGCCGGGCGATGACCAAAATTGATCGCCTCGGTTTCGCCCCTCCGCCCTCACCGCCTACAATGGTCTCTGATCTTTAAACCTCGAGGACCCTCATGCCGCTCTCTGGTGAAGCTATCCGACTGATGAACTATATTGACGACGCCGCGGTAACCTTGCGCCGCATCCTTGCTCTTGTACCTACCCTCACCCCGGAAGAGCGCGCCCGGATCGCCCAGCATCTCGAGCAGTCCAGGCCAAATGAAGCCGATGTGGCCAAGGCCCTCACCGCAAAATAGTCCCCATTCACATGCAAGTTGCCATCATCGGAGCGGGGCCGCTGGGCCGTTGGCTTGCACTCGCAGCGGCTCGCGCCGGATACACAGTCACTCTCGAGGACGTGATGCCCGCAAACCTGCATCACGCGCAGGAATACCTGCGTCAGCAACTCGGCCCCGCCGCTCTTCCAAATGTGAAGCTTGTTTCCACCATTGAAGAAGCTGTCCGCGAGGCGGACCTGGCTATCGACTGCGTCCCCGATGAACTGGAGTCGAAGTTGGAAATCTTCTGCCTCCTCGACCGCATGGCCCCCCCGCGCACCATCCTCGTCACTCCGTCAAAAAACATGTCGATCGCAGACCTCGCCTCCTGCACCTACCGCGCGGACAAATGCGTTGCAGTCGCTGCCGATGTGATGGAGCTCACAGGAACCGGATTGAGAAACATCTTGATGCGAACGCCCCCTGACGTGCTGCCCTCCACCGTCAGAGCGGCGCAAGAGTTCTGGCAGCGGCTTGGATTTGAAGTTGAAATCCAGCAAGACCCGGAAGTCGACCCAGCCCGGTAATCGACCTCTTTACCCGTCGCAGAAATCCCCATCGTGCCAGGGCCTTTTGCAGGTTAAATCGCAAATTCTTCTATAATGGAATTAGAGGGTCAGGTTCTGCTCTCCGTGCGATTGTTCGCCTGGAGAAGGAGCTAAGCCTTTTAGCGAGAATAATTTCGACACTAACCCTTTGTTTTCAGTAATCTGCGGAGAAGGGTGGCTGCAACCGCTTGAAAACAGTGTATTTCCCTACAAATAGGGGGGGAGGGGGTACCCTGTCGAAGGCCTTTGCTGCAAGCGCAGGAGATAATCGCCCCTAGCCGGCACTCTATCTCCCTAAGCCGATCGCCCGCATCAGCTCCAGCGCATTGCTCGTCTTCACCACCCCTGGCTTCAATTTGTAATCAAAGATCAACCGCCCGTCCTCCAGCCGGTCTTCGAAATGAAAATTGGCTGCATGCCCGTCCATTGTCTTAGGAATCTCGGCCAGAGCCAGGTCGTGCGTGCTCACGATCCCTATCGCGCCGCGCTCCGTCAAACTGCGCACAATCAGTTTCGTCCCCTCAAGGCGATCATGGGAGTTGGTCCCTGACAACAACTCGTCCAGCAGAAAGAGCACAGGCGTCTTTCCGGCCGTTAGATCCTCTGCAACCTTCAGTCGTCGAATCTCTGCATAGAATCGTGAGGTTCCTCCCGAAAGCGAATCGAGAATGCAAATCGAAGCCGCTACGGCCAGCGGTGACATCTTCAGCGCCCTCCCCCTCACCGGGGCCCCGCATTGCGCGAGTACTGCGTTCACGCCCACACAGCGAATAAACGTGCTCTTCCCTGCCATGTTCGGGCCGCTCAGCACCATCAACTGCAATCCGTCGCCAAGCTTCACGTCATTGGAGACTGCCTTCTCCGCAGCCAGCAGCGGATGAGATAACTCCGTCGCCTCAAACAATGGTCCATCACTGATAAATTCCGGAAACACATGGCCTGGATGCTCAAACGCATATCCTGCAAGAGCGCTCAGAGCCTCAAATTCTCCCACTGCATCAAGCCACTGACGGATATGCGGCCCAAACTCCTGCTGCCAACCTTCAGCCATGAACACCAGGTGCGCGCTCCAAAACGTCAGTACATCCAGCAGCCGCATCGCCGGATTGCGTCGCGATTCAAGATAGTCAACGATTCGATCCAGTTTGCGGACCGCATCGGAAGGCGAGAAATCTGCATGCCTCAAACGCGCCTGGATTTCCTGTAGCTTGGCGCTCGAGAACTGGCCATGATCGATGAGTTTCAAAACTCCCGCAAGAACATCGAGGTCACGCGTTGCCTCTTCGATTGCCTCCGCGGACTCATCCCATCGCGAGTGAATGCGATGCGCCCAAGCCAGATTCAACGCGGATATCGCAAGAGCCAGCGCTCCAAGTCCGTAAACACCCCAACCCAAAATTCCTGCGATCCATAGAAGGCCCAGCAAAGTTGTCACCGTGCGAATGGCGGCGCTCTTCAGTATCGGCTTCTTTCCACCCCAGTTAGCCAGCGTTTCGGGATGTACAGATGCCCGCACAACCTCGCCGATGCAAAAGAGCTCTTCCCGCAAATTGACTCTTCCGCCCAGATCCCTGACCGCGCCATGCCTTCTCGAAATTTCATCCACTTCGGCAGCGCTCAGCAGCCATTCTGCGAGCTTTTCCTCGCCCGCTTTCGTTCGAGCCGTGCAGAGCAGTTCAAACACCGATGCTCGCCCGAAGAGATCGAGATCCTGTGCGTAAGGATGCGACGGATCAACAAACCGCTCTCCTGTTTCTCCGGTTCCGATCCATCGATCCTCAACCCGGGCGAGTCCCCGTTCATAGAATTCGATGGAGCGCCGTCGCTGTCGTATTCGCCGCAACCGCTGTTCGTGAAGTACAGCCAGAAGCACGAAGACCGCAATCGGCACGAATAGCAGCCAAAGAAATCGGATGTAATAGAGAAGCGCTATCGCGGCAGCGATCGTCGCTGATGCAACTGCGACCTTAGCGTATCCAAACTGCCGCTCCTGTTGCTGCTCGGCCGTCTGGGTGCGTCTCAGACCTTCAAGCTCTTGAGAATAGAATCCCGCAGGATTACTCGTGTCACGCGTCGCCGCCGCGTCCATCGCCCGTTCCGCCACTCCTCAAGACTAACGCAGCGAACTCGAGCGTTACTGCCGATCAGTCGGCAGGAGCAGCCCCTGCTTCCGCAGCCTTCTTCTGGGCCATCACGCTCTTGTGGTGGCGAACGTCAGCGCCCTGAATCCAGAAAATTACATCTTCAGCAATGTTGGTCGCATGGTCTGCGACCCGCTCGAGCGAACGGCAAATCATCAGAGCGTTCAGCGCCTGTGGAGCAATATGACTTTGCTCCTCCATCACCTTCGTCAGCGATTTATATGCCGCGCGATTCATCGTATCCACCGCATCGTCCATCGTCAGCACTGCTCGCGCCAGTTCCGGATCGGCGTCAATAAACGACTGCAGGCTTTTGCGCACCATCTCCGCCGACAGTGTCGCCATTCGAGGAATATCCACCGGCAGCTCCGGCACTGCCCCCATCTGCTCCATGTTGCGAACCCGCTCGCTGATGCTCTTAGCCGCGTCTCCAACCCTTTCCAGATCGGCGTTGATCTTGATCACGCTGAGAATAAAGCGCAGATCGATCGCCATCGGCTGCTCCATCGCCAACAGATCGAGCGCTTCCTGATCGATGTCGCGTTCCAGCCGATTAATCGCAATCTCGCTTCGGCTCACCAGATCGCAAATAGAGAGATCGCGCACGCGATAAGCCTCGATCGCCCGCTGAATGGCCTGCTCGGCGAGCCCAGCCATGACCAGCAGGTTTTCCTTCAACTGGTCGAGACTCTGTTGAAAGCGAATGCGTGTCATCCGAACCTGCCCGTGATGTAATCCTCGGTGCGCTTGTCACTCGGGTTGGTAAATATCTTGTGCGTCGAGTCGAACTCCACCATGCGTCCATTTAGAAAGAAGCCCGTCTCTTCTGCCACTCGGGCTGCCTGCTGCATGTTATGGGTCACAATCACGATAGTGTACTGCGATTTCAGCTGGAAGATCAGGTCCTCTATTTTCGAAGTAGATACCGGGTCCAGGGCAGAGGCCGGCTCATCCATAAGCAGCACCTCCGGATCCACGGCGAGCGCCCGAGCAATGCAAAGCCGCTGTTGCTGCCCGCCAGAAAGACTCGCCCCCGACTTCGACTTCAGATCGTCCTTTACCTCGTCCCAGAGCGCTGAGTTCTTCAATGAACGCTCGACAATCTCATCCAGCGCGCGCCTGTTCTTAAATCCATTCAGTTTCAATCCCGACGCTACATTGTCATAAATCGACATGGTCGGGAAAGGATTCGGTCTCTGAAACACCATACCCACGCGACGCCGAATTTCCACGGGCGCAGCGTCATTATAGATATCCATATCTCCGATGCGTACCGTACCCGTCACGCGCGCAATTGGATTCGTCTCGTGCATGCGATTGAGGCAACGCACAAAAGTGCTTTTCCCGCAGCCGGATGGTCCAATCAAGGCGGTTGCATGATTTGCGGGAATGTTCAGATTGATATCCTGCAGCGTGTGGTTTGTCCCATACCACGCATTCAGATTCGTTACCTCGATGCCGACGCCCACGTTCTATTTCTCCTTACCTAACTAAGTTCATAGTTCGAAGTTGGTAGTTTCGATGTCTTTCTCTGCCGTGCCACTGCGACCAGGAACTGCGAACTCGGAACGAAGAACTTTTCTTTAGCTTGCCCCTTTGAGAACACCACGGCTGGTTACATATCGCACCAGCGATACTGCAAGCACAATCAACACAATCAGCACCAATGCTCCAGCCCACGCCAGTCGATGCTGGTCCTCATACGGCCCGCTCGCATAAATCCAGATCTGCAGTGGCAGGGCTTCGATCGGCTGATTGGGATTTGTGCTCCAGAAAGCATTGCCGAGTGCCGTGAAAATCAGGGGTGCCGTCTCACCTGCCACGCGTGCAAACGCCAGCATGCAACCTGTAATGATTCCCGGCGAAGCTGTCTTTACCGTGATCGATAGGACCGATCGCCAGTTCGACAAGCCCAGTCCGAGAGCCGCTTCGCGGATCATGTTCGGCACCATCAGCAACATCTCTTCCGTGGTCCGCGCAACCGTTGGAATCATCATGATCCCCAGCGCCACACCGCCCGAGAAGGCCGAAAAATGCCCTTGGGGAACTACGATCAGTGAATAAGCCGCAAGCCCCATCACGATCGACGGCACGCCATTCAGAACATCCGCCGTAAACCGGATCGCATTCGCCAGCTTCGTCCCTCGCCCAAACTCGGCAAGGTAAATTCCTGCGCCGATTCCAATCGGGACCCCAATGACGCTGGCAATTCCCAGTAACACCCCTGACCCTACGATCGCGTTGGCCATGCCTCCGCCCAACTCGCCCTCTGGTGCGGGGTTCTTGATGAAGAAGTTCAGGTTCAGCGAGCTGGCGCCTTTGATCAGCAGATAAATAAAGATCGCGACCAACGGCAAAACCACCAGCAGAGTAGCCAGAATCGCCAGCCCCGTCACCAGCCGATCTGTTGCCGCCCTGAACTTTGACCTGAAGTTCGAAGAGTTCGTCGCCATCAAGTTAGCCTTTGTTGCTCCCTGTCCCCTGCTCGGAAAATCTCATCTAGTGGACTTGCGCCGGCGCGCCCCGAGTCACTGCCCACACCAACACTCGCGCAATAGCATTCACAATAATCGTCACCAAGAATAAGGCGAGGCCAATCTCAATCAACGAACTGCGATGCAAATCGCTCACAGCCTCCGCAAATTCGTTCGCGATCACTGACGCCATGGAACTTCCATTCGCAAGAAATGACTTGTTGATCTCCGGAGTATTGCCGATCACCATCGTCACTGCCATGGTCTCGCCCAATGCACGTCCAAGCCCGAGAATCACCGCCCCAACAATACCGATACGCGCATTGCGCAGCACGCCCATACGGATCATCTCCCACCGCGTCGCTCCGAGGGCCAGTACAGCCTCTCTCTGCGAGTGGGGCACCGCCGTCATCACCTCGCGCGTCAAAGAGGAAATAATGGGCAGAATCATAATGGCCAGGATGACAGCCGCGGCCACGTAGCCAAGTCCCGTCGGATTGTCCGCCGAGAACAGCCCCGTCCATCCCAGATACTTGATCAGCAGCGGATTCACGTGCTCCCTCAGCAAAGGTACAAGCACAAACACGGCCCACAGTCCGTAAATAATGCTCGGAATCGCCGCCAGCAACTCTGTGACAAATGCCAGCGGACCCCGTAGGAACCGGGGACACATTTCTGTCAAAAAGATCGCCAGCCCCACCGCCAGCGGAACGGAAATCACAAGTGAAAGGAAGGAGGACACCAGTGTGCCGTACACGAAAGGTCGGGCGCTGAATTCTCCGTTAACCGGATCCCAGTATGTCGGCTGGCCCGTGTAGGGATTGTGTCCCGGAGTCTGAAAGAAGAACCTGAATCCAAATTTGTGCCAGGCCATTCCCGATCGCAGCATCAACTCAAACAGAATCAACAAAACAATTCCGAATATGCTCAGCGCGCATAGCACCATGAGCCAGCGGAAAGCGCGATCCGCAAACGCAGAGTTTCCTCGGGTATTCAGAAACTTGCGGACTGCTGAAATCTCATTCCTGGGCGGCTCTGCCACTCGTTCCGAAATCGAAACCTTTGGCGGAGATGGGGTTGGCGGTTGAGAGACGCGTATGTCTGGCACTTGAAGTGTCACCGTTTGTAAGGCTACCGGGCAAAGATGAATAGAAGGTTACAGCGTTGCTAAATACAGTGCATACAAGGCGCTTCCAGCAACGAACTCCGGTCCAAAGCTGGAAATCCGGAATCCTCCTGCTTCGATGCTCTAAAGGGCATTTCCTTCAGGCGAGAAACGGAAAAACAATTTCGAAAGGGCTCAAACCGCCCGGCTCCTTTAAGCTTGTGAGCTGGAAACTATTCAAGGTTCGATCTATGCGCCAAACTGCACTGCTTCTGGCTGCCCTTCTATCGCCTTTTGTCGCTGCCGCACAAACTGCCCTTCCGGCCGATGGCCCGCATCGCGACTGGAAGGCCTTCTGGGTCACTCACCCAACGGCGCCTCTGCGTGAACCGCTGGTTCTGCATTTCCGCCGCACGCTCCAGCTTCCGTCGGTCCCAGCAAGCTACGTTGTTCGCGTCAGCGCCGACAATCGCTTCATTCTCTATGTAAATGGCGCCCGTGTCGGCGACGGCCCAGCACGCGGCGACCTCACCCATTGGCGCTACGAACGCTTCGACCTCGCTCCGTTTTTCAAATCAGGCAGCAACCTGATCACTGCCACCGTCTGGAACTTTGGCGTCTACGCGCCCATCGCCCAGATGACCGATCGCACGGCTTTCCTCCTTGAAAGCGAAGCCTCCGGCGCCTCGGACATCAGCACCCCCAAAAACTGGCTCGTCAAAGAGGAATCCGGCCAGCGTCCCCTCGGCAGAGATACCGTCACGCTCAAAGACGCCTACTTCGCCGCAGGCCCCGGCGAAGAGACGGATGCCTCCAAATACGACTGGGATTGGAATTCCGAGACGGCCGGCTCCGGATGGGTTCCAGTCGGCTCCCCCATGCGCGACAGCATCTTCGACGGCGTGAGTCACGCTCACTCGGCAGATAGTACAGGCGACAACCCTTGGGGCCTCATCCCCGACGAGTTGCCGCACATGGAATACGCGTCGACTGGAGCTGGATCGGTTGTCATCCTCGACGATATCGCCGCTGAACAGCCCGGGTTATCCCATTTTCCTGAAGAGCCTGCGAAACTTCCATCCGGCGCCCACATCACTCTTCTCCTCGACCGCAAGACCCTCACCACCGCTTACCCCGAACTCGTCGTTTCCGGCGGGAAAGGCTCCCGCATCGTCATCACGTACTCCGAGGCCCTCTACGACGACAAAGGACGAAAGGGCGATCGCGACTCCCTCGACTACACCACAAACGGAGTGAAACATCCCCGCAGAGCCCTGGGCCTCACCGACAGTTTTCTCCCCGACGGCGGCCAGCACCGCGTCTTCACGCCTCTTTGGTGGCGGACCTGGCGCTATCTCGAGCTAGACATCACCACCGGCTCCGAACCTCTCACCCTCGAATCTCTCAAAGCTTTCTTCACTGCTTATCCCTTTGAGGAACGCGCCACCTTCCAGTCCGCCGATACCGATCTTGCCAAAATCTGGGAGATCTCCTGGCGCACCGCTCGCGACGATGCCCACGAAACCTACATGGACACGCCGTACTACGAGCAGCTTCAGTACGTTGGCGACACCCGCATCCAGGCGCTCATCTCCTTCACCGTTGCCGGCGACGACCGCCTCGGCCGCCAGGCGCTTCTCGCCTTTTATGACTCGATCATCCCGGAGGGAATAACTCGCAGCCGCTATCCAAGCTCGCTTCCGCAGAACATTCCCACCTTCTCCTTGATCTGGATCGGCATGCTTCACGACTACTGGATGTATCGTCCCGATCCCCAAATCGTCCGCGACGAACTCCCCGGCACCCGAAGCGTCCTTACCTGGTTCGAAAAATACGAACAACCCGACGGCCTTCTCGAAGAGCTTCCCTGGTGGAGCTTTATAGACTGGGTACCCTCCGGCACCATCCCCACCTACGACAGCCACGGTGAGTCCTGTGTCACCACGCTCCAGTATCTCGGCGCTCTCATCGATGCCGCTGACCTCGAAAAGAGTCTCGGTGATTCCGTCCTGGCCGGCCGCTATCAGCAGCGTCTTGACCACGTCCGCACTGGCATTGCCGCCAAGTGCTGGGTTCCCTCACAAAACCTTCTCGCGGACAACCCCGATAAGAAGAACTTCAGCCAGCAGGCGAATATCCTTGGGGTCCTGTACGATGTCATTCCGAAACCAGAACAGCACGAAGTGCTCCGCCGGATGCTGGCTATCGAGCCCGGAACCACACCGAACGGAACCCTCTCCGCCTCCTACTATTTCCGCTTCTACCTGGCTCGCGCTCTCGACCACGCAGGAATGGCTGACGAATATCTGAAATCCCTCGACCCGTGGCGCAAGCTGCTCCCTCTGCACTTCAGCACGTGGCCGGAAATTCCGGGCGACACCCGCTCCGACTCCCACGCCTGGACATCTCACCCCATCTACGACATGCTCACACTCGTCGCCGGCATCGAACCCGCCAGCCCGGGATTCTCAACTGTCCGTATCACTCCTCATCTCGGCTCTCTCGAGCACCTGAGCGCCAGCTTCCCTGCGCCTCAGGGCGACATCAAGGTGGAGTACCGGCGCGACGGCTCGACGCTGAACGCGACTATCACGCTTCCCCCCAATCTAAGCGGGAATTTCGTGTTCCACGGAAATAGCCATGCACTGAAACCCGGACTCAACCAAATTCAGTCCAGATAGCCTCGATCAATCGCTCGGTTACTCCTTAGGAAAATCGATGTATTTCGAGACATTCTGCGCCCTGGACGCGCCTAAACGTGCTAAAACTCCAACATGGCAAGAACCAAAAATACAGAGCCAGCTGGGCATGTCAATTTAAGAACGCTTGCTGAACACCTGGAGCTATCGCAAACCACAGTTTCTCTGGTCCTTAACAACTCTCCATCGGCCAAGTCGATCCCCCAGGAGACCCGCGATCGAGTCCTTGAGGCCGCAACTCGCCTGAACTACCGTCCGAACTACTTCGCGCGTTCGCTCCGCCAAAGCCGCTCGATGTCCGTCGGAGTTCTCGCCCCCGACTTGAGCGAAGGCTACTTCACCAGCGTCATGAGCGGAGTAGTTAAAGAACTCACCAGCGCACACTACTTCTACTTCACAGCCTGCCACGACTGGAACGAGGAGTTGATCGAGCAGTATCCAAGGATGCTTGTGGAACGCGCCGTCGACGGATTTCTGCTTCTCAACACGCCAGCCGATCAACTCTCCGTGCCCGTGCCCGTCGTCGCCATTTCTGCACACAGCGCCGTGCAAAATGTCACCAATATCGTTCTCGATCACCACATGGCCGTCGAGATCGCCCTTCTGCACCTCTTCGAGCTTGGTCATCGCCGCATTGCGTTCATGCGAGGCCCGCAAGCGATTCCCGACTCGGAATACCGCTGGCAGAGCATTGAGCAGGTTGCCGGCGAAATGGGCCTGCACATTGACCCCGCGCTTGTCGTCCGCATCGACTCCACCGCATGGTCGAGCAAGACCGGTCAGCATCCCATGGCGCCGGAGATCGGCCACAAGCCCATGCAGGAACTGCTGGAAAGAACAAAGGATTTCACGGCGGTCTTCTGCTTCAACGACATCGCCGCCATAGGCGCCATCCGCGCTCTCAAAGATGTGGGATTAAGTGTTCCCGAAGATGTTTCAGTGGTGGGATTTGACGATATTCAATCGGCTGCGTATTCCACGCCTTCGCTCACCACTGTCCGTCAGCCATTGCTTGAAATGGGCAAACGCGGGGCAGAGATCCTGCTCAAGCGCATCGCGAATCGCGAGGCACCCTACCCTGCCGAAATCGTCATGAATCCCGAATTGATCGTTCGCGAATCAACCGGGCCTGCCAACGGGCGGCACATAGCCTGAGCGCTAGATCGCGCCACACATGGATTGAAACCAGCGACTGATATATACCTGCGCGTGAGCTTCGCCACAATAGTGGCGCGCGTGCGGTGAGTCTGCGGCTTCCTTTGCCCATTTGAAAACAGTCAGTTGCGCATCGCTGCAGTGAATCACAATCCAGCGAACCGGGTGCTCACTCTCTTCACCACAGATCTCACATCGATAAACCGTGTCAATCACCAACAACCTCCAGGACGCAACCTGATACTCGGGCCCGTGTTTCCTCGTTCCCTCAGTCTCTCATTCTCTTGTTCCCTGCTACTCAAGCATTTGCAGATCCAGCGGCGCCTCCAAAAGGCAATCCATCTTGCTGATCTCCGCCAACGCCCGCCTCAAGCCTGACGACTTGCACGGCTCCACCGTCACCACAAACGGCAAAGCCGACGCCGGATACCCCGCCTTCTGCACAATCGCGCGAATATTGATCCGTTCCCGCGCCAGCGCGCCGGTAATCTCCGCAACTATGCCCGGCCGGTCGATCACGGTGAAGCGAATATAGTGCGGCACCTCGAATTCCGCGCCAATCTTCGCCGGCACCGAAGGAATCGGGACTCGGCGCGACCCATGCGCCAGGGCAAGCAAATCGCTCACAACCGCCACCGCGGTAGGATGCCCGCCGGCGCCGTGCCCCGAGAAGACCACATCGCCGCCGTATTTCCCGGTGAGAATCACCATATTCTCTGTGCCGCGCGACCACGCCATCGGCGAATTGCGGTCCACCAGCATCGGCCCAACCGTCGCAGCGACTTCTCCACCCACTTCTTCCGCCCGAGACACTTGCCGGATCGTGCAGTTCAAATCCCGGGCGTAGCTGAAGTCGACCGAGGAAAGACTCGTGATCGGCTGAGGAATAATCTCTTCCGGATCTACCACTACGCGCATCGCCAGCCGCATCAGGATCGCCAGCTTCGACCTCGCGTCGAAACCGCCCACATCCTCCGTCGGGTCTGCCTCCGCATATCCCCTCGCCTGCGCCTCGGCCAGCACCACGGCATAGTCTGAACCCGTCTCCATCTTGCTGAGCATGAAGTTACAGGTGCCGTTCAAAATGCCCTGAATACGCGTGATGTGGTCGCCCGCAAGCCCCTGCTCCAACCCCGGAATTACCGGAATTCCGCCGGCCACAGCTGCGCCGTACTTTAAGTGCCCGCCCTTTTCCGCCGCCAGGCGCTCCAGTTCCACGCCATGAAATGCAATCAATTTCTTGTTCGCCGTGACGACGCTCTTCCCTGATTCAATTGCCCGGCGCGCCCAGGCACCTGCCGGATCGAGTCCGCCCACCAGTTCGACGATCACGTCCACATCCGAAGCTAGAACCTCCTCCGAGTTCTCGCTCCACACCACGTTCTTCGGGATCCAGTCGACCTTTTTCCGCGCGACGTTTCGGTTATAGATATGCGTAATTTCCACGCCTTCGGGCTTCGACTCCAGGAGAATCCGCGCAACCGAGCTCCCCACCGTTCCAAACCCAAACAGGGCGATGCGCAATGGGGGACGGCCATTGGATTCGACAGCAGAATTAGACTTCTCCGAAACAGAGGTTCCTACTTGTGACGGCATCAAATCCTTCAATCGTGATACGGAAGCATTGGGATGCATCGATGATACCTGAACAGAACTTGAATCATCCCGAATCGCAAAGATCACCAAAGTTCCTGTAGCATAAACGGAAGGATGCGGCGAGCCCTTTCCATCCTGCTTGTCCTGCTCTTCGCAGCGGGACCGACACTCTTCTCGCTTGACGCGAGTGACGATTCCTCCGTTCCCGCCTGCTGCCGTCGTCACGGGGCGCACCATTGCGCCATGGGATCGGCCGAAAGCGCATCCGGCGATGCAGGCAGCGCGATCCTGAAGGCCCCTTCGCATTGCCCCCAGTTTCCGCAACAAGCCAATGCACGAACATCAACGTATGCTGCCTCCTCGTTCTCCCCTCATGTGCCCCGCGTAATCGCATCGGACCCCACGCCGTGCGCACATTCTTTACCCGGTCTTGCCAGCATTCATCTTCTGACGCCCGTCCTCCGGGGACCTCCGGCAAATTACCTCGAGTGACAGCCTGCCAACTCGTCATCCCCAGGACACCTTGGGCACCATTTTGAGGTGTTCCGTTCCTCGTGAGGTCATTGCCGCATGCGTTCTTCCCCAGTGGTTTCTGCCATTCTCCTTTTGGCGTCGTGCGTTAGCGCTCACGCCACTGTATTCGCCACCGTGCACGGAATCGTTCACGACCCGCAGCACCGACCTGTCTCGGGCGCGCACGTTAAATTGCAGGGAGTCAAATCCGATTTCCTGCTCGAATCCTCCACCAGCACGTCGGGAGAATTCGAAATTCAAGGGACTCCCATCGGTGTCTACCACCTCGCGATCTCAGATAACGGCTTCACTGACCTTTCCCAAACGGTCGTAGTCACCTCCGGAACGAATCCGGTGCTTCACCTGCTGCTCAATGTCGGCTCATCCACGGAAACCGTAGTCGTCCAGGGCTTGACCGATCCGGTGATCGCCACCGATACCGTAACTCCGACCACTCTGATCACTCGCAGCGATATCGAACAAACGCCCGGAGCCAGCTACACCCTGGGCATGCAGATGATCACAAACTACGTGCCTGGCTCCTACATGACCCATGACATGCTTCACATGCGTGGCGGCCATCAGACAAGCTGGCTCATCGACGGCGTAAACATTCCCAACACAAAGATCGGCTCAAACGTTGGCCCGCAGATTGACCCCAAGGACATCGATTCCCTCGAAATCCAGCGGGGCAGTTATGCTGCCGATGTCGGCGACCGCACCTATGGCGCCTTCAATCTCCTGCCCCGCAATGGGTTCGAGCGTAATCGTGAAGCCGAATTGCTCCTCTCTGGCGGCAATCTCTATACGGGCGGTGCGCAGCTTTCCCTGGGAGATCACTCCTCCCGCACCGCATGGTACACAAGCCTAACCGGTTCGCGGTCCGACTACGGCCTGGCGACGCCAATCCCCGATATCTACCACAATGCCACTAACTCCGCCGGCGCATTCGCGTCGTTGATCCGAAACCAGACTGCAAACGATCAGTTGCGTGTCGACGGACAGTTCCGTCATGACTTCTTTCAGGTCCCGTACGATCCAAGCCAGACCGACTACGAGTGCGCATCCGACTACTACTGCTCGTGGGGGCTTCGCGACGCACAGACTGAAACCGATGCATTCGTCATCGCCAACTGGGTCCACACCTTTTCGCCGAAAGCGCTCATCTCGTTTGCGCCCTTCTACCACTACAACCAGTCCAACTACGATTCGCTTCCTTCTGACTTCCCTGTCGCCACTACCTGGTATCAAGGCTCGAACTACATCGGCGGCCAGGTGGATGCACACGACAATATCGGCCCCAACAGCTTCTCAGGAGGTGCCTACACCTTCTATCAGGGTGAAAACGACCTCTTTGGCACAATCGTCAACGATGGCTCTGCTCCGTCCCAGCCCGACACCCGGTCCAAAGCGGGCGCGGCGCTCTTCGAGTTCTATCTCGCAGACCACCTCCGCCTCGGGCGTTATGTCACCCTGCTCGGCGGCGAGCGATTCTCCATTTATCGCGCCGGCGTCAACGAGACTGCAATCTATCCGCGAATTGGCGCGACCGTCGAGATTCCTCGTCTGCATTGGGTCTTCCGCGGATTCTACGGCCACTTCTTCCAACCCGCCCCCATCCAGACCGTTTCCAGTTCCGTGCTGAACTATGCCGCCGAACTTCCTGATGGCGAAAACACATTCACGCCCCTACCGTCTGAGCGCGATGAAGAACATCAATTTGGCGTCCAGATTCCCTGGCGAGGGTGGACTCTCGATATCGACAATTTCCAGACGCGCGTCAACAACTTCCTCGATCACTCCAACCTCGGCGAATCCAACATGTACTTTCCCATCGCCATCGATGGCGCCCTCGTGCGTGCGTGGGAGATGGCTCTCCGCTCCCCGCAGATTGCCCGCTTCGGCTCCTTCCATCTCGCCTACTCCAACCAGATCGCCGAACAGCGCGGCCCCATCATTGGCGGCTTCACCTGCTCCCTCCCGGGTGATCCAGAGTGCGAGCCACCAGACTTCTCGTACTCCCCCGTCGACCACGACCAGCGCAACACACTCAACACCGGCTTCACCGCGAATTTTCCGAAGAGCATCTGGTTTTCAAGCAATGTCTACTACGGATCCGGCTTCACCAATGGCCTGGAAGGAGCCGGCGTTGGCCCCTACAACGGCCCGTACCTGCCCGCTCACACAACCTTCGACGCCTCCATCGGCCACACCTTCGGCGAACGACTATCCGCGTCTGTCAGCGCAGTCAATGTGACCAATCACCGCGTCCTCACCGACAACTCCGTAACCGTCGGCGGATTCCATTACAACGACCCAAGAATGATCTCCGCCCAGGTGCGGTATAGGTTTCATTTCTGAAGTCCAATCGCCGCTATAATCGGTGCGTGTCTTCCATTCATCTCGGCTTCTTTTGGGGATTCTTCTTCGTATCACTTGTGTGCATAGCCAAGTATGGCTACGTCGCAGCGACGGCAAGCGATGGTCTACGAAAGGGACGGGCTCGCCTCATTGCTGGCCTTGCCTTCTGCTCATGGTTCATTGTCTTACCCGTTCTTTGGACCATCTATGAGGCAAACCTGCAGGTGTTCGAATTCGAAGGCAATATAACATCGGTTGATGTGAGAAATCACCAGAGTAGTCATTACAGTGCCAATCTCGCGATCGCGACAACGCTCGGTGGAACCATCTCAGTTCACACTTCAGATCCGAGTGAATTTGGCGGGCTGGACAGCATCTCAAAGTGCGCTATTACGGCGAGTCTGGTGAACTGATTAAAGCAACCTTTCTGGATATTGCGGGGCATAGCGAAGCAGAGTTGAATCGCTCATCTGGCATTGCTCGAGTCTTCTCGATCATAACTGGGATTTTTCTTGCTTGGGGTATCTGTATGCGCTATCAGCGTGACCCAGAGGGCGAGATTGAGGATACGCGTGAACCTTCGAATCTCTCAGATGCAGTTGATCAGCAATCGCTTCTGCACCTATCGAATGACCCAAGAAGATAAACCGCTTTCCGCGAGTTCCTACTCCATCTCAAACAACCCCGTCATCACTTCCCCTGCCTTGCCCTCAACTACATTCGTGAAAGCATGCGCATTCAGCGGCGGTTCCGGTCCGATGTACACTGTCCTCGCGCCACCCTGTCGCGCCCAGTTCACAAAATTCGCCGCTGGATATACTGAGCCTGACGTCCCAACTACAACCATGATCGTCGCGCGCGCGATCTCTCGCTGAATCCGCTCCATCTCCAGCGGAATCTCCCCAAAGAACACAATATGCGGACGAAGCCGCGCTCCGCACGCGCACCGTCCCACTTCGTCCAAACTCTTGTATGCGCGATGATCTTCCACCGGAGGCTGCCCGCACTCCGCCTCGCAGCGCGACTTCGCCAGTTCTCCATGCATGTGCACCAGCCGCTTCGACCCTGCGCGCTCGTGCAGATCATCCACATTCTGCGTACAAAGAAAGAACCGATCGCCGAGTTTCGCCTCGAGCTCCGCCAGCGCGACATGTGCGGGATTCGGCTTGGCCTTCGTACCCTGCTCCCGCCGTTCCGAATAGAACTGCCACACCAGCGCTG
Source organism: uncultured Acidobacteriaceae bacterium (assembly GCA_963836675.1). Taxonomy (GTDB): domain Bacteria; phylum Acidobacteriota; class Terriglobia; order Terriglobales; family Acidobacteriaceae; genus Telmatobacter. Next base: position 499,182 of record CAWIKQ010000004.1, read on the forward strand.
GATTCATCTCCAGCGCCTCCGGCGTACATACATCCTCCACCCGGTGCCCGGCCCACAACCCATCCGACGCACGAAACGTCGGCAACCCGCTCTCCGCGCTGATCCCCGCCCCTGTCAACACAAACACCCGATCACTCGGCCCAACAACAATTCTTTCCAACGAACGACTCCCCTGGTCCCTAAGCCCTGCCTTTACGGTTCCAACAGAATTTTCCCCGTAGTCTGCCTGCTCTCCATCGCCGTTTGCGCCTGGCCCACATCTGCCATCGCATAGACATGCTCCATCCGCAGCTTCAGTTCGCCGCTCGCAACCCAGCCCAGCACCTCGCCTGCGCGCCAATCCAATTCCTGACGCGTCGCCACGTAATGCCACAGCGTCGGCCGCGTTACAAATAGTGATCCCTTACTGCTCAGCTGAATCAGGTCAAACGGCGGCACGGGCCCGCTGGATCCTCCGAAGAGCGCCAGCAGCCCGCGTGGATGCAGGCAATTCAGGCTGCCTTCAAACGTGGTCTTGCCCACCGAGTCATATACCACGTCCACGCCCTTGCCCTCGGTCAGCCGCTTCACCTCCGCAACAAAATCCTGCTCTGCATACAAAATCACTTCCGATGCGCCCGCCTCGCGTGACAGCTCCGCCTTCTCCTTCGTTGACACCGTCGTGATCACGCGTGCGCCAATCTTCGTCGCCATCTGAGTCAGCAGCAGACCCACACCACCCGCGCCCGCATGAATCAGCGCCGTGTCCCCCGCCTTCAGCGGATACGTTGACTTCGCCAGGTAGTGCGCGGTCATTCCCTGCAGCATCGCAGCCGCGGCCTGCTCCGGACTCAATCCAGCCGGCACCTTCACCAGTTGCGATGCCGGCACCAGCGCATATTCCGCGTAGCTGCCCAGCACGCCAACCGAAGCCACAAGATCTCCAGGTTTGAACCCAGTCACTCCCGAGCCTAGTTCTTCAATCGTCCCCGAGGCCTCGCTGCCCGGCACGAGCGGCATCGTCGCCTTGTATGTGCCCTTGCGGAAATAAATCTCGATGAAGTTCACGCCGATGGCTTCAACACGAATCAGCACCTGCCCCGGTCCCGGCACAGGTATCGGCAACTCGGCAAGCTGCAGGACTTCAGGCCCGCCAGTGGTCTGGATCTGTATAGCGTTCATACATGCGAAAGCATGCACCCAGACACCGCATCACTGCAAGCATTCCGTTCCATTGAAAGCGATATCAAACAGGAGAGGACGACCGTTCCTTACCATTCCCAGCTCCCTAAGGTCCCTCATTTTCTCGTGCCAAAATAAAAGCCCCGCCCGGATCATCTCCGCGCGGGGCTTTTTGTTACTCCCTAATCCCTGTTCCCTAATCCCTGCTTCTAAAACCGCTCCCCATTCCGATCCGACAGGATGCTCGGCTCTTCCGGCGTCCGTAGGCGCACGATGCGGTCGATTGCGTACGGCGCCCTGTTCTGGCTCGTATGGAAGTGCCTAACTTGCAGCTCGCCCAGCAGTCCAATCGCCAGCAACTGGATTCCGCCGAGAATCAATACTCCAGCAATCACGAACAGCGGAGCATGCGCGTCCATTACATTCTGATGCGGATGCACAATCTTCATCCCCAGCAGGAGGGCGCGAAATGAAGCTGCCTGCCAGCACACCCAAGGCGCCGAAGCTCCCGAAGAAGTGCAGCGGTCTGCTCATATACTTCAGCAGAAACCGGATCGTCAGCAGATCAAAAAACACCCGGAACGTGCGTCCAATTCCATAGTGGCTCTTTCCGCGCTCGCGGTGCACGTTCTTGATCGGAATCTCACAGATGGAAGCACCATACCAGCTTGCCAGCGCCGGAATAAACCGATGCATCTCGCCGTACAGCGGAATGTTCTGGATCACCTCTTGCCGGTAAGCCTTGAATGTCGTACCAAAGTCGTGGATATCAACGCCCGAAAGCTTCGCCATCAGCCAGTTCGCGCAACGAGAAGGGATTCGCCGCATCACGAAGTTGTCGATGCGCTCCTTCCGCCATCCCGACACAACGTCGTAGCCCTCTTCAAGTTTCTCCAGAAAATTCGGAATCTCATTTGGGTCATGCTGCAGATCGCCATCCATCGCCAGGATGAACTCACCCGACGCATTGTCGAACCCCGCCGCCAGTGCCGACGTTTGTCCAAAGTTACGGCGCAGCTTCACCACCAGCACGCGGCTGTCTACAGCGGCAATCTCTTCGAGGAGCTTATAAGTGCGGTCGCTCGAGCCGTCATCCACCAGGACCAGCTCAAAAGAGTCCCCCACCTGCTCCATCACCTGCTTCAGGCGCGCATAGAGGACCGTAACGTTGTCCTCCTCATTGTGAAAGGGAACGACAATGGAATACTTCGGCATATCTACAGTATAGACGTGAGTGAATTACGAAAGGCGCAGATATTCGGCAAACACCCGATCTGCGTATCCGAACTCTAATTTCTTGCAACTGCTATCGATCCAGCTCGTCCAGCATTGCCTGCATCTCACTGAGGGCATGGCGGTTGCCAGTCCGCGCCGCGCACGCGATACCTGCCTTCAGCTTCTCCACCGCTTCGCCGTTTCGTCCCACCTTCGCCAGCGTCTGCGCCGACATGAAGTAAGCCGCCACGTAATCAGGATTCTGCTCCATCAAGACATCAAACTCCTTTAGAGCAGCATCCACCTCGCCACGGCCGGCCAGTTCCATAGCGATTCCGTAACGCGCAAAGGTGTTCTTAGGGTCCAGGGCGAGAATCTCTTTCAGTCCTGCAATCTTGTCCGTTGTACTCATATCTGGGATCTCTGCTCGAGGGCGATTTGCGTAAAGGGCGTGGAATTGCCGAAACTGGAACAGGTGCTTCGGCCAGGAAGTTCGCGGTCTTCTTCATTGTAGCCGGAATTGAACTCCCCTCGAAGCCCAGCGGAAGAAAGACGGAGCAAGTTTAAAAAATGAGCACCACTGAAGCTAACCCGCTTGTGCGCACCGTGGCCAGCACGCAGTCCGAGATGACTGAAGTCATTCTCCCGAATGACGCCAACACTCTAGGCAACCTGCTCGGCGGCCGGTTGATGCACTTTATCGATATCACCGGCGCCATAGCGGCCTATCGCCACTCACGCACCCACGTAGTCACCGCGGCCATGGACCATATCGACTTTATCCAACCCGTGCACGTCGGCGACCTGCTTATCCTCAAGTCCAGTGTCAACCGCGCTTTTAACACTTCTCTTGAAGTAGGCGTTAAGGTCTGGGTCGAGGATCCCCAGACCGGCACGCACCTTCACGTCGCCAGCGCTTATCTCGTCTTCGTCGCCGTCGATGAGCACGGCCGTCGCCAGAAGGTACCCGCCGTTCAGCCGCAAACGCCCGACGAAGTCCGCCGTTACAACGATGCCCTTCTTCGTCGCCAGCATCGCGAATCCGAATCAGCACGCCGCAAGCAGGAGCGGCGCGACACAGGCCTCACTCGCGCCTGACAAGCTCTGAAAGAACCTGCTCAAGGAGTAATTGCAACTATGGCCCATTCACATGCCGCGCCCCAGCCCGTTGCTTTGCCGGGCGTCTCAAAAATCATCGCCGTCGGATCCGGCAAGGGTGGAGTCGGCAAAACCACGATCGCCGTGAACCTTGCCATCGCGCTCTCCAAACTGGGCCAGCGCGTTGGCCTCATCGACGCCGACATCTACGGCCCAAACGTTCCGCTGATGATGGGCTCCACTCAATCGCCCCGCGTCGGTCAGGACAACCAGATCGAGCCCAATGATACGCATGGCATAAAGACCATCTCCATCGGCTACATCTCCCCGGGGGACAAGCCGCTGGTGATGCGCGGCCCTATGCTCCACCAGATCATCCGCCAGTTTCTGCAGCAGGTGAACTGGGGCGAACTCGATTACCTCATCGTCGATCTGCCTCCCGGCACCGGTGATGTCGTCATCTCTCTCGTGCAGACTGTCCCGCTCACGGGCGCCGTAGTCGTGAGCACTCCAAGCGACGTCAGTCTTCAGGACGCCCGCAAGGCTCTCGAGATGTTCGCCCAAGTCAACGTTGAGGTCCTGGGCATCGTCGAAAACATGAGCCATTTCACCTGCCCGCATTGCCACGAGGTCATCGACATCTTTTCGAGGGGCGGCGCAGAACGCACCGCGGCCCAGTTCAAGATTCCGTTCCTTGGCGCCATCGAGCTCATCCCAGCCATCCGCGAAGGCGGCGATCGTGGCCTTCCCGTCGCGCTCGCCGGCCCCAAGAGCCCTCAGGCAACTGAGTTCTTCAACGTGGCTCAAAAATTGATGGAACGCGCCGATGCGGCCGCAGCCTCCGCCTCCGACGTCATCGAAATCAGCTAGCTATCTACCGCAAGCTCATTGCTACGAACCTGCGTGCCCATCCATTTCGCGTTTTCTTGGCGAAATGGGTGGGAAAGCACGAACTCCATCACAGCCGCACCAGGAGCCGCGCATGAAACGAGTCCTAATCTCCTGGAGTAGTGGCAAAGATTGCGCATGGGCGCTCCATCTGCTTCGTCAGCAACCCGAAATCGAAATCGTCGGCCTCCTCACCACTATCAACGCCGAATTCGACCGCGTCGCCATGCACAGCACACGCCGCTCTATCCTTGAAGCGCAGGCCGCTGCCGCCGGCCTCCCACTTTGGAGCATCCCGCTCCCCTGGCCCTGCACCAACGAGATCTACGAGCAGCGCATGACTGAAGCATGCCGCCGCGCCGTTGACGATCACATCGATGCCATCGCTTTCGGCGACCTCTTTCTGCGCGACGTTCGAAACTACCGCGAAAATCAACTCAAGGCCACCGGACTCGAGCCCATCTTCCCGCTCTGGGATATTCCCACCGCCGAACTCGCCCATTCCATGATCTCGGGCGGCCTAAGAGCCAAGCTCGTCTGCGTTGATTCGCGTCAGCTCAATCCATCCTTCGCAGGGCGCGATTTCGATGCCCGGCTGCTCGGCGATCTCCCCTCATCTACCGACCCTTGCGGCGAAAATGGCGAGTTCCACTCCTGCGTCTACGATGGCCCGATGTTTTCCCATCCCATAGCGCTCGAATCCGGCGAGATCGTCAATCGCGACGGCTTCATCTACGCAGATTTCAAGCCAGTAGAAACAACCATTCCTATTGTCTCCATATTTTGAAGACGCGATTCAGTAACCACAGTGCAATACCATCCCCCACCACAACGGTCGCAACCAGGCGCGTCCCTCCTGCACACCAGGTCGTGATGGAAATCACCTTCACGTCCTCCGGCGGCGATTAAACTCACTTGCATTCGAGCCTATGTAGCAATCTACTTGACTTTGCGAACTACAGAATGCTACATAGGTGTCACGCTGGGTTCGAACCGTCGCTCAGCAATCATCTCCTTTGGGGCCATTGCATGCTCGAACTGCGCCGCGTCTCCAAACATTTCGCTGGAATCCCGCCGTCGACGACGTCACCTTCTCCGCCCGTCCCGGCGAGGTCACAGGCTATCTCGGTCCCAACGGATCCGGAAAATCCACCACCATGAAGATGATCACCGCCCTCATGGAAATGACCTCGGGCGAAATCCTCTTTGATGGAAAACTCGTCGACGATGACCTCGTCTCCTACAAACGCCGCATGGGTTACGTACCCGAGGAGCCCTACCTTTACAACCACCTCACAGGCGCCGAATACCTCACCATGGTCGCCGATCTCCGCGGTCTGCCTCACCGCGTCGCCGGCGAGCGCATCGATGGAATGCTCCGCATGCTCTCGCTTTACGACGATCGCCACGCAGGCATCTCCGGCTACTCCAAGGGCATGCGACAGAAAATCCTCATCGCTGCCGCCCTTATGCACAATCCCGACCTCGTCCTCCTCGATGAGCCCTTTTCCGGACTCGATGTGGGCTCCGCGCTTGTCCTGCGCAGCCTCATCACTGAACTCGCCGCCCGGGGCAAGGTTGTTCTCTTCAGTTCGCATGAGCTCGATACCGTCGAGCGCATCTCCAATCGCGTGGTCATCCTGCATCGAGGCAAAGTCGTTGCCGACGACTCCATCGAGCGCCTTCGTTCCCTCATGGAACTACCCACGCTCGAGGCCATCTTCTCCCAGCTCGCCGTCGAGCAGGACAGCGACTCCATGGCGCGCAACATCGCCGACCTCATCCATGCGTAAATTGGCCTGGGCTCTCCTGGTCCGGCTTTGCCGCCGGCTCCCGCTGCAGTTCCGGATCCTGCAGAGTCAATTCCTCCTCCGCGTTATCGACCTTGAATCGCTTTCCATTGAAGCCGACATCCCCCGCTTCCTGGGCCAGTTCGCGGGCGTGCTGATCATGTTCAGCTTCATCCACGCGTTCGCGGTCTATGTGGCCATCGTCGAATTCCCTTACCGCCTCGAGCACTACCTGATCTCCACCATGATGCTGGTTGCAGGTCTCATCACCGTCGTCAGTTGGGATTCCATCTTCCCCGATCGCCGCGACATCATGGTCCTGGCACCGTTGCCGTTGCGGCCGGTGACCATACTCGCAGCCAAGGTGAGCGCATCGGCCTCTCTCCTGGGCATCGCCATCCTCGCTCTCAACACCATGCCCGGCTTCGTTGCCCCCGTTCTTCTCGGCCAGTTGCACGCCTCCATCTTCGGATTCTTCCAGGTACTCGCCGCCTACTGGATCACGATGATCGCCGCCACGCTCTTCCTCTTCGGCGCGGTCCTCAGCTTTCAGGGACTCGCTTCACTCGTCCTCCCCCACCGCCTCTTCCTCCAGCTCTCAGCCCTCCTCCAGCTCGCTGCGTTCGGCCTCTTCATATCCGTCTACTTCCTCGAACCCGCACTGGGCACAATGCCCGAATTGCTCGCGCCGCAGAACCAGCACCTGCTCGCCGTCTCACCGCAATTCTGGTTCTTTGCCCTGTTCAATCAGATCAACGGCACCCTGCCGCCGGCGCTCACCTGGCTTGCGTACCGCGCGTGGATTTCCCTTGCCATCGTCCTCGCCGGCGCAACCCTATCGCTTATGCTGTCGTATTTCCGAACGATGAAAGCCACGCTCGAGGCGCCCGATCTCATTCCCGGCACAGGCGGCCTTCACTGGGCCCCCCGCATCGCTGGCAGCCTGCGATCAGCCATCGTGATCTTCAGCTACCGCTGTCTTACGCGCAGTCGCCAGCACCGTGTCGTCTTTGCGTTCTTCATGGCCATCGTCGCGTCCATCGCCGTGACCTGCCTCCGCCGAGAAATCTACGCAACCTCACCCGAGCCGGTCTCGGGTGAATTCCTCATTCCAACCCTGCTGATGATGAGCCTCACGGTTCTCGGTCTGCGCGCTGTGTTTTCCCTTCCTGTCTCCCTGAACGCCAACTGGGTCCTCCGCACCACCCAACTTCGCTCTACCAGCAGATACGTCGCGGCAACCCGCTCCGTCATGCTCATTTTTGCCGTGGCTCCCATGCTCATCCTTATCGCGCTCCTGGCACTGAACTATCGGCCGTGGCAACAAATCGCGGGCCATCTCATCCTTCTCGCTCTCTTCGGATGTGCGTTCGTCGAATTCTCCCTCATCAACTCTTACAAGGTCCCATTCACCTGCTCGATCATGCCCGGAAAGGCAAACATTCAGGCTGTCTTCTGGGGAGCCGTCTTCATCTGGATCATGCTCACGCTTCTTGCAGGAACACTGGAGCTAAGCGCGCTCCAACACCTCTCGAAGTTCCTCATCGCAGCCGGAATTCTCGTCGTCATTGTCGCCGTGGTCGGAACCTACAACCGCGTCCGCGCGCGTTCCGCCATGCTGTACTTCGAAGACGTGGCGCCCGAGATTGTCACCCGCCTCAACCTGATGTTCATACCACCCGCTAGAGCCCCTTCTACCACCGCACCGTCCAAATGAAGGAACAGCAATACCATCTGACTCAGCGCAGAGATCTGCGCCGATGCGAATGTTGCTTTTGCGGGAAATCTGATAGCGAGGTCACTGTGACTGATAGGGGATCTGAATGCACGAAGATACTCTTCAAATTACGAAACGGTGTATCGACGCAGCGCGGCGGGACGATGCAGTTGCAAGAGCATCACCTGGCCTCATTCCAAGGACAATCTGCCGTTCACGCGGCCACAGTCAGCTCTTCTGTCATCACCTCTGCGGCTCTGACGCACGCCTCGCGGCTCACATCGCGATGAGTCACCAGCCGGATCGAAGTCGGCCCAAGACTGCTCGATAGCACGCCGCGTTCTTTCAAGCGTGCCACCAGCTCCTTTGCAGTCACGGCGCCCCTTACCTCGAAGATCACGATGTTGGTCTCCACCGAGTCCAGATCAATATCCACGCATTCGACCTGCGCCAGCGCTTCAGCCAACAATCGCGCGTTCGCGTGATCCTCGTGCAACCGCGCCGGCATCTGCTCCAGCGCGATCAGTCCCGCCGCCGCCAGCACTCCCGCCTGGCGCATCCCGCCACCCAGGGCCTTACGATAGATCCGGGCCTGGTCCATCAATTCCGCTGAACCAACAAGCATGGAACCAACCGGCGCGCACAGGCCTTTCGAGAGACAGAACATCACTGTGTCGAATCCGCGCGTCAGCTTCTTCACATCTACACCCAGCGCTGTCGACGCATTGAAAATGCGCGCCCCATCCAGGTGCACGGGGAGCCCACGCTCTTTTGCGTTCACCCAGATCTCTTCCATCACCGCCAGGGACGTACAGCGTCCACCAGTCAGGTTCGCCGTATTCTCTATTTCGATCAGCCCCGTCGCCGCCCGAAATGATCCCTTTTTGAAAATCACCGGTTCGATGTCCGCCCACGTCAGCGTCCCTCGCTCGGTCGGAACAGCACGCACCAGGCATCCCGAGAAAACTGCGGTCGTCGCCATCTCCCAGTCGAGAATGTGCGACCGCGACTCGCAGATCACTTCCTGTCCTGGCTTCGTCAGCAACCGGATCGCGATCTGGTTTCCCATCGTGCCAGTCGGCACAAATAAACCAGCCTCGCGTCCAAAGATCTCTGCAGACCGCTTTTCCAATAGATTGACGGTCGGGTCTTCGCCATATACGTCATCGCCCACTTCCGCGGCAGCCATAGCCGCGCGCATCTCCGGCGTAGGCCGCGTCACCGTGTCCGAACGCAAATCGATAATCTCAGTGATTTCCATCTTTCCTTCGCTTCGCGCCTCGCTCCAATTCGGCATCTGCCTGATGCGGCGAGTCGATTGACATTAGCCTGTCCATACAAAACATGCAGCAGGCGCGAGCGCCATCACCACCGATAATGACCGACTACAAGCGTGGCTTTCCCTGCGCCTGGCCTCTATGGAATCTGCGCCATCGGCAATTCCATCACCGGAGTGACCTTCCCATTCGTCGACGCATACGCCCACATGCCGTGGAAGTTTTCCCGTAAGCCCGGCTGCGTCTTCAAAAACGCACCCAGCACCGCGATTGCCTCAGTTCGAGCAACTGCTGGATCTGCCGTTCCGGTCGACTCATAAGTGACGCCAAGATCCGCCTCATGCAACGATGCATCCAGGCTCACCGAAATGATCCTCCAGGTTCGATCGCCGCTTTTGACTGAATATGGGAATGACTCCTGTGTTGGACCGCCCTTGATCTGCGCCTGCTCCTGAGTCAGCTTGTCGAGATTGGGTGAAGAGATGAAATCCACCGGAATCTCCAGATAATGTGCCGCATCGTAGCAGTACCAGGCAGCCCATGGCATGCTGCTGCGAGCCAGCTCGCGCGCTCTTGTCCAATACCACACTCCGTCATGCCCGCTGAATACTCCCTGGCGTGCAGAGAAGCCTCCAAGCTTCCAGCCCGGCGCGCCAGTTGAATCCCAGACCAGCACAAATCCCATTTGCCCTGCCAATGCCGCTCCCGCAGAGTCGGACAAGACAACCGCATATTTTCCCGGTGGGAGTTCGTGCATGCTGATCGTGACGGTCAACGACCCATTCGCATTCGAACAGAAGAATTGCGTATCCGCCGCGGCGCCCTGGGTGCTGGCGTCGAGCAGATATATGTTCCGCAACTGGACCTTCCCGCCTTTAACCAGAGAGGCCGCTTGCGAAATCGCATCCCGAATCCCCTCCCACTGACCAGACAGCGAAGGCAGTAGCACCGATTGCAGCGCGCTCACATCCTGCCTGACCACAGCGTCCGAAAGCTGTTCGCCGATCGAGGCGAGCGTTCCGCGATCCTGGGGCGTAAGCTCCCCCTGCGCAGTACAGCTAGCGGCATATCCCGCCGACGGGGCCGCGGCTACAAAAGCAATAATCAATGCCTTACACCAGAGGCGCATCTCTTGCGTTTCCTCTCTCTTCGAAAAACCTTATGAGCGTTCGACGGCCACTGATAGTCTAATGCAGTAGGGTGGTTGCAAGCCGCCGCCGGGTTCGTAACAAAGGCCTTCGAGGCGATCGCCATGCATCTTAAAACGCGACAGACACAAGCTCTTCACGCTTCCCTGAAGTGCGCCATGCTCTCGAGTGCCCTTCTAGCCGCCCTCGGGCTGATTCCCAGTTTGAGCCTCGCCCAGTCTCCTGTCCCACCTTCTCCCGCGCCCCACGCCCCAACCACCGCGAAATCCCATGCACACCGCTCCGCCAAAAAGCCTCCACAACCTTCTCCTGTCGCCGAAACTCCGCCACCGCCTCCGGCTCCTCATTGGCCGATAAATGACAGCCCGACCCCGCCTTCGGTCGCCTGGGACTCCAGCGGTCTCCGGATCAGCGCATCGAATTCCAGCCTCCAGCAGATCCTCAATGAGGTTTCCACAGATACCGGGACCCGCATTGTCGGCTCTGTCCCCGATCAGCGCATTTATGGGAGCTATGGTCCTGGGAATGCGCGCGATGTTCTATCTCAACTCCTGCAGGGATCCGGGTATAACGTTCTGCTCGCCGGCGATATCGGCAAGGGCGCTCCCAGCGAAGTCGTGCTTACCCCCAGGCGGTCCGGCGGCGCCAATGCGCCAAACTCCATAGATCGGACGCCTCAGCAGGATCCCGACGAAGACATTCCAGATCAGCCTGAAGAAGAACCGCAGCCGCAGGTGCAGCAACCCCAGACACCACCTGAGGCACGCCCCGGCGGAGGACCGAACGGTCCCAACGGTCCCATGCGCACTCCACAGCAGGTGATGGAGGAGATGCAGCAACGCCAGCTGCTCCAACAGCAGCAAATGCAGCAGCAGATGCAGCAACAACAGCAGAACCCCCAGGAATAGCAACACCAAGGCGTGAGACTCAATTCAAAATAGGTGCGTCCGATCACCGGCAGAACCTGCCCTCTCTCTTTTAATCTCCTCTGAGGCAGCTTCTCAGGAGAAACTCCGCTCATGGATCGACGCGCGTTCCTTGCAACAGGCGTGGCATCAATGGCCGCTCAACCGCTGGCCAGCCTTCGCACCGCAGCTTCTGTAGATGCCGCCACACCTCCACCGCTTCCGCGGATCCAGGTTCATCCCGCTGGCCATTTTCTCGAAACCGAGGACGGCCGGCCCTTCTTCTGGCTCGGCGATACCGCCTGGGAGCTCATTCATCGAACCACCCGTGAAGAAGCCAGCTACTACCTCCACACACGAAGTCTCCAAGAATTCACGGTGATTCAGACCGTTTGTCTGGCTGAGTTCCAGGGAGTCAACGAACCAAGCGCTCTCGGTCTACGCCCTCTCATCGATAACGACCCGCGCAAGCCAAATCCTGCTTACTTCGACCGAATCGTTGAGCTCGTCGACGAGGCCGCAACCCGGCGCCTCTACGTTGCATTGTTACCCACTTGGGGAGACAAGCTCACAGCTCCATGGGGCGACGGGCCCAGGCTCTTTCGCAACGACAATCTCCCCGATGCCCGCTTCTACGCCCACTACCTCGCGTCCCGTCTCAAGGATCGCCCCAACGTGCTCTGGATTCTCGGTGGAGACCGCCCTCCCCGCCTCTCTGCACTTCCCGAGCACGATCGCCAGAGCATTGCGAGATCCACCGGCTTCAGCCCCGATCAGGATTGGACTCCCATCTGGCGCGAACTGGCTGCAGGGCTGGCCGATGGCCTCGGCCGCCAACCACTCATCGCGTACCACCCGAACGGCTATGCCCAGTCCTCAACAACCCTTCAGAGAGAATCCTGGCTTTCGATAAACGGCATGCAAAGCGGCCACGGTTCGGGTCACGACGTTCCCGTCTGGGAATGGGTTTTGCGCGATTATGCGCTCACTCCACCCAAACCCACTCTGGACCTCGAGCCCAACTACGAGGATCATCCCTACAACCCCTGGCCCCGCTGGGATCCCGCCACCGGCTATTACCGAGACCACGATGTCCGTAAGCAGGTCTACCGCTCCGTCTTTGCGGGAGCATGCGGAGTCACGTACGGCCATCACGCGATCTGGGGTTTTGTGGGGCATCGCAACGACGCAATCAATCACGCCGACCGCGACTGGATTGATGCCATCCAGCGCCCGGCAGGACGCCAGATGCAGTTTCTCCGCCAGCTCATCGAATCCCGTCCCTATTTCAGTCGCATCCCGGACCAGAAAATCGTCGTGGGAGATCCTGGCAGTGGCGCCATGCACATTCAGGCGACTCGAGACGCAGAAGGCACCTATGCCCTGGTCTACTTTCCGATGAACGACATGACCGCCAATCTCGATCTCTCCACGCTGCGCGCCCGCAAGCTGCGGGCCTGGTGGTATGACCCAAGAGCCGGTATCGGCACATTGATCGGCGCCTTTGATGCTTCAATCAAGGAGTTTCAGACTCCGTCTTATGGGCCGGACTGGGTCCTCGTTGTGGATGATGAGGACGCTGGCTATCCGCCGCCCGGTCTCAATCCTTGGCATCCGTGATCTTTGGAGGCGACTATTCGGGCGCCAGTTGCGTGATGGCCTTCACGGCCGGCTTCGCTGACCTCGGACGCATCATCGCGAATCCCACCCGGAAGATTCCGTAAGCGACTAGTACGCCGAATGCCATCGCGAAGATTGAGGCGCAAATCAACATCACTAAGTTAAAAAGATCGTCCATCCCTTTTAGAACCCCCGATAAAGGTTGCTGGGGAAAGTCCCACAAGCTGCTCTCGCCCCGGCATCTTTAACGGTCCGCCGAAAGCTTTGATGCAAGGATTGTCGCAGAATATTGTTCGCGTTGACCCTGGTTTCTATTGGCAAATAGAATACCCCCAGGTACGTCCGTAATTGCGGAAATGGCTTCCATAACGAAGGTTCACTGAGGATCCCCGGCGAAAGATTTCGCATCGTCGGATCGCTCCCCGGCATCTTCCACCTCGCACTCTCAAATTCATGTCGATCACTCACATTTCGGTGCGTGGAGCGCGCCAGCACAATCTGCGCGATATCAACGTTCGCATCCCGCGCAATACGCTTACGGTCGTCACCGGCCTCTCCGGCTCCGGCAAGAGCTCCCTTGCCTTCGATACCATCTACGCCGAAGGCCAGCGCCGTTACGTCGAAACCCTTTCGGCTTACGCTCGCCAGTTTCTCGATCAGATCGAGCGACCCGATGTGGACTCCATCGAGGGCCTCTCTCCTGCCATCTCCATCGAGCAGAAGACCACAAGCCGCAGCCCCCGTTCCACAGTCGGCACTATCACCGAGATTTACGATTACCTCCGCTTGCTGTACGCGTCGGTCGGTACTCCCCATTGCCCTGGCTGCGGCCGCCCCATCACTCGGCAGACCGCTGACCAGATCATTCAGCGCATCCTGCAGCTCGGCACCGGAGAGCGGGTTACAGTCATGGCCCCGGTTGTCCGAGGTCGCAAGGGAGAGTTTAAGGATCTTCTCGATCAGCTTGATCAGCAAGGATTTCGCGCCCGGGTTGACGGCGAAATTGTTGATCTCGCCGAACCACCATCCCTCGACAAGCGCAAGAATCACACCATAGAAGCCATCATCGACCGCATCCTGCTCAAGACAACAACAACTGAAAACCTCGGGTGCTTCATCCGTCGGCGCAGCCGAGGGTGGGAAAGCAAGACACTCAGTCATCCCCAGGCAAGCCCTCCGTAGAGAAGCGTCTCGAGGCCGCAGTCTCGAAAGCGCTTCAACTCGCCAACGGCCTCGTCCTCATTGCCCTTGCAAACGGCGAAGAGCAGATCTTCTCATCCTCGATGGCTTGCCCCGACTGCGGTCTGGACGTCCCCAAGCTTGAACCGCGCAGCTTCAGCTTCAATTCCACCTTTGGCGCATGCCCTGAGTGCCACGGACTCGGGTCGCTCTACGACCTGGATCCGGCCAAGGTTATAACAGACTGGTCCAAACCGCTTCTCGACGGTGGCCTCGGTCCGGGTTCGGCGTCGCAATATCTTCTCAGGCTAATTAATTTGGCTGCAGACCGTTACGGCATCGACCTCAAGAAACCGTTTGAGGATCTCCCACCCCGGCATCAGCACATCCTCGTCTACGGACCCCCGAAAGGCGAAGGTCCTCGCACAGGCTTCCACGGCATCCTCAGCTATCTCCGCGACACCATCGACGAGGCCCGCAGCGACGGCTACCGCGAGTACATGATGAGCTTCATGTCTTCGACGCCCTGCCCAGCCTGTCGTGGAAAGCGTCTCCGCCCCGAATCCCTTGCCGTCAAAATCAACGGCCTCTCTATTGCCGACTTTACGGCGTTGCCTCTCAACCGCGCGCTTTCTGCTGCCTACGAACTGAATTTCACCGCCCGCGAGGCGCTCGTCGCGGATCGCATCCGCCGCGAAATCATCGAGCGCCTCGAATTCCTCTGTGCCGTAGGCCTGAACTACCTCTCCCTCGACCGTAATGCCGCGACCCTCTCCGGCGGCGAAGGTCAGCGCATCCGCCTAGCCACACAGATCGGCTCGCGCCTCCGCGGCGTTCTCTACGTGCTCGACGAGCCTTCAATCGGTCTTCACCAGCGCGACAACAACCGCCTCATCGAAGCCCTGGAGCGCCTCCGCGATCTCGGCAACACCGTCCTCGTCGTCGAGCACGACGAAGAAACGATTCGCCACGCGGACTACGTCGTGGACCTCGGCCCTGGAGCGGGTCGCCTCGGAGGCCATGTGGTCGCCCAGGGCACACCCGCCGACATCATTGCCTGCCCGGAATCGCTTACGGGCCGATATCTCTCTGGATCTTCCGGGATTCTCCACCGCGTCGAGCCGCGTCAACTCACGGGCAAGTGGCTTACCATCGTTGGCGCGCGTGAACACAACCTGCAGGACATCACTATACGCATCCCGCTCGGCATCATGACCGTCGTCACCGGCGTCAGCGGAAGCGGTAAAAGCACCTTGATTAATGACATTCTCTACCGCTCTCTCGCCAAGGCGCTTTACGGCTCGCGAGAGGAACCCGGCGTGCATGAGTCTCTCGAAGGCGTCGATCAAATCGACAAAGTGATCCGCATCGACCAGGATCCGATCGGCCGCACGCCACGTTCCAATCCCGCAACCTACACCCAGGTCTTCTCGCCCATCCGCGACCTCTTCGCCATGCTCCCCGAAGCCCGCGAGCGCGGCTACAAGCCCGGCCGTTTCAGCTTCAACGTAGCCGGGGGACGCTGCGAAGCTTGTCAGGGCGACGGACAACGCCGCATCGAAATGAACTTCATGCCGGACGTCTACGTGCAGTGCGAAGTGTGCAATGGGCGTCGTTACAACCAGGAAACCCTTGCCGTAAAATTCCACGGCTACTCCATCGCCGACATCCTCGACCTCACCATCGAAGATGCGCTCACAGTCCTCGCTGACGTGCCTACTGTCCGGCAGAAACTTCAGACTCTCGTAGATGTCGGACTCGGTTACGTCCATCTCGGCCAGAGCGCGACCACGCTCTCCGGCGGTGAAGCCCAGCGCATGAAGCTTGCGCGCGAACTCTCCAAGCGCCAGACCGGCCGCACCCTCTACCTGCTCGACGAGCCCACAACTGGCCTCCACTTCGACGACGTTCGCAAGCTCCTCGAAGTCCTGCACCGACTGACCGATCTTGGCAACTCCGTCATCATCATCGAACACAATCTCGACGTCATCCGCAACGCCGACTGGATTCTGGATCTCGGTCCCGAAGGCGGAGAAGACGGCGGCCGCGTGGTTGGAGAAGGCCGTCCTGTTCAGATCGCCGCCAGTCCTGTCTCCTTCACCGGGCAGTTTCTTGCGCGCTACTACTCCTCCCACAATGGAAAACTGGCCGAGATCACTGGTGCCAACGGATTTACCCCTCTCGCTGATTCGCGCCCGGAGGGAGCAGTCGAAAATGGCCCGATGCAGGCGAAGAATCAACGGGCCCCGGAGGGCCGCTCGAAATCCTCGACAAGACTGAAGTCGTCCTCCAACGGCAAGAAACCGGTGCGCGCATGAGCACCCAACCCGAGCCTCTTTCACCCGCGCCAGATCAAGCTCCCGCAACCGAGCCAGCTACGTCAACCGATCCTCTGGCACTCGAAAACATCCCCGCACCTCCGTCCGAGTGGACAGGTGAACCTGAAGAACCGCAACTGGGTGACGCATCCGGGGATGCGATGACCACATTTGCCCGCGCAGAGACCATTCCTGACCAACCTCTCTTCTTCTCCTACACCGAAGTCCTTCCGCCCGCTCCACGTGAAGAGCGCATTCCTCACCTCGGCCATCTCGGCCTGTTGAGTTTGCTCGTTCTCTTTGGATGGCTCGGCGCAGGATCTCTGGTGCTTCTCGCACTCCGCGCTCATCTGTGGGGAATCAGCAACTTGACGCAGGCGGCCACCGACTACCATTACTCCCTTGCCAGCCAGGGCGCTCAATACCTCATCACTTTTGTGGCATGCCTATTTGTTTTCCCGATCGTCTGGAAGCGTTCGTTCTTCGATGGCGTTCATTGGCAAGGCGCTGTCGCCCTCGAGCGTGTTGGCCGTCTCGTCAGTGCTGCTGTCGTTTGTTTTTTTGTCGCGATGATCAACGGATTGCTCATGCCGGGACCCACCAACGCACCCATTGATGAGCTTTTCAAGGCTCCCGGAGCGGCATGGGCACTCTTCGCATTTGGCGTTACCCTGGCACCCTTCTTCGAAGAGATGGCCTTTCGCGGTTTTCTTCTCCCCTCACTCTGCACGGCATGGGACTGGAGCATGGAAAACTTAACCGGTGCGCCTCGGCGACCTCTCGCAGAAGACGGAAGCCCGCAATTGGTCAATTGCGGCAATGGTCTTCGGTTCGATTGTATGCAGCGTGCCTTTCGCATTAATGCACGGCGTGCAGACCGCATGGTCCCTCGGCCCCTTCCTGCTGCTTATCTTCGTCAGCCTGGTCCTCTGCTGGGTTCGCCTCAGCACCCGGTCCCTGGCCGCCAGCACCATCGTCCACGCCTCCTATAACTTCATGCTCTTTTCCTTCATGCTTCTCGGCACCGGCGGCTTCAAACATCTGGATAAGATGTGAGGGCAGTTCGTCTAGTCCCTAGTCCCTTAAAATCATTTCTGATGACCCACACTCAGCAGCTCCTCTCCCTCCTCGCCCACACCAGCTTCAAGCTCGGCCAGTTCAAACTCTCGTCCGGCGGAACGAGCGACTACTACATCGATTGCCGCACCACTACGCTCCACGCCGAAGGCGGCCGGCTTACCGGCCACGCTATCCTCGAGCTCCTCGAGCAGCAGAAGATCGAAGCTGAAGCCGTCGGCGGGCTCACCATGGGCGCCGACCCCATCGTCTCCAACGTCGCCACGGCCAGCGCATGGCGCGCACAACAACACCCCGGCGCACCGCTCCTTCACGGCTTCCTTGTCCGCAAAGCTGAGAAAGCCCACGGCACCGGACGCCGTATCGAAGGCTTTTGTCGCGCCGGCGCTCGCGTCATCATCGTCGACGACGTCTGCACAACCGGCGCCTCCACCGTCGCCGCGATTGAAGCGGCACGCGAAGCAGGCATGATCGTCGCTGCTGTAGTCTGCATTGTCGAACGCGAAGAAGCCGGTGGACGCCCCGCAGTCGAGGCCGCCGCACAAAGGGCTCCTTTCTTCCGCCTCTTCACCGCAAACGAAGTGCGTGCCGAACACATCCGCCAGCTCGAAGGAGCAAAGTGATTCATCCTCTACCTGGCCGAAAAGAAATCAGGCTTCGCTTTCGCGTGCCCTAATCAGTCCTCTTTCCTTTCCAGGAAGTCGAGCAAAAGTTGAATAGCGTAGCTTGTCTCTTTCATCTCATTTCGGCGCACAGCGTCATTATCGAGCGATGCGGCCTGGATCCGGCAAAGCTCAAGTTGATCTCTTAGATTTTTAATCGTGCTTTCCCGCGTCGCTGCATCCATGGCTCACGCCCGCAATCGTGAGGAGAGATTCGCAACGCGATCGATGCGTTGCCCTGTCGATACTCTAGAGCATATTCACAAATAGCGGGTGTTCTATTCACTTCGCGCATTGCTGCCGAGGAAAGCGATCTCCAAATCGTCGGCAAAAAAGAAATCAGGCCATCCGGCGTTAACCTGGATGGCCTGCAGATCTTCGTTCTCTAATCTAACTAATCTAGAAATATCGGCTCACGCCCTTCAATCATCTAATTTCGGCTCTCGCCTTTACGTGGTTCCCTTCGGCTTTCGCCTTTAAATCTTCCTAATCTATAAACACTAATTTCGAGCTTAATTGACGATCCGTAATGATCTCTAATTGCTGCCTGGTCCCGGTGCGGGCTGGGAAGCTGCATTCGTGCCTTGTCCATTGCTCATATTGCTCAGCAGTTGAATCTCCACTCTGCGATTCTGCTTGCGTCCGTCGGCGGTTGTATTGGGGGCAACTTCCTTATCCTTGCCGATACCGATCAGGTAAAACCGGTGTGCCGCAACAGCGTATTTCGATGCCAGGTACTGAACCACTGCATCTGCGCGGCGATTGCTCAGCGCGTAGTTGTATTCTGCCGAACCCACCGAGTCCGTTCCGCCCGTCACTTCCAGAATGTAGCCCTTCGCATTCGTCAGCGACTGCGCAAACTGGTCAAGCTTTTCCTTTTCGTCATCCGTCAGGGTCGACTTGTCGAATCCGAAATTCACCGTGACATCGGCCATTTGCTTATAGTTGTCCAAGCCCTTTACAACCGAATCGAGAGAGTCCGCTCTGTGAACCGCATTGTTCGCTGCCGTGTCGGCATCGCCCGCCGCCTTGGTTGCGTTCTGTGCGTTCTGGGTAGCAGCGTCAGCT
Source organism: uncultured Acidobacteriaceae bacterium (assembly GCA_963836675.1). Taxonomy (GTDB): domain Bacteria; phylum Acidobacteriota; class Terriglobia; order Terriglobales; family Acidobacteriaceae; genus Telmatobacter. Next base: position 518,305 of record CAWIKQ010000004.1, read on the forward strand.
GCGCTCTGAGCCTGCTTAATTCCGGCCGTCGCGCGGTCGTCGACATCGTGTAGAGCCCGGTTGTTCTCGGCCGTCCTCTGCTCGAGCTGGTTGGTGTGGTCGATAATGGGCGCCGTCTGGGTCTTGACGTAGTTCTTGGTCGTGCATCCGGTCACGCCCACGAAGGCTACGGCAGCTGCAATCAACAATCCATGTGAATTTTTCATCGTGTCCCCATCCTTACCGCCTCAGTTTTGCCTGACCCACCGAACTACCACCAGGCGGGCGGTGACTTTTCGTGTCGCCCTTACTAGTGCATCCTTCGGGCCAAACCGGCAATAATCAGTAAGATGCTTAAAAATCAGAAACCTACCGGAAACTTGTGGAAAATGATCCTGCGCTTATGGGAGTGTATTTTTTACTCAGTGCGGTAACCTTTCCCTTTTCTGCTCCCCAAATGCTTCCTTTTCCTTCAACCGCTATCCTATGTATGGCCACCCCGCTCCGCACTGCCAGATGGATCTCATTGAGAAAATCCGGCTTCTACCTACCCAGCCAGGCGTGTACCTCTATAAAAACGCCGAAGGCCAGGTCATTTACGTTGGGAAAGCCAAGAATCTCCGCTCCCGCGTCCGCTCCTATCTGCTCGAAGCCTCCCAGGCCAACGCCAAAACCGGCTCCCTCATGCGTGAAGCCGTCGACATCGACTACATCCTCGTCGCCAACGAACACGAAGCACTAGCCCTCGAAAACAACCTGATCAAGCAGCGCAAGCCGCGCTTCAACATCCTCCTGCGCGACGACAAGACCTACCCCTACGTAAAGCTCACCCTCGCCGATCGCTATCCAAAGGTCTTTGTCACTCGCCGCCTCCGCAAGGACGGCTCCGCCTACTACGGCCCCTACTTTCCCGGCAATTTGGCCTACCGGGTTGTCGAGCTGATTCATCGCAGCTTCCTTCTCCCCAGCTGCAAGGTAGACCTCACCCGCTACCACCAGCGCGCGTGCCTGCAGTACTACATTCACCGCTGCCTGGGCCCCTGCGTGCAGGACCTCACCACCCCCGAGCTTTATGCCCAGGCCGTTCGTGACGCGCAGCTCTTTCTGGAAGGCCGCCAGGCTGAACTCGAGCGCTCTCTCACGGCGCGTATGATGGCCGCCGCCGAATCCCAACAATTCGAAGCCGCCGCGCGCCTGCGCGACCAGCTCTCGACCGTTCACCAGCTCCAGGAAAAACAGCGCATTGCCACCGCTGAACAAAGCGACGATGCCGATGTCTTCGGTTATCACTTTGAAGACGGCAGTCTCGCCATCAACCTCTTCCACATGCGCGGCGGCAAAATCGTCGACCGCCGCGAGTTCTTCTGGGAAGACCTCCCCGAATTAATGGACGCTATCGGCGCTGAGTTCATCGATACGGAGAAGGACGTTTCAGAGCCATTGAGATCGGGCGCCCCATCCTTCGCGCGGCCAAAGGTGGGAAACGATGAATCCGTCTTCAACCCGGGCATCGTATTCTCTGCCTTGTTGAAGCAGCTCTATATCGACCAGCACTACGTCCCCCGGAGCATACTGGTTCCCGTCGACTTCACCGATCGCGAATCGCTCGCCGACCTCCTCAGCGAGCGCATCAACCGCCGCGTCGAAATCGCCGTGCCCCAGCGCGGGGAAAAGAAATCACTTATCGACCTCGCCGGACAGAACGCCCGCCAGTCTTACATTCAGCGTTTTCGCGTCCTCGAACCCTCGCGCAAAGCCATTCAGGAGACCCTGGCCGACGCGCTCATGCTTCCCGAGCTGCCCTCCCGCATCGAGTGCTTCGATATCTCCCACATCCAAGGCGCTGAGACTGTGGCCTCCATGGTTGTATGGGAGGACGGGAAGATGAACAAATCGGAATACCGAAAATTCAAAATGATGACCGTCATCGGTGTCGATGACTTCGCGTCGATGCGGGAAGTGGTTACCCGCCGCTACCGCCGCCTCAAAGAAGAGGACAAGCCAATGCCCTCTCTAATCCTCATCGACGGCGGCCTCGGCCAGCTCCACGCCGCGGCCGAAGCACTCGAGTCCCTCGGCTTCACCTCGCAGGCGCTCGCCTCCATTGCCAAAAAAGAGGAAGTCATCTACCTCTACGGCAATGAAGACGAGCCCGTGGTTCTCGATCGCCGCTCTCCCGTGCTGCATCTTGTCCAGATGATTCGCGACGAGAGTCACCGGTTCGCGATCGGCTATCACCGCCAGCGGCGCGCGATGCGTGATCGCGATTCTGAGTTACTCAATATTCCCGGCGTTGGTCGGCAGACGCGCCAGCGACTTCTCACTCACTTTGGCAGCCTGCGCGACGTGCAACAGGCCACGGCCGATTCTCTTGCGGCTGTTGTGAATCGCAAAACCGCTGAATCCATCTGGCGTCATTTTCACGAACCCCAGACTGCGACTTGAGTGTCGTCCTGCAATTTGTCCCAAACCGTATAATCGGCACACATGCCCATCATTCTCTCAGGTTCTTAGGCCGGGTGATTTCCTGCTATGCACCGCGACCCAAACGCGTGGCAGTTCCAGCCCCGGCTGGTGGAGCCGGAAATAGATTCCTCATCGCGTCTTGCTTCTGGTTAATGCGCTGCGGTTACCGCCCGATCTTCGATCGCGAACTTACCGGAGCACACCGGGCAATCGTGCTGATTCGAGTCGGCAACGCTGATCATGCGCATTCCGCAATCCGGACACTTGCCGAGGTGTTCGCGCATGCCTACAACCGGCCCATAAAGCGGCGCCAGAACGCCCAGCGCGATAAACGGTACTCCGAAGAAAATACCCCACCCTGTCAGGCATAGCATCACGCCAGAAATGATCAGGATCGGCGCTGCAATCAGCCCGATATACATCCCGCTGAAGGCGCCTTTCGCAGGAGCGGGCTGATGAATCACTTCGTGCTTTTCATGCACAACAGGCTTCCCGCACTGCGGACAAAAACTCCAGGTCAAAGCCAGCGCTATTCCGCACTTCTCACAATGAGCGTCCATGGCTAACCACTCCTTTACCGGTCACGCAATCGAAGCGACACGGCGAGAAGACCTACCGCTCTCGATGTAGCCCGAAACATTACGCCCGCTGCAATACACCTGCCCGTGACCTCCATCACGGTTTTCTGCATCCGACTTGCGAACCTATGGCCGCTTTATTTCATCTCTTTTTATCCGTTGTGGCGACGGCCGAAATTCGCTTAAGCACCCGTTCGATATACCCGTCGCCGTTGAACGCATCCTCCGGCAGCACACCTACATAGCGCACCTTGCCCTCGCCGTCCACTACCACGCTGAATGGATAGTCGAAGGCCCCCAGGGTTGCCGGCGCGTCGCGGGTTACGAGCAATGTGGCGGTTCCCTGCACATCCTTCTCGGCATCCGAACTCGCATTCGTACCGCCACTCTCTGCGTCGGCGGCGAACATCAGCCCGTACGCGTGAATCGGAGTCTCTCCATTCACCACCGCGAAAGCGGTTAGAGTCTTCATCATCTTTCGGCATTGCGCGCACCAGTCCGGAAAGAGCACCAGTACTGTCGCCACACCGTAATTCGGATTGATCTGCGCTTTGACCTTCTCTCCCCGTAAGGAGCGCAGTACCTTGATCTCCGGCAGAGTCTTCCCGAGCAGCCCGAATTGCGTTTGAACGCCGGCGATGCGTTGTCGATCTTCATCGGGCAGGCCCGGAGAATCGGTCACCGCGCCGTCGCACGCAGCCGCGGTCTTCGCGGCTCCTTGCTCATCTCCTTCAAACGCCTGCCAGAACGCCGCTTCCATTGCTGACTCGTACAGTGCACCGACGCTCATCACAGCGTCGCCGGATACGGCTTTCAGGGGCACTCCTTTCTTCAAAGCATCGAGAATAGCCTGCTGCTCGTTTCCTGCCAGCGCGCCGGCTCCTGGATTGCCCTCCCTTTCCAACGTGTCTTTCATATACAGGAGCGCAAATGCCACCTCGGCGTCATATGGCAAATCGCGAAGCATCAGATTCGCTGTCTGAAAAGCGTCCTCCTTCATTCCCAGGTGCATTTGCGCGTTCATACTCAGCACATAAGCCTGCGTCCGATGCGGTTGAGCACGGCTGTTCACGTAACGCGCCGCCGCCTTGTTAGCTCCCGCCCACTCTTGCCCCAGCGAGCATAGCCGCGCGAAATCGTACAGCTCGTCTCCGCTGTAGTCCTCGGGCTTGGCCTGAGCACACGCAGCAGCCGCCTTGCGCATGCCAAGGTTCAGGGCACCTAGCTCTGCATCCGACCAATTTCCCAGTGAACTCCGAACCACGTCGAGCGGATGCATCGCCGACTTGTAAATGGCGCCGGGGCTCGGACCAGGATTCGACTGCGACGGCTGAGTCTGCCCCTCTTGGGTTGTCGCAGCCTGACCCAGCGAGAGCTGCGTTATCCAGCCTGCAAGACCCAGAAGCACGACAAAATGCGCGAAAGGCGACATGCATTCCTCCCGATAGCAAAATGGACTTTGTCAATTTAGACACCGTCCCGACCCACCGGGTTCCCGTCCGATGTTCCACTCCGCTTCTGCCTGAAATGAGGACCCGTAGCCTGTGCTAACCTCTCATCACCGCATGAGCCAACCTGTTCCCGCGACCATTCGCACAGCACCTGCAGATCTGCCGCGCGTCCTCGGAGCCTCTCAGGCCACCGCAATTGTTGTCGGCACCATCATTGGAAGCGGCATCTTCCTCGTCCCGACAGAGATGATGCGCGACACCGGATCCTCCGCGCTTGTCTACCTGGCCTGGATTACCGGCGGCCTGCTCTCGCTCTTCGGCGCCATGACCTACGCGGAACTCGGCGCCATGCTGCCTTACGCCGGTGGCGAATACGTCTATCTACGCGGAGCCTACGGCGACACGCCCGCCTTTCTCTATATGTGGACCTGGTTTGCAGTTGCCAAGCCTGCATCCATCGCCGCCGTCACCAGCGGCCTTGCCCGCACGCTCGGTGTCTTTCCTGCATTTCACTTCCTCACAGATCACATTGCCGGCACTCCCCTGCTTTGGTCGCAGGTCTTCGCGATCGCCGTCACCTGGCTCATCACCGGGCTCAATTACCTCGGCATCAAAAAAGCCGGCGACTTTCAGCTCGTCTTCACGATTCTCAAAGCGGTACTCATCCTCATCGTCGCCGCTCTATGTTTCGCCTCGGCCTCCGGATCGTTCTCGAATTTCGCCACGTCGCTTCCCCACGCTACCGGCGGCTTCGGCGGATTCATGCTTGCACTGATCGCCACGCTTTGGGCTTATGACGGATGGAATGACCTCACCATGGTCGCCGGAGAGGTCCGCCGCCCCGAGCGGTCTCTCCCCATTGCCCTCATCGGCGGGCTCTTCATCGTGGGTGTCCTCTTCATGGCAACGAATGCGGCCATTCAGTACATCCTGCCCGCCACGCAGATTGCGGCTTCCGAGCGTCCTGCCGTCGCAGCCCTCTCCGTCGTAGCCGGCCCCCGCGGTGCGGGATTCGTTGCAGCAGCCATGGCGCTCAGCATCTTTGTCACCCTCAACGGAACCATCATGTCCGGCGCGCGCATCCCCTTCGCCGCTGCCCGCGATCGCCTCTTCTTCCAGCAATTCGCACACATCAATCCGCGATTTCAATCGCCTTCAACTTCGCTGATTGTTCAGGCGCTACTCTCCACCGTTCTGCTCCTCTTCCTCTCCAAGTTCCAACAGCACTTCGAACTCGCTGTCTTTGCCGAGTGGCTCTTCTACATGCTCACCACGACCACTGTCTTCTTCTATCGCAAGAAGCGCCCCGACCTCCCTCGCCCATACCGCGTCTGGGGCTACCCCGTGCTTCCCGGGATCTTTGTCGTGTGCGCCTGTGCCGTGCTCATCTGGAGCTACGCCGGCAATCTCAGAGGCTCTCTCATGGGCACCGGTCTCATCCTCCTCGGTCTGCCAGTCTTTTATCTCGTCCGCCGGAAGTATGGACCGTCCCTTCCTCAGGACGAAAGCCATCCTTCCGAGACCCGCTAAGCAGTCTCCGGGGAGGTTCTCGCAATGCCCTGAATTCAATCCACTTGTCTCGGAAAATGTGGGTGATAGGCCACCTGACATCGCGTATTCCAATCGCGGGACGGGCCGAGGTCGAAACTTCCATTCAGAAGAGCGGATTTGGATGAAAATGAAAATGCGCGAGGCGATGGTCGACTACGAACCGAGATTCTCGGCCGCATGCAAATTGCCGGGTAACGCCCAGCAGCCGACGATGGGGCGAGAGCCGACAAATTCGACGATTTTGCGGTTCAGAAACTTCGAGAACGTAATCGCAAATCGCTTTCACAGGCTGAGCCACGCTACAATTTCAATTAAATGCAGATCACACGCACTGAGATGTGGAAAAGTCCCACATTCACGATAGAACGCATTGAAGGCCAGGAACCAGGTACTGTCATCTACCAGATCACCGGCGTTTTCAACGCTCGCGACATGTATGGCTCAATGAAGCAGGTCGCCCTGGGCAACATCTTCGATTACAAAGCGGAACCCCAAACGGAGGCGCCCACCAGGCATGTCTTCGACTTGTCGAAGGTGCCGCAAATGGATTCTTCGGGGCTTGGGTTGTTGGTGAGCCACTTCATCAGCTGCAGGAGCAAAGGCATTCGCGTCGTTGTTGCGGGTTCGAGTCCGAACGTCCTGCAATTATTTAAATTCACGAAAGTCGATACGCTACTTCCTTTGGCTCCGACCATGGAAGAAGCACTGAACCAATAACAACACCTTGACGGAAGCTAGAGAATGCGGCTTCAAGTTCCGCAGCCCTTGAGGTCAATGCCGGCGCAATACCTGCTCCGTTTCGATGATCTTTGCCCGACGATGTCGCGGGAATCGTGGCGACGTTTCGTTGACCTCATCGTCCGTTACGAGCTGAAACCGATTCTTGCTGTTGTTCCAGACAATCACGACCCCGATCTGAAGATAGATGATCCCGATCCTCACTTCTGGGAGACCATGCTTTCCCTCGAGGATGCCGGCGCAACTATAGCCATGCATGGTTATCGCCATCTTTGTCGAAGTAGCGGAAAATCCATCCTCAAACTGCATCGGATCTCAGAGTTTGCCGGAATCGATGAACCCACACAGCGGCAATGGATCCGGGAAGGCCTCGCGATTCTGCGCTGTCACGGCCTCTCACCTCGACTGTTCGTCGCACCGCGTCACGGCTTCGATCGAGCCACGCTGCGCGCTCTCGTCAGTGAAGGCCTGGGGATCATCTCAGATGGCTTTGCACTTCGTCCCTTCTCCCGGGATAACGTTCTCTGGATTCCGCAACAGGTTTGGGATCCCGTACAAAGAGACTTCGGCCTTTGGACGATTTGCATTCACTCCAATACCGCTCCAGCCACACTCGTAGAAAGGCTGGACAGTTTCCTGCAGGGCGCTTCAGATCGGTTCGTCTCTGTCACCGAAGTGTTGAAGAACTATGAAGCGTCAGAATTGAACTGGGCAGAAAAGTTCGAGGAAAGGCTTGCATTACTGCGGATCCGGCTCAGGTCAACACGATGACTGGAGGCAGAACCTCTCAGCGTTCGTACGCGAACACGCCGCAAACGTCTGTGGAATTCGCGAGTGCTTCGTGAGTAAGTATCGGCATATCCGCACCTGAGAACAATGCGACGTGAAGCATATGCCCTTCTACAAAAGTCACCATCCACTCAGTGTCCTCTGAGCCGCACAGGGTGTTGTGGTGCAGGAAACGTTTGTCTCCGGGTATCTTCAATCGATATACGCTTCCCGAGCCGGCTTGATTGATGTCGACATCGAAGACTGAAGCGGCTTCAGTCGTGGTAATTTTGCGGATGGACGCGAGGGAGTAGCCGATGAAGTTGATCGTGAGTTTCGATTCGGAGATGGTCATGTCCCCCGTGATCTTGGTCGCATTCGAACTCGCGGCGCGCCAGTAACCTTTGTCCTGCGCTTTGCACACGGTTGAACATGCCAAAAAAACGAGTGTCACTATTGCGAGCGAACCTTTGCACATTCTTTGAGGATGACATTCCCCGGAGGGCGCGGGCAAATCGCGTGTCCTGATTGCCGTCATCAACCTTGTCCCCGACCTAATCCCGAACGGATTCGGATATGCCTTTGGGGTTTAGACTTGCCATAAGTGCGCGTATTCGGAATAGATTGCGGAACTGAGATAACCGGGTTCGGGGTTGTCGAGTCCGACGAGACCGGCTCCCTGCCTCGTGTTGTCTGCATCGCGTCCGGCGCTATTCGGCTGGCCAAGAAAAAACCGCTGCCGGTGAGGTTAGCCGAGCTGCACCAGACCCTCAATGCGGAGTTGGAGCGGTGGCAACCGGAAATCGTGGCAATCGAAGAGGTTTTCTATTCGGTGAATGCCAAGTCCGCGCTAAAGCTCGGACAAGTGCGCGGCGTTGCATTAATGACCGCAGCCGAACACCAACTGCCAGTGGCAGAGTACGCACCGCTCAGTATAAAGTCGAGTGTCGTGGGCTATGGTCTAGCCAAAAAGGAACAGGTGCAGTTCATGGTGGCACGGCTCCTGAATCTGCCTCAACTTCCCGAACCGGCAGACGTTGCTGACGCTCTGGCAATCGCAATCTGCCATCTCCATACGGCGCAAACCATAGCGCTGCAGGCGGCGCGCTTATGAGGATCGTCTTACTGGTGTTTACCGCGCTCCTGTCAGCGTTGTCCATACGGGCACAGGAGGAAGCGGTTGTCCGGGTAGACTTCTCGAACCCTGGACTCTATCCCTCGAATTGGACGCTGGTTTTGCACCCCGATGGAACTGGTCATTTTCATGCCGAGGGAGGAACTCGGCCCACCGAGTACCCCGAAACGGCGCTGCCTGCCAAAATAGATCGCGACGTTCGCCTGAGCAGTGATTTTACCGATCACATTTTCAAAACCGTTCACAATGATCGAATTCTCAATAACAAGTGCGAAAGCCACCTGAAAGTAGCCTTTCAGGGCACCAAGAAGATCAGTTACAGCGGTCCCGATGGACAGGGCGGCTGTGAATTCAACTATTCCAATCAGAAAGAGATCCAGGATTTTGGCGGATCTCTGGTTGCGGTCGGTTCAACGCTGATCGAAGGCGCAAGGCTTGAATTGCTTTACCAGCACGATCCGCTTGGACTCGACAAGGCAATTCAGTACGTTGTGGAAGCCACCGGGGACGGCCGCCTACAGCAGATTTATGCCATCCGCGGCATTCTCGAGCGTCTTGAGGACGATCCCAAGGTACTGGACCGTGTGAGGAAGCAGGCTCGGATGCTGCTGGCGCACTCGGGGAGCTGAAGGTGATGTCGGACCTGAAATATGAACGCGACTTTTCCTCCATCGCTGCTGTCTGATGGAGTGTGGGCCCTCTCGATGAACCGGTTGCTCATCGGGAGCGTAGGAGAAAGGATGGGGGCTCCATGAACTGCGTGGACAGGAGCAGCTTCAAGGTGTTTTCGGGTATTTTGGGACTGGCTTTATTGCTTTCTGCCTGGACAGGGGCACAGGCACAAGAACCTGACACATCCGGCCAGCCGAATCCCAATGCACGGGCCGCCCGACTGAGCTACGTCCAGGGCGATGTAGTTTTGACGCAAGGCAACCAAATACTTGCAGATCCAGCGCTAATCAACACCCCACTGTTCGAAGGCACCGTCGTCGCGACCAAGGAAGACGGGAGAGCCGAACTCCAGTTCGAAGATGGAACGGTCGCACGCATTTCGCCGAACAGCTCGATAAGGATTGCCGCGCTACACCAGCAGGGCAATATCGGTAAGACGGAATTGGTACTTGAAAGCGGCCTGGGCTACTTTGAACTCGGGGGAAATACAAATTCCAACGAGGTGACCGCAAGATTCGGCGACAGCAGAATTACAGCAAGCGGATTCACCGTGATCCGTGTGAATCTCGACAATCTTCCTGGCGAGATTGCCGTGTTCACCGGCAACGCTCATCTTGAGCGTGGCTCCTACCTTTCGCTTGATCTTCACGGTGGCGAGAGTATTGCGTTGGACGGAGCTGATCCCAGCCAGTACAACCTGGCTGAAACCATCGAGCCGGATTCCTGGGACGCATGGAATGCCGACCGCGATCAGGATCTAACGACGCAAGAGGCGGCCAAGACGGCGGCTAGTGGAAGTCAACCTAACAGCAGCAATCCTGCGTGGGGCGATCTGGACTCGAATGGAAACTGGTACAACGTTCCGGGCGAGGGATACGTATGGGCGCCTTATGAAGCGACGAACGCGAGTTGGGACCCCTATGGATGCGGCAACTGGGTTTGGACTCCGCAGTTCGGATATGTATGGGTCTCCTGTGAGTCATGGGGCTATCTGCCGTATACCAGCGGCTATTGGAACTATTACGATTCCTTTGGCTGGGGCTGGACGCCCGGATACGGCTATCCGTGGTGGTTTACAGGAGGTTGGAACTGTAACGTAGGAAATCGGCCGCCGCGCTACACTCCGCCGCGTCGCCCAAAACCGGGACCGATTCATCCTGTTGAGCCCATTCATCACGGTGGCCAATTCCAGCCAAATCCGGTCGTCGCAGTGAATCGTATCCCCAGTACTCCAGTGGCAAATCCGGTTCACGTGATTGGAAGACCAGTCACGATTGCCGGATCGACCGTAGAACCGATGAGGCCTTTAACGCCGCGTCCGGTTTACAACCATCAGTCGTTAATCGGGACGGGCTCCGGGACCGGGACAGTTTCGGGCCGAGCTCTTCTAGGCGGAACCGGCGCAGGTAATCGCAGCGGGTATAACCCATGGGCTAATTCGCCTGGAGTTCCACGATCGGGAGCTTCATCATTTCCTGCCAGCGGTGGAAGCTATCATCCGCCAGCGATGAGCCCATATGCGGGTGCGGGGGGCACGTATCATCCCTCCACTGGAAGCCAGGGAGGTGGCAGTTACCGCGCCCCGGTCGCAAGTCCGTATTCCGGCACTGTCAGCCGGCCGTCAATGCCGGCACCCGCGCCGCATGTGAGTAGCGGGGGTGGTGGCCATGTGAGCGCTCCGAGCGGAGGCGGCGGTCACGTGAGTGCTCCGAGCGGGGGTGGTGGAGGCGGACATGCTGCCGCACCGAGCGCCAGCAGCGCGCATCATTAAGCATCTGTCTCTGAAGTCGAAGGGGCCATTTCCTCATGCGGAATGGTCCCTTGCTTTTGGAGACAGATCCAAAGCGCGGCGAGACTTTCGACAGGCAGAGCTTCGGCGCGGGACCGCGGGTCGATTCCGGCGGTTGAGAGAGCTTTGGCTATCGCATCGTTTTCCAAGCCGGCTGCGCGCAGATTATTTGCAAGCGTCTTGCGTTTCAATGCGAAAACGCGGCGCAGGAAGGCAAAGAACAGTTTTCGCTCCAAGCCGAGTTCGGCAAAGCGCGGTGCAAAGCGCCATCGAAAGACCGTGGAATGCACTTCTGGCGGGGGCGAAAAGGCATCCGGCGGCAGGGTGAACAGTTGCTCGACCGGTCCATGCAGCTGGGCGGTAACGGAGAGCAGCCCGTAGTCCCTCGAGCCGGGTTTTGCTGCAACGCGATCCGCGACTTCCCGCTGCACCATCAGCACGGCGCGATCGAGGACATCACTATTCTCAGCCAGCTTCATCAGGATCGGCGAAGTGATGTAGTAGGGCAGATTTCCAACAACCACCAGCCGCTGACCATGGGAAGCCGATAATGCGGCAAAGTTGAATGACAGTACATCAACGTTCTCGATGGTCACATTCGGACTGGCAACGGACCCCCCATTCGAAAGACTGACTGCCAAATGGGCAGCCAGTTCACGGTCAACTTCGAGCGCGATCAGCCGGCCGGCCCTGGCAGCCAATTCGTGCGTGATCGCTCCCTGCCCAGGGCCAATTTCTACGACCGTGCGGTCACTGCAATCACCCAGGGCGGCGACGATGCGCCGAACCGCGTGCTGATCGCGGAGAAAGTTCTGCCCGAGCCTGGATTTGGGTGGCACGTCTCGATGTTAGCGGACTGAGCTGGCAAGGACTGCACAGCGCACCCCTTCTGAGCGCATGGTGCCCTTCTCCGAGCGGTTCCGGCCGCGTTTTCGCGATTTTTTGCAAATTACTCTATCTAAAGGGCATACATGCAAATTACTGATACAACTGCCGTTGTGTAGGGGAGTACGTGCGGCTCTGTTCCGAAGCCGGTTCTATCGGTATCTTCCGCGATTTTCGCCTCCTACTTCCGAGAAGACATCGACACTAAGGCGTTGCCTCATGCTAGGACTGCGGCCTTGCCTGAGCGGTTCCAGCCGGATTTTTGCGGTTTTCTGCAAATTGCTCTTTCTAAAGGATATACGGTTAAATTACTGATACAACGGCAGTTGTGTAGGGAGGCCTAGCGGCCTATCTGTCCCACGCCGCCCACTTTCCTGCAGGGGAGACACCCCCTCCCCTCCCCCTATTTGTAGCGAAAGAGCCTGTTTTCAATGGCTTGGAACGAATTGCTCCCGCTAAATATTTCAAAACAAACGGGTTAACCATCTAAATATTTGTTATGAAAGGGTTTAGCTAACCGAATGACGCGTCCCGGCCGAGGACTACTATCAGCCAAATCCATCATAACGAGTTGCCTGAAATAACATGCAAACGTAGGGCTATGTTTTCTCTCGATAATTCAATAGATTAGGGGCTGAGGAGCAGAACCTTCCGCTTGACACGATTCGCAGGGGCTAAATGCTCGGCGCTGCCTGGACTTGAATCGATCCATGAAACAAGGCCACATGTCGCCATCATCCCGGTTACGGAGTCGATTCCGTTAGAGGGAGTCTCGAACCATGGAGGAGGCGCGCCGTTGTCTTCCGCAAATCCGCGCGGAAAACGCCTGACACAACACCTAGCGGAGCGCTTCCGAGCGCGTTAACAATGCCGAGGCGCTCTCCGTGATATTATCGGGCGCAAAGAGGACCATGGAAAATCCCCGTTCACAGTTCCTACGCAGCACCACGGATCGCGGTACGCACGTTTCAATCTGCAAGGAGTGCCTCGCCACGGTCGGAGACACTTCTTCCAAAGCAGCGCTGGAGGCTAGTGAGCACGACCACAGATGCAAAGTTGATCCGCGGCACCCGCTGACATCAAGGCGCAACTCTCCTGTTCTTTCTGTCCGCTACTAGGAACTCCCATCGTTGCGTCGTTGCGGGCCCCATTGCGAGGCCAGGACTGATCCATGGTGAGCATCCGGATTAAGTATTCGGTCGGTTTGCATTCCGTGGTGTAAGGGGGCTCGGGCCGCCTGTGCAACAGGACGGCCCGAGTTTCGTTTGCACTAATTCCCTGGGCCCTTCGCTGCCTCCTGCGCCTGCTCCATTCTTTTCGCCATCTCGGCTTTGACCGCGTCGAGGTTGAAGCTTGCGCCCCTCTGCATCGGCGGATAGTCGATGAAGGTTTGTATCTCCTTAGCTACGAGCTGCTGGACGAAAACGAAGCGCCAGAACTGGTACTTGAACCAATCGAAGTATTGCTGTCCTCCTTCTTTGGTTCCGTTGTTGGGCCAGCCGGTGCGCTCGAAGGGATCGAGACGGAGGTTGGTAATGTAGGGTACGTCGGGGTGGGTCTTTTCACCGAGCCAGCCTGCCGGCTGGTCAATGAAGCGGAACTTATAGTCGTCAATTCTCACGGCGCCGACGGTACTTTCGCCGAGATAGAAGATTTCATGACGCGCCGACGGCCCTTTGCCGGTGATGGCCTCCAGCTGGTTGTAGCCATCCAGATGGTTCTTATAGGTGCGGTCGCCGATCTTCTTTCCAGACAACAACTCCTGAGTGATATTGGCGTTGCCGGCCGCCGCTGCGAAGGTGGGTAACCAGTCGAGGCCGGAGAAAATCCCGTTTTGCACTGAGTCTGCGGGAACGTGACCGGGCCAACGAAGGATTGCGGGCACACGGAAGCCGCCTTCCAAGACGGTTCCTTTGGATTGTGCGAAGGGTGTCTGACCTCCATCGGGCCATGTGAAGACTTCAGTGCCGTTATCGGTTGTGAACAAGACGATCGTATTTTCGTCCTCGCCGATGTCCTTCAGTTTTTGCATTACGAGGCCGATGTCGTCGTCCAACTGCGCCATGCCTGCTTCTTCTTCCGACCAGCCGTTCTGCGAGTTGCGCATCGCTTCATACTTGGGCGACAGATGGGTGACGATGTGCATGCGGGTTGGGTTGAGCCAGACGAAGAACGGCTTGTTGGCCTGTTTGGCTTTGTCGATGAAGGCGAGTGACTTGTCGCGGATCTCGTCGTCAACAGTTTCCATACGCTTGGGGTAGAGCGTCCCGGCGTCTTCAATCTTCTGCTTGCCGACGGGTCCCCATCGAGGCATGTCGGTTTTGTCGTCGCTGTCGGTGGCCCAACAATGGACCATGTTACGTGGGCCAACCACATTTAACAGGTCCTGGGGATAGTTGGGGTGCGCCGGGTCTTCCATGGCATCGAGGTGATATAGATACCCAAAAAACTCGTCGAAGCCGTGTACGCAAGGCAAGAACTCATTCTTGTCGCCGAGGTGATTTTTACCGAACTGTCCAGTGGCGTATCCCATCGACTTCAGGACGGTGGCGATTGTCACCGCTTCGGCGGGTAATCCCACGGACGCACCAGCCTGGCCGACGGTGGTCATTCCGGTACGAATGGGCAGTTCGCCCGTGATGAAATTGGCACGGCCCGCAGTGCAACTGGCCTCGGCGTAGTAGTCGGTGAAGAGCATGCCTTCTTTGGCGATCTTGTCGAGGTTCGGGGTTTTGCCCGCCATCAGACCGCGGTGATATGCGCCGATGTTCCACATGCCTATGTCATCACCCATGATCACCAGAATGTTGGGCGGTTTTGAGGCGGATGCAGTCTGCGCTGCATTCGCCGCATGGGCCTTGGTTGCGCCACCAAGCGTCAAGAAGCTGGAGGCGCCCAGTGCGGCCATTAAAGCAGTGCGTATTTTCGCTGCCGAATTCATCAAATCTCTCCTTTGCGTACTGCACATGCATAGCCCAAGACTTCCGTCTCGCAGGGTTTTCGCGCAGTCTTTGTCGAGCCCTAAAAAAAACAAGAGTCGTGAAGATGCGGCCTGCGGGATGATGGCCTCTGAGTCGGCCTATCTTAAACTGCGTTTTTCGAGGTTTTTGGAGTGAAGACGGCCAGAACGCTTGTCTCACTCAAAGGCGAGGCCGATTGCGAATTGGCGAGTTAGCTCCTAACCTAATTTTTATCAGATAGTTAGGTCGGCAAGCCCGGACCGTTT
The DNA here is from genome assembly GCA_963836675.1 of uncultured Acidobacteriaceae bacterium. Lineage (GTDB taxonomy): Bacteria > Acidobacteriota > Terriglobia > Terriglobales > Acidobacteriaceae > Telmatobacter. The sequence goes on from CAWIKQ010000004.1 coordinate 533,543, forward strand.
GTCTCCACGAGCGGGTCCAATGTTATTGGAGTCATCTATGGGGGTCACTGGAATTTTTGCTAGTTGGCGCTTCCGCGCGCTCCATCACTCCCGGGCTGTAAACGACCACTAGAAGCACGCACCTTTGCATTCGCACGGAGAGAGTCGTCACATTGCGCGGTAGTGGTAATTGGCAGCGGCAAACTATGAAGAATGCGAGCAATCAAAACATGCTTCGGGCGTTACCCTTGATCGCATGACGCGGCACTTGAGGTTTCCTTAACGACCTGGAGTGGCGAAGCCCGAGGAGCGAAGGCTCTATCAATTCACGGCTGGCACTACTAACGGCTGGCCCTACCTGCCCGTGCTGTTAGCGAACTACTATCCGAGTTTCTTGATTGACTCGACTTCTGGTGGCTTCTCGGAGTGTGGCGGCTGCTTCAGCCTCTCGAAGTGTTCCAGCCGCACAGGGTCGCACACGTGCTCCCCTTCTAACCGTTCCAGATCGTCTTCGGACGCAGCGGTACCGATCGTGACAAAGCAATGTGGACAGATCGAGTCGAAAGACCCGTCGCTATTGAGACGATGCGGCAACTGCATTGGAACCTCAGCCGGCTCGGGTTTCGTAGAGTAGCATCCGCTCGGAAAGACATTGAGAGTGAGGCAAAACTCCAGCGGCCCGAGTTGCCTGCGAATCGTTTGTTCGAAAAAATGCTGTCAAGGCCGAGCACAATGACTGTTCGCCCTCCCCCGAAGCCGAACCTTCAATCTGCACTCGGCCCTGACCGACCTACGCTAACTCCCAATCCTTAAGTTTTCCTTAAGGAATGGCGAGAACGGGTGGGGGATGGATCGTATCCCGCCAAGCGAGATTGAGGGGGACAATCGAGGTACATCTCAAATGCAGGTAATCTTGCATTCTTGACGAAGCAGGTTGAGAATCGCCGTCTATGGGCCACCGTCTTCCCCATGAGCTCCTGTTGGAGTTACGTACTTACCTGAAGCATTTTGAACAGACCGGACATCTGGGCGAGAGCGAAACCGTTGCGGAGATCAAACAACGACTCCATCAGAGGATTACGGAAGTCGAAGCTCAACTCCGCACCACGCAGCCGAAAGACGATAAGCGCAACTCAATGAGGTGAAGAGTTACATGAGGCGGCGCGGCTCTCGAGGTACGTCTCGTTGCGCGTGAAAGCTCGATCAGTCGTTGGGCAGCGCGAAGACTTTTATCGCGGCACCTGAAAGTACGGCGATCTGCGACCCATCGGGTGAGAGGGCGAATCCGCCGTAGCTTGTGGGCGGATCATCAACCCGCACGGCTCCGACGCGCTTTCCGTCCTCGGCCCGGTAGATGCGAATTTCCGCGGATTCAAGATCAGAGGCGGAAAAGCGTGAGCCCGGTGGTTCGTCGCCGACGCGGGAGACAAACTTGACTGCAAATCGGCGGGAATTCCCGGTGCCTTCGATGCCGAGTTGGCGAAGTCCCGGCTGACCGCGAAGCATCAGAGTGCCATCCGCATGGAGGACTCGAAATTCAGGTTCACCGATATTCGTCACGCAGGAGACGAGGAAGAGCAGATCCGGCGAGATGCTGGAAACATGGGGGGCACAGGTTGACTTAAATCGGGCCAGGGTTGCGGTTGAGCTCTCCCATTTTTCGATAGCCATGCGATAGTCGCCCTCGGGCTGGGGGCGAAGGCTTACCTGGCCCTCGTTCAGGAGAGTGGGTGGGGCCATGCCGGACGGGGTGACGCCGGAAGAGATGATTCGGAAGTCCTTATCGAGCAGGTTGATTTCGACATCTTCTTCGGGCTCGGTTCCCAATTCCTCGCGGAGTTGGGAGTGCAATTCCTCGGAGTGCCGTTCACGGAGAGTGCCAAAGACGATCGATTCTCCGGCGGGGGACATGCGCAGGAATTGCAAGGCTCCATCAAGAGGCATGGTGCGCTCCAATTGCAGGCCGGTTCCGTAGACGCGCAGCTCATCGCCGGCATGAACGAGGATGCGATTGGAATCCAATGGCCAGAGAAATCGGTCGAAGTCACGAATTTTCCAGTCGATCGTCTGGAGAATTGCGTGCCTGGAAACACTGAAGAGCACGGCGTGAACCATGCGCGTAGTTTCAGGCGAACCAGGACCGCGCTCAATCAAACCGTGGGAATTGAACGCGAAGAGAACTTCATCCGGCCCCAACCACGCGAGCGCTGTCTCCTGTTCGAAATCGGCCACCACTCTGTGCGACCGTTGCGCATAGCCGAGTTCCCCGAGCGCGATGGAACCGGGTGACTGGTTGTCGAAATCTGCGCCGGCCGCCGAGCGATCGATCACGCAGGCCGGCGCCTTGCACACCTCCAGGGTGTCCGCGGGAGGCGCGGCTGGATGCGGGGGTTTGACGGGAGGGGCGAGAGTAGCCGCGCGCGAGACGGAAGTTGCAGAGGAAGCGGAGGCTGGGACGAAAGCTACCGAAGGCGGATTCAGCAGAATCTGCGTGAAGGCTTTCAGAGACAGGTCTCCGTGCGTAGAGGACAAAACCGAACTGCGGTTCGGGCCGGTTCCCACGTCGAGCTTCAATCCTCGAATGCCTACAACGTCACCCGGCCGGAGGTCGGGCTTGAGGGGGAAGTGGTGTGCGACACCAGTGAACTCGAGATGGTGGCCCGACGATAGAAACTCAGGCTGGTCAAGAGCTGCCGACGGTTCGCCTCCAGGATGCGCGCGCAAGCGGGGGCTGTTGATCTCGATGTCGGGAACATCGCGCCAGTCGTTGGGAGGCGCTGCGGCCGCAACCAGGACCAGCGCCAGGGGCTGAAGTTCGCTGCTGTTGCACTGGGCGCGATCGAAGGATAGGGCCAACGTCGATCTGGTTCCGTTTTTATGGGGCTCGGAGGTTTCGACTTTTCCTTCGAGGACTGCTCCGGGATACAGGACGCACCCCGGTCCCTTCCACTCGGTTGTGACTTTCGCGAATACGGTGGAACCAACTGCGGCTTTCTGAACCTGCACAGGTTTGAGGAACTCGGCCTGCACGGGCAGAGTGGGGCCCTGGCCAAAAGCGGTCAATGAGAATCCAAGCAGATAGATTGCGAGTGCCTCAGATCTCATAGCCAGTCCCATGATTCAGTCTCATTGTGCCATTCGCGTGGGAGGTTGAGCTACTGGCAATCTTGACCGCATCTCCCGCTCATCGGCATCTCCCGCCCAGGGCAATGGAGCTGCGATGAGCGGGGGCCGAGTTCTGGGAGTTGTGAGAGCGCACGTTCATAAGCGCAGGGTCAATCGTGGAGCTTGATGACGGCGAGGTGGAAGGTGCGGCGCTGGGTGAAGCCGAGTTTTCGGTAGAGCCCGACAGCGGGGTTATCTGCGAAGGCGTGAAGGAAAGGCGTGGCGCCTTCGGCAGCGATATCCCGCATCACTTCGCTCATGAGAATGCCGGCGTATCCGCGCCCGCGAGCGTCGGGATGTGTGCAGACGGCGCTGACTTCGATGAAGCCGGGTACGCGCATGCGCTGGCCGGTCATCGCCAGCAGACGATTGCCCTCGAATATTCCGTAGAAGTTGCCCAACTCGATCGTTCGCTCGCGAAAAGGGCCGGGCTCAGTGAGCGCGGCAAGTTCGACCATAGCAGGCACGTTGCCGGCTCCGAGCCTGCGGAGACTCACTCCCGCCGCAAGGCTGTTCGCTCCCGACGAGCTGAGGAGTACGACAGATCATTTGCGTCAACAAGCCGCCGCGGAAAAGGGACCAGCTGTGTGGAAGCGCGGGTGGATCTGGCAAGAACAGGCCGAGCAGGCCGCCCGGTCCGGCGAGGATCTGAAGGGACTTGTAGCTTTTCTCCGACTGATCCGGCGTGCCCGCCAGCGGCCCGATGGCAGGAGGATAGCGACGGGCCGCGCCTTCACTTTGCGCAAGAGGCCGGTGTTCCGTACCCAGCGAATTCCAGATCGGGTTGTCGAGGAGCCGTTCATCGAACTGTGGAGATTCCGGGGTCGATTCGGCCTGGAAGTCTGCGTTCTGAGTGGACATATAGGTGGGATGATGCTGAAGGGCTGAGAGATGCGGAATCCTCAGGCGCAAAAAATGCGTCCAAGTGGGAGCGTGTAGACTTACGGCTGTTCCTGAGTTGTTGGGTGATTTTGAAGCTGGTGTGAAGGTGGGAGAACAATTATGCAGATTGTCTTTGCCGCGTCAGAGGCCGTTCCATTTGCGAAGTCGGGCGGCCTGGCAGACGTGGTCGGTGCGTTGCCGCGAGAGATCGTCAAGCTTGGCCACGAAGTAACCGTCTATCTGCCCCTTTATGCAGCGGTGCGCGCCCACGTAACCGGCGACGAGAAGTATGCTGTCCGATCCATCACGATTCCCTTCCCGCATGGGAACCGGTTCGCCGGAATTGTGGACGGGGGCGTACAGGACGGTGTTCGGTTCTATTTTGTGGATTGCCCGGAGTTCTTCGACCGGCAGGGGCTTTATGGCAATAACGGCGACAGTTACGGGGACAACGCCGAGCGCTTTGGTCTTTTCTGCCGCGCCGTACTCGAAGCGAGCAAGATTCTGGGAGTTCCTGACATATTTCACGTTCATGACTGGCAGGCAGCCCTGATTCCGGTTCTACTACGGACGGTATATGCGGCGGATCCTGTGTTGAAGCAATGCGCCACGGTGCTTACGATTCACAACGCAGGGTACCAGGGATGGTTTCCGCCATCGACGATCGATCAGCTTTTGCTGCCCTGGGATCTCTTCACCTTCGACAAACTCGAGCATTACAACACATTCGATTTTCTGAAGGGCGGCGTTGTCTACAGTGATGGCATCACGACCGTGAGCCGAAAGTATGCCGAGGAGATTCTGACTGCGGAAGCTGGCAACGGGCTCGAAGGGGCGCTGAGAAAGCGAGCAGGCGATCTGAGGGGCATCCTGAATGGCGTGAATTACGCGGAGTGGGATCCCGCAACCGACGGAAACCTGGCGGCGCACTACACTCCGCAGGACGTGAGCGGCAAACTGGATTGCCGGAAGGATTTGCTGCACGCCTTTGGGCTGGAGGTGCCGGAAGGGACACCGGTGATCGGAATCTGTTCGCGATTCGCTTCGCAGAAAGGCTTTGACCTTTTAGAGCAGATAGCAGGCAGGCTGGCAGAGCGCGATCTGGCGGTGGTGGCGCTGGGAACGGGCGAACCATACTATGAAAAATTCTTCCGCGACTTTGCCTTTGCGAATGCAGGCAGGTTTGCAGTGCAGATTCGTTACGACGATGCGATGGCGCACAAGATCGAGGCGGGCGCAGATATTTTTCTGATGCCCAGCCACTTTGAGCCGTGCGGCCTGAACCAGATCTACTCGCTGAAATACGGGACGGTACCAGTGGTGCGGGCAACGGGCGGGCTGGATGACACCGTGGAGGAGTGGAACCCCATGACGGCAACCGGCACGGGGTTCAAGTTCGGTCCATACGAGGCGCAGGCCCTACTGGATGCCGTCGATCGGGCTCTCACGGCCTTCCACGACAAGGCCCAGTGGTCACAGCTAATGCAAAACGGCATGGCGCAGGATTACAGCTGGGATAAGCCTGCACGCGAATACGTGGCGGCTTACGAGGAGACGGCGAGAAAACGGGCGTGAGCGAAAGATGGATCAGGCGCCTTGAGGAAGGACCTTGGGAACGTCGATGCCGAGGGCCGTGGCAAGGTCGTGCTGATGCTCTTGTTCCTGGGAAATGATTTTGCGTAGTTGCTCGGCAAGGGCGTAATGCCCGAGACCCTCTGCCTGACGCACGCGTTCGCGATAGTTCTTGATCGTTTCGGTCTCATTGTCGAGGTCGAAGCGGAGCATGTCTTCGGGCTTCTCTGATAGCTTGACAGGCTTGGGAGTTGCGGTCGGCATACCTCCCAGGTAGTCGATTTGATCAGCAATGATAAGCGCATGCTGTAGTTCTTCGGCTGCGTGCTTCTTAAGTTCCCCGGCAATGCTCATCCATTGGGCGCCTTTCAGCACATTGCTGTACACGGTGTACGCGATGATTGCCTGATACTCACGGGCAAGGTCCTCGTTCAGCGCTTTGATCAGATCCTGGACGGGGTTGCCGTTTTTCTTGTCTGGCATTATGACTCTCCGGTGAAAGGACTTGGGCTTTGACGACATTCCGTCAGATGCTTCCCGTCAAGATTTTGTTGGATGTAAATTTTCAGCTTCTCTTAACCAACTCTTTCAAAAACTGCATCGTATGTTTTGTAAATTGACCCGGGGTGCACATGGCAAGAAGGAAATTGATGGCACTCGCGTGTGCGAGTCTGCTCGTAGTTATAAGTAATTCGGCCCGCAGTTCAGCTCAAACCCTCTACAACCCACCAACATTTTCAAGCAGCAATCACCTGCTTGATCTCGTGATGATTGCCCGTCCAGAGACCATTCGACTCGGCTCGTTCAGCCCGACAGCGTGGATCTACGAGGTTTGCCAAACGTCTCTCGCCTCAGGAGACCAATGTCCTTCTGATTCGCGGACGGCCGCCACGTACAAAGGCGTGGTTCTTCAACTGCAACCCGGCGATCACCTTCGCATCAAGCTCATCAACCATCTTCCGCCTGCTCCGGCGGACGCCGAAAACGCCCACGGCCCGGACGCGATGATGAACGAGATGCTGAAGGACAACCCTACGAACCTTCACACTCACGGACTGATCGTTGAGCCGCGCAAGGCCGACGCTGCTGACCCGACCTATGGCGACTATGTATACGTGGTGGGCTATCCGGCCGGGAAGCTCTCTGCCATGGTGCATCCCGATCTCACTGCTACAGATCAGCCTATTCAGTACGACATTTACATTCCGCCGAGCCATCCTTCAGGGATGTACTTTTTCCACCCGCATGTGCACGGCCTTGGGGTGAACCAGATCTCGGAGGGCCTGGAAGGCATTCTGACCATCGGGTCGGTCCAAGATGTCGCCTCGCAGACAACGAATTTCACACTGCCGCCCGCTTTCTCGACGCGATACATCCACCTTCGTGACATGCAGGTGCTTCCCAATGGCGACGCGCAGGATCAAGAAGACCCGGAGTTCTGCGCACCTCTACCTGAGGCAGGCGATATTCGCGAGGGCTTCTGCGAGGGCACGAACCTGGCGGAACAAGAGCCCGGCGCCGGGACCGACTACACCGGGGGCAAATGGTTTTTCACCGTCAATGGAACTGTGTATCCGACGCTGAATATCGACCAGAAAAACGGCGAGGTCTGGAGACTTCTTAACGGGTCCGCGACCCGCGCCTACGATCTCACGATCAAGAACGACAAAAATAAGTCGCCGTTACTCTTCCAGGTCATTTCACTCGATGGCGTAGCTCTCGCGCCGCCCGCGGGTGTCGATATCACACACATGGATGTGGGGAACCGCTTCAAGCCCGTTCCCTGCCCTGGTCCTAAACAGCCGCACCGCACGTCGGAAGCTGTTTGCGCTACGCACCTGGTGATGTTTCCCAGTTCTCGCGCGGACGTGTTTCTTGGCTCGTTCCAGCCTGGCCATCTGACGTCGGGCACGCTTATCACGACCGATATGAGCACTGGCCCGGACGGCGACGACTGGCCTTCGGCGAAGCTTGCGCACCTGACGTTTTCGAGCAATGGAACGAATGCGTCTGGAGCAGCATCGGGGGCGCTGAACGTGAAGCCTACGGCGCAGCTTGCTCTCTCGGCGAAGGGAGCTCTCGGGGGGCCGGTCAAAGCCATGTATCCGGGAATGACGCAGCCAATTCCAATTGCGGATGCAAAACAGATTGCCGCGGGCAAACGCAGTTCCCTTCCCGTTGCTCTGGATGCTGTGACAGCTCAACAGGTGCAATCATTGAGCGCGCAGCAGATTCAGAAATTTGGTCCGCGACTTGCAGCGCAAAGCAAGCCGGTCGCCTCAATCGCGTCGCCCAACTGCGCCGCACTTCCCCAAGGCCACCATCGGCGTATCTTCTTCGGCGTTCCGGCTTCGAACCCTGACGGCTTTGGACTCGGCTACGAAGAGGTTGATGCGCATGGGGAAGCGGTGCCAGGCACCTTCCAGGATGTCGCTGCTTTCGACCCGGCGAATATCAACGTCTGCCTTCCACTTGCATCGGGCAACCAGACCGCTACCGAACTCTGGGAACTGGTCAACGTTGCAGGCGAGGCGCACAACTTTCACATACACCAGACGAAGTTCCTCGTCCTGCCCAAAGGAGCGCCAGCCGGTGACGGCAATGCGTTGATGGATAACGTCACGCTTCCAAGCGGAGGCGCAGGGTGTGACGGTTCGGTATTGAAGTGGCGCGATGGAACCTGCAAGGTTCAACCCGAATTCGTCTCTATTCCCTTCTCGGAAATCGGCGACTTCGTCTATCACTGCCACATTGGCGAACACCAGGATGGCGGGATGATGGCGCATATCCGGGTGATCGCGAATCCCTGATCTAACCGGGTCAGGCTTGGCGCCATCTCGCAGATCATCTCGCTGGAAGCAGGATGATCTGCGTTGGATGGCATGCTTCGGTACGTCCGGCGCGGGCCTCCGACGCAGCTTTCTTTACAGACCAAGAGAAAAATCTTATGGGGAGAAATAGCGCTCACCATTGGACATAGCAGCATTTGCCTGAAGATTTCCACATGCCGTCCTGGGAGTCGTTCGTCGCATTTGAAGGCCCTCCCCCGGGACCGCTCGAGGGCCGATTTCCGCCGCGGGGGTGGAAATTGGCCCTGTTGAGTTTCTCGCACCTAAATAGTTGAAGTCTTGTCTCTTTGGTTGTGGCGGCGTCATGTACACAACCTGAGCGGTGCGACTTTACAGAAAAAGCAGGGGCGCGGGTCTAGGGGACGTGCGGCTTCGGAGTAGGTTTGCGGAGGATTCAGTTCTGGGGGAGTGTCGGGGGGAGGGATTAAGTAGATCGGGGCGTGTTGTGGAGGGAGAAGCCGCGTTATGCAAAACGTAATCCGAGCGGTGCGTCGGGTGCAACTGGCAGTTTCGCTAGCGAGTAGCCTCTAGAAGGCCCACACACGGGGCCCGACACCCTCCCCCGAAGATTCAGGCCCGCTTGTGTGTACTGGGGTTGTTTAACCAGATTTGGCAAACGTATCGTTCTCCGGCATTCAGGTCAAGCAAAATCCGATTTAAGAATGCCGGAGGCGGCAGCTAAACAGTATCGTCTTCAAGAATGAACGGGAGGTTGGTGATGACCTTGGCGACGCTACTCCGGTCGCCCGGTTTCCGCTCAAACCGGAATGCAAGCAGGCCGTTTTCGGTGTTATGGGCTTGGATGTTCGGGTAGGTTTTCAAAACCTCTCCTTTTAGGTCGTATATCGTAAGCGCCTTCATTTTGACTCCGTTCAACGTTGGGTTGTATTGGCCCGATTCTAACGGCAGGAAGGGATGCCGCATCAAGTTAGCTTTTTGATCTGCCCTTCTTGGCCCACGTGCCCATCAAGAAAGAGTCCAGATGGTCTTGCCGTCCGCTTACCCATTTCGCATAGTGCTTCTCCGTGGTCTTGATGGATTCGTGACCCAGGAGCTTAGACACTTCCTCCAGCGGCACGCCCTTCTGGAGAAGATCCACGGCAAACGTATCGCGGAGCCTGTGGCTGACCATGTGGCCCGAGCGAACACCGGCAGCCTCAAACAACGGGAGGACGTACCGCTGCCCCACATGATGACTTGGCTCCGGCCTTTAGTCTTCCCCGTCCAGAAAATATATTCGGAGTCCTTTGATGGAGCTGGGGCAAGAATCTCTTCCGCGATTAATCGATAGCACAAGAGAAAACCCCGCAGCTTATGCGGGGTTTTGACTCCGGTTAACTGTTGGGATTGGACTAAGGCGATCGCTACCGCGACTGCCCGAGGCCCTGCGGTTGATTTTTGCCGCTGGGACTTACGGTTGGGGCGAGGGGCGCGATGCCCTAGGCCTCAGTCACCTCACGTAGGGTACTACTGCAACAATCTGTCATATAGCTGGATCAACCTCCTTTCCCGTGTAATTCCACCATAAGGGGTAACCGGAGGGCCGTCAACCCGGGCAGGAAATCTGGGATCTTAGGACAGCGCAAGATTGAGGTTGTCGATCGCCTCGTCGATCTCCTGCGTGTTTTTGAAGCCGACGGTTACGCAGTCGACGCCGGCGTTTTGCATGGCGAAGCGCATAGCCTTCACGCGATCCTCGTGCTGCGTGAAAGCGCCGTCGCCCACCAGCTTCATGCTGATGACGCCCATACCCTGGGCCTTCACCTGCTTCACGTGAGCCACCACCTCTGCCACGTTGCCGCGATTGCCGTCGTCTGCAACCGCACTATCCATGACAGTGCCATTGTGGTTCATCCGTATCATTGCGACTTCAAGAAACTTGTTGCCGGGAACTTGACGCAGCGCAGGCAATCCGTGCACGGACGCGCCCCGCGTCTTGATTACGCTCTTCGACTGAGCCTGGAGCATCCCATCCTGCCAGTGCTTGGTCTCCTCTACCCAGTCACCGGTGTGCTGCCAGTGGAGAAGCATGATGTCGAAGTACTCGGTTTGCGATTCGCGACGCATGTCGTCGAAACGCTTCATGGGATCGGCGCCGGGGTCGGTGGTCACTTTGCTCATCAGTTGATAGCTGTCGCGCGGAAACGGCTTCAATGCCTCGCCGAGCATCGCGGGAGTCATGTAGGCCTGCGCAGTCTCGAAGAAGCGGATGCCGCGGTCGTAGGCGTAGGCGATGAGGCGCGAGAACTCCTTCTGCCCGAGCGCGTACTGCACATGGCCGTTGTTGCTGCCTGTTCCAAATGCAAGGCGCGTTACCTTCATTCCGGAGTTGCCCAGGGTGACGACGTCGGTTGCGGTTCGCTGGGCCGCCTGCAGAGGCATGGCCCCCACACTTGCGGCCGCTCCGGCAGCGACTGACGTCTTGAGGAATTCACGTCGATTCAATGGACTCATATGACCTCCGGCCTGTGCTGCGCGCAGGCCCTTTAGCGGGATACTAGCACGGGGTATGTCGGTCTGGCAGGCAGGGTCCCAGCTTTGTGATGATCGCAGCCGGACGGGGGATGTCGGGATTCCGGAGAATGCCTAAAATTCTCTTGACACTCTATCGGTTCGTGCTAACTTACGGTTAGTGGATGCTTACCTACAGACCGGACTGGATGCTTTAGCCGACTCAACGCGCATGGCGATCTTCCAGAAACTACACAACGGACCTACGGCGGTCAACGAACTCGCCCGGACCCTGCCGGTTACCCGTCCCGCCGTTTCCCAGCACCTGAAGGTCTTGAAGGATGCAGGGCTTGTGATGGATATGAAGCAGGGGACGCGAAGGCTGTATCAACTCGATCCGGAAGGCGTCATGCGTCTGCGGGCGCATTTCGAGCAGATGTGGACCAGGGCGCTGGGAGCCTTCCAGCAGGCCGCGGAAAAAGAAACCAAAGGAGGCCATCATGGCAAACCAGGCAGAAGAACTCGACCTAAGGGTATTTAAGAGTATCCGCGTGAAGGCCCCGATCGAACGCGCCTTCAGCGTCTTCGTGGAGCAGATGGAAACCTGGTGGCCTGCTACGCACCACATCGGCAAGACGCCGTTTCAAGCCATCTTTATCGAGCCGCGGGTTGGCGGGCGATGGTACGAGCGCAATGTGGAGGGCGAGCAATGCGACTGGGGAACGGTGCTCAAGTGGGATCCGCCTTATTGTGTCTGTCTCTCCTGGCATGTTGGTCCGGGCCACGACCAGCCCGACTGGAAATTCGACCCCGATATGGCAAAGGCCAGCGAAGTTGAGATTCGTTTTACCGCGGAAGGCGGGAACAACACGCTTGTCGAACTCGCGCATCGGAAGATCGAGCGACACGGCGAAGGAGCCGAACAACTGCGCGCACTCTTCGACGGACCAGGCGCCTGGGCCGGCATTCTCGAGTCATTTGCAAAAAGGATCGAGGCAATCTAGTCAGTGGGGCGTGGTCTCAATTTCCGGATCACGCCATCCATCGCCCCATAGAATTCGAGGACATATGAAGCCCGTTGTCTTTCTGCGCGTCGCATCCGTTCTCACGCTTGTTCATGCTGTTCTTCACACCATTGGCGGCGTCTTCGGCAAACCAGCTCCCGGCGTTGCTGCCATGGTGGCGGCAACGATGCGAACAAGGTTTCCTGCATTAGGCGGGATGCACAGCTACTCCGATTTCTACTTTGGCATGGGCCTTGCGGTTTCCATCTTCCTCACCATCGAGGCGATCGCATTCTGGCTGCTGGCGTTGATGGCGAAGTCAGACTCGGCGCGCCTGCGGCCCCTTCTCGCCGTTTTCATGCTCGGCTACATCGCTCTTGCTCTCAATTCATACACTTTCTTTTTCGCAGCGCCCGTTATTGTCGAATTACTGATTGCCGCATGCATAGGAGCGGCAATTTTCACTGCGACCTCAACGGCCGAGGACACACTTGCCACGGAGGATCGACAGCTCGATTCCGCGCGACTCTGAACTTTGGCGTGACATTTTTTTAGACGGTCCGGTGTACACTGACCTCCTCTCGCAGCCTTGTGTTCCCGGAGGTATTCAGTTCATGCACCCAGCCAGGACTCTTTCCCAAACCACCCGCAGGACATTTCTTGGTACCGGCGCCGCAGCACTCGTGGCCGGCATCGGCGAAGCAGTTCCTGGTCGAGCATTTGCAGCGGATGACAGTGGCCTGAACATGCTCGGGCCGCGGCCCGGTTACTCTCCGCAGATCGGCACATTCGTTTCGCAGCTCACCTGGATGCGCGAGGTGAACGGCATTCTTCGCGCTACCGAGAAGCTGACCGAGGCGGATCTTGATTACCTCTCGGACAAGAATGCGAACACCATCGGCGCACTGATGCTCCATCTGGCGGCCACAGAAACTTATTATCAGATGAACACTTTTGACGGTATGGCATGGGACTCATGGTCCCCCGACCTCAAGAAGAAGTGGGACCCGGCGATGAATCTTGGAGACGCTGGCCGTGCAACCATCAAGGGGCACGATCGCGACTACTACGTCAACATTCTCCACGAGGTGCGGGAAAAGACGCTCGCCGAATTCCGCAAAAAGGATGACGCATGGTTTCTAGCCGCAGATAAGAGCTGGCCCTGGGGACCAACGAACAATTTATGCAAGTGGTTCCACGTTTGCGAGCACGAAGCCCACCACACCGGCCAGATTGCAATGCTGCGCAAGCGTCTTCCCGATGCCAAACCCGACACGGGCTCTGGCGGGTGATACGGTCGCCGTGCCTTCGATTGTTCTGTTTTCTACCAGCTATGCAGCCACTCTTCGTCATGCCCTATCCGAACGGGAGCATTGAAGAGCTCAGTCAGCCTTTGCTCTGTTAACAGCTCGGCCCGCGGTCCATCAGCAACGATGCGGCCTGCGCGCATGAGGATGATGCGCTCGATTTCGGGCAGGATGTCACCGAGGTGGTGGGTCACCAGCACGAGTCCGGTTCCCTCCCGCGCCAGCTTGCGGAGGCTTTCTCGCAAATCGCGCTGTGCAGCGAGGTCCAGGGCGTTGGACGGCTCGTCCAGCAGTAGTTGCCGTGGACGGTGCACGAGGGCGCGCGCAATCAGGATCCGTCGTTTCTCTCCTGCCGACATTTCTCCAACCAACTGACTGGCAAGATGAGAAGCCTCCATCCGACCCAGAGCTTCAAGAGCGCTCTGGCGCATTTCGTCGGTCACATGGAGATTGGGCCACAACGTCGAGGCCGAAAAAAATCCAGCAATCACGGCATCCAGCCCAGTGGTCACGGCGGTCCTCTCGCCGGGCAGCTCGGTACCCAGGAGGCCGGCGGCAACTACACCGAAGTGCTTTCGCAGTTGCGTCAGATCCCAGCGTTCGCGGCCGAAGATGCGCACCCGCATGCCGGGTTTAACGATGGGATAGATCTGGCAAGTCATGGTGAAGATCAGCGTCGACTTGCCGCATCCATTCGGTCCGAGAATGGCAACGTGCTCTCCGGCGCGAATGGTCAGGTTGATGTTGTGGAGCACGATTCGTTCGCCACGCGCCACTTCGACGTTGGCCAGTTCCAGAAACTGTTGCTCGTGGAACGCTTCGCTCATCTGACTCTCCGCGACTCAGGCTCCTTTGTTAGATTAAATGGATTGAACCCATTTCCTCGGCCTTCATCCGCAAGCATGGACGGTCAGACACTGGATCGATGAGCGACCTATCTCAATTTGTGATTCCCCGGGGGTTCCGCTTCGGGGCCGTAAAGGCAGGCCTCAAGCAGAGCGGACGCACTGATTTCGCGCTAATCGTTGCCGATGCACCAGCCTCGGCCGCCGCGGCCTTCACGGCGAATCGCGTGAAAGCTGCGCCGCTGCTAGTTGATGCCGATCATTTGCGCGCAGCCGGTGGCAAAGTGCGTGTGGTAGCCATCAACGCCGGAAATGCAAACTGCGCCGTAGGCCAGGCTGGGATCGATGCGGCGCGCGCCACGTGCGCGGCGGCGGCCTCAACCTTTGGCTGCCGGATCGAAGAGATCTTCCCTTCCTCAACCGGCGTGATCGGGGTGCCTCTGCCGTCAGACAAGCTCATCGCTGCTCTGCCCGAACTGTCCGTGACTATCGGCAACCAGTCGGATCATTTCCAGCAGGTTGCTGAAGCCATCATGACGACCGATACCGTGGAAAAGACCGCCTTCGCGCGCGTTGAAGTTCTAACGCCGGAAGTTGGCGGTCCGGGAGAAATTCGCCAGGAAGTCAGAATCGCCGGAGTCTGCAAGGGCTCGGGCATGATTCACCCACAACTTGTTCCTCACGCCACCATGCTGGCTTATGTCTTGACCGACGCTGCGATCGAGCCGGTTGTGCTGGACGCCTATCTCCGCGATGCCATCGAAATCAGCTTCAATCGAATCTCAGTCGACGGAGATACCTCAACCAACGACACCGTTCTTTTGCTGGCTTCGGGGGCGAGCGGTGCCCGGATTGGCGCCGGAAATCGCGAATTCGCCGCGGCACTCAGCCAGGTCTGCGCCTCCCTTGCAAAACAGGTGGTGGCCGACGGCGAGGGGGTCACCCATGTGGTGGAACTACGCATCGATGGGGCAGCGTCGAATGCGGATGCTTTGCGTGTGGCAAAAGCCATTGCCCACTCTCCGCTTGTAAAGACTGCCTGGGCAGGCGGCGATCCCAATTGGGGGCGTCTTATGGCCGCCATCGGCTACTCGGGGGCGCAGATCGACCCGCAGGCCATTGACATCTCCTTCGGCGAGCTGGCGATCTGCCGAAACGGGGGTCGGGCTGCGGGATTCGACGAGCAGGCCGCCCATGCTTACATTCAACAGCCGGAGTTCGCGATCAACATCGACCTTCACCAGGGAATAAGCTCGTGCAAATTCTGGACCACAGATTTAACACATGAGTACATTCGCATCAACGCCGACTACACTACCTAGCATCTAACAACTGGCATGGTGCATTCTCGAAAGAGGTTGCACCCACCGATAACCCTGCCGTACAGACAGAGAATGACAAAGATCCTGAAAAAAGACCCGGCTGCGAAAAGCCTGCACCCGGCGGAAGAGAGCTTTTCTCTTATTTCGAACGAAAAGCTTCTCGCGATCTACAGCGCGATGGTGAGGTGCCGCATGCTCGAACAACGCGCCGCAGCGTTGTTTCAAGCGGGCAAGTTGAAGAGCGATCTCAGCGCGTCTTTGAAACGCGAGGGAACCGCAGCGGCTGTCTCGGTGAATCTTCTTGCGGAGGATTTACTCTGCATTGCGCCGGGCGACTGGCTTCCCGCCTTCGTGAAAGGAATGTCACTGGAAGGTGTTTTCCGCGCGCTCTCAAATCATTCGGATGAGGATCTGGCCAGGGGTTTGCTGGAAAGGGGCATCAGTGTTTCGTCGCCCGATGCATTGCAGGCGGAGTTGGTGGCGAAGCGAGCATCGGAGGCTCTTGCCGAAAAGAAGAGTGCGATCGTTGTTGTCTTCGTTTCTCCCGGCACCGACGCGCTTCGACCGTGGCGGAAGACTATGACGCTGGCAGGGGAAAAGAGGCTGCCCATCCTCTTCGTGCACCATGCCGATCCAGAGCCTGAATTGGCTGCGGCTGAGACGAAGGCGGGGAGCAAGTATCCCGATGCTCTAGTCCACGGGGTGGCGGCTATCGATGTTGATGCGCTCGATGCCGTGGCTGTTTATCGCGTCGCTTATGAAGGCGTGGTTCGCGCTCGCCAGGGTCGTGGGGCGAGCCTCCTCCGTTGCGCGGTCCATCCGAACCTGTCGGCGCAGCAAGCGCCAGTGAGCGGTATTCAGACCGATCACAGCACTGCTCTGACCGATCCATTAATTGCCATGGAAAGTTACCTGAAGGGGAAGGCTATCGAATCAGAAGGGCGCAACCGCCAAATCGTTGAGAGCTTCGGTCGCGACCTGGATCTAGCTACCCGATTTCTTGATCGTTAGTCAAAAAGAACAATAGCCCGATCGCATGCGTTTGCTTCCTGATAGGGCGATGGACGCCAAGTTTCCCGGATCGGCTCGAATGGTAAAGTGAGACATGGGCATTAGTCGCGCAGCTATTGCTGCGGTAGTTTCAAGTGCGATGCTGTCGGCAGGATTTTTCATTATCAACTCAGACCGGCTCGCAGCTGAGACTCCAGCCGCCAATAACGGCGCGGCGCAAACGGTGCCTGATAGCAGCGGACGCCCTTCTCCGGTGTGCGAGCCATCGAAGCTCGATTCCCCTTACATCCCGGTCGACAGCTGGATCTATCCGGCGATTATGCGGCTGTATGGTCTTGGTTATGTCGACACCGTCTATCTTGGCATGCGTCCCTGGACACGCGCCTCAGTCGAACACATGCTCGAGCAGGCCGGCGCGCGGATCGAAGACGCACAGGACTACGTTAACAAGACGACAGATGAGGCCGAGGAGATTTACCAGGCAATCAACCACGATCTTCACCCGGACACAGTCGGCCCTTGCGGAACATTCAAAGGCCTCGCGCGATTTGAATCCGCATACACCATCTCTCCGATTATCAGCGGCACTCCGCTGCATGACAGTTTTCACATGGGCCAGAGCATCGTGAACAATTATGGCCGCCCTTACGATACCGGATTTAATAACTACACCGGGGCGAGCGGCTACGCTGCGGCAGGGCGCTTTCTTGTATATGTGCGGGGAGAGATTCAGCATGCGCCGTCGGGGCTCGGTTACTCTCCAGCAATCGCGCAAGTATTCTCTGAGGTCGACGGCACTATTGATGGGGCTGAGCATCAGCTGACCTATTACCCGCAGACGACCATCCCCCTCGGACCGACGGACAGCATAACGCGGGGTCGACTTCTCGAAGCCTACGTTTCCACGCATATTTACAATCATGAGATCGCGCTCGGAAAGCAGGACTATTGGCTGGGGCCGGGCCTTGGGGGCGGCTTCGCCTATTCCGACAACGCCGAGAACTTCTATTCGTTTTCCATCAACAGGATGGAACCATTGCATATCCCATGGCTGTCCTACATCACGGGGCCGTTTCGCTATGAGTTTGCGATCGGCGGACTTCATGGCCACACCTATATTCCCAATCCAAACTATCCGGGACCGGGACAGCCCAACGTCAATAACCCCGGCGACCCCTGGATGCACTTCGAAAAGGTCAGTTTCAAGCCAACACCGAATTTGGAATTCGGCTTTGAGCGTTCCGCCATCTGGGGCGGAGAGGGCCATGGGCCTATCACGCTCCATACCTTTTTAAAGAGCTTCTTTAGTCTTGCTTCCCCGCCTCCCGAAGAAAAACTCGGACGCGACGACCCCGGCGCGCGCTTCGCGTCGTTTGACTTCTCGTGGCGTCTTCCCTGGCTTCGAAACTGGCTTACGCTCTATGCCGACGGCGAGGTGCACGACGACGTGTCGCCCATCGACGCGCCCCGGCGCGCCGGGTGGCGGCCCGGACTCTATCTTTCGCATGTGCCCGGAGCCACGAAACTCGATATTCGCACCGAAGCAACGTACACTGATCCTCCGGTTTCTTCCAGCCAGGGCGGGCGCTTCATGTACTGGGAAGCAATACAGAGGCAGGGCTACACCAACAACGGCCAGATCATGGGCGACTGGATCGGTCGCGAAGGCAAAGGCGGACAGGCATGGATCACCTACCACCTCAGCGGTAACGAGTGGATCCAGGGAAGCTATCGAAACCAGAAGGTTGCCAAGGATTTCATCCACGGCTCGACAACGCAGATTGATCCCACCACCGGCGGACTTGTTGAGGGAGGAACCACCCTCAACGACTTTGGCTTCCAGGCGGTGAAGAGATTCCGCAAAGATCTGGAGATCAAAGGGAGCTTCGTGCTGGAGCACTGGAAGGCGCCGATCTATGGCCCTGGCCAGCAGACGGTGACAGCCACCACAATCAACGTGACCTGGTACCCCGACCGTAAAGTCAGCTTCTAGGCTGTTCAGACGCGCAGCCGAAAGCGCAGCAGCTCAGAAACTCCGGCTTATCGGGCGCGGGGATGGGTCTTGTCATAAACGGCTTCGAGCTGGGCTGTGGTCAGCTGCGTGTAACGCTGCGTGGTTGACAGCCGCTCGTGACCGAGCAATTCCTGGATCGCGCGAAGATCAGCACCCTCTTCCAGCAGGTGGGTGCCGAAAGCATGGCGCAGCGTATGCGGATGGACATCGTGCGACAGGCCACGCAGGACCGCCACGCGCTTGACGATCCGACCAACGCTGCGGGTTGTAAGCCGCGCCTCACCGCCGAGCTTATCCAAACCGCGCAGTTGCAGACTCACAAATAACGCAGGAGTTGCCCGCATCACAGGCAGCCGGTTTTCACGGGTGCTGCTCGGGCGCCCCGGATTTGAGCTGAACTTCGCCTGTAGCCGGGCCTCACGCTCGCCCAGATAAAGCCGGAGCGCCTGCGCCGCCGAATCGCCAAGGGGGACGTAGCGTTGTTTCTGCCCCTTGCCCCGTACCAGGATTGCCTCGTTGGCCCAGTGGATGTCTTCCAGATTCAAGCCGGTCAGTTCCGCGTTTCGAATTCCGCATCCATACAAAAGCTCGAGGATCGCCCGGTCACGTGCGGGCCAGCTTGCGGCATCCGGTTCAACGCTGTCGACTACGCGGTTCATCTGTTCGATCGATGGAACGCGGGGTAGATGCCTGGGAAGTTTCGGAGTAGATACCAGAGCGGCGACATTCTGCTG
The DNA here is from genome assembly GCA_963836675.1 of uncultured Acidobacteriaceae bacterium. Taxonomy (GTDB): domain Bacteria; phylum Acidobacteriota; class Terriglobia; order Terriglobales; family Acidobacteriaceae; genus Telmatobacter. The sequence continues at coordinate 552,678 of CAWIKQ010000004.1, forward strand.
CACGTAGCCCGACCGCGCGAGCCATTTGAACCAGCTTCGAATTGCAGCGAGCGCTCGGGCCGCGGATGCCTTGGATAACCCTCGCTGCAGCAGTGTTCCGAGATAAGCGCGGATATGGAGATGGTCGATGCATTCGGCGGAAGTCAATGCTGCATGATTCTGTTGCATGTAAATTGCGAAATTTATCAACTCTCGATGATAGGCGCGGAGTGTATGCGCTGATGACGCGCGCTCATTCCGGAGCATGCGCAAATACTCATCCACCAGACTTGAAAATGCCGTAGCAGGAGGACGTTCCTGTTCCTTGTGCTCAATCTCGACGATGTGCATCGTTGCCTCTTATTCGTCGCTGGCTGGTTCGTTCGTTGCCTTCGTATTCCGATTTCTCGCCATCCCGCCGCGAATTACTGTGAAAGATCGCGCTTTGGTTTCCAACTGGCGCGCATCATCTGCCTGTCCCCGGCTTTTCGCTCGCGGATGGTGGTCACGGTGCACCGTCTTCAGCCGGCCGAGGGCCAGGTGGGTATATACCTGCGTGGTCGAAATATCTGCGTGTCCGAGCATTAACTGCACACTGCGCAAATCGGCCCCGTGTTCCACCATGTGCGTTGCGCAACTGTGCCTCAGCCTGTGCGGGCTGGCCGAACCGTTGCTCATTTTGACCAGGTGCCAGATCCACTGACGGGTGAGGGGCATCCCGCGCAACGAAAGGAAAAGCCTGTTTGCATCTTGCCGAGTCGGGTTCGCCTTCCGCTTGGTGCTGATGCGCGCAAGATGCGGCCTTCCTTCGCGCAGATAAATTTCAAGCGTGTCAACCGCAGCGCGGCCCAGGGGCACGATGCGTTCCTTGTCTCCTTTGCCTCGCACCAGTACACGGCCGGAATCGAGGGCAAGGTCGGCAGTGCCCAGGCCTGTGATCTCTGACACGCGCAATCCGCCAGCGTAGAGCAATTCCAAAATTGCACGATCTCGGAGCGCCGTCGCGTTTGCCTGGGGATGCTCCGCCGCCATCGCTGCGCGCTCCAGCATCTCGGCCACTTCCGGTTCGGCCAGCGATTTCGGAAGAACTTTCCAGGTTTTTGGCGATTCAATATTGACGGTTGGATCGTGGTGAATGCGGCGATCGAGAAGCAACCACTTGTAAAAACCGCGCAGGCAGCTCAGTTTTCTGGCAGCACTTCGCGAGTCGATCGAATGAGTCCGCAGATGCTCAAGAAATGCGGCAACGTCCTGCTGGGTGGTGGTCAGCAGAATTGCCTGCCTGCCTTCGAGGAATTCCGCGAAGGTCTTCAGATCACCGTCGTAGGCCTCGCACGTAAGCGGGCGCAGCCCTTTTTCCACTCGTAAATACGCCTGATAATCCTTCAACAGCCCGAGGTTATTTTCAGCGCCCACACCTTCGATTATCCGTGTCCAACGCGATAACTTGTGGCTCCGCGCGAAGTCACAGAACCTCGTTCATCAAGGCATCAAGTTCGTTAACTTAATCCTCGGCGGATTTCGAGTGGCGGACAATCGCCTTGACGTGATCAAAGAGTTGGAATTCTCTGGCGACATTAAGTCCCGTACTCACACCTATTTTGATCGCATAACTCTTCGATGTATCGCCGAGGCTCACGCTCGAGTGTGGCGAATAGGCATTCGAAATGATGGAGGAGAGGGCAAAACCGACCAAATTCGCGTAGTTCGGCATAGGATAGCCATTGTCACTGAAGCCGACGAATTCACTTCGCACCGCCCACGCAATTCGGGACTTCACGGGTCCTCTTCCCATCGGGAAATAACGGGGATCCTGGTGGACAAGCGAAGGGACGACCGCGGTGTTCAAGAAAATCGTGGTGGAGATGGTGGCGGCGTTATAGCCAAACCGCTCGGCAAAAGGTCCCCAGCCGTTTGTGGGGAAATCTGGCCCAGTGCCGGTGGCCAGTTCCCAACCGGAAACGAAACCTGCCTTCAACGGTAGCTGCGGCGAAACAATTCGGTGATACGCCAAGGCGTATTTCTGACGCGTCGTCATCCCAATGGAAGACGTCGGCCTGAAATACTGCTTTGTTTCTATGCTCGGAAATGCGCCGCTGCTCGGGAATGCGCCGCCCGCGGAACCGTCCGTCTCGAGCGGAGACGGTGCATCTGGGAGAAGGCTCTCCATCGGCCGCTGAGCTACAGAAATGCCCGCTGCCGAAAATACGATCACCAGCAATATAAATATCGCCCGCAGAAATCCGGCGCCCATTTGTAAGCCTCTAAAGGCCGCCGAACTCCGATCGCGGCTGTAATCTATTTCAATAGCTTCCTCGCGTGAGCCGCGAGAAATGTACTCCCGGTTAGATGCGCGTAATAAACGACTGTGCGACGCGAATCGCTCTCCGCTGGAACAATTCAAATTTGCTCAAGATGGGCAACCGGGCTTGCGCAGCAGGCATCTCTCGCTGCTCACGAGGACTGTGACAACATTCGCTTGATTTCAGCTTCGATCTTATCGGGCGCGGTCTCGCTCTTGAATTTCGCTACTATGGTTCCGTTGCGATCGATGAGAAACGTAACCGGCAGACCCAATACACCGCCGTACGCTTCTCCGAGTTTGGCGTCACCCATGACGACAGGTAATTTGAGGTGCAATCTGCGTGCAGTCTTTTGTACCGGCGTTTCTGAGTCGTCCATCGAAACGGTGATGACCTGCAGTCTGTCTTCGCCGTATTTCTTTTGCATCGCTTCGAACTGCGGCAGCTCAACCTGACAGGATGAACACCAAGTCGCCCAGAAATTGAGCAGGACGATTTTCCCGCGATACTTCGCGAGATCGACATTCCTGCCGTTCAGATCGCTGCGCACAAGGGAAGGCGCAGCCTTGCCCACCATTTGCGAAGGCGTCTGATCGGCCGCTCCCAACGAGCAAAGAAAGGATGCACTTACCATCCAAAACGCCAGGGCCATCCGAGAAATTCGAGAGCGATGCATATTCATCCAGTCTTAGCCAAGACGAGATCACTCGCCTTTTTCCGCAGGAAAGCCCTTAGCCACCCAATCGTCGCCGAAGTTGCTTGCAAGGTAGAGTGCCTTTACATTTTTAAAACCCAGATCGCGCAACACTTTGTATGCCGTCCCCATGTTGGGGCAACGACTCCACGGGACAGCATCCGCAATAGATCACGATCAATTGGTTCCTGGAGAGCGGAGCCGAGAGCTTTTTGAGCAGGGTCAACCCGGTCGCTTGCGATGCCGGTCCAGCAAATCTCGCATTGGGAATGTGAGCCTGCTGGAACATCACAAACGATCCCACCTGGAATATGACCGGCTGCTCCGCCCCGCCAGCTTTCAACGTGCGCGCCAGTTCTGCGGGCTGGATTTGATCCGATTGAGGAATCGTAGTCGCGCTCAGCGGAGTCACTGCGGGGTCAGAAAACTGAGTCCGCGCGGGTGTAGCGGGCGCAAGGAAGACGATGCTTGCCAGAAACAGAACAAAATTCTGCGAAGATTTCGAATGCACGGGTGACTCCTTGAATAACCACGTATTGTATCCATCCGTGCACCGCCGGACTGTGATCGACGACAATAGAAGTGGACACTTCAACAAAGGACCAGATTCGCTTGTCTTCTACGCAACTTGAAGCTACCCGCTGGAACGCTCTGCAATTGCAACAGCTCGTTTTCGAATCCGCTCCCAGGATTGCAGTTTTCGACTGCGACGGCACGATCTGGGGCGGCGATTCAGGATATGGATTTATGGTGTGGACCCTGGAACAGGGTCTTGTCTCCCGCTCGACCTCCGATTGGATGGATACTCGTTATCGTGAATACCTCGCCGGTGGCGTCAGCGAAGTCCAGATCTGCGGCGAGATGGTGCAGATGTATGCGGGTTTGCACGAGGATGAGATGCGTTCGGCTGCGGCGCGCTATTTCGCTGAACACGTCCGTTCGCACATATTCGCTGAAATCGCCTCGCTCATCGACGCTCTGCGCAAGGCGAATGTCGAACTCTGGGCGGTGAGTTCCACAAACAAGTGGGTCATCTCTGAAGGTGTGAGCCAGTTTGGAATTCCCGAGGAGCGGGTGTTGGCCGCCGAGGTCAAGGTCGCCGGGGGTGTCATAAGCAGCGACCTCGTTGACGTCCCTACCGGTCCTGCAAAGGCTGCGGCTCTGCGGCGTGCCGGTGTTCCCCGGCCCGACGCCGTCTTTGGGAACTCGCTTCACGACCTCGCGATGCTCGAAATCGCCGCCCATCCCTTCCCAATCAATCCTTCCCTCGGGCTCCTGGAGCAATGCGCTAAGCGTGGGTGGGGCTATTTTCGTCCCAGTGAGGTTGTTGAGGCTCCGGGACCGGTGGCCGGCGAATAACTCTGGGGGGCGGTATTTACCGCTTCTTCCCTTGTACGGTGGTGCCTTCCCGAAAGGAAATTTAATGGCAGGCAACCCCCCGCCAGCGCCTCGCATCTTGGATCTTAGCGGAGCAAAACAGACATTCTATGAATACGAACATGGCCGATCACGCAAGACTGGTGCAGGCGCTTCAGGACACCTCGCTTCTGGTTTCACGGAATATCGACGCGGCCAGACACTCGAAAGCGAAGGAAAGCCTCCAGCGTTCCATCTCCCTGCTTTTGACGGAGTTAAGCAAAGACTGGTGCGAAGTTCTGCCTTTGAACGCGGCCAAGCCCAGCGTCGGCGTTCCTGACTAAATCCCCCCTCCTCCAGTAAGACCTTCAACCTGAGATTCCTATCCGAGAGGCATCGAACCTGCGCAAATTCCGATTTGCGATTGCGCAGAGCCGGTGTTTAGCGGAGTTGCCGAACGAGGACAGGGCCAGGAAGTCTCCTGGGCTGCAAGCCAAGAGACGCTGGCCCCGCTCCTCCCATCTCAGAACCGCATTGCGGGGATTCCCTTCAGCAGGAAGAGATACCGATCCCGAGTAGTGTCCGGGCCCGATGTGATGGGGCTGTTCAGGTGAATGAGGGAGTTGTCAGTGGTGTCATATTTCGGCCAGTTCGGCACTCCCGCTCCATTCGGGTCGCCGTGCTTTGCGAAGTTCGTCCAGTAAGTCATCATGGCTTCGCTCAGCTGCCGGTCTTCGTCGCGCACGGTTTCGCCTGGGCGTCGTGTCGAGTGTGCCGAATACATATTCGATGTCGTCCGAGTGGAAGGCGAAGGTGCCGGGGTGATACTTGCTGGGCAGGGCCGCGAGTTCGAAGTGATAGCGATATACCGGCGAATCACTGGTCTTGCGCTGAGCCTCGAGCCATTTCCAGGTTCCGAATGCGATGAACTGATCGCTGCCGAAATCGATGGCAGAACGCAAGGCCTGCGCATCGGTGTCACCGGGATACAACTTCAGGAATTCGTCCGCGCGATCGCCGAATTGCTTTTTCGCAAATTCGGCCCATTGAGGCGCAGTCATGGGGCGCATAGCCATAAAGCTGCCTTCGTCGGCATTCCATCCGGCCAGCAGAGGAACATGCGCCTGCTTGCCGGCGGCATAGGTGTCGGGCACAGGTTCCGTAAGGAACTTGCCATCGATATCAGGAGGAAAACCCGTCGGGCCCTTCTTCCTGGCGGCGTCAAGAACCTTATCGGTCGGCATTGCACGCAGTTCGGCGAGGTCCTTTACACCGATCGAGGCCACCCATTTGCCATCGATCTCCGCTCGTTGCTTTACCGTCTCTCCGCCGAGATTCAGCGCGCTCGGAAACGCGGCGCCGCTTTCTCCGATCGCCTTGGCGAACAGGCCTTGCGACATGGGAGAAGCCATCAGGATACTCACCGCAAAGGATCCCGCGCTCTCGCCGAAGATCGTCACATTACCGGGGTCGCCGCCGAACCCGCCGATATTCTTCTTCACCCACTGGAGCCCAGCAACCATGTCCATCAAGCCATAATTGCCAGCTGAACCGTTGGCTTCTTTTGCCAGTTCATCGGTAACGAGAAATCCGAAGACGCCAAGGCGATAGTTGATGGTGACCAGCACCACACCCTTCAGGGGCAGAAAGTCGCCATTGTGGCGAGGCTCCGAGCTTCCTCCACCGGAGAACCCTCCGCCGTGAATCCAGAACATCACCGGCAGTTTGCTGCCCTTCTTAGCATCCGCGGGTACATAGACATTCAGAAAGAGGCAGTCCTCACTCGGCGCCGCGTCCTGGAACACCATGTCGTCAAACACGCGTCCCTGCGCGCAATGCGCGCCGTACTTTGTCGCGTCACGATCGCCCTTCCACTTCGCCGGTGGCTGAGGCGCCTTCCAACGAAGATCGCCGACCGGCGGTGCGGCATAGGGCAGCCCCATGAAGGCGCGCACCTTGCCGTTGTTGATCGTCTTTCCGACGACCTTGCCCTGTTCGGTCTTCACCTTCAATGGATCCGCGTTCAAATTAGCTGAAAGCCCCATCAGTAGCCCCACTGCAGCCAAGGCACACAATCCCTGTGTACGAAAAAACATGCAAAATTCCTCCGCGAGATACCTTATCAGGACGGATAGCAGCAGGTGGGAGTTTCAGCATGTATTCGCGATCACATGACGACTCGAAATGGTACTGATTCAATCAGACATTTCTGCCGCAAGGAGATCCTTTATCTCTTCGCGCCGGCGAATGAGTCGATGGTTTTTGCCTTCCACCAGGACTTCAGCCGGGCGAAAACGCGAGTTGTAATTCGAACTCTGTGCCATGCCGTAAGCGCCGGCGTCGAGCAGGGCCAGCAGGTCACCGGCCTCAACGTGCCTCAGCTGGCGGTCGCGTGCAAAGAAGTCTCCCGTCTCGCAGACCGGCCCAACCACATCAACCGCTTTCGTTCTGCCCGTCCGCGGACGAATGGGGACGATCTCGTGCCAGGCCTGATAGAGCGCAGGACGGATGAGGTCGTTCATCGCCGCGTCGGTGATCACGAAGGTCTTCCTGCCGTTCTTCTTCACATTCAGGACACGCGTCACGAGTGCCCCGGCCTGTGCCACAATGAAGCGTCCCGGCTCAATCAGCAGCTTGCCCTCGAATGCACCGAGAGCCTTCTCAATGGCGGAGGCATATTCCGCAACCTTGGCTGCGGGATCGAAATTCTCAGCGCCGCCGTGATAGTCAATGCCGAGACCCCCGCCAGCGTCAATGGACTTCAGCACGATTCCCTCGCGTTTCAACTGCCCGGCGAGCTTGCTTACTCGTCCAATGGCGGCACCGAATGGGTCGGCGGAGCGAATCTGCGAGCCGATGTGCACGCTGATGCCATGCGGATCGAGCCATTTGTTTGTTGCTGCGGCGCGATAGATCTCCGCGGCCTTCCGTATGTCAATGCCAAACTTGTGCTCTCGCAGCCCGGTAGAGATATAGGGATGCGTATCGGCGAAGACATCGGGATTGACGCGCAGGGCGAACCGAGCCCGTTTCTTTTTGGTGCGGGCACGGCGCGCGAGCAGTTCCAGTTCCGTCTCGCTCTCCACATTGAATTCGAGAATATCGGCATCGAGCGCGCGATCGATCTCCGCCGCAGTTTTGCCCACACCGGAAAACACGACGCGGTTCACCGCGTGTGGTGCGGCAACAAGTATGCGCTCGAGTTCTCCGCCGGAAACGATGTCGAAGCCGGCTCCACGATCGGCCAGCAATTTCAGAATGGCAAGCGATGAATTCGCTTTCACGGCGTAGCAGACGAGGTGTTCGCGGTTCGCGAATGCTCGCTGAAAGAGCTGCAGCCGGTCTGCAATCTGGTCGGCGGAATAGACGTAGAGCGGCGTACCGTAACGCTTCGCCATCGCCGCCAGGGAGACACCATCACAGAACAGCTCATTGCGGGTATCCGAGAGACGAAATGGGCGGGATGAGGATTTCGAATCAGAACTCAAGGTGGGCTACCAGTAGATTAAGGATGCTTCGAGCCTATCGTATTTCCACCGGAACCCTGTCGCAATCTGGAGCCGCCGGCCTGATGCGGCGCGCTACTCCAATTCAGAACTCGAACTGACTCAGCCACGGTGTCATGATTGCGGCCACCTTACCCGGCTGCTCATAAGCGGCGAAATGGCCGGCATCGGGCAGGAGATGAAATTCGCATCCGCCATCGGCGGATTCAAAGGCGCGCATTTCCGACTCGGTTATGCCGGGATCTTCCCCGCCGCAGATAGCCAGGATCGGTGCGTCCATTTCAGGGATGTCGGGAACGGAGTCCGCCCGGGTCGCAAGCCCGGCCTGCACTGCCACTACAGCAGTCGCAGTCAAGGTCATTCTTGCGCGCAATTCGCTCACGACTTCGGGCCTGCCTTCTCGCGTGCTCGCTCCGATCAATGTTTGCGCGTTTCCATCGAAGACACCGGCTGTCCCTTCACGCCGGACCTTGCCGATGGTTTCGACCCGCTTGACCAGGTTCGACTCGGCATCGGGCTGAGGCTTCGAGCAGATAAATACCAACCCACGCATCCGCAGCGGAGTCCTTCGCCACAACTCCATCATGACGTAGCCGCCGATCGAACACCCCGCAAACACAGCCTCGGAAATTGCGAGATGGTCCATGAGAGCCAGGACATCTGTCGCTAGCTGCCCGATACTCAACACTGGCGCATCGGGCACGCGGGAAAATCCGCCGGTGCGCAGATCGCTGCCCAGTTCGGATTTTCCGTGTCCCCGGAAATCGGGAAGGATGGCGCGGATGCCCCCGAGCTGGGCAATCGCCGGTTGCCAGTACAGATGATCGAGTGGCGTGGGGTGCAAAAAAATGACCGGCAGCCCTGAGCCAGTTTCCTCATAGCTCAGTTGTGCTGCGTTGGACGCGTATGTCTTGCTCATACTCTGGGAGGATAGCCGCCCGGTGCGTTCGGCGGATAGGTTCCCGGTGGATAGTTACCTGGCCCACCTGGGGGATAACCGCCGGGGATAGGAACCGTTTCTTCGGGAATACCGATCCATCCGGCAAGATAGGCGATGCCAACCAATCCACTCGTGAACAGGCATCCGACCACTGTCAGGATTCGGACCAGGGTCACATCCCATCCATTCGCTTGCGCCACTCCAATGCACACGCCTGCAATCTGCCGGCCGGCAACAGGACGTACGAGGGGTCGGCCGGGCTGGGACGGCGCCGCCGTGACCACATTCCCGCAATTCGAGCAAAACCGAGCGCTCGGCGGCAATCCGGTTCCACAGCGTTGACAAAAGAAGGGCATGACAAACCTCCGGGGAATCACAATTCCGATTCCAACATACACTACGCAATTGGCGCTCTTCCGGTTCCGGCAGGCTCCGGGACCAACTCGCACTGGAAGCCCGGAGAAGGACGCTAAGGAGGGCTGAATAGACCGCGCGGAGTGTCTTTTGTATCCGCGCGATAGATAATGTTTCGGTGACCAGATCGCAAGTCCTGCACGTTCTCATCGGAGTTGCCGCGCTCGCGCTCCGCGCTGCCCCCCAGCAAATCGCCTTCACGTGGGACGACCTGCCGGCGCATAGCGCCCTGCCCCAGGGCGAAACCCGCGTCGAGATCGGCCGCAAACTTATCTCTGCCATGCAAGCGGAGCACCTGCCACCGGTCTACGGATTTGTGAATGGCATCGCCATCGACCGCGAGCCCGATTCGGCTCCCATGCTCAAAAATTGGCGCGACGCTGGTTTTCCTCTCGGAAATCATACCTGGTCTCACATGAACCTGAACACGATGGACCTCGTCGACTGGGAAGCGGATCTCGTAAAGAATGAGCCGATCCTCGATAAGTACGCTGAGGGAGCCGACTGGCACTGGCTTCGCTATCCGTTTCTGGCCGAGGGCGACACGCCCCAAAAGCGAACCGAGGCCCGTAAATTCCTGGCTGCGCGCGGGTACAGAATCGCCACCGTCACCATGAGCTTTGGCGACTACATGTGGAACGAACCTTACGCACGCTGCGTTGCCAATAACGATACTGCCGCCATCACCCAGCTTGAATCCAGCTACCTCCAGGCCGCATCCGCCGACACCGATTTTCGCCGAGCGATGGCGAAGACTCTCTTCGGTCACGACATTCCCTACGTCCTGCTGATGCATGTGGGTGCATTCGACGCACGCATGCTCCCGCGACTTCTCAAGCTGTATCGCGAGAAGGGCTTCACGTTCGTCTCGCTCGAAGACGCCGAAAACGACCCGTTTTACGCAAGCTCGATCGACCCCTCGCTGCCCGAAGAGCCCGACACGCTGGAGGGCGCCATGACCGCTCGCCACCTTCCGTTACCGAATCGTCCCAAGCTCGATCCCGACCCCGATACTCTCTGTCGTTGAGGGCTCCATTCCGTACCATTCGTCACAAGTACGAAGATTTTCGTTGACGCTTACGAAGCTCTTCGTATAAAGTCGAGCCATCATGGAATACGGCACGATCATCCCCCGCCCCACCGAAGCCGAACTCGAGCTTCTCCAGATCCTCTGGCAGAAGGAACCGGCGACTGTGCGGGAAATTCATGACGCACTCAATGCCGAAAAAACCTCCGGCTACACAACGGTTTTGAAGTTGCTGCAGATCATGACGAGCAAGGGGCTCGTTGTTCGCGATGAAGCCAATCGGGCCCACGTTTACCGCGCTTCGTTCACGCAGGACGCCATGCAAAGCCGGCTTTTACGGGATCTCAGCAAGCGTCTCTTTGCCGGATCGGCGGCGCAACTTGCGCTTCATGCTCTCTCGATGGAACAGGCAAGCGACGATGACCTTGCCGAGATTCGCGCTCTGCTTGAACGGAAGAGATCCGCATCCTCACATCCGCAAGACGGCGACTCGCCGAAACTTCCCGCAAAGGACCGGCCATGACTCACATCCTCGAAGCCGTTGCCTGGACGCTTATCCACTTCTGCTGGCAAGCCGCCGCCGTTGCCGGCGCTTATCGCATCGTCACCTTCGCGCTTGCTCGCCGCGCCGCGCAAACCCGCTACGTCGCAGCTCTTTCTTCCCTGTTGCTGATGCTGGCGCTGGGAGCCGGAACCTTTGCGTGGGAGATGCGCTCTGAGACCTCGGCAGGTTACATTGTCGAAACGGCTTCCCACTTTGCCGCGCCTCTGACCGGAGATCTGGCGAAGCCTTCTCAGCCTCAGGCAATCTCTGTTCGGCACGAACCGCAGCATATCTCTTTACAGGAAGTGCTTCCCTGGGTAGACGGCGTCTGGCTTCTTGGAGTTTTTGCTCTCTCGATCCGCAGTTTTGGCGGATGGTGGTATCTCCGCAGGCTTCGTCTAGCTTCGATTGCCGAGCCGCCCGCAGCAGTTCTTGCTGCGTTCCAACGAATTTCAGCCTGCCTGGGACTTACACGCGCCGTTACACTGCGCCTTTCTCAGGCCATCGACAGTCCGATGACCATCGGGACCATTCGCGCCATCGTTCTGCTGCCTCTGAGCGCTTTGACATCCCTCGGTCCGGATGAGCTTGAAGTTGTCTTCGCTCACGAACTCGCCCACGTTCGCCGTGCCGACTTTTTCTGGAATATTCTTCAGACTGTCGCCGAGACACTTTTCTTCTTTCACCCAGCCGTCTGGTGGATCAACTCGCGCATCCGTCACGAACGCGAACTCTGCTGCGACGATCTTGCGTTAACGATTTGCCCCAACCCCGTCACTTACGCCAGCGCTCTCTATCGACTTGAAGAGCACCGCTCGCGCCACCTGCGCCTCGCCATGGCGCTTGATGGTCACCAGTCACGTCACACGCTGCTGATGCGCATCGCACGAATCCTCGGAGAACCTATGACTCGCATACCCAGCCGTTCCCTTCGTCCTTTTTCTCTTGCCGCCGCAATCGCCGGACTCGTCGTTCTTCTCATCCCCGCGCCGCACGTACTGGCCAAGCTTGCCCCACAGCAATCCTCACCGGTGCCCGTCAATACTGAGGTTTCCGGACCAGTTCCGATGAACACTTCTGAAGCGAATTCCCTCTCGCATGCGATAGCAGCACAGTCCACTCCCACCGCAACCGCAGTTGAACAGGCATTGCGTTCATCCCAAGTCACGCAAGCGCAAATCGCTTCTCAGCTCGCGATGTCCGTCTCTGCGGCAGCTAATGGAACAACTCCCGCACCGGGAACATCAGGGTCCAATGGCCAGGCAGAGCCGAAGTCTTCGACGCAGCCGCATACCGACTACATCGACCGGATGAAAGCTGCCGGGTACGACGTGGATCTCGACAAGCTCATCGCCATGAAGATTCAGGACGTGACCCCTGAGTACGCTCAGGCCATGGCGCAGGCCGGCTTTGGAAAACTTTCCGCGGACGATCTCATCGCCTGCAAGATTCAGGGAGTGAGCCCCGAAACCATCGCAGAGATGAAGAAGCAGGGACTGGAGATCAAAAGCGTTCAGGACGCCATCTCGTTCCGCATCTTCCAGGTCACTCCTGAGTTTATTTCCGGCATGAAGGCCGCCGGATTTGAGGGCCTCACGTCGAAACAGCTGGTCGAAATGCGCATCCAGGGCGTAACCCCTGAGTATGCCCGGCAAATCAAACAGAAGTTTCCCCAGATAACTGCGGACGATCTGGTCAAGGCTCGCATCTTCCACATCGACGACCAGTTCATTGCGCAGGCGTCCAAGCATGGCTTTAACAATCTGCCCTTCGACAAGCTGGTTCAGCTCCGCATCTCCGGACTGCTCGACGACGAATCGGAAAAGTAAGAGGCACAACTCTCCAGGGCACAAATTCACGTCACCCGTCTGAACCGGGGCAGGAAAACCTCGTTTCCAAAATGGCATCAGGAGAGATCCATGCATCTGCAACGCGTCACTCTCGTACTTGCAATCGCAACCACCGCGCTCTCTCTACCCGCACAATCGCTCGCTCCCATTCGCGCAAAATGCGAGATTACCCCCAGCGAAGCAAGCGACAAATTGAGCCTGCACGTTTTTGACAAGACTGATTGCCCGGAAGGGCGGCATTGCGGCTCCAATTTCAGCGACGAACCCATGAACCGCTTTACGGGCATCTCAATTGGCGATCTAGCTCACGATGGCGCCAAATTAACGGCAACCATCGCAGGCGAAGCCGGGACTTTCACATGCACTGGGACGGTGCATGACCACGAACTCTACGGCGAAGCGCTGTTCACGCCCGACCCGGCCTTCGTGGAGCGCATGGGGAAGCTTGGTTTCACTGGTTACGACTCACAGAAGCTCGAGGCCTACACGTTTCTAGACGTCACCAGCGAATACGCCCGGTCGCTTCAGCAAGGCGGCATAAAGGGCGTCACGACCGATAACCTGATCGCCTTACGCATCTTCAAGGTCGATCCGGCCTACGCCCAGAGCTTTGTATCCATGGGCTATGAGCAGCCTGAGGCCGACAAACTGATTGCCCTCAAGGTCCAGGGAGTGAATGGGGAAGAAGTCCGTCAGATTCGCGCTCTCGGTCTCAAACCGTCGCTTGATGAGCTGATTCAGATCCGCATTTTCCACATCACGCCTGAATTCGTCCACCGCATGCAGGATCGGGGTCTGAAAGACCTAACCATCTCCAAGCTGGTCCAAATCAAAATTTTCAAACTCGACGAATAGACCGTCTCAGAACAAATTTGGCGAGGCATACGTATGCTCTCCAGTAGGCTCTTCGTTGACCCGGGAGGGTCGCCGTGCGTCGAATTCCCAAGCTCCCCCGGTTCTGGCTGGGTGTACCTGGTTGCACGGGCAAAGGCTGCCTCACTACCAAATCCATTTGCGAAGGACGTTCCCATGTCCCTGCATGCTGAAGGAACATTCGATGTGAAGAATTTTCATCTCCCCGCGGATGATGCCGTATCGGGTACGGCTATTGGCCGCTTCGGACTCGACAAGCATTTCCACGGCGATCTTGAAGGCGTCAGCAAAGGCGAAATGCTCGGCGCCGGGAACCCCGCTACCGGGACCGCCGGCTATGTTGCTATCGAACAGGTCACTGGCACGCTTAACGGCCGCAGCGGCTCATTCGCGCTACAGCACTTCGGCACCATGATCGAGAACAAATTCGATCTCATTGTCAAAGTCGTTCCGGGGTCCGGAAGCGGCGAACTGACCGGAATTACCGGCGACATGACAATCGTTCCCGTGAACGGCAAGCATTCCTGGAAATTTGACTACATCTTGCCTGCAAAGAAATAGCCGGATCGAGTCCGCAGGCTTTACCCTCCGTCTAACTCAGCAGGCTTTCGGTGCCTTTAGCAGCTACGATAAATCCATGCCCCGCTTCCCTGCCGGCCAGACTCTGCTCATCGACGCGGACGACACACTCTGGGAGAATAACGTCTACTTCGAGCGTGCCATTGCCGCATTCATCAGCTATTTGAATCACCAGGAGTATTCGGCGAGCGAAGTCCGGCAGGCCCTCAATGCAGTCGAGCGCGAAACGATCCTCGCGCATGGATACGGTCTCCCGAGCTTCACTCGGTCACTGATTGCGTGCTTCGAACGGCTGAGCCGTCACCCCCTCAACGACGAGCAGCGGAAACGTGTCGTTGGATTTGCGAATTCGATTGCGGAGCAGGAGATCGAGCTACTTCCTCATGTCGAGGAAACCCTGCGCGATTTGGCGTCGCGCCACAAGCTCATCATGATGACGAAGGGCGACCACGCGGAACAAGCCGACAAGGTCCGTCGCTCGGGCCTGGCACATTATTTTTCCGCGGTCGAAATCGTCGCTGAAAAGGACGCTCCGACCTATCAGGCTGTGATTGCCCGGCACGAACTCTCTCCGCACACCAGCTGGATGATCGGGAACAGCCCGAAAAGCGATATCAACCCTGCTCTCGAAGCAGGACTGCATGCGGTCTTTCTCTTCCATAAAGACACGTGGGTTCTTGAACATGCGGCCATCTCTCCGGCTCCGCCGGGACGTCATCTATTTGAATTCGAGACATTCGCGAGGCTTGCCGACATCTTTTAGGGATTTTCATTTCGGGGTAAGATAACGGTATGCATCCATCCCCCGAAAGTGATGCTGTGAAAAACGGCCGGACCTATCCTGTGCCGCCCCGTCTTCATTGGGCGTTGCTCCTGTCGCTGCTTATTTCCGCTGAGGGGCTCGTATTCTGGCTCGTACCGGGGCAGTATCGAAATTTTGCGGTGTTTGTTGTTGCCGCGGCCTGGCCTACATACCTTTGCATCTGGGTTCGCAAGATTGACCATCGTGCCAGTTCGCTTTACTGGGCCGTAGCATCTCTCGTGACTGGATTTGGCTTTCTGTTTTCGTGGCTTCTGTATGTAGTCGTAATCTTTGAGCTGCGCGAAGAACTGCTTGAGCACTATAACCGTCGAGAACCAATGCAGCTGCGCTTGAACCTGGCGCTCACGATCCTATTCTCCTTCGTATATTTCCAATACGCGCTCAACAAGATTGCGTCTGCCAAGCAGTCCGCGCGCGAACCGATTCCTGTCGAGTCAGATAGTTCGGTTACAGCCTGACGCAGGGCTGCGTGAGAGAAGAACGAGACATTCCAATCACCGAAATCTTCGCAAGCACGTCAACGGTCAAATTGAGCTTGGCGGCATGGAGTGCTTTTCAGCCGCGCTCACTCTTCCTGCCGCAAATGCAATTAATCCGATCGCCAATGCCAGGAAGATAGCGTTCCCCACGCGGACGCTCAAATCGAGGTTTCCAACGGCCGGATGTTGCAGGAACGCATGCCAGCCATAGGCCAGCGCGGCGCCTCCGCCCAGGGCCAGTTGATGTTTGAGAGCCCAACCATTTCGTCGGGACCAGGCCAGAACCACAAGAATCATCACCAAATCGAGGCCTGCCAACTCAGCAACGGCCCACCAACCCCACTGCTGAGGTACAAACAGTGCAGCCGATCCGAACAAGAGAGCAACGGCACCGACCGTCCATATCGATGGCGCTTCCTCGGCGAGTCTGTTCCCCGGTCGTGTTCGAAGCGAAAATGCTGCAGCTATGAGCAGCACCACCACGACTGCTGCCCCTACGAACTGACGTAAAGAAGCGAGGTAGTGATCCTGCCTGTAGCCAATCGCCGTATTTGATATTGCTCCAAAGAGGAAGACGATCGCGGTCACAGCCAAGCCCACGCGTCCCAGCCACGGGGTTCGCGCGCGATCCGGGACACATGCCTCCACCAGAGCGATAGGTGTGGCGATACTCCAAACCGCATGCACGTTGAACATCCAAAGAGTCCACCACGCACCGATGCCAAGGGCTGGAATAAACGCCGGCGCAAGCAGCCCCAGGTGCAGCTTCAAATAATCAGGGTTGAAGAGGGACTGCGTTGTGAATGCCTCTTCAAAAATTGCGTATGCCATGCCGAGGAGCAGGATGCTCGGCCAGCCTCGCCCCGTCCTCCTCACCACTTCGCGAATCAGCAGAGCACCGCCGCCATACATCGGCGCCAGGACAATCAGAGCCGGCAGCAACTTAATTGGCAGATTCCCCAGCAGGAACTCCGCAACCAGCGGAGCGGTAAGAAATAAACCCAGCGCCGGGGCAATCCCTCGCCGCCGGGGTCGTGAGGCCTGAACTGTCTCAACTGCCCGGTCCTCCGAGGTCATTTCTCTACTCCGATCTTTGGATTTGGGAATCCACCAAAGATTAGCATTCGTAGTTCGTCCAATCCCGCTCATTGTTGCCTGCTGGAGGTTGCGGCATCGTCGCAGGGCCATTAACGTTGAATAAGAAGCCCATCCAGACTGGTTCCGGAGTCCAATGTACACGCCAAGATTCAACCAGGTTTCCGACCGCTCGCTCCTCATCGAAGCGATGCGCGCCTATCCGTTTGCAATCCTGGTTGGGCCTCTCGACGGGGAAAAAGGAATCGGCGCGCATCACGCTTCGCACCTCCCTCTCGTCATCAGAGACGAAGGTCCGCACGGGGTGCTCGAAGGCCACTTTGCGAAAGCCAACACTCATTGGGCCGACCTCGCCAGCCACGAAACGCTCGTGATCTTCCCAGGTCCCCATAGCTATGTAAGCCCATCTCTATATGCCGAGCGAGCTTTCTGTTCCGACCTGGAACTACATCGCCGTTCACGCTTACGGCACGCTCGAGCTCATCGAAGATGACGCATCCAAAGAGGAACTCCTCGCCGGCCTGATCCAAGCCAACGAGCCGGGATATGCAGACCAGTGGCGCAGTCTTCCGGAGGGCTATCGACGCACGTTGCTGGCCGGCATCGTTGGCTTTCGAATCCCCATCACGCGCATCGAAGGCAAATTCAAACTGAGCCAGAATCGTCCTGAGGCCGATCGCCGGGCCGTCTATGCCGCTCACGCCTCCGGCACTTCCGATCAGCAATCCCTGGCAGCGTGGATGAAGCGCCTCATTGAGTTCTGAAAACCGGCGATTAGAGCGGAGTTGTACCTCGAACGCAACCTGGCAGATCTTCACGCGCTGCCGCGGGCCGAGAAATGTCCTTCGGACCATCTCGTAGACGACTCACTCGAGTCACTGCAACGAGGTCGATACAGTAGAGTGAACCTGTCGCCCAGTTCCCGTCCGAGGAGCCAACCATGCGCAGACAGGTCATTGTCTTCACCGCGCTCGTTATCACATCGATCCTCTCCAGTATTTCCCTGGCAGCGCAGGCTGACTGGCAATCTCGCGTCAGGCAGCAGATGCCGCTTCTCGGGCATCGCAACTGGATCCTCATCGTGGACTCTGCATACCCACTCCAGTCTTCGCCAGGAGTTGAAACCATCGAGACCAATGCGGCTCAGCTCGACGTTGTCCGCTATGTAATGGGAGTGATTAACAATTCCATTCATGTCCGGCCGGTTATCACGATGGATGCGGAACTGCCCTTCGTGCCGGATGATGACGCACCGGGGGCGTCTGCCTACCGCGGTGAGGTCCAGCATCTGCTCGCCAATTACCCCGTCGAATCGATTCCCCATGAGCAGGTCATCAATCAGATCGATGAGACCAGCAAGGAATTCCACGTGGTCATCCTGAAGACAACCATGACCATTCCCTATTCCTCGGTCTTCATCCGGCTCGACTGCAAATACTGGTCTGCCGACGCGGAAAAACGCATGCGCGCCCGAATGCGATGAATCCGACCACATCTGCCTCGGGATGGTTCTATTCCGATGACCGTGGCTCGAGTGGATGCCCGGTTGCCTCGAGATCGGCAATTAAGTCGTGCAAAGAATGATGGAGAGCAGCACGCGTGATGGGATTTGGAGGGTCCTGGTCCTCGTACTGTTCAGCCAGGGAGAGCGTCTCGAGCAGATGTTCGATGAGGAGAGAACGGGACGAAGTAGGCATGGCGACACTCTTTTAGACCCCGCCGATTCGTCAAGGTTGCGCCTGTTGATTGTTTTTCGGGCTGGATTCAGACGAAAACAAGCGACTTGCCAAATCGGCAATCTGCGGTTGGGTGCCGTCCCCGTGCAAGCAGAATCAACGGCATGCGGACGACGCAATGTCACGGTCCAGGAGTTCCCGGGGAGCCGCGAGCGTTCGATTTCCTGCGACTTGTCTTTGATATACTCAAGGAGTTCAGTTCACCTCATGCGGAGGTGGCGAAATTGGCAGACGCACTAGCTTGAGGTGCTAGCGCCCACAAGGCATAGGGGTTCAAGTCCCCTCCTCCGCACCATTTCCTGCGCGGTGAAACCGGGCAGGAATCAGAAAGCAGCCGCATCAATGCAGATTCTCTTCTACTTCGTTATTGTGCTCCACGTTCTAGTGTGCCTTTTCCTTATCGGAGTGGTGCTGGTTCAGCAGGGCCGTTCAGCCGACCTCGCAGGCGCGTTCGGGGGCCAGGGTTCGCAGACCGCCTTCGGGCCCCGCGCTGCAGCCAATGTGCTTACCCGGCTCACCACCTGGGCAGCCGTCATCTTCATGTTCACGTCGCTTTCCCTAACGGTCCTCTACGCCCGTGGTACGCACAGCCGATCAGTTCTTGGCGACCAACCCACACAGCAGGCGCCGGCTAAGCCCGCGAAGTAGTCACTGATTTTTCAGCACTTTTCTCGGCAGGCGGCGCGTCTGCCGATTTTGCTGTGTATATACACAGTATTCGAGCAGAGATTTCGTACATCCGCTTCCCTCCAAGAGGTTGTAGGCTTCGTTGAAACACCTTGAGGACTGATAGTTGGCCTATCCGCTCTTTCTGATTGTCTACGTCGCTCTTTACTTCCAGGGTCCCGGAGCCACTGCGGCAATCATTGCCGCCTGGGTTCTCAACGCTCGGGAACGTGCTGCAGGCAATGCTGCCCAGTCCGACGAGGAAGATCTCAACGCCAGCCGATACCGCTCCTGGCAGACCATTTACATTGTCGGCCTGATCCTGACTTCTGTCGCGGTTCTACTCGACTGGATTTCGATTGTCGCCGATTACCTTCAGAGATATCCGGCAGCCACAGATCCCTCTGTCGTCCATACGACAGAAACCATCACCAAAACCATCCCCTTCGTTTCCGGTTTGGCGTTCATCGTCACTGCATTCGGCAGGGGCCGAGGAAAGGGCCTCACCCTGGCAACCTCTTTCATGCTGATGATTGCTTCCGCTGTGATGATCGTATTGGAAGCCTGTCGCCACACCTCGTTCTGAATACTGGAGAATAACGCCTAAAATGAAGGCATGATCCTGGAAACATTTCCGGTTGGCCCGCTGCAATGTAACTGCACCATCCTGGGCGATGAGGCAACTCGCGAGGCAATCGTAGTCGATCCCGGCGACGAGATCACCCGGATTCATCAGCGCCTCATAGCGCTAGGGCTCACGCTCAAACAGATCCTCATCACTCACGCCCACATCGACCATGTTGGCGGCGCGCTGAAACTCAAGTCCCTTACCGGTGCTCCCATCTATCTAAACGAAGCCGATCTTCCGTTGCTTCAGATGATGTCGATGCAGGCTGCATGGCTCGGCATCGAAACGCCCGAAACCGCTCCGCCCGACGAAAGCCTGACGGACGGACGACTTGTCGGTTTGGAAAACTACCCAGCCCGGGTAATCCATACTCCTGGCCACACCCAGGGCTCTATCTGTATCCATTTCGCCCCGCTCAAGATGGTCTTAGCCGGCGACACCCTCTTCGCGGGCAGCATTGGCAGAACCGATCTACCGGGGGGCAACTTTGAGCAGATCATCGATTCCATCCAGTCCCGGTTGTTGCCGTTGCCCGAGGAAACCAAGGTCATTCCGGGGCACGGGCCTGCAACAACAATCGGAATCGAGAGCCGAGTCAATCCGTTCCTGAAATAAATAAGAAAATATCAGCTCCAACTAGCGAATAGGCAACTGCTTAATTTACAGATACATAAATTTGTTTTCCTAAAATTATGGATTAACTCCCACCGGACAATTGTTATCAGGTTGATGCGTTCTGAAATAGTTAACAAGCACTTCAACTCCTGTTTGGAATTCCTCAACACCGCCCAGCAGACTGGCCACCAGCCAGCCGCTCTCCTCCATCCCGAAGAAATAGCCGGGATGAATCCAGACGCCGCGCTCGAGGAGCTCCAGCACGGTCGTCTCATCCGGTTGCAGCGCCGGAACGCGCAGCACCGCATACCAGCCGCCTTCGATTGCAAGCCGCCGAACGAGATCCGTGGTCGAGAGCTGGCTGTCCAGTTCCGCCAGGTTCGCCTTCACGCGCTGTCGGATTTGTTGCAGCATATGGCCTCGACCTGCGATCCATGACGGAATGGCCTCCTGCACGGGCGCATTCATCGACAGGAAGGTGTCTGCGATTACTTCCAGCCGCTCCATTGCGGGGCCGGCATTCGGACCGGTCGCCACGATCCAGGCGACCTTCATCTGCGGTAACCCGGCAATTTTGCTCAGCCCGCTCACTACGTAAACATCAACACCATCCAGCCCCGCGGCGAAGCTGGAGGGGGTCTTCGCCCCAAACCCATAGTCCAGGAACACCTCATCCACAATCAGTGCGAGGCCCTGTTCGCGGCATATCTGCGCAAGCTCCTGCGCCTCCCAGTGCTTCGTGAAATGCCCCGTAGGGTTGTTGGGATGAACCAGTACGATCGCGCGCGTTTCCGCGTTGACCGATTGCAGGAGCCCTGCCGGATCGATCTGCCAGCCGTGGTCGTAAACCATCTCCGTGAATCCGATATTGACATCATTCAAATCTGCGAGAAAGTCGAAGAGCGGATAGCCTGGCTGCGGCACGACAATCTCGTTGCCCGGATCGCATAGCAGCCTGAAGAGGAAGCCGTAGGCCTCGCTGGTGCTTGTTGTGAGCACAAC
Source organism: uncultured Acidobacteriaceae bacterium (assembly GCA_963836675.1). Classification (GTDB taxonomy): domain Bacteria; phylum Acidobacteriota; class Terriglobia; order Terriglobales; family Acidobacteriaceae; genus Telmatobacter. Next base: position 573,787 of record CAWIKQ010000004.1, read on the forward strand.
ACGGTCAATACCGACCTCGACCCCATGGCTGGCGTAATACTCGCAAACTGCCTGGCTGCGCGAGAGAGCCCTAGAGGCTGCGGATCATAGGTCAAAGCACGTTCGCTTTTCAGTGCATCGAGCAGATCGTGAGGGTATTGGAAACCGCATCGCGTTGGATTCGAAGCTGTGAGGTCAGCGATCGGAAGCCATGCCTGCACACGCCGCCGATGCGCTTGAGCCAAGGTGCTCTCTTCCGTATTCCAGGCTGACCGTTTTGAAAACCGCATTGTCTCCGAGTGCCGCTCCGCCGTCCCTCGTACTTGATTCCTGCTCTCTACAATAGAGTCAAGGCGCCTCTTTCACCATACTGCGCCGACCTGGGAGGAACGTTTTGAGTCTGCGTGCGGTCATCTTTGATTACGGAATGGTTCTCACCGGAATGCCCAGCGCCGAAGCACACGACGCTCTGCTTCGTATCACCGGTCTGCCGGTAGACCAGTTCGAGCAGGTCTACTGGGCCGACAGGCACGCTTACGATGAAGGCAAAATCACCGGTCTGCAGTTCTGGCAGAACCTGGTCCGCGATGCCAAACTCAATCTGAACGCCGCCCAGATCGACGAACTCAACCTCTGGGATGCGCGCATGTGGACGGCTCAAAACCCGGCCATGCTCGCATGGCAGCAGCAACTCAAGGTGCATGGTATCCGCACTGCAATTCTCTCCAACATGGGCGACACGGTACTCGCCAACATAGAGCGCGAATTCGACTGGTTGCCGCGGTTTGACACTCTGATCTGGAGTTTTCAGCACAAGATGGCAAAGCCCGATCCGGCGATATACCGGCTTACACTCGATCGCCTCGGGGTTGCTCCCCACGAAGCGCTCTTCATCGACGACAAGCAATTGAACGTTGACGCAGCTCGTGAGCTTGGAATGAAGGCCATCCAGTTCACAAACGTTGAGAACCTGCGCAAGGACCTGGTCGCTTCCGGTTTCGATAAGGAGTTGCCGCTGCCAGAGCCGGAGATGAAAAGTTAGCAAGCACCCATGTGGCTGACGAGCGGGACTTCTGATCAAGCTTTAGAATCGATAATTCATTCCCAGGTTGAAGTACATAAAATCAATTCCGGGATTTCTTCTCGCCGTATTTCCGTTGGAGATATGGAAGTCGCTGAAACCGGCGCGAAATCCGAAGCGCGACTTCACTTCCTTCTCGACTCCGATGCTGAACTCGGCGCTGAAATTGAGATGCGCGGCTTCGGTGGAGAGAACGCGGTTCTGGAAGTACAAAATTCCCCCTTTGCCCATCCAATAGGGTTGCAGCGCTCCGGGCTTTCTCCAGATCAGCCGCAAACCCATCGGACAGTAACCCAGTCCGTACTGTTCCTGTCGATCCGTAGTCAAAGCGCGGCTGTCAGGGCCAAATACCGCCGGTTCATTCACAAGAATCACGGGCAGGAATTCAGTTACGTAATCGAATCGTGCTCCGAAGAGCCTGCCGAACGCATGCCGGTCATACTCCATGCCAACATAACGAAGACGCCGGTTTTCGGCATATGCGAACAGGTGATAGTTGCCTACCGAGACTCCGTTCTCGACCTGGAACTCATTCCTGGGTGCGCCCGGCTCTTCAGCCCGTAGGGATCGGGAGGCCGGAATCAACAGCAGAAAGGCCAGAATAGCCGCAAGCACACGAGCGGTTGACCAGGCATCCTTCCCAGACAAAACGAACAATCCCGGCCTCCTTCGTAGCGGGCGTTCGATTTCATATAGAGTGCGAAATCAGGTGGAAACTGCCGGAAGGAGAACATCGTTCCCCACGGGGTTTCCGTCAGCTTCCATTTTCTTTTTTCGTACTATTGCCGCTATGACGAGAAAGAGTCCGGCGTATGCGGGCACGGATAACTGCAGGTGTACGACTCTCAACATCGGCCCGAATAGAGGCAAAACATAGCCCGCATAGGTCAACAAACGCGCAGCATCGCGCTCCATCGACTCCGGCGCAAGCAGCACGAACTCACCAATAGCGAGAAACGCGGGAACCAGCATCACCAGGTCGTAGTCGGTCAGGTGTGGGTCAACGAGGACACTTCCCAGGAGAAAGACTGCGTATCGCAGCTCGAAAGGAGCATTGCTCTGCCAGCACTTTATGGTGATCACAACCGCTGCGAGAGCGGTGACCGCATAAAGGAGAGATGCTATTCCATGCCACGGCAGCAGGAGCTGCCAAAACGACCGCAAACTATGCATGCGGTCGAGGTGCGGCTCCAAGGCGCCGGCGTTCTGGTTGATGTGCACGAGACTTGCAAAGTAGTCCGTCACAACGGAGCGGCCGTAGTATGCGGCGGCAACGGCCAGCTGGCCGACGCCGGTGACCAGCGCACCCACAACGACCCTCCATTCCATCGTCAACAGAAAAAGCACCGCAGCCATCACTCCGAATTGCGGCTTGTACATCAGCAACCCGAGTGCCGCTCCAGCCAGAAACATGCGCTTCGCCCGGAAGCAGAAGAAGGCGATGGTGAAAGCGATGAGCGCCAGAATTGAGTTCTGCCCGCTCGCAATCATGAAGAAGAAGCCGGGAAACGAGGCTGCCAGGATGAATATGGTTGTGGGGTCTTCTCGAAGGCGCGCGAAGCGGCGGAGTAGAAGCCAGCAACAAATGAAATAAATCAGTCCACTGGCCAACATCCAGGCTGCTGCCGCCCATCCGTAGGGCAACCAGGAGAACGGAAGGAAAACGAGGGAATACTGGGGCCCATAGACGGGCAAATATACTTCATTGGGTGCTTGGTGGAGCAACTGCTGCGCCAAAGCCGCTTGCCCAGGTGCATCGTAGAGCAAGCCTCCGGCGTGCATGCGCGCGATATTGCCAAGGACATATTCGTGAAGAAAATCGGCACCTTTCAACTGTCCTTCGCGATCAAGCAGGCCGGCAGTCGCCATGTTGAATGCGTAGGCTGCCCAAACCACAAGACCCAATAGTGCGGCATGCCCGCGAACGCGTTTACGCGTCAGGTCCGCGGCGAGGCTGCGCACATGTTTTGCGACTCCCGATTGCATTTCAGGTATCAGTGTAGACGCACCAATGAAAACGCGGTCCATTACAAAGGTTTGGCTGCACAAAGGGCCGTTACACGCATGGCGTCGGACGCCGTGACTTCTTCGGGCAAAACCTCAATTCAAGACGTCTCCTCGTCCGGAATCGGCCTCGGTCATACTCATGGCTGCTTTGAGAACTTCGCTCCCTGAGTGCGCGACCAAGGTCAAAATCAGGCACCAGGGCAGAACAATGGGAAACATAAATCCCGCGATTTGAGTCAGGGTCCAAAACGAAGGTGCGTCCCAGTAGAAGCGGAAAAGCTGCCACGTTGTGTTCGCCAGTGAGGCTGCCAGCACGATGCTGAACAGGAAAGTTCCAATTTCGTTCTGCTCTGTCATTCTCGATAACCGACGGTTCGTCCACTCCAGGAACGCGAGCAGCAACGCGAAGATCCAGACCCTTGGGGACCACTCCTGAAATATGGCGCAGATTCCAACAGGCACCATCGCCGCCAGAAAAACCATGAGATTCGCATAATTTCGTGAAAGAAGTTCGAACACCCCCTCAAGGGTGAGTAGAGTGGCCGAGACCAGCGTCAATGGCCCCCACCAGTTGGTTGGAATTCCATTGACGCCGTGCATCATTCCGAATAGCGAGGACACCACCGCGAGCATTCCGGCGCAAAGTTTGAATGGTCCCCAGATTCTCAATCGTCCGGCTCCCGTCGGTGGAGTTTTGCATGGGGATTTCACGGCCGGCGCACCACCTACCGATTCAGATGAATCTTAATCCCACGAGCCGCACTTTGCCGGAGCCCATGCAGGGCACAAATTACACTCGAGACATGGCTCTTTGCCTGTACGTTGCCACTACCAGTCAGGGAAAGCTGCGTGATTTTCGCACCGCGGCTGAGGCGCATTCCGTTTCTCTCGAGCCACTTTTCGGCCTGAGCGATATTGAGCCGCCGGAGGAAGATGGCGCCACGTTCGCTGAAAACGCCACGATCAAGGCCGTCTACTACTCCCGTTTCGCTCCAGGCGAGTTGGTCCTGGCGGACGACTCTGGGCCTCGAGGTCGACGCTCTCCACGGCGAACCGGGCGTCCGCTCTGCCCGTTTCGCAGCCGATGCCGGAATCGTGGACTCTCCCGACGCCGCCGGCGACAACACCGATGTCTGGAACAACATGGTGCTCCTGCAGCGGATGGATCCATTTCCCGCCGGCCAGCGCACAGCCCGATATCATTGCGTGCTGGTGGCAGCGCGCGACGGCAGGGTAGAGCACACATCTGACGGTAGCGTCGAGGGAATCATCCTGGAAGCTCCCCGGGGGACGGGCGGTTTTGGTTACGACCCGCTGTTCTACCTGCCCGGACTCAAGAAAACCATGGCAGAGATCGATCTCGAGACCAAGCTCTCAATCAGCCATCGAGGACGCGCTCTTGTCGCACTGCTGGCGAGTCTCCGCGTTTGAACCCGGTATCGGCTGAACACGCGTCCGATTCCGGGCGCTTGACGACCGTTATCTACATTACGAATAATGCACTTGGAATCGCGCGAGATACTTCGTCCCTCAATCTGAAACCTTCATCGCTCCGGACTCGGGAGCCGAAGCACTTAGGAGCCAAAATCTCAATGGCAACCGTCCAAAATCCTGCCACGCCCAAGGTTCATGCCGGCGTGCAGCCGCTTCGCGCTGCCCAGGGAACAAGCTTCCTCTGGCGCAAGCTCCATTCGCTCCTGGGCATCATCCCCATCGGGGCATTTTTCGTTGAGCACCTGCTCTCGAACTTCGAAGCACTCAAAGGTCCCTCTGCCTACGGCGCCCAGGTTAAGTTCCTGAATGCCCTGCCCCTGGTCCGCGTTCTCGAGTGGACATTCATCTTTATTCCCATCATCTACCACAGCCTCTATGGCCTCTACATCTGGTTCCGCGGCAAATCCAACGTCGTTTACTATCCCTGGGCGGGGAACTGGATGTACGTTGCCCAGCGCTGGACCGGCCTGATTGCCACCGCATACATCCTCCAGCATGTACTGCGCCAGCGCTTCATGGGCATCGACCTGCCTGAGAATCCCGGTGCCGCGTTCCACAAGGTGCAGATGGAGCTCGCCAGCCCCTTCATGCTGGCCGTTTACATCATCGCGATGATTGCCATCTGCTGGCACTTTGCCTACGGGATCTGGCTGTTTGCCGCCAAGTGGGGCATCACTCCGGGCGAGGTTGCCCGCAAGCGATTCGGCTACATTTGCGCGGCCTTCGGAGTCATCCTCCTCGTCATGGGACTTGCCAGCATCTGGGCTTTCGTCAGTCCGAAGTATCAGAATGCTCCTGAGATTGCTCCGGTAGCTTTCGTTCAGACCAACTCTGCAATGCCACCCTTGTCCGTGTAGCAGATTGGATTTTATGCCGCCTACCGAGATCACCAGCGAGCGCATCGACTACAAAACGTTCCAGTCGATCATCCCCGAGATGAGCACCGGAATGGCCGCGGTCAGTCATGCCCTGCGCAAGTCAGGCATCGAGCCGGAACTCTTCGAAATGCTCAAGATGCGCGTCTCGCAACTCAATGGCTGCGCATTCTGCATTCAGTACCACCTTAACGACGCACGCAAGCTGAACGTTCCGGCGGCCAAACTCGATCTGCTCGCCGCGTGGCGCGAAGCCGGCATCTACACCGAACGCGAAATTGCAGCACTCGAATGGGCCGAACACGTCACCCTGCTGGCCGCACACTATATCGACGACCAGAACTACGCACGCCTCACCGCGCACTTCTCTGAACGCGAGATCGTTTTTTTGACCACGGCCATCGGCCAAATCAATTTTTGGAACCGGGTTGCAGCGCCGCTCCGTTTCGCGCCGCCAATTCCCACTGGTTCCTAGCTTTTGTTTCAGGCCCAGTAGCTGAAGGCTCGTAGCCGACGGCTGATAGCTGGCCTCTTTGAAAGGACACGAATGGCAGCACCCAAGATCATCGTGGTTGGCGGCGGTTTGGCCGGGCTCGCGGCAGTCATCAAAATCGCAGAGGCAGGCGGACACGTCGACCTGTTTTCCATCGTGCCCGTCAAGCGCTCCCACTCGGTTTGCGCACAGGGCGGCATCAATGCTGCCAAAAATCTCAAGGGCGAAGGCGACACCACCGACAAGCACTTCGACGACACTATCTACGGCGGCGATTTCCTCGCTAACCAAACGCCCGTTAAGAACATGTGCGAGGCTGCGCCGGGCATCATCGATCTGCTCGATCGAATGGGTGTCCCGTTCAACCGCACGCCAGAAGGCCTTCTTGATTTCCGCCGGTTCGGCGGTACGCTCTATCACCGCACGGCATTCGCCGGAGCCACCACGGGCCAGCAACTTCTCTATGCTCTCGATGAGCAGGTACGCCGTTATGAAGCAGACGGCCATGTTCACAAGTACGAAGGCTGGGAGTTCCTCTCCTCCATCGTCGACTCGAAGGGTGTCTGCCGCGGCATCACCGCGCTGAATCTGCGCACCATGGAGCTTCGCGCCTTCCCTGCCGACTCCGTGATTCTTGCCACCGGCGGCATTGGCGCCATTTTCGGCAAGAGCACCAACTCCGTGGTCTGCACCGGCTCCGCGCAATCCGCGGTCTTCCAGCAGGGCGCCTACTACGCCAACGGCGAATTCATCCAGGTGCACCCGACTTCCATCCCGGGTGAAGACAAGCTGCGACTCATGTCCGAGTCCGCCCGCGGCGAAGGCGGCCGCGTATGGGTTCCTCGCACGCAGGGCGACAAGCGTCCGATAAAGCAGATCCCCGAGACTGAGCGCTTCTACTTCCTCGAGGAGTGGTATCCGAAGTACGGTAATCTTGTGCCGCGCGACGTCGCCACCCGCGCTATCCACAAGGTCGTCTACGAGCACGGCCTCGGCATCGATGGGCAGCCGATGGTCTACCTCGACCTGACCCACATCGATCGCGAAACCCTTGACCGCAAGCTCGGGGGCATTCTCGAAATCTACGAGAAGTTTGTCGGCGTCGATCCGCATGTCGAGCCTATGAAGATCTTTCCCGGCATGCATTACACCATGGGCGGCCTCTGGGTCGACCCCAACCAGATGACCAATATCCCGGGCCTTTTTGCCTGCGGCGAGTGCGAATATCAGTACCACGGCGCTAACCGGCTCGGCGCTAATTCGCTGGTGAGCTGCATCTTTGGGGGATTCACCGGCGGACCCATCGCGATGAACTACGCTAAGAATCTTGCCGCCCCTGAGGGCGACGGCGGAGCCGCAGCGGAAGTGGCCCGTCAGGCCGAGATGAACCAGCAGCTTCTCAAGAACGAAGGCAAAGAGAATCCCTTCAAGCTATGGCGCGAACTTGGCGAGACCATGACCGAGCATGCGACGGTGATCCGCTACAACAAAGGACTCAAGCAGGCAGACGAAAAGATCGTCGAACTGCTCGACCGTTTCCAGAATGTGAGCCTGGCCGACCGCTCCCAGTGGGCCAACACCAGTTTCGCCTTCACGCGCCAGCTCTACAACATGCTTGAACTGTCCCGTGTTGTCGTACAGGGTGCGATCCTTCGCGACGAGTCGCGGGGCGCGCATTACAAGCCTGACTTTCCGGATCGTAATGACGAAAAGTTTTTGAAGACCACCAAGGCCAGCTTTACCGGCTCGCCTGAAGGACCTCGCTTCGAATTCGAGGATGTTGACACGCAGTACATCAAACCAAGGCCGCGCCGTTACGACGCCGCCAAGTAAACCCGGAGGGAGCATGGGCCCTGAGGCCCATGAATTCAGCCGATAACTACGAGGGATCTGCACCCGGGCTTGTATCAGGGTAGGACGTCAACCGGTCCGCTGAACCTCAGTAAACAATCGGGCGTCAGCCCTTAGGTTTTGAAAGCTGCATTTGAGGGAACATGGCAAAGACCATCAAATTTGAGATCAAGCGTCAGGCTAGCCCCGATTCACCCGCCACATGGGAAAACTTCGAGCTGGAGTGGCGTCCAGGCATGAACGTCATCTCCGCCATGATGGAAATCGCTACCAATCCCGTCACAGCCGACGGCAAGCCGACGACCCCCATCACCTACGACTCCAATTGCCTCGAAGAGATCTGCGGCTCCTGCGCGATGCGCATCAATGGCAAGGCACGCATGGCCTGCTCTGCGCTCGTCGAAAACCTCGAGCAGCCCATCAAGATTGAGCCGCTCTCGAAATTCCCTCTCGTTCGCGATCTCCAGGTTGACCGCTCCGTTCTGTTCGAGAACCTCATGCGCGTGAAAGCCTGGGTCCCCGTCGATGGCACCTACGATCTCGGCTCTGGCCCCCGCGTTTTTCCGCAGCAACAGGAAGCGAATTATCCGCTTTCCAACTGCATATCGTGCACTTGCTGCATGGAGGTTTGTCCGCAATTCAACGACGCCACCAACTTCGTCGGCGCAGCCACCATCGCGCAGGTCAAGCTCTTCAACAACCACCCAACCGGCAAGGTTTTCAAAGAAGAACGGCTACGCGCCCTCGCCGGAGATGGCGGAATACAGGAGTGCGGCTTCGCGCAGAATTGTGTTGAGGCCTGCCCCAAACAGCTACCGCTGACCGAAGCTATCTCCGACGTGGGACGGGAAGTGGTTGTGCAGAAAGTAAAAGACTTTCTTCGCGGGTAGATTCGCACCATCAGACCAGAAAGGCACGGTCACGATCGTGCCTTTTTTCATTTCCCGAGGTCTTTCCGATCTTCCCAAACAACTTTTAGCTTTCACTTCACACGTCAACCATAAATTCAAGGCAAAGTTGCATCCAAGGTGGTGGATTGAAAGCTAGCATTCTCAAAGGAGTTTGGAAATTATGGCTGATCAAAAGAAATGCGCCCACCCTGCTTGTACCTGCATGACGGACAAGAAATACTGCAGCACGCATTGTGAATCGCACAAAGACACTGCAGAAATCGCCTGTGAATGCGGGCACCCAGGCTGCCGGGGTGAGATAAAGAAGTAGGCTTCCTTCAGGCTCGCGGTAAAGCTGTCTTGCGGGCCTGAGGATTACATCACCGCATAAAAGTGCGACATCCAGGTCTGGAGAAGGCCGGGAAGGCACCCCAGCACGACAACGGCAAACGTGATCAAGGCAAGCACAAACATCGTCACATGGTTGCCCCGGATCGGAGTGTTGTCTGCGGGGGACATCACGAAGACGCGCTTGAGGACCTGAAGGTAGTAGTAGAGCGACACGGCGCTCATGGCCACGGCGAGAGCCACGATTGCAAACGGAACGACTCCGCGATCGACGCCGAGGACGGCCGCGAAGAGGTTAAACTTCGCCCAGAATCCCACCAGCGGCGGGATTCCCGCGAGCGAGAGAAACAGCACAAGCAGCACAACGGCCAGAAGCCCATTCCGCCGGGAGAGCCCAAGGAAGGCATCCATTCGATCGCTGCCCGTAACTTGCTCCACGACTTCGACAGCTCCGAATGCGCCGATAGTAGTGAGTCCGTAAGTGAGGATGTAGTAGAGGATCGCGTTCGCGCTCACGTCGGACTTGGAGAAGTAGGCCACGGCCAACAGAATGTATCCGGCGTGCGCGATCGCGGAGTACGCAAGGAGCCGGCGAACGCTGGTTTGCGCGAGGGCGGCGAGGTTGCCAAGCACCATCGAAGCTACAGCGATAAGCGTGACGATGACGGACCACGGTCCCGCGAAGCCGAAGTATTTGGGCAGAGGAGCCTGGCTTGTCGATGCGACAACCATGACGCGAACAACCTTGCCCGGGCCAAAAGCATGAGTGGCGGCGACGCCGATGCCGATAAGCAGCGCGAAGCTCGCAACTTTGGAGACCGAAGCGATGAAGGCGGCGGCAGGTGCGGGCGCGCCCTCATAGGTGTCAGGCGCCCACAGGTGGAACGGGACAGCGGCGACCTTGAATCCAAGACCTGCGGCAACCATGACCAGCGCGACATACAGCAAAGGGCGCGGACCCGTTTGCCGTGGTTGCGTAAAGCGCGCGCATGATCTGATGCAGATTGGTCGAGCCGGTGAGCCCGTAGAGGTAGCTGAACCCGAAGAGCAGGAACGCGGCCGACATTCCGCCGAAGAGGTAGTACTTCATGGCACTTTCGGCGCTCTTGCCAGATCGCTTGGCAAAAGCAGTCAGGATGTAAAGCCCAATTGAGAGGAGTTCGAGACCAACAAAGATTATGAGCAAATCCTGAGCGGCAGAGATGAGCATGCCGCCGGTTGCAGCCATGAGGATAACGGCGACGAACTCGCCAACGTGCGTCGTGAAGTCAGTTCCGATGAAGAGAAAGAGCGTCAGCACGGTCAACATGAGTATGCCGACCTGGGCAATCGCCGTGTATCCGCCTGCGGAGAGCAGTAAATCAGTGCTGCCTGGATAGGTGAGCCCTCCGCCCGCCTGGAACTGCATGAGGACTACAGCAGATCCACATCCAAAGAGCCCGATCACTACCGCGGTCATGATTCTGGTTTGCAGGGCGGCCTTACGGAGTGGGAGCAGATCAACGAAAAGTATAAGGAGCGCAGCGACATCCAGGGCTGTTTCGGGCAGCGTTACGCGAAAGAGGTCAGCGTAGTTCATTGCATGCCTCCTGCAAGCAGCGCTTTAACAGCCGGTTCAATGGAGTCAAGCAGAATGCGCGGATAAACGCCAACGATCACGGTGGCGGCAATCAGCAGGGCCGTAGCGGTAACCTCAGGCCAGGTAATGGGGTCAAACTTCGGCCAGCCCTCCTTCGGATGCTCGTCCGGCGTTGGCAGCCTGTCAGAGAAGAACGCCTTTTGCAGCGCGCGCCAGGTATAGGCGACGCCCACCACGATTCCGATGCCGGCAGCAATGGTCCACCAAGGCCTAGCCATCCACGAGCCAACCAGAATTTGCAACTCCGCGACGAAGCCGGAGAAGCCCGGCAGCCCCATCGATGCGCATCCAGCAATCACAAAAGCCCACGCGGCGAATGGAAGGCGGCGGCCGAGATACATCTTTTCGAGCTCGGCAAGTTGGCGCGTGTGGGTTCGCTCATAAACGATGCGGCCTACGATGGCGAAGAGGAGGCCGGCGATCACACCATGCGAGAACATCTGCAGGACGGCGCCAGTGACGCCGATCTGCTTCAGCGTGACAAGCCCGAGCAGAACAAAGCCCATGTGGCTGACGCTGGAGTATCCAATGACGAATTTGAAGTCAGTCTGGGCAAGAGCCACCAGCGCACCGTAGACAATGCCAATGACGGCGAGAATGGCGAAGACGTCGCGCCAAGAACCGATGCCCCAGAACGACCAGCCCCACGGATCGAGCCCATGCGGGAAAAGGCCGATCGCGACGCGGAGACATCCGTAGGCACCGAGCTTCATTACGACACCTGCCAGCAGCATGGAGGCCGCGGTTGGCGCGGCAACGTGGCCAGTGGGCGCCCAGGTATGAAACGGCCAGAGGCCTGCGAGAATTCCGAAGCCCACGAAGACGAGGGGGAAGGCCCACATCTGGAAGCTTACAGGCAGATTCGCGTTGGCAAGATCCACGAAGCCGGTGGAGTGGCTGCCCGCCGTGGCGTAAGCAGCAAGAAGTCCGATAAGTACCATCGCCGAACCGACGAATGAGTATAGGGCCAGCTTCATTGCCGCGTATTCGCGGCGCGTAGAGCCCCAGATTGCGATGAGGAAGTATTTGGGGACGATCGCGATTTCGTAGAAGACGAAGAGCAGGAAGAGATCGAAGCTGAGAAAGACGCCGTATACGCCGCCAATGAGCGCGAGGAAGAAAGCGAAGAACTCGTTGGTGCGCAGATTGATATTCCAGCTGAAGAGAACTCCGGCGACAGCGGCAAGTCCGGTAAGCAGGACGAGCACGCGGCTGATGCCGTCTGCGGCCAGCACATAGTGGATACCCATCGCAGGCACCCAGGGCACATCAACAATCGTGACGCGACCCTGCCCTGCGCCGGCAATGAAACCTGCGATCGCAATAACAAATCCCGCTACGGCCACGAGGAGTGCTGTCGCACGCGCAAGGGCTGCATTACCCTTAGGCAGCAGCGCCAGCACCAACGCACCGGCAAACGAGATGTAAATCGTCCAGGCCAACATTTCTTTCTAAAATCTCCAATGCGCCAGCAGGTATTGGACCGTCGGGTTCACACGGTCGAGAACAAGCTGCGGCAACAGTCCGAGCAGGAACATCAGTCCGATGACCGGGGCGATGCCGAGACGCTCGCCCCCATGCAAATCTGGAAATTCGGCCCAGCGCTCCGGAACCGGACCTGCGAATACTTTCTGGATCACCGTGAGGATGACGACCGCAGTGACCAATAGACCCAGTACCGAGACACCGGCAGCAACCCACGAGAGCGGAAACACTCCGCGGAAGATCAGGAACTCGCCGACGAACCCGTTAAGACCGGGTAACCCGAGCGATGAGAAGAGAGCGATCCCCATTAATCCAGCAAACACCGGCGCAGGTTTGCGAAGTCCCCCGAAGTCGTCGATTCCCCGAAGACCCGCGCTGCGAAACTGGATCATCGATATGAACCAGAAAAGGGCCGCAGCCGTGAGGCCGTGATTGAACATCTGCAGGATCACACCGTTGAGGGCCGCAGCCTGGCTGGTGCCGATATCGACATTTGCTCCACTGGGAATGGCTATGGCGAAGATGGCCAGTAAGCAGTAGCCGAGGTGATTCACAGAGGAGTAAGCAAAGACGCGCTTCAGATCCTTCTGCGCTGCCGCGGCCCATGCGCCCATCACCACGGTGATGACGGCGAGAACGAGAAGGGGTGTGCGGATTCGCGCGATCTGCGGGCCAAAGAGCGGCAGAGCAATGCGCAGCAGGCCGTAGACTCCCATCTTGGACATGCCGCCGGTCAGGAGCATCGTGACCGGCGATGGAGCTTCACTGTATGCGGCGGGCAGCCAGGTGTGAAAAGGCGCCAGCGGAACCTTGACCGCGAATCCGGCAAGCACGCCGATGGCGAGCCACATCATCACATGACCCAGATGTGCCGTGACCTGTTGCTCCAAGGTGCCGTTCGAAGCCATATCGGCGAGCTGACCAAATTCCATGGTGCCGGTTGATAGAAACACGGCAAGGAATGAAATCAGCAGCGCAACACTCCCGGCCATGGTGTAAACGAAGAACTGAGTGGCCGCAGGTCCGCGCTTCGGTCCGCCCCAAAGTTTGATGAGGAAGAACGCCGGGATGAGGCTCAGTTCCCAGAAGATGAACCAGTGATAGAAATTGAGCGCCGTAAATGTGCCGAAGAGTCCCGCCTCGAGCAGGAGGACAAGAGCAAAGAAGAGGCCGGGCTCGTGGTGCACGCGATGCGCCGCATCGATCGCCATGAGCGAAATGAGCGCTGAGAGGATAAGCATCAAGGCGCCGAGGGCATCAACACCCAGATGATATTGAATGCCGAGCGATGCAACCCAAGACTTCTGTTCAACGAGGCCGATGGAGCCATCGACAGGCAACCGAAGCCAGATAACCAGCGAGAGGATGAAGCAGACGAGGCCGGTGATCTGGGCGACTCCGCGAGCCTGCCGTTTGAGAAGCAGCGCGATCGCCGCGCCGATGACGGGCAGAACAGTAATGATCGTGAGGAGCGGAAGTGCGTTCATGGGCGGCCGCTCCAGATGAGGATTGCAGCGAGAATCACCACAGCGACAGCAAGAAGGCGAAGGTAGAGCTGCCCTCGTCCATTCTGCATGCGCGCGAGGACGCCGCCCCCGGTCGAGAGCTCTTCGCAGCCTTTGTCGAATGCGCCGTCGACCATGTTGGCGTCGAGGAACCGATTGAGTCGCGCCCATTCTTTGAACAGGCGGGTGATGGTCGCAACGATATCTCCCCAAATTTCGCGATCAATCCAGTCGGCAACCTTTGCCCACCAGTAGTAGAAGGCGATCACGGTCGCGCCGTAAAGCTCGTCGATGTAGAGACGGTTGGAGAGTACGATCCAGATTGGCGGAATGGCTTTCTGGAGCGCATCGGGTTCTTCGGCGCGCGGAGATTTGTTTCCGTAAAGCCACCAGCCCAGACCGATGCCGACGATGACAACGATGGTCGAGGTCAGAAGAAGGCCGAAAAAGCCTGGTTCAAATTGCGAGAAGGCGAAGGTGGCCGGTCGGTCGAGGAGGAAGTTGCGGAACCACGGCCAAGCAGGAGTGCCGACCGCAGCGAGGAAGACCGCGAAGAATGCGAGTATCGCAAGCGGTATCGTCATCACGCGCGGACTTTCGTGCGGGTGGCCGTGACCGCGATATTCGCCGAAAAAGACGTAGCTGACCTGCCGGGTCATGTAGAACGCGGTGAGCAGCGCGCCAAACAGCAGCATGAAATACGGCGTCCGCGCAGTCTGCCAGTGGCTGGCCGCCTCGATGATGGCGTCCTTCGACCAGAAACCTGAGAAGAAGAGGGGAAATCCGCAGAGGGCGAGCATGCCGACCGCATATGTCGCGAAAGTGAGTGGCATGAACTTGCGCAGGCCGCCCATCTTGCGAATGTCCTGCTCTTCGTGCACTCCGTGGATGACGGAGCCGGAACCCATGAACAGGAGCGCCTTGAAAAACGCATGCGTGATCAAGTGGAACATGCCGACGGCGACTCCGCCGACGCCGAGGCCGGCCATCATATAGCCGAGCTGCGAAACGGTGGAGTAGGCGAGAATGCGCTTGATGTCGTTTTGCGCAACTGCGATGAGCGCGGCGAAGAGCGCAGTGGCTGCTCCGACCCAGGTAACGACCATGAGCGCTGTTGTGGTTCCCAGCGCTTCTCCATGGGCAACCGCGCCGGCCGACATCAGCGGATATACGCGCGCAACGAGATAAACACCTGCTGCAACCATGGTCGCCGCGTGAATCAGCGCGGAAACGGGCGTGGGGCCTTCCATGGCATCCGGCAGCCAGACGTGCAGCGGAAGCTGGCCGCTCTTCCCTGCTGCCCCGGCAAAGATCAGCAGCCCGATTGCGCCTGCAGCGGTCAGTCCCCAGTGCGATTGGTGAACCAGGAGGCCGCCGAGCGCGAGTGGTTCAAGTGAGCCGGAGCCGTGATCGTAGAAGAGCAGCGTGCCGGTTTGCGCAAAGAGCCAGACGATGCCGAGGAGGAAGAAGATGTCGCCCACGCGCGTGGTGATGAACGCTTTCTTCGCGGCTGCGGCAGCCGAAGGTTTCTGATACCAGAAACCGATCAGCAGATACGAGGTGAGGCCGACGAGTTCCCAGCACATGAAGAGCAGGAGGATGCTGTTGGCAATGACCACTCCCAGCATGGCTCCGGCAAAGAGCGCGAGAAAGCAGAAGAACCGCGTGTAGTTTTCATCGTGCTCCATGTAGCCGGTGGAGTAGATGAAGATGAGCAGGCCAACGAAGCAGACCATCACCATCATCACTGCGGAGAGCGGATCGAGGACCCAGCCGAGCTCAACAGCTTGCGTCCCAGCCTGGAGCCACGAGAAGTTGACGACCTCTCGCACTGCATAGCCGTGCGACCAACCGCTGAGTACATGCGCAAACGCCGCGATCGCTACGATCAGCGAAATGCCCAGGGATCCGATGGCAAGGCTCGAAGCCAGCTTGCGCCGCGGCTGTTTGAGAAGGGCGATGACCCCGGAGGCAAGGATGGGCGCGGCTGGGATGAGCCATAGCCATTGCGCAATCGAGCTCGCGTTGAGTTGAGGAGTGAAGGCCATTGTTTCTTGCATCAGCGGCTCACCCCTTCATCCTGTTCATGTATTCAAGGTCCGTTGTTCTCGCGTGACGATAAATGGAGATCACGAGTCCCAGTCCGACGGCCGCCTCCGCTGCGGCTACGGCGATGGAAAAAATGGCGAACATCATGCCCGTGAGCATCTCGGGATGGGGACCGTAACGCCAGAAAGCGATGAGGTTGAGGTTTGCGGCATTGAGCATCAGCTCAATGCCGATAAGCACCATGATGGCATTGCGCCGCGTAAGGGCGCCGGCGAGCCCGATTGCAAAGACAAGCGCGGCGACAATGAGGTAACCGGTGAGCGGGTTGGTCATCAGCGGCTCCTCTCTTTCTCGTGCATCGCTACAATCACGGCGCCCAGAAGCGCAACCGTCAGAAGCACAGCGATGATCTCAAGCGGCAATACGTAGCTGCTCATGAGCGCGTTGCCGATGTCGTTCACTGTCACGGTCGGGGTAGCCGTCTCATTCGGCAGCCACGGTGCCGCCCGAAGCACCGCCCAGGTGAATAGTGCGAACACTGCCGCGGCAATTCCCAGCCCGGCAAGCCACGTCTTTGAGAACACGCCCTCCTTCGGAATGTCGGAGCCGCGTGTAAGAAGAATCGCAAAAACGACGAGGATGGCGACCGCACCCACATAAACCAGGATCTGCGCAAAGCCAGCGAACTGCGCGTCGAGACGAAGGAACAAAAGCGCAAGACCCAGGAATGCGATGGTCAAGGCGAGAGCGGAGTGGACCAGATTTTTAAGCAGGACCGCCGCGAGCGCGCCGCCAACGGCGAATGCCGAAATTAGATAGAAGACAAATCCCACAGCCGGCCGCTCCTTTCGTCCTGATTCGGGTACGGCAGTCTGAATTTCCCATGGCTACTCTGCATACCGATAGCTCCTGGGACCGAAATTTTCTCGGCGCATGCCTTCGCGACCAATACTGACATAGGCAAGCAAAAGAATTGCGGAGCAGACCACCCAGCGGAGCCAGCCATCGCCCATGAAGTGCCAAAGCCCCACAACAAAGAGGTTGAGCAGGCACATGGGCAGAACAAACTTCCAGGCAAAATTCATCAACTGGTCCTGGCGCAGGCGTGGCAGCGTGCCGCGCATCCAGATAAAGACACCCATCGAGAGAAAGAGCTTTCCGAAAAACCAGATCCACGAGGGGATGAACTGGAGGAACTCGAGGGGCGCGGTCCATCCGCCAAGAAAGAGCGTTGATCCGAGGCCGGAGATCGAGAACATCGCCACGTATTCGCCCAGGAAGAAGAGAGCGAATTTGAAGCCGGAGTACTCGGTGTGATACCCCGCCACCAATTCGGATTCACCTTCGGGAAGATCGAACGGCGAGCGGTTGGTCTCCGCGGTCCCGGCGACGGCGTACATGATGAAGGCGGCGAGTCCCCAGGGCGTGAAGATGAACCAGTGTGGCAGACCCCAGGTGTAGTGGTTCTGCGCTTCGACAATCTTCACCAGCGAGAGGGAGCCGGTGGCCATGACGACGACTACGCTCGAAAGCAGCAGGGCCACTTCGTAGCTGATCATTTGCGCCACCGCGCGCATCGCTCCAAGCAGTGAGTACTTGTTGCGGCTCGACCATCCCGCCATAAAGACAGAAAGCTCCGCCGAAGCGCCCATGGCGAAGTAGAAGAGCAGACCGGCATCCATGTCCACGAGCACCATGTTGCGGCCCATGGGAAGAACGGCGAAACCCATGAAGACGACAACCACAAGGATGACTGGCGCGAGGAAGTGAACAACGCCATCGGCACTGATGGGGACAATGTCTTCCTTGGTCAGCGATTTGACCCCGTCGGCCATGGGCTGAAGGATTCCATATGGGCCCACTCGATTGGGACCGAGGCGGTTCTGAATGCGGGCAACGCCCTTGCGCTCGAGCACCGTGGTGATGGCGAAGAGCGCAGGATAAAGACCCACGATGCAGACTACGCTGATAATTACGCCGATAGGAATCTGCCAGCTTTCGGGAAGGTAACCGAGCAGCCAGTGCTTCAGAATTACGAAGATCTGGTCGAGCTTGTCGATCATGCGCCCGGGTCTCCTTCATTCGGCTTCGCCGGAGTCTCTGCAACTTTCTTGTTTTCCGCGGCTATTGAAGATGCACCGTCAGTTCCAGTCCCGGGCACGGGTTTCGGCGCCGCAGGCGTGGTTGCAGCGGAAGGAGGCACCGCCTTCTCTCCGGCTTTGGCTTCTGGGGGCGCAGACTTTGGAGCCGGCGCGGGAGGGGCTGCTTTGACCGCGGGAGTTGCAGCAGTTCCGGGCGTCGGTGCTGCGGCAGCTTTCGCGGCGGCTGCTTCGGCAGCTGCTTTGGCCTTGGCTTCCACCTTGGCCTTTTCTTCCGCAAGCTTCGCGTCCACTTCGGTGGCCTCGGTGGGATGAATCTGGTGGTAGTACTCGTTGGAGCGCGCCAACTGGTGGCGGTCGAGCAGAAGGCCGCCAAAGCGGTCGTCAGTCGCCAGCTCGAACTCTGTGTTCATCTTGATGGCTTCGAAGGGACAGACCTCAACGCAGATCTGGCAGCTCATGCAAACCGAAATATCGATATCGAACTTCGCCGGGTAGATCTGCAGCTTGCCCACGTAGTCCGGCTTCTTATCTTTGCTTTTCTCGATGTAGATGCACTTGGGCGGGCATTCTTTCTCGCAGATCTGGCAAGCGACGCATCGGAGCCCCTTCTCCCAGTCGCCTCCGTCGTAGACGAGGAACGGGAAGTTACGCGCGGCCTCGGGAAGGGGCAGGCGCTCCTCCGGATACTCGACGGTCGTCAATCGTTCTTTCGAGACATAGCTGCCGGCGAAATTTCTCGCCGTCTCCACAAGTCCCTTCAGAATTCCTTCACCCAGCAAGTGGTTCCTCCAGTTCGCAGTTCATCGTTCGTAGTTCACAGAGCGATCCCTCCAACTGCGAACTCAGAACTTCGAGCTATGAACTTCTATCTGTCTACCTCTCCCAGCACAATATCCACGCTTCCAAAAATCAACACAACGTCGGCAACGTTGGAGCCGAGGCACATATCTTCCAAAACTGTCAGGTTGATCAGGCTTGGCGGACGAACACGGTATCGGTACGGGTTCGGGCTACCATCGCTGATCAGGTAAAAGCCAAGTTCGCCCTTCGGCGCCTCAATGCGACCGTAGACTTCTCCAGCCTTTGGCCTGAAATTCCGGATCTTCGCTTTCGGATCCATGACTGGTCCGGCGGGCAAATCCTTTAAAGCCGCATTCAGTATCAAAATCGACTCGCGCATCTCGAGCATGCGGACCATGTACCGGTCGTAAATGTCGCCGTGGTCTCCGAGAGGCACGCGAAACTTGAAGCGGTCATAGATGCCGTAATGATCGACCTTGCGGATGTCGTAGTTCACTCCCGACCCCCGCAACATCGGCCCGCTGATGCCGGCGTTGACCGCGAGATCGGGCTTGAGCACGCCGACGCCCTGGCAGCGCGCCATCAAAATCTCGTTGGTCATCAGAAAGCGTTCAAACTCGTCAATAAAGGCGGGCAAGCCCGCGACAACTTTGCGCGTCGCCTCCAGCCATGCGGGGGATGCGTCAACCCGGCAGCCGCCAAAGCGCATATAGTTGCACATCATGCGCGAGCCGGTCAGGCTCTCGAAGAGATCGAGAATCTTTTCGCGCTCGCGGAAGGCATACATCAGGGGCGTACCGCTGGCGCCCATCTCCTGCAGAAGAAATCCGATCGTCGAGGCATGATTCTGAATGCGCGTGAGCTCGGCGAGAATCACGCGAAGATATTCCGCGCGCTCGGGCACCTCCTGGCCCACCAGTTTTTCGACTGTGAGGGCATAGGCCCAGTTGTTGCTCAGGGAACAGAAATAGTCGAGCCGGTCGGTATACGGCATCGAGGCGAGATAGCTCTGGCTCTGCGCAAGCTGCTCGTGATTGCGGTGGAGATAGCCGAAGATGGGCCTGAGCTTGATGACGCGCTCGCCATCCAGCACCACATCCATTCGAAAAACGCCATGAGTAGAAGGATGATGCGGCCCCATCGCCACTTCGAGAAGCTCGCCTTCGCCGTCGCTTTCAACGATCGGAGGCCGATTCCAGCCCTCAGGCTTCGTCGTGCTCATCTTCCCCGTTTTTGCATCAGCAACGCTCATCCAATTCCGCTTTTACTCCCTATTCCCAATTTCCTAATCGTCTTCTTTATCCCTGTTCTCTGCTTCTTTGTTGCTGCGCTCGCTTTAAAACTTCATCGTGCGGGGTCGGCTCATACTCAAAGTCGTCGGGCTCAACGTAGTCACGGCGCATCGGATGATCCTTGAACTCATCCCACATCAGGATTCGGCGCAGATCGGGATGCCCTTTGAAGACAATGCCGAAGAGATCGAAAACCTCGCGCTCCTGGAACTCCGCCGAGCGCCAGATCGGCGTCAGAGACGGAAGCTCCACCTGGTCGGTGCGGTTGATCGTGCGCATCCGAATTATCACCGGACCTTGCTTTTTCGCAACCGAGAAGAGGTGGTAGACCGCTTCGAGATAGCCCGGCTCGGTGTGCTTGCGAGTCTCTTCAACCGTCTCTTCCACTATTTGTTCGACCCCGTCTACGGCCTTGGGCACCTGACGCGTGACTTTGACCTTCTCGGCAATCTCTTTGTCGAGGAAGTCCACGCCTGTAACGTTTGACAGATAGTCCAGCGCAAATTCCTGGTCGTCGCGGAGGAACTCGGCGACCTTAACAACGTGTTCAGGATCGAGCAGAAGCGAGTGCTGCGCACAGGGGCTCGCGTTCGGGATCATCTTCACCGTCGCACCCGGCACCGCCGCTTCAATTGCCGTCTTGATTTCTTCCGCTGTCTTCAAATCAGTTCCTGCCCCTGCCAGCCCAGGCTCCACGTCCTTGAGCTTGTTACTTCCTATTCCCTGTCTTCCCGTTCCTACTGAATAATCTTCGGCACCGTCCAGACCCCGGGATTGCTGGGCGGCTCCAGATCGTGCTCTCCAAAATCGGGTACCGGAAATTCGCCGGGCGCCTCTTTATCAAGATGGCGCGGGCGATCTTCGCCGGTAAGTTGCTGCTCGTCGATCTTCTTCTGCAAAGTCATGAAAGCCTGAATCAGTGCTTCAGGCCGCGGAGGACAGCCCGGAATGTGCACATCCACCGGAATGTAGCGGTCGATCCCCTTCAGCACGTTGTATCCCTGTTTGAACGGGCCGCCGGAGATCGCACAGGCGCCCATCGCGATGACGTAGCGCGGCTCGGCCATCTGGTTATAAAGGCGCACTACCTGCGGGGCCATCTTCTTGGTCACCGTACCCGAGATGATCATCAGGTCTGCCTGCCGCGGCGAGGGACGAAACACCTCCGAACCAAAGCGGGCCAGGTCATAGCGGGCCATTGTCGTGGCAATCATTTCAATGGCGCAGCACGCAAGGCCGAACTGCATCGGCCAGATGGAGCTGCGGCGACCCCAGTTGTAGAGTTCCTGGATGGTCGTGACCAAGACGCCCTGCTTGCCAAGTTCGATCTTCAGGTTTTCATCAACCATTGTCGATTTGCTCCAGTCTTCAGTCATCATCGGTTTTTAATCAACCGGCCAATCACGCACAGAAACAAGAACCGATGACTGACAACTCGGACCGCTGTAAGCGGGGTTACACCCACGTCAACACGCCTTTTACCCAGGCCCACGCCAGGCCCTCAATAAGCAGCAGCACGAAAACCACCATCGATACGCAGGCCGCAACGCCCAACCCAGTAAATGCCACCGCAAAGGGCAGCAAAAAGACCGCTTCTACGTCGAAAATGAGAAAGATGATTGCGTAGAGATAGTAGGCGGAACGGAACTGCACCCACGCATCGCCTCTCGACTCGAGTCCACACTCGTAAATTGCGTTCTTGATTTCGTTTGGTTTCGCCGGTGAAAAGACCCTTCGCCAGAGCCACGCCAGTCCCAGCGGAGCCAGCCCGAATCCGAGCGCGGCAACGAACAGGACTGCAAGTGCAAAATAAGGACTTGAGGCCATCTGCAAGTGAGCGGACTTACGTACTAAAGGTAACAGTTTGGACCATGTTTTGGCCAAGGCGAAGCGAACGCCCATGCTCAGTTCAGGCGGTGTTTTCCGCAGTTCATCCCACTCTATGAACTATTCGCTGAAGAATGGCTCAAACAGCAGCCGGCAAGGGCCGCGAGGCCTCGGAGGCGGTCGGTTGGTTTCGAGAAACCCTTCCGCGCTGTGTCCGCTTTGATGAGCTGAATGCCTCCACCTTTCGGTGGTGGACAACCATTGCCGGGCCTTTGTTACCGTTCTAGTGTCCCTCGTAGTGTGCTTCCCCTTCGGGCATTTCGAGGTGGGCGATCAAAAAGTTCAGGTCCAGGCAATTCAGGGAGTTCCGCTAAAGATGTTCAGGTATTCGCCGCGTCATTTGGGTGTCGTTGGTTGCATCGTCGGGTTGCTGCTTTCCATCGACTTCGTGGTGCAAGCGGCGACAGACTCCGCGTCTTCCGCAACTCCCGCCACAGCAGGTGCAGATCTTCCGCCGGCTGCTTACACGGCAAACATCAAAGTCACCGGGCCGACGAGCCAGTTCCATAATTCGATCGCAAGCCGTTACAACTACGCGTTCGGCAAGGAATCGCCATTTCTGCCTTCGAACGCCATGACGGCGAATGGACAGTTCATCAATCCGCGAACCGTTTTTACGGCGGAGTACTGCGGCCACTGCCATCAGGAGGCGTTTCATCAGTGGCGCCAGTCGGTTCATTCCAACAGTTTCCGCGCGCCCTGGTATCTGAAAAACGTGAACATGCTTATCGACGAGAAGGGGGTGCAATTCTCGCGCCACTGCGAGGGATGCCACAACCCGGTCGCACTCTTTTCCGGCGATCTCTCCCAGGGGATGCCGAAGGAGCGTCCATTCGAAGATGAGGGCATTACCTGCGCGGTGTGCCACTCAATCCAGTCGACCGATACCACTGGGACAGGCAGCTTCGTGATGGGAACTCCGGCAGTATTGGTGGATGACAAAGGCGCCCCGGTCACGACGCGTGTCTCCGACTCTGAGATTCTGGCGCATCTCGACCAGCACAAGAAAGCTGTGATGCGGCCGCTCTACAAAACTGCGGAGTTCTGCGCAGCCTGTCACAAGGCCACAATCACGCGATCACTTGACGACTACAAATTTCTGCGCGCCTTCACCGTGTACGACGAGTGGCAGGGCGCTAGCTTTACAAAGCAGTCTCCCCTTCCCTTCTATCGGAAGGACTCCGTGTCCACTTGCCAGACCTGCCACATGCCGCGCCAGCAGATGCCTGCCAATGCGCAGGATGCCGGCGCAAAGGATGGAACCCTGGTCTCGCACCGCTGGCTGGGAGGCAACTCTCTCATACCCGCTTACTACAAGTTCGACGAACAGGCTGAGAAGCTTCGCGATTTCCTCAAGAACGGCATCGACGGCAAGGGCGTTTTGAGCGTGGATATTTTCGCGCTCGAAAAAGAGACAGAGGCAGCTTCAGCGAATGATTCAGCAAAGGCCATGCTGATCGCTCCGCTCGGCCTGACAGATTTCTCGCTCACTCCCGGCGACACGCTGATTGCCAATGTTGTCATCCAGAACAAAGGCATCGCCCACTCCTTTGTTCCGGAGCAGCGCGATTTCTACGAATCGTGGGTCGACTTCACGGTGAAGGATGCAGCCGGAAAAACCATCGCAGAATCCGGCTTTCTTCAACCCGACGGCAGTCTTGATCCTTCTGCTCACTCATTCACCAATCGGCTGGTCAACGACAAAGGCGAACTGAACGGGCTGCACGAAATCTGGCACAACCGCGTACAGGCCTATAACAACACCATCCAGTCCGGACGTTCGCAGCTCGTGCGCTACCGCTTCCGCCTGCCCAAGTCCATCAGCGGCGCCGTAACGATTACCGCAACCGTTGAGTACCGGCGATTTGATCAGCGCTTCATCGACTACGCGATGGACCAGCCCGCCGGAAAGCACTACCCCCAGCCCATTCTCGAAGTTGGCGGCCAGACGCGCACGCTCAAGATCGGCGACAATCCACCGGTTGCGTCTCAGACCGGCGAGAATCCGCCCTGGATGCGCTGGAACAACTACGGCATTGCGCTGCTCGACGCCCTGCAATACGAAGCTTCCGTTGATGGATTCAAGCAGGTTGCAGCGTTGCGGCCAGACTATGCCGACGCTTATACCAACATGGCGGTCGTGGAAATCAGCTGGGAGCGCTACAACGACGCCAAGCCTCATCTCGCCAAAGCGCTGGAGCTGCTGCCGGGTGATCCTCGCGCACTCTACTACCGAGCCCTCGTGGAACGGAACGCCGGCCAGGTGCAGGAGGCCATCGACGATCTCCAGGCCATGCTTGCGAAGTACCCCCTGTCGAAGGACGGCTTGCGTGAACTCGGCTTCTCCTACTACCAGGCGCACGATTACGCGAAGGCCCGGGAGCAATATGAGAAGTTGCAGTCCATCGATCCTGACGACCTCGCCGCCCACTACCAACTCGCCATTCTCTATCGCCGCCTCGGGGAGAAGGACAAGGCCGCTGTTGAATCCGCCAAGTTCGCCGACCAGAAGGACGATCCCACCGCAAGCACCTACGCGCTGATGTTCCTCCGCAAGCATCCAGAGGTCGCGAGCGAAAGCGTTGTGTGGCACGCGCACGATCTGACCGGCGACCCCATCAAGACGCCGGCCAAAATCGAATACAAGTACATCCCCGGGGCCGGAATTTAGCCCGCCAGGAAAGTAGCCTTTCACTCGCTCGATCCGGCGCTCCTGACTTCCGTCTGCCCTGGTCGTTAACGCCGCTTGTTTGTTTGCGCCCTTTCGCACGGAAATGTATATTGGTCGCACCCGGAGGCAGTGTGAGATATCTCTCCTTCGCTGTCGCTGTTGCCTTTCTCGCTCCCGTTCTTCTCCGCGCACAATCCGAACCGCAGGTCGTCCACACGCGCGACGGCGGAACGACCGAGGTTTTGCAAAGCATCTACATCCCTCCACTGCTCAACGCACCATTCAGCGCGATCGTGCATACAGAGTGGAGCAGGCCGATCCCCGGCGGAGGATCCTTCACTGCTGTCAATCAGCGCCGCGTAGCTCGCGACAGTCACGGACGAATTTACGAAGAGCGCTGGCTGCTCGTGCCCAAGGACGGCAACGAAAAGTCGGAGATGAACGTAATCCAGATTGCGGATCCGTCGGCACACACTCTCTACAACTGCTTTACCTCCCAGCGCCAGTGTCAGCTCCTGCTATACACGGAATCCGCTACGTCCATCTACACTCCCGCCACCGCCCGCACGGGGCCGTTGCCCGACAACCAGGGTTTCAGCACCCATGAGGACCTGGGTGTCCGCGACATTGACAGCGTTGAGACCCACGGCAGCCGCGATACAACAACCCTGAATCCGGGAGTGTTTGGCAACGATCGCCCGCTCGTCACTACGCGCGAGTTCTGGCACTCATCCAGCCTGGGTATCAACCTGCTCTCGATCTTGGACAGTTGGCGCACCGGCAAGCAGACATTCACGCTCACCGACGTCAGCATCTCCGAACCCGACCAGAAGCTCTTCGAACTTCCGGAAGGCTTCGAAGTCGTCGACCGTCGTCATCCTTAAACCGGCAACGCCGGCAAGAACCACCATGAGGCAAACCAGTATGAGCATCTACGGCGGAAAAGAGTTAGCCCGGCAGTTTCGAACCGTGCGTCAAAACACAATTCAGATTGCCGAAGATATTCCCGAGGAGAAGTACAATCATGTCCCGGCTCCGGAATGCCGTTCCGTAGGCGGGATGTTGGCGCACATCGCCGTTGCAACTCAGATGTGGGAGGAAATTCACGGCAAGAACCGCGCGATGACCTTGGTAGGCTTTGACTTTATAGGTCTTGCGGAGCGCGTAAAAAACGAAGAATTGAAACCCAGGACGAAAGCAGAAATTCTGGAGTTGCTTCGCAGCCGCGGTGAGTCTTTCGCCGCGTGGCTGGAGTCGCTGCCAACCGAAATACTGAACGAAATGACGACTGTAGCGGACGGCAGCGGCGCCAAGTCCCGGTTCGAGCAGCTATTGGGCGCCAAGGAGCATGAGATGCATCATCGCGCCCAGCTCATGCTCATCGAGCGGCAGCTTGGCATCGTCCCACACCTGACAAGGCAATCCAATGACCGGATAGCCAAAATGCGTGCCGGTCAGCCCGCCTGATCCGGCCAACGCTATCGTTGAGGACATAAGCGCCAAGAATCTTGGATGAACCACTGCTGAACTCAGACGCCGGTCTTGATTGACCCAGGATTGTCCTTTACCACGACACCTTCTCCATGGCTGCCGATGTCCACTATCAGTTGCCGCGAAGCGGCTTCGTGCAGCGTATTGCTTGCGATTACGCAATCATGCAGTCCGCCATAGATGATGCCGTAGGAAGGGCTCCACACACCAACTTCTCCGTCGTCGCGCCCCATCTGGAGAACATTCCCCGTGAATGTGATGCCGGAACCGCCTTCCATCAGAACCTGCGCAGAATCGTGAGTCTCAGCCTTGGCGTTCTTGCCGCTGCGCTTAATGAAGTTTCCGGTGACGGCGACTTGCACACAAGAACGCGTGTTCCTGCGCAACGCGATGCCGACCGTTCCGGCGCGATCAAAGAAGTTACCTGTTATCTGGTAGCCGTCTCCACCTGAGATCACAAAGTTCTCCTCTCCATTCCACTCGACGCGATTGGCCGTAAATGTGATGGAAGCGTTCTCTTCGCGAGCGGCAAAACCAGCCCTTTTGTTACCTGAAAACCAGTTGTCGAGCAGAAAGCCGTCCCAGCCGTGCAGCGTCATCCCGTCGGCGCCGTTCGCCATCATCTCGCAATGGCGCACGCTGAATGCCCAGACCTTGTTCAGATTCATACCGCTTCCAGTGAAGCGCGCAACCTGGCAGGTGTCGATGCGAAATGAATCCTCGTGCTTTCCGTAGCTCGTTCTATGCGTCGCGATTCCGTGGATGTTGGCGCCGAGGCCAGCACCATCCAGAGAAAGGCCCTGTACCGTTGCGCCACGCGCCTCGGTCAAATCGAGAAGGCATTCCGGAGTCGGTCCCGAGAAGCCGTAGAACCGATCCTCCGCCGAACGAGTAGTTCCATCCCGGAACACCAGTGAGCGCGACACTGGCACGTACCTTCAACTGGCGCGTGAGGTAAACGCCAGGCGGAATAACCACTGCGCCTGTCTTTTCGCCGGCCGCGTCGATTGCTTTCTGAAGCGCCGTTGTATCGTCGGTCTTACCATCGCCGGCAGCGCCGAACTTGCGCGCGTCGATGATTTCACTCGAAGGCGGCTGCTGCGCGCCTGCGAAATCGACTGCCGCAAATGCGGAAGCCGCACCCATAAATGCGGTGCGGCCGAAGTTGCGTCTGGAAAAGGAATGATCACTGGACATGACCACCATGCTAACGCAGCACTTTGCGTCAGCAGCACCTCATTGGTGCGCAGTATCGGGACTACATCAGCCGAACAAACAGTGCGGTGGGCGAACCGCTTTCTGCCGACGCAACTACGCGCACCTTGTCGCCCTTCGACACCTGGAACTTGAAGCCATCGACCGCGCCCAGATATCCCTCGCCGATGGTGTCCTGTGAAATCTTGAAGGTTTGCGTCGCACCCGTGCTGTCCGCAATCGAGATGGAGTGCTTGCTATCGAATTTCACCACGGTGCCGGTTGCCGAGCTGAATGGTCCGGCTCCCAGGCTCTTGAGTGCTACGGCTGTCCGAGAACTGTCATTGCCATAGTAGAAGACCACCGCGTACGTGCCGGTTTTCTTGAAGGCGTCCCCATTGCTCGAATCGAGCGAGACCTTCTTGTCGATTGCCAGGTGCGGTTTGGCGCTGGTTCCGTCGCTGAACTCGCCCTGTGTGCCATTGTCCTGGAAAACAGTGATCGTTTTTGCAGCGCTGTCGATGGAACTGACGGTTCCGGTCAAGGCATGCACTACTTGCTGTGCCCCAGCTGTCGCGCTGACTAATCCAAGGCAACCAAGGACAATGCCGCCAACAAGCCCCTTCAACATGGGTCCCTCCATCTGTTCAATTGTGAGGTGCAAATTCCCTGGGGGTGGCGTCAGTATAGTTTGCGGCTAGCCAGATCGCAATAAGTCATTTGCGGCTATCGGTCTTCCGTACCGTATCGGACCGACGGTCCGGCACGCGAGCCGATCGTGCCGCTCGGCACAGGCGGCCTCTGCGCAACGGTGTTACCTTAATCCTTCTCAGCGAAAGCCCATGCCAATCGCCGTCGTACTCCGCCGTCTCTTTCTCATCACTCTGCTGGTGTTACCGCAGATTTATTGGCTTGGGAACCTGTGGCGCATCGCCGCGCGTCCTCGATCCGGGCCTGTCGTGCGTCTTCTTGCCCGGCTGTTGATCGCAGTAGCCGTGGCAACGATGTCAGCGGTCCTTTACGATCGCATTGCGGGGAAAGTGCTTCCCGGGACAGTCAGTTTTCATATCGCTCCCATCATTCAGCTCTGGATCTTCTCTTCCACCTTTGCTTTCTTCTTCACGAAGGTCTTGCACGCAATTGCGTGGTCGGGGGAGAGACTTGCACGAATATTCCACAAACCGCCTGCACAGGATTCGCTGGACCCGACACGGCGAACCATGTTGCACCAGATCGCAACCATTGCTGGCGCGACGCCGTTCGTGGCGGCACTCTATGGCTATTCCGTGGAACGCCTGCATTTCGAAGTAAACCAGGTAGATGTACCGGTCGCGAGTCTTCCCCCAGCCCTTGACGGCTTGAAGATTGTGCAACTCAGCGACATTCACGTGGGTGACGCGATGCCGGTGCATGAGATTCGACGCGCGGTCGGCATGGCAAACGATCTCGGCGCAGAACTCGCAGTGATCACAGGCGATTTTGTTTCCAGTCGCGGCGATCCGCTCGCGGAGTGCATTGCCGAGCTAGGTCGCCTCCGTGCTCCCCTCGGGGTGTGGGGGTGCAATGGCAATCACGAGATCTACTCAGGCGCCGAGGATGATGCTGAAAAACTGTTTTCCGTGAACGGCATGCGCTTGCTGCGCCAGTCCGCAGCACAGATTGAATGGAACGGTGCGGCATTGAACCTGATCGGAATCGACTACCAGAGAAACGTAACCATCACGCAAAGGTCCATCGCCACCTTGAACGGTGCAGAATCGCTGGTACGCACCGACATGCCAAATGTCCTCCTCTCGCACAACCCAAACACGTTTTATCGCGCGGCCGATGCGGGTGTGGAACTTTCCCTGGCAGGACATACCCACGGCGGACAGGTGAACGTCGAGATCCTGAATAGCGCGCTCAATCCGGCGCGCTTCTTCACCAGCTTCATCGCTGGACTCTATCGGATTCCGATGAAGGCGGCGGTCAATGGAAGCGCGCGACAGGCATCGCTCTATGTCAATCGTGGTTTGGGAACTCTTGGAATTCCCGCGCGAATCGGTGCCTATCCGGAGATCGCAATCCTCACTTTGCGACGGGCTTAACTCAATGGCAAAGTCCCGAACAGGCTAAGCTGGTGAGGTGATGTTCTCCTATGCGTGGCAGCTGCGAGCCGAGCTTGCAGCTCGAAACCGGCTATTTGCCCGCAACCATCCTCACGTTGAAAGTTATGGCAGCGATCCAGTGATCGTCTATGTTCCGGAAGAAGACCGACATGGAAATTTCTATCCCCCGGCTTATAAAGCTATCTCTGCCTGTTCAGGATGGATGCGGAGGTTTGACAAGGTGCACGCACAAGGCCGCTCCCTTCCCCGGTCCGGGCCTGACTTGCAGCGCAAGTGGCGCGAACTTGACTCCGCGATGAGCTCCGATGCACTGCTGATGAATGTTTTCTGCACCCCCGCAGTTGCGCAATCCGCTCAACTGCGCGCAATGATGGGCATCGATACGATCGCGCAGCCGGAGTTTGGCTGGAAGGCTCGGGTGCCCTTTCACAACGGTCGCGTCGACCGCACTGAAGTGGATATGCGCTGGGGCAATCTACTGGTGGAAGCCAAGCTGACAGAAACCGACTTCCAATGCCGTGAAGCAAAATTTGTAGAGGCCTATCGCGATCTCGATCAGGTGTTCGATCGTGAATTGCTTCCCAGGCTTCCGTTGCGCACCAGGAGGCGGCGCGCTGCTCCGGAACTTGCCGAGGAGTTCACTCAGGAGTGGGAGGCCCCAACCGAAAACGCGGAAGAGGTCGCTCGTGCATTTCACGCAGCAATTGAAACAAGGGCTGATGCAGAACACCCCTGGGCGCCGGGATTCGCGAGCTATCAGCTCATTCGCAACGTGCTCGCGGCGCATGCTTCGGGAGCGAGTTTCTGCGTTGTCTATGACGAGCGCAGGCCCGACCTCCGCGAAGCGTGGTTCGAAATCATACGTGCCGTAAAAGATCCGGAGATGCGTGCGCGATGCAAAGTCCTCACATGGCAGGAGCTTGCGCATTTCCTGCCGGAGGGCCTCCGGGCTTTCCTTGATGCAAAATATGGAATCGTGGGACCGGGATGCAAACCGGCAGAAATCGATGAGTTTGGCAATCAGACAGAAGATCTCTGACAGCGTGACGATCTTAAAATCCACGTGAGAAAATATATCCGTGATTTCGCGCGTAAAGCTTTTTTCTTCCCTTCTTTCCCTCGGCCTGATTTCAGCTTCTGCCAGCCCCGCATCTTACGCCTCTTCAAAAGAGGACGAATCGGCCAAATCCGGTGCGGCCCTTTTCCGCGACAAAGGTTGTGCTTATTGCCACGGAGTCGGAGGCGTGGGAACCAAAAAGGCGCCGGCGCTCACGGATGTCTGGAAGGACAAGAGCGTAACAACGGAAAAGATGACCGACCAGATCCTGAATGGGGGACAGAAGATGCCGCCGTTCCGCGATTCGGTTACCGACGCGGAAGTGACAGACCTGATCGCCTACCTTCGCGCGAAGAAGAAGCCGGAGCCGCCGCCGGCGGAATCCGATTCGGCAGCGCCTGCGTCGACTCCGCAGTGACTCATCAAGAATTTGGGGAGTGTTTTGTGTCACTTCCCCGCGGTGAGAGCGTGATTGCCTTCACGCCCAACGTTAGGATTCCGGCCACTCCACGCGCGTCAGAGCGGAGGCGGTTTCCCAGAGCCTGGATCCCATGGCGGGGTCGAGCACGCGAAGATCGAGGACCTCGTGCGGCGGTGGGCCTATAAGATCGGCGAGGCTCTTGGTCGGTGGCTGCATCCGTTCCTCTGCTGTGTCGCCGAGCAGGTTCTGCAACGCGGAATTGCCATCCTTGTCCGGCACGATGCCCAGCGCGCGGCGATACCAACTGAGAGAAGGCGTCACCGAGGTCGCATTGGCGATCATTGCGGCGTGTGCACCGAGGGGTTGAGCCGAATTTCCTGAAATACCCCAATTGTTCTTATCGCTGCGTCGCTGCAATTCAGCAGCAAAAATCAACATTGCCAGCTTCGACTGGCTATAGGCTTTCAGCGGCGTGTAATTGCTCTCAAGATGAATATCGTTGAGCTGGATCTCTCCGTAGTGGCGCCCGGTACTGGTGAGCTGCACAACTTTCGCCTGCTTGCTCTCGCGCAGAAGAGGCAACAGGCGAGCCGTAAGCGCAAAGTGGGAAAGGAAGTTTGTCGCCAGATGAAGTTCGAAGCCGTCGGATGTTACCTCGCGCGTGAGCAGCACGAGAGTATTGGCGTTGTTGATCAAAAGATCGATAGGCCTGCCTGCACGGGTGAGGCGGGCGGCGAAGTCCGCGACAGACCCTGACTCTCCAGATCCAGCTTTTCAAACCGTACAAGTGCATGTGGAGCGAACGGCCGAATCCTCGACAGTGCTTCGTGACCGTCCGTCGAGTTTCGACCGGTCACAATAACGTCCGCGCCCGCAACCGCGAGCGCCATGGCAATCTCGAAACCGATACCGCCGGTGGAGCACGTAACAACGGCGAGCTTGCCTACTTCCGAAGGAAATGAGGACGCTTTGCGCTGCGTCCCGTTTGGTTCTTGCACAGTATTTCCAATCTCCTGAAAGAAGTGTTGCAACGTTTCAATAAGGAAGAACTAGTTGGGTTCCAGCCGTGATAGTGGGAATTATTGTCCGGTAAGTCCTCTCCAGACGAGCCCAAACCCGATCTCACGACTTTCGCATTCGAGGTCCTGGTGTGCGCCGATGAATTCGACTGTGGCCTCCGCCTGGGCGCGAAACATTAATACGAGATATTCTGCCGAGATATCTGAGACCCCACCGATTTCTGCAGCCTCCTGGGTAGTGCGGAGGAGTTCCCTGATCGTCATATTGGGCGCTTCGGCATCTTTCAAAAGCCTGCCTGAAACGCGAAGCTGGCGAAGTACCTTGAGTCGCTTGGGGTGCTTCAGGGCGAGATTCAGATAGCGGTCCCATACAAAACGCAGACGAGTGCGGGCGTCCGCCCCAAATGGAAAATCCACCAGTTCCCTGTCGATCTCCTTGCGCAACTCGTAGAAGAGCTCATTGATGAGCTCGTCCTTGGTTTTGAAGTAAGTAAAGAGGGTCCCTTCAGCAACACCGGCATTGGAAGAGATAGCGGATGTTGGTGCGTGCCCGATGCCGCGATCGGCAAATAGCTCCATTGCGGCCTCCAGAATTGCCCTCCGCTTATCCTCGCTTTTCGGTCTGGCCAAGGACACCCTCGCCACAATAAGTGCGTACTCGCTCATTTAATTTAGACCACAGTTCATATCGGCGACAAGGCTTTTTTTCGCCAAGTCGAAAAATTTGGCTTTTGGGCGTAACTATATGAACATTGGCGGGTTAATGGGGTCCGAACTATTCGCGGTACTTTACCGAACAACCGTATGCCCGTGTGTAGGAATTGGCGACCGGTTTGCCCGACATCGCCTCGAAGAGCGCATCGCTGACGTAGTTATCTGCTCCCTTAATATCGCCCTGGTCGGCTGTAGGCCGATTGTCAATCGCGCCAGAGTAAATGAGTTTGCCTTGAGGATCGATCACGTACATGTGCGGCGTGGTCCTGGCATTGTAGAGGCGGCCGAGGTGACCTTCGGGATCGAGCAGTGCCGCCGTCGGTGCGGCGTGCATCCTGGTCATGTAGTCGTTTTCCTGGGAAGGGGTAACGTAGCCTTCCTTACCGGGAGCTGACGAGATCACCGTGAACCAGACGACCCCTTTCCCTGTCCACTCTTTCTGCAGACTCTGCATGTTGCCGGACTCGTAATGTTTGCGTGTGAAGGGACATCCCTGGTTGTGCCACTCGAGCACGACGTACTTGCCCTTGTACTGATCGAGCGCGTGAGATTGGCCACGAGAATCGGTTGCGGTGAAAACGGGTGCGGGAGCATTGACGCGAGCGGTGGAGGGAGTCTGCGCCCATGTCGCCATGGGCTGCAGGACCAGCGAGGCTCCCGCAAAAAACACTGACATCAGGCTAGTGCGCAATGTGGACCTCCTGAAGAGAATGTCAGAAGGTGAGCCGCAAAGGGCCCGTCGGCTCACTGCTGGTTGGACGCATCAGCCGCGGTTTGAGTAGAGCTGCGAGGTAACTGTGCCAGGGCGTTCGTCACAATTCCCGGTGTCAGCACTTCAGGCAAAACACGAGGCTGGCTTTCTCCGGGCACGTAAATGGCATAGGTGGGAACGCCGCTCCGGCCAAGCTCATTGAGAGCGCGGGTGATTGCGTCGTCATAACGAGTCCAGTCGGCGCGCATGAGAACGACATTTGTGCCATCGAAGGCCTTCTTGACCTCCGGAGTGCCCAGAGCGACCCGCTCGTTGACCTGACAGGAGAGGCACCAGCTCGCCGTGAAGTCGACAAAGACCGGCCTGCCCTGAGCCTGGTAGCGCGCAACGGCTTCGGCTGACCAGGGTTGCCAGCCTTTCCCATTCTTCGCAATCGTGGACGTTGCGTAGAGATCATCAGCAGACATTTTCGAGAGTGCGCGGGTCGGATCTTCGAGGCTGGCGGGGGCGTCGATGCAGATGAGGATCACTCCGACTGAGATAAACGCTGCTACGACTGTGGACCAGCGCTTTGCAGGCCAGCGACCAAGAAACCATCCGGCAATTGCCAGAAGGAGGAAACTCACGAGCAACGCGGCAAGAACCGCAGCGCCGTAAGCATTGGCGACAACCCACGCCAGCCAAATGACCGTGCCGAAGATGGGGACGGAGACCGCCTGCTTAAGAATCTCCATCCATGCGCCGGGACGCGGGAGGATCTTCGTCCAGGTGGGCTGGAGTGTGAGGGCGAGATAGGGCGCGGCGAGGCCGAGAGCGAGAGCCGTGAAGACGGCGAAGGTAACGACGGCTGTCTGCGAGAGAGCGTAGCCGAGCGCGACTCCCATAAACGGAGCAGTGCACGGCGTTGCCACGATGACAGCGAGGACTCCCGTGAAGAAACTGCCCACATATCCTTGCTTCGCCGCAAGGGATCCGCCAGCACTCGTCAGCGTGAGCCCGATTTCAAACTGGCCGGCGAGGGAGAGGCCGAGGAAGAAGAGCAGAGCGGCCATCAGCGAGAGAAAGACGGGCGACTGAAATTGGAATCCCCAGCCAAGGTGGGAGCCGGCGGAGCGAAGGCCGAGGAGGACGCCGACGAGAATCCAGAAGGAAATGAGAATCCCCATCGTATAGATGAGACCGTGATTGCGAAGCTTGTGTCTTTCTTCTGCGCCGGATTGGACGAGCGAGAGGCCTTTGATGAACAGCACGGGGAAGACGCAGGGCATGAGGTTGAGGATCAATCCGCCAAGGAAGGCGAGGGCGGCAGCCTGGAGGAGGCCGGTCTTGGCGGGGCTCGCGGAGTTAGCGGGAACAGCGGAGTTATTGCTGGTCGAGCCTTGTGAAATTGGACTGGTATTCGCGGCTGGCGCGGAGCCGGTTGGCGCGGCTTTTGCGGGCTTGGGAGATCCTGATGGAATGACCAATTCGTAGGCGCGGTTGTCGGAGAGAAGAAGCAACCCGCTGAGTTCCTTGGGATTCGCTGAGAGGTTCTCGTCTTTCTTCAGATCGAGCGTGAGGCCACTGGCAGTTGGTTTCGCGGTTTGCGGTGCTGGATTGGAGAGAATGTCCGGAGTCGCCGGGAAAAATGAGGCTTCACTCTCCCTGCGACCGGTATCAACGGTTACACGGAAGCCCGTGGAGGTAGGAACAAAGCCGATCTTCAGTGTTGCGGGTGGTGGCTGCGGAAGCTTGTTTGCGAGACGCGCCCAAATGGCTTGGTCCGGTTCGACCGTTCCGCTTCCTGAGCCGATCGGTCGTGTAATTTCAAGTTCCGTCTTCTCCGGAATGCAGCTTCCCCGGCAGACCAGCCAGTCAACCTTGGCGTGGAGAGCAGCCGTGCCCGCCGCCGCATTTGAAGGCACGTTGAGCTGAACCGGAAAGACGACCTCGTCCTCATAGCCGAAATCCATCAGCGGCCCGAGGGGAAGGCGTTTAGGCACCGGAAACTGAAGCGGTCCCGCTGTGATGCCTTGGGGCAGCGTCCACTTGATCCGAGGTGGCTCGCCTGCGTCGCCGGGGTTCTTCCAGTAAACGTGCCAGCCCGATTCGAGTTTGAAGTAGAGCCCGGCATTGTTCGGGCCTGGATGAAGCTGTGCAGCCGGAGCGATGAGCTGAACGTGGACGTGGGGAAGATCGGCGGAACTGGGAGTGCCCTGAGCTAAAGCTGTGGAGAAGAGGCTGCGGCTAGCAGACTGGCCAGGGAGACGATCGTGCGTAAAAATCTCATAGGAAGCGAAGAAGTGCCACT
Organism: uncultured Acidobacteriaceae bacterium; assembly: GCA_963836675.1. Taxonomy (GTDB): domain Bacteria; phylum Acidobacteriota; class Terriglobia; order Terriglobales; family Acidobacteriaceae; genus Telmatobacter. The sequence continues at coordinate 609,242 of CAWIKQ010000004.1, forward strand.
ACATTGGACGCCGGGCTAGAACCATTGGTCGCGGAAAGCGGCCGCAATCTGGTTTCCATCCTCGTTTGTCGAAACCACACCGGCATCGCAATCACTGGCTAGCCAACCCTTTGTGCGTGTTCGCGAAAGATGCAGACATTCTGAACGCATTTCACCCCTGCGGAACGCGCTCGGGCAATAGCCTTGTCGTTAACCACTTCCTCCTGGAGCCATAAATATGGAATGCCCAGGCGGATAACGTCTTCAGCGATCGGCGGGACGTTCTGCGGAAGCGCGAAACACGTCGACCAGATCAATACCCGGGGAGCCATCAGCCTTCACAGCCTCCTGGGCAGCGTCGAGATCCGGATAGCATGTAAGGCCGTGCACTTCTTTCAGCCGCGGATTGACGGGGAGAACTCGATATCCCTGCATCACCAGGTAGCGGCCGATGTTGTGACTGGCCCGCCACGGCTTATCGCTCATGCCAACCACGGCGATCGTCTGCGCTTTGCGAAGCATCTCGTCGATCACGGCAGGATCGTTCATTGTTTGCTCCTACCTTCTATGTTCAAATATCCAGTTCCTCATCGGCTCCGGTCGCAACCGCGGTGCCGCGGCGCTTGGCGAGCAGGTATCCGCGCAGAAAAGGCTCGAGGTAGCCGTCGAGCACCTTGTCTACGTCCCCGACCTCGACCTTGGTGCGGTGATCCTTGGCCATGCGATAGGGCTGCAGAACGTACGACCGGATCTGGGAACCGAAGTTGATGTCGAGCTTCGAGTCTTCCAGTTTCTTGGTTGCAACGCGCTTCTTCTCAAGTTCGAACTCATACAGGCGCGAGCGCAGCATCTTCATCGCCTTCTCGCGGTTTTTGTGTTGCGAACGCTCGTTCTGGCACTGCACAACGATGCCTGTCGGATTGTGAGTGATGCGCACTGCGGAGTCGGTCGTATTAACGTGCTGGCCGCCTTTGCCGCCTGAACGATAGGTGTCCACGCGCAAGTCTTCCTGCTTGATATCTACCTGGATGGAGTCGTCGATCTCAGGTGAGACAAATACCGAAGCGAACGAAGTGTGACGCCGCTTGGCGGAGTCGAACGGCGAGATGCGCACCAGACGATGCACACCGCTTTCTCCGGAGAGGAGGCCGAAGGCGTATTCGCCGGTGATGGTGAATGTGGCTGACTTGATGCCGGCTTCTTCACCGTCCTGGTAGTCGTTCATTTCGGTTTTGAAGCCCTGTTGCTCCGCCCAGCGGAGATACATGCGCATGAGCATTTCGGCCCAGTCCTGGCTCTCGGTACCGCCGGCGCCGGGGTGAACGGTCACGATTGCGTTGAGCGGATCGGTCTCGCCAGAGAGCATGGTGCGGGCTTCGAGTTCTTCAGTAAAAGTGGCGAGACCCTTGATGTCGCGCTCAAGGTCTGCGAGAACGTCTTCACCTTCACGGGCGAGTTCGAGATAGGCGTCGATATCGCTGGTGCGCCGGACCAGTTCTTCATCCCTGGCAATGAGTTCCTCAAGACGCTTGCGGTCGCGCATGAGGGGCTGCGAAGCGGCTGGGTTTGACCACATGGCCGGATCGGCCAGCTTTGATTCGATGTCGGTTAATTCTCTGCGGAGGCGGGCAGGGTCAAAGATACTCCCGCAGGTCGCGGACTTGATCGCGCACCGGAGCGTAGGCGTATTCGAGATCGCTTAATGCCACTTTGCTCTTATGACCTGACTTTGTCTTGGATTACGCGCCGTAAGTTGGCCTTGAACGACCACCCCACCACGCCCAGACTCAGTATGGCACAGAGCCACGCAAACACGTCGCCGTGGGCCGTGTAATACGTGACGTCGTCGCGGAAGCCGTATTGGGCCGGCAGGGCGTCGATTTGATGGCGGGGGATGCTCTGCCGTACCCGCCCGTACGGATCAATCGCGGCGGTGACGCCGTTGTTGGTGGCACGCAACAGCCAGCGACGATTCTCGATAGCGCGCATCCGAGCCATGTTCAGGTGCTGCCAGGGGGCGCTTGTGTCGCCATACCAGCCGTCATCGCTGATGTTGACCAGAACCTCCGCGCCGAGCTGAGCAAAGTGGCGGACCTCGTCGGCAAACACCGCTTCGTAGCAGATGAAGATGCCATAACGATGGCCGTTGAGGCGAAACACTTCGCGACTCCGGCCTCGCGAGAAGGAGGAAACCTTGCCGGTGAGCTTGCGGGCAAAGCTCAGGTACTGCTGAAACGGGACATATTCGCCAAAGGGGACAAGGTGGATTTTGTCGTAGCGCCCAAAGTGGTTGCCGTCCGCGCCAAAAACCATGGCCGAGTTGTAGTCATCCCAATGATTTTCGGCATCGGAGAAATCCATTCCATAGCCACCCACGATCAACGGGGAGTGTCCTCCTCTCGCGATCGAGGACATGGTTTCGCGGAAGCGCGGATCGGCCTCCATGAACGAAAATGCCGGAGCCTCCGGCCAGACAACGAGATTCGGCTGCGTGGGGTAAGGCGGACAGATGACTTCCCCAGAGGGTGCACCGGTTTGCGGAATTCCGGCAATGTAGCTCTTGCATTGCTCGCCGGCGAGCCTCTTGAATTCAGCCATGTGACGGTCCCACTGCTCGGGACCGGACCAGTCATTGTCCCCGCCCACATCGAGGTTGGGCTGGATGAGGACGGCGGTGGCGGTCGCAAGTGGATTCGGCGGTTGACGATGATTCGCTCCAGAGGAACGTGGTCAGAATCCCAAGAGAAATCCCATGCCTGCGGGCGAAACCATTTCGACGGGATCGAGCCATCAAGCCAGTTCTCAGCGATGAGAGCGTTTGCCGCGACAGCAGAAATGTAATGCCGTAGACACCGGTCCACGGCGCGAGCTGGCTCACAAAGCGTTATCAACCTGCGAATAGCCGAGTTGGTCCCAGGGCACGCTGGTGATGCGAGAGGCTGCAAGATCCAGCGCAACCCAGAGAAATGGAGCGGCAATCAGCGCGGGCCCCGGCTTCCCTGCCGCTTGTCGAACCAGCATCACACCCAACCCGAAAAGGCCAAAATAGAGCCCAAGAACGAGGCTGAAAGCCATGAGCAGCAGCGTTGGCGCTCCCGTTGGCATGTCGCCGTAACGGAGCATCGTGTCGCGAATCCAATAGCAGTTGCCCATGTACCAGAGCACGCCGCATAAATAGGCCAGGAGGAACGCGCGCCGAAAAGGGCGGCGGTGTTTCACTGTTTCCGGACTGAGAATCGCCCACAAGAGCGGCACGAGCCCGAACCAGGCAAATATGCTGCGCCAGGGAGGCATCGGCCCTGCGATCGGAAATGGCAGTTCCAGCAACGCAGCCGATAAAACGGGCGCGCCCCACAACCTCATTGAATTCCAGCGCATACAGGGTGGAGTTTAAAGCATCGGGCGTCCACCTCGTTCCGTTGAAGTTGGAGCAGTCGCAAAAAGTGCCGCACGGCCAATTTGCTATCTATCTCGTCCTTTTTCCCATCATTTCAAATGATTTCTGTTTCTTTATTGACTGCCGTGTCAACCAGAACTAAACTCAGCCAAGGGCGGACGGAAAGTAGCCCTTTTGATCTGAGAGGCAGAAATACTTTGCCGGCGCATCTGTAATGGCATCCACACGAACGACCGTAGCCCCTCCATCCGACCGCGTCCGGCTCATTGTGGCATCCTCCGTGATGCTCACATTCATATCTTTCTGGCGCGCCGCAGCTATTGTTCTCAACGACCTTGGTTCCTCAGCCTTCTACGCAGGAGGCATCGCGGAACAGGCCATCGGCGCAGCAGCTCCCTGGTTCATTCTCGGCATCATGCTTTTCAGCTTCGCCGTACGCGCGGTGTACGTCGAAAGCTGCTCGATGTTCACTCGCGGCGGCGTCTATCGCGTGGTGAAGGAGGCTCTGGGCGGCGGCTTCGCCAAGCTGAGCGTCTCCGCCCTGATGTTCGATTACATCCTTACAGGGCCGATATCCGGCGTGTCTGCCGGGCAGTACATCACCGGCCTGATGAACGAGCTGATGAACGTGGCCAACAACAGCCACTGGCTCCCGCCTGCGCTGATCAATGCTCATGGCCAGCCCTTTCAGTTCGATATGAACTACACCTCCGCGGTATTCGCGGCGGCGGTCACCATCTACTACTGGTGGCAGAACATCAAGGGCATCGAAGAGTCGAGCGACAAGGCTCTGCGCGTCATGCAGATCACCACGGTGATGGTGATCATTCTCTTCATCTGGGGCGCGTACTCCATCATCGTGCGCGGTGTACATCTGCCGCCGGCTCCAATCCCGTCAAATCTCAAGTTCAGCCCGGATGCCCTGGGCTTCCTTAAGAACTCGGGCCTGCCGATCATGGGCCTGTTCGGCATCATCATGGCCTTCGGCCACTCGATCCTTGCCATGAGCGGCGAGGAGAGTCTTGCCCAGGTCAATCGCGAGATCCAGCATCCCAAACTCAAAAACCTGAAGCGCGCGGCCATCGTCATCGCGATCTACAGCCTGGTATTCACGGGCGGTGCGACGCTGCTCAGTTCAATGCTGATCCCCGACGGTCCGCGGACGCAGATCTACCAGAACAACCTGATCGCCGGCCTCGCCATGTACATGGCCGGACCGATGTTCTGGCGCGTGGTCTTCCGCGTGTTCGTGGTGTTTGTCGGCTTCCTAATTCTTTCCGGCGCCATCAACACCTCCATGATCGGCTCGACGGGCGTATTGATGCGGGTAGCGGAAGACGGCGTGCTAACCGACTGGTTCCGCAAGCCGCACCCGAAGTTCGGCACCAGTTCTCGCATCGTGAACCTGGTCTTCGGGCTGCAGATGTTCACGATCCTCGCTTCCCGCGGCAACGTGATCACCCTCGGCGAGGCATATGCATTCGGCGTGATCTGGTCTTTCACATTCAACAGCCTCGCCATGCTGGTACTGCGCTGGAAATACCACGGCGAACGCGGGTGGAAAGTTCCGCCCAACATTAAGATCGGCAAAACTGAACTTCCCGTCGGCCTGGCCTGCGTGTTTCTCGTGCTCCTCTCCACCGCCGCGGTAAATCTGTTCACCAAGTCCGTTGCGACGGTGTCCGGAATTATCTTCGCTGCCGCATTCTTCATCATCTTCACGGTTTCCGAGCGCGCAAATCTCCGCAAACACGCACTCACTGCGCGCCAGATGAAGGACCACTTCCAGCTCGAGCACCAGGACAACATCGACCGGGAATCCGTTGCCCTCCGTGCCGGTGGCGTAATGGTCACGATGCGCGACGCGACGAATCCCGTGGCGTTGAAATGGGTGCTAGGTAGAACAAAGACTGAGGATCGCGACGTTGTCGTGATGAGCGTGCGCATGATGGGTGCCGGCGGCCCAGAATATCTAAGCGCGGAAGATCAGAGCTTCAGCGAGCACGAACAAATGCTCTTCACCAAGGCCGTCTCTGTCGCCGAAAGCTTTGGTAAAAAGATTTCCCTTCTGGTGGTTCCCGCAGGCGATGTTTTTGCAGCGCTGGTTCAGAGCGCGAACTCGCTCGAGGTCGATTCTGTGGTTTCCGGTCAGTCAACTTCCATGACCTCGGAAGACCAGGCGTTTCACCTGGGACAGGCGTGGGAGGCGTTGCCCGAGCCGAAGCGTCAGTTTAATTTCTATGTCGTCGGCCAGAATGGCGACGTCAAGGTCTTCTACATCGGACCTCATGAGCCGAAGCTCGGGCCCGACGACGTGCAGCTTGTGCACCGCCTCTGGCTCAACATGCGTCGCGATCCATCGGTGCAGGACCTGCACCACAGCGACATCATCACCTATGCTTTGACCCGGCTTGCCAGTCAGTATGCGCGCGAAAAAGTCGAGATTTTGCGTGATCTGCGCAATTACCGAGCTTCGGAGTCTCCCACTCTCCGAATAGGCGGCCAGGACCTGTCCGGCGTTGCGAGTCCCTCCTCCGCTCAGGACCCAAGCCAGGCGACGAAAATGCCTCGCGGTGTTTGAACAGCCCGACTTCCCTCTCCAGCCAGACCGCATAATCAAAAGTAATCGATTCGATGAGCCGTTGTCTGTTTCGAAACCGTCTGGAGAAGTCACGTTACTTTAGGACAATAAAACCTGCGTTGGATCTATAAGTTTTGCCCTGGATATTGAGTTAGGCCACCTAACTTACTGGTACTTTCGCCAGTTATAAAACAAGATCAATTTCGAATGAAAGGGTTGCCTTCTTCCTGCATTGGATTTAGGTGACTGATGACTTCAACGATTTGATTTTTCGTTTGTCAAAGAGCTACGACTCGGGTATCTTCATTCTTCAGCAACTCATTCCTTATTCGATTTAAATGCGCGGTGCGGATGATTTAAGTCTGTACCAGAAAATGTGGGAGGCCATGTGGGGGTCGCAGAAATACTCGCCCAAATTGATCGCGAGATTGCGCAGCTCCAAAGAGCTCGAGCCTTGTTGAATGGCAACGGGAACGGAAGACATGCGTCGCAGTTAAATGGAAATGGCCCAAAGAAACGGAATCTTACTCCCGAGGGCAGGAAGCGCATTTCTGAGGCGGTAAGGCGGCGGTGGGCAAAGCAGCGAAAAGCTACTGCAGCTAAATAGACTGGGTTGGCGAAAAACGGCTGGAGCGGTCCCTCCAGCCGTTTTCGCGTCTACTCGACCGACTGACCAGGTTCAATCCGAATCACATCGATTGATCCCTTCAAGTAACTCGCGAGTTCGTCTGGCGTTCCCGTCAGCGGCGGAAACGTTCCGAAGTGAATCGGCAAAACAGCCTTGGGCTCGATGAACTGTGCAGCCAATGCCGCTTCCCTCGGACCCATTGTGTAAAAACCGCCAATGGGAAGCATCGCGACCTCCGGATGGTAAAGCTCTTTGATGAGTTTCATATCGCTGAACACAGCGGTGTCGCCGGCGTGATAGAGCACCGGACCGTCTTCTATGGCGAGAACATAACCTACAGCGACACCTGCGTACTGCATGCCGCTCTTTCCTTCCGCTGCGGCCGAGTGCTTCGCCTCCACCATCGTGACCGCCACGTCATCCAACTTCACTGTACCGCCCACATTGAAGCCGGTGATGTTTTCCACGCCCTGACTACCAATGAAAGCTGCTAACTCAAAGATCGCGACCACATTCGCCCCATGCTTCTTCGCAACAGGAACGGCATCGGAGATGTGGTCGCCGTGTCCATGAGTCAGCAGAATGTAGTTGAGCTTCCCGGGCAGTTCAAAGCCCTTGGGGTATTTTGGATTGTTCTCAATAAAAGGATCGATCAGGATGTTGGTGCCTTTAGGGGTTTGGATCAGTACCGTAGCGTGTCCAAGCCAGGTAATGCGCGTACCTTTCAAAGAAATCATTATCCGCTCCAAAGTGAGATGTCCAAAGGGTGAAGCCGGTTATTGGATGCGATTCGATAATTGGGGATTGCTTACTCCGGCCGCAGCGACATGGACCGTTCGCAAGAAGGCGTGATTAGCGCGTGATAATTACTTCAGAAATGCTGTCTTTTGCGAGGAACTGCCGGAAGCCGGACCACTGGCTGAAGAGGTCCTGGATGCTTCGATTGGTGAATACTCGCTGGATGGGAAATGGTTGCGCTGGTTGCATGTCCACTGTATCGCCATCGGTAACATGGAAACGGCAGAAAGCGGATTCCTCCGGTTGCTTGCGGGTATGGAAGAAAGCCAGAACCTGGCCACCGGGATTCAGTGACGCGTAGAGGTGTGCAACAACAGCGGGAACGAAGGGTTCGGGAAGGTAGTCCATCGCGGTCCACAGCAGAACGACGTCGTACATCTTTCCCGCGAAGTCGAGAGTCTGCTTAAGGTATCTCTCGGTGTCATAAATTGGCTTGTCGTCGTTGTCGGTGCCGCTCTGCCAGGCTCCAGTGCAGGCTTCCGTCGCAAGGTCGGTGAGGAATACGCTATGCCCTAGACTTGTGAGGTAGTTGATATTGGTTGGCGAAGTGGCGCCCGAATCGATGATTCGCAGGCCCGGCTCTGCCCCAAGCCGCTTGCGCATCGCCGCCCAACCACCGGAGTGGCGCGGCATTCGAGGGCCGCTTGCACTTCCGCCAGTTGTTGAACCGGCTTCCTTCCCCTTATCGAACCAATTGCGAATCACCGTGGAATCCCCTTGTCATGGGGCATTGCAGAGGCAAGGCCCGCGCACCGCTCCTTAGGAGCGTGCCGAAGCAGGGGCCGATTCCTGCCCCTTTGCTCCCTGGGTCAGATCAACCTTGCCGCGAAACACGGCGTTATCCTCAATCGCAAGTCTGAGCGCGTACACATCGCCTTCTACGAGGCTCCCGGCGCGCAGTTCTACGCGGCCGCTTGCCACAATGTTGCCCTGCACATGACCCTGGATCAGAATATCGCGCGCTGCAAGGTCCGCCGAAACGTCTGCGCTCGGACCGATGGTCAGCCGGCTCTCACTAAGGGTTACAGTTCCTTCTACACGTCCGTCGATAATCAGATCTTCGCCGCCCTTGACTTCTCCTCGGATTACGACGGATTTGCCAATGCGAGCAGAACCATTTTCGGTTGCCATGAATCAGTTTCCTTCCAGAAGGATGTTTCTTATCGAACTATAGCATCGGGGCCCGTGGCCCGCAGTTTAAGAATCCATCTCGGCTTATCAACGTCAAACCAATAAGTAACCAAAGGACAGGAGTTAGAAAAAAGGCGATAAACTGGTGACAGTGCTTCCTTTCAGGTCCCTCATTCTGGTATTGCTCATCGCCCTTTCGGCCTTGGGCAGACCCCCTGCGCAGATCGATAAGGGAGCCCTGGTTCAGAGAGCCCTGGCCAATGAGGTGAAAGCCGCAACCGACTCGCTGCAACCCATGCGGTATCGGCTCAGGAAATCAAGCCCGCGACTCATTTCCACCAAAGAGATCTGCGAAACAAAGGACGGCGCCGTCGCCCTCTTGCTTGCTATAAACGACAAGCCACTGGATCCCTCGGACCAGCAGCAGGAGCAGGCACGGCTCGATGCCCTACTGAGCGACCCCTCCAAGCAAAATCATCGCAAACAATCCCAGGATGAAGACACGGCGAGAGCATTGAAGATGCTCCGCGCCCTGCCGGTTGCGTTTGTCTACCAATACGCCGGTGCCGGAGAAGGACCCACCGGCAGAGTGGAAAAGTTCACATTCAAGCCACATCCGAAATTCGATCCGCCCGATTTGGAAACCCAGGCCCTGGTTCATATGACGGGGGAGATCTGGATCGATCCCGTACGAGAGAGGGTGGCGCGTCTCGAGGGTCATCTGGAACAGGATGTCGACTTCGGTTGGGGAATTCTCGGTCGACTGTACAAAGGCGGCTCAATAGCAATCGAGCAAGCGGACGTGGGGTCGCACCAGTGGCGCATCGTCCACTTCACGATGGCCATGACCGGACGGGTCTTATTCAAAACAAAGGCATTCGACACAACGGAAGACGCGAGCCAGTTCGTGCCCGTGCCATTTGGTCTCACTTATCGACAGGGGATTCGCCTGCTGCGGGAGCAGCAACAGACAGGAGTCAGCGGAAACCCACGAGATTTCGCGAGCCAGTAAAGCCGCCCAAAAGAAGAAAGCGGGCTTGCCGAATGGGCGAGCCCGCTTTCTTGTTTGCTGAGAAACTACTTCACCTTGAGGAGGATGATTACCAGGGTGAAGAGGGTCAGTGACTCGATCAGCGCGAGGCCGAGGATCAGGAAGATCATCAGGCCGCCGCGCGCCCCGGGGTTGCGTGCTAGAGCCTCGCAGGCAGATGCCGTGGCTTTGCCCTGGCCAAGACCGCAGAGGCCCGCCGCAAGCGCCATGCCGATTCCGGCGCCGATCGGCACCAGGTTGAGAGCGGCCGACTCGCCGCCCTGCGCGAACGCCGGAACGGCGAAACAGAGCACCGCCAGCGTCATAAACACGTATTGAAACTTCCGCATAGTTCTCCTGCGTCCCTTGGATTTGACCGCCAGTGGGTGGTTGAGACTCACCGTGCTGGTCCCCTCACGCTTGCGGTCTGCCGTTGGTCCGGAGCGGGAGCTTTCTCCGGCGGAATCTGATTTCAAGTTCGCAGTTCGCAGTTCTCGGTTTCTTCTGCCGGGCGGCTGCTGTGAACTGCGAACTAAGTACTGCCAACTGGCTCTAATGTGCGTCGTGCGAAACTGCCAGCGAAAGATAAATCATCGACAGCAGCATGAACACGAATGCCTGAATCACGGAAACAAAAACGTGTAGTCCAAGGAAGATCGATGGAACGCCAATCGGAATCAGCGAGAAGAAGCCAAGCGTGAGCATATCGCTGGCAAACATGTTCGCGTAAAGTCGAATCGTCAAAGACATGATTCGCGCAAAGTGCGAAATCGTCTCAATCGGGATCAGCAACCACGACATCCACCAGATCGGTCCGGCAAACTGTTTCAGATATCCAATCCCATTTGCCCGGAAGCCCTGGTAGTTGTAATAGAGAAAGGTAGGCAGCGCGATTCCCAGCGGCACCATCGGGAACATCGTCGGTTCTTCGATCCCGGGAATCAAACCGCTCAGATTGTTCAGAAGGACGAAGAGAAAGATGCAGGTTAGATAGGCCTGAAACTTCTCCGATCCGTGGCCGATAATCTGGTCTCCCAGGCTGCCCGTGAACTCCGAAATCATCTCCGCTACATGCTGCGCGGGTCCGGGCTTATCCGGCGAAAGTGTGAATCGCACGAGGGCGAAAAACGCGATGAGTCCGAGGACAATCACCAACTCGATAGTGAAAGTATTGTCGAAAGGCGACCCGGGATGCGCCGGGTGAATACCGATCATCTGCATGATCGAGGTCACGATTCCGCCGAACAGAGTATTCAACAGGCGGGTCAGAGCAAATGGTTCATGCATGAAGACTTGGTCTTTCCGTTTCCTTGAAATTGATAGAGAGAATCCGGCTCCCGCTGAAGGCACCAATCCTCAGTCCAGGAGCAACCGGAGAGCCTGCCACAGAATCGTGATTGCAGCCAATCCCAGGCCACAGAGCAAGGCAACGGCCGATCCCTGGAAACACTTTAGGCTAACATAGATGGCCCCTGCGTAGAGGATCAGCCGAAGAACAAAAAATACGACCACCGCGGGCGCACTGCGAGGAGTCTTTTCGGCCTCAAGTTTGGCGCGAATCACCCGCGCAAGGCGTTGCCACTCGAAGAGGCTGGCCCCCGAAATCAGCGCCCCCGTCATCAACATCGCCGCATTGCGCCAATTCGACGCGATCAACACAATGGCTGCGGCAATAACCCCTAAAATCAGCGTCTTAACCATTGCCCGCTGAAGCATCACTTCAGCTGCGTCGTTGGGAAGCTCAAGGATCGAATGGGTTTCCTGGCTCATCTTTGGATCATTTCCTGCCATTTGTGGTTCCATCGCCGGACTCGCCGTTTGCTCCATTCCCGTTTCGCGTGGTTTTCTCCGCTTTCAAGGCCATCTGAATCACGTAGACCAGCCCGGAGATTGCCCCGAAGACAACTCCCGCGATCGCAATCCAGCTCTGGTGAAAGTGCTTGTCAGCCCACGCACCCATCAACCACCCGACCACAGCCGCACATGGCAGCATGAGCGCGATCTGCAACAGTTTTTCTGCTTCCACAATCGCCGAAACACCGCTCGACAATTTGGAGCGAGATTCGGAATTCGGCAATGGGCGGTGGAACGGCATCCCTTCGTGGTTATACACGATCCCAAGTGCCCGCGCGAAGTTGCGAACGATATACTGACGAATGGACCTCCACGATTTATCCAGAAGGAAATACAGTGTTTGATTCGGAATTTGAGCGCAATCTCTTCGAATTGCGCCGCGGAAAGCTGGTCGAAATCGAGCAGTTGGGACAGGCTTCCTATCCCAACCAGTTCCCTGCCTCGCACACCATCCCTGAGATTCGCGCGAGGTGGGGAGAGGCCACAGCCGAGGCTCTTGATGCTGATCGCAGCAGCGTGACCATAGCCGGCCGCATTATGGCCATCCGGGTAATGGGCAAGGCGGGTTTTGCCACACTTCAACAGGGCGGTCAGCGCCTCCAGATCTATGTGCGGCTCGATGCAGTGGGCGAGCAGGGTTGGGCTCTCTACAAGCTCCTGGACCTCGGCGACCACATCGGTGCGAGCGGCTACCTTTTCCGCACCAAAACCGGCGAGCTCAGCATCCACGTCGAAAAGCTGACCTTCCTTGCCAAGGCCATGCTGGCGCTTCCCGAAAAGTATCACGGCCTTGCCGACGTCGAACTGCGCTATCGTCAGCGCTACGTCGATCTGTTCGCGAATCTCGATGCGCGCGAGGTCTTCATCAAGCGCGCCAGGGTGCTCCGCGCGTTGCGCCAATTCTTTGACGAGCGCGGATATGTCGAAGTCGAGACGCCCATGATGCAGCCGATTGCCGGCGGAGCGGCGGCGCGTCCCTTTATCACCCACCACAACACTCTCGACATGGATCTCTATCTCCGCATCGCGCCGGAGCTGTATTTGAAGCGACTCGTGGTAGGCGGCCTCGATCGCGTCTATGAGATCAACCGCAACTTCCGCAACGAGGGAGTGAGCACGCAGCATAATCCCGAGTTCACGATGCTGGAGTTCTATCAGGCCTACGCGAACTTCGAGGACATGATGCAGCTGACCATCGATCTGCTGAAGTTCGTCGCACTCGAAGTGAACGGCACCACCGTCACCGAATTCAACGGCGTGCAGATGGACTTTGCAAATGTGGAGAAGCTGACGATGCGGGAAGCGATCGTGAAATGGTGGCCGGTGGATTCCGCAGGTCCCAGACCCACTATCGAAGATCTCGCCATACCTGCAGAGGGTCCTGGGCCCGAAGGCACTCTCCGCAGCCTCGTCACCTACTTGCGCTCCTCGGGCAAGCATGTCGACTATCAACCCGGTGAGCCGGCTGGGAAAACCATCGCGAGTATCTTCGAGGCGGTTGCCGAGAAATATTTGCAGCAGCCAACCATCATTTACGAGTTCCCCACGGCGATCTCTCCGCTTTCTAAACAGAAACCCAATGATCCAGCATGGGTCGAGCGTTTCGAGGTTTACGCCGGCGGATTCGAACTAGGCAACGCCTTCAGCGAACTGAACGATCCGGTCGAGCAACATAAGCGTTTTGACGATCAGCTTAAAGAGCGCGCTCGCGGCGATGACGAAGCGCACCAGATGGACGAAGACTACGTTCGGGCCCTTGCTTATGGCCTTCCCCCAACCGGTGGAGAAGGCATCGGCGTTGATCGCCTGGTCATGCTGCTGACAGGTTCAAAGTCGATTCGGGACGTCATCCTCTTTCCGTTGATGAGAAGGGCTGGAAACGAGGAAACAAGCGAACCGGGGAATGGGTCCTAAAGCTAGCTCCGCTAGCAACGCTAACCACAGGAGCAGCGAGCTTGAACATCCTCTTTGTCGGCGACATCTTCGGTAGTGCGGGCCGCCGCATCGTGCGCGAGCACATCGGCCACGTATGCGAGGCCAACGACGTCGAACTCGTTATCATTAACGCCGAAAATGCAGCCGGTGGCTTCGGCGTGACGCCGCAAATCGCCGAAGAATTCTTCGACATGGGCGCCGACGTTCTCACCACCGGCAACCATGTCTGGGACAAGCGCGAACTTCTGGATTATCTGAATTCAGTGCCGGCGGAAAGCCACGATCGGCCCCGGCGCATCCTTCGCCCGGCCAACTTCGAGCCCGGAGTGCCTGGCTATGGCGTATTTGAAGGCACGACCTCAAGCGGCATTCCGTACGCCGTCATCAATCTCATGGGCAAGGTCTTCATGAACGGCACCAACAATCCATTTGTGGCGGCCAACGAGATTCTCGCGAGGATCAAGGCAAAGGTGATCGTCGTTGATTTTCATGGAGAGGCCACCAGCGAGAAAGTCGCAATGGGCTGGCACCTTGATGGGCGTGTCACCGCGGTACTGGGAACGCACACCCACATCCCTACCGCCGACGAGCGAGTGCTGCCGGGCGGTACCGCATATCAGACCGATGTGGGCATGAGTGGTCCTTACGACAGTGTCATAGGTGTCGAAAAGGAACTGGTTCTACATCGATTCCTCACCGGAATGCCGGGCAAGTTCGAAGCAGCTAAAGGAAATCCAAAGATGTGCGCGGCAGTCATCACCTGCGATCCCGTCACGGGACGCGCATCGGCTATCCAGCGCGTCATGCTCGGCGAATAAGGGGTCTAATTCTGGGGGACCGGGCTGGTTCGGATCACAGCCGATTTTTGCGGTACCACTCCTGCCGTGAAGATCGGCGCCGTATGGTGTGTCGCCTTCACCAGCTTCCCATTTGGCGTGAATGTCATCGTCCACTCCATCGGGTGTGGACGTGCAGCCGCGTCATCGAATCGGATTACCTCGTCGCCGTGCGCATTCACCTGGACATCCATCGCAGCAGAAAGGGCAGGAATCGGCTTGCCAACTTGAGGAGTTGAGCCCGGAGGCAGAATTCGAGGCCGGGCGCCTGCCAGGGCCGCATAGCAGAGCCCATTTCCCAGCCAGTCAGCATTCGCGTCGTCACCCTCTTCCACTCGGATGTGATTGAAGGCGGAGATGGTCAACGCGTTAATTGGCGCCGGCGAAAACAGCGAATAGCTGCGCTTCAAGATCGGGACGATCCGCACACGCCCATTCCCGTTGCGAGGAATCGAAGCCGAGAAGACCGAGACATCGCCTTCGCCGTTGTTGCGCGTGTATTGCAGAAAGAGATGGTTGGGAAAGCCAGTGCAGAGGATCTCGCGATAGCCCCAGGTGCCTTGCTGATAGTCGAGCCCCGCCAGCCCGGCATGTTCGGCGATGGATGACTCCGCATCGGCGATCAGCAGGCGATCCTTTTCGGAGATCTCATCCGCAGCGCGGAACTCCACCGTGTATACCGGGGTCTTGCGAGTGGCCTGAGTGGAGAAGGGCGCTGGCTCAACGAACCCAGGAACGACGCGCTCGTGAGCGGAGGATTGCCCATGAACCTCAAAACCAGTCAAAGACCAGCCAAGGGCAAGGGTCGCAGCCAATGCGGTGATGGGAATCCGAATGCGCACCATCTGCCCTAAGGGTATCACCGGGCCTGTACGGCCAGGGGAGAACAACAGAAAGGGCAGCCCCTCGAGGCTGCCCTTCATTCACCAGGAGCGCACCTGCCTTATTGCGGCTTGTGCGTTGTTGCTGCCGGACGATGCGAAGCTGCCGGCTTGTGGGCAGGGGCTTTCTTCGACTGCAGAATCCCATCCTTCAGCACGATCTGCGCACTGGCCGGGGCCGTCGTCGAGGCTGGAATCTGCGTGTAGGTGTCGTAGGTTCCATCCAGTTCCGGGCCGCCGTCCTTCAGCAGCTTGAGCTCCGTGCCTGGTGCCGGAACATCCTTGTCAGCCAAAGGCTCCTTCATGTTGACGATGAAGTCCGCTGTCTTTGCGTCCTTAGCATCCTGGGTGACCGCAACCTTGATCTGGGTTGTATTCGACTCGATCACGGTTCCTGGAACCGGGGTGTCCTTACCCTGCAGGAGCGCCCACAGCTTGTCAGCGTCTTCCTTGCTGCCGACCGAGAGAATGGTTTCCTTGTCAGCCAGTGCAAGAGTATTCAGGTCCGGCGTGTTGGTCAGCAGATCGTGAATTTGCTCTTCCGGTGTCTTGGCGGGAGTAATCGAGCTTCCGAGCGTTCCCGGAGGAAACACGCTAGTGGCCGCTTGCTGCTTCAGCTGGTCAAGTCCGGTCGTATCGCCATGGTACTTCTTGTAGTAATACTCGAGCTGCGGCTCGATCTGGGCCTTGAAGTTTGCCGGCGCGAAGTTCCACGTGCGCGCGAAGAACCATGCCGCAAACAGGTAATCCTGGTTCGCCTTGTCGGTTGCCGCTTTGGCTGCAGCCGCCAGAGTCGCGTCGCCCGGAGCAGCCTTGGCCTTGGCCTGGGCATCTCGGGCAACCTGGGCATCCAGAAGCTGCAACTTTACATAAGCGAGCGCCAGTTGCAGCGTGTCACCCAGGGCCAGGCCGCTCTGCGTGGCCTGCGGAGGATACATCTGCAATTCCTTCGTGTACTCGTCGACGCCGCCCTTGGGATCCTTCTTCCCGACGATGTCATCCACAGCCAGGACCGAATGGAAGAATGGGTACGTCGCGTCGGTCTGCTTCTTCCAGTCATCGTCTGAGACACCGGCGGGCTTGGGAGCGTTCAGACCCTTCTGGGCAAGGGCACCGGCGTCATCGCAGGTTGCCTGGTCGGAAGTCTTGGCGCATTGCCCTTTCTTGAGGAAAGCCGAAATATAGATCGCCTTGAGGTTATTGGGATCCATTTGCAGGATCTTCGTGGCGGTGTCGAGGACTTTATCCTGATCGCCGACCTGCTGGTAGGTATCCAGGAGCATGTCAAGAACGGCCTTCTTGGCACTGCTGTTGGGGTACTTGGTCAAGAAGTCGTCAAGGGCGGCCGCCTTGGCTTTCGGATCCGACTGCGTGGTTGCCATCTGGTATGCGTTAAATTCGGCAGGATCCTTGATCTGAATCGTGCCCGACTGATCCTGTGCGCGCAGCGTGAGTGTGGGAACGAGGCTCAAGCTCGCCAACGCCATCACAGATGCAAAGACTAACTTCTTCATTCAGTGCTCCTGGGAGATACGGAAATGGAATGGTTTCTTAAGCACTCGCTCGCGGATTTGTCCAGCCGGCTCGCCCCTGAATCCTAGCACTCTACGACGGCCTGACAATCCTGCGATGTCCAATGCGGTATTGGAAGGATTATAAAAAGCCCCGCCCATTGTGACAAGGCATCTGATTCGGCAAAACACCAGATCCGTCAAATGCGTGCACACCTGCCTCTTCCCCGGGTTAGAGGAAAACCGAGGCGACAACCTTAAATTTACTGTTATCACGGCTGCAAGCGTGGCGGGAATCTTTCTGCCTCCCCGGTAGGCACCGGCGGGAATCGCATAAACGCTTAGACACCGAATTGTGCAAAAGTGTTTCCTGCGTTGTTTCAGAGCGGTATTCCGCCCCACAAACCGGCTACTGGAGAAGCCTCACCAGATCTGTCTGCTCGGCAAGAAAGGCATCGTGACCGTGCGAACTGGCCATTTCTCGATACTCGGCCTGGACGCCCGCCGCAGCGATGCTCCGCGCAAAGTCGCGAACCGACTCGGGCGGAAACAGCCAGTCTGAGCTGATCCCGATGAAAACAAGCTTTGCCAGGATGCGTCCATAGACCTCCTGGGCAGACCCGTAGCCGTTCAAGGGGTCCCACGTATCCATCGTCCGCATGATCGCCAGGTAAGCGTTCGCGTCAAATCGATCGTTGAATCGCTCACCCTGGTGGTCAAGATAGCCGGCAATATCGAATCGGCCTCCAATCAACCCTCCGCCCTGGTCGTCCAGACTCCATGGGTTTTCGCCATTGCGATTCGGATTCCGGGAAAATCGCTCCTCGAAGAGCTCAGCGCGATTTGTAGCTCAGCATACCGATCTGCCGGGCAAGTGACAGCCCATGACGGGGCGGACGCTGCGGCAGATAGTAGCCGCCGTCCCAGTTCGGGTCGTTCTGGATGGCCTGGCGCTGAAGATGGTTGAGAGCCAACCCCATCGCAGAGAGCGGAGCCACCCCGATAATCGCCGCCTTTTCGACGCGGCCAGGCTCATGAATGGCCCACTCGAGCGCCTGCATCCCACCGATGGAACCACCCAGGATCAGACGAAGCTGCCGAATTCCCAGCGAGTCGAGCAATTGGGCCTGCGCGCGAACATTGTCGCGAATCGAGACCAGCGGAAAATCGGGCCCGTAAACCAGCCCAGTTTCCGGATCGACCGATCCGGGACCCGTCGAACCGTAGCAGGAACCCAGCAGATTGATGCAAATCACAAAATCTTGTTCGAGGGACAGGAGCGCGCCCGGACCGAAAACTTCCGGCCACCAGTCGCCCACCCGTGCCGAGCCCGAAAGAGCATGGCAGATCAGCACCGCATTATCGCGTGCCGCATTGAGCTTTCCGTACACGGCATAGTGCAGCGTCGGCTGAGAGAGCGTGCGCCCGCTCTCCAGCATCAGGTGTTGATCCAGCACGAAATCCCCTTCATATGTGGGCTCCAGTGCTGGCACCCGGGCCGGAGCTGGACCCGGCCCGGTAACGGCTTGGCTCATAACACTCATTTTGCCGCACTGCCCGCCGTTTGCGCGGATCCCGCATGGGAATGTCCATTCGCTGTTTCGATTGCCTGGTCGAGATCGGCGAGGATATCGCGAATATCTTCGATGCCCACCGAAAGCCGAACCAGTTCCGGAGTTACTCCCGTGGCTGCCTGTTCTTCAGCCGAAAGCTGCTGATGAGTTGTCGATGCCGGATGAATCACCAGCGACTTTGCATCGCCGATGTTGGCGACCAGCGAGAAAAGCTCCAGCGAGTCGATGAGCTTCTTGCCCGCATCGTATCCGCCCTTGATGCCAAAGGTGATCAGCGCTCCCTGGCCGTCAGGCAAATACTTCTTCGATCGATCGAAATACGAGCTGGACGCGAGGCCGGGATAATTCACCCACTCCACCCCGGGATGCTGCTCGAGATGCTTCGCAACTGCAAGCGCATTTCGCGAGTGGCGTTCCATGCGCAGGTGCAATGTCTCGATTCCCTGCAGCAGAAGGAAGGCGCTGAGCGGAGAAAGTGCCGCGCCCGTGTCTCGCAGTCCCTGAATCCGAGCCTTGAGAATGAACGCGAGCGGCCCGAATGCCTGCACGTACGAGAGTCCGTGATACGAGGGATCAGGCTCGATGAAGTCCTTGAAGCGCCCCGAAGCTGCCCAGTCAAATCGGCCCGCATCCACGATCACCCCGCCAATCGTAGTGCCATGGCCGCCAAGGAATTTGGTTGCCGAGTTAACCACGATATCCGCCCCCCACTCAATCGGGCGTACAAGCGCGGGCGATGCGGATGTGTTGTCGATAACCAGCGGCACACCGTTCTCGTGCGCGATCGCTGCAAGCTTCTCCACGTCGGCGATATCAAGCTTGGGATTGCCAAGTGTCTCCGTGTAAACCGCTCGGGTCTTGGAGTTGATCGCCGCGCGTAACCCGTCGAAATCATCGGCATCGACAAACCGAACCGTGATACCCAGCCGGGGTAGCGTGTAGTGGAAGAGGTTGTAGGTTCCACCATAAAGCGAAGTCGTGGATACGATCTCGTCTCCCGCGGCGGCGAGCGTGGTAATGGTTAGAGTCTCGGCCGCCTGGCCGGATGCCGTCGCCAGGCCAGCGGCTCCGCCCTCGAGTGCGGCTACGCGCTTCTCAAACACGTCCGTCGTCGGGTTCATGATGCGCGTATAGATATTGCCGAACTCCTGCAACGCAAAAAGACGTCCGGCGTGATCCGCATCCTGAAAGAGATAAGACGTCGTCTGGTAGATGGGGACGGCGCGTGAGCCTGTTGTGGGGTCAGGCGATTGCCCTGCGTGAACGGCAAGAGTAGCGAGTTGCTGCTTCTTTTCTTCTGACATCCTGTTCTCCTTCGATTTCGCTTCGGTTTGAGTTGCGGCGGGGACGGGATCGTTGAGAAGCCGAACCCAAGCCGGAAATACGAAAGCCCGAATCCATCTCTGGGATCCGGGCCGCCTGGTTTTTGATCGGTTGCGCCTTGCGCATTTACCGCTCAGAAGCCACACGGACCCGCCCGCATGCGCAACACATGCACATGACGATGGCCTCAATCCGGTGGTTAGCTGAGCTCAACATTAGTCGCAGTATCGCGGAGGCTATCCGCTGCTGTCAAACCCGAAGTTGTCAAAACATTGTCATTTGGGCGCAGACACCAAGCCGGCAAACTGAATGCTATCGCTCATGACCTGGAGCACATTGCAAGGCCATTAAGCGTCCGTGCACGTCTCGTCGTACTGAGAAGGCTCGCGATCACCTACTCGTCTGCCTTCCAGACGTAAGCTCCGGGCTGCGGCAACCCGATGTGCGCAAGCACCCGATACGCAAATTGCCGTGCCATTTCGGCAGAGTCCACCGGCTTGTTATAAAACGCCGGAATCACCGGAAAAATAACCGCTCCAGCGTCAGCAGCGAGCGTCATGTTTCGCAGGTGAATGCGATTAAACGGCGTCTCCCGCACGCACAGCACCAGGGGTCTGCGCTCCTTCAGCGTGACATCAGCCGCCCGCGTAATCAAAGTATCCGCCAGGCCGTTCGCAATCGAAGCCAGCGTCCCCATCGAACACGGCAGAACGATCATCCCACTCGACGGATAACTCCCGCTCGCAATCGGCGCGCCAATATCGGAGTCCGAGTGTTGAACAATCTTCGCCGGCGCAGCTCCCAGCAACTTCTCCAGCAGTCCAGCTCGCCCTGACACGGCCAGCTCTTCCGCGATCACGCGCAGCGAATTCTCCGAAGCGACGAAGTGCACCCGCGCAACACGCGCATCCGACTCCAGCGCACGCAGCGCCTCGCGACAAAGGATCGCGCCAGAAGCCCCGGTGATGGCCAAGGTGAGATTCAGGCCTGACACGAACCGCATCCTTTCCCGACTTGGCTGACGACGTCAGTCCTCTTCATCCGGCTCGCCCTCATTCCACTCCTGCATCAGAAGCGCATAACCATCCGAGACCCCGTGATTCTCCAGCCGCTTCTTCTCATCGAAAGCCTGCTGGTGCTCGCCGGCGTTCCACAGCACGCGAAACAGCATGATCGACGAGATCTCCGACTCCGGCGAAAGCCTCACCCCAACCCGCCCGTGCTCGATCGCTTCGCGATGCTTCCCTTCCCGCGAAAGCACCCACGCGAAATAGCTGTGCACGATCGACGCTTCAGGAAATTCAGCCACCAGCGCCTTCATCCATTGCTCGGCTTCCTCCAGCTCCTCATCGGCCGAGTTCACGACTTCCTCAATCGTGTTCAGTACCCGCTCTGCCGCGTGATCCGGAATCTCGCTCATAGAGCTTAATCTCCGAGCACGCGCTTGAAAATGGCGTCGACATTCCCCAGCTGACGGGTGTAGTCGAAAGTCTTCGCCAGCTTCTCCGTCGAGAGGAGACCGGAAATCGCCGCATCCTTCGCCACCTCGTCGCGAAACACCAGGTCGTCTTTCCACGCCCGCATCGCATGCGCCCTGCACCAAACGATAAGCATCTTCGCGCAGCATGCCCGCCTCAGCCAGATCGAGCAGCAACTGCCCCGGAAAGATGAGTCCGCCTGTCGATTCCAGGTTCTTCTTCATCCGCTCCGGATAAACGAGCAGCCGATCAATAAGGTCCGTGGTCTTGTACAGCAGATAATCCGTAAGAATCGTCGAATCAGGAAAAATCACCCGCTCCACCGAGGAGTGCGAAATATCGCGCTCGTGCCACAAGGCAACATTTTCAAGCGCAGCCTGCGAGTTGCCGCGAAGCACCCGCGCCAGCCCGCTGATCTGCTCGCTGATGATGGGATTTTTCTTGTGCGGCATGGCCGACGAGCCCTTCTGCTTCTCGCTGAAGTACTCCTGGGCCTCACGCACCTCGGTGCGCTGCAAGTGCCGTACTTCGACGGCGATTTTGTCGAGCGTGCTCCCGATGATTGCCAGGGTGCAGATATAGGCTGCGTGGCGATCACGCTGAATCACCTGCGTGGCCACAGGCGCTGGTTTGAGGCCGAGCCGCTCGCAGATCCGTTCCTCATGCTCGGGTTTGAGGTGCCCGAATGTGCCGACCGCGCCCGAGAGCTTGCCCACGCGCATGTCCTCGGCCGCTGCTTCAAAACGCTTGAGGTTCCGTTGCATCTCGGCGTACCAGTTCAGCAGCTTCAGCCCAAACGTTGTCGGCTCAGCATGGATGCCGTGTGTGCGTCCGATCGTCGGTGTGTTCTTGAACTCCACCGCCCGCCGCCGCAGAACCAGCATGAGCGACTCAATGCCGCTGCAGATCAGCGCAGACGCCTCCTTCACCTGCAGCGCCTGTGCAGTATCCACAATGTCATTGGAGGTCAGGCCCATAGTGCAGCCACCGGGACTCCTCACCCAGCCCCTGCGCCTTGAGGCTCTCGGCAACCGCGGTCGTGAAGGCAATCACATCGTGCTTCACTTCCGCTTCAATCTCGTGGATACGGTCAACCGAAGCGCTCGCCTTCTGTGCGATTGCCTCTGCCGCCGACTGCGGGAATGACGCCGTCTTCGGCCAGAACTGCGCTCGCCGCCGCCTCGACCTGAAGCCAGCAGCGGTACTTGCTCTCTTCGGTCCAGATGCGGCCCATCGCCGGGCGTGTGTAACGCTTGATCAAGAGCAGGCTCCTGGCAAATCGCTGCCAGCAATCAGTTTCAGTCCTCAGCTGGTTCACTCTTGCGTGCAATCGACATTCAAATGAGGTCTGACCGCGAAATTCCCACGGATTGCACAGAAATGCGCGTCGCCAACTCCTGATTGTACGAGGTGAAGAAGGGTTACGTGCGCGCAATTCCGAAGCGTTTGTGCAAGCTCGTCATAGAGCAGCCCTCGCCCCGGCTTATAAGGCTGGAACCACTCGCCGTCAATCACCAGTTGCGGAATGGCGCGCTTGCCGACATGGCGGATGACCTCAGCCGAAGCCGCGGGGTCCAGATCGACATTGATTTCTGTGTAAGCTATCCCGTGAGAGTCGAGAAACTGCTTTCGCCGCCCTGCAGTCCCTGCACCATGCGGCCGTATACACCTGAACCTTCATACCTCAATTCTAGATGCGGTCGATTGCTATTGATCTGTGACGGATGAACAGATGTAATGAAGATGCTCAAGCTTGGAGCCGCACCCGATCGAGGGTGGATATTTCCGTCGCACCTACACCTCCGCCGGAACCGTCGAAACGACCCGCGGCACGCGCGCCCAGGGAACTGCCATCTATTACCTGCTCGAGGCCGGCATCTTCTCCGAGATGCATTGCTCGATTCCGACGAGATGTTCCACTTCTACCTCGGCGATCCCGTCGAAATGCTGCAGCTCTTACCCCGATGGACGCTCGGCCGTCTTCACCCTCGGCCCGGATCTGCTCGCCGGCCACGAACGTCCAGGTTCTGGTCGTCCCGCCGGCGTCTGGCAGGGCACGCGCCTCATCGGAGACCGGCAAAATCGCACTGCTGGGCTGCACCGTCGTCCCAGGTTTCGACTACGCCGACTATCACAATGCCACCTTCGCCGAACTCGCCGCCAAATGGCCCGAACAAAGCGAAAGAATCCAGGCCCTCACTCGGAGTTAAAAGTGTCGTGGACCTCAGTGGACTCTGTTAAGTATCGGAACGCAGACCGCGCTTGCGATCGCCTGCAGTGATAGCTCAGATGACGCGCTCATCGCCGCTCCCGGAAAAAACTCCTCAGCAACTCTGAAGCCTCTTCCGCCATAATCCCCTGCTCCACCTTCATCTGGTGATTCAACTGCGGGTGATTCAACACCGACAGCACCGATCCGCATGCTCCCGCCTTCGGATCGGCCGTGCCGTACACCAGCCGCTCAATCCGCGCGTGAATCATCGCTCCCGCGCACATCGCACACGGCTCCAATGTTACAAACATCGTGCAGTCATTAAGACGGTAATTCCCCAGCATGTTGGCCGCATGCCGCATCGCCACAATTTCCGCATGTGCAGTTGGGTCGCTGGTCCGGATCACCGAGTTCTGCCCGCGCGCGATGATCGCCCCATCGTGCACCACGACGGCCCCAATCGGAACCTCACCGGCTTCCGCTGACCTCTGCGCCTCCGCCAGGGCAGTTCGCATCACATCCAGATCAGAAATCATGCCCAAATACTACGGCAAATCCCTCAGCGTTGAATCCCACTCGGATAGAAAGAGTCGCTCCGATGCAATCGCAGTTCAGAGTGGCTGGCTCTGAATCAGAGCATGCCGCGCTTTCAACCTCAGAAACGGCATTTCCAAGTTTCGATAGCTGATTCTCGCCATCAGCACGGTCAGACCAAAGGTGGCGCAAATCGTCACGGCCAGCCTCGACAACCCCACCAGGGGAACAGCTCTGAGAACTCCTGTAACCAGGTCATGGGCCAACACATGAAAGACGTAAAGCCCAAAGGAAATCCGTCCCAATGACACCGCCCATCCCGGAAGCAGCCTGCGATCAATCCCCAGAAACGCAACAAGAACCAATACTGAGCCGAGAGACGCAAATAGATAGCCGGTGAAGTATGGCCATACGCCGCTCTCCGAAACAATCCCGAAATCAGCGTGCATCGGCTTGTAGGCCGCGAAGATCCAGCATGTCGCCGCGCCGGCCAGGAGCAAGAGCCTTCTCCAGGAATTCATTCGAGGTAATCGGCCACCAAGAATCAGGCAAAGGAGAATCCCGATGGCGAAGCACTGAAACTGCACGATCGAGTTCGCCCATATCCGGTCACCATCCACGCCTTCCGCTCTCAAATGACAGATCCACAGATTGGAAACAACAACAATGCCAATGGAAATACCTGCGAGAGACTTCCTGTTGAAGCATTTGGGGAGCCATGGCGCGACCGCATAGAACTGCTCCTCAATGGAAACCGTCCACAGGACAAACATCGGATTGTCGAGCCAGCCGTGCGTCGCTGCATGCCATGAGCCCATGAAAATGGCATACCAGCCGAAACCTGCGATCCCGCTTCGGCTCCCAAGCGGTGTAAAGGCATACAGAAGTCCTATAGCGAGCCCGGTATAGTAAAGCGGCCAGATGCGAAGAATGCGGCGAAAATAAAATTCCTTCACACTGACGGAGCCGGTCGCCTTTTTCTCGCGAAGCAGCAATTCGAAAATCAGAAACGCACTTAACGTAAGAAATAGGCTCACGCCAAAGGTGCAGGCATTCGTTGACGCAACGAAGATCGGCGTAATAACTCCAAACAGGCCAGCGATTCGTGGTGTTGCAGATCTTGGCAAGTTGTGTGAAAGAAACACCAGGAAGAAAGCAAGAAAGCGCACAACATCTAACTCTGGCCGGTAATACGCTCCAATCGGCAGCGCCGGTTTCTCTGTGGACAATCGCTTTGCCTCTTCCGATCGTCTTCCTGTCTTTGCCGCAGCCCCGACGCCGCCACTATTCTCTATGCCCTGACATGTTTACCTAAAAGCTGCCGGATGGCAGTCGGCGGCTCCGTCACGTGGACTGTTTTGCTGGATCCGATGAGTCGGTGATAGAGACTAAATCCCGTTTGCCGCATCTGTACATGACTTTTCGGTAACTTGAGCGCACGGTACCTATCAGATATCCATGCGACCGTTCGAAAAGCGGCAGCTTCGCCGGAATTTTCGTCGTTCTTACCTGGATTCATCGTGGCAATTGGGAGGGAAGCGAACCTCAACTGCACTCGGCTCGAACTTCGATACCGAAAAGGAGCTAACCGCCTCCAGCGGAGTTTTTTAACACCGCCGGCTGCTGCTGGGTCATGCAATGCAGCGTCCCGAGCCCCCACACCAGGTCGACAGCGTGGATCCCGATGACTTCGCGGTCCGGAAAAAGCTCGGCGATAATTCCAAGCGCAATGCGGTCGTTCGGATCATGAAAGGTGGGCACCAGTACGAGCCCGTTCGCGATGTAGAAGTTCGCATAGCTCGCCGGCAGTCTCTGGTTTCGAAAAACAACCGGCCGCGGCAACGGCAATTCGACAACCGTGAACTGCCTGCCATCCTGTGTCCGGGCCTGTTTCAGACGTTTAAGATTCTCAGCCAGAGGTTCGTGGTTGTAGTCCTTCGTGTTCGGTTCGACGGCGGTGAGAATCGTGGCCGGCCCGACGAAGCGCGTAATGTCGTCGACATGCCCGTGCGTATCGTCCCCCGCAATTCCCCGATCCAGCCACAGAACCTTGTCAATGCCGAGAAAATCGCTGAAGGCCCGCTCCAGTTCTTCGCGGCCGACTCCCGGATTGCGTTGCTGCACCTCGCTAAGCAGACACTCTTCTGTCGTCAGCAGAATCCCTGCCCATTGGTATCAATCGACCCGCCTTCGAGCACCAGCCTGCGTTTCTCCCCGCCAACGTCAATCGTCGGCTGCCACTGCGGCACGCCTAGCAGTTCAGCGGCGCGTCCTGGAATCTCATCGTCCAAGTGCCAATCGGGATATTTCGCCCACGCATTGAACCGCCAATTCGTAACTGCGACTTCGCCATGCGCGTTTCGCACAAAAATCGGACCAGAGTCGCGCGTCCACACACGATCCGTCGGCCACTGATGCAAACTCACATTCTCAACATTTGCGTTCGCGCGTTCGAGAATGCTTGTCGCCCGGCGTTGCTCCTTCTCATCCTGCACCAGTAGATGGACGCGCTCTCTCGCAGCCAGCAGCCGAACAATCTCCGCGTACAGCCATGGAATCGCCTGGAATTTTCCCGGCCAGTCCTCCGGATTATGCGGCCACGCAAGCCATGTCGCCTCGTGCCTTTCCCATTCGGCAGGCATACGAAAGCCCGCTTCGCGCGGAGTCCTGTGGCTCATGTCTACTTGCCGTCTCCGAAACCGGGATCGAGAAATCGGCTGGTGATCGGCGCATAAGCATCGATCCTCCGATCACGTAGAAACGGCCAGTTGCGGCGCGTGTCTTCAAGCAGGGAGAGATCGATTTCCCCGATCAGGATCTCTTCCTCGGTGTGCGATGCCTTGGCAACGATGCGCCCAAACGGATCGGCAAGAAAACTGCCTCCCCAGAATTCCAGCCCTGGGCCGCTGGAGCGATCGCCACGCACATCGCCGTTCTCATGCCCCACTCGATTCACGCCCGCAACGTAGACACCATTGGCGATGGCGTGAGCGCGCTGAATTGTCTGCCACGCATCGTATTGCGCCGCGCCAAACTCCTCTTTCTCCGTCGGATGCCAGCCGATCGCCGTCGGATAGAACAGCACCTCCGCTCCTTGCAGAGCCGTCAGCCGCGCGCCTTCCGGATACCACTGGTCCCAGCAAACCAGCGTTCCGACGCGCCCTACGGGCGTATCGACAGCTTTGAATCCCAGATCGCCCGGCGTGAAATAGAACTTTTCGTAATACAAGGGATCGTCAGGAATATGCATCTTGCGGTAGACGCTGATGATGCTGCCGTCCTGCCCCAGAGTTACTGCGGTATTGTGATAAAGTCCTGCTGCGCGCCGCTCAAAAAGCGATGCGACAATCACGATCCGCAACTCGCGCGCAATTTCTGCCAAACATTCGGTCGAGGGACCGGGAATCGGCTCGGCCAGATCGAATAACTTAATATCTTCCCGCTGGCAAAAATATTGAGCGCGAAACAACTCGGGCAGACATACGATATTTGCCCCTCGCCTTCCCGCCTCGCGGATATGGGCAACAGCAGCCTCTAGGTTAGCGTCGGGATCGGGGCCCATGCGCATCTGCACCAATCCGACTCTGTATCTCCGAGTGTTATCCATCAAGCCAAAATCCTTCTGCAGTCACTGCCATTCCTGGCACAAGGTGACAATACCAATCCCGGCTACGAAGCAACCGGCCCGAAATGCAATGCGATTACTAAAGGATGCTGAACGCAGCCGCTATTCTTCGAGAAGCAACACTGCCGCAGCGATCGTGGTTGTCCACAGACCGCGCTTATCGCCGACGGCCGACTGGGTCACGTTGCTCGTCCGAACAATTTTATTGGAGATCCGGTAAATCTCCTTTTTCTCATCCCAGCTTTTATCCGGATCGAAATCGACATCCAGCGTTGTGGCCAACATCTCAGCGGCCAGTTCTTCAGCGTACTCGCCGGCCTGATCCTCCGTTTCGCCAAAGCTGTGGTGTTCACTCAGGTAGCCGTAGGCGTCCTTGTCCGCAGGAATCGCGACACCAATGCTGGAAACGCAAAGACGATGCGGCTCCCGGGTAGAGTTCTCCGCGATGACCGCGAAAACAACCTCACCGTGGTTGAGATATTTCTGGCCCTCTTTGCGCGAGATAATTTTGCAGCGAGGCGGGAAAATGGAGCTGACACGCACCAGGTTCTGGGAGGCAATGCCCGCATCCCGAAGGGCTAGCTCAAAGGAAGTCAAACGCTCCTTATGTTTTCCTACGCCCTTGGTGAAGAAAATCTTCTTCGGGACCATGCTTTTTCCCAATTTCTATGTGTCCTCCCTGAGATTGGCGGTGGTGAGCCAATTGACTTACCCGCATGAGTTTATCGCATCTTTGCCGCTGATACGACAATGCTTTGCTTTTAATCCTCTATTCAAGCGAAGGTAGCCAAGAAATGAGCAAACTCCCCCAAGCTTCTTACGATTCTGGCCCGGGATTCCGATTTTCTTGGCTCCAACAAGAACTTTTGTTGAAGACCCGCGTTTGAACCCTTATGAAGCTGACTCTCCTTCTCGGGATCTCTCTGCTAAGCGCCGCTCTTGGCTGTGCTCTGGCTGTCGCTCAAGAGTACGGGACTCCTTCCGGTCCTCCACCATCGCGCGAGTATCCCCCGGATGCAAGTCCGGTCCCCCTGGATTGGGTTCCGCCTGCACTTTCGCAGTTGAGCGCCTCAGCACCCATCAAGGAGAACTTCACGCTGGATCGCACGCTCCTGGGAGTCGCCGCTGGCATTGTGCCGGACTCGGACGCGCCCGTCCGCCAGGCGATCAATAAGCTCGACGGAGTGAGCGTCCATACCATGCGTTTCAACGGATCCGGCATTCCCGATGAAGGCGCGGTCCAGGCGATTCGGGCCGCCTACCACCTTCGCGGATGGAAGCACGTAGTGACAACTTCAGATCATGGTGGCGCTGTCCGCAACGGTTCGACCGATGTCTGGTTTGTGCTTGACGGCATGAATGTTCGCGGTGCGGTAGTGCTGGCAGAGACGCCCAGAAGTCTCACGCTGGTCACGGTTGCGGGAAACCTCAGCCCCGTTGACCTGCTTCATCTGCGTGGACACTTCGGCATTCCGAGGCTCGACATGAACGATTTCCAAAACGCGCCGGTGCAGTAGCGTTTTGCCGCGGTTCCAGGCTGGAAGGGTTGCCCCCCGGTCGCGCAATCCTTTTGTAGTTCTGCGATTCTTGTCGCCGGCCACGCGCCGTTGCCACTCCTAAATTCAAGGTGTTAGCCTTCCCTTACACCCTATCGCGGGAAGGAAATCCAAAGGACAAATGCCAAACACCTACAACGGGCTGGAATTGCCGCAGGACGGCAAGCCCATCGAGTACAGTCACGGCCAGTATCAGGTCCCCGACAATCCCATCATCCCTTTCATCGAGGGCGACGGAACCGGACGCGACATTTGGAAGGCCTCGCAACGGGTCTTCGATGCGGCAGTTGAAAAAGCATATGGCGGCAAGCGCAAGATCAAATGGTTTGAGATCTTTGCCGGCGAGAAGGCCTTCCGTCAATTCAATACCTGGCTTCCCGACGAGTCAGTAAACGCGGCGCGCGACCTTCGTGTCTCGATCAAGGGACCCTTGACGACACCGGTCGGAGGAGGGATTCGCTCACTCAACGTGGCGCTCCGGCAAATTCTCGATCTCTACGCCTGTGTTCGTCCGGTTCGCTACTATCAGGGCGTACCGAGCCCCGTTAAGAGCCCTGAAAAGGTCAACATCGTCATATTCCGAGAGAACACTGAAGATGTGTATTCGGGAATCGAATTTAAACAGGGCAGCGAAGACGCCGCGCGCCTGATTGAATTTGTGAATGACGACCTGCTCAAAGGCGGCAAGAAGAAAATACGCCAGGATTCCGGCGTCGGAATCAAACCGATCTCCATCTTTGGCACCAAGCGTCTTGTCCGCTACGCCATCCGCTACGCCCTGGAGACGGGCCGTAAGAGCGTCACCCTGGTCCACAAGGGCAACATCCAGAAGTTCACCGAGGGCGCTTTCCGCGAATGGGGCTACGAAGTCGCAACGCAGGAGTTCCGCGATAGCACAGTGACGGAGCGTGAGAGCTGGATTCTCGGCAATGTTGAAGCCAATCCGGGAATCTCAATCGAAGAGAATGCCGCGCTGATCGAACCGGGGCTCGAGTTCGCACCGCAAAGTTTTCGCGATTCGGTCTATGCCGAGGTCAAGTCCGTTCTCGACTCCATCGGCAAAACCCACGGCAACGGCGCATGGAAGTCGAAGGTCTTAATTAACGACCGGATAGCCGACTCGATCTTCCAGCAGATCATCATCCGTCCGTCTGATTACAGCATTCTCGCCACGACCAATCTGAATGGTGACTACATCTCGGACGCGGCCGCCGCGCAGGTGGGAGGCCTCGGCATCGCACCGGGAGCAAACATCGGCGATGGCTATGCCGTCTTTGAAGCCACGCACGGCACGGCTCCGAAGTATGCCGACAAGGATGTCATCAATCCCGGTTCCGTGATTCTTTCCGGCGTCATGATGCTTGACTTCATCGGCTGGAAAGAAGCCGCCAAGATGATCGAAGTCGCGCTGGAGAAGACCATCCAGCAGAAGTTTGTAACGTATGACTTCGAGCGCCAGACAGCCGGTGCCACAAAAGTCGGCACCAGCGAATTCGCCACGCGAATCATTGAAAACATGTGAACTGGTTCGTAGTTCCAGGTTCCGAGTTAAGCAACCCTGAACTCGAACATTGAACGAATGAATCAGGAGAACAGAATGCGGAAGAAGGTTTCAATTGTCGGTGCCGGAAATGTGGGCGCCACAGCAGCACACTGGATTGCGGCGAAGGAACTTGCCGACGTAGTGCTCATTGATGTTGTCGAAGGCGTGCCCCAGGGCAAGGCGCTCGATCTGCTCGAAGCCATGCCGATCGAGAAACGGGATGTATACGTCACCGGTTCAAACGATTATGGAGCCACGGCCAACTCCGACATCGTGGTGATCACCGCCGGAATCCCCCGCAAGCCAGGAATGAGCCGCGATGACCTGCTGCATACGAATTTCAAAATCATGTCGGACGTCGTATCCAAGGTAGTTGCGCAATCGCCGGAGAGCATCCTTATCATCGTGTCCAACCCCCTCGACGCCATGGCCCAGGCTGCATACCGTCAGGCTGGATTCAATCGAGAGCGGGTTATCGGTATGGCCGGCGTGCTCGACTCTGCCCGCTTCCGCACCTTTATCGCTGAAGAACTGAACGTCAGCGTCGAAAACGTGACTGCCTTCGTTCTCGGCGGACACGGCGACACGATGGTACCGCTCCCGCGATACTCCACCGTTGCCGGCATTCCGATTACCGAACTCATTCCCGCCGAGCGTCTCGAAGCAATCGTGCAACGGACGCGTGATGGCGGCGCCGAAATCGTGAAGTACCTCAAGACCGGAAGCGCCTACTATGCACCCTCCGCTGCCGCGGTCGAAATGGTTGAAGCCATCCTGAAGGACAAGAAGAAGATTCTCCCTTGTGCTGCTTATCTCCAGGGCGAGTACGGCATCGAAGGCTATTACATTGGCGTGCCCTGCAAACTGGGAGCAGCGGGTCTTGAGAAGATTATCGAAATCAAGCTCACTGATGAAGAAGAAGCCGCTCTGAAAAAGAGCGCCGCTGCTGTAAAGGAACTCTGCTCCGTCATCAACGTCTAGGGGGCGTGGCATTTCCGCTTAAAAGGCCACTCCAATGGAGTGGCCTTTTTGATTCTCCATCAAAAGATGGACCCACGTACCCATCATTTCTCCGATGCCTCCAGGGTGAGGAAAGCCGCAATCTCGAACCAGCGATAGCGCCAACTTCCCAGACATCAATACGGCGCTGGCAGAGGAGAAGTGTCCTGTCTGTAAGTTGCTGGATCTTCCGATTCTCGCCTTCGGTCGCGATTCGTTAGCCAGTTCATTTTTGGAGAGTCAAGTTGCGCAAACTATTCATGGCCTCACTCTGTCTCCTCTTTGCCGCGGCTGGTGCCGAAGCACAGAGTAATTACGCCGTCGTACGCGG
Source organism: uncultured Acidobacteriaceae bacterium (assembly GCA_963836675.1). Lineage (GTDB taxonomy): Bacteria > Acidobacteriota > Terriglobia > Terriglobales > Acidobacteriaceae > Telmatobacter. The sequence continues at coordinate 640,978 of CAWIKQ010000004.1, forward strand.
CTCTGTCTTCGATCAACAACACCATGCAATCCCTGGTGCCCATATTCAGGCCACTGAACTGAGCACTGGTGGCCAGCGCGAAGTGGTTTCGAACGCCACAGGCCTTTATGAGATCGCCGGTCTGCAGCCCGGAGAATACACCCTCACTGTTAACAGCAACGGGTTCGCGGAAGAAAAGCAGAACATCACACTCGAGGTTGGACAGCAGGCAACCATCGATCTCGACATGCATGTCAGTGGAGGCCAGCAAACCATTAACGTGGAAGCCTCGAGTGAACTGCTCAAGACCCAGGATGCGAGCGTCGGCGAGGTCGTAGATCAGCGATCGGTTTCGTCTCTCCCCCTGAACGGCCGCTTGCTCATCGACCTGGTGCTGACCGTTCCAGGGGCTCACGTGAGCCACGGCGCTGCTACAGGAGACATGAATCCGCTCTATTGGCGGCCCGGACAGCGTTCAGCCGTCAGCATCGGTGGAAGCCGTCCCAACGCCAACTATTTCCTGCTGGACGGTGCAACCAATACCGACCCGACATTCAGCACTCAAAACTTAAGCGCCTCACCCGATGCCGTGAAGGAATTTCAAGTAGAAACAGGCAGCTACTCGGCCGATATGGGCGGAGCGGGCGGCGGCCAGATCAACATCATTACGCGCTCGGGAACCACGAATCTCCACGGGACCGCCTATGAGTTTCTTCGCAACGGCGCGATGGATGCCCATTCGTTCAATGACATGGGCATGTCAAATTTCCTGGTGCAAAATAACTTTGGCGCCTCCCTCGGTGGCCCAGTCTGGCACTCAGGAAAGACGTTCTTCTTCCTGAATTACGAAGGCCTCCGAAATGTCGAAACCATCGCCATGGTCGACACAGTGCCAACGCGCCGAGGAGGATGCTGGCGACTTCAGCCAGAGCGGGGTCGATATTTACGATCCCAGCACAACCCAGCCCAATCCGAACTACAACCCCAGCCTGCCCGTCAGCAAATCAAATCCGCAGTACATCCGCCAGCAATTTGAATACAACGGGGTGAAAAATGTGATTCCCCCCGATCGCATTTCGCAAGTCGCCTCGATCATGCTAACCAAGTACACGCCTCAACCCAACACAATGGATATGGGCGGAATGACGATGATGGGTCAGCCCACCGTAGTGGGTGCAGGCAACGACGCAAACAACTTTCTCTATTTGCCTAAGCAACGCATGAACCAGGACCAGGGAACGGCGCGCGTCGACCACATCTTCGGCAACGGAGACCTGATGTACTTCCGCTACTCTGCCTCCGCCGAATACGGATTCCATCCGCAATGGGCCTACCCGGCTTTGGCTTCAACCACGATGATTTCTCGCAGAATGCGATCCTCGCGTGGAATCACGTCATTTCTTCGCAGATGGTAAACTCCGCTTCGGTTGCGGCCTCCCGCCTGGTCATGAGCCACTTCACCGAGAGCGCCAACGTCAATAACATCGTCGGCGAACTGGGCATCACCGGCACCGGTTTTGGCGGCCCACCGGCGTGGGGCGCGCCTTACTTCAATGTCCAGGGCTATACTCCGCTCGGCGACAACTACCTCGCAACCCCCATGCACGCCTGGGACACGGTTATCGAAGGCCGCGATACTCTCAATTGGCAGATTGGCCGCCATAGCGCAAAGTTCGGCGCAGTGTATCAGAACTACATCTGGCCCATGTGGGCTTCTTCCAGAACCGGGGCTACTACCAGTTCACCAACGGGTTCACAACAGAATATGCACTCAACGACGGCAGCACCGGTTCTGCTCTCGCCAGCTTCGAGCTTGGTTTGCCTGCAGCCCGCCAGGGCCAGGCAGGCGTGCCACAGATGGACCTGCGCCAGTGGTACGCAGACGGCTACGGACAGGATGCCTGGCGCCTGACATCAACCACCACGCTCATCTATGGCCTTCGCTACGAATACATGAGTCCGCTCGTCGATATTAAGTACACCAACAGCAATCTCGACCTTAGCAGCGGAACCCCACAGGTCTTCATTGGCGGCCAGAACGGTTATCCGAGGGGTCTGATGTATGCCAATCACACCAACTTCGCGCCGCGGATGGGACTCGCCCAGAATCTGCCGCGCTTCGGAGTTGTCGCTCACGTTGCCTACGGCATCTTCTACACCCCCGTCGACATGAACACCTGGTGCAATCAGCGTCACAACGTTCCGTATGTATTTCCTCTCACTTCTCAAAGCGATCCGTTTATTCCGAGCATCAACACGTTCAATTTCCCCGCGCCCGTGCTTGGCGTTTCGGTCGTCAGCTTCACAGGCCTCCAACTGCACGCTCCGCCACAGTACATCCAGCAATGGAGCGCGTCACTGGAAAAGCAGATCGGCAGCGCAACAACCATCGAACTCGGCTATCTCGGCGCGGGCGGATTCCACTTGCAGCGCTCTCACCTCATCAACAATGCGCAGCCCGGACCGGGCCTGATTCAGCCGCGGCGCCCCTTTCCGAAGATCAGCTTCGTCCCCGATACCACCTTTCCGCCGGACGTGACAGTAGTCAGTTCCACCTTCCCGGTAAGCACAATGAACCTGCTCGAGAACACCTCCCAGAGCTGGTATGACGCCGGTTATGTGAACGCTCGGCGCAGGTATGCCAACGGCCTCAGCTTCCTCGCCAATTACACCTATGCCAAGGCGCTTGCAAATGCTCCTGACTTCCGTTCGCCCATGTTCGAGGCGGCCACACCGCAGAACAACGACGATTTGAATGCCGAAAAAGGACCAGCCTGCGACGTTCGCCACCGCTTCGCACTCAGCACGGTTTACAGTTCGCACGCTATGGGGCTCCAGCCACCTCATGCAGGCGCTAAGTCGTGACTGGCTCGGCTCCATGGTCTTTCAGGCCAAACCGGCTTCCCCTTCACCGTGTCCGTCTTTGGCGATACGGCAAATGCGGGAACCGTGGTCGGCGAGAATCCGATCCGCGCTAATCTCACCGGGGAGAAGATTTTCCCCTCCGGAACGCGCAACTCAATCAATTGGATTAATCCGAAAGCCTTCGCAACGCCACCGGCATACACTTACGGCGACGTCGGCCGAAACTCGGTCTACGGCCCCAGCATGGTCACGATGGATCTCGCCGTCTCCCGCGCTTTCACCATCGCTGAGAAAGCTCAATTCGAAATGCGTGGCGAGTTTTTCAACGCTCTCAACCACACGAATCTGGGTACCCCGAACCGGTTTGTGAATACCTCCAACTTCGGCAGCGTCACCGAAGTCTCCACTCCCGGCCGCGAAATTCAAATCAGCGCGCGCGTCAGTTTCTGAATCTCAAATGCTTCCTCAGGGCGGGGTCAAAATGGACCTCGCCATTTTTTTGCGGGTCAGTTCGGCAATTCCAAAAATCTGACAACCACAGGGCCGATCTGCGCAGCGCACTCATTGGGCGCCAGATGCCCGCAGCCGTCCACCAGTTGCATTTGAGATTGGGGAATGAGTTGGTGGATCCTCTCGCCTTCCCCCAGCGGAGTGATCTGATCTTTTTCGCCCCATACGATAAGAACCGGCATCTTAAGTTGCGGCAGCAGCGTATCGGTCGTTTCGCTGCCTTGCAGCATGGTGGCCATCGCACGGCGCATGATCCATGCATGTTCGCTGGTAACCCTCAAAATGTCGCGGGCGATAAAGCCGGGCAGCCGGGGCGGATGAGGCATCAGCAGCGCATCGAGCTTTTCGATCTCTGCTGGGGATATTGGTGTAAAAAGTCTGGTGTCCCAATCCGGCTTCATATAGAGACCGGCACTGTCGAAGAGCATAAGCCTGCGTACGCGTTCCGGATGGTTCCCTGCTACCAATTGCACGACCCATCCACCCATCGACCAGCCACCGAGATCCGCCTGCTTGAGCCCAAGGGCATTAAAGAAGCCGACGACAACCTTGGATTGATCGGTAACCGAATAAGAGAAGTTCTCGGGCTTATCACTTTGGCCGAAACCAGGCAGATCGGGTAGATAGACACGGTATCCAGCTTCCGCCAGATGTGGCGCGAGCTTTTCCCAATCTTCAGAGCGGCCGCCCAGACCATGTACGAGCACGACCGGCGAACCACGCTCCGGCCCTAGCGCGTAATAGTGAATCCGATAGCCGTCGACAACAGTTTCGTGGTTCCGCGCGCCGATCCAGTACATCTGTATCTGGTTGAACCACCGAAAAACGCTCAGCGGCCGCATCAAAATCACAATCGCCAATAAAACCAGCAGTGCAATAAGAGAAAAGGCTATCGACCAGCGTCTCCGGGTTTTCGTCACCGGCACTCCTTTTCGGCAGGATCGAGTTCTCGCGCCATCTGCCAGCCCTTTTCAATGACACGGACGGTGATCGGATCGAGATCGAGGCCGGCGCTCTGGCGCTGCTCCACTCCGCGCGCTCTGTCCATCGCACCGCCGTTGCATCTGAGGCCGCCATCAAAATGCCTCCCACGACGCGGCACAAATAGTCGGCGATCACATAGTGGTATCGAACGCGTCCGCCCTGTGGCTCAGTTTCGCGAAGGACGCGGTCAATGAGTTCGACCAACTCTATCGCCTCTACCTCCAGCCCAGTCTCTTCGGCAACCTCTCGCTTCACGCCTTCGATGAGCGATTCGCCCAATTCCAGCATTCCGCCGGGCAATGACCACTTTCCTTTTGAGGGCTCCCGGCCTCGCTGCACCAACAGAACCCGCCCCCGATCCACTACCACGGCCCCTACACCGACGATCGGAGCCTCAGGAAACTCGCGCTGGATGACTTTAGCCACTGTTGTTTCTAGAATAGATCGCTACTAGCACTTGCGTACCGAACCGTTCTTCTTCGGGAATTCAAGCACCGAAAAAACCCGAGTATCATCAGATTAACCAGGGAGAACATCATGGCGGAGTTCACTTTGCATGTCGATGGAATGCACTGCGGTTCCTGCGTGCGACGGGTAAGCCAGGCATTGAATTCAACCGAGGGTTTGCAGGTCGAAGAAGTTCGTATCGGAGCCGCACGGCTGAAGTCGGCTGGCGATCCGCCCCCCGTGGATGCCGCAATAGCCGCCCTGGCGAAGGCAGGGTACAGCGCTCACTTGGAACAGTAGAGGGAAGATGCCTGTGCAAGAGACAGAGTCGCTCACTCTACCGGTGATCGGGATGACGTGTGCTGCTTGCCAGCATCACGTGGAGAGCGCCCTCAAAGAAACGGCCGGCGTGAAATCTGCGCATGTTGACCTGATGGCAAATCGGGCGAGCATAGTCTTTGACCCATCGGAGGCATCCGCCGAGAAGTTGATCGAAGCCGTTCGCAGCGTGGGATACGACGCGGTTCTCCCTCACTCCACGGTGAACGAAACACAGACACCGCATTCAAGATACGGCAGTTCTGAAGTTAAGGCAGCGGCCACTCTCATTGCCGGCGTCCTTGTCATGCTGTTCTCGATGCCGCTGGGAACAGAGATGGGACCGATCGATCACCTGTTGATGGACTCCCTGCCCTGGCTCTATCAGATTCCGCACGACACACTTCGCTGGTCGCTATTCGCGCTCACAACTGTCCTCATGATCTGGGCCGGGGGAGGAATCTATGCCGCTGCAGCCCGGGCCCTGCGGCACGGAACCACGAACATGAATACCCTTGTCAGCTTGGGAACAGGAGTGGCTTTCCTTTATTCCGCCTATGCCACAATCGCTCCTGCTTCAGGGCGCGAGGTGTACTTCGACGCTGTACTCATGATTATCGGTTTCCTGCTCCTGGGTAAGGCGCTTGAGGCTCGGGCTAAGCAACGAGCCCTGGCCGCGGTCCGTGGCTTAAGCCGGTTACGCCCCTCAACAGCGCGCCGCATTGTCGACGGTACCCAGACAATGGTTCCCCTTGAGGAGATTCGGATCGCCGATCATGTCCTGGTATTGCCCGGCGAACGATTTCCCGTGGATGCCACCATCGTTGACGGCCGCACAAGCGTAGATGAATCGATGCTGACGGGTGAAGCGACTCCCCTGCCGCGCGAAGCGGGTAACCGGGTACTGGCCGGTTCACTTAACTACGATGGAGCGGTTGAGGTCCGGGCCGAATCCCTTGGCGAAGACACTATGCTCGCGCAGATCACCCGGTTGGTCGAACAAGCCCAATCGTCTCGGGCGCCAACGGAACGGTTAGCCGATCGTGTCAGCTCGATTTTTGTCCCCGTCGTTCTGTTGCTGGCCATCATCACATTCGGGGCCTGGTACATTACTACGGGCTCCGTCCCGATGGCCCTGGCCTCCACGGTTTCGGTCCTTGTCATTGCCTGCCCATGCGCCATGGGTCTTGCCGTACCTGCCGCTCTCACCGTTGCTGTAGGAAGAGGCGCACAGCTGGGGGTTCTGTTCAAGGGCGGGGAGGCACTCGAGCGGATGGCCAATCTCAAAGCTATCGTTCTCGACAAAACGGGTACGCTTACCATCGGCCGTCCGGTTCTACAGGCCGTCCGTCCGGTGAAGGGATACTCAGAAAACGACCTGCTGCGTCTGGCCGCTGCTGTTGAAGAGCGCTCAAATCACCCCCTGGCCCAGGCTGTTGTCGACTATGCGCGCGCGCAGAGCATCAAGTGGGAACCCGCTCATGGGGTGCAGATCATTCCTGGCCGGGGAGTAACAGGGCGCGTGGAAGACTACGATTGCCTCATCGGAAATGAGGCCCTGTTCCTGGAATGCGGAATTCGCTTCCCAGACAGCATTCCGCCGTCGAAGCCTGGCACATCTCGGCTCTGGTTTGCCCTCGACGGGCAATCCATCGGTTGTTTCGATACTCGTGATTCACTCCGTCCCGATACTCCTGGTGCGGTTGCAGCGCTGCGCAAAAGAGGTCTGCGCGTCCTGATGCTTACCGGTGACTCTGCCGGTGCCTCGGCTCCCATTGCCAATCAGGCCGGCATTGCGGAAGTGGAAGCAGGTCTTGATCCCGCCGGCAAGTTGGCCTACATTCGCACCCTCCAGCAACAAGGTTTGCGCGTTGCAATGGTTGGTGATGGCATCAACGATGCTGCTGCCTTGGCCCAGGCCGACGCCGGTATAGCGATGGGCAGCGGCACTGATCTGGCCCAGGAAGCTGGCGACGTGCTCCTTCTACGTGCTCAGCCCAGCGCCATCCTCTCTGCGCTCGAGCTTGCAGACACGACCGTCGCTGTGATGCGTCAAAACCTGCTATGGGCTGCCGCTTACAACATCGTGGGGATCCCGCTGGCGGCGGGGGTGTTCTATTCGGGTTTCCACTTTCTCCTGAGCCCCTGGATGGCCGCCGCCGCCATGGCTTTGAGTTCCGTCAGTGTTCTCAGCAACAGCCTTCGATTGCGCTCGTGGCAGCCACGGGCACTCACTGGCCAGCCAACCAGTTAAACTGGTAGCAGAGCCTGATCGTGCGCATCCTCACCCGGTATATCCTCGGCGAGATCCTTTCCTATACGCTCATCGGCGGCGCCATTTTCACGTTCATTCTTTTCATCCGCGATTTAAACCATATTCTCGAAGCGGTCGTTCGAAACAGCTCCACGTTTGGCAGTATCGCGGAAATCTTCGTTTTTAACCTCCCAAACACATTCAAAGCAACCATCCCGATGGCTGTCCTTGTTGGCATCCTGCTGGGACTTAGCCGCCTGGCGGCCGACAGCGAAATCATTGCCATGCGCGCTTCCGGACTTGGGATCTGGTATTTCGTGCGAGTCTCGTCGGTCGTTGCCCTCGCAGGGACACTGCTTGGACTCTTCAATTCAATCTATGTCGCGCCGCGGGCGAATCGCTCCATTCTCGAGATGCAACAGGAATTGGAGACCTCTCAGGCGTCCTTCGAGATACAGCCTCGCGTCTTCTACGAAGATTTTCGCAATGCTGTTTTGTACGTACAAAATGTTCGAGGTGGAACGGGCGCTTCCAATTGGGACCGTGTGTTCATGGCCGATGTTTCAGATCCCGGCAATCCGATCATCACTACGGCCGCCTCTGCGACAGTCGTCAATGACTCAACTCAAGAGCTGCTGATGCGCCTCCGGGATGGCTCGAGACATGAAACCGTCTCGGGGCAACCGCAGCAATACAACATATCGACCTTCAAGCAGACAGACCTCCCCTTGATCCTTAGCCCGCAGGGAGAGACCCACCTCGGCCGGTTGGATACTGCCATCTATGCTCTCCCCTTGCGGACCCTCGAACAGCGCGCGCACGGCCCGGAAGGACGGAGGTATCTGCTGGAATTGCACACCCGTTTTTCCTATCCGGCAGCCTGTTTTGTGCTCATGCTGGTTGGGGTTCCACTTGGCGTTGTTTCACGGCGCGGAGGTAAAAGCTCAGGCCTTGTTTTTACCGTTTTGCTGGTCCTCGTTTACTACATACTCTCCTACACGGGTATTGCCCTGAGCCGGCAAGGCAAGCTGCCACCTTTTCTAGGTGTCTGGATGGCCAACCTGCTCTTTGCTTTTACCGGCTGCTTTCTCCTCTGGCAAATGGCAAATGGTGGTCGCGTGCTCAGCGCGATTTCCAGCTTTTTCTCGAGAACATCTCGACCGCAACTCCCGGGAAAAGCCAACAGAGGACACTTTTCAGAACTCCTTGAAAAACTTCAGCCCCGCTCGGTACGTATTGGCTCCCGCAGTATCTTCCCTCGCCTTCTGGATAGTTACGTCGTACGAGAGTTCTTTGGCACGTTCCTGCTGGTATTGGCCAGCTTCGTCATGCTCATGCTGGTATTCACGTTCTTCGAACTCGTGGGAGACATCATACGAAACCACATCGCGCTTGCCACAGTGGGTGACTATCTGCTGAACCTGGCTCCCAGCATGATCTACTCCATAACCCCGCTCGCGGTCCTGATCGCAGTGCTGGTGACATTCGGCATACTCAATCGCAATAGCGAAATTGTTGCCATGAAGGCCACCGGAATCAGCCTTTATCGACTCATCATCCCCGTCGTCGCGATCTCCGCGATTCTTGCTGTATGCCTCTTCGTCTTCGAAGATTATTACCTTCCCTCGGCCAATCGCCGGCAAGAAGCCTTACGAAGCACGATCAAGGGACATCCACCACAGACCTTTTTCCATCCTGAAGAAAAGTGGATTTTTGGCCAGCATGGCCCCGGCGAGCCTGATCACATCTTCTACTACCAGTTCTTCGATCGCGATGACAATGCTTTCGTCAATCTCTCGGTGTTCGAGTTCGATCCATCTACCTTTGCTCTGTCACGCAGAATCTTCGCCTCTCGCGTCGTCTGGGATGATCAGACGGGGTCCTGGCGATTCCTCAACGGCTGGATACGAAATATTCACGGTAACGACTCCCAATACACCGAATTCGGAAGTACCGCGTTTTCTGAGATTCGCGAAGATCCAGGCTACTTCAAAAAAGAAAATCTCCAGTCTCAGGAGATGAATTTCCAGCAACTCGGCGCCTACATCCGAGATCTTCGCCAAAGCGGCTTCGACACTATGCGCCTGAGGGTCGCCCTTTGGCACAAGCTCGCCTATCCCTTGATCGCTATCGTCATGGCAGTCCTGGCCATCCCCTTCGCGCTCTCGATGGGGCGCAGGGGCTCTTTGACCGGCATAGCGGTCGCAATCTCTATTGCGCTCGCCTTCTGGGTGGTGGATGCGTTGTTTGAAGCCATGGGAAACGTCAACTATCTCCCCGCGGCACTTGCCGCATGGTCCCCTGACGTTCTCTTCGCCCTTACCGGGGGTTACCTGCTCCTGCGTACACCCACTTGACCCGCTCCCGGATGTCAAGCCCCAATCTTTTCGATTCATCGCTCGTACAATAGAGACATGCTTCGGGACCTCGGCCCGCTTTTCAGCTACATGCGCCGCTATCGCTGGGGATACATCTGGGGCACCCTCGCTTGCATAGCCACGAATCTGGCCGCCGTTCAAGGTCCGCAGGTTCTCAAAAAGACCATTGACGAACTCGGGCGAGGGGTCTCCCGCGAGCGTATCGTCTTTCTCGCTTGTGTCTTCGTCGCGATCTATCTCATCAAAGGCATCTTCCTCTATACCCAGCGCTGGATCCTGATCGGCATCTCCCGCGAAATCGAATTCGACCTCCGCAACGATCTTTTTCTGCAACTGGAACGGCAAGACGCAAACTTCTATCAGAAATACCGCACCGGCGACATTATGGCCCGCATGACCAATGATCTGAATGCGGTTCGCATGTTGCTTGGTCCTGCACTGATGTACAGCGCCAATACGGTTTTCTTTACCTTGGGAGCGCTCTACTACCTTCTTCGGATCAGTCCCTGGCTCACGTTGGTAGCCTGGGCACCCATGCCTCTGGCCAGCATCCTCGTTCAGTATTTTGGGCGCAAAATCCACGATCGGTTCGAAAAAATTCAAGAGAGCTTCTCCGAAATTTCATCGCAGGCCCAGGAAAACTACACCGGGGCTCGTCTTGTACGCGCCTTTGGCCGGGAACAATCGCAGATTTCCCTGTTCGAGGACCTCAACCGGCGCTACATCGCGCGCGCGCTGGGCCTGGTCCAACTAATGGGTATGCTGTGGCCGACGCTCGAGTTCATCCTCGGCATCGCCATGATCATCACCCTGCTGGTTGGCGGTCACGAAGTGGTCGCCCATCGCATCACCCCCGGCGGGTTCGTTGCATTCAACACATACATGATTTTGCTTATTTGGCCGATCATAGCCGTGGGCTGGGTGGTGAATCTCTTCCAGCGCGGAACTGCGTCCGTCAAACGTATCGACGAAATGCTGCATGCAACGCCGCAAATCGACGACCGGGAAGCCGATCCTGCAATACCAATACACACCGTTCTCGATGGCGAAATTGAATTCCGAGACCTCACCTTCGGCTATGGCGACATCCCTGTCTTGCGCAATATTTCCCTTAAGATACCTGCCGGATCAAGCTTCGCCATTGTCGGTCCCACTGGATCTGGAAAATCCACACTCGTCAATCTGATATCTCGACTCTACGAAGCACCGCAGGCTTCGCTCTTCATCGACGGCCGCCCCATTCGCGAATATCCGCTCGAGGTGCTGCGACGAAATATGGGCATTGTGCCTCAGGAAACCTTTCTTTTCAGCGAAACTGTTCGCGAGAATCTGTTGTTCGGCGCACCCGACGCCTCCGCCGAAGACCTCCTGAGAGCAGCGGAAACCGCCCACATCCGCCGCGAATTCGAAGAATTTCCCCAAGGCCTCGAAACCATGGTTGGCGAGCGAGGCATGACGCTCTCAGGCGGCCAGAAGCAGCGCTCCGCCATTGCCCGGGCGCTCTTACGTCGACCTGCCATTCTCATCCTTGATGACGCTCTCGCCAGCGTGGATACCTATACCGAAGAGCAAATCCTCAATGGACTGCGAAGCTACACCATAACCGCAACGACAATTCTTATCTCGCATCGCGTCTCCACAGTGCGCAATGCCGATCAAATTGCCGTGCTCAACCACGGCAGGATCGTCGAAATAGGCAACCATGACGAGTTGTTGGCCCGCAACGGCTACTACGCCGGACTTTACCAGAAGCAGCAACTGGAAGAAGAGCTTACCGTCGCGGGATAACAGACCCTACGCGGTCCAGGATGCGTAGTCGCGGCCTTCTGCCAATGTCCGAGCCTTGGTGCCAGACAATTCAATTCCTCCTTGCGTATTAGCGCTCGTCGCGTTCAACTCCGGCGAGATGGAAACCTGCTTCCAGGCCTCCCGCACCTTTCGCACATTCGCAATCACCTGCTCAAACTTCCTCCTCGAATTGGACTGCGATCCTTGCAGCATTAAAGCAAACATCGCCACGTAGAATCCTTCCAGGGCGTTCGCCGGCTCTCCTCCGATTTCTTTGTCGAGGGTAGCCTGAAGGTGAATGACTATATCCATCGCGCGTTTCACCGCCGCGCGTCGCCGCTCGACATCGTTTTGATCTACCGCATCGATCGCGTTAACCATAAAGCGAATGATGCCGTCATAAAGCGCAATCGTCAGTTCTACGCCCGAAGCCCCTTCGAGCGCATGCGCTTGATATGTTCCCATCGCATGCTCCTAGCTGTTCCCTTTGTAGCCTGTGATCGCGCTATACATCTCATTGACTTGGTTGATCTGTTGTGGGATGGATTGGAGGATCTGATTGGCTAGATTCAACTCGTTGGTCAGATTTGTCTTCTGCGTAGCGATCCGCGCTTCCTGATCGGCAATGTCATCGTTCAAGGTCTTCTCCTGGCTGCTGTCCTCGCGGAGAGCCAGCGTGATTGCTCCACTGCTTCTGCTGTTCCCGAGACAGTTGAGTGTTTGCAAAAACGTCTCTCCGAAATTCCCGGCATCCTGAAAGAATGAAACGACCTGGTCAAAGTGAGCATTCAGGGCAGACATCAACGCGTTTGAGTCAAGTGTGATCGTGCCATCGTCAGATGTACTTGCGCCGATTCCGAGCGAAACAAGGGAATTGACAGCGCCGGTTCCAAATGTCGCGCATACCGCCGACATAAGACCTTGCTGCATTTGAGCCAGAACAGCGGTCCCATACAGTGGCTGCGCATTTCCGGATGAATCCTTCCCCTCCTGAGCATTGATTGCCTTGATCGCAGCGTTGTAATCCGATACGAATGCATTAACTGCCGACTCAATACTCGAAGTATCGTTCGCGATCACTACCTGTATAGCTTCTGGAGTTGATCCAGAAGTTCCTCCGGTTGAGAGCAACTGAAACGTTACGCCTCCGATCGCGCCGGAGACGGTGTTTGTTCCGCTCGTGAGACCTACGCCGTCCAACGTGAAATTCGCGTCGATCCCATCCTGAATCGTCGCCAGCCCTAAACCGGCATTCTTGTCCGGCGTACTAGCATCGGCCAGCGTCGTCGGGCTCGCAGGATTGTTCGTACTATTGGCGATCGTGACTTCGCCGGCCGCGCCTCCCGTCTGGCTCACCAGAGACAACTTCTGCGTGCCATCGGCGTTCGTCAAAACACTTGCCTGCACACCTGCTCCCGCCGCGTTGATGGCCGCCGACAGACCAGACAGTGTTGCCTTCGATCCGCTGTCACCCACGTTGACGGTTTGCCATTTGCCGTTTCCGACTTTAAATGTGACACCTCCCGTTAACACATCCGATGCTCCAATCGCATCCGAGGCAGCGCTTGAAGTCTGCGCCAGCTTTTGCACCGTCACAGTGTGGGTTCCAGCCACAGCCGTGGGACCGGCGGACATCAACTGCAGCATGTTGGTGTCGGAGCTGGACCCTGTTTTGCTCGCCATCACACCTTGAAAATCGGTGAGGTTCTGAAGATCGGTTGTCAACGTCGAAAGCTGTGTTCCGAGACTCGATAGCGCCGTATCCCTGCTCTGGAGCTTCGTAAGCTGCGTCTTCCATGGCGTTTCGACGGATTGCAGATTTGTCACGATCTGATTCACCGTGCTCGTAACATCAAACCCTTGACCGCTCGTCGCCGAGCCGAAGTTCAGACCAACAGTACCCAAGTCGCTCCTCCGGATCTCTTCCCCAATCAGTTCACGGACCGAAAAACGCGCCTGAAGATTAGGGAAATCAAAAGACTACTCCGACGTCCACAAAGCGCAACGGAGAAGGCCCTGCGTCTGCCTTCTCCGCCGTGCTTCCCTGGGATAAAAACAACGTCTTCGTTACTGCAGCAGCTTCGTAATCAACTGTTGCGACTGGTTGGCCTGAGATAGCGCCGCGATACCTGTCTGGCTCAGAATCTGGTACTTCGACATATCCGAAGTTGCCTGCCCGTAGTCGGTTGCCGTCACATCGTTTTGCGCTGCCAGCGTGTTGGTTGTTTCCGTGCTCATCACGTTCCCGACGGCCGTAAGAGTGTTGATTGTCGCACCCACAAGGCCACGGTCCGTCGCGATCGTGCCGATTGCCGTCGTGATAAGGCCGAGTTCCGTCTGCGCGCCACCTGAGGTTGTGAAACCAGCCGCAGTGAGAGCGAGCGTAGTCGGATCCACCTTAGCCAGAGCGGCGGCATTGTCGGTTTGGCTCGTGGTACCGTCCGTCGTGTAAATCGCCGACGCTTTGTTGAAGGAGGCGATCCCGTTATATTCGGTGTTCGAGTTGATATTGGTGATCTCTCCGAGAATATTCTTGTATTCGGCGTTCGCTGCACTGATTTGAGCCGTGTTCATCGTGCCGTTCGAAGCCTCGGTTGCCAGTGTCACAGCACGATTCAGCAGATTGGTGATCTGCGCCAGAGCGCCGTCTGCCACTTGCAGCATATCCACGCCCTCTGAAGCGTTCCTCGCGGACTGCGAAAGAGCTGTGGCCGAGGCTTGCAGACCGTTCGCCAGCGATAACCCGGCAGCATCATCCGCCCCCGAGTTGATCCGCGAGCCGGAAGACAACTGCTGAAGTGTTTTCGAAAGCGCTGCCTGCGTGCTGTTCAGGTTATTTTGCGCATAGATTGCGGAGATGTTATTCAGGACACCCAGTGACATGCAATTTCTCCTTATTCCGGTTGAATTGATCCAGTGAGTTCCTGCTGCCGGTGCCTGACCGGTGCCTGCATCGATCGCCTGCCCGGGCCACCTTGTGGAAGGAACCACGTTTCCCAATGCATTCATCGGCTCAGCCCCGCAGGACTTTATTGCTTTTTTAAACTTGCGGCAAATTTCGGCGCCACCCACCGGCGCAATCGATCCTTACCGGCCGGAGACGACGCGGATCAAGGCAACGCAACGCATCCTCCGGACGCGCGCCCTCTCTCGATTACATACCGACTTTGATATACCTGATTTCTGACTCGATTTGCTGGCCGGAGAAACTACTATCGAATCACGGCCCTACGAAACTCCCAGGACCTTCACGATCACTCGCTTCCGGCGTTGCCCGTCGAATTCAGCGTAGAACACACGCTGCCATGTCCCCAGGTCCAGCCGCCCGTCCGTCACCGGCAACGTTGTCTCATGATGGAGCAGAAGCGATTTCAGATGCGCGTCCCCATTGTCTTCGCCAGTCTGATGGTGCTTATAATCCGGTCGCGCCGGGGCAAGCTCCTCAAGCCACTTGCCAATGTCCTCGATCAGCCCGCTCTCGAGGTCATTCACATAGATGGCTGCCGTTATGTGCATCGGCGATACGAAACACAAGCCGTCTCGGACTCCGCTGCGATGTACGATCTGCTGCACCTGATCGGTGATGTGCACCATTTCACGACGTTTTCGCGTCTCGAATGTCAGATATTCTGTGTAGCTCTTCATCGCAATTCCACGCAGGCTCTCTCGCCATGTTCAACTCTGGCGCTCAACCCTTATCCTAAAGAATGTCGTGACCGACTCGGATAAAAATAATGCGGCCAGCCACGTTCAACTGGGGCTGGATCATCTGGCCACCGGAGACGCTGCCAGCGCGGTCCACAGACTTTCGCGCAGCGATTGTCAAGGATCTGCACTGCTTTGAGGCGCACCACGGCCTGATTCGCGCTCTGCGTGATGCGGGACGTCTGGAACAATCCATCGGTGCGGCATTGGCGCTGACGGCTCTCACGCCGGACGATCCCCTTGCCCATACCGCTCTTTCCATCTCGCTCCAGCAGGCCGGCCACGTTCCTGAAGCTGAAGCCGCCGCGGCCAAAGCAAGAATCCTGGAGTGGAAACTCCAGCTTCAGGCATCCTCGCCGTCGAAAGACAATCCTTAAACGGAGGCTCATCCCAGACCTGTACCCGGCGACGACGCCCGACAGCAACTTTCATTGAGCCAAAACCATGTCGCTTACACTGACGGACGATCGCGCCATGATTCGGAGCCTCCCTCGACCATCTCGCATTTAGATGGCCTTGGAGTTCGCCACCGGAACCTCTCGCAGGTCGAAACCGCAAAAGAAGAGGGCTCACCCTGTCCGGGCGAGCCCTCTTCGTTAACGCGATCTGGGGAGCGCGTTCAGCTTCGGCCTAATTGACGTTCAGCGGGGTAGATCCCGTGACGCCCTTGAATGTTGCGTTGATGTTCGTCTGACCATGGCATGCGCTCGACGCCACTCCGCTCTTATTCATCACCGCAACGATGGGGCTTGAAGAGCTCCAGGTGCAGACGGAGGTGATGTCTTCCGAGGAGCCATCGCTGAACAGTCCGCTTGCTGCAAACTGTTGTGACCCTCCCAGAGCTATTGTCGAGTTTGCCGGGGTCACACTGATGCTTGTGATCGTTGCGTTGGAAACCGTCAGAGTACTGGTTGCCGATCCCTGGCCATTGATGCTGCCTGTGATCGTCACCGTACCAGGGGCCACACCCGTGGCAACGCCCTGCCTGTTGATATACGCGTCTGCGTAGTTCGAGGTCTGCCAGCGTGCCGAAGCAGTCAGGTCAACCTGGGTAACTCCATCGCTGAAGGTTCCCATCAGGGAGAATTGCTGCTGTGTGCCCGCCGCAATCGTGGGAGTGGACGGCTGAATCGCCAGTGACTGAATCGTCATAGTCGTGATCGTTACACCGGTATTTCCAGTGATACCGTTCAGCCTCGCGTACACGGTCACGGCGTGACTTGTCGCCTTCTTCGTACGGAGGACGCCGCTCCCGTTGACCATTGCGTACTTCGCGGAGTTGGTGCGCCACGATACCCCCGAGAGCACAAGGGTCGAGTTATCGCTGAACGTGCCGATCGCAGTCAATTGAATCTTTGAGTGCGGAGGCACGATCGGATTCGAAGGCGTAATCGCAATCGACACCAGCGTGGCTGTGGTCACGTTCAAGGTTGCCGAGCCGCTGATGGTACCGCTCGTCGCAGTGATCTGGACCGTACCGGCACTTACTCCCGTTGCCAGGCCGCCGGCGCTGATCGTTGCAGAGGCGCCGTTCGACGACGTCCAGAGAACCTGCGATGTCAGGTCCTGCGTGCTGTTGTCGGAGAACACGCCGGTAGCCGTGTACTGTACGTTGCCATTGATGCCCACAACGGTGCTGATCGGAGTAACTACAAGATTGGTCAGAACAGCCTGTGTGACCGTCAAAGACGCTGTGGCGGACATCGAGTTATACATGACGGAAATCGTGGTATGACCCGTCGCGAGACCCGTTGCCAGTCCATTTGCGTCGATACCCGCAACCGATGGGGACGACGAGAGCCACGAGAGCCCCGCGGTAACAGGTTGAAGGCTTCCGTCGCTATAGACAACGTTGACTGAGTATTGCTGCGTGGTTCCGCTCGCAATGGACGATGTAGCCGGCGTCAATTGAATCGACTCTGCCACCGCATCGCTCACGTACACGGTAGCCGTGTCGCTGAAGCCGCCGTAGGTCGCTGTAATCGTCACCGGGTTGTTGTTGCTGTTGGCAACTCCGGTCACAATGCCGGTGTTCGGATCGACCGAAGCAAGCGTCGGGTCGGAGGAAGACCAGGTCGCGGTCCCAAGTGTCTGGGTCGTGCTGTCGCTGTACGCACCGGTCAATGAAAGCTGAAGTTGCCCGCCGATCGGAATGGTCTGCGCATCAGGCGAGATATCGATTTCCGTCAGCACAGCGGATGTAACCGTCAGGGCCGCGCTTCCTGAAATCGAACCGGAAGACGCCGTAATCGTGGCTGCGCCTGCGCTCACACCCGTGGCCAAGCCCGTTTGGTCGACCGTCGCGAAATTCGTCGCCGAAGACGTCCACGTGACACTGTTCGTCAAATCGGTGGAACTGCCATCGCTGAAGTAGCCGTTGGCCATGTAGTTCTGCGTCTGGCCCGTAGCGATCGAGGCCGTCGCAGGTGTCACGATGATCTGCGTCAATTGAGCCGCCGTCACCGTCGCCACAGCCCCGGCTTGCTTCGCGCCCAGCGTGGCTGTAATTGTCGATGTACCCGAGGACACGCCGGTCACGAGGCCCGATGTGCTCACGGTCGCCGCACTCGTCGTACCGGACACCCACGTCACTTGGCTCGTAACATCCTGCGTGGTTCCATTGCTGTACACGCCCAGAACCGAAAGCTGCTTGGCTTGCCCAGGGGTAATCGTGAACACAGCCGGAGTGATCGCGATGGATGAGAGCGTCGGTCCACTGACACTCACCGATGTGGCTCCGGAAACCGAGTTCATGGTAGCGGTCACGGTCACCGTTCCGCCTGCGAACGCCTGTAGCATGCCTGAAGGGCTGACGGTCGCCACCGTCGCATCGGAACTCTGCCACGTGACGAGGTTCGTGATCGAGAGCACCCGTCCGTCCGTATAGGTTCCCACGGCATTCAATTGTTCACTTGACCCCGCGGTGGTTGCCCCACCGCCGGTGACGGAGATCGAGGCCACAGCTGCCTGGTTGATCTGGATCACCAGTGTTCCCGCAATCGTGCCTTGCGATGCGGAGACGGTCACAGCACCCTGCTGGTATGTCGTGAGCAGGCCCGCCGTACTTGCCTTCGCCAATGCAACATTGGAAGTCGACCAGTTCACACTCGAAGTGATATCGGCCACTGTTCCATCGGTGTAATTGCCCCGCGCGGCAAGCTGCAACGTTCCCCCGGCAGCCACCGACGTCGCCGCGGTGCTCGTCACCGTGATGGAGGTCAGCGTTTTGGTTCCCTTCCCGGTATTCTGCGAGTTCTTGTGGCTGCTTCCGCCGCCGCAACCCGAGAGACCAAGACAAACAATCAGAATTGAGCAAATTACCGCGCCGATTCTCTTCATACGACTACCTCTTCCTCAATCGAATTCCCGCGTGTCTCGTCCACGCACACTTTCACTGCGAGGCGAGGACCATGTTTCCAGAAGAATCTGGCTGTTCCCGTCTCAGCTCGCCATCTCTTGTCGGATGACGTTCATGTTGGCCGATCATTCTCTCGTGCGCGCGGGGAATGCAGCGCAGTTAGTTGGAAGCGTTTAAGAGAATGCGTTGCGCGGCCTCCGCGACACTCGCAACGATACTCAGTGTGTAAGCCTGCCACATACCGGGTAAATACAACCTTGGTGTATCGAGCCTCACCTGGTAATAGCACGAAAAGTGAGCAAGTTACATTGACTTCACCGAATTGCAGAGACTGCTTCAGCCTTTGCTCACTTCCCAATAGAGTGCCTGGCCACGCAACACTCTTTTGCCACGTGCCCATCGCACTCAGAGCCTCGATTCCCGGCCCGAATCGCGAAATCGCACATTGCTGGATGAATCATCACTAGATTAGCGCCGATAAAGGCGAGCGCAAGAAAATGCACATGGAAGTGCATTTACGGGAGTCATCAAATCGAATTACCTAGGTGGGAATGACACCTTGCGTACTGACCGAATCCAGGCCACTAAATACCAGGAATGTCGCTCGATGACACAGTACTTTCGTCATGGATTACAGAATACCGCCGCCGATCAAGCAGAGCAGCAGCATGCTGCCTGCTCAAATTTCGCAGCCCTCAGACATTTTCTCTTTGCGTCGGCCTCACTGTGATGCTCACTGTCTGCTCGCCTAGTCGCGGATGTCTGGCCTTCAAACGTACTTGGCCCTCGCTTTCACTCGCCCGCACCCAGACAGCACACCTTCCTCCGATCAGCGCGAATGGATTGTCCCCGATCAGTCTCGCTGGACCCTCAAGCTCAAACACGATTGGATCATTTGCAAAGACACGTACGGCTCCAAATTCATCCGTCACTTTGGCAACCACCCGCGTCGCATCGGCTCCATCCGCCATCAGTTCCTGATCATCCGCGATCAGAACGAATTTCCGATCCACGCCGCTCCCCGAGATCGTCTTCGTTATCGCCAGCTTGCCACCCAGATATCCCTCAGCCCGCAAATCTCCCCACCCCATTCGCAGCTGGTGGAGAT
This sequence comes from uncultured Acidobacteriaceae bacterium, assembly GCA_963836675.1. Lineage (GTDB taxonomy): Bacteria > Acidobacteriota > Terriglobia > Terriglobales > Acidobacteriaceae > Telmatobacter. Next base: position 660,672 of record CAWIKQ010000004.1, read on the forward strand.
CGATCTTCGTGAGGTCGAGCACAAATGGCGGATACTTCAGGTGCTCAAATTCCACTCGATCCGGATCGAGTTCCGCGATCAGCACCCATGGATTGCTCTCCAGGCTGTCTGCTCTTGCAGATATCTTCAGATGATCGCAGTTCGAGCAAAACACTGCCTTCGTGAATCCGACCGACTCGTCGCCCTTCGCCCAGTGGAACGCCGGCTCGAGCACCACCTCTTCCGCGGGATCGCATTGCGACTTATAAAATCCCGCTGCCGGCTTCGGCTCGCGAAAGATGTCCGTCACGCCGTGATAGCATATGCGATCGCCCGAGCCGAAGTTCGCGTGCGTGTTGTAGTCAAACGCGCACCAGCCAATTCCTCCGGCATACTGCGGGTTCGATGCCAATTGATTGTGGATGCGTGCATGACGAAGCGTGTGCTCGCGCTGCCGCTCGTCATCGTCGATCGACTTGGTCGGAAAGGTGTGCCCCACAAACTCGGTATTCAGATACCTGGAATGATTCGGCGGCTTCAGCGGAAAGCCAAAGTCGTTCATGGTGAATACATCTTCCAGAAATTCCGATTCCTGAAAGTAGCGAATCCCTCCGGTCTGCCGCGAATCATCCAGTGCGTGCGCCAGAGCATTCGTTCGCGTGTAGAAATCGTGGTCGTCCAGTGACTCGTTAATTCGGACACCCCACAAAACGATGGAAGGATGATTCCAGTCGCGCCGAATCATCCGGCCAACATTATCGATCGCAACCTCCTTCCAGCTTTCGTTCCCAATGTGTTGCCACCCTGGGATCTCCTCCAGCACTAATAACCCAATCTCGTCGCACCGGTCGAGAAAATACTTCGACTGCGGATAATGAGACGTGCGTACGATGTTGCAGTGCAGGTCTTTCCGGAGAATGTCCGCATCCTTCCGCTGCACTCTCCCTGGCATTGCCTGGCCCACAAAGGGAAAAGTTTGGTGCCGATCCAATCCGCGCAGCTTCACGATCTTGCCGTTCAGAGAAAATCCATGATCGGTAAACACGGCGTCTCTGAAGCCGATTCGCCGCGTATCCTCATCGATCGCTGTCCCTCCTCGAAGCAGCTTCACGTGGACTGTATAAAGCTTGGGATTCCCCAAATCCCATAACTCCACGCCGCTCAGATTCGAGATCGTTACCGTGTGACGCGCCGCATCCTTCAACGTTTCCGTTGTCGCATACACCGCCGCATCGGTGTATGGATCAAGACCCTTATCCTCGCCAGCTTTGGCTACACGTTCGATTGTGCTCGTGCCTCTCCCAATAACCTTCTCGCCGTCGCGCACTTCAACCTGCAGCGATGTCTCCCCTGCGCCATGATCCTCCCCGACTACAAAGCAATTCACGGAAAGGGATGGCTTGCCGCTCATCACGTCCTTGGGCTGCGCAAAAATGTTGTCAATGTAAGTAGGCGGCACGATCCGCAGGCTCACTTCCCTGTAAAGCCCGCCAAACGTCATGTAATCGATCTCATACCCGAACGGAGGGATATCGGCTCGCTCGGTCGAATCCACCTGTACAACCAGCACGTTCTCGCCATCCGCCTTCAGATGCTTCGTCAGTTCAAACGAAAATGGTGTGAAACCGCCTCGGTAGTTCCCGAGCAATTCGCCATTTATCCATACGGTCGACGCCGTCATCACACCTTCGAAATCGACGAAGACACGTTTCCCCTCGATCCCCTTCGGAGACTTGAATCGCTTCCGATACGTCGAGATGAATTCGTAATCCCGGTCGTCGAAACTGTGCCAGGGTAGTTCGATGTTGGTGTGTGGTATGACGACCCGCTGAAACTTCGAATCATCGAAACCCGGCGACTCCGCTCCTTCAACCCTTGCCGGTTGAAAACGCCAGTCGCGGTTGATGGGCACTATCTCCCGCCCACTCGAACCCGTCGCCTGTTCCGCCACGCTTGCCGTCGTTGATAACGCCGTACTCGCCGCAACCGCACTCGCCAGTTTGATGAAGTCTCTTCGAATCATCTGCTTTCTCTTTCGCCCTGCAAACGTATACATGGCAATCTATCAAACACCCCGGCATGAGATGCAAATGCGCCGATTAGACCTGTACGGCTCTTCATGAGGTTATTCAGTGCGCAGTGCCTGTACCGGATCCACCGCTGCCGCGCGCCGTGCGGGCAGATAGCACGCAAACATCGCCACCAGGCACAGCACAATCGCCACAGTCGCATACGTGAACAGATCTGTGGCCGTCACTCCGATCAACACCGCGCGCAGAAAGCGCGTAACAATCAGGGAAGCCAGTACCCCGATCGTCACACCGGCAACGGTCAGGGTCAGGCCTTGGCGCAACACATTGCGCAGGATCGCCGCTTTGCCGGCTCCGAGAGCGATGCGGATGCCGATTTCATGCGTCCGCTGCCGCGTAGTGTAAGACACCACGCCATAAATACCCACACCTGCGAGCAACAGGGCCAGAAGGCCAAACGAACCTGCAAAGGTGACGGCAATGCGCTCGAATACACTGCCTAATTGCATCTTCTCCTTCAGCGTCGTCACGCCATACATGGGCAGATCGGCATTCAGGCTATGGATGGTTTGCTCCACTGCCGACGCCATGGCGAGCGGCTCGACGCTGGTGCGCAGTTGCAGAGTTACTTCGCTTTGGTAACGCTGCGTGAGAGGCGTCAGAATCAGCGGAGTCGGATCGTAGATCAGGCGCCGATATTTCCCGTTCGCGATCACGCCCACGACCCTTCTCGATCGTCCGGCAAATTGGACTTTTTTGCCGATCGCCTGTTGTCCGGGCCAGTAGCGATCGACGAACGCCTGGTTTACGATCGCCACTCTGTCTCCGTTTGCAGTATCCGAGTCATTGAAGTCTCGCCCCGACAGCAGAGGCGTGCGAAGGGTCGCCAGATAATCCGTGCCGATGTCCCCTCGATCTGTGTCCATGTCCTCATGCACGCGCGGTACGTAGCCTTCCGGAAAGGCACCGTCAGAATGGATCGTGAAGGTGAGCGGCGCGAAGTCTGCCATTGTGGCCGATTGGACTCCAGGGAGTTGCCTCACCCGAAGTAGCACCTGGCGCTGAAACTCCTTTCCCGTTTCGTCGTTATAACCCATAGGGCGCAGGTCGAACGTGACCAGCAGCATGTGGTTCGGATCGAATCCGGGATCGGCCCTTTGCGCCTTCTGCAGGCTTCGTACAAATAAACCTGCACATATCAAAAGGAGTAGAGACAATGCAATTTGCGCGATTACGAGTCCCGAAGTCAATCGTGACTTATGGAGTCCGCCCGAGGTATTCAGTGCCTCATCTTTGAGGACGGCACCCGGTGAGATGCTGGAGGCGCGGAGTGCAGGCAGGGCTCCGGAGATTAGCGCTGTAAGCACTGCAACCAGCATGGTGGCGGTCATTACCCGCCGATCCAATTGCCCGTCGAGCGCCAGCGGAAGCACGGCGGCGTTTAAGAACGAACCGAGCGTCTTCGATGTCCACACTGTGCAGGAGAGGGCGACGGCCCATCCAGCTACCGCGATGATCAGGTTCTCTGCCATCAGTTGTCGCACCAGCGTCCAGCGTCCAGCACCCAGCGAAAGGCGGATCGCAAATTCGCGACGGCGCGCCACCGAACGCACCAGCAGCAGGTTGGCGACATTGGCGGAGGCAAGTAGCAGCAGTACTGCGGCCAACGCCAGCAGAATGGGGAGCGTACCGGCCATGTAGACGTTGGCTCCGAATGGCGAACGCCAGAGCGGATCGGTAGAAATCTGATTCGCTCCACGGTGGTCCGCTGGATATTGTGCAGAGATTCGCTGCATCAGTACGTTGAATTCGTTGTCGGCCCGGTGTGGATCTACACCTGGCCGAAGCACACCAAGAACGTTGATCCAGGGAACGCCACGATAGTCGATCCGGTCATTTCCCCAAATCTGCCCATCTGAAGCAAGCGGAAGAAAGATATCAGTGCGCAGTCCGCTCTTGCATCCGCGAAAATCCTTCGGTGCGACGCCGACGATGGTGTAGGGATGAAGATTGAGTTGGATAGTCTTTCCGATGATTCCCGGATCGCCGGCGAAGTGGCTCTGCCACAGGTTGTAGCTCAAAACAGCGATCGGTTCCCCCGCATGCTCGTTGGCCTTGGTGGATATCAGAGTGCGGCCAAGATACGGCTGCACGCCCAGCACTTCGAAATAGTCCGCACTGGCCAATGCTCCGTAGACACGCTCAGGCTTCGCCGATCCGGTGATGGAAATGTAGTCATCGTGATACCCCAACATCCCCGAGAAGCTTTTATTGTTCTCGCGCAAATCCACGAAATCCGGATAAGAGAACGGCGGGCTGGGATGCTCGCTGCGCTCGCCGCGTTGAACGGTAAGCATCCTGTCGATGTTCTTTGCGCCTGGGATGGGATTGAAGAGTGTGGCGCTGATCCAGCTCAAAATGGTACTGTTCGCGCCTATTCCCAGAGCCAGTGTGAACACTGCCGTAAGCGCAAAAGCCGGCGCGCGGCGCATCTGTCGGAATGCGTATCCAAAATCTGCAAGCAGTTGCTTCATCGCGTCTTCCTCTCAGCCCGCACAGGGACCATACGCTCTAGACATTACTGAGCAAGAGAGCTGCCAGACTAGATGGCACTTCGCGTGTATTTTAGTGATGCCGATCACAAGCCCAAGAGCGCTGAGCGTAACGGTGTCCGGTTTAGAGAAGCGAGTGTTCGCAAGTGAACAATGTCATTCGCATATCAGCATCACATTGACGTCGCTGACCCTCATCTCGATGTTGCCGGAAGCCGTCCGATTGATGATTTGAGGACGAGGCATGATTGAGGTGCGGCAACATTTCAATATGATACCTAGCGAGAACGCGCTAGTTGGGCGTTTATGCTCACATCTGCATTTGAGTCTCTGGCGGGAAACCCCCGCATTCATCAAATTGATATTCACCTCTTGACCTGTCTATAACTATAGGGTTCACAGTAGGAGTGGACGATGTTGACGGTGACCAAACTCGCCCGGCGGTGCGGTGTGAGCCGGACTGCCTTGCTGTATTACGAATCGATCGGTTTGATGCCCCCGCCGCAGCGCAGCGGCGGGAACTACCGCTGTTATTCGGAGGCGGATGCGCAGCAACTGCTGCAGATTCGCGCCTACCGAAATGCAGGCCTGACACTCGATGACATACGCGCGATCCTGAGGACGCACGCCGGCCGCCGCGGCAGCGATGCGTCCAGGGTCCTGAAACGGCGTCTGGTGGAACTGGACTCCGAGATAGAAGCACTTCGTGCTCATCAGCAGGCGATCCTGCAACTACTGGGGCACAAGGCGCTCGGAAAGGCAGAGATGATTACGAAGGACAAGTGGGTTTCGATCATGAAGACTTGTGGATTCAGCGACGAGCAGATGCATCGCTGGCATGCTGAATTCGAACGCTCCGCGCCGGAGGAACACCAGGAATTTTTGGAATTCCTGCACATCCCGGCCGCGGAGATCAAGATAATCCGTGGGCAGAGCCGGGCCAAAGTCTGACTCAAGACCTCATTCCGCAGGGCGCGAAGACCAAGCGCCCTACGGGATTCTTGCCCGTGCGACAACTGTTGACTCCAAGACAAAGCACTCATTTAGTTATTCAAGTCGATCAGTGGTCTTGGCAAGTTGCTGCATAACGCCTCCTCGGACAATTGATCCTGCTATTGAAGTTACCGCTACCGATCAGCGCAATATCGCTTATGCATTTAGCGTTCGGACAGAATGTCAAAAGCCGAATCCGGCCCTGTCTACTGTTTCAGCTCTTACTTGTAAGAATCGAACAGTTGCTTCGCCTTCTGAAGGCAAAACGGAGGTTCGAGTTCCCCGTGGTACGCCAGGTTAAATATTTCGGGATCCAGATAGCCGTATTTCTGTTGAACCTCGGAAGCGACATCTACCAGCGAAACACTGCTTACACCTCGCGCCATGAAATCCTTATAAGCAGTTTGGGCATTGACAGCGAAGTTGACGGTTGGATCGGCAGAACTGCCGCACAATATCGAGGGCGATTTGGGATTCCATCCGAGAAGATCCTGAATCTTACCGTCGACAATGGTTGGATTCTTCGGATTGTTGGCGAGATCCGTCAAGAAGGCAGCCTTGAACATGGCAGCTTGAGCCTGCGCAGGCGACCCTGTGGGCAGCAAGCCGTTCGCGGCCTTTGTCGAAAGCAGCGTGGGAAACATGGTTGCAACATAACTGTCATACGGAGAATTGAAAATGTCGGAGGTCTGTGTGTATGCATTTCCGTAAATGTTCTGATAGGAGACGATCTGGAATGGCACAATGGACTGAACGCCGTTGATTGGGTGCGTGGCCCCGTAGGAAAGGGCTCCCGAGATGTTGTAAGGTCCGGCAAGACTGGCCACAGCAACGAGGTTGAATTCGCCCGAGTTCGCTTGCTCGATCTCACGTTGGGTCGCCATCGAGGCATGGCCGCCCTGTGAATAGCCGGAGATCATTATCTTGCCATTGAGATTCAAACCCAGCGATGAAGACGCCTCTCGCGCCGCGCGGATCGAGTCAATCATGCAAGAGGCTTCTGTTGCCGCGTGCGTGTACGGGTGATAGGGATAATCCGATAGCGCGTAGCCGAGAAAATCGGTGGCAACCACGGCGTAGCCCTGCGCTGCAAAAAATGTCATCAGGAGCTCGGTTGAAGGATTCGTCAAATCCGCATTCGCCTGCAGCTTTTCGAGGACTGTCGCCCTGCCAAAGACAACCAGCGGAAACGGACCAGGACAACTTGTTCCACTGGGAACAAGCACCGCAGCCGAGGAATTGGTAACCTCACCCGATTGCACACCCGCGGTTCGATAATTGATTTGCGCCACGGTAACATCGCATTGGGCGGCACCGGGCAATGGCTCAAGGTTGTTCTGTTTTGCGATCGTATCGAGATCCGCCGCAGTCAATTTCCCAACCACCGTAGGAGGGGCGATCAGCTTTCCAAACGGGCCACCAACTTTGCCTCCGCCACACGAAGCCAGTACCAGACACAAAAGGCCTGCCAGGCCGCACCTACAGAAATCCATTTCACACCTCAATCCCTGGTACACCTCGCCCTTTCGTTTGCCAACCCGAAGATCATTTCCTTGAGGTTGGTTCGCGATCGATGGCCTCAGCCCATCGGGCAACAGCCTGTCTATCGGCATTACTCGGCAGGATCTTTAGAGCGATCGAGCGCCTCGTTATCGAACCGCCGGTGGCCGGGATTTTAATGTCAGCCGAGTTCTAATGCTCGTCGTGGTGTGCCCCAGGCAGTGCCGCACAGTAGCAGACCTGAAAAAAGCAAACTTCCAAGTGCTCGAAGAAGACAAGCACCGATCGATCTATGCTTCCAAGTAGCTGCCCCGCGCGCCGGGATGAATGCGGCCACAGCAGTTACGACTTCAAGAACCCGAGCGCCCTAATGAAAACGCGGGCATCGTGGGACGAAACACCAAACAGCAGTCCTGAGAGCAGGCGAGCAAGAAGGAATTAACTGGGGGCCGAAGAAGAACAGCACTCACGACGGAAAAGACTGCTGTATTGAGACCCAGCGCCAGAGTCAGCACCTGCAGTCTGAGACACCTCTGGATGCAAGGCGGTTTCATGGACTTTGTGGGTGATGTTGAATCGGGGGCTGCAGGTTCACTCAAGCAGTTCGGAATCGAATTGTCGATAAATGTCGTGCTGGTGAGCCGGATCTCGATCGGAATGTAGTGCCGAAATCAGACCTGCGATCCGGAGAGTGAAGATGATCAAATAGCGCGCATCTCCGCTTGCAGTGAAGGTGTGCGGCATACCAGCCGGTGCGAAGACTGTAGTTCCAGGACCGACCGTTTCAGTCCGCTCGCCCAAGCGAAAGGTTAGATCGCCATGCAAGACATGCCAGGCTTCATCGTCTGAGTGATGTACATGCATAGTCGGGGGGCCACTCCCCTGCCACTCGTGGATGCAGAAGGAATTGCCTGAAGCGGAGAAAGGCGGGGCCTGCATTTCAGCATTCTAGCTCCGCCATGCCGACAGGACCCCTGGTATTCGTCGATTTCATCGCGCCGACCCTCGGCTGGACTGGTAATTCCGGGAACACGCGTTCAAGCTTTCGTCGTGTGTCAGGCTACGCCACACGATCCCGTGGTGTTCACAAGTGTGGCTTTCGCGATGGCGCTGCTCTGACTTGTGGCCAAGTAGTCTCCAACGCAACGCGCGCGTTGACTATTGAGGTAATAGGGTACACTTGCGGGATCGAGCAATGCGCTTCCCCCCTATTCTAAAATTCGCGGCATCGATAATTGTCGCTCTCGTTTCCTTCCCAGTGACCGCAGATGCAGATGGACGAGAAGCAGAACGGAGCGTTCTCCTTCATCACTGATCGCGAGCTTGTGATTTCTCTGGACGGGCAGTGGCGCTTCCAGGTGACGATTATCGCTGGGCTTCGCCAACATGGGATGATTCCGGCTGGCCATTGCTGCGCTCTGACCAATTCTGCTTCTGACTCCGTCATTGCCTGATGGCCAGGCTGACACTCTCGTTGTCCTCGGAGATGTTGCGGGCAAGGGCCTCCCTGCGGCGATGACCGTGTCCCTGCTCGTTGGGGCGCTTCGCTCGCTATTGGAAGTGACCGATTCCCTCGCGAAGATCCTTGGCGGCCTGAACCGAAGGCTTGTTGGCAGAGGAACGGGCTTCACCACGTGCATTTCCGCTCGCATCTCCGCCTCAGGGTGCTCACTTTTGCCAACGCCGGCCACCTCGCCCCTTACCACAACGGCAAAGAACTTGTCGCCCCACCGGCGTTACCACTCGGGCTGGTTCCCGAGCCTGCCTTCGTCGAACAGACCGTCCAACTCGCTCCCGGGGATCGCCTGACTCTGGTCACCGATGGTGTCCCCGAGGCGACTTATCGCGGCGAGCTTTTCGGCTTCGAACGAACCGGCGCGATCAGTTTGTCGCCGGCAGCCGCGATTGCGGACGCCGCAATTAGCTACGGTCAGGAAGACGATATCACCGCCATCTCGATCGTCTGGAAAGGGATGACGATCCTAAGAGAGCCATCCGTTTCTCCAGGGACCAGCGATGGCGAGCTTTGAGTGTCCTTGGGTCCGGTGTGGTCCATCTGCTGGCGAAGAGCTGCAACTCGAGTCTTTGATGCCATCGGGCGGCGCCTTTTTTAGCGATGGAATCGAGGCTGATTATCTTGAATTCAACTCGGGGGCCGCGGCAATAGTCTCTGCGGCAGAGCAGCGCGCCGCTTGTCGCTTCTTGAAGGTTGCCTATGAAAATTGCTGTCGATATCGTCATCTTCACCATCCAAGCCGGAGTTCTCAAGGAGCTGCTATGAACGATAGCTCTCCTGCACCAGCCGCGTTGGGCTGGAGCGGGCGGTGGGATTCGAACCCACGCACTGCCAGGTTGGAAGCCTGGTGCCTTTCCGCTTGGCGACGCCCGCTTGAAGATTGGTCCAGGGAGTGGGACTTGAACCCACGATCTCGCGATTATCGATCGCGTGCTCTGCCAACTGAGCTATCCCTGGATAGAGATATGGTGCCGGGTGCAGGAGTCGAACCCGCGTAGCTTGCTTGTAAGACAAGCGTTCTTCCGTTGAACTAACCCGGCCCTTCCGTTACAAAACTGGAGCGCGTGATGGGAGTCGAACCCAAGCCTTCGGCTTCGGACGCCGACGCTCAGTCCGTTGAGCTTCACGCGCAGTTACAACAGCATTGGGGCCGTCCGCGGGACTCCAACCCGCATCTTCATCGTTAGGACCGATGCGCTCTCTGCATTGAGCTAGGACGGCGTAGATCATGTGGAGCGCCAGGCAGGACTCGAACCTGCATGTGACGGCATTAGAAGTGCCGTGCCTCATCCATCTCGGCCACTGGCGCGTGTTGGTGGAGCCGGTGGGACTTGAACCCACATTGGGATTTCTCCCGCTGATTAAAAGTCAGGTCTCTGCATCCAATTCGAGTACGGCTCCAAAGTTGGTGGGTCACCGGGAAGTCGAATCCCGTCCGAGCGGTTAAGAGCCGCCTATGCTGCCGTCAACACCTGTGACCCATTGGTGGAGGTACCGGGAGTTGAACCCGGAGACTCGCGCTTATAAGGCGCGGGCTACATACCGATAGCAGCTATACCTCCAAATCTTGGTGGCTGCGGTCAGATTCGAACTGACTACCTTGCGCTTATGAAGGGGTCCCCGGCGACAGGTCTTCGTCGCTGGGGTGGTGAGACGCCTGCTCATCCGCATGAGCTTCGCAGCCTTGGCGAGGGTGGCGGGCATCGAACCCGCTTCATTCGGCTTTGGAGGCCGACGTTCTGCCAGTCTGAACTTCACCCTCATTTTCAAAGACCAATAAAAACCCCGACCTGGGTCGGGGTCTGGTGCTCATTGCACGTATGCACTCAGACCCTCAAGACACGACTCCCCAAATGACCCGCTTGCTGGTCATTCTGACTATGTCGCGTTTGAAGGTCCTAAGCATCACGTCAATTCACCATCAGAACGTTTGAGAAACTGTGGTTCAACTTGTGGAGCGTCCGGCAGGACTCGAACCTGCGTGCACTTCGTTCGTAGCGAAGGCCATCAATCCGCTCTGGCACGGACGCTCAAAACTTTGGTCGGGGAACTCAGAATTGAACTGAGTCCACGTGCTCCCAAGGCACGGATGCAACGCATTACACCATTCCCCGATGGTGCCAGCCCAGCGAGTTGAACGCTGCTCTCTCCGTTTTCAGCGGAGCGTATCGACCGCGCATACGCGACTGGCGAAATCTGGTGGACCTAGTCGGCTCTGCCCCGACCGCCTCCGCATTGCAAGTGCGGCGCTCTCCCTGAATGAGCTATAGGCCCGAAACTGTGCCGGGGAATTTCACCCCGGCGATTGGGGTGGCCGGTGGGAGTTGAACCCACAAGAGACATGAGTCACAGTCATGCCCGACGTTCCGATAGTCGGCACGGCCACAGTTGGAGCACCCGGGGCTACTCGAAAACCCATTCTGCTGATTACAGGTCAGCCGCTCTTCCACTTGAGCTACAGGTGCAATCTTGTTGGAGCCGGCAGCAGGACTTTAACCCGCATCCTTCGCCATACCGAGGCGACACTCTGGCATTGAGCTATGCCGGCCCGAACTTCAGTAGTACAGATACTTCCTCCACTTCTCCTCGTCGACTCCCGTCTGGCGCATGAAAGCGCGAGAGGTGTGAATCGTCACGCGGCGCGGCTGACGGAGCAATTTCATGCCTGCTTCCGTCGGAGTCCGATCTGCCTTGCGCCCGTTGCAGTCGCGACACGCGGCTACCAGGTTCTCCCACGTGCTCAGTCCGCCTCGAGCGCGCGGAATTACATGCTCCAGTTCCAATTCGCTGCTCAAGAACTTCTCGCCGCAATACTGGCAAATGTGTCCGTCGCGAATGAGGATGTTCTTCCTCGAAAGCGTCTGGATCCGCAGCGGCAAACGCCGATACTGGCGAAGGCGAATGACACAAGGCAATTGCAGTCCGACATGCACATACCGATCGTGTGCCTCTTCGATGACGGCAACACCCTTGATGAGCAACACGAGGGCACGGCGAGCCCGCGTAATGTTCACGGGCTCATAGCTCGCATTGAGCACTAATACCGGCATCGTCATTGCACTCGTCATATAGCCTCTCTTGCGTCCTGGAGCTGGCGGCCGGAATCGAACCGGCTTCGTCCTCGTTACGAATGAGGTGCATTGCCCTCTCTGCCACGCCAGCAAACACTACCTCCTGAATCAAAATCCTGGAGCGGCTGGCCGGAGTTGAACCGGCGATCTCCGCGCTGGCGACGCAGCGTCTTACCGCTCGACTACAGCCGCTCATCTTCTGGCTCCGGGAGGGGGATTCGAACCCAAACCATCCGTGGTTCCAAAGACCACTGTCCTGCCATTAGACGATCCCGGAACATTCTCCCTTCCCCTTCGCTTAGACACACTCCACTTATCCATGTCAGTTACTCCACTGACATAGTTACTAACTGGCTGGCGAGCAAGGCTTCGAACCTTGACTTTCCGCGTTCAGAGCGCGGCGTGTTCCCAGTTACACCACTCGCCACTAATGTTGGCTGCGCAGGCGGGAGTCGAACCCGCATAACCCTGATTAACAGTCAGGTTCTCTGCCAGTTGAGATACCGCGCAATGTTGCCCAGAAACTAAAAGCCCCCGACCTTGTTGAAGGCCGGGGGCTCGAGTCTCCTGAAATGGAGCTAATCTCGCTAGTCCGGCCAGAACACGGTAATACCCTGTCGCGTCGGTTGCGCCCACGCGGTTGGTATAAATCCGTGATTGACTCGGAGCATCATTGCTTTTGTACTTTACCCCGACTTAGTTTCAAAAGTCAAATGCAAACGCTACAACTATTAGTCACCCAGGATCTTGGGTACTACCATCTCGAACAATTGCGCACAGCGTGAACGCGGAACTTGCGCACAGCGTCACGGAATCTTTGGTCACGCCGACCAGAGTTGAACTGGCATTCGCGCCTTGAAGGGACGCTGGCCTAACCGTTAGCCGACGGCGTGATAAATTGTTGGCGCGGCCGACCGGATTCGAACCGGCATCTGCTCGATCGACAATCGAGAGCTTTCGCCTATTAAGCTACGGCTGCGCATTTAAGGCATCCCCAGTTGAACAACAGCTTTGCGAGCGATTAGCGAGCAGCTGCTCCATGCAATGGTGGGTGTGGAAGGATTCGAACCTTCAATGCTCCCGAGAGCTCCGGGTTTACGGCCCGGTAGGGCAAGCCAGTCGCCCCAACACACCCAAGATTTGGCGGTAGGAGCAGGACTTGAACCTGCACACGCATCGCTTGCGTGAGCCTCGCCTCCAACGAGGTGCGATACCGTTCCGCTCATCCTACCGAGTTACAACACACATACGCTCCCGCAACTTTTCTGCGAGCGAACAGCGAGCGGCTGCTGCATGCAATGCTGGCGGAGACGATCCGATTCGAACGGATGGTGCCTTTCAAGGGCACTCCGCGTTAGCAGTGCGGTGCCATAGACCACTCGGCCACGTCTCCATAATTCCCTGGTGGGGATGGAGAGATTTGAACTCCCACGCGCAAAGGCACTGGTTTCTAAGACCAGCGTGTCTCCCATTTCCACCACATCCCCACGACTTACTAACTTCGTGCAACCTAGATACACCTCGAGTGATCAGGTCTCCAAGCACAAACCTGTCGACGAATTGGTGGGCTTCCAGGGACCAGAACCCTGAAGATGTCACAGCTCTTGAGGCTGCCGCGTCTGCCAATTCCGCCAGAAGCCCACAAAAAAAAGCCCCTCGATTTCTCGAGGGGCTTCGGCGATTCCGTAGATTCTACCTAAATCAGCCGCACCCCTCCATGCCCAGCAAATCGCCGAGTGATTCGGACCGATACGACTTGAATAGGTTCTTCACGGAAACGAGAATACCTCAGATCTAAATAGTGCGCAACTAACTTTCTGGTTATTACCGAAGTAAGTAGGTATTCACCTTCAATGCATGTTGCTTCTTTTTGAAAAGTAGGGCATGATGACATTCATGCTGAATCGATTCCCATTGACGATACATCACCGCGCGAAAGGCCTCCGGCCGTATTCGCAAAGTGAGGTTGTGTCCATGCCAGGACTCGATTGGACGAGCGCTTAGCGCTTTACCAAAGCAGACTTTCGAGCCCCTGGCCTGATGGTCAGGGGCTTTTTCGTGGGTGTTTGAAAAACTGTTGTCGCGATTTGCATTTAGCAGCGACGCAAGCAAGTGAGGAACACTCTCGTGATACGCATGGAGATTTTCGATAACCAGATTCCTGTGTTCGGTCAGGCTGATGATCGTACGCTGAACCAGATTCGCGTCTGCGCACGCACTGCCGACAAGGTCGCACTGATGCCCGATAACCACGTCGGCTACGGTGTGCCGATCGGCGGAGTGGTGGCATACAAGAATGCGATCAGCCCTACAGGTGTCGGCTACGACATCGGCTGCGGAAACAAGGCCGTTCGTGTAGATATGCCCGGCGCGGAATTGCGTGCGCGGCATTGCCAGGATCATGGACGACGTGTGGTCGATCATCAGCTTCGGCGTTGGCCGCAAGAACAACGAAAGGGTAGACCACGCTCTGTTCGATGATGTGGCATGGAAGCTGAAGGCGATTTCTTCGCTCAAGGAGATGGCGCGTAACCAGCTCGGCACCGTGGGCAGCGGCAATCACTACGTAGATCTGTTCACGGACGAAGAGGATCGCGTGTGGATTGGTGTGCACTTCGGCTCGCGTGGATTGGGTCACAAGACAGCTACGCACTTCTTGAAGGCCGCCGGCGCTTCGGATGGGATGGACGTGGAGCCTTGCGTTCTTTCAACCGATAGCGATCTTGGAGCCGAGTATCTCGAGGCCATGCGTCTGGCCGGTGATTACGCCTATGCAGGTCGTGACTGGGTCTGCGGCCGCGTGGCCCAGATCCTGGGAGCGCCGATTGTCGAAGAGGTGCACAACCATCACAACTACGCCTGGCGCGAAGAGCACGAAGGCGAGCAGTTGTGGGTTGTACGCAAGGGTGCGACGCCGGCCTTTCCGGGCCAGCTCGGATTTGTCGGCGGCACGATGGGTGAGCAGTCGGTCATTCTCGAAGGAGTGGAAAACGAGCATGCCCGTTATTCGCTTTATTCCACCGTGCACGGCGCGGGTCGTGCAATGGGCCGTCGCGAGGCGGCAGGCGTTGTCGACCGCAAGACCGGAGAGGTCAAGCGTGCCGGCAAGGTCACGCCCGAGATGATGCGCACCTGGGTGGATCGCGCTGGGATCGAACTGCGCGGTGCTGGACTGGATGAGTCGCCTGATTGCTACAAGCGTCTCGATGAGGTGCTTGAGTCTGTCGGCGACACGGTCCGCATACTGCACCGTCTCACGCCTGTCGGAGTCGCAATGGCCGGAGCAAACGAGTTCGATCCGTACAAGGACTGAATCATGAACCGAACTGGTCGGCAGGAAAGTAAGCGTTCCGAGCCGCCAGTTCAATATCAGGCGAACGAATTTGATTTTACTTTAGACGCCTGGAAGGGAGGCACCATGAAACTAGCGGAAGCACTGGCAGAGCGCAGCGATTGCCAGGTCAAAATCGAAGAAATAAAGAAGAGACTGATTCGGTCGGCTCGCGTGCAGGAAGGCGAGCAGCCTGCAGAAGATACGACCGAACTCCTGGCGGAAAGCGAACGTGTATTCGCGCGGCTTCTGGAACTCGTTAGCGCAATTAACCGCACCAACTCGAAAACCGCGTTCGACACGGAGCTTACGATTTCGGATGCGATAGCCGAACGGGATGTGGTTGGCAAGCGTCGCGACTTCCTGGCAGGAATCGCAGAAGCCGGAAGCACGCGTCAGGATCGTTACTCCAAATCGGAAGTGCGATTTGTTGCGACGGTGTCTGTTGGCAAACTGCAGGCCGAAGTGGACCAGCTCGCAAAGCGATATCGCGAACTGGATACACGTCTGCAGGAACTGAACTGGAAGACCGAATTGATCTGAGTAGTTGGTAATCCTTGTTTGCAGCGAGCACAAGCCCAGCCGGGGGCAAAGCCGGCATCATGGTGGCTTTGAAGAGCCAGAGCCGACGGGTTCGACTCCCGCAAAGTCACATTGCATGCTCCGTACAGTCACAATCGCACGGCGTATCGATCATTGTTACTACCGCGTGCTGGGCCAACAAGGGTGAGGGTGGGACAGGGGACACTCAGATCAAATGAGAGCGGGCGTTGTGAAGCGCCCGTAGATTGAGAGTTCACGAAGCGTCGGCTTCGTATTATTTGCATCAGGGACACGCATGGCAAGCACATCAAATGAACGTGCGGACTGGAGAAGAGCAGATTCATGCAGTCGATTTCATGACCTTTGGCGCGGGGATCTCATCAAAATCTCGAAGCAGTCTTACCGGAAATATGCCGCAGAACGTCCTCGGCCGCGGTTACTCCTCGGTATTGCGCCTCTTCAAAGATAGAGAAACCGCTAAGGTCGGAATTCGCAAAGAGGATGCGGCCTCGCGGCTTAGCCAGATTTCGCCGCTCCGGAGAATAGATTGCGCCAACTTTGGGACGCGCCATCGCGTGGCCTAGCCGCATAATGTCGATGCGAGAGACGCATTGCCGAATATCGGAGTGCACGCGCTCGAGATCGTGCAGGATGGCCTCTTTCCAGTATGCCCAGTCACTGCTTAATAGCAGTTGCCGGTTTTGAGCTGCAGAACCATCAGCAAGAGCCCAGTAAAAGGTCCAGACCGTTCTGTCGACCTGGGTGCGAAGGGTCTGGTGAGTGGCATCCACGTATCCGAGAGTTGGAGATTCCATAAAGACGTTATCCCAGGTGGGATCGCTTCCGTAGCTTTTGGGCATTCGATCGAGTGTGAGATTGGCAGTAAGCCACGGCGAATATTCGAAGTCGCGGAGCCGGGGCATGCCCTCAAGGAGATAGGGCGCCAAAAACGAGGGCGCGGCGAAGATTACAAATTCTGTCCGGTACTCGATATCACCAGCGAAGACGCTGAGGCGCGAGCCGGTTTGCATAATCCGGTGGACCATTTGCCCGGTCCGTACGAACCTGCCAACACGCTCAAGCAGGCGGCGGACGATCCAGCCGTTCCCCTCCGGCCAGGTGAGTGGTCCTTTCTCTTCCGGCTCGCGCGAGGCGAAGTATTGGATGCCTGCCCACGCCGAAGTTTGATCCGTGGTCGCGCCGTAGTCGTCGCGACAGCAGTAGTTCATGTACCAGTTAAGAATTTTAGAGTCCAGGCGCTGAGCGCGGAGCCACTCGGCGAACGAAATCCTGTCGAGGGTGGAAGTGTCTTCCGAAAGACCAACTTCCATCGGAACGGTGAATTTGCCGGTTGCGCGGAAAAGCTGAATCTGCTCCTCCAGGCGGTGAAACTGGTCGCGGTCTTTCTGGCTGAGTCCGATAGCCGGCTCGATTCCCTCCTGCCATTTTCCGAAGAGGAACAATCGTTCCTGCGGTGTGAAACATAGATAGCGTTCTTCCCATTTGCCGTCTTTGAGAACGCCTAGCTCTTCGAAGAGTTCGCGAACGTAGACAGCCTTTTGACCGGGAACAGGGACATAGTGCGCGGCCCACGGGTAGGCGGTGATTTCGTTTTCGCCCCAGCGGGAGTTGCCGCCGGCCTGGTCGCTCATTTCGAGAAGAACGAAATCGTGGAATCCCTTTTTCTGAAGGCGCCACGCGGCGCTAAGACCGGCAATGCCGCCGCCAACAATGACGACGGAGACCTTCTCGATCCGTTTAGGTGCAGGAAAGGCAGCGCGGTCTCGCAGCAGGTGGCCTTGCTGAAAAGAATCGTTTACGAAGGAGCCTGCGATCTTGGGCTCGCTCTTGAGCGAAGGCCGGCGAGGGAGAAACCCGCCGATTGGATGAAATTGCGGCGAGTAACCGTCAATGACTGATGTCCTTCCAGTCCTGGTCATACATATGAATCAGAACCTGGTCGTTCAAGCGATTCGGCGCCATTGAGAGGGGAGCCATGTCGGGGGGGAACTGAAAAAGTGCAGAATGCCTTTGAGGTCGACGAATCGAAGACCGGCAGGAAGAATCGACGGAGGTTTGTATTCGTGATGCCCGGCGAGGACGAATCCCCATTCACCAAACGAGGGAACGTAGACGTGATACGGATATGTCATCATCCCCGCTTGCTTGATCGTCTCGGCGATACACCAGAAAGAATCGCGGGCAAACATGGGAGAAGTACTCTGTACAACCATCAGTCCCTGCTCGCTGAGGTGTCGGGCTACGGCTTTATAGAAGGCAGTGGTATAGAGCTTGCCGAGCGAGTAATTCGTGGGATCGGGAAAGTCGATGACGATGAAGTCGAAACTGTCAGTATTGCCGTCAATCCAGGGGAATGCATCGGCGTTGATGACCCTGACCTTGGAAGACAGGAACGATTTCTGATTCAGCGCAGTGAGCATCGGGTTGGTTGAGAAGAGGCGAGTCATCTCTGGATCGAGGTCCACGAGCGTGATGCTCTCGACCTGTGGGTATTTCAGGATTTCGCGAACGGCCAGACCGTCTCCGCCGCCGAGAACAAGCACTCGACGCGGCGCCGGGATAGCGGAGAGGCCCGGGTGAATCAGCGTTTCATGATAGCGGTATTCGTCGCGCGAACTGAATTGAAGGTGGCTGTTCAGGAACAGACGAATATCGTCTTTGAAGCGTGTAAGAACGATGTGCTGGTAATGCGTGTCGCGAGCGAAGATGATCTCATCGGCATAAATGTTATCTTCGGCCGCCATGGTTATGTGTTTAGCCTCGGCGAGACCAACGCTCAGGGCAGCGAGGATAACGATACAGAGCATTCGCAATGTGGTCGCTCTTGCCAGCTGGTTGGCAAAGAGGAACGTGCTCCACAGCGCCACCCCGGCGTTGATGATGCCGAAGAGCATCGCCGAACGCACCAGGCCGAGATGCGGCACGAGCAGAATTGGGAAAAGCAGGGATGCCCCGAGTGCTCCCAGGTAGTCAAAGGTGAGGACATGCGCGATGACATCACGGAAGTGATATCGGCCCTGGATGATGCGCATCAGCAAGGGAATCTCAAGGCCGACCAGGACACCTATCACGATGACGATCGCGTACATCAGCAGCTGGAACCCCTGCGAATATGCAAAGGCGAGAAAAAGCAGAGCCGACGAGAAGCCGCCCACCACTCCAAGGAGCAGTTCAATCCATACAAACCGGTATGCGAGACCCCGGTTGATGTAGCGGGAGAGCGCGCTGCCGATACCCATGGCAAACAAGTAGCAGCCGATGATGGTTGAGAACTGAAGGACGCTATCGCCGAGAAGATAACTTGCGAGCGTCCCCGCTACGAGCTCGTAGATGAGCCCGCAGGCGGCAATCAACAGGACAGTGATGAAGAGGAGAATGCCCACGCTAGTGAACAGCCGCTGCGATAATCACGCAGATACCGAGTGACATGGCACCGAGAAGAATGGCGAGAGCCAGATTGTGTTCCTGCACGATTTCTTTCCACAAGTTGTACGGCGTGACCTTGTCGAGCACGAGAAATGCACCTAAGAAGATCACAATGCCGATGGCCGCATAGAGAATCGCATTCACCACATTGTTTAACTGGACGCCCATCACTTGCCTCCTGTGTAGTGGTGGTAAGAGCTGTAAACGGAACGATAGGAACCAGGATTATCGCGAACCGATCGAGGAACATTCAGCACTTGATCGACACGGTTCAGGCTCCATCCGCGATATTCGGCGAGGGATACCGCACACAACACCGCGAGACCATAAATCAGGAAGAAATTGCGCATCATTCATCATCTCCGGAAGAAGATCCCTTGAAGGCATCCGTGATGTTTTCAACGGTGCTCAAAAGAGAGCCGTCATTGGGAGGGCCGCCATAGTCGCTCTCAGCCCAACGCAGATGTTCAAAGTTGAGTGATCGCCAGGTGATCAGCCCGGCAGGTAGCAGCAATGCCAGCAATGCAAGGCCGAAGAAGCTTGCTTGCGGCACATCGCGCTTAACAGTGACCGTGTAGCGGATCAGGCCCTTGTCCGGATCGCTCTCAGGTTCCACTCGCAAGTAATAATTTCCAGGTGGAACACTTGGCACGGTAACTGTATTCGTCGTGCTGCCCTCAGTCCATGAGCCATCTGAATCGTATCCGTGGTAGTAGGTAACCTCGCGTCCGAAGTCGTAAGCATGCCCCGTGTCCTGGTTGATAAGCGCATAGTTCAGATAGATCCAGTTGTTGTCCACGTCGGCAGTCGTCGTCAGTTCGATGTTTGAGGTACGTCCTTTCAACTGAAACATGTCAGTAACAAAAGATGCTTCGCCCCTGGCAGTGGTGTTGAATTCAAAGGTTTGTTCGAAGACCTGCTCATCGCTCTCCATCCAGTAGGCGCCCACTGCCAGCGCCAGCAGGATGATGATAAAGACACCAGCCAGCGACCAAACTCCCTTGACATTCGAACTCAGAGGAGACGGTTGATTCTCGTAGACCCCGATTGGCGCTGGCGGGCCGCCTTCGAGTTTGAACGCCTTCCAGATATCCCGTCCAGCCAGATATTCACCGAGCGACCACGTTACCTCTTTGCCTGAACCCTCGCTGGAGATTACGCGCGGCGGCGAGATGTAGTCCGAAACGCTTACGGACTCACCTACGCGCACTTGCCAGGGAAATTCGCCCAGCACATACGATGTCGCCGCATCTGCCGTCTGGAAGTGCTTGTAGGTGTCCCCGAGATAGCGTCAGAGAAGCGCCTCCCGAAGTCACATCCGGAAGAGACCGCAGCATGCTGACGTCATTCCAATGCCCGTCGTACTCTGTGAGGTATCGGAAACCTTTTCCGGGGTTGAAGAGGACATATTCGTGCCAGCTGTAGGAGATTCCCTCCACTTGAATGGTGCGGCGCTGAAACCCGATAACCTCGTAGGCAACACCGCGAATGGATCCGCGCGCGCCGAGCGGAATGAGTGGAGGATCTTCACTGGTTGAAGCGTGGAATTGCTGCAGGATCTTTAGCTTTGGATCCCGCGCGTCGAGAACCGAATGGCAGCTAGCGCAGACAATTGTTATCGCGTTTCCGAATGAACGCACAGTGAGGCTGGCGCCGCAACCTGGACAGTTCAGCGATCTGACCTGCGGCGTGCCTGCAGGTGTGGGCCCGCCTGTACTCACGACCATCCCTCGAAAGTGCGAAGGTTTTTCATCTTGAGATCGTCAAAGTCGACGGCATCGCCAAGGAACAGGAGAGGCGGATCCTCGCTGTAATCGATTGTGGCAAATTTCCGGGTGTGCGACATCAGGTCAATAAACACGACGTCTGACTTGTCCCAATACTGAAAAGGCAGTTCACCCTGGACGCCGCGATAGTGCGCCTTCGTGATCGTACTGACCGTGTAGGTCTGGTTGTCCCACGTGTATTGCTGGCCGATCCTGCACTCCCTGGGTATCTTTTGGCCGAGTGCGGCAAACGTGATGACGTAGTCCAGCTGCGCGTCAGACAACCAGCCGCTGGCGCCATCATTCATCATCAAGCTCCATTCATTCCAGTAGCCCTGGTCGTATTCATAGATGATGCGGCCAATCGCGACGAATGAGCGCTTTCCGTAAACTCCTTCAGTGCCTATCTGGATGGGAGAACTGTCCGGAGGAAGATCCGCAACTTGTCCAACTTTCTGGAGATCGACGTCGGTCCGAATCAGGACGGACTTGCAGTACTCGCATACCGTCTGTACGCTGCCGGACCAGCGGAACGAAATCTTTGCGCCGCAATTCGGGCAATTGGCGGTGGGTTGGGTCATCGCTCCTCCCTCGCCGTGCCGATCAAATGCTGTGCTCCCCTTTCGGAGTATTCCCGGCTCACTACACGAACATGTACCGTGGCTGCAGAGAACAGTGTCGAAAGCTTCAGCTCGAAGTCCCATTGAGCGCGCGGTACGCAGCAGAACAGGTTCAGGCAGAGTGATCCGAACTCAGGGAAAGTGTGGCAGGTAAGGTGCGACTCGGACAGCAGACAGAGGCCCGTAATTCCACCCGTACCCGGAAATTGGTGCCAATGCGTATCCCCGATGGTTCGCAGATCAAGCTCAGCAATGATCTGCGCAAACAAGTTGCGCAGGACTTCGAAGCTGCGAAGCGAGTCCGCACGGCACCCTTGGGCATCGACAATCCACTCGATTCCATTCATTGAGTCTATTGGTGCTACTGCTGCGCTTGACCGCACTCGGGACAGAACTTACTTGATTTGGGGATGGGCTTGCCACAATTCATACAGAATTTGGTTTGTGGGCTTGCGGGTGTGGATGTTCCCGTGTCGCCTTGCGAGGACCCGGCTTGCTTCATGGCATCCAGCATCGCCTGGCCCATGGCGACGCCGGCGCCCAGTCCTGCACCGACACCGGCAACCCCACCGCCTTCGTTCGCCGCGGCAACAGGGATCGACTGAGCAACTTCATACTGGGTGTACCGTCCCATATCGCCCACCATGTTCATACCGATACGTTGGTCGAGCACCTTCTGGAGCTCATCGGGGAGCGACAGGTTTTCGACCACGAAGGCGTCAAGGGAAAGCCCGAGTTCGGTAAAACCGGGCTTCAGCGAGGAGGCAATCTTGTCCGCGAGGGCAACCTGGTTGCCAGCCATATCGAGAAATGGCAATTGGCTGTTGGCGAACGTTTCGGTCATGCGTCCGACGATGGTATTGCGCAACTGGCCTTCCAGGTCAGGGACGGTATAGACACCGCGCGTTCCACTGACTTTGGAATAGAACACTTTGGGATCGGAAATGTGATAGGTATAAATCCCAAATGCGCGAATGCGCACCGCGCCGAATTCCTTGTCACGAATCGTGATCGGGTTTGGCGTCCCCCAATGCTGATTGGTCTGTAGCCGGGTTGAGAAGAAATAAACGTCCGATTTGAAGGGTGACTTGAAGGCTTTGTCCCAGTTCATCAAGTAGGTAAGGATCGGCAGGGTTTGAGTATTCAGCGTGTACAAGCCTGGTCCGAAGACATCCGCCACTCGGCCTTCGTTCACAAAGACAGCCATCTGGGATTCGCGAACGGTCAGCTTGCCACCGTTCTGAATTTCACGATCTTGCATGGGATAGAGGTAGGCGAGAATGCCGTCTTCGGGCTCGACCCACTCGATGACATCAATGAACTGTTTTGACAAGAAATCGCGAAAGCTCATGACCGCACTCCGTCATGGATCACATTCGTTACTGTGAACCGGTGACGGCATCGTATGGCCTTCGAGAGCGTCTGTCAACCGGACATATATTGCTGATTGAAAGAACAATATTGCAAATAGCGAAGTGGACGACTTCTTCAATATTTTGGAGCCAGGCGTCTACTCGCCGCGCACTAGCGCGATGTCCTTTGAAGCTGCCCATTGCTGGATGTCTCGACCGGTTAAGGCGATCGCCATGAGTTCCGGAAACTGGTCCGGTGTGCAACCGAAAACGGGACAATGCATTGCGGCGATCCTGGCAGCATGTTCGTTGTTGTACGCCGGATGGCCATCGTCCGAAAGCGCAAGCAACACGATCAGCTTGACTCCGCTCTGCTTGAGCGCGGCAATCCTGGCTAACATGGATTCGGCATTGCCGCCCTCATACAGGTCCGTGATCAGAATCAGGTGTGTTTTGGCTGGATGCTCGATATGCTGTTCGCAATACGCGAGAGCCGCGTTGATATCGGTGCCCCCACCAAGCTGGACTCCAAACAACACGTCTACCGGATCGCTCAATTGCTCGGTCAGATCTACAACCGAAGTATCGAAGCAGATCAGCTGGGTGGCAAGACCCGGCAGAGACGCGAGAACAGCGGCAAAGATCGAGGCGTAGACAACGGACGACGCCATGGAGCCGGACTGGTCCACGCACAGCATGACTTGATCGAGATTGGCGCGGGTACGTGTCCTCCGCTGATGACCGACAAGAGTCTCGGGGACTACGGTTTTATGTTCATGCTGATAATGCCTGAGGTTGGCAAGAATTGTCCGTCCCCAGTCAATATCGGAGTAACGTGGGCGCCGGGTCCGTTGCCAGCGGTTGATGGCTCCGCCCACGATTTCGACTGTCTTGTGCTCGAGCCGTGCGAGAAGCTCGTTGACCACTTTGCGTACGACTATGCGGGCTGTCTCTTTGGTCTTCTCGGGAATTGCGGAGCGGAGCGAAATCAGGTCGGCTACAAGATGTACATCGGCTTCGAGTGTGGAGAGAAATTCCGGTTCGAGCATCAGCGACTTCAGGTTGAGCCGTTCGAAGGCATCTTTCTGAATGACCTGCACGACGGGCGTGGGGAAGAATTCGCGGATGTCGCCGAGCCAGCGAGAGATGCGCGGCGCCGATGCACCCAAGCCGCCTCGTTTCTTCGGTTGCGAAGAAGATTCATATAGAGCGCCCAGCGCCGCCGACAACCGCCGATCGTTTTCGCTGAGTTCGGACGCCTCATCGCCGGTCGCCAGACTCCATCTGCGGAGCCGTTCTTTTTGATTGACCGGGGTCATGACATACCTCCTGTATCTGGAGCGATTCCGAGGATCTGATAAAGCAGCGGCAAGGCACGCTCGAAAGCCTCATTCGAGCTGCCGGCTGATGGTTTCCCAGCATGCCTGCTTTCCTGCTCACCTTTGGAGACGCGCTCCATCAGGCGGCGGCGCGCGACGGCATCGAAGCTAGAGAAGCTGCGACGCAATAGCGGCAACGATTCAATAAAGTCATCCTCGGTCAGGTCACACAGCCAGTCGTCGAGGAGTTGCAGTAGCGGCTGGTCCTGGAGAAGCACTTCTGAACCACCGGCAAGAAAAGTCTCAATAAATGCGCCCGCTCTCTTGGGTGTCTCGCCACGCGTTCGCAGCGAAAAAGCTGAGCTTACCTGCTCAAGATCCCAGCAGCGCATGTCATGCAGGCGTCGCAAGCTCAATCCGACGACTTCGGCCGCCACCTGGTCATCCTTCACCATTGATGCAAGTTGCTGCCGCCACGAATCGATGAGCGTCTGATCGCCAAACAGATGCAAGGCCTCGTCGTAAGCTCGCATTGCGTTGACGCGCGCGGAGGCTGCGTCTTCGTCGAGATTGTGCGAGGCGAGACGGACTCCGGCATTCACTTCCACACTGAGCGCATGGATGAGGGAGCGCAGCTCTGCTTCGGGCAGCTCGCGTGCTGTTCCGTACCGCAGCACGCGTACAAGCGGGGCAACTGCCTGCATCAGTTCCGTGACCTCGCTTGCGTCGACAGCTATTTCCTGGAGACGCGTGATGCACGCCTTGGCAGCGACCGGCAGATCGGCGACAAGTGCGGCGCGAATGAGTTCAGCCTGCTCGGAGATGGACGTCGACTTCTGTGATCGCTCCACCTGCGCATTAGCAGCGGCCTGCTCGATGGTGCCGCCATAGACCAGAGCCTCGGCGAGAGAGACCGAGAGCTCCGGGACCCAGCGCAGGCGCCAGACTTCCCGAAAGGTGCCGCGGCCGGCTTCGGCCTCGATCAGCTTTCCCCAGGGGACATTCAGAATCAGAAGCCTGTGGAGCAGCGTGGATTTGAGCAAGCCAGCCTCGCTGCGCAGATCGACGCGAACATCGGATTCCAGGTCTTCGGGCTTGAGTCGCGTTTTCTTCTGCCAGAGGACAAGATCGCGCGCCAACGGCATCTGGGGAACACTTGGGTCGATTTCGCCCACCTGTTCGCCGATGTAGAGCTTGCGTTCAATGAGGCGCAGCGGAACATCTTCGCCGTAGCACAGCGAGGCGAGTGACGATTCGCGCATCTCTTCGAGGCCCGGTACCGCGCGATGGCGGAGTGCAGCTAAAGTCAGCGAAAGACGCGTTGCCTCGATGGCAGACGCGGTCGATGCAGCGTAGCCTTCCTGTCGAAGAAGTGCAGCTGTCTTGGCCTGCCATTGCGCGGCAAACGCGGCAGGTTCGGTTGGATTCTCCTGGGCGTACAGACTCCAGAGATGGCTGTACCAGCCGGGAGAGATCACTCCTGCCCCGTAGCCCGAGCCTGCGCTGAGCCGGCTATTCGTCCAGGGCACCCATGTAACTTCAACCTTCTCTCGGATCAGATCCTTTATGAGCGCCTTGTCGACAGCCGCACTCGTTTCTTCGCGTAGCGCACTCACATGCCATGCTCCAACAACTGCGGCCACGGGGCCTTCACACTCTTTGAGTGACTGCCGGATGTGTATTCGCATCCATGCCTCACGCTGTGTATCCCGCAGACGTGAACGCTCGCTTCTGGAAGATGTTGATTCCGCGCGAACCTCGGTCATGGCGCGCTCGATGGCAGCAAATACCGCCAAAGCATTGGCTCCGGCGTTGGCTTGCACGGCTTGGCCGAGCCTTCCCTGTTCGATAAGGGTGTTCCAAAACGCTTCGCCGTCAGTGAATCCTGCTACTTCCGCCAGGGAGTTCAGCGGATCGGAGTCAACGTGCACTTCCATCTCCTCCGGGGCCCTTTCTTTGGCAGCGATGAGTTCGTGGATGGTGATTCCGCCCGGCCAGTCGATGAAGTGGGCTGGTTTGCCATGCGCGAGCGCCCATTGAATGGCCTGCCACTCCGGTGAGAACTCGGCGAAAGGACTGAAGAAGGCGGCATTGGCATCGGCACTGGCGTGCACCAGCAACGCGACCGGTGGCTTCATCCCCGGTGCCCCGGCAAAGGGAATCAAGGCATCAGCTTCAGGTGGGCCTTCAATCAACACGCAGGCAGGATCGAGCGCGTCCAGCGCACGCTTGAGCAGCGCGGCAGAGCCGGGGCCGTGGTGCCGGATTCCGAAGATGTGAAGCCGTTCATCCATTCAGTTTCACGCTCAGATCACTTCTCGAATCGCACGGTAAAGATCGCCCCACTCGTCGCGTGTACGAACCACATTCTCGAGATACTCCTCGAGCGCAACCGTATCCTGCACCGGATCTTTGACGACGGCTCCGACAAGATTCGTTGCCATGCTCTGCGCGTCCATCACGCTGTTTCCGAAGTAGGCTGATTCGGCCCATGCGCTCACCCCGACGGAGATGGCTTCCCCGGTCGAGAGCGAGCCGGAGGATGTCTTGAGCTTCGTCTTGCCATTCAGTGTCTTTCCTTCACGCAGTTCTCTAAAGAGAATGACTATTCGCGCCAGCTCTTTTTCAGCCGGTTCAATTGGCGGCAGCGTCAGACTGGTTCCGATCTCGCCGACGCGCTTCACCACGATGCCGGTCTCCTCTTCAAGCGTTGACGGTGATGGCAAAACGACTACGTTGAAGCGGCGCTTCAGTGCGGAGGAAAGATCGTTTACTCCCTTGTCGCGATTGTTGGCAGTTGCAATCACATTGAATCCCGGCGTGGCATCAATGCTGATATCCAACTCCGGAACGGGAAGCGTCTTTTCCGAAAGGACGGTAATCAGAGTGTCCTGGATGTCGGAGCCCATGCGTGTGAGCTCTTCAAACCGCACGATCGTGCCGTCTTCCATTGCCCGTGTCAGGGGAGTCTTGACGAGCGCATCAATGGATGGGCCCTTCGCCAGCAGCAGTGCATAATTCCAGCCATAGCGAACCTGATTCTCGTCTGTTCCGGCGGTGCATTGAATGATCCGCTGTGACGAGCCGGAGATGGCGGCAGCCAGGTGCTCGGAGACCCAGGATTTCGCTGTGCCGGGCAAACCGAGCAACAACAGCGCGCGATCGGTGGCCAGCGTCGCCACGGCGGTTTCAATCAGGCGTCGGTTGCCGATGTATTTCGATGAGATTGGAGTTCCGTCTTTCGCCTTTCCACCCAGCAGGTACGTCACAACGGATTGCGGAGAGAGCCGCCAATTCGGTGGCCGCGTCCCGTCATCGCCCTTCACCAACGCCTCAAGTTCCGCAGCGTGAATCTCCTCAGCAGGCAAACGCAGTTTCTGACTGTTCATTTCAATGTCTCCAACTCGTCGAGAATATCCAGCAACATCAATCCCTTGTCTTTTCGATCAGCTTCGAGCGGCTCGATCTGAGAGCGAATCGTTCCGCGCAATTCCGGGGGACACAGCGCGCAAATTACCTGTACGAATTCCGTTCCGCCCTTCTTATCTGAATCCAGTTGTTCCTTCCACGCCTTTGAGGCAAGGACCTCTCGCATGATTCCGGCGGGGAGCGGTCCTTCGATTTGGCGATGCAACCAGCTCCAAGCTGGAAACGGAACTTCGGGAAGCCATTTTTTCGGTTTGACCAGCGCACCCACCCAGGCAGCAAGCTCTCCGGCATCCTTTTCAAGATTCGTCGTCTGACGTAAGCTCGCTCATCCGGCCCCACGCGTCAGGCAGTTCATCGGTGACGGCATCGAGCAAATCGAATCTCTTTTCGCGCGATGCCATCAGTGCAAGAGCATAGGTGAGGTTGTTGTCTTTCTCTGCGGCTTCAATCAGTTGGCGCTCCGACATCTCGCAAGCAACCGCCAGGCTTCCGAGGGTCACGTCCTCAAACTGCTCCTGGATCCAGCGGTTTACCTCGTGTTCTTTTACGGTGGCAGGCAACTCCAGTTTGAGTGCGCTCCGCTTCTTCAGGAGCCCTGATTTGGACTTTTGAATTCTCTCCATGCACGCAGCAAGCGCTGGATTCCCGCTTGATGATCCGGAGATCACTGCAAGCATTCGTTGAACGAGAGCCCGAACGCGCGGCGCCCGGTCCTTCTGAATGCTCTCGAGGAACGGCTTGTCCTGAGCTGAGAGGCCGAGTTGGAGAGTCGAAAGCAATTGAACGCGGCTGTCGGGATTTTCGACGGACCAGCTCTTCTCCAATAGCTTTTGGGCTGCCTGGGAATCCTTCTTGCGGAGCTCTTTGAGAAACAGCGCTCTCGGCCGCAGCGAACTTTCGGTCCAGTTGTCAGCCGTCAATTCATCTGCTTCAAAATAGCTGCGAAACTGATGCGCCGACGTTTCGCGCTGCACCCAGTATTGCGTTGTTGCTCCCAGTCGATCAGCGTATCGGCGGGCAAATCCATCCAGCTTAGGCAGATCGAAAGGATGCGGTCGCAGCTTCCGCTTATCGAGTGCAAATGCCAATGCTCTTGCAGTGTCGTCGGTGCTTCTGTCGAGAAGACGCAGGATAGCTGGCCTCAATCGATCCGGAATAATACGTCGTTCATCGCGAGGCCAGTGCTCGACTGCGAACTCGTTCGGGACGGAGGGTCGGGTGAAACGCAATGCCTGTCCTGCAAGACTAAGGGCATTCAGGACAGAATGTTCTCGGTCGCTGCCGGGGGCGAAGTTCTGACCTGTGTCGCGGCGGGTTCCGCTGAGCAGTACCGGGAGAATCCGGGATTTCAATTCATCAGCGTTCATTCGCTCACCCATCTGCCGAGTGGCGTCTGCGCAAAACAAAGTCTGAATGCGTAACCGTCCCAAAGTCCGAAGCCATCGAATTTATCAATCGCCAGCAGAGGAGAAACGGCATTTGCCTGGTTTGCCATGATGGGCAGCGTAACTGCATCATTTAGGGCTGAACACGCAAAGAGATTTTCGCCATTTCGACGCACGCGCGCCTCACGAAATCTCAAGGGCCACATGTTGATCCATGGAATTGTGGCCAATGCGTCCTCGTAGCCAGCGTATGCGTTGGCAAGATCGTCCTCGGGCAAGCCAAGATCCGCGCTGCACTCCTGCGTGGGGATTGTCATCTCCTTGATGAGAGCGCGCAGCGGCCGGGCTGGAGGGTAGAAGACGAGCGTTGCAGTAATGTTCTCGCCTGTTCGATACGCGCCCTTGGTCTGGCCCGAAGCTACGGGGACGAAGTCGAGTAAGCACCGCAGTCCGCGGGCCCTCCGCCGCTTCTTCGCGCCACAGCCAGGTTTCCAGTCGCCGCAACTTGTCCGGCTGCACTTCACTCACAGTGCCGACAACTCGCCAGGATCCCGAGACGCACAATGTGCCTTTTTCGCTCAGCAAAGACTCGCGCGGCTGGGTCCAGCCAACTTCGCGGCGAACATCGGCTCGCATTTCAACGCTGAGGCTTTCCTGACGGCGATAGGCCTCGGCAATCAGATGAAGCTGTCCCAACTGCTCAACCGCAGCTATAGGGCGCGAACTGTTCCGGCAAGCTGTAGATGCGGTTCGGCAGGCCATCGAGTCTCGATGCCAGGCCGGGCGCCTTCGCATCCACGAGCCTCTGTGCAATGGATCGGCATGACTTTCCCGCATGACTGGCGAATCCCGGCGAGACCTGCTTCGGCCTGGTCGATCAACCATGTGTCGAGGTCATCGAGTCCTGCAAGAATTGCGTCCTCACGATCGCGACGTGCGCGATCACGCGCTGCTGCTGCCCGCGCTTCAGCTTTCGGATCGGTTTGTTCAACTTGCTCAGAGGATGCCTGGGCCAGGTTCTTGGGTTGAGGGGCTTCATCCTTCTCAGAATTTGCCCCAGCGCCCGAACCTGTCCGCCGTCGCCTGATCCAATCCTGTACCCATTCCGGCGTTTCGGCAGGTTGGAAGGGGATCTTCCCTTCTGCTCGCATCCACATCAGGGCAAGACTGTGCTTGCAGGGAAACTTCCGGCTCGGGCAGGTGCATTTGTAGCCCGCGTCGGGCTCTGAGACGATCACGCGATATGGCGAGGCGCCGGAACCCTGACATTCGCCCCAAATCAGCCCTGCATTGTCGGAGGCGAGACCTGACCAGCCGCCGGGTTTCACAAGCTTTCGCGCCGCAACCAGAGAAGATTGGTCGGGCGCCATTGCTTCAATCTTTTCGAGGCTGACTCCAGCCATCAACCGGGATCCTTCAGAGCTTTCGTTGCAACCTGACGACTGCCAACCAAAGAATACAATCACGTGACGAACCGGAATCTAAACCAGAGAAGATTGCCTGACCGATGTTGAAGAAGCAGATGTTACGCTGCTTTCAATCAGGGAAGGACAAGGATGAAAAGAAAAAGAACTGCAACAAGCGTAACGGTTAATCAGGTTTCGAAGGTCGAGTTGACCAAAAGAGGGAGCCGGAACTCGCTCGAGATTGAGGTCAGGAGAGGTGCTGAACTACTGGGAACTCTTTTCCTGGGCTCGGGTAGCGTCCAATGGTGGCCACGTGGAAACAAGGCTAACAAATTTCAGAAGAGCTGGACGGGGTTCGCCGCGCTGCTTGATGAAGCCATTCGAAGGTAGAGTGCCTCGAGCAACACTCGTTCAGTTGCCTCCCGAGCCAGTTAGCCTTTTCAGGCGGACAGTAGCCGATCGCCCACCCGGCAAGTTTAAGTCCGCGAGAAACCGGGATAGACGAAGGCTGCTCGAATGGCTTCAGCATCATTCTCTGAAACCCCGGAGGCTCGAGCAGTTCTGTACCACGCCTTTTCTGTTCTTCATCCCATCGACAATCCTTCTTGCTTGTTCCACGTCTAGAAGGAATCGGGCGTGCTGAGACAAGGTATTGCTCTCATTCGCAAATCGACCTTGATCCCAACACTCCATTGCGAGATCGCGGTGATCCTGGCTCACGACCGGGGAGGAGTCGGTTCATATGCCAGTGTCGGCGTTCGAATCCCCACAATCTTCGGGCTAGCCTTAGCAATTCGCTCGTCAATAAGAAGAAGCAAAAACCCGAAGACCGTGCAAGGCATTCTGCGCCATCCGCGGAAACAGACCACTCTGGATCTCTACACGAGTCGGACTTGGCAGAGATGCGGGTTGCTCAAGGAGCATTCCTCGAGTAGCTCAAAATGCCATTCAAAGGCTGTCCAATAGGTGTGGGTTGGATTGCGGGTAGTCACAATAGGTCCATACGTTCCATAAATCTCTTGGAATTGTATGGCGGGGACGACGGGGCTCGAACCCGCGACCTCTGCCGTGACAGCGCTTTGAGGCACGCATGGTAACCGTTATTGTGCCCTTATTGTGCCCACGACCTCTGCCGTATCGACCTCTGCCCCAATGAGATTTGCCACAGCGAGTGATCGGACCTGCGGGCAGCAATTGAACCGAGGGCACTTGTCCGACAAAGCGACTAGAACGAAGCCGCTGGCGCGGCGGACACTGCCTCGATGAGTGACTTGGCGATTATGCACTCACCGAGGCCGCCGCAGGCTTAGTTGCTGGGGCTTCCTCTGCACTACTTTTGGTTGAAGTCGATCGACTGTCCGTCTTTCATTACGAACATCACATGTTCCAACCTGCTCACGTCGGCTAAAGGATCACCCTGTACAGCCACAATGTCAGCAAGCTTTCCGACCTCGATGGAGCCGATCTGTTTCTCCATTCCCAGCAACCGGGCGCCTTCCATCGTCGCGCTCTGGATCGCCTCCATCGGAGACATGCCATGGCTCACCATCATCTGAAATTGCTGAACTGGATCTGATGTCCAATTCTGCGCAGGCGCATCGGTTCCGAATGCGATTTTGACCTTTGCTTTCAGAGCTCTTTCGAACGTATCGAGGCTTCGCTTCATCCGGTCTGCCCACATGGCATTGTCATTCCGGCCGGGAGCCGTTGCCACGTACGAGATTACGAATAGGGTTGGCACAAACGTAATACCGCGGTCCTTCATACGCTTCAGATCAGCGTCCTCTATATCCACTCCATGCTCAATGCTGTCAACACCGCTTGCGATCGCGCGGTGACTATCCAGGGCCCCTATTGTGTGCATTGCGACCTTCACGCCCTTCTTGTGAGCCTCATCGACAATTGCTGAAAGCTCTTCTTCCGAGTATTGCAGCTTGTTCTCTGCGTCCGAGACTCCGGGCGGTGGGCCGGCAACTGTGCCATAGAGCTTAATCCAGTCCGAGCCCTCATCCACGAGGCGATCAACTGCGGCCCTCAACTCAGTGGGTCCTTTAACACCAAAGTTTCGATCTTTTGTTTCACAACATATCGCAATCTTCAGCCGCGGTCCGGGAATGGATCCGTCGGCAACCGCATTTCGGACATCGATGTCCGATCGTCCAAGTCTGCCAGCGCCGAGATTTCGGACTGTCGTAAACCCGTACCGCAACGTTCTTAGCAGGTTTTCCGCAGAGAGGCTCTCCGGTGGCGTCTGAAGTTCACGACGTTGAGGGTCTTCTTTAATCAGATGAACGTGAACGTCGATCAGCCCAGGAAGGCACGTCGCAGTAGATAGCTCAATCGTCCTTGCGGCAGGTTCGTGCGAAACAGCGCGTTTACTTGTGCTAAGGCTGGTGATCCTGTTGCCTTCGATCCGCAGCAGAACATCTTTCCGAGGGACGGCCGAGACCCCGTCAATCAGGGTTCCACAACGAATGAGAGTTACAGGCGGGGAGGAGGCTGGCGGCTCGGATCCCGCGCCAGGCAGGAACAGGATCGAGAACAGTGCTACCATGCAGCCCGACCTGAGGTGCTCTTTCATAGCAGAAGGATACTGCCTCACTCCAGCCGAGCGGGTTGTGGGCTATCCGGAAGTAATCCCGATTTCGGTGCTTCTTCCGAGTCTTCCATGGGTCTGCGACCCGCCTATATGGATGAGACTCATCTGGAGTCGACGAGTTTCGACGGAGTAGGGTGATGTAGGATCTGTGTGCTTTCCGGTCGAGTAGACTAGGCCAATCATGCACATGCCCACTCTTTGCCGTCGGGATATTCCGGCGTGCGATCTGTAGAGCTGGGTTTGTTCGCCAGTCTTCACATCATCCCCATTTTTGAGTTCTATCCGTATTGGCGGTTAACCAACCGGAACTCGAAAAGCGAGGTCATCATTGGGTGGGAATGCGGAATGCAGAATGGATGGAAACAAAATGCGCGGACTCAATGAAGAGTCCGCGCATTGTTGTTTAGGACTATGTGGATTTAGCGGAGGCTGCCTGTTGTGTGGTTGACAGAGGTGCCGATGATGTCGCCAGAGACTACCAGCTCGACCCTGCGATTCTGCTGGCGGCCTGTTGAGTTATCGTTCGTGGCTACTGGCTGGGTATTGCCAAAGCCCTGAGCTGTGACTGCATTGGAATTGACGCCGGATTGCGACGAGGTAATCACGCACCGAGCCGGCGCGGTGTTCTGACAGCGCCTGATTCATATCGTCGCTGCCAACGTTATCGGTGTAGCCGCCAACCTGGACGTTGATGCCAGGGTAGGCAAGCAGGATGCCGGCAACTTTGGCGAGTTTCTCGCGGGCTCCCGGCTTCAAGGAGTATCGGCCTGTATCGAATAGAACGTCAGACATGTTGACGATGAGGCCGCGTGCGCTATCGCGCGTCTGGAGGATGAGATTCAGTTGCGTTGAGAGGCGGGTACGCATTTCAGCCTTGTCACTGTCGGCTTGCTGCGCATGGCGATTGGCCTTGGCAGCATCCTCTTGCGCTTCTGACACGGCATGTGCTGAAGATGCCTGACTTGCTGCCATGTCGAGCCTGGCCTGTGCCGAGTCAGATTGTGCATGGTTCGTTTCGATCTGTGCATTCACTTGGCCGGCCTGAGCCTTGTCTCGCAGGCGATTGGCGTCGTCAACTTGCGCTTGAGTCTGAGCTAGCGCATCCGCCGAGGTCTGGCGCTCGCTGTCTCTCTGCGCACGCAAACTAGCCTTGTCGGCCTCGGATTGTTGCGCGTTGTTGTTGGCGAGCGTGGCGTCGGCCTGTGCGTCAGCTACGGCATTGGCGGATGCTTGCTGGCTTGCGGCCATGTCGATCTTGGTTTGTGCGGATTCGGACTGGGCGCGAGCGGCGTCGGATTGCGCATTGGCTGCGTCAGCCTGGGCGCGTTCAGAGCGGCGCGTTGCGTCGTCGGTTTGCGATTGCGAATTAGCTAGCGCATTGGCGGAGTTCTGGCGCTCTTCGTGGTTGCGAGCCTCGTCCATCTTCTTGACAGCGATTGTCCGCGCATCTTCGGCGGTTTGAACCGCCTCACGGGAGATCGCAATCAGCTGCTTTGTTGATGATGCTTGTCGATCGCGTATTGATCGGCGTTATCCATCAGCTTGAGGGCATGGCCGTAGCTTTCGTCGGCGTACTGCTCGGCTCCCTCGGATTTGGCGATGCGCATCGCGTTGCGTGCTTCGTAGAATTCGAGCGGCAAGCGGGCATTCAAAACAATAGGATCGAATTTGTATCCGGTGGGAAGATAGCCGCCGCGTTCCATCAATTCAAACTTTGCGTGAACTTCTTCTGTTGTTCCGCGGGTGTCGGGGCGAACGACGTTTTCGAGCACCACCACATTGCTGGGCTGCTGAACAGCGTAGTACGGCTCCGCAGTGACGATGAGAGCGAATGCCTGGAGGTTTGTGGTCACGTTGAGTTTGCTGCGGCTGTTGCCGCCAACAAGAACTTCGCCGAGATTGACGGGGCGACCCTCAGGCGAGATTGCCCACAGGACGTAAGTCAAATACTCGCTGCCGAAGCTGGTCGGCCTGTCGAGATTGGCGAATTCCGCTTCAATCGCGATGGATCCGCGTTTGCTATCCACTTTGGCTTCGCCGCTGGCAGAGGACATCAGGTCAGTGCCGGCAAAATCAAGCTTGGTGCTTCTGCCGCGGTGCTGATAATTAACTGCCTCAACCGTGCGGCTGATCATACGGACGCGATATGCGGGAGAGCGGTCTTCATGGCGATCAGATGCCTGGGTTTGAGAATTGACCTGAGCAAGCCCAGCCACGCTGATTACCCCGGTTAAAGCTAACGACAATGCGATATTCACTGATTTTCCTTGGGCAGTTGCCTGCCATGTTGCTGTTTTGTTGCGAGTAAGAACCGATGTGCCTGCTCGGGCCAGGATGCGCATCTTTATGGGGCCCGACGTGATGGCGTGAAAGTGACTGCCACAGCCTGAAAGCTTTCAGAAGCCAGACAGCGACCACGATCCATGGTCTTAAGTTCATCCATCAAGCCACCGCTTTCTTAGCCACAATCGTTGGTACCTGCACCAGTTCTTCAAATAGAGAACGGTAGTGAATCATCGCCGTTCTTAGGTCTTCCGTGGTTGCCTGATCTTTCCGAAGCCGCAGTGCAATCTCATGCGCAGAGCGGTAGTTCTCCACAACCCTGGGATGATCAACAGAAATGTCGGCGGCACGTTGATCAAAATCGGATAGGGGATAGCCCCGGGATTTCATGACGGAGGACACCAAGTCGTCAGCTTCTGTGACTGCACCCTTTGGAGAATCGACAAAGCGAGACTGTACTGCCTCCCACTGCTTAGAATAGCGTTCGCGTTCTGTCGACTCAAGATCCCGGATCTTAAGCGTTTCAACCCGTTTCTCGCGGTCTGCCAATTGTGATTCAGCCTTTTTTTCTGACCCATGAGCCAATACCGCACGGTCATACTCAGAACCGAACTTTTGGCGCAGGCCTGCAGTGGTACGCTTGCGATTTCGCAGATACAGCAAAACCAAGACAGCCGCGATCACAATCAGCGCTGCAGCTAGAACAATCACTTTCGGACCGATCAAATCCAGATTCATCGGAGCCTCTCAAAAACCCTGTTTGTTTGCGAGACTCTCGCGTTGGGAGAACCTCGTGAATAGCCATAATCGGCCTTCAGGCAGCACAAAGCTGATCAGAATTGACCTTTGCTTGAATTCAACCTGCAGCACCCATGGCAAGAGCGAATGAATCTGGATATTGTTTCCAGGAACCGAAAGGACGTCATTGTTCACATGGTGAGGAATCCAATACAGCGCAGCCGAGGCAAATCAGCGAAGCTCAAGGTCGGCTCCCGGGGCAGAGTTGCCCATTTTTCCGGACTGTGGCTTGGCGCCGTTCAAAGGACTAATATGAAGACAACGAAAGTTTCTCCCTATCCTGCTTGCCCTGTTTGCGATTGGGACGATGGCTGGCTGCTCCAGATTTCCAACCAAGTCACCTGATGTTGCGGAGAGCATTCGCAAATCGCTCGATCAAGCAGGACTCAAGGACGTCTCCGTCAGTCAAGATCGTGACAAGGGCATCGTGACTCTCGGCGGACAAGTCGCCAATAACGATCAGAAGATACAAGCTGAATCCCTGGCAAAGTCCTTCGCGGGTGCTCAGGTTGTCGCGGACCAGGTTGCCGTGATTCCCGCGGGCGCAGAAAAAGAAGCAAAAGCTATGAACTCTGATTTGGACCAGGGCATCGAGAAGAATCTGGATGCCGCGCTGATCCAGAACAAAATGCATCAGGACGTGAAATACAGCGTGAAGAGCGGCGTAGTCACACTGAGTGGTGAAGTGAACTCGCAAGAAAATCGCACGTTCGCGGAAAAGGTGGCGACCGGGGTCCCGAATGTGCAGCAAGTTGTGAACAATCTCCAGATCAAGAATCAGAAAGCCACTTCAGGACAGTAGCGCCATCTGGAGAGAAAGAAACAACCAAAATGGTCGTACTATCATTGTTCTGGCGCTGGTGTTTGGCTTGGCAATCTGCGCGCATTGAGCCAATGAGTCTGCGACCGCCCACGTCTGTAAACAGCTCGAATCGAGTGCAAAATGAAGCATACTTCGCGGTCGAGGCGGATTACATTGCTTCAATGGGGTGTTTATGATTGCCAGCGAAGCTAACCGTGAACGGGTATCCAGGCTTCTCCTGGTCGAACGTGAGCAGTTGCGGGCACAGTTCACGTCCGCAGATAAAGAAAGCCCACCGTTGAAGCGAGACAAGCCTCCGATGTCCGAAACTAGGCAACTTTGGAATTCTGGCCCGAGCGATAGGAATCAATCAATCGCTTCGTGACCCGCTGCGGGTCCGCTTCCAGGCTGGCCGGCCGTCAGTTGCGCATACAAGCAGTGGATCAGAATCCAGCGTAGACTCTGTGTATGCGGGAACCCCACACCTCACCGCAGCCAAGGACCGCAGCGGGAGTTTCTCCGGCTATTACAGATGCTCTCTTTGTGTGGTAGAGTTTCGCCGCTCAACTGAGGTGGCATGGGCAATCTGGAGACATTGAATGCATTGCTCGACATGACGAAGGAAGCAGAGGAACTGGCTTCCGATGTTGAGAAGTCGGAACGGCTCAGATCGCTGGTCGTAGAAATAAGACAGAAGGCAAAAGATGAACACAACAGGCTGAAACGAGATCGACGAAAGATAGAAACAAGCTATCAACTGTGCATGATTGGAATCCTTGACGAGTTCGATTTTGGCAGGACATCTTGGCAGAACGTTACTGACTTGGAGGCAAGGCTGTGCCGAATTCGTGAGGACATCGACCGAACGATTAGCGAACTCAAAGCCAACCGTTTGATTATGTAGTCGACTCGTTCTTCAACACATCTGATGTATTGATCTTCATGGCCGCTTGACCGACATCTTCTCCCACTTGGCGAATTGCACGAATGGGAAGATGCATTCGAGTTTTATGTGAACCGTCATCAGTTCTAGATCGGCGGTGCCATGAGGAGCGTAGACCCTCATAACGGTGAATGCTCCGCTGGGTCCGTGAACCCGAACCTTTTGGCCTACGCTCAGTCCCTTCACGTTCCAAATTATCGCGCAGTGAGACTATGCCAAATGTCCGATATGTGACCTTCGATCAAAGGGACATTTCGCAACGATCGTACCGAGTGGGGCGTAATGCTTTTCCGTCGTCTTGATCCAGGCGACTCACTTTGCCATTGAAGATGCCGTCAAAACATCGTGCGCGATAAGCTGATGCGCTTCGAGCGGCCGTGAAAAATACTCTCATTTGCGCGGGAAGGATTAGAAGGTGGCATGGTCAAGCAAAGACTCTGCGTAGCGGTCTATTGTTTCCCTAGGAACATCTGGCATAGGCGTCATCGGATTAAATGCATCAATAACAAATTCATCGTTTGCGTGCGCAACTGCTTCTCGTGCTTGCGCATCGGTCACAAGCAGTCCCATTCGCTCGGCCGCAAGAACCACTTTCTTGACTACCAAACCCATCGTCTCTGCCATGAATCTATTCTATTCCCTTCTTGAAATACTTTTACGTTCGGGTTGGTAACGCGAATTGCAGATTCGTTGAGCCCGAAAGGTCTATACTCCTGGCTGGACATTTCGTCCATGGAAGGAGGACTTTGTCATGGTCAAGCCAATTCCCGACGGATAAAGCTCTAATCACCCCGTATCTTATCTTCGAGGATGCCAAGGCCGCGATTGATTTCTACAGAAAGGCATTCGATGCGCAGGAACTCTTTCGTATGCCCATGGGGGACCGGATCGGCCACGCCGAGATCCTGATCGGAAACTCCCGAATTATGCTGGCCGATGAAGCCCCGCAAATGGATGCGTACGGCCCCAAACATCACAACGGATCACCAATCAGTCTGATGCTCTACGTCGATGACGTCGACACTTTCACAAAAAAGGCAGTCGCAGCGGGAGCCGAGGTCCTGCGTCCGGTGAAAAATCAGTTCTACGGCGATCATTCCGGAACTTTTCTCGATCCGTTCGGCTACAAGTGGACGATCGGCACGCACGTCGAAGATGTCCCCGCCGGAGGAAATGGAAACGCGCATGGCGAGCGCGACCGCGGGCTAACAGGGAATTATCACTCGTATATCAGGGAATTACCTGATACTCGTATATCAGGGAATTACCTGATACCGGCAATTGGGTGGGTATTCCATGAAGGGGTTTTTCAGCTTGCTTCCATTCGCACCTTGGTCCTTCCGCACACTGAAATCTTGCAATTTTTGCAAAGCATCGTCGAGAAGGGCGGCCTGAGCCGCCCTCCGGGACGACATTTTGTTGCTCTTACACGGATGCGGGGACGTTGTGGAAGGTCGAGACGACCGTCTCAAACGTCTGAACTCGCGGCGTTCCATCGATCACTTTCCCCAGCGTCTTCAACACTTCAGGGTAGACGCGGGTGTTGTAATCGTCGGCATTGCTCTTGTGCTCCCACAGACTGATTGAAACCGCATCCTGCGAGCCGGGTTGCACAGGGTGATCTCTTCCTTGAAGCCCTTCTGCTTCCGCAGCAAGGGAAGAACCTGGTTTTCGAAGGTGTTGGTGTAATCAGACTGCATGTTGGCTTTAACGCGGAAAGTTACATTGCGTGCGTACATATATTCAACCTCCTAAAGGTTGTTTCGCTTATAAGTGGGGGGAACTTCAGATGGCCTTTACTTATATTCAGGGGACCTGAATGAGGTGACTGTTTCTATATGCCTCACCAGCGAACGTAGTCTCATGGTGGGGGGATGTCAAATCGAGTATCGATGGCGTCGATGCGTCGTGAGCGAATATTCGCCTCGAAAACACCTGGGCCTCCAAAAACCGACTTATTTCCGAGTTGGTGGTCACACGACCGGCGCTCAGAAATCCGTGAAATTGTCGCTCGAAGATACTCGATGAGCGCATGAGATCGGACTGATCAAACTGATAGATCAATTCATCCGCCTGATTCGACAGCAGATCGCTATTTTGGCGAACCACAGGTTGACAACAGCAGCGCACAAGCCTAGCGTTGGAATTGAGCAAGCTACCTCTTCTTACTCGTTCAGGTTCTCTGAACTAAGTCAGCCCATCTGAAGCTTTCCCTCCTTAGATTCCTCAAACGAGGAGTTGCGTTATGACCCTAATGACACGTTGGGAGCCTTTGCGTGAGTTTTCCGCCATGCAAGACCGCATCAACCGCATGAACCGTCTTTTCCGTGAGTCGTATAGACCCGAAGTCCCGGAAGAGGCGTTAACTACCACCAGCTATGCACCGCCGGTGGACATCTACGAAGATGAGCACAACATTACGTTGAAGCTTGAAGTTCCGGGCATCGACGAAAAAGACATTGATGTCCGTATCGAGAACACCACCCTCACCGTCCATGGCGAGCGCAAGATCGAGAAGGAAGAGAAAGAGGAGAACTTCCGTCGCGTCGAGCGGCATTACGGAGAGTTCACCCGGTCGTTCACGCTGCCCAGTTCCGTGGATCTCGCTCAGGTAAGCGCCCACTACGACAAGGGCGTGCTGAAGATAAACCTTGCTAAGAAGGCCGAAGCCAAGCCCAAGCAGATCAAGGTGACTGTTGGCAGCAACAAGGCCCTCGAAGCCAAGGTTCCCAGCAAGGCCGCATAGAAACCAGCGCCCGATCGTCAGTGGCGAACGGTCAGCGAGAGAACTGGGAGGAGGCTCATCGCCTCCTCCCAGTTGTTCGTCATCTCGAAGCGAGGGGAATGAATCTTCACGTCTCACTTCCATTTTGCTCTTGGGCATGACCGTTCGGTCAGTTTCTCGTCAGACGTAGGCGAAGATTGGACCTTGTACTCAACTGGCGATAACAGGCCAATGCGCTCACTGACACTCGATCAAGTCCGATCGTCGTGGATATCTTCCGAAAACGAGCGGGCTCG
The DNA here is from genome assembly GCA_963836675.1 of uncultured Acidobacteriaceae bacterium. Taxonomy (GTDB): domain Bacteria; phylum Acidobacteriota; class Terriglobia; order Terriglobales; family Acidobacteriaceae; genus Telmatobacter. The sequence goes on from CAWIKQ010000004.1 coordinate 701,357, forward strand.
ACCATGAATCGATCCATGGAGACTTGGTACTGCACGGTGCGCAAGTCACCCTTTCCCGTCGGATCGTATGCCGCGATCGCTTTCTCGCGATCAGCACCGAATGGCGCGAATAGCTCTTCCTTATTACGCGCAAATCCGAAGCCGATATCCATGCTGTTGGTCCCAATCATGAGTGGAACATGCCAGCCGGCGCCGGAGAGGTAAACGGATTGCGGATCGGAAAGGACCACGTGGCCGTCGATAAAGGGCCCTGCATATCCCGGCTGATTCATGGTTGCCATGTTGAGATTGCCGAGCACCTTTTCGGCGGAGAGTTGCCGCAACTTTTCGAGGGCGTCCTTGTCGGTTCCATCCACTCCCAGGCTGCGTGCCAATTCGATGCCGACCGATTCGGCTGAGGCAGGCCCGTTCGGCAGGGCAGTGTTGAGGTAACACTGTCCGCCAAGATTGGTGCGGCCTCCACCGGACTCGATTATCGCTTTCGAGAACAAGCCTTGCGACAGAGGCGACGTGAGCAACATGCTCACTGAGAATCCCCCTGCTGACTCGCCAAATACGGTCACGTTGGCAGGGTCGCCGCCGAACGCGCTGATGTTCTTCTGAACCCACTTCAACGCGGCGATCTGGTCCATGAAGCCGTAATTGCCGACCATCCCGTCGGCGTTCTCCTTTGTGAGCTCAGGAAACGCGAAGAATCCGAAACGGCCCAGCCGATAGTTGGCGCTGACAAAAACCACACCCTTCGCGGCGAACTTGCTGCCGTCATACACTTCGGGCGAGCTCCCTCCGTTGACGAAGCCGCCGCCGTAGATCCAGAACATGACCGGCAGCTTCGCGTCCGCCTTTGTGCCGACGGGACGCCACACGCTGAGATAGAGGCAATCTTCCGCTGGCTTTGTGCCGAGCGGAGCAGCGTCGCTGGGGAATGGCACCTGCATGCAATCTGCTGAGTAGGTGTTGGCCTGCCGCACATCGGACCACGGCTGCACAGGCTGCGGAGCGCGCCAGCGAAGTTCGCCGACCGGGGGCGCGGCAAATGGCACACCCTTGAATGATTCGACAGGCCCCTGCGTAACGCCCTGCAACTTGCCTGAATCGGTGCCGACTACGCTGGTCTGCGAAAACAAGGGAGACACTGCCAGTACAGCGATTGCCGCACCAGCGAGCCTTTTCAAACTATCCATTTACAACCTCCGGAACGTGTTACTTCGCGCGATGCACGCGACTATAACAGTGCTCGGAAGCATGAGTACAATTCATTGATTCGAACTTAACAATCGAATTTCCCGATTACCTGTATTTCAGTTTTCTTTTAGTGTTCGCGGGAGCTGCGCTGCTGCCTTCACGCTTTCTATCATGAAGCTTTTGCAGGAGATGATGTACAAGGCTCTCAGAAGCAGGCGATAGAGTGGCATCTCTTCTCTGAAGCAGCTCAATCTGGCGGTTCGAAAACCGGTTGTTCAGTGGAATCATGATGAAGTCCGAAGTGTCAGTGCCGGCTGCCGTCTCCGGCAGAACGGCTATCCCCAAATTGGCGCGAACGAATGCCAGGGCAGTTGGCATGAAATTTGTCTCGTAGCGTATGTCGAGGAGCAACCGCTCGCGATGTGCAATTGCCTCAACTGCCTCTCTTACGCTGCTCTCCCGCCCCGGCAAAATTAACCCGTGAGCTGATGCCTCGCGAAGTGTGACGGTGCGTTTCTCCGAGAGCGGGTGCCCCGGAGGCGTAAAGACAACCAGGCGATCCCGAAACAGGGGAGTCGCGCGAAGCTCCGCATTCCGCCCGTGGAGGGTCCCTATTCCGAAGTCGACCTCTCGCTTGAGTACAGCTTCACGTACGCGTTCCGCGATCACGTCGGAGATTTGCACGCGGATGCCCGGGTAACTGTTGAGAAAGCTTCGCACCAGTTCCGGGAGCGGTCCCGCGCACACCGTGGGAAGAGCAGCGATAGACACAAACCCGGTTGAGGCGGTACTCAAGTCGCGCGCATGTTCAACGATGGTCTGCGCATCATTGAATAGTCGTTGCAGCGGGCCGAACACATCCTTGCCGGCAGCGGTGAGCGTCACTCCACGCTTGTTTCTGTCGAATAGACGGATGCCCAGGCTTTCCTCGAGTTGTTGTACCTGTACGGTCAATGCCGACTGCGAAACATGCAAATCGCTAGCAGCGCGAGTGAAGTTGCGCGTCTCTGCAATTTTAAGAAAAGCACGAATGTGACGGAGCTCGTGAACCATCGGAAATCGAGATTATAGGCTTCTGATTTATGCAATGTACATATCGACTCGTAGCTCTCTATACTCCCAATATTCGCGAAAGGGCTGCACGACTGGTCGCTGGGCATGCTTGCCATCTGGGGTCTGATCACTATCCTCGGCATGATCGTAGCGATCGCCAGCCGCCGCGTATCGCCGCTGGTTGCGCTCTTCCTGTTCCCGGTAAGCGCTTGCCTGGCTGCCGGCTTCGGGCTGAATACCGCGCAATTTGCGCTGTCCGGGCTGGTATCAATGGCGCCTGTAGTGGCGATGTTCCTGTTTGCCATCCTGTTCTTCGGCGTTCTGGCCGATGCGGGAACGATCGAGCCGTTCGTCAATATGCTGCTTCGCGGCATCGGCAAAAACCCTGTGCTCATCGTTCCGGGAACTGCTCTGCTGGCGCTATTTCTACACCTCGACGGTTCCGGCGCAGTTGTTTTTCTGGTTGCGATTCCCACCTTGCTGCCGCTCTATCAAGAACTCGGGATGGATCGCAGAATCTTGGCATGCGCGGTATCGATGGCGGCAGGCGTGAACTTTCTGCCATGGACGGGACCCACAATTCGCGCTGCCAGTGCACTCCACACCACTCCCATAGCATTGTTCAAGCCTTTGATTCCTGTTCAGATCGTGGGCTTGGTCTATGTTTTCACTGTTGCCGTGTACCTCGGGCGCAAAGAGAGCAGGCGCATTGGTCAGACGAATTCAAGATTCATGCCAGCGAGCGCACCTGCCACGACCACTGCTCCCGGTTCGCGTGTTCGCCTTGCCTGTAATTTGTTTCTCGCCGCAGCAGTGCTCGGCCTGGTGATCAGCGGCAAGGTTGAGCCGGCAATCGCGTTCATGCTGGGCACGACGCTGGCCCTGCTGCTCAACTTCAGATCAGTGCGCGAACAGAGCAAGGCGATTGATCGTCATGCGAAAGCGGCGTTGTCGATGTGTGCCATTCTCTGCTCGGCCGGCGTATTTACGGGGATATTGAAAGGCAGCGGGATGCTCGGCGCCATGGCGAAAGCCTCAATCGCGCACATACCGCCGGGGTTCGCGCCGCACATTCCCTTGGTGCTCGGTTTGGTTGCCATGCCATTAAGTCTGCTGTTCGATCCTGACTCTTTCTATTTCGGAATTCTCCCTGTGCTTGCAACCGCCGTTCAGGGCTTTGGACTTCCTGCGGCGAGCGTCGCACAAGCTGCACTGCTGGGGCAGATGACCACCGGCTTTCCCGTAAGTCCGCTCACGCCGGCGACGTTTCTGGTGACCGGCCTTAGTGAAATCGAGTTGAGCACCCACCAGCGTTTTGCTGGACCATATCTTCTGGGAGCATCCGTCGTAATGACGATCGCGGCCGTCCTGTTTCATGTCATACCACTGTGAGAGGGTTCGTTTAGGAGGGCGCAGATGAAGAAGATCAGAATCGGTGCGGGGGCGGGTTTCTCCGGAGACCGGATTGAGCCCGCCGTCGAACTCGCCGAAAAAGGACGGCTCGACTTCCTCATCTTCGAGTGCCTGGCCGAGCGAACGATCGCGTTGAGTCAGCTGCGCAAGCGTGAAGATCCTAACGCTGGCTTTGATCCACTTCTCAGCGAACGCATGCATGCTGTCCTGCCGGCATGCCGCCGCAATGGAGTGCGTGTGATCAGCAACATGGGTGCAGCGAACCCGCGTGCAGCCGCGCGAGAGACTATAGGGATCGCTCAACGGCTGGGACTTCACGGATTACGTGTCGCGTGCATCGAGGGGGATGACGTCCTGCATCTCAAAGATGCCTTCAGACCCTTCGACGATCAGCCGCTTCCAGCTGACACGACGATGCTCTCCGCGAACGCATACATAGGTGCTGACACCTTGGCGGGGGTGCTGGATCGCGGTACGGATGTGGTTCTGATGGGAAGAGTAGCTGACCCCTCGCTGTTTTTGGGACCACTGATACACGCGTTTGGATGGGAGAGGGAATCCTGGGACTTGATGGGCAGGGGCACCGCAGTAGGCCATCTGTTGGAATGTGCAGGACAACTTACGGGCGGTTACTTTGCAGATCCCGGATATAAAGACGTGCCGGATCTGGATCGGCTTGGGTTCCCGCTGGCAGAAGTATGCGAAGACGGCTCTGCGCTCCTGACCAAGGTAGAGGGTTCCGGCGGGCTCATCACCCTGCAGACCTGCCGCGAACAGATACTGTACGAGGTTCTGAATCCGTCATCTTACATAACGCCCGACGTCATCGCTGACTTCACAGAGGTCGGCTTCGAACAACAGGAACTTGGCGCAATGCGCGTGTCCGGTGCAAAAGGAAAGCCGTGTCCGCAGGATTACAAGGTCTCAATCGGAATCGATGACGGATTGATAGCTGAAGGTCAGATCTCGTATGCGGGACCGGGCGCGCTGGCGCGAGCTGAGTTAGCACAGCAGATCCTTGAAGAGCGCCTTGCGCAGATCGGAGCAGAAGATCTAAGAATCGACCTGATCGGCCTGAGCTCGATGCACGGCATGCCGGCCGATTGGCCCGCACCCTACGAAGTGCGGCTTCGAGCCGCGGCACGATTCAAGCGCGAGATCGATGCCAGGCATCTGACACGTGAAGTGGAGAGCCTTTACCTGAACGGGCCTGCCGCAGGCGCAGGAGTCACATTCGCGGTGCGGCAGAACATCGCCATCCTGCCGGCGCTCATCGCGCGCGAACTTGTCACCCCGACCATCTCGATGGAGGTAGCATGATGAAGCTGCGGGCCATTGCACATGCGCGGGCTGGCGACAAGGGCAACCTTGTCAACATCTCGGTGTTCGCTTATCGCGATGAGGATTACGCGATGTTGGTTGAGCGCGTGACAGAGGAGCGTGTGAGCGAACTCTTCCACGAACACATTACGAGGCCGGTGACACGCTATTGCGTTCCGAATCTTTGCGGCCTTAACTTCGTGTTGCAGCGCCGGCCAACCGACAGCGTCACGCGCTCCTTGCGTCTCGACGCCCATGGGAAGAGTCTCAGCTCGCTTATGCTTTCGCTGGAGATCTGATCACGTGAGACTTACACGATTCATAACGCTGGCTGCGATTGCCACACTGAGCGCCAGCGCACTGGCGCAAACGGAACAAGCTGCGTGCGAGCGGCTGCGTTCTCTCCGCAGCGGCTCATCGCGCATCCTTAATGCGGAGCACAGCGCGGCCGGTGACTTTCGGGCACCTGCCGTGGGGTCATTCAATCCACCGTCTATCATGCTGCCGGCGCATTGCTCTGTTCGGGTCTTCACTCCCACCAGTTCTGATAGCGGAGTCACTTCAGAGATCTGGCTGCCTGATACAGCAGCCTGGAACGGCAAGCTGCTTGGCACCGGTAACGGAGGCTACTCGAGCGCCCTCTCGTCTCATCAGATGGCAGAAGCGCTGCAGCGAGGATTCGCCGTCGGCGGCTCCGACACCGGACACGAGGGTGATGGGCTGGCTTTCGGCACTGGCCATCCTGAGAAGATTCGCGACTGGGCTTATCGGAGCACGCACGTCCTTGCCGAAGATGCGAACACACGGCCATGTGGTTTGGGTTTCAGCGCCAGTGACAAGCGAACCAAGATGAGCGTGTTCCTCGTATGAATTCGCAGCTCAACTCAGGCGGACGAAGTTTGATGCGAGTTCAATGAGATCGAAGGAATGGATCAGGCCAAGATGATTTTGCGACCCTCCCCGTCGGGATCATCGGCCATCCGGCACTCCTTATCCCAGATCATCGTCTTGTTAGTTTCTGGATCGGTTGGTGCCCACTTTAAACCCTCAATACTCGGGTTCCCCGTCGCTGCAAATGCCGCCCACGACGACGCCATCTTCTTTGCCAGCATCTGCGCCTCCGCGGTATTCCCAGTCCCCTGCTCGCACCTCTTGGTGTTGTCGAAGCAGAATTGAAGTTCGGCCGTGTGCCACGCTCCGGGCACGCCATCAAGGATTGGGGTCTGCCAGGTGAAGTAGTAAGCGTATGCCGGCGCGGATTTCAGTTCGTGCTTCAGTCGCGCCATCTTCACCACGTTGTTGCGCATCGAAAGCCCATTCAGCCCCGGATTGCCGCTGCAGATGTACGACAACGTCTGAATCTTCTTCTGCGGATACGCCTTCTTCAGAGCCGCAACAATGGCCGTCGCCTTCTCCGCGCCATACATCTTCGAAAGGCTTGCATGCCACTCTTCTTCCGTGGGTCGCGACGACATCCGGTTGCCTTCTTCGCTCACCGAACCCACCAGCATCGGTACATTCTTCGATATCTCGGGAGCCGCATCAAAGAACGACCGCATGTTGATCACCTTCCCGTCAACGCACGGCGACCACCCGACACGCGGTGTGCCTGGAGTTCCCGGTCCCATCATCGGCGGCCCCGGCGGATTGATCTTCGCCGCTGCCGCATTGCCTGCTGCAAACAGCTTCGCCCATTCCATCTTCTGTAGAGTCCCAATATCATTCGGCGCAAGCTCGAGTTCTTTCATCACCTGCCGCGCAAGTTCCTTTTGCTGATCCCTGCTCGGAATGTTGCCGCCACCCCCCGACTGCGCCGCCGCACGATGGATCAGGCCCACAGCCGAGGGCATGCCCATCAGTGTCGTTACCTTTGACCCGCCGCCCGATTGTCCGTAAATCATCACGCGATCAGGATCGCCGCCGAAGTTTTCGATATTCTCTTGAACCCACTTCAGCGCCGCAACCAGATCCGTCATCCCCACGTTTACCGAGTCCTCATACGCAGAGCCGCCAATCTCAGCAACATCGAAGAAGCCAAGAATATTGAGGCGGTGATTCACTGACACCTGCACCACATCGTGATGGCGTGCCATCTGCGCACCCTCGTGCGATGGCAACTCGTACGACGATCCGAAGCTGAACCCGCCCCCGTGCATGTAGAACATCACTGGACGCTTGCCCGTCAGGCTGGGCGTCCAGATGTTCAGCTTCAGCATGTCTTCGCTCTGCCAGCCGTCATCCCAGTCAAAGAGAAAAGTCTGCTCGATGCCCGTCCAGGTATGCAGATTTTGCGGACAGTTTGCTCCGTAAACCAAAGCCGGATACTCGTCTGTCCTCGGCGCAGGTGGCTTGGCCGGAAGCCAACGATTCTCCCCTGCGGTAGTGGCCCCGTACGGCACACCCTTGAACGTCAACACTCCACCATCTACAAATCCGCGCACCTTTCCGTACTGCGTCTTCGCGATCGCCGATCGCCGATCGCGGAGTTGACACATTGCCCGGCTCCTGGTGAGCTCCCGTTTTGACGCTGTCGGAACCGAAGGCGGGCTTGCTCAGCGCCGCCCCCAGCCCAACCGTCGTTGAAAGAAGCAGCGCCTCACGCCGCGTGATACTTATGCGATTTACCGGTTTAGACACGAGTTTGCATCTCCTTTGCTGTACTGTGCCAATCGCGCACGCGATTCACGAATCACGCGGCTCTTGCTGCGCCGCTCGAACATCGCCCGCAAACTATTCAGGCAATGCGTACTGTTTATCTACGCGGAATTCCCGGTCGTAACCCGCGCTCCCGAATCCGGCTGCCCGATTCGCGAAATCCAAGCGGTTCGAGACCTTTTCCCGGACATTCTTCCGGAACTGTCGAATATACGGGATGAAGCAAACTGCGAACAAGAGGCAATAAATCGCTTTATATCGACAGCTGCGTGGATTACCATGCCGATGATTGCATCGAGCCGCAACTGGAAGCTGATCTCCGGGCGTGGCACTGAACAGGAGTGCGTGTGCAGCGAAGAGATTTCTGCAAGCTACTCGCGGTAACCGCGGCATCGAAGGCCTTGCCGTCCCCTGCCGAGATAACGCCCTCTGGCCAATCCGAAGTTCCGGAAGGCTCCACCCACCAAACCCAGGACTATGCCGAGTTCTGCGCGATGCCGCCTGAGAAGCGAGCCTTCTATAAGGTGAGCGATGGCAGAATTGTCGAAACGAAACTCGACGAAGCCACGTGGCAGCCCCCTGCGTGGAACTACAATCCCTCTCCGCTCCAGGTTGCCGGAGGAACGTGGGACGATGTGCCACTCCAATCCCCAATTCCAAATCTCGCTGGAGACGGCCCATTCAAGCCGACGTGGGATTCCCTGCTCGACTTCGAGGCGCCGGAGTGGTATCGCGACGCGAAGTTCGGAATCTGGGCTCACTGGACTCCGCAGTGCGTGCCCGAAGCCGGCGACTGGTACGCGCGCAACATGTACATCGAAGGGCAGCGGCAATACAAATATCATCTCGAGCACTATGGCCCGGCATCGCGTTTTGGCTACAAGGACCTTTGCGCCCAATGGACCCTGCTCAATTGGGAGCCCGACGAGCTCATCGCACGCTACAAAAAAGCAGGCGCCCGCATCTTCGTGGCACTCGCCAATCACCACGACAACTTCGACGCGTGGAACTCCAAGCACCATCCGTGGAATTCAGCGGCCTATGGGCCTCACCGCGATGTCGTCGGCGCCTGGGCAGCCGCCGCTCGCAAACAAGGGCTGCGATTCGGCGTCACTGTACACCAGGCTCGCAACTGGTGGTGGTTTCAGCCCTCGCACGGCTCCGATAAATCCGGACCGCTCGCACGCGTTCCATACGATGGCGATCTAACGGAAGCAGCGGGCCAAGGCCAGTGGTGGCAGGGACTCAATCCGCAACGCCTCTACGGAGTGAAGCACCCACCTGATGCGCTGCCGGACGTCTCCTATGTCAAAAACTTCTACGACCGAACTCGCGATCTCATTGACCAGCACAATCCCGATCTTCTCTACTTCGACGATTCTCTGCTGCCGCTCGGCTGGGGAGGCATGAACATTGGCGCCTACTTCTACAACAACAGCCTCAACAAGAACGGAGGCAAACTGCAGGCCGTCCTCAACGTCAAGGATGTTCCCGATCGCCTCGCGAAGGCAATCGTCGCCGACTATGAGCGCGGCTTGACGGCCGAGATCATGAAGTATCCATGGCAGTCCGAGACCTGCATCGGAGGCTGGCACTATCTCCGCCACCTCTACGAAAAGCCGGGAGAATACGGCGGCTATCTGAAACCGCGCGACGTCATTCACTGGCTCATCGATACAGTGAGCAAGAACGGAACGTTCATCCTGAATGTTCCAGGCAGGCCGGACGGAACCATAGACAGCAAGGAAATCGCGGTGCTCGACGGCATCACCGCTTGGATGCAGAACAATGGTGAGGCAATCTATGAGACTCGGCCATGGAGGGTCTACGGCGAAGGCCCCAACAGCATAAAGGCGGGGTCTTTCCAAGGTGGAAGCGTGAGCAAACTGGGAGAGAAAGATATCCGATTCACACGCAATAAATCCGGGACCGTGATCTATACGCTGGTTCTGGGCTGGCCGACAGAATCGTTCACCGTGCAGTCTCTCGGCCTTTCAGCTGGAACAAGACCAGGGAGAGTTGTAAAGCTCGAACTCCTCGGGACCGACCAGACAGTGAGTTGGAAGCAGCAGACCGATGCTCTGATGGTGGAGCTTCCAAAGCTCCATAAACCAGCGGTTGATTATGCGGCTGTGCTCAAAGTGACATTGGCCTAAGCGGAATCAAACCACGCCAAAGGAGAGCAGATGAGCGAGATAATGCGCCGAACAATCTGCGTCGATAGCAGCGGGTATTTCTTGACCGGCTTCAGCTGAGAACGAGTTGGCGATCTTCCCGTAGTCGGCGACGCATTACCGATCCTACCGCGGTCACGAACCACGCCATGGGCGGCTCCTGGTCCATTCACAGCGAAACGGTGCAGACTAGAATTCACATGTGTTGTTACGTGCTCACGACTCTTCTCTTCCTGATCGTCACGATCGGCAGCCCCCGCACTGCCAGTGCCGGCACGGCCGAACGCCTCGAGCTGGGACATACCTCGACCGGTGCCGTCGTCACTCTCATCCGCGCAGGGGTCGGCTGGTCGATCAGCATTGTCGGCCCAAACTCGCCCCTGCTTTCACAACCTGAGCCTGCGCGAGTGGAGATCTCCGGCGGGAGCGACGGAGGCGTGCATGAATTCAATGCGGCTTATAATCAGGCATCGCGCACCCCAGCCGGTGTCGAGGCCACCGCCACCATCCGCAGCAGCCCAAATGTCTCCTTCCTTGTTCGAGATCTCTGGCAGCTTCACGATGACGTTCTCTCCGTCGAACGCACCGTCATTGTTCAAGGCTCAGCTTCCGGAGGCTTCTCCTCCGCGGTCGTCTTCTCTGCCCCGAAGCTCGTCTGGGAAGACGCGAACTATCTTGCCCCTGGGGTCCTATACGCGGACCCCACCTATGACGGCGAACGCTCTCCCGGCGGCACGCTACTCTACGCGGCCCACCACCTCAACATGCGCGAAGACATTTTGCCCGCTCCACTGCTGGGTCTCTATTTCCGCGACGGCGCGTCCGTAGCGATGCTCGACCCCATGCCACGCGGCGATACCACCGAAGCTGAAAGCCAATTGTCTCAACCAGAGATGACCGACGCTCGCTTCCAGTTTGGCTCGCTCAGCGTCTCGCAGCCTCAAGGCATGCCGCTGAACTTCGGCTTCCAGTACCCAGGCTCCGTTCAGGGCTATTTCGCCAGCCAAGGCAACTCACCTGTATTCATGCGCCGGTACCATCCCATTCGGGCCGGTTTTTCGCAGAGCTACCAGGTTGCGTTTCGGCTCGCTCACAACGCAACCTTCCGATCCTTTAGCCGCGACGCGTGGCGCTGGTCGTGGAACACACTTCAGCCTCCGATCCACGAGATCGACATACCTGCCGTGCGCCGCGTCCTCACAGACCACTTGGCAGCCCAGGTTACCGAAATCAACGGCCACACCGGCGTGCCGTTTGTGCGCTCCACCATGGACGACTCGCACAACTGGAACTGGACGATGATCGCCATGGGTTTTGTCGGCAAAGATCTCGACTGCGCCGACGCGTTGCTGCGCGAAGCGGACCGCGACCCGGGCCCGCGGGGAGAGCACATGCGCGCACTCGGCATGGCAACTATTGCAAGCATGATCAAAAGCCTCCCTTCTGTGCCGCTGCCCGCGACCGGTATTGATCTAACCACCGGCGAAGCGTGGGATCACATCTGGCTCGCTCCCTGGTTGCGCAACGCCACCGAAGATATGCGCGTGTTGATGCTGGCCTATCGCCGCGAAGCCAGGCTCGGCCGCCCTCATCCGGAGTGGCTCGCCTGGGTGCGCCAGTACTGCGATTGGCTAATCCAACAGCAGCGCGCGGACGGCTCATTTCCACGCCGCTGGAAACCTTCGAGCAACGAAGCGGCGGTAATAGCCTCCGGAACGGCCAGCTACAACGCCGTTCCTGTGCTTGTATTG
>CAWIKQ010000005.1:0-580096 GCA_963836675.1 uncultured Acidobacteriaceae bacterium
GGTAGGCACGACTGGATTCGAACCAGCGACCTCTTCCGTGTCAAGGAAGCGCTCTAACCAACTGAGCTACGCGCCTGTGTTGCGACAGACATTAGTCTATCAGTTTCCGTCATGCCAAAGAAGTCGCTGTCGTGCGAACTCGGTTATGCGATACCATCTAAATCGAACGGGCCGCGCTGCGCAACTCGAACGCAAACCAAAGCTTACCTTGCTCCTGCTTCGAGCTGCCGAGAGCACCTTCGTTCCGCATCCTTGAGCCAATGACAGAGGTCCTCCCGCCCCGACGCAATCCACTCAGTACCGCCCCGAATCTTCTCACGGTTTTCCGCATTTGCCTGGCTCCTTTTCTCGTCGCGGCAATCCTTCAGAATAATTTTGCCCTCGGCTTAGGACTTTTTGTCGCGGCCGGGCTCACCGACGCCCTCGACGGTCTCCTTGCCCGAACGCTCCAGCAGCGGACGGTCCTCGGTCAGTACCTCGACCCCATCGCTGACAAGTTGCTCCTCAGTACCCTTTTCTTGGTCCTTATGCATAAGGGCCTAATGCCCACCACCGTCACCGTATTGGTATTCGGACGCGACGTGGGCATTCTCCTCGTGGCTGCTGTTCTTTATGCGGTTGCCGATCGGCGCGAGTTTGGCCCCAGCATTCTCGGTAAGGCCAATACCGTCGCCCAGGTGGCCGCTGTCGCCGTGGTCCTGCTCCATCAGCTCATAACGGCTAAGTGGGTTGTGATTCTTCGACTTGTGGCGCTAGACGCGACCGTCGGACTTACCATAGCCTCCGGCCTCCAATATGCATGGATTGCATCCCACCGGAGCAGCGCAAACAACAAAGAGCAATCTGCTCCCTGAACCGCCACGCTCCAAACCGCATTGGCCGCTTCAACGCGCAACCGCCCGGCTCAAACGACCTCAAGCGTCATCCGGCTCTTCTTCCTTCTCGGCGGACTCTTCAATCGCCATGTCGTTAAACTCTTCTGAATCAAACACATCGCCACATTCGAGACACTCGACAAATTCCGTGTCCTCATGGCGGGAGACAATTCGAACCCTGGGGTGTTTACAGGCGGTAGCCATCATTTGTGGAACAAGCTCGGATTAGAAATCTCTTGCCGCAGATTGTAGCGGCCTTTTCAACAATTTCAAACCCATTTTCGTGAATCTTTCCGCCTGCTATTTTCATCCCACGCTCCCGCATATTGCTCATACCCAAAGCTAATTGAAATAAGGACATAATCGGTCGTATACTGAATACGGACCTAAGAAGTCGCATATATGCTCAAGCTCACCAAGAAGGCCGACTACGGATTGATGGCGCTCAAGTACCTCGCCGAACGCCCGGACACGGCTGCGCTGAGCGCCAAGGATATCGCTGACGCCTACGGCATTCCCGCCCAGCTGTTGGCCAAGATCCTCCAGCAGCTCACAAAAAAAGGCCTGCTGAAGTCCCACGCCGGCATGAACGGCGGCTACGCGCTTTCCAAGTCCGCTCGCGAGATATCTGCCTACGAGGTGATCCTCGCAATCGATGGCCCTTTTTTCATCACCTCTTGCACCAAGGGCGCAAACGGGTGTGACCTTACGCCGAGCTGCACTATTAAGGAGCCGCTCGCGCGTGTGAATGACACCATTGCCGGTGTACTGAAAAGCATCAGTATCCAGGACCTCGCCGAGCGCGAACCGGCGACCGCCAATGCGCCGGAACAGAAGCTGGTTTCGTTGACGATTTAACTGAGCCTTCGCGCATGCGAAGCACCTCCGCCCCAGCGGAGTTTTGAGAAGGATGGAGAGTCGGGATGAGTACCGTTACGAGTCAAATTGAAGTGCCGGCAGGAGTCACGCTGCCGATTTATATGGACAATCACGCCACCAGCCCGCTCGATCCCCGAGTGCTCGAAGCGATGATGCCCTTTTTCACATCGAAGTTTGGCAACGCAGCCAGCCGTAACCACTCCTTCGGCTGGGAAGCCGAGCAAGCCGTGGAAACTGCCCGCGAACAGATTGCCAAACTCATCGGCGCAAGTGCCAAAGAGATCATCTTCACCTCCGGCGCCACAGAGAGCAACAACCTCGCCATCAAAGGTATCGCGGAGATGTATCGCGAGCGCGGCAATCACATCATCACCCAGGTCACCGAGCACAAGGCTGTTCTCGACACCTGCAAGCGGCTCGAGAAATACGGCTATCGTGTCACTTACCTGCCCGTGAAGGCCGACGGCCTCATCGATCTGGATGACCTTAAGCGCGCCATCGACGACAAGACGATCCTCGTCACCATCATGGCCGCAAACAATGAGATCGGTGTCCTCCAGCCCATCCGGGAAATCGGAAAAATCTGCCATGAGAAAGGCATCATCTTCCATACCGATGCCGTGCAGATCACCGGCAAGGCGCCCTTCAACGTCATCCATGACAACGTGGATGTTGCCTCGATCTCCGCTCACAAGGTTTATGGGCCTAAGGGCGTAGGCGCACTCTACGTCCGTCGCCGTAATCCTCGCGTGCAGATCGCCGCTCAGATTGACGGTGGCGGCCACGAGCGCGGCATGCGCTCCGGCACCTTGAACGTTCCCGGAATCGTCGGCCTCGGCAAAGCCTGCGAAATCGCACTCACTGAAATGGACTCCGAGGCGGCATACCTCCGCGGCCTGCGTGACCGGCTCAAGAAAAAGCTCGAGTCCGAGCTGGACTATGTTCAAGTGAACGGTTCGTGGGAGCACAGGCTGCCCGGCAACCTCAACATGAGCTTTGTTTATGTTGAAGGCGAGTCGCTCCTCATGGGCATCAACGATGTCGCCGTTTCCAGCGGCTCTGCCTGCACCTCGGCAACCCTGGAGCCGTCCTATGTCCTCAAGGCCCTGGGCCTCGGCGACGACGTCGCACACAGCTCGATCCGTTTCGGCCTCGGCCGCTTCAACACCGAGGCAGAGGTCGACTATGTCGCGGCCAAGGTTATCGACATCGTGAAGAAACTCCGTGAGCTTTCACCGCTTTACGAAATGGTGAAGGAAGGTATTGACCTGACTAAGATCGAGTGGCAGGCACATTAAAGGCAACGGCTTCAGCATTAGCCTTCAGTTTTCAGTCCATGCGCCCCGGGGACGATCTGAAACATCTAATTGACTGAAGACTGAGAACTGAAACTGAGAACTGGTTTTCGCGGCTTCCCCGCAGAAGGAGAACGATCATGGCATATAGCGACAAAGTGGTTGACCACTATAACAATCCAAGAAATGTGGGCACGCTCGACAAATCGTCCAGCGAAGTCGGCACCGGGCTGGTCGGCGCCCCGGAGTGCGGCGACGTCATGCGTTTGCAGATCCGCGTAAACCCTGAAACCCAGGTCATCGAAGAAGCCAAGTTCAAGACCTTCGGTTGCGGCTCCGCAATTGCCAGCTCTTCGCTCGCAACTGAGTGGATCAAGGGACGCAAGGTGGAAGATGCCCTCGCCATCAAGAACACCGACATCGTCAAGGAGCTTTCCCTGCCTCCGGTCAAGATCCACTGCTCCGTGCTCGCAGAGGACGCCATCCGCGCTGCCATTGGCGACTGGAAGAAAAAGAATGGCGTCGCAGAAAACGCAGCCGTAGCCGCAGAGGCCAAGTAAATCAATTCCCATGTCTCGATCGTGAGACATGGGAGAACGAGGCGCCAGGGCACGCCTCCAGTCACCCGGCAGATGAAGTTGGGCCTTAGCCCTGTGGGTTGATCCGAGAGGTCGAGCAAGAAGGAAGGAATGGCAAACTTTATAAATATCGAGTCGAAGCCCGCAGAAGGCGCTAGCGCCGCGCCGGTGCAGCCTGCCGTCTCGGCTTCTTCAGGAAATCCAAACGGTATTCAGGTCACGGATCGCGCCGTCAAGCGCATCAAGATCGCCATCGCCAAAGAAGGCATCTCGCCGGAAGAAGGCGGCCTTCGCCTCGGCGTGTTGGGCGGCGGATGTTCCGGGCTTTCCTATTCGATCAAGTTTGATACGCATCCGCGCGAGCGCGACCGCATTTATGAATTTGACGGAGTTCGCCTCTTCGTCGATCCCAAGTCGTTCATCTACCTGCACGGCATGACGCTGGACTATGAAGAGACATTGATGCGACAGGGCTTCAACTTCGTCAATCCAAACTCCTCGCGCTCCTGCGGCTGCGGCTCGTCTTTCTCGTCGTAGGTTCCGGCTCGTTGGGAGTTTCCATGTTAAAAGTTGTCGATTCTGCGGTTCCGGTTGAATGCTGGTCGTGTAACGTCGCGCACAACGCATCCACGCTCTTCTGTCCGCATTGCAGCAAAATTCAGCCCGCCGCCGCGGGCGATTATTTTTTCGTCTTCTCGCTCGTGCCTGCGCTCGACCTCGACCTCGGTATGCTCGAGCATCAGTTCCACAAGCTTAGCCGCAAGCTCCATCCTGACCGCTTCGCCCGCGCCTCCAGCAGCGAGAAGGAGTGGAGCCTCGCCGACACGGCGCTCCTTAACGATGCCTATCGCACCCTCCGTGACCCCATCCGCCGCACCGAGTACCTGCTCAAATTGCGTGGCGCCGAAATCGGCGAAGAGCACGCCGGCAAAGACCGCGGGGCCCCGGAAGATAGGTCTCCCTCTTCGGGATCGCGGAAGGATCCGTCACGCGTTCCCGCCGATCTCCTCGAAGAGGCGTTCGATCTCAACATGCAACTCGAAGAGATGCGCATGAGCAAAAAAATGGGCGACACCGATCCCGAGCTCCAGTCAAGCCTCGAACAGGCAAAGAAAAAGTTTGATGGCCTGCTCGACGATGTAGATCGCGGCCTTCGCGCGCAATGGACAGTCTGGGACTCGGGAGACGAAGCTACCCGCAAGGAATCCGAAACGAAGATGGTGTCTCTCCTTGATCGTCGCCGTTACATCAACAACCTCGTCCGCGACGTAACCGAGACCTTAGGCACCTAGATTCTGGGTCCCCCATCCATCCCGCTGCTTTTGCGGAATGCGTGGGAAAGCACAATCGCTGGTAAATCTAAGTAAGAGGGTCTGCTGTATCGAGGCGCGACTTCGGTCGTGCCGCACACGATCGATAGAAATTCGAAACTTCGGCCCCTGAGGACTTAAACCTGAATGGCAGAACAACGCGTAGTTGGAATCGACCTCGGAACTACCAATTCCCTCGTCGCCTATATGGAAGGCGATAAGCCCGTGGTGATCCCGGGCGTTGATGGCTCAAACCTCGTGCCGTCCGTCGTCGCTCTCGATCCCATGCCCCAGGATGGCGGCGGCCGTCCCACCGTCACTGTGGGCAATAGCGCCCGCCGCTCTCTCATCGAAACTCCGGAGCGCGTTATCTACTCCGTCAAGCGCCTCATGGGCCGCGGCCTCGAAGAAGTTCAGAGCGAACTCAAGTTCTTTCCCTTCCGCCTCGCCGACGACGTCGAAGCAGGTGAGGTCCCGCGCATTCAGCTCGGCGAGATGCGCTTCACGCCACCCGAAGTCTCCGCATACATCCTCCGGCAGCTCAAGCGCAACGCCGAGCGCTTCTTCGGCTCGCCCGTCACCCAGGCCGTCATCACCGTCCCCGCATATTTCAACGACGCCCAGCGTCAGGCCACCAAGGACGCGGGCCGCATGGCCGGCCTCGATGTCCTCCGCCTCGTCAACGAGCCCACTGCGGCCGCTCTTGCTTACGGGCTCGATCGCAACAAGGAAGGCATCATCGCTGTCTACGATCTTGGCGGCGGCACCTTCGACATCTCCATCCTCAAGCTGCGCGACGGCATCTTCGAAGTTCAGTCCACCAACGGCGACACGCACCTGGGCGGCGACGACATCGACAACCTCCTCGTCACCATCGCGCTCGACGAAATCAAATCCGAGCACGGTGTCGACCTTCGCCTCCACCCCGGCGCCGTTCAGGCCCTGCGCAAATCCGCAATCGACGCCAAGATCCGCCTATCCGCCGAGCAGTCTGCGCACTTCGATCTCGAGCTACCCAACGGCGTCCGCTACCAGCGCGAAATCCCGCGAGAAGTCTTCGAGCAGTTGATCCGGCCCGTGCTCGATCGCACCGTTGGCCCCTGCAAACAGGCCCTCGCCGACGCCGGCATCACTCCGGAACAGATCGACGAAGTTGTCCTCGTCGGCGGATCCACGCGCATTCCGGCCGCCCGCAAACTCGTCGACGATCTCTTCCATCTCGCCGCACGAGGCAAGCATCCTCACATTGATTTGAATCCCGACGAAGTCGTTGCCCTCGGTGCCGCGGTTCAGGCCGACATTCTCGCCGGCGCCTCCAAGACCACGGAAGAGATGTTGCTCCTCGACGTCACTCCGCTCTCGCTCGGCATCGAAGCCCTCGGCGGCACCGTCGCAAGAATCATCCAGCGCAACTCGACAATTCCCGCCTCCGCCACCGAGCACTTCACCACCGGCGTCGATGGACAGACCAACGTCGCCATCCACGTCGTACAGGGCGAGCGCGAACTCGCTTCGGACTGCCGCTCCCTCGCTCGATTTGATCTCAAAGGCATTCCGCCCATGAGCGCCGGGCTTCCGCGCATCGAAGTTAAATTCCTCATCGACGCCGACGGCATCCTCCAGGTCTCCGCACGCGAGCAGCGCTCCGGCAAACAGGCACAGATCGAGGTCAAAGCAACCTACGGCCTCACCGACGAGCAAGTCGAAAGCATGATCCTCGACTCCTTCGATCACGCCGAAGAGGACTTCGCCAGGCGCCTCCTCATCGAAGCACGCATCGAAGCCGATTCCATACTCTCGAAAATCGAAAAGGCCCGAACCAACCCCGCATGGGCCCAACTCCGCGGCGAAGAAATCGCCGTGATTGAATCGGCGCGCGACCATTTAGCTGCGGTCAAATCCGGCGACGACCTCAACGCAATACGCGAAGCTACAATCTCATTGGACAAGGCAACCCACCGCCTCGCCGAACTGATGATGGACGCAGCAGTGACATCCGCAATTCGCGGCAAAACCATGGGCGAAGCTGGAGATGATTTGGACGAAGATGTGTCCGCGCCCCATCCCATGGCCCCCGCCGAATTCAAATGAAACTGGCTTGAAGGGTTCGCGCCTTCAGCCCGTACGTTTGAGCACGCTGTATCACGGGGCTTTAGCCCCTGAGGGACTTTCGGAAAACAGAATTTTTCTGAGGTCCGCATAGGAAGAATTAAATGAGCGAAGCAAACACTACCAACATCCCGCCCGACAAACTCGTGCGCATCACCTTCCAGCCCGAAGGCAAAATCGTCGAATTTGAATACGGCACCATGCCCTACGATCACCACGGCAAGCCGATGTCCTTCCTCGATGT
Source organism: uncultured Acidobacteriaceae bacterium (assembly GCA_963836675.1). Taxonomy (GTDB): domain Bacteria; phylum Acidobacteriota; class Terriglobia; order Terriglobales; family Acidobacteriaceae; genus Telmatobacter. Next base: position 7,291 of record CAWIKQ010000005.1, read on the forward strand.
CGCCGAGAACTTCAACATCTTCCTCGACCACGCCTGCGGTGGCTCCTGCGCCTGCACCACCTGCCACATCTGGGTTAAGGAAGGCAAAGAAGGCATCAGCGAAGCCGACGACGACGAACTCGACCGTCTCGACATGGCCGCCGACCAGCAGCTCAACTCGCGCCTCGGTTGCCAGGCCGTCATCACCCAACCCGGCAGCTACGTCGTCGAAATCCCCAAGTGGAACCGCAACTACACCTCCGAAGGCAAACCCCTCGCCCTCGCCGACAATAAATAAATCGGGTGCCCCATGTCTCGATTCTGAGACATGGGTGAAATGTCACAGTCTGACTTTCTCAAATCAACAGGAGAGCCAATGCCCCGCGAAATCCACTGGACCGACTCCGAAGAAATCGGCATTCAGCTTCAGGAAAAGTTTCCCGAACTCGATCCGCTCACCGTGCGCTTCACCGACCTGCATAAGTACGTCACCGAGCTCGAAGGCTTCGCCGACGACCCCACCAAATCCAACGAGTCCCGCCTCGAAGCAATCCAGATGGCCTGGCACGAAGAATACGAAGACGCCAAGGGCTGAATAAGTTCATTCACCCAATAAGGTCTGTCATTTTGACCGAAGGGAGTGGAGGGCCTGCCCTGGGCGGAGCCGAAAGGAACCTGCAGTTGCTTTTCTGCTCCCAAGGTCAGATCGGCAGAATAAGTAGCTACTCCCGCCACCCCTCGCCCCATCCGAACGACCCCTCGAAGTGCAGAAACTCCCGCTCCTTCCCCCGCACCTGGTACACGCTCACCACATCGAACCGCACCGGCGGCGCCGTCTTCTGCGGAAGCTGCCGCACGTACCGCCGCGCCAGGCGGCGCAGCACATTGCGCTTATGCTCATCCACGGCCGTTTCCGCCGGAGTCATATCGCGCGCCGTACGCGTCTTCACCTCTATAAAGCACAACACCGCGCCATCCCAGGCAATCAGGTCCACATCGCCCGGCACATCGCCTGAGGACCATCGTCGCGCAACGATCGTATAGCCCTTCCGCAGCAGGTAGAAGAACACCGCATCTTCCCCTTCGATGCCCACCAGTAGGTGTGCAGGCAACGTCTCTCGCCCGCGTTTGCGCGCAATCCCGCTCAGACCGGCAAGCGTCCTCTCCATCCAGCCGATCCGGATAGTCCTGAAATTCATTGCCACCATTCTCGATCGAACAGCGGAACCGTGCAACTTAGAGAAGTTTGCTGAGCACGGATTGGATCATGTTTCCGCTTTCTGGCATCGGGCTGTCCGTTGTCTGGCCGGCAGTCGTCACATGCCCATTCGCAACCACGTGACTCACCAGCAGAGGAACAATCGTCGCCAGGCTCGATCGCACTGTGTCGGGGGAAATTCCAGTTCGCTGGGCTATGTTGTCGATCAGTCCCGAACTGCCCAGAACTTGTTGCATCGCGGCAGGATCGGCGCTCTGCGTTTGCCCGCTTGTCCACTGCTGAATGAGCCCTCCGGCGCCATTCTGATGAAAAGACTGGATCAGTCCCGCGACCCCGCCACTCCCGCCAAGCTCTTCCAGCAGTCCGCTGGCAACTGCGGCATGATCGCCGCCGTCTTTCGAAAACCCCTGCACCATGTTCGTCACGGAATCAAGAATGCTCATGTCGATCCCTCCAGCAACGGGGTTCCGCTGCGAACTGCAGTATATGGCCGAATTGCATGATTGGGAATAAACAATCAAAGAAAGAATTCAAATTGCTCGTGCATTTCAGATTCCCGGTACGTTAGTATTCTGGGCGCAGGAGCCGCTTTCGGCAAAGGCTCATTCCCCTGGAGATAGCTCATTCCCCAATTAGAAAAGGACGGTTCTGCATGAGAAGCAAACTCTTAGCTGCAATGGTTGTCACTGCACTCCTCGCCCCCTGTGCACTGCTTGCGCAGGCCCCTGCCGGTGCACCGGCCGGTACAACTGGAAAATGTAAAGACGGTACTTATACCAGCACGCCAAAGAAACAGGGCGCATGCAAAGGACACCAGGGCGTAGACACCTGGTACGCTGCTGCGGCGCCTGCAGCAGGAACTCCGCGGCAGCACCCGCCGCTGCACCCGCGGCCGCTCCCAAAGCGACTGCCCAACCTGCTCCGGCTCCAACACCGGCTCCCGCATCATCTGCAGCCCCCAAGTCTACGACCAAGGCTTCCGGTTCAGCCAAAACGCCCGCTCCCGGTGGCGGTCCAGGACTCGTATGGGTCAACACTTCTTCGAATATCTACCACTGCTACGGTGGAGACGATTACGGCACCACGAAGGCTGGAAAATACATGTCTGAATCTGCCGCCAAGGCGGCTGGCGCGCGCCCCGCGCGTGGACAGGCCTGTTCGAAGTAGTGCTCTTCCCGCAGTTCAACTGAAGAATGTCCCACTCTGCTAGAGCGGAGTGGGACAACTGTTGTGTGCGTCAGGCTCGAGCTCCTGCGAGTTCGTTTGCCTGCACGAACTCCTGCTCCACCTGCGTCAGCACCTCTTCCAGGATGTCGAGCGCTACCGTCGCCTCATCCTCTGTCACAATCAGCGGCGGGCAAAGACGGATCGAAGTCTCCCCGCAACCCAGAATCACAAGGCCCTTTTCGAAAGCTACTTCCTCCACGCGGTTGCGCAATTCGGTAGCCGGCTCCCGCGTCTCCTTGTTCTTCACCAGTTCCACGCCGATCATCAGTCCGCGTCCGCGCACATCGCCCACCAGCGCATGGCTCTTCTTCCATCCGTGCAGTCGTTCCAGAATCTTTCCGCCAACCTTGCCTGCATTCTCGATCGCTCCGCCCTCGAGAATGTCAAACGTCGCCAGCGCCGCTGCAAGCGAAACCGGATTGCCTCCAAACGTCGATGCATGAGACCCCGGCACCCAGTCCATCACCTCCGCTTTGCTCATGCAAACACCCAGCGGCATCCCGCTCGCGATTCCTTTTGCCGAGCACACAATGTCCGGCTCCACGCCCGAGTGCTGAATCGCCCACCACTTCCCCGTGCGCCCCGCACCCGACTGCACCTCATCGGCCACCAGCAGAATCCCATGCTTGTCGCAGATCGATCGCAGTTCGCGCAGAAAATTATCGGGCGCCACCACGTATCCGCCTTCGCCCTGGATCGGCTCCACAACAATCGCCGCAACCTCTTCCGGCGGAAGAATCGTCTTGAATAGCTTCTCCTCGATGTACCGCGCGCAACCCAGGCTGAACGCCTCCTCTTCCTGCGGTCCACCCGTGCATCCGCGATACGCATACGGATATCGCACATGCGTCACTCCCGGCATCAGCGGCGCAAACCGTCTCTTCTGCTGCGGCTTCGATGCCGTCAGCGAAAGCGCTCCCATCGTGCGTCCATGAAACGCGCCCAGAAACGCAATAATGTTCTGACGTCCCGTGTGATAGCGCGCCAGTTTGATCGCGCACTCCACCGCCTCCGCGCCCGAGTTCCCGTAGAAAATCCGATGCGGCCCGCGCATCGGCGCAATCGACGACAGCTTTTCCGCCAGGTCTGTCAGCGGCTCGTTATAGAAATCCGTCCCCGATATATGAATCAGTTCCGCGGCCTGCTTCTGTATCGCCGCAACCACCTCAGGATGGCAATGGCCCGTCGAGGTCACGGCAATGCCCGCCGCAAAATCCAGAAACTCGTTCCCGTCCACATCTTCCACCCGGCAGCCGCGCCCGCGCTTCGCCACCAGCGGATACCCCCGCGTGTAACTCGGCGAGATCAAACGGCGGTCGGCTTCCACAGCAGCCTTTGCTCTCGGCCCCGGCACTGGCCCAACCAGCTTCGGCCCGAATTTGGCGTGCATCTCTTCTCTATTCATCTGCAGTCTCCTCGTCAGATCCGTTTCCGCGGCCACATCTCAAGTTTGAAGGGTACGGGCTTCAGCTTTGAAGGGTACGGGCTTCAGCCCGTACGTCGCATCATGCCCATCTCTTCGGCTTTAGCCTCTGAGGGCTCGGCAAGTGTCGACAGTTCGGCAAGCTCTTGGATGTAAAACCCAAATACCTGCAAAACAGGACTTTCCAATTGGGGGGTTCGGCGCTGAGAGTTAGTCGCCGCCAAACAGGCTGGGTCGCGTACTCGAAGGCAGAACGCGCAGATGGCGTCGAGGCGCAAGCACCCGCGACCAGCGTTTTGTGGCTGGAACCGGCTCCATCGCGCTCGAAACATGCTTCATAGAAGACCTGTGCCGGAAGCATACCATGCGTTAACATCGAATTTCCAATGCTTTCGCCGCTCCCCGTACTCCCTAGATCTCTGATTTCTTTGGCTTAACAACGCTGCACAACCGTCATCTCGTTCTCCAGCCTGCATCCAACTGTCTGCATCGAAAGTGCCTCGACCTGAATGACAAAGCTAGGTTTATCCAATTGGCTTCTGGCTGACTTGAAGCTGCCCAAAGGCGTGCACAGCGCTCCCGATCCCGTCCATCCCTGGTGGGCAGTCATGTGCCTCACAGGCGTCGACTACTTCTCCACCCTCGGCTATCAGCCCGGCATCGCCTTCCTCGCCGCCGGCGTGCTCTCCCCCTTCGCCACCCTGATTCTGGTCTTCGTCACCCTCTTTGGAGCGCTGCCCCTCTACGCACGCGTCGCCAAGGCCAGTCCAAACGGCCAGGGCAGCATCGCCATGCTCGAACGCCTCTTCCCTAAGTGGGGTGGCAAACTCTTCGTCCTCGCGCTCCTCGGCTTCGCTACCACCGACTTCGTCATCACCATGACGCTCTCTGCCGCCGACGCCGCAGCCCACTTCATCCACAACCCCTATGCGCCTCACTGGCTCAACAGCCAGATGTTCGTCACCCTTCTCATCCTCGCAATTCTCGGTGTCATTTTTCTGAATGGTTTTCGTGAAGCAATCAACATTGCTGTCGTCCTCGTCGCTGTCTATCTTCTTCTCAATGCGATCGTAACCGTTCGAACGCTCCTCGTAATCGCTCGCAACCCGTCACGTCATCGAGCGTTGGAAAGAAGCCGCATCCACCCAGCACCCGCACTGGCTCGGCATCCTGGCAATATGTCTTTTGCTCTTCCCCCGCCTCGCTCTCGGTCTCTCCGGATTCGAAACCGGCGTCGCCGTGATGCCTTTGATCTCCGGCGCAGACACCGAAGCCCGCATCCGCAACACCCGCAAGCTTCTCGCAACCGCGGCTTGCATCATGAGCGTCTTCCTCATCGCCACCAGCCTCGTCACCACCATCCTCATCCCGCCGCAGGCGTTCGCGGATGGCGGCGAAGCCAACGGCCGTGCCATGGCCTACCTCGCTCATCAGTACTTCGGCACCGCCTTCGGCTCCGCCTATGACATCAGCACGATTCTCATCCTCGCCTTCGCCGGCGCCTCCGCCATGGCCGGACTCCTCAACCTCATCCCCCGCTACCTCCCGCGCTTCGGCATGGCGCCGGAGTGGGCCCGCGCCTCCCGCCCGCTCGTCCTCGTCTTCATCGCCGTGGCCTTCTTCGTCACCGTTCGCTTTCACGCCAACGTCGATGCCCAGGGAGGCGCCTACGCAACCGGCGTTCTCGTGCTCATCACTTCGGCCGCCTGCGCCGTCACCCTCTCTGCCTGGAATTCCCGCGCACGATGGCCATTTCTAGCCATCGCTCTGGTGTTCATCTACACAACCTGCATGAATATCTACGAACGCCCCGAAGGCTTGAAGATCTCCTGCTTCTTTATCGCCACCATCATGTTCGTCTCCTTCATCTCCCGCGCCACCCGCTCCACAGAGCTGCGCATCTCCGGAGTCGAACTCTCCCAGGAAGCCCGTTCCATCATCGAAAACACCGGCGGCAATCCTCTCAGACTCATTGCTCGCCGGCCCAAAGAAAATACAACCGTCGAGGACCTCAACCACATCGAGGCCCTGGTGAGGGAATACCACGGCCTTCCCGATCACGTCCCCATCGTCTTTTTTGAAGTGGAACGAACCGATGCATCCGAGTTCAACCAGCGCCTTCACGTCGAAGGCCGGCACGTCGGAAACCACTGCGTCCTGCGCGCGCGCAGCCCCATGGTCTCCAATTCCATCGCCGCGCTGCTCATCCACATCGAACAGCTCACCGGCCGCGTTCCCCACATCTACTTCAAATGGAGAGAAGGAAATCCGGTGGTGAACATCTTCCGCTTTCTATTCCTCGGCGAAGGCGACGCCGCGCCCCTCACGCACGAGGTCCTGCGCAAAGCCGTCCCCGACGTCGCCCACCGCCCCGTCGTCCACGTCTCCTGAACCGGCTTATTGGATGCCCTACGATCCGGGCTTCTTGTCGAAAGCAGTCGCCGGAACAAACTCCGCGAAGAAGTCTCCGTCCAGCGTCACGGCATTGCTTTCAAAAGCTTTCAATGCCGGATCGTCTGCGGCCACTGTCATCCAGCACACCGCCGCCTTCTTCAACAGGCTGCACGCAATCTCCAGCGTGTAAGGCATCTCCGGATGCCCCTTCGGACTTCCCTTCGCGCGCTGGATCCACATCTTGTGATTTCCCAGCGAATACGCACCGTACTCCGGCTCGCCGAAATCGAAAACCGCTCGCGGTCCCTGCGATCCGCCCTCCGCAAATGCCGGCAGATCCTTGTCTGTCAGGACCTGTCCGAGGCAATCGAACGGCAGTGCCATCGCCACCAGAAAGGATGGCGGAGGCCCCTTCCTCGCGCTCACCGGCACCTGGATGCAGGCGATCTCCTGCTTCTCTTCGTTCGTCTTTGCGTTCGCAAGCTGGCGCTCCTTCACCTCCGGAAGCGTCGACTGCGCATCGATCGCATCCCATCCCCTCGGAATGTGGTAAGTGAATCCAACCTGCTCTGGAGTGGTTGCGACAACCGGCGCGGCAGCCTCCTGCGCCGTCAACGAAACTGAGATCAAAGGGAGAATCGCAAGAAGAAAACGGACATTCATTTCGCGGCCAGTCTACCACGCACAACATCCAAAGAATCCCTGCAAGGATTGTGATGAGTCGAACCTCTTCACAACAAAGAGGCTCGATGAGTAGATGCTTTGTAACAAGGGCCCGGCTTCGCAAGAATCACAATGAGTCGGCTTTGTAACAAGGGCCCGACTTTAGTCGGGCCAAAAATGCCGTAAAGTGACTGGTGGGGCTTTAGCCCCTGTGCAACGCGCTACTTCAGCATCAACACAGAAACCGCCGAAAGAATTCCACCCACCGAGAACACAATACCCAGGTACCAGTAGATCCTGCTGCGCGTCAGCAGCGTCACCGACGTGATCACCAGCCCGATCTCCAGCAGCGCCTCGGCAAGATCGTAGCGGTCCGCGCGCGCCTCCGCCTTCTTCACCTCGCCCTGTAGCTCCTCTGCCTTCTTCTGTTCCTCCGGAAGTTCGTCCTTCCACTTCGCCTGGCGATCGGCATCGTCCTTCAGCGTCTTCGCAGCCTTGTCCTTATCCGTCACTTGCAGAACATTCAGGACGTCGTCTGCATGCTTCGTGATTTCTGAGCGAATCTTCTTCGCCTGGTACTCATTCCACTGATCCGTCGCCTGGTTCTGCAGCAGCACCGCCTCGGTATGCGTGCGATGCCCCAGCACCGTCGTCACCGCCACCAGCACCGCCAGCAGGCTCATCGTGAAAGCCACAGGCCGCAGCCCCGACTCCTGTCCGTGCTCCGCGTGTTCCTTTAATTCCTGCGCTTCATTCGCTTCCATCGGGGAAATCAGCCTCCAGATTCCGGTGCGTGAAATCTCCGTGAGTTCCGCAAAGTTGGTGAGGTTTTTCGCTGAAATCTGATGGCTGAGCATGACGACTGTCTTTATCACTTCCTCTTCCACCTTACGCCGTCCTTCGAATCCTCAATCACGATGCCCTTCTCCGTCAGCTCCTTGCGAATCGATCGGCCCGCGCAAAATCGCGCCGCCTCTTGGCCTGGTCGCGCTCCGCGAGCTATGGCATTCAATCGCCTCATCCGTGAGCGAAACCTGCGCCAGCAGCTCCGGCGCAACATCCCCCTCGCGCCCTTCCTTCTTCGCCCACTCTACCGCGTGCCCCATCGACTCCGCATCGCGATCCTCGATCACCGCAAACACCGCGTCAAAGCTCGTGAGCACCTGCTTCACCGCATCGCGATCCGCCGCGTAGAACTTCCCCTGGTCCATCGCCGTATTCGACACTCGAACCAGGTCAAAAATCGGAGCCTTCGCCTCGGCGGTATTCAGATCGTCCGCGAGAGCCGCCATATATTCCGCCAGCGCCTTCTTCGCCGCAGTCTGGATCTCCGGATTCTCTCCCGCTTCGAACTTCCCTTTCACCAGCCGGTCGTTGAACGTCCGCAGCCGGTCGATCGCCGCCGTCGCATCCACCAGCCCGTCGAACGTGAAATTCAACTGGTGCCGGTACGGCACCGAAATCAACGCCAGCCTGATCGCCGATGCCTTGTACCCCTTCAGCAGAAGATCCCGAAGCGTATAGAAGTTCCCCTCGCTCTTCGACATCTTCTTGCCGCCCACCAGCAGAAACCGCACGTGCATCCAGTGCCGTGCCAGCGGCTTGTGCGTCACGCTCTCGCTCTGCGCAATCTCGTTCTCGTGGTGCGGAAACATCAGGTCTTCACCGCCCGCATGCAGATCGAAGCTGTCACCCAGGTACTCCATCGACATCGCCGAGCACTCAATGTGCCACCCTGGCCGCCCCCGCCCGATCGCCGTATCCCACGCCGTCTCCCCTGGCTTCGCAGCCTTCCACAGCGCAAAGTCCCGTGCCGAGTCCTTCTCGTACTCGTCCACGTCCACGCGCGCCCCGTCTTCCATCCCGCTCAGGTCCTTCTTGCTCAGCTTCCCGTACTCCGGAAACGCCTTCAGCCGGAAGTACCACGACCCGTCCTCCGTCTGGTAAGCCGCGCCCGCATCCCTCAGCTTCTCGATCAGATCGACCATCCGGCCGATCGTCTCCGTTGCGCGCGCAATCACCTCCGGCCGCTCCACTCCCAGCGCGTCAAGGTCCTCGAAGAACGCATCGATGTACTTTGCCGTGTAATCCCCGATCGGCACTCCGGCCGCGGCCGCGTTGCGAATGATCTTGTCGTCCACGTCCGTGATGTTCATGACGTGCCGCAGCGGCATCCCCGTCAGCCTCAGAAACCGCCGCAAAACATCCACTTCGAGAAATGTCCTGAAGTTCCCGATGTGCCCGTAGTCATACACCGTCGGCCCGCAGGCATACATCCGCAATTCCTTCCCATCCGAAGGAACCAGGTCATCCACTTCTCCTGACAGGGTGTTGAACAGGCGCAGGGTCGTTGTCGTTACGGGGGGCAAACTCATATTTCCGGTTAAAACAGAGGCCATTTTGGTCTTTCCGATTGTAGCAGTGGGGATTACGGGTGGGATTCCAGATTACCTTTTAGCCGGGCGGGATGACCTTGACAACAGCGTATCCTTGCAGCAACGCAATAGTTGCTTGCGGCTGAAATGGAAGAGTCGGTTCTATCGGTGCTCTGCGATCCGGATACACGCTATGACCTGGAGAAGTCCGGAAACAACCTCCGTAACACGGCCACCGGTCGCATCTACCCGATCCGTGACGGCATCCCCCTCTTCGTCAGCACCGTAACCGGATCCAACCTGAAATACCAGGTCCTCTACGACCGCATCGCCCCCGGATACGACATTGCCGAGCGTCTCTATCAGTGGCTTTCCCGCAAGCCCGACCACCGCATTGAGTTCATCAGCGAGCTCGAGCTCAATCCAAGCGCCCGCGTCCTCGAAGTCTCCGTCGGGACCGGCGCCAACCTCCGCTTCCTTCCCCACGACATCGAATTCTACGGAATCGATATCTCCTGGGGCATGCTCCGCAAATGCCAGCGCAACCTGACAAAATGGCGCCGCAAAGCCAGCCTCTTCCAGGGTGAAGCCGAACGCCTCCCCTTCAAGGCCGGCGTCTTCGATTGCGTCTTTCACGTCGGCGGCATCAACTTCTTCACCGACAAGGCGCGCGCCATCAAGGAAATGATCTGGGTCGCAAAACCCGGCACCAAAATCGTCATCGTCGACGAAACCGAGCGCACCATCCGCGAAAACTACCAGCGCACCCCCATCGTCCGCAAAGGCTTCGCGCCCGGAAGCGAGAAAGTCCGCTGCCCCATCGACCTCGTCCCCTCCGACATGAAAGATGTAACCGCCAAAGAAATCTGCGGCGGCAAACTCTACTGCCTCACCTTCCGCAAACCCTCTTCAAACCCCTCCACAACCCTCTTGGGATCCCCAAGGCCTGCAACTTCGCCAACCACACCTCCGGTTCAGTGACCTCGCCAGACATCTCAAATCAAGCCAGCCAGCTTAAACTGTTCGTTTTCTAGACCAGTGCATGATCACCGAAACCTTTCCCAGCACGAGACGCTTGGTGTTGCATAAGATCGGCCCTTGAAACCTGCCCTCGGTAATCGGAACAACAAGTCTGAATGCGGAATCACTTTTCTCTAGTACCATCAGCACGGACTTGCGGAGGAAACCGGTGTCGACAAAACTCGGTACGAGCGAAGTAGGACAAATACATAGCGAACTGTCCAAAAGACGCGCAAGACAGTTTGGCGAAGATGAGAGCGGCAATACAGGCGGCCGCGCCTGGGGCGACAGAGCGCACACGATTATTTCCAGATGCCCGGATACTCATATCCCGGCTTTGACTACGATGGCATGTTTGTCTGGTTCAGCTTCAAGAAACCCTACATACGCCTGCATGTGCGCCCGCCGGTAATCCAGGAACATAGCAACGAACTTGCGGATTACCTCACAACAAAGGCGATTGTCAGCTTTCCGATGGATACGCGGATACCAGTGACCCTGGTGAAGAAATCTAGTGAAGGCAAGCCTAAAAATAATGAGGGACAAAAACCGCTGACAGTCGGCACTCAGGCCTGTGCCCCGTTCATCGCAGTTTCATCGCGATGAGCGGGCGTTCACCCCCGACAGCCTAAATCTCCAATCGATCGGCAGGACTTCTTGATCGCCGGAGAGTAAGCACAGGGCGTTGATAATGATCTCCATGTCGACGTTCCGCTCTCGCCGGGACTGGCCCTGGCTGATTTTTGCAGTAATGCTCTGCACGCAGCTTTGGGCAGCACACGCCGCAGCCTTTTTTCTGCATGAATACGCGCACTCTTTCGTTGCCTGGGCCACCGGCTGGAAAGCGAATCCGTTCGCATTGAATTACGCGCACCCGACGCTCAAGGTTTTTCTGATGCAGATGGGCATCAACCAGAACGTCGATGAGGGACCTATCTTTGCGAGCGGTCATGGACACATCGCAGCGCTCATAGCTGGAGCAGGCATGGTCGTCGGCAACGGCCTTCTCTCTTATCCGCTGAGCCGTCTAGGTTATAGCATCGCCAGAAAACATGACCGGCGAAGCTGGGCCCTCTTCATGTACTGGTGTACGGTGGCAAGCATCGGCAATTTCATTGACTACGTACCGGTACGCACGTTCACCCTTGACGGTGATATGGGTTCGGTTCAACGTGGTTTCGGCTGTTCCCCCTGGACCGTGATCGCTGTTCTTGGCATCCCGATCGCGGCGGCGATGGTCTACTTTTTCGTCAAGATCGAGCCCGATTCTCTTTCGTGGCTGTTTCCCAACTCGGTGCCTCAACGAACAATCGCGGTGCTGGTGACAGGCCTCGCCTTGTTTGGCTTTTATGGCGCGGCAGGTCTGCCCGAAGGAGGTCCGATATCGCATCGAATCTCGGCTATTTCCGTATGTGTGTTTCTACCGCTCATCACAGTTACATCGTGGTTCCTCGTTCAAAAGAGTGTTGTTACTAAGATCCAGGCAGATAGGGAGACCCTGAACGCTTCTCGTCATGTCTCCGATTGAGAATCAACCGACCCGCAACTCGACTCACCTATCACTCGGAGCTGGAACGAAAAGTGAAGACTTTGCTGTCGTAATCCGCGAGTTGTGGATTTGATGGATTCCGCTTGTCGTCACTTGTTAGTTAAGCAATTAATTGTTCGCGATAAAGAAGCACCCGCGTCCACCAGATTGGACTTATACTTACCTCCGCGTCAAACCTGCTGGATAACTCAGTACGAATCGGTTTTGGCAAGGTGCTGGCCAACCTGGATATGTCTGAGGTGAATCATGAGACGTCTTCCCCTTGTAATTCCTGTACTGCTCTGCGCTGCAAGCCTTCATGCTCAAAGCTCACCTGGTCGTGCTCCTTCGCCGCGCACGCGTGCCGATAGCACAGAGACTCTGACAGCCAGGAGCCTGAACGTCGATGGGCTCACGTATGCTCGCGAGATTGACAGGATCTACTGGGGTGACTTCGAACACGTGCATCTTGAGCGCAATGGATTCGAGTTCGGACTGATGATCAGTTCGTATATGCACGACTTCGGTGCTATTTGTGCCTCGGCTCTCCCGAGAAACAAAGTGCAGATTATGGCGCAGAGGTGCACAGAGGAGTCCTATTGGGTAAACGGGTATGGAGTCGAGCAGGCGGGCAGCCGAACTTGTACTCATTACGAGACCTACGGCACTGGTGTCTTTGCTGACCCTGAACTGTACAACGCCAGTCAGTTCGAGGATGGGAAAATGGCGACGGTAATGCTCGGACAACTCGGTTCGACAATGACGAAGACTGGCGATGCTGGTATCAGTGCGGCAATGGGAAACTTAATGCAGAGCATGGACTTTGCACGGCAGGCTGGCGACTTCAAGTCTGACCTGCAGTCTCTGCTCCACAACAACGCCTGCGGTGGGGCGCCCCTGAAGCGCTTGGAGAAAAACCTCATCGCCTATGCGACAAATCGACCGCCGATCCAGATGGCGGATATTCCGACAAACTCCCGACCTTCTCGCGATTCCGACTACCAAACCTTGTTGGATGACCTGGTGAGTGATCAGTCGAGAGCGTGGATGCTGAACCATTTTGTGAACGAGAGCATTTCCAATGTCTCTGTCGATAGCCGGGACAGTGCAGGTCATCCCCTGTCGGTTTCTGCGAATTATGCCTATCAGGGCATGCGGGGACGAGCGGAAGGCAAAGTCACCTTGCGGTTCGAGGACGGCACACCGCATTGCCTCGTTTTTTCAGATGTTCCGGATGCATGCAGGGCTGTAAGTCACAGCCTCGCTGCCGCGTACGAGGACGGAAAGTATGTGACCGATCATCCGGCTGAGGCACGGAAATATGTGGCGCCAGACCTTCGACAGGTTGATATCGTGGCCGACTCGAATCAGCAAGTGCTGGTGGAGATTCCCGGCAAAGCAGTCAACATGCCCCAGGGAACAGTGTTTCCCATGAGGGGCAAGCTGTTACGAGATATAAGAGGCACTGGGCCGGGAGGCGGCAGCGTGGTGCTGGTGCATGCGGGAAGCCCGGTGAGCTTTTCAGTGTTCAACTCGCAAAGGGGTACAGAATTCCATCTGGCACGTGCAGGGGATGACCCAACCCAAGCCATCGATTTTAATAGCTCGTCGAAAGAATTTCGTGCTGGAGTAGATCCGCTTCCCCACGATGGCAGCGCTTTGAAGCTAAGCTTCGATCTTCCAGCAAATATCAAAAAAAAAGATGCTCCTCACGGAATACGAGAAACAAAAGACAGCAGTCGTTGCGAGTGCATCGGTGCCTCCAGTCGCCGAAGAATCTGTTCCTTCGCGGACTGTCAGCAGCGGCGGCGAGGTTTCGGCGCGTCCTTCGGATGGCGTGAAAGAACCGCACAGGGTATTGCCGACCGGGACTTTGCTGCAACTGCGGTTTGACACTGCGATCTCGGTGGATCAGGTGGTTTCGGGAAAACTCTTTCCGGCGACAGTAATGAGCGGGCGCACTGCACCATACATGGCGGGGCGTGACGAGAACCTTCCTGACGGGACGACGGTGTTTGTCAGGATCACGCAGGAAAACGCAAGTCTATATCTAATCCAGGCTGATCATGCCGTCTTGCAGGGGGCAAATATTCCGTTGGATACCAATGTGCAGCGGCGCATGCCGATGCGTAGCACGGCGCGGAGTGCGCAGGTTCAAGGGAAAGTATGGGGAGACATTCGTCTTCCGCATGTGCCACAGCCTGCTGGATCGATGGTGCTCGTACCAGCCGCCACCGTCATTCACTTTTCTACCAAGAGCAACGCGATACTGGATGGTGCACCGCATTAGAAGGCGACGGGCAGGTGGCCCACTCAAGTTCCAAAGCCTGCACTCAAGGCTGTGCCCCGTTCATCGCAGTTTCATCGCGATGAGCGGGCGTTCGCCCCCGACGGCCTGAATCTCCAACGGATCGGCCGGTCTTCTTGACCGCCCGGAGACGCAGCATCATGCGGACCAAACATCCATCAAGGCGACAAGTCCTCTCGCGCAGCGGCATCGCCCTGGACCTTCCGCAAACCGTAGTCCGCGCTTCCTCAGAATAGGCCTGTCATTCCGACCGCATCGAAGCAAAGTGGCAGGAACCCACGATCCTCATTCAGAAAAATCACAGGATCGCCTCCGATGAGCCGACTTTCGAGGAGTAATCAGAGTCTGTGAGTGATTTGGCGATTCTGTATCAGCTGATTCTGAAAGTACGAGAGGCTCAAAATTGAGGCCTGTGTTATCCCAGGTCTCAGAACCCCGACCTGGGGCACCCCGCATTGTGCTGCGTGGCCACCCGCCCGTTGGCTCGAACTCGTGGACCAGGGCCGACTCCGCAAAGACGGGGAACTTGCCAAGGTCTGCGAGCGCTACGGCGACGGCGGCCACGCCCGGGTGGGTGCCATCAGTTTCCCGGCGGACCGCGCAGACGACGCGCGCAGCGGCGGCAGAGATTGTGGCGGAGTTACGCGCGCATAAGCCGCTGGAGTAAGAAGCGCCTGGCAGACCGCGAACTTCAAACTTGATCAGAGGTTCCCTTTGGGCAGCGGGACGAGTCCCAACAAATCAACGATCTCAGCGCGGAAACGACTTGGCGTTGTCGTGTCGCAGCAATGGAATCGACCTGCCTTCACGTGCACGGCTTGGATCAATCCTGCGGGAGGACGACCTGACCTTTGCGACCGCGCTGCTCTCCAACCCAGCCGTTGCTTCGTCTGGGATGGATTCGCATACGCGGCGGTAGCCTTCAGCGAGGGATCCGCTGTCGCTCAACAATCCGCTTTCCAGCGCTTCGTTGAGAACCACTACAGCGCGGACTGGAACAACGATTGGGAGCAAGCCTTCCGCCTTATCTACAGCACAGCGCCGCGCGTCCAGCAACGGAACTCCGCCGCCGGAGCCGTCACCCTGCACATTCCCTGGAGCAACGATGAACAACTGAAAGCGGTTCTTGTTGATCGATCGCACCGATCCAATCCGTTTACTCGCCTCCGCAGTCTTCTCGATCAACTTGGGAGCCGCGTCTCGAAAAACCTCACCGACTTCCAGGCATTCGCTCTTTCCGTCACATACCTTGAACATATCTATTGGCGCGAAGAAATCATCTCCAGAAAGCCGCCCTCCCGCGAAGAAGCCGCCTCCTTGTTCGCGAACATCCGAGACCGTGACCGCGCTCTGGCTGAAGCCCTCACCAGCGATTGGGACCGTGGTCGCTTCTCCGACTCCGCCGCAAAATCGACGCCTCTATACGGCTTCGAGCCAAAGGACCAGGTCCTCTTTCAATTCCAGCGCGCGGCAGACTATTCAGCATCGCTGGCGTCTAACCCCGACCGCTTCTTCCAGCTTTTAACCTCATAGGAGGCAGCAGCGGCATTAAGGCCGCTGAATGCTGCGCAATCCATCGAAGCGCCCTTCAACCGCGGACGACTTTCTCGTCGGCCCTTTCGCCTCAGGAATTCCCTAGACATCCGTCCCCGCCCATGCATTGTCATCCTGAACGCAGTGAAGGATCTGCGCTTGTCGTTCATCTCAAATCAGGCCCGAAACTTCCCCATTGCCCACGACACAGCCGGAACCGCCGATGCTATCCTTTTGGCGTTTAAAGCGGAGGTGTATTCGCTGGTGTTTGGACTTTTCAAATCAGAGCCATATAGAGATCACGAGTTTGGAGTATTCGCACGATCTCACGGCCATTGGAACGGTAGGATCGCGTTAGCACCGACAGGAATGTTTAGCTTATCCTTGGCTGGAGATCACCACACTCCGCACCCCCATGCGCTTCAGCTTCTAAGAGAACTACGAGAGCGTTATCCATCACTGGTGCCCAGAATCGAGCATGGCTTGTTCGAACACTATCTGCCCTACAAGGAAGCAGAAGAGGCAGGGATAGAGATGAACAATCCGTTTCCGCCGATCGCAAAGACAGTCGAAGTATGGCCGCACGTTAAGCCCGCTCACGTTCTGATTGAACCCATCAAGGGGCAATGGAGAGTTGAAATCGCCTTCACCACCGACTGGGACATCGAACACACGGTAGCAGCGATCTATTCTGAATGGCAGTTCATTGAACTCAACGGAAGCGTGAGAGGGATTTGATGCTGGCGGTTGGATCACCGCCGATGCGGAAGTTTCGACCCCGCCACTGTGCTCAGTTATCGACGATCGCCCCTGCCCTAAATCATCGCCAGAACCGGGAGACGCTATGCTGGTGCATGAATCTGAGGCACTCTCAGACCCACCGTTTAAGTCAGGCACGGCCTTCGTCGTGTCCAAACTGTGCAAGGAAACAGCGCGATTCAGCCCCTGTGGGGTTTTTCGATTCGACCTTCAAGCCAATCTAAAATTTCCGTGAAAAGAATGCTTGCCCTCACGAATTCGCCAGTTCTGGTTCATGTCGCGGAATCCCGGCTTGCTATGGGAAACCAGGCTGCTGCCGCGATCGCGAATGAGATGCGCACGTGCCTTCAAAGCCGGCCCGGCATCCGCATGGTCTTCGCCGCGGCCCCAAGCCAGGCAGAAATGCTCGCCGCTCTCCGCTGGGAGAAGGACCTCGACTGGAGTCGTGTCACCGCGTTTCACATGGATGAATACCTTGGCCTGGCAGAAGACTCTCCGCAGCGCTTCAGCGCCTGGTTGCGCCGCGCCATCTTCGATCACCTTCCCTTTTCCGCCGTGCATTTGATGAACCCCGGCAACAACCCCGCCCAATCCGCAAACGACTACGCGGCAAAACTGAACGAAGCGCCCATCGATATCGTCTGCTGCGGAATCGGCGTCAATGGCCATCTCGCTTTCAACGATCCGCCCGCCGACTTCCAGAATCCGTTCAACGACCCATCCATCGTGAAAGTGGTCCATCTCGATGCCCAATGCCGTCAGCAACAGGTCGATGACCAGTGCTTTGCCACGCTCGATGAAGTCCCCTCCCAGGCGCTCACCATGACGATCCCCGCCCTCCTGGCCGCGCACACCGTCTTCTGCACTGTGCCCAGTTCTGCGAAACGAGATGCCGTTCGCCGCTCACTCCTCGGCCCGATTGATCCTATGTGTCCGGCTTCCGCCCTCCGCCGGCATCCTCGTTGCACCATCTACCTCGACCAGGACTCCGCTTCAGGCCTCCCGCGCAGCCTCTCCTGGTAGCAGGCGCCGGTCGCAGCTTTCTGGCCCGAAAAAGCGAACTCCCCTGGGTCCGGATCATCGAACCCAGGGGCATTCGCCAGATGCGGCTACGAAAGCACCGGGAGATTCAGTTGCTGCCCCACCTTGATAAGGTCCGGGTTGGAAATGCCATTCGCCTGCGCAATCTGGGAATACTTGTTGGCATTGCCATAGAAACGCTTGGAGATCTTCGAGAGGTTGTCGCCCGACTGAACGTTGTAAGGCTGTTCGTCCCCTCCGGCGTTGGCGATTTCATGATGAAGATCGGAATAGCTCGGATCCGCTTCCTTGATCGCATCCCACACCCGGTTCAGCACTACCTTGGAAGGCACCGACCCCTTCAGAAGCAGTTTTTCGCCGTCAAGACCCACTTGATCCACCTTGGCTCCGAGATCGCCAAACTCCTGGATCGTCGAGATCACTCCCGAATACTTCGTCTTCAACTGGTCAAGATTCGCCATATGATTTTCCCTTCTTGTCTGCGTGGTTTCGTCGTTTGGGGGAACGGAAGATGCTCACACAACCTCGGCGAGTTTCATCCGCGTCTTCTTCGATCGTGCGCCGGCGCTCTATCCCCGCCGGCACTCAAAGGGACTTTCTTTTGACCGCTTGGATGCAAACGAGCAGGCCGTGATCATGTCCCTGGGATTTTCACGTGAGAGGGCAGACCGAACACTGCCGCATGGATGCCCAGCCACCGGAAACTGGTGCCCGGACTCCCGCAAATTTGGTTGATTCGCGGGCCTGAAACCTGTTGGGAAACGGTCTTTCTATCGACCGTTGCGAAGGATCTTCTTCTGCCCTCGCCCGCTTGCCCTGCGACTCCACTAAGCTGTCAAGGGCGCCAGCTTCATCTCTTCCTGCAAATTCCTGATTCTAAAGCGAAGATTTTGTCTGCCATTTTGCAGGTAAATCCCCGCTCCCGGCGCACAATGACACCAGAATCAAAATCTATACCCGAACCACACCTGCCGCCATAACTCAGATATGAAAGTCTCGTTTATTCCGTGCTACCCGGGCTACCCGTTCTTACCGAATGAAGACTCTGGCTCTAACTCAAACCCCCATGCTCCACGCTAAGTAGCTTTTCATGAGTGGAATTACCTCTAAGTCCAGCAATATGAGCATTTTACCAATTAAGTCATTTGAAATGAGGAATTTGCTGAAAAATCGAAAAACGGTCCCGGTCCGGCAATCGGTCCACTCCTTAGGAGGTCTGGCTTAAAAACCCTCAAACAAATCACCGCGCTCCACGCTAAGTATCTTTGCTTAGTAGAACTTACATCTAAGTCCAGCAATATGAGCACTTTATAAATTAAGTCATTTGGAATGAGCAATTTGCCATAAAATGGCCAAAGGCCGCAGCCCGCAATCGGCCGACCAAAAACGAAGGGTTGGCCGGCGGTCTCCTATCGCCCAAGCACAAGCGACGGGTCTGCCGTCAGTTCCGCCGTCGCAAACTCCCCCGCGACAAATCTCGGCCACGCCGCCGCCGCGATCATCGCCGCATTATCGGTTGAGAGCGCAGGCGTCGGAAACGCTACCCGGACACCCCTCCGTGCCGCCTCCGCCGAAAAACGCTCCCGCAGCTCCCGGTTCGCCGCGACCCCCCCGGTCACCAGGATCCGCTCGGAATCCAGCGCCTCGGCAGCGGCAAAAGTCTTTTTCATCAGGTCCCCGACCACCGCATTCTGGAAGCTCGCAATCAGATCCAGCGTACCCTGCGGGCAAAGCTCCAGCGCCTCTTCTTTCGTCTTCGGCGGGTGGCCTGCCGCCAGCATTCGGGGTACCCGCGCGGCTGCCTCCTCCCGCAGCCCATGCAGCTCGACGTACCGCAGCACCGCAGTCTTGATGCCGGAAAAGGAAAAAAGAAAATGTGGATCGAGAGCCGCAATCGGAGCCGTCGTGGCGCCCTTCGTCCGCGGAGCCTTCCCGCCCAGGTGCGCCTTCGTTTTGATCTGCGCAAACGTAAACGGCACCGCACGCGGGTCGCCGAACCGCGCCAGCGCGTCAATCCACGGCCCTCCCGGATAGCCCAGCCCCAGCAGCTTCGCCACCTTGTCGTACGCCTCGCCCGCCGCGTCGTCCAGCGTCCGGCCGATCAGCGAGTATCGCCACGTCCCCTCGCTCGGCTGCGCCAGGTAGAGGTGCGTATGTCCGCCCGAAACAACCAGAGCGAGCGCAGGCTCATCCGCTTCCGCCCGTTGCCCCTCTGCCACGGACCTTTCCTGCAGCAGCACCGCATGAATATGTCCTTCCAGATGATTCACCGCGATCAGCGGCAATCCCTGCGCAAAGGCCAGTGCCTTGGCATACGTGATCCCAACCAGCAGCGCGCCCGCGAGCCCTGGCCCTGATGTCACCGCAATCGCATCCAGATCCCCCAGCGAAACTCCGGCTTCGGCCAGCGCCCCCCGCACTACCGGAACAATGTTCCTGAGATGTTCGCGGCTGGCCAGTTCCGGAACCACTCCGCCATAGCGAAGGTGCGTCGCAATCTGCGACGCCACCACCGACGAAAGCGTTCGCGACCCGCGCTCCACCACCGCTGCCGCCGTCTCGTCGCAGCTGGATTCAATGCCGAGTATGAGCCCCCGTGCCATATCTCAAGTTTAGCCACTCAGACCTGTTCCCAACACGAACCGTTTCAACCAGCTATCCTCAATCTGATCGATGCTGCCGACCTCGCCCCAATTCGACGCCGCCCTCGCAATCATCAGGGCCTTGCGTACCAATGGCTACGATGCCTACCTCGCTGGCGGATGCGTACGCGACCTGCTCCTCGGACGCGAACCTCAGGACTATGATGTAACCACCTCCGCCACCCCCGACATCGTGCTCGGAATGTTCCCGCGCACCTTCGCCGTCGGCGCTCATTTCGGCGTAGTCCTCGTCGCTTCCGCTTCCCGGCACCCCTTTACCTTCTGCCCCGCCCGAAGCACCTGCCGCGCCGGCAGCATCTGCCCCACCGTATGTGGTCACCGAAGTCGCGACCTTCCGCAACGACGGCATCTACTCCGATGGCCGTCATCCCGACGAGGTTCGCTACACCAAAACCGCCGCGGAAGACGTTCAGCGCCGCGACTTCACCATCAACGGCCTCCTCCTCGACCCGCTGAGCGGGAACGAACCCCTTGACGCCTTGTTCTCCAGTCCGCAAAGCCTCCGCTCTGCCGTCCTCGATTACGTCGGCGGCCTCGACGATCTGGACGCTCGCGTCATCCGCGCCATTGGCCACCCTGGAACGCGTTTTGAAGAAGATCAACTCCGCCTTCTTCGCGCAGTTCGCTTTGCCGCGCGTTTCGAATTCGAGATCGAACCGGCCACTCTCGCCGCCATGCGCCATCTCGCCGCGCGCATCCACGCAGTCAGCCGCGAACGCGTCCGCGAAGAGTTGACCAAAATGCTGACCGAGGGTCATGCGCGTCCCGCGTTCGAGCTGCTCGATGCATCCGATCTTCTTGTTCAGGTCTTGCCTGAAATCTCAAAGATGAAAGGTGTCCAGCAGCCGCCCCAGTTCCATCCTGAAGGCGACGTGTGGATTCATACCTTGGGGCTCCTCGAGCAGCTCGAACCCGGCTCTGCAATGACTCTCGCGTGGGGCGCGCTTCTCCACGATGTCGGCAAGCCGCCAACCTACCGTGAAGCGCCCGATCGCATCCGCTTCGACGGACACGTGGAAGTGGGTGTCGCCATGGGCGCCGAGATCTGCCGGCGTTTCCGCTTCTCCAACGAAGAAACGAATCAGATTCTCACCCTCATCGAAAATCACATGCGCTTCGCCGACGCCCCGCGCATGAGGTCGTCAACACTCAAGCGCTTCTTTCGCCTCGACAACTTTCCAGAGCATCTTGCCCTCCACCGCATGGACTGTCTCGCAGCACACCGCAATCTCGACACCTATAACTTCGTGCTCGAAACCTTCGAATCGATGGCGCATGAAGAGGTCCGCCCTGCTCCGCTTCTCACCGGCCGGGAACTCATCGCGGCGGGCTATCCCCCGGGACCGGCCTTCAAGGAGATGCTGCACATCGTCGAGGACGCGCAGCTTGAAGGATCGATCGCAACTCCCGAGGAAGCTCTTGCCCTTATCCGTCAGAGATTCGGCGACCGCTGATTCAGCCTCAGTGCACCCGCTTGAGCGTGCGGCTCCAGCGCGTGTCGGTAAAGAAGTGCACCGCCACATGCCCAAACCAAGCCAGCTTGCTTCCCAGCCCCTGCTGGTCGAGCTGACCCTGTGAGGCTTCGAACGACCAGTAGTTGAAGAGCGGCCTTCCCAGGATGTTCTCGCGCGGAACGAATCCCCAGAAGCGCGAGTCGAGGCTCCCGTGCCGATGATCGCCCATCATGAAGTATTTGCCCGGCGGCACCACAAGATCGCCGTTCTCCACGTGATTGGGCAAATCCACAACCCATGTCGTCACCGCTCCGTGCGAATCGTCCAGCGTAGGCAGCACCGAGGGGAACTCATCGAGATAAGCCTGTTCCGTCACCGGAGCCGGAGTATCCAGCCCCTCCTTCGGCATCGGCTGCGCCACCCCGTTCACGTATACGATCCCGTCGTGCAAATGGATACGGTCCCCGGGCACTCCAATCAGGCGCTTCACCAGGGTCTGATAAACGGGTTTTCCTTCGGCGTCGGGCTCCGGCTCCGGAGCGGGACGGCGGAACACAACTACATCCCCTCGTTGCGGATCGCGATGATGCACCAGCGGCATCCATTCAGGGCAGAAGGTGATGCGATCCGCCAGCACATGGTCGCCGATCAGCAGCGTGTTCTCCATCGAACCGGAAGGAATCACAAAGTTCTGGCCGATAAACTCGAGAACAAACAATCCGATCACCAGAACTGAGCAGATACCGGCCAAAGATTCAAAGAGCGTTTCCTTTGCCCCTTCTCTCTGAGAGGCTTTCGGCTCTTCTGGATTAGTCTCTCGTTCTTGTGCTTTTGCCATCGCTCTCAATACCAGTTTCTGCCATGAAAAGGCTGTATTTACTGTAGCGCACGCGGCGTGATGAAGCGCACTGCCAGGTCTCCCGCTCGATGCGATAAGAGTGATGTGGTCTCTCTGGCGCTGAGCAGAATCGGAGAGCACGTCCTATTCCCCTGAAAGCGAGAACAAACGTGTCCATCGCCCCAGCCATCACGAGCGTCGTTGACTTCCAGGCCGCCTGGGCCGAGCTCGACTTGCCGCATCATGTGCGAGAAGTTCTCGCTGCTGCCCCGCTCGTACAAGTCCCCGAAAACCGTCCGCAACTCCTGGACTGGGCCCTCGGCAGGCCGACAGGCACGACCGACTGGACGCTTGGCAACCGCGACGACCATGGCGTTTATGAGGCGATCTTCCACGTTCCCGGACGCCCCAATGGTCAGGGCCGCATCGTGGAGGCCGTCGTCACCAAGGCCCGCAATGGGCTCGCCATCAATTTTCCCGATCCCGCCATGCGCCGCCGCGACCCCGATGCCATGGTGATCGGCGACTCGCTGCCCACGGACAAGCCGACCTATGAGCAACGCTTCGGCGAACCGTTTGAGAAAACCCGCCAGCAGACGCTCGACTGGTTGAAGACCCAGGAACTGGTCGCCGTACCCTTCTACGCCGGCACCGAGTCTCTTCACTACGGCTCGCTGCTCATCGTTCCCAGGCAGGCCGCGTTCTTCGCGGCGGCTCTCGCAGATTTGCAGGGCATGATTCCGCGCAGCCAGGTGCCTGCCGATTTCAAAATCAGCGGCGGCGTTCTCTTCGTCGCGCCACCCTTCCGCCACACCCACTTCGAGGGTCGGCAGGTCGTCGTGCACGACCGCGCATCCACGCATCAGGAGATCTTTGCCTACAACCTCTACCCCGGCCCAAGCGCAAAGAAGGGCGTCTATTCGATGTTGCTCGATATCGGTGAGCGCGAAGGCTGGACCACCAACCACTGCGCGGCCGTTGCGGTCATCACCCCCTACGAGAATCAGTTGATCCTCATGCACGAAGGCGCAAGCGGCGGCGGAAAGAGCGAAATGACGGAGCACGTCCATCGCATGGAAGATGGCCGCCTGCTCATCGGAAGAAACGTAATCACGGGGGAAGAACGCACGCTCAATCTGCCGGAAGCTTGCCATCTCAGACCCATTGCGGACGACATGGCCTGCGCGCATCCCAGCCACCAGCGCCAGCACGGACGTCTCACCATCGCCGACGCCGAAGACGCCTGGTTCGTGCGCGTCGATCACATCCGCAGTTACGGCACCGCGCCGAATCTGGAGCGCCTCTGCATCGATCCACCCGAGCCGCTGATCTTCCTGAATCATTACATCGTTCCCGGAGGAACGTGCCTGACCTGGGAACACGTCGAAGACGAGCCAGGCAAGCTTTGCCCCAACCCGCGTGTCATTCTGCCGCGCCGCATGCTTGAAGACATCGCCGGTGGCCCTCGCGCCGTGGATGTGCGCAGTTTCGGTGTGCGCTGCCCCGCAACGCATCGTGAGCGTCCCCTCTACGGCATTCTCGCCATGCTCCATGTTTTGAGTCCGGCGCTTGCCTGGCTGTGGAGGCTGGTCGCGCCGCGCGGTCATGCCAACCCCAGCATCCAGGCTCAGAAGTCCAAAGAGATGCAGTCCGAAGGCGTCGGCTCCTATTGGGCATTTGCAACCGGCCGCCGGGTGGACCAGGCCAATCTGCTGCTGCGCCAGATCGTCGAAACCCCCGAGACGCGTTATGTGCTCATTCCCAATCAGCACATCGGTGCATGGAAGGTCGGCTTCATGGCCGAGTGGATCGCGCGTGAATATCTCGCCCGGCGCGGCAGTGCGAAGTTCGGCCGCGAGCAGGTTGATGAAGCCTTCTTCCCGCTGCTCGGATACATCCCCAAGCAGCTCAAGATCGAAGGCTCGATCATCCCGCGAGTCTTCTTCCGCATCGAAGAGCAACTTCAGGGTGGAATGGACGTGTACGAAGAAGGCGCCCGTCAGTGGCGAGACTTCTTCTCGCGCGAACTCCAGCAGTTTCTGGTATCCGATCTCGATCCGCTCGGGCGGCGGATCATTGAGGCCTGCCTCGATGGCGCTCACCAGGAAGACTATCGCCGCCTCATCCCCCATCCGATGTTTCGTGACGACGAATTGATGTGAAAAACACGCTCCCTCGCCACAATGCACCGTCAGGCGAGCGACTGCGCAATCGCCGGGACTGATCGGAGCTTTATCCGCATCGGAAGACAGCTCCAGCCATGTCTCGGGACTGGGAAGAGGGCCGGGATCGGCGTCTGCCGACTGAACGAATGTCTCAAACAGGATGCCGTAGAGCCCGCGCCTCGACGAGAGCCGCTTGTGTCGTGCCCGCAGGAAGCCGAACCGGAACGGCGACTCTCGTTCAACCTCAGCCAGAAATGCCGGCGTAAAGAAGCGGTGCGACCGGGCCATTGCCATCACAATCAACGATCGCCAACTCGTTCGAAGAAGTCGCTTCAGAACCGGATCGCCATGCGGGAGCGACTCGATCTGATCGGCGACGAGTTCGCTGAATGCCAGCAATTGGCGCACTAAGCCATCAAGCGGCTCACCGGTTGCCACCGCTCGTGAGAACAGGGTAGCCGAGCCTTGCTTCAGATCGTCCTGCACATCTTGCAGATCATCGCCGAGTTGGAGCAGCACGCCCCAGCTGAAGGCAAATCGAGCCTCGGCATCGCTCAGGGAGCCGTGCGACAGGCAGGCGTCGGCCAGCACAGAAGTCCCGCCCTTCGCGCAACTCAGCCGCAGCAGCTCCGCTTCACCCAGGGAGCTGCCTCCCTTCAGTTGCATCATGCTGTTCTCTTGCGCCTGGTGGATTGCGAGCAGGCTTTCGTAGACACGCGGGTACTGGCGACGCGGGTATTCAGTTTCGATCAGCCTCACCATCGCCCAGATGACTTGTTCATGACGATCTCGCGGTAGGATTTGCAATCCGCAAAGCCGGTCGCGAAAACGCGCGCTGAACTCCAGCTTGGATCGTGCACTTATCTTTTCGCTATCCAGGTAGTTGTCGCTGTAGGGATAAAGCAAACTGTATCCGACGATTGCCGGCGTCATCTGCATGCGATCGCCAACGAGAGGCTGAATTCCGCACACCGTCCACGCGTTTCGACAGGCCTGCACCACATCGGTCATCGGCAACGAGGGATCGAAGCGCCTCGCCCATTGCGCAAACTCCGTCCCGATCGGAAGAAACCCTTCCGTGAGCATGTTCACGGCGTCGTCTTCAAGTCCAAGCGCGGCGGAAGCGAATCGCGGAAAGACGGCTTTGATTCGCGTTTGCGCCTCGAGTCGTTCCCTTCGTCCTCGAGGGACGCGTTTCGCCTCAAGTTCAACGCTGTGCAGGGCTTCATCGTAAGCGGTTTCTCTTCTCTGCTGCTCGGTCGCTTCGAAGTGAGCGGCAGCCGAAGCCGGCTTCGAGGCGCACGCAATCCACTCCGCGATTGCCGCGGAAACCTGAGACTCAACCCATGACCAATGGAAGGAACACTCCATGCATTCCGGGATACGAAACCCCGCGTAAGACGGTTCCCGCGATCGCCGAAGAAGCCGATAAACAAAGAATTGCACCAGTTCACGACGAATTCGTGCCATATTTGGCCATGCATGTCGCCCGCAAGACTAACCAGGAACTGGTTGTAGTCGACAGCAGCATCTGGATATCTGTCTTCCTTTTGTGCGCCTCGGTTCCTGTTGCTTATCAAGCGGTCATTCATGCTCAACCAAAGGTATTTCTCGTCGTCGGCCTTTTTCTGCTCTTCGTTTTGCTCTTCTGGCGCAAAGAAGTAGTCGTCTTTGATGCCGCGCGACAGCAAGCCGAATGGACGCGCCGCCGCTTGCTCAAGGTTGCGACAGGTACGATCCCTTTCGGCGAGATTACCGGCATCGGCCTGGAAACCACTTCTGCTGATAGTTCGCAAACATTCCGCCTCACGATCCTGACCGCGCAAGGCTCCGTCGCCATGTCCGACAGCTACAGTGGCAACCTCCAGAATTACGAGAACCTGAAGCGGGACATACTGGATTTCCTGAAAATCGACTCCGGCAAAAACGACTCAGTTCCCGGCCGTCTCCCTCTCTCCGCGATAGCTGATGAAGCCTCCGTTCGCTCACTCCTCGAGCAAGGCCGCACCATCGATGCGATTCAGCTTGTCAGAAGCACGCAAAAAATCAGCCTGACCGAGGCCCACGACCTGGTTGAAAAGATGGCGGAGCAGAGGAAGACCCTGCAATAAATCCCCAGTCAAGTCGAGCAAAAATCTCCTGACGCTGCTCGGCGACAATGGATGCAGTGTCCCAGGCAAGCGAATTCGATGTAATTGTGTTGGGCGCGGGTGCGGCCGGACTCATGTGCGCCGCAGTCGCCGGACAACGCAATCGCCGCGTGTTGCTTCTCGAGCACAACCCCCAGCCCGGGCGAAAGATTCTCATCTCCGGCGGAGGCCGCTGCAACTTCACCAATATCCACTGCACGCCTCAGAACTTCATCTCCAAAAACCCCCACTTCGCCAAGTCCGCGCTGGCGCTCTACCAACCGCGGCATTTTCTCGAGCTCGTCGAACGCTACGGCATCCAGTGGCACGAGAAAACGTTGGGGCAACTGTTCTGCGATCACTCCGCGCGGCAGATCATGGAGATGCTCCTCGCCGAATGTGAACGTGGACATGTAGACCTGAAGCTCAACGCGCGCGGCATCGCCGTCGAAACTGCTTCCGGTGAGTTTCGCGTCAATTGCGCCGCCGGTGAATTCAAAACCAGCGCGCTGGTTGTTGCTACGGGCGGCTTGTCCATCCCGAAGATGGGGGCGACAGGCCTGGCGTATGACCTGGCGCGGCAATTCGGGCTGAAGGTGATCGAGCCGCGGCCTGCGCTCGTCCCACTGGTGCTGGCTGGGGTCGAAAAAGGCTGGACGGAGCTGACGGGTGTCTCGGCTGACGTCACAGTTCGTGCGGCGCGCGGTCCTGTCTTTCGCGAGAAGCTTCTCCTCACGCATCGCGGATTGAGCGGGCCCTCGGTGCTTCAGGCCTCCTCGTACTGGCGGCCCGGCGAAGCCCTCACGGTTGACTTTGCTCCAGATCTGCATGCGGACGAATTGCTGGCCCCGTTGCTGGAGCCCCGCGGACGCCGGGATTCCTCCGCATTCCGGCAGGCTCTCCAGGCCGTTCTTCCACTAAGGTTGGCGGCACATCTGGCCACGGTCGGCTCACCCGCAGGATGGTCGAATCCAGCCCTCGCCAGCGCGGAACACCGCTTGCGTCATTGGGAATTCCATCCGGTTGGTACTGAGGGATTCGAGAAAGCTGAGGTGACATCCGGCGGAGTCGATACAAACTGCCTCGACTCACGCACCTTGCAGGCGCGCGATGTCCCTGGCCTCTTCTTCATTGGCGAGGGTGTGGACGTGACCGGTCATCTCGGTGGTTTCAACTTTCAATGGGCTTGGGCCTCGGCTGTTGCAGCGGGAAAAGCCGTCTGAGTGGCGTGCGCCGGCCCGGGCGCCGCAGCCGGCCCGGCGTGCTCTACTGTTGCGGGGGTGCCTGGGCCGGCGCGGCTGGCGGCGACTGAGCCGGCGATGCCATCGGAGTCAGCGGTTTTGCCGGTGGTGTTAATACGAATCCCTTCCGTACCAGGGCGAATCCCTGTTGAGAAAGTTCGGCCTGCAGGAGCTGGTTGTCGGGGCCAGCGAACAGATCTGTCGCCGCCCCGGCAATCGTTGCCACAAGATGGTGCACTTCAATGGGCTTCCCGTTCAAGCTTCCGTGCTCGTCAGGATAGGTGGCGAGCTGAATCGGTTCGATCGTCCCCGCCTGCTTCGGAATGATCGCCCATAGATCGCGATTGTTGTTGCCGGCGGCTAGGTCGAGCAGTGTCTGAAGCGCGCCCGGATCGAAATCCGCCAGAAAGATCGAGAACTTGTGAGAAGCAAGACGGCCGGTGCTGCTTGTGCCATTGGCCGAGATGTTCAGAAGCAACTGAGCCGCATCCGGCTTGGCCACCACGCTGACCGCGGAGCCGTTGACAATGGCGCTGAGTTGCACATGGACCAGGCTGCGCGATGCCGACAAATCCTCGTTCTTCGAGAGAGCATAGTTCAACCCCTCCATTGCAACGTGAACCACTGAAGTGGAATCGTAGCCCCCTGCCTTGGGCGTGAAACTGTAGTCAGCCGTACCCACCGGTTTCCCATTCAGATCGATCGCAAAACTGCTGTCCGGCTGGCCCCATGACCCACGCGGCGCAACAACAGGAAGCAAGGCAAAAATTCCTACAATCGGTACTGATATCAGGGAGCGCACTCTCATATTTGTCTTCAGGCAGATTAGACACGAAAGTGCGAGTCTGGTTGTGAGTAGCTTGCGAAGGCCCGCCGCAGACGCGTAGGAATGTTGCCGTTCAACCGGCCTCTGACCGATGTCAATACCTTCCCAACCGACAGTCGAAACTATCTGCCTCATTCCAGTACAAATATTTTCTTCAAGATCTTTGCAGGTTATTTCTTCGAATTTCCTACACTTGTATTAGCTTGCGGAAACACCGCATGGAGATTGCCCGCCAAACATTCTTGGCGAAACAAACCGTGTTGCCCTCACAGATCGAGCAAAAGATCACCGAAAACCAAAAATCGGTTGCAAACCCCGAAACAGAGAGGCAACCGGGCGCCCACAGCTCTTTATCCTCCACCGTCATGAGGGCGGCGGATCACAGGGCCGCTAACCTCTTTGGATGGAGGAATTTAAAGCTAACCTCTTTCGTAAGAGGAATTTAGGCTTTTACCGGGAAAACAACGGGTTTCCTGAGAAAGCTGCCAGCCGGGATTCGCGGGTCGCAGGCAGGATTTGGAGCTTTTGCCGGCCCCATTCATCGCAATCGAACCGCGATGAACGGGCCACAAAGACTGCATCCAGATGGAAGTCTTCCGCTACTTCTTGGCTTTTTCGAAGCGCTTATTCACCTCGGCCCAGTTGACCACATTCCACCAGGCGGCGAGGTAGTCGGGGCGCTTGTTCTGGTACTTCAAGTAGTAGGCGTGCTCCCAGACGTCGTTGCCGAGGATGGGGTAGAGACCCTGGCTCAGGGGCGAGTCCTGGTTGGGCGTGGTGACAACTTTCAGCTTGCCGCCCTGAATGACGAGCCAGCCCCACCCGGAGCCGAACTGCTTGGCGGTCGTCTCGTTGAAGGTCTTCTTGAAGGCCTCAAAATCGCCAAAGTCGGCCTTGATCTGATCGGCGATGGCTCCGCTGGGCGCGCCGCCGATGCCGGAGGTATTTACCGGACCCATGATGTTCCAGAACATAGTGTGGTTTGAGTGGCCTCCGCCGTTGTTGCGCACAACGGTGCGGATGTCTTCGGGAACGGCATTCAGGTCGCTGATGAGGTCATCCACGGATTTCGCGGCCAGGTTGGGGTGGTTGGCCAGCGCGGCATTCACATTGGTGATGTAGGTCTGGTGGTGCTTGTCGTGATGCAGTTGCATGGTCTGCGCGTCGATGAAAGGCTCGAGAGCAGCGTAGTCATATGGAAGCGGTGCAAGTTCATATGCCATCGGGGAAATCTCCTCACTTGGGATTGTACTGTTTCGGTTGAGGGTCAGGATGTTGGCTGTGCGAGCGGTGAACGGCGAGATTGACGACAGCAAACCAAATCGAATGAAATCATTTATTCACATCCGTGGACGGCACCCTATAGTTGGATGGATGCAGGAGAGCCCCGTGAGCGGTTCGATCTATTGCACGCGAAAGTCGAAACTTCGTGCCGTATCAATTCATCCTAGGGATGACGGACCCATCGCATTGAGCTTCCCTATTCGCAAACCGGTGTGAACGCATGAACGATCAATCTTTATACCGCTGGCTCGACCAGCAGGGCGAAGCCTTTGGAGCGCCCGGCCTCATCGCCCGCTGGACCTCCAGCGTGAAAGATGCAGTCGGGACCGCGTACTCTGCCTCGAGCCGCGTGTGGTTCACCTGCTCTCACGGAATTCTCAATGAGGTCTACCACCCCACCATCGATTCAGCCCAGGTGAGGGACATGGGATTTCTCGTCAGCGATGGCGAGACGTTCATGCACGAGGAGAAACGCGACCTAATCACTTCCTTTGAATACATTCACCCGGAAGCGCTCGGCGTTCGCTACACCAACCGCGATCCCGATGGCCGCTATGCGTTGATCAAGGAGATCATCTGCGATCCGCACCACAGCGTGATTTTGCAGCGGGTCAGGTTGGAAGGGCACGACGACCTGATCCCGCGCCTCGAGGTCTACGCTTTGCTGGCGCCTCATCTTGATGGAGGCGGAGCGGGCAATACGGGCCGTGCGCTCGATATCGCAGGCCACAAGATGCTTCTTGCCTTCAAGAACGAGTGGTCGATAGCCATGGGCGCAAGCTGCGGGTTCTCGCGCGTGAGCTGCGGATTCGTTGGCGCAAGCGACGGGTGGCAGGATCTGCGCAACAAATACACGATGGACTGGGAGTTCGACTCCGCCACGAACGGAAACATCGCTCTCTTCGGCGAGCTGAACCTGGGGGCCGCGGGAACCGACGGGGCGCGCGAGTTCACCCTGGCCATCGGGCTGGGAGAAGGCAATCATACTGCCCTGCAAAAGACCGTAAGCGCGCTGGCCATGCCCTACGCGCAGAATCGCGACCGCTTCATCGAGCAATGGCACCGGGCTGCAAATCCTGAATGGCTGGCAGCCAAATCCTGCGATGGCGGAAAGCTCATGCGGGCAAGCCACAACGTCCTGCTGGCCCACGAGGATAAGACATTTTCCGGGGCATTTGTAGCTTCTGCTTCAATCCCCTGGGGACAGGCGCATGGCGACGACGACCTTGGCGGCTATCACCTCGTGTGGACGCGGGACATGGTGCAGACGGCTACCGCCCTGCTTGCCTGTGGGCGCGCTGAGACTGCCCGGCGCGCGCTCGTCTATCTCGGTTGTACCCAGAAGCCCGATGGCGGGTTTGCTCAGAACTTCTGGGTAAATGGCCGTCCTTACTGGTCGGGTGTCCAGCTTGACGAGGTGGCTTTCCCGATCATGCTGGCGTGGCGGCTGTGGAAGGCTGAAGCCGTGGGGGAGATGAACATTTTCCCGTTTATCGAACGTGCTGCCGCATTTCTGGTGCAGCATGCTCCCATCACTCATCAGGAACGATGGGAAGAAAACGCCGGTTACTCGCCCTCTACCCTCGCGGCCGTGATCAGCGGGTTGATTTGCGCTGCAGACTTTGCGCGTGCCCACGATTCAATAGAAATGGCGGTCTTCCTCGAGGAGTTCGCCGACTGGATCGAGCGTCACCTCGAAGATTGGACCGTCACCAACAATGGCGTGCTCCTGGCCGACGTCAAACGCCACTACATGCGCATAAGACCTCCGGAAAGCGGCGAAGCCTATGCCTGCGAAAGCTGCGGCAAAGAGATCATTCATATCGCCAATCGGCCGCCCGGTGAGCGCACCGAATTTGAAGCGCGGGAGATTATCGACGGCGGATTCCTGGAACTGGTGCGCTATGGAGTTCGCCGCGCCGACGACCCGCTCATCATCGATTCCCTCAAGGTGGTCGATGCCGTTCTCAAGACCGATCTGCCTCAGGGATCCGGCTGGCACCGCTACAACCATGACGGTTACGGCCAACGCCCGGATGGCGGCCCGTTCCAGGGCTGGGGCAAAGGCCGCGTTTGGCCGCTGTTCACCGGCGAGCGTGCCCATTATGAGCTCGCAGCGGGACGAGATCCGTCGACGCTGATTGCCGTCTATGAACGCTTCGCAACCATGGGCCAGATGATGCCGGAACAGGTTTGGGATGAAGCGAACCAGCCTCATCTCAGCCTCGTAATGGGCAAACCTGCCGGATCCGCGGTTCCGCTCGTCTGGGCGCATGCCGAATACCTCAAGCTGCTTCGATCTGCCGTGGACGGCAAGGTGTTCGACCGCATCGATTGCGTCTACGATCGCTACTGCTCGACCGACGGCCGAAAACAGCTGCACCGAAATCTCGAGTTCTACAGCAGCAGGCGTCCAATCCAGAAGATCGCCGCGGGCAATACCCTCCGAATTCTCCAGGACACTCAATTCGAAGTTTTGTGGTCGGCGGACAACTGGAACACCAAGCAATGCACCCAAAGCCGCAGCTTGGGCAACGCAGGCTACTGCGCAGACCTTTCCACCGCTCCGAACCAGGCTGGCGGTGGTCTATCATGGACTCTCCACTGGCCTGAGCAGAATCGATGGCTCGGTTACAACGTGGAAATAAAGATCGAGGATGCAACATAGTCTGCCTTCAGCAGCTCTTCGAAAGGAATTGGAACGAGTCTTATGGCAACTCTCGCGGATCTTTCACTCGACCAGCTCTCTATTGATACTCTCCGCCTTCTCGCCGTCGACGAAGTTGAAAAGGCAAAAAGCGGCCACCCCGGTGCGCCGCTCGGCTGCGCTCCGATCGCCTATTTGCTGTTCCACAAGATCATGAAGCACAATCCGGCGGATTCGAAGTGGGCCGATCGCGATCGTTTTGTCCTCTCCAACGGACACGCATCCGCCCTTCTGTACGCCACGCTCTTTCTCTCCGGCTACAAGGTAACCATCGAGGACCTGCAAGTCATTTCGCCAGTGGCACTCGCGCACGCCGGGCCATCCGGAGTTCGGAGATACCGACGGCGTTGAAGTCACAACCGGCCCACTCGGCCAGGGCCTGGCAATGGCAGTGGGAATGGCGATTGCCGAGAAGCACCTGGCTGCGGTCTACAACAGGCCCGGGTACGAGATCGTCAATCATCACACCTACTCGCTCTGCGGTGATGGCGACCTGATGGAAGGCGTGTCGCACGAAGCCTGCGCGATGGCCGGAACCATGCAGCTCGGCAAGCTGATCCTTTTCTATGATGACAACCTGATCTCGCTCGACGGGCCGACGGAGCTGAGCTACTCCGATGACGTGCTGAAGCGGTTTGAGGGTTATCACTGGCATGTACAACGTGTCGCCGATGGCAATGACTTGAACGCGATCGAAGCCGCAATTGAGGCTGCCAAAGCTGAAACCAGCAGGCCGTCTCTGATCGCCGTGCGCACTGTGATCGGTTACGGCAGCCCCAAGGCAGGTACAAACAAGGTTCACGGCGAGGCCCTTGGCGCGGAAGATACGGCGGCAACCAAAAAGTTCTACGGCTTCCCCGTGGACCAGAACTTCTACGTGCCGGACGACGCACTGAAAAACTGGCGAAAGGCCGGGGATCGCGGCGCCAGCGCCGAAGCAGAGTGGAAGCAGCTCTTCTCGCGTTACGCGAAGCAATTCCCCGATCTCGCGGTCGAGTTTGACCGAACCCAGAAGGGGCTCCGCAAAAAGGGTTGGGAGAAATCGATCCCGGTCTTTCCGGCCGACAAGAAGCAAGCCACGCGCAATGCCGGCGGGGTTGTGATGAACGCAGTTGCCGAGAGCGTGCCGGAGCTCTTCGGCGGCGCGGCCGACCTGACCTCCTCAACGAAGACAATTTTCAAGCCTGGCGCGAATTTCCATGTCGACCCAGCCGGCCGCAACGTCTTCTTCGGAGTGCGTGAATTCGGAATGTGCGCCGCAGTCAATGGCATGTCCGTTCATGGCGGAGTGGTGCCCTTTGGATCGACCTTCTTCACCTTCTCCGACTACGCCAAGCCCGCAATACGGCTGGCCTCGCTGATGAGGGTGCACTCGATCTTCGTGTTCACGCACGATTCCATCGGACTGGGCGAGGATGGCCCAACCCACCAGCCCATCGAGCAGCTGATGATGTTGCGAGCTATCCCGGGGTTGACGGACTTTCGACCCGCTGATGCCAACGAGACCGCTGCCTGCTGGCGGCTGGCGCTCGATCGCACCACTCCGAGCTTCTTCGCGCTGACGCGGCAGGATCTGCCGGTCATCGACACCGCGAAGATTGATGTTTACGGCGGTGTCAGCAAGGGAGCTTATATCCTCCAGGACGCAACGAACCCGCAGGTCATTCTTATCGGCACGGGATCTGAAGTATGGCCTGCAGTGGATGCTGCGAAGCTTCTGGCCGCCGAAGGAATTGCTGCCCGCGTGGTAAGTTTCCCGAGCTGGCGCATCTTTGAAGAGCAGTCGGCCGAGTACAAGGCAAGCGTGCTTCCCGCAGGCATTCCCAGGCTCGCAGTCGAAGCAGGAGCCACCCTCGGCTGGTGGAAGTACGTGGGGCTGGATGGCGGAGTGATCGGCGTCGATCGCTTCGGTGCATCAGCTCCCGGCCCAAAAGTTTTAAGTGAGTACGGATTCACCGCTGAGAATGTCGCCACGCAAGCCAAAGCGTTGTTGAAGAAGTGAAAGAGACAGGGATTAGGGAACAGGGATTAGAACCAGGAGTGCGCGGGAGCAGTAAGGCATCGGCGAGAAATTGAGATTTGGTTAGTCGTTTCCTGATCCCTGTTCCCTATTCCCTGCCTTTAAGGAGTTTCATGAAGTTAGTGATCGCGTCTGACCATGCAGGCTTCGAGCTCAAGGAAGAGATCCGCGCCTATCTTGCGAAGGCAGGCCACGAGGTTCTCGACCTTGGTGCGTACAAGGTTGATCCGCAGGACGATTATCCCGATTTTGCTGAACGCGTCGGCGATGCGATTCGGGCCGGAGATGCACCGCGCGGGATCCTTATCTGCGGTTCGGGTGTAGGTGTGAGCATCGCAGCGAACAAGATTCCCTCTATCCGTGCCGGAATGTGCCACGACACGTACTCCGCGCACCAGGGAGTCGAACACGATGACATGAACGTGCTCGTGATCGGCGCCCGCATTGTTGCCTCCGCGCTCGCATACGAGCTGGT
Organism: uncultured Acidobacteriaceae bacterium; assembly: GCA_963836675.1. Lineage (GTDB taxonomy): Bacteria > Acidobacteriota > Terriglobia > Terriglobales > Acidobacteriaceae > Telmatobacter. Next base: position 42,562 of record CAWIKQ010000005.1, read on the forward strand.
GGATGCCTTTCTCAAGGCGAAGTTCATCTCCGGCGAAGAGCGATTTACGCGACGCTTCAAGAAAGTTCTGGCGATCGAAGCCAGATATCAACGCAGCAGTTAAACCGGATTGCGACTGATCGACACCGCCGCGATTGAATCGGTTCTGTCAAAGCGGCTCAAACCTGAAACTAAGAAGAAAGACGCCGATGCCCTTCGACGTGATCCTCTTCGATATTGGCGGGGTCCTGCTGACCAACGGCTGGGACCATCATGAACGTTCTGTTGTCGCGGAACAGTTCCATCTCAATGTCACGGAGTTCGAGTCGCATCATGCCAAAGCTTTCGAGGCATGGGAGAGAGGCGAGCTTTCGGTTGATGAGTATCTCGACGCCGTGGTTTTCTACGAGCCGCGCAGCTTCTCTCGGGAGCAGTTTTTTACCGCTATTTGCGCGCAGTCGAAGGAATTGCCCGATGGGGCAATCTGCATCCTGAAGGAACTCGCGGCATCAGATAAGTGCCTCATCGGTTCGCTCAACAATGAGGCCAGGGAGACCCATGAGTTCCGTGTCGAGAACTTCGGCCTCCGCCAGTTCCTGAAGTTTACGTTCACTTCGTGTTACATGGGCATTCGCAAGCCGGACCCGCGCATTTACTCCCGTGCTTTGGGGATTCTGGGAATGAAACCCGAGCGCGTCGTTTTTATCGACGATCGCCTCGAGAACGTCGCCGCTGCAGCAGCGGTTGGCATCAGGGCCCTTCGCTTCACCGGCGCGGATGCGTTGCGCCGGGAATTGCAGAGTCTGGAAGCCCTGTAACAAGATTTGAAGGAGAGCAACATGCAACTCGGATTGATCGGTCTGGGCAAGATGGGCGGCAACATGGCCGAGCGCCTGCGCCTCGGCGGCCACCAGGTAATTGGTTTCGACTTCAATGCCGAAACCGTGGCCAGGCTCACTGCCTCGGGCAATGTCGGCGTCTCCTCACTCGAGGATATGGCGAAGAAGTTCACCGGCCGAAAAGCCATCTGGATCATGGTGCCGCAGGGCAAGCCTGTCGACGACACCATTGCAAAGCTGGAGCCGCTGCTCAACAAGGGTGACATCCTCATTGACGGAGGCAACTCGAACTACAAGGACTCGCAACGCCATTACAAGGAAGTGACGGCCAAAGGATTTCAGTTTGTCGACGTCGGCACTTCGGGCGGCGTCTGGGGCCTGAAAGAGGGATACAGCATGATGATTGGCGGCGACAAGGAAGCTGTCGATTATCTGCGGCCGATCTTTGAATGTCTCGCGCCGGCCAAAGATCAGGGCTGGGGTCACGTTGGTCCGGCCGGCTCCGGGCACTTCGTCAAGATGGTGCACAACGGCATCGAATACGGCTTGATGCAGGCCTATGCTGAAGGCTTCACCATCATGGAAAAGAAAGAGGAGTTTCATCTCGACCTGGCCCAGATCTCGCAGATCTGGCGGTTTGGCAGCGTAGTTCGAAGCTGGCTGCTTGACCTCACAGCCGATGCGCTCAGCAAGAATCCGAAACTCGATGGACTCGAGGCCTACGTCTCGGATTCCGGCGAGGGCCGCTGGACCGTGTTCGAAGCAATCGATCTGAATGTTTCCGCGCCCGTCATCACGGAATCGCTGATTCGCCGCATCCGCTCACGCGAAGAGAACAACTTCACCGATCGCATGCTGGCCATCATGCGCAATGCGTTCGGCGGTCACGCAGTCAAGAAGGACTAAAAACAGTTCGCAGTTCAGTGTTCGCAGTTCACAGTCAAACGCAACTGCGAACTACGAACCTGGAACTATGAACTCTAAGGACCGGAGGTCGTACCATGGCAAGCACAACTGTACAGATGAAGATTAATCCCGAGGATCTTTCGCAGGTCCCCACGGCCGGCGAGAGAATTCCGAACCCGGGCATCATGGTCATTTTTGGAGCCTCCGGCGATCTAACCAAACGTAAGTTGTTTCCGTCGCTCTTCCACCTGGAACAGGACAATCTGCTGCCCAAAAACTTCGCGATTGTCGGGGTTGCTCGCCGTCCACTGGGCACCGAATTTGCTGCCGACATGCGCGAAGGCATCATCGAGTTCGGCCAGGTCAAAGCCGATGACCCCAAACTCGAAGAATTCGTCAACAAGATCAGTTACTATGCGCTGAGCTTCGACGACGCGTCCCACTACGCCGGTCTGAAGGCTGAGCTCGACAAGATCGCGGCCGAGAAAAATATCGGACCCGATCGCCTCTTCTATCTCGCGACGGCCCCCGAATATTTTGCGCCCATCATCGAAAATCTTGGCGCGCAGGGCATGGCCCAGCCAGACGCTTCCCAGGCTCGCGTTGGCGTCGTGATCGAAAAGCCTTTTGGACACGATCTCGATTCCGCCCTGGAACTCAATCACCAGGTCAACGCCGTGTTCCACGAGAACCAGGTCTTCCGCATCGATCACTACCTCGGCAAAGAGACCGTTCAGAACATATTGGTCTTCCGCTTCGCCAACGGCATCTTCGAACCCATCTGGAACCGAAACTACATCGATCACGTGCAGATCACGGTGGCCGAAACTCTGGGCGTTGAAGGCCGAGGACCGTTCTATGAAAAGGCCGGCGCTTTGCGTGATGTGGTGCAGAACCACGTGATGGAGCTGCTCAGCTTTGTGGCCATGGAACCGCCTTCCAGCTTCGAAGCCGAAAGTGTGCGGCGTGAAAAAGTAAAAGTCTGGCGCGCGATTCCGAGCATTCCGATCCTCGATGCGGTTCGAGGCCAGTATGGTCCGGGGGTTGTCGACGGCAAAAAGGTCACTGGTTACCGTGATGAGGAGCGCGTTAACCCCGAGTCGGGCACCGAGACCTATGCCGCTCTGAAACTCGGAATCGAGAACTGGCGATGGGCGGGCGTTCCATTCTACCTGCGCGCAGGAAAGCGTTTGAAAAAGCGGGCGACTGAAATCAGCATCCAGTTCAAGCAGCCGCCGCTGCTCATCTTCAACCGCATGCAGTCGAGCGGACCGTGCAACGAGATACAGCCGAACCTGCTCACCATTCGCATTCAGCCCAATGAGGGCATCGCTCTGCGGTTCGGCGCGAAGGTGCCCAATACACCCAATATGTCGGTCTGCCCGGTAAACATGGACTTCGACTACTCCGCCGCGTTCGGCACATCGAGCGCCACGGGATACGAACGACTGTTGCTCGATGCCATGCTTGGCGACCAGACACTGTTCGCCCACCGCGATGGCGTGGAAACCACCTGGGCGCTGTACACGCCGATTCTGGAGGCTTGGGCCGCAAAGCAGCCCGAGGTCTTCCCGAACTACTTTGCGGGTACGTGGGGACCGGATTGCGGAAACCGTCTGCTCGAACGGGACGGACACGCGTGGCGGAATAACATCGGATGATCCGGATCTTCACGCCCGCACGCTCAGAAGTTTGAGAACCTGCGGGGTGGGATTCTCCGGATTCTCCATGTCCAGAAGCTTGTCCGTTCGAAGCCGGATCACATCGATCCATCGCGGATCCGGCAGGATGTAGAACTGGTCATCTTCGATGGCGGCGAACACCGCTTCAGCGACCTTGCCGGGAGGCATGCTTGAGTCAAGGGCAGCCTTGAAGGCCGCGAGTCCTGCCTGCATCTCCGGCGTAAGAGGAGCCGGCTCATTGCGAAGTTCTTCAGGCCGGTTGCGCTCTGCGTCGCCGATGTTCGTGCGAGTCAATCCCGGGCACAGAACCGAAACTTTCACCAGGGACTTCCGCTGCTGTAGTGCAAGGTAGACACATTCCGAGAGGGCTACCACCGCATGTTTCGTCACCGCGTACGAAGCTGAGCCGCCGCCCACGACGAGGCCGGCGGTCGATGACGTATTGACGATGTGGCACTCCGTGTTCTGCGCGATCATCAACGGCGCGAAGACCTTCACTCCATGAATCACGCCCCAAAGATTGACGCCCATCACCCACTCCCAGTCGTTCCAGGTCGCCTCCCATGGGGAGCCACCGGCGGCGACGCCTGCGTTGTTGAAGAGCAGATGAACCTGGCCAAAGCTTTCGAAAGCCTGGCGCGCCAGCGACTCGACGTCTGTCCGCTTCGAGACGTCGGTGCGTACGCAGAGCACGGTGCCACCGATGCCCTTGAGTTCTTCTCCTGTTTCGCGTAAAGGATCTTCTTCGATATCGGCAAGAACTACTTTCATACCTGCGCCCACGCACCGCTCAGCGATCGCACGTCCGATGCCGCTTGCGGCGCCGGTAATCACGGCTACTTTCCCCTGGAAATCTTTCATTGTCACATTCCTCGCACTTGATTCTCGAATCCCAATCCAGCTTGTGAAGGTAGCCGATCCGCTCAGAATTTACAGCCTGTTATTTCTATGCGAGGAGCGCTATTCTGAGAATGGGCAGACGTTCGGGAGCGCGCAGAATGGGTGAAACCACAATCGGCTTCAGAACTTTGCTTGCCCCCACCTGTTCTCACTGACCCGCAGCCGCAAACTTAGAACCGCAGGATCGGACCGAATGTGATCCGCAGGTTGTTCTGTGCGCCGTTATTGAAGTAAATAGCGTCGCCAAACTCCAGCCGCAACCCGAGCGGCCCCAAGGTCGCTTCGGCCCCTGCGCCGGGATACAGAACCGCATTGACGTTGGAGGTGCGGATCCCGAGCAGCGAACTCACCACGCCGCTGTAGGGTAAAAGACTTGGGCTCAGGCGGAAATCGATGAAACCGCCCTTCAACGTGGCGAATGGGCGAAAATGACCGTGAGGCGGCTGGACCATCGGTCCAAACAAACCATCGGTGACGCCAATCGAAGTTTGCTCAAGTGCCGTGATGTTGCCGCCGGCGATGTCCCGATAAACTTCGTTGAAGTTCACGCCGTAGCCGTAGGTAAACTCTCCTTCCATCAACACACCGCGATGCACGCGGTACCCGAGCCTTGCGCCGAGTCCAAAGTTGTTGGTGTTTGTCTGGGAGATGCTCAGATACTCGAGAAGCAGACCGGCTTCGATGCGACCCTGCGCGTGAGTCAGAGTGGAGCTTCCGCAAAGCAGAACAACGACCATCAGAGCGAGCCTGTCAATCCGCAAGAATGCCTCCCGATCCATGGACTAGATGCGGAGACACTCATTGCGGGTTAACCATGGAAGGCGACGCAGGGATGATATAAACCTGAAACCCAGACAGCCGAAGCATGAAAATGGCCGGGGTTCTCGGTGAACCCCGGCCATTCTTTTTGTCGCAAGCCTCTATTGGCAGCCGGTAAAGGCCAGGTTGAGGTTGGTAGCCGCGGGCGGCAATGGGGTGGTGGTAAGCGCCGTCGCGGTCGTGAACTGCTCCGAGGGACTGCAGTCCAATGTCGCGGTTCCGCTTTGGGTCGCAATACCGTCCACGATATAGGTCGCCAGCGGATTTCCTGGAGCGATCCAACTGATTGTGCCTGAACTCCACGCACCGATATAAGCACTGCTGGCCGGAACGGTGAGCGAGTAGTTGTAGCAATCGGACGCGCCGGGATTGCAGGCTGGAGTCTGATTGGGAGCCGTGGTGATGATCAGCGCCAGCGGATTTGTTTGCGTGCTCGTAGCCGGAAGCGGAATGGTGTAGTCGACTCCGCCAACCGTCTCGAGGACGCCCAGCGCGGCATCGATCGGCGTACCGGCACTGGATGAGTTGACCGACGTGACCTGTCCTGTCAGCGATGCGGCCGTGTTGGCCGCCGGGGTCAACACGCTCGTTGCGGAATTCAGAGTGACGGTGCCGGCCGTGTTGCCGACCGAAACTCCCGTAACGATTGCCGGAGACAACATGCCGGTAGCATTGCTTCCGATGATCACGAGGTCATAGGGCTTCGTGGTATCACCCTGTACGAGCGGGCAGATGGCCCAGGTCCCGTCAGAAGCGGTGGTTGTGGTCGCCATGATGCGATCGATGGGGTTGCCACTGGCATCCTTGTCACCCGTTGGATCGGGCTGTTCGAGCGCGACGATAGCATTTGCAACTGGGCTTCCGCTGGCGTCGACGACTTTACCGTTCATCGAGACGGATGTCTGGCTGACTACGCCCGCGGTCAGAGTGGGCTTCAGTCGATATTTCCCGTTGCCTTCCCGCACGATGGAAGCGCACGTATTGAAGTCGATGTTGAGGTCTCGTGTCTCCCCCGCGGAGATGGAGATCTTTCCGCCCGCAATCTGACCGGGAGGAATCTTTAGGCCGGTCTTGGCCTCGCTCGAGAGCAGCAGTGGATAGGTCGCGGCCTGGTTGCCCTGCCCCACCACCACGCAGTTCCCGGCGCCGGAGCACATGTCTCCCTGAATGTTGGCGCTGCTGGCAGCGAGTATCAGTCGGATCTGCTGGTAGTTCCCGGCCTGCAGTTCCATGTTGTCGCCAAGCGTGACGAGCAGGCACTGGTTCGTCGAAAGGCCCAGCAGTTCAACCTGCTTCGGGGCCGCGGGCAGATTCGGGGTGAGATCGACCCAGCCGCTGTCATTGGCTCCGGCCGAAGAGCTCACATGCGCCTGGACATCGGAGATCGTCACGTAGACGGCGGAGAACGGGCCGTTGGGTGCGATGCAGGTGGCTGGATCGCTGAGCGTCACCTTCACCTCAGCCATGCCGGAAGTCGTCACCGTTCCATTCATGCTGCATGCCGCTACGAACAAGGCCGCGACAAGCAAAAGACAAAGAGCTACCAGAAGCTGGAAATACGGACGCAACGAAACGCCATTGCGTGAATTCATCGTTGTTTTCCTCCAGAAATGCGCACTCAGCGCACGAGGGGCCCAAAGGCAACGGCAGTTCCAACCGCGCAGCAATGAAACAGGGGGTCCGTGAGAATTACAACACTTCTGATGCAGAGTGGGCAGTCTGGAGAGGCGGCTACTCTTTCACGACCTTCACGAAAGTACCATCCGGCAGGTCACCTTCGAGCAAATGAACCACGCCACCTTTTACATAACCCTCTAAAACTACCCTGCTTACGCTTGGTTTTGCCGCCGCGGGCTGCAATTTCTTGGTGTGCGCGGGATTGGCGGAAGATCCGGCCGCCGGTGCGTTCCCTGGAGCGCCTGCCACCCTGCCAGTCCCCTTATCCATGGCCTCGTTAGCCAGCCGGTCGGCCTCCTGGTTTCCAGCGCGAAGAGTGTGTCGAATTTCAAAGCGCTCGAGTTCGCGGACGAGACGGCGGGCTTCTTCCCACATGGGGCGCAATACCGGGCTCGCAACCTTGTACTGGCCCTTCATCTGCTTGACCATCAGTTCGGAATCGGAGACCACTCTGAGCTGGCGGGCGCCATGCTCCGTGGCCCATGCCAGCACGGCCAGAAGGCCTTTGTATTCGGCGAAATTGTTCGTCTGGCGTCCCAGGAACTCGCTGAGTCGCGCAACGATATCGCCCTGGGGACCTTCGATCACGGCGCCATAGCCGGCGGGACCAGGGTTTCCCCGGGATCCTCCGTCGCAGTGTGCCGTATACCAGCCTCCGGCGTTTGCGTTCGACGATTCCAGATCGGCAAAGAGCTTTTCAGTCATCTCTTCCAGTGTAACTATGAACGGCTTTTCTTTTAAGCGTTTGCAGACGCTCCAATCCCCGCAATCTCTGCCACTTCAGTGGTACTTTCGCGCGCAAGTAGCGCTCACAAACCCCTTTGGGAGGCGTCTACTCAGATGCGAGCACGTCTCAAGCACCGGAGAAAAACTCGATGGCAACGGATGCCCTGAGCTACCCTTCTTCAACGAATGCAGTTGCCGACGCTTTCGCGTGGCCGGCCCGAAGAAGGTTACAATCGTCCGCAGGCATGGCCTCAAGGGCAATGGACGGACCGGATCGTGCGCAGGAGCGGCTGCAGGCCCGCGCGCCCGAAATGGAGCTTATTCGCGAGGCGCAGGCCGGCTCGCGGGCTGCGTTCGATGCCCTCGTCCGTCAGTATGAGCAACAGGTATTGCGGCTCGCTCTCCATCTGACCGGCTCCGAACAGGACGCCGAAGACATCTATCAGGAAGCTTTTCTCAAGGCATTCCGGTACATCGGCAATTTCCGTTTTGAGTGCTCCTTCTATACCTGGATTTATCGGATCGTCACCAATTTGTGCCTGGATCAGCTGCGCCGCCGCAAGACGCGCCGCGAAGATCAGGCGGTGGTCGTTGATCACTCCGGCGAGGAGATCGACATACTGTCGTCGGTTTCCGACAACAGAGCTTTTTCCAATCCCGGCAAAGAGCTGGACCGCAAGGTGCTGGGAGAGCGCATACAAGCCGCATTAAACAAGCTCACCCCACGGGAGCGGATGGTTTTTGAATTGAAGCACTACCAGGGTCTCCGACTGCGTACCATCGGGGAAATGTTGAACACGACAGAAGAAACCGCTAAAAATACGCTCTTCAGGGCGACTAAGAAGCTGAGAAATCAGCTGGCGGGATTGCGTTAGAGCCCTTCGCGAGGGCGGTCCTGTTTGGGCCGGGTTTTGTGGCATTGCAGTACGAGGCTGGAAGGACGTAACGAGATGAACTGCGAACTTGCACATGAGCGAGTTGTGCTGGCGGCTTACGGTGAGCTGCCCGATGACCAGGTGCACGAGCTCGATCGGCATCTTGCCGCCTGCAACGAGTGCAGCATGGAGCGGGAGCAGCTGCTGGCGTTGAAGACGCTCGCGGCCGCCTATCCCGCCACTGGAGCTGGATCCGAATTTTGTAGCTCGTTCCAGGATGCGACTCGAAGAGGCGCTGGACGCCATTCCACCCAAGCGGTGGTACGAGCGCGTTGGCCAGCGGGTCTTGAACAACTTCTCCAGCCTTCAGGCGGCCCCCGTTGCGGCTGTGCTCCTGCTGATTGTCGGAGCGGGCGCCGGGACGCTGGGTGGATACGAATATGCGCAGGCCCGTGCGGCGCATGAGGCGGGGCGTACGCTCGCGGTGCAGGCCAAAGCGGAGACTCCGACGGCGCCGGCTGCCCCCGCGGAAGTTGCAAATATCTCCAGCGTGGTTCGGCAGCCGAACAGCGAAATCATCGACGTTACCTATAACCAGCTCGTTCCGAAGCATATCCAGGGCTCGCTGGATGATCCGGCGATTCGCCAGTTGTTGATGCTGGCCTCTGCCAACGCATCGTCTCAGGGTGTTCGCGACGATTCGGTGGGACTCCTGGCGGCCGAGTGCCGAGCCGGGCATTCCTGCCAGGGAGCGGGAATCCGCGATGCGCTCATGGTGGCGCTCCGCTATGACAAGAGCGAAGCCGTTCGGCTGAAGGCCCTTGAGGGCCTGGAGCCATACGTTGGAGAGGATATGGGCGTTCGCGATGCAGTGCTTGAGGCTTTACTGAATGACAGCAGTCCGCATATTCGAACCGCCGCAATCGGTATCCTGGAGCCGGTGGAGGCCGACACGAGCGTAAGACAGGTGTTATCAACTGTTGCAACTTCGGATCGCAATCCCCAGATCCGGACGGTGTCCCGTGAAGTTCTGAGCCGGGCCCCGGTGATTCAGTAATCAGCCCTTACTTTCAGGCCACCGCACCGTCCATACAGAGTGTGGACCTGGATGAAGGAAGACGAGGAAGTGACATGAACTGCTTGAGGCCTTACGTCCAAGTTGGAGTCGCGCTAGTAGGAGCCGCAATGACTCTTACGCCGGTTACGGCGTGGGCACAGTTGACGCGCGTCTCGCAGATCATCGATGAACCAAGCCCATTGCTGCACTCCACCTCGCCCGGCTATCTCGGCGTGCTCGTGGGAGACCTCGACAGCGAATCGGCAACCAAACTCAGGCTGAAAGAACCCCGCGGTGCCGTGATCACGTTGATCGACCACGACGCCCCCGCGGCACAGGTTGGTCTTCGTGTTAATGACGTTTTGCTCGAAGTAAACGGACAGACGGTTGAAAGCGCCGAAGGATTTGGGCGCATGATGCGGGAAGTGCCGCCGGGGCGTAAGATCACGCTACTCTTCAGCCGTGATGGAGCAACCCAGACGCTGACCGTGGAACTTGCCGACCGCAAAAAACTCGACACTGACATCTGGAACAAGCTCAATAGTGGCAGCGATGTCAATTCCCCGGCCGTCGGCCTCGGGATTCTGGGTACGGGCGGCGGCGCGGGCGATACCCCGCTTCCCGGCGGCTTCCATATGCCGTTTGTGGGCGGAGGCACACTCAAAGTTGGCGCGCTCGTTGAGCCTCTCACAGCGCAGATGGCAGACTACCTCGGCGTCCCGACTGGCCTGATGGTGAAACAAGTGGCGCGAAAGAGCGAGGCCGCTGCCGCGGGAATGAAGGCCTTCGACGTGATCCTCAAGGTCGGAGTGGACAGCATCGCCACAGTTTCCGACTGGGATCGCGCGATGCGTGCCAACCAGGGCAAGACCGTTGCCGTCACCATTCTTCGCGACAAGAAGCAGCAGACCCTGACGCTGCTGGTGGACTCGAAAAAGAAGGGTGAGTTGGAATTCCACGAGTTCCTTCCCGATGGTCCTTGCCCTCTGATGGCCTTTGCCGATCCGTATGTGTTCGACGAACTGCAACCGGGTTCTGAATTTGACGACTTCGCAGCCCAGTCAATGCGCAACGAAGCTGACGCCCTCCAACAACAGATGAAGCAGTGGCAGGCGGAGTCGGCTAATCCTCAGTTCGGATTCACGCCCGAGCAGGCAGAGCAGTTCCGGAAGCAGTCTGAGGAGTTTGGCGATGCCTTTAAGAATCAACTTCGGCATCGACAAAAACTTTCCTGACTCCGGAACAACTGGATCAGTTCCAGCCCAGATGGATCAGTGCAGCAGAGCTTCGATGCGAAGGAGTTTGGGTCGACAGGAAACAGATGGATGAACTGAAGCGACAGATGCGGCAGTGGAATTCGCCGGGCTTCAATGAGCAGCAGCGCAAGGAGCTACAGAAACAAATGGATGAATTCAAGCGCCAGCTCGAGGAGATACAATCGCTGGGCTTCGATCACCTGGTCTGATTTGCGCGATTGCAGTGGAAGGGCGCCAGCCTTGTTGGTTGGTGCCCTTCGTGCGTTTACATGCGCTGACCAGTGTGAAGCGTACAATTCTCAAGCGGTCGCCGGCCGGAGGTCAACTTATGCTTATCGAGCAGCTGTTCGAGTCTGGTGTTATGCAAATGGGATCGTCACGCGTGGATCCGAACCGCCAGGTTGGCGTTTTCAACCCAAACTCTGTCGCAGGGCTTCCCGCTTTGCGCGCAGAGAAGATGAAAGACTTCGCATGGATCGCGGGTGACTGGTCCCATGAAAATGCGGTGCCTGCCACACGAGCCAATCCAGCGTACACAGATATCGGCAACGGAAAGTTCTCACTGTGCGAAAAGAGCAACTGGATCTGCATGGTGGCTGCAGATGGGCGCGAGACACCGAATATCACTTTCGATCCGTTCGGAAAGCAATGGATCTACGTTCTGACAAATGGAGCGTACGGAATGCTGCGCTCAGTGGATGGCTGGCGCGATAACCAGATATCGTTCACGGGGCCAATGAGCATGCTTGGCGTGAATTGCGAATGGCGCATGCGCTGGACGAAGGAGAGCGACGACCGGTTCTCATTCATCAATGAAGAACGCGGCGCAGATGGATCGTGGATCTATATAGACGAGTGGCGCTTTACTCGCAAGATGTGAGCGCATGTGCCAGGTCGCAATTCTTCAGCGGCCCGGCACCGCTGCGGTGTTTGGTGAGGCTATTTCGGCGGCTCGAGAATACATCCAGGTGTTGATCGCGCGATCTCCCACTCCTCCTCGTTCATATCCGGCGAGACATCTGCAAACAGCGGAGTGCTCAGGTACCGCTCGCCCGTATCGGGCAACATGCACAAGATTGTCGATCCTTTCGGCGCCTGTGCTGCCACCTGAAGGGCTCCCGAGAATGTGCCCCCGGATGTGATGCCGACGAAAACGCCTTCCTTCTTGGCCAGGTCCTTGCTCGCCTTCATCGCGTCTGCATTTGTGATTCGCAAAACCTGGCTGACTGCCTTCGAAGAGATCGCGTCCCCGGTCAGCTTCGCTATGAAGTCCGGACTCCAGCCCTGCATGGGATGCGGCTTCCAGTTGGGATGCGGCGCCTTTGCCGATCCATCCTCGTTTCGCTCCTGGTCGACGCCGCTCGAAAGCATCGGGGCGTCATCCGGCTCGCAGACCACGATTTTGGTTTCCGGCCGCTCTTTCGCCAGCACGCGCGCAACGCCCTTCAATGTGCCTCCTGTCCCGAACCCTGTGACCCAGTAGTCGAGCCGTTCGCCCTTGAAAGTCGTTCAGAATTTCCTGGGCCGTGGTGCGCGAGTGCATATCCGCGTTCGCTTCATTTTCAAACTGCCGAGTGTAGTACCAGCCATGCTTTTCAGCCAGTTCGATGGTTTTCTTCACCATTCCGACTGCGCGTGCCGCCGCGGGAGTGATGACCACCTTCGCGCCAAGGAATCGCATCAGCTTGCGCCGTTCGATACTGAAGGTTTCGGCCATCGTCACAACCAGCGGATATCCTTTGGCCGCGCACACCATCGCTAGGCCGATTCCCGTGTTCCCGCTCGTCGCCTCCACCACGGTCTGCCCGGGCTTGAGTTTGCCGGTCCGCTCCGCCTCTTCAATAACTCCCAGCGCGAGCCGGTCTTTCACCGACCCAAGCGGATTGAACGCCTCAACCTTCACATACAGGTTCACGTCAGGGGGCGCCAGCCGATTGATCTTCACCACCGGGGTATTGCCGACAGTTTCCGTGATGTTCGCGTACTTACTCATTTCGTGACCTCCGAATGCGAGCAATTGTACAGGGCCGCCTGTATTCCATTGTCAACAGACCCCGCGGGAATCCTGGATACGGCCAGCCCGGCGCTCCAGTAGAATTCCTGCGAGGTCGCACAATGCAGGAAACCGAGAGCATCGCAAATCGCAACTCTCCTCTGGCCATTCCCTCCGACGAATTCCGCAAAGCGGGTCATCAACTCGTCGACCGCATTGCAGATTTCTTCGATTCTCTTCCCCAGCGTCCCGTTACTCGAGGAGAATCGCCATCCATCGTTCGCCAGGCACTCGATGCAGGCCGCTCGCTCCCGGACGAGGGAACATCGTCGCCACAACTGCTCGATCACGCGGCCGACCTGCTCATCGAACATTCGCTTTTCAATGCCCATCCACGCTTCTGGGGTTACGTCACTTCGTCTGCCGCTCCCATCGGGGCGCTTGGAGAATTGCTGGCATCCGCCATGAATCCGAATTGTGGTGCGTGGCTGCTTTCTCCAATGGCGAGCGAGATGGAAGCGCAGACGATTCGCTGGATCGCGGAACTTCTCCGATACCCAACCGACTGCGGCGGCCTGTTCGTGAGCGGCGGCAACATGGCGAACATCGTCTGCTTCTTGGCGGCTCGAGCCGGGAAAGGCGGTTCAGATTTACGAACCAACGGGGTTCACGGCACACGCCTGCGCGCTTACTGCTCTTCGGAGACGCACACCTGGATACAAAAGGCGGCCGATATCTCTGGACTGGGCACAGATTCCATCCGCTGGATCGCTATAGACAACGAACTTCGAATTGACGTCGACGCTCTTCGGACGCGAATCAGGGAGGACATCGCCGCTGGAGACAAGCCCTTCCTGGTCATCGGCAATGCGGGAACGGTCAGCACGGGTGCGGTCGATCCGCTGTCCGAACTTGCTGCGCTGTGCCTCGAATTCGACCTCTGGTTCCATATTGATGGCGCCTACGGAGCGCTGGCCGCGGTGGACCCGGACTCGTCGTCTCTCTTCAACGGCATGGATCAGGCAGATTCCATTGCGGTCGATCCTCACAAGTGGCTCTATGCGCCTCTCGAAGCCGGATGCGCTCTCGTTCGCGATGTATCCAAATTGCGCGACGCCTTCGCCTACCATCCGCCCTATTACCATTTTGGCGTTGAGGCCATCAATTACTTCGACCTCGGGCCCCAGAATTCCCGAGGCTTTCGCGCACTCAAAGTTTGGCTCGCGCTGCAGCAAGCCGGGCGTGCCGGTTACGCGCAGATGATCTCCCACGATATCCGTCTCTCCCGCGCCATGTACGAGCGGGTTGCGCAGATACCCGAACTTGAAGCGCTGACGCAGGGGCTCAGCATCGCGACATTCCGCTACGTCCCTCCAGATCTCAATCGCGCGGACCCAAAGCTTGCCGAGTACCTCAACGATCTCAATCGCGAGTTGCTCACCCGTCTGCAGCAAGGCGGCGAGGCATATCTTTCCAACGCCATCATCGACGGCAAATACGCTCTCCGCGCTTGCATCGTCAATTTCCGGACAACGCTTGAGGATGTGGAGGCTTTGCCGGCACTCGTTGTCCGGCTCGGCAAACAGGTCGACGCGGAACTGCGTACGCCACGCCTGGAATAAAAAATGGAAAACACCGCATGGGGACCGCTCCCGCGATGTAGTCTCACGGAATCACCCCACCTGCTTTTTGCGTCAGGAGATCTATGACAAGAAACTTGCGCATTCTAGCTGTCGCCGGCCTCATCGCCGGTGGAGTTCTCGGCATGGCCGGCTCGATGGTGACTTCTTCAAATGTGCGCGCGGTGTGTTGGGCTATCGACGCGACCGGCCTGATCGTCGCCACAGCCATCCTGGCGCTCGCCTACGGTCGCAAGGGCAGGCTGGAAATCGCCGCCGGATTTCTTGTCTACTGCATCGGCGAAGCCGTGATGCTGACAGGCACTGCGATGCCGCTTGACGCGAGCGTCCCTGCGTTTGCCGCCGGCACCGCGCTTTGGTCCGCCGGGCTCGCCATGACGAGCGTGCCGCGGGAATTCGCGATATGGTGCCGGCTCACCGGCCTTACGGGAGCAGTTCTCTTTGGAATCGTCTCGTTGACTATCTTTTCAGGTAAACCTCTCACGCCCATTGCGCGCCCATTGCCAACCTTCGCATATCCCTTCCTCGTGCTCACCTTTGCTGGATGGATATGGACAATCCTGAGGCGAGGCGCAGAACTCGGGGTTGACGTCCACGCCTCTCAGATTGACGCCGAGATAATCAGCCGATAGAAGCGGCCGGGCTCGCGGGCAGGATTTTCGCTCTTACTTCACGCCCTTATCGGGATTCCAGACTCCCTGCAGTTTGCGCACATACAGAATTTGCCCGACGTGATACGCGTTGTGCGCGCCAACATGTGCGACGAGTGAGGCATTCGCAGCGAGCTTCGCGTCATCGGCGTCGCTGACAGCCTTCTCCCAGTCTGCAAGCACCTGGTTCAGCTTCTTTACCAGATCGTTCCACTGGTCCGCGTCGAATTTGTCGAAGGTTTCGTTGTTATTGCCGTCGAACTTCGGATTCTTCTCGCCTTTGAAATCATTGAGCGCACGCTGATCCCAGTACCAGATGTGATACGCGAGCTGCCCGACGGAATGATTGCCTTTCCCGGGACTCCACATCGCCTGCTGCGCAGTCAAGCCGTCCACCGCGATGCTGATGGGAACAAACCAGTCCTCCTTGTCGTGCGTGGTTTGCAGTTGTTCCAGCAGCACGCCGCGCAAAGTGGTCGGCGGTTTCTTGTCCGGGGTTTGCGCTGAGAGCGGAACGGCGAGCAGAAGCAGGACGGCAAGCTTTCTCATATCTCGTGACCTCGTGATAAAGCAATGGCTGAGTATAGCGCCGATGAGGAGAGCAATCATCCGGGCAATCCCGCTGACAGTCCGGTTCACCACATCGCCTTGCGGCCGCAGCACTTCTGTCTCGTCAATCCCAGTTGAATAGGCTAGCTTCAGATTCCATGACGCAGAATTCCCGTGCGGTGGTTGAACTTGTTTCCCCTTCTTCGACAGGCATCGCTCTGAGCCGAAGCCAGCAACCGGGGCTCGTGCTTTTTGCGATCGGGCTTATCGGAATGGGTTGTCTTGCACTGGTGTACGGAGACTTCGCGATGGGTTGGCAGCCGGTTGCGCCGTGGTTCCCTGCGCGAACAGCCTTGGCCTACGGGTCAGGGGCGTTGATGGTTGCAGGCGGAGTCTGCCTGCTGTTTCGCGCCACCACCCCCTGGGCGCTGCGAATACTCCTGCCTTACTTGTTCATCTGGCAGATGCTGAAGTTTCCCGCGCTGATCGTGGCGCCCAAGGTCGAGGGCGTCTATCTCGGCTTCGGCGAGCTTGCCGTCCTGCTCGCGGGCGGCTGGACCCTGTTTGCGCGGCTGAGCGACTATGACGCTCCCAGGTGGCTTTCGTGGATCACCGGAGATCGAGGCGTACGCATCGCCCGCTATTATTTCGCGATCTGGATCATCCCTATCGGGCTCTCGCATTGGCTCTATCTCAAGCCGTCGATGGATCTCGTTCCCCCCTGGCTCCCGGGCAAGGCCTTCTGGGCGCATCTCACCGGCGCGGGGCAGATCGCCTCGGGGCTGGGGGTGTTATTCGGAGTGCTGCCGCGCGTCGCGGCATGGGCCGAAGCTATCCAGATCTCTCTCTATACCCTTCTGATCTGGCTGCCGGCCATTCTGCTCTCGAATAGCAATCTCGGCCCATCGTTTGCCAATGCCGATCGGCGGCTTAGCCTGACAGCCTTCTTCATCTCATGGATCATTGCGGCCGGCGCGTGGGTTGTGGCGCAGAACACGCCGTCAAAGTCCGCGATCTTCGAAAAAATGAGCGCCGGCTCGCGGCGCTCATAGGATGCAGTTCAGGGAGAATCGCTTACATCTGGCAACTCACTCGATGATCGGCGGAGGCGGCCATTGATCCGTGGCGGGCGCCAAAGTAGCGCGGCCCCAGACGCCTTGTCAGCGATCGCGCGAGGATGCGCTTCCCACGGAACACCCGGGACTTCATCGTGGCCACGCTCAGGTTAAGCGAATTGGCTACGTCAAGCTGGGGTGCCTCGTCCAGCACGCACATCTCAATCGCACGCCGGCAAACCTGGCTCATCCTGCTCACCTCGTCGCGCAGGATGTTCTCCAATTCGCGACCCTCCCATGTCTCCTCGGGGTTCTTGCCAGGATCAGGAAGATTGATCTCGATGATCTCGTTATCGTCCTTGCTCATGTATTCGATCGACACAAAGACGCGGCCTCTGCGGCTGCGCAGGTGCTCGTGCGCCGTATTCTGCACAATTGCACCGAGCCAGCTCGACATCTTGGCCTCTCCACGGAATCTTGCGAGAGCCTTGTAGGCCTTCATGAAGGCTTCCTGCAGAATGTCCTCGGCATCTTCGTTGCAGTTCGTCATGCGTCGGGCCATGCGCAGCAACTGCGGACGACGCTGCTCGGCCGTCTCCAGAAACTCCTGAAGCCGGTCCTCAATCCCCGGCGCTTCAGAATCAACTTCCATTGCACTCAAGGCAATTGGCATATATATACCTGCTCCCATCGGATCAACGATCCGGATTCACTCAGTTGTTGAATGTGGGGTCGGAAGGCAGAACGGACGGCTCATACACCAGTTGCGGGTAAAAGTCCGGCTTGCCGACTACGCCAGCGAGGAATAGGAAATGGGAGGCGCCCGAAGAGGATGGAGGGGCGAAACAAACGTGAGGATTCGCGACTGGAGCGGCGTCGAAAAGACCAGCTCCCGCGCGAGAGGAGGGGTCTGGAAAGTGCTCAGATCGAAAGAACCGGATGCCGGCAGCGTCTGCGGACGGTGGGCATGAGAACCAGCTTTGAAGGAGTCGTCCCGGTGGTCAACCCACATCCGGGTGTGGGAGGCCTTGGTGACATCCGTGTGCAGCAGATATTGGGAGAGCTTATAGCCGTAACCCCAGCCCCCAACGGTTATCGCGAGAGCGAGGCAAGCGAGGACGCTCGGACGGAAGAACTGCCGAACTGCCAGGCTCCAGCTCACCGCGACGGTCCTCGGCTCGTGTGCCGCGGAAGCGTTCGCGATGGGAAAATTGCCTCGCAAGCTGTCTGGCTCCTCGATCGGTGTAGCCACTTATCCCTGAATCCCGCTGAAACAAGCCCAGGGATCACAAAAAGGTTTCATGAGTATAGACTCCGCAGACCCTCGAATTGTCGCAAAACCTCTGCGATCCAATGAACGTTGTGGTTCCCCTTCAATTTTTGAGCCGGATTGGCAGCCCGCAAACATTCTCCTGAACTGGGGCAAAGTTGCTGATTCCGAGAAAGTTCGGGATTCGCGGCGGCATCAACTCCCGGTCTGTTCCACCACCCGTTCGGCCCCATGGAAGAGCGCTCGAAGCGCTCGCCATACGAGACGGATGAGAAGGATCACAAAAAGCACCATGGCGGCGGCGATGGATCCGGCGAGATAGGGATGATGCGTGGCAAGCCAGGTCAGCGAGACCGCGACAACATCCTCGCCGAGGGAGAGGCCGATGTTGGACAACGGCTCGGGCGAAGGCGTAACCGCTGCGCGGACAGCGGTTTTGCCGCCGTGCGCGGCGAACGCGATGGCAGCGCCCAGAAGGGTTGCGAGCAGTTGCTCCTGCGGGCTGAGGTTGGCTGTCGCCCGCCAGGCCAGAAGCGCGGCAACGGGAATGCGGATGAATGTATGCAGCGCGTTCCAGACCAGGTCGAAAGCCGGAACCTTGTCGGCAAAAAATTCCACCCCGAAAAGCGCGATGCTTGCTCCAATCACCCACCAGCTTGCAATGGGATGAAGCGAGTCGGGGAGGACCAGCATGCTGGTGTGCGCCAGCAGGCCGAGCGTCGCTACGGTGGCGTAAACGTTGAGTCCGGCCGCAAACGAGACCGCGACGATGAGCGCTACCAGTTCCGGTCCGGGGAGCGGCAGGTGCATGGGGCCAGTATAGGGGCAAGTCGTGGATTGGAGACCGGGGATTAGAAGCAGCGGCCAGGGCTGCCTCGGGAGATCGGAAAGCGCTCGACCCGTTCTGCGCAGCCCGCGCGCCGGCCGGTCACGTGCCGAACTGCTGGAGGTGATGGTCGATGTGCTTGTACATCCACATGGACCACTCGTCCGGGGTAAGGTGGCCGAAAAAGCTGTGTGGGTGAGTCGTGCAGCCGGAGGGGCCGGCGGCGGCGAAGCGGTCAATAAGCGCGCAGAGGATCTCTCGCGCACGGTCGAGGTCTCGGTCGTCGGTCACAGCCATGCCGGGGATGGTAGGGGAGTTGCGGCGCATCGGCTCGCTCTCCTGAAAGGCCTTCGACTTGATCATGGCTCCGATCAGGCGGCCGATAAACATGCGCGGAGGGCGCAGATCGCCCAGAGCCAGTTCGATGCCCTTGGCGCAGTGGGCTACGGCTTGCGCGGGCGTCATCTTGCCCCATAACCGCGGAGTGTCGGGGCGAAGCTTTGCCAGGCGATCTTTCAACTCCTGAACAGTCGCTGGTTGCCAGAGATTCTTCATGGGGGAAACTCTTTGTGAGGTGATGATAGCAGCGACCCGATCGACAAGGAATGTCTTGACGGCCCATCCCGGCAGCAGTTACGTTGGGCGAATTCATCCCAGGAAGTGACTCTTCCCTACCGAACAAAAAATGGTCTGCGGCCCCGGGTCACATAGATTTCAGCGACTCGCTCGCCTAGGTGCCCAACTCATTTCAACTGACATGGAGAAAGCTGATGAAATTTATTGTGAGCTACAAGATCCCCAAGGGATCCGTGGTTGATGCAGAGCAGCGGTTTTTGAAAACCGGCGGAGCCCCTCCTGCCGGCGTGACAATGGTCGGACGATGGCACGGAATGAACAGCGGCGGTGTGCTGATCGCTGAGACCAGTGACGCCAAGGCCCTCTACTCCTGGCTGGCATATTGGAATGACCTGCTGGAGTTCGAAACCACCCCGTGTCTCGAAGATGCGGACGCAGGAGCGGTGCTGGCAGCGGTAAAGCGCTGAGCGGCCCTTCAAGTCGGCCCATCTCTCCAATGCTCGGGAGATGGGCGCACCACATCAGAAGTTGCTGACTCTTTCTTTCGCAACTCTGGCAATCGCCTCCGGGGCGGACCAGGCAGGGATGGCGCGTCCGTCGAGTTCCTGTTCTGGTTTCGTCCCCGGGAGGCCTGGGTACGCTACCCGCTCTTACTGTCCGGCTGGTTGGTCGGCGTCTACGTGGCCGCGGCCATCGCGCATCTCATTGCCCTTGAAGTTCTCGTTCTTGTCGACAGGATTCGATGGATCGGCCTTGTCGCCGGCCTGGGGCAGCTTGCCTGTGTAGCCATTGCTGACATTGAGGCGATTGTCTACGCTGCCGCGGAAGTTGTCAGGCCCATGAAACCAGGGACCGGCGCCGATGAACGCTCCGGCCTTGAACCACTTGGGACTGTAATAGCCGTAGGGGGAGCAGGCATAGGGTGCATTGTCATAGTAGCCGTAGGGGCACGCGGGAGCTGACCCAGTGCTCAGTGCGACTTCTCCGCGGGTAGTGGGGGCCTGCTCCTGGGCCATCGCACTGGGAGCGATTGCCAACATGCTGCATCCGGCAACGGCCGATAACGCTAGAAACTTTAAACTATTCATAGTTCTCCTTAACCTCGCGGCGATGTCAGAGGACAACCCCGCATCATGACCCTAACGGGTTCGCAAGCGCGTGTCTGAGCTATAGAGACCAGGCACCGTTTTGAAGGAAGGAGACGCGTCAACGGACACACAAATTCACCTGAGATTTTTCAGAAGGGGTGGCCCGGTTTGCGGGAACTGGAAGGCCGGGGCGCTTGCCGGCCGGGAACGAGAGGTGGAGGTGAGTCCAACTCCCCGGAATCGGAGCGCCCCTGGATCTTGCTGATATTTGCTGTCGTTTGGATGTTGGCCAACCCGCCCAAATGCGCCTATTGCTTCTCGTAGACCATCTTGACCGTGATGGGCTTTCCATCCGCGTCTGTGCCCTTGGAATGCAGGGTCATGGTCTTGCCATCGTGTGCGATCTCGACCTCACCAGTCACGTGGTATTTTGAGGAGCTGTTCTTGGCTTCGTAGCTGAATTTGTTGTCGTTTACCTGTTTGAGCGAGACGGTGTCGTAGGGCGCTCCCTGGCCGGACACCGAAGCGGGAGAGCCGTCGTATTTGGCGGTGTAAGTGACGTTAATCGCCGAGCCGTCGGCGCGTTCACCGTTGTTGGTCACCTTGACGCCATCTCCAGCCGCTTCCCGAACCGACGTCACGCTTTTTATAGGAAACGGACCCGGCGCGTATTTGCTCTTTGCCGGATTGAGCTTCCAGGTCCCCAGTGAATTATCGGCGCCGAAAGCGGCCACTGAAGAGGTGATTGCCAGCGTTGCGAGAGCAAGAGTAAGCAGTTTCTTCATGAGTGTTTCTCCTTTTTCTTGTGTGGGGCTTATGCGATTGATTACGCCGGGATAAAAGGTGAGTAGCCCAGGAGTGAAGCGGTTCAGGCGAGGTAAAGAGCAGAGAAACCCGTTCCGAAGAGCGGACACCATGTAAGCGCTGCGTTGGTTAGTCCGTCAAGGCAAATCTGCTCCGGCAAACCACGGGACCGTTTCGTGAGTGGTTACCCGCCGCACTGGAAAAATTTCCTTTCAGGCAATTTGAGTTTCGCCTACTCTGTTTGCGTGCCAGAATACTTCCCCATCATTTACGTGCGCGGATTCGCCTTCACCCAGAAAGAGATCGAGGAGACGACCGACGATCCCACCAACGGCTTTAACCTCGGCAGCACCCATGCCCGGCAGGGATCGCGCAAGTCCATCATCCGATTTCGCTTTCCCGGTCCGTTTGTGAGGTTGATGACCATCCACGGATACGCCGATGCGATCCACGGCTACGTGGACTCCGTCGAAGGGATCATGGATCCGCGGAGGACGCTGTGGATTCATCGCTACTACGAACCCTATTCGCAGACCTTTGCAGAACCTGGAAAAGATGGCAGGCCGACAATCGTTGAGGCTGCTACCAAGCTGGGTGAACTCATCGAGCATGTCAGGGAAGTCTGTTTCGCTCCGGATGTCGAGCCGGATAAGCGGCGCGTCATTTTGATAGCGCACTCCATGGGCGGCCTCGTGTGCCGTTCGCTCATCCAGAAAGTGTTGAAGAGCGACGCCGGAAAGGTGATCGAAAAGGTAGTCACCTACGGGACGCCGCACGGCGGAATCCCTCTTTCGATCAATTGGATCGACTGGAACGGGCTGAACAATTTCTCCCCGGAAGGCATGTTCAATGCCCTGGCCCCGGAGGGAATGGAGGAAGAGGGATTCCATCCCCAGGTGCTCTACAACTTCGATCCCGAGCGCTTTCTCTGCGTGATCGGCACAAACAGTGGTGACTACCTCGTTGCGCGCGGAGTCCCGGCCATCCTTGCAGGGGATGACTCCGATGGCTTGGTGCCGACCAGCCGCGCGTGGGTCGAGGGGGCCGTCACGGTCTTCGTTCACCGGAGCCACAGTGGGCGATACGGGCTTGTCAATTCGGCGGAAGCATTTGCGGCGGTAGAGCGTTTCCTCTTCGGCGCGCTGCGCACGGTGGTACTGCTGCGTCCGCCGGGACCTCCGCCAGATGACTTTGATTTTGAGCCGATCGCGCCGACAAATAAGGGACCTTACAGCTTCAGGGTCGGTCTTATGAATGTGGAGTGCCGGATTGGATTACGCGAAGAGCGCGTGAATGAACGCAACGCCGATCATTGAGCGCGGTCGTGGTAGGTGAAGACCCGGAGCGGATCGCGACGTTTCATTTCCTCAAGTCGGATATGGACGATGGAGAATATTCGTTCTCCATGTCGTTCCGCTTGCAGAGCGACGTCTACCGCGAGGGCTCCCTGAAGGGCTCCGGGGTTGAGATGATGCAGGATCTGCGCGTTTGGATCACGAAGCCGGAGGACCAGCTGGTCCTGAGATACCAGTGGCTAGGCGGTGCGGTGCAGCAGCCCGGTCTGGAAGGGGGCCGTGCCCGGATCGAGGTCCCTCCCAGCAGCTATCACCTGACGCCGCGGCAGCCCATGTGGCTTGAGATTGAGTTGACGCTGCTCGACAGCGGCGGCTTCGAAGCGGACACCGGACCTGACTTCCGATCGAACACCCCCCGTGGCAACCCGGCAGCACAAGATCCAAAACAGCAGCTGAAAGAGCTGGAGACCAAAGATCTGGCCTTCGCTGGGTCCGAGGATTTCGTGGGCGCGGGTTGACCATTGCCCTGCAGAGTTGCGATGCCGATCAAAGATACTCTGTGAGCCCTGATGCGAGAGGCAGTCTCCATGTCTCAGAATCGAGGCTTGGTGCACCTACGTGATCACACGAGATTGTGATTGAATAAAAGTATGGCCACACGGAAGCGGGATACAGCTAGAGGGCGGTGGATTGCGGCGACGCGCAAGGCGCGGGAGTACGCAATGGTCGCCCGGGCGCTGGCCTCTACCTCGCATCCCGTTCTGGCTCAAATAGTTCCGGCGCGCTTCTGCAACCTCTCCTGCGCCTACTGCAACGAGTACGACAAGGTCTCGAAGCCCGTTCCCCTCGAAGAAATGTACCGCCGGATCGACGCCCTGGGGCGCCTCGGTACCGCCATGATCGGGATCTCGGGCGGCGAGCCGCTCACCCACCCCGACCTCGACGACGTGATCCGCCGGATGCGGCGTACCGGCGCCATCGCGGGCATGATCACGAATGGCTACCTCCTCAACGTCGAGCGGATCGAGCGGCTCAACCAGGCCGGCCTCGACCACATGCAGATCTCGATCGATAACGTCGAACCCGACGAGATATCCAAAAAGAGCCTCAAAGTCCTGGACAAGAAGCTGCAGATGCTGGCCGATCACGCCGAGTTTCACGTGAACATCAACTCCGTGGTGGGCGGGGGCTTCAAAGACCCCAACGACGCGCTGACGATTGGACGCCGTGCGCTGGAGCTGGGCTTCGAGTCGACCATCGGCATCATTCACGACGGCGACGGGCAGTTGAAGGCGCTCAACGAGACGGAGTCGAAGATCTACTTCGCCATGCGTGACCGCAAGAAGACCAACTACGCGCAGTTCGATGCGTTCCAGAACGCAATTGCGAAAGGCGAGCCAAACGACTGGCGCTGCCGCGCGGGATCGCGGTACCTCTACATCTGCGAGGACGGGCTGGTGCACTATTGCTCGCAGCAGCGCGGGTATCCGGGCGTCCCCATTGCCGAGTACACGACCGCGGATGTGAAGCGGGAGTTTCTGACGGCCAAGAGCTGCGCCCCGAATTGCACCATCGGGTGCGTGCACCGCATCAGCTACATCGACCACTGGCGGGCGCCGCAGACAAGCGAAGTCTCGCCCGGAGGCGGAGAGCTGGTAAAGATCCAGGGGACCTAGAAAACGAGGAAACAAGTTGGCGGAAAAGCAACGGGGCGATTGCCCCGTTTTTCTTTGCGCGCAAGATTCCGGGTGCGACTACGATCGGGCAGTGCTTGGCACTTTTGCCGTTGAGGTGCCGGGCTTGGCGGCTGGGAACTCGCACCATTTTTTCAGGCCGTTGCCCTCGCGGCTGATGTAGTCCCAGATGCGGTCGCGATACACGCGGGCGACAACGACGCTCAGCAGGCCGGAGTAGTCAATCGAAAGCGTCACGCGGCTCAGGTTCCTCACTGACTCCACGTGGTGCCAGGCAACGCATTTGAAGCCCAGGTTGCGGCAGGTCCATGCAAACACGCGGCGATGTTCGTCGAGCGAGGTGATCTGCCAGACGGCGGGCATCAGCCGGGGCTGCCACATGCGGGTGCGGCTGCCGAGGGTGAGAGGACCGATGTCCATGCGCTGGACTTTAGTGACAGAGGTGGTCCAGTCCGGCCAGCGCTCCACGTCGAGGAGCACGGACCAGACATGCGCGGGTGAAGCGCGGATTTCAACGACATGACGAAAGTCCGACATAAGTTAGGGGCCGAATGACGGGGACTTCTATTTATGCGCTGTCTTTGCGGGTGCCGATTTCGTGTCTACGATAGCCTGATCGATAAGCTGGAAGAGCTTGGTCCGGTCAACCACTTCCACGAAGGGCGCGCCCTTGCTGTTGGATGTAGTGATCCAGATGGTGGGTGTATGTTCAATGCCGATACGCTGGCCAAGGGCATAATCGGCCTTGACGTCGGCCGCGAGTTTGCCCTGCGGGTCGATGGCGAAGGGGAGCTGGATGTTGTGACTTTTTGCGTAGTTCTCGGTGAACTGCCGAAGGCCGTCCAGGTTCACGATGGAGGGCTGGTTGGCGAAGACGGCGTCACGGTAGTCGTCGCCGAGCTTTTTGCTCTTGGTATCGAACCAGCGTGCGTTGACGGCCGCCTGGAAGCTCCAGGCGTGGAACGGCAGCGGGAAGTCGTGACGAACCCAGGGAATGTTGTATTTGGCCGCAGCTTCCTTGAGCAAAGGGTTGGCATTCGCGCAGTCGGGGCACTCCATGTCTTCGAATTCGATGATCGCGACACGGGCTCCGGCGGGCGGTTTGAGCGCGGCGGGATCGTGAACCGGGGTAGTTGGCGGGGGGCCGAACTGCGCGCGCATCGGAGATGACGCCCCGGTAACGAGCACGGCTGCAATGGCGGCAATTCCGAGAGCGCGTCGGCGGCGCTGGGCAAGGAAATGGTGCATATAGATCTAGACGACTCCCTTGAGTTCATTGTAACGGCTTAAAACAGGGAAAGTTGCGCATCGGAATTCCACTTAAGTCTCGATAGGGTACCGCTTCAGAAACGAACGAGAGGCAAAATGAGCAACTGAACAGCGGTTAAACGCGATCGCGGCCAGCGGAGTCTTCATGCTCGCTCCGGCGTTTGGCGATCCAGCGGCGCCATTTGTAGTCCGCCACAAACGAGAGGGCGAAGGCAATCAGCACGACAATCGGCGAGCACAAATTTCATAAAGAGCAGGCAGCAACAAGTTCCGTTCCTTATCTACACTACGCCGCTTGTTTCAACGGCGAGGACAACCTGCGAAAAGTGCGGCGCGCCAGTCCCGCGAACCAGAGAACCGCAAGCAGAACAATAGCGCTGCCGATATAACCCGCGATAAAGAGAACGATGGAGACCAGGGTGGCGTGCTGGCGCAGGTAGTGGCTGCGGTCGGCGGCAATGATTCCGCCCAGGTGAAGCAGGTACCACTGCAGGGCGACAGCGGGATCCTGGCTCAGCCGCGAAACCGGAGGCGTGGAGGCCGGATAGCCTATCACCCAGAAATTGATGGCTTCAAGAGGAAGCGCCGCCAGCAGCGCCAGCCTGAGCCGTGGGTACTTTCTTCTCACAATAGAACGGACGGGCGAAATCGGGTGGAAGTTGGCTGAAGGAACAGAGAACCTGGGCAAACGAGGGCAGGGGCTGGGGCCCCACTCATCGCGCGATGGATCAAACTGCACGATGAATGGGGCAAAAAGCCGGTGCGGATCAGCGGCCCACCACGATGACCTGGAAACTGCCGGGAATGAGTGAAGGGCGCGGGCGCGGATTCTCGGCGGTGGGTGCGGGACGGGGACCGAAGTCGGCGGTTACGAGGTAGATGCGGTCTGTGGCAGCATCGTAAGCCATGGTGCGGGCTCCGCCCTTGGTAGGAAGCGACTGAATGGTCTTGTAGTCGGAACCGGACGCATCGACAACCGAGAGAATGCCTTCGCCGCAGGATGCAAAGGCCAGCTTGTGTTTGGCGCTCCAGCCCGCGGCATCTGGACCGTCGCCAATTGCAGGTGTTGCCACGATTTTGCCGGAGCCAGCGTCGAGGACGCTCATCTTCTTGCCGTCACAAACGGTGAAGAGACGATTGCCGGCATCATCAAGGGCGAGGCCGGATGGAGATTCGCAGCCGGCGGGCCAGGTTGCAGTGATCTTGCGGGCTCGCACGTCGAGCTTGATGACTTCGCTCTTGTCTTCAATGTTGTTGTAGACATTCCCCTTGCCGTCCGAGACGGCGAACTCTGGTTTACCCGGGACAGCAATCGTGGCGACCACTTTCTGGCTGCCTGCGTCAATGATGGTGATGTCGTGGCTGCGGCCGTTGAAGGCCCAGACCGTGTTTGTCGCAGGCTCGTAGATGATGCAGTCGGGGTTGGTGCCGGCCGGGATCGTCGCAAGGGTGGAAAAGCTGGAGCGATCGAAGACGACCACTGCGTTGCCTCCGCCATCGGAGATGTAACCAGTCTTCCCGTCAGGATTGAGCGCAATGCCATGCGTGCCGTGCAGGCCGCTGATGGCGCCGAGAAGCTTTCCGCTGCCCGAGTCGATCACATCGACGTGGTCGCCGCGAGTGATGTAAACGCGGTTTGCCGGCGAGTCGACCAGCAGATAATCCCAAAAGCCGCTGTCAGCCAGTTTCCAGTGGTCGATGACCTTGTAGGGTCCCTCGGCGCGAGCGGAAAGCGAAGTCGAAAGCGTGCACAAAAGGGCGGCGGCAAAAAGTGCGCGCGCAAAGAATGTTGCAGTGCGTCGATGGTTCATCGAGATCTCCATTCAGGCAAGCGAAAGGTTTGCCATGCAAAATGGATTGTGCCACCGGGGGATTAAGGAAGTCTGAAGATCGGCGCGCTCCCCTGTCGGCAACGCATTCAGCGCCCTACGTTGCCCGGGAGAAACACTCGCTCAGCGGACTTGATGAAGCCAGGCGGCAAATACCTGCTGTTCGGCGCTTTTACTCATGCCCGCGATCGAGAAGTGGTACTTCTTGCCGGAGACAAGTTCGATTCCGTTCTCATCAACTGCACCGATTTCGGTGAGCGCTACCTGTAGGCTTCCACCCGGATCATCGGCACAACTAAACGTGAGGCCAGTGGCGTTTAGCGTCAACTCTCCGGCACAGCTCCCGCCAAATCGCTTATCGTGGCGCGCTGGGTAAGTGACCGGAGTGAAGGACGACGTCTTTCCGGGAATGATTGGCTGTGCCGGCGCAAAGCTGCCCACCTGGGGCAGGGCCTGCGGCATCGTGGGAGTTTGAGGCGCCATCGGCGGCGCATTCGCGAACGCAGGCTGCTGTTGTGATCCGGGGGCCGGGGTCCACACGGTCGGGATCGGCAGATGCGTTTCGGCGACAGGGACGAAGGGTTTGCCGGGCGCCGGCTTTGCCTTCGACGAGGCGGAAAGACCGAGGAGAGACTTCCCTCGCGTCACCGCCGATTGTTGTTTCACGCCTCTCGGAATGGCAACGTAGCAGAAGATCGCGACTGCTATCAGAAAACCAAGAGCAAGGACAAACAGCAGGGGAATCGAACGCTTGCCGGAGATCGGGGATTGCGAAGAGATACCATCCGTAGCCTTCGATCGACTTGAATTTAGACTGCGCCACAATCGGCTCCAAACAGATTGCTCCATCGGACTGCTATACACCTTCCTCGGCGAGGATGAGTTCGCCGCATCCGCTGGGATCGCAGCCGGCTGGACGCGTTGGCTCGGAGCGCCATTGAAATCAATCATTGGAGATTCCTTTCGGGGAATCTGGAATCCCAGGCAACAGAAGGCAGCGGCCCTCAAAAAGCACAGCAGAAAGACAGAAACCCATTATCACCCTGCGAGTCAATCGAGTTTTCAACCAGCGAGTGTCCGAATTTGAACAGGCGTTTCCGGTTCTGGACGGCGGTAAGACCCATAACACCTTATCGGAAGCACTTAAGTCTTCTTTCCTGAATTGATTGGATGCGGTCCAGAGCGGCATGGGAGATGCTGCGACAATGGAATTCCGGGAGGAAGTTGGATGGGAGCCTTTGCTACGCGATTTTCGCTACGCCTTGCGCCAGCTTACAAGGCGCCGGGCTTTGCGTTTGTCGTGGTGGTGATGTTGGCGCTCGGCATCGGCGCGAATACGGCGGTTTTCAGCGTCATGAACGTGGTGCTGATGCGGATGCTGCCGGTAGTCGCGTCCAAAAGGGCTCTACGTACGTGCAGATGGGGAACGGCAGGGGCAACCGCCGGGAGCAAGGAAATCGGGTGACTGGAATACGTCCTTTTCTGTGCCAGCGTTTGCAGCACTCCGCCAGCGAACCGACGTTTTTGAAGAGCTGATCGGCATACGTGCCGTTGAGCTCTGCCGGTAATGTCGCGGTGCGGCATGGGGAATTGCCTGAAGAGGCCGAACGGCGAAGAGGTCAGCGGAAACTTCTTTTCCGGGCTCACGCGCGAATGGGGCCTGGGGCGAGGTTTCACTTACGAAGAAGAAAAGAGCCATGCGCCGATAGCGGTCATCAGCTACGAGTACTGGACCCGAAGTTTTGCGCGGGACACCAACGTGATTGGGCGGACGATGTACGTAAAAGGGGTTCCGTCAGACGATTGTCGGGTGTGCGGCGCGAGGGTTTAAAGGCATCGAGCCGGCGGCATCGACTGATTTCTGGATGCCGCTGCAGAACCGGCCTGAGTTGAACGCGTGGGGCACGCCTCGCTGCCTACGATGCCCTGTATGGCTCGCCGAAATGGTGGAGCCTGCGGCATGATGGCGCGGCTGCGACCAGGCGTATCCCCATGCAGGCCCAGCAGGCTTTGGCTGGCACATTCGCGGGCGTGGTAAAGCAGACAATCGGACCAGGTGGATGAAAAGAAGTGGAAGCCGCTGCTGGATTT
This sequence comes from uncultured Acidobacteriaceae bacterium, assembly GCA_963836675.1. GTDB lineage: Bacteria > Acidobacteriota > Terriglobia > Terriglobales > Acidobacteriaceae > Telmatobacter. The sequence goes on from CAWIKQ010000005.1 coordinate 71,907, forward strand.
CCTTCCGGCACGGGGGATTGAAGGATTAACGTCTTTGCCCGGACGCCGGTTGAAATTCTGATGGCGCTGGTGGCACTGGTACTGCTGATCGCCTGCACGAACGTCGTGATGATGCTTCAGGCGCGCAACACTGCTCGCGAGCACGAGTTCAGCCTTCGCATGGCCATTGGGGCGAAGGCATAACATCTTAGACAGTTGCTGTGCGAAAGCGTGTTGCTGGTAACGGATGGGGCTGCGCGGGTTGGATGTTTGCGGTTTCGGCGACGCAATGCTGGGAGCATGGTCGGGATCGAGACGGGGCTGGCGTCCGGACCGGACGGTTTTGCTGTTCACTCTTGGGGTTTCGGCGTTGTCTGCGCTCGCCTTCGGACTGTTTCCCCTGTGGAGCGCGTCGAGAGTGCCGGTGGCGGGCGTTCTGCGTTCGGCCTCGCCGAAGACCACGTCAACGAGAAGCCGGTTGACCGCGGCGCGGATCACTCTGTCGGCGCAGATCGCCGTCTCGCTTGGTGCTGCTCGTCGCGGCAAGCCTGCTGCTGCGTACCCTGCGCAACTATGCCACGCAGGACCTGGGAATGGAAGCGCAGGCAACTGCTGGTTTTCGGCGTAACGCCCCAGGGCAATATCGACGGACATGTGTTCTATCGCCAGTTGCTGGCGCGCATTGCGCAACTGCCCGGCGTCGCGGGAGTCTCGATGGCGGACAATCGGCCGGGATCGGGATGGTCAGATAACAATGACCTGATGCTTGACGGAGTCAACAAGCCCGACGTGATCGTTCGATCGAATATGTAGGGCCAAACTTTTTTCACACGATGGGGGTACCAATTCTTGCAGGGCGGGAATATCGCGGAATCCGATACTGGCGGCACAAAAGGAGTGGCCCTGGTCAACGAGACGTTCGTGAAGAGCTGTTCCTCGCAATACAAATCCCATCGGCCATCAGATCGGGGCTCGGCGATCATCCGCGCAGAATTGTCGGCGTGGTCCGCGACAGCAAATATACAGGCGTGGACGAGGAACCGAGGCCCATGGCGTACTACCCTGTGATGCAAGCGAAGCGCTGGGCAGCATGCAGATCGAGGTCCGTACGCACGGTGACGCCCGCAGCCTTCTGCCGGAATTACGCAAAACGGTGTCGCAGATGTATCCCAATGTGCCGCTCGAGCAGCCAATCACCCAGCAGGCGCAGTTTGAAAAGTCCTACACTCAGCAGCGGATGTTCGCGGCCCTGGGCGGATTCTTCGGATTACTGGCGGCGCTGCTTGTGGCGACAGGATTGTACGGCGCCCATTCGTTCCGGGTGAGCCGTCGAAGCACGGAGATCGGCGTACGCATGGCGCTGGGAGCAACACGTGGACAGGTGCTGGTGATGTTCCTGAGAGAGAGCTTGTGGGTACTGTTGGCGGGTCTGGCGGCAGGAATACCGTTAACGTTAATTGCGATTCGCCCGATGAGGGCGATGCTTTACCAGATGTCGCCGTTTGACGCAATGAGTTTCGCGCTTGCAATCGCCGCCATCAGCCTTGTATCGGCGGCGGCAGCGCTTCTGCCTGCGCGGCGTGCGGCGAGCATCGAACCGATGCGGGCGCTGCGGACGGAATAGCCGGTCGCTCATTTCGCGGATTGTGGTCGCGTGTTAAGCTCGACGCAGCGCAGAAAGGCGCATCCGGTCCGCGGAAAGGACAGAAGTCCACTTTCTTTTACAATCTGAGTTTTGCGAACTGACTTTCTGCCCTCAATATGCGGACCTGGGCACACGAAAGGAAGTTCGTCATGCCGGTAAAACGCTTCCCTGCCCAACCAAACCTCGAGCACCTGAAATACCAGGCCAAGGATCTCCTGAAAGGCCATGCCGCCCGCGATCGGGGAGCGGCACAGCGCATTCGTGAATTTCATCCTCGGTTTCGAGAGTCTACCGATCAAGCCATCTTCGAAGCCAGCTTCAAGCTGACGGATGCTCAGCTCGCGATTGCGCGAGAGTACGGCTTTCGCAGCTGGACTAGACTCAAGGCGCATGTGGATTCGCCGAAGCTTGCAGAGCGTCTTTACATCCCACACCACGAACGCATCGATGATCCGGACTTCCGCCGCGCCGTCGATTTGCTGGATGCCGGAGACGCGGAGGCCTTGCGACAGCATCTCCGGCAGCATCCGAAGCTGGTGCTTCAGCGGCTCGATTTCGAGGGCTGGAACTACTTCCATAACCCATCGCTGCTTGAGTTCATTGCGGAGAATCCGATACGGCGAGGCTCGTTACCGAAGAACATCGTCGAAGTTGCCCAGGCGATCCTCGATGCCGGCCCGGATCAGAATTCGCGAGAGAACCGCCCTGGCCCTGGTGGCCACGGGAAGTGTTCCCCTTGAGAGCGGAGCGGTAATTCCACTGATCGATCTGCTGTGCGATAACGGCGCCGATCCAAACGGAGCAATCGAAGCCGCGGCTCTCCACGGCAGCATACTGGCGGTGCAGACGCTGATCAAGCGCGGTGCTCGCGTGACGCTGCCGGTTGCCGCAGCCCTCGGTGATGCAGAGAGTGCTCGGCGCCTGTTGCCATCGGCGAGCAGCGCGGAACGCCATCGGGCGCTGGTCATGGCGAGCCAGATCGGAAGGATCGACATTGTTCGCTTGCTGCTCGATGCTGGAGAGGATCCGAATCGCTACAACCCGCTGGGAGGGCATTCGCACACCACACCCTTACACCAGGCGGCGTTGATTGGGCATGGTGAGTTGGTGAGATTGCTGATGGAACGCGGCGCGAGCGCTGACACCCGGGACCTGATGTGGAACGGCACGCCCGCGGACTGGGCTCGGCATGAAGGACACACGGAGGTTGAAGCGTTCCTTCGCCAGCATGAGACGAAGACGGGTTGAGGCCGGAACTATGCTTTCGGGAGCCGTACGGTTGCGGTGGCGCCTGCGCCTGGGCTGCTGATGAGGGAGATGGAGCCGCCGGCTCGCTCGACCGCGGCTTTGCAGATCGCCAGGCCCAGGCCGGTGCCGCCGGTCGTACGCGCTCGGGAAGGATCGGCGCGGTAAAAACGCTCGAAGACATGGGGCAATACGTCAGCATCTATTCCGTCGCCCTGATCCTGAACGGTAAATTCGATTTCCCCGTTCCGCGACAGGACGTAAATCTCCACGCACGATTGAGGTGGGCTGTGTTGAATGGCATTCATAATCAGATTGCCGGCGACGATGGAGCAATCTTCAGCGCTGAGCGGCACCGAGGCGCCGGAAGGCAAATCGCGCACTGCTAATCTGACTTGGCGCACGGCGGCCACGGTTTCGAGTTCGGACACCACGTTGCGGATGCACTCGCTCAAATTGGAGCTTGCCGCTTGCGAGGAGAGGGAGGCACTTTCAAAGCGAGCCAGGGTGAGCATTTTGGCAACGATCTCTTCAATCCGCGCGGTGTCGACCAGGGCACGCTCATTGCCGGCCTGGTATTCCTGCGGCGTTCGTTCGCGCATCCCGACAAGCTGCAGAGACGATTTCACCACTGCGACGGAGGTTTTGAGTTCGTGCGCCGCATCGGAAACAAACCTGCGCTGCTGATTGAATGAGACTTCGAGCCGATGCAGCACACTTTCGATGGCGCCTGTGAGCGGCGCGAGTTCGGCGGTGTCGCGAGCCGAAGCCGGAGGTGAAAATTGCCATGAATCGGCAGAAACGTTTCCAGCCAGCGCAGCGAGCTGCCGCAGCGGTTCGAGACCGCGGTGAAGAACCCATGCGATGAGCGGCCCGGTGATGAGGACGAGGAGAAACATACCCGCGGCGTAAAACTTGACCGCACCATAGACCGCTCGCCACACGCGCTCCGTGGGAGCGCCATAAAGTATGGTGACGAACCGCACGTGACCGCCGCCCGGCTCGCCGGGGTCCACGATGCGCGAACCGTGCAACCGCAGCAGGCGATAGTCGCGAAGACCAGCTTCGAATGGGAAGAAGCCGTCTTCCCTGGGGACACGCCCCCCGCTGCTTCCGGTCCAATTGGGTGAGCGGCCCAGTAAATGACCGCGACCATCCCATACCTCGTAAACATCTTCAGGAGGTACATGAAGGTCGGCGAGATCGAGCATCACGTTGTCGCCCACGTCTTCAGCATCCTGCACTGCGCCGAGCACGGAATCGGCGCGGCCCCGCAGCATCACATCAAACGAGCGGAAGTGTGCGTGCCGCTCATATCCCCACGCCAGCAGGATGACAAGCACGGCTGCGGCCACTTCGACTAGAAGGACGGCGGCGATGAGCCGGAAAGCGATGCTGGATGTCCAGGTTCCGGTGCGAGACGTCATGATTGCGGCTCGGCGGAAAGGCGGTAGCCGCGGCCGCGCAAAGTCTCAATTACAGGTTCCGCGTTCGGCGCGGCGGCGTCGAGCTTCTTGCGCAGATTGGAGACGTGGGCCTCGATGACGTTGGAGTGATGCTCCCAGTTGTAGTCATAGAGGTGCTCCAGAAGTTCCTCTTTGCTGACAACTTTGCGCGGATGGTGCAGCAGGTATTCGAGAATGTGATATTCGGTGGGAGAAAGATCGACCAATATCCCGCCACGGCGTACCGTCTGCTCCAACGTGTTGAGTTCAATATCGAGCGCGCGCAGAGTGGGGTGCGACGCACCTTTTCCGCGTCGAATGAGAGCCTTTGAGCGGGCAATGAGTTCGCCTAGATCGAAAGGCTTGGCCAGATAGTCGTCGGCACCGGCGTTGAGCAGCTGAACAATCACGTCCTTGCCTTCCTTCGCCGTCAGGATCAGCACGGGAGTGGAGTCCTTGCGAGCCCGCATCCTTCGCAGAATGCTTTCCCCATCGAGTTTCGGCAGCATCAGATCAAGGACCACAAGGTCGTAGCAGAGATTGCGCGCCGCGTCGTCGCCCGCTTCACCGTCGGCTGCCCAGTCGACCGCGTAGCCGGGCCCATCGCGCAGCGCGGCCGTGAGATTGTCGGCAAGGCGGACTTCGTCTTCAACCAGCAGGACACGCATCGTTCAGGTCTCCAGAGGAATTATGAACGCAACAAGATTAAATCAGCCTGAAGCATCGCGATCCAGTCAGCCGGATAGCCTTCACTGGACTCCGCTGACCCCGATCGGGTAGGGTCCATAGTCGAATGGGGAGCTGAAGATGCCGGTAAGTACGAAGATCTGTTGCGGTCTGATTCTAATTTTCCAGAGTTGCCATTATTGCCTTGCGCAGACCCGACCCGACGGTCCAGGGAGTATTCGAAGGGCAGACCGACGTAGGCTCTGTTACGCCACCGGGAAAAACGACCTACAACGCCGGTGTGTACACCCTCGACGCTGCCGGCGCCAATATGTGGTCCACCGATGACGCATTCCACTTCGCGTGGAAGAAGGTCTCCGGAGACGTGGCGCTTGCGGCCGACATGAAATTTCCGAGTTCCGCAGGCAGCCCGGACCCTCATCGCAAAGCAGTCCTGATCTTCCGGCAGGATCTGGATGCGCAGGGAGTCTACGCCGATGCGGCACAGCACGGATCAGGGATGACGGCTCTCCAGTACCGCACCGAGCGCGGCGCCACCACACAGGATATTGAACTGAACATTGAGGCGCCAAAGCGTATCCGGCTGGAAAAACGAGGAGACACCATCACGATGTTTCTGAGCAATCATGGAGAACCCCTGCATCAGGTGGGTGCTTCCATCAAGCTTCATTTGGATTCGCCCTTCTACGCGGGAATCGGCTTGTGCTCACATAACCAGGATGTGGTGGAAAAAGCCACCTTCAGCGATGTGAAGCTGGAGACGACTTCAGCAGGAAAGCGATGGGACGAAGACTGCGCTGTACAGCACGCTGCAAACCATCGGGATTGAAGAGAACTTCCGACGCGCCCTGGTAGTATCGAGCGGCCCGGGCCGCATGGAGGCGCCGAACTGGAGCAGAGACGGGAACACGCTGATCTTCACCAAAGAGGGCAAAATCTGGACGATTCCGGCAGAAGGCGGCACCGCAACCACGCTGAACATTGGCGCGGCAACAAAGTGCACCGGAAGCCATGGGTTATCCCCGGACGGAAAATTTGCTGGCCATCAGTTGCAGCACGCCTGGCAAGCCGGAGACGCGCGTGTACGTTGTGCCGTCCACCGGCGGCGAGCCGCGGCTCCTCACTGAAAATCCGTGGTCGTACTTCCATAGCTGGTCGCCGGATGGAAAGACCATCGCCTTCACACGGCCCGACCACAAAGGCGGGGGCAACATCTTCTCCATCGCGGTGGAAGGAGGATCTGAAAATGCCCTCACGACGGGAAGCGGGATCAGCGACGATCCGGATTACTCGCCCGATGGCAAGTGGATCTACTTCAACTCGGACCGTTCCGGGACCGATGCAGATCTGGCGAATGCGGCCGGATGGAAGCGAAGCGGAGCAGATGACGACTGATGAGTTTAATAACTGGACGCCGCATCCCTCGCCCGACGGCAAGTCAATCCTAATCCTGAGTTACGGCAAGGGAGTAACTGGACATCCGACCGACAAAGATATCGCGTTCCGAATCCTCAACGTTAAGCGATGGCAAAATCCGCACACTGGTGAACGTCACAGGCGGCGCAGGCAGTGACAACGTCCCGAACTGGTCGCCGGACGGGAAGCATTTTGCGTTTGTAAGTTTCCAGTGGCTCCCCGAATCAGCGTCGGGCACCCATTGATCAATGCCGACGTAGGAAACCGGACCATTGCTCATTTGCACCTATGAGAGGAACCTGCCTGACTTGAGCGTGCTCCCCGTCACATTCTGACGTTAGGTGCGCAATTTAAGCTTTGAGGCTCGAACTCTCTTGGATCCTCTGTCCGGTGCAAGCAACTCTGTTAGATCCGCAACTCGATGCCGTACAGATAATAGACCCAGACGGATCACTGTCATTGTGGACGGAGCACGATCAACTCCAAACCAGCTTTTATTCCTCGTCTCCATACCTAAGGGCATTTGGGTTATTAGATGGATTGCTGATCGTCCGCGTCGTAACAACGTCGGAAGCAAGGTCAGTTCCTGTTCGTCTTGAGGCTGAGTCGGCTACAGTTCTGGGCGCCCTCTGCGTATCAGCGCGAGTCTTTGCACTTGTTGCCAGGAAAATCTTCGAAAGCAATGACCGGATTCGCTTCGTTAAGTCAGATCTGCTGGAACGGGATGTGAATCTCGAACGGGAGAATCCGATCCACATTGTGGGCCGGGGAGATGACCTAAACCGTGAACTCCCGGGATCCTTGAGCGATTTCGATCGGACCCTGACGAAGGATCACCTCAAAAGACTCAAGTACTACGAACGCCGATTCTCTCGTGATTTTCCTCATAGCCGTGTAGTTGTGCTGGAACGAGAAAAAATCACCGCCGAATTGTTCGATAAGATCATCGAGTTCAACAGGGCTCGAATGATCGAGAAGGGGAAGCAGCCCGGCATTAACGAGAAGTATGAAAATCGCATGCTGTCGGTCGTCCGGGAATCGGGGCGCGTCGTGCTGCTCCTGAACGGAGATGACGTTTGTGCAGGGTCGGTACTCCTGGATGCGGGCACGGACGTATACCTGTGGGCCGTTTCGCATGATGCAGAGTACGACAAATTCAGTCCAGGCCTTGTCTGCCTATACGGCGGAATAAGGCATCTCATCGAACAGGGCTTCCGCCGGTATCACTTCCTCTGGGGAGACAGCGAGTATAAGCGCCAGTTCGGTGCAACGCCGACGGAACTCGTTTCGTACGCATTTGTGCGGCCTGGAAAATCAGCCTGGGTTCTCGCGCCTTACTTCTCCGCTCTGTACAAGAGAGAAGTCCGATTACTCCTGGCGAGGAACATTAAGAACGCCAACAAAACCTTCGATCGGATTCTGAGTGCGGTCTCTCCGCTTTCAGTAACGGGCCGACACGGCCGCAACTGAGTCGGCATCAAGATCGATTCAACTGCTCATCCCCAAAAATAGACTACTGTTCAGCTGGAATGCAGAAAGCCTTTCAGCTTGAGACCTATTCTTCTCGGGATGGTGCGCAGTCTTGCGATGAAGAAGTTATGACCGAGCAGGAAGACTCTGTCGGAAAACTGAATTGTCACCGGTTTGGAGATGTCCGCGGTTATCGACGCGCAGATGTGTATGGGCGGATCGTCTATGTCATGAAATTCGTTCCTTGCTCCCTGGAACTCGAGATACTGTTCGATCGCATAGCCGGTGCTGGATAGAGCAAAGGTTGGCTGCCTGGATGTGCTCTCGGGGTGCAATGAGTATCGGAAACGATCGCCATCTTCGCCAAGGGCGAAAGGACCAGATGACCGCTTTCTATATTTGATATCCAGGAAGATGAACCGATTTGAGATCAACAAGATGTTTGAAATCCACTTTGCAGGATCATCCGAGTACATTAGAACGTTCATGGAAATGGCTACATCAACCGTCGGAAAGTTTCGCGGAGGAGCAGAGTTCAGGTCCCAATCATCGAGGTAACTGACAAAAATCAAGCTGCTCGGAAAAACCCTTTTGACAAAGGCGAAATCGTCTTTGCTCGGTGCGATCAATAAAACCTTTTTCACCATGAGGCGGTCGTCTCCAACCGCCTCAATGAGACGAGCCAGAGATCCGTGATTCACAAACTGGAGGATTTGGGTCTGATCCATTTCGAATGCCACTCAAGTTCGTTGACATTGTCCTTTGCGAAATGTTGTTTCGTCTTCGGTGCAAGCCAATACGAAATTGGGAACCCGGCTAACTGAAACGCATTGGAGTCTTGCCAAATTTGACTACTCGCAAGGAATCACTGAGAACACGTTCTGACTGATGCCGCGTTTGGCTGGGCCTTCCGTTTAGGATGCGGTAATTCGTTTGCTCGATGCTGTTTACAGTAAGGTTTTTAATCGTAGACATCTCACTCCGCCCACCGAACGCGCCTTCGCGTGTAACATTGATCGAGCCTGTTCTTGCTCCGGCGAGGTGGGTAAAGCAAAATGGAATCTTTGATCGAAAAGGCGCGCGAAGCCGTTCATCTCGCACGCAGAGTGGGCAGAGGCATCTCCGGCAAGGAGAGGTTTTATCGTGCGTCCTATGACTGTCCCAAACTACGTCTTGGAAATCCGAATACCTGTTTCGTCGTCAATCCCGCCGAACTGAATGAAACGAGTATTGCGTACTCCTTCGGCGTCGGTACGGATATTTCCTTCGACCTCGCATGTATCGAAAAGTTTTCACTGGATATTCACGCCTTCGATCCGACGCCACGGAGCGTTCAGTGGCTTGCCACGCAGCTCCTTCCGCCACGGTTCATTTTTCATAACTGTGGTCTCGCGAACATCGATGGGGAGCTCACTTTTTATTCGCCAGAAAACCCGGCGCACGTTTCGTTCTCGGTGTCGCGGCGCGAGGGTGGTGAACCCGTTCGTTGTACAGTTCGTAAACTCTCGACAATCATGGACGATCTCGGCCACACCCACCTGGATCTGTTAAAGATCGATATTGAAGGCGCCGAGTACGATGTGATTGAAAATATGCTCTCTGAAGAAATTTTCCCGCGGCAATTCTGCGTGGAGTTTCACCATCGCTGGCCCCAGATCGGTATCGAACGCACCGACAACGCGATTAAGAAACTATCTGAGTGTGGATACCGGCTCTTCCACGTTTCTCCTTCCGGGGAGGAATTCAGTTTCATAAAGAACTAGTGGATGCCGGAATTTCTGGAACTGCAGTCCGCAGCGGGGTGTCCGGAATTAGCTCAAGGCCGAATGTACCGCCTGGTTATAAATGCCCATCAGCATGCGGTAATTCGCTTCCTCGGTGTAGTTCTCAGAGTAATTCTTCACGCACCTTGCAGACATCTGCTTCCACCCAGAGTCATCGAGCGAAATGGCCCGTCTCAAGGCCTCGGTCAATGAACTTACGTCCCGAGGCTCAAAGAGATAGCCGTCCCGTCCCTCGTTCACCAACTCCGGGAATGCACCGTGATCTGGTGCGATGGTGGGAGTGCCAAGGGCAAGCGCCTCGATCAGCACCATCGGAAGTCCCTCGACCACGCGCGATGGGATGATCTGAAAATCGCTTTCGGCGAGAATCGCCAGCGCCTCTTCTCGATCACGCCAACCGAGCCATGCAATCCGGTCAGAAGCCGGATATTGTTTCTGCAATTCGCTTTTCTCAGGACCTTCGCCAATGATGATAAGCTGCCTGCCGCCTGGATCAATCCTGGACCACGCTTCGAGGAGAAGATCGAGCCCCTTATACCGGATGACCTTGCCAATGAATACACAACGGCGCCGTGATGGTGCCGAGCGATCCTTATGCGGGGGTGGCGGGATGAAGTTGGGCTTTACAAATATCTTTGCAGCAGGCAGACCAGCTTCCACCATTTTCTGCTTCGCAAAACGAGTCAACGAAATGTATGCGTCAACCTTTCTCTCAAATGTCCCGAGCAATCTATGGGTAACCTGCATGGCTGCAAGAGGGGCTGTGGCAAGGAACGAATCTTTGTAGCACCGATACCTCAGCGCTGCCAGGGGAAGATGGCCGATGCATTTTTCGCAAGGCATGTCGTCGCGCGAAATCAACCCGTTCGCGCAAACCAGGCGATAGTTGTGCAATGTTTGCACCACGGGCGTATCCATCGCGCGAGAGGCCCAATAGATGCTCGGGCTCAGCAGTGGGAATGTGTTATGCGCGTGTATCAGGTCAGGACGAAACTTTGTAATCGCGTCCTGAACAAGGCGATATCCGGCACTCGACCAGGGTGTTGAAAGGCCTGCCGCGGCGAGTTTGACCGGGCTTGCATTCTGAAGTACGGATGTGGAAACAATCAGCTGCTCTACGTCGTGTCCGTGTTTGCGCAGCATGTCCAATTCAAGAGCCACGACGGTGTCTTCTCCCCCGACACCTTTGTAGTACTCGTTATGGACCTGTAAAATCCGCAGATGATTTCCTTTATCGGGCGGAGGCATCAGGAGTTCTCATACGCACTGGCGTGCTGCAGACCACGCCGGCGGGCGATCATTCGATAAAGGGAATGTCTGGATCGAAATACGTCACACTGGGATCGGATGTTCTTGTTACCCCAGGGAACAACTCGTGTGAGAGTCATCCTGGTATTCCCGCTTGCTGGAATCGGAATGACGTTTCTTCCCGGATAGGCCACGACACCCGTCGTCAAGCCAATCTCCCGAGCGGCTTCCACGATCGACTTCGAATGATTCCCATTCGGATAAGCGATGCACGAAGGCCGAACTCCCGCCATCGCGTGCAAGGCCTCCTGTCCTCCTTCGATCTGTTCTCGAACACCTTTCGCCGAGTAGTTCGTGAGGATCGCATGATCAAGCGTGTGGTTGCCGAGTACGACGTATTTGCTTTGCGAAAAGGACTTCAACTCCGCAGGCGTCATCGGGCGATCCAGATCAGACGTCGGCCGAAGTGCTGCCAGTTTGAACTGCGCTCTTATCCACGCCTCTGCCTCGTCCGTAGGCACTGACTTGCACTTCGCGTATGCCGAACCGAGCATGCCATCCGACCCTTTTGACAGGATCATTTCTCGATACAGCACATCCCACCAGAATGCCTTTCCCTCCAGAACGTGGCCGGCCGAAATGAAGAATACGGCGGGAACTTTGAACTCCTCCAGAATCGGCAGCACCGAAACATTGTTGAAATATCCGTCGTCGAACGTGAGCATCACGTATTTGCCGCCGTCCTCAAGTCCGTCATCAATGTCCGAAGGGCGGATGAAGGTGAATCCCCTTGCGGCAAACGCAGCGACAAGAGCTCTGAATTGCTCAAGGGTTATTCCCTGCTGGGGGTCATAGTCGCTGGAATGCGCGAAGGAAACATCCGGATAGATGCCATGAAACATGGGGATGATCAGGCTGCCGCTATCTCCAAAGAATGCGAGAGAAAATCGAGCGAGAATACGGTCAATCTGATCTATTGCCTGGCGAAACGCGGAGTTCATCATTCATCACTGATTCAGAAAACCAGATTCAAACTGGTAGCGAAGTAGTTGAAGTTTACCATCGCTGGCAGTCCACGTTCTCCCTGATTGGCAGCGCGCCGGAAGGCCGAAGCTCTTAGTATTTCGTCGCCAATATGTCATGTTGCCGCAGTTGGAGTATGAACCTTGTAACTCGGCATAAGCACCATCAGCGCGGCCACAAGTCCCAGCCCACCGGAAACGATGGTCGTAAACAGCGACACATTGAGCAGATTCAATGTCACGAATGCCACCATCAGTGACGCCAGAACAACATCGTGCCGGGCGGCGCAAGAATCCAGAATCCAAAAAACAATCGCACACATCACGGAGATCAGGATGACTCCAATCGGGCCGAAACCTGCGATCCCGTCAGATGCCCAGAAGTGCGCGTTCAGATCGAGCTCCGGATTTCCCATCTCATAATTTCCCAGAAGCAATCCAAGGGGCGTCGGGTAGGGATAATCGATCAGCTTATCGATTCCGTGAACACTCGAGAGAAAGGTCAGAGGATGAGTATGGAAGAAATTGGCATAGGCGCCGGTCATATAGCCGCCGTTCGCAAATGTTCTCATAAAGACCAACGACATCGCGAAGGTTACGACTGGATTCAGATCCTTGATATTGGCAAGGATCGCTAGACCCACAAGAATGCCGGTGAGGGCAGTTACAAGGCGCAGTCCGAACATGCGACCCGTTTTTCCGGTCATGAAATACAAGCCAATCAATACGAAGACCGAGAGGAACACTGCCTTGCTGCCTTCCGCACTGTAGAGCAGAAGTTGATTTAGAAATCCCAGAAGTACGAACGATTTTCTCCGCGATACCAGTCCATAAGCCATGAGCAACGGATTGATAACAGAGGAAAGTAGCATTACTGCATATCCAACGCCGCTGCCTGCTGAGGTTTCAGAGGCTTCGGAGCGAAGGTCGTACACATCATAGAATCCAACCAGGCGCATCTTGGAGTGGTAAACAGCCAGCACCCACGCGTCCAGCACCACTGCGAGCACAAGGATCACCACCCAGAAGAAACGCGGCGAAAGGATTGTTTGCCTTAAGCGGATTGGTGGAACTGCGTATCCAATAGAAATGATCAGAAACCCGGCGAAGAAACACCAGATCAGCGTGGATAGATCCTGACCACTTTGAAGAGACATGTACTGCGGACTGAAAAGAGACGGTATATAGACCAGCAAATAGAGAAGCCAGAAAGGGATCTGCGAGGGGCGCCGGAGCGTCAGAGGTAGCCAGATCGCGGGAAGCAGCGAAAAAACCCAGGCCAAAGCGAACAGCGTTGACCGCGGCTCATGATAAGTCATGCCCATGTAGCTAAAGGTGGGCGCCAACCATTTTATGTATAACCAGGAGTAGAGCTGGATATATAGGGCGAGAAAGGCAAACAGCAAGACCCTCAGCCCCAGAGTTTTCACAGTGGGAACTCCCAGGACGCGCGAATTCAGCATTCCCGTTGTTCCGTTCCCCAAGAAGATGATCACCTCGTTACCTGGAGGTCAAATGCGGCAATTGCGTGCGACGTCTGACCAGCCTTAATAGCTCCCGAAGTTCCTCCAGCTTGGGACCAGCTTCAGCGTTCCTGCTCGCCAGGCTGACGACTTCTGCCCCAATTACCCACAGAATCGACGCGAACACCCCGAGGAGAAAGCCGGCTATCAGGTACATACGCCGGCTGGGGGCTGAGCGCCGTTCAGGGACCTGGCCCTTATCCAGCACTTGGATAATCGAGGCGCTCTTCGCTTCATCGATTTTGGCGGCCTCGAATTGCCGCATCAGAAGCTCGTACAGCGCCTCGTGGTATTTCACATCGCGGACCTTGCGGATGTAGTCTAGGCCGGCCTCTGGTATCGAAGCGGTTCCCAGTTGCACACCTTCGGCGCCATCTCCCTTTTGCCTGCTCCTGCTCAGCTGCTCACGAAGCGCTTTGATCTGCTCCTGCGTGCTCACGTAGTCGGGGTTTTCAGTTGTCGCAAACGAGGCCATGGATCGAAGTTGCACCTCGGCTGCGGCCAGCTCCGCCTCAAGCCTTGACTTCTGCTCTATGGTCGCCCGCGCCTGGCTGTCGAGCTGGATAAGACCCGATTTCTCTTCGCTCTGCTTCAGCGCGACCTCGGCATTCGAAAGATCAACCTTTGCTTCGTCCAGCTGATCCTGGAAAAAGAGCCTTCTCTGCCCCGCTTCCGAAACTGCGAGCGTCTTGTTGAGCCGATAGAGCTCGCTGACGTAGCCATTGGCGATATCGGCTGCACGGTTGCGGTCCCTGTCGCTCACCGAGATCGAAATGATCCCTTCTTTGTCGGCGACGAAATCTGACCTCGATTCCAGCTTCTTTCGCGCGTCCACCTGAAGCTTCACGTTATAAACGGACATCAGGTTGAACTTTTGAATCATGGCATCCCGCACGGTTTCGCTCTTCAGGATGTCGATATAGAGTTCGGACGGGTTTCGTGCCCCAAGGTCTTTGCCGGCCAGTCCAGCCAGGGGCCCCAGTTGGCCGAGAAGAGAACTTGCCATCGACTGATTCTGCTGCGGCGGCATCAACTTGGTCGTTGATGTGTAAGTGGTTGGAACCAAAAAGCTTATAATCGCCGCCACCACGGTTGTGGTTGCAATCAGAATCGCGATCTGACGTTTGCGTCTAAGCGTCCCGAGAAGAATATCGAGCAGCGTCAGTTCGAGCATAGAGCTTGACCTCCCCTGCCCTCCCGGATTGCTCGAAAGCCGCCAGACACCGTTACTCTCATAAGAGGCCGAGCTCCTTCGACGATATGCCCGTCTTCGCGACCTTCCCCGTTATGCCTGCCTTCTCTTGCTCGGCTCAAATCATCGGCGGCACAAAGCTAAACGCGCTCAGCCTGTCGCTCTTCGAGTATAAATCAAGCGCAATTTGCAACCTGCGTCTCTTCCTGCCGCGTTGAGACGGCTGAATCCACTCGGTTACACAGATCAACTCTCGAATTATCTGCCTTCCTGGTCAAATGTCTCATGCGCATCCTCTTCCGGGTGCGGTGTCGAGCACACTTGTGCCTTCCGCTTCGATCCAGATAGGCTTCCACTAGATACGCGATTTATGCGAATGACAATGGGGAATGCCCCCGCGAAGAAAGCGGGCAAAATCGGCTCAAGTCACAATCGAAAACCGCACGTTTGCGGTTTCCGCGTGCCGCCGGGGGCAGGAGAGCGATGAGGATTGCCTTTGTTGCAGAGTCTTTTCACCGGGAGATGGGCTACATCGAGAACTGCCTGCCGCCACACATCGCGGCGCAAGGGCATGATGTCCACATCATTACTTCTCCACTCCAGCCGTATTACCGAATGGGAAATCCAGACCAGATCCTCGGTTCGTTTGCCCAGGCGAGCCGGCTCCAGCCAAATGATGTTCAGGAATTCGACGGCTGTACTTTACATGTCCTCCCCTATGGGCAGATAGCCGGAAAAACATATCTAAAGAACCTGACCAAGAAACTGGCTGAAATCCGGCCGGATGTTGTCCAGATCACATCGCCCATCGGGCCGATTGCCCTTGCCTTGGCGGCCGCTCGCATTCGACTGGGTTTCGCGCTGTTTACCGGAAATCATCAGGGGTTCAGTTCTTACCCGCCCAGTCAGCGCAATCATCCCTGGTTCCATCCCGAGCGCCTGAAGATCTTCGCCGCTCGAGGAGTGCACGGGCGCCTTGTAGGTTATCTGACCGAACGCTGCTACGTGGTCACGTCAGATTGCGGAGAAGTGGCATGGCGATTCTTTGGTGTTCCCAGAGAAAAGATTGAGGTGGTTCATCTGGGCAGCGATACTCGCTACTTCCATCCAATTCAGAGCGAGAATGAGAACGATGCGAGGAAGAAACTGCGTGCGCAGTTCGGCTTCTCCTGTTCGGATATCGTTTGTATCTTCACCGGCAAGATGGACGACTTCCGCAAACCCCTGTTATTAGCCCAGGCAATTCTCGACTTGCGACAGCGCAATAAGCCGTTTCAGGCTCTGTTCATCGGAGCCGGACCGCAGAGAAGCGCCATCGAAGCTCTGGGCTTTCCCGTTCTCGACTTTATGCCCTTCAAAGAACTTGGAGATTACTATCGGGCTAGTGAGATAGGAGTGTGGCCCGGACCTGAAAGTATTTCTCAACTGGATGCCGCCGCGTGCGGGCTTCCGTTGATTGTGGGCGACGTGGGACACTACCGCGACCACGTGGATGGGAACGGAATCGTATACAAAACCGGAAGCAAAGAGGCCCTTGTTGACGCGCTTTCTCTTCTGGAAGACCGGCAAACACGATTGAAGCTTGGGAATGCCGGCGTCAGAAGATCGAAAAGAGCTTCTCCTGGAAGTCGATCGGCGAACGAAGAATCAGAGACTATCTGGAAGCGCTCTCACGAAGAAAGTCCTCATCATGACCAAACCGCCATCAGGGATGGCTCTAGGCTCTGACTGGGTCAGATGCCACCTCATTTCTGGTTGCGCTATACTGTGCCTTCATCTGTGAAGCCGGAACATGACTTAGGGCGTAAGTTTGTCTTCCGTGGTCTATTCCTCTAAACAGGATTTCCTGTAGATATGGCGGTATAAACGAATGAAGAGAGCTCTCGTAAATGGTGCAGGCGGATTTATTGGAGGTCACCTCGTAAGCCGCCTTCGAAAAGAAGGATTCTGGGTTAGAGGCGTCGATCTGAAAGAACCGGAATTCTCAGCGACCGCGGCAAATGAGTTCATCGTTGGCGACTTGCGCGACGCCGGGGTGGTTGCGCGGGCTACAGATGGAATTGATGACGTTTACCAGCTGGCCGCTGATATGGGAGGGGCCGGATACATATTTACGGGAGAACACGACGCCTGCGTAATGCACAACTCGGCGAGCATCAACCTCAACACAGTAGAGGTTGGTCGAAAAGCCGGCGTGAAGCGCTTCTTCTACTCGTCCTCCGCGTGTATCTATCCCGAGTACAACCAGAAAGACGCTGAGAATCCGATCTGCAATGAGGACTCCGCTTATCCTGCCGCTCCAGACAGTGAGTATGGCTGGGAAAAACTCTTTAGCGAGCGGTTATATCTTGCCTATGCGCGCAACTACGGGCTGGAGGTGCACATAGCACGGTTTCATAATATCTTCGGCCCGCAGGGGACATGGCAGGGTGGACGGGAAAAGGCCCCCGCCGCGATCTGCCGAAAGGTGTCGGAAACCCCCGACGGCGGCGAGATCGAGATCTGGGGTGATGGACGTCAGACCCGGTCATTTCTATATATTGACGAGTGTCTCGAGGGAGTGCGGCGCTTGATGGAGTCGAATTTCAGCGGGCCCGTCAATATCGGATCCGAAGAAATGATATCGATCAACGGGCTTGCTGAAATGGCAATGCGCATTGCAAAGAAGAAACTCAGTATTCGCCATATACCCGGGCCGCTTGGTGTCCGTGGCAGAAACTCGGATAATCGCCTGATCCAGGAGAAGTTGAGCTGGTCTCCTTCACAACCGTTGGAGGATGGCATGAGAAAAACTTATCAATGGATTGAATCACAAGTAATCGCACAGAAAGCGACGGAGATTCACGCTTAAGCGTCAGCGCGATTTGAATCCTTGAGTTCTTCATGAAGATCCTTTTTCTTTCGACTTACTTCAGGCCAGATATCGCGTCTACCGGCGTGATCATGAGCAAACTCGCGGATGAGTTTGTCGAAAAAGGGCATGAAGTTACCGTATTAGCTTCAGTGCCTCACTACGAATCAAATCGTGTGTGGCCGGAGTATTCTCGAAAGCTTGTCTATCGCGAGAAAGACGGGCCAATCAGCGTCTACCGGCTATATACCTATGTCGCGCAGGACAAAGCAAACGTCGCGCAAAGAGTTTTGGCCTACGGCAGCTTTCATCTTCTCTCGCTGATGCGAGGGCTGGCTTTACCTCGCCATGATGTCATCTTTGCCCCTTCACCACCTCTTAGCAACGGAGTGATTGGGGATTTCATCAGCAGATTGCGCGATACTCCCCTCGTCTACAACGTGCAGGATATCTGGCCCGATGTTGCAATCCGGGCAGGAGTCTTGAAGAATCCAAAAACGATTGCACGCTTGGGCCGAATGGAGAAATACGTCTACCGGCGAGCATCGGGCATCGCGGTAATATCTGAGGGATTTCGCCGAAACCTGCTTGCCAAGGGCGTGCCGAGCGAAAAGATTTCGGTGATTTCGAATTTCATCGACATCGATCACATCACTCCACAACCGAAAGAGAACTCGTTCTCTCAACAGCATGGCTTGCACAACAAGTTCGTCGTGCTTTTCGCCGGCAACATGGGGTTCTCGCAAGGACTTGAGACCGTGATTGATGCGGCAAAATTACTTGAAAACGTGCCGGAGATTCAGTTCCTGATGGTGGGCAATGGTGCGGGGCGCCCGTCGGCCGAGAGTCACTGTTCACAGCTCGGGGTCAAGAACGTTCTCTTTCTGCCTTACCAGCCGCACACAGAGATTCCCGCGTTGTACGGAACCGCGGATGTCTGTCTTATTCCGTTGAGGAGCGGGTTCACCGCCGAATCGGTTCCTTGCAAGTTGTTTTCGATTATGGCAGCCGGGCGTCCGGCGATTGCATCGGTCGACGAAAGCAGTGAGACAGCATTTTTGCTGGCGCGCAATGGCGCCGGGTTAACGGTTCCTCCGGAGTCTTCGCGCGCGCTCGCCGATGCCATTCTGCACTATTATCGGGCTCCCGAGGCGCGAAGCCTGGCTGGCCGCAACGGCCGTGGCCTGGTGGAAACGGATTTTGTGCCCGGCGCCATCGCTGAAAAGTACCTGCAATTGTTCGAGAAAGCGATAGAGCGCGACTCAAGACGAAGTCATCGGCATGAGCTCGCCTCACGCGATACTCCCTCGAACTAGTCCGCTTCTCAAGCCAACCGCGGATTCAATCGCAAAGTTTGCAGGAATTCTTTATTCGGCGAGGATCGTTAAGTCTGTCCGGCGTGCGATAAGGCGATTAATTCCAATATAGGAAATCACGATGAGAACCGCGTAGCAAAGCATTAGCGTAACGGCATACGCCACAATCACACTTCGGGCACTGGAAAATAAATACTGGGTTCCGAACATCACACCAACGACAAGGACAAGCCGTCCTCCATCCCAGGCGAAGCGCCAGTTTTGCAGCTCCAGCATCGTCAACGTCATTTCGATCGGAGAAACCAGCAGCCCAACCACGTCTACGAATGCGAGAATTCGAGCGTATTCACCAGCTTCTCGCCACTTCTCGCCGAAAACAAAAGCAAATACCGCCGGCCCGAAGATCGTGAGAAACGTGCAGGTAACGATTGGAATGAGGTAGACCTTCCGGATCATTTTGATGAAGAGATGTTTGAGGCCGATGGGATTCGAGTGGATGAGCGGCGCGCCCTCACTCACGTAGACCTGTTGAAGCGATTGTCCGATGAGCACAGTGGGAATTCCAAGAACTCGATCCACGAGTGCGATCCAGCCCGTAACGGTTGGGCCGTAAAAGCCAACCAGAAAGAGGCCAGGAAAAGCGAGAGTGGCTGCATTGAGAAGGCCACTGGCGCTGAACACGAGGGGGAAGTGCTTATATTGACGGGCCGCGGACAGCATCTCTGTCCATTTAAGCTTCGGAAGGAGATTCCGATTCTCTTTCCAGAATCCCCGCACAAAGCTCCCTGTTCCGCTTGCGCGCGCCAGTGTCTCCCCAACCAGAAGTCCCGGTAAGCCAAACTTCAGAACCGCGGCGCCGAGCTGCAGCGTGAACCGTGCCGCAACCTGAACAACCCTGGTTTGCGCAATCAGAGCGAACTGCTTCCTTCTAAGGCTCCAGAAGCTGAAGATCTGATAGATTCCAGCTCCGGCCAGGCAGAAAGGGACGAGCCAGAGGTAATGAAACAGACTCCCCGAATGTGTCTGGATCCAGGGCACCCGGACCAGCACGATCAGGAGGATCCCGATTGTGCACGAGGTCGCGAATGCCAGGCACACAGAGAAGCCGAGGAGATTCACCGCGGTTTCATCGTCTTCAGGAAGGGGGATGGCCATTTCGTAGCGGCCGGCAACGACGATGATCAACACCCCAATGATTGAGTTGAACACCTGCAGGTATCCGAAGTCCTCAACTCGATAGAGGCGCGTAAGGATCGGGCTGACTGCAAAGGCGATCGCCTGGGCGACCACCGTGCCGCCCGCTAGAATAGAAACGCTTCGCTTCAACCCTCCTCTGGGTAGTCGTCGGTCAACGATCCTGAGCAGGTGCTTCATCCGGTCCTTTTAGGCAATAAGCGAATTGCGGCGCTTGCGATGCGCAAAATCGGCGAATTACACCGCACAGTCACAGCTTGCTTGCCAACCTCGGCTCGCAACGTAAAACGAGCGTTCGAGCAACTGCATGATTGGCAGGCTGTGGGATGTTTTGTCGCGCCTTTTCAGTATATTTGCGCAAAAGACGGCGCGCAGCTTGACCGGGTTCCATATCCGGACGAATCCATGGAATTTTGGGCTTGGAGAACACCCGGGAAGAGAGAATCCGCGAGAAGCTCTGCCAGTATCGAGTTCCGGGATTACAGGAAGGGCGCGAGAGCGCCTTGGTTGACTACGCCAACAGACGGGAATTATCTTAAACTTATCTCCGTCCTTTGCTGCTCGGACACTTCATCGATTGCCGCTGAGGTTTGTTGAGATACGAGTGTTCAGAAATCCAGGCGCGGGATTGCTTCCAATCCTCCGGCCTGTCGAGCTCGATACATTTGGATCACCTTTGAACCAGGGTTATAAAAATTCGATCCTCGGACTGCCGCCGACAGGCTACGTAGATACCCAGATCAAGCTCGATTCACGATCCGGTACGATTTCTCTATCTAAATACGCGCGGCACCTTACCCTCCCGATCGCGACATTCGCAAGGATTAAGCATGACAGCTAATGTACAGAAGTCTCACCTGGATAGCCTCCTCAAAAAAACAGAAACAAAGAGTCTTACAGCGGGCGTGGTCGGGCTGGGATACGTCGGACTTCCCCTCGCGCAGCTTTTCACCGACCTGGGATTCAAGGTTATCGGCTTCGATATCGACGAATCGAAGATCGGCAAGCTGACGCGAGGCGAGAGTTATATCCGGCACCTTCCCGGGAACATCATTCGCAAGATGCTCGATAACGGATTCCTCGCGGTCTCCGATTTTTCGCAGATCTCGAAGGTGGACGCGATAAGCATTTGCGTGCCGACGCCATTAGACAAGGCAAAGCAACCCGATCTGACAGCTGTAAGGCTTACTACCGAATCGCTCGTTCCTTTCTTGCGCGCCGGGCAGCTCGTCATTCTTGAGAGCACAACCTATCCGGGAACGACAAGCGAAATTGTGATTCCAATTCTCGAAAAAACGGGACTGAAAATCGGGGAAGAATTATTCGTTGGATATTCACCGGAACGCGAAGATCCCGGCAATCCTCATTTTTCCGCGCGCACCATACCTAAGGTAGTAGGCGCCAATGACGCGAATTCGCAGCGGGCGCTGGAGGCCTTCTACGGCGCCGCCTTCGATCAGATTGTCCCAGTCTCCTCGTGCGAGGCGGCGGAGATGGCCAAGGTGCTCGAGAACATTTACCGGTGCGTGAATATTGCACTTGTAAATGAGCTCAAGCTGCTTTGCCAGAGAATGAATTTGAATATCTGGGAGATCATCGACGCGGCAAAGACCAAGCCGTTTGGATTTCAGGCATTCTATCCCGGTCCCGGCTTGGGCGGACATTGCATCCCGATCGATCCGTTTTATCTCTCGTGGAAGGCGCGTGAGTTCGACTTCACGACGCGGTTCATCGAACTCGCTGGCGAAGTCAACACAAACATGCCCTACGAAGTAGTGAATCGCATTTCAGACCGCCTGGGAGTGAACGGCATCTGCCTGAATGGCGCCAGAATCGTGGTTCTTGGTCTCGCCTATAAGAAGAACGTCGATGACTGCCGCGAATCCCCGTCCATCAAAATCCTCAAAATCTTGTCTGAACGCGGCGCGAACCTGTCGTATTTCGATCCCCACGTGAAGGGCTACGTTTCTCATCGCTACGGCCCGCTTCCCGGCACCGAGCTTCCGGCGTTGAACGCGGAGGTGCTGGCGCAACACGATGCATCCCTGATTCTGACCGATCATGATGCATTTGACTTTGAACAGATCGTGGCGAACTCCCAAATTGTGATCGATACCCGAAACGCTACCGCGAAAGTAACGAATGGCCGCGAGAAAATTGTCCTCGCGTGAGAATGGAGCGCCTGTGCCGGTAAATGTTGCAGTGATTGGGAACGGCTACTGGGGTAAAAACCTGGTGCGGAATTTCCAGGAACTTGGCGCCCTGCGCATGATTTGTGACAGTCATCCTGGCCTGTTGGCAGATGCGCGAACTCGATATCCAGCAGTACCCGCTTGTTCCAATTACTTGGAAGCCTTAAAAGATGGTTCGATTCAGGGAATAGTGATTGCGACTCCAGCCGTTACTCACTTTGAGCTTGCGAAGAAAGCGTTGCTCGCCGGTAAAGACGTGTTTGTTGAGAAACCGCTCTCACTGACCGTTGTTCAAGGATCGGAGTTGGTGGAGTTGGCTTCGAGACTGGGCCGCATTCTGATGGTCGGTCATATCCTTCAGTACCACCCTGCGGTCCGCAAGTTGAAACAGTTGATCGGCGACGGCACTCTCGGACGACTTGAATACATCTATTCGAATCGCTTGAACATGGGGAAGATCCGCACCGAAGAGAACATCCTCTGGAGCTTTGCGCCTCACGATGTCAGCGTTCTGCTCGCCCTGCTCGGAGAAGAGCCCAAGTCTGTTTCGTGCGAGGCGGGTACCTATCTAAGCCAGGATGTCGCGGACGTCACCATGAGCCAGTTCAGGTTTGCGAATGGCATTCGCGCTCATGTGTTCGTAAGCTGGCTGCATCCCTTCAAGGAACAGCGGCTCGTGGTCGTTGGATCCGAGCAGATGGCTGTTTTTGACGATACCGCCACCAACAAGCTCGTCCTTTACCCTCACCGCGTGGAGTGGAAAGACCGCCTTCCGAATGCGGTGAAGGCCGAGTGCGTTCCGGTTCCCCTGGAAGCTCAGGAGCCCTTGAGGAATGAGTGCGAGGAATTCTTGACGTGCATCGAGACGCGCCGCGCGCCTCTTACCGACGGACACGAAGGTCTCAGGGTCCTGAAGATTCTCGCAGCCTGCCAGGAATCCATGGCGACGCAGAAGCCTGTGACCCTTGAGTCTCGCAGCGAGCAGTCTTTTTACTTTCATCCTTCCGCTACGATCGACGAGCCTTGTGTGATTGGAGCAGGAACCAAGATCTGGCACTATTCCCATGTTCTAAGTGGGGCCAGAATTGGCGAACGCTGCATTATCGGCCAGAACTGTCAGATTGCCGGGGGCGTCGAGGTTGGCAACAACGTCAAAATCCAGAACAACGTTTCTATCTACGCCGGGGCGGAGATTGAGGATGACGTGTTCCTCGGACCTTCCTGCGTACTTACCAACGTTACCAATCCGCGCTCCCAGGTCAATCGGCACTCTCTCTATGAGAAGACGCGAATCAGACGCGGCGCGACCGTCGGGGCAAACGCAACCATCGTGTGTGGAATTGAATTAGGACGGTACTCGTTTATCGCAGCAGGCGCCGTAGTCGCCAAAGATGTGCCTGATTACGCGCTGATGGTCGGCAATCCAGGCCGGCAAGCGGGTTGGATGAGCCGGCACGGTCATCGACTGGCCGACCCCGACCAGGACGGGGTGATGCGCTGTCCAGAGAGCGGTTTCCGCTACCAGGAAGTTGCGCCCGGGATTATGCGCTGTCTGGATCTCGACGAAGACGCACCCCTGCCTTCCGGACTCGCAGTCGGGTCCAAAACATACGATGAATTTAAAACCACATCAGCATTAGAGGAAGAACTCTCATGAAGGTTCCGTTGCTCGATTTGAAGGCTCAATATGCCTCGCTCAAAACTGAAATTCTTGCGGCAGTCGGCGAAGTGCTCGAGTCACAGGTTTGCATTCTTGGGCCGAAGGTTGCGGAGCTGGAAGAGCGGGTCGCGGAGCTGTCCGGCTGTCGATTCGGTGTTGGCGTTTCCAGCGGAACCGACGCCTTGCTGGCATGTTTGATGGCCATGGATATCGGTCCGGGCGACGAAGTCATCACAACTTCATTTACGTTCTTCGCCACAGCGGGTTGTGTATCTCGTACTGGCGCAAAGCCCGTCTTTGTAGACATCGATCCCAGGACATACAACATTGATGCCGCAAAGATTGAGGCGGCCGTGACCCCTCGCACCAAGGCGATCATCCCGGTCCACCTCTTCGGTCAAGTGGCCGACATGGACGCGATCATGGAGATCGCACGGCGTCATAACTTGTTCGTGATCGAGGACGCGGCCCAGGCCATCTCCGCTACATACAAGGGTCGGAAAGCTGGAACCATCGGCCAAGTCGGCTGCTTCAGCTTTTTCCCAAGTAAGAATCTCGGCGCGGCGGGAGATGGGGGAATGATTGTTACAAACGATGCCGCGCAGTATGAGCGACTGCTCGCCATGCGCTCCCACGGATCCAAGCCAAAGTATTATCACAAGTTTGTTGGCGGCAATTTTCGACTCGATCCCATACAGGCAGCAGTGTTGCTCGTAAAACTTTCTCATCTCGATTCCTGGTCTGAGGCGAGACGCAACCATGCAGCGATCTATAACAAGATGTTTGCGGGCAGCCAGATTGTGACGCCATTTATTCATCCAGATGGAGTAAGTATTTATAACCAATATGTGATTCGGGTTGCCAACAGAGACGAGCTGGTGAAACATCTCAAATCGGAGCAGATTGGCAACGAAATTTACTATCCGCTGCCCCTGCATCTCCAGGAGTGCTTCGCCGATCTCGGATACAAAAAAGGCGATTTGCCAGAGTCGGAAAAGGCGGCGGAGCAGGTGCTTGCGTTGCCGGTATATCCCGAACTCTCCCAGGAGCAACTTGAGCATGTCGGCAAGACAATTCTCAATTGGGCTTCGAAGACTCACTAAGCGCGCCTAATCGCTCCATCACCAAGGGTTTCCCAGGGCGTCGCCGTACTGCAATCGCTCGATGCCGGTGCACATAATGCCATGCTAGACTCTGCTTATGTATCCGAAATTCTCCGGAGAAAGGAGCAAGCCCAGACACGCTGGGACTGCCTTCGGACGGCCTTTGTCGAGCGTCAGGCAAGTTCGGTTGATCTGCTGCTTTCTTCTTCTGGCTTCTCTGGATGTCTTTCTTCAAGCCCAGCAGCCCACCACCCAGGGAAATAGCTATCCGGATAACACCCAGAACCCTGCCTCTACCGTCACGGATTGCAACGACCCAACGCAGGCGAATTCGATAGCCTGTTCTGCCGACATGCTGAACCCTGTGCCGCAAGGATCGCAGTTGCGCGTCCCGCAGCCATCCCCGCAGTGGCGAGCCAATCCGCAGGGCCTCAATCCGAATGGGACCCTCCTCGATACTGACCAGCAACTCCGGCAAACTCCCCTGCCAGGCCAGACGCAACAGAATTTTCTTCCGCCGGAGCCTCTCACTGAGTTGCAAAAATTCGTAGCTTCGACCTCCGGACAGATCCTTCCGATCTATGGAGCGAATCTTTTTCGAAGGGTGCCGTCAACATTCGCGCCGCTGGAGATGTCGCCGGTACCTTCCGACTATGTTGTCGGGCCCGGGGATGAACTCAGAGTAAGAGTTTGGGGCCAGGTAAATTTTCAAGCTAACCTGCGTGTCGATCGCTCGGGAGAAATCTTCCTTCCCCAGGTTGGTTCTGTACACGTGGCAAGTCTTCCTTTCTCTGATCTCGATTCCGCACTTCGAAAAGCGATCGGGCGCGTCTATCACAATTTCGATCTCATTGTGAACCTCGGCCAGATTCGCTCTATTCAGGTCTATTTGACCGGACAAGCCAGAAATCCCGGTGTCTACACGGTTAGCTCTCTCAGTTCTCTGGTGGATGCCCTTTTCGCAAGCGGCGGGCCAAGCACCCAGGGCTCTCTCCGTGAGATCGAACTTCGCCGTGGAGGTTCGACTCTCACCCATTTCGACCTGTATGCGTTCCTCATTCACGGAGACAAATCAAAAGACGTCAAACTCCTTGCAGGAGATGTCATTTTTATTCCTGCAGTGGGACCGCAGGCTGCCGTCACGGGCAGTGTGCGTAGTCCGGCTATTTACGAGCTCCGCGCAAACGAAACACTCGGAGACCTGATCGCGGACGCGGGCGAAGTTTCGGCGACCGCATCTCGCGCCCGCATCTCCATCGAGCGGATTGACGGCCATAACGGACGACATGCGATGGAGGCAGCCTATGACTCCACCGGACTGGCAACTCCAGTGGTGCAAGGGGATCTGGTTCGCGTGTTCTCGATTGTGCCGATGTATAACGAGACGGTAACGATTCGCGGCAACATTGCGAACCCCGGTCGCTTCGCCTGGCACTCGGGAATGCGCATCGGCGATCTGATTCCGGACAAAGACTCCCTCATCACCCGGAATTACTGGTGGAGACGGGCCCAGTTGGGTTTGCCAGCCCCCGAATTTGAACCGATCCCAGGGTTTGCGAACTTGAGACAGCCACCGGATGGCCATCCGGTCACCATGCCCCGTCCACAACGTGAGAAACCAGCATCGATGCCGGGACAGCCGGGCGTAACGCAGCCCGGAGACCTCGACACACAAAACGTCCAATTGACTCAGCAACCGCAACAAACGCAACAGTCGCAGCAAATGCTGCCGCAGCAACAAACTTTGAACGCACAGCAGCGTTCAGCAAATTCCTCGCTCGCATCCCAGCAACCGCAACAAACTTTGGGACGGATGACGACTGGAGTGGAACGAACCGAAGTCTATCTTCCCGCTCCAGACATCGACTGGGCTTATGCGGACATTTTGAGACTTGATTCATCGACCCTCAAGACATCGGTAATTCCCTTCGATCTTGGCAAGCTGGTGCTGGAACACGATCAAACTCAGAATCTCGAGTTAAAGGCCGGAGATGTGATCTCGATCTTCTCTGAAGACGATATTCGCCTTCCCATCGCGCAGCAAACGAAGCTCGTGAAACTGGAAGGGGAGTTTGTTCACTCAGGCCTGTATTCCGCGCAGCCAGGAGAGACTCTTCGCGACCTCGTTGCCCGGGCTGGGGGGCTCACGCCGAACGCCTATCTCTATGGCGCTGAGTTTACCCGCGAATCGACTCGGGTTTTACAGCAAGCCAGGATAGACGAGTACCTTCAGAGCCTGGATTTACGGATACAGCGGAGTAACCTTGCCATTGCGGCGGCGCCGCTTAACAATGCGCAGGACATAGCCAGTGGCGCTTCCGCACAAGCGAGCGAGCGGGAACTGCTGACCCGCCTGCGTCAGATTCGGGCTTCCGGCCGAGTCGTTCTGGAGTTCAAACCGGACAGCACGGGAATCGGCGTCATCCCCACACTGACTGTGGAAGATGGCGACCGCTTTGTAGTCCCATCCGTACCTGCAACCGTCAACGTAGTCGGCGCCGTCAACGACCAGAACTCGTTTCTCTTTTCAAACGACAAACTGGTCGGAGGTTATCTCAAAAAGGCGGGCGGAGCTACCCAGGATGCGGATATGAAGCGATCGTTCGTGATTCGAGCTGACGGGGAAGTGGTGGGTTACAGCACAACAAAGAATGTCTGGGGGAGCAACTTTAATAGCCTCAAGATTTACCCCGGCGACACCATCGTCGTGCCCGAAAAGACATTCAAGCCATCCCCGCTGCGCGGCGTTCTGGAGTGGTCCCAGTTGTTCTCCCAGTTTGCTCTTGGCGCTGCATCCATTGCGGTGATCGCCCAGTAAGCGGGTGGTCCCGGGGCTATCTCCCTGGCAAGCCGCCCCAATTTTTTGCTGCATTTTTGGTGCAAAACTCATATCCCCGGGGACCGCCTTGCAAAGCTCCTGCCGCTCGAGCTGTACGCGGGGCGGATTTCTTATGTTCTGAGAAAACAGTGCGTTGCGCTTGCCAGCCAGGCCTTCAGGTAAACAGTAAGACGTGACGAATGTCACTTTAAGGTGTGATTAAAAATCCAGGCATATCTTCGGACAGGTAATCGCTTTCTCTAATCATCCCAGTCACTTAGTCAATTTGAGGCCACTGCATAAGTGGATAACCTCTGGTTACTTTGAGGGAAAACCACTCGATACTTTAAACGGAATTTGCTATGCTGGCGCTAGTTCAGTCCCACTACTGATGGGCTCTTGAAGATGCAAAGGATTTCGTTTGAGGACGTTGGAAGGCGCAGCTGGTTGAGCCTCATCTTCTGCGCGTAAAGACGGACGGTATCCCAGCATCGGCACGGTCGAAACTCTGCACCAAGCCGTGTCAGGAGCGCGTATCGATCTCAGCATTGGAACCGAAGTACGGATTTAGGAGATTCGTTTTCGGAGGCAGCTCCTCAACCTGTGGAGCAGAAGTGGTCTGAATCGCCCATGGCACAGGAAAGGTCGAAACTGTTTTCTATTTTGACGAGGTGCGTGAGCTGCGACTATTCGGGAATCGATACAAGCTAGCTGTTTTGCCAGTTTTGCAACGGTCTGGAGTGTCAGACCATGTATTGGTTGTGTTTAGAGGTTTTGTGCGCCAATTGTGACTAATTGAAAAGACCTGTTTCTTGTTTCCTTCGGGTGAGTGGATGCAGAATTCGAGTGTTGCGAAAAAGCCCAGAACGAGGCCCTATTCAGCTTCGCCCGTGCGGCGTATCGATGGGGGCAACCCTGCGTTCCATGTTTATAGCCGCGGAAGTCGGCATCAGAGGTCCTGGAGTCATTCATCTTCAAAACGGATACTGGATGTCGCAGTAGCTGTCCTCGTGCTGATCGTTTTCGCAGTTCCCATGCTTCTGATTTCCGTTATCATCCGCCTCTCGTCCGAGGGGCCCATCATCTTCGTGCAAAAGCGGGTAGGTTTGAATGGGCGGCACTTCTCCATTTTCAAGTTCCGCAGCATGGTTGCGAAATCGGAAAGAAAACACGGGCCGGGACTGACGCGAGAAGGAGACGTTCGCATCACCCATGTTGGCCGCTGGTTGCGGAAGTTCAAGCTGGACGAATTACCGCAATTCTATAACGTGCTTCGCGGTGATATGAGCCTCGTCGGTCCGCGACCCAAGCTGCCGCAATACGCGGAGCAGCGCAGCCTCCATTTCCGTCCCGGAATTACCGGCGCGGCGACCATCGCATTCCGATCGGAAGAGGAAATTCTCAAGCATATCGAGGTAGCGCATCTCGAACAGTTTTATCTTCGCCGCATCAAGCCTCTCAAAGAGCGCATCGACCTTCGCTACATGCGAAATGCCACCATCTGGAGTGATCTGGGGCTGATTGTAAAAACATTCAAGGTCTCCTTTGAACCGGCCCGGATCCCAGGATCTTTCCGTAATTCAAATCATTCCCAGCGAAACCTGCAGACTCTACCCAAAAGACCCGTGGCGGAGCGGCCTGTTGCAGCCCCGAGCCGCGCCGTTCTGACAGAAGCAGAGTGCGAGCTTGCTGTCGTGAGTGACTGAAGGGACGCACCGTCGGCAATGCTCGCGAGCGAGCGCTGACCCGTCCGCACTGGTTGGTCCCGCAACGTTTGACCAGCTTCAAACACTTGGAAACTGGCCTCAATTTAAATCTCGCGGCGCACCGCCGTTCCATCGCCCCCGGCAAACTCCGGGATGAAACTTGCGCCCTGCCGCCCTAGCTACTAAACTCATGCGGTGCAGTTAGATCAGCCAGAAAGCAGAACGGCGCTAGTCACCGGCTCTCGGTCCTCGCCGCGTTTGCTCGTTCCTCAGTACATCGCAGGAATCACAGATCGGCGAAATGACCATCCCTGAAACTGGAGAAGGGTCGGACAGAATGCGAGTCGGGCTATTCACGCGCGAATACCCTCCCCTTGTGTACGGAGGGGCAGGGGTGCATGTGGACTACCTCAGCCGCGAACTGGCGCGGCATATCGAGGTTGAAGTGCATTGCTGGGGTCCGCAATTCACCGACGAAAAAAACCTGCACGTTCGCGGTGCGGAGCCCTGGGACGACATCACCAATGGCACTGAAGGCAAGTTCAAGGGAGCGCTCGAGGCATTTAGCCTCAATCTCACACAGGTAAAGGCCCTACACGGGATCGACATCGTCCACACCCATACCTGGTACGTCTCCATGGCGGGATACCTGGCCAAAAAGCTTTATGGCGTGCCGTTTGTCCTGACCACCCACTCGCTGGAGCCTCTGCGCGCATGGAAGGCGGAACAACTCGGCAGCGGCTATGCGATGAGCTCATGGATGGAACGCACCGCGATCCTCGAGGCGGATGCCGTCATTGCCGTTTCTCAGGGCACTAAGGCTGATATTCAGCGAGCCTATCCCGACGTCGACCCGCAGCGGATTCACGTCATTTACAACGGCATTGACCTGGATGAGTACCAGAAAACCAGCGAGACAAGAGCACTCGACTGACTTTGGGGTGGATCCCGCCATTCCCTATGTTCTGTTCGTCGGACGAATCACCAGGCAAAAAGGTGTAACCCATCTCGTGGATGCAATCCGGTATCTGCCCAGAGATACGCAGGTGGTGCTCTGCGCAGGCGCTCCGGATACGCCTGAAATTGCAGCCGAGCTGCGGGGAAAAGTCGAAGAAGCCCGCAAAGATCATCCGCGCATTGTGTGGATCGAGAAAATGGTGACTAAGCAGGATGCAATCCAGCTTTACAGCAATTGCCGGGTCTTCTGCTGTCCTTCTGTCTACGAGCCCTTCGGGATCATTAATCTTGAGGCGATGGCTTGCAAGGCGCCGGTAGTTGCCAGCGCGACAGGTGGCATCAAAGAGGTAGTTGTCGACGGCGAAACTGGATACCTTGTCCCATTCGATCAGGACCCGGTGACCAGCTTCCCCACAAATCCGGAAAAGTTCGCCAGGGACCTCGCTTCGCGTCTCAATGAAATGCTCGAAAATCCGGAGAAGTGCAGGCGGTTCGGCGAGGCAGGCAGGCGAAGAGTGGAAGAGATCTTTAGCTGGACGTCCATTGCGCATCAGACCATCGACCTCTACAAACGCCTGATCGAAGAAACTACGACCGGGAAATAACATTTGCTGGCACTTCTGGTGTTACACGCGTTTCACATCAATCCCGGAAACTCGTAAGTGGAACTTGATACAGCTATGACAAAGAAAAGCTCGGATGGACGCCAACGGGTCATCATCGAGGGTATTACGCCGCAGGTAGACTGCGGCCGGTTTGCCGCGAAGCGCACGGTCGGCGATCAGGTTCACGTGGAAGCCGATATTTTCACCGACGGCCACGACGCAATTGCGGCTTCGCTGCTGGCTCACCGGGAAGGCTCGGACGAATGGACGGAGATCCCGATGAAGCCGCTGGTAAACGACCGCTGGGAGGCAACATTCCGAGTCGGCGAATTGGGTCTGTACGGATTCAAAGTGCAGGGATGGGTGGATCACTTTGAGACCTGGAGACGCGATCTCCTCAAGCGCATCAAGGCGGAGAGCGATGCAGCCGTCGACTACCTCATCGGGGCTGACCTGATCACCCAGGCCGCGGCAAGGGCTGCCGGCGGTGACGCCACCTGGCTGAGCGAACGAGCGGCTGCCTTGCAGGCCGGCAAGCAGCCGGAACAGTTGCGCAACCACGCCACCGACCCCATGCTCCATGAAATGGTCCTGCGCTATCCAGACAAGCGATTTGCTACGGAGTCGGGCCCGGAGCTGAGGATCTCGGTCGATCCGGAGCGCGCCCGATTCAGCTCCTGGTACGAGTTCTTTCCGCGTTCGGCAGCAGACTCGCCTGGTGCGCACGGTACATTTGCGGATTGCGAAAAGCGCTTGCCCTACATCGCTGAGATGGGGTTCAACGTCGTCTACCTGCCCCCAATTCATCCCATCGGCCGGACATTCCGCAAAGGACCCAACAATAATCCGGAATCGAAACCCGGGGACCAGGGAAGCCCGTGGGCGATCGGCGCGAAAGAGGGTGGACACAAGGAGATCCTGGCTGAGCTCGGGACCGTCGAAGATTTCAGGCGATTCATCAGGCAGGCCGATCAGCTTGGACTCTCCGTCGCAATGGACATCGCCTTCCAGGTTGCACCCGACCACCCGTATGTGAAAGACCACGAAGCCTGGTTCAAAAAGCGTCCCGACGGTACGATTCAGTACGCGGAAAATCCACCGAAGAAGTACCAGGACATCTATCCCTTCGACTTCGAGAGCGAAGACTGGGACGGGATGTGGAAAGAATTGAAGAGCGTCTTCGACTATTGGATAGGCGTGGGAGTTACGATCTTCCGCGTCGATAATCCCCACACCAAGGCTTTTCCCTTCTGGGAGTGGGTGATCACAGAGATCAAGCGCGAACACCCAGAGGTACTCTTCCTCGCCGAAGCATTTACCCGGCCGAAGATCATGTACCGGTTGGCCAAGCTGGGATTCAGCCAGTCGTATACTTACTTCCCCTGGAGAAATGGGAAGTATGAAATCACGCAATATCTCACCGAGCTGACACAAACGCCCGTTCGTGAATTTTTCCGCCCCAATCAATGGCCCAATACGCCGGATATTCTGACAGAATTCCTCCAGATGGGTGGTCGCCCGGCATTCGTGATTCGCTTGTTGCTGGCTGCAACCCTTGGCGCAAACTACGGAATCTACGGGCCGGCATTTGAATTGCAGGAGAACCGGCCGGTCAGGCATGGCAGCGAAGAATATCTGAACTCGGAGAAGTACGAGATCCGGCAATGGGACTTGCAGAGACCCGACTCCCTGCGCGATCTCATTGCCCGGGTAAACGCAATTCGCAATGAGAATGCCGCGCTGCAGAACGACTGGTCATTGAAGTTTCATGGCGCTGACAACGATCAACTGATCTGCTACAGCAAGGAGTCCGATGATCGTTCCAATCTCCTGATCATGGTGGTCAACCTCGATCCGCACTATACACAGGCAGGACATGTAACCCTGCCCCTGGAGCAGCTCGAAATTCCCGGAGATCGTCCATTTGAGGCCGAGGACCTCCTTACAGGAGCGCGCTATTTATGGCAGGGGCCCCGCAACTATGTCGAGTTGAACCCATCGCGTCTTTCCGGTCACATTCTCAGAATCCATCGGCGGATGCGCGTGGAGACTGATTTCGAATACTTCCTTTAGCCTTGGATTACCCGACTGAGAATATTCTCAAGTCCCCACGTGCGGAGGCTTTCCAGAACGACACTGATCGACCGAAAGCCCCGGATCTTCCATCACGTTAGCGATAGACAGCATCCAACTCTTTGGAGACCCCGCGAGTGAAAAAGCTTGCAAGCGCAACTGATCCGCTCTGGTACAAAGACGCGATCATCTACGAACTCCACGTGCGCGCATTCTCTGATTCCAACAATGACGGCATCGGAGATTTTCAAGGACTTCTCTCCAGGCTGGATTATCTGCAGGACGTCGGCATTACCTGCATCTGGATATTGCCCTTCTTCCCTTCTCCGCTGCGCGATGACGGCTACGATATCGCGAATTACACCGATGTGAATCCGTCGTATGGAACGCTGAGCGATTTCAAGAAGTTTCTCGACGCCGCGCACCAGCGCAATATGCAGGTCATGATCGAGTTGGTCATCAACCATACCAGCGATCAGCATCCCTGGTTCAAAGCGGCGCGCTTGGCCCCGCCCGGCTCTCCGGAACGCGATATGTACGTCTGGTCGCAGACTGACCAGGTTTTCAAAGAAGCCCGCATCATCTTCACAGATACAGAGAAATCGAACTGGACCTGGGATGAGACTGCCAAAGCCTACTACTGGCATCGCTTCTTTTCGCATCAGCCGGATTTGAACTGGGACAATCCGCGAGTGCTGGAAGAAATTCTGAAGTCCATGCGCTTCTGGCTGGACATGGGCGTTGACGGCCTGCGTATGGACGCGATCCCATACCTCATTGAGCGGGATGGCACATCCTGCGAGAACCTGCCTGAAACTCACGACATCATCAAGACCATTCGCGCTGCCATCGATGCCGATTATGCCAATCGCCTCATTCTGGCCGAGGCCAATCAATGGCCCGCCGATGTGCGTCCCTATTTCGGCGACGGAGACGAGTGCCACATGGCATTTCATTTCCCGCTGATGCCGCGCATCTACATGGCCCTTCGACAAGAAGATCGGCTGCCAATCACCGACATCATGGCGCAGACTCCCCCCATCCCTGACAGCTGCCAATGGGGTCTATTCCTGCGCAACCATGACGAGCTGACGCTGGAAATGGTAACGGACGACGAGCGCGACTACATGTATTTCGCCTACTCCGCCGATCCGCGCATGAGGATCAACGTCGGAATTCGGAGAAGGCTCGCGCCGCTTGTCGACAACAATCGAAGGCGCATTGAACTGCTCAACTCGCTCTTGCTCAGCTTTCCCGGAACTCCGATTCTCTATTACGGCGACGAGATCGGGATGGGCGACAACATTTATCTCGGCGATCGAAACGGCGTGCGCACTCCCATGCAATGGACCTCCGATCGAAACGCCGGCTTCTCGCGATGCGATCCCGCACGTCTGTACTTCCCGGTGATCATGGATCCTATCTACGGATACCAGGTCATCAACGTCGAAGCACAACAGGCAGATCAGTCCAGCCTGCTGCATTGGACGCGCAATATGATCGCGCTTCGAAAGCTGTTTCAGGTCTTCGGGCGCGGAAGCCTTAGCTTTCTCAATCCATCCAATCGAAAGATCCTGGCATATCTGCGCGACATGGAGCGGGAAGACGGTACCCACGAGACTGTTTTGTGCGTGGCCAATCTCAGCCGCTTCGCCCAGCCGGTGTCTCTTGACTTGGCGCCATATGAAGGCTTGGAGCCCGTCGAAATGCTGGGCTATGTGCCATTCCCGACGGTAACGGCTGAACCTTATCAGTTGACGCTCGCGCCCTATTCCTTCTTGTGGCTGGAATTACAGGCCGCTACCGGCGAGGTTCGCGAAATCCCGGAACCCAAGCTGACCGCCGTGGAGCCCAACGAACATCGCGAAGTGCCTGCCGTTGACCTGGTCGCCGCAGGTTGGACGGGCTTGCTCGCGGCCAACGGATTGGCGCAAATCGAGTCTGCTCTCATGGCTTGGCTGCCGCGGCAGCGCTGGTTTGGGGCTAAGAGCAGGAGGATCCAGTCAGCTCGCATGCTCCACTGGGGAAGCCTTTCGAACCATGCGCACCCCGAGGGCGAAAGGACGCGCGATCATAGCCCCATTCCGCCGGCCGTCTTTATCGTGGAGATCAGCTATTTTGAGGGAGCCCCGGATGTGTACCAGGTGCCCCTCGCCATCAGTGTTGGAAGCGAAGCCGACGAAGTTTCGGCACACAGACCGGAGAGCGTTCTCACGACACTGATGTCGTCTTCCGGAATTGCCATCCTGCATGACGCAACCGCTCGCGATGATTTCCGGCAACTGGAGCTCACCCTTATCGAGCGAAGCGCCTCTGTCCCGCTGATGCAGATTGTGCCTTCGGGCGCTCCGGAGGATCAATCCCCTCGCTCACTCGCCGGCGAATTCCCACCCGCAACGACAACTGCGGATGAGCAGGCTGTAGCGGTTGGGGAAAGCGAACAAGTCAACGCGGTGGTGCCTCCTCCGCCGCTGCCTCTGGACGTGCAGCCGGGTGAGGCAGTGTCAACCTCAGAACCCGACTCCCCTGCCTCAACGACCTCCGCCGCGCAAGTGGGACAGCCGCGCGAATCCTTGTGGGCAGATCGTGCACGCGTTTCTAAATCGTCGCTGGCTGCCCGGCCCTCCACTGCCTTTCGCGATCTGAAGCACGATGGGCATCTTGAGTCACGGGTCGGATCGGCAGAGCAATCGAACACCTCGATCATCTATGGAGACAAGCTGATCCTGAAGCTTTTCAGGCGGCTCCAGTCCGGCGAAAACCCCGATGTCGAGATCGGCCGGTTTCTTACCGAGGTTGCCCACTTCAAGCGAATTGCCCCGTTCCTCGGCGAGATCTCCCTCACGTCTACCGTGGGGGAGCGTGCAACCATTGCCATGCTCCAGGGGCTGGTCGCGAATGAAGGAGACGGATGGAGCTGGTTTCTGCGGCAGTTGGTGGGCTTTTTTGACAAGATCGGCGCAGAACCGGATCCGCCCATTATCGCCAGGCCCAGTTTGCAGAATCCGGGCAGGTCCGAAAATCTGCCGGAAGTTGCCGGCGCAGCAAAGCAAGCGGCTGCTCTGCTGGGACGGCGGACCGCCGAGCTGCATCTCGCGCTGAGCAGTGCGGGAGATGAACCTGCTTTCGCTCCAGAACCCACATCTTCCTCTGACCTGGAGATCGACGCAAAGCAGATTGAGGCGCAGATCCGATCCGGGCTTGAGGCGCTCAAAAACAGGTTTTCAATGGTGGAAGACTCCGTATCGGATTCGGCGGGCCTGCTGCTGTCCAAACGAGCTGAATTGATCGAACGCAGCCGGAAGATCGCACAGCTTCCCGCTAAGGGTAATCGGATTCGCATTCACGGCGACTACCATCTCGGCCAGATTCTTCGCGTCGCCGATGAAGGAGCCGCCGAGGACTTTATTTTGCTGGACTTCGAAGGCGAGCCCGCCCGGCCGCTTGCAGAACGGCGCCGGAAGCAATCGCCCCTCAAAGATGTTGCCGGTATGCTGCGGTCTTTTTCCTATGCCGCCTTTGCCGGACTCAAGGCGCACGCCGACGAACATCCCGAAGCCGCAGAAAAAGCTGCAGCGAATCGGCTGAGGAACTGGGCCATCGCATGGCAAAATGAAATGACCGCCGAGTTTCTTTGGGCCTATGGGCAAACGGTCGGCGCAAACCCCGGACTTCTTCCTCCGATGCAGGAGGCGCAGAGACTTCTCGATGGCTATGTTCTGGAAAAGGCGCTTTACGAGCTGTTGTACGAGCTCAATAACCGCCCTGCATGGTTACACATCCCCATAGCAGGTATCCTATCGCTGTAAAGTTGTTGGCATCTAAGTGAGGAACTGGGCAGGCAGCCCAGCCCCGTATTCACTTCATCCATTTCTCCCCGGCTCTCTATGGCAACTGCGAATTCAGTTTCGAATGCACACTCGACTGTCACGCCTGACCGTGCGGACTTCGTCGTGTTTGTGGCTCCCATGCCCTCGGAGCAACTAGAGAGCGTCTTTGCCAATCTCACATCGGAGTTCCGCACTGAAGAGCTCCTCATTGCCACTCCGAACGATGCTACCGGGACTGCCTTTCCCACTCTTCGAATCGTTCCAACGCAGGCTACCAACACCGTTTGGCCGATTGCGGCAGCAGACTTCGTGAGTGCCTTTCAAGCGGCGAAAGAAAATGACGCGCGCGTGATCCTGATCCTTGGTCCCGGAGCTGATTCGCTCAGTCCGCGCGCAATCCGCGGCCTCGCAGACAGTATTGTTGAATCCAAAGCTGACCTCGCGGTCCCCCATTACTCCTTGCCGCCGAACGCGGGCCTCGTCAACTCCGCAATTCTTTATCCATTGACTCGTGCCCTTTTTGCGTCCCGCGTCAGGTTCCCCCTCTCCATCGATATGGCCCTTTCCCTGCGAATGGCTGAGCGGCTTGCCACCGTCGCTCAAAAGCTGGCAAATACCAATCAGCCGGACGCGATTGTCTGGCCCGTCAGCGAAGCTATGATCGCGGGCTTGAATATTGAGGAGATCGATACGGGAAGTCGTGTTCTGCCTCAACCGGCAGAGCCCAACGTCAACGCCATCCTTACCCTGGTTACTGGCTCCCTGTTCGCAGACATCGAGGAAAAGGCCGCATTCTGGCAGCGGCCTCGCCGGCTTCTCCCCGATCAGCGTACATTCTCCTCCTCTCCGGCGATTGATGGCAGCGTGGATATTGCACCCATGGTTGAGGCGTTCCGGCTGGCATTTACAAATCTGCAGGAAATCTGGTCGCTTGGTGCTTGCCCCCAATTCGCTCCTCGGTTTGAAGAGACTATCCGTCGTCGAACCATCGGTCTTTCGAATGCCGGAGAACTTGTGGGCCCGAATCGTTTTCGATTTCCTCGTGGCATACCGGCTTCGAACCATCAATCGCGGACATCTGCTCGGTGCGCTCATTCCGCTCTATCTCGCGTGGGTGGCTGGACATATCAACGTGGTCGGATCAGGCATAGACTCCGAGGTGCATGTTGAGGCAGTAGCCTCGGCGTTCGAATCGGAAAAGCAGTATATCGTTTCGCGATGGCGCTGGCCGGATCGATTCAACTCGTAAGGGACACGATTGTGCCCCGTTGTTGTTCGAAAGCTGGCTTGAGCCACGGAAGGAGTGAGTGCGATGTCTAATTTCCTCGCCGCAATGATGCAGACGGTGCAGAACTACAGTCCGCCGCCTCCCGTCAACAGCGGTAATGCTTCGCTCCTGTCGCACATATCGGATGCGCTGCAGCAGTCGGTCTATCGAGTGCTCTCCCTCTTTATTGCCGTTTTGCCTGGCATCCTGGCGGTCTTTGTTGCGCTGACGCTTTTTACCTTGATCGGTGCGACGTTATCGTTTCTGCTGCGTCGCGGTCTCTCGTTCATCAAGTTCGATGAGAGACTCAATCAAGGGAACCCGGAGTGGACCCCCGCTAGCTCTCCTACTGCGCTGATTGCGCGCGTCGCTTTCTGGGGCTGCGTGCTGCTTGGGTTGATTATCGGCGTCTCTGCTTTTGACGCTTCGTACTCCACCGGTACGCCGCTACCCATCTCACTGCTGCCCTACCTCACCCACCTTGTGGGAGCCATTCTCCTGCTCATTGCCGGAACGCTGATTGCGCGCTTCCTCGCCCGCTCGGTGCTCATCGGAGCAGTGAACGCGCAACTTCAATACGCGCGCTTCCTTTCTCTTGGCGTCAAGTGGCTGGTTCTGGTTTTGACCGCTGCGATGGTGCTCGACCACCTTGAAGTGGGAGGAAAGATTGTTGAGCTTGCGTTTGGAATCCTTTTCGGAGGGATCGTACTGACTCTGGCGCTCGCCATTGGATTGGGATCGCGCGACCTCGTGAGCAGATCGCTTGAGAGCAGGGTGGACAGACCCGAGCGGGTCCCTCCGCAGCCTCCTGAAGTCGTCCCGGCGCCCGTCGAGCCGATCCGGCACGAATCGATCCGGCACTTCTAAAGCGTTTCCTTTATCGAAACGATTACGACCGAATCAGGCGAAAGATCGGCGATTCGGTCGTCAACCACTGCGCCGTGGCCCGATGCGAACAGCACCTCCGCACCGGCTGGAATCGGTACCGGCTGACGGGTCGCGGCAAGATTGCAGGCAACAACAATCGAGCCTCTGCGCATGCAAAACCACTTCTGATCCTCGCTGAATCTGACCGTGACATTGCCGGGTTCGCCGTTATTCAGGCATGCCGTCGATTGACGAAGCTGGATCAGCCTGCGGTACCACGCCAGCATGTCGGCATGTGCAGCACCGGAGAGCTCCTGCCAGTCCAATTTCGACCGATCGAACGTTTCACGCTTCTCTGGATCCGGAATGGAGGCGGGATCCCATCCGAAAGCGGCGAACTCCCGTTTCCGTCCTTCCGAGACTTGGCGCGCGAGTTCCCGATCATCATGATCGGCGAAGTACAGGAACGGCGTTGAAGCTGCCCACTCCTCTCCTTGGAAAATCATGGGAATGAACGGGCCGAGAAGCACGAGAGCCGCTGCGATCTTCGCTCTGTCGACGCCGGCCGATTCGGTGATTCGATCGCCCAGTGCGCGATTTCCCACCTGGTCGTGATTCTGAATGAAGCCAAGAAATCGATGTTGCGAAAGGGCGCCTACAGGCCTGCCGTGAACCCGCTCCCGATGCGCGGAATAGATGCCGCCGTAGACGAACGTTTGCTCGAATGGCTTTCGCCAGTTGAGCCAGGGATCCAAAATCGTCGTAATATCCGCCGGGCTTCTCCCTGCTCAGAACGGCAAACAGAGCGTGATGGAAATCGTCGCTCCATTGAGCGTCCATGCCGAAACCCCCGCAGGAGCGCGGCGTGACGATTCGAGGATCGTTCAGGTCGCTCTCCGCAATCAGCACCAGGCCCCGCCGGGTGGCCGCGCTGAGACTTTCTGTTTCCACGGCCAGCTGCTCGAGAAAATGAATGGCGGATCGATCGACAAAGGCATGAACGGCGTCGAGCCGCAGGCCGTCAATGTGGAAGTCGCGCATCCACATCAGCGCGTTGTCGCAAAAAAAGCGGCGCACCTCGCGTGACCCGGCCTCCTCCAGATTCACCGCTCCGCCCCACGGAGTCTTATGAGCGCTCGTCAGGTAGGGTCCGAATTTGCCGGTGTAGTTGCCCGCCGGACCGAAGTGGTTGTAAACCACGTCGAGCAGAACGGCGAGATTCGCGACCGTGTGCGGCGTCAACAAAGCGCTTCAGCGCATCCGGACCGCCGTACGGCTCATGGACTGCGTACAGCGCCACTCCGTCATAACCCCATCCGTGATTGCCCGCGAAGGAAGCGATCGGCATCAACTCGACGTGCGTGACACCGAGTTCATTCAGATAATCGAGCCGGTCAATCGCTGCATCGAGCGTTCCTTGTGGCGTGAAGGTGCCCACGTGCAGCTCGTAGATCACGGCGCCGGCTAATGGCGGTGGCTGAAATGCCGCGTCGTTCCATGAAAACGCACTGTGATCGTAGAGTCGAGAAGGTGCGTGAACGCCATTTGGCTGCCATTGCGAACGGGGATCGGGATACGGGCTCGGATCGTCATCGACGATGTACCCGTAATCGGTTCCGGGACCGGCTGAATCCACGTTGAGTCGCCACCAGCCCTGCTCATCGGGGCCCTGCAACGGAAGCTGCTGCTCCACCTGCTTGCACAGAGAGGGTTTTCGCAAAGGGTGCCCACACTTCGAATCGATGCACGTTCACCCTTCTTCCTTTTGTAATAGCGCGACCGGAAACTGGCGGAGCATGGATTGTAGAGGCACAGCTCCACCGGAAAAAATCTCTTGGCTCAGGTGGTTTCTCCAGCGCCCCGCCGGAAGAGCGACCGTTGTGCCCGACCAGTTCCCTGCAAGCTTGAGATTCCAGCGAGGCACAATCGTCGCAATCGTCTCTCCGCGTAGATAAGCAATCGCATGCTCTGCTTTTCGGCCCGCGACCACAAGCGGAGTATATCCCGCATCGGGCCCAAACCACTCCGGCCTCTGCTTCCGAAGATTGAGCGCGCGATACAAAATCCACATCTTCGGCAAGCCCTGTTCGGCGCCCCGCACAACCTCGTCTATGCCCATTCCCGCTTCGAGTTGAGAGAGCAACGCTGCTCTCGACTCGTAATCCACCGGCCGCCGATTGTCAGGGTCGACAAGATGAAGATCCCATAGTTCGCTGCCCTGATACGTATCCGGTACACCCGGCGCGGTGCACTTGATCAGTGTCTGGGCAAGGCTGTTTACCCGTCCCGCCGCAAGTATGAGCTTCACAACCTCCTCGAGCGACGACAGGAACTCAGCCGACTCGAAGAGCCCCTCAATGAACGATCGAAGAGCATCCTCAAATTCCTTGTTGGGTTGCGTCCACGAGGTTTGCTGCTTCGCCTCACGCGAAGCCTTCTCCATGTATTCCTTCAACCGGTCTTGCGATATCGGCCACGCGCCTATCAGGGTCTGATAAAGAAAATACTCGGTGTTGCGATCCGGATATCTGCCTGTCTTCATGCGCGCATTCTGTCGGGACCATCGCCTGAGGAGTTGGCGCCACTTCCCCGAAATCTCGGTCAGCACAGCAAGCCTCGCGCGAATGTCATCCGATCGCTTGGTATCGTGGGTGGAAAGCGTCGTCATCGTAGAGGGATGCGAAGCTCTGCATCGCGGCGCAATATTCATGGAATTGCGAAGTCGACATCCCATCGCGGTCGGGCGCCGCGCCCACTTCGTTCAAACTGATCAAGCGGTTGTAGCAATAGAAAGCAGTATCTTCGACGCCCTTGGCCATGATCGGCGACGTGAATTGCTGAAAGCGATATACAAACTCCGTTTCAAGAGTTCCGCGCGTCCGCAGCAGCAGAACGTCTGCTATGAAATCAAATAACCCCGGGTCGATATCCGT
The DNA here is from genome assembly GCA_963836675.1 of uncultured Acidobacteriaceae bacterium. GTDB lineage: Bacteria > Acidobacteriota > Terriglobia > Terriglobales > Acidobacteriaceae > Telmatobacter. The sequence continues at coordinate 113,935 of CAWIKQ010000005.1, forward strand.
CCGATGCAGCTTTGCACGCTCCACCGCCGCGAAGACTTCTCTTCGGTCTTCGTCCACAATTTCGTCTCGCTCAGACACTACGTACGTTCTGTAGATCCGGAAACACGCAGCGACCTCACGAATGGCTCGCCGGATCTCGGCACGGGTGTAATCGCGCCGATCACGATTGTTCTCGCAGATCTCGAGGAAAAGACTCGCAACGCGATTCACGTCGCTTCCAAGTGCTTCCTGCGCCACGCTCACCTTTTTGTCATGCGCAATGGCCTCGAAGTCGGTTGGCTCCTGGGTGAATTCCTGATAGATGCGGGTCAGATCCCTCAATCCCTCCGGATCGATCAGAAATGCGTTACACACATTCAGAAAGTCATACCCGCTGGTGCCCTCGATCGGCCAATCCTCGCGAAGAAACTCGCCCGGCTCCAGAATCTTTTCGCCAATAATCCATGCCTCGGGCGATCGCTCGCGAAGACGCGTGAAGTATTGTTTCGGGTCGCGCAAGCCGTCGGGATGATCGACACGCACTCCATCGAGCACGCCCTGGTCGAGCCAGCCGAGAATTCGCCGATGAGTCGCATTGAAGACATGAGGGCGCTCGACACGCAGCCCAATCAAACTGTTCACGTCAAAAAATCGGCGATAGCCAAGTTCCTGGTCGGCCGTACGCCAGTAGGCAAGTCGATAGTGTTGCAGATTCAGCAACTCGTCCAAGGCATCATGATCTGAGTTCAGCTCTTCAATTGCCTGATCGATTGCGGCCAATGCTCTGGGATGCTCCTCGCAAAAGCGATGCAGCAATCCAGAGATCACTTTCTTGTCGCGATGTCGCGACTCGATTGCTTCCATGTCCGTGGCATCCGGTAAGGGCAGTCGCGACAGGCTGTCCGCCAGAAAACTCAGGGTTGGATTATCAACGTGCTTATTGGCCCTCGTCAGAACCAGTGGGAGAGATCGCGGAGCCAGGGGATAAAGATTATCCCCGTAACGGACGCGAACGGATTCACCATCTCGTTCAACCCCAATCTGCCCTCCCGGCTAACACCTTGCCATACTGATCGCCCAGCACTGGAATCAGGATCTTGTTCTGAAGCCGGACTTCGGATGAGTGCCAGTCGATGTCGAACCATGTCGCAAACCGGCTCGATGGCCCATTTTCGAGAACGTCCCACCAGTATTGATTGAGAGAGCCTGCAGCCATGTGATTGGGAACGATATCCAGCACCTGTCCCAGGCCGAGTTCTGCAAGCCGCGCGCAGAATTGCCGATGACCCTCTTCTCCGCCCAGCTCTTCATTCACACGCTGATGGTCAACAACGTCGTATCCATGCATGCTGCCATGCGCGGCCTGCAGATAAGGAGAACAGTAGACGTGCGAAATACCAAGCGATTTGAGATAGGGAGCGACCTTCGCAGCATCTTCGAAAGTGAAGCCCGCGTGCAACTGTAAACGGTATGTCGACTGGGGAACGTGCGGCATGGTTCTCCGTGCACGAATCTCTGTTTTGAGCACAACGAGTGAAAGAAGACCGTAAGAGCTTACGATGCGCGCAAAAGGATGGAAGATGCTTTGCATCTTCGCCGGCTCAAAGAATGAGCGCGGCGGCGATCGCGAACAATAGCGACGCCGGCATCACCAGCATGCCGACTTTGAGGAAATCCCATCCGCTGACGTGAACGCCTTCGCGCCGGATCGCAATCAGCCAGAGAATCGTTGCGAGAGAACCTGTGATGGAAAGATTCGGACCAAGATCGATCGCGATAAGAACAACCTTGGCCGCCATCGCCTCGAAGGGAATCGAACGAAGCGTGGAACCGGCGATGAGCCCGAGCGGAAGATTGTTGAAGAGATTCGTCCCGAACGCTACAGCCGCGCCCATCCCAAACGCCGCTTCGGGTCGCGGCAGTTGCATCATGTGTTCGAGCGTTGCGCGTAATATCTGCGCTGCCCCGGCACTCTTTACCGCTTCCACAATCACGAATAATCCGCCCACGAGCGGCAGCACGCTCCAACTGATTTCGTCCACGAGAGTCATTGGATTCGAGCGGCTCTGCACCGTCGCAATAATTGATACGGCCAGCGCTGCCAGGAATGTCGGAAGGCCGAGATCCCGGTTCAGAGCGGAAGCGACGATCAGCACGATCGCCGTTGCGACAATTCCGTAAAGACAGGTGTGTCCAACCGCGGAGAGATGAACGTCTGCGGTCGATCCATTGCAGGTCGTCGCCAATTCACGCCGCGAAGTCCAGCGGAGAAGCAGATACGTGATCGCTATGGCTGCGATCGAAGGCAGCGTAAACATCGCCAGCCAATGCACGAGCGGCGGCATGGCCGATTGAAATACGACCAGGTTGGCCGGGTTGGAGATAGGAAGAACGAAGCTCGCTGCATTTGCGATGAAAGCACAGGCAAGGAGATAGGGCATCGGCTGAGCCTTGGCGCGCTTCACCGCCGTAAGGACCGCCGGAGTCAGAACCACCGCTGTTGCATCGTTGGACATGAAGATCGTGACGATCGCGCCAACGATGTAGATCAACGTGAAGAGACGCATCGACGATCCGCGGGCCCGCCGCACTGCGATATTGGAAACCCAGTCGAAGACTCCATGATCCCGAGCAAGCTCTGACAGGAGCATCATCCCAGTCAGGAAGAGATAGACGTCCAGACCCTCCGCCACGGCCTTCCCTGCCAGCGAGAGTGGTATCAGCTTGAAGAGGCAAAGCAGGATCGCGCCGCCGGCGGCCCATACCGCCTCCGGCAATCGGAATGGCCGGAAAAGCATCAGTGCGATGCTGAGTGCTGCAACGATCCAGATGAAAAGATGCGCCATGTACTCCCGGTTCCGCTTGTTTGTTCAGATCCAGCAGTGGCGCCGCTTCCCCACACGCAGGAATGCGCCCCTGTATTTCACTCTGGCCCACAGAATGGACGGCTGAGGAATCTGATGCCTGGTCTGCTCTTATTGGATCACTTCTTCGACCTGAAAACCGCAATCGGAACCACAAGAAATCCTGAAGGCAAATGATTTGTCCGCAATTCAATCAAAAAGAAGCGGATCTTCTGACTCGTCCGCATCGCGAAAATTCGAGAGACCAACCCCAACCAGCCGGAACTTCTGCCCCGGCTCAGGATTCACCCTGCCAAGAAGCGAAAGCGCGAACGCCGCAAGCTCTTCGCACGAAGTTGGCGGCGACGGTGGCGTATGGCTGCGCGTCAAAATGCTGAACTCTGCCGTCTTTAACTTGAGAACCACGGTTCGCGGGATCCTCGACTCTTTCCGCGACGCGAGCCACACTTTCTCAGCGAGTCGGCGGATCATCTGTGCCGTCTCGTTGAGAAGCACGTCGTTTTCGAACGTATCCTCTGCGGAGATCGACTGGGTGGGCCGATTGGGTTCGACAGGACTCATATCGATTCCGCGCGCCAGTTCGTAGAGGCGCACGCCGTACCGGCCGAATTTCTGCTCAAGAATCGAGATGTCCAGCTTGCGAATATCTCCAACCGTTCGCACATGGATCTCCGTAAGCCGTCGTGCCGTCACCTTTCCTACTCCCGGCAATCGCTCGACGGGTAGCGGCGTAAGAAAATCGATCACCTCGGCCGGTTTAATCACGAAAAGCCCGTTCGGCTTGCGCCAGTCCGAAGCGATCTTCGCAAGAAATTTATTCGGCGCCACCCCCGCCGAGGCTGTCAGATTCACCTCGCTGCGAATCTGCTCGCGAATGGTTCGCGCAACCTCGGTTGCGCTGGGAAGATTGGACTTGTTCTCCGTGACATCCAGATAGGCCTCATCCAGCGAAAGCGGCTCAACTAGGTCGGTATGCCGCAGAAAGATTTCGCGCACGCTTCTCGACACAGCACGATAGCGTGAAAAGTCCGGCGGAACAAAAACCGCAACAGGACACAGCCGCTCTGCCTGTACCGCGGCCATCGCTGAACGAACACCGAATTTCCTGGCTTCATACGAAGCCGCGCAGACTACCGAACGCTTCCCGCGCCACGCCACAACCACAGGCTTCCCGCGAAGCTGCGGATCATCCCGTTGCTCGACTGACGCGTAGAACGCGTCCATGTCCACGTGAATGATCTTTCGAACTGTGTTGCGTTGATCCGTTTCCGAAATCATGCGGAGCGCCCTGCCGGCACAAGTTCATTTTCGCTCAGACGACGCCCCCGTTAGTGATTGAAGAGAGTCAGCGGAATCGCATCGCCCATTGCCTTGTACCCCGCTGGAGAGGGATGCAGATGGTCTCCGCAATCGTAGGCGGGAAGAAGCTGATCCGGATGCTGGGGATCCCGCACCACAGCGTCGAAATCGATCACCGCATCGAAGTTCCCCGGCGTGCGTATCCAGCGATTCACAGCTTGCCGGTCCGCTTCACTTAGCGGCCCGGGATGGTAGTACGCTGATCCGGTGTATGGCGTAATGGTCGCGCCGAATACGCGCAGACCGTGAGCATGCGCGCGCATCACAATCTGCTGATAGGCCGCCAGCACGCGTTCGACGAGCGCGGCATGTTCGGCCGGCGAAACTTCGCCGTCGCGCGCAACTCCACCCAGATCGTTTACGCCTTCAAACACGATGACCCAGCGAACTCCTGCCGGCGCCAGCACATCGCGATCAAAACGAGCCAGTGCGTTCGGCCCAAGCCCGTCGGTCAGCAGATGATTCCCGCCGATTCCCTGGTTGGAAACCCCGACATCGCGTGTTGCCGGTGTGCTCTGCAGCGCCTTCGCCAGCTCATCGGTCCATCGGTCGTTTCCGTTTGTGGTTGCGCCGTGCCCGTCCGTGATGGAATCACCAAGTGCGACCACCGTCGCGGCATTCAGCGGAGCCTGTACATCGATTTCTGAAACCTGGTACCAGTGGTCGATGTGCTTCGGTTCCGTGAGTGTCGCCGCAGCCGGCATATCGCCATGTACGAAGTAAGAGGTCGCCCGCGATCCCGGATGTCCCGTTTCGCGAGCAGGCGGCGATTGCAGGTGAAACGTAACCGCTAGATCCGACAGCGGCGCAACAGAATACTCGACAGGGTCTGAGATCAGTTCCGCGCCCGGCGGAATGATCGCTTCTGGATTGCCGGCAAATGTCAGCGGCCGGTCGCTCGCAGGATCAATCGCCGGCGATGCAGGCGACACCGGCCGTGCAATGTGCGCCGACGTGATGCGCAGCGCTTCGGTTCCAAAAGCATTCGAAAGGCGTACGCGCACCGCCGGTCCGCCAATCGACAGATGAAAGATCTGCCGCACGGTCGCGTCCGTCAGGTCCTCAGGCGGGAGCGCATTCTGCGGCTCCGGAATCTGTTGCGAAGCGCCCCAGCTTGCCACCCACGTCGCCGTTGCTGAAGCGGGCCTGGGCTGCGCATCGGACAACCGTGCCCATCCAGAAGCCGAACACCGCAATCAAAACAGAAAATTTCCGTGCGTGATCCATAGGCGAAGATTTAAGATGAACCCCCAACTAAATCGCTTTGCGAAGCGATGCCAAGCATAGCACCCCGGAGTGATGCGTGACCTCTATGAAACATTTGTCTGTCCTCATAGTTTTGTCCAGTTTTCTCTGCGGCATTGCCCAGTCGCAGAGTTCGGCGCCTTCGCCGGTCACACTCACAGCCGACCAGGATCGCCAGAACATGATGGACCAGCTCGGCATCAAGGCGCTGCGGCCGGGACCAAGCGGAAATGAGAACGCCCCAAACCACGCGAACTACGACGAGTCAAAGGCAAACCCCTACCCGAACATTCCCGACCCGCTCACCATGAGCGACGGCCAGAAAGTCACTACGCCGGAGATGTGGCTAAACAAGCGCCGTCCGGAACTCGTGGAGATGTTTTCGAAATACGTCTACGGACGCGTCCCGAACGACGTCCCGCAAGTGAAGTGGCAGGTGAACACTGTTGACCACGAGATGATCGGTTTCACTCCCGTGATCGCTAAAGACGTCGAAGGCGTCGTCGACAATTCCTCCTACCCCGCGATCAGCGTTCACATCCACATGATGGAGGTGCTGCCCGCGCGCGCGAAAGGTCCCGTCCCGGTGTTGATGATGTTTGGCCGCGCCGCTTTCCCAAATCCCAATGAGCCGGGCGGCGAGGACATCGACAAAATCAATAAAGCATGGGAAGCCCTCCTCGTGCAGCAGGACCCCTCGCTCAAGGCCGTGTTCGAGCAGCATCCGGCTTGGCAGCCGGTCAAGAACACGCCGTTTCAGTTTCCGCAGTTGAATGAAGACGGCGGTCTGCCGAATACATGGCAGCTTGTCGCCGCCGGCTGGGGATTCGTTTTTATTGATCCCGCCAGCGTGCAGGCCGACGATGGAGCCGGCCTGACCCGGGGCATCATCGGCCTTGTCAACAAAGGCCAGCCGCGCAAACCCGAAGATTGGGGCGCGCTCAGGGCGTGGGCATGGGGCGCGGGACGAGGTCTCGATTATCTCCAGACAGACCCCGCCGTAGACGCGAAGCACGTCGGCATCGAAGGCGTTTCCCGCTACGGCAAGGCTGCTCTCGTAACCATGGCCTTCGATCAGCGCTTTGCCATGGTCCTGGTCGGCTCATCCGGCAAGGGCGGAGCGACGCTGCTGCGCCGCAACTTCGGCGAAGCGGTCGAGAGCCTCACCGGCGGCGAGTACTACTGGATGGCCGGCAACTTCATCAAATACGGAGCCTCTGAAGCCACATTCGGCAGCATGAATCCCGGCGATCTGCCCGTTGACTCCAACGAGTTGATCGCGCTCTGCGCGCCTCGCCTCACCTTCATCAGCTATGGGATTCCCGCCAAGGGCGACGCCAAATGGCTCGACCATCAAGGAAGCTGGATGGCGACGGTAGACGCAAGCCGCGTCTTCAAACTGCTTGGTGCGAAAGGACTCGACGTGGAAGGCGACTATCGGACCGCAACCATGCCCCCGGTAAACATTGCCCTGCTCGATGGCCAGCTAGCCTGGCGCCAGCATGACGGCGGCCACACCGACGCCCCCAACATGAAGTACTTCATCGAGTGGGCCGACAAGTTCATCGGGCACACCCCGCCGCAATAGCACCGCGCCAGTCCAGCGGCGCTTGAGGTTTCCCTCCAGCGCCGCGGCTCATCCACGATCGCCACATCGTCTTTCGCACACAGCACCCTGCGTCAATCGCGTATAAATTCCCAAGTAGAGGAAACGAAATGCAACCTGGCGCAGCCCAGGCCGGAGCTTCCGGCTCTCTCAATTCAGCAAGCGCAAACTCCCGGCGAATAACCTTGTGGTCTTTGGCATTTCTAATCGCGATTTTCAGCGCATCGGACGCGCACGGACAGGCTCCGCAAACAAGCCCGTCCACCAAATCAACGGCTTCTCCGCATTTCGCATCCATCGACGCCATCATGCAGAAAGCCGTCGACACCGGACAGATTCCCGGCGGCGTCGTTCTCATCGGCCACGACGGAAACGTGGTCTATCGCAAGGCCTTCGGATTGCGCTCCGTCGAGCCCATCCGTGAGCCGATGACTCCGGATACGATCTTCGATCTCGCCTCCTTAACCAAGTGCGTCGCCACCACTACTTCCATCATGAAACTCGTGCAGGAAGGAAAAGTACGCCTCAACGAGCCGGTCGCAACCTATCTCCCCGAGTTCTCGCAAAACGGAAAAGGCGACATTACGATCCGTGAATTGATGACGCACTACTCCGGCCTGGCGCCCGATATCGACCTTCTCCAGCAGTGGCATGGCCGCGCCGACCGCATATGCCATGATCATGGAACAGAAGCCCACCCACCCTCCCGGCACACATTTTGAATACAGCGACATCAACTTCGAAACCCTGGGCTTCGTGGTGGAGAAGGTCTCCGGCATGTCTCTGAAGGAATACACCGAGTCAAACATCTTCCTTCCCCTGGGAATGAACGACACAGCCTTTCAGCCTCCCGCGGAGTGGGTCTCGCGCATCGCGCCCACGCAGTACGACGAAAATCATTCGATGCTGCACGGCATTGTGCACGATCCAACTGCGCGGCGCATGGGCGGGATTTCCGGTCATGCTGGACTGTTCTCAACCGCCGACGATCTCGCGAAGTTCGCCGATGAGCTGCTGCACCACGACAAAATCCTTAGCCGCATCATCATCGAGAAGATGACCACTCCGCAGCAACCTGCGACTGCATCAGAAGTGCGCGGCCTCGGATGGGACATTGATTCCTCCTTCGCCACCAATCGCGGAGAGCTTCTTCCCGTCGGCTCTTACGGCCACACCGGGTTCACCGGAACCTCCCTCTGGATCGATCCCCTCACCGACACCTACATCATCCTCCTCACCAACGCGGTGCATCCCCGCGGCGGGAAATCCCTCGAGTCAATTCGCGCCCGTATCGCCACTGTCGTCGTTCAGGACCTCGACCTGACCGTGAGCGAAAAAGACAAGCTCCAGCAGGCTCGGATCACCGGCTACAACGAGTCCATCATGGCCGCCCGCCGAATCACTTCTCGCAACGGCGAAGTGAAAAACGGAATCGACGTCCTCGAAGAGCGCCAGTTCAGCGACCTTCATCTCGACTCGAACCATCCTCTGCGAATCGGTCTCGTAACCAATCAAACCGGCATCGATGCGAGCGGCCGCCGCACCGTGGATGTCCTCGCTCATGCTCCAGGGCTTCAATTAAAGGCGATCTTCAGCCCCGAGCACGGATTTGCCGGAACCTCTGATACCACCAGCATCGCCAATTCCAAAGACTCCGCAACCGGCGTGCCGATCTATAGCGTCTACGGCGATACCGATGCGAAGCGGCGCCCCACCCCCGCCCAGCTGGCCGACCTCGACCTCATCGTCTACGACATCCAGGACGCGGGTGTTCGCTTCTACACCTACGAAACCACCCTCGGCTACTTCCTTGAAGCGGCTGCCAGTGCCGGCAAACCGCTCGTTGTCCTCGATCGCCCCAATCCTCTCGGCGGTGCCTACGTTCAAGGTCCCATCGCCGACGCTGGACGCCAATCCTTTGTCGGCTACTGGCAGACACCGGTACGCCACGGAATGACCATCGGCGAACTAGCCAGGATGTTCAACGCCGAACGGGCAATCAACGCAAAACTTATCGTCATTCCCATGGAAGGCTGGTTTCGCGGAGACTGGTTCGACTCGACGGGCCAGGCGTGGATCAATCCATCGCCCAATCTCCGCAGCCTCACTGAGGCAATCCTGTATCCCGGCATCGGCATGATCGAGGGAACCAACATCTCCGTTGGTCGCGGAACAGGCACACCATTCGAAGTTGTTGGTGCGCCATGGATCGATCCGGTGAAACTCGCGCGATACCTGAATGAGAGACAAGTCAGCGGAGTGCGCTTTGTGCCCATCCGCTTCAAGCCGTCCGCTTCAAACTACGCCAACCAGGAGTGCGGCGGCGTCAGCATCCTTCTCACTGACCGCGAGAGCCTGGATGCGCCGGTAATGGGACTTGAAATTGCATCGGCTCTGCATCATCTCTACCCCGGCCAATTCAAGACAGAGACGTTGGATGCGCTTCTGCTCAATCGCGCAACGCTCGATGCACTCATCGCAGGGGACGATCCGCAGAGGATCGCCCAAAACTGGCAGGATGCCATTGCGAAGTTCAACGCTCTGCGCTTGAAGTATCTGCTCTACTGAACGCCCTGCTCTCGCTGCGCCGGCGCCGAGCGCAGAACGCAACGGCTGAGCAGTTCGCCAACCCGCGCGCGATAGCTTCGACTCATCGGCAGCTTCTGTCCATTCGCGAGATGCACCGTGCATTCGCCCCGCGTCTTGCCCTGCACCTCCCTGACGTAGCGGAGATTCACAATGGCCGATCGATGAACCCTGAGAAACTGCTTCGGATCGAGACGCTGTTCAATCGAGCTCATCGTCTCCCGCAGAAGATGGCTTTCATTGCCGGTGCAGATACGCACATAATTCTCCTCTGCGCCGATCCAGCACACATGAGAGACCGGAACCAACAGGGTGCGCCCGCGCGACTTGAGCGCAATGCGTCCCGTGTACTGGCCCGATTGAGTCTCGTCCCGGCCTGTGCTGTCGTCATAAAGCCGGGGAATAAGCTGTCCGCCGGAAACCAATGTCTGAGTTGCCATCGCCTCTCCCCTCGGGAACGTCCTGTGACAATTTCCCGCGCCGAGCAGATGCCCGGCTCACAAGGATAAGTCGCAACTTTGATGCCATCTGCCCACGGCCAGCTCTCGCCTCATTCCACTCAAGTTATTGCAATCCCCTGCACTTCCGGCCCCAGGACCTTGTTCGCTATCGCACTTTGTTGTCCGATTCCGGACACTTCGAAACGCGCCCTTTGGCCCGATGCGAATACGCCGCTCCATCCGCCAGTGCGTGATATCCGCCAGCCATTGCGCATGACTTGCGGAAGTACACGGAACATATCCGCCCTCCCCCGCACCCCGAATCGTGAAGCACAAAGAAGGAGGAATTTGCTGCTCGCGGGGCGCATAGGATGTGTCCTGCCCTGCTGCTTGATCCAACGAGAACATAGTAAGCATTCCAGGAATGCTCATCAGCCCAACGAAAACGACTTTCGATTTCGCCCAATCCCCCGGCAAGCACAAATCAACACTCGTTCCGAATTATCACACCGGCGCATCGCCGGCTCTCGGATGTCTCGTCCAAATCATGTTGTTTGGCTATTCGCAGCCCGTCTTGAAACAGAGATTCTTGCTGAAAAACGGCATCACGTGGTTTTGAAATCGATCGGCTACAGCGCTGGTGTGCGTGCCGTGGTAGATTTCGAATCCATTGGCGATGCCGTATTTGTCGAGCACCGCGTGCAGCTTTGTCGTATCGTCACGCAGCCCATCCTGATCGCCCACGTCAATCGAAATGGCGCGATAACGGCGCAATTGGTCGATGTACTGATCGATGAAAGCCAGTGGCGCGTTAGCGGTCCATTTTGCCAACACATCCGGCTGCTCCACGCCATCCTTGTAAGGCAGGTCAAGATAGAGGGGCGGGTTTTTCGGATCAGGCGACCAGGCAGCGGCGCTGGCAAGCTGGGCCCGGGCAAAGAACTGCAGTTTGGCCGAATCTTCCGGAGTCTTGACCGACTCCAGTGCCTTTTCGATTTCCGGGTTTCGGGGTCCTCCCATCCTCGGAGACAGGCAACACGGGCTCATGATGTAAAGGCTGCCAAACACATCGGAGTGCTTCATCCCGATGCGGGTTGCGCCATAGCCGCCCATCGAGTGGCCGACGAGACCGCGGGCCATCCGTTCAGGAATCGTGCGGTAATGTGCGTCGATATAAGCAACGACATCGTGCGCGATGAAGTTCTCAAAGTCGCCCGTCGTCACCGAACTCGAATACATCGACCCGTTATGCAGTGTCTTCGAGTCGGGCAGCACCACAATCATCTCTTTTGAGCCTTGCGCGAATGCGCCCTCGATGGTCTGCGGCACGTGAATCTCGTGGCTCCACTGCTCGGCGCCGATGGAATAGCCGTGCAACGCATACACAACCGGATAGCGGCGACGCTTGTCCTTGTTGTAGCCGGGTGGCAAAAAGACGAAGACGTCGCGGTCTACGGCGTCGCCTTCAAGATTCCCCTCCAGCGATTTGCCATGAACCTTGATGTGCTCCACGGTCACCGGCTTTGCACCAGCCACTGGTGCAGGAACCTCGGTCTGGACTTGGGCCAATAGCGACCCCGTCAAGAAAACGCTTACCCATGCTGCCAGGAATGTGCCTGATCTTCTGTTCATGCTCTTCACTTTTAAACGGACACTTCAATATACAGAGAAGGCTGTACCTGAGACAAACCCACGCGTCGATCCAATCGGGCGATCCGGCAAAAAGCAAAAGCCGCAGCCTTTCGGCCACGGCTTTCGTTGCACTCTCCCGCTCCACTTACACTTCCGCGATCCCTGGCGCCGAAGGCGCAGTCGGACCGCACCGTAGGTGCTACATCTCTTTCACGCCGTCGACAAACGCCTTCAGCTTGCGCGACCGGGACGGATGACGCAGCTTGCGCAGCGCCTTCGCTTCGATCTGGCGGATGCGCTCGCGTGTGACCTGGAAGCTCTGTCCTACTTCTTCCAGCGTGTGCTCCGAGCCGTCTTCCAGCCCGAATCTCATTTTGATCACCCGCTCCTCGCGCGGTGTCAGCGTGCGCAGAACCTGAGACGTGTACTCCTTCAGGTTCACGCTGATGACAGCCTCGCTCGGCGATACCGCCTGCCGGTCTTCGATGAAGTCGCCAAGGTGCGAGTCTTCCTCTTCACCGATCGGTGTCTCCAGCGAGATGGGCTCTTGTGCGATCTTCAGCACCTTGCGCACCTTCGCGACCGGAATATCCATGCGCCGCGCAATCTCTTCGCTTGAAGGCTCGCGGCCCAGCTCCTGCACCAGTTGACGAGACGTACGGATCAGCTTGTTGATCGTCTCGATCATGTGCACCGGGATACGGATCGTCCTCGCCTGGTCTGCAATCGCGCGCGTAATCGCCTGGCGAATCCACCACGTCGCATACGTCGAGAACTTGTATCCGCGCCGGTACTCGAACTTGTCCACCGCCTTCATCAGGCCGATGTTGCCTTCCTGAATCAGGTCGAGGAACTGCAGCCCGCGGTTCGTGTACTTCTTCGCAATCGAAACCACCAGTCGAAGGTTCGCCTCGATCAGCTCCCGCTTCGCCTGCTCGGCGTCCATGTCGCCCTGGATCATCTCTCGCTGCGTGCGCTTCAGTTCCGTGATCGACACGCCCGCGTCGCCCTCGATCTTCTCCAGATCGACCTTGCAGTTCTTCTGCTGCCGGCGATATTCCTTCTTCAGCTCTTCGCTCTTGCTGGCCTCGTACTTCTGGTCGAGCGAACGGATCTGCCGCTCCAGCGTGCGCATCGTGTCGACAGTCTTGTTCACCTTGTCGAGCAGCCGCTTGCGCTCAAGACCCGTGTACTTCAGCTCCCGCACGATCCGCGAGACATATACCTTCTCGCGCGCGATCAGCCAGCGCGTTTTGCGCAGCTCTCTCTGGCTGGTCTTGCTGTTCGCCGCGGCCAGCTTCTCTTCAAGCAGAGCAATCTTCTTCTGGTGCTTCACCAGCGCGTCGATGCGGCCCACGGTCGACTTCACGCGCGCCTGCACAACGTCTTCGGTCAGCTCTTCTTCGTCGAAGACCACGACCTCCTTCACGTTGCGCACGCCGCGCTTCAGGTCTTCACCCAGCGCCACGATCTCGCGAATCACAATCGGCGAACGCGAAATCGCCTTCAACACGCGCAGCTGTCCGCGCTCGATTCGCTTGGCGATTTCTACTTCGCCTTCGCGCGTCAGCAGCGGAACGGTTCCCATCTCGCGCAGATACATGCGAACGGGGTCGTTGGTTTTTTCGAGTGTGCCGGGCGTCAGGTCAAGCTCGACGTCCTCGCCCTCCTCGAGTTCAAAGTCCTTGTCGGCGCCGAATTTCGGCGCATCCAGCAGATCGATTCCCTGACCGCTGATGGTTGTCATCAGATCGTCGATATCGTCCGGCGAAGTGCTCATGTCTTCCGGCATCATCTCGTTCACGTCGCCGTAAGTCAGGTAGCCCTTGTCCTTGCCTGTCTCGATCAGGTTCTGAATGTCGTCTTCGAATTTGTCGTTGATGGCCAAAACTGTTCCTACTCTCCAGCGCGATCAAGTTTCAACACCGGCTCGCGCACCAGTGCATAGCTCCCTTCACACGCCAACAGGTTTTTGATGCCTGATGCACGCATGCAGACACGTCTCGCGGTCTCCCGCAAAAAAGAAGCGGTCTTCGTAGTCGCTCGGAGCAGGATGTTCGCGCTTCAGGTTTCGCCTGAGTCGCCCGCGAGCCGAAGCTCATGTATGGGGCAAAGGGGCGCGCATCCTCACAGAGATCAATAGATTAACACAGCTCAACTCACCGGAAACCGGTGAATTTTCGATCCCGGACTCCCCGCTGGTAACTCCCGTTTCCTGCTTGTCGAGACCGGGCCAGAGACAGTCCGCCGATCCTGCCCTGCTGTTCCCTCTTATATAGACGGATTTAGGCCTTAAACCGACTCAAACAAATCAGCCGCCTACCTTAGAAATTTCGCCCGTTTTCCGGATTCTGCAACCGCCGAAGCTCCCTGTCCAGCTCCAGTTTTCGCTGCGTCAACCGCGCAAGCTCCGCAAAATCGCCCCGCCGCTCCGTCTCCGCGATCTGCGCCCGAACATCCCGGAGCTCCGCTTCTCTCTTCCGTTGCCGCAAACTGACAATTGCCCCCCTCACGCTATCGAGCGAAGGAGGTTCCTTCTCCGCCAGCAAAGCCTCTGCCAACCGAGCCCTCTGTTGCGGGTCCTCCACCGCATCCATCGGGTCCCGCGCCCCCCGCGCCGCCAGCAGGCTCAGCGTTGGCGCAACGGCAAGCCCCTCAAACCACTGCGGTTGCTGCATCACCGCGTCTGCCGTCTCACGCCTGGCTTCCTCATGCTCCGGATCGGTGATGGCCAGGGCCCGCAGCAGAACCCGCTCCACCTCCGACAGCGCCGTCGCCCGCACCTCGATCCGGTCCCGCCGCTTCAGTGCCGCCTGCCGCAGGTCCCCCAGCATCACGGCAGAATCGATTCCGAGCTTCTGCGAGGCGTCCCTGACAAATTCAAGCCTCACAAGCTCATGCGGAATCCGCCGGATGTGCGGCAGCAGATAGTTCATCTGCTTAAGCTTCTGCTCCGCCGTGGTCCCCGGAGAAAGCTGCCGGGCGCGCTCGATCAGGTAGTCCGCCTGCCGACGAGCCCCCATCACCGCCTGCGTGTATGCCTCCACACCTCGCTCTCGAATAAACCGGTCCGGGTCGAGCCCCCCATCCAGGGTCACCAGCTTCAGGTTGAATCCCTCTTCCGTCAACAAACCAATAGACTTCTCTGCTGCATTAGCCCCCGCCGCATCGGGATCGAAGTTCACCACCACGTTCTGCGTATGACGTCGCAGGATGTTCACCTGCTGTTCCGTAAAAGCCGTCCCACTGGTCGCAATCACGTGCTGAATCCCGCGCAAAAACAGCGAAATACAATCCATCTGCCCCTCAACCAGCAGTGCATAACCCGCCTGCCTGATCGCGGACTTGGCTTTGTCCAGATTAAAAAGCACCTCTCCTTTGTGGTAAAGCGGCGTCTCCGGAGAATTGATGTACTTCGCCCCGGCCTTCTCGCCCGTTTCCAGCGTTCGGGCCGTAAACGCGATCACCCGCCCGCTCTCGTTCGCGATCGGGAAGGTCACCCTTTTCCGAAACCGGTCATAGATCGGCCCCTGTGTCCCATCTCCCTGCTCTTTCGAGCTGAACAGCCCCGAAGCCCGCAGCGCCGCCTCGTCCGCCATCCCGCTCAGCCGATCTCGCAACGCTCCAAAGCTGTCCGGTGCGTATCCGATCCGAAACGTCCGGATCCCCTCCGGCGTCATCCCGCGCCCCGCCAGGTACTCGCGCGCCAGCGCTCCCTCCGGACCGCGCAGCTGCTCTTCGAACCAGCTCGTCGCCGCCTCATGCAGATCCAGCAGCTTCCCCCGCATCCGTGCCTCGGCCGCTTCCTCAGGCGACGAAAACTCCCGCTTGGGCAGCGGAATCCCCGCCTTCTGCGCCACGATCCGCACAGACTCAGGGAAACTCACGTTCTCAATCTTGCCCACGAACGAAAACACGTCTCCCGATACACCGCACCCAAAGCAGTGATAAAACTGCCGCACCGCGTGCACACTGAACGACGGCGACTTTTCCTTATGGAAAGGACACAGCCCGGAGTGGTTCTGCGCCCCCGCCTTGCGCAGACGGATGTACCCCTCGATCACCTTGACGATGTCGACCTGTTGTTTGACGCTCTGGGCAAAATCCGACACGGAATCTATTACTGAGCATACTTCCGCTGAACTCCGCGCAATGTGGAAGCGGTGGATATCCAGCTGGCCGAAAGCATCAAGGATGAGATCCGCCCGAAACTTCCAGGTGCACGATGGCCGAATTCGTCGTAGCGGCGCCTGAGCTGCTGTTCGCGACGACTACCAGGTCGTCGTCAGAATATGGTTTCGCTGTTCTCGGCACGGCAAGCTGAACATGAACAAAGCTGCTGCCGCGTTCCGCGATTGAAAGCTCCGTTGGCTTTACGCTGGTCACGAATCTTTTCGAATCCGTGACCATCACCTTGAAATTCCGTGCCGGCCCCAGATTCTTCACTTCGAAGACAGCTTCCTTGTTGGCCCCAGGGGAAATCTCATCGAAATCCAGCTTCGGAATCACTTGCACCGTCGCCGTCCGGAGAAGCGGCGCATCGAACCTCTGGTACTTCATCCCTTTTGAATCGACACCACTGATCGCGATCCGAAACGGCACATCCGGTGGCGTCACATCTCCAGTGAATTCCAGGAACTCGCGATCCGGATCCGTGACCTTCATCCTCACCTTCTGGAGCAATTCGCCTCCCTCGCTCACCAAACCGAATTCCGTTGTCTTCGCTTCCGATGCCGACATCGACGCCTGCAGAATCGCCGGCCGGCCCGCAATCGGCTGGCCCTGGATCTTGAACAGCCCCTGGTGTCCCGGCCTGCCACCCAGCTCCACAAACTCCGCCTTGATGAAGTAAATGTCGCTTTGCCCCTCGGCTGCGAGCCAGTAGGTTCCGCTCCCGTTCACTTCCGCGTGCCAGATGCCCGGTTCCGGCTTGTCCACCGTGATAATCCGCCCGCAATTCAGCTCCGTGTCTTCGGTGCGCTCCGATCCTTCACGGATCGCCTGCCCACCCGACCGCTTCAAAACCAGCCGACTCCCCTTGGTATCCACCGAAAAAGTAAAAGTGATCCGTTGCATCGACGAATCCACCGGGATCTCGAAACTCTGGGGCGGCCCGGCCAACTTCGCCGACGCCCAAAACACGGTTGACGTGTTTGGCCGCGTCGACTCCCGCATCAATTGCATCGCCTTGCCCGCTTCGCTCCGTTGCAGAAACAGCGGCACTCCGCCCGTCGCGTTTGCAGTGCTGATATAGGCCGGATCGACCGGACCGCACTTGTCCGGGTCGAAACTGCGGGACGTATTCTGCTGCCCCAGCACCGTGGCAGCCCCGGCGCACACCCCTCCAAACACGAACGCGGTTGAAAGCGCGCGGAATAGCAGTGCTCGAATCATTGCCGAAAGTCTACCCACTTCCTGACTATGGCGACAGAAAATCCGATCGCCCTGAGACAAGCCTTCAGGCCTCTGCTATAAAGGGCCCGGGCTTTTGGCCGCGTCCCGGAGGAATTGTGAGACACATCTTTCGTACTTTATTTCCTGTCATTGATAGCCTTTTCCATCCTTTGCCCCGGGCTGCTGTCCGCCGCCGACTGCAGTTCGCTCAAATCTCTCAAGCTCGAAAACACCACCATCACTTCAGCGGAATCCATCGCCGCCGGCGCTCCCGTTCCGGCTTCCCCGTCGCACCCGCCGATAACTGGACTGCCGGCGTTTTGCCGTGTCGCCGGCATCATCCGCCCTGCTGCCGATTCCACCATTCGTTTTGAGCTCTGGCTGCCCGAACAAAATTGGAATGGACGCTTCCTCGGCGCGGGCAACGGAGGCTTTGCCGGCTCCATCGGCTACGATGAGCTCGCAAACTATCTGAAGCGCAACTTTGCGGTTGCAGGTTCCGATGCCGGTCACCAGGCCGAAGCTACCGATGCAAGCTGGGCGTGGCAGCACCCCGAAAAAGTCAAAGACTTCGGCTGGCGCGCCGTTCACCTCACTCGCCTTCGCTCCGCTGAAATTGTCACTGCCTTCTACGGCAAGCACGATGAGAAAGCCTACTTCGATTCCTGCTCCGATGGAGGCCGCGAAGCTCTCATGGAGGCCCAGCGCTTTCCCGACGATTACGACGGCATCCTTGCCGGCGCCCCCGCCAATAGCTGGTCCAGCATGCTTGGAGCTGCGGTCTACGTCGTCCAGGCTCGCCAGCTCGATCCGCGCGCCTACTTCTCGAGCATGAAGCTGCCCGCACTTCAGAAAGCCTCGCTCGAAGCCTGCGACGCCCTCGACGGCGTGAAAGACGGCATCATCAACAACCCCTCCCAGTGCCGCTTCGATCCGCAAGTCCTCCTCTGCAAAGGCGAAGAAGAACTCTCCTGTCTCACCGCGCCCCAGGTCGCAACTCTGAAATCGATCTACGTCGGAGCAACCGATCACGCAGGGAAAGACTGTATTTCCCGGCTTCACTCCCGGCGACGAAGTCGGTTGGGGCGATTGGCTCATCGGGCAGGATCCCACCGGTCCGGCGGGCTTCCGATACCTCGAGAACTATTTCCGCTACATCGTCACCGGCGACCCCAGGTGGAATCCGCTTACAGTCGACCCGGCCGAGTCGCTTCGCCAGTCTCGTGAGAAAGCCGCCGCCGATCTCGATTCCGATAATCCTGACCTCGGCAAGTTTGCCGCAAAAGGCGGCAAGCTCATCCTCTATCACGGCTGGAATGATCAGGCGATCTCCCCATGGAACACCATCGGCTACTACCAGGGCGTGCAAAAGAAAATGGGCGCTGACAGCGCCGCATCGCTTTCTCCGCCTCTATATGGCTCCCGGCGTAGAACACTGCGTCGGCGGTCCAGGTCCCAGCTTCTTCGGTCAGTTCGGACTCGCAACCGCCAAAGGCTCGCAATACGGCCTCTTCGATTCGCTCGTGAAATGGGTGGAAAAGGGCTCGCCCGACGAGAACATCTTCGCAACCAAATACGGCCCCGGTGAGAACGGCGCGATGAAGGTCGTGATGACTCGCCCTCTCTGCGCTTATCCAGGCGTGGTCAAATACTCAGGGTCCGGAGATACAAATGACGCGGCAAGCTTCACCTGCGCTGCGCCTTGAATGTGGATGACGTTTCAATCTACCGCGCTTCTGTCGCGGTAACTTCCTCATGGCTTCGATCGAAGTGGAATCGTAAGATCCACGAGCTTGGCCGTGGCTGCCCGTCGCTCACAGGTGGCTGGAACTTCCAGGATTGAGCCGCCTGCACCGAAACTCTCGCGAAGTAATTGCCCGACCCTTGCGTAAGGCAGTTTGCATCTGAAACCGCGCCATGCTCATTCACTGAGACCTGGACCTCTACATCCACCGGCCGTCGCATGCCCTGTCTCGCGCCCTGCGCCACGTTGGGTAAAACGCGCTTTGCAACTGCACCTTTGGCATTCGCAGCTCTCGGCGCCGGGGCCTCTTCTCTGGGGTGCCGTGCGCTGCTTGCCGATTCCGTCTGCTTTTGCTTTTCAGCTTGTGCCGATGGAGCTGGGCTCAGAGGCTGTGCTGCGGTCGCTGCGGCTGGGGCGGGCGCCTCGGTTCCGGCGGGCGGCGTGGCTGGCGCGCTCGGTGTTTCGCTCGGCTGCTGATTCTCTGTCGGACTCTCAGCCCCGGTCGCGCTCTGGCTCTCCGGCGGCGCAACCGGCGTTTGAGCTTGTGGCAAGCTCTGATCCGGGGCTGGCGTTGTCGCCTTGCTGGACTCATCGGCTGCCGGCGCCTGAACCTGCGGCGAAGGCTGGCTCGCTTGAGGCGCAATCCGGCTCTCGACCGACCTCCAGAACTCATTGAAATAGCCGCGCGCCGCCAGCACTGCCGCAGCGATCACCAGCAGCAGGACAGCAATGAAGAGAACCCGTCCCATTCCCCTGCGCTCTTCTCCCAGCGTGCCGAACCTTCGCGATCGGGGAAGAAGCTCGTCCGTGTCTTCTTCATCGTCGTACTCGTCCTCGTATTCTTCGTACTCTTCTTCCTCCTCCTCCTCAACTCGCGTCTGCACCGGAGCCGGCTTCTCGTCCTGCCGCTTCGGGTTCGTCCACCGTCCTTTTGCGGCAGGCGTCGGCGCATCAGCAGCAGCGGCAGCAACTGGACAGCGGCAGCAGTCGGAGGAACCGCGGCTGCAGCTGGAGGAGTAGCGGTGACAGCAGCTGGTGGAACAGCGGCAGCAGCAGGAACAACCGCAGGAGGAGCAGTCTCAGGTGCAGCAACCGCAGGAGGAGCAGTCTCAGATGC
Organism: uncultured Acidobacteriaceae bacterium; assembly: GCA_963836675.1. Lineage (GTDB taxonomy): Bacteria > Acidobacteriota > Terriglobia > Terriglobales > Acidobacteriaceae > Telmatobacter. The sequence continues at coordinate 133,901 of CAWIKQ010000005.1, forward strand.
AGCGGCAGCAGCAGGAACAGCCGCAGGTGGTGCAGCCGCAGGAGGAGCAGTCTCAGGCACAGCAGCCCCGGCGGGAGCCGCAGCAAACGCTCCCGACTTCACCTCACCCGCGCTCCGCGTCGCCTTCTCCGGCTCGAGTTCTGACAGCGATGTACTCCGCTCCAGCAGAGTTTTGATTTCTTCGATTGAGATTCGTTTCTGTGGATCCCAGCGAAGGCATCCCCGGGCAATTTCATGAAACGGTTTCGGCAGCCACTCAGGTACGCCGAGATTCCCTTTCGCCGCGCGATCCCACAGGGGATTCTTCTGCGCGAACGCCTCAATCATAATGATGCCCAGAGACCACACGTCTGCAGCCGGTGATAGCGCTCCTGTCCCCGCCTCCGGCGCATCGTAGGTATCCAGCTCTCGCGTCAGTCTGGCAAGATCTCCCGAGCCGGCAATTTCGTCGGACGCCAGTTTCCACTGCTCCCCCACCTGAACAATCGCTGAAGGTTTCACGCTGCCATGCACGATTCCTTTTCCATGCGCAAACTGGAGCGCCTCGACGATCGGCTGCAGAATTCCTTTCGCCCGTGCCGGAGACAACGCTTTGCTGGGAATGAATTCTGAAAGGAACGCATCGGGCTTTTCCATCACCGCGTAGACGAGGTCTGAACCGCGCACAGAAGACCGGCCCGTCTCCATCAGTTGCGTCAGAAACGGATGCGAAAGCGCCTTGGCGGCATCCCAGCTCGCAAGATATTTATTCTGCTCGGAACCGTCGGCAACAACCAGCCTTATACCGGCAGTATTGATGCCCTGCCTCACCGTCAGAAAGATGCAGCGCCCCCTGCCGCCGAGCAGCCGCTCCAGCAGAGGAAACTTTCCGTCGACGGTGAGACCTTCCCATGCTTCGCAGATCATGGCATCACGATTCTATCGAACACGGCAGCACCTTCTGGCAAACTGGGGTAACGCCTCTACACGCTGGGTAGCTACTCCACTTCGATGCACGGCCCGGCAACAGCTGAAATCTACTGGCCCTTCGACGACGTCAGAAACTCCTTCATTTTGGATGCATTGTAGGTCTTGCAGCACTCCTCCAGCTCGCCCGTCTTCTTTGCCGCCACCATCCTCCCATCCGCATCGAGCACGATCAGATAGGGATACGCGGAGATCTTCGGGAACCGGCTGAGAAACGCGGCATTTTCGTTCTGCGGGCTCATGTTCACCTTCATCAAAACGTAGTTCGCATTGAGCGCGGAACGCACGTCCTCATGATCGGCAAAAAACTTGTCCAGATACTTGCACCAGATGCACCAGTCGCCGCCAACCTCCAGAAGTATCTGCTTATGCCCCTGTACAGCCGCGGCTTTGGCCATCTCGAGATCCTTCTGCGGGTCGCGCTTCGGATCGTAGGCGCTCCAGTAATCCTCCGGAGCCGTCACCACTGCCGGCGCTGCTTTCTGCCTTCTCATAGGACGGCACAAATGGCTGGTCCAGCCTGTAAAAAACCGAATACGCCACCTCGATCGGCTGGTTGTCCACCAGGTACGGCTTGAACTTCCATCGGCTCACCGCCAGTTCCACCGCTTCCACTACATTCCTGTTCGGCCCGAAGCTCCGGTCGTTTTCAACCTTCACGCTTCCGTCCTTCTCAATCGTGATCCCCACTACCACCGCGCCGGGATATGGCAGTCCATTCGATTGCAGCGGAACATGTGCGCCTTCCTCAAAAATCGGTTCGGGCCTTTCATGTCCGGGCTCGATGGTGTACGCCTTTGCCACCGCGTCCTTTGAAGGCTTCAACAAACTCACATCCCCTGCGTCCCAGTTTTCCAGCAGCGTCACCTTCATCGCAGCATTCAGATTGCCGCCCACAAGCACCTTCACATCGCGCGCAACAGCCCGGCCCTGAAAGGGCTGAATATCGTCAAATTGCACCGACGTATCCCCGGCGCTGCGTCAGGTGCAAGCTTCACATCGCTATCGAAACACATCGTCGGAAATAGCCAGTCTGGATTTGTCTGGTCTGCATACCGCTTCGCATCGAGAACCGAGACGCAGTTCAAAATCACCGGATCGGCTTTCAACCGCATCACGTCCATCTCATATTCCGGCTTGATGTTTGCCGCCTGGTACAGCGGATCGATCACCGGCCGCACGATCCGCAGGGTCATCAACCGGCGACCGATAAACTGCCTTTCTGCCTTCGTCTCGTACTGCTCGCTTTCTGAGACGCTCCACTCCGATCCGTTCAGACCAGGAGCCCCGCCTTTGAAATTGCGCCGCCACTGGTACTGGCCCGCATGCCACTCCTCCACCGTGCCGCTCACCGGTTTGGAATTCCCCGGCATCAGCACCTGGTAATCGACTTTCAGGTGCCACGGCTTAAGATCGCTGCCCGCGAGCGCATTCGACTTCACGCCCGATGCCAGCATCCGATGCGCCAGTCCATTGATCTTCTCCGTTACAACAGGCTGATGTCCGTCCGCGGCCGTTGCCTCCTGGCAGAGAGCCGGCCCGGTCGCGAAAAGAGCAGTCCCGAGAATCGACGCAGCAAGAAAACTGCGCTTCTTCGAAGAGCAATAATCACCCATCATGGCGAGTCCTGTGTTGGATTGACCCACCAATCTTACACAAATCACCGCGAGAACCTGCGGAGTTCGCGATCCCCTGCTCCGCCATGCCTCGGTCCCGGCGTCCCTGCTTTACTCGTCCCTCAGCGCCTGCATGGGCTGGATCGAAGCCGCTCTCCGCGCCGGAATGAACGCCGCCACCAGCCCGATCGCCGTCAGCAGCAGCGCCACCGCCGCGTAAGTGCTCGCATCCAGCGGCTTCACCTCATACAGAAATCCCTTGATCAGCCGCCCCGACGCCAGCGCCAATGCCAGACCCGCCACAAGCCCCGCCCCGATCAGGATCGTTCCCTGGCGCAGAATCAGTTTCGCCACGCTTGCCCGCGTCGCGCCCAGCGCCATCCGCACTCCGATTTCGCGGCGACGATAGCTCACCAGCTGCGACAAAACTCCATACAGCCCCGCGATCACCATCGCGATCGCCAGCCCCGCAAACGAACCCACAAGATACAGCCCCAGCCGCTGGTTGAAGGTGTTGTTATCCACCGCCTCCTGCATCGTCTGAAACTGGTCGAGGGCAAATCCCGGCGCCAGCTGATGAAAGACATTCCGCATCTCCTGCGCCACCGGAATATTCCCGCGAGTCTTCACCACAAACGTCACCACCGTCTTCAACAACGCCTGGTAAAACAGCGACGTCGTCGGGATCTGCTGTTGAGGCAGCAGAACCAGCGGCTGAATCGTGCCGCCCACATTCGAGTCCACCTGGTCCGCCAGCACGCCCACGATCGTGTAGGGCTTGATCATCCCCGTGTCCTTGCCGCCAAGATTGATCTGCCTGCCCAGCGGATCCGTTCCCGCGAAATACTTCTTCGCCATCGACTCATTCACCACAACCACAAACGGAGTGGTCGAAGTATCCGAGTCGCTGATCATCCGCCCCTTCACAATCGGCGTTCCCAGCGTCCGCGCGTAGTCCCCGGTCACCGCCGAAACACGGGCCTCGGGCCGATTCTTCGGGTCAACCGGCTGCCCGGTGATCTCCATGCTCGAGTGCATATCCATTCCCGAAAGCGGCGCAGCCGTCGCAATCGCCGCGCTCTGCACACCCGGCACCTGCCGTATCCGCTCCAGCACCGGCTGGTAGGTCACCGTCGCCACAGAAACCGGTGCGTTCTGCGTGTCCTCTGAAACGGCCATGCCCGAAAATCCCGCAGCATCCGCCGGCAGCGCCATAAACGTCGTCACATGCGCCGTATCGAATCCCAGCCGCGACTGCTCCAGGTTCCACAGCGTCCTGAACAGCAGCCCCGTCCCCACCAGCAGCAGCGTCGAAAGCGCCACCTCTCCGGCCACCAGCCATCCGCTCAGCTTGCCCCCGGTCGACTTCGAACCCACTCCCCGCGAAGACGCCTGCAGCGCCGTCTGCGGATTCGCCCGTGCCACCAGCAGCGCCGGCAGTAGCGAAGACAACACCGTTGTCAGCGCGGCAATCCCGGCCAGCACAAACAGCACCGTCCAGTGGATTCCAATCGAATCGGCCAGCGGAATCGTTCCCTCCGGCAGCTTGCGAATGGCCATCATGGCAAGTTCCGCCAGCACCACTCCCACTCCGCAGCCCAGCAGGCTCAGCAGCAGACCCTCTGAGAGCATCTGCAGGATCAGCCGCGATCGGTTCGCGCCCAGCGCCGCACGCACCGCAAACTCCTGCTGTCTCCCCAGCGCCCGCGCGATCAGCAGATTCGAAACATTCGCGCACGCGATCAGCAGCACCAGTCCCAGCGCCGCAAATAACCCCAGCAGCACCGGTCGCACCGGCCCTGTCAGCACTTCCTGGTAGCGGTCGACTCGGAAAGTAATCGGGCTGTGCTCGTACGGAATACGCGCCGCAATCGCACTCACCTCCTGCTGCACCTGCGCCACCGTAACTCCCGGCCGCATCACTCCCGCTACGTTGAAGAAGTGGTATCCGCGATCCTTCAACATCTCTGCCGTCGGCTGAATGGGCAGCCACACACCCTTCTTCAGATCGGGCCCCATCGAATCTGGAAAAATGAAACCGGCCGGCATCACCCCCACCACCGTCGAAGGCTTACCGCCAACCTTCACCACGCGCCCTACGATCTTCGGATCGGAGTGAAACGTCTCCCGCCACGCGCCTTCCGACAGCAGCACAACCGGCGGCCCGCCCGCCTGCCCCTCCGCTTCCGTAAATGTCCGCCCAAGCATTGCGTGCTGGCCCAGCATGCTGAACAGGTTCGGCGTCACGCGCGGCGCTACTACACTTACCGAGCTGTCCTGCGACTGCATCACGCTCACATCTTCGGCGTAGCCGACCGTCTGCTCCAGCAGCTTCGACTGCGCCTGCACGTCCTTGAAGTTCAGCCACGACGTCGATCCGAAACTCGGCTTGTCGCCTCCCGGCCCGATAAACACCAGCCGGTCAGAATGCGCATAAGGCAGAGGCCGCAGCAACACGCTATCGATGATGGTGAAGATGGCCGTGTTCGCGCCCACCCCCAGCGCCAGCGTCACAATCGCCAGCAGTGCCATGCCCGGCGTGTTGCGCAGTTGCCGTATCGAGTACTTCAGGTCGTACAGGAAGTTCTGCATTCCGAATGCCTCCGGATAGACTTCTGACGGGGTTAAGGCAGGTTGGGTTCCAAATGCTTCAGGACGCTTTTCCCAATCAATCCTTCAACTTGGCGAAGCCCGCACACGCCCGCTTCCAGTAGAAATGTCCGCCCCTGCCTCTAACCGTCCGATATCGTACACCGTTCGTCCCCACCTTGAACCAACGGAATCACTTGTCGAGCTCCGCACCCATGCGGATTTCTTGTGGTGGCCGCTCCGTCCACTTACTATGGCACTTCGGGAGAATCCTCTCATGCGTCTGCGCCCAGCTTTTCTGGCTCTTGGCTTATTACTGCCTCTATCCTCCGCCGCCCAGGCCCCGGCACCAGCGCCGCCTCCACCCACTGAAGAGCAGATCAAGGCCGCAGCCGCGATGCCCTTTCGCAATTCGGCCCTCCCCATCGACAAGCGCGTCGATGACCTCGTCTCCCGGCTCACCCTCGAAGAAAAAGTCTCTCAGCTCATCGACCGCGCCGCGCCCATTCCCCGGCTCGACATCCCTGCCTACAACTGGTGGAACGAAGGCCTTCACGGCATCGCGCGCTCCGGATTCGCCACTCTCTTCCCCCAGGCCATCGGAAACGCAGCCACCTGGGATGCGCCCCTGGTCCACTCCATCGGCGAAGCCGTCTCCACTGAAGCTCGCGCCAAATACAACGACGCCATCGCGCACAACAATCACGACCGCTACTTCGGACTCACCATCTGGTCTCCCAACATCAACATCTTCCGCGATCCGCGCTGGGGTCGCGGCCAGGAAACCTACGGCGAAGATCCCTTCCTCACCGCCCGTCTCGGCACCGCATTTGTCCAGGGCATCCAGGGCGACGACCCTCGCTACTTCCGAGCCATCGCCACGCCCAAACACTACGCGGTCCACAGCGGACCGGAGTCCACGCGCCACAAAGCAGACGTCGACCCCTCCGCGCATGACCTCTGGGACACCTACCTGCCCGCCTTCCGCGCCACCATCGTCGAGGGTCACGCCGACTCGATCATGTGCTCCTACAACGCCGTCGACAGAATCCCCGCCTGCGCCAGCAAAATGCTCCTCGGCGAAATCCTTCGCGGCTACTGGCGCTTCCCGGGCTTCGTCACCTCGGACTGTGGCGCCATCGGCGACTTCTACGAGTCCTACGGCCACCGCTACTCAATCGATGCGCCCGCGGGATCGGCCGCAGGCATCCTCGCCGGCACCGACACCGATTGTGGCGCCGAATACCTCAAACTCACCGACGCCGTCCATAAAGGCCTGCTCACCGAAGCGCAGCTCGACGTCTCCCTCAAGCGCCTCTTCACCGCCCGCATGAAGCTCGGCATGTTCGACCCGCCTGAAAAAGTGCCGTTCTCCAGCATCCCCATGTCCGCCGTCAACTCGCCCGATCACGCCGCCCTCGCCCTGCGCGCCGCCCGCGAGTCCATCGTCCTCCTCAAAAACGACAACCGCTTCCTCCCGCTCGATCCAGCGAAACACCACACCATCGCCGTCATCGGCCCACTCGCCGGATCGCGCGTCGCGCTCGAAGGCAACTACAACGCCATCCCGGTTCGCCCCATCCTCCCCATCGACGGCATCGAGTCCGAGTTCGGCCACGATCGCGTCCTCTACGCGCAGGGCGCAACCTACATCGCCAACGGCGAACTCCCCGTTCCACGCACCATGCTCCGCGCCGCTGCCGACTCCACCGTCGAGGGCCTCGAAGGCCAGTACTTCTCGCATCCTTCCTTCGACGGCGCTCCCGCCATGATCCGCCTCGACAAGGAAATCGACTTCGACTGGGCCTTCGCCAACCCCGCCGCGCCGGACGACACCACAACCCAGGCCTTCGCCGTCCGATGGGTCGGGGGCATTCGCGCTCCAGCGGCCGGAACCCTGAACCTCCAGTTCCGCCTTCCCTTCTGCTATCCCTGCCAGGACAAGCTGAAATTCGCCGTCTACCTTGACGGAAAACAGCTCGAACCCGCCGCCCCGCCCACGCCGACTACAAACAAGCTTCCACCCTCCGGCCGCAACTACGGAGCCCTCCAGCGCTTCGACATCCCCTTCGCCGACACCCGTCCCCACGACCTCCGCATCGAGTACATCCAGTCCGCCCGCATCACCGGCGCCGGACTCTCCTTCGAGTGGACTCCCTCTCCGGAACTCCTCCAGCAACAGGCCGTCGAGGCCGCATCCAGGGCCGACGCCGTCATAGCCTTCGTCGGACTCACCCCGCGTCTTGAAGGCGAAGAGATGAAAGTCGACGCCAAAGGCTTCTCCGGCGGCGATCGCACCGACCTCGCCCTGCCCGACGTTCAGCAGCAGCTCCTCGAAGCCGTCGCCAAAACCGGCAAGCCCGTCGCCGTTGTCCTTCTCAACGGCAGCGCCCTCGCCGTCAACTGGGCCCGGCAGAACGCCGCTGCCCTCCTCGAAGCCTGGTACCCCGGCCAGTCCGGCGGTCAGGCCATCGCAGAAACCCTCAGCGGCAAAAACAATCCCGCCGGCCGTCTGCCCGTCACCTTCTACACCGGCGTCGATCAGCTCCCCGCCTTCGACGACTACTCCATGGCAAACCGGACTTACCGCTACTTCAAGGACAAGCCTCTATACGCCTTCGGCGACGGCCTCAGCTATACCTCCTTCGCCTACTCCAACCCGAAACTCTCCACCAGAAACCTCAAAGCCGGCGAAACCCTCACCGTCGAAGCCGACGTTAAGAACACCGGCTCACTGCCCGGCGACGAGGTCTCCGAGCTCTACCTCATTCCCCCGCAAACGCCGATCGCCCCCCGTCAGGTCCTCGCCGGCTTCGAACGCTTCCACCTCGCCCCCGGCGAGACAAAGCACATCGTCTTCCGTCTGGACCCGCGCACCCTCTCCCAGGTCGATGCAAAAGGGACTCGTGCCGTAATGGCCGGCAGCTATAAGCTCTCCCTCGGCGGCTCCCAGCCCGAAGGCGACCTGGGAACCACCAACGTCTCCGCTCCCTTCACCATCACCGGAAATAAGGAACTGCCCCGCTAAACCCGATCCTTCAGAGCGGCCCTCCTTCCGCCTCCGGCTTTCCAAACTCGGACACACAGCCCCGAATCCTGACGTCCGGGGGTCAATTCCTGTCAAGTGTCCCGCCGGTACGCTTTCCTCTAACCCATTGATTCAATTGGCTAAAATACCAACATCCCTTGCAGGGTATTCGCCCGTTCTGTCGCACAATGGAATTGCATTCCAGACTCCGCCTTGATGCGCCGAATCACGCGCCGCGATCCTCCTGGTCCCTAAACCTAATCCATCGAGCAATTTACAGGAAAGACCAATAGAATGAGGAATTTGCCAAAAAAAGAAAAATGATCATCCGGGCCCATTCCGTCCGCCCATGAGACCCTGACGAGCTCTAAACCCAACGAATCCAGGATTTTACATCCAAGCCCAGTAAAATGAGGAATTTGCCAAAAAAGGGAGAATGCGCACTCCCGATCCATCCCGTTCCCAAACCGAGGCCCGAAAGCCTTCCAGGACCTAAACCCAACAAATCGAGGAATTTACATACAAATTTAATAGAATGAGGAATTTGCCAAAAAAGAGAAATTTCGCGTCACCGTCTTCCTCGTCCCTTTCCCTGTTCCCTGTCCCTATTTCCCTGCTCCCTGTCCCTATTCCCTGCTTTCAAAATATTTGTTGCAACAACTATCTCGCTGCCGCATCCAAGACTTCTGAAAGGAGCCACCCCATGGCAACTACCACTTCCAATCCCGCAGCCCTTACCACCTGGAAACTCGATCCGGCCCACTCCCACGCCGAGTTCAAGGTCAAGCACATGATGATCTCCAACGTGAAGGGCAGCTTCAACGGCCTTTCCGGCACCCTCACCGAGAACGCCGCCGATACCACCCTCTCCTCCGTCGACGCCTCCATCGACGTCAGCACCATCACCACCGGCGACGCCCAGCGCGACGCCCACCTCAAGAGCGCCGACTTCTTCGATATCGAGAAATTCCCGACCATGACCTTCAAGTCCACCCAGGTCAAGCCCAATGGCGATGGCGGCTACAACGTCACCGGCGACCTCACCCTCCACGGACAGATCCGTCAGCAGACCTTTGTCGTCGATGGCCCCACCCCGCCCGCGAAAGATCCCTGGGGCAACACCCGTATCGGCCTCTCCGCCACCGCCAAGATCAGCCGCAAAGACTACGGCCTCAACTGGAACGCCGCCCTCGAAACCGGCGGAATCCTCGTAGGCGACGACGTCAATATCACCCTCGAAATCCAATTCATCAAAGCGTGAAAACAGTTCTCAGTTCTTGGTATTCAGTTCTCAGCATTCAGTCCTCGCTGAAGCACATCAGGCTCTCCTGAGAACTGAAGACTGAAAACTGACAACTTGCTCCAACTGAACTGAAGACTAAAAACCGACAACTCGCTCCGAACTCTGAACTGCGAACTCTGAACTCGGATAGTTGTTGCAACGAATATCTCCCTCGCGCATCTATTATCTGTACGCTACAACCAGCCAATCGGAGGTTCATTATGTCGCTTCGCGCCGTCAAAGAGATTCACCAAACCAAGCCCACCATCGAGGGTGCGGGCGTCAAGCTGCAGCGCGCCTTCGGTTTCGGCAAAACCAAGGAGTTCGATCCGTTCCTCCTCCTCGATGACTTCCGCAACGAGAACCCGGCAGACTACCTCGCCGGATTCCCCTGGCATCCCCACCGCGGCATCGAGACCATCACCTACGTCCTCGCAGGCGAGGTGAACCACGGCGACTCGCTCGGCAACAAGGGCCGAATGACCGCGGGCGACGTCCAGTGGATGACCGCCGGCAGTGGCATCCTCCACCAGGAGATGCCCCGCGGCGACGCCAACGGCCGCATGCACGGATTCCAGCTCTGGGCCAACCTCCCCGCGAACCTGAAGATGACCAATCCGCGCTACCAGGACATTCCCGCCGCGGACATCCCGGAAGTGACCGAGGATGACGGCACCAAAGCCCGCATCATCGTCGGCGAGTTCTGGGGCAAGCGCGGCCCGGTGGAAGGTGTCGCGGCCGATCCCAACTATGTCGACATATCGGTGCCGCCAAACAAGCTGCGCCGCATCAAGGTCGACGTCACGCGCAACGCCTTCGCCTACGTCTTCGCCGGTGAGGGAACGTTCCGCGACGCGTCGGATCCGCAGGCAGTGCTCACCGAGTCGGCCGTAGATCCGAACGCACCGGCGAAGTACGACGCGAAGAACCACTCGCTCGTTCTCTTCGACCGCGGCGACGAGATCGTGGTCCAGGCCGGACCGGAAGGTATCCGCTTCCTGCTTGTCTCAGGCAAGCCCCTTGAGGAGCCGGTTGCATGGTACGGTCCCATCGTGATGAACACGCAGGCTGAACTGCAGACCGCCATGCGCGAGCTGCAAACAGGCAAGTTCATCAAACATCAATAACACACCGATTTCGTTGTTCGATTGCCCCGCTCCACTTGCTGGAGCGGGGTTTTGTTTTCAAATCGACTTCGAAAAAAGCTGCCGTCCTGCAATTTCGAACCAACTCATCCGTCAAGCCTTCTATGCACCTCGAGACCTCGGTCTTCGTTCAGCGCCCGCGCAGGAAGTCTGGACCTATCTCGGCGACGTCTCCAATATCGCGGCCTGGGACCATGGCGTTTCGCGGTCGACTGCTGTCCGCTCTGCCCCCGCAGGCGCAGGCTTTGAGTTCGATACCTATGCCCATTCGCGCGGCAAATCCATCGATGGGTCGTGGGGAAAAATGTCGTACCGCGTTACGGAGACCGATCCCGTCAAAGGCTGCACCGTCCGACTCGCCAGCACGAGGGCAACGCGCGCTATTTCCAATCCGCGGAATGGCGCTTTCGCGTCGAACCCGAACAAGGCGGGAGCCGCGTGTTCTGCGCGGCCGTCTTCACGCTGAAGTGGCAGTACCTCTTTCTTGCACCGGTGTTCTTTGGAATGAAGAGCGCAATCCGCAAGGACCTCGAACAGCTCAGACTTCAGCTCGAGTCTCCGAACGAACGCGAGCGCTAGTCCGGTTGGCGATGATGAAACCTGGCCCAGCAATCTGCGCCGTCGCGTGTCCGGAAGTGTTTGTGAGTAGACGAGGTGGATGATAATCTCGGCGCATGTTCCCAAAGCTGAACAAGCCTTCTGCTTGCCTTGCGTTTGTCATTGCCGCAATCATTGCCGCTCAAGCCGCCGATGCACCGAAAAAGCGAGACATCAATCTCGACGATCTCGCGAAGTTGCAGCGCGTCGGAGCGCCTGTCGTTTCTCCCGATGGCGAATGGGTGGCTTACACCGTGAGCCAGGTGGACACCAAGGAAGACAAGACACAAACGCACCTCTGGATGGTCAAGTGGGACGGATCAGTTCATCTGCAACTGACCTACGGCAAAGAGGGCGCATCGGCGCCGAAGTTCAGCCCGGATGGCCGCTACATCAGCTTCATGTCAGGGCGGCCCGGCGCGGTGAAGGGCGACCAGGTGTGGGTGATGGATCGCCGCGGAGGCGAGGCCGAGCAACTGACCAACATTACCGACCGGAATATCCAGGGATACAGCTGGTCGCCGGACTCGAAGAAGTTGCTGCTGACCCTCCATCCGAAAGCGGAGCCCGATCCGGAAGAAGGCAAACCGCCCGCGCCGCCAAAGCCCATCGTTATCGATCGCTACCACTTCAAGCAGGACATCCAGGGTTACCTCCGCGACGACGCGTATAACGCGCTGTACCTCTGGGATCTCACGACGAAAAAGGCAGAGAAGCTGACCACGGGAAAAAACGTAAATGAGAACGAGGCGGAGTGGTCGCCGGACGGCAAGTGGATTGCGTTTGTCAGCAATCAGGACCAGGACCCGGATCGCAGCAACAACAGCGATGTGTTTGTCGCCGAGGCAAAGCCGGGATCGACTGCGAAGAAGCTGACGACATGGGAGGGTCCGGATGGTGGCCATCTTGCGTGGTCGCCGGATTCGAAGTCGATCGCCTACGACCAGGGCGCAAAGCTGCAACTGCTGGAGTATTCGCAGTCAAGGCCCGCGGTGGTGACGCTGGACGGAAAGGTGAGTTATCCGGCAGCCAAATTTGACCGCAGCGTGAGCCAGCCAATCTTTTCGGCGGATGGCCGCCTGCGATACCTGATTGCAGACGATCGAAACGAGTATCCGGCGGAGGTAGAGCTTACCGGCGACGGAGTGAAGCGCGAACTGAACCAGCAGGGCACGGTGATGACGTGGGACGAGGCAGGTGGTCATACCGCGATGCTGTACACCAACGACACTGCGCCATCGGAGATCTATGCGCTTGAGAATGGCGCATTGCGCAAGCTGACCACCCACAATGATGCGCTGGTTGCGGAACTGAACCTGGTGCCCACGGAAGACATCGAGGCAAAGGGCAAGCAAGGCGTCGATGTTCACGGATTGCTGACGAAACCTGCGGATTTCAAGGCGGGATCACCGGTGCCGATGATCCTGCTCATTCACGGAGGGCCGAATGGGCAGGACACTCACAGCTTCGACTTTCTGCGGCAGTGGCTGGCCACAAAGGGATATGCCGAGCTGAACGTGAACTATCGCGGCAGCTCAGGGCGCGGGCAGGACTACGCGAAGTCGATTGCAGCGGACTGGGGACATTACGAAGTAGAGGATCTGCTCGCGTGCGTCGACAAGGCCGTCGCGATGGGAGTGGCCGATCCAAACCGCATGGCGGTAACGGGATGGAGCTATGGCGGAATCCTCACGGACTATACAGTGGCGTCCACCGATCGTTTCAAGGCCGGCATCAGCGGAGCAGGCGTGGCAAATCCGGTGTCGTTCTACGGAGTTGACCAGTACATTCTGCAATACGACAACGAGCTAGGGCCGCCGTGGAAGAATCTGCAGCTCTACATCAAGATGAGCTATCCGTTCCTCGAGGTAGACAAGCGGGTGCACACGCCGATGCTCTTCATGGGAGGCAGCTCGGACATGAATGTGCCGCTGCTGGGCGGCGAGCAGATGTACGAAGCGCTGAAGTCTTTGGGGCGGCCAACGGAACTGATCGTGTATCCGGGTCAGTTTCACGGGTTCACGCGGCCGAGCTTCATCCGCGACCGGTACGAGCGCTGGCTGTCGTGGTGGGATAAGTATCTGAAGCCTGCGTCAACTCCCGCGGCAGCCTCGCCGAATAAGCAGGCGGAATAGGGATCGCGACCAATGTGGGGCTGGCCAGATCGATGCGCCAGCCCCGCCGCTACTCCTCGAATGCGTTGCCGCGTCGCTTGATCGGGCCCATGTCGCCGTCACGGCTAAATAGCCCGACGCACGCAATGATAGTAGCGACGATGAGAAGGAGCGCTCCAGCCACCGTCAGGATCAGTCCGGCAATGGCGGGAACGCCGGTGGTGGTGATGTCCACGTGAATGGATGCCGCCGAGAGCGGATACCCGAGCTGGGCGCTTGTATTGCCGTTACAGAACGCGAAGAGAACGCCTACGCCAATGGCGAGGCAAATCACTGCGGTTACGAGAACACCTCTCACGCCGGCCTCCGTTGGAATGGTCTGCGCTTCTCCCACAGGCGCTCTCGGAACATCCGCTATCGGCGCCGGTACAATGAAATAGATGCAACTTGTCCAGATCGAGCCCGCGCGGAAAACACCCGCTCCCAAGCCGGAGTGGCTGAAAGCACGCGCGCCTATGGGCGAAAACTATCACTCCCTGAAGCGCCTGGCGAGGTCGCTCGGGTTGCACACGGTGTGTGAGAGCGCGCAGTGCCCGAATATCGGTGAGTGCTGGCATCACAAGACGGCCACATTCATGATGCTGGGGAATCTATGCACACGGCGGTGCGGATTCTGCGCGGTACCGAAGGGAAGACCGGAGCCGATCGACTTGGACGAGCCGCGCCGCGTGGCAGAAGCGGTGGCGACATTAGGACTGGAACACGCCGTGATCACGAGCGTGAACCGCGATGACGACCTGGTTGGCGGTGCGCGCGTCTTCGCGATGGTGATCGACGAGATCCGGCGTCAGGCACAGGGATGCCGCGTTGAGGTGCTGATTCCGGATTTTCAGGGCAATCGCGAGGCCATTGCCATCGTTGTCGATGCCCGGCCCGAGGTGCTGAATCACAACACCGAGTCCGTGCCGAGACTCTATCGCGTGGTGCGTTCCGGGGCGCGATATGAACGGACTCTGGAATTACTGCGCTATGCCAAAGAGCTGAATCCTGCCGGCATAACCAAATCCGGAGTGATGGTCGGTCTTGGCGAAGAAACAAACGAATTGCTCGAGGTGTTTCGCGATCTGGCTGCTGTTGGCTGCGACATCCTGACAATTGGGCAGTACCTGCGGCCCTCGCGTGACCACCTGCCGATGGCGCGGCTGTATACACCGCGTGAGTTCGCGGAACTGAAGACCGAAGCGCTGAAGATGGGATTCCGGCATGTGGAGTCGGGCCCGCTGGTCCGATCGAGCTATCACGCGCATGAGCAGGCCGCGGCGACCAGACTGGTAATCTGAATCGCGATCGCGCCCAGACAGCGCTGCCAATGCTTCATCCACTGTGCGCCGTGCACTTCATCACACCCAGGAACGCCGCGAACGGGCCGACGTCCTCGCGATACTGCAGGGCCATGACTCGGGATATCTGATGCAGATGCGTTAAATCATGCGCAGCCCACGTCGCCAGCAGTTCTGAAAGCGTGACAGCGCCCAGGGATGAATGTTTTCCGGTGAGCGACATCTGCTCCGCCTGGAGATTCAATCCGCGCAGTGCATTCAGGCACTCCCCCCGTACCCGCGCAAACTCATCCAGCAGCTGCGGGAGCGTCTTCCCTCCGCACTCCGCGACATGTCCCCAGCGGTCGAATGGATCGAAAGGTACGCTCTCGCCGTGCTCGAGAATCCTCCGCGCCCGCGGCATCCAGTCGACTTTGTCGGCGTAGATCAAATGCCCGACGACATCGAAAACTGTGAACGTCCCTTCGCCTTCGTTCCGGTGTGTCCAGGTTTCCGGCAATCCTCGCAGCAATCCGTCAAGAGCGCTGGGCGTGCGCTCGAGCAGCGCAATCGTGTCACTCAGATTTTGTGCCATAGGCAGCGGATGCCGTGACGTCTGGAAGCGATGCAAAAAAGTAAAAGCGGGGCACGCAGCCCCGCTTGAATACAGGCAGGCCAGACATCACACCTGCATCACTTCGGCTTCTTTTCTCTGCGAGAGATCTTCCATCCGGCGGATCTCCTCATCCGTCATCTTCTGAACTTCTTCCATGGCGCGCTTCTCATCGTCTTCGCTGATCTTCTTATCCTTTGCGAGCTTCTTCAGCGCATCGTTCCCGTCGCGTCGCACGTTGCGAACCGCCGTGCGGTGATCTTCCAGAACGCCCTTGAGATGCTTCACCACATCCCGGCGCCGCTCTTCTGTCATCGGCGGAACCGGCACGCGAATGAGCTTGCCGTCGGAGAGCGGATTGAACCCGAGATCCGATGCCTGGATGGCCTTCTCGATCTCCTTCACGATAGAGGGATCGTAGGGCTGAATGAGAATCATTTGCGGTTCCGGAGTGGACACTTGCGCCATTTGCGTGATCTGCGTCGGCGTGCCGTAGTAGTCCACCTTGATTTGGTCGAGCATATGTGCGCTGGCGCGGCCTGTCCGCGTGGACGCAAGGTTGTTCTGAAACCCGGAGACCGCCTGGTCCATGCGCCGTTTCAGGTCGGCATAAAGTTGCTTCGTTGCCGGATTCCCGGCCATAAATGAGGCAGCCATATCAGTCAAACCCCCGTCATTTCAATTGCCAACGGCTATTCTACAACTCGGGATCGGGTGCGGAGCCCGTTCGTATTTTCCGACGTGAGACGTTTTACTTCTTCGGCCGCTTGTAAAACGGGATGGGCACCTGTTTCGCCCGGACCTTGTTGGCGCGGCACTCGACAATGACGTCTGACCCGCTGGCGGCGACGCTTGCGGGCACGAGGGCCATGGCGATGTTGGTCTTGAGAAACGGCGCAGGCGAACCGGATGTCACCGTGCCAATGGGCTCGCCATCGAGCGAGTGGACAGAGTAGCCGTCGCGGCCGATACCGCGGTCAATCATTTGGAGCCCAATAACTCTGCGTTCCGGCCCCCCTCCTGCCTGCACTTTGGACAGCGCGTCGCGACCGATGAAGTCGCCTTTTTCCATCTTCAGGAAGTGCGTGAGGCCCGCTTCGAGAACGTTGATCTCTTCGGAGATTTCGTGGCCATAAAGGCTCATGCCGGCTTCAAGGCGGAGGGTGTTGCGTGCGCCTAGACCGCAGGGACGGATGCCGAACTCAGTCCCGGCATCGAGGAGCGCATTCCACATCTTCACTGTCGTGGCTTCATCGCTGGGGATGTAGACTTCGAATCCGTCTTCGCCACTGTAGCCGGTGCGGGCGATCAGGACATTATGGATTCCGGCAACCTGTCCCCAGGTGAACCAGTAATTCTTGATTCCGGCGAGATCGACCTTGGTGAGCTTCTGCAGAGTCTCCCCTGCGCGCGGGCCTTGAAGGGCCAGTTGCGAGTAGTGGCTGGAGTAGTCGCTGAGATGGATACCGGGAAAACCGCCCACCTGCTGACGGATCCAGGCGTAGTCCTTGTCCTTGGTCCCGGCGTTGACGACGAGAAGGTAGTCGTTTTCGCCGAGGCGGTGGACGAGGATGTCGTCGACGAACGTACCTTGGGGCGTCAGCAGTGCGGAATAGTGGGCCTGGCCGTCCTTGAGCCGAGAGGCGTCGTTCATGGTGATGTGCTGGACGGCGGCCAGGGAGCCAGGACCACGGAATTGGATCTCGCCCATGTGGCTTACGTCGAAGAGACCAACGGCAGTGCGCACGGCCATGTGTTCGGCGATGAGGCCCCCGCCGGGGCCGGGATACTCCACGGGCATGTCCCAGCCGCCGAAGTCGACCATTTTGGCCTTCAATGCTCGGTGGGTGGCGTTGAGGGCGGTCTTTTTCAACGCGGGTGCGACAGGGGTTTCGGGGGTGCTCATCATGTGCCTCTCTTCTCGGTTCGCTCCTTGCTAACGATAGGGAGGATCCCGCCGCCCGGTCAAACGTGGCATCTGCAAGGGGCGGGAACAGCATGAGTTCACGGAACGTCCCTGCGTCCTGCAACTTCGCCGCGCTTCGGCCGGAATGACAGCGCTGCTTTCGGGCATCGACCCCAAATGTTCGGATGGTTCCCGGTCAAGCTTTGCAATCACGGCACGACACCCAGGGGTGTGGTTCAGCGCCTGCGTTTTCGGGTGTTGTCGGCAGGTGTGAACATAGGCGAGAATCGGTATCGGTCTGGCGATGAATCCGTTTCGCGGAATTTTAATGGTAGTGGCTGCGGGGATCGCGTTCTGGCGGGGATGGCAGATTCACGTGGGGCGGTATGCCTGGATGGCGTATGGGCTGGGGATTGTGGCTCTGGGGCTGGCGGTTTGGCACTTTGCGAGCGGGCGGAGACGTCTTCCTTGAAATGCTCCTCTAGGGGGAGAAAGTCCGCCTCATCAAGGGCTGAAATCCATCGGGTTTGACGGGATTTCGATACCCCTGAACCTCGACCTGACGCGTCGTGCCAGGCTATGCCGTCAGAGCAACCAGGAATGCCGCCCAGCATGTGAGGCTGCGAGTTCCCGGAGCCGGTAAAGATGGTGAATTTCCGGGCAGTCCAGCAAGTGTCCCAAGCGCTCACATTCCCGCGATTCCGAATCCTCCTATAATTCCCAGCAATCAACTTATGGAAATCTTGCTGATCATTGCCTTGGGAATTGCCTTGCTGGTGGTATGGAACAGCAGCCGTCACGCGATCGACCGGACGCGTGAAGCGGTCGACCGGCTGGAGCGGGAACTAGACTTCCTGCGTAACCAGGTGGCGGGACTTGTCCGTGCTGCCCCCAGGCCCGAAGAGAGAAGGCCCGCAGAAAGTGAAGTTCGGGCGGTGCCCGCGACGGCTGCGACTCCGCCAAAGGCAGAGTCCACGCAGGCCGTTCACGCGACTGCGCCGCAGATGGCCGCGTTCACGCCCGCTGCGCCACCACCCAGAGTTGCTGAGCCAACTGAAGCGAAGCGTGCAACCTCGCAACCTGTACCCATTCCGGCATCAGTCAAAGCTTCTACTCAGAAGTCAGTGGAAGAGCCAGTTGCACCCGCTACGCCAAGTCCGGCGGAGAAGCCTGGAACGCAGACTGCTGCGCCGAAATCCGTGAAAGCGGAACCGGCTGCCGAACCTGCGGAATCTTCCAAACCCGCAAGCCCGGTAATTCCGCCACCTCCTCAACCTGCAATTCCAGCCGCTCAGCCGGAGTTTGCATTCCAGGCCGATGCCGCCGCGCAGGAGTCGGGACGAGCGAAAGCTGCGCGGCAGTTCTCATTTGAAGAGACGCTCGGAGCGAACTGGCTGAACAAGATCGGCATCGCCAGCGTGGTGATAGGGCTCGCGTTCTTCCTTGCCTACAAGTTGCAGACCTGGGGGCCGGGCGGCAAAGTGCTGTGCGGGTTTGCAGTAAGCCTTGTGCTGCTGGGCGGAGGAGTGTGGCTTGAGCGCAAGCCCACATACCGGATATTCGCGCGGGGCGGAATCGGCGGCGGATGGGCGCTCGCCTACTTCACCACGTTTGCGGCTTACCACCTGCAAGCCGCACGGATTCTGGATTCCCTCCCGGTGGATCTGCTGCTGATGCTGCTGGTGGCGGCGGGTATGGTCGGGCACTCGCTCAGGTATCGATCGCAGACGGTGACTTCACTGGCGTTCATGCTGGGGTTCGCGACGCTGCTGACGAGCCACATCGAGGAACCGAACCAGACCGTGGTGTTCTCGCTGGCCGCGAGCGCGATCCTGGCGATTGCGTTGGTGGTGGTGACGACGATCCGGCACTGGGCGGTGCTGGAGCTCTGCGGGCTGATCGCGGTGTACATGAGCCACTTTGTGTGGCTGAGCAAGGTGCTGCCGGAGAACCACGCGGATTTCGCCGAGTTCTGGCCTTCGACGGCTCTGATCCTGCTGTACTGGGTGATCTTCAGGCTGGCATACGTGATGCGCACGCCGCTCGACAAGAAGGAAGAGGACTTATCGAGCGTGTCGGCGATTCTGAACTCAGGCGGCGTGCTGGGACTGCTGAAATTTCAGTCGGCACACCCGGAGTGGGCGTTCTGGGCGCTGGTTGCCATCGGCGCGGTTGAGATGGGGCTGGCGTATTGGGCGAAGCAAAAGCGACGTCAGGCATTCGTCGTGCTGTCGACCATCGCAGTGGTGCTGCTGGTTTCGTCGGTGCCTTTCCGTTTCCATGGGGTGAGCTGGCCGGTGCTGTGGCTGGTGCAGGCACAGGTGCTGGCAATTGCGGGACTGCGACTGGATGAGCCGGTGTTTCGCAGGCTGGGGCTGCTGACAGGACTGATAACGGGCGGAGTGCTGGCGCTGCATGACGTCCTGCCTTTGGCGATCGAACGGCTGGTTGCGCCGGAAGGCGGCAGGCATTGGTCGCTCGCGGCAGGATTAGCGCTGGCAGCGATTCTCTACTGGACGCACTCCGAGGTTTATCCGCGGCGGTGGCCGGAGATTGAGGCCAATGCGCTGGAGAAGCTGGCGCTGAGCATTTCAAGCTGGCTGGCGCTGGGGGCGGCGGTGACATGCATCTGGGTGGTGCTGCCGAATGACTGGCTGCCAGTGGGATGGCTCGGGCTTTCGTTATTGCTTGTAATTGCCGGTCATCGATTCAGAGCCATCAGGGTCTTGATTGAGGGCGATGTGGCGGCGCTGGCAGCGGCGGGTCTGCTGGCATTCAATCATGTGCTTCCGCTGGCGTTCTTTCGAATTGGAAATACGGACACGAGTCATCACGCTGTGCTTACAACAGTGCTGGCTCTGGCTGCGCTGGCCTACTGGATACGGAGCGAGGTATTTCCGCGGGTTCTGCCCGGAGCGGACCTTGAGGGCTCTGCAACACTCCAGGGCTGGCTGGCGTTTATCGTGCCATGTGCGAGCTGGCTGGGACTGGGGGCGGCCGCGGCGTCGATGTGGGCGGGGATGCCGGACGCGTGGCTGCCGCTGGGATGGATTGGGCTTTTCCTCGCCCTGGTGATTGCGGGCCATTGGTTTCGGGCAACCATGCCGCCGCTCGAGGGCGATGTGTTGGCGCTGGCGGCCGCCGGAGTGCTGCTGTTTCACCACCTGGTGCCGCTGGTTTTTGAGCGTGCAGGTGGCGCGGAACCGGGGGCGCATCCCGTGCTCACAACGGTGCTGAGTGTCGCTGCGCTGGCGTTCTGGACAAGGGGAGAGCTGCTGCCACGAACACTGCCCAAATTGCCTGTCGTACCGAGCTGGGACCCAGCGGCCTGGGAGACCGTGATGCTGCCGCTGGCGAGCTGCATCGGAACTGCTTCCGCCGCGGCGGCGATCTGGGTCGCCTTGCCAACCCGATGGGTTGCAGTGGGGTGGCTGGTGCTGATGCTGGCGCTTGGCCTCGCGGCGGACTGGATCGCGAGCAGCATCTTGGCGGTGGAATCGGATGTCGTGGCTCTGACGGCTGTGATCGCGCTCGCCGTGGATTGGGATTTGTGGCGCGGCAGCTGGGATCATCGGGTACCGCTTATGGTGGCGGTGGCGCTGATTTATTGCGGAATGCGGCGGAAGATGATGCCGGGCGGCGCCCGGAACTACGTGGCAGCGGCCTACTCGTGGGCTGCGGCGTGGTTTCTGCTGTCGCTTGCGAACGACATTTTTCGAGATCCGTGGACGGCGCCAGTGCTGCTCGGGTTGTGTGTTGCCCTGTTCGAGATCGGGAGGTTTGTTCGCAAAGGCTTTCTGCGCTGGCAGGGATACGCGCTGCTGGGCGTGGCCTTCCTGGTCTACCTGGGTGGCGAGCTTCCGTATGCGGTATTCGGTTTGACGAGTCCGCCGGCGGCGCGGGAATTTACGCTGCCAGGTTCTCATTTGCTCGAGGTGCTGATCCTCATGGCGGGCAGCTACTGGCTGCTGGAGCGGACGCGCGGAACGGAACGCGTGACGAAGGTTGAGCACGCCGTGGGATTGCTTGCCAATGCTGTCGGGACTTTCTGCCTGATGGTGTGGGTCGGGGTGCGGTTCCCGTTCTATGTGCAAGGGGGAGAAGGCTGGGTCGCTGCGATCTGGGCGGGATTGGCAACCGTGCTGATGGCGCTTGCTTGGTTGATGCGGCGGCGCACATTCCTGGTACAGGCAATCGCGCTGGCGATTGCGGCGGTGACGAGAGGAATCCTGTTTGATCTGATTGGCGAGACGCACGGCGACTTCTGGCACGGAACGCTCTACCGATTGTCAGTGGCGGCGCTCATTCTGACGGCGGCACTGCCGTTTGCCTTCAGGCTGCGTGGAGCGGAATTCTGGGAGGACAGCTCGTGGAAGCCAATTGAGCCGCTCGGCAATGCACTGCGCCATCCCGAACAGTGGTTCTTCTTCCTGCCGTTCGGGCTCGTGGTGCTGACGCTGGCGGTGAAGCTGAGCTCCGGACACATTACGATTTCCTGGAGCCTGCTGGGCCTGGCGGCGTTTTTACTGGCGCTGGTTGTGGGGGAGCGGAGTTTCAGGCTCGCTGGGCTGGTGCTCCTCCTGGTGAGCGTGGCGAAGATTCTGCTGATGGACGTGTGGAAGCTTGCGCCCTCTGACCGATACACAACGCTCATCGTTCTGGGACTCGCACTGCTGGCGGTGTCGTTCCTGTATACGCGATTCAGTACGACGATTCGGAAGTATTTGTGAGGCTCTATGGCCGTCTTCTCGCGCGCCAGAAGGAGCTGATGCCGAGATAGAGGAAGACGACGACTACGACGGCGGCTGAGAGGAAGGTCCGGTGATCCGTGCCATACTGCCAGCTTGCTCGGGTTCGCCAGAGCACGGGGGCAAAGATTAACACTGGAATTAGAAAGAAGACACCAAGCACTTCGAGCAAGATTTTGCCGCCGACGGTGCGGAATGGCTTAAAGAAGCCTGAGACGCCGCGGGATACGCCGCGCGCGGTCTGACCGGCGGCGCGGCCGCGTTCGGCGGCGTTGACCGGTTGGGCTGGTGGAACGGCCGAAGCAGAACCCTCTGCGGATTCGCCCATGATGGCCTGGCCCGCCGCACGGCCGGCGAGACGCACGCCGATGCCCAGAACCCGGCCTATGGATTGAGGTCTCACTTCGATATGATGGTAGCAGCGGCGGACACCGGTTGAGGTCCGGCATCTAAGCGGGGATTGCAGTTGCCCGGCAGCCGCTCGCGAAGTAAGGTATAGAAATCGCTTGCCGCCCCTGCGCCTTTCCCCGCGCTGGCCGCTGCTGCCGGAGGAACCCGTGACATCTCGCCTGCGCGAACTGATCCAACAACTTGGAGAAGCTATTCATGAGTCCGTTATCGAGAGCGAGCAGATCGCCGGAGTGGTGCAGGATATTCGGAAGCACGGTTTCGATGTGCTGCTGATGCTTGAAGCCACGATCGGGCTGAACGAAGTATCGAAGGATGCGGAAAACGCTGACGGCGCAACCAACGAAGACGGTACCAAGTTCACCAAGAACGATGTGAACTTTCTGCGCTCGCTGCGAATATCGATCGAGGGCGAGGACGAGAACGAGCCCGATACCAATTGAGGCAGAGTCACCCGAGCTACATGGACTTGCGAGGGGAGCGCGATTCCAGCGGAGATGCCAACGGACGCGGTCCGTCAAAGCCCAAAAGTATCCTTTTCAGGCATCTGGGCCTCTTCCAGGTGCTGAAATGCACCACCCAAAAGCAGCTCTTGCGGAAAGAATATAGAAGATAGCAGCACACTCGGATAACTCCGCGGCCCATTTCTGCGTCTGTACTTTTGTAACCCGTTGCGTCGAAGGCCCGGTGGACGCGGGTCCCCTGGGGAAGCGAGTAGCTGGTTTACGTAATCCGGGTCAACATTGATCCTTAACAAAATAAGACGAATTAGACACCAACCACCCGGCACTGCAAGCAATGCAAGTCATTAGTTGCCCGTAACCGGATTCTGGGAAAGCTGGGAAGGTAACAGCGCTGTAAGGCGTGGGGACATACGTGTCTCTCGATGAAGGCGTTGAAAACAAGCAGTTTCAGCATTTCTCGATCAGAACTGTGGAAAACACCCCACCAAGTGAGGACAGCGAAGCTATGCCAGAGGAGATCGCGACCGCGCGAGGCAATGAACGGCCCGGGGGCGTTTCGATCGTCGGCACAGGAAAACAGCCGGCCGCTTTGCCAGATTTCGAAGAAGAAACTTTGCGGGCGGGCTGGAATCCGATGCGCGTTCAGCCGCATCCGATAGTGGTAGCAGGTCAGCGTGCGCGGATTAAGACGGGCACGTTAGATGGAATAGAAGGAATAGTAGTTAGAAAGAATTGCGAAGGTCATCGGGTTGTTTTAAGGCTCGACCTCCCGCAGAGCATCGCAATAGAAGTTAACGGTGAAGACGCGGAATCCGTAGACGCGTCGATTCCGCCGATATTGAAAGAAATAGAGAAAAAAATAAAACAGTCGGCGCGAACACCGCTGCACCAATTTAATTGCCTTGATTCCTACCCTAAGTCGACTCGAATGAGCAGCTCTGGTTGCGGCACCGCGCTCAGAGAACATTCGAGAAACATAAATCGCACGCCCATGCGCACGCCATCGCGAATCTGGTCTTAGAGATTCGCAAGGGCATGGAAACACAAAAGCGAGGGTATCGCGAATGCAAGGAAATAGTGCTTTAAAAATATTGGAAGTTAACGGAACGTCTCTGGGTACAGCTTCGACCCTTAGCGTATTGCATGAAACTCTTTCGACATCGAGTTGGAGGCGGCCGACGCCCCTTCTCGGCACCGCAGTGCGGCGTGCCTTCTCGATGCGTTACACGATCGCCAAGCGCTCGATGGATCTTTTGTTGTCGAGCATTCTCATCCTCCTGTTTTTTCCAATCATGCTGGCAGTCGGCATTCTGGTTGCGCTTACCTCGCCGGGCCCGATTTTCTTCACGCAGGAAAGGTTGGGGCGGTTCGGCGTGCCGTTTCGGATCATCAAGTTCCGATCGATGTATACGAAGAGGCACAAGGACAATGTGCAGGCCATCAACGAACCTCATTCGCACAACGAGGCGGCATATCCCTTGAATAAAGAGACTTCGGATCCTCGTATTACGCCGGTTGGCCGGATCCTTCGCAAGCTCAGTCTGGATGAGCTTCCGCAATTGTTCAATGTTCTGAAAGGTGACATGTCGCTCGTCGGGCCGAGGCCGATCGTCGAAGCGGAGGTTCCGCTCTATGGGCATCACTTCGCCTATTACGATCTGTTCCGGCCAGGCATCACCGGGCTGTGGCAGGTATCGGGCCGTAGCGACATAGGTTATGAACGGCGCGTGATGTTCGATCGCGAGTATGCAACGCAGTGGAGCTGCGCGCTCGACTTCAAGATTCTTACGCGCACAATTCCCGCCGTTCTCAGCGATGCGCGGAGCCTATTAAGGCTCCGCAAGCAACTTCGTTTCTCATTGCTCTCTTCGAAGGAGAGGTAACCCGGAGCCGCAGAGGCGAATAAAAATCCGGGTCCCGGAAAGGATGAGCCGTGCAGGCGCCAAGCCCCTGTGCGGCTTTGGATTTCAAGACCGGAATAAAACATGAGCAAGATCACAGGCAAGTATTTGCAGATATTGGTCGCCTTTTCAGTTGCCCTGACTTTAGCCGCCGCAAGGGCCCAGATTGCGCCATCGACCGTGAATCCGAGCGGCCTTCCGCAGCAGGACACGATCGATGCTAACTGCGCGAGCGGCGATCTCTCGGATTGCCAACAGATGAATTCGATTAATCCTTCGGTGCAGAGTCAGTCGGGGGGGACGGGCGCCGGCAGTTCGTGGAATTATCCGAGTCTGAGTTCCGGAACTCCCGGCTCACCGATGTCGGTTTACCGCGACAATGCTGAGGGATATGGAGTTGACCGCACCGACCGGATGCTTGTGCCCCGACAACGGGTTCCCACCAAGCCGCTGCCCCTCACCGAATTTCAAATGTTGGTTGCCGCGTCGGTGGGACGTATCGTTCCGATTTATGGAGCGGATCTGTTCACCGAAGTTCCGGATACCTTTGCGCCGGTGCAACGATTGCCGGTAACTCCAGATTATGTGATCGGTCCGGGAGATGAGCTGCTGATCCGCACATGGGGACAGGTCACGCAAAACCTGCACCTGACAGTGGATCGCTCAGGGTCGATTTACATTCCCCAGGTGGGTAACTTTCGCGTGGCCGGATTGCAGTTTAAGCAAGTGCAGGAATTTCTAAAGGCGCGGCTCGATAGGGTCTACCGGAACTACGACCTGAATGTGAATCTCGGGCAACTGCGATCGATTCAGGTGTTTGTCACGGGCGAGGCGAGAAAGCCGGGGAGTTACACGGTCAGCTCACTGAGCACGCTGCTAAATGCAGTATTCGCCTGCGGAGGCCCCGGGGCCAACGGATCTCTCCGCCATATTCTGCTTCGGCGCGATGGAGCCTTGATCGCCGATTTTGATTTGTACGGTCTGCTTTTGAAAGGCGATAAATCGAAGGACGTGAATCTCGCAACAGGAGACGTGCTGTACTTCTCCCCGGTGGGACCACAGGTCGCGATCGTGGGAAGCGTCCGCGTGCCCGCTATCTACGAGCTGCGAGGAGATGAATCTGCAGGCGAAGCTCTGAGATTAGCTGGAGGTGTGTCGGGAGTCGCGAATTCATCATCGCTGGTAATCGAGCGGACGAAAAAAGAGCCGGATGGAAATAGTTCCCGCGTTGCGGTGGAAGTGACGATGAATGCGTCTTCGACGGCCGTGCCTCTGCGCGATGCAGACATCGTGCGGGTACGCGCGGACGCCCCGAAGTTTTCCAGACGGTGACACTGCGCGGGAATGTTGCATCGCCGGGTCGCTTCGCATGGCATGGCGGGATGCACGTAAGCGATCTGATCCCGAATAGAGAGTCTTTGTTGACACCGGACTACTGGCTGCGTCGCGAGCAACTCGGATTGCCAATCGCGGACTTTCAACCCATGTTGCCGCCGGCAAAAACAGAGCCCACGCCGATGCAGTCGGGACAGACGACGCCGAGTTTCCGGCCGGCGAGACCCGCGGACGCACAGACGATCAACAGCGGGCTATTTCCAGGACTCACGGCGGGAGTGCCGCCGGAAACGAACCTGCCGCAGCAGGGAAACACCGCGCAGAACCAGTCACTGGCCGCCTCAGGGGACAAGATGCCGCGTCGGGGAGTGCCAGGGCAGCCGGGACGCCTCCAGCGGAGCCTGTGAGCGAAGTCCTCGGTTCTGGGCCCCATCTGATAACGGCCCCTCGCTTCCCCATCCAAACGCAGGTAGTGAAGATGTCTCCCGATATCGACTGGAGCTACGCGGTGGTCGAGCGGGTCGACAAAAAGACGCTCACCCCAAAGCTGCTGCCCTTCGATCTGGGCGCGCTCGTGCTCAACCACGACGAAGGCGCAGATGTCGAACTCGAACCGGGCGACGTGATCACGATTTTCTCCGACGCGGACATCCGGGTTCCGCGCGCGCAGCAAACGAAATATGTGCGGCTTGAAGGGGAGTTCGTTCACTCGGGTGTTTACAGTGTGAAGCCCGGCGAGACGCTGAGAGACCTGGTTTCTCGCGCGGGCGGGCTGACTCCGCAGGCCTATCTCTATGGATCACAATTCAGCCGGGAGAGTACACGGCGCGAGCAACAACAGAGGCTGGATGAATACGTTTCGGCCCTTTCGTATCAGATTGAGATATCGGCTTCAAACAAAGCGTCGTCGGTTGTAAGCGCACAAGAGGCAGCGACGGTAGGCGCGTCAGTCGCCAGCCAGCGAGAGCTAGTGAATCGGTTGCGGGAGTTGCGCGCAACCGGACGCGTCGTACTGCACATCGAACCGTTCAAGTCGGACTTGAATTCTCTGCCCGAGATCCCCCTGGAGGATGGGGATAGATTTATTGTTCCCCCGGTTCCCTCGACCGTGGGAATTGTAGGCGCGGTGTACGACCCGAACTCATTTCTCTACCAGGCTCACAAACAGGCTGGCGAATATCTGAGAACTGCGGGAGGTCCCAATCGGAATGCAGACAAGAAACAGATCTTTATTATTCGCGCGGATGGCTCAGTGGTGAGCCGCCAGTATCTTGAACACAATTTGTGGACGGGCGACAATTTCGAGTCCCAGGTGATTTACCCGGGCGACACGATCGTAGTTCCCGAACAGCTGAACAAGACCACACTTTTGCGCGGCCTGACCGACTGGTCAGCCGTGTTCTCACAGTTTGCCCTTGGAGCGGCGGCGATCAATGTTCTGAAGTAAAGATCAATCGCCTATCGGAGTACACGGATCATGGTGAACAAACGAATCGAAGGAACGACGAAAGAGCTGCCTGAAGAGCTTTTGTTGCCTCCAATCTCCTTTAGTCGAGCAGGAAGAGCTGACATTTCTCGATTTCCTTCTGATGGTCACAAATCGCAAAAAGCTGGTCGGCATGGTGACCGCGATTTGCACGGGGATTGCGCTGATTCTTGCCTTCGCGCTGCCGCTGGAATACACGGCGACGGTCATTATTCTTCCTCCGCAAGGGAACTCTTCGATGAGCACGATGCTAGCGAGTCAGTTGCAGGGGTCGGGAGCACGGTAAGCGGCATGGCCGGAAGCATGTTGGGTATGAAAAACATCAACGACATGTATGTATCGATGATGAAGAGCCGTTCCGTAGAGGACGCGGTAATTCAGCGATACGGCCTGCAGTCGGAATATCATAAGACGTATCTGGCAGAGACGCGCAAGGCGCTCGAAAAACATACGCAGATCGATGGGTCGACGAAGGACGGCCTGATCCGGCTGAATTTTACGGATCGCAATCCGAATCGCGCTGCGGAGATCGCGAACGGATACGTCGAACAGTTCCGGAATCTCTCGCAAAACCTTGCGATCACGGAAGCATCGCAACGGCGAGTGGTTTTCCAGAGCCAGCTCAACAAAACAAAGACCGATCTCCAGAATGCGGATGAGGCGCTGAAGCGGACAGAGCTTGCCACTGGCATGGTGCAGATGGATGGGCAGGCGCGAGCAATGATCGATTCGGCTGCGCGGCTGCGCGCACAGATTGTCGCAAAGGAAGTACAGATCCAAGCCATGCGATCCTATGCGGGCGAAGAGAATCCAGCGCTAACGCAGGCACAGACGGAACTGGAGGGTCTGCGTTCGCAATTCAACAAGATGATGGGCTCAAACGGTGGCTCCGCGGATGACGTCTTTCTTCCCAAAGGTGCGGTACCGCAGGCTGGGCTGGAGTACGTTCGCAGGCTGCGTGATGTGAAGTACTACGAGGCGATATTCGAAGTGCTGGCGAGACAACTGGAAATGGCCAAGCTGGATGAAGCACGAGAGGGAGCCTACATCCAGGTTGTCGACCCCGCGGTGGCTCCTGAACAGAAATCCTTTCCGAAGCGAGGACTCTTCACCATATCGGGAGTTGCGGTCGGGTTCACGTTTGGAATCATGCTGGCGCTCCTCCAGGGCGGGCTGGCGCGCATGCAGCAGAATCCAGCGACCAAGGAGAAGCTCGACCTGCTGAAGAGATCTCTCTGGGCCGGCAGAAAGAGAACGAAACAGAAGGCCGTGGATGAAGAAGTTCGCAACACCCTGCGTCATGCGCGGCCGGAAGCCACCTAATGAAGAGCTGGGTCAATGCGAGTGCATGCAGTGTCCGAAAGACCTTCCGAACCTTGGATGATTGTGTGAATTGTTTGAATGTCAGATTCGGCCAGGACCTATGTTGATCGAGACAACGACATCGCCGCAGCCATCCGAAGGACCGACGCTGACGCTGAAGAATTTCCTTCGTTACAAGGTGGCCCACGCAATTGGACTGGACCGGGCGATCGCGTTCACAGTGCTGGGGCGGGTGCTGCAAGGACTGGGCAGTATCGGAAGCGTGCTGCTGATTGTGCACTTCCTGACGGCGGCAGAACAGGGTTACTACTACACTTTGTGGAGCCTGGTCGCGCTACAGAACGTGTTTGAACTGGGTTTTTCCTTCGTAATTCTGCAGGTCGCGGCGCATGAACGAGCTCACTTGGAGTTCCATGAGAATGGAGAGATTTCCGGGAGCGAGAAGGCGCATGTGCGACTCGCCTCTCTGCTGCAGCGCGCGGTGAAGTGGTATGCGAGCGCCGCACTGATTATGGGAGTTGTGTTGATAGTGGGTGGAACACGTTTTTTCTCCCTGCATCAGCAGCCGCAAGCTCCAGACATCTGGGTGGTGCCGCTGCGGGTGACCGTTCTGGCTTGCGCTCTTACGTTTTCCATCGGGCCGGTCTTGTCTTTTCTGGAGGGATGCGGGCAGGTCGCGCAGGTTGCGCGCATGCGTTTTTTCCAATCTGGAGTAAGCGTGGCGGCCTCGTGGGCTGTGCTGTTGACCCGCCATGGCCTGTTTTCTCCGGCAATGGTCCTGCTGGGGCAGGGACTGGTAGCAGCCATTCTGCTCTACTCGCGAAGGAAGCTCCTGATTCCGCTATTGAAGATGCCCGTCTCGGACAACGGCATCAGCTGGCGGCAGGAGGTATGGCCCTTTCAGTGGAAGATCGGCGTGAGCTGGATGTGCGATTACTTCATTTTCCAATTGTTCACGCCAGTGCTGTTTGCCTTCCGGGGGCCGGTCGAAGCGGGACGTATGGGGCTCTCGATGAGCGTGGTTCTTCAGTTGAGCGCAATGATGCTGGCGTGGATGACCACAAAGGCTGCGCCGTTCGGCAGCCTGATCGCGAAGAAGAACACCCAGGAACTGGATCGTATGTTCTTCAGGACTTTGCGCCAGTCGCTCGTGTTGTTTGCTGGCGCGGCTACCCTGGTACTGCTGGGAGTGTTGGCAGCGCCGTACATCATGCCGAGGATCAGCCAGCGCATTGAGAGCTGGCCGATTTTCCTTTTGTTGCTGCTGACGGCTGCGAGCAGTCACGTGGTGCAAAGCGAGGCAATTTATCTGCGTGCACACAAATGCGAACCTTTTCTCATTCAATCGGTGGTGATCGCAGTGTGCACCGCGGCGAGCGTGGTGTGTGTTTGCCAGGACCTCCGGCGCACTGGGAGTTTCCTTGGCTTACTTTGTGGTGCTTGGCGTGGCGGGAGTGATTTCGGCAACCGCAATTTTTCGAACGAAACGGAGCCAATGGGCGCAAGTGGAGATCTGACTTATGGGCTCGAACGGAAGCGGTACATCCCATCCGCGCATCTCGGTGGCGATGTGCACATTTAATGGCGGCAGATATCTTCAGGAACAATTGGAGAGCATCGGGTCTCAGTCATGCTTGCCTTATGAACTTGTGGTTTGCGACGATCACTCGACCGACGATACGATCGCAATCCTCAAGAAATTTCAGGGTAATGCGCCCTTTGCGGTCAGGATTGTGCAAAACAGCGATGCGGATGGGATCCACGCGAAATTTCGATCAGGCGATCGGGATGGCGTCCGGCGAATTCATCGCGTTGTGCGACCAGGACGATCGCTGGCTGCCGATGAAGCTGGAGCGGCTAGCGAAGGCCTTGAATGAAAATACTTTTCTCGGAGGTGCATTCTCTGATGCGGTTCTCATTGATGGGGACAGCCGGCCAACGGGGATGCGACTGTTCGCACGTCACAAGTTCACTCACGCAAAGCAGCAGGACTTCGTTTGCAGCCCGACATCGACGCTGCTGAAGCATGACGTGGTGACTGGGGCGACGCTGATGTTTCGCGCATCGATTCGCCGGTATTGCTCGCCGATTCCCGCAACCTGGGTCCACGATGGATGGCTTGCGTGGATGATTGCCCTGCACTCACGACTGACGCTGATCCCCGAACCTCTGATCGAGTATCGGATTCACGCGGGCCAACAACTCGGAGTTGGCGGACCGAGCCTGGCACCGGTCGCTGCCGGAAAGAAAGAGACCAGACGACAGCATTACGTGCGCGTGGCACGACAATTTGAAGATCTGCTCGACCGAGTGCTGGCCGAGGGCTGGAGCAAGAACGATTGCCTGGTTGGAAAAGATTCGTGCGAAGATTGCGTTCCTGAAGCGGCAATCGGCGCTTTCGCCGAGCCTCGGAGTCCGAACGATGCAAATGGTTGGCCTGCTGCCTGATTACCTTCACTACGCACGTGGGCTCGGGTCGCTGCGTACTGACTTGCTACTCGGCAGGGAGATGCCATGAACGATCCACTCCACAGTACAAACTTCAGCACAAGTCATCGGGGTCAGGTCATGATGGCGTCGACCGCGCTTTGGCCGTCGCTGACGGAGAAAACAGCGAAGCACAAGCTTACCAAGGGCATGCTGATCTCAGGGAATAGTATTCCCGCGTTTTGCAATCCGCTCGTGATCTTCATCGCAAACTGGGTGCTGATGCTGGTCACGCTCAGTGTTCAGGTTACGTATGTTTCCTATCCGAGCGCCGGAATTCCCGCATTGCTGCTTACGCTCTCCCTCGGATCGTTTCTGTTGGGTTATCTCGTATCGCGGATGCTGCTGCATCGCTGGCCCGGCGCGTTCTGGATCGCCGGCGTACACGCTGGACGTGACGGAGCTATGGCAGTTGAACCTGATGTTCTGCGCGGCGTCGCTGATGATCATCATTTTCAACTGGGTGCTTTCCGGTCCACCTCCCGCGATTGGAGATCCGACTTCCTATCTGACTTACGGACGATTCAAGCAGGTCCTGTTTCCCCTGCTGGTCACGGTGACGGTGAATGCCACCCTGGATCCGTCGCGATGGCGGAAAGCTCTGTTCATGATGTTCGGTATCGCGGGTATGACCATTTACATTACCCGCGGGCTCATCATGGTGTCACTTCTGCAGATGTTTTTCGTGTTCGCTCTGAGAACCCGAATGAGCAGGCGGAAACTATACTTCGTCCTGGTTGGCTTCCTCGCGTTCGCCCTCGTGGTGATTACGCTGATCGGAAACGCACGCACGGCGCAGGGCGTTTTTCTCGAGTATCTGCAAATTCGGCACAAATATTCTGACTGGCCGATGGCCTACCTGTGGTTTACGTCCTATGTATCGATCCCGTTTTCAAACCTGTGCTGGCTGGTGGCTAAGACGAATTTTCAGGGGCCGACGCTCTCGTTTCTCTATCCCCTTCTGCCTTCGTTTCTGACGCCTGCCGATCCGCACGCTTCTATCCACAACGATTTGACGATCATCGACGGCGCAAGCACTTACCTTGCGGCTTATCTCCTCGATTTTTCTCTGGTGGGGATTTATCTCGCGAATCTTGTTCTGGGCATCGTGTGCGGGTGGCTAAGAGAGCGGGCGATGCCGAAGAGCATACTCGTGGCGGGAATTCTCTTAACCTGCCTATCGTTCATTTTTTTCAGCGATATGTTTACGCCGCTTTCCACTATTCTGCAGCTCGCTGATGCAAGGCATGGTGCAGAGACGATGCTTCCACTGGGGAGGCGAGAAGGTTGCGGAACTGGTGCCCGAATGATCGAGATCAGGCCAGTGTTTGCAGAATCGCCGACCCGCCTGACTGTCACGGCGGTGATCGTTTTGTATCGCATCGTTCCGGCCGAGTCGCCTGCTTTTCGGAGTGTGATTGGCCGCACGCGGAAAACTTGGCGCGGAGATGGGCGATGTGCGCGTGCTCCTGTGGGACAACAGTCCTTCACACGGATCGGGAGATGGGCTGCCGGAAGGGGTCAGTTATTTCGGAGACGAGAGCAATTCGGGACTCGCCACCGCATACAACCGGGCGAGGGAGTGGGCTGCAATCCATGGATCAGAATGGTTGCTGACGCTGGATCAAGACACGGCAGTGCCAGCGGACTTCTTCGTCAAGATGGCGGCGGCTGCGGGGGAGTGCACGCGCTACGCGGGTGTCGGTGCGATTGTGCCGCAGATTGCGGTGGGAGGGAAACGGCTCTCACCGAACTGGTTTGAGTTTGGCGCAATACCGCGGTGGTGGAAGACCGGGTATGTCGGCGTGCCAAACAAGCCGGTCTTTGCGTTCAACTCGGGAGCGATGCTGAAGGTTTCAGTTCTGGAGCAGGTGGGAGGATACGACCCGCGATTCTGGCTGGATGACAGCGACGCGATGGTATTCAGTAGGCTGCACGAGCACGGCAAGCGTGTTTACATCGCCGGCGACATCCAGGTTGAGCACGAGTTTTCGATGAAGGACATGCAGGGCCGGATGAGTCCGCAGCGGTATGAGAACGCCCTTTTCGCGGAAACGGCTTTCTGGGATCTCCGGATGAACTGGGCAGCCGGTTGCGAGCGGACGCTCCGGTTGATTCTACGAATGGTCAAACAGTGGGTTCGCGGCGATTCCCCGGAGCTCCGTCGCATTACGCGGCAAGCGCTTTTGCGCAGGCTCTTCACCTCCAGGCGAAGACGGATCGAGGAATGGATGCGGGCAACCCAATACCGCGCGCTGGATGCGAAACCGCGAACACGGCGTCAACCGAAGGTGTCTGCATGCATGGCAGCATATAACGCTGGACCATTCCTCGAAGCACAAATGCGATCCATTCTGTCGCAGTTGAAGCCGGAAGACGAGGTCGTAATTGTCGATGATGGCTCGACCGACGGTACCGAAAGCCGGATCGAGGAGCTGGGTGATCGGCGCATCAAGCTTTTCAGACACAAGAAGAACGCCGGCGTGGTGTCGACTTTCGAGGATGCGCTGCGATCGGCCACGGGCGACATTCTCTTTCTGTGCGATGACGATGATATCTGGGCGCCGACCAAGGTTCGGCGATTTCTGGATACTTTCGAGAGTAGACCGGATGTGGAGATTGTCACAAGCCGTGTGCGCATGATTGATGAAAACGACCGCCCGCTGCCGGACTCGCGCATCAATCGAAAAGGCCGATTTCTGCCCGGATTCTGGCGAAATCTGTACATGAACCACTACCAGGGATCGGCGATGGCGATTCGGGCATCCCTGCTTGGGCGCGTTCTGCCCTTTCCAGCGCAGCAATTATTTCTGCATGACGCGTGGATCGGGACACGAAACGATCTGATGGGCGGCAAAGCTGTGTTCATCGATGAGGATCTGCTCTTCTATCGACGGCATATGAAGAATGCTAGCGGAACAGAGCCGTTGCCGAGACAGATTCGCAAGCGAGTTGAGTTGCTGATTGCGCATGCGGCTTATGCGTTTCGCTCAAGCCGGAGAGCAGAAGGAATGCTGGGCAGACAAGACTGAGGTCTCGCGGGCGTTCCCGTTGTGGATTTGAGCAGGTTAGCGGTACTTCGCGCTGCCGTGTATAGCGGGTTAATAGATCATCGGGGACGCCGATCTTTCTAAAACCCTCAGGAGTGAAAGTGCAAGAGAATTCGAAGCCGTCTGCAACCCAAGTGCGTGTTGCCCTGATTGTCCCGACGTATAACGCCGCGGCGCATTGGGAGTCATTGTCGGCGGGTGTCAAGACGCAGAGTCTTGTGCCGGACCGGAAGATCGTGATTGATTCGTCGTCACAAGACGGGACTGCGGAGTTGGCCCGGCAGGATGGGTTCGAGGTTCTGGAGATTTCTGCCGCAGGAGTTCAACCATGGCGGGACGCGGCAGATGGGCGCGGAGTATGCCGCAGATGCAAATATTCTGATTTACCTTACGCAGGATGCTGCGCCGTTCGGAGCCGATGCATTTGCAAAGCTGGTGCAGGCATTCGAGGATCCGAAGATCGCCGCGGCTTATGGGCGGCAGCTTCCGCGGGAGAATGCCAGTCCGATCGAGGCTCATAGCCGGCATTTCAGCTACGGCGAATCGGCAGTGGTGCGTTCGTGGGAAAGCAGGACAAACGCGGGCTTCAAGTCAATCTTCTTTTCAAACGCTTTTGGAGCATATCGGCGCGAAGCGCTGATGAGCGTGGGTGGGTTTTCGCGGGATGTGATTTTCGGAGAAGACACGCTGGTCGTGGCACGAATGCACCGGGCGGGCTGGAAGACGGCGTACGTTGCCGATGCAATGGCGCGGCATTCCCATTCTTATTCAATCGCCAGGAATTCCGACGCTATTTCGATATTGGCGTGCTGCACGCGCGAGAGAGATGGCTGATCGATCAGTTCGGAAGCGCATCGGGCGAGGGGCGCCGGTTTGTGCTCTCCGAGCTGCGATACCTGCTGAAGCATGGCGTTCATCATGTCCCATCGGCGATGGCGCGGACATTCGCGAAATACCTTGGATACAAGATAGGGCGTCGCGAGAGCCGCCTCGATCCCCGGGTCAAGTACCATCTGGGGCTTAACCGGCAGTACTGGTTAAGGTGAACGCGCCGGCGTATTGATCCCCTCCCCGTTTGCAAGCTATCCGGTTGCTGGATTCTTCCCATTCCAACTCAATCGCCCGCGTAGGGAACAGTGAAGAGAACGTCGCGCCCTTGCCGACGTTCCCCTGTTGCCCAGATTTTGCCGCCGTGGCGGCTGATAATCCGGTAGGCAGTTGCAAGACCTACGCCCGTGCCGGCAAATTCGACTTGCGAATGCAGGCGCTGGAAAGGCCGGAAGAGCCTATCCGCATAGCGCGGGTTGAATCCGGCGCCGTTATCGCGGACGAAAAAGACGGTCTCGCCGTTTTCGGCGATCGAACCAAATTCAATTTCGGATGAGTCTTGCTTCGACGTATATTTCCACGCATTCCCTATGAGATTTTCGAGCACGACCTGCATCAGGCCTTCGTCCGCAAACACCTGGGCACCGCGAGAAATGGAGAAGTGGACCAGCCGGATGTCTTTTTCCGAGAGCAGGCGCGCGGCGATGGCCTCGGCGATGTCGCTAAGGTCGATGAGCCTGCGATGAAGAGGATGACTGCTGGCGCGGGAGAGGTTGAGCAGGTCGTCAATCAGGACGGACATGCGCTTGCTTCCTTCGAGCAAGCGATCGACCAGCATGCGGCCTTCGGCGTTGAGGCCTTCAGAGGAGGAGTGCTGCAGCAGGAAGCCGATGTTGTTGATGTGTTGCAGCGGGCCGCGAAGGTCGTGGGCGACCGAGTAAGAGAATGCCTCAAGTTCCCTGTTGGTGATCGAGAGCTCGGCGGTACGCTCTTCGACGCGTTGCTCGAGTTCAGCCCGGGAGGCTTCTAGGGCCCGGTCGCGCGTCTGAATTTGCTTAAGCATCTCGTTGAATGACTGGACAAGGAAAGCGAGCTCGTCGCTGGAAGGCGGGATCTTGGCGCGTACGGAGTAGTCGCGTTCGCGGGTAACGATCTGCGCGGTATGGGCGAGGTCGGTAAGCGGATCGCTGACGAAATGACGAATCGTAGACGTGGCAAG
Organism: uncultured Acidobacteriaceae bacterium; assembly: GCA_963836675.1. GTDB lineage: Bacteria > Acidobacteriota > Terriglobia > Terriglobales > Acidobacteriaceae > Telmatobacter. The sequence continues at coordinate 170,325 of CAWIKQ010000005.1, forward strand.
CAGAGCGATGACGAAGCAGAGGAGGAGCATCCCAGCCGAAATCAGGCCAAAGCGCCCTGCACTGCGTGCGACATCGCTGGTTTCGGCAAGCAGGTAGACGGTACCGACCCATCCGCCCTGGAAGCGGATTCGGCTACCGAGAAGGATGTCTCGCCCCCTGGTCCAGAAGTGCTGCGTCTCGATCAGGTTGAGGCGATTGGTGAGTTCGAATGGAACGGAGGGATCGCGAAGATAGCGCGCGAACTCGGTGCCGTCGGGACGGAGAATCACGGCGGCGCGGATCTGAGGTGAATTACGCAAAGCGGAAAGGGTGCTTTCAGCGGCCTGTTTGTCGTCGAACATAAGCGCAGTGACACTGTTGGCGCCGACGATATTGGCTTCGGTCGCCATGGCACTCATAAGGTGTTGACGAAGGCTGTAGAGGTCATAGATCAGGAAGGAAATATAGGCCAGCAGCAGCGCGGTTCCGCTGACCAGCAAAGTCATGCGCATCAACTTGTCGGAGATCGATTGGCCGGTCCAGAACTTCATGGCTGGCCTCCAGAAGGAGGCTTGCCGGTGACATAGAAGGCGACGCGCAGCAATTCCGAACTCAGGACGAGGTGCGCGCGGTTTACGGCATCGAGGTTGACAGCGAAGCGGACGTGGTTCTCTGCCACCACGAACTGGATCATGCCTCCGCGCTGAAGAAAGTCCGCGGCATCACTGACCGTGAGAACGTCGGCATTGCCGAGAATGGCCAGGTCCTCGCGGATGTTTTCCTGCTCGATAGAACTGATGAAGACGATGGCGCATGTCTTGGAGTCGGTTGCGTCAGGGTGGCGGACGTGAATGGGCAGACTGCTGACCGTCTCATTGGAGGCGAGAGCATCGAGGGATTGTCCGAACGAGTCTCGCCCAAGGACGCAGATATCGAAAGATGAATGAGGGTGCTGCTGCCCTGAAGGGCGAACAAATCGCCCGAAATCGATGAGGTAGGCGGCCTTGACGTCGTACTCCGTGGGCTTGGGTGGCTGGGCGTTGAGCGCGGGGGTTGAGACCACCACAAAGAGAAGCCCCGCGCTGAAGGCGCCGGCGACCGCGCCGATCGACGGCACAATCCTGCTCCGGCTGAGGGGGAACCGCCCGGTTGTGGGGAATCGCTGCATCTTCTTGCCTTCGAACAGGAATCAGTGACTCCAAACCACCTTCGCGTAGACCGCGCGCTTGATGTAGACGGTCGGCGGAGGATCGATCCCGAACTCAGCATGATGAGGCTGAAACAGGTTCTGGCCGGTTACAGAGAAGCTCCAAACTCTTTACGGGCCTCCAGCCAATTCTCGCATCTGCGGTGGTGTAAGCCCGAACAGATTGAGCGGGAAGCGAATCCACATAGCGGAACGACTGATCGAACTCAAAGCGATGAGGCAGGTTGATTTGAGATTGAACAAAGGCCTGCCACGTAGGGCTTGACCCGCGCAGACTGTCAAGCGTCACCTTGTCGGTAAAGCCGGGCTCGTCATTCAGATCAATGTTCAAGTATGAGAGGCCGGAGCGGATTCGCCAAAAGGACGTGGCCTGCCAGTCGGGAGCGATCTCCGCAGCCATCGGACGCGCCGTGAATCCCATTTGTGTATTGAAGGGTGAACAGAAGAGGCCCGGGGGAAAAGGAGGAAGGCGGAGTTGGCACGGGAGTAGGGCTGCCCTGTGCTATCAGGTTCCGATAGGCATTGTAGAACCCAGCGGCACTGAGATAGAGGCGCGGCCGCAGCAGCGCGCGAAAACCGGCCTCATAGGCGATGAGCCTTTCGGGAATCAGGTTATGGTTGCCGATAACACGCGCGAAGACGGTCGGCGGAGAAAATGCAAACACGTCAACCTGGATATCCTCATCGACACGGTCAGGAGTTCGGACTGCACGGGAAACCGACGCCCAGGCCGAGAAGTTCTGTTTGGGCGTGAACAGGAGGCGCGCATTTGGCTGGTATTCGAAGCCGGTGTAATTGTTGTGTTCGAACTTGGAGCCCACGGTCAGGGAGAGCTTGTTTTGAACAAGGTATAGCTCTTCCTGAAGAAAGGCGCTGTAGATGCTATCGGTCTTCGAGAGGGGAATGAACGTGTCAGTGGGCACGGCCTGTATGACGGTGCCGGGACTGAGCCGCAGGCCCACTCCCCATGTAAATTGCTGGTGGTGCGTGACGGGAAAGCGATGCAGGAAATCAACGTCGAAGGTGTTGCGGTTTTCGCCGAAGTTGGAGCCGATGCGATGATCGTAGGACCAGAAGGCCTGAAGGTAAATGTCAGACTTGTTACGAAACTGATGCCGCCAGCGAGCGCGAAGATTTCCGCCGGAAACATCGGTGGGAGCATAGGAGATGAACGACGCAGGGGGGTTCGTAGCTCGAGAGGGTCTGCGCATCGCCGAATTTGCCCCAGTAGGCATCGCCCTGCACGGTGAGTTGATTCAGAACCGAGAACATGGTCGGCGCGGAAGCCGGCCTGTCCGTCGCGGGACCAGTCATAGTCGGGTTGACCATCGATGTGATATTGCGGTGAGCGGATGAAGCCAAACGCATCCGCACGCCAGGTCCAGGCTCTGCGATCTGAGCCGTAGCGAAGATCTTCAGTGTTCTGGTCGGCATTGCCCCCGCCGGCCGAGGCCAACAGACGTCCCGCGTCTCCTGAGAGTGCCTCGTAATGATGTTGATGATGCCGTTGATGGCGTCGGCTCCCCAGATGGTGCCGCCGGGGCCTCGGATGACCTCGATGCGATCAATGTCTTCGAGCATCACGTTGTTGATTGGCCACCACACGCCACCGAAGAGGGGGGTGTAGACGCTGCGGCCGTCGATGAGAACCAGGACATACTTGGAGAACTGGTCTGCCGAAGCCGCGAATGCCTACGGCCCAGTTGCGCGATCCGTTGACGCGGGAGACATTTACGCCGGGGATGAGCCGCAAGGCGTCGGGGATGCTGGTTACCCCGGAGCGGCGGATATCATCGCCGGTAAGCACATAGATGGCAGCCGGAGTGTTCCAGACCTGGGTAGGTTCCTTCGACTGAGTGGTGACTTCGATGTTTCCAAGTTGTTCAAGAGTAAGAGACTTAAGTTGGCCGGCACGATTTTCGGAGGGTTGCTGATAGGCGTGAAGCACCCAGGGCAACAGGCCGAAAAACAACGCTGGGAAGCGCAAAAACCTCATTGGGTGATCGGGAATCTTCCTGAGACTGGCCGAAGGTAGGCTTAGGAATTTGGAAGCCGATGGGAAGTGATTGGTTGCTTTGAACTTAATCGCGGACGGCGGGGGTTTGATGTCCGTCGCCAGTACAAGATGAGGCCAGATATCGTGAGACGGTTTCCAGCAGCATGGCGGGCTCGCCTTTGCGCACAAAGCCGGTTACGAACGGCGCAATATCTGCGGGTAGCGACCAGACATCAGAAAGGAGAATGATCGGGACTTCGGGGTAAATGGCTCGAATTTCTCGGGCAAAGTCGGTGGACGATGTCACCGAATTCAAACGGTAATCCAGAAGCACCAGGCCGAGGTTCAGGTCCCGTGGAATTTCGGTTCCCGTGAAACGCACGAGAGCAGGCAAGGGTTCGTACCCGGCCCGTTTCATCAGCATTCCGTAGATTTCCAGATGCATGGGGTCGTCGTCGACGATCAGAACTCTTGGATGACTCGACTCCAATTTGCCCTCCACAGCCACGGTGAGCGTTCAGGAATAATCGTGAATGCTTAGCCGGTCAAAAGCATCGCACTGAAGATGAGACTCTGAAGGCCACTGCAGAAACAGCAGACATCTACATTGATTCGACGCAATGATGATCCGCTGGGCTGCAATGGAAAAACTCGAATTTTAGATAAAATATGTGAGTGAGTTTTCCGATTAAAACCTGCGTAGTTTGCGGCGAAGAATTCGAATTGAAACCGGGTAAGCCTGGATTTGCGAACCGCTGTCCCGAGTGCAGTGCTCCTGATGCGGAGCCTGAGGACGACAAACGGCAGTTGAGCGCAGAGGAGCGGAAGTTGGAGGCAGAGGCGAACGCAGAGAGGCGTAAGGCGATTCGTGATCTGCTGTACCGGAAAGATCGCTGACTACCGCGGTTCGAGGTTGCTGATTTTGCACCCTGCGGACATGGAACGGCCGAAGGATGGGCAGCCGATCATATTGCAACGACAAGAATGGGCTCGCGGATCAGGCCGCGGCGATTCGCTTGATCAGGTCGGATTGTTCTGTGTGGTTTTCTGCGCCGATGGTGAACGCGTCGAGCACGCCGCTACTCAAAGCAAAACGTATAGCTTCGTCCTGGCGGCTGCGCATGGCGCCCTGGCCGAGAATCTTCATGCCGATGATTCCCTTCCCCTGAGCGCGCATCTGTTTGATGACACTGATAACCGTCTGCGGATCGGCGTCCATATGCGCGCCCACCGGATTGAGGCGGACCAGGTCGACTTCCACCCAGGGTGACGCTGCGGCCGCCCGAAGAGCTTCGATGGAGTGACAGGATACGCCGTGCGTACGGATGATCCCCTTCTCTTTCGCTTCGGAGAAGACGTCCATCACGCCGCGATAGCGAGTTGTCCAGTCGCCTTCAGTGACGCAGTGAATCAGCAGGATATCGATATAATCCGTCTTGAGTTCGCGGCGGTATCGGTCGATGTCGGCCTTGGCTTGTTTCGGATCGCGTTCGTCACACTTGGTCATGATGACGACTTTGTCGCGAGGCAGGGCGCTGATCGCTGCAGCGACTTCAGGATGCGAGCCGTAGGAGTCCGCAGTATCAAAGAAGATGAGGCCGCGATCGTAGCCAGTGCGCAGGAGGCGAGTGAGCTGGCCCATCCTGGTCTGGTTTGAGGAGCCACCGAAGCCGATGGTACCGGTTCCCATGGCGAGGCGGCTGGTGCGTATGCCTGTTTTGCCGAGAAGTACGGTGTCAGTGGCTTCGACGCGTTTAGGCGTATCGAGCTTACCAGCAAATGAGCCCGGAGCAAGGCAAGCCGCGCCGACGCCGGCGGCAGCATTGGAGATGAATTTTCTACGATTCATAGGACCTCCGGATAGAAGAATTAACCGGGCGGACAGGGCGTCCCGAACGGTGCCCGTGGCAAAATCTTACTCCCTTCGGACGAGCATAGCGACGGTGTTGCCGAGCACATACTACTGATTTCGCGAATTCGTAATCTGAATTGATCCGGTGGGATGGTTGCGCTCCGGCTTGAGCACAACAAGGGGGAGCCTTCCGGAATGTAGGAGGGTAGTTATGCTCGTGAGAGTGAAGCAGATAGATAGGTTCAAATTCGAGATCGAGGCGCGATCACATTCGGTGATCTGCGATCAACCCCTGGATAATGGTGGCGAAGACGGAGGCATGACTCCGCCGGAATTGATGCTGGCTTCACTGGGTGCGTGCGCGGAATTCTACGCGGTGCAGTATTTGCGAACACGCAAACTCGACGATCGCGGGGTAGAGGTACAGGTGACGGCAGAGAAGCTGATGCAACCAGCGCGGCTGGGGGACTTCCGCATTCACGTAACTTGTCCTGCCGCGCTGAGTCCGGAACAGATTCAGGGGCTGCAGCGCTCAGTTCACCACTGCCTGATACACAACACCCTGTTGTCCGTGCCGAGCGTGAAGATTGAGCTCGCAGTAGGCGAGACAGTAATCGCCTGAATCGGCAAGAAAAGATTGGGTAAAGCAATCCGGCAGCCGGAAAGGCGGACTAAGGCGAACCTGAGTTCTTCGATGGGCTGCGCTTCGACCGCTGTATTAGTGGACGCGTATGTCACCCGAGCCGGTAGAAGCTTTGACGAGCGGGCCGCCGCCGCTCAGGTTTCCGGTAATGTGATGGCGATCGAGAGAGCCTTTTATGAGCATTTCGCGATCCGTCGTCACGGAGCCCGAGCCGGTTGAGGCATCGAGGGTGATTGGGGCGTTGCCGGACCAGATTTCAACATTGCCGGAACCAGTCTTGAGCTCCCACGGTGCGGAAGGCGTGCCGGTGGCCTTGATATCGCCTGACCCTGTTTGAGCGGTGAAACTGCCCCGGATGTCCTTGATTTCGATATTGCCTGAACCCGTGTGGGCAACGACGTCTCCGGGGCCGGTTTGTGCCGCTGTAATGTTGCCGGAGCCGGTTTTTAACTCAAATGACCCCTGCAGTGACTTCGCGCTGATATCGCCCGAGCCGGTTTCCAGCCTGGCGTTTTTACCTACGCCTTCGTCGACGATGTCACCCGAACCCGATTTGGCTTCGAGGATCGTTCCTGCCGGCGCTTCGACCTCATAGTCGATGCTGATCCCGCGCCAGTGTTCCTCGTGCTGTTGTCCGACTCGCACCACATTTCCGCTCTGCTCGATGGGCGGATTTGCGGCGATCTGGCGGGCTTGCTCCTCGCTACCGTGGTGGCTCACCTTGATTTGGCCGTGGATGTGGATCTGGCTCCCGGAGCCGCTCGTAAGATGGATATTCCCTGAACCAGTGGAAACAAATAACTGAGCTTCACCACCGACAGAGATTGTGCGATCAAACGATAGTGAGTTGCCGGATAGTTGCCGGATTCGGATTGGCCAGCGACGGCCCTCGAAACAGCTGGAACGGGAAAAAGATTTGGGGCTGTCGGAGATGCGGCAATTTCAGGCGCGGTGATTGGCGCAGCTTCAGCTTCGGGAGATTCTGCAGGGGTCTCTAAGGCGTCGGGGCCGGCTTCGATTTCAGACGCATCCATCTGGGCGTCTTCAGTGCGGACTGTATCGACGGGTTCGGCAGAGGCATCTACCGGCGCATGCGAGGGAGCTGGCGCCAGGACGGCAGGAGCGATCCATGCGACACGCCCCGACTGCCCGGCAGCATGAACGCGCACCACCGCTGTTCCAGCAAAAAGCGCAACGGGCACGAGCACGAATGCAAAGAGCGCGCGACGGCTGCCAGCGAAGGACTGATGGAATGCGCGCTCATTCAGCAGGCGCTCGATGCGGCGAGAAAGACTTCCGGGACGGGCCATGGCGACTCCTAGTGCGGTGGGGCGGGGTGCTGCCGCGAATTCAAGTAAGATCTGCGCGTATGAAAAGCGGTTTCGAGCCACATCGATTCCCGCTCGGTCGCTGATTGCTTCAGCCAAATCGGCGAGTTCCCTTTTGAGCCACCAGCCGAGGGGGCTGAACCAGACAAGAGAGGCATACAAACCGGCCAACAACTGCAGGTAGAAGTCGCACTGACGAATGTGCGAGCGCTCGTGCGCAAGCACAATTCGCAACTTTTCCGCATCCCAGGTTTCATAATCGACCGGTAACAGGATTGCCGAGCCGATGGTCAGAGGCGACGATATCTCTGAGCTGGCGCGAAGAAATGGAAATTTCGAAGTGATTCTGACGAATTGGCGTGGCATTCAGCCAGAGGCGAAGCGTGATCGCCAGCCCGAAAATGATTCTGAGCAGAAGCACCGCGGCCACAGCGAGGTAAATGGAGAGGGAAACTGACGATGCCGAGAGCAGGAAGCTGTTGGGCTGCGGCGATGGGTGCGCTGGTTCAACTACCAAAGACTTCCGGGTGAAAGAAATCTTCTGTTCCGGAGCAAGCGTTGTGCCGGACAATTTCACATCTCGCGCATGAAAAGCGGACGCAGGACTGGCCGAATGACTCGAGGGCTTTTCTGTCGGCGCCGGATTGGGCGCCGGAAGTGGCTCAGCAACGAGTTTGGGTACAGTCGCAGTCCCGCTCCTGGCCTGGAGTTTTGCCTGCAATTCTTGGAGCAAAGTCATGGAGTGCGCGGGAAGGATGATATTCGCGTTTCGCGGCTTGAGGCCGAATCGATCTGTGACCTGCATCAGGAGCGGCATCGCCAGGGCACCGATGAGCACAAGTCCTAATGCCGTCTTTTTAGCGAAGACATTCCGGATCCGGAAGACGCGCAAACCGGCGGCAACGACCACGCCAATCAAAAATGAGCGAAATGCTGCATCGATCAAGACGGAAATCATTGATCCTCCTCTGGAGACGAAGCGTTCTTCTGGGCAATAGCAATATGCTCGGCGAGACGCTGGAGTTCGGCTCGATCAAGTACCTTCGAATCGACCATGCCCACGAGCAGGGCTTCTACAGACCCATCGCAGAACCAATCGACGATCCGTTTGGCGGCACGGCCTGCTACTCGTTGCCGAGACTGAACCGGACGATAAATGAATGCGCGATCGTCTAGCCTATGGACCAGATAGCCTTTCTCTTCGAGCCGCCGCAACACCGTGCGCACGGTGGAATCCTTGAGGGGCCTCTCCAGTTCTTCCCGAACCTGATCGGCGGTCACTGAGCCTAAACGCCAGACGATTAGGAGGACGGCGCGCTCAAGTTCGCCTAGCTCGCCGGGATCGTGAATCAAGTCTGGTGCTACGGTCCATAGTGTTACCGACTGTAACACATTGTGGCTCCGAAAAAGCAACCGAATTTTTCGAGTTCAGACGAAATGGCTGAATCGATCGATCTATCTCTTTCAGTTTCAGCAGCCCCAGCGAGTCGGTTCAATAGCTGGATCCGGCGCTGGTGTGAAGAGAAACTCGACGATTGCCGGCAAAGCTAGTCCAGGCAAAAGAAATGCCCGGCAGCAGCCGGGCATTTTGGTTGGGATGGAGGTTATGGCTAGAAGTGGGGCTGGTCATAGTCGCGATCGTGCTTCATGTGATCCATCGCTCGGCGATAGCCTTCTTTGAATCCGTCGCGGAAGTCGTGGCGAGCCTGTTCGCCCTCGACCGGCGGATGTTTATATGCGTCGTGATCATCCGCGTCGGCATGGTGGTGATTGGTGTAGTCATATCTCGCAGCTTCCATGCCTTCGTGAAAGCCGCGGCGTTCGGCGTCCTGGTACTTGTCCGGCGGCCGATCCCAATCGTGATCACGGTCTTGATCTTGTGCGGCGCTGGGTGTAGGCTGCGCTTCGATAGAGCTCGCCTTCATCGCGGCTGGAGCCATAATACAGAGGGCAAGCGCGGGAATTGAAAACCACATTATCTTCATAAAATAAAGATCCTCCGTTTGGATCTTGCTTTACGTTCAAAGCATAAAGATGAGGAGAGGATGGCAGACGTTGCCCCTTAAAAAGGTTGCCCGGTTTTGTGCTGGACGCCCTGACCAGCACGAAGCGTCTGGGAGAAGGCTTTGCCGGGTTTCGCATGGCTAGAGGAAACGAAAGTCAGGTTACCCATAGGGAGCCGGACTTGTTCGCCGATGGCTGAAGCGGGCGGCTTCTGGCCTATGATGGGGCAAAAGCCTCATGAAACAGGTCGAGAGATGGGCGGGTTTCTTGCTCCGATCAGCCGCGTGCGCAGCGGTACTGGCGACGGCCATCTTTGCATGTTCTGCACAGACCCAGCAGGCGCATAAGAAGGCTGCACCCAAGCCGGAGCTGACTTCAGCAGAGTTGTTCACCTTCGTTCGCGGGTCTTTGATGCAGTACAGCCCGGACGACGGCGTCAACGACAATCTTGAAGTCTCGATTGACCCCACCGCGACGGTGATCACCGTGAAGCAGCCGGACGGACATTGCGACATCTTTCTCGGCTCTCTCGATTCCAACACCATTACCTGGGATGTCTACGATGCAAGCGATTCGATGCAGACGCGGGCACCTCTCGCGCGTCTTACGGTGATTGCGGCTGCGGGTAAAAACGCTCGCACCTGCTACGACCCAGGAAACAATATCGACCCGTCAGCACCCGGGACTCGCGCACGCCTATTATTTTCGTGGGACCGAATTCCGGAAGGATCGGGATTTCAATCGAAGTTCACGAAAGCACTCAAAAGCCTGATCAAGCTGAGCGGCGGCACCGTTGAAAAAGATATCTTCAAGAACCAGTAGATGGGCGAAATGCCTGAAAAGCTAGAAAGCGATCGCCCGGTAACAGGTTGGTCGTCTTGACGGGGTTGTAGCCTGCCTCACGCAATTGGCTCACCAGTTCCTCTTCGGCCGGAAGCTTCCCCGCCCCGGCCGTGGCTGCTCCCCACAGATTCAGTGCTTCAGACCCGATGCTGCCGCCCTGACAGCAGGTAGTCAAAAGCAGAAATCCGCCGGGCTTGAGAAAGCTACCGATGCGTTCGAGGAGCGCGATGCGTTCTTCGACTGGGAAGTAGTAGAGGTTGTTGTAGAGCGTCGCGATGTCGAACAGCTCGCCGGCCGCTTTGGCTCGAAAGTCGCCATCTTCGATCTTGATCCGATCCTGAAGCCCCCAGGTGCGAATATTGGTGCGTGCCACTTCAGCAACCGCCGACTGAAGTTCTATCCCGGTGCCTGTCAGCGAGGGGTTTCTCAGGGCCGCGTATCGCAGATACACGCCGGAGCCGCACCCGATCTCGAGCAGACGAAGTGCGCCGGTTGATGGAAAGATGCTTAGAATCACCTCGGCCTGAAAAGGTTCAATGATGCGAGAAGAGCGGGCGATGAGCCTGCCGTCCTGGTCGGCGAGGCTCCAGAGTGCGCCATCGCGGAGTTTCGGAAGCGTAGCGCCTATGAGCTTGTGATGGAGGCCTGCCACCTCCTGCACCATGGCCAGTGCGGCATCGTTTTCCGGGCGAGCAAGGATTTTAGCCAAGCCTCTAAGCCTGTATCCGTCGAATCCCAGAGTCAACAGGCGGAGACGCAACCCCATCTGCAGCCACGCCACAAGAGCTTCGCGGCCCTGACCGGTAGCGTCATAGAATCCGGAGAGATATTCCAGTGTGGCGGGGCCCGCCGCCAACTTGTCCAGCAGGCCGGACTCGCCAGCGGCAGCGAGAAAGGTGAGCTTGTAGAAGGGTTTGAGTTGAGACCCCACGCTCAGAAGTGCGGCGAGCCGCCCGTCACGCCAGAGACGGAAAAGTGGCTTGAAAGACATCGTTCTTAATTATGGGTTACTCCGCCATGTTTTCCCGCTGAACATCCATCGTTGAACCGCAAAGCCAGAGCTGTGAAGGATGTCCGGCAGTGTGACAAGGCTGGGGACTGATGGATACACGACCGCCTCCCATGCATATCGGGAGGCGGATTCGTCAGAAAGTTTCGTCTTCAGTCAGCTACAGCGGGCGTCGCAGCGGCTTCAGAGGGTTCCTGAGCAGCATCGGCAGCCACATGCACGCGGAGGTGAGCGGTGACCTCGCGGTGCAGCTTGACAGAGATGGTGAAGTCTCCGAGGCTCTTGATCGGCTCGGAGAGTTGGATCTTGCGGCGATCGACATCGAAACCCTTGGCCGCCAGTTCACCGGCGATATCGGCGGAGGTGACGGAGCCAAAAAGCTGGCCGTTTTCGCCGGACTTGCGGGTGAAGCTGAGGCTGACGGGCTCGAGTTTGGCAACGAGTTCCTGCGCCTGGGCCTTTTCCGTGGCAGAGCGGCGCGCGGCAGCGGCTTTCATCTGTTCAATGACGGCCTTATTGGCCAGAGTCGCCTGCAAGGCCAGCTTGCGCGGCAGCAGGAAATTGCGGCCGTAGCCATCCGCCACTTTCACGACATCGCCGCGATGGCCAAGGTTGGCTACGTCTTCTTTCAGGATTACTTCCATGTGAAACTCTCCAGATTTACGGACAGCTCGAAGTCTACTGTCCCTCCGTTTGGTTAGACACGGGCGACTGATTTTCAGTTGCGCCGGGCCAGATTCTATCGCGACTCTTGCGCGGGCGTCGCCTGCTAAATTTTGAAAATACTACAACTAATGCGCCACAAATAACCTGGGCGCAAGAGCACGATTAGTGCCTGGTTGCAAAGGGAAGCAGGGCGATATTCCGAGCCTGCTTGATGGCCCGCGTGAGGCGGCGCTGATGCGTTGTGCAGACGCCGGTCAGACGGCGGGGCACAATCTTGCCACGCTCGGCCACAAACCCCTGCAGCAGACGGACATCCCGGTAGGGAATTGCGTCAATCTTCTCAGTACAGAACTTGCAGACCTTCTTGCGGCGGAAGAACTTGCCGCGACCGCCGGGGCCGCCGGGACCGCCCGGGCGTCCGCCGGGACGGCCGCCCGGGCCACCGGGACCGCCGCCCGGACCGCTTGCCGGTGCGCTCTGCGCCGGGCCTGCTTCGGGTGCTTTTACCTGGTTCTCATCAGACATTTGGTTTCCTCTTTATTCTTTTGGCTCTCTGCACTCAAAATCGGCGCAAAAAGGCAGTATCGGATCGCCGCTACCCTCCGGGTGCGACGGAAACTTGAGACTATGCGCTGGCGGGAGCCGCTTCCGAGACCTCGGGGGCGGGAGCCGGTGCGTGAACAGCCGGCGCTTCCGCGCTGACCTTACGACGGGTACCGCGAAGGGCCTTCACCTTGGCAAGACGCTTTTCTTCCTCGTCCATGCGCACAGTGATGAACTTAATCACCGGCTCTGAGACGCGGAGACGGCGCTCAAGTTCCAGCACCACGGGGCCACCGGCCTCAATGGTCATCAGGATGTAATTGCCGTCGTTAAATTTACGGACAAGGTAGGCCAGCTTGCGGCGGCCCATCTTTTCGACGTTCTTCACCACGCCGCCACCGTTGGTGACGCTGGTAGTGAAGCCGGCGATCAGCTTGTCGACGTCTTCATCGACCGCATCGGGTCGAACAATGAACATTACCTCATACAAACGAGACATCCGTTTTTCCTTTTCCGCCGGATCACCATGGCGCCGGCTACACAGTTCGTAGTTCAGAGTTCGTAGATCGCAGTGGGGATTCTGTTCCCTCGTCCCTGTTCCCTACTCCCTGCCTTTTCTTCCGCCGGGTTGTTTTACTCGCGGCGGTTAAACTCGTTCATCGCGGGGCCCGGTCCGTCCTGAATGATGCGCCGTGTGGCCGTTGCCACTCTGTCGAGCACCTCATCCAGCTTTCCCAGGTCCGCTTTGCGCATCGGCGACAGCAGGTAGTCCCTGCCTGGCCTTTTGACGCCCGCCTCTTTCGCTTCCGGCGGCAAGTCCAGCCCAACTCCAATCCGCAACCGCAACCATTCCTGACTGCTCAAAGCGCTGGTTACGCTGCGGGCTCCGTTATGTCCCGCGGGCGAACCCCGCTCCCTGATTTTGAATGTCCCCAGCACCAGGTCCAGCTCGTCATAAATAACGAGAAGATCTCGCGCCGGGTCCACCTTGAACTCCTGAATCAGAGCGGAAACTGCAGCTCCGCTGAGATTCATAAATGTCTCCGGCTTGGCCAGGACCACTTCACGCCCTGCGATACGACAGTTCGCGGTAACGGCCCGGCATCGCCGGTTCTGGACCACAACGCCCTCTTGTTCGGCGATGCGGTCAATTGCCATGAACCCCGCGTTATGCGGCGTCCATAAATACTCGAGTCCGGGATTGCCGAGCCCCACCACCAGGAAGGGCCCGCGCTGGATTTCGTTCTCGAGTTCTTCGACCAATGCTTACTTCTTTGCCGGAGCGGCCTCTGCAGCCGGTTCGGTCTTGCCCTTCTTCGCCACTTCAGGTTCAGCAGGTGCGGCAGCGCCTTCGCCGGTCGCTGCTACTTCGCCCTCGGCAGGAGTTGCGGCCACCTCTTCGCGAATCGAGACAACGTGCGCCACGGTGGCATCTTCGCTCTTGAGGTACTTGATTTTGTCGGAGTGAGGAAGATCGCTGACACGCAGAACGCCATGCATCGCGAGCCCCGTCACATCCACGTCGATGTGGTTCGGAATGTCAGCCGGCAAGCACTCGACTTCGACTTCACGGAGCACCTGGTCGAGAATTCCGCCTTCGTTCTTGACGCCAGCCGGAACGCCGAGCAACTTGACGCGAACGCTGACCTGCAGAAGCTTGTCGAGAGCAATGCGCTTCATGTCGATGTGGATCAGCTGGTCCTTGATGGGCTCGCGCTGCGAATCGACGATCATGGCTTTTGCCGCCGTGGAGCCAGAAACCTCCACATCGAAGATGGTGTTATGGCCGGTTTCAGAGAAGAGAATCCGGGTAATCTGCTTAGGATCGACTTCCACGGCGATGGCATCGTGACCAGCGCCGTACAGAACGGCGGGAATCTTTCCGGCCGCACGCACGCGGCGCGCGGCATTTTTGTTGAACTTGCCCTCGCGGGGCTTGGCTAGGACTACTTCAGGCATTTCGAATCTCTCGTTTCCGTATTCGGGCACGGGGGATGTGAGTCCGGCCGCTCCCTTTGCTGGGCAAGTTCACGATTCTCGAACGTATGTGACTTGCATGTTTTTCTCTCGTTGAAAGCTGAGAACTGAACCACGATCTTTGAACTCAGCTAAACAACGTACTGACACTGGTCTCGAGGTGAATATTCTCGATGGCTGCGGCAAGCAGGCCGGCAATCGAAAGCACCTTGATTTTGGGCAATTTCTGAGCAGCTTCGCGCAAAGGGATGGTGTCGGTTACCACCACCTGCTCCAACCGTGAAGCTGCAATGCGTTCAATCGCCGGGCCCGAAAGCACGGCATGGCTGGCGCAGGCGTGCACACTCGCTGCACCATTGTTGTACAGTGCATCGACCGTCTTCACCAAAGTTCCGGCGGTGTCGATGATGTCGTCGATAATGAGGCAGCTTTTTCCTTTGACGTCGCCTACGACGTTCATCACTTCAGCGACGTTTATGTCCGTGCGGCGCTTATCAACGATGGCCAGTGGCGCTCCCATCTTCTGCGCGAAGTGGCGGGCGCGTTCCACGCCGCCGGCATCGGGAGAGACGACGATAAGGTTGGGAAGATTGAGCTCGCGGAAGTAGCTCACCAGCACAGGACTTGAAAACATGTGATCGACCGGGATGTTGAAGAATCCCTGGATCTGGGCAGCATGCAGGTCGACGAACAAAGCGCGGTTGGCGCCTGCCGTGGTCAGCAGATCGGCAATGAGCTTGGCGCTGATGGCGACACGGGGACGGTCTTTGCGGTCCTGACGCGCGTACCCGTAGTACGGAACGACGGCTGTGATCCTGGCCGCTGAGGCCCGCTTGAGTGCGTCGATAATTACCAGCAACTCCATCAGGTGCTGATCCACCGGGTAGCAGGTGGGCTGCACGACAAACACGTCGACGCCGCGCACATTATCGAGCAACTGAAAGTAGACTTCGCCATCGGCAAAGCGCTGCAGCTTTGCTTCGCCGACCTTCACTCCGATATGCCGGGCGATCTCTTCGGCGAGCGGGCGATTGGCAGTACCGCTGAACAGCTTGAAGCGCCGGTCCTCGCTGAGATTGCGGGCGCGTTTGCGCTCCGGAGCGGGCTTCCCGCTTTGCGACTTCGCATCCGCACCCGGAGGGGGTGTAGGCCCCTTACCCGCGCCGTCTTTGTTGTCGCTGGAACCGGGCTGCTGCTTGTCTTCCAGTGTTGCTGTCGTCGTTCCCACTTCCATCTCCAATACCTCCAAGCTGGTTGGCTTTGGCTGCATTCAGTTTTTGCGGGAAGCAAGCGCGGGGTTTGGCTGGGCGACCTGGATTCGAACCAGGATAAATGCCTCCAAAGGGCATTGTCCTACCATTGAACGATCGCCCAATTACGCTCTTGCTTACCGCCGATTTTCAGCCGCTCGCGAGTCTCTACGACTCGGAGGAGGACTGTCAACCGTCTGCACAGGAACTATTTCACAATCATTTCAGCCCAGTATTTCGAGCGCGGAAGCGTCTGCGTGATCTTGCTCTGGACACCTGCCGCGGTCAGCCGTTCCTGGGCTGCCTGCGCATCTCTCCGGGTCAGATACAACCCGAAGAGTGCTGAACCGGACCCTGATAGCGAGGCATGAAGGGCTGCCTCCGGAGTGCCGTCGGCCGCAAGAAAACGCTTGATCTCTGCAAGGGAGGGATGCTGGGGAAAGACAACGCGTTCGAAGTCGTTCTGGATCCAGCTCGTGATCCCGGTGCGGACAAGCGCGGACTCTTGGGGTCCGGCCAGGTCCCTTCCACTGGAAGGGACACCGGAGGAGCCTGCATGCTTTGCCTCCGAAAAGGCGCTGGCATAGGCGCGACTCAACTTTTCTAGTCTATCTTCTGACAGATCAGCGGTCAAACCCTCGACGGCACAAAGGGCGTCCCAGTCCCGGAAGGCTTGGGGAGTGGAAACGCCTATCGGTGGGGTGGCAACCACACACCAGACGGGCTCGAAGTCAGAGAGAGGGTATACGCACTCTCCTCGGCCGCGACCGAGCACAGCCCCCCCGACAAGAAAAAGCGGTACGTCGGAACCGACCCTGGCGGCCAGTTCGATCTGCTTCGCCAGCCAGTTCTCGACGTTGAAATGCATCGAGTCCGACTCTGGAACCCCCATTTTTTCAGCAAATTGACTCGTATTAATCCAGCTTGAGCCGTTTCCGGTAACCGGGCATTCTGTTTCTCGGTACGCCCGAAGTTCCATCTCGAGTCCGGCTAGGGCCGCGACTGCATTTGCAGACCCCGCGCCAAGACCACCCTGAATTGGGAGCCGCTTTTCGATGTGGATGGCTACTTCGACGTGCGAGGGGTGGGTATAAAGATCTTTAAGGGCCAGGGAGACCATCTTCCACGCTGTATTCCGCTCGTTCAGAGGGACTCGCTGGTCATTCGAGGTAATCGAGATGCAGGTCGCAGTGGCACGTCGTGCCGAAACCGTAACCAGATCATGGAGTTCCAGAGTCTGGTAGACGGTTGTGAGTTCATGGAAGCCGTCCGGGCGGGGCGCACCTATATACAGGCCCAGGTTGATTTTGCAGTGCGAGCGGACGGTTGTGGACATACCGGTCCATTGTAGATTGGGGCCGTCTGGCGCTCTTCAAAGGCCATCGGCAACTTCGAGGGACTTCCCTTTTTGCTTGCGCGTAATATTGGGGTGTTCATCCTGGGTTCGCGAGTACCCCGCGGAAGGAGGGCGCCAGTTGACCGCGTTCCGGCGAGCGTCGGCTCTTGGTTGCGCACTCCTTTTGTGTGGGGCCGCAAAACCCGGCTGGACCCAGCCCTCCCCCATAAGAGCTGACGGTCCCGCCTATTCCGCGCCGCTTGAGCTCATCCATGACAAACCATATGTTTCGGTAACGGTAAATGGACGAGGGCCTTTTCGATTTCTCGTCGATACAGGTACGGGCGGTCAGGCGCTGGTTACGCCGGAACTGGCTGACGAGCTTTCATTGCCGGTTGTCGGGCACGCGCGGTTGGAAGATCCCAGTGGACTTGGCGAACAACGTTCCGATATCACCCGGATAGTGTCGCTGAAGATCGCAGGTGCGGAGTTCTCAGACGTCGACGCGGTCGTCCATAACCTGTATGGAGACGCGAAATGCCAGGGCGTACTTGGATTCACCCTCTTCGAAGACTACCTGCTGACCCTGGACTTCCCCGGACGCCGGATGTTGCTGAAGCCTGGCGTCATCGACAGGAATGCAAGCGGCTCGGTGCTGCCATTCGAGATGCCGGATGGGGTTCCAATTGTTCAGATCAAGATCGACGAGCAGCAATTTGGGGCACAGCTTGATTCCGGCGGGACCGGGCTGAGCGTGCCGGAGAAGGACTCGAAGGAACTGAAGTTCGAAGAGACTCCAGTGGACTTCGCCAAGGGCGAATCAGTTTCAACAAGGTTTCAGATCAGGGCGGCGCGGCTGGAATCGGACGTAAAACTTGGGCGATACACCTTCAAACAGGCGTTTATTGAGATTGATTCTGCGTTTCCGCTGGTGAACATCGGTTCGACGCCGCTGCAGCACTTCGTAATTACATTCGATCAAACGAATGAGCTGGTGCGCCTGTACTCGAGCGAGGACACGCTTCATCTCGATGCGTCGCCGCCACCGGCGCAGCTAATCAATGAACCGCAGCGACATCCTTCGGATACCAGGCTGGTCCCGGTGGGGTGAAGTTCAGTTCTTAGCAATCGGCCCTCAGCTTTCCGCCTCTTCAGCTTTCCGCCTTCAGTTAGTGTCCTGTTGCGCTTATGGATGAAGGTGTCTGCTGGGCGGTTGGGACCGAAATTGGAACTATTGGAGATGCCGAAGCGTATTACCGGGTTGTGGCATACACTGTTGCCGGAGTAACCAGTGTGCCTTCTGGTACGCGAAAGGCGGAGCATAGGGATATGAAGAGGATCATCCACAGCATCGTTATCATCACCGCGCTGACCGGCGCGGCTGCATTGCAAGCGCAAACGGCCGACGAAATTGTGAACAAGCACATCGCTGCCCTGGGCGGTAAAGAGGCGATCAGCAAGGTGAAGTCGCTTGTGACGGAGAGCACGATCTCGATGATGGGAGGCGAAAACCCCGCCACCACGACGATCGTGGACGGTGTGGGCTACAAGAGCGAGATGGAATTCAACGGCACGAAGATTGTGCAGTGCGTGACCGACAAGAGCGGCTGGATGATCAATCCGATGACGGGTGCATCCGACCCTTCGCCGATGCCGGAAGATCAGTACAAGGTACAAAAGAACAGTATCTACGTTGGCGGAGCGCTCTCTGACTATGAATCCCGGGGAAGCAAACTGGAACTCATGGGAAAAGAGGGCGATGCCTACAAGATCAAGCTGACCACCAAAGACAACATCGAGTACTTCTATCAAATCGATGCGACGACCTATTTGCTGAAATCCATGGTGACCAAAGGGGATATGCAGGGTCAGCAAGTGGACATTACCACGACATTGTCGGACTACCGAAAGACGGATGCGGGCTTCATGGTTCCCTATGCCCTCGACATCAATATTGGTGGTCAGTTTGAGCTCACCGTCGCCGTGAAAAAGGTTCAGCTCAACCCGACCATCGATCCTTCCTTCTTCGACATGCCCAAGGCACCTGCTCCGAAAAGCTAATAAGAGCGTGATCGAGCGTCACCCGTCGCGGTGGCGCTCGATACCATTTCCCGCGCATTCCGCAAGGATGTGACAGGGTCTTCGGTCGGGTGAAATTCCATCGCTACAACATGCTTATATTTGAGCTCGGCGAGCTTACGATAGATGCTGGCATAGTTGATTTCGCCGGTGCCAGGTTCGTGGCGTCCAGGAACGTCGGCCACATGGACGAGGCCGATTACATCGATGTTTTTCTCCAACTTTTCGATGAGATTTCCTTCGGCGATCTGCTCGTGAAAGATGTCGTAGAGGAACTGCACCTGGGGATGATCGACGGCGCGGACGATCTCGATCGCCTCGGCGGCGGACTGCAGGAAGTAATTGGGATTCTCCTCAGGGTCAATGCACTCGAGCAGGAGCCGGATGGGTGTTCCGTCGATCCGGCGGCCTTCGACCAGAGACGCGGCACGTTTAAGTCCCTCGATGCAACTCGCGCGCTGAGCCTGGCGCGAAAGATTGGGCACAACGTTTCCGGAAAGAACGATCATTGCCGGACAGGCAAGCGTCTCCATCGGCCTTAACGCATTCGTCAGCTCAGCCAGGAACGAGTCGCGCGCCGATGGATCGCAAAGACTGCTATGCAACCCTGCGGTTGCGTCGAAGCGGATGCCGAATTGATTGCGGGCAGCGTTGGCACGCTCGAAATCGGCATTGTTCCAATTGGCGTATTCGCTTACAAGCTCGACATTGCTATATCCCGCTTCGGCAATTTTTGCGAGGCGCTGCTCAAAGGGCAATTTGTCGAAAACGGTCCACAGCATGACAGAGAGCGGGAATGGCGCCGTTTCCAATGGGGGATCGTGAGCCGCCCCGGCGTGCAGAACCGAGGAGGCGATCGTTGCGGAGGCAAGACCGCGAAAGAATTGGCGACGATTCAATGCGTCAAATTTCATCTTGCGGACACCTTGCCGGAACGGCGTAGGGCCTGCCAATCTTTTTCTGTCTGGTCCGCATAGAGAGAGCCGAATTTCGCAAGGGCCTCGGCAAAGGCCTCGCCGTTGCCCAGGTAGCCGGCAATCACAAGTGGGTCGCCGGAGCGCGCGTGACCGCGCGCCAGCAATTCGCCGCAGACCTCTCCAAAGGCAGCCAGCCCCGTGCCGGTAAGATCGGCAAGGTCGATCGCGCCTTTATGATCGTTGAGCTGGCGAACGAGGAAGTGCCGAGTGCCGATGTGGGTCCAGCCAAGGAACGGGTCGGACTGCAACTGCATTGCGCGCTGGCCGATGACGACGCGCTGGCCGTTTTGCAGGCTAGGATGGGCATTCGGAAGATAAGGCGCGTAGGCAGAGTGAGCTTCTTCCTTGATCTGCAGGAAGAGTGGATCGTTGGGCCCGTTGCCCTCGAAGTAAATGCAATAGTCGCGCAAACCCACTGATCCGGTACCGACGACTTTGAAGGCGACGTCGACCGGGCGATAGAGGGAAAGCAGGTGCTGCCGCTGCGACTCGAGCATCTCGCGATAGGGTCCGAGTGCGGCTAATATCTTTTCGGCCCGCGCACCGGTGATGCGGGTGACGTTCGGCTTGATTTCTTTGAAGCGTCGACTTCCGGGTTTGCCTGGAACCGGTTCCGTGAGCTGATCGAGAGTATGAAGAGGGGTTGCGCGCTCGGCCTTCAACAACGCATCGTGCACAGGCTCGACATCCCCAAGACGATGGACCTGAAACCGCCCAACTTCAAGAAGCGGCATCCGCGCGAAGGCGCGCATGAGCTCGCAGTAGCGCATAATGCAGCGATAGACAGCGTCACGCGCGGAAGACTCCTTGTGACGCGACTCGCGACCAGCAAGAACGAGCGATGCCGCCATGCGCTTGAGGTCCCACTCGAAGGGACCTCGAATTGTTTCGTCGAAATCGTTGATATCGAAGACCAGGCGTCCGTCTGGCGCCGCGAAGGCGCCGAGGTTACGCACGTGGGCATCGCCGCAGAGTTGCGACTCAATTCCGGTGTTGGGGATGACTGCAAGGTCGGCTGCCATCACTGGCGCCGCGCCGCGAAAATAGACAAATGGCGACTGCGCCATGAGCTGATGCTTGAGCTTGAGGAGAGCGGACACCCGGCCGCGCTCGGCGCGCTCGAGCAGTGCTAGAGGCGTGGCTTTGCGAACCTTGATATTGAGTTGATCGTGTTGCTGTCGACCAAACTGCTTGCGTCGCGACTGGCCGAGATTGCGTCGTTCTTCCGGCGTTGCCCAGGACATGGAAGCACTCCCCTTTGTGCTCTCTGGAAGAATAGTCTCTTGAAAGCCGTTTGCAACTGTCACGATGACAAGTGAATGAAACTACTCGGGTACACTGGTTTCCCGGTAAATCTTTGACCACGCCGGAAGCCCACCGGAGGGAACTTCTTGAAGCGCTTCGCTCGCTGCGTTGCCCCGTATTTCGTGGCCATGGCTCTGGTTGCATCCAAACTCAACGGGCAGGAAGACGCGAAACCCCTTACTGTGGAGGGAATTTTCGGCCATGGCCCGTTGACGGGAACACCTCCGCGCGGAGTTTCGTGGTCGCCCGATGCGCAACACCTGACCTACCTCGATGGCGGAGAGCTGGTAGATGTTGATCCGGGGCAAGGGAGATCTCATATCCTCGTCGGCCACGCAAAGCTGGCTACGCTTGGGGGTAAGGGAAGAGGTTCAGAAAAAGACCGGGATCGTCGCGAACGCTACGGGATGGCAAGCTACCTGTGGGCGCCGGACTCAAAACATATCCTGTTCGATTCGAACGGAAGTCTCTGGCTCTACGATCTGGCCAGCGGAACCGGGGTCCAGATTGGACTGGCAGGAGAAGGTTCCGAGGATGACCCCAAATTCTCTCCTAACGGTGAGTTTGTCTCGTTTGTGCGAAACCATGGGCTCGCCGTTGTCAGGTTGCGTGATCCAGGATCGCCAACAGGGATGGTGGCAACCACTCCGAACCCGAACGTCCTGAATGGCGCAGTCGACTGGGTGTACGAAGAAGAGCTGACGACGCGGAGCAATTATTTCTGGTCGCCGGATTCGAAGAACCTGGCGTTTCTTCAGATGATCGAGGAGAACGTGCCGGAATATCCAATTGTGGACTGGATTCCGACGCACGCGAATGTGGACGATCAGCGGTATCCGCAGCCGGGTGATCCGAATCCGGATGTGCGCGTCGGTGTGGTCGGCGCCAAAGGTGGCAAGACCTCGTGGGTCCACATTCCCATCGTGCAGAGCCAGGATTACATTCCACGATTTGGATGGGTGGATCGTAAAACTCTCTGGGTGGAAACTCTCACCCGCGATCAAAAGCATCGAAACATCTACTTTGCAGATCCCGGTTCTGGAACGGCTCATAGCGTTCTCGAGATAGCGGATGAAAAATTCCTCGACGATGATTATGACGTGAATGTCGTGCATGGCTGGATCGTTCTGACCAGTTGGACCGACGGCCACAGGCATATCTACCTGTACCAATACGATGAGCAGAAGACTGAGTCCACCAGCGCGAAACTGGTAAAACAGCTGACCCAGGGTGATTTTGACGTCGCAGCTGTCTATCGCGTCGATCCCTCGCGCAAGGAGATTTTCTACGCTTCCAACGAGGGCGGAACCGCTGGAGCAGCAAGCGTGGCAGGTGAACTTCGATGGCGAGCGCAAGCAGTTGACGACAGAATCAGGTTTTCACGATGTCGGGTTTGCACCGGTTGGAGGAAAATTTACCGACAAGTTCTCGACCCGTATCAAACCTCCGGCACTGCGACTCTGCAGTATCGGATCAGACTGCAAGACGTCTTGGGAATCGCACACCGTCGACGGTTTGGGGCTGCGAGTTCCGGAACAAGTCGAGATCAAAGCACGCGATGGGACCGCGCTCTATGCAACCTTGCTGATGCCGACCAAATCCGATGGCGCAGCAACCGTGCCGTTGATTGTGAATCCGTATGGTGGACCGGCTGTGCAAGGGCTGGTGAACCGCTGGAGCGATTCTTTGCTCTTCGATGAATTGCTAGCGCAACATGGGTTCGCAGTCCTGCATGCGGATAATCGAGGCATGGCAATGCGGGGGCGCGATTTTGCGCAAGCAGCATACCGCAACTTCGGACCGGTGCAGCTTGAGGACCAATTGATGGTCATCGATGCCGTACTTGGGAAGTATCCGGAACTCGACGCGAAGCGAATCGGATGGTGGGGTGGAAGCTGGGGCGGTACATTCACTCTCTATGCGATGACGCACTCAGACCGGTTCACGGCGGGGGTCGCGCTCGCGCCGGTTACGGATTGGCGCAGTTACGATTCCATCTACACGGAGCGGTACCTTGGCCGTCCCGAAGATTCTCAGGATGAGTATAAGAATTTCTCTGTCGTCAATTCGGCGGCGAAACTGAAGGGACATCTCCTGCTGGTCCATGGGACGGGCGATGACAACGTGCATATCGGAAACACAGTTCAGTTTGTGCAGATGCTGATTGATGCCCAGATTCCTTACGATCTGCAGATCTATCCGCGAAAGACCCATTCTTTCTCCGGCGCGGAGACACGGGTGCATCTGTTTTCGCGGATCCTCTCACACTTCGAAGAGTACCTGAAGGCTCCGGGCTATGAGCGATGAGAAGAATGAAGCGACAGCCGCATAGTTGCTTCGGCTCGAATTGACGCTGCTCGATGTAGCATCAGGCGCGACGCAAGAGAGTGGAGGAGCTGCTCTCGCCTTCGGCTCTCAGGACCTGTCTGGGCGCAAGAGTCCACTTCTGTAACTGCTCGTGGCGCAGACTAACGACGCGCCAGCCATCTAGGACTTCGTATGCAGGATGTTTCTGTGGATATGGCTTAAACGGCGTATTGCTGGGCCGAAGACCTCCGGCACACAAATTTCTCTTCTGATTCTGCTTCTCGAACCGGGCGCTGGTCGCTACAGCTCATGCCGGCTGAACATCTCGTCTTTGTCCCGACCGGAACAACTGGTGCACTCTAGGCAGCAGACAAGCAGAACGGCCACCCCCAACGTGACCAGAATGGCCAGCACACTCGCGTAGGACGAAACGAAATGGAGAAGATTATGCATATACCATGGCCAAACTCGCAGCTGGGAAAAACCAGCAGCGGTGAAAGTGGGAGTGTTCCTTTATTGACAACGCCAAGTCTACCACTGATTAGGATGTCAGAAGCACTAGCAGAAGTTGCAGAACGGCGAATAAAGAGCGAAACTAAAGAGCGCTCATGAAAGAGAACGGTGGAAATCCCGACATCAAACTTGCCGATGAGGAGCAGCCACAGGGAAACCTCCCTTCGGCTACCGCGCACCT
The DNA here is from genome assembly GCA_963836675.1 of uncultured Acidobacteriaceae bacterium. GTDB lineage: Bacteria > Acidobacteriota > Terriglobia > Terriglobales > Acidobacteriaceae > Telmatobacter. The sequence goes on from CAWIKQ010000005.1 coordinate 194,321, forward strand.
GTTGGCGAAAGAGAATTCTGCCCCTCCTTGCGTTAATTGGCTGTTTGTCGATCTGAACTCGTATTTCGCTTCGGTCGAGCAGCAGGATCGGGAGGAGCTGCGGGGGAAGCCGGTGGGGGTGGTACCCATGCTGGCGGACACAACCTGCTGCATTGCCGCGAGTTACGAGGCAAAAGCATACGGCGTAAAAACGGGCACAATCGTGGCGGATGCGAAAAGGATGTGTCCGAACATCATTCTGGTGGAGGGCCGACACGAGCTTTATGTCGATTATCACCATCGGATTGTGGAAGCGGTAGAAAGCTGCGTCCCGGTCTCGTCGGTGATGTCGATCGATGAGATGGCCTGCAAACTAATGGGCCGGGAGCGGCCGCTGCTGGCGGCTCTTGAGCTGGGGCGCAAGGTGAAGGCCGCGATCCGGGACAAGGTGGGGGCCCAACTGCGTAGCTCGGTCGGCCTGGCAACCAGCCGCTACCTGGCCAAGGTTGCAAGCGACATGGAGAAGCCGGATGGGCTGGTCGCACTGACACTGGATATGCTTCCCGAAGCATTGCGAGCGCTTACCTTGCGGGATCTGCCGGGGGTCGGTGCAAAAACGGAGAAGCGGCTGAATGAGAAAGGCATTCACACAATGAATGACCTGCTGAAGCTGGATTGCGAACAGGCAGGACAATTGTGGGGATCTGTGTGGGGAGAACGCTTGTGGCATTGGCTGAGGGGCGAGGACTTCGAGATGACGGAACACGAGCATCTGAAGTCGATCAGCCACTCGCACGTCCTGGCTCCGGAGATGCGAACACCGGAGAAGGCGTGGGCGGTGGCACACAAGCTGCTGCACAAGGCGGCGATGCGGCTGCGAACACATAAGCTGTGGGCGAGCTCGATCGGGTTGGCGGTCGGTTTTTCGGTGCCGCGAGGTATGAATGCGCCAGTCAGCAGCTTTGGAGTGCCAACGCGCGGGTGGCACCACGAGATTCGGCTGAGTGAGTGCCAGGATAACCAGACGCTGATCGGGGCTCTTGTGCGGTTATGGAATGACAAGCCGAAGGGCAAGGGGTATGACGAGCCCTATTTCATTGGCGTGAGCCTGAATGGGCTGGTGCCGGACCGTTTGCACTCGCTGAACCTGTTTGATTCGCTGGATAACGCGAAGAGCCGGGCGAAGCTGCTCGAGGCGATGGACCAACTCAACCAGAAATACGGAATAAGCACTCTGGCTCCGGCGACTATGCTCGCCGCATACAAGGCCGCGCCAACGCGGATCGCATTTCACAGCATTCCGGATTTGTTCTGAGCACAGAGTCACTTGTTGGCCGCGGGGATGAAATGGAACGTATTCAGGATCAGGCGAATGTGATCTTTGTCCGCATACATGACCATGTAGCTGTATCGATCTCCCTTGATTGTGATGGGGCTTGGATACTCGACTATCAGTTCAGCTAAATGAGGCGCTCCCTGATCCGCCGAAGGCCACACGATGCACGCCGGGAGGTCGCGCACCTTAAGCATTTCGATGTGCGGATGTTCGCCGTATGGCTTCATCTTATGATTCGCGGCCCCTCGGCAGATGGTCTTGAGTGAACTTCCTTCGGAAGCATCGACCTGGACAGAGCCGTCGGGGCCTTCGAATTCAATGTCTGTATATCGATCGGAATGTTGCCAGTGATTCGGGTATTGGAAGGTGACGCCGTATTGATCGTCGGCGCAGGTCTTCCAGCCGGCGGTGTCCTGTGAGGTGGCAACGGAAGCAACCGCTAGGAAAATCATAGAAAGCTCGAGCCCATGGCGTTTCATGAGCAGCCTCCCCGACCGAGATGACCACGCACCAGCATACCCGCAGGAGGAAACAGCGTTCCGGCTCACATCCCTGAACATTTTCTCAGCTCTCGCGCGTACCTTTTGCATCCCGAACCGCGTTCCCCTGCGGATTAGGAGGTAGAAGCGAAACCCATGGCGCACAAATGGCAGCCGGATTTCGAACGACTGGTGGATGAGCACCAGTCCATGGTGTTTTCGCTGGCGTGGCGCATGACCGGCGACCGCGGATTAGCGGAAGAGGTCGCGCAGGATGTCTTTCTGGAGTTGGACAGGCATATGGAGCGGATCGAGAGCCCCGAACACGCGCTGAACTGGCTGCGGCGGGTGGCCATGAGTCGCTCGGCCGATGCTCTCCGGCGCCGGAAGGTCAGGGGAATAGACTTGTGGGTCGATATCGAGGAGAAGCACGGAGCTCCGGCGGAAGAGCGGCAATCTCCGCTGAGCGCGCGGGTTGAACATCTGCTATCGACTTTGCCAGAGGCGCAACGGGCGGCGCTGGTCCTTCGATATCAGGAGGATCTGACGCCGGAAGAGATTGCAGCCACGGTGGCCGCGCCGCTGGCGACGGTCAAGAGCAATCTGCACCGTGGGCTGAAGTTACTGCGAGCCAAGGCAGCTGCGCATTTGAAGGAGTACATTCGTGGACTTTGAAAGGCCTGATCAGCCAGAAAAATTCGACGACGACTTTGAGCGGGAACTGACGCAGGCGATGGAGCGGCGGCCTGCTCCCCCGAATCTGAAGCGGCACATCCTCGAGCAGCGCGGCAAACGGCGGGTAGAGCGGGTGCACAGTCACACGATGTGGTGGCAGAGGCTGGCGGCTTCGTTGTTGCTTGTTGCAGTCGTTGGCGGCGGATACGGATGGCGGCAGATCGAAGAACGCCGCAGAGGCGAAGAAGCAAAGCAGCAGGTGATGACAGCCCTTCGCATCACCAACCAGGTTTTGAACAACATGCACCGTAAGCTCGCAACGCGTGATCGTTCGGAGAACAAGTAGCACCCCATCGACTGAGAGCTATCGATGGCCAGGCAATACCCCCGTCGACCAAGCAGCCGTCGATAGGACCCGCGGTAAGAAGGAGAGATCGATGAAGAACCGGGTTGGATTCTTGATTCTGGGTTTGGCAGCGCTGGCTGCTTCAGCGGCGGCGCAGGCAGGACTGCCTCTACCGTCGCCTGTGGAGAAGGAACTGGCTGCGCGCGCTTCCAATGTCACCGAAGTGACGCTGGGCAAAAACATGCTTGGATTTGCCGCGAAGTTCATGAGCGGCAAAGACCAGGATGAAGCGGCGACGCAGCGGCTAATCCAGGGGCTCGACGGTATTTATGTCCGAGACTATGAGTTCGACAAGGAAGGGCAGTACTCGATGGAGGATATGCAGAAGCTGCGCTCCTATTTCGAGACCAGCGAATGGACCACAGTAGTTCGCGAGCGCGAGAAGAACGGGGAAACCACGGAAGTGATGATGAAGATGGTGAACGGCGAACCGCATGGTCTTTTCGTTCTCGACGCGGAGCCCAGGGAACTAAGCATTGTGCTGATTCTCGGACCGATCAAGATGGAGGACCTGCACAAGCTGTCAGGCATCGGAGGCCTGGGTGTGCTAGGCGACATCGACACGGGCGGAGGCAAGGACAAAGCCAAAGACAAAACGAAAGACAAGTCCAAAAATGGGGGTGACGAATGAGGCAGCTAATTTTGATTCCCATTTGCTTTCTGGCCCTTGGACTGCCGGTGGTCGTGCTGGCAAGCGGCGCGCAGGGCGGCTTTGACGGGGTGGTGAGCTCGATCGAAACGCGTTATCACGTGCATGCGGAGCGCATTCCCCTTCTCGGTCTGATCAGCTTTTTCGTGGCGCACAAGGAGACGAGCGGCGTTAGCGGAATGCATGTCGCCGAAATCGAGGACTTCCAAGCGAATGTGGACGGCGAAGAACTGAATACCCTCGTGCAGGAAAAACTCGGGCAGGGCTGGGAACGCATGATCCGTGAAACCAGCAACAGGGACAACAGCCAAACGTTAATCTTCATTCATCCCGAAGGAAAGAAGATGGGAATGTTCGTTTTGGATCTCGATGGACAGGAGATGGACGTGGTCCAGATGTCAGTCGATCCTAACCATCTGAACGAGAGCATTGGAAAGTACGACCATCATCGCGAAAAGAATGAAGTTGGGAACTAGTAGAGGTGGGTAGGGAGCATAGACAAGGGAGTTAGAAGAACATCGCGCCGCCAATGAGTCTATTGGCGGCGTTTCTGTTTCCAAGCTGAGTTGTATTCGTAACCGGGCGGAGATTTGATTAGTGCGCTTGCGACGCTTGAGCAGGAGTCAGAGTTGGCAGAAACCGAGCAGGTTGTTTGCGAAGAGATTCTGTTCCTGGGGAAAGGTACATAAAGGTGTATTCAGGGTCGGAAGCGGTCCCGGTAGGGGCCGCAGGAAACAGCGGAACCGGCGAGATTTCAGCGGTATCGAAAGCCTCACGCTTGTACTCCAGAACCGGTTCAAGCCTCGGCGGATCGCTGACGACGAGAACTTCGCGGATACGGTCCTCCAGCTTCCGACGTGATTCCTTTTCGGCTTGCAAATCTTCTTCCGTCTTCCTCTTCGTACCGAATACTGAATTAAACAGGCCTCGTTTACTATCTTGTGCCATGATTTCCGGCTCTCCTGGGGGTTGAAAGTCCGTTTGTGACTCGCCTCGGAAGATGTCCTTTTCGCCTTTGGTCCCGTGAGGTGAGTTGTCTCTGATAAGTCGTCTGAGAGTTAGATAGTAGCCTAATCCCACGATTGTGTAAGTCCCTTTAGGTCACCTCGGGGGGTAAGAAAGAAGTCACCAAGTTTTTGTTACCACAGACGAGCGCATTGGAGGAAGCCGCAACCGATCTTGTGAGAGTTGCCTAAGTTATGAGGATTGTGTGGTTTATCTCAGCGCTTTATCTGAAAGTAAGTCAACCGGAGAAAGGCCCTGCCGCCGAAGCTCTCGTAGGCTGAGCGCGTCGTGGCGTTTGGCAAGGCGAACGCCGTTGCTGTCGAGCACTAGTGGGCAGTGGAACCAGGCGGGATCGAGGTAGCCGAGGGCACGATTCAGCAGAATCTGGCGGGCGGTGGACTTAAGAAGATCTGCACCGCGCACGACCTCGGTGATCCTCATTGCAGCGTCATCGGCGACACAGGCGAGCTGATAACTCGGTGCACCGTCGCGCCTCCAGACCAGGAAGTCACCGAAGTCCACGCCCGCGATGAAGCGCTGGGGACCGAGGTTAATGTCATGGAACTCAATGGCCTCGCCGTCGGGAACGCGAAACCGCCAGTTCATCTGAATGGGATTCCCAGCATCAGCCGACAGTTCGAAAACGCCGTCGCCCGTTCGAGTAGGCCTGCAGGTGCCCGGGTAACGGGGTTCGTCGTCTGGGTCGTGCGCGCGAGCGGGTTCTTCATGAGGTGCACTGAGGGCAGCAGCCAGATCCTTCCGCGAGCATCGGCAGGGATAGATCAATCCGCTTTCGTATAGCCTCTGCCAGGCAGCCAGGTAGACATCCTGGCGGGCGCTCTGACTGTATGGGCCCAAAGGGCCTCCGAGGTCTGGTCCCTCGTCCCAATCCAATCCCAGCCAGCGGAGATCGTCGAGCGCCGCGGCGATGTACTCCGGCCGACTGCGTTCGGAATCGAGGTCTTCCATGCGCATCACGAGCGCTCCACCCGCAGTTCGCGCCCTCTGCCAGGCAATCATGAACGTGCGGGCATGGCCCACGTGAAGGTATCCAGTGGGAGAAGGCGCAAGCCGGCCGCGATAGGAATTGCTGGTTTTCACGGGCAGGTCCAGGGACGGTTAGGTCCAGTGTAAAAGCAGATTCCAGTCTGGTCGGCAAAGATGGGCGCAATGAGGATCCAATACAAGCTCGCTAGCGCAGTTTCTCACGCACTTCGGTCCGTGCCAGATAGAAGAAGAAGAGGAGATTTAGAAGTCCCTGAATCAGCGAAGCTCCCATGTGGAGACGCGCGAACAACCACAGGTTATATCCGCCAAGCAGGAGTACCGCAGCAAGCGCCATGGCCCACCCCCAGCGAAAAAGCATCAGCAATCCTCCGCACGCCGCAAAGAGAAATACCGGCAACACGATGAAGAGAGGCGGATAGTGCCCTCCAACCACGCCGATTACGATCACAACCGCGAGCAGCAAAAGATACAGCCCAATAGCGGCAAGGCCGGGTAGCGGGAGGAGTTGACGCTTCCTATCCGGAGCTCCCGGCTCTGCGTTTCCGGGTTGGGGGGGTTGTTCTTTCTCGTTCACAAGGTATGCAGATAGGCCAACAGGTCCTGCATTTGTTGGTCGTCTAGGGCGGTACCCGGCATGGTTCCGTGTCCATGAAGGATCACCGCTGTGAGCCGCTCATCGCTGGGAGGGGCACCCGAAGGCATCGACTTTACCTTCGTGAGGGCCTGCAATCCAGGCCCATGCAGGCCGTGGATCGAAGTGGGATAGTGACACTTGGAACAAGCCTGTTGGAAGACCGCTGCTCCGCGAGCTTCAGTTGGCGTCCATTCTGACTCCGCCTTCGACGGCGGCAAAGGCCTGCAGCCCACCATAATCGTAAGAACCGCGCCGCAGGCCACGAGTATCAGCAAAACACTGCAAATTTTGGTTCGAATCATCAGCATCGATGATACAAGCCACGCACAGCGTTTTTCGGGGCGGCAGCACACGGATTGACGAGGACACAGGCACGCTCCGCTATGCGAGGCTACTCTGTTGCTGCGATGGCCTCGCAGATTCTTTCCATAGCGGGAATCTCCGCCTGACTTCCTGGGCGGTGGCCGTTTACCAGAATCGAGAAGGCCACGGTCTTCCCACTCGCGGTCTGCAAATAACCTGAGAGCGCGTTGGTCTCATTGAGGGTTCCGGTTTTTGCCCACAGCTTGCCCTTTAGCTGCGAATTCCTGAAGCGACCATAGAGAGACCCATCCACTCCGGCAGTTGGAAATGTCTTCCGCCAAGCCTCGCCCCACGGCTGTCGAGAAGCATAGGACAGCAAATGAGTATAGGCACGCGGAGTGATCCGGTCGTCCATACTCATTCCCGAGCCATCGTAGAAGAAAAAGTCCGAGTCATTGACACCTGTATCGACGAGGAACTGCCGGACTACCCGCGACCCCTGCGCGAGGCTTCCGTCGCCGGCAAACGCTTTACCCAACATGCGAAGCAACAACTCTGCGTGCAAATTCTGACTCACCTTGTTCGTCACCATGATGTCCTGCGCGACGGGCACGGAGACATGCCGCGCCAGCACTTTACGGCCATCGTTCGGAGCCTGCATGGTAACCAGCGCAAGGGGAGCCAGCTTCAGCGGCTCTGCGCGCTCGCCGTTGAAATCTCCCGTGCCTTCCGGCATGCGATGCACGGAGGCAGCATCTCCTTTAACGATGACTCCGCGATGGAGCAGCGCATCCTTGAAAGCGGCAGCGGTAAATTCAGCAGGATCCTCGACTGCCAGCGGTGCATGGAGACCCTGGGCCGGGGCGGTTCCCCACGTTCTCACCAGCATTGCGCCAGGCCGGCGCTCCAGCCCCGGATGGGCCATCTCGCCGGGCTGCGCCATCGTCATGGAGTTCTGCAGCGTGTAGTACTGGATATTTGGCGTCCACTGTTCCACGCTTGCGCCAGGCTTTGCCGGATCGGCCGAAAGCGTGAGTTCGATCGAATTATCGGCGAACGAAAGTGCGGAAACCGGTGCGCCGTATCCCCACTGCAGGTCATCCCACGCCCACGCTGTGCCGTAGGGTTCGGTCAGGTAGTACGTATCATCGCCCACCACGCTGCCTTCGACGGTGCGAATGCCGGATTGCTCCACATCCTGCGCCATCAGATCGAGCACTTCCATCGCCCGGGACTCAGCTTTCACCTCCTGTGGGGTTGGTGTGACCTCAGGTTTTCCTGTGGGCGACTGGGCAGGCGGATTCGAGGGTGTGGGAGGAGCGGCGGGTGGGCCTGGCGGCTGATAGGGATAGCGACGCGCGCTCATCGTGGGGTCTCCGGCACCCAGAATTACCAGATCGCCGTGCAGCACGCCCGCCGAATCGATCTGGCCACTAGCAACCACCTGGGTGGTCCACGTGAGCGTCTCAACCGGCAAGAGCGCGTAGGCCGCAGCCGTAGTCGCGAGCTTCGCATTGGAGGCCGGTGTGAAGAGTTTTCCATCGTTGAGGGCATAGATCTGCTGCCCATCGAGAGTGGTTACGCTAATGCCGAACTCCGTGTGGCTGACAGCCGGATCGGCAAGGATGGCCCCAATTCGTTCAGCAAGCGACCCCCTCACGGGGGCTGAATGTGCGGGCTGTCGCGCAATCGTGTGGGCAGAATGTTGCTGCCCGGACACAGTGGTACCGAACGCGAGACAAAGCGCCAGCGAAAGCGCAGCCCACTGCTGGTTGAGGAACATGCAGGGAGTGTAGCAGGCTAGCTCCAAAGCGGCTTTCTCTCATCCGGGCAGCATGCACATAGAATCAAAACAAACCAGCCATTCGGTCTCTTCGAGGCCAGTGGCAGGAAATCTGATTATTCTCATGGACCGGAAATGACGCCCTTTGTTCGCAAAGCCGCGCGCTGGAAACTTCGTACCCGGACGCTCGAGCCAGGTAAGCGGACGCTGATTATGGGCGTTGTGAACATCACGCCTGATTCCTTCAGCGACGGCGGTCTTTATTTCGACAGAGAAGCAGCCATTTCGCGCTGCGTGCAGTGCCTCGAAGAAGGCGCGGATATCCTGGACCTCGGCGCCGAGAGCACACGACCCGGCGCACAGGCAGGCGATCTCGCTGAGGCAAGAGTGAGCGCCGAGGAAGAGCAAGCGCGCCTTTTGCCGGTGGTGGAGGGCGTTTTGAGGAAATTGCCGCACGCTGTGATCTCCGCAGACACCTACAAGGCGTCGAGCGCACGCGCCGCAATCGCCGCGGGGGTTGAGGTGATCAACGACGTGAGCGGATTCACGTGGGACGCGGCCATGCCTGCCGTCTGTGCGGAGTCAGGCTGCGGAGTTGTCCTGATGCACACCCGCGGCCGTCCCGATGAATGGCGCGCTCAAAAGAAGCTTTCCCCGCAGACGCTTCTTGAAGAGGTGCGGGGCGGCCTGGCCAGGAGCGTCGCGATTGCAACCCAGTCCGGGATTGCTCTGGAGTCGATCGTTCTGGATCCCGGCTACGGGTTTGGAAAGAAATTCGAGGAGAACTATGCGCTTCTTGCGCGGCAGTCAGAGCTGCTCGCACTGGGGCGGCCGCTCCTCGCCGGCCTTTCCCGAAAGTCCTTTCTTGGTCACACGCTCTCAGATCTTCATAGCGGAATGCAGGCACCTGTGTGTGCCCGCGAGACGGCAAGCATCGCTGCGCTGGTTGCCGCGATACTGCACGGAGCCTCGATAATTCGTGTTCATGACGTAGGGCCGGCGGTGGAAGCAGCGCGGATCGCAGATGCGGTTCTCGACGCGAGCGAAGCCCTTCAGTGAATCGCTTTTCCGGTGTTTACCTTTGAAAACCTACGTAGATGTGGACTCTCCACTCCAGTCGGTGATCTCTCCGCGGTGGTTGGAAATCCAATTCGGAAGCTTTCCTGATGCTCACCTCTTAGACATCTCGTGCAGCTTCACGACGGTATTCCAGTTTCGCCCTGTTCCTGATACCCCCAGAGCTTTATCCAGCGTCTTCCCGGTGAATTTGGTTTCTGCAGCCCCATCGGGAAGGTGGAAATAGATGTGTTCCCGTGCCAGATGATAGCGATCCCGCCGTTTCGGATACTGGGCGACAATCCGATCGAGGGTACCGCGAGCGGTCTCGATTGCTGGGCCAGCAAGAAATGCGACGTGCACTTTAGCGCCATCCGCAGACTCCTCAACGAACGGGTTTTCGCGGATCACCAGATCCAGATCCCGATGCGTCCGCACGACAACACCGACTGGTGAGCCCATCAGTTTCGCCAAAGCTGCCGCAACATCTTTCTCTACACTGGCCGGCGGACCCTTCGCATCCACGACTGCATTACCGCTCTGGATATAGGTTTCAACGTTGTCGAAACCGAGCCCGGAGAGGACCCTTCTAAAGTCCGCCATCGGCAATCTTCCGTATCCCGCCAGGTTCACGGCCCGCAGAAAAATCACGTAAGTCGCCATTGCCGATACCTCCGTCGATGCGCCGCGCTGCATCCAACCAGAATAAGATTTATGGCGCGGACCCAGATTCCAATTGCTGATGCGAGTGTATCCCGGGAAATTTCCGGATGGGCCGGCACGCCCCATGCGACGTCCGAACATGTTCGACGGGCTCAAACCCTCGATGAGCTTGAGGCTCAGTTCAAGGCGATCGGCACTCGCTTCCAGGCCCTTGCGGCGTCGGCGGGGCGTGATCTGTGCAACGCGTCAACCGGGACAGGCTCCTGGTCTACAGCACAGTGCCTTCAACATCTCAATCTGAGCTCAGATGCGTACTTTCCAATCTGGCAACAGGTGATCGCGGCAGCAGGACCACGCAAAGCAGAACTCAACGGGCCCTACCGCACAGACTTCTGGGGACGCTTTCTCTCATGGATCCTCGAACCCCCGGCGCGCATACGCTCCAGGACCGTGGCTCACCTTGAGCCTTCGGAATGCGAAGACGTGGTGCAGATCCTCGAAGGGTTTCTTGAGCGCCAGGAGAGAATCCTTGCCGCGCTACGGCGTTGCCGTGGGCGCGCAATCGACCAGGTGAAGATGGCTTCTCCAGTCGATGCACGGATTCGCTACAGCATCTGGTCAAGTTTTCTGGTTAACGCCGCGCATCAGCGCCGCCATCTCTGGCAAGCCGAGCAATCCATCCAGAAACTCAGGCGTGCCGGTAGGCTAGCCCACCCTCGCTGGCTGCCTATTGCTTTTCGGAAGCCAGGTAGACGACCACGCCGCCAAGCAGGCCGATCGTTGCCAGTACGGGAACCACGATCCACAGCGTCTCGCTGGAACTCGTCGTTGCTGCAGGTATCAACGCTTCGAGATGCAGCGCGTGCGGCAGTTCGCTGAGCCATGCACGCCAGTTATCTGCCTGCCAGATCACCACACCGACAGCGACTACCAAAGCCACCGCCAGAGCGAAAATCTGGGCACCGAGAATTGGCCTTGTGACCTTCTCAATTGCAGCGTTTCGCCTCCGCAACTGCGCGCGCCACCAGATCGCGCCTGCAGGCTCCAGCCGCGGCAATGCCACACTCTGCATCTTGGCGGCCTGCATGGCTCTGGTCACCAGCACCAGCTCGGAGCAGATACGGCATGCATGAATGTGCGATTTCAGCTCTGCGGGACACGCGTCGGGCCAATATCCACATTGCAAGAGTTCTGTGACTTCCCGCTCACGCCCGCAATTGAACGGACTCATAATCCCCCTCCTCCCTGCCGCAACAGTCGCGTCATCTTTCGGCGTGCGCGAAACAGCAGCAGGCGGATACTCGGCGAGGCAAGTCCAGTTACTTCGGCGATCTCGTGATGCGTGTAACCTTCCGCATACGCCAGCCACAACAGTTGACGGTCCCGTGGGCGCATTTGCGCCATGGCGGGTCCCAGCATGGCCAGCGTGTCTGCCTGCCCTTCCCCGCATTTCGCCACAAATACTTCCTCGGGCACTTCCTCGATCGAAGAGGAGGGTGGCCTGCGCCAATGATCACGCAACAGATTGGTTGCAATTTTGAAGAGATAACGTCGTGCCGCCACCTCGCCGTCGGCGGGGTGCAAAGCACACAGGAAACGAACGTAGCTCTCCTGTGTAAGATCGTCGGCCAGCGCTGGGTCACGGCTCACCCTCGCGAGGTAAGCCCAGAGCGAACGGGCCGACCGGGCGTAAAACGCAGCGAATTGCTCGTTGTCCATCGCCTCAGTTTGCGAGGCGGCGGCGAGCGGTTGTCCGTCGCCCGCCAGCACGTTCGAAATTGTCGAATCCCAGGACATCTGTCTCTGCTTCCTCACCTTCAACGCGCTCACCGGAGATCACAGCCGATCCTTGTACGTCGAAGAGCGCCGGTTAGCGTGTCGACCCTGTTTTGCGCCGTTGTCTCCGGCATCAGCCCGAGGCGCGCCGCCAGAAACCAGGAAACACCTGCCGAGATAATAAATCCGATTCCCGGCATCAGCACCACCGTTCCAAAAACCAGCATGGGCGTATTCAAATCCGGTTCCGCGTGCCGCAATTGCAAGAGCCCTATGCCCAGCAGCACCATCACGATACCTGTTTGCAGCGGCGTCAGAATTCGGGCGATGGCCCCCGGTACCCGCTGCCTCTGCTCGAACTCCACCGGGATCGGCGCAGCCTCCAGGTACTTTCTTCCGGCATCCGTTCCCATGTAGGCAGCCAGTTCCTGGTTGCTTGTGAACCTTTCGATCAGCCTTCCGTGGACCTCGCTCTGCATCTTGAAAATGCGGCTCCATCGCCGGTTCTCGATAAACATTCGTGCAAGAAGAATGATCGCGACGAGGCCACATGCGAAAGCGATCAGGGGAACCAGATCGCTCCACATCCGATCGAACGATGAGATCGGATTCTGGGACCGATAGACATCCGGCCACACTGCGCGCTCCAGCGCTTCGTCGGGCTGCCCTTCCTCGTGTTTCAGATGGGAGAAGAGGTAAAACTCGGGATTGCGCGCTATCTCGGGATGGGCCGTCAGAAATGCCGCAAGCTGCGGATTGTTCCTGGCCACGTACTCCTGATTCGATAGAAGCGACGGATCGTGCGAAACGACGGTCGTCAAGGTGGGGCTGAGTCGCAGAAGGCGAATCAGCTCACTCTGCATCTCAGCCACATCGCGTTCATTGGGGGCAACAGCGGGGCTCGCTGGTGGCGCTGCCTGTGAGGGCCGCTGCTGCGCCATTCCCAGACTCGCCAGCATTAGAACTGTCAGGGCAATTGCGGAAAGAATCCGGTACACCATTCGCCGCTTCTTCATGGTTGTTTGTCTGTGCCTCTGCCCGAATAACGAACGAGACCCAGCCATGGTTAACAACTTTTCCCTGCTTTTTTAGCTCCGCCGATCTGTGCCGGCGGTCACACTACCTCGGCGATGGGATTCCACTTTGGCGGAATTCAAACAAAACGCTCAATCAGGTTACTTTGTACCTATCCCAGATCTGCACTGTTGGGTTTCATTGGTTGTGCGTTTTACAAATCTCCCTTAGTTGGCTTTCGCCCAAGAGGAGAACAGGTACGATGGACGAGTTCTACCAACCCAGGCTCTTCGCCCGGCTTAAGCAAAGCTACTCCGATCCTCGGAATACCCTGACCTGGGCCCTTTTCATCTGGTCTTTCACTGCTGTAACTTTTGCACTTTTCATGCCCTTCGAAGCTACCTTGTTCCGCTCCGTTGCTGTGGCAGCCGGCTGGTCCGCAATTCATCTTTTGCGGCGCTCATAAGTCCGGCTTCCTTTCTCCGAGATTGTCGCGGCTGGTTTTGGAGTCAACCAGGCCATCGGAAATCCCTCTCGACGTGACGAACTCCACTTTCTACCCGCAGCCTGAGCCGCACATCCGTCGCCTCTACCACAAACATGGTTGCCGCGAATCATCTTCGATTGATCATCGCCGGAGCCTTCTTGCTACTGAACGCCGGAGTAGTCGATTGGAGGGTCCGCTTTGGCGAATACAAGGCGAAAATCAGTTGGTTTACTACATATGCACTTCTCCGCCGTTTACAAATCGCGCTAAACTTCTCACTCTGCGGGTTTGCGCCCCAATTTCTGTTTTCACCCGCTTTTGGGAGGTTTCATGGCACGTCCATACTGGTCAGGCAACGTACAGATCTCTCTCGTCTCTTTCGGCGTGAGCTTGTATGTCGCCACCGAGAGCAAAGGCCAGATCAGCTTTCACCAGATCAGCCGCCAAACCGGAGAGCGGATTCGTCATCAGAAAGTATTGGAGAGCGCGGCTGAGAGCCGTGAAGCCACGACAGCCGTCGAGTCGGACGAAATCGTGAAGGGCTACGAATACCGCAAGGGCCAGTACGTCATCATTGAACCAAGCGAACTCGAAAACCTTCGCGTGCCCTCCAAGCACACTGTCGCGATCTCGCAATTCATCGATATTTCCGAACTGAACCCCGAATACGTTGAAAAGCCTTACTTTGTCACGCCTGAGAACGACATGTCGGCCGAGGCATTCAATGTGGTGCGCCAGGCGCTGGTGAATACCGGAAAGGCAGCCATCGGAAAGGTCGCCTTCTCCGGCCGCGAACATATCTTTGCGCTGGTGCCTGCGGGCCCCGACAGTCCCGGCATGATGGGATACACGCTGCGCTTTCAATACGAGTTGCGCAATCGCGCCGACTATTTCCGCGACATCAAGCAGCCTGCAATCTCGCCGGACTCGCTGCAACTTGCGGAGATGCTTATTGGCCGCATGGGGTCGAGTCTTGACATCAGCAAGTTCGAGGATGGTTACGAGACTGCGGTGAAAGCCTTGGTCGAGGCCAAGGTCAACAATCTCCCTGTCCCGATCGATGAAGCACCGAAGCAGCGAGCTTCGAACGTCGTCAATCTGATGGATGCGCTGCGCAAGAGCATCGGCACGGAGAAAGGCGCTGCTCCTCGCGCTACCGGCGCTGCGAAGAAACCCCCGAAGAGCGTGAAGGAACCTCCGGCAAAGATCGGCATCGTCAAGACGCCCGCAAAATCAGCGAAACGGAAGTCAGCTTGATTCCGCTGACGAGGTTTCTCCGGCATCAGACGGCACACAACGTGCGGTAAGGAAGCGCGGGAGACGCCGATTCGCCTGCAAAAGCGTACTGCAACCGTCACATCGCCTCCTCGCGGCCCGTACAACGTGATTGAATGGCTCAAGGCCATTCGGAGGCAATGTTCATGCGAGCGGAAGCCAAGTCATACGCCGAACAGCTGATTTCGCCAGCCGGAGTTTCTGTAAGCGTGCTTCACTTTGAAGGTGACATCGCCGGCACCTCGAAAAGCACGGTACTTACCACCTTCCACGGACTTCCCAAAGAAGCGTCAAGATACGTTCTGCTGGATTTCACCAAAGTCGGTTACATCAACTCCGGTGGCATCTCACTGATGGTTCAATTGCTGATGGAAGCCGATCAAGCTGGTCAGAAGGTTCATATGTTCGGACTGTCAACTCACTTTGAGAAGGTCTTCGCTGTTGCCGGGATCGACAAATATGCAAAGCTCTCTCACGACCTGTCTTCCGCCATGGCCTCGCTTTGAACGACGATGAAAGCCTGGCGTCTGAGGCCGGACATGGTGCCCGGCGCTTATTCGTCCCGCAGCAGCACCAGCGGATCGACTGCTAGCGCCCGCCGCGCCGGAATCCACGACGCCAGCATTCCCAGCAGCAGCATGGTCAGACACACCCCGCCCAGGACCATCGGATCTTTCGGCGTTGCCTGGTACACGATAAACGAGAGCACTCGCGTCGCCAGCACTCCCAGCACCACACCCGCAATCGAGCCGATCGCCAGTAGCCGGAAAGCCCTCCCCAACGAAGTCCGAAGCACCTGTTGTCTGCTCGCACCCAGTGCCACGCGGATTCCCAACTCGCGGAGCCGTTTGCTTACCGTGTACGACGCCATTCCAAAGACACCTGTCACCGCCAGCATCGCGCCCAGCAATCCCAGCACGCCCAGCGCCACTGTAGCCACGCGTGGAGCGAACAACGCGGTGCTCATCTCCCCGGTCCAGGTACGGATTTCGAGCGGCAATGCGGAATCCATTCCGTGCAGGGTGCGCTCCAGCGCCTCCGTCATATCCTGCGGATTGCGATTCGTTCGCACCAGCAGCAACGCCCTCGGAGTCTTCTGCTGCAGGAACGAGAAGAACATTGCCGGCATCTGATCCTCGGTCAGTGTCCGGTATTTGCCGTCTTCGACCACGCCCACAATCTCTGCTCGGTTTCCACCCCAGAACTTGAAGTGTCCCCCGATCGCCTTGTCGACCGAACCGAAAACTTTGACTGCGAATTGCCGGTTCACCAGCGCGACTTTAGGCGCCTTGCCATTGTCGTCCAGGGTCAAATTTCTGCCCGCCAGCAACCGCGTTCCCGCCGCTTCAAGATAGCCCGGCGAAATGTTGTAGTTCATGGCGTCCGCTGCGTAGTTGGTCGGACGATAGTCGGTCGTGGTGTCGGTATATACATAGGAGTCGCCGCCGCCGAGGCTGAGCGGAAGGTTGCTGATGTAGCCCACGGCCTGGACTCCGGGAATCGCCGCCACCGCGTCGATCATGCGCCGCTGCATCTCCTGGTCGCGCGCCTCGGGGTATCCCGCCATTTGCAAATCGCTGTCCGCGAGCATCACGTTCTGCGGCTGAAATCCGAAATTGCTGTGCAGCGAACGCGCCAGCCCTCGCACCGCCACCAGCGACGACGTAACCAGCACCGCGCAAATCGCAATCTGCGTTACCAACAGCACATCGCGCAAGGTGAACCGCTTCATTCCGGTTGTAGCGCTCATTCCCGTCCGTATCATCTGCCACGGATCCGCGCTCATCACCTGCCGCACCGGAACCATTCCAAATAGGAATCCGCTCAACAGCGCAAGCAGCAATGCCACCACGTAGGTGCGAACGTCCGGATTCACCGGCACATTGATCGGAATATCGGGCATCGGTTGCCACGCGCTTAACGCGTGCAGCACCACCACACCGCCAACTACACCGATTACACCTCCAACCAGCGAAACCAGCACCGCCTCTGTCAGCAGTTGCCGCAGAATCGTTCCTCGTTTCGATCCCAGCGCGAGCCGTAGCGCGATCTCTTTTCCCCGGTCTGCCGCCCGCGCCGCGAACAGGCTTCCCAGGTTGGCGCAGGCTGCCAGCAGAATCAATCCAGCCAGCAGCATCAGTCCCGCCATGAAGGCCTTTGCCGGACCGCCGAGCATGTCACCGGCCAGTCCCGGCCTGGCTAGCGAGAGTTTCAGCCCGTCATCGTCCGCCGGATAGGTCTTGGACAGCGACGCTGCTATTGCATTCAGGTCCGCTGTCGCTTGTGCCGGGGTCACCCCCTGCTTCAGTTTTCCAATCAAGAACGGAGAGTGGTTGCCGCGATTTTGGATGAAGTCGTCGTTTCCCATGACCGTCGGCTGCTCGACGATCGGGATCCACATCGCCGGCGCGAAGAAAAGCTCGGTCCCCCGAAACGACGGCGGAGCCACTCCGATGATCGTCAGCGGTTTCTTGTTGATCTCTATCGTGCGCCCAATTACGCTCTTGTCGCCAAGAAAATGGCCGTGCCAGTAGGTGTAGCTCAGGACGATGTAAGGAGCGCTGTTCTTTCCCTTCTCATCCGAAGCATGAAAGAACCGACCCAGGTATGGTTGGATCCCAAGCGCATCGAAGTAGTTTCCGCTCGTCAGGTAGGGCCACGCCGTCGTCGGATTCCCGCCGGAATTCACCCCTACCGGACCGATGATCATCGTAGCCACCATGCTCTCGAAGGTCCGATTCCTGTCGCGCAGATCCAGGTAGTCCGGGTAAGACTGCGATGGAGTCTGCATTCGAGAGAACGCTCGCTGGATCGTGAACACACTTTCCGGCTGAGGCACATTCAGGGGCCGCAGAATCAGTGCGTTCAGAACGCTGAAAACTACAGCGTTCGCGCCAATGCCCAGTGCAAGGGTGAAAATAGCGGTGAATGTGAACCCAGGCGATTTCGTCAACTGCCGAACTGCGAGCTTCAGATCGCTGAACATGATGGATAATGCTACGCGCATTCCGCGATGCGAGTTCCGACGTTTGCGGTTCACGTGAGGCAGATCACATCCAATTTCTATTGATTGGAAAAACACCTGATCGAAAGATGACTGCTACCTCCTTTAAGGTCGGCGCCAATCGCTCAGAATGAGGTCACTTTTCCGCGATCCTTTGAAACGCAATCTCGTTGACTCTCACAATTCTTCGGGCTAAACTCCCGGCATTCGAGGTAATGCCCGGCAACTTCTTTCGCGAACGACATCTTCCGGAGGTTTTTCCATGTTCGATCGTTTGCAATTTATTGCGTTCACTTCCGCTATTCTTTTTCCGGCAACACTCCCTGCGCAGCGACTACACCTATCAGGAAACGACGCAGGTCACCGGAGGCTCGCTGCTGAAGATGATGCACACCGTGGGCGTCTTCAGCTCTCAGGCGCGGCACATGGGCGATCCTATCGTTTCTACGATCTATCTGAAGGACAATCGGCTGGCAAATGTTTCGCCGGAGCAGATCCAGATCATCGATTTGGATAAAGAGACCATCACCCAGATCGATGTGCAGAAGAAGACTTATTCCGTGATGACATTCGACCAGATGAAGCAGGCAATCGAGAATGCGCGTCAACAAATGAAAGAGGAAGCCGCAAAGCAACCTCAGCAGCCGCAGCCTGAGGATCCCAAGGCACAGGACGTCAAGATGAGCTTCGATGTGAAGGTGCACAAGACGGGTGCGGAAAAGGAGATCAGCGGGCTAAACAGTAGCGAGGCCATTCTCACCATGACCATGACGGCTACTAACACCCAGACGCAGCAGTCAGGGAATCTTGCCATCACAAATGACATGTGGATGGTGCCCGAGGTTCCCGGATATGACCAGGTGCGCGACTTCTACAAGCGCTTTGCCGCAAAGATGGCGGACGCCACGGTGGGATTTGGCTATGACTTCAGCAAAATGCTCGCACAGAATCCCGGCGCCAACCAGGCTCTCGGCGACATGACCAAGGAGATGCAGAAACTTGACGGCGTTCCGATCATGCAGATCATGCGGATGGGCACCACCGCCAACGGACAGCCGCTCCCGGCAGCTTCGGAATCGCCGTCGACCCCCGAGCCCGCCGGTCCTTCGGCAGGAGACGTTGCCAAGGCCGGCATGTCTTCGGTGATCTCCAGCCACGTCCCAGGGTTCGGCGGATTTGGAAAGAAGAAGCAGAACAACCCGCCGCCAGACCAGAATGCGAATCAGGCAGCTGCACAACCGCAAAACGCTATCCTGATGGAGACAAAGATTACAACTTCGAATTTTTCGTCCGAGCCGGTTGACCCGTCTCATTTCGATGTACCGAAGGGATACCAACAGGTTACGCCGCCTGCGCTGCAGCAGCATAACACCCCGGCCTCCAAACAATAGGGTTCCGCGCTATCACCAAATCGATCATGGCGAAGTGGTTTGAAGTATTCATACTCGATCCTGGTGTTCGCCTGCCGGGAATTTATGAATCACGGGCGATTCTTGGCAAAATGAGAAGGTGCCGGACATTCCATACCTGCGATTGCAGATTACGTTTTCGATCCTGATAACTTCAGTGGCAATTCCCAACACAGCGAGATGAAGGCAAACATCAACGACAATGCATTTGCCCTTCTCCTGCTTGGGCCCACCGGCAGCGGCAAAACGGCACTCTCGCTCGGGCTTGCGGAACGCTTCAATGGCGAAATTGTTAGTTGCGACTCGGTGGCCGTCTACCGCGGAATGGACCTGGGCACCGCCAAGCCAACGCCGAAGGAACGAGCACGTGCCCCACACCATCTCATCGATGTAGCTGATCTCGATCAGCCCTACACAGCAGGAGAATACAGTCGTAGCGCGCGAGTCGCGATGCGTGAAATCGCGGGTCGAGGCAGGCTCCCCATCGTAACGGGAGGCACCGGCCTTTATCTTCGTGCCCTGACGGAAGGCCTTTTTGCAGGGCCGGCGCGTCAAAACGATCTCCGGAAACACCTTCGCCGAAGCGCAGACCGCCTTGGCCAGGGCTGGCTGCACCGCCTGCTTACACGGCTCGATCCTGCGTCTGCCAGGCGCATTCATGCAAATGACCTCTCCAAGCTCATCCGTGCGATCGAGGTGTGCGTGACCACGCGCAGACCCATGTCGCAGGTGCTCTCGCAAGATCCGCTGACCGGCTTCCGCCTGCTTCGGATTGGTCTCAATCCGCCAAGAGACGCGCTTTATGAACGGCTTAATCGCCGCTGCGCAGAGATGTTTGCCGCCGGGCTCGTTGAAGAGACGCGCAGTCTTCTTGCTCGCTACGGCCGAGTCAAGGCATTGGACTCTCTCGGCTACCGGCAGTGCCTTGAGGTTCTGTCCGGGAACTTGTCCGTAGAATCTGCGATACAGGCAGCCCAGCAGGGTCATCGCAACTACGCCAAACGTCAGCTCACCTGGTTTCGCCGCGAGCCCGACGTTCACTGGATCGAAGCGTTTGGCGATGCTCCGGAGACACTCAGGCGAGCAGGGGAGTTGGTGTGCTCCGCTCTGGCAGGTGAATAAAGGCCCGGATTGAATCGCGCCCGCACACGAATCAATGGACGTTCCAGCAGCCAGTATGAAGCCTCCGCCGTGACGAAGATGAGGACATATGTCATCCATCCGAACCGCGCCGGATTACTCGTGAAGATCTGCTGCCATAGATAAACGCTGTAGGAGATGACCCCAATGTGCCGTATCGGGCTGAGATTAAGTATTTGGCCTGCGATCGATTCAGGATTTCTGACGGTATACTCCACAATCGATCCAATCGCGCATGCCGTGGCGCTGTATCCAAATGCTAGGGCATATGCTCCAACAGCCGTCCCGGTCAGCTTTGTCCCTGCGTACGGCAACACCACAAAGCCCAGCACAACAGCACACAGAGCGGAGCGGCCCGTGATCCACCGTTCGCACCAGGCACGCCAGCGACTGCTCGTTGCGAGGAGAGCCAGAAGGCAGCCTGTCACAAGCATGTCGATGCTGCTGATGTTGACAATCAGGCGCTGATGATCCGCAGCCTGGGTTCTTGAGACGACCTCAACAACTCCTCGTGCAATCGGCATCAAGATCAGGATCAGAACAGCTGCGCGTCTCGCTACTCCGCGACGAAAGGCGAAGACAAGCATTGCCGGCCAGAGGAGATAGAACTGCT
Source organism: uncultured Acidobacteriaceae bacterium (assembly GCA_963836675.1). Lineage (GTDB taxonomy): Bacteria > Acidobacteriota > Terriglobia > Terriglobales > Acidobacteriaceae > Telmatobacter. Next base: position 215,015 of record CAWIKQ010000005.1, read on the forward strand.
CCTCTATGCTCAGCGACCAGGCATGCTGCAGCATCCATCCCTTTGGATTCGGGTGATAAATGATGGTATAGGACGCTGCGGAAAGAAACGTCGATCCATCCTGCAGATGCAGGCCTGTAACCCAAAGCAGGGCGATCACCCCGAGATAGAGATAGAACGGCGGGAAGATTCGCAGAGCACGACGTACATAGAAGCGCGAAAGAGAAACGCTGCCGGTGCGATTGAGCTCGCGCAGCAACAGGATTGTGATCAGGTAACCGCTGATCACGAAGAAAATCTGCACGCCATGTAGGCCGCCGCCAATCAGATATCGGAAAAGGCCCGATTGCGCGATGGTTGGGGTCATCAGACTTTTTGTATGCGAGAGAACCACAATCGCGATCGCAATGGCACGCAAACCATCCAGTGAGGGAATATCGTGCTCGGCTGCCGCATCTCCGCGGCGGACAACTGCGACCGCATTTGCCATCGGACAATCCTAATCCGCGTCCAGGCTGCAATTGTCTCCAGGATGTCAGCGAGTGGTAATACTTCGCTGCTGGTTCCACCGGCCTATAGAGGCTAATCCTTTAGACTGAAGCGTGGATAAGCAGCGCTTTGCCGGCTCGAGCGCGCAGGATTGGAGTTTCGTGGCAGACACCATTTATGACGTTGCAATCATAGGCAGTGGTCCTGCCGGTTACACGGCAGCTATTCGCGCGGGGCAGCTCGGACTCAAGACAGCTCTGATTGAATCCGACAACGTCCTCGGGGGGACCTGCCTCCATGTCGGCTGCATTCCCACCAAGGCGCTGCTGTTTAACGCCGAACTGTGGGATCACCTGAAGCACGCTGCCGATTACGGCATCGACAATGTCGATGGCCGCACGCTCAACTGGGACGCCGTTCAGAAGCGCAAGACATCCATCGTCGACAAGCACACCAAGGGCCTCGGCTTCTTGATGAAGAAGAACAAGGTTACCGTGATCTCCGGCTACGGACGCCTCACGGGCGGTGCCAAAGAGGGCGTTCACACCGTCGACCTGACGGGAGCCGATGGGACCAAATCCGAGGTAAAGGCGAAGAACATCATCCTCGCGACAGGTTCTGACGCTAAAGACAATCTTCGGCCTTCAGCCCGATGATCGCATACTCACCAACATCGAGATCCTGGCCATTCCTCAAGTTCCGAAATCGCTTGTCGTGATCGGTGCAGGCGCGGTGGGCGTGGAATTCAGCTCGATCTTCCGCAGTTTCGGCGCAGAGGTTACGCTGGTTGAATTTCTGCCACGCATCATGCCGCTGGAAGACGAAGAGATATCGAAAGAACTTACGCGCGTGTTCAAGAAGCGCGGGATCGACCTCAACACGGGCGCCAAGGTCGAGAAGGTTGAAAAGACTGAGACCGGCGTCAAGGTCACCTGGACCGCGGCTAACGGCAAACAGGTTGAAAAGGAAGCTGAAAAGGTGCTCGTCGCGGTGGGGCGCGCCCCTCGCATTGCGGATGTCGGCATTGAGAAAACCCGCATCGAGCTCGACCGTGGATTCGTAAAGGCCCATGAAGCTGGAGAGACCGCCGAGCCTGGCATTTTCGCCATTGGCGACATCGTCGCCGGGTTCCCGCAACTTGCTCACGTCGGAGCCATGAGCGGCATTGTCGCCGTCACCAAGATTGCCGGCCGTGCTTATCGCGGAGTTCGCCGCGAACTCATTCCCGCCTGCACGTACTCCGATCCGCAAATTGGTTCCGCCGGACTTACCGAGGCGCAAGCCAAAGAGCGCGGCCTCGAGATCAAGGTTGGCAAGTTCCCCTTCGCCGGCAACTCCAAGGCAACCATCGTCGGCAGTCATGATGGCTTCGTCAAAATCGTGGCCGATGCGAAATACGGCGAAATTCTTGGAGTCCACATCATCGGGCCGCAGGCTACCGAACTGATCGCCGAGGCAGTTGCTGTGATGGAACTTGAAGGGACCATTGACGAATTAATGTTCACCATTCACGCTCATCCGACCATCAGTGAAGCTATGCTCGACGCCTACGCAGCGGTTGAAGGCATGGCCATCAACGCGTAATCGGGATCACGAAGAGAATCACTGGGCGCTCGGCGCCAATTCGATCTTCACCGTTCGGTTGTTCGTGCCGGGCGCGGGTTTCAGCTGAAGCTGAGGGTTCTCCACTGAAGTTGGCAGCTTCATATAGCCATCGCATCCCGCATAGGGAGTGCACACAAGCTGAATCTCTCTCAGAATGCGTGCTTTTGATCCCGCCGGAAACACCGGATGGTAGCTGAATGATCTGACTGCTGGTTCAAAAACCTTGATCGATGCATCTCCACCGATGAATCGGACCTCGGTTGGTTTGCCAGACTCGAAGGACAACGCGAAAAGTGCCGCGCCCGTTGCCTTGCTCGTGTGCGTGATTTGGCGAAACTCATTGACCTTGTCGAGTTCCGCACGAGGACTGGCGAGGTAGGCTCCGCCAGGCAGCCGGACAGAGGGCGCATTTACGTTTTTTCCCGCAAGGGCCTGATATCTCGCCGCGATTTTTCCGTCGACTTCGGTTGGATCCTGGATTCCAAGTAGCGGATTGGTTATGTTTGCAGACTTGCAGAGCAGATAAGTGTGAGCTGCTTGCGTGTTGTTCCCTTGCGCTTCGAATACGCGTCCCAGTTGGAAGCACGATTGCCGGTTCTGACCCAGGCGCCACGCCGCCTGAATGAAGGTTTCGGCGGTCGGCAGATCACCTGCTTCGAGCGCTATGCGTCCTTTGATCTCCCACCCGAGGCTCAGCATTTGAGTCCAGTAAAGCGAATGAATGTCTTCGAGAGGAAGCTGCAAAGTTTTAGCCTCGATGGCATCAACAGCCTTGCTGACAGAATCGCGAGCTTTCGCAATCTCGGCCGCCTCATGCTGTTTCTCATTGCCGAGCAGAGCGTCCGCATCCTGCAACGCTTGAAGCATCTGGGTACGCTCTTCGTCTGTGAGATGCAAACCATAACCGCCGAATCCCCTGATCGATGCCACCATGGGCATACCGGGAGATCCTATGGAAGTCATGCGGACAACGTCATCGAAGACGCCTCGACGAAAGCTAAGGTATTTATCCCACTGATCCAGTGGAACCTTTTCTTTCTTGAGAATCAGACGCCTTTCGGCGAGAAATTTTCCTTCCTTGAATGAATACGAAGAATGGTACTCTGCCCAGTCTTCAACCAGGTTTGTGCTCTGAGGAGGGAACGCCGTCCAGCCTTTCGGCAACTGCAGCGAAGACGTGTAGACCGTCTCCCCTGGTGAGCCCAATTCCACGTCGTCCGCTGGTTTTTTCACAACCACGCCAGGAGCGAGTTCCACGCCCACCGGAGGAAAAGGAGGTGTTAAGCGGCGATCATCCCACTCGCCATACTTCTCACGCGTGTAGTCATAAGAAAAATGAAGAGGCTGAGAGGTGTCTTCGACGGGAGATACGTCGGAATTCTTAACTTCTCCGGCAAAGCCTGCAAAGTTCGACATTCGCTGAATAAAAACCGTCCATTGCGATTGGGGTACCTGGCGAAATGCGGCGCGTACGATCAGTTCCGCATCTCCGTGATACGTCTGCGACAGACGGCCGGTGAACTCGCCTTCAATGGAGAGTGTGCCTGCAGCATCGAACTTCGCCGATTGCGCAAAAGGAAGCACCGCCGGTGTCCGTTCAAGATAAGCAGGTTTGCCGGCAGGTATGGCGAGCGCTTGTTTATCGCGCAAGGTCGCGAATAGAGTGCCGACGGGGGCTATCTCGGCAGTCGAATCCATCCAGATAAGCTTGCCGTCGAGCGGCACCACGGTGACGACGTGATCGAATTGTGCCGGCGATGGTATCGCGGCATCGAGTTCCCGGGTGCTCGAGATCAGGACAGGCCACGCTGGAATATCCGCCGCCTTCAACATCACGGCAAGCAGCGTGTGTTTGTCTTTGCAGTCACCATATTGATTTGAAAATACATCGTCGGCTGCATGGGGCTGATAACGTCCGATTCCGAACTCCAGGCCGACGTAGTGGATATGCAGGGCGACATCATTGAAGATGGCATGGATCTTGGCATCGTTTTCAGACAGACCCTTGGTCAGCGACGCCACCCTGTTCTGAATCGCCGGCGTCACCACGAGCGCAAGTTGCTGCAGAGATGAATACCAGGCCCCGATCTGTTCCCAGTTTGTGAAGGTAGTGATCTGTACCGAGGGCTTCCAGTGCTTGAGTGACTTTGGCGGCCCGTCCGGATCAGGACGGGAAAGATTCGAGCTTGCCCAATGGTATTGTTTGCGACCGTTCACCGTAGAAGTTGATGGTTGAAGATCTGCGCTGGCCACGGTAGCAGCCTTTTCCAGAGGAACGTCCAGATCGAGTTCTTCATCAAGAACAATGGCATTCTTCTCAAAGCTGTACTCGGCCCAGAACTGACCGGCGATCTCAGGCTTCAGGGTTCGCACGGTGACATCGTACTCAAGTGTGTCGCCCACTCCGAGGCCCTTCACCGCGACGTGTTTCTGATGAACGTCTGAGTACATTGGCGCTTCACGGGTCACGTCTGCCGGCATGTCTTGTGTGTTGTAGTCGGGAGTTACCACGATGGAGCCGTCGGGCTTTTTAACACGGACGTAGCCGACATCGACCTGTTCATTGGAGGATGTGTACGTAAACGTCAGAACCGCCATCTGCTTTACGCCCGCGTCGGCGAGAATTCGAACCACTGCCGTGGTTTCGCGCGAGCCGGTGCCGTCAGCCTCGAAACTTAGATGCGTCACAATCTTGTCCCACACCAGTGCCTCTTTGGAGACATCAGGGGCGCTGTGCGCGCCTGCCGGCGAGGAAATCTTATCGGGAGCGGCCGCGGTACGATTCTGGGCGGCCATCGTGATTGTGCTGCATACGACGAGCACGGAAGCCAAAGCACGAGCCGAAGCCCATGAAAACGAGGCTGATTCAACGCGGGCGAGCGGAGCCAGGTGAGTTTGCATCGGATAGGAAGGAACGTATGGAAACAATATCAGAATCCAGGTCGGAATCTGATTCCCTTATCAGGTCAGGTATCGAAGGTAAGAGCACCCGCTTCCGTCCCGGAAACCAGCCCGCGGGCGTCTAAGCAAAGACGCGCCATGATGGCTCATCTCGGCCGGAGCCTTTAAACTTCAAACGAGTTGAGTTATAGACAGGAGATCCTAATGAAGGCGCTGGTTAAAGCACGGGCGGAACGGGGGCTCTGGCTTGAGGAGATTCCCGAGCCCACCATGGGCATCAACGACGTGCTCATCCGCGTGAAGTACACCGGCATCTGCGGCACGGATGTTCATATCTACAACTGGGACGAGTGGGCGCAGAAGACGATTCCGGTGCCCATGGCCATAGGACACGAGTTCGTGGGCGAGATCGTTGAGGTGGGTTCGAACGTCAACGACTTCTTTCCCGGTGACATCGTGAGCGGCGAGGGCCACGTAGTGTGCGGACGCTGCCGCAACTGCCTCGCAGGGCGGCGCCATCTCTGCAAGGCAACGCAGGGAGTAGGAGTTAATCGTCCGGGCGCTTTCGCCGAGTTCATCGTGCTGCCGATGACCAACATCTGGCGACACCATCCCGGCGTGAACCTCGAAGTCGCTGCCATCTTCGACCCCTTCGGCAACGCCGTTCACACTGCGCTCTCTTTTCCTGTTCTTGGCGAAGACGTTCTCATCACCGGCGCCGGCCCTATCGGCATCATGGCAATTCCGGTTGTCCGGCACGCAGGAGCGAGACATGTTGTCATCACCGATCTCAATCCTTTCCGGCTCGACCTCGCCCGAAAGATGGGCGCCACTCTCGCGGTCAATCCGTCGGAAGTTCCCCTCAACGAAGTTCAGAAGCAGCTCAAGATGACGGAGGGTTTCGATGTTGGACTGGAGATGTCGGGCAATCCGCAGGCGCTCGGCGACATGATCGCTAATATGAGTCACGGAGCAAAGATTGCGGTGTTAGGAATCCCTGCAAAGAGTGCGCCCATCGACCTGCGCACCATCATTTTCAACATGCTCACCATCAAGGGTATCTACGGCCGGGAGATGTACGAAACGTGGTACAAAATGTCGGTGATGCTGGATTCGGGCCTCGATATCTCGCCGGTGATCACGCATCGCTTCCCGTATAGCGAATATGAGAAAGGCTTTGCCGCGATGACCTCAGGCAATGCGTGCAAGGTCATTCTCGACTGGACCAACCTGGGCTGATTTGCGGGCCAACAGGCACAAAAAAGACCGTGCACCTCGCACGGTCTTTTTTGTCGTCACTACAGTTCGGTTGATTTGCTCTCGACTAACGCCCTGGCTTTCGCAATGAAGTCGGCGAGCGGGATCGATCCCTGGTCGCCCTTGCCGCGCGTCCGAACACTGACTGATCCGGCAGCCTCTTCCTTGTCGCCGAAGACCAGGATGTACGGAATCTTCTGGTTGGCGAGGTCACGGATTTTCGCGTTCATCTTCTCGTTGCGCGCGTCCACCTCTACCCGGAAGCCGGCGGCCTTTAGCTCTGCCTCGACCTTCGCAGCATACGCCGTGTGTCGCTCGCTGATGGGTACCAGTCCGACCTGCACTGGCGCAAGCCAGAATGGAAATGCTCCTCCGTAATGCTCGATGAGTACGCCGAAGAAGCGCTCCACCGAGCCGAACAAAGCACGGTGCACCATCACCGGCTGGTGGCGTTCGCCATCTTCGCCGACATACTCAAGTTCGAAGCGAGCAGGCAGGTTGAAGTCGAACTGCACGGTCGAGAGCTGCCAGAGACGGCCGAGCACGTCCACCAGCTTGATGTCGATCTTCGGCCCATAGAATGCAGCTTCGCCGGGGATCGTCTTGTACGGGATATTCTTGGCATTCAATACATTTTCGAGCGAACTGATCGCCAGTTTCCAATTCTCGTCTGACCCTGTGTAATGGGCGCGGTCGTTCGGGTCCCACGTGCTCAATTCGACCTTGTACTCATTGAAGCCGAAGGTGTGGAGCACCGCCTCGGCAAAGTCGATGCACGCGGCAACCTCGCTCTCGATCTGGCCGGGCATGCAGAATATGTGCGCGTCGTCCTGCGTGAAGCCGCGTACACGCAGAAGGCCATGCATCGTCCCCGAGCGCTCGTAACGATAAACGTTGCCCAGTTCGGCATAGCGCTGCGGCAGGTCGCGATAACTCTTAGGCGTATTCCGGTAAACAAGAATGTGTCCCGGGCAGTTCATGGGCTTCAGCCGGTACTCGGCATCGTCCAGTTCCATCGGCGTATACATGTTCCCGGAGTAGAAACCTTCGTGACCGCTCACCTTCCAGAGTTCGCGGCGCATCACGTGTGGCGTATACACCATCAGGTAGCCTCGCCGTAGGCACTCCTCGCGCATCCAGTCTTCCATCACCTTGCGCACCATCGCGCCCTTGGGATGCCAGAAGATCAGACCCGCACCGGCCAGTTCCTGTATGGAGAACAGGTCAAGCTGCTTGCCCAGCACTCGATGGTCGCGCTTAGCGGCCTCTTCGAGCCGCGCGAAGTGCGCGTCCATATCCTTCTGCGAGAAGAATGCGGTGCCGTAAATGCGCTGCAGCTGCGGATTCTTCTCGTCGCCGAGCCAATAAGCACCGGCCAGGGACGTCACCTTTACGGCCTTTACGCGGCCCGTAGAAGGCACGTGCGGACCACGGCAGAAGTCCACGAATTTGCCGTTGCGGTAGAAGCTGACCTGGGAGCCGGGCTCCGTGAACCTGGTCACGAAGTGCGTTTTCATGAAGTCGCCGTCTTTATCGAATTCTGCCAGCGCCTTCTCCCGAGGCTCGTATTCACGCACAAACTTCTCATCCCGCGCGACGACTTCAGCCATCTTCTTCTCGATTGCAGCCAGGTCATCCGGGGTGAACGGCTTTTCGCGATAAAAGTCGTAAAAGAAACCAGAGTCCGTGGCTGGACCGTGGCCAAGCTTTGTCTCGGGGAAAAGCTCAAGCACCGCTGTAGCCAGAACGTGAGCAGCCGAGTGGCGGACAACCTTAAGCGCCTCAGGATCTGTCTCTCTCACCAATTCAAGCTTGACGTCTTCGTTGAGAGGTGTGGAAAGATCGACCAGCCGCGACGCCGAGTTGTCCTCGGCCGCGTACATCGCCGCCTCCGAATCGCCCTCGTTCGCCGTTTTATCTTGCGCCGACGCATTCACGGGAGTCAGGCGGGCCACGACCGAAGCCGCCGCAAGCCGCGGCGAAATGGCGTTAGCTATCTCCAGAGGCGTCGTCCCAGCAGCTACTTCCTTCACCGATCCATCGGGTAAATGTATGGCGATAGATGACTTGCTCATGATCAAAAAACCAGCCCTTCAGTTTTGAGGAGTCTTCAAGATCTACGTCTTAACCCTAACAGGATAGTTGCGATAGCCCCTTTGCGTCGAGACACATAAGAGGTATTGAGGGCCCTCAGAAGCGGCGCCCAACCCCGCGGCACCTCCAGGAATCTGTTTCTATGAAAGGAATTTCGTTGCATGCGGTGGTTATTGCTCGTTTTTTGGATAGTCGGATGTCTTGCCCTCGGCGGCCTTGGAGGCATATGGACGGGTCGTGAGATCCCGGGTTGGTACAGAACTATCAAGAAACCGTCGTTCAACCCACCCAGCTGGGTCTTCGGCCCAGTTTGGACGACGCTCTACATTCTTATGGCAATCTCTGCCTGGCTGGTAACGGTGTCTTCCGAGTCGACGCTGCGGACAGTTGGCCTCGGGATGTTCGTTGCCCAGCTCATGCTCAACCTTGCCTGGAGCTGGATCTTCTTCCATAAGCACGCCATTGGTTCTGCGGCGGTCGAGGTTGGATTGCTCTGGTGCGTGATTGGAGCGACTACTCTCGTGTTCAGCCGTGTCTCGTTGATCGCAGCGGGGCTGATGCTTCCTTACTGGGCCTGGGTCAGCTTTGCATCGATCCTGAACGTCACCATCTGGCGGCTGAACCCGAACGCAGGTTGACCCGCATCTTGCCACTGCCCAAGCCTGGGGAATACGCTGTTAATATGCATCGATGTCGCTAACACCCTCTCTGGTGTCTGCCGCTCTGCAGGCGTGTGATTCTTTCGCACGGCTCTCTCGTGATCCTCAACCTTCCACTGAATCCAATCGCCTCCAGGGGCATCTCGCCGGATTGAAGGAGCCATTGCATGGCACGAATCGCCAATGACGTGACGGAGCTTATCGGACACACTCCGCTGGTGAAATTGAATCGCGTAGCTGCCGGACTGCCGGCTACCGTAGTAGCCAAGCTTGAAAGCCAGAATCCGTTGGCAAGCGTGAAGGACCGCATCGGATTCGCCATGATTGACGCGGCTGAAAAATCGGGCAAGATCAGCCCCGGCAAAACCGTTCTCATCGAGCCCACGAGTGGTAACACCGGCATCGCTCTCGCTTTTGTCGCAGCCGTCAAGGGATACAAGCTGATCCTCACGATGCCGGAAACCATGAGCATTGAGCGCCGGGTGCTGCTGCGGGCCTTTGGCGCGGAGATTGTCCTGACCCCGGGACCGAACGGCATGAAGGGCGCCATTGCCAAGGCCAATGAGATCCTGGCCAGGACACCGAACGGCTACATCCTTCAACAATTCGACAACCCAGCCAATCCTGCTGTTCACGTCAGGACCACGGGCCCGGAAATATGGGAAGACACCGACGGCAAGGTGGACATCCTCATTTCCGGAGTAGGCACCGGGGGAACGCTTACCGGGGTGTCTACCTATATCAAGGAGCGTAAACCGGAGTTCAAAGCCATCGCCGTCGAGCCGACTGACAGCGCAGTGCTCTCCGGAGGCAAACCGGGTCCTCACAAGATTCAGGGAATTGGGGCCGGATTCGTGCCTGGGGTGCTCGACACGAAACTCATTGACGAAGTGGTCCAGGTGACGAACGACGAATCCATCGCCATGGCGCGCCGCCTCCCGCTGGAGGAGGGTCTCTTCGTCGGCATCAGCTCGGGTGCTGCAGTTGTGGCCGCTCTAAAGGTCGCCGCGCGACCTGAGAACGCAGGCAAGCTCATCGTTGCTGTGCTTCCCAGTTTCGGCGAGCGTTATCTTTCGAGCATCCTGTTCGATTCGCTCCGCCAGGAAGTACTGGCTTTGCCGACGCAGACAGTTAACCTGTAACGAAAGGTTTTCCATGTTCGACAGGATTCGCGAAGACGTTCGCTCGGTTCTTGAGCGCGACCCGGCTGCGCGTTCCCGGGTCGAAGTCCTGCTCTGCTATCCGGGACTTTGGGCGGTTTGGATTCATCGCATCTCTCATCAAGCTGTGGCGCATGAAGCTGCGCCTCCTCGCACGGCTTCTGTCGCAGGCAGGGCCGATTCCTAACCGGCGTAGAGATTCACCCAGGAGCACTGTTGGGCCGCCGTCTGTTTATTGACCACGCAACCGGGGTGGTAATCGGAGAGACCGCGATTGTGGGCAGCGATGTCACTCTCTATCAGGGAGTGACGCTTGGCGGTACCGGCAAGGGGCATGGCAAGCGGCACCCGACTCTGTGTGATGGCGTTTTCGTCGGCAACAACGCCAACGTACTTGGCAACATTACCATCGGCCAAAACTCGCGCGTGGGAGCGGGTTCTGTTGTGCTCACCGATGTCCCGCCTAACTCCACCGTCGTCGGGGTGCCGGCCCATATCGTGTATCGCAACGGGCAGCGAATTCTCATCACCGATCCGCACGATATCAAAGATCCGCTCTCGGACGTTCTGATTGCTCTTTCAGCCCGTGTCGAAGAACTCGAAGACAAGCTTGGCGCACATGTTCGCCGCGTAGAACCATTTGCTACTGAAGAGGCAGAACGTGCGGCCTACCGGCAGGAACTCAACAAGCTCTCTGAGTACGTATCGATGGGAGAAGGGATCTAGAGATCTCACATGGGATGGATATAATCACCCCAGTCTCCGGGAGAACCTTTCGCTTTGCCCTCGAACGGTAAAGGACCGTCCAGAAACGGAATCCGCCGCAATGGCCGCCAGACTTTCGGCCTGTCGCCGGACAGGACATCCGCACGCTCCGTGCGCTCAAAACGCCCGCCAGCATCCAGAGGTTCGTCGACGCGCTGGAATACCAATATGCCAATACGGCGTGGTCGCCGCAACGGGTGTTGCGCGAACGCAAGGGTCACTGTCTCGAAGGAGCGCTGATTGCCGCCGCCGCTCTGAGGGTCAATGGATATCCGCCGCTCCTGATGGATATGGAGGCTGTGCACGATGACGATCATGTGCTTGCGATTTATCGAGAAGGCGGGCTGTGGGGCAGCATTGCGAAATCCAATTTCGCAGGTCTGCGATTCCGCGCGCCCATCTACCGGACGCTGCGCGAACTGGCACTCAGCTACTTTGATAACTACTACAACCTGCGCGGCGAACGAACTCTGCGCGCTTACTCAGTCGCGGTGAACCTTGCGCGGCTCGACAGTCGTGACTGGATGACCTCAGAAGAGGACGTCTGGTGCGTGCCGGAGCTTCTCATTGCCGCGAGACACCACCCTCTCTTTGCGCACAAAGTCGCACGTGCCCTCCCCCGTCTCGATCGCCGCAGCTTTGAAGCTGGGATGCACGGATGGGTCAGGCACTAGAAGGCTTAGTCGATCCTGAGCGCCTGTATTGGATCAAGCCGCGAAGCGCGCCAAGCCGGAAGAACGCATGCCAAAATCGACACGGCGAGAAGAAGAGCCGCAACCGTCGCAAAGACGGCCGGATCTAACGGCTCGGTTTGATAAAGCATGGATGCAATGAGGCGGACCGCGGCGGCGCTTCCGGCGAGACCCAGAATCAAACCGAAGAGGGCAGGGCGGAGGCCATCAAGAAGGACTGCGCGGAGCAGTTGTTCGCGCTGCGCACCGAGCGCAATTCGGATCCCAAGCTCGGCGGTCCGCTGAGTGACAAGGTAGGTAAGCACTCCGTAAAGACCGGCTGCGGCGAGGATAAGCGCGATAACTGCGAATACGAGAACGAGGAGTGAGTCGAATTGCGAATCTACTGTGGATTTGCCGATCGTCTCGCGAAGAGTTTCCACGCGTGAAACTGCCAGGTCGGTATCAAGATTACTGATGATCTTCTGCGCCGGCATTGCAAAAGCCTCAACATTCGAGGAAGAACGCAAAACGAGGCTGAGGTTAACCCATCCGCTGCCAAAAACCGGCCAATACATGGTGGGCATGGCTGCTTGCGCAATGTTCCATCGCGTGTCCCCAACCACACCGATGACTTCGCCAACCTTGCCGTTGATGTCGATCTTGATGTGCTTGCCGATTGGGTCTTCGCCGGGAAAGCAAAGTTCTGCAGCTTTCTGGCTGATGACGACGACATTGCCGCGCTCGATCCGCTCTTCCGAGGTGAAAATGCGACCCTTGAGGAGGGGAATCTGGATGGCTGCGAAATAACCTGGATCGGCTCCGCGCATCTGCAGGTCAAGTCCCTTTCCCTTGGGAAGAGGCGGATGCTCCACGACACTCACCAGGTTGTCGCCTCCCCAACCCTGACCAGGTACAGCGGAGACGAGCCCGGCGGCCTGCAAGCCGGGAAGCGCGCGAACACGCGTGAGAACGCTCTCATAAAAGGCCACCCGCTGAGCATCCGATTTGTATCGACCTTCGGGAAGACCGAAGTGCATTGTGAGCACATTGTCGAGCGGCACACCAAGGTCTGTTGAGCGCAGCCGCTGGTAGCTCTTCAGCAGAAGCCCGGCGCCTACAAGAAGAACTACAGTGAGAGAGACTTCAACAACGAGCAGAGTCCGCCTCAGCCCGGCGCGGGCTCGACTGCCGGAGAGGGAGCGTGAGTTCTCCTGAAGTCCTCCGAGCACATCCTTTGATTTCGCGCTGAAGGCGCTGATGAGTCCGGCGAAAAGAGCGGTGGCCAGAACCGCGGCGCAGGTAAATGCTGCTTCGGGGAAGCCTATATGGATGGCCTCGATGCGGTTCATGTCCTGACGAGTTTGAATCAGCCATTGAATAGCGGCTGCCGCCAGCAGCAACCCCAGGACACCCCCGATTATGGAGAGGAGCAGGCTTTCGACCAAACGTTCCCGCATGAGACTGCGCCAGCTTCCACCGAGTGCCACGCGGATAGCGAGTTCCTTCCGGCGGGAGGAGATTCTCGCAATGAGGAGACTGGCCACGTTCATCGAGGCGATGAGAAGAACGCAGCCCGTCGCGGCAAGCAGAGCATAAAGAGGAGTCTTGTAATCCTGAACTTCGTCGTCGAGAAGCGTTCTGCCAATGACCGAATTATGGACCGCGGGACCAGGGTGATCGGATTTAATCTGCTTTTGCACGGCGCGCAGATGGCTGATCAGGGATGGAAGGCTCGCGCCTGCCTGCAGCCGCCCGACCACGATGGCTTCGTGATCCTCGAAGGTCTTCATCATTTCAGGAGGCATTTCGTGCCCAATTGGTCGTCCAGACCTGGTCGGTGTTTCCGCCGAAGGCGCCCGAGTATACGAACGACTCCGGCATTACCCCGATGACGGTATAGGGCCTTGCATCGAGCCAGATCTTCTTGCCTATAATGGCCGCATCGCTGTCATATCGCCGATGCCAGAACGGAGCGGAAAGAATCACGGTGGATTCGGCATTGGGACGGTCGTCGGATGCGCTGAAGCTGCGTCCGAGGGCTGGACTTACGCCTAGGATGGAAAAAAAGTTCCAGGAACACATGCCTGCGTCGATCTTCTCCGGAAGTTTTCCTCCTTCAGCCGAGACGTTGTAGTCCTGGAAGGGCGAAATCATCGCCATCTCGGCAGCGCCCTCTGCTGCACCCTGCCACTCAAAGAAGGTGCCCGCGGCAACAGGGAGATATTCGTGCGAATTGCTGGCGCCCTCTTCATGCTCGTAGATGGATATAAGTTGGGTGGGGTCACGGTAGGGGAGCGGATTCAGCAGAATGCGATGGACGAGAGTGAAGAGCGCAATGTTGGAACCAATGCCTAGGGCAATTATCAGGACGGCGATGATCGTAAATCCGGAGGAGTGGAACAGGGAGCGAGAGACATGGCGAAGATCCCGCGCGAGGGAATCGAACCACTGCCCACTCCACGTTTGCCGGGTCTGATCCCGCATCAGCGCAGGATTTCCGAATTGGCGAAGCGCTGCAAAGCGGGCTTCCTCAGGGCTCAAGCCCGCTGCGCGATTCTCTTCCATTTGACGGTCGATGTGATAGCGGATCTCATCGTCGAGATGGACGGCGGCACGGTTGCGACTGAAGAGTGAGAAAAGGGCCATTCGAATTCTTGCGATGAGACGCATGCTGATCTCCGGTTATTCCGTTCTCTGTGCCTTTACCTTTAGGCTTCGCCGACCACCAGGTTGATGGCGGCAGAGAGCCGGTTCCAGTTGGCCCTTTCTTTTTCGAGTTGGGAGCGGCCGGCGGCGGTGAGGGCGTAGAACTTTGCCTGGCGGCCGGTTTCGCTTTCGGCCCATCTGGCTTTGATCCAGCCCTGCTGCTCCAGACGGTGCAGGGCGGGATAGAGAGAACCCTGTTGAACCTGGAGGACATCGCGGGAAAGTTGCTGAATCCGCTTGGCAATAGCCCATCCATGCATAGGTTCGAGCAGTAAAGTCTTGAGAATCAGCAGGTCGAGGGTTCCTTGGACCAGATCGCTTGGTTTTCCCATACCTAGATTATCTACAACTCGGTTTTGTAGATAGTCAAGGCATTGGTGACGAACTGCCCAGGGAGGCCCTGGTCCGCCAGGCGGGCAACCGAACCAGGGGTTTCGGGTGTCTAGACTATTGCGGAGTAAATGCTCTTTCGTTGTATGCTCCTGTGACAGGAGAGTTGCCAGATGAGGACGATGCCGATTCGCGTTATCACTGTAGAGCGGGAATATGGTTCCAGAGGCGGCGAATTTGCTCATGAACTGGCTGATCGTCTCGGCTGGCGTCTGCTCGATTCGGAACTGGTGAGCAGAGCGGCAAAGCGGGCGGGCGTTCCACCGGAGCTTGCGGCAAAGTTCGATGACCGGCTTGACCCCTGGTACTACCGTTATGGGAAGGCGTTCTGGCATGACACGGCGTACCAGATGACCGGGCTCACGGAGGATAAAGTCTTTGACTGCGAGCGGATGCTCACCCTGATTCGCGATGAGATTCTGGAGAATGCCGAGAAGGGGAACTGCGTTCTGGTTGGGCGCGGCTCAGCTTGCGCACTTGCCTGCCATCCCGGATGCTTCCACATTTTTGTCTATGCGACCCTGAAGGCAAAGCGGGAATGGTTTGAGAAGGCTTTTCCCAGGCAGGCGCAACATGCGGAACAAACGCTGGCAGAGCACGACAAGCGACGTGCAGCAGTGATTCGGAAGTTCTACCAGCAGGAATGGTGCGCGCGGGGACTTTACCACATGCTGCTGAATTCAGCGATGGGCATTGACGCGATGATCGCGTGTGTAGCAGGAGCCGCGGAATTGGAGATTGCCCAGCCAGTGGCTGCAGGCAGCGCGATTGGAACGGTTGGCAACTGCTAGATTTCAAGCCGCGGAACGCGCGATGCGATGCGCGTGAATATTTCCCAGGGAATCGTGTTTGCCGCGTGGGCGTGGTCAAATGCGGAAATCGACTCGTCACCCTGTTGGCCGATCAGGACAACTTCGTCGCCCGGAATAACATCGGGGATCTCGGTTACGTCGATCACCGCCTGATCCATGCTGATGCGTCCTACGATCGGAGCGCGCTGGCCGCGCACGAGAAGCGAAAAGCGATTACCTAGACTGCGGTCGAGACCGTCTGCGTATCCTGCTGCGATTAGGGCAAGGCGCATCGGTTCGGTCGCGACAAACGTGCCGTTGTATCCAACAACCGTGCCGGGGTCCACTGACCGGAGACTCACAACCTGCGACTTCCAGGTGAGAACAGAACTTAACTGAGCCCGCAGTTGGCTGATGGATGCGGGTTCGGCGGGCGCGAACGGCGGATCGTACTCCGGAACCAGGCCGTAGAGAGCCAGTCCGGGACGCATCAGTGGTTTCATTTCGAAACGGGCGGCAAGTTTCGCGATAGCGCCGGCCTGCCCTGCAAGAAGAGCCGCGGAATTGCCGATGTTGAGAATGCCGGGATGGATGCCGCAAGACTTCACCGTGATCAGTGCGTCGTTCATCTGGGAGAGCTGACCTTCAGTGATCTGCCCGTCGGCCTCGTCTGCAGCGAAGAGATGAGTCATCACTCCCTCGAGGCGCACAGGGAAATCGCGACGAAAGCGCGCCAGCAGGGTTGAAAGGGATTCGATATCGGCTCCCTGCCTGCTCATTCCCGTATCAATCTCGAGGTGAACTGAGACGGATCGCACCCCGAGAGTACGCGCAGCCGCTTCGAGCACATCAAATTGCCAGGGGTCCCAGACGACCGGGGTGAGCCTGTTACGGACAACGGTCTCTCCGTCGTTTGGAAAGACGCCGCTGATGATGAGAATGCGCGCATTGGGGCAGAGGAGGCGGGCTTCCACACCCTCCTCAACGCTGGTTACGCCGAGCCATTGAGCACCGGCGCGAACCGCGGCAGGAGCGCATAACGCAACCGAGTGACCGTACGCGTTTGCCTTGACGATCGCGAGCAGCTCGGTCTGCGATCCCGCAAGTTTGGAGAGAAATCGATAGTTTTCTTCGAATGCACGGGTAGAGATCTCTACCCAGCAGGGACGGGTTGGCATCATGCTGTCCAAAGTTCAAGTCTAGGTCATCGGAGACGTCGGGGTATCGCATTGAGTGACAGCAGCGGACCCTTAGTCAGAAACCTGTTTGAGCTGAGATGCTGATGGCGCTTCGGTTACGAGGCTGACAACAATCAGAGCAGCAACCGCAATGAACAGCGCGGGAAAGATGGCGTCCCGGTCGGCGATGATTTGCGGGAAGACAGATCGCACGCCCGGCAGATCCCACGCGAGCGTGACCACGGTTCCGCTGGCGATGGCGGCAACGGCACCCCAGGCAGTCACTCGCCGGGAATAAAAAGCGGCGAGGACAACCGGAGTGAGCGCAGCGGAGTAGATGGTGTAGGCCCAAAGCATTTTTTGCAGAATGCTTTCAGCATAGACAGCCTGGTAAAGTGCCCAGCAACCGAGAAGCACGACAGCAAGCCGGGAGATGATGAGAACGCGCTTGTTGGAAGCACTCAGGTGCGATGTAGCGTACGAATACATCATTGACCAGATTTGTTGCCGGCGAGAAAAGATAGTTCGAGGCGGTTGAAATAACTTTGGCGAAGACAGCGCCGAGCAGGATAGCGCCGAGGACGGCAGGCAATCCGTGACGCGCGGTGTAAGGAATGATTTCGCGAGGATGCAGGGAAACTTCTCCGGTGGGATAGAGGGCGCGTCCGAACACCGCGATGGCAACGATCAGGGTTTCGAGGATAAGTGTGCCGATGATCCAGCCAACCACAGAATAGCGGGCATCTTTCTCGCTCTTTGCGGAAAAGAATTTTTGATACATCACCTGGTTGCCCAGCATCAGCAACATGGTGGGAACGAGGAACTCAAGCGCGCGAACGAGCCCTATGAAAACCGGCTGTTGAACTCCTCCTGCTGATAGGCGGTAGTTACCGAACAGCTCAAAATATTGAGGGGGGAGCATGGTGTGGAGCGCGGACCAGCCGCCCAACTGATGCAGGAGGTACGGCGCCGCGATGACGCAGATGACGGTAACCAGTGAACCTATCGCCACATCCATGTACGCTACCGACGACATTCCGGCGAGCGCTGTGGTGACGATGACAAAAAAAGCGATGATGTAGGTGCCGAGTTGCGATGAGACAGTGTCCGGAAAGATGAGATGAAGGACATCGCCCCCGCCTTTGAACTGATAGCTCGTGATTCCGACGTAGGCAAAGAGAATGGCGAAAGTTCCCAGGACGCGGGCGGTCTGGTTATACCGGGCCTCAAGCAGGTCGGGAAGCGTGAACTGGGCAAATTTCCGCGCGCGGGGAGCGATGAAGTATATGAGGAGTAGTCCCAGCCAGCCTCCGGCCGGTTGCCACAGCGCGGCGAAGCCGTTTTTGTACGCGTTTTCCGCGCCTGCGAACAAAGAACCCGCGCCGATCCAGGATGTGAGCAGCGTGAGGACAAGAACAAAAGCGGGAAGCGAGCGGCCGGCGACTAGGTAATCAGCCTTGGTCTTCACGCGCGTGGTCCGATAAATTGCCACCCCGAGCAGAACAGTCGCTATGATGGCCAGGACTGCGACGTAGAGTTGTGACATTCCTTTGGCTCCTTGCGGGTGCTTGCTTTCGAGCAGTTCATGCGGACCTGCTGAGCTTCTTGCGCGCTCCGGCCTGAGTCTCGAACCAGAAGGCACTTAAGAAACTGGAAAGACGAGGCTTGTAAGCCGCTTCTACGCAAATCAGAACTGCGAGCAGTGTATCGGAAAAAACACAAGGCAGGGGTCAGCCCGTCCATGCGGGAAGCCAGGCTTGAAGGAGATTTCGATGCCCGCCCTCCCGGATTTGACCCTCACGGAAGCGATTGCTAAACTAGGAATGCGGGGTGGAGCAGCCCGGTAGCTCGTTGGGCTCATAACCCAAAGGTCGCTGGTTCAAATCCAGCCCCCGCAACCAATCAAATCAACAAGTTACATATTGTTGCCCCTAGGTCCCATCCGGGACAGTTAGGGACAGATAAGAAGAGCCACCCGTCGCGGCGGCTCTTTTTCGTGTTTAGGGGACATCTTCGCCCAGTGCTGGTTTAAGACAATGCCAACTCATCGTTCCCGATCAAGAGCCTTTGCGCGGCTTCCTTCGTGATCAACTTGCTCAAGCACCCATATGAACCGGATAGTGGTCGTCACGT
Organism: uncultured Acidobacteriaceae bacterium; assembly: GCA_963836675.1. GTDB lineage: Bacteria > Acidobacteriota > Terriglobia > Terriglobales > Acidobacteriaceae > Telmatobacter. The sequence goes on from CAWIKQ010000005.1 coordinate 233,796, forward strand.
GATTGAAGATGAGAACGCTTCCCATTCGGCTGCGACAACATCTCCAATTAACTTCTCCCTCAGGTACCTTGGACAAGAAGTCACGACGCTTCTAGTCGAGGGCGATGGTATCGCCACTGAGCTCAATCGAAAAGCGTTCGAGAACAAGCTGCGAGCATTCAAGAGCGAGAATCCTTTGCGCTTTGGTAATGACACGATCAACCTTCACATCGCCCACTTCCGGGAAGGTCCGTCCCTTACTGTTGAAATGATGGATTTCTGACAGGGATGAGACAATCATGCAATTCGAGGTTCTATTAGCAGCGACGACGATCCAACGCGGAAGTGCCTAACGAATTCCTCTGAAACGTGCCAGTGTCTAGGCAGATTACCGATATGCGTATCACGTCTGAGAATTGCTAGTTCTCAGGCGAATCGAAATCGCATCGTCCCTGCTGGAGACTCGAAGGTGCAGACAGAGGGTTGCCCGCAAGAGCGACTGCAGTGTTAAGGCTGTTCAATTATTTCGGGCGCTCCTCTATCTTGGGCGTACTCTCGAAAGCTCGATTGCCTGCATTTGTATCCAAGACCTGAGCTTCCGAAGAGCGGGAGGCCTCGTTTTGAAGTCTCCCGCTGAGAATCACTGAACTATCACAGTGATTGGCAGCTTCGTGCTTTCGTTTCCGCTGGCTGCGTTCACAGTCAAAGCATAAGTGCCCGCAGGCAACGTGTTGCTGCTTTTGGATGGAGTTGACGGAGTTGCGGTGGCTTGGATGCTAGACCCACTGCAGGCGCTCAGAGCTGCACTTATTCCGAGTCCGAGGATCGCGAGAATGAAACCGTACAGATGTCGTCTCACGCGTCTCACTCGCGTGAGAAGCAAAAGCAGTGGACAGAAAATTGCAATCATAAGACCGGAACGGGAGTCCAAGTTTGCCTTTGCCACTGTGGGATTCTGAGTATGGACCGTTAAGGTCACAACTTGAGTCGCAGCCGTGTCTGAAAGATCCACATTGGATGTCGACAATTTGCAGTCCCCGGGAAAGGGCAGTCCGGCGCAACTCAGATCGACTGGGCCCTTGAAGCCGTGGAACGCCCCTACATTGATTGCGATTTGCCCGCTTTTTCCTTCAGTTATCGTCATCGGGCCATTCGGGCTTGCTATGAGTGCATATCCAAACACCGGAATGGCAAGGGTCCCATACCCCGAGAGATCTCCTGTATAGCTGGCAGTCACAGTTACGTCCCCAGCGTCTGCCAGTTCGGTCACGATTGTTGTCGTTCCCGTACCGTCGGGACTGCTTGTTCCAATCAAGGTGGAGCCTATGTACCACTTCACGGTTCCTGAGAGCGCTGGCAACCCGAGGTTGCTTATTACCTTGGCGGTCAGCGTCACATATTCTCCCATCCGCGGTTTGGGGTCAGACGATGTCAATGTCACGGAATAAGAGCTGGGGGACTGAGCTACACCAGGCCCAACTGCGCGTGTGACTCCTACTCCACTGTTCAGGATGTAAAGATATCCGGAATGATCAACCGCAATTCCATATATCGTTTCCAGTTCAGAACATAACGCTGGACCGTCGTCGCCGCCTAGCCCTGCAGTTCCGTTTCCAGCCACGGTCGAGATTAAGCCGGTGGAAGTCGCTATTGCGCGCACTCGGTTGTTGTTGTAGTCGGCAAGGTAGAGGTTTCCTTGTCCGTCTAAAGCTATCCCCGTCAACTGCCCAAATTGAGCGCTGAGCGCCGGACCTCCGTCGCCAGAGAAGCCAAAGATCCCTGTTCCGCCGATGGTCGTGATTACGCCGGATGCAGCAGCAATTTCTCGGATCCGATAGTTTCCCAAATCTTCAATAAAAAGGTTACCGCTGGGATCGATGGCGACGTCGCCAGGACCGTTCAACTGAGCGGCAATCGCAGAGCACCCGTCACCTGAAAAACCCGCGACCCCAGTCCCTGCAACCGTGCTGATCTGACCAGTAGAGCCGGCAATCTTTCGGATGCGGTTATTGGCGATGTCGGCGAAGTAGATATTCCCAAGTGCGTCAATCGCAACTTTGGATGCTCCATTGATCTGTGCCTGAACCGCGGGCCCGCCATCGCCTGAGTAACCAGCTTTGCCGTCTGTCCCCGTGATTGTAGTGATTATCTTGTCGGGCATCGCGACCTTTTGAATGGTCGTCACAGAAGAGACATAAATGTTTCCTAATGCATCGACGGCAATCCCAGAAGCACCCTTGACGGAAGCAACTGTGTTGACAACTCCCGTCGACGAGGCAATTTCTCGAATTCGGGTGCCATCTAGCAGGTATATATTTCCTGCTGCGTCCACTGTGACGCCGGTCAACCAGCCAAACGAAGCTTGAAGGGCAGGGCCCCCGTCGCCCGAAAAGCCTTGGAAACCATTCCCTGAGATGGTGTCGATAATGCCGGCTTGAGGCAGAGCCATCTGAGCAGAGACCATCGTTGGAGAAATGAGTGCGGCTAGTGCAAATCCCAATAGTACTAATTTGGCTCTTCGATTCATTGAATTCTCCAAGTCAGGATCAACGCAGATATTGAGTCTCACCCACACGAGAGGCGCGTCGCCTGAACCTCGTGCGTGATCGAAAATGTCCGCATGACCAGATTCTCTTTACAGAGGCCGACAGGAAGGAGGGCAGAACGAAAAGGAACAACACGAAGACCCGGTTTTCACGGATGCACCCAATCTACCCAGAATTCCTGAACAGGGCGTTTCAGACTATATATCGGCTGAGATTTAGAAGGAGTTCAGTGGACAGGGTTCAATAGCACAGGAACAGACAGAACCAACGATCCCGTGATGCGGTTAACAATGAAGATATTTCCAAGCCACTTCGTCCCGCTCTATGGCAGAGACAGCCTAACCACTTCGCTGCAGAAGGTCGTCATCGAATATTGTCGCGAAGGAGATCGCGCCGTTTTTTGCACTTCATGAAGCCGTCCTCAGCGACTCTCCGTCGCTGCGAATCTCAACTTTTGTCATCGGGTCATTCACTGATCGAGGTTTTGAGCAACAGATCAGGAATCGATACCCGGAAACAGGCCACGCGCCAAGTTGTCCAAATGTGTGATTACAACCGAGAATTGTCGGTTCTCAGGGGAAACCTGAAGACTAGCCGACGTCCCGATACAAATCCGACTATGGGTGACTCAGCGATTCACCGCCAGCGAGAGAGACGCAGCAGACAAGTGACAAGGATCACTTGTCCGCGAAGCCGTGCGAGTTCAATACGTGGTTCTATTGCGGCCGGACCGGTCAGGCCGGTTTCAAGCGGCGCTTTGGGTCTTTAGTTCGATGCATCCCTTCGAAAAACGCTTCGAACTTTGAAAACGGAAGGGCAGGGCTGAAGTAATAGCCCTGATACGATCGATCTTGAGCTGATCGAGGGGAAGTCGCTTCAGTTGCGACAGAGATGAATATCCGGTACCGAAGTCGTCCATCGAGAATCCGATACCATGCGCCTTGAGCGCTGACATCTTGGCAATCACGTCGTCTACTCTATCCATCATGAAACTCTCCGTGATTTCCAGTTTGAGCTTGTTCGGGTCAGCTCCCGAAATGCGAAGCGTTTTCTCAACAACCTAGACAAATCGCGAATCGAAGAACTGCCGCATGCTGACATTAACGGCCATTGTGAGATCGCCCATTCGGGGCTGCCGAGCCCATGCCGCAAGTTGCAAGCATGCAGTATCCAGAACCCAATAGCCCAGTTCGACGATCAAGCCATCGGCTTCGGCTAGAGGGATGAACTCATTTGGAGGAACCATGCCGCGCATTGGGTGTCGCCAGCGCAATAGTGCCTCGCAGCCCACCACCCGCCGATCACTGGTCATCTGTGGCTGATAATGCAGCTCAAGCTCACCGTTTGTCAGCGCCTTCTTCAAATCCGTCAAGAGCGCGACGCGGGATGCCGCGGATGACTCCATTGTAGGGTCAAAAAGGCATAATCTATTTCTACCTTGAGCTTTCGCCCGATACATGGCAAGATCCGCCCGCTTTAGCAAATCATCCACCGTTTCCGATCTTCCGTGGAAGAGCGTTGCACCGACACTCGCCGTGCCTTCATATTCCTGGTGCTGCAAGAAATAAGGCTGCCGGAGGGCACGCACGATGCTCTCTCCGATGGATTTGGCTTCGCCAGTAGCCGTCTCGGGATCTCTGCTCAGATTCAGCAACATCACAACAAATTCGTCCCCCCCCGAGCCGGGCCGCCGTATCGGATGAACGAATACTGGACTTAAGGCGCGTTGCGACCTCCTGAAGCAGGCAATCGCCGACGTCATGCCCCGAGGTATCGTTCAGAGTCTTGAAATCGTCCAGGTCGATGAGCAGTAGCGCCCCAAAATTCTGCAGGGCATTCGTAGCGAGGAGCGCTTTCTCAAGCCGCTCTCTCAAGAGCGCGCGGTTGGGCAGGCCGGTGAGAACGTCATGGAAGGCGAGATTGTGGATTCTGGCCTCTGCCCCTTTCCGTTCTGTGATGTCGGTATTGATGACGAGAATGGAATGTGGAGGCTGATCGCCAGTCCGCACCAATGTGCAATGGCTCTCTACAATCAGATCACTGCCATCCTTATGCTTCTTTGAGAGTTCGCCGACCCACTCGCTGTGCTGGGCGACGGATGAAAAAGCGTGCCGCATTTCTTGAGCCGACGCCTGAAATACATCCCCCGCATGCAGACCCATCACTTCCGCCCCGGTCCAACCGAAGAGGCGCTCCGCCCCTTGATTCCAGTAGAGGATGCGGCTCTCCATGTCCTGAACAAAGATCGCATCTTGAGCTTTGTCGAGAAGTTCGGACTGCTCACGCAGCTTATTATGCGCGGCCTCCATAACCTTTGTTTGAATCCTGAGAGATTTTGCAGTCTCCCGCTCGACAATGTACGCCTCACGGTATTGAGTCACGGCCTCTAACATGAGGCCAAAGCAGAGATAGCTGATACAAAAAGCCACAAGAGTGTAAACCGCGCCGATGGGGAAAAATGCCAAAACTCTTGAAAAAAGGCAGCCTAAGAGAATCAGCGGTGCGAGCAGTATGAGTTTGGCGAGAAACCGCCCCACAGAGGGAACGTTAACTAGTTTGTTGAAGACAACCAGGGTGAAACACCATACGAGATACACATACAGATTTTCGTGATTTCCGTCGCGCAAGAGTGAACAAACAATGCCGGAGCAAAGATAGAGCGTGTAAAAAACCGTTGTTACACTGGCAAACTTCTGTACCGAAAGCTGCCTGTGAGCCAGCAGCTCAACCAGCGACACGAGCCCAAAGACACCGCCGGTGATTACAATAGCTGCTTCCCCTCCGCTCACTTGTCCCTTCATGATTGCCGAGAGGCCGAGTGCTGACCCTAAAAAACTAAGGACAGACGCTATCAGGAGAGCTCTGCGAGCCTGGGAACTCGAGGATAAATCGACATTGTGTGTCGCCTTCATGCTGGTCATATCTATAGTCGTTCTGAATCTATGGTCTCTTCAAATGGATGCGAACTTCGAGATTGTCTTGTTCGAGATGCTCCCAAGATCTCGCAATCGCTCTGGCACAGAGCATTCTTCGCATGCAAGAAGTCTTACGGTTGATATCGGAGAAAATGGTGGCTTCTATAGCTGAAGAAAGCCTGGAAGACCGTGCCGGATTGCAGATGCTCAGCTTCTGTACTGTTTTAGACAGCGCTTGCTAATCGGCGCGTTGCGGGCGTTATGGCAAACCCGAAGCGGAGCACATAGCCGTCTAGTCGACTATTCAGCGATGTGCTCCGCGTTTCCGGCGCCAATTCAACAGATCCACCTCAGTGACGATAACTAGATAGAGATGAATCAGGGGCCGCCTAGCAGCACATGCGCGGTTCTCCTTCAGGACTGAGGCTGAATCAACTGATGTTTTCTACCGCAAACGAATATGGCCGGGGGAGCGCCCGCGACGTGCGCGAAGGGATTGACCGTGCTCGAGCTCTCCTCGAAACGGCTCTAATCACCAGCTGCGAGGACACCCGTGCCCTAGCCGCGCAATTTGAGAGGCTGGCCGAGGAGGTTCAAAGCGTTCTTGGCTTTACCTCTGAAATCGTCGACTGCATTCAGCAGGATTGGGTGATGTCAATTGCGCCCATGACGCGCGCTCTGGCCTCGTCCGCGCGGCGCTTCATAGAGCAGCGCATTGACTCGCTTGCAGTCATTAGCGACGGGTTCACCAGCGAAGCCGGGATGCTGGACAAACTATCGTCTCTGACCAAAGAGCAGCGCTCCATCGCACGCGAAGGATGGGCACTGCGCGTTTTGGCCAGCATTGAGGGGGCCCGGCTTCTAGGAGCAGGAAGCCGCTTTGAATACATGGCGCACGAACTGGACGAATTCTCCGAGATGGTCCTATTCGGCGCGGCGGAAGTGCAGACGGAGACCGAGCGGCGCCGCGCGACCCTTACTGAGCGCCGTAGCAGTCTCAATCTAGCCCTTCAGCGCAGAACAGAGCACTTTAATATCATCGAGGCGCAATTGAGTGACTCGATTGCCACGATGGATACTGCGCTGGTCGACTTCGCTCGCATTACCACCGATTTTCAGCAATGTATCGCTCTCATCTCCTGCAACATTGCCAAGGTGGTCGAAGCGATTCAAATGCAGGACATCACCCGACAGCAGACCGAGCATGTTCGGGATATGCTGATCCGCACATCCAGCGAGTTAGAGACCCGCGACGCACGCCGTCACGAAGCCAGACTCAACGCGATTCTGAAAGTACAGGCATTCCAGGTCCGCAACGCCTGCCGAAGCACTAAAGAATGGATCAATCAGGTACACCAATGCCTAGAGAGCATCTTGCATGTTGGATCTTCCGACGTGTTGGCCGTTGGCACGAAGATTCTCGAGCAGGAGCGCGCGCTCTCGTCGCAACTAGTGAATTTCGAGCGCCTCGAGCAGGAGTGCGCGGCTGATGACATGGAAATTGAAGTCAGTCGGGCTGGTATTGGCGAACTCATGCGAATTACCAAGGACTATCTTGCCCGCTCCGAGCTAGTCCGTGACCGGATGCACCTATTGAACCTTAACTCCATGATTGAGGCCTGCCACCTCGGCGATGCCGCGGCAGTGCTTGAAATCACTCGGAACATCGGCCATATCTCGATCGGCTGGTCCGCCTTAACCGATCGCTCCGGCGAAACGCTCGAAGCCATGCTCAGTTCCGCAGCCAGCGCCGAAGAATCCCATCGGACCAAGACCAGGCTGAGCAGGGAAGACCTCGGAAATGCACGTCATGAAAGCAATGCGGGGTTTGTGGCGCTTTCCAAGGCCGCCGCCATCGCGGATTGCAACGGAGGCAGAGTCAAAACGGCAATTACCGCAATGCATGATGAAAGCACTATTCTCGGTAGCACTGCAGCACGACTCGCGCGTTCCATCGCCATTATGGAAGAGGCGCAGAATGAGCTTCAGAAAGCAGAAGAGGTCTCCGCTAATAATGAGGTACATCTAACCGATGAAGATCGCCTGCAGATCGAAAAAGAATGCGCGGTCATGTATAGCAGCGAACTGGAACGCCGTATCTTGCGCGCAGCACTGTATGGAGAGAAGATGCCGGCGTATAGGGCAGTTGTGGAGAAAAATGGCGTTGAATTATTTTAACTTCGCGCCGATTCACCATCCATTCGGTGGGCGAAGGAAAGTAGGCTTCTTATGAAGAGAATCTTGAGCGTGGATGACTCAGCTAGCGTGCGTCAGATGGTGTCGTTTACCCTCCGAAAGGCCGGCTACGAAGTAGGCGAAGCGTGCGACGGGCGCGATGCGCTTGCCAAGGCAAGTCAATCCAAATACGACATGATCATTACCGATCTGAATATGCCTAACCTTGATGGCATCCAGATGATCACCGCCATGCGCAGACTCCCACCATACATGTACACTCCGATTCTCATGTTGACTACGGAGTCGCATCCCGAAAAAAAAGATGCGGGCCGCAAGGCGGGAGCAACCGGCTGGATCGTCAAGCCGTTCAATGGCGATCAGCTTCTGGCGGTCGTTCAGAAACTCGTGCGCTAAATCAGCAAAGCTGCAGGTCGCCTGACGAAGCGGTAAAATACATCACCATCCCGGTCGATCATTCATGAATTATTTTATCCATTTTGAATCGATGGGAGTTCTGTGACTTTATTCGGGTCTTCCCGAATTGAACCTTGGAATTCCTGAATCTCCCACGGCTGTTCCTTTAGACGAATCAAACCAAATATGCCTCTCTTTGGCCTATCCATTGCGCGCTTCTTGCCGATACAGAAGAGGTATCTGTCTCCCGCATCTCGCTTTATTTTGCATGCTCATTTGAGGAGACAAATACCCTGATCGGAACTCGGTATGGCAATCAGCACGAAAGACATGGATGGCGTGCGGTACATCATCCTTGGGGATATCGTCGACATCGCGCAGGCATCAGATCTGAAACATGCCCTCACTGCAGCGATCGGCTCGGTATCGCGCGTCTCGATTCAGGTCTCCGGCGCTACAACAATCGACGTAACCGTCGCGCAGTTGCTGTGGGCAGCGATCTCGTGCGCGTCTGTGTCGGGCACCGAACTCGTGGTTGAGGGTCCGTGGAGCAAACAGGTTGAAGAAGCGTTTTTGATGAGCGGCCTCACACCGCTTCTTAAGGCGATGGCGCCAAGCTCACCTGAGGAAGGGGTCAATGTCCTCGCCAGCTAATGATCAGTTTCGCCAGGCCTTCCGCGAGGAAGCGCGCGAGATCCTCGTTGAACTCGAGACCGCCCTGCTCGAGCTGAACGAGCATCGTGGCGACATGGAACTTGTCGGCCGCGCCTTTCGTGCTTTGCACACCATCAAGGGGTCTGGGGCCATGTTTGGCTTTGAAGCCCTCGCCGCCTTCACACATAATCTCGAAAATGCCTTTGATGATGTCCGCAGCGGCCGCCTTGCGGTGACCGCCGAATTAGTCGATCTTACCCTCGGCGCCATCGATCACATCCGCGACTTCGTGGCCGACTCCCCGCAAGACCATAGTATTGCCCGCAACGCGCTGCTCAGCCGTTTGCTCGACATGACCGCCAGCGGCGACCAGGAACCAGCGGAGAAGATTCCAGCGCACACCTCGTCTGATGATCACCTGCACCAATCCGGCGCTCCCCTGCTTTGGACGATGCACTTCGCTCCCGGTACGCAGCTTATGCGCACCGGAAGTGACCCGCTACTGCTAATTCGCGAACTTGGTGCCCTCGGCGAACTCACAGCAACTCCCAGCATGGCATCCCTTCCTACGCTCACCGAACTTGATCCCGAACGCTGTTACATTGCGTGGGACTTTGTCCTCAGAACATCCGCGGGCCTCGATGCGATCCGAGATGTATTCATTTTTGTGGAAGACTGTTGCGATCTGTCCATTGAAACACAGCAAAAACCCGCAGAAATCGAAACAACGTTGCCGGCGAACGGGCTCGAAGACCAGCGCGAAGGGAGAGGTGGCCGCCGCCTTTATGATTCGCCCGACAACAGCAGCAGCATTCGCGTAGCGGCCACCAAGCTAGACCAGTTTGTCAATCTCGTTGGAGAGCTGGTTACCGTGCAGGCCCGACTCAGCGAACTGGCTGCACGTCGCGACGACCCAGATGTGAGCGCAGTTGCTGAAGAAGTGGATCGCCTCGCGTCTGCCCTGCGCGAGACTTCGATGAATGTGCGGATGATGCCGATCCGCGCCACGTTCGAGAGATTTCGTCGCCTCGTGCACGATTTGGCGCGCGATCTAGGCAAGGATGTAGAACTCACCATTGAAGGCGCCGACACGGAGCTCGATAAGACGGTCATCGATCAGCTCGGCGACCCGTTAATGCATCTGATTCGCAATGGCTTGGACCACGGCATCGGCACGCCAGAGGATCGCAGGTCGCATGGCAAGCCCGAGCGCGCCACCATTCATCTTAGCGCCCGCTATTCTGGGGCCAGCGTATTGATCAGCGTCTCGGACGACGGCCGCGGAATCGATGCCGAAGCGGTGCGGGCCCGCGCCGTCGAGCGAGGCCTGATCGGTCCCGACGCTCAACTCACCGACTCCGAGATTCATGCGTTGCTCTTTCAACCTGGATTCTCGACAGCCAAGGAAGTTACCGATATTTCAGGCCGCGGCGTGGGCATGGACGTGGTGCGCCGCAACGTTGACAAGCTCCGGGGAAGCATCGATGTTGCGAGCAGACCCGGCCAGGGAACCACAGTAACGCTGCGCCTGCCCCTGACGCTGGCCATCATCGACGGACTCCTGGTCGTGGTAGGCGACGCCTATTTTGTGTTGCCGCTCGCTGACACTCTCGAATGCATCGAGCTACCTCGGGCCGAGATCGACAACGCTAACGGCAAGCACCTGATCAGCGTGCGCGGCAGGGTCGTGCCATACATCCGCCTGCGCGAGCACTTCAGCATCACCACCGCCCTTCCCGATTTCGAGCAGGTAATGCTGGTCGATACAGAAGACGGGCCCTGTGGACTGGTGTTCGATCGGGTGCTGGGCAACTGCCAGACCATGATCAAATCGCTCGGTCGAATCTATAGGAATGTTCAAACGGTCTCGGGTGCCACCATCCTGGGCAACGGAACGGTCGCGCTTATCCTTGACCCGCACCGACTCGTGCAGGAATGCATTCACACAATTGGGCTCCGTGCGCGCGGACATCCGCAGTTGCCCGAAACGGCCGACTCATCGCCCGGCCTATTAGATCACGGCTGACGGGCATGAATTTCTTCGCCAAGTGCATTGAAGTTCGACCCTAATGAAAACCTAAAACTAATCCCTGCACTAGCAGTTGATCGCAGCATTGGTCCGGGGCAGAAAGAAGAGGAACGAAACATGTCAACCACACTGGTGAACGAGGGCCGCAAGTTGCACGGTGCAGAAAACGGCCACGGGAAAAATGGCAAGCACATTGCCCCGCAAAACGACCGCGATGCGCTGCTCCACGAAATAATGCGCCTTGTTGATGCATCCAAGGAGGGCCGGCTGACCGAAAGAGGTCGCGCGACGATCTTTAACGGCCCGGATCGGGAGCTGATTCAAGGCGTCAACGAGATGCTGGATGCCATCCTTCTGCCCATCGGCGAAGGCAACCGCATTCTGGCGCAGATCTCCGACGGCAAGATCGACGAGTTGATTGCCCACACCTACAAGGGCGACCACGAGAAAATGAAGCTCGCTGTCAACAACGTTGCCACTGTGCTGCAGGGACTGCAGAAAGAAATGGCGCGGCTCACGCAGGCTTCACACGAAGGTCAGCTCGGCGAGCGCGGCAAGCCTGAGCAATTCGCCGGCGCCTATCGCCGAGCATCGTGCGCGGCGTCAACGAAATGCTCGATGCCATCCTTCTGCCCATCGGCGAAGGCAACCGCATTCTGGCGCAGATCTCCGACGGCAAGATTGACGAGTTGATTGCCCACACCTACAAGGGCGACCACGAGAAAATGAAGCTCGCTGTCAACAACGTTGCCACTGTGCTGCAGGGACTGCAGAAAGAAATGGCGCGGCTCACGCAGGCTTCACACGAAGGTCAGCTCGGTGAGCGCGGCAAGCCTGAGCAATTCGCCGGCGCCTTCGCCGGTATCGTACGCGGCGTCAACGAAATGCTCGATGCCATCCTTCTGCCCATCGGTGAAGGCAACCGCATCCTGGCCCAGATCTCCGACGGCAAGATCGACGAGCTCATCACTCAGACCTACAAGGGCGATCACGAAAAGATGAAGGTCGCCATTAACAACGTTGCCGAGGTTCTGCAGACGCTTGAGAAAATGTTGGCGCATTTAACGGGCGCTGCCCGCAACGGACAACTCGCCGAGCGCGGCCATCCGGACGTGGTGAAAGGCGCCTATGCTGACATCATTCGCGGCGTCAATGCGCTGCTCGACGCCGTCATCGGACCGCTCAACGTTTCAGCCCGCTATGTCGACCTGATCGCCAAGGGCGACATCCCGCCGCCGATCACTGATAACTACAACGGGGACTTCAATACGATCAAGAACAACCTCAACATGCTGATCGGCGCCATGAACGAAATCACCGGCGCTGCCGAACAGATTGCTGGTGGTAACCTCACCGTCACGCTTAAGGAGCGCTGCCCGCAGGACAAGCTCATGCAGGCCCTTGTCGCCATGGTTGCGGGATTGACGCGCACCGTCACCGAAATCCGCACTATCGCGGGCGAAGTTGCAGGCGGCCAGCCAATCCATTTCCACCGCGTCCGTGCAGGTATCGAAAGGTGCCAGCTCACAGGCTGCCGCAGCCGAAGAAGCCTCCTCTTCGATGGAGGAGATGGTTTCCAACATCAAGCAGAATGCCGATAACGCGCAGCAGACCGACAAGATCGCCAACAAGAGCGCCAAGGATGCCCAGGAGAGCGGCAAGAGCGTGCTCGAAGCCGTTGCTGCCATGAAGGAGATCGCCAACAAGATATCCATCATCGAAGAGATTGCCCGACAGACGAACCTGCTGGCGCTCAACGCGGCCATCGAAGCAGCCCGCGCCGGCGAGCACGGCAAGGGATTTGCCGTCGTTGCCGCCGAGGTTCGCAAGCTGGCTGAGCGCAGTCAGAAAGCTGCCGGCTGAGATCAACCAGCTCTCTGGCACCACCCTCAAGGTTAGCGAGAAATCCGGCGAAATGCTCGACAAGCTCGTTCCCGATATCCAGCGCACCGCTGAGCTGGTTCAGGAAATCTCCGCGGCCAGCAAAGAGCAGGACACCGGCGCGGAGCAGATCAACAAGGCTCTGCAACAACTCGAGCAGGTGATCCAGCAGAACGCCTCTGCGGCCGAAGAAATGGCTTCAACCACCGAAGAGCTTACCGGGCAATCCGAGCAGCTAGTCAGTGCGCTTTCGTTCTTCCGTACCGATGACGAGGGCGATGCCCTGGCACACCGGCCAGCCTCGAAAGCAGCGAAACCACGTTCCTCGGCAGCCCAACCATCCGCCGCCCACAAGCCAATCAGCTACGCGGTAGCGTCCACCGCAAAAAGGGGAGTTGCGCTGCGCATGAAAGACAGGCAGGACGATTCTGACGGAGAGTTCGAACGGTACTGAGGCGCAGGGCGCCCGGTCTGAAGACACGGGCGCCCTCGGGCTTCACGCGCCACACGAGAAAGGAAGCGAATTCATGAGCGTGAACGAAATCACCGAGACGCGCCAGTACCTGACCTTCAAACTCGGCAACGAGATCTTTGCCACCGATGTAGCAAAGGTGAGGGAGGTTCTGGATCTGACAGCAATCACTCAAATTCCACGCACGCCGGAATTCATGGCGGGTGTCATCAACCTGCGCGGCAGCGTCGTCCCGGTCGTCGATCTGCGGCTGTGTTTCGAGATGACCAAGACGGTCAGCACGCGCAACACCTGCATCGTGGTCGTCGAGGTGTTGCTCGAAAATGAGCCCACGGTGATCGGGGCTCTGGCCGATTCAGTCGAAGAGGTAATCGACCTAGAGCCCGACCAGATTCAGCCCGCCCCCCGCATCGGCACGCAGATCCGCATGGACTTCATCAAGGGCATGGGCAAACGCGACAACAACTTCATCATGATCCTGGACATCGACCGCGTCTTCTCGGCTGACGAACTCACTGCGTTTCAGGCGCAGGAAAAACCCTTGACCGAAGCTGTAGCTGCGTAACTGCCGCAGGTTTGTAACGGAGGAAATCTTGGCCCATGCAGGTACCATTGCGGAAGAATCGCTTTCGACACGCGACTTTGCGCGTCTGCGCGATCTCGTCTATTCCGCAACGGGTATCTGCCTGAGTCAGGAAAAGAAGACCATGGTCGAGGTCCGCCTCAAGCGCAGGCTGCGGAGCTTAAACATGGCGACCTACCGGGAGTACTGCGACTTCGTATTCGGCCGCAAAGGCATGAAGGAAGAACTGATCTTTCTCATCAACGTCATCACCACCAACAAAACCGACTTCTTCCGCGAACCGCTGCACTTCGAGTACCTTGTTCAGAAAGCGCTTCCAGCACTGGCAATGAATGGCCGCACATTTGCAATATGGAGTGCAGGCTGCTCGAGCGGAGAGGAACCGTACACCCTGGCTATGGTCCTCAGCGAATATGCCGAGGCGCATCCAGGCTTTCGCTTCCGTATCCAGGCCTCCGACATCTCCACCGACGTGCTCGACAAGGCTGAGAGGGGTATCTACGCATCTGAATGTGTTGCGCCCATTCCTCTCGCGCTCAGGCGCAAATACCTCTTGCGCAGCCGCGATTCCCAATCCCCCCGCGTCCGAGTTGTGCCAGAACTACGCAGGCTTGTCGAATTTCGCCGTCTCAACTTCATGGACACCGACTATATGCTGGCCGAGAAGGTCGACGCAATCTTCTGCCGCAACGTTCTCATCTATTTCGATCGCGCCACTCAGGAGAGCATCCTGCGCAAGCTGGTGCACAGCCTCACGCCCTCGGGCTATTTGTTCGTCGGTCACTCCGAAAGCCTTCATGATATGGATTTGCCCGTCGTGCCCGTGGCTCCCGCGCTCTACCGGAGAGCTCATGCCCGCCTTCACCACTGATCTTCCGGAGTTCTATCTTCAGCCTGGTGAGTGGCGACTCGTACGGACGCCATCCGTCCTAAAGACTGTGCTCGGCTCCTGCGTCGGCATCACGTTTCACGCGCCCCGCATCGCCGCCTCTGCCCTCTGCCACCCCATGATGCCCACGCACCCCGCCAAACCATTCATTCGTTCCGATCCGGTCTCCGCGCGGCGCTATGTGGATTACGTCATTCGCGAAATCGCCGATCAATTTGACAGCCTCGGCGCCACGCGCTGCGAAGTAGAAGTGAAACTCTTCGGCGGAGCCGACGTTCTGACCTCCTCGCGCAAAACTGGGACCGTGGGAAGGATGAATGCCGAGACTGCTTTACGCGTACTTCAGGAAGAAGGCTTCCAGGTGCTCGCATCGCGTCTAGGCGGAAGCCGTGGCATCTTCATTGAATTTCACACCGATAATGGGGAAGTTCTCCTTCGTAGGTTAGCCGGAATGGATCCCGCACCTTGGGGCGGACGTAAGAAACGAGGATTATGAAGGCCGCAAAAACAATCCGAGTGCTGGTCGTAGACGATTCGGCGGTAGTCCGTCAGGCACTCAGCAACTTGTTATCCAGCGACCCCGCAATCGAAGTCATGGCCACTGCATCCGATCCCTTCGTCGCCGCCGATCGCATCGCCGAAGAAATTCCCGATGTCATCACGCTCGACATCGAGATGCCGCGCATGGACGGGCTGACATTTCTGAAAATGATTATGAGCCAGCATCCGGTCCCGGTCGTGATCTGTTCGAGCCTCGCAGATGAAGGCGCACAAAGCTCACTGCGCGCACTCGAATACGGCGCTGTCGATATCATCACCAAGCCTCGTCTGGGAACCCGCCAGTTTCTCGAAGACTCGCGCACCTCTATCTGCGATATCGTCAAAGCGGCCGCCGGCGCAAGACTGGGCAAGCCGCGCATTGAGCACATTGTTCAACCCAAACTTACCGCCGACGTCATCCTGCCCCATGCAACGCGCGCTATGGATGAGACCACAGAGAAAGTAATCGTGGTTGGCGCATCCACCGGCGGAACCGAGGCATTAAAATCCCTGCTCGAAACCCTCCCCTCCGACGCTCCCGGCATCGTCATCGTGCAGCACATGCCTGAGCTCTTCACCCGCGCGTTCGCCAACCGCCTCGACGGCCTTTGCGCCATTACCGTTAAAGAAGCCGAGACCAACGACACAGTCTTGCGCGGTCGCGCCTTGATTGCGCCCGGCAATCACCACATGCTGCTGCGGCGCAGCGGAGCGCGTTACTTCGTCGAGATCAAGGATGGCCCCCTCGTCTGCCGTCATCGGCCCTCGGTCGATGTCCTCTTTCGCTCCGCAGCGCGCTATGCGGGGCCCAATGCGGTCGGGGTAATTCTCACCGGAATGGGGGACGATGGGGCACGCGGCATGCTCGAGATGAAGCAGGCCGGAGGGTTCAATATTGCGCAGGATGAAGCAAGCTCCGTTGTCTTCGGCATGCCCAAGGAAGCCATCAAACTCGATGGGGTGCACAAGGTATTGCCCCTCAAGCACATCCCGGCCGCCATCCTCAAGCACGGCGCATAAGCTGAGGCTGATTGCGCAGTACTGCCGGCACACCTCCCGATTTCTCTCGCGCAAGGGCCAGCGTAGAACAAACAGGCATCGCACTTCGAGCAAATGTGGCGATAGCGGGCGACCGCAAGCGGCATCGCTCTGCGATGGTCGGATGACGGAGAGCAGATTCTGTATGGGTTTTAACAGAAATCTGTCTAAGTCAGTCTTCTTGAAACACCGCGGTTCCCCGATTGGCTCCGGAATGATAGAAGCATACCTGCGTAAGCATGCAAGCCTCCGCTTATCGACGAAGGCTAATACAGCAGTGCATCTGTATTCGCCGTTACAAAATTCTGTAGACTTGGTCAGGAATAGTAATTCAGGCGAACTCTCTCACATTGAAACCCGGCCACGGCCAAATAACATTCCCGAACGATCGCGAGGATTCCGTGGCGGCCGACTCATCAATTCCCATAACGTCCTTCCGTCGATTCGTCTGCTCAAAATTGCAACAAAGACGCGAAATAGAAGTCATTTGCGAAGTGTCCGATGGACTGGAAGCGGTTCAGAAGGCTGAGCTATGGTTGCGAGGCGTTTTCGATTAGGAGGCAAGAAGGAAGCCGCAGGCGAAGCGGTCGCGGTGATCCTGACTGGGATCGTGGATATTGAATAGCATTTGGACTTGCGACGAGTGATTCCGTGGGCCGGAGTTTTGGCTGTTGATGATGGACAGCGGTGAATAGACGGCAGCACGATGGGCGGTAGGGCGAGTTCAGGCTGCGATTGAGCGAAGCCATGGAGCTGTTCCGAGCGCGGTGCGCACACGACCATAGAGACGTGCAGGGAGCAACCCGTCGGAGCGTGTTGGCGACGGTGTTCACGTGACTTTAAGCAGCAGGTTATGGCTGAGGTTCAGGCGTGTGGGGTATCCGAACTGATCAAGCGTTCCCAAGCAAGTGGTGCTCAGGCCATACCCCGCCGCGAGCATTTTTATGGATTCGGGGGTGTGGGCAGGGGGCCTGGGATTACGACACTGCAGGAATGTGGAGTCACTACGTGGCCCGAGAATGTCTCCGGCCAGAATGCCGCCGGGACGCAAGCGACGTGACGCCATGGCGAATAGGCGCTGAAGGGTCGGTTCGTCGAAGTAATAGAGAATCTGCGAGAGCCAGATGAAGTCGAATTGCGCATCTCCCAGTTGATCATCTCCGAAGGAGCTGGTCACGAGCAGGGTCGGTTTCTTGTACCAAAGATGGTGCCGCGAGATCTCATTGCAGCCGACAGTTATAGCCAGTGGATTGCGATCGATTCCGGAATACATGTTGGGAGCCAGATAGCGGAGGAAAGCTATGCCGCCCTGAAGCGGGCCGCAGCCGACGTCGAGAAGAGAATTGTGGGGCTGGAGGCCGAGGTCGGTAACGGCGCGGAGCTGATATCTCTGCAACGCTTCCCAATAACCGAGCGGCCCAACAAGAGATTCAATTCTGTGTCGATGTCGCAATCCGGGCACATAGGCTCGCAGCGAGTAAACTTGCCGGCGAAATAGTCTCAGCTGGCGTGATAGCTCCATCAGGAATCCTCCTCCGGAGTGGGGAAGGTGACCGGGGAGGAGTGCAGAAAGCGGGCGATCGCTCGTTTGCGGTCGATCATTGAGTAGGCACGCCGGATCTGGTCGGCGTCCAAGCTGACCCATCGAACTAGTTGATCAGGGGGCAGGGAATGATCGCGACCGTAGAGACAGAGGTCCATCTGGTCGAGGGGCATGGAAAAGTAGAATTCCTCCTGCGATTGCTCGAGCGGATAGGTGTCAGTACTGGGCGGGCGACTTCGGATCTCTTCAGGGATCTTGAGATACTCAGCGAGACGGTAGACCTGGGACTTATATAGATGGGCAATGGGCTTAAAGTCGGCGAGACCATCCCCACCTTTGACGAAGAAGCCCAACTCATATTCGAGGCGATTCGGGGTGCCGGCGACGGCGAAGTTGAGCCGATCTGCATGGTAGTACTCAACCATCTTGCGGGTACGCTGTTTCAAATTGGTGGCTGCGACGATGCCCAGGTAGGATTCAAGCGTTAAACGAACTTTTCTTGTTTCGCCCGAGGGAGACTGGACGACAACGGAGAAGATGGCGTATTGATCGAGCGAGAGCAGATCGGGCAGGGCTATCTTGCACTTGTAGCCGGCGCCGTACTCTGGCACGACCATGCGGATAGAGTCATCGCGGCGCTGATAGCAGCCGGCGGCCTTGAGTATCGGGGTAATGTCGACATGCTCGGACCGAATTCCAAGAGAATCGGCAAGCTTGCCGCCGAGAGACAGGGCATCGGGAGATGAGTCCGCTTCCGGCATGAAGAGGGCCAAGACGTGATCCGGGCCGAGGGCCCGAGCGCACAGGGCAGCAACGACACTGCTGTCGACACCGCCAGAGACGCCGACAACGGCGCCTTTTCTTTTGAATTGGATGAAGAGGAGTTCGCGAATAGCTGTTGTAAGGCGCTGCACTTCCTTTTCGGGATCGATGTGAAGAAGCGGTTGGCGGGATGTTGCGGTTACTTCCATTTGCTATCACCGAGGAGTCCAGTCGTTGAACCAACAACAAATCAGATTGGAGCAAATCATTCCCTCGGCGGCCGGAAGCTATAGTCATTTGCTGCTCGACTCAGCACTACTGAAGTCATGCCCCTTCAAAACCGAAGATTCTCCACGCCTTGTGAAATCTTGCTCTTCCGAAACGGTCTTTAACGGATTCTCGGTCTCCGGGTTGGACTCTTCCGCGATGGCGCGCTTGTTTATCTTTCCTGAATCGGTCTTTGGAAGGGACTTTCGAAATTCGACGATCTTCGGAATCATGAAGTCTTCCAGTCTTTCGGAGCAGTGACGAAGGACAATTTGCGTTGTGATGTCAGCGCCATGCCTGGGGACGATCACGGCTTTGATCGCACTTCCGAGAATTGGGTCGGGAACCCCGATTACAGCAGCCTCTCCAACAGAATCGAGGGAGTAGAGTACGTCTTCGATTTCGCGGGGGCTGACTTTTTCTCCGCGCGTCTTGATGATGTCATCGCGGCGGCCAACGAAGTAGAGGTAGCCTTCAGAATCTGCAAAGAAGAGGTCGCCGCTCAAGAGCACCCTCTCGCCCGGCAATGGACCCGGCTTAAGGCAGCGGTCGGTCTCTTCGGGCATCTCCCAGTAGCCTTTCATCACGTTGGAGCCGCGAATGACGAGTTCGCCTACAACGCCAGGTGGGACGCGATTGCCGTCCGGGTCGACGATGTAGACCTCTTCGTTCGGCATTCCGCGGCCAACGGAGCCCGGACGGATGTCAATCTGATCGGGAGGAAGGAACGAGACGCGTTTGCACTCAGTGAGGCCGTACATTGAATAGATTTCGATGTGCGGAAAGGCCGCGCGCAGCTTGCGAATGTGCTCGACGGGCAGAACCGCCGCCGTGTTTGTGATATAGCGAAGGCGCGGAAAGACATAGCGGGAGAGATTCATGCCGAGAAGGGTTGCCGAGATCGTAGGGACGATCGGGAATCCGGTGACGCCTTCAGTGGCCATCTTTTCGAGGACAAGATGAGGGAATGCAAACGAGTTGAGGAGGACCAAGGTCCCACCGACCTTGAACATCATAATCAATTGATAGAGTCCGTAGTCGAACGACAGCGGCAGGACGTTGAGGACGACATCGTCGGCGGAGTTTTCGAGGTAAGTCGTGATCGATGTGGCGGCAGAGATGATATTGAGGTGGGTCATCATCACGCCTTTGGGCCGGCCGGTTGATCCGGATGTATAGATGAGGGCCGCAAGATCAATGTCGATGCACATTTTCGGGGGCGGCGCGTGGGTAGTGGAGTTCTTCGGGGTTTCATCGAAGGACAAGAGTGTTTTTCCAGATGCACGGACGAGATCCGACTGGCGGCGTCCGACGAGAACTACGGAGCGAAGATACGGGGTATCGCGTAGCCACTGGTGGTCCGAATCGAGCTTGGCGGCTGATATGAAGATCGCAGAAGCGCGGCAGTTGTTCAGCACGTACGCGAGTCTGTCACTTTTGATTGAAGGGTGCAGGACGACGAATACGGCGGACGCCTTGAGTACTCCCAAGATGGCCAGAACGGCTTCGACGGAGTTAGGCAAGAGTATGGCGACGCGGTCACCGCGGGTGACTCCGGCAGAGATGAGGGCGTGCGCAAGGGAGTTTGCCTTCTGCTCGATCTGCGAGTAGCTGAAGCGTTCCTTTTCTGTGACGAGCGCCGTCTTGTCTGGAAAGTGCGCAGCGCTCTGTTCCAGAAACTCCTGCACCAGCATCGATCATTCCTCCCCGACGCGAAGAATTTCGCGCAGATGCGTTCCGGTCTTTCTGCTGAGGTAGTGTGTCAAATTCTGAATGGAATCGAGGTTGACAGGAACGATCTCGTCATCTTCGACGAGGATGTCGAAGCGCTCTTGAAGGAAGCCGACGAGTTCCAGTACGCCTGTGGAATCGATGATGCCGTTTTCAAGAAGTGACTCGTCGTCGGTGAGTCCGTCGGCTTTGCCGAACAGGAAATTGTTTATGACAAAGTCACGAATCTCGGATTCAATTTCCCATGGTTGCATTTGTCGAGATTTCTCCATTTGTATTGAGAGAACTGGTGAAGGAGCAACTGTGTTGAGAGCACTCCAGTGAGAGCCATGTTGTCTCTGACGCTGGTGATGCGGCCGGATTTGAATTTGTCAATCAGGACATGGACGGCACTGGAATCGAAAATGCCATTGTCGTGGAGAGCGTTCTTTGAAAGGACGTCGTCGACATAGTCCGGTGCATTGGCACCAAAGAAGCACTTCCCTTCCGGTGCGCGGTAGGGCTGCTTGGGGCGATTCAGAATTGAAGATGGGACCAGGTCTGAGCAGGCCCGCTTGAGCAGGTATTTCTCGCCAAGCCCTTTCATCTTGAGAGTTGGCGGAAGCTTTGCGGCGAATTCGACGACCCGGTGGTCGAGAAACGGGAATCGCCCCTCAACCGAGTGAGCCATGGCCATGCGGTCGCTCTGGGACGACAGAATGTAGCCGGGGAGAAGGCCTGTGGCTTCGAGGTATTCGGCCTGATTGAATGCACTCCACGATGTGTAGTCGCTGGGCAGAGCGTCGGCAAGTTCATCGAACGCATCGAAATCTCGCAGTTGATCGCGAACGGCCTCGGAGTAGAGAAGCTTTAGCCTCGCCGTCAGTTCCCACCGCGGAAGATGGGAGAAGAAGGGACTGGCAAGGTCGCGCTCACTGATCCCGAAAAAATGCTGGAGATAAATGGAAGACTGCCGCTGGATCCCTTCCATGTACGGGTACAGGCGCTTGAGAAGCAGCGGCCGCATACGCGATGACGGATCGCGTGCCCAGAAGCGGCGGATCTTCGCTTCTTTGAAGATGTCGTAGCCGCCCAGGATCTCGTCTGCACCCTCGCCGGTGAGGACAACTTTGAAACCACTGTCGCGCACCAGTCCGGATAGGAGGAACATGGGCGCGGGCGCCGTGCGGAGGAACGGCTGCTCGGCGTGCCAGACGACCTGCGGAAGAATTTCGGCGATCTTCTGGCTTGGGCAGGCGAGGCTGCTGTGGTCGGTCCTTAAGAAAGTGCTGGCTTCCAGTTGGAATGGACTTTCGTTGTATTCGGAGTCCTGGAAGGCAATAGAGAAGCTGCGAAGGTTGTCGCCAACGATGCCGGCGGCGAGGGCGGTTGTAACAGTGGAGTCGATTCCTCCGCTCAGGTATGCGCCTACGGGGACGTCGGAGCGAAGGCGAATACGTGTTGCGTCGAGGAGGAGATCGTGAAGTTGGGAAGCCAGGTTGTCCTCTTTGTCCGAGAGGAAGTCGCCGTTAGTCGGAAAAGATAACGACCAATAACGTTGAACCCGGAGGCCGTGGCTATCGGCGACCATGGAGCAGCCGGGCGGAAGCTGCGAGATGTTTTTAAAGGGGGTGCGGGGTCCAATCGTCGACCAGAAGGTAAAGATCTCGTCGAGCGCATGAAGATCGAATTCGGCTGCAACGGAAGGATCGGCAAGAAGGGATTTGATTTCGGAGGCAAAGCGGAACCCGGTGGGAGTTTGCGTGTAGTAGAGGGGGCGAACGCCCATACGATCGCGAGAGAGGAAGATTTTCTGGGTTTTGCGATCCCAGATTGCAAAGGCCCACTGTCCATTGAAGCGGTGGATGCACTGTTCGCCCTCGTCCTCATAGAGATGAAGGATCACTTCAGTGTCGGATGAAGTTGCGAAGCGGTGACCACTCTGTTCAAGTTCGTCTCTGAGTTCGAGGTAGTTGAAGATCTCGCCATTGAAAGTGATGGTCAGGCTTCCGTCACGACTGGTCATCGGCTGGTGGCCGCCGGCAGCGTCGATGATGCTGAGCCGGGCATGGCCGAGGCCGACATTGCAATCGATGAAGACTCCGCAATCATCGGGTCCGCGGTGGCGGATTGCCGCGACCATGTTCGTGATGAGGCCGCGGTCAGCGGGACGTGTGTCCGAATTCAGGACGCCGCATATGCCGCACATTTCGGGGCTCTTCTTTCCGGCATTGATCGGCTTCGGAGGTGGTATACGGCAGAAATCGTGGTGGTCCAGAAACAGCGGTTATCGGAGCTCATGGATGAACTCGCGAGCGTGCTGGTCGGGCTTGTGATAGAGGCGCATTCCCTGAATGAATTCTTCGTAGGAGTACTGGGCGGTGAGGGGAACAGTAGCCGTGCCAAGAACCTCAGGCGCGGCCGGGCCCCAGAGAGCGTGCGGGGGGACATTTTTGCTAACGACCGTGCCGGCTTTGATGACGGCTCCTTCGCCAATCCTCACGTTCGGCAGGATGACGCAATGCGGTCCAATGAAGACATCCTTTTCAATAACGACGGTGCCTTTGTGCTGAGCACGGCGGGGCCCCCAATAAAGATGGGAAAAGATAGTGGTGCGCAACCCGATGGTGCAGTTTTCTCCGATGGAGATGCGATCGGGATGGCAATCATCGATGTAGACGAAGTGAGAGAGCCAGACATGCCTGCCGATGTGGACGCCCCGCAAGCGATGGAGCCAGGGTCGCAAACTGCTGCCACCTGGACCAATGAAAGCGAGAATGTGGAGGCAACGGCCGAACAGATTGGCGAGCATGGAATAACTTTCCGCGCATATGAGGATCGGTTCAAGGCCTTTGGTTTGAGAAAGAACGTATCGTTAGTAATCGAATGTAACCACGTGATTTACATCACCTTCCTCCCGGAAAGTTCGGGTCGATTCAGAAGTGTTTTCAAAGAATCAATCGTCGAACGCAGGCTTGATGCTGGCGATCGTTCGCACATGGAGGCAGCAATTAAATGGACTGCGGCATGCAGGGATAAAAACCGCATTATCTCTTAGCGCGGCTCCAGCTAACGAGCGATTCTCTCAGTGAGAATTATCCGTATTGCCTCCTACATGTCCGGAGATGTTGTCTTGATTGGGGACAAATGAAGACCGGTGAAATCCATAACTGATCGGTTCCCCTAGTTGTCACCGCCCAACCGGAAGTTGCCATTTTTGGTGCAATTCAGCTTTATCGAGGGTCATGACCGGACGGAGAGAGCGTTCCTCCGCGGTACGAGGATGGTCTCGGAACTTGAGACGCCGTGCGCGCATCAATCGTGATTGAACGCAGCGGCCCCAAATACACGCGCGTTCAAAGCAAGAGCAAGCAATAGGATGAGAGCAGAGCGAACCACAAGCTTTAAACCAATTTCATGTGATAATTCGATCCCCGGTTGAACGTTTTGGGTCCCTTGACTTATTGAGAGCATTGACCAGAAGGATGGTGCATTGGTAGTTACTCAGGCGCTGCATGGTTCTGATATTCCACGGTGATCGCCGAAAAACCGGTAGGCCGGACCACGTCCACGACAATTCTCCTGATTCCCGTTATTGACGTCTTGATTTCATGGGTCTGGGACAGTCCGGGCGGTAGCTTTGGGAGGGTGGTCTTGCCTCCGTCCATAGGCAAGTCATCATACCCGTATGCCAACCATCGTACGGAACAACCGCGTAGAGCATAACCCGGAAGCTGTTGCCGCGTTCGGATTTCGAACTCAAATCGGCCCTCCGCGGATTTGCGGAGAACTGCTTTCTCTATGGGGCTGGCCTGCGAACGCAAAGCTTCAAACGAGGGTTTCTTCGCGCCATAGAGATCCACGACTCCGTGCACTCTCTGCCGCATGGCTCCCGCGCCTTTGTCGCCGACAAGAGTGCGGTAATCGTTGTAGTCGAAATAAATGGCTCCTGCAACCTCCGGAAATTTCCGAAACACATCCGTGTGGGAATTGATGATGTCGACGCGGTTCTCGTCTCCCGGAGCTATCTTCGACTGGCATTCGCACCATCCGTATTCCGAGACCACGATAGGTTTGTCAGGAAAGGCCTTGCGAATACGATCGAGATGCGCTTCGACATCCGTGGGCCCACCCGGCGTCCAACTGCCGTAGTACTCATTGGTCGAGATGAAATCGAATTCACCGGCCATGTCGGCACCGGGATCGCTCCCCAGCGTATGGGACGCATAAGTTTGAAGGCGCGAAGGATCGAGGCGGCGCGCTTCCGCACCGATAGCGCGAGCGAACTGCTTCGATCTCGGGTTTTTGCCATCCACCTCATTGCATAGGCCCCACGCAACGATACATGGATGATTGCGGTCACGACGGATCATCTCGCGTAGCTGCTCGAGCCCGTTCTGCTCGAGTGCGTGCTGCACGTCGTCCGAAGTCTTCGAGAAAGTTTCGGGACCCCACGCCGGTACTTCCTCCTGCATCAGGATTCCGTGGCGGTCGCAGAAGTCGAGTACGCGGCGATCCTGCGGCCAGTGCACGCGCGTGAAGACGCAGTTCAGGTTCTTCATGTCGCGGTGATTGCTGTCGATCCACTCCGCAGTTTCAGCAAAGCCCAATTCAGGATGGCTTCCCGCCATGCGTTCCACCCCGATAAGGGAGACCTTCTCGCCATTCAGGTAGAACGCCGGTCCACGAACCTCGAACTTGCGAATCCCAAATTGCTCGATGACCTCATGAACTCCCGATGGAACGCTCAACTCGACGAATGCCCGATACAGATGGGGGGTATCAAAATGCCAGAGCGCTGCTTTCTGCAGTGTCGCCGCTCCCAGGTCGACAAGTTGCTCGCGATCCGCTTCAAGTGCGACGTCCATTGGTCCCAGGTGCATCACTTCATCCGAACTGCCATCGCTCCGAATTGTCGCGCGCACATTTGCCTTTTGTGTTTGAGTGGTGGCATTGCGAACGGTTGCCTTGACGCGGATCTCTGCTGAACCGCTTGCCAGATCGGGAACCGCGCTGATCTCTATGCTTTCGATAAATGCAGGCGCCGTAACCAGCAGATTTACTGGCCGGATAATGCCACCGTCATCGGTCCAGTCATAGCTCTTGTTCCGTGGAAGCATGCGGTCGCCGGGCCGGTTATCGACTCGCACTACCAATGTGTTTTCTCGTCCAAGACTCAAATGGGCTGATAGATCAAGAGTGAACGCCGTGTAGCCTTTGCCGATGTGTTCACCGACCGCCCTTCCGTTTAGGAATACAGCCGCCGTATGGTTGACAGCTTCGAACTCAACGCGTACGTGCTGCGAAGCCCAGCTCGACGGCGCTTCAAAACGAATGCGGTACCACGCAATTCCAACATAGTCCGGCGATCTACCGAGAGATTGCCACGTGTGCGGCACATGCACGGCCTCCCAGTCATTTGCGCGATCTATTACATCCGACGGCTCGGTCGCGCCACTTGGGTCAAGCCGGAATTCCCAGCCTTCTTGGAGCGGGATGCCGTGCGATGCGCGCCGATCTCCAGATGATGCGAATTCCTCCGAGTTAACTGCTTCGGCACTGAGAAAAACGAGTCCGCTTGTCGAGATCGTCTGCAGGAATTTACGCCGGGTTTGCACATGCACCTCGCAGCGGATAACTTTGTGTACGTCAACGATAAACTCTGGAGCTTGAATGTTGCCGGAATCCGCAGAGGGGACCCCGTTTTCCGCCCGATACCTCCTGTTGCCTGACGCTCCTCCAACAGAGCGCGGGCCAGTTAAGGCCTGGGAGCAGGATGTACAGATTCTGACCTATGCACCTGGGTCACCGGATCGGAATCCGATGTTCCTGGAAAGGCGCATATACCAGGGAAGCAGCGGGAGGGTGTACCCCCTTCCTTTCACTGACCGGATCGCGACTGAGCCGGCACCGAAGCTTTGGAAAGCACTCCATATTGAAAACGAATACCTCCGGCTCATGATCCTGCCTGAGATCGGAGGGCGCGTTCACGTCGGCTACGACAAGACCACCGGCTACGATTTCTTCTACCGCCAAAATGTCATCAAGCCTGCGCTGGTAGGACTCGCGGGCCCGTGGATCTCGGGCGGCGTCGAGTTTAACTGGCCGCAACACCACCGACCGGCGACGTTCATGCCGGTAACCACGGAGACGGAGAGAGCGGAGGATGGCTCGGTCACCATCTGGTGCAGCGATCACGATCCAATGCAGCGCATGAAGGGAATGCACGGCGTTTGCCTGCACCCTGGGCGCGCTGTATTCGAACTGAAAGTCCGCCTCTACAATCGCACGCCGTTTACCCAAACGTTTCTCTGGTGGGCCAATGCAGCCACGCGAGTGCACGAGAAGTATCAGTCCTTCTTCCCCACTGATGTCAGGTTCGTCGCGGACCACGCGAAACGCGCCATCACTTCCTTCCCGCTGAGTGATGGCCGCTATTACGGAGTGGATTACGGCGAGCGTGCACGAAAGCGGCGTTCCTGCGGATGAAATGCCGAGCCAGTTTGTGCCTGACGGTAGCTATCCGCCAAACGATCTCAGTTGGTACGCGAATATTCCCGTCCCGACCAGCTATATGGTCACTGGCACGGAGCAGGATTTCTTTGGAGGCTACGATCACAAGGCCGACGCCGGTGTGGTTCACGTCGCCGATCATCACATCTCTCCAGGGAAGAAGCAGTGGACGTGGGGCAATCATGAGTTTGGCTATGCGTGGGACAGGAATCTGACTGACCACGATGGCCCCTATATCGAGTTGATGGCCGGCGTCTACACCGACAATCAGCCGGACTTCTCGTATCTGGCTCCGTGGGAGACCAAGACGTTCACTCAAAACTGGTACCCGATTCACGCAATAGGGACACCGGTGGCAGCAAATACAGAAGCGGCCCTGAGTGTCAGCACGGATAGAGATGCGCTGCGAATCGGTCTGTGTGTTACGGCTCCTGTCGACGACGCAACGATCGTTCTCAAAATCGGCGGCGTTGAAGCTGCGCGCTGGAATAAAAGCATCGACGTAGCAAATCCGGTTCTAATTGAATTCCGCCTTCCTCCCGGCAGTGATCCAGCCGCGATAGCAGTTCTGGTCTACGACGACGAGCGAATCGTGATTGACTACGACGGTGCGCGGATCCAGCCTGCGACCGCACCGCTGGTGGCGAAGGAGCCAAAGCCTCCCGAAGATGTGGAGAGTGTCGAGGAACTGTACCTGACGGGGTTGCATCTTGAGCAGTATCGCCATGCAACACGGATGCCGGAGGCCTACTGGAACGAGGGGCTTCGCCGCGATCCCAACGAATCGCGCATTCGCAATGCCCTGGGTCTCTGGCATCTTCGCCGCGGTGAGTTCGAGAAGGCGGCGGAAGACTTCCAGATTGCCATCGCCCGCCTGACCGCACTCAATCCAAATCCGCGGGATGGCGAGGCGTACTACAACCTGGGCCTCGCATTTCGGTATCAGGGCAGGAGCAAAGATGCGTACGACGCCTTCTACAAGGCCACGTGGAACGCGGCTTGGCGGGCGCCCTGCATTTTTTGCGCTTGCCGAATGCGATGCTGCCGGCGAGAACTGGCGCACGGCCGTCGACCACCTACAACGCAGCTTGAGGGCGGATGCGGACAACCTGAACGCCCGTAATCTCCTCAGCATCGTCTCATGGCAAATTGGGCGACATTGCGGCCGCAGATCGGGCCCTCGAAGAAGCTCTAACGCTTGACCCGCTCGACACCGGCGCACGATGGCAGAAAGGTATCGCGCCTGCGACCGGCCAGGAATCTCTCGATCTTGCCTTCGACCTGATGCGAGCAGGATTGTACGACGAGGCGCGCAATGTGCTTCAGAGCGCCGATATGAACGCACAGGACGGATCGGTGCCCATGATCTTGTTCACTCTTGCTTACGTCGAAGAAAAGCTCACGGACACGACCGCTTCGCAGACTCTCGATCGTGCGGCGAGATCGTGTGTCGACTACTGCTTCCCGAGTCGGCTCGAAGAGATGGTGGTTCTCGAATGGGCCCTCACGAAAACGGCAGCAATCGGCATCCCGTCGTATTTGCTCGGAAACCTGTTGTATGACAAGCGGCGTTACGAGGAAGCGATTCTGTACTGGGAAAACGCCGCTACGGGCAACTCCTCGTTTGCGACCGTTCATCGCAATCTGGGAATCGCTTACTTCAACGTGCGTCAGGATCCCGACCGCGCCCTGAGCAGCTTTGAAGCTGCGTTCGCCGCGAACCGGCAAGACGCGCGTGTGCTCTATGAGCGCGATCAGCTTTGGAAGCGGGCCGGGCGGTCTCCACAGGATCGTCTCAACGAGCTGATGCAATATTCAACGCTCGTGGAGACGCGTGATGACTTGTCCGTGGAAGTCGCGACTCTTCTGAATCATGTCGAGCAGGCCGGACGAGGCGCTGCGTCTTCTGCTTACCGGCGTTTTCAGCCATGGGAGGGCGGTGAGGGGCTGGTGCTCGCGCAGTATGTGCGCGCGCGGCTGCTGCTTGGGCGTCGAGCCCTCGATCTCAGGGACCCGGCTGAAGCGCGCGCTCAATTCTCCGCAGCTCTTCAGCCACCACAGAACCTGAGCGAGGCAAAGCATCTGTTCACAAACCAGAGCGACATCCACTTCTGGATCGGCGAGTCGTTTCACCGCAGCGATGACGCCGAAAATGCCCGTGTTTGGTGGCTCCGTGCGGCACAAGAGAAAGGCGATTTCAAGCAAATGTCCGTGCAGGGTATATCGGACATGACCTTCTGGACGGGCCTTGCCCTTCAGCGCCTGGGAAGACGGGACGAGGCTGCGAATCTTTTCACCCGCATTTACGATTACTCGATCGAACTTGAAAAGACGCCGCCCAATTTTGACTACTTTGCTACGTCCCTGCCTGCGATGCTGTTGTTCAACGAAGATCTGGTCCGGCGCAACCGAATTGAGGCTCTTTTTATCCGCGCCGAGGCTTTGGCTGGATTGAGTCGCGCGGGAAACGCGAAGAGCCTGCTTGAAGAAATACTGAAGCACGACCGCAGCCATGCGGGAGCGTCTGATCTTCTGGAGCAGCTTGGCAAGTTCGACAGTAAGTTGGTGCGTTAAGCATGCAGATACCTTCGTCCACATCCCTGCCGCACTCAACTGCACACCTCGATCTCCATCTCGGCTACATCTGGACCATCGCATTTATCGCCGCCATGGGAGGACTGCTGTTTGGCTACGACTGGGTCGTCATCGGAGGAGCCAAACCCTTCTATGAGGTGTACTTTCACCTCTCCTCGGAAGCGTTGATCGGGTGGGCGAACAGTTGCGCCCTGCTTGGCTGCTTCGCCGGATCGCTTCTTGCCGGTTCTGCGGCCGACAAGTTCGGCCGAAAGAGACTCCTCGTCGTCTCTGCGCTGTTGTTCGCCCTTTCTTCGATCTTCACGGGATGGGCGCACAGCTTCAATGCATTCATTTTCTGGCGGATCATGGGAGGAGTGGCCATAGGACTGGCGTCGAACGTCTCGCCGATGTACATTGCCGAAATCAGCCCTGCCCAGTGGCGAGGGCGGCTGGTCAGTCTCAATCAACTCGCGATCGTGATCGGAATTCTCGCGGCGCAGCTTGTCAATTGGCGCATCGCCGAAAAGATTCCGGCCGATCAGCTTCAAATCGTGCTCGCAACATCGTGGAACGCACAGTATGGCTGGCGATGGATGTTCACGGCCGTAACCGTCCCCGCTGTTCTATTCCTCTGCTCCGCGCCATTCATTCCCGAAAGTCCGCGCTGGCTTGTTGCCCAGGCGAATCTACAAACTGCGTTCGAAGTATTGCGGCGAATCGGCGGCCAAAGCTACGCGCAATCGGAGTTGTCGGTAATTCAGAACTCGCTGGCAGCCCCGCACGAGCGCGCGGGCTGGCGCGAACTGTTTTCTTCGCCCGGCCGTAAGTTGCTTGCCGTGGGCGCTGCCCTGGCGGTTCTGCAACAGTGGAGCGGGATCAATATCCTCTTCAACTATGCACAGGAGGTATACCGCGGAGCAGGCTACGGCGTGAGCGAAATCCTCTTCAATATTGTCATCACGGGCGCCATCAATCTCATCTTCACCATCGTTGCCATGTTGCTGGTTGATCGTTTTGGCAGGAGAAGACTCATGATCTTCGGCTGCATTGCTATTGGTGCGTCTCATCTTGCCGCCAGCGCTGCGTATCGCTTACATGCGCAAGGCATGTGGGTTCTCATCCTCACGTTGTGTGCGATTGCGTGTTATGCAATGTCCCTCGCGCCTGTTACCTGGGTTCTTATCACTGAAATCTTTCCCAATCGTATGCGCGCATCTGCCGTCTCGATTTCGGTCGCGATCTTATGGGTCGCATCCTTCGTGCTCACCTATACGTTCCCTCTAATCAACCGGTCGCTTGGAACGTCAGGTGCCTTCCTCATTTACGCAGGAATCTGTTTCGCTGGTGCGATGTTTGTGTCCATTACAGTGCAAGAGACCAAGGGACGCTCCCTGGAAGGTTTGGAAGAGTCCGCGATGCATCGCTGATTTGTCAGCACGCCTTCCTGTATTCAGAGCAAGTGCGGTGAACCCCCGAACATTGCGGCGACGGATCCATCATCCTGCCGCCGCTTTCGCCTTGCGAGTATGGTATACGGCTGGGTAAAACTGCTAGGCACATCATTGAACCTTAATGTGAAAGAACGCTTAACCTTACCCATAAATGGGAGTCACTCCAAGTAAGGCCGGATTGGTACTGAAAAGTTGGGCCAGTATTTGCGAATCCAATTCACCTGGACGTATTACCGCCTAACTGGACAACTGACTTTTTGATCACTCCGGAATCGGATCTGCAGAAGGGTAAGTGTACAAGAAGGCGACTATACGGCCAGGTGCGCGCGGGTCGGTGAGTGCATCGGCGATTTGGCACTCATTGATCCAAAAGTCGAAAGAAGTTGCCCCTTTTCGCAGGATGGGGCCGCATTTCCATTTCAGCGATTCCTCATTCTTCCCTCAGAGCATCCATTGGATTGATGGACGCCGCACGATGAACTGGGGTGCATACAGCTGCCACGGCGCTGATTGCAAGTGCCAGTGTGGCGGCAATATATGCCGAAGGATTATCGCTGCTGAGTCCGTAGAGCATGTTGGCGCTGATATGGCCCACATAAAGAGCCACGGGAATACCCAAACCCATGCCAACCAGAACTGGCCAAAGAGCGCCACGCATCACCATCACTACGATGCCGGAGCGCGAAGAACCCATCGCCATGCGGATTCCGATTTCGGTGGTGCGGCGGGTCACGAAGAATGAAATGACGCCATACAGGCCAACCGAAGCGAGAATTAGAGCCAAGGCCCCGAAGAGGCTGGTGAGGCGCGCGATCAGGCGATCCTGATTGAAGTTTCCGGCAACCTGCGATTCGTAGGAAGAGAAGCGGAAGATGGTGAGATTGGGATCGACCTCCGCCATGGCATGACGCAAAAGATTTTCGGCGTCGTTTTGTGGACGAGAGAACTGCACGATGATGGAGCCGACAAACATGGAATTCTTCTCGGAGGAAATCGCTTCCGGATCGGTGTAGGCGAGATACTGCTGCGTCAGTGGACGCAGAAAGAGCGGAGTAACCTCGCGGTGCGGATCGTTCATTTTGAAGTCGGCGAACACCCCGGCAATTTCGAAGGCTCCGGAGTCCTCTGGTGACTCCTGTCCGAAGTGCTTCCCGATGGGGTCCTGGTTGGGAAAGAACTGCCGTGCAAAGGCCTGATTGACGAGCACAACCGGGGTTGAAGTCTGCGAGTCCTGCGCAGAGAAGTCTCGTCCGCGCACAATGGGAACGCCGACGGTCTGGAGAAAGCGCCTGCTGACCCTGACCCATGAAGAAGAGCAATTGTCTCCGGGACCGGGTGCGGGATGGCCTTCCTGAACGATGCAGGTTTCCCACCCGTTGCCGTCCAGCGGGGTATGGCGCGCGAAGCTCACATTGGTTGCGGAGGGCAACGCGGAGAGACGGGCCTCAATCTCGCGGTAGAGTGCGGGAAGGCGTTCGAGAGTGTAACCCGCGCCATCCGGATCGATGCGGAGAATATAACGATTGGCTGTGGCGATGCCGAAATGCTGATGCTCAAGGTTGGCAAGCGAGCGGGCCATCAGAAAGGCTCCCGAAAGCAAAACAATCGACAAGGCTACCTGTATAACGACCAACGATTTCTGGGGGAGAGACGAGCGGTCGCCGGCGCTGCGACTCGCGGTCCGAAAGGCTTCCACCGCTTCAGCCTGAGATGAAAACCAGGCGGGCACTGTTCCAAAGATGACGCCGGTGAGCAGAGAGACCAGGAATGCAAATCCAAGAACGGTCAGGGAAGGACTGGCGTGGACCGGCATGTTGCGCGCATGTGGAAAGGCCAGCAGGAGAATCATGTGGGATAGAGCGTAGGCTACGGCCAGACCGGCCGCTCCACCGATGAGGCTGAGCAGGACGCTTTGGGTGATAATCTGGCGAATGATCCTGACACGGGCTGCTCCCAGCGCCATGCGCACGGATAGTTCCGCACGGCGCGCAGTGCCACGCGCGAGCAGAAGATTAGCGAAGTTCGCGCAGGCGATGAGCAGGACGACGCTGGAGAGAATCATCAGAAATCGCAAGCCCTGGCCGGTTTGCCGCTGAAGGGTCTGGATGCCTCCGCCCCCGGGGACGAGCACCACGTGCTGTCGGGGAATCAGGGCAGCACCGCCGTGCTCGGTGTAGGCAAGATGCGCCGTCATCCATTGGCGCAAATGCGCGGAGAGCTTTGCCTGCAGCGCCGGGATGCTGGTCTGCGGGCGAGCCCTGCCTAGCAGGTAGAGCCATGCCGTGTCGTGGTCGCCCTCAGGCCACAGGGATGTGCCTGGACCGTTGATCGCTGGCTCATTGGATAGCGGCAGCCATAAGTCGGGTGGACGCTCGGCGATGCGATCGCCGAAGAAACCCGGCGGCGCGATTCCAACCACCGTAAAGGGATGCGTCTGAACATAAACCGTGGAGCCCACGACGGCGGGATCGGCCGCATAGTCTGACTCCCACGCAGCGTAGCTGAGAACAAGCACAGGCGCAGCGCCGGTTTTGTCATCGTTCTCGGTAAGCGGGCGTCCGGCGTACGCCCCGACACCGAGCATAGCGAAGTAGTTGCCGGAGACAAACTCCGAGCGCAGCGGCTGCGACGCCGATGTCCCCCTGCGAACCGATATCGACGATCCATCGGCCTCAAGCGCGGCCAACTGTTCAAACTCCGGCGAAGATCGCTTCAAATCGAGGTACAAGTCGTAGGGGAAGAGATCGTAATCGCCGTCATCCCTCTCGAAGCCTTCGCCATAGTAGCAGCAAGTGCTCTGGTCGCCGACGCGATAAAGGCTGGAGGGATCGACCACCGGAAGTGAGCGTTTAAAGACTCCCTCTACCAAGGTGAAGATGGCGGTTGTTGCGCCGATGCCGAGCGCCAGCGTGATGACTGCGGTGAACGTGAAACCAGGCGATTTGCGGAGTTGGCGAAGACCGTAGCGGACGTCCTGCACGATTGATTCGAGCCACATCGTACCGCGGCGTTCTCGGCAGTCTTCTTTTATCTGCTCCAGGCCTCCGAACTCGATACGGGTGAGCCGGCGGGCTTCGCCTTCGGGAATCCCGGACCGTACTTTGTCCGTCACTTGCGACTCGAAGTGAAAGCGAAGTTCCTTGTCCAGGTCGAGCTCCATCCGCTTGCGGGAGAACAGTCTCTCGAGCCAGCTCATGAGATTCCCTCCACAGTTCCCTTGAGGATGAGGCCGACAACGTCAGTCAGCCGCTTCCAGTTCTCGGTTTCCGCTATGAGATAGTCCCGGCCTTTGGCGGTGAGCTCATAGAACTTGGCTTCGCGGCCGGTCTCAGACGGTTGCCATTTGGCCGCAAGGAACTTCTTATACTCGAGGCGGTGTAGCGCGGGGTAGAGCGATCCCTGCTGGACCTGCAACGCTTCGCGGGACATCTGCTGAATCCGCTGCGCAATCGCATAGCCGTGAATGGGGCCAAGAGCAACAACGCGCATGATGAGGAGATCGAGCGTACCCTGCGGGAGATCGAATTTGTCTTCAGTCTTCATACCTTTGGCTTCTACATATACACCTACAACATGTAGAAGATCAAGGTATCCATCTGAAGCGAAGCTGAGCCGTATACACGCTTCGCATGGGGAACCATTGCGCTCGACTGGTGCGTACAGGGCAAAGCGCTCATTGAGCTATCCAAGTTGATCTGTGTTCTCGGCAAGTGGCCGAGAAACCGGCTTCGCGTACGAGTGGTCTTTGCCCATAGACTCGCTACGGCTTTCTGAAGGGCAGCAAATCCCCATTGCAAATCGCCAAGTCGATCATTAAGCGCCGAGCTTGACGATTCCCCGTCCTCGCTGCTAGTGAGCTGCCTGAATTGATCCTCCATTTCGTGGGCGGATTTACTTTGATATTTGGAATTCGCTGAACTTCTTCCCATTCCGGAATCTTCTGACTTGAGTGTGACGCGTCACATCCAATTGAACGAGCAAACGGTATCGTCACATCACTCGCAATTGCATTCGGAGAGGGCTCGATGGGCGACAAGAAACGAAACGCCCATCAACTTGGTTGACTTAATGGAGCGCATTACCATCGGCGCCGGCATCGTGATTCTGTTCTGTTGCGCTTACGTTTACGTCAGGCGCATTCGATCTTGCCAGGTAATCTCAACCACTGAATGGGTGAGAATAATGCGAAAGAACGATCGTGCAACGAAGGCAAAAGCGACTAGGATGGGTCTGCTCTAAACCGCACTCTTGCCGACTAAAGGCTGCAGTCCTGTCCGGGATCGGCTGTCCGCGTTCGCGATGTCCGTAAAGAGGGTAGGTAGAAGCGCCGCTTGAACAATCAAGCAAGGGCGTGTTCCTTGACGCCCTTGCCATCGTTTGCCTAGAAGATCATGCGCAGACTGAGGCCGATGATCTTTAGCCGAACTCGGCGATGCGCACGCATGGTATGTCTTCTGGGTTGTCCTGAGCAGACATTGCTCAACTTCCTACGCTGCACGATTTGAAGTATTCAATTCCAATGCCTCATCGATCCAGCTGTTGAGTTTCGAAGCGCGAAGGAGCCAACACTTACCCTGCTTTGTCGCCGGAACCAAACCCGCCCGAGCCAGTCTTTCTAGAGTTTTGTAATGGAGATGCACGAGAGGAGCCGCTTGACGCGAGGTGAGGAGCGGCTCGAAGACAATTCGCTTGTTGATTGGAACATGTAGAGTTAACATTTTCGTTACCTGTAAAAACATTCGAATGCGGCTCAGATTTTCTGCAGTTGTTCCAAGCGAGCTGCGGGCAACTGAACAGACAAACTAAGCCTGGTTATCAACTAATACGAAACGCGGATTCAACGAACAACCCAAGTTCAACCCATCCCGAAAATTGCTCACGTGCCATCTCGGTTGCTGAAAGCGAGCCTTTGCCGGACCAAACTTGTCACGAAATTCCAGTAGGTCCTTGAGAGGGATATTCTCGATGTCTGCAGGCAACACACCACGAAATGAAGCAGAAGCGAGCATAAACGAATAGTCTCCCGTTACATGTGCATCACCGGAGATCAATTATGTCGGTTAGATTCACGACATTCTGGCAACTGGTGGCGACTTCTGTTCCTGTGATGTCTACAAAGCCTTCGCAGGGGCATTTCTCACGCCGGACTTCAAGTGCGGGAATCCATCTCGAACGGATAAGCGATATGCTAACGTGTTCTTACACCCGGCTTGCTCAAGGGGGTTCGGCAGCGCGAGGGCTCTCGTGTCAGAAAATGTGGACCGCCGCCTTCCAGCGTGTACCGCGTGAGGGCGGATGGGAATCCAGGTTGCACTGAAGCATCGGACACATTATCGATATGAGAAGGCGGTTTCACTGGGCCCGCAGATCATTCGATTGCGTCCCGCTCTGCATTGCCGCACGCCTATTCTCAGCTACTCTCTCGATATCACACCGCCAGACCACCTACTCATCTGGCAACTCGATGCTTCCTCGAATCGGCAGGCCCGGGTACTCTTTCCGAAGAAGACGAGCGAATTCGCTGTCGAAGTCAATCTCATTGCGGATCTATCTTCCCTCAACCCTTTCGATTTCCTCCTCGATCCCGCAGTCGAACAGTATCCATTTCAATACGCCCCCGAGGTTGCAAGGGATCTCCACCCTAGTTTGCTGGTTGACCCTCCCGGTGCACTCCTTCGCGCTTTCGTTGAGAGCTGCAGAGATCAGCGGGGCCCTACGGTAAATCTCTTATTGCTGGCGAATCGCAAGGTGCGGGATGAGATTGCGTATGTGACCCGCCTTGAACATGGAATCCAGACTTCCGAAGAGACGCTTCAAAAGCGCTCGGGTTCCTGTCGTGATTCCGCGTGGCTGTTGGTGGAGTGCCTTCGGAACCTGGGTATCGCAGCGCGGTTCGTCTCGGGTTACCTCATTCAGCTTGCTGAGACCAGAGGGGAATTGAATGGCTCGGATAGCGCTCCGCAATCTGACTCCGCTGATCTCCATGCGTGGGCAGAGGCTTTCTTGCCAGGGGCCGGATGGATCGGATTGGATCCCACCTCAGGTCTGCTCGCCGGCGAAGGACATATTCCACTGGCCTGCACTTCGAGTGCTGCCCAAGCGGCTCCGATTTCGGGCACCGCAGAGGTGGCAAGCGCCGAGTTCCGCTATGAAATGTCCGTTAGCCGCCTGAACGATTCGGCTCCCGTGTTTGAGGTCGATGCCGAAGATCAGTGGCTCCGCATACGGCAGCTCGCTCATCGTATTGATGCCGACCTCGAGGCGCACGATGTCCGGCTGACCATGGGGGGCGAGCCTACCTACGTCGGCATCGATGAGCCCGAAAGTGCCCAATGGAATATCGATGCCCTCGGCGACGCCAAGCGAGCCCGCGGCCTGGCGCTCATTAAGGCTCTTCGCGAAAAAATGGCGCCCAATGGGCTGCTTCACTACGGCCAGGGAAAATGGTATCCGGGCGAGCAATTGCCTCGCTGGGCGCTCAGCTGCTTCTGGCGCGCAGATGGCGTTCCTGTATGGGAAGACTTGAACCTTATTGCACTCGAGAATCATGATTATGGATTCAAAGCAGGCGATGCTTTACGGTTTATGCGTGCTCTCACGCGGCGACTTCAGGTCACGGCCGCGAACATTCTTCCTGCTTTCGAAAAGGATGCGCCGGCAACTGAGCCTGCAGGATACATCCTGCCGATTCGGCGCCGGCAGCCGCAAGGAGTTCTGCGCTGGTCCAGTCAATGGTGGTTTGCGCCCATTGAGTGCATCGTTCTATCGCCTGGAGATTCTCCGATCGGCTATCGCATTCCGACGGAAGTGATCCCTTGGATTGCGCCCGATGAGCTTGAATACGCTTTCGATAGTGCGCCCTTTGCTGACCGCGTCAAGCTGCCGCTTGAGAAATCCCAGCGTATGGATCTCTTTGACGACTGATCCGGAGGCGGACCCCCTTCCGGCGATTGTTCGAAACAACGATGACGCGCAGGAACTGATTCGGCCGGCCCTTTGCCTCCAAATCCGAGAGGGCCGACTTCACGTTTCGTTACCCTACGCGCCCATTCTGGCGGATTATCTCGATCTAGTGAGCGCGGTCGAGGATACCTGCCGACACTTGCAGATGCCTGTCTGGGTGGAGGGTTATGCCCCGGCTCACGATCCGCGCTTGCGATCATTCAGCGTGACCCCTGACCCCGGGGTTCTCGAAATAAATCTGCCCCCCGCCAGGAATTGGAATGAGTTGGAGCAGATCAACATCGTGCTCGACCACGAAGCCCGAGCCAATCGACTAGTCTCGGAGAAGTACAGTTTCAATGGCGAATGCAACGCAACCGGAGGTGGAAGCCATATCGTGATTGGCGGAGCAACTGTCCAGGATAGTCCGATACTTCGGCGGCCGGATTTGCTTCGCAGCATGATCGCCTTCTGGCAGAATCACCCGTCGCTGTCCTATCTGTTTTCAGGAATGTACGTCGGCCCTACCAGTCAATATCCGCGTGTGGATGAAGCGCGCCTAGACGCGTTGTACGAACTTGAGCTTGCTTTTCGACATTTGCCCCGAACGGATTGCCCCCCGCAAACTATCGACGGACTTTTCCGAAATCTGCTGGCTGATGTAACAGGGAATACGCATCGCGCCGAGTTCTGCGTGGACAAACTGTTTCCGCCAGAAGGGCTTGGCCTTCGACTGGGCCTACTCGAACTGCGAGCCTTCGAAATGCCGCCAAAGATGCGCATGGGTCTGCTGCAAATGCTGCTTGTCCGCGCACTCGTTTGCGCGTTCTGGAAGGTGCCGTTCGAGGGCGACCTCGTCCGCTGGGGTCCGGTGCTGCACGACCGATTCATGCTGCCCCATTTCGTTAAGCAGGATTTCCTCGAAGTCCTTTCTCACCTGCGGCGATCCGGGTTCGACTTTGAATCAGAGTGGTTCGACTCGCATTTCGACTTTCGTTTTCCGAAGATCGGCTCCATCGCAGCAGATGGAGTGGAGGTCGAACTGCGCCGTGCGCTCGAACCGTGGAATGTGCTGGCAGAAGAGGCAGCATCTGGCCGTACGGTTCGAAACGTAGATTCGTCAGTTGAGCGTCTACAAGTAAGTGTCTCGGGCTTATCCGAGGATTCCCGATACATCGTGGCGTGTAACGGACGCCGGGTACCCCTTCAGCGCGCCTCCGAACCGGGAGTTGCCGTAGCCGGCGTGAGATTTCGGGCACGTAAACTGTCAGCAACGATGCATCCGACAATTCCCGTGCATTCACCACTCACCTTCACCCTGATTGATCGCCGC
Source organism: uncultured Acidobacteriaceae bacterium (assembly GCA_963836675.1). Classification (GTDB taxonomy): domain Bacteria; phylum Acidobacteriota; class Terriglobia; order Terriglobales; family Acidobacteriaceae; genus Telmatobacter. Next base: position 273,012 of record CAWIKQ010000005.1, read on the forward strand.
AGCCAGAATTCACTTGCGCAATGCGCTTACCATGTCAATCCGCCTGAGGGTCGCGAATACGCCGGCCGGCCGGCGGATGCCGCTGAGGCCTTGGCGCGAAGACAGGAGCGCTTTGAGATCATCCGTCCGGTTGTCCAGGTGACAATGCCTGACGAGGAGATCAACGCGACCTTCCCGGGCACTCTGGATCTGCGCATCCCTGCACCCAGCCCGGGCGGCGTCCGTATCGAAGCGCCGGAGAATTTGCCATGACGGTCGATCTCTATCAGACTCCGCTGCGTTACGGTGAAGCGTATGACGAATTGTCGGCCGATGGTGTCAATCCGCGCGCTCACTGGGCGCACCTGATCGAGTCACTCCGCGCCATTGGACCCGAGGAGTTGGGGCGACGTTGTCTCAGGGCCGAGCGCCGAATCCGTGAAAACGGCATTACTTACAACATCTACAGCGATCCTCTTGGTGCAAACCGTCCATGGGAAATCGACATTGTCCCATTTTTGATTGCCGCTGAAGAGTGGCGATATATCGAGCAGGGAATCATTCAGCGCGCGAAACTGCTGAGTCTGATTCTTGAGGATATTTACGGATCTCAGTCGCTGATCAAGAATGGTCACATTCCTGCCGAGCTTCTCTATGCCAATCCCGCATTTCTGCGGCCGATGGTGGGCGTGCGTGTTCCTTCGCACTCTTATCTTCATATGCTCGCGGTTGACCTCGCCCGGTCACCCGACGGGCGATGGTGGGTGCTCTCGGATCGTACCCAGGCTCCGTCAGGCAGTGGATACGCGCTTGAAAACCGAACCATCGTATCCGATGTTCTGCCAAACGTTTTCAGCAGCTCCAATGTCTTGAGGCTGGCGCCCTTTTTCCGCGCTCAGCGCGATGCACTCGCGTCCCTGGCGGAACGCAGTAATCCCCGCATCGTGCTACTGACACCCGGACCACACAACGAGACTTATTTCGAACATTCGTACATTGCACGATACCTGGGTTTTGCATTGGTTGAGGGAGCAGACCTCACCGTGCGCAACCGATGCGTGTTTCTCAAAACCGTGGATGGACTGGAGCGCGTCGATGTGATCCTGCGCAGGGTCGACGACAGCTTCTGTGATCCGCTGGAGTTGCGTAGCGATTCTCTTCTCGGTGTGCCAGGCCTTGTCGACGCCGATCGTAGCCGGAAATGTGCAGGTTGCCAATGCCCTTGGCAGTGGGGTGATTGAGACCGCTGCGATTATGCCGTTCCTTCCTGGACTGTCAAGGCACTTGACCGGAGAGAGTCTCAAACTCCCGTCCGTTGCTACCTGGTGGTGCGGCCAGTCATACGCCTTCGACTGGGTAATCAACCACCTTGATTCGGTTGTTCTGAAGCCGGCGTTTCCATCTCGCGGAATGGAGCCGGTTTTTGCCGCAAAACTGGAGCCAGCGGAAAAGCGAAGACTCACCGTGCAAATGAAGGCCTTCCCTCATGAATACGTAGCGCAGGAGCAGATCGCTCTTTCCAACGCTCCCGTCTGGGGAAACGGCCATCTTTACTCGCGCAGCGTAGTTCTACGAGCCTATGTGGTCAACACGAGCCATGGCTGGACAGCGATTCCCGGTGGACTTGTGCGTGTTGCTGAAGCCGAAGATTCGGTCGTGTCGATGCAGCGCGGGGGACACAGCAAGGACGCGTGGGTGCTTTCGGACGGCCCGGTGGACACCTTCAGCTTGCTACCTCCGCGGAACCAGCCGGTTGCATTGCGTCGCGGATCGCCCGATGTGCCAAGCAGCGTAGCCGACAGGGTTTTCTGGCTGGGAAGATATGTCGAGCGAGCCGAAAATACCGCCCGGCTGGCGCGGTCGATGATCTCGCGGGTCCGTCGAGCCGAACCAGCAGAACTCGCGTGCCTGGTCCGCTTGCACGGTTGCTTCAGATCGAGGCATAGTAAGCTGCTCAAGGCAAAAAAGAGGCGCGCAACGCCGCTTGAGTTCGAGCGGGAGCTCATCTCTGTAATCTCCGACTCAAAGCGCACTGATAGTCTCGCTTCCATCCTTTCCGAGATATCTCGCGTGGGCAACAGCGTTCGCGAGCGGCTATCGGCCGACATGATGATCCTCATCGGCCAACTGCGCACATCTCTTGAGACGGAGCGTGACACGCAGATCTCACGAGTATCCGGCGACACTTACGCTGTGCCTTGAATTGCTCTCCGCGTTCTCCGGAATGGAGCGAGAAAATATCAATCGCGGTTTGGGATGGATGTTCATGAGTATCGGACGGCGTCTTGAGCGCGCGATCTATCTCACCCGAATGCTGCGGCTGATCACTCTTCCCCTTGGTGAGCAGGACTGGCCCCTGCTGGAATGCCTGCTCGAAGTGGGAGACAGTTCGATGACCTATCGAACTCGGTACTACACTACACTCCAGCCAATCGCAGTATTGGATGTTCTGATGGCCGACGAGAGTAACCCGCGGGCTCTGGATTTTCAACTTTCGCATCTTGTGGATCTTTATCAAAAGCTTCCCAGGCATATGGCTGACGACCTTGAAGCCATGCGGGACGCCCTTGCGATGCTGCGCAGTTTCGATTTGCGAACACTTAGCTACAGCCTGCCCAGGGCACCCTCCAAGTCCAGGAACTCTGAAGGCCTTGTCCGGCTCGAAAATTTCCTAGGCGGCCTGGAACGATTGCTTCCTTCATGGTCAGATAACTTATCGAGCAGATATTTCAGCCATGCTCGCACGCTGCCGATCAGCATTGGCCTATGATCTACAAAATCATTCACCGCACCACGTACAAGTACAAATACCCCGTGTCGGTCGGGAGCCACGTTGCGTGCCTCAAGCCCCGCTCGCTGCCCCGCCACCGTCTTGCGCAAAGCGAACTGCAGATTGTGCCGAAACCCGTCATCATGGTGGAACGAGTCGACTATTTCGGCAATCACCAATACCTCTTCACGATTGAAGAGCCGCACGATGAACTGGTCGTTGAATCTCGAAGCCGGGTGATCATGGAAGAGACTGTGCGAGATCCGCATCTTTCCTCGCCTCCCTGGGAAGAGGGGGTTCAAAGCGTGGCTGAGAACCTCAGTCCTGAAGCGCTCGAGGCTTATCAGTTCCGATTTGAATCGCCACGCATCAGAATCCGGCCCGAGTTTGCCCGCTATGCGCAACAGTCGTTCACTCCCCAGCGGCCTATGGTTGAGGGGTTGTTAGATTTGACGTCGCGCATTCATCGCGACTTTCGCTTCGATTCAAAAGTAACTACGGTCAGGACTCCGATCGAAGAGGTGTTTCGAAAAAAGCGAGGCGTTTGCCAGGACTTCGCACACATTCAGATCGCATGCCTTCGCTCCATCAATCTGTCCGCAAGATACGTAAGCGGGTATCTTCGCACCTATCCGCCTCCAGGTCAGCCCCGCATGGTGGGAGCCGACGCATCCCATGCCTGGGTGTCAGCCTATTGCCCTGGTATTGGCTGGATCGACGTTGATCCTACCAACGATGTGGTTCCCTCCACTGGCCACGTCACGATCGCCTGGGGCCGCGATTTTGGCGATGTGAGCCCTCTGCATGGCCTTATTCTTGGAGGCGGAGCTCATACCTTGAAAGTCGCCGTCGACCTGGAAGCAGTCGAGTCCTGATTGCTTGGCGTCAGCCCGGAAAGGCCGCTTCCTCCACCTCAGACACTACGAAGAAACTGCACAAGTCAGCTTGCCCAAAGGAAGTCGTCATCGCGACATCCGATGCATCCCGGCCCGTCGCCATCAGGATGCGCCCCAGCCTGGGTTGATTGTTGCGAGCGTCAAAGGTCCACCAGCGGCCATCCAGAAACGCCTCGAACCAGGCGCTGAAATCCATTGGCAACCGCAAAGGTACGCCAATGTCTCCGAGATATCCGGTCGCGTAGCGCGCGGGAATGTTGAGCGCTCTACAGAAGGCGATGGCGAGATGCTGAAAGTCTCGGCACACGCCGACCTGTTCCGTGTAAACATCAAGTGCGGTCTTTGTCGGGCGAGCTTGCTGGTAGTCGAAGGTGATTCGATTGTGCACCCAGTCGCAGATGGCCTGTACGCGACCCCACCCGGGCGGCACATTCCCGAAGAGATCACAGGCAATCCCTGAGAGACGATCCACCTCGCAGTAGCGGCTATTCAGCAAATACATGAGCACTTCATCCGGGAGTTCTCCAACCGAAACTTCGCGAGCGGACAAGTCCACCTCATCCGGCTCGTCCGTGTGTTGAATCAGGGACGAGGACCAAAGACGCAGCCGTCCCGGAGGCGCTACGAACCGCGAGCACCGGTTTCCAAAGCTGTCGATGTAGTAGGTAACCTTGAGCCCCGGTTCTGTCCTCAATTCATCCGGCTCCCGAAGATCCTGGGTGCGGGAAGGATGGACACTGAGGAGCGCAACCATGGCGACACTGGTCGGAATTTGAAACTGGATGTCGTATCCAAGTCGGATCAACATTTGGGCCTCATGATCTATCGGAATAGTGTTTCTCAAATGAAAACGGGAAATACACCCACTCCATTCTCACAGGCTTGGATGCTTTTTAAGTCGGGAGAGAGAGACGCTGCTCTGATGCAGATTGCTGATTGTGCCAAACCTTCGCGCCAAGCTTAGGGGATTAGTCCTATTAAACGCCTGTTTGGTCGGGGATTCTCGGATCACACTAAATCGCCAGCGCACCTTCGAACTGCAAGGCTCAATTCTGGCTTGCGGCCGAGCCACCGCCTAACTGGACGTCACCATTTTGGGTGCAAAAATCGAGCTTGGAAAAGAATGGCCGAATGACGTTTACCGATTTCGTTACTAGTCTCTCGGAAACCGTTTGGATTGCCTCGTTCGACTTGTGGACGGAACGCGGCTCCGAAAGCCTACCCCTTTGCAGGCGGAATGTTTTGATTGAAGCGGAACAGATTCGCGGGATCGTACTGCGCTTTGATCGCCGCAAGACGCTGGAAGCGCGCGTCGCTATATGCCGAATGCACGTCCTCGCCCTCCGACATGTAATTTACGTACGCGCCTCCGGTTGAGTATGGCAGAGTTTTCTGCCAATTCTCTCGCGCCCACGCCCGCTGTTCGCCATCGATGGAGGCATCGTTCGAGATCGCGAGCATACTCAGGTTGAACAATGCATCGCGATGTCCAAATGCGGTCGCATCACTGGCTACCCGGGCGACCGCTCCTCCGTATACCTCGACCATGACGACATTCAATGGCGAAGGCGATGTGTCGGCAGATTCAATCGCCAGGTCGATGACGTCATCCGAAAGGGTCTTTACAAATGTGGACTTCCAGTAATGACGCTGCCCCTTGGGATACGACACATCCACTTGCCGCTGCATCGCGCAGTACGCCATGGGCGCAACAGTATCCATCAGAACCGATCCCATTTCGCGCAATGCCTGGGCCGCACGTTCGCCTTCGCCTTCCTTTCCGAAATCACTCACCAGCGCGGCTACGAACTTTCCCCCGTTCGGAGAGGGGATGATTGCGGCCATTGTTGTAAGGTCGTCGCTCGCCCTCAGACTCACATCGCGAAATCGCTGCAATACGGTCTTCGCCATGTTGAACGGAAACACAATCAACCCGCCCAGCGATTCCCCAACCGGATGAAGTTGAAATTCGAAGGAAGTGACCACGCCGAAGTTTCCTCCGCCACCGCGCAGCGCCCAGAAGAGATCAGGGTTGGATTCAGCGCTCGCAGTTACCAGCTCGCCTGATGCCGTGACCACGTCCGCCGAAAGCAGGTTGTCGCACGCCATTCCATAGCGTCGCGACAGGTAACCGTAGCCGCCGCCAAGTGTAAGTCCGGCGATGCCGGTAGTTGAAATGGCGCCGCCCGGTGAAGCGAGATCAAAGGCCTGCGTCTCGTGATCGTATTCGCCCCACAAGACTCCGCCGCCGGCGCGTGCTTTGCGTTTCACGGGATCAACCCGGACCGACTTGAACCGGGCAAGGTCGATGACAATGCTGCCATCGCCCACAGAGCTGCCCGCCACGTTGTGGCCCCCGCAACGAATGGCAACCGGCAACCCCCGTTCGCCTGCGAACCGGACCGCCGCCATCACGTCCGCGACTCCCGCCGCGCAGACGATCGCTTCCGGCCGACGGTCGATCATTGCGTTCCATACCTGCCGCGCCTCATGGTATCCGTCGCCGTCCGGGAGATGAACAGTGCCCCGGACCATGCTCTTCAATGCGTCCCGATCTCTCATTTCAATTTGAGGCGTCATTCGGTGATTCCTCCGGTGAGGCTCAGTCTCTCTTGTCAAGCACAATGGGGCCGGCGACCCGGTTGCGGGTAAACACGGTTACGGAAAAGCACAGAGCTACTTTGCGAAATTGGACAACCGAACTCCGATGGGAATAGGGGCAATCCGGAGATTATCATTTCGTCCCTCCCATAGATACCGGCAACGTGCTGCGGGGCATCGGATCGCGATCCTGATGGCCAAGGTCGTTTTAGATAACGGGCGGCCCAAGCTCCATTCGACCGAACATGTCGACTTTCCGCATAGAGCGTGAAAGCCAAACGCTGCTTTCAGTTGCGATTTGATTAATCGTCTCGTCTCATTCGATATAAGGATGAGTAATTGGCGATAAGAATTTTATATTGGACTCCTCCCATGTCCCCAACGAGACTTGAGACAGGTGGCAACAATGAACCCGAAAACCATCTTCTTTGTAGGCCTGATCCTTGCCGGTAGCGGCGTTTTATCTCCCCCGATCGCTTTGCTGGGGGGGATCGTGTATGGCTTTAGCTTCACCCATCCCTATCAGTTGGACAGCAGAAACCTGTCCCGCTTTCTTCTGCAAGCTGCAGTCGTTGCGCTTGGTTTCGGCATGAGCCTGCATCAGGTGGTGCAGGCCGGCAAAGCGGGATTTCTCTACACAGCGGTCAGCATCACCATTGCCATGATTCTTGGCTGGCTTCTCGGTCGATTGCTTGGCGTCTCCAGAAAGGCATCCTTCCTGATCACGGCGGGGACCGCTATTTGCGGAGGCAGTGCAATCGCCGCGATTGCGCCCATCACCAAGCCGGACGAAGAGGAAATGGCGATGTCTCTCGGCACGGTATTCATCCTCAATTCGCTGGCTTTGTTGCTTTTCCCAGCGATTGGCCTGGCGTTTCATATGACCCAGACCCAGTTTGGACTCTGGTCAGCGTTAGCCATTCATGATACGAGTTCTGTGGTGGGCGCTGCCGCAAAATACGGACCGCAGGCTCTGCAGATTGGAACGACCGTGAAGTTGGCGAGGGCACTATGGATCGTGCCGGTGGCGATGGTTACCGCGTACGTTTCCAAGAGTAAGACGCGCATTCATTGGCCCTGGTTCATTCTTCTCTTCTGCGCGGCCGCCATTGCGAATACATATCTTCCTCTCGGCGCAGCCGTGTATCCCGCGCTTAGCCGCCTTGGTCGTGTTGGCCTCACAGTCGTTCTCTTCCTGATCGGTACCAGCTTGTCGAAAGATACCCTGCGCCGTGTAGGCGTGCGGCCGTTTATCCAGGGAGTCTGTCTGTGGGTAATCGTTGCGACCGCATCGTTTCTCGCTATCCGGGCGGGTTGGATCACACTCTAGAGTTTCCGCTGGTAGAAACCATCTCAGGCATCCTGTACGCTAGGCATCAACTGGGTGTTTCGCAGATGATCGAGAACTTTCGCATTCGCGTCTTCCGTGCTGTCGCGCATCATCTCAACTTCAGCCGGGCTGCCGAGGAGCTGCTACTGACGCAGCCGGCGGTGACGCAGCATGTCAAAGCGCTCGAAGATGAACTCGGTATTCCGCTCTTTGACCGTGGTGGAGGTCGTATTGCTCTCACCCCCGGGGGTGCGGCCCTGCTGCCCTTCGCCGATAAGATGAAGACACTTGGTGAAGAAGCGATTGCCGCAATTGCCGCTTCTTATGGGCAACAGGGCGGAGAGTTGAACCTGGGAGCGTCGCAGACGATAGGGCAGTATCTTTTGCCTACCTTTGTCGCTGGTTTCCTGCGTATGAATCCTAAGGTGCGGATCACCGCTTGCAGCGGGAATACCGACCAGATGTTGAAAGCCCTCGTTGCACGTGAGATCCAGATCGCGCTGGTGGAGGGGCCTGAGCGGCACAAGAACATCCATTTCGAACCTTTTATGGAAGACCACATGGTGCTGGTCGTGCCCGCACGCCATGAATGGGCTGATCACGAGATTGCTCTGCAGGATCTGAAGACAGAGTCGCTGCTTGCGCGCGAGTTCGGTTCAGGATCGCGACGCGTCGTGGAGCAGGCGCTCGCCAAGGCCGGCCTGAAGGCGAAGGATCTCACGGTCAGCATGGAACTGGACTCGACGGAGGGGTTGCTTAACGCGGTGGAAGCAGGCCTGGGGATAACCTTCGTTTCACGTTGGGCGGTTCGCAATCAACTTTCGCTCGGTACGCTGAAGATCGCTCGGGTTCGGGGCCTGAAACTCGCGCGCAAGTTCTCCATCGCGTACCCCGCGGGACCCGAGCCGACCGGAAACGTTGCCGCGTTCCGCAATTTCCTTCTGAGCCCGGCGATAGATGTTCCCCCAAAGCGAACAAAGAAGCGCGACCAGTAATACGGCATTCCTGTTCCGGTCCGTCTCAGGCAAAGCAGCGGTCGCGTGCCAGCTGTCTTCGCGTCATCGCTTGAATCGTGCTCGCGCCGCCAGTTCTGTCCATCCTCATCTCGCCACCCAAGCCCGTGCAGTACCTTCAGCGCTCATTGACCTATTGAGATTCATCCGTGTCGTCGGTAGGTTGCTGTGTAACCGGCTAGCCACGCTTCAATCGCAATGCGCGAACGGGTCGTAGAAAGGCTCCTGCCGGCTGTTTTCATGGATTGAAGACAAACCACTCACGATTAGAGACCCGTCCTGAGAAAGTACGCGCCGCCCGCAACTGTAATACACACCCGCCTTTAGTCGCCACGGTCTGGCGCGATGATCTCGATATGCAATGTGCAGACACAGGGATTTGATGGCCTTGCAATTTAATAGACGTCCTTAACACCAGCGCGTATGGTCAGAGCAGACCATTCGATGGATGCGAGAAGAAATGGACTTCCGGTCGTCTTTCTAGGACGCGCGTGTTTCAAGTGGATAGCCCTCGCCGCTGGCCATTACTGGACAAAGAGAGGGCATTCCCTTGAAAAAACTTCAACAAATCAACGTTTTTGTCGTTGATGACGAAGTCCGTCATCGCAGAAACTCTCGCCACTATCCTTCGTATCAGCGGATTCGCCGCAACTTCGTTCACAAGTCCACTCGATGCATTGAACGGGACGCAAACCATCGTCCCTGATTTACTCATTACGGATGTAGTAATGCCCGAAATGACCGGGATAGAACTTGCGATAAGAATCAAGGCTCTGTGCGCGGATTGCAAAGTATTGCTGTTCTCAGGACAGGCCGCGACCGCAGATTTGCTCTCCGCAGCCAAGGCGCAGGGGCACGAATTCGAGCTTCTCACGAAGCCCGTTCATCCCAAGGATCTAATCAATAGATTGAGGTCTCTACAAATCAAATCCTCAATTGCTTCTGCGGACAAGACTTCGGCGAATGCCAAATTCGGAGCGCTATAAGGCGCGATCCGATAAATGACGTTTCAAATCGAATCCGAAACTCTCTCCCTTGCTCAGACATCCTCGCCCAAATCTCAGACCCAATCATCGCGATCGACTTCGATGGAGATGTGCTGTTTTGGAACAGTGGAGCGGAACGGCTTTATGCGCGCAGATCGGATGAGATGCTCGGTCAGCCGTTTTCACGGGCATTTCGCTCCGTGTGGCTCCACGGGGAGGACCAAAATGCCATTGTCGAATCGATTCGCAAGTGTGGGACACATCGGGCGAGAGCCTCCAACTAACCCACGACGGCCGTCAATTATTCATTGAGTTCAGCGCCTACATTTTGCGTGATGACGAACTGCGAGACATTGGACTCATTGCACTCATTCGCGATGTGAGCAGTTTACGTCAACCGCAGGTTGATCGAAGGGCTTCAAGGCTTACTCCAGATCAGGAAGAGATTCGAACGCAGGCTGCTCTTCTCAACGGCGCCAACGATGCCATCTTCGTGACCAGTCTGGATGGCGGGATTACTTATTGGAACAACGATCTCAGTACCTTCATTCGAATTGACTACAACTCCGAACTGCGGGGGCTATCTTCATTCGTCGGAGCCTCCTCGTGGAAACGCGTGGGCGAGATAGGACTGAATTATCTTTAGTTCGGAGGAATTGGCTCTAGTGCCTAGCGTCGACATTGTCTGCACGACATTGGTCCATTCCTGCGGCGTGAGGCGCTGATTGGTGAACGTGTTGAGGTCGTGACAGCTTGAGCATGCGCGAATCGTAAGGTCGCGACCCGGTCCGGGAGGAAGCAAGGCAGCCTGACGGCTGAGTATCGCTTTCGTCCTCGGATCCTGAGCTGTCCAGGGGACGTTGTCTGATGCGGTCAACGACTTCGATGCCGCAGCATTCGGACTTGCCTGAACAACGTTGGGTTTTTCACCCGCACCGTCATCGAGCTTGAATGCGATGAGTTCGTCGCTGAGCAGTGGCGTGCGCAGCAGGCCTCCACCGGTTGCGACGATTGCGACGAATTGCTTTCCGTGTTCGTCGGTGTAAGTGATTGGGATGGATTCGGCGGAAGCCGGCAGATGGTAGGCCCAAAGTTCCTGACCCGTTTTTGTGTCGAAGGCCCGAAAGCGAGCATCATCTGTCGCACCGATGAATGTCAGGCCGCCAGCGGTCACGATCGGTCCACCCACGCCTGGGCGGCCGGTTTGTTGCTTCCCTTGGGGAAAATTGTCGGTTACCCCAAGGACTGACCGCCAGGCGATCTTGCCGCTATTCACGTCTACCGCGACGAGTTCTCCCCAGGGCGGTTCTGTACATGGAAGGCGCTTCTCGGGATTCCAGAAGCGCACCGACCCCGCGAACGGACCCGTATTGGTGTAACCTCCAGTTTCGTCGGGAACGATGCGCACGGGCTGGCCCAGATTGTTCACATTCACCACGAAGAAACCTAGGGTGGGATCGAATGCCCCGCCTGCCCAGTTCACTCCACCGTGCGTTCCAGGCATGTTTACCGAATAGCGATTGAACGCCGGAGGGGTGTACGGCTCCTGTGCCAACAGCATGTGGTTATCGTCGACATATGCTTTACACCATGCGGCGTGCTCACTGAGATCGTGGTATAGCTGCACCCGCATCGGAACCAGCGGTTCGGGAGTTTCCGGAAATGGCTGGGTCGGAGAGGCGTGCTCCCCTGGAACGTCGCTGGGTGGCACCGGCCGTTCGGAAACCGGAAATAGCGGCTTTCCCGTCACTCGATTGAGCACGAACAGGAGCCCAGTCTTGTTAACAATTACGACCGCGGGAATGGCTTTGCCATCTCGATTGATATCCACGAGGGTGGGAGGAGTCTCGGCGTCGTAGTCCCAAATATCGTGGTGGACGACCTGGAAATACCAGAGTAATTTTCCCGAAGTAGCCTCCACAGCTACCACGGACGTTCCGAAGAGATTGTCACCGGGCCTGTCAGTTCCGACGCGATCGAAGTTCGGAGCTCCAAACGGCATGTAGAGAATGCCCCGCTCCTGATCGACAGTCATGTATCCCCAGACATTGACGCCGGAGCGTTGCTTCCAACTGTCGCCACCCCAACTGTCGTGGCCTGTTTCTCCCGGACGCGGCACAGAGTGGAACGTCCAAACCAGCTTCCCGGTGTGTATGTCCCACGCGCGCGTATCTCCCGCGGGGCCGAGTCCGCCACCCGAGCCGCCGCGTCCTTCTCCAGTTCCTGCGCCCGTGATGACGAGGTTTTTGTAGATAACCGGGGGAGATGGCAGGACGTAGAGCTGGTCTGCGCCGGTGCTCATCACCTCAGGGGTACGAAGATTGACCACACCATTAATGCCAAAGGCGGGGTTGAGCTTTCCAGTTGACGCACTGATTGAATACAGCAACCCATGACTGGTGCCGAAAAAGAGCGAAGCACCAGTGGACCTGTCGCCGCGCCAATATTCAGCACCTCGGAGCGAAGCCTGATCGTTTCCAGGAATGGCGAACACCCATTTTTCCTTACCGTTGGTAGAATCCAGTGCGACCACGCGGCTGTAAGGCGTTACCACGAACATCGTATCTCCGACGACCAGAGGCTGATCTTCAGAGGGGCGCCATGTGCTGTCTGGGACGTTGCCCGCGGCCGGCGCGGGCTTCATGTGATAGATCCAGGCGACCTTTAGATGATTGACGTTTGCAGTCGTAATCTGGGCCAGAGGGGAATAGCGCGTGGCGCCAGAATCGAGGTTCATCATCGGCCAAGATCCGGATGCGCTCTGCGACGCAACCGGCAGGAGACCAAACCAGGTGAAGAGGGCGAGCAACAACAGGCCGTGCTTCAAGATTGAATCGGTGCCGACGGGTTTTCGCGTCATATCTTCCTGGAGCCTTCACGAGCAAGGCTGCCACAGATTCTAACGAGAAAAGTAGGACGAAAAGCTTTCCTGACCATGTTCAATCAATAACAGGGACACTTCATTTGGCCACACTGAGGAACTGATTCAATGACTAGACGAAAGCCAGATTCTCGCGTTAATGCGCCAGGCCGGGTTTCGAAATCCGAAGAAAGTCGCAGACCGATTAGTCGTATTTCGACTTCTGCGAATCGCTTACTATAAGGCGTACGAAGCCACATCGAGCGGGCAAGAGTGATTCCAAGCGCGATTTCGGTGAACTATGTAATTCGATGCGGTTTGGCTGCCATCGCTACAGGCTGTATTTCACATCACTGGTGTGCGACTAGGCCAAACGGAGGCAGCGGGCCAGGAATGCGGAATGGCGGATTTACTTCCCTCCGGTGAGAGAGTCTGACTTCATCAGAAATCAGATCGTCAGTTGTCGCTATTCAGCATTTATCGTGCCGGCTGAGGCAGACCAGACCGTCATCCTCGTTTTTCCTCTTGCAATAATTGGCACAACCCGCCCTGAACCAGTCATCTCCTGCGTTACCACGGCTGAAGGACCGCAAAGTGATCAGCATGGTCGATGAAGATCTGCCGGAAGAGACCCATGGTCAGCAGTCCGTCAAAGGTCGAAGTACGGGAATCCTTCTGGGCGCCTATCAGAGTGGTGAACGGTACCTTCTGAATTTCGACTGAGCCGATCCTGACGTTCTGCGGCGGCAACGCCATGAACCTCCGCTGCGATTCATATGCACCCCCGTGCAGGGATGCACCACGGAACAATCCAAGCGCCATGTATTCATCAGTGTTGTAGAGGAAGGAGACGTTTGTGCCGGAGTCTAGCTTGAGGCGAATGGGGCGCCTGCCGTCAGAGAGACGAGTCACAACGATCAGTGGCTTGGGCATCGTCGTGTCATCCGTTGTCGAAGCCCGGATCCTCCAGTGGAACGTGGGCTCCTTTCACTTCGGCGCGCATCGTGCCCGCTTCGTCAAGGCAGAGCAGTCTGTGCGCATTGTCGATCAGCATATCGAACTGCTCGAGAAAATCCTCGCCAAGGACGCCCTGAATGTCCAGGCCGGTTGCCTGAAGATTCTTTAGGTCGTACACCAACACCTTCTGGTTGCTCAAGGAATGGGAGCCGGTTTCGAGCAGATCGAGCCGAGCAAAGGAAGCAGAAGCATGCATTCCTACACTTACGACTTCAGCCGTACCCTGAGTCGCCAGATGCAGTGAAGCGGCCAGTGAGGTATCCACCATCGTGAACTGGCTGCCCGTATCCAATAAGAAGTTGTAAAGGCCGGAGTGGTTCACGGAGACAGCGACAATCATTTGGTGGCGATTGACGACGCGGAAGGATACACTTGCCACGTTCCCTGGGCAACGCGTTTCTGCGGAAAGCGTTGAGACGATTGCTGCTGCAAGAACAAAAGAAGCGAACCACTTGAAGGCTGCCATTGCGAGAGCTCCTCAGCCGGTTTGGCTGAAGGAACTCTGGGCGCATGGCTCTACATGGTCCTGATGGACTCCGGATCCTTTTCGGAGCGTGAGGATGAATTTCAGAGGGCGGATCAGGGAGCTTTGTGACAGGGGATAAGTCCATTGTTTTCAAATTCGCTGACGTTGAGGTTCGCGAGCGGGAGTTCTGTCTCATCAAGGCCGGCGAGGTTCTACCGGTCGAACCGAAGACATTCCGCGTGCTGTTGTTCCTGCTTGCGGAATCCCCAGAAGCTGATCGCGAAGGAAGAATTGCTGAATGCAGTGTGGGGCGATGCCATCGTTACCGACAGTTCCCTGACGCGCACCATCGCCCAACTTCGTCGTCTTCTCGGTGATGAAATCCGAAGCCCGCGCTACATCGAAACCGTGGCAACGGTCGGATACCGATTCCTGTACAAAGTTGAGATTGCAGAAGACGCATCGGAAAATCTGGAAGAGACCGGTAAGCCGGCTATGGTCCCGGCTTTCCCCGCGAATCCCCTGACGCAGGTGGACAATTGCGTCGCTAGCCGCGCGAAAACGCCCGGGGCAACGGGACATCTGAGGCTTGGAATCGCAGTCTCCGTAGTCGCGGTTCTGTTTTTGATCGGCTTGGCCATCTGGTACAGCGGGCCGCAGCGGCTGACAGTCGCTAATATCGTTCGCCTTACGAATGATCGAAAGGCCAAGATCCCCTACAACGGCGTTGTGACAGACGGATTGCACCTTTACTTCATGGAAGGAACGCCCTCGGAATCAGGTCGCGGAATCGCACAAGTTGCTGCTGTTGGAGGAGAGACAACCTGGATTCAGACAACCATGAAGGAAGCCCTTGCAATTCACGACATCTCGCCCGATAAATCGAAGCTTCTTCTGGTGACCGGAGTGAGTGGCGGCGATTCATATGAATTCTGGGTGCAGCCTCTGCCGGCGGGAACACCACGCCGCGTGGGAAACCTTAAGGCTTTAGCGATGAACTGGACGCCCGATGGGTCTCACATCATCTACTCCTATCATCACAAGATTGGGATCGCGAACGAAGACGGAAGCGATCCCCATACCATCGCGGAAACTCCCGGTTCAGGGGGCGCATTCCGCTATTCGCCGGACGGCCGGCTGATTCGTTTTTCGCTTCTGCAGGATTCGGAGAATTCCAGTTCCCTTTGGGAGATGCGTGCGGATGGGACAAATCTTCACCCCCTTTTGCCGAACTGGCAGGAGTCACTGGACCAGTGCTGCGGAAGGTGGTCCCCAGACGGCAACCACTATTACTTCCTCACAGGCTCCTTCTTTTTGGGGGGCGGCGGACCCTCGCAGGGAATCTGGGTCATGCCGGAACACCGCTCCATTTTCCGTCGGGACATCGCACCCACACGCTTGACGACTGGGCCATTGCGTTTCGGCGCTCCCACTCCCAGTTCCGACGGGAAAAGTCTATTCGCAGTCGGCGACGAGAGCCGCGTGGAGCTTTTCAGCTATGACCCGCGCGCGCAACGATTCGATTCCTATTTGGGTGGGCTTTCTGCGGGTCCGGTCGCTTTCTCGCCTGATGGAAAGTGGGTGGCCTACGTCTCCTATCCGGAGATGACTCTATGGAAAACCCGAACGGACCTCAGCGAGAAAGTGCAGCTCACATTCCCGCCGGTGAGAGTCTATGGGCCACAATGGTCGCCGGACGGATCACAAATCGCATTTGGGGACGTGCAGTTCCATCGACCGTGGAAGGTCTACCTGGTCTCAGCTTCGGGAGGGGACAGCCCAAAGCAAATCGCGCCCTCCAATCCTGACGACGTAGACACAGACCCAACGTGGACGCCCGACGGCAAATCGATCATTTTCGCCAGGGCCCCCGCCGGGGAACGGGCCGGGCAGGCTGTCTACCGAGTAGAGCTCAGCGGCGGAAATCTCATCCTGATTCCCGGTTCCAACAGGCTCTATTCACCCAGGATTTCTCCCGACGGGCGATATATCGCGGCCTTGACTGCGGCCGCGAAACAGTTAACGCTTCTGGACCAGACCACCAACACCTGGTCAACGTTGGCGGAAGGAGACCACTTCGGTTTCAACCAGTGGTCGCCCGACGGGAAATACGTCTACGCGCGGGAAAGCGGGGGCGGGTCCGAAAAGATTGTTCGCGTCAGGATCAAGGATCGGGTTTTGGAAGATATCCTGAGCCTGAAGAACTTCCCTGAGCTGATTGATCCCTTCGCCGAATGGTACGGATTAACCCCGGATGGCAAGTTGCTCCTGATGCGCGACCGCAGCGTCCAGGAGATCTATGCCCTAAACCTTGAGGAAAAGTGATCTTCCGAGCCGAGGTCGGCCCCGAATGCGAGGGTTAATCTAACATGAGCTCCGGTGCTCATTCATCGAGCAATGAAGCGTTTTGCCGAAGCATATTTGTTTGCAAAAGGGGAGAGGGATGACAGGCAGGATTTTGTTGGGCAGGCTGATGCTGTGTGGCCTCGTGACCTTCGCTGCGGGGGCCCAGTCACCGACCGACATGACAGCGTTGAAGGGCCTTGCTCCGGTTGCCGCACTCTCGATGACGGCGGAGGGCAGGGCCGCTCTGGGTGCAAACTACGCAGTTACCGGCGGAATTCAGACAGGCGTAATCTCGCAGCCAACATTGCTTACTTTCCCTGAGCAGCAACAACAGGCTCTCCGAGATGCTTTCGTCACCAATGGAAACCTTGCCAATCTCGCTGACGGACTGGGCCCGACTCTCGGATCTGCTTACATCGCGCACGCTCACTATATCGACCGGACGAGGTTTACAAACCTCTCCCAGGATGTCGCAGACCTGATCGCGTACACCAATGCCGTGGAGATCTCGAACTCCGCTGTAGCCAAATTTTTCTTCGCCAACGGAACCATCGATGGCAAGACCCATGCGTCGGACGACGCGATGGCGATCTTAAAGGCAAATCAGGGATTGCCCGACCCGTTTGGCAGAGCCTACGGGCTCCCCGCTGGAAGCCCGGGCGCAAACGCATACGGCAATTCGCGACCGTTCCAGACAGAGCCGGAGACGAAGCGCATCATTGGCTCCGATTACCTCAACACTCCCGCAGACAATACTATGTAC
The DNA here is from genome assembly GCA_963836675.1 of uncultured Acidobacteriaceae bacterium. Classification (GTDB taxonomy): domain Bacteria; phylum Acidobacteriota; class Terriglobia; order Terriglobales; family Acidobacteriaceae; genus Telmatobacter. The sequence goes on from CAWIKQ010000005.1 coordinate 290,039, forward strand.
AACCGCGGGCCGATGATGAATCTGATCAACAGCCCTTCCTTCCCGAGTGGTCATACGAGCTATGGCTATACCGGATCGTTGCTGCTCGCCATCCTTGTGCCGCAGAGGTACCAGCAGATGATTGCGCGCGCTGCGGAGTATGGAAACGATCGCATTATTGTTGGCGCTCACTATGCCATGGACGTAGTCGGCGGTCGCACCTTGGCCCTCTACGATATGGCCCATCTTTTGGCCAACGATCCGCTTTATGTCGGGTGGACGCTTAGGAACACACCTTCAATAAAGGATTTCCAGGCGGCCGTGAAAAAGGCCCGCGCCGGCATGACCGCAACGCTGGAGGCCAGCTGCGGCAGCTCTATCGACGCATGCGCGGCCCAGGACACCGGACGGCTAAACAATTCCGCAGCGGATGAAGCCTTCTACGCATCCACACAAACCTATAATCTTCCCGTTGTTCACCCGCTGAATGCAGGAGTGCTGGAGGACGTAGGCAAGCTCGCACCCGAGGCCGGATACCTGCTTACCTCAGCGTTTCCGGCACTAACACTGGATCAGGCGGACAAAATTCTCACGGAGACAGAAGGACCCGGCGGCGGTTTCCTGGATGACGGCTCGGCCTTCGGGATCTATTCGCGCCTGAATCTCTACGCCGCGGCTGGCCGTGCAGCGAAAATGGCTGCGGCAAAGTAAACCTTCCGATCCTGCGACAGCGAGATCCCTAAAGTACCGAGACATTCACCCGGAATTGAGCAGAGTCATGCGCAACTATTCTTGATTCTGTGGTTTGACGGAACGTGGCGCGGATCGCGCGAGCAAATTGCCGGAATCGCCGCAATGTTTATAGTGCTTTCACGTTTATTCCGTAAGGTGATGATCGATGTTCCCCAAAATCGCTGAGATATTGCCAGGTCACGTGTCGATAGACCACCCTTGCAAGCACGGCGAAATTAGAAAGTTCAAATCACGACTCTAGCGGAGGAATCAATGAGAGGTCATCGTTTTCTGGGGGTCTTCCTTTTTCTTGTACTAAGTGCGCATCTCTGCTTGGCACAGTTCGACACTTCGGCAGTTCTCGGTATCGTTCGGGACTCATCTGGTGCGCCGATCGCGGGCAGCAGAGTTACGCTGGTTAACCTGGCTACCGGGGTTTCACTGGCTGCGACTACGGATAGCCAGGGTAACTTCCAGTTTCCAGATGTCCATATCGGGCATTTTAAGATTTCTGCAACAGCTCCGGGCTTTAGTGATTCCGTCACTGATCCCTTTGCGGTTGACGTGAACACTCGACAGCGGGTCGACGTGACGCTCAAGCCGGGCGGAGTTTCTGAAACGGTCACCGTTTCGGGGGCGGCATCTCAGCTCGAGAGCGAGACATCATCGATCGGCACTGTTATCTCCCAGACTCAGGTACATGATTTGCCACTGAACGGGCGCGCTTACGGCGATTTGATGTCACTGGCTCCCGGCGTCCGCCGCAACAATCTCGAGAACCAGTCGGTCACCAGCCGTGATGCATCCTACAACGTCAATGGTCAGCGATCGGAATTCAACAACTTCCTTCTCGACGGACTTGATAACAACGCTTATGGCACCTCGAACCAGGGCTTCTCGAACCAGGCAATTCCGCCGTCACCCGATGCTATCAATCAGTTCCGAATCGAGACGAATAACTACTCTGCCGAGTTCGGCCGCGCATCGGGAGCAGTCATCAACGTCTCCATCAACAGCGGAACAAATCATATACGCGGCAGCGTCTGGGAATACTATCGCAACACCATTTTCAATGCCATCGGCCCCTTCGCCCCGCCGATTAACAAGCTCACCGGCAAGTCGCAGAAGCCGGAATTGAATCGCAACCAGTTTGGCGGCGCAATTGGAGGACCGATCCTACGCGATCACCTCTTCTTCTTTGGCGACTATGAAGGCAACCGCCAGGTGCAGGCAACTTATGCCACCGCCACAATTCCAACCGATCTGCAGCGTCAGGGAGTTTTCGTGACATCCGCGGGCGCTCCCGTACCGCTGCGCAATCCCATTACGGGCGTGGTCTACGCAAATGGTGTCGTGCCGCAGTCAGACTGGACGCCGTTGGCCACCCTGGTGATTGCCGCGCTACCTACAGCTAACGTCCCGGGCTTCTCCAACAACTACGTGTCGTTTCCCCGCGCCACACTCACGGATGACAAGGGCGACGGCCGCGTCGACTGGGTCGTCAGCACCAAGACCGCGGTCTTCGGACGCTACAGTGAACACAAGGGCAATATTGTCGATGCCACTTCGATTCCAGGCGATGCGGGCGACGGCGGAAACGGCACGATCCACGCCTACAACCGCCAGGTCGCGGCCGGCCTCACCCACACATTCAATCCAAATTCCATGCTCGATGCGCGCATCGGCTTCACATGGACCCAGGGCGGCAAAACGCCGTATCTGGCCGGCGAACAGAGCATCAATGTCGACGCCGGCGTTCCCGGCCTCCCCACGGATAAAGCGGTAATTCGCAGGCTTAGCAATGAGAGCGTTAAAAACTTCAGCACATTCGGAGCGCAGACCTCGAATCCGCAATTTCAAAATCCCTTCGTCATCGATCCGAAGATCAACTACTCGTTGATCAAGGGTCGCCACAGCATGAAGTTCGGATGGGAGTTCCTCTCCATCAATACCGAGGTCGATGACTTCAATCCTGTCTATGGCGGCGAAACCTTCAGCCAGGGATTCAGTCAGAACGGCGGCGGCACCAGCGATGCCGGGGCAGCCGCGGCAGCATACCTCGCAGATTTTCTGGTCGGCGCGCGCGATAGCTATCAGCTCAACAATTTCCGCATCGTCAATTATCACCAGGACATGAATTTCTTCTACGTGCAGGACGACTGGAAAGCGCTTCCCTCGCTGACAGTAAATGCCGGCCTTCGCTATGAACTGGTCACGCCGCAGTGGGTCGATGGCAACCACCTTGCCAATTTCGATCCGTCCACCAACACGCTCATTCAGGCTCCGGGCGGCTCACTCTACGGTCGCGCGCTCGTCCACATGCCGGCACTCAATTTCGCCCCGCGCCTTGGCCTCGCATATCAAGTCAATCCCAAGACGGTGATCCGCGCGGCGTATGGCCTCAGCTACGATCAGTTCAATCGCGAGGGCGGAGAAAACCTGCTGGCCTACAACGGCCCGTATATCATCAACTCCACCGTAAACCAGGTGGCGCCGTTTGCATTCTCCGGCACGAAGCTGCAGTTGTGTACCGGAGATAACTACGCCGGATGCTTCCGCACGGTTGCGCAGGGCTACCCTGGCAACTTCGTCGACGCCAGCAACTTCAACACTACGATTGCGCAGACGCGCTATATTCCTAAGGAGATCCCGACCGGCTATGTACAGGCCTGGCATCTCGATGTGCAGCGCGAGATCACGAAAAGCACAGTCGTCTCAGCCTCATACATCGGCGAGCATGGTGTGCATATCTGGGCGCTGGCCGATTACAACCAGTCAACGGCAAATGCGACCGGAGGAACGCTCAGCGTTCAGGCGCGTCGCCCAATTCCGACCTTCACTACAATCGAGGAATCCATTCCCGCCGGCTTCCTGACCTATAACGCGCTCCAGGCAAAATTTGAGCATCGTTACGCAGGAGGGCTTTACCTGCTGGAATCCTTCACGTGGTCCCAGGCGATCGATAATGCGTCCGGACATCTCGACACGCCTAACAACGATACGTCCCGCGTGAATCTGGCGAACCTTAATGGAGAACGCGGACAGTCTGCCTACAATCAACCAATCAACAACACGATCAGTGCGGTTTGGGATCTCCCGGTCGGGCATGGACGCAAGTTCGCATCCTCAACCCCCCAGTTCCTTGATATGGTGATCGGCGGATGGCAGCTTACGGCCATCAATTCAAACACAAGCGGCCAACCGTTCAATCTTATCTACAGTCCTTCGGCCGCATTTCAGCTAAGCCCACTGCTCAACCAGCGTCCCAATGTTTCGGGAAACCCTGTCAATCCTAAGTCAAGCTGGACGAAAACGAGCACTTCACTGACCGGATATCTCAACACCGCCAGCGTAACAATCCCGACCGACGCCAATCATCCGTATGGAAATGCGGGCCGTAACTCGCTCCGCGACATGACGTTTAACCAGTTTGATCTCGGTCTGCACAAAAGCTTTCGGTTGTGGAATGAGCACTCCTCATTTGACCTCCGCGGCGAGGCTTTCAACGTGCTTAACAAGGTCAACTACATGGCGCCAAACTCCAACCGCAGTTCCGGAAGCTATGGGTCGATCACTTCGGCCTTTCCGCCTCGTCAGCTACAGGTGGCCGGCAAATTATCCTTCTAGCGAGGAAAGGTCCCAAATGACTCTTCTCACCAGGCGCAAATTTGGCCTTTTAACCACGGCCACACTTGTTTCCAGCCTCACGCGCTCTCTCTGGGCGCGTGAGGTTGGGGCGCTTCCCGCAGGCAATCGCTTCTATATCGCCCTCGTGGCCGACTCGCACATCATCGATGACTTCTACGTCAAAGGCAGTGAGAACGGCGTGGAAGACAACGAAAGCATCCTCGTGACAACTCCGCGCCTTACGGCTGCGCGCGACTTCATCAACTCCCTGACACCCGGCATCGAGCAGGTCTTCCTGCTGGGCGACTACTTCCACAACTATCCCTCTCCCGATTACGACTTCTACTTCAAAAACCGCACGCGTCTCGATAACGCCAAGGCCATTACCGACGGCTTCAAGATGCCGGTGCATATTGGATTCGGAAATCACGACTACGATGTCAGGCACATTCCGCGCGAGATGAGCCACCGGCTCTTCAAGGCGAAATTCAATACCGATCCCTACTGGGTCCTCGACTACAAGGGATACAAGTTCATCCACCTGAATAATTTTCTCGGTTCGACCCAAGACAACAAGGCAGCCGACTTCAATCCGAGTACCGGATCACTCGGGGAAGAACAGCTTCACTGGTTTGAAGCGCAGCTTGCCCAAAAGATGCCGACGTTCGTCTTCGTCCATTACCCGCTCGCGGCCATTCGCCCAACGGAATTCGGCGACTTCGGCCTCCAGCCTCTCCTGCACAAACATCAGGACACTATCCAACTCGTCGTCAGCGGCCACGTGCACAAGTGGATCGACTGCGGTCATACCTATGGCCCACAGCACTACGTCATGGCCGCCACTCGCTACGATCCCAATGCATACATGCTGCTCGAGATCAATCCCGATCACGGTACCTGGCGCTTCCTCAATGCCGACCTGGTCGAGTGGTCCACCCACTACAGCAAGCCCTATCACGCCATGGCCGTGGAAGGTTAGAGTCGATTTGGCTGGGGAGTTTGCAGCTTGGAATCAAATTCTCGCCGCTGAATGCCCGTCGATAGCAATCCTTGAACGCCACCTTGAGTCGAGTAGCCCTCTTCATAACCGCTGTCTCACCCTTAAGCCAAGTCATCTAAGGGGTTGAGGAAGTCCTGCTTTCTGCCGATAAAGACAATGACGTCTTCGGAGGCTCGGACATGTCTCGCAGTGCCACTGAAATGTGGATCATAGTAGAAACCCGCAAACAGGAATTCGCGGTATCGGCCAATTGCGTGCGCGAAATTGTTGCGTTGCCGGATATCACCGCGGTCCCTTCGTTACGTCCGCAGGACCGTGGGGTGATCAACCTTCGCGGTCGCATCTTGCCGGTGATCGATATGCGAAAACAATTCGGCTGGACTTCCGTTCCGGAAGAAGTTCAGGAATTCTGCAAGTTGATGAGCCAACGCGAAGAAGATCATAAGAACTGGTTAAGGACTCTCGAAGAATCCGTCGTTTCCGGAATAGAGTTCCGGCTGGCGACGGACCCTAAGAAGTGTGCATTCGGGTTGTGGCACGCCTCCTACCGATCCGATTCGCCCTGGATCGCGAATTTGCTCACCAGATTCGCGAAACCGCATAACAATGTCCACGCTTTGGCATGTGCTGCGCACGAATTCATCGCCAAAGGTCAGGCTGAAAAAGCACTGCAGTTGATCGCGAGGGAGCGGAACGGAGCCCTGCGAGAGATGTGTTCGCTCTTCCAGCAGCTTAAGGAATTGATGCGCGAGACAGTGAAGGAGGTGGCCGTCATCATCTCCATCGCACAAGGCACATTCGCTCTATCTGTCGATCGAGTCGTCGCTGTCGAGCGTGGCGTGCCGGAGGTGATGAAAGATGTCAACGCCGACGATAGAGAGAGGGCATTCCATCGCATCCTCCAGCGGTCCTCGACAGAAAAGCCAACCCTGATTCTCGATCCCGTGCTGTTCCTGCCAACACCTCAAGCCGCATAGTCTCACCGTTGAGGAAAGCCCTCCTCAACTCGGAGACACAGGCAAGATTCGACAACTTCAACTACCCCGCGCAACACCGGTGCACCCAGGGATAAATAAGAACACGGAACTCTAAGCTCTCACCTGCCGCTTTTTGCCGCTGCAGAACCCTTGCGTCGGATCCAGCGCTGGACCGGGAACCGGGAGACCCCCCGACTTTTATATCGGACCCATTTCAATGACCTGTTTTCAATTCCCTCGCAAGAGTTTCGTACTGGTCCGATGCGATGTAATCTACTCCCGCGGCCTGCGCCGCCCGCCAGCGGACTTTCGCCGCATCCAGGGTCCCGAAGTTATACTCCGGAAACCAGCCGTTGCAACTGAGCTCCTTTTCCGTCACGCCGTCAAGAGTGTAAAAGCGGATCCACAGCCCATTGGCATGCGCGCGCTCCACGAGCGCGCGAAGGCGCGTCATCTTCTCTTCCGTCCACTCCCCGGCGCGCTGCTGGCCTTTGGGCTCAACCACATTCCAGCGATTGTTCCACCAGCGCCGGTAATTGTTTGCCTTCTCATCACCAATGACCTCGGGAGCAGCTTGAGGATTCTTCATTGCTGTGTGAATCGCGCCGAAAGCCAGCACCCGCTCTCCCGGTTTCAATTCGTCGTAAAACACTTTTTGCTGTGCGTCAGGTTCTCCAGTAAAACCAGAATGGGCTTGACATCGAGCGGCTTCGACATTGTCGATCGAATCAGCTTTGGGGGCCGACGTAATCCAGGCCTGGTACTTTCGCAGCAATGCCAGCACCTCCGCCAGGTGTTCCGGCTTGTTGTCCTTGAAATCCAGATTGAGAGTAATCAGCGGCCAGTCTCCCTTGTTGCCTCCGCGAGCGCCTTCTCCACGATGGGTCTCACCGTTCGAAAAAGTACTGCTCCATTGTGGGCTCGTGCGCCGCGTGGCAGGGTCGCCATGAGTTACCACGGATCTGCTTTTGCCCGTATGCGCATCGGTATACCAGCCAGGTCCTGCTCAATGGCAAGCGGCGTACCGGCAGAGAGCGCTCGATCGATTCGGTCGCCCACCACTCGAAATATGGATAGCAATTATGCGCATCCATGACGCTTCGCGATCCGGGCGCAAGCATCTTCTGTGCATGAAGTGCCGGCAAGGTGCAGAACAAGGCAATCAAAATAAGGGTAGCTGGGTTCCTTGGGCGCATGTTGGGTTCCTGACGTCGGGTGTCGTTGATGGTTACAGCCTGCCTGACGCGTGTTCTGCCGGCTTCAGCAGAGGTCGCTCTCACCGATTCGTTTCGACGGAAGTGCTCGAAGGGTCAGACCCCATTAGCGCAGCATACAGAGATTGCGTCGCGACGAGCATTGGAGTTTGTTCCGCCATAGAGATCGCAAGAATCCTGATTTTATCGTTGTGGATTGAATTTGATCTAGACGCAGACGAGAACTCCACTCAACGAGTGGAGTTCTCGGCGCCGTGCATCTTGCTTAAAACAGGAACTTGAGACCGACCTGGAGATTTCGTGGATTGGTGGTGGATTTCTGGGTCACCTGTCCGAACGTGCCGGAAGTAGGGTTAAGCTGAAGCCCGCCTGCCTGCCCAATTTGCGCCCAGTTGGGGTGGTTGATGAAATTGTATGCATCGGCGTTGAACTCGAAACCCGCCCTCTCATTGATTGGGAACGACTTCTTAGAGAGAGGTTCCAGTTCTGGTAGCCCGGTCCATAGATGCTGTTGCGAACACCCTTTTGCAGATTGAACGTTCCCGCAACCGGCTGAGTGAAGAGCGGCGTCCCATCAGGAAGAGTTGTTGCGAAGTACTTGTTCCCTTGTTGGCCGGGATAGCCCGAGAACTTCTTCGATATCTTCGGACTTCCGTTCATTACCCAGAACTGCCCCTCAGAGGTATTGGTACCGCAACCGAAGCTGCCGACCTCACCGACTCCGGCGTAGTCGTTGTTTGTTCCCACACCGCAAGGCTGTCCTGTCTGGAACTGTGAACTGCCGCTGAGCTGCCAGCCGCCAATCAGTTTTCCAGTAATCGTACTCTGGTTGCGGAAGAACGGCAGAGCGTAAAGGTAGTTCACGACCACGATATTGCGCGTGTCATACTCGGATGGACCCCAGAGATTGGATGGATCATATGTATCGGGCATAATATCCCGATAGTTCGAGCCATCGTCCATGCTCCTTGACCACGTGTAGCTGATGCCGAAGCCGAGGTTATTGGCAAATCGGCGCGTCCAATTGACTTGCATTGAGTTGTAACTCGCTGATCCGTTGCTCTGCTCCTGCTGAATAGCTGCGAATCCAAGATAGGGACGGAGATAGTTCGCGTTCTTGCCGGGATTTGCCTGCAGAGCCCCTGCCGTGGGTTGGTTGATGTCAAACACGCGCCAGTTATGGTAGCCACGACCGCCGACGTATGCGAGCGTGAATGTCGAATTCATCGGAAGTTCCCGCTGGAAAGACAGATTCCAATTCCATCGGATTGGAGACTTCAGTTGATTGGCCAGCGAAGTGACCGTCAGCGGAGGAGACACGCTCGGGTTCAGAGCCACACCGGGGTTATCCACCATCGAGGCAAAACTGCCTGCCACCGCTGCTACCGTGACGAATGGTTGGAACGGCGGATTGCCGCCCGGGAAAATATTGTCGAGCAGGCCCATGCGGGTCGCGAATTCCCCCGCTCCCGCCCGTAACACAGTCTTCGGATCAAGTTGCAAAGCGATTCCCAAGCGTGGCTGAACCGTGGTCGCAATGTCCACGTAGCCCTTGTTGAGATTTGGAGCAAATAGAGGAGTGCAGGGTCCGCCCGCGCACGCTGTTGAATCGGGCTCCGATCCGATCACTCCATGCTGCGCAGCCGAACTTGGAAACTGGCTGAATCCCGGAATAACAACGCCGTTGTACGGATTTCCGGTGCCGAGGGTCACATTGCCAGTGGTTGGACTGACGACTGGAATCTGACTGGGGTCGTACGAAGCCGGATCGAAATACGCTGCGTTGCCCCAGGCCGGTTTGTACGGGGTGAGAGTCGTTACGCGAATGCCATAGTCAATATGCAGTTTTGGAATTACCTTCCACGAATCCTGAATGAACCCCTCATACATCTGTCCTGTCCAGCTCGTGTAAGCTCTGGGCCCGATCTCGGTGTAGCTGTCGGCCAGGCCAAGAGCAAGATTGGCAATTCCGGCTCCGGCGGTGCCGGCCAGGCCGCTCCGGTTGTCGGTAAACACGAAAGACCCGTTCTGGTTGTTTGCTCCTCCAGGCACGGTTGCCACGTTGATCTGGTCGTTATCGTTTTCGCCTTGATAGTTAACAAAGATTCCGCCCTTCAGGGTGTGAGTGCCCCAGACTTTTGTCACGCTATCGCTGATCGTGTAGATCGGGCCTTGAGAGTGCGAGGGGTACGGACCTCCCGCAAGACCATAAAAGTTGGGGAGGCTGACCGTTGGAATCTTGTCGGGTGCAGACTTCGCACCGGGAATAATGTAGGGGAAGTCGATACCTAGCGAACCTCGATTGAAGCCCGCCAGCGCCGTGTTTACAGGGATGTATACGCGGTCGATACTTACCGAACCGCGCAGCTCATTGACGAGCGTCGGAGAGATTGTCCACGTCCATGCAAGGACGTTCGTCTGGTTCGGGCGATTGAAATACTTGCCGGTGAGACCCGATCCCTGATCGAAGGGCTGGTATTCCCAATAGGTAGCATCCTGACGACGGAACTCAAATCGGTGGCTCACGCCCAGAAGGAAATCAACGTTGATGATCTCTTTCCGCTGATTGATTGGGTGCGCTGCCTGTCCGATCCAGTTCTGTGTGCCCGACAGGTATCCGGGAGTAGGTGCGGGGTAGGCATTCAGAATCGCCATACCGTTGGAGCTCAGTAGTCCTGGTGGGATCACGTTGTTGGGAAATTGAACGCAGGTTGCGGCCCCTTTCGCTGGGCAGGTCGTCGGATCGTAAATTGTGGTCACGCCGGAGTACCAGGGATTCGAACTCAGCAGCTCGCTGAAGTCTCCTTCGCGCATTAGCGTGGTCGGCACAGCTTGAGTCTGAGTATCGGTGAACCGGTAGCGGATCCATTCTTCATTGACAAACCAGAAGAGCCTCTGGCGAAGAGGGTCAGTCCAATGGACTCCTGGGATCCAAACCGGACCGCCTACGGCAAATCCAAAATTGTTATAGCGGAATGGCGGCGCAAACTGGGTTGTCGGGCTCTGATTGCGTGTCCAGGTGTTGGCGTTCATGGCGGAGTTTCTCAGGTATTCATACAACGAGCCGTGGAAGTCATGTCCGCCGCTCTTTGTAATGAGACGCACCTGGCCACCGGCTGCGCCTCCATACTCAGCCTGATAGTCGGCCGTTAGGACCTGCATCTCAGCAGTTGCATCAACGCTGGCTACGCCGATGATTGCGCCGCTGCCGCGAGTGCGGACCGCAGGAGCACCGTCGAAAGTCACGAGCGTATCCTGGGGGCGCGCTCCGTTAATCTGAAAAGGAACGCCACCGCCAACGGCAAAGTTGAAGTCGCCGAGAGTAGAGCCGCTGCGAAGCCCGGGAAGCAGTGATCCCATGTACAGCGGATTGCGCCCATTGAGTTCCTGGTCGCTGATCTGTTTGCCTGAAACCTGGTTTTGTACCGATCCGGATTCGGTTTCAAGCACAGACGCCGTAGCAGTCACCTGCACAGTCTCGCTTGCCGCTCCGACAGCGAGTTCGGCGTCAAGCGAGAGGGCAGTACTGGCGTTCAGCTTATTGTGCGCGCTGGTGTATTTCTTGAAGCCTTGAGCCTCCACGCTCACGGTATAAAGCGCGGGGCGCAAATTAGTAAGCGTGTAACGCCCCTGCGAATCGGATATCGCGGTGTGCGATTCCGTGGTGCTCTCGTTGAGAACAGTGACTTGTGCATTCGGCACCCCTGCTCCCGACTGATCTCGGACAAATCCGCTGATTGTGCCCACGTCCGATTGAGCGAATACATGAGCGGCGAAGAAGATAATCGACAGGACCGCGCAAAGGCCCCACATCCGGATCTGAACAATTTTCTGCATGGCGACTCCTTTCGAATGGAAATGCCTGAAACGTCTGACATGTCTTTCTTTGGAAGACGCAATTCATGTTTACGATTGCGCCGTTACAACCGTGCAAACTCTTCAGTCTTGCAACGTCAGTGCGGCGTCGGCTCGCCGACCAATGTCGGAAGCCAGGGACACCCTTGGTTGCCTGAAAGCCTGATACCCGGCGTCAGTCGCGTTGGGTCGTGGTCCGAGAGCCGCAATCTTGCAGCTACTGTCTTGGCGGCTTCCTTGCTGGTCTGCGTGCTTTCATTTCGCACGCCGAACCTGGCAGTGGCTACGGCACCAGGGGGGTCTGCCATCGAATGCAGATCGGTTTGGGTGAAAGCTGAAGTCGCGGCCATGAAGGGGAAATACACGACCACCGGGGCTGCATGGGGATGCAACCTTTTGTTTGTCACAACGACCTCCAGAGAGCTAACAAAAAATCGCGTCGATCTATGGTTGCGCTATCACAATCTCATCGTGTTTACACATTTCGCGATAAATTTGTCAACAATTAAATGACAATTGTCGGTCAATCGTGATTGCGCGGCCTAAGTCCTTTGTGTTAGCCCTCTCATAAAGAAGGTTAAAAACATTGCGCAATCCAAAAAAGCGGGCAACGCTTGAGGACGTGGCACGAGTGGCGGGCGTGGGTCCGATGACGGTCTCCCGCACCATTAACGGCCACCCCTATGTTGCGGAAGAAACAGCGAAGAAAGTCCAGGCCGCCATTCGCCGCCTCGGTTATCGCCCGAACCACGCCGCGCGCATCCTTTCGGGAAAGCACTCGCGCTCTATCGGCCTGATCGTCCCCGACATTGCGGACACTTTCTTCTCGGTAATTAGCCACGCGGTCCAGGAGACGGCCCGTGCCAGTGGCTATCTCGTTTGGCTGGCCGCATCCAACGATGATCCCTCCATCGAAGCTGCTCAGGCAGAAATCATGATCCATCATCCGGTTGATGGAATCCTCCTCGTTCCAGCGGACAGCAGGAACGCCTACCTGAAAACTCTTGCTGCGGGAACAACCCCGGTCGTCACCATCGATCGCCCCATCGAAATTGCTACGACGGATTCGGTCGGCGTCGAGAACCGGATCGGTGCGCAACTGGCTGTCAAGCATCTCATCCAGCATGGCTATAGGAAGATCACATGTGTGACCGTCAATCCTCATCTCTTGACGATTAAGGAACGCATGGTTGGATATAGAGAATCGATGAGGCATGCGAAACTGCCATGTCCGAAAGAACTCCGATTGTCAGACCTTTCCTCAGCGAAAACCGCGTTGTCGAATCTTTATAACTCGTCTAATCGTCCCGACGCACTCTTCACGGCCAACAATGCCGCGACGATCTGGGTCATAGAAGCTCTTCAGGAACTTGATATCGAGATAGGTAAAGATGTCGCGATCGCGGGCTTTGATGATGTTCACTTCTTTACGCTGATTGACCCGCCGATTACAGCGGTGCGTCAGCCCGCCGCCGAACTGGGGAGCATGGCGGCTCGCCTTCTTCTGCAACGAATCAAAGGCGAATTGGAACCGTCAAGCCTGAGAATGACGCTTCCCGTGACGTTAACCATCCGCGACTCCTGCGGATGCAAGAAAGAGAAATAATCGTCGTCCTTCACCGGCAGATTTCTGGCCTTGGGCTGGATCAATGGAATGCAGTGCGGCACTCGTGTTCGCATGAGGGATGAGACGATGATGCTTTTCGTTCGAAACAACGGTGACAGACCGTGCCTGAGGTTTCTCGAAGTTGCCTTGCGGCTAGTGCTTCGAGTATTCCGGCTCCGCCCAGGTTACTGACCTAGCGCCCTCAGCAGAATAAAAGACGTGCTCGGTCTGCCCTGAAGCAGCTGTTGGAGGGTGTGTAATTTCGCAACCAGGCGCTTTCTCACATCCGCTCCTTGCCAGAATTTTCGCCTGCAATTCTTCCAGAAGAGTCTTGGGTTGTGTTGGAACAGAAATCATAGTCCCCCCCATGTTGATGTGCTCTCAATGACGCGGGAACATCTGACAGCCCCCTTAGTGCTCCAGGATCTGCTCGAAAAATGCGAGCGCGCGCGGGTCATGAGTTTGGCCCAGCCAGAACATTGCGTCTTTGCGCAAAGCGGGGTCGGGATTGGTTTGAGCCACATGCAGCAATTCGGGCACTGCCTCGTCTTTCGGGAGTTGACTGATGGCGAAGACCGCCTTCTTTTTCACCCCCAATTCGGGATCATTGACGACCGTATCCTTCAGCATCGCCACCTCCTTCGCACCTGCTTTCTGGCCCACCCAGAAGATCGCCTGCTCGCGGACAGCGGTATCCTGATCCGACTTCGCCATGCGTATCAGGTCATCGACGGCCGCCGGATCGTGACTGACAAAAAGATCGAAGCTCAGCTTTTTCCGAAATTCAGGATCGGGATCAGCGGCCATCTTTTTCAGCGCGAGATAGCCGGCATGGCCTCGCTCAGCCGCCAGCCAGAATGCGGCCTTTTCTCGCAACCACAAAGGGCTTCCTGATGCCGCGAACTTTTCGAGCACGCCTGTAGCCTCTGTTGTTCCGTGTACTGCGATCGCGGCCAGTGCATCATCGGTCAGATGTTTGCTCTCCGTCGCCACTTGGCTCGACAACCACGCCACGCTGTCATCCGGCTTCACATCGCTGAGCCAGGTGAATGGCAGTCCGCCCGCATCTATTTGGCAACCGCTTCGAAGGAAACGCACTTTGTCGACGACACTATGATCGATCCGCACTAATATGTCGACGTTCGCTTGAGCTGCCTGATCGCGATCATCCGTCTGAAAGTGTATTGTCTGAGTTTTCCAGCCGGTAAACACCGCAACATCCGTCATCGGAATTCGACCGGGATCCGCCGGAGCATATGGAGAACCGCGATCCGGGGACCGCTGCCACCTCATACCCTAACCATTGTGGACCACTCGCTCGTTCCAGTTGGCTTATTGTCGATTGCAGGCTTGCACCTGCAGGCCCCGCGTGAAATTGCCCGTTAACCACCTTCGGCTGCTGCGCAATCGCCAGCGTCGACACTCCGAGTATCGCAGCCAGAAAACAATGCTGTCTCATGGGAAACCTCTCTACTTGTTCAAAATCTCCAGCATGTATTTCGTCGCTTCCGCGTTATGCATCAGGCTCAACTGCTGCACCAGGTATTGCTTCATCTCCGGGTTTTTCTCAGCGCGGGCAAGCGTAATCAAGTCCTGCGCATCATTCGCCAGGAACAACGCCTGCGCAGCGGAGCGCTTCGTCTCCTCATCTGTATTTTTTTGATAAGTTGAGACCAGGGCCGGAGCCACCGACATTCCTCCCGCAACCCCGAGATTGCGGATCGCCTTCCGGCGCAACTCCGGATCCTGCTCGGACTGCGCAATCTCAGTTAATGCAGAAACGCCGTTTTGCCCGCTCGCGATCAGCGAGTTGATAATGTCTGCTTTTGTCTGCGCATTGTTCGTCGCGTGATACAGCGTCAACAGATCCTGCACCGCGCTCATCGCACCCAGTGTACGGATCGCCGTCTTAACCAGCTCCGGGTCTGTTTCCTTCCGTGCTGCCTCCAGCAGCTTCGATGGATCACCGGTGATCAAATACGACTGAAGAATCGCCCGCTTAACCTGCTGGTCGTTCGTATGCTCATAAATCGAAGCAAACGTATCGTCGGCAGACTTGCCGCGAGCCGCCGCCAGCATCCGAATCGCCTTGATCTGCAGCGCTGGACCGGATTGTCCCTGGGCAATTTGAACGATCAGCGCATCGGCCTGTGGTGACCGGGTTTGCGCCAGCACGAACAGCGCTCGGCTCTTTAGTTCCTCTGACTGGTTGCCGGTCAGGATCTTTTGCAGAATCGGAACTGCCTGGGCCGGATCCTGCTGCATCAGGGCATTCACAGCCAGAAGTTTGAGATTTTCATCAGCCTCGGCCTGTGGCTGAACTGGGTGCCCGCTCTTGCCCCGAATCTCAATTTCCAATGCGCCGCACTCGTCGAGCCATGGACTCTTGGGGTAGCTTTTCCTCAGTTCGCCACAGGTGTTCAGAGCGCTTGCCGACTGACCTTCCTTGTTCTCGGCATAGGCCTTCCAGTAGAGGGCGCCCTCCGCATGCTCTCCATGCATCTTCGCCACCCGGTCGAACGTGCCCGCTGCTTCAGACCATCGGCTCTCATTAATCGCACGCGTCCCCTCCGCATACAGGTTCGCATCGTCGCTCGCGCTTCCTCCCTCCGGCAGCGGCCTGCCTGCGGCATATAGGCTGAACGGCAGCACCGTCAACACAGCGCTAAGAAGAATTGCGGATATCACTTTCACTTTCATCAGATTGTTGCTCCCTTCGTGGTCCTGAAGCCGCTCTCCTGATCCGAACTGCGCGCTCGCAGAACTCGAATCTCGAACAGAATCCCCTTCGTGTTCATGTCTTTCCGTACGCGTTCAATATTTGCCCCGCTTAATTTCGGCTCGTTGGCAATCTCTGCCAGCACGCCCTCGAGCCTGTCCAGCGCTCTCGCCACTTCCGGGTCGCCGGAATTGCTCGCGGTCACCCGATAAAGCCGATTCGACGCCAGCAATTCACGCGCTTCTGATTGCAGTTGCGTCTGGTCCGTGCTGTCATTCGCGCCGGCATGCTCCAGTTCCACTAGCAGCCGCTCCGTTCGATCCAGGTGATCGGTGAGCACCACGAGTACCACGCGCTGCCCGGCCTGCGGATTACCCGCCGCAATCGAAGTCTTGGTCGTGACACGTTCCCAATAGCGGCCACCCAGAAAGACCGCTGCCAGCACGACCGCACACCCGGTCATGATCAACGCCGCTCGCCAACCTCTCCAGTTCCAACCCGCCGTCTTCTTCGCGTAGGGAATCAATTGCGGACGCAGTGTCTCCCACACACGCTCTGCGTAATCCGCACTCCTTTGCGGCACTGCTATCGGAACAATCGCATCCAGACTCTCCTTGACCTTGCCGTACCTTCCCGAGCATTCGCGACAGGATTTCAGGTGAGCAACGGCTTCGCTCGTTCCTTCGCCGTAATACTGCTCGATCAGTTCTTCCTCGTTCAAATGCGTCATGAATTCCTCCGCAGCGGCGCCAGTTCTCTCCGTAGCTTCTGCACTGCCCTGAAAACCGCCTGCTTTGCCGCATTAGGTGCAATATTCAGAACCTCTGCGATCTCATTTGTCGAGCGCTCCTCCAGATGCCGCAGCACGAATGCGCTCTTCTCGGTCGGTGTCAACCTCTGCATCGCCAGGTCCTGCGCGGTGCGGATCTCGCTGCTCAACAGCACCCGCTCCGGATCGGCATCCTGTGCCGGCACCTGCACCGTTTTCTCCTCGGTATTCGCTTCCTCGCCGAGACGATAATCTGCTTCAATTTCCGGCTGGGTGATCCGGTTTAGAGCGCAATTCACAGCAATCCGATATATCCAGGTTCCAAAGGTGGATCGTCCCTGGTAGCTCTCCAATCGTTGATACGCCCGCAGAAACGCTTCCTGCACAATCTCCTCCGCGTCCGCTTCGTTACCGGCAATCCGAAATGCCACTCGGAAGACACTCGCACTATGAGCGCGCACAAGCGCGCCGTACGCTTCCTTGTCCCCCGCCAGTACGGCCCGGACAATCGAGTGATCGCTTCCCTGCATTCAGCCCCTTAGACAGGTATCAACGTTCGCGGTTACGGGAAAATTTTGGGTCGGCGTGGAAAACAGACATGAGCGGGTTGTCAGTTCCCGATACACGCTCGGAGCATCATAGCGCCGGCCTGCCTCGCAGCTTGGGGAATTTAACAAACTGGAAGCCGTTCGATTGATTAGAAGAAAGCGGCGGGATCTGCTCCCGTCTGCTCGCCTCAGAAAGTGTCAATGCAAATTCGAACTGCGAACCTTTAATCGGTGAGCAGTCGATCGCCGTGTTCTCGCCCAGCGCCTGCGGCGTATATGGGCTGAATACGGTGTCAATGACCGGCAACGGATCGATCGGCGACCACGCCATCGTTTTTGAGTCTCGCCGTCAGACGGTTGAGATCTCTTCCGGAAGCACCGCCCTCCTGCAAACTATCTCGCGCTGAGCGATTCGCAGGTCGCACACGACGACGATTCCATGTTCTTCGCCCGTCTCTTGCGCTTATCAAAGGCAGGTGAAGCGATCACTCGCGTCCACGCAAATTCGCCTGCAAATCAAGTCTGGTGATGTTCTGCCGATATTTGTGCATAGGCCAATGGGACAGAAGAACAAAGGGGGCTTATGTCAACTGCAATTGCGGAGTCAACATTAAAAGGTGCTGAAGCATCCGGATCCTGCGCACTCAGACCCCAGGTCGAAGGCAGCATGCTTGCGATTGCCGCGCAATCAAGGAAAGCGGAAAGGGCCGAAACTGGCGATCCACGCGTCGGAAAATATCTCGCTTTCCTTCTGGGCCGGGAAGAATTCGCCATACAGGTTCTAAAAGTGCGCGAAATCATGGGAATTCAGGAGATCACAGCGGTACCGCAGACGCCTGCCTACATGAAAGGCGTTATCAACCTGCGGGGCAAGGTGATTCCAGTCGTCGATCTACGCCTCAAGTTCCACCTGCCCGAGATGGATTACACACAGCGGACGTGCATCATCGTCGTGCAGGTGCAGTCAGGAGGTACGGTGCTCCACACCGGAATCATCGTCGATACGGTATCGGAAGTTCTGAATTTGTCGGCCGGAGATATTGAAGACACGCCGGACTTCGGCGGAGGTTCGTTCTCGGGGACCTCCTATCTGCTCGGGATGGCGAAGATAAAAGGCAAAGTCAAAATCCTGCTTGATATCGATCGAATCTTGAGCAACGAGGAAATACACGGATTGGGATCAATGCTCGCTTAGAGCAGAAGAAATGAACGGTGATGAGATGAAGACAATGACTATTGGAAGAAGGATTGCACTTACCGGCACATTGCTGGTCGCGTTCACGGTACTGCTTGCGATTGCCTCGCTGATCAGTATCGGGAATCTGTCGTCGGGTATTCATTCGCTGCAGGCGGACTCGATTCCTGGCCTTAATACCAGTTCGAAACTCGGCTCGCTGATTATTGATCAGAGAAGACTGGCGACTCGGGCCTTGCTGAGCATGGCTCTCAAAGAGAGCCTGGAGGCGGATGACCGCGACTTTGCCGCAAATCAGGCGAAGGTTCAGGAGACGCTAAAGGCTTACGAGGCGACGTTGACCAAGCCCGAAGACCGGCAGCTCTTTGAACCTATCGGTCCCGCAATCGAGAGAGCCTGCCAGTCCTGGACTGAGCTCCGCGCGGCTGCTGCTTCCGGCAAAACTGAAGATGTCGTCAAAAAGTACAAGTCGGAGACGATCCCGCTCTTTGAGGAAGCGCAAAATCGAGTCGATAAGCTGGCTGAATATAACCGCTCTTCTGCCCGCGACACCGCTGAAGCTGCGGCTCGGGAAGCAACAATTGCTAAATCATGGAACTGGAGCGTCTCTCTGCTTTGCAGTCCTTTGCGGCGCCGCCATGGCGTTCTTCATCGTCAGGAGCATCAATCGCGTCTTGCGGCAGACGGTGGTCGAACTCAATGAGGGCGCAGGACAAGTAGCTAGTGCTGCCAGCCAGATCTCTTCCTCCAGCCAATCGCTGGCGCAAGGCGCTTCCCAACAGGCGGCCGCTCTTGCCGAGACTTCCTCCAGCGGTGAGGAAATCAATTCCATGGCGCACAAGAATGCTGAGAACTCTCAGGCCGCCAATACCCTCGTGATGCACGCGCAACAGGAATTTGCCCAGACCAACGCCTCGCTGGAATCCATGATCGGCGCCATGGCCGACATTAAGGAGTCCAGTGACAAAGTCGCCAAGATCATCAAGGTGATCGATGAAATCGCATTCCAGACCAACATTCTGGCCCTGAATGCGGCGGTCGAGGCAGCTCGCGCCGGCGAGGCCGGCATGGGGTTCGCTGTCGTAGCTGATGAAGTTCGCAACCTCGCGCAGCGCTGCGCGCAGGCAGCCAGAGACACGGCCGCCCTGATTGAAGAATCCATCGCCAGGTCCAACGACGGCCAGGTCAAAGTTGACCACGTCGCGGTGGCGATCCGCACCATCACCGAGGAATCGGGGAAGATCAAGACACTGGTGGACGAGGTCACGCTGGGCAGCCAGCATCAGACTCGCGGCATCGATCAGATCGCCAAGGCGTTGATTCAGATGGAGCAGGTCACGCAGCAGTCGGCAGCCAACGCGGAAGAGAGCGCGGCTGCTTCAGAAGAACTTACAGCGCAGGCCTCCACGCTCATGCAGGTGGCACATCAGCTCTCCATCCTGGTTGGCGGCATGGAACAAGACGAGAGAAGCCATGCGGCGTACTCCACCCGCCGCTCAAACAGATTCTCCGACCTCAAGCCGGCTGCCGCGCTACCGAAAGCTCAGCCCGCCAGGTCGGCAACTGTGAAATCTGACCCCATCCCGATGGAGACTGACTTCAGAGCCATGGTGTAGACGGAGACTAGGTCTTCTCTTCTTGCGCCGGATTCGTTCATGAGAGAGCAGCGCTCGTCCTGCAAGGATGCACTGTCGCCGCATGCATTCAACCGAAAGGACCGGGAAAATAATGGAGAACGTGCAACCCATTTCGGCGGGGCAAAGCGCCTCATTGCATAAACTGCGCGCTCTCATCCAGGAGGTTGCCGTGAGGTTTGTCATGGGAGACCTGGACAGCTTACAACGGCGCGAGTTTCTCACTCGAATTTGCGAAGAGGCCAAAGCGGCCGGCCGGGAGGACGTTGCAACGATTGCAGCGGCGACCCTCGGAGTTCCCTCGGCCGGAAACCCAACCGATAGTGAAACTCATTTTTCCGACTGCACAACCCGCATGCAACAACTCTTGGGCGAAAGCGAAACTGAAATAGTTTCCGGCGAAGCCCTCACGGCCAACCATGTTGCCTTCCGGGAGGCGACACCCGTATTTTCGTCGGTTCCCCTCGGAGAAGACCGCGAACTCGTGGGCGATTTCATTCTCGAGTGTCGCGATCATCTTGAGCAGGTCGAAGCGCAAATGATCATCCTCGAAAAGGAACCGGAGAATTCCGAAGCGATTCACACGGTATTCCGGGCCTTTCATACGATCAAGGGACTGGCAGGCTTCCTTGACCTTGGCGATATTCGCGACGTCGCACACGAAACCGAGACGCTTCTGGACCAGGCGCGCAATCACAAACTGGTGATCGATCCGGCAGTTGTTGATATCGTGCTTGCTGCCGCGGACTTTCTCAAGGCGTGGCTCCTGAGAGTGGAAAAAGGCCTTGCGGGCAACGATGCAGGCCCCCTGCCTGAACGTGAGCTCCTGATCGAGAGGCTCCGCTGCTCGGCCGGCGGAGAAGCACCGACTCAGAAACACGCTGTGGACTTGCAGTCGATGTCGATGAGCCCGGCGCGAGAAACGCGGGAAGAGCCTGCTAAACCGGCGGCAGAGTGGGACGGTATCGAACGCCGCCGCAGCAATGACCGGCGCACCAGCGATGACCGCAGAGAGCAATCCGAGACCCGATCGGTCAAGGTGGACACCGCCAAGCTTGACCATCTCGTCGATATGGCCGGCGAAATGGTGATTGCTGAGTCGATGGTCCTTCATCATCCCGAACTCGCAGCTCTCCACAGCCCCTCGGCCCTGCACAGCCTTGCGCAACTGGCGCGGATCACCACTGACTTGCAGAAGATAGCCATGTCCATGCGAATGGTGCCAATCGGCGGCCTGTTCCAGAAGATGAACCGGATGGTCAGGGACCTCGTGCGCAGGACCGGCAAGTCCGCGGAGATGGAAGCGGTCGGCGGCGACACGGAACTGGATCGAAATGTCGTCGAAGAACTCGCCGATCCGTTGATGCACATGGTTCGCAATGCGATCGACCACGGCCTTGAGACTACGGAAGAGCGTCTCGCCGCCGGCAAAGATCCAACGGGACATGTTTGCTTGCGCGCATTTCATCAGGCGGGTCACATCGTGATTGAGATCTCCGATGACGGTCGCGGTTTGCGTCGCGAGGCCATTCTCGAGAAAGCACGCCGTACCGGACTCGTCGAAGATGGATCCAATCTATCCGACAGAGAGGTCTTCGAGTTCATTCTTCAGCCCGGGTTCTCCACCGCCACTGAAGTTACCGATATCTCCGGGCGCGGCGTCGGCATGGATGTTGTGAAGAAGAAAATCCAGAAGCTGCGCGGGCGCCTCGAGATCGCCTCAACGCCAGGCCGCGGCTCCTGTTTCTCGCTGCGCCTGCCTCTGACCCTCGCCATGATCGAAGGGCTGATCGTAGGAGTCGGTTCCGAGCGGTATGTGGTTCCTATTTTCTCGGTGCGCGAAATGCTGCGACCCTCAAAAGAAATCGTATTTACGGTCGAGGGTCGGCAAGAGATGGCGCTGGTCCGAAACAACCTGCTGCCAATGGTGCGCCTTTACGAACGCTTCAACATTCGGCCGAATTCC
Organism: uncultured Acidobacteriaceae bacterium; assembly: GCA_963836675.1. Taxonomy (GTDB): domain Bacteria; phylum Acidobacteriota; class Terriglobia; order Terriglobales; family Acidobacteriaceae; genus Telmatobacter. The sequence continues at coordinate 311,860 of CAWIKQ010000005.1, forward strand.
GAGAACCCTTTGGAATGCCTTCTGATCGTGGCCGAGGTTGCAGGGGCATCGTTCTGCATGATGGTGGATGACCTCATCGGTAAACAGGAGGTCGTCATTAAGAGCTTGGGGGAAACGCTCAAGGATATCCCTGGAGTGGCCGGCGGCGCCATCCTCGGGGATGGCCGGGTTGGCTTGATTCTCGATCTGGAAGGGATTTTTCGCGGGAGATCGAAATGAAAGAGCCGGTTCGCCAATGGACGCGAACGCAGGAACTCAAACCTCTCGTTGGTCCGCTCTCGCTCTCACGCCATGAATTCACCACGGTAGCTACGCTGGCGCGCGAGCAGTTCGGCGTGGAACTGGGTGAGGGCAAGGAACAATTGGTAGCCGCTCGTTTGGGAAAGCTGATGCGTCACCTCGGTTTCCCAACGTTTCGATCCTATTTTGACCACGTAAGGGCCGATCATTCGGGCGAAGCTCTGGTACAGCTGATCGATGCACTTACGACAAACCACACCAGCTTCTTTCGCGAACAGGCGCATTTCGACTTCCTCATCAATCGCATTTTCCCGGAATGGAAGGAAGCTGGCCCCAGGCGCATCTGGAGCGCCGCGAGCGCAACCGGGGAAGAGCCCTATACGATCGCTCTCGTTGCGCGCGAGTACTTCGGAGCGCAAAGTATGCATCTTCCCCGCATTCTGGCATCCGATATCTCCAGCCGCGCTCTCGAGACCGCACGCAATGGCGTCTATCCCGCCAGCCGCCTGCAGGGAGTGTTGTCGCCCTGGCTCGGCAAACATCTGTTGCGCGGTCAGGGACGCTGGAACGGCTGGTATCGGCTGCGGCCCGAAATTCGGGCGATGGTTGAGTTCCGCCGCATCAACCTCATCGAACCATTTCTCAATGTCGGTCGATTCTCGTTGATCTTCTGCCGCAACGTGATGATCTACTTCGGCCCCCAGACGCAAGAACAACTGGTGTGCCGCCTGTCGGACTGCCTCGAACCCGGCGGCTATCTGTTTATCGGCCACGCCGAGAGCCTGAACGGAATCCACCACGACTTGCAGCATGTACAGCCTGCCATCTATCGCAAGCGAGGCGGGCAACGATGAAAGAGCTGATCATCGGTATCGGCGAAGGACAAGTGAGCCGCGATCCGGACACTGTCCTCGTGACATATGCGCTCGGATCCTGCGTCGCTCTCATGCTGCACGATCCTGTCGCCCATGTGGCCGGCATGGCCCACTACCTGCTTCCGGACTCAACCCAATCCACATCAGATACCAGTCCTCGGCCCTGGAAATTTGCCGACACTGCCATACCACGCCTGTTGGGTGCCGCGCTCGAGCAAGGTGCCGACAAACACCGCCTCGTGGTATTGGCAGCGGGCGGCGCCCAGGTAATGGACGATAACTCGATGTTCAATATAGGCAAACGAAACTGCCTCGCCCTCCGAAAAGCCTTGTGGAAGTTCGGCCTCTTTGCTCATGCAGAAGACACTGGGGGAACCGTGGTTCGAACCGTTCGCCTCGAGGTCGGCAGCGGACGAGTCTGCCTGCAATCGCCTGGCGGCAGCAGATGGGAGTTGAGCCCGCCCAGGCGCATCTCGGTTTCACCCAAGGAGACACGTCAATGTCGCTAAACATCCTGACCGTGGATGACTCGCCGGTGATGCGGATCTTCCTTCGCAAAGTGATCGCACTGACCGGGCTCCCTGTGGGAGAGTGCCGTGAGGCCGCCGATGGCGCGGCCGCATTGATTGCTTTGCGTGAGCGCTGGTTCGACCTCGTGCTGACCGACATCAATATGCCCGGAATGAACGGCGAAGAGTTCGTCCGGCGATTAAGGGAAGACGAATTACTGCGCGACATTCCTGTCATCGTCGTCTCAACAGACGCAAGCCGCAGCCGCATTGAACACATGCTCTCGCTCGGAGCTACCGGGTATGTCTGCAAGCCCTTCGTTCCTGAAACTCTGCGGGACGAAGTCGAAAAGATTCTGGGAGTGTCGCATGAGTGAGCATGATTTCAACGGGATGCTTGCGCGAGGGGTTGAGACTGTGCTCGAGACCATGTTCTTCACCGCGCCCTTGCCTCCGGCCGACGCCCAACCCGGAGGAGGGGCCCTCCTGGCTCGAGTCGTCTTTGAGGGCGAGCCTTCCGGGACACTCAGCCTGCGAATTTCCGAAGCGAGCGCCCGCAGCCTGGCTGCAGCGTTCCTGGGCGAAGACGAGGAGTCCCTCGGCGCGATTCAAATCGGACAGGTCGTCTGCGAATTAGCCAACATGTTGTGCGGCTGGCTTTTGAGCCAGGTGGAACACGATCGACACTTCAAACTCGGTGCCCCTGAATTGTTGCTGGATGAAAATGTGAATCTATCCAGCTCCCCTGCAACATCCGAACAAACGTTTCGCAATTGAAAATGGAATCCTCACCGTTGCCCTGTGCCTGGACGATCCGCATGAGCGTTGACAAAAAAATTAAGGTGCTGGTGGTCGACGATTCCGCCATCGTCCGCAAAGTGCTCACGGACGCTCTCTCGTCCGAGCCCGACATCGAGGTAGTTGGAACCGCTCCGGATCCATTCGTCGCCCGCGACAAGATCCTCTCCCTTAAGCCGGATGTCATCACTCTCGATATAGAAATGCCACGGATGGATGGCGTGTCGTTCTTGAGAAGGTTGATGCACTACTATCCAATGCCGGTTATCGTAATCAGTTCTTTGGGCGTTGCTTCCAGTCGAGCGGCCCTTGATGCTCTCGAAGCCGGCGCTCTCGACGTTCTGGCTAAGCCTGGCGGGCCGCAATCGGTAGGGGAGTTGCGCCTGAGCGTCGCATCCAAAATTCGTGCAGCCAAAATTGCCCGATTGCAGACCCCTGCTCTCCGCACACCAGCTCCAGCTTCGTCGAATGTTCTATTGCGACCCGCCAGGTCCTTTCCCCCGTCCTCTGTTATCGCCATTGGCGCTTCCACTGGAGGCACTGAAGCGATTCAGAAAGTACTCATCGATTTCCCCGTAAACTGCCCCGGCGTTGTCATCACCCAGCATATCCCCGCAATATTTTCTCGAACCTTCGCCAACCGTCTCAATGAGTTATGCGCCATCCGGGTCCGCGAAGCCGAAAATGGCGACAAGTTGGAGCCCGGCCTCGCTCTCATTGCGCCCGGCAATTTCCACTTGCTCCTTCGGCGCTCACCCTCGGGCTACCGCGTGGAAATCAAAGACGGCCCCCTGGTCTGCTTCCAGCGTCCCGCAGTCGATGTGCTCTTTCGCTCCGTAGCGGAAGCTGCCGGACCAAATGCCTCCGCTGCCATCCTCACCGGAATGGGATCCGACGGAGTCGAAGGTATGTTGGCGCTTAAGAGAGCCGGTGCTCGCACCATCGCCCAGGATGAAGCCAGCTGCGTCGTCTTCGGAATGCCGAGAGAAGCTATACTGCGGGGCGCAGTCGACAGGGTGTTGGCGCTACCCTCCATCGCCAATGCACTCCTCACGGAAGCCCGCCGCGAGCAACAATGATCGCTGGATCTTCGCTGCCTCCATCATGCGCGTCAACTTCAGCCGCCCGCACCTTGCCTCGCTCTCGCTTACCTGAATCCTCGAGCAAGTCACCTGCGCACTGATGAACTTGAAAAACGCTCAGGAGCCGGGCGACAGATCAAGACCGCGCATATCCGGGCTCGACTTGCTCTGAGTCGGTTTGGATCTACGTTCGTCGCGATCGCTCGCAAAATCGTTGTGACACACCATGCCCGCTGAACGCAGTTGCTTAAACTGCGGGTTCTCTCTTATGCGATCAAAGAAGGGATCTTTGTCGACGGCGGGATAAGAACAATAGTGGTGATCGATCGCAATTTTTAGCATTCGCAGTGCCGCTTCGGTTTGCCCGCAATAGGCCAGGTGTCCAGCGAAGAGGTAATTCACTTCCGGATCATCATCGACCTCTACGCTCTTGGCCAAATCTCGAATTTCTTCCTTCGTTGCGCCGCGTGCGCAAGCCTGCAACATTTTGTAGCTATCCCAATGCGGAATCTGCGGGGCCGGTATATGGAGCGCATCCGCCGTTTTGCCCTCACGCAACAGCACCTCGATCGCATGCGCTTTGGACCATTCAGAACTCAGGTCCTTGCGAATAAAAAATCTCGCTCGCTCGTAATTGCCCAATTGCATGAAAGTGGTCGAGCACGAACCCCACAAAACCTTCGTCGCAAGCAGGACGGCGATCTCGCATTGACGACCAGCTTCATCCAGAGATCCCCCGTAGCGGAGCACGTAGCTCAAAAGATGATGCAGGTTCGCGTCATCTGGTCTGCGCCCTATTAATTCGAGAGCAATCTGGTGAGCCTTGATCAGGTCTCCGCGCTCGGTGCGATGGATCGTCATCTCTGCGATTGCATCCAGTGAATCCGGATTCAGTGCGAGTTCCTTCTCGGCAGCCGCATCGGAAAGCGCCAGCATCTCCGGGCCTCCCCCTCCAAAGCGGGCAACCCCGTAATAGCGAAGCGCGAGCATCCCCCAGGCAGGCGCATAATTCGGGTCGAGCAACACGGCACGCCGCAGAAGCTCGATGGCCTGCCTGTCGGGTGCTGGATCCCAGTTCAGAGCAACGCTCTTCAGATAAAGTTCATAGGCCTCTTCATTGTTCGCGAGCGGCGGCGCATCTGTGATGAACTCACGTACTCCCAGCGCATTGGCCAGCCGTCCACGGGTGATCTCCGCGATTTGCTCCTGCATGCCAAGCAAATTGTTGGACGCGACATCGAAGCTGTCGTGCCAGACAATCCGGTCTTCAACTGTGTCCACCGCCTCCATGGTTATGTGAAGGCGGTCCCCCATAATCAAAAAATGACCCGTTATTGCGCGATTCACATCCAGATCGCGCCCAACCTTTCGAAAGTCCACTCCTGAGTCGGAAAAGCGAGTCGCCGCTGCCAACGGACGCAACGTCAGCGAACGCGCCGAAGCCAGGGTGTGCGCAATCTCATCGGGCAGTGCCGATCGCAAATAGTCCAGCGACTCTCCGCCTGACACGTTTTGGAATGGAAGGATCGCGACGCTGACGGGGTCCGGAGTTGCGGTCTTCTTATTCCGGCTAACCACCAGACCAGCAGTAACGGCCACAGCAAAAACGATGCCGAGCGCTCCCCAAAGCATGCGCCGGTTCAAAATGGCGCGGCGCTCCTCCTGCCGATTTTCGGTTGATGAGACCGCTGGCTCGAGGTCGGGCGCTTGCTGCTTCGCATCCCCGGGCTCGTTCGCACCAACCTGCCGCAAAACCCGGCTTACCGGCACTGCGATCCGGTAACCAACGCGTGGCACCGTCTGGATGACTTCCTGCTCGCCCAGAACCTTTCTCAGTTTGGATACTGCGGTCGCCAGGGAGGCATCCACCACCATCACTCCCGGCCATACCGCTTCAAGCAATTCTTCTTTTCTGACAACCTCTCCGGATCTCGAAAGCAGATATCGAAGAAGATCCAGCGGCTTCCGTTCCATCTCCACTGCCTGGCCCGCGACTCGGAGTTCGTACCGCAGGTCGTCAAACTCGCAGTTTGCGAATTGCCACACCTCCGACGATTCTGAGTGTGCGTTTCGGGGAAAGTTGCCATGAACCCCCGTTCCTTTAGAAAACTTTAGCGTTTCGTTAGGACATTTCTGGCAGTGACCTACAGGATAAGTCGAAGTTGCAGCACAACAACACCCTTTTTGGATTTGGCCTCCCCCACAACAGTCAGCGCCTTCTCCGTATACGGCTTTCTTTCCGCACGTCGCCATTTCGGCTGGGGCCGATCGCTCTCTCTCGGCAATAAATTGCAGTTCCGCCTGAAGGTCAAAACCCTCGATTCCCCTCGGTCAGGAGGCCATTAGTGTCCACTCGCGAGCGCTCAATTCGCCCATTCAGAATATTCTTCTTCATTTGCTTGTTGATGATCGGAATCCCCGGAGAAGTCTTCGCGCAGAGCGTCTGGCAAAAGATGAAGCAAAACGTCCTGCAGCAGCAGTGTCAACAGGGTATTCAAAAAGCCTGCCAGGCCCTTGCAGAGATCACTCAGAAACAATCGCAGCAGGCCCCGCAAGCCACGACACCGGGTCAGCAACAGGGACAACATCCGCAGACTCGCAGCAGCCAGCAATCCAATCACGACGAGTCCGGCCCGATCCATCCGCCGAACGGGACCAAAGTCGAAGAAACGGTACTGGCGCCACTGTCGAGCGGGGCAAAATTCTTCATCAGTCCGCACGGGGTCCACGTCGCCACTCTTGAAAGCAGCGGCAGCCGCGCCGTCATCTACTACGACGGCACGCCCGGACCTAAGTTCGATGACATCCTTGGCGGAAGCCTCAATTCCTTGGGAGAGGCCGCTATCGCTTTCAGTCCCGACGGAAAGCGTTACGCCTACTGCGGCCGCCTCGGTGACGAGATGGTGGTCATGGTGGATGGCAAGGAGTTCCTGCGCAGCTCCGAATCCAATATGGGCAGGTTCGATGGGTCCAGCTGCAAACTCGGTTTCACCTCGAACAGCCAGCACGTATTTCTCTTCAGCGACGCAGTGACATCCACGATGAAAGGCGGAAGCCGCACGCGCTTCCTGTTTGATGGCAAGGAGGTCCCCGGCAGCGCAAGCTCGATGAGCGGCGGCAGACAGGACCTCACGAACATCTCGTTCAGCCCGGACGGCAATCACTACGCCCTCATCGTCACGGATCAGGCCGACGACACCAAATGGGGTTTAGTCGTTGACGGAAAAGTCGCGCCCTATCGCGGAGGAGCTCCGCAATGGAGCCCGGATAGCCAGCACCTCTACACCACGATCGAACACCCTGGCGCGGCGTCGAACACAGAAGCCATGCTCGACGGCAAAGTATTCATGCGCGCCGATCACCTCAGTCTTTACGTCGCTCCGGCGGGCAACATGGTTTTGGCTCTGGTCGATTCGGCGATCCACACCCCCGCTCCGGTCCAATTCCTTGTAGTCGACGGCAAGAAAGTGCCGGGCACGGAGATCGTTCACCAGCGCGGTGCCACGATCGATCAGGTCACCTTCAGCCCCGATGGAAAGCATTATGCCGCCAGATTCACGACTACCCAGAATCATCAATACGTGTTCGTTGACGGCAAGCGTGCACAGGAGTATCAGGTCGTCGATCATCTCGTGTTCACAGCGGACTCATCGAAACTCACATACACCGCGCTCTCGAATGGCAAACCCTATGCCATCATCGGCGATCAGGAATCGGAAACATGTTTGCCGGAACCCACCCCGCCGGTAATCAACACTCGCGGTGCCATGGTAGTCGCTCCTGCCGGCGGCCGGGCTGGAGCAATCTGCAGCCTCACCGGCGGCCCCGGCACCTTGTACATGGACGGCAAAACCCTTGCTCTCCCGGATGGGGCACAGAGCGGGACCGATCTGCGCTTTTCTCCCGATGGGCAGCACTATGCCTACCGAGCCTACTTCCAGGGAGGCGCGCAACGACTGGTGGTTGATGGTGCCTTGCAGATGAATACCAACCTCGGCACACCCAGCATTCCGCGCTTTCACTATGTTTTCAGCCCCGACAGCCAGCACATCGCGGTCGATTCGGTACCTTCAACCGCAACCAGCGAGTACGCCTCCGGAATATTCCTCGACGGCAAATACACACCGGTGGTTGCTAATTCTGGAATGAAGGTTTTGCAGTTCACGGCAGACAGCAAACATGTTGCCTGGGCGCAGGCAGTGCCCTCGCGAGATGCATTACGCATCTTTGTCGATGGCAAAGCCGTGGCTGAGGCGGACACAGCAGTCTCTCCGAATTCCCAGGAGGCATGGTGGGAAATGGCGCCCGACGGAAGCCTGTCGGTTCTGGTCCAGGATGCGAATAATCTCAAGCGAATCACCATCACCCCTTCGCCGGAGACCAGTCTCGCCACCCTGGGCGGTGCAGGAATAACGGTTGCCAGCACTGGCAGGTAGGCATTCACAAAATCGACGCTGTGTCACTCGCACCAGGCACACGAAAGGCAGGAACACATGAGTGTTTTGCGATCTCCGTTTCCACTTGCGGGAATTTGCGTCATGTTGCTGATAGGTTGCAAATCAGGTATGACGGGAACATACACCGACGCAAATGGGGCCGTCATTCTTGAGCTGCGCTCCGGCGGCAGCGCCAATTTCACCTTCATGGGCGATGTCCAGGACTGCTCCTACGAGAGCAGTGGAAAGCAGCTGACGCTCAGTTGCAAGGGAGAAGCCGGAAAAACCGTATTTAATATCCACGACGACGGCTCGCTCACCGGACCGCAGGGGAGCTTCATGCCTCCGCTGAGGAAGCAGAAGTAAGCTGCGCATCGCCTTGCCTCAGCACAATTGTCGTCCTCCCAACCGTCAGGTTTCGAGAGCAGAAATGAAAAAGATTTGGTTTGCCGCGCCTCTTTTGTTTTGCGCCTCGGGAATCGTTGCCGCTCAGCAGCAGCCGGATGGCCTCCAATTCAATGTTCCCTATCTCTGCAACGATGGCCGTACGTACGTTGTGCATCGCTGCGAGAAATGGCCGAAGTTCGAGGCCTGCTTTTATCAAACCGGGCAGGACTCAGAGCGCTACAACACCCGGCAAGCTGTCGTTTACCAAATGACCAAAATGTGCAAGGTGCAGGGCCAGGGCCAGGCGCAGGGTTCAGCAGCGGTGTCTGCATCGGCGCAGCCTTCGGCCACCCCGTCTGCGCCCGCGCAACCATCGGGCTCACTGAATAATTCGCGCTGGGACTGCGGAGCCGGAACGACCATGACGGTCTTCGAGTGCCAGAGACAAGCCGGCCAGCAGGCTTGTTTCATCAGGCTCGAGCAGGATGGGAAATTCATCGCGCAGGCGCCGAAGCCGCTTGCCGAAATTCAAAGTCATGTCAGCGCGTGCAAGCCCCTGGTGGCATTCAATCCTGCTTATCTGGCCGAGTTTCCCAATCCTTTGCGAGTGGTCCAGGGGATGCTCGTCGGCAAACCGCAGGAAAACGTGGTGCGTGCCATCGGCGCGTTGTACCAGCTAAGTGAAATCATTCGCGTTCTCGCCGGCTCTCGCGCTCTTACACCAGACGAACAGAAGTTTCTAAGCGACTACGCCAGCGTTCAGTCCCAACTGGCTCAGGCAGCCACGCAAAAGTTTCCGGGCCAGCAATTTGATCCCGCTTCGAATCCATACCGGTTCAAACGCAATGACCCGAAGTTCGGATTTGAAGGAATTCCGGTTTGGACCACGTTTCTGACGCCCGGTACGCAGGATGCGTTTGCCCGCATCGTCGGTGGCAGTGACGATCAATATGCCATGGCTGTTCATCGCGAGAAGACCGCCGCAACAAAACAAGTGGACAACGACATCAAGGCTGCAAACGCCGAGGCCAGCTACGCAAAGGATCCTGGCTCCGTTGCCGCGCGGCATTGCGTCGAATCCGGTCGCAGCGAGGTTGAGTGTCTGGGCGAAGGACTCAAAGTTGGCGCGCAGGACCTGTTCGGCGGCAATCCGTTGAAGGGCGTCGTTCCCGACACGCCCGTGGGCCTGCGTTTGACCGGCGTATACTCGGCCGGATCATTCGCACTGCAATTTCAGCAGGACCACGTGATGGTCTCTTGCGGATCTTTGATTCCACAGCCGCTTCCGTACACGGTGGAGCGTTCCGGCTTGCAGATCTCGGTGAAGGTCCCCATATCGCCCAAACCGCTCCTCCTTTCCTACAAGCTCGGAGGAAATCTCACTGGCCCGGGACCGATCACTGGTGGATGGCCGAGTCGTCATCGGCGGGAGCAAGAGACAACGCCTCAACCAGCTACCAGATGCAGACCACGACAACGACAACGCAACGGCAACTCGATCCGGGCGAACAACGCGAGTACAGTGCCGATCAACTCCACCAGAATGGAGGGCAGTTCTCCGTCGATCAGCAGACAACCTCCACCGATTGGACGCCGACGACCCAGCATCACTACGAAGTGCCCACCGCTCCTAAAACAGAACATTGCAATGCGGGTGCGCTTCCCCCAACGGGGGCGAACGTGACCATGTCGGGTGCGCTGACTCAGGTTCTCGGGAGCAAAGAAAGCAAATCGGCGAACACCGCACCGGGGTTGCGGTTGAACGGAACTTATGCGGCGCCGGGCGGACTGAAGATCGAGTTCCGCGACGATTCCGCAACGCTCGAATGCGGAGAGTCCTTCAGTTCGGAGGCCTACTCAATATCTCCGGACGGTAGCCAACTGACTGTCAAGTTTCAAAACAGCACCGGACCTCTGTCTCTCGTTTTGCAGCCGGGCGGAACGCTCACGGGCTCCGGCGATGTGGACGTGGCGGGCCGCAGGGCAATTCAAGGAGACGGAGGCGGCGTGGACTACCTCCCTCGCAACGCCCGCTGCAAACTGGGCACTTTCGAAGCCTCCAGATAGCTCGGCGGAAAGGAAGCAAGAGATGCGCAGATTGCATTCATTCCTTCCAACGTTAGTTCTGTGCGCAGCCTTGTGCGCCTGCGGCGGCCGCGTCACAGGTCACACGTATCACAACAATGGAGGAGTGGTTCAGGTTGAATTCAAGTCTGGAGGCAGAGCTTTGGTATCTGCCGGCCCCGTCACTCACACCTGCAGCTACTCGGAATCCGGCAAAGCCGTGAGTCTGGTTTGCGAAGATGACATAACGAACCTCACCATGCAGGATGACGGTGCGCTCGTGGGCCCCTCAGATGGCCTGATGGCAAGGCTCACTCCCGTGGGAAACTGAACACCGACTGCCTGAACACCGAATCTGCGGGATTGCAAAAGCCGCATCGGTCGGCAACCTCGGTAATTTCAGCTTTCATCGTGCTGCCCCGGCCTCTTCAATAAAGATCAACTCTGAGCTCAGCGGGTGATCCAGCTTCACATCCAGGCCACGTCGCGCAAGCTCTGCACCCGAAACATTCGTATCCGCTTCTGTCTTATCCTGAAACGAAAGTGCATAGACCTTCTCAGAATCCAGCCCGCGCAGCAAAAACACATGATGGGATTCCCCGGCGTCAGATCCCCGAAACGCATAAACCACGCCCTTCTTTTGTTTCGGATCCCAGTATTCAATGCCGTCCCAGTGGATTCCATCTGGACGCGGCGAGACGTGAAATAGCTGCGCATCGCGGATCAGCGGCCTTAATTTGTCCTTGTAAAGTGAGATGGCCTTGCGCGCAGCCTCGTGCTGCTCGGCCGACCATGCATTGGTGTCGGTCATGATTGACACCCAGCCCATCATCCCGCTTCGAAGCATATATAGAAAGTTCCAGAGCTGCGGCGTTGGCCACTTCTCCACGTAGCTCTCAAGCATCGCTGGCGGAAGCATGAAACTCGCGTCGTAAAAGGCGCGGCGGTTCGAAAGAGGATCGTACGTGTCCGTGATTGAGAAATAGTCGCCATGGGCAGCAGAGCCGAAATCCACCATTCGGCCCCCGTCATTGCAGATCTCAAATAGCAATCCAGGATGCTCGCGACGGGCCTGCTCATAGATGCTGTAGTACGCTCGCACCGCGTGATAACTCACGTCCGTTGAATTCGAAGCGAAAACAAAATCCCATGGGCCGTCGTGCAAACTTTTCATGGAGCTTTGATTGGGAGGCGCGTGGGGATGATCTTCGCGGGTGCACCCCTTGGCAACGAGATATCCATCATGCTCCAGCATGTCGAGGTGATATTCCTCGACGATGCGCTTGACTTCGAGGCCGAGAGTCTCTCTGGCAGCAGGAACGCCAATATCCATGGTCTGGCCTTTGAACTCTTCGGGTTTCCAATTCGCCGGAAGGTCTGTGATCAACCAGTCATGGATCTTCGGATCGTTGACGTTGAAGGCGCCGGGTTGCGTGCTCAAGCCAGCTTGCGTCCAGTCAACCCAGATCCCGAAACGGAGGCCTTCTTTGTGAGCGGCATCGACAATCGGCGTGAGTCCGCGCGGAAACTTCCTCGGATCCGGATGCCAGTCTCCAACCGCTCTAAACCAGCCCGCATCGAGATGAAACATTTCCAGGCCAAGCTCTTTGGAGTCGGAAATCATCCGGAGAGCGAGAGCCTCGTCCACCTGCATGCCGCTTCCCCAGCTGTTATTCACAGTCAGCGGATATTGCGGATCCTTCCACGTCAGTGGATTACCCAGAACAGCTCGCACCCATGGCCGCAATTGGTTCGACGCGCCATCCGCTCCCCCTGAAAAGCCGCCCAGAAATACCGTCGGAGTGGTGAACGCGCCGCCTGCTTCAATGCGAGTGCGAAATGGGCCCGGCTCAGGATCAAGGCCGAGCACAGAGCTGACCGTATCGCCGGCTCGCTCAAGAGAAATACGTGTCCGTCCACTGAACTCGATGCCGGCATACCAGCCACTCTGCATATCGTCGTGATCAAACACAAACTCCGCAGGAATAATCTCGCGCGATTCACCCGGGAACCGAACCGCGTACGTGGAAGATCTTCCTGCCCAGCGATAACCGTCGGTCACAGGCACCAGGTGCGTGCCCTGAGGCGAAGGCGTGTCGGCCCCTTTCTCAACATAGAAGTGATCAATCTGTTTGTTCGTCGTATATGCAAACCGCAGGCGGACAGAATCGATCAGAGGAAGCCATACCTCCTCGCCGGAAAGGTTCTCCACACGAATGAAGTGTTCCACCGCGCCGAAGCCTGCCCGGCATTCCCATATCCACGACAGCTTCAGGTGAGGTTTTTGCGACTCGTAAACAAACTTGAGACGATGCGAGTCCGCTGACCCCAGCTCGGGCCGTAGTTCCCATCGCACGCTGACCACTTTTCCCCCCGACTCGATCGACGCCGGCAGGCTTTCGTCTGTGAGATTTTGGAACGCCTTCCCGGAGGCGAGTTTCATTCTCTCCATCCGAGGTTGATGCTCTCCGGCAACAAACGAGATCTCGATGTCCGAATTGTGCAGAGTCTTCGCTTGCCCCGCAAAGGCATGCGCCCTGCCCTGCAGAAGGAACAGAACAAGAAATATGGACAGTGTGGCTCTTCTTGCCGGCTTGCGGTCTTGCATCGTCCATGAAACTTTGGATTTCTTATGTGCCATCGGCGCCATCATTCCAAGTTACTTCGCCTGCCATACAATTTGACACTTCAGGATCGAGCTTGACCTCCGACGCAACATCAGGGACGGATCGCTCAGACCCTCAAAACTGGGTACATGAAGCGCGTTCCGTGCCGGTACCTTTGATTCTCCCCCTCCCGAACTCCCCGGGCTAGAAATGCCTTGCCACCCCTGAAAGCTTCTGCTAAAACGTTTTGGTACGTTTAAGGAGTTCGAAATGAGCAAGATTTCACGCCGTCAATTTGGAAAGAGCGTGGCGGCTGCGGCCACCGCGGCTTGCGCCGGAATTTCACTGCCAAGGTTCGCCTTTGGCCAGCCGCTGCCAAAAAGAATTGCGTACCCCAGTGACTTCCTCTGGGGCTGCGCGACCGCCTCTTATCAGATTGAAGGCGCTGCAAAAGAAGACGGACGGGGCCCGTCTCTCTGGGATGTGTTCTCGCACACACCCGGGAAAACACATAACGGCGACACCGGCGATGTGGCCGACGATTCCTATCACCTCTACAAGACCGACGTGCAGCTCCTGAAAAACCTCGGCGTGAAGGTATATCGTATGTCGATCTCCTGGTCGCGCGTGTTTCCCACCGGAACCGGCGAAGTAAACCAGAAAGGGCTCGACTATTACAGCAGTGTCGTAGATGAGCTGCTTGCCAATAACATAACGCCCTACATCACCATGTTCCATTGGGATACTCCCGCGGCGCTCTGCCGGGCGGATGGCAATCCCGCGATACCTCGAAAGCCTTCGCCGACTACTGCGCTTACATCACTAAACACCTCGGCGATCGCGTGAAGCATTGGATGACCACCAACGAATTCGTGTGCTTCACCGACCTGGGTTACAAAGAAGGACAGTTTGCTCCAGGCCTGAAACTCGCGCCGGCTCAGGTCAACCAGGTGCGCCATCACGGAATCCTTGCCCACGGCCTCGGTGTTCAGGCCATCCGCGCAAATGCATCGAGCGGAACGCAGGTTGGTCTGGCGGAGAACGCTTCCATCTTCGTTCCTGTGATGGAGACCGAAGCCGACATCGAAGCCACCCGCAAAGCCACGCGCGACGGCAACGCCCCATTCCTGACGACGATTCTCGACGGTAAGTATCCCGACAGCTATCTGGCAGAGCAGGGAGCGAACGCACCCAAAGTCGAAGAAGGCGATATGAAGGCGATCGCAAGCCCCCTCGACTTTGTCGGCCTCAACGCCTACAACCCCTCTTACGTCAGAGCTGCCGATTCCGCAAAAGGCTACGTTATAGAGCCGATGCCCTCATCCTATCCGCACATGTTCTCTCCCTGGATTCAGATCTCGCCCGAATGTGTCTACTGGACAGTCCGCAACATCTGCGACATCTGGAAGGAAAAGGTGCCCGCTGTATTCATCACAGAAAATGGAACCTCCTCCGACGACGTGCTCACTTCCGACAATCGCGTCGAGGATGTGGATCGCGTAATGTATCTGCGCAATCACATCACGCAGTTGCACCGCGCGGTGGACGAGGGGTATCCCGTGAAAGGCTACTTCCTTTGGAGTTTGCTCGATAACTTCGAATGGGCCGACGGCTATTCGAAGCGCTTCGGCATCCACTACGTGGATTTCAAAACCCTCAAGCGCTACCCGAAGCTGAGCGCCGAGTGGTACAGGCAAACCATCGCCACCAATGCGGTCGAATAAAGCAAGACAGCCGAAACGAAAAACCCGCGGCCCGAAGGCTGCGGGTTTTGCTTTCCTGCATGTACTCTTCTCTGCTGAAACCGGCTCTCAGGCCACGACCGCTGCAGAGGCGCGCCGCCATGCATAGAGCGGGAACCGGTTCGCCAGTTCTGCAACCTCGCCGCGAATGCGCTCGAGCGCCGCATCGTCGTTGCGGCTCTCCAGTGCCCTCGCGATCCACGACCCGATGATCCTCATCTCTGCTTCCTTCATGCCGCGCGTAGTCAGGGCCGGCGTCCCGATGCGAATGCCCGAAGGCTTGAGCGGCGGATTGGTGTCGTAGGGAATCGCGTTCTTATTCACCGTAATGCCCGCTTTGCCCAGGGCATTCTCAGCCTCTGAACCGAGGATTCCCTTCTCGAAAACATCCACCAGCATCAGGTGATTGTCGGTGCCGCCGGAAACCAGGCGATAGCCCGCCTCTTGCAACGATGACGCAAGCGCCTGGGCATTGGTGACAATCTGTGCCGCATACGACTTGAACTCCGGTCGCAGCACCTCGCCAAATGCAACCGCCTTGGCCGCGATGATATGAACCAGCGGGCCGCCCTGCTGGCCCGGAAATACCGCCATGTCAATGGCCTTCCCGATCGTCTGTTCCGCCTTTTCGCCCACCTGGTAGTTCTTCCCGCAAAGAATCAATCCTGCGCGCGGTCCTCGCAGTGTTTTATGTGTCGTCGTCGTCGTGATGTGCGCATGCGGCACTGGCGACGGATGTGATCCGCCCGCTACCAGCCCCGCAATGTGCGCCATGTCGAAGATGTAGACCGCGCCAACCTTGTCCGCGATCTGCCGCATCCGCGCAAAATCCCAAAGTCGCGGATAAGCGCTCGCGCCGCCAATAATCGCCTTCGGCTTCTCCCGCACCGCGATTGCCTCGAGCTCGTCGTAGTCGATCACTTCGGTGTCGCGCCGCACGGTATAGAACGTCGTGCGATAAAGCTTTCCGCTGAAACTCAACTTGTGCCCGTGCGTCAGGTGACCGCCATGGGCCAGGTCAAGTCCAAGAATCGTATCCCCAGGCTGCAGCACCGCCATATACGCCGCCGCGTTCGCCTGCGAGCCCGAGTGCGGCTGCACATTCGCGTGCTCCGCGTCGAAGATCTGCTTCGCGCGATCGCGCGCAAGATTCTCAACCACGTCGGTGTATTCGCAACCGCCATAGTAGCGGCGCCCCGGATAGCCCTCGGCATACTTGTTCGTGAAAATCGAACCAGCAGCTTCCAGCACCGCCTCCGAAACAAAGTTTTCGCTGGCAATCATCTCCAGCCCCTCGTGCTGGCGAAAGGCTTCATGTTCAACGGCTGCTGCTACTTCCGGGTCGGCTTGGGCAAGGGAAAATGCCATGCGGTCGGTCATAGAAGGATTCTACGACATCAATCGGCCGCTCTCCACTTCGGAACTGCCAGCGTTTTCAACGCATCCTGTTGACATTCTGACTATGACGAGCGTATATGTTGAATCTCAACAGGAGCGAAGATGGGCGAGAACAAATCAGATGTTTTGCAAGGCACGCTGGATCTCATGGTGCTGAAGACTCTCGAGGCCATGGGACCGCTTCACGGATACGGAATCGCCCGTCGCATCGAGCAGGTCAGTGGCGACGCCATCGTGCTCAACCAGGGAACCATCTACCCCGCCATGCTCCGGCTCGAGCAGCGCGGATGGATTAAGTCGGAGTGGGGTCTCTCCGAAACCAACCGCCGGGCCAAGTTCTATTCGCTCAGCCGCATTGGACGCAAAAAGATCGCCGAAGAAACCGAAAACTGGGAACGCGTGGCATCCACCATGGCGCGGTTTCTCGCGCCGTCGAATTAGGAGTCTTCTATGGACTGGCTTCGCACACTTCTCAGTCGCTGTGCTGCGATCTTCCGGAGAAAAAACCTCGACGCGGACCTCGAAGAAGAGTTGCACGCGCATATCGACCTGGCAATTGCAGAAAAAATCAAGGCCGGAATGTCACCGGAGGCTGCCCGGAATGCCGCACTGCGTGCGTTTGGCGGGATAACCCAGACACGCGAAACCTATCGCGCTCAGCGAGGATTGCCGTGGATCGAGCACATGGTTCGCGACGTCCGCTTCGCCGCTCGAGGTCTTCGCAAGTCTTCCGGATTCGCGGCTACTGTAATTCTCACCCTGGCTCTGGGGATTGGCGCGGTGACCTCGGTATTCAGTGTGGTGGATGCGGTTCTGCTCAAGCCCTTCGCCTTTCGCGACCCTGAGCGCCTGGTCGTGCTGCGCGAGGCTGAAGAAGATCCGCAAACCGGAAAAACCGCCATTCCCAACAATTACCGCCATGTCCAGCGTTTGAAAAGCAATGCCCATACCTCTGAACGACATCGCCATCTTTGGTCAGTTTGGTACTAGCGTTTCAATCAATGGCGATCATCCGCATATTGTGGGCGCGGTTTTTTCCTCCCCAAACCTGTTTTCTCTGCTGGGTGTCGAGCCGATGTTGGGCCGCGGGTTTGTGGAAGCCGACGCCCGCCAGGGAGCGCCCCGGTCGTGATCTTGAGCTACGAGGGTTGGCAGACCCTGCTGGCCGGAGACCCCGCCCCCATCGGGAAGACTCTGCGGATCAGTGGTGGCGATCCAGCTACCGTGATCGGTGTTTTCCCACAGCAAATGCGGTTTCCCCAGATTGCCCTCGCGCCGGACACTGCGTTTCAGGAGACCGCGCGCGATGCTCTCCTCTTCCAACCATTCGTGCCGAGCGAACGCGATCGAACCGCGGACATGGGTAACTTCAATTACAAAGCAATCGCCCGGCTCAAGCCCGGTGTGACCCTTCCGCAAGCGAACGCCGAATTGGAAAGCCTGCAAAACGCATACACAATCTCTGCCCATCTCCCGCTCCATTTCGGCATCGTCCTGACACCATTGACCCGGGACGTTGCATCCCGCATCGGAGGCGCGCTCTGGCTGATCTTTGCAGCGGTTGGCGCAGTGTTATTGATTGCATGCGTTAATCTCGCCAATCTGCAGTTAGCGCGTACCGTCAATGCGGAACGCGAGACCGCCGTACGCGCTGCGCTCGGTGCAAGCAAGACTCAACTCATGAGAGCTCGACTGACGGAGAGTCTGCTGTTGGGCATCACTGGCGGCTTGGCTGGAGTTGCACTGGCGTTTGCAGGCGTGCGTCTCTTTCTCGCTCTTATTCCGTCCGGAGTTCCGCGCCTGGAAGAAGTGCGCGTCGACACCCCGGTGTTGTTATTCGCTTCAGGAATCTCGATCGCGGCAGCGATTGCATTTGGAATTCTCCCCGCTCTCCGTTCCCTTCGCGTGCATCCGCAGGCTGCGCTGCAGAACAATTCCACTCGCACAGTGAACTCGCGGGAGGGCAATCGCACGCGTAGCATCATGGTGGCAACCCAGGTGGCCTGCACAGTCGTCTTGCTGATTGTCACTTCGCTTGCGCTGCGCAGCTTCGCACACTTGATGAGCCAGAACCGCGGCTTTGATGCTGGTTATGTCACTCTGGCTCAGGTTGATCTCTTTTCGCCTCAATATGGCGATAAGCGGCCAGACTACAAAGCCGCGAAGTCTCTGTTCGCAGACCGCGCGCTTTCAGCTCTTCGGCAGTTGCCGGGCGTGCAATCTGTAGCCATCACCAGTGTCGCCCCACTCACCGGCGAAACCTGGGTGGATAACCTCATCCGTCCGGATCATCCGGTTGCCGCCGGTAAGGAACCGGCCATCAATGTGCGCTGGATCGATTCGGAATACCTGCCAACCATGCGCAGCCATCTCGTTGCGGGCAGAAACCTGACCACCGACGATCGCGCGAATCCTTACGTCGCGCTCATTTCGGAGCGCACGGCACGCGAAGGCTTCCCCGGCGAGAACCCCATCGGGCGCAAGATCACCGGCATCGTTCCTGACGACAAGCACCCCGTAACCATAATTGGCGTGGTCGCGGACGCGCGCATAAATGGGCTCAAGGATGATGCTGCGATGGTCTACATGCCCTACTGGGCCTATATGCCATGGACCTTGTCGTTTCTGGTTCGCAGTTCGCAACCAGGCGGAGCTCTGATTTCAGAGATACAGCGCACCATGTGGCAGATCGATCCGCAAGTCGCTATTCCGATTTTGAAGACAATGGATGAGCAGGTAAGAGACTCAGCCGCAACAGAACGCTTCCAGGCGATCGTCCTGACGAGTTTCGGCGCGGCGGCATTGCTCTTGGCTCTCCTCGGGATTTATGGCGTGCTCTCCTACTCCGTTTCGCTCCGCCGCCAGGAATTTGGCATTCGTATCGCGCTCGGTTCCGATAAAGGTGCGTTGATCCGCCTCGTGTTGCGACAGGCGGCGTATCCCGTTCTCGCCGGAAGCATCGTCGGCCTTGCCTTTGCGATGCTCGCTTTGCGGTGGGTTCGCAGCCTGCTTTACGAAACACCCGTCACAGACCCCGTTGCCGTCGCCGCCAGCCTGTGCCTGATCGCAGCGGCTGCCGCTTTGGCTGCGATTCTCCCCGCGAGGCGGGCGGCATCGTTGGATCCCATGCAGGCCCTGCGAATCGAGTGATTCCTGCATCGTAGGATTTAGAGATCCGGTTATGCTGAATGCATGACCGGCTCTCGCCGTTTCTGCCTTCTTGGTCTCCTGTGTAGCGTTGCAATCGGCTCATTGGCGCAACATCGACCATCGAAAAAAGCGGTTGTCTCCTTCACTCCCGCACTCGTGGTCGCTGGCTCGCCGGAATTGATCGTCATCGACGCCCCGGGCCTCACGAAGGTCGAAGGCGAGTGGCTCGACCGCAAGCTTGAATTCTTTCCGCGCAACTCAAAATGGGTAGCTCTTGCCGGAGTCGATGTGGAAGCGCAATCCGGAACGTCCATTGCTCACATCACTGCCAAAACAACGAAAGGATCTCTTGACCTGAGTCAGACCATTGAAGTTCATCCGGCCCACTATCGAACCGGCAAGCTCACCGTTCAGCCGAAATTCGTCGAGCCCGGTCCCAGAGGAACTGAAAGAAATCACCGCCGACAAAGAGATCAAAGACAAAATCTTTGCTTCGACCGCCCCCGAACCGCTCTGGCATGGCAGCTTCATCGCCCCGGTGCACGCGCCGCCCACCGACAGTTTCGGCACTCGGAGAATGTTCAATGGCAAACTCGCCAGCATCCACAAAGGCATGGATTTCCGCGCGCCCAGCGGAACGGTTGTACGCGCATCCAACAGCGGCGAGGTCGTGCTGGCCCGCCACCTGTACTACGAAGGCAATTGCGTAATTATCGATCACGGGCTCGGCCTCTACACCTTGTCCATGCACTTCAGCCGCATCGATGTGCAGGAAGGCCAGCACGTCTCAGCCGGTGACAAGCTTGGCTTAAGCGGCGCCACTGGGCGCGTGACCGGTCCCCACCTGCACTGGGCCGTGCGCTGGCAAAGCGCCTATCTCGACCCGGCGAAGCTTTTGCAGTTGAATCTGAATGCAGTGCCGTAAAACTCGTTACCGTGACACGAGGTCTTCTTCCGCTTCGGCTGCGGTTTCAAAGGTCGCCGGCTTTCCAGCGCTCTTCTCGCGCCGCAGCGCTTTGAAGGCCCGGTAAACAAACCAACCCATGTGCCAGCCATCCATGTACTGAAATGGCGTCTCTCCGGTCGTGTAGTGACCGCACGGTAGAACGCGCTTCTCATAGTTCAGCCCAACTCGGTTAAACGCGTCCACGACCTGCAGGGAATATTCCTTCGGAAATGTCAGATCGTAGTCCGCATAGATCAGCAGAACCTTCTTGAGCGGCCCGTCGACTTCCGCACTGGCCATCCGGTCGTAGTAACTCACCGGACTGATTGCTGCATAAAGTGCTCTGATGCGATCTTGAGTCAACCTCGCATCTTCCAGCGCCTGGCGAATATGCCGCGTGCTTTGCCCTGCCCACACCACGTCTCCGAACGCCGTCGACGCATGGTTAAAGGCATTTACGCGGATTCGCTTGTCGTGGGCGCTTGCCAGAAACGCATAGCACGAACCAAGACTCGTGCCCAGCACGCCAAACTGTTCGTATCCCTGCGTCTCCAGCCAGTCAATGCAGCAACGGATATCGACCACTGCCTGCCGGCATGCTGAAATGGTGCGCCCGATGTTCGCACTTACCGCGTAATCCGATCGCTCCAGCTCAGAGGGTCGCCGGATGTCATGGTACGGCTTCGAGAGCCGCAGTGCCGAGATCCCCATCCGATTGAAAATGGCGCACAGGGCATTGTGGCTGAACGCATCGGCATTCCACTGCGGCATCACCACAATCGCTTGCTTGGGCCGATGCGGATCCTTGTGCGCCGGCGCTGGATACCAGCGCGCATTCACCAGGTCATTCTCCGGATAAGGCGTCCGCTCGGGAGAAGTGAAACGCAGAAACTGCGCCCTTGGAGTCTCGCCATCCGCCGCCTGCCGCTTGATCTCCGCGTCCTTCGCCAGCGTCTCCGGCCTTACATTTGTCGGAAACAGCTCAGGATGCCGCTCTTCCAGGCGAAAATCCGTCGGGCGTTCGTATCCAAAGAAAACATCGCTGTGTCGGATGAGAATCTGGTTGATCCGCACCATGGCGGCTTCCGCCGCTGCATAGTCGCGCGTCGCTTCCGGCGCTGGGAGCGCGGCTCCGAGCCCCTGCGCTTCGAGCAAGTTCTCAAGCCACTCAAATCCCCACTCCAGGGGACGCACAATACGATTTTCGTCGCGCGTGGTGAGCCTGGTCTCCCAGTCGTACATCCACCGCGCATATCTTTTCCGCAACATGTTCTCTATTCAAGTTTACCAGCGCCTGGCGCGCCGATTACTCGCTTCAATAATCACCCACAGGATGCTGAGAAACACAATCAGCGCAATCGCTGCGAGTGAAATCACGCAGTAAAGACACCAGACACCCAGGATGTCGCGTTCAACGTGAGCCAGGTAGAGTGAGAAAGCGAGCCCGCCCAGAGATACGATTACAACCACTGCGCGTTGTCGGGCAAGCGCAAGCCATAGAATCGCGAGGTAGCCCGCAATGCCGATCAATGCAACCGGGATTCCCTGGATCATCGAATAGCTACTGTGATTCACGACGCCGCAATCCCACTTCTCGTTGATCGAGCACGGACTGGTCGTCGTCGAGTAGTGCACTTGAAGAGCCAGGCCCGATACCACTGCGCCAATCACTGCAAGAACCCCAATTACGTATCGCATTGCATCTGATGCTATCGCACTTTCAGACCTGATGTAGGCTTGCCATCACCGCCCGTGCCGATCCGGGCAACATCGCACGGCGGCATTCAAATCTGCCGGTAAAGAAACACCTGCTCTGCTCTAACATGAACAAATGGTCGAGCCCGCGGTGCGCGAACGGAGAATTGCCTTTTTCGGTGGCAGTTTCGACCCCCCGCATCTCGGGCACATTGGCGTCGCCCGTGCCGCGCAGGCTGCCCTCCAGCTCGACACTGTGTTCTTTGCCCCTGTCGGAATTCAGCCCCTGAAGCCTCTCGGCTCCTCTGCCAGCTTCGAAGACCGCGTCGCCATGACCGAACTCGCCATCCACGGCCTTCCGAATTTTGCCATCTCGTTCATAGACGCTCCGGATCCAACTGGTGAGCCGAATTACACCATAGACTCCCTCCAGCGATTGCAGGCTCAGTTTCCGGCCGCGCAACTTTTCGTCCTCATCGGCGCCGACTCGCTCATCGGCCTTCGACGCTGGTATCGCGGATCGGAGATCCCGTTCGTCGCGCCCACTCATCGTCGCATCCCGGCCCGGCCAGCAACTCGAGGATCTGGCAGAAATCCTCCCCGAGGGACTCACAATCCACGAAGATAAAATCGAGCAGCAGGGAAGTGATGAAGTGCCCTTGCGCGTATTCACAGTCCACAATCCCGGCGGAACCGCCGCGCCGCTCTATCTGCTTCCCGGCTTGCAAATCGAGATCAGCGCCTCGGATATCCGGCGCCAGGTGAACGCCGCGCTCGAAGGCCTCTGCGCCGGCCACGAACTCCTTCCCGATGCCGTTTGCAGCTACATCGGCACGCACGGTCTCTATCGCGCTGAGTAAATCCTGGTGCAGGGTACATCGGCTACGGTTTTGCTATAGGATGTGCGTGGAGAGATTTCTGCTGCATGAGCACAACCCCCGCGCACGAACAGACCCGCATTCTCGTTCAGGCTGCTGCCGCAGCCTGTGAAAACAAAAAAGGCGAAGACACACGAATCCTCGAACTCGATCCCGTCGATTCCGGCTTGGCCGACTTCTTTCTCATCACTTCTGCAACCAATGATCGTCAGGCTGTCGCCATTGCAGATGAAATCGAGGGCCGTCTCAAGCGCGATTTCGGCGTAATGCCTCATTCCGTCGAAGGCCGCCGTCAGGGCGACTGGATTCTCCTCGACTATGTAGATTTTGTCGCGCACGTGTTTCTCACCGAGCGGCGCGCCTTCTATGACATCGAGCGCCTCCGCAAGTCGGCTCGCCCTCTCACTCCCGCAGAGTTCGACACCGAATTGAAAGAGGCCCTCGCCGCAAAAACCCGCGCAGCCCGAGGCAAAGCCTCCGGAGCTGAGCCAAAAAAACGCGCTGCGTCCCCGCCGAAGAAAACCGCTGCGAAAAGAGGGGCAAAACCCGCAGCTAAAAAGACCGCTGCGAAAAAATCCCCCACTCGAAAATCTCCAGCAAAGAAATAACGCCGTCCTCCGCGACATCGAAGAGGCGCCCGCTTGGGCGCCCTTCCTGTCTCAGGATCTCTCGAACTCCGCTTCTTCTATCCCGCCAATGCTCTTCGACAAGCGGAAAGGACGCTCCGAAGAGCGCCCTTTCGTCAAGCAACGACTGGTTAGCTCAGAACACGATGCTACCCTTCAGCTGGATCAACCTCGGCGATGCGTCGCCGCCGAGGAAGGCGCCCAGGACTGAAGTCGGTGTGCTAGCCGTTGAAGTAATGAATCCCAGGTCGGACGAGTTCACGTCGAATCCCGGAAGCTGGAAATTGGCGTGATTGAACGTGTTGAAGAACTGCGCCGCAATCTTCAACTTCACCGATTCGTACTTCGGCATCAGGCGGAAACTCTTCGAAATATCTGTATCGAAGTCGGTGTAAGCAGGTCCATAGATCTGGTTACGCCGCTGTTGGCCGTAGTCGGTCGAGTTGGTGAAATGCGAAGCGAAGGTGCAAGCTGTCCCTACATGCTCCGATCCGCCGCAGTGGTGGTTGAAGTTGTTGTCGATCTGCTTGGCCAGCGGCGCGTTTCCGTATGCTACCTGGCCGGTGTTGTCGGTTACCGAGAACGGATAACCGGTGTTGTGGAAGAAGGTGCCGGCGATCTGCCAGCCATCCGTCAGACACCCGCGGTCCACCGAAATGCGGGATCCGGATAGAGTAGTTCGCACTGAAATACTGGCGAACGTCATAGTCCGCGTTGCCGTAATTCTCCGCCAGGTTGTTAGGGTTGATCTGGCCATTGCTGTTCAGGCCAAACGCATTGAAGCCGCCGTTTGACGTCGTATCCAGTGCATGGCCGTAGGTGTAGTTAAACTGCATGGTCAGCCAGTTGAGACGGCTGGTGAGTGTCGCTTGCAAACCATTGAAATTGGACCAGGAATTACTGGCAAACTCGGTGACCTGGCCCAGAGAGCCGTTCGGGCGTGCTGTCGGAAGCGATGCATTCGAGCCCGGGGATCCATTCGGAGCCCAGTAAGCGTTCGGTAGGTAGGAGACCGGCTGATGATAGGAGCGGTTTCCCACGTACTGGACTGCTAGTACCGTGTTCCTCAAAAGCTGGTTCTCGATTGCAAGACTCCACTCGTCGTAGGACGGAAGGAAGATCTTGTGCGCCGTTCCGAATGCCGTCGGCCGGCTGAACACGCCACCCGTCGCGCAATAAATGCTCAACGGATCGGGGCAGGTTCCCGCCGTGTTTCTGTAGTACCCACCCTGCGGGAACAGCGCGTTCAGGGCATTGTTCGACTCGACTGCAATCGCGTGCCCGCTGTCCGCACGGGAAGGAGACAAAGCGATCGGATTGCCATAGGCCGCACCGAGAACCGAGAAGCGGTTCACGTTGGGTACGTTGGCGATCAGATCACCCATGATCTGCGCCGGGAAGTAGTCGTTGAACAGTCCGAAACCGCCGCGGACCGTGGTCTTCGAGCCGGGACCAAAGGGCAGATAGGAGAAGCCGAAGCGAGGCTGCAAGCCAAGCGTCTGCATATCGAAGAGACCCTGCGTCCTACCCGAGGCAAACAGCTGGTTGTACGGCGTATTTCTTGACGTCGGCAATTGATCCCAGTCCTGCGAAAGATTCGACACGCAATTGGTCCGGCAGAGCGGGTTGGAATCGTGCTCGATTCTCAATCCGAACGTAACGGTCAAATTGGGAAATGGCTTGTACTGATCCTGGGCATAGAATCCTTCCACATACATTGCGATCGGTTCAGAAAGCCGCTGCGGGAACCGCTCCTGATACACGTCACTCAGTCCGGCTGCGAAGTCGCCTTGATCGTAGATGATGTTCTGGACGCCGCCAAACTGAAGCTGACGTGTGCTCGGCGTGTAGTCCGTGATGTCATCGCGACGGAAGTTCCAGCCGAACTTCCACGTGTGCTTCCCCTTCAGCCAGGTGAGGTCATCACTGAACTGATAACCGGTAACGTTGCGTCCCTGCGGGAACGCGTAGTCGGCGCCGCCAACCCACGCGCTTGAGTCGCCAATCACATCCCAATCGCCGCCGGATGCATAGCCCTGAGGAATCAGCACAAACGGCACGTCCGAAGCACCTAACGTCTTGCCGTTCACGTTCGTGAAGATCGCCCGATAATAGCTCGCCGCAAAAAGGAACTGGTTTGTGAGGTAAGGCGTAAACGTGTGCGTTTCGCTCAACTGGCCTTCATAGGATGGCTGCGGGCTCTGCGCGTTGAAGATTGGATCGAGAAAGCTCGTCTGCGTCGGCTGAGTGCCTTGGTCCACCTTGGAGTGAATGTACATGTGGTCGGACTGCGCGAGATTGAAATCGACGCGCCCGTTGATCAGCCATTCCGTTGCCAGGTTCGTTGCCTGTCCGTTGAAGATCCACACATCGGGATCCGCCGGGTCCTGTGAGCCTGCGCCGTAACCCTTCGCGTTGTTGTAGTAGCCGAAGATCGTCTGGTACATCGACGCCTCATCCGAGTTGCCGTTGTAAGCCAGGTTCCCGTATGGGATGTATTTGTTGTCGATAGCTGCCGGTCCCAGAATTGCCGACTGCCAGTTCGGGCTCGGAGCATAAACTGCACCAATCTTCGGAATCACAACGTGCAGTCCCTCGTTATCGACGAAAAAGAAGATCTTGTTCTTCTTGATCGGTCCGCCGATCGCCGCCGACCACTGGTTGGCATTGGTGAAGCTCTTCGGCGAGCCGTAATAATTGTTGAACCAGCTGGTGGCGTTCATCGCCTTGCCGTTCCACAAGTAATCCAGGTTGCCGTGATACTGATTGGCGCCAGAGCGCGAGACCTGGTTGACCTGCGCACCGCCCAGTCCGCCGAATGCCGCGTCGTAGCTGTTCGTCGTTACCGTCACCGTGTCAACGTCGTTCTGACCCAGCAACAAGTTCGTCGCGCCGGAGTTGTTCAGGTTCAGATACGGATCGCCCTGGTAGCCGCCGTTCATCGTGAACGTGTTCGAGGTCGCCGGCAGTCCGTCCATCGCAAAGTTGCCGTAGCCGCCCTGCGTATTCATGATCGCGCCAGGCGTTGTCTGAGCCACAAAGGTCAGATCACCGCCCGGGTTCGGCAGGTTCTGAAGTTGATTCAAATCAAAGCTGGTTGAAATCTGCGCATCGTCCACATGAAGCACCGCGATCTCGCCGGCGTTCACTTCCACCGTCGTCGACGCCTTGCCAATCGCCACAGCCATGTTCGCCGAAGTAATGGTGCCCGCCGACACGGTCACCTGCATTGTCGCCGTAGCGAAGCCCTTCGCCACAACCTTCACTTCGTACTTGCCCGGCGAAAGCAACGGAACGCGATAATTGCCAACCTGATCCGTCGTCACCGTCTTGGCATTCCCCTTTTCGAGGCTGGTCACGGTGACCTGCGCTTCCGGCAATGCGGCACCGGACGCGTCCGTCACGGTCCCGGAGATGTCTCCCGAGATGTTGGATTGGGCGTAGAGGCTGGGGACCGAGGTAATCGCCAGAGTCCCGGCAAACACCAAAAGGCTCAGCCCCAAAGCAGCAGTCAGGAACCGCAAGTATCGCATTGAAATCCTCCAGAGTGACTTCGGATCGGGAGGCTCAATGTGGGACCAATTCCCGATCCGCGTATCGCGCTCGGCGTCTCGGTCTAGCTGGGGAGGGTTAGGTCCGTTCCGCGGTTGAGTAATAAAAGAACCGAATAGAACAAGAGATTCGATTGCAAGGTCCGGCTTTCCCGACCTGTGACGAAAGCCATCCCAAAATAAAAAGGGTTTGTTAGAACATACCCATGCAAACACCTTGCCAAACTGCGTTTTCGTCCCATTTTCATATCTAAAGGATTAATCAAACAGAATGAGTGATTTAAATCACATGCATATATGAGAACTTGTAGCGAAAACACTCGCCCATTCACAAAACGTGATTTCAACACCCCATCCCGTCAACTTCCAATCACCGCTCATCATGTATCGTCGCTCCATGCAGATCGTTGTGGCGCACATCGGTCCCAGGCCGCAAGCAAAAGATGCTTTTGAAAAACTCATCGCCACTTACCTCGACCGATGTTCAACCTCCGCACGATGCCAGTCCGAATCATTCCGCACCGAAGCTGCCCTTTTTGAATGGATCGATCGCCAGCAGCGACGCGCCCCCGCAATCAAGGTCCTCCTCGACAGCCGCGGACAGAACATGACCTCCGAAGCGTTCGCCCAGTGGCTCGGCCGGCACCGCGATAGCGGGGCTCAACAGATCGTCTTTGCCATCGGCCCCGCCGACGGATGGTCAGACGACGCCCGCAAACGCGCAACCCTCCTCCTCTCCCTCGGCAGCTTCACTCTGGCCCATGCTCTCGCGCGCCTCGTGCTCGCGGAGCAGATCTATCGCGCCTTTACAATCCTCACCGGCCACCCCTACCACTCCGGCCACTGAGCCGGCTCCAGATTCCGGCCCACAGTTCCTCGCAGAAATCATCGCGCCTCTCCATCTGCTACAACTAAGAACTACGAATCCTGAACCGTGAACTCCCCTTCATGAACACCGAAGAGCCATCCCGACGCGGCCTCATCCTCATCAACACCGGTCCCGGTAAAGGAAAGACCACTGCGGCAATGGGCACCGCCCTTCGCGCCGTAGGAAACGGCATGCGTGTGCTCATGCTCCAGTTCCTCAAGGGCTCATGGCACTACGGTGAGCTCGATTCGACCCAGGCCTTCGGACAGAACTTCGTCCTCAAACAGATGGGCCGCGGATTCGTGAAGGTCGGCGGCGCTGAAACCGATCCCGAGGACCTTCGCCTCGTCCAGGCCGCATGGGACGAAGCGCGCGACGCCATCATGTCCGGCGAGTGGGACATGGTCGTGCTCGACGAAATCAACTACGCCATCGGCTACGGCATGCTCGATCCGGCAACCGTTGCCGAAACCCTGCGCAATCGCCCCGAGATGGTCCACGTCATCCTCACCGGCCGCAACGCACACCCTCTCCTCGTCGAAATCGCCGACACGGTGACCGAGATGCGCGAGGTCAAACACGCTTACCAGAAGGGCATCCTCGCCCAGCGCGGCATTGAGTATTGAGCCCGCCTCATTGACCTTCCAATTTTTCTCGCGTCCAACTGCAAGTTGATCCCTCCCCCTCGTTCCAAGGTCAGTACAGGAGGACACTCGTGCGAATCGATCGCTTCGCGTTAGCCGTTGTCTTTTTCGCCTCGCTTGCCCAGGCACAGCAGAACCCGGCCACGTCTCCCTCAGGATCCTCTCCCGTCGCCCTCACCATCTACAACCAGGGTTTCGCCGTCGCGCGCACAACGCTCGACCTCGATCTTCACCCCGGACTGAACGAAATCACCACCACCAGCGTAACCAGCATGCTTGAGCCAGACTCCGTCGTTCTGCGCGACTCGGTAAGCAAGCTTCCCATTCAGGTGCTCGAGCAAAACTACGACGCCGCTGTCGTTAGCCAGGAGTGGCTCCTTCAGAAATATGAAGGCAAGACAATCGATTTTCAGGTCTCCACGCCTCAGGGCATGCAGGCCATGCCGGGAAAGGTCATTCGCGCCGGATACACTCGGCCCGCCTCATACGCGGTCAACGGTCAATACATCAACCCGCAGCAGGCTCAGCCGCTCATCGAGTTCGATGGCCATATGCAGTTCTCTTTGCCCGGACTTCCGCTGTTTCCATCCGCAACCGACGGGTTGCTCTTGAAACCGACCTTGCGCTGGCAGATCAACTCCAGCTCTGCCTCTCATCTCACCGCCGAGCTCGCATACATCACAGGCGGTCTCGACTGGGATGCAACCTACAACGTGATCGCACCGCAAAACGACGACGTAACCGCCGCGGAAAAAGTCGACTTCCTCGGCTGGGTCACAATTCACAATCAATCTGGCTCCGAGTTCGAACAGGCTCGCATCAAGCTAATGGCCGGCGAGGTCGCCAAGCTCCGTCAGGCCGGTTACGGCGGCGGCATAGCACTGGCAAAGCAAGCTGTCATGGTGAGCGACGCCGTTTCATCTCCAGAAGTCACACAGAAAGCCTTCGACGACTTTCATCTCTACGACCTGAACCGCACGGTCGCCCTGCACGACGGCGAAACCAAGCAGGTGCAATTCATCGACGCCGCAGGCGTGAGCATGCGCCGCAGCTACTCCTACGACGGCCTTGGCATCCAGTTGCAACCCCTTTATGGCGGAAATGTCTATCAGAACCAGGGATACGGAGTCGGCAATGAAAACAAGAAGGTGGCGATCGTTGAAGAGATCAAGAACTCCCAAGCCAATCATCTCGGCATGCCTTTGCCTGCTGGCCGAGTGCGACTCTATCGCCGCGATTCCGATGGCCAGATGGAATTCGTCGGAGAGAACCAGATCCCGCACACTCCCGCCGAGGAAATCGTGAAGGTACCCACGGGCACCGCATTCGATGTAAAGGGGTCGCGTCGCCAGACTAACTTCCACGCTGATTACAACCAGCGCGTCATGGATGAGAGTTTCGAAATCAAGATAACCAACCAGAAGCAGCAGCAGGCTACGGTTTCCGTCATCGAGCACATGTATCGATGCGACAACTGGGACATCACCTCCAAATCGGCCGACTTTAAAAAACTCGATAGCCACACCCTCGAGTTCCCGCTCCAGGTCCCATCAAAAGGAGAGGCTGTGCTGACCTACACCGTCCATTACACCTGGTAGCTGCGGTACCGGAAATCCGTGGTTTTCGCTTCAACCGGCAGAGGCAAAGCCCACGCTTGCCGGTCTCCGGGGCATGTGAAAACGTCACTGACGACTGACAACGCTCAATTACAATGACTGAGGCCCTATGTCTTGGTTTAAGCGCGAAAACGGCGAGATCGAACCCCCCGACGGAGAGAAAAATGTCCGCACCGAGGGCCTCTGGATCAAGTGTCTCGGCTGCCGGCAGACCATCTGGAAAGCCGATCTCGAAGCCAACCAGAACGTCTGCCCCAAATGCCAGTACCACTTCAAAATCAGCGCAAAACGACGGCTTGAGCTTCTCCTCGAGCCCGGCTTCGAACTTGTCGACGCCGGACTCCGATCGACCGATCCCCTGAACTTCTCAGACAAAAAGCCCTATAAGCAGCGGCTGGCCAGGGCGCAGCAGGAAACCGGCCTCGACGACGCAATCCTCAATGGAGTCGGGCAAATGGGATCGCACGACGTAGTCGTCAGCGCCATGGAGTATGGATTCATCGGAGGGTCCATGGGCGCGGTTGTTGGCGAGACCATCGCTCGGGCCGTCGATCGCGCGCGAGTCGAAAAGAAACCCCTGATCGTCGTTGCGGCCTCCGGTGGCGCCCGCATGATGGAAGGCGTCGTAAGCCTGATGCAGATGGCCAAAATCTCCACGGCTCTCGCGCAGCTTGATGACGCACGCGTTCCCTACATCTGCGTTCTCACCGACCCCACTACCGGGGGCGTCACAGCCAGCTTCGCCATGCTCGGCGACCTCAACATCGCTGAACCGGGTGCCCTGATTGGCTTCGCCGGACCCCGCGTCATCGAGCAGACCATTCGCCAGAAGCTGCCCGAGGGCTTCCAGCGATCCGAATTCCTCCTCGAGAAAGGCTTCCTGGATGCCGTCGTCCATCGCCGTGATCTGAAGAGCTACCTCATTCGGGCGCTGGAATTCATGAAACTTCCGGCAACTGCCTGATTTTGGATCGAATAGCAGCTCGTTTTATGCGTCCCCGGCTGAAACCTTTTAAAGTCACGCGTTTGAAGGTGCCACCATCACCGGACGAGTGAATGCAACCATCAGAAAGTAAATAGCTTATTACCCGACCTAGCTCGCGTCCGAATCTCCGGGCCCTTCTCCAGAACTACCTGAAATCGGAACCCCGGCTAGAGGGGGTATCTGCCTGATTCCTAATACGAAAGTCCCATTCCTGCTACGAAAGTCGCATTGTCCTATAGTCCGGGTCCGTGACTATCGTAACGTATGGCCGGCCCCGACGAATCCACGTCCGCATGGACAGACACCATTGGCCTCATAGGGATAGCCCTCGCTATCGCGGGCCTCTCGGATATTCCGACGGTCGGGCAGTTGGTTTGTCTCATGGGTTCCGCCGCCTGCCTGTTGTTTTCATTCAGCAACCAGACCAGCTGGCCGGTTTTGGTCAGGTGGCTGTTTTCCATCCTTGCCTTGGCGTTGCTCTCATTCATGAGCTTGTCGGCTATTAAGAGACTCTAGCCTGCTCCTCTGGGCTGTAAATGGAAAGGGCGCCCAGTTTCGGGCGCCCTTTCTGCTGATCCGAATGAAGCTGCCCTCGAGTCGGGGGTTAGAAAGAGATCTTGCCCGTGAACTGCACGATACGCACCGATGCGTCGCCACCGAGAAATGCACCGTAAATGGAGGTTGGCGGGCTGACCGTGCTTAATGACGAACCGAAGACGCTGGAGGTCACGTTGGAGTCGGGATTCGCGAAGTTCGGGTGGTTGAACAGATTGTAAGCAGTCATGCCGAGCTTCAGGTTCACTCCTTCGTGGAACAGCGGGAAGCTCTTCGCCACGGTCATGTCGGTGTCGAAGTATCCCGGACCAAAGAATTGGTTGCGATCGTAGGGGGCGAAGATCTGGCTTGGGTCGCCCGCGGTTGGGAACTGGCTGGCGTTCAGGCACGGGTTCTTTGCCGACGACGATCCACACTTGTGCGGTGTTCCTGCCGTTGGCACAGCCTGCGCAACTCCGCTGCCTCCCACGTTGCCGAAGATGAATTCTGTCTGCGTCGGCGTGAAAGGCAGGCCGGTGTGCAGAAAGACCACGCCGGAGAGTTCCCAACCGCCCGTAAGCAGTTTGGGACCACCGAAGTGCGGCAGATCGTAGAGATAGTTCCCGTTGAAGTAGTGGCGAATGTCGTAATCGGCATTGCCGTAGTTGTGATCCAGATTGTTGGGATCGATCTGCGCGGTGATGCTGCTGCCAGGGTTGAAGGGAAGGATGCCGCCGTTCGAGATCTCATCGAGCGCGTGGCTGTAGGTGTAGTTGAACTGCATGTTGAGGCTTTTGCCTTTGTGCAGAAACGAAGCGACAAAGCCGTGGTAGTTGCTGATCGCGTTCGAGCGCACATCAGTGACCGCACCGAATGAGGAAACCGGAGCGTCTGCGGGAAGTGGGCCGCCGCCGAAGGCGTTCACCAACGGGTTCTCAACAGGCTCGTGGAATCCGCGATTGCCTACGTAGGAAACCTCGACCGCATTGCCTCTGCCGAGTTCGTGCTGAACCTGAAGATTCCACTCTTCGTAGGTGGGATACTGCAGGCGCTGAGCGACAGTGGTGAAGTTCGGTGGGGCGAAGTTCGGATTGATCGCGGTGATGCTGTCTTCAGATCCGCCCGACGAGAACCCCGACTGGAAATCAGCATTGAGTTGCGCCGCCATCGCCGCCGAGCTGTAAGACTGCGCCGGATCCACACCGCCGAAGAAGATGGTGAACTGCGGTGCGAATGGAGGATTGGAAAGTTCGGTGTCCGCGATCGTTCCAGGGAAGACGTCGGTAAACATTCCGAATCCTCCGCGGATCACCGTTTTCATGTTTGGCGAATAGGTGAATCCAAAACGGGGATTCACGGCAACACTCTGGAAGTTGAGGAACGCGTTGGAAAGCCCCGACTTGATCATCGTGTTATACGGCGTCGAAGACGCAGTCGCGCCATACGTATTAACGAAATCGCTGAAGTTCATTCCAAAGTTGGAAAGAACTTTTTTCGAGGAGTACGGATTCGAGTTGCGCTCGACTCTGACGCCGAGACTCAAAGTCAGGTTATCGAGCGGCTTCCAATCGTCCTGCGCATAGATGCCCAGCGTGTAGATGTCAATGGGAACGTGGGTAGCCTGGGGGAAGCCCTGAATGGCCTCGAGAGAGATGCCGCTTCCAAAGAGACTCTGGTTAATCCCCACGGCCCCGTTGCAGGAATCTGCGCTGCCGCAGGTGATCACCAGCGGGTTGGTGAGTAGCGTGCTGTCGTAGTCGGAGACCCAGTCCTTCTTCCACAGGACACCAAACTTCAGCGTGTGCTTCGAAGCCGTATAGCTGAAGTCATCCCCGATCTGAACCTGGGTTGCATTGCGGCCCTGCGGAAAGATGTAGCCGTCCGCATTCAGGTCAGAAAAGTAACCGTCGAGATCACCGAAATTCAGTGTTTCGGGCATCAGCGCGTTCGCGGCGTCTTCGTTCGGCGACTTGAAGATGGCGCTGTACCAGGAGCCGGTCAACAATAGCTGGTTGACCGCCTTCTGGCTGACGATGTGAGTCCAGCTCAGCTGGCCCTCGTAGTCCGGCTGATCTGACTGGATGTTGAAGACCGGCGTGAACGGATCTGTGTAAGTAGGCTGGACGCCGTGATCGTACTTGAAGTGCAGGAATACTTTGTCGTTCGCGCCGAACACCTGGTCGATGCGGCCGTTGATCAGCTTTTCCGTAAGCCTTGTCTCCGGAGTGGAGGTGAGCTGCAGCTGATCACTCGAGATCGGCGTCGCGGCTGCGTGGTTCGGCGTGTTGTTGTAAAGCGCGAAGGCGTTGTTGTAGAACGCGCATTCTTCGGGAACGCCGCCGACAAAAAGCGAACTGCTCGCGTCGTTGCAAGCGCCATTGTTTCCCACAACGCTCGCCTCGTACGAGGAAGTAGGCATAAACAGCACATCCACCGGAGCCGTGACGAAGGAAAGGCCCTCGTAGTTCACGAAGAAGAACGTGTGATCATGCACGATGGGACCACCTACAGCGGCTGCCCATTGGTTGGAGTTCGAAAAGGGCTTGGGATTGCCCGCATTGAACCAGTTGTTCGCGTTCATGACACGCCCGTTCCACCAGTAATTGGCGTTGCCATGGAAGCGATTTCCGCCGGATCGGCTGATGGCGTTCACCTGGGCGCCCCCGAAACTGCCGAACTGGGACCCGTAGGCATTGGTGACCACGTTGACTTCCTGCACATCGTTCAGACCGAGCAGCAAGTTGGAGGGGCCGGAGTTATTCAGATTGAGGAACGGATCGTTGGTCTGCATGCCGTTCATCGTGAAGTTGTTCGAAGTGCCCGGTAGGCCGAAAACCGAGAAGTTGCCATAGCCCATGCCGGTATTCATGACGACGCCCGGAGCGGTCTGGGCAACATAGGTGACGTCTCCACCTGGATTGGGAACGCTCTGCAGTTGCTCGTATTCAAAGCCGGTACTGAGTTCGGCTGAATCGGGCTGCAGTAGTTGTGTTCCGGCCGTAACTTCGACCGTCTCAGATGCCGAGCCGACCGATAAGGTCATGTTCTGCGTGATCACTTGGCCCACCGTCACAGCCACCGAGGCGGTAGAGGCTTTAAATCCATTGGCATTTACTGAAATTGTGTAGGCCCCGGGCTTCAGCAACGAGAAACGGTAGAGACCTGTGCCGGAGCTGGTCGTAACTGAAACCGCGCCGGTTTCTTTGCTGGTGGCTTTCACCGAGGCGCCGGAAACAGCGGAGCCACTCGGATCCAGAACGGTGCCGGCGATATCTCCGGCAACCAGTGACTGACCGGAAGCGGTCAGAAAGCCCGACAGACAGATAAAAGTGACTGCCAGGATTGCGTGTTTGAATCGCTTGAATTGCATTTCGCTCCTCCAAATTTGCGAAAACAACGGCTATCCGCCCGCATTCGGGAAAAATGCGGACGGCTTCGCGCAAGCACAAAATGCCCGCGCGTCGAGACGCTGGTCTGTCTATCGATCCAACTTGTAGCTTGCCTTGCCAGGGGGAAAACGTACGCAATGCCCGTCGGGGAAGACATGCATTACGCCTTCAATTAGGGCAATTTAATTGCCAAAAATAAGCCCCGCCTCAATCAATGTTATGTGTATGCCTTTCAATCATCTAGGCAAAAAATCTCTCTGCCGCCCATCCGAAAATTTGAATTATCTGTCTGAAAATATGAAAAATAGGATCAAACGAGTCCATTTCTCATATATGTCGTTTCTCCCCGAATCCCTTTCATGCCATCGCCGGTGCGTACCGGATTTTGTATTCTGGATCGGTTTCTCCAGTTTTTCATCAGATTGTGGCCGCTTCCGTATCTCTCCGTCCTTTTCCGCCACCCAAACCCTCCGATAAGCGGTGTCATTTCAATAAATTGCACGATTATTTACATGTTCGCGAGAATGGCCTCCGAATTGCATCGTCTACTGCATCAGTTTCCCGTGCTTCCCCGCTCGCCTAAGTCAAAGATAAGTTTCGGTAATTCCGTTACCTATACGGGCCCGGATGAACAAATGAGCCTTGACCGCAACCCCATCGGATTTGGAAGGAAAATGCGCATGTTCAACAAATTCTCTCGAAGTTTGGTTCTGAGTGGTGCTCTCGCACTCGGATTCGCTCTCGCTACGACTGTGCCGAACGACTCGTTCGCACAGGGAATCACCACCGGTGGACTGACTGGTTCAGTGACCGATGCAAGCGGCGCCGTTTTGCCCAGCACCTCAGTCGTGGCCGTCAATCTCGCCACTGGCGCAAAGGTGGCGCAAAATGCTCGCCCTGATGGAGGCTTCTCCCTCCTTGGCTTGCCGACTGGAACCTACACCCTTACCTTCTCCTCCCCTGGTTTCGGCGATGCCGAGATGAAGAACGTGCAGGTCAACGTCGGAAATCGCGACCTTGGCGCCATCGCGCTCAAGCCGTCCAACGTCCAGACCACGGTTGAAGTCACGGAAACCAACGAGCTCATCAACACCACCGAAGCTCAGGTCTCCACCACCTTCGACTCCATGCAGATCGCAAGCCTGCCCCTGAACAACGGCTTCGACGCTATCACGCTCCTTGAGCCCGGCGTGGTTCAGACGCACGACAACAGCTTCTCCAATAACAACGGCGCAAGCTTCTCCGCCAACGGCCAGCGTGGTCGCTCCAATAACTTCGAGATTGACGGACAGTCGAACAACGACAACTCCGTCGCCGGTCCGCAGGTCTTCTTCGGCAACCAGGACGCCCTCTCCGGCATTCAGGTCATCACCAACAACTTCAGCGCCCAATACGGCCGCAACATGGGCACCGTGGTTAACTACCTGACCAAGTCCGGTACCAACCACATCCACGGTTCGGGTTTCTATTTGTATGAAGGAAACTGGGGATCCGCATTCCTCCAGGGACAGAAGACTCCTCTCTTCGGATACTGCGCCACTGGCGAAGATCCTTCTGACGGTTGCCTCGAGCCCTCCATTCCCCGGTTCACCGACAACATCTTCGGCGGCACCATCGGCTTCCCAATTTGGAAGGACAAGATCTGGGGCTTCGCAAGCGCCTACTTCGGCCGCAACCACCAGGGTGAAGGCGTCTACACCTCCGGAACCGCGCTGTTCCCGACTCCGGATTCTCTCACTGCCCTTGCGGCAGCCGGCGGCGGCAGCGGCCCGGTGGCTTCGCTCGTCAACAGCGGCCCCTACTCCGTTCCCAAAGGCAATCCCCGCCCCGGTGCGATCGTTCCCGAGGACTCGACGACCTTCCTCGTCAACGGCACCAACGTTCCGGTTGATTTCGCTCCGGTCATCCGCCAGGAGACTGGCACCAACAACGACGAAGAGCTGCTCGGCCGCCTCGACTGGCAGATTAGCGGCAAGGATCACTTCTTCGCCCGTTACATCTACCAGGACGATCCGTTCCTCGGTGCCTATGGCGATAGCTCATCCACCGACATCGCTGCAGGTCACGCTTACGATGTCCCGGGCACAACCCACTCCATCGGCGCCGATCTCACCCACACCTTCTCGCCCAGCTGGGTCAATCAGCTTCGCTACAGCTTCCAGCAGGCAAAGATCCTCTTCCAGGGCGGCTCGCAGCCTGAGTGCACGGTCAATACCGTCACGCTCTGCAATTCGTCCGTCAGCGTCAGCGGAAACCTCGCCGACGGTGTGAGCACCTTCCTCGGCTATGGCTACGCATCCAGCTTCCCCCAGGGACGTACCGTGAAGGTCACCCAGGTTCAGGACAACGCCACCTGGATTCACGGACGCCACACCTTCAGCTTCGGCGGAGAGTGGAGCTATCAGAATTCACCCAACCCATTCCTTCCGAACTACAACGGCAGCTTGACCTCCGGCAGCTTCCAGAGCTTCCTCGGCAACAGCTCCACCCTCAACCTCGCCGATGGCGTCTACACCATTCACTTCACAGAGCCGGACGGAGCCGCCTACTTCCAGGATGACTGGAAGGTTTCTCCCGATCTGACCCTGAACCTCGGCATGCGCTGGGAGTTCTTCGGCCAGGCTGTGAACCTCCTCCACACCGAGACCGTCGAGCGCGAGTCCAACCCCGCAACCGCTTTCTGGGATACCAGCCTGCCTCTCTCGGCAAGAACGTTCCCCTCCGTTCCTAACAACTACAAGAACTTCCAGCCCCGCGTCGGCTTCGCCTATAACCCGAAGGAGTGGGCTCCGCGGCTCGTCGTTCGCGGCGGCTTCGCCATCAACTTCGACCCGGCGTTCTACAACATGTTCCTGAACTCCGGCACCGCGGCCCCGGTCGTGAACCTTGGCACGATCCCCTGCAGCGACCTGGCACCTTGCATTCCCTCCAGCGGTTCCACCGGCGCGGACATCCGCACCCAGAACCTCGACAAGATTCCTCTGGGCCAGAACCCCAACGCTCGTAACCAGACCCTGGTCAGCTCCGACTTCCACAACCCCTACGCCGAGAGCTACACCCTCGGTATCGAGTACGGCCTCAACAACAATCTCGTCCTCGAGGTTCGTTACGTCGGCAACCACGCGGTCGGGCTCTTCCAGAGCTTGAACAACAACCCGAGAATGCTCCAGACCGCCCAGGCCTATCCGGACGTTCTTTCGCCCTCGATGTTCTGCTCTGACCCCACGCAGATCGGATTCCGCCGCACAAACTGCGCTCAGACCCGCGTCCGCATGCGCGCAAACACGGCGTTCTCCAACTACAACGGCGTGCAGTTCAACCTCACAAGCCGCCAGTACCATCACCTGTCCGGCACCTTCGCCTACACCTACAGCCGCAGCATCGACAACTCCTCTGAGGTATTCAGCACCTTCACCGGTGGAAACTCGAACACCTTCTCAGCCAACCCGTTCGACTCCAACGTCGCGGAGCGCGGCATCAGCGGCATCTCTATCCCGAGCGTAGCTTCTGCTTCGTTCGTCTACGACGTGCCCTTCTTCGAGAAGCAGAACGGCTTCCTCGGCAAGCTTCTCGGCGGATTCCAGTTCAACGGCGTCTGGACCTACGACGTAGGCCAGCCAGTCACACCCTACATGGTGGACTACGGCCAGCTCCTCGGCGGCAGCGGACCGAACTCCTTCCCTGGCTTGAGCAACTACTGCGACGGTAACTTCGCCTCCGGCTTCAACTCCTCGGTGAGCACCTGCCGGCCGGTTGTCTCCAACAAGAAAGCACCCATCCAGGCCACCGGTATCTACCTGAGCCCGGATTCAGCTGAAAACACATGGGGCGTCGCTCCCGGCTACTACACCCTCTCCTCGGCCTTCGACTACCTCTTCGGAGCGGTCGATGCCCCAACCCCGACCACCCCCGATGCGGTCCACTACCTCTGGAACAACACCGATATCGCCGACGTTCAAGGCAATCCCTTCGCAGGCGACGGTCGCAACAATCTCCGCGCCAATGGATGGGACAAGATCGACGCAAGCGTCTTCAAGAACATCAAGCTTCGCGAAGCCTTGAACCTCCAGCTCCAGTTCAGCGCCTACAACGTGCTGAACAAGCGCCTCCTCGGAACCAACGATCCCGAGTTGGATGACACCGGAACGTTCTGGAACAGCAACTACAACTTCGGCACCAGCGCGCGTCAGGTTCAGCTCGGAGCACGCTTCACCTTCTAGCTGAACTGCTTCACTCAAACAAAAGGGCGGCCTCCGGGCCGCCCTTTTCATTTGCTCTGCAGAATTGAAGGTTTTCCTCGCAGTCGCCTTGTATTCCGGGCATTCATAGCCTGCTTCCCGGCTTGAAGGGTACGGGCTTCAGCGAAGGGTACGGGCTTCAGCGAAGGGTACGGGCTTCAGCCCGTACGTTAAGCCTTCTTCACTTTGGGAGGGGCTTTAGCCCCCGCCCCTCCCGAGTCGAATCACCATGATTCTTTCGTTTGGGCACGAAGTGTCAGGGCACGACTTTAGTCGTGCCGCAAAACGCTCAAAAGGGAAAATGGGCTTTAGCCCCTGAGAACACTTTTCCAGTCCGACCGGAAACGCAGCTTGAACCTCCGGGCCTGGAGCCGTGCGATAGATATTGTCAGCCTACAAAAGCCCAATGTTCTAGACTGTTGAATCGGAACAAAGGACAACCACTCGATGTACCGATCGCTCGCCCTACTCCTCTCCGCTGCGCCCCTCATCGCGCAATCTCCCTCTTTCCGCTCCGTTCCCCTCATCCCCTTCGATACTTCCGGCCCCGTGATCCGTGCGCACACCGAGACCGAGAAACCCTTCACCGTAGCCGGCGAGCGCGCCGTCGTCCTCGGACAGCAGAACGGCGCCTTCGAAGCCTGGGCCCTTCCCGTAAAAGTGCTCTCGCACATGACCATCGAAGCCGACATCGAAGGCTACACCGTTCCCATCGATCTAAATCAGCAGGCGGCCGAGATCGAAGTTCGCCCCGATCGCACCATCATCACCTACAGCCACATCGGCTTCACCGTCCGGCAAATCATGTTTTCCCCTGATAACGTCCCCGCCGGAACCGGCCCCATCGTCCTTTACGAATTCGATTGTTTGCACCCCACCGACTTCATCTTCCGCTTCACGCCCGAGCTCCGCTGGATGTGGCCCCAGCGCAACGAGGGCGTCCCCGGCATCGAGTGGGTAGCCGGTCCGCACGCTGCTCCCGCACAGAAAGAACCGGGCCCGTCGGGAGAAATCTCCGGCGAACCCTTGCCCTGGCACGGCTACTACGTCCTCCACTCGGATTATCCCGATCTCGCCGCAGCCGTCACCATCCCCGGAGCCCAGCCCGGAATTCTTGCGCCCTATCAGGAGCGGCCCCAGGTCCATCCCGTCGAGCTGCACGTCCACATCGATCCCTCCCGGGACAAAGGCAAACTCTTTCCCCTGTTGATGGCTGCCGGCATGAACAAGGAAGCCGCAACCAACCAGGCCCTTGGCGCGAGGCTCGAGAACATAAACCAGACCGTCGCCGACCTCTACAAAGCCAAGGACGAAAGCTACAAGAAGCTCCTCGCAAACTCGGTCTCCATCGAAACCCCGGACAAGGCCTTGAATGAAGCCTTCCAGTGGGCAGTCGTCTCCATCGAACAACTCAAAACCAAATCCCTCTCCAGCCAGAGTGCCGAACCTGAAGGGTACGGGCTTCAGCCTGTACATCCCGCACAGGCAAACAAATCCGTCTCCAGTCAGAGTGCGCAACTGAAGGGAACGGGCTTCAGCCCGTACATCCCGCACAGGCAGCACAGCCGATGGGGCTTCAGCCCCTGAGGCAAACGGCGACGAAACCGCCCTTGTCGCCGGCTATTACGCCTCCGCCGATTCCGCCCGCCCCGGCTTCGGCTGGTTCTTCGGACGCGACGCCCTCTACACCCTCTATGCAGTCAACGGCTACGGCGACTTCGCCCTCTCCAAATCCGAACTCGAATTCCTCATCAAGCGCCAGCGCGAAGACGGCAAAATCATGCACGAGTACTCCCAGACCGCCGCCTTCATCGACTGGCGCCAGTTCCCCTACATGTACGCCGCGGCCGATTCCACGCCTCTGTTCTTGATGGCCGTTGCAGACTACGTCCGCGCCAGCGGCGATGTTGCATTTCTAACCGCGCACCGCGATTCGATCGAAAAAGCCTGGGCCTTCGAAACAGATCCCGCTCACGACACCGATCACGACGGCATCTACGACAATTCCCAGGGCACCGGCTGGGTCGAGAGCTGGCCCGACCGAATGCCTCACCAGGAGATCTACCTTGCCCTCCTCGATCAGCAGGCATCCTCCGCGATGAGCTTCATCGAGGGCTTGCTGAAAGATTCTGAGAAATCCGCTGCCGCGCAGTCCCGTGCCGACAAACTGGCGAAAACCATCAACGCCGAATATTGGGACGCGCAAAAGAACTGCTACGCCTTCAGCCGCAACCTCGACGGCTCGCAGGACAAGACCAGCACCGTGTACCCGGCCCTTGCCTGGTGGGATCCCGCCGGAACCAAGTCCATCCTTGCGCAACCCGAAGGTTGCCTTTCGCAATTGGCAGGCGCAGCGCTGAATACCGACTGGGGCCTCCGCGACGTCGCCAACAACGAAAAGATCTACGACGGCATGAGCTATCACCAGGGCTCCGTCTGGCCGCTCTTCACCGGCTGGGCCGCGCTCGCCGAATACCGCGGCAACCAGCCCCTCGCCGGCTATCAATTATTGATGGAGAACGCCAACCTCACCAAAGCGCAGGACCTCGGCGCCGTCACCGAACTCCTCTCCGGCGATTTCTTCGTCCCCTTCGGCCGCAGCACCAGCCACCAGCTCTGGTCCAGCGCCATGGTCATCACCCCCACCCTCCGCGGCCTCTTCGGCATCACCATCGACGCCCAAACCAAAACCATCACCGTGAATCCGCATCTGCCGGCGGGATGGGACCATGCCGCCGTTCGCAATCTACAGCTCGGCGGAGGAGTTGCATCCCTTAACTTCCAGCGCGTTGGAAACTCCATTGAGGTGCAGTTGATCTCGTCTGCGGAGCCGAACTGGCACGTCCGTTCCGAAACTGCTGATGCCCGAGCGGGATCTGCGAGGAATACACCTGTTTCCTCAACCATGCGGATCACACCAGGCAGTGGAATTCGTATTCCAGTGCCGGTGGTGGAGATCGACCCGACACTCTCAACATTGACGGCAACCAAAGGAGAAACAATCCCGGATAGCGTGGTGTTGTCATTACCGAATTTCGCGCCTGTTCCCGGCGCGCGGACGTCTCGATTCCGAATTGTCAACGTGGAATATAAAGACCGGAGTATCAAATTTGTCGCAGAGGGAATTGCGGGGTCTGAAGCAGTGGTCAGTCTGGTCCGCCATGCGCAGATCGACCTAAAGCTACAAGCGGGTAGCGGTGATGTTTCCATGGGTGCGCCTGATGAAGGTCAAAACGCGGCGATTCCGCTCAAGATCCACTTTCCTCAGGGCGAAGGCTGGAAGACCATCACAGTCACGCTCACATGGTGATTCGAGAAGTGTCCAGCCCTAGTTGTAAGCTGACGGCTGAAGGCTGAGAGCTTGCCGCTGTGAGCTGCCGGCTGCTTCCAACCTGTCAAAAGCCAGAGCCGATTGAGATGGGCTGAAATCGCTGATTCAAAAAGGAAAATGTGTCTTCGCCGATTTCCCGAAACCCAGTGGAGTACCGGAGGGAGCAGCAGCCTTTAGGCTGCTGAATTCCGCAGCAAAAGTTGAAGCGGCTTCAGCCGCGGATCCACCGGCAACCCTCTTCCCGAAGAGTCTGAATTCTCAGGCAGGCGCTGAACCCACACCGGGCTGGTTCTGACCACTGACCACTGATCACTGACCACTGGCTTCCCGCATAGCCTTCTCCAGATCCGCCGGATGGAACCCGAACGGCCCAGGCTTGCTCTTGTAGAGAATCTGTCCGCCCTGCGCAATCAGGTACAGCCGGTCCGGCCACCCCGTATAGGCGGTCTCCACCTGGTTGTCGAATCCGTCCAGCAGCGCCGGAAAGTGAATTCCCAGCTTCCGCACGCAGGCGCTTGCCACACCGGCCCGCTCGGCCTCGTCCCTCGGGCTCCGGAACAGCACGCCGTCTTTCACGTTCGACTGCATCTGCCACACATCCGTCGGGTGCGCCTCCAGGATGTAAACGGCGTAAAAATCGACCTTGCCCTTGTACTGCTCGGCCAGCTTGTTCAGGGCGGGAA
Source organism: uncultured Acidobacteriaceae bacterium (assembly GCA_963836675.1). Classification (GTDB taxonomy): domain Bacteria; phylum Acidobacteriota; class Terriglobia; order Terriglobales; family Acidobacteriaceae; genus Telmatobacter. The sequence continues at coordinate 355,131 of CAWIKQ010000005.1, forward strand.
CCTCCCGCCGAAATGGCGGTCAGGTATAGCTCCCGAAAACAAGAACCACCGGCCGCTCCGCCCACAGCGAGCCCAGGCTCACTGGAGTGGTGTCGTTCAGATGTTTCACCGTGAGTGCCGGTGCCGTATCGCCAACCTCGAGATGCCCTCCACGAGCGCGCATCCACAGCGTTTCAAACGGGATAACGAAGTAAGCGGGCATGGGCATCCGCGCCATCACGTGCCCGAAAACCTCCGGAGGCTGCCGCATGGCCCACGCAATATAACTGACAAAGCAGATCCAGAGAGCAAAACAAACCGAGGCAATCGCGATTGCCGGGCGGCGCCACCGGCGCCTTGCCCGTTTCGGTTGAACTGTCTGAGCCATTTCAGCCATCGATCTTCCCTCTATCACTTTGTCATCTGATTCGTTTCCAGATAGTTCTGCGGTGGAACCCCAAACGCATCGGCCACCCGATTAAAGAACGCAAACATCGCCGTGATGTAGACAGCCTCCGCTATCTGCGGCTCCGTCCAGCCCAGGTCCCGGAGCTTCTGCACGTCCTCGTGCGTCGTGCGATACGCCGCTTCCGTCACCTTGCCGACATACTCAAGCAGGCCTCGGTCGGCATCGCTCAATCCGGCCCCTTCCAGGTCCCCATGCGCGATCGCCTGCACCGTCTCTTCTTCAGCTCCCTGAACACGCAGGAAGTAAGCATGAGAGTCCAGTCAATACGGACAGCGGTTCAGATACGAAACCCAGCTGGCGATGGCTTCCTTGGTCCGCCGCGTCAGGTGCCCTTCCGAGAAGTGCACCGTATCCCCAAACTTCAACACATCGCGAAGAAAGTCCGGTCGATGACTGAAGCACTTGAGAATGCCGGGCATATTCTGCCGACCCGACTTGGCGCGCCACTCGTCATAGACTTTGGCGACCTCGCCGGTCGCATCCCGGTCTTCAACAATCTGGATTTTTGTAGAGTCCTCAGGCATGGGGAGCAGGGAACAATTGCAACGAGAATATCACGCAGAAAAGCGCAGACGATATCCGCCGAAAGATGGAGCCGGCCTGCCCCTCAACGGCTCCCCTGCATGCCCGCCCGCAACGCTCCCGTGTCGTCAATACAGAGCACACTGTGCGCATTGTCGATAAATACATCGAACTGCGAGAGAAAATCCTGGCCCAGCAGGCCCCGGATCGCGAATCCCGCCTGCTGCAGTTTGCTCATGTTGTACACCAGCACGCGCTGATTGGCTGAAAGATGGTCCCCGACCACAACGCTTTCCACCTGCGCGAATTTCGTGGGTCCATCCAGGCTCACGCCCGCGATACTGCCCCTCCCGCTCGCCGGCAGATGGAGCTCTGCTGCAAGTGATTGATCGATCACAGTCATCTGCGTCCCGGTGTCTAGCAGGAAATCGGAAGGCGCGGCATGATTGATCGAAACCTGCACCACCACCTGGTGTTGCTGTGAATTTCGAAATGGAACAGACGTCACGTTGGCAGGACATTGCGAATCTGCCTGCAGGTTCGGGCCGAAAACAACGGCGAGCAAAAGAAGAAATGCAGACTTCAACGATGGCCGCCTGAGGACATCAATAGGAATGTGCACCACGATGCCAGTCACCTCCAACAGATGTGCAATTTAGGATTGGGGTTTCCTGACCATATCGCACTTCCGTTCCCGGAAGCAAAGCCCCCATCGTTCTTCAGGTTTGACATCTGCTGCACGAAAAAGCAATCCATGCAGATCGAGTTCATCCCAGTATCTCGATGCTTTGAACACGATCCAGGATCAAATAATTACGCGCATGTCGCCTTGCTTCCGCGTTATACGTTCCCGATCGAGGTATTCGAGCAATGGAATCGCGTGCTTGCGCGTAAGTCCCGTCAGGGCTTTGAAGGCCGCCACATCGATCGTCTTGCCCCGCATCGGCGCCAGGCGCTCGGCAAGTCCGCGCAGCGCCTCTCCATGAACAAAAACATCGTCGCTTCCCATGCGGACCAGCGCCTTTTGGCGGAGTAAAAGTGTAATCAAGCGGCGCATCTCCGCCTCCCCAATGCGGAGTTGCTGCGCCGCTTCGCGCACCGTGGGCGCCGCCAGGCCGGCGGATTGATACGCCGCCAATATTGACCGCAACGCGTTCGCATCCTTATCGGAGACATGAGGACCGGCGCCCGCGATCATCACGACTTCATTTCGGATCTCGCTCTTATGGTCCCTCACCAGCTGCTCGACGATGGCATTCAAAACTCCGGTTGTGAGACCCGTCCGGCTCTGCAGTTCGGAGCGCTTTAGACCGTTTGCGCCGGCACCCTTCAGGTGGCTGACAACTACATCTACTGCACAAGAAAATGCATGTTGGCTCACCAGGACGCCATTGCCCACGGCCAGGATTTCCCCCCGGTTGATCGCAGTGGATGCGAGTTGGCCCGCTGCCGTTGAGGTGAGGCCCATCTCGCGTGCGACCTCAACAATCCCAATTCCCTCCGAAGCTCGGCGCTCGATCCGAAGCACCAGTTGTTGTTGTGCGGCCGCGGCCGCAATTTTCTCGAGCCAGCTTCGCGTTTCCGCCCTTCGCGTGTGCGAAAGAGGATGCGCATCGAGCACCCGTCCCCCGCCCACCGTGCCTGCGGGAAGCGGCTGGCGAATAACGAACCGGTCACCCGGTGCGAGGACCACGGGGCTGGATAGCTTGAGTCGGGCCAGCCGGGCAGTCCCGGGCCGAACCTCTTCGTTCTCGTAGGGCGAAACCGCCGCCATCACCTCGGAAGTGAACGCATGCAGATGAACGCGGGAACGGCGCTTCAGAGGCGGTACCTCTCCAAGAAGAACAATCTCGGCATCAATCGTGTCGGTCGCCGTCAGTTCACCCGGCGCCACAAGAGTCTGGCCACGCGCAATTTCGGTTGCGTCAATCCCGGAGAGATTAACCGCGACACGCGATCCCGCCTGCGCGACCTCCTCGGATTCGCCGTGAGTCTGCAGGCCGCGCACGCGCACACTGCGCTTCCCCGGCTCCAGCATGAGAGACTCGCCCGTGCGAATGTCGCCGCTCAGGAGAGTTCCGGTAACCACGGTGCCAAATCCTTTCTTAATGAACGCGCGGTCGATCGGTAGACGCATCGGCTGTTTGTCATCATTTTGCCGTGCACGCGAGGCCAGCTTCGCCAATTCGGCGCGAACCGCTTCGAGCCCCCTGCCGGTATGCGCGCTGGCCGCCAGGATCACATGCGAATCGGGATCAAGAAAGGTCCCCTTCAAAAACGCAGCCACCTGGTTGCGGATCTCCGCCAGCTGAGATTCTTCTAGAGCATCGGACTTGGTGATGACAGTAAATCCATCCCGCATGCCGAGTAGCTCGCATATGTGCAGATGTTCGCGCGTCTGCGGCATCACACCTTCATTGGCCGCGATCACCAGCATCACTGCCGGAACACAACCGGCGCCCGCAAGCATGTTGCGAATGAAGAGCGCATGTCCCGGAACATCCACAAAGCTGACTTGTTGTTCTCCATCCGGTCCGGCAATCTTCAACGATGCGTAACCAAGATCGATCGTGATTCCTCGTCGCTTCTCCTCCGGCAGCCTGTCGGTGTTGACGCCGGTCAGCGCACGGACAAGAGCGGTCTTGCCGTGATCGATGTGACCTGCGGTTCCGATAACAATGGATCGGGTAAGCTTCATTGGACGGCGCCGTCACAGTCCATTCAGCGCGCCCGTTAGAGCCTCATCCAATTGAGGAGACACAGTGCGAAGATCGAGCAGGACCCGTTCCTCAGCGATCCGCGCCACGATCGGCGGATCGCAGCACCGCAGTTGATTTAGAAGCTCATCTGCGCTCAGCTTCGAGTGCCGAAGCGACACAGCGTAGCTCCTGATCTGTGCGCTGGGTGCCGTGCCCCCTCCAATAACGCTGGCCACTTCGACCATCTCCGCGATAAGCTGCGCGGAGTGAAGTGAGGCCAGCACTTCGCGACACCGCCGCTCAATGCTTTCAGCCGTAGCCTGCAACATACGAATCAGCGGAATCGATTCCGCCGGCCCGCTCGCGTAGTCAAACAGCGTCGCCTCCAGCGCCGCATAGGTCAGCTTGTCTACCCGCAGTGCACGCAGCAGTGGGTTCTTTCGAATTCGCGCGATAAGGTCCGCTCTGCCGGCTAGAATGCCGCACTGCGGCCCGCCAAGCAGTTTGTCGCCGCTGGCTGCAACAAGATCCACACCGGCAGCCATGGATGCGCGCAGCGTGGGTTGATCCGCAATCCCAAGGTGATCCAGGCTCGACAACAAGCCCGTCCCCTGGTCCTCAAAGAGAGGAATGCCGAGCGTCTTTGCAAGCGATACGAGTTCCTCAAGTGAGGGCCGTTCGACAAAGCCCTCGATCTTGAAGTTGGACTGGTGGACACGTAGTAAAAGGGCCGTCTGCTCTGTCACCGTCTCTTCGTAGTCAGCAGCGCGCGTGCGATTCGTGGTGCCAACCTCACGCAGTACGGCGCCCGATTTCTCAAGGATCTCCGGAATGCGAAAACCGCCTCCGATTTCAATCAGTTCGCCTCGCGACACCACAACTTCTCGCTTTTCGGCGAGCGTGTTCAGCGCGAGCAGCGTTGCAGCCGCGCAGTTGTTGACAATAACAACGCCGTATCTGAAAGTGTCTTCCTCCGCAACTCCAAGCGCGCGAAGCACGAGGCGCTCGGCGTGGATGTCTCGCTTGCTGCGCTCGCCGGTCGCAAGATCAAATTCAAGATTCGAGTATTCCCGCGCCACTTCGCCTATATGGGCAATCGCGGCGTCGCTCAATGGTGCGCGGCCAAGATTCGTGTGCAGAAGAACCCCCGTCGCATTGATGACTGGCCGGAGCGAATACTGCGGACCGCGCTTCAGCCTCTCGGCGATCCTTCCAGAAATTCCCGCAAGTTCCAAATCGAGCTGCTCGCTCGAAACCCCCTTAATGGCGATCTCGTTACGCAGTTCGGCAACCACCCCGCGAATCGCATCGGCAACTCTTTGCCGCCCGTGGCTATCGATGTATTTCTGCGTCTCCTCGGAGATAAGGAGTTCATTCACAGAGGGAAGCCTGCGATACATTTCGTCTCGCTGTTGCGCTCTTTCCTCTGTCGTGTTCCATTTCATACGCTTGCCAAGCCTATTTGAGAACGATGGCAGGATTTCCCGCTTCGCGCAAGGATGCGATCACCTGCCCCACTTCAGCCGCCTCCACTCCAGCATTGCGAAGCGAGTCGAGCAATCGTGCTGCGTCTTCGCGGCCTACAGAGATTAACAGCCCTCCGGAGGTCTGCGGATCATACATCAGTTTCCTCACATCCTCGGCTATTTCGCTTCCCTCCGCATCGGCAACCATGCACTCGGCAAATTCCCGGTTCGAGAGCAATCCGCCCGGGATCGCACCCAGCCGCACCGCCTCGAGTGCACCCGCGATTTGCGGAACGGCAGAAGCATCGATTGCGAGTGTGACCCCGCTGCCCACTGCCATCTCGCGGCCGTGCCCAATCAGGCCAAAGCCCGTGATATCCGTCATGGCGTGAACACTCGCGCATTCCGCTGCGATGGCCGCCGCGGTGCCGTTGAGAGTGGTCATGGATTTGATCGCCGCATCAACCCATGCCTTTTCCGCCTTCCCCTGCTTCAGTGCGGTGGTGATCACGCCGGTTCCAATGGGCTTGGTGAGGATCAGCGCATCGCCCGCGATGGCGCGGGCATTGGTCTTCACCTGCGCGGGATCAATCACTCCCGTAACTGCATACCCGAACTTCATCTCCTCGTCGCGGACAGAATGCCCTCCAACCACCGTGCAGCCTGCCTCGGTCATCTTGGCCAGGCCGCCACGCATGATCTGTTCCAGAACGCCAAGATCCCCCGCCGCCGGGAAGCATACCAGCGCCAGCGAACTCACCGGACGTCCCCCCATCGCATATACGTCGCTGAGGGCGTTCGTCGCCGCGATCTGGCCAAACGTGAAAGGGTCATCGACGAGCGGCGTGAAAAAATCCACGGTCTGCACAAGCGCTAGATTCGGAGCGATCTTGTAGATCCCCGCGTCGTCCGACGTCTCGAAACCGACCAGTAGGTTGGGATCATCCTGCACGGGAAGATTCGACAGCACGGCGCGCAAAGAACCTGGCGGAAGCTTGCTCGCGCATCCTCCCGCCTTAACCTGTTGGGTGAGTCGAATCGTCGCCGCTGTTTCCAAACGAGTGCCTTTTCTTTTCTTTTCCTGCAAAATTTTGTCGCGGATCGCACCCGACATACGAGGAAGCGCTCTGGCGGCAGCTTACAGGCGAGCCCGTAATCCTCTGGATCAACCGTTCTGTGGAGTGCGACTTACCGGGGCATTCCTGACCGCACCTGGCTATTTATGCTTCCGGTAAAGTTTGATCAGGTGATTGGTCGAGCTGTCATGATGCAGCTCCGGTTCCGCAGGGCCTTCAAGTTCGGGAATGATCCGCTGCGCCAATGCTTTGCCTAGTTCCACGCCCCATTGGTCGAACGAATTGATCTGCCAGATCACCCCCTGGGTGAAGACGCAGTGTTCGTAGAGCGCAATGAGCTTGCCCAGAATTGCCGGTGTCAGTTCTTCGGCCAGGATCGTGTTCGACGGGCGATTGCCCTCAAATACGCGGTGCGGCACTAGCCAGGCCGGTGTGCCCTCTGCTGCCACCTGTTCGGCGGTTTTGCCAAACGCCAGCGCCTCCGTCTGCGCAAAAACATTGGCGATCAGCATGTCGTGGTGACGGCCCAGTGCATTCAGCGTGCGATAGAACGCAATAAAATCGCAGGGAATCAGGCGCGTCCCCTGGTGGATGAGCTGATAAAACGAGTGCTGGCCGTTGGTCCCCGGCTCGCCCCAGTAAATCGGGCTGGTGTTATACCGCACCTCGCGGCCTTTCAGGGTGACATGCTTGCCGTTGCTCTCCATCGTGAGCTGCTGCAGATAAGCAGGGAAGCGCTTCAGGTATTGCTCATACGGCAGTATGGCGATGGTCTGTGCATCGAAAAAGTCGGTGTACCAGATCGAGAGCAGCGCGAGCAGCACAGGAAGATTTTTCGCATGGGGCGCGGTGCGAAAGTGCTCGTCCATCTCATGGAAACCACCCAGTATCGCGCGAAAGTTTTCGGGACCGATCGCAAGCATCGTCGACAAGCCGATCGCCGAGTCCATCGAGTAGCGCCCGCCAACCCAGTCCCAGAACCCAAACATGTTGGCCGTGTCGATGCCGAACTTCGTCACTTCTGCTGCGTTCGTGGACACCGCTACGAAGTGTTTTGCAATTGCGGACTGGTGCCCGCCCAGCTTTTCAAGCAGCCATACCCGCGCCGTATGCGCGTTCGTCATCGTCTCGAGAGTCGTGAATGTCTTCGAGGAGACAATGAAGAGCGTCTCCTCCGCATCGAGATCATGAACAGCTTCAGCGAAATCGGTGCTGTCCACATTCGAGACGAAGCGGAACGTCATCTCGCGGTTGCTGTAATGCCGGAGCGCCTCGTAGGCCATCACCGGACCCAGATCGGATCCGCCGATGCCGATGTTCACGACATTGCGGATCGGCTTGCCCGTGAATCCCTTCCACTCCCCGCCGCGCACTCGCTCCGAAAAGGCCGCCATCCGATCCAGAACCTCGTGCACCTCGGGAACCACGTCTTTGCCGTCCACATAGATCGACTGGCCCTTCGGAGCGCGCAGAGCTACGTGCAGCACCGCCCGCTTCTCCGTAATGTTGATTTTCTCGCCGCTGAACATCGCATCGATGTGTTCGCGAAGCTTCGATTCTTCCGCAACCGCAAGCAGAATCCGCAGAGTCTCGTCCGTAACGCGGTTCTTCGAGTAATCGAGAAACAGCCCCACCGCCTCCGCCGTCATGCGTTCGCCGCGCTTCGGATCATCGGCAAACAGCGTGCGAAGATCCTTCTTCGCAACTTCCTTCGCGTGAGCCTTCAGCTGCTTCCATGACACCAGGCTCGTGAGGGGCTTCACTTTGATGGCGGTTTTACGGCTCTTCGCGACGGTGGCCATAACGATCCTCCTGTTTCGAAGCAGCTTCGATTGCCTCGATAACGCAGTTAGTTTTCCCGGCAAAACGCCGGAATAACCATTATCGTCGGTGAGGCATAGGGCTGTTCCACAGGCCGGCCCGTGGCTTTATGCCGGGAACTGAGAAGACCGGCAACTGCGGAGACAGTTCTTCGCGCCCTTCCCGAACAACGGCGCCCACTGGCCCGGGTTTCAGAACAGGCCTTGTGGGCAGGTATGCCGGGCGGCATGCCGCCCCAGGCACACCTCTTTCATTTTGCTGAGCAGGTCTTCGTGCCGGTATCGGCAACGCTCGCAATCATCCACTTCCCATCGACACGAACCATATTGAACAGGTCGGTTCCGCAGTGATCGACCTTCCCATCGACCAGAAAATCGAACGGCGCCCAAACCACGGCGAGATCGTTATCGATCCGGACCAGGGGATCGTGAATGCGTTCCGCAATTTGTGACTTACCGGGTCTGCCCACGCGTTCTGCGAAGGCTTCAAAGGTCATCTGCGCGGGCTTGCCGTCGCGCATCAGCACCATCGTCCCGCCCGGAAGCGTCGGCGCTTTGATCGCCGCGGCATCTCGCTTCGACATGCCATCAAACATCGCTTGGATCGGCGCCAGCACAGCCTGCTCCTCAGGCGATGGCGAAGCCGCGCCGGCTGCCAGACCCGAAGCCAGAAAAGTGGCGAAAAGAAAAACGAAACGCGTGGCGTGTCTGTTCATGCTGGCCATTCTATCTTGAGACCAGTCTCGGGAAATGGTGTCGCGGCGAGAAATCTCTTTGAGGAGTCTCCCGTCCTTCACTTCACATCCACTGTGCGAAACCCTAGCTGATACAGAAGGGCCGTCACGCTGGTTCGAGCATTCTGCCTCGCCTTGTCCAGAATTCCGTCATCCAATGCCGCCTGGCCAATCTGCTGTTCGGCAGTCTGGCGCACGTCCGACTCCAGGTTCGGATCGGATGCAACCAGTAAACCCGTCATCCTGGAATACACGCGAGTTCTGCTGTTATCGATCCGCGTGGTAAAAATCTGCGCCTCCGGCAAATGGACATGCACCGTATCGCCGCTGACCACCACGTCGCCGGCCTTGAGCTTGCCAAGGTCGATGCCCGCAACCACCTCTCCATGAGCCACCAGGAGCAGCTTGTCGCCCGCTAAAAAATCAGGCAGAAAGGCGCTTTGCCGCTCGCCTTCCACAATCTTATCCAGAGAATATTCGACAGTCTCGAGTCTGGAGAGCTTCTGAATCATCTCCACAACCGTAGGCGAGGATACGTCGAATCGAACCGGGCGGCCCGTCACGAATCCCGCAACGCGATCCCAAAACCCGGCGTGCGCCCCCGGCAGCAACACCATCATCGCCAGCAACCCGATCAGGATACCGATGCCTAAGGCTCCCAGAAATAGCAGGAGCCGGCCCCTCCCCTTGACCACGATCGTCTGCCCAGAAGGTCCGCCGAGTGTCATAGCTATTAATGTACTCTGCAGCAACAACCTCCAGTCGATTGGTTCCGTCGGCGTTGGCCCCGTCCGCTGACCTTGTGCGATTATCAGGGCCATGGGCTACGAGCATCTCTTCGACGAACGTGACCTCGCTTTGCTCTACGACTGGTTGCAGGAGACCGGCGAGTTGTTCATGGATCTGGATCGCCCCCACAGTGGAGGATCCAACGAAACCATCTACTTCATTCGCTCTCTGGCACAACTCAGGCGAATAGTCACCGAAGAGGAACACCCGGAAGTCAGCATCACAATCTTTCGCGAGAAACAGTACCCGATCCGGGGTGAAGCCGATGAAACACTAATGAGTGAGGCTCTGGATTTCATACCGGATGGTGAGTGGTTCAGTATTGCGTCGCCGGGGGATCACCCGCTCGCAGCGTGTAGCATCGTCGGATCTGGCGACTCCCATGCGGAGCTTCGCGAAGAATTCATCCGGCTGAGTGGCAAGAATATCTATTTCGGGCGGAATCCATTCGATCCTGGCAGGTTCACTAGCACGATGGGTAGAGGAATGGGGACACAACGCGCTTGAACTTTAATCGCGAGATCAGCATGCACCGCCCACTCGTCAATAACGAACCGGTAAACATTCGATGTCGTCCATGATCGGCGAGTTGCCGAGCTGCAATTCCCCTGCAATTTCGGAAAAAGGACCTATAAATAGCCGCCGGCGGAGGCATTTAAATCAGGTCCTGCTGAAAACAACCGTCAGCCACCCGCCCTCAGATCCGCATCGGCATCAGCACATACCGCGACCGGTACTCCGCATCGGGATCCTCCGGCCGCACCTGCCCCGCACTCTGCGAGTCCTTGAACTCCAGCCTCACCTCGCCCTCATTCCCCAGCGCCTTCAGAAAATCAATAATGTAGCTGGAGTTGAAGCCCACAATGATCGGATCCCCCGAATAGGGCGTATCGATCGTATCTTCTGACTCGCCGCTCTCCGTCGATTGCGAACTGATCTTCAGCTCGTTCGACTCAAGGCGAAGCCGAATCGCGCCCGATCGCTCGTCGGCAAACTGCGCGACCCGCTGGATGGCGCTCGAGAGTTCGCTCGAGCGGACCACCGCAAACTTGGTGTTGTCGCGCGGCATCACCGCTTCGTAATTCGGGAACTGGCCCGAAAGCCGGCGCGTGCTCAGCGTACGATGTCCGACCTTGAAGAACAGTGTGTGCTCATCGTCGGCGAACTCAACTTTTTCCACTTCCGTATTGGCCAGCAGACTCTGAAGTTCCTGGAGCGCCTTCCGCGGAATCAAAACTCGCTTTTCCCCGCTGACGCCCTCCATCACCTCGCCCGGCTTCTCGACAAACGACAACCGGTGACCGTCCGTAGCAACCATCGCAATGGACTCTGCCTTCAACACCAGCAGCGCTCCATTGAGCGTGTACCGGGACTCTTCATTGGAGATCGCAAAGATCGTGCGGCCAATCAGCGTTTTCAGCGCAACCGCGGAAATGCTCGTCGCCGCGATCGCTGGAAATTCAGGCACCTGCGGATAATTCGCGCGCGCCATGCCCACCATTTTGGTGTTCGACCGGCCGCTCCGGATCTGCACCCAGTGATTCTCCAGCAACTTGATCGAGATATCGCCGTCAGGAAGCAGCTTGATGTAGTCGTAGAGCTTGCGCGCGGGAATCGTGCATGAGCCCGGCTTCTTCACCTTGACCGCAGCGCTGGTCCGAATAGCCTGGTCAAGATCGGTCGCCGTAATGTTCAGCCGATCGCCCTCGGCCTCGATCAGAAAATTTGACAGGATGGGAATCGTCGTCTTGCGTTCGACCACGCTCTGCGTGGCGGTGAGCTCTTTCACCAGTTCCTGGCGGCTTACCGTAATTTCCATCGCTGCCCCCTGTGCTGCCGACTTCTCAACTTCCGTTTCCACGATCGGCATAACTCCACTCCATCCCGGCTGCCTCAGCGGCGCAAGCACCGGCAACCGCTCCCCTGCAATTACACTTCTCGATGCGCCGAATCAGCGTCCCTGCCGCAGCGCCGCATGGCCCAAGGCTACACTACACGCGTATCCGCGCGAAACGGCTGCTGTTTCTTGCCTCTGATTGTATGCATCTTCCTCAAGCACTGTGCGTGGAAAACCGGTCAACATCTTCGCCAAATTCATGCATGCGCCATTCCGATGGGCGACATCGCCAGAGTCAACACCGTGATATCGTCCTCCTGGCCGTAGTCCCGTGCAGCTTGGGCGATATTGTCCGCTCCCTGCCGGCTGATCGCTCGGGTACGGTCAAATCCGAACAACTTTCCCTGTGCGTCGCGAGCCTCCAGCACGCCATCTGACAGCAGCGTCAGCTTGTCTCCCGGTTCGAGCTGGAAGGTGCGCTCCTCGTACCTCTCCTCGAACGACATTCCAAGGGGCAGGTCGCTCGGGACCGCAAGTTCCTCGCCATTTCGATAAGGTGGCAGGTGACCCGCGTTGGCAATCGTCAGTTCGCCGTTTGGCCAGACTTGTGCGCACAAGCAGGTGATGAATCCTCCATCCTGTGTCTCGGTGAGTTGTTGATTCAGGCGGATCAGCACCGCCGCCGGGCCCAGTCCTTCGTTCGCCAGGGTGCGCAGCGCCCCAAGCGCCAGCGTTCCCCTCATCGCGGCCTTTAGTCCTTTTCCGCTGACGTCTCCCACCACCACCAGTTGTGCCCCATCGTCCTGCTTGAATACCTGGTAAAAATCGCCGCCCACCTCCTGCGCCGGAAAGTAAGCCGCTTCGATCACGTACCCCTCGATCCCCGGCAACTGCGCCGGAACCAGCCTCTGCTGGATCTCGCGGGCTGCCTCCAGTTCTGCCGCCACGCGCGTCTGCTCCCGGCTCACCCGCGTGAAACGCAGGAACATGACAACGCCTATGGCCAGCACGAACAGGAATCCGCTCACATCAGAGAGTTGAAGCGACACCGGACCCACCGGAATCGGATCTGCCAGGAAGTCGAGCTTTCCCCAACCCGAAAAGATGGACGCGGATCCCGCAGAAAACGCCGCGGCGCTTGCCGCAGGCAGCAGGCTCGGCACAATCAGCCACCCCACCTCGCGATTCCCTCTGCGCCTCCACAAGAAAAGCAGGATCGGCAAGATCAGCGCGGCGGGAGCAATCACCGCTGCCTCGATGACGATATAAACATCCGACGACAGCCATCCAAAGGCAACCAGCAGGTTCAACAGCATTCCCGCCAGCAGCACCGCTTCGTAGCTCCGCCAGAGTCTGCCGACTCGCCTCTCCGCGAAGCTGAACGTGAACTCGATCTGCATGATCGTGTACACGTAAATCAACGGGTCGGCGATATGGTTGTTCAGGACTAACGGCAACACCCCCGAACTCGACGCGTAAAGAAGACCATCCGACAGCCCCAGCGAAAGCAGGTACAGGGCTAGCCACATGTACTCGCGCCGGCCAGGCTGGCTTCGGAAAAGCGCCAGGGCCCCAAATCCCGCAAGCACCACTACGAGGTTGATGGCGATCGACGGTATGGCCGCGTAAAGGCGCACGGCCTCCATCGCCGCGCGCTTGTTTTCGATAGCTCCGGGCGTTCCCACATCAATCGACAAAAACTCCGGAAGATGCCAGATCGTGTAACCATGCCCGATATAGCTCCTGATCGCGATCACCAGGTCAGTTTCTTCGCCCTCTAAGACAAAAACCTGCTCGGTAGGCCGGCTCACTCTCCAGGAAGACTTGATTTCGGCCCCGTCATATTTTCTGCCGTTGATGTACAGCTCATAGGTTCCTTCTCCACCGGCAACTAGCAGATGTGTCTGATCATGTCCGGCGGGAAGTTTCAAATGAATGCGGTACCAGGACCATCCGGCGGAGGCGGCGCCTGCTTCATCGAGTGTTAGCTTTTCCCAGCCGCGATCATCAAAATCTGGTCGCGCCCACGCCGCATTGTCGCCGCCCTGCTCCAGCCAACCCTCGTTCAGGGTCGTCAGGCCTGAGTGCCACTGATCCACACTCACCACCTGGGAGTGAATCGGCCCCGATGCCAGGCACAACAACACCAGGACAACGACGTTGCGCAGCGGTCGAAAAGGGCACAGGGACACGAGCACTGGTTTTGTGACCTCCGGGCCCTTCTGCGTAACCAAAGCTGCAGACTAAGGAATAGGAGCCTCAGTGTAGCGAACACTTACAACAAGCGGCAACGCGTCGTCCCTCGCATTTCATCCTCATGCCAGTCCTATTCGTGAGAGGGCTAAGGGGTTTTTGAGAGCTTTAGATATAAATAACCAGCAGTCACCGTAGTTCATCGCGGAAAAGTGGAAAGCTGGCTGATCTCCTTTACTGTGTTCGGTTTCACAATGTGTCCAGGTTTCTAAAACCCGCCTGTGAAATTCAGGGCAAATGGAAAACTGGGTTATTGGCTACCATCGGTGCACCCGGTTTCCCACGCCTCCCACAGCCCACTCGATCACCCCTGTGAAAACCTCGCCTCCAGTGTGCAATAGAGGTCTCCACCCGCATCAATCCATCGTTTCCGCGTCCCCGGCAATTCACAGAAACCAATCTTCCACAGAGTGCACAGCGACCCCTTTGAGCTGCGGAAAACCCGTGCGATCAAGCCCTCCAAACACGGCGTCTACCGTCGGATCGAGGCCCAGCGTGCTGCCGAACCGTATCGGCTCTGGTGCCCGGCACAGCCTCTCTGATCGCGTCGTCACCCCGACGGCTTTTATACTGAAGCTTCCATGTCCTACCAGTCCGCCATCGACCATCTCGCCGCAATGGCGCCTGAGCTCGCCACAAATACAGGCCATTCGCGCCGCAAGTTTTCGTTGGACGAGGTCGCAACGCTCCTCTCGGCACTGGGAAATCCCCAGCGCACTTTCCCCTCCGTCCTGATTGCCGGAACCAATGGAAAGGGTTCAACCGCAGCCACCTTGGCGGCCATCCTCTCCGCATCGGGTCAGCGTACCGGTCTCTACACATCTCCCCATCTTGTGCACCCGAACGAAAGAATCCGGATCGACGGAATCGAGATCTCTGATTCCGATTTCACCCAGAACTTCTTCCGCGTTCGTTCCGCCGGGCTCAAGCTTGTCGAAGAAGGCAAGCTCGCCCAGCTTCCCAGCTACTTCGAAACTCTTACAGCAATGGCGTTTCTCTACTTCGCCGAGCCTGCTATCGATATCGCCGTCCTCGAGGTCGGAATGGGCGGCCGCCTTGATGCCACCAATGTCGTCGATCCCCTCCTCTCGATCATCACGGACATATCGCTCGACCACATGGAGTGGCTCGGCACCACCATCTCTCTCATCGCACGTGAGAAAGCTGGAATCATGCGGCGCGGAGGCACCCTGGTGACTCTGCCCCAGCACCCCGACGCCAACCAGGTGCTCGGCGAAATCGGAACATCGCTTTCAGTGATGGGCGTCAGCGCCGTGCCCTATCTCCCCCCCTCGGATACCGCCGACCGCGCCGCGCAACTTGCCCGTGAGAAGAACTCCTCCACCGCCTACACGGTTGAGGTCCTCGGACAACCAGTCCAGATCGCTTCCCCCCTCAGCGGAGCTCATCAACACCGCAATGTCGCCCTCGCCATCGCCGCCGCGGTTGAACTCGTCATCAGCCATGGCTTTCCGGTTACCCCTAAGGCAATTGCGGAAGGCATTCGCAATACCCGCTGGCCCGCTCGTCTCGAACGAATGAAGGTCGAAGATCCCGACAGAAATAGAACGACCGAATGGATCCTTGATGTCGCCCACAATCCCGCCGGCGCATGGGCCCTTCGTGCCGGACTCCGCGACCTGCTGCCAAATCAACAATTGACCACCCTAGTCTTCAGCTGCCTGATGGATAAACCGGTCGTCGAAATGGGACAGATCCTCTTTCCCTTGTTCGGGAAAGTGATCTTTGCGCCAATCTACAGTACGCGCGCCACGCCGATGAAGGACCTCCTGGCCGCCGCCGCTTCGACCGGCACGCCCGCCCTCGCGGCGTCATCGGTAGGACAGGCAATTGAACTTGCCACCGAAGAGGCGCTGGCCCATCCCGGTACCCCGATCGTCGTCTCCGGCTCCGTGTACCTGGTCGGCGATGTGCGCAGTCGGCTTATTCGCAAATCCTCGCAGTCGGCATCTCCCAATCTGCCTCCTGAGCGCGTAGGCCAGCTTCCGTGAGCCCTCGCCGTCCACCTGATCCGCTGCCCCGGTTCTACCGGTGGCGAACCAATATCCTCCAGGCGCCGCTCTTCTTCCTCTACACCGGAGTCTGCGGAAGCCTTTCCCTCTTCGCGTCCCTCTGGGACAAAAGCGGGCGCGTCCAGCACCGCATCGCCCGAGCCTGGGCCCGCGGCTGTGTGCGCATCTCTGGCGCCCGGCTCACCGTTCTCGGAGCGGAAAACCTCCGCAAACAACCGGTCGCCGTGTATGCCGCGAATCACACCTCCTACATGGATACGCCGGTGATCTTCTCCACGCTCCCTTTCCAGTTCCGGATATTGGCAAAGAAAGAGCTGTGGACCATGCCCTTCATCGGCTGGCACCTCAACCGCTCAGGCCAGATCCCGGTCGACACCGTAAGCCCCAATGCCACAGTCTCCAGCCTGGGCGCCGGCGTCCGCGCCCTCCGTGCCGGCATGCCCCTCTTCGTCTTCCCTGAGGGCTCCCGTACTCCTGACGGCGCCATGCAGCCATTCCTTGCGGGCGCGGCCTTCCTCGCCATCCGTTCCCAGGTACCGATCGTGCCCATCGCCCTCAGTGGCGTCTACGACCTGCTCCCCATGCACACCCGGCACTTTTTTCCCGGCGAGATCATCATGAACGTTGGTGAGCCTATCTCCACTGCCGGCATGAACATCCGCCAGACCGACGAGCTGAACACTCGCCTCCGTCAGGCAATTCACGAATTGCGCGCCGAGGCCTCCTCCAATCCCGTTTCCAAGGCAGGATAATCGGCCCTCCCGGCAAATCTTTCCCCTCCGGATGCTTGGAGTCATCGATTCACTTCCAGCGCCGGCCCCAGCCCGCTCTACTCGCCCCATTCCCCTTTTGCGGCATCCAATCCATGCATGAGGATTCTTACTCTCGCTCCAGTAATGCTGGTCGTTCTCGCCGGTTGCTCTCCCCACGATCGCAGTCCCGACCAGATTCGCGAGCAGACCGCCCATGCAACCGCAACTGCCGCCCGCGATGCCAAAGCGGTGGCCCAGGGCGTCGCAGAAGGTATCAAGCAGCAGCGCACCATCAACATCAACAAAGCTTCCGCCGATGATCTTCAGACCCTCCCCGGCATCGACGATCAAGCCGCTCGTCGCATCATCGATCACCGCCCCTACAGCGATTCCTATGAACTCGTAAAGCAACGCCTCATCTCGCGCGACGAATACAACAAAATCGCCGGCAAGATCGAGGCGCGCTAATCCGAAAAGCTAAGACGCCCTCCGCGGGAAAGCCTTCTCGAGTGTTAGTGCGCTACACTCCACTCAGCCATGCAAAGAAAGCTGTTCCTGGTAGTCTTCTGTGCTCTTTCGATTGCCGCTTCTCTTGCCGAAGCACCTGCTCACACCTTCAAAATTGACAACGGCCAGTTTCAAATGGATGGCCGCCCCTACCAGATCCTCTCCGGCGAGATGCACTACCCGCGCGTTCCGCGTGCTTACTGGCGCGATCGCTTCCGCATGGCGCGCGCCATGGGCCTCAACACCATCACCACTTATGTCTTCTGGAACCTGCATGAGCCACATCCCGGCGTCTTCGATTTCTCCGGCCAGAACGACCTCGCCCAGTACATCCGTGAAGCCCAGCAGGAAGGACTCAATGTAATTCTGCGCCCCGGCCCCTACGTATGCGCGGAGTGGGAGCTCGGCGGCTATCCTTCCTGGCTGCTCAAAGACCGCTCCCTCGTTCTCCGCGGTAACGATCCCAAATACATCGCCGCCATGAACGCCTGGTTCGACCGGCTTGCCCGCGAAGTCTCCCCCCTGCTGGTGCAGAACGGCGGCCCCATCATTGCCGTCCAGGTCGAAAACGAATACGGCTCCTTTGGCCACGACCATGCCTACATGGAAGCTGTGAAATCCGCCCTTCTCAAGTCGGGAATCGCAACCCCCGATACCCTCCTCTACACCGCCGATGGTCCCGAGCAAGTTCCCAACGGCTCCCTCCCCGGACTGCCCGCCGTCATCAACTTCGGAACCGGAGACGCGAAACACGGATTCACCGTCTTGAAAAAGCTCCGCCCCGACGGCCCCTTCATGTCCGGAGAGTACTGGGCCGGATGGTTCGACCACTGGGGAGAACACCACCACACCACCTCCGTCGCCGCCAATGCCGACGAATACGAATGGATGCTGCGTCAGGGCTACTCCGTCAGTATGTACATGTTCCACGGCGGAACCAGCTTCGGCTTCATGAACGGCGCCAACAGCAACGGCAAAAACTACGAGCCCGACACCACCAGCTACGACTACGACGCCCCTCTGAACGAGAGCGGTCAGACGACTCCCAAGTTCAACGCCTTCCGCGACGCAATTTCACGCGTCACCGGAAAAACCCTGCCTGAGATCCCCGCGTCGCCCGCTGCACGCGCTTACCCCATCGCCCCGCGCCTCGAGTCCGCCTCGCTCTGGAGCAGCCTTCCCGCGCCCGTCGAATCCGACAAGCTCCTCACCATGGAGGACCTCGACCAGTCCTACGGCTACATCCTCTATCGCACCAGGTTGGCTGCGAGCTCCGGCGGCGAGCTTGTCATCGACGGCCTTCACGATTACGCGCAGATCTACATCGACCGAAAGCTCATCGGCACCCTCGATCGCCGTCTCGGCCAATCACGCCTCGCGCTCCCCGCGATTCCATCAGCCGCTACCCTCGACATCCTCGTAGAGAACTCAGGCCGCGTAAACTTCACTCAGGTCATCCGCGGCGAACGCAAAGGCATCGTCGGCTCCGTCACCATCGCAGGGCACCAACCGCAGCACTGGCAGACCTTCTCCCTGCCCCTCACCGGCCTGGCGGGCATACACTTCCAATCCTCTCCCTGCGAGGGCCCCTGTTTTTATCACTTCGAGATGAACGTCCCGCCCGGCTCCGGTAAATCAGGAATTCCCGACACCTTCCTCAACACCCACGGCCTCCAGAAGGGCATGGCCTTCCTGAACGATCAGCCTCTGGGCCGCTTCTGGTCGGTTGGTCCGCAATTCACGCTCTACACCCCGGGGCCCTGGCTTCACTTCGGATCGAACCCGATCATCATCTTTGATCTTCAGGGAACGGCGAACGAGTCTCTGGCAACCACCGACCATGCCGACTACGGTCAAGCAAAATAGCCGCCCCGGCCTCCGATGTCCGCAGCGTGTTTTTTGACTGCCCGGATACAGCCCGCGCAAATCTTGTTGCTCGCTCCCCGCAATGTCAAGCCCGGTGGGTATAAGGCGGTCAGGAACCCTCAATGAATCAGGACTTTATAGAACCACCCCTTTTTGCAGCCTATTTCGCGAAATAGCGCAAAATAGACTTATGCGCCCGAGTTCTGAGTTGAGCACTAAATCCGGTATTACGGAGACAGGCGGGGGACAACGGTAAGTCTAATTCAAAGAGCAATTTACAAATAAGTCCAATGATTGGAGGACTTTACAAAAAACGGATTTTTGTCGGGAGACAGCTTAAACAAGGAGCAGGCGAAGTGACAATCGTTAAGTCTAATGGAAAGAGCAATTTAGTAATAAACCCAATGATTGGAATATTTTACAAAAAATAAAGATGTTGGCCGGAAGATGGGTTGGACAGAGAGTAGCGACGGAGTGGAGAATAAGCCTAATGAAAAGAGCAATTTAAAGATAAAGTCCAATGATTGAGAGGACTTTACGAAAAAAGAAGTTGGATTGAAGACGGCTTTAAACAAAGAGCAGGCGGAGGATAATCGTTAAGTCTAAGTAGAAAGAGCAATTTACAAATAAGTCCAATGATTGGAAGACCTTACAAAAAAACCTTCCTCGACTGCCGGCCTGAGGGCGTCGAGAGCAGGCAGCGCATTTTTTGAATACACTGGGAGTCATTTATGACGATTCGAATCGCACTTCCCGAACCGACCTCGACCGACGCTGAATACAACGCGCGCTCCCTCCCCGCCTATGTAGCGGCATTGCAGTCCGCGGGTGCTCTTCCCACCATAGTCCCCCTTCATGAACGCCAGGACCGCGTCGCACGACTGCTCGCCGGAACACAGGGCATCCTTCTGCCAGGGAGCAAGTTCGACGTCGATCCGGAACGCTACGGCGAAAAGCGAATCCCTGAATGCGGTCCTCCCGACCCGGCTCGAACCGCCGCCGACGAACTGCTTCTGCAGGATGCCTTCAACCTGCGGAAGCCAATCCTTGCGATCTGTCAGGGTGTCCAGACCTTGAACGTGTGGCTCAACGGCACACTGATCCAGGATCTCGACGCCGTAACCAAAACCCCGGTGAATCATCAACCCGGTCGAGACGTAATCAATGCTCACCCGGTTACGGTCCAGACAGGTACCCGTCTGGCGAACCTTGCGGCTGGCGAGGCAGATCAGGTCTTTGTTAACTCCAGCCATCACCAGGCACTCGGTCGGCTCGGCGACAATCTCCGTCGTCTCCGCAGTCTCTCCTCAAGACAACATTATTGAAGCGGTGGAGATCGATTCGTCCGACCATTTCGTCCTGGGCGTGCAATGGCACCCCGAACGCACATTGACCGTGAGCCCTCTCTCTCGAGCCCTGTTCCGCTCTTTCGTCCAGGCTGCCGAGGCGTGGCATCCTCGGCCCGCTGAAGTACCCACGGTGCAGGCATGAGCCAGATCCATCAGAGCGCACCGTCCGGACCAGCCGGGGTGGCTTCCTCGTTGGCATTGCTTCTTTCCGAGGCAAACTGCCGCCCGCTTGCCAGCGCCGACCTCAGCAGATTTGAGGTCTACATGGAATTGATTCTCCGGTGGAACGCGCGAACCAACCTCACCGCCATTCGCAACAAAGACGAGATTCTCCGGCGACACTTTCTCGAGTCGATAGCGTGCGCGCAGGCCTTGCCGTCAGGAATCGAGACACTTCTGGATTTTGGAAGCGGGGCGGGTCTCCCGGGAATCCCTATCGCAATATGCCGGCCCGAGATTCAGGTAATCTTGGCTGAATCGCAGAACAAGAAAGCTGCTTTCCTCCGAGAAGCGGTATCCGTAATCGGCCTAAAGGCGACCATATTCTCAGACCGCGCCGAAACTCTTGGTAGACATTTCGATTGCGTGACCATGCGAGCGGTTGACCGAATGGAGAAGGCTGTTGGCCAGGCAGACCACTTGGTGCGTCCCGGTGGTGTGCTCGCTCTCCTGACAACAGTCGCCGAGTTTGGCGGATTACGGGCCAAACTTCCCGAGCTCGAATGGCAGGAATCGATTCCGTTGCCCGGCTCGCTTCAGCAGGAACTCCGTTTTGGGATCAAAAGTCATTCGGACGCTGGCTGATGTTCCACGTGGAACATTTATTGATTCAGCGCCCGATCTCCGAGTTCGAACCAATCATCATCCGAAATCCAGCCTGGAAATGTTCCACGTGGAACATAGGATAGGCCTGCGCTCCCCCGATAAAAGCTCACCAAAAGGCCTCAGTTTTCCACCGGGTTGCCCGTCTCATTCGCGAAAATTTACAGTCCTTCAAATTTCCCCTAAGCCTTTTACTTTTCTATGGATCCGCTGCTTTGACACCCACCCGCTTATCGGGTTTCCACAGCGCGGGCGAGTTCTCCACAGTCGATGCCTCCCCACGCCCAGCCCCCTTCCTTTAACCTGAAATGCCATGGGAAAGATTCTTGGAGTGGTCAATCAAAAGGGCGGAGTAGGCAAAACAACCACCGCTATCAATCTTTCCGCCTGCCTCGCCCTCGAAGGCCTCAAAATACTCCTCGTCGACTGCGACCCCCAGGCAAACGCCTCTTCAGGCATCGGCGTCGGCCGGGATGACAACCGCCACTCCATTTACGACGTCCTCGTCGGCGACTCCGAGGCCGAACAGGTCGTCCTTCCCACCACCGTCGAGAACCTCTGGCTCCTGCCCGGCTCCAAAAATCTCACCGGCGCCAACATCGAGCTCACCAACGCCGAAGATCGCGCCGTCCGCCTGCGCCACGCCCTCGCCCCAATCAAGGACAAGTACGACCTCGTCATCCTGGATTGTCCGCCCGCGCTCGACTTGCTCACCCTCAACGTCCTCGTGGCTTCGGATTCGCTCATCGTGCCCATGCAGGCCGAATACTTCGCCCTGGAAGGGATCACAGAGCTGATCTCTACCCTCGAGCGCGTCCGGGCCGCCTTTCACCACAACGTCGAGATCGAGGGCGTCCTCCTGACCATGTACGACGATCGCACCAACCTGGCCCAGCAAGTCCGCGATACCCTGCGCGAACACTTCCGCGACCGCCTCTTCATCACCGTAATTCCAAGAAATATCCGCCTCGCGGAAGCTCCAAGTCACGGAAAACCCGTGGCCGTCTATGACTCACGATCCCGCGGAACCGAAGCCTACTTCGAACTCGCCGGAGAGTACCTCGCGCGGAACCGCATCGAGAGCCCCAAAAGCCTCGAACGTAAACAAGCTTCCAATTCGAGGCCAAAGGCCGAAGTCCGCTTCTGGCCATACTCCTGATCTCGATTCCATCAAGCCTTGCCAACGGGTCGCCACTTAATAGAGTCTCTGAGGATTTAGACCATGACAATTGCTCCAGCCGATACCAAACGCCGCGCCCTCGGCAAAGGCCTTGACTCTTTACTTCCGCGAGTTCAGCAGCCTCCGGCTCCCGCAGCCGTGAACGCACCGGTTCCCAGCGAGCCCGAAGGCGGCAAGCCCCGCGAGATCCCGGTTGAAGAAATCGACACCAACCCCTTTCAGACCCGAACACGCGTCGACGAAACCGAACTCGCCGAGCTAGCCGCATCCATCACCGCCAACGGCGTCGTGCAGCCCATCCTCGTTCGCCCCCAGGCAAATGGCCGCTTCCAGCTCATCGCCGGAGAACGCCGCTGGCGCGCCTCCCAGCTCGCCGGCAAAAAAACCATCCCGGCCATTCTGCGCCAGGTCTCCGACGAGCAGGCTCTCGAGATCACCATCGTCGAGAACCTCCAGCGCGCCGACCTCAACCCCATGGAACAGGCTCACGCCTTCGAGCGTCTTTCCCGTGAGTTCCACATGACTCAGGAACAGATCGCCACCCGTACGGGTAAAGACCGCGTTTCAGTGTCCAATTACATGCGCCTGCTCAGCCTGCCTGACACCATCCAGAAGCTGGTCGAATCCACCCAGCTCACCTTCGGTCACGCTAAAGCATTGATGGGACTGAAGTTTCATCCAGACTCTGGAAAAGACAGCCCAGAGAGTCGCCAACCTTTCGCTATCTGTTCGCCAGACCGAAACGCTGGTGCAGGGCATGCTGAACCCCGAAGGAAAAAAGAAAGAACCCAAGCCCGTCGCTCCGGTTGATCCGAATGTCAAAGAGGTTGAGGAGCAGCTCCAGCGCGCGCTTGGCCTCAAGGTTCACATCGAAGACAAGAATGGTCGCGGCCGCGTCGTTATCGAGTACTCAGACCTCGCCGATTTCGACGGTTTGCTTGAACAACTCGCTGGCGCAAACTGACTCTCGTCAGTCTCGTGAGACACAACCAGTAATCCGGCCTTATATGCAACTGAAAGGTTGCGCTTCGCGGCCATCAGATCTGCACAGACCGCGCGGAAAACTACGGCTTGGTTTCCTCCGGCCGGACGTCAACGCCATCTCGATCAAATCCATAGTGCAGCAACCAGCTGCTCGCAACCGCGTTTCCCCGACGCTGAGGTGCTTTGAACTTCCAGCTGCGCGCGGACTCAAGCGCCAGGCGCGCAAAGTACGCACTCGGCCCCTGCACTGCAAGATCGGAATTCGTTACCGCACCATCTCGATCCACCTCGACGCGCACCACAACCCGAACCTTACCGTGAATCGTCTTGCTAGCGTTATGCGGAACCTCCGGCAGCACGCGATTCAGGACTTCCCCTTGTGTCGAGCCCTCAGAAGCCCCCGGTGATGCTGTAGAAGCCTGCGATGATGCCGCAGCCGGCGGTGAGGCCGCGGAAGTCTGCGGTGGTGTTGCTGAAGTTTCCGGAGATGTTCCGGCCGGTGGAGAAGCGGGTTGCGTTGCCGGTGGCTGTGGCGCTGGTTGCGATTCCGGTTCAGCCGGGCGAGCCTGCTGAGTGGCTTCGGTTTGCACCGGAGCCGTTTCCGTCTTGTGCGAGCGAATACGAAGCGCTGCGACGATGGCCACCAGCAGCACCAATCCGATGAGCAGCGGAAGGAAAGGAAACTTGGCTGGAACCGCTTTGTTGGTGGGCCGGTTTGCCTGCTGCGCCAGGGTGTTGCGACGGACGTGAAGCTGACGCTTTTGGCCGACCTTCCAGCATCTCCACGATGTCACGCAGTGTGGAACGGCGCGCCGGGTCAGGATGCAGACACCCGCGCGCAACCGTGAAGAAGGGTTCCAGCAGCGACGCAGGGACGACCGGCTCGGCATTGCCGACCGCATCCCAGATCGGCGGCTCCTGGGTAAGCGCCTCAACCATGGTGATGCCGAGTGACCAGATATCTGCCGGAGGCGCAACCGGGCTCCGCGCCGTCTCTGGAGCCACGTGGATGTCGTTGCCCAGGTGATCGGACGCGAAATCTCCTATCGAGAGCAGGCAGTCGGATGAAAGCTTGATCTCGTTTTCCACTACCAGAATATTTGCGGGCTTGAGATGACCATGAACAAAGCCGTGTCGATGCAGATAGCCGAGTGCGTCCAGCAGCGGATCGAGCAGCTCGCGAGTCTCTACGGCCGTGAGTGGGCGCTCGGGAATGATCTGCGACAGAACTTCATCAGCAAGGTCCGTGACGATGTAGACAAATCCGGTGTCCCCAATCTGCGCGCGACCGAAGTGATGGATTCGAAGAAGGTGAGGGTGCGAAAGGGACGCAGCGGATTTCCAGACGGCCAGGCGTTCTTCTGCTCTCGCCGATGCGGGGATCAGTTTGATGGCGGCTTGAGATGCCGAACCTGTCGGTTCGGTGCGAAAGACGCCACTTCCTCCGGATCCGCCGCGCCATTCGAGGAGCGGAAATCTCCCGTCAATGATCTGGCCGACCCAATCGCCGCGAATCGAAACTGCATCCATGGCTCCCCCAGTTTAGCCGATAGCCCAGGGAGCCGACGCCGTTTCCATGGGGAGGAACCGCGAGCGATACGATGAAGCTGGTATAAATTCTGCTTGGGCGATCTCATCAAATCCGCGAGATTGTTTGCCAGTACGAGCCACGAGCGCTTTTCAGTGGGCCGAAGCACCACCGTGCAGGATCTTCCGGCGCACCTCAAATCGGTTGCCCATATCGTCTCCACTGTCACGCGGGATGAGAAAACCATCGCCGCCGCCTGGCTGCACGATCTGATCGAGGATACTGTTGTCACCTTCGAGGATCTCGAGCGCAGGTTCGGCCCGGACGTAGCCAGGCTGGTCGGTGAGCTTACCATCCCTCACAACCCCGGCTACCGCAATCGTGATACCCGCATGGCGATCACTAAAAATCACCTTGCGAGTGCCAGTGAGGCCGCCAAGACAATCAAGTTGGCCGACCTCATCGATACATGCCGCGATCTCCACAAGAACAACCCGGTCGCTCTCCTCGCCTACGCGTCCGAGGCGGAGCAGCTGGCGCCCGTTCTTGAAGGCGGCCATGGAGGGCTTCTCGCCAGGTTGCGCCGCAACCTCCAAAAGTATTCGCTGGATTCCCTTCCAGCGCCGCCGCCACCGGCCAAATCGAGGTTCACTTCGTCTGCCGTGCCTCTGGCGGCTCTTCGCGTATTCGAGCACGCCGTAACGGCCCAATACGTAGCCGAACCCCTCGTTTCATTCGGATCGGACCTCGAGCTCGCCGAACTTCTTGAAGCCATGACCCTGACGGGCATCGAGATCGCCGGCTTGCACCGCAATGACAAGTTGTGGGGTTTCGTCGAAGCCGAAAGTCTTCGCAATCCAGCAGACAAGCCCATTGGAAAGGAATTCGCCGCGGGTCAGTTGGTCAACGTAAGGAGTTCGCTGGCCGAAGTCATCGATGTGTTGACCCGCTACGATCGGTGCTTCGTCGCGGCGGGAAAGAAAGTGATTGGGGTGATTTCGCGCAGCGACCTGCACAAACCCGCGGTGCGCATGTGGCTATTCGGAATCATCACCGTTGTAGAGCGCGAGGCCACCGAGCGCATTCGTCAGAAATGGACAGACGACTCCTGGGCTGGAGCCCTGTCAGAGCAACGGCTCAGCAAGGCGAAGGAACTCCACGGCGAACGCCTGCGCCGCAAGGACAATTGCCAGCTCGTCGACTGCCTTCAATTGAGCGACAAGATCGCAATCCTCATGTCCGACGAATCCGAGTTGAAAGCTGCCCTCGGCTTCTCCAGCGTGAGCAGCGCACAGAAACTTGGAAAGCAAATCGAAAGCCTGCGCAACAAGCTCGCCCATTCTCAGGACTTCATCGAACAGGATTGGCCTCAGGTCGTGCGCCTGGCCAGACGCATCCATCAGATCCTGGAGGACTCCTGAGCCGTCGCAGCGAACAGAACATCCTCTAAGGTCAGATCCTAATCCTCGCGAAAGCTCAAGTTATCGAGTAGAAGGCCTTGAGCATTCTTGAATTCGAATACTCACCTTCGAACTCGGGCTCCCCCAGTTGGTGTGCAGTCTGCGTAGCTCGCCCGGCCCCACCCTGAATGTGACTTCGTGCATCTCAGGGCACCGTACCGTGATGATGGCCTCCGTGTTTCCCGCGTTGTAAGCGTCGAATTGAACGAAGACGCGAGGCCAGTAGAACTGGAACTCGGCCGCGCTCTGATTCGGATCGGCGAGACCCAGGTTGAACGTGCCGAACTTGCCCTGCGGGAACGTGGATCTTCCACTGCCCCTCACCCCACTCGATCGCGCCTGCCGGATAGTCTCCCTTAAGCACGGTTCCGGCAGCCAGATGCGGATCATCAAAGGTGATCACCCTCAATCGTGGCGAACCAGCTTCGCCCTGAATATCGATGTCTCTTGCATCGTCGTGGCGGATGCGCAGCACATGGGTTGCATCATCGAAGGTGTAACCGGGCGCATCCAGATCATTGCGCTTCCCCACAGGCCTTCCGTCTGCGGTGACGAACTGCGGCACAAAGTCGAGGCGCAACACGTCGTCGCTCTTGGGATCGAAAGTGGAATAGGTCACCGATCCTTTTCCATACCTGATCGCAGGCGACGACCGAGCTGGAACCAAGCAGATGCGATTCATCTGCGGGTGCCCACTCGGGCACCGCCCAGAAGGCGTCCATCATGCGCCGCGGACCATCGGCGTATTCATCGGTGAACCACCACTGGCCGCTGAATGGAGCATGCGCGGCAGACGACAGTCCCTGAAAGTACGTCACCCAGTTGTAAGAACGATAGGCTTCGTCGCGATAGGCAACATCACCCGTTTTGGCATAGTAGAGGGCCTCCACGGCGGCAAGTCGCGAGGTGTGGCTATCGCAGCATTGGCCCGGATCATTGCAGCAGTATTCCTTGCCGTTTCCCTGCTCGGTTGTAATGGTCGCGCCGTGCACCACGAATTTCGGCCACTTCGGCGTGGTCTTCACCCATTCGATCAAGTTGCGGGCATGCTCGCGCCATTCCGGATCTTTATCTGGATGCAGCAAAACATAGCGCGCAAATTCGAGAGGGATCACCTGGTTCATGTTTCCCATGCTGGCGACGGTGTCTTCGAAGTAGCCGACCCACGTGTTGGTAGCCAGGGGATACTTCTTGAACCACTCCCACACTGCCGATCGCACGCGCTGATAATCGGCGACGTTCCCCTGCCTGAGGCGGATGAGCTCGTCAAACAGCATGATCGGCTCGATCACGTTCGCCGAATACGGGCCCATGCCTCCGCCGCTGGCCTTGTTGTCTTTGGCATAAGATCGCACCGGCCATGGCGAATGATCGGCGTCGCCTGGCGCCCAGTTCTTCACCAGTGCATCAGCGCAGCGAATCGCCTCGCGCAAATACTTGGTGTTGCCCGTCATTTCGTACAAGCGAAGATAGGCATAGCCGTCCTCGCCCACGATGGGTGGCTCAATGTAATCCTCGCCAAGTTTGCTCCATCCGCTGTAGCTCTCAGCTCCGGGATTCGCCGACGCATACGGCACCTGCGACCACGCGTATCCCTCCGGCGTAAGCCCGTGCTCCAGTTCGTAGTCTGCGAAGGATTCAAGAAACTGGAGAGTTCGCGGATCGCCAGTGTAGGGATAGAGACGCTCGACGAATCCCTGCATCATCGCCCGCAGGTAAGCGGTGGAGTTGACCCAGTTATGATCTGGCTGCAACTCGAAGGTTGCGCGATCGAAGTCGAAGCAGCAGTAGAAATATGGCAGACGCTGGCGATTGTACTGATCCCAGAGGATCGTCCACTGGCTTAGGAAGTATCCGGAATAGGAGTAGCCGGTGTTGTCCGGCATGGGCCACGGCAACAGCTTGCCTTTGGCGTCCAGTTGCACAGGCCGGCCGGCAATCGTGGGCACGTCGAGTACCGAAATTGGAGCAAACGGCTTTGGCTCTTGTGCTGTTGCGCCAGTCGCGATGCACAGAAATGCAGATGCGGCCAGAATGCAGATTCTACGTTGCATTGAATCTCCAGATTCCGAGAAGGCGACCTTGGAATCCTGCACCCCAGAGTAATGATTTCAGCGGGGGATGGCGAATCAGTCCGCACCCAGCGCGCGAAACGAAATGCATCGATACTCTCGGGCGATAGGAGCGGTCGCGTCGGTCATCCTGCCATCGCGACTCTATCCGCCCTGTTCATTGAGGGAATTTCGCCCTCGGTAATCAGCGGCACAACCGCGAGGATCCTTGTGCCCTCGCCCGGACGCGACTCGATCGAGAGCGCTCCATGCACCAGATGTACCCGTTCCTGCATGCTTGAGAGTCCAAATCCTCGATTCCTCTTTGCAGCTTCCACGTCAAAGCCTGCGCCCTGGTCGCTCACGATCAATCGAACGGCCTGCGCCATTCCGCGTAACTCTACCGAGTAGCTGGTCGTTCCGCTGTACTTGACTGCATTGTGCAAAGCCTCCTGGGTTACTCGAAAAAGGCAGAGCGCAATGTCCTTACGCAGGTTTCCGGGCACATCCGATTCCGTAAATTGAATCTCCACTTTGTGCTGCTTCGAAAGCTCTTCGCAAAACCCTCTTATGGCCGTCGCGACGCCCAGGTACTCCAGCTTCGACGAGTGCAGCTGGTGCGACAATGACTGCACGTCAACCGCGATTTCACAGCAATGCTGCCGGATCTCCTGCAGCCGTTGTTTTGTTGTCTCCGACGACCCGTCTACGCTGCGATTTGCCTGCGAAATTTCCATTGCTAGCAGCGCCAGCCTCTGACAGATGTCGTCGTGCAGATCCCGCGCAATACGGCCGCGCTCGCTCTCCTGCGCCTCGATCAGCTGGCCGCTTACTCTTTCCAGCGCCTGCTGAGCCAGCTTCTGATCTGTCGTATCCATCCCCGAGCCGATGAACCCTGCAAACGAACCATCCCCGTTTACTCTTGGAGCCGCAACGTCCAGCATCCAACGATAGACGCCGTCACTTCGACGGAACCGATATTCCATTGAAAACCGACGCCTGCTCTTCAAGGCTTCTGAGACCGTATCCAGAACGTTCTTCAGATCATCCGGATGGATGCACTCCGTCCACGCCTGCCGCTCGGCCCCACCCGTTCGTCGCCGAGAAACGCAAGCCGGCTCTCATTCGAATACGTGATCTTGCCTCGCGTATCGCACATCCAGACCAGGGAAGGCGTGGTGTCCGCCATCGCCCGGAACCGTGTTTCGCTTTCGAGGACAACGGATTCGGCCTTCCGTTTGCGCGCTCGTTGCCAGAGTAAAGCAATAATCAAAAGCGCCTGGGCGAAGATCAGTACAAGGGCAGTAATGAAATACTTGCGGTCACGCTCCCACAAAGAGGGTTGACGGTTGTAAAACAGGGTGTCTTTCGGGAGTTCCGATTCCGGAATATGCCACCGGTGAAGTAGGCCCCAGTCGGCAAGGGTCTGGGTTCCCGAGGGGCGAACAACGGGAATGCTGTCCACCGGCTCACCGGAAAGAACCCGCGCTGCAAGCGTGCCTGCTAAAGTCACCACTTCGTCTTTGCCGCTCGATTCCACGCCGGCAAGTGCGCCGTGACCCACACAGGAATAGGGAAAAACGCAAAAGGTCGGACGACGTCGACCTACCTCCGCAAGCACATCCCGTGCGCCAATCGCCGGACTATCTGATCCCCGTGGGGCAGGTTCAAAAAATACGATTGTCTTTTGCGGAAGCTCATCAACTCTCTTGAGGATCTGCTCCGTCGGAAGGTCAAG
This sequence comes from uncultured Acidobacteriaceae bacterium, assembly GCA_963836675.1. GTDB lineage: Bacteria > Acidobacteriota > Terriglobia > Terriglobales > Acidobacteriaceae > Telmatobacter. The sequence goes on from CAWIKQ010000005.1 coordinate 385,045, forward strand.
CAGGTCAAGTTCCTTTAGCTTGTTTTCTCGGCGGCGCAGGAGTTCGGCATGAAGTTGCTCCAGCCAGAACGTTTCTTCGGCCGATTTACCAGTAAAGATCGCTACATTCTCGGTATCCGGTTCAAGACGAAGCGCAAGATCAAGCACGGACTTGACGTCCTGGGTTTCATTCACGCCCGTGATTCCGGGCCACGTCTGTCCGCCAATCTTCCGGCTTTCAACGGAAAAGTAGACGATTGGCACACCGGCAAACAATTCGTTGCGATGTGTCACCACCAGGTCAAGCGTCTGAAAGCCAGACAACATGACGAGATCCAGTTTGCGGCCATGATAGGCATGTCGAAGTGTAGCCGTTACGTCTTGCTGGTAATTCAGGTCATCGGCTCGCGTGGCCTCCATGTACTCGACGAAGAAGTTGACCGGGCCCGGAGTGCGGGCACGCAAGATCGATTCAATCTGGTTGACGTATGCGGGATCTACAACTGGCGCAGGAAAGTGAAAGAAGATGAGGACATTCTTCCCGCTGGGCTGCGCGGTCGCAATTGAAGTTGCGCCGAATAAAAGAAGCCAGATGAACGCAGGCGGCAGGCTCGCGAGGAACCGAATCCCGTCAATCCAATTTGACAGATAGTCCAGTACCGTTATTCGTCTGTTCTTCATAGACCTTTGCGCACCGGTCTGTAACGTTTGCAAAGCAATTTCGGATGGTGATCAGGAAGGCCACAAGCTTGGGTGCTCTCGGATGTTCATTGTACTAAAAGCTTGTTCTTGGCACGTCAAACAAGCCTCGCTAAGTTTCTGGATTCATGCACTATGCAAATGTGCGGGCAAGGAAACATTCTGAGTTGAGCCGGCCAGCAGCTCGATCGAATACCCGGCGGCAGTGCGTTTATTCATGACGTGCAAGCAGACGTCTAAGCGGGCATCTGCTCCATTGGGTTGTAGCCCATCCCGGAGAGGACGCCCCGCATGTAGCTGAAGCTGGCGATGACGCCGGGCATGGGGTCGTCGGCCCGGATCTCGTATTCAAGGTCGACCCACCCGGCGTACTTGATCTTGATCAGGGCTTCGAAGATCTGGCGAATCGGCATTTTGCCTTCGCCCACGGCAACCTGGCTCTCCTTGTCGGTGAAGCTGGTCAGGTCCTTCATGTGCATGTTGAAGAGACGCGGCCCGGCGGCGTGGATAGCCTCGATCACGTCGGTGCCGGCCCTGAGGCAATGGCCCACGTCGATGCAACAGCCCATCCGGGGATCCATGGTCTTGACGAACTTGAGTACATCCATCGGCGAGGGAAAAATCTTGTCCTCTGGCCCGTGGTTATGGATGGCGATCTTGATGTCGTATTCCTTCACGAACTTCTCGACGCGCGGAAGAGTGGCCGGTGAGGGATCGCCGGCGACGATGACCTTCACCCCGGCTCGCTTGGCGTACTCGAATTTGGCGCGGATGTCGTCGTCATCGTCTTTTTGGAAGTAGATGGCTCCGACCGCGTGGAGATGGATGCCGTTGGCCTCGTAGTCGGAAACGGCCTGAGCTTCGGCGGCGGAATCGGTGGGGAGATGGTCTTTTACGTCCTTGGCGTTAAGGCCGGTGACATGAAGCTGCTTCATGAAGCCCATGAGCTGGGCGCGGGTGAAGTTGCGGAAGGTATAGCTGGCAAGGCCGAGCATGATCGGAGATGGGGACCCGGTGGCTTGAGTAAGATCCCCAAATGCCTGTGAAACGGGCAGGGTTGAGGCGGCGGTAAGAAGTGCGGAGGAACGGATAAAGCTGCGGCGGGAGATCTCCATATTTTCCCTCAGGGGCTAAAACCCAGCGTTATGAAAGGACTAATCTCGGGCGGTTGATGCCCGTACCTTCGTTAGATCTTCGGTTCCCATCCCTTTTCGTATTCGCGGTTCCAGTACTTCATGGCTTCGGAATCATTCTTGATTTTCCCGTCGGCCGGGTCCAGGTTGAGTTCGCGGTTGACGAACCAGGCGATATTGGAGAGTTGCAGCATCGTTACAGCGACATTGCCGATGGAGACCGGGGCGTTGAGCTTTTCCCCTTGCGGATTCCGGCGATGAAATTGGCGAAATGCAGGTCAGTCATCGAGTCCGCGCCAATGGTGTCGGCCGATCGAAGTTTGCTTGTCGGCGGCAACTTTGAATTCGTCTGTCTTCTTCCCGCGCAGGTCGTACACTTCATAGCCGTCACGATCGACGAGGACGGAACCGGTCTCGCCTTCGATCACAGATCCGCGGTCGCGATTGTAGGTGTGCATGCCGTTGCAGCTTGCACTGGTCCAGGAAATCATCTTGTCGTCGTATTCAAAGTTGGTGACGATGGTGTCATAAAACTGCCAGTCGTCGCTGAAGGCATAGCGGCCGCCTTGCGCGGTGATGCGCTTCGGATAGTCGACGCCAAGCGCCCAGCGGCACACATCTACCTCGTGTGTCCCGTTGTTGAGGGTCTCGCCCGTTCCCCAGATGCGGAACCAGTGCCAATTGTACGGCTGGTAGTTGTCCTTGTACTCCTGGCGCGGCGCTGGGCCCTGCCAGAGATCCCAGTCGAGGGTCGTAGGTACGGGGGCGGGCTTGCCGTGGCCAATGGATTTGCGAGTGTTGTTGTACCAGCATTTCGCGAAGTAAGCTCTGCCGATCAATCCGCTGTGGATCTTGTTGACGATTTCTATGCTGTGCGGCGAAGACCGCTGCTGCGTGCCCATCTGTACGAGCTTGCCGTACTTCTGCTGGGCCTGGACCAGGAGAGCGCCTTCTCCGGGATTATGGCTGCAGGGCTTCTCGACATAAACGTGCTTCCCGGCCTGAAGAGCCAGAATTGCCATCGGCGTATGCCAGTGGTCGGGGGTGGCGATAGTGACGGCGTCGACGTCCTTGCGCTCCAGGAGCTTGCGGAAGTCCTTTTCTGTCGCCGGTGAGAAGCCGAGTTCGCGGGTCTTGTTGGCAAACTTGGCAAGAATGTTGCTTTCAACGTCGCAGACATAGTTAATGTTTGCCGCAGCCTGGTTGGCCTTCAGCGAAGAGAGATGCGCGTAGGCCCGGCCGTTGAGCCCGATTACCGCGAAGTTGAGGCGCTCGTTCGATCCGGCAATCTGGGCGTAGCTCTTGGCCGTGGCGTTGATGGCGAGGCCGGCAGCGCCCACTGCCAGCGTGTCAAGGAATTCCCGTCTTGAGATCATGCATGCTCCTCTTGAAGCTGGACGCAGAGCAGGACATAGGGAAAACTCTGCGGATTTGCGCACAGACATGCTAAATGTTTGATCCCGGAGCGCAAGAGAGAAGTGTCCCGCTCACAGGCACAGACGCGCCGGGCAGACCACAGGTTTTGCAAAATCGGGGTGGATATTATCTTCGAGGGCTGGATTTCACTCGAAGGCGTGGCCCGCTCCGCACACCGGTTGCCGGGACGCCGATATAAGCAAAGCGGGCAATCGATACAAAAAAAGGGCGCGTGGTTAGCGCCCCTTTTGCTCTGCATGGAACGTACGTCTATTTGCTCTTCGCAGGCTGCGTGGCAACTATCATGCTCGAAATTTTGCTATAGGTGGCGGCCGGGATAATTCCCTTGCTCTTGAGCTGTGATTTGTTGGCGTAGGGCCGCCCGGCAATAATTTTCTGCGAGTAGGCATCGCCGATCCCGGGCAGTGCCTTCAGCTGATCGGCAGTGGCGGAGTTGATATCCACCAGGTCGCCGGCAGGGGCGGCGGATTTGCTGCTGCTGGTGGCCGGTTTTGAGGAAGTAGACTGTCCAATTGTTGCCGAGGGAAGTACGGTTAACAGGGAGCAGGCAGCCAGTCCGAGTAACACCGAGCTAAAACGACCTAAGCGCATAAATATCCTCCTTTTGATACTCATGATTTGTGAGATGCAGCAAGCACCCGGGAAACATTGAGACGGGATCCTGCGCACCAATGCTAACCGGACGCGTTCACTCCAAGGAAGAGGGAAAATACCGTCCCGCGGCGCGGACCGGCCCCGATGCTGCGGAAGCGAAGGCGTCCGTTGTGCTTGTTTACGATCTCGCGACTGATCCACAGACCGAGCCCGGAGTTGGTCGCTTCTTTGGTGGTGAAGAATGGTTCAAAGGCGCGTGCCCGGGCTGTCGTAGTCATGCCGGAGCCAGTATCGGCAATCATCAGGACGATTCCGGGCTCATTGGTTTTGGCGTCAGTGGCGCCATGTAGGCGGAGCGTCAGCGTTCGTTCGCCATCGTTCGCATGCATGGCTTCGATTGCATTGCTGATCAGATTCGCGAGCACCTGTCGAATATCGTTCGGGAGGCACCGAACCAGGGGATGTGGCCGATAGCGGCGTTCGGTGGTGATCTGCGCCTGACTGAGCCGGCCTTCGTGAAGAAGAAGGATCGAGTCGACCAGATCAGCGACATCGGTAAACGTCGGTTGTGACTGCTGACGATGGAAACGAAGCGTCTCCGTGGTGATCAGGCTGACGCGGCGCAGTTCCTTATCGGCTTGGTCGAGAAGAGCGGCTATCTCCGGAGTTACATCCTCTGCGCGTGCAAGATAGATCAGATTCACAACGGCTTCTAGGGGATTGTTGATCTCGTGCGCGATCGAACTTGCCAGACGGCCGACTGCAGCCAGTTTTTCAGCCTGGCGAAGCGCATCTTGCGTGCGGCGTCGCTCGGTTATATCGCGCATGAGGACCAGAAGGCGCTTGTCTTCGGGATTTCCGAGACGCGCGATGAACATCTCCAGCACCATCCCCTGGCTCGATGCGAGCCGTTCAATACGCATCGGAGTGCCGGTTTCGACTACCCCGTCGTAGAAGCCGTACCACTCCTCGTCTTCCGTAGGAAAATTGGCGCGGATGGTTTGGCCTGTTAGGTCGGGAAGGCCGAACATTGCAGTGCTGGCAGAATTCATCAGCACATAGAGGTAATCGCGCAGACCATCCTCGCGCAACGGTAGTTGCTCTATGATCATGCAACCGTCGTCGATGTTTTGGAAAAGGGTGCGGTAGCGCTCCTCACTTCGGAGTAACGCCATCCGCGAGGTCGTCTCAAACCCGACGGCCAGTACTCCCGCAATTGTCCCGCGCTCATCGCGCACCGGACTGTAGGACAGGTTGAACCAGGATTCAATCGGTTCGTCATCGCGAACATAGTGGTACGGCAGGTCTTCAAAAACGACGGTCTCGCCGTTTTTGACCCGCTGGAAAATAGGTCCGTAGGTATCGCGGATCTCGGGGAAGGTTTCGAAGATTGGACGCCCGAGTGCCAGCGGATGCCGTGAACCAATCAGCGGAATGTAGGGGTCGTTGTAAAGCAGGAAGGCGTCTTGGCCCCATTGGAGGGTGGTCGGGAAACCAACGCTAAGCATCAATTCAACGGCATTGCGAAGGCTCTCGGGCCAGGACTCGATCGGACCGAGCGGCGTCGACGCCCATTCGAAATTGCCGATGCGCTCAGCCATTTCGCCGTTGGCGGTGAGTCGGTTGTGTTTGGAGGCCTGAGTCGATTCCGCGGTAGCCATAAAAAGCGGATTTTCCCGGGTTGAGATCCTGTCAATGAATTCCATTGACGGTCGAGCGAACTAGCTCGAAACGTACATCATTGGATGCCGATGGGTTGAAATCGGCTGCGAGCGGAAATGAAAATGGCCGGGCGTTTTGAGCGTCCCGGCCATTCTTATCCTCTTCAAGATCAACTATTCGGCAGCGCGACGGGGGCCTTTGCGCCGCTCCACCTTGTCGGCGCGCCAGTCAGGTGCGCCTCCGCGCCGTTCGCGTGCATTCGTGCGGCGATCGTGGATGTGGGTCATATCAGGCAGCACAACCAACGGCGCCTCTGTCGCCTCCAGCCGAGCCATGTCTTCGTCAGGATCGACATTGCAGGCCATGTTTCCTGTGGTGAGCAGCTTGTTCAGGACAGGTAGCTTTACTCTCTGGGTTTCGATGAAGTCGACGCCCTCGGCCGTGAGAGAGAAATCGGAGTTGTCGGCTTTGGTGATGTAACCCTTCTTCGTGAGGTACCAGGTGGTGAAGTCCAGATAGTCACGCGGAAACCCCATGCGCTGTTCGATCTCCGCAAGGCTCACCTGGGGATCGTAGGGGTTGGAGCGGCGCTTGTAGTAAAGAACGGCGATGACTGCCAGCCGGCGATTGAGCTCGCCTTGTACCTGGTCCATGAAGTCGACCGACTCTGAAAGTGGAGGACGCGCGGGGCCTTCGGCCTCGTACTCCCGGTCATACTCTGAGCGGCGATCAGGATCCGAGAGGATGTCGTAGGCGGACTTGAGGAGGAAGAATCTCTCCGGGTCGCCCGTGTCTGGATTGTCGGGATGAAAGCGCGAGGCAAGGTAGCGGTAGACACGGTGAATGGTCTCGTAATCCGCGTGCGGGCTGATCTGCAGGAACTCGTAATAATCCAGCGTCTTCGTCGCTTCTAACATGAGACAGAACCTCTGGAACCGGTATTCGGTGGCTTTGTAGATCGAAGCGTAACCCCTGCTCCATCGAGCAGCAATCACACGATCAGGTGAGTGGCGGACGAATGTAACCTGCCCGATGGTGACGAAGGGGGAACGACGGGCATAAAGGCTGAACTGTCGCGGCCTCATACAGTTACGACGCTCGCATTCTTAGCCCATCCCAGGGGCATTTTGCTGAATTCCGCGCTCGATGAAAGCCTGCTGGCAGCCTGATTTTTGCGGGAACGGCGTCCGATATACTCAGCATTCGGGCGCACTTGTCTCCTCTGGCCGATGCGCTTCACCGGGAGCCCAATTTTGCCTTTGAGTCGCCGCCGATTTCTAAAATCGCTCTCGAGGACCGCCGTCGTTCTCTCGCTCCAGGATGTCCTTGCCATGGCGTCGGGCAGCGCTCAGCAGACCCCTTCCTCCCAACAGAAGGGAAGCGCGCGGCAGTCTTATGGGGCGCAGGCAAGGCCCGCTCCTAAAGGCGCACAATCTCCTGTGACCGGAACTCCGCTGGGTGTGCAATTCGTCGACGTGGCGAAAGAGGCTGGTCTGAATGTGGAGATGATCTTTGGTGGCGAGCATCGCAACAAATACCTGCTGGAGACAACCGGTTGCGGCGTGGCCTTCTTCGACTACGACCACGACGACTGGCTCGATATCTTCCTCGTGAACGGGTGGCGCCTGGAAGGTTTTCCAAAAGGTCACGAGCCCGTGTGTCATCTATTCAAAAACAATCGCGACGGAACCTTCACCGACGTCACACTCAAGGCTGGGCTGGCACGCTCCGGGTGGGGACAGGCTTGCTGCGTCGGCGACTACAACAACGATGGATGGAATGACCTGTTCGTCAGCTATTACGGGCAGAACGCCCTGTTTAGAAACAATGGAAACGGAACGTTTAGCGATGTCACAAAAGAGGCGGGCCTGTTGCAGGACAGGTTGCGGTGGAACTCCGGTTGCACTTTCGTCGATTACGACAAGGATGGCCGGCTCGATCTTTTCGTAGGAAACTATATCGACCTTGATCTAAAAACCACCCCTCTTCCGGAAGATGCGAACTGTACCTACAAGGGGATCGTTGTGGCCTGCGGACCACCGGGCCTCGAGGGCGGAAAAAACATTCTCTATCACAACAAGGGCGATGGCACCTTTGAAGACGTGAGCGAGAGAGCTGGCATGTGGGGCACCCTCGGGACCTATGCATTAAGCTGTGGCGCGGCAGATCTGGACAATACCGGCTGGCCAAATATTTACGTCGCAAACGATTCGACCTCGGCGACCTACTACGTAAACCAGAAGGATGGCACCTTCAAGGACCAGGCGATCGAGGCCGGTGTGGCATATTCGCCGGACGGCAAACCGCAGGCGGGTATGGGTGTCTCCATTGGGGATTTCAACCGGGACGGAATGCTCGACATCGTAAAGACGAATTTCGCGGGAGACACCGATTCGCTCTACATGAACATCGGCGACGGCTCTTTCGATGATCGAACGTATCAGGCCGGACTCGGCATCAATACTCGGCTCTTGGGATGGGGCGTGAGTTTCATCGACATCGACAACGATGGGTGGCTCGACATCCTCGTTGCGAACGGGCACGTCTATCCCGAAGTCGACGGTACGCAGGTGGATGCCTCCTATGCGGAGCGAAAGTACCTCTACCGTAACCTGCGCCAGGGGCAGTTTGAAGACGTAAGCCTCATTGGGGGCGACGGCATCACTGCGGACGCAAAAGCGCGCGGTTTTGCTATAGGCGACTATGACAATGATGGCGATCTCGATGTGATCGTGAATTGCGTCAATGCGGTTCCGCAACTTCTTCGTTGCGATTCGAGTCTGAAGAGAAGCTGGGTGAAGATTCGCCTCGTGGGAACCAAGTCAAATAAAAGCGGAATTGGCGCCAGGATCAAAGTGGTGGCGGATACGGGAACAGGGATGGCAGGCGGAAAAACAACGCCGGCCCTGACCCAGATTGAAGATGTGAAGTCTTGTAACGGGTATTACTCGGCGAGCGACCTGCGCATTCACTTCGGACTTGGCGAGGCGAAGAAAGTGGATCTTGTCGAAATCAGATGGCCCTCGGGGACCCTGGACACACTGAAGAATCTCGATGTGAATCGTCTCTACGTGGTGGAAGAGGGCGGGAAGATTCTTAAGAACGAAGAGCTGGTCCCGGCGCAGAAGAAAAGGTAGGGCCGGCCGGAGTGATCCGCGACTCACCCCGTTCTGTGGCGAAAGTAATAACGGTCTAGAACAAGCGGACGCTGCGCTCATGATCGAGCAGCCAGCGTTTGCGCTCAATTCCGCCTCCGTAGCCGGTAAGGGAGCCATTGGCTCCGATGACGCGGTGGCAGGGAAGCACAACTGCGACAGGGTTCGCTCCATTGGCCGCACCTACAGCTCGCACCGCGGACGGGTGACCGATGCGCCTCGCCAACTCACCGTATGAAGTAGTCTCACCGCAAGGGATATCGCGAAGAGCGCGCCATACTTGACGTTGAAAGGGCGTGCCGCCGGTTTCCACCGGGACGGTGTCAATCACATCGAGCTGGCCGGCAAAGTAGCCGGTTACTGCATCGCTCAGCCCTGAAGGATTGCGTGCGTTTTCCAGCTTGAACCCAGTCTTTCCATAGTGGAGTTGAAGCTGGCGAAGGATAACTTTCTCATCCTCAGTGAAGAGTGCAGTCCGTAAAGTCCCTGCGCGATCACCCGCGATCATGATCGGACCGATCGGCGTGGCGACGCAATCTATAAGCAGCTCGAGAATCTGAGGCATGTTCGCTCTCTCGTTTCGATTACCCAGAGCGGTCGCCGGATTCTTCGCGTGCGCTCTAAGGCTGTTGTCGAACCAAAAGAGAATTTTCGCTGCCGACCGACAGCGTCTGTCAACGCAATTTCTCAAAAGCCGTCTGCACCTCAGGACGATCAAGAACGACAGCGAGAGCTGGTGGAGAACGGAGTCTGTCCCGCATTTCGTCGGGCTTCCTCATAATCTTCGTCCTCATCCTGGGATCGGGCGCGCGGTACGGTCGGGCGGAAGTTCGTCCGGAGGGCGCGGTCCGTGATCCTGATGCCGTTTGTGCGCCCTGCCACCGCGAAATCTATGCCCGATACCGTGAGACGCCGATGGCCAACGCCAGCGGGATTGCGGCGGACGGGTTCATCCCCGGAGAATTCACCCATCGAGCCTCGGGCGTTCACTATCGCGTAAGTGAGGACGGCAGTCGAGTGTGGCTCAACTATGAACGGACTTCTGCTTCCCCGGATCGCGTGCTGAACGGACGACAGGAGTTTCGATACTTCCTTGGCTCGGGAAAGCGCGGACGCACCTATCTTTTTGAACGGCAGGGTTACTGGTTTGAATCTCCGATCAACTGGTACACCAGGAAAAAGATTTGGGACATGGCTCCAAATCTGCAGTCGGTTCAAGAGATGCCCCTGACGCTGCCGGTCGATCCCGGTTGCCTGCACTGTCACGCGTCCAACGTGGCGCGTTCCCTGCCCGAGGCCCGGAATCTGTATTTAGGCGCACCATTCGCCCAGGGAGGGATAAGTTGTGAAGCCTGTCACGGCGACAGCAGTGCACACGTCGCGTCTTCCGGCAAAGTGCACATGCTCGAAATTGACGGGCTCGAGCCGGTGCGTCGTGACTCTATTTGCCTGAACTGCCATCTCGAAGGCCGGGAAGAGATCATCCGGAAGGGGAAGCGCTTGGAAGACTTCGTGCCCGGCGACAACCTCTTCGATTTCGCAGCATATTTTGTCTACAAGAGCGAGATGGGGTCAGGCGGGAGGGCGACCAGTCAGTGGGAAGCACTCCTGCGCAGCGAGTGTAAAAGGAAATCCGGCGACCGGCTAACCTGCACGACCTGTCACGATCCGCACGGCTCTCCTTCTGCCGAAACGAAGGTCGCATATTACCGCCAGAAATGTCTGCAATGCCACAACGCAGCAAGGGTTCGCCCCGGCGCATCATCCTGAAAACCCGGATTGCACCTCCTGCCACATGGCTCGCCCGCCCACAAACGACATCGCTCACGAGCAGGTCACCGACCATTGGATCAGGAAACGCGTGAGCAGTGAGCCCGGGCCGAAGATTGCTGGCGGGGAGTTGGAAGCAGTCGAGCCGCTGCCGGTCGACGATCGCGATCTTGGACTCGCATACGCGGAGTTAGCGGTGCAGGGTGATCGTTCCGCCGGGGAACGGGCAATGACGCTGCTCAAGCGCGCAGAACACCACGGCAACGAAACACGCAGCGATCACGAACTGCACGCAGACCTGGGGTTTCTCGAACAAATGAACGGTCAGAGAACGGCCGCATCCGAGGAGTACGAGATGGCGCTTCATGCCAATCCATACGACTGGCTGGCCGCGGGTGACTTGGCATTACTCGACGCCGAGAATCACCGGTATTCAGATGCGGTGCAACTCTGGGAGCGTGTCTTCGAGCACGATCCGGCCCAACTGGGGGCAGGAATGAACCTGGCGACAGTCGAATGCGGAATCGGCGAGAAAAAAATCGCCGAGGACACGCTGGAGCGAATCCTCGAATTCTCCCCCGATGATCAGAAAGCCAGGGACCTGCTGACGGGGATCCGTTCAAACCGGCAGAATTGCGCTCCGCGCTAAGCCTGGCTGATCAGCCGGTACCCGTCCCGTCAACACCTGCCCTGAACCCGGGAACGCGCCGATTGCGGAATGTCATGCCTAACTGCCCTCTGCCTTGACCAACTTACACGATTTCAGGGCTGACCTCGCACGTAAGCAGAATCCCGGTAGGACCAGCGACCAGGGAACAGGTCGATTTGGCGGAAGCTTGCCTGAAAGCTGGCGGACTCTCAGATGGTTCATTATCAACCATTTGGTGGAGATCCAAGACATTCAAAATGTGGAGAAACAGGCCACCCGAAAGATGCGCTTCCATCATGCCATCGGATTTAGAAATGTGATGTCATTTTTTGGATGTCTTCAGCCGTTTATCAAGTTTCGAGTTAGAGAAGATGAGACCGAATTAGAAATTCGATGGCGCGCTTCCGTTCGCCCGCAGAAGAAGCTTCTCCCAGTAAATCGCTTTAGATCCAGAGCTTAATCCGGTGACATATGGGATTGGGAGTTTTCATAAAGTAAAGCAAGTTTCGAAGTAAAGGTTTCCCGGTAATGACATGTCGATTCAGTGCCGTTCCGCGGTCTTTCACGTTGACAGAGAGGTGCTCTTTTCAGTAAGGTTTCGATTTGCTCCGGAGTCTGAAAATTTATCGCTCTCTATTTGTGTTCGGGAGTATTGGCACCGGGAAGAAGCGATCCTGCCATCGCGGCAGGTGAGCTATGTAAGCCGACTAGCCGAAGTCAAAATGACCAGCCGGCAGAATCACCATAAGTTAATAGATGAGAACAAAGGCATTCTTTTCAGGAGACCGCATGAACAAGATTCTTCGCACAGCCCTCGCGCTGGCAGTCATTGCCTGCGCGAGTTCGTTCTTCGTTGGGACGGCCAGCGCCCAATCGGTCTACGGATCGATTTTCGGCACCGTGTCCGACAACAGCGGGGCTGTCATACCAAACGCCACGATCACAGTGACAAGCCCATCGAAAAACACGGTGGTGACTTCCACTTCGAATGCATCTGGCGACTACAGCGTCCCGCACCTTATTCCAGACGTATACAACCTCAAAGTTGTCGCCAAGGGCTTCAAGCCCTTTGAGGCACAGGGCATCACAGTTTCTGCTGATACCGCGCCCCGCATCGATCCCACCATGCAAGTCGGATCCGACACCGGCACCACCGTTACGGTAAGTGCAGATGCGGTTCCGCTGCTAAAGACCGAAAAGGCGGACGTGGCCACTGTGTTCGATTCACAGCAGGTGGCAAACCTTCCGGTCCCGGACCAGAACTTTACCAATCTCCAGCTTCTCGTTCCGGGCGCCCAAAAGCTCGGCTGGTCGCATGCCGCTTCGGAAAACCCGCAGGCTTCGCAGCAGATCATGGTGAACGGTCAGGCATTTGCCGGTACCGCATTTGAGCTGGACGGCACGGATAACCAGGACCCGATCCTTGGAATCATCGTCATCAATCCCACGATGGATGCAGTGACCGAAACCAAGATCACCACGCAGAACTTCGACGCCGAGTTGGGAAAGGCTGTCTCCGCAGTCGTCACGGCGCAGACCAAGTCCGGGTACCAACAACTTCCACGGCGCCGCATACGATTTCCGGACGAGCAACGCCAACCTCGCGCGTGACCCGTTCAGCCAGGCGCCGAACGGCATTCCCGGCGGACTGAAGAATCGCTTCGGCGGCACCTTCGGTGGGCGAATCATTCGCGACAAACTCTTCTTCCTGGGTAACTACGAAGGACAGCGGCAGAAGGTCGGAACGTCGACCACCAACACGCTGCCCACCAACCTCCTGATGGAAATCGGCTCTGGGCAAAGTTGTAGGACCGAGCGGAATTGCTGGAGCCGACTTTAGCGAGTACGCCAGGCAGCTTGGTGCCGCTGGCATCATCTACGACACCTCGCAGCCCACCTATACCGGTACGGATGGCAAACAGCACTATCCGGCATTTCCCGGTAACGTGGTCCCGGCGTCGTATCTGGCAAGAGCCGCTTCGCAGCCGGCGCTTAAACTGTTCAGCATGCTCGAGCCGTACACGGCCGGGATCGGGCTGGGCAGCAGCGGAAACCTCAACGGTCTCGACAGCAACTACCACGGTTCGGGCACCGGCTCGCTGAACAGTGATCAGTGGACTGAGCGTGTTGACTTCAACCTGACATCGACGATGCACGCCTTCGAGCGCTTCTCGCGGTTCACGGACACCCTGACCGGTAAAACCGAGTTTGGCGCGGCCGGTGGTCGCGGCTTCGGCATCGGTGGATATGCGGGCACTTCGCAGGGCGCCAACGACAGCCTGGCTTCGGGCATGGACATTGCCATCAACCCGACGCTGCTAACGGACTTCCGCCTTGCCTATTACCGCTACAACATCAGAACCTCGAAATTTGACCAGGACGTGGATGCCGCTACATAGCTTGGTATTCCGGGTCTGAACCTCGGCGACTTCTACACTGGCGGTTCGCCGGGATACGACATCGCTACACTTTCAGGCGGCAGCACGCAGCCGGTTTTCGGGTCTGATCTGAACGTCAACCGTTGCAACTGCCCCGTTGACCGAAAAGGAAGACCAGTTCCAGATCGTCAACAACTGGACGAAGATCCGCGGCAACCACACCTTCAAGGTTGGCGTGGATCTGCGCTATGCCCGCAACCTGCGCGTGCCGTCGGATAATAACCGCACCGGAATTCTCGAATTCGAACAACGACGAAACCTCAGATCCAGCCGCCAGCGCGGCTGGTGGAAATGGATTTGCCACATGGCTTCTGGGCGACGTGACAACTTCAAACGTTACGTTTCGACTTCAACCAACGCGAAGGAATTCCAGAAACGGACCTTCTTCTACGGACAGGATACGTGGCGGGTTAACAAGCAACCTAACCCTCAATCTATGGCCTCCGTTGGGAACTGTACTTTCCCGGAATCGGTGAATGCCACGGGAAACGGCGCTCTGTTGAACCTAATGATGGATATCTGCACGTTGCAGGGGTACGGGCGGTTCAGTACCGAACATGGGTTGGGACATCGAGAAGAAGCAGATGTTCGCTCCTCGCATCGGCTTGACCTATCAAATCGAGTGAACGAACCGTACTTCGCGCCGGATATGGCCGCAGCTTCGACATCGGCGTCTTCGGTTCGGTCTTCGGACACACGAGTCACGCAGAACCTGCCGGTACTGGCTAACCAGGCCATCAACAATGCCACAAGCTCCTCAAGGTCAGCGTTCACCCTGGATACAGGGCCCGGTGGGAGATGCGCCGGTTACCGGTGCCCGACCAATGGACTGTTGCCGAATCCTGGGACCCAGGTCAACTCCCGTGCGCGTCCCAACCCGCTGCGGTTCCCCGAAATCGACGCTTGGAACTTCGCCGTGCAGCGCGCCATCACCCCATCCCTCTCCTTAACGATGGCCTACGTAGGCAACAAGGGTACCTACACGCTGGGTGACTCGCAGCGGAAACACCATCAACCCGAACGAGGCGCCATCAACCTGCCGGCAACTTAGAGCCTGTCAATGGCCAGTCTCTGCACTACGATCCGTCAGCGTAGCCGCAGGGAACGATCGCAGCCGATGGCGGAACACAAACCTACAACTTCCTGCGCCGGTATTATGGCGCGATCGTTGGCTGGCTGCCGCGACGCGAACTACACACGCCGGTCGGGTGTTAATACCCTGGCCAGTGCGGCTGGACCAACGACATCACCTACTACAGCGACAACCTCAACACCAACTTCAACGCTGCCAGGTCACTCTCCAGCAGAATTCGTGGCAAGGTCTGAACTACACGACGAACTACCAGTGGGCCAGCGCCTTTGACGACTGGCACTACCTACGCCAGCTGGAATCGCCGTGATCGACCACGGCCGCGACAGCAACGTTAGCGTTGCAGCAGATGACCTTGTTCGGCACATACGACTTTGCCGTTCGGCAGAGGGTAAGCAGTTTGGCAGCCGGTGTCAACCGGTGCCACAGACATGATCATCGGCGGCTGGAGTTGTCCGGCACGGTCAACTGTGGCGGGTGGTTTGCCGTTCACTCTCAACTACAACGAAGCGAGTACGAACGTTCCCTCAGCGCACCGACTTTCCCGAGCTATACAGGCAACTCCAAAGATGAAGACGAGCCTGCACCGTTCCTGCCAAAGTCCAGCGGAACGGGTACGCGCGGTCTACTACACCAAGCAGACCTATAACCTGATCACGATCCCGGCACCGGCGTCTTTGCGAACCCAGGACTGGATACTGTCGGCAACGTGGGCCGCAACACTTATTTTGGCCCCGTGATTCTTTAACGCCGATCTCTCGCCTCCAAAGACGATTATGATCCACGAGAACATCGCGACTAAGTTCACGATGAATGCATTCAACGGCTTCAACCACATCAGCCCCGGTAACCCGGGCGGTAACATCGAGTCCGACGGTACGATCAGCGGCGGTGCTGCTGGATACGCTCCCCGTCAGCTTGAATTCGCTCTTCGCGTGCAGTTCTAAGCGAAGAGAAGCCGCAAGGTCACCCACGGGCTCAACATCAGTCCGTGGGTGGTCCGGAAACCCCATCGGCAATCTATGATGGGCCAAAAAACCACGAAGAGGGGCGCTTCGGCTCCCCTCTTTCTTTTTTGCCTCCTCGCTCACGACAAGGCTCGGCCTGAGTCTCTGAAATGCGGAAGACCCTCTCAGAGTTACACTGACTTCACGGGAAATACATGTTTCGTATCGCTGCTATTGCTCTTCTTTGCTGCTCGCTTGCCGCGCAAGCTCAGCAAGAATCAGCTTCTTCTGCTGATAACGCGCCACCTGCCGTAACATTTGCCACTGCGCAGGAACTGGCAGCCAAAGGCCGGCTTGATCAGGCCATGGCTCAATTGGATCAGCTCGCAGCAAAGACTCCGGAGCCCGCAGGCGTTGAACGTCTGCGCGGAATCATTTTCTACCAGAGAGACCGATTTCCGCTGGCCATTGAGGCCTTCACCAAGGCGGCTGAGCAGGACCCCAACGATCACGAATCGATCGAGATGCATGGTGTGAGCCTGTTTCGAATGGGACGCGTTCAGGAGGCAATTCCGCTGCTCGAGAAAACCCGCACCGGCGTTCAGAGTGCAAACATCGATCCCAATTATGTGTTGGCGTTATGCTACTCGGACGTACAGCGCTATGACGACGCGCGGCGGGAGTTTGCCATTCAATATGGATTTGAGCCGAATTCCGCAGAAGCCCATCTGCTCGCGGGAAGGCTCTTCCTTCGTCGCGAATTGCGAGACCAGGCAGCGATAGAGGCAACAAGGGCGCTGACCCTCAATCCATCCCTGCCTTTAGCCCACGAGCTGCTCGGTGAAGTGGCGCTGGCCCGGGCAGATTCGTCAACCGCTATCCGCGAGTTGGAAGCTGAGCGCAAAATCAATCCGCTCAATCCTGACCTTTACGATCGCCTGGGTGACGCCTATCTGCGAAATGGCCAGTATGCAGAAGCACAGGTTGCTCTTAACCGGGCCGTGCTCCTCGAACCGCAATCAACGGGTCCTTTCATCCTGCTTGGAGAAACGTTTCTCAAGCTAAAGCAACCGATCCAGGCACTGCAGTATCTGGATCATGCTGTTCGAATGGACCCATCAAATTACATTACACACAATCTTTTGGGGCAGGCCTACAAGGCAACAGGCCAACTGGCTGAAGCGAATCGTGAGTTCAAGCTGGTTGTGGATCTTCAGCATCGTAACGATCCCAAGCCCGCGGGGAAGTAGGCGATGGTCGAACGTCATTTTCGATTTCCCCTCATCCCAATTCTTCTTGCACTGGTTTCGCTCATATCACGCGGCCAGAAGGTCGACCCATCTTCCAGAACCCTCAAAGATGCCGACGCGGCCTTCCGCGCCGGTCTCGCGGCACGCGAGTCCGGCAACTTGGAACTCGCCCGCACTAAATTTTCAGAAGCGGTTAACCTGCAGCCACAAATCGCCGAAGGGCATGAGGCCCTCGGCGCGGTATTGGTGGAGATGGGAAAGCCGGCAGAAGGCGCGCGCGAGCTGGAAAAAGCGGCAAAGATCAAGCCCGGCAATGACGCCATCGAGACAAACCTGGCTCTCGCATATGCTCAGGCCGGGCAGCCAGCCAAGGCGATAGAACATTTTCAGTCCGCTTTAGATCTCGCCCGCCTCTCAAAACATCCTCCGCCCACTCCTTCGTTCTACAACACGTATGCGCATGCTTTAGCCGCTGTTGGCAAACCGAAAGAGGCCGAGCTTCAATTCATTGCGGAAGAATCCCTTACAGGTCCCAGGGCTGATCTCGAAGACGCGATCGGGACCATGGAAGCCCAGCAGGAGAACTGGGCGCAGGCGCAGGAACACTTCGAACGCGCTTTATCCATCGATCAAACCTACGCACGTGCGCGTATTCATCTGGCTGTTCTCTATCGAACGCAAAAAGACTTGCAGAAATCGCTCGATACGCTGGCGCCCTTGACTGCACTAGACCCACCCAACCCTGAAGCGTTGCTCGAAACCGGTCGCACGCTCGCGGCCGCCGGCAAAGATGCCGATGCGGCGGAAAACTTCCTGGCGGCCGCCAAAGCCAACCCGAATTTGCCCGGCGTGCAACTGGAGATCGCCATGGCATTTCAGCGGCTGGGAAGACAGCAGGAGGCCGTTCCCTGGTTTGAACAAGCTGTTGATCGAGATCCTCACAATACTGTTGCGCTCTCAAATCTTGGTTTAGCGCTGACGCTCACGGGAAAGGGTAAAGAGGCGCTCGATTATCTCCGGCGAGCAGCGATCGAAAACCCAAAAGATCCGGTCATCTATAAGGATATGGGCGTATGCCACGTGCAGCTATCGGCCTTCGATGAAGCCATCGAGGATTTCCAGAAGGCGGTTGCGCTCGACCCAAATGATCCGCAAATTCACTACGACCTGGGCCTTGCGTACAAATTCAAGGACCGGTCAGAAGATGCCATCGCGGAGCTGAAGAAAGCTGGCCAGTTGGATCCCAAGTTGCAGGATCCCCCCTACACGCTGGGAATACTTTATATGCAGCTGGGCCGCCTTGATGAAGCGATCGTCGAATTGAGGAAGGTCGTGGCGATGCGACCCGACAATGGCGATGCATGGGCGATCCTTGGCAGTACTCTCAAGCAGGATGCGCGTCTCCCGGAAGCTGCAGAAGCGCTTCGGAAAGCGATCCCGCTGCAGCCAGGCCAGCCTGGACCGCGCGTTACCTTGGCCGGAGTGCTCGCTGAAGAAGCGGTCAATCTCAATACACAGGCCGACTCCGCGGAAACCGGCGGAGACCATCAAAAAGCGGAGCAATTGCGCGCGCAATCGAAACAGTTGCGCGCTGAGGCGGCGGATTATCGCAGACAGGCGGCCGAACTGTCGCGGACAGCGGTAAGCCGGCAAAAGGCAAATTTTGCGCTGAATGCAGGAAATCAGCAGATGCTGCGTGGGGATATTGCGGGTGCCATCGGGCGATACCAGGAAGCCATCGCGGCCGATCCAGCCTTCTCCGAAGCGCATACCCAGCTGGCAACTGCGTATGAACGCCAGGGGCGGACTGCTGAAGCAACTGCCGAACGCGCCAAGGCGGCCGATTTGAGTAAGGCACAGTAGAATTCTCCTTCGCAGCATTTTTCCATTGAGGACCTCATGAGCCATTTTTCTGTTTGCTTGTACCATGCGTCGGCGCGGCGCAGCTTCTCCTACTTGCTTCGCTCTCTTCTACTCCTCGCGGCATTTGCCGTCACGGTTCCGATGGTCGCTCAGCAACGGTGGAGTGCCGCACAGGCCAACGCATGGTATGCGAAACAGCCATGGCTTGTCGGTGCGGACTTCCTTCCCTCCACCTCTATCAACGAGTTGGAGATGTGGCAGGCGGATACCTTCGACGAGAAGACGATCGATCGCGAGTTGGGATGGGCTGAAAGCGCCGGGATGAACACCATGCGGGTCTTCCTGCATAACCTGCTCTGGGAGCAGGATGAGAAGGGATTCGAGCAGCGCATCAACACCTTCCTCACAATTGCGGCTCAGCATCATATCCGTCCGATGTTCGTCCTCTTCGACTCCTGCTGGGACCCGAACCCAAAGCTCGGCCCCCAGCATCCGCCAATACCGGGCGTGCACAACTCAGGATGGGTCCAGGCTCCCGGAGCGGCAATTCTCGCCGATGCCGCGCAAAATACGCGCCTCGAGACCTACGTAAAGGGCGTGGTGGGTGCTTTTGCTAATGACCCGCGCGTTCTCGCATGGGATCTCTGGAATGAGCCTGACAACGGAAACGACTCATCCTACTTGCATGGCGAGCCCAAAAATAAAAACGAAATCATTGCCGGGCTCTTGCCGAAAGCATTCGAATGGGCGCGGGCTGCGCATCCCACGCAGCCGCTGACCAGCGGAGTTTGGCATGGTGATTGGACGTCCACGGAAACCATGACTCCAGTTGGAAAGATTCAGATCGAGCAGTCAGACGTAATCAGCTTCCATAACTATGGATGGCCCGAGGATTTTGAGGGACACGTCCAGATGCTGCTCCAGTATCACCGGCCAATCATCTGCACTGAGTACATGGCGCGTAATATCGGCAGCACTTTCGACACGATTTTGCCCCTGGCAAAGAAGTACAACATAGGCGCCATCAACTGGGGACTCGTGGCGGGCAAGAGCCAGACGTGGATACCGTGGGACTCGTGGCAGCGTCCCTACGTGACAGATCAGCCGGCCGTCTGGCAGCACGATCTGTTTCATCCAGACGGAAAACCTTATCGCGAGCGCGAGGTAGAGACCATCCGGAGCCTGACGAAAGGCGCGTCTTAACTCTGAGACATCCCGAGTGCAGGTTTTCTGTTGCCGGGTGCTTTCGATCAGCCTATATTGCTGCCCATGTCCTCAAATAGCCGCCGCTCATTCCTTAAGCGGGCAGCGACCCTTGCCGGTGCAGTTTCGGTCAACAGCCTCTTCCAGCAGGCGCACGCCGCGGAGTTCGCGAAAGCCGGAGCACGAATTGCCCATCTCAGCCCCGAAATAGCGGCCCAGAATGAAGACTACTGGGCGGTGATTCAGCGGGCGTACTCGGTCAACCCGAACCTCGTTGACTTGAACAACGGCGGTGTCTCGCCTTCTCCCATCGTGGTGCAGCAGGCAGTGGAGCGGTACAACCAACTGTCGAATGAAGGGCCGTCGTATTACATGTGGCGGATTCTCGATCAGGGCCGCGAGCCCCTGCGCGAAAAATTGGCACAACTCGGCGGCGCAAAGCCCGATGAAATCGCGATCAACCGGAACTCCACCGAGGCCCTCAACACCATCATTTATGGCTTAGATCTCAAAGCGGGCGACGAAATAATCGGGACAAGGCAGGACTATCCCAACATGATCGCGGCATATCGTCAACGGGCGATGCGCGAGGGGATTGTCTACAAGCAGATCAGCTTCGACTTCCCTATCGAGGACGACGAGCAAATCGTGAAGGCATACGAGCAGGCCATCACACCGCGCACCAGGCTGATCCATGTCACACACATGATCAATTGGGTAGGCCAGACCATGCCAGTGGCAAAGATCGCGGACATGGCGCATGCGCATAACATTGAGGTGTTGGCAGACGGTGCGCACTCCTTCGGGTTGATCGATTTCAAAATTCCCGACCTCCGTTGCGACTACTTCGGGACTAGCCTGCATAAATTTCTTTCAGCCCCGATCGGTACCGGAATGATGTGGATGCAGCAGGACAAGATTGAAAAGGTCTGGCCTCTGACCTGCAACGACAAGCCTCGCTCTGCGGATATCCGCAAGTTTGAGACGCTTGGCACCCGCAGCTTCCCCCTCGAGCAGGGCATAGGTGAGGCCATCAACTTCCATGAGGGCATTGGCCCTAAGCGCAAGGAAGAGCGCATCCGCTATCTGAAGGACTACTGGGCCACTCAAGTGCAGGAGAAAACTAAGGTTAAGCTGCATACCTCGCTCAATCCGAAATATTCATGCGCCATCTGCGGCGTGAGCATCGACGGCATGTCACCGGCACAACTCGAGAGCGCACTGTTCAACCAATACAAAATTCACACCGTGGGCATCGTTTGGGAGAACATAAGCTGCGTTCGTATCACCCCGCACGTCTACACAACCCTTCCCGATCTGGACAAGCTGGTACGAGCGATCAAGACATTGGCGGCCTGAGCCGGTCCTTGCCCTCGCAGACCAGGTCCGCAGCTATTTCACGAGACTCGCCTTCATATCTTTGGCTGAAACTCCAGCCACCTGTTCTCGTGTCATCTCAGCCATGACCGCCTTCGGCGTCTTCAGCAAGCGTTCAGGATCCAGCCGCGCGTTCAAGTCCAGCACCCGCGCGATCAGGCCCGTCCAGCCCGTCTGATGGCTCGCCCCGAGTCCCGCGCCGTTATCTCCATGGAAGTACTCGTAGAAAAGAATGTAGTCCTTCCAATGCGGATCCTCCTGGAATTTCTTCGTCCCCCCGTACACTGGGCGTTTGCCATTCTCATCTCGCAGGAAAATCTTCGCCAGCCGGTTAGAGAGTTCCTGTGCCACTTCAAACAGTGTCAGGTACTTGCCAGAACCCGTCGGACACTCCACCTTGAAATCGGGGCCATAGAACGGATACATCTGCAGCAGCCCCCGAATGATCAGCGCGTTGACGGGCATCCAGATCGGTCCCCGCCAATTCGAATTGCCGCCAAACATTCCCGTATTTGATTCGGCGGGCAAATATTGCACCTTGTATTCCTGCCCACCAAGACTCATCACGAAAGGATGCTCAAGATGATACCTCGAGAGCGACCGGATGCCATATGGGCTGAGAAACTCATTTTCATCGAGAAGATAGCTCAGGACACTTTTCAGTTTTGGCCTGTTGCACGTTGTAAGCAGCCGCCTGCCCATAAAGCCACCCTTTTCCAGGTCCTTTGCGGAGGCGATCTGCTCTATAACCTCGGGGTGTCGCTTACGAAATAGGTTGACCAGCTCTAAAATTCGCGGATGGTTTTTGATCGTGTCATGTTCAAGTACAGTCGAAGCGCATAAAGGCAGCAGGCCCACCATCGAGCGGATTCTCAGCCGCATTGCATCGCCATTCGGGAAATGCAGCAGGTCGTAGAAGAATCCGTCCTCGGAATCCCACATCTCATCGTGGTTCGCTCCGAGGCGGTCCATGGCGTAAGCGATCCATATAAAGTGCTCGATGAAGCGATACGCAACCTCCTCATACATCTGGTCGTATTCAGTCAGAATGAGAGCGATCTCAAGCATGCATTGGCAGTAAAAAGCCATCCAGGCGGTGCCGTCAGCCTGGTCGAGATGCCCACCGGTGGGCAACGGCGCGCTGCGATCAAAAACGCCAATGTTGTCCAGGCCTAGAAATCCGCCGCCAAAGACATTCTTGCCCTCCGGATCCTTGCGATTCGCCCACCAGTTGAAGTTCAGCATCAATCCCTGGAAAGAGCGTTCGAGAAATCGCAGATCAGCACGCCCCAGCTCCGCCTCAATCCGGAAAAGGAAGAGGGTAGCCCAGGCGTGAACAGGAGGGTTCACATCGCTGAAATTCCATTCATATGCAGGTATCTGCCCGTTGGGATGCGCATAGAGGCTCCGCAGCATGAGCAGGAGTTGCTCCTTGGCAAAATCGAAATCCACTAGCGAGAGCGCGATCGTGTGAAACGCCAGATCCCACGCGGCATACCACGGATATTCCCATTTATCCGGCATGGAGATGACATCGCTGTTCAGCATGTGGAACCACTCAGCATTACGGCTGCCGCCCTTGCCTGATCCCACCAGCGGATGCGAGCCATGCTCTGAGAGCCACCTGTCTACGTCAAAGTAGTAGTACTGCTTTGTCCACAGCATCCCGGCCAAAGCCTGCCGGTGAACGCGACGTTCATCCTCGCTAAGATTTGATGGAGAGATGCGGTCGAAGAACTCATTTGCCTCGGACGAACGGGCCTCAAAGACCTTGTCAAAGTCGCCGAACCCCGCCGGCTTAGCGCTCAGCCGCAAACGTATCACTTTACTGTCCCCGGCGGGGACATCGAGAACATAACGTGCAGCCGCCTTTGTGCCTGTCTTCGCCGGATTCACCGCGCCCGTCTCCTCTGAGATCACGTAGCGGTGAAACGCATCCTTCACGTAAGGGCTCGGATTGGGTTGCCCCCATAACCTGGCGGCATTCGATTCATTCTCCGTGAAGAGCAACTCACTCGCGCCTTCGCATTCAAGGGTGTACTCGCCCAACTCCTCATGCGAGGCGCGAATATTCGTGCGGGCTTCCTGGCCCAGCGTAGGTTTGGTCGTGCCCTCAAAGGCCCAGGTATTGCGGAACCATAGCGTGGGCAGGATCTGGATTTGCGCCTTTTCCGGGCCGCGGTTGTGAACCGTAATTCGAATGAGGGTGTCTTCCGGGCCGCCCTTTGCATACTCCACAAAAACATCGAAATAGCGGTCCTCGTCGAAGATGCCCGTATCGAGAAGCTCGTACTCAAACTCTTCGCGAGATCGTCTCCGATTGGTCTCCAGAAGGTCGCGATATGGATACTCGCTCTGAGGATATTTGTAAAGGTATTTCATGTACGAGTGCGTCGGGGTGCTGTCGACGTAGAAGTAATACTCCTTCACGTCCTCACCGTGATTCGACTCGCTATTCGTCAACCCGAACATCCGCTCCTTCAGGATCGGATCTTTGCCGTTCCACAGTGCCAGGCAAAAGCACAGCCTTTGTTTGTCGTCGCTGTACCCTGCCATCCCGTCCTCGCCCCAGCGGTAGGCTCGCGATCGTGACTGGTCGTGGCTGAAGTAGTCCCAGGCATTGCCGTCGTGGCTATAGTCCTCTCGAACAGTTCCCCATTGCCGTTCGCTCAGATATGGGCCCCATTTCTTCCAGGGAATAGCCTTTTCACGAGCTTCATTCAGCCTTTTCTGTTCCGCTACTTCAACATAAGAAAAGTGCACTGTTTTATCTTCTGCGGTCGTCATCCTTGTATCTCCAGTCGGGCGTCGCGAGGCCCCGCTCGCGTTATGCCTGGTTCACCAGCCATTTTTTGGCAATGCTAAATACTCCGAATTACGGCGGTGGCGTTCAACTTGGTCCTTGACTTGTTCAATTCGCCTGTTCTGTTGATTCCCCATGAAAGGACCGACGGATCGGATCGATGGGATGTAAGAGACCGTTGAAAAATCAGCTCTACTCAGCCGTCAACCTTCTGAAAGAAGACTCGGAATGGGAAGACGCCTGGATCGGCCGCGATAAGAACCTCTGCATCAGCGATCCTTGCACCGCTCTTTAATCCGGATCAACTGTAAAAACTATCAGGTGTGGGACACCCGCAGACGAAACCTCAGCACTAACCGAGTCGTCCTGCCTGCCGTCGGACTACTTCTGTAAGGTCCTCAGAGTTCGCACAACGGAAGGTGCAATTCGACTGTGTTGGACTGGTGGACCGTTATGAAGTTGATGTCCAGGAAGAAGGGCTTCCCGGCCTTGCTGCCATGTCGAGATAGTCGAGAGCGTCCTTTTCGACATACTCATCAACCGGTTGCAATCAGGATCGCATTGCAAAAGAGCTGATGGCCTCGCAATCGGCACCAGCGTGACTACCGGCACGAGGTCCGGGGTGCGACAGCGCTATGATCGTCTCCGATGAAGAGACGTACATTTCTGCATGGAGCCGTCATAGCCGGTGCCGGGAGCGTTGCTGCCGTCGAATCGCTTGCCGGATGGCGAACGGACGTCGATGCTGCATCGCCGTCGGACAGTGCGAAAAGGATCGAGCAGGCAACCGCAGCTGGGATGTCGATGCAACGCCGTGACTGGGAACAAGGGATCTTTGCGCAGGCAATGTTGCAGTCGGGGCAGCGTGAACGGCTGATCCAGTTGACGCGTGCCGCAATGGTGCAGCAGACGCCGGATGGCCGCATGGGGGTGGTGGCAAGCGGAGGGCCCACCGATCCGGCGATGGGCGGAGCCGCGTATGCGCAGGCTGCAAGGTGGACGGGTGAACCCGAGATGCAGCAGGCCGTCGACCGCATGCTGCAATGGATTTTGTACAGAGCACCGCGCAATGCTGAGGGTGTGCTTTACCACACATTTGAAGCGCCGCAGATGTGGTCGGACGGGACCAATGGAGCACCACCATTCCTGGCCGCAATGGGCCATTATGACGAAGCGATGCGCCAGATCGAAGGCTACCGAAACCTGCTGTTCAACCCCCACAAGCAGCTGATGGCGCATGTTTGGGACGATGGCAAGAGGCAGCTGGTCGACCCGGCTTTTTGGGGCGGAGGCAACGGGTGGACGGCGGCGGGAGCTGCGCGGGTGATCCGAAGCCTCCCACGGAGCCGCAGAGGGGATCGCGAGCGCCTGGCAGAGTTCGCGCGGGATGTGATTGTCGGGTGCCTCAAGTACCAACGTGAAGACGGACTGTTCCACAACGTTGTGGATCGACCGGATACGTTCGTTGAGACAAATCTTGCGCAGATGTTGGCGTTTGCGGTCTACCAGGGAATGAGCGATGGCTGGCTGCCTGGGACGTACCGCGTGCATGCGGACCGGATGCGAACCGGTGCGCGAGCCAAGATGAACGAGCGGGGCTTCGTGGAGGGGGCGTGCAGTGCGCCGGATTTCGACCGGCCCGGCGTTTCAACCGAGGCGCAGGCATTCTGCGTCTTGATGGAGGCGGCGGGGCAGGCGTTTGAGACGCGAAACTCACCCTCTGCTTAGCTGTTGTGCGGCTTCCACCCCAGCCAGTCGAGAATCCATCTCCAGGTCTCAGCCTGCGTGTGATCCGCAGGCGGCTGCGGTAGCGACGCGGTCGGGAATGCGACCGGCTTGCCTCTGTAAGTGTCGGCCAGTTGTTTGAAGACGCGCCCTGCTGGCTTGACCCTGCCGTCGTTGCTTAGCAAACCGAGCGTGTACTCCAGCGGATTGAAATCAAATTTGCGATCAACGTCGTGACTATCCCAGTAGCTGAACCAGCTCACCCCCTGCTCAATCGCGGCCTGGACGGCCTTTTCGAGCCATGCAGCTTGTTGGTCATCGGTGAGTTCCTTGATGCACGTGTTGAATTCTCCGGCCCAGACCGGCTTCTGCTGGGTACCTGCATAGGAACGAATGAGAGTAGCCATGGCTGCCAGCAGCTTCACGCTCGGCGGGTCCATTGGCCCGCCGTACTTGGTGGACCCCGTCCAATAGGGATAGCAATGCATCACCGGAAGCTTCTGAGCAGCTAGCGCCTTCGCCGAGAAGGTAGTCTCTTCGAACCAAGGCTGGTGATCGACGCCATTAATATGGAGGCGGCCGGGAAGAGCGGAGTTCATGAGCGACAGGGTGCGCTTCATCCAGGCATCGCCGGCTGGGGTCTCAGTGCGCCAGCAGGTGTTGATTTCGTTGCCCATGTCGAAGCCGATAACGTTGTGGTGCGGTGCGAGTGTCCGGCCGAGCTCGCGAATGAAGAGCTCCTGGGCATCCAACATTATCTTGTCCGTAAAGAAGCCGTCAGAGAGGCGATTAAATGGGGGTAGAAAGTACCAGCCGCTGAGCTGGCCGGTAAAGACTGTGACAAGCCCGTCGAGGTGGCGCTCACCCATAAGCGACATGAGCTGATCAAGCCGCTCGAGATGGGCTGGACTCACCCACTTCGGATTGGGCTGAAAAAATGGCCAGATCAGCAGGATGCGCAGGTGGTCGGCGCCGATAGCCGCGATGGAGTCGAGGTCTCGCCGGATCGGGTCGGAGTTCCAGTCGTTCCAGCAGAACCACCAGTTGTGCGAAGGCGTGTAGTTGACGCCAAAGCGGTGCTTCGTCGCATCAAGGCCGCCGATACTCGATGCCGACGAAGCCAGAGCGCGGTCGAAGATATTTGAGGTCGCAAATGCACCGGCTGTTGCGGCGCTCCGTGAAAGGAAGCTGCGTCGGTCCATGAATTGGTGTCCTTCCGGCGAAAGGAAAGAGTAATCCGCACGAAGGGATTCGTCCACCTTGATCCCCGGCAGCTTCAGGTTGCTAGAATTCCATCGAACAAGATGCGCATGTGGATGCGTTCCGAAGATGCGCCGGGAGATACTTGTGCAGTTTTCAAAGAGATTCTCAATTCCTGTCCTGATGGTTGTTTTGGCTTGTTGCGATGGTTCCTTCGCTAGTCCGATTCGGGTCAGTAGTGGCAAGTGGGCGATTTCAGCCGACGCAGCAACAGAGACATTCTCGGTCGAGGCCGGGAAGCTCGGAACGCTACTTCTGGACGCCAGACTCTGGGTGAAAGATGGCGAAACGCTGGAACCGGCGAAAAACTGGACGGTTCGGGGAGGTGATGGCCTGCTCGAAATCCAAACCGGCGCTCCCCGTATGGGGTGGAAGCTGAGCGTTGTTGGCGACTCCTTGCAGATCGCGTCGACGGACTATCGCGCTGTGGTTACTGCAGATGCGCCATCGACGGTGGACCGCATCTTCGCGCGAGTGATGGATAAGGAGGGTGCACCTGTCATCTGGTCCGGTACGGGCGAGGTTCACGGTGGATATGGAGGGAGCTACACCCGAAATCCATCATTTCTGCCCCGTAGAAATCCTGACGTCATGTACGTGCGTTTAGGGCGGCTGGAGGGTGCAGGGCTCCACAGCTTGTTTGACCGCGACACGGATACGGCGATCAACTTCCCCGAGAATGCGATGTTGCATCGGCAGGAGAGCAATCAAGATGTAGTGAGGCTCACAATGCCGGTGCCCGGCAACGCGGTGATTCACATCGTGGAGGACTACTACACGCGGGTGCTCGGCTTGCCGTACTACAGCAAGTACGACGACAGGCACTTCCCAGTTGCCCCCATCGTATGGTCAAGCTGGACGAGCTATTACGAAGCGGTTCGCGAACCGGACATCACAACGAATGCGGACTGGTTGGCGGCGCACCTCAAGCCTTATGGCTTTGAGTACGTGGAACTCGATGATGGGTATGATCGCGGCCCAAAGGGTGAACACTACTGGATCGAAAACTGGGACACCAGGAGTTTCCCGCACGGGGCAGCCTGGCTCACGAAATACATCCACGATCGTGGAATGAAAGCTGGAGTTTGGCTGGTTCCGAATTCCTATGCGGGTGCACTAAAAGAACATCCGGAGCGGTATGTCTATGACAATAAGGGGCAGGTGGTGCTGGACTACTCCACGCCGGCTCTCGATCAGACGAATCCCGCCAATCTCGAATTCCTGAAACACGAGTTCACCGTGCTCGACGGCTGGGGCTTCGACTACTACAAGTTCGACGGCGAACATGCGATTCCGAAGTATGTGCCGAGCGTGGATTTGAATAAGTTGCATGATCCTAAGGCAGATTTTCTCGAGAGCTATCGCCAAAGAGTGAAGTTGATAAGGGATACGATCGGTCCCGATCGATTCATTGAGTCCTGTCCCGCTGGCACTCCATTGAACAGCCTCGGTTTCGTCGATTCCTACTTCAATGGTGACGACCTCTACAACAACTGGCAAGGAATGTATCCACTCTTCAGTTCGATTTCGTCGAACCTGTTCCTGAACCATCTGTTGGTATACGTTATGCCCGGAGAAGGTATTGAACTGGGTGAGCCGATGACCGTCGAGGAGGCGAAAACAAAACGGCCGCCGGTTGTGGTGGAAACCGAGAAAAGCCGCGAAGACCCGATGACAGGGTTCGGCGTCACGGACGCAGAGGCGCGTACGTTGGTGAGCTACGTCGCGATGACCGGCGTTGTTTACCCACTGGCCAGCGTAATGCCGGAGTTGCCGGAGTCGCGGGTCCAGCTTTTGAAGGTGACGATGCCGACATTACCCGTGATGCCGGTGGACCTCTTTAGCCGCGGGAATGATAACAACTGGGATACGTTCCGCCGCGAGAGGCCGGACTTTTACATTCACAACTATCCGGAGATTCTCGATCTGAAGGTGAATTCAGTCGCCGGGCGCTATGATCTCGTCGGAATCACGAATTGGCGCAGTACTCCGGCAGTGCACAATCTCGATATTGCCGAAAAGCTGAATCTTGATCCAAGTGCCAAATACGTCGCGTTTGACTTCTGGAAGCAGGAACTGGCAGGCGTGTTCGAAAAGAGCCTGAATGTAGAGGTTGCTACTCATGATACAAAGGTGCTGGCGATCCATCGTTTTGAGGGACATCCTCAACTCGTTGGGAACTCGCGCCACATCTCCGGAACGTTCTCCGTCTTGGAGAATAAATGGGATTCGGAGCGATCGGTACTGAGCGGAAAGGCGCAGACGGTGGCAGGAGACCTGTATACAGCATGGATATATTGCCCTAAAGGCTATTCGGTGGAACAGGTGCAGGCTGCCGCAACGAACGGGAAGGCAACAGCCGTCAGGCATTCTGCGAAGGGCGATTTAGTGGGCATATCCTTCGTCGGCGGAGGCGAAGTTGTCGATTGGTCGGTGCGGTTCGCCGCAGACAAGCGCTAGCGGTCGAAAACGAGATGTCACTCTTTCGGAAACATCCGATATATACGATCCACAGCGCCGCCGACCTAAAATGAAAGAGTGCGCAAAGGCCTGCTTGTCATTCTTCTGCTTGTCGTCGTCGTTCCTATTGTGGTGATCGTCGCTCGCTCGGCTACGCCGGTGATTGAGCTTCCATCCCAGCTCACCATGCTTGGTCAGGCCACCCCGTCAGCGTGCACGTCACAGATCCGCGAGGGGTCCGCAGCGTCTCGGCGAAGGTGGAGCAGAATGGCGTGACCTATCCCGTCTGGCAAACGGCTGCACCCTCCAACGAAAAAGACGAAGCTCTGAAATTCACTGCCGGTGTAAAGACCACGCCCCAGCTGAAAGACGGCAAGGCAAAGCTGATCGTGGAAGCGACGTCAAACGATCTGTTGCATCGATCGGCCCATGTTGAGCGAGATGTGACCGTCGTGACCCAACCGCCGACAGTAAGCGTGGATTCGGAGCAGCACTATATCTATATCGGTATGGCCGACTTGGCGACATTCAGCGTCTCTGGTGGGTACACGGCAGCGGGAGTGCGAGTAGGCGATCAATCGTTCAGAGCGTGGCCGATGCCGGGTGGCAAGCCCGGATTGTTCTCGCTATACGCTTTTGCATGGAACATGCCGCAAAGCACGATTCCGGTGGTCTTTGCTTCCAACGGTGTAGGCAACGATGTAACCAGCCCGCTTACCGTCGTATTTCCGAAGAAGGAACAGCCGCACTACACGGTTCACCAGTTGCAGATCAGTGATCAATTTATGCAGAAGGTGATCGGAGAGCTCGATCCGAATGGGAACGGCGACCCGGTTGCGCGCTTCGTTCGAATAAATAGCGAGATGCGAAAAGAGAACAACAAAACACTTGCCGACTTGCGGTTCAAGACGGCGGATCACTTCCTCTTTTCGCTGCCGTTTCAACGCCAGCCGCACTCGCAGAATGAAGCCACATTTGCCGATCTGAGACACTACATCTATCACGGCAAGGAGATCGATCAGCAGGTGCATCTCGGCTATGACCTTGCTGTTACTCAGCATGTTGGGGTCCAGGCATCGAATGACGGCCGCATCGTGTGGGCGGCTCCGCTGGGAATTTACGGAAACTGCATCGTGGTCGACCATGGCTACGGCCTGCAGACGATCTACGGACATCTAAGCCACATCGACGTGCACGAAGGCGATATGGTGAAGCGAGGCCAGGTGATGGGCCAGAGCGGCATGACCGGAATGGCAGGTGGCGACCATATCCACTTCGCCATGCAACTGGACGGGGTACAGATCGATCCCAAAGAGTGGTGGGATCCGCATTGGATTCAGGACCATATCGCCCGGCGAGTCGAATTACCTGGATTCCATCCTTAGAGGATTTCACCCAGCAAACTCGGGCTGGTTTTGTCATAGCGAGAGAAGCCTCTCGAATGCTATGCTTTCGCGCTATGAAGTCGAGGCTGTTCGTTGCACTCGCTTGTACTCTTGCCGCATCACCCGGGATCGGATTTCAAACTTACGCACAGACTCCAGATCCGACGATTGCCGCGCTTGAGGCTCGTCCATCGCCCGAGTGGCTCAAGTCGGGTACCGTTTACCAGGTTTTCGTGCGGGCTTTTTCTCCTTCCGGTGATCTGAATGGTGTAACCGCACGGCTGGATGATCTGCACAAGCTTGGCGTGAATATCGTGTGGCTCATGCCAATTCATCCTGACGGCCAGTTGAAGAAGAAAGGATCGCTCGGTAGTCCGTACGCGGTTCGCGACTACTATGCGATCGAGCCGGCGCTCGGGACGAAGGACGATCTGCATCGCTTGGTCCAGGAGGCGCACAAGCGGCAAATGAAAGTCATCATCGACATTGTGGCCAATCACACTGCATGGGACAGTGTGATGATGGCGCATCCTGAATACTACAAAAAGGACAAGGAAGGGAAAATCACGTTTCCTTACGACTGGACCGACGTGGCGGCATTGGACTACTCGAATGCGAAGCTGCGACGGTACATGACCGATATGCTTCTCTATTGGATCAAGGACTTCGACCTCGACGGTTATCGATGCGATGCCGCAGGTGAGGTACCTACCGATTTCTGGGAGCAGGCACGCAAGGAACTGGAGCAGGTCAAGCCGAACATCATGATGATGGCCGAGGCGTCCAAGCCGGAGTTAATGCGAAGCGCATTCGATATCGACTACGCATGGCCCATGATGCACGCGGTTGACGGCGTGATTATGAATGGCGAACCGGCTACGAAGATACGTGACACATTCGAGCAGCAGCAAGCTCTCTTTCCCAAGGGAGCGCTGCATATGCGCATGAGCGACGATCACGACGAGTTGCGCGCCGTGACGCGGTATGGATTTCCTGGCGCCATCGCCGCATCGATGTTGATGTTCACGCTGGATGGCGCACCGTTGATTTACAACGGCATGGAAGTGGGTGATTCTACGCAATCTCGCGCACCAGCACTGTTTGAGCCTGAAAAGATATTCTGGAGCGCGGCGGACTGGCACCCCGACTATCCGAAGTTTTACGCAGCCATGACGACACTTCGCCATGAGCACCCGGCGCTTCAGCAAGGCGCAACCTTATGGCTGCACAACAGCGACGAGCAGCATGTGGTTACTTATATCCGGCGCGCGGGAAGTGAAGAATTTCTGATCGCGGTGAATCTTTCGAATGTACCCTCTCGCGGAAGTGTAGAAGCTGCCCGCAACTGGAAGGAAATTCAGCTCCCGGGATCGAAGCTCGAACCGGAAGCCCTTCCTTTCCTTTCCCTGGACGCGTTCGGAACCCGCATTTTTCAGAAGCAAGACCAGTAGGAATAGCTCATGAGCACACCGCAAACTGAACAGCTCCGAACCAGGTCCGTCACGCATTTTCAAAAACCCGAGCGCAGCTTCTGGCAGATCTGGAACATGAGCTTCGGTTTCCTCGGCATCCAGTTTGGCTGGGGATTGCAGATGGCGAACATGAGTGCCATCTACGAGTATCTGGGTGCGCGCGCGGACCAGATCCCAATTCTGTGGCTGGCCGCCCCGCTGACCGGATTGATCGTTCAGCCTCTGATTGGACATGCCAGCGATCACACGTGGGGACGTCTCGGACGCCGTCGACCCTATTTCCTGGCCGGGGCGATCCTTAGCTCCCTGATGCTGGTACTCATGCCGAATGCATCCGCACTTTGGATGGCCGCCGGGATGCTGTGGATTCTTGATGCTTCGATCAATGTGAGCATGGAGCCATTCCGGGCCTTCGTTGCTGACCTGCTGCCGGAAGGGCAGCGCACCTCGGGTTTCGCAATGCAGAGCTTGTTTATTGGTCTTGGTGCATCATTCTCATCGGCGTTGCCTTACATTCTCACTAATTACTTCCACCTTCAACAAAAGGTTGGCGATACTCGCGCGGTACCAACGGTGGTGCGGATCTCATTTTACGTGGGAGCCGCAGCGTTCATGGGCGCCGTATTGTGGACCATCGTAACCACAAAGGAATATCCTCCGCCGGATATGGAGGCTTTTCGCAAAACGAAAGCCGAGAAAACCGGCCTGTCGGCAAACGTCAGGGAGATTTTATCCGCCATATCCGAAATGCCCCCGACGATGCGCAGGCTTGCTCCCGTGCAACTGTGCACCTGGCTTGGCCTCTTCTGCATGTGGCTTTACTTCCCCGTCGCGGTGGCGCACAACGTTTTCGGTGCGAACGACACCAATTCTCCGCAGTACCAGGCGGGAGTGGAGTGGGGAGGGAATTGTTTTGCTGTTTACTCCATTGTCTGTTTCATTTTTGCTTTTGCCCTGCCGGGTTTGGCGCGGAGGTTGGGGCGAAAACACACACATTCACTTTGCCTCACCATTGGAGCTCTCGGGCTTATGTCCGTGGCAGTCATACACGATAAGTGGGTACTTCTCCTAACCATGGTCGCAGTGGGCATCGCTTGGGCAAGCACCCTGTCGATGCCGTACGCCGTTCTGGCTGCTTCCATTCCACCGGCGCGGACCGGCGTTTATATGGGCATCTTCAACTTCTTCATCGTCACACCGGAGATCCTGGCCTCACTGTTCTTCGGGTGGATTATGATTCACCTTCTGCATAACAATCGCATCTATGCCATCATTGCCGGCGGATTCTTCATGCTGATCGCGGCTCTGCTGATGCAACGCGTTCACGATCCACAAACACTGAGCGTGCAGGACGTGTAGCCGACGGTAGAACCGAAGAAATCAGCGACTCGTTGCCGAAGACTTTGCGACCTGATCTAGAATGGCATGCAATTTCTGAATCCCCTCCGTAAGCGCAGCGGGGCCGGGCTGCAGAATCAGCGAAGAAGGAATTTCATACACGTGCCCGCGATCGATGGCGGCGATCTTGTCCGCGTTCCGCCGAGCGATGATTTCGTCCAATTCGACTTTCATTCCGCACCACGAAGCGAAGATCACGTCGGGATTTCGTTCGACAACGGACTCCCAGGAAACTACGCGCTCCCTGGCCTTCCGACAAGGGCGGAGTTCAGGGAAAATAGGCTCGCCGCCTGCGATCTCGACAAGTTCTTCGACCCACTCAATGCCACTGATGAGCGGATCATTCCATTCCTCAAAGTAGACACGCGGGCGGAAAGGCAAACCCCGGGTTGATGCAGCGATCTCTGCGAGGCTGGCCTGATAGGAAGCGATCAGCCTGTTGCCCTCAGCCTCCTTTCCAAGGATTCGTGAGATCAGCGCGATCATCTCGAAGATTTCAGCAAGGCTTCGCTGATTGCAATTCAGAACCGTCAGGCCTCGAAGGGAGGCTTCGCGTGTGATTTCTGCCTGCACATCGGAGTAAGTAATGATGAGGTCCGGCGAGAGAGATGCGATCGCGTCGAAGTTAGCATCGCGGAAAGTGGAAACTCTATTTTTTGACCGAACTTCAGACGGACGCGTGGAAAATCCCGATACCCCGACAATGCGATGCTGTTCGCCGAGAAGATAGATCAACTCAACTGATTCGTCAGAGAGGCAGACAATCCGGCTGGGAAACGAAGAGGAGCGGTGGTCGAGGATCGGAAAACCCATTGGCGGGGCAAATCCCGTTTGCGGAGATTGCATGTTGCAACGATATACGACGGCTCGGAAAACGACTGGCCTTTTTAGCAGGACGCTGGTGCTCAAGGGGTGTACGATAAATTTCCGATGCAATCACAAGGAGATCGCCATGATTCGAATTGCCATAATCAGTCTGGCGCTCGTTGTTCCGCTTGCGGGCCAGTCGCGCGAAATTGACGTGCAGCCGGCTGCCGGGTGGGTCGATACGGGAATTGATGTAAATGCGGGAGACACTTTGCAAGTCACCGCGAAGGGCCAATTGCTGTACACCAATGCGCGGCAGCCCAATAGTGCCGGTGGGCTTCCGCGGGGCTTTGCCGACCTCGTTCGCAATCTTCCCGTGAACTCGGCCGGCCGTGGTGCATTGGTGGGGCGGATCGGCTCAAGTGAGGCGGCTCGACCTTTTCTCGTAGGCGAGTCGTTTGACCACCCTGTCCCCATATCGGGGCATCTTTTCATCGCGATCAACGAGACGACGTTCGATCAGGCAACCGGATCGTTTCATATCTCGATCAACCGGGTGGCCGCCGCAGCTCCCGCAAAAACCGAAGTACGTGTTCCGGATTTTCCGCAGAGCCTGATCGATTCGATTCCGGCGAGGGTGACTGATCCAAACGGTGCCCCAGGGGACCGTGTGAACTTCATTCTTATCGGTTCGCAAGAAGAGGTGCAATCCGCCCTGAGGGCGGCGGGCTGGGTTGTCGTTGATCGTACAAACCAGGCCGCCGTAATCAGCGGACTTCTCGCGAGCCTTTCCATGCAGGCTTATGTGACGATGCCCATGAGCGAACTCCGTCTCTTCGGGCGATCCCAGGATTTTGGATATGCTCAGGCTGATCCATTGCGCGTCGTCGCCTCGCGTCATCACTTCCGGATATGGAAAGCTCCGGAGCAAGTCGAGGGACGGACGATATGGGCCGGAGCCGGCACGCACGACATCGGCTTCGACCGCGACAAGCGCAACAATGGCGTCACTCACCGAATCGATCCCAATACGGATGGGGAACGAGACTACATTCGGGATAGCCTGCTGCAGACGGGGCAGGTGGTGAGCACTGCCTACATCATGCCGACGAATCCAGTTAAGACGGCCCGTACCGCCACCGGTTCGGAATTCACATCGGATGGGCGTACCCTGCTGGTATACCTGAGCGCCTCTGCAACTGATCACGTTCAATGACGCTTGTTGATACTCAAATAGCTCGCCCAGAACAGCGAGTGCTGAATTTACTGGCTGTGCCACAGAGCGGGCGCTACGAATCAAATAAGATCGGATAGCGATGAATAAGAGAGGAATAATCGTATTTGCAGTGATTCTGAGCAGCGCCCTCGCAGGATCTGGACAGAATCAAAGGGAGCCCGTGGACTACGTGTCGCCGAATATCGGAACCATTGGCCAACTGCTGACAGCGACCGTGCCGTACGTGCAGCGGCCGCATGGAATGGCGCGGCTAGCGCCGGTCACGACACCGGGGATAACGGATCGTTACCTCGCCGACAAGATCTCCGGATTTCCGGCGGGAACTGCAATCTTAATGGCATCAGTGGGAGCAGGGAACGCCGATCCGTCGGCGTCTGCATCGGAATTCGATCACGACTTCGAAACTGCGACGCCATACTATTACGCGGCCGATCTGCAGACGTGGGGAATTCGTGCGGAATTCACGGCCACCGAACAAGCCGGCTATTACCGGTTTACATTTCCGGCAAATGAGCACGCGCACCTCTCTATCAGTCTCAAAGCGGGAGAACTCGCAGTTCGCGGGGATAACGCGGTTGAAGGAAGCGAGCGAATTGAGGGGCTGGTGGGCAATCTTGCCAGTACGGAAGGTGAAACCCGCGAGTATTTCTATTTAGAGTTTTCACGGCCATTCCAGTCGTTCCAGACATCGCGAGCCGGCAGGTTATCAGGTGAATCAAAAGTCAACGGCGACAATATTGGCCTGATTACGGATGGAAAAACCTCGGCAGGGGATGTGGTTGAAGTGAAGGTAGGTCTCTCATACATCAGCGCTGACCAGGCACGGCGCAATCTCGAGCGGGAGATTCCTGAATGGGCCTTCGAAAAGGTGAAAACGGAGACGCGAGCAAGTTGGAATAAGGCTCTTGGCGGTATCGAGGTCGAAGGAGGAACGGAGCGCCAAAGGACGATCTTCTACACGGCGCTTTATCGTTCGCTAGGGCGGATGACCAATATCACGGAGGACGGGCAATATTTCAGCGGCTATGATCACGCAATTCACGAATCGGATGGGCACGACTTCTACATCGACGATGGGCTCTGGGACACTTACCGCTCGCTTCATCCTCTGCAATTGCTGTTAGAGCCTGGGCGCTCGCAGGACATGATTCGGAGCTATGTTCGCATGTACGAGCAAAGCGGCTGGATGCCCTCTTTTCCCTCGGCTGCCGGCGAACAGGCAGTGATGATCGGGCATCATTCCGATGCCTTCATCCTCGATGCATACGAAAAAGGCTATCGCGATTTCGATGTCGAGAAAGCATACGAGGCGATGAAGAAGAATGCGACCGAGGCTACCATGCTGCCATGGAGGCGCGGGCCTATTACAAGCCTGGATCGCGTCTATTTCGAAAAGGGATTTTTCCCTGCGCTGGCTCGCGGAGAGCGAGAGACCGTTCCAGAAGTGACGGGGGAACGCAGACAGGCTGTTTCGGTCACGCTTGAAAACAGCTACGACGACTGGTGCGTCGCTCAACTCGCTCAGGAACTCGGAAAGAAAGAGGACGCCGCCTATTTCTCGAAGATGGCGCATGACTACGAAAACGTCTTTGACGCGAAACTCGGCTTTATGGCGCCGCGAAGCGCCGATGGAAATTGGGTTGCCGATTTCGACCCGAAGCTTGGAGGCGGACAGGGTGGGCGCGAGTACACCACCGAAATTGATTCATGGATCTACACCTTTCATGTGCAGCACGATGTTGCGGGATTGATCAGATTGCTGGGCGGCCGTGATGCCTTCAATGCCAGACTTGACCGCCTGTTTGTGGAGCAATATGGCACATCGAAATTTCAATTTCTAGGGCAATTTCCTGACGCCACAGGGCTCG
This sequence comes from uncultured Acidobacteriaceae bacterium, assembly GCA_963836675.1. Classification (GTDB taxonomy): domain Bacteria; phylum Acidobacteriota; class Terriglobia; order Terriglobales; family Acidobacteriaceae; genus Telmatobacter. The sequence goes on from CAWIKQ010000005.1 coordinate 422,706, forward strand.
TTGGATTGTATGCGCAAGGTAATGAGCCGAGCTTTCATATTCCTTACCTCTACAACTTCTCTGGAGAGCCCTGGAAGACACAGAAGCGCGTTCGGCAACTAATGGATGTCTGGTATGGCGATGGTCCGCTGGGCATTCCCGGCGATGATGACGGCGGCGCTACTTCTTCCTGGTATGTGCTCAGCGCCATCGGATTTTACCCGGTCTGTCCGGGCAGTCCGATTTATGAGATTGGCAGTCCGATTTTTTCTCGTAGTACGGTCCGGCTCGGCGACGGAAAAAAACTCACCATCGTCGCCAACCAGGTTTCCCCGAAGCACAAGTACATTCAATCTGCGGTCCTCAATGGCAAACCGCTGAATCGAGCTTGGTTTTGGCACTCGGAAATCGCCAACGGAGGAACGCTGATTCTCGAGATGGCAGATCGGCCAAACAAGTCATGGGGAAGTGCTCCCGAGGACGCGCCTCCATCGATGAGTTCGCACATGCGTTAAATCTGACATCGTTTGATTTCGAGCCTGCCGAAATGCGCGAACCGGCAGGCAGAGCCAGTTCGCCGACCTGTCCTTGAGTCGCGCCCGTTCCAGCATTCCTGACACAAAACGGATCTTAGCTCAGGAGGTGATGTTCCATCTCTCGATCTTCAATGTTCTGCTGCTTGCCTTCGAATAACGCATAAAGACTCGGGACGACGATCAGGGTTAGCATGGTTGAGGTTACAAGACCGCCGATTACCACGATGGCGAGGGGCCGCTGAATCTCGGAACCGGGGCCTCGCGCAAAGAGGAAAGGAACGAGTCCGAGAGCGGCGACAGTGGCTGTCATCATCACCGGGCGAAAACGTAGATGAGTTCCCCGCTGAATAGCTTCCGTTTGCGAGGCTCCTTCGTTCCTGAGCTTTCGAATGTATGAGACTAGGACGACACCGTTGAGCACTGCGATTCCCCAGAGTGCAATAAAACCGACGGACGCCGGCACAGAGAGATATTCGCGTGAGATAAATAGCCCGAAGATGCCGCCGATGGACGCGAGCGGGAGAACGGTGATGATCAGCGCGGCAAAGCGAACTGAGTGAAATAGAAGAAAAAGCAAAAAAAAGATTGCCGCAATGGTGACAGGTACGATGACCATGAGGTGGCGCATGGCCCGTTGCATGTTCTGGAACTGTCCGCCCCATTCGACGAAGTAGCCGGATGGAAGTTGCACCTGGCGGTTCACGGCATTTTGCAGGTCTGCAACATAGCCGCCCAGGTCGCGGCCTTGGACGTTTATACCAACAACAATTCGTCTTTTGCCCATATCGCGATTGATTTGCGCAGGACCTTCGAGAACACGTATGGTGGCGAGATCCATTAATGGAACGCGAGGCCCGTTGGGCGAAGAGACCATGATCTGCTTGACATCGTCTATGTGGCTTCGGTAGGTGGCAGGCAGGCGAACAATGGCCTGGAATCGACGCTCGCCCTCGTAGATTTCTGTGGCGTTCTTTCCGGCAATCGCCATTTCAATGGTGTCGTTGACATCCGATGCATTGAGACCATAACGTGCGATTGCCGAGCGATCGATATCAATCACGAGATACTGTTGCCCGCCAACGCGATCCACCCGAGTATCCTGGGTTCCCTGAATGGAGGATGCCACTTTAGCGATCTCCTGCGCCTTTGCCAGCAACGTTTCAAGATCGTCGCCGAAGATTTTGACTGCCACGTCTGCCCGAACACCGGTGACCATTTCATCCACGCGGTCTGAGATAGGTTGCGACATCACAAGGTTAATCCCGGGAATGTGTGAGAGTGCGTTCCGCATCTGGTCCGCAATCTTCTCCTGAGTAAGTTCCCGCGGGCGCTCGTCCACTGAAGCGAGCGTCGCAATGACATCGGCTTCATTAGGCCCGGCGGGGTCGGCTGGAGACTCGCCTCTTCCCAGCCGAGAGACCACGCTTTCCACTCCGGGTATATCTCGCATCAGTTTCTGCATCTGCAGTTCCATCTTTATGGATTCATCCAGAGAGATATTTGGCACTCGGTCGGCGTTGGGTCCCAGTGTGCCTTCCTGCATTTCCGGGATAAAGGAGGTGCCGAGGAAAGGAAATAAGCCCAGTGAGAGGACAAAGAGCAGAATTACTGCGAGGACGCTCTTCACCTTGTTTTGCATGGTCCAGGCGAGCACGCGTTGGTACGGTGATCGCAACCATGCCACAAGCCGCGTATCTTTCTCAGATCCGCCCTTGAGCCAGAACATGGAGAGAGCGGGGGAAAGCGAGAGCGAGAGCCCCAGGGAAAGCAGAAGCGCAATGGCGATCGTATATGCAAGTGGTGCGAACATCTTGCCTTCTGTTCCTTCGAGAGTCATCAGCGGCAGGAATACAAGAACGATGATCAGGACCCCGAAGATCACAGGCGTTGCGACCTCCGCCACCGCATCGCGCACGACATGCAAGCGGCTCTCGCCTGAGTGACTCAGCTTGGCAAAGACGTTTTCTACGACAACGACGGAGCCATCCACCATCAGGCCGATCGCAATGGCCAGCCCCCCCAGGGACATAAGATTGGCAGACAGGCCAATGTAGTTCATGATGAGAAACGTCAGCAGCGGAGTGAGCACCAGGTTGGCACTGACAATGAGACTTGAGCGAAGGTCTCCAAGATAAAGAAAGAGCACAACAATAACAAGGACGATACCCTCGGCCAGCACCTCGGTCACTGTGTGGATTGCCGCATCAACGAGACGCGAGCGGTCGTAGTATGGAACGATCTTCATACCGCCAGGTATCATGTTTTTTGCATTGATCTCGGCAACACGCTCCTTGATGCGGGTTACGATCTCTTTTGCATTTCCACCTGCGGTCATCATCACCACACCGCCTACAGCTTCGGTATAGCCACCCTTGACCATTGCGCCATAACGAACCTCCTCTCCGATTTTCACCTCGGCAACATCGCGGATGTACACCGGTGTTCCCGCACTCTCCTTCAGAACGATTTTGCGGATGTCTTCAACGTTGCGAATAAGTCCCGTACTGCGAATCAAGTATTGCTCAGCGTGTTGCGGGAGAATGCCGCCGCCCGCATTTTCGTTGTTGCTGCGCAGGGCGTTGAAGACGTCATTGATCGAGAGGCCGTAATAGCGGAGTTTCTGCGGGTCGACGAGCGTTTCGTATTCCTTGACATATCCGCCGGTGGAGTTGATTTCTGCTACGCCTGGAATAGACCTCAGTAGCGGTCGAACAACCCAATCCTGAACAGTGCGTCGTTCGATGAGCTCTTCGCGGGACAATGGGCGTTTTGTATCTTCGGCGGTTTCAAGGGTATATTGATACACTTCGCCGAGCGCATTTGAGACAGGCCCAAGAACCGGGGTTACGCCTTGGGGCATGCGCTCGCGCAGCTCCGAAAGACGTTCACTCACAAGCTGACGTTCGAAGTAAACACCCTTACCGTCTTCGAAGACCAGGGTAATGAGAGAAAGGCCCGGCTTGTTCAGAGAACGCATGTCGGTGAGGCCCGGCAGGCCCGTCATGCCGATTTCGATCGGAATGGTAATGAAGCGCTCTACCTCTTCCGGTGATTTCCCCGGCGCTTCCGTCGCGATCTGCACCTGCACGTTGGTGACGTCGGGAAAGGCGTCGACGGAGAGATGTTTTGTGGCATTAAGACCGAATCCCAGCAAAATGAGGGAGACCACTACAATTACGAGTCTCTGGTGCAGGACATGGGAAATCAGCGCTCGCATCTACTCGGCTCCCTTGATCTGATCCTGTTTGCGCTTGTTATTCAGATGGAATGCACCATCAAGCACAATCTTGTCGGTCGCTGAAAGGCCGTGCAGGACGAGGCGCTGATCAGAAACCTCTTCGCCTAATTCGACTTCTTTCAAGTGAAACTCGTCGGCCGTTATCTGAACGAATACGTGGTCCTTGTTGTCCTCGCGCACAACAGCTGTAGAGGGGACCACCAGGCCTTTATGTGGCGCGTCTTCAAAGGTCATTGAAGCCAGCATCTCGGGCTTGAAGATACCCCGTGGATTGGGAAGGTCCATGCGCGCCTGAACAGTCCTCGTATCGGGATTAACTACAGGGCTGACGAAGGAGAGGCGGCCGGAGACGGTTTCCCCAGGAACCGCAGGGATCGTGGCAATCACCGTTTTTCCGGCCGCAAGGGGGCCGGCCTGTTCTTCTGGAACCTCCGCAACGAACCATAGATTTGAGAGATCTGCGATCAGGAATGCAGGGTCTGCAGGCTGTACCACTTGTCCAATCGTTACTTTTCGTTCAATCACCGTTCCCGAGATAGAGGCGACGATCGGATATTCCGAGTTCAGCTTCTGGGTAGACTCAAGTTTTTGAATCGCTGCTTCTGACATCCCAAGGCCCCGCAGCTGTGCCCGGAGCGAAGCAACCTCAGTCGAACTCTGCAACACTTCCGCTTCACGCTTTTGAAGTTCGGCCTTTCCAATAACGTCCGATTGAACCAGTTGGTGCGCTCGCTCGGCCGCCTGTTCTGCCAGCTTTTCCTGCGAGTGAGCTTTCACGAATGCAAACTGAGTATCAGACAGGGCATTGCTGTGCAGCATCGCGAGAACCTGGCCCTCATGAACCTTTTGTCCCTCGAACACGACCACCTTTGTAATGCGGCCATCGACGGGCGATCCGATACGGGCCACGCGCGAGGCGTCGGTTTCCACACGAGCCGCCACCTTCTGCTTAGCTGTCACTTCCTGCCACCGCGCGTTACCGATCTTCACACCTGAGAGAAGATCAGATGTCACTTTCACTTTCATCGGATCAGCGGCAGCCGAAACGCTTCCCGCAGCTCGCAATTCTCTCTGCTTGCAACCTGTCACCAGCAGGACAGAAAGCATTGTCAAACCGAGTACGCCACGATTCGTATCTAGTTTCATTAGTGTGTTGCCCCCAATTCTTGAAGATCGATCAGAGCCGATTGCCGCGCATAAAGCGCGTCCAGGAGATCGCTCCTGACACCCTGGAGCACCCGTTGGGCATCGAGAACTTCCACGATGCCCCGTTCGCCGAATTTGTAAGCGGACCTGGCCGCTTCTACTGCAGCTTCCGCTTCACGCAACGATCCCGACTCCAGTCCCGCCACTTGTTCGCTACTGATCTGGTATTGGTCATAGGCACGTTCAAGAGCTGCAATGATCTCTAGTCGTTGTTGTCGAGCCAGCGCTTCTGATCGCTTTACTTCAGCCTGGGCCTCGGAGATCGGGCCCTTTCGTCGATCCCACAGCGGAACAGGAATGGAAACACCGAAGCGATAGAAAGTGATGTCCGGCTGTCGCTCGTATTCGCCCAGGATGGTTGGCTGGGGAATGTGCCGAGACCGTTCCAAATTCACGAGCGCGCGGGACCGCGTCGTTGAAGTTTCTGCTTCAGAGAGCGAAGGATGGTTGGCCAGCACTAGCTTCCTCAGATCATTTAACGGCTCGATCTGAACTACACCTCCCAGGGCCCCGTCGGCGTCGAAGACCTCATCTGAGGTTGATCCAATTACAGCCTTCAAGAGGGCTCTGGCATTAGCCAGCTGGACGTCAGCACTTCGCACCAGCACGCGTGCCCGCGCCAGTTCGGCCTCGGCGCGTGTAAGTTCGAGCTTGCCTTTCTCTCCGACCTCCACCTCGAGGCGGACACGTCTCCTCAAGTCCTCGACAAGAGCCAGGTTGTCTCTCGCTTGAGCGAGCTGATCCTTTCGCCGCACAACATCGAAGAAAGCACGCTTCACGTCAGCTGCGAGCGATAGACGAACCCCTTCCGTCCGATATCTTCGGCTCACGTAGTCGAGCTTCGATGCTTTGATCCGGTTGCTGCGCTCCGTCGGAATCTCGATAGCCTGTTCTGCGGAGTAATGGAGAAGCGTACCGGGTACTCCAGGGGTGGCGATTGGCCTGGCAAATTGTTCCCCACCCAGGAATTGGACGGTTGGATTGGTATAAGCCTTCGCGCTTTGAATACCGGCCTGTGCGCGGTCCATGGCAGACAGCGCTTCTGTTAAGCGCGGACTGTTCCGCTCGGCGAGCAAGAGAGCCTGAGCAAGAGTAAGTGGGGAGGGTGAAAGTGCTCCAGGAGGCGGAACTCCGCCGGAAGATAAAGGAAGCACGATTGTAGGGCTGCTAGTCGATGCGGCAATCGAACTATCTTGGCCCCCGGCTCCCCCTGAGAGAATCTGCATCGCGAAAAGCAAAAGAATAAAAGGTCGCACATCCTGCGTAGTGCAAGTCGAGTTCCAGCCTGGGATCTATGAATCCAAAGGGCTTGCCGCTAAGTGAGCGTTCCAAATGGGACACCTCGCTCCGCCTTTTGCCTGATATGAGGCAGCCCATAGGACTACAAGTGACTGAAAATGCGCGAAGCTGCACTGGCCCTCAAGACGCATCACACCTCAATCGTAAGAGGGGGTGAACTCATCGCCGGGAATCCTTTTAGATATGCTCTCTCTATGCAAGACAGTAAGATTGCGTGGCTGGAGAAACGGAAAAGCGGAGCGTTCGTGGTCGCGGTCTTGCTACTGCTGCCCGCTGCGCTAAACCCGCTGATTCCAGTTTCAGATGTCTCGGCACATAATGTTCTGCATCACCTGAATTTTCTCCCACTCATGATCGCCGGGATGCTCTTCGGATGGCGTGGAGCGCTGATGGCCTCGATTACCGCCGGTATCCTCAACGCGCCGATCATTATTCGTCATTGGGCGCAATGGCCCATCGATGCGAAAGATCAGATTGTCGAATTGACAATCTTCAGTCTCGCCGGTCTGATTGCCGGCTACTTGTCGGATCAGGAACGCGCTCACCGTAAGCATCTCGAAAAGACGCAGCAGGAACTATAGAAGGTTTACCTCGAATTAAGCAACAACATCACAGAGATGAAGAAGGCTGAGCGGTTGTCTGCCGCGGGGCAATTGGCGGCGAGCCTGGCTCACGAAATTCGCAATCCTCTCGCCAGTATCTCGGGCGCAGCGGGAATCCTTCAACGAGGTACCGCCCCGCGGGAATACGTTGAAGACAGCCTTGAAATCATTCAGAAAGAATCACAACGTCTGAACAAGCTGCTTACCGGATTTCTGAACTTCGCGACGCCGCGGGCGCCACGATTGCAACGAACAAATCTGAATGATCTGTTGAAATCCGTCGTGTCTATTGCTGCACACAATGCGAAAGGCAGAGACGTTTTAATTTCATACGATCACAATGAAGACGATATTGATCTGGAGTGCGATCCGGAGCAGTTGAAGCAAGTGATCCTGAACCTTCTGATTAATGCGATCGACGTTTCGCCGGCACTCTCAGAAGTTTGCATCAGGACGCTGCGGCAGGAAAACAGACTTCAGATCGAGGTCGAAGATCAAGGCTCCGGCATCCCGGATGAGGAGGTCGAAAGAATATTCGACCCCTTCTTTACGACCAAACCGAATGGAAGCGGCCTCGGGCTCGCGATATCCTCGATGATTGTGCGCCAACATAACGGATATCTTTCGTTTGAACCCAGCCCGAAAAGAGGAACGATCTTCCGGATCGATCTGCCCATGAAGCCGGAGCGCGTCCATGTCCAATGACACGATTATGGTCGTCGATGATGACAGCAGTGTTCGCCGAGTTGTGCAGATGCAGCTTTCGGAAGCGGGCTATCAGGTGCAACTCGCCGCCAGCGGACAGGAGGCAATCCGTAAACTGGAAGATTTGGTTCCCAAGCTGATAATTACGGATCTTCGAATGCCTGATCTCGATGGCATCGACCTGTTACGGCATCTCGCCGAACAGCAAATTGAGACTACGGTCATCATTGTGACCGCTTTTGGAACAATCGAAACCGCAGTCCAGGCAATGCGGCTGGGCGCTTACGACTACATCACGAAGCCTATTGACTACGAGGCTCTGCTTCTCGCCGTACACCGTGCGATGGAACGCCAGAATCTTCTGGACGAGGTCCGTAGTCTTCGTTCAGCTCTCGATCGGAGATATGGCTTCGAGAACATCATTGGGCGGAGCAAGAAACTGTTGGATGTGCTGGAAAAAGCAGCACGGGTCGCGCAACACGACAGCACCGTGCTGATTCAGGGTGAAACCGGGACAGGGAAGGAATTGCTTGCGCGAGCGATTCACCACAACAGCAGGCGGAGAAACCACCCGTTCGTCACGATCAACTGTGGGGCGATCCCGAAAGAGCTGATAGAAGCAGAGTTGTTCGGTTTCTCTAAGGGATCCTTCACGGGAGCCCACTCTAACAAGCCCGGCAAGGTGGAGATGGCTGACAGCGGCACCTTATTCCTGGATGAGATTGGGGAGTTGCCGCTCGAATCCCAGGTGAAGTTGCTTCGCCTCATCCAGCAGGGCGAGATCGAACGTGTTGGGACCACACGGCCAAGAATCATCAACGTGCGCATCGTTGCCGCCACAAATCGGAATCTTTCGGCAATGGTCGAAGACGGTTTGTTCCGTGAGGATCTTTTCTACCGGCTCGCAGTGGTGCCCCTGCAACTTCCTCCACTGCGGGAACGGAAAGAGGATATACCCGAACTTGCAGAGCACCTGTTCCACAAGGTCAGGGAACGTCATAATATGCCGGATCTGCGTATCAGACCGGGAGTCATTACGAGGCTCTCGGCTCATCGTTGGCCCGGGAATATCCGCGAACTCGAGAATCTGATCGAACGAATGCTCGTCCTTTCAAATGGCTCGGAGATCACGGAACAGGATCTTCCGCCTGAACTGTATCTGGCGGCACCTGCCCCCTCGAATACGGCGGCATTTTTTGAGATTCCGGACGAGGGCATTAGCTTGGAAACAGTGGAACGCGACCTCTTGCTGCGCGCACTGGAAAAGGCCGGTGGGAACCAAACGAGGGCGGCTCAATATCTCGACATCAGCCGAAGGACCTTTATTTATCGAATGGAAAAGCACGGGATACGAGACGAAGACGAGACTCCATCCTAGCTTTAAATGGTCAACGCTGTGCCTTTTATGGTTGAGTATCGAGCCTCAATTCAGGCAACCGGCCTGCGATTCCTTATTTGAAGAACCCATCAGTCATCGCTGTTCCGAGGTTTTTCTCGCCGCCCTTTAATCGCCGTCGCAGGAGTGGCTTGGGACGCGAAGGATGAGGCCAAACCCGCAAGGCGCCAAAAGTGGTATAAAGTCTTGAATCCCTCGAACGAAGTAATTGAGATCAATGATGCCTCGACAATTTGGTTCTGGAGCCCTTTTTCACCCTTTCGACCGTCGCCGCTTTCTAAAAACTGCCGGATCCGCAGCCATTCTTCCCGCGGTTCTTCGCGGCGCCGCAGCACAAACCACGACAACCTCTCCCAATAACCGCATCAATTTGGGCGTGATCGGTATGGGCTGGCAAGGTCCCGGTAATACAGAGGCTTTCCTGACTCTGTCGGACTGCCAGGTCGTAGCCGCGTGCGATATCGATGCGGATCATTTGCAGGCAGCGGTCAAGAAGATCAATGACACCTATGGGAATGAGGACTGCAAGGGCTATCACGATTTTCGTGAGTTGTTAGCTCGTGACGACATCGATGCCGTTATGATCGCTGTGCCCGACCATTGGCATGAGATTATTGCGACCGAGGCCGCCAGGCGCAAGAAGGATGTTTATGGTGAAAAGCCACTCGCGCACACCATCGCGGAACAGCAATCCATCGTGCGTGCAGTCCAGCAGAACCGGATCATCTGGCAGATGGGATCATGGCAGCGTTCTGTCCCAATGTTTCATAAAGCTGCGGAAATTGTTCGTAACGGGCTCATCGGACAGGTAACCCACGTTGAGGTGGGCTTGCCCGGCGGCAACTCCGATTTCGACGATGTCGAGAAGAACGCGATCGCAAAGCTGGCCTCGGAAGGGCAAAATGTAGCCAACCTGGAGCAGATCGTCTCCGGCACTCCCGCCTGGAATCTCCTCGTCACAGATCCTCCTAAGGATCTGGACTATGACATGTGGATCGGCCCCTCGAAAATGGAGCCCTACATCAGGGCTCGTACTCACAAGTCCTGGCGCTGGAACTACAACACCGGTGGAGGCGAGCTTCTGGATTGGATCGGCCACCACTGCGATATCGCTCATTGGGGACTCGATTTCGATCACACCGGTCCGTCTGAGGTCGAAGGCAGTGGGGAACTTCCCCCGGCCACCGCGGTCTGGAATACCGCACCGAAATACCGGTTCGAACTGAAATATCCCGGCGGCATCACGATGACGATCGCCGGCGGCTACCCTGATGTCAAGATGGGCGTCAAGTGGATCGGTACGGAGGGCTGGGTATGGGTGGACCGGGGCGGATTTGACGCTTCGAATCCAGCATGGAAGCAAGGCAAATATCTGCCTCGCGAAATGCGCAAGGTGAAGCTGTACACCTCGTCCGATCACCAGCAGAACTTTCTGGATTGCATCAAAACGCGTCAGGCCACGGTCACTCCGGTGGAAGTCGGCCACAACTCAGCGATTCCCGGTCACCTTTGCTTGATCTCGATGCTCACAGGAAGGAAAATTCGATGGGACGCCAAGGAAGAGAAAATCATCGGCGATCCGGAAGCCAGCAAACTGATGACACGCGAATACCGCGCGCCCTGGAAGATGAGTTAGAGATTCAGCATTTCGGAGCCGGTCACGATCTAGCCGCGCACCTGATCTTGATGGGGCTGGAAATTCCGTGATTTTTTAGCCGGAGCGCCAACCGACGATAGAATGTTCGGTCCACTTGGAGGAATATGGGATCCGTAACGCGCAGGAACTTTATTGGCGGCGCAGCCGCGATTGCCGCAGCCGCTTCGGCGAAGTTTTCGTTTGCAATGCCTTTGGGACTGGCGCCGGGCATTCAGCTATACAGCGTGCGGCAGCAGATGGCGCAGGATTTTGAAGGGGCGCTGGCGGCGGTACGCCAGGCCGGTTTCGTGGAGGTCGAATCTGCTGCGCTGCCGAAAAAGTCTGCAATCGAGATCCGCAAAGCGCTGGACAATGCTGGGCTGAAGTGCGTAAGCGCGCACCGCTCATTTGTCGACGTCACGACAAACTTGGACGCCACAACCGAATTCGAAAAGACCATCGGCGTGAGCTACATCATCTGCCCCGGGCCTGGGCGGAAGAACCCGCCCTCGCCGGGTACAAAGGCCGGTCCGTTGACCATCGATGATTGGAAGTACAACGCTGAAGAGTTCAATAAGACGGGCGAGAAGCTGAAGAAGGCAGGTATCTCCTTCGGCTACCATAACCATTGGGTGGAATTTCAACCGGTCGATGGCAAGGTGCCTTACGAAGAGTTGCTCAGCGTCTGCGAGCCGGACAAGACGACCTTCGAGATGGATCTCGGATGGGTGAAAGTGGCGGGTCAGGACCCCGTCGCTCTGATGAAGAAATACCCTCATCGTTTCTCGATGTTTCACGTCAAAGACTTTCATCTTCCGTCGAACATCTCTTATGCGACGCACGATGAAGCAAAGGTGACGGAGTTGGGCCGCGGATCCATTGACTACCGGCCGATATTCGCTCAGGCGGCCGAGAACCAAGAGATTACACATGCTTTTGTCGAGCAAGAAGAATTCGATATTCCCTGGAAGGAGTCACTAAAGGTGGATGCGGACTACATGAAGAATCTCACGATCTGACTCATCTGCATCGCCTGATAGTTACATGGCTACCACATCTGAAGTAAAAGTGTTTCCGGTCCAGAAAGTCGCCTGGGACTTCACCTTTGCCTTTCTGGCTTTGCGTCTTTGGCTTGGCGTTCGTGCCTTATTCGTCGGCATCCAAAAGTACGCGGCGTATAAAGCGGTCGCTATGCCGCTCATCGATCCATCTACCGGGCAGCCGGATGCAAGCGGCGTGATGGTCAACGTGAGCGTCAAGTCTTATGCATTGGCTAACTATGCGGGCATTCCTGTCGGTCTCAGAGACAAGTTCGCTCATGATCCGCTGTTCCCGAAATTCGCATTGACGCTCTTCGACCGCATGCTTGGGCCTGCATTCATCCTGACCGGAATCATGCTCATCATCGGGCTCGGAACACGCCTCTCATTGCTTATTCAGGGACTGCTCTTTATCGCGCTGACGGTCGGACTGGTACTGATCGACGCGAACGATGGTGTTGCCTACCTTGGCATTCACATTGGCTTGGTGGCAGCCGCGTTTCTACTCGTACAGCACAACAGGTTTGCGGTCCTTAAGAAATGGTAGATAAGTTGAATCGTCGTGAATTCATTACAACGGCGGCGGCGGGTGCCGCGATGCTGTTGGAGGCCTGCAAGTCCAATACCGGCGAACAGACCAGCGGCACCACGAAGTCATCGCTGAATACCATCAACGTCGCCCTCATCGGTTACGGCGAAGAAGGCAAGATTCTCCTTGAATCTCTGCTCAATATCGAAGGCGTTCGGCTCGTCGCGCTTTGCGATATCTGGGACTACCACCGCGGCGAGGGCCAGCGCTATCTGCAGAAGCTCGGAAACGAAGTCCGCGTGTATGAGAATTACGAAGACCTGCTCGCCAAGGAAAAAGATCTGCAGGCAGTCCTCATCGCAACGCCGGATTTCTGGCACGCGCCAATGACCAATACCTGTCTCAAGGCAGGTCTGCACGTGTACTGCGAAAAAATGATGAGCAACACCATTGAAGGTGCGCGCTCCATGGTGCAAACCATGCGCGAAACCGGAAAGCTGTTGCAGATCGGCCATCAACGCCGGAGTAATCCCAGATATGTCTTCACGCTGAACCGCTTGCTTCACGATGCAAAATTCTGCGGCCGCCTCACCGCCGTTCAGGGACAATGGAACCGTGCAGTCAAAGAGGACTTCGGCTGGCCGAAGAAGTTTGAGATGCCGGCGAGCATGCTCGCCAAGTACGGCTATAAAGACATGCACCAGTTCCGCAACTGGCGCTGGTACAAAGGTCTGGGTGGTGGGCCTCTTTCAGATCTCGGAGCGCATCAGATTGACATTTTTAACTGGTGGCTCGGCATCACTCCTAAATCCGTGGTCGCCAGCGGCGGTCTTGACTACTTCAAGAATCATGACTGGTATGACAACGCGATGGTGATCTACGAGTATTCGCTACCCCAGGGCGTTGCGCGCGCTTTTTACCAGGTGCAGACGACAACCAGTGCAGGCGGGGGCTATTTCGAACAATTCATGGGAGACGACGGCACCATCAAAATGTCGGAGGATCCATCCATCTGCGCTATCTATCGTGAAGCCCGCGCCGACGCTGTCTCATGGGATGACCTGGCGCAAAAGGGCTACGTGCGTGCCGTTCAGACATCCGCAGACGCTGCAAGAGTAGACGTGCGGGAAACAGCCCAATTGGCGCAATACGAGATTCCAGTCTTTTTCAATAAGCCCCCGCACCAACCGCATTTGGAAAACTTCTTCAACACAATCCGCGGCACGGCGAAGCTGAATTGTCCCGCCGATGAAGCTTTCACGAGCGAATATGTCATTCACAAAGCCAACGATGCGGTGGCAGCCGAGAAAAAGATCCTCATCACGAGTGAAGAAGTGAAGGCCTGAGATTATGAAAACAATCCTTTGTAGCAAATATCTCCTGATCGCTGCATTCGCCCTTCCCACCGCCGCGCTGGCGCAGGATAAAGTTCCGCTTAAGACCCAACTTCCTCGCCCGCTCTTCGTGGGCACGCCGGTTCCGCTCAACGTGCCTAACCTTGAGCCGCCGATGAAAGGCAAACGCCCGGATTTCATGGTTCCTGCGGGTACCGTAAACCTGGCCAAGGGCAAGAAGGTCACAGCCAGCGATAACAGTCCTGTCGTCGGCACCCTCGATCTGGTCACCGATGGCGACAAGGCCGGTGATGAAGGCTCGTGGGTCGAACTCGGGCCAGGCAAGCAGTGGGTTCAGATAGATCTCGCGAAGAGCGCGGACATCTATGCTGTTCTCGTTTGGCACTTCCACTCCCAGGCGCGGGTCTACCGTGACGTTGTTGTCCAGGTGTCCGATGACCCCGCGTTCAAATCAGGTGTAACGACAATCTTCAACAATGACTTCAAAGGCGAGCTCGGGCTCGGAGCAGGAAAAGACTTGAATTACGTCGAAACCTACCAGGGCAAGCTGATCGACGCCAAGGGTGTGAAGGGGCGCTATGTTCGTCTCTACAGCAACGGGAACACAACCAACAAATTGAATGACTATATCGAGGTTGAAGTCTGGGGCAAGCCTGCCTGAGGCTTCCCGTTCCGGCATCGCTCGAGCGGAGAGCGCGTCCCCGCGTTTGAACTGGGCGCGCTGGCCGGCCTTCCTTGTCATTGCTCTTCTCGGATTGGCTGTTCGCCTCCCGCAGCTGAGCGCGCGGCCCATGCACACGGATGAAGCCGTCAACGCCTACATTGTCGGAGAGCTGCTTGCTGGAGAGCCTTTCGCCTATGATCCCCAGGACCGCCATGGTCCTGCGTTGGCGGCCGTAACTCTACCCCTGGTAAGGATGCGTGGAGTCAGCTCCTTTGCCGATCTGACCGAATCCGAGTTGCGTCTGACATCCGTCGCGGCTGGTACCGTCACGATTCTGCTTTTTGGCGCTGCAACCGAGTTGTTCGGATTCACTCCTTGTCTGCTTTCCGCCCTCCTCTTTGCTGTCGCTCCATTGCCTGTCTACTACGATAGGTACTTCATCCATGAGTCTCTTTTCTGCACCGCAATGTTCGGTCTGATTTTATCGAGCTGGCGTGCTTTCAGCAGACGATCAATCGGCTATGCCGCTGTTGCGGGCGCATGCGCAGCGTTGATGCTTGCCTGCAAGGAAACAGCGATCGTTCACTTTTTTGCCCTGGCCGTTGCGGCAATCGTATTTTGGTTGCGAAACCCGCGCCGCCGAACCGTCGACTGGTCTCTGTTCCTCTGGCCGCTCCTTGCCGCGGTTACCACCTTTCTGGCACTGATGGTCGCGCTCTTTACCTGGTTCGGAAAAAACTGGAAATCAATTCGTACCCTTTCGCAGGTAGTTCCGGATGTCCTCGCGCGTGCGGCAGGTCAGGGGCACCGCGAACCCTTCTGGTATTTCGGCAAGCTCCTCACCGGGGGCTGGTCCGGTGGAATGCTGGCGGGCCTGGCCTTCCTTGGTTTCCTCTTCACCTTTAGAAGGCGTGACGCTTCTTCATTTCAGTGGCTCGCGTACTACGGTTTACTTCTGGGCGCGATCTACAGCCTTATACCGTACAAAACACCATGGCTGGCTCTGAATCTCTGGCTGCCGCTGGCGATATTCGTCTCCCTGGCGGTGGAGATCTTTTGGCGGTGGGCCGTTCGGCAGTTGGGCCAGCCGATAGCCATTCCCGTGATCTGCTTTCTCGCGGTATTTGCAGGGGCGTTGATCGTCCACGACACGCGCCAGCGGGTCTTTCTTCGTCCGGCAGATGAAAGTAATCCCTACGCTTACGCTCACACCTCGGACGACATTCTCGGACTCCCCAATGAAATTGCAGATATGGCGCGCCGCAACGGCATAAGCAAGCCACGTATCGCGGTGATCGCGTCCGATCCATGGCCGTTGCCCTGGTACCTGCGCCACTTCAATCAAACAGGTTTCTGGCAACCGGGCCAGCAAGTGCCCGATGCGGATTTCTACGTCACCTCAACTGAGGCTGCGGATCAATATGCCGACAGGATGCGCGGCTTTCGTCCGGATTTTTTCGGAAGCCGCCCAGGCGTGCTCATCCTGTTATGGCTGCCGGAGCCGAAGTGAACTCCAATGGCTGAAATCCATCCATTCAACCACGCGGCGATGGCGACCCACTTTCAAGCGCGCATCGCCTGCGACGATAAAGCGTATGCCGCGCAGGCTGCGCAGGCAGCCTTCGATCTTCTGGATTCGCTCGAATCGCGATTGAGCCGATTCCGCGTCAACAGCGACATTGCGCGCGTGGCGCATCTGGCGCCAGGCGAAACAATGCGTTTGAGCGAGCCTGCCTTCGCCTGCCTGCAGGTTGCAAAACGGATGGCACAGGCTACGCACAGCGCTTTCTGCCCCACGCCGAGCGCTTTGAAAACCCAGACATCGCTTCCGCAGTGGGATCTATTGCCAGACGAACAGTCCATTCTCTGCATCAACGGGCGCCTGGAATTCGATCTTGGCGCCATCGGAAAGGGGTTCGCTCTCGACCGCCAGGCAGAACTTCTCCGCCACTGGGATTGTCCCTCGTTTTTGCTGATCGCGGGCGGCAGCAGCATTCTTGCGGGAGATCCGCCGCCCGGTGCTCCGGGCTGGTCCTGCGGTCTGGGTGAGGACAATGCATCGCAGCGATTCTTCCTTACTCATGCCTCGTTGAGCGGTTCAGGTTTGGCAGTCAAAGGTGCTCATATTTTTGATCCGCGCACGGGCGGAACCGCGATTCGTCAAAGCCGAGCCTGGGTTCTTGCAGACACTGGCGCCGAATCGGATGCGCTCTCAACCGCCTGCATGGTTCTCACCGAGCCGGAACTCGAAGACATTCTTGCCCACAATCACTCCTGGCTGGCCTTTCTTGATACCGGCGAGGGCGCCCGATCAATAGGAAGACGCGCGCTTCCGATGGAAGCGTAGGGAGGGGGTATTTATCCCTTCTCGCGCAAGCTCCTTATTTTCCGGAGTATGGCTAATCCCTGTGGAGTCCCTGCTGGAGCTCCAAAATGCCTTCGACTGTGAACGAGTTCTTCTCTTTCCAATCTCCGGGGTCAGAAAATCGTTCCCCAAAACCGAATCTACTTCCGCTTTGGCAGTAATTCGGACGAATCCGCCCCCCTGTCACTTCTGACAGTATTTAGTTGGACAGCGGTCACCTAGGATTCTCGTGTCAAGACATACCGCTTTGAAGGAGACTCCCTTGGCTGAATTGAACAACCGCAATCGACGGACGAAGACGAATCTGAAGTATTGTTTGGCAGGCATTCTTTGCGTAACTCCACTGTTCGTACGAGCGGAAGAACCAAGCGATAGAGTGACCGCTGCCGCCCAGGTTTTCAAGGATCTCTCAAATGCCTCCAGCGGCCTTCCGATCAATGTGCTGAATAAGGCGGACTGCGTCATTATTCTGCCTTCGGTAAAAAAGGCCTCTTTCATCGTCGGAGCTCAATACGGGAAGGGTGTGATGGTCTGTCGGAGTGGCGAAAACTTCAATGGTCACTGGGGCGCACCCATCATGATGCAGTCAAGCGGCGGCAGCTTCGGCTTTCAGGCCGGCGGACAGGCAACCGACTTCGTGATTCTCGTGATGAATGACGATGGCGCACGTTCAGTGATGAAAGGAAAGGCAAAGCTGGGAGCTGAAACCAGCATCGCTGCAGGGCCGGTGGGACGGAATGCGGAAGCCTCAACGACCGCGACCATGCAAGCCCAAATGCTTTCCTACTCCCGCGCGCAAGGCGTTTTTGCCGGCGTGTCCCTCTCTGGGACCTCATTAGGCCCCTCCGACGACGACAACGAGAAGCTTTACGGCAAGAAAATCTCGGCGCAAGAGATTTTTGCAGGAAACGTAATGCCACCCCACTCGGCCGCAGTTTTGCTTTCAGAACTGCAGAGAACGTCACCGAAAAACCTGGCAAAAGGAAAGTAATCCTCCGAGTCACGGTTCAATCGGCATATGTGAAGCACAGCATCAATGCTTTACATACCGGTTTAGGAACTCACCTACGCACGGGTCTGATACACCGGCATCTCTCCTCCCACTTCGCTCTATTTTCCGATGCAGAAGGTGGAGAATTCACCAATCATCAATAGCCATGCAGCTTAGAAATAGGAGTCGATCGCCAGAGTCCCACCGGAGTCCCATTTTGGCTTTTTAGGGTGTTATTTGAGAGGATCGGGTCGTTACCCCGCTCTTTAGAAGCTGCGCGGCGGTCGATTCAAGTCCCTCTATACTGTCCCCCAAGGAAAATCTAATGAAACGGATGCCCATCGCGTCTCATCTTGGCGTCGTGTCTGCCGTTGCTTTGGCGCAGAAAGAGCACCCGGACGCGACAGGGAGGTTCGACTCTCTCGCTCCCACCCTCGATTATGAGAACTCAGCGCGACAAACTTGTAATCGAGCATTGGATTACGCTCTACAACCGCCTGACCGGATCCAGCTACGGTGTTACCAATTGGCTCGATTCCGACTCATCGAGAGAAAATGTAGATGCTCTCTGCGCCGATACAGATGGTCGTTCATTGGCGCTTGAGCACACACTAATAGAGCCTTTTGCGAACGAAAAGGCTGATGCAGCGAGATTCCTGCGGACACTTGCTCTCCTCGACAATGACCCCGCTCTTTGTGTGAAAGGCTATGTTTGTATAGCCAGTCAAAGTGTCGGTGCGATTCCGACCGGCATACGCTGGTTGGATGTACAGCTAACATTGAAGAATGACCTTGCGGCAGTCTTGCCAACTTTGCCAGAAGGTAGCAGCAAGGTACTCGTTAGACTTGGAAACGATGTCGTGCTCGAGGTGATTTTGTCCAAGAGAAAGATGCCCGACGATCCTGGACGCTTTTTGACCGCCCGCCTCGATCCTGGACAGCCGGGACCCGAGTTGATTCGCAACGCACTCAATCGGAAGCTTCCGAAGCTCGCGGCGGCTGAGGCGGACAAGCGAATACTGTTGCTCGAAAAGGATTCAGTTGTCGGAATGATCGAAGACCAATATGCTGTGGTGCGCAACGAGACTGACATCACGACCCTTCGAAGAGGCATTGAATGAAATCTGGGGAGTAGATACTGCAGCACTGGAGACTGAAGACGTGATCTTCACGAATCCGATTGATCCGCAGGAAGACGACAACCGCAGCTTTTGCATGCTGAATGTGAAAAGTGGGGAGTTTTGGAAGGTTTCGCGCTGACCCGGTACACACTGCGGTACACAGAGATGCAACTTCTTCCCGTAAAAGTCTGCGTTGTTAGATTCTCAATCTTAAAACACGGGTTCGATTCCCGTTAGCGCTACCAGCTAAGATTCGCTAAAGCCCGCCAAATCAGCGGGCTTTTCCTTTGCCCGGAAAGCGTACTGGCGGTCACTGGTCGCAAATCGCGCTTAATCGTGGTACACAATTTGGTACACAGTCGTTACCTCCGCTCTTAACAAGTTGTGCAGCGGATGCTTCAAACCGACCTATACTGTCCCACAAGAGAAGAACCTATGAAATTCATGCCAGTCGCGCTTGTCTTGGCCCTCGTGTCTCCGGTCGCCCTAAGTCTGAGCCTCGCGGCTTCCGCACAAACCAACAAACATCCCATTCACATCCAATGCACGGCTGAAAATCACGATTGGATTGGCGCACGGGTGTGCACGCAGTTCCGCGACGAGATCGCGAGAAGCCCCCGCTACCGGGAAGTCGGGAGCAACGTTCAAGAGGTTCATTGGAACGTGCATATTGTCACCGCTGGTGGCGAAGACTCGCAGAATAGTGCGCAAGCCATCGTGTTGACCCAAGCTACTGGGGCTTATGAGTCCTACGTCACTTGTTTCGCCCAACTGACCGGCGCAAATAGAGTGAAGGAACAGGTGGAGGCGATTTTCTCCGCCATCGACAGCAGAGTACAGGACCAATAACAGGATCGACGATTCCAATGAAACTGCGGAGACTAGCGTTGCACGCTTTGCACGCCTTCCTTTGGATCTTCGTCGCATGGCTTGGGTACGCGACTTATGACGGTTTCATTAGTTTCCAAAGAGACTCGACCGCTGGTTATGCGGATGCGCGGTCTCAGATGGCTTTTGACGTTATTGTGACAATGATCTTCACCGGTCTAGCTCTATCCTTTCTATTCGTGATAGGGAAGTTGCGGATGTCTCTTGCCAAGTTGAAAGAACTTGAACATCGGAAGTGACTGAGCATTATGTATTGCTAATCCCCCTTCAACCCTACTCGGAAACGTCATTTGGTAAACCTCTCTGACTGTCCAGAAGCCGTTTGCGAGCAGCTGAAATCTGCTCCGCCGAGCCGCCGATATGGCGTACGCTCCGCTAAGCTCATGCTGGCTGCGTTCCCTGTACTTCTCTGGCTTCGCACCTTTGAGCAGAAAGATTAGAAGCGTGTCGCTGTACTTCTGAACATGGCCCACAAGTTTCCCGCCCTGATAAACGGGTTCCTCTACGCCGTCTTTGGCACGTCTGACAGCTTCATCTTCAAGTAAGTCTGCACCTATCTCCAAAGCCTTCTGCCAGTCCTCGGCGAAGCTTTCCTCTTCACCGCGCCATTCGTAGACGGATGCGCGGCCAAGCCCGCTCATTTCGCAAGCTCGCGTGACGTTGCACGTCTGTGAGAGGGCTCTGGAGGAACTCTCCGCGTTTTTCAGTAGTCCGAATTGTCCGTTCGTTGCCGTGGATGTTGATTAGCCATGAGTCAATAATGCACCAGCTTTGGTTAGTGTTGGGACGCAATCATTTCTTCTAGGCCGGATAAGCGTGTCACCAGAGTCGAAGCCTATTCGGAGCGCAAGGCCGCAATACTTGCTGCGAGCATTCAAGCACACTTAGAGAATCCACCTTCTTAGAATCACCTAAGCGGATGCGCAAAATTTGCGATACGGCTGCGCGTAATTTGCGCGGGGGCCCCGCAGAATTTGCGGTAGTCCATCCCAAAGATCATGCTCCATTTTGGTTTGTCCCCGTGGCTTGCGTTTTGCCCTAGGCTGCTCCTCTCGGTTGATCCTCTCCAGCTCCGGTCTCTTCAGGGCGAATTGATCCTTGCTACCCGGCTTCGATGAAAACTCGATAAGGCCTCGCTCTCTCAGTTTCTTCTTGGTTCCCCTATCGTTTTGACAGACATTCCGGTGTCAGAAGCGAGCGCCTTACTGGAAACTGAAAACGTCATCGATAAGTGGTCGTTTGCCTGGCTGCACAAAGCAGCGTATAGCCATCCTGCCGAGGGTCCTAGTTTGGCTCCTAGGCCGCTTGAGAAGAGCCTGTATGGCATCTGGAAGAAGGGCCCGACTTCAACCTTCTCGAGTTGCCTGCTGGTGGGTCGGCGCGGATTGGCTCTCCTTTGTGGCACGTCGTGTGCGTTATTTGCTTCCTCTGGTATCGCAGACAATGCCGACAGATCGGGAGGCTTCGGCTTGAAGGTCCTCAAGCATTTGTCAAAATCCGCGTCACTGGCAAACATCACTTCGCCTCACCTTGCGTGGGGCTCCCTTTCCCGCTAGACCCCCCTCACCCGGCACCAATTTAGCGATGCCTGCGGAACTCAAGACGCACCTTTCTGTGTCAGTGTCCGGCCAGCTCGTCCAGAAACAGGCTGCGACTGCCCCCACCTAGGGCAGTCAGTTTGGCCGCACACCCATGCCCCGCGCACCTTGCGAAGATGAGATTGGCAAGCGCTGCAAAGCGGAATCAACGCGGTCACTTTTGCACCGCCTGTCCCGCCTTTACGCGGCTCTCGATCCATCCGTTTATGTCCGATTCGAGCCACGCAACAGCGCGAGCACCAAGACTATAGGCTTTGGGAAACTCTCCAGTTGAAATTTTCCGGTAGATTTGCGAACGACTCAGGCATATGCGGGAACGAACCTCCGTCAGTCTCAGAAAGCGCATGCCAAAAACCCTCCCCTCCGCGCGAGCAGAGGCAGCTTTGGTCCTTTGGCTCAGGGTCTAATGAAATAGCGCCGCTTGAATGGAATCGACCCCGAGTGGACAGTTGGCTTATGAGTGATTCCGTCGCACCGAGGATGCGACTGCGAGCTATAGGTCAGCAAGCTATAGCTCAGCCCAACGAACCTCGGAATGGGACCGGCACTCTGATCCCCGCCCTTTGATCGCAGGCGTATGCGCTTTATTTCCGCCCTGACGGATATGAAACTCGTTCCGTTTGAGCATGGTGCCAACTAACTCCATTGATTCTGATTGATATTCTGTGAACCGTCAAGGACCTTCTTGGAATCGAAATGAACGACCGCTCACACTGCCCTGCTTCCGAAATTACCAATGATCACCTTGCTATCACTAGTTAGGCCGTTGACATAATCGGCCCACCATTGGAGCATCTGTTTCCGCTGCTCCGCATACTCCGCGATGATGTACACCGCACGTATTCCCTCGTGCTCGTGACTCAGAGACTTCTCGATTACATCCTTGTTGAAGCCGTGCTCTGTCAAGAGCGTTGCGCCTGTTCTGCGAAGGTCGTGAATGGTCAGCGGGTCCATGTCCTCGAAGGTGAGTCCTTCAAGGGCCTTGTTAAGCGCATTCTTTGCGAACGGCTTTCTTGAGGCACCCCGGTCCGGTAGCACCAGTTCAGAATCGCCGGCAAGCTTCTTCAGTTCAGCGAACATCTCTGCGACTTGCGTTGACATGTAGACGATGTGAGGCTTGCCTGTCTTGGCGTTCTCTGCCGGGATGATCCATTCGCCCTTATCGAAGTTGACGTTCTCCCACTTGGCAAGCAGGAGTTCCGACTTTCGCACTAGCGTCAGAAGGATGATGTGCAAGCGCCAGCTTGAATTGTCGGCGGATATTCGACTGGTAGATCGTGCGGAGATAGATGCGAATCTCCTTGGCGTGAGAACACGTGAGCGCTTGCGGGCTTTCCCGATGTAGCGCGTCGCCACCATAGCGGCGGGGTTTATGGTCACCAGGCGCGTCTCAATCGCGTAATCGAACATCCGCTTGATCACTCCGCGCAATCTGGATCGCCGCTGCAACTTGCCCGTTGTCGCGCTTGCGATACACGAGCGTTTGCACGTCAAGAGCGGTCACAGTCCTTAAGCTGCTTGCTGCCCAAGGCGTGGGATAGATTTCTTTGTCGAGATAGCGCCGGATGTGCTTCGGGTCTTTCCAGTTTCTCTCACACTTGCTCTGTGTAGTAGCGCTCTGCAAATTCCTTGACGGTCGGGATCGTTGAGACAATCCCTCTCGCGCAAGTTTCTTTTCCGATGAATGGAGATTTGCCCTGCCGCGACCATCGCTGCATACTTGTCGCGTTCGGCGCGAGCTTCTTTGAGACTCACTTCGGGATAGCGGCCCAGATGACGACCTTCTCCCGCTTGCCATTCAGCCGATAGCGAAATACCCAGGATTTGACTCCTGCTGGGCGTTACGTCGAGCAACAGGCCATTACCATCCGCCTTGCTATACCGGAGCCCGCCTTGGGCCTTGAGGGCCTTTATAAGAGCATCTGTGAGCGCCATTTCATGCTCCATCCGGGACTCCAGAGCCGATTTCTCGCATTCGTTGGCCGTTGGAGTCCTACCGGAGTCCCATTGCTTATGTGCCCTCTTGGGACTCTGAGAGACATTATGCGCCATTTATGTGTGAAAATAAAGGGATTATGTTAGGTATTTCGATCTTTCGTGAGACCGCATGGAGAGCTATCTATTTTCCGATGCAGAAGGTGGAGAAGATCAGATTGAGGATGTCATCGGGTGTGGTTTGGCCGGTCAGGGAATCGAGCGCCCACAAGGCGCGATAGAGATCGAGCAGAATCATCTCGTGAGGAATACGGGTTTCGTTGGCGCGGAAGCTGTCTTGAAGCGCCGTGCGCGCGGTCACGATTGCCTGCTGCTGGCGAAGGTTGGTGAGGAGGCCGGGCTCGGCGGCGGCTCCCCCGGTTGCAAGCTGAAGGATCTTTTCGCGGAGCTGCGCGATGCCTTCGCCGGTGAGTGCGGAGGTGGGCACGGCGGGGAGATCAAACTGTGCTGCC
Source organism: uncultured Acidobacteriaceae bacterium (assembly GCA_963836675.1). Lineage (GTDB taxonomy): Bacteria > Acidobacteriota > Terriglobia > Terriglobales > Acidobacteriaceae > Telmatobacter. Next base: position 446,301 of record CAWIKQ010000005.1, read on the forward strand.
AGGGATTGTTCGTTCTCCACTACTGCTTTTCGGGCTTCTGATTCGGCGAGGTCGGTTTTGTTGATGGCCAGGAGCGCGGCGCGGCCGTGTACGGCGTCAAGCAGAGCACGTTCTTCTTCGTTCAACGATTGGGTGGCGTCCAGAACTATGAGGACGATAGCGGCATCCGCCAGGGCTTCTCGGCTTCGCGCGATGCCAAGCTGCTCGACCTCTTCGAAAGTCTCGCGAAGACCGGCGGTGTCGACAAGCTCGAGCGGAATGCCGTCAATCGATATGCGCTCGGTGACGAGGTCGCGCGTCGTACCCGGGGTCGCAGTAACGATGGCGCGGTCGCGTTCGACGAGCCGGTTGAACAGGGAACTTTTGCCGGCGTTGGGGCGGCCGACGATGGCCATCGTCAAGCCATCGTGCACGATCCGGCCTCGTGCGAACGACGCCTCGAGGGAGATGAGGGGTGGGATGAGCAACTCGATCCGGCGCGCAATTTCAGACTGCGGCGCAACGTCCACGTCGTCTTCGGCGAAATCGATGCCGGCCTCGAGGAGGGCGATGAGTTCTACCAGAGAGTGTTTGACGGGAGCGACGCGACGGCTCAGAGCGCCGCCCATCTGACCCGCCGCCTGGCGAGCCTGCGTGAGAGTTTGCGCTTCGATGAGATCGCGAACTGCTTCTGCCTGCGTTAAATCGAGCTTGCCCGCCAGAAAGGCACGCTCAGTGAATTCGCCAGGCTCCGCCAGCCTGGCTCCCAGGGCGAGAGCATTCCGAAGCAAGAGATCGAGAACCACGGGAGATCCATGGGCGGCAATCTCTACGAGATCGTCACCGGTATAGGAGTTGGGTGCGGAGAAAAGCGTCACCATGGCCTCGTCGATGGGCTCATCGGAGGAGTCGGGCTCGTCGAGCACATCGGCTAATCGCGCGTGAGCATGTTCCAGGGCCTGGCGCAGGCGGAGAAGTTGCGCCGCAATGGAAGCAGCCTGCGGACCGCTGAGACGCACGATGCCGATGCCTCCGCGCCCGGGTGGGGTCGAAATGGCCGCAATGGTGTCGACGATTGCGGCGGTTATCTCGGGGATCCGGGGCTCGGGTGCGGTCACTTCTCAATTGTAGGGAACGGAGGCGGCGAGGCCGATTTATCCGGCTTGCTCGATTTTGTGGACGTAGCGGAGGCAGATCAGCAGAGGTATCACTCCGAGAACGCCGAAGCTGCAATCAATAAGCCGCCAGTAGAAAGGGATGCCGCGAATCGGACCTGCGATAAGAGCCAGGGGAATGACTCCGGCGCAAGCGATGACTCCGAAAGCGAGAACCCACTTGTTGCGCACCGGATCGCGTAATGGGCCGATAAAAGCCACGGCGATGGCGAGGTGCGCAAACGCCAGCCAGTCTGTTCCATAAGCCATGAACGGATAGTCGCGATTGGTGCGAACGATCGCCTCATGCACCTTCCGCAACCAGACGTGCAGTGCTGGTTCGCCCCCGGAGGGTGGCGCGGAGGCAACGTGAAACATGCGATTGAGAAGGCCGGTTTCGCATTCGAGAGGAAAGGCAGTTAAACCGCTCAGAACGAGTCCGACTATGAACAGGACAAGCCATAGGCGAACGCGCCGGAGGAATACATCGTTCGGGGTCATGGAAATTCCTTGTGAAGACAGGGTAGCTTATCGCCAACCGCGTTCAGTGGGGGCATTCTGCTATAAAGGACTCGCATTTCGACCCGTTTTCTGCGAGTTCCACACCTTTGGAGTTTGACAGGTGGTGAGGCGCCATCGCGGGTTGCAGGGGGATCCAATGAAGAAGTTCTGCCCGGTAGGAAAGGCCTGCGCGCCAATTGTTGCATTCGCGCTTCTCTTCAGCATCGACGTTGCGTACTCGCAGAAGCCGGTTGCGGAGTCGGCGCACCATCAGCTCGACCTGACGCCGGTGAAACCGGAGACCGTAGGCTTCTCGCCTGAACGTCTTGAACGTCTTCACATCCTCATGCAGGAGACGGTCGACAAGAAGCAGATTCCGGGTATCGTTACCATCCTTGCGCGTCACGGGAAGATCGTGGATTGCAGGTCCTATGGGGTGAGCGACCTCGAAACGGGTAAGGCGATCACGAAGGATGCGATTTTTCGCGACTTTTCGATGACGAAGCCAGTGACCGGTGTGGCAATGATGATCCTGTACGAGCAGGGTAAATGGCTGCCTTCCGATCCAATTTCAAAATACATCCCCGAATTTGCGCACCTCAAGGTCTACAACGGGATGGACGCCGACGGAAAGATGATCCTTGTAGATCCCGATCATCCGCCGACGATGCGCGAGCTGATGACGCACACGGCTGGCTTCACTTACGGTTTCTTTGGCGATACGCCGGTCGATAAGATGTATCGCGAAGCCAATTTGCTGGCCTCGAAGAATCTGCAGGACTTTGTCGAGAAGCTGGCGAAGATTCCCCTTGTGTATCAGCCGGGCAAAGGCTGGACCTATAGCATGTCGATGGACGTAGAGGGCTACATCGTGGAGAAGCTCTCCGGCCAATCGCTTCCCGACTTTTTTCGAGATCATATCTTCCAGCCACTCGGGATGCGCGATGCGGGGTTCTATGTGCCCGAGGATAAGCGCGACCGATTCGTGACTCTGTATCGCACTGGACCCAATGGCGAGCTTGTGGCCGATGCAAGCGCAAGCCGAAGGTCGGGCAACTATGACGTTCAGCCTCCTATGCCCTCGGGCGGCGGCGGTATGGTTTCAACCGCCGAGGACTACTACCGCTTCGCCACAATGCTTTTGCGCGAGGGCGAGCTCAACGGCAATCGCATTCTCGCGCCGCCGACGGTGAAGCTGATGACTTCGAACCACGTGCCGGCAGAATTGTTGACCGGGAAATTCGGTATCGGGTCCCAGGTGATGCGACCGGGTTTTGGATATGGCTACAACGGAGCCGTAGTGTTCGACCCAGTGGAGGCCAATCTCTCCGACGGGAAAGGTGAATATTTCTGGGACGGCGCCGCCGGTACGTGGTTCTGGGTTGATCCGACAAATGATGTTGTTTTCGTGGGCATGATTCAGCGGTTGCTTGGACCATTGAGCCCGAATCTTGAATATGAGAGCCGCTCGATCGTTTACGGAGCACTGGTAGACCCGGCAAAATGAGGCGAATGAGACCAGGCTCACCCCGGCGCTGAAGGTTATCTAAACAGTTGCAGGGACTTACTGCGATCGCATTCCATGCTACGGAAAGCGGGCGCGAGCCATTCGTCACTCTCCTCTTGTATTCCCATATAAGTCCGCGTACCCTTCTATTGGTTGGCCAGAGGAGTACGTCAATGGGCGACAAGACCGATGTCTGGCAGGGCACGCTGGCTCTGATGATTCTGAAGACGCTCGAAAGCATGGGCCCGCAACATGGATATGGGCTGGCGCGGCGCATCGAGCAGACGAGCGGCGATTTGCTGCAGCTCAACTACGGAACGCTTTATCCCGCGCTCCTCAAGCTAGAGCAGGAAGGATACATCCGCTCGCAGTGGGGGACTTCAGACAATAATCGCAAAGCCAAGTTTTACGAGCTCACCAAGGCCGGGCAGAAGCAGGTCCGCAAAGCTGCCGCGGAGTGGGAACAAACCACTGAGATTCTTTCCCGTTTTCTCACTCCCGCCGAGGAGGCATAGATGCGCGCCGCCCGGGCATTGTGGATGCGCCTGAAAGGCCTCGGGCTAAGAGATCGCGCCGAGAGTGAATTCTCAGCCGAGCTCGACGCGCATATCGCAATGCACACAGAGGCGGGTATCAGAGACGGACTTAATCCGGTAGAAGCAAGACGGCAGGCGCTTGTCCGTCTCGGCGGGAAAGAGCAGGTCCGGCAGGCGCATCGGAGCCAGCGCGGGATTCTGTGGCTTGAGAACTTTGCGCAGGATGTTCGATACGGAGTCCGTACATTGCTTCGCGCTCCCGCCTTCACTCTGACCGCCGTTCTAACTGTAGGCCTCGGGATCGGCGCATGCACGGCGATCTTCAGCCTGGTGAATGCGGTTCTGATCAGGTCGTTGCCCTATGGGGATCCGGAGCGGCTTGTCTATTTGTTCTCGCCTAATCCTAATCTCAAGATTCCTGCGGAAGTCATTTGTCCAAGTTATGGCGACTTTTATGATCTTAAGCGCGAGGCTCGGTCCTATGCGAATATGAGCAACTTCGAGCAGACGCAATTCAGCGTGATGCAGCAGGGCATTATGCAACACATCGGTGGCGCGCGGGTCGATGAAGATTTCTTCTCGACTTTGCAATCGATGCCCGAACTCGGCCGCGCTTTCACCAAGCAAGACAATGAGGCGCAACATGCGAAGGTTGCCGTAATCAGCCATGCAATGTGGGTGTCGACGTTCGATGCGAACCAGGACGTGCTGAAGCGCTTCATCGAGCTGAATGGCGCCAATTACCAAATCGTGGGTGTGATGCCTGCGCAATTTGAGTATCCGCTCAGTTCCGATCTTCCTTACGGCGATTCGCACATCAAGTCCACGCAGGTATGGGTGCCTTTGGCGCTTGATCCAAAGAGCAGGTCTTCGCGAGCCATCGGGAATAATGTCACGATCGCGCGCCTTCGTCCCGGGCGTCTCGATCCATCAGGCGCAGGCAGAGATGAGCGGCATTATGGCGAGCCTCGATAAGCAGTACGCGCCGGATCCGCGCGATGAGGGTATTCCGCGCACCTGGGGCGCGCTGGTCGAGAGCTTTACTGGTATCTCTATCGGCCCGGTCCGACCGCTGATGCGAATGCTCCTGGCTGCCGTCGCGCTCGTACTCCTGATAGCCTGCGGAAATGCCGCCAATCTTCTGATTGCACGTGCGGCTGAACGGACTCGTGAACTGGGAGTACGCGCGGCTCTCGGCGCAGGTCGCGGCCGTATGGTGCGCCAGCTTCTCAGCGAGTCGCTCCTCGTTGGTATGGGCGGATGTGTAGTTGGAATCGTCCTGGCTTATATATTTCTCCGGATTTTGCCTCGACTCGATCCCGGAAACATACCGAGGCTTAACGAAGCTTCGCTTGACGCACGTGTTTTGCTGGTGGCAATTGCTGCGTCGCTACTGACAAGCCTTCTTGCAGGATTGATGCCGGCTCTTTCAGCAGCGAGGCGGGAGCTTACGGGGTTTCTCGAATCCCATGCGATGCGGGGAAGCTCGACCGGGCACGGTCGGCTGCAGAGCGCATTGATTGTCGTGCAAACGGCCATGGTCGTCGTTCTTCTGGCCAGCGCGGGATTGTTGATCCGGAGCTACCTCAATGTGCAATCGGTGGACACGGGCTTTGCTAGGTCTGCCGTAACGTTCCACGTGAGCCTGGACGGGCACTATGCACCAGAGAAGCAGCGCGACTTTTACAAACAGCTAGTGGCAAGGCTTGAAGCGTTGCCCGGTGTACAGGCCGTCGGAGGAATAAGCAATCTTCCGCTGTCGAACTCGGAGAGTGTGAGCTTTCTATGGATTGACGGATTTCCGAACAAGGATTTTCAACAATCGGAAGCACGCTCTGTCACGCCGCATTACTTCGAAGCGATGGAGATTCCTCTGATTGCTGGACGCCACTTTACCGAAGCGGATGCGGACGGAAACAAGGCGACTATCATCAACCAGAAATTCGCGGCCACCTATTTTCCGAGTCGCAACCCGATTGGCGGGCGCATCAGTACGGACGAGAAGCACGCACATTGGTCGACCGTAGTTGGCGTGGTTGCTGATGTTCGACACGTGAGTCTCGAAGAAGAACCGCAGGCCCAGATGTATGGCGCAGGTTACGACTTCGGCGATCGGTCCATTGCTGTGCGGTCGTCGCTTTCTCCGGCTACTGTGGCCCGAGAGGTGCGTGAAGTTCTCAGATCAATGGATCACAGCGTCGCGATCACAGATATACACACCATGGGTGATCTGGTTTCGATCGCCAGCGCGCGCCGGCGTTTCCAGACTTCTCTGCTGACTGCTTTCGCCGCGATCGCGCTGCTGTTGGCGTTGGTGGGCCTCTATGGATTAATGACGTTTTCAGTGAATCGCCGCACGCGTGAAGTTGGAATCCGGATGGCGCTCGGGGCGGAGAGGCGCGATGTGCTGCTGCTCGTATTGAAGAATGCGTGTGTGCTCGTGCTCAGCGGCCTTGTTGCCGGCCTGGCATCCACGTGGATGGTTACGCGCGCTCTGCAGTCGTTCCTGTTTGGGGTCAGCGCTCATGATCCGCTGACGGTTCTGGTGGTTTGTTCATTGCTGTTGATTTGCGGTCTTCTCGCCGCATTTGTACCGGCTCGCCGCGCTGCATCCGTAAACCCGATGCTGGCGTTGCGTACCGAGTAGGAGGTTTCAGTGCGAACGATTCGGGCGCTTTGGCTACGACTCACGGGGATTTGGCGGGCACCGCAGGCGGATGAAGACTTCTCCGCGGAACTCCAGGCCAACCTCGCAATGCAGGTGGAAGATGGGATTCGCTCGGGCCTGAGCGCCGATGAAGCCCGGCGACGAGCATTGTTGCAACTGGGGGGGATGGAGCAGGTACGCCAGGCCCGGCGCGAAGGCCGCACCCTGCCATGGCTGGAAAACGTAGGGCACGATTTTCGCTATGCCGTGCGAACGCTGACCAAAAATCCTGCGGTGACCCTGGTGGCGGTCCTTTCGATCGGGTTGGGTATCGGCGCCGATGCAACGATTTTCGCCATGGTCAGCCGGTTCGTTCTGAAGCCTGCACCAGTTGGCGACCCTTCCGGGCTGCTGTCGCTTCACATTGCCGAGCATGGCGAGTCGTGCTGTAATGCGTTTCCGCTTCCTATCTACAACGACATACGCGAACAGGCGAAAGCATTTTCCGATGTCGCCGCTTATGACGAGCTTCTACCCGCATCGGTATCCGGCGGCGGCGAGCCGGAGCGCGTGTGGGGGCAAGCGGTTACGCCGAACTTTTTTGATGTTCTCGAACTCCCGATGGTGCAGGGTCGCGGTTTCTCCGCAACGGAGAATCGATCCCCCGTGGTCGTCATCAGCGCGAGGTTATGGCAGAGTCAATTTGGTTCCGATCCGAAGTTGGTCGGCAAAAACATCACTTTGTCGGGTCGCTCTTTCACTGTGGTGGGCATCGCGCCTGCTACGTTCCACAGCGTCGATCAGATCCTCGACCCGCAGATTTGGGTTCCACTCGGGATCGCACTGCAACTTGTTCCTAATCTGCCACCGCAGGATTCACGTGAGTATCATTGGCTCGCCGTCATTGCCCGCCTTCGACCGGGGGTGTTCGCGCGCCCAGGCGACCAGCGAACTCGATACGCTGGCGCGTCGATTCGCCGCTACCTATCCCAAGACAGACAAAAACAACACTTTCGTATTTGAACAGGCCGGCTCGCTTCCTCCTCGCGATCGAGCCGCCGTTCTCACATTCATTTCAGCGCTCTCCATCATTGTTCTTCTTCTGCTTGCTATTGCGTGCGCGAATGTTGCCAATCTCCTTTTCGCAAAGGCCGCGGGGCGCCAGCGGGAGATGGCCGTGAGGCTTGCGCTGGGGGCCACCCGCGCCCGGCTGCGCCGCCAGTTGCTGATGGAGAGTACCCTGCTCGGCGTGGCGGGGGGGATTCTTGGTATCTTTTTCTCGCTCTGGTCAACGCGGGGAATCTCGGCGCTTAGACTGCCGGTTCCAGTGCCGCTGGATGTGCGCATCGTATTGGATTGGCGCACTCTGCTCTATACACTCGCCCTGAGCGTGGCCTGCGGAGTGCTTCTGGGCCTTGCCCCCGCCTGGGCCGCATCTCGTCCGTTGCTCTCCAATGCGCTTAAAGGCGAGGATGCATTGAGGCGTCCGGGCCGCCGATTCACGCTGAGCAACATCCTCGTGGTGGCGCAGATTGCCATGTCTGTGGTGCTGCTTTCCGTGACCGGGCTTTTCCTTCGAAGCCTCGAGAGCGCCGCTAATATCGATATCGGCTTTCAGCCCCGTGGCGTGCTTCTTCTTTCGCTGGATCCGCGCCTGAACGGATATACGCCGTCACAGATCAGCCGTTTTCTCGCTGAGCTTCGCCGCCATGTCGCTGCCTTGCCGGGTGTAGATCGCGTCGTCTCGACCGATGTGGCTCTGCTCTCCGGAGGAAATCGCAGTGATGGCTTTGCGATCGAGGGGCATTCCGGTAACGACGCCATGATCGCCGATCTGTTCATGACGACGCCGGGCTACTTTGATGCTCTGGGAATTCCCCGCCTTTCCGGCCGCGATTTCGCCAACGAACGCGCCGATGCTCCCAAGGTCGCCGTCATCAACAAGGCATTCGCGGATCGATTGTTTGCGGGTGGAAATCCTATCGGACAGCGCATCAATGGAGGCGGATGGAGCTACGAGATCATCGGCGTAGTGGGGAACTCCAAATCGCGCACCCTTGGTGAAGATACGCGGCCTATCCTGTATCGATCGCTCGACCAGAGCATCACCGACGATCCATCCCTAATGGGCTACACGCTGGTGGTCCACACCCGCGGCAATCCAGCTGCGCTTGCCGAACCAGTTCGCCGTCAGATTCATTCACTTGATGCGAACCTCGCGATCTACAACGAAGAGACCATGGAAGAGCATGTGCGCGCGGCCTATTTCCTCCCGCGTCTTGCAGCGATGCTTTTCGGGGTGTTTGGCTGCATCGGCCTGGTTCTCGCCTCGGTTGGTCTCTACGCGGTGATGAGCTACGCCGTGAGCCGCCGCACCCGCGAGATCGGTATTCGCATGGCCCTGGGCGCGCACACCGGTGCGGTTTCGCGTCTCATCGTTCGCCAGGGAATGGTGCTTGCCGCGATTGCGATGTTGCTTGGCTGGCCCTGCGCATGGTTGTTGTCGAAGCTTGCATCGAGCTTTCTCTATGGCATACATCCGCACGACGAACTGACATTCATCACGGTTCCGATCTTTCTGAGCACCATTGCGTTTATAGCCTGCTGGCTACCGGCAAGGCGCGCAGCTTCTGTCGACCCGGTAGAGGCCCTGCGCACGGAATAGGAGAACCCGACATGGGAAAACCGCGAGCATTCTGGTTACGGCTGCGAGGAGTTTTTGTCCGCAGAAAGGCGGTTGAATTCGACGCCGAATTGGAAAGCCACATTGCCATGGATGCGGACGACGCCATGCGCGCCGGGCTGGACAGCGAGGAAGCGCGGCGGCAGGCGCTGCTGCGGCTCGGGGGCGCAGAACAGACGCGACAGGCTTATCGCGATCGCGCTACCCTGCCCCCCATCGAGAGTCTTCTGCAGGATGTGAAGTTTGCTTTGCGGCAGATGCGCAGGGCGCCGGGATTCACCATCACTGCGGTGATGACGCTGGCGCTGGGAATCGGCGCCAATGCCGTGATCTATACGCTCGTCGATTCAATCCTGTTGCGACCGCTGCCGTATGCTCATCAGGACCGGCTGGTTCGGATCGCCGGGACCAATTCGCCGGTGTTTCCCAAGGGCTGGATTCGCGAACTCGGTAATCATGCCACTGCGCTCAAATCGATTGCCGGGTATGGGCCGGATGCCGAGTCGAACATTTCGGATTCCGATTTGCCGGACCGCGTGTTCGGCGCCAAAGTTACCGTGAATGCATTTGACACCCTTGGAATCCATCCGGCGGCGGGAAACTTCTTTACGGCAGACGACGCGATTGCCGGGCAGGACCACAATGTTGTGCTGACCTACGGTTATTGGCGGCAGCACTTCGGTGGGGATCCCTCGGCGATCGGGCGGCAGCTTCGAATCGACGGCGTTTCGCGGCGCATTGTCGGTGTGATGCCGGCGGGCGTCCGCTTTCCTTATGCCGATACGCAATTCATTATTCCGGTTTCGTATCGCGGCGGCGATGTTTTCGATCCGTGGAACGACTTCGACCTGCGTGCTTTTGGCCGGCTCGAAGATGGCGCTACGGCTGCGCAGGCACAGGCTGAGCTGCGCCGCCTGCATGGCGTGCTGTTGCCGGTGTTTCCATTTCGCATGCCGGATATCTGGGCCTCGGATATGACGGCCGTTCCGCTGCTCGAATCTCAGACCGGTGCGATGCGTCCGCGGTTGCTTCTTCTGTTTGGGGCGGTAGGCCTGATTTTGCTAATCGCCTGTGCCAACGTGGCAAATCTGATGCTGGCGCGCGCCAGCGCGCGCGAACGCGAGATCGCAGTGCGCAGCGCCATGGGAGCATCGGGCTGGCGGCTTGTTCAACAACTGCTGTCAGAGAGCGTCGTTGTCGGGCTGACAGCGGGTGCGGTCGGGCTTGGTGCAGCCCTCGCAAGTCTCCGGCTGTTTGTCAGCCTGCTTCCGGCGGATACTCCCCGCATTCAGGACATCTCGCTACACGTTGGTGATGTGGTCTTCACTTTGTGCGCGTCCATCGTGGCCGGGTTGATTTTCGGCCTGATTCCGTCTTTCAAAATGGCATCGATGAACCTGCTGGGCACACTGAGGCTTGGCGGCCGCGGCCTTGCGGGGCAGGGCTCACGGTTCGGAATCTCCAAGATTCTGGTGATGGCGCAGATCGGGCTGACGGTGGTTGTGATTACGGCTGCCGGCTTGGTGCTTCATAGCCTTTACCGGCTCACACGCGTCGATCCCGGCTTTCGCACAGATCACATCGTGACGTCAGAAGTGGCGCTGGATGTCGCCGCGTGCAAGGAGAAAGGACGCTGCCAATCGTTCTTCAGCGCTTTACTGGATCGCATACAGGGGATCAGCGGCGTGGAGAGTTCGGCGTTGACTGACTCGCTTCCATTGAGCGGGCGGACGAACAACTACGTTTTCGACGCCGAGGATCATCCCAGGGACGCGCGCCAGGGAGCATTGCTGGCTACGAGCCGCACGGTGTCGCCGGGTTATTTCGACGTGCTGAACCTGCGGCTTGTTCGCGGACGCCTTCTTGAGCCGCAGGACGCCTCGGGATCAACGCATGCTGTCGTGGTAAATGAACACATGGCTCAGAGGCTTTGGCCGAACCAGAATCCGATCGGCAAGCACCTGGAGGATGTGGTGGACGAACCCGCTCCAGCGGTCTGGAATCCAGAGAAGGCAACAATCGTGGTAGGTGTGGTTCGCAATGCGCGCGAAGACAGTCTTGAAGACGGTGTTGGAGACGAGGTTTTGCTGCCCATGACTCCCGATCGGAGCAAGCCGCTCATGTATGCAATGCTGCGCACGCATACGAGTCCGACGGAAGCGGCTGCCGGGCTTCGACGCGCAGTGGCAGGGATTGACTCGCTGGTCCCGGTCACTCGCGTTCGTACGCTGGATGATCTGATGTCGAACTCTGTTGCCGCACCGCGCGCACTGGCGGTCCTCCTGCTTGGGTTCGGGGCCCTTGCAATTCTCATCGGCGCGATCGGAATCTACAGTCTCATTTCGTATATTGTCAGCTGGCGCACTCGCGAAATCGGGCTTCGCCTGGCACTCGGCGCACAACGCTGGAATATCGTGTTGGCAATCGTTCGCGAGAGCCTCTTCCTGGCGGCGGTTGGATGCGTTGCCGGCCTTGCGGGAGCCATTGCGCTCAGCAAAATGTTGCACAGTTTCCTCTTCGAGGTCAGCGCAATCGATCCGTTGACCTTCAGCCTTGTGCCACTTGTGATGGCGATGGTGGCATTGGTGGCGGCGTGGGTTCCCGCGCGACGGGCCGCGGGAGTGGATCCCATGGAGGCTTTGCGAGCGGATTGAGGGGGTCAAAATGCGCAAATTGCGCGCTTTCCGGGCGCGATTGTTTCGCGTATTCGGAGCAAATCGAAGCGGAGATGATTTCGATGCGGAACTCCAGAGCCACATCGACGCGCATATTGAAGATGGTGTGCGTGCCGGGTTGCCTTCGGAGGAGGCTCGGCGGCAAGCACTATTGCTCCTCGGCGGAGTTGAGCAGGCCCGCCAGCAATATCGCGACCGGATGACGCTTCCCTGGATCGAACATCTTGTGCGGGATGTACGTTACGCCCTGCGTGGATTTCGCCGTAATCCGGTATTCGCCCTGACCGCCATCGCGACACTCGCACTCGGAATCGGCGCCAGCGCGGCTGTCTTTAGCGTAGTCGATCGCGTGCTCTTTCGAAGCCTGCCCTACGCGCACGACGACCGGCTTGTTTCCGTCGGACTCGCTCAATCGCTGGAGCGGCAGGAGTTCACACTGGGAGGCTTCTTCTATGATTGGCGCGACAACCAGAAGCCCTTTGAATCAATCACCTTTGAGCGTGGCACGAGCGAATGCAATCTGACAGAGAACAAGCCCCTGCATCTGCATTGTGCGTGGGTTGCACAGAATTTTCTATCGACGCTCGGCGTGTCGCTCAAAGCGGGTCGGAATTTCGTGCCGGAGGAGGACGTTCCCCACGGGCCGCGCTCCGTAATTATCTCGGAAGCGCTATGGCTGAGCCGATTCAACCGGGATCCCGGCGCTCTGAACAAGTCGATTGCAATCGACGAGCAGCTTTATCGAATAGTTGGCGTCTTCCCATCCAATTTCGAAATGCCCCGGCTGCAGGCCGTAGATCTGATCATACCCGCGCAGATGGATATCTCCGCGCAGCATACAGTGAATGCGGGGATCGGCTACCCGATGTGGGCCTTCGCACGCCTGAAGCCAGGCATCAGCATCGCGGAAGCAAAGGCGCAGATGGAGCCGCTGTTTTTGCATACACAGCAGTGGATACCTGCGGAGATTCGCAAGGACTTTCATCTCGAGGTCCGTTCCCTTCGCGACCGGCAGATGCAGAATGCGTACCTCGCGGCAAAAGTGCTTCTGGGCGCTGTACTTGCGGTCTTGCTGATAGCCTGTGCGAATGTGGCCGGTCTCCTGTCGGCGCGGCGGGCCTCACGAACACGCGACCTGGCGGTCCGGTCTGCGCTGGGTGCAAGCAGGTCCAGACTCCTTTCGCAGGGTCTTGCAGAGGCCTTCGTCCTTGCAGCGGCGGGAGCTGTGCTCGGATGCATCCTGGCGATGCTGTTGCTGCGGTCGTTTGCTTTGATTGCTCCGTCCGGTATTCCATTTCTTGCCGAGGCACGGATCGATCTTCGCGTGATCGCATTCGGTGTTGCTGCGGCATTCTTGAGCGCCTGCATCGCCGGAGTCCTGCCGGGGCTCGAAAAGATGCGCGCCGGTTCCCTGGTTTCACGAGCCAACACTTCCGTTCAGCACGCGCGATTGCGCAATCTTCTGGTTGCAATGCAAATTGCCGTGAGCGTAGTCCTGCTGGCTGGAGCGATGCTGCTCGTACGGAGCTTCAGGAACCTTCAGGCGGAAGGTCTCGGGATGGATACGCGCGGCGTGGTCGAAGTGAATGTCCCTTTGACAGACCAGCGATACCCAACGATGCAAGCGTACATGGATTTCTTTCTTCGGCTTGAGACGGCGCTGCGAAACACGCCGGGCGTCAGCGCGGTCGCAATCAGCGATTCTATTCCGCCGGATGCCGACAGGTGGCACGATGGAATTCGCTACTCGGAGATCTTCGCCGATGGAACGGCAGCCGCTCCGACAGGGATCGGCGGCTCGGTTGTCACGCGGAAGGTGACGCCAGACTATTTTCGGGTGCTGAAGATTCCAATCCTTGCCGGCCGCGCGTTTAGTGAGGAAGATCGAATCGCCGGTGCCGATGAAATGATTCTCAGCCAACTGCTGGCTTCAAGGTTATTCCCCAGCAGGGATCCCATTGGCAGGCATATCCAATTCGGCCAATTCCAGCCGTATTTCTCGCTGGGGAAGCAGGTGTTCACCGTGGTTGGAGTGGCGGGAAATGTCAAGAACGGGGGACTGACCGGTCAGGAGGATCCGGAATACTACCAGATGCGTCTCAATCGGCCGGAAAGCTGGAACCGGCATACCGTCGTTTTACTGGAGACGACATTGCCATTGTCGACGGTTGGGCCGTGGATACAAGCGCGCGCAGGGCAAATCGATCCGAATGTGCCGGTGGAGATGCGAACGCTTTCTCAGACCGTAAACCGGCTTGCGGATCGGCCGCGTTTTGAGACGGCACTTCTCACCTTTTTTGCGGCGATCGGGTTGCTCATGGCGACGATCGGGCTTTACGGGCTGGTCGCATTCATGGCCAGGCAGCGCACGCAGGAAATAGGGATTCGCATGGCCCTCGGCGCGTCGCGGGCCGATGTTCTGCGGCTGATGCTGCAGGAGGGGTTGCGGCTGGTTGCAATTGGCGGTGCAGTCGGCATCGGTTTGGCGCTGCTGCTGGCGCGCCTGATGCGGGCGGTGTTGTTCAAGGTTGCGCCGCATGATCCCGCGAGTTATCTAGCAGTTGCCGGGGTGCTATCCCTGGTCGGATTGATCGCGATTCTCATTCCAGCACGCTCCGCGATGAAGACCGACCCAATGAAGGCGTTGCGCTGGGATTAGAGCCTGCTCGCTAGCGCTGGATGATACACTCCGGCGCGGGGACTTATGCGAGCCAGTGCAATGGAATTTCGCCTGCGGATGGCGATCAATGCTGTCTTTATCATCCTCGGATTCTGGGCGCCATGGATCGAGTACTGGGGCATTGGACGCCGGATTTCGCTCGTCGAATGGCTTGCGCTTCAGATCGCAAGGTCGGGTGTGGCGTCTTTCGGTTTGGCGACAGGCCTGTTGATCGCGATCGCCGCGCTTTTTGCGGCCGCTGGCGCGGCATTTCGCGTGTGGGGAACGGCGTACCTGGGACCCAGCACTGTAAACAGTCTTAACATGATCGCCGGCAACGTAATGGCCGATGGACCTTATCGCTATCTGCGTAATCCTTTGTATATCGGTCTTTGGTGCATGGTTGCCGGGATGGCGTTCCTGATGCCTGCAAGCGGTGCGCTGGTTGCCATGGCGCTGATTACGGCATTCATGATCCGACTCACCCTCGGAGAAGAAGCATTTCTCGCTCCGAAACTTGGTGAGTCCTACCAGCGCTATCTCCGCGCAGTCCCGCGCTTCGTTCCACGAGTGCGCGGAGTTCTCCCGTCGACCGGCGCGAAAGCTCACTGGTTTCGTGCCGCGCTCGCGGAATTGACGCCGATCGGAGTTCTGGTGGCGGTCATTATCTTCGCGCGGTCTTACGACGCGGCGCTCGCTGGACGCACCATTCTCGTTTTCTTTGGCGCGTCGCTGGTTGTTCGTGCCTTTCAGCCTCGTGCAGAAGTTAGCTCTGAGCCGGTGAATTAACTCGACGCTTGCCTAATCGCCCCAGATGGGTGAATTCAAATCCCTCGGAATATTTGAGGCCATATCCGAGCAGCCGGTCTACACCGATGTGATTCAACCAGATCAACGCAATCGGCAGCAGTCCTCGCGCATGAAGGAGGAGCGCCGCCAGCAGAAGGGTCAGGGGCAATACATAGGTGTGCACGGCGTTATAACAGCGCGCGCCCCAGCACGCGTCCTTAAGGTATCCCAGCATCGAAAGGTCGGGCAAAAGCCAGAGAGCACCGAAGATCCACCAGCGTGCCCCGGTCTGCGCATAGAGCACAATGGTGACCGCGGCAACCGCGAGGCCTTCGAGCCGCAGCAGCTTCTGCACCGATCCGGATGCCACCCGATTTGATTGCAAGATCGCGTTAGCCTGCGTAGCCATGTCCTATGGATGCCTCAGGCGCTGCGGGGGTGCGGATTTTACGAAGTAGCTCTGAGCAGGAAAAAAGGGGAAGAGCGTGAGCTCTTCCCCAGCTTGTATTACACCCCTCAGGAAATAGAACTACTTCTTCGGCGGAGCGATGACGTCCTTGGCGGACTTGGCAACGCGGAACTTCACCACGGTCTTCGCCTTGATCTTGATGGCTTCGCCTGTCTGCGGGTTACGGCCCATGCGCGCCTTGCGCTCTGCCTTGACCAGGCGGCCAATGCCGGGGATTACAAATACGCCATTCTTCTTGGTTTCCTTAATCGCCGTCTCAGCCAGAAGATCAAGAAAAGCGCCAGCCTGCTTGTTGGTAAGTTCGAGCTTCTCGGCCATATGCCGGGTCAGCCCAGTCTTCGTCAATCCAGTTGCCATGTGATGTTCTCCTTCGCTAGAACCGGTCTCATAACCGGGTTCATCGGTTCGTCCAAACTCATGGGCCCCACCTTGTGTTGGGTCCCACACTTCTAAAACCAGCCGCACGGTGATTTATGAGACCGGTTGCAGTTGTTGCCTGGTATCCCGCCGCCCGGCATCTTCAGCAAAACCTTAAGAAGCCATTAAGCGCACCGCATGAGGGAGTGCGACCTGAAGCGCTCCTAAACCTCTTATCTGGAACGCCCGGAGGCAACGCAATGCACGAAAACCCTTTATTCATGCGGGTTCCCGAGAACCCTGTCGTTCGTAACAATGCGGCTTTGACCCTGCTAAAGTCAATGGAAAAACGTCGGTTTTCCACAATTTTCTTGGGTTTTTATGCCCTTTTAGGCTAAAAATGCCGGTTTTTACTGGTTTTCTGCCACTTTTGTACTGTATTTGGGCGGAAGAGGTAGCCGAACGGGCGTTCCGTCTGGTGATTAATGCAGGCCGAAAAGTACCTTCCGCTTCGGCATTGCGGAGGCTCCGATTGGCATATTCAGCGCATCGACCATCGGCGCGAGGAGCTTGAAATGCTTCGTCAAAACCTTCGCGAAGTCCTTCCGCAGAGACGCGCCGGCCGGCAGGGTTGTGCTCAAGCCCCACTGCTTGCAGCGAATCAGGTCCATCCCGGGGTGATCTGCAGGGAAGCCTTTCGGCGGCCGTGTTAACGCTTCACCCTCGAATTCGCTGAAGGTCTTTCTCACTGCCGGCTTCCTGAGAATCTTCCGGAAGTCCTGGTGATTGTCGAGAAGCCAGTGGCGGATTGCAGCCAGTTGCTCTTTCTCCGGCATGTAGGCGCCGGCTGCGATCACCACGCCCTTGGGGCTCACCTGGAAGTAGTAGCCTGCGCCTGATGTCTTGTCGAGACCGGTGTGCGTCCACCACGCTGCGACGTGCGTTTTATAGGGCCGCTTGTCGTGGCTGAAACGCGTGTCGCGATAGATGCGGAAGAGGCTCTTCTCCGCGGGACGCACGTGGTCCGGCGCAAAGGACGTCATCGCGTCGGTGACCTTGCGGATAATTTCCAGCATGGGCATCTTCAGAAGTGCCTCAAAATCTGCTTTGCGCGGAGTGAACCAGTCGCGATCGTTATGCTTGGCGAGGTTGCGAAGAAAGGTGATGGCCTCCGGTCGCAGATAGGGCGCCGGTGCCGCGGCAGATGGCTTTGGAGTGCGTGGCATACGTTTGAAAGTGTAGGCGAGCGCGGGATGCAGTGCATGCACAGGGCGCGTATTTCCTGAGGAAATCGGCAGGGGCCGGGGTTTGCAGCCGCGCAGCCGGAACACATTTGTGTAAGCCGTTTATTGCAGCGATTCAGCTAAGATGGGAACTCCATACATACACGTGCGCAGGCTCGCTGGTGCAGCGTGAACTAACTCCGGAGGATACCGGCGATTAACCTTCTTCGGACGGACTATCAGCGAATGATTTTCAACGCAGCGCGGAACAGCCCATCGAAATCGCCGGCGAGGTCTTTCTCTTTGGCGACTGACTGCTCGATCGCCTTTTCCGCTGCAGGCCGCTGATAACCGAGGTTGACTAGCGCCGAGAGCACATCGTCCACAGCTGGACCTGCCACCGAACTTGGTGTAGGAGCTACTGCGAAGTCTTCCAACTTGTCTTTGAGTTCGACGACCAGCCGCTCTGCAAGCTTTCTCCCCACACCCGGAATCCGCGTAAGCTGGGCATGATCCTGCGCGCGAATCGCCTGCACGGTCCGCTCCGGCGACAGGCCGCTGAGAATCTTGATCGCCAGCTTCGGTCCAACGCCGCTCACCGTGATCAATCGCTCAAAGAGCCGCTTCTCCTCTCGATCGAGAAAGCCGAAGAGCGCGATCTGGTCTTCGCTCACCTGCGTATGAATGTGCAGCGAAGTCTCCGCACCCATGCTGGGCAAAGCCGTAAAGGTCGGCACGGAAATGACCACGTCATAGCCCACGCCGCCACATTCCACAATGGCCTGCCCCGGCTCTTTATGAATCAAACGACCACGAAGGTGAGCAATCATAACCTGTTATCAGGAGTGTCAAGCAATCCTGGCGCTTTCCCTTCCTCCATACTACAAAGCTCTTGCGGCTAATGCCGTTGCGGTACCGGTTGTGACAACGCAGACGCTTCAAATTCCTTCTCAACTTGCGAGGGAATGGAGGTATGCACTGACTGCTTTCCCTTCCTTGCCCAAGACAACTGGCTTCGCCGGTGGAATCACAACCCGGCGATCTCGAACGCCGAAGGCTGCACTTCCACACAGTCAATGAGCGGGTTCCGATCCCGACTTCCCCACGATCGACCCTACATCTTGCGGAGGTTTAACCCATGGCAGGAAATCAAAAGCTTTTGAAACTGTTGGATTGGATCAATCGCTTTGTGCGCGGCGGTGCGCACTGGGTTCAAACCCAGCTTTCGAACGCCGCTATCCGAGCAGCCCCATTCTCCTTGCGACTCGCTCCAGGGTCTCGAGAGCCCGATCCATCTGCTCTCTCGTGTGTTCACTGGTGAGGATCAGGCGAATTCTTGCTTTGCCTTCCGGCACGGTTGGAAATGCGATGCCCGTTCCCATTACGCCTTCATCGAACAGGGCCCGCGAGTAATCCATAGCAGCGCGTCCTTCGCCGACAATGACCGGCGTGATCGGTGTCTCGGTTGCGGGAGTGTTTACGCCGCCGATGTTAAATCCGGCGCGCCGCAATTCGCCTTGGAAGTACTTTGTGTTTTTCCAGAGACGATCGATGCGCTCCGGCTCCTGCTCGAGAATGTCGAAGGCCGCGATGCAGGAGGCAGCTACTGACGGGGGATGCGACGTAGAAAAAAGGAAGGGTCGCGCGCGATGGTAGAGATAATCGATCAGGTCCTTCGATCCGCACACATAGCCACCAAGGGCGCCGATCGCTTTTGACAGCGTGCCGACCTGCACGTCTACGCGTCCGTGCATCCCGAAGTGGTCAATGCTTCCGCGCCCATTGCGCCCGAGCACGCCGGATGCGTGCGCATCGTCAACCATCATGATGGCGCCATATTTCTCCGCCAATGCCGCCAGCTTGTCGACCGGCCCGATATCGCCGTCCATCGAGAAGACGCCGTCGGTGATTACCAGCTTGTGTCCCGGCTCGTTCTGGACTTCCTTAAGCAGTTCCTCGCAGTGTGCCGCGTCCTTGTGGCGGAAGACTTTGATCTTCGCTCTCGAAAGCCTTGCCCCATCAATAATGCTGGCGTGATTCAGCTCGTCCGAGAGGATAAAGTCTTCTTTGCCGAGAATCGCGCTCACCGTGCCGGCGTTCGCCGCGAACCCGCTCTGAAACACTACGCAAGCCTCAACGTTCTTGAATCGAGCGATCTTCTCCTCGAGTTCCATGTGGATGCGCATCGTCCCCGCGATTGTCCGCACAGCGCCCGACCCCACGCCGAGCTCTCGGGTAGCCTTGAGCGATGCTTCAATCAGACGGGGATGATTGGCCAGGCCCAGGTAGTTGTTGCTGGCCAGGTTTATGACTTCCTTGCCGTCGTAGTGGCACACCGGCGCCTGCTGGTCGTCGAGCACCCGCAGGTTGAAATGCGTCCCCTTTGCGCGGAGATCATCCAGTACCCCAGTAAGATAGGCGAGCTGCGGTCGCGTAGCCGTTTCTGTCATGGATCCTCACCTCAACCTCAAAAGCATAGCGCGGGAGACCGGGGGAGAGTCACAGTGCACAGTTCATGGTGCACCTCAAAACCGGTATCTGCAGACCGCAAACGTCCAACCAAATCTGGAATCCATTGATCACACTCTCGTTGACATACCTATTCTTCTATGCATAGACTTCTTGATACAGAGATTTCTAGGGGTAAGCATGGCAAAAAACGATCTCCAGGGGACATTGGATTTGCTGGTCCTTAAGACGCTTGATCAAAACGGCGTGCTTCACGGATACGGCATCGTTCTGCACATCCAGAGCGCATCGAACGATCTACTTCGCGTGGAAGAGGGCTCGCTTTACCCGGCGCTCCATCGCATGGAACAGAGCGGCTGGATCTCATCGGAGTGGGCGCTGACGGAGACCAATCGCCGCGCCAAGTACTACAAGCTCACCACGCAAGGCCGCCGGCAGCTTCAGCAGGCGGAGGAGAGCTTTGACCAGCTCGTGAAAGGCGTCCGCGCTGTTTTGCGTTACGCCTGACAGGACCGACCGTGCACCACGGAGGTGCTCTCAAATGGCTGCATTTCGACGAATTGCCAACCTCTTCCGCCGCTCCACGGTGAATCGCGAGATCGCCGATGAACTCCAGTCCCACATCGATCTTCGCGTCGAGGCCAATCTCGCCGCCGGCATGTCGCCGGAGGAAGCACGGCGCGACGCCCTTCTGCGCTTCGGGAACCCGACGTCGACCCGGGAGCGCGTTCACTCCGCCGATGCCGCGCTGGGCCTTGCCGGAGTTGCACGAGATATCCGATACGCCGCCCGCCAGCTTCGCAAGGCGCCGGCCTTCTCCATCACGGTGATCGCCACTCTTGCGATCGGCATTGGCGTCAATGTCGCTATTTTCAGCAGCATGGATGCGGTTGTTTTGCGCCCTCTCGCGGTTCCTGCCCTGGATCGCGTCGTCGTCCTGGCGGAACAGCAACAACACAGGAACGAAAATAACGCGGCGGCCCTGGCGAACTTCGAGGATTGGGCGCGTCAGAGCCATTCGTTTGAAGGCCTGTCCGTTTATCAAACGTCCGACATTACATTGACGGGCGCGGGAGACGCCGCCCAGGTGGGCGCCGCAACGGTCTCCTTGAATTTCTTCCCCGTTCTTCGCGCGCAGGCTTTTCTCGGACGACTCTTCGATGACCGCGAGTATCAGACCGGCCGCGACGCCGTCACAGTGCTGAACTATCGTTTCTGGCAGGCTCACTTCAGCTCCAATCCGGCAGTCATTGGCCAAAGGATCCAGCTTGATCAGCGGGAGTACACCATCATCGGCGTGCTTCCCAAGACCATGCAGTACCCGCCGGCGGTTGAGTTGTTTCTCCCATTTGCGCCGACGCCGGCTCAGCTGGCCGATCGAAGCCAGCACAACAACCTCGTCGTGGGGCGCCTTCGTGACGGCGTCACGCTCCACCAGGCCGAGTCGGAGATGGGCGTGATCGCCAACCGTCTTGCCACGGCCTATCCGGCAACCAACCAGGGATGGACGGTGCGCGTTGAGCCCCTGCTTCAGCAAATCAACGGAGACATGACTGCGCTTTATTACAAGCTGATCATGGGCGCGACACTTTTTGTGCTGCTTGTGGTCTGCGCCAACGTAGCGAACCTGCAACTTGCACGCGGAGTCTCGCGCCGTCCGGAGATTGCAATGCGCACAGCTCTCGGAGCTGGCCGCAGACGCATCCTGCGACAGCTCCTTACGGAGAACATCCTGCTCGCTCTGGTCGGAGCTGCCGGAGGCATCGCCTTTGCCGCTCTGTACCTTCACATCACGCTCATCACCATGCCGGCCCGGGTGGCCCGTTATATTCCCGGCTGGTATAACACCTCGATCAACCGCCGAGCTCTTGCATTCTCAGTCGTCATTGCCGTCGCCGCCGGAATTGTCTCCGGGCTTGCGCCCGCATTCGATGCTCTTCGCATTCGCCTTGTCGATCAGCTCCGGGCGGGTTCGCGGCAAGCTACAGGTGCCGGTCGCAGCCGGCTGCGCAGCGTCTTCGCAGTCGCCCAGATCTCTCTGGCTGTGGCTCTAGTGATTGGCGCAGCACTCATGGCGAAAGGCATGAATGCCATGTTCCACCAAGCCGATATCTATTCGCCTGAGAAGGTGCTCACGTTGCGGGTGAATTTGCCGGTCAAGCGGTACGACACTGCAGAAAAGCAGGCCGCGTTCTATGCCAGCATTCTCGAACGCCTGCGGACTCTGCCGGGCGCGTCGCGTGTGGAGGTCGCGGGCGCTCTGCCCTACAGTGACAACGGTTGGGAACGCGAGTTCAAAATTGAGAATCGACCGGTCACGCCCGGCACAATGCAGCAGGCTACGTTCGTCGCGGTCAGTCCTGGCTATTTCGACTTTTTTCATATCCCTATCCTTGCCGGCCGAGGCTTTATCCGGGGTGACTCCGTTCAGGCTCTTCCGGTGGCCGTCATCAGCCGCCGGCTCGCCGACATATACTTCCACGGAGAGAATCCTATTGGCCACCGCATCCGCATGGGGAACCACGGCAGCACCGATCCGTGGGTGTCCGTCGACGGCAAAAGTACCGACCCGTGGCTGACAGTTGTCGGCGTCGTGGACGAAGCGAATTATTCGCTTTGGGAAGAGTACGCGAAGCCGTCGGTCTACGTGAGCGCTGCGCAATTGCCTGAAACCGAATCAACCATCGCCATCTTCACAGATCGCGATCCTCTATCGTTGGCTGCCGCGGCGCGCAAGGCGGTCGCGGCAGTCGACCCCGGGCTGCCGGTTGATCCGGTAGAGACCTACCGCAATCTCGTGCGAGACGACATAGTGGGTCTCATCTACGCGGCCGTCATGCTCGGCGTCGACGCAGTGGTCGCCCTGCTGCTTTCCGCCATCGGCATCTTCGGCGTCATGGCCAACCTGGTTGGCGAGCGTACGCGGGAGATCGGCGTGCGCCTTGCCATGGGCGCCAGCAAAGAGGATGTTCTCGCCCTGATTCTGCGCCGCGCGTCATGGCTGACGGGCGCCGGTGTTGCAATCGGATTGGTGCTGGCGTTTACGCTGGCTCACTTCGTGTCCAATCTACTGCGCGGAGTGAGACCGGATGACCCCATCATCTTCACCACAGTAACCGCGGTCATTGTTGTCGTTGCTCTCGCCGCAAGCTGGCTCCCCGCTCGCCAGGCGTCACGTGTCGATCCAATGCAGGCGCTTCGCGCCGAATAACCGGAGGTCTCAATGGCTGTTTTTCGCCGATTTGTGAACTTGTTCCGCCGTTCTTCCGTTGACCGGGAAATCGCCGACGAACTGCAGTCGCACATTGACCTGCGCATTGAATCGAATCTTGCAGAGGGCATGTCGCCCGCGGAGGCCCGCCGCGAGGCCCTCCTTCGGTTCGGCAATCCCTCCAGCACCAGGGAGCGGGTAGCAGCATCCGACACGACCCTCGGCCTTACCGATCTGTGGCGCGACATTCGTTATGCCGCGCGCCAGCTTCGCCACTCGCCCGGATTCACCCTCACCACTATCCTTACGCTCGCCCTCGGCATCGGTGCCAACGTCATCGTCTTTGGCGTACTGAACGCCATGATTCTGCGCCCGCTGAACGTTGCCGGGGCGGATCGCTTATTCGAATTGGCCCATCAGTCGCATGGCGACGACAATCAGTCGTATCCCGACTTTGTCGACTTCAAGACCCGCAACTCAGCATTTGAGGACATGGCAACGTACCGGCTCGGTTATGCCGGGGTAAGTTTCGGAGGTTCTGCGCGAAAGGCGTGGGAGTATGAGGTCTCGACCAACTACTTCGACATGCTCGGAATTCAGCCTCAGCTCGGCCGCTTCTTCCACGCAAGCGACGATCACGGGCCAAACTCGGCGCCCTACATCGTGCTCAGCGATTCGATGTGGAGAACACGCTTCGGTGCAGATCCACGCATCGTAGGCACCACCGTGGATCTGAACAAGCACCCGTTTACCGTCATCGGAGTCGCACCAAAGAGCTTCAATGGCACGGAGATATTCTTCTGGCCCGAATTCTGGGTTCCGATGGTCAACGAGGAGCAGATTGAAGGCTATAGCTTCCTCGTTAAACGCGGGAATCACGGACTCTTCGTGATCGGCATGCTTAAACCGGGGATCACGCCGCGCCAGGCACAGGACAATCTCAATACTGTTGCCCGTCAGATGACCCATGAGCATCCTGTGGAGGATGACAACCTCCAGGTCCGTCTCGTGAAACCGGGCCTCCTGGGTGATGTACTCGGCGGTCCGGCGCCTTCCTTCCTCGCAGTGATCATGGCGCTTGCGCTTCTGGTGCTGGCGGCGGCATGCGTCAACCTCGCCGGCATCTTTGCGGCGCGCGCCGCGGATCGCAGCCGGGAACTTGCAATACGCCTGTCCATCGGCGCAACCCGATGGCGCATACTGCGCAACTTGCTGATAGAGGCTCTCCTGGTTTCCATCGCAGGTGGCGCGCTTGGCATGCTGGCCGCGATCGGCATGCTCGACCTGCTGACCCGGTGGCAGCCCATCTCCGAATACCCCATTCACGTAACGGTTTCGGCAGATGGTCGAACGTTCCTGATCGCCGCATTGCTTTCTATTGCCGCAGGAGTGCTGCCCGGGATGTTGTCGGCCCGTCAGGTATGGCGGACTGACGCGACCGAGGCGATAAAGACCGGAACTGCCTCTCCGCGGCTTTTGAGACGCCTCACCCTGCGCGACCTGCTTCTCGGAATCCAGATTGCCCTGTGCGCACTGTTGATGACGGCGTCGCTCGTCGCATTGCGTGGAATGGAGCGGTCTCTGCATGCGCCGTTTGGCTTTATTCCGCAGGGCGCAATGATTGCAGATGCTGACATGAAGATGGCGGGGTACTCTGACGATTCGGCATATCCGGTGCAGAGGAAAATGGTTGATGAGGCTTCGCAACTGCCGGGCGTGACCGCCGCGGGCACCATTGACGCGCTGCCACTCAGCGGCGGTGGCAGTAACTGGAGCGTGTATCGGGAAGGAACGACAGATTTCCGCTCCTCGAACAGCCTGATGTCACCTCGTTCCTATCAGGTGTCGCCGGGCTACCTCCAGGCCGCAAACACGAGCCTGCTGGCGGGACGCGATTTCACGTGGAATGACGGGCCGAACATGCCGAAGATTGCGATCGTAAATGAATTTTTCGCGCACAAGATGTTCGGAGACGTGCCGGCGATCGGCCGGCACTTCCTGGGCGGAGACAAGACCCGCTACGAGATCGTCGGGGTCGTGGAGAACGGGAAATACGAAATGCTGACCGAGGAGCCAGCCGCGGCCATGTTCTTCCCGCTTGCGCAAGGACATGAAGCTAATACCCTTCTCGTGGTCAGATCCGGACTTCCATCGGCAGAGGTGGTAGCCAGTCTAAGCCGTTTGCTTAGCGGAATCGACTCCAGCCTCCCATTCGCATTACGAGCATGGCCCGGAGAGGCTTTCACTCGTGCTCTTCCCCGCGCGAATTGCGACCCTGGCACTCGGAGTGATGGGTCTGCTTGCTGCCATGTTGGCCGTCACGGGCGTCTTCGGCATGGCTGCCTACACCGTTTCCCGGCGCCTGCGTGAGCTCGGTATTCGGGTGGCTCTGGGTGCCCATCGCATGCAGGTGGTGCGCGCTGCCCTGGCTCGTCCGCTGGTCGTCCTCCTCAGCGGATCATTCGCCGGGCTGGTGCTTGGGGTGCTCGCTAGCCGGTTGCTCGCGGCGCTGGTGTACGAGGCGTCGCCGCGAGATCCGCTGGTGCTGCTCGGCGTGGTTTTCTCCATGACCCTCATTGGCCTCATCGCTACATGGCTTCCTGCTCGCCGGGCCCTCGGGGTCAACCCTGCCAGGCTGCTTCGCGAGCAATAACTCTGCAAACACCCTCGCTAGGGACAACTGCCATTCCCAAGCGTCTAAGCCCCATACCTTTGGGATCTGGCCGGGGGCTGGTTCGCCCTCCCCGCCTGTGCCGGATACAATGGGAATACGCGCGAAAATCGGGCGAATGTCGACTTTTCTTCAGATTCGGAGCAGGTGCACGTGATACGTATGTTTTCTCCCTGGGTTGCAGCGGCCTGTGTCGCTCTTGCAGTGCCGGCATTGGCAGCCCCTGCCGCAACCGGGCAAAAAGCCACGCAAACCGTGCTCCAGGTTGACACCCGCGACGTCAATGGACACACCGAAGCTGCCGTCTCCATCGCCGTAACCGGCGCAGACGGACTGCCGGCTACCGGTGCCGTCGCCATCTACGATCAGGGCAAGCCTCTCGGAGGCCTTGCACTCGACGCGCAGGGAAAGGCGACCGCTACGCTGAGTCTCCCGGCGGAGACCATTCTCTTCGCGCTGTTTACCCTGGTGACGCCACCCACGCGGTATCCAATTCCTCAGCAGCTCCCGTAAATGCGACGGCTGCAACGACGCCGGACTTCTCCGTTTCCGTTGCTCCCGGAACCCTTAGTCTCAAGCAGGGTCAGTCCGGATCGGCACGCGTGTCCATCACCCCCATCAACGCGGCCTCGCTCACGGGGCCCATGTTCGTCACGATCTCCTGTTCCGGAATTCCCGATCAGACGACTTGCACCTTCACCCCTGAGAGCATCGAGATTCCCATCGGCGCGACGGCCGCGATCACCAGCTCGATGGTTCTGGCCACGCAGGCACCGTCGCTCACCAAGTCCGAACCCCTTGTTTATCGCGACGCTCGTCCAGTCGCCCTTGCCGTGCTGTTTCCCGGCGTGCTTGCGCTGGGTGGTCTGGCATTCGGTGTACGCCGTCGCCGCTTTCTTAGCCGCCTCGTTCTTGTAGCGCTGGTTGGATTCGTCACGGTCCTCGGCACCACCGCCTGCTCGCCGCTCTACAACTACTACAACCATGGTCCCCCGCAGAACCGGCCCACGCCGCCGGGAACCTATAACGTGACCATTACGGCGCAGTCCAGCAACGGAGTGACGGCCACCTCCCACGCCTCGACGCTGGCCCTGACGGTTACGCAGTAGTTCTCAGCCGAGTGTAGAGGAATGAAATACTGGCATCCTCTGCCTGACGCGATCCACTCCTTCGTAGAACAAACGCCCGGGTCGATACTGCTTGAGAGCGCCCGTCCCGGCGGCGCATCGAGTATGAGCCGGTTGTTTACCGACCCGGATCAAGTTGCCGCGGTCCGCGGCATTCACCGAACTCCCGAAGCTTTTTGAGATGATCGAAGATGCGGTCGCTCGTGGCCTCTTTGTTGCAGGCTACTTTGCGTATGAGTGCGGCCAATACTTCGAAACCACGGCCAATCTTTGTTCCTCGTCCGACGGCGCCCTCCTGGCATGGTTTGGTGTTTACGACCGTTGCTATCGCTTCGACCACGCTGCCGGCATGTTTCTCGATGGGGTTGTTCCTGGCGTGGAAGCCATTTCCGCCGCTCCCATACCCTCGGTTTCCAACCGACCGGGCGAAATCCGTTTCGGCCTCAGCGATCAACAGTTCACCGGCTGCATCGCACAGATTCACAACTGGATTCGCGCAGGCGACGTCTACCAGCTCAACTTCACGTTCCCTCTTCACACGCAAACAGCCGAGAGCCCTGCCGATCTCTACAGACGCCTCAGCAAGGCGCAGCCGGTCGACTACGCTGCTTTTCTGCACTGCGCGCAGGGTCGCCATATTCTGTCGCTGTCCCCAGAACTCTTCTTTCGCATGGATCGTCACGGCGCTGGCTGCCGGATTACTGCGAGCCCATGAAGGGAACTGCGCGCCGCGGACGCACTACGGTCGAAGATAGCGGCGTGGCTTCCTGGCTTCAGAACGATCCTAAGAACCGGGCAGAAAACGTCATGATCGTGGACCTGATCCGCAACGACCTTGGCCGGCTCTGCACCTACGGCAGCATCCGCGTCGAAGAGCTCTTCAAAGTTGAACGGTATCCGACGCTATGGCAAATGACCTCTACCATCACCGGCGACGTGCGGCCCGGCGTCGGCTACGAACAGGTTTTTCGGGCCCTCTTTCCCTGCGGATCCGTTACCGGTGCGCCCAAGGTTCGCGCCATGCAGCTTCTTGCGCAAATCGAAGGCGGGCCTCGGGACGTCTACACCGGCGCCATCGGCTATTTTTCCCGCGAGCAAACCGTCTTCAACGTCGCCATTCGCACCCTGGCCATCAAAGATGGCGTCGGGACGATGGGCGTGGGCAGTGGCATCGTCATCGACTCCGACCCGAACGTTGAGTACCACGAATGCCGTCTGAAAGCCGAATTCCTCACCAGCCCCTCGGAGGATTTCGCTCTGATCGAAACTCTTCTCTGGGATGGAAGTTATCCGCTGCTCGAGATGCATCTGGACCGCCTCGTCGATTCAGCCGGCTACTTCGATTGGCCATGTAATCGCAGCGCGATCAGAGAGGCGCTTCTGTCGCACGTCGGGGGGTATCAAAACGGCAATTCCCGTAAAGTTCGTCTCCTTTTCGATGCTCGCGGCGGTATTCATATCGAGTCTGAAATTCTGCCCACCCCGATAGGGACCGGCGCCGGGCTTGTTCGCGCGTGCATCGCTGCCCAACGTACTGATCCTGCTGACCGCTTCCTCTTTCACAAGACGACGCGGCGAGCACTTTATGATTCTGTGTTCGCAAGAGCCTCCGCAGCGGGCTTCGCGGACGCGATCTTTCTGAATGCTCGAGACGAAGTTACCGAAGGCGCCATCAGCAGCGTGTTCATTGAGAAATCAGGCGTCTGGTACACGCCTCCTTTGGATTGCGGCGTTCTTCCCGGGGTCTATCGCCGCTATCTGCTTGAATCGCGCTCTGACATTCGAGAAAGAATTCTGACACTCGATCATCTGAAGGAGGCCGACTGCATATATATATCCAACGCTGTTCGCGGTCTGCGCAAAGTTGCCGTTGATTTCGATTCGATTTTTTGACTTAGGGGTGCAGAGATTTAGAGACTCGAGCGGTGGAGAGCGTCGCCGAGACAGGATTGGCGCAGCATAGAATGATTCCGTGCGCGTTCCATGGCCATTGAGACTCATTCCGTTTTTCATTCTCTTGCCGGCAGCCTCCCTTGCCACTGCGCAGACCGCTGACCAGGCATGGCTGAAGTACCGATCAATCGGCAAGCCTCTCAATGTTCCAACGCGTGTCAAGACGATGGGTGACAGCCTGCTTGAGCAGAGCGCAGCTATCGAACTTCGACGCGGTCTGCTGTCTCTTTCGGGCGGCGCTCCCCTCGAAGCCGGACCGAACATGATTCTGCTCGGTACCGCGGAAGAAATGAGCGGGCAGAATCCGAAGGCGAGGACAGCTTCGCTTCAGCCCGACGAGTTCCTCATCACCGTCAACCGAGGCGGACTCACCCGCGAAATCGACATAATTGGTGGAGATGACCGCGGCGTTCTCTATGGCACATTCGCTCTGCTCCGCAATCTCGCCCAGGGTGTCGATCTTGGCAAGGCCGACATTCGCGAGCGGCCGGCCATGCCAATTCGCTGGGTCGACGAGTGGGACAACATCGATGGCTCGGTCGAGCGGGGCTACGGCGGCCGTAGCATCTTCTTCGATAACGGTCGCGTGCGCGACGATCTCGCGCCCGTAGCCGAATACGCGCGTCTTCTCGCTTCGGTCGGCATCGACGGCTGCAATGTGAACAACGTTAATGGCTCCGCGCCGTTTCTCGCTCCGGAGATGCTGCAACAAATTCGAAAAATTGCAGACACGATGCGGCCCTATGGGGTGCGTGTCGCTCTCTCTGTCGACATCGCGAGTCCCCAGAAGGTCGGCGGCCTTGCCACCTTCGATCCGCTCGATCCAGCAGTGAAGAAGTGGTGGGCGGATAAGGTCGACGAAATTTACTCGCTCATGCCTGACTTCGCCGGCTTCACCGTCAAGGCCGACTCCGAAGGACAGCCCGGCCCTGCGAGCTACGGGCGCTCCCCCGCCGATGCCGCCAATACGCTTGCCGCAGCCCTTGCGCCACACGGAGGAGTGGTTCTCTATCGCGCCTTCGTCTACAACCACCACCTCGACTGGCGCGACCCCAGGGCGGACCGTGCCCGCGCTGCATACGACATCTTCCATCCCCTCGACGGCAAGTTCGCGCCAAATGTCGTCATCCAAACAAAAGAAGGCCCGATCGATTTCCAGGCCCGTGAGCCTGTCTCGCCTCTTTTCGGTGGAATTCCACGCACCAACCAGGCGATGGAAGTGCAAATTACCCAGGAGTATCTTGGCCAGCAGCGGCACCTCGTCTACATCGCGCCGATGTGGAAGGAAGTTCTCGACTTCGACATGCGCGTGAATGGTGCATCTACCCCGGTGAAGCAGGTCATTGCCGGGTCGGCTTTTCATCGGCAACTCGGCGGAATGATCGGCGTCGCCTGCGTCGGCCAGGACTGGCTGGGTTCGCCTCTTGCGCTGGCGAATCTATACGCCTTCGGCCGACTTGCATGGAATCCGAACCTGGCGCCCGAACAGATTGCGCAGGAGTGGGTTCGCCAGACCGTCTCGCTCGATCCGACCGCCGTTCGCACCGTCGTGACAATGTTGATGCAGTCGTGGCCAGCCTACGAAAACTACACAGGGCCGCTTGGCCTGCAGACGCTCACCGACATTACCGGCAGCCACTACGGCCCCAATATCGAATCGAGCGAACGCAATGGCTGGGGCCAATGGCACAAGGCCGAGCGAGACGGGGTGGGCTTCGATCGCACCGTCGCCACCGGCACGGGATTCGTTGGCCAATACCAGCCTGAAGTGGCGAAGGTATTCGAGTCGGCGGCCACCACTCCCGACCAACTTCTTCTCTTCTTTCATCACGTGCCCTACACGTACAAGCTGCACGAGGGCAGGACCGTGATCCAGTATCTCTACGACTCGCATTATGAGGGCGCGGCGCAGGCAGCGCAGTTTGTCAAAAACTGGGAGTTACTCAAAGGCCATGTTGATCCTGGCTTGTACACCGATGTGCAGGCGCGCCTCGAATACCAGGCCAGCCACGCCATCGTCTGGCGCGATGCTGTCGTGCAATATTTTCTGAAGCTAAGCGGCATCCCCGATGACAAGGGACGCGCCGGCCATTATCCATACCGCCTGGAAGCCGAAGATGCACGACTGACGGGCTACAAGACGATCGACGTTGATCCCTGGGAAGATGCCAGCCGCGGAAGGGCAGTCTCCTGCGATGGACAGAAAACCTGCGCGACTGAGTGGACCTATGCCGGAAAGCCGGGTCGCTTCGATGTCGCCGTTCAATACTTCGATCTGCAGGCCGGTGTCGTCAGGTTCAGCCTGCTTATCAACGGCCACGCGGCGGGTTCATGGTCTGCTGACGGCAAGCTGCCATCACGCCGTCCGAACGGCGACAACTCAACGCGCCGGATTGTCCAGGACATTCAACTCAAACCCGGAGACGTCATCCGTATCGAAGGCGCGCCTGACGCGGCAGACCCCGCAGCACTCGATTACATCGAAGTACTCCCGGCTTCAGGCGATAAGTGAGGCATTCTCGAGGCTGCTAAGCCTGTTGACATCGCTGCTCCCAACTTGTATTCCCAATCCATGGTTCGCCTCAGCGTGCTGTACCCTGCCATTCCCGGGTCAACCTTCGACTGGAACTACTATCTCGGCCCGCACCTGGTTGTCGCACGCAAGTTACTCGGCGCTCGGGGGCTTGTCCGGATCGAAGTCGACCGCGGCATTGGCGCATTTCCACCCGGTACGCCGTCGCATTACCACGCCATCGGGCACCTCTACTTTGAATCCATGCTGGACCTGGACACCGCCCTTGCCGCCACAGCCCCGGAGCTCATCGCCGACCAGCGCAAGTATTACAACGGAGACGCGGTTGTCCAGGTGAGCGAAGTTGTTCCGGTCTGATTAACAGGTAAAGTTGCGGTACCATCGTGACGGCAGAATGGATCGTCATCACAGTTCAAGCCTTTTCAGTAGCGCTATCATGGGCCGCGTGCAAATTCATCGTTTGGACATCCGGACCACATTCGCCGTTCTCGTTTTCTTACTGCTCGGTTTCCCGTGTGTGGCGCAATCGGTTTTGGCGTCGCCGACTCCATCGTCATCGGACCGTGCGGCTGATACAGCTCTCCTTCAGGATCTGACCGCCGACTTTGCGCGTCTGGGCCCGCAGACTATCCGTCCGGCGGATGGATACATCAAGTACCCCTATCTCGTCCCTTCCGGTTACTACCCGCAGATGTGGGACTGGGATGGCTTCTTCATCGGGCTCCACTGGGCGAACCAGGATCCTGCCAATGCGAAGTATCTTCGCGACTGGGTTCTAAGCTTTGCCGGTAGCGCAGATCAGGAAGGCTACGTCGCAGGCTGCATCACTCCCAAAGGCCCGCGTCCGCTCTTCGGCAAATTTGCGATGAAGCCCTTCCTTGCGCAGGGCGCCCTGATAGCCGCGCAGGACCTCAGGGATTATGAGTGGCTCCGGCCTGTCTGGCCCGCCATGAAGCGCATCCTGGAATACCGGAAGGGTACGCAGTTCGACTCGAAGTGGAATCTGTGGTTCTGGGACAACGCCATGCAATCCGGCGCGGACAACAACGCCGCCCTTACCAACGATCCTAGGGATCCGAGCGCCATCCTTGCCGTCGACGCATCCATCTGGGCGATGCGTGAGTACCAGGCGATGGCCGAACTCGCAACCCAGCTTGGCGACCTCAACTCCGCGCGAGCCTACCGCGCGGAAGCTCTGGCGACGCGCCAGGCTATCCAGCGCCAGCTCTATTCCCCGCGCGATGCCATGTTCTGGAATCGGCGGCGCGACACAGGCGAGGTCATTCGGGTGATCGCATGGTCCAACTTTCTGCCCCTGATCGACGGGTTTCTTTCGCGTGGAGAGGCTCGGCGCATGATTGAGAGGTATCTCCTCAACCCGGCCCAGATGCGCTCTCCACACGGGATCCGCAGCCTGTCGGCCTTCGACCGCAACTACAATAATCAGGCCATCATCAATCCTTATTCAAACTGGCGCGGTCCAATCTGGATCAATGTCAATTTTCTCGATTGGGTCGCATTGCGGCGCTACGGTTTCACCAGTGAGGCTCACTGGCTCGCCGTAACTCTGGCCAACGATATCCATCGCGACATTGAGCGATGGGGCTCGATGCACGAGGACTATAACGCCGAGACCGGAGACGGCCTGGCACCAACGCCTGAGCAGTCCCCGAACGGCAAGTTTGCCGGGTTCGTCGGCTGGAACCTCCTCGCGCAGGATATGCTTCAGTGCGAAATCGCCGGTCAGCATTGCATGACACTGTCGATCGGCGATGCGAAGTGAAATGCAACCGGCTGGTTGGACTGAAGCTAGTTGGCCGGATGGGGCTTCTCTCCTGACCAGGTCCAGGCGCGAATCTTCCATGCGCCCGCCTCCTTGTGCAGCACGGCTGTAATCTGGCCCTTTTCATCCATCGGCTTGCCGTGCTCCTTGTAGAGGTACTCGGTCGGCAGAATCACGTACGCGTGATCGCCCTCGACTTCGATTCGTGTGGGCGTGCCATATTTCACAACCCCGTCGGAAACTCCCGTGGCCCGGGCATGCTTGTCGTAGGCTGCGGCCCAGTCCTGTGCGGCATGCGGTCCGGTCCAGATGTGGGGCGCGAACTCGTCGATGATCTCGATTTCACCTTGCGCGTACGTTGCAAAGCCAGCCGAGGCATCGCCTTTGTTGAACGCATCGATGAACTGCCGGACGGGCGCCGCAACGTCATCCCCAGTCGCTGCAAACCCAGGAGGCGCACAAATCAGAATCGCCATCAGGGCGAGCACGGTCTTTCTCATGGTCTTTCCTCTTTCAAGGCCGGATTATGTGGCGATGTCCTGTGAGCCTCGCATCTGAAAACCCCGCGTGTCAACCCAAATTGGCTCGTCCCCCCTCTTCGTCACGCTACTCTTGAACCAGAAGTCATCCCGCATTCCCCGCGGAGGGTCATGTCACTTTCGTCCCGAATTTCACGCCGTAATTTTCTCAGCGTGTCGGCCGCCGCACTCGCCGCACAATCTCTCGCTGCTCAAATGCCCTCCGGCGGGCATCAAATCCCGCCGCCAATTGCAGCGCTTTCCGACCTATCCGGCCAGGCGCGGCCCTTTACTAATGCCGAACGGCAGGCCCGGATCGAGCGTGCCCGTCAGTTGATGACACAAGACAAAATCGATGCCATTATCCTCGCGAAC
This sequence comes from uncultured Acidobacteriaceae bacterium, assembly GCA_963836675.1. Classification (GTDB taxonomy): domain Bacteria; phylum Acidobacteriota; class Terriglobia; order Terriglobales; family Acidobacteriaceae; genus Telmatobacter. The sequence continues at coordinate 480,120 of CAWIKQ010000005.1, forward strand.
TCGACCAGCTCTTCCGTTTACTTCGCTGGCCTGCACCTCTACGGCGGTGAACGGCTCTGGGCCCTCGTGCTTCCCGCAAAAGCTAAGCCGTTTCTCGTATGTCCGGCCTTTGAAGAGGGCCGTGCTCGCGAGGTTCTCGCTGCCGGCCCTCTCGCAGACTCCGACATTCTTACCTGGCAGGAGGACGAAAGCCCTTACGTTCTGGTCGGCAAAGGCCTGGCCGATCGCGGTCTCTCTTCCGCAACGATTGGCCTCGACGAACACATGGCCTTCGTCTTTTCCGAAGGCATTCGTGCCGCCAACCCCCATTTGAATCTCGTCTCAGCCACCCCGATCACTGCCGGCTGCCGCATGATCAAAAGCGCGCACGAGATCGAATGCATGCGCCTGGCATGCCACGCCACGCTCCTCGTTTACCGCGCCGTCGCGCAGTCTGTGCATCCAGGCATGACCACGGCCGATGTTGGCGCTCTCATTGCCGCCGCCTACCATCGGGTCGGTTTCGAAGGAGAAGCCAGTCTCAACGTCGATGCGTTTACGGCTTTGCCGCACGGTTCGCGCCAGCCGCAAACCCTTCGCGAGGGCTCGATTTTGATGCTTGACGATGGTTGTTCGGTAGAGGGCTATCAATCCGACATCACACGAACCTTCGTCCTTGGCAAGCCGACAGACAAGATGAAATCAGTTTTCGACCTTGTTCGCCGTGCGCAATCAGCCGCGCTCGAGACGGCGCGTCCAGGCGTCTCCACCGCAGATGTAGATGCCGCCGCGCGCAAGGTTATTGTGGATGGTGGATACGGTCCAGGATTCAAATACTTCACTCACCGTGTTGGCCATGGAATCGGTCTGGATGGCCACGAGTGGCCTTACTTCGTGCGGAACAATATGTACGGCTGGGATCTCGAACCCGAAGCTCGAGGCCGGTATGACTCTGAGCGATGAGCCCGGAATCTATATACCGGGAGAGTTTGGCATTCGCCTTGAAGACGACCTCCTGATCACCGAAAATGGCGCTGAGCTCCTGACCCCGCAATGTCCGTCGCTGGAAAATCCGTTTGCCAACGTCGCTTGACCTGAAGACGCCATCAATCCGACAGGAGCGCCGTCAGATTCAGGCAATCTGTGTGCCATGAATGTTGTGTGCTCATGTAGGATGGACTGTTTTGAAACGAAGGTGCGCAGATGGACTCGAACAAGACCGATAAGACAGAGATGATTCTCACACGACGTGAGGCACTACAAGGCATCGCGGGCATCACCGCAGCCTCGTTGCTCCCTTTACATTCCGAAGCGAAAACCGGCTCGAAGAATATATCCCCGTGGCCGAGCGGCGCCGAATTCGTCGCCATCATGAAGGATCACCTTATTGCTTTCAACGATGGGTGGCGCTTCCATCGCGGCGATGCGTCAGGAGCCGAGGGCGCCGGGTTCGATGACTCTGCCTGGCGGACTCTCGATGTCCCTCACGACTGGAGCATTGAAGACCTGCCTTCGGTCGCCGAAGAAGGCCATGATGCCATCTGGAGTGATGGGACCAATCCTCTGCGCGTCGGTCCATTCGACATCAACGAAAGCGAGGGCCAGATCTCCACCGGCTGGACTGTCGGAGGCATCGGCTGGTACAGGAAGGCGTTCGACAAGCCATCTCTGAAGCCAAATGGCAGGGCGGAGCTGCGTTTCGAAGGCGTGTACATGAACTGCGATGTCTGGCTCAATGGAGCGCTTCTCGGCAACCATCCCTACGGCTACACCCCCTTTGCCTACGACATCACACCGCGACTGAAGGACGGCTCGAACATTGTATCCGTGCGCATCAACAACACCGGCCGCAACAGCCGCTGGTACTCGGGCTCCGGAATCTTTCGCAAGGTGTGGCTCAGCTTGGATGACGATGTTCGAATCCCCCGCTTTGGCATCTCCGTTACCACTCCCGAGGTTTCGAAACAAGCCGCAGTGGTGAATATAGAAGTCGCCGCAGAGAGCGGAGCAGCAGCGGCGAAACGAGGAATTGCTCGTGTTCGCCTCGTCGATTCGACCGGCGCGGTTGCAGGCGAATCGCAGGCGCCTATTGCGATCCCCGCAAATTCGCATGCGATCGGAACATGCAGTATCCGATTGACCAATCCCCATCTCTGGTCGCCGGCCGATGCATATCTTTACCGCGCCGAGGTGCTGCTTGAGGTCGACGGAAAGCCTGTCGATGCTGCTTCTGTCTCTATTGGAATCCGCAAGATCGACATCGACTCCGCGCAGGGCCTTCGCGTGAACGGCGAAGTCATCAAGCTTCGCGGCGGTTGTGTGCATCACGATAATGGTCCTCTCGGTTCGGCATGCATTCCGCGCGCAGAAGAACGCCGCGTCGAGCTGTTGAAGGCCAGCGGCTTTAATGCGATTCGAACCAGCCACAATCCGCCTTCGCGTGATTTCCTCGATGCCTGCGATCGCCTCGGAATGCTCGTCATCGACGAAGCCTTTGATTGCTGGGAGTCCGGCAACAAAAATCCGCAGGACTACCATCTTTACTTCAGAGAGTGGTGGCAGCGGGATATGGAGAGCATGATCCTCCGCGACCGCAATCATCCCTGCGTCATCCTCTGGAGCATCGGCAACGAAATCAACGAGCGGGCCGAGCCCCAGGGCGTCGAAATCGGCAAGGCGCTCCAGGCTGCGGCCCACAAACTCGACCCGACGCGCAAAGTGACTGCCGCAATCTGCCACGCATGGGATCACCCCGGCAAAGGATGGGCCGAAATGCAGCCGGCATTCACCTATCTCGATGTTGGCGGCTACAACTACCAGTGGACCGAGTACGACAAGGATCACGTCAAATTTCCCGATCGCGTCATGGCCGGCACCGAATCCTTTCCCATGCAGGCCTTTCAGAATTGGAAGGCTGTCGAAACGAACAGTTACGTCATCGGCGACTTCGTTTGGACCGCAATCGACTACCTGGGCGAATCCGGCATTGGCCATTCCAGCATTCGCAACGGGCCTGGTACCGATTCATTCTCAGGTCCTTATCCGTGGTTTAACTCGTACTGCGGAGACCTCGACCTCATCGGAAACAAGAAGCCGCAGTCATATTTCCGTGATGTTGTCTGGCGCCGCACCAAGGTTGAGATGGCGGTACAGCGGCCGATGCCCACCGGATATAGCGAACATCTCAGCATGTGGGGATGGAGTGACGAACTTCGCAGCTGGACCTGGCCCGGAATGGAAGGCAAGTCCATGCTGGTGAGGGTCTACACGCGCGGTGACCAGGCAAAGCTCTTTCTGAATGGCAAGGAGCTCGGATCGAAGACGCTGAGCGAAAACGACGCGCTCAAGGCGGAGTTCACCATTCCGTACAGCCCCGGCGAACTGAAGGCCATCGCATATCGAAGGCGAAACTGAGATTGGGAATATAGTCTTCACCACGGTAGGAAAGCCGCACAAACTTGTGCTTGCTGCCGATCGAAGAGAGTTGAACGCCAGCCGCGACGATCTGAGCTACGTCATGGTCCAGGTTGCAGACGAGCAGGGCCAGCCCGTTCCCGACGCAGCCGTCCCCGTTTCCTTCACTGTCAACGGAGAGGGCGAGATAGCCGCAGTAGGAAATGCAAATCCAAAAGATGTGGCGAGTTTTCGCCAGCCGCGCCGTCTCACCTTCCATGGCGCATGCGGCGCAGTGATCCGCCCGACGGCCAAACCTGGCTCAATCGAGATCAAGGCTGAGTCTCCGGGGCTGGAAAGCGCAACACTACGGCTGCATGTGGCAGGGTGAGCAGTTCAAAGTAATGTCGGCTGAGAACTTACTGGTGCGTAACAATCTTTTGCGCCCGATCATACGATCCCAAATTGAAGACGTTCTTGTAACCCATCGCCTCCAGCTTTTTCTTGGCAAGGTTGCTGCGGACACCTGTTGAGCAGTGAAGGAGCAAAACCTTGTTCTTGTCCTTCACCATCGAGGGAATTAGCGCGTCAACCCGATCAAGGGGCATGTTATGAGCTTGAATAATATGACCTGAATCGAACTCGTTTGTATTGCGCACATCGATGATTATCGCGCCATCCCGAAGATACTCCTGCGCCTCCTTCGGCGAAATCTGGCCTGCGCGCTTCGTGTACATGTAAACGATAGCGATAATCAGTACGACAGCAAACGGAATCCACGACATAAAACCAGTGTACCGCCTTTCATAGGAAATCTCGCGCGCTGACACGGCAGTGGCACACGCATCGTCCGCCAGATGCCGCAGGTGCAGCGAGTGAATCTGTCAGAGTCTGGAGACTTGGACCAGCACCGAATAGAACGTGGGGGCTGCACCGATGTCCGTCAGCCGTTCGCTGGTCAGTGCGTTAATATTCACGCCGAGCGGATTGAATTTGGACCAGTCAAGCCTCGCGGCTACAACTCCCTCGGGAACAGTGCCATCCACCAAGGCCGTCAGCGTGATCTCTCCTCGGTCGTTCCAGATGCGGACCCCGTCCCCATTGGCGATCCCGCGGGCCGCGGCATCGACCGGGTGAATCTCGAGGCGCTGGCTGGTGCGCAATTCCATCTTGCGATGCCCCTCGAGGTTTGCGAAGGTCGAGTTCATATAGTTATCCGCTTTGCGACTCAACAGCTCCAGCGGATAGCGATTTGCTTCTTCGCTCCACCTCGATTCAGTAGGCGGCACGAAAGCCGGCAAGCCATCCTGTCCCATCGCCGCCAATGACTCCGAAAAGAACTCAATCTTCCCCGATAGAGTAGGGAGATGGCCGCTGGTATAGGGCATGAACGGTTCATTCTCAGGATCACGATGGAAGGCCAGGGGAATGTGCCCCTGCTCCTTCAGATCCTCGAAGGTGATGTGCTCCATACCCTTGTTGGTGGAGCGGCCATCCAGGCCGATCGCCAGCGCCTGCCGGATCAGTTGCTCCTCGGTATCGCGGAAACAGGACTCGGTGAAGCCCATGCGCTGCGCCAGCTCGCTGAAGAGCCAAACATTCGATTGCGACTCGCCGAGCGGATCGATGGCCTGATTCGAGAGCTGAACGAAATAGTGTCCATAGGCGCCCTGAATGTCTGAGTGCTCGAGGAAGGTTGTCGCCGGAAGCACGTAATCCGCGTAGTCCGTCGTGTCGTTAAAGAATAGATCGTGTACTACCGTGAACAAGTCCGCCCGGGCCAGCCCACGCCGAACCGCGTTCTGATTCGGAGCCACTGCCCCAGGGTTGGAGTTATACACGAACAGCGACTTCACGGCGGGCCCGCCGCTCAGCACATCCTCATCGCCCTCTTCGGCATTCAGCGCAAGGCCCAGCGTCGACATATTCACCGTCCGAGCCGGCCGACCCAGGGGTGAATCCAGGGCCAGATCCATTCGCTCCAGTTCGCGCTTGTTCCATTGAAAAGCACCCGAGGTGGAGAGCCATCCACCGCCGCCGCGATATTTCCATGCTCCGGTAAGCGCAGGCAGCATTCCGATTGCCCGGACTGCTGTGCCGCCGTTCTCACTGCGCTGCACGCCGTAGTTCAGGCGTAGGGCTGCCGGACGGGTGGTTGCATACTCGCGCGCGAGCTGCTCAACTTCGCCTGCGCTCATCCCGGTCCACGCGGCAACCCGCTCAGGAGTGTACTCGCGAACCCGTTCCGCGAGGTCGTCGAATCCGTGGGTCATCTCCGCGATGTAGGCGCGATCTTCCAGCCCTTCGCGCAAAATCACATGCATCATGCCCAGCGCCAAAGCCACATCGGTTCCGGGCCTGATGGCAATATGCCAGTCGGCCAAAGCCGCAGTACGAGTCTTGTAGGGATCGATGACGATGAGCCGCGCGCCGTTTCTCCGAGCCTGCTCCACCATCGGCCACAGATGAACGTTGTTGCCGTGGATGTTTGCGCCCCAGGCCACGATCAGCTTCGCAAGCCTGAAGTCCTCAGGCGGCGTTCCCAGCTTTTTCCCATACACAAGATTCCACGCCTGGCCGCCCGCCTCCGCGCAAATCGTGCGGTCAAGCTGGCTGCCGCCCAGACGATGAAAGAAGCGGCGGTCCATCGATCCATAACCGAGAACACCGATGGTGCCCGCGTAGCTGTACGGAAGGATCGATTCCGGCCCGAACTCGTCGCTGATCTGCTGAAGTCGCGACGCAATCGAATCGAGAGCCTCATCCCAGCTCACGCGCTCGAACGCCTCATGCTCCCGCCCGCGCGGTAGAGGACCTTTGGCTGCTCCGGCTCTTCTCCTCAGAGGATAGAGAATTCGCTCCGGCGAGTAGACCCGGTCCAGATACTTTGCGACCTTTCCGCAAAGAAAGCCCTGCGTGACCGGCTGCGACGGGTCCCCTTGAACCTTGATTGCGCGACCGTCCGCATCCACGGTTACTAGAACGGCGCAGGAGTCCGGGCAATCGTGCGAGCACACCGTGTGCACTATGCGAAATGGGGAGGTTTCCGCGGTGGGCATGTTGTCATTGTAAGCTGATTGCGGATTCCCATTTGATGGAGGTCAACGATGAAGCGCGCCGCTTTGCTCATCACTCTGTTCGTGCTCTTTTGCTGCGGAGGAACATACGTCTTGGCGCAGGCCGGCTCGCAGGCGGCGGATGAAGCCGCGATCCGGGCTGCCATCAAGGCCCAGTCGGACGCCTGGAACCGAGCCGATATTCCCGCGTTCATGCAGTCCTACGAAGACTCGCCCGACACCACGTTTATCGGTCTAACCCTGCGCAAGGGCTATCAGCCCATCCTGAGTCGCTACAAGCAGAGCTACTCGAACCCCGAACAAATGGGCGCTCTCACCTTCAGCGACATCGACATTCGCCTGTTGCCATCCGGCTGCGGCAAGTCCGAGATCGCGGTCGTCACCGGAAAATTTCATCTCGCCCGAAAGGCCCATGGAGAGGCAGCGAAAGACGAAGGGATCTTCTCGCTCGTCTGGCGCAAAGGGCCGAATGGCTGGAAAATTATTCTCGATCACACCAGCTAGCGACTCTCTACGCGAACGGCGATTATCGTTGCTCTTTCCCTGTTTCGTGACGAAACAGGGCGGCGACGCCTTGATGTTGACCAGGACGTCACCAAATCCGCAGGTAGTCGTGGGAACGGCAGGAATAACGCAATCTATTTCTGAACGCGGCGATAGATCGGACCAGCCTGCCAGCTCTGCGTATCGAACAGGCGATGAGACGTGCACTTGTGGCAGGTCTGGTGCGCATCGAATCCGTGAAAGCCCTGTTCATTGTTTGCTCGTGGCCAGCTCCACGCGTGGAGAGGACAGCTAATCGCTAACAGAAAGAGCTTGAAGCCCTCCATTGTCTGCAGCTCGCCGAATCGCGTTCGGTGCCCGGTTTCGCGCAATCCGGTTTTGCGCAAGATTTTCCGGCCGATTTTGGAATAAATGGGAAGAAGTTGGACTGTCGCCAAGTGTGAACCTCGTTGCGCTGTTCAGCCGCGCCGCGCGGATGCGGCGGGGAAAACGTAATGGAAACCCCCGCCTCCGAACGTTCAGACTTCAACGTTGTAGAGTCGTGCTTCCGTGCAACAGCGCTGAGTGGTTCGGGGATCTGAACTTATTCTATCCGGATCCGCCCCAATGCACTCCCTGAGGCGATTCCTGAAGTATCTTAATTCTCACCGGAGTCACATCCGATGGATGTGATTCGGATCACCTCGGGGCATAGTGTTGTATCTGTTGAGACAAAACCCCCGCCCTTTCACGGATGCAAAGGGAACTTACATCAGCGGAATCAATGAGTTGTATGCAGGGCTTCCAACCTCCGGCAAACTTCGGGCATCTGTACTCTCGTGCGAGCAAGTCCAGTCAGGAGAAACGTCGCCGGAAGTCACCCGATTGCTGAGGTGTTTAGTGAGTTCCGCTATTTCCCGCATTGTTATTCAATCCGATCCCGCTTCGCGAAAGGTGCCCACTCCCGGTCAGGTCGTTGGCGTTGTCGGTAAGTCCAGTCTTTTCATCGTTATGGATGTCGACCGCAAGGCAGGTGTAGTCCAGTTGATGGAGAAAACAGGAAAGCATCGTCTTTCAAACGTGCCTTTCTCCTCGATCAGAAGCCTCAACCGTAATCTCGTCATCGCGATCCGGCGCCTTCTCGACTCACGGGAAGAAGAGCGTCAAAAGCGATGAGGTGAGTTCGATCAGATTGTTATCGCATCTGTGTCTCCGCAGCCAGTCTTCTCTGCTGGCTGGGAACGGCAGTGACCTGTAGACTTTTCAATAGCCATGAGCTGCATCTTCTGCCAGATCGTTGACGGAAGCATTCCGTCCAAACCTATCTACCAGGATGATCAGTGCTATGCCTTTGCCGATATCCGGCCGGAGGCGCCGGTTCACATCCTGATCGTGCCCCGTGCGCATATCGCATCAATCGCGCACGCTGGCAGAGAACATATCGCGCTGCTTGGACACTTGCAATGGGCTGCCGCGGAAATCGCCCGTTCCAAGGGACTGACTGAGGGCTTCCGCACGGTGATCAATACCGGGGAGAATGGTGGGCAAACCGTCGAACACCTGCATGTCCATTTGCTTGGCGGCCGCTCCCTGGCGTGGCCTCCGGGTTAGCTGGGCTGGGTCTAACGAAACGGCAAACACGAAGGGCGTCCACGAAGCGGGACGCCCTTCTGCTGCACTACCGAATCCGCAGGCATTACATCGGTTGAGGCGCGTACTCGTCTTCCTCTTCCAGTCCATACCTGCGCAGCAGGTTGGGCAGGCTCTGCGAGAATGCTGACCTCGGCATAACCGTATCGCATCCCGCTTCGACCGCCTTCATCTTCAGGTCTCCCTGGAGATGATTGAGGAACCCGATAATGGAAGTCGCCCTTTTGAACTTCGTCTTGAACTTCGGAATCAAAGTCATCGGCTTCGCGCTCAGGTTGTTCAGGTCGAAGACCAACAGGGTCGGTGCTTCCGCCAACTCCAGAATGCGCGAGACCGTCTCTTTTTCGCCCTTCGCGAACTCCACCTTCACTCCAAGCTTCTTGGCCGTTTCCTGAATCTTTGCCTGGAAGAAAAGGTCCTCGATGAAGCAGAAGATCCGGGTTGGCGCATCCGCTCTGACCGGAACGTTCGGAGCACCGACATTCACCTCGCCGTAAAAGCCGCTATGGTGGCCATTGCCGGTGAGCGGAATAGTCGAGGGAGGAGAATCGGCCACATTGCCATTCACCGTTCGATAGCTGTGGTCCATCGGACCCACAAACATTCGCGGGCCTCTCTGCTTTTCCTTGCGGCGACCCTGGTGATGGGAAACGATGCTGTTGCCGGGCTGGGGCTGAGGCCCGCCAGTCTTCTGCTGGAAGAATTTCTTCTTCTTGCGGTGGCGGCCTGACCCCTGCTTCGCCTGCTGCTGCCCATTCTGCGGCTGCTGCGGCGCTTGCATCTGAGGCTGCGACTGCTGAGGAGCCTGTCCCTGCTGGAACTGCCCCTGCGGCTGCTGTCCAGCCTGCTGAGTCGATTTGTTTTTGCGACGACGCCGGCGGCGCCGATGTCCTTGCGACTGTCCCTGGCCGTTTGCCGGGGCCGGCCCCACTTCTGATTGGGGCGCTGTCGGTTCTGTTGTCATGCGTGCACTTCCTGGCACTGTGCTATGTGGTGCATTACTTCTCTTGGGTCAGCATTTTTGATTACGGGGATGCTGAGCTTCCCCTCCCCGCCCGCGCGTCTCGCAGGGAATGGAGACTCGAATGACGGTAGCTTTCTTGACAATGCCGTGCTCTTTGCCGGGGACGGAGCTCTCAACGCAATCTATCACGAACTGTGCGAACCCACGACGATCGAACGGCGGGTCTACCTTTCTTTCCCGGTGCACCGCGTCATTCTCTCCGCTCCCTCGACGTTTCCGTCGTCAGGATCTCTAATCGAGAACAACGCCACTTAATCAGATGCGGCCCAGAGGCCAAACATCTAGTAGAAACACTAGCCATCTTCCCGCGGAAACCCACTACGGCACTTCCGGCTACTCCGGTACTTGCAAACTGCAACGCTCTGCCTGTGGTTCCCTTTGGGTGATGCCTGTCCTATAGCGCTCTTCGCTGCTGCCGCCAACTAGCCGGTCTCTTGTAGCGAAAAATTCTTTTGTAAGCGGCGAGCCTTCTCTGCCCTGTCCGGGTGGTTCGCTTCAGCCGCTTGATAGGCAACTCCGATACTACAGGGTCCTGCGTATCCGTGCAAGTAGGAGATGGCTCCCACTTCCGGTACAACCGTAATGAACAGTAACCCCACGAAAACCCATATTGATTGGATTGCACAAACCCCGACCGGCACGCAATCCCAAAGCACGAAACGCCACTCCTGAAGTGGCGTTTCGTGTCCCTGCGCTGGTCACTGGCCTCCCAGCAATTATGGGCGATGGTTATATCCATCGCGCCCTTCTACAGACTCCCTCGATTGGTCTACCGCTGCTTTGGCGGCTGCTCTTGTCGAGTGTCTGCTGTTTTGCGGGCTGGCCGGATTTTTCCAGCAGCCGGTACATCACTGGCACTTATCTAGTAGCAATCGACGTGCCGTTTATGTCACTGTTTGCTTTCAACTACTTACGCCGTTCAATCAACCCCGGCCGTTTTGATTCTGGTAAACACGATGTTTTTCTCTTCAAAAAACAGTAGATTCACTCCCCTATTTCTGGCAGTGGCTGCAATAGTGAGTGCTTCTTCCCGCAACCGCGATCCGCTTGATCGGGTTTCCGCATCTCCGGCACGGTTCTCCCGTTCGCTGGTAAACACAATGCTCCAGCTGAAAAAATCCACGCGCTCCCTCTGCGTCAACATAATCGGAAACCGAAGATCCCCCAAGCCGGATAGCGTTCTCCAGGATTTCCTTCAGCGCTCTTCGCAGCCCTTCAAGTTCTTTCCGCGTCAGCCCGCCTGCCCTGCGGCGCGGACGAATGCCAGCGCGGAAAAGGCTTTCGTCGGCATAGATATTTCCCACTCCCGCAAGCAGCTTTTGGTTCAGGAGAGCGGCTTTGATCGCGAGCTTCCTGGCTCGAAAGAGTTCCGCAAACTCCTTCGCCTCAATTGTCAGGGGCTCTGCTCCCGGTCCGGCGAACGCATTTCCCCGGCCCAGGTCGCGAAATTCCAGCCGCCCGAATCGCCTCGCATCGATGAACCGCAGTTCCCGCCCGCTCGCCAGGGTGAGTCGAGCGTGAGTGTGCTTGGGCACCGGAATCTCCGGCGATGTCACCAGAAGTCTTCCCGTCATTCCCAGGTGGACAATCCACTGAGCCTCGATCGCATCATCTCTTCTGGCCGATCGAGCCTTGCCTTTCGATTCAATGACCTGAGGGCCTAGCTCCATCACGATGTGTTTCCCGGTGCGATGAACCGATTGAATCTGACGGTCAACAATCAGTCTCGCCTGTCGTCCCGGCGCAGTCTTGAAAGGCTCCCGATGCGAGCCGAACCACGCTTCGACGATGCGGTCGCCGCGTACGCGCGCATCCACCCCTCGCGCTACGGTTTCCACTTCAGGCAGCTCAGGCATGCTCTCAATTTTAGGGGATCGGATCTGGAAGAGGCGGAACGTCCGTTCTCAATTCGCGATGTCGGACGTTCAGAACGATTACTGGGCCTTTGAGGAACGATGGTCCGGGGCCTTGCGAATTTTGTTGGCTTCGAAACTGACGATGTGCCAGACTCCATGCGCATCCATCACATACACGCGCGTATACCGGTAGCTTCCCGATAAATCTCCATCGGGACTGGTGCCGGCAACTTCGGCGCGAGATGTCACCAGTGCGGTCTTGCCATACAGTCGAATCTTGCGATCGGACAAATCGATGGAGCTGATGTGCACCGCGCCCGATCTGAGGTTCGCCAAAGCCTGTTCCCTCGATTGGAGAACGCCATTCGGAGTGATGGCCATATAGTCGTCCGCCAGCAAGCCATCCATTGCACGTTACATTTGCGTGCAGTACAGCATTGCACCAGGCCTTTTCGAGATTCTCGATCTGGTGCCGGACTTCGTGCCGGTCCGAGTGAGGCATCGCCCACATCGGAGCAACAGCAAAGACGGCCAGGATGACCAGCCCGACAGAGAGACGCTTCGAATCCACTAAAGGCTGCCTTCTCATAGGCGATACGGATAGTAGCCGGGGATCAATGCGACGGTCAATGCGCGAGATCACAAACGCTCCGCCTTGGCAATCCATAGTCACAAGCCTTGCGTGACGAATGGTATGACCACTATAGAGGTTTGACGTTTCCGGCAAAAGAGGAGAGTTGGTTGATTTACGACGGAGAACTCAATCCAGAGCCGCCAGATCTTCCCGATTGCGCTCCAGCATCTTCTGGTAGAGCCCGGCTACCGCGTACTTTTTAAAGTGCGGAGACTGGCGGTGGGCTTCTTCTGCCTTCGAGTCCTTGTACTGTTCGTAGATCAGAACCGTGCACGGTTCTCCCTGCACCCAATGGGGAATGTAGTTTGCGCAACCGGGTTCCTGGCGTGAAGCCGCGGTGAGCTCGTGCAGAATCTCGGCAATCTCCGCCCGATCTTCCTGGGCAAACCTGATGCGGACAGTGAAACTGATCATCGGGAGTAGTTCCTCGCTGGGCCCATGTTGCAGTCAGTACAGTCTAAGCGTGAATCTCATTCAGCGCCGAAGCAAATTCGGGAAGAATCATGGTCTGGTCGCGGTCGGGCCCTGTGGAGACCATGGCGATCTTCGCGCCGCTCTCCTTTTCCTGAAAACGCAAATACTCCCGCGCGGCCTTCGGCAGTTTCTCAAACTCCGTGATCCCTTCCGTCGACTCCTTCCAGCCCTTGAGCTTCGTATATACCGGCTTGACTCGCTCCAGACCCTGGACATCCGCTGGAATTTCGTCGCTCACCTTGCCATCCACCTGGTATCCGACACACACCGGGATCTCATCCAGTTCATCAAGCACGTCCATCTTGGTCACGACCAGCCACTCGGCGCCATTCACCTGGTTCGAATAGCGAAGCAGGGGTATATCCAGCCATCCGCAGCGTCGGGGGCGGCCTGTGACCGCACCATATTCGTTGCCCCGGGCGCGCAGTTGATCGCCAACGGCCTCGTGAATTTCCGTGGGGAATGGCCCTTCGCCAACACGGGTCACGTAAGCCTTGGTCACTGAGATCACAGTGCCGATCGCAGTCGGCCCCACCCCCGTTCCGGTGGCCGCTCCACCCGCCGTCGCCGACGATGACGTCACAAACGGGTAAGTCCCGTGATCGATGTCGAGCATGGTGCCCTGTGCGCCTTCAAACATCACGGAACCACCGCCGGCAAGGATCTCGTGCAGCAGTCTGCCGGTGTCCGTCACAAACGGGCGCACCTCCTCAGCCGCGGCAGCATATTCCTCGTACATCTTCTCGGGCTCCAGCGGATCTGTCCCGAAGAGCGCATGCGCAATGGCGTTTTTCTCCGAGCACGCGGCGTAGATATGCGTCTTCAGCAGCTCCGGCCGAAGCAGGTCAACCACGCGCAGACCACTGCGCGCCATTTTGTCCTCGTACGCCGGACCGATGCCTCGGCTTGTCGTCCCGATCCGCTGGCGCCCGGGGGCGCTCTCGGCAGCTAATTCGATCATGCGGTGATAGGGAAGGATCACCTGGGCCCGATTGGAAACAAACAATTGTCCGTCTGCCTCGATTCCGAGACTGCGAAGTTTCGCCACTTCCTTGAGAAAAGCGATGGGATCAAGTACGACACCGTTTCCAATCACCCCCTTGCAGCCGGGGCGCAGAACGCCGCAGGGAATAAGCTGCAGAACGAATTTCTGGCTGCCGTGAATCACGGTGTGTCCCGCGTTGTGCCCGCCTGCATATCGCGCCACGGCGCTGAAGCGCTCGCTCAGCACGTCAACAATCTTTCCCTTGCCTTCATCACCCCACTGGGCGCCCAGCACAACTGCTGTCTTCGCTCGCATCGGCTCGCCTGCTTCCCTTCAAAAGTCACACAAACACCCGCCGCAGCCGGTTCGCTGCGCGGACAAAATCGATGGCGTGCATATGTTCACGCCACGAACGATTCTAAACCCTGAGTTCCGATCGAGCAGTGAGGGGAACACCGCCGAATTTACCTGTGAAGGTTCGGGAAGTTTGAAGAATTTTAGGGATGACAAGAGCTCCCGTAGCTTCTCTGAACACAGGCCGTTCAATCGGTCTCACCTCCTGTCTGGCCTGCCGGCAGAAGCGCTGATTCCGGGCCTGAAGATCGGCAACTCGTATTTTTGACAGGTGGCGCTCACACAACTACCGGGCTATAGTAAGGCGTTTCCCGGCGCAGACTGCTGGGAATCCCCGCGGAGCAGTCTGCCTGCGAGTCAGCATGCGCACGCTATTTGACGCCTGATGAACTGAGCCCGGACAAGCCGCTCGTGAATTCGCGCAGGGATGGATCGATTCTCGGCACTTACACAGGTTGTCCTCGAATTTTCAGGAGAATACGACGATGAAATTAAAAGCAATGGTGTTCGCGATGGCAGTTGCTCTTCCCTCGATGTCCGTCATCTGTTTCGCAGACAGCAAAGAAGAGAAACAGGCAAAAATTCGGCAAGCAGTCGATCAAACCCTTCAGGATCTCTACAAACTGCAACCATCGGCTCAGAGTGCAATTCAGGGTGCAGCTGGATACGCAGTCTTCAAGAACTTCGGAACCAATGTGCTCGTTGTCAGCACCGGGACTGGCAAGGGAATAGCCGTCTCCAAGAGCAAGCAGGAGACATTCATGAAGATGGTCTCGGCCGGAGCAGGACTTGGAGTGGGTGTGAAGGATTTCCGGGTTATCTTCGTGTTTGGGACGGATAAGGCATTCGATAATTTCCTTAACTCGGGATGGTCGGGATCAGGCCAGGCGGATGCTGCAGCGAAAGCAGGCACCTCCGGCGGCGCCTATTCAGGAGCCGTCGAAGCGGCGCCTGACGTCTGGGTTTACCAGATCACCAAGAATGGTCTTGCCCTTCAGCTAACACTGCAAGGCACCAAATACTACAAAGACGACGACCTCAACAAGTAAAAGATCCAGCCCGGGCGCGGACACATCGCCAGAGTGTCCGCACCTGGGACCTGAAACTTAGCATGTTGTGAGATTGCGGATATTGCGTGCGGGTGTTTGTGTCCGTAAGCCGGTTGGAATGAATGGGCCCGAATCAATCAGCAAGATTGGACAGGGTATGGCGAGTCTCTCAAAGAACTGGCAGGTCCTGGTTGTTGAGGCTGACCGCGTCTTCGCGGCTTCCCTGGCACTCAAGTACGGATTGCACGGCCACTATGCGCAATTTGCGCAATCGGGAACGGAGGCCCGGGAGCTCATTTCTCGCTTTGAGCCGACGCTCGCCATCCTCGGAACCGAGTTGCCCGATCTGGCGGGATCGGAACTCGCCAAAGATATTCAGGCCCGCTTTCCTTCCTGCTGGATTGTCTTCATGTCTGATCGCAATGGCGCACGGCTCCAGTCCAAACCCGCTTTGCCCGGGCAATGCAGCCCCGACGTTCTCATCAAATCCGTGCATCCGGAGACCATTTACGAAGAGGTCTTCCAGATCGTCCGCAGAGATGCGTCCTAGCGATCGTTAGTCCGACATAGCTGGCATCACGGTTACGGCTTGGAGAGCTGCTTCTCTGATTCAAGCATCAGGTCGCGAAACTTATCCACCGCCGGCACATCCGGAGATGCGAGTGCTCCCGGGGCGCTGTAACGCCACACGGCCGGCGCCGTCAGCGGATTGCCGTTCTCATGCCCGCGGTCGCAGCGATAGACCGCGAAATTGTCCTGCGTATCGCCGATCTCCATTTGCGGACGTGGATCGGGTTCTCCGAAGGGTGGAGCGCCGGTGCGGGCGGAGGCATTCACTCCTGAATCCGTGCGCTGCCCAATCATTGGCGGCGGCGCGTTAACGGGTGTGTCTGCGATGGTCGGTTCCACCATCCTTCCGCTGCCCTTGCGAACCACAATAATAAGGTCTGCCAGCGATATATCCGCTACCGGTTTGAGCCGGCCCCACCTCGCAAGCGCATTCTCAACAGCGCTCCGAGCCTGGTTGTTCGCGTTTGGGTTTTTCGCGTCCACGCCGGCATCTGGATCGACGATCACCCAGGCCGTGCGCGCCTCGACAATATCGGCCGGGAGCAGAACCTTCTTTTTGTTCTTCGCGGCTGCCACCAGGCACGACATCAACAGCACGGCGCAAATCAATCTCGAACGGTGTCGCATGTGTTTCCTCCCGGCGCGATCAGCTTACAGCAGTTGTGAATTAGACGGGAAGGGCGGAATCGAGGAAGCGCCGCGTGCGATCCTAGTCACGTGGTTTCCCCGACGACCATTCATTTCGTGTGCACCGGCAACATCTACCGTAGCCGCATGGCCGAGGCCTATTGCAACTCCAAAGGCATTCCTGAGATTCGCGTGACCTCGAGCGGCATAGCCGCGGGACGCGACGGAAATGCGGCCATCTCGCCCTGGGCCGCCGATATCCTGAATCGTTACGGCCTTCAGTCCTTCGCGGCAGCGAACTGGCAAAAAACGACCGAGGCCCTCATCCAGGCAAATGACGTGCTTGTCTTCATGGAATCGGAGCACAGGCAGTTTTGCGATGCGTGGGTCGATACCGGCCGGCATCGTGTCGAGGTGTGGGAGATCGAAGATATCGGACCGATGGACCTGGCGATGATTCCGGACAAGGTTGAGCGAACGTTTGCGATGATTCGAGAGCGAATCGACGTGCTGCTCCGGACTCTCCATTACCACGCACCTTGATTGCCGGGCGCTATGGTCGCCACCAGCCGGGCGGAAAGATCCATTTAGGGTTGGTGTGGAAGAGCCACCAGGCGAGAATCACAGCCGCGATGATGAGCAGGCCAAAAGTCTGGTTCCGGCGAAAAGCCCGGCGCTGCATCTCGCGGCGCCTGTCTTCCGCGAGCTGTTCCTGATACGGCTTGATGCGGCGTTCAACCATGTTTAATGTGGTGCGCGCGCACCACGTTCAGTTTAGGTCCCTGCTAGCATTCGAACATGTTTGAGAGACAAGATACTCCCCTGCGGTTGCGAAATGCCGAAACTGTTCATCGACGCGCACTCGCGTTGGCGTATGTGGCCTGCCGGTCGATGATCGATGCCGATCCCAACGCAGGCGCGCAGAAGATGTCGGAGATGATTCTCTTCTTCGTCAATGGCGTCGGTCTGACGAACGATTTCCTGCCGCACGAGTTAGCCATGCTCAATGCGCCGTTCGGAACACTCAGCTTGTCGGACTGTGTTGCAACAAGTTGGTTGTCAGAGGGTATGGTTGCCCTTGCCTGGTCTCTTGGTTTGGCGGAACTCCCGAATCCGAGGACAAAGTGCCATCCCGGACCTGCAAGTATGAGCCTGGGAATGTTCCAGCCCGGCACGAAGGAGCGCCTTTCGCAATCGGTTCTTCGCGATGCCGAAGAAATCGAAATGAAGTTCGGAACCTATCTCGCCTTCAACTGGCGGATAGGACACTTCGTCCTGCATCCGGAGGAAAAGATGGATTTCGTTGCGCATTTGAAGGGTCCAGATAGCCCAGCTCTGCTGGTGGACGAACTGGAGTTCGTCGATGGCGATGCGGCAATCGACGGAATGCCGCTTGCGAAGGTGCCGCATGACCGAGCTGGTGAGGTCGCGTTTATCGTCAGGGAACGCTTCAACGCACTGAAATGGTTGCAAGGCTCCAGTGAGCGGTATTCAACTGAAGCCGGTCTGCAATAAGCAAGTTTGCGGGCGCGCGCCGCTTCGGGGTTTGACTTCCCGCCGCCCGATTGCCGACCATGATTTTTGCGGCTTCGCTCGAAGCCGCTGCGCTTTAACGGAAAGCGACTGAAAGGTGTCGGTCAAATGAAAGTT
Organism: uncultured Acidobacteriaceae bacterium; assembly: GCA_963836675.1. GTDB lineage: Bacteria > Acidobacteriota > Terriglobia > Terriglobales > Acidobacteriaceae > Telmatobacter. Next base: position 497,925 of record CAWIKQ010000005.1, read on the forward strand.
CTGATTCTGGGTTCGGGCGGACGCGAACATGCCCTGGCGTGGGCCGTCAGCCGCAGCCAGCGCGTTACTGAAGTTGTTTGCGCGCCGGGGAATGGCGGCATTGCGCAGATCGCCCGTTGTGTTCCCGTCGACGTAAAAGATGTGAACGCGATGGTGCGGTTGGCCGAGGTGGAGCAGCCGAGCCTGACAGTCGTGGGACCGGAACTGCCGCTATCGCTCGGCGTCGTTGACGCGTTTCGCGAGCGTGGCTACCGGGTCTTCGGACCGACCCGCGAGGCGGCACGGCTCGAATCCAGCAAGGCATTTGCAAAACAATTCATGAAGCGCCACCAGATCCCAACCGCGAACTACGCCGTATGCACCAGTGCGAAGGAAGTGGAGGAGTCGCTCAACTTATTCCATCCGCCGATCGTCGTTAAGGCCGACGGGCTGGCCGCGGGCAAAGGCGTCATCATCTGCCCCACGCGGCATTTCGCGCTCGAGACCGCGCAGGGGCTTTTCAGTGGCGCCCTGCTCGGGTCTGTGGAGCAGCAGGTCGTGATCGAAGAGTGCCTCGAAGGTGAAGAGATCAGCTTCCTTTGTCTCTCCGACGGCAAGAGCGTCGCGCCCCTGGTGCCCGCGCAGGATCATAAGCGGATCGGAGAAGGGGATACCGGCCCCAATACCGGAGGCATGGGCGTCTATTCCACCAGCGAGATGCTCGAGCCCGAAATGACAGAGTGGATCCTCCATCACATCGCTCAACCCACCGTCCAGGGCATGGCGGACGAGGGCACTCCTTTCACCGGCGTTCTCTATTGCGGCCTGATGATGACCGCGAAAGGACCCCAGGTGCTGGAGTATAACGCGCGCTTCGGCGACCCCGAGACCCAGGCGATTGTTGTGCGTCTCGAATCGGATTTTGTGAACGCGCTGGAAGCCTGCATCGACGGCCGATTATCGGATGCCGAACTGCGTTGGAGCCCTGGCGCTTCGGCCTGCGTGATAGCCAGTTCGTCAGGATATCCGGGAAGCTACAACACAGGCCTCCCGATCAGTGGACTGGGCAGCGCAGCCCAGACTCCCGACGCGGAAATCTTCCACTCAGGAACATCCCGCGTTGGCGGGCAGCTCGTGACGAGTGGCGGCCGGGTACTGGGCGCAACAGCCGTCGGCAGTTCGCTGGAGCAGGCACTCGCGCGTGCTTATCAGGCCATGGCGCAGATTCACTTCGACGGAATCTACTACCGGCACGATATCGGACACAGGGCTTTAAAGAAGCCCCGGTGAAAGCGTCCGGAGTCCACGCGAAATTCGGAACGTGCCCATCTCCTCAACCTGATACAGCGGATTCAGGGTTGGCCGGAGTCGCTGGAGCGCCTTTCACCTGCTTCTGGAAGCAGGCCCGGCAAAGCACTGGCCTGCCCTGAGTCGGTTTGAAAGGGACCGTGGTCTCGGTGCCGCACGCTGAACACGTGGTTCGCGTCTCCGCGCGCACCCTGCTGCCACTCGCCCGCTTGGCCTTGCACTGCTTGCAATGTTTGGGATCGTTTTTGAACTGTTTATCGTGGAAAAACAGTTGCTCTCCCGCGGTGAACACAAACTCCGCTCCGCAGTCGCTGCACTTCAAAACCCTGTCGGCAAATTCCATGGCCCTCTTCCCCAAAAGAAGGGAACGCAGGTCTACTCGGCAAATGAAGTGGAGAGCGCGCCGGTTCCGTTTCCCTGTCTTTTGAAACGTCCTCTAAATAACAAGGGGCCCGGGCCGCTGTTTAATGGAGCGGCGATAGTACGGGTCTCCTCAGCAGGAGACAAGATTCCGCGCTGATGATGCTCAGCTTAGCGCAATGTATATAAGAATTCGTTTGTGCCGGCCACTTCTTGCTTTTTTATGGACTCCTCACACTCGGGGGAAGGCGGAAGAGCCCGGGCCGGCACATGCAACGATGTTGGTGGTTCTGTTTAAACTAGTCCTGCTCTTTGCGAGCCTTCTTGCGATTCCGCTTGCGTGCCAATGCTGCCTTCACGCGGCGCTTCTCACCGGGCTTTAGGTAATAGGAATGACGCTTTACTTCCTTGATGATGTCTTCCTGCTGTACCTTTCGCTTAAACCGACGCAGAGCGTTTTCGAGCGGTTCGCCCTCTTGCAATCGAACCTCTGCCAACGAATCCCACCTCCAAACCTGCCATAACCGACACAACTATGATATCGGAAGTTCAAGTCGTTAGACAACTTAGGGTAAACCCTAGATTTGGGCACCAAACCTTGAGCGATAGGAATGTTTCAAGCCTGTTTTTTGATCTGAAGGAATTGCCCGCCCGATCCGCAAACCCCGGAAAAAGCAGGACTTTCCCGCCATCGCGTAAACTGACCTCCGGAGGTTCTGATCCCATGATCCGCCGCTACCAGGCCCACCTGCCTTCGATTCCACCAAGCTGCTACGTCGATATCTCCGCCCAGGTAATTGGCGACGTAACGCTGGGCGAGAACTCCTCGGTCTGGATGAACGCCGTGCTCCGAGGCGATGTGCACTCCATTCGAGTGGGCTCGAACTCAAATGTGCAGGACTGCTCGGTGCTTCATGGGCAGCGCCACCTGTACTCGGTCACGGTCGGCGACTGGGTGACGATCGGGCATAACGCCACCGTCCACGGCTGCGTGGTAGAAGATGCCGTCCTGATTGGAATGGGCGTGACGGTTCTGAACAACTGCCGCATCGGCGAAGGCTCCATCATCGCCGCCGGAGCGGTCTTGCCCGAGAACACCATCGTTCCTCCGCGAACGTTGTGGGCCGGCGTGCCGGGGAAGCAGCGCAGAGTGCTGGGCGATGAAGATCGGAAGCTGATCCTGATGTATGCGCAGAACTATCTCGACTACGTGAAGATCTATCTGGCCGAATCCGACAAGTAAGACTGAATGAAGCGTTGTTCATCTGAAGACGCGGGTGCGATCGTTTACCATCGAAGAAACGTGTGAGCCTCTTCAGAAAGTTCCGTTTTTCGTTGCGCCCGCATTGCGTCTCTGCCTTTGCTCTGCTCATCATGATGCTTTGTGCGCTTGGCCACGCGCAGACCTGGCCCCCGGCGCCCATTCCGCAAGCACCCCAGCCACAGCCTCAGCCCCCGGTTACGCTCAAGGAAGTCCCGCTGAATCTGTTGAAGGACCAGGGCATGATCTGGTCGAGCCCTGTTCGCATCCGCGATAAGGATTTGAAATACCTGGTTCCCCTCGGGATAGGTGTAACCCTTGCGATTGCAACGGACCACGAGGCGATGACCGAGGTTGTGTCGCAGAATCCAAGCTTCAACAATACCGCGACCAATGCATCCAATGTCCTCGTTAGCCCCTTCATAGCGGCTCCCGTCGTGATGTATGCAGCCGGGCATTTCGGTAACAATGAGCACGCGCGTGAAACAGGAATTCTGGGAGGAGAGGCGTTGATCGATAGCCTCATCGTCGAACAGGGCATGAAGCTGATCTTCCTGCGCGAGCGGCCCGCCGTGAACGACGCCAAAGGCAAATTCTTTCAGACAAGCGTCGGAGTGGACGGCTCCTTTCCCTCGAATCACAGCATGCTGGCCTGGTCGAGCGCCGCGGTCCTGACGGATGAGTACCCCGGAAAATGGAAGGCCTTGGGAATTTACGGAGTTGCCACCGGTGTAAGCCTCACTCGCGTGCTCGGACAGCAGCACTTCCCGTCAGATGTTCTTGTGGGCAGCGCGTTCGGCTGGATGATCGGCCACTACGTCTACAAGAAGCATCACCGCTGGCATAATCCGTCCCGATAACTCCCCGCACTCCAATCGAAAAAGATAGCGCAAGCATGCGCACAGGGAGTCGCGCGTCTCGTCACTCTCTCCTTGACAATCTACATATGTAGATTGAATATGTCGATTATCTAGGAGAGAGCGATGACTCCCGTTGAGAAAGCAGATTTGCTCCAGGGCACACTTGACCTTCTGATTCTCAAAATTGTGGCTCTTGGCCCGGTGCATGGATACGGAATCTCGCAACGCATTCGGCAGATTTCCGACGACGTGCTGCAGGTGCAGCAGGGGTCCCTTTATCCGGCATTGCACAGGCTCGAGAAGCGCGGGTGGCTGGAAGCTGACTGGGGAGAGTCCGACAACGGACGTCAGGCAAAGTTCTACCGGCTCTCTGCAAAGGGGCGCAAGCAGCTAGCGGCCGAAGAGGACACCTGGAACCGGCTGTCGCGGGCTGTTGAGCTCATTCTGGCGACGGCGCGGTAGGAGGGCGGCGATGATCGGATGGAATCGTTCACGCAACAAGCCAGTGCCCAGGGACGCGGTAGACCAGGAACTCGCATTCCACGTTGCCGAATTGACTGAGGACTTCATCGCCCAGGGGATGTCGCCGGAGGAGGCGCATCGCCGTGCCGTGCTCGAATTCGGCGGACACGAGCAGGTGAAACAGCGGGTGCGCGAGGTGCATCTTTCGGCTTTCCTCGAGGCGCTGCTGTTCAATTTGAAGGCTGCGGGACGGTTTCTGCGCAAGTCGCCAATGTTTTCGACCGTGGTAATTCTTACGCTGGCGCTGGGGATAGGGGCTAACAGCGCGGTCTTCTCGGCGATCGATGCAATTGTTCTGCGGCCGCTGCCCTATCCGAACAGCAATCAATTGGTTGCGATTTACCAGCAGGACTATAAGAGCCGCGATGCCAACCATTTTGTTGCGCCTGTGCGCCTGGAAGAATGGAACCGGTTGAATTCCACGTTTCAGGCGATCAGCGGATACTATTTCGACGACCTGTCGGAGACGTCGGGCGCGCTGCCTGAGAAAGTGACGGAGTGCCTGGTAGCGCCGCGTTTCCTCGAGGTGATGGGCGTTTCGCCTGAGCTTGGACGCAAGTTCGCGCCAAATGAAGAGCATTGGGGCGGGCCAACTGCCGTGCTGATCAGCCACAGGTATTGGCAACGCCGGTTTCATGGCGATCCGGCCGCCGTAGGGCAGAGTGTGCACGTGGGCGGCTCCGCTTCGACGGTCATCGGAGTCATGCCGGAATGGTTCCAATTCCCCAAAGCAGACGTGGACATGTGGACGCCAAGCGCGCCCGACGCTCCGTTTGCGCAGCGCCGCGATGCAACCTGGTTCACCGTGATCGGGCGAATGAAGCCGGGCATAACGCTGCATGAGGCAATGGCGGATCTGGTTACGGTTCAGACCCAATTGGGCAGGCAGTTCCCCAGGCCGGATGCCGAACTCACCGTGCAGACACAGGCGCTGAAGGATGTGGTTGTCGGAGATTCCCGCAGCTCGCTTTGGCTGCTCTACGGTTCGGTGTCGCTGTTGCTGTTGATTGCGTGCTCGAACATCGCCGCCCTGCTGTTGGCGCGAACAACGGAGCGCGAGCACGAAATCTCCATCCGGTTTTCACTTGGCGCTTCGCGGATCGGGATCATCGGCCAATTGCTCACCGAGGTCTTCGCACTTGCCCTGCTCGGTTCGCTGGCTGGATTGCTGATTGCCGGCACCGCTGCGCGAGGCTTCCATCTCCTCGCGAAGACTTTGCCTCGATCGGAAGAGATAACGCTGAACTGGCAAATTGTGGTCTATACGCTTGCCGCGGCAGTTCTCACCACAATGCTCTGCGGACTTTTTCCGGCGTTGCGCGGGACGCGGAGATCCCTGGCGCGATCCCTGGCAGCCGGTGGCCGCACGCAGATTGCGACGCGGGGCACGGTCCAGTGGCTGTTGGTGGGAATGCAGATCACGCTGGCCGTCACCCTGCTGATCGGCGCGGGGTTGCTGTTGCGCAGCTTCCAGCAGCTTTCGCGCGTGTATCCGGGATTTGATCCCGGCCATGTGCTGACGTTCCAGATCAGTGGATCGTGGGGCGAGACAAGTGAGATGGCGAAGGTAGTGCAGAGGATCGATCGTTCACTCGAGGCGATTCGCGCGATTCCGGGGGTTGAGGCTGCGGCGACCACGGCAATGTTGCCCGGAGTTCCTTCGCTATATCAGATCGAGTTCAAGATTGACGGCAAGCTTGAGCCAGGGCATCCCATCCTCGCGGACAGCCGGTATGTTTCGGCGGGTTACTTGGAGACTATGCGTATCCCGCTACTGGCAGGCGAGCCGTGCAGACAAGCGACCAGGACGAGCGAGGTCCTGGTCAATCGCGCCTTCGCGGAGAAATACATGGGCGACACATCGCCGGTCGGGCATCAACTCGCGGGCGCAACCTACAACGACTTTCTTCCCAGCGGCATGATCCGCGGGATTACCGGCGACGCCCGGGAGGAGGGACTGAACACAGGTCCGGTGCCGACTGTCTACTCATGTTTCAGTGCCCCTGATCCGTTTCCGAATTACCTGGTACGCACACAGGGCGACCCCATGGCGATGGCCGAGACCATCCGGCGCCGAATCCACGAGATTGATCCATCACGGTCGGTCTACTCGTTCGCGCCCTTGCAGGATCATCTGGATGACGCATCCTCAGAGAACCGTCTGCGGACGATCCTGCTGACCATATTCGCCGCCACAGCGGTTTCCCTGGCCTGCATCGGACTCTATGGAACTCTGAGCTACCTTGGCCGCCTGCGCCAGCGCGAGGTGGGCGTGCGCTTGGCGCTTGGCGCGATGCGCAACCGGATTATTGCGCGTTTTCTGTGGCAGGGAATTCGCGTGGCCGGGCTGGGCTGCGCGGCTGGGTTAGGTCTTGGCCTGTGGCTCAGCCATTTCATCGGCGCGATGCTGTACGGAGTCTCAACTCTCGATCCGGCCACCTACGGAGGCGTAATTTGCCTGATTCTTCTGGTTGCCGCCTGCGCCTCGCTCGTACCCGCATTCCGCGCGTCTCGCGTGGAGCCGGTGCAGGTGCTCAGAGAAGAATAAAAGTAGTTCGAAGTTCACAGTTGCTTAGTTCGTAGTGTGGATGCTTCAAACTCTGAACTCAGAACTGCGAGACTATAAACCCTTCTCTACACCGGCAACGGATTGCGCTCAGGCGTATTTCTCTGGTGCCAGTAGGGATATGCCGGCTGCACGGCGCTGGCGGCATCGAGTCTAGCTACCTGGTCTGCAGTCAGGTTCCAGCCCACCGCGCCGAGGTTCTGCTTCAGCTGTTCTTCATTACGCGCGCCCAGAATGATTGAAGACACCGTGGGCCGCTGGAGCAGCCAGTTGAGTGCAACCTGCGGCAATGACTTGCCTGTTTCGCCGGCCACTGCATCGAGCGCATCCACCACGTTGTACAGGTATTCGTCCGGAACCTGCGGCCCCGGATCAGACGCTTTATGCAGCCGGCTCACTTCGGGCAGCGGCTTCCCGCGCCGGATCTTTCCCGTGAGCCGTCCCCAGCCGAGCGGGCTCCAAACGAGAGCGCCCACCTTCTCCTGTTCGGCGAGGGGCATCAGTTCCCACTCGTAATCGCGGCCCACCAGCGAGTAGTACACCTGGTGTGCCACAAAGCGCGGCCATCCGTAACGATCTGCTACCGCCAGCGACTTCATCAGGTGCCAGCCGGAGAAGTTCGAAGCCGCCGTGTAGCGAACCTTGCCCTCGCGGACAAACGACTGAAGCGTATCCTGCACCTCTTCGATCGGCGTCAGCGCGTCGAATGCATGCATGTGGTAGATGTCGATGTAGTCGGTCTGCAGCCGCTTGAGGCTTGCCTCGATTGCCCGCCGCATCCTGAATCGCGAAGTCCCGGCATCGTTCGGGCCGGTGCCGATCCGGAAGTAGGTCTTGGTGGAGATCAGCACCTCGTCCCGGCGACCTTCCAGCGCCTTGCCCAGGATCTCTTCGGAACGGCCGTCCGAATAACCGTCAGCCGTGTCGAACAGGTTGACCCCGGCTTCGAGACAAACGTCGATCAGCCGTTTCGCTTCGGCAACATCGGTGTTGCCCCATGCCTTGAAAAACTCGTTGCCTCCGCCAAAAGTAGCGGCGCCGAAACTCAAAACCGGAACCTTGAGGCCAGAGCCTCCAAGAAGTCGATATTCCATGGCCTTTGGATTGATACAAACGACAGGAAGATGCACTGAGTTTCAGTTCAACTGGGCTCAAAGGCGGGTTCATCGGGCATTTAAACTGAAAAGGATATGGCTACTTTGAAAGCCGTGCGCGGCACGCGCGATCTGCTGCCCCCGGAGACCGCGCTGTGGAATCGGATTGAGGCGACGGCGCGCGCCGTCTTTGCCCGCTACAACTTCGGAGAGATCCGGACGCCGGTGTTTGAGGACACCTCGCTCTTCTCGCGCAGCGTGGGCGAAGAGACCGACATCGTCTCGAAAGAGATGTACACCTGGGAGGACCGGGCGAGGGCGCAGTCCGAGAAGCCGCAGTCGCTGACCCTGCGGCCGGAGAACACCGCCGGCGTGGTTCGTGCCTATATCGAGCACAAATTGGGCGAAACAGGGCAATTGCAGAAGCTCTACTACATTGGGCCGCAGTTCCGGCGCGAGCGGCCGCAGAAGGGCCGCTACCGCCAGTTTTCGCAGATCGGGGCAGAGGTGATCGGGCCGCCCTCGGCCGGTAGCGAATCGCCCTTGCGCGATGCGGAAGTATTGGAGATGCTCGCCACGTTGCTCGACGAGCTGGGAATCTACGGGCTGGACGCTGGAACTGAATTCCGTCGGGTCCTCCGCAGACCGCGCCCGCTACAACGAAACCCTTCGGGAAGCGCTCATCCCGCTGGCGCCCAAAATGTGCGGAGACTGTCAGCGGCGGGCAGTGACCAATCCGCTGCGCGTGCTCGACTGCAAGGTGCCGGAGGACCAGCCGGTCATCGACACACTGCCCAGGATCTCCGACTCTCTCGATGAAGCCTCAAAGGCCCATTTTGCCGCGGTGACGGCGGCGCTGGATGCGGCCGGAGTTCCGTACACCCGCAATCACCGGCTGGTGCGCGGCCTCGACTACTACACCCGCACTACGTTTGAATTCACGCACGGCGGCCTGGGCGCTCAGAATGCACTGCTGGGCGGCGGCCGATATGACGGCCTCAGTGAGGCCATCGGCGGCCCGAAAGCTCCCGGCATCGGCTTTGCCATGGGCGAAGATCGGCTGGTGCTCACTTTGCAGGCGCTCGAAGCAGCCAAACCAGAGAAGGCTGATGCCTATATCGCTCCCCTCGGTGAAACCGTGAATCCGGCGGCTCTGGCCCTTGCGCGCGAACTCCGCCGGGCGGGGCTGACCATCGAACTGGGCGACGGTTCTTTCCGGCTGAAGAAGTCCTTTGAAGCCGCGGACCGGACAGCCCGGCGAATCGTCATCATGGGAGAGGATGAGCTCCAATCCGGTATCCTGACGGTGAAGGACTTTTCAACCGGGAATCAGACCAAGGTTTCGCGCGCGGAGCTGGCAGGGGCGCTGAAGGCGTCCAGTGGTCAGTGATCGGTGGTCAGTTGTCACTTCTCGGCACGACCAGGGTCGTGCTCTTTTAATCAAGATAGGAATTTGGAACCGTGCTCGACTTTTTAGGCAATCTTGAACGCACCCATATGTGCGGCGACCTTCGTGCCGCAAACGCAGGTGACCACGTGGTCCTGATGGGCTGGGTGAACCGGCGCCGCGACCACGGAAACCTCATTTTCCTCGACGTGCGCGATCGCAGCGGCATCGCCCAGGTAGTGCTCGATAAGGAACTTACGCCCGACGGCCACGCCAAGGGCGAACAGGTTCGGCCGGAGTACGTTATCGCGGCTGTCGGCAAGGTGCGCCTGCGCGGCAACGATGCCATCAATCCCAGGATGCCAACCGGCGAAGTGGAGATCGAGGCGACCGAGCTTCGCGTCCTCAACGACACCAGGCTGGCCCCATTTTCGCCGGCCGAGGAGGCAATTCAGAACGAAGAGGTGCGGCTCAAGTACCGCTACATCGATCTGCGCCGCGCGGAGATGCAGCACAACTTCCGGCTTCGCCACGAGATAACCCGCGCCGTTCGCGAAAGCCTCAGCAGCCAGGGATTTCTGGAGATCGAGACGCCAATCCTCTGTAAGTCGACCCCGGAGGGCGCTCGCGACTTCCTCGTTCCCAGCAGGATCCATCCGGGCGAGTTCTACGCTCTGCCGCAGTCGCCACAGATCTTCAAGCAGATCCTGATGATCTCGGGATTTGACCGCTATTTCCAGGTCGCGCGCTGTTTCCGCGATGAAGACCAGCGAGCCGACCGCCAGCTCGAATTCACGCAAGTGGATCTCGAGATGAGCTTCCCGCGACGTGAACACGTCTTCGGCGTGGTGGAAAAGTTCTGCGCGGCTGCATGGGCGGCTGCAGGCATCTCGCTGCCGGCTCCCTTTCCCCGCATCACCTACGACGAGGCGATCCGCCAGTACGGATCGGACAAGCCGGACCTGCGTTTACCGGGCCTGACCGACGTGCGCGCGGCCTTTACCGATGCGGCATTGGAAACGCTGCAGATCGATCCTGCGCTGCCCGTTGTCGCATTCCGCATTCCCGGCGTTGGCGAGCTGAGCCGCAAGGAGCGCGAAGAGAATCATCCGCAATTCGATCAGAAAAAGGGCGCAAAGTTCATCGATGACTTCAAGCGCCTTGCGAAGTCGTTCCCCGACAGCGTCGCGAAGATTCGCGAACTCACCGGCGCCGGAGAGAGCGATTTCCTCATCGTGGTCGCCGGCGATCCCGCCCATCACATCAAGGCGAGCGATACAAAGTTCCCGGGGCGGCTGAGCGAACGCGAAATCAACGTGTATTTTGCTGCCGGAAACTTCCGCAGCGAGCTGGCGAAAAAATACGCCGACCGGCACAAAGCCTTTCAATTGACAGACGAGGTCGTCCAGAACGCGAAATCATCAGGCGGCGACGATCTGCTCGATGGGTCGAAGGCGTTTCATCCCATCTGGATCGTCGACTTTCCGATGTTCGAGTATGACCTGGCGAGCGCCAAGTGGATGCCGGCGCATCACCCCTTCACCGCGCCATACGAGGCAGACATGGCGAACCTCACCAGCGATCCTGCCTCGGTGCGCGCCGACTGCTACGACCTGGCAATGAACGGGCTGGAGCTTGGGTCGGGTTCGATCCGGATCCATCGCAAAGATGTCCAGCAGCAGATCTTTGCATCGCTCGGCATTTCCGACGAAGAAGCCCGGCAGCGCTTCGGATTCTTCCTCGACGCGCTCGAGTATGGCACGCCGCCTCACGGAGGAATCGCCTTGGGTCTCGATCGCGTCGTCATGCTTCTGGCCGGCGCGCCAAGCCTGCGCGAGGTCATCACCTTCCCGAAGACGGCGAAAGCCATCGACCTGATGGCGGACGCGCCAACAACGGTGAGCGATCAGCAATTGAAGGAACTGCACATCAAAATGACGCAGCGGAGCTGAAAGCCGCCTCTGGATCCGCGGTTTTCGGTCCGCTCCATCATGGCCATCAATCGCTTGTACTGTAAACTGTCTCAAACGCTTCGTCCGCGAGTCCGATGAGCGGCTTCGTGATTTCCCCCATGACGAGTACAAGTCAAGCTATTGTTCCCAGCGAATACGCCAACGCCTCCCTCGGAGGCTGTCACGACTACACTCTTCCCGCGTTGTTTGAACTCTGCCCGCAACTCGGACCGAATACGCGTGTGCTCGACGTCGGTTGCGGCAACGGTTCGGTTGCGGCCGAGGTGATCAAGCGCGGCTGCAAAATCGTAGGTATCGATATGTCGGAGACCGGCATTCGGATGGCGCGCCAGAAGTGCCCTGAAGGTAGGTTTGAGGTTCTTCCCGCCGATCAGAATCTCCTTCGCAATCTCGGTGAAGAGCCGTTCGACGTTGTCTACAGTCTCGAGGTGATCGAGCACCTCTATGATCCCCTGAGTTTTGTTGCGGGCTGCTTCAGCGCCACGCGGCCCGGGGGCAAATTCATTTGTTCCACGCCGTATCACGGATATCTGAAAAATCTGACGCTCTCCCTGCTGGATAAATGGGACAGGCATCTCGTTGCTACCGAAGTGGGAGAACACATCAAGTTCTTTAGCCGAAGAACGCTTTCACAGCTCCTCGAAAAGACTGGCTTTCGCCACCTCGAGTTCCGGGGCGGCGGTCGCGCGCCTTACCTCTGGAAGAGCATGGTGATGTCCGGCCAGCGGCCGTAACTTCAATCCCCAGTCGCCTCCATCAGCTGATCCGGCGCGGTCATCGCCGTGGTCTCGATCGAGAGGCATTTGCCGAGGTCGTTGAAATCCTTGTCCCAGTGCGGACGCTCGTCTGCGTTATGTGACGTGAGCGCATAGCTCGACGAACGCAGGATCTCGTACCAGATGTTCTGCGCCTGCCACAGGTTCAGATCGAACGGCAGCTCCGTCAGGGTATGCGCCATTGTCAGTGCTCGTTCCAGCATCTCCAGTGAACCGGCGGACATCTGCAGCTCGACCATGGCGCGCTTCATCCGATGGTCGGCAATGTAGGAGAGCGTGGTGGTGTCGAGCCGCACCTTGTCCGCCTTAGCCAGTTGCAGGAACGACCGAAGCAGCGCAGGATCCACCGGTTCGGCTTCGAGCGCGCGGCGCACCCCCGCGTTGATGGCAAACTCCGCCGCCATTGTCAGTGCTGGTGGTTTGGGCAGCCCTGCCTGCGAGAGGAAATGCAGCAGGCTGGCGTGATCCTCGTAGATGCTGGTGAGCGATCCCTCGATATCCCACAGCGTGGAATTGAGAATGAGCTGCACGATCCGCCGCTGTTCGTCGCTGAAAAGTGAGGTGAGTGAGTAATCGACGTGGCCGTAGTATCGATCGATCAGTCGGATCACCCCCGGAAAATCTGCTCTCTGCACCTGTTCTGAGGTCCGTGCTACAAAGGTTTCAAACTCGGCAAGATCTGCATCCTCACAAGGCTTGACGGCGGCGGTGATGTTTTGATCTCCGAAGTGGAGCACCGCGAAGCTGTATGTCTGCGATTTCTCCGTGATGGCGCTCGCAATGTGAGCGCGTCCCATCGCAAGCCTGCCGCGGCCTGACGAAAATACTTCATAGGAGACTCGGCGGACGCGGTAGCAGAAGAGCTCAGTCTCCTCAGCGTACGACGAGAAGATGCTACTGATGGCGTAATGGGCAGCCACCTGCTCAAGTCCAAGCTGCATCGGTAGAACCTTTTCCCGGTAAATCCGCCCACCGTCCCCCGCGCCCCCTACGTTCGATTTCGCTTCGGCAACCGATGCTAGAAATGCGGCTTCCAGTCCTGCAGCACGCTCGCCGAAAAGCTCCTGCGCCAGTTGCAGCGCCCGCGCAGCGTAGGCGATCACCTGCACAGTCTCAATTCCGGAGATATCGTCGAAGAACCAGCCGCAGCTGGTGTACATCAGTTGCGCGTGGCGCTGCATCTCCATCAACTGCAACGCGCGCACGCGCTCTCCGGTGGTCAGTGGATGCGCCTGATGATCGATCAGAAACCGATCGACGACATCTTTGCTGCGATTGAGAATCGGTCCGATATACACGTCACGCGCGGCCCACGCATCGGTAAACAGCTTCGCGCCTTCCTCTTCCGTAAGCGGCGCAATTGCATCGCGGAGGTCATCAAATGCACGGCGCAATGGAGCGCGCCATCTCTGATTGAATCCCGGCTTGCCGCCGCTGCACCCGCAGTCGGAGCGCCAGCGCTCTATGCCGTGAAAACAGCTCCACGAGGTATCCTCAAGGACCTCGCACTCCCATTCGGTCGGAAACTGCGCAAGAAAACTGCCGTAATTCGTGAGCCTGCCTGCCTTGTCCTGCTCCAAAAGCTTCACTGCATAGGCCAGCGCCATTTCTCCATGCCGGTGATGATGGCCGTACGACTCTCCATCTGTGGCAACGCTTTCGAGTTCAGGTTGTCCGCTCTCTTTGAATCCCGCCTTGAGCCGCGCCGCAAAATTCTCGCCGGAGTTGAGCAAGCCTTCAAACGCGATCGCCCGCGAAGTAGGCCCGTCGTAAAAGAAAATTGCGATCGATACACCCGAGTCAAAACGCACCAGGTAGGGATGCGTGGTGTCGACGGAGTTGCCCAAAGGCGTGGTCCATGCAGGATCGGTCGCGGTGGCGTCTGCCTTCAGCTGTCGAACGCGTCTGCACTGGCTGGGTGCGAGAACCGTGAACTTAATGCCATGTTGCGCAAGCAGTTCGAGCGTTTCGTTGTCGACCGCGGTCTCTGCCAGCCACATGCCTTCCGGCATCGTGCCGTAGTGGCTTTGGTAGTCCGCAATACCCCAGCGGATCTGCGTAATCTTGTCGCGCCGGTTCGCCAGCGGCATGATGATGTGGTTGTATACCTGCGCCATCGCCGAGCTGTGCCCCTTGAACCGCTTTCGGCTGCGCCGCTCCCCTTCGAGGATCATGCGGTAAGTGCGCGGAGCGTTCTCCTTGAGCCAGCTCATCAGCGTGGGACCAAAGTTGAAGCTTATCCGCGAGTAATTGTTCACGATCCGGATGATCTGGTTCTTGTTGTTTACCGTGCGGGCCGCGCCGTTCGTGGCATAGCACTCGGCGCAGATGCGCTCGTTCCAGTCGTGGTAAGGTGCCGCCGTGTCCTGCGTCTCCACGGTCTCGAGCCAGGGGTTCTCGCGCGGCGGCTGGTAGAAATGCCCGTGGATGCAGATATAACGGTTGCTCGTCGACATGCTTTCCCGTTGATCGCCGATGGAATAACTGTGCCTGTTTATTGTAGGCTGCGGCAGCGGTCGGCGTCCTTATCCCGGCTGCTGTGAATACTGCCAGTTCAGTTCTTCGACGCGGCATAGATAAAATTGCCTGCGGTGTCCGTGCCGGGTTCGATACCAAATGCGCTTAACGCTCGTTCTTCCGGCGCGCGCCCGGCAAAGGAGAGGAGTTGTTTTCGCATGGTCATCCCGCCCAGCGCGCTCATCTTGACAAAAAAGTCCTTGCTGTCGAGGCCAATTCTCGAGGCGCCGTCATACACCATCGAAAGAGCAACAATGCTGTCTCGCTGGTCGAATGTTTCGTTCTCGATGAGCAGAGCGACGATGCTCTGATGGATCCTCTTTTCCGAGGATTCTCGCACAGCCATCTCGGCTGTGCGGCCGCTGAATAAGAAGAACAAGAACGACATCTCGAACGAGACAAGAGCCCTTATCGCTTCACGCCCCGAATCTGATTGCAGTACGTACGTGTTGCATAGTTCAGCAATTCGATCAAACAAGTCCGTCGAAAGGGAACGAGAGTTCCGGTAGGCCGAGACCTTCTCCTTGCGAAGCTCAGCGAATGTTTCGGCCACCAGCGGCGGTATCAAGAGCACTCCTCGACGGCTCTGCCGGCCGGCGGCGTGCTCTTGGCCAGATCGCAAGCTCTCCACAAGTACCAGCTTGCCACGGAGCGAAATGGCCGCCACTTCTGTCCGCGCTTGAAGACCACATCAGGCTTGGGCAGGTCGGCGGCCTCGATCGGCCGGTTCTTCGGCAGCCGCTGGAAGGTCAGCGCAAAACCCTTGCGCACGCCGTAATCGGTAACGGGCAGCACATCCGGGCGCCCCATGCGGAAGATCAAAAGCATCTCCACGGTCCACGGGCCGATGCCGCGAACTTCGGTGAGGCGCTCCACAATGTCCGCGTCGGGCATCTTCAGAATTGCCTTGTGCGTCGGCACTGTTCCATCAATCGTCTTGGCGGCAAGATCCCGCATGGCCTTGATCTTGTTCCCCGAGACGCCGGCAGCCCGAAGCGGCCCGTCCGGCGTATCCAGCAGTTGCTGCGGAGTGGGATCGCCGTGGAAAAATTCCCTTACACGCCGATGAATGGTGGCCGCCGCTTTACCGTGAAGTTGCTGATACAGAATCGATTCCAGCAGCGACTCAAAGGGAGACGGTGCCGCGTCGAGACGCAGCCTGAATTCGCCCACCTTGTCGATCAACAAACCGAGCTTCGAATCGCTTGCGCGCAGATGCGCCAGGGCCTCAGAAGGATCGAAGGGAAGTTTCCTGCTCTTTCCGTCGTGAATCATCGAGCATCAAGTGTATCGAGAAATCAGAGAAAGTCGAATCATGGCTTGTCTGGTTGGCCCTGCTCCGCCGAAACCGGGGGGCGGCGCAGCGATTGAGCCACGCCGAGATTCCCAATACCGCGTGAGCTGTTTAACATCGTTTGAGGAAGATCCATGCAGGAGCGGTTACCGTATGAAAATGCGTCCCGGTGCGCAAACCGGATTTCTTTTGTGCGGCAAAGAGTGGAACGATGGCGAGGCGTTCGAGGTTCGTTCGCCATGGGACCAGGGATTGATCGGCAAAGTCACAGTCGCAACGCGAGCCGATGCGCGCGAGGCGGTAAACCACGCCGTAGCCAGCATGCGCCGCACGCGCGCCAAGCCACGCTGGAAACGGCGCGAAATCCTCGAGGACATTGCTGCGTCCCTCATCGAGCAGAAGGATCGCTTCGCGAAGCTCATTGTCGCCGAAGCAGGCAAACCCCTCCGCCTCGCTCGCGCAGAAGTTGACCGCGCCGTACTCACTTTCAAGACCGCTGCCGAAGAGGCCGCCCGTCTCGGCGGCGAGACAATCCCTCTCGATCTCACGGAGGGCAATGAGAACCGCTGGGGACTGGTGCAGCGCTTTCCCGTCGGCCCGGTGCTGGCTATTACCCCGTTCAACTTCCCGTTGAACCTCGTCGCCCACAAAGTCGCTCCGGCAATTGCAGCAGGGTGCCCCATCCTCATCAAGCCATCGCCGCAGACTCCCTTTACCGCGCTTGCCCTTGGCGAAGTGATCCTGAAAGCCGGATGGCCCGAAGAAGCCCTCGCAGTCCTCACCCTCTCCAACTCCGACACGGCCTGGCTTGCGGAAAAAGAAGACCGCATCAAGCTGGTGAGTTTTACCGGCTCGGCCAAAGTGGGCTGGGACTTGAAGGCGCACTCCGGACGTAAGCGCGTCTTGCTGGAACTGGGCGGAAACGCCGCCCTCGTCATCCACGGTGACTATCGCGATCTGGATGCCGCCGCAGAGCGCACCGCTCATGCGGCCTTCGGTTACGCAGGCCAGTCCTGCATCAGTGTGCAGCGCGTCTTTGTAGATAAGAGCATCTTCCAGACCTTCCTCTGGAAGCTGGTTGAGATCGCGGGAAAGCTGGTGTCCGGCGATCCGGCCAGCGAGGCCACTGAAGTCGGACCGCTCATCCGTCCAGGCGATGCGGAACGAGTGGAGACCTGGATCAAGGAAGCCGTCGCCGCCGGTGCGCGGTTGATCGCAGGCGGCGAGCGCAATGGATCGATGATCACGCCGGCAATTCTTACCAGTACCAAATCAGGAATGAAGATCCGCGATGAAGAAGTGTTCGGTCCGGTGGTTGTCGTCGAACCGTATCTTGACTTTGAGGAGGCGCTGGCCGAGGTGAACCATTCGCGGTTCGGGCTGCAGGCCGGGCTGCTCACCCGCGACGCAGGCCGCATCCTTACCGCCTTTCGCGAACTGGAAGTCGGAGCACTCATCGTGGGCGACACGCCCGCATGGCGCCTTGATCCCATGCCCTATGGAGGAGTGAAAGACTCGGGGCTCGGCCGCGAAGGTATCCGCTCCGCCATTGAAGAGATGACCGAACCACGCATGCTGGTCATGACCGAGATGAGCTGAATCTGTTGTCCAGACAGCTTGTTTACGTAATCGGAGGAAGATAGTCGAAACTATTGCGGGCTTCCAGAAAAGCAAGTAGCTCTTTATAGGGTGAGATTAGTGCGTACTTTCGCAGTTCTCCTGACCCTCTCGGTCGTGATCACGCCCGTCTTCGGTGCCGCTCCTGTTACGGTCGCGCAGCTGGAGCAATTTTTGACCTCTTCGCACGCGGCAAAGCTGCCCGACGCGGAAATCGCCGAGCGGTTGGGTCGTGTGACACTCTCGGAACAGCTGACCGGCACAACGCTCGCCCGTATTGAATCCCACGCTGATCTTGGCCCAAAAACGCTTGAGCAGCTCGAACTGCTCGCCGCGGTGTCAACCTTTGCAGTTCCGCCCTCCGTCGAGTTGCTGCACTCTCCGCCACCGGGCATTGCCATGCAGCAGCAGATGATGCAAGAAGCGCGTGATTACGCGAACGGCGCCCTTCGCTTGCTCCCTGATCTTCTCGCGCTGCGGATAACCCAGAGCTTCAACGATTTGCCGGTCGTCGAAGGGACAAAGCATTCCAAGCCGAAAATCCAGATGCACATCGTCGGCGAGTCCAGACATGAGATTGCTGTTCGGGCCGGTCATGAGGTGAATCGCCCGATTGGCGGTGCTGGAGACGCGATTGCGGGCGCGAATGCGCCTGCGGGACTTTCAACCTGGGGCGAGTTCGGTGCGATCCTCGCACTGGTGCTGCAGGATTCATTCCAGGGCAGCCTGCGTTGGAGTCGATGGCAATGGAGTGAGAGCGGCAAGCAAGTAGCTGTCTTTCGCTATGCAATTCCCCGATCGGCTTCTCACAACTCAATTGATTTCTGTTGCTACGCAAGATCGGAAGATGCTCCGGAGTCGGCCTCATTTCACGACCGGCCGGGCTATCACGGAGAGGTCTACATTGATCCGGCAACCGGACAAATCGACCGCATCACGCTCCAGGCGGATTTGCAGCCTGGCGACCCAGTGTCTATGTCCAACATTGCCGTGCAGTACGGGTCAGTGCGCATCGCGGAAAAGTTTTACATTTGCCCCATCCGGAGTGTGGCTGTTTCACAGATTCACAGCGGTGCTGTCAAGAAAATCGACGGAATCGGCTTGGAGACAAACCTGAATGTGGTGCAATTTCGCGATTACCACAAGTTCGGATCAACAGTTCGAGTCGTCACGAACGATCCGGATTAGTCAAAGGCTCTTGCGCATGAACACCGTCGCCTGCGGATTGTCGTTGTACCGCGCGCAACGTCGGTATCCACGATGCTCGTAAAGAGCAATGGCAGCCTTGAGGTCGTCGTACGTGTCCAGGTAGATCCAGTCGAGTTGCTGATTCCGCGCGTGATCTTCCAGTGCATTGAGAAGCATGGTCGCGATATGGAACCCGCGCGCGGCAGGCCTGACGTAGAGGCGCTTGCACTCGCCCGCGCCAGGAATGGAGTCCAGCCCGCGCAGCATCACGCAGCCCGCCACGTTCTTGCCGATGGTGGCCAGCCACATGCCGGATGCGGGATCGTCGAGCACCGTTTGCAGCGCAGCCGCATCATCCCGCTTCACCACTCCTACGGCTTCGTAGTATTCCTCGAGAATCTCGCGAGCCTCGCTTGACGCGCGAGCGATACGCACAATCCGGACCTCGTTCGACGGAGTGGCGAGAATCCGGTGAGCCTGCGCAAGAGCCGTCACAAGGTTGTCGCGGTCCGCTGAATCGATCCCATCGAGCATCCGCTCAATCTGGGTGTCGGATTGTGTGTTGAGACGCTCGACCGATTCTTCCCCGTTAACGGTTAGGGTGAGCAGTTTCTCGCGCCCATCCGCCCTGGACGCAGCCTGGCGAATGAGCTTGCGCCGCGTCAGAGTTGCGAGCAGCCGGCTGATGTATCCGGGGTCGAGACCGAGCGTGGCGCAGAGTTCCGAGGCGGTCATCCGCGGGTGTGCGCCGATCTCGTAAAGCATGCGGGCCTCCGTAAGCGAGAACTCGCCTCCAAGATGGCGCTTTGCGCAGAAGTCCCAGCCGCGCGGTGTAGAAGCGGTTGAACTCGCGAACCGAAGAGACCTGCCGGGCAAGAGCCGTGTGGGCTTGCATGCAAATCAGAATAAGAGAATTAGTTGCTTTTAGCAACTATCGGAAGATCGTAGCGGTGCTGTCTGCCGACACCAATGCTCTTACTTGCCCTTGTAATCCTGAAAAAGCTCGGGAAATTGCTGTTTCAGCGCCCCGATCTTGGGGCGGTCGCAGACCAGGATGTACGGGTTGTCGGGGTTGTGGAGCGCGTAATCCTGGTGGTAGGATTCGGCGTCGTAGAAACCCTTCAGAGGTACGACCTGCGTGACGATCGGCTTCGGAAAGACCTTGGCCGCGTCGAGTTGGGCGATATAGGAGACTGCGATCCTTTGCTGCTCTTCATTGGTGTAGAAGATGGCGGAGCGATAGGAGTTTCCGACATCGGGACCCTGGCGGTTGAGTTGAGTCGGATCGTGCGCGACCGAGAAGAAGATCCGAAGAAGCTGCCCGTAGGTGATCTTCGATGGATCGTAGATCACTTGAACCGACTCGGCATGTCCCGTCGTTTCCGTGGTGACCTGTGCGTAGGTTGCCGTGCTGGCGGACCCGCCGGAGTAGCCGGCGGTTGTGGCCACCACGCCTTTAACCCGCTCAAAGACTGATTGGATTCCCCAGAAACAGCCGCCCGCAAATACTGCGGTTTGCTTGGCCGAAGCTTTTGACAGGGGAACGTCGGTAGTCGCCGGGGGGAGGGGGCTGTTGGTTGCTGCCTGGCATCCGGCACAAAGTGCGAGCACCAGCAGAAAACCAAAGAAAATTCTTTGCGGGGAAAGGGAGCGGACCATTGCGTTCTCCGGGCCTTTGTGTTCGCAGGCAACCATGAGATGTTGCCGGGCCAGGAAAAGTTACAGCTCTCTGCTTCGCGCGGGCAATTCGGATCCGGAATACGAGCGTTGCAACAAAAATGGGGCAAATCCCGACGTCTCTTGCGGAAACCTGCTTGCGTAGTAACCCGGTTTGGAACAAATTCTGCAAAATCTTCGTAAGACCCGCTATGGCATGCGCGGGTACATTAAGCTGGAGCGTGGCAGGAATGGTGGCGCCAACGGTGGCCACCCCAACAAGCAAAAGCCGCTTGCTGGGGTCCCCGGTGCCATCCCGGCGCAAAGAGCAGCCGACAAGCCGCGCCGCCCAAGCGGCATCCGGTTCCGATTTGTTCACGGGGACGGGGCGCAAGCTGAATGAGACGCCACGAACGCCGGAACACCGTCACGGTCAGGAAGCGAAGAGAATGATGCCGGATGACCGCCTCGCAAGTGGGGAGGTAAGACCGCTGGAGATCGATTGGTCTGAAGTCGTCCGCCGGTGTATGGCAGGGGATTCCGGGGCCTGGGCCGAGTTGGTTCGGACGCACCATCGTCGCGTCTATGGGCTCTGCTATCGATTCACCGGCAATGGAGCCGATGCGGAGGATCTTACCCAGGACGTCTTCCTGAAGATCTACTCCAACCTGGCCAGTTTCGACACCTCTCGCGGCAGCCTGCAGGTATGGATCACCACCATGACCCGCAACCTGCTCGTCGATAATTTCCGCCGCACCCGCAATCAACGCGCCACCGACTCTCTCGACGCCGGCTGGGACGAGACTGACGAGCTGAGGCCGGTTGACCGACTCCAGGCCGCCGGACCTTCCCCCCACGAAAAAGCGGCCCAGAAAGAGCTCGCCAAGATGGTTCAGGGCGCCCTGGCAAAGGTGTCCGTCGAACTCCGCGAAGCAGTCATCCTGAGGGATTTGCAGGATATGGATTATAAAGAGATCGCCCAGGTGCTGGGCATACCGGAAGGGACGGTTAAATCCCGCATCAGCAGAGGCCGCGCGGAACTTGCAAGGCTTCTGGAACGTAATAAGCGGGAGGTGATGTAATGGCGGACCGCGGAAACATTCCGAACTCCCCAGCTTGCGGCCTTTGGGAAACCCTCCTGGCCGACGCGCTGGACGGGCAGTTGCGGCCCGACGATGAGGGCATCTTCGCCTCCCATATGGCCGGTTGCCCCGCATGCACCGCACTCTTTGAGGAAGCCCGGCAGGGCAGGGAATGGCTGGAGTTTCTAAGCCCGGAACCAGAGGTCCCGGAGGGTCTGCTGGATAAGATCCTCGCGCAGACCGGGCCGGGACACGAATCCGAGTACAAGCTGGCCACCGCCGGCAACGTGGTTCCGATTGCCATCCCAGCATGGCAGCGGCCGGGCATGATGGGGCGAATCCGCCGCTTCGCCGAGCCCCGTTTATTGATGACTGCGGCCATGGCCTTCTTCTCCATCGCTCTGACTTTGAACATGACCGGCGTCCGGCTAACTGATTTTCGGCTCTCCAACCTTCGCCCCAGCGCAGTACGTTCCTTCATGGAGCGCCGCCTGACCATGGCCTCGACGCCAATCATTCGCTACTACGACCACCTTCGGCTCGTGTACGAGGTGGAAGCGCGGATGAAAGAGCTGCGCCGCAACGCGCAGCAGAACCGCCAGCAACAACAGCAGACTCAGCCGGCAGCGCCGGGGGAGTCACGACAAAACCCTAATCGGAAAGACGGCGGGTCCCGCGTCGATCCTCCCCAGCAGTCCGGAGCTCCGGAACAGTCGGGGACGCCATCCCTAAGGGACTCGGATTATCTGGAAACTTCCGTTACGCTTCACGACCGGCAAGTCGGCCCGGCCATAAAACCAGATGGCCTGGCTTCTCAGTCCGCGCATTCCGGCGGCTGCTCTTTGCAACCCGGTTACGACATGGCAATACGGGAAGGGAGCACAGTATGGACTGCGTAAATCATCAGGGAGTGGCAGCAACAGCGTATTGCCAGAATTGCGGCAAGCCGCTCTGTGCGACATGCGTTCGCAATGCCGGAAACGGACAGATCCTTTGCGAGCCGTGCATGCTTGCCTGGCAGAACGTACAACAGCCTTTTGCCCCTTCCGGCGGACCGAATCCCTCGGTGGCCGCGGTGCTCGGCATCATCCCGGGCGTCGGCGCGATGTACAACGGGCAGTATTTCAAAGGGCTGATTCACGTAGTCATCTTCGTCGTCATCATCAGCATTACCACCCATTACGGATTGTTCGGGCTCTTTATACCTGCCTGGATCCTCTACCAGTCCTTCGAAGCCTTCCACACCGCGAAGGCGATTCGTGACGGCCAGCCGCTGCCCGACCCCCTCGGCTTGAACGAGGTAGGCAACTGGCTCAATCTTGGTGGTCCTCAGCATCGGCCGGGGCAACCGGGAATGCCAGGACAGCCTGGAATGCCGGGACAACCTGGAATGCCGGCCCAGCCCGGACCAGGAACCGGACCAGCCCCAGGCATGGGGGGTTACCAGCAGGTGCCCTACACGCAATACCCGTATGCGCAGGCCCAGGCCCCCTACCCGCCGCCGGGATACATCGATCCGGCTATGCCCCCGGTGCCTCCCGTGCCTCCGGTGTTCTGGAAACGCAAGGAGCCCATCGGCGCAGTGATCCTGATCGGGTTCGGGCTCTTGCTTCTCATGAATCAGCTTGGATTTTTGGCGGAGCGCTTCATTCACATTCTGTGGCCGCTGATCTTTATCGCGCTCGGCGCATGGTTGGTGGTTCGGCGGTTGAATGACACCCCGCCTCAGGGACCGCCCGCAGGACCCGGCACACAGGGAGGCGTACGATGAACCGCTACATTTTGATTCGACGTTTGAGAGGACCGGCGATTCTGCTTCTCCTGGGAATTGTGGCGCTCCTTCACGAAGCTAATCTGCTCGATGGATGGAACATCTTCTTCCCGCTCCTCCTCATCCTGATCGGTGTGCTGAAACTGGCCGAGCGTGCAGCACTCGCCGCTGCCGGAGATGCGGCCATGTATCAGGGTGGGCCGTACCCCTACGGTGTTCAGCCCACAGCCGCGCAACCGCAGCCCGGCACATCCATCGTGCCCGCCCCTGCGCAGGATTACAGCAATAGTCAGACCTCTGGAGGAGGGCAGTCATGAGCAGCGTACCTCCACCCAATGTTCCGCCCGGCGGATACGATCCGCGCACCCAGTGGCGGGTCTATCGCGAGCAGCAGCGCGCTGCATGGCGCGCTCAGCGCGACGCATGGAAGGCGCAGCAATACGCGTATAAGGCGAAGTATCAGCACGTCTACGGACCGCGTATTCCTTCCGTGGTCGGCCCGCTGATCCTGGTTGCCATCGGCGTGGTGTGGCTCCTGATCTACGCGGGACGCCTCAGCTCGTCAGCCTTCTGGGCATGGTACGGCCGCTGGTGGCCGATGATGCTGATTGCCGCGGGTCTGGCCATGCTGGCCGAGTGGGCGCTGGATCTGCGCCGCGAAACGCCTGTAAGACGCGGAACCGGTTTCGTAGGCGTCCTGATCCTGCTGGCGATCCTTGGATTTGCCGCGTCGGGTTGGACGCGTGGCTACTTGGGCCCGTGGAGAGGCGACTGGGGCGGCGATCACGACGACTTCTTCAACATGTTCGGATTGCCTCAGCACGACCTCGATCAGCAGGTGCTGAATGTGCCGATTCCCGAGAACGCGGCTGTGCAAATCGAAAACCCGCGCGGCGATGTGAGCGTGAGCTCCGGCGACACGCCCAACATCGAGGTGCGTGCCCACGCGGTCGCCTATGCCAGCTCCGATGAAGATGCCAAAAAAATCTTCGACGCGGAACAGGCCCACGTGAACGTTAGCGGAAGCACCGTGCTGGTGAAGTCAGATGGCAACAAAAACGGCCGGCTGAACCTCACAATTACGGTTCCCAAGTCCGCACACGTAACCGTCCACTCGGGGCACGGCGATGTGACGGCCGCAAATCTGAATGGCGGACTCACCATCAACTCCAGCCACGGAGATGTACACCTGAGCGTCATCAAGGGTTCGGTCCAGGTGCATTTCGCCACCGACAAGGGAGATTTTTCAGCCCACCAGATCGACGGCGACATCACGGCTGATGGAAATTGCAACGACCTTACGCTCTCCGAAATTACCGGAAAGGTCTCCATCAACGGAGAGCTCTTTGGCGATGTGCATCTCGAAAATGTGACCGGGCCGATACACGTGCGCACCTCGGTGACGGAACTTGACGTTGCCTCGCTCCCGGGAGATATGACCCTGAACTCCGACAATTTGCGCGTGACGCAAGCCAAGGGCCAGGTTCGTGTGACGACGCACTCAAAAGACGTGGATCTGAGCCAGATTTACGGCGACAGCTATGTCGAAAACCGCGACGGACGGATCGCCGTGGACTCCGCCGGCAACTACTCGGTAGAAGCGAAGAACCTGAAAGGCGATGTGGAGTTGACCCTGCCTCCCAATGCGCAGGTAACGGTCACCGGCAATACGCGAAATGGCGATATCGTTACGGACTTCCCATTGGCCGTGAGCGGCGATGAAAGCAAAACCGTAAGCGGAAAAGTCGGTGCTGGCGGCCAGAAGGTGGCGCTCACCGCGGAAAACGGTGACATTCACATCAAACGCGGAGACGAGGTTCCTCCTCCGCCTCCCACACCCCCCGCCGTCGGGGGAACGAACGAGCAAAGCGTGCCGCACCTGAAAGCCCCTAAAGCTCCAGCGGCTCCAGTAACCCAATAGGAACAGAGAAGGGTAGAAGAGGGCAGCGATTCCAATCGCTGCCCTTTCCTTTTCTGCCTGCCAATACTCGTTCAGCTCTCGAGATACTCCCAGAAGCTGTCGGTGAGTTCCGCTCCAAGTTCATTGGCCATTCTCCGCGCGGCCCGCTCCACTTCCTCCACCAGCTGATGTACATAGCTGCGCGAACTCGAAATCGCAACCACACCCAGCGTCGCCGACCGCCACGTCACCGCCTCATCCATCTCCGCAACTGAAATATTGAAGCCCTGCCGCAACTGGTCCTTCATCGAACGAACCACCTGCCGCCGGTCCTTCAGCGATTGCGCATGTTCGATGCGCAGTTCAAGCGTTAACTGGGCTACGGCCATAGTGTCACTCGGCCTCTTCGGTTCAACTCTCCGGGTTCCTCATTCTAACCCTGTCAAAGCTTCGCAAAGTCCAATTTTGAAAATCAACATACCTCTCGCACCGGCGAACCTTCAGGAAAGAGCGCGAACCATCGACATAATCACATCCCGAAGTGATACCCGTCACACGGCCATAGAAGTTTCGCCTGACATAATTTGCCGGGGATATTTGGACTTTTTTGATCCACTTTTCGCTGCCTTGTTCCTGGATGTTGAGGAGATTGAATGGTAAGCCTTCGAGCCACAAGGGTTTTGATAGCCGACGGCCATCTGCTGGTCGCTGAGGCTTGCAAGCATCTGATTGAACCGGAATTCGATGTGATTGCTGTGGTCACGAACGGACGAGCAGCGGTCAAGGCCGCTGGTGAGTTACGGCCCGACATTGTGATCCTCGACATCTCCATGCCGGGTTTAAATGGGCTTGACGCCGGGGAAACGATCAAGAGAAATTGTCCCTCTACCAAGCTTGTTTATCTGACGGCGTCCATGGGCCCCGATGTCGTCTCTGGGGCCTTTCGCCGCGGCGCTTCCGGCTACGTTCTCAAGCAATGCGACGCGGTGGAGTTATTGATCGCCTTGCGATCCGCTCTCCGAGGCAAGTCTTATCTTTCGCCGCTCATCACCAGGGAGACCGTCGAATTCCTCCTTCGGCCCAATGCGGAATCTGAGTCAGAAAAACGTATATCCCCTCGCCAGAGGGAGGTCCTTCAGTTGATCGCAGAA
Source organism: uncultured Acidobacteriaceae bacterium (assembly GCA_963836675.1). Classification (GTDB taxonomy): domain Bacteria; phylum Acidobacteriota; class Terriglobia; order Terriglobales; family Acidobacteriaceae; genus Telmatobacter. Next base: position 524,187 of record CAWIKQ010000005.1, read on the forward strand.
GGAAAACCCATGAAAGAGATCGCATACCTTCTTGACCTCAAGCCAGGTACGGTTGCATTCCACAAGTACCGGCTCATGGAGACACTAGGAATCGGCAACAGCGCCGCACTGATTGAGTACGCCGTCAAGCATCACCTGCTCGCGACGCAATAGAAGGTTATGTGTCGCTCCCGACCGAACGTCCACTTTTTACTCGCGGCCCGCTCATAGGCCGTGCCCATGGTGAATCAATCAGAGCCTTTAGCCGTCCCCTTTAGCGCCCTATTTCGATTACGAAAACCCAACTCACGCTGATTTTCCAGCCGCCACCGCGTACGCCACCACAGTCTCGGCCGTATCTCCCGTTTCCGCGACTAGCTTCTCCTCCAGTTCATGCGGAATCGTCATCTCACACCTGGCAATCTCGGCCTCGTCCGCCCCCACAAAGCAAAGCTCGCAACACCCCAGCGCTTCGCCTTCGCCCATCCGCACCGGCGGCCCGAAGACGCGACACGTCATCGGCCGCCATTCATACACATCACAAAGCCCGGTCGCAGGATTCAGTGCCGGACAGGGCGCCTCATTGGCGAAATTCTCAAATTCCATCTGTTCGTCTTCCGACGTCCCAAGCACGCCCGTGACAGAATCCCCCGGAAACTCCGGTCCAAACTCCGCGATCCATCCCCGCGCACGTTGTTCCACGGCCTCGGCTCTTGCCGGATCTGCCGCGCGCAGAGCTTCCATCCCCGCCGCCAGCCGCTCCGCATCCAGTGCGTTGATCGCGAACGCCCCATGGCAGCACTGCGTGCATCCCGGTCGGCAGGCCAGCCACGCGCCCGCCAGCCGCGCCGCAACCGCCAGCGCTCCATCCATGATCTGCACGAGTTCTGAGTCAGCCGCCGGCAACTTCATGAATCCAGACTATCGAAATCCCGCTTCCCTTGGCCAAACCACCGCTCGATTCCGGTTGAGCCAAACACATGCTATAACCATCCCCAGGCCCCTTGCGGCAGAAGACGCCCGCCGGGAGCACCATCCGAGGCCGCATTGCTTTATCTCGAGCGCATCCCCGCCGCTCCCCTCGCACCCTTTGTACGCATGCTGTGGTATGCCCGGGTCAGCCACGCATCGCACGCCCGCGAACGCGTCCTGCCCACGGGCAGCGTACAGGTCATCATCAATCTTGCCCGCGACTTCGTCCTCGATTGTCCTGAAAATCTGCCCGACGTTCGCAAGCCGCCGGCGCTCATCGTCGGAGCCCGTTCCGTCTACGAGATTGTCGACACCAGCGACATGGCCGACCTCATTGGCATCGTTTTTTCACCCGCGGGCTTTCCTCCCTTTGCCGGCGACGCATCTCACCACTTCAGCAACCAGACGGTTGCGCTCGATGCAATCTGGGGAGCGGACACGCAACGCCTTCGCGATCATCTGCGGGAACTCCACTCCCCTCAGGCCCGCCTGCTCTCGCTCGAACGATTCCTTGCTGCGCGCTTCACGTCGCGCCTCGACCGCAGCCCGCGCCCGCCAAAAATTCAATTCGCCCTGCGCTGCTTCGCGCACAACCCCAGCATCGCCAGCGTCCGCGAAACCGCCCGCCAGATCGGCTGGAGCGAGCGTCGCCTGTCGCAGGTCTTTTGTGAAGAGGTCGGATTCACTCCAAAAGTCTGGTGCCGCATCCAGCGCTTCCAGCGCGCCGTTCGCCAGCTTCATGCAGGCATTGAGGTCCGCTGGGCTGAACTTGCTCTCGACTGCGGCTATTACGACCAGTCCCACTTCGCCAACGAGTTCCGCGCCTTCTCCGGGGTCGACGCCACCACTTACTCCGCCCGCCGCACCCAATGGGCCAACCACATCCGCGCCGATTAGCTCGCATCCAGCGCATTTCCGATTTTTCCAAGATGACCGCAGCCTCTTGCTGTCATCCTGTTCACGTAATCTAAATCCCCACGGAGGTCCGCTATGCCAACCGCTACCGTCACAACCGCTTCCACCATCATGCCCGCTATGCGCTACAGAGATGCCAATGCCGCCATCGATTGGCTCTGCAACGTCTTCGGTTTTGCGCGCCACGCCGTCTATCCCGGTCCCAATAACTCCGTCGGCCATGCCGAGCTCACTCTAAACGGCGGCATGATCATGCTCGGCTCCGGCAAAGACGATGAATACGGTCGCGGCTTCAAGTCCCCTTCCGACCTCGGCAACATCGAAACCCGCAGCACCTACATCGTGGTCTCCGATGCCGACGCCGTCTACGCGCGCGCCAAGGCGGCCGGAGGCAGAATCGTTCGCGAACTTCAGAACACCGATTACGGCAGCCGTGAATTCACAGTGAAAGATCCCGAGGGCCACTCCTGGAGCGTCGGCACCTACAACCCCTGGGCCTCCCACTCCTGAGCGAATCGCAGTGCCGGTGGGATATAGTCGGTGTGTTCCCCGGAGGTCCCGTTTTGAAAGCCGCTCGCGCGTTCCTGCTGCCCTCACTCGCACTTGCTTTTGGAGTTTCTGCTTTTGCCCAGGCGCCCCGGCTCCTTGTCGCCGAAAAAGGCGCCCAGAGTCTCGCCATCGTCGATCCCGCGGCCGGTAAAGTGCTCGTCTCGGTTCCTGAAGGCGGCATCACCGGCCACGAGGTCATCGCCTCATCCGATGGCAAACTCGCCTTCGTGCCCATCTACGGCAACTCCGGCGTAGGCAAGCCGGGCACCGACGGCCAGAACATCGCCGTCATCGATATCGCTACGCAAAAAGTGACCGGCAACATCGCGTTCGATCACGGCATTCGCCCGCACTGCCCCATGATCGGTCCCAGAGACGGCCGTCTCTATGTCACCACTGAACTCGACAAGACCATCACCGTCATCGATCCCAAAACGCTGAAGATCATCGGCACCCTGCCCACCGGCCAGCCCGAGAGCCACATGCTCGCTCTCTCCCACGATGGCCGCCGCGCCTACACTGCTAACGTCGGCCCCGGCTCCGTCTCCGTCATCGACATCGCCGCGCGCAAGGTCCTCAAGATCATCGCCATCTCTTCAAACACGCAGCGCATCTCCATATCGCCCGACGACAAGTGGGTCTTCACCGCCGACCAGACCAAGCCACAGATGGCCGTCATCGACACTGCCACCAACACGGTTGCGAAATGGGTTCCCATGGAGACCACCGGATACGGATCGGCCGTGACACCCGATGGCCGCTGGCTCCTCGTCGCCCTGCCCGACAAGAACGAGGTCGCCGTCATCGACATCAACACGATGCAAGTCGCGCGCACCATCCCCGTCGGCAACTATCCGCAGGAAGTCCTCGTCCGCCCCGACGGCAAATCCGCCTACGTCTCCTGCATGCACGCGAATCAGGTATCCGAAATCGACATCACCTCATGGAAGGTCGCCCGCACATTTTCCACCGGCAAAGATACCGATGGCCTCGCCTGGGCCTTTGCAAAATGAGCGGACCCGCGAACGAGACCCCGAACCACGGCGATAGTGTGAAATTCCCCCGAATTTATCAAGCAGACTCATACATTAGGCTCGTGATGATTGGGATTGGTTGGACGCCTTTCACCCTCGCAGTGACGACCTCGTTCTTGCGCTTTTTAAGATTAATGAACATGCCGTTCGGCTCTGGCGACTTTATCGCCATCGCCGCAACTGGCGCGTTTGGGTTGTGGTTTCTCTTTATGGTTAGCCAGCGCGTGATTCTCCACAAGGACGCGATTGAGAAGGTGACATGGCTTTCAACCCGCCGACTCTCTCACGAAGCCATTCTGGGCTGGAAGGGAAAATCTTACCGCGGTTACACATACATCTTCGTGCCGCGCGATGGGTCGAGAAACCTTCGGTTGCCGCCGGTATTCCGATGGGACAAAACATTCTTCGAATGGAAGAAATCGATCCCGCATTTGAAGAATTAGGAAACGGCGCCCCGTCCTTACCCGATCGCCCGATCCCAAGTCTCCAGCTGACGTTTGAACTCGCTCATGAACTTCCCTGCATCCGCGCCGTCGATCAACCGGTGATCGAACCCCAGGCAGAAATACTGCATCGATCGGATCCCGATCGTGTCATTCCCTTCCGCATCGGTCAGCACTACCGGCTCTTTCTTCAACGCGCCAATCGCCAGGATCGCCGCCTCCGGCTGATTGATGATCGGAATCCCGAACTCATCGCCAAAGATCCCCGGGTTTGTCAGCGTGAACGTCGATCCGCCCACTTCGTCCGGCAACAATTTCTTCGCCCTCGCCCGCCCCGCAAGGTCGGCAATAGATTTCGCGATGCCTGCGAAATCGCGCTTCTCCGCCTCCCGCACTGTCGGCACAATCAGCCCCCACTCCAGCGCCACTGCGATGCCGAGGTTGATGTTCGCGTGATAGTGAATCTGATTCTCCACCAGCGACGCATTCACAATCGGAAACCGCCGCAGAGCCTCGATCGCCGCCACCGCGATAAACGGCATATAGGTGAGCTTCACGCCGTTACGCTGTTCGAACCCGGCCTTCTCCCGCTCCCGCAGCCGCACGATCCGAGTCATGTCTACTTTGTAGACCGAGTGCACATGCGGGCTGATCCGCTTGCTCTCCACCATCCTCTGCGCAATGATCGCGCGCATCTTCGTCAGCGGCACCACTTCCGCCGTCAGCGCCTTCGGCTGTGGCGCCTCGGGCTTCGGCTTCGGCGCAGGCGATGAGGCCTTCGGTGCAACAGCCGACTTCGCTCCGCCCCGGCGGATGAATTCCAGAATGTCGTTCTTGTTAATGCGCCCGCTCGATCCGGTCCCGCGCATCACCCGCAAATCGACGTTGTGTTCCTTCGCAATCCTCCGTACCAGTGGCGACGATCTTATCTTCCGGCCGTCCTCCACCGAAGCGACTGCGACAGCCTGCTCCGTCTCGACTCCCGTCGCGACAGGCACGGAAGTAGACGCCGCCTCAGGGGCGGCGAAGCCTCGGCCACCCGCACCGGAGGTGCTCCCACCGGAGGGGGCGATCACCGCGACCACAACATTGATCTGAACCGTCTCGCCCTCGTGAGCTTTTATCTCAGTCAGTACGCCCGCCACAGGCGAAGGAATCTCGGCATCCACCTTGTCGGTCGAAATCTCAAAAAGCGGCTCATCCTTCTCCACCGCATCGCCGACCTTCTTCAGCCACTTGGTGATCGTCCCTTCAAAGATCGACTCGCCCATCTGCGGCATCACAACCGGCTCGCCACCCTGGGCCCGATCCTCAGAAGTGGCCGCCTCGTTCCGGGATTCCCCGCTCGACATTGAGGTAGCTTGAGGCTCCGCCGGAGCAATCGCCGCAACTGCACTCCCCTTTTCCGACAACAGCGCAACCACCGTGTTGATCCCCACGGTGGCTCCCTCGGGAAACTTGATCTCCGTCAGCACACCCGCTTCCGGCGAAGCGATCTCCGCATCGACCTTGTCGGTCGAAATCTCGAACAGTGGTTCGTCCTTCTCCACCGCATCGCCGACCTTCTTGAGCCACTTGGTGATGGTGCCCTCGACGATCGACTCGCCCATCTGGGGCATAACTACAGGTGTTGGCATGACTCGTTCACTCCGCGAAGCGGTACACTCGGCGCGCGCGTCCAAGGTCCCCGGACAGGTTTTCGTCTGTCGGGTGACCGCGGGCTCCTGCCGGATTATAAATTGCACCCCGTGCACTCCGGCCCGTTGCGAGTCTGGAATGACCCACCCAGGCCGCAGCTTCATCGCGACCTGGATGCGAAACTCACGCCCGCACCGGTCGCTCCGCATCCCCATGCAGCCGCCGAACTTCATCCGGAACCTGCATCGGCGTATCTTCAGCCGGATGCACTACCTCTCGCTCCTGAGACATCTGCGGCAAGCCGGTTTCCCGCTGCAGCGCATCCAGAGTCTCAACCGCCAGCACCTGTTCCCCGAACACCTGCCCGAACCGCCGCGCCGCCTCGTGCGCGATCTCTTCAAGCCCTGGCACCGTGACGCCTTCTGGCACTTCGCGATCCAGGCTCGTCACCGGCTTATCGGTAATCCCGCATGGGTTGATCAACTGAAAATCTCTGAGATCGGTCGAAACATTGAACGCAAACCCGTGCGAGGTGATCCCGCGCGACACGTGAATCCCAATCGCGCCGATCTTCCTTTCGCTCGTTCTGTTGGCGCTCTCGTTCAGAAGGCTGCCGTCTGCAGGACCCGCAGGGCACCACACGCCCGTCAGTCCTGCAATCCGCCCCGCGCGCACGCCATATACCCCGCAGAGCCGGATCAGCGCCTCCTCCATCATCCGCACAAAGTCAACCGGTCCCAGCCGTCCCCCGTTGGCGTTGCGGAGGCTGCGCAGATCGAAAATCGGATATCCCACAAGCTGTCCCGGCCCGTGATACGTCACATCGCCGCCGCGATTAATCTCGTGCAGGGTCACGCCGCGGCTGGCCAGCAGCTCATCCGAGGCCAGCACATTCTCCCGCCGTGCATTCCGCCCCAGCGTCAGCACCGGCGGATGCTCCAGCAGCAGAAGCACGTTCTCCACGCGCCCCTCCCGCCGCATCTCCGCGATTTGCGCCTGCAGCCGAAGCCCCTCGTCGTAAGCTACCCGTCCGAGATACAGATACTCGATCATCGTCTTCCATTCTATGGATGCAGATCAGGCGCACCCCGGGCTTCCGGCCACCCGCTATCCGATCCGCGCTTGCCACTCATTTCATCGCTGGGCGGTCGGCTCGAAAATTCCCGCAAACGATGACCGCACGCGCATAAACACCAGGAGCCACAGAATGGCCACCACCAGCGCCATCGGCAACCCGGCCGGCTGCATCGTGATGTGAAAAGTGATGATGTTCACAATCTCTGCCGCCAGCACCGTCAACGCTAGAGGCACATAGCGATTGATCAGCAACAGAATCGCCGGGGCCAACTGGAACAATCCCACCATAACGCTGTAATGACTCTTCGCCATGGCCAGCGAGAAGTCGGCCATCAGCCCAGGCGGCATGGGAGGAGTCGGCAGAAAATGAAACCACATATTCGATCCAAAGACCAGAAACATGAGTCCCAGCAGAAACCGGGCTATCGTTGCAGCAATCTTCATGGGCATCTCCTGAAGCGAGGGCGTTCTCAGACAAAGCTTCCGCCCCAATGTGCGTAACCAATGGATGTTCTTCCGCCGCAAGCTGATTCACTTGCCCGCGCGATTCCCCGCACATTCGAATGGAGTCAGGAGTGATATGAGTTTCGTGGGCTGCGGCATCCAGAGGTGGACGCCGCAGCCCGCGTCGTCAGTCGACAGCATAAGCTGGATCGGCTGACGAATGGGTTGGACCCGCCTTCCCCGAGCGTTCCAACCCTGCTGGACTAGTTCCATTGGAGGTCTGGCGCCTAGTCCATTGGGCTCTTTCAGGCAAGAACGTGAAAGAACCCAAGCTTGTACGAGCTTGATCTCAAAAGTGAGCCTGCTGTTTGCCCAGGCCTCCGATATCGCGCATCGGCTGAAATCAGTTGAAATATCAAGCGAATGTGGGAGAGATACACGGCTCTGCAGATTTTCGTGAGAGCAGTTCTTTTACTTCCACTGACTTACAGAGAGAGCTGGGACGGAGGTCCCCGAGACGGATTAGGACCGTCGAGCTCCTGATGAAAAACCGCCATGTTCGAAAACGCCAGCCGGTCTATCGTCGAAAGACTCGGTGTCGGAACAAGTGCGGTCTCCACGTTGATCCGGTTTCCCCGGCCGCGGTGAAAGCGCTGTGCGGAATGCCCAAAGGACGACGCCACAAGCCGGTGCAAGGCCGGTCTCGCCTGCCCCTTCAGGGGTTCGTCGTCTGCGCCTGGGCTTTGCGAACATGACAGGAAGACGGGCCGATCCCAAAGCCGAACGCCTTCTGTCCGAATGGTGACACCATCGCGACGAGGAGGAGAATCCGGGCTATGAGATTGCGGGTCTTCATGGCGGGGAACCTTGAGTATAGCTATCGCCAAATCGATTCGCAATCAATTCCCACAGGAATCGCCAAGATTTCGGCGGTAAATCTCCTTGCCTTGCCCGTTCGAATCGGGCGCTTCTGTTCCAAATCCCTTCGGTGATTCAGAAACCTTGGTAATCGCGATCTCCCATTCCTGGGGCTACCTTTTCCCGAGTACCGCATCAAAATTCTCAGAAACGCGAGACCGTCGATGCCCAACTCACCACCCCGACTTATGGAACACCTGATGGAAGCTTTGTCCCTCGCAATGTGCTGCGAAAGCCAAAATCCGCCGAATCCCATCACCCGCGCCGCACTAGAGCACGCCATCCAGGATCTGGTTGAAGAGATCAGAGCTGTGAACGGCCATGCCGGACTTACCCACATTCCGCTGTGGCAGATTCGCCCCGCGCTTCCCGCTCCCTCCACCCTCGAGGCATAGCCAACTTCAAGTGCCGGAATCTGTTCGGCTCGACGCCATCCGGACACCACCCGGACCCAGCATTCAAGCGGGTAAAACCAAAATTTCGGCAAAAGGACCTGTAAGCCGAATTCTGTCGTGTGCGGTCATTCCTCTAGGCCGAGCGTTACCGCTCGCGCTCATCAGCGACCTACCCGGAGGTTTCGGCAATTGCTCGAGCCGCCTTCGCGCATCGGGCCGATACGCAGCGCCGCCTGGCTCTTGACGGCTGCTTCCCTCCCTATTTGGTCTTGCTCCGTGTGGGGTTTACCATGCCTCCGCCGTTACCGTCGGAGCGGTGCGCTCTTACCGCACCTTTTCACCCTTACCGGACTGGCCCTCCAGGCGCGAGCCCTTCAGACCAAATGTCCATGCCGAAGCAGGAACAGCCGGCGGTATATTCTCTGTGGCACTGGCCGTCTGTGAGCCTTCAAGCCCACATCCCGGACGTTATCCGGCACACTGCCCCGCGGAGTTCGGACTTTCCTCCCCCGGAACCAGCCCAAAGCCAATTCCGGCAGCGACCGCCCGGTCCTTTTGCCAGCCTCTAGTTTACCCCGGATGTTTACCCCAGAAGCCCTCGATCGAACAGCCGCCCGCAGACTTCATCTAACCCATGCCCTCATTCGTCGGTCAATTCCGCCAACAGCGCCCCTCTACCCAGGAGTCGCGCATAAAACCCCGGCGTCGCCACCATTTGCGCAGCGCACGATCGGCGCACGAACATCCGCAGCAGCATAGCCTTGGCCACTCCAGGCAATGACCGGCGGACAAAGAGCACTTGAGAAACAGGGTTGGTCGATGCGGCGTGTTTCAGATGTCCGGCAACTCCCATCGGTAAAACAAGCCTTTTAATTCCCAAGCCAGCGAAGTGCTGGATGAGACAGCCGCGCAGGGCCATCGAGAGGCCAAGTTGCACCTCGCTCACATCGTTAAGCTGGTACATCATCACCGCGGTGTCCTGCTCAGAGAAGCCCGTGCAGTAGCTGAGCAGTTTCCCGCTGGGGTCGCGAAAGTTGCATTGAAAAAATCCCGGCTTCGCCAGCGCATAGCCATCCCACTGGTCGAGTACTTGCTTTGGATAAGGCATGGGGCTGGAAAGCATCCCGAGTTCGTAGCGCTCGACAGCCGCTACGGATACATAGTTGTCGTTGAACTCAAACTTGAGTCCCGAGTCCAGCGCTTTCTTCTGGCGCGCCTTCAGGTGCCTGCGATTGCTGTGTCCCAGGCTGCGAAGGAAGCCCTCAAAGCCCTCTGCAAACTCGAGAATGTCCTGCGTGGGGTAGGGGAAGGCCAGGCCCATGAACTCATCGTTCAGAACACTTCGCACCGCTTGTCCGGCCGCTTCCTCGGGATGAACATCACCGGCAACGTACACGTTGAGGTGGTCAATCCCCTCCCGGCTTGAGAGCGTTCGCAAAGCATGCAAAGCCGTCGACCACACCGAGTCGGACCGCGATCGGCAGTCCTGAAAAGCAAACACAAGTGACGCGTCCAGGTTGAGAATGCGGGAGCGAAAGTGATGAAGCGCCCCGTCCTCTGACACTCGCACTTCCCGGGCTTGTCGTTTGTGAACGGATGCAGCTATAAATCGACCGTAAGCGGCCCACGAGTCCGGGTGCCGACAGCATGAAACGGGCGACAATGGGAGTACCAGAGACAAGGTTGTTTGAAAGTCCAGTTACTCGGCTCGGGATCTTGCTTGCTTCCGTCACTTAGATGCACATAAGCCGGAGAACAGGTCCTTGAAGGCGATCCGATCCATCCGGTGGCCACTGTAACCGTAACAATGCACGAGCGTTAGGGATAACTCTCCGGGCGAGTGTTTGGATGTTAATTCCGCCACGTTTAGGATGAACGCATGCTCCGCGTCAAGCTCCTCTACCCCGGCGCCCGTCTCCCCGTTGTCGCCCACCCGGGCGAAGACCTCGGCTACGACGTCTTCTCGCTCGAAACCGTCCTTCTCGAACCCCACAGAACCACTCGCGTCCGCACCGGAATCTCCGTCGAAGCCCGCCATCCCGAAACCGGCGCCCCCCTCGGGCTCCTCGTGCGCGACCGCTCCTCCATGGCCTCCCGCGGCGTCGCCACTACCGCCGGCGTCATCGATGCCGGTTATCGCGGCGAAATCCAGATTGTCATGACCAACCTCGGCATCACCTCCGTCGAACTCCAGGCCGGTGAAAAGATCGCCCAGATGATCCCTGTCCCCGTCCTGACAGGCCCGGTACAGGAGGTCGACACGCTCGAAGAGTCCGCTCGACTGACAAAAGGCTTCGGCAGTTCCGGTCGCTGACCTCCGAAGCTGGGCCGCGATCGGCTCCGCCCACAATTGCGTACCCTCGCTTGAAAGGAGCCTGCGGCTTCGAGTCTCTTGATATCGCAAACGGACGATACTTCAGGTCCTTACCCCCGACCCCCCGTCCCTTAATATCTATCCAGTCGGCAGTCTTCTGACGATCTATCCCAGAGGTGGGGCATGCCCGTCGTCTCGGTAACCCGGTTGCGTGTGCGGTCTCTGCTCTTCCTGCCCGCCTTTATCCTCGCCTCTCTGCGCATCGCTAAACAGGCCCGCACTGCCGAGGGAAACCTGGGCGTCAAGCTGCTCCGCGACCGGCGGAATACATTTTGGACCTGTACCTGCTGGAACTCCGAGGAGTCGATGAAATCTTTCGTGCTTGATGGAGATCACGGGGCCGTCATGCGCAAGCTCCTCTCCTGGTGTGACGAAGCTGCCTTGGCCCATTGGAGTCAGGAAACCAGCGAATTGCCCTCCTGGGACGAAGCGCACCGCAACCTCCTCCGTCGCGGCCGAACCTCCAAGGTCAACCATCCTTCCGCTGCGCAGAAAGCCTTCCGCATCGACCCTCCGAACAGCAACGACTGACGCCGTCATCCCCTCAGCAATTCTGCTCCCCGACTCGCACATTGGAGCTATCCTTATCAGCCGAAAGGATTCTTTCATGTACACCATCCTCGGAGCGGGCGGCAGCGTCAGCAACGAACTGGTCAAACTCCTCTCCGCGCGCAACCTTCCTTTTCGCACCGTGAGCCGTCATCTCGCCTCAACTCCCAGCGCATCAGAATCCAGGGCCGCCGATCTCACCAGTCACGATCAGACCGTCAACGCCGTGGCCGGATCCCACATCGTCTTCCTCCTCATCGGACTCAAATACGATCACAAAATCTGGGCCGCACAGTGGCCCCGCATCATCGACAACACCATCGACGCCTGCAGGCGCGCCAAAGCAAAACTCGTCTTCTTCGACAACGTCTACATGTACGGCAAAGTCAACGGCCTCATGACCGAAGAAACGCCCTACAATCCCACCAGCAAAAAGGGCGAGATTCGAGCCCGGATCGCCTCATGTCTCATGAACGAGTGGAAATCCGGCGAACTCACTGCCATGATTGCCCGCGCCGCCGACTTCTACGGTCCCGCCGCAAAAAACGGCGCCGCCAACGTCCTCGTCTTCGATCCGCTCAGCAAAGGCCAGAAGGCGATGTGCCTGGTCAGCGATGAGCTCCCGCACTCCTTCACCTACGTGCCCGACTGCGCTCAGGCCCTCGTTCAGCTCGCGGAAACTCCTTCAGCATGGAACCAGACCTGGCACATGCCCACCGCGCCCCAGCCGCCCACCTCCAGGGAATTCATTCTTGCCGCGGCGGAAAGCATGGGAGTTGCGCCGAAATATCGCACCCTCTCACGCACCATGGTCAAGATGTTTGGCTTGGTCAATCCCGTGGTTGGCGAAATCCACGAGATGCTCTATCAGAACGATTCGCCGTACCTCTTCGACTCAACAAAGTACGCTCGCGCCTTCGGCTTCGCGGGCACGCCCTACTCCGACGGCATCCGCGCAACCGCCGCGTCCTACTCAAAGGCAGTCTGAAAGGTCGAATCTCCTGCGAAGAGAGCAGGCCTATCCCGCTTCAACCGCTCTTTCGCATCGGTATCACAGCCTTATGGGTTCGCAGGTTCCGTTCGCGCGAATTCAGCAGTTGCTGCGCCGCGCGCAGTCCCGACCGCATCGCCGCGTGCACCGTTCCCCAGTGCCCGGTCACATCCGTATGCTCGCCTGCAAAATAAAGCGTATCCGCCACGGGAGTCGCCATTCTCAGTACGGCATTCAGTCCGCCCGCGGGTACATAGCTGTACGCTCCGCAACTCCACGGATCGGTTTGCCAGTCATGCGTCGCGCAACCAATCAGTTGCCCTCGAAGATAGGCAATCGGAAGAGAAAAAATCTTTGCCAGCTCCTGGCAAGCCATGTCGCCAACCTGTTCTCGCGTGCACTGGTCGAAGACTGAAGAACACGGTCCCCCAATCCAGCCCGTCAGTGTGCGCGTCTTCCACGGATGCGCCGTCCACCACACCGGTGGCATCGCATCCCGCGCAAACAGGAAGCTCATCTTTTCGAAGTTCAGCGAATCGTCTTCTGACCACCATCGTTCGCGAAATACCAGCGTGAATCGCCGCACCTGTCCCATCGCCAGGTGGTTGGTCGCCACCACCGCCAGCGGTACGGGATCGAACACAACTCCAAGCTGCTGCAGGACCCCCAGCGGCAACGCAATTACCGCCTCTTCCGCCGAAAATTGCACCGGCTCTCCACCATCGCGGGCAAGCACATTCACCTTCCCGCGCTCCCATTCAATCCGCTCCACTGGCCGGGAAAGCTCAATCCGGCCCCCCGCGTCACGCACCTTCTTCGCCACGAACTCCGGCAGGCTGTCGTACCCGTCGCGTATGCGAAACAGCTGCTCGCTCCCGGTCTCCTCTTCGGCATGCTGCTGCACTGCGAGAGACTGCACTCCAATCCTCCGGTAGTCTGCCGCATTGAAGCTCTGCACGTAGTGGATGATTTCTTCACGCTGCTCCGGCGCTAGCTTTGCCAGCGGAGGATAGTCGGCGAACGCGATGTCCGCACCCTTCCACTTCTCCAGTCCGTGCAGAAACCGGAACATCTCGCTAACCTCATCGCACTCCTTCAGCTTGCTGTTCCGATGGCACAGGTCATCTCCGTCCAGCGCATAAGTCTCCAGTCGCGCCTCGTGGATCAGTTCCCATAGCTCGGGCGGCGTACCGTGAATAAATTCGGCCCCCAGCTCCAGAACTTCGCCATGATCGCGAAGCGTGCAGATCCGTCCGCCCACGCGATCCCGTGCCTCCAGCACCAAAACGCGCTTTCCTTCCTCGGCGAGTCTTCGCGCGGCGGTCAATCCGGCCATTCCCGCGCCAATCACCAGGATGCGATTACCGGCTGTTGCCATGGCTCTCTTAGATGCTCCGGCCGACGTGATCCGTGCATTCCCATCTTGCGCCTTCCACTCGTCATTTCAGGAACATTGCTTGGCAGGTTCCCGTAGATAATGGGGTCGCAGGTTGGATTCCTTCCGGACCCCCGCCGCGAATTGAGGAGAATGCGATGCGCAAGTTTGTCGTCCTTCTGATTGCAGGCCTTCTGCTTTCGGCCACAGTGCCCACCGTCAAAGCTCAGAACAAAGCCAGATACAGCTCTGGCCAGGTTGTGATTGTCTTCAAGGATGGTCACCGGCAATCCTTCAACCTCTCCGACGTCTCGCGCATCGAGTTCCCCGCAGGATCGCCCGTCGCCGATCCCGGCCCCACCGCGTCCGGAACGCCGCCGCGCGGACACTTCCTCGGCAAATGGGAGGTAGGTGACGGCGCAGGCAACACCTTCTACATCACCCTCAACGACGACGGCAGCGCCTGGCGCTCACTTCATCGCATTCACGGCCGATGGGTGTATGTGAATGGTGAAGCACGGGTTACATGGGACGACGGCGCAGAGGACTGCATCCGGCGAGTCGACGGCCACGACAAAAAGTTCGCCTACGGCGCTGGAAAACCCTTCACCAGCGATCCCGACAACGTCACCGAAGCTCGCAATACCAGTCCCCGGCCTATCTAGCCTTGCGCAGCAACCGGTTCAAGCCCGGAACCGCCGTCCTTTCCGATGCGTATCCTTAAGAAGAGAGGATCGATGACCTCCTGTGCCTGAAGCCCGGAGGCCGTCTCAACCGTCTCAGAAATAGCCTGGGAATTCCAGATTCTCCGATGCCGCCTGCCGGATACAGCGGCAGGAGAAAAATCCTGCTCGCAGGTAGCAGTCGGTCACTCCGGTCTTGCCTTCAATGGACCAGTCGAGTCCAAAATGGGTAAGCCGAAGCGGAAAGTGAAATCATGAGCATCCTCGAGGCCTTCAAACTCGCGTTTCAATCTCTGTGGGGCAATAAAATGCGCTCCATCCTTACGCTCATTGGTGTCGTCATGGGCGTGGCCTCGGTCATTATGGTGCTCACCCTCGTTCAGGGCGCAAAGCGCTACATCTCAACCAAGCTCTCCGGCTACGGTTCTGATGTCTTCACCGTCAATCGCATGTCGAGCGTGATTCTCTCCGCAGACGACTACTTCCGCTACCAGAAACGCAAGATTATCCGTATCGAAGATTACGACGCGATCAAGGAAGGGTGCTCCGAGTGCACTGAAGTCGGTGCAATGCTCAATAAATTCACCAACGTGGTCTACAACGGACATTCCAGCAACAACACCGGCGTCCGTGGCTACACCGCGTCCATGATGTCGCTCAACAACATCGACATCGCCGTCGGTAGAGGCTTTACGCCCGCCGACGAAGACCACGCCTTTCACAACTGCATCGTGGGCTACGACATCATCGACAACCTCATCGGCGATGGCGACCCGATCGGCAAAGAAATCCGCGTCGACGGCATCCCGTTCACAATCGTTGGCATAGGCGATCGCCAGGGAAAAACACTCGGGCAATCGCAGGACAACTGGGTCGCAATCCCCATCAGCACCTATCAGCAGATCTACGGCTATAACGACTCCGTCGATATCTATGCCCGCTCTTCCGGCGGCGCTCCGGTCATGACGCGCGCCGAAGACGAGGTCCGCGTGATCATGCGCACCCGCCGCCACGTTGCACCGGGGCAACCGGACGACTTCGAAATCCAAACCAACGACACCTTTCTCGATATCGCCAACCAGCTACTCGGCGTCTTCGCCTGGGTTGTGCTTGGCCTCGGTTCCATTGCGCTCGTCGTCGGTGGTGTGGTCATCATGAACATCATGCTCGTCAGCGTCACCGAGCGGACGCGTGAAATCGGCGTGCGCAAAGCTCTTGGCGCGAAACAACGCGACGTGCTGACCCAATTTCTCATTGAGAGCGCATCCCTCGCATCGGTCGGTGGAGTCTTCGGAATTCTGGTCGGCGTGCTGGTTGGCAAGCTCATTACCGTGTTCGTCGGCTTTCCCACCGCGGTGCCGCTCTGGGCCGTCTTCCTGGGCCTCTTCCTTGCCAGCGCAGTAGGCATTTTCTTCGGCGTCTACCCCGCCAGCAAAGCCGCAAGACTCGACCCCGTAGTAGCCCTGAGAGCAGAAATGTAGACGCAGTTCAGTTGCAGGTTCAGATTCGCAGTTGCTGTAGCGAGGTCGAGAAAGATAAGGAGCAGTGTGAATAAGAGTTTTCGTGATCTGGTGGTATGGCAGAAGTCAATGCAGCTGGCAGTTCAAGTTTACGGATTGACAAAGAGTTTCCTCGAGAGGAAATCTATGGACTGACGAGTCAGATGCGTCGCTGCGGCAGTTTCTATTCCCAGCAACATCGCCGAAGGACAGGGCGAGGAACAATAGAGCTGAATTCAGGCAATTCATCGGAATCGCCCGCGGCTCGACTGTGAACTTCAAACACAACTTGGACTTTGGCACGGACGTTCGAACTCGGTGATCCATGCGGACTCATCGACACCGCATGAACAACTCTCCGAAGAGATTCGTAAAATGCTCTTCTGGCTTAGTTGGATCGCTGAATAACGGCAAAAACGCGTCTGTGAACTAAGAACTCCGAACTAAGAACTTCAATTTTCACACCCGGAGCGACCATGCGGGGAACACAAACCGGCGAATCCATCAAAATGGCACTGTCAACCGTGCGTACCAACAAGCTGCGCTCAGGCCTCACCATCCTTGGCATCGTCATCGGTGTCACCACCGTCATCACCATCTCTTCGGTGATCAGTGGCCTGAATAACCGCGTGCAGGCGTGGGTAAGCTCCCTCGGCAGCAACGTCTTCTGGGTATTTCACATGCCCGTTATCGGCGTGCGTCCCACCACCGAGATGCTCGCCCGTAGAAAACTCACGTTTGACGACGTCATCGCTCTGCGTTCGCTTCCCCATGTTGTCGCGTCCGACGGCGGGTTTCAGCATGTGAAATCGCAGTTCCGCGTCGGCGACGTTGCCGTGAAATACAACGGCAAGAAGATCGCCGGCACCATCCTGCAGGGCTCAACCTCGCAGGTCGGCCTGGTCACGGATCTCACATTCCTGCAGGGCCGCCTCTGGACCGACGAGGAAGATAAGCGCGGAGAGCACGTCGTCGTCCTGGGACACGATACATGGGAGGAACTCTTCGGCGAGCAGAGTGCCATCGGTAAAGAGGTCAACATCGAAACCGGCCTCTACACCGTGATCGGCGTGCTCGATAAACAGAAGCAGCCCTTCGGCGGCGGTAAAAATCCAGCCGACAATATGGCCTACTTCCCGCTCGGCACCTTCCACAACCTGCATCCGGAAGACAAGGACATGTGGGTGAGCGTCAAGTACGACGACCCGAAGAACAAGTCTCTCGTTGAAGAAGAAATTCGCGAGATGCTCCGCATTCGCCGCAAGGTCAAGGTCGACAAGCCCGACGACTTCGAGATCTTCGGTCCCGATTCGCTCTCCAAGCTCTGGAACCAGTTGACCGGCGGCCTGGTGCTCTTCATGATCGCGGTCTCCAGCGTTGGACTCATGGTCGGTGGCGTCGGCGTCATGAACATCATGCTCGTCAGCGTCACGGAGCGAACCCGTGAGATCGGCGTGCGAAAGGCCATCGGTGCCACCAAACGCACCTTGCTGGTCCAATTCACCACCGAAGCGGTGACCCTCTGTGCGGTCGGAGGCATCATCGGTATCCTCGTGGGTGCCGTGCTCACCTGGATCATCTACTTCCTGCCCATCGGCCTGCCCGCAACGATGTCAACCATGTGGGTCATCACGGGCTTCACGGTTTCCTGCGCCATCGGCCTCATCTTCGGCATCTACCCCGCCTGGAAAGCCGCTAACCTCGACCCCATCGAAGCCCTGCGCTACGAATAACGCAGTTCAGAGTTCGTGGTTCTCAGTTCACGGTTGATGCCGTCCCGCTACGAACTGAGAACTACGAACTACGAACTACCAGCTGCGAACTGTGAGCTGCGAACCTTGAAAACACCTTCCTTCCGCTAAACTATCGGCTGTGGTCCCGCACTCAATCTCCTTCGCTGTGGAAGCGCTCACCACGGTCCTGGCCGTCGCGGGAATGGCCTACTACCTGGTGGCGATCGTCGCAGCGCGCTCCTTCCTCTCCGCAAGACGCGCGCCGTTGCCTCCATTCGCCCCGAGCGTCTCGATTCTCAAATCTCTCAAAGGTCTCGACCCTGGGATGCTCGAAGCCTTTCGCTCCCATTGCCGCCAGGACTTCCCCGGCGAATTCGAACTTCTCTTCGGCGTCTCCTCGCCCGATGAGCCAGCCATCGCGGCCGTCCATCAACTCCAGGCAGAATTCCCCAACCGCGCCATTCGCATCATCGAATGCCCGGAACGTCTCGGTACAAACGGCAAGGTCAGCACCCTCGCGCAACTCGTGCCCCATGCCCGCTGTGAGTTTCTCCTGGTCAACGACTCCGACATCACCGTGAGCCCTCACTATCTAACCCGCGTCATGGAGCACTTCGCTCCACCCAGCGACTCACCAATCGCCCAAACCAACAGGCCTCGTCACAGCCCTTTATCGCGGACGCGCCCACGGCACCCTCGGCTCCCGTCTCGAATCCCTCACCATCGCCACCGATTTCATGCCCAGCATCCTTGTTGCTCGCATGCTCGAGAGCGGCCTTCGTTACGGCCTCGGGTCCACCCTCGCCGTCAGCCGCGAAGCTCTCGGGAAAATCGGCGGCTTCCAGGTTCTCGTCGATCGTCTGGCTGACGACTACGAACTCGGCGAGCGTATCTACCAGTCCGGATACCTCGTCGCCCTCACTGCCGACGTCGTCGAAACCAGCGTCCCTCGCTTACGACTGGCGCGGCTTCTGCGATCACCAGTTGCGCTGGCTGCGAACCGTGCGCGACGCCCGCCCCGGCGGTTACGCAGGCCTCATCTTTACCCAGGGATTCACCCTCGCTGCCATCAACCTCATTGCCAGCGGCGTCAGTCCACTCAGTCTCTGGCTCCTCGCCCTCGCCTTCTTTCTCCGCCTCTCGCTGGCAATGACCGTAGGCGCTGAAGTCCTCGGCGATCACCAGGTGCTTCCCGCGCTCTGGTTGCTGCCCTTTCGCGACCTCGTCGCCACTGGCCTGTGGATCGGTGGCTTTGCTTCGAACACCGTCGTGTGGCGCGGAGAACTCTTCGAGGTCCGTCAGGGCAGGCTTTACCACTCGTAGCCATTGCAGTCCGCTCTGCAACTTTTCCCGGCATTTGTGACGGATTTACCCGATGCGCCTATCGACGGGTCCTGTCCCTCTGCTAGATTGACCCTCACGTGGCCATGTTCCTCTTCTTCACACGCAGAACCATTGGCCGCGAAAGGAGAGATTCGATGCACATCCCTTCACGCCTTGCTGCCTGCCTCCTGCTCTGTTGTACGGTAGCTGCCGCACCCGCGTTTGCCCTCGCTCAGGAAGCTGCACCCGCAAAACCCGCCGTCGGTACTCCCCAGACACCCTCCCAGGTTTACGGAAAACTCCTTGGCCTCATGGAGAAGGAATTTGTCTCCGCCGCCGAAGCCATGCCCGAAGATAAATTCAACTTCTCTCCCACACAGGGAGAGTTCAAAGGAGTCCGTTCCTTCGGTGCCCAGGTCAAGCACGTCGCCGAGTCCAACTACTACTTCTTCGGCGGAAACATGTCCGAAGCCGACTTGAAGACCAAGTCCGACGCGATTGAAAAGCTCAACTCCAAGGCCGAGATCATTCAGGCCCTGAAAGATTCGCTTGCTACGGCCCACACCTTTGTCGACGGCATCACCCCCGAGAATGCCTTCGTCACAACGGATCACGGTACCCGAGGCGGCATGGCCTCATTCGGTCTCGCCCACATGATGGATCATTACGGCCAGATGGTCGTCTATCTCCGCATGAACGGAATTGTCCCGCCCGCCAGTCGCGGCGGCGGCATGTAGACCAATTCCAGGCAGAAGGAAATGGCCCGGGAGCGCATTCACCCCGGGCCATTCTGTTATTGCTCGCGAATCGCCGAGACAGGGTTGATCCGCGTGGCGCGATGTGCCGGCCAGTAACATGCAACTACCGAGATTCCGCCCAGCAGAATCACCACGCCAATCGCCGTTATTGGATCGGTAGCGCTGACTCCGTAAAGCAGGCCCGCCGATATGTGGGTCAGCCCGTACGCCAGCGCGAGCCCAAGCACAAGCCCAACGATAGTGAGCTGGATTCCCTGTCCTAAAACGAGACGAATCACGTCTGCGCGCGATGCCCCCAGCGCAACCCGAATGCCGATTTCATGAGTGCGGAGCTGCGTGCGGTATGCCACTACGCCGTAGATCCCGGTCGCTGCAAGCACCAGCGCGATCACCGCAAAGATTACCGCGAACGTGCTCGCAAGCACCGCGAAGATGGCCGAAAGTTGCGTAGTCTCGCGCAGAGATTGCACGTCGTACACCGGAAGACTGCGATCGATTTCCTGGATCGCGTTGCTCAACGCAGGCCCTAGCGCATTCGGATCGCCTTTCGTCCGAACCTGCACGATGGCTTCAGGTCCTCCCTCCTGAAACAGACTCAGGTAAACCATCGGCTCCAGTTCTTCACTTACGGATTGGTGCTTCGTGTTCCTCACTTCGCCGACCACGGTGAAGGGAGTACCCCAGATCCGTATCCGGCGGCCAATTGGGTTATCGGAGCCCCAGTAACGATGCGCCAGCGTCTGGTCGACAATCGCTACCCGCGGAGCCTTCTCATTGTCTGCGAGAGTGAAGTCCCGTCCCGCGATCACCTGCATGCCCAGCGTCTGAAAGTAGCCGGCCGTCACATCCGCCCGCCGCACTTCCAGCGTCTCGTGCGGACGTGGAACATATCCCTCGGGCCACGTATCTACCGTTTTCCGAGTGAAGCTCAGCGGTACCCAGTCGGTCAGCGCTGCCACCGTCACGCCGGGCAGCGTGGAAACGCGATCGAGAATGCGATGGCGGATCGTGCTGGCCACATCCGGCGGATAGCCCGCAATATTCACGCCCACTGAGGCAATCAGCACGTGATCCTGGTCAAACCCGACATTCGCCGTGCTCACATTCCTCAGCGTTCGTAAGAACAAAGCGGAGGTGACAAGCAAGGCAAGGGAGAGTGCCACCTGGGTAACAACCAGCCCGCTCAGCAGACGGCGATGATGGCCGCCGGAGATGCTCGCCGTTTCTTCTTTGAGCACTTCCGCTGCGTTCACCCTCGAGGAACGAAGGGCAGGAAGCGCTCCGCATATCAGCGTGGCAAACATCGAAAGCAACACCACAATCAGCACCACGGAGTGATCGACCGTCCCGTTGAGCACCGTAGGGTTTGAATTCGGCGGGATAAAGTCGGCGAAGCGTTTCGCCGTCCACCATGTAAGGAGCATCGCAAGGGCGCCCCCTGCAATCGATACCAGCAACCCTTCGATCACCATCTGCTGCATGATCTGAATGCGGCTTGCGCCCAGCGACTCCCGGATCGCAATCTCGCGTCGGCGCGCCACCAGCCGAACCAGCGCAAGCGTCGCCACGTTCACGCAGGTAAGCAGCAGCACCACCGTCGCAATCGCCAGAAGAATCGGCAGCGACATCGAGAGATAAATGTTCGCGCCAAACGGGGAGCGCCACAGAGGATCGAGCGAGATGGTATTCGTTCCAAGGTGGTCATTGGGATAGGCGCCGACGATCCGGCTCATAATGCCGTCAAGGTCCTTCGTCGCCTGCTCGCGCGTTACGCCCGGACGCAGCCGGCCAAGCACATTTAGAAAATAGGCGCTGCGGTGCGTCAGTCGCCAGTGCTCGGTGCCGATCGGATCGAACGGCAGCCATGCGTCCTGCCGTATGCCCGGCATGGCCCCAATAAAGCCCTCCGGCGCGACGCCGATAATCGTAGCCGAATGCCGTGCAATCTCGATCGATTTCCCCGCGATCGCCGGGTCGCCATTCCAGCGGTTCTTCCACAGCGAATAGCTGATGACGACGAAAGGCACACCCCCCTCTTGCGCCTCTTCCTGCGGCCGGAAGAAACGACCAAGCTGCGGCTTGATTCCAAGAAGGTCAAAATAGTTCGCCGAAACGTTTGCTACATAAATGCGCTCGGGTGCGGCTCCGCCGGTAAGCGTCAGCCAGTCGTGATGGTACGCAAGCATCCCCGTGAACGAGTGGTTCTGCTCCCGCATGTCGCGATAGTCCAGATAGGAGAGCGGCGGCGCAGGCGAAATATTCCATTGGCCGCGCATGACGCTTACCAGGTCGCTTGTCTCCCGCGATCCCGGTATCGGGTGCAGCATGGTGCCATTGATCCAGCTGAACACAGTGCTGTTCGCGCAAATGGCCAGCGCCAGCATCAGCACTGCGGTGATTGTGAATCCTGGGCTCTTGCGTAATTGCCGCAAGGCAAAGCGAACATCCTGAAGCAGTCCAATCATGACCGCCTCCTTCGCGAACTTTGCTCTTGGGGAATGAGAGTACTGACTTGTTTTATTGCATGCTGTGCGCCAAAGCACGCCTGGCGCGAAGCTATTTAATATAAGTGGCTTACGTTAGGAGCGCTCAGATCCGGCATATCCCGCCAGTGTCCGGACACATGGAAGAATGTTCATTTCCGCACACATACTCCCTCCGTGAAAACGGGCAACTGCCGTAAAAACAGGAAAATACAAGCTGCCGCGATGGGGAGTCGCCGCAGCTTGTGTCCACGGAACCTCACTGCAACAATTGAGGCACCGTAGTGCTCGTTGTCACGCGAGTCGCCGCAACCATCCCGGTGAACCACACGCCCGGTGTTCCGTCCGCTGCGTAGGAACGTAGCGTAAAGCTCCCGCTGTACGAATTGCCGTCCGGGCTCAATGTGACCTGCTCAGTAATCTGCGTTGGCCCAACAGGGTCTCCGATCCCGTTGTTTGTGTCATTCGGAAACTGATTGGCAAACCACGGAATGTGGTTCAGGAAGTACTGGCGCCTGCCGGTCTGTTTCCATACCCCCAGGCAGAAGTTTCCATCCTGCGGAGGCCGGAACGAGTTCATGATCTCCGTTCCATCGCTGTGCCACACAACCAGCGAGTTATCTATCGTCGGATAAGCATTGCTTGGAATCGGCTGTCCATTCTGGGTATGGGCCACAAACAGCACGTGCCACATACCCACAATCGACTCGTCATCTCCCAGCCGGCCGTCATCCATCGCAACGCGCATCAAGGAGCCCTCGCCAATTTGCGGATGCCAGCTCGCGGGTTTCACCAGCTTCGTCGACAGGCCGCACTGTGCCCATGCGCTCGGTGCCATTGCCAAAGCTAAAGCTACAGCTCCCATCATGGGTGCGAACTTCCAATTTCTTGACCTCATGTCCTTTTCCTCCTCAGCCGGAGAACTTCGCCTTCTCGTAAGGTGTCTGAGATTCAGAAGAACCGGAGCCGCCGTACAAAACTGTCGCGACGACTCCGGATCCGGTCAAAGGACATGTTCTGTTCGAGAAACGCCGTTGCCGGCTGACCCCGAAGCTAACCGCGATCCCCGTCGCCAAGGCAATGAAGAGCGGGTAAAGCCGGAGGTGAAGTTTAGGTAAAGTCCCAACCCCTTTCAAATCCCACATTTTCCTGACACACTGGTTCGTACTTCCCCACTGGCCAGGAGGTTCTCGCCCTCTCGTGTCCGGCGCAGTTTACGAATTCGGCGGCTTTCATCTCGACTGCGGAGCATTCGAACTGCTCCACAACGGTCACCCGCTGCGCCTCGAGCGCAAGCCCATGGAACTCCTCGTCCTGCTCGCCTCCCGCCAGGGCCAGCTCGTCACTCGCGCCGAAATCGCCCAGTGCCTGTGGTCAAGCGAAGTTTTCGTCGACACCGAACATGGCATCAACACCGCCATACGCAAACTCCGCCATCTCCTTCACGATGATCCGGACACTCCCCGATTTATCCAGACCGTCACCGGTATGGGCTATCGCTTCATCGCGCCTGTCTCAACCGCCGCGCCAGCCCCCCCGTTTGGCCTGCCGGTTGCCGCAAGCCCTCCTCTTAAAGACCCTGCGCCTGTTGCGCCGGCAACGCCAAAGCGAAGTCCAGTGGGGTGGTATCTGGCCGCCGGCGCTTGCGCACTGCTCGCATTTGGGGGAACCGGTGTCTATCGATTGCGACGTCAACCCTCCGGGGTCAGCTATACGCAACTTACCGATTTCACTGACTCGGCGGTGCAGCCGGCGTTATCGCCCGATGGCCACATGGTGGCCTTCATCCGCGGCGGAAATACCTTCCTTACTTCCGACCAGATCTACGTAAAGATGCTGCCCAATGGAGAAGCGCGTCGGGTCACCGAAGACGATCGCCCCAAGTATGGGCTGGCATTCTCGCCCGACGGTTCTGAAATCGCCTACACCGTCCTCGATGGCTCCACTTTCTCCACTTACCTGGTCTCCGCCCTGGGGGGTGAGTCTCGCCTTCAGCTCAAGAACGCCGCCGGACTGGTCTGGCTTGATCCTCAGCGTCTGCTTTTTTCCCACGCTCCCTCCGGAATTCATCTGGGGGTTGTTTCGGCTGCCGTTACCGGCGAAGACTTGCGCGAAATCTACGCCCCATCGCACCAGAGAGGAATGGCTCACTACTCGTTCCCGTCTCCCGATCGGCGACGAGCCCTGGTCGTTGAGATGGATGGAAACGGAGATTGGGCTCCCTGCCGCCTTGTCGAACTCGAGGGCCAGCACCCATCGCGAACCGTGGGCCCGCAAGGCGCGTGCACTTCCGCCGGCTGGTCGCCCGATGGCGCCTGGATGTTCTTCACCGCCGCAGTCCATGGACGAAGTCACATCTGGCGTCAGCATTTCCCGCAGGGAGTGCCCGAGCAAATTACCGCTGGCCCAACCGAAGAAGATGGAATTGCCGTCGACCCCGACGGCCGTTCTCTCATTACTTCGCTCGGAGTCCACGAGAGCGCCATCTGGATCCACGACGCCGCTGGCGAACGCTCGCTCTCCTCTGAGGGAGAAGTGCTCTGGTGGCCGCTCCCCATCTTCAACCAGGACGCCAGCGTCATCTATTACCTGCTCAGGCGATGGGAGAGTTCCAGCGCGGAACTCTGGCGAACCATCGTCGCCTCCGGAAAAAGCGAGGCAGTCTTGCCCGGAACTCCATTGACCGCCTTCGACATCTCTCCAGACGGCAAAGAGGTGGTGTACACAACCGGAGCCACTGACGGAACCACAGAATTATGGCTGGCGCCCCTCGACCGCAATTCACCTCCAACCAAAATAAACATCTCCGGCGCGCTCAATCCGCATTTCGGCGGCCATCGAGAGATCCTGTTCCAGCATGCTGAGGGAACCGTCAACTACCTCGAGCAGATCAATCCAGACGGAACCCATCTTTCTAAGGTCGTCCCCTATCCCATCCTGGACATTCATGGCATATCGCCCGGCAGAAAGTGGGTCATCGGAGACCTGCCAAGAACATCTGAAAGCGATTCTCCTTCAATGACGGCCATACCTCTCAACGGTGGCCCTCCTCGCCGCATTTGCGCCGGCTATTGCCTCCCAACTTGGTCGACTGATGGGAAGTTCCTCTTTGTTCCGGTTGAAGACCCCTCCCGCTCCAGCCCGGGACGAAGTCTCGCCATCCCTGTCGGCCCCGGTGAAACCCTCCCGGAATTCCCCATCGGGGGAATTATGCCGATGGCTCAGCCAAGCGTGGTCCCAGGTGCTCAATCAATCGGGCGCGCCGGCCTTGTTCCCGGCAACGGTCCCACCAACTATGCGTGGGTCAACACGACCGTCCAGAGAAATCTCTACCGAATCTCCATTCCCTGACTGAATCTTCAACTGCGCCAGTGCAGTTCCACCGGCCCTTCAAGCGGATGTTTGCCCGTCCCTTCGAGCCGCGCTTGTTTCAGCGCGAAATACCACTTGGCAGGTTTGTCGGCATCGTCGATAAGCATCAGGCTCGGGTTGTGCTTCAGCCCCTCAGCCTGCTGGATCATCGTCACCTGGTCCTGTCGCACAAACTTTGCGCCAAAGAATTTGGCTATCGGAGTCAAAAACGGTACCCGGTAGAAAACGTTCCACGCTGCAATCACGTCGATGCGGCAAGTCGAAGCCGTCACAGGCGTCACCGTGGTCAGCGACGAGAACCATTTGTCGCCGCACCGGATCACCTCCGTCCGGCGATTCGGTAGCGTGAAGTCGATCGTCGTCTCGACCGGCTGGCCGTAAACCCCGAGCAGTTTGTACGGCGCGGAGTTAGCGCTCGGCGCATGAGCGCTCATCCTGAACCCTTCCGGAATCGGCTCAAACCGCTTCGTCTTCTCATGCAGACTCGCCCTTGTGCGCCACCACCACGCCTGGTGCACAAAGGGACCGTGCGCCGGATCCATCAGCCCGATAATTCCATGATCGACATTGCACGGCAGGTCGGCGCTCAAAAATGCGGTCCGGTAGCGTCCTCCGAACTTCGCAAGTTCAGGTGGCGTTGCCCCCGGCGAACGCCCCTTGCTCCCCGGGCCCGGAATGAACACCCACGCATGCCCGTCGCGCTCCTCGCACGGATACGCGCTTGCATAGATCTTCGTCGCATCGAGATGATCGTGGGTCGAAAGCGAAGGGATCAATTCGCATCTGCCGCTGCACGGCTCGAACTCCCAGCCGTGATACCGGCACGTGACCCGGTTGCCGTCGAACCATCCCACGCTTAGCGGAATGCCGCGATGAGGACAGCTATCTCGCATCGCAAAGACCCGGCCATCCGTCCTCCGCCCCAGAACCAGGGGAATGCCGAGAAGCATCGCCGTCGCCAGCTTCCCCTTGCGGAGCCCATCGGTACGCAGCGCCGGATACCAATCGTCATAAATCAGAGTGGCGCTTGGCCCCTGGATGGGCACTCCGGTTTCGGAAACGGTGACGAGCGGCATTTGGGTAAACGATAGCAGTTCAACGTGAAGATCGTAGGGATCGAAATGCAGACAGAAAAAATCCAGTTCGCCTTTGCGAACTGGATTCTTTCCGATCCAACCGGGACCTAGGCTGCGGGATGCTTCAGAATCGCCGCCAGCGCCTGCATCCGGCTGGCGTCCGCCGGTGTCTTTGCCGACGACGCACCCTGATCCAGCGTCCCCGCCATCCCCTGCAGCTTGGCCACTTGCTTCGTCTTCAGATGCGACTTCTCGGCGTCCTTGATCCCCTTCCGCAACGCTGAGATCTCCTTCGCCGGAAGCGCCTGCGACCGTTCCAGCTGGTCCACATACGCCTTCGCAATCGCCAGCGACGACGGCCATTCGAGCTTCTGCTGGTTCTGCACATTCAGCTCTTTCACCTGAACGGCCTTCGCAGCATCGATCTCATTCTGTGTCAGAAACTTCGTTGGCGTCAGTTGAAATACGTCCAGCCCACGCGCAATCTCCGAACCGTAAATCGATCCGTTGTACCAGTACGCCGACCAGTCGCCGCCTAGTACCAGCATCTTCGGATCGATCGGCCCGCGATCGAAGTACGCGATCTCCTCCGGATGCGTCGGATCCGTAAAGTCCACCACCGAAACACCGCCCTGGTACCACGCCTGCACCTCGATGTCCCGTCCCGGCACCGGAATCAGCGATCCGTTATGCGCTACGCAATTCTCCGTATCGCCCTGCGCCGCCGGCATCTTGTAATACGTCGCGAAGCTCAGCTTATCGTCCTTCAGGTTGAAGATCGCGTCCGCGCCCCACTTGCTGGGATCGTTCGCCCGGCACCTTGCGCCAAGCCCGCCTCCCCACTCATCCGTAAACACCACCTTCGACCCGTCATTCGAGAACGTCGCCGAGTGCCAGTATGAGTAGTTGGGATCGTTCACTGCATCCAAGCGCTTCGGGTTCACCGGATCCTTGATATCCAGCAATAATCCGTTCCCCGAGCACGCGCCTGCCGCCAGCCCGAGCGCCGAATACACCGTGATGTCGTGGCACTGGTCCGTATCGCGCGCCTTCTCCTCGCCCTTGTCATGGCTGCCGCCGTTGTTTAGCCCATTGATCACGCCGCTGCGCGGATCGATGAACACCCGCGGATGCGAAACAATCGCCGCCTCTTCCGGATGCGCCACCGGCACCTTGATTACGTCGATGCGAAACAGCGCCGTGTCAGGATTCTTGTCCGGCTCGCCGCCCGAGCATCCCGCCAGTTCCTCTGGCTGCCGCACAAACGATGTCCCTGACACGTAGACATACACGTTGTCCTTATCGTTCGGGTCCTGCACCAGCGTGTGCGTGTGGGAACCGCGGCACGTCTGAACCGCTGCTACCTGCTTCGGCTTCTTGATGTCGGAAATATCGAAGATCCGCACTCCCCGGAACCGCTCCTTTTGCGGAACAGGCAGCCGTCGTTCCTTCTCTTTTCCCGGCTCCGGTGCCGGCTCGGGTGGAAACCCCTCCGCTCCGCAATCGATTCGCCCGTTCGGCATCTCCACCGACATGAACATCAGGTTCCCGTACACCGACACATCGCCCTGCCCGCCCGGACACACCATCGATGTCACCAGCGACGTCTTCGCCGGGTTCGAAATGTCGTAGATGTTCACTCCATAGAAATTCCCCTGAAACAGGTGAGTTCCCTGAAACGCAAAATCCGAATTCGCAAACGCCAGTTGCGCAATCACCGTCTGCAGCGACTTCGGCATCTTCGCCAGGCTACTCTCACTCATACCGAGCTGCATCAGAACCTTCTTCACGCTCGGATCGTCCGCCGATGTTGCCTGAAGCTGGAACGCATCCGGCTTCTTCAGAAATGCCACGTGCTTGATCCCCATCGCCGTCTCGCCCGAGTCGTAAAGTCCCGGCTTCAGCTTCGCGCGCGGATCGTTCGCGTCCGATCCCGTCATCCCCGGCGGCAGCGGCGGCGCTGGATGAGGCGCAAATGGATCCTCCTCAGCTTGCGGCTTCGCAGGAGCCGCCTGCCCCGATGCCGGGGGTGCCTGCGCATTCGGTTTTGCTGGTTGTTCCTGCGAAAGGCTCAGTGTGGGAAAGTAAAAAACCGCGGCCATCAAGGCAATGGGAAATACTGCGTTCTTCGTCCGATTCAATGAAGCTCCTCCAGCATTTTTTGCATGATTCTGATTTCTGCCCGTTGGCCGTTGTCCACATCTGTCGCGAAGTCGAAGATCTCCGCGTCCTGCCCGGCCCCCGGGCTGTTGAACAGATCCTTCACCATCACCAGCGCGCCACCGTGGTGCTGAATCATACCGCTCAGAAACAGCCGGTCAAACTCCTCACCCCGCGCCCTCTTCAGCGCTTCCATCTGCGCGGGCGTCAGCATTCCCGGCATCGGCGCCACCGCGTTGCCCTGCATATCCATCCCAGGCATTCCGGGCATCTCCATCGATGTCGCCTGTCCCCGCACCGCCAGCCATCGCTGCATCATCCGGATCTCATCGGCCTGCGAGCTGCTGATCTTCGCCCCGATCGCCCGCACATCGCTGTTCTCCGTGTGCGAAGGAATCAGTGCCGTCATCACCACCGCCTGCGAGTGATGCATGATCATTCCCTGCATGAACTCCACATCCGCCGGCGAAATCGGCGGCAGCGTCGCATGCGTATCGGGGGGAAGCGTCTTCGTAGGCTCGCCTGGAGCTCCCGGTTGAACCACCGAAGGCCCGCCGGAGGACTGCGCCCCCATTGCGGAAACCAGGGCGCAGGCTCCCGTCAACACGGCTACAAAAGTAATTGCAAGAGAAGCGCAGCGGCTCTCTCTTTTGCCATTCAAAAGGCAGCTTGTCAGGTTCATAGGGAAGCTGAACAGCCTCGCGGTCCCAGAGGCGACTCCCTCCTCGGTGGGTATGAGGCTGATGCTCTTACGCTATCACGCAACGCGGCTAAGAGGTACAAAGTCTTTGAGTTCGGCCGCACCGTTCAGAACACCGCTCGAGCCTGCGGCGATCGTCCGATATGGGTACAACATCGATCTGTACCTTTGGTACCCAATTGCAGCCGCTATCATTACCGACGAGGGATGTTGCTTACCCGTCACGCGTGTATCGTCACATTAGTGCATGTGTTGTGTAAGTGTTGGAAACATCTGCAAGAAGCAAAAAGCCCGTCCTACAAGGCGGGCTTTTTGCTGTCAGTCGCGAACCGTCCTGAAATTCATTGCCGCTCTTCGTCCGGAAGAACCCCGGCCTACCCGTCGGGTCCGCGCTCCTCACGAAGCTCCGCACCAATCTCCAGCTCTTGAGATTGTGTGCCGCTGGCCTCCCCGCCATGGAGTCCCTTGGCTTCCAAAATGGCGGCCGGTGGAAGGGCAGTGGATTGCGCGTTGAAGAGTTTTTCCGCTTCGAGCTCCGCGATCTTGCCCAGCAAAATCCTCTTCAGCTCAACTAAAGACGAGTCGTCAGGCGTAAGACCAGACTGCTGCTCAACCTGCTGCAGAGTCGTCTTTAAGCCATCGATCGCGGCGGCGCTTGGGGGCCTGTCAGGCATGATTTGTCCACTCAGGCCCGCGTTCGACCCGAACGTTTTGATGCGATTCTTTAATTTGGGGTCGCCCGATCAAACGATTTTTTCGTAGACCATCTAGATTCGCGCCACTTCATCGGACGGGCCCACATCCCGCTCCTGACCCCGGCACTGGAGCCTGTCAGCGTTTCTTTTCTGGATTCAAATCCCGGATACCCATCTTCGAAAGAAAATTCGCGTCGCCGAGCAAAGACGCCTTCTCTTCCGCTTCCACGGCCACAAGATCGTCGATTGCGTGCTGCATGTTTTCTTTCAACTCACGCATGATCAATACCGAAGCAGGGTGTCCTTCGTAGTACTTGATCAGCGCCAATGAGGTGCGAAGAATCTGGAGGAGCCGCGTTGTCGAATCGGGCATCATGATAATCACTCAGGTGGGGGGGGGCCCAAATGAAGCCAATTTTTCCGAGAAGCTGTTAGCAGATTCTACCCCAAGTCGGATTCTGACGGTACTTTGGTTTTTATTTCGTGAACAAAAAAAGTGGCGGGCTGGCAAACTCAGCAGCCCAAAGACTCATCAAACGTTTGAATAACTCCGTCCCAATCCCCCTGATTCACTAGACCGCCTTCGTTTACCAGCTTCCCGAGCCATCCCTGGGGCCGCTAGCCTCAAAGTGTCTCTTTACCTCGAAGTTAGTGCGGGCTCGAAGTGAGTGCGCCCATCCACGTGCAGGCTTCTCTCCAAAAAATCACAAATTCGGTCGGCGGTGGATTCGGCCCGTCGCCTCTCTACGCAGCGTCCGGGCGAAATCTTGCAGGGAATCAAACCGATCGATGTTCCTTGTGATTCGAGTCACGGAGCACCGCGCGGCCAGCCCGATAGTCTCGGTGCAGCGCAATTTCATCGTCCTCGCGCACTCATTATTAAGGAGCACCATTTTCATGGCTTACGTCGTAACCGATGCATGCACCAAGGATTTTGTTTGCGTTGCGGAGTGTGCTACCGCCGCCATTGCCCCCCAGGCGGGCGATGAGGCAGCAGGCACCGTCTCTCAGGTCTTCATCAACCCCGATGAGTGCATCGATTGCGGAAACTGCGCCAGCGTCTGCGCCCAGAATGCCATCTTCCCCGAAGCTGACCTGCCCGCCGACAAGGCCGATTTTGCTGCGAAGAATCGGGCGTACTTCCAGTAATCCCGCTTCGCGGCGGCGTGCAGATTACCGCCACGGTTTCATGGCTGCGGTGTCTGCGCGCTTTGCGGGTCTTCTGGTTTCGGGTCGGCAGGAGGCTTGATCGCAATCGGCGCAGGTGCGGTGGCACCCGGCGTCACCGGCTGCACCGACATCGAAAGCGTCTGCACAACCTCTGGATCGTCGCGCAGTCTCAGGTAAAGAACTCCGTTGACCGGGTGCGGTACCGTCAATTGCGTTCCGGTGAAATCCGCCGGAACATCGACGGAATTATCGAACTCCGGCGTCGACGCGAACGAAAGAGCCAGGAACAGATTCGTCCCCGTGAGCGTGCACGCCTTCGACAGGCTTCGCGGGCAGTGAAGATCCTTGAACTCCGGAATACGCACAAGTGTCCCCAGCGGCACCCACTCTCCCGGCACGCCGTCCGCTGAGACTGCCCGGGCCTGCAACGGTCCGAATGCCGAGGATCCGAACTGCGTCAGCGGCTCCACCACGCCCAGGGCCGTGTCCGCGTCCTCGAGCATCAGCGTTCCGTCCTTCAACGACAGGGTCGTCCGAAAGCTGTTATCCAAGGCCGCTACCTCGACCTTCTCGTCCCGGGGAAAATTGGCAGGCATCTTCGACTTCAGGAAAAACACCAGCCTGCGTTCGATTGGTAAATCATTGGGGCTGCCCAGGCGCACAGGCGACGGCTCCGACGACGCTTCCTCCTGCGTGCCTTTGCTCAGCAGCAGCACCTCCGGACGTTGTGTCTCCACCGTTACCGGAACTTTCAGCTCGCGGCCGTCACGCAACTGGACCTTGGCCGTGTAGTGTTTCCCCGGCTCCAGGCTCGTCGTCTCGTTGCTCGCTTTCATTGTCAGCTGGTCCTGGTCCTGCACCCGCTTCAGGTTCGACGGTGTCCACTGGACGTTATTCAGAGTCAGGCTTGCCACTTCGTCGAGCCGGTTTCCGGTCAGGATCGCCGTCTGATCCCCTGCGCTCAGCTTCATCCGCTCGAGAGACGCAGCCTCCGAATAGGCCACCAGGTTCAGCTTGTCCGGCTTCTCCAGTCCGTATTGGTGAATATTGATCGTTACCGGCCCCGGTGCTGCGTGGCCCAGAGGCACCCCAAACTCCAGCATGTCGGGCCTTGGCGACTTCCACTGGATTTCGGTCGGATCTGCCCCCGTCATTTCCGCGCTTATTTTCTCCACGCATAGAGTGCTAGTGCCCTTCACGTGCAGCGTGTCCTCGCGCCCCACCACCAGCGCAAGTTCGTCGCTGGGCGTCACTGTCCACCGGCCCGGTTCCGACCCTACAAAACGAAATCGCGGGCCCGTCCAGTCATCGAATCCCCATTTGCCCTTCACTACCCCTGTGAATTCACCCGGAGGAAGCGCGGGCGCGGGTTTCAGCAACACAAGTCCCCCTTCGCCGGCATCCGCTTTCACCGGGAGATCGAGCTGGGATGATTTCGACTCGATGTGCAGAACCAGATCGTGCGCCTGAGGCGATGCGTACACCATCGGCGCGCCCTCGGCCTGCATGATCAGTCCGGGTTTCTGCACGCAGAACTGTTCCGACGGGTTCACCGGATGTAACGGCGGCAGTTTGGCCGGCCCAATCGGCGGCAGGGCAGCCACGACGACCGACTTGGGGTCCCGAAACGACGGCGGAACGCTCAGCCGAAGGTTCAGCGTGTCCTCTGTCGGCAGAGCCAGCGCCGGGATGTACTGAAAATGAGCGGTGTGCAGCGACGCCAGAATTCGCACCGTATCCACAACGGCCCCAATATATGGGCTGTACATCCCAGCCCCGGCCAGGGCCGAGTAGCTGAGCTGATTCATCAAGTCCGCGCCGCTGCCGCTCGTAATCTGGGAAATCCGGTTTGATACGTTGGCGTCATCCAGAACCATCCCCTCGGTATGTTGCGTAAGGCACGGGGCTTGCTGGTCTGTTGGCTTATCGAAGCACTGCTGATCCAGCCGCACTCCCAGCACCGAGGCCGCCCTCTGCGCGCGCTCCTTCAGTGATTTGGAATCCGTCTGAGAGCTGACCTTCACCTCCGCGAGATAGGCGTCCAGCCGCATCCTGTCCCAGCTCGCGGCGTTCAGATCCTGCGCCGAGCGGACAAATATACCGGGCCGTCCCCGCACCGCGTTGCGCAGCGTGCTGAAGTCGCCTCCCGTTGCAGGAGCCAGGAACATGATGGCCTGTTCGGCCTCCGCCGGCACCGTCACGAAAACGCCTTCCGCCCGAGCCTGCTTTGACCAGGTCTCCACGCGCGTGAACCACTCAGTTGGCGGCGGATTCGTCGCCCCCCGCAAAAATGCCACGATCAGAACGAAGTGCGTCGATTGGCTCTCGGGAAAATCAGGGTGAATCCAGATCCTGTCGCCCGGCAGTAGGTTGGGAACCTGGCCGATTGGGAGAGTGATCTCCCCTCGCTTGACGTGCACATCCACCTTCGGTCCAACCAGATCAAACGATGGTGCAGCCTGGCCCCTCGCAAAAACGCCCCCCCATACAAGGAAAACCAGAAACAGCACCTGGGAAAAACGCCGCATGCTCCTATTGTACGGAGCAAAAGCTCCGGGCATCATCACCAACTCAGATCGCCCCCTTGCATTTTCCGAGGCCAAAACCGCCTTTCTACTTAAGTTCTGGCCTTGCACCAGCGGGTGGTTCGGTTGCACAATCATTTAGACTGGTGCGTGATTAGCTCAGAAGTGCTTTTTACTTAGAGTTTTCTCGACCCTGTGGGGTGTCAGACAAAAGCAGAAACTGCAATGGGGCTGCTTTGGCACGACTAAACATGATTACCTTACATCCGTTCGGGAAACCAAGTCGGTCCGTTACAGCCAGAATAGGAACCTGTTACCCGCCTAAACGCCAGCCATCTACGGGGTTGATTTCCAGCAGAGCGCTACGGCAAACGACAGGCTAAAGAAGCTTATTACGGAGAATTTTCATGAAGTCGAATCGGGCTGCCCAGACGCTTGTAGACATAAGCAACCTCACGATTCCCGATGCTGAAGAGGTGATCGAAGAGGCGCTCAACGAACTGGCGTTCTCCCAGGACCCGGGACTCGCCCGCGCCCTGCGCTTCCTCGCCCCTCCCGGATACCAGGCCATCGTCGAACTTTGCAGCGAAAACGGACGCAGCAAGCGCAGAAATGCCTCAGCAGACTCCTGGTCGCCTGAAGAAGACGAAGTTCGCATCTACTTCGAGCGCCTCGACGAAAATGCCATGCCCATCCGCCAGGGACGCGCCCCCCGCTCTCTCGAAGAGCGTGACTTTGAAGAAGACACGGAAAATGGAGCCGCCGTCCCCCTCGACCTTGACGCTCGGGTAAAGGAACTCTGCGCCGCCCTCGCTGAAGCGGAACGCGGCGGCCATGCGTTCATCGCGCTCAAGTGGTTCCGCGATTCGTTCCTCCCGCGCAAAGCATTCCGTTGGAATCAGCACCCCGAGTCGCGCCAGGCCGTTCTCGCCGAAGCCATTCAACGCGGCGTCGTGCTTACCAGCAAGATCGCGAATCCCAAAACACCCGCCTACCCCACCACCACCATCCGCCTCAATCGTGCTGAGGCTGGCGTGCCCGAAGAGGCGCAGCGCTTCCATCCGGTGGTCGTACATGGCGACTCCATCACTGAGGACATTCACGAGGAACGAGGAAAGCTGTGAATTGCTATTTTCTCGATTCCACCGCCTTTGCCAAGCTCTTTGTCCAGGAGCCGGGTACGGACGCCCTGATTCGTTTGATGGAAACTGTTGAAGACAACCGCAAGCTCATCGCCGCCTGCGCTCCGCTCGAAGTCTATGCTGCCATTCGCCGGCGTGAACGTGCGGGCGACATCACCTCGGCTGACGCTGCTGCTGCATTCGAAATTCTCCGCATCGAGGCAGCCCGCATGGTGCAGGAGCCGCTCAATCCGGCAGTCCTCGAAGCCGCCCGTCAGCTTCTTGACCGAACCAGGCTGCGCTGGACCGATGCTCTCCATCTGGGAGCCGCTATTGTTGCCCGCGAAATGTTCCGCGGCACCGAGATCATCTTCGTCTCCGCTTTGCCCCCGCTGCTTGAGGCCGCCCGTGCTGAAGGCTTCAAGGCCCTCGACCCCGAAAAGGACGTCATCGAACCCGTCAAGCAGACTGCCTGATCCCAGCACTCGAATTATCTCGGCCCTTACTCGCGTCGGAACCGGTTCGCCTTTTCAAACTCGTCGCGCAGCTCCGGCGTCCGCAAATTCTCACGGATATGTGCGAGCCTCTGCTCCAGCGCCTGAAGCGCGGCCGCAATGGCCTCCGTATTGGTATGCGCAATATCCCGCCACATCGAGAAGGGGCTTGCGCCAAGCCGCGTCATCTCCCGCAAAGCGCGCCCGCCCACGTCCTTCAGCTCCGGTGCTTCGCCGACCTCGTTCTCCAGCAGCGCGCTCAATGCCGTAGCTGTGAGTTGCGGCAGATGGCTCACCCACCCCACCAGCTCATCGTGCCGCCGTGGCTCCAGGTCGATTCCCCGCGCGCCCATCCTCACAACCCACTCCCGCCAGCTCCTCGCCAGCGCAACCGCCTGCTCCGATCGATGCCACGCCGGAAAATCCGTAAACAGCCACACCGCTCCGCGAAAAAGATTTGCATCTCCCAGTTCCGCGCCGCCCCGCTCCTTGCCCGCCATCGGATGCCCCGGCAGAAAACCCGCGCGATCCGGCGTATTGAACAGCCGGTCCGCCGCGTCCGTGATCTGAGCCTTCGTGCTGCCCACATCCGTCACCAGGTGTTCCGGCCCAAGCACCGGCGCAAGCTGTTCCATCAAGTCAAGCGTCGCGTAGATCGGCACCGAAAGCAGCACCACCTGCGCCTCGCGCGCCGCCGTCAACGCATCGCTCAGCAATCTGATCGATCGCGCCCATTCGCCGCGCTAGTCTCCGCATGTGCCGGTTGCGATTCCACCCAACAATCGTGCCCTGAAAATCCCGCCGCGCGCAGAGCCAGCCCCACTGAAGTCCCCAGCAGCCCCGTGCCCAGAATGGCGATGCGCTCGATCATCTTCCCTTCCTGCGACGGAAGTCAGTCCGCGCCTTTACTAGCGCCGCTAGCCCCGCTAACGCCGCTAGCTCCGCT
This sequence comes from uncultured Acidobacteriaceae bacterium, assembly GCA_963836675.1. Classification (GTDB taxonomy): domain Bacteria; phylum Acidobacteriota; class Terriglobia; order Terriglobales; family Acidobacteriaceae; genus Telmatobacter. The sequence continues at coordinate 560,578 of CAWIKQ010000005.1, forward strand.
TACAACGTCCGCCCAACCGCCTTCGCAATCACCCGCAGCTCCGCCATCAGCTTATCGAACTGATCCGGATACAGCGTCTGCGCCGCATCCGATGCCGCCTTGTCCGCATTGGGGTGCACCTCAACAATGATGCCGTCCGCCCCCGCAGCCACCGCCGCCCTCGCCATCGGCGCAACCATATCGCGATGTCCCGTGCCATGCGAAGGATCCCCCACGATCGGAAGATGCGACAGCTTCTTCACCACCGGAATCGCCGAAATATCCATCGTGTTCCGCGTCGCCGTCTCGTAGGTCCGAATCCCGCGCTCGCACAGAATCACGTCGTAATTGCTGCCCGCCATGATGTACTCGCTCGCCAGCAGCAGCTCCTCAATCGTCGCCGCCATACCGCGCTTCAGCAGAACCGGCTTGCGCGCCACGCCAAGTTCGCGCAGCAGATTGAAGTTCTGCATATTTCGCGCGCCCACCTGGAAGCAGTCCACATAGGGCAGCATCCCTTCGATCTGCGAAATCTCCATCACCTCGCTGACCACCAGCAACCCGTTCGCCCGCGCCGCCTCGTGCATCAACTTCAATCCGGGAATTCCCATCCCCTGAAACGCATACGGCGAACTGCGCGGCTTGTACGCCCCGCCCCGCAGAAAGCTTGCTCCCGCCGCCTTCACAAGCCTGGCCGTTTCGAAGATCTGTGCTTCGTTCTCAATCGAGCACGGCCCCGCCATCACAACCACCTGCTCGCCGCCCAGCTTCACGCCATTGCTGAATTCAACAACCGTCCCTTCCGGTCTGAATCCCTTGCCCGCCAGCTTGTACGGCGAACTGATCCGGTGAACTTTAAGCACCCCCGGCAGATTCTCAAACTTCGTCAGATCCAGCGCTGCCGTTGGCCCTACAGCCGCCAGAATGGTCTGCGTCTCGCCCGTCGTGCGGTGGACTTCCACTCCCGATTCCACCATCACTTCGATCACATAATCGATCTGCTCTTCGGTGGCCTTCTCCTGCATTGCAACAATCATTTTTCTTTCCCAGTCTCGGGCGCCGATCCCGGATTCTCTCCCTCCGGTGCGCCAGTGCCTTGGCCCTTCAGGGCAGCTCTCTCTGATGCCAACTCGTTCCGCTGCAGCGCCCGCATCACGTCGATGATCCGCTCGTAAATGTGCGTCAGCTCGATATCCGGCAACGGTCCCTTGTTCGCGGCTCGCACATTCTGATAAATCACCTTCTCGCGCGCCGGCTCATACACCGGCAGCGATGTCTTTACTTTCAGGTGACCGATCATCAGCGCGGCGCGGGCCCGCTCGCTCAGCAACTCCACAAGCTGCCGATCCAGAGCATCGATTTGTGCGCGCAATTCTTCCAGCGTCATCTCATCCTCGTAATACGTGAAATACAGCCATCATCCGTTAGCTTTCAGCCCCACACCTTCAGGGAGCAGCGGGCCGCCTGATCCACAGGCCCAACTGATAACTGAAGACTGATAACTGAAAACTGTCTTTATCGGGCCAACGCCGCTTGGGGCTGGCGCAGACCCTTGATAAATCGGGCAACAGCTTCTGGCGCCGCTTCGGGAGTCGACCGCTCGATCAACTCCACAATCGCGCTGCCGACCACCGCCGCATCCGCAAACTCTCCCACCCGCGCCACATGCTCCGCGTTGGAGATGCCGAATCCCACGGCCACCGGCAGCTCGCTCCATCGCCGAATCCGGCTCACCAGCGCCTCGGCGTCAGCCGTCAGGCTCTGCTGCTTGCCCGTGATTCCCACGCGCGAAATGGCGTAGATAAACCCCTTTGCATGCGTAGCGATGGCCTCGAGACGTTCATCGGGACTCGTCGGCGCTGCCAGAAATATCGGCGCCAGTCCCGCCCTTTCCATTTCGGCCAGATACTCGCCGGCTTCCTCCACGATCATGTCGATCACCAGCACGCCATCCGCGCCGGCCGCCGCTGCATCCTCCACAAACCGCCGCAGCCCGTATCGCAGAATCGGATTCAGATACGTGAAGATCACCAGCCCCGCATCCGCCCGCGCCGCGCGAATCTCCTTCGCCACTCGCAGCACATCGCTCATCCGCGTATGCCGCGCAACGGCCCGCTCACTCGCCCGTTGAATCACCGGTCCATCCGCCAGCGGATCGCTGAACGGCACTCCCAGCTCAATCACATCCGCGCCGGCATCGATCGCCTCAATCGCGATCTTCAGCGACGTCTCCACATCGGGATCCCCCGTCGTCAGATACGCCACCATCCCCGGCTTGTGATTAAAACGCAGCGCCATATCAATCGATTTCAGAGTTTCAGATGTCTACTGCTCAGTTTTGAAGGGTACGGGCTTCAGCCCGTACGTAAACAACTCAACCACCGATTGGGGCTTTAGCCCCTGCTTTTCTGATCCCTAACCCTGTTCCCTAACCCTGTTCCCTAATCCCTGTCCCTAATCCCTGTTCCCTAATCCCTGTTTTTTCCCAGCTTCAGCTCCCGCGCAATGATCCCCATATCCTTATCGCCGCGTCCTGAGAGATTCACAATCAGTATGTCATGCGGCTTGTACGTCCCCGCAATCCGCAAACACTCTGCCACCGCATGCGCGCTCTCCAGCGCCGGCAAGAATTCCCTCTGTCCGCGCCAGCTTCACCACCGCATCCAGCGCACCCGCATCATCCTGCGACACATACTCCGCGCGCCCCGAGTCGTGCAGCGCCGCATGCTCCGGCCCGATCGACGCATAATCCAGCCCCGCCGAAACCGAATGCGTCTGCGCAATCTGCCCGTCCTCGTCCTGCAGCACGTATGAAAACGTCCCCTGCAGCACTCCCGGCACTCCGCCGCGAAAACGCGCCGCATGCTCGCCCAATTCCGTCCCGCGCCCGCCCGCTTCCACGCCAATCAGCCGCACATCCCGGTCCGCGATGAATTCGTAAAACGCGCCAATCGCATTCGATCCGCCGCCCACGCACGCAATCACTGCGGACGGCAGCCGCCCTTCCTTCTCCAGAATCTGCTCTTTCATCTCCCGGCTGATGCAGCGATGAAAATCTCGCACCATCGTCGGATACGGATGCGCCCCCAGCGCGCTCCCCAGCAGATAATGCGTGGTCCTCACGTTCGTGACCCAGTCCCGCATGGCCTCGCTGATCGCGTCCTTCAGCGTCTTCGATCCCGACGGACACTCCGCGAACCTCGGCTCCCAGCAGCCGCATGCGCAGCACATTCAGCTCCTGCCGCTCCATGTCCACATCGCCCATGTAGATCACGCATTCGAGGCCCAGCAGCGCGCATGTCGTCGCCGTCGCCACCCCATGCTGCCCCGCGCCGGTCTCGGCGATGACCCGCTTCTTGCCCATCCGCTTCGCCAGCAGTCCCTGGCCCAGCGCGTTGTTGATCTTGTGCGCCCCGGTGTGCAGCAGGTCCTCGCGCTTCAGGTAGATCTTCGCGCCGCCCAGTTCCTCGGTCAGCCTCTTGGCAAAGTAGAGCGGAGTCGGCCGCCCCGCAAAGTTCCGCAGCAGGTCATCCAGCTCCGCCTGGAATTTCGCGTCCGCCTTCGCCAGCTCGTACTCGTGCTCCAGCTCCAGCAGGGCAGCCATCAGCGTCTCCGGCACATACCGCCCGCCATAAACACCGAAACGCCCCGGTCGCGACTCCGAAGGAGCCGATGGAAGAATGATGGATGCCATCTGAGCCCGGCCTCCCGCCAGAAGGAATAAGACGATCCCAACCAGTTTACAAGCTCCCGATTTTCCGGATCTCCCACGCCCACTCCCCCCAACGCCCATTGGATTCGAAGGCGGAAAGGGGCAGCCTTTATAGGAGGGGAAAACTCCCAGAAGGGAAGGTTCGTAACAAGGCCATGGCTTCAACCAGGCCACAAAAGACGACAAAATAGGTAAATGGGATTCAGCCCCTGTCCTGGACGCTGAATCCTTTAGTAGGGGTTTACAGGCTTCGATTTTCACGATCTCCGTCTCGGGTGCCTTCCCAGCCAGCCAAGTTCACCCGGGTGATTCTCGCAACCGCGCTCATCCACTACATCGCGCTTCGCCGGCAAGCCTCTGTCAAGCGAACTTCCTTCTAGCCTTCACGCAACTCATTTGATCGAGCACTTTAACTTGCTGATCGGTTTGCAGGTTATTTCACCCAAAAGTGCACAATGATTCTGTACCTGAATTCAGCTTCTCTCAGAGATTCATCAACCTCAAGGAAATGAGGACTTTACGGGAATATTCAATAGAATGAGGAACTTGCAGAAATTCCGAATATTTTTGGCGCCGTGCTCCGCATCCCGTCCCGGGAACTCACCGAAGTCCAGGCGCTTTCCAGGCTCAGAAAGCCGCAACTCATTTAGATCCAATAGGTTAGCGCTAAGTCTAATCAACAGAGAATTTTACAGGATAAACCTCGTGAAATGAGCAATTTACTAAAAATCGGGGCGCACAAAGTTCGCCGCTCCGCGCGATCCTCACGAACTCGCCCACCTTCTCCCCGATCCTTGCGCCCCGGCTCCGCCTCGACCCCGGAAACCACATCCACCCCCCAGGGCCCCAGCTTCCGAATCGCCTCCGAGACATTGGCAGGACTCAACCCGCCCGCAACAACCAGCCGCGTCCCGGCGCCGCGAAAAACAGATTCCGCGGCATCCCAGTCAAACGAAATTCCGGTACCCCCTACCGCCGTAGCCGTCCGCGAGTCAACCAGGATCGCATCAACGTTCGTGTCCTTGCCGCCAGCAACCGCCCGCTCCATCAGATCCGGACCGAAGTGCAGCACATGCAGAATCCGCAACCCAGGCCCAAACCGCTCCCGCAGCGCGAACCGGCAACTCAGGGTTTTCGTTCAGATGGAGCTGAACCCCGGTCAGTCCGGACGCCAGTACCGTCGCCTCAATTTCGTCAAAACCCGCCTCAACAAATACACCGATCTTTTCAACCGAAGCAGGAAGCTTGGAGTGATTCCCGCAACCTGTTCACGGTCACCCGCCGCGGGCTCGCCGCAAACACAAATCCAACCGCGTCTGCCCCCGCGTCAGCCGCCAGCATCGCATCCTCCAGGGAGGTGTTTCCGCAAATCTTGATCCAGATACTCATCGTGAACTCTACTGTCGTGTCTCCGAAGTCCCTCACCTAATGCTGCGTGTCATTCTGAGTGCACGGGGCCCCGGACGCTTTCTTCAGTCCGGGGGTGGTAAGCGAAGAATCTGCTTTCCCGCGTTGAGAATCAAACGCGCCCAAAAGGCAAGTGCTTATTCACGAACCGTACAACTGCCTCATGGCGCCGCCACCACCTGCCCTGGCCTCAGCCAGCAACTCCGCCAGCGCAGTTCCCGGATCGGCCCGCCGCATCAGGCTCTCGCCAATCAGGAAAGCGTCGAACCCTGCCGTGCGCAGCCGCTCAATATCATGCGACGTGGAAATTCCACTCTCCGCAACGCGAACCACTGACGCCGGGATGCGCTCCACAAGTTCGAGCGATGTCTCCATCCGGACCTCAAATGTTTTCAGGTCGCGATTGTTCACGCCGATCGCGTCCGCTCCCGTCTCTCCGAGCGCATCGAGCACTGCATCGAGCTCATCTGACGTGTGCACTTCAACCAGCACATCGAGTGAAAGCTGATGTGCGGCCTCTGAGAAAGCCTTGAGTTCCGCCCCGCTCAACGCCGCCGCGATCAGCAGAATCGCATCGCCGCAGTGTGCCCGCGCTTCGACGATCTGGTACTCGTCCACCATAAAGTCCTTGCGCAAACACGGCAGCTTCGCCGCCGAAGATGCAACTTCAAGGTTGCGTAATCCTCCCTGAAAATAAGGCTCGTCCGTAAGCACCGAGAGCGCCGCCGCGCCGCCCGCCTCGTAGCGACGCGCCAGCCAGGCGACATCAAATTCCTCGCGGATCAAACCCTTCGATGGAGAAGCCTTCTTGATCTCTGCAATGATCGCCGGCTCCGATGCGGCCCGTCCACGCAGCCCCGCTGCCCATCCTCTTGGTTGATGGAGCCCAGCCAGGCGTTCCAGTTCCGCCCTCGAGACGCGCTCCTTCGCCGCCGCAACTGTCGCGCGCGTAGTTTCAAGGATGGTGTCCAGTCGTGTAGCCATGCGCTGGCTTGAGTATACGGAACCAGGTAGAGGCTCCGGATCAAACTCCGGCCCCTCATTGGACGCCGGCCCGGCATCTGTTCCATTCAATCCGCGTATCCCGATCGGCAGTAAGGACACTCTTATAGGGATTCGCCTTCAACCACGTAAGTAGGACCCCTGCAGGATTTCGCCAGAAAAAGGCAGCTCGGTAAAGGCTCAAGAGATTGCAAACCCATCCCGGGAATGATAAAAGTTGCGATGCCGTTGTCGGGCAATTCAGCATCGTAAGCAGATGAGAGATTTCGGCAGAAACGACGGATTCATCCGAGTGCGCGGAGCGCGTGAGCATAATCTGCGTAATGTGGACGTCGATCTTCCGCGCGACGCACTCGTCGTCTTCACAGGTGTATCCGGATCAGGCAAATCATCCCTGGCGTTCGGAACGCTTTATGCGGAAGCACAGCGTCGCTATCTCGAGTCCGTGTCGCCATATGCTCGCCGTCTTTTCCACCAGCTAGCCATTCCTGCGGTCGATTCCATCAATGGACTGCCACCAGCAGTCGCTTTACAGCAGCAACGCGGAGCCCCAACCACACGTTCTTCGGTGGGTTCGGTGACGACTCTTTCAAACCTCTTGCGCATGCTTTACTCCCGCGCGGGGAACTATCCGGCTAATCAGCCGCTGCTCTACGCTGAGTCCTTCTCCCCGAATACTTCCGAAGGTGCGTGTCCCAAGTGTCATGGTCTCGGCCGTATCTATGAGGTCACCGAGGAGTCGATGGTTCCGGACCCCTCGCTCACGATTCGAGAACGCGCGATCGCTGCTTGGCCTACAGCGTGGGGAGGCCAGAATCAGCGCGATATTCTTGTTTCTCTCGGATACAACGTCGACATACCATGGCGCAATCTTTCAGCCAAAGACCGGAAATGGATCCTGTTTACGGACGACCAGCCTCAGGTCCCCGTATATGCCGGATTCACTCCCGCAGAAACTCGCCAGGCCCTGAAGCGCAAGCTTGAGCCCAGTTATATGGGCACATTTACCAGCGCAAAGCGGCATGTGTTCACTACATTTGCGAATACGAACAGCCCGATGATGAAGAGACGGGTTGCGCAATACTTGCTGTCGCTGGAGTGTGACATCTGCCACGGCAAGCGTCTGCGGCGCGAATCGCTCTCAGTTAAATTCAACGGCTATGACATCGCCGAAATCGGGGCATTGCCGCTGAGTCGTCTGATCGCGATACTTGGTTCCTCCGCGAATAATAAGGGTGCGCGCACCATGCATCCCGAGAAGATCGAAGTCACCAGGCGTATAGTGGCGGATCTCAGCGCTCGCCTCGATGTCTTGTTGCGTCTTGGTCTGGGGTACCTGTCACTCGACCGAAGCACGCCTACACTTTCACCAGGAGAACTTCAGCGTTTGCGACTGGCGACGCAGTTGCATTCGAATCTCTTCGGGGTAGTTTACGTTCTGGATGAGCCTTCGGCCGGCCTGCATCCCGCGGATACGGAAGCGTTGCTCGACGCGTTGGACGCCCTGAAGCGGGGCGGAAATTCCCTATTCATCGTCGAACATGAAGTCGACGTCATTCGACGCGCCGATTGGATTGTTGATGTGGGGCCCGGTGCGGGAGTAAATGGTGGAGAAATTCTCTATTCGGGCCGCTTGGAAGGACTCCGAGACGTCGAGGCATCTCAGACCCGCCGCTATCTCTTCGCTCATGGTAAAGCGAGAACGGCTTCCGTCCGCACCCCGAAAGACTGGCTAAAGTTAACAGACGTAACACGCAATAATCTTCATCATGTTGACGTGGATTTCCCTTTAGGTGTCTTTACTTCGGTTACCGGGGTTTCAGGCTCCGGCAAATCCACGTTAGTCAGCCAGGTTCTCGTTGAGCTGGTTTCCGCACATCTTGGTCAGACGGTCGCGCCGGAAGAGGATGAGGTCGATGATCATCAGGAACAAACGAGGGTTTTGACAATTAGCGGGAAGATCACTTCCGGCGAAGAACATATTGGCCGGCTTGTCGTCGTCAACCAGAAACCGATCGGACGTACGCCGAGATCGAATATAGCGACCTATACAGGCTTGTTCGACCACATTCGCAAGGTGTTTGCGTCGACCAGGCTGGCGCGCTCTCGTAAATACGATTCCGGCCGCTTTTCATTCAATGTCGCCAAAGGCCGCTGCGAAACTTGCGCAGGAGAAGGCTTCATCTGCGTTGAGTTGCTGTTTCTGCCGAGTGTTTACAGCCCATGTCCCACATGCCACGGTGCACGCTTCAACGCAAAGACACTTGAAGTGCAATACCGCGGGAAGAACATTGCGGATGTGCTGGCTCTCACCGTTGACGCGGCTGCGGAATATTTTTTAGAAGATGTACAGATCAGAAGGATTCTACAGGTATTGCAGGATGTCGGGCTCGGATACTTGCGCCTTGGCCAGCCCGCTACCGAACTCTCCGGCGGCGAAGCTCAACGCGTAAAGCTTGCCACAGAATTGCAACGCCCTCAACGCGGCGACACCCTGTACGTCTTGGATGAACCCACCACTGGCCTGCACCCATCGGATGTTGATCGCCTATTGCGGCAATTACAAAATCTCGTCGATTCAGGCAACACCGTCATCCTCGTAGAGCATGATTTACAGGTGATCCGCAATAGTGATTGGGTCATCGACATGGGGCCAGGCGCAGGAGACGAAGGCGGACAAATCGTCGTGGCTGGATCACCCGCCAGCATTACAAAATCTCTCTCGAGCAAGACTGCTTGCTTTCTGGCTAAGCAAGTATGAGCGGAAAGACGAAGCTCGCCATCAAGGCCCCTTTTGTGCGAAACGTGCCGCCAACTGTCCTGTTAGGCGCGTGATGGCCACTGTACCGCCAGCGCGCCTCTGGCTGTGATGAAGTGGCTTGGTGGGCCCGGAGGGATTCGAACCCCCAACCAAGGGATTATGAGTCCCCTGCTCTAACCGTTGAGCTACAGGCCCCGCCCGTCAATATCTCATTGTACTTAAGTTACTTGCGAACACAGCCGAGCTCAGTTACAAATCGGCATTTTGGCTTGGTGCCGGTTCTGATGCCGGTTGCGTTCCTCAGTTTTAGGCAGAACAGCCACTTCAGTATGAGAACACAGTCGAGGTTGCAACAAAACGTGACACTTGCAACGGACCAGGACTCGCACATGGGTAGGCCATAACGATGTGTGGAAAGAAGCATCGGCAAGAGTATTCTTATTCACAAATCTCAATGGAGGCCAGATTTTACGAGATGTGCGAGACGCGAAGGCTGGATCTGCTAGAAGATGAAACCGAGAGCTCCTGCGAATCAACGGAAACCTGAAAGCTGAACTGGAGATTCTTAAATCGCATCCAGTCTTGGCAGCAGGTATTGCGGGCGAAACACTTGTTTGTGATCTGGTGGGAGGAGAACTCACGTCTTATGCCACCGGCTTTGACATTACAGCTGCCAAGATCAAGATCGAAGTCAAATACAGTCGGTTGGGTTCTCCGGTGAAAGGTTCGAAGACGCTCCGATGGAGTTGGAGCAAGCCCCTGGGATGGAAGGACAAAGGCAAAACCTATGATTTCCTAGTACTGATTGGCGAGAAGGACGATAGGTTCCCAAATCAGTACCTGGATACCAGTCGGTATGTATGTTTCCTGATTCCTCGCAAGGAGGTTGAGAAGGTTCATGTTTAGGGGCGCTTCCATCGGAGGAATCATCCAGATCACTACAAACTTCAGATCAATCACGAACCAGCAATCCAAGCTGCTGCTGACTTACCTTGTGAGTTTGGATGAGATTCTCAGAATGATCGAGCCAGAAAGTACCTCACAAATAGTAATTGACCGAACCGCAGAGTGATTGCAGAACATGCAGGCGATATTTGCCAACTGGGTCAGCGAACCTAGTTATGCTCACCACTATGTATTCTGGGCAACAATGAGTCAATCTGACTTCGCAGCTGATTAGCCACGCTTTCGGTAATCTCCGTCTTTAGACTGACTCCCGTCAAGCTCGACCGCCTCGCCGAAGTGGCGATCAAGGTCGGGCTGCAGCTGCAGCCCGGGCAGGATCTGCTGCTGACCGCGCCCGCGGTCGGCGCTGCCGCTGGTGCGGCGGATCGCCGAGCATGCCTACAAGGCCGGCGCGGGGCTCGTGACGCCGTTCTTTTCCGACGAGGAGGTCACGCTGGCGCGCTATCGCTTCGGCCACGATGACGAGCTTCGATCGCGCCGCCGACTGGCTCTATGAGGGCATGGCGAAGGCGTTTGCCGACAATACCGCGCGGCTTGCCATCGTCGGCGACAATCCGATGCTGCTGTCCGGCGAGGACCCCGCCAAGGTCGCGCGCGCCAGCAAGGCCAATTCGATCGCCTACCAGCCGGCGCTGGAGAAGATCGTCAATTTCGACATCAACTGGAACATCATCGCCTATCCGAGCCCGTCCTGGGCCAAGCAGGTCTTCCCCGACGATGTCAGAGGACGTCGCGGTGGCCAAGCTCGCCGACGCGATCTTTGCCGCCTCGCGCGTCGATCAGGACGGCGCGGTCGCCGCCTGGGAGAAGCACAATGCCGTGCTGCGCGAGCGGACCGAATGGCTCAACGGCCAGCGCTTCCACGCGCTGCATTATTCCGGGCCCGGCATCGACCTGACGATCGGCCTCGCCGACGGCCATGAATGGGAAGGCGGCGCCTCCACCGCCAAAAACGGCATCACCTGCAACGCCAACATCCCGACCGAGGAAGTTTTCACCACGCCGCATTGCCGGCGCGTGAGCGGACATGTCGTGAGCTCGAAGCCGCTGTCCTATCAGGGCACGCTGATCGACAACATCGCGGTGAGGTTCGAGGAGGGGCGCATCGTCGAGGCAAAGGCATCGCGCGGCGAGGAGGTGCTGAACAAGGTGCTCGACACCGACGAGGGCGCGCGCCGGCTGGGCGAAGTGGCGCTGGTGCCGCATTCCTCGCCGATCTCGAAAAGCGGGCTGTTGTTCTTCAACACGCTGTTCGACGAGAACGCCGCCTCCCACATCGCGCTCGGCCAATGCTATTCGAAATGCTTCGTCGACGGCGGCAAGCTGACGCCGCAGCAGATCGCGGCGCAGGGCGGCAACAAGAGCCTGATCCACATCGACTGGATGATCGGCTCCGACAAGACCGACATCGACGGCATTCACGCCGACGGCCGCCGCGTGCCGGTGTTCCGCAAGGGCGAATGGGCGTGATGCCGGCCTGACCGCCGATTCCCGTCAGCGAAGCCGCTCACGCAATGCGATCAGCTCGCGCCTCGTGGCGGTGAAACGGCAGGTTTCATGCTGCGGCCGGAATCCGAGGCGGCGATAGATTTTTAGCGCGGCTGCGTTCCTGCTCGAGACGTTCAGCCAGCATGGATGTTCGGTCGATACGCCGTGGGCGGTGAGCACGCGATAGACCAGCGCCTGACCGAGGCCGCGCCCCTGCCGCGCCGGTTCGACGGCGACCGATTCGATCCACATCGAATTCTGCTCAGGCTCGGCAAGGCAAAATCCGGATGCTTGCCCGTCCTCGGACGCGATCCATAATTCGCCCCCATTGAGCACCTGCATCATCTCTTCCGGCGAATAACGCCTGGACGCGGTGTCGGATGCATAGGCGGCGTTATGGATGCGCGCGACTGGGGTCGCGTGGCTCGTGACGTCGCCGGCCAGTTCGATCGCTGCGCGCGCGGCGGCAAGCGTACGGGCCGGCTCGAGCGGCTCCACGCACTTCATGCTGATCTCGGAATCGATATGGGCAAAGCCGAGGGCCGACACGAAACCCATGCCCGCCTGCCCGTCACGGCTCACCAGCGTCTGAACGGCAATCTCGTCGTCCGCCCCATCGATGCCGAGCACGTCATCGAATAGTGCCATGCCGATTAGGCGCCGGCGCGCCTCGGGCGCCACGACGATCTTGAGGAAGCGGAAACGCATCGCGCCTTGCTCGCGCAGGGAGGACTCGGCGAGGCCGACGAGCCGTCCGCCCTGTTCGGCGACGCGAAAGTCCCGGCCGCCCCGATTTTGCGGCAGCCGTATGAAGTCCTGCCATTGCGGCAGCGTGATCGGGCCAAGACGCGGCTCGACGGCCGCGGCCCGTGCATACAGCTCTACAATGGCTTCCGCGTCCGTTTCGCGAAACGGACGAATCGTTATGGCATTACCCATGGGCAGACAGATTACCCGATGTCGAGCCGGTAAACATCGGCCGCTGTCTTGGTAAATAGTGCTGTCTTCTCGGCTTCGCCATACTGCGCGCTGACGCGCTTGAAGGCGTTGAAGATCACCTGATAGCTGCATTGGCCCTTATCGGGCGGAAAATTGCTCTCGAACATGCAGCGGTTGGGACCAAACGCCTCGATGCAGGTTTCGATATAGGGACGCCATGCCGCAGCCAGTTCTTCCGAGGATGGCGGCCTTGGCCGCAGGTGAAAGTCATAACCTAGCAGGCACATCGCGAGCCCGCCGAGCTTGACCACGACATTGTCGCATTTGGCGATTTCCTGGATCGAGGCCCTCCACACCGGAAACGCTTCGTCGCGCCGGCCCGCGAAGCGGCCGACGCCGACGGGGCCGCCGCAGTGGTCGAGCACGATTTTCGTGTCCGGAAAGGCGCGGGCGAGATCGGTGAGTTCGCCGATCTGCGGATGGAACAGCCAGGCGTCAAAGCTCAGGTTCAGCGGCGCGAGGCAGGCGAAGCCCTTGCGAAAGGTCGGGTCGAGCAGCAGGCCCTTCGGCCGCGTCGCATACATGCCGGCGACATCGGGATCCGCATCCCAGGCGGAAGCATGCCGGATGCCGCGGAAGCGGCCGTTGCCCGCGGCGATTTCGGCTTCCAGCACCGGCCTTGCATCCTCGCCGAGCCGAAGATCGACGTGGCTGACGATGCCGGCGCAGATCAAAGCCTTGCCATAGCCGCCGCTCGCGCTCATCGCCGCGACGCCATTGGCGAATTCGACCTCGCCGACGGGGCGGAACGCTTTCGGGCCGCGGACGCGGTACATCGAGCGGCAATCGACATAGACGGTCGCGACGATGTTGTGGCCGGAGGCGATGTCTTGCGACATCTCCTCGATCATGTAGCGGAGCCCGTCGCGGTCCCAGAGATGATGATGCGGATCGACGATCGGCCGCGCGGGATCGATGATCTCCTCCGCATATTGCGCAAGCCAGTCTTCGCGCGGATCGGCGTAGATTCCGCTTCTGGAGGTGGGTGCAGTGCTGGCGGCCATGAATTTCACTCCCTGATTTTCTTGCTCTTGTTGAGAGACTTGCGGCATTCAGTACAATCTGTATCTAGGCCAGTATCCGTGCCGATCCGCCTTGCGCCTCCATCAGCTTTACGGCCTTTTTGTCGAACGAGACGAAGATATCTGCACCGAGCCAGCTTCCCTCATAGGCGATGACACCGTCTGCAAAATCGCCGCCGGCGTCCAGCAGAGCCAGTCCAGCTTCGGCAGCGGGCCGGTTTACCACGACGTTGGCTCCATTCATTAGTCGCCGGATTGCTTCCGCGACATCGGCCAACGGAATTTTGTAGCCCTGCGATAGTACCCAGACCAGTTCGCAGAGCGCTGACAGCGGAATGGCAACCAGTTCTGCCTTCTTCAGCGCCGTTTGGGCGGCCTTACCCTGTTGTTCGTGATCTTCGGTAATGGCCCGAACGAGTACATTGGTGTCAGCTGTAATCTTCATCTTTTGCCAGCCCAGCCCCGGGCGGCGATCTTGTTCATTTCATCGATCGATAGGGATGAACCGCCTTTCCTTTTCAGAAACCCGAAGGCATCTGAAATTTTTCCAGTCGGCCGAGCGGCCTTAACCTCGATCCGGCCGTCAGGAAGCTTGTCGACCACGATCTTCTCGCCGGGCTGCACGCCCAGATGCTTCAGCAGATCCTTGCGCAAGGTGACTTGTCCCTTGGCGGTAACGGTAAGCGTGCTCATGGCAACCTCGTGTAGCCGATATGTAAGGCAAAATGACCTTACAATCAAGAGAGGGGCTGGATTTCCGGCGCTCACACCCCCTCCAGGATGATCACCATCGGCGTCGACGGCAGCGTCTGCCGCGAAATCTTCAGCGTCCGGTCGGTACGCTGGTCGATCTGGAATTGCCGGCCGATCAGGCCCATGAATTCGTCGAGCGGGGTGGCGAAGCGGTGCATCGGCAGTACGACGGAGGCGCGCAGGCGCCGGGTGATGTCGGAGATGCCGTCGAGCGACATCGTATAGGTGCCGTCGATCGGCACCATCACGATGTCGAGCCGGCCGATCGACGCGAAATGGGTCTCATCCAGCGCGTGGTGAAGATGGCCGAGATGGCCGATGCAGAGACCCGCGACCTCGAAGATGAAGATCGAATTGCCGTCCTTGATCATCTCACCGCCGGAACCTTCGCCCCAATAGCGGCGGATGTCGGTCGTGACATTGCGGATGTAGACGTCGCCGATCCGCTCGGCGACGTGCGCGGGCTGCCCGTTCTCGCCCCATCCGTGGAAGACGTGCGGGATTTTCGGATCGGGGAATAGCGTGTAGTGCGTGCCGTGCGCCCGGTTCATGGTGACGATATCGGGCAGGCGGCCGGTCCGGTAGGCGCCATTGTAATCGGTCGCGATCCGGATGCCCCCGGGGGTATCGATGTAATAGGTCGCGTGGCCGGCATAGGTGATAGCGACTTCGTCGGTTTTGGCGGCAACGCGCCGGAGGGCGACCGGCGTAGCGCGCGGCGGCGCGTTCGCCATCGCCAGGCATTCGCTGCGCCGGACATCCTGCGCAGCGGCCGATACAATCAGCGAACCCAGGAAAGCGGTGACGATAGCGAATGATCGCAGCATGGCAGGATCCGTCTTCGGCAATGGCCGTGGTCGGTACTGTATCGCCGAATTTTGCGTCCGTCATGACGGCAGTCACGCGTATTCGCATGCCGGATCGGCTTCATCGCGGACGGTCGATGCCGTATCATCGAAGGCAAACACGGAGACTCACCTTGCCAGAAATAGCTCCCGCTTCATCTGTTACGCCTGCCCCGTCTTCCCGGCGCCTCGAACCGCTGCGCAAGGTCGATGCCGGCGTGCTCAATACCGCTTATTACGAGGCGGGCCCCGCGGATGGACCAGTCGTGATGCTGCTGCACGGCTTTCCCTACGACATCCATTCTTATGTCGACGTCGCCCCACTGCTCGCCGCGCAGGGCTGTCGCGTCATTGTTCCCTATTTACGCGGCTATGGACCGACCCGCTTTCGCGACAAGGCGACGCCGCGCTCCGGCGAGCAGGCGGCAATCGGCGCCGACCTGATGGCGCTGATGGATGCGCTCCAGGTGAAGCGCGCGGTCCTTGCCGGCTACGATTGGGGCGGCCGCGCCGCCTGCATCGGCGCGGCGCTGTGGCCCGAGCGCTGCATCGGCCTGGTGTCGGTGAACAGCTATCTGATCCAGGACATTGCGAACGCCATGGTCCCGTTCATGCCGGAGCGTGAGGTGGCGCTTTGGTATCAATACTATTTTCAGCTCGAGCGCGGACGGGCAGGGCTGGCCGCCAACCGGCGCGGGGTCGCGAAGGTCCTGTGGCGGCAATGGTCGCCGAACTGGCATTTCGACGAGGAATGTTTTGAGCGGACGGCGGCCGCGCACGACAACCCCGATTATGTCGACGTGGTGATCCACAGCTATCGCCATCGTTTCGGCCTCGCCGACGGCGATCCGCAATATGCCGATCTGCGGGCGAAACTGGCGGCGCTGCCGGCGATCACGGTCCCCACCATTACCCTGGATGGTGCCGGCGACGGTGTCGCGCCGGCCACCGACGGCAACGCCAGTGCGGCAAAGTTCACCGGACGCCGCATCCATCGCGTGGTGCCGCACGCCGGGCATAATCTGCCGCAGGAGGAGCCGGAGGCATTTGCGGCCGCGGTGATGGAATTGATCAAGGCGTAGCCGATGTCCGATCAGATCGACCGCAAACGTCGCCTGTTTATCGGCGCGGCTCTCTCGGGCGTTGCCGCGCGAGAGCTTGCCCGGACCGGCAGCGTTCTTGCGCAGGCGGCGCCATCCCCGAGCCCGGTACGCGCCGTGTCGTCGACGCGGCTGGAGCCGCTGCGCCATGTCGATGCCGGGGTTCTCAACGTCGCCTGTTATGAAGCAGGGCCCGCGAGCGGACCGGCCGTCATCCTGCTGCACGGCTTTCCCTACGACATTCATTCCTATGCCGATGTCGCCCCGCAGCTGGCCGCGCAGGGTGTCCGCGTCATCGTTCCCTATCTGCGCGGCTTTGGCGCGACGCGATTCCGCGATCCTGCGGCACTTCGTTCCGGGGAGCAGGCCGCGCTTGGCGCCGACGTGATCGCGCTGATGGACGCGATCGGAATCCCGCGCGCCATCCTCGCCGGCCACAACTGGGGTGGCCGCGCAGCCTGCGTCGCGGCGGCACTGTGGCCGGATCGATGCGCCGGGCTGGTGACGGTGAACAGCTATTTGATCCAGGATCTCCGCCTCGCCATGTTGCCGGTCAATCCGGAATTCGAGGCCGCGCTCTGGTACGAGTATTATTTTCAGCTCGAGCGCGGCCGGGCCGGGCTCGCCGCCAACCGCCGCGGGATCGCGCGGCTGTTATGGGAACAATGGTCGCCGGACTGGGATTTTGACGACGCCACCTTCGATCGCACGGCCGCCGCGCATGACAACCCCGATTACGTCGACGTCGTGATCCACAGCTACCGCCATCGCTTTGGCCTTGCGGCCGGTGATCTGCAGTATGCGGATCTGCAGCGCCGGCTCGCGACGCTGCCTCCGATCACGGTTCCCTCGATCACGCTGGACGGTGACGCCGACGGCGTTCTCGCCGCGAGCGACGGCAGTGCGAGCGCCGCCAAGTTCACCGGCCGTCGTATCCATCGCATTGTCCCAGGTGCCGGCCACAATGTGCCGCAGGAGGCGCCGGAAGCTTTCGCCGCAGCCGTTATGGAGATGCTGCAGGTATGAGGCTTTGCCGCTTGGTCACCTGCTCCGAAAACCTCATCTGCCGGGAGTATGTCCTCGCAGAAGGACAAAGCTCTACAGGGCGGAATTCCATGGCGAAGCGTCACGTCTTGCTCGCGATCCTGATTGCATCCATCGGTGCTGTCACGCCGGGCGGTATCACCGACACCACCTCCCGCATCGTCGCGGAGGAAATGTCGACGACGCTCGGGCAATCCCTCCTGATCGACGACCACGCCGGTAGGCCACGCTGGGCGGGTTCTACAGCTGCCAATGCCGCGCCCTCGCGGGCCGAGGCGGCGGGGCGGGGCGCATAAAGAGGATCCGATTACGGGGACTTCCCCTTCTGTCAATATCAAGGTAGAAAAAGCCACTGGACGAAAGCCTACCTCCGATTGTGCAACACGAGAAAACGCCGCGCTGCGGTGAACACAGGGGGATGACATGGCCGACAGATGTTCAAGAATTCAGCAGGAAATCGACAGTCTCTCGGAGCTTCTGAATGAACTCCGCGCCGAATTGCAGAATGCCACCGGTGCTGAGCGCACGAGAATTCTTTTTGACATTCGAAATGTAAACCGCGAGCTTGGATTAAAAAGACAGCAGTTAAGAGTATGCGAGGCCGGCAATACTCCGCGCCCGGACCTCGTCGCTCAAACGGTTTCCCTCATAGTAGATCACGCCAACCGAAAGGTGAGAGTAGCCGCGGTAGTAAA
Organism: uncultured Acidobacteriaceae bacterium; assembly: GCA_963836675.1. Lineage (GTDB taxonomy): Bacteria > Acidobacteriota > Terriglobia > Terriglobales > Acidobacteriaceae > Telmatobacter. The sequence continues at coordinate 578,351 of CAWIKQ010000005.1, forward strand.
GAATATTGGAATCGGCAGTGCGACTGGCCCATTTGAAATCCACCTCGGAGCCACGCTGACAAAGGGTGGAGTAACAGACCGCCTTTTTTCAAGTTTTTCAGGTTCCGGAGGGGCTGACGATCTTCGGTACGCCTGTGGTAAATTCCGGAACAGCAGCCTTTTCCACTGGAATTCCTGACGGCAGTATTTTCTCCAGTGAATACGTCACCGAGAGAATCGGCAATTCCGCTCCACTATCGGAACGAGCCAGGAAACGCAAAATATCAGTTTGAGTTTCTTGTCGACGCAGAACAGGTCATTGGTGAAGGCAACGAAGGCAATAATCGCTCGTGGCCGATTGGTGGACGACCTTACCCGGATCGTTTAGCCAGGGCACGCCATTCCTTATTGATGACTCTGCTGAAGCATATTGACCGGGACGCGCTCACGAAGGCCATCGCAGCCTGTGAAGCGGCCGAGAAGAAGCGTTGGCCTGCGAAGTGATGCGGAGCATCACACCATGCCGCGCTGACCTCGGAGCGGGTGCGTACGCATTTCGAAAAATTCGACACCCGCCCGATGATGCAGCAAAAGGCCGAGATGATCCCGTTCATCGAGAAAAATCGCGCGCCGGGGCGACGTCATCGCCAGAGCGAAGCTCGAGAAACAGTGAAGCTAGTCGCGCCGCGGGCTGATCTTCCACGCTGCCGCCAAAATGGCTGCCGTCATCACGCCGCTGACAACCGCGGCAATGGAAATCGCCAGCGCCAGCGCCGATGTCGCGGCCCATCCGATCGAGCAGAAGGCCTCGGCGAAGGTGGCGACGCGCGACGAAGTCTGGCGACGGCGGAACTGGCTGCGCCTGGCTTGCACGCGGAACCAGAGCTGAATCGCGGCGGCCGAGACGGTCGCCATCAGGACCCCAAGCGCGGTGATCGCCGCCTGCAGCAGCGAAACGAATGAAAGGGCAACGACCAGCGGCGCGCAGATCGCGCCGATGGCAATCAGCACCACTTCGACCTTGGCGCGGGTGACGCGCGCCGGTGGCAGCGGCGCGGTGGCCACCAGGTCGGCCGCGTCCTCGCCCGAGATCGTCAGCCAGGCGAGCCCGCCGGCAAGCTGGCCCGCCGCCATGACGATGACGGGGGTCACCAGCATGGTCGCCGCCGAGCGGTCGGAAAAGCCGCGCACCAGCAATAGCGCCGGCGGCACAATAGAGCAGTTGCATCAGGCTCTGCGACACCAGCCAGGGATCCGGCGCAGCAACAAAAACTCCTTCCAGCGCAGCGCCTGTTGTCGCGATCCGCCGCGAAAGGCCGTCTTGCGTGGCGTCCGATTGACCGCCGTCGGATCGGCCGAGATGCGGACAACCGGGTCGGCAAACCGCGGCGAAAAGATCGCCATGGCGACGCCGAGCAACACCAGGCCGAAGGCCAATAAAAGCAACAACACCTTGCCATCGCCGAACGCGGCGCGCGCCGGCCACCAGAGGAAGCTCTCGGCATCCAGCGCGTATGCAGAGGCGGCATCCGAGGTCAACACGGTAAACCGCGACAGCGTGCCGTAGGAGAGGATCGCCGCGACCTGCAGCTCAATGACGAAGCCGGCGCCGATGACCGCGGAAAGGATTTGCGAGACGAGCGGGGACCAGCGGCCCGATCAGGCGAAACATTGCCACCGTGATCCCGATCGCCACCGCCGCGGCCGAAAGGCCGATCGGAATGACGACGCCGAAGGCTGCGAACCAGCGTGGCCCGCCGCCGATCA
>CAWIKQ010000006.1:0-866386 GCA_963836675.1 uncultured Acidobacteriaceae bacterium
GGTCGGATTACTTCCGGTTAGGCGGTGATACTCCCGCGATCTCCGTTCGGGGTTGCAGAACGTCGACAACAGTCACGGTCTTTGGCCTTTACCGGCTCCGTATTGCTTCTCCCCTTCTCGCAAGGCTCTCAACCCGCTTAGAAGATCCCATCCTTTCGGATTCAAGGTGTGGGAAAGTAGAAGTTCACAAAGCGCCATTTATGATCGCTAATTGCCAACTCGGGAATGACGTCTGGCGTCCGATCTTCCTTCCCATCCCAGACGCCGTGAACTTCGGCCGAACACGACAGGTTCCTCACCGTGACCTTTTCACGATGTAGTTTCCCGCTAGGCCGTCAGCTCCAACGAACGGGTCACCGTCTAACGACACTAGGTCTGAGCCAGCCCTTTCTTGCGCTTCGTTGTTCTCTCGCAGGGCCTGAACGATGGCCGGACTGAATAAGTTCGAACGATATCTCAGAGCCACGCCCCCATCTCGCTCAGAGTCTTTTGAGGCGTTTGCCAGATACCATGAATAGAATTCCCCAACGAATTCGCGACACGAATTGCTGGTTTCTTGGGATGGTTTCTGTTGCCCCCAAATGCAAAAGGGGAGTGCAAGATACAGAGATACGGCTACGGCATTTGATTTCAGGGCTTGCACCATACCCAAAGGTCTCTGAACCAGCAATCTGGGAACCGAAATGAGTGTACTCCTCGACGCTTCGGGCGGATTGTTTGAATGCTAAGTCGAGGAGGAGCACGAGGGTGTTACAAAGGCTGAACTCAGCGGTGCGCTGATTCAGAGAACTACCCACGGAGGCTCCTCGAGACTTTATGTACTACATCGGACTTGATGTTCACAAGAAGACGATCAGCTATTGCGTGAAGGACGCAGGCGGCAAGATCCATAGTGAAGGCAAGATCGGATCGACGCGGCGCGAACTTGATGCCTGGATCAAGACTCTTCCCCAACCCCGGATGATCGCCATGGAAGCGACGATCTTCACGGGCTGGATCTACGATCACCTGGTTCCTTATGCGGAGAAGGTGAAGGTTGCCCATCCTTTGATGTTGCGAGCCATTGCCGCAGCCAAGCGGAAGAACGACAAGATCGATGCCAGCAAGATCGCCGACTGTCTTCGTTGTGATTTTCTTCCCGAGTGTTACATGACATCGACCGAGATCCGCGACCGGCGGCGCACCTTACGCTACCGTGGACTGCTGGTGAAGCAGATGGTTCAGATGAAGAACCGGATCTCGGGCTTGTTGATGGAGACCGGCGTGAGCTACAACAAGCAGCGATTACACAAGGTGGGCTACTTCGCCGAGCTGATATCGGGCAACGAAGAGATCGACTGTGTCAGGCCGCTGTTGAAGCTGAGCCGGGAGACGATCAATCGATCGCAGAAGCTGGACTATGCGCTGGTCAGCTCGCTGGAGCGCGATCCGTTGCTGGCAGAACGGCTGAAGCGTTTGCGAACGGTTCCCGGAGTGGGTCCGATCACGGCGCTGACCTGGGTTCTGGAGATCGGCGATGTGGCACGCTTCCAATCGATCAAAAATGCCATCAGCTATTGCGGACTGTGCGGAGCTGAGAAAAGGTCCGCAGACAAGGTCGTGCGCACGCCGATTTCCAAGCAGCGCAACAAGCATATCCAGCAGGTGCTGGTGGAAGCGGCGAAGCTGGCACCGCGATACAGCCATGAACTGAGCCTGATTTACGAAAAGGAAAAGCAGCGGGGCAATCGCAACCGCGCCACACTGGCAGTTGCCAGGAAGATGGTTGCCTGGATGATTGCGGTAGAACGCAGAAAACAGGATTTCGTGCCTGCCGAGGAACGCGGAGGCACGGTGGCAGCCTAAAAGCCTGCCCATGAATGAAAAACACCAGGATTATTCCGATGCGCAGACTGCCAGGCCCCGCAAGTAGCCCACTGGGCGAAGGAGTGAAAACTCCGGAGGCTCCCGTTGAATTGTTTCGGGGCTGGCAGAGAACACAAACTCAATCTTCTGTGCGGACTCTTCCGAGTCTTAGACAGCAAATGGATGTGTGGTTCTGCTTGATGCAGGAATCATCGGCCGAGAGGCACTGTTGCGTAACGGCAGATCCTGATCAGACCAACTGCGCGCCCTCCGGTGCGCGCCCAGGAATTCTGTGCTTTTCTCTTGACTTGGACTTACATAGATGTGGGCTACTCGGAAACTACTATCCATTGCTATTGATTTTCTTAATCTCAGTAGCTGGCGAACCTGTCTGCAGCTGCAACGAGGGCACGTGTATTGGGCGGGTCGAACGCGCTGTGACCGCTGTCCGGCGTGATCACCAGGTCGGCCTCAGGCCACGCACGGTGCAGAGCCCAGGCGCTCTCCATGGGACAAACCACATCGTAACGGCCCTGCACGATCACTCCCGGAATGGCGCGAATCCGCCCAGCATTGCGCAGCAACTGATCGTCGCTTTCGAGAAAGCCGCGGTTGACAAAGTAGTGGGCCTCGATGCGAGCGAAGGCCAGAGCGAACTCGTCCTCCTCGTAGTGGCTGGTGAAGGCCGCGTCGGGCAGTAGCTTTGACGTGGCACCTTCCCATCCGCTCCAGATCTTTGCGGCGCTTAGTCGCACCTCCGTATCGTCGCTGGTCAGACGGCGGTAGTAGGCGTTGAGCAGATCGCCGCGCTCAGCCTCTGGAATGTGCGCCAGATACGGTTCCCAGGCATCCGGGTAAAGGATCGAAGCGCCGCGTTGATAGAACCAATCGATCTCCTGCCGGCGAAGCAGGAAGATACCGCGCAGGATCAGCTCAGTGACACGCTCGGGATGCGTCTCGGCATATGCAAGCGCCAACGTCGAGCCCCACGAGCCACCGAATACCTGCCAGCGCTCGATGTCCAGGTGCACGCGCAGTTTCTCTATGTCTGCTATGAGGTCCCACGTAGTGTTCTCATCCAGAGACGCGTACGGCGTGCTCTTTCCGCAGCCGCGCTGGTCGAAGCAGATAACACGGTATTTCTCGGGGCGGAAGAAGCGACGTTGTTTGGGATCGGAGCCGCCGCCTGGACCGCCGTGGAGAAATACCACTGGCTTGCCCGCGGGGTTGCCACTTTGCTCAAAGTAGAGCTCGTGCAGAGGCGAAACACACAGCCGAGCGGTGTGGTAAGGCTCGATCGGAGGATATAGCCAGGTAACAGGATCCTTCATCGTGGAAGTGGACAGCCGTTCGCTTGACATAACCGAACAGTGTACTGCTCCACACTAGTTGCTCACCTTACTCCAGGACTCGCAGCGTGCCGGCCGACTGAATCTAACTGCGATCACTCTCTACGGATGCATCTGCGATCAGATCTGCATCGAGAGCGGTGCGGGAAGGGGTTCGATTGGGCTTCAATCGAACGCTCGTCACTCCCATGTCCTCACAGTTCAAGGTCGTGTGACGAATCCACCGCCTAAGGCTCTCGTCGTGTCGTAAGGCCCTGCGAATCTCCAGACCAAAGAACCCGGTATTAGTATTGACAAATCCAGGTGTAATACCTCGATTTCGTCCGTGTCCATGTATGAGGTACAGATTTGGTTCTCCCATTTCCCACGACTGTTGAATGATCTTTTTGAGCACACCACTCCAAACGATCTCGGCTGGGTGGTATCCATGAAGATCAATCGTCACGTGCAGCCCCAATTCCAAGAAGTTTAAGTCGTCAGATTGTTCGTCGCCATCCCCTCATCGGAAATGCATCAGAATTGGGTCATTGACGGGTTGGCGGTCAACCTACAACGACGGAGGAAGCGCCCAATCGCGGCGGGGCGACGGGCTTCAGAATGTCGCCTCAGACAAATTATTGAACTTGAACTGTGGTCAGACGACCGAATTGACGACTGCCAGGTAGAACCAAGCAAGAGAAATGACTGCTGATGCGATTGCCGTTGCCCACGCTTTTCGGATGGCGGCGTAGATCGCATTGATCAGTGTTAGGGCTGCAAAGACATCTATCGTGACGAACAAGCGCCGACTGTAATCCCCGCCAAGAATTACACTCCGCATCGCAGGAACCATCGCCAGGGCGAGAACAAGGACTGCAATCATCGGGACGATCAGAGGCGAAGTGAGCTTCCGATTACGGCGCCATACAAATATCAACAGACAGCATGGGAAAGCGATGCCAACTGCACAGAATACAACCCACGAAATTAGCCAAGGCTGCATTGTTCTCCCCTGATGGAAGGCCCGACGCGATGGAAATCAACTATATCGCGCCTACACAATCGCACGAAAACGTCGTCCAACTGAGTTCCGGTCGGATTGTGGCCAAACAGGAAGTAACCCAGTTTTGGGACTACTTTCGGTTGGTTGGAGATATTGGTTCCTGAAATCTTGTAGGTTATTTCAACGTTTTCTCTACACTTGGAGCTGGTTCGGAAACGCCGCAAAGGGAAGTATGGACGGTGATTCGCTCGGATGCCCGGAACTTCCGACCGATGTCTCTACGAATACCTCCGCGGGGATGCTCTGATCGAGTGAGTTGACGGAGTTTTCAAGTTGCGGATAAGCCAACCCGGATCACGTTCGCCTTCTTGAACCTGAATTCAGAAGTAGTCATGTGACCGTTAAATTGTGCAGGCCGGATGGTTCGTTGCAACTTCAATACTGGAGTGGGTGCGAGGGTTGCACGATAAGGCGTTAATAGAAACGAGCGGGGATCCACCGCTCGTTCCAGAGACTTTGCGCATTTTGTCTCAATCATTATGGTGGGGAGCTCGGACACGCTCTCCTTTGGCAGTTGTCGCAATCCCCGGATCGATGACCACCTGATGAATGGTGTTGCCGCCTTGAGCAACGATCATCTGCAGGTGAAGGTCGCCCATGCCCGGAACTGAGAGGGTCTGGGTTCCGGTGCAGTCTGGGTTAACAGAGTAACTACCCGTGCCGGGACGCCAACCGGGCATGAGGACGCCATTGTCAGCGACCGCGTCAACTTGCTTGAAATTACCTTTGCCGTCGAAGAACTGTAAGGCAATGCCATCGATCAGTATGGTGGCGCCGTTGGGAAGGAAGATGGTTCCGTGAATGGTGAAGGCGTAGCTGCCCTGGATGGTGTGATTGCTGCAAACGGCGGTGTCGGCCTTCACGGCTGGCGACGCAGCCAGAGCGAGCACGAGTAGCAATAGGGAAGTTCGAACTCTCATAGTACCTCCGGATTCTTAGTTAGTGAGGTCCAAGCAAACGGCTTGGACAAGGCGCCCTTTGGGATGGCATTGTGGTCGGCCTAGTTCATCCTCTTGCACACGGTAAGCAGAGCGCTTGAGTTAAGCACCTGGCGAAATTCCTTGCCGTTGTCTACAACCACCAGGTACAGATCGAGTGGAACCGCACTGTTCGGGGTGCTCACCGTCGCTCTCGCCGTGCAATCTGGATTCACGTTGTAAGTCCCACTGTTGGTATCCCAACCGGGGTTGAACGACATGCCGTTGACAACTGCGTGCTCCGTGCCCGTCACATTACCCTGGCCATCGAAATGAGAGGTGGTTACTGCGACGAACGTCGCTTCGGGCGGAAGTCCCGGCACGTTCAAGAGCACACCCTGGACGGAGCATCCGTAATCGCCTTTGAGCGTACGATTTGAGCAGCGCCCGCCGTTGTTAGTCTCGCTTGGCGACTGCGCTATCGCAGAGACGCTGAAGCCGAGTAAGCCGCAGACGATCATAGTGTGAGTTGAGAGCCTAAAGTTTCTCGAAAGCCAATTGTTGTTCATATGGACCTCCTCAGGTCAGTGATGTGGTGCCGTCCGTTTAAGGGCAAGCTGCTCCTCGGGCAAGGCCGCCGAGTTGATTCATGTGACCGCCGAATAGTCGAGAGACCCTGTGATCTCAGGCGGGACCGATAATCAAGACCCGCCGATCGGGGAGTGCGGATTTCATGGTCCCTCCAGATTTCATGGCCTGGCGAGTTCAGATCCTGACTTCTCGCGACTGGAGGGTTGAATCCCCGGTCAGGCGCAACCATCCCACCGCCGTCAGCAGCGGGCAATGGACCGCAGGTGAATCGGGTGGTGAACTTCCGGTGAACTCCGTAGATATCGAATAAACAAGACAGTTAGCGGCACAGAAACTGTCTTGTGGCTCACGCTCAAGCAATTGCTATAAACTTCGACTCACCCCGTTGGAGGTCCAGCGTTGGTTACATACGGTTCTGTCCGACGGATGTACGCGCGCTTCGACTGTTTTCAAGTTGACTTGAGCAGTAACGAGTTGTTCCGCTCAGGGGTCCGTGTGCCGATCCAGGAGAAGCCGCTCCAAGTGCTCAGGCTGCTCCTGGAGGCCGAAGGAAGCGTCGTTACCCGCGAGCAACTGCGCTCAGCCCTCTGGCCGGAAGATACATTTGTTGACTTCGAACATGGGGTCAATACGGCGGTGAAGAAACTACGGCGGGCGCTCGAGGATTCCGCTGAATCACCCAGGTTTGTCGAAACGCTCCCCAAGGTCGGCTACCGCTTCATTTTTCAAGTGCAATGGGTCCCGGATGCATCCGGCAACACTGCCTCGCCGAATGTCGTGTCAATTTCGCAGCCCAGGCCAACCATAGTTCCCTCTGTCACTGCCACCGAGAATGCCGTTCAGAATACTGGTTCGCGATGGCGTCTCGCCTACCTCGGCATTGGATTGCTCCTCATGGTGGTGATTGGGGGCTATTTGCTGTGGCATCGACCACGAGTGCAGCTCGATAAGCTCGCCGTCGTTCCATTCACAACATTTCCCGGATTTGAGATTGCGCCCAGTTTTTCGCCGGACGGAAATGAGATCGTCTTTTCCTGGTTTGGTTATGAGAAGGAGTTCCAATTCGATCTTTACATCAAGCAGGTCGGGCAGGAACATGTGGTGCAGCTTACCCACCATCCCGCCGTGTTTCTTGTATCGTCCTGGTCGCCCGACGGCCGATTCATCGCATTCATGCGCCAGGCCGAGCCTGACGGCAGCGGCATCTACCTTATTTCTCCACTGGGGGGAGCCGAGCGCAAAGTGGCCAGCATTACTCCTTATGGAAGTTGGGAACCGCTCGGCGTGAGTTGGTCCCCGGACGGCAAGTGGCTGGCATTCTCCAAAGTGAATTCCAAGCGAGCGAACGCCTCCCCCGCCCACTTCAGCATTCATCTGGTGAATGTGGAAACAAGCGAAGAACGAGTGGTGCCAGATCCTTCCGATGATTGCGCCAATACGTGGCAAGCCGCCTTCTCGCCCGACGGAAAATATCTCGCCTCGGTATGTGTGCTCACCGAAGGGGTCGCCAAACTCTATTTGCAAACCCCGGATGGAAAGCAAGCACGCGAATTGGAGGATGCAAGGTCCTCAGAAGGCTTTGCGGGTATCGCCTGGGCAGGGGACAGTGGGTCTCTTCTGTACAGTTCTGACCATCATCTCTGGCGTGTTCCGATCACGGGCGGAAAGCCAGAGAAACTTCTCTTCGCCCAGGACGTGGAAAGCGTAGCGGTCGCGAGCCATGGGAACAGGCTCGCCTTTGCCCAGGTCCACCATCCCGGCAACGTCTTTCAACTGGCGGTGTCCAGGCAAACAAAACTCACGGCGCCCGCCACCAAACTTATCGCTTCGACCCGCGGAGATACAGGCGCGCACGTTTCGCCCGACGGCAAACACATTGCGTTTCAATCCTGGCGTTCCGGGAATCCGGAGGTGTGGGTTTGCGATCGCGATGCATCGAATCCCGTTCAGTTGACTTCCTTTGGAGGTCCATCAATCGGGGAACCCCGATGGTCGCCGGACGGCCGCCAGATCGTCTTTGATTTGCACCCTTCTTCCGGCAAGGCCGAGGTGTACTTCATCAACCTGGAAGGGGGACCTCCGAGACGATTTTTCACCGGAACGACGCAGGCTGCTTCTCCGTTCTGGTCCGCGGACGGACAGTGGATTTATTTCGATAGTGACCGGCCTCATGCCATTTGGAAGGCGCCCGTGAAAGGCGGAACGCCAATCCGTTTAACCGAGGAGGGACAGGACCGCAACACGCCGCAAGAAACAAGCGACGGAACGCGGGTGTATTTTTACAAAGACGAGCATCTCTGGACCGTGTCTGTGAATGGTGGGGACGAACGTCCGTTTACCGGTGTCCCCGTCAACATTAGCTGGATGCCCGCCCTGAGTGGAGCGTATTTCGTCGAGGGCACCCCCCGTCACTTTGCCCTCCATTACTTCGACACCGCCACGCAGCATGCCCACAAAATTGCGGACTTTCCTTATCTGTTTGTAATGTGGGGATCAACTCTGGCGCCGGACGGCCAGTCCATTCTCTTCTCCGGAATCGAGCACTCCGAAGGGGACATCATGTTAGTGGAAGGGTTCAATTAGAGCGAACGGGCCGATACAGCCGACCACGAAAATGACAGACTCGGTGGAAGCACCGATTCAGACATGCCAAAAGATAAGGCGCTCATCGAGCCGGAATCGGTTGCGTTTTTTGCGCGTTCCTCGTGAGCTGCTCGTCCCTTTGACGAATCTTCGCCTGTCGTCGGATTACTTCCGGCTAGGCGGTGATCCGCCCCAATGCTGAAATTGCGCGGAGTCCTGCGTCCAAATAGGCTTCAGTTTTCAGGCTAAAGGTATATCCATCGGAAGCTCAGCGATTTCAAAATCAAAACAATAGAAGTGAAACTCAAAGTCTTGTGGCTCGTTATTGGATACGTAAAAACGCGACCCCTCAAGCTGGTGAGCCACGACGGAGTCAATCCAAAGACGACAAAGCATGCCCGGATGAATTCGTCCATCAGTCTTTAAGCCTTGAACACCAGCAAATTTTAGTTCGATCTTCCCTGTACATTGTTCCTTCAGCAAATCAACCCTTATGGATTGACATGGCTCACCAAGTTCGGATGGAACATTGATCAATGTGCACTGCCAGCACGCGAAGAGACCGCGGCTGCAAACGGCGATAATCCTCAAGTCGCGATTGAATCGATGCCCTCATAACACAACTAGCATTGCAGAGTCGTGCCCACCAGTGCAGCGATTTTTGCCGTGAGCATCGATCCGGGCGGATCGTGGGCAATTGGGAAGTTTCTAAATAGGAGACCGGCGGCCGCAGCCCATTTGTGGAGGCATAACAGTGCAGCGGCCGTTGGCATTGCATCGTAACCAGCAGTTCCGATTCCTGCCCCCTCGATCCAGGCAGTCAAGAGCTCAGCCTTCCTGAGCAGGTTCAATACCTCTCATTTGGTTGGAGATATTGGTTCCCGAAATCTTGCAGGTTATTTCAACGATTTCTCTACACTTGTAGCTGGTTCGGAAAAGGCATTCGCGTACATGGGATTCGGACGGATCGGGGAGCATTCACATCGCCTGTCTTTTCAGGATCGACCTTAAATACGATGCTCGCCTCAAAGACTGTGCAATTCCTCCGTATCGCCGCCAAGTCCTTACCTTTGAGGACTTTGCAATTTACGCCTTTTGTTTTGAACCGTTTACGATACCCCATGCCGGATTACCCGCATGGAATCAGGAATTTAGCTTTTTTCTTGGATGTGGAGACTCGCGGAAATGACGACACGCGTCGCCATCAAGGTCTACAGCCAGCGGGGCTGCCTGGATTGCGCATGGGCCACACAAGGGTCGCAAGTCTAAATTTTTGAGGACTTTGCAAATCAAGCCTTTTGTCTTGAATGGTTTACGATACCCCCTTGCGGGTTACCCGTCTGGAATCAGGAATTTAGCTTTTTTGCGGATTTTTTCGGATTGGAAGAACTTGCGGAAATGTACAGCACCGGTCGGCCCCGGCAAGGGCAACAGCCCACGGCCTGGATCGCGCAATGGACATGCCAAGAACCGCCAAGTCGTTATTTTTGAGGACTTTGCAAGTTAAGCCATTTGTCTTGAATGGTTTACGATATCCCCTTGCGGGTTATCCGCATGGAATCAGTAATTTAGCTTTTTTGGGGGGGCGCTGAGACATCCGTCCGCACATTCAGCATGAAGGTGGGGTACGGTGTGGACTTTTGCAGCACCCAGCCGTGAAATGGCTGGTCCACTGTCCCGCTCCAGTTAAGCGGTGACTCTCCAGAGAATCCGCACATGCCAAACAATGCACCAATTCCGGTAGCCGGAATTGGTGCATTTGCGATGCCCTTGCTGCTGGTGATCTTTGCTTGCGATGAAATCAGATATCCAGGTTCTTCACGTCGAGCGCATTGTCTTCGATGAACTTGCGGCGCTTTTCGACGTCTTCGCCCATCAGTGTGGTGAAGATTTCGTTGGTTTCGACGATGTCTTCAAGCTTGACCGAGAGCAAGGTGCGGCGTTCGGGATCCATGGTGGTTTCCCAAAGCTGCGACGAAGTCATTTCACCGAGGCCCTTGTAGCGCTGGACATCATAGTCCTTCTTGCCCTGTTCCACGATGTAAGCGAACAGTTCGCGCGCCGTCGCCTTCTCCACCGGTTCGTGCAGGATGCGCGATGCGCGCCGCGTGGCCTTTGCCTCGGCCTTCACCTTCGGCGGAGTCTGGCCTTCTTCGAACTCTGTGCCCTCCGGCTCTTCCGCGGCAGCCTCCTGAGCATTCTTCGAGTACTCAATCAGGAAGGGCGGTTCCAGGTACTGGCTGATCTGCGAGTACTTCGACATCATCTGCCGGAACTCAGGACTCGATGCCATGATCCAGTCGATGCAGCGGCTAGCACCCTGTGAGTCCGTGTAGCAGACCGACCACGTATGGTGCTCCTCGTCTTCCACCGGCTTGTTCACCTTGATATTGAACTCGTCGGCCAGACCCTCCAGTTGAGCGTGGAGCTGCTTCAGTTTCGGCGGAACACCGTTTCCGTTTCCGTTTTCCGCGGTAAAGTCGGCGCGATGTGTCAGCTCCGCGCGCGCCACAAGCTCCGTGAGCTTTTCGTTGCGGATGCGCTTGTCCACCTTCTCTACGAAGCCAAGATACTCATTGAGGTAACCCATGAAGCGCGTGAGTTCGCTGCCCTCGATGTGGCTGGCATTTTCGCCATGCCGCACAATCATGCCTTCCGAGGCGCGCTTGATCGCCACCCGGTTCAGTTCGCGCTCGTCTTTCACGTACTGCTCCGAACGTCCCTTCTTGATCTTGAACAGAGGAGGCTGCGCGATGTAAATATTGCCTCTCTTGATCAGCTCCGTCATGTGACGGAAGAAGAACGTCAGCAGAAGCGTTCGGATATGCGATCCGTCCACGTCGGCGTCGGTCATCAGGATGATCTTGCTGTAGCGCAGCTTCGCCGGATCGAAGTCGTCTTTGCCGATGCCCGTGCCAAGCGCCGTGATCATGGCTCGGATTTCTTCGTGCCCCAGCATCTTGTCGTAGCGCGCCTTCTCCACGTTCAGGATCTTGCCCTTCAGCGGCAGAATCGCCTGGAAGCGCCGATCGCGCCCCTGCTTGGCCGTACCGCCCGCGCTTTCACCCTCGACGAGATACAGCTCGCAGCGCTCAGGATTGCGCTCAGAGCAATCTGCCAGCTTGCCCGGTAGTCCGCCGCCGTCCAGTGCGCCCTTGCGCCGCGTCAGATCGCGGGCCTTGCGCGCCGCCTCGCGTGCGCGTGCCGCCTCGATGGCCTTGTTGATGATCTTGCGCGCCACCGGGGGATTCTGCTCCAGGAACGCGCCCAGCCGCTCGTTCACAAACGCCTGCACGATGCCGGCGATGTCCGAATTGAGCTTGCCCTTCGTCTGGCCCTCAAACTGTGGCTGCGACAGCTTCACGCTGACCACCGCTACGAGACCCTCGCGCACGTCATCGCCGCTCAGGTTTTCTTTCACGTCCTTGAAGAGGCCGAGCTGCTGTCCGATCGCATTGATAGTGCGTGTCAGCGAGGTCCGAAATCCTGAAAGATGCGATCCGCCGTCCACCGTGTTGATGTTGTTCGCAAAACTGAATACCGATTCCGAATAGCTGTCGTTGTACTGAAGCGCGATCTCGATCTCCACCTTGTCGCGCTGCGCCTCCATCAGAATTGGCTTCTCGTGCAGCACCGACTTGCCCCGGTTCAAGTGCTTCACAAACTCCGCGATACCGCCCGCGTAACGAAACTCCGCGTGCTTCGAGTCTCCCGTCTTGGCGTCGACAGTCCGTTCATCTGTGAGCGTGATCTCGAGCCCTTTGTTCAGGAACGCGAGCTCGCGTAGCCGCTGCGCCAGCGTGTCGTAGTTGTACTCGGTCGTGGTGAAGATCGACCGGTCGGGGAGGAAATGGATCTTGGTGCCGCGACGCTTGCTGGATCCCGTCTTCAGCAACTTGGACGTCGGAAGGCCTTTTGAATAGCTCTGCTCGTATGTGTGGCTGCCGTCACCCGCTTTTTCGGGACGCCAGATCTCGACTTCGAACTCTTCGCTCAGCGCGTTCACGCAACTCACGCCGACGCCATGCAGTCCGCCCGAAACCTTGTAGTTCGAAGAGTCGAACTTGCCGCCCGCATGCAGCTTGGTGAGCACCACCTGTGCCGCGGGAAGCCGCTCGCCGCCGGGAAGATCCATCATGTCCACAGGAATGCCGCGGCCGTCGTCCACTACGGTTATGGAGTTATCAACATGGATAGTCACATCGATCTTCTTGGCGAAACCGGCCAGCGCCTCATCCACGGAGTTGTCTACTACTTCGTAAACCAGATGGTGCAAGCCCATCTCGCCCGTCGATCCGATGTACATGGCAGGACGAAGCCGGACAGCCTCAAGCCCTTCCAGTACCTTGATGTTTTCGCCTGTGTAGTCGCCGTTTCCGTTGTTCAAATCGCGCGGATCAGTCGCCATAGTTTTCCATTCGCAGAATTTTCGCCTTTTCCAGGCATCGGGGGCCCGGAGAAGGGAGCCGATTTTGACCCTCAGTTTTGGGCATTAACCGTTTAAACACGAGGGCTTTGGACAGAGTTTGCCAAGTGTTATTTTACCATGCGGACCTCTGCAAATCCGGGGCTCGTTCCAGGCTCTTGGGCGGCACGCTCACTCTTATTACGGTTACGCGAACCCAGTAACCAAACAGATTACTGTAGGGTAGATTACCGAAGAAGAATGTTACTTTTGTCACTTAAAGATGCGATACTTTCGATGTACTTGAAAAAGCTGGACTTAGTGGAAATCCTCGACTACCATAAAAGTGTCAGCAGTCAATTAATTTCTCCAGACCTTTTCGTAAGGGGTAACCAATTATGAAACTCGCTTTTCGCGTTCTCGTCCTTTCCGTCGTCGTTGCTGGTGCCGCCGCCGCTTCTGTCTCTCCCGCTCCGAAACACATCAGCCACCAGTCCGCCACTGCGGGTCTCCCGGTGCCGCTTTGCGGGCCCGGAATCTGCAAGTAGGCAGTATTCAAGTCACCGCGCGCTAGCACCAAAGTGCTACACGTGTCAGAGGGTTTTCGTTTGAAAACACTTGGCATATAGGTCTATTCTGGGAGAACTCTCAGGATAGAAAGGGCCTTTATGCCTCTGAGTTTCTGGATGTCGGCGATGAGCGTGGTTGAATTCCTGCTCTGGTCGACCCTGGGTTTTGTCTTCTGGAAGAAAGGTCTTCAGAAGCGTTTCCCAGCATTAAACGTATATCTTCTGCTCCGGGTCTGTTCCATGCCCGTTCTTCTCGCGCTGCTTAACATTCAGGCGCAGCCGTGGGGACACCAATACTTTCGGTTCTACTTCTTTTCGTCCTGGGCTGTGTACATTGCCAGCGCTATCATCCTGTTTTTCGTGACGCTTGAAATCTTCCGTTCGGTGCTCTCATCTTTTTCTGGACTGATGCGACTTGGCACCATCGTTTTTCGATGGGTTGCGCTTGTTTCCGCCTTTGCCAGTCTGGGTTCCGTCTCCTATACCCACCCAAGCCTGTCGTTACTTCCCGATTTCGCTCTTGCCCTCATGCGCTCGGTCAGCATCCTTGAGCTCTGCCTGCTCGCGTTCCTTTGCCTTTGCATCAATGCGCTGCAGCTCTCGTTTCGCGATCTTGCTTTCGGCTTCGGGCTTGGATTCGGTCTGATGTCGGCCAACGATCTCATCTTCTCCGCACTC
The DNA here is from genome assembly GCA_963836675.1 of uncultured Acidobacteriaceae bacterium. Classification (GTDB taxonomy): domain Bacteria; phylum Acidobacteriota; class Terriglobia; order Terriglobales; family Acidobacteriaceae; genus Telmatobacter. The sequence continues at coordinate 13,980 of CAWIKQ010000006.1, forward strand.
ATCTCGTCGAACTCCAGTCTCAACGCTCCGCTCCAATACGCGTACGAAGCGGTGACCCTGATCATCGTGGGTTAGCTGGGCGGCGTACTGCGCGATTCCGGAGCGCGCCCGCGAACCCATCGTGATGCCTGCAAGCTCCGCGATCTATCGCTGGAATGAAATCGCATCCGCCCTCGGACACGGAACCAAGGTCGCTGTTCGCCAGCCTGCCAACGGGTTCTTTCTTACCGATGTCGAGCGTGTCGTGGAGAAGGTGTTGACGCGCAATCTCCAGAGCAACGAATCAAAGTAGCATCCATTACTTCGTAATCGAAAAAGGGCCGAACCGACCATGGGTTCGGCCCTTTCTGCATGTGCGTGTCATGGGTTTGAAAATTGCGTGCCTGTGCGGGATCAATCGTCCGTTTATAATGGCTACTCCATGGTTCCCGGGTCCCGGCATCATTGCCTTCTCTACGATGGCGCGCCATCGCGACACCTCCCGGCGGTTGCTGCCGTCCTCTGTCAAAAGCTGAAACAAAATCGCCGCTGTCTCTACCTCAACAGTCCTCCCATGGTTGCAGGGCTGAAATCACGCATGGCCGCCGACGGCGTCGACGTCGAAGGGGAGATTGCTTCGGGCAATCTGGTATTGAATTCCGAACAGCATCAATCCCACGGCGACTTTGACATCGAAAAGATGTTGCAGATGCTTCAGAGCGCGCTGGAAGCCGCTCTCAGTAATGGGTACGACGGGCTCTTTGCAACAGGCGACATGACTTGGGAGTTTGGCGAACATAGAGACCTTTCCAGGCTCCTCGAATATGAATGGCGCCTGGAGGAGTTCATTCGCCAGAATCCGCGGATGTCAGGCATCTGTCAGTACCATGGTGATACGTTGCCGCGTGAGATCCTCCGAAACGGCCTGATCTCGCACAGCGAGTTGTTTATCAATGAAACTCTGTCGATGATCAATCCGCATTTCCTCAGACCGAACTCGACTGCCGAGTCAACCGCGCCCCGTATTGAGATCGATGAGTTTATCGACCGTATCCTTGCGCAGGTGTTTATGAATCGTGCGGCACCCGCATGATGAACCTTCCGGTGTTGATCAGCTTTCTTCGATGAACTTCGACGTCATCATCCTCGGTCTCGGGGCGATGGGCAGCTCTGCCGCATGGCATCTCGCTCGCCGTGGAAAGCGCGTTCTCGGTATCGAGCAATTCACTTCGCCGCACGATCAGGGTTCTTCGCACGGCGGCTCTCGCATTATTCGCCAGGCCTATTTCGAAAGCCCTGACTACATACCGCTCGTCTTGCGTTCCTACGAACTATGGAGGCAACTCGAGGCCGAGACCGGGATGCACTTGGTGAACACCACCGGCGGCCTTGTGGTCGGCCGGCGCGATGGCGAACTTGTTTCGCGGACCGTTGCGGCTGCTGGCAAGCATGGAATCGCATGCGAGTTGCTGGAGCCATCAGAACTGCGCCGCCGCCATCCGGCCTTCCATGTTCCATCCGGCGATATCGCCGTTTTCGAACCGCACGCGGGATATTTAGTTCCGGAGGACTGCATCCGTGCCCAACTTGCCGCCGCCACCCGCGCCGGAGCTGATCTCCACTTCGAAGAGCAAGTCCTCTCCTGGTCTGCCGGCCGCGATCACGTTGAAGTGACCACCGCCAACGGGACCTATATTGCGGGTCATCTCGTGATATCAGCTGGTCCATGGACGAGCCAGACGCTGCACGGCTCATTCCCATTGCATGTTACGCGGCAGGTGATGGCATGGATTCAGCCACAGGGGGGCGTGTCGGCTTTCATTCCGGCGCAATTCCCGGTGTTCATCGCCGAAGGTTTGAACGGCGGCTATGCCACTTACGGCATGCCCGCAATCGACGGTCCAACTGGAGGCGTGAAGGCCGCAGTTCACGGCAGCAACGTCGAATGCACTCCCCAGAGCATTGACCGCTCCATCCATGGCTCAGATATCGCGAGAATCATCGACCAGGTGAAGCACCGCATTCCTGCGCTCGATGGTCAGCTCGTTCGAGCAAAGACCTGTCTTTATACGTTGACTCCCGATGAACACTTCATCATCGGAACCCATCCGCAGTTCCAGAATTGCACCGTCGCCTGCGGCTTCTCCGGCCATGGATTCAAGTTCGCTCCGGTTGTCGGCGAGATTCTCGCTGATCTGGCAACTGCTGGTTCAACGCCTCATGAAATCTCGATCTTTTCCCCGCGTCGATTCGACGAAGGGTGATAATCCCCTTTGGCGCCGCTCCAGGAGCGGAAGATACAATTTCCGTGATGAAAAAGCTCGCAGCTCTTCTTCTTGCGCTTGTGATCAGTTCGTTCCCGGCTTCGGCTGCGCAGCGCGATGCGATCTCTTACGTAAACCCTTTGATCGGCACACAGCGAAGCGCCATCGGCTATGGCGGCACCATGCCGTTTGTCACCCCTCCATTCGGCATGACAAATTGGACGCCGCAAACCAGGCAGAACAAGATAAGCGTTGTCTCGTACAACTTCGACGACACAACCATCTCTGGCTTCATCGGCACCCATCAGCCGGCTATCTGGATGGGAGACTACGGCTACGTCACCGTAATTCCACAGGTTGGCGAACTGCGCACCACACTGGAGTTGCGTAAGCTCTCATTCCACCACGGGTCCGAGACGGCGCGCCCGGATTACTACGGCGTTTGGCTCGATGCGGGCGTCAACGGAAAGATCCACGCTGAAATGACAGCCACCGAACGTTGCGCGATCTTCCGATTCACCTTCCCAAAGACAGCGCAGGCTCGCGTCATCATCGAAGCTTCTCGTCCTGGAATCGCCGGCATGGCGTCAGTCGCTCCTGACGCGCGCGAGATCACTGGATACAACCCGCATCGAATGGACGCACACCTTGGACCGATGGCTCTACCGAACTTCAAAGGCTACTTCGTCGTCCAGTTCCAGCAGATGCCGTTAAAGATGGAAACCTACGGATTGCAGGATCCCAAAGCTGCTTCGAGCCGCGGCGCAAATGCCGCGTTCTCGCCCGGACAAACCATTCAGATGCGAGTAGGCACTTCGTTCATCAGCATTGAGCAAGCCCGGGAGAATCTAAAGCGCGAGATACCCGAATGGAATTTTGAGGCCGTGCAGGAAAAGCTTCGCGCACAATGGAACGAGAAATTATCCCGGCTTCAAATTGGCGGAGCAACCGATTCTGAACAAGAGTCTGCTCTACACAGCGATGTATCACGCATTGCTTTATCCCCGAGTCTTTTCCGAGTATGGCCACTACTACAGCGCCTTTGATGACAGCATCCATAGCGGCGAAAGCTACACAGCTTACTCGATCTGGGATACGTTTCGCGCAGAAAACAGCATGCTCACTCTGCTGGCTCCAGAGCGAATCGATGGCATGATCACCGCACTGCTGCAGAATTTCAAAGAAGGCGGCTGGATGCCCAAGTGGCCTAATCCGAGCTACACCAACATCATGATCTCCACCCATGCGGATTCGCTCGTGGCTGAGGCGATCCGGAAGGGCTTTAGCGGTTTCGATCGCGAACTGGCGTGGCAGGCGGTCTATAAGGATGCCATGACGCCTCCCGATGGCGACACAACGCGACGATGGCTCGATCGCGAAGAGCACACCCCTTACGAAGCCCGTGCTGGCCTCACCTACTACAAACAACTCGGCTACATTCCAACCGATAAGACAGACGAAGCCGCGTCACGAACTCTTGAGGATAGCTACGACGACTGGTGCGTTGCGCAAACGGCCAAGGCTCTGGAACGTATGGATGACTACCGCTTCTTTTTAAAGCGATCCTTGAATGACCGAAACCTCTACAACCCGGCGATCGGACTGATGAACGGCAGGACCGCCGACGGCAAGTGGGCGCCGATTGGGGGCGGAAAAGATGACAACAATAACCGCTCCGTCTCCGGTTGGACGGAGGGTGACGCCTGGGTTTACACCTGGTCGCCGTTTCATGATCAGGCGGGATTGCTTCAATTGATGGGTGGAGCAGAGAACTATGATCGGAAGCTCGATCAGCACTTCAGCGGTGGGCATAACGTGCACAGCAACGAACCGAGCCATCACTACGGATATCTCTACGACTTTGGCGGACAGCCATCGAAGACGCAGGCTACGGTGCGCAAGATCGCTGCGAAGGAATATGACGCGACGCCTGGCGGACTTGACGGCGACGACGATTGCGGCCAGATGTCCGCTTGGCTTTTGTTCACCGCCATGGGGTTCTACCCCGTGAATCCCGCAAGCGGCGAGTACATGATCGGAAGTCCCATGTATCCGGAGATTGCGCTGACATTAGCAAACGGAAAGACCTTCCGCGTGGAGGCAATGAACAATTCCGCGCAGAATGTCTATATCCAGGCGGCCACCCTGGATGGTGCGCCGCTCGACGTTCCAGTCATCACTTGGGAACAAATTCAGGCCGGAGGAACCTTGCGGTTTGAGATGGGTCCAAAGCCCTCCCAATGGGGAAGTCAGTGGAGGCCCTCTCTGATTTCTATTCAATAAAAGAAACAGCAGCGATCACATCGGATTCCGCGATGGTTCGAAAGAAATGCTGAAGGATGCACCCGGAAGCCCGTCCTGTCGGTTTTGTAACTGAATCGCACCGCCGTATCTTTCGATGATCTCGCGTGAAACCCAGAGTCCAAGCCCAGTTCCCACTTCTCGCTTTGTGGTGAAGAAAGGCTCGAAAACGCGATCTCTATGTTCATCGGCAACTCCCGGGCCGTCATCCTCAACAATCAAGTAAACCGTAGGCTTTCCCGCTTCCTCAACGCATTCAAGAGTGATTGTGATCGTTCCCCCGGTTCCAACGGCGTCCGCAGCATTTGAGATGAGATTCGATACCACCTGCTTGATTTCGCTTTCAACTCCACGGATCGGCGGACTTTGACTGAACCGTCTCTGAATAGTGATTCTCTTGCTGTTCACCTTGTTTGAGTAGATACGCAGCACCGACTCCACCAGAGGTTCGAGCTTGATCGGGCCCGGCGCATTGTTGTCACGGAAAAATCCGAGTGTCTGACGGGTAATATGAGCGACACGCTCCAATTCCTGCTCTGCCTGTGCAAGCTGCTGGAAGGCGATCTCAGGCAGGCCGGGATGTACCTTTACAAGGTAGACAAGGTTGACTGCCGCTTCGAGCGGATTATTGATTTCATGAGCGACAGTAGCAGACAGGCGAGCCGCAGCGCTGAGCTTTTCAGTATTGCGGAGCACCCGCTCAGTCTTTCGTTCATTCGTAATATCGCGGAAGACAAGAACAACTCCGATTAACGAGCCGCTATCGTCTTGAATGGGCGCAGCGCTGTCATCGATTGGGGTTAAGACACCGTTGTTTCCGCGAAGCACCGTGTGATTGGCGAGCCCCATCGCTCTGCCTTCAGCAATTACGCGCGCCACCGGGTTCTCGACAGGCGCCATAGTGCTCTCGTGGAAGATCGGAAAGATCTCAAGAATATTCTTGCCGATTGCCTCTGTCGTTGAGATACCGATCAGCCTTTCGGCGATGGGATTCAGGAAAGTTACGAGTCCGTTCCGATCTGTCGCGACAACTGCATCTCCAATGCTCTTAAGCGTCACCCGGAACCACTCCTCGCGCGTGCGAATATCGCTCGCATATCGCTCCCGAAGCTTGATTTGCCGCAAAATGAAATAAGCCACCAGAATCAGGCCCAGCGACGCGATAGCAGTGGTGAGGTAAATAGAGATGGAGGTTCGCCGAATCGTGTCCCGATAAGTAGCCTCACGGTCACTTTCCAGACGGTTCTCCTCCCCCAGCATCTCTGAAACCAGGTTGCGGATCTTGTCCATCGTGCGAAGTCCGCTATCGGAGAGCACCAGACTTCGCGCCTCATCCACCTTGCCGGAACGACGGAGTTCAATCGTGGAGGCAAGTTCGTCGAACTTCATTCGAGTCAGCGGTCGAAGTCGTGAGATTGCAGCCTGCTGGCGGGGGTTATCCGAGGTTAGCGTCGAAAGCTCATCAATTTGAGCTGGGACCTGGCGGATTGCCAGTTCGTAGGGTGCAAGATACACCCCCTCCCCCGTATAGAGGAAACCACGCTGGCCGGTTTCTGCGTCTGTGATCAGCCCAAGAATCGAGCTGAGCTTCAGCTGAACCTGGTGTGTATGAGTAACCCAAAGCCCCGTTGCCACCTGCTGATCGGCTTGTCTCTTGGTTATAGCCGCGTTCACTATCAGCACGGCAAGGAGCAGTCCAAACGCGGCTATGACGCTGAACCTTTTGTAGCTGGTTTGCATTCGAATCCCCAGTTATTGGCAACGCAGTTGAAGACCGCGCCAGACCAGAAAGTGCACTGGCCAATCGATAGCTTTTTCCCCAAAACTCCCGTCCCCTGTAATCCGTTCGTCAACGCTACCGGCTGATTCGAAATTACATATGCGTAATTCCGCAGTCAAGACGTGGGGGCGAAATTGCCTTCACGCTGCCAATTCCGCGTTTAGTGCGAGGCAGGCGCCACCGATTTTTGGTTGAGGTCGGGTTTGTGCCGCTGGAGATTACGAAGAGCTCTAGAAGAGGGATGCGACCCTGGCAGAAATAGAAAGGCCGCGGCGAACCGCGGCCTCTTGCATTGCCAATGTAAGGTTCTTATTCTGCCGTGACTGGTTCAACTGACGCGAAGCGGCCGCGATTGCCATGGTCGGTAAATTTCACGCGTCCGGAAACCTTTGCGAAGAGCGTATCGTCGGAGCCGATTCCAACGTTGGTGCCCGGCTTAATCTTTGTGCCGCGCTGCCGCATAATAATTGAACCACCCGTCACCAGCTGGCCGGCAAACGCTTTGACACCCAGCCGCTGTGCATTGGAATCCCGTCCGTTTGTTGAACTGCCTCCACCTTTTTTGTGTGCCATTTCCAATCCCCTTCGTTGCGAGCCGCAGCAATCTGCCGTCAGCTTATCAATCTGCCTTTGTGCTTGCGCCGCCGCTCCCTCGATCGATGCCCGACAGGCTGCGGCTCAGAGCTACTTCTCTGCCGTGTAGGTGACGCCGTCCGCTTCGATGGCCTTGATACGCACCTCGGTGAAATTCTGGCGATGTCCTTGAAGCTTTTTGTACTGCTTCTTCCGCTTCAGGTGAAATACCAGAATTTTTCCGCCTCGGCCATGGCCGAGGACCTCTCCCGTCACTTTCGCGCTTGTGGGCTTGGCGACATTGCCAGCCTCGCTCGAGAACGCCAGGACATCCGCAAACTCAACGGTTTGCTTGTCTTCAGGAACCGACTCGATCTTCACGACGTCGCCAGGAGCGACTCGATACTGCTTTCCACCGGTACGAATGACCGCGTACATAAACCCTCCAGAGCATAGGCCCACCATCGCGGGACTGCTCCAAAAATCTGAATAAATCGGGCGGAAACTTCCGTCCCACGGTACGCTCGAGCGCCACGGCTTACTGGGGCGAGCGGTTGGCTCCGAGGCAACAGGCAGGAATCGCCAAACTAGAGTAGTTTATCTGGTTTGGAGTTACCGGTCAACGCGGAGAAGGAGCACAAGATGAAGTTGCGGGGCGGGAGCCGGTTTGAGCGCACGGAAATCGGAAACTGCCAGAGGTTTTAGATAAAACTTCTGATCCGGATCCCGGCAACCTGCTGAAACAAAGTCGCTTGGATCCTGACCTGAGAAAGTTTCCCGCTAATGCCTCGTGGCCAGGGAGTTCAGAAAGATCTCTGGGCCGCAAATCCCTTAAAGCGAAAACTGGTCTTCACGCGCCGCTGGAACGGATCGCCACCGGTTTCGGATATCTCGGGAAGGGGACTGGGTACATCGCGGAAGGAGTACTCTTCAGCCATTTCACCAACAACGGATTCGCCTTCGCCAGCAACCATTTGGCTTTCAGCGTCCCCACCGGTTGAACTCTGAGCCATAACTTCCTCGGTTGACGAGAAAAATGGCTCCAGGGCATGGACGGCAGCCTCAAGCAGCGCTTTGCGGGCGCGCAATTGCTCGAAACTAGCAGCAATCTCTGTCAGCTCCGTTACCGCTGTATCGTATGCATTTTGATAGGGTTGGGGTGTCATTCTCTGTTCGACTCCACGCGCAGTGTACCATCGGGAATCTTGCTCCAAACCAAGGTTCAGTGAGGGGCCTGATCCTAAAGTAACGGGGAGGCTTCCTGACGGCCAGGCACGAAAAAGTAAATGCTCTCTTGCCGGGGGGTGCACCATTGAAATGCTGTCCGGTTTTCTGCGAGACCAGAATCTAGATCGACTTAGTGGCGGGGCCGCCGGGCCGCGCAGTGATTCTCCAATCGATCGTCCGAGCCACTTCGGCATCTGTAAGCCGCAGCTTTTCGATCGCTAACTCGCCCTCGATCATTTTGATCGAGATGCTGTGGCCATCGAGGACAATCGTCCCGTAGCCGGAAGCGGTTGAAAAGACACTTACAAACGGCCTCACCTTCAGCTTTGGTCCGAAGGAAACGGTACGATCGACGGCGGAGTACCGGAATCCGGAGAGAGCGCCTACCAGCGCAAAGCTCGACATGGCGCGTGCATACCAGTTCCCGCATTCGTATTCGTTCCACGGATTTCGCGTTCGTCCGTCATATCGGCTGCGGAGAGCCTTGACGATCGAAAGGCCCTCTTCGACAAAGCCTTCCTGAATGAGGTATGACGCAACCTCGTACTCGATGCCGGTCCATACTTCGTCGGAGTAGACGAAGGGAAGCGTCGGCTTGTTGCCGCGCGGCCAACTGCAAAGCAGCAGGCCGGGTTCATGTCCCATCGCGTAGCCGGGGCGCTGCGCATTGGCGTGCTGGCTCAAATCGGCTTTGAAGTTATTGCGAAAAATTGCCTGGAGCGTAGAGTGAACGTTCTTCTGCTCCAGGGGAGTATCGATACCGTACATCGCCGCCATCCACGCGCCGATGACCCCGTCGGAAAGGCAGCCTGACCCGTACTGGTATTTCGGCCCCTCTCGTTTTAGCAGTTGCTGCATTTCGCTGCTTCGTTCGTCGACCTGGGCGATTGACTTTGCGAAGGATTGATCGTGAAGATCGATGAATTCGACCTTCTGCTGGTAATAGTCACCATTGAACAGCGATTCGTCCATGAATTTAGCGCAACGCTGTGCCAACACCGAGTACGCTGAAGCGTCGGCAGCCTCACCGGTTGCATTTGCCATATTCGCCATCGCGGAGAGAGCGCCGAGATAGATGCTGGTGCACATTCCATCCGGGCCCCAGAACTCGATGTCATAGGTGTTGTGGTGCGGCTCGAATAGAGCGCCGCGACGATCCGGGTCCCATGTTGAAATGCAATACTCAATGGAGCGTTTGGCGAGAGGATACATTCGCTTGAGCCATGTGGCATCGCCGCAAATCTGCCAGTCGCGGTAGACCTTCATGATGCCGCCAAGTTGCCCATCTGCGGCCGCATGGAAGGTGTGTTCTACAGGTCCATCGGGAATGGCTCCGCGAAAATTGACGTGTCCGCGATCGTCCATGGAACGGACAAGCTCAAGTTCCCGCAATGTGCGTTCAAGCTGCGGATACAGGTGCGGCATTGCTTGCGCATAGTTCCATACATGCGTACACGAGCCATGGCAGCAGCCGGCGTCGGGAAAACACCCCTCCCACCCCCAGACATTTCCGTTGGATTCGCGCAGAATCGTTGGCGCTTTAAGGATGGCCAGGTTGGCTGAAACGGCATCGAGCACGTACGGCGGATACGTCGAACTGAACACCGAATTCTTGAATTGCACAGTCCGCGTGCGCAACGAAGCATAATTCTGATCCACGTACGAAGCAACGTCGCGAGCATCCTTCCATTGCGCGGAGTAATAAGGGTGCCAGGGCGCGGGCGCATCCGCTGGCACTGTGCGGCATCCCGGCTGGCCCTCGACAGCAGCAGTGTTCTCTGATGCTGCTACGCCGCCCTCTCGCAGATAGCAGTTAGGGAAGTGCCAGGTAATAAGGATAGGGTAGGTGCGGGATTCGCCCGGATTGAGATGGCCTTCGAGGAGGATAGAAGCACCGTTGCGACCGGCACCATCGATGCTATTCGAGCCGTCATTGCTCGTGAAATCGCCGGTCGAAACCTCTCGCCAGAGCGCCGATAGCGAATCGAATTCCCATCCAGGGCTGCGGAGCCACATCGCCTTGATGCGTGGCTTCGCACCAATGACAGTAAGTGTTGCACTCCCGAATGCTTCAGCGTTGGGAGCCTCATGGTTGAAGAGAAAGGCGCCTTTTCCAGGTATCGCCGAGTTGGCGCTTGCAGCTTGATCTGGCCGACAGCCCGGCGCAAGGTGGGAAAGATGGTAGGAGAACTCGTAATCAACCGTCCGGGATGAATTGTTGTGCAGCATGTATTCGAGAATCGCGCACGGTATTCCGGAATTTTTGTCGTCCAGCGGAATCATCGGATTCCAGGCAATCAGGGCAACATCGAGAGGAATAGCCTGATCGGCAAACCTGACTTCCGCAAAGGGAAATTCCCCGCGAAAGTTGCACTTCTCGAACCGGGGAAATCCTTCGGAGCCACTGCGGCGCAGGCCCTGCCCCTGGAGTCCCTGGTCGAAAATCTTGAATGGGGGAAACGGGCCTTCCACGAGCTTTGTGACCGGAGTGGGCCCCTTGATATGCAGAATGGCGAATGCAGCCTCCGGTGAGTTGGAAGTGAAACCTTCAGGTAGGGCGGTTGTCTGCGGGCGGGTACGGATGGAAAAATCCTGCAGCCCTCCCGAACCGTTGATACAGATACAGCCGGCTCCAAGGCCCCCAATCGGCATGGCTACCTGGGTGGCCTTATCACCGTTGAAGGTTCTTTGCTGACCGGCTGCGAATAGCTCAGAGGCGGGAAAAGGCATCGACTCGGCGAGCAGACCCTCACGGAAAGCCTCGGTAGTCGTTATGCTTGCATCCGACTGAGTAGCAGGAACCGCGGCCGCCAGCGCAGCGGTCGAGCCCGCAACAAGAAATTCGCGGCGCGTTGGTTTCTTGAAAGACATTCTGGGTCTTACCGAAGGCTGTGAAAAGGGTAACACCATGGAAGACCAAAAAAGTCCGTAGGAGACGATTCAAAGACAATTCCGTGTAGGATTTGCGCTAGAATCGGGGCCTGATATCCGGGGTCGTAATCGCTGTCGGCTCTTTGCCACCCTTGTAAAAGTTGGACGGAAGCCTGACCGGATTTGAGCCTGAGAGAGGTCATCGTTAATGCGGTTCCTGTTGTTCATGGGAATTCTTGCGACGGTTGCATTGCCTGCCAATGCAACCGAGAAACTGACGGTGGCCCAGTTGGAAACGATTCTCTCCCAGGCGTCGTCGAAACCGCAGGAAGCCAAACACGAGGCCAAATCTGCGGACGAAGTGTCAGAAATCAACGACAGCGACCTGCTCAAACAACTTGGATCGGACGATGCCTTGTTGCCGAGGCTGGCAGAGATCGAGTTGACTGAGCGGATGAGCACGCTCACGTTGTACCGATTGGTGGGAAAATACAGCCTCGGTCCGCACGTCCAGGCCGCTCTCGAGCAGATGGCCGATCGTTCTGCTCTGCTGACGCTGCCAGCCAATGAAATTTCCGCCCAACCCGCTCCGGATGTAAAGGGTGAAGGCGCGATCTTTCGTTCCGCGCGGGAATACGTGATTCGGCGGCTATCCCACCTGCCGGACTTCGTTGCCACAAGAACAACGACTACTTTCGACAACACGCCCGCACCGCTGAAGTACTTCCAATCCATGACGGATTCAGGAGGGTTCCGGAAAGTGGGAACCGACCAGAGGCAAATCACGTTTCGAGATGGAAAGGAAGTGATCGAGTCCACACCAGCATCCGGCACGACGCATTCCACCGGAAATGCATTTGAGAGTCGGGGCGAGTTCGGATCCCAGACGGCTGTGGTCGTGATGGACCTTGAGCATGGGGACGTGAAATTCGATCACTGGGAGAACACCATGGGAGGGCTGGCCGCCGTTTATCGATACTCGGTACCCCGCGATGCCTCCCATTACGAGGTTACCGATCGATGCAAAGACCGAACGTCGTTTCACGATTTCCCGGCTTACCGTGGTCAAATTGCGCTCAATCCGAAAACCGGTGCGATTCTACGGATCACTCTCCAGGCCGAATGGAAATCCAGTGACCCGGTCTCGCATGTCGCCAGTGTGATCGAATATGGGCCGGTGGTACTTGGAAACCGCCGGACCCTCTGTCCGCTTCGTAGCATCGCCTTCCTGACACAGGAGGCAAATACCTGTTCACATGGCGGGCACCGTCTGGCGAAGCCAGTCATGATGATCAACCAGACTATCTTTTCCAATTACCACCGTTTCGGATCGACATCAACGATCGTGTTAGATGAAGCGGGTAAATCGGACGACGCACCCAGCGGTGAGACAAATAATCCGCAAGGCGCAAAAAGCAAGAAAGCACCAATGGGAACGGCCGTAAGGACACAAAGCAATGATCGTTGAAGCAGTCAGGCGGGACGCGCCTCACAACATGGAGGCGTGGGTTGCAACAAAGTGCTGGTCAGCAATTCAGATTTACGTAAAGATTCGGACCGCGCGATGAGCGCGTTTTCCAAGTGAAGGCTGACGTAAGAGAATCTTAATCACACGGAGAGGCCCATGAAGCGCTCGATCGTAGCTTTGGCAGTTTTGGCCGCCTGTTTCTCGACGGTGTTGCATGCGCAGAATTCTGACCTGTCGATCAGTCAAGAACCCACCCTGAAAGTGAACAGCCGCGCTGTGCTTGTGGATGTGGTTGTGACCGATGCAAACGGTTCTCCGGTCAAGGGGCTCAAGTCGGGGGATTTCTCCGTCGTGGAAGAAGGCAAACCTCAGACAATCGGTTATTTCGAAGAGCATACTGCTGAAGATTTCGCGAGACGCTCGCAGAAACTCGAGTTTCCGACGCTTCCGCCTAACACCTTTAGCAACTTTTCGCCTATCCCCACTCCACCCGCGGTCAACGTACTCCTGCTCGATTCTCTGAACACGCCGATGGATGATCAGATGTGGCTCCGGCGCGCCGCTCAGCACTACCTGAAGACCCTCAAGCCCGGCACCAGACTCGCGATTTTTGTCATGGGTATGCGGTTGCGATTTGTCGAGGGATTCTCCGACGATCCAGCCTTACTGGCAACCGCGTTGGGCTACCGCCAGAACAACAAGGCCGAAGTAGCAGCCATGTTGCAATCGATGAGCGAGTTGAACTCCCAGAATTCCCTGATCGCGTTGATGGTTGCCCAGGAGGATCAAGGTTCAAGCCCGATTCCTGCCGTGTCGCCTGAGTCGGTGGCCGCCTTCCAGAATTTCCTTCAGGAGAATCGGTATGCGCAGGACAGCGATCGCGAGGCCCGCACTCTCCAGAACCTGAATGAACTTGCGACATTTCTGGGCGGATTCCCAGGGCGTAAGAACGTGATTTGGATGTCAGGCGCATTTCCATTGGACCTGTTCGGGCAGACCCAGATGCGCTTCGATGACGCCATACGGACAACCCTCAACCTTCTCTCGGCGGCTCGGGTAGCAGTCTTTCCAGTGGATGCACGGGGAACGACCGTTCAGCAGTTCAATACAGCCGAAAACGTGCTGGATCCGACTGTCACTACCCCGTGGCAACTGCTCGGCCCGCCCCCCGGGGTCACTGCCAGTTCGCCGACCGCGGGTCTGGGAGGCTTTGCCGGAGGACTTTCGAAGGAGAGCGAACAACGCGGGAACAGCAATTCAACGATGGATATGCTGGCCGAGCAGACCGGAGGAAAAGCGTTCTATAACCAGAACGACCTCACTGGCATTATCGGAAAGGTGGTAGGAAACAGCGCAGATTTCTATACTCTCTCCTACACTCCGGAAGATCCGAAGATGAACGGAGGGTTCCGCCACATCGCGGTGAAGGTGGGCGATAACAAATACAAGCTTTCCTATCGTCGCGGCTATTTTGCTCGGGACGAGGATCTCCCCGGGGCGGCCGGATTTGTTCAGGAACAAGCTGCGCAGCAGGCGTCACAGGATCCGACCCACATTGACCCTTTGGCACCATTCATGGCGTTTGGGATGCCGCAAACAGAACAAATTCTTTACAAGACGTTGATCAGACACCCCGAACCGAAGCTCGATGCCTCCAGTCAGTTGACTGGCGTTAAGGGAGATGCCGATCGGTACGTCGTCGATTTCGCCGTCAATCTGAACGACATCGGTTTTAAGACTGGTGACGACGGAATTCGAAGGGACCGGCTAAACATCGCACTTATCGTTTACGACCGCTATGGACAGATCGTTACACACGAAGAACACCTGGTAGACCTGAATGTCAAACCCGATGTCTTCCCGATTTTTCAGAAAAATGGGGTTCAGCTTCATGGGGCAGTTAATGTGCCCAAGGGAGAGTATTGGCTGCGCACCGGAATCTTCGATGAAAGGACGCGCAAGGTTGGAACCTTGGAGGTTCCCCTCCGTCTTGTAAAAGACGATCTTGCCGCGAAGTAGCCGCTGGGCACCTAACGGGCGAGGACGCGTTTGGTTTGGCGCTCCGGATTGCGAGTTGGTATACTAACAACGTCGTTGCAGCCCACTGTCCGTGGATACCACCTTTCCTCCGGCAGAGCCGGATGCCGCGCAGGATTTGCAACTGAAAGTCTGCACTGAGGCCAGGTAGCTCAGTGGTAGAGCGCGGCCCTGAAAAGGCCGGCGTCGGCGGTTCAATCCCGTCCCTGGCCACCACCATTTCAATAACTTAAAACCCTCCAGATAATGGTTACCAACTGCGCGGCGCAGTCGGTCTACCCAACCGCAGAATTCTCGCCAAGGTCGGGGATGGCTTTGGCGCGAGCACCGATAAAACCTCGAACAAATCCAGCGGGCAGTCGCGAAAAATCATTATCTTTTGCACTGTTCGTACGGAGTCTTTGCGGATTCACCAAGATGCCAGCCGTCAGGTCGCAATAAGCTGCCCACCCGGACCGCCATCCGGTAATGTCCCCGACCGCGTCCTCAGTGATGGGCGAGACAGCCGCGGGTGATCATATGGACCTTGGCCGCTACCGGATCCAGTACGAGAACATCGTGCCCGGCCGCCGCCAAGCACCGGCCGCGCCTTCGTATCCAAGTCCAAATATGGATGGTAGAGCTGTTGACTTGGAGGATATTCACCTTTCCGTTCCTCTGATTTTTCTGGGGTGGTCCACGACCGCTGGTGCGAGCATGCACTGTCATTTAACGAGACTTCGGCCGCAACCAAATCTTCAGGATGAGAACGATGTGGTTGAGCTTGTGCGAGTGAACGGTCTCTTCGAACAAACTGTCTCCCTTCAGTCAGGATTAAGGTGCGAGGATTAATTTAGATTCCTCCAGGACACCTCTGGGAGAATCGAGTCCCGATGGCCGCTTCCGTTCGACTCAAACTTCCCCTGCTGGCCTTGGTCATCGCCTCGCTAAATCTTTTCGCCGCGGAAAAGCAAATCTTCAGGGCCGATTTGCCTGCGCCAGTGCAGAGAACCGCAGATGAGCAAGCAAGGGGAGCAACCGTTCGGGGCTACTCCAAAGACGTCGAGAACGGAAGAGTGGAGTACGAAGTCCACCTCGCAGACAGCGGCCACAACAGGGACATTACGATCGCGTCTGACGGCACCCTGATCGAGATGGAGGAGCAGGTAAGCATCGACTCGCTCTCTCCGAAAGCCCGCTCAGGTTTGATCGTCAAAGCGGCGGGCGGAAAAATCCTGAGGGTCGAGTCTCTCACAAAGCATGGAAAGATTGTCGCGTACGAGGCTCAGGTACAGAACGCTGGCCAGAAATCTGAGGTTCGGGTCGGTCCCGACGGCAAAGCCATCACCCATGAAGAGTGATTCACCCGGCTGGGCATAATCCCCGGTCTTGGGATGGGCTGGCATCTAAGGAGAGAGGGCAGGAATTCTGCTATGGAAAGAGGTCTATTGTTTGAATGCAATTTCTAAAAGATTAAAGAACTTCCTGGTTGCAGTTTCGGTTTTGTTCATTTCGTTTAATTTAGTAGTTGCAGCCGCTGCTGCACAAGTCAGTTTTGACTCGAATGCCCAATCCGGAGATTCAATAAACTCTGCTCAACCTGCGCAGTCTCCCGATGAATCCACTCAATCGGAAAAGGCAAAGGAGCCAGGGAACGGCACCGGCAACATTTCCGGCTCCGTTGTCGACGCCAAAGGCGATGTCTTACAAGGTGCCCAGGTAACACTGCTCGGCCCATCTCGTTTCGACACGCACACTGCAGTTTCCGACAGCGACGGTCAGTTTGCGTTCTCGGGATTGCAACCGGGAGTCTACAGGATCACCGTGACTGGTTCCGGAATGAGCACCTTCACCTCAGGTCAGATTTCGCTGCACGCAGACGAATCTCGTATCGCGCCCAGAGCCGTTCTCGCAATCTCGAGCACAACCTCGAGTGTCACGGTAAATGGAAACAAGGAACAACTGGCGGAAGAGCAAGTACATATCGCCGTACAGCAGCGCATCGGTAAAGTGATCCCCAACTTCTACAGTTCCTACGACTGGAACGCTCCGCCCATGCAGGCCAAGCAGAAATTCAAATTAAGCTTCCGTTCCATCATCGATCCCGTTTCCTTCCTTACCGTCGCAGCAATCGCCGGCGTAGAGCAGAACCGCAATGTTTTTCCTGATTACGGCAGTGGCATCGAGGGATACGGAAAGCGCTACGGCGCTGCCCTGGCAGATCACGTCACTAGCAATCTTTTCGCTAAAGCCGTGTACCCTTCCATCTTTCATCAAGATCCGCGCTACTTCTACAAGGGAACTGGCAGCGGAACCTCGCGCGCCTTCTACGCGGTCTCCTGTGCATTTGTCACCCGCGGCGACTCCGGCCGTCGCATGCCCAACTACTCTCATATCCTCGGCGGCTTCACCGCCGCAGCCATCTCGAACCTTTACTACCCGGAATCCGACCGCGGAGCCTCGCTTGTCTTATACAACGGCCTGACCGACATCGGCGCAGATGCCGTGGCAAACCTTATCCGCGAGTTCGTTCTTAAGGGCATTACGTCGCACGTTCCCAAAAGCAGCCACCCGTAGAGTGGAAGGCAATCAGATCAGAATCGATACCGAAGAGCCAGCTGCATCAGCCGAGGCGACATTGCGCTTACCGACTGTCCAAAGCTTGCGCTGGAGATGTTTCCCTCCACCGCAGCAGCTCCGAAGAACTGTGCATGATTGAAGACGTTGAACGCCTCCAGGCGAAACTCAAGTGCCCGGCTTTCGCTGACAAGAAAGCTGCGTGACAGCGTTGCATCGAAACTATCCATTCCCGGACCGGAGAAGAATCGTCGTCGCGCATTTCCCATTGTGCCGAGAGCCGGCAAACTGAACTGCGCCGGATCAAAGACAAGGGAATTGCCCCGCGGATTCGTGTGGATATGAAGTGACAGGACCGGTCCAGTTAGGTGTGTCGACGCCGTTGTTGTTGATGCCGTTCGGGATCGTTCCGAGAAGGGAAGTGTCATTGTTATTGAGCAACGTCACCGGCAGCCCGGAAGTAAAGCGCGCTATTCCAGCGATGGCCCATCCGCTCGCAAGGATATGAATGGTCCGTCCCGCGTTCGTGAATCTTGGCACGTCGTAGGTGAATGAGCCCACGAAGTTGTGCCTCATATCGAACGAAGAAAGGCCGCGGCTCAAGGAGGGATCAACTGGATTTACGGGCTCTGGCAGGCCGGCGGATTGATCGATTGACTTAGAAAACGTGTAGCTGGCTAGAAGTTCGAGGCCATGAGAACGGTGATTGAGCGAGGCTTCAAACGCGTTGTATGCGGCGTTCGCAATCGTGCGCTGAAGTTCGACGCTGCCGAACTCAGGCCCGAACTCCTTTCGTGCTGCCTGCTCGTTGAAGGGTCCGCAATTAGATCCAAGACTCAGGCAAAGAGCGGGATCTGCCGGATTAACCTCTTGCAGCACGAGTAAGTGATGGGACGAGGCGCCAACATAGCTAAGAGTAGCCAGCGTACTGCCCATCTGACGCTCAAAGTTGACCATCCAATGCTCGGCGTAAGGCGTTACATCCTTAGGATCCACTGCGGGAATTCCGACGAGCGGCTCAAACTGGCTCCAGTCCACGGTTGTGTTGGGATTGCTCCTGCTTGCCCCGTAGGCTACCTTCTGCAGCGGAAACCGCTGCCCCGCATCGGCACCTGTTGCCGCAACTGTGAATGGATTCTCAAAGAGCGGCGGGGCCGCGGAAGTGTAGGTGTAGCCATACGGCGGATTCGCACTCATAATTCCAGCGGAAAGGCCTTCGTAGGCGGTGTAAAAAATGCCGTATCCGAAGCGAATGCTCGTCTGCCCGGGATTCCCGGTGATCTTATGGGGCCACGGATCGCCGAATGATGGGGACCATGCGATTCCGAGGCGGGGCGCCAGATTATTACGCGCGGGAGCAAGCGAGCGAGGTACCCCGTTATCTCCGGGAAACACCAACCCTCTGGGCGCACCGGGATACACTTGCGACTGCTCTCCGTTCACCAGAGTTTGCAACTGATTGAACTTTTCATCCCACGGGCGAATGCGGTCCCAGCGCACTCCATAGTTGAGAGTCAATTGCTGCGTGGCCTTCCAACTGTCCTGAACGAACGCCGCTACGTACAGGTTGCGGTTGTAAAAGCTGTTGGCCTGCCCCTGTGTATAGCTCGAAGGCGCACCGAGCAGAAAGTCGGCGAAGTCGTTTCCTGTTTCCGATCCGTTGAAATTAAAGCTGCCATTGAAAACCACATCTGGGTGAGTATTGATCTGGTTGGCATGAACTTCTCCTCCGAATTTCAATCCATGCCTTCCAATAATTCGGGAAAATGCGTCGCTCGCCTCGTAGATGTTCTCCGTCTGCACCAGCGCAGTGGTATCAACGCCCATTGTGAAATCGTTGAAAGCGACATTCTCGATGCCTTCCGTCGAGGACTTCAACGGCACGATTCCGGTGAAACCTTGCGAATCAAGCGAAGGGCCCACGCCGCCGCGTGGTTGACCCACGGCGTTGTCATTGCGCATGTAGCTCAGATGGACCTCGTTAAGAGCCGCATTTCCAAACGTTTCGCTGTGCGCCAGGCTGCCGAGCTGTGCACGGCCCTGAGAAGTTGCGTTGAAGCCGGGAACACTGGCGCCCCCCGTCCCGGTCGGATAGGGATTATCGAGCGAGTAGTTGTCCAGAAAGTAGTACGCCGTGAGTGTCTGCTTGTCGTGCGTCCAGTCGGCGCGAATCGCGCCCTTGTCGTCCCGCAAAGTCTCGGCTTGAGCTGCAGTAGCGAACAGTGAGGTACCCACGTTGGGGGTAGGAACGTATTGCAGAAGAGACTGCGCGGGCGTCGACCAGGCGGTCTGTGGAATCTTGCCGTCCGGGAACACCGCCGAATAGGGTTCGCCGGCATTCACTGTGCGACCCAGCCGCGCAGACAAGATTGACGCCCAATAGGGTCCGCTTACGCTGCCTTCCAGAAGATTCTTACTGAAATCGCCCGAGCGTAGCGCCAGGCTTGGCACCGCAATATTCCCGGTATCGATGCCCTGAGTGAGGCGCGTTCCCTGATAGTCGCCGAACAGAGCAAGCGACTTCGAGTGGAACGGTGCACCGCCGAACGTGCCGCCGAATTGATTCTGGCGGTAGACCGCCCGTTCCTGCGAAAAATAGTTGCGAGCATCAAGGGTCGTATTACGCAGAAACTCGAACGCACTGCCGTGCAATCGGTTCTTCCCGGACTTGGTGACCACAAGAATCTGGCCTCCACTCGAATTGCCATATTCAGCGTCGAAGTTCGAGGTGAGAACTCGGAAACTGTCGATCGCATCCAGGTTGGGAAGAATCGAAGTGCCCATATTGACGTCTTCCTCCACGTCGCTCCCATTGACACGGAAGCCATTGGAAGATTCACGCTGTCCACTGATCGACAGATTGCCCGGATTCGCATCCCCGGAAGGAGGTGTCGAGGCAACTCCAGTCATAATCACGGCGCCCGGCTGTGACGTGTTTTCAGGAACAATGCCCGGCTGCACGGCCATCAGATCAGTAAAACTACGCCCGTTCAGAGGAACGCTCTCGATCGTCTTAGTGTCGAGATTTTCGCCAAGTTGCGTGCTGGTGGTTTCCGCAGCCAGTGCATCGGCGGTTACCTCTACCGTTTGTGAAGTCGTCGCGATACCAAGTGCAATATCAAGAGTTGCCGCAGGAGCAGAGCCGCTGATCGTTACCGAACCAGCATAGGGAGCAAAACCGTCATCCCGAACCTCGATCTGGTAGGTTCCGAGTTGCGCGACTACAAGGCGAAATTCCCCATTCCCATCGGTCACCACAGTCGAACTTTCGCCACTTTTCAACAACCGAAGAGATACTTGCGCGCCTGGTAGAACGCTGCCCGTTGCGTCGTGAGTGGTCCCGGAAATATCAAACTGAGGGTTCTGCGCGAGGCAGCCAATCGATTGAAAACAAATAGATAAACCGATAAAAATCAAACGGTATTTCATGTCAGTTATATCTTCCTCAATACGCATTGCTAATATGCGACCACTTCAGTCTGCGTTTTATATACGACACTTTAAGTCCGATACTTTCGCAGTGATGTGGATCACGTTGGTTGAGAAAAACGAAAATCCGAAGTCGAGATAGCATGTACGTCTGACAAACTTCGTCCATCTCGTGAGCTATTGCAGAAACTGAAGGTAAGCGAGGCCGCGGGTAATCGCGCGTCGATGACCGGGAAATACACGGTATTGCGACCCCACTTTGCGCTGTCGTCTTCGAGGCTGCGGACGAGGTGGGAATTGCTTCTCAGTGGTCTTTTTCAATTGAAGTTACGAGCATGCTCGAAACCTGATCAAAGGGTTCCTGGCTTTGCTGGTTACAGTGCGATCCACACCAAAGTTTTTGTCCGTGCCCCGTTCGTGTGACCAGTCGCAGTGGGCGCGGCCATAGACTAATCGAGAGTGCACTTTTTAATAAGGAATGGCCTGACCCGTTCCGATTCAAACCGCTCCAGCCATCGAGAGGGTTGGCCCGGAACCCGGTTCATAACCTTCCAGTCAAATTGCCGATGAGCAAGTCCGTCCGCATCTTCGGTCTTTTCTTCGTGACGTTGCTCTGGCTTTCGGCTCGAGTTGCGAAGACTCAGGATACTGTTCCTCTGACTTCTCTGCGAGCGGTCCACACCCTATCAAATGCGGAGGCCGATCGCGCATTGTCTGTCGCATTCAGGGGCCAGGTCACCTATTACAAGAAAGGTGACGTCGACCTGTTCGTTCAAGACGGCGACTTCGCGGTTTATGTCGAAACTACTACGGACCATGATTTCGCCACGGGCGACCGCGTTCTCGTTATCGGCAAGACTCGTGCCAGCTTTCGTCCAGAGATCAAAGCCGAAAAGGTAATCTTCCTGGGACGCGGCGCCGCGCCCACTCCGGTGAAAGCCGAGTTCAAACACTTGATACGAGCCGAGGTGGACTGCCTGAGAGCGACAGTTCATGGTGTCGTTCGCAGTGCAAACATCGTGACGGATGCTCGAACGAGGAACATCTACCTCCAGTTGCGCATGGAGGGAGGGAACGTCGACGCCGAGATGGCCGAAAAAGCCCCGGTCGACCTCGCTGGATTACTGGATTCGGAAGTTGAAGTCACGGGTCCGGTTTCAGGGAAGTTCGACAGCAAAATGCAGATGAACGGCATTCTGATCCAGGTGCAATCGTTCTCCGACGTGAAAATCATCCGGCGCGCGAGCCTTTCGCCTAATCAGCTTCCAGTCACACCGATGGATCACATTCTGAGCGGGTACGATGTTCAGGATCATACCCAACGCGTCAAGGTAAAAGGTTCAATCACCTACTTCCAGCCCGGTTCTTCGCTCGTGTTGCAGGACAATAACAAGAGCATTCTGGTGAAAACGCAATTTGAGCAGTCCGTTCGCATAGGTGATCTCGCAACAGCAACGGGTTTCCCCGATGTCCAGAACGGCTCATTGACGTTGACAAGTGCAGAAATCGAAGACAGCAATACAATTTCGCCGGTGCGTCCGATCTCTGAAATTCCTGATGATCTTGCGGCGGGCGGCCACGCGTTTGATCTTGTCTCGATCGAAGGCCAATTGGTGACAGCTGTTCGTGAGGCCGCTCAGGATGAATATGTCCTTGTCACGAACGGACACCTTTTCAAAGCCATTCTCAAACATCCCGAACATGGCACGAATCTGCAACCGGCTCCCCTGAAGGAGATTGCGATCGGCTCCAGGCTTCGAATCACTGGCATCTGCGTGCTTTCAAATGGTGACAAAAGCCAGGATCCGGTTGGGTTCGACATCCTCTTGCGCTCGCCGACAGACCTGATCGTAATTGCCGGACCTTCTTTGTTGAATGTTCGTGTTCTGACTTACCTCGTCGGAATCCTGCTCGGCGTGTTGGTGATCATGGGCGGCCTTGCCTGGCGAACCGAGCGTGGCGCCCGGAGCTACACCGCGAGACTGGCAAGAATGGAACAGAAAAGGAGCCGGATCCTTGAAGACATCAACGGCTCCGTTCCGTTGGCAGATATTATCGAGCAGATTACAGAGCTTGTCGCTTTTCGGTTGCGTGGCGCTCCCTGCTGGTGTGAACTGCTCGATGGTCGTCATCTGGGACGTCAACCGGAAGAGTTCAGAGGTTTGCGCAAGGTTGAATCTTCCATCCGTGCGCGTTCCGGGGCCCAACTCGGAGTCGTATTCACCGCATTCCATGCGGCCACCAGACATGTTGATACCGAATTGGAAGCTCTATCGATGGCTGCTGGCCTGATCTCTCTGGCTATTGAGACCCGCCGCCTTTACTCTGACTTGCAGCGTCGATCCGACTTCGATTTGCTCACGGAATTGCATAACAGGTTCTCTCTTGAAAAACGCCTCAGCGAAATGATCGAAGAGGCACGGCTAATCAAGGGCTCCTTCGGATTGATCTATATTGATCTGGACGGGTTCAAACTTACCAATGACGTGTACGGTCATCTGGTTGGGGATCGGTATCTGCAACAAGTCACCCTACGTCTGAAGCATCAGCTACGCCCCACAGACATGATGGCCCGACTGGGCGGCGACGAATTTGTCGTCGTTGTTCCAAAGGTGAGAACCCGCGACGAAATACAAATGGTGGTCGACCGTCTTGAAGACTGCTTCCGGAGTCCATTTGCGATCGAAGGAAATCAACTCCACGGCTCCGCCAGCTTCGGAGTAGCTTTATTCCCGCTCGACGGAGCGACGCAAGACAGCTTGTTGAATTCCGCCGACGCTGCCATGTACGTTACAAAGCACGAAAAGCGCGAGAAAGATCGCGCACGATCAAAGAGCATCAGTCTCGAAATCATTAGCTGAGCTAGAGCACCCTGGTCCAATCGGCGCTGCTAATTCCAGTCTCCCCAATCTATTCGTCATCGCCAATGGGCATGCCCGGCGGTGCTTCGATGGGAACTGCAGGGACAAACTTCTCCGGATCATGTTCGAATCGCTCCACCCGATCCATCAGAGCTGCTCGATGAATGGCCTCAGCTGTATCCTGCGGCATCGGAGTCGATGTCCACTGCTTTTGAAGATCGCGAATGTGGTAGCGAGCGATGGCACGCGCCTGGCTCGACGCTGCGGGGTTTACCGCGAGAGCCAGCATGGCTTCCAGTGCGCGGAATTCCACAGCGCGCTCCACTTCGGATGACATCGTGTGTCCGCCTTCTGGCCGCTCGGCAACTGTCGATGATATCGCCTCCAGGATTCCCCGCAGCGAGGGAGAAGCAGGCAGACGCATGTGATATTCAATGAGGCGGCTCGCGCGAGAAGGATCAAGCAGCACCTTTAATGTCAGATCGGCAGAGGATTCCGCGGCGGCGACCGGATCGAAAGTGAGTCCGGTGTGTGTTGGGAAGGACTCTCGCGAGCGCGGAAAGCCCGGCGGAACCGGCGGAAGCAGATGAAGAATCGATTCCGGTAGAGTTAACGTCTCCGGCGCAAGAGTCTTCAGAACAGCATTTAACGCTTTTTGCTGCTGTGCCGGTTCGAAAACATTGGGGTCATGCAGCCCATCTCCCCGCAGGTTGTACCGATAGTCGAGTCCCCCGATTTCCTTAATAGCGGCTTCGGTTTGATAGCGGTGATACAGGTAAAGCGGAACCAGTGTCTTTTCGAGTTCGGCCATCGGCGTACCAGGTTTGATCGCATTTTGGCCGAATGTCTTTAGCGCTGCTGCGCGAACCGCAAGCACCCGATCCAGTTCCGCAGCAGCATCGCTTCCGTTATCCCACAAGTGCGCGCGCGGATGAGCTGACCCCAATGGCCGTGCATCTTCGTCTGTAATGAATACCTGCCCTGCACTGTCGGAAGCCGAAAGAATCTTCTCGAGTGCAGCCTTTTGCGCAGCGGCCGACATCGTCGGTACAAACTCCCTGTATCCGTAATTGATCGCGACCTTATCCCAATCTCCAATGTCGACGGCGTAAGCATGCGAAACATCAATCTTTCCGCTGTTATCGAGAGTGATGAAGGGATGCGGATAATCCATGACGCTGTCGCCCTGCATTACGGTCGACGCAGCAAAATTATGTGCAAGGCCGAGTGTGTGTCCGGTTTCGTGCGCTGCCAGCTGACGAATGCGCGCGAGCACCATTTGCAGCATTGGATTGCTCGAAGAATTTGAATCGCTGGATGAAATGCTTCCATAGGGAGAAAGCAGGGCTTCCGCAATCAGGTAATCCTGGCGCGCCCGCAGGGATCCGAGAGTGACATTCCCCTTGATGATCTCGCCTGTCCGGGGATCGGCGACGACCTCACCGTAGCTCCATCCGCGTGTGTATCGATGCACCCACTGGATGATGTTGTAGCGCACGTCCATGGGGTCCGCGTCTTCCGGCAGCAGATCGACGCGGAAAGTTCCCTTGGCCCAGCCAGCGGTCTGGAATGCCTTGTCCCACCAGCGCGCACCCTCGAGCAATGCCGCGCGAACTGGCTCCGGCGCCCCTCGGTCAACGTAATACTGAATTGGCGACACAGCTTTGCAATCGGCCGCACAGCTTGGATCCTGCTTTATGAGCCGGTGCCGAACGATGAAAAGTTGATCGAGCGGTTCTCCCAGTGGGGCCGTGTAGTCGCGATAGCTGCTTGGAAAGTATCCCGCGCGCGGAATGAAGCGTCGTGGCGCGAATCCCGGCCCCGGCAATTCGATGAACGACGTTCGTTCACGAATCGTCATGGCGTGCGGGTCAGGAGTGACGTCCGCAACAAACTCTCCGGTCGGCGGAGCGTCCGTTGTGAAGGTCAGTTCCGCCTCAACTTCGGTGTTCTTGGGGAACGCCTTCGTATCGTCGAGAACGATCATCGATCTCGACGCATCGACGTGATATGAGCCCTGCTTGAGCCGTGTCAGCGTGTCAGAGATTGCGTGCGCATCATGCAGAAAAAAGTCGGTCGCGTCCAGCAAAACCGCTCCATCGCCTGATTCTGCAACGACGGTAAAGCCCCAAAGCACCGATTCAGCAAAGGATTGCCTCACAGCCAACTGCTCATTCGGATCGCTGCTCGATGTGCGGAACGCCAAATTGGGCTGGACCAGAAGTACCTTCGGCCCGCTGCGTTCGAAATGAACAACGCGTCCCTCTGAAATCTGTCCGCGATCGAGACCGAGATCATTTGACCCAGTGCCATAAGGCAATGAATTCACGTAGATGAGATCAGTCGACCTTCCATCTTGCCCCAGATGGCTTATTTCGAGATACAGTTTTCCCGTCTTGGCGTCCCAGTCGAGTGGAACCAATCCATCCAGGTGTTTCATCGCCACAGTTTTTTCCAGAATCGACGGAGCGGCCGTGAGTTCTGTCGCGGCGTGAGGGCTGGCCGGCTGGGGAAAGGCAGGAACTGTAATCAATAACAAGACAAAGAGGGGAAACTTGCGCATTTCTCCTTCTATCATGGTGCGTCAAATGAGGAGTAACGATCTTGTCTATGGGACAATCGCGGATTGAACAGGTCCACCTTTGGCCTTATCGCATACTGGCGATACTCACAGGATCCATGTCCGCGTAGTCCTGGTTCTCGCCACCCATGCCCCAGCAAAACTTGTATGCCTGCGTGCCGACCCCTGCGTGCAGTGACCAACCCGGCGAGATAACCACCTCGCGGTTCGCCACCACAATGTGCCGGGTTTCCTCGGGCGGTCCCATTAAATGGAATACACAAGCGCCTTTCGGGACGTCGAAGTACAGATACAGCTCAGAGCGGCGCATGTGGGTGTGGGCTGGCATCGTGTTCCACGTGCTTCCCTCGTGTAAATGCGTTACGCCCATCACCAACTGGCAGCTCTTTGCGCCGTCCGCATGGATGTATTTATAGATTGTCCGGAGGTTGCTGTTCGCCGCTGAACCCGTTTCGGTCGGTTGCGCGCACTCCTTCTTCACAACCGTTACCGGATACGCGGTGTGCGCAGGGTAACTGAGAATGTAGAAGACAGCAGGATTTTGTGATGACTTGGATTCGAATCGAACGTCGGGATTTCCGCGTCCGATATAAATCAGGTCAAGATTTTCCAGCGGGTAGGTCGAGTTCCCAACATGAACCAGACCTTCGCCGCCTATATTGAGCGCACCAAGCTCGCGGCGTTCGGTGAAGTAGTTTGCCCGTAACTCGGGAGAGGATTCCAATGGTACCGGCTTATCGGCAGGCAACGCCATGCCCACCACGGCCCTGTCCAGATCCACGTAGCGCATTTCAATTCTGTCTGGGTGAGAAAGCTCGTCAATCAAAAACGATTCTCGCAGCTCCCTCGTTGTCATTCGCGGATAGCGGATCGGGTCCGAGATCAAAACGGTCTTCATGAAATGCCTGACTCAAGGCGAGAGACTCGCTCCCTCAAGAATTGCATTGACCGCGCCAGGCTCAGTCGGAATTGTTCGCATGACGTTCCGGCCTGCGGGATTGCAATTGAACTTGCGGAGGTAATCTCGATGTCGGAATTATCCGACATCCCGCCTCTCTGATGTCAACGAGCGGCCGTTTTTGGAACAATTTACGGGGTTCAGGGTCGAAATTGCCCTCTACTCGGGGTGGACGGAAATTCGTTCCGGTGCATCTTAACTTAAGATGCGCTATTGCGTCCGAGACAGTAGACCTGTGCCCAGAGTGCTAGGCTCGATCCTCAAGGTGCCCTTTGGTGCCTGGGCGACCGTCGCAGCCACGTGTTTTTGCATCAGTCCCATCTTTGCTCAGGCCCCATCCGCTTCTGCGATGCAGAAACCGATCCCGAGAGCAGAGATCGCTACTCCCAGCCAGACCGCAGCCACAGTCCCTCAATTCGATCCGCGAAAGCCCGAAGTTCAGCCCGACCTCTCGTTGGATCGCGATCCGATCCCCTCGCCTGACCCAGAACCGGTTGCGGCCGCCCCCAACCCAAGTCAGCCAACCCTACCCGGAGAGCTTCAGAAAGGTCAGAACGGGATATACACCCTCCACCAGAATGTAGATGAAGTGCTACTCAACTGCGTCGTGATCGACGAGACGGGGCGGGCGGTCGAAGGGCTGACCCAAAATGAGTTCCGTGTCTGGGAAGACTCTGCTCCACAGCGATTGACCTCCTTCCGTTTCCAGGATTCACCCGTCTCCATAGGGTTGCTCATCGATAACTCTGGATCGATGCGCGACAAACGCTCCGCTGTAAATCTGGCAGCCATGAACTTGCTGCGGGAATCGAATCGGCAGGATACCGCCTTCGTCGTAAATTTCAACGACCGCGCCTTTCTCGATCAGGGAGCCACTACCGATCTCGTTGCCCTTAATCGCGGCCTGAACCACTTCGATTCCCGCGGGACCACTGCCATGTACGATGCCGTGGCCGCATCTGCAGACGAACTGTCAAAGCACGCCAAATACCCGAAGCAGGTGCTGCTCATCGTCTCCGACGGAGCAGACAATGCCTCCCATATGACAGGGCAGGAGACTATCCGACGCGTGCAGAACCTTGGCGGTCCCGTCGTCTACTCGATTGGCCTCCTCTATGATTCCGACGAGAGAGAATACAAGAGCGCGCACAATGCCTTGCAGTCGCTTTCCGATGACACGGGTGGTGTTGCGTATTTCCCTCGCTCGTTGGACGAAGTGAACACGATCGCCTCTGACGTGGCGCAGGACATTCGCCACCAGTACACTATCGGCTATCACTCCACCAAGGCTGCCGGCCTCGGCGGATATCGAACTGTCCACGTCGAGGTCTACTCGCCCAAGCATGGCAAGCTGACTGTTAGAACCCGCCGCGGCTATTACGCCAAGCCCGGCAAGGTGGACCAGACAGCTCAATCGGCCGCTCCGGAGCAGCAGCCCTGAAACCGTCGGTATTCGCTCAATAGACTAAAGCGTGGAGCAATGAGCTGTGTCCCGCCTTATCGCAGCGACGGGTTTTTCGCACGAGGTACAGGACGTGTCTTAGCTAGTCTGCATCGAGTCGCGGTCGATGTCTCTCGTTGACGGAGCCCGCAACGTCAACTCTTAGCTATCAGGCTCCGCTACAGCCACTGCTCCCGCTCCCGGCTTAGGCCGTGGCCGAATCCACGCAGGAACCCCTGGATAGTCTTCTTGGTCAATCTCCGGTTCCGTAGGCTGGCTACGTCCCGTCAGCATCCGCGCAATGAATCGCCACACGAACCCGGCGGCTAGCACGAGAACCACGAATTCAAACAGAGCACTCCACACGGCGAGCCCTCCGTAGCTGAACGTCCCGTTACCCCGGGCGATCCATCACAAAAAATAGGGGAAACCCAGCCTCAATCCACAAACTCAACCTGAGGAGCGATTGGAATGATCCCGCGTTCGCGTCCCATCTCCAGGAGCTTCCGAATCGCCTCACGTCCGTCCGGTCCATAATCCAACGTCCGCTCATTCACATACATGCTAACGAAGCGGCTTGCCAAGCTCGTGTCGAGGTCGCGCGCAAACTGCATTGCGTACTCAAGCGCCTGTTCGCGATGATCCAGCGCGTGCTGAATGCTATCGCGAAGAGCCTTCGAGATGACTTTGTGTGCATCTGCCCCGAGCGACCGCCGGATAGCGTTTCCTCCCAAGGGCAGCACCAGCCCGGTCGTTTCTCGCCACCACACGCCAAGGTCGATGATTTTGTTCAGTCCGCTCCGGTTATACGTCAACTGCCCTTCGTGGATGATCAGTCCGGCTTCATACTTGCCTGCCAGCACCTGGGGAATAATCTGATCGAAGGGCACGACCTCCGTCTCGATCTCCGGATGGAAGATCTTTAATGCCAGGTAGGCGGTCGTCAGCGTGCCGGGCACTGCTACTTTCACGCGCGTCAGGTCTGTCGGTGCAATCTGCCGTGTGGCCACGACCATAGGTCCGTAGCCCTCACCCACACTGCCGCCGCAGCCCATTAGTGCGTAGTTCTCTTGTACGTAGGGATAAGCGTGAAAGCTTATAGCGGTCACATCATAGAATGCTTCGTTCTGCGCTTTTCGGTTTAGCGTTTCGATATCGCACAGCGTGTGCGTGAACTTATATCCCGGCACGCGAACCTTGTTCGTTGCAAGCCCGTAGAACATGAAGGCGTCATCCGAGTCCGGACTGTGCGCGATCGAAATCTCCCGGGTCGCATTCAAAACCGCTGATTCAGAATTCCTAGTGCTCACTCCAGACATCACCTTTCAGCAAAACAACAGCTCGTGAACAAATCCTGCTCACCGCTTCCGGCGTACGCGGTCGAGGCCTTTTGCTACAGCCGCCGCAGCCACAACTTTCAGTGCATCGCCCGGCAGGAAGGGAAGTACCGCCAGCGTGAATCCCGAAACAAAGGATCCGTGCGTCCACATCACAAGCCATACCATCCCACAGATCAGGATCAAGCCGTTTCCGGCGGCCGCACTAATTATTGCGCCCGAAAAACCGCGGTTCAGTTTCCGTCGCAATAGCGATATCAATGCTCCTGCGGCCGGATAGGACATCAAGTACCCGCCGGTCGGTCCAAGCAGATGCGCCAGACCCGCACCAAAGCCCAAGCCCGGTGCAAACACCGGCAGTCCCGCTGCTCCCTCAAGCAAATAAACACTCAGAGTAGCTGCTACCATCCGCGGTCCCAGCAAGAGTCCCAGCAGCAAGACAGCAAAGGGCTGCAGAGTGAGCGGCACCGGTGTGAACCACAGCGGCAAGGCGACGTGCGAGGACAGGGCGACGAGCACACTTCCCGCAAGAATCACCCCGACGGTGCGCAGGCCCCGCTGAGTGGCAGAATTCGCAATATCTGAGACCGACGGCCTCAAAATCTCGTTTTCCACGTTATTCCTTAACTTTCTGACTCTAAATCGGATCTATCCGCTTGACGCGCGACCTCCGCGTCGCTATAGGGAGCGGTTCGCTGCAGCTTTCTACGGTGCATCCGGATGTGACGTATAACCCCGGCGGCCGCAAGCAGCAGTCCTCCCACCGAAACCAGAAGTGCGATGAGTAACCAGCGCATCTGAACCGAAGCTCAGAATATCAGACAAAGCAATCCATACTTTCGAAATACCTCTCGCCTCCACCTCTCGATTTCGCGGTTTCAATCCGCAAACGAGCGTCCATCGACTGAGGCTCTATTTCGTGCCTGCCAGGGTCTTCATCATCCATTGCAGATAATTGTCGCTTCCATGCTCCACCGGCAATATCAGAAACTCCGGTACACGATAGCTGTGCAGTTCCTGTAGCCTCTTTTCCAGAGCCTCCAGCTTGTCAGTGCTCGTCTTCAGCATCACCATAGTTTCAGGGGCGGACTGGATGTGATCGTCCCACCAGTAGATAGACTGCACGACCGGTAGCAGAGTCGCACACGCCACCAACCTTTCTTCAACGAGCGTGCGTCCCAGCTTGTTCGCCTCGTCCAATGTGCTTTCAGTGGTCAGGACAATCCGAGCTTGAGCATTCGATTCTTGCATTTCTTTCTCCCGCGTTCAGTGTACGAACAAAGCCTCGATTCCCCATCACATTTTTGACCCTGCGAATCAAACTGAACGCTTTACCCGACTTCTGCAGCTTGCGTGGACCTCTAGACAGCCCCCGACTTGCCGACTTGGCCCCCATGTTGCAGTATGTTCCTTGCGGCTCGCATCTTAGGCTTTGCACCACTTCTGAGGAGAACGATCAATGAGTTCTGTCATTAAATTCGGTACCTCCGGCTGGAGAGCCATCGTTGCCGACGAATTTACCCTCGCCAACATTCGCCTCGCCGTCGCGGGCATTGCCGCTTACGTCAAAACACAATCCGAGCCCCACCGCGTGCTCGTGGGACGCGATCCGCGCTTCCTCGGCGAGAGCTTCGTGGCCGAAGCCGCCAGGATCCTGGCCGGCGCCGGCATCACCCCGATCGTCATTCCCGACGCCGCTCCCACCCCCGCCATCGCCTACGCCGTTCGCGCGCTCAAAACCTCCGGCGCCATCAACTTCACCGCCTCCCACAATCCGCCGGAGTACAACGGCATCAAGTTCTCCACCCACGACGGCGCCCCGGCCCTGCCCGAAGTCACGAAACAGATCGAAGCCGCCATTAATGCCAACTCCGAAGGCAAGATCCCCTCCGCCGATCCGCCCGAAGTTGGCTGGGAGACCGCCGACGTTAAGCCCGGCTTTCTCCATCGCCTCGGCGAACTCGTCGATCTCAAGACCATTGCCAGTTCCCACGTAAAAGTCGTCTACGATCCCTTCTGGGGAGCGGGCCGCGGCTACAGTTGCCACATCCTGCGAGAAGCCGGCGTCGAAGTCGCCACCGTGCACGACTATCGCGACGTCCTCTTCGGCGGCCACGCCCCCGAGCCCGACGACCACCTGCTCGGTGCCTGCAAAGAGAAGATGAAGGAGTTCGGCGCAAAAATCGGCATTGCTACCGACGGCGACGCAGACCGCTTCGGCATCGTCGACGAGGACGGCACTTTCATCCAGCCGAACTACATCGTCGCGCTGCTCTTCGATTACCTGGTCGAAACCCGCGGCTGGAAAAATGGCGTGGCCAAGAGCGTGGCTACCACCAATCTCATCAACGCCCTTGCCGAGTACCACAAGGTTCCGCTATACGAAACGCCCGTCGGCTTCAAGTACATCGGCGAACTCATCATTGCCGACAAGATCGCCATCGGCGGCGAAGAATCGGCTGGACTCACCATTCGCGGTCACGTGCCCGAGAAAGATGGAATCATCGCCGGCCTGCTGGTCACTGAAATGGTAGCCGCCCGCAAAAAGAGCCTCGGCCGTCAACTCAAGGAACTGTTTGCCAAGGTTGGTTCCTTCTATCCTGTTCGCGAGAACTTCCACTTGACCCCGCAACGCAAGGCCGCGTTCACTGAAGAGTTAAAGAAGGATCCCGCCGAGCTCGGAGGCCGCAAGGTCAGACAGATCGTGCGCACCGACGGGCTCAAGCTGGTTCTTGAAGACGGCTCATGGGTTTGCTTCCGGCTCTCGGGCACCGAGCCGGTAGTTCGCGCCTATACCGAAGCCCGCGATGAGAAAGATATGGTCGCTCTCCGGTCCGCCGCCGAAAAGTTCGTACAGGGTTAGTCAGAGGCCAAATGCAGCAACCCAGTCTGTTCAGTAAAAAAGAGGAAGCGGCCACCGAGCCGCTTCCGCTGTCTCATAGATCTGTCCTTTGGCTGCAACAGGGCTGGCGCCCCGCCGGAACCGTATTTGCCGTCCTGCTCGCCCTTGCATTAGCGTGGAGCGTTGTCAACGGCAAACACGGCCTTTCCACCTGGTATCAGCAACGCACTCAGGAAAAGCAACTCAAACACGAAATCCAGGATTTACAGCAGGAAAACGCGCGCCTTCGTCAGCACGTTGATCGACTCAAGAGCGACCCCGACACCATCGAGCACGAAGCCCGTGAAAAACTCCACTACGCCAAGCCCGGCGAAGTCATCTACACGCTGCCCCCCGATCCGCAGAAGCCATCCCAGCCAACCTCAACAGGCCACTGATCCACTCCCCGCCGAGCGAATACAATGAACCGCGATGATTATCTCCGGTAAATCCTGTCCTCTTTCATCGCTCCTGCGGCCCTCGCTCTTCATCCTTTTCGCCATAATCTTCTGCCATCGGACCCACGCTGCGACTCGCGTCCTCGTCGATCAGGTAGGCTACGAACTGAGTGCTCCCAAACTGGCAATCGTCATCACCGCCATTAACGATCCCGCCCCAACAAAATTCGCGCTCATCAACTCCGACACTGGCAAGATCGCCCTTGAAGGCGACCTTAAAAACTCCGGAGAGGTCCATGCCTGGGCCGGAATGCTTTTCTTCACCGCCGATTTCAGCACGTGGCACGAGCCAGGTCACTACACCCTGCGCGTCTCCACACACGCCGGCGAAATTGCTTCTTGTGCTTTTGCCATTCAGCAGGACGTCCTCGAGCGCAACACCCTGTCCAACGTCATCTATTACTTCAAAGGCCAGCGCGCCAGCGGCGATTTCGATCGCGCCGACCGTCATCTCCCCATCCCGGATCAGCAGGGCAAATTTGTCGATGTTCACGGTGGCTGGTACGATGCTACCGGCGACTACGGCATCCACCTGTCGCACCAAAACCTCACCTCGTACTTCAATCCCCAGCAGGTTCCGCTAGTTGCCTGGAGCCTCCTCAAAAGCTATCGTCTCCTCGAAGCACGCAACGACGATAACTTCACGGAGTACACGCGGCGCGTGCTCGATGAAGGTCTCTACGGCGCCGATTACCTCGTGCGCATCAAGCGCCCCAACGGCTCGTTCTTCGAGAGCATCACCGCTCCCGGTAAGCTCAAGCTCGCCAAAGACCGCGCCGTGGGTAATCCCAACTGGCGCACTCAGATAAAAACCAGCACCACTGACGTTACAGAACACCACGTCGAGACGGACAATCCCCATCTTTACGAAGCTAGTTTCCGTGGGGGCGGCGGTATGGCCATCGCGGCACTGGCTCTGGCTTCAACCATGCCGGAGGATGGCGACTTTACTCGACAGCAGTATCTCAAGGCCGCTGAAGAAGCCTTCGGCTTCCTCAATCAACACAATCGCGAGCTCCTCAATGACGGCATAGAAAACATACTCGACGACTACTGCGCGCTCATGGCGGCCACCGAACTCTACCGCGCCACGAAAAACGATACCTACCGCTCAGCCGCCGCTTCTCGTTCCGCAAGCCTCGTCAGCCGACTTACCACACAAGGCGCCTGGCACGACTATTGGCACGCCGACGACGGAACACGGCCCTTCTTCCATCCGTCCGACGCAGGACTTCCGGTCATCAGCCTGCTTGAGTGGTACGAATTTGCCGCGCCCGACCAGCAAAAGGCTCATTCTCGATGCGGTCCATCGCTCGTTACATTTCGAGATGTCGGTCACCCGCGAAATTAATAACCCCTTCGGCTATGCCCGCCAACTCGTGCGCATGGGCAATGGCGAAGTTCGAACAGCCTTCTTCTTTCCTCACGACACCGAGGCCGCCCCCTGGTGGCAAGGCGAAGATGCGCGACTCAGCTCTCTCGCCGCCGCAGCTCGAATGGCAATCCCGTTGTTCGCCGATCAGCCCGAATTCCAATCAGAACTCAGCAATTACGCCTGGAACCAGCTCCACTGGATCCTCGGCCGCAATCCTTACGACACCAGCCTTCTCCTCGGCAGCGGACACGGCGACGCTGCTTACATGTTTTTCCGCTCCTGGAAATACACCAATGCGCCCGGCGCGATCGTCAATGGAATTACCGCCGCCGAAAACGACGAAGACGGGATTGCTTTCAATCAGGGATTCGCCGTAACCGGCAAGGATGAAGACTGGCGCTGGACCGAAGGGTGGCTCCCGCACGCTGCGTGGTACCTATACGCCGTCAGCCTTCCTCATCAGTAAGCAATTCTGACCTGCGCAATACTCTTTGCTATCCAGGCCGCTCATCGGCGACCTGGCCGATAGCAAGCAGTTGCGTATCAGACACAAACGAAGCTGGATGCGCTGAACTGCTTATGGATTCGGCGCTTCACCGCCATTTTCAAACCACGCTACACCCGCGCCCGCCAGCGGAGCGTTATCCCCCAAGTTTGCTGTCCGCACTTCGATCATTGTGTTCTCAAGTTCGGCTTTCACCGCATCCAAAAACAGATGGGCTGATCGCGAAATACCTCCGCCAAGAACCACGACATCTGGCCCGAAATCCGTCAACAATCGTTTGATCGCAATGCCGAGATTTTTCCCGAATTCTTCAAATACCGCCGTGGCCTCCGGTTCGCCTCCGGACGCATAATGCGCAATCGATGCCACCTCTCGTTCCTTGCCCTTGCGCTCCTTGTAAGCCCTTTGTAGCGCTCTCGTCGAGATCTGATCCTCCACGATGCCGCCTTCATACGGCGTATTCCAAATCTCGCCGCCAGGGGGTACCCCTTTGCCTTCCGTCACTACACGGCCATCGATAGCGAAACCCGACCCCACGCCCGTTCCCAGGGTGAAGCACACCACGCGCTTCACTCCTTTTGCCGCGCCCGCTCCCACTTCTCCCAGCAAGTATGCCGCCGCATCATTTAGAAATCGAACCTGGCTGTTCTTCCACCCGAAGCGGGCCGCCAGGGCCTCGCTCAGATTCACGCCATAGAGGTACGGCATCTTGTGCTTCATCCAACTGATACCTCTGTCGTAATCAAACGGCCCCGGCATTGCCAGCTCTGCACCCTCGACTTCCGGTTCTTCCGTTGCCTTCTCCCCCAACGAATAGAGCAGCTCAACAAAGCCCTCACTCGTCTCTTCTTTTGGGAGGTCGGCTCGCACAACCTTCTGCAGCCGATATTCATGGCTGCGGCACACCGCCGCCGAAATATGGCTGCCGCCAACGTCATATACCAGGACACGACGATCCACTGACACGCCCAATACCTACTCTCCTTGAGATCTCCAATATTGTAAGCGGCAAGCGTCTGCCTGAGGCTTCCTGATCTCCGCAATATCCGGCTGGCTCGCGCTCTTTTTTCATCGTTCGTTGACGTTTCACCTCGACTGTCATGCAGGTATATTGGATTCACCTCGCATGCCTAGTCCAACGCGGCTCCTCTTGCTGGTATTCTTTGCAATCTGGACGGGAACCGCTTTCGCTCAGATGCCCTTTTATACCGACAATGCAGACGTAACGGAAAGAGGAACACTCCACTTTGAGTTCTTCAACGAATTCGACGGCCTGCAGTCCGCCCAATACCCAAACCTGCGCCAAAACACCTTCAATTCCAAGGTTAACTATGGTCTGCCCAGCAACCTCGAGCTCGATTTCGATATCCCCTACCTTTCCATCGATCGCGCAACCGGTTCTGACAGCTCGAGCGGAATTGGAGATGCTGACACCGGCATCAAATGGAACTTCCGAAAACAACCTCATCCGATGAGCATCCCAGCGCTCTCCGCAAGTTTTTACGTAGAATTTCCAACTGGCGATGCCAGCCAGGAGCTCGGCTCCGGTCTCATGGACTACTGGCTTAACTCCATCGCGGAAGAGTCCTTTTCGGACAAGACCCGGCTCAACGCCAACTTCGGATTCCTGTTCGCCGGCAACACCAGCACTGGTGCCATCGGCATTCAAACTACCCGCGGCCATGTCTACACCGGTGGGATTTCGGTGCAGCACGACTTCACCTCGCGCGTCACTCTTGGCATCGAGGCCTATGGTGCCGTGGCCGACAACAAAGGTCTTGGCAAAGATCAGATCCAGGGCCTCGCCGGCGGACAGTACCAGCTAAATAGCCGTATGGCTTTCACCTTCGCACTCCTCGGAGGCGCCCACATCGCAAGCCCCACCATTGGCGGTCAGGCCGGCTTCGAAATTGACTTCCCCCTCCGCCGCACACAAAAGCAGTCCGCATTCAACCAGACCACTCACACCACACCTCGGAGATCACCATGAGCTGCAACCCTGAAGTGCTGAAAAGCGTAGCCCTCTTCTCTCTTCTCGACGACGATGAAATTGCAGTCCTCGCCGGACAGGTGGAGCTCAAGACTTTTGCTTCGAGACAGCGCATTTACAAAGTTGGAGATCCCGGCCTGGCCTACGTCACGATTTCAGGCAAGGTCCGCGTGAGCACCGTTGACGAAGATCAGCAGGAGGTTGTCGTCGACGAACCCTGCCGCGGCGAGTTCTTTGGCTTTGCCTCCATGCTGGAACAGACTCCCCATCAAACCAACGCCGTCGCGATCGAAGAATCCACCTGCCTCGAAATCTCCCGCGACGATATCGAAACCCTGCTGGTCCGAAAACCCCACGCCGGCATGGATCTGCTCACCACGCTCGGACACCAGTATCACGCAGCCCACAACCTGGTTCGCCTTCGCGCCACTCGCAATCCCAACGAGATCATTGAAAAACAGGAAACTACAGGCGAGCGCATC
Organism: uncultured Acidobacteriaceae bacterium; assembly: GCA_963836675.1. Taxonomy (GTDB): domain Bacteria; phylum Acidobacteriota; class Terriglobia; order Terriglobales; family Acidobacteriaceae; genus Telmatobacter. The sequence continues at coordinate 51,334 of CAWIKQ010000006.1, forward strand.
GCCGATGCCGTGGCCGGTTTCGGCGGCTCCTGGACTTTTATTATCACTTTCGCTGTCGTGCTGATTGTCTATGCCACTGCGAATGTCATACTCGCCGGCAAGGCCTGGGATCCCTACCCCTTCATCCTGCTCAATCTGTTCCTATCGATGCTGGCTGCCATCCAGGCGCCGGTCATCATGATGAGTCAGAATCGTCAGGACTCAAAGGATCGCGTGCGCAGCGAACTGGATTTCGATGTCAATCGCCGCGCAGAGCTGGGAATTCAGGGACTCTCACGCAAGCTCAACATCCTCGACGACCGCCTCGAGGACCTGGCCGAGCTTCTCCGCGAAAAGGCCGCTTCTACCCAGACCCAGGAACAGGCAATTAGAAATCCACGTGCGCGCGCACCGATCCCACCCACACCGGCCCTCGATCCCGGTTGTAGCCGGGATCGTTAATGTGCTGCACGTCCACCGAATAGAACATCCCCTTCCATGCGTGCCAGGTATAGTAGCCCTCAACGATGTTCTCGCGCCCATAGTTCAGCCGCCCGTCTCCCAACAGAAACCCCAGCCCGCCCAGCGCCAGGTAGTTCTGGTGGTCGCGTTTGATAGCGTTTGAAACCACCGCAATTCCAACCTTGTCTTCAGATCGATGCCAGCGCGCCCCGATGCAATCCGCTCCTGCCTCCACCGTCTGGTCATCCTCGGTATAAGCGAATGATTCGTGTTGACCTTCATTCCAGCCGAAGCGCCCAAATACCGTGAGGTTCGACGTTATCTCCTGTTCGGTGTTGTAGCCCACGCCGTATTTCAACGCGCCGAATTGCGCCGTCGAAGTAATCGTGGGGGTGGGGTCAAGGCCCTCCAGATATCTGTTAACCGATTCGCGATAATCTCCCATGTGCGCCCGGTTTGCATAGAAAAGGATCCGGGTCACTCCCTTCCGACCCGCAATCCAGCTCTTGCGCAATTCAAATTCGCCATTTTGCCCATGAGCCCGACTGAATGCCCAGTCCAGATCGATGCCGTTTGCTACCGTGGGCATGGCAAAAATCCCGTACCGAACACTCCACACGCGGTCGTCATATTCGGCCATGCCTCCCACGGTGTAGCCGCGCGTGTCTGCCGCATAGTCCCATGCTCCGTTGTTGTCCATCGTCCAGTTCAAGAACTGGAGATGGCTGTCGGAACCCACCGAATTCCCATCGAAGAAGTCCGGCAGCGTCATCTTGCCGATCCTGAATTCGATCCGCCGCTCCGGTACTTCTGGAGCCAGAGCGAAAAAATTCGCATCCTGCGGGACCGTCTTATCCGTTAGGCCAATCACCTGGTGAATCTCATAACGGGCGATGTACGGTGTCGAGCCGAGGTTCGGATTCCGCACCACGTCGAGGTTCGTAAATCCCGCCAGGCCCAGCGCCTCGCTCAGGCCGCGCCCCGCCGCCAGTTCCAGATCGAAGATGAGATCGGTGTTGTAGCGCACCGAGCGATTTCTCCGCAGAGCTGTATACAAGGTCCCTACCATCGAGGTCTTATACTCCGCTGAATTTCGAAAGCTATTCGTTCCTTCATACGGAGAATGGAAGGGAAGACGCCCTTGGAAAATGATGTTTGCTTGGCCTGAAATCCAGTACCGCGCATCCTCCGAGTGCTGGAACATCGTCACCACCGGCTCAGGTCTGGGAGCAGACTCCGGCGCATTGGGCAGTGAAGTGCCGGAATCTGAAGTCTGCGCAGAGGCGACAATTCCGGCCGACAGCAGAAAGGCAAGTTGGATGAAGGTGCGGAACAAGCGATCCTTTCATTCAGGTTCTTTAACGCTAAGATGGTTGGGTAAGTGAAGATACTCCAATATGGTTTATACCATACCCCCTATGGGTATAAAAGGTTCATCCGCTACCTAGTCCGGAAGGTCTATTCCTCATGTCTCTGCATGAACGCGAAAAGTTGAAACTCCTTCAACGTATACGCCGCCTGCGCGGTCAGCTCGATGCGGTTGAGCGCCTCGTCAACGCCGACGGTGATTGTGGCGAACAGTTAATGCTACTTGCTGCCGTGCGTGGTGGTATCAACGGCCTCATGGGCGAAATCCTTGAAACCCATATCCGCTTCCACCTCGTCGATGGTGCCAAGGAGCAGATCGCGCCCGAACTCGCCGAAGACCTCATCGAACTGGTACGCGCTTACCTGAAATGAATCCGCATTCGGTGGTCGAAGCCTCGTGGCCAGGATTTCACCGGTCGTGGCACACCGATCGCATTTCATTCATATTAGAAGCCGCTTCTCTGCTGGCGAGGTTAACGTTTCGTTTGATGCGATGACGTGGCAAGTTGGCAAGTTGGGAACTCGCGGCCCAAGCCCACTTGCGTCCATCATCAGCTGCACAAACTGCCAGACGCCGGGCAGCCGTAACGCGATTCCTGCGATGGCCCATCCCAGGTGCAGATGCTCCAAAGCCCGACCCAGCGCGCGGACGCCCTCTACGCCAGATGAGCGACCTTCCGCTAAATAGCGCATCCGGCGGATTGAGCCGTGGGGCAATGTCTCGGCGGCGACAATCTTCAGCCCCACCGGATCTCGCGACATTATCCACTGCCACAGTTCGCTACATGGTCCACAACTCGCTGCAACATACAGTTGCGCAGGTTCACCGTCATGATACGGCTTCCAGCGAGGCTTCCAGTTCCGCACGTATCTACGATACCTGCGCCATGACTCACCGTAACGCCGCTCCATATCATCGCGCTCGTCCCACTCTGCGATTCCCGCGCTATAAATCAATGACACCAGCGGGGCCCACAGTAGCCAGCCATTCCTTAACAGCGCCGCCCACGCCAGCAGCACGAGAGTGCTACATATCTGCATCGGGTTCGCGCAATATCGATAAATGCCGCTCGTCACCAAACGAACCGGCGGATCGAACGGAATAGGCGTCCCACCGCCCCGCTCAGCGAACTCCATCACCGCGCCAACTCCGGGAAGAGACATTATGGCCATTAACTGCATGGCAATCTGCAATTGCCACCCTGGCATTTCCGTGAACGACAACCACTCACGCCCGGGCCGAGCGGCAAACGCAATCTCCGGGATCAGGAAGAGAAAAACGCCTCCGCTGATCGCAATCTGCATCCACGCGCGCAACACCAAGTGTGTGTTGTCGAGCGTGAATCGCGCTATGCAAAGTGCCGGAATGAGAACCAGGAGCAGGCAGACCACCTCTCCAATCAGCCAGTGCCTCCCGAGTTCCACAACAGGCGCGCAGAGTGGCATCACCGTCAGATCCAGCAGCCCCATGCAAATTGCGCACAGCCATAGGGGAAGTCGATGGAGAGCAAGCTGCGGCACGAGGCCCCAGGCAATCATCCAGCCGATATAGAGCTCCAGCGGCATTCCGGAGAAATATATATCTCCGCCAGCAAACTTCCACCAACCGAAAACAAGATTCAGTTCATGAACCAGCAAAAGAGCTGGTGCGGTCCATAGAATGCTCACGCAGGCATGCCGCAAATATCCGCGGTCGCCTTCGATTCAGCGTGCCGGCTATGCATGCCGAGAGGATAGGGAAGTACAAGGCCCCAACGCGGATCATCTCTGAATGAGTCACTGTCGTGTACCTGCAGGAGTTGCACTCGCCTCGATCAGGTAATCTGCCGCATCGCGTACCGCGGCCCGTTCCCAGGGCGCAAAGTACCATGCCGGATCGAGCTCTCTCTCAAAAGACACTCTCCATGTCACCCGCGTGTGCGCGGCATCGACAGGCAATCCACTTCACCTCTGATGCATCCCACCGAATCCACTGCGTCAGCTTGCTGCTGTCGCTCACGGTTTCAAACCGAACCTATCCCGCGCTGTGCTCTGAAACCCGCATCACGAGATATCCTGGCGGATCGCCCTCGGCTCCCGAGAACAGGATTGATCTCTCTGAACCGATCGCAAGGCCCGACCCTCTTGCAGTCACTGGGTGCGGGAATCCGATGCGCAAGAATCGAGGCAATCGCGTATCAAGCCTGGGAGACCTCGCTAGGGCGTCCTCGACAATGGCTGCCGGCGCGTTCACCACTCTGCTTACTTCGATAACCTGATGTCGATCGAATGCCAGCTCCGGTGCCACTCCTTCAAGCGACATCGGCAGAAGCAAGACGACAATGCAACTCAGCGTCCGCCCATCGCGATCTCTATTGCGCATTACGTCCACTGGGATTCCAACCAGCAGTCCCACGGCATAGAACAGCGGCGCGGCGAAAAGAATGCAGAGATATCCCTCTCCGAGAAGTGGCGCGATGACCAGCAGTGCCAGCGTGATTCCCTTGAGGATGCCGCCTGTGACAGACTTTGCTTTCGGAGTCAGCGCCAGCAGAATCGCCAGCACCGCTGGAATTCCAATAAACATTGCTGCGCTGTGGCCATATGGTGAGTGCGTCAGGTAACGATATAGAACCGACCCTGCCATGAATGCGATCGCCAGTGCGATGACCCACCACTGTGCAGGCTCGATCCGCCGTCTCTTCTCCGTGGGCTCAATCATGACTTCCTCCTTCTCTTCGGTCAGTTCTTCGTCACGAATTCAGCCTCCCGCAGAAGAGCTAATACCTTCGTGCGCACGGGCTTCAGAATTGTGAACTTCGCCATCCCCAAAAGCTTCGTCGTCAAATCGAGCGCGCCATCCGCCAGCCGGCGCGTGCGGCATTGCCCCTCCGACTCGTCGTAAATGAACATGATCAGCAGCCCCATTTGCAGCGCCCACAGCGCGAGGGGAAGCAACTGCGCCAGATCCCCCGGCATTGGCTCGGGTTCAATTGCCCGTTCGAAAACCGCGATGCTCCTGCGCCGGATCTCCGCAGTTCCAGGACCCAGGCAAGAAAGTGGATGGCCTGGTTCGCCTGTATATCGGAACACCACGCCCAACAGGTTTCGATCGTCTCTCGCAAGATCCAGCTTCGAGTGCACCGCAGCGCCAAGCCTCTTCCGCAAATCGCTTGTCTTGGCAAATACCTCCGCGACCTGACGCTCCTGCGCTGACTGTATCTCTTCGTAATACGTCTGGATAATCGCTTCCTTGCTTGGGAAGTAGTAGTAGGCTGCGCTCTTCGCCACCTCAGCACGATCGGCGATCTGCTGCATCGTCGTCGCGTCAAACCCCTTCTCCCGAAACAGCACCAGCGCTGTCTCAAAGATGTGACTCCGCGTTTGCTCGCCTTTTCCCGTAGAGGGATCAGATTTGACCATGGTCAAATCTTGCGCCGACTCAGCCTGTCCGTCAAGCGGAAAATTGACCAAGTTCAAAAAATAACTCTTGGGAGTCGATTAGGGAAGCTGTGACTGAGAAAAAGAAATCTCTATGCCCGTCCCGCGAACTCTCGCGTTTCGGTATAGACCTTCACTTTTTCGCCCTCTTCCACAAAAAACGGCACTTTGATTTCGAGCCCGGTTTCGAGACGCGCATGCTTCGTTACCGCACCGCTGGCGGTATTTCCGCGGGCTCCCGGCTCCGTGTATGCCACCGCAAGTTCAACTTTCTCGGGCAGTTGAATCCCGATAGGATTGCCATTGAACTTGTCGATCTTGATAATTAGTCCCTCGGTGAGAAATTCGAGGGCATCTCCCAGTTTTTCCTGGGTGAGCGCGATCTGATCGAAGCTCTCCTGGTCCATGAAGTACGAAGCGTCACCGTCCGAGTAGAGGTAGGAGGCGTCCACGGTCTCCAGATCTGGCTCCTTGAACTTTTCGCCAGCTTTGAACGTCTTGTCGAACACTGCCCGCGTTAGCAAGTTGCGCATTTTCAACCGCACTAGTGTCTGGCCGCCGCGGGCCGTAGGGGTCGAGACCTCCGCATCGAGGCAATAGTAAGGGGTGTTCTCAAATTCAAAATACATCTTCCGTTTCACATCAATCGCATCGATAAGTGCGGCCATAACGATTCCTCAGGTATTGTCTAAGTCAATTTTAATTGCTTTTGAGAGGCAGGGAATGAACTTGCCTGGATCTGCGCCCGATTGATCGGGCGCACAATCGGAAACGGCCAATTAGAGTCCACGAACTCCAAATCCATTTCACGCACTTGCCGGTGCTCGCAGTTCACCCAGAGACGCTGTCAGATCTGCGGCAAGCACTTTCTGCGCTTCGGTGCCCAGCTTATGGCCGCTCTGGGTCAGATAGAAAACATCGATTGCAGTTTCACCTTCGGTGTCGATGAGTGCGACCTCGATGTTGCACTTGTGCGTGCTCAGCGTGAGTGCAATCTGTCGAAGTAGCCCAGGAACATCTTGTGCCACCACCTGCAGCAATGTAGAGTGCGTCGACGACTCCGAGTCGAACTGCAGCCGCGTCGTCACTTCCACCTTTACATTGCCGGATTGGTTCGTATGGCGTCGCGCCACAAGCATCTGTTCCACGGGAACTTTCTGTGCTACCACGTCGTGCAGGTACTCGAGGAAACGATCCTTCTCACTCGGATTCAGTTCGATTGTGCGAAACACATCCGTAAACTGGAAACTATCCACTACGATCCCGGCATCGTTTGAGAAGGCTCCCGCCTTAACAATGTTCATTCCCCACGCTGCCAACGCGCCGGCTACATCGGCAAACAGTCTGCTCCGGTCACGAACAATAACGGTGAGATCAAACAATTGTCGATGTGGCCTGAGGTCGAGCTGGACTGGATCTTTGTCCAGGTTGAGCGACAGCTGAAAATGATTGCGGATGTGCTCGGGAAGCCGCGTTTGCAGATATCGCTGCGGCAGGCCTTCAAGAAACTGCCGAAGAGAGTCATACTGGCTCGCCGGCACCATCGATCGAATCCGATTCAGCAGCGTAGGGTCGATTGCTGAGTGATAACGAACTTCGTCGACGCTGCGGTCCATGAAATTCGCCGTTGCCATGTAGAGCTGCCACAGATTCTCGGCCTTCCACGGTGTAAGCGCCTCCGGATTCACTGCCTTGATATCAGCGTAGGTCATCAGCGTCAGCATCTTCAGCAGAGCCGGGCTTCCGATCTTCTCCGCAAAACCCCGCACATTCTCTGCATCGAAAATGTCCCGGCGCAGCGCGTTCGACATCTCCAGGTGCAGCCGGATGAGCTTTAGCACCTGATCGCGTTCTTCGGTGTCGAAGTCCAGGCGCGCCATGAAGCTATCCGCGAGTTCAACGCTCTGTCCGGCGTGCTCGCCACTGCGCCGTCCTTTCCCCGTATCGTGCAGCAAAAGCGAGAGCAGAAACAGGTCGAGCCGATCGATCTCCGGAAGCAATTGCGCAAGTCTCTGCTCGTAATCGTGTCCTGGATGCCGCAGCCTGTGAACGTTGTCGATGGTAAGGAACGTGTGTTCATCCACCGTGTAGCGGTGATAGCTGTCGCGTATCACCAGCGCATCAATCCCGTGGAACTCGGGAATCAACATCTCCAGCACGCCCAGCGCGTGCATTGTCCTGAGCGCGTGCGCCGCATGCGGTCCGAGCAACACTTCACGCAGCGCATTCCACAGGTACGGCCCCTCCGGAATATGAATCGCCAGAGCCGGCAATGCGTCGGTGACGCGGTCTTCCGCAGCCTGCGAGAGCGCATACCCATGCGTCGCCATGAGCGAGAACACCCGCAGGATCGCTGCGGTATCGCTGAACTGTGCGCCCGGCAGAATATCGATGCGGCCCTGGTCGAGGATGAAATCAGTTCCTGCGATAGGTGTTCGCCGCCTGCGGAACTGCCGGTAGAAGCTAACAGGCGCAGGCAGATGCTCCATCAACAGCGCCGCTCGCCGGTAAATCACGCGCGCGTGCCGGTAGTAAGTTCGCATCCAGTAGGCGGGATCGGCCGTGCCCCGCGTCTCCAGCCCAATCGAATTCGCCGCGGCCTCGTCTTGCGACTGCCAGTCGAGCGTGTTGTCGTCGCGCCCATGCCGGAAGTGCAAAAAACAGCGCGCCGCCGCCAGAAAATCAAACGCCGCCTCCGCGTCTCCACGCGCGCTCTGAAACACCCCGCCACGCTGCCGTGGCCACTCCTTCGTTTCCTTCAGATGAAGAAGCAGCGCAAACCAGACAGCAAGATGGTAGTCCCGCAGCCCGCCCGGGCATTCCTTCAGATTCGGCTCGAGATGGAAAATGGTGTTCCCGTACTTGGCATGCCGCGAACGCGCGATCTCGCCCAGTTTTTGCGTGATATTGTTCCACTCACTCAGCACAAGCCCCGGGAATACCGTCTGATGCAACTGCTGGTAGAGCGGAAACTGACCGGCGAGGAAGCGCCTGTCCAACGTCGCCAGCGTGAATTCGAGGTTATCGGCATCAAACCGTCCCGCTTCCTTCACGGTCCGCGAACTTGGGCTGGCCCTCAGTCCGATATCCCACATCCCCTGGATGATGGTCCTGACCGCCTCCTTGGTCTGTTCTTCTGTTTTCTCATCCGCAAAGGCAAATAGTACGTCGATATCGGAGTAGGGAAAGAGATCCTTTCGCCCATAGCCTCCAAGGGCAAGCAACGATACATTCTGCGCCGGCTGTCCAGAAAATGCCCGCCGCCACATTTCAATGAGGATACGATCCACTACCGCTGACCGCCGGCGAATGGCAGCAGTGCCATCCCCGGTCCGCTCACAGGTTTGGCGGACCAGCGCCATCTCCCGAAGATACTGGTCCCGTAGATCGTCAACCGCTAGAGCGACTGGAGTCATGAGTGTATTTGAGAAGGCTAGCCGAAGCGTAAATGATGTTTTAACAGAATAAGCGATTTTCCAGCGGGGCGGGGAAGAACGTCGAGATGCTGCTCACGTTCCCGACGTCAGCCCTGCCATGTGCGTCTGGCGTTGAGCGCCGGGGCATTGAGATGTTGAAAGGCCTAAACCGAAGCTAGATTCCGGCAAACCAGGAGTACCCACCCTCCGGAGAAGCGGATCCCAAGCCCTTCCCGAAGTGTTTCATCGAGTCTGTGACCGTGAGTCGAGTAATGTACTTCACGCTCTTGTAACCGAGTTGCCGCGGCACGCGCAGGCGCAAAGGCCCACCAAATCCCACCGGCAAATCTCCATCATTCATTCCTGTTGTCAGGAACGTCTGTGGATGGTTCGCATCAACGATGTCGATACTTTCCCACCAGTCCGGTTGAATAGAGAAATATGCAACATATCGTGCTTGCGGTAGAGCGCCAGCTTCGCGCAAAACACCAGACAAGGGTGTTCCAATCCATTCGGCCACGTACGACCAGCCCTCTTCACAGACAACTTCGGTGATCTGGCTATGCGAGGGCATGCTTCTCAGGTCCGCCAGCGAGAGCGTCAGGGGGTGGGCCACCATTCCGTCTACCGTAAGCCGCCAATCGTTAAATCCCCCAGCTTGCAGCTTCTTAAATTCATCGCTTGGGGGTGCAACCTCATTCATGAAGGGAGTCTTCGAGATCATGCTTCGTGAAAACTCACGCGCCATCGAGTCGCGGGTAATAAGTCTGTGCGCCGCATAGGTAAGAGTCTCTCCGGCTCCGTATACTCCTCTGCAGTCCGGTGGAACAAGTCCGTATCGGCGTGCAACCCGGTCTGCAGCTACCAGACCGGTTGCCCCCGCAACTGTCGCCAGCCCCGTCGTAATCAAAGTGCGACGCGAGATCGGTTTCATGCGCCCTCCTTCATAACGAGTTGTGGGTCGGCTTCAGTCCGGCCGGTGATCATTCCCCTCACGCGTGGCCAGAAACCTGACAAAGCAATCATCACCACATGAACGACAAAAAACAGTGACAGAGCCCAGGTCAGGAAGAAATGCAGCGTGCGCGCCGATTGCCGTCCGCCCATCGAATTCACAACGAAAGGAAACGCTGCGTTGAATGATGGCGAAAGCGCCAGTCCCGTCAGAATCACCAGAGGAAATAATATGAAAATCACCAGCAGATATGTCGTTCGCTGAAGCACGTTATATGTTTTGGTCTCATCGACGCCAGGTGGCTTGCGTTGCAAATACTGCCTCATGCGCTTCAGGTGCGCATTGAATGACCGCTGACCTGGCTCCGGCACCAGGTCGCGCCAGAAGTGCCTGTTCAGAAGGCTTGACAGTCCGTAGACCAGACCCGTTAACACCAACACCCATGCCGACTCGAAATGAAGGTAGCGGCTCCATCCGTTCTGGTCCGGCATCACGTAGCTGTATCCCGTCGGAACCGTGTCTCGAGAAGCTGGGATGGGAATCGTAAACAACGGCCGCGTGTTCACATTACCGGTTTCTCCCCAGTAGAAACGTGGATGTGAAATTACGATCTCGAGCCCAGTCACCAGCAGGGCCACAAAGCTGAGAACGGTCAGCCAGTGCGTAGCCCGAACCAGCACGGTATGGCGAGGAACTTTCATCGCAAGGAGAGGCAAGGGAGCCCCAGTCGGAGCATAGCACAGCGATTGTGGTATAGAGGATGCCTGATTTCGGCTCGGGAAGCAGAATCAAATGGCACTTTGCTGCGCACCGGTTTGTCTGAGAAAACTGACAATTCAAATTGACACCGCAAAGTAACCTGGCGTCTCCAATTTCGGGTTGCCTACTTTGACCTTCCCGTACACGAGCGCAGGCCGCTCGGATGAGCGGCCTGCGTGGTTCAGGGCGAAAATGAAGTGATTAAAGCGCAGTTTCACCGCGCTCGTCATTGCGAATTCGAATCACCTCTTCAACATGGCTAACAAAGATCTTGCCATCTCCGATCCTGCCGGTTCTTGCTGCGGAACCAATCGCAGCAATCGCCTTGTCCTTCATCTCGTCGAGGATCACCATTTCGATCTTCACTTTAGGAAGAAGATCAACCGTGTATTCGCGGCCCCTATAGAACTCGGTGTGTCCTTTTTGACGGCCGTGACCGCGTGCTTCGAGAATCGTCATTCCTTCGATACCGGCCTCGAGAAGTGCATCCTTGACAGCATCGAGCTTCGACGGCTGGATAATCGCTTCGATCTTCAGCATGCTTGGTTGCCTCGCTTCATATTGCGCTTTCGAAATCCCCATATTGGCTTCCTGCTGAACAGTGGAGCCTGGCAATAGCCCAGGCCATGTACATTCTGCAGGCAAGGATTACGGCTTCGAAACTCGCTCTAGCGTATCAGGCCCAATGGCTAAGTGAACTATATCCGGCATGAACTTTTCATTAGGAATTCAGGTCGTAACCTTCCTCGCCGTGTTGTGAAAGATCCAGGCCCGTCATTTCCTCCTCCGGCGTTACGCGTAGCCCGATTGTCTTGTCCACCAGGAATAGAAGAACGACTGTTCCAACGGCGGAAAGTCCCCACGCAATCGCAACTCCCGCTGCCTGGTTCAGCAACTGACCCCAATGTCCGTCAATCGCTCCGGTAGCAACGTTGGCGCCAAATGCAGGATTGATGACTTTGGTTGCGAAAACATCCCGTCAACAATGCTCCCAGTGTTCCCCCAGCGCCGTGAACACCGAAGGCATCCAGCGAGTCGTCATAGCCAAACCAGGCCTTCACCTTGAACACCATGAACGAACAGAACAAACCTGCTATCAGTCCGATGAGTAAGGCAGGAAACGGCTGAACAAACCCGGATGCCGGCGTAATGGCAACCAGCCCGGCAACCGCCCCGGAGATTGCCCCGAGTGCAGTTGGCTTGCCGTTGTGGATCCATTCGAAAATCGTCCATCCGAGAGCCGCAGACGCTGCCGCAAAATGCGTGTTGATGAAGGCGCTCGTAGCCAATGGACCGGAACCAAGTGCACTTCCGGCATTGAATCCGAACCAGCCAACCCACAGCAGGCACGCCCCAATGAAACTGAGGACCATTGAGTGAGGGGGCATCGCGCTATGTGGGTATCCGATGCGTTTCCCAAGATAGAGCGCGGTCACAAGCGCCGACACCCCCGAAGTGATGTGAACAACCGTGCCTCCGGCGAAATCGAGACTTGGAATGTGATTCCCCGTGGCATTCAGAAGTCCGCCGACTCCCCAAACCATGTGCGCCATCGGACAATAAATAGCCACTGACCACAAAGAAAGAAATACAGCCATGGCGCTGAACTTCATGCGCTCCGCGAATGCGCCGGTGATTAACGCCGGCGTGATGATCGCGAACATCAGCTGATAGACCATGTAAGTCTGTTCTGGAATTGTTGCCGCATAGTCTGTATCCGGCGACAGGCTCACGCCTCGCAGAAACAGATGTTCAAAGCCGCCGATAAAGCTGTTCCCATGCGCAAACGCAAGCGAGTAGCCGATAACTGCCCACAGAATCGTCACCAGCCCGATCATCGCAAAGCTCTGCATCATCGTACTCAGGATGTTCTTCCGTCGCACCAGCCCGCCGTAGAACAATGCGAGCCCTGGCCCCGTCATCAACAACACGAGCGCAGCGGAAACCAGCATCCATGCATTGTCCGCATTCATCTGCGCAGTTCGAATGGAGTCCTGTACGGCTTTCAGATCCGCTTGGGTAACGGAAGATCCTTGTGCGGTAGAAAGAGAAGGAAAGAGGAGAAGCAAGCCTGCGACTGCAACTGCAACTCGAAAACGAGTACTGAACATTTCTACTCCGAAATATCTTTTCGCCCGCCCGACACGACGCTCTGCAAATTCGAGCACGCGCCGCCGTGACGCTTACTGCGAGTGGCTAAGATGTAGCGAGAACTTCGCAGGATATCGTACCCGAGTTGTTCGAGCTATAAAGATCGCATAAAGAAATCGGTGACCTCTTCTATCCTGCCTTTCCCCGCTGACCAAACGCGCCGCGACTCGAACGTTAAATAAGATCAGAATGCCGATAGAAGCCACCCTCGCAGCCCTTGTCTCATCCATCATCAGACGGAAAGGGGTAAGATAAGAGGATGGGAGACATCCAGGAACGCGATCGTTATCTTTTTGGAGCGCTCGAGAGTAGCGCTAAAAATCGCGCCAAGGTGCAGGAAGTCAACTACGGCTTCGAGCAACCTGAAGGTGTGTTTCTCACCACTCTGGATTTTGCGATTAACTGGGTCCGGAAAAGCTCTGTGTGGCCCGTCACATTCGGCCTGGCTTGCTGCGCAATTGAAATGATGTCCATGGGCGCTTCTCGTTTCGATATCGCTCGATTCGGAGCGGAGGTCTTCCGCCCTTCGCCGCGCCAGTCTGACCTAATGATCATCGCCGGCCGCGTTGCGCAGAAGATGGCCCCGGTTATCCGCCGCCTCTACGACCAGATGCCAGAGCCTAAATGGGTTATCTCCATGGGTGCTTGCGCAACATCCGGTGGGGTCTTCAACAATTACGCCATTGTTCAGGGCGTGAATCAGGTCATTCCTGTCGACGTATATGTTCCTGGATGTCCACCTCGCCCGGAACAGCTTCTCTACGCCATCACTCTTCTTCAGGAGAAGATTCAGCGCGAGCCTCGCAGTGTGTTGAAGACGCTTAACGCGGAATAGCGCGGACTGAATACCGCTTCATTTCCGGATTTTGGTTCCAGTCGTTGTCAATCAGTTACACCACTCGGGCAGCGTGTACCAGTTGGTAAACCTAGTCAAAACGCGCAACCTGCCTGTTAGTTCTACCAGTTGGTAACCCCATTCAGAAAGTACACTCTAGCTCCTGATACCTATGTTACGTTTATTGGTGGCGTATTTAGGCTTGCCACGAGGTTAGTTCGCAAGGAGCCATCACTTTCACCGGAAAATGGTCCGCAAAAGGAGCCGTTTCCAAACAGACTACAGTTTTTCGATTGCGGAGGAGAAACGCATGCACTTTCAAATTTCTAAAGTTGCCCGTCTGGCTTTGGCACTGGCCTGCACCAGTGTTATTCCCATTGCCTTGACTGCGCAAGAAGCGCCGAAGCCGGCCCCGCCACCTCGGACCGGGCCCTCGGCGGACGCTCCCTCGAGATGGGATCTCTTCGCCGGTTTCAGCTATTTGGCCCCGAAAGGGTATCTGATCAACAACGGCACAGTTCAGGATAATGCGAAATCCATCACCTGCTGCGTTGACGTCAGCCTCGCCCGGTACTTCAACAAGTTCGTGGGTGCCCAAATTGAAGGCGACTTTCACAAGAACGGCGGCGTAAATTCGCCGGTCGTTCACAATACCTTTTCAGGCGGTTCGGGCGGTCTCATTGTTCGATTCCCCACCGAAGACATCACGCCTTTTGTACATGCCCTCGTAGGTGGTGAGACTGTGAACAGCACCTACTACGAACCGGTCACAGGCAACAAATGGGGTGTCGTGCTTACAGCCGGTGGCGGAATGGACTACGACACTCCGCTGCTCGACCATCGTCTCTCCATCCGCGTCTTCCAGGCCGATTATCAGTACACGCACGTGAACTTTTATCCAGTCGCTCGCGGCAACTTCAACATGGCCCGCCTGAGCACCGGTCTCGTTCTCAAGTTTGGGACCATCGCGCCTCCTCCGACAGCCACCCTCGCTTGCGTTGCCGAGCCCAATTCGGTCTTCCCTGGCGAGCCCATCACCATCACCGGAACTGCTGGAAACCTTCTCCCCAAGAACCACGTGATCTATGCCTGGTCGGGACAGGGCGTGAGCGGAACCGACACCACCGCGAAGGTGGATACCGCAAATATCAATCCCGGCACCTACACCGTGAACGGTACCGTGAAGCAGGGCAAAACCGGCAAGGAAGGTCTCAAGCCTTGGGAAACCGGTACCTGCACAGCGACCTACACCGTGAAGGAATTCGAACCGCCGACATTGAGTTGCTCGGCAAGCCCGACGGATCTCAAGCCGGGTGATTCATCCACGATTACGGCCCAGGGCGTCAGCCCGCAGAACCGTCCGCTCACCTACAGCTATCAAGCTTCGGGTGGCACGATCAGCGGAAGCGGAGCCACGGCGACGTACTCTTCGGCAGGCGCTTCCCCAGGTCCAGTGCAGATCACGGGCACTGTGACGGATGACAAGGGACACTCGGCTACGTGCAGCACCAGTGTGAACATCGCTGCCCCGCCGCCGCCGCCACCACCTCCGCCGCCGAGCCTCCTTCTCCACAGCGTCTTCTTCCCGACGGCTCTGCCGAACGAGAAGCGTCCGGATAAGGGCCTGGCAGAGAGCCAGGAGCAGATCCTGACTACGCTGGCAACGGACTTCAAGGCCTATCTCCAGGTGAAGCCGGATGCGCACCTGACCCTCACGGGCCACGCGGATCCACGTGGAAGCGATGCATACAACCAGAAGCTCTCTGAACGCCGCGTTGGCAGCGTTAAGGACTTCCTGGTCAACCTGGGTGTGCCCGAAAGTGCGATCAGCACTGAGGGAGTCGGCAAGACAGAAGTACTCACCAAGCAGCAAGTGAAGGATCAGATACAGCAGAATCCTGAACTGACGGATGACGAGAAGAAGAAGATCATGCGCCAGTTCAACGTCATCTACTTGGCGAAGAATCGTCGCGTCGACATCAGGCTGAACACCGGCCAGGAGTCACAACAGACCTATCCTTTCAACGCGCACGATGCAGAAACACTTCTTAGCGACAAGCCACAGGCACACGCGAAGAAGCATCCAACTGCACCGAAAAAGAAGTAGTTCGCTAACGGATGGAACAGGTCTTCACAGGCCTGTTCCAGACTTCAAATGATGAAGAGGTTGACCGGTAACTCGGCCAACCTCTTTTTATTGGTCTTCGTATTTTTGAGTCTTTGCAATCGCAGCTCTAACGGCCCTCCTTTATTCCTGGCGCAGAATTGCAGGCTTTAGCTCGTCTTCGCACCACTGTCTGAACGTCGTCGGTGTTGTATTTTCGATGGTTCTAGGTTCCGCGCAATCGAGGCCCTTGTCTTTCGCGACCAGCATGTCCGCCAGTCTCTGCGCAAAGTGTTCACTCGCGCCAAACTGGACCATTTGGGCCTTGTAGGTTTCCAACGGTAGCTGCACGTAGCGAATCGGCTTCCCCAGAACGTCGCTCAGGATTATCGCCATATCGTTGTTCGACAAGTCCTCCGGTCCGAGCACAGCGATCCCGCCCTGCCCCGTCCACGATCGATCGAGAAGAAGTTTCGTGCCAGTCGACGCGATATCGCGGGTAGCAACCAGTGGAAGTTTCACGTCCGGCAGCGACGGCCCAAAAAATGTCCCTTGATGCTTGAGCGATTCAATTTGTCTGAACATGTTCTCCATGAAGCCGGGACACCAAAGTGCCCGGAAATCCATCCCAGTTCGCTCGAGCTCTTCATCCTTTGCGAAAGAGTCTGAGACCAACCCTCCATCGAGAGGGAGCCCGCGCCCCAATGCGGAGACGGCGACAATCCGCTTTACGCCCCGCTTCACAACGGCGCGGGCTGCGGGTGAGGCGAACTGCAGGTAGTACTCTCGCACGTTTTTCGTCGTGAAAGAGGGAGGCACAACCAGGAAGAGGCTCTCGACATTCTCAAGCGCACCGAGCAGCGCATCCTCGTCATCGCTTGACCCTTGCACCACCTCTATTCTTTCCCGGACCTCCGCCGCAAGTTTTGCCGGGTTGCGCACGATCACTCGCACAGCTTCGCCCGCCTTTAGAAGCTCCTTCACAACTTTTGAGCCAATTTGCCCAGTTGGCGTCGTTACGGCGATCATCTCTTCTCCTTCATCGGTTAGTTCTTCAGTACTGCATCTTCTCAAGATCGGCGATGAGCGTGGGCCCTGTGGGATTCCACCCCAGCTTCGTTTGAGTCTTGGCGTTTGACGCGGGCATATCAATTCCTGCGAACATTGCCAGCCATCCAAAATGAGGTTGCGCTTGTTCCGGAGAGAGGCTGACTACAGGCACCTTCAGGGCTTTGCCGATGACTTCGGCAATCTCCCGCATCGAAACGCCCTCTTCCGCTACAGCGTGATATCTGCTGCCTGCTTCCGCCTTTTCCAGTGCAAGCGTGTAGAGACGAGCGACATCGAGGACGTGTGCCGCGGGCCATCGATTCAGTCCCTCGCCAATGTACGCCGAAATCCCCTTTTCGCGGGCCAGGAGAACCGAGTATGTGATGGGCCCCTGTTTTGCTGTGTCATGAACCTGAGGAAGGCGCACCACAGAAACGTTCACCCCTCGCTTCGCAATGGCAGCGCCAGCGGTTTCCGATGCCTTGCGCGGATTCGGGATTTAGGGATCGAAGTGATCCTCAACGGCCGCTTGACCCGGCCCCGGATTTCCGAGGCCAGTCCCCGAGGTGATCAGTAACGGCCGCTCCGATCCGGCAAGCGCGTCTCCCATCGCCTCGATGGCGCGCTTGTCCTTTTCGCAAACCTCGAAGAACTTGGAGAAGTCCTGACCTCCGAATGCTGAATGGTCGAAGGCGCAATGAATCACGCCATCCGACTTGGCTGCTCCGTTGCGCAGACTCTCCAGATCTTCCAGGCTCCCGCGATGTACCTCTGCTCCCGCGGAAGCCAAGAACCGGGCGCCCGCATCGCTGCGCGAGAGTCCAAGCACCTGGTGGCCGGATTTCATAAAATCTTCAACAATTCTGGAACCGATAAAGCCAGTCGCGCCTGTTACAAAAACACGCATGTCCTTCCTCCATTTTTGAACTTCAGTTCTTTTCATAGCGCTCATGCTGAGTGGTTCGGAATGGCGGCTTGTTCTCGAGACACCGCGTCCAGATCGGCGAGCACATCGGCGGGAATCTCGATGGTTGCCGCCTTGAGATTCTCGCGGAAATGATTGAGAGAGGATGTTCCCGGTATCACCAGGATGTTCGGTGAGCGCTGCAGCAGCCATGCGAGTGCAACCTGCATAGGCGACACACCTAAGAGCGATGCGGTCTGCGACAAGGCATCGGATTGCAGCGGGCTGAAGCCGCCAAGCGGAAAGAATGGGACGTAAGCAATGCTTTCACGATTGAGTGCATCGATTAACGAATCATCCGCCCGATGCGCCAGATTGTACTGATTCTGGACACAGACGATTGGAGAAATCCTTCTCGCTTCCGCGACCTGAGACGCCGTGGCATTGCTGAGTCCGATATGACGGATCAGGCCTTTTTGCTGCAGTTCCGCGAGAACACTTAGCGGAGCTTCGATCGAACCCTCGGCCGGCTGATGAACATCGAAGGTGATTCGCAGGTTCACCACGTCCAACGCATCCAAGCCAAGATTGCGAAGATTATCGTGAACCGCCGCAATCAGACCTTGCTGTGACATGTCCGGTATCCACGAACCATCGTCGCCGCGCCGGGCGCCGACCTTCGTCACAATCACCAGGTGTTCAGGATAGGGAAACAGCGACTCTCGTATGATCTGGTTTGTCACATGCGGACCGTAGAAGTCGGAGGTATCGATGTGGTTTACCCCGCTTGCGATTACCTCTCGCAAAAGCGCGATCGCTCCATCCCGATCCGGTGGCGGTCCCCACACCAGTTTGTTGCCGTCTCTTCCTGCGAGCTGCATCGCCCCGTAGCCCATGCGATTTACAGTCAGTGTGCTGCCGGGAAACTTGAAGCTGCCATGACGTTGTTCCTGCATATGATTCCTCTCATGTCTGGGGTTTGATGATCCGTTTTATCCAGCGGATTTGACGATTCATCGCTGCATCCAATAAAACGGAGACAATCTCCGAATTAGTAGATAACCGGAGCCGGTCTCCGGTTGCAGGTTTTTTAGAGAATGACTGGAAAAAAATCTCAGGTCCGTTCCAGAAAGCCGCGTACAGACGCGCGTCGCAACCGCGAGCGCATTCTGGAAGTTGCCAAGGATGCGTTTACCCGTCACGGCGTGGAAGCCAGCCTCGACGATATCGCCAGACAGGCTGGGGTAGGGCCAGGAACGTTATACCGCCACTTTCCTACCCGAGACGCACTGATTGAAGCAGTCTACCGCAGCGAGGTAGAGAAGCTGGCTGCGGTAGAGCAGAGGTTTGCCGAAAAGAAGGCGCCGCTCGAGGCCCTCCGGGCCTGGATGCTGCTCTTCGTCGATCACATTGCCGCCAAACAGATCATCGCACCCGCATTGAACTCGATTGTAGGAGGGCCTACCAAACTATACGAAGGCTCTCGCGGGCAGGTTCAGCACGCAATCGAACTGCTCGTGAAACGCGCAATCAAGAGCGGCGACATCCGCAAGGATGTTGAGCCATTCGATCTCCTGAGGGCGCTTATCGGGGTAGCCCATGTTCCAGCCGGTCCTGACTGGCAGCAAAGTGCCAGGCGGCTGGTCGACATCCTTATCGCCGGTTGCCGCCCTGCGAAGTGAAACGCCTTCGCAACAAAGTACTTTTTTGAGTGCCGTCTTCTCCGGCTCAACTTGTCGCCTGTTACACGCTGTCGATTGTCCGGGCCGCGGCGTCAAGCGTTTCGGCGATTTTCTTAAACTGCTCAGCGCTAAGATCGCCGCGTTCAACGCGCATCCTCAGAGCAAATCCGAGGTTCGTCATTGCGCGCACGATCTGCGGATTGCGGCCCCGTCCAAACCTGCGGTTTGCTTCCTGCATTCGCCCAAGAATCGCTTCTACCGTCGCGTGATTGGTCTTCAGGTGCTCGCGGCCGTCCTCCGTTGCTGTGTAGAGCTTCTTGTTGCCATCCTGCGAAGCCACCGTCGCCAGGCCCTCTTCTTCCAACAGCGTGAGCGTCGGATAAACCACTCCCGGGCTCGGCGCATAGCCGCCAGAGAGCCGCTCCTCGATCGCCTTGATGATCTCGTATCCATAGCTCGGCTTGTCTGCAATCAACTGCAGGATCACCAGCCTTAGCTGCCCATTGTCGAAGAACCGTTCACGCCCGCCTCCGGCGAACGCTTCCCAGCGTTCTCCGCGGTCGCCCCACCATCCATAACGGTGGCGATGCCGGCAGTCGTGTTGTCCGTGCTCTCCATTCGCTTCTCTAAATTGTCCAAACATTCGTTGTTTCTCCGATGTACTACGATATATCTTAAGATATATCTAAATCAGTCGAAAGTCAACTGTCCCTTCAGATCAGCCGAGGGGCGATGAAAGCCGATAACCGCTTTTCGGTATCATCGATTTATGCAGCCTGCATCCACAGCAACGAGTGCGCTCCCCGGCTTCCGTACTTACGATCCTCTCCTCGAGTCGATTGCGGCGAAGGTGAAAACCGGCGAACGCCTGGACGCCGAAGAAGGCATCGCGCTGTACGGCTCAAAAGATGTCCTGGCAGTGGGGTGGCTGGCCAACTACGTCCGCGAGCGGATGCACGGTGATGTCACCTACTTCAATGTCAATCGCCACATCAATCCGACGAACGTGTGCGTGGCGGCATGCAAGCTCTGCGCATTCGGCCGCAAAAAAGGCGATCCCGCCGGCTACACCATGGCTCTCGAGGAGGCGTGGCAGACTGCGGCATCGGGTTACAGCGAGGCCGTCACCGAATTTCATATCGTAGGCGGACTTCATCCCGACCTTCCTTTCGAGTACTTCCTGGACCTCGTGCGCGGCCTCAAAGAGCGCTTTCCCAAGGTGCACATCAAGGCGTTCACCATGGTCGAGGTGGCATACCTGGCGCGCCGCGCGAAGCTCTCGATCGAAGAGACGCTGCTCAAAATGCGCGAGGCAGGAGTCGATTCAATGCCGGGCGGTGGCGCCGAGATTTTTTCGACGAGAGTTCGTTCGATCATCTGCGATCACAAAATCGATGGCGACGAGTGGCTGGACACGGCGCGGGTGGCGCACAGACTTGGTTTCAAATCCAACGCAACCATGCTTTACGGTCACATCGAAAACGATGAGGACCGCGTCGATCATTTAATGAAATTGCGTGCGCTCCAGGATGAGACCGGCGGATTCCAGACCTTCATTCCTCTCGCGTTTCATCCGGAGAACACGCCGCTCGATCATCTGCCAGTGACAACTGGCCTTACCGACATTCGGCAGATCGCCGTGAGCCGCCTCCTTCTTGATAATTTTCCGCACATCAAAGCCTACTGGCAGATGATGACGCCGAAGATTGCGCAGATCGCGCTGCGTTTCGGCGCTGACGATCTTGACGGCACCGTGATCGAAGAGAAGATCTACCACGATGCCGGCGCAACCACGCCGCAAGGCATGACGCGAAAAGAACTTTGCCGCCTGATCACCGAAGCGGGCCGCGTTCCCGTCGAGCGCGACACGCTCTACCACGCGGTGACGCGCAGCGAAGACAGTTTCACCGTCGCCGTCTAGTGCGCTGAAAGGCCCGTAATGGGTGAGTTAGGCCTGTACGCCATCGTTGGACTCTCCATCGGATTCCTCTGGGGAATCGGGTGTTCGCTGGCTATCTTGTATTCCATCTATCTCGGTGGCTATCGCAAAGCGGTCGAGGATTCGATGCTCGAGAACAAGCCTGACCGCTTCAGAGAAGCAATCAAGCGGATCAAAGCTCGCCGCGAAAAGAATCGGGCCGCCGCTTCTCGCTCTGCTTCAGCAGATTCCTGATCACCACAAGCTACTGCCGCAGGATTTCGCCGTTTTTCATTACAAAGCTCACGTGCTCGCAGGTCGAGATATCGTCGAGCGGGTTGCCGGGGACCGCGATGATGTCGGCGAAATATCCGGGCTTGAGCTCGCCGATCTGGCCGGCCCAGCCAAGGAGCTTCGCTCCGTTGAGCAGGTCGGCCTGGAGCACGGCGAGGGGCTTCATGCCGTACTGCACCATGAGCGTCATTTCGCGGGCCTGCGTGCCGTGCGGAAACGGTCCAACATCCGAGCCAACGGCGAAGGAGATGCCGGCGGCAACCTGCTTTTTGAATTCGCGAATTTTATATTCGAGCATCTCGGCCTGGGTCGCAGCCTGGTCCTGCGATTCGCGGTGATTGGCAAAGTACTCGAAGATAGTGAACGTGGGAACGGCGAAAATGCCTTTCTCCTTCATCAGGCGGACCGTCTCGTCGCTCAATTGTGTCGCGTGATCGATGGAAGCAACACCTGCCTGCGCCGCATACAGCGTTCCCGGCTCGCCCATGGCGTGAACGCCCACGGTTGTGCCGAGTCGCCTCGCTTCTTCGACTGCCGCGGCCAGTTGCGCCGCGGTGTATTGGTAAGGAGTTTGCAGAACGCCATCGGCCATGCGGTCTTTGCCGGTCTCGTAAATTTTGGCGAAGTCGGAGCCCTGCTTGTGCTGCTCCCGCATCACTTCGACCAACTGCTCGGCGGAGTTGGCATAGTCGGCGTTCGAGAGCACGTGCTGTGCGGGATTGTATTTGTTGGCGTCTTCGTGACCGCCGAGGATGTCGATGGCGTTCCCGCTCATGCGCATCCGCGGTCCGGGAATGATGCCTTTGTTGATCGCATCGCGTATTGCTGAGTCGGCGGAGCCGGCGCCCTCGGTTCCCATGTCGCGCTCGGCGGTGTAGCCCGCCATCACATCGTCTTTTGCAGCCTGCTCGGCGAGGATGACGCGCCAGGGCACGGATTCTTCGACGGTCTGCAGGTCTTCCGCGCCGGGATGCAGGAACAAGTGTACATGTGCGTCGATCAGGCCCGGCATCAAGCGTGGCATTGCCGAGGTCGATGACCTTCGCGCCTGCGGGATGTTCAACGCTGGTTCCTACAGAGCGGATGCGATTGCCTTCGACCAGGATCTCGCCTGGTTGAAGCAGGGTGCCGGTGTCGACCTGCAGCAGGCGCGCGGCGTGGAGCACGATCGGCGGCGGCGGCTTGCTGTGCAACGCAGATCGATGTGGCGAGGCCGAAAATCGAGGAGATGAACAGGCAACGAGAAAGCATAGTCGCTCCGATATGCATACGAATATAGCAACTGGGGCCCAGAGGGCTGGGTGCGAATAGCCATCCGAGTTTCCAGCGTGCCTCTTTTTAAAATCGAAGTGTGCAGTTGATGACCATGATGAACTGGTAGTAATGCAATGTTCGCGAGTTAATGCCCTGTGGATAACATGGATCGAAACATATGTTATGTCTCAATAAGTAACTAAGTTTGGATCGAGTATAAGTAACTTAAGGTCGAGTTACTGATAGGTGTGCGGTGAAATCAGCAATGCTCCAATAGAGCATCCCCACGGATTGGTTCTGATCAAGATCAAATTTCAATAAAGAGCAAAGAACGAATCTCTAGACTAACTTCGGATCGATGTTATGATCTGCCAAAGGATTCATAACATGCAGAATGATTACTATGTGCTTGCGCACGAACAGGCAAGCAGGGAACGTACAGAACTTCGTGTTCAGATCGAAAAGCTTCTCGCGCGTGATGCAAAGCTTGAGAAGCTGGTTGAGTGCCTGAAAGAGTTTCTCCCCGAGACAATTTCGGCGGAGGTGCCCGCGGAGTCACACAACGGACACCACCATGAAGGGCACGAGCACCACGGCGGGTAGTTTTTTCAATCAGGGCAACGGCGATCAATAGGCTCCTATCCCGGTGATGTGGTGACCGAGGATGAGCGAGTGGATGTCGTGCGTGCCCTCGTATGTCTTTACGGATTCGAGATTCATCATGTGGCGCATGATGGGGTAATCCTCTGTGATGCCGTTGGCCCCGAGGATATCGCGAGAGATCCTCGCGCACTCGAGAGCCATCCACACGTTGTTGCGCTTGGCCATGGAGATGTGCTGGTGACCGACGGTGCCGGCGTCCTTCAGGCGGCCCACCTGAAGAGAGAGCAGTTGCGCCTTTGAAATCTCAGTGACCATCCACACGAGCTTGTCCTGAATGAGCTGGTGGCCTGCGATGGGCATGTTGTGGAACTGCTTTCTCGTTTTGGCATATTGCAGTGCCGTGTCGTAGCAGGACATGGCCGCGCCGATCGCGCCCCAACTGATGCCATAACGCGCCTGGTTGAGGCACATGAGGGGACTCTTGAGGCCGCCGGTGCCGGGCAGCAGATTTGTTGCGGGCACGTGGACATCCTGCAGGGAGAGGCCACTGGTGACGGAGGCGCGAAGGCTCCATTTGCCGTGAACTTCGTAGGCGCGAAAGCCGGGGCGATCGGTTTCGACCAGGAATCCGCGGACACGATTGTCCTCATCTTCGACTTTGGCCCAGATGACGGCGACGTCGGCGATGTTGCCGGAGGTGATCCACATTTTTTCGCCGTTGAGGATGTAGCCGTCGGCGGATTTGCGCGCGACGGTGGTCATACCGCCGGGGTTCGAACCGAAGCCGGGCTCGGTGAGGCCGAAGCAGCCGAGTTTCTGGCCGGAGGCCATGGCGGGCAGCCAGGTGTTCTTCTGCTCGTCGGAGCCGAAGGTGTAGATGGGATACATGCAGAGAGCGGACTGAACGCTGACGAAGCTGCGGAATCCGGAGTCGCCGCGCTCGAGCTCCTGCATGACGAGGCCGTATTCGACGTTGGACATTCCGGCGCAGCCGTAGCCCTGGAGGTTGGCTCCGAAGAAGCCGAGCTCGCCCATGACAGGAACGAGTTCGCGCGGAAAGCGCTCGCTGCGATAGCACTCCTCGATGATCGGGACGAGGTTGTCTTCGACGAAGTCGCGCGCCGTGCGGCGGACGAGCAGTTCGTCTTCGCTGAAGCTGGAATCGAGATGTAGAAAATCAACGCCCTGGAATTTGAACGCCATGCTTGCACCCTACCATTTCTGTCTTGCCCAAACCTGCAAGGCTAGCAGACGGGGCTTTGGGGCATCCAGTACAGGCGCGATCATCGAGGTTCGGGCGGCCCTACGGGACGCGGGATTTGGTTTTTGTTCCCAGGGTTGCGTCCGCGTGCGCGGACTTCACCCTGGGCTATGTTCGGGCGCGCCCCCCACGGGCGTGTCGTGTGCGGTCTGGCGCGTTTGTTGCTGCGCGTTGTTTCTTGAGCACGTTCGACTTGGCGAGACGGGCAGTGGCTGAAAGCACTGCGGGCTTCCTTTGCTCCTTTTGCACCCCGACAAATGTCCCTGTTGCTAGGCGGATCCGGCTCTCTGGTCGGTCGGAATGACAGGGTGATTTGAGTTGGATCAGAGCATCTTCGTGGTTCTCATCGGATTCGACGTCTTCTTCGTCTTTCTCTTCCTCTTCTTCGTTCTCTTCTTCTTCTCTTTCTCTTCCTCGTCTTCTTCCTGTTCCTCGTCTTCTTCCTGCTTCGTCTTCCTCTTCCTCTTCTTCTTCGGGTTCTTCGTAGTTGTCGCAGGTGTCTTGCTGGGGGCAGTGGCGGCAGTCTTCCGGGGGCTCGCAGACGGTTTTGTCGGGGGCGAGCATGTCGATGCCGTGGTCGAGGGCAGCGGAGAAGTCGATGGTTTCGCCGGCGGGGTTATAGAGGGTGCGCACGAGCTTTTCCGGATGGGAGTTTTCGCGGTGGGCGGTGAGCTTGGCGGCGATCTGCAGGGCCTGAAGCATGAGTCCGGCGCGGCGGATGTCGGCGTAGGGGGAGTCGAGGGTGCGGATGACCTGTCCGAGGGCGATCAGGACCGAGGCGGTGTCTTCGATGGGAGGGAGCTGGAAGTGCTGGCTCTCGGCGGGGTTGGGGCTATGCATGCGGCGAAGGTTCATGTGGAAGTAGCAATAGGCTTTGCCGCGAAGGGCGGCGCCGTGGCAGCGATGGCCGTCGGACTTGATGTGTCTGCACTCATGAAACATAGATAAGCTCCAAAGATCAGGGATCAGGGAACAGGGACCAGGGACCAGGGACCAGAGATCAGAGAACAGAGATCAGAGATCAGAGACCGGTGGCCTGGTTCAGGGAGGGGGTACCCCTCCCCCCACTATTTGCAGGGAGTGGACTTTGTTTTCAGCGGCTTACGGCAAAAGCCGGCGCTAAGTATTTCTTGCTAAAGGGGTTAGGTGTCAAATTATTGATACGAAATAAGTTAGTGGTTAAGGCATTGTAATTGGACGATGCGGGACAGGGTAAGGGACTCGTTCTGGTGTGCAGGCGCATGGAAGGGCTCCGGTGGGCAGAGGTTGGATTGCAATTGCAATTGTGCGCCGGAAGAGGGGTAATTCCCTGCAAAACGGGGGGCGACGGAAGTTGCTGAAAATACGGGCTAGTCGGAAAAATTGTTCTGGTTTCCGGGCTTGACATGTTCAACCGCCCGCCGACTATGACTGTCCGACTATGTTTGCCCCGACTGTGACTGCCCCGGCTCGACCAGATTGCGGATATGAATCACCGGGTGGAGGCGGAGCCGCAGGGATTCGATTTCGCCGGGGATCCCGTCGAGGGGCCTCGGCTTTGCTGAGTGCAGTGACTTCGGCCGCGTTCAAGGCGCGGCGGTAGACGCGAACTTCTCCCACATCTCCATTGAAGTAGAGGCCGTCGTCGCGCTGGGCTCCGATGAGGATGGGGCCCTGGCTGGCTCCCCATGGAACGAGGTCGTGAACGGTTTGGACTTCGCGGCCGTTGGCGTAGAGATGCAGGACTCCGATGGTCTGGTCAAATACGGCGGCGGTGTGGACCCAGGTGTCTACGGGGAGGCCGTCGCCGGAGACCCAGTAATCGGTCCATCGTGTGCCGAAGGTGGTGGCGCCCCACTGTGCGCTGGGATTGGGTCCGAAGCCGAGACGCCATTGCGATCCCCACCGCGGGCCGGGTTGCGACACCCACGCGGAGTAGGCGGCGGGCTTGTGCGGGCGGACCCATGCGGAGACAGTGATGGAGCCGGCGTTCTCGTAGCCGGTATTTTTGGGGAACTCGATGAAGGCGCCATCGCCGCTGAAGCGGTAGGCCATGTTAGCGCGGCCATTGCGATCAGGGGCGGGGACTGCGTTGTGGATCTGCGGTTTTGCGTCGGGGTGGCAGAGGTCGAGTGCGGAGCCACGGAGAGGAAGGAGGGCGACGAGACCTGCGTCGAGGTCGATGCCGGCGCCGTAGTTATTCGGTGCGGGAGCGGAGGCGGCGAATCCGGGGATGGCGCGGAGACGGTCGGCATCGGGCTTGCGATTGCTGGCGTCGAGCCATGCGATGAGGTTCTGCCGCTCGACGGGATCGAAGCGGAAGTCGGGAGAATATTCGGCTTTCAGGTTTTCCCAGTAGGAGGTGAGGTTGATTTTTTCGGTGGAGGAGAGCGCGTCGAGCACGGGGAGGGCCGCGGAGTATTGCGGAAGCTGCTCGTCGGAGAAGGGGGAGCCGAAGCGGCGCACCCATGCATGGCGGCGGCGCTGCGCTTCCGTGAGGTAACGAGCGGGGCCGTAGTTGATGTGCGGATCGGGCTGGCCGAGGACTTCGAGGGCGCTGTAGTAGGCGCGCAAGCCGACGGAGCCGTGGGTTTCTCCGGGGAAGATTTCGTAGTGATATTCGAGGTTGGCGTTGGGGCTGTTCTCGAATGCCTTGGCGAAGCGCATGGCGCCGACGGAGATGTCGGCTTCTTCGTCGCCGCCATTGCCGAGGAAGACGAAGCGCGGGGTGGAGGCGGGAGTTGCAATGGCCCTGGTGAGAAGAGCAACGAAGCGATCATCGAGGCCGTAGCTGGGGCTGAGCGCGATGTTGGCCTGGAAGAGGTCGGGGCGGCGAATGAAGGCGTAAAGGGAAAACATGCCGCCGTTGGAGTGGCCGGCGAGGATGCGGTATTTGCCGATGGGGTATTCGGCGGCGAGTTGCGGGATCAGCTCGTCGGAGATGAAGGAAAGGAATTTGTCGGATGGGCCGGTGGCGAATTCGTTGCCTTCGAATGTCGGCATGAGATCGCGGCCGCGATCGGTGTTGACGATTCCGGCGACAACCATGGGTGGCAGGCGTCCGTTGCCCACGAGGTGATCGACGATGACGGCGACCTTGGTGAATGTCCACTCGCCGTCGAGGACAACGAGGAGCGGGAGGTTGGGCCTGGCGGATTTTGGGGCGGAGACGAGGATGTCGCGTTTTTCGCCGAGGATTTTGGATTGGATGACTTCGTGTTTGCCGATGGTGAGGCCGAAGTCCTGGGCGGTGAGGAAGGGAGCAACAAGAGAGAGGAACAAGAACGCGACAAGGGCGCGCAAACGATGCATCGCTGGCATGGAATCTCCGCTATATCTGCAGAACGGCCAAGTATAAATCGGGGGCACGCGGGCGGGATGTGATTGTCGTTGGAGGGCCGGCGCAAGAGGAACGTGCTGAGGTTCGAACGGCCCTCCGGGGCGGGCGGAGCTGTTACGGTTCGATTCCAGGGTTGCCCCTTTCCCTTCGTTGCACTCAGGGGCAGGGTCCACCCTGGGCTATTCTCGATGCTCCCTCCGGGAGCTTTTCGTACAGAGCTATTCTTGTGTCCGTTTTGGAAAGCTACTAACAAGGTTTGTGGATGCTTTCTCTGCCTGGATGACGGCTTAGGAAGGAGTCAGGCGGCGGTTTTGAGGCGGGCTTCGAGGAGGAACATCAACTGGACTTCTTCTTCGCGGAGGGCGTGGTGGTTTTTGGCGGTTTTCTTTTCGGCGGCCTGGAGGGTCTTGAGGAGTTCTCCGCTCATGTAGGAGTTGAGGACCATGGGATGCACGTAGCACTTGCGGCAAACGGCGGGCGTGTTGCCGAGTTGCTGGGCGACGCGCTTGATGGCTTCAACGACATTCTTTTTGGCTTGCGTCTGAGACTCGAATGATTCGAATTCGCGGAGTTCGAGACAGGCGAGGACGGTGCCGGCCCAGGTACGGAAATCTTTGGCGGTAAACGGCTGCTCGGTGATGCCGCGGAGGTATTCGTTCACGTCGGAGGAGTCGACGGAGTGGGGGTTGCCGTCGTCGTCGACGTATTGAAAGAGTTCGTAGCCGGGCAGGTCGAGGCATCGCTTGATGATTCTGGCGAGGCGACGATCATTGAGGTCGATTTCGTGACGCTTTCCACTCTTGCCCTGAAATTTGAAGCGAACGGTTGAACCCTCGACGTCAACGTGCTTGTTGCGGAGGGTGGTGAGGCCGTAGGAGTGGTTTTCTTTGGCGTATTCGGAATTGCCGATGCGAATGAAGGTGGTTTCGAGAAGGCGCACGAGGGCGGCGAGGATTTTTTCGCGGGGGAGGTCCGGCAGGGCGAGGTCTTTTTCGACGCGCTCGCGGATGATGGGCAGAGTTTCGCCGAAGAGCTTCATGCGCTCGTACTTGGTTTCGTCGCGAACTTCGCGCCAGCGCGGGTGATATCGGCTTTGCTTGCGGCCCCTGGCGTCGCGGCCGGTTGCCTGGAGATGCCCATTGGCGCTGCGGCAGATCCAGACGTCAGTCCACGCAGGGGGAATGACGAGGGACTTGATGCGGGCGATGACGATGTTGTCGCGGATGGGCTTGCCGTCGGTGTCGAGGTACTGGAAGCTCTTGCCGCGGCGCTTGCGGGAGAAGCCGGGCGAGGTGTCGGTAACGTAGCGGAGGCCAGCCAGTTTGGAGGACTCTACGGGATCGAGAACAATTTCCGTTGTTGTGGACATGAGAGCCGGCCTGATCGAATGAGCCCCGAGAATCGATCGAGCCCTGAAAGATTGGATGCGGGATGCGGGGAGGAGAGATGCGGTGGCTCCGAGGTCACTCGTCGCCCTGATCATCTCCGTAGGTTGGAAAGGGCTGGGGGAGGGTGCTGGTGGGCATTGCGGCGAGGGTATTGAGGTCGGCGAGCACCTGCTTCCAGCGGGCAGGATCTTTGCGGGTGGTGATGGGGAGTTCGAGGTTGGAGTAGTACTGCTGGATGTCCTGCTTGATGCCGGGAGGGATGGGCTGAGTGGGCTGTTGAACGAGCCTGTGGAGGAGATGGGCATACGTCGAGTCGGTGAGCGGGTAACCGCCGGGCTGCACAACGCGGCCGGTGTCGAGATCGCGATTGGGCAGCGGATGCTGGGGATCGCGGTTTGGCGGCGCGGCACTATGCGGGTGGACGAGACTGCCCAGCGCCGGGACCGGTCCGGTGTAGCGCGCCTCAACCGGTGTGAAGCGCCGCAGGACATTGCGAAGATCTGTAATCGCAATGGCTACGCTGTGGGCGTACTCCGCCTCGGTTGTCTCGGTGGGGCCTTTTACGGCGACGAGTTTGAGGGGACCGACCTTGGGGGCGATGAAGATGACGCCGGCGAGAAGATAGGTCTCGAGGCCGGCTTTGGATTGGTATGCGTCCCAGTTCTCCTGCTTTGCAGTTTCCGCAGCCTCTTTCTGCAGTTCGATGGCCTCGGGCGTGGAGGGGTCGGGTGGTTCGTGTTTGCGATGAAGGAGAGTAACGGAGTAGGCGATGCGGGGGATGAAGGTTCGGGTGGCGAATCGATAATCGCGGACATTGATGCTGCGCTTGCCTGAGAAGGTCTCGGTGAGGCCGTAGGTCTGGTAGAAGGCGAGGGCAAGCTGGCGCATCGAGACCTTGATACCGATGTGACGCATGTAGCGCAGGGGCGCGACGCGGTGGTGCGCAATTTCGTCGATGTCGAAAGCAAACTCAGTTTGCACATGCTGATGCTCGCCTTCGGCGTAGTTTACCGATGGGCCGTATTTTGCGCCGAGCTCGGGGAATTCGACGGGAACGGCGACGTTGGTCGCTTCCGGATGGCCGACGGAGTCGCCGATGTAGTGGGAGAGCGCTCCGATGGCGAAGGCAAGCTCGTTGGCATCGTGGGCATTGCGGAAGAGGTTCACGACAAAGTCGCCGGAGCGCACGTAGTGGGTGAGGTTGGAGAAGGACGCGTCGCCGAAGGGATAGTAGCCGATGTCCTGGATGACACAGCCGCCGTAGGCGTAGGCACGCGCCACGTCGAGATCCGCGGGGGTGAGGTTGGGATACCGGCTGAGGAGAAGGGGGACGATGGAATCTCTCCAGGTGAGATCGATGAGTTGCTCGTGGGTAAGGAGGGAGTAAGGGGAAGCGGTTCCGGGGCAGAGAAGCACGAACAGAAGCGCCACGCAAGCGACGATGCTCGATGTTGTGCGTCTCATTGTTCTCCAGAGGAGACCTTGGGAAAGGCTCGGGCTATTTTAACGAGGGCGGCGAGGGGAAAGAAAATGAAATGGATTTTGACAGCGGAGATCGCGGCTACTCGATGAACTCGCGGACGAACGGGTTGTCGCTGGTGACCAGCTCGCGCAAGGATCCATTAAAGATCAGGCGCCCCTCATCGAGCATGAGGAATGTGGTGTTGGGATCAGTTTGTCCCCTGGGAAGAGGAATCATGCGGTCCTCCGCAGGTTCGAAGCGGTGACTGCACATGGTGAAGGCATCCTGAAGGCGATGGGTGACGAGCAGCGAAGGGGTGCGGTAGACATCGCGCTGTTTGACGATGAGTTCGATGATGGTGGTGGAGGTGACGGGGTCGAGGCCGCCGGTCGGAGAGTCGTAGAGAAGAAGCTGGGGGTTATGGATGAGGGCGCGGGCGATGGCGACGCGTCGCCGCATGCCGCCGGAGAGGCTTCCGGGGAAGAGGCTGAAGGTTTGTTCGAGGCCGACGAACCGCAGAGCTTCGCGCACGCGGTGGTCGATCTCGTCGTCGGCGACTTCCTGCTGGATCAGCAGGTACGCAACGTTGTCGCGCACGGTGAGTGAGTCGAAGAGAGCGCCTTCCTGGAAGACCATGCCGGTGCGGGTGCGGAGGGGGAAGAGTTCCTGTTCCTGGAACTGCGAAATCTCATCGCCGAAGAGGTGGATGGTTCCTTCGTCGGGACGGAGGAGGCCGTTGGACAACTTGAGGAGAACGCTTTTACCAACACCGGCGGGGCCGAGGAGGATCCTGGTTTCCTGGGGGCCGACGGTGAAGCTGACGTTGTCGAGGACGGGGCGATCTGTAAAGCCGATGGAGACCTCGCGAAACTCGAGGACGGGCGAGGAGTCCGCGGAGCCGTTTTCTGGCGCGGGTGTGACGGAATGAGCGAGGTCTGCCATCAGCCGAAGATGCTCAACATGATCTGCGTGAGGAGGAAGTCGACGAAGATGATGAGCACGGAGGAAACGACTACCGCCTTGATGGTGGAGCGTCCAACGCCTTCAGTGCCGCCGGTGGTTCTGAGGCCGTAGAAGCAGCCGATGCTGGCGATGATGAAGCCGGAGAAGAGGGGCTTGATGAGGCCCTGCATGATGTCACCGAGCCGCAGGTATTCGTAGGCCATGGAGAAGTACTGGGTGGCGTTCTGGTGATTCATGAACGTTGTCACGGCCGCGCCGCCGAGGATCCCGAAGAAGTTGGCGACGATGGTGAGGAAGAACAGCATCGACACGCAGGCGAAGATACGCGGGGTGACGAGCTTGCGCATAGGATCGACGCCGAGGGCGCGCATGGCGTCTATCTGCTCGGTGACGACCATGGAGCCGAGTTCGCTGGCCATCGAGGATGCGTTGCGGCCGGAGACCATGATGCCGGTGAGCACGGGGCCTAGTTCGCGGATCATGGAAGTGCTGACGAAACGTCCAGTGACCGCCGTAGCTCCGAACTGCGAAAGCGTGGATGCAGACTGGAGAGCCAGCACGCCGCCTGTGAAGAAGCCTGAAAGAAGTACAATGGAGGCGGAGCCGACACCGATAATATCGGCCTGGGTCAGGAAATCGGGCCAGTATATTGGTGGACGGAAGAGATTCGTGGCGCCTCGATAGGCAAACAGGGAGTAATCCTGTACGGTGCCCACGATGTTCTTAGCGGTATTTTCTATCGATTGGAAGGCCATCTGATTGCCGCACCGTAAGTTGCAGGACGTGGGTACGCGAACCCCCACTTCTGCACAGGATAGCGTATCGCGTTGCACGATCTTCACGTATTCGAGCCGGCCAGCACGCAAGATTGATAAAAATGGCGCCGCGAAGGTGCTGAAAAGGTCAAACGGGGACACGTAAGTGTTTGATCGCAATATAAGTTCCTGAGAAAGCCGATGGTCAACGGCTGCCGGGACCCGCGCATCTAATACTGCAGTACCGGTAAGAATCTGGGGGGAAAGATCTAATGCACTCGTTCCGCTTACGGCTGATCCTTGCCTTGATAGCAGGTGTGACGCTGGTTTCAGTGGCCTCGACGTACTTCGAGGTTCTGGAACATAAGCATGTTCTTCGTCAGGAACTTGAGTGGCGCTCGAGCTGGATGGGTTCGAGTCTCGTACCGCAGATGGAACAGGCGCTGGCGCAGGGAAATACCGCCGGTTTGCCCGAATTGGTGGCCAACGCCAAAAACGATACGGGCGCACTTGGAATCGGGGTTTACGACCCGCAGGGGCACCTGGTGACAGAGTCGGGTGCACCGGAGGTTTTCAAGGCGCTGGCTCACGCGCCCTTTGAGTCACTTGCCAAAACCGGCGTGGGATCTCTAGCGCGAACCCAGGTGGAACGGTCGCTGCATAAGGGCGCGCAGGTAAACGCTTTTGGACATACGGGCAGCCTGCAATGGCTGGAAGAGGTTTTTCCTCTTCACGACGGGAACAAGCTGGTTGGCGCGCTGGTGGTTCTTATCGATGCGGGCTACATTCGCGATCAGAGCTACGATTTGTGGCGGCGGAGTTTCTGGTGGGTAGTCGCAACGGTTGTTTTGATTGTTGCGGTGACGTTCCTGATGGTTCGGTGGTTCCTGATGCGACCGCTGATGCGCGTGGCCGATCGCCTGCGGCGTCTGCGCATGGGGCATTTTGAAAAAGGGTTGAGCGGCGGCACGTCGGATCTGAGCATGTTCAGCCCCCTGGCGCGCGAAGTGGAGACCATGGCTCAAAGTCTCATCGCGGCGCGCGCGGCGGCGGCTGCAGAGGCCCGGCTGCGGGATGCCGGGGAGCATTTCTGGACACCCGAGAGGCTCGCAGTGCACATGCGAAACAAGGCGAGCGGGCGCATCTTCGTGGTTTCGAACCGCGAACCCTACATGCACGTGCGTGAAGGACGCAAGACGGTGTGCGTGGTTCCGCCGAGCGGCCTGGTGACGGCGATCGAGCCGGTGCTGCGTGCTTGCGACGGCGTATGGGTAGCGAGCGGAAGCGGGAATGCGGACGCGGAGAATGTAGACGAATTCGATCGCCTGCGTGTGCCGCCGGATGATCCGAAATACACACTGCGCCGGGTCTGGCTTTCGGCGGAAGAAGAGTCGCACTACTACGACGGATTTGCAAACGAAGGGCTGTGGCCACTGTGCCATATCGCGCATACCCGTCCAATTTTCAGGGCAGCGGATTGGGAGGCGTACCGACGCGTGAATGAACGCTTCGCCGCCGCACTTCTGGACGAGATGAAGGACAGCAAAGAGCCGCTCGTCTTTGTGCAGGATTATCATTTTGCGCTGCTGCCGCGACTGGTGAAGACGGCGCGGCCGGATGCGCGGGTGGCAATCTTCTGGCACATTCCATGGCCAAACGCTGAAGCGTTCGGGATCTGCCCGTGGCAGGCCCAGTTGCTGGACGGTCTGCTTGGAGCCGACCTGATCGGATTCCATATTCCGCTTCACTGCAACAATTTTCTCGACACGGTTGACCGGGCCCTCGAGTCGCGAACCGACCGTGAGCACATGACGGTGCGGCGAGTCGGGCACACTACGTCGGTGAAGCCATATCCGGTGAGCGTGGCGTTCAGCGGCGGCATGCCGAATTCGCTGCGAGCGATTGTTTCCAGCAATGATGAGGATCGGGTGGCGGAGCGGCGGGAACTGCTCACCGAATTCGGAGTACAGGCTGAAGCGATCGCCGTGGGAGTGGACCGGCTTGACTACACGAAGGGCATTGTCGAACGACTGCTGGCGATCGAGGAATTGCTGGTCGAACATCCGTGGCATAGGGAACGGCTCACGATGGTGCAGGTTGCAGCACCGAGCCGGACGCGGATTCCGAGTTATGTCGAACTCCATCGCCGCGTGGACGAAGAAGTGCGCCGGATCAACCAGCGCTTTCAGACTTCGCGGTGGAAGCCGATTGTGCTGATCGAGCGCCATTGCAACCACGAAGAAGTGAACCGATGGTATCGCATCGCCGATGTGTGCCTGGTGACGTCGCTGCACGACGGCATGAACCTGGTGGCGAAGGAATTTGTTGCCGCGCGCGACGATGAGGATGGCGTGCTGGTGCTGAGCAAGTTCACGGGCGCGGCGGTGGAGTTGCGTGATGCGCTGATCGTGAATCCCTACGATATCGCCGAGGTGGCTGAGGCCATTCACCGCGGGCTGGATATGCCGCGGGAGGAACGCCGTATTCGTATGCAACAGATGCGCAAGCAGGTGATGGAATACAACATTTACCGCTGGGCGGCAATGATTCTGGGAGATCTACGCGACGTTCGACTGGAGTTTCCGGACTCGGAGACGTACGCCGGGCCGATGGCCGAGCCCATTCCGATCGACCCCTACCGCAAGATGGCTTAAAGGCGCGCGACGCAAACCTGCTTGTGCGCGGGCCCCAATAGAAGGCGAGGAGCATTGGACCGAACAGAAACGGAAAAGCTGCACACATTTTTTTATTCGTTGCAAGGCACTCAGGCTCCGCTGCTGCTACTGGACTACGACGGTACACTTGCCGATTTTCGTATCGATCGATATACGGCCCGTCCGTGGTCAGGGGTACGCGAGCTTTTGAACGCGATCCAGAAAGATGAGCGGACGCGCATCGTGGTGGTCACTGGCCGTCCCGCGGGTGAGATCAACCCGCTGCTTCAGCTTGAAAGGCCGGTTGAAGTGTGGGGGCTGCACGGCGCGGAGCACTTGCACGCGGACGGGCGCCACGAGATGGAAGAGGCTCCGCCCGGAGCGCTTGCCAAACTGGATGAACTGCGCGAGCGGCTGCGGCGGGATGCGCTGGGCGGGTTATTCGAGGACAAACCGAATGCCGCAGTGATGCACTGGCGGGGGCGCCCTCCGCAAAAGGCGAAACTGATTGAGGAGAAGACGCGCGCGCTGTTTGAGCCAGCGGCGGAGGTATCAGGTTTATCGCTGCTGCCGTTTGAATCCGGGATTGAACTGCGCGTGGGGCGCGACAAGGGTGGCGCTGTTGAGGCAATTGTTGCGCTGGCCGAGCCGGAGATGCCGGTGACTTATCTGGGAGACGATCTTACCGACGAGGCTGCATTCTGCGCGGTGAACCGGATGGGCAATCCGCACCTGAGCGTGTTGATGCGCAGGGCGTGGAGGTCGACGGAGGCCGAGGTGTGGTTGCGGCCGCCGGAAGAGTTGCTGTGGTTCCTGCGGCAATGGAGGAAGGCAGTGAGCGGAGCGGGGACGGTTCGCGGGGACAGGATTTCACTGGAGAGATTCGAGGCGGCGGAGAGGCCCGCGCCATCGGGGGATCTCAGTTTAGGCAGGAAGACACGTTTTAGGCGGATGCCGCAGGGGCTAAAGCCCCTTGTCGATCATGCGACTGTTTGATGTACGGGCTAAAGCCCGTACCCTTCCTGCACTGCGAAGCCTTAAGTGGGGCAAAAGCCCCTTGTCGATCATGCGACTGTTTGATGTGCGGGCTAAAGCCCGTACCCTTCCTGCATCTGCGAAGCCTTTAAGTGGGGCAAAAGCCCCTTGTCGATCATGGGACTGTTTGATGTACGGGCTAAAGCCCGTACCCTTCCTGCATCTGCGAAGCCTTCAAGTGGGGCTAAAGCCCCTTGTCGATCATGGGACTGTTTAATGTACGGGCTAAAGCCCGTACCCTTCCTGCGCTGGGAAGGCTTCAAGTGGGGCTAAAGCCCCTTGTCGATCATGCGACTGTTGATGTACGGGCTAAAGCCCGTACCCTTCCTGCACTGCGAAGCCTTCAAGTGGGGCTAAAGCCCCTTGTCGATCATGCGACTGTTTGATGTACGGGCTAAAGGCCGTACCCTTCCTGCACACTGCGAAGCCTTCAAGTGCCGCTCAAGCCCCGTACTGTTCGCTATTCGCGGCCGCGTTTGCGGATCTCGATGTTGAGGCGCTTGATCTTCTGGTTGAGGGTGGAAAGCGGGATGTGGAATTGTTCCGCGGCGTCGGTCTGATTCCAGTTGCAGCGTTCCAGTTTCTCGATGATGATGCGGCGTTCGATGTCTTCGAGGATGTCGAAGAGGGATGCGTTGGGGTTGTGCTCGAGGAGCGCATCCTGGAAGCTGCGTCCGGTGATGTGGCCGGGGAGAAGCTCGGAGCCGATGAGGGGGCCGGAGGAGAGCACGACGCCGCGCTCGATGGAGTTTTCGAGCTCGCGGACATTGCCCGGCCAATCGTAATCGATGAGAGCGCGCAGAGCGTCGGCGGAGAGGCGGCGCGGCGAGAGGCCATTTTCGTTTGCGTAGAACTCGAGGAAGTGATGGACGAGCAGCGGAATGTCTTCGCGGCGCGAGCGCAGGGGCGGCAGGTCAATGGTGATGACGTTGAGGCGGTAGAAGAGATCCTCGCGGAAGCGGCCATCGCGGACTGCCTGGCGGAGATCGATGTTGGTGGCGGCGATGATGCGGACGTCGACCTGAATTTCCTGGATGCCGCCGAGGTGCATGAA
The DNA here is from genome assembly GCA_963836675.1 of uncultured Acidobacteriaceae bacterium. GTDB lineage: Bacteria > Acidobacteriota > Terriglobia > Terriglobales > Acidobacteriaceae > Telmatobacter. Next base: position 88,379 of record CAWIKQ010000006.1, read on the forward strand.
GCGGCGATCCTGGAGGACGCGCAGGATCTTGGCCTGGGTATCGCTTCCCATGGTTGCGATTTCATCGAGGAAGAGGGTTCCGCCGTTTGCGACTTCGAAGAGGCCTTTTTTCGAGGCGACGGCTGAGGTGAAGGCGCCTTTCACATGGCCGAAGAGCGTGGACTCGAGAAGCTCGGTGGGCATGGCGCCGGTGTTGATGGGAACGAAGGGCTTGTCGCGGCGCGGGGAGTTGGCGTGAATGGCCTTGGCGATGAGTTCCTTGCCGGTTCCGCTTTCGCCCTGAATGAGAACGGTGGAGCGGCTGGGAGCGACCTGGGCGACAAGATCGAAGACGCGCAGCATGGGGTCGCTTTTGCCGACGATGTTGGCGAAATTGTAGCGCTGCTTGAGAGCGCGCTTGAGCTGGAGGTTTTCTTCTTCGACCTTGTAGCGCGCGACGGCTGAGCGAATATCGGCGAGCAGCTTTTCGTTGTCCCACGGTTTCTGGACGAAGTTTTCCGCGCCGGCGCGGATGGCCTCGACGACGTTCTCGACGGTGCCGTAGGCGGTGATCATGATGACGGGCGTATCGGGCTGTCGTTCTTTAATTTGCGGAAGCAGATCGAGGCCGCTTTGTCCGGGAAGGGCGAGGTCGAGGAGGACGAGGTCGAAGGTGTCCATCTCGAGCGTGCGCAGGCCCTGCTCGCCGTCGTTGGCAGTTTTGACGTAGTAGCCCTCAAGCGAGAGGAGGACTTCGAGAGACTCGCGGATACCCGCTTCGTCATCGATGACGAGGATGCTGCCGGCGGCAGCCGCAGAGCCAAACACAGAACCGGAGAGATTCAAAGACTGATCAACATCAGACATGTACCGATTTCCTCAGGAGCGGGAATTCAAGGTGGAAGGTTGTGCCGGCGCCGATGGCGCTTTCGACATGAATCTTGCCTGCGTGCTCCTGAATAATCCCGTAGGAAACGGAAAGTCCAAGACCTGTGCCACGCCGCTCGCCTGGGCGGGGCGTAGTCTTTGTGGTGAAGAACGGATCATAAATGCGTTTGAGGTGTTCGGGGGCGATGCCGGAGCCGGAGTCGGCGACGATGGCCTCGACGTGGCCGTTGACCATGGTGGCGATGCGAAGGCGTCCGCCGCCGGGCATGGATTCCTTGGCGTTCAGCAGGAGGTTGAGGAAGACCTGCTGGAGCTTTCCGGGGTTGCCGTGAATGGGCGGCAAGTCGTCGGTGAAGTCGATGTCGACGGTCACCTGGGCGGTTTTGAACTGATGCTCCAGCAGCGAAAGGGTGTCGCGGATGACCTGGTTGAGGTTGGTTTCGCGGAACTCGGTTGTCGAGGTGCGGGAGAAGTTGAGCAGGCCATTGGCGATCTCGGATGCGCGGAAGGTCTGTTGCGTAATTTTCTCGAGCACAGGGCCGAAGCGAGGATCGGTGCGCATCTGCTTGGAGAGCATTTGCGCGTAGGAGGAGATGACGGCCAGGGGCGTATTGATTTCGTGCGCGACACCGGCGGCAAGCAGGCCGATGGAGCTGAGCTTGTCGGCCTGAGCGAGCTGGGTTTCAAGCGAGACGCGCTCGGTGATGTCGTCGACGAGGATGATGCGCCCTACGATGATGAAGTCGCGCGAGAGCAGGGGAGCGATGGCAATGTTGACGGTGCGCTGCTCTCCGGCCTTTGTGGTGAGGTGGAACTTGTAGAGGTTGTGGATGCCTGGTTCGTTGCGGAAGCCTTCGATGGCGGAGACGAATTCATCAGGGAAGATATCGCTCAGCTTCTGGCCGAGAGCTTCGGCGCGACTCACGGCATACATCGCTTCCATCTGCGCATTCCAGCTTTCGACGCGGTCTTCGAGGTCGAGGGCGAGGATGCCGACGTTGATGGATTCGACGATGTTTTCGTTGAATTCCTTGAGGCGCTCGAATTCGCTGATCTTTTCTTCGAGGCGGGCGTAGAGGCTTGCGTTCTGGAGGGCGATGCCGATGTAGCTGGCGAGGGACTCGAGGAGTTCGACGTCTTCGCTGGAGAGGAAGTCGCCGCCGATGGTGCGGCCAAGGCCGATGACAGCGATGGTGCGGGCGGTGGAGCCGTCCTGCACGCGACAAGGGAGGTAGTAGTTCAGGTCGAGCAGGGCAGCGGTGCGTTGCTGATCGGGCGGCAGATGCAGGGCCTGCTGGGCGTTCTCGAGAAAGATGTGGGTGTGATCGAGCGCGGCACGATCGAAGTCGAGGAACCCGAGAGCGAGAGGCTGATGGGTTGCGCTTGAAAGCAATCCATGGGATGCGGCCAGGCGCAGGCCGTCGCCGGGCCGGGAAAGGAAGACGGCAACGCGCGAAACGAGGAGGGTGCGCGGAAGGCGCTCGACAATCGAGTCGAGGAGGGCATCGATATTGGTTTCGGAACTCAGGCCGCGGCCGAATTCAACGAGTGCCTTGCGGTAGTTGTATTTCTGGCGGTCGAATGCCTTATCGACCCAACCCTGAATGCGGCGCTTGAGAGGCTCAAAGACTGCGGCAGTGCCGAGGATGGCAATGGCCAGCGCCCATTCCCGGAAGCCTTCTGGCAGCCGCCGATGAGCGATCTCTGCCGAGAGCGCGATGACGCCGAAGTAGGCGCCGAGAAGAGTCATGCTGGCGAGCGTGTAGGCCACGCCCCGCTTGAAGATCAGGTCGGTGTCCATCAGCCGGTAGCGGATGATGGCCCAGCAGAAGGTAAGAGGAAGGAAAACCAGCGAGAGCCCGGCTACCTTGGTGAGCGCGCCGGGAATGCGCATATCGAGCAGGAAGGGAACCGCATAAAGCAGGGTGAACGGCAGCACGGCGAGGAGGGTGCCGCGGGTAAGCCACTTCAACTGCTGGCGCAACAGGGGCGTGTTCGCACGACTGTAGCTGTGCACGAAGAGAGTGGCAGCCAGAACGTAGAAGACGGTGATGTAGGCCAGATTGACCTGGTCGAGGCGATGCAGCAGGACACCGGTGGCCTGCCAGCGGGTGATAGCGATTACCCACAATGCGAAGAGGGCAACACCGGGTGCGTACAGAACGGGCAGCAGCCAGCGACGTCCTGCACCCTTGAGCCGTACTTCAGGGAAACTGATCGCGAAATGCAGGAAGAGAGCGGGCTGGAGCGCCTGCGCAACGATGTTCGACCAGAAAACGATCTGGTCCATCCAGTTCCACTGACCGGTGGCGTGAAGAGTATTCAGCGCAAACGAAACCAGGCAGAAGAGAAAGAAGTGCGTGGCGCGCGGGGCAGTCCATCTGCGGAACAGCACGTAGAGGCCGATGGCGAGATAGATGAGGCCGATAAGGCGAAGGCCCTGGAAGGAGCTGCGATCCGTGGGTTCAAGGTAGACAACGACCGGAGTGTCGAGTGCAATGCCATCGCGGGTGATGGAGTAATTGGCTGTCTCGTAGATACCCGGGAGTTGCCGCTCGAAATCGGACACCCTGTGCACTGGAAATTCGTTGACGGCGGTGAGGAGGTCGCCTTTATGGATTCCAGCGAGCTGGCCGGGACTATCTGGGAGGACTTTGTCGGCCTGCAGTCCGCCCTGAGCTTCCACCCACCAAACGCCGTCGGTGGGCTGCTGAAAACGGCTCTCCTGACGGAAATTCAACACGGCAAGGAGCACCAGGGCGACCGTCGCCAGGGCGAGCAGCGTTGCCTGCAACCGGTTGAAGAGACCTGTTTCCATACCGCGGGATCCTTGCTTCGCCTTCATAGAAGCACGTGAGTTGCCACGAGCTGTGCGCTCTCCGCTCATCGGTACTATTCCCACAAGTCTCAGGAAATCCGCAAGATAAAGACGGATCGAAGGGGAAAAGGTCAACCGCGCCAGGCCAGATTTCCAACATGCGCTGCAGAAAACAATAGATGCGATATGTGATGAGGTATCGCCCTATTGAAATCAGTATCGCATTGGATGGGAGTCACTTGCATTAAAGGAGGATGATTTTCTGATCTCGGAAGACAGGGGCCTGGAATCAGCGTTGGCCGTACGTGGCCTTGGGACCGTGTTTGCGCTGGTAGTGATGCTCGCTGACGTGTGCCGGGATGGGGAGAGCCGAACTGTTCAGCGCGACCGTACGGAAAGCGAGTCTGGCAATGTACTCGAGGACGTCAGCGTGCTCGACGGCGTCGGCAGGATTTTTGCCCCAGGCGAAGGGGGCGTGGCCGGCGACAAGGACTCCGGGGACGGCGATTGGATCCAGACCTTCTGAACGGAAGCGGCGGATGATGACGGCGCCGGTATTGCGGACGTAGCCGGAGGAGACATCTTCCGCGGTCAGGGGATCGGTGACGGGAACAGGGCCGTGGAAATAATCGGCGTGGGTTGTCCCGAGACAGGGAATGGGAAGGCAGGCCTGAGCCCAGGCGGTGGCAAATTCGGAATGCGTGTGGACCACCCCGCCGATCTGAGGGAACTCGCGGTAGAGGAGAGTGTGAGTATCGAGATCGCTGGAAGGACGAAGATGGCCATCGACGATCCTGCCTTCGAGATCGGTCACGACGAGTTCGGCGGGTGTAAGGGTAGCGTAGTCAACCCCGCTGGGCTTGATGACCACCAGGGGCTGCGATCCGGAGCGATCGATCCCGCTGGCATTGCCGAAGGTATGGGGGGCAAGACCGCGCCGGGCGATCTCCCGGTTTGCAGCCAAGACCTGTCGGCGAAGCAATTCGAGCAGCATTACCGGTTCCTCAGCAAGCGTTTACGAGGCGAGTTTATCAGGTTGCCGGGTGGGCGCGGCGGCGAGAGCTACTGGGGCTTGCCTGGTTCCAAGCGGAGAAAGCGCGCCGCGTTGTTGTAGAGGATGTCGCGTTTCTGCGCGGGGGTGAGGTAGTCGGCGTTCTGGATGATGCTGATGGAGTATGCCATGAGATGAGGCCATTCCATCTGGTCGGTCCCGAACATCACTCTGTCTTCGAATCCTGCTTCCACCAGGCGCTGGATGTACTGGTTGACTTCTTTCAGGGGGTAGCTCCAGATCAGGCCGGCTACGTCGACATAGACGTGTGAGTTTGCCTGGAGGAGAGTGAGCATGTTGTCAATCATGGGGTAGCCGGCGTGCATGACCTGGACACGCAATTTGGGATGGCGGGCCAGCAGGTCTTCGAGAAGAAGTGGATTTCCCATCGAGCCGCGGAATTTGGGCGTGGTGAGGTTGGCGCGGCCGGAACCCCCGGTTCCCATGTGGATGGCGACGGGGATGTCGAGTTCCTCGGCGAGCGCGAAGTACTTGTCGACGGAAGGATCGCTGGGTGAAAGGCCCTCATACTGGAGGCCGATCTCGCCCATGACCTTGAAGCCGCCGGTAGTGAATTCCTTGCGCAGCTCATCCAGTGGGACGCGGGCATCGGGTGTCATTCCTTCGGTGAAGGATGTGCCGGGGATGACGCGGCCGGGCGCGGCGTCTTTCCACTTCTGCACACTTTTGGGATCGCCGAAGACGACGGCTGTGACGTTGAGCCGCTTCATTTCTTCGACCACGTCTTTGAGGTACTCGCCTTTGGCAGCGGGATAGAGCTTGGGTGTGCACTCGTCCTGAACCCAGCCGTAGGGAGCTTCTTTTGTCTTGGGGTCCGAGGCGGTGAACTTCGGCGTGTTGGGGCACATGGGGCCACCGCCGGGGAAGGATTCATCCATGGCGTGGACGTGGACGTCGATGACCGGCGGCAGGTCGGAACTGGTGTTCTGGGAGAAGCTAGCTGTGGCGTAAAGAAAGGCGATGATGCACGAGGATTGAGCCAATATCCAAAAAGGCGATTTCATGGATGTCTCCGAACGATTTGGGCACTCGCTGAAAGGATTGAGATCTACGCCTGACATCGTACATTGCGACGAAGTCGGGCTGGTTTGACGGCGCGAATCTGTGCGCAGAGAATGGGTTCCGGGCAAAGCACATGAAAAAGCTGAATCGCCGAAATTTCGTAAAGGCAGCGGCGCTGGTAACGGCTTCCATCGCAAAGGGGCCGGTTTCCTTTGCCTCAGTTGGAGGGGAGAGTCCGGCTGCCGGTTCGCCGGCGGAGATGCGCGGAATTGCGAACGAGAGATTCGAACTGACACTGCGACGGGTGCTCGAAGGCGACTCGCCCAGATTCACGGAGGAATTTCTGCTGGCCGATGTGAAGCCGACGAATGAGAGGCGTTTTACGGAGTACAGCGGGGATTTGTCGGGGCGCTACATTGGTGCGCTGGCTACGGGGGCGCGCGTCTACGGTGTGGAGACGCCGGGGCTGGATGTGCTGGTTGAAAAGGTGATTGCCTTGCAAAAGCCGGAGGGGTTTTTCGGCGCGGGTTTCAACTTCGACAAGCCAACGGATGCCGAGATGGCGCTGCTGTGGGGCAATGGCCGGCTGCTGGTGGGACTGGTGGAGTACTACCAGTGGAAGCCGTCGGAGCCGGTGCTGGCCGCGTCGAAGCGAGTGGGCGATTTTCTGGTGCGGATCAGCCCGTTGATGCTTTCGAAGGAGATTCGCGATGGGTTTGGCGCGCAGCATTTCGCTTCGAGCTACATCTGCTGGACGCAGCAGACCGAGGGACTGGCGAAGCTTTATGCGGTAACGAAGGACGAGCGCTATCGGACCCTGGCCGGAGAGATTGCGGCAGTTATCGAGCGCCGGCCCGGCGATCACGTGCATGGGTATCTGACCAGCCTGCGGGGAGCGATGGACCTGTACGCGTTGACGAAGGACGAGAAGCTGCTGCGGCAGTGCGAGACGGCGTGGCAGGAGATTGCGGCATCGCCTGATTTGCTGGTCACGGGCGGGGTTCCTGAGGGCTGGAGCCCGAACAATCACCGTACGGAAGGGTGCGCGGAGGCGGACTGGGTTCGATTGAACCTGGCGCTGTGGAACGCCAGCGGAGATGCGAAGTACCTCGCAATGGCGGAGAAGGCGGTCTTCAACGAGTTGGCGTTCAACCAGTTTGCGACGGGCGATTTTGGGCATCGCGTGTATACGGAGACGGGACTGCCGGCGGCGGGAGCTGCGCGCGCGTGGTGGTGCTGCACTTTGCATGGGCTGAGGTGCTTTCCGGACATACAGGAGAATGCGTTCCGAGCGGCGGGATCCGAGCTGTATTACGAGATGCCTGTAAGCGGACGGATGGAGACGGCGGCGATGACGGCATCGGCGGAATCGACGATTGCAGAGAACGGCAAGGTGGTGATCCGGATCGAGTCCGCCAGCGCGGGACGGGCGAAAATTGCCGTCAGAAAGCCGGCGTGGGCGGAGAAGGTGACATTGAATCTGAAGGGGCCCGGACTGATTTCCTCGCCTGATCCGGGGTATGTGCAAGCGGTGAGGGTCTGGAGCCCGGGTGAGGTCATCGAGGTGCAGTACAAGATGCGCTGGCGGTCAGAAGCGGGTGGAGCGAGCCGGCAGACCTTCTGGTATGGACCGTGGCTGCTGGGCGTCTCGGCGGAGCAGAATCCGGCATATTTCAATGAGCTCACGACGCAGAACCGGATCGACGGCGCCGAGCAACTGCTGGGGAAGAAAGTGAAGGTTTCGCAATTCTCCATACCGATCGCAGTCAGCGAGATGCGCTATACGCAAGCCGAATATCCTGTCCAACCGGCTACGGTCGTGCTGAGGCCAATCGCGGAACAGACGGGCCTGCCGACGACGTCCTGGGAGGTCCGGTTCCTTACCCGGGCAAAGGGTTAACGGCTGGAAGAGGTCACCCACCGCGACAAAGTGGCGCCGGGGTACGTCTTTAGGACTACGGATTCCTTCAGCCGTGAGATTTATAAGGAATTTGTAATCCCGAATCTCGTGCGGGCGTCTACACATGTGATGGCAGCCTGCACAACATTGGAGCCAATGATCAAGGCAACGGTAGAAGAGTTTGCCGCGCAGGATTTTGACAGCGTAGTGGCCAATCACAGGATGCAGATCTTTCGTTTTCTGCTTGCATCGACGCGCGATGTAGACCTGGCTGAGACGCTGACGCAGGACTGCTTTTTGAAGGCGCACCGCAACTGGTCCAGTTTTCGCGGGGAGTCGAGCGCGCTGACGTGGTTGATGCGGATTGCCATTAACCTGCAGAAGGATCACTGGCGGAACCGGCGGCTGCAGTTCTGGCGTCTTACCCGTTCGAACTCTGTGGATCTGGACGAAGCCAGCGACTGGCTGCCCAGCGGAGAGCGGAGCGTAGAACAGCGCCTGCTGGCGAAGGAGACGGTGGCGCAGGTGTGGCGCGCCGTAGAGAATCTAAGCGAGCGGCAGCGCACGGTTTTTCTTCTCCGCTACGTGGAGGAGCTGGAGCTGAAGGAAATTGCCGAGACTACCGGCATGGGCGAAGGCACGGTGAAGGCGCATCTTTCGCGCGCGCTGGCAAGGGTGCGGAAGGAATTTGGGAAAAGCAGGGAATAGGGATAAAGCAGGGAATAGGGATAGGGAATAGCGAATAGGGAATAGGGAACAGGGAATAGGGAACAGGGATTAGGGAATAGGGATCAGGGATTAGGGAATCGGGATTCGAGGCGGAAAGATGAATCGCAGGGATGAGGACGTGAGACCGGCAGGGGCTGAGAGCTTTGAGCAGTTGGAGCCGGAGGTTCGCGAGGCGCTGGGACACTTCAAGGCGAGCGTGGATGGGTGGACTGAGGCGATGATGAGCCGTCCGCGGGAGGTGAAGTCGCCGGCGCGGACGAACTGGGGTCGCGTGACAAAGTGGGCGCTGGGATGCGTGGTGTTCGCGGGGACTGTTTCGGGCGGGATCTACGAGAATCATCGCCAGCTGGAGAGTGCAAGGATCGAGGCGGCGCGAATTGCTGAACAGCAGCGGGAACTGGCAGCGCAGCGCGCGAAGGAAGAAGAAGATCTGATGGCGAAGGTGGATAGCGACGTGGCGCGGGAGGTCCCGAGCGCGCTTGAGCCGCTGGCATCGCTGATGGAAGACCCGGAAGGCACGGGAAATTGAGCTGGTAGTTTGCTGATTCGAGGGAATTCAGCACAGGAGAAAGAAATGAAAGTTTTGATGGCAATACGGTTGGGAATGGCGTTTGCGGTTACCTTTGCCGCAGTGGCCGCAAGTGCCCAGACACCGGCTCCGGCTCCGACGCCGGGTGGACCGGGCGGGCCGGGGATGGCGGGACATCGGCCGCCGATGGAACGGGCGATGCGCGGCGAACATGGGCGCTGGTGGAACAACCCGCAGGTTGTCGAGAAGCTGAACCTCACGGATGAGCAGCGCAAGGCGATGGACGATATCTATCAGCAGCATCGGGAGCAGCTCATCGACCTTCGGGCGTCTGTGGAAAAGGCCGAAGTGGCGATGGAGCCGATGTTGAGCGCCGACCAGCCGAACGAAGCCGCCGTGCTGGCGCAGATCGACAAGGTGGCCCAGGCGCGCGCCGAACTGGAGAAGGCCAATGCGAGATTTTTATTTGAACTGCGCGCAAAGTTGACGCCGGATCAGTGGAAGCAGGTGCAGGAGTTCCGGCAGAGCCATCAAGGAATGCGTCATCAATGGCGTGGCCGTCCAGGGGGACCGGGAGGTCCCGACGGGAAGGGCGCACCGCCTCCGCCGCCTCCTGGACCGCAGGGGATGGTGGATGACGGAGCGGGCGAAGAAAATTCTGCACAACTGTAAACCTTGGCGACGGAGATTCCGTCAAGGACAGTGTAAGCAGAGAGCAAATGCGGTTGTAGTTAACACCGGTGGCGGCAGAGGGCGATCCTTCTGCCGCCGAATTTTTTAAGAGCAGGGAATAGGGAACAGGGATTAGGGATTTAGCTGCGGGATCAGACCCGAGATCACGATCACCGACAACAGACCCGCTCAGGTTTAAAACGGAGTTCCGGTGATCGGAGGCAATACATGGGTCAGTCATTCAAAGATCTTGTTGTTTGGCAACGTGCCGTTCAGCGGAGCTTGGCCACTTATAAATTGACTTCTTCGTTTCCTGAATCCGAGCGTTTCGGGCTCACAAACCAGATGCGCAGAGCTTCAGTGTCTATCGCCAGCAACATCGCGGAAGGCTACGGCCGATCCAGCAGGGGAGAGTACCTTCAATTCCTCGGCCATGCGCGGGGTTCCAGTTGCGAGCTCCAGACCCAGCTCGTCATAGCCGAAGGTCTGGGGTTTGGCTCAGAACAGCTGCGTCATTCTGCGGGAGAACTCTGTAGTGAAGTGAGTCGGATGCTAATCGCGATTATGAACAAATTAAAGATGAAAGTTGTCCCATCTACCTAATCCCTGTTCCCTGTTCCTGTTCCTGTTCCCTAATCCCTGTTCCCTGTTCCCTGTTCTCGGTTCCCTAATCCCTAATCCCTAATCCCTGCTTTTACACGTGCTGTACGGCCTGGGCGAGGTGGGCGAGGGTGGATTTGGCGTCGCCGTAGAGCATGGCTGTGCAGGATTTGAAGAAGAGGGGATTCTCGAGGCCGGAGAATCCACGGCCCTGGCCGCGTTTGAGAACGATCACGCTTTTGGCGCGGTCGACCTCGAGGATCGGCATGCCGGCGATGAGGGACTTGGGGTTGTCGCGGGCATCGGGATTCACGACGTCATTGGCGCCGATGACGACGGCGACGTCGGTGGACGGGAATTCAGGGTTGATCTGCTCCATTTCATAGAGCGAGGAGTAGGGGACGTTGGCCTCGGCGAGGAGCACGTTCATGTGTCCGGGCATGCGTCCGGCGACGGGGTGGATGGCGTACTTCACGGAGACGCCGCGTTCTTCGAGGAGTTCTCCGAGTTCGCGGACGGCGTGCTGGGCCTGGGCAGTGGCGAGGCCGTAGCCGGGAACGAAGATGACGCGGCTGGCAAAAGCCAGTTGCATGGCCGCATCGTCGAGGTTGATTTCGCGCATCACGCCGCCGACGCTGGCAGTGGATTCGGCGACAACGGACCCGAACCCGCCAAAGAGCACGTTGGTGATGGAGCGGTTCATTGCTTTGCACATCAGCACGGAGAGGATGAATCCCGAGAATCCGTCGAGAGTGCCGGCGATGATGAGCACGTTGTTGCCGAGGACGAAGCCGGTGGCGGCGGCTGCGAGACCGGCGTAGGAATTGAGCAGTGACATGACGACGGGCATATCGGCCGAGCCGATGGGGATGACCAGCATTACGCCGAAGAGGAAAGCCAGGGCGAGCATGGTGTAGAAGACGCCGCCAGCTTCAGGATGCGCGATGAAGATGACAAAGCAAGTCGCCATCGCGAGAAATAGAAGCAGATTGACGATGTTCTGGCCTTTGAACTGGATGGGCTTGCCCTGAATTACGCCCTGCAGCTTGCCCGCGGCAATCAGCGAACCGGTGGTGGTGAGTGCGCCGAGCACGACTTCGAAGCCCAGGGCCCCACGGGTGATGGGCTGCATTTCGCCCGCTTTGACAGCGAATTCGCCAACACCGACGAGGGCGGCCGCGAGCGCACCGAATGCATGGGAGAGCGCGGTTCGCTGGGGCATGGCGGTCATGGGGACCCAGATGGCCATCCATGCGCCGATGATGGAACCGATGGTGAGGCCGGCAATGATCCAGGTCCAGGTAACGATGTGGGTGCCGATCAGGGTGCCGATGATGGCAGCAAACATGCCGCCTTCTGCCATGAACATGCCACGGCGCGCGGTTTCCGGGTGCGACATTCCTTTGAGCGCGAGGACGAAGAGGATGGAAGCGACAAGGTAGGTGGCTTCCATGAAGTAGGTGGAGAGCGTCATTTGTCCACCACCTTGTCTACGGATTTTGCTTTGCGCTGGCCGAACATCCTGAGCATGCGGTCGGTGATGCCGAATCCGCCGACGACATTGATGGTAGCGGTGGTTACGGCGACGAAGCCGAGGATGTGCGCGAAGGTCGGATAGTGCGCTGCACCGGCCAATACGAGAGAGCCGATGAGCGAGATGCCGGAGATGGCGTTGGTAGCCGACATCAAAGGTGTGTGCAGCAGAGGCGGAACGCGGCTGATGACCTGGTAGCCAAGGAAGGCTGCCAGCGCGAAAACGTAAACCGAAGCGATGAGGACAGCAGGATTCATGAGTTATTCCGAAAGTGCTGATACTCGCACGTCTCAGAATCGAGACGGGGGGCACCCAGTTAGTTCACGGATTGAGAGACTTCGAGCAGCTTGGCGACGCGTGGATTCACGGGAGCGCCCTGATGCGCGACACAGGCTCCTGCTTGAACTTCATCGTTGAGATCGAGGGCGAGCTCGCCCTTTTTAGCGATGAGCCCGAGGAAGTTGAGAATGTTACGAGCGTAGAGCGCGCTGGCATCGACGGGGCATTCGGCAGGGAGGTTCAGAGGCGCCATCAGGGTGACTCCGCCGAGCGTTTGCGTCAGGCCGGGGATGGTGAGTTCACAGTTGCCTCCTGCAGGCGCGGCCAGATCGACAAGTACGGAGCCGGGACGCATGGCCTGAACCGCATCACGCCGGATGAGGCGCGGGGCGGGACGGCCGGGAATCTGTGCGGTGGTGATGATGACATCGGAATGCGCCGCGGTGCGGGCGATGAGATCGCGTCCGCGGATGAGAGCCTCTTCAGTAAGTTCGGCGGCGTAGCCTCCGCCTCCCTCGGTATTGATTCCGCCCAGGTCGACATCGAGAAATTTCGCGCCGAGCGAGCGAACCTGTTCACCGGCAGCGGCTCGAACGTCATAGGCTTCGACGACGGCGCCGAGGCGTCGCGCGGTGGCGATGGCCTGCAAGCCGGCGACTCCTGCGCCGATGACGAAGACGCGTGCAGGGGGGATGGTTCCTGCAGCGGTCATCAGCATGGGAAACAGCCGCGGCAAAACTCCGGCGGCGTTGATGACGGCTTTGTAACCGGCGACGGTTGCCATGGAGGAGAGCGCGTCCATCGACTGGGCGCGGGAGATGCGCGGCACCAGTTCCATGCTGAAAAGGGTCACATGGAGTGCGATGGCAGTGGTCAGATTCTGGGGCGCTTCGAGCGGCCGGAGAAAGCCGATGATCACCGAACCGCTCTTGATCAGCGCCTGGTCGGAGGGGCTGAGAGCGTTCACCACGGGCAGAATGTCAGCTTGACTGAGAATCGAGGGGCGGTCGCCTGTAACTGTTGCGCCGGCCGCCTCATAAGCACCGTCGGCAGCCCCGGCCGATTTGCCGGCACCGGATTCGACGATCACGTGAATGCCCTGAGCAAGAAGGCTCTTGAGGCTCTCGGGCAGGAGAGCGACACGAGTCTCACCAGGAGTAGTTTCCTTCAGAATGCCTAGAAGCAATTTGCCTCCGAACGGGTGATGGGCCGGTTGGATGAAGGACGAATACCACGAACGCGCCTCGCCGTCCATGGTGATCTTTCAAAGAAAATTATTTCGCTGATTGCGGCCTATGTGGTGTGATGTTGATCACCTTGGAATCCTGGTTCGCTCCACTCGAGGGGTCAGGTCGTTTCATCTTTCATTCCAGACAATCTCCGAATTGAGGTAATGATGGCTCGACGAATGTTTCTTCGGCAACTGGCGACGTTGCCTTTTGTGGGAACGATGGCAAGCTTCGGCCAGGGAACCCCGCGCAAATCGCTGAATGTGATGATGAAAAGTGCATGGGGCTCTGACGATCCAACCAAGGCAGCTTTTCCCTTTCTGCATGGGCTGGCGCTTTCGGAGGCGGGGCACACGGTGCAGATATTTTTGCTTGGCGAGGCTGTTTCCCTTATGCGCAAGTCGGTTGCTTCGGCAGTGGTGCCCGTGGGCTGGCCTCCTATTGAGCAGACCATGACGAAGGTCGCCGGACGTCATGTGCAGATCTACGCTTGCGGGGCCTGCAGCCGCGCGAGGTCGGTCGAGCAATCTGATCTGGATCAATGGGGCGCGAAATTCGGCAACCCCACGATTTTTGTCTCGCTGGTTGAATGGGCGGATCGGGTCATAACGGAGTAATGCGTGGAGATCATTGCTGATTGCCGGTCAGCGCCGATGCAACGTTCCCCGGAGTGAGGCTCGGCAGGTTCTTGAGCGGGAGAGGATACCGGCCCCAAATGAGGTAGTCAACGACTATAGCGCCAGCGGCGTAGGGAGTGAAGATCGCCAGCGGAACGATTGCGCCATTCACGATGAGCGCTTTGGCGATGCTTTTGTTCCCCCGGCTTTTGTGGCGATTGCCGGGAATCTGGGGAATATCAAACAACGCTAATTGCGTGCCGGGGTGCTTTCGCGCGTACTGCGCCAGCTTGTACGAGACTTGCCTGGGGGTCCTGATGCCTGCATCGGGAAGGGCGCTGCGACCAAAGGTCTTGGGAAAATAGAAGTTCAATGTGGCGGCGGTGAAATCTGCGCAATTTCGATAGAGCAGGTTAAACCGGGAGCGGTTCGGTTCGTCGTTCATTTTGGCGATCAGCGCGTCGTCCTGGGTTTCTGTGGTTTCAAACCGGAAGGCGTAGATGCGCCGGTCATAGGACACGCCGACGAATTGACTCCACCCCCTCTTCACATTTCCTCCGCGAGGCACATCTTTGCCAAGGATCTGCAGATGAGCGTCATGATACTTGTCGCGCAAGGCGGCCACGGCATTGGGATCAGCGCTCAGGGGAACCTCGGCGGCGCTTTCAACGCCATACAGGTAGGGTAGGAGAGGCATCGCAATCCAGTCGTAGTGCTCGATTCCCTGGTAGCGAGTGATTACGGCGCCAGTCTCTCCGGGCGCGCAACGGCGCACCTTTACTGGAGTTTCGGCACAAATGCGCGCGAAGTAAACAGCATCATGACCTGTGGGGTTCATGAAGCCAAATAATCCGAAGGGTTCGGCCATCAGCATGGCGGCCTGCGCGTGACTGCGCGGGCAAATCGACAGAGCGAGTGCCAGGGCGATGACAAGGAACGGGATTGCGCGCCTACCGCGTTTCAGAAATCGATACCCTTCGGCCTTCTGGCAGCTACTGCATGTAGCTTAGCTGAAAGGAAAGACCTGGAGAGTGAACCGGCGCCGGAGTGTGGATCTTCAAGCAGCGGTTCCGGACCCTTTTCCGTCGATTCTGCTCCTGGTGATGCTTCGCCCAGCGTGAACTTGCCGCGCTGGGCGAAACGAACAGACTACCTGGAGAGCGATTGGGTGCCGGTGATTGTAAAGGCGGCCTCAGATTTCGCCTGGGTTTCCTGAGGTTGTGCGCCAGCGAGGGTCAGCGTGTATTTGCCGGCAAGAATGGAGTGGTTGCCTTGATCGTCGACGCTTGACAAGGAGCGCGGATCGATTTTGATTGTCACTTCCTTGCTGCCTCCGGCCGGGATGTTCACACGCTCGAATCCGACTAGGGAGTGGATCGGTCCTCCCTGCTGCGGTGTTTTCAGGTACGCCTCAACGACTTCATCGCCGCCGAGCTTTCCCGTATTGGTCACGGTTACGGTGGCGGAGATCGGGTCACCGGCTTTCAGCGTGGCTGCCGAAAGCTTTACCGGGCCGTACTTGAAGGTCGAGTAGCTGAGTCCGTAGCCGAAGCCCCAGAGCGGCTTGCCGGGGAAGTAGCGATAGGTGCGGTTTTTGATGGAGTAGTCAGTGAAATCGGGCAGACCGTCCAGCGACGAATAGAAGGTTACCGGGAGGCGTCCCGCCGGATTGCTGAGCCCAGCGAGGGTGCGCGCGATGGCGGTACCGCCATCCACGCCGGGATACCAGGCTTCAAGCACGGCGGCCGCGTGTTCATTGGCCCAGTTGAGAGCCACGGCGCTGCCGCTTTGCAGGACGACGATCAGCGGCTTGCCGGTTGCAGCCACCGCTTCGAGGAGTTTTTGTTGAGGAGCGGGCAGGTCGAGGCTGGTGCGATCGCCGCCGCTGAAGCCGGGGATCTTGATTGGCATCTCCTCGCCCTCAAGCTGCGGAGAGAGGCCGACGAAGGCAACGACGACAGTGGCTTCTTTGGCGCGGGCAACGGCTTCATCGATCTGGGCCTGCGCGGGAGCCTGCCATTTGAGGGTGACGCCGCCACCAGACTGGTCTGTGGAGTGCGAGTACTCGAATACAAAGGGATGCTCGCTGGTGTCGGTGAAATCCACCTCGATCTTGGGAGTGTTTGCGAAGGTCTCAACGGGCGGCGCGGTGGGAGATGCTCCCGGCGCTGGTTTGAAGCTGCCCATCACCGACATATCGTGTCCGGTGCGGATGTCGCCTTTCCCGAGTTCCTTGCCGTCGAGAACGAATCGATAGCCTTCGGCGGGTGAGTAAGGGAAGCTGTCGCCGACCTCAACCGTGAAGACGTAATGTCCGGGTGCAGGCACGCTGATCGTTCCACTCCACCGTACGGAGTAATTTTTCGTGTCGACCTCGGGACTGGGTTTCGCGTTTTCCCAGTCGGCCTGGATCAGAGGCTCGGTCCCGGTAGCGACGGGGCGGCCGGTCCAGTCGGCGGTCGCGAAGAACTCGGTCTTGAGACCTTTGTTGAGGCCAAATGCCGTTCGGGGCACCGGCACTCCTACGCCTTCGGCGAGGGTTGAGCCCTGCGCGTAGAGAATCGGCGTGCTTCGGAATTGCGCTGATATCCCGTCGAGCGGCGTCGCCGGATGCAACGGGGTGCCGACGTAGTTGCCGAGGATTGATGGAAGGGAATCTGCCGTGGGTCCGACGACGGCGATCTTTGCAGGAGATTTCAGAGGCAGTGCGCCATTGTTCTTGAGCAGAACGATGCTCTCTTCGGCGGCTTTGCGGGAAATCTGGCGATGGGCGTCGGATGCGACCTCGGAGAAGGAGATGCGATCGAAGGAGGAGCCTTGCGGATCGAAGAGGCCGAGTTGGAAACGAGCCGTGTAGAGGCGCTCGGCAGCTTTGGTGACGAGTTCTTCCGAGACCAATCCTTTGCGGACTGCTTCAGCGAGGGAGTTGAAACCAGGCGTCCAGATGCTGCAGGAGAGATCGGTGCCGGCTTCGAGCGAAAGGGCGGACGCGTGTTCGATGTCGCTGGTTTTCTTGTGTCCCTGGAAAACGTCAACGATGGCGCCGCAATCGGATACGACGAAGCCCTTGAAGCCCCAGGCATCGCGCAGATGATCCTTCAACAACATTTTGTTGGTGCAGGCCGGCCAATCGTCGATGGAGTTGTAGGCACACATGACGGATTGCACGTGGCCCTCAGTGACGGTGGCGCGGAAAGCGGGCAGATAGGTCTCTTCAAGATCGCGATCGCTGGGGTTGACGTTGAATCCGTGGCGCAACTGCTCCGGGCCGCTGTGCACCGCAAAATGTTTGCTGGTGGCGATGGCTCGCGGATGATCGGGATCGCTGCCCTGCACACCTCCGATAAAGGCGATGCCCATGCGGCCGGTCAGGAAAGGATCCTCGCCGTAGGTTTCCTGGCCGCGTCCCCAGCGGGGATCGCGGAAGATGTTGATGTTGGGCGACCAGAAGGTGAGCCCGTAGAAGATGCGATGGTTGCCTTCGCGCTGGGCCTGGTTGTACTTGGCGCGCGCCTCGGTTGAGATCACATCGCCCATGTTGTGGAGCATGCCGGTATCCCACGTGGCGGCCATGCCGATGGCTTGCGGAAAGACCGTGGCGTAGCCCGCGCGCGCAACGCCGTGCAGGGATTCGTTCCATGTCTGGTAATCGGGAATGCCGAGGCGGGGTATGGCTGTCGCCCAGTCTTCAAGCTGCGCCGCCTTTTCATCGAGCGTCATGCGCCCGACAAGATCGTGCGCGCGTTCCTGCGGCGAGAGCTTCGGGTTCAAATAGGCAGACTCCTGCTGGGCGAAAGAAGGAGCGGCGAAGATGGCAGAGAAAAGAAGTGAAATGCAGGTCGAGCTCCGAAGCGACACGGTTGTTCCTTCCTGACTGCATCCTGGCATGGGGTGAGAATGTTTGGCGCGGGGTCGAACTGACCCGTGGACGCGCCGGCCTCAGCAGCAAAATGCAGACTGGGAAAATGTACAGGTTCGGACAGGCTTTTGGCTAGATTTATCGATTTACTTAAGAATATTTATGCGATCACTGGGTATCGTGCCCGCTCTTCCGCTCAGCGGCGATCTCCATCCGCTCGAGGACCTTCAGCATCCGGACAAACTCAGGGCGGTCGCGAAGAGATTTGACTCTGGGGTCGGCCAGCATCTGGAAGAACCAGGGGCACCGGGCTTCGTCGGCGGCCTGCAGTTCGGTAATCGCTCCTTCGGGATCTCCCAGGGCGACACATACGGCCGCGGTGAAAGAACTGAGGACGAAGCGTTCGCGGCTCAGCCACTGCAATCTTTCGAGCATGGAGCGGGCTTCCGCGGTACGTCCGGCCAGCGCCAGCGCGTAGGCATGCAACGAGGTGGCGATATCGAGATAAGGAGATTTGCGGAGCAGACTCTCCGCGATGGCAACGGCTCGTTCCGGCTGATGATTGAAGCCAAGAATCATGACGCCGTACAGATTGCTGCACTCGTGATCGGGGAACAGCTCAAGAGCATGTTCGGCCTGGGCGACACTCCGGGTGTTTTCTCCGGCAAGGTGGTAAGCCCACGCGAGACGCGCGTTGAGCCACGGGGAGTATGGGTCAGTCCGCTGCGCATCGTGGATCATGTCGATCGCTTCGGTGAAGCGATGGCGGCTGAGAGCAAACATGGTGCGAAAGCGCGTGACCGAGGTGTCGTGGGCAAGATGCGCGCTGGTGGAGAAGCTGCGCAGCGCACCCGCCAAGTCGTGATCGACGTGAAACCGAACCCAGCCGAACGCCGGGAGCACAGCTTCCGCACCTTCGAACGAGGCGGGAATGGATTCAGCGGCTTTCCGCACCTGTTCTGCGGCGTCCAGCGGCGAAACAAATCCGGCGAATGCCTGGGTCACCGATGCATTTGCCAGATCGATGTAGGCGGAATACAGCTCGGGATCAAGTTCGACGGCTCGAGTGAGGTGCGCGATTCCATCCTGCATGCGCTGGCGCTGAAGCGCCTGCCATTCCTGATGTCCCCGGAGAAACAAATCCCAGGCCTCGCGCCTCGCGGGCTCCTCGCCGGCATTGGGAAGCTCGATAGCATCGCGAGAGAAAACCCAGTCTACAGAGCTGAGGCGTATGAAGAGGCGGTTACCCAACTCCGACTCGAGTTCAGCAGAGCGGGCCTGCGGGACTAGCATGTCTTCCACCCAGATCTGGGTGCCGTCGGACACACGAATCATCTCGGCGCGCAATCGAAAATGCGCATGCAGCAAGCGGAGCGTACCGGTGAGCACGAGATCGGCCTGAAGGGCTTCTCCCACCTGATGCGCAGTGGATCCGCGAGCGGCCAGCGAAAACGCGGAGTCCCGTGCAAGAACGTGAGCGGGAGCAAAACGATCGGCCGTGAGGAGAGCAATAATCTCTTCTGCAATGGCCGGTCCGAGGTAAGCCGGCACATTGACATCCACGGCAAAAGGCATGATCACAAGACGTGGAGACGGCCCCTGATCTTCGAGCGCATACTTTCGGATGGCGGCAGAGAGACGATAGCCCCGCTTGTAAACGGTCTGGATGCAGTCATCAGGAGATAACAGCTCTCGCAGCGAGGAGACGCACTTCGGCACGCTGTCATCGGTAACGTGGACGTCGCCCCAAAGCGCTTGTTTGAGCTGTTGAACGGTGACGATCTGACCTGCGTGCGCCAACAAGAGACGAAGGGCGGCGAGTTCTTTGGGCGGAAGATGAATCACTTCATCTCCGCGGCTCAGAGTACCCTCTGCATCGAGGCGTAGATTCCCAAAGAGAAATTCGCGATCAGGTATTGCCTGAGAACTGCTTGTCGACCGGCGCCGCACCATCCACTTCCTCGGAATTCGGTTTAACTGCCTCGGGCCCTTCTAATCTCCGAAGGCAGGCGGCCTCCTTTGACGATATGGATCTGGTTATCTCAACCAGGGGGAAAGATCGATTTTGAAGTTCGCATCCTACGTAAAGAAAGATGCAAAATGCGAACACACATTATCTATCGCTCAATAAGAAACATATGTGATGAGAGGCTGATTTTTCGTAAGCGCAATAGTAACTTTATTGATTGTTACTAAATCTCTCGTTGCACGAAAATAACCGTGAAAACAGTTGAGTTAAATGAACACAGCTCTCCCGATTTGGGAGAGCTGTGCAAATGCAGTCAACCGATGAGGATCTAGTACTTTGATTTGATTGCGTAGGTCACACCCATGGTGAACTGAAACGAATTTCGTTTCGTGGGTGGCAGAGCTGCAGGTGGGCCGTTGAAGTAGCTGTCCAGCGTTCCGAGCGAGAAGGCGAAGTTCTTGTAGACCGGGAACGCCAGGGTATTCGTTTCGTTGGCGGAGTATGCGTGCGGCTCGTTGAAAGCGGGAATGTACGCGAGTCCCTGAGTGTAGACAAGGTACTTTGTATGCAGGATGTAGTCGGCTGAAATTGTTGATCCGATGAGATTCCTGTTAGCGGACGAGTCAGAGATGAACGCCTGTCTCTCGTACTGGATTGTGCCCTTGAGATCGAGCTCCTGCTTTGGACGCTTGAACGCGGTCCAGCCGAGGCCGGCGCCATAGATCTGTTGCAGATCGAGGTCCTGCGCGAAGTTGTGATCGTAGGCGATCTGGACCAGCCCGAAGAACCTTGGAGAGAAAAATTCATCCCGTTCTGCGTCGGCGTGGTAAAGAGCAGACTTCGTGACCACGGCCGGGACCACGGTTGGCGGAGTACCCGGAATTACGTACGCCGGTTCGGTGATCTTTCCGTAGGATCCGATGAAGTCGATCGAGGTTCGATTGCGCGTTGTGAGCCAGCTCACTGTCGGCACAATTCGTACGAGTCCGATTCCACCGGAGAAGGTGTACTGATTCTGAGTTGCTGCCACGACCGAAGCACCCGCGGTGGCTGCGCCGTTCCACCCGGTGAAAAACCCGGGATGGTGGTAGAGCTGTTTGTCGAGGGTTGCCTTATCCATAACGTACTGGGTGTTGGCGAGCGGAATGGGGGCGGGGGCCGCGGCCTGGGTATGGACGTTGATCGCCTTGTTCGTCACTTCCAGCGGTCCGACCGGAATCGTCGATGCGTTCTTCCGGCCGTACCTTGTGTTCTTACTCAGGACGGCGTAATCGCCGGCTGCATGCAGTTCCTTCACCTTGTCCCAGGGGATGGAGATGTCTCCCAGGGGGTCCGAGTGGAAATTCACGTTGTCGGCGGTTGCATTCACCAGCTTGCCGTGAAGGGTGTCTCCATTGCTGAGAACCACAACATCAGGCGGCGCCGCGGGTGCCTGGGCGATGACGCTCGCCGGAAAGGCGATCGAAGTGAGCAGGAGAAATGTGATTGCGGGAACGCTGAAGCCACGATTGCGGAAAAATTTGACGATGGGAAGAATCGAAGGGAAACGAGACAGGGTCATGGGGGATGATCCTTTGAGGGATTTTTGTCTTATCTGCTAATAGATACGACTCGCAACTCCATGCTAACTGTGTTGGCGACAGGTGCGCCAGCCGTTAAGTTTCAGAAATCCTTCCAAAAATTGAAAAACAATCCGCGGAACACTTCGTACGAGGTAATTTCGATGGCGGATGGACCGTCCTATGCACGCTGGTCTCTTGGGCCTTACTGCATTGGCATGAAGTTACGTACGTTGCGAACGCAAAAACATTTGACGCTCTCGCGCCTGGCAGTGGAAACAGGCTTGTCGACGGCGCTTCTCTCCAAGCTGGAAACTGACCGGATGATCCCGACGCTTCCTACCCTGTCGAACATTTGCAGGGTATATGGCGTGGGGCTCAGCTACTTTTTCGCCGAGCCGGCGAAGCACATGCTTGCGATCACGCGAAAGGCGCACCTGACAGAAAATGGCCGGGTAGCGGAGGCAATGAAGCAGATTCCGCTGCATGCTGTGACCTCCGCCACAAAACTCGTAGCCAGAATGGCCGAGTATCCGCCCGGTGTGACCGGGATGATGACGGAGGCGGGCCGGGAGGTTTGCAGCGTGATCTATGTGCTCGAGGGCACATTGAATCTGGACGCGGGCGGCATGCACGAGGTGCTTGAGGCCGGAGACTGCGTCTACCTCGACAGCGAGATGGCGATTGCCTGGAGCGCCGGGGGAACGACCCGCTGCCGGGCTCTGGTCGTAACGCCGGGAAACGATGCCGAGGGCTGATTGACCGAAAGGGCTTGTGATTGCGGGCATGCGCTCGTGTCTGTAGGATGTTGAGGTTATCCAAGGACTACGAGACCATGCGATTCAATCTGAACCTGCTGAAGGCGACCCTTACGGGAGCACTCGGTGGACTGCTTTTCGGCTTCGACACGGTTGTGATTGCCGGCGCGATCGGCGCCCTCGTCAAGCTCTACGATCTCGATCCGCACAAAGAGGGGCTTACGGTTGCGATAGGCCTCGTCGGCACTGTGATTGGAGCGCTGGGAGCCGGGCAAATCGGTCAGCGCATGGGCAGCCGCGAGACTCTTCGTATTACGGCTGTTCTCTACGTGATTTCGGCGCTGGGTTGCGCTTTCGCCTGGAACTGGGACTCGTTTCTGGTCTTTCGGTTTATCGGCGGGCTGGGCATTGGCGCTTCTTCCGTTCTTGGGCCGGTCTACATTGCCGAGTTGTCTCCGGCTAAGTGGCGCGGGCGCTTTGTCGCGCTCTTTCAGTTCAACGTAGTGTTTGGCATCATGCTGGCCTACATGTCGAACTACGTGATCCGGACGATGCACCTGGGCGCAACGGAATGGCGCTGGCAGGTTGGCATCGCGGGCATTCCGGCGGTGGGCTTTCTGATTCTGCTGTTCGGGATTCCGCGCAGCCCGCGCTGGTCGGCATCCAAGAACCGCATTGACGAAGCGCTGGCCGTGCTGAAGATGATGGGCGATCCGAATCCTGAAGCAGAGCTTGCAGACATCCGGGCTGCGCTCCAGCAGGAACACGCGTCGGCTCACGAGCGGGTCTTCCAGTGGAAGTATCGATACCCGTTGTTTCTGGCGATTTCCATCGGCGCATTCAATCAGTTGGCCGGAGTGAACGCCATCCTTTACTACATCAATGATATTTTTGCCGCGGCCGGCTTCAGCCAGCTGTCAGGCGACCAGAAAGCGATTGCGATTGGAGCCACCAACCTCATCTTCACGATCGTGGGCATGAGTGTGATCGACAAGCTTGGCCGCAAGACGCTTCTACTGATCGGCGCCGCCGGAACTGCCGTGTGCCTGGCCGGCGTTGCATACGTCTTCTGGTCTCATACGCATGAGTCGATGCTGGTGTGGCTGCTGATCACCTACATCGGATTCTTCGCGTTTTCGCAGGGCGCAGTGATCTGGGTCTACATCGGCGAAGTGTTTCCCACCTCTGTCCGCTCCAAGGGACAAGGTGTGGGTTCGGCCAGCCATTGGCTGATGAACACCATCATTCAACTTGAGTTCCCGGTGGTGGTTCATGCGATGAGCGCGGCTACGCCGTTCGTCTTCTTCGCGATCATGACGGTAGTCCAGTTTGTGACGGTTCTGGTCGCCTATCCCGAGACCAAGGGGCAGACCCTCGAGGCATTGCAAAGAAAACTGGTGGCTGCGGACTGACGATCTCGGCTGCTCCTCGGTGACCTGCATCACTCTGCATCGACCACTTTTGGACCTATATGTAGAGGCAGGGCGCGGAAAGCCGGTTGGATCGTTCCGACCCGTGGAGGCGTCCTGCTGAGGTCAGCCATGGAGCATGCGGCGAATCCAACATCTGAACAGGTAAGAGAGGTCGTGAACACCGTCGAGAAGGCGTTCTGGACGCCAGGGCCCGGAGAGAGATCCCCGTCTGCGATCGCGGGTTCGCTGGAGGCGGAGGCTCTAAAGGCGGAGATCGTCGCGACTGGCCGCAAGTTGTGGGAGCGGCAGTATGTCGATGGCAACGGGGGGAATATCAGTTGCCGGCTGGGGGACAGATACGTTCTGTGCACACCCACCATGATGAGCAAGCGCGACATGGAACCGGCGGATCTATGCCTTTCGGATCTCGACGGAAATATTCTTGCGGGCCACAGGCTTCGCACCAGCGAACTGTTCCTTCATCTCGAGATTTATCGCTCCAATGCACACGCACGCGCCGTAGTCCATTGCCATCCGCCCTATGCAACGGCTTTCTCGCTCACGGGCGAGGCGCCTCCGGTGGGGCTGATCTCCGAGTACGAGCTGTTTATCGGCCCGGCAGCTTTGACCCGCTACGAAACAGCAGGCACGAAGGCTTTTGCGGAGTCCGTGCTCCCGTTTGTGAAGGATCACAACACGATCCTGCTCGCGAACCACGGAGTGGTCTGCTGGTCCGACACAGTAACCCACGCGGAGTGGCTCGTTGAGATTCTCGAGTCCTACTGCAAGATCTGCGTCATTGCGAAACAGCTTGGGAAACCGATGAAGCCGATACCGGACGAGAAGATCCAGGAGATTCTCGCTCTGAAGCGGCGGCTGGGATTTCCCGATGCGCGCATGGCTCCGTTGTCCGAGCCGGATGACGCGAACGTACCGGTAAGTCCGGAATTGGAGAAGCTGGTGCAGCAGGTGGTGTCGCGGCTGGAAGAGCGGTAGATGGTGGTCACAATAAAACCGCTCCCTGCCTCAAATTCGGCACAAGATGCAATCGAATTCCGCCAGCAAAGAACTGTTTACTGGTGAGTCATTGACGGGGTAGCTCACCACTCATCTCGAATCTGAACGGCACGAGTGGAGCAGCGGATGGTAAGCTCTTCGTGTCATGAAGACGGCTCCCGCACTGTTCGGTCTCGTTTTTTTGATTCTTGCTTCTCCAACACACCGACGAGCTGAGGGTCAAAGTCCGAGCGAGGCGCCGAACGCTTCCTCTGCCAAGATCCCGGCATTCGGAGCAGTAAGCGGCCACGTCTACCTGGGGGACACGAAATCCCCTGCACGGAATGCCACAGTTTACCTCCAGCCAACGATGTCGCTCCGAGAATCCGGACCGCCAGGCCGCAGCAACGGCGAGGACAATGGACTCTCGCTTTCCATCGAAACTTCTTTCGACGGCAGTTACTTCTTCCCGCAGGTTCCATACGGCTCGTACGATGTGACCGCACTTTATGCAGGTTACGTATCGCCCTACACGAGGCTATCGATCGCCGAGGGTGGGTCCTTATCGGAAGCCCACGAACCTCCCAGTTCCGAGCAGAGGGCGGCAAGGGAACGAGTCTTAAAATCGATGGCACAGGTGGATGTCGAATCGATTTTGCCGGTGAATATCGATGTCGTTCTAGAGCGCGGAGGGGCCATCAACGGGACCGTTCGCTATGATGACGGAACTCCTGCGGCAGGCGTTGACGTCTCAGCACTGATCCAGAAGCCTCAAGGGGGGAAGGAGGGCTGGACTGCATTTGACAGCATGCCCGCTAACATGTGGGCCCGCATCGTAACCGATGATCGCGGAAACTATCGAATCAGCGGCCTGCCCTCGGGGAAGTACGTCGTCGTGGTAAAGCTGAGCGCAATAAGGTCGATCCGCTATATTTCATCGCATAGTACATCCAGCACAGGAGACAACGGGACAGCTTCAAGGCTGACCATCTTTTCCGGCAGTACTCCGCGGTTGAAGGATGCTTCGTCGTTCTCAATTGCCCTCGGTGAAGAGCGCACCGGCGAAGATATTCAGATTCCGATGGGCAAGCTGCACACTGTTTCCGGCAATTTCGTTTCCGCTCAGGATAGGCACGTGGTCAATGCGGGTATGGCCGTGCTTTCGAATGCCGATGACAAGTCCTTCGTCGCCGCCGCAAATGCTACCAAGGACAATCCCGGTTTTACTTTCTACTTTGTATACGAAGGCGATTACGTTCTTTCCAGCTCGATGTCAGCGGATGTGGACTTCGTCGAGGTAGATGCACCCCATTCGGATGTTCCGATGCCTTCGCAGTATGAGGGCCGGCCACGCCACTTTTACGGAGCTGTCTCGATACCCATTCACGTTGAAGGCGACATGCAGGACGTGATCATCGCCGTTCCCGAGCCAAATGCCAAAGAAGCTCAAATGTTGAAGGGAATGCAGCAGCAGCAAAATTCAAGCGGCGCACCCAGATAGCGAAGTCGGAATGATAGTTGGAAAGGCGATCCGGCTATTCTATCCGGCTGTGTCGGAACCTCCAGACCCCGGGCAACCCTAGCGCTCAGTACTGCATCCGAGATTGTTGCCTAGTCCTTTGCCGGGGCAGAATACCAAGCACGAATTACCAAACATAATCGGCAAGCACGAATTACCAAACATAATCGGCGGACCACATCATGTGCCTTCACTTCGATGTCGGTGTTGACTCCTCTCTCACTATCAATATCAATTCTGTCGAATGCGCAATCCGCGCTACCAATCCTCAGGGGTAGACAAGTTCAAGGTGTCTACCGACGACCAGACGCCCAAGGCAGTGCTTATTCGGAGTCCAGCTTTTGATGGAACCGATTCAAACAGGCGAGGAACGGAAGAAGGATGCCCAACCACGAAAATAGCCCAACCAAAAGGAGCTTGCTGTGATCACACGAAAAACCTGCAGTCGACTTGCAAAAACAGCATCAGCCATTGCCGCTGCTGCACTCTGCTCCGTCTCATTTCTAGCGCAAGCAGAATCACCGAGCGAAAGAGTCACCAGTGCTAATACGGTGTTTAAGGAACTTGCGGCTGACAAAGAGAACGGCCTGCCTATCAACTTGCTCAACAAGTCCGTCTGCGTGATTATTCTGCCTTCGGTCAAGAAAGCCGGGTTCATCGTCGGAGCCCAATATGGCCAGGGAGTTATGAACTGCCGTAGCGGTGCGAATTTCGATGGTCCCTGGAGCGCACCTATTATGATGCGGTCCAGTGGCGGAAGCTTTGGCTTGCAGATCGGCGGGCAGGCAACCGACTTTGTGATTATGGTGATGAACGACGCCGGGGCGCGTTCAGTGATGAAGGGAAATGCCAAGTTGGGCGCAGAAACCAGTATTGCAGCTGGTCCTGTCGGCAAGGCTGCGGAAGCTTCAACGACCGCCACCATGCAAGCCCAGATGCTTTCCTACTCTCGCTCGAAAGGCGTGTTTGGTGGTGTCTCCCTCTCCGGAACCTCTTTAGCCCCCGATAAAGACGACAACGAGAAGCTGTATGGAAAAGAAGTCTCAGCGGACGAGATCTTTTCAGGAACGGTAAAGGCGCCCTCATCCGCATCGGACCTGACTGCAACTTTGGAACAGACGTCGCCAAAAAAGGTTGTGGAGGCGGCAAAGGAAAAGTAACACCCTGCCAATGTTTCACGGCCCAGCTGCACGTGACGTCTGCAGCTCTGATTGAGCACCGAAGGGGATGCGCGCCGTCAGGGCATTAACGCATCCTTTCGGTAGCAGTCTGAAAATCAGTCCCCAAGGGTTCCGCCGCGGGCACTCGGCTTGCTCCCGGCGGCACCGTGGGCTGATAGAGAAGGGCCCCGGCAGACCAGCAACAACGAAAAGAGGAACGCTGAGACGCGGACCGACGATTTCCCGCGAAACAGCAAACGCCAGATTGCAGGCCCAGGGGTCCCGCGGCAGATTCGGTTTCCTTGATTCGCAAAACCACTCCAGGGATCGTCTCACCCCATTTGGATTGCACCGTAAATCGCTGATGCGCCCGTTTCACCTTGCATTTTGAACTTTGCTCCGATGATGTAAGGCCTTTTCAATTCTCGTTTTCTTCCTTGGGGGCTCACGATGAAACGACTAACCCGACTGCTCCTTCTCATCCTTGTCTCGCTTGTCGCGACGGAGTTGTCTTTTCCCCAGCCGCAACCGAATCAGAAGGCGACCACTTCGCAAAAGCCGACAGGTGAAGCTTTGGAGCTTGGGAGATCCTATGCGGAGCTGCGTCCCGAGCAAGTGCGTCTCATTGACAACTTTATTCGCAGTTATAACGCCACCACGGGTAGCGCGCTTGTCCCCCAGCAGGTCTATGACGGCGCTCGATTGTCTATTCGCACCACGTTCGACGCAGTGACCCATGCGCTGCTAAACGCCAAAATGACCGATTCGCATGGCAAGAGCCTCGGGCGCGCAATTGACCTGGTTGACGCCGTTGATCAGGTGATGGGAGAGGAATCCGGTGCAAGTGGCGACCAGCAGTTCCGCCTATATGTGTACCTGAAGCCCGATGCGGTTGACGTCCTGAGCCGCAGCCAGGAGTTCTTTCGTGATAAAGAGAACACCGGTTATCACAAGGGGTTTCCCATCTGTTTCAGGCTGAAGAACGGACCTCCGTCGATTCAGTTCTCAATTTCACGCGACCACAAATTGTCTGACGTCGACGTCGACTATCGCGCTTCCGGATTTCCGAAGGCACTCGTCAATGGACATTTGTCCGCTTCCAACTCCGACGTCCGAGCAGGAAACAACCTCGCCCGTCATGACGGGCGCTGGACGGGTCTGAATGGCTGGTGGCGCGACGTCTTTGGACAACTCGGAACTGGGGGAGGGCAACCAAAGGAGGCCGCCACCGAGCGCCTCGGGCAGATTCCCATGAATCCCGGCGTAAAGGCCGATCAGGGCGTCGACAAGAGCGCGCACGATTTTCTTCAAAGTTGGGTTGTCGCGAAGGAACCGAATAAGTCGGTTACCTATTTTTCGCGCCGCAGCTATCCCTGTCTGGAGGTGTTGGCGAAGAAGAACACGCAACCTGTGCCACAAGGAATGATTCGGCTGCAAACAATGAAGGCCATGCAGCGATTCGGCGATAGCCTTGGCGCGGTGAATTCCGTGACCGAGGTCTTCGAGCCTGCCGAAAAATGGTCGCAGGCATTGAAGCCGGCAAAGAACGCGTATCCATCCGAATTTCGGCTGGTGAACTTGCCGTCGGACATGGGACAGGACGAGGAATGCGTCGCCGTATCGGCCGGCGACTCGACCAAAAAGTCAGATGAGAAGTATTTCGCCACAGCGTTTCGCGCGAAAAAGGGAGATGGCCGGGACAAGGTCATGTCTTTGCTTTGGGCACAGGAGGGCGGCTATTGGAAAATCATTGCCGTCCGCATCGAGGATGGAAGCGATGCGGGCCTCGTCCCAAAGAGCGGTGCCGCTCCGGGCGCACCCGCCGTGGAAGAACCGCGGAACATATCCGGTGATCCGGCGCTGGTCACCGACGTCACGCAGTTCTACCAGAGTTGGATTATGAAGCGGAATGTTTCCGAGGCTTCCCGGTTTGCGTCAAAGCGCTCCTACGAGTGTCTTGCGACACCCTCCGCAGATCAGAAGAAGCTGACGCCCACCGCCAGAATCCAGTCGGCGTTGCAACAACCGCTCGCGAGAATTCCAACGAGCGCGAATCTCACAGAGATGATGTCGGGTGTGCAGCCC
Organism: uncultured Acidobacteriaceae bacterium; assembly: GCA_963836675.1. GTDB lineage: Bacteria > Acidobacteriota > Terriglobia > Terriglobales > Acidobacteriaceae > Telmatobacter. The sequence continues at coordinate 117,544 of CAWIKQ010000006.1, forward strand.
GTCAATGATCTGCTTCGCCCCGTGCAGCACGAAAACTCCGAAGCATTCGCAATTATGGCCGTGCCTGAGCAGCTGGCCGCTAGTTTTCTATGCCAGAGCCGTCATCTGCCCGCGAGCTCTCCGGACGTGAAACCGGCCGAAGCAAAATACGGAGCGTATTACCTGAGCGCCAGCCGGTTCAATTACGGGGAGGAACAATCACCCGCTCTTCTGCTCTTGTGGACCCGGGAGGATGCGGGCTGGAGGATTGTTGCCTGGGCTGTGGAGCTTCCCTGAGTGGAATCGCCCGCTCTCCGAACCTGTGCCTGGATCACCGGCAATGCGTCACTAACTGGTCTGTAAACAGAGCGAAAGCGAGAAGGAAGCGAAGCCATGCTATACTAGCTTTGCGCTCAGTGATTTGGACGTGAGCGGCGGTTTGCCCCTTCTTATTAAGGCAATTCAGCCTGGCACAGATTTCCCCCAAGCCCCTACAGCGTGACCACGTCGGCTTCAGTTTTTTCTGGAGCATTGTCCAGTTATGTGCTGGCTCGTGGTGCCGGACGGCAATGCGCTGAACCGGCGGCAAGACGTAGCGTGTGGCAGGTCCGGACCTCGGATATTTTGTCTGATGGTCAGTCCCCGGGACGTATTTGGTTCTCCCTTACGCATAAATTGAAGAGCAGTTCGCACCGGTAAAGGATTCGTGTGTGCGGCTGCACGGTCGGGTTCCGATTGCAAGCCTTAAGGGAAGACGGGCTCCGGAATTCAGGAAATGAATATATTTTGACGACACAATTTTCGCAGGTCCAGTTTTCGCAATTTGGACTTTCGGCCACGCTGATGGCGCGGCTCAACACAAACAATTTTGTAACCCCGACGCCGGTACAGGCGGGCGCGATTCCTCCAGCGCTGGAGGGCCGCGATGTGCTGGCCACCGCGCAGACAGGCACCGGCAAGACGCTCAGCTTTCTGATTCCCATTGTGCAGATGCTCGAGAAGGTGCGGGATCGCAATGCCGCGCAGGCGTTGATACTGCTGCCGACGCGGGAGCTGGCGATGCAGGTGGAGGCGGCTTTCAAAGTCGTTCGAACCAGTTCGGAGCAGAGCGTGGCACTGGTGGTTGGCGGCATGCAGGAACGCCCGCAAGTCGACGCCATTCGCCGCGGCGCGCGGCTGATTGTGGCCACTCCGGGCAGGCTCGAGGATTATTTGAAGAGGAAGCTGGTTCGGATGGACCAGATCCAGATGCTGGTTCTCGATGAAGTGGACCGGATGCTGGATATGGGCTTTCAGCCGGCCATTGCTCGCATTGCAACAACGCTGCCGACATCACGGCAGACACTCTGCTACTCCGCCACGCTGGAAGGCGCGGTGAAGGAAGTGGCGCGCAAGTATCTCAACAACCCGGTGCGCGTGGAGATCGGCTCGGTTTTGAAGCCGGCGGAGAATGTGGAACTGCGCACATTTGAAGTTGCTCACGATCAAAAGCAGGAACTGCTCGAGCATCTTCTGGATTCAGAGGATGGCAGCTTCCTGGTGTTTGTGCGGACCAAGCACGGCGCGGATCGCGTGGCGCGCAGGCTAAGCCGTTCGGGCTGGTCGGCGACGCAGATTCACGGCGACCGCTCGCAGTCGCAGCGGAATTCGGCTTTGCGGAGTTTCTCTGAGGGCCATCACCGGGTGCTGGTTGCTACGGATGTTGCCGCTCGCGGCATCGACGTGGCGAATGTGGCGCACGTGATCAATTACGACATGCCGAAGCTGGCAGAGGACTTTGTTCACCGTGTAGGCCGCACGGGGCGCGCCTCGCAAAAGGGCGTTGCCTCAACCTTCGCGGGACCGGAGGAACGCGGCGAGCTGCGCAAGATCGAGCGGACGCTGTCGATCCAGATGAAGCGCTTCAGGGTAAGTTCACTGAACCAAAGCGTGGCGTAAAGGCAGCGTTTCCACGGTAAGCTTTTAGCTTGACCACCCGGACCTGATGCGGTCCGGGTGGTTTTGTTTGCGGCAGAACTCCTCAGAGACCGCACGGGTGTTGCGGCGGATTCCGTATGATGTTTGCGTTGCTTCAGAGGGTGAAGATGCGCGGTTCGAAATTCTGTTGGCGGGTTGTTGTTTTGTTGGCAGCTATGTCTGGACTGGCTGGTTTTGGGCAGGACTCTGCCGCGAGCGCTTCTGGGAGCGCAGTGTCGGCGAGTGCACCGAAGAAGGCGATGAGTGATGCGGAGAAAGCGGTGCTGGCGGAGAAGGTGCGCGCCGAGACGTTGCATGCGTGGGAGGGGTACAAGAAATATGCGTGGGGGCACGACGCGCTGAAGCCGCTGAGCCAGAAGCCATTTGACTGGTATGGCGAGGGGCACACATTGCTAATGACCCCGGTGGACGCGCTCGACACTCTGACCCTGATGGGTGCAAAAACGCAGGCCGAGGAAGCGCGGCAGATCATCGACACCAAACTGAATCTCGACCAGGACATCTACGTCAAAGACTTCGAGATCACGATTCGACTGCTTGGCGGCCTCATCTCCTGCTACGAGCTGACCGGCGACAAGCGTCTCCTCGAGTTGGCTGATGAACTCGGCCGGCGCATGCTTCCGATGTTCGACTCGCCCACTGGCATGCCTTACGAGTATGTGAACCTGCACACCGGCGCCGTGCGTGGAGCACGCAGCAACCCCGCCGAGATCGGCACGCTGCTGATCGAATACGGAATGCTTGCGCGGCATACCGGCAAGCAGGAGTACTACGACAAGGCGAAGCACGCATTAGTGGAGTTGTACAAGAGGCGTTCCCCCATCGGGTTAGTGGGATCCGAGATCGATGTAGAGACGGGGAAGTGGACCGATCCGACTGCGGGCATCATGGGTGGGATCGATTCCTACTATGAGTATCTTCTGAAGGCTTCGATCCTCTTCGGCGATAAGGATTGCGCGGCCATGTGGATGGAAAGCCAAAAGGCGATCGAGAAGTACCTGGCTGACGAGCAGCCAACAGGGCTCTGGTACGGACAGGCGGACATGAACAGCGGACAGCGCACGCATACCTACTATGGAGCGCTCGATGCGTTCTACCCAGCGGTGCTGGCGCTTGGCGATGATCTTCGTGGCGCCGAGAGACTGCAGGAGTCGAGCTTCAAGATGTGGAATGTGGCGGGGATCGAGCCGGAGCAGTTTGATTACGCCAAGATGCAGATCACGGCTCCGGGCTACGAATTGCGTCCGGAGATCATTGAATCGACCTGGTACCTCTATCACTACACGCACGACCCCAAGTACCTGGCGATGGGGCGGACCTATTTCGATGGGCTGGTGAAGTATTGCCGGACGGATGACGGCTATGCTGCGCTGTCGGACGTGCGCAGCAAGACGAAGCGCGACGCCATGGAGAGCTTTTTCTTTGCAGAGACGCTGAAGTATCTGTATCTGCTGTTTGCGCCGGAGTCGACGATCGACTTCGACTCAGTCATCTTCAACACCGAGGCTCATCCGATGAAGCGCAGCCTCGGGATGAAGTGAAGGCTGAACGCGGCGTCGAGAGTGGCCGAAACATCATGGATGCCGGGCGCATCAGTGTGCATGGAGTTATTCGCTAAGATGGATCAATGAAATCGAAGATCAGAACGGGACACGATGCTCCTGAGGCAGCCTCGCTCGAATCGTGGCTAGTCTCCGCAGGGCGGGACCGGCGCCCGGGCTCACCGTTGAATGTACCGCCAACTCCTGCCTCGAATTTCGTGTTGGGAGAGCGCCGATCCTATTCTCGCGATGACGGCACGCCGGGGTGGGAGGCGCTGGAAGAGATAGTCGGCGGCATCGAGGGGGGCTCTTCCGTTTCCTTCTCCTCCGGCATGGCGGGGGTCGCGGCAGTCTTCGATCAAGTTTCCCCAGGGTCGATCGTGGCGCTTCCCGACGACTGCTACCAGGGTGTCGTGGGACTCGCGAATGCCGGCCAGGACCGCGGTCGATGGACGGTGCGACGCGTCGCAATGACGGACACATCGGGGTGGATCGAGATGTGCGGTGTGGCCGACTTGATCTGGTTGGAGTCGCCATCTAATCCGCTGCTCACCGTGGCTGATCTCGACGTTATCTGTGCCGCACCGCGGAAGCGTGGGGCGATTCTGGTGGTGGACAATACTTTTGCGACGCCGCTCAATCAGCGTCCGCTGGCGCTGGGTGCGGACGTTTCGGTGCAATCGGTGACGAAGTTCATTGGTGGACACTCGGATCTGCTTTGCGGCGCCGTGACTGTGCGTGACTCGAAACTGCTGGCGTCGATCCGGCACGCCCGGGAACTTGGGGGTGCGACGCCCGGCGCACTGGAAGCGTTTCTCGCGGTTCGCGGGGCCAGGACGCTGGGGGTTCGACTGGAGCGCGCGCAACGCAACGCGATGATCCTGGCCGAGCGCCTGGCGCACCATCCCAAGGTCGCTCTGACTCGTTATCCCGGCCTGAAAAGCCACCCGACTCACCAGGCCGCGCGACGCCAACTGAAGGGATTCGGTGCGATCATCTCGTTCGATGTGCATGGCGGCGCGCCTGCCGCCGACGCCGTGTGCGCCAGCTTGCAGCTCATCCAACACGCCACAAGTCTGGGCGGGGTGGAGTCAACGATTGAACGGCGTGCCAGCATCCCCGGGCAGGAGCACCTGCCTCCGGGTTTGCTGCGGCTTAGCGTGGGAATCGAAACTGTCGAAGACCTGTGGACCGATCTCGATCGAGCTCTGCGCGGCTAGCCACACGGGATGCCGATTTGCGGTTAAAGCAGATTCCGGGCGGGATCGTCGGGCTATCCGCGCCCCTTTGGAAGGGCTTCAGGAGAGGGCCGCTGCCGACGGAATAACGCACAATTCGTTGACTCTACGGGGTGATTCGAGTATTCTAAGACCTCGTGCGGTGTTGCGCCTGGGGTCTATGGATGGGCTCTCATAAACGATTCAAGTCTATGAGGTGAAGCGGTTTAGCCCGGACCCGGCCGATGGGATGCCAAGAGGTTTTCCAGCGGAACAGGCACCTTCTGTGGAACAGGAAGAGCTTTCCACAGAGCCAGGAGCCCCTCGGAGGGCGAACTTCGCAGTCCTCACCCGAACAGGATTGTTTGGAAGTGGGTGAAATTCAGTCCATGCGCGGATGCCATGGACAAAGGCGCTTTGCGCCGCAGTTTTCATATAGAGGGCAGGAGAGAGATGAGCACCTTTGTTCCGAGCGGCAAGGATATTGACCGCAAGTGGTATGTGGTTGACGCGAGCGGCAAGACCCTGGGCCGGCTGGCGACCAAGGCGGCCGATGTTCTGAGCGGCAAGCTGAATCCCAAGTACGTGCCGTATATCGACATGGGCGACCACGTGATCGTGATTAACGCCGAGAAGGTTCGGCTGACGGGTTTGAAAGCCCAGAAGAAGGTTTATCGCCGCTACACAGGGTTTCCGGGCGGACTGCGTGAAGAGGAGTTTTCGCGCCTTTTGGCTCGCAGGCCAGAGAAGATTCTGGAAGAGGCGATCAAGGGCATGCTGCCGAAGTCGAAGCTCGGCCGTGCCATGGCGACCAAGTTGAAGGTGTATCGCGGCGACCAGCATCCCCACCAGGCGCAGCAGCCGGTGGCGCTGGAAGTCGCCTAAAACCAGTTTTCAGCCTTCAGTCATCAGCTTTCAGTTTTTACGTGGGGAAGCGAACGGTTGAGGCAAAAGAGGTTGGGTTTGCAAGAACAAGCTGAAGGCTGAGGGCTAAGGCTGATAGCTAAAGAGGATTGAATGGCAGATTTGGTTCAGTATTACGGGACGGGACGCCGCAAGTCGGCGATTGCCCGCGTTTTTCTGCGTCCGGGCACCGGTGAGTGGAAGGTGAACGGCAAGCCTTTCGAAGAGTACTTCGTGACCGAGCAGCAGAGGGTTGCTGCGAAGAAGACGCTGCAGGTTGTTGAACTCGCGTCGAGCTTCGACGTGCTCACTACGGTGAGCAGCGGCGGAGTGGCCTCGCAGGCCGACGCAGTGAAGATGGGCGTTGCCCGTGCACTGATCCTGTTCAATCCAGAGTTGAGGAAGGCGCTCAAGGCCGAAGGCCTGTTGACCCGCGACGCTCGTGTGAAGGAGCGGAAGAAGTACGGTCAGAAGGGCGCACGCAAGCGGTTCCAGTTCTAGCAAGCGCTAGGGCGCGCTTCAGTATTCAGTTGTCAGTCACAGTTTTTAGTTGGCGATTCCAACTGTTGAAGGCTGAGAACTGATGAACTGAGGAACTTGGCAGGCAGTTCAATCTCCCGCATAAGCGGGTTCAATTCGGGCCAGACGAAGGTTAGCCCGGATGCAATCCACGAAGGAGGCCAATGGCCACGATCACAATGAAGGAGCTGCTCGAAGCGGGTGTTCACTTCGGGCATCAGACGAAGCGCTGGAACCCGAAGATGAAGGAATACATCTTTGGCGAGCGCAACGGAATTTACATCATCGACCTGCAGAAGACGCTCAAGTTGTTTAAGGATGCGTCGAAGTTTGTCACAGACCTGTGCGCCAGCGGCAAGACGATTCTGTTCGTCGGGACCAAGCGCCAGGCCCAGGATGCGATCGCCGAAGAGGCGGGTCGTGCAAGCATGCCCTACATCAACCAGCGCTGGCTGGGCGGGCTGCTGACCAACTGGGTGACAGTGCAGAAGTCGGTGAAGCGCCTTCAGGAACTGGATGAGATGGCTGTTGACGGCCGCTACGAGCTGCTGACGAAGAAGGAAGTAATTCGGCTGGAACGCGAGCGCAAGCACCTTCAGGCGAACCTTGCGGGTATCAAGAACATGAAGCGGCTGCCCGACGCGCTCTTCATCGTCGACTCGAACAACGAGGCGATCGCGGTGAAGGAAGCGCGCAAGCTGGGCATTCCGGTGGTTGCGGTGGTAGATACGAACTGCGATCCGACTGTGGTCGATTACGTGATTCCGGGCAACGACGATGCGCTGCGCGCGATCCGCCTGTTCACCTCGAAGATCGCCGATTCGGCGGCTGAGGGTGTGAACCTGGTGGGCGACAAGGCCTTTGCGACCGAGGAGACCGTGGCGGCTGAGGGCGGCGAAGCGCCTGCCGAGGCAGCTTCGACGGAGGATGTTGATTTTGCCGAGCAGGTGAGCGGCGTCCGCAAGGCTCCGGCGGCAGAGGCGGCGCTGGACGAAGAGGAAATGGCCGAACGCGCCCTGTAAGTTCTTTATGGAACCGAGAGAAGCGTGGCCACAACGAAAGTTGCCACGCTTTTCTTTTGGCATCTGCGGTGTCTAGCAGCGCCTCCAGCGCAAAACCAAAATAGTTTGGAACTGTTTCAAGATAAGGAAGCGAGATGACTGTGGCAGAGAAGATAGATGCAAAGTTGGTGAAGGATCTTCGTGAGAAGTCGGGCGCCCCGATGGGTGATTGCCTGAAGGCTCTTCAGGAGACGAAGGGAAACATTGAAGACGCATTCGTGGTGCTGCGCAAGCGTGGCATGGCTTCTGCTCAGAAGAAGGCCGCCCGCACCACCAACGAGGGCGCCGTGGGAACCTACATTCATGCCGGCGGCAAGATCGGCGTGATGGTCGAGGTCAACTGCGAGAGCGATTTTGTGGCGCGCACCGAAGACTTTCAGGAACTGCTCAAGGACGTTGCGATGCACATCGCGGCCAGCGATCCGCGATACATCAAGCCCGAGGATGTGAGTGCCGAGGACATGGAGCGCGAGAAGGAGATTTATCGCGCACAGGCTGCGGCAACCGGTAAACCCGCGAACATCGTCGAGAAGATGCTGGAAGGCAAGATGGCCAAGTTCTACGAAGAGGTTTGCCTTCTCGAGCAGCCCTTCATCAAGGACCAGGCTGTCAGCATCAAGGAGTTGATTGCGCAGAAGGTCGGCAAACTCGGCGAGAACATCACCATCCGACGCTTCGCCCGCTTCAAGGTGGGCGCGCCGGAGTGGACCGTGGCTCAGACCAAGGCCACCGAAACGGCAGCAGAATAAGAGAGATTCATCCTTGGGGGGATGGATGCAAGTGGCAAAAGCCCGGAGCGCAAGCTCCGGGTTTTTGTTTATGGGTATTGCATTGCTCGTCCTGGTACGTGCTTTCGAGTGTCGAGATTCGATGGAGGATTGCACTTTCGGGGAATCTGGGACCAGTGCATCAGCTAACGAAAGAGAGAAGGGAGCCCGTGGGCTCCCTTCTTTTTACGGTGTGCAGTTGTTTCAGAAGTTCAATCTGAGAGCGAATTGACCGAACCGTCTTTCATCGTTAGCACCGCCGTTGTTGCCGATGCCGCCTTTCGAGGCGATGACCTGGGGGAGGTTGAAACCAGTTGATGGGTCAACGACGGAATTGCTGGAGACGTCGTTCAGGGCTTCCTGGAGGAACAGGTTGTGGTGGTTGAAGATGTTGAATCCCTCGGCGCGGAGCTCGAGGTTTACCTGCTCATGAATCGGGAAGGTCTTGCTGACCTGTACGTCGAAGTTCCAGTATCCCGGCCCGCGGAATGAGTTGCGAGCGATCATACTGTTGGGAAACGGGCCCCAGTCGGAGATACCGTTGGGATATGCAGGATCCGGCGTGGTTGGATCGTCGGGATTTGGTGGGAAGAGGGTCGAGTTACCCCACGAGTTCGCAGCCGGCAGCGTGCCAATCACGTAGGAGTTTGCTCCGCCGCCCGAGACGCCGCTGGGAATCGAATTGTACGTATGCTTGGTGACGGCACCGAGAGGTGTGTACCGGGCGACGTTGTAACCAGAGTAGTTGTTGGTGAAGTCGTAGTAGGAGAAAGGCGTTCCCGAGTGGACGGTGTAAATCCCCGCGACCTGCCATCCTCCCAGGACCTCGCCTTTGAAGCTGGCCTGATTCTTGAAGAACGTCGGGGCCCAGATCGGCGCCACGGTAAACCTGTGCCGCACATCCAGATCGCCATTCCCGTAATCGAGCGAGGGGTTAAACGGATTGGTATACCCCAGGCTGAATGCATTGTTGCTCTCAGAAAAGGCTGTGCTGAGATTATCGAGTGAGTGAGCGAAGGTGTAATTCGACACGAGACTCAGTCCAGAATGGTGCAGATCATTTGACTGGAATTGCACGTTGCCGCCGTGATAGATGGAGCCAGCTTCGGACCCTCGATTATTGATGTTTGAGTACTGAGGGTTCAACCGGGTCAGTCCATAGAATCCGGTAGTCGGATCGATATTCGGATCGCCAAGTTGTACGTTTCCGCTGCCCAGTCCGTTGTAGTTCTTGATGTCATACAGGTGAACGCCGCGTGCGCCGACATACTGCAAAGAGAAGAAGGTGTTGCGGGTAAGCTGATGTTCCAGGGCAAGGCTCCAGAACTGCGTCTGGGCTGTTCTGATGTTCTGGTCGATGTGGCGGAGACTGGTTGGCGGGAGGCAGACCGCGGGATAGCAGGGGGAATCCCCGGGTGCTACCGATCCTGCGAGCGGCCCCAGATTCGAGTTGGTCACGGAGACGTTGTTGAACACGATCACAGCGTATGCAGGCGGGTTCTGAATTACGTTGAAGGTGACGTTGCCGAAATTCTTCTCGTACGAAATTCCGTACCCGCCACGAAGCGAGTCCCGCCCGTTGCCGAAGATGTCATATGCGAATCCAACGCGAGGCGCGAGTGTGCCATAGCTCGGATTCCAGAGTTTGTGGATCGGGCTGTTCGGTACGGTGAATACCTGCCCGGTTCTTATTTGTTCCGGAAGCGAACCGGTACCGTAGTAGAAGTTTGAGTCGAGATTCTGATTGTTGTTGTGCTGCACGCCGTAGTACTCGTAACGCAGGCCGTAGTTGAGCGTTAGCTGAGGAGTCATCTTGAAGGAGTCCTGAGCGTACACCGCCCAATCCCTGAATCGGTAGCTGCGCGCAAAGCTTGGGGACGTTGTGGGGAGTTGCACGGAACATCCCCCGGTCGGAGCCAGGTCGCCGGTGTACGGATTCCTCACGCAGGGCAACGCGCCCTTTGGATCGGCGGCCGCTTCAAACAGAAAGAGGTCGCCCGTATAAAGGTTGTTGAAGCCCTCCGCCCGGTTGTTTCCGAGCTGTTCTGCAGCCTGTGCATATGCCCCGTAGGCCTGATTTTCCTGGACGTAATTCAACTGGGCGCCGAACTGCATCGAGTGCCTGCCCTTCATCCAGTTCAGATCCTCGTTGATTTGCGGCTGGTTTTGTGGACCACCGTAGGGCAGGCCGCCGTTGGCCGCTGGATTTTCCGTGTAGAAGCCCGGCAGGATAATCAACGAACCTGTTCCGGGAATCACGGCATTGGGCGAAACCGCCAGAGACGGTGTGTTCTGCAAGGTGGTGTCGTAGGAGTTGAATAGATCGAAGCGATTGAAGCTCAGTTTGGTCGCGGAGACGATCGATGAGCTGAATTCGTGGGACACGCTGAACAAGTAAGCCTGGTTCTTTGCGGTTGCTCCCACGTCGTATTGCGAGTACGGAGACACAAACTGCGTGCCCGGCTGGTCTACCTCGTTGTAGTAGACGAATCTGCCGAACATCCGCGTCCTGTCGCTGGGGTTGTAATCTACGCGCGCGACGATGTTGTATGTATTTCCGGGCAGTCCGCCGCCCGCGTTTGTCGGCGCATTGTAAGAGACCGTTCCCATCATCGGGGTTGTGGGGTCGAGTCCAGCGGGTACCGGGATCCCCGAACCGCCATAGATATCAGCCGCGGAGTAGGTCTGAACGAAATTGAAGGTTTGTCCCCCGCCGTACTGACTGAAAAAGTCCTGAATGTTGGGGGCCGCGGTAGCGAGGAACTCCGGCGTTGGTACGCCTGAGAGCAGACTGGCTGCGCTGCGTACACGAATCCACTCCGCGCTTCCAAAGGCGAAGAGCTTGTCCTTCACGATTGGTGCGCCGACATCGAACCCAAACTGATTTCTCGTGAAGGTTCCCTTCGGCGCGCCTGCCTGACTATTGGTTACGGTGTTGGAGGTGTATGCCGAGAGCCGGTTAAATTCCCACGCGCTCCCATGAAGCGAGTTTGACCCCGCTTTCGTGGTCACGCTGACTACGCCGCCCGAGGCACGCCCGAACTGCGCATCGAAGTTGCTGGTCGATACGCGGTATTCCTGGACAGAATCCAGGGGCACAAAGGTTCCAATCTGATCGTTGAACAACTGAATGTTCTCGATGCCGTCGAGCAGAATCTCCGTTCCGGTGGAGCGCTGGCCGTTGATATTGAAGCCCACACCGCGAGTCGTGGAGTTTTGAGAATTGGTATTGGTCGCGACGGCCGATGTGGAACTTCCGGAGTTCGATGCATCGCCATTCGACACATTCCCTGAAATCGCGACGAAGTCATAGGGATTGCGAGTGAGGCTCGGCAACTGGGCGAGCTGCTGGGTGTCCACGACCTGCGACAGCTCCTGCGTCTGCGTGTTCACCGTGGAACCGCCTTCGGCTTCCACCTGCACTTCGGTGACCGTAGCGCTGATGGAAAGCCTGGCGTCGAGGGTGATATGGCCGCCGACCGTCACTTCGACTTTCGCATTGTAGGGTTTGAATTGGCTGGAGTCGACCGTAACCTGGTAGGTGCCGGGCTGGAGGCCGACGATGGTGTAAGTGCCGGTGGCTGATGATTGTGTGGTCCGTTTCGCGTTGCTGGCGACACTCGTTGCCGTCACGGTAGCATTGGGGATCACCGCGCCCGAATCATCGGTGACGGTGCCGGCAATGACTCCACTTTCAACCTGAGCAGAGGCTGTTATTGCGGTAAATGCAATCACGGCAAGGAACACTGCGAGCCTGATCGTGATTGCGAGATTCAGGCGCATTGCGGCTGCGACAGTGCGATCATCTCGCACGTGAGATGGGGAATGCATGGAAGACCTCCGTAAGTGACCGCGAAACAAGGGACGCGAAAGACAATTCTTCGCCGTGACATGCGGCGAGGTTGTTCGCACATCGAAAATTAAGAGGCGATCACGGCTTTGAAGATGGATTGTTTGTTTGCCCGATTCGCCCTAGGTTGTTGCGAGGACCCGGAATGGAAAGATCAGTTCCTGCCTGATCCATCCACCTTTCAACTTGCATCGTTCTTAAGCTGAACGAAATGACGGGCTTGTTTGAGGAGCGCGTCATGAAGTCGCCGGTCAAGCAGGCAGAAGGAAGTCGTTCACAGAGATGGATGCGGCTTGCGGCGAGAAGGCTGCTATCAATGCGCGAATTCTAGCAAGGGTTTGAATACGTCGGAACGCAGCCGGTCCACCAAAGGGGCCTCTCGAGCGCTACGTGTCCCCGCTTTTGGCAGTCCGTCGAGTGAAACCGGCAACTCGTCACAATTCGAGATATTTTTCAAAACAGTTACAGAAATGGCAGCGGGCGGCCAGCGGAGCGCGGGGGGGTGCAATTTCCGAATCCGGCCCGCAGGCAACAGCCAGGTCAGGCGTGGACATCAGGAGAAATGATCGTAAACGGGCTGGTTGCAGATCTTCGATCTGGCGAGACCTGGCTACGAGTGACTCTTGAGAGAACGGCTTCCAGTAACGGGGTCATGTGCCCGAGTCGTCTCGCGCGAATGAGAACATCCCAGAGAGGCTCGAACTTTTTCCATCCCGATGCGTAGAAGAAATGTTTGAGCTGGTGCTTGAGGGCTCCGTGATGAAGCGAAGCGCGCGCAATTGAGGACCAGCGGTAGAACTCCGTGTAGGCCCAGGCATATCCAAGTTTTAGCTCATCCGGTTCGATTTTTGCCGGCCTGTATACCACGTGACGCGTGTCGTAGTAGTTCCAGTCGTGCGTTGCGATCCTGCCTTCACGAATCATCCGCGCGTAGAGCAGCGTTCCCGGGTACGGCGTCATGATATGAAACGTGGCGGTGGTGATCCCATGTTCGACTGCCCAGTCGACGGTGCTTCGGAAGACGTTCTTGTCATCGTCGTCCATTCCAAACACGAAGCTGCCGTTAATCATGATGCCAAGAGAGTGCAGGCGATCGCAGACGGCTTTGTAGTCCCGGCCAAGATTCTGGCGCTTGTTGCTCAGGCGAAGGTTGTTGGGGCTGAGCGTTTCGAAGCCGACAAAGAGACTGCGCAGCCCGGCCTCGGCGGCGCGTTCGATGAGATCGCCGCGCAGGACGGAGTCGACCGTAGCCGCGCCCTGGAAGAGTCTGCGCATGCCTTTCATACCGTTGAAGAGCGCTTCGGCGAATCGGCGGTCGCCCAGAAGATGATCGTCGAGAAAATAGAGATGCCGGCCGGGCAAGCGATCGATTTCCGCGAGCGCTTCGTCGACACGCTGCGTGTAGAAGCCGCGGCCGCCTTGAAAGAACGCGTCCTTGTAGCAGAAATCGCAGTGTTGAGGACAGCCACGCGACACAACGATGGAGTTGGGGACGAGATAAAGATTGCGGCGGATAAGATCGCGGCGAATCGGAGGTATTTGTTCCAGAGTGCGTCCCGAAGAGGAGGTATAGACCGGTTGCGGAACTCCTGCGCGAAGATCCTGCAGAAAGCGCGGGAATGTCTGATCGCCCGGACCAAGAAAGATCGTATGGGCGTGTGGAGCAGCTTCGTCGGGAAGAGAAGTGACATGGAGCCCACCCAGACAGACGTAGCTTCCCAGCTTGCGATAGGAATCGGCGATCTTGTACGCGCGATACGCATTCGTGATGTACACCTGAATTACGACCAGATCGGGCGAGTCGTCGAGCCTCAGTGGCTCGACATGCTCGTCGACAATTACGGCCTCATCCTCGGGCGCCAGGTAGGCAGCAAGCGTGGCAAGCCCCAGCGGCGGAAACAGGGAATACTTTATGGGGCGCCAGTATGGGTCCGTCGCCTCGGTGAGCGCCGGCAAGATGAATTTCACCTTCATTGAGCGCTTCATAGGGCCGCGATGAGAGATCGTCGTCATGCGGATTTCTCGGCCAAAGATGACGGCCTTCCGTTTGCAGCAGGAACTGTGCCAAAGCGGCGTTCGCGGTGCTGGAATTCGCTGACTGCCAATTCGAGATCGCTTGCATCGAACTCCGGCCACATGCGATCTGTGAAATGGAGTTCGGCATATGCGGATTCCCAGAGCAGGTAGTCGGACAGCCGCTTCTCTCCGCCGCTGCGGATGAGCAGATCGACCTCTCCGCAATCGGAGGTGAGGGACTGGCGTGATGATCGACCGCATGCTATCGACGGAAAGAGGCTGGCTCGGGGAGGCAAAAGCAGCAGCGGCCTCGGCGATAGCCGTGCGCGATGAGTAGTCGATGGCGATTCGGAGACGGAGCGTGTTGTTGGCCGATGTTGTCGACTCTGCGTGCCGAATCTCGCGAAGAAGAGGCTGCGGGATACGGTCGCGTCTGCCGACCACGGTGAGACGAACACCGTTCCTGCGCAGCCGTTCGCATTCGAGACGAAGAAATGCGCGGATGATCCAGAAAATACTCTGCACCTCCTGCGCGGGCCGCGCCCAGTTGTCTGAGGAGAAAGCGTAGAGCGTGAGAACACCGATGCCGAGGCTGGGTGCGTGTTCCACGACGCGGCGCACGGCGGCGACGCCGGCACGGTGCCCGGCAACGCGGGAGAGCCCTTGCCGGGTGGCCCAGCGGCCGTTGCCGTCCATGATGATGGCGACATGAAGATCGGGATTTGATTTGAGTTGTCTCATAAGCAGATTCGCAGTAAGTCTGGGACCCTGGTGCTGCGCCGACTAGGAATTCGTTGTTGAAGCTTCAGGCAGCGATCCGTACCAGTCGATCGAGCGCGTCAGGTACATTGCTGCCGCTACCGCGAGGAAGCTGGCGATTGCTCCCACGAGCAGGGCATTGTCTTCGAGCCGAAGAAGCATGTAGATGAGCGAGTAAAGCATCGTGAAAACCACCAGGGCGCGCGACGCGAGCATGCGGCTCGCGAATATCCACCCCGCATTCGCAGAGAGCAGAATCACGGTTGCGGCCCCGGCAATGAGAAACCCGTAATCGAATCCGATGCGTTCGGCCATCGAGAGCAGGAGCAGGTAAAAGATGATCTGGGCGACGCCAACCAGGACGTACTGTGCCGGATGAACCCGCTTGCCCGTGGTGACTTCAAAGACGAAGTAGGTAACAAACAGAAGTCCAATGAAGAGCAGGACGTACTTCAGCGAACGGGTGACGGACTGATACGGGTCCGCTACTTCTACGAAAGAAACACCCAGCGCCGTAGCATCGAGCGAGCGGATCGAATCCATGACGCCTTCGGCGCGAACGCCGCGAGCGATGAACGGAACATTCCAGTCGGCCTTGAAGCCGGAAGGCGTAATGGTGTGGCTCACCGGAAGAAATCCGCCGTCAAAGCTGGGATTTGGCCAGTCGCCCTGCATGTTGAGGCGCGTTGTTTTGCCATACGCCAGCAAGGCAATCCGCTGCGCCCCGGAGAACCGCATCTGTCGCGCTGACGTCGAACCTGGAGCCCGGCGTAAGTTGCGCGGCACTCGCGCCGAAGAGCCTGAGCCTGAGTTGCTGATTCTGATCGGGACCGATGGTGAGATTCTCGGCGGTTTGCGAGGGCGTCAGCGTGACGCTCTTTCCACTGAATGTGAGTACGCCATCGGCCATGGCTCCGCGCGCATCCGTCACTCCAACAAAGAATTCCGCGTGACTCCAATCGAGCACGGCGCCCTCAGGGGCGGAAGATGGGACGCCCTCAAGATTGAAGGCGGCATCAAGCTTCAAATCCGCCTGGAAAACCGGCACACGAAACAGGGACCGGCGGCGTTCTTCAGTAGCGATTTTGAGAGCCGCTGTTGCCTGTGCCGGAAAGACGAGGTAGGTGCCGTGACGGGTAATCTCCAGCGAATTGCGCGCCGGTATTTCGAAAGGGATGGCGAGAGTCGGTCCCAGAAAGCTCTGCTGTCCTCCGACATGCTCGCTGATTTCCTTGATTACATCGGCTTCGCTGTGCGTGCGATCGTTGACCAGATCATCGACAAACAGCGCCGGGATGGTCATCGAAAGCGCAAGAACACAGACGATGAGCAGTTTTACTCCCATGGAACGGGATTTGATTCTGGCCGGAAGAGCAGTCTGAAACATCGGAGTGTCGTTCAATGAATTACCCTTTCCTTTATTTACTTTGCATTGCAAAGTATGCAGACAAAATTTTTTAAGCGCCCGAAGGCGTCAGGCCATCGAGCAGGTTCGAGACGGCTGCTTCCGACTTGCCCGCGCCCGCGGCGTCTCGTACGACCTGCTCGAGTGTCTCCAGGTATTCGAGGTAGCGCTTGCGGCCCGAAGGTGTAATGCGGCAAATCGTCTGCGGCCGGTTGCGATCGTGGCTACGGATGATCTCGACCATTCGCGCTTCCTCGAGGACGCTGAGGTGCCGGCTCAGATTTCCATCGGTGAGCGCGCAGAGCTGCTTGAGATCGTTGAAGCTGACGCCCTTCGGATTGGTGATCAACGAGGTAAGGACACTCAGGCGCGCACGCTCATGAATGGTGCGGTCGAGCCCTTCATAGGCGAAGCGGCCTTCCGAATTGGGTGATTTAGATTTCATCTGGACTTTCCTTCGAGCCCCAGAGGAGAACGCCGGCCACGATGAGCTGCCCTACGCCGTATGCGATGCCCATGCTCCAGGGGCTGAGAGCCCGCGCATCGCCGATTGCGAGAGAGGCGAGACCAGTGACCAGATACCATCCCGCGGCCGCAGCCATGGGGCGCGGCAGAAAGCGGCATGACGCAAAAACACCGAGGCTGAAGGTGATCTGCCACATTGCAGGCAGCATCCACACGCAGTTGGGAACAAAGCGGATGAGAACGATTGCGATGAGAGCGCCGGCGCCAACGGAAGGAAGGAACTGCTCCACGGCCATGAAGATCATCTCGTCGGCAAGCCCGGAGTGTATCCGTCGCGCCCGAGTGAGAGTCTGCATACCGATGAGCGCCGCCGACACGATCGCTGTCGTGACCCAGACTCGCAGGTACGCTCCTATGTGGTTCGCCGGATTGGGAACCAGGTAGTTCTGCGCAACCGCGGCCAGAATCGCGAAGACTCCGGTGACCGCAAGCGTTGCGGCGCCGTAGCCGCGGAACTCCGTGGTGCGCGCAACCTGCCGCCGGATGCTGGTGATATCGCCGAGTGCCTTGTCGAGTGGATGGATCGGGAAGCTCATCAAGAACTCACTTTACAATGCAAAGTATCCTAACGCCAAGCGGCTGTCAAGTTACGAGATGGATTCGGGGCCGACAAAGTTTAAACCCAGCTGTCCCGGTGCAGTCCAGTTATGCGTGTTGCTGACGGCATCGAACTCCACATGCGTGACCGCGACCCCAGCCGAAAACGTGGCCCGTGCGATATGATTTGCGGCGTGAAAAATATCATCGCCGTCATTTTCAGTGCTGTCCTGATCGCCGCGAGCTCAATCCATCCAATCCATGCGCAGCAGACTGCGAGCCCCGCAGAAACTCGGCAAACCGCTGAGGGGACCCCGGGGCTGGTGAATGGCTACGAGCCCATGTGGTGGAAGGAGGCGGTCGTCTACCAAATCTACCCGCGCAGTTTTCAGGACTCGAACGGGGACGGCATCGGCGACCTCAACGGAATCACGGAACATCTCGACTATCTGCAGAAGTTGGGCGTGAACGTGATCTGGCTTTCTCCCCATTTCGACTCGCCGAACGCGGACAACGGCTACGATATCCGCGATTACCGCAAGGTGATGAAGGAATTCGGCACCATGGCCGACTTCGATCGAATGCTCGCGGGCATCAAGGCTCGCCACATGCGGCTGATCATTGACCTCGTAGTGAACCACACATCGGACGAAAATCGCTGGTTCGTTGAGTCGCGCTCGTCAAAAAGAAATGCCTATCGCGACTATTACATCTGGCGCGACGGAAAGCCGAACCTCGCCGATTTCGCTCACCCTTTGCCGCCAAACAACTACCCAAGCTATTTCTCGGGCTCCGCCTGGCAATGGGATGAGGCGACCAGGCAGTTTTACCTGCATCTCTTCGCGGTCAAGCAGCCGGATTTGAACTGGGACAATCCGAAGGTCCGCGAGGAAGTGTTTTCCCTTATGAAGTTCTGGCTCGACAAGGGCGTCGATGGATTCCGGATGGATGTTATCCCGCTGATCTCAAAACAGCCGGGCCTGCCTGATCTGACGCCGGAGCAGTTGAAAGACCCTTCGCGGATCTGGGCCAACGGTCCGCACCGTGACGAGTATCTGCAACAGATGAACCGCGAAGTGCTGTCCAAATACGACGTGATGACCGTAGGCGAAGCCATCGGCATCACGCTCGAGGAGGAGCCGAAGATCATCGACAGTACTCGCCACGAACTGAACCTCGTGTTCAACTTCGACGCGGTGCGCGTCAATCGCGGCGAATTCTACAGCGAGAGGCAGTGGGCTCTGCCGGAGTTGAAGGCAATCTACGATCACCATGCCATGGTTCTGGGAAAGACAAGCTGGGACACGGTTTTTCTCTCCAATCACGACAATCCCCGCCTGGTTTCGAATTTCGGCGATACCTCAACCCCGGAGTTCCGTGTGCGCTCAGCAAAGCTGCTGGAGACGATGTTGATGACGTTGCGCGGCACTCCGTTCCTTTATCAGGGCGACGAACTGGGAATGACGAATTTTCCCTTCAAGCACCTGGGCGAATTCAATGACATCGAAGTGAAGAATGCGTACAAGGAGCGGGTGCTCCAGGGCAAAATGACGGAAGCGGAGTTCATCTCCGAGTCGCAGCGCTTCGGCCGCGACAATTCCCGCACGCCCATGCAGTGGAAGGACGCGCCAAACGCCGGCTTCACGACTGCCTCTGCCAGGCCCTGGCTCGCCGTAAACCCGAATTATCCAGAAATTAACGCTTCGAAGGAACAGGCCGACTCCAATTCGGTGTTGCGCTATACGCAACAGCTGATTGCACTGCATCATGCGAATCCTGCCTTCGTCTACGGCGACTACAAGGATCTCGATCCGGCCAATCCGCAGGTCTTCGCATACACGCGAACGCTGAGTTTGCCCGGCAAACCGGACCAGCGCTTCCTGGTGGTGCTGAACTTCGGGCAGAAGCCGGTGGAGTATGCGCTGCCCCAAGGCATTTCTGCCGGCAAACTGGTTTTGGCCAACGTGCCGGGCACCCCACAAACCGGGGGCACCACCTTGAAATTGGAGGCCTGGGACGCCAGGGTGTTCACCTACTGACGACCGATTCGGACAGGACGGTTAAATCGCCTCTGCCGGCATCCAAACTCCGGCAGGAAGCGGATTGCAGAGCCGGTGGGAGCGTTACGGGACCCGGAAAGCCCGACGCTTGATCTTAAAACTGGCGCCTGCGGGTAACCCCAGGCCGTATGCGATACTCGAAAAAGCATGTATAAGCGGATTGTTCTAAAGCTTTCAGGAGAAGCGCTCGCGGGGCTTAACAAGTTCGGCCTGGATGCCGCCAAGGTCGCAGCAATCACCGACGAAATTGCCGACGTTCATAAGCTGGGTGTTGAAATCGGCATCGTGGTCGGTGGAGGTAACTTTTTCCGCGGTGTCGCCGATCAGGCAAGGGAAATGGACCGTGTTTCCGCCGACAATATGGGCATGTTGTCGACGGTGATCAACGCCATCGCTCTGCAGGATTCTTTGGAACAGCGTGATGTGCAGTGCCGGGTGATGACCGCCGTCTTCATGAATCAGATTGCCGAGCCGTACATCCGCCGCCGCGCCGTTCGCCATCTTGAGAAGGGACGGGTCGTCATTTTCGCGGCAGGAATTGGAAACCCCTTCTTTTCCACCGATACGGCGGCCAGTCTCCGCGCCATGGAGATCAAAGCCGATGTTCTGCTGAAGGGCACGAAGGTGGAGGGCGTATACAACGCCGACCCCGTACTCGTGAAAGACGCAGTCAAGTATGACGAGATTACTTACATGGAAATCCTGCGGCAGGGACTGAAGGTAATGGATCTTACCGCCGTGAGCCTCTGCAAAGACAACAATCTGCCCATGATCATCTTCAACATGAATCAGCCGGGAAATATCCAGCGGGTGGTGATGGGCGAGAAGGTTGGGTCATTGGTAACAGCTTAGCCAGCCGGGTTGATGGCCATGGCCTCGGGCTCCCTGGAGTATGCGAGTTTCGATTCGACTGGCAGCTGCATCGCGCGTGAGCAAAAGAACGTCTGATCAGCAAGTGGAAATGAAAAAGCCATCGCGGCTCGATGCTCTGACAGGCTTGCGCTGCTTTGCAGCCATCAATATCGTTCTCTTTCATTTCTCCAATCCAAACTGGTTTGGGCCGCTCGCCCCGGTGGTGAACGCAGGGTACGCGTCTGTGAGCTTCTTCATCCTGCTCTCAGGCTTCGTTCTCGGTTATAACTACAATGCCCGCGCGCGCGCCGGTGAACTGGAGACCAAGCGTTTTTACGAGGCGCGGTTCACCCGGCTTTACCCCATCTATTTGCTGAGCCTGATTCTGGCATTCAAGATGATTCCCGTGGAATGGGTATCGCACACGCAGCCGATGTTCTGGACGGGGATCGTGCTGTCGCCGCTGCTGCTGCAGGGCTGGATCCCGGAGATCGCAACGTTCCTGAACACTCCGGCGTGGACGATGTCCGCGGAGTCGTTTTACTACGTTCTGTTTCCCTGGATGGCCCGATGGAGGAGGCCGGAACGCATAGGACCGCACCTGGCGAAGCTGGGCCTCGTCTGGGCGGTGGGGCTGGTGCCGGGAACGTTATACGTGATTTTCAATCCCGACGGGCTTGCTTACGTCGATCGCTTCAGCTACGGGAATTGGCTTCAAGCCCTCAAATACACGCCCCTTCCGCATCTGGCCAGTTTCGTATTCGGAGTGCTCCTGGCGGAACTGGACGAGGTGATCCCCCGATCAGGAAAGCAGCGACTGGTCCTGGGCATCTTCGGGTTCGCGGCCACATTTGCGATTCTCACGCAGGCGCACCGGCTGCCCTATCCGCTGCTGCACGACGGCTTTTTCATGCCACTGTTCGGTTGCATGATTCTGGGGCTGGCCGGCGTGAATCCGCTGTCGAAGTTTTTTGGGTTGCGGCCGCTGGTGTTTATTGGCGAGGCCAGCTATTGCCTGTACCTGTTGCACTTCAATCTCTGGAACATGATTCATGACTCGCACGTTCTCGACCGGCTCGGTCTGGCCCGATTCGACCCGTGGATCAGCTACGTGCTGCTTATTGGTATGGCGTTACTGGCGCTGCACTTTGTCGAGAAGCCGGCGCAGAGAATTCTCCGCCGCTGGATGCACGTGTGAAGGTGAAAGACAGGGATCAAGGACCAGGGACCAGGGACCAGGGACCAGGGACTAACAGACCGAACCCCGCGCACTCCGGACGCTACTTCTGCTGGTTGCTTCCTTCCTCTGTGAATGCCATAAAGCTGTGTGGCTGGATTGTAAAGCGAAAGTAAACGTTCGGATCGCGGGATCCGTGGAAGTGAATTTCCTTCTGGGCTGCCGATCTTCTCGCCAGTGACAAGGTTGCGCAGCGAAGTTGGGTTACCCGTAGCCGCGACTCTGATTTGTGTTGGCGAGTCCAGGAAGGACTCGATCACTAATGAGTTGTTGTCGTAGGCGAAAAGGCTGACTTTGCTTGGCGCATCGATCGTGAAGGGGAATCCAAACTGGACGTAGCGCCGGATCGCATTGAGTACGGGCTGCGGCAGAGCGTAGAGATCGTTCGCGTTCTCCGGAATCGTCAATATGTAAAGAATCCCCTTCGAATAGCGATCCATCAAGAGCAGAGGCGCACCACGTCCGTTTGCGGTGCCGCGGACGATGGGCCACGCGTCGTTGGTCAGGAAAGCGATTTCCGGAACCAGGATGTCCGAGTTCTTGCCCAGGTCAGCCCCGCTGCCCGCTCCGTAACCGCCCCAGAACTCGTTCACTCGAAGAATGTTTCCAGTGGTGCGAATGTCGGCAATCTGCTCCATGCCTTTGCCCTGCAGTCGTTTCAACAAGCCGGTGGTGATGACGACACTGCCGCCTTGTTCGAGGTGCGAGCGCATCTTGTTGATGAGATCAGGATCGAAAGCAGCCTGCTCGGTAAGGAGGACGGTGTGAGCGTCGGAAGGGAAGTCAGGGCGCATCTCGATGGGAATGCCGATCATGCCGAGGTAGTTCTGCAGAAAGTCTTCGCCGGTGGACTGATACGGTTTGTAACTTGCAATTCCGATCGGCTTGCCCAGCTTTCCGAGAACGGCATTGACCTGCGAGAGCGCATATCCGGCGGTTGTTGCCCAGTTCGAGGGCGCGCTTGATCCGGAGTTGGCGTGCCACGTTTCGAGGCCTGCCGCGGTGAAAGTAGTGGGAAGATCTGCCCACGCCTTGCGTTCGCCCATCTGTACCGGCTGGAGCAGATCACTGTACTGAAACAGCATCATCTGGGGCGTCTTCGCAAGCATGGTGTCCCACAACTGCTCGGCATATCGATCGATATAACGGCTGTCGTAGATGTCTACCCAACCGCCGCCGTTGCGGCCCGGGGCGATGTTGTCGAAGTAGCGCACAATCTCGTAGCTCTCGTACTGCTGCAGGTGCTGATCGTTGTCGACCGGATCGCGTGTCTCGGTTCCCGTGTAGATGCCATCGAACATCTTCGGCTGCCGATCGAGGTCGTATCCGTTGGCCTGGAAGTGCTCATACCAGTTTGGAAACTTGATGATGACTTTGACCCTGGGATTGACAGCGCGAGCGGGGTTCAGCACCAGGTCGCGCGAGACGCCGTTCATCAACTTGAGCCGGAATGCGTCCCAGGTCGCGCTGCCCTTCGCTGCGATATCGGAATCGTACTTGGTGTTGTTGAAGAAGAAGTCGTCGAGCATGATCTCGTCGAAGTGCCGGGCGGTAAGTTCGGCGATGTGCTTCACGTAATCGCGTTGTTTGGGATCGGTGTAGCACATGGAGATGAACTGTCCACCGCTATCGTCGGGAGCGTCTGATCCCGCCGTGTCGCCGCGGCCGACGTAGGCAATGCCGCCCGCTGTCAAAACATTGTGCGACGCAAAGAAGGACTTGACCTGTTCGAGAGTGGCGTCGTCGGCGATCGTTCCGCTGCGGTAGGTTTCGATATACACCTTGTCGACTTTTACCTGGCTCGATAGCTCGTTCCACGATTTCTGCAGGTAGTCGGCATCCTTCATCTTCTGAACGACGAAGACTGGGATGTACACAGCAACGCGAAATTGATCATGGTCGGAAGGTGTTACTGCGTATACGGAATCGGCAGCAGCCAATAGAGAGATCGAAATGAACAGAAAAAGAAAGCGTGCGCGAACTGACACTGACGGTCTCCTTGTATCCGCTTCCGTTCAGTCTGGTTTGAAAGGGAGCGGCGGATGCGGAGACAGTATAGCGATCAAAACGCCTCAGGTAAAACGTTTTGGCGTGGAGTATGCGGGGCGCAAAAAGCCCAGCCACAAGGGCTGGGCTCAGCGAACGGTTATTCCGTGGACTTACGGGGTGACAACCTGTTGTGAATGGTTTCCGTGAGGAACGAGCACGATCGCCGTCGGGTGAATGCCGGTCGGGTAAGGCGTGGCTTGCGTTGGTTTCAGCGTTCCGGCGGTAGGATCGAGCCGGAAACCGGAGATCGAGTTGCCGAGGAAATTTGCAGTGTAGACGTACCGGCCGAGCGCCGGATCGACTGCCACCGCAACCGGTTGGGTGTCGGTGCCGTTAAGCTGGCTGCCGCTCGTGTTGACCGCGGAAGAGGGCGTTCCCGTCGCCAGGTCGATTACGTAGGCGCTGACCGTGGAATCGAGAGAGTTGGAAACGTAAATGAAGCGGCCGCGCGGATCGACGGTGACTGCCGTTGGCTGACCACCGCTCTTGTACGGCCCATTCAGCAGGAAGTTCAAAACGTAGCCGCTGTACACGCCGTAGCCAATCAACTGGTTCGAGGCATAGTCGGTTACATAGATGTAGCTATCGAGTGGATCGGCAGATACGCCCGTGGGCTTTACGCCAGCCGTATAGGGGCTGCCCGAAGTCGGCGTCAATGTGCCTCCCGAACCGACGGCGAAGCCGTAAATCCATCCGGGGCTGGCTGTACTCGTCGTGATTCCTCCCGGGTTGTAGGAGGACAAATCATAGGCCGTTGCGTAAACTGCATTGCCGCTTGGCAGTACAGCAATACCGGTCGGAACTACGAGATCGGCGGGATTTCCGGGAATGGTGAGAGCGACCTGCGTGGCGGGCGTCGTGGCGATGGCGCCAGAGGAGAGCGGAAAGACCGAGAGGGTGGCCGTCGTGGTCCCCGACACCGCGTAAAGCGTGTTGCCATCGGGGCTGATTGCCATAGCGGTTACCGGACCCGCGAGCGCGACGCTATCCTGCTTGGTCAGCACGCCATTATCTGCAATCGAGAAGTGGACGATGTTCTTGTCGACCTGGTTGGACACGTAAAGATTGTCATGTCCCGGGGTGACAACGAGAGCGATGGGGGTGGTGCCGCCGGAACACACTGGCGAAGCGCCGTTGCGAATCGCGCCGGACTGCGAGTCCACTGCATAAGTCTCGATCTCACCAGCGGAGCAGCCGGTGCTGTTTCCAGAGAGAGTGCTCGCAGACGTGGCCACAAACAGATAATCGATCGTCACAAGGGCACAACCGGAGAAAAGCGTGGCCACAACCAAGCCGATTGCGGAGACCAGAAAGAGCTGTCTCAATTTGTTGAACTTCATGCGCTTCCTTCGTTACGGGCCGTCAATCGCGAGCCCAGAGAGTGCTGGTTAAATTGGTTCCTTTCAGACATTCTAAAAGCACTGAAAGGCGCGTGTTTTCGTGGCGTCGGCCACTAGCGGTTGCAATGCTACTTCAAGCCTTCTTTATGCGTAACCGCCGCCACCGCAGTGGGGAGGGCGTTGGCCGCCGAAGGAGAAAACTGTGAATTCAGGAGCGAGCCGTCGTTCAGGTTCAACTGGAAACCATTGACGTTGCTGCCCAGAAAGTTCGCTGTGAAGACATACTCATTCAGCGACGGATCGATGCCCACGGCGACCGGCCTGGATCCCGTGCCGTAGCTGCCCAGCCTGGTCAGGTTTCCGGAAGTCATCGAGTAAACCGACAGATTCGAATCCTGGCCATTTGTGATCATGACGAATGCTGCAGACGCGTCCACCACAACGGCTGTGGGTTGGGCGCCTGTAGCGTACGGGCTGCCGCTCAAAGGCACCAGGGCCCCTCCGGCGATCTGGAATCCGTATGCCACGTTCTGACTGGAATCGGTCACGTACAGATACGTGCCCGACTTGTCGCTTGCGGCTGCCGAGGGATGCGCTCCCACCTGGACCGGAAACCCTGGAAGGGCAGAGAGCGCTCCATCAGAACCGGACGTGAATCCAAATATGTAGCCGAGACTGGTGACGGAATCGTATCCGGTCACATAAACGTACGTTCCCGAAGATGTGACGTTGACTGCGGTGGGAACGATGACGTGTCCAGCGTTGGCGCCGGAAAGCGTAAGCGGCCAGTAGTTCGTGCTGATGCTCGCGTTCACCACCGGCGAGCCCAGCGTGTTCGCCGGCTGCGGGGGAGTCAGTGCCGAGGCCTGTGCTGCATTCAGAATCGGAAAGACCGCAATCGACCCTGAGCAGGGAGAAGCAGGGTTGCAGATGGGCAGCGGCTGATAGGTGTCGACGACATAGAGGAAACTTGGCCCGGTGGCCACGGCCATGGGGAAGATTCCCGGGGTGTTTATGGTGTTCTGCGGATAGAGCTTGCCGTCACTGCCGATTGCAAATTGAACGATGGTGTTGTCGTCCTCATTGACGACGTAGAGATCAGCTTCGTCGGGCGAAACGGCTTCGGCTACCGGGTTTCGTCCCCCGGAAGGGAAGGGCGATGTGACGATTTGGCGCATGTGGCCCGATTCGGCGTTGATCTCGAATACATCGACCTCTCCGTAGTTGTTTGCTCCCGCGGCCTGGGCGCTGGTGACGTATACAAAATCGACCGTCAGCGTGCCGCAGGCGGAGATAAAAGTGGCTGCCACAACGCTCACTGCAGAGATGGCCAGCAACTGAATCGTTTTGTTGAACTTCATGCGCATCTTTCGTATTAAGCCGGCTTTGACATTTCGCGAACTGATTCACTGTGTCGCCCCGCCGATACTGGTTCTTCTCACGTATCGGCAGGGCTCTTGGGTACTGCACGCAAACGGCATTTCATTGCAAATCACCCCGCATCGCATTCCTGCGGGGCGCGGAGCCTAGCTGGTTCGTCCGGAGACGAGGCACCACGCAGCTGGTCCCTGCAGCGGAAAAACGCCATTGTGGGCTTTTGAGCTCAGCGGCCTAAGATTGCCCTGGTTCTGATCGATGGAGAGGCCGGTCACGGTTGAGTCGTTGAAATTCGCAGTATAGATAAACTGATTCGACGGATCCTCGAGAATGCAGCGCGGTCCCCCACCCGTTCCGGCAGTCTGTCCGCCGTTTGCGATCGGGCTGAGCATGTAAGGTTGCGTAATGGTGAACGCCGAAATTCCGCTCTGCGGGTTGATGGTATTGCTGTTATCACCCTGGTTCAGCACGTAGAGCCACTTGCCGGTGTTGTTAGAAATCACGTAGTTTGGGTTACTCAGCGTCGGATCATCCGCGTAGTACCCGTTCGCCTGGGCCTGCAACGAGCCGTTCGACGTCGTATAGGCGAAAATCTGGCCGTTGGTGCCGTTCGTGTTGACTCCATTGTCGAGCACGTAAACAACGCTGCTGGCAATCACGATCGCGTTCGCCTGCTTCATGCCCAGGGGCTGGGTGCTGTTCTGGGTGATCGTCAGCTGGCCGCTCGCGGGATTGAATGCGTAGGGGAAATTCGAATCCCCGGTGTCCGGCGTGCCGCTGAGCGTGAGCAGAGTGTTATTGGTGAGCGCGAAGTCGATGGGGTCGGCCGGAACAGGAAAGTAGGTGAGCGGCGCTCCGCTGGCGGAGGTCACCTGGGCATTCAGCACGTAGCTGAGGCGGCCCGTCGAGGAGT
The DNA here is from genome assembly GCA_963836675.1 of uncultured Acidobacteriaceae bacterium. Classification (GTDB taxonomy): domain Bacteria; phylum Acidobacteriota; class Terriglobia; order Terriglobales; family Acidobacteriaceae; genus Telmatobacter. The sequence continues at coordinate 144,428 of CAWIKQ010000006.1, forward strand.
CGACACTGAACATCGTGACATCGCCGCAGGTTGTCACCCCGTTCCCGAACACGAGCGAACATCCGACGCTGTCAGGAGCATCATGATCAAGAACCATGATGTGCGCGCCGGAAGCGTCACCGAGAATACGAAATGGGTTGTGGCCCTGGGTGTAGAAGGTTTGCTGAGGGGAGAGAACTCCATTGCCCCCGATGGCGAATTGCTCGATATTGGCGTTCGAGCAGACATCGGTCGGGCTGCAGGGACCGCCGTCCGCGGTTGTTCCCTGGTTCAGCACATAAAGGAATCTCGAGCCCGAAAGCAATACAAACCGGCCTGGATTTGCTCCCGCTGTACTGACGGGAAGTCCATTAATGGCAACCAGATTGCCGGTGTTGTGGTCAATTTTGAAGCCGCTGATAATGCCGTCGCCGGTCGTCGAGGACGTCTTGGTTCCGGTCACATAGAGATAGCCGACCGAATAACTTTGCACGCAAGACGATATTCCGAAGACCACGCCAGCAGAGATGGCAGTCATCAGAAGTGCCTTGCCGAATTTCCTGAACTTCATGCGATTCCTTCATCCTGGTTCGGCGAGAGCCGCCAAGTGTGCTGATTCCGCAGCAGAGCTGGGTTTGGGATGGGTCCCTGAAGCATTGTAAAAGGCGAGGGCTTGTTATGCCTAGTTTGGCCGAATCTGGCCGGGCGTGTTTGGAATTCAATTGGAGTCGAGGGACTCAGACGCATCTCTCTCTCGTGCCTGAAGGTGCGGATACCGATGACACTTGGACGGGAAAGTGCCTGCAACGTCATCGGCTGACAGAAGAGACAAATCGCAGAATCGGGCGGGAAAAGCCGTGTTTGGGACCGCAACCGGGATTGCGGTCCCAAGGTTGACGGGGTTTACCAGACGCGGCAGGAGTTCTCCGGATACATTGGCTGCCCCTTGTGACAGCCGAATGCCTTCCCGAATTCGTCAAAATTCTGCACGCTGCCGTTTGTGCGCCACTTGCCCGGCGAGTGAGGGTCGGTCAGAGCCAGCTGGCGGGCCGATTGCTCGGTCTGGTTGGAACACCATACCTGGGCAAAGCCAATGAAAAAGCGCTGTGCGGAAGTGTAGTCGTCGATTTTCGCGTCGACGGACTTGTTTTCCTTCGCCAGCGTGTCCAGCAGCGCCAGGTACGCGATCCGCAGGCCGCCGTTATCGGCCGTATTCTCCCCGAGGGTCAACTTTCCGTTAAGGTTCTGCGCGGTGATCCCGTCGTGAGCAGGAGCTGCCTCGAAGCCGTTGTACTCCTTCACTTCGCAGTCCGTGCGGTCGTTGAATTTTTGCCGGTCATCGGCCGTCTGCCACTCGCGCAGGTTGCCGTGGCCGTCATATTTTGACCCCTGGTCGTCAAAACCGTGGGTCATCTCGTGTCCGATCACGACGCCGATTCCGCCGAAATTCACGGCCGGGTCGATGTCGGGATCGAAGAAGGGCGGCTGGAGGATGCCGGCGGGGAAGTTGATGTCGTTCATCGAGGAGCTGTAGTAGGCATTCACCGTCGGCGGAGTCATGCCCCACTCCTTCTCGTCCACGGGCTTGCCGAGCTTGTTCAGGTTGTAGTTGCGCTCGAATACGGCACTGCTGCGCGCGTTGCTCAGAGCATCATCGCGGCTCACGTTCAAAGCCGAATATTCACGCCATTTTTCCGGATATCCGATCTTGTTCCGGTAGAGCTTCAGCTTTTCTTCGGCGGCTTTCTTGGTTTCGTCACTCATCCACGGCAGGGTTTTGATGTCGTCAGCCAGAGCCTTGTCGAGGGCAGCCACAAGCTGATCCATGCTGGCCTTCGCTTTAGGCGGGAAATGGTCTTTTACCCAGTCCTGGCCAACTGCTTCGCCCAGCGCTCGATCGGTTTGCGCGGTGCACTGTTTCCAGCGAGGCGTCGGCTCTTTCTGTCCGGCCAGAGTCTTTTCGAAGAACTCGAAGTTTTCATCGCGGAACGCCTTGGGCAGGTCGCTCACTGAGCCGTGAATCGTGTGCCACCGCAGATACGACTTCCAGGCATCTACCGGCTGGGAGGCAATCAGATCGTTCAATCCCTTGAAATAGTCGGGAGTCGCCACGTTGAGCGAGTCGAAGGGGCGGACATCGATGTCCTTGAAATACGCGGAAAAATCAAAGTCGGGCGTGAGCTTCTGGAAATCGTCAACGGTATAGATGTGATACCGCTTGGCCGGATCGCGCAGGTCCACTCGCGGAGTGGAAGCCTTGGCAAGAGCCGTTTCGATCGTCAGCACGGCGTCCGCTTCCTTGGCGGCCTGTTCCGGGCTGTCCCCAGCCAGCGTGAATATTTTGGTCAGATGCTCGCGATACTGCTGACGGATCGTCTGGAATCGCTTGTTGTCGACGATGTAGTAGTCGCGATCGGGCAGGGAAATTCCGGCTTGAAAGACGCCGGCAATCTGCTTTGTCGAGTCTTTCTCGTCCTGCTGCACACCGAAACGAAAAAGCGGGGCGGGATCGCCCTGCTTGGCGAGCTCCCCGACGAGCGGCGCCAGCTCTTTGGGATTCTGCAGCTTTGCGACACGATCGAGCGCCGGTTTCAGGGGCTCGAGGCCCTTCTGGTCGATCAGACCGGTATTCATGCAGGCTGCGTAGAAGTTTCCGTATTTCTTCTGCAGAGACGACTTTGGATCTTTTGCCGCGGCCTCCAGCTCTTGCCACAACAAATACCTGTTGCGCTCAGCGAGTTCGCCGAAGGTGCCCCAGCGGACCTGGTCGGCGGGGATTGGATTGTTCTTTACCCAGTTGCCGCACGCGTACTGGTAAAAATCGACGCACGGATCGGCTGTCTTGTCGATTGCGGAAAGGTCAAAGCTCTTGGGAGCTACGGGCGGCTTGGGAGTTGCGTCGTCACTCGGGGATTGGGCAAATGCAATTCCCGTGGCCAGCAAAAATATCAGGATCAAACGGAAAAGGCGCATCGATTCTCCTCTTGGGGAAGTTCATTCGCGGGCGCATTCGCCACAGAGGACTGCCATTCACTGAAGAGAGGCCCATGTGGACATGCAGCATGATCGAGCTACGCTGCGCGCCGCAGATGAATTATATGTTGCCGGAAACGCCCCTCGAATTCGCTGGACTGCTTCCAGCCGCCGTTTGCTAAGCTCACCTAATTGGTTCCCAACTGGAGAAATCTTAATGATTGCGAGATGGAAGCTACCGGTGTGTCTGCTGCTGGCCTTGAGTGTTGCGGAGTTCTCGACGCTTTCTGCGGCTCAAGAGGGGGCGAAGGTCCTCGAAACGAACACTGGTGCGCGCAGGGCACGTGCTGGATGTAAAGACGGGCAAGGTGTCCGATGCACAGACCATTGTCGTTGTGAATAATTCCATTCAGTCGATTGTGGCGACATCATCGGTGACCGCCGAGCCCGGCGATGCCGTCGTCGACCTGGGGAACCTGACTGTGATGCCCGGTCTGATCGACGTGCACACACACCTGACCATGAACACGGACTTCGATCCCTTTCACGAGGTGACTTCGACCACCGCCAAAGAGGCGATTAACGGCGTTGTGAACGCGCGCACAACCTTGATGGCCGGATTCACGTCGGTTCGCAACGTTGGCGCCGGCGGATTTGTCGACGTCGATCTGCGTGACGCCATTAACGCCGGTCAGGTCGCCGGGCCCCACATGCTGGTCAGCGGCCCCGCCATGGGTATCACCGGCGGACACTGCGACGACAACCTGTTGCCGTTTGAGTACCACACGGTCTCCGATGGAGTGGCCGACGGCATCGCCCAGGTGCAGCACAAGGTTCGCGAAAACATCAAGTACGGCGCCGACCTGATCAAGATCTGCGCCACGGGCGGCGTGCTCTCGAAGGGCGACGATCCGCAGGCATCCCAGTACACGCTCGAGGAGATGCAGGCGATTGTGGCCGATGCCCATCGGCTGGGACGCAGAGTGGCGGCGCACGCGCATGGCGCCCAGGGAATCCTCTGGGCCAGCGAGGCCGGCGTCGACTCGATCGAGCACGGCAGCTATATCGACGATGCCGCGATCGCCGAGATGAAAAAGCGCGGCACCTATCTCGTGCCCACCGTGTATCTCGAAGACTGGATGCTCGAACATGGCAATCTGCCGGCGTTTTACCACCAGAAGATGGTTGACGTGAGCGGCGTGGCAAAACAGAACATCAAGCATGCAATGCAGGCCGGGGTGAAGATCGCGCTGGGCACGGATGCTGCCGTCTATCCCCACGGGCTGAATGCCCATGAACTCGACGTGTATGTGAACCAGCTCGGCATGTCCCCACTCGCCGCGCTGCAAACGGCAACCATCAACGCTGCCGACCTCATGGGCTGGTCATCGAAGGTGGGAACTCTTGAGCCGGGAAAGTGGGCCGACATCATCGCCGTTGAAAAAAATCCGCTCGATGATGTACGCGTGCTTCAGGATGTGAAGTTCGTGATGAAGGCCGGAGTTGTTTACAAGGATGGCGGGGTCGAGAAGCGATAGCGAAGGGCCGGCGTCAGATGCGATCGACTGCGCAAGTTATTCTCCACCCCGAAAGCCAAAAAACGGATTCTACACATATTAGCCATGCATTAATGGCTCGTTCATGAGGTGGGCGGACATTGGGGCCTGTAGCGCCACACATTGATCTGTGGCTGACGTTCCCCAATTCATCATTCGAAAGGTCTGCCTCCATGCTCAGAAAAGCAGCATCAATTTGTCTGGTTGCCGGTATGCTGGCCACAACCACTCTCGCCGAAGAAGACCGTGTCCCCAACAGCATTCCGCGTCTCAATCATGTGTTCCTGATCATGATGGAGAACCACGGCTATCAGCAGGTGATCAACAATCCCAACGAGCCTTACCTGAACTGGCTGATCTCCAGCGGAAAGGTAAATCTGGCTACGAACTATTTTGCGATTGGGCATCCGAGCTTCACGAACTATCTGGAAGTCGTGGGCGGCTCGAATTTCGGAATTCGCAGCGATAATCCTCCGGATTGGGGTAACACCGCATGCACGCCGAACATCGAGAGCGGCGTGGTGAATGCCGACAGCGGTACAGCTCCGATTCCGGTCGAGACAGGGGCTGTCTGCCCGATCTCGGGCAGCGGCAAGGATGCGGCAACGCCCGCCGTGGATACATGGAACGAGATCGCTGGACCTTTTGTCGCGCTTGCAGATATCGACGGAGTGAAGTCGATTCCCGCTGCGCCCACAGTAGGGAAAACAATTGCCGACCAGCTCTACGACGCCCACATGGGATGGAAGTCTTACCAGGAGAGCTTGCCGCTCGGTTCAATCTATGGCGTTAATTACAGCAACGGAACGGCAACGAATTTGTCGGATTTCTCGAAGCTGGCCCCGCTCACGTCGTCTGACGTGGTACAACTCTACGCCGTAAAGCACAATCCATTTGCTTACTTTGCAAACGTTCAGGAAGGCTATGATCGCGACAACAGCCTGGCCAATTCGGTCGGCTTTGACGGGCCGCGTGGGCTCTATGCTGACCTCAGGAGCGGAAATGTTCCCGACTTCGCCTTCATCGTGCCCAACCAGTGCAATGACCAGCATGGGCGAGACAACGGTGATCCGTTCTGCGCCTTCGACTATGGCCAGAACGACACCGGCTATACCTACGGCACCCAGGTTGGATTGAATCCCGGGCTTATCCAGCAGGGCGACTCGACCATTGAGCGGCTGGTGAAGGCAATCCACGCGTCCCGGGCGTGGGAGTCAGGCCGCAACGCCATTGTCATCGTATGGGACGAGAATGACTACAGCGGCAGCACCACTCTGATCAATGGCCTATATCCGCCGCAGAACCAGAACCGTGTAGTTCTCACCGTCGAGACGAACTATGGAAGAAGCGGAGTGCAAAGCTCGACCTACTACAACAGCTTTTCGCTGCTGAAGTCGCTTGAAGCGGCGTTCGGGTTGCATTGCCTCAACCACGCCTGCGACTCGAACATCTCCGTCATGTCGGACCTGTTCGCGGACGGTCACGGCCATAACTAGCTACCATCGGAGGAGCCCGGCTTGCCTCGGGCTCCTCTGCTATCTCGTGATCGGTCCCAAGGTGCACGGCGGATTCGCCAGCGTGCGGCACCACTAGTTCTTTACACCCAGCCCTGCCCCCTGCCACACTGGAAGGTGGACACCCAAACCATTGTCATCCTTGATTTCGGCTCGCAGTATACGCAGCTTATCGCCCGGCGTATCCGCGAACTGAACGTCTTCTCCGTCGTCCTCCCGTGCACGGTCCCCGTCGGCGAAGTCCTCGCATATAAGCCCATCGGGCTCATCCTTTCCGGCGGCCCGTCTTCCGTATACGACGCCGACGCGCCGAATGCCGACCCGAAGCTTCTTGAACTCAACCTGCCTATTCTCGGCATCTGCTACGGGCTGCATTTCATCGTCCACCACCTCGGCGGAAAAGTGCGCACCGCGCCCAAACGCGAATATGGCCACGCAGAGGTCGCGCTCGAAGATACTTCCACGCAGCTATTCATGGGGCTCCCCGAAGCCATCCAGGTGTGGATGAGCCACGGCGACGAAGCCCTCGAACTGCCCACTGGATTTCGCCGCACCGCGGTCACCTCCAACGCGCTCGCCGCCATCGCCAATGAAGACCGCCGTATCTGGGCGGTGCAGTTTCATCCCGAGGTCCACCACACTCCGCTCGGTCCGCAACTCATCAAGAACTTCGTTTTCAATATCTGCGGCGCAAAGGGAGACTGGACTCCCGCTCACTTCATCGAGACTACGGTTGCGGGAATCCGACAGAAGGTCGGCAAAGGCCATGTGATTTGCGGTCTTTCCGGCGGCGTCGATTCGTCGGTCGCGGCGGTACTGGTTCACAAGGCCATTGGAAGCCAGCTCACCTGCATCTTCGTCAACAACGGCGTCCTGCGCAAAAACGAATTTCAGAACGTGCAGAAGAACCTGCGCGACAAGCTTGGACTCAACATCGTCGCTGTCGACGCCAGCGAGCGCTTTCTCAAGCAACTCGCCGGCGTCACCGATCCAGAAACCAAGCGTAAGCGCATTGGCGCCGAATTCATCGCCGTTTTCGATGACGAGGCGCATCGAATTGCCGCCGAAGCAGGCGGCGTCGACTGGCTCGTCCAGGGCACGCTCTACCCGGACGTCATCGAATCCTCAAGCGTCAAGGGACCAAGCCAGACCATCAAAAGCCACCACAACGTCGGCGGCCTTCCCGAGCAAATGAAGCTCAAACTCATCGAGCCTCTTCGCGATCTTTTCAAAGACGAAGTCCGCCGGATTGGCCGCGACATGGGCATGCCGGAAGACATTCTCGGCCGCCAGCCATTTCCCGGTCCCGGCCTCGCCGTCCGCATCCTCGGCGAGGTCACACCCGAGCGCGTAGCCCTGCTGCAGGAAGCCGACGATATCGTGGTGAGCGAAATCAAGGCCGCCGGCCTGTATTCGCGCATCTGGCAGAGCTTCGCGGTCCTGCTTCCCGTAATGAGCGTCGGGGTGATGGGCGACCAGCGAACCTACGCGTACACATGCGCCGTCCGTGCGGTGCACTCCGAAGACGGCATGACCGCCGACTGGACCTTCCTGCCGCATGACGTGCTGAAACGCATCTCCAGCCGCATCGTCAACGAAGTCCGCGGCATCAACCGCGTCGTCTACGACATCACGTCGAAGCCCCCCGGCACCATCGAGTGGGAGTAGGAACTGGCCGGACCAGGTAACGGAATCAAAATTCGTTGAAGATCCGGGGTGACAATGCTACTTCTTCCGGTCCAATCGCAGAGTCACATCCACAGTTCGTTTCTCATCGTTCAGCCGCAGAGTGTATTTGCAGTCAACGTTCGCAAAAAGTCGATTGAGCGTCGGATTGACAGAGGCGTCGGTTGCGTAGAAGCTCCTTATCGCTCCCTCATTGAAGGTTGAGCCGGAAGGCATCTTCCACCCAGCCATCATGGCAGTGCGAAGGTCGTCACTTACGTTCTCGATCGAGAGTGCGCCCATCGTGTAAACGGGTCCGGAGTCCGCTGTCACCTCGGAGCTGACGGTTCCCTTTGACTGGTCAAACGTGGGCGTCGGCTGGACGCGGGCCTTCATGAAACCGTGATTGTGATATTGACGGTTGATATATTCCCAGTTCTCAACAACGTGCTGACCGTCGGCGATGTCCCCCGCGTGAATATGAGCCTGCCGATCGAAGTCAGCCTGTGTAACCACAAGATCCGGATTCAGCCGCACTGAAGCCAGGCGATATTGAATTCCCGAGGCAACCGAGATTCCAAAAGGCACATGAATGACGCCATCCGCCACGGTTGCAGTTTGCGTCGTGACCTCCACCTTCGCTTCCAGATAGCCCTTGTCGTGGAAAAAGTTGCCAAGGTAGGTCGTTATCTGGCTTGAGCTGCCTACTGAGTCATATGGTGTTCCCGTCAGCTTCGAGAGAATCTCGCTTGCTCCGGGGTCCAGCATCGCCGATTTTTCATTGAGCTGGATTGATCCAACCTGGACCGGCGGCGTTGCGATTGAGAAGTGAACAGCGCTGACTTCTCCCGCCGTTGTACCGGGAAGAGCCGTAACGGTTGCCTGAAATCCGCGCTCCGAAAGCAGCTTCTCAAGAGCGCTGCGAACCGCCTCAGTCAATCCGCCCTCTGCAGGAACCTTTCCGTGATAGAGCGGAACCAGTCGGTGCAGTTCGGCGTCGAGCGTCTGTTCTTGCTCAATGGGCAGGTTGTCCAGGTGAATCGGATAAAGAGTGGTCGAAGGAGTCAGTGTAAAGATAAGGTCCTGGCTATCGAACTTGAATGCGAGCGTAGAAAATACGCCGGTGTCCAGCAACTGCTTCGTGTGCTCGTTCATGGCGGCATAGTCGAGGACTACGCCTTTTTTCAAACCTGACGCGGAAAGCAATTCCTCATCCGAGTATTCCGGTGCGCCTTTGAACTGGATGGATTTGGGCAAAAGTTTCTGCGCTGCGGCCGGTTGCATAGTCGCAAGACTGGCCACAACTGCAATCAGCAGAAGGACGGACCCAGGTTTTAATGGCATATCAGGCCGAGATTAACATGGGATTCTCGTCCCACGTCAAATGTCCGGCGTAATACCTGCTCATGCGATTTCAACTCTAACCTTAGGCTTCACACATCTCGCGCAATCAACGGATATTGAGTGACGCTGGACCGCTGACAAATGGGTTTCCGAGGAGGAAGAATCGCAGGGGGCGCTCCGCATTGCGCGTAATACCGATTCTCACGCTTCGCCCGATTCTGCCGGGTTTTGGGTCACCGCTTCCCAGCCAGAGCGGACCTTTCCGGCAAAGATCGAGCCCATCGAGACTCAAGTCGATCCGCAAGGCCGCAGCGAGCCTTCCTGGTCCGCGCGTCAAGTCGCGCAAGCGCTCGATTCCGCGATTTTGTTTCATGATCGTGATGCCTTCGAGCGGCTCAAGCGCCCGGATGAGAACACCGGCTCCAATCCCGGGCTTCTCGCTCGAAACGTTCAGCATGTATGAGATGCCATAGGCGAGATAGACATAGGCGTGTCCCCGCTCCAGAAATAGCGAACGATTGCGCTGGGTCATTCCGCGATAAGAATGCCCCGCTGCGTCGCCAACGACATAGGCCTCAGTCTCAACGATCCGGCCGCTGACGATGCCTTCGGGCAACTCACGCACCACGATCCTTCCAATGAGGTAGCGTGCGAGAGAGGCAGTATCGATCGGCAACTCCGCTCGGGTGAGCGGCCGATGGCCATCTTTGTGGCGGCCAGCTTCAGGAGATTCGTTCGACCCATTGCGCGCGTGAAGGGCCCGGCTCGAACGGGTCGCCGAAGTACTGGGTTTCGCAGGCCACCTTCCCATCGACAAACTCCATGATGCTGACAGTGTAAGACGGTCGTCCGTCATAGCTCAGGACATATTCGGTGACCCAGAGGTTGCCAGATCCGATGATCCGTCGCACCGCGAAGCGTTTCCGATTCGGCTGGGCGACCCGGGAGGAGAGGATATTTTGCCGGCCGCGAATGCGCTCGCCCGATTGCGGGTACTCGAGGACTGCATCCTCTCGATAAATGTCGTGCTCCGCTTCAAAGTCACTCGCGTCAGACGCGGCCCAGTGGCGATCCAAAGTCGCTCGAGTCTCCCGGTCATCCATATCAAGTCTCCTGCTCGGCCAATTGCAACCTGCCAGACGGGAAGTCGTGGTGTCTTAGTTGCTGTTGAGACGAGAATTTCGTACCAATGTTTGCACAGTGCGCGCAGACCACCGTTCCGATAGAGTTTTCCTGAGGATCCCATGCCCGAAGACCAGATCATTGCCAAGCCCTACCGCCCCCAGGAAGACATCGTCACCCTGATGAAGCAGTTTAATCAGGAGGTCAAGGACTCTCCCGAGATGCCTGATGCTTCCACTCGCCTCCTCCGGGCGCGCCTGGTTTTTGAAGAGGCTCTCGAGTTTGTCAAAGCATGTGGTTGTACGGTCGCGCGAACCGATGGCCCGGTCATCGACGACATCGCGGTCGAACTCGATGCTGACGGCAATCCCGATCTCACCGAATATGTCGACGGCTGCGTAGATCAGCTTGTCGTTACCTACGGTGCGCTTAATGCTGCCGGAGTTAAAGTACAGAGCGCATGGGAAGAAGTCCAGCGCAGCAATATGAGCAAGGCCTGGCCTCACTGCTCTGTCTGCGACGTCGTCCTCGAGCGCGGCGCCACAGTTGACCTCGTACACCCCGGCGAACCCGACGCACACGGCGGCGCCTGGCAAATAGTCCTCAAGGTTCACAAGCGCGACGACGGCAAATTCATCAAGGCGCCAACGTACTCACCCGCGAACTTGAGGCGCGTCATCGAAGAGCAGATCGAGGCGAGCAGGTCTCCGGTCGTCCATCTCTGACGAGCTCGCGAATGAGAACCGGCTACTGCCCTTCCGGCTTCAGCACCGGTGCGCGTAGTGGCGTAGTCTCGATCTCGATCCGCGTGTCGCGCGGGAAAACAACATCGCGTCCGACATGCAGGAAGTTGTCGTAAACCGACAGTCCTGCCGCATAATAGCCCAGCCCCGCGGCCAGGTTCCGGTTGCCTACGGCAATTCCGACGATCCTCCCGATGAGTCCGAAGCCGTTCGAAGCGACTCCAGTCTGCAAGGTGAGGCTCCCGTCCTCGTCCAGCGCGCGACCTGCGAGCATCGTCAGCAGTAGCGGAGCAATCACGCTTGACTTATTCCGCGGGGTAATCGTCCCTTCTGCGTCGAGCGATAGGTCTTGTGTCTTCTCCGTGGCGGCTCCGGCGAGTTCCCCTTGCACCTCGCGATCGTAACCCGCGGGGAACTGAACCTGCTGAAAGGTAAACCGAAGCTTGCCATTTCGGCTAAAGGATTTCGCCGGCTTGGCGATCGAAACTTTGCCTACGAGCTTCGATCCCTGTGGAACGACCAATTGCTTGTCGCGATCGTAAACGGGTTCCACGACCAATGCCTCGACCGGATCGCCCGGCTTGGCCGTGGCTGAGGTCAGGCCCCTGGACAGCGTGGCATTTACTGACCAGACCTCGGCCTTTCCGATGCCTAAAGGGGGTGGTGCGGCACTGGGCAGAACGGTGGTGCTGCCAGGCAGATCCAGAGGCGCGTCCAGTTCAAACGACCACGCCGTTTCGTCCGCGATTCGTTCGGGATGGTAGGGAAGCTGGTGATAGAGCAACTGCAGCGCACGGTCACCCTTGCCCGGAGCGGTGAAATAGGCGATCCGGTCGTGCATGTTGGCTTTGGCTTCTGACCAGCGTCGCGCGAAGAATGATTCCTTCGGCGAGACGCCCGGCGCGGTAAGATGCAGAATCGGTGCTCCATCAGCGGCCGGTGCAGCAGAGATGGGCACGGGTCCGGAAGGCAACTTCATCTCATCGAATTGGACCTGCACTGTATGGAAAGGCGTGAAGTCGCCGCGCAATCGTGCATGCCAGCGGGTTTTGGTGTCGGCCTGGAGCGCGATGACGCGTCCCTCCAGAGGAGTATTCTGCGCCACGACGAGCTTGCCATCCGCATAGATCGGATGCATCAGGTGAGCTTCGATGGGCTCGCCGACCTTCATCGGGTAATGACGAGTAATTTCAACCTGAAGGCTGGTTCCTTTAGGAATGACAGCCTTCGAAGGTGCGGGCCCGGTATGTGCCGAGCTGCTCGGCGCGGTGGGCACCGGCCGATGCTCCAGATCTTGCGCACCCGCAAAAGCGCCGAAAATAAAGACTGCCGAAACCAATGAGAACAAGGAACGGAAGCAGGTAGGAAAGCACATCTTTAAAACTCCTGCGTACGCAGATTCTAACGTTCAGACGGATTCTTGCGCGAATCGCGAGCCTCTGAAGCACCGATTGTGCTAACCCTCCGCGGGACGTGAGCGCAGTGCGGCGATTTCCTTGCTCAACGCATCAAGACGTTCGAGGAGTTCATTGTGCCGTTTGTCCGCAATGGAAGGGTCTCGCGGTTCGATATAGAAGGTGCCATTCGGTTCCAGTTCGCAGCGGTGAACATCGTGGACATGCTCAAAACCCTGCCGATGCACGGCCTCCACGAGCTCCTCGCTGGTCAATGCTTCCCGCTTCAACGCCCGTTGATCGATTTGGCCGTCCTGGATAAGGACTGCAGGGCTCCCTTGCAAGGCACGATTCAGCCGTGGAGCGCGAAAGAGAATGCGGGCCACAATCCAATTGATCGAAAGCAGGCTGAATGCCCCGATGAGGCCTCCTGAAACGGAGTTATCGTCGCCAATGATTGCGTTCTGAACCGTGTTCGAGAGCGAGAGCAGCACCACCAGATCGAATGGATTGAGCTGCGCCAGCTCACGCTTGCCGAAGAGGCGCAACAGAAGGATCAAAACCAGGTAAACAACCACCGGGCGCAGGAGCTTTTCCAGGATCGGCAGGTTGTGAGGAAACATGTTGTCGAGCATCGGCGCGAGGATCATGCAAGCGAGAATACTACCTCCGCTCGGTCCCGGGACTCTCAACCGGATCGACATTCATCCCCTGCTCCGGCGGCTCAAGGATGCCTGTTCTCCTTGCTAGCTACGCACGATTAGGAGCGTGGCACGGTCACTTCAGCAAATTGCATCCGGAGAACGGCTGTCAGCGAGAATTGAATTCTCATGCGATAGAATTCCTTTGCGCTCATAGACTGAGGCCGGTCATAGGCGCGCTTTCAATTTCTCCCAATTTTCTGATGGAGGGTTTCTTGGCAGTCCATTCGAACTCGGTCTTTATAGAGTTGGCACCTTTTCGTATTGAGCCACAGTTTGTTGGCCGAGTGTGGGGATGGAATGATCTCCGTCCCTGGTACAACAAGATCGCCTCCAAGGAGCCCATAGGCGAGGTCTGGCTGACCGGAGATGAATGCCTGGTCGCCACCGGCCCCCATGCCAAAAAGACTCTTGCCGCAATGTTCGAGGAACTGCCCCACGCGATGCTGGGAGGAGATGCGGTTGGCGCTTCTCCTCTTTTGATCAAGATGATCTTCGCGCGCGAGAAGCTCAGCGTGCAGGTTCATCCAGATGACCGCCTCGCGTGGAAGTATGGACAACCCCGAGGAAAAACAGAGTGCTGGTATGCGCTCACTGCCGAACCCGAGGCGCAGGTCGCTGTCGGGCTCAAGCCCGGCGTCACCATGGAAGAAATAAAGGCCGGCATCGATCGCGGAAATCTCGAAGAAAGCCTCAACATGCTCCCAGTACACGCAGGCGACATGGTTTTCGTCGATGCGGGGACCGTACATGCCATCTGGCCGGGCTCGGTCCTGCTTGAGACCCAGCAGAACAGCGATGTCACCTACCGGATGTACGACTACGGACGCGGCCGCGAACTGCACATCGAAAAATCCATCGAAGCGACCCGACTGCAAACGGAGGCGGGCAAAGTCGCTCCGCGCGAGCTGCCGGACCGGACGATCCTGGTCGAAAGCAAATACTTTTCGGTTGAGAAAATTCCTGTGCCGGTGAGCCGCCCCAGCACAACTCTTAGCCGTAAGGGCGAGAGCGCGAGCTTGACCTACTTGTTTGCTGCGGCCGGATCGGGCCGCCTGACCAGCCCTAGTTTCGAAACCGTGGAACTGCCCTCACGCGGCATCGTCGCCGTGCCGGCTGCATCCCCAATGTTCGCCGTTCAGGATACCGGTGACCTGGAACTTATCCGCATCGCAGCCCCCACACCAGGAAAGACAAGATGACTATGCCCGGCTGGCGCGGCCTGGTTATCGAATACATCCGTGCCGAGGCGCAACCGCCCGACAAGTTCGGACATCAGCCCAGGCTCTACGCTCTTGCCACGGAGATCGGAAAAGGACTGCAGTATGACGACGACATTCTGTTTGCCGCCGCCTGGATGCACGACCTTGGAGTGTTTTTAGGGCATCGACCAGCGGATATGGCGCAACTTTCCCGTTGGGACCACGTTCCATATACCATCCGGCGCAGCAGGGAACTTCTGTCCGGATGGAGCTTTCCTGCAGAGAAACTGGACGGGGTGGCCGAAGCCATTCAACATCATCAACCGAAGGATGAACCGACCACGATGGAAGGGACGTTGCTCCGGGACGCCGATATCCTCGAACAATTGGGCGCTATCGGCCTGCTGCGCGCAACTGTAAAGATCGGTCGAGACACACGTTACCCAAGTTTCAGCTCAGTTGTGCCTGTTTTGCTCCACGCGGTGGAACATCTGCCCGGCCAGACATGTCTGCCTGCATCCAAGGTAATGGCTAGGTCCAGAGCCGAGGTGCTACGCTCGTTTCTAGCTGCAGTAGAGACAGAAGCCGGAAACCTACTTTACTAATCTAAAACTTGGCCGCAGTCCGGCATGCAGCACTTGCCCCATTTCGTTTTGCCAAACTGACAATAAGCAGACGGCGAATTTCCAGTTCTGACCGGAAACGGTGAGCTTGCGGTTCTCAGGAGAATCAGCATGGTGCGATGGAAGTTGAGTGGTTTTCTCGTTCTGGCACTGTTATTGGCCGGGACAGCTTCACCAGCCAGAGCCCAGGTGACATATGCGGCGGAAGAAGGCAAACTGCCCTTCACCGTCGGCGCGGGTGCTTCTTATTTCTCTGACGACTGGGGAATTGCCAACCCCCATCAAGTCGGCTTCAATGTCTGGGCCGATTGGCGGTTTCGCCTGCCCTCATTTTTTGATGGTCTTGGCGTTGAATTTGAAGGTCGGGACGTAAATTATGCCACTCCAAGCGGGATTGCAGGTCACCGCATGGATACGGCGCTCGGTGGCCCCATTTATCAATGGCGCAAACACGACCGCTTCCGCCCATATGTTAAATACCTGATCGGCATTGGCAGCATCGACTATCCCGCCCCATTCCTCACTCAGTCTCATGACACGGCAACGGTCTTCGCCCCGGCCGGCGGTATAGACATCCGCGTTTGGAGGAGAGTTTCTGTCCGTGCAGAGTATGAATATCAATACTGGCACCACGTCTTCGGGGATACCAATGACCTTACGCCCAATGGCTTCTCCTTTGGCGCTGTCTACGACTTCGGAGGAACTTCGAGGTAGGATTCGACTCCAACTATCCCCACGCGATGGGACGCGCACATCACTTTCGTACCGGGATGTCCGCTCCATTCAGCCAATCCCCGGTTTATCTTTGAGTCAGGATTTCAGATCGTCAGTTTGGAAATTCCATGACCGAAGCAGCCCAAGAACCCGACGCGTCCCAGGTGCCCCAGCCAGCCCCGGAAACTCCCCTTGGAGTGAGGTTCAAGGATTCCAGGCGCGATTGGGCCATCCGGATAGTGATCTTCCTTGTCTTTCTCCTCTTTGCTTCGGGAAAATTCAAGGATGATCCTGGTGCCCCCTGGGTTGTGCTTTTTCAGCAAATCGGAATAGGTCAGTGGTTTCGATACTTGACCGGCGTGCTCGAGGTCCTGGGAGCATTTCTTGTGCTCTTTTCCAGAACGGTTGAACTCGGGCTTGCGCTGCTCGCTGCGGTCATGTTCGGCGCGATGGTGATAGTCGTCGCTACCCTTCATCACCTCGGAGACGCATTCTTTCCGTTTGCCTTTCTTTGCGGGATCGTTGCTTTCTGGTTGCGTCGTCGCCGCGCCGACTCCGAAAACCAAATCAAGGCAAATCGAGTGAGCGCGATCTGAAGAGATCGTCTCCCTCCGTCGATCCTGCGGTCGCATGGGGCATGCAATGGTGAATGGCGGGAAAAGCGGCCGCGTAGGATCGCGTTACGTGCAGCCTGTTCATCACTACGTAGCGCGTACGCAGGCCGCCGATCGTCGAGGGAAGCCTCGCTGGCATCTGTTCGCGGTCCACGTAGATCACGAGGGCTGCTTGCCGGGGATCATCCAGGCTCTGCCCGACTCCGATTCCGAAGTACGAGGGGTTCTGCTGCATCAGCCTGTGCGCGAGTTGCCGCTTCACGGTGACCGCCTGCACAATGGCTGCTTGCGTCAGTGCGGTCCCGCTGGCGGAGGCGGCCACTGCAGGCGCGGATCCGGTCGAAACAGCATGTGCCGTCGTGGGCACAACAATCGTTCGTACGCCGTCCACTGAGGCAGCCACGGCCGGCGATGTCGCCTGGTCGATGTAGACAATCAGCGCCGCCGTGCCCGGCTCATCCGTACTCTTTCCGGGAGCAATGCCAAGAACTCCGGCCGACGGATTCACCAGGGCTCGTCCTGCCGCAAGCGCCTGCTGCAGGCGTGCATTTTCGGCGTCACTGAGAGCCATTGCCTGGGCTGCGGCAGCGGTGCTGTCTCCGTAGCTGAGACAACTCACTCCGTGATCGGTTGTGCCCACGTAGGAGAGGTTGGAATCGCCGGGCATCAGGCCGGCAAGTTGGTTCAGTACGTCTGGCGCTGGGCTCGCGATCGCGTGGCTCACGCCCGAACCATCGATGCCACCGGCAAAAAACAGACCCACCGGCTCGGCGTTGGCCGTATCGACAATCAGCGCCCCCGAGTCTCCCGCGTCACTGAAGCGGTCTCCGCTCACGGCAATCTGCCCGGTGAAAGCTTTTGTCACATAGGGCCGCGTCTCGGCGCAGTCGCGGTAGTAATCGACTGAGACATCGAGGTCCACGGAAGTCACCTTGCCGCAGGTCAGTCCCGTGGTTCGCCCGCTCTTGGCAACGTGCAACTGAAGCGTTGCGTTTTCGCCCTTGCCATTGGTTGAAGAGATCCCCGGCGGCGCCGCGGCAAGAGAGCCGTCCAACTGGTGCATTCCCAACTCGAGGATGCTGCCGGAAGTATCGACTGTGTGCGAGGCGATCTGTGCAATGGCGGCGTCGGCATTGGTCTGCGGCGAACGCAGCGGCAGCCAGGCAGTAAGGGCCGCAACCGGCACTGTGCCGGGCCCGTCGCCATTGGGCGTGCAGTTGTTGTCAATCAATCCCGGCTGCACGATGGTGTCGCCCACCGATGCATGATCGCTGCGTGCCAATACGTGGTTGTTGCTCAGCAGATACTGGCGGCCGCTCTCGTCCTTCACCAGTGCACCAAGCGTCCCGCTGCAACAATCGACAATCGTATTGCCGGTCTCGTCGAAATCGTTGTTGTTGCCGCCCGAACTACCCAGGAGCATCGGCCCCGACAGTGCATTCTGGTGCGTTGCCGGGTTGCTGGTGACGCCAGGTGAATTCAGCAAAATCGCAGCCTCAGTCCGGGATGCGCTGCCCGCGGCCGTTGCCACCACATAGGTCACTCCCGTAGAGGCCACTCCGGCCGGCGCGGTGTACGTCACCGAGCACGTTGTGTAGGTTTTCCCCGTCCGCTGGCAGGTGGCCGCGCTCAACGTCCCTTCTCCGCCGCTGTCGCCCGAGGGGCTGCTGGAAAGAGCAAAGTGAATGTTATTCGATCCTCCGGCTTCAGCCAGAGAACCCGTGATCGTCACGCTTCCGTTTGGCCCGAGGGCCAGGTTCTCCGGGGTGAGCGGTTGCAAAAATCCCGGCGTCAGTGTCAGTAACGATTCCGCTCGGATGCTGGGATCGGACCTTAGCGCTGCCGTCACCACGACGATTCCCCGGTCGCGGGTCAGATAGGCTGGCGGTGCATATTGCCCCGCCGCATTGATTGTGCCCGGTCCGGCGCTCGGGTCGCCTCCGCTGACTGACCAGTTCACGGTCGCCGGATCGCCGTCGGTCAGCTTCGCCGAGAACTGATGTACAGAATTTCCATGGGTACCAACCGCATTACAACCGGTGCAATTTGTGTCGATTACAGAAGAGCCGGGGCTGACCGAGAACGTCGGATTGGCTGACTTGGCAGTCACGGGTCCAGCACCGCAGCCAGCCAGCATCATCAGCATGCATACCAAGGCGACCGGGCCCGCACTCGCGCTTCCGCGGCGGGCCTTGAGTCTCGCAATCATTGGAAGCAGCATTTTTTGAGCAGTCTTCAGCAATTCGTTTAAAGCCTGAAGCGGAGCGCCTCGGTGGTCTTCTGTAAGGTTAGCTCAATCGCACATCTGCGAATGTCATATTTCTATTGCAAATCCCTAGAGGTAATGCAATCAATGCGATAGGGAACCAGCGTGTGCTGTTGCGGGAGGTGTCCTGACCAGTCCGACCTGCGTGTGCCGAGTCTCCCACTGGAACCGGCCTGGGTCCGGGCATCCTGATCCACTGGTGTATCGTCAAACCCGAGGATTTCGGGAGTTTGACAACATGGCCGAAATAATCGCTGTCCAGGGAGACATCACGACGCAGAGAGTGGACGCAATCGTGAACGCGGCCAACACTTCGCTGCTTGGCGGAGGCGGGGTCGATGGTGCCATTCACCGCGCTGCGGGGCCTGAACTGCTCACCGAATGCCACAAACTGGGCGGCTGCGCCACCGGCGACGCCAAGGCGACCCCTGGCTTTCATCTCGCCGCTCCGTGGATCTTCCACGCTGTCGGGCCTGTGTGGCAGGGCGGCGAGCACGATGAGGATGACCTGCTTGAAAGCTGCTACCGCCGCTGTCTCGAGCTCGCGAAGCAGCATAAGGTGAGGTCGATCGCGTTCCCGGCGATCAGCACTGGCGTTTATCATTTCCCGCCGAAACGCGCCGCGCGTATCGCTGTAGACACCGTGCGCGATCAGGTCGAAGCAAGCGGTGTCCAAGTAGTGAAGTTCGTTTGCTTCAACTCCGAAACAATGGATATCTACCAGAAGATTCTGGCGGAACCTCCGCGTCCTTCGATCAAATGAGTGCATCCAATTCCGGTCACCAGTTCGATAACCCGAGGAGCACAGATGGAATATGTGAATTTCGGCCGCACCGGCATGAAGGTCTCTCGAATCTGCCTTGGCTGCATGACCTATGGTCGCCCTCCCGCGCCCGACGAGCCCAAAGCCGGCCGCCATCTGTGGGCGCTTAATGAACAGGAGAGCCAGCCGTTTCTTCGTCAGGCCCTTGATCTCGGCATCAACTTCTTTGACACCGCCAACGTATATTCGAGCGGCGACAGCGAGCGTGTAGTCGGTAACTTCCTCAAGGCCAATTCCCGTCGCGAAAATGTCGTCATCGCCACCAAGGTTCACGGCATGATGCGCGATGAGCCGAATGGACAGGGCCTTTCGCGCAAAGCCATCCTCTTCGAGCTTGATCAGAGTCTCAATCGTCTCCAGACCGACTACGTCGATCTGTATCAAATTCATCGCTGGGACTACGAAACCCCAATTGAAGAGACACTCGAGACGCTCCACGATGTTGTGAAGGCAGGCAAGGTCCGCTACATCGGCGCGTCCTCGATGTACGCGTGGCAGTTTGCCAAGGCGCTCTACCTCGCCGATCTATACGGGTGGACGCGCTTCGTCTCCATGCAGAACCACCTCAATCTTCTCTATCGCGAAGAAGAGCGTGAAATGCTTCCCCTCTGTCAGGACCAGAGCATCGCTGTCATTCCGTGGAGCCCGCTTGCCCGCGGCCGCCTCACCCGCGCCTGGCAAGGCGAGACCACAAAGCGCTCCGAGACTGATCGTTTCGGCAACACCATGTACTCGCGCACCGAAGAAGACGATGAGAAGGTGGTCGACCGCCTCGGTGAGATCGCCGCAAAGCGGGGAGTGCCGCGCGCGCAAGTTGCGCTGGCGTGGTTGCTCTCCAAGCCCGTCGTCACCGCGCCCATCGTCGGCGCTACCAAGCCCAATCACCTTGAAGATGCCGTTGCGGCCATCTCGCTCAAATTGACCCATGAAGAAATCACAGCGCTCGAAGAGCCCTACACGCCGCATCCCGTACTAGGGTTCAGCTGATCGGTCTGCTGGCTGAATTCGAAACATGGACGCGGAGAAGCAGGGGCCTTCGGGCCCCTGAATTTCATGACGCAAAGCGAGGGTCCAGTTCTGAAACGCTTGTGGCAGACAATCACTCCACCTTCAGCACCAGCTTCCCAAAGTGCGTCGCCGACTCCATCTCTCGAAAAACCTCACGCGCCTCGGTCCAGGGGTGGCTCTCAAACACGGGCTTCAGATTTGCCGCACCGATCGCCTCGTTCATCTGCTCGAAGTTCTGGCGCGACCCTACGTAAATGCCGCGGATCTGCACCTGCTTATGCAGGATCATCGGGATGGGAATCGGTTCCGCAGACCCGCTCAGCACGCCGATCTGCGCGATCACACCGCCCATCTTCACCGCGCGCAGCGAGCGCGGCAGCGTGCCCACGCCGCCAACTTCAACTACCAGGTCCGCGCCCTCATTATCTGTCTGTTCCGACACCCAGCGATCCCACTCCGGGGTCTCGCCGTAATCCAGCCCCTTGTCCAGGCCCAGAGAGCACGCCCGCTGCAGCTTCGCCTCGCTCGAGGAAACCCCGATCACCCGCATGCCCTTCAGCTTCGCAAACTGCAGCGCAAAGATCGACACCCCACCCGTCCCGAGCATCAGGACCGTTGATCCGTCTCTCACGTTCCCTGCCGCAAGAGCATTCCACGCCGTAACCGCCGCGCAGGGCAGTGTGGCTGCCTCTTCGAAACTCAGGTGTTGCGGGAACTGCACAAGCCCCGTCTCTTTCAGCAGCACATATTCGGCAAGCACCCCGTCGATGTCTCCGCCGAGCGCGCCCTTAATCTTTGCCGGAGTTGGTGGACCCTCCACCCAGTTCTGAAAGAATGTGCCGCACACCCGATCGCCGCGCTTCCACGTGGTCACGCCCTCGCCGACCGCCTCCACCTCGCCCGCGCCATCCGAGCAGGGAATTCGCGGCAGCTTCAGTTTTGGGTTGTAGGCGCCCTTCACCATCATCAGGTCGCGATAATTCAGCGATATCGCATGAATTTTTACAACCACCTCGCCCGGTCCGGGCTGCGGCATCGGCCGCTCGACAAGCTCAAGAGAATCAATGCCAAACGAGGGAATTTGCCACACGCGCATGCAAGTCTCCGTTCCGGGATTCGTATTAAATCTGATTCGATGCAGGTCGATGGGTGGTACGACGCTTTGACAACACTCGTAAAATGAAGATATGGCCCGTGGTTGGGAAAGTAAATCGGTGGAGGAGCAGATGGCTAGCGCCACTGAAAGCAAGCCCGCCCGTGCCGGAGAGGCACCAATGAGTGAAGAAGAACGCCGACAGGCCGCGGAAAAGCGCGCAGCCACGGAACGTCAGCGCCAGGCCCTGCACCTTCAACGCGAAAACATCCTCTCGCAGCGGACATCCAATGCCAACCGTCGCGCCGCCCTGGCATCCGCTCTTTCCGAGATCGAACAGCTGATCAAGGCGCTGGAATAAGGTTTACTCGAAAGATCTGCCGGCTTCCCGTCGGGCGCTCCGTCTGTTTAGAAGTGCGGAGGCCGTTGTACGATTCCGCCATGCGCACACTAGCCTTTGGGGCTCTCTACCTGATCCTGGCCTGGTGTGCCGCTGCGCAATCTCCCGGTCCGCGGCAATCTTCGGATGAACAGGATCTGCAAACCGCCTTCTGTCCGCAGAGTCATCAGCTTGAAGTCGCCCCCTCCCAGAAATTCTTCCTCGATGGTCATATCGGAAACCGCCACGTCCGCATGTTCCTCGACCGCGGCGGATCGGGCGTCGTCGGTCTCTTCTTCGATATTGGTGGAAACTGGCAAATCACTCAGCTCGGCGGCACTTGGGATAACGGCGCCATCGACGCCTCTGACGCAGGCGAAAATCATGTCGCAACCGGCCAGCTTAAAGCGAACTTCGCCGACAACCGCCTCACCGGATCTTGGACTGCGGCAAACAGCAATCAGCCTGAATCGATAGAACTCGTCACCATCCCCGAACCCAGGTGCGAAGGCAAGGAAGAATGGAAGCGATTCGATGGGCCCAAATGGCCGGTTTCGTTCTCGTTCCCATCATCGTGGCGCGTTGAGCAGTCCGGCGCGACCATCACCCTCACCTGCCCGAACCCATCTGAAATCGCTTACGACCGCCACATCACCATCTACGCGGGAACAGGCGATCCGGACAGTCCACCCGATCAACCGACCGAACTGCTCAAGTGCGGCGACACATGGAGATATGGTGAGGTAGCCTTTTGCGGTTGCGATAAGCCAGACTCCCTGAGCTGCAAGACGGCCAGAGTCAGCCGCAAAAATTCCGCGACGATCCTGGATGTGAGTGATCACGAGTGGCGCGTTTATTGTCTGGGTGGAGGCTACGTGGCGGAAGGAGAGGGCCAAGATCGCATCGTCCTCCTCCGCGACCACTGGCTTGAAATCAACGCGCCGGGTGATTCCTCGGAGATTCTTGATCGCCTCATCGAAACGATAGCCTCACGTACGCCGCACCACTCCAAGTAGCAGGCGGCCTACTCCTCCCGGTGAAACAGGATCGAGTTCGCCTGCTGCACAGGCGTCATGAGCACACGTGCAATGTTCACGTGCGCCGGCCTGCTCGCTGCCCACACAATCACTTCCGCCACATCCTCAGGAGTCAGCGGCTTCACGCCCTTGTAGACCTTCGCCGCACGCTCGGTGTCTCCGCGGAATCGCACCAGGCTGAAATCCGTCTGAACCATCCCAGGATCCACGCTCGTCACGCGGATCGGCGTTCCCAGCACGTCCTGCCGCAGTCCGTCGTTGATCAGGCGCTCCGCCGCTTTTGTTCCGCAGTACACCGCGCCGTTCGGATACGCAAGCTCGCCGGCAGTTGAGCCCAGGCTGATCACGTGTCCACGACCGCGTACCACCATTCCCGGCACGACCGCGCGGGTCACGTAGAGCAGGCCCTTGACGTTGGTGTCGATCATCTCGTCCCAATCCTCGACCTTGCCCATGTAGACCTTGTCGAGCCCACGGCTCAGCCCGGCGTTATTGATGAGGATGTCGATCTCCGACCACTCGTCCGGCAGGCGGTCGATCGTGTTCTGCACCGCTCGATGGTCGCGTACGTCGAGGTCGATGGAATGGACGGCAGGCGCGCCCCGCTCCTTGCAGCGGGAGGCAACTTCGGCAAGGCGCCCGGCCCGGCGCGCAGCCAGCAGAAGCCGAGCTCCCTCGGCGGCGAAGGCGAGAGCGGTGGCCGCACCAATGCCGGCGCTGGCCCCTGTGATGAAGACAAGCTTTCCCTTGAGACTCATGACGATATCCTAACGAATTCCCTCGACATGAGACGTGACGCCAGCCACGAAGCTTGTTGGTTCATCCGCGCTCTCCCTATTGCTTGATCCCTGCCTTTCCACGTTTCTGCGCAATCTGGTACTGACCCACCGCCCAGTCTTCATTGGCAAGTCCCGCCTGCTTCGCTTCTTCGAAGATGCCGCCAGGTTGTCGGCCAGACTGAGCCGGGTTCTTCGTCCCGCCGCCGCCTCGCGCAGCAGGCGTGTGTCCTTTGCGCCCAGGTCGATGGTTGCGCCGGCTTGCTCCGGCGGGTGCGAGCATCACGTTCCCGTACGAAGCATAAAACGGCGACTGAAACAGCGCGCTGTTCACCGCCTCGAGAAATACTCCCGGCTCGATCCCCTGCGACTCCGCATACACGAATGCCTCGCTGAGCGATTGGATCATCGTGCTGATCAGGAAATTTCCGCCCAGCTTCAGCGCATGTGCCTGCCAGGGCTCGCTGCCAACGACCGAAATACCACGGGACATCGCTTCGAGAATTGGCCGCGCCCGCGTGATGTTTTCGTCCGACCCCGCGACGACGATCCACAGCTTGCCGGCCTCAGCGACATTCGGCCTGCCAAATACCGGAGCCGCAATGAACGGAATGCCGCGCCTCGCATGTTCCTGGGTCAGGCGCTCTGACAGCGCAACGCTGATCGTGCTGCAGGATATGTGGAGAGTCCCAGGCGTCAAGGCATCCATCAACCCATTGGGCCCAAACAGAACCTCTTCGTGCGCGTAGTCATCGAAGAGCATCGTGATCACCGCATCGGCTCCAAGCTCGGCTTCCGCAGGCGTCCCCGCGACAATGGCTCCCTCGCGCGCCAGCGGCTCTGTCTTTCCCTCCGTGCGGTTCCACACCGCCAGCTCATGGCCGGCTGTAATCAACCGGTGCGCCATCGCACTGCCCATCTTGCCCAACCCGAGAAAACCGATCCTCATGAACAAATCCTTTCCCTTCGATTCAACTCTTTCGTCCTGCCGAAACCCTGTCCAGATAAACTGAATCTTCGATGCTCAGAACAGTCCAGGCGACGCGTTATGTTGTCCCGCTGCGCGAAGGCGGGTCCCTGCCTGCGATTGTAGAAGCCGACGACCTCGGACTTTACGTCGTCAAATTCCGCGGAGCAGGGCAGGGAATTCTCGCCCTCATCGCCGAACTGCTTGCCGGGGAAATCGGCCGCGCCCTCGGGTTGCGCGTTCCCGAAATCGTCTTCATGGAAATCGATCCGGCTCTGGGTCGCAACGAACCCGATTACGAGATCCGCCAGCTCCTCAAAGCAAGCCCCGGCCTCAATCTCGCACTCGACTATCTGCCGGGCTCCACGATGTTCGATCCCGCCGCGCGCGACAAGGCTCCTGCCGATGAAGCCTCCATGCTTGTCTGGTTCGACGCCTTCACCCAGAACATCGACCGTACTCCGCGCAACGCAAACCTTCTCGTCTGGCACCGCAAGCTCTACCCGATCGACCACGGGGCCGCTCTCTTCTTCCATCACGACTGGACCTCGATCGAAAAGAAGATCGCATCACCCTTCATCGAAATCAAGGATCACATCCTCCTTCCATGGGCGAAAGAGATCGTTTCAGCCGCGGCGATCGCGCATGAGCGGCTCACAGAGTCAGTCATCGCCGGCGTAGTCGATCTCGTTCCAGAGGCGTGGTTCGAAACCATTCCCGGCGGCATCTCTTCCGCCGACCGACGCGCTGGATATCTGCACTTCTTTACGGAAAGGCTTCGCATTTCAGCAATCTTCGAAGAGGAGGCGATCCGTGCCCACTCCGGCCTCGTTTGATTACGCAATCCTTCGCGTCGTCCCGCGCGTGGAGCGCCAGGAGTTCATCAACGCCGGCGTCGTGGCCTTCTGCCTCGAGAAACGTTACCTCGCGGCGCGTATTCATCTCGACGAAACACGCCTGCGCGCTCTGTGGCCTGACGCCGATGTGGAACAGGCCCGAGAGCACCTCGAAGCCGTTCGCCGCATCTGCAATGGAGATCCAGCCGCCGGACCCATCGCAAAGCTCTCTCAGCGCGAGCGCTTCCACTGGATCACGTCGCCTCGCAGCACCATCATCCAACCGTCCCCGGTCCACACAGGCGTGTGTGATGAGCCGGAGAACCTGCTCGATCGGCTGGCAAAGCAGTTTCTGGACACCTAGGGTCTGAGAGCACCCCGGAAGCGCGTCGATTCTATTCGAGAGACTTCGGTTCAGACCTGTTGACTGGCGACTTGGTATTCAGCAGGGAATCCAGTTCGTGCGCGCACGCGGGAACGCCGACTTTGCCATCGCGAATGATGTCTTTTGCGCTCAGCTTTCTGCCGTAGAGTTTCTCGTTCGCGCTGCCGTCGGAACGCAACGTCGAGCCTTCCAGAGAAACGCCCGCAAACAATCCCTTGTTCCGCGAATACGACAGGATCTCCGCGTTCATCACAATGTCCGTTGCGCCTTCTGCGGTGCGGCCCTTGGGTCCGGCTGCGGCCGACGCATCTGCTCCCAGCTTGACCTTGCTCGACAACAGCGATTTCGCTCCCTTGGGATTCATTACCAGCAGCACAAAGTCCGTAGCCTGCCCACCCAACTGGAATCCGATGCTTACACCTTCCAGCGCGTACAGCGCGGGAGCGCCCCACCGGCCCTTGTAATGCGGTCCGCTGCGGCACACCATCACGCCGCGCCCATAGCTTCCACCGATCCCAAAGGCTCCCTTCAACACCGAGGGCAGAACGACAACACACTCCGCCTTGTCGAGCAGATCGCGGGGAATGTTGTCCGGAATGTTCAAAATTTCCTTCATCACGGTTCCTGCGGCCTTGACGCGGTCCTGTTCGTGCTCGTTGTCGGCAGCGAACGCCACCGGCATACCCATAAGAAACACGACAAACCACCCTGCGTACCGTTTCATCAACAACCTCCGGGCCACATACCTTCTTATCAACATTAGAAGCCGACACCGTGGGGGACAAATTACAAACGTCACCCAGGTATACGAACGTTCATCAAATCTGTCTATAAATGCGCTGGAAAGAGTCTCATGCACACGGCGTGTCCGACGAGCCGAAAGCCTGCTCGATGGGCCGGCAAAGCATTTTCGTGATGTGGGATCCTTCGACAGCAAGTCACTGCCGAATCGGGGTCTTGTTGCGAAATTGCGTCAGGCGATCTGACAGGTTCTGCGCCAGTGCAGCCTTATTCTGCTGCGTGGCGAGTTCCTCGGCGCGCTGTCCCAGGCTGATGGCCTTGTCGAACTGGCCCATCTCCGCATAAACAGTGGCGAGCGTGCCCAGAATTGCCGGCTCCTTTTCCGCTGTGAGTTGTGCCGCATGCTGGGCAAGCCGCAGCGCCTCTTCCTCGTTGCGCAGCGAATCATCGCGCGAGGTCGCAAGCACCCAGGCCGTGTCGTTGAGCACCTGCAGATTATCGGGATCGGTCTCGAGCGCTTGCTTCCAGTAAGCGAGGCCCTCGGCACCCTGGCCCGTCAACAGCAGCGCCTTTCCGAGATAGTACCGGGCATCCACCGATTTAGGATTCTGCGCCAGCGCTTTCTTGAACAGTGGAATTGCGGCCTCCATCTGTCCTTTCTTCGCCAGCGCGACCCCGAGGTCGAGATCCAGTTCGCTGTTTTCCGCGCCCATGGTCACGGCCTTCTGCAAATAGGGAATTGCCTCGTCGAAGTTTCCTTGCGAAAAGAGCGCTTGCCCGAGATTGCCCTGGACCCACGCATTCTCAGGCTCGATCTCCAGCGCCTTTTTGAAGTTCGCCTCGGCGCCATCAAGATCGCCCTTCCTGGCCATCAACTCTCCGAGCGCGTTGTAGGCATTCGCGCTCTGCGGATTCTTCGTGATCTCCTCGTTGAACTCCCGGGCGGCGTCATCGTAGCGTTTCTGGGCCATGAATGCGCGCCCGAGATTGACCCGCGCGTCGCCAAAATCAGGCTTCAGTTCCAGTGCCCGTTTGAATTCCTGTTCTGCCTCTGGAATGCGGTTCTCGCTCAGCAGGGTGTTTCCCAGATTGTTGTGTGCCTCCGCAAAATCCGGATTCTCCTTGAGCGCTTGCCGCAACTGCTGTTCCGACTGCTGGTAGTGTCCCTGATGACTCAGCGCCACACCCAGATTGTTGTACGCCTCGGCAAAATGCGGATTCAGTTTGACCGCTTCCTCCAGTTGCGCGATCCCCTCATCCAGCCTGCCCGCATGCAGCAGCGTCTCTCCATAGTTGAAGTGGGTTATCCTGTCGTCCGGCTGCATTTCGACTGCCTTTTTCCACTCAGGAATCGCCTCCTCATACTGACCCTTGTTCACGAGCCCTGCCGCTATATCAAATTGCTTGTAGAAATCCACGGCCGGCGTATCGATATGCTCGATCCCCTCCGGATTCATGTTCACGAATTCCGGAATGTTGACGGCCCGGTTGGCTGCCGTCGAGTTCTCCACCAGCACCGCGGGCGAATCGTTCCCGTTCTCGTCGATGTGGGTCAGAAACATTTGCGTATAGGGCGACCGGCTCTTCGATGAAAACACCATCCATCGCCCGTTTGGTGAAAAGCTGTGCCATGAATTCATCAGCGGCGTATTGCAGTTCATCAGCCGCGCCTTGCCGCCCGTCGCCGGAACAATGTAGAGCTTTCCATCGGGCCGCATCAGCTGGCCGTTGCGGGCCTGGACAAACACAAGCCACTTGCCGTCCGGCGAGATTTTCGCGAAGCTATTGCTCATCCCGTTTTGCGATGCGCCCACGATCGGCTCGGCCACCCCGCCACGGCCTTCGTTGAACGGAATCCGGTAGAGGTCATACTTGATCTGCATCTCCGCGGGATCGTTGGCATAAGCGGCCATCTTCAGCCCCGGCGGGCTCGCATCCTTTCCTTCGGCCCTCGCAAACACGAGGTACTTTCCATCAGGACTCCAAACCGCGCTGGCCTGCACGTACTTCGGATCGTCCGCGCCGGGCAGAGGTTTCAACGTCTTCGCTGCCCGGTCATACCACGCCAGGATTCCACGCGTCGGATAGAAAACCTGCAGGAAGCGGTAATCGGTGAAGTTCGACACATAATAGAAATTCGCGTTGCTCGTCCCCGGCGGCTTGATGGTCGTCATCACGTACTTACCGTCGGGCGACACCTGCGACATAAACCCGATTCTGAGCTGCGGATTGGTTTCGCCGCTGAAGTCCGCCCAGTGGACCATGTCGCTGGTGTGCACCGTCATCTTTTGCGATATCGGCACAAGCGCGTACAGGCCCTTGTCGTTGCGCGGCCCATCCATATCCAGGCCCAGCGTTTTTCCATCCCCGCTGAACGAGTGGCAGTTGGCGCACGAGTGCAAATCCGTCATCACCACATGACTCTTCGGCTCTGCCAGATTTCTCATACGCCACGCGATCAGGGGAACGGCGTTCGGATCAAGCGGTTTGATCACGCCCTTCTCTCCCGCCGACGGCATCAAGGGAACATCGCGGTAGAAAACCGGCGCGCCCACAGGATCGTGCGAGATCGTCAACTCCATCGATCCGCGCGACACCGCCGTGCCATCCTCCGCAAGGCCTCGGATCGTAATCGTCGCCGTCCGCTCCACCGCATGCTGGCGGACCGCGCTCCAGATTGCCGTATCCGGCCTCCAGGTGTGGGCGGCAGCCTGTTCCGGCGTCAGTTGAGGCAGCTTATTGTTGTTGGAAATGCACCGCTCGTCGATCTCACCGATCTTCAGACTCTCGCCGGCAGACGTCGCGTGAAGGTCTGCCGATCCGTCGGCGAAACTGACCGTGATCTCCCAGCGCTTTGCGATCGTCAGCCGGGTCCCGCCATTGAAACAGACGGCGGCACAAAGTCCGGCGGAAAAATTGACCGGTTCAACGGATAGTCGACCGTGATTGCAGCCGGTGACTCGGCTGCCCAAGCGATACGATGCTTCTCGACTATCAGCCATCCCGTGCAAACCGCCAGTCCGGCGGTTCCGGCCAGGAGGCATGCGGCGACACGTGCCCGCAAGCTCCGGGCTGAGTGGTTCTCAGGAACTCTGATCACAGTTCGATTTCCCCAAGGTGCAATTCCGCGTCAGATCGTGCATGTTCACGATCTTTCGTGTGAACCCCTGACCTCGTTTCGATCGCTGTGACTGCCGCTCTGCGTGCGGCGTATTCAGCGTCGTCAGTATACTCCAGCGGAAAAACCGTTGGCCCCATTTCAATGCCGCCCACTTCGCGGCAGAACAGCCCACTTGCCGTCTACAATTCTCAGCAAGGAATCCCAGAATGCTACGTACGCTGCAACGGCTATCGATCGGTCTTGTCGTGCTCTCGCCTTCCATCCTGCCTGCAGTCCCCGCCCAGGTGACGTTCTCCACCGCGGCGCCGCAGGTGGAGCGCTTTGATTTTGTGGAGATCACCGCGACTGTACAGACGCCAAATGTGCCAAATCCGTTTACAGATGCCACACTCAGCGGCACTCTCGAAACTGCCGACGGCAGCCGCCATTGGAACATCGAAGGGTTCGCCGACAGCGATGACGGCAGCATCTACCGAATTCGCTTTATGCCGGTTTCAGCGGGCGAATTCAAATACACCGTCACCTACCGGCAGGGAGATCTCCAGAAGAGTACATCCGGCGCTTTCCGAGCCATCGAAGCTCATCGCCGCGGAATGCTCGCCGTCGATCCCGCCTATCCCTGGCATTTCCTCTGGACGGGCACCGGAGAGCACTTCTTCTTCAATGGGACCACTGCCTACTTCATCATGGGATGGAAGGAGGACCGCATTGTCGACTTCAGTATCGAGCGCCTGCACAGGCTGAAGGTAAATCGCATGCGCGTTGCCATTGCCGGCCGCGAAGCCACCTTCTTCGGCGAACCGGTCATGAACGGACCTGGGTGGTCCGTCTTCCTTACTCCATGGCACGCCGAGCACAGCGACGACTACAGCCATCCCGGCTGGGACTACACGCGCTTCAATGTGCCTTATTGGCAGCGCCTCGAACGCATGCTCAGATTCGCGCGCGAAAGAGATATGAACATCTCCCTGGTCATCGACATGAACGACAGCCATGTTCACCCCGATGCGGGCAGCGAAGATGAGCACAGGTTCATCCGTTATGCCGTCGCTCGTTTCGGCGCCTACTCGAACATCACCTGGGACCTCGGCGACGATCTCGACTACTTCCGCGACGAGAAGTGGACCCACGAAACGGGGATGCTGCTTCAGGATTGGGATCCTTACAAGCACCTCGAAACCAGCCATCCAGTCAAGATCGAGCACCAGGACCGCGCATCCAGCTGGTTCGGATTCACTTCCTATCAGGAGTGGTCTCGCGATCAGCATCGCCTGATGCTCGAATCGCGAAAACTCCAGGAGAAAGCCGGCCGCATCATTCCGCAGACCAATGAGGAGTATGGCTACGAGGATCACTACCCGCTATGGGCTCAACCCGGCTCCGACTCAAGCGATGTACTCCGCCGCACGGCATGGGACATCGCCATGGCAGGCGGGTACCAGACTGCCGGCGAAACCGCTCGTCGCGGCACCAATATCTGGCCCGACACCGGCGGCGGCTGGATGAACGCCCGCGGAGACGACACCATGACCATGTTCCTCGGCTACGGCCACATGGTCGACTTCTTCACCAGCTTCGACTGGTGGAAGACCAATCCGCACGACGAGCTCGTCAACAACGGCAACTATTGCCTGGCCGATCCGGGAAAAACCTACGTGGTTTACCTGCCTCGCGCGGGCAGCGTCGCGGTGCAACTGCAACCCGGCCAGTACCGCGCCTATTGGTTCAGCGCCACAACCGGAGAGAAGCTCGATCTGCCCGACGCATCCGGCCCAGTCTGGACCTCGCCGGATGCTCCCGATCACAATGACTGGGCGCTCCTGCTGCAATTGAAATAGGAACAGGGCGATCCTTCCGGCAGTTCGTTCCATTGTCGTCCCCCATTCGGCCCGCGATCGTTTTACCTATAAGGAGATTTGCAGCAACCCGTATAACGGAATTGTCATCCTGAATTCATGAGTATTTAATTCGCGATACCTGCTGCAGAGATTGCCTCCACCTATTTCGAAAGGATCGAAGGATGCTGAATCCATTCGATTTCTCCATTCTCAGATTTCTCAATCAGTATTCCCAGCGCTCCCCGCTCTTCGACTCGCTCGTGGTCCATGTGGTTTACAACCTCTTCCTGACCGGCGGCCTGATCACGGCTCTTCTATGGTGGGGTTGGTCGCGGGAGACTCCTCGGCGGGAGACCAATCGAGCTCATGTCCTGGCTGGATTGGTCCTCACCGTATTCGCTCTGATCGTCGCGCGAGGACTTGCCCTCATCCTCCCATTTCGCGTGCGGCCTCGTTTTTCTGAGAGCCTTGCATTTCGGACGCCGCTGGGCTCGGAGAGCTCTTACCTGATCCACTGGAGCTCCTTTCCCAGCGACCACGCGGTAATGTACTTTTCCCTTGCGACAGCTCTCTTCTTCATCTCGCGAAGAGTGGGCATCTTTGCTTATTGCCACGCAGTTTTTGTGGTTTGCCTGCCGCTGCTCTATCTCGGCGTTCACTACCCGACCGATGTGATCGCTGGAGCGTTCCTCGGCATCGCCATCGCCAGCCTGGCACGAATTGACAGCGTGCGTGAAGCCATTGCCGGCCCGGGACTTCGCTGGCGCAGATATTCCTCAGCCACGTTTTATCCCGCTATTTATCTCTTTACTTTGCTCGTGGCCACAGAATTCGATTCTGTCAGAGAAATTGTGGCCGACATCTGGAGAGCGATGAAGGGTCTTTCCTGAAGAAGCAGCGGAAATTCGCGCATTTTGATTGCGCAGAGTCCAGTGCTCCGGGACCGGCATGCAGCGCGAGGCCGGTCCGCAAGAGTTCGTTCAGCGATATTCGCGCCGGGAGCCCGAGAAGCCTTGCTGTTCGCTCACTGCTGCTGTTGCTGCGGCTCAACCAGTTGATGGGCGATCGCAAACAGCGCCAGTTCGAGGCGTGTCGAAACACCAGTCTTGTCGAAGATGTTTGACAGGTGCCGTTTCACCGTTTCCTCGCTGAGCGAAAACTGCTTGGCGATATCGCGATTGCTGCAGCCTTCCACGATGCAGCCCACCACATCGAGTTCGCGGGGCGTCAGTCCATAGGTCTTGCGCTGCGGCGGCTGCGCCTGCCGCATGAGGTCATGGAGAGCCGAGACAAGGTTGACGACGCGCTTGCCGCCAATCCAGTAGTCGCCCGCGTACACGGTGCGAATCGCGGTATGCAGTGCTCCGGCCAGAGCATCTTTCAGCACAATTCCGCGAGCGCCAATATGCAGCGCCTCGATAATCTGCTGGGTCGTGATCGTTGAAGTGAGGAGGATGATCTTGACCGTAGGTGAACCGTTCATGATGGCGCGCATTGCTTCAAGGCCGGGTAGGCGCGGCATCTGGACATCGAGCAAAAGGATGTCAGGGGTCTGTTCCAGTGTCTGCGTGATGGCCTCGTCGCCGTCGTCAGCTTCCCCTACTACTTCAAAGCCATCGCGCTCGGTCAGCATGTTGCGTACACCGATGCGAACGACAGGATGGTCGTCGGCCAGTACGATGCGGATTGGTTGTTCCACGGGAGCCCTAACCTCCGAAAAGCCAAGACTGACATACGGGCACGACCGGCCCGCCTTCACACTTCTCAATTTCAGTACGATGCAACTTCCGCCCGAAATCTACTCAGAAAATTCCTTATCCAGCATACGCTGCAGCCTTTGCGACGCCGTATACAACTCTTGTAGTGCATTCGCACAGTTATCCAGTTGATCACTCTTGTATTCGAATATCGCACCCAGCCGCGCCGCCTGATTTGCCCCGGCCATGCCGCAGCCCCCCTTGATGGCGTGCCCAATACGCTGGATCTCCTCCGTATTGCCTTCCGCGATCGCCTTTTTCAGAGCCCCTTGCCGTCTGTGGAGGTCGCTCACAACCGCGGTGTATATCTCCCGGACAGTAGCCTCGGTCATCAGCTGCCGGAATTGGGCCAGTGTCGTCGGGTTGATAACCTCTTCGTCATCGCCCGTCGTCACCGACTGTTCGATCTTCGGTTTGTGCTGCCCCAGCAGCCTTGCCAGATCCTCGGCGCCAAACGGCTTCAGCAGGAAACCGTCCGCCGCGGTAATCAGTTCATCGGAAGGTGTGCTTCCGCTGATCAGGATGATCTCGTCCTGCCCAAGCTCGCGAAACTTGCCAATCAGCTCCGACCCGCTCGGTCCGGGCAGTTGTGTGTCCAGCAGTACGACTCCCGGCTTCACCGCGCCCTCTTCGAGCATCTGCAAAGCCTCGTTCCCATCCTCCGCGCTGTGTACAAGGTGACCGTGGAGAGTTAAGACCGTCGCGATGACCTCCCGGCTGACCAGGTCGTCATCAATCAGCAGGATCGTTGGAAGTTCGTGCATTTCGCCTATCCCGAGCATGATTCTTGCCTTCGCCCGAGCCAGTCTTTACCACGCTGGAAGGGCTATTCCTCTGCAACCGAAATCTCATGGAGCCAGCCCGGTGATTTCAGCAGTTCCCGCGGCCTCGAACCATCTGCCGGACCCACCAGCCCATCTCTCTCCATCAAATCGATGAGGTGAGCAGCACGCCCGTATCCGATCCTCAGCCGGCGCTGCAGCAATGACGTCGATGCCTTGCCGAATTCGAAGACCAGCCGAACCGCGTCGTCAAACATCGGATCGTTCTCATCTTCGCTGCCGTCACCGCCTTCGAAGCTGTTCTGGCGCTCTTCCTTCGGAGACTCCAGAAAGCCCTCAACGTACTCCGCTTGCCCCTGGTCCTTCCAGAATGCCACCACTGCCGCGGTTTCCTTCTCGCTAACGTAGGGCGCATGCAACCGAAGTAACCTGCTCGTCCCCGGCGGCAGAAAGAGCATATCGCCCCTTCCCAGAAGCGCCTCGGCCCCATTCGTGTCCAGAATCGTCCGGGAGTCCACCTTCGTCGCCAGTCTGAAGCTGATGCGCGTAGGCACATTCGCCTTGATCAGGCCCGTAATCACGTCCACGCTGGGCCGCTGCGTTGCCAGCACCAGGTGGATCCCCACGGCACGCGCCATCTGCGCCAGCCGCGTAATCGACTCTTCCACGTTGGCCCGGTCCAGCATCATCAGATCCGCCAGCTCATCGATGATGATCACGATGTACGGCAGCGGGTTCTCATCGGTCCCATCCTCTTGTCCAAAGAGTGGAAGAGCGGAGCTCTCAAAGAGCTTGTTGTATTGGTCAATATTGCGCACGCTGCGGCTCGCCAGCAGTTTCAGACGCCGCTCCATCTCGCGCACCGCGTTGCGCAGCGCATTGGCCGCCTGCTTCGGCTCCGTGATAATCGGCGTGAACAGGTGCGGAATCCCTTCGTACATTCCCAGCTCGACGCGCTTCGGGTCGACCAGAATCAAACGCACTTGCGACGGCGTCGTGCGGTAGAGCAGGCTCATGATCATCGCGTTGATCGCCACCGATTTGCCCGAACCTGTCGAGCCTGCGATCAGCACGTGCGGCATCGACGCAAGATCTGCGGTCACAATTCGCCCGTTGATGTCCTTGCCCATCGCCAGCGTCAGCCGCGACTTCGCCTTCGCAAACGTCTCCGACTCCAGCACATCGCGCAGGTGAATCGTCTCGCGCTCGTGGTTCGGCACCTGGATACCCACCGTGCTCTTGCCCGCCATGCGCTCGATCAGGATGCTCTCCGCTCGCATCGCCAGGCAAAGATCCTCGGCCAGCCCCGTCACGCGAGAGTACTTTACGCCCGCCTCAGGCTTGAATTCGTAGGTCGTCACCATCGGGCCGGGATTGATCTGCACCACCTGCCCGGTCACATCGAACTCGGCGCACTTCTCCACCAGCACGCGAGCTTCATCGCGCAGCGCATCTTCGCGCACGATCTGCGGTCCGCTGCCAGAGTTCAGCAGCGTGCTCGGCGGCAGCTTGAAGCCGCTCACATTCTTCGGCGCCACCGTCACTGTCCGCTCATCGGCATCCGCGCGCTCGTGAATCGCAATACTGTTCGGCGGTGCTGCAGCCCGTGAGGGCGCTGGAGCCGCGGTTGCCGCCGGGGCCGGCGTTGGTGTTGCCTTCGGTTCAACCGGCCGCA
This sequence comes from uncultured Acidobacteriaceae bacterium, assembly GCA_963836675.1. Taxonomy (GTDB): domain Bacteria; phylum Acidobacteriota; class Terriglobia; order Terriglobales; family Acidobacteriaceae; genus Telmatobacter. The sequence goes on from CAWIKQ010000006.1 coordinate 180,056, forward strand.
GTTCGATCACACTCCTCGCTGCGGCGGCTGGCGCTGGAACCGGCGCCCCGGTCGCTGCGTCTGGTCGGGCTCCCATCACAGGTTCAACATTGTCAGCCGGCTTTCGCTCCCAGATGTTCGTCCTGCGCGGTCCAGGCGGCTCAGCTCCTGGCCGCCCGCTGCCTGCCGTCGACGCGATTGGCTCCTGCGTCGCCATTGCAGCCCGTTGAAACGCGGGAATCTCATCCACCGGATCCGGTTCTGCCTCAGGCTTCCGCTTTTTCATGAAGAACGCAGCCCACCGGCTCACCCGGCTCGAAGCAGCGCTTTCTTCCAGGGGCGGCGCCTCTTCCGCAATCGCGCCTGAAAACAGCCGTTGCGCAGGTCCCGGCTGCGTTTGTTCTTGCATCCGCTCCATCAGATCGCGTTTCTGCTCTGCCCGATCCTCCCGCCAGTTGCGATAGCGGTCATGCCACGCCACCACGTTCAGCCAGCGATCTTCGATCTGCTTTTTCAATGTCCAGAAGTTGATATCCGAAGCGAAATACAATCCCACGCCCGCCAAAGCGGCTGCTACCAGCCACGCGCCCTGCGTATTCAGGTACACCACCAAAGCACCCGAAATCACTCGCCCCATCACGCCTTCAACCGGAATCGCGTGCATCCAGTGCCAGTGCCACGGCAGCAGTCCAAACATTGCCGGCGTAAAGATAATCGCCAGCGCAACCCCCATCCAGCGCAGCACAGCCGTCCCCGCCGGGCGCGAGAGAATCCAGTTCCAGCCCAGGCCGCCAAGCCAGACCGGCAAAAGAAAAACCGTGATCCCGAATGCCTGCAGAAGCCCATCGCTCGTGTACGAGCCGAACAGCCCGATCCAGTTCCGTATGGCGTGAACCATTTCCGGTCCGGACGCGGTGTTCAACGATGGATCCGTCGGTTGATAGGTGGCAAGCGCCAGAAAAAGGAGTATCGAGAAGAGCGCCAGAACCATGCCGAAAAACACGTTCAGCGCTCGGCTGCGAGTCGGCGACAAACTGATTGGTATCGGCTTCATCGAGGGGATGCCTCCGCCCTTGGCTGCCCGCAATCGACACGATCACGCGATCAGGCCGCCCAGCGGACAGGAAATCCCAGAGCAGACTCTATTATCCCCGCTGCCAACTATGGTTTCCGGCCAAAACCCTCAAGGGGGAATCAGCAAATCCACCCCCGAACGGGTTGCCTGAAAGCCCCACCAAGGTAATTCATCCCCGTCGCGGGACTTCAGCAAGACCCGTCTCTGTCGGAGGGTGCTTCTTCAGGCGACCTGCGCTGGCGTTCTGCGCATCACTGCACGGTGAAATTGAAGTAGTCCTGGGCGGTCACGGTGCCGGTTGCAGCGTCGGCAGCTCTAAAGGTCACGGTGTAGGTGTCGGCTGTCGTACCGGCGCCACTTCCGCCAACTCCACCCGTTCCACCCGTTCCGCTGCCTGCGGAAGGTGACGATCCACCGCAAGCTGAAATCCATGTCAAGGCAATCGAGAGTATGAAGACTAATCCGAGTGAGGTTCGGAATCTCCGCATCCGTGCTGGCGCGAATCCCAGAAACAATAGCGCCAGAACAGCAGTGGCGGACTTCCATGCTGAAAGAGGTCGATGCAATGACGCCGAATTGGTGGCACTAGTCTTGATGATGAGATTCGACTCCACGGAGTCGGTTCCAGCAATGGTGATTTGGGCTGGATTGAAGCTACAAGTCGGTATGTGGGCGTCGGCTGGATTCTTCCCAGCAACGGTACAGGTGAGATTCACCGCTCCGGTGAAGCCTCCGAGTGGCGAAACCGCGACAGGCGTGGTGCTCGATTGTCCTCGCGAGAGAGCTCCACTGGGCGAGCTGGCGTAGAAAGCCAGATACAACGTCTGCCCGGTGCCGTTGGAGCACCCGGCGGTGCAGGTCACGTTGATAGCGGCGGAAGGCCCGGCGGAAGTGAAATTGGAATCGCCGCTGTACGTAGCCGTGATGCTGTTGGCGCCCATGGCCAGTTGGTCAACATACGCCGCGAGCACAGCAGCCACGCATTGGGTCGAATTGCCCGGGCACGTGAAATTGGGCGTTGCCGTGCCAAGCACGGTGTTGTTCGTTGTGTCGGTAAAAGTTACGGTGCCGTACATATTAAACTGCGCGGCGATGGGTGCGCTGACCGCGGCAATCAGGTTCACGCTCCCGGAGTAGAGGGTCGAAACATTTGAGGTCAGCGAAATGCTCGGCGTCACAGGTGAAATGGTGAAATTCACCGTCGATGATGTGCTGGAGTTATAGCTCAGATCGCCCCAGTAGTAGGCGGAGATCGCGTGGGTCCCTGCCTGAAACCACCGATTGTTCCATTCCGCTGTCCCGGTCGAATCCAGCACGACCTGACCGTTTCCCGTCTGCTGGCCGCCGTTGAATGAGTCGTAAATGCCGACTTCCCCGGTGGCATTGGTAATCGGGTTCGAACTGGACGCCTGAGACGCGCCGATCGGCTGCACGTTCATGCTGACTAATGTGCCGAACGGCAAAACCTGTCCTGATGCGTCAATGGGGTGTCCTTGCGAATCCAGCGCATAAACTGATAAGCGGGGCACGCTGTTCTCAGGGCTAACGTTCACGGCAACAGGTTGCGACGTGCTGCCTGCGTGCGATCCATCACCCCCATAGCTTGCATACACGTTGTATGTCCCACCAGGGAATTCAGCAAAGGTGCCGCCGCTTGCACCACCACTGAGCGCCAGGGAGGTTCCCGTGTTGGTCGATGCGTTGTATTCGTGGTTCCAGGCGTTGTTGATTATCGCCACATTTCCCGTCGAGTCGGACGGAGACACTGTAGCCGTGATGTTCACCGGCGTGCCATGCACGAAGCTGGTTTGATCGAGCTTGAGTGATGTTGTCGTTGATGTCAGCGCGACACTGCTCCAGTTACTCACGAGGCTTGACGCATCGACGCTGCCAAGCCCGGTGGCGAAGTTGAACCCCGAGCCCGCGTTGTAGCCGGAAAGGAAGCTGTTGGAATTGCAGTTGGGCGATCCAGGCTGGCAATGAACAGAGATATTTCCCGTCGTGATCTGATGAAACACGGTTGGCGCGCCTTGTGCCAGGCGATAGAGGATCCAGTTCGGCTGGCCGAGTCGATTAGATGCTCCAATCTTCTGGTTAACGAGTGCCAGCATGCCCGCAAACGCGGGAGCAGATGCCGAGGTTCCGCCAACACCATGAATCGACCACTGGGACCCACCGCTGCAATCACCGGGTTCGCATACTGCCCACATCGCTCGATACAGGCCGTTGCCGGCGAGCAGAGAGACATCCGGCAGATCACGAGCGACATCCTGGTTGCTCGCGGAGAGGTTCTTTTGCCATTGCGGCTTCGGATAGGGAATCGAATTGCCCCCGGCATCCACTGCTCCAAGACTGCTCACGCCGCCACCCCCGGCCACAATGTTGGTTTGGCCAAGGCTGTTGGTCAGTGGAGTGTTCGAAGCGAGCGCACCGTTCGATGCCGTCGAGTCATTCCACGGCTCTTCCGGAATGTACTTGGAAACAGAGGTGTAATTCGCGGAGTTGCTGGAAGAGACGTAGCTCGTAAACCCTGTCTTGAGAATGTCGAAATCTGTCCCGCCAACGGCAACGTTGTAGGGTGTCGAGGCGAGGCCGTTCACGGCAAGGCCGTACATAGCAGCTTGCTCGGTGTTGAAATCGTCGCACCCGGCCGAACCGCCGTCTCCGGAGGAGACTGTCACAGCGATTCCCTGAGCCGCTGCCTGCTCCCATGCCTGAAGGATCTGTTGATTGCCCGCCGCGCCGAGATCTGCCTCGCACTCGCCATAGCTCACGCTGAGGATGTTGACATTGTTGTCATCGATCGCGCGATAGATCGCCAGCATCACGCCTGACTGAAACAGGGTGTTGCCGGCGGCGTAGAAAATGACGTTGGCCCCCGGGGCGAGACCTCCCGAGACTTCGCTGTCGAGCATCGCTTCAGTCTGATCGGCAGATTGATCAAAGGTGCCATAGTCCCCATCGAGAACGAGGGTCCAGTGGTTCGACGGAAGTCCGAATAACGACCGGTAATACATGACTCCGGTGGAATCCGGATAGACGTCTCCCACCGCGCCTATGGTCACGCCGGTCCCGTCATACTGGGTCTGATTCGCAGCCCGGCCGGTATTCAGCGAGTGCGGCACGTCGTAGATCGTCCCGGCATCGCCCGGAGTCACAAACAAGTAAGACTGACCGCTGATCGACCCGGTCAGGTCGGGAACAATGCGATGCGCCGCTTCACTCCATGTGCCGCGCAGACCGGCAATCGACATCGGTCGAGGCCTGACGTCATTCAGATTCGCAACTCCCGCGATCACTGGCGCCAACGCAGCCCGGTATGCTCGGATCGGCGGCATTCGCCCAATGCCTCATTCCGTGGAGGTTGTACGTTCTAATCGGAACCTGAAATGCCTCCTGGATCTGCCCGATCGTCCCCGAGAACTCCAGACCGGTCCGGCCCTTGTTAACGCCGGCCACCTGGAATCCGTGTTCCTTCAGCCATCCCGTAACTCTGCTCACATCGCTCTCCGAGACGCCAAAGCGGCTGCCGAACTGATCCGGGGTGAGAAACTTCCTGAAATTCGGCGAATTGGGATCCTCTAGAGAATCGAGGAAGGAGCGCAGTGCCGATTCCTTTTCGGCACTGCGTCGCAGCACAAGCAGCATTCGGTCCGCGTGCGCCAGAGGATCCCCAGGACCCATATCCAGTCCGAGACGGCTCGACATCAGCGTGTTTCCGCGAAGTACGGTGCGCGACGTCTCAACAACTTGATCTTTCATCCTCGATGCGTCGATTTGCGCCCCGGACGGAGAGGATCCTCCGGTGACAAGCAGCAGGCAACAGAAAAGAAAACAGAGACGTCGGTCCAGATACATTCTTGTCCCCTAACAGGAATATGGGCCGCACGTTCGCGGCAATTTCCGTGACAATTCTCAAATCTTTGAAGGAGCGCCACACAGTGTACATGGGATCCCCCGCTTGCCGGAAGTCAACCCCCCGGTCCGTCATCAAGCACCCAAGTTGCTGATTCCGCAATGAAAATTCCAGGCTCTGGACTTGCAGGTTATTTCCGCAAAATCGCTACACTTTGATCTGGAGAGAAACCTCAGCAGGAAACCGGAAAAGCCTGTCGGCCCCGAGGCTGAGCTGGAGGGGCCGAGGGATGAAGCGTGGCGCTGAAGCAAGAGGAGCGGCGGCTGAAGCGAGCTGCAAAGGCCGTCTGGCGAATCTCGCGGCTGGATGTGGCTCGCGGCAAAGATGCGCAGCTCTAAGTCCTTTTCTAAGAATAATCTGCCTGTAAGTCCAATCGAGAGAGCATCTTGCGGAGATATCCGTCTCGTAAGCGCTTTATTTTCAGATATTTTCGTCCAGGATATGGGGGGACACCCCCCTCGCTTAGCGGGGGCGCCTACGAACTAAGAACTACAACGAACTCAATGAACTACCAACTACGAACTACGAACTAAGAACTAAGAACTCGACCTACAAACCGTGGGCAAGCAGCCTGCCACCCAGCAACAGCAGCAGGATTCCCACAATAATCCGGTACACGGCAAAGACGGTAAAACCATGCCGGCGCACCCAGGCAAGGAACCACTCCACCACCCCCAGTGCCACCAGGAAGGAGACCACGAACCCGATCACCAGCACGATCCAGCGCTGGCCCGTCATCTCCACCTGCGCCACCGGCACCGCCCCGGCGGCGAGCGCCGACTTGCTCGGATGGATCGACTTCAGCAAATCCCATGCGGTGGCAGCAATCATTGTTGGGATCGACAGCAGAAAGCTGAACTCGAGCGCCGAAGGCCGGTCCATCCCCGCCAGTTGTCCTGCGGCGATCGTCGACATGGAACGCGATGTGCCCGGAAAAATTGCCGAGAGCGACTGGCAGATGCCGATCCAGATCGACTGGCCCAGGCTCATCTCCTCCACGTGAATCGTGGTGGGCTCGTACCGCGATGCGCGAGCATCGATCACCCACATCACGACGCCGCCGATCAGAAGCGTCCACGCCATCACTGCGATACTGCTCAGGTGCTTTTCGCTCAGCTTGTGCAGCGGCAGGGCAATGATCGAGGTAAAGAAAAATGCAATCAGCGTAAGCGAGATCGGATGGTTCTTCCAGGTCTTGTCGCCGCTTTCCCCACGCGGAAAGCTCTTGATGAACGCGACAATCCGTCCCAGATAAAGAAGAATAAGTGCAAGAATGGCCCCTGCCTGGATCACGATCGTGTACATCATCCAGTAGACATCGTCCAGAGGGATGCGCATCGCGGCTTCAGTGATGCGCAGATGCGCTGTCGAACTAACAGGAAGGAATTCGGTAAGACCCTCAACAATGCCCAGAAGAAGCGACTGAATATAAACGTTCAAAAAACCTCCAAAACTACTCGATACTTCGGATGCTGAGCCTCAGCCCTGCTGGGCTACTGTTGACGCTCGATCCCATAAACAGGAATGCCCTGATCCAATTTGAACACGAGCATTGCCGCTCGCGCCGTATAGTCCGACTGCGGGAACTTATCCTTTAACCGGCCCGCGAGATCACGTGCGTGAACGTGCGCAGAATCGCTCTTCTTGTCGTTGTTGTCGGCCGCATACATATCGGTCATCACGGCCTGCCGGTAAACGGCGAGGTAAAGCGCCTGCGCGGTACGCGGCCCATCAGGATGTTCGTCGGCGTACTTCTCGTAAATCTCCGACTCCTTCTCGGGACACTTCACCTGGCCCTGCCAGTCGCCGCAGAGCTTGTTGTCAATCAACGCAAACGCGGCAAGATCGGCCGCGCGCGTATGAGGATAGCTCTTGATGACGTGCTTCATCGGATCTTCATCGATTTGCTCCCGCATGTAAGGAGCCTGTTCCTTCGCGGAAGGACGCGAAGATGCATCGGCCTTCTGAATCTGCCAGGTAATGTCCGCGGCGCGCCACGCAGCTTCGGGAGCCAGCGGCGAATTGCCGAAGATCTCAGCCAGCCGGCGATACAGCAGGTGAGCTGTGCGCGCGGCGTTGAGCGGCCCGCGCGGATCCGATGCCAGCGACTCCTGCTCGGCCGCGGCGCCCATCAGGATCTGGTCGCCATTGGGTGTGCTTTCGATAACCACGCCCTTGGCCTGCATCCATCCAGACACCGGAGGAGGCACATCGTTCGTATCGAAAATCGGTGCATCCGCCGTGCGCTCCAGCTCGATGTCGGTATTGGCGAACACCCGGAGCCAGTCGCCGCTCTTTTCAGCGACCACCATCTCCCGCCCGATCTGCACGCGATCGACCTTTTGCGAATCCAGGCTGCCCGAAACATAGAGCCAGGTCACGCGCAGCGCAGTGGCGCGAGGCCCCGCAATTGGCTTCTGCAACTGGTCCTTCTTCTTCTGAGCTGCCAACGGAAGCGCAAGAAGAACAAGGCAAAATGAAAGCAACCGAATGCGAGTGTTCATCACAGAGAAGATCATAGTTCAACGACGTTAAGTCCCGGCTTCCGTGAGCACTTCGGCCAGCAACGAAGGATCGACATTGCCTCCGCTCACAACGGCAACCGCGGTCTTGTAAGCAGGCAGCTGGGAAGCATGGAAGAGAAGCGCGGCTGAAGTAACGGCTCCGCTCGGCTCCGGAACGATGCGTGCGGAACCGATAATTGCGCGCATTGCCGCACGAATCTCGGCCTCGGTAACCGTGACAATGCCATCGACGAACGCCTGGATATGAGCGAAGTTCCGCACCCCGACGCTCTGCGTCCTCAATCCGTCTGCAATCGTCCGCGCTGTCAGTTCCGCAGGCCAGCTCACGAGCTTTCCCGTTCGAAAGCTCTCCATCGTATCGGCCGCAAGTTCGGGCTCCACGCCGTAAACCTTAACTCGTGGGTTGATCCGCTTCACGGCAGTGGCAATACCGCTCAACAGACCGCCGCCTGAAACCGGAGCAAGCACCAGGTCGACTTCGGGCAACGACTCAACGATCTCAAGTCCGCAAGTCGCCTGTCCCGCGATGATCTGCTCGTCGTCGTACGGCGGAATGACGACATAGCCGTGTTCGCGGACAAGCTCCTCCGCCTTGGCGAGGCGGTCATTCGACGCGATCCCGACCTCGACGATCTCCGCGCCATATGCGAGAGTCGCCGCCCGCTTGATCGCCGGCGCATTCGAGGGCATTACGATGACAGCCTTCGCACCGACTTCGCGTGCCGCGTAAGCAACGCCCTGCGCGTGATTCCCGCTCGAGTAGGTGATCACGCCACGGGCAATCTCGTCTCTGGTGAGCTGAAGAACCTTGTTCGACGCGCCTCGCAGCTTGAAACTGCCGATGGGCTGCAGGCTTTCCGCCTTCAGCCAGATCTTGCCGGCGGCGCCGGGAAAATATGCCCTCACCAGCGGCGTCTTCACAGCTATGCCGGCAATGCGATCGGCCGCAGCGCGAATTGCTTCGAGAGATACGAGAGAATCAGCGGCGACAGTCACGGCAAATACGTCTCCGGTACTTTCTCCGTGGGCGTCTCTGCCTGCCACATGATTTGGAGAATCTTCCACTGCTTGCCGTCGAAGATTGCCTGGATGCTGTTAATCCCCCGGTCCGTCTTGCCGTCCGCGCTCGAGGTTTCGTACGTGCTCCACAAGTGCGCGATGTGGCCGTAGGTCTCCGTTTTTACCTTGAGCTGTTTTTCGGTGAGCGTATCGGTGCCGCGTTTCGCAACCAGATTGATCCAGTCATCGACCGTGAGCACCCGCGGCTGGTAGCTGCCGTCCGGCATGTGACGCAACGGAATCAGCCGTGTCTCCGGCAGGAACAGCGCGCGGAAGCAGGTGCGATCCTTGTTTGCCGGCCCGCTGACAGCGTCGTCGATAGCCTTAATGAGCTGGTCAAGTGTAGCGGTGGATAAACAGGTCGGTGCCGTTGTCTGGGTGTCCTGGGCGCGTGTCGCCGGTGCTGCTGCAGCGATCATGATGGCAAGGCACAGCGTAGTTGAAAGGCGGCGCATACGGAGATTGTACAGACCGCCTTTAGATCTCCAGAATCACCGGCATGATCATCGGACGACGCCCCGTCGTCTTCTGGATTAGCCGCTTCAACTCCACACGGACCTTTTCCTTAACCAGGCCGTAGTCCGTCTTTTGTTCGCCGCTCAACCCGTCGACTGTCCTCAGCACCACTTCCCGCGCCTCTTCTGTGATATCGGCGCCGCCAAAGCCACGCATCACGATCTCCGGCTCCCGCTCGATCCTTCCCATGCGTTTGTTGATGGCCAGTACCGCGAGCACGATGCCGTCTTCCGAAAGGATCCGCCGATCACGTATGACAAGGTCTTCGACCACGTCGATCGCCGATCCGGAGTCGATGAGAACACGGCCTGCCGTTACCTTGTCGTTCTTGCGCGCGTCATGCTGATCGAGTTCCAGCACGTCGCCGTCCTCGATCACGATTGCGTGCTCGACCGCCCCGGTTTCCATGGCGAGCTGGGCATGTCTACGCAGGTTGCGATAATCGCCGTGGACCGGCACGAAGAACTTTGGCCGTACAAGGTTGATCAGGAGGCGCAGTTCTTCCTGGCAGCCATGCCCGCTCACGTGGATGAGCCCGTGCGAACCGTCGTCGAAGATCACGTTGGCCTCGCGGCGGCTCAGGTGATCGATCACGCGGAAGATGCTCTTCTCGTTCCCGGGTATGATGCGCGAGCTCAGCACCACCGTGTCGCCCGCCTCGATACGTGCGTGTTTGTGGTTATCCACGGCGGCCCGGCTGAGTGCGCTCATCGGTTCGCCCTGCGTGCCACTGATCAGAACCAGCAATTCATCCGGAGGATAATCTCGCATCTGTCCAGGATTGATGATGAGACCGGGTGGCACCTCGATGTATCCGAGGTCCTGCGCGATTTCAGTGCTTTCCATCATCGAGCGGCCCAGCACCACCGCTTTTCGCCCGTGCTTCCGCGCCAGCTCCAGCGCAATTCGAATGCGGTATATCGACGAGGAGAAGCAGCTGAAGAAGAGCTTCTTCTTCGTCTGCGAGAAGATTTCGTGCAATCTCGGAATAACCGCGCGCTCGCTGGGAGTGTAACCGGATCGCTCCACGTTGGTAGAGTCCTGCAGCAGAGCCAGCACGCCGCGCTTTCCATACTCCGCGAACGTGTGCAAGTCGAAGGCCTTGTCATCCAGCGGCGCGAGATCGATCTTGAAGTCGCCGGTGTGAATGATGACGCCGGCCGGGGTGTCAATTGCCAGCGCAACGCAGTCCACCAGCGAATGGGTTACGCGAATAGGCTCGATAGTGAAGGGGCCGATGGAGAACTTTTCACGCGGCGTGATTTCGATCAGGGTGATTTCGTCGAGAAGCTCGTGTTCTTCAAGCTTCCCTTCAACGTAAGCCAGCGTAAATTCCGTGGCATAGACGGGAACCTTCAGTTCGCTCAGGATCCACGGCAGCCCGCCAATGTGATCCTCGTGACCGTGAGTGAGAACGATGGCGCGTACGTGTTCCTTGTTCTCGACCAGGTAGGAAATATCGGGAACAACCACGTCGACGCCCAGCAGCTCAGTTTCCGGGAACATCAGACCCGCGTCGATGACGATAATGTCGTCTTCCCAGCGCAGCGCGAGGCAGTTCATTCCGAACTCGCCAAGGCCGCCAAGGGGGATAATCTTCAGTTTTTGGCTTTGCATCTCTCAGGTTTGATGCTAACACCTGTGCAGGCGCCACGATGCGGACTGCCCGGCACCGAAGGCTGTTCAAGATTTGTCCACGCGACTCTGGCTTCTACGACCATGTTGCCGGACCGCTCGCGTGCATCCTCACTCAAAGCTGCGTTTCACGATGCGGAGCGGGACGGTCTATGCTGTTTGAGCGCGGATGTCTGAGGCAGAAAAGCGAATCTCTTGCCGCTCAGACATCCAATGGGGGACATCCAGTGAAGGTAAACACGTACTTGAATTACGGTGGCAACTGCGCCGAGGCGTTCCGATTCTACGAACAACACCTCGGCGCCAAACTTGGGATGATGATGAAACACGGTGATATGCCGGATCCGAGCAAGGTATTGCCGGAGATGAGTGATGCAGTGTTGCACGCGCAGATAACAATCGGCGAAACCGTCATCATGGCCAGCGACGTGCCCGCGGACCGGTTCAAGCCGATGCGCAGCGCCTACCTCTGCCTCAGCGTCGCCAGCGATGCGGATGCCGAGCGCATTTTCGCCCTTCTGGCCGATGGCGGCGATGTCTTCATGCCGGTGCAGGAAACCTTTTTTGCCTCCCGCTTTGCCCAGTTACGGGACAAGTTCGGCACATTGTGGATGATCATTCACGAGCGGCCTATGAGTAGTACACCAGCGTAAGACTCCAATGTGATGGTGAAATTCGTTGCAACCTTTCCCATACCTTGAGGGTGGACTTCCATCATGCAGAAATCTCTGTGTTGTCTTGTTTCTTTTCCTTGGGACCTCGACGTGTTGCTTCCCAGCCTCGAAAGCTCAGAGGAAATACGAGGTCACCGGATATGTATTCACTCGCGGTACGGCGCTTACAGCGGGCCAGGTCGATGGAACGAAACTCACACGCATCAATTACGCCTTTTCCAATATTCAGGGCGGACGCATGGTGCTGGGCGCTCCGGTGGACGCACAGAACTTCGCCATCCTAAGGCAAATGAGGAATTCCAACCCGGATCTCACCATTCTGATCTCCGTGGGCGGATGGCTGTGGTCCACCAACTTTTCGGACATGGCGCTGACCGCCAAAAGCCGCGGGGTTTTCGAAGACAGTGTGATGATGTTCCTCACCCAATACGATCTCGATGGCCTCGACATCGACTGGGAATATCCGGGTATGACCGGAGCAGGGCATCCATTTCGCCCGGAAGACAAGAAGAACTTTACAAGCCTGACGCGGGAACTTCGTGAACGCTTCGATGCTGTAACTAGAAGATCGGGAAGGCGCCTCTATCTGACCGTCGCGATGGGCGCCTCGGACGACGTAATCGCCAATACGGAGATGCAGAAGGTTTCAAAGTACGTGGATACCGTAAACCTGATGGCCTACGACTACTATGAGCCGGGTTCTGAAACGATAACTGGAAACCATGCGCCGCTGCTGCTCAACTCGGCCGATCCGAAAAAAGTATCAGCGGCCGAGTCAGTCCGTGCCTACGAGAAGGCGGGGGTTCCCGCGGGAAAAATACTACTGGGAGTGCCCTTTTACGGCCACGAGTGGGGCAACGTGCCCGATCAGAATCATGGACTGTTTCAGACCGGTAAGCCCATTCCCCAGGCATACGCGCCATACAAGGTGATTGCATCCAGCATGCTTGGCAATGGATTCACGCGCTATTGGGATCAGCTGGCCAAGGTACCGTACCTGTACAACGCGGATAAGCGCATTTTCGTCTCCTACGAGGATCCGGAATCCCTCAAGGAGAAATGCAAATACATTCGCGATCAAAACCTTGGCGGCATCATGTTCTGGGAGTATTTCGGCGACTCCGGCGCCCTGCTGCAGACGATTGATAGCGAGCTATATGTTCGGAATACCAATTGAACTGCAGCGCGGCGACTGGCATCAATACACCGAGGGGAACCTGGACTCCGCGAACAGAAACTCCCACGAACTGTCGAGATAGAGCCACCTCTGACCGCCGAACCAGCTTGTAGGCAGGGAAGGCACGTGCAGTAGTGCGTGTCCACCCATGCAAATCATCTCCGTCCCATTCCATCCAAGGAACGTGCGTGACGCCAATCCAACTGTGGCGGGGTTCGTCACGCGGCGCAGACACATTGGGCAGCGTTGGCGCTGGTCCGCGACGGCCCACCGGAATCCGATGAGACATATCGAAAAGCAGGCTAGTAATTGTGCGCACTCCGCAATGGGCGAATATTCCGGCGAGGAGCAGTACGCGATATCCAGAGACGCGTAGAATCCGATGGCGGCAATCAGCCCAAATTTCGCAATCAGAAATGATATTCGCCAGATGCGTTGTTTTGTTGAAGGACGATGCGAGCTGAGCTGGCTTTCCCCCAGCGAGACCGATATCACCGCGGGAAGGGCGAGCAAAGCCAGGAAGATCGCAAATTCGTAGATTGTTCGCTGGCCCGCGATCGGGGCTGATATTGGCACTCCATAAAGATCAATATCGTTGTCGAGGCTATTCCGGGCCGCAATCGAAGCTCCGGTCCCTTCCCATTCGGCTATTCCTCGCTTCGATAGAGCCGCGAAGAGGAAGCCTTTTTGATCCGTCATCGCTTCAGAGGTCATCTCATGGTCCGGTTCGAGCAGCCAGGCGTCCGGCGCTCCCGGAAGTTGCCATGCCCCCGCGGGGGCAACCCCCGCAATCCTTGCCCTTATGCGACCAATATTGAGTAAATGGCCGATCACTTGCGAATCACCACCGAAGTCACGAAACCACACCTTACGGCTCAGAATCAGGGCAGGGATTTCGGAATCCGCGCTGTCGAGGTCCGCAAAGCCGATCGGCATTCCAAGCACCGAGAATAGATTCTGGGTGGAATGTGCGACGTTCCAGGGTCTTGCGACGGCATCGCTCTCAGCCTGCTCACGGGAAACGCGGTAAAAAGCCAGACCGTCAAAAAAGCGTTGACGAGTGTTTTTCCACGCTCGGAACTGCCCGGTCGAGATACTGGCCCCCGATCCGATCGCTTCCGCATCGCTGACAAGCAGAACATTTGAGCTTACCCGATATTGCGACGCTTCTCTCTCTGCCCGCACACCGGGTAGAAGGCTCGCGATGACGCAGCAAATCGATGCCACCGCGGCCAACCACAACAGAGTTTGTCCGGCCGATCCGTGGAGGTGGGCGGTCGGCGCACTGGGCTGGACGGGCATGCCGCGAAGACAAACAGCATCAGGAAACGCCCCAAGACAGAATCGGGTAAGTTCGCGTTGCGCATCCAACGAAAACGAATCGTCGTCAGACATAGACGAACGGCGAACATGCCATAATTCGCCAAGCCATTCGCGACGCCATTCCTCGCGTGCAGACGCCGGCACAATGAGCGATGCGGTATACAGCAAAGCGCGTTGCGAAGCTGAGAAAGCAAGATCGGGTAGGAGATTCATACGGATCGTGCCTCCTCGGTGGAAATGAGTCGTTCCAGCAGCGGGTAGCGTTTTCGCGAGGATTCCAGAGTCGCCTTGCCGGCCGTCGTCAGCTTGTAGTATTTGCGGGGCGGACGCTGCTCCGCATCTGCGATTGCCTGGCGCTCCCACTGCGAACGGATAAGCTCGTCCCGCTCCAGACGGCGCATGGCGGGATACACCGTTCCACTGGGCAGACCTGTCATTTCCATGATGCTGAATCCATACACGTAACCAGCTGAGATCGCCTGCAAAATCATTGCGGCAGTATGGGAGAGCTTCGCCTCGGCGGCCATGGCGAAAATTCTATCCTATGTAGCAATCTACTTGACAGAAATTCTTTTTCAGATATGTTGAATGCTACATAGGGTATGACCGGGAGCCTGGAATGCTCGAAGTTCAGCATCTCTACCGTAGCTATCGAACCATCCCCGCCGTCGTCGATGTGAGCTTTAGAGTCGCGCCTGGCGAGGTTATAGGTTTTCTGGGCCCGAATGGCGCCGGCAAATCCACCACCGTAAAAATCATCACCGGCATGCTCCGTCCCGATGACGGCAAAGTGCTCTTTGAGGGCCGGAATATTCGCGACGACATGGTTGCCTATCGGGCGACGCTTGGCTACGTACCCGAAGAGGCGCACCTGTATACCTATTTGTCAGGTCTGGAGTACCTCCAGCTCGTCGGTCGCCTGCGCGGCATGAGCGAAGCGCTCATCGAGGCCAAGGCAACCGCCCTGCTGAAACTGTTGAATCTTGACTCCTGGCAGTATTCACCAATCTCCTCCTATTCAAAAGGGATGCGTCAGCGTGTTCTTATCGCGGCTGCTCTGCTGCATGATCCCAGGCTCCTGATTTTTGACGAGCCGCTTTCCGGGTTGGATGTCGTCTCGGCTCGCCTCTTCAAGGACCTGTTAGCGATGCTGTCGGAGCAGGGCAAAGCCGTTCTGTACATCTCGCATGTGCTGGAGACGGTTGAGCAGGTCTGCCAGCGGGTCATCGTCATTGCCAAAGGACGCGTTCTGGCCGATGCTGCACCGTCGGAATTGAAGACCATGACCAGCCTGCCAAATCTCGAGCGTGTTTTCGCCCAACTCGTTGAACAGCAGGACACCCGCGTTGTCGCGGAAAAAATCGTGGAGGCCATGCAGATCGCCCATGGCTGATAGCTTCCAGAGACTTCTTGTTCAAGAAGGCGTGCGGCCTGCGGTCCTTTCGCTCAATGTGCAGGCCGCAATGGGCCCGGTGCGCGAACGTGAGCGCAGCCAGTTTGCGCATCTCATTCGGCATTTTCTTGAGCGCTTCTTTAATCACGAAACCGCATCCACCGATGGAGACGGAAAGACGCGGCTGATCACGCTGGCGTTTGCGGCGGGGCTGCCTGGGTTCATTGTTGCAATCTACCTTTGGCCGACTTACCACCCGTTTCCGGGCTGGCCTCCCGGGAGCACTCGGGTCGGGCCGCCGCCCTACTGGGTTCAGCTGAATCACCATTTCTTCTTCGTGCTGTATTCGTTCGTGGCGATGGGTCTGATCACGGTCTTCGAATGGGACCTCTTCTTCCCCGACCTGCTTGATATCTTCGTTCTGGGCACGCTACCGGTGGCGAGGCGTAGAGAATTCTTCGCCCGTATTTCCGCGATCGGGATTCTTCTGATCGGCTTCTTGTTCGATGCGAACATTCTTGCGGCGCTCGTGTTGCCGGCTGCCACTGACCCTCCCAACCTGATCCGATTCCTGGCCGGACATTTCGCGGGCGTCATGGCGGCAGGGATCTTTGCGGCGGCACTGATCGTCGCATTGCAAAGCGTGCTCCTCGCTGTTCTGGGCGAGCGATTCTTCCGCAAAATCTCACTTATCCTGCAGGGGTCGGCTGTCGCATTTCTGGTCATGGTGCTCCTGCTCTTTCCGGTTCTCTCCCGAGTCACTCCGGCTCTCTTGCAATCGCAGAACCCGGCAATATTCTGGTTTCCGCCCTTCTGGTTTCTTGGCGTTGACCAGGCACTACTGGGCGGCTCATCCTCTCTGCCCGTCTTTCACCAACTTTCGCGGATCGGACTTACAGCACTTCTCGGCGTCACTGGCATTGCCATCTGCGCTTATCCCCTGGCTTACATGCGGCGCGTGAAGCATCTGCTCGTGGGTGCGCCGCCCCGCGCTCGCCGGACAAAATGGATCTCGCCATTCAATGGCCTTCTTCACGCGAGTGCTGTGCGGTCTCCTATCCGGCGCTCGGTTTTCCATTTCATCAACCAGACGTTGTTGCGTGTTCCGCGATACCGCATCTATCTCGTGCTTTATGGGGGACTGGGGCTTTCTGTGCTGATTGCAACAGTCCTTCGCCTCACCGTCGTTCGGGGACAACTCCGGGCAGAGGCTTCGCCGGATGGCATCCGCGTTGCCGCTGGGATTATCGCCTTCTGGGTAGCCACGGGGTTTCGCACGGCATTTACATCGTCAGGGAACCAGGCCGGAAGCTGGATCTTTCGCTTCACTCATGGCAGACCTGCGAATTTCGACGCGGCCATCGACGAACTCCTGGCAGCAAAAACATGGGTGCTGTTGTGCGCCGGGTCAATTACCACGCTCTCAATATGCGCATTGCGGCTCGTCTCGCCGCCGGACCTGCGCGCGTGGCAGGCAGTCGCTTCGCAGCTTCTCGTTGGCCTCGGGATTTCCGTGATCCTTACCGATGTCTTTTTCGCGAATGTGACGATGGTGCCCTTTACCGGAGAGGCCGCTGGTGGCAAGCCGAACCTGGCCTTTACGGTGCTGCGGTTCTTCACGTTCTTCCCTGCAGTCACCACGTTGGCGCTCGTCTCGGAACAGTGGATTGAGACGAACTGGGTGCACTTCGGCCTGGTTGCTTTGGCGGTCATCGTCGCGCATTTTTGGTTGCGCTATCGTCATCGCGAACTCGTCCGGATTCACAGCTCCCAGGTCGAATTGGAGGATGGGGAAGACGAGTTTCCAATGAGACTGGGGTTGCGATACTAGACCGCAATCGACTCGCAACCCTCCGAGGAGGGAGTTTTAGCGCAGCAGGTCTTCGAGCGTGGTACTCAGATCGGTCTTTTCATCTCGGTACTTCACGATGACAGGAGCATACAGCGACAGTCCCCATGCCACTGCGTTTGGGTGCCCCTTGCCTTCGGACACGGCGCGCGAGCCGGGAACGACCACCGCATTGGCTGGAACGATAAGCGGTGTCGCTACCGTCGCCCGGATGGTAGTTCCATTGACCAGGTCGAAAATCGGAGTTCCGCGCGTCAGAATTGTGCCTGGCGCGAGTACCGCTCCGCTGCGAACAATCGTTCCCTCGTATACGCCACAGTTGCCGCCTACAAGGGCGTCATCCTCCACAATCACCGGGCTTGCATTGATGGGTTCGAGCACTCCGCCGATCTGAACTGCGGCGCTTAAGTGCACGCGTTTGCCAATCTGCGCGCATGAGCCCACCAGCGCGTGCGAGTCAACCATGGTTCCTTCGTCGACCCACGCGCCGGTATTGATATACATCGGCGGCATGCATACAACTCCGCGGGCGACGTAAGCTCCCGCACGAATCGATGATCCGCCGGGTACGATCCGCACGCCGTCTTCAGGGCTGAAGCGCCGGACAGGATAAGTGTGCTTGTCGACATATGAGAATCCTGGACCGGCCTGGTCCTGGAGGGCGCCGAGGCGGAATCCGAGAAGTATCCCTTTCTTGACCCATGCGTTAACTTGCCAACCGATCGCCGACTTCGCATGCGGCGATGCGGCACGGACTTCGCCTTGTTCGAGGGCATGGCGGAGAGCGAGAAAGGCCTCCATGGCGGTGGGATCGGATACAGCACTTGCGCCGGCCGAGAAATGGCGCTCGATAGATTCTTCAAGTTGCAGGGAATTCATTCTTGACTGAGTTTACCGGAGCTTGCCTTCGGCCATCCAACTCTCGAGCTGCGGCTGGAAAAGGAAAACGGCGCCGGGAAATGGATTCCTGGCGCCGTTTGGGAAGAGATCAACAACTTGTTCCGTTGCTATGCTGCGGCAACGGGCGTCGCTTTGGCGTGAGAACGCGGCGCCAACGACACTGAACGCGGCGCCAGCGACACCGGCTGCAGGCGGAAGGAATTCTCGCCTGCTGGAATCATGGATAGCGCAACGGTTCGATTGGAGGGACCGTGCAGATTCTTCGATTCCAGCCATGCGCACAGCCTGGGATCGTAGATCTCTGGTTCACCCTGCCAGAAGTCGGGCTTCAGCCCGCATTGGATGCTGAGATGCCCGAGCTGAAGTTCGATGTTCTTCGTGCCCTTCGGAAAATACCTCCGGACATTGTCCGTGCCTACGTGCAGCCCGGTGACACCATGACCTTTACTCTGCGTTTTAACCAACATAATTACCTGCTCATTGAAATCGGTTGAGAGTGGTATCGACAACAGGGACCGAGAGCGATCAAGTTACTTGCTGAATTCGCGGTCCTTTAATGGGAAGCTGTTCCCAAACAGGGTCAAGCTAAGCCGCTGGCCAACCTTGCCCTCAAATTCTTGACGACTTCCAACGGGATGACCGTTGGAGAGGTCGAAAACTGTCCACACACTCGTACTGATTAATGATGCTTGAAGTGTGTGAAGGAGTTGTTTACGCGGGAAGAAAAAAGGGAATTCGAAATGACACACCTCAAGCTGGTCGGCTCTCTGGGGCTAAGTCATTTATTTTCATAGGCAGGCTTTGCCATGCATTTGAGAATCCATCAGCCCGAGGGGAGCCGGCTCTTTGATCAGTAGTCGATCTAGGGGCGCCGTCGCGAGGACTCGTGCAATCGTTTTAGCGGCCGTTCCGTCACCATAGGGGTTTCTAAGCCCTCGAAGGTCCCTGCGAAATGATGGACTTAGAGCGCGGTGCAGCGCGTCGCTAATCTTCCTTTCCGTCGCCCTGGTATCTACGACGTTCTTCGCGCGCTCGCGCCCCTGCTGCCGAATACCCACGTTGACAACCGGAAGTGCGAAAGAAGCCGCCTCCATAATGCCACTCGATGAATTTCCGAGCATGACGTCCACCTGTCCGAGCAGACTCCAGTAGGTAACTGCATCAAGATTGACAAAAATGCGGGTGTCCGGACGGTAGGATGCCAGCTCGCGCGTCCTCTCGATCAACTCGTAACTCCCCGCATCGGTATTTGGATAAACGAAAGATGAGCTGTCCGGGCGCCTTTGCGAGGGCAGAAAACATGGCGGCGGCCTCGGAATTGGTGTCGCGCAGAATTGTCACCGGATGCCACGCAACCAGGATGCTGGGGACCGCAAGCTTCACACCCAGGCGTTTTTCCAGTGCATTACGTTGCAACAGCTTCGAGCGCCGAAGATGATCGAGGGATGGCGCTCCGGCTCGGTGAACTCGCCACGGCTCTTCGCCCATAGCGATCACACGTCGCCGCGCAGTTTCCGTCGAAGTGAAATGGATGTGGGCAGCTTCGTTATGGCGTTTCGAACCTGGTCGTCGATCGCGCCCTGACTGACCTCTCCGCCTTCAATGTGAGCGATAGGAATCCGCAGAGCAACCGCCACGCTCGCCGGCGCCAGCATCTCATAACGATCTGCAATGAGCAGCAGGATGTCTGGCCGCCATGCCGTAAGCGCGTCCGCAAGCGACTGAATTGCAATTCCGATCGTCTTCGCCATTCCCGTGTCCGTGTCGGAACTCAGAAGACATTCCATACGCGCCTGGATAGGGAATCCATCTCGTTCAATTTCGGCGATAGTGTTCCCGAATTGCGGCGAGAGATGGGGACCCAGGGCAAACACCCCGAGGTCTACTCCGGGGTGAGATGCGAGTTCCCGCAACGGCCAGAAGAGATGGCTGTAGTCGGCGCGTGAGGTTGTCACCACGCCGATTCGTCTTGCCTTCTTGCGCGGCTTACTCATGGGCGAGCGAAGATTTCGCGCCCTTCTGAGAACTGAGAAGGGTCGAACTTGGCGTGTAATCAGGTACCAGTTCACAAAGTATGGAGATCGCCGATTCGGCATCTCGCGATTCCACTGCGTCGGAGAGTGCTTTGAGCAGGTTTCGAAGCCGGCTGCCGCTCGGTCTCGGACCATCGACACGCAAGAGGCCCCTCGACGGGGGTGTTTTGCGGTAGTCTCATCGCCAGACCAGAACTCTTCGATTTCCTTGTCGCCCGCGCGCAGTTGTGTGAATTCAATCGGAATTTCGCAGCCCGGTGCAAGCGTGGCCGACATGAATCTTGCCAGATCGGCAACGAATTTTGAATCTTGAAGGCGTGGGACGAACAGAGCACGTCCGTCCTGATGTGCGGATGCGGCCAGAAGTAGATCCACGGCTTCTGAAATGGTGAGGAAATACCGTCGGGCCGCGGGATCTGTGACAGTCAATGGCCGCGTCCCCGCAATTTGGCGCGCGAACAACTCCGCCACGCTGCCACGCGATGCAAGGACGTTCCCCAGGCGTAGTACGATGCCCTCCGACGCGAGAACAATTTGCTCGGCTACCCGCTTTGCCGCTCCCATTACGGATGCTGGAGCAACGGCTTTGTCGGTTGAGAGAAGGATAACGCGGCTTTTCTGTGCGTTGGCTGCAGCCACAACCCTGTCTGTGGAGAAGATGTTGTTCGCTATCGCAGCAAGCGGATGTTCTTCGAGAAGTGGCACGTGTTTGAAGGCTGCTGCATGAAAAATAACCCGCGGCGCATGTGCCGCGCATATTTCCGTCAGCATGGCAGAATCCGCGGTGCTGCCGAGGTAGAACGCCGGTCGATTCCGATGCTGCAGCTCTGCTAACTCTAGCTGTACGTCGACAAGGCTCGCCTCTGACGCTTCAAGCAGAACAAGTTCTGCGCTGGCCGCCAGCCGCTTTGCAAGCGCAGACCCAATAGAGCCGCCCGCGCCCGTGATCAAAACAGGTCCCTGTGCAATCGACACGATCGCCTCATGCGATGCAGCATGCAAAGGAGGACGATTAAGAAACTTGTGCCAGTCGATGGTCTCCAGGGAGGGAATCACTCTCGCAGTATAAATGTGGTTCAGGCATTCCGCCCTGTTATGGTCGCGTGTCCTGCGGCTCGCCGTAGCAGGAGACTTCCCTATACCACGCCGCATTCAGCCGTCCTCGTCGAAGCTCAAGGCAAACCTGGTCGCCAGGATCTGCCTTGTCGTAGACCGTCTTTGACACGCCGATGCTGTTTCCTCTCTCCATCGGCCCCCATGGCTCGAGTTCGAGATAGAAAGAGCGCGAGCGGCCCGTCGTGTAGTGCTTGCCAACCACGTGCACCACAAACCGGGTCGGCGATGAGCTGTCTCCAACCGCATCTGCGACTGCCACGACTCCATAGCCATAAAGCATCCCAAATAAAAGCAGCGCGAAGAACGTTCGCATGAACGAAACGCTGTCAAAGAAGGAATGATAGAACGCAGCAAGGTACATGAGGACAATCGCCGCGATCACTATGCCAATACTCTGAAGTGAGACGAAGTGAATGTCGCGCGCGCGAATCATCAGTCCGAAACCCGACGCTATCAAGGCATATAGGAGTTCCGCTCGAGGATCATCCTTCCGCTTGAAAACCGTGTAGAGCAAGGGAGCTCGGTGCATCATCACGGCGAGTACCACTGGAACGAGCGCCAGGACCAGCGAGAACGGCACGTATAGTGCAGGGATTCCCCAATTTGCAGCTACGGCAGCCGCGACTGCCACGAGGAGCGCAAGAATGCTGTAGCTCCTTGCCTGGGAAAGAGCTGCGAGCCGTTCCTGAGGAGTTGCGCCGAGTCCTTCTTCGTTTTCAATCTTTTCGAGTAGAGCGTCTCTATCCCGGTGGTCGAGATTGCGAAGCTTTCGAAACCATGCATTGTACGCATCGTCGTGGTCGAAGAGATTGGACAGAATAATCGGGCTGCGGCCACTGTTTAGATAAATCTGCGTGTATTTGCCGTTCCGCGAGCTGATCGTGCGATAACCCTCGATCTCATTCAGGTTAGTCTCACGCTCAGAAAAGGCTCCACGGATTTCGATGCGATCCCCATCGATAATCACACGCGAGCGCTGTGCTATGAGAAGGAGATAGACCCCGAAGCCAAGAAACAGGAGCGCCAGCACACTCGGCAAACTCGATCCGGAGCCTTTCACGACCAGAATGGACATGGCGACTCCACCAGATACTGCGCATGCCCCGAAAATTTGCAAGAGGGACCGGTACCAGGCCTTCATCCTGTATTCACGGCGCGTCATGCTCGACTGGTCCGAGATAATCATCCTTCCACTGATCTCCGGTTGAGTGTCACTACAAAAATGAGGTTAGGCGTTCCGCAACTCGAAAGTTCCAAGGACATCGCTAATACGAAATTCGAACCCGGCGTGGTGCTCGCATACACTAAAGTGTTCCCCGCATTGCAATGCGCGATACGCGGTTTCTGCCTGGAGAATGACTTGGAAATGAAGTTTATGCGAGTGGTTGGCCAGTTGGCCACGCTTTTCATGGCCGCGGCCATTACTGCCGGAGCCCAGGCGCGCTTCAACGTTGAAGCAGTGCGCTTGAACAACCGCGGCGTCGCGCTTATGGGGCAACAATTTACTGAGAAAGCAGAACAGGCATTTGCGGAGGCTTTCAAGAAAGATCCAAAACTAGCCCAGGCCGCTATTAATGACGGCATCGCCTTGCTCACTCTGCAAAAGATTGACGACGCCGCGAAGGTCCTCAAAGAGGCAATCGCGATCGACCCCAACAATCCGCAGGCCTGGTACAACCTTGGCCTCGCCCAGCATGCCAACAACGACCTCGATGCGGCGCTCAAAAGCTTCCAGCAGGCGGTCAAGCTTGATCCGCGCGACGTCGATTCGTACTACTTCGAGGGTGTCTGCTATCGGGAGATGAAGCAGTTCGACAAGGCAATCGAGGTACTCAAACAGGCTCTTGCGATCCAGCCCCTGCATGCGTCGTCGGAGTTCGCGCTCGCCCGCGCGCTGCAGGCGACCGGCGACAAGGAAGGAGCCAAAGAACACTTCAAGCTTTTTCAGCACATGACAAGCACGAAGGTCTCTGCAGCCATCGGGCTTGCCTATGGCGAGCAGGGACATTACTCAACTGTCACTCCGGTCGAGGAGCCACAGGCACGCCAGCGCACGATGATTCCCGTCAAACTGATTGCAACGCCAATGGGTCCGAAGAGCCCATCAACTGAAACCGGCGGCGCCTGCATGCTCGACGTTACCGGTTCAGGCCGGATGGACTCTGGTGCTGACGCAGAAAAGCGATCAGGCAATCCGAGTGCTCCATCGCCAGAGCGACGGCAAATTCGAAGATGTGGACGTTGCAGCCGCTGGCCTGAAGGTCTCAGGCAACGCGGTCGCTTGCGCGGTTGGCGATTACGACGCCGATAACCTGAACGATTTAGCCGTCGCTATGGATGATGGCGTTCGGCTGTTTCGAAATCTGGGCAAGGGCAAGTTCCAAGATGTGACCGTCGAAGCGGGGTTGACGCCTCGCAATCGTCCCACGGGAATTACGTTTATTGACTACGACCACGACGGCGACCTCGACCTCTATGTGACGGGGAGTCCGCTCAAAGACGGTGATACCCCCAGCGTTCTCTGGCGCAACAACGGCAACAAGACCTTTACCGATTGGACTGAACAGACAGGATTGGGTGGCAGCGGAAAGAGCGCGTCGGCAATCCTGACGGACTTCAACAACGATCGCGCCGTCGATCTGGCCGTTTCCGGCAATGGCCCTTCACCCGTGCTCTTTGTAAACCCGCGGGAAGGGAAGTACCCGCAGCAATTGTTGTACGAAGGAGAAAAGCTTCCCGCCACCGAGGGAATCGCCGTTCTTGATTTCAACAAGGATGGCTGGATGGACATCGCCGTTACGCAAGCGGGCGCGCCTGGTTTGGCGCTCTGGCGCAATGTCGCTGGACCGCAAGATGCAAGCCGGCGCTTTGATCGCGTGCCGTTGCCACTGACAGGCGCAACACGGGGTTGGGGAGTGACCGCCGTCGACATTGACAACGATGGTTGGGTCGACCTCGCCGCAATTGTGGAAACTTCAGCCGGACCCCGTGTGAAGGTGTTTCGCAACAAGGGTGACGGCACCTTTGAGGATGTAAGCAAGACACTCGGACTCGATAGCGTCGTCCTCAAGTCTCCGCGCGGGCTGATTGCAGCAGACGTGGATGGTGACGGTGCACCCGATCTCGTCGTGACGCAGGAAAACGCGCCGCCAGTGCTTCTCCACAACGAAGGTGGGAACAAGAATCATTTCGTTCGTCTCGATTTAGCGGGCTATGCCGACAACAAAACCGCACTGGGTTCGAAAGTAGAGATCTTTGCCGCAGGCCAGTGGCAGAAATGGGAGCTGGCCGGGGCCTCCGGACTCGCCACTCAGGCGCCGCCGCAGCTTTTGGTTGGCCTGGGAGAGGCCGACCACATCGACTTACTGCGTATCCTCTGGCCCACCGGCATTCTTCAGGACGAGATTGATTTGCCCCACACGCAGGTCATCGCGATGAAAGAGGCAGATCGCCGCGGCAGCTCCTGCCCCGTGCTTTTCGCATGGGATGGCCACAAATACAAGCTCGTGACCGACGTGATCGGCGCTGCAGTCGTCGGGCACTGGTTCACTCCCAGCCGCCGCAACATTCCCAATCCCGGCGAGTGGATCAAAGTAGATGGCGATCAACTCATGAGCGTTGACGGCAAGCTGAGTCTGCGCTTCATCGAGCCCATGGAGGAGGTCAATTACATCGACCAGCTGCGTATGGTTGCCGTGGATCACCCCGCCGAGGTCGAGGTAAACCCCGATGAGCGATTCCTAGACGATCCGCCTTTCGCATCGGGCCGCGTGGTTGCTTCTCGCGGAACGCGCCTTCCCGTCGGCGCATGGGATGGCGAAGGCCGTGACGTGCTCGCTGTGCTCACCCGGCGCGATCATCTGTTCGCAAGCGGTTTCACGGCGACTCCCTACGACGGCTTCGCAAATACCCATTACCTCACTCTCGACTTGGGTCCGGTGGACGCGCAGTCCCCACTGCGCTTGCTGATGACCGGCTACGTTAATTACTTCAGCGCTACCTCGCTGTATGGTGCGTGGCAGGCCGGCATTAAGCCGATCTCACCTTATGTCGAAGCGCAACTGCCCGATGGAACCTGGAAGGCGATTCCAGGCGAAGCCGGGTTCCCGGCAGGCCTCGAGCGCACCATTGTCGTCGACCTGACCGGCAAGCTGCCGGCGGGTACCAGCAAGATTCGTCTCGCGAGCAATCTCGAAATCTTCTGGGACCAGGTCCTCATCGACAATCACCCTGAAGCGCAGACCCGCAGCACCGAAGTCCCGCTGACGCTGGCCACGGAAAGGTTCCGCGGCTATCCCACGCAGATCGAAGGCAAAAGCCCGGGCGATCTCGATTACGACTACGATCGTGTCAGTCTTACCGGTCCCTTCCAGCATCAGCGCGGCAACTACACCCGCCTCGGCAATGTCACCGAACTCGTCACTGGAGTCGATGATCGCTACGCCATCTTTGGCAGCGGCGAGGAGATCGCAACGGAGTTCGACGCAAGCAATCTTCCGGCCTTGCCGCCAAACTGGAAGCGCGACTATTTCTTCTACGCCAACGGATACGTCAAAGACATGGATTGGTGGGATGCAATGCCGTTCACGGTGACCCAGCTCCCGTTCCATAAAATGACCACCTATCCATATCCATCGAGCGAAAGATTCCCAGACGATAATAGTGCGATCGACTACCAGCTCAAGTGGAACGACCGCTTCGACTCCGGTGAACCGGTGCGCTCTTACCATTTCGACTACAAGCGGATGCCATCCACGCCCGCGGACGACGCCACATGCGGCGTCGCCAGCCCAGCCTGTCCTTCTGCATCCGCACAGACAAAACATGAGTGATTTGGTGCTGCTCCCGGCCGTTCGGCAACTCGAAATGCTGCGATCACGCAACCTCTCAGTTGCTGAACTCGCCGAAGCTCATATCCGCCAGATTGAACACCTCAATCCGCAACTGAACGCCTTCGTCGATTTCGACCCCAACCGCGTGAGAGCCCAGGCACACGCCATGGATGCAACTCCGCTCGATTCTCGCGGCCCACTGCACGGCCTTCCCGTGTCGGTAAAGTCCTCCATTTCGGTGCCGGATACAAGTGCGAGATTGGAAGCCTGCTCCATAAAAACGAAATTCCTCACGAGGACGCCATCGTAGTCGCGCGCCTCCGCACTGCCGGCGCTCTCATCCTAGGCACTACGAACTGCCCAGAGTTTCTGATGGCCTACGAAACCGCGAACCTCCTCCATGGCCAGACCCGGAACCCCTGGGACCTCAATCGCACACCCGGCGGCTCTAGTGGCGGCGAGTCTGCCGCAATCGCTGCGGGAATGTCCGCCGCAGGCCTCGGCTCCGACAGCGGTGGTTCAGTGCGCGTTCCTGCTCACTTCACTGGCATCTGCTCCCTCAAGCCAACGCCGGGGCGCATTCCGGGCCGCGGACATCTTCCGCCCTGCGTCGGGCCTTTCTCCACCCTCGGCGCCATCGGCCCCATGGCGCGAACAATTACCGACGTCGCGCTCATGTTCCGCGTGTTAAGTGGACAAGACGAAGTAGATCCCGCCTCTCCACCCGTTCCACTACAAGAGCCAGACCTCGATGACCTGCGAACGCATCGAATCGGTTTTTTCGAAGACGACGGCCTGACACCCGTCACGCCCGAGACCCGCGTCGCAATCAACTCCGCGGCAGAAGCTCTCCGCAATGCGGGTTTCCACATAGAGCCCTTCCGACCCCGAACTCTCGAGCAACTGCGTAAACTCTGGTGGATATTCTTCGTGCAATGCGGCGCAATGTTCTACGAACCCGAAGTCCAGCGCGGACGCGAACACCTGAGTCCCATTTTCCGCGAGTTTCTCGAGATCGCCGAACGCTCCGGCCCTCTCACTTCGACAGATTTGCTCAACGCATGGGCCGAACTGGATTTGTTGCGCTCCAAGGCCCTCGAGGAGATGCGCGCCTACCCCGTCCTTCTCTGTCCAGTTGCCAGCGTGCCAGCCTGGCGTCACGGCGAGCGTGCCTGGATAATCGACGGAAAGACCGTCGAATACCTCGACGCCGTTCGCTACACCCAATGGTTCAATACCCTCGGCGCACCGGCAGCTGTGGTTCCGGTGGGACGCTCTCCTGAAGGATTGCCAATCGGTGTTCAGATCGCGGCGCGCCCGTTTCATGACGAGGTCGCCCTCGGTATCGCCAGAATTCTCGATGCCGCCTTCGGATTTTCGCCCCCACCTCTTGCCCTGAACCCCTAGCTTCAAACCTCTAGATCCATCCCGGCGGAAAAAATTTCGATTTCCACCTCCGCGCTGCCAAAACCGCTTATCACTTCAGATTCAAGGCGTCGTGCCGTCTCATCAACACCATGGCGCTTGAATTGCGACAAAGTCATGTTTATCCATCACAGACAAGTGATAAGTCCGCAGGCTAAAACCACAGTGGCAGGTTCGTTAAGTTGTTGATTCTGCAACTCAACCTTTGGATGGAGGCGACAGCGTATCAATGGCGATACTCTGACGCTTCCCCGGAATGGAGCGCCGCGGGTGCGCGCAAGTTGGCAGGAGTATTTTGCGGAGTCCAGTGATGTATTGAAGAGCGCCAAACATCAGCAGACAGTTGTGCGGGTGTTGGATCTCGAAATTGGCGGCAGCGACTTCATTACGATGGCCGGTCCGTGTTCTGTTGAGACCGAGCACCAGCTTCTCTCTACAGCTCAACATGTACGCCGTCACGGCGCGCAGATCCTTCGCGGGGGCGCCTTCAAGCCCCGCAGCTCTCCCTACTCGTTTCAAGGTCACGGCCTTGCGGGCCTGAAGATGCTCGCCCAGGCGCGCGCTGAAACCGGCCTCGCCATTGTCACGGAGGTGATGTGCGAAGACGACGTCCCACTCGTCGCGGAATACGCTGACATCCTCCAGATAGGCTCCCGCAGCATGGAGAATTTCACGCTCATTGAAACGGCCGCGCGCTCCGGCAAGCCGATCCTTCTCAAGCGTGGCATGATGGCGACCATCGGCGATCTTCTCAAGTCTGCGCAAATCGTTCTCGATAACGGCAATCCCAACGTGATCCTCTGCGAGCGCGGTATTCGCACCTTCGATGCAACACTTCGCAATACCTACGATGTAGCCGCCATTGCGCTGCTCAAGCAGATCTGTCACCTGCCGATCATCGCCGACCCGAGTCATGCATGCGGCTACCGCGAGCTGGTTCCGGCATTGGCGCGTGTTTCCGTCGCAGCCGGCGCAGACGGCATCATCGTTGAAGTTCACCCCTCCCCCGAGAAAGCCTGGAGTGACGGCGAGCAGTCGCTCAATTTCGCAGAGTACGACGAAATGATGGCATCGCTCGCGCCTTACATTGCATTGCGCAACGCGTCAGTGAGTGCACCGGCCCTGGAGACCATTGGATGAGTTTCAGCTTCAGAGCGGTTTGGGCTACGGCTGGGTGCGGATTGCTGATGGCGACGTGCGGCTTCGCTCCACCTATCTCACAATCACTGACGGCGGATGTCATCGTGACGGCAGCCCCAGCGTATGATTCGCTCGCTGCTTTTCGCGGAGGCGAACGCTTTCCCAAGGGCGCACAATTGTTGCTGATCCATGACGGCGTAGCCCGGCCCCTCGTCTCCGGCTTCGCGGCGACCGCCGATGCAAGTATCTCGTTCGAAGGTGACAGAGTCCTCTTTGCCGGCAAGAAAACTGTGGACTCTCCCTGGCAGATCTGGGAACTTACACTGGCCGATCGCCAACTACGGCAAGTCACCACGTCGACCAGCGACGCAATCCGCCCGATCTATCTCCCCGGTTGGCGGCTAGTCTATGCACAGCGGACCCCGCTGGGCTTCCAACTTCAATCCGCTCGCCTGGCGGACTCGAAAGCACTCGACCAGATCGAGGGTCCTGCAGCGAAATCGATCCTCCCTCTTACGTACATCACCGCCAGCGCGATTCCCACCGATGTTCTGTCGGATGGGCGCATCTTGTTTGAATCGGGCTTCCCCCTCGGCGAAGGACAAACGCCGGAGTTGTTCCTGGTGTACTCCGACGGATCGGGCGTAGAGTCTTACCGCTGCGATCACCCGGCTAAAACCACGGATGTCCGATGGGGTGGCCGCCAGCTTAAATCCGGCGACGTGGTATTCACGCATGGCAACTCGCTTGCGCGCTTCACTGCTGCGCAGGCGCACGAGGAACGTGTCACTGCGCCACGTGCCGAATATGCAGGAGCGATCGCGGAAACCGCTTCAGGTGAGTGGCTGGTGAGCGCTCGCAATACCTCGGCAGCCAGTTATGCGCTGAAATTGTGGAAGCCGGGCTCTCCGGCAATGCGGGAAATCCTGGCGCGGAATGGGGAAAACATCATTGAGCCGGCGATTGTTGCTCCGCACGATCGCCCAAGGCGTCATCCCTCAGCTCTTCACGACTGGGACTACGCCAACCTACTCGCCCTTGATGTACGTGTCTCCCGCGATGGGCAGATTAAAGGCGCGCCGACCACCGTGCGTCTGGAAACCGAGGATGCCTCAGGCAATGTGATTTCAGTCGGCGCAGCACCTGTCGAGCCCGACGGCTCCTTCTTTGTCAAAGCGCCCGCCGACCGCGCCATTCGTTTTGTCCTACTCGATGCACAGGGCACCATCCTTCGTCAGGAACACGGCTGGTTCTGGATTCGGCGCGGCGAACAGCGCTATTGCGTCGGCTGCCACGCCGGTCCTGAGCACGCACCCGACAATCGCGTTCCTCAGGTTCTCTCGCGTTCGACAACACCCGCTGATTTGACCGGCGCCTCGCAGCAATTGCAAAAGGGAGGCAATTGAAGTGATTTGTCGCTCTCTCCTTGTCTGGCTATTCTTCGGCTGCCTCGCACGGGCGCAGACAGCTTCTTCGGTTTCGCCGGCCGCGACAACCATGCAGCCCGCCACATCCACAAAATCCGCCATTCGCTTCGAAGATGCGAGCGATAAGGCCGGGATTAATTTCACTCACAGCTTCGGCTCGGCAAAGCTTGGATCACTGCTCGAGGGTACTGGCGCAGGCTGCGTCTGGTTCGATTACGACAACTCCGGCAGGCAATCTCTCTATGTCGTCAACGGGCGTCCGCTCGACGACTCCATGCACCCCTATCCTCTGAAAGACAAGCCGGTTCCTCCGCCGCACAATCACCTCTATCGAAACGATGGTAATGGTCGCTTCACCGATGTCACCGAGCAGGCCGGCCTCGACCCCGACATGTATGCCGTAGCCGTAACAGCGGCGGACTATGACAACGATGGCCACGTTGACCTGCTCGTCACGGGATACGGAAAGACTATCCTCTACCATAACGACGGCAATGGACATTTCACTGATGTCACCGCGAAGGTCGGCATTAAAACCGATGGCTGGACCATCAGTTCCACCTGGCTCGATTACGATCGGGATGGCTGCGTCGATCTTTTCATCGGCAGTTACGTAAAGTTCGATCCCAAGTACCGAGCTTATTACGCTGCGGACAACTATCCTGGTCCACTCGACTACGAAGGCGAAACCAATAAGCTCTTTCGCAACAATTGCGACGGAACCTTCACTGACGTTTCAGACAAGTCCGGACTCAGCAGCTACATCGGCCGCACCATGGGTGTCACCGCGGCGGACTTTGACGGCGATGGATGGGATGACATTTACGTAGCCAACGACCGCACGGAGAACTTTCTTTTCCGGAACAAGCACGACGGCACCTTCGAAGAGATCGGCAACGACTCCGGCACAGCCTACGGTCAGAACGGCGAATCCACCTCTTCGATGGGACCGGTGTTTGCTGACCTGCAGGGTCGCGGCTTGCTTGACTTATGGGTCTCCGACGGCCATTACAACCGCATGCTTCGCAACACTGGGAAGACGACGTTCGACGACATCGGCGCGGGCAATGGCGTCTCTCAGGCCAACGCGCAGTACGTGAGTTGGGGGACGGGTGTTTACGACTTCGATAATGACGGCCGGATCGATATCCTGATCTTCCATGGCGGCCTCATTCACCTCATCCCCCAAGAACACACGTTATTCCAAGGCCTAGGTAACGGCCACTTTGCGGATGTGTCCGAAACCGGTGGCTCGGTATTGAATGAACGGACGGTTGCGCGTGGCGCCTGCTTCGCTGATTACGACGGTGACGGCAAGGTCGATGCGTTCCTTGTGAACCTGGGAGCAAAAGCCAAGTTAGTTCACAACGTTTCGCCGAACGCCGCACACTGGATCGCGATCAAACTGGTGGGCGCAATGCGATCCGGTGATAGCAGCGCCCCAGCCGGACCGTCCTCAAAGAGCAATCGCGACGGCATCGGTGCAAAAGTCGAGGTCTTTGCCGGGACGAAACACGAGCTACAGGAGCGCGTGGCCTCCTCGGGATATCTTTCCCAGAACGAAGCACCACTTCACTTTGGGCTGGGCGACGCGAACGTGGTCGACAAAATCACCATCAGGTGGCCCAGCGGGCGTGAGCAGACGCTGGAAAAACAGTCCGTCGATCGCGAACTTATCATTGAGGAGCCGAAGTGAGCCGATTCGCTCATCGCGCCGCGCGCGCCGGAACTCTCAGTTCCGTTGCATCGATCTTCGCGTGCCTGCTGAGCATCTTTGCATCAAATGGTCCCACTGTTCGCGCATCGGTCGCGACCGGGCGCACTAGCGAAATGCCCGATTACGCATCCCCCGTGGAGATTCTTTTCTCACCGGATGCCGCCCGGCTCTACGTCCTCTGTCAACAAAGCGCACAAGTCCGTGTACTCGATGCAAAGACCTATTCGGAGCTCAAGAGGATTGATGTCGGCCGCGTTCCACGCGGTTTTTCGCTCTCACCCAATGGCATGCGCCTCTTTGTCGCCAATTCGTGGGACGATACGATCTCTGTGATTAACACGAAAACGTTTGAGGTTGAAGCCACGTGGCCAGTTGCGGCGGAGCCGTCTGGCGTCGTTGAGGATCGCTCTGGAAAGCACCTTTTCGTAGCCAATCGTATTTCAAACGATATCGCGGTGCTTGACCCGCAGACCGGAGCCGAACTCAAGCGTCTCGCCGGAGGACGCGGAGCTAGCTACATTACGCCTTCTCCAGACGGAACCCGGCTCTTTGTAACCCACGTCTACCCGAACCCTACTCAGCATCGCGCAGCACCTGAGTCCGAAATCACCGTTATCGACACCGCGCGGGCTGTCGTAACCGAGCGCATTCCGCTACCCTATATCGCCCACGGCTTCCATGTTGCGCTCTCCGCCGACGGACACCTAGGCGTAGCGGCGGGCCTTCACCCCAAGAATCTAGTCCCTCTTGCTCATCTCGAACATGGCGGTGCTTTCGCGGACACGTTGACTCTTTTTGGCGCCGATATCGGCAAGCCCGTCGAAGTCCCGCTCGACAATCTCGAGCAATACGCGGTTCGTCCTTTCGGAATTGCCATCACGTCCTGACAAGTCGCGTATTTTCGTCACCTGCGGCGGCTCGGAGATCGTCACTGTAATTGATCTTCCGCGACTCCTGCGGTATTTGCACACGCATCCAGGCCCATACGCGCAGGATCTGTCTGCCAGCGGGAACTACATCACGGCACGCATTCCTGTCGGACACGATCCCCGCGGCATTGCTCTTACCCACGATGGCGCCAGGCTGCTTGTGGCTAACCGTCTCGAAGACACCATTTCCGTGATTGACACAAAGACGGATCGTGTATCGCTCACGATCCCGCTTGGCGTTCCGAAGGAACTGTCGGTGTTGCGCTACGGCGAGCAGACGTTCTATACCGCGAAGTACTCATTTCAGGGACAGATCGGCTGTGCAAACTGCCACATCGATTCAACCTTCGATGGCTTGCAATGGGACCTCGAACCCGATGGCTTTGGCCGCGATATCGTCGATAATCGTCCCATCGAAGATGTAAAGGATACAGAGCCTTACAAATGGAATGGCGGAAATCCTGATCTTCCCACCGAGTGCGGTCCGCGGACCGAAAAGTACTTCTGGCGCGCCGAAAACTACGACGACGTTACCCTGACGGACCTTGTAGTCTACGTGCGCAGCCTTCCTCCCCGTCCGAACCGCTGGCGCATGCCCGGAGGCGAACTGACCGCGGCCCAGGAGCGCGGGAAGGGGCTCTTCAATCGCCGTATCGACAAGTTCGGCAACCCGATTCCAGAGCAGAATCGTTGCGATTCCTGCCACAGCGGCCCCAAAGGCACAAATCAGAAGTCCTTCGACGTGGGGACGAATAGGACCACTGATAACTCCGGCCTGCTGGATACGCCGCAACTCACCAACATCGCCATCACGGGGCCGTATCTTCACGACGGTTCAGCCCAAACCCTCGAACAGATCTGGACCGTCTTCAATCCGGAAGACAAACACGGTCGCACCAACGATCTGACCAAAGACGAACTCAACGACCTGATTGAGTATCTGAGGACGCGATGAAAATATTTTGCACGATCGTACTGTTTGCTGTTTCGGCCCCGCCCTGTTGGGCGTGGCACCCGCAGCGCCCCCGACAGAAAAAGATGCAGCCAGTCCGCGAGTCCATACGTCAACCAAGGCAGGTGCCGCGAAACTCCCGGTCCCCACTATGCCGCGCTACCGCTTCGAAAACTTCACTACCGAAAATGGCCTGCCGGACAACCACGTCTATTCTGTCCTCGTGGACGGCGACCGCATCTGGGTCGGTACAGAGAATGGTCTGGGTCTCTACGAGAACGGCAAGTGGAAGGTCTTTTCCACGAAAGATGGTCTTGCGCATCGCGCCGTGCTTTCACTCGCCCTCGATAAGCGCACCGGGGATGTGTGGGCGGGAACCATGGGCGGCCTCAGCCGCATCTCTGGCGGACGCATCGATTCCTTCACGCAGCTCAATTCCGGCCTGAGCAACGAC
The DNA here is from genome assembly GCA_963836675.1 of uncultured Acidobacteriaceae bacterium. Lineage (GTDB taxonomy): Bacteria > Acidobacteriota > Terriglobia > Terriglobales > Acidobacteriaceae > Telmatobacter. Next base: position 214,102 of record CAWIKQ010000006.1, read on the forward strand.
GTTGTCTATGGCGTTTCCGTCGAAAGCGAAAACATCTGGGTGGCAACCGCCGCCGGCGCCTGCAGGCTCGATCTCCATACCAATCAGTGGTCGCTCTACAACGAGCGCAACACTCCGATGAACGAGATCTGGGTCTACGGCGTCTCCGCTACGCCGACCAAGGTCTACTACGCTGTGTGGGGCAGCGGAGTGCTCGAATACGACCAGCAAAAGAAGCTCTGGGATAAGTACGACGACCCCGACGGAGAAACCGAGATGGTCCTCTTCAAGGACCAGGGCCTCATCCATGAGATCACCACTTCGGTAAGCTACGTGGATAAGATTCTCTGGGTCGCCACCTACTTTGGTGACAGCCGCTATGATGGCCGGTACTGGCATAACTTCCTGACCAAAGACAGCGGGCTTCCCTCAAATTTCACCAACGTAGTCAAGGGTGTCGACGCAAACCGCGCCTGGTTCGGAACCGATAAGGGGCTGGCCTACTACGACGGAGCTAACTGGGCAGTCTATCGCCCTTCACTCACCACCCATCAACCGGAGATGACGATTCGGGACTTGAAGGGAACCGTCACCTCGATTCCGGTTACCACTGCGCCGGCGCACAGCTACATTTTGGGTATCGATTTCCAGGGCAGCGATATCTGGGTTGCCACTGCCAACGGTTTAAGTCACGGAATTCATCAGCCATAAGGAGCCATTTATCATGATTGATTTTTCAGAAATTATCGACACAATTGCTCACGCGCCGATTCAGAAGCGCGCCATGACCAATCACGGGGTGCTCAACGAGGCGTATGCCTACGCAAAGCCGAGCTCGTTTTCGCGCGGCATGCGAATCGACTTGAACGGCATTACGATTCTGCTGATTTCAGGCACAGCATCTATCGATGAGAATGGCGTGAGCGTGCACGTTGGCGATTTCCGCGCCCAGTTGCGGCGAACCTATGACAACATCACCGGCCTGCTCGAGAGCGAAGGCTGCACATGGCACGACATCGTGCGTACCACCTGCTATCTCCGCGATATCGATCGTGACTACGACGTGTTTAACGAAGAGCGCACGAAGTTCTTCCAGGAGCAGGGTTTGGACCCTCTTCCCGCTTCAACCGGCATCCAGGCACACCTCTGCCGCCCGGAACTGCTTATCGAGATCGAAGCGATCGCCATGTTCCGCACCGAGAAGAAGGCGTAGTTCGCGTAAGGAGAAGTGCCATGAGTAAGGCGTGGTTGACGGCCGTGGCCGGCCTGCTGGCCGCCGGCTCAACTGTCGTGATGCTCGCGCAGCAACAGAGCGCGTGCGAGTGCGGAAAACATCCTCCTGCACCGCCACGAGATCGTGTAGTCCAACCCTACGCCGGAGAACCCGCGGACCTCAGTCCATATTCGAAGTTCGCGGCGCCTTACGATCTGAACTACATTCGGCCGAATATTTATGTGGGAGCGGGGCGCGAAACTCCCGATCCGAAAAATCTGACGGAAATCCGCATCGGATTTTTCGGGCCAATCGAGCACAGCCCCGAAAAACCCTTCGGACTACGGATGCTCCACGGCGCACAGTTGGCAGTTGAGGAAGCCAACGCGCGCGGTGGCTACGGCGGGACTCCATTCAAATTAATGCTTCACAATGATTACGATAATTGGCAGGCCAAGACCGTGTACGGCGACGATCGGCCGACCGACCCCAGCATCTGGGGTTCCCCTTCCGACGAGACCGTCAAAATGGTCTACGACGACGAGGACTGGGCAATTTTTGGATCTATCAGTTCAGAGTCAACTCACATCGTTCTGCGAGTGGCGCTCAAAGCCGAAATCCCGATCGTAAACTCTGCATCCACTGACCCAACAATTCCGGAAACCTACATCCCCTGGTACTTCACCGATCTTCAGGACGATCGCGTTCAGGGCCTCGTACTGGCTCGTCGCATCTATAGCGAACTCGGCCTCAAGCGCGTTGCCCTGCTTCGTGTGAACAGCCGCTACGGGCGTTTTGGCGTGATCAAGTTCCGTGATGCTTCCCGCCGCCTCGGCCATCCCGTGGTCATCGAACAGAAATTTATGCCGGGTGATACGGATTTCACACGGGCTCTTAAGATCATCCAGTCCTCCCACACGGATGCCATCGTGCTCTGGACCGACGAAATCCCCGCCGCCAACATTCTCAAGCAAATGAAAGCTCTGGGAATGAAGCAGCGCGTCTTCGGTTCCTATCGCACACTTGGTCCCGAACTGTTGAAGGAGGCTGGCCCCGCCGCCGAAGGCTTTGAAGCCGTATTCCCGTATGACCCTACCCGCAACGATCCAAAGTGGATTGACTTCAACAAGCGCTTCGAATCGCGATTCCACGAACAGCCCGAACAGTTTGCGTCTCTGGCGTACGATGCCATGAATGCGTTGCTCGATTCCATCTGCAGGGCCGGACTGAACCGTGCACGCATCCACGACGCCCTGGCCGATATCGAGCAGTACGACGGCGTAACCGGTCGCATGATCTTCGACCCGAACCAGAAAAATGTCGCCCCGATGTATCTGGGAACTGTTCAAAACGGATCGATCAGCTATCGTGTTGCCCGAATGGAAAAGGAAACAGACCAACCGCAGCGAACCAGCCAGCAACCAAAACCCGATTCGGCGCAAGTTCCGTACGCGCGCGTTGGTGAGAATGGCGTGGGGTTTGCGGGTCCGACTGTGTCAGATGTACCAGCCGGCCCGGTCAAAGTTGTGGTCTTCGGTCGGCACGCCGATGAAGTCGTGCAATCGCCAGAGTTAAAGTCAGCGCTCGATCCAATTGGAAGACAATGGATTCTTCTTCCCGTCGCGAGCGATCAGAACTGGGGCGCCGCCTCCACCCAGCTTGTGCATGCTCTGATGGACCAGCATGCATCGGCAATCATCGCGCTCGATCGCGATTCGGCGCATTTAGCGGAGCAGCTGGCACTTAAAGCGTTCGTTCCCGTCATCGCGCTGAGCGACGACAAGATGCTTACTTCCACAAACGTCCCCTGGATCTTCCGTTTGCCGGCGTCTACGTCCGCGTCCGCCGCTCTGCGGCTGCTTGCAGATACGGTTGCTAAGAGTGGCGCTAACCCGGGAAAGATTCGGGACGAACTGGCTTCGGGAAGGCCCGTCGATGGGCAAGCCTTCCTCTTGAGCGGCGAACCCGCGATCCACTAGTCACAACTGATCCGCAGATGCAAATAGAAAAGGGGCAATCCATTCGGATTGCCCCCTTTTTCGTGTTGCGATTTCCTGTCGACTACGGCAGATAGTAGCGTAGTGAGGTATAGAACATATTGTCGATGCCCTTAGCCTGAATTCCACCTACGCCGGACCAGCCGTAGCGCTCCACGTAACTGTACTGCAGACCTTGGCGCAGCCGGCCATGTTCGCCTTTGTAGATGTCATACCAGTAGCCCGCTGTCGCCTCCTGCACGTTGCGTGTCTGGTCTCCGCAGGAGCCGCCCGGATAGTAGCCGGTCGAACCGCCATTGAATCCCGGATTCGTGTTCAAGAGGCAGCCGGAGTTACTCGTCAGCCGCGAACCGTAACCAACCGGCGCAACTGCCGGCGCGCCCCAGTGTCCACCCCATGTTCCGCCCGCGGCAAGCTGCGCAGTCGTAGGCTTCGCCGTGCATTCAGAAGCAGAGGTGAATCCAGCCGGGCAGAAGGTCGCCGTCGGGCTTCCGAGCGTGGTTGACGACGCATTCGCCCAGTCGACTCGGCTCGCATAGTCGATACCGTAGTTGAAGTAAATCGCCAGTCGGGCGTTCGGGTTAATCTCCAGTGTGCCCAGCCCGGATGTGTTGTGGATGGGCGAGAGTCCACCCCAGAAGTTGGCTGTTACGTCAGAAAGGGTCGAGTTGCCGTACCGGCCCATTCCCGGCCCATACATTCCCTTGGCGCCGAACGAAATTTTGTTGTTCATTACCGGAATGCGGAAGCTGCCGGCAACGCCACCCATGCTGATGCTGTTTGTGAAGGCACCCGCGGTTGTTGACGCCGAAGCTACGTTCGCACCCGTCACGACATCCTTCTGCCCGCCGTATTTGGTTGTGTCCGTGGTCACTCCGGGATAAATCTCCTCATGCGCCCAGCGGCCGATTCCAATGATTTCGTAGTGGCCAAACTTGGCGGGATCGAGCGCCAGCTTGAAGATCAGATCCGGAGCATAGTTGAAGGAGTAATTGGCAATATTTGTGTTCGCCGTGACCGTGTTGTAGACCGGGATATAGCTCGTTGTCCCGGGCACCTGGGTATAGTTCTGGATGTAAGTTGTTGACGCAACCGTGCTGACTGCAGCGTTGTAGTTGCCTCCATTGGCCCCTGCGCTGCCAAGCACTGCATAGGGCGTGTTGCCCGCGAGCGACGCCGTATAGAGCACCTGGGGGTTCTCGATGCCCGCGCCAAATGCGACCCACTTGCCAGTTTTGGTTACACGGAATCCCCATTGACGTGTCCAGACAAAGCCCACGTTATAGTTCGGGTCTATCGTCTGCGGAGTCATGATGTCACCGGAAAGATTCGAAAGCCCCTTCTTGTCTTCGGTTGCGAGGGACCACATCTGCCCGCCCGTGAATGCCCAATGGTTTTTGGTTTCGGCCTGAGCCCAGAGCACTCGCTGCCTCAACACATAGCTGTTCGATTGGTTGTTGTTTGACGAGATGCCGGTGCCGAGAAAGTCTGCCTCATAGTAGCCACGCAATGTGCCCCAGTCGGGTTTGCCTTCCACCATCAGGCTAAGCCGCGACTGACGAGCGCTTCCGTAGAACTCGCTCAGAGTGTATGCGTCGGCGTGCTCGTAAGGAAGCGCATTGAACGCGGTTGGAATATCGCCGCCCGTAGCTTTGGACCGCCAGACGGTTTCACCTGCCAGATATCCACCCGGCGCAAGGGTGACTCCCTTGTAATGCAGCACGCTGGGATTGTTAATGGCTTTCTTAAGAGCGGAGGTCTCGTCGGAAATCGTGCTTACAATCGAGACGTTATTGTCTTTGATGTCTTTCACCGTGCCCTGGAGTGTCGAGACGGCTGACGCATTGTCGGTGACTGCCTGCTGTTGGGTCGCAAGATCTGACTGTGCCTTCTGAGCCGCAGTCTGTGCATCGACCGCGGTTTGCTGCGCCTGCTTCAGTTGCGCATCCTTCGACGACAGATCAGACTTCAGGGCATCGATCTGGCTTTGCATCTCCTGCCGAAGTGCATTGATCTGGTCCTCGACCGATGGCTTCGGTGGAGCTTTGGCTGTTTTCTTTTTAGCGGGCGGGGGGGGATCACCGGCATATGCGTTTGAACCAACGAGACTGGCTGCCAGTATTGCCGCGACAACCATTTTCATTTGGAGTTTCATTGGGCGTCTTTTTCCTCTCAGATCAGGTTGACTCTTCAAGGCGCTCCTCTGCGGGGCGCCATGGACTGGTTCACTGAAACACTAAGGATGAATTCAAGGATTCGGCATTGGCTTGCGAGCAGCGAGTAGGCCCTTTGAAGAGCACAAAATCAAAGACACAGCTTTTCCCGTTGCTTCTGTGTTTCACACTCGCAGAACTTGATGAATATTTGACTAATTCACGTATTTTTAACAACAAGCGGCGCGATTGTTACAGGCTCATGAAATCGATAAGCCAGGTGAAGCAACAACCTGAACGAAGCGCTCAGAAACTCGCAGAGACTATCAGCAATTCTTAAAGTTGTTTCGGTGTGCGGGCCACTAGTGCGATACGTTGCCTTCTTTTCCCGCACTAATCAGGTTTGCGAGTAATCGATAAGCTCCCGGCACTAGCTCAGGTAATTGCCGATACAGCGCGTAGGCAACATAAATATATGTTCCCTTTCCCTGCCGAACGACCAGCAACCCACCGCGCTGCGGATCCTGTCCTGGGTCAGCTGTCTCGGTAAGCGGGGTGTAACCTGCATCCCAGGAGTCCAGGAATCCGTGTCCACGCTCCTCGACCCAACCGTCGAAATCAGCGGTCGTGATCTTGTTCGGGTAATTCAAGAGCGGATTTGAGGGATCGAGCAGCTTAACGGGCGCGCTCTCATCCACCACGCGTTCCGCGAGGCGGCTGCCCATTGAAAGCGTCAAAGGGGCAGGGAAAGTGTTGCTCTGGTACTGCACGATGAGTGTTCCGCCGTCACGAACAAACTCTTCCAATCGCGCCTGCGCTTTTGCCAGTTCCGGCCGGACGGAATAGGCACGAATGCCGATTACGATCGCGGTAAATGCGCTTAGGTCACCACCCATCAGATCTCCGTTCGACAAGAGCTTCGGTGTGATGCCCATTCCTTCCATGGCTTGAGGCACCAGGTCGCCCGGTCCCATGACATATCCCACCCGAAGCCCGGGAGCAAGTTTTACGTCCACTTTCTGGGTCTTCAACTCTGCAGGCAGATATTGGTTATACGGGCGCAGACCGGGATATCCGATGCTGTGCCAGCCTGACTCATAGGTATGTCCGGCAGACTGTACCACCGCTTTGATCGAGAAAGGGCCGCTCTGCGTTCCCGACGGTGTGACTGAAAACAGAATTGGGGCGTTATCGCCTGCCGCCTTGCGATGAAATTCGGCCTGCGCTGGCTCAGAACGCCATCCCTCCGGCAACTTGAGAGTCACCGTGCCGTCAGCAGCGCTCTGGGTGTGGACGGTGACGCGCATCGGAAGGGCGCTCCCGTCCAGAGGCAAAATTCGAGTCTCCGGATCGACGCTTACACCGATGGCTGGAGTTACAACCAGCGGCTCATAAAACCCTCCGGGGCCTGTCAGACGCTGAAGTGTCTGAACTACTCCGCCAATCCGAATCGGCAATGCATCAAACGTAAACTCCGCCCACGCATCCAGCGGATACGGTGCAAACGACCGTCCCCGCCATTGCGGATTCGAGATGTCATAGTAAGGCTGCTCGGTGTTTGGCCGGGTAAAGTAGGGTGCTGTGGGGGCAGCATTCTCCGCCACGTGAACCGTAAAGACAGGATCCGACACCGGAGCAGCCGGATCAACGGAGCCGCTGCTCACATTGTTCTTCCACTCGTCTCCCGTCCGGCTTTCCAGCCAGACTTTTGCGAGTTTCGTCTCGCTGCCCGCCTGGAATGTGTGCACATGTACTCGAAATTCCTGTCCGGGTGCAACGCTCGCGGACGTCTCGTCCGCTCCGGCCCCTCGAAATCCCGTTTGGGCGTGGGCTTCGTTCGTCCTGAAGGCAATCATGTCGAGGCCCAGGGCGATTGCGAGTGCGCTCTGAAATTCGTTGATCTTTGCATCAAGCTCGAAGAGAAGGCTCGCCTTGCTTTCTGCATCGAGCTGTCCTGCCGCGACCTTCTCGCGAAGCGCCAAAGTCTCTCGGTAAATCGGCGCGAGTTCCCGTGCGACCGGAAGGCCGGAGTTGCAGGGGCACTTCGATTCGAGCTGGTGAATTTCGTTGTCGATCGACGTCAGGCCACTTGCGAGCCACTCCGGCGCAGGGCTTTTGACGATTTTGGCGAGGCCAGCGACCGAAGTATCGATCTCCGTTTTCGAATTCCGGAACAGGCTATTGTTCGACGTCGCATCGCCCTTCTTTCCGGGCTGTGCCACCGCTGCAGTCGCCCAGAGGTGATAGCTCCCAGTCGCAGGCCCGGTCAGCGACGGATTTGCGCCACCATACTGCGACTTTTGCTCGCCCCAACCTTCATTCGCGATCTGCGCGTAAGACTGGCCGAGTGTCAGGTCGAATGTTCCAACCGGAATCTGAGCGTCAGAAGAAGGAACAGTCGTGAACGATTCTCCGGTGATGTAGTTGCGAAACCGGGCCGGAGACCACTTCCCCGTCGCGTAGTCAAACATCCCCTTGTCCGTAACCGGCGCAAAGGGTGTCCTTGAATACACCGCGAGTGGCTGCCACGGCTGCAGTCCAAGTCCGCCCTCGGAAACCGGCTTCAGCTGGTCAGGAAAGACATTCGGGATCGGGCGCAGCTTTGAAGACCTCCTGTGCAATCTCACCCGAAACCTGGTGCTGACCGTGACCGTCGGTGATTCCCCCAACGAACGTTGATACGATCACCTGCGGCCGCTCGCGCCGAACCGCAAGCACAGCATCGTAGAGAACGCGATCGTGCCCCCACTTCTGAAACGCTTCTTCCTGGGTCTTCGAAAACCCGAAGTCGACTTCCGTTCCCCATAATTGTTTCGCCCCATAGTACTGGTCCGCCTTGAGCAGCTCATTGGTGCGGATAATGCCCAGCGCGTCGTAGGTGTCGGCAGTCATCGCATTCTGGCCGCCCTCCCCCCGAGTCAGCGTGAACGAACTGCAGCGCACTCCCATGCCGCGAGACATATAAGTCAGCATCGCCCCATCTTCATCGTCTGGATGGGCGACGATGGTCATCAGGCTAGCGGTCGTCCCGAGCTGCTTTAGAGTTTGCGCGAGCTTCGCTTCTCCGCGATCTTCAGGAAGAGGCAGTGCCACAAGCTGCGGTTCCATTTGGGACGGGGCACTGGCCGCTGCTTGTTGAGCAAATGCTCGCGGTGCGAATTCGACGGAGATACCCGCGGAAATCGCGGCTGCAAGAACCAGGTTGATCTGTGTGCGATGAACGCCGTGAGTGAGGAACATGGTTGTCGTCAGTGTACAATCCGTGCAGCACCGCGGTTGCATGATCCGATCCGTGTCTACCTCAGGCAGAACACCACAAACGCAACCCGGACATCTCGAGCGCCGCATCGGCCTGCGCTCCGCCGTCCTCTTCAACATGCTCGAGATGATCGGCGTGGGCCCCTTCATCACGCTCCCGCTAATCATCGCCGCCGCTGGATACAAACTCTCCGTCTGGGCCTGGCTCCTCGGCGCCGGCATCGCCATCGCCGACGGCCTCGTCTGGGCCGAGCTTGGCGCGGCCTTTCCGCTAGCCGGCGGCTCTTACGCCTTCCTTCGCGAAATCTACGGCCCCAAGAAGGCAGGGAACTGGATCAGCTTCCTTTACGTCTGGCAGCTCAGTTTCTCCGCGCCGCTCTCGATTGCGTCCGGATGCATCGGCCTTTCCAGCTTCCTCGCATGGTTCTGGCCGGGTCTCGAGTCCGCGCCGATTTCTGCGCTACCTGCCCTTCACTACGCCAACTTCGCCGCGGCCACCGCCTGTCTGCTCGTCATGCTCCTGCTCTATCGCAATCTTGGCGCTGTAACCCGTCTCGCCTGGATTCTCTTCGCCGGGGTGATGGCGGCGATGGCCGGTGTAATTGTGTCGGGCTTCGCTCACGCCGCAGCCAATGGCGGCTGGCACATGCCGCCCTCACCCGCGCAGTCTGCCGCCATAGCCATCGGCGGCCTCGCGCATGCGACTCTTATCGCCACTTACGACTACTGGGGCTACTACAACATCACCTTCCTCGGTAGCGAAGTCCGAAACCCCGAGCGCACCATTCCGCGCGCAATTCTCCTCTCCGTTCTTTTCGTAGCCACGCTCTACGTCGTGATGGACCTCTCCGCTTTGCCCTCGATGCACGATGCTGCCACGCACGTGAAAGAAAGCGCGATCCTCCGCCTTCAACTCGTCGCTGAGATCGCGCGATCAGCGTTCGGCCAGTGGGCCGGATACACTGTCGCCGCCCTGGTCATGTGGACCGCCTTCGCCTCAGTCTTCTCCCTGTTACTTGGCTACTCGCGAGTGCCCTTCGCGGCTGCGCAGAGCGGCAACTACTTCCATTTCCTCGCCGCGGTTCATCCGAAGCACGGAATCCCGCATCGCTCTCTTGTGGCCCTCGGCCTGGTCGCCTGCGTTTTTTGCTTCTTCAGCCTCGATCAAGTCATCACGATGCTGGTTATCACGCGGATTCTTCTTCAGTTCTTCCTACAACATGTGGGAGTGATGATTCTCCGGGCAAAAAGGCCTGAACTCGATCGCCCCTTCCGCATTCCGCTTTACCCTTTACCGCCCCTGCTGGCCATGGCCGGGTTCGTCTTCATCCTTGTGAACCGCAGCAAGGCGCTCAGCGGAATAGCCGTCGCAGCTGCCATAGCTATCAGCGGCTCCCTAATCTACGTCGTTCGCGCCAGACGTCTTCGACAATGGCCCTTCGCCGGTTAGAGGTTCACTTCGTTCCCACCACAGACTTGTCAACTTTCAACAACCCCTGGGCGCGCAGCCAGGTCTCCAGCAGGGTGGGCCATTGGTCGAGCGCTGCATCTCCCTTGCCCAGTCCGGTTCCGTGCGGTCCGGTCGCAAAGATGTGTCCCTCCGCGGGCACTCCTGCCTTGATCAGCGCCTCATAGAAGCGCAATCCCTGCTCGATCGGAACCGTCTGGTCATCTGCCGTGTGATACCAGAACGTCGGAGGTGTCTTCGCACTCACAAACAAGTCCGGGGAATAAGCGGCCCGCAGCGCTTCGCACCGATCCATAACGTTGAAAAGCTTGCAATAGCTCAAGTGCGACGTGTCGCTCGAGATCGCGCCAATCCACGGATATCCAAGCACCAGAAAATCCGGCCGGCTCGACACCCGCTCGATCGGATCCACGGCATTGGCATCGCCATCAACCGGTTGGGTCGCCGCTAACGCCGCGAGATGTCCGCCTGCCGAAAAGCCGATGATCGCGATCCGGTTGGGATCGACGAAGTAGTCGCGTGCTCGCGCCCGTACCATCTGCACCGACCGCCGGGCGTCCAGCAACGGCACGGGTAGCAGATAGCCGTTCGAACTCAATCGGTAGCTGAGAATGAAAGCGCGAAATCCTCTCGACGTGAACCAGTCTGCTATCTGACGCCCTTCCAGGTTGCCTGCCAGATGCGCATAAGCACCTCCGGGCAGGACCACCACAGCCGACCCGTTCGCGTGCCCGGGCTGTGGATCGAAGATTGTCAGGGTCGGGGTGTCCTCGCAGGCTGTCCCCTTTGCCTGCGGAGCCGCGCCAGGCCACAGCCGCACTGTCTGCACCCCAAGAAACGCATCATTCTCCCCCGGTGAAGCACAGGGATCCTTCTGTGCCCATGCCACGCACACACCTGCACATAAAGCTGCTATTACCAGCAACCGCCTCATAATTCATCGCTCCGCGTTTCGGGGGAATTATACAGACGGCTGAACGAAGAGACCCGCTTCGGGCCTTTCACAAATCGTTCCGGGCCCAATCGGTCTGTCTGCCAAGTTCCAGCAGTTACTTCGGTAGCATGCCGACCGGTCAAATCGATTCACTCCAGTTACTTCCGGACCTTCGACACTCTCGTATCTCTCTGCTAACGTTTCTCACAGTCCAAATGGCATCCTGCCCACAGTGCGATGGGTTCATGGAGTGCCAGAGCTTCGATAAGCCCCGGGAATACCTCGAGTTCGCCCGGCATCTTATCGGCCTGGTGCGTGAGGACGCGTTTAGCCTCTCAGAGAGCACCTGTTCTCTGGAGGATCTGTTCAAGCCCGAATGGCCTGGCGATCTCGTCGAGCACAATTTTGAGTGCAATATGTGCGGGCGGTCCTTCCAGCTCTTCGCAGACACCTTTCGCGGCCACGCCGGATGGGGCGTCTCCGGTCCCCAAACGAAGCAAGCTGCTCTCGAACCAAGCGCAAGCGCGTAGGGAAGTTCGCAGGTTCTCGAGGTGTTCGGATTCAATCAGGAGTGACCAGGGAAGGACATGGGACACCTTCTCGGCCTGTCTGCTTCAAACCCAGATTCCTTTGTGGCCCGGGCAAGGATCGGAAGCAAGTTCCGTGAGCATCTCGGCGAGTTCGAACCCGTATCGCGCGAAATAATAGGCAGCGCCGTGTACGCGTTCCTGTAAAACGCCTCCCGGATTCAATGCTCGCTCAATTGCATCGGCGTGTCGCCGGAGGGAACCCTCGCGTTGCATCTCAAAGTTTGCAGCCAGCCGCCGCAGACGGTTCATCTGGTAGCGCATCTTGTTTGCGGCCGTTTCTGCCGATCTGCCGAGCCCTGCATCCATTGCCTTCATGTAATTCAGCAGGGGACCTAGTTCCTCATCGAGTGCCGTCCCCGCCGCGCTTAGCTTTCGTTTTCCTTCGGCCGGCATGGCGCGGGCAGCCAGAAGCTGAGCCAGGGAATCTGCGTTTTCACGAAAGACCCGATCCAGGCCGAGTTCGTGCTTTTTCAGCAGTTCGCCAATTGCCGGTTCAATCAGAGTCGCCGAGAACCTCGGCTCCGCCGCAGTCACGCGCCCGAGGATCCGCTCATAAAGCACCGCGGACTGGGCGAAGTACGCAATCTCCGCCGGGCCTCCGACGATCAGCGATGTCCCGAGCAGGTAATCCTGAAATACCGGTCGCAGCAATGCCGAGGGCGAAATTCGCTGCGGTTCCGCGGCAAGGACGCCCAACAGATCCGCCGTGGTATACCGCTCGCGGCCAGCCTGCCAAAGATCATTTGATTCGCCCGCGATTGCCGGAAGCCGCTTGAGTGAAAGCCGCGAGCCGGTCCGTGGATCGATTAGAAATATCAGGCTTGAACCGGGAGTTACCGCAACTTGCGCGTGATATCCAGCCTTCTCCAGGGCTTTGTTCCGCTCAACGAGCGCGGCATGCAACTCGTCTGCGCGTTCAATCGCCGCGCGAAGCACAGGAGCGCCCAGCCGGTGTATTTCACTTCCTGCTGCATCCAGAACCAGCAGACCCTGGGCGGAAAATGCCTTGGCGTAGAACTCGGCAAATGCCTGCCCGAAAGTTTTTCCCGGCTTGTAGGCCTCTGCCAGAGCATCCATCGCGTCTGACGCGCCCAGCAACTCCCACGCCTGCTCGATCAGAGGCTCAACGGTCTCATCCAGCGCCACTCCGCCGACCGGAACGGGCAGAGCGGGAGCCTTCTCATACCGGAGCTTCCGCAATTCCTTCCTTGAAGGAAATGTGACGTGATTGATCTCGGCGAAATCGTGATCTTCCGTCGCAAGCCAAAACACTGCCACGTGAGGTTTGCCTGCGGCAGTTGCCTGTCGTGCGCGGGCCAGAGCAGTCGCAGCTTTAAAAGGGGTGTAGAGCGGCCCGCCAAATATTCCGACTTGTTGCCCAGTCAGTATTGTTCCCGCGCCGGATCGCAGGGCGACTATCGCCGGCGCCACCGCGGCCGAATCGTTCTGCCCGGCAACCAGATCAACGATTTCGTTCCAATGACCAGGAAGGGGACTGCGCTGTTGCCATCCTGTTTCGCGCGGCAACAGAGGATAGAAAGGCCGCACTCCCGACCTTCCCGCACAGAAATCCAGAAAGAGCTGGCTCTGTCCGGGAGCCACGTCGATGGGGTAACAGTCTGAACTAGGCAACACGTACCTTCCCGTGGAACCGTCGAATGAACCCAGGTGAATGGGCTCAGGCATAACTCAGCTTGAACTAAGGATGCCACGAAAGACAGGTTCGATGCAGAACTAGCCTGCACGGTGTCTCGCCCATGAGACGGCCTCGTGTTGGAAAGACGCTCAGACCTGAGCCGCGGGCCCGCGATCTCTGAAGCCAGTTCTACGCGTAGGTCTTCTCGTCGATGGGAAAACGGATCGGCGCAGCAGGGCGGCAGGAGGGCGCATTTTCCGCGTTGGAAATACGGCGGAGCAGGATATCGCGCAGCCTATTCGCAGCGGCATCATCCAGACCGAGGTGGGAATTCTCTTCCATTACATCCAGGGCATAGCGAAGCTCGCTAGCTAGATCAGGATTTGGAACGCTGATCGACATGTATTCATCTTAATTGGCGAGTCAATCGGTTTTCTACGAACGGCACGGACCGTTATCCACAGCCGTGCTTCGTCTCCCGCAGTTTTTCGAGTCAGGATCTGGTCTCGCATAGACTCGCAATCTCCAACAAAACAAAGAGCAAACTTCTCCCCCCGTTCCACAGAAAATCAGAGGAGATTATTGACACAATTGAGTTGAGGAAAAAGGGGATAGATTTCCTCAGACAGCAAACTGCTTCTGGTTTTCGCAAAAGCATGGGCGGCGGGAGGGTGTGCTCACGAATGTCTGAACCCTTCTGCCCCTATACTTCACATGGCCCTAAAGGAGAACTACAGCCGCATGCCAAAAGAGACCGTGAAGAACAAGAAAGGCAAGTCAAAGAACGCCGAATCCTCCAAACCTCAGAACTCTCACAGTTCGGGAGGAAGCAATGAAGCCGAGAAACTCCTCAGTTCGAAGGTCGTTTATCAGGGCTCGCTCTTCCGGGTCCTTCACGACAAGTTGATCGAACCCGGCGGCAAGAAGAGCGAGAGAGACGTCATCCGTCACAACGGGAGTGTCGTCATTCTTGCGGTCGACAAATCGAAAAGAAAAAAGGATCCGTATATCGTAATGGAGCGCCAGTATCGACATGCCGCTCAGCAGTTCTTGTGGGAATTGCCTGCAGGCAAGCTCGATGCGGGTGAAGATCCGCTCGTGGGGGCCAAGAGAGAGCTTGAAGAAGAGACAGGCTATCATGCAAAGAAATGGAGCCCGCTGGTCGAGTACTACGGCAGCCCAGGCTTCCTTGGCGAATCGATGAAGGTATTTCTTGCCGAGGGCCTCATCGCGGGCGATGCTCATCCCGAAGAGGACGAGGAGATAGAATTCCGACTCGTCAAGCTCTCTGAAGTGGTCAAGATGATCGAGAAGGGAGCGATCAAAGATGGAAAGACGCTGTGCAGCGTGCTCCTTTACGCTCGCAAAATGAAAAAGAAATTCAAAAAATAATCAGCCAAGTGGGTGCACTTAACCTTTGTATTTTCACCGGACAGGCCGAAGCCGAAGCTTCGGCCTTCGACGTTCTTAAGATCATCTGCGCAATTCCGATAAACCTTTGTCGCCAAATGAGCGTCATAGTCGGTAAGGTGGGTTCCCCATCGATCTCACCGACCCCATTAAGAGGCAAGAAAGGCAAAACCCTGTGGCTCAGTACAAAGGCAAGGTCAAGTGGTTCAACAACGCCAAGGGCTACGGATTCATCGGACGCGATGACGGGCCGGATGTTTTCGTTCACTACTCGGCAATCCAACTGGATGGTTACAAAACTCTGAAAGAGGGCGATGACGTGGAATTCGACATCGTTCAGGGACAGAAAGGTCCCCAGGCGGACGCAGTTGTTCGACTGAGAGACGCGGCCACCCATAATGCTGCCTAGGTAGCCGGAACCGTTCTGGACGTCTTCCTCAACCGCCAGGCGGCGGCGTGGGAAACGATTGTTCATAGCTCAGCTATCATTTTTAGCCCTCTCACTTGAGGATCAGGGCCCTCAGCTAATTGCGCTTCTAACTTGACTTCGAGGGCCAAAGGGACCGCAGGTCTTTCTCTGGCCCTTTCGTCCTGCCTCCAATTCCTCGTCCTTCGATGGATAAAATCCCTTCGCCGGCTCCGAATCGGTCACATTGACTGCGAAAGTGGGTCCAATGAAAGATACTGATCGCGGAGAATTTGTCCGATGGACAATGTGACGATGGCCTGTCTGCTGAGGGAAACAGCCGATCTGATGGAGATCGACGGAGCGGACAGTTTTCGCGTCCGCAGCTATCGAAATGCTGCCGACGTTATGGAACAGACCACGGTCAACCTGGTTGCAGCATCTGCGGACGCGACGCAACTGCTGGCAATTCCCGGCATTGGCAAGAGCATGGCGGCCAACATCCAGGCCATTGCCTCGACGGGGTCATTGCCATTGCGCGACCAAATGCTCACCAAATACGGAGCGGGCCTCCTCGAGTTGCTCAAACTTCCAAGTATGGGTCCCAAGACCGTAGCGTTGTTGTGGGATGCAGGCCGGATCGGCAGCATTGATCAGCTTGCGGAAGCCATCGACGGGGGCAAATTGAAGGGCTTGCCGCGGATGGGCGATAAGCAGATCGAGAAGATAGCCAAAGGGTATCGCCGAGTATCGCCGCTCCGCAGGCCGTTTTCGGCTCGATGAAGCCGAAGATGCAGCCGAACGCCTGGTGAGCTATCTGCTCGCCTTTGAGGGGATCGACCGGGTGACGCCCGCGGGTTCTCTTCGGCGCGGCCGCGAGACCGCCGGCGACCTGGATTTGCTTGTGACCGGCCCCGCGTGTCTTCCGGAGCAGACCGATGCCGCAGTTGAGTATGTCGCAGCCTATCCCGGCCTTCACGACATGATCGCCAAGGGCGAAAACAAAGTTAGCTTCCACCTTGCGAATGGCCTTCAGGTCGATGTGAGGCTGCTGCCCTCTGAGTGCTACGGAGCCGCATTGCAATATTTCACCGGTTCGAAGGCTCACAATGTCGCTCTTCGCCAGCGAGCTCTCAAGATGGGATACACGCTGAGTGAATGGTCGCTGGCAAAACTCGAAGACGACTCAACCGTCGCGGCTGCAACCGAAGAGGAGATTTACGCCGCACTCCAAATGGACTGGATTCCGCCGGAGATGCGGGAGAACCTCGGAGAGATTGAAATTGCCGCAAAGCGTGTGCTGCCGAAGCTGATCGAGGCGACTGAGATCAAGGGCGACGTGCACATGCATACGACGGAGACGGATGGCCGGAATTCGATTGCCGAAATGGCGGAATCCGCCATTGAGCGCGGTCTTCAGTACATCGCTATCACCGATCACTCCAAGGCTCTGGCCATGACCAACGGCCTGGACGAGAAGCGGGCGCTCGAGCACGTGAAGCGCATTCGCGAGGCAGATCAGCAGATGGATGGGCGCATCCGCATCTTCGCCGGAATCGAAGTCGACATTCTCGCAGATGGAAGTCTGGATTTGGACGACGAGGTGCTGGCGCAGATGGATGTGGTAATTGCGAGCGTTCACAGTCGGTTCGACCAACCTTACGCCGAGATGACGGAGCGCCTTATCCGAGCCGTTGAGAACCCCAATGTGCACATCCTCGGGCATCCAACCGGCCGCCAGTTATTGCGCCGTGAGCCCTACGCGATGGACACAGGTGCAGTGATTCGCCGCTGCGCGGATCTGGGTGTCGCAGTAGAGCACAATGCCGCGCCGGAACGGCTGGACCTGAGCGATCGAGATCTGAGACTAGCCAAAGAATGCGGCTGCAAGATCGTGATCAATACCGATGCCCATGCGACGCGCGTTGTAGGGGATTGGCGCTACGGGATCCGCCAGCTACGCCGGGCGTGGCTGACCGCGGCGGACGTGCTGAATACATTGTCTGCACAGGAGTTTCTGGGAGCATTGAGGCCGAAGCCTTCGATTCGATCGGCGTGAAGACAAGGGTTGAACCAAAAGGGCAGTTGCTGCCATGCAATTTGTTTGATGTGGATTGTTCGTATCTTATCGGTCTAATATGAGGGCGTTATGAGTCTGCTCGAACAGGAATCCCGCCAGTCGGCGGGCGAGTCGTATACCAAGGGCACAAGCCACGTCATCATTGCTACGGTCGTTGCGGCGGTTCTGGTGTCCATTGCAATGACGGTGTATGTAATCTCCGGAGAAAAGCCGCCCGCGGCCACCGGCGACATCCTCGATGCGTGGGCTCATCCCATGCATACGGAGACCTCGGGTTGGGATGCGAACGGTTCAGCAATTCCGAAGGAAGAGATCGATCAGGTCTTGCTGTTCACGCATGTACGCCTGCACAACCAGGGTAAGCAGGCAATTTTCCTGCATCAGATCATCGCGAATGCCACGCTGCCGGACGGTGTTCACTCGAGCTATGCGGCGACGACGCTCGACTACGAGCGGGTGTTCAAGGCGTATGCGCCGCTGATGCAGTGGTACGGCGCGCCGATCTCGCCCGATCTGACGCTGCAACCGGGCGAGTTCAAAGAAGGCACATTTGTCTGCTCATTCCGCATGTCCAAGGCCGGATTGGGAATCGCGCAGGGGACTGAACTATACGTTCAACTTCCAGTACCTGCCTGGACTCACGCTGGAGTCGAAGGGCACTGTTACTGAACGCTAGGCGGAGCGGGAGCACCCTTCGGCGTCGAGAGGTAGCCGGAAATGGTGTTCTTCGAGGTCACGCTGTTGACCACGATCTCGTAAAGCGCAGGGTCCTTGCCGGCATAGAACTGCAGCGGCTCGTTTACGTTTCGGTCTTTCTTGTCGTACTGCTTGTCATCGGCAAAGACCTCGAGCGTGAACCGGCTCTTCTTCTGGTCAGCCTTCTTCAATTCGAGGCTGACGGTGCCGACCGGCTTGCGCTGGCCTTTCGTCAGGGTGAATTCGTAGTAATTGCGATCGCCTTTGTGCTTGAGGACCTCGAGTTCCCCAGCATTACGCGCGATGAGGCTTGAGTGATTGTTGAGGTCGCCCTTCATCGTCGTGAGCTGGGCAACCGCAGTGGCGAGGTCGGTCTGGGTCTTGCCCAGATCGGTCTTTACGCCACCAACATCGGTCTTTACGCCTGACACGTCGCTCTGGACCGCGGTCACCTGCTGTGCCGTTTGCTGCTGTGCTGCTTCGAGGCGCTTGTTCTCGGCGGCTTCATGGGCGACGATTTGCTGCGCTCGCTGCTCCAGCTGCTTCTGGGTCAGTCCGACGCTCTTGCCCAGTTCGTCGGTGGCAACACGCAGGCGGGCATTGGTCTCGCGCAGCTCGGCATCGAGCTTGGCGTTTTGCTGGTTGGCCTCGGCGAGGGCAGTTTCCTGGTGTGCGATTCGGCCGCTCAACGTATAAGTCCAAATCAGCCCGCCGACCGCGCCGAGCAAGGCCACGGCGATTACTCCCAGCAAAGCGCCGCTGTACGACGGCGCGGACTCCATTCTTTCATCGTTCATCGTGTTATCTCCTCCGAAGCAACCCTGAAGGCCAGCTTCTCCATTCCCTCAATGCAGCTCGAAACTATGCTGAGACTTTATCCGGTCTGAAATCAAGACGGAAATTCTCAAAACTCCCAGAGGCAGAAGGCAGGATACCGGAGCTTGATGCATGGCATCCGAACCTTGGGAGACTACAGAGAATATAGAGGAATTGGCCGGATTGCGGAAAATGGTTGTGAGCCGGTGACCCTCAGGCGTAACTTGCGACTGGCCGGCCCTGGAGTGTCGCCTCATAGCTTTCCGGTCAATATGTGCGCGCAGGGGACGAATCCAGCCTTTTGCAGCGTTCGTCGCGAGGCCACGTTTTCTGTATTGCAGCGGGCGCAGGGAATGTTTCCGGCCTCGTAGCAGAGACGCTTGAGCTCCTGGACGACGTAGGTGCCATAGCCGCGACGCCGGAAGGACTCGGCAACTTCCATCCAGATGTCGCCGTAGGGGCGGTTGTAGTGGTAGAGAATGCCTCCGGTCGCGGCGACTTCGCCTCCGACTTCGAGCAGCATCCAATCGCCTTCCGGTTCCCGTTTGCGCAGGGCGGCTCCTTCGATTCGATAGGCAGTGGTGAGCTTGTCTTCGAAGATGATCTTCTCGCTGACGACATCGCGCGCCCAGGTATGCAGCATGGCAGTAAGCATGATGTCGTTGGTCTGGGCCTCGATTGCGTCAGCAGCGCCGGCGGTCATAAAGGCCTCAAATGCCTCAAAGAAACGGGAACGGTGTTTCTCGAAGATAAAGAACTCGAAGATTGTCCGGGTTCCAGACCACGGGCCGGCGATCGCGATGGAGCCATATCCTGCAGTTTCGCCGAGTGTTTCAATGAGGTAAGGCGCTGTCCAGCCCTCGCGCGAGTGGAGAGAATCGTGCACGATCTGGCAATTCATTTCGCGCCGATACAGTTCCCGCCAGGGCAGGATTTCGGGGACCGCGACGGGTTTAACAGTAAATTTCACAGGTGCGACAAACCTGGGCCATCATAGCGCGATGGGGATGGCAGGATGACAATCATCTAATCAACCATTTATAAAGAGCTTTACTGTCATTTTCGCCGGGCCCCGCTTAGAGTCCGCGCGAATGTTGAAACAGAATCGCATCAAACCACCCAAAGAGGGGAGCTCAGAAGGCTATGTCAACCGCTGTCGCTGGCAAGGGGCTGGAAGGAATTGTTGCCGCCAATTCCGGGATTTGTTTTATTGACGGCGAGGCGGGCGTGCTGGCCTACCGCGGCATCGACATTCACGAACTGGCCGAGCGATCGACCTTTGAAGAGACCACTTACCTGCTTTGGAACGGAAGGTTGCCGAGCGAACTGGAGCTGCGCGAGTTTTCGTCGCAACTTGCCCTGGCGCGTTCGGTGGACCAGCGAATCATTGAACTGCTGAAGACGTTTCCGACATCGGCTACGCCGATGGAGGTGCTGCGAACCGCGGTGTCGGCGCTGAGCTTCTACGACGCCGACGAAAAGGACAACAGTCACGACGCCAATGTTCGCAAGGCGTACAACCTAACGGCCCAGATCGCCATGATTGTGGCGATCTATGACAGAATCCGCAAGGGCCTTGAAATCGTTCCTCCCGACCGCTCCCTTTCCCACGCAGGCAATTTCCTCTGGATGCTGAACGGTGTGAAGCCGTCGGAGACGGCGACGCGCACGCTGGATGTGGCCCTGGTGCTTCATGCAGATCACGAGCTGAATGCTTCGACGTTTGCGGCGCGCGTGATCGCGGCAACACTTTCGGATATCCATTCGGCCATTACCGGCGCGATCGGTGCGCTCAAAGGGCCGTTGCACGGCGGAGCCAACGAAGCGGTGATGCGTTTGCTGTATACGATCGACAAAGCAGGCTCCGATCCGGTGGAGTATGTGAAAAACATGCTGGCTGCACGGCAAAAGATCTCCGGCTTCGGGCACCGCGTGTACAAGACGGAAGACCCGCGCGCGACGCACCTGCGGCGCATGAGCGAGAAGCTTGGGAAGGATGCCGGGCAGCCAAAGTGGTACGACATGTCGCGGGCCATCGAGGTCTATATCAACAAGGACAAGCGGCTCAACGCCAACGTCGATTTTTATTCGGCGTCGACGTACGCGACGCTGGGAATCGATATCGATCTCTACACTCCAATCTTCGCGGTGAGCCGCATCTCCGGCTGGGCGGCGCACGTGATCGAGCAGCTCGATGACAACCGGCTGATCCGGCCGCGGGCCGAATATATCGGGCCGGTGTATCCATCGGCGTATGTTCCGATAGAAGAGCGGCCGTAGCGCATAGATCAGTTCGCAGTTTGAGTTCGCAGTTCGGAGCGGCGCCAGTCGGCTAGCGACGATGGTGTGCACGAACGAGGCGGCCAGTTCCTTTTCAGTTCTCTATTGCTCCGGGATCAAACAACAGCGGAAAGAATCGTCCTTCCATTTTCTGGCCCTTCGGAATCGCGGGGACGCCGGCGAGGAGCGGCTCGTCAGATGCGGAGCGCACGCCGTCGCGGAAGGCGTTCACCAGCGTCGCGCGGCGCGGCCGGTCGGAGCGATTTTCGTAGGACCCGTGGACTGTGAGCGGATGGTGGAAGGAGCACTGGCCGCGCTTCAACTCGACGGGTACCGGACGGAAGGCATCTCTCTGTTCTTCGTCGAGTACGGTCATGATCTCGTTCATGTCGCCCGCCAGTCCTGTGACTGGAAGGAGGTTCCATTTATGGCTTCCGGGGACGTAGTAGAGGCAGCCATTGTCGACGGTGCTGTCGTCGAGGGCCATCCAGCAGGTGAGGTGAGCCATCGGCTGCGTGCGCGTCCAGTAGGAGTAGTCCTGGTGCCACGCCACCACGCCGCCGTGGTGGGCAGGCTTGCAGAAGAGCTGATCGTGCCAGAAGCGTACCGGGCCCCCGAGCAGTTGTGACGCGGCGACCAGAAATGCCGGACTCCACAGGACATCGTGAAACGCCGGGCCTGTACGCCAGGCGCCCAAAGCGTGAAACAGGATCGTATCCGGATTGCTGGACTCGTTGGAGTGGTACTCGTGAAAGAGCTGGTGCGTGGGGTGCGACGGCTCCATCAGTCCGGCGAGCTCGGCGCGCAGGGCGTCAATTTGCGGGTCGTCGAGAACCTGGACGCCTGCTAGAAACCCGTCGCGATGAAAGGATTGCACCTGTTCGTCGCTGAGGCGCAATTGCCGCCAGGCGTCTTTGTGCGCGGGGAGTTGCCATAGCGCCCCGGTTGGTGTGTGCAGCTCCGAAAAATCCTGGGTCATGGGAATTTACCTGTAGAGTCCTGGGCGGTTTTCTACATCAACGCGGGTATGGATGACAATCGTGCTATTTCGGGCGGCCCTCCGGGACGCGCGGGGTTTGGTTTTTTGGGCTGGGCCTTGAGGCGATTTGGTCGGCGGTCGTTCGCAGCTGAAGTGCTGCTCCTCGGATTTTTTGAGACTTTTGGATTGCGGAGCGGGCTAAAGCCCGGCGGTATTTTTGGGCTTTGTGGACCCGACTGAAGTCGTGCCCTGGTTAATCAGGCGCGAGGTTTCGTCGGCCGGGCCTGAAGGCCCGTTTTGGGCGTGCGGTCGTCTTCAGCAGCCTGAAGGCTGCTGCTCCCTCCGGATTCTTTGCCGTTCTGTTTGATTCTTTTCGCGGGCTCTTCGTATTCCGCTTCTCTCGTCTGCGTCTTCTTCTTCCTCTTCTTCTTCGTTCCTCTTCGTCATCTGTTCCTCTTCCTCCTCTTCCTCCGCTTCCTGTTCTTCTTCTTCTTCGGGTTCTTCGTAGTTGTCGCAGGTGTTTTGGCGGGGGCAGTGGCGGCAGTCTTCCGGGGGTTCGCAGACGGTTTTGTCGGGGGCGAGCATGTCGATGCCGTGGTCGAGGGCGGCGGAGAAGTCGATGGTTTCGCCGGCGGGGTTATAGAGGGTGCGCACGAGCTTTTCCGGATGGGCGTTTTCGCGGTGGGCGGTGAGCTTGGCGGCGATCTGGAGGGCCTGGAGCATGAGTCCGGCGCGGCGGATGTCGGCGTAGGGGGAGTCGAGGGTGCGGAAGACCTGTCCGAGGGCGATCAGGACCGAGGCGGTGTCTTCGATGGGAGGGAGCTGGAAGTGCTGGCTCTCGGCGGGGTTGGGGCTGTGCATGCGGCGAAGGTTCATGTGGAAGAAGCAATAGGCTTTGCCGCGGAGGGCGGCGCCGTGGCAGCGATGCCCGTCGGACTTGATGTGTCTGCACTCGTGAAACATAGATAAGCTCCAAAGATCAGAGATCAGGGAACAGGGACCAGGGACTAGGGACCAGGGACTAGGGACCAGAGATCAGTGGCCGTGGACGTTACAGGGGAGGGGGTACCCCCTCCCCCCACCTATTTGCAGGGAGTGGGCTGTGTTTTCAGCGGTTTACGGCAAAGGCGCGGCGCCAAATATTTCTATACGAAAGGGGTTAGGTGTCAAATTATTGATACGAAAAAGTTAGGCTCAAAATGTGTGATTATACGGGGTCGGGACGAGTAAGGGACCGGTTTGCGTGTCATGGCGCTCCGGAAAGGCTCAGAGGTTGGATTGCAATTGCAATTGTGCGCCGGAGAGGGGTAATTACCTGCAAAACGCTGGTGGCGGGAAGTGGCTGATAAAATGGTGGGTTGGAAAATAGTTCTCTGCAAGAGAGTTGACAGGAGCGGCGTTGGGTTCGGCGGGTCGTTGCTTTCCCACAGTTGCTTGGCTGGGATGGGGCACCCGGCGGTTGGGGCTGCACGTAGGGTCGTTGCTTTCCAACCTTGCTTAAGGGTGGGGCATCCGGGCGGATTCTTTGAAACAAAGTCCTAAAACCTTAGTTGACAAATGAAATTGATTCGGCCTAGACTCCTAAAAATATAGGAGGTCATACGGTGGCGCAATCGCTGAAAGATGGGCTGACCAGGCTGGAGTTGAAGATCATGCAGGTGATCTGGAAGCGGGGAGCGAGCACGGTGGGCGACGTGCAGGGGGAGATGACGCCGCCGCTGGCCTACACGACGGTGCAGACGATGCTGAACATCCTGGAGCGCAAGGGCAAGCTGCAGCGCAGGCTTCAGGGGCGGGCGTACGTCTACTCAGCGACGGTGAGCGAGGAGAAGGCGGTGGGGCAGAGCCTGCGGGACATGATCGACCGGATGTTTGGCGGGTCGAGCGAAGAACTGGTGATGAGCCTGCTGAAGAGCCGGCAGATCGATGCGAAGCGGCTGGCGAAGCTGACGGAGAAATTCAAAGAGGAGGCGGAATGAGCGGAATGGAGTCGTTTGTACTGGCGTATGTGTTGAATTCACTCTGGCAGGTTCCGCTGATTGCAGCTGCGGCGTGGGTAGCGGCCCGGCTGGTACGGCAGGCTGGTCCTGCGATAGAGCATCGAGTCTGGGTTGGGGCGTTGTTGGGGGAGGCGGTGTTGCCGGCGATGTCGATGCTGCCGTGGGAGCGCCTGAATGTGGCGTGGCCGTGGCGAATACACGCAGCAGAGGCGCAAGGAAGAGTGATGGTGGAAATGGGCGCGGGTGCTGCAACCGCGGGGTTGCATATTCCCGCGGTTCTGATCAATGCGGTGTGCGTTCTGTATGGGGCGGTAACGCTTTATTTCGCTGCGCGGTTTGCGTGGCGATGGTGGCGGCTGGCGGAGTTGTCGGGCGCGGCGGAGATGGTGGAGCTGGGCGGGCGGACTGCGCTGACGTGGGGGCGATGGCGGAGGCACTTTGACGCGGAACTGGCGCAACTGGTTTCGTCGACGCAGATTTTCGCGCCACTGACGATGGGGATTGTGAGGAAGCGGGTGATGCTGCCGACGGAGATGGCTGCAAGTCTTTCGGAGCCGGAGCTGGAAACGGTGATCGGGCACGAACTGGCGCACGTGCGGCGACGGGATTTCCTGAAGAACCTGCTGTATGAGTGTGCGACGTTGCCGGTGAGTTATCACCCCGGAGTGTGGTTTACGCGGCAACGCATGACGGAGAGCCGCGAGATGGTTTGCGACGAGATGGCGGCGGAGGTTGCGGGGAGGCGCGAATACGCGCAATCACTTCTGCGTCTGGCAGGGCTGCTGCTGCAAGGGCGGCCGGTTGGAGTTCCTTACGCGATTGGGGTTTTTGATTCGGGCACGCTGGAGAGGAGACTTATGAAACTGAGTGAGAAGAGAAAACAGATGGGACGCATGCGGCTTTGTGTTTCGCTTTCCGCATGCATTGGGCTTGGGGTTGCGGCGGCGACTTCGGCGGTGGCGTTGAGGGTTGGCGTGGGCGAGAATGCGACAACGGAGACGGATGGAAAGAGCGTTCCTGCAGAGGTGCCGGCGAAGGAGATGCAGGAGCGCGTGATCTCGAAGGTGCAGCCGGTGTATCCGCCAGAGGCAAAGAAGGCGGGGATCCAGGGGAAGGTGATTCTGCAGGCAGTGATCGGCAAGGACGGTCATGTGGAGAATCTGAAGGTGGTCTCGGGGCCGAACGAGCTGCAGCAGTCTGCGATGGATGCAGTGCGGCACTGGGTGTACAAGCCGTACCTGGTGAGTGGGAATGCGGTGGAAGTGACGACGAAGATTACGGTGTTTTATACGCTGGCGAATTGAACTGGACGGCTGAGGTGTGGCTTACCCAGGTCTCAACAGGCGAGACCTGGGGCACCCTGGATTGGCATCGGACTGAAATCGAAAATCAAGGGTAGATCCTTCGCTTACCATCCCCAAGCTGAGGAAAGCGCTTGGGGCCCCGTGCGCTTCGGGATGACAGGCCGTTGCCAAGCTGCCAGGCTTTTCAGTAGCCTGAAGGTTGCTGCTCTGTGCGGTCGAGTCAGTTGAGGAACATGGTGCGGTAGAGGGTGTCGCGCTGGACGGGCTTGAAGCCTGCGTCGCGGATGATGCGGCGTAGTTCCTCTTCGGTGGTGCAGTTGGAGGTGCCGGCGGCTTTGACGACGTTCTCTTCGAGCATGACGGAGCCTACGTCGTTGCCGCCGAAGTGGAGGCCGAGCTCGAGGACCTTGAGGCCCTGCGTGACCCAGGAGGCCTGCACGTTTTCAATGTTGTCGAGGTAGAGGCGGGAGATAGCGAGGACCTTGAGGTACTCGACGGAGGTGGCCTCGTCCCAGCCGCGGCCGCCGAGGGCGGTGTTGCCGGGTTGGAAGCTCCAGGGGATGAAGGCGGTAAATCCGCCGGTCTCTTCCTGCAGGTTGCGGACGACTTCGAAGTGGTTGATGCGCTGGTCCATGGTTTCGCCCACGCCGAACATCATGGTGGCGGTGGTCCGCATGCCGAGTTGATGGGCGGTGCGATGAACTGCGACCCAGTCGGCGGTGCGGCATTTAAGGCGGGCAATGCGCTTGCGGACGTCGTCGTCGAGGATCTCGGCGCCGCCGCCGGGGATGGAGTCGAGGCCGGCATCGCGGAGGCGCGCGATGGTGGTGCGCAGGTCGAGGTTGGAGTACTCGGCGATGGCGAGGATTTCAGAGGCGCTGAGGCAGTGGAGCCAGATTTTCGGGAAGCGCTGCTTGATGCCGGTGAAGAGGCGTTCGAACCAGTCGATTTTGAGGTCGGGGTGGAGGCCGCCCTGCATGAGGACGCCGGTGCCGCCCATCTCCTGGGTTTCGGCGATTTTTTCGTAGATCTTTTCGAGCGAGAGGATGTAGCCCTCGTCGGAGCGGGGGATGTTTTTTCCTTCTTTGGGGAGGGGGCGGTAGAAGGCGCAGAAGGTGCAGTACTCGGTGCAGAAGTTGGTGTAGTTGATATTGCGATCGATGATGTAGGTGACCACGCCCTCGGGATGGAGGCGGCGACGGACGGCGTCGGCCTCGAAGCCCAGCCCGATGAGGTCAGGGGAAGCGAAGTGGTCGAGGGCTTGCTGGCGGGTCAGCGACATGAAGACAGTTTACAGTTGGAGTTCTAAGTTCACAGTGCCGGTGAGTAAGGGACGGAAATGGGGATTCGGAGAGCGTTTGGATTTGCGGAAGAGGAAGAGGCGCTTTGCTGCGGACGGGGTCGGGGCGGGTGCGGGAGAGGTTGGAGGCGGTGGAGATTCCGCTGAAGAGGACGAACCAGTCCCAGAATGCGCGAAGAGGGCTTTTCTTTGATGGATTCTGGCATGTCAGTCCCAATCCTATTGGATTCGGAAGCAATGGATGGACGGCTCAGGATTGTTGGCTCGGGCCTGGCTTTTGCGGAGGAGTGACGGTTTTTTTTGTGGGACTCGAGATGCCGAGGCTCATGAGGAAAAACCGGAGGCCTTTGCGGAATGAGTCGAAGAGAGACATGGTGATCTTCGATAAGAGTATCGCAATGATGACGGGCGCGGGGCTAAAGCCCGCTTCATTCTGCGGGTTTGATTCAGTGGACTGAAGTCCACTGCTCCCTCCGGAATCGCTTCCGAGGTCTATGGGCGCACTGCTTTCCTGGAGTTTACTTCAATGTTCTGAAGTCTCACCGCTCTCCGTTAGTCCTGGTGGGGTGGTTCGGATGTGGGAGGATGCGCGGGGGCTTCGGCGGGGGGAGCGGGAGCGCGGTTCAGGATGTCGAGCGCTGCGGGGGGCATGGGTTTGTTGGCGTTGGCGAGGAAGAGGCTGACCTGCCACATTTCGGGGTCGCTGAGCTGGGTTTTGAAGGAAGGCATGCCGGAGAGGCGGATGCCGTTTTCGACTTTCCAGTAGGTTTCGCCGGCGGGGTCATCGCTGACGCCGACAACCTCGGGATTGTTGCTGTGCTGTTCGAGGAGCTGGGGGGCATCGGGATACATGTGCGCGCCGAAAGCGGAGGGGCGATTGTGGAGGCCGTGGCATGAGGCGCACCGTTCGACGTAAATGCGGGCGCCGGCGGTGAGATTGGTTGCGTCGGGTTCCATGTGCGTGCCTACCATTTCGCGTTGAATGCGCGAATCGAGGGGCATGTGAACCATGCGTCGCTCGTAGGGAAAGGCGGGATCGGAGACGGCGACGGGGACCTTGCCGTATTCGAGATATGCAATGACCACGAGGGGAACCAGGACGATTCCAATGATCAGGCCAAGGATAAATCGCATGGATTGTGGACGCCTCCTGCGCCTTTCATCCTAGAACACGCGCATGGCAGGCGTTGCGAAATCGTGTGGAGCGCGTCCAAAGGATGTATGCCCCAAGTTACCTGGACTTAAGTGTGATTGGTTCGAGGCGGCAGGTATTCCGTTGCGGCCCGGGGTTGAATCACATTGGTTTGCGATAATGGGATGGAGGGGTGCGCCTGGCTTCGTCGTTTGTGACGGAGCGGTTCAGAAGGCACCGGGCAGACCGGGGGAGGAGTGATTTCCCCGCAGAGAAAAGCCCGTCCGCAGGGACCTCGGTTGGAGGTAAGGACAGATCGATGTTTTCTTTTCGCCGCTCTTTAGCAGTTCTGGCGTTCCTTTCGCTTGTTTTTCCCGGCACTTTCTGCTTTGGCCAGGATTCCAGCAGCAATCAAACGGCGCAGAATCAAAGTCAGCCACAGGCACCTGCACCGGCACAGGCACCGGCAGCGGCGCAGAGCCAGCAGGGGTCGGTGAGCGTGCAGGCACGCATTCATGCGCGCCGTGAGGCTCGCCGCGCGCAGGTAATTCATGACACATATTCCCATCCGTACGAGATCTTTATCGGATCGAACTATCAGCGATTTTCTCCGGGAGAGAATCTGCAACATGCCACGATGTACTCGTGGGACGCTGCGGTGACTCGCTACTGGAGCGACAAGCTGGGGCTGACGTTTGATGGGCGGGGAAATTACGGGACCGCATTTGTGGGGTTGAACGAGTTTTCGCTGACGCGGCCGGCGATCAGCTATTACGAGGCGCTGGTGGGGCCAATTTATCGAGTTCGGTTGCGGCCGCGCTACTCGGTTGCGGTTCGCGGCGAGGGCGGGCTGGCGATCAGCAACTTCTCGGGCGATACGAACGGAATCGGTACGGCGAACCTGGGACTGTATCCGGATCAGACGACGGGTGCATTTGGCGGGGCGGTGATCGGGGAATGGAACCTGACGCCCAATATGTCATTGCGGATGGCGCCGGAGTACATCTTTACGGTGTTCGGGGGGAATGTGCAGCACAACTTCGGGGCCACGTATGGACTGGTGTACCGGTTTGGAAAGCAGTAAAGACAGGGAATAGGGTAGGGATCAGGGAGTAACAAGCGGCTCGCCCGGAATTGTGGCGGGCCGTTTTTATTTGTGGCTCGATGTCGGGTTGGAAAGTTGGAAGCGGATCCTTCGACTCACCACCCCCAGGCTCCGCCCCAAAGAGCAGAAATCGCTCTTTGGGGACCCCGAGAAAGCGCCTGGGGCTCCGTTCGCTCAGGATGACAGGCGGTGCTGCCTCCGTTTCTCTATTGGAGGATGGGGATGTTGGCTATGCGTTGCTGCCACTCGGCGGGGCCGGTCTGGTGGACGCTGGTGCCTTTGGAGTCGACGGCTACAGTGACGGGCATGTCTTTGACTTCGAATTCGTAGATGCCTTCCATGCCGAGGTCTTCGAAGGCTAGCTGGCGCGAGCCGGTGATGGCCTTGGAGACGAGGTAGGCCGCTCCGCCGACGGCCATGAGGTAGACGGCGCCGAATTCGCGGATGGCTTCGATGGCGGTGGGGCCGCGTTCGGCTTTGCCGACCATGCCGAGGAGGCCGGTCTGGTCGAGCATCTGGCGGGTGAACTTGTCCATGCGTGTGGCGGTGGTGGGGCCGGCGGGTCCGATGACTTCTTCGCGGACGGGATCGACGGGGCCGACGTAGTAGATGAAGCGGTCGCGGAAATCGACGGGGAGCCGTTCGCCGCGGCTGAGCATGGCAGTTAATCGTTGATGCGCAGCGTCACGGCCGGTGAGGAGCCTGCCATTGAGGAGGAGAACTTCGCCCGGCTTCCATGTGGCGGCTTCGGCGCGGGTGACGGTGTCAAGATTGACGCGCTTTGCCTGCGAGACGTCGTAGGTGAGCTTGGGCCAGGCGTCGAGCGAGGGCGGATCGAGGTAGGCGGGGCCGGAGCCGTCGAGTACGACGTGAGCGTGGCGGGTAGCGGCACAGTTGGGAATCATGGCGACAGGGAGGTTGGCGGCGTGGCAGGGGACGTCGAGGACCTTGATGTCGAGGACGGTGGTGAGGCCGCCGAGTCCCTGAGCGCCGATGCCGAGGCGGTTGACCTTGTCGTAGAGCTCGACGCGAAGTTTTTCGGCAGTGGATTTGGGGCCGCGCGCGATGAGGTCCTGGATGTCGATGGGGTCCATGAGGGACTGCTTGGCGAGGAGCATGGCTTTCTCGGCAGTGCCGCCGATGCCGATGCCGAGGATGCCGGGAGGGCACCATCCCGCGCCCATGGTGGGGACGGTTTTGAGGACCCACTCGGCGATGGAGTCGGACGGGTTGAGCATGACGAATTTGCTTTTGGCTTCGGAGCCTCCGCCCTTGGCGGCGACGGTGATTTCGACGGTGTTGCCGCGGACGAGTTCGACGTTGACGACGGCGGGAGTGTTGTCGCGGGTGTTCTTGCGGGCGCCGGCGGGGTCGGCGAGCATGGAGGCGCGGAGAGTGTTGTCGGGATCGGTGTAGGCGCGGCGGACGCCTTCATCGACCATTTCCTGAATGTCGAGGGGCTCCGCGCCCGGCGAGTGTTCGAAGTGCACGTCCATACCCACCTTGACGAATGCGTTGACGACGCCGGTGTCCTGGCAGATGGGGCGGTGGCCTTCAGCGCACATGCGGCTGTTGATAAGGATCTGGGCGATGGCGTCTTTGGCGGCGGGGGACTGCTCGCGCTCGTAGGCGCGGGCGAGGTTCTCGATGTAGTCGGTGGGGTGGTAGTAGCTGATGTACTGCAGCGCGCCATAGACGCTGGCGATGAAGTCTTCCTGCTTGATGACGGTCATGCGATGGCCTCTTGAACCTTTCAGGGTAAAGGATGCGAGGCAGTGCTGGCACGGGAGCGTTTGAGTAGACTGACGGAGTGAGGGAAAAAGACTTGATTGAAGAAGCCAAAGGTGCAAAGGAAACAAAATCGCTGGCGCTCGTCGGCCTGGCGACTGCCGCCGCCGCTATGGGGTTTGTGGCGATCGGCGCATTTGCAATCGGGCGACTTGCAATAGGCCGTTTGCGGATCAAGACTGCAGCCGTGGGGTCTCTTGAGATCGAAGAATTGAATGTGAAGCGGCTTCGCGTAGGCGAGGTCATCGTCAGCGGGTCGCTCAAACTGCCGGGAGAGCAGTAGAGACCGTTCAAACTCAGGTCCCGTCACACGGATGGCGCCGCGCGATACCAGGGATTGTGCTGCAATACGGGCAGAGTTAGCCGCATTCTTCGGGGAGCCTGGGCAATTGTTGGATGCTGCAGAACGGGAAAGAAACCCGCTGGTGTTTCAATGATGCACCACCTTCCCTCGCCAGCAGACGTGTCACAGCCCAAACGAAAGTGGCTCCAAATCTGGATTACTTCCGGATTGGCCACGACTCTTCCGGTAGCGTCTTTTCGGGACCAAACTCTGACCGTCAACGTCCATATCTCCGAAAGCTATGAACAATCAGATATCCAGGCCGCAAGCCGACGTGCAGGTTCGAAGCCGCTCAATTGCGGGAATTCCACTAAGTGGAATTGCATTTCTCGTTCTGACCGCTGCCATTTCGCTTCTAAGATCCTCATACGAACCACTTGGTGGGGACGAATTTCTCTCGCTCTGGACTGATCGACTGCCAAGTATTCCCCAGATCGTACAGGTACAACGTACGTATCCTATCTCGGTCGACCCTCTCGTCTACCATGTGGTGGCACATGCTGCTGGTCGCGTTTTCGGCGCAGGCGCATTCGCAATGAGGTTGCCGTCGCTATTGGGCTTTCTGTCGATGCAGATATGCCTTTTCATCTTTGTCCGCCGAGTCACAAACGAGTTCGCCGCAGTTTTCGCCCTGGCATTTCCTGCGCTCACCGCAACACTGGTCTATTCCTTCGTCGGCCGCCCCTATGGCCTGATGCTGGGGTTTTACGCAGTTGCGATGATCACCTGGCAGGCGGCTACGCGCCTCGACTCGAATCGGACTCCATCGCTCATCGCTCTGGCGCTAGCAAGTGCCTTGACCGTCAATGTCCATTACTTCGGCATTTTGCTCTTTGCTCCACTCTGTGTCGCGGAACTATTTCGCACTCTGCAGCGCAGGCGGATAGACTTTCCCGTCCTGACATCGATTGCCATCGGCGCGGCCAGCGTAGTCTTTATCCTTCCATTCACAAAGGCGGCTGGCGAGTTTCGCGATCACAACTGCTGCGCCAATCTCAAGCCGCGCCTTATCCCGGAATTATTTCTGGAGATGTTTACTTCACACTTTCACGGTTTTCGCTCCGAATCCATCTTCGCCGTATTCTTCACTGTCGCAGTTCTAGTCGTTCTTTGGAGTTCCTTCCGCCAAATGCGCCGAAGGTCGGTTTTGCTTCCCGAAGCCGAATTCGTTTTCCTCATCGTGCTCGCGGCGCTGCCATTCTTCGGCTATGTATTGGCAATCTTCACTACAAACGCCTTGGAGCCGCGCTACGTCCTTAGCTCAGTTATAGGAATCACTGCACTGCTCGCAGTGGGTCTTGGCCCTGTCTTCCGCAGCGATCGCTTTCCGAACGTCATTCTCGTTGCGCTGTTTTCTGCGGTTGCTACAACCGGAATCCTGCACGTTTATTCCGCGCGAGAAATCCTAACCGTCAGGCAAGCGACACTGAAAATAGGACCGGAGATCAAAGCGGCTATCATGGCCAGCCCCAGCGGAAAGCTTTACTTTCAGGACGGCGGCGATTTTGCTTTCGCGAGTTATTATGAGCCGGACCCCGAGATAGGTTCTCGCTTGGTGCTCGTCTACTCCAAAGAGCAGGAAATCCGATGGTTGCATTCTGGCACGGCGTCACTCATAGCGCAGCACATGCGTAACTTTACGAACTTCAAAATCGAGCCTTATGAATCGTTAAGAGGTCAGGCAGGAGAACTTATATTTGCAAACGACCGTGATCTATTTGCAAACGATCGGGATCCAGAATGGGAATGGACAGACAGGGCCTTCGCAGATGCCCACGCCAAGGTAAAGCGGATCGGATCCGCATTTGGCATCGATGTGATATCAGTGCAGTTTGTACCTTGAGTCGAACGCACATTCAACGACACGACACGTCCGGGATTTACTCGCCGAGTTGGGACCCTCGAAATCGGTCCATTAAATAAATTACGTGTGGGATGACCGCCTAACCGGAATGTATGGTCCGCCGCCTTGCTGCAAGCGAAAAATGAGATTGGCGGAGTTGGTCTGCGCAAATGTATTCGGCCTTTGTTGGAGTTGAGACTCCGGGCCAGGATGGAATGCGCTGCGCTCCGTTCCCCATTAATTACGCAGTCTCGAAGGACTTCTTCCGGGTTCGGGTTTGGGGAGCGCCGGGTTCGACCGTTGTGCCATCTCATGGTTCGCCAGCAGACCTGGCAGGATTCTAAATTCGCAGTCGTCGCTGGTTTGCGGATGTGGGAATCGCGCAGCGATTTGCAAGCCTGTCGTTAGACAGGCGCCATCTGCAGACCAGTCAGGCTGTCGGCCGGAACCGGTGGCCGATAAGCTTCGCCTCTAGCAAGTACAGCCCATGCTATGCGTGCCAGCTTGTTGGCCAGCGCCACGCCAACAATGTTGTAGTGGCTTCGCGATGACAGCTCCGCCAGCCAGTGCCTCAGTCCCGAGCACTGCTTGTCTCTGTATTTCAGAACTGCACGTGCGCCCTGAACGAACAGTTTCCGCAGATAGCTGTTGCCGCGCTTGCTGATGCCGAGAAGCTTCTGCTTGCCGCCGGTGGAGTGTTCGCGAGGTACCAGCCCGACCCAGGCTGCGAACTCGCGGCCCTTGCGGAATGTTCTTCCATTTCCGATCGCAGCGACGAGCGCCGTGGCCGTGAGCGGGCCGATCCCCGGGATCGCATCCAGGCGCTGACAGGTCTCGCTCTGCTGTGCAGCTCGCTCGATCAGCATCTCGGCTTGTTCGATGTGTTCGGCCAGCTGTTCCAGTTCCCGCTTCAGTTCAACCAGCAGAAAGCGAAGCGTTCCTGAAAACGACGTCGAGCCATCCTCCAGGATGTTCGGGAGGGCCGCATCCAGATGGCATCTTCCCCTCCGCACTGTGATGCCCCGCTCCAGCAACATACCCCGGATCTGGTTCACCACAGATGTACGTCGCATGATCCAGCGTTCACGCACGCGGTGCAGAGACTGCAGATCGAACTGCTCGTCGGTCTTGATCGGCACAAAGCGCATCGAAGGCCGGCTACAGCTTCAGCGATAGCTTCTGCATCGATGAAGTCGTTCTTGTTGGTCTTCACGAACGGCTTTACATACTGCGCCGGCATCAGGCGCGCTTCATGGCCTTGCTCGCGCAGAGCCTTGCCTAGAAAATGAGAGCCTGCACAGGCTTCCATCCCAATGAGGTCAACTTGCACGTTCGCGGTGAATCGAAGCAGCTGGGTACGCGAGAACTTCTTCCGCACCTGGACCTCTCCGGCTTGGTTCAGTCCAACAAGATGAAAAGTGTTCTTGCCCAAATCGATGCCGATCGCACGCAGCTTCATGGGACGCCTCCTTGCTCACCGTTAATACTTCCAATAGAAGGAAGTCAAAAGGCGGCGGACCATCCCATTAATTACGTGCTAAATAACGCGAACTGCTCGGCTGGCGCGTAGTACTCTTCGAGAAAACCATGGCAAACGAAATCAATTGCGGTACTTCTGGTCGATAGGTATAGCAATCTTGACCTCACCGCTCTTCTTCTTGTTCGATTTCTTCGGGAAACCGGGAAATGGACGCGCGGCATGGGTTTGCGCTATGGCGATCTTGATCGCGATGAAAGTGCGCTGGGAACTTAGGAAACACATTTGGTTCTGGCTGACAATGCTCAGCATCGTTGTTGCCCACGTTCCGCTCGTTTTATTTCTACCTTGGACCTCTCGATGGATTCCCGCCGTCGGCATATTGCCAATCGTAGTTGCTGACATCGCTGCTATCTTCGGATGCCTCTACCTTGTCGAGAAGTGGAAGTCTCCAACTCACCTCGACGCTGCCAATCAAAGGGCGCAGTGAATCAAAGTTCCGGGCGAATAACCGCCTACACGAAAGCTACGTCCCTCAGGGGCTAAAGCCCCAACGGTTTTTCTGGCTATGCGGCACGACTAAACAGCTTGCTGAAAAAGTCCGTGCTTCTTGTTCAGTCATTCCGGGGTGGGTATTTGTTCGCCTGGGATGCGGTTCAGATACGGTTGTAGTTTTGTCTCTGCGAGGCCGTTTTGCGTCTCGGCAGAGACACTTCTCCCGGCTCAGGCCGCTGCCGGAAACGGGATCAGCTGACTGAGCCGCAGCAGATTGTGTGCCGCTGCCGCGAAGCGGAACAACCAGTCCACGCGCTTCAGTCCTCGCAGCTTCACCTGTCGCAGCCGATCGTGCTTCATCCACCCGAACGACTTCTCTACCAGCTTCCGTTTCTTCTGGCTGATCGCGATCCGGGATCGCTGCGTTCCGCTTCGGTCAGCCAACTGGGCCAGTTCGGGTTCAGTTTGTACTCGGCCACATGGGGTGTCACTTCGGCCTTGCGCAGCCCACACACGAAGCGTTCTTCCTGATAACTCTTGTCGGCCCCCAGCGTGATGCGACCGCGTCGCTTCAGCCGCTGGACCATCTCCAGCGCTGCCAGTCGCTCGGCCGCATTGCCCGCTTGCGTGGCCATGCCGTTACGATCAGACCGTTGCGGTTCTCCGTGATCACATGACCCAGATAGCTCGGCACCACCGCCCCCGAACTGCTCTTGCGATACAACCGCGCCTCCGCATCCGTGCTCGATTCGTGCGTATCCCGCAGCAGCTTCCGACCCCGCGCTCCGGTGCCGCGGTCGGGAGGATCGGACTTCTCCCGGAAGCTGCGCCGGCTGGCCCAGGCCTGGATCAGGGTGCCGTCCACCGTAAAATGCTCCTCGCTCAACAACCCTTCCATGCGCGCCTCTTCCACCACCGACAGAAGCAGGTGTTCGCTCACCTCGGCCGCCACCAGCCGCTCCCGATTCTTGCTGAACACCGTTGCGTCCCACACCGGATCGTCCATCTCCAAGCCTTCGACTCACCACCCCCAGGCTGAAGACTGCGCCTAGGGCCCCGTTCGCTCAGGATGACACGGGTTATGTTCTGGGGCTAAGGGCAACTGCGGATCCTTCGACTCACCACCCCCAGGCTGAAGACTGCGCCTGGGGCCCCGTTCGCTCAGGATGACACGGGTTATGTTCTGGGGCTAATGGCAACTGCGGATCCTTCGACTCACCACCCCCAGGCTGAAGACTGCGCCTGGGGCCCCGTTCGCTCAGGATGACACGGGTTATGTTCTGGGGCTGAGGGCCACTGCAGATCCTTCAGACTCGACCACTCCCATGAAGGCTGAAGACTGCGACCTGGAGGCCAGGTGCGTGGTTCGCTCAGGATGACAGACACCTTGGAGGTTCTAGTTTGTAAGGAGCCCTTCGTTCGCGCTGGTATCGGAGTGGGTTGAGTAGAATGCAACAAGCCGATGACCTTCCCCCGCTAGAGAAAAAGAAGATCAATACGCCACGGCAGGTTTTGTTTGCGAGCCTGGTGGGAACGGCGGTTGAGTTTTTCGACTTTTATATTTACGCGACGGCCGCGGTGCTGGTGTTTCCGCATTTGTTTTTTCCTGCGAGCGATCCGGCATCGTCGGTGCTGGCGTCGCTGGCGACGTTTGCGATTGCGTTTGTGGCTCGGCCGATTGGGTCGGCCCTGTTCGGACACTTTGGAGACAGGATCGGGCGCAAGCGGACGCTGGTGCTGGCGCTGCTGACGATGGGGATTTCGACGTTCGTGATTGGAACGCTGCCTTCGTATCACGCGATCGGGCTGATGGCGCCGGTGCTGCTCGCGCTGTGCCGGTTCGGGCAGGGGATCGGGCTGGGTGGCGAGTGGGGCGGCGCGGTGCTGCTGGCGGTGGAGAATGCTCCGCCGTCGAAGCGGGCGCTGTACGGGATGTTTCCGCAGCTGGGGGCGCCGGTGGGGTTTCTGTTGTCGGGCGGAATTTTTCTGGCGCTTTCGCGATGGCTGACGGATGCGCAGTTTTTTTCGTTTGGATGGCGGCTGCCGTTTCTGGCGAGCGCGGTGCTGGTGCTGCTGGGGCTTTACGTGCGGCTGTCGATTACGGAGACGCCGGTTTTCGAGTCGGCGATGAAGCGGGCGCGGCCGAAGGAGGTTCCGATTGCGGAGGTTTTCCGGAAGCATAGCCGCAATGTGGTGGCGGGAATCCTGGTGTGCCTCGCGACGTTTGTGCTGTTTTACCTGATGACGGTGTTTGCGCTTTCGTGGGGGACGACGGCGCTGCATTATCCGCGCGCGGAGTTCCTGGTGATGCAACTGATCGCGGTGTTGTTTTTCGGGGCGACGATTCCGCTGTCGGCGTGGCTGGCAGAGCGCGGAAGAAGGCCGGTGATGTTCGGGGTGTCGGTGCTGATTGCGGTGTTCGGATTGTTTATGGCGCGGATGTTTGCGGCGGGGCCGACCGGCGCGCTGTGGATGATGATTGTGGGGCTGGCGCTGATGGGCGTGACGTACGGGCCGCTGGGGACGGTGGTTTCGGAATTGTTTCCGACGGAGGTGCGGTATACGGGCTCGTCAATGGCGTTCAGCATGGCGGGGATTCTCGGTGCGTCGCTCGCGCCGTATATCGCGACGTGGCTTGCGGAGCGATATGGGCTGGCGTTTGTGGGGTACTATCTGACGGCTTCGGCGGTGCTTTCGATTGCGGGGCTACTGATGATTCGGGAGACGAGCGGGGAGGATTTGAGTTCTGCTGATCGAGTGACGCGGAGGTTCCCCGAAGGCGATGCCCTAAGCTGGAAGCATGGCGGAATTTCCTGCGGATTCGGTTCCGGATGCAACGCCCTCGTCGATGCTGGTGCGGGATGAGGGGAAGGCGTCTGATGGTTTGTTCGATGTGCTGGTGGTGGGCGCGGGTCCGACGGGGCTGGCTTGCGCGATCGAGGCGCAGAAGGCAGGGTTCAGAGTTGTGGCTGTGGACAAGGGATGCATCTGCAACTCGCTGTTCCACTACCCATCGCACATGACATTTTTCACGACGCCGGAACTGCTGGAGATCGGGAACATTCCGTTTCCAAGCCCGAATCCGAAGCCGACGCGGAACGAGGCGCTGCAGTATTACCGGCTGGTTGCGGCCCACTACAAGCTGGATGTGCGGCAGTATGAGCGCGTGGAGCGGGTGACGGGATCCGATGGCGAATTCACCGTGCATACCGAGGACCGGTTCGGCAGGCCGGGTGTGCTGAAGGCGCGGAAGCTGATCATTTCGACGGGCTACTACGATCTGCCGAACATGATGTGTATTCCGGGCGAGAGTTTGAGCAAGGTTCACCATTACTACAACGATCCGCATCCGTACTTCGACACGGATGTGGTGGTGATTGGCGGGAAGAATTCGGCGGCGATTGCTGCGCTGGAGCTGTGGCGCAGCGGCGCGCGGGTGACGCTTGTGCATCGGCATGACGGGATGCATCGGCACGTGAAGTACTGGATCAAGCCGGACATCGAGAACCGCATCAAGAATGGGGAGATTAAGGCGTACTTCAATACGGATGTCGTCGAGATCACGCCGGATGCGGTGGTGGTGAAGACGCCGCTGGGGATGGAGACGATCAAGAATGATTTTGTGTTTGCGATGACGGGGTATCATCCGGACTTCAGTTTTCTCGAGAACATGGGGGTACGGTTCGAAGGTCCGGATCGACTTCCGGTGTGCAATCCTGAAACGCTGGAGAGTAATATAGCGGGTATATACCTTGCGGGCGTG
Organism: uncultured Acidobacteriaceae bacterium; assembly: GCA_963836675.1. Classification (GTDB taxonomy): domain Bacteria; phylum Acidobacteriota; class Terriglobia; order Terriglobales; family Acidobacteriaceae; genus Telmatobacter. Next base: position 252,547 of record CAWIKQ010000006.1, read on the forward strand.
ATCGTAGCGGGGTCGCGCACGAATGAAATATTTATTGAAAATGGCCGGTTTCACGGCGGCCAGATCGCCCGGGCGCTCCTGAAGGCGTAAGTCCCACTGAATTGTCAATTGTGTTTGTGCCATGGTTTGCGAATCGGGCCGTGCAATTTTTTGCATTTTGGATAAACTCTAGGAACACGGAATCCCCCATGATCTTGAGGTTGAGATAAATGCGCTGGTGGTGGCCGCGTACCGTCCGGTGGCAACTGATCTCCTGGCTGATGCTGCTGGAGGCGCTGTCTGTCGGCCTGTTTGCAACGTTCCTGGTGCAGGTGGAAAAGCGCGAGGTGCGGCAGCGGGCGAATGAGCGACTGGCGCACCAGGCGACGTCCATTGCGATGCAGGCGGAGGAGGCGTATCGGCAAGGGCGGTTGGAACTGGTGCTGCCGTCTCTGCGCATGATGGGTGCGGCACCGAGCGTGGCGGACGCGAAGATCAGCGACGCCACCGGCACCGTGCAACTGACGAGCAGAAGCGAGGGTCCGCAACTTTCGCTGGAACCGTCGGAAAAGGCGGCGATGGGGCTGGTACGGGAGCATCAGCCGCTGGTGTTTTCGTTTGGGGATCATCGCTGGGAAGGCGTGAAGGCGATCTACGAGGGCGCGAATCTGAAGGGCTACGCGTGGGTTGAGACGGACCCTTCGTGGGATAACGAGCAGCTGAACACAATTATTGGCAGCTCGTTTTCTTTCGGGCTGATCTGGATGGGCGCGTCGGGACTCCTGGTGCTGCTTGTGTCGCGATCGATTTCGCGACCGCTTGGTGTTCTGCATGCCGGAACGCGCGCGTTGATGGAGGGGCCTCAGGCGAACGCGAAGTTCCCGTTGCCGGTGACGACGGACAACGAGTTCGGCGATTTGATCGACGCATTCAACCGGATGGTTGCGGCGCTCGAGGAGCAGCGGTCGGGATTGAACGATACGTTATCGCTGCTGGATTCGATGCTTGCGAATGCGCCGATCGGGCTGGTGTTTTTCGATCGGAAATGCCGGATCGTGCGGGTCAACGAGGTATTCGCCGAGATGACTCGTGTTTCGCTGAGCAAGCATCTTGGCCGCGGGTTGCCGGAGATTCTGCCGGGGCCGATGGCTGAAAAGCTGGAGAAGGCAGTTCAGCACGTGATCGAAAACCAGGTCCCGGTGCACGACCTGGAGCTGGAGAGAGCCGATGCCGAGCTGGGAGGGCCATGGACCTGGCTGGTGACCACATATCCAGTGCGTTCGTCGCAAGGGCAATTGCGCTGGGTGGGGGCAATCGTGATCGATGTGAGCGAGCGCAAGCGGAGCGAGGATGCGCTGCGCCGGACAGAAAAGCTGGCGGCGACGGGGAGGCTGGCCGCATCGATCGCTCACGAGATCAATAATCCGCTGGAGGCAATCACGAACCTGCTTTACCTGTTGCGCAGATTCTGTCCTCTGGATGAAACGGCGTCGAATTACGTGACGATGGCAGAGCGCGAGGTTCGGCGGATGTCGGAGATCACGCAGCAGACGCTGAGGTTCTATCGGCAATCCACGCTGCCGGGACGGGCGACGATGGCGGAGCTTCTGGATGCGGTGCTCGACATGTACAACGTGCGGATGAGTACGCTGGGGATTACGGTGGAACGGCGCTATGAACCGAGCCTGGATCTTCACTGCTTCGCGGGCGAGTTGCGGCAGGTGTTTGCCAACCTGGTGAGCAATTCGATCGATGCGGCGTCGAGCGGCGGCAGGTTGATCGTGCGGGCGCGGCGTTCGCGGGACTGGGTACATCCGAATCAAGAGGGCGTGCGCATCACGGTTGCAGATACGGGGATTGGAATGAGCCGCGAGGTTCGGGAGCGTCTCTTCGAGGCGTTTTTCACGACGAAGGGCGCAACCGGGACCGGGCTGGGGTTATGGGTGAGTCACGAGATTATTTTGAAGCACCAGGGGATCATCCATTTGCGGAGCCGCTCGGCCGAGGGCGGAAATGCCACAGGAACGGTGTTCCAGATCTTCTTTCCTGACAAAGAGGAGCTAAGCGCAGGGGTCGGAGCCGAGGCGGAGGCCGCTGCAGGGGCGTAAGTCAGGTGCGATCTGCGATTTATGCGTCACGTGGCGCGGGGATCGTACGTTACCAGAGAGCGGAACTATTTCGATAAAGCCGGGTTAGTAACGATGACGGACCCACCCCGCAACCGTCAGAATTGGAGCATGCATCCGATTGCGGTGGGAGCGGTTACGCAGGAGAACCCGAAATGACCAGGGCGTTTATTTTGAGAGCTTTTACCCGTGCCGCGGCGTGGGTTGGGGTGATTGCTTTGGGGAGCGCGATGGTGCTGGCGCAGGACGCGGCGCCGGCTCCGAGAAGCGACGGGCAGATCGAGATGGACGTGGTGCACGCGCTCGACGCCTCCCAGGCATTGAAGAACGATCTGATAACTGCGGCAACGATTCAGAGCGAAGTGACACTTTCCGGAACGGTATCGAGCGAGTCTTCGAAGCAGCTTGCGGAATCGATCGCGAAGACGGTTCCGGGTGTCACAAAGGTCAATAACAATCTGAAGATCGGAAATCCGGCAGAAGATGCGAATGCGCAGGGAGCTCCGCTGAACGACCCGGCCAATGACATGGGAGACGCGGAGCCGCAGCAGAATGCCCAGGCGCCGGCTAACGGGCAGGATCCGAATTACGGACAGACTGCCGGGGCAGACCAGAACGCGGAGGCTGGGCAGGTACCGCCGAGCGTGAACCAGGGGGCTCCGCCGGACACGGGCGCACAGAATCAGCATAGGCCGGAATATGGGCAGGATTATCCGCAGCAGCAGCCGGCGTACGGTCAAAATTATCCGCAACAGCAGGGCCAGGGTTATCCGCCGCAGCAGGGCCAGGGTTATCCGCCGCAGCAGGGTCCAGGTTATCCGCCGCAGCAGGGCCAAGGTTATCCGCAGCAATCTCCTTATGGACAGCCGCCGGTATATGGGCAGGCGCCTCCCCCGCTCAGCCGGGGTACGGGCAGGGACAGCCTCCGGTGTACCAGCAGGGGCCAGTGTATGCGCAGGCTCCTCCATTGCAATACCAGATCCCGAGGGGGCCGGTAACGATTCCGGAGGGGACGCTGATCCAGGTGCGGACGAATGGGGTTGTGGACAACAAGCACGCCCAGGGCGGTGAGGCAATTCAGTTCACGGTGATACAGGATGTGGCGTTCAATGGAGTGCTTGCCATTCCGCGGGGAGCGACGGTGAACGGTGTTATCGCCGAGGTGAAGCGTCCGAATCCGGGAGCGCTGACTGGGAGCAATGAGCTGGCGCTTCAACTGACTTCGCTGGAGCTGATGGGCCAGAGCTATCCGTTGCAGTCGGATCTTTTCAAGGTAAAGGGTCCGGGCAAGGGGGGGCGGTCGGCAGGGAACGTGATCGGCGGCGCGCTGATCGGGGCGATTATCGGTGGAGCTGTGGGCGGTGGAACGGGTGCTGCAGTGGGCGCGGTAGCGGGCGGAGGGACGGGAGCCGCGGTTTCTGGGGCGACCTCGGGACCGGGGGTATGGATTCCGGCTGAAGCGCTGGTCAGCTTTCACCTGGCGGTTCCGATAACGGTGCAGCCGGTAACTCCTCAGGAGGCGATGCGGCTGGCGCAGGGGCTATATCCTGGCGGGCCGAGGCTGTACCAGCGCCCTGCGAATTACGCTTATCCGTACCGGCCGTCGCCGTACGCTCCGGTGTATTACCGGCCGTATTACACCACGGGTGGCTACTACTATTGGCGGTGAGACGGCGTAAGACACGATTGCAGGCCGGGTTGAATTCGCATCACGGAAATTTGTTATGTAAGACAATGGGCATCCCGCATGGGATGCCCGCGTTGTTTAGCTCAGAATTGTGGGCCGTTTTGCAGGATTTTGAGCAGTACAGCGGGGTGTACCGGTTTTACGAGAAGGTCGAAATGGAAATTTCGGGCTCGGGCTTCTTGCAACAGGTCATCCACTTCGGCGCGTCCGGAGAGGAGGAGGATTCTGCATTGCGGGAAGAGCGTTCGAATTTCGATGGCGATCTCGATTCCGTTGAGGCCGGGCATATAAACATCGCAGAGAAGGATATCGGGGTTCCATTGGGGCGCCAGGTCGATCGCGGCTGATCCGTGATAGGCAACTCGACATTGGAATCCGGCTTTTGCGAGGATCAGCGCCAGAGTATCGGCAATGGTGGTCTCATCGTCCACGATGAGGACGCGCGGGGAAACTTTGATTGTTGCTTCCATATTTCAGAGAAGAACCATAAGCATATGCGAATTTTCGCATATACCTGAATATAATTATCTGCATGCCGGACTCTCTTCGCCAATTCAAAGCAGAGATTTTCCAAGCGCTTGGTCACCCGACCCGGATTGCGATTCTCGACTTGCTGCGAGAGGGCGAGCTAGGTGTTGGCGCATTTGTAGAGCGCCTGGAACTGGAGCAAGCAAATCTTTCGCAACACCTTGCGATTCTGCGAGCGCGGCAGATAGTTGTGGCGCGGAAATCGGGGAACCAGGTGTTCTATTCGGTGCGCGACCCATTGATATGGAAGATGCTTGACCTGATGAGGAAGTATTTCCACAAACAGGTGGGCGAATCCGTGGCGCTGCTGGAAGAGGGGGAGAAGGGCAGCGTACGGAGATAGCGTTCGACGGTCTTGCATTTTCAAGGAGATCGGGGGTGGCTGGCCGGGCGCATGGGAATTCTCCGGTCGTCTATAATATTGATGAATCGCAACGAGCGAGAATTGCGCTTTACCGGGAGTTGCCAGCACTGAGTCCGCCTTTTGGCGAACTGGGTATTGCGGCTTTCCTGCATGCGCGTAGAGAGTTGAAGGCTTAAACCCACCCATGATTCGTTTCCTGCAGTCAAAAGACAATCGTATTGTTAAGGCATTGTTTGTGGTCATCATCGCCGCGGCATCGGTGTCGATGGTCGTTTACCTGATTCCCGGACTGACGGCCGGCGGTGGGATATCGGCGAACACGTATGCGGTTGTGTACCCGCACTGGTACAGCCGATTTTTTGCGAGCGGCGACACGATCACCCAGGAGAAGGTGTCGCAGCAGGCACGGATGCAACTGCAGCAGCGGAATCCGCAGTACGCGTCGAATCCGATGATCGTAAACCTGTTTGAGCAGCAGGTGGGGCAGCAACTCGTGCAGCAGCAGATTCTGCTGGCGGAGGCTGAGAAGCTGGGGATCACGGCGACCGGCGACGACGTGAAGACATTTCTGCACCAGGGCCAGGCGGGGCAGGTGCTGTTTCCGAACGGCAAGTTTATCGGTCAGGATCAGTACGCTTCACTGATTGCGACGCGCTTCAACATGTCGGTTCAGGATTTCGAGGATAGCGTTCGCCAGGACATCATCCGGCAGCGGCTGCTCGCGTATGTCACGGCAGGCGTGACGGTGGGGAACAAGGAAGCGCGCGACATTTACCTGAAGCAAGGCACGAAGATCAAGTTCGATTACGCGGTGATCTCGGCGGATGACATTCGCAAGTCGATCAATCCGACAGATGCCGAGCTGGAGGCATTCTTCAAGAAGAATGCGGCGAAGTATGCGAATGCCGCACCGGAAGAACGGACGATCGAGTATTTTGCGTTTGGTCCGAGCGACGTACCTGGGGGCGTGCAGCAACCGACGCAGCAGGAGATTGAAGCCTATTACAACGCGCACAAGAGCGAATATTCGATTCCGGAGCAGGCGAAGGCGCGTCATATCCTGATCAAACTTGATCCGAACCCGGATGCAAAGGCCGATGCGGCCGCCAAGGCGAAGGCCGAAGACATTCTGAAGCAGATCGAGAAGGGCGGGAACTTCGCGGACCTTGCGAAGAAGGATTCCGACGATCCGGGCAGCAAGGACAACGGCGGCGAGCTGGGGTTTGCGCGGCGCGGGATGATGGTTCCGCAGTTTGACAACGCGATCTTCACGCAGAAGATCGGCGAGACCAAGATCATCAAGACGCAATACGGCTATCACATCGTGCAAGTGGAAGAGCGGCAGCCCGCACACACGCAATCGCTGGCAGACGTTCTGCCGACGATCCAGGCCACGCTGATGCGTCAGAAGTCGACGGGGGCGCAGGATGCGTTCGCGCGGACGCTGACATCGGAGGCGATCAAGAACGGACTGGAGAAGACCGCGGCGGCGCATCATCTGCAGGTTGTGACCACGTCTCCGGTGGGCGCGCAGGGCGTGATTCCGGCGCTACCGGACGGATCGCAGTTACTATCGCACGCATTCGAAGCGAAGCCGAGCGATCCACCGCAGTCCGCGCCGACGGGTGAAGGCTACGCGATCTTCCAGGTGAAGAGCGTGATTCCGGCACATGCGCCGACGTTCGCGGACTGGAAAAGCCACGTCGAGGACGACTACAAGAACGAGCAGGCTCCGGCGCTGCTGGCACAGAAGACCGCGGAGCTGGCGGCGAAGGCAAAGGCATCGAACGATCTCGCCAAAGCGGCGAAGGAAGTCGGGGCATCCTTCAAGACCAGCGACTTTGTGGATCTGCGAGGACAGGTTCCTGACTTTGGCGCGGTTGGCCAGGTTGCGCCGCAGTTGTTCGAAATGGCTCCGGGCGCGATCAGCGGGCCGATCAATGCGGGTCGAACCGGGGTGGTGGTGAAGGTTGTGGACAAACAACAGCCGAGCGACGCGGAAATCGCGAAGAACCTCGATCAGATCAAGGACGAGCTTCTGGATCAGAAGCGGCAGGAAGCGTTCCAGGTCTTCGCGAGCAACGTAATCAGTGAATACAAGAAGAAGAACCTGGTGCGCATGAACGCCAAGCAGCAAAGCCCGCTTACGGGCGAGTAAGCACCAGGGACTTAAAGAGGTATGGCCCGCTTCCGCAGGTTGGAAGCGGGCCTTGGTGTTTTCAGGGGTCTTCAGCGCGGTGGAATCGGGATTGGTTGTGAGAACTTTGTTGCGAGTGATGTGAGGGGCGGCTGCATCGGAGAGAATAGTCGCATGGATTTTCAACGCTCGTCCGGAGTTCTTTTACATATCAGTTCATTGCCTTCGTACGGAGGAATCGGGGACCTGGGGCCAGCCGCGCATGACTTCCTGGAGTTTCTGGGAGCGGCGAAGCAGCACGTGTGGCAGGTGCTGCCATTGTGTCCGACAGGGTATGGGAATTCGCCGTATGCTGGCTCGTCTGCATTTGCGGGGAATCCGTATTTGATCAGCCTGGAGTACCTGGTGGATTGGGGCTGGATCAGCGCGGACCGGATCGCAGGGCTTGCGGGGCGAAGCGGCAATGTGGAGTTCCACGAAGTAGAGCTGAAGAAGCTTCCCCTATTGTATGAGGCGGCCGGCAATTTTCTTGATCGCGGAGCGCACAGCCCGGAGCTTGCGGGGCAGTGGCGGTAGATTCCAGGATTTTTGCAAAGCGGAGTCGGGCTGGCTGACGGATTATGCGCTGTACGCGGAACTGCGGCGGCGGTTCAACACGGGCGCATGGACGGCGTGGCCGGAATCGATCAGGCGTCGTGAGCCGAAGGCACTGGCGCAGGTGGCGGCAGAGGCGGGGCGCGCGCTGGCAATCGAGCAGGTACTGCAATTTGCGTTTGCCGTGCAGTGGAACAATCTTCGCGCGTCGGCGGCGCGGCGCGAGATTCGCATTCTTGGCGACGTGGCGATTTTTGTCAGCATGGATTCGGCGGACGTGTGGGCGCATCCGGACATTTTTGAGCTGGATGCGGAGCTCAAGCCGATTCATATTGCGGGAGTGCCGCCGGACTATTTTTCGCCGACGGGGCAGCGGTGGGGGAACCCGCTTTATCGGTGGGAAGTGCTGGAGGATCGCGGGTTCGACTGGTGGATCGAGAGGATCAGGCGGTCGCGGGAGCTTTACGACATTATCCGGCTGGACCACTTCCGCGGATTTGAGTCGTACTGGTCGATTCCGGCGAAGGAAGAGACAGCGATCAACGGGGAGTGGGTGAAGGCGCCGGGGCTGAGGCTGTTTCGCGCACTGGAGGGAGCGCTGGGGCCGCTTCCATTGGTGGCGGAGGATCTGGGATTGATTACGCCGGCGGTGGATGCGCTGCGGATCGAGCTGGCGATGCCGGGGATGCGCGTGTTGCAGTTTGGATTTGGGGACAAGGGCGCACATATTCATCTGCCGCACAGGTTCGATCCGGGGACAGTGGCCTATACGGGGACGCACGACAACGACACGACGCAGGGGTGGTGGAAGACGGCCGCAAAGCATGAGCATGCCGCAGTAGAGACGCTGGTGGGACCGGTGCACGGGCGACCGACGTGGCCGTTGATTCGCGCTGCGGCTGGAAGCGTGGCGGCGATTGCGATTTTTCCGGTTCAGGATTTGCTGGAGCTGGGGTCGGAGGCGAGGATGAATACGCCGGCAGTGCCGCAGGGGAACTGGAGCTGGAGAGTGCCGGAAGGGAGCTGGACGGCGCAACTGGCGTCGAAGCTTCGGGCTCTCGTGGAAGTGACGGATCGGGAGAATGATCCGATGGGGAAGGCGGCGAGCAGGGAACAGGGAACAGGGACTAGGGACTAGGGACAGGGAATAGGGAATAGGGAGTAGGGAGTAGGGACTACCCTTTCGATATATAAAGAGGGGCGTTACGGGCGTTGTATTGCGGCTCGCGGCGTCCCTCTTGGTATTCTTGCGGCACATGCAAACTTCTGCGATTCAGACGCGAGGACTGACCCGCACCTTTGGGGCATTGACCGCGGTACAGGACGTGACGTTCAACGTAGCGAGCGGTCAGTTCTTCGGGTTCCTTGGACCGAATGGCGCGGGGAAATCGACCACAATCAAAATGCTGACCGGTTTGCTGGAGCCTACAGCGGGGAGCATCGAGATACTGGGGCAGCCTTTCAGGGCCAGTGCTCTGGATTTGAAGCGTCAGATTGGGGTTGTGCCTGAGGGCATGGCGCTGCTGGGCCGGCTGACGGCGCCGGAATACCTGCGCTTTATCGGTCGCATGTATGGGCTAGAGCGGGAGACGGTGAATCGGCGGACAGAGGAGTTGCTGGAGTTTATGCAATTGGCCGATGAGCGACGGAAGCTGATTACAGACTTTTCGCATGGAATGCAGAAGAAGCTTGCGCTCGCGGCGGCGGTGATCCATGGGCCGCGCGTGTTGTTTCTCGATGAGCCGTTTGAAGGCGTGGACGCGATTGCCGCGGGCATGCTGAAGACGATGCTGCAGGGAATGATCAATCGCGGAGCCACGATTTTTTTGACGACGCACGTGCTCGAGATTGTGGAGAGGCTTTGCAGCCATGTCGCGATCATCCATCAAGGGAGACTGGTAGCGAATGGGTCGATTGAAGATCTGCGCGCAGGTGTGGCAAGCACGCTGCCGGGAACAGAGAGCGAGCAGCGGCTGACCCTGGAGGAGATTTTCCTCTCGATTGTTGGAGCGGGCGGGCAGGATGCGCCGCAGGAGCTTTCGTGGCTGGCGTAGAGCGAGAAGAGTTGAAGATCGCGAGCTCGGGTAATCCGTTGAGCCGGTTGGCGCGGCGGCAGTATGGCGCGCTGATGGCGATGCGATTCCGCATGCTTGCGAACAACGTGCGTTCGGTGCAGGGCGCGTTTGAGTTCGGCGCGCGTGGAGTGGCGTTTGTTCTCTACACGCTGATGGGAATCGGGCTCGGCTTCGGCCTCGGAGCAGGGACCTATTCGCTGCTTGCGAGCCGGCATTTCCAATATCTAGCGGCATTGTTCTGGGTGGTCTTCGTGGTTTGGCAGGTGCTGCCGATTGCGCTTGCCTCGTTTCAAGAGCAGTTCGATCTCGCCGGCTTGTTGAGGTTTCCGGTGAGTTTCGGATCCTTTTATTTATTGAGTGTCGCCTTTGGGCTGGTGGATGTTCCGGCCCTTCTGGGTGGGATCTGCTGCATGGGGATCTGGGTGGGTGCGACGTTAGCGCGGCCGGATCTTGCGGGGTGGAGTGCCCTGGTGCTCGCGCTCTATGCGCTATTCAATATCCTGCTGGCGCGTACTGTTCTTGCCTGGGTAGATCGATGGCTAGCCAAGCGGAGAACGCGGGAAATTGTGAGCGCGGTGTTCCTTGTGTTCATGTTGAGCCTGCAACTTCTCAATCCGGCGCTTCGGAGCGATGTTCGAGTTCGGCGATCGAACCATGGGGCGGCAGAGACGGACCATCGAAAGGTGATCGGTGAGGTTAGGCGCTGGTCGAAGGCGACCCAGGCGGTGGAGCGCTGGCTACCTCCGGGGATTGCGGCGGAAACGATTGTGGAATCTGCAAGAGGTAACTCGAGTTCGTTTATGGAGCTTGGAGTGCTCGGACTGTACATCCTGGCAACGGGCGCAGTGCTGGGCATTCGGCTTCGCGCGGAATTCGGGGGCGAACGACTGAGTGATGCTCCAGCGCCGAGAAAGAGGAGCGAAGAGGACAGCAGATGGTTAATCGATGGTTCGGGTCCGGTGGCCGCGGTGATGGAGAAGGAACTCCGCACAATTCCGCGTTCCATGCCGCTGCTGTTTGCAATGGGAGCACCACTTCTGACTGTGCTCGTCATCAGCACGATTTTGAAAAACACCTCGGAAGGCGGGCGCCCATTTCAATTGGCTTTTCCGCTCTGCGTCTGTTACGCACTGCTGGGATTTACGCAGATGATCTTCAACAATCTCGGCGCGGAAGGGACAGGTATCCAGGTACTGTTTTTGTCTCCCACGCCGATGCGTTCGGTCTTATTGGCGAAGAATATTTTGCACGGGACTCTTTTCGCGGTGGTGGCGGTTGTGGCCGGGGTATTTGCCGGCCTGCGGCTGGGCGAGCCTGATCCGGCACTTCTGGCGACTACCGTGGCATGGGTTATTTTCGCGATTCCCGCGAACCTGGCAGCGGGGAATCTTCTGTCGCTGACGATGCCTTACCGTGTGAACCTCGGCCGGCTTTCGCGGCAACGCGGGTCGCAGGCGAGCGCACTGGTGAGCATGCTGATCCAGGTGTCGATCATGGGATGCGGGGTTGCGGTGCTGGAGTTATGCACCTACCTGGGGCGGAAATGGCTGGCTCCGGGATGCCTGCTGGTGCTGGCGGGGCTGGCGACGGTGGTGTGGATGCGGGTTCTGTCGAGTGCAGAATCGCTTGCCAATCGGAACCGGGAGAACCTGATTGCCACGCTGGCTAAGCTGGAGTGGGAGAGAGCTGTGCTGTCAGCTCCTCAGCTGCTGGCCTTCAGCACAGCTCAGCTCTCAGCTGTCAGCCCTCAGCTCTCAGGTATCTGTTATTCGCCGGTAAGTCTTGCTGATTCGGTGGATGCTGAGCCCGATCTTCGGAAATTCTGAACCTAAAGGGGTGTTTTGGCGTAGTTTCTTCCATGCCCATTAATATTCGGCTGGTTTCAACGTCATCCCTATGAACGGTCAGAAAGGCAAGCACGTGGCAATCGCCCTCCCAACCATGCCGGCGGTGGAAACGCATCAACGTCTTTCCGACCTGTTCGGAATGCATCATCGCCGGGTCCTGATGGCGGCCTATCGCATTACGGGCAGCATGGCGGACGCGGAAGACGTGGCGCAGAGCGTGTTTCTGCGATTGGCGGCAAGCGATGACCTTGCGGTAAGCAACGCCGGGAGCTATCTGTATCGTGCGGCTATCAACGGCGCGCTCGATCTGCTGAGGCGGAGACGCGTCGCGGGCAGCGAATCGCTGGATCTGGCCGCGGTAGTCGCCGCTGAGGGGCGTGGATCACGACCCGATGCGGAGGCTGCAAGCAGGCAACTGGTGGGCTGGCTGCGTAACGCGCTTAGTGAGCTAAGTCCGCGAGCTGCGGAGATGTTCACTCTGCGCTACGTGGAAGAGCTGGAGAATCGCGAGATTGCCGCTCTGATGCATACGTCGCAGGCGGTTGTGGCAGTCACGCTGCACCAGGCGCGAGCGAAGCTGAAGAAAAGGCTAGGCGAGATGGAGCGGGGGAACCAATGAAGAATCAGGGTGAGGAATTGCTGGATCGGGCAACACGGTCGATGCGCGCGGCTGCGCCGGATGACGCTGAAGTCTCTGCCGCGGCGAAGAAGATGGCGGGAAGACTGGGAATCGCATTTGCTGAAAATGCGAAAGCGATGGAGAGCTGTGAAGACATGCGGCCGATGCTGGATGCGTACCGGGCGGGAACGCTGTCGGTGGGCCAGACGCTGCTGGTTGAGGCGCATCTTCGCGAGTGCGGCATCTGCTACCGGAGATTCCGGGGCGCGGAGACGGTGAACTGGTCGACGCCGAAGGTGATGCCGGTGCGCTCGAAGGTGCGTCCGTGGACGATGGCGTGGGCCATGGCGGCTTCATTGGCGGTGGCGGCCGCCGGTTTGTTTGTGTACCAGGCATACTGGCAGGTTCCGCCCGGGGTACGGGCAGAGGTGCAGTCGATTGATGGATCGGCCTCGTTGATCACGGATTCGGGCGATCGCCTGATGAATGCGGGCGCCCAGTTACACGAAGGCGATGTGCTGCGCACCTCCGGTGGATCGCATGCAGTGTTGCGGCTCGCGGATGGCTCAACGGTGGAGATGAACGAGCGCAGCGCGGTGAGTATCGGTGCGCGCGGACGCAATGTCACGGTGGATCTGAATCACGGCGCGCTGATCGTGAAGGCGGCGCAGCGCAAATCGGGCCACCTCTATGTGCAGACGGACGATTGCCGAGTTGGCGTGACCGGCACAGTGTTTTCAGTTGGCGCGGGGATCAAGGGATCGCGGGTCGCGGTGGTGCAGGGGGCGGTCGAGGTGCGGCATGCGGGCGTGCGGTCGATGGTGCATGCGGGGGATGAGTTCACCACGACGCAGAACCTTGCGCCTGAGCCGGTAAGCGAACAGGTAGCGTGGAGCCCGAATACGCGATGAGTACCTGGGACTGCTGGCGCAGCTTACGTTACTGCAGCACAAGATTGCGCAGATACCGCTGCCGCAGCCGCGTTATGGGAGCGATCTACTGAGCCGTATGCCGGCAGAGACGCAACTTTATGTCAGCATTCCCAATCTCGGTGATTTCGTCACGCAGGCAAAATCGATCTTCGACGATCAGCTCAAGCAGAGCGCGGTGTTGCAGCAGTGGTGGAATAACAGCGGGAAGCAGGACAAGACGGCGGAGCTGGACGCGCTGGTGAACAAGCTGCACGATCTGAGCCAGTATGTCGGCGACGAGATGGTGATTGTGGCGTTGAAGCAGCAGCAGGGCGCGGGGTTTGCGGTGGTTGCCGATGTGCAGCGGAGCGGATTGTCGGATCTGTTGAAGCAGGAGTTTGCTTCGGACGCACACGGCAAGTTGACGGTTCTGGATGAGAACACGCTTCATGCGGCTTCGGGGAGCACGCCAGGCAACGGCGGATACGCGCTTGTTCGCGAAAAGGAAGTGGTGTTCTCGAACAGTATCGAAACGCTGAAGACGATTGATGCGCAGCTTGATTCGGGCGCAAGCGGATTTGCGACGAGCAATTTCGGGCAGCAGATCACGGCTGCGTACAGCCGCGGAGCAGGAATCATCCTCGCGGCGAACCTGGAGCAAATGGTTGGGGAGATGGCCAATCATGGCGGGAACCACGCGTCAACCCTGGTGCAGGAGTCGGGGATGGGCGGTGTGCGGTACCTGATCGCTGAACATCGGGAGGCAAATGGCGTAACGGAGAACCACCTGAACCTGCAGTTTGCCGGGAATCGTCAGCGGGTGGCGTCGTGGCTGGGCGCGCCGGCAGCGGTCGGGTCGCTGGATTTTGTTTCGCCGAACGCGGCGCTGGTGTTTGCCGGCGTGACAAAGGAGCCTTCGGCGATTGTCGACGACATGGTGGCGATGATGTCCGCGGAAAAGAAGGGCACGGATGAGTTCAACAAGGCGCAGGCGGAGCTGGGTATCGACATTCGCAACGATCTGGCCGGAAATCTTGGCGGAGAGTTCCTGTTTGCGCTGGACGGACCGGTGCTTCCGACACCTGCATGGAAGGCCGTAATCGAGGTGCGCGATTCCGAGCGGTTTGAATCGACGCTGGAGCGGCTAGTGCAGGCTATCGACAGCCATATGCAGGAGAAAAATGCGCAAGGGGTAACGATCAGCAAGAACCAGACGGGCGCACAGACATTCTACGAGGTTCATAATTCAGCTACGGGCGCGGTTGTGGCGGAGTATACGTACGCGAGCGGATACATGGTGATCACGCAGACGCGGGCGTTGCTGATGGAAGCGTTGCAGACGCGTGCGAGCGGCAGCACGCTGGGGCATGCCTCGAGCTTCAAGGCGCTGCTCCCGGCGGATCAGAACGAGAACTACTCGGCGGTTGCGTACCAGAACCTGGGGCCAGTGGTGACACCGCTGGTGTCGCAGATGAATGGCGAGACGGCCGATGCGTTGAAGAAGCTAGCTGCTGACTCACATCCGACGGCGATCTGCGCGTGGGGCAAAAACGCGGGGATCGAGGTTGCGAGCAACAGCAACCTGTTCGGGTTTGATTTTCTGACGCTGGGGAAATTGCTGCACTCCGAGCGCCGAGATGGCACGAATGCTTCGGAACAAAAGCAGTGAGCTGTGCGTAAGAGGAAACATGGGCGTGATCGCACTTGATCGGCTGGAGGTGCGGCTTGGCGGCCGCACCGTCCTCAACGGGCTGACGGGAGAATTGCGGGGCCGCGCCATCGGGCTGCTGGGGCCGAACGGGGCCGGGAAGTCGACGCTGATCAACACATTGCTTGGGTTTCACGAGCCCAGCAGCGGCGGCGCCAAGGTGCTGGGGCTGGATGCGCGGACCGACCGGATGCGCATCCGCGAGAGCGTGGGCTACATGCCCGAAAACGACTCGTTCATCGGCAACATGAGCGGCGTTCGTTTTGTGCGCTACATGGCGGAGCTTTCCGGGCTGCCGCCGGATGCCGCGCTGGAGCGAGCTCATGAGGCGCTGTTTTACGTCGGGCTGGGCGAGGTGCGCTATCGCAAGATCAGCACTTACTCGCTGGGCATGAAGCAGCTGATCAAGCTGGCGCAGGCGCTGGCACATGGTCCAAAGTTGCTGATTCTTGATGAGCCCACCAACGGGCTCGATCCGATGGCGCGGCAGCGGATGGTTCAGCTCATTAAGGAAGTTCGCAAAGAAGGCAGCATGCACATGCTGATTTCATCGCACCTGCTGCGCGATATCGATGAGACCTGCGACGAGGTGCTGATCCTGAACAAGGGACGGGTTGCAGCGATTTCGAATATCGAGGAGGAGCGGAGATCGCATCGCAACTTCATTGAGATGGAGATGACCGGGGGCACCGAAGCATTCGCCGAGAAGATGCGGGCAAAGGGTTGCGAGTGCGCCTGCTTCGCGGGTGGACGCGTCAAGGTGGTGATGCCGGACGAGCTGAGCGCGCGCGATCTATACGTGACGGCGGCAGAGACAGGAACGGAGATCCGGCGCATACAGCAGCGGCGGGATTCGCTTGAGGATATCTTTTTACGGGCAATGGAATATGAGGGAGGCCGGGTAGAGCATGTCAGTATTTCTGCATGAATATCGGCCGTATAGCGGTGCAACGACGACTTTGTGGAAACGGCCGCTGGTTCTGGCACGATACGCCCTCGCGGAGGCATGGGCCTCAAAGATTACGATGATTCTGTTTGTGGCCGCGCTGCTGCCATGTGTCGTCGAGATGGTGATGATCTATCTCGCCAACAATCCCCTTGCGAGGGCGCTCATTCTGCGCGGCAATCCGATGCTGACCATTAACGAGGCGTTTTTTCTGAGTGTGATGGAGACGCAGTGCTGGTCTGCGCTGGTCCTGGCTGCGTGGATCGCACCGCGACTGGTTTCGTTTGACCTTGGAGACAACGCGCTGCCGATTCTGTTGAGCCATCCGATTTCGCGTTTCGGGTATTTGCTGGGCAAGTTCATGGCGCTGGCATTGTCGCTCTCGTATGTGACGTGGATACCGGTGTTGGTGCTGTTTGTGTATCAGAGCTATTCGTCGGCGGAACCTTGGGCGATGGCGCACCTGGGGCTGGCCTTCGGAATTCTGGTGGGCTCGCTGTTATGGATTGTTATTCTCGCGCTGGTGGGGCTGGCAGTGTCAGCGTGGGTGAAGTGGCGGGTGATCGCGACCGGAGCGATGTTTGCAGTGGTGTTTGTTCCGGCGGGTGTGGGCGGAATTGCGAATGCGATTCTGCGCACCAAGTGGGGACTGCTGCTGAATGTGCCGGTGGTGATGACGGAGATCTGGCAGCGAATGCTCGGCGCGCCGGCGTTTATGAGTCCACGGCTGGAACTGCCGAATACGGCAATGGCCATCATGTTGCTGCTGGCAGGGTTGATTTGCCTTGCGGTGCTGAACGCACGCATCCGTGCGCGAGAGGTGGTACGCGGATGAATGCGGTGACGGACACAATCCAATTTGAGAATGTCTCAAAGTTCTACGGCGAGGTGCTGGGGGTCAATCGCATCACGCTCACGCTTGCGCCGGGAGTTACAACGCTCGTCGGCCCGAATGGATCGGGCAAGACTACGCTGATGAACCTGATGACGGGGCTGGTGCAGCCATCGCGGGGTGAGATTTCAGTTCTTGGGTTGAAGCCATCGAATGCCACGCAGTTCTTTTGCAACGTGGGATATTGCGCGCAGTTCGATTCCTTCCCGCGAGGGTTGACGGGATTCCAGTTTGTGCTGGATAGCCTGATGTTGTTCGGGATGAGCGACGAGGATGCGCATGCGTTGACGGCCGAAGCCCTGGAGCGAGTGCAGCTGGATGCTGCGGCAGCGCATCGCAAGATCGCCGGATACAGCAAGGGTATGCGGCAGAAGATCCGGCTGGCGCAGGCGGTTGCGCATCATCCACGGGTGCTGGTGCTGGATGAGCCGCTGAACGGGCTGGATCCGATGGCGCGGGCTGAGTCGCTGGCGCTGTTTCAGGAACTGGGGCGGCAGGGAATGCATGTGGTGATTTCGAGCCACATTCTCGATGAGGTAGACAGGGTTGCCGATCGTGTTGTTCTGATTACCGGCGGGTATTTGATCGCGCAGGGAAACATCCACGAGGTACGGCAAGAGGTGCGCGACAAGCCGATGCAATTGCTGGTCCGCTGCGACCGCCCTGAGCTGCTGGCCTCGAAGATGTTTGCGGTGAACCACTGTGTAGAGGCAAGGTTGCACAGCGATAATCGCGGCGTGTTTGTGCGCACCGGAGATGTGGATCAGTTCTACCGGATACTGAATGACATTGCGGTTGAGGGGCTGGTCAAGATTGAAGCCGTAGCGCCGTTCGATGACAATGCAAACGCAATTTATCAGTACCTGATTGGTTCAGACGGGAGCACGGTATGACGGAGTTTGCGAATGCGATGGGAATGCTCCGGCAGCAGCCGTGGTCTCTCTGGTGGATTCAGTTTCGACGCTTTGCGCGCATCGAGATCCGGCGAAACCTGTTTACGCGGCGCGCGTGGTGGATCTACTTCCTGGCTTTTGTCCCGGCGGTAATCATACTCATTCACCTGCTGGCTGATTCGCGGCGCGGGATGGACATGGGAGAGGACACGCAGATACTGGCGGGGATTGTGCAGCTCTACTATGTCCGGCTGGGAATTTTCTTTGGGTGCCTGGGGATTTTTTCGCGGCTGATTCGCGGCGAGATGATCGAACGCAGCCTGCATTACTATCTGCTGTCGCCAGTGCGGCGGGAAGTAATCCTGCTTTCAAAGTTTTTTGCGGGCGCGGTCAGCTCCGTGGTTTTGTTCGGCGGCGCAGTGCTTGCGGACTTTGTGCTGATGTACACGGGTTATGGAGCGGCGGGCCGCGATTTCATGATGCATGGGCCGGGATTTGGGCAGATCGAAGCCTACCTGCTGATTACTGTCCTGGCGTGCCTGGGCTATGGATCGATTTTTCTGCTGCTGAGCCTGATGTTTCGCAATCCGATGCCCGGGGCGCTGTTGCTATGGGGTTGGGAGGCAGTCAATCCGGTGATGCCCTCGATGCTGCAGAAGCTCAGTGTGGCCTCGTATCTACGTCACCTGATGCCGGTGAGTGTTCCAGCCGAGGGCATTTTCGCGCTGCTAACGGTGGAGACGGAGCCGGTGTCGGCGTGGGCGGCGGTACTGGGTCTGCTGGCGCTGATCGCCATTGTCCTGGTGTACTCGTGCCAGCGGATGCGCCGGCTGGAAATCCGCTATATGACGGATTAATTTCTTTAAAGGCCGGCTTCACTGTCAATGGTTTCCGGGGCTTTTTTGCTGGATATTCTCCATAGACGTGACCATGGTCACTCAACTTGATTCGATCACCATTTTCACTATTGACCATCAGGGTCTCCTCCCGTAGTTTCAAGTCATTAATCCAGAGATTGCGGGTCGAGTAGATCTAGTCAGGGACTGCCTGGCGCACCGGTAGGACGGGTGCGCCTCGCTTCCTCGCGCAAGAGAGATCTTGCAAGCCGCTTCTGCGCTCGGGGAAGTTGCAGGTTGGTCGATGAGATATTCCATTGCTCTAGTTTGTCTTGCGCTTATGGATTGCGCATTGCCCGCATTTTCTGCTGTTACGGTGAGTTCTCCTGCCAATGGATCACAGGTTTCTTCGCCATTCGCGCTGAAAGCGACGGCCTCTACCTGCTCGTCGCAGGCAATCTCGGCAATGGGATACTCGCTCGATAACAGCACAAGCACCACGATTATTTACAGCACGTCGATCAATGCGACGGTTTCGGGCGCGCCGGGCGGACACACGCTGCACGTGAAGTCGTGGGGTAACCAGGGTGCATCGTGCGTGACGGATGTGCCGATCACGGTAGTCGCGGGTTCGAGCGTCCCTGCGAATGCGATTTCGGTATATGGCTTGCAGAAGCAGAACTACTACTGGCAGGGAATCGTGGATAACGCGACAGGAGGCGGGCTTGCAAGTGGGAAGATGAGCATGGCCACGTCGCCGACGATCAGCGGATATACGCGGAAGTTCGTGACGAGCTTTCGAAACTCGGCCGGCGAAAGGTTCTGGACTTCGTTTGGAGCGGATACGTCGGCACACCATTTTATTTACGATGTGCAGGTCTATGTAGATTCGACTGCCAGCGACATCGCGAATATCGAGATGGATATGAACCAGGTGATCGGGAACGGACAGACGATCATCTACGGGTTCCAGTGCGATGGATACACGAACACGTGGGATTACACGAAGAATGCTGGATCGCCGGGATATCCAGTGGATGAGTGGGTGCATTCGTCCGTGCCCTGCAACCCTCAGAATTGGGCGAAAAATGTGTGGCATCACATCCAGATCGCTTACTCGCGGGATGATTCGGGGAACGTGACTTACAAGTACGTGACGTTCGATGGAGTGCAGAAGAACCTGAACGAGACCGTGCCCTCAGCATTTGCGCTGGGATGGGGATCGACGCTTCTGACCAACTTTCAGGTCGATGGCCTGGGCGGATACGGGACGGCAAACGTGTACGTGGATAAGATGTCCGTCACGCGCTGGTAAACCTTGGACTAGAAGATGAGGGCTCCGCATTGCAGGGTGCAACGCGGAGCCTTGTTTTTCAGGCCATGGAAGCGGCGAGTGCTTTGACGCCGCGCAGATCGATCTTTCCGGTGCCGAGAATCGGCAGGGCGTCGACGTGGAAGAACTGGTTGGAGCGCGGCTTCCAGAGGGCGGGCAGATCGCACTGCGCGAATTTTTCAACGACGGGGGCAAGCTTTTCGTCGCCCAGAGTTGAGATGACTACGATGCGCTCGCCCTTCTTCTCATCGGGCAATGCGGTTACGGCGAAGACCTGCTCAGTGATGCCGGCTAGTTCCTGGAGCTTGTCTTCAATGCGGACGTGCGGCACCATTTCGCCTCCGATCTTGCTGAAGCGGGAGAGGCGGTCGGTGATAGTAAGAAACCCGTCATCTTCGATCATGGCCACGTCGCCGGTGGTGTACCAGCCGTCGTGGAGGACTTCAGCGGTTTTCTCCGGCCTGCCGAGATAGCCCTTCATCACATTCGGTCCTTTGACGAGGAGCATGCCGGGCGTTCCGGGAGCGACCGGCTGGCCGGTATCGATGTCGACGACTCTGACGCTGACGCCGGGGACAGGATGGCCGATTTTGCCGCGACGCGCGCCGACCTGGCGGAAGCCCGGAGCGCGGAAGTCGCGGCCGTTGACGGTAACTACGGGCGAGCATTCGGTGCAGCCGTAGCCCTCAAGCGGGCGGATGCCGAACGTGTCTTCGAAGGCGAGCGCGACGCGATCGGAGAGCTTTTCTGCACCGACGAGAACGAATTGCAGACTGCCGAAGCTCTCTGGCGAGCAACGCCGCATGTAGGCCTGCAGGAAGGTGGGCGTGGCGATGAGAAAGGTGACGCGGTACTGAGCCACGAGTTCGCCGATGACTTTTGCATCGAGGGGATTGGGATGATAGACGACGCCGACGCCGTTTGCAGCCGGCATCCACAGCGCAGCCATAAAGCCGAAGGAGTGGAAGAAGGGCAGGATGCCGAGGATCTTGTCGTGGCCTTCGAGCATGAAGACCTGCGCGACCTGCTGGATGTTGGAGCCAATGTTGTAGTGCGTCAGCATGACTCCTTTGGGGTCACCAGTGCTGCCGCTCGAGAAGATTACAGTGGCGAGGTCATCGATGTTGCGCCCAGAGGGTCCGGCACCGATTGCCTTGCGCAGCATGGTGTACGGCGCGAACAGCGCGAGCAGGAACGCGAGGAGCTTTCTCGGTTACACGCGGCGCGTCGAGTGCATCTTCGAGAAAGAGGGTGCGACCCGGGATCTCTAGTTTCGGGAAGCGCTCGACGAAGGCTCTAGATGTGATTACCGCGTCGATTTCGCATTGTTTTGCGCAGGAGGCGATTACTTCGCTCGATGCGGTGTAGTTGAGATTGACAGGGATGCGACCGAGCAAGGTGAGTGCATAGTTGGTGAGGGCTCCGCCGACGGAAGGCGGAAGCAGAAGGCCGATCATTGGACGACTGCCGATGGCGGGCTGGAGGCGGCGCGCGATGTAGATGGTTTTGGCAAGCGCGGAGAAGAAGCGGACCTTCGGAGTTTTTCCATCGGCCATCATGAAGCGGAGCGGGAAACGGCGCGCGGTGCGAACGAAGGCATTGTCGAGGGTAAACATATCGCGCTTGCGTTCTCGAAATGCTTCGGTCTGCAACTGCTGAACCGCGGATCGGATTGCGATGGCGGAGGAGGTGGGCGGCATGGGCGCGCCAAAGCTGACGGTGACGGGATAGGGGATGCGGCGAGGCACCTTCCAGAGGAAGCGGCCGCGCTCGAAGCTGAAGATGCTGCCCCAGACGCCATCGAGATTCACGGGGATGATCGGGACTTCTACGCCTTTCATGATGCGCTCGAGTCCACGGCGGAAGGGAAGCATCTGGCCGGTTCGTGTGATCTGGCCCTCGGCGAAGATGCAGACGATCTCGTCATTGCGGAGCGCGTCACTAGCGGTGCGCAAGGAGCGGATCATCTCGCGAGGACGCTGTTCACTGGAGATGGGGATGGCCTGCAACATGCGCGCAAAGGGGTTGACGATGCGGTTTTCGTAGATGCCTTTGTAGATGAGGAAGCGGATGGGGCGATCGGTCGATGCGATCAAGAGGGCTGCATCGACGAAGGACATGTGATTGCAGACGAGAAGCGCGCCGGATCTCTGGGGGAAGTTGTGGCGGCCGAGAACCTTTACCCGGTACAGGGTGTGAGTGAGGAAGAAGAGGATGAGGCGGCCGAACCACTCCGGAAGGAGGATGAGTACGTAGACCGTGCCGGCTGCCGTGATGATGGATGCGGCGAGGATGACTTCGCGCGGATTGAGGTGGATGAATTTGGTGAAGATGAAGTAGGCGGCAGAGGAGATTGCGATGCCTACGAAGGAGAGGAGGTTTGCGGCGGCGATGATTCCGCCCTTGTTTTCCTCCGCGGGGCGATGCTGGATGAGCGCGTTTACCGGGACAGCGAAGAAGCCAGCCCAGAATCCGAGGATGCCGAGAAGGACCGCAGAGCCCACGAGGCCGACGTGCACGATGCCGAGCACGATTCCGGTGCAGGTCATACCAATGGATCCGAGCGGGATGAGGCCGTACTCAATCTTGTTGCCGCTGACGAGGCCGGCGATCATGCTGCCGATGCCGATGCCTACGGCGAGAGCAGCGTTGAGATAGCCGGTTCTGGTCTGGCCGACGTGGAGAACGTCGGGTCCGTAGACGACGACCGTGGAGAAAAGGAGCGAGCCGAGAAACCAGAAGTAGGCATTGCCGAGGACGGCGAGGAAGAGGGGCCGATCGGCGCGCATCAGCTTGATCTGCGACCAGAGATCTCCGATGAAATTGGCGCGGAATTTTTTGGTGGGTGCGGCCGCGGGGACGCGATCTATTCCGAGGCTAGTACCGAGCCCGATCACGGCGAGCGCCAGGAGCGCGTAGCCCGCATAGACCTCATGTCCCGCAAATCTTTCGGCCATAGCGGCGCCGGTCACAGTTCCGAGGATGATGGCGAGAAAAGTTCCAAGTTCGATGATGCCGTTTCCCCAGGAGAGGCGCCGGGCGGGCAGCAGTTCCGGCAGTAAGCCATATTTGGAAGGGCCAAACAGCGCGGACTGGGTGGCCACAAGGCCGAGAGCCACGAGAGAGAGAGCCCGCATGTGCAGAGCGAGGCCAGCCGTGGCGACCAACATGGCGCAGATCTCCATCCCCTTGGTCCAGATGGTGACCTGGCGCTTGCTGAAGTGGTCGGCGAGCCATCCGCCGGTCATGCTGAAGAGCACGAAGGGCATTGAAAAGAGGAAGGTCACCATGGCGACGAAGGTGTCGCGTTCGCCCTTGTCGAGGCCCATTCCAACGACCATGGCGAGCAACAGGTTGCGGAGGATGTTGTCGCTGTATGCGCCCTGGAACTGGGTGACGATCAGTGCCCAGAAGCCGCGCTCGCTGCGATGGGCATCCGATGCGGAGGGTAAGTTGGCTGCTTCGAGCTCTGTGGACATGTTTTTCTCGATGAGTAGTGAGGATTATAGTGCCACGCAGTAATGGTGCCACGCCAGTTCGCTGCTGGAGATAACCATCGGGACACTCCTCGAAGTGCAACAAGAATTCGGTGTATACGCAACGAACCGCTCTGACTAGGCGGTTCGGCGTCTACGGGGTCGAGAGGGATTTCGGAAAATTCTCAAAAAGGTTGTGAATACCCAACAAATGGAAACAGCATTGAATCCTGCGTTCACACCGGCTTTTTGCAGCAATTCCTGGAGCCGACAAGCAATTCTGCGTATGAGTTTTCCGATTTGCGCCGATAAGGATCTCAAGGAAGCGCAAGATGGTCTCTTGGCGACAGAAGTTGATTCTGATTCCCGCAATTTTCACCTTTCACCTGATCACTTTGGGAGCGCAGCAATCCAGACAGGTTCTCTCGGGGCACGTTCGTCCCGCGGTCGCGGAGGGAAAAGCAAAGCTGGTTGGGCAATTTCCAGCAGGCGAGCGAATGAATCTGTCAATTGTTCTGCCGCTCAGGAATCAGGACCAACTTGGATCATTGCTGGCCAGGTTGTATGACCCGACCGACCCCATGTACCGGAAGTTTCTTTCGGTCGCGGAATTCACCGAACAGTTCGGGCCGACAGAAGACGACTATCGTGCCGTCGTTCAATTCGCCACGGCCAACGGCATGACCGTCACAGGCATGCCGGCCAATCGGCTGATCGTGCCGGTGACGGCGAGTGTGGATCAGGTGCAGAAGGCCTTCCATGTAGGGATCGGGGTCTATCAGCATCCGACCGAGAGACGCACGTTTTTTTCCCCGGACCGGGAGCCCGACTATCCGCATGGGCTGTCGATCGCGCACATAGCAGGCCTGAATAACTTTTCGACTCCGCATCCGATGAACGTCAAACCTGCGGAGTCAGAGGTATCAGCCCCATCCAAAGTCAAAGGGTCGGGGCCAGGCGGTTCGTATCTCGGTGTCGATATGCGGGCGGCCTATTATGGCGGGACCGAGTTGACAGGCAGCGGACAGATTGTCGGGTTGTTGCAGTTTGACGGGTACGATCCGGAGGATGTCGCCCTGACTTTTGCAAACGCCGGGCAGACTAATACGGTCCCGATCAAAAACGTTTTGCTTGATGGAGCCACTGGCGCCAAATGCCAGTTTATTTATTTCCCGTGCGAGGACGCCGAGCAGGTTCTGGATATCGTGCAGGCTGCCGAGATGGCTCCAGGGCTGGCCCAGATACGTGTTTACATCGGCAGCGTCGACGCCGACATTCTGAACGCGATGGCTTCGGAGAATGCAGCCAGGCAACTGAGCGTTTCCTGGACGTGGACACCGGACGATCCAATTGTCGACGATGTCTTTTTTCAGGAGATGGCCGCCCAGGGCCAAAGTATCTTCGTTGCCTCGGGAGATGCTGGAGCTTTCTCTCCAAACGTGTCGGACTACTTCTATCCGGCCGAAGATGATTTTGTGACGGCCGTAGGCGGAACCAGCCTGGTCACCAACGGCGGTCTGGGTCCGTGGGTATCAGAGACAGCATGGAGCTACAGCGGCGGCGGCATCAGCCCCGACGGTCTTCCCATAGCGAGCTGGCAGGCCGGAATTTCCAATTCCGCGAATCAGGGTTCAACGACTTTGCGCAACATTCCGGACGTTGCGATGGAAGCGGACTTCGATAACTACAACTGCAACGTGGGCACATGCCAGGGCGGATGGGGCGGAACGAGCTTCGCGGCCCCGCGCTGGGCCGGGTTTGCGGCTCTGGTCAATCAGCAGGCGGACGAATCGGGTGACGGCCCGATCGGGTTTCTCAATCCTGTCCTCTACAACATTGGCAAGGGCGCGCTCTACTCCACGACGTTCCACGACATCACATCCGGGAAGA
Organism: uncultured Acidobacteriaceae bacterium; assembly: GCA_963836675.1. Taxonomy (GTDB): domain Bacteria; phylum Acidobacteriota; class Terriglobia; order Terriglobales; family Acidobacteriaceae; genus Telmatobacter. The sequence goes on from CAWIKQ010000006.1 coordinate 277,388, forward strand.
ACGACGATGGTGGTTCCTCGCCCGCGCCTTATCAGATATTTTCAGCGGTGCCAGGCTACGACCTGGTGACCGGATGGGGCAGCCCTACCGGACAGAGTCTTATCGACGCGCTGGCTCCGAAGGCGACCTCCGGATTCCATCTATCTTCATCGGTTACTCAGATGGCCATTGCGTCCGGCAATTCGGATACAACGACGATCGCCATTAAGCGCGATGCAGGATTCAGCGGATCGGTGAATCTTGACGCGACGGGCCTCCCGGACGGAGTTGTGGCCAGCTGGAGGACGAATCCTGCAACCACATCCAGCCAGTTGACGCTCGAAGTTTCCGAATCCGCGATTCGCGGATCCTACCTTGTGACGGTGACCGGAATCTCGGGGTCCCAGACTGCGACGACGACATTCGCGCTCGTGGTCGATGCTCCCGGCTTCTCAATTCTGCCGTCGAGCACTCACCTGGATGTGCGCCCCGGGCTCAAGGCCGGGACCAAAATCATGGTGACTCGCTACATGGGATTCACATCGCGTGTGAATTTGGCGATTACCTCTCCGCTCCCCTCCGGGGTAAGCGCAGAATGGAGCGGCAATCCGGCCGAGAATCACGCTCAACTGACGCTGTCGGCGACCGGTTCGGCGCCGCTGGCTACGACTGTACTGACGATTACAGCGACTGCGGAGGGTGTGACAGCGACGACCACCGTATCGGTGTGCGTTGGCCGCCCGGGGTTCTGGCTCACCCTCGCTCCTCCTCCGGCCGCGCTTACACCGGGCGGACAAATTACTTCCACAGTCACCATGTTGCCGATCGGGGATTTCAGCGAGCAGGCCATTTTGTCGGCAGATCAGTTGCCCGCCGGAATTACGGCGACGTTTTCTCCAACCAGCGTTACGCCAGGACAAGCCAGCGTGATGACCTTGAAGGCAGCCAGCAACGCCGCGCTCGGCAACTATATGAGCGTAGCGATTGCGACAGCCGCTGATTCGGCCGGCGCGTATTCCTTCATTTACTCTGTAACCGCGACTCCAGTGCCGTCCATGGGCTTTGTGGTTTCCCCGGCAGCGATTACGGTTCAGCAGAACCGGTCCACCGTGGTCACCGTCTCAACAACGGCTCTCAATGGGTTCAATGGAACCATCAGCATGTTTGGCATACCCCAATTGCCTGCGGGGATGACATACGCGTTCAATCCAAATACTTTCAGCGCCGGTGGTTCCACCGAACTCACGCTCACGGCGGGGCAGGATGCGCTGCCGGGCAATTACGCGATGGGTATAGGCGGACAGAGTGGCAACTTCGCAGGCGGTGTGCCGTTCTTTGTGACCGTTATGCCGGCGTCGAGCCTTAGCCTCGGCCTTTCGCCTTCGAGCCTGCAGTTACCTCAGGGCCAGTCTGCGATCGTGACGGCCACGCTGACCTCATCGAGCGGTGCGATAGAAAATCCTACCTTCGACGTGATATCCAATCTGCCGCCAGGATTGAGCGCTGCCTTCAGCGCCGGACAGAAAGCCGGTACTGGAGTGCTGACGCTCACCGCATCGAGTTCGGCGCGCCCTGAGACCTATCCCGTGAACATCTCGGCGACCTTCGGGGTCGGAAACCGTGGATGTTCCGATGACCATCACGATCACCGAGAGCGCGAAGAGTTTTTCAATCTCCGCGACGGCGGTGACGGTGAAACCGGGCAACTCGGCCCAATCCACCATCACTCTCGCATCGACGAACGGCTATAGCGGCTCGATCGCGCTCTCCTGTTCCGTGACGTCCAGTCCTCAGGGAGCTCAGAATCCTCCGATCTGCACGGCAGGCTCGAACGTGACTCTCGGCTCGAACGCAAGCAATGTATCTACTACGGTGACCATATCGACCACCGCAGCCACCGCAAGCTCGCTTGTGCGTGCAGTCAGTCCGTGGGGAGGCGTGGGCGGAGGTTTGGTGCTTGCGGGGTTGATCTCGCTCATCGCGCCCAAGCCGAGAAGGAAATTCCGCGCGGTGGTGACATTCGTGGTCCTCTTGGCTGCTTTGGGCGGTATGTTTCTGTCCGGGTGCGGGGGCGCGGGCGTCAGCGGCAGTTCGGTCAGCACTCCGACCACTACTGGCAAGCCTGGAACGACTGCCGGCGTTTACACTGTGACGGTTTCGGCCAAGGGTAATGACGCACAAAGTATCAAGGCCAGTGCAACGTTCACCTTGACCGTTCAGTAGCGTCTGCTTGAAAGGCGCAGGCACTGCCGCCCTTCGCGGCGATCGATGAGGATCGGCAACAGAATGGGCTGCCGGCGCTCCCGGGGAATTTGACGGTTGTGGGGCAGGGCAGAAAGGGCGAAACCGCTCTGAATCAGGGCGGTTTCGGACAAGTTTACAAACGGTTTTCAGGTATAGCTCAGAACGGTATGTCGTCGTCGGAGATTTCGGCGGACTGGGCGTATTCGTCGTTTGCCGCGGGTTGGCGCTGATCGAAGTTGCTGGACGTGCCGGATTGCCGGCTGTAGGGACCGGAACCGGATCCGCCATCCTCGCGGCCGGAGAGAAGCGAGATGTCGTTGACGATGATCTCGGTGCGATAGCGCTTCTGGCCTGATTCCTTATCGTCCCAGCTTCGAGTCTGGATTTTGCCTTCGACGTAGAGTTTGGAACCCTTCTTTACGTAATCGCGAACGATCTCGGCCAGACGGGTGAAGGCCACGAGATTGTGCCACTCGGTACGGTCCTGCCAGTTACCTTGAGCGTCTTTCTGGCGGTCGCTGGTGGCGAGGGTGAAATTCGCGACCATTGTGCCGCCGCCTGTGGAACGAATTTCCGGATCCTTGCCCACATTGCCCAAAAGGATGACTTTATTTACCGATTTCGCCATATCAAGCTCCTGCTTGTCCGCTGGTAATTCTTGCTGTCACTGGTAATTTGAGCTGTCGCGACGGGGGACCCCCCTGGTAATTTCAGCTGTCAAGATCGCGTACCCCCTGGTAATTTGTGGTGTCACAAAATGCAGTGCGAGGGGACTTCCTAGCCCGGCCAGAGAACTTGCGCGGACACTCCTTTCCTCGAATTCGTTACGGTTAGTCAAAAGTATAAATGGTTGGCATCGGGCGCGTCTTCCCTCCAAAGGCCATCACCAGGTAGCAGGATTTGGGAACTGAGAGGGGCGACGATCCACGACCAATCTGGCTAATTGCCCCGGCGAGTGGTCTGACTAGCGCACGGAAAAGAATCGGTCACGCGGACGATATCAAGAGATCAAACAAGGATTGGATCAGCATGCGTGTGCTTTTCTGGGGAAGTTCCGGCCCAAGGATCTTCTGGGTGACTGCCAGACCATGAGCAAGGTTAAGCATCACCATGCTGAAATCTTCCGGCTTCAGGCTCGAAGTGATTTCGGAAGATCGTAGGAGACTCCGAAAGAGTTCTCCTCCGTCGCGAATCTGCTGCCGAAGCGCATCAACGAAGCTGTGCCGGATTCGTTCGTTTCGCAAAGCTTCAGCCTCAAATTCAGCACGGAGCACGATCCAATCCGGGTCGGTAAGCAGGTCAGCGATCGTGTCGCGCATTTTCTTCAGCCGGCCCTTGGCTGAAGACTCTTCCCTGAGAATGGAACGAAAGACATTCAGATGGCGGGCCTGTTCTTCCTGGATTACGGCGAGAAACAGCTCTTCCTTACCATCAAAGTTCGAATAGAGGGCTCCTCGGGAATAGCCCGCATCTTCGGCGATCTTTTCCGCCACGGCGCCGCCAAGGCCATATCGCAGAAAATGTGACCGTCCGACGGCGATCAGTGTCCCACGAGTCACAGCCCTGCTCTGCTCGCGTGTCAGTCGCCTACGTGGCTTCGTGGTGGTTACGGGCATTTCGCTCCTCAGTTTAGCTCAGGGGATCAGGCCGACACGAACGGCTGGCCTGAAGCAAGTCGGCACATCCCCAAACACAATGAACAATGTGTATCTGGATACGATCATACAGCCTCCATTCCAGGAGGCTTCTCGCCCAACTTGGCGTCCGCTGAATGACAACAACGCCAGCCATACGATTGGGTGAGGTAAACCGTAAGTCTTTGCCCATAGGCCCAAACTTCAACGGGGATGAATCCATGTCGATTTCAGATACATCATGTATCTGTACGCGTGCACCACCCGTAGGAGGGAAGGATAACGGATGACAGCAGAGGTTGGTAACAGTGGGCGATGGAAACCTGACGTCAACCCCTGGCTGATCGCGGCAACAGTGGCACTGGCGGCCTTCATGGAGGTTCTCGATACCTCCATTGCGAACGTCGCCCTCCCACACATCGCCGGCGACCTGGGTGCCAGTACCGAGTCAGGGAACCTGGGTTCTCACAAGCTATTTAGTCTCCAATGCGATCATTCTTCCGGTCGGCGCGTGGGCGTCGAGCGTTATTGGCCGCAAAAACTTCTTTCTGCTCTGCATCACCATCTTCACGGTTGCAAGTTTTCTCTGCGGCATTGCACCGACACTTCCAATCTTGCTCTTTGCGCGTGTTCTTCAGGGCGTTGGAGGTGGGGGCCTCCAGCCGATGGCGCAGGCCATCATGGCAGATTCGTTTGAACCACGGAAACGGGGGCAGGCCTTTGCACTCTACGGGCTTGTCGCGGTGCTTGCGCCGTCCCTCGGGCCGACGATCGGTGGTTGGATCACCGACAACTACTCGTGGCGTTGGATCTTCTACATCAATTTGCCAGTTGGCTTGATCGCCTTTTTCCTGGTTACTCGTCTGGTCCAGGATCCTCCCTGGATCAAAGGCCGATATCGCCAATCTCAGGAAACTAGATTACATCGGCCTCGGATTACTGACGGTCGCTATGGGTGGCATGCAAATCATGCTCGACAAGGGAGAAGAGAACGACTGGTTTGCCTCGACTTTCATCTGCATTTCTTGGCCTCCTCTTTGTTGCGGGTATGGCCGGCCTGATCTGGTGGCAGTGGCGGGCCGAGAACCCCATCATGAACCTGCGGCTGTTCAAGTACAGGAACTTCGCCATCTGCTGCTTCCTCATGATTCTGGTCGGCGGCGTCCTCAACGCGGCGACGGTACTTGAGCCCCAGTTTCTTCAGCAGTTGATGGGCTACACGGCAACCCGAGCCGGCGAGGCGCTCGCATGTGGAGGGCTTGTCTTGCTCATCGTCATGCCATTGGCGAGGCGCCGCGACCGGCAGGTTTCCGGCAAGGAATATGGCTGCGTTCGGCTTCACCTGTTTTGCCAGCGCTTTCTATTACACCTCGACGCACTTCACGCTCACTATGACGTTTGGTTTCGCTTCTTGGCTGCGAGTGCTGCAAATGTTCTCAATTCCGTTCTGTTTCATTGCCATAACCACCGCGGCCTATGTCGGCCTTCCGAAAGAGGCGAGCAATCAGGTATCAGGAATCATCAACTTTGTCCGTAACGTCGGCGGCAGCATCTTCATCGCGGCCACAGGAGCAGTCGTCACCAACCGCTCTCTCTTCCACCAGGCCCACCTGCAGGAGTATATGCAGCCTGGACAATCCTGCCTTCGTCAACAAAGTCAACATGCTTACATCATTCTTCGGAGGGAGCGGAAGCGGGCCAGACCCGGGCCTGATGGCGCGAGCCGCGCTCTATCAGGATCTGAATAGACAGGCCGGTGCGATGTCTTATCAGGACATCTATTTTCTGCTCGCTTGCATGTCGGTTGGCATGTTCGGATGCGCCTTCCTCCTCAGCAAGAACAAGCCCGGCGCAGGCGCTCCTGCAGGGGAAGCGATGCATTAATAGCACGCTTCGTCATCAAATCGTGATGGGAGCAAACAGGTTGAGAAACATTGGCGCACGAAGGCTTTCTCTCGATTTATGAAAAATACCCAAGTCACTCAACAGAGGACTTCATGCGATCATTATGACGGTTTGCTGCTCGGACTTGCCATCAATCGTGCCCGAATTCTAATCTCTCCCAACAGGAGGTTGGATGCGTCCGCCGACTCGTAGCCTTGAATTAACGCAGGTGACGGAATGGAAAGACGGTGCCGTTCACTCGCAGCAGGACTCGCTCGCCGCGGAAGAGCCGCTGGAGATTCGCGTTGACGGAGCACCTCTGACCGTAACGATGCGGACGCCGGGGAACGATCTCGAATTGGCTGCGGGGTTCCTTCTGACCGAAGGCGATCATCGAGTCGCGCGACCAGATTGGCAAGATTCGCGCCGTCGCGCCTGATGCCGCCGTGAAGAGCAACGTCGTTGAAGTGCAGTTAAAGAACTCGCAATTCACGGCCGAAGACCAGCAGCGGAACTTTTTCGCCGCGTCGAGTTGCGGCATCTGTGGCAAGGCCTCGATTGAAGCCATTCGTCGTCGCGGCCTTCGCGCTCCCAATAGCGAGTTCCGCGTGTCACCGAAGGTGCTGTGCCGCTTGCCGGAGATCCTGCGCGCCGACCAGCCGGTCTTCGATCGTACAGGCGGCCTCCACGCTGCCGCGCTCTTTGATCCGCAGGGAAATCTCATCGCGCTCCGCGAGGACATCGGACGGCACAATGCAGTCGACAAGCTGGCCGGATGGGCTTTGCTCGAAGACCGCCTTCCGCTCAGCGACTTCATCATGCTCGTCAGCGGCAGGGGAGGCTTCGAAATCATCCAGAAAGCGCTGGCGGCGGGCGTTCCCGTCGTTGCGTCGGTCTCCGCTCCCTCTAGTCTTGCGGTCAAGCTCGCCCGCGAATTGGGCCTGACCCTGGTTGGCTTTCTGCGCGGACAGCGGTTCGTTATTTATTCAGGAAGCTTTCGCTGTATTCCCAATGTTCCTTAGCAGAAACCTTCGAGAATTTGATTCCTGCGATGTCTCCGATCGGCTGTCACGTGTCATCAAACGTTAACAATTGGCTATGAGCCCATCCAAATTAGGGCTTTACGTCTGCACGTTGCTCGTACTAGCATCCAGCAATCGTTGAAGGGAGGTTGCTTCCTTGGCGGTTATCGTGAACAGCAAGCCTCAGGAGATAAAGCCTGGGGAGCGCCTGATCGACACCATCAACCGCAGCGGAATCCTGATTCCGCAAGTCTGCTATCATCCCCAGCTTGGTCCAATCCAGACCTGCGATGCCTGCATGATCGAGATGGACGGCAAGCTCGTGAGAGCCTGCGGAACCGATGCCGTCGACGGCGTCCATGTCGAAACGGGGTCACCACGGGCGCGGGCAGCGCAGCGTGAGGCCTTCGATCGCATCCTCAGCAATCATCTGCTCTACTGCACGGTCTGTGACAATAACAACGGTAACTGCACCGTCCACAACACTGCGGTCCTCCTCGAAATCGAGCATCAGGACATCCCCTTCAAGCCCAAGCCCTTCGAGGTCGATTCGAGCAATCCTTTTTATCGCTACGATCCCCAACAATGCATTCTCTGCGGGCGTTGCGTGGAAGCCTGCCAGAACCTGCAGGTAAATGAAACCCTCAGCATCCGCTGGGAGGACCCGCATCCGCGCGTTCTGTGGGATGGAGGCGCGCCGATCGGCAGGTCGAGTTGTGTCTCCTGCGGCCACTGCGTCACGGTCTGCCCCTGCAATGCGCTCATGGAGACGTCGATGCTCGGCCAGGCCGGCTACTTTACGGGCCTGCCGATCGAGGCGCTGAAGGGCATGATCGACATCGTCAAGGGCGTGGAGCCGGAGGTGGGTTTTGGCTCGATCATGCAGCTCTCTGAAGTTGAAGCCTACATGCGCGAATCGCAGATCAAGCGGACGAAGACCGTGTGCACCTATTGCGGTGTGGGCTGCGCATTCGACATCTGGACCAAAGAGCGTCAGATCCTCAAAGTGGAGCCACTTGACGGTCCCGCCAACGGTGTCTCGACCTGCATCAAGGGCAAGTTTGGGTGGGACTACGTCAACAGTCCCGATCGCCTGACTAAGCCGCTGATTCGCGAAGACGACAAGTTCAGAGAAGCGACCTGGGATGAGGCTCTCGACCTGGTGGCCCGCCGCTTCTCCGAGATCAAGGCGCGTATGGTCCCGATGCGCTCGCGTTCATCTCGTCGTCGAAGTGCACGAACGAGGAAAGCTACCTGATGCAGAAGCTGGCGCGCGCGGTGATCGGAACTAACAATATGGATAACTGTTCGCGCTACTGCCAGGCGCCCGCGACTACCGGGCTCTTCCGCACTGTGGGCTACGGCGGCGATTCGGGTTCCATCAAGGATATAGAGCAGGCCGGCCTGGTTGTCATTATCGGCAGCAACACGGCCGAGAGCCATCCCGTTCTGGCTACGCGCGTCAAGCGTGCGCATAAGCTGCACGGTCAAAAGCTCGTTGTCTCCGATCTTCGCGAGAACGAGATGGCCCGTCGCGCTGATGTCTTCCTGCATCCGCGCCCGGGCACCGATCTCATCTGGCTCTCCGCGGTCACGCGCTACATCTTTGATCACGAACTGGCAAACCAATCCTTTATCGACAAATGGGTGAACAAAGCGGATGAGTACCGCAAGAGTCTCGAGTCTTTCACTCTCGAAATGGCGAGCGAGCGTTGCGGCATATCGCAAGAAACCATATCAAAGTCGCTCACATGATCGCCGAGGCTGATAGCGTGTGCATTTTGTGGGCCATGGGCGTTACGCAGCATGTGATGGGGTCGGACACATCGACCGCTATCTCGAATCTGCTGCTGGCCACGGGCAATTACATGCGGCCGGGCACCGGCGCATATCCGCTCCGGGGACATAACAACGTGCAGGGCGCCAGCGATCATGGCGCTATGCCGAATTACTTCCCTGGATATCAGAAGGTCGACGATCCGGCCATCCGGGCCAAATTCGAAAAGGCGTGGAACGTCACTTTGCCGCCGAAGCCTGGCCTCGATAACCACCTGATGATCGATGCCATCCACGATGGCCGCCTCAAATCCATGTATGTCTTTGGCGAGGAGCTGAGTCTCGTCGACTCGAACGCAAATTACGTCTCGGCTGCGCTGGAGAAGCTCGATTTCTTTGTGATGCAGGAGATCTTCTTCTCTGAGACGTGCCGCTTTGCCAATGTGATTCTGCCGGCGAGCCCAAGCCTTGAGAAGGAAGGCACCTTTACGAGCACCGAGCGGCGAATCCAGCGCCTTTACCAGGCCATGGAGCCGCTGGGTGAAAGCCGTCCCGACTGGAAGATTCTGATCGATGTCGCCAACCGCCTTGGCGCCAACTGGGCTTACAAACATCCGTCTGAAATTTACGAGGAGATCGCGCAGCTTACGCCAACGATGGCGGGCGTAACTTACGAGCGGCTGGAAGGATTCAAGTCATTGCAATGGCCGGTTGCGCCGGATGGCATCGATGAGCCTTTGCTCTACACGCAAAAGTTCAATACCCCGGACGGCAAGGCCACGTTCTTCCCGGTGCCATGGACCGAACCCAGCAATCAGGCCAATGAGGAATACGACCTGCATCTGAACAACGGCCGCCTGCTTGAGCACTTCCACGAAGGCAACATGACGTACCGCACCGAAGGCATCCGCGAGAAAGTACCCTGCACATTTGTTGAAGTCTCGCCCGAGCTGGCATCTGCGCGTGGAATCCAGACCGGAAACTGGGTGCGGCTTGCCTCGCGGTATGGCGCAGTCAAGGTGCAGGCCGTCGTCACCACGCGCGTCAGCGGCAACGAACTTTACATGCCGATGAACTCTTCTCTCGAACCGGTGAACCGTCTCACCAGCAGCAGCACTGACAAGGTAACGCACACGCCCGCTTACAAGGAGGCCTCTGTCCAACTTACAGTGCTGAGTCAAAAAGGCGACAATCCGTTACCGCGGACCAATCCGCGCCACGGACATCCAACTCCTCAGACAGGTGTGGAAGTCGAGCGCAAGTGGGCGCGCAGCGATTACCACCTGCCCGGCAATGGGTTGGTTCAGATTGAAACGCGCACAAACGTACCTGCTGGACAGGAGAAATAAACATGGCGCGACCTATCGGCTTGGAAGTGGCGCCGCGCGATCCCCGCGAAGAGTTGCGCAGGCTGCTGGAAGAGGCGCCCGAGCAACACGCGGAAGCACTCCTCGAATCGTATGAGCTGCTGCAGCAGTTGCACGACTCCGGTGTTCTGAGGTTGCTGCGTGGAGCGGTGGGCTCGGGCGGCATGATTATTGATGCCGTGGTCGGCGCGGCCGATTCCGAGGAGGGCATTCGCGGCCTGCGGAATGCAATCATCCTCGGCAAGATGCTCGGTGCGATCAACCCGGACCTGCTGCAGGGATTCGCCGTCGCCGTGACCGAGACTCTCGGTTGCCAAAAGCCAATTGTGGAACCGCCCGGCCTGTTTAAGTTGCTTTCCGAATTCCGCCAACCCGAGTTACGACGCAGCATGGCTCTTATCAATAAATTCCTCGAAATCCTTGGAAGTGAGCTCAAAACCCGAGGAGAGTGCCACTGAATCGAAGCACCTCTAACGCAAGAATCGGAGGCGTTGTATGGCAGCCTACCAATCGCTGGGGCATTGCACTGGCCGGCTTTCTGATGCAGGTCGCATTGGGAGCCGTCTACGCGTGGAGCGTATTTCGCAATCCACTCACAAAACAATTCGGCTGGTCCATCGCACAGGTTACCTGGACCTTCACGATTTGTATCTTTGTCCTTGGTGTCTCCGCCTTTTTTGGCGGCCTGTGGCTTAACAGGAAGGGGCCTCGCGTTGTCGCGCTCACGGCCGGCGTGCTCTATGGGCTTGGCGTGTTCCTGGCGAGTTTCTCTGCCGACAAGCTTTGGTGGCTTTACCTTAGCTATGGAGTGATTGGCGGAATTGGGCTCGGATTTGGTTACATCGTTCCCATCGCAGTGCTGGTCAAATGGTTTCCCGACCGCCGCGGTCTGATCACCGGTATTGCCGTTGGCGGTTTCGGCGCCGGCGCTCTGGTCACAGCACCTGTGGCTCAACGGCTGATCCAAAGCGTCGGAGTATTGAAGACCTTCGCGTATCTCGGTATCGCATACATGATCGTGATCGTCTTGGCGGGTCTCTTCATGAAAAACCCGCCCGCTGGATGGACCCCACAAGGCTGGACTCCAAGCGCCACGCAAACGGCACAGCGGGCAAAGGTGGACTATACGCTCGGCACGGCGCTGGCAACCTGGCAATGGTGGGCGCTCTGGCTCTTGCTCTTCCTGAATACTTCGGCTGGAATCTCGCTTATCTCCCAGGAGTCGCCGATCTTCCAGAAACTGACCGCCGCAAGCGCGGCCGTTGCAGCCGGCATGGTGGGAATCGTCAGCATCGGCAATTCGGTGGGCCGGATCTTCTGGGCCTGGGTATCTGACGGCATCACACGGCGTTGGGCATTCGCTGTAATATATCTGGTCCAGTTCGGGCTTTTCTGGCTGCTGCCCTCGTTGACTTCAGTTGCGGTCATTTCCATGGTGTCATTTGTGATTCTCATGTGTTATGGGGGAGGCTTTGGAACCATGCCTGCGTTTGCTGCCGATTATTTTGGTTCAAAGAATGTCGGTCCGATCTACGGCCTGATGCTGACTGCGTGGGGCTTCGCAAGCTACTTCGGTCCGCAACTACTCGTGAAATTGCTCGGTCCAGAGCGGCTCCTACACGAGCGGCTTGCACACCATTGCGATCATCATGCTTGTTTCCACGGTTCTGCCAATCATCGTTTCCCCTCCGACGCGGATGACATCGTTGCAAAAATCGAAACTCTGCGCCAGAAGGATCCGCAATTGTCTGAGCAGACATGCGCTCTCAGAATCCGCTGCGGCCCTAGAAATCTTCATGGTGATTTCATCGCTCGACAGACTGATTCTCGGCAGGGCTGACGAAATGAAGGAGGTCCCAATGCGATACGAGTTCATGGCGATTAAGCCGGACGACATTCCGCTGATGAAGGTCCATTCCATTCAGTACGCGCTCGACACATATGCGAGCGAGACCAATAAAGTCGTTTCAACCTGGCGCGAATTTGCGGATAGCGATCTGGGTTTCAGGCCACATCCGAAATCGAGCACGGTCGGAGACATCTTGAAACACCAATTGCTTTCCGAGCGAAGATTCTTCGGAGAGTTCCTCGGCACGCCAGAACCTGCTCCGGATCACATCCTGCCGCAATCAGCGACCATCGAGGACTATTGTCGACGTATAGCGTCGTTGGCAAAGGCGAGGTTTCCATTCTTTGTGGAACAGGATGAAGGTTGGTGGTCCGCTATGGTGCCTTTCTTTGATGTGCAGCGAGAGCGAATCTGGATCTTCTGGCGCCGTATTTTACACACTGCGCACCATCGTACTCAGCTGACAGTCTATCTGCGCATGCTGGACAAGGTTGTGCCCTCTACCTATGGGCCGACGTCTGACGTCTCTTGGATAGGAGCGGATCCAACCACATCGGTGGAATCGGCAGGCCAGAAGTAGCCCTCCGTTAGTAGGATCAATTATGATCTTGACAGACATTAGAGTACGGTCGTACTCTTTGATCGTGCGGTACTCGACAGAACACAAAGCGCAGAACCACGAGAACATTCTTTCCGTGGCCGCTCGCACTTTCCGCGAGCGCGGCGGTGACAGCAGCGGCATCGGGACAGTGATGAAGAAGGTAGGCCTGGCAAAAGGAGGCTTCTACCGGCATTTTGAAAGCAAGGACGATCTGTTCGTCGAAGCGGTGGCACGGGCATTCGAGGAGATGGGAAACGGGATGATGGAAATTGCAAAGTCCGCGCCGGAAGGTCAGGCCTTGCGGGCCATCATCGAACGCTATCTAAGCACGCGGCACGCGAATTCGCCGGGAACCGGTTGTGTGATCTCCGCCCTCGGGCCGGAACTCGCGCGAAAGCCGTTATCCGTGCGGAAACGGATTGAGGCGTCGCGAGAAGCGTATCGTGAGCGGCTACTGCCATTTGTTCCTGGTCAGACGCGAGAGGAAAAGGTGGCGAAGTTCCAGCTGTTGTTCCCCAGTATGGCTGGGGTGCTGACGGCGGCCCGGATGACGTTGTCCCCCCAAAGGCGTGAGCAGATGTTGATGGAGGCGAGGAACTTTTTCATAAAGTGCTTCGCTGAAGAGTAATTTTTTTGCCCGATAAGAGTACGAACGTACTCTTTTCAACAACAAGATGGGTACCACACTGAATCGCCGCTCGTGAAGGAACATTTGATGGATACCGAGTACATTCCCCTCGGACCCTTGATGCCTCTAAAACCATTGATGGGTCCAGGAGCCCAGGAGTGACTCTCCTCTTTTGAAGTGGGAGAACCATCTCAATGGCTGGAATTCTAAAAAGGAGACGTTCATCATGCCGCAACAGATGATCTGGTTTTTCGTGAGCATCGCATTCAGCTTGATCGCGTGGGGGATAGTCACCGCTCGATATATCTGGCCGGAACTGCGCGTGAGGAACGGGCTGAAGCGTTGCGGCCTCTGCTCATCCTGCACAGCTTTCGCTTCATAGGTTTGGCATTCCTGGTGCCAGGCGTCGTGTCACCCGATCTGCCGTCTGCCTTTGCCCACCCCGCCGCTTACGGGGACATCATTGCGGCGATACTCGCGTTGTTTTCGCTGGCATTGCTGCCCAGTGCGGCCGGTGTTGGCGTTGCATGGATCTTCAACTGTGGGGTACAGCCGATCTGCTCAACGCTTTCTATCAGGCCAGTCACGCAGGACTGTTGGCAGGGCAGTTGGGAGCCGCATACTTCCTCCCAACTTTGATAGTGCCGCTGCTATTGATTACGCACGGAGTCGCTTTCAGAATTCTCCTGCAACATCAACCGGCACCCGCAATCCAAGAAAACCCGTACCTGGCATAGGGCCCATCGGCCATTGCAGCAGTTTTGTGTTCGATGTAGGGTCCGAATGGGCGCATCGGAAGAGTAGAGCCGCAAAGTAGGGCGATTCCGTCGAGATGAGCACGATCACTCCCGTTTTGTCAGCCTTACTTCATCACGAAGCCAGAATGCACGGGGCGGCTCAACCGCTGGAATCCGAATGAAGCTCGTAGTCAATCTTCTATTGGGAATCAATATGGAGGCGATTGCTGAAGCCGTGTCCTTCGGGGAGAATCTCAACCTGAATCGGGAGGTTCTGCTTGATGTGTTGCCAAAAACAGTAGTCATCGCTCCAGCATTCTCAGGGAAATTTTCGAAAATCAAAACCGGAGATTATTCCCCTCAGTTTCCAATCCTCAACAGCAATACCGTGGAGCCCATTGAGGCGCTGCCCTACTGCCTTAACCTGCCGATCGCGGTGCAGATCACGGGGATCGACAGCCAACAGATCCTTGACCAGGCTTTGGAAGCCACAAGGACCTACAAGTCCCTTTCCCAGGCAGAAGTGGCAAGCCTGCTTGACCGAACCCGGCCCGCGGCTTTTGAAGGCAAGTACGAACCTTACAAAACGAGTGCCCACTTCGATGGAACGGCGCACAAACCGGAACTCTTGGGCTAAGAGGTGGTGCTGCCGCATGGTCCCGATAAACGCCCACCTGTTCACTGATTTCCAGTGAGGGGACTTCACATGGCCGAAAAGTCGCCATCTCGGACACCTGTCCTCCTGCGGATCCCATCCTGGAGTGATGAAAAGCCAGTTGTCCCGGTAGCCGGTTTTACGTCCACATGGACTGGACTTGTAAACACTGGCAAGTTTGGCGCAACTCGGCCTCCTATCCTGTGTCTTGGCTTCTTACAACTCGACGAACTCTGTCCGGGCATCTTTGAGCATCGGAACATCGGGGTCGGCATCTTTCCAGAGCGTAGAGGACGTGGACCTTGAAATTGTGGCACCTGTGCACTCGCGGTGTGGCACCAGAGCGGACAAACCAACAGCAATGCACGATCTCACAGCCGACTCAGTGGCCGTGTGAGTCATCCCGCTAGGTCAACCTTATTGACCGGGCCCACCATGGCCTTGCTGCGCCGCCACCCGAGTGTCATTGAGCATGTCGAGCATGAGCTTTCGAGGGAGATTGTCTGTTAGTGGCTTGATCAGCCAACGGACCTCGAGCGGTATGCCGCGGCTCAAAGAGACCGTCTCAAATTCGACGTACACTCCGCCGTCGCGCTGCTCCAATCGCTGCACCTCAACCGTGCGCCAGACGTATCCCGGTCGTTTAGCCTCCGCAAACAGATGCTGACTCGGCTGCCCATAATCGGCGATCTCCTGCACGCGCACAGCGGTGCTCGTGATCAACACCCTGTTGGGGGCGGGCCTCACAATCTTGACTTCGTCGTCTGTCTCCACCGCGGCCGTCACGGAAAAGGCCTTCTGCACCGCAACCACGTTTAACTTGACATTGTCGCCGTCCCGTTCAAGCACCGCGACCTTCGTGATAAGCGGTTTGTACAATTCGTTGTAGCGGTCGTAACTTTTCAGGACGCTCATCACCTGATCGAGCGACAGGTTCGGAACAAACATGGCGCCAACCCAGTGATGGATCAGGCCCTGAGGTACCTTGCGGGGATCGTGGTTGGTTATGACCACTTCATTATGCTGCACTCGCCGCTGCATCTCCGGCGAATCGTCTACCCACAGGAATGGCCTGCTCCCGGCGGCGCGCTGGGCCACGTTTAGGTCCACCGAACGAATGTAATCGTCCCAAGCCCGAAGAGTTTCTTGTTTGGGTTCTGCCGCTTCAGACAAGGTTGCACTCAACAGAAGAAGTAGAACCGCCAATTTCGTTCGTGTAGCCATCGCCACACCACCTCCACGACAGCATAGGATTCTGGACATATGCCTCCGGATTCTTCAAAATCCTTGATTCGGAGCAGAATTGTGCAATTCAAGGAACGGACGCTCGATTGAGCGGCGTATTGGTCAAGCGCTCACCGTTTCAACTTGGATTAGCTCGGAATATCCCGCCCCATTTATATTTTGGAAGGGCGATGCCCTCTTCCAACGACCTGAGATTCGCGCTTCCCGATATGATTGGACAGAGTACTTCCGCGTCACACGCGGTACATAGCCAAGCTCCCGCTCGGCCATCTGAATGTTGAGCGTGAACGGCTTACCGATAAGTCCGTGGCTCAATCGGTCTTGAAGGTCAAGACAGCAATAATGGGACCCATGTTGCAGGGTGGCCGGTTTATCGGCCATTTGCCGAGAACACTGATTGACTTGAATAGCTCAATGAGCGCTAAACCCCGGATGCAACAATCGAGATTTCGGCCTGTTTTGAGATCGCTGCTACACTCCAAGGTATCGATTACTAATCGACGAGAACCTTAGAGCTTGCGGCCCGCCCCAATGCACATGGCCTGATACCTCACCCACCCGTGCCTCTTTTGTCATTGTGTTGCCGTATTGAGCAGAGTCTCGATCTTCGCGTCGAGGTCCTCGGGCACCGCGAGGATTGCCACACTCGCGCTCTTCGACGATTGCGGTTCCTCATTGACGCGCAGTGCGATCGGGGTACTGGCCGGAAGTTCGACATTTGAGCCTTTAGCAATGAAGGCCTTGTAGATCTGCATTGCGGCCCCGTAGTAGCCGAAGCCCGCGGCAGTAGCTACAGATGCTTGCGCCGCTCCGGCGCCAAGCAGCCCGAAACCTCTATCACCATTTGCCGCTCGCGAGAACGCCGTCGAATCAGTGAGCGCCGTTGACGGGCCGATGAGAGAGAGAGTCGCTCGCAACCGAGTCAAGATCGACGTTATTGCCTTTATATCTCCTTCCTGGCCGATAGCAAGGCCTTGGGAACTGGCGGCCTCAACCTCCGTGACAGTTGCACTCAAGCTTCTGACTGTCCCATTTGTCGCCAGCACAGAATGAAAGGAGAACAGAAGTGCACCATTTTTCTTCATCCAGCCAGCGGATTTAGCTTCGCTCACGGTGCCTTCGAGCTTTGTGCCCGCAGGGTAAAGAAGAAAGTGATCCGCGCTGTAATATGGCCGTGAGACAACTGCTTCGATCGGCTCCCCGCGTGCGATCATCTGCGACTTCAAAGGCGTCAAAAGACGCAGTCGAAGGTAGTTTTCGCCGGATGGCGGATCGACATCGGCTTGTGACTCCACGGGCGTGGGCGCCGTAATCGGATCGAGTAAAACCGCATCGAAGATCGTGCCCTGATCGAGATATTCGGGATGATATGGCAGGGTTCTAAAAGTCGCTTCACGGAGTCGTTGCAACTTATTTGGTCCTCGGAGAGGCTCCGCCGCGTCTTTCACCTTGTCGCGAGCGCCAGGGTGTTGAGACTTGGGAAGATATTTTGCTGTCTTCACGCCGCTTATCCCAACCGTTATCTTGGTATGAATCGGCAGCGAATTTCCGTCAGCGAAAACCAGGTGGTCGAATGTTACATTCGCAGTACGCGGGGGCGTGAAATCACCGTTTAGAAGTCGCCCGGTTCGCTTGCTCCAAGGCGCAGTAGAGACGGACGAGACGTGTCCTTGAATCGTCAATCCCCTGGGGATTGCGAGGACGGTTCCTACGTATACCGGCTCCACTAGCCTCGCGGTAATTGGTTCGCCTGCCTTGGTGATGCGCAAGCCCTTATCAAGCCTGCACCGAAGATCACTACCCGAATCCACGACGATCGTATTAGGGGAAAGTTGAACTTCTTGCGCGACCACAGGTGTTGTAAACGCGGTCGATAATGAAAACGATAAAAGCGTACTCGTGATGAGAGATTTCACAATTCTCCTATGTAGCATTGGAAAACGCTACGCATCCTGTGATTGATTTCGAGCGGTTGAGCATCGAGAGGTGATAGTTCACTCTTCAGAACTGTGGCCCGCCATCTGGCGTGCCGCTGCAGCAAATCCGAGTCGCTAACTATGGAGCTGTCGCCAGGCTTGTGATAGCGACTTCGGAATCGATCAGCGACGCGGCAAGGGTCCAGACCCGTGGGTCATTCTCAATCTCATGATGAGGCTTGTTGAACGTTCGAGCGTACCAGGGATAGTTGTCGCAATTTATTGAGTGGCCCTCATAGGTCATGTGAAGATTTCCGATGATCTTTGTTTGAGCCGGGTCGGCTGCGAATATCTCTGCGCGTCCGTGAAGCGGCCCGCCCGACTGGTAAAAATTGATCGCCTTTGCGACGTTTGCAGGAATCATCGAATTATCGCGACCCGGTTTCGCAATGCTATCCACCTGAACGGTGAGCAGAACCGGAATGCCCTTCTTCCCTAGCTCTCGAGCGAATACCACCGTCTCTGTACCGCCCCAACTGTGTCCATAGATGATGATTCTCGCGTTCTCTTTTTCATCGGGCGAGAGAGTGCCGTCTCCATCGCCGTCGAGGAAGCGCTGGACTTCTTGAAGAGCTTTCCTGCCGTGATGATTTCCAAAGACTGCTGCATGGATGTTGGAGCGATAGTGCTCTTGAAGATACTGGGCGAACTGGACTTCAGGGTGTTTGGGGTCATCGCTCTTAGCGAACCCACCCATAAATCCAATGACAATTACTTTCCGAGCATTGCCGCCATTCTCGACCGCGGCATGGCTATCTATCGAAGCCATGTCGGCCGCACTCCGCGATACAACGGAAAGTGCCTCCTGTGCCGCGAGGCCGCGGGAAACATCTGCATCAGAGCCTGTAGTCTGTGCCACAGCACAAAGGGAGGCGCACCCGACCAGCAGAAATAGGAGAAATCCTAGCTGCCTTCCGGCGGTTGCTACAGGTCCGCGAGTCAGCAGCCTTTCGACTGCCCGTTCCCATTCTGACGCCCATCTCACGCTTAAGGCCTTTGAGTACAGAATTCCTAAACTTAATGCACGCCGAGCTCTTCTGAATCTCGCCTTGGCGGTGGCATGCGGTCTCGGTATCTCGCAGTCCCGCTGCAACGTTCTCAGGAGTTCCGAAAAGTTTTCTTGTGAGTTCATATAAGCTCTCTGCAACATTTGGCACCTTCTCGCCGGAAGTTCCGACGTGATCGAAGAGGCACGCGAGAGGCCAATCTCACGCGGATTGAAAGGACAGTGCTTTGCGTGCTGGATCGGCCTCGCGCTGTCATGCCGTTCTGCTGAACGCTCGGCATTTTGCTGAAAACGAGGCCTAGGGTTGATGTCTCAGTCATTGCGTGCCAACGTTTTCCGAAAGGTGCTCGAAATGCAAGCTGAACTGCGGTGAAGGGGGTGCAAATCGCCTTCACGGTTCAGAACGGAACATGGTTGACGCAGCTCTCGCCAGCCTCGAGCGAGGTGAGTTCGTCTCGATCGCATCGCTACCGGACGCCCAAGGATGGCAGACTCACAAAGCCGCTAGCCAAGAGGTGCTCCCGAATTTGAGTGGCGGGGAACTGGCGGCGCCGTACTTCACGTCAAAGCTGGAAGGATGAGTCAAATGTTGAGGATTGAAAAAGAATGCGGTGGATGCATGACGAGACTGCGGCTGAGTGGCCGGATACAGTCGCACCATATCCCCTCGGTTCAATCAGCAATGAATGAGGTTTGCCCGCAGAGAACTCTCGATCTCAGCGAAGTCACCCTCGTGGACCTGGAGGTAGTTCGCTTCCTGATTAGCTGCGAAGATGAGGGCGTTGAATTGGTCCAGTGCCCTGCCTATGTGCGTGAGTGGATTCTTCGCGAGCGCACGGAGGGAGTGGGGCCAGAGAGCGCCTGATGGAGACGATAAATCGACCTGCAGTTCGTTATTGACAGAGGGTATAATTCGGCATTGCCGGAAACGGCATATTCGAAACCTGGCTAGCTCGCCGGATTCACACTATGACTTCCCCTGAGAGCCAAACTCCTGCTGACTCGGAACTGCGCTCTTTCATCGATCGCGTTCCAGCGCTTGCATGGTCCGCTTTGCCTGACGGCTCTCTGGATTTCTTTAACCAGCGATTTCTTGATTTCACCGGTCTCTCTCCGGACCAATTGTACGGATCGGAATGGAAATCGGCTGTCCATCGGGACGACATCCAGCATCTCGAAGCCTGGTGGCGGGATCTCAAGCAGTCCCAGGTTACTGGCACGACGGAAGTGCGCCTTCGCCGCTTCGACGGCGAGTGTCGCTGGTTTCAGATCGCGGCGTCACCGATCCACAATGAGCAATCGGACCTTGTCCGCTGGTACGGGATCTATACCGACATTCATGACGTGAAGTGCTCTGAGCATAAGCTCCGTCACGAGGAGGCGTACTTTCGAACAATCACTGATTCCATTCGCCAAGTCGTCATCGTCCTGACGCCTGACGGCACAACACTCTACGCAAACCGAGTGGCTCTGGACCAAACGGGACTTACTCTGGACGAGGTGATCGATCAAGGATGGTTCCTGACAGCCTTCCATCCCGACGACGTAGACCGCCTCCGAGCCGAGCGTCAAGAGGGTATTTCGCGTGGGGCTCCCTTTGAGTTGGAAATGCGAGCCCGACATAAAAGCGGCCAATATCGCTGGCACCTTGTCCAGTACAATCCGCTGAAAGACGAACATGGCCAGGTCATCCGGTGGTACGCAACGTCCACCAACATTGACGACCAGAAGAGGACCGAAGAGCGGCTCCGCAACGAGAACCTGATCCTTCGAGAGGAAATCGATCGCTCTTCGATGTTTGAGGAAATTGTCGGTTCGTGCAAACCCATGCGTCAGGTGCTGAAACAGGTAGAAAAGGTCGCACCCTCGGATGCGACCGTCCTCATTTTGGGCGAAACCGGAACTGGCAAGGAACTGATTGCGCGTGCGCTGCACCGGAGGTCAAGGCGCGTGAACCGAGCTTTCATCCGCGTCAACTGCGCGGCGATTCCGCAATCCCTGATTGCTTCCGAGCTCTTTGGCCATGAGAAGGGAGCATTCACGGGCGCATTGCAGCGGCGACCAGGGAGATTTGAAGCCGCTGACGGAGGCACGCTCTTCCTGGATGAAATCGGTGATCTCCCGATGGAAACGCAGATCGCCCTCTTGCGGGTTTTACAGGAGAAGGAATTTGAGCGGGTAGGCAGTAATCATCCAATCTCCGTAGATGTTCGCCTGATCGCCGCAACGAATCGTGATCTGCCGACAGCCGTGGCGGACGGAACCTTTCGCCAGGATCTTTTCTACAGATTGAACGTCTTTCCCATCATTGTTCCGCCGTTACGCGAGCGGGTGGATGATATTCCATTGCTGGTGGAGTACTTCGTCGGTCGGTTCGCCAAAGCGGCCGGCAAACAGATCCGTCATATCGGCAATCACACACTGGAGCAGTTAAAAAGCTATCACTGGCCCGGAAATATCCGCGAGCTGCAAAACGTAGTGGAACGCGCCGTCATCCTCAGTGAAAGCGACACATTCGACGTTGATGAGAGCTGGCTGAGAACGCGAACCAGCGGACTCGCCCGGGTCGCGAGATGGGCTCTCGGCACTCGCGGACCGTGAAATGGAGATGATCGAGGCGGCTCTCGCTGAGACCCATGGCCGCATATCCGGGCCAGCCGGCGCAGCCGCGAAACTTGGAATTCCACGGCAAACGCTGGAATCAAAAATTCGTCGGCTCGGCATCGATAGATACGGACAGAAGCGCTCCGTCTCCTAATAGGAGCTAAAAAGGAGAGATCACAATTTCCGCCGACATGACGAGCCTTGGGGAGGATGTTATGGCGAATGAACTTTTAGACAAGGTATGGGAAGCACATGGAGGTCTCGATCGTTGGAAGAGTTTTGAGATGGTACATGCCACGATTGTGAGCGGCGGCCAACTGTGGGACATGAAGCATACCCCGCAAGATTCCACTCCGCGGGCCATGAGAGTTGCAACGAAATGCGAATGGGCCTCGCTGGCTCCATATGGCTCGACGGATCAGCACACAGACTTCACGCCCAAGAGGATTGCAATTGAACGCTCAGATGGGACCGTGGTTAGCGAGCGTCTTCGTCCTGCTGAACACGCTGAGGGGAAAGCAGTAGATGCGCCTTGGGATGCATTGGACCGAGCCTACTTTAACGGGTACGCTCTGTGGACGTATCTTACGACGCCTTTCCTCTTCGCTTTGCCCGGGTTTTCAGTGGAAGAGATCTCTCCATGGCGGGAGGCGAACGAAACCTGGCGCGGATTTCGGGTGACGTTTCCCGCTGAGATCGCCAGCCACAGTCGTCTCCAGGACTTTTACTTTGGATCTGATTTCCTGCTGCGACGGCATGATTATCATGTCGAGGCGTCAGGAGGGTTTGCCGCCGCCCAGTACGTTTCTGAGAACGTAATTGTCCAAGGCATCATATTCCCCACGAAGCGAAGAGCGTATATGAGGGATGAGAATTTGCTTCCAATCCATGACAGATTAGTGGTATCGATCGACATCTCAAACCTTCGCCTCACCTAAAAAAGTAAACTGCAGCCGGCATTTCGCTCACACCACTGACTTTGAGCCGCATCTGAGCGGTCGCCTGGACTGAGCCTTGGAGTCCTCGCACTGGCAGCGACCTTCATCGCTTCACCAGAACGTGAACTGGACAGATATCGTGCTGTCGCTCGCGTGGTGGCAAGAAGCCCTCCTTCCATGATGATCCGGCGGCTGAGCCCAGACAGATGCGGGCAGAAGTAGAAGCTAGACTGGAGCGAGTCGCCGCCCTTCCACTGTCGCTTCCAAGCTTTCAGTCGCTTCCAAACCGCGCATTGAATCTTTTTTGAATCTCTGGACCGACCGGTCTACTCTACTCTGGTGTAGGCCTGAAGGCCTCGACAATTTGGAAGGAATTACACCATGTCAGCACTGAAAGGCACAGCTCTTATCACAGGCGCATCCACCGGCATCGGCGCCGTATATGCCGATCGCCTCGCAAAACGCGGTTACGATCTGATTCTCGTTGCGCGCAACGAGGAGAGGCTCGCAGAGACTGCCGCACGATTGAAGTCTACCGGCCGCAGGATCGAGACGATTACTGCCGACCTCATGAAGAAAGAAGACGTCCAGCGTGTGGCGGAGCGGCTCAGCAACGACTCCACGATTACAGCGCTGGTCAACAACGCCGGCCTTGGCAGCGCCGGCAAGCTTCTCGATGCGAAGATCGACGATTTGGAGGCGATGATTTATTTGAATGTCACCGCGTTGACACGGCTGGCCCTTGCCGTGCTCCCCGCCTTTGTGGCGCGCAAGAACGGTCTTCTCATCAACATTGCCTCGGTTGTGGCTCTTGCGCCAGAGCTTTTGAACGGCACCTACAGCGGTACCAAAGCGTATGTTGTGAACTTTACCCAGGCGCTGAAGAACGAAGTGGAAGGCACGGGCGTGACCGTTCAGGCTGTGCTGCCTGGAGCAACGGCGACGCCATTCTGGGAGAAGGCTGGCCGTCCGGTCGAGGAGCTGCCGGGCGAGATTGTGATGACGGCAGAGGATATGGTGGATGCATCGCTTGCCGGCCTCGACCAGCATGAGTTGGTTACCATTCCTGCGCTGCCCGATGTCGCTGACTGGGAGACGTATGAAGCGGCGCGCAAGGCTCTGGGGCCGAACCTCTCCCGCCAGATGCCGGCGGCCCGGTACAGCATTCAGAACTGAATATATGCAAGATGGTCTGTTTCCTGCTTTCCTGCGAAAGCAGGAACAGATACGGGGAGCTTCTGATGAACGCAAAATCGACGCGTGAGCATTTGCTGGATGTAGGTGTCGAGCTGATGCACCAGAACGGCTACAACGCCACTGGGCTAACCGATCTTTTGAAAGGAGCAGACGTGCCAAAAGGCTCTTTTTACCACCATTTCGCCAGCAAAGAGGATTTTGCCGCAGCTGCCTTGGAAAGGTATGGGATGCGAGAGAGAGAGCATGCTGCGACCATTCTGAACGATGCCACAGTTCCCCCGTTGAAGCGCTTGAGACGCTATTTCAGCGATCTCGCGAGGATTTATGGCCAAAAGGGAGCGATTCCTGGATGCATGATGGGCCGATTCAGTCTGGAAATTGCTGAGGTAAGTCCGCTGTTGAGGAAACAGATCAGCGCTACGTTCGACCACTGGCAGCATACGATCTCGATGGTCATCCAGCAGGCAGTTGCGGAAGGCGAACTTCCCGCAGGCACCGATCCCGAGTTGCTGGCCGGCTTTCTGCTCAACAGCTGGGAAGGGGCCCTTTTGCGTTCGCAGGCTGAAAAGAGCGACGCTCCGCTCGAAATCTTCCTTCGCTATGCGCTGGATGCATTGGCACAGAAGCCGAAACCGAAAACTCACCGCAAGCGGCACTGACCAGGCCGAAAGGACTATCAGATCCCGTCATGCACAACCAGGTTCAACAGAAAAGGAGAAATGCAATGTCAACGATCCATCTTCACCAAACAACCAACTTGACGCCCGAGCAATACATCGCTGGACTCACCGACTTCGGTCCCGGCCGTGCGAAGCTCTTCCCCAATAGCGCTGACGAGTACCTCACGGTGCATCAACAGAGCCTCACCGAGGCTGATGTCACAGAGGGCTCCGGCGGCGTGTGGGAACGTTTGCACTACGACTGGTCCAATCCCAACCACGTCGTGCTCACCACCACTGACTCCAACATTTGGGGCGGTGCATCCGGGCACACCTATACTTTCACTCGCCATCTCGACGGCTTGACCGATATTGATGTGGACGTGATTCGTGAAGGCAAGAACCTCAAAGGCCGCCTGCTCGGCTACGTTCTCCGCACCATCGGCAAGAGCGTTTTGGAGAAGGCATTCCTCAACAGCGTAATGGCCATTGAAGCTCGGAACGGACTGGCGACGCAGCCGATAGCTGCATGAGCTGGACTCATGTAAAACATGTGATCGCGCGTGACATTCTCAGGTTCCGCACGATCTACTCTGAGTTTGGCGACGTTCAGTGATCCCGATCGCAGCCCTTGTTTTCAACAGAACGTCACAAACTCGACATCCCGGGCAGAGTCAGCCGTCCCCTAAAGACTCAGGAGGTATTGATGAGAGCATTGATCTTTCGCGAGACCGGTGAACCGAAGAGCGTATTGGAACTGGCGGAGATTCCTACCCCGCCTTTGGCCCCCGGCGAGTCGCTCGTCCGAGTGTTGCTGAGCCCGATCAACGCATCGGATCTGCATATGGTGCGCGGCCGCTATGGCTATCAGCCGGAGTTGCCGGCCAGCCCAGGCATTGAAGGCGTGGGAATTGTCGAAGCCTTGGGTCCGGGCGTGCAAAGTCCGACGGTTGGCACTCGTGTAATCTTCATTGACACGTGGAACACCTGGCGCGAGCAGATCGTGTGCCCAGCAGACAAGCTCGTGCCTGTTCCAGACGGCCTGGACGATTCGGCCGCCGCCGCTTCCTACATCAATCCTTTGACAGCATGGGCATTGACCGTATCGACTCACAACCTCAAGGAGGGCGACTGGCTTCTGCAAACGGCGGCTGCATCGAGCGTAGGGAAGTTCGTGCTTCAACTGGCGCAGCAGTATCGATTCAAGACCATCAACGTCATCCGGCGGCGCGAGCAGGAATCAATCATACGGAACCTCGGAGGCGATGAGGTCATCTGCACAGCCGACGAGGATCTCAAGACTCGCCTGAAGGACTTGACCGCGGGCAGGGGCGTCGAACGAGCAATTGACTGCGTTGCCGGCGAAGTTGGCGCGGAGGTTGCCCGCAACCTTGCGCCCGGTGGAACGATGCTTGTGTATGGAGCCCTTTCCAGTCACCGACAGACGGACCCCGCGAAATTCCTCATGCCGCTCTTTGCTCCGCGCTTGATCTATTCGACAGCAACGATTCGCGGATGGTGGCTTCCGCGTTGGGTGCCTTCCCAGCCGCTCGCCGAAGTGCGGGATGCGACCAGCAGTCTTCTCACCATGTTGTCGAACGGAGCACTCACGCCCCCGGCAATTGTACGGTATTCACTGAAGGACTTCCAGGAGGCAGTACGCGTGGCTGATGGTGAGGCTGGACAGGAAAAGATCTTACTGGACTTCTCCGAATGATCGGTCGAGAGCCCTCGACAGTGGTTCCAACTTGCCAGCACTTGCAGTAACGACGGCAGAACTCGCGTCATGGACGTCAACCCACGTGTTCTCAAATCTAAAGGGGAACGACTACGTTATCGTTGAAGCTGTCGAGCAGCTTGGCGGGGTGAAATGAAAACCGACCGCGTCATTGCACGTTCGCAAAGGCTGGCGGGAAAGACGATTCTTGCTTTTGCGATCCTCATTCCAATGTGTGAAGTTTCTCCCGGAGCCGCCCAATCCTGCGGCGCCACGGGAGTGGCGGTTCAGGTGCTCGGCTCCGGCGGCCCGGAGCTTTTAGTGGAGATACGAACGGCGAAGGAGACGGCTTGACAGAGCTCGCGCTGGATGCAGATTTGTTCGTCGCTCATAACGCCATTCAGGAAGGTGCTACCGGAGTCGAAAGGCGTCTTCATATGCCACCTTCAGTCATCGGGATGATTGCCGCGAATGCTCACGTCAAGCAGTTGATACTGTCTCATCGAATGCTCCGGACTTTGGGGAGGGAGAATGAGACACAAGCAGAAATACATCGGCAATTCTCCGGTCCTATCGTATTCGCCAAAGACCTCGACTGTTTTCCCGTGTTCGGATCCAGCCCGATGAAGCATAACGAATGTCTCGTTTCCGAACAGTCCGACCAAAAAAATGGTCCGAAGCTAGTGACGACGAACTTTGCGAACGTACTTCAGGTGTTGCGTACGATTGAGTCACTCATTCAAGCCGAAAGACGTCTCGGGTGGGTCTGGAACCAGATACTCGATAAAGTTGGCGCAGTTGTTGCGGGGCTGGCACAGGCCAGATGAGTGGTCGAAGTTTTGATGATCGTCAGGACGAGATACTGAACGCAAATCAAACGCAGATCCATACCGGAGATGCCGGCTAAGGGTGGCGGCGAGGTAAGTTCAATCGCGCTATTGGTCACTTGGACGAATAGTCGCCTACTCGTCAACTTGAACTTGGATTGGTTGCCTCGCGCTGTATAAGTCAAATCTACGAGAAGCCGGTTTTACATTCACTTGGAGTTCACCGCAGACCTCAGTCCTGTCACATAGGAGGCCGCGGATTCGAGTCCCTTCGCTCCCGCCAGAATTCCAAGAGATTTACGGGATGATTTGGCGAAGCGAAATCAGTGAGATCAAGTGCAAACTGGGTGAGTTTTGCACCCAGTTTGCGCCCAGAAATCGATTCTGCTCTCAATCTCCAAAATCGATCAGCAGCCTTATATATAAGTGTCGATGTTGCTGGGACAACAAGACCGAGGAACATCTCAGCGCCTTGTGTAAGGCGTAACGGGTGTCAGTAGATCTGACAATCCGATGTTGCGATACATTTCCATGCGAACGCGATCGGCCACTCCGTTGACGATTTCCGCACCGTCTTGTGCGGGGTCGATGTGGACCCGGAATGGACGCTTACCGAAGGGCATGTCTACGACTCTGACGATAGCTTTGGCGACATCGGCCACATCAGCATCGGCAGGTGCGGTAGCGGCGAAACCCTTCATAATGTCGTCGCCGAGATGAGCGTAAGGGCCGTTGTCGTATTCGTCCTGGCGTGCCTTGTCTGCCGGTGAGCCAGCGTGTGCGAAGTGGTTGGTGCCGGAGGTGAAGGCGCCGGGAACGATGATGGACGTCTCAATGCCCCAGCGATTCAACTCTGCGGCATAGCTGACAGCCAGCGCGTCCATAGCCGCCTTTGCCGCGAAGTAAGGTGCGAGGTAAGGCGGTGTGCCTCCGCGCGTGCTGGTGCTTCCGACCCAGAGAACCAGGCCCTTTTTCTGTTTGCGCAGTTGTGGAAGCGCAGCGCGGTTGACCCGCTGTGTGCTGAGCACATTGGTGTCGAAGACCTGGACTAGCTGCTCGGGAGTGAAGGCTTCGGCTGCGCCGAAAACCATGTGGCCGGCGTTGTGTATGACGACGTCGAGACGACCGTCTCTCTCGACGATGGTTTTGATGGCCTGGTCTGCAGATTCCTGAGAGGAGACGTCGAGTTCGATGGTCCGGAGGTCTACTTTGTTCTCGGCCGCGAACCTTTGAGCTGCTTCAACCTGCGCGGCGTTGCGCCCTGTGGTTTCGCGCATGCTGGCGTAGACGGTGTGTCCGGCGATGGCGAGAGCGCGAGCTGCGAGGGCGCCAAAACCGCTCGATGCTCCTGTGATGATAATGACGTTCTTCATTTCCATTCTCCGATGAGGTTCTTTAGACCCGCATAAATGTGATGACTGCGTGCGACTGTACCGGCTTCCTATGCGAAGCCGCCGTTTGCGCGAAGCACCTGCGCGTTGACCCATCCACCATCGGGTCCGGCAAGGAAGGAGACGACGCTTGCGATATCGTCGGGCTGGCCGAGACGTTCAAGTGGCGCCATGTTGCTGATCTGTTTGATTTGCTCTTCGGTTTTGCCGTCCAGGAAGAGTTCGGTCCCGACAGGTCCAGGCGCAATGGCGTTGACTGTGATCCTGTGTCCTCGAAGCTCATTGGCTAGGACATGCACGAGGCCTTCGACGCCTGCCTTCGAAGCAATGTAGGGGCCATAGGCGGGGAAGTTCTTGGCGAGGACGCTGCTGGAGAAGGCGACGATACGACCTCCCTCGGTGACGCGTTGCGCTGCTTGCGAGAGGACGAGGAAGGTGCCGCGAAGGTTGGTGGCGATGACTTGGTCGAAAGTTTCCACGTCGCCCTTGGCGATAGGTGAGAGGGGCATGATGCCTGCGTTGTTAACCACGACGTCGATCTGTCCGAAGGCCTTAATGGTCTTCTCGAAGAGCTGTTTGACGTCTTCGGGGTTGGAGACGTCGGCCTGTATGGCGAGGGCGCGACCACCCGCACTTGTGATCTCGTTGACCACCTCTTCTGCCTTGGCCGCGTTGCCGGCATAGTTAACGACAACGCCGAACCCGTCGGCTGCGAGGCGAAGGGCGATGGTGCGTCCGATGCCGCGGGATGCGCCGGTAACGATAGCTGTCTTTCTCATGGTGATTCTCCTTTTTGGCGGCTTCTTCGAAGCTTGAAGTCCGTCGCTAAGAAGAGATTGAACTCAGACTGAGCTATACGTCCAATGCATAGTGCTAATATTCATTATGCGTGTAACGCAGCTACGTCAGGCCGACCTAAATCTCCTTGTGGTCTTCTCGGTGCTTGCCGAGGAGCGCAACGTATCCCGTGCCGCCAAGCGGTTGTTATTGAGCCAACCCGCGGTGAGCCGCGCCCTCCAGAGGATGCGGGATACATTTCACGATGATCTACTGGTGCGGACTGCGAAGGGCTATGAGCCTACGCCGCAAGGGGAGCGCGTGCTCCAGGAGCTTGAGGTCATGTTGCCGAGACTGGACCGACTCATCTCGGGTTCGACCTTTGACCCGAGCGACAGAACATTGTTCCTTCCGGATTGCAGCGACGGACAATGCGACGTCGATCATCGCGCCGATTCTGTGCCGCGAGGTTTTGCCGGCCGCGAAGCAGGTCCGCTTTACCTTCGCGAGTTGGAGGGGCGATGTCTTTGAGGATTTGAGCCACGGCCGACTCGATCTTGCTTTGATTGGCGATGAAGGTCATGTGCCTTCGCCCCTGCTGACCGAAGTGATCTATGAGGAGGAACTTGTCTGTATTGTGGCTGCGGACGCCCCCTACCAGCGTCAACTCACCCTCAAACAATATCTGGCGGCTGAGCACATTGGTGTCGATGTTGTGGAGGGCTCGCAACATATACCGGAGAAGCGTCTCGCAACACACGGTCATCGCCGTCGAACCGTGATCACCCTGCCATATTTCGGGGCCGCGACGCGATGCATTCCGAAAACAAAGCTGATTCTGACCGCGCCCCAACGATTCGCCAGAGCTGAAGCCGACAATCGCAAGATCAAAGTCCTAAAGGCACCTGGAGAGATCACCGGCTTCAAGTATCTGATGATCTGGCATCCCAGAGTGAATACCGATGCCGCGCACGCATGGCTGCGTGGCGAGATCAGGAGAATTGGTCGGACGATAAATTCGTGATCGGAGTGCTTTGTGGGGCATTCCTTGTCCTTAGTTCATGCTCCTTCATTTCCATGAGCGCCCATCTCAGTTGTTGGTTCTTTACGAGCAGTTCACAGATCAATTGTCGTAAGCTTTGGACTTGGCCCTCCCATTCGTCATGGAAAGCTTCGGCTGCAAGATTCGAAGCACGGCCAAGTGGAACTGCGGCCGCGTTATGTTTCGCCGGGTTGACCGGCGCGTTTTGCGAGAATGAACTTTCCGGTAGCAAGGCAGTCATTTTGATCCCCGCGTAAAGTCATTCCTTGGTCATGGAACCTGGCTATTACGATGTCCTGCCGAGCATCGGGGAGCCATGATCCGAGGGCGTACACAATTTACTAATTGAATCTATCAATCTGTTTTTCGGCAGACTCAACGTGAATACCGTTCTCTCTCGCTTCGATTCCTCAAAGCGGACGCTTCCGCCGTGCTCCTCCGCGATTCGACGAACGAGAGTGAGCCCCAGGCCTGTTCCGTTGGGTTTTCCAACGGTGACGAACGGATCGAACAACGTCTTCCGGACGGAAGCCGGTATACCAGGACCGTTGTCCGATATATTGATGTATACCTGTTCATCGGTTTCCGTGACGTGGACCTTGACCTCAGGCGTCTGCACTGAACGCGTCGCGGCCTGACAAGCATTGAGCAGAAGGTTGTACACGGCACTTTCGAGATTTCTCGCATCGATGTCTGCTTCCACCGGCGGGAACCTCTCGACCGTGATGGACGCGTTCCTGCCGTCTGGATGCAACTTCACAGCCGCAATGGCTTTCTCGAGAACAAAGGAAACGCACTCGGGGACTAACGGATTGTTTCGCCCGCTACTGCCGAATTGCAGGAGCGAATCAATGCGCTCCGTCATCCTCAGCACTGCTTCTTGAATTTCGAGCAAAAGCTCAGACCGCACGCTCGCCAATCTGTCGTGGCGCCCAAGCATTTCAGCATTAGCGTAGATCGCCGAAAGCAAATGGCGCATATCGTGCGAAATTGAGCATGTCATCATGCCAATCGCCGACATTCTCTCTGCCTCGATCAGTCGACGTTGTGCGAGTCGTTGCAACTCGTTTCGAAAACCCGGACCGTCACCCTGGTCGAACATCAGGATATTGCCGCGGTCTGCGATCTCTGGAATCGAAGTTTTGTCGGACCGGCCGGCATCGATGAATGATTTGGAGAGGGCGATCGAATCGGAAGACCTGCCTGATGTCGACCACTGAGTTTTTAGAAGTTTCACTTGATACCTCCGCTGTTAGCAATCCTGGCATAGCATGAGTTACTTCGAAACGGACCGTGCTGCACTCTCAATAACATCCGCAACTTCCGTGGGATGCGACACATAGACCGCGTGGCTGGCGCCTGCGACTTCAACTGTGTGGCTGTTCGCTCGCTTTGCGTACCATCGTTCAAGCTCAGGGTTGATGGTTCTATCTTTTTCCGCTACCAACATCCAGCTTGGTTTGCTTCGCCACGCAGGCGAGGTGATGACCGCTTTGAAATTATCAGCGGCATTGAATACCTGCGATCGCGCCATGAAAGCAGCCTGCTCCGCCGGCACATCGGCTGCGAAGTACTCATGAAACAGCGCGGGATCCAAGTATGTGAAGCCGTCTGCCGTCTTCCTTATCGCCCCAGACTTGCTGAGGTCACTCGGGAACCGCTTGCCGTCGTCAGCTTCGTTCTCTCCAGCGTCTGGCATATGCGCTGCCACGTATACCAATCCCGCGACTGATGGATCTGTGCCCGCTTCTGTTATTACGGCTCCCCCATAGCTGTGCGCGACAAGGATGCTCGGTCCGTCTTGCAGTGCGAGGAGGCGCTTCACGGCCCTCACATCGTCCTGGAAGGACGTCTCCGGCTCTTGGACTATGCAGACGTTGAAACCATCCCTGACAAGCTTGTTGTAAATCTCCCTCCAGCCCGAACCGTCCGCCCAGGCACCGTGGACGAGGAGGATGTTTCTCACTTCGGGCTTCTGAGCCCGTAAGCGTGGTGTGTTCGACAAGGCGGCGGCACACAATATCGTGGTGAATGCGGCGAATCGGATAAACATACATATCTCCACTTTGGTTTCTGTTGAGTCACGCCCGCTCAGTTCAAACCCCAAGATGCCAAGCCAACCCTGATTTCGATGGGCGCGGCGTGAATAGCTCTGAAAAGGCGATCTCTCTCATCGACAGGTCGATTCGAGTTCATTGTGACCTGAATAAGGGCATAGCACCTCTTATGCCTCGTGTGTCCCGTTTGCCGCCAGCTTTGCAATTACCGACGTCAGGCTGGTCGCGCCCGTGACGTGTTCAGTGCCGGGGACACCAAAATGAATCCAGCCCGAGTTGAACCCATCGACCATTTCGGAACGAGGCTCGGTCAGGCCTTCCGGCATGCCCTGGCCGACAAAGAACTCCGTCCATTTCTCACGCGGGACGGCAACCGCTTCGACGGTGCGTCCAAGAGCAGCACTCAAGGCTCGCGCAATGTCGTTGGGGGAATACTGCTCGGGACCGGCAACCTCGATACGCCGCGTGCCCGTCCACTCTTGGCGCAAGACATCCGCCCCGGCTTTGCCAATGTCAGCCGTAGCCACCAGCGAGAATTTGCGGTCCAAAGGATAGAGGTTTGACGAGAATTTGCCCTCTGACCGCGCGGTGGTCACATCCCATGCGTGATTTTCCATGAACCAGCCAGCCCTCAGGAATGCGTGGGCGATGGGCAGGTCTCCGAGTGTTTGCTCCAGAAGATGTGAACCGGTGATAAGTCCCAACCCGCTGGTCTGTTCCGCTCCGATCGAAGAAAGGTATACCGCCTTCCTTGGCAGAGACTTTGCGAGAGCCGCATGATACGACGCCAGAGTCTTGCGCATCTCCGGAAAACCAGGCGCGGGCGAAAAATTGGGCGGCACCATGAGAAAGACGCCATCCGATCCTTCGAATGCAGATGCCAACGCATCAGGATCGTCGACGTCCGCAACCGCGGTTTCTGCTCCGCGATCTCTCCATCGCGCGGCCTTTTCAGGATTCCGGACGATCGAGCGGATTTGCTCGCCTCGCGCCAGCAGGTTCTCGGCAATGGCGCCCCCAACGTTTCCAGTGATGCCCATGATTGCGTACATTTTGTCGCCCCCTCGATTGCAATTGAATGATTCTTGGGTGATCGACCGACCGCATGATTTCCCGCCATCAATCAAATCGATTTGATGATCGAATGCTAGATGGGCCAGGTGTTCTGGTTACCGTAGTAAGAAGAGGAAACTTCGCTATCTTCCCTGGCTCTGATTAGGTGCAGATTGGCAGTCGACCGCCGATCCGACCAGGCGTTCGGAACGGATTAGATCCGAAGCCTTTTTTGACCACTCCCGAGCCGTCCTGCCAACTCAATCGTCTGTCTTGCTATCAATGGGGATGGGTTTTTCCTGGTGCGTGGCAGTCTTTTAACTGCCGGGAACGTTCAGTATCGTTGTTAGATTAGCCAAGTCAGGAATACTGAGGAACCCCAGAAACTACTGAATTCAACCTAGATTTTTCTGCAGGGTAAGTTGTTTTTTCGTGGTGACTCAGCCAGCAGGACGATCGGGTTGGGAGTTCACCCCATCCACCGCAAGAACGCCTTCATCTTTTCAAATGGAGTTTTGCTCTCCTTCTGGAAGACGATGCCTCCGGGGATAACGAGCGTTATTTCGGTCCCGGAGTTTGCGGAACTGACCAGCGTGAGTTTCCCTCCGATGCGGGCAGCGCGCTCGCGCATTCCCTGCAGCCCGAAATGCTCGTCTTTTCCCAGCGCTGCGGTCGAAGGATCAATGCCTACGCCATTGTCACGTACCCGCAGAGCGAGATCCCGGGTGTATCTGAGTTCTACGACGAGTCGACTTGCCTGCGAATGCTTCAAGGCGTTGCGGATTGCTTCATATCCGATGCGGTAGATCTCATCACGGACGATCGGATGCATGTCTCTGGCTTCACCCTCAACAGAAAATATGGCCTGCATTGAACCTGGCAGTAAGCCGTTGTCCGCCGCCCGGCGGAATGCTTCAGCAAGATCGTTCTTCTGTGTGGTTGAGGTGCGCAGGGAATTCAACGCTGCGCGTCCTTCGCGCATGGCTTGTTCGAGCCAGGCTGACAACTGCTCCATGGAGTGACGCATGCGAATGAGATCGGTGGAGGGATCCAGCGCATCGTCCGCAACCAGCTTGCTGCCTTGAATCGTCTGGAGAAATGTATCATGAAGCTCCCGCGCCATGCGGGTTCGTTCCGCCAATCGCTCATCGAACCGGGCACTGATGACTCTCGCAATTTGCCGCACGCGCAACCGGTAGAGTGCCCATGCCACTAGTGCTGCGATGACGACACAGAGCAGCCGGAACCAGGTGGTCTGGAACCATGCAGACGCGATGCTGAATTCCAGAGTTGCTCCTTCTTCGTTCCACAGCCCGTCATTGTTGCAAGCCATCACCCGAAATCGGTAATTTCCTGGACGGAGGTCAGTATAGAAAGCCTGGCGGCGGGTTCCAGCCTCCTGCCAACTGGCATCGCGGCTCTCCAGTTTGTAACGAAAGCGCACTTTCTGCGGCGCCACGAAACTCAATGCTGAGTAATCAATTTCGAGATCTCTCGAGAGCCTGGGGAGACGAAGTCCTTGCTGAGGCGAATAGCTTCTTCGGTCGGCCACGACCTCTTCAATGTGAACCGGCGGCAGAATTCGATTCTGAAGCGTGTGCCTGGGGTCAATCATTTGCACTACAGGGCCGGCCACGAACCAAAGACGTCCATCCGTCGTTTTCGTAGCGGTTGGCTGCATTTGGGATGACCCATGACCCGAACGCGCGCCATCAAATCTGTCGAAAACGTCCATCATCGGTTTGCTGTCATTCTGGTGCCGCCATTTGTCGAATTCTCGCTCCGAAATCCGCGCCAACCCCTTCTGACAACGGACCCAAACCGCGCCGTCATTGTCTCGCAGGACAGAGTAAACGAAGTCGCTTGGAAGACCGTTATGGCTGTTCAGCACTTGCCAGTGTTCGCTGTCCCAACGAAATAACCCGTCACTGGTTGCCACCAGCAGAGCATCATCGGAATCGACGACGATCGCTGAAATGCTGAAGGAGCTATCGGGCCGATTTAATGAAATCGTCCGGGCACTTCCATTCTTGTAATGGGTCAAAGTGTCGTTTCGCGATGCGATCCAAATGCCGCCTTGGTGATCCGGCGCCAGCGCGCCTGAGAGGCGATTGTCGGCGCTTGTCGTCAATATCTGCCGTACGCTATCGTTTTCGACTCGGAAGACACGATGATGTTCAGTCAGCACCCAAATGGTTCCCTCAGTATCCTCCGTGATCTGTGCGACTCTCCCGTCATCAAGTTTGGATCCGTCTGCTCGCCTGAATTCCCGGAATCGCCCATTCTCGTAGGCAAATAACTTACTGTCGCGCCCAACCCAAACGATGCCCTTACGATCCTCAAACAAAGCCATCACAGATTCATCAAACTTACCCTTGGCAGGGAGAACCGCGTGCCGCCCGTCTTTCAAGATATCGATCACGCCTCCGTTTCCGATCCACAGCGAACCGTCTCGCAATCCAAGAACGGTGACAATCGATTCATCCGATAGCCCCTCGCGCTCCGAGTAACTGACCACGGCTGTGTCGCGAAACATATCGATTCCGCCGTTCGTCACCACCCAGATATCCCCTTCGCGGTCTTCGTAGATCAGGTGGATTTCCCCACCTGATAAACCATCAGCAGTTCCGTAATGTTCGGCGATTCCATTGTGGACACGATAGAGGCCATCCGAGGTGGTCCCAATCCAAAGGGAGTGCTCCCGATCCATGAAGAGGGTGTGGGAGAGTACCTTGCTCCCGTCAAAGCCCGGAACAATGTAGGAGGCCCACTTTCCACCCGAAGAAGAAACAACACCCAAACCTGGAGCTGCAACGTCGGTCGTAGCCCAAATTGTTCCGGACGGTCCGGTCGCGACATCAATTACGCCGTAGCCGGAAACGGGACGCTTGCTTATTTCATTCAGGTACGTACTCACGGAACCGGGTCGCCACCGACAAAGTGCGCTGGATCCAAACCACAGATTTCCCTCAGCGTCCTTGGTCAATCCGAGGCCATACTTAACTGGTATTCCGTCTGCTTTGCCGTAACAATGGAGTCCGTTTCCCTGCACTCTGCATAAAGGCCCCTCACCCCGCGGAGCGTGGTACCGGGTCAGCCAGATTGTCCCCGCGGAATCCTCGTAGATGGCACTGATTCCGCTGTGTTGGGCTGGATCCGAAAACCACTGCAATTTGCCGTCTTTCAATCGGACGAGTCCGTTTGCAGTTCCGATCCACAGACTGCCATCGCGTGTGCCAAGAAGGTAAAAAAATCCGCGGATCGCCGGAGTGATCGGAGGGAGTTCGTACGGAACAAATTTGACCCCGTCGAAGCGCAACAGGCCACTTGGTGTACCGAACCACAGGTACCCGTCCGGCGTCTGTGCCACCGTAGTTCCAATCTCGATTCCATCCTGAGCGCGCCAGGCGGTATGCCCGTATTGTGTGATCTGCCGGTTGGGATCGACCGCCCAGACCGACGGCATGCAGAACAGAAGGAAGAGCAGAACAGAGCGCGGAATGTTCAGCTTCACCATTGCGATAACGAGTTCAACCCGTCTTTGAAGTTACTCTCTGGCCGGCTCTAGCGGCATACCAATATCTCCAGTCGCCATTCTGCAGTTTTCTACAGGTACGGCGAAGTCAGATCTGAAGCAAGCCGCGCCTGATCGCGATGGTTACCGCATGGGTCCGATCATTGGCCCCAAGCTTGTCCACGAGATTCTTGATGTGGAAATTGACGGTAGTTTCGGCAATGTCCAATCGATCGGCAATTTGTTTGTTACGGTGGCCGTCTCGAATAAGGCGAAGGACGTCCAGTTCTCTCGCCGTAAGATCGTCGTCGCCCAAATGCTCGGCGAGGCGGGCGGCTACCTCTGGCGGTACGTGACGTTTTCCAGCATGGACCGACCGGACTACCGCCAGCAATTCATCCTTCGGCATGCTCTTCAACACGTAAGCCGAAGCGCCCGCTCGCATCGCTCGCTGGATCTCGGCATCGCCGTCGGAAGTAGTTAGCATGATGATCCGAGCTTGAGGAAACTCCCCTCGAATCGCGATCAGGGCGTCCGTCCCATCGGTGCCGGGAAGGCGGAGATCCATCAGGGTGACATCTGGCATGTGGTGACGAAACTCTGCGACGGCATCAACAGCATTGGCTGCGTGCGCAACCAGGAGCATATCCTGCTGCGAGCTAATGATCGTGCTTAGCCCTTCGCGGAAGACCGGATGGTCCTCGACGCTCAGGATGCGAATAGGCTTAGGAACAGCCATCGCCATCACCCCAGACCGACAATTGTAACGGATCGCCCGTTTGGAGTGGAACGCCCGCGGGGCCATGCCAGCTTCAAGGTTGTCGCCCACAGCAATGATCCAGAAGCGCTTTTATCACCGCGTTTGACCCTAATGGGCAGAACCTGCGTCTTTGGGTTGCAAGCGCCTCCCTAGGTGAGTCCGGACCCCTGGAATCCGAGTAAATGAGTCGGAAAGTAGGCAGGGATCGGTAACGGAAAACGGGCCGCGCGTGACAATACGCCCGATGAATGCAGAAGGCCGAACTGCTCTAAATTACATTCATCTATCATTAATTGACTTCCAGCCTTCTTTTGGCGCGTCGGTTGGGTTGGGATTACCTCCGGTTAGGCGGTCATGCCCTTGGGCATGGCGGCGACTCTGGTGGCGTTTATCTAGGTTCCCCCGGAAGTCTCT
The DNA here is from genome assembly GCA_963836675.1 of uncultured Acidobacteriaceae bacterium. Classification (GTDB taxonomy): domain Bacteria; phylum Acidobacteriota; class Terriglobia; order Terriglobales; family Acidobacteriaceae; genus Telmatobacter. Next base: position 314,941 of record CAWIKQ010000006.1, read on the forward strand.
TCAAACGCTCATGGTCCGCCATGAATCGTTTTTTTAGAATTTAGAATTCGAGGCAATCAACGGAATGCCGCTTCCAGAATTCCCTATTCTTTCACGAGCGGGAACCGGTCTGCGCGGCGCAAAACACCTTTGGCCGCCCGCCAAAGGCTGCGCGAATTCAGCGCAGTATATTAGGCAGGAAGTCGAACGTGAGTGAAGCAAGGGAAGACCCAGCCTCTCTTCTGTGTGAGTATCTAGAGACTGAGCAGTCTGAGTGGGTGCATCACGAGATCGAAGGCAAGCCCGACCGTTTATGGAATCGATGTCAAGTTGCCCCTCCGGATGGCGAAGCAGTCATCGTCAGAACAGATGCTGCGGCGATCCGTATGCTCATCAATACGATGGTGCAAACCATCGAGGCCGCGAGCTTGAAGTAAGTGGGTAAATCCGAACCAAGCTCAGCATTTCACCTTGTCGGCTTGATGGGTGCCTCGGCGATTTGTTGCTAGTCGACCATGGCTGCCGAGGAGAATTGGCGTGAAGCATTTACCTATTGCTCATCGAGTGTTTGCCTAATTTGTAACCGAAGTCACTTCGCGACAAACCAAGCCGTCTCGCCGCTTCCGCTTGTGCGCCTCCCGATAAGTCGATGGCGCGTTCAATCAGACCCTTCTCCAGCCGTGTAAACGTCTCGCGAATGTCGAACTGCTCGGGGAACTGAGCGATGAGCCGCTCCACGCAAAATTCCCTGGATTCAGAACTCGGCGAAAAACCCACGATTGGCAACGGGAAATCCTCAGGTTTTAGCTCCGTATCCTGACCAAGAATCAAGTCGCGCTCGAGCAAGTTCCCGAGTTCGCGAACGTTTCCCGGAAAAGCATACTTCTTCAGTTTTTGAAGTGCTTCCCGACTAAGCGGCTTGCTTGGCACCTTCATTTCCCTGGCGATTTTCGAACACAACATCGTGCAAAGCACTTCGATGTCTTCTCTCCTCTCTCGCAAAGGAGCCAATTGGATGGGAACAACTGCCAATCGATAGAAGAGGTCCTCGCGAAAAAGTCCTTCTTTCACTCTCCCTTGAAGGTCGCGATGCGTGGCCGCCAGGACTCTCACGTCAACCTTGCGTGTGACTGTCGATCCAACTCTCTGAATCTCCCCATTGGCGAGGACTCTCAAGAGCTTTGCCTGCGCCGATCAGGCAGGCCTTTTCTTGAATCGATTCACCCGGCCTGTATGGTTCCAATCGGATATATAGATATTGGCCTCGCGATCAATGAAGCAACCGTGGGCGGCACTGAAGGTCGCCGCGGCGATCGTCTTTGGGTCCAAGTCGTAATTGGCCCACTGCGATCGATTCGGATTGTCGCCAAGAAACGCAACCGGCACGTTATCGCGATCAAGAACGGTGACGCGGCCCTCGAGTTCTGAGACAACGGCGTAGTCCCCATGAAGACTAACCTGGCAGGGACGGCGCAGGTGTTCGGTGACGGTTCCGACGTACTTGCCGTTGAGATCGAAGTGACATAGCCGGCGGTTTTCGCGATCACACACGAGCAGGAGGGGCTGCCCGAAGCGTGTATCGAGGGTAAGTCCGTGGCTGCAGTCGAGCTGTCCGGGCTGCGCTCCCTTGCTGGAATAGCTCTGGAGGTAGTTTCCCTCGCGGTCGAAGTGAAAGATTCGCGAATCACCGTATCCGTTGGCAATGAAGATGGAGCCATCCGGAGCTGGGACCGCAGCGGTGATCCGCCATTCATTTGGCGACTTGAAGCCGGCTTCGGGCGGAGCGGTAATTTTCAGCACCGGCGTGCCGTCCGTCTTCATTTTTACGAAGAGCCAATTCTCGCTGGGAGTGCCTTTCTGCACGGTGGTGTAGAAGTATTCGACTCCATCTTCTTCAGCGTGGATCATCGAGTGGACTTCAGGGAAGGCACTGGCAATGGTCTTGAGGAAGTGGCCATGAGGACTGTAAACGAGAATTCCCGTGGCGCTTTGTGTACTGACGTAGATATTTCCGGCTTTGTCCTGCGCAATTGCCCCGTGCGTGCCGCCGAAGTTGGTGCCTGAAGGAAGGGTTCCCCATCCAGTCGCGACTTCGTAGGTCCATTCTCCATTGCCAGTGAGAAGAGTTTCTGAGGGATTCACGTGGTTTTGTACCTCCCTGGCGTGTGCGCCAGCCGGGGCTAGAGGAGCGAAGACGGTGGCTCCAGCGGATGCCAGAAACGCACGGCGGGATTGGGTCGTCTGAAGCGGTTTCATGGGTTGCCTCTTGCGGATGTGTTTTCGGGCTGGGCAGGCGTATTGAAAAGATAGAGATGACGGAGACGAGGCATGTTCCTGAGAGGGGCGACGGCCTGCGAAGTCACTTTGGTTCCGCTCAGGTTGAGATAAGTGAGTTCAGTGAGAGAGCTGAGCTTGGAGAGATTCGCGCCAGTGACGGATGTGCCCTCGAGGTGAAGAGCGCGAAGGTGCGTGAACGTCTTCAGCGTATCAAAACATGCATCGGTAACGGCAGTGCGGGCAAGTTCTGCTTCGACAATATATGGTGCGAACTTCTGGAATTCAGCGAGCTGCGCATCGCCAAAGGTGGGTGCAACGTCGACAGTCCGAAGGATGAGACCGTCAGACGGATTGGCCGACATGGGAACGAGCTTTGCACCGAGGCCCTGCTGGGTGCGTAGGATTTCCGGCATGAGCCGGCTGTAGTCGCCAACGGGCACAGGTGGTGGCTCGGGCCGTTCGTCGGCTGAATGGACGCCAGTGATACTTGTAGCTGTCGACGTCGCACCGGCACTGATCCACGCGCGAATTGTGGAGACTTCGTCGGTGGTGAGGGGAGTGCGGCCCTCCGCCGGCATGAAGTGGGGATCTCCGGGAGCCAGCGTTATGCGAAGAATCAGCATGCTGGCTTCGGGTTTGCCAGCGACGATTACCGGCCCGTTTTTTCCGCCCCGGATCAGACTGCTGTATGAGTCGAGACGCAGGTTGCCTTTCTGAGTGCCTCCGCCATGACAGGCGACGCACTTAGCTTCGAAGGCCGGTTGGATGTGCTGCGCATAAAAGGAATCTGGTCTGACGCCGTCGAGATCGGCAGCCGGGAAGAGAGCGCGGAGAGGGGGCGGCATGTAGTGAGTGATGTAGTCGCTGCCATGCGTGATGGAGCCGCCCTCGTGTCCTGTCCAGACGAGAGCGAGCAGAGTGGCGGTGAGCAGAACGGGATAGATACGCGATTGCCTGGACATTAGCCATGCATGGCGGGCAAGGAGGCAGAGCATTAAGCCGATGCAAAGAGCGATGGCTCCCCACATGTGACGAGTGACGGTCGTGCCGGTGTCACCGGAGCTGTAGGCCAACATGTAGCCAAGCGCAAAGGTAGGCAGGGCGAATGCTACCGCTGCACGAAGAACGAAGTCTGCTGCTTCGCGTAATGCCGGGCGTCTGGATCCGGCAATTTCCAATATCGGAAGAAGGAAGATCAAGCCGATTGGAATATGCAATAACGCGGGATGAAATCGGCCGAGAAACTGCAGCCAATCTGCATGAGGGCGGCCGTTCAAGGCGGAACGCGAATGGCAACGATACAAGAAGCAGGGAGGTTATCCCTGCCCACAGCAAAGATGATGGTGCGATTCGTACTTGCTGGAGGAAGCCACGAGCGGCGCTCGTGACACGATCGGCAACGATCACGCGAGCAGTCCTTTGACAACGTACGCGGGCTGCGGGCCTGTGAGGCGCTGGTCGAGTCCCTGAAAATCGAACGTGAGGCGGTTGTGATCGATGCCGAGGCAGGCGAGGATGGTGGCATTGAAGTTGCGCACATGGACGGGATCTTTCACGACGTTATAGCTGTAGTCGTCGGTCTCGCCATAGGTGATGCCGGGGCGGACGCCTCCGCCTACCATCCAGGTGGTGAAGCATCGGGGATGATGATCGCGGCCATAGTTCTCTTTGCTGAGGCCTCCCTGGCTATACACAGTGCGTCCAAATTCGCCGGACCAAACAACAAGGGTGTCGTCGAGCAGGCCGCGGCGCTTGAGATCGGTGACGAGCGCGTAACACCCACGGTCTGTCTCCTGGCAAAGCACCGGAAGGACGCCGACGACATCTCCGTGTACGTCCCAACCGCGTTTGTAAATCTGAACGAATCTCACGTTGCGTTCAGCCATGCGCCGTGCCATAAGGCAGTTATAGGCGAAGGTGCCGGGTTCCTTCGCATCCGGGCCGTAGAGATCCCACGTGGATTGCGGCTCCTTGCTGAGGTCAGTAAGTTCGGGCACCGAGGATTGCATGCGAAATGCCATTTCGTATTGAGCAATGCGCGAGTTGGTCTCAGGGTCTCCGACATCTGCGAAGGTCTGGCGATTGATCTCTTCCACGGCATCGAGCATTTTGCGACGCACTTCGCGATTGATGCCGTCGGGGTCAGCGAGATAAAGGACAGGATCTCCACCTGAACGCAGGCCGACGCCAGCGTATTCCGACGAAAGGAAACCACTGCTCCAAAGCCGAGAAGAGACCGGCTGGTTATTTTCTTTGGGATTGGTTTTCGTCTGCAGGACGATAAACGTGGGCAGATTGTCATTCATGCTGCCCAAGCCGTAGGCGAGCCACGATCCCAAGCACGGTTTGCCGGGATTCATGTTGCCGGTATTGATGAACATGATGGCCGGCTCGTGATTGATCGCATCGGTATTGACCGACTTGACGATGGTGAGCTCGTCGACCATTTTTGCGGTGTAGGGGAGCAGCTCGCTTACCCATGTTCCGGTCTGCCCGTACTGTTTAAAGCTCCAGTGCGAGGGTGCGATGGGAAATCGCGACTGTCCCGCGGTCATGCCGGTAAGCTGCTGGTTTCCGCGCACGGAATTGGGAATGTCTTTGTCATACTGCGCAGCCAGGTTCGGCTTGTAGTCCAAGAGATCCATTTGCGGTGGACCGCCCGACATGAAGAGGTAAATGGCGCGCTTGGCCTTAGGAGCGAAGTGCGGTGCGCGAAGCGCATTGCGGCCCGGCGAGATGGCAGCGGCCGTTTCGTCGACGGCTCGACCCTGCAGCGCAGATTCGCCGAAGAGGCTAGCGAGAGCTGCCCATCCGAGCACTTTTCCTGAACGGCCGAGGAACCGACGGCGTGTTTCAATTGCGGTCCACTCGCGTTTGAGGCCGGAAGGAATCGGAAGGCTTGTAATGTCCAGTTCCTGTTCGCAATCAGTACAGAGCGGATGCTGCTTCATCGGTTGCCTCGACTACTTGTTCAGAGTCTCATCCAGGTTGAGCATTTCATTCGCAATCATGGTCCATGCGGCGAGCTGCGTTTCGGAAATTTCGGTTGAGGGTTTGCTTTCGCCTTCGTGGATGAGCGCATGCGCCGCTTTCGGATCGCTGTCGTAGTGCTTCTGCATTTGCGCGAGAGAGGCTTCCAGCAAAGTCAAAGTCTGTGGCTTGGGATCATGCGCCAGGAGTATTTCACTCATACGGTCAATGCGTGCTTCGGGTTTCGGGCCGGCCTCGTGGATGACGCGCTCGGCGAGTGCACGGGCAGCTTCGATCCACTGCACATCGTTCATGGTTACGAGAGCCTGCAACGGCGTATTGGTTCGCTGCCGTCGCGTACAGACTGCGTCGCGAACGGGCGCGTCGAAGACGTCCATGTTTGGGGGCGAGGCCATGCGTTTGCGATAGGTGTACATGCTTCGGCGATAAAGCGACTGGCCATTGTCCTGCACATAAATGAGCGTGTCGCTGGTGGGATAACTGACCTGTTCCCACACGTTGGCGGGCTGGTAAGGTTTAACGCTCGGGCCACCGATACGAGGGACCAGGAGGCCGCCGGATTGAAGAGTAATGTCGCGGAGCATTTCGGCATCCATCCGGAAGCGGGGGCCGTGCGAAAGCAGAAGATTACGCGGATCTTTGGCAAGCTGCTGAGGCGTGGATTTCGGGCTCTGCCGGTATGCCGCCGACATCACCATCAGCTTGTACATGTGTTTTACGTTCCAGCCGCTCTCATGAAACTCCACAGAAAGCCAATCGAGGAGTTCCTGATTGGTGGGGCGCTGGCCCATGATGCCGAAGTCTTCAGTCGTCTCGACGATGCCCGTGCCGAAGAGCTCGTACCACATGCGATTGACCGTGACTCGCGCCGTCAGCGGGTTTTCCGGGCTGACGGTCCAGCGCGCCAGGGCCAGCCGATTGCGTGGAGCATTGGCCGGCAGAGGAGGAAGGTAGTGCGGGATATTGGCTTGGACCCGATCCGTGCGGGCGGCATAGTTGCCGCGTTCCAGAACATGGGCGTATGCGAGGGTGGGCTTCTCCCACGCGACCTGAGTGATATCGCCGCCGACTGAGAGCCCGTCAAGCTGTGCGTCGAGTGAGTGCATCTTCGCATAGGCTGCGCGAAAGGCCGGGTCGACGTTGTTCAGGTAAAACTCGCTTGCGACGTGCCACTGATCTTGAGTCCACTGGGACTGGGGCTTTGAAGCGATCTCAGCGACATAGTCTTCGAAAGGAAGACGCCGAACATCTTCCGGGGGCAACGATCTGGCATAGAGCCGAAAGTCCTGGTAGCGGAGCTCTTTCGCGGGGTTCGCATCGGGCGATCGCCAACCGAGCTGCATGGGCGCGCCAGTGCGGATGGTTTGACCGTGAAGCGTGTCGCTTTCGACTCGAGTGTCAGCGGGTTTGCCGTCGATGAAGATTTTTACTCCGGAAGCGCGACCAGAGCCATCGTATGAGAAAAAGATATGGCGCCACTTGCCGTCGGTCGGAAGCGGGGTGAGCGTGGAAACACGGATTGCGACGAGAGGAGTAGGATCCGGGGGCTCTTTCTTATCCGGCTTCTTCTCGTCCTTTTTCTCCTCTTTTTTCTTCAGGTCTTTCTTCTCGGGAGGCTTGTAGGCAGCGAGTTCCTCTTTCGTCAAATTGTCCGGCGACGGATAATCAAACGTCTCCTTCACATCCGGAAGCTTTTTGTCTTTGGGGTCTTTCGGCGCCGAGTTGACGAGTTCGAGCGAGACGATGCCTTTGCGAACGGCGAGATCCCAGCCGCGGTCGTGCTGGGCGGTGTCCATCCTGGAGACGATTGCCCCGGCGGTGTCATCGATCGCAAAATAGGGTGCGGAGCGGAACATGAACCAGCCACCGGCGGCGAAGGGCTGGTTGGATTCGAAGTCGCCGGAACGGTCGAGAAGGACACGCGTGTTCGACTGCATTCGGAAATCCGGCCAGAGCCAGGTTGTCTCGCCCCACTCGGGAGGCACAATTGTCGCCTTGAATATTGCCGGGGAAGGGTGAGGAGCAGTGTTGTGCAGAACGTCGCCGCTGCCTTCGTCGAGGCGAAGGCGAATGAGCAGCTTGTCGGTTGACACAGGCTGGGGCGGGGTTTTGCTGGAAGCGAGCCAGGCGCTGACAAGAGCTTGATCGTGGTTGCGCATTGAACGGAGTTGCGCGAGAAGCTCCGCGCGCCTCGCGTAGACGTGATTGTAGGCATCGCGATTGAGCGGTTTAGGAATACGCAGAACCGGAGTCCACACAGGCCGGTCGCCGTTGAATGGCTTCTCGTCGATGTTGTTGAAGAAGGCGCTCAGCGAATAAAAGTCTTTCTGCGTGGTGGGATCGAACTTGTGATCGTGGCACACAGCACAACCAACTGTGAGTCCCAGAAATGTGGCACCGTAGGCCTCGGTACGATCTCGTGCGATGTTGAACCGAAGCTCTTCCGCAATCGTGCCGCCCTCGTTGCTGCTTTCTCCCAGACGCACATAGCCGCTGGCAATGAGCGGATCGAGATCGTTAGCCGGCAGCAAATCGCCCGCTATTTGCTCGCTCGCGAACTGGTCGAACGGCTTGTTGTTATTGAAGGAGCGAATCACGTAATCGCGGTAAGGCCAGATGTCGCGACTGTTGTCGTAGTGCAATCCGTAGGTATCCGCATAACGGGCGTAATCCAGCCAATAACGGGCACGCTGCTCTCCGAATGCAGGCCGGCTGAGCAGATTATCCACCAAATGTTCGTAGGCATCTGGAGAGTTATCGTCCTCGAACCTGCGCACCTCTTCGGGAGTGGGCAGGAGGCCAGTGAGGTCGAGCGTCACGCGACGAATCAGCGTCGCTTTGTCGGCTTGAGGCGAGGGCTGAAGGCCAGCCGCGTCAAGCTTGGCAAGGACGAAGTTGTCGATGGGGTTATGAGGCGAGTTGGGATGTGATTTTGACGGAGGAACCGCGGGACGGGAGGGAGCCTCGAACGCCCAATGGGGCCGATAGACCGCGCCTTCGCGGATCCATTCCTTGAGAATCGCGATTTCGCCGGCACTCATCGGCTTGGCTTCGCCCTGCGGGTTCTGAGGCATCAGGTAGTGCGGATCGTGCGATTCAATCCGGGAGATCAACTCGCTGTTCTCGGGATGCCCTGGCACGATCGCATCCGGGCGGCCCGGCCGTTTTTTCAGAGCGAATTCACCGAGATCGAGTCGCAACCCGGCTTTGCGCATTTCCGGGTCGGGCCCGTGGCAACTGAAGCACCGGGCTGCCAGGACGGGTTGAACGTCCTGATTGAAATCGACGCTGCGGCCGGTGCTGGCCGTTGTGGAGTGGCGACATCCGAAGAATGTGAAGCAAAGCGCAAGGCTCGCGAGCCGCAGCGCACGGTTGAGGCGGTAACAAGTGCCTTCTTTCTGTCGCAAGCGCAAGGCAATAATCAACGTCGGCAGACTCCCCTGGGGGCGAATCTCCTTCGGGAAAACGATTGTGCTCAATCCGAAGGGGAAACGGACAACTGGCAAGCGCGAACTCTCCCAGCGAGCAAAGTTTCTCATTCCATAATCTGTGCTGTCTACCGACGCCGTTTTCGGCAGTAAAGCCCGTTTGCAACCAGGCGCCGCCCCTGGGGTGGCAACCGTTGTTGTGCCCGCATCTTGTGAGCCACTCGAATAGCCCGATGCGGATGGCCTTTCTGAGATTGCAGGTGGGGCAAGATTCGAGATTCGCGCGGAACTGGGTTGACCCCGATCGAAAGATCGACAGTCCAATCGACGACCCGCAGAACTGGAAAAATATCTCTTCTTGCGAGCAGATATTTAGGATATCGTTCTTTTCAGATTTCTTTCCCTGAAGGCCGATTGCCGGGCGCAGGCTCGATCTGCCTGGAGAACCAAGTCAGAGGAGGTTTTCGAGCAGCAGCAGTTGCCGCAAAGATGTGAAACGCCCGATAGGCTTCGATCCTGATTTGGTACCCAGGAACGAAGCAACAAATTGCCATTCTCTGTTCTCCGATCTCTGACGCAACCGCTTCAATTTTGCGATGGAGCTGAACGAGCCACCACGCCGGCGAACCGGTTCGCGTAAGAGGCAAAGGAAATGCATTCTGGGAGCCCCATAAAGGGCCGCTAACAACATTGAAGCGTTCTAAATCGATCTGTTTTGATGTCGTGCCAATTCCCATTCGATGATCCACAACGAAAGAGAGAGTGATGAGAACCTTTCTAAGGATTTCGCTTCAGTTGGTTCTTGCAGTGTTGCTTTCGACGGCGGTAAGTGCGCAGGATGCAGCGAGCCCCGCAATGGAGAAGTTCAAGCAGGACATGAAGACGGCGGTGCTCAATGGCAGCATCACAGTTCCACAGGTGAAACAATTACAGGCTGATGCGGAGACATTGAAGAGCGCGCGCTCGGAGCAAACGCCGGAATCGCCTGTGGATCTACTTACACCATGGCGCGCCGTTTCAAACATGAAGAAGACTCTCGCATCGGTCGGTCCGAAGGATCGCGAAACGCTGATCCTGGATTTGGAAGGAGTGGTCGCCAGCAAACAGCAGCCTGCGTCCGAGGCGCCGCCTTCAGCCGGACAAAAACTTGGTAAAGATATTTTCAAAGCTGTGATGTCGGGCAATCCCACGGAAGCCCAGGTTCAACAGCTCCAGGACAGCTTGAACGAACTGAAGTCGGCCAAGGGCGATTCAGGCCATCCCTTGCAGGCGCTGCATGCTCTCAACAACTCGAAAGCGCAGATCGAGTCTGTGATGAAGACTGGGGATTTCCGGCCGCAGGACCGGCAAGCAGTACTCGACGATCTGAACAACCTTGGGCCCCACGGCGGCGGGGCGCATCGATAGATCGGGGCAGGATTGAATGCGCAGGCTTCCGGTGGTTGTTTTTTTGTACATGGTGATCGCGGCGGGAGGGCTCTTTGCGCAGGAGCCCGAACTTCCGCTTTCTGAAGCGGTCAAGATCGCTCTGGCGAACAACAGGCCGGCAAAGATTCTGGAACTGGACATTACAAAAGCCGAATGGGCGGTTGCATCGACAAAAACGAAGCGTCTTCCTTCGTTCAGCACCTATTTCTTTGGTTCCGCCACGCTGACGTCGCCCACATGGGACTTTCCGGCCAACACATTTCAATCCTCCGATCACCAGGCTGTGCCGGGAACAGACACAAAGATCAACCTCTCCCAGGGATTTACCGGTATTGTGCTCGCGGAAGTGTCTCAGCCTGTGAGCCAGCTTTACAAAATTGGACTGGCAATTGAGGAGCAGAAACTTGACGTCGATCTCTCGCGACAGAAATATGAAGCAAAGCGCCAGTCGGTGGTAGCGGATGTCAAGCAGGCTTACTACGCGGTACTGCAGACCGAAAGCGCTCTCGATGCTGCGACGGCAACGGTGAAGCAATATCAGGAGACAGACAGGGTTGTTCTCGATTACGTTGCTCAACATTCTGTATTGAAATCGAGCAGCCTGGACGTGAAAGCCAAGCTGGCGCAGGCCCAATATCAGGTGATTCAGTTGAACAATACGCTGCAGACGCAGAAGGAACAGCTCAACTTTCTGATGGGCCGGGATCTGGATGTTCCTTTTCGAACGCAGCAGGTGCCTCCGGAACAGGCGGAAGAGATCGACCTGAAGGTTGCGCGCCAGAAGGCAGTGTCGCAGCGGCCTGAGATCAAGGAGGCTGAAATTGATACGCATCGAGCGGATTACGATCGAAAGCTAGCCAAAGCGCAGTACATTCCTGACATCGGGGCAGCATTCCATTACACGAGTCCGTTCAACACGTCGATTCTGCCCGAGAATATTGCTTCGGCCGGTGTGGAGATGCGCTGGGAGCCTTTCGAATGGGGACGCCGCAGAGACGAACTCAAGCAGAAAGATGTCGTAGTGGAGCAGAGCAAATATCAACTGGATGAGGCGCGTTCGCAGGTTCTTCTTGAGGTAGACAGCTGTTTTCGGAAACTAGTAGAGAGCCGGTCTTTACTTGCAGTGGCTGACGCCGCTCGCGCCGCAGCAAGCGAAAAGCTTCGTGAGGTTAACGACAAGTTCAAGCAGTCTGCTGTCTTGCTCCGCGATGTGCTCGACCAGCAGGCAGCGGTCGCCACTGCCGAAAACGAATATGAGGAGAGCCTGCTCGCTTTCTGGAGCGCCAAAGCCAGCTTTGAAAAAGCGCTGGGAGAGGAGTGATTCGATGCCACGCTCAACGAAGGCAAGGTTAATCTCGACAGCGAGCGCGGGTGTCGTCTGCGTTTTGGTGGGTGCCTGCAGCCATCAACCTGTGCCTCAGAAGCAGCTTTTACCGGTTCGTACGGCGATGGTGCGAAGCGTGGCCGTTGGAAATGCTGCACGCTATTCCGCCAGCATCGTTCCTTATTCGCAGGTTGATCTCGCGTTTCAATCCAGCGGCTATGTCGATCGCGTGCGCCAGGTAGCGAGTGCAAGCGGAGGGAAGCGAAATATCGACCAGGGCGATTGGGTCAAGAAGGGAACTGTTCTTGCTGTTGTGAGCGAGCAGAACTATCAGGATAAGTTTAGCCAGGCCAAAGCTCAGCTTTCGGGCGCGCAGGCCCAGCATCTGAAGGACAAGTTAAGCTTCGATCGCGTTTCGACGCTCTATGCCTCGCAAAGCGCGACGAAGCCGGAATTGGATTCAGCGCAGGCACAACTGGATACCAGCGCGGCCCAGGTTGCAGCAGCCCAGGCGCAGCTCAGCGAGGCGCAGACTGCGCTTGCATACTGCTCGCTTCAGGCGCCATTCGATGGCTGGATTGTAAAGCGCAGCGTGGATGCCGGCAGCTTTGTTGGCCCCGCCACGAATGGATTCACGATTGCGGATACGAAAACCGTGAAGGCCGTTTTCGGAGTTCCGGACACATCGATAAGCCGAGTGCGTATCGGCCAGTCTCAAATCATCACGACCGATGCGCTTCCGAAAACCTTCACCGGAAGAGTTACGGCGATCTCTCCTTCCGCGGATCCGAAGAGCCGCGTTTTCTCCGTAGAGGTCTCGATCGCAAATCCGAAGGATGAATTGAAGTCCGGCATGATTGCGTCTCTATCGGTGGACGGTGCTCCACTCCCGAAGTCGGTAATGGCAGTGCCGTTGTCCGCGGTGATTCACGACCCGCAGCGCACCAATGGATTTGCGGTGCTGACAGCGCAGGGCGATGGAGAAGTGGAGTCGGCACAACTCCGTCCTGTGGATCTTGGCGAGGTCTACGGGGACATGATCGGTGTGAATGGGGGCCTGAAGCTGGGAGAGCGAGTAGTTACTGCAGGCGCCACCCTTGTCAAAAGCGGCGATCAGGTTCGTGTAATTCCCTAACGGCGGTCTGGATGAACCTATGAGTCATAAGTCAGAAGCGGAGTATATCGCCAACACGCACAACACGGCGCGCTTCTTCACGGAGCATCGCCAGGTTGGCTTTGTGCTTCTGATCGCGGTTGCAGTGTGGGGATGGTATGGGTACGTACACATGCCAAAGCGCAAGGACCCCATCATCCCGGTTCGAGTCGCCGTCGCATCCACGAACTGGCCCGGTGCGACCGCTGAAGAAGTAGAGCAATTGGTCACTCGGCCAGTGGAACAAACGATGGCGCAGAATCCGATGATCAAAGGGCCTACGCCGGCCGATTTCGGAATTCGCTCCATAAGTTTTCCGGGGCTTTCCCTGGTCTATGTGCAGTTGAACGACAATGTGTCGGACCCGAAGAAGCAATTTGCCGATATCAACCTCAAATTGATCGCGCTCAACAGCAAACTGCCACAGGGCGCCGGGCCGATTCAGTTCAACAGTGATTTTGGCGATACGGCGGCGATGATGTTGACGGTGGCGAGTCCGCCGGCAAATTCAATAGATATCTCGCTGAGAGCTGCCTCCATACGACGAGCCATCGAGCAGACGCGAGACAAGGAGGGGAAGAACGCGCATCAACCTCGCATCAGCATCGTTTCGGCGTTTCCGACTTCGATCGCACCGGCTATGGTCCGCGAGCCGTTCAACTCAGTCATTCTTGCGGGGGTTGAGAATAAAAACATTTCCGATCCGCACTTTTTTGAGGGCAGCGGGTTTATAGGCGTGGATGTAGCGTCAAAGGTGAGTGAGGAGCAGTTGCGGGCGATCGGAGATCAATGGATCCGGGAAAACCTGCATCGTTCAGAAATTCATCCCGACTCGTGGCCCGTCGTCTTCATACGCGATCCATCCGAGACCGAGAGCCAGCTTGCAGCTGTTGCCGGGGACCGCTATTCCTATCGCCAGCTCGACGACTATACCGATCTGATTGGCCGGACTCTGCAAGGAGCTCCCGAAGTGGCAAAGATCGATCGAAAGGGAGTGCTTCCCGAGCAGGTTTACCTTAATTACTCGCAGGATCGACTGGCGTCGTATGGACTACAGCCCTCAAACCTGAAGGACATACTCGGAGCGCGGAATATCACGTTGCCCGGCGGCCAGCTCGAGGTCGGCCCGAAGAACATCCAGATCGATCCTTCGGGGAAATTTACCGATCCCAAACAGATTGGCGATGTCATCATCGGTACTACGTCGACCGCTGCCGCAGGCGCGAATTCGCAAGCATCTGCATCGGCCAATACTATGGCCGCGGGATCCCAGGGGGGCGCCAGTCCTGTTTACCTTCGGGATCTTGTGGAGATCTCCCGGGGATACCAAAGTCCGGCGAAGTACCTTAACTACCTGACCTGGGCGGACAAAGAAGGGAAATGGCATCGCAGCCGCGCGGTCACTGTCGCGGTCCAGATGAAGGACGGCGAACAGATCGATGCATTCGGGCGAAGCGTTGACTCGAAACTTGCTGCGGTGAAGCAGTATCTTCCTGAAGACCTGATCATTGCGCGCACTTCGGATCAGCCCCTGCAGGTGAAAGAAAACATCGGTCTTTTCATGGACGCGCTCTACGAGGCCATCGGGCTGGTCGTGTTGGTTTCGTGGGTGGGATTCTGGGAATGGCGTTCTGCAATGCTCATGGCGATTTCAATGCCGATCACGCTGGCCATGACATTCGGTGCGATGTATCTGCTGGGCATCGACATCCAGCAGACTTCGGTGGCCACACTCATTATTGCGCTGGGGCTTCTGGTTGACGACCCGGTCCTGGCCGGCGACTCAATCAAGCGGGCATTGGCGGAGGGACATCCGAACGTCGTCGCGGCATGGCTTGGCCCGACGAAGCTGGCGACGGCGATCATGTATGCGACGGTGACGAATATCGTCGCATACCTGCCTTTCCTGATGGTGACCGGCAGTACGGGATATTTCCTTTACAGCCTTCCGGTCGTTATGACGTGTTCGCTGGTGGCGTCCCGTCTCATGTCGATGACATTTTTGCCGTTAACGGCCTTTTACTTGTTGCGTCCGGAGAAGAAGGCTGCGAAACCCATAGAGGAGATGCGCGAGGCGGGCTTTTACGGCTGGTACGCCCGTATTGCCCGCTACTCGATCGAGCACCGCTGGAAGTTTTTCTTCGGATCACTGCTATTCCTTGTGCTTGGCGGAGTGATCTTCGCACAGTTGAAAGTCGCATTCTTTCCTGAAGACGTTCAGTACTGGTCGTACATCGACGTCTGGCTGCCGAACGACGTGAATCTCGGTGCTACCAATGAAACAGCACTCAAAGTGGAAGAGATTGTGCGCCAGCAGGCGGAGAAGTTTTCCGCCGAACGGGCCGGAAAGGATCAGGGGGCGGTTCTGCGTTACGTTACGACATTTGTTGGCGGAGGCGGCCCGCGATTCTGGTTCTCAGCATCTCCACAACTTCAGCAGTTGAATTACGCGCAAGTGCTCGTGGAAGTCAGCGACAAGGAGATTACGCCGCAATTCATCCGTGAACTTCAGCCGGTGCTTACCGCATCCATTCCCGGTGCACGCCTCGATGCGCGCCAGCTTCTGACCAACCCAGTCGACTATCCCATCGAGATTCGTGTGTCCAGCACCGCGGACGTAAATGCAACGCAGGAGGATGACGATATACGGAATCTGCGAAGGATTGCAGATCAGGTGGAAGAGATATTACGTTCGTGCCCGTATTCTGAACGCACGCGAAATGAATGGGGCGACGATAACACGCTCATTCAATTGACGGTAGATCCAGATCGTGCCAACCTTGCCGGCGTTACGAACATGGACGTTGCGAACTCATCGACTGCCGCGATCAGCGGGTCGACAGTTGGCGTGCTGCAAGAAGGTCAGAAACAGATTCCCATCGTCGCGCGCGCTCGAATGACGGATCGCAGCCATCTCTCCGATGTTGAGAACCTGTATGTTTACGCATCCCAAGACAACTCAAAGATCCCGCTCTCCCAGATATCGAGCGTGAATCATGATCTTGTGACCAGTCGCATTGTGCGGTACGAACAATTTCGCGCGATGAACATACGCACCTTCCCTGCCGCCGGGCATCTGAGTTCGGAAGTTATAAAGCAGGTGATGCCGAAGCTGGAATCGCTTAAAGCTTCTCTGCCTCCGGGCTATCAATTGCAGATTGGCGGCGAGTACGACAAGACGAAAAGCGGGTTTAAGAATCTGGCGATGGTGATGGGGATCTCGACGGCCGCCGTTTTCCTGGCTTTGCTCTTTCAGTTTAAGAATGCGATCAAGCCGCTCCTGGTGCTTGCGGCGGCTCCGTATGGAATGATCGGTGCTTTCTTTGCTCTCTGGGTTATGGGTGAGCCATTCAGTTTTATGGCGTTTCTAGGGGTAGCCAGCCTGGTGGGCGTGATCGTCAGTCACTCCATTGTTCTTTTCGATTACATCGAAGAGCGTCACGCCGAGGGCGACGACTTTGAGAATGCCCTGATCGATGCCGGGATTCTGCGCCTGCGGCCGGTGCTCATCACGGTGTTTGCCACTGTACTGGCGCTGTTTCCTCTCGCATTGCACGGTGGTCCGCTTTGGAAGCCTTTGTGCTATGCACAAATCGGAGGGCTGCTAATCGCCACGGTGGTTACGAAACTTCAGGTGCCTGTCATGTATGCAATCTTCGTGCTCGACCTGAAAATTCTCGAATGGAAGCAAGTCGAGAAGCCCGAAAAGCCGTCCGCGCCTTTGTCTTCGAATCCATCGAATGTCCTGGTGAGCTAATTCAGAATGAAAACACGATTTTGCTGCCTCTTTCTCTTAGCGTGTTGCTCCTTATTTGTCTATCCTCAAAACCAGCCGGCGGCCAAAGCAGGCTCTGTTCTACAAGACGTAGACCAGGCTCTGGAACAGGTAGCAGAACGCGCAATGCGATCGGTTGTGGAGATCGACGTTACCGGGTATGGAGTTCCGGAGCACGATGAGAGCAATTCCCAGCTATTGCAACTTCAGCGCTCGCTGGGTTCCGGGGTCATCGTCGATCCAGATGGGTACATCATCACAAATAATCATGTGGTAGCGGGGGCGATGCGCATTCGCGTGATTCTGGCGCCCGCAACTGTCGAAATTGTTCCTTATCACACCTCACTGGCGCGCAAGCAGCGAGTATATGACGCGAAGCTGATCGGGACGAACCGATATGCGGACCTGGCGGTGCTCAAGATCGAGGAGAAGAACCTTCCTTATATTTCCCTTCCGGACGAGCTTTATCGTGTTCGACTTGGTCAGACAGTCCTTGCCATCGGATCGCCCGAGGGCCTGGACCACACCCTCACCAAGGGAATTGTGAGCGCGGTTGGCCGGCAGCCGGAACTCGATCGTCCGATGGTCTACATCCAGACTGACGCGCCTATCAATCCCGGCAACAGCGGCGGGCCATTGATCGATCGCGAGGGCAATCTGGTCGGGATTAACACATTCATCTACACTTCCGGTGGCGGGAGCGAGGGCCTTGGCTTTGCAATTCCGGAGCCCATCGTCCGATTTGCTATACAAGGAGATAAAAGCGCACGGAATTATCCGACCGGTGACGATCGGAGCACATGCTCAAACGATCACGTCTGATCTGGCCAAGGGGCTTGGGCTTCCTCAGGATTGGGGAGTGATCATCTCCGATGTTGACCAGGGTAGTCCGGCGGAAGCGGGCGGATTGCGTTCCGGGGACGTCGTGGTGGCCGTAGATGGAATACAAATCGATTCATTGCCAAAGTACACGGCCTTTTTATACCTGCACTCCGCGGGGCATCCAATGCAAATAAAGGTCTTGCGGGGCGGTGCGGAAGCCACCGCTTCTATCACGCCGGCAGAAGCTCCGCAGTCGGTAGACAATCTAACGGATCTGATTAATCCCAGAACAGACCTTATCGCGTCTCTGGGAATTTTTGTGCTCGACCTCAAAGGGGAGCTTGCCTCTTCCATTCCAACTCGCTCCGGCAAGGGCGTGATCGTCGCCGGCTTGCTCAAAGGGGAGCCCTCGACGTTAGCCGACGTTCAGCCCGGAGACGTGATTCGATCGATCAACTCGCAACCTGTGGTGGACACGATGGGTCTTCGTCAGCAGCTCGCCAGCTTCAAGACGGGAGATGCCATCGTTCTCGAGGTAGAGCGGCAGTCAGTGATGCAGTATGTCGTTTTCGAAAAGGAATAGGAACGACGAGCGGCCCAGGGGACCTGTTTCATTTTCGTGGATTTGCGGTGCCCCTTATATTGGGTTCCAAGGCGGCGCCCGCTAGCCGTTCAATTCATAGTTCCAATTCAGCCGCCGTTGGAGGAATCTGAATCCCTGGAGGTTTGAATTGACATCTAAATTACCTTCTGACATTTAAATTACCTTCTATTGACAACATCAAACGACAGTAGCCGCTAGGTTTGCGATGCAGAAGGAGTGTACGTCCTGCATCTGGCGTAAGTTGTTTCGGGCGGGGGTGCTCCCGCCGCTGGACTGGAGAGGCTCGGGCCGGTAGATCTTTAATAAGGCTTGAATAAGACTTGCCCGGGGCTGTTTGATTTGCGATGATGTTTGACCAGTCCGCGTGGCTTTCTTCGCGAGCCGGTTTAAATAAGGACGCTCGGCTGGATCAGATCCGAATTCCCGACGAGACCTGCAACGCATTCGGAATTGCAGGTCCGCCCAAGTGCTGCACAATTTCTTGCGCCTCGCGCATGAAAATCTGAAAACTTGTTTGGCGCCTTTAGCCTCGCCCATTACTTCCATTTTTTGAATTCCACGGGAGCTGATTGCGGCTCCCAACAGACTTGGCTGGCCAGAAGGGGCTTTGAATGATCTTCCATCTTCCCCGGACGATCTGCATATCGGGTTTGTTCTTCCTGGGAGCCTCATTCCCGATCCATCTATGCGCACTCACGCAAACCGCCGATGCGATTCATGCCGTGGATACACCGGCCGGGCGGAGTGAAGCCAAAAGCGAAACCAAACATCCCGGCGCCACCGTAGTAATTCCCGGACCCTTGCGATCGTTTCTTCGGATGGCGGGCATTAGTCAGGAGATTTCTCCGAACGATGTGATGCATATGCTGGCCCGCAACGCATCACTATACGGTTACAACAAGGCGGGAGTGACTGAATATCTAGTGCTGGTTGATCGGTACGTGCATCAGGCGAGGGAACTCCAACGCCTCGCGGATTCGAACGGCCAGCTTCGAATATCGGGCTGTAACGACTCAGCAGAGCTATTAAGGATTCTGGGATACAGATTTCAGCAGGGATGCGGGCACGCACATACGGCGCTGGTGACTGCGAATGCGGAGCGTGCGTTTCTGACCATCGACTCAGGCTTCCCGCTTACCAGACTCGAACAGGCGCTGACGAAGGATCAGCCTTTCACTTACTCGTATGCCGCTACGAGGGTGCCGATCGATTTTACCGAGAACGATTGGATTGCTATTTCTACCTGGAGCCGAAGATCCGGTGACGACGTGCTCGACGTCCTGCTTCACGATCGAGATGTGGACCGTCTCTACGCGGCAATCTCGAGGTGCGACGAAGAAACGCGTGTCGCTTTGAATCAATCACCGGGATTGAGGGCACTTGCTCCCGTTGGGGCAGTGCTTGACTTATACGGGAGCCAAATCACTATCCGGTCCGGCCGCGTCGTGGTCCCGGGAGGGGCGGAGAAGGCCTGGACGGATCTGGTCGGGGCAAGTCCGCATTCGCCTGGGGAGTTTGTAATGCATCTCCTGACCAAGGATGGCGGTTGGGTCGCTGCGTATTTCGACGTCATGGCACGTTTAAGTGACACGCAGGTGTCCCACTTCATCGAAGGCAATCGTTTGAAGCGTTTCTATGAGGTCTACCATGTGACGGCGGCCCGTTACGATGCTTCGAAGGGAGTGTATCCGCGAAATGGCGATCTTTTGATCCTGCTGGCATCGCTCAAGTGGAAGCCTGATGGCGATTTCATAATTCCTGGCGGGCTCGAAGTGTGGAACCAGATTCTTGGTGAGATGGCCAAATCAAGAGAAATGAGGGTGTGGATAGGCCGAGACCGCAATTGGACGACTTCAGGGCGCTTGCTGGAAACGTTGATTTCATCTTCCAATCTGCAATCGGATACTGGTCCCGTTCCGATCTTTCTTTTTCTGAGTGCAATCAATGAAGCGAGGCCTCCGGATCGGCAGCTATCAGCGGAGACCGACAAACTGGTAGCCCGCCGTTTTCAGCAGTACGATCGGTGGTTTCCGATCTTTGCTGAATTCCCGGCGCTCGATGATAGCGCGATTGTGAAGTTTGTGAGCGCGGCTGACCGAATCAACGGGATTTCGAATATAACTCTTCGCGCGAACGCACTGGGATCGTATCAAGCAAATGTAGGGCTGTGGCAAATCCTCGCCAGGCAAGGGCAGATTCCGAGGGAGCAGGTCAATTCTTCCTGGCAGAATGTGGTTCAGCCATTCCTCGGATTCAGTTCATCGGTACAACTTTTTGACGCGGCGCATACCTCGCTGCAATCTGTCTTGCTGGCGTCGGCCGGCAACAAAAACCTGTCGCAGGACCAGATCGTAGATCTTCTTGCTGGTCCAGTGAGCGAAGATCCAGACAGTCTGCAAGTTCACGAACGGATGGCTGAAAAGATCCGTGCCGTTCTCGATGATCAGCGCCTGGTGTCGCTTGACACGCTATTCGGACTTTACGACGGCCTGGATGAAATGGCTCATGGCGCGGCCATTGGGAAGAGCCTTCTTCCGCTTGCGGAGGATTTAAGGGAGTTCGAACTTCCGCGTCCTATCTTCACGAATAACGAGCGGGTTTCCTGGGCGCCAATTGTTTATACCAACCGGCACGCGGAACTCCAGGTAAGGACGGATCTGGCCAAGGTTCTGAAGTCCCCTGCGTCGCCATCGCAGCTTGAGGGCGCCCGGGCCGAGTTGACGCCGTTTTTGAGAGATACGCTGGTTGGCTTGAACTACGCATACTACGAACCGCCGGGAGCCGAAGTTCTCCACAACAATCCGCTTTTCGTTCGCTCCCATGATTTCGCTTCGGTTTCTGTTCAAGGAGTGATAGATAGCTGGGGGCCGCCCAGGTTGGTTGGTGTGGGTGCGATGGCAGGAGGAGGCGCTTTTCTGCTGGGGTCTCTTGCGGATTTGCCATACGCGCTAGCCGCCACGGAAGAAGACTTCATCATTCCCAAGAATGTTCAGGCTTTAATTTGGCGGGAGGTTGTTCCTGACCTGCTTGTGGATTCGACCCTTCCCCGCTGGTGGAACGTGAGCCGACAGGAGCTGCATTTTGCGAGTCTGTATCAACGTGCGGGCGAGGAGATTTTGATGGCTTCGCCTAACGACGCAGAGCTGCATGCAAAAGTGATAGGAATCCTTTCCGATCGGATGGAGCCGGTTCGACTGGACAGGATAAAGGGAGAGCTTAAAACCTCTCACGGGGCAGCCATCCTGGTTTCGCAGACTCCGCCGTCGGACCTGTTTTATCTGGCGGTTGAATTTCGGAAGCAGTATCCAGACCAGGCATCCCAATTGGGAAAAGCAAGCCGCGAATTAGAAGACCTCATGAAAACGAACCCTTCCGACGGTACCCGGGAGCGGTTATCGGCAGATTTCGGTGTACCTCATCCCGCATTGATGCTGACCGGCTCGTGCGCTCTTCTCAACATAAAATCGGTATCTTCGTACAGCGGAAACTCGGGCACGCTTTTCGCTGAATCGTGGGACTCCAACAATCTTTACTGGGCGAGGATTGCCGATGAGATGGGATACGCACCGGCGACGCTGAACCTGCTGGTTCCAAGCCTGACCCGCAATATGATCGGCAACATTTTTGCCAGCAACATCGATGATTGGCCGGCATTGCAGCGAGCCATGGTGCAGACGGGGAATGAGTTTCGCCAAGGGAAGATCACAGTGCAAACAAGGACAACAATTGCGAGCCAATAAATTCGACCGTCAATCGGGGTAGATTGAAAATGAGACGAAAGAAGATGTTTGCGATTTGCGGTTTGCTCTTGTGCCTTCTCGTCGGGGGGGCGGGCCCACGACCCGCCGCGCAGGAAGATCCGATGCACCTGCGTGTCAACGTCGTCCTGGTTCAGCTCAATGTGGCGGTCACGGACAACAAAGGGGAGTACGTAACAGGTCTGAGGCCAGAGGACTTTTCGGTCACCGAGGACAAGATTTCACAGAAGATCTCTACCTTTGAAGAAAACAGCGAAACTGATCCGAACTCGGACGATGTCGTGAGGCCGGCGCATGCCGCTGGATCAAAGGCGGTGGCCGATGCAGCAGACGGAGACCCATCCGGTATCTCAGTGACGCACGCCAGTGATGCAAGCGTGTTTGTCCTTTTCGATACGAGCAACTACATGTATCGAAGTTTTGTGTTTGCCCAGGATGCGATCACGGATTTTATTCGTTCCATGGACGGCGCCAGCAGGATAGCGTTCTATTCGTACTGCCGCGACCTCTCGCGGGCAATCGAACTGACTCCAGACCATTTCAGCATTATCAATGGCGTTCGCAGTACGGTGGCGGGCGATGACGCAGCGCTCTACAACAGCCTATTGCTGACGGTTAAGGACGCGGCACCTCTCAAGGGCCGCAAGGCGATTGTGGTGTTTTCAAACGGCCCTGACAATGCTAGTTCGGTGCCGCCGGAAGACGTGGCTGAGCTAGCGCAGTCGACGGGGACGATTATCTACATCATCAGTACCCGCGAAGCGCAGGAAGATCCTGCGTCGGCCGCCGCATTTGAACGCATGAGCAAAGTCTCCGGCGGCAAAGCGTATTTCGCGAAGAATTGGCGAGAGGAAAAACAGGCATTTGCGTCGATCAAAAAGGATCTGGTTCATCTTTATACGTTGAGCTATTATCCGCAATCCAATCCAAATCGCGGGTGGCGTTCCATCAAGGTACGCCTGGTGGGAAAAGACCTGCAGAAATACCACATTCGAACGAGGGACGGTTACAGGCTTGTAGCTCAGAGATAGTCGAGGCGCCGAGGTTCGGGTGCTCCGAGATGTCTATTTTTGACGCCTCTGGCGATAGTTGCGCAACCACTTTGCGCCTCCGAGTACAAGCAGGAGGCTTCCGAAGGGGATGCACATAAGCGCGACAATCAAGGCGAACCATCCCGTGTTGGTGCTTGCGCCAGTTGGGCTGAAGCCGCCGAGCAATGTCTGAAGCAGGACAGTGGCGAGCAGTCCGATACCGGTCATCGAGGAGCCCCATTGAAGGAGCTGCCTGGTGCCGTCATTCGGTAATTCCGTGCGCTTCGGGATTTCAGAGATTCGTTCGCGCACGGCCATCAGCTCACCTTCCCTGCGCGAGGCGCAGCATCACATAAGTGATAACGCCGGTGATCGAGACATAGAACCACAGAGGGAGCGTCCACCGCGCGACCCTGCGGTGCTGCGGAAACCGGCCGGAGAGCGAAAAGAAAAATGTGACGAGCACAAGGGGAAGGGCAATTACCGCCAGAACGATGTGGCTGGCCAGCAATGGGAGATAGACCGAACGATAAGCGGCGTGGAGGGGATAACGCACGTCTCCATGCAGGTAGTGGTGCAGTATGTAGCTGACCAGAGAAGAGTGTCGAAAACAGGAATGCCGTGATCATCGACGCGCGGTGCGCGGCAATTTTGCGGGCGCGTATGAACGTGTAGCCAACCAGCAGCGCGGTGGCGCTAAGTCCATTCAGCAGCGCGTTCAGGGCAGGCAGAAACGGAAGCCTGATGCTTGCGCTATCGGCGGCGGGATGTTTGTAGATGAGCCAGAAAAGAAACAGGGAAGCTGCAGCACTCATTGCCAAAATGGCCGCGATAGCCGGACGCGTGCCGGACTGATGATTCGCTGTTGTTGCGGTTGATCCCATGGCGTCTATCAATGACGTGCGATTGCGCAGAGCATGAGCGAAGTAAGCAGCAACGGCAGGTAGATGACACTCACCTTGAGCAGGTCGCGGGCAACGGAGCGGCTTTCGGATTCGGAGGTCGCGCGCAGAATGCGTGTGAAGCGAATGGTGTAGGCGAGATAGAAGAGACCCAAAGCGACTGCCGGGATGGCGTAGAAGCTGCCTGTCATGCCGAGCTTCCAGGGGGCAAGACTCACGGGGATCATCAGGACTGCGTAGAACATCGCCTCAACAACGGTGGACAATCCATCAGGCTGAACGACGGGCAGCATGCGGATGCCAGCCTTTGCGTATTCGTCTCGATAGAGCCAGGCAATTGCCATGAAGTGAGGAAATTGCCATACAAAGAGAATGGCGAACAGGGCAATAGCCGGCCACTCAATACGTCCGCGCGCGGCGGTCCAGCCAAGCATCGGACCCATTGCCCCAGGGAAGGCTCCTACGAAGGTTGCCAGAGTTGTAACTCGCTTAAGGGGCGTGTAGATCGCAACGTAGGTAAAAGCCGTTAGCAACGCCAGCGAGACGGTGAGGAGGTTGGTATGCAACAGCAGCCACAAGCCGCCAAGAGCGAGCGCCCCGATCCCCGCGACAATGCCTTGAGCAAGGGAGATGCGTCCGGCGGCTATGGGGCGATCAGCAGTTCGCTTCATTTTGGCGTCGGTGGCTCGCTCCAGGGCCTGATTCAATGCGCTTGATCCCGCAGAAACGAGTCCAATTCCGATGAGAGTGTCCAACAAGCCGCGCTGCACGCTCGAGATGCCGGATTGCATCGAACCGAGATAAAACCCGGCCCATCCGGTGACGAGCACCATTCCCGTAACGCGCACTTTGAAGAGTTCGCGCACGTCGTTGATAAACGTGGCAGTTACCCCAGGGACGGGAGCATGGATTGCATGCGCAGGATGAGCGTCGGGATGATTGGAGAGATCATCCGTCTCGTGCCCAGCAAAACTTGTGTGGCTGGCAGCCTGGGAAACAGGAGTCATATCGAAAGGGGGACCCTCAATGGTGGTGCGGGCACGACCAACACGCCCGTCTTGATGATATCAAGAGCGAGACATCCTACCGGGCGTAAGTGATTCGGTTTCGGGGCTATGAAAGTCTCTGTCACTCCCATAAACCTGCGGCCTGCAGGACGACCTGTGCTACCTGATGAGGGCTCAAGTTGTCGGAGGGAACGGTGAAATGGGCCAATCGGTAGAGCGGGAGTCTGCGTTCATAGCGCGTTCTGAGATTGGCGTGATCCGCGAGAACGGGCCGCGTTTTCTCTGTGCCGCTGCACCGGTTGAGAGTGGTCTGAAGGTCGACCTCAAGATAGACCACGAGAGTGCCGGGAGCGTTCAACAGGAGGAGCCTCGTATCTTCGCGCTCGATGGCGCCGCCTCCGAGAGCGAGCACGAGTTTCTCGGTCGAGAGCAAGCGCTCGATGGTCGAGTGTTCAAGGTCACGAAAGGCGTTCTCGCCGGCGTGGGAAAAGATCTCGGCGATGGATTTCCCCGCCTGGGCCTCGATGACATTGTCGACATCAATGAACTGCCAGTCGAGGCGCCCGGCCAGTATCGGGCCGAGAGTAGATTTACCCGAGCCCATGAACCCGGTCAGGACGATGCGTTCAGGCGGAATGTGTGGCTGAGAGGCATCGAACCGGGCTATCCCATTCAAGGTATGGAGCTGATCTGGGTGTTATCCGAGCACCATGATAACCGCTCCCGCGGTAATAAGGAGACCACCGGCGACGGTGGGGACTGTCAGCTTCTCGCCGAGCAGCAACCAGGCAAAGAGCATGACCAAAGGGACGCTGAGCTTGTCGAGAGGGGCGACGCGCGAAGCGGGGCCGAGTTGCAAAGCGCGGAAGTAGCACAACCACGATAGCCCGGTGGCCATGCCAGAAAGGGCCAGGTAGAGAATGGTGCGGCGATCGAGCATGCGCAACTCATTGTGCTTGCCCAGGCCGAGAGCGATGGTCCATGCAAAGACCAACACCACGGTTGTGCGAATGGCTGTGGCGAGATTCGAGTCAACGTGGGCTACGCCAACCTTCGCCAGCAGAGCGGTCGCGGCGGCGAACAGCGCCGAGAGAAGTGCCCATGCGATCCATGTCATAGGGACATGGTATCTGTACGGCAACCCGGTAGACGGGAGAGGCGGGCCGCGTGCAATCGCCACCGCTACAATGAGAAGCAGGATGATCCGGCAATTCTTCTTCCTGCCGCTGGCGTGGGCGATGTTTATGACTGGCTGCGGCTATCACACGCTGGGCGCGGCGACGCACTTGCCCCCGGATGCACGAACGCTTGCTGTTCCGGTGTTCGCTACGCGCACCAACGCGTACCACACCGAGGTTGCGCTTACAGATGCAGTGATCCGCGAGTTTACGACGCGCTCGCGGATGCGTGTTTCGCCGGAATCTGGAGGAGCTCCTGATGCTGTACTTCGAGGCACGATTCTGAACGAAGTGGTTTCGCCCCTTACTTACAACACCACGACAGAGCAATCCTCGAGCTACCTGATCACCCTTGTGGTCTCGGTCACGCTCACAGGCCGAGACGGCAAAGTGCTCTATGAGAATAAGAACTACGTTTACCGGGGACAATACCAGTCGACGGCCGATCTGCCTACCTTCCTCGATGAGAGTCCAGCGGCTGTAGAGCGCATTTCGCGTGACTTTGCGCGAGCGCTGGTTGCGGATGTTCTTGAGGGAATGTAAGAACAGGGAATAGGGACTAGGGATTAGGGACAGGGCTTGCGACCCGAGGGTTGCGAGCGAGTTTCCACCATGGTTTCCTCAGGTGCCAGTTGAGCACTGCGCTGTTATCCTTTAGACGCATGAGCACTTCGGGTTCAAGCTGGAGCCTGGCCAAATGAGCGGAGGACGCTGGGGTGCGGGTTTCAGCGCGGTAGGCCGGTTCGTCGCCGAGATCGAGGCCGCCGCGGCCGGCAGAGGATCTCTAAGACCCGGATATGTTCTGGCCGGGGATGAGCTCTTTCTGCTGGACCGGTGCCGGGAGGCCGTTCTCAAAGCGTTTGTTCCGGCCGATCTGAAGGACTTCTGCCTATCGGATCTGGACCTGGCTTCGACGACCATCTTCGATGTAATGGATCGCGCGCAAACGCCTTCCCTGATGTCTCCTTTCCAAGTGATCTTCGTGCGCAATGTGCGGCAGCTCTATACGCGAGGGGCGAAGAAGGAAGAATTCGCGGCCCTGGATCGATATTTCCGGTCTCCGAATCCGCAGGCGTTGTTAATTTTCGTTGCCGATTTTCTTCGCATTTCGTCGGACACCCGGCGCATGGAACTGGACGACAAGAACCGGTTTGAGCGGCTGCAGGAGACGCTTGGCGAGCATTGCGGGATGATCGAGCTGGCTCGTGTTGGCGAGGAGGACGCGATGCGCTGGGCGACGGTGACGGCGCAGACCGCGGAGACCAAACTTGAGCCGGATGCTGCCCGGGAGCTGGTGGATGCGCTTGGAGCAGACATGATGCTGATCGCGTCGGAGCTGGAAAAGCTTTTGCTTTACACGGCGGGACGAGCCCGCATCACGCTGGGCGATGTGGAGACGATGGTGCTGGCCGCGAAGCAGCGATCGCTTTACGAACTCACAGATGCGATCAGCTCAAGGAACACGGCGCGGGCGCTTGCCTTATTGCACGGGCTGCTGAACAGCTCGGATGCGGGAGAAGATGCGGCCATTGGGCATCTCTACATGCTGGCGAGAACCTTCAGACAGATGCTGGTGATTCTGGAGAAGAACGTGCGCGATTCGAGGGCGATCTGGCAGGCGCTGTGGCAGGGTTTTCGCATGCCGCCGTTTGCGGCGGACGATCTGATCCGGCAAGCGAGGCGGTACAAGAGCCGCCGGGAACTGACTCGCGCTCTGCGGCTGATTGCGCGAGCAGATCTGGAGCTTCGGTCGTCGCCGCCTGACAAGAGGCTGGTACTCGAACGCCTTGTCTATGATCTGGCGTCAGAACCGAAACCAGGCTCGCCATCGTGGGCTTCGGCGCAGCTATCGTTTGAGTCGTGAGAGCAGTTATCAGTTCTCAGCTGTCAGCCATCAGTTCTCAGCCATCAGCCTTCAGTGGCATCGTCGTGAATTGGGACTTTAACGTCCTGGTGATCCGGGCTTAGAAGACACCGTGCTCGTTGAGCCATTTGCCGTAGGGCTGATCGAGCTGTTCGACGTGGTCGAGGTACCACGATGGAAGAAACTCCAGCAGAGAACTGAGATGGACCGGTTCTTCGCGGTTTACGTGTTCGAGGGCTGTGTAGAGCCGGGCGAGAAGCGCCTGGTGCGCGTTTCTATGTTCGTGGGCACCGGGAAAGCCTTGTTGCTGGAGGAGCTGTTCTTCGCTTTGAAAGTGCCTCTGAGTGAATTCGATGAGGCGTTCGAGCTGGAGGCAGACTTCGCGGCGTTGGGTTCCTCGAACGAGCATGAGGCGCAACTCATTGAGCGTGTCCATGAGGATCCCGTGCTGATCGTCCATGGCCTGCACGCCGACGATGCACTCGTGGCTCCACGTCAACAGGGTCACATCTTCCTCCAGAATCAAACGCAAGTCTATTCCTGCTGTGCCAAGTCTCAATGGCGCTAACGTGGAGCGCGAATGGGACTTTGGATTTATCGGCAGGTGACCGACGGCGCATTACTTCAGATTCTTTTACTCGAGGATGACGTCGGGCTGGGGTTGGTGGGCGCGCGTGGTCAAGATGATGGCGGCGGTGAGGATGAGGGCGCCGCCGGCCCAGGCGTGGGGCCCGAGATGTTCGCCGAGGAGGCGGACGCCGAGGTAGGAGCCGAGGGCGGGCTCGATATTGAGGAAGACGCCGGCGCGGGAGGCGGGGACGTGGTGGATGCCCCAGTTCCAGAGGAAGGTGGTGGTGGCGGTGCAGGCGAGGCCGCTGATGGCGAGGGCGATCCAGGCGGTTGGGCTCACGTGCGAGACAGGCGGAGGCGCGAGCCTGGTTTCGCGCCAGGGATTGAGCAAGAGCGGGCCCAGCGTCCATACACAGAGCATGGCAGTGCCGGCGAGGATGCTGTAGGCGGTGACGACGACCGGACTGTGCGACTTCATCAGTTTCTTACTGAGCAGGATCCAGGAGAGGGAGGTGCAGAGCGAGAGGACTACGAGGAGATCGCCGTAGAGGCTTGGCTCGCCCTGGGTTGCGGGACCTCGATGGCCTCCGAGGACGATGAGAGCGGCGCCGATGGTGGAGCCGACAAGGGCGATCCAGCCGATGGGGTCAAGGCGCTCGCCTCCGAAGAGGACGGCGGCCACTCCGAGGAGGACGGGCATGGTGCCGACCATGAGGGCTGCGTGGCTGACAGTGGTGTGGTCGAGGCCGTGGAACTGGATGAGGAACTGGACCGGCACTCCGAAGAAAGAGGAGATGAGCAGGATGCGGATTTCGTTGCCGGTGAGGCGTACGCGGTTGAGCAGAGCGACCGGAAGCAGACCCAGGGAGGCGAAAAGAAAACGGTAGAGCACCATGTACTCGACGCTCATTTCGTTCAGGGCGAGCCGTCCGAAGTAGAAGCCGGTTCCCCACAGGCACCCTGCGACCGCGCATGCGCCGTAGCCGAGAAAGGCGGTGCGAGGGCTGAGGGTGGGGGGGGCGGGCATCGTTCTCTCTTTCTAATGTAGCGGTCGGTCCTCAGGTGAACCTTCGGTCCCCGCCCCGGCGCAGCCGAGATGGTCCTTGCCGACAGAACAGACAGGGGGGTGTCCCCCCGGTTTCTGTGGGTAAATATCCTGTTTTCATTAGATTACGGACGTGCTCGTCTGTAAGATATTCCATTGATTGCAGTTAGGCGTAAATAATTCTCAGGAAAAGGTTTAAAGGGCGCACCTGAGTGCTCTTCTCTACTTGCAGTTTTGCCTTTGACTTAGCCGGGAGCTTTGACAGGCCTTCCGCGATCAGTCTCTATTGTGCTCCGAATGGGGGAAATACCCTGCAAACACGGTGGGAGAATCATGCTCGTGTTTTCAGCGTGTTAGCGGAAAAGGGATGGCATGGATGCTTGACACCCGGGGAAACCGGCCTGGCAGGGGCCTTTCGCCCGCACAAAGAACACCATTAGCTGGCTCACAACCGCCGGAATTTTGAGGAGTTCCGATACATCATGGCCGGCATCCGGCCCGCTGTTGCAGCCGAAGTGATTCGCTAGCGCTGGTAGATGACCTTGCCGTCGAAGATCGTCATGTCGACTTTCGTCTTCTCGATGGCCTCAGGGGGAATGGTGAAGATGTCGTCGGAGAGGACAACGAGGTCTGCGAGCTTGCCGGGTTCGATGGAGCCTTTGACTTTCTCCTGGTGCTCTGCATACGCGGAGCCGACGGTGTAAGCGTGCACGGCCTGGGCGACCGTGATGCGTTGCTCCGGAATCCAGCCGTTCGGGTTTTTGCCGTCGAGGGTGCGGCGGGTTGTAGCGGCATAGATGCCCATCAGAGGATCGAGCGGAGCGACGGGCCAGTCGGAACCGAAGGCGAGGCTTGCGCCGGCATCCAGCAGGGACTTCCATGCGTAGCTCGATTGAATGCGCCCGGGGCCGAGCTCGCTCACGGCCCATCGGCCGTCGTCGATGGCGTGGTAGGGCTGCATGGAGGCGATGACGCCGAGTTGGGCGAAACGCGGGTAATCGGCGGGGAGCAGGTGCTGCGCGTGCTCGATGCGCAAGCGGCGGTCGGCGGAGCCATTGTCTTTTTCGAGGCGAGCGTACAGGTCAAGAATAGTGCGGTTGGCGCGGTCGCCGATGGCGTGAATGGAGATCTGCAGGCCTGCCTTGTCCGCCTGGCGCAGCTCTTCATAGAAGCGATCGACGTCGAGCAGGTCGGGGCTGGCGAGGCCACTGTAGCCGGGATGATTGGTGAAGGGCTCATTCATCCATGCTGTTTCGGAGCCGAGCGCGCCGTCGGCGAAGGCTTTGAGGTTGCCGATGCGCAAGTAAGCGCTGCCGAAGGGTGCAACGATGCCGACGTCGTCGAGATTTTTGAAGTCGCGGACGGGTTCCGCCTCGTAGATACGAACGGTGAGCTTGCCGGAGCGTTCGAATTTCTGGAACTCGCGGAAGATAGCTGGCTGGTTGTGGTCTTCAGAGTTGTCAGCCATGTTCTGCACGCTGGTGACACCATGAGCAGCGGCGTTGCGCATGGCGGCCTCCATGGCGTGGTCCTGCTCTTCGGCTGAGAGCGGAGGCATGATGTGCTCGACGAGAGCCGTGGCCGCGTCTTTGAGGATGCCGGTGGGGTTGCCTTCCTTGTCGCGCACGATTTCGCCGCCGGGAACGTCTTTGGTGTTGCGGTCGATGCCGGCGAGTTTCAATGCCAAGGCGTTCGCGAGGGCCATGTGGCCGTCGAGACGCCAGAGGAATGCGGGATGATCGCCGCACACATCGTCGATGAGTTCGTGGTCAGGCAGGTTGGGCGGATTCCAGCGCTGATGGTCCCAGAGGCCGTTGCGCAGCCAGGCGCCGCTGGGGAGGGTTTTGGCGAAGGCTGCAACGCGCTCGCGAAGTTCGGCCTGGCTGTTGGCGGCGCCCAGCTGAACGGTGATGAGGGAGCTCCCGCCGATCATGAAATGCACATGTGCGTCATTGAAGCCGGGAAGGAGCAGGCGACCTCCGAGATCGATGAGGCGGGTGTTTGGACCGGCAAGCTTTCGGATCTCGGCGTTGTCGCCGACCGCGAGGATGTGAGACCCGTCGAGCGCGATGGCCTGCGCGATCGGCTGAGCGGGATTTTCCGTCCAGACTCTGGCGTTGACGAGGATCAGGTTGGCCTCCTCTGCCGTGGCGACCAAGCAGCAGGCGAAGAGCAGGACAAGCAGGGAGTATGGCCGGGCAGGTTTCATCGAGGCTCCGTGGACGGGGTACGCTAGGATGCGCACTCGCGCGAGAGTCAGGTTTTCAGGTTTGTACAACTGTAGCAGGGAGAAATGACCGGTCATGGCCGAGTCATTCGGATGGAGGGAAACGCATTTCGACTAACAGAGGGTTTAGAACTTCGGCGGCAGCTGAATGGGTTGTCAGCGCATCCCCCGTCTGTCTGGATGCGATTTCGGTTTGGCCAGTTTTCTACTTTACTTCCCACTGTTTGACGATGCCGGTGCGTTCGATGCATCGCAGAAACTCTAATGGACCTTCATTGCCCGGTGCATGAAGAATTTGATCCGCATCAGGATGAAGGAACACTTCACCATCTTCGGTGATGCGCATTGGGGATTCGCCAACGCGCTCTTTTACTTCCTGGAGGATCTGCAAGAGGCGCCGTCCCGATTCCTGCCAATCGCCATCCTGATTAACCAGACCCAAGAATCCGCCTTCCAAAGGCATCCCAATGACCTCCTGTCGCGATGCGACGTTAACAAGACAATTCTCGCAGGTCATTGGGGGCGAATTGTTGGAATGCTCCTTTTTTCGAGATCACCGCCACCCGGCGGCTCTCGAAGTTCTTGAAGGTTCCCGCATTATCAAGACTGCGGGACCCTCCAATTTGGTATGGTGACAACGCATTCTCGGCTACTGGTTGCGGCCGTCCTGCATTTGATCCCTTTTCATCGATCGAAGCCCAGGTTGGTAGGGCCTTCGAGTGTCTTCGGCGCTGGAACGCCTGTTACGGGCACATCATTTCCTACGATTTCAAATCGCACATCGCTCAACCACACCGCTCCGCTCTTCTCCATCAGAATCCCGAAGGCCATGGCCGTGGCATCCTGAGGCACATCCAGAACGACGCTGTAATCCTGCCAGTCGGTTGTGCCCTTGATTGGTCTGTTCTGCATGTTGTCGATGACCAGTGTCAATGAACCCTGATCCACGCGCATCCACAGTCCGGCCCAGCTCCTGCACGTCCGCCGACTTGACCGCCGCGGTCAGCCGCACCCGGTGTCCTGCGTACTGGCCCACATTGAACATCTGCATCAGGGTGCCGAATCCCTTATCTGCACCGGGCTTGCTTTTCAGAAACGCGCTTGAATGCCCCTGATAGTCCATCGTCGCGTCAACGCCTGTGGAGTAATTCGCCGGAGCGGTTCCCGCCAGGATCCATCCCCGCGGCGCCACACTGGGCCCAGCCTGTGCGGGTAATCGAAACGCCGCCACGAGCACGAGCAGTAAAGACGCTACTACCCCAATCAGTATCCCGGCCTTCTTCGACAGACCGCTTCGATTTACATGAGTTGCCATCATCGCCTCAAATCTCCTTTCCAGATCAGTTACTCGAACAATGGCCAGCGCCGCGGCGCGCTGCTTTCCCGCCGTCCCCAGCGTCTGCACAAGCTCAAGCAATTCGTTTGCGTAATCGGATGGCGGGATCGCTATGCTCAGCACCGCATCGTCGCAAGCGTGTTCGCTTTCCTGGCGCTGCTTTCTCGCAGCAACCCACGCCAGGGGATGAAACCAGTACGCGCAGCACATCAGCTCGGTGCACATCTGCAGTACCCAGTCGTGCCGGCTCACGTGAGCTAATTCGTGCGCGAGGACAATACGGCGTCGCTCCGACGACCACTGCGCGGCATCCGACGGAAGCATGACTCGCGGACGAATCCCCCACGTCACCGGCATGAATGCGGGGCTGCGGCACAACAGCACTCTTACCCGCCGTTTGACTCCAAGCGATCGGGATAACTCGGCGACGACACCGGTCCATCCAGGATCTTCAAGGGCCCGGGAACTCGCCGCAATCCGGTAGAGCCGGATCAACCCCGCCAGGAGGCGCAGCACGAGGAGACAAAGTACCAGGGCCCATATGGAACTCAATACGTAAAGAATGTTGCCATGGCGCGGAGCATGGGCTTGAACGGCAACCGCTGGAGCAATCGCGTTGCCATGCGAAGTTGCTTGAGCGGCCAATGACACCCAGTGCGACGCGGCATTCCCCAGCGATCCTGAGTAGCGAACCGGCGCCAGCAACGACAACACCGGCAGCGCAAGCGCGCCCAGCGCTCCAACGACCCACACGCGATGCCGAGTAGCTGCAGATTTTCCGGCCATCAGGATCGCGGCCATCCAAACCGTTGCCAGAATGAGAGTGATCTTCAGCAGTGCTACCAGCGGAGTCGCGAGTTCCTCGACCGAAACACCCAGCCAGTTCATTCGGCTTTCTCCTTTTCGCTCGGCTTCCTCTTCGGATCTCGCGACACAATTTGCCTCAGCCGCGCCAGTTCGTCGGGGGAGAGCTTCTGTGCTTCGCCTCCAAGCAGCGCCGTCACAACCTTTTCCGTGGATCCATCGAAGAAGGTGTCGATCAGGTGACGCAGCGCAGATCGCCTTGCGACATCCCGCGGTACGACGGGGAAGTAGATGTACCGCAATCCGTGTTCCTCGTGGCGCACGTGGCCCTTTTCTTCGAGGATTCGCAATTGCGCGCGAACTGTTGAATAGTGCGGATCGTTTCCCAGTTGGGCCAACACCTCGCCGACGGTGCCGCGCTCCAGCCGGTAGAGAACGTCCATGATCTGGCGTTCCCGCTTGCTCAACGCATCGTGCTTCGATTTCGATGTCATGTCCTGCTACATTTATAGCACTAATGCTATTTTTCTAGCATTAATTTTGTGAAGCGCCTGCAGCCGCAGTTTTCTGCGCTCGAGGAAGTGATCAACGCAGCTATTTCGGGAAGAGGGAGAGTTGCGGGTCAGTGGGTTTTTTGCGGGATGGCCGGGGGTCGTCGAAGACGGTGCGGCCTTCGAGGGATGGGGAGATGCGGCGCTCGTGGCCGATGGCGGCGGTGAAGTCGGCGAGGGGTTCGAGGTTGGCTTCGACGTTGCGGGTGAGGCGGTCGAGGCGGCGGAAGCCTTCGAGTTTTTCGGTGTGTCCGATTTTGGCGGCGTCGAGGGCGCCGCGGAGGACGGCGAGAGATTCGTCGTAGGTTTTGAGTGGGACGGGGAAGGGGTGTCCGTCTTTGCCGCCGTGGGCGAAGGAGAAGCGGGCGGGGTCAGCGAAGCGGCTGGGCGCGCCGTGGACGACTTCAGCGACGAGGGCGAGGGATTGAAGAGTGCGGGGGCCGAGGCCTTCGACCAATAGAAGGGATGCGAAGTCGCGGAGGTCCTGTTCGTGAGCGACGGCGAGGACGGCGCCGAGACGCTTGAGATCGACGTCAGCGGGGCGAACGTCGTGGTGCGCGGGCATGACGAGCTTTCGGATCTGATCCAACGACGAATGCAGCGGCTCGTGTGCGATGTCGAGGAGGGCGTGTTGGGCTTTGCCGGCGCGGGAGTCGACGAGGTTGAGGATGGTGCCCTGAGGTTTGCCGACGATGGCGGTGTGAGGGTCGGAGACGAAGTCGCGGACGGCGGCGGAGTGCCAGTGATAGCGTCGGGCGAGGCTGGCTCCCCCGTTCATGCCCTGCTGGATGACTGCCCACTCGCCGGAGCGGTGAATGACGAAGGAGTGGAGGTAGAGCTGGAATCCGTCGGCGACGGCATTGTTGTCGATGCGGGCGGTGAGCCGGCTGGTGCGGGCGAGCGATTCGCCGTTGAGGCCGGTGTGGGAGGCGAAGGCAAGGAGCTCGTCGGGGGTACGCCGGGAGTGGCGGCCACGGCCTCCGCAGATGGTGAAGCCGAGATCGGAGAAGCGGGGGTTGAGGCCGCGTTTGAGAGCGCCCATGACGGAGGTGGTGATGCCGGAGGAGTGCCAGTCCATGCCCATAACGGCTCCAAGCGCCTGGAACCAGAAGGGATCGCTGAGTCGAGAGAGGAATTCGGAAGGGCCATAGGAGTGGATGACGCATTCCGTGATGGCGGTTCCGAGAGCGGTCATGCGCTCGGCGAGCCAGGTGGGGACACGCCCGCCGTGGAGGGGAAGGTCGGCGGTTCCGGAACGCTTCACCTCTCTATTTTCGCGCAGAATTCGATGGAGTGGGGAGCGTCCAATTTTCCCAGGTCTCAGAAGCGAGACCTGGGGCACCCGGCGTCCAATTTTCCCAGGTCTCGGAAGTGAGACCCGGGGCACCCGGCTTTCCCAGGTCCCAGAAAGCGAGATTGAGGCAGCCCGTGTCGAGGAAGATTGTCATTTGTTTGTCAGGCGCCGAACGCGGCTCGTCAAGGTTCTCGGAAAGTGCTAGCATCGTTGCCAGGTCTGTCCATGCCCGGCTTCTTCGCCGAGGCATTTGTCGTCAAGCGTTCGCCAACCTAGGAGCGGACATGAAAAGCCCACTTACCTTTCCGGCCATGACACTCATTGCAATCCTTGCGACGGCGTATGCCGCGCAGGGGCAATCGACTGATCCACTCGACGCAGCCAAAGTCGCGCCTGTTGGATCATCAGACGCAACTGCCGAAGTTCCTGCGAGCCCGTCGGTGCCGGGTGTTTCGAAAGTGCGGATCGTGCGGCTGAGCCAGGTGAAGGGCGCGGTCCAGATCGATCGTCATATTGGACGCGGGTTCGAACCAGGCATCGCGAACCTTCCGGTGGTGGAGCACAGCCAGATACGAACCGGGGTGGGGGTTGCCGAGATTGAGTTCGAAGACAACAGCTCACTGCGGCTGGCGCCCAACTCTCTGGTTGAATTTCCGAGACTGTCGCGCGAGGTGTCCGGGGCTACGGCGTCAACGGTTCATCTGATCCAGGGATCGGCTTATATCAGCCTGGTGAAGCCGCAGAGCAGCAAGGCTCCGGCGAACGAGTTTGAGCTGATGTTCGGATCGCGGAAGCTTGAACTTGATCCGGCAACCCATGTGAGGTTGGATCTGCAGGGGTCGGACGCGAAGCTTGCGGTGTTCGAGGGCACGGTGCGGGTACCGGGTGGGAACGGGCCTGTAGAGATTGGAAAGAAGAAGACGGCGACGTTCCAGATCTTCGATGAGAATGAGCCGACGGTCGCGAAGGAAATCACGTCGAGCCCGTTCGATGCCTGGGACAAGAATGCAGTTTCGTATCACTCCGCGGTCGCGGGGATGAGCGCATTCAGTTCTCCCTATTCTTACGGCACGACGGACATGGCGTACTACGGCAGCTTCATGAATGCCGGTGGTTGCGGATCGATGTGGCGTCCGTATTTCGCGAGTGCCGCGTGGGATCCTTATGCGAACGGGACATGGGCCTGGTACGGGGGGGATCGGGCTATTCATGGGTGTCTCCGTATCCGTGGGCATGGACTCCGTATCACTCCGGGTCGTGGTCGTATTGCCCCAGCGTGGGCTGGGGATGGATGCCGGGCAACGGATGGTATGGCATCAATAATGTAGCGGGGATGCCGCCGACATTCTCCAATACGACATCGGCGAGCGGTGGTCCGGTACCGGTTGGCGGCCCGATTCGGGCGCCTCACGCACCGGCGCACGCGCCGTTGCCGTCGGAGCCGGCATTGATCGCGGTAAGCACCCGGCCGGTTTCGACGTCAGAGATCGCGTCGCCGAATTCGTTTGTTTTCCGAAAGGATTCGGCCGGTCTTGGAGTGCCGCGCGGAACCCTTGGCGGTCTGCAAAAGTTTTCGCACGAGACGGAGACGCATGGAGTGGCGAAGACGCCGATTTTCACGAGCGTGCCACAGACAAATCGTCCCAATGGCGGGATGACTCCTTCGGAATCGATGGGTTCATCGATCCATCGCGGCTATGCGCCCGCACCCTCTTCGGCTGCGGAGTATTCGCGAGATTCGTATAACTCGATGGGAAATTCCGGTGGAGCCGTTGGGAATTCCGGAGCGGGGAGATCGGCCAACATGCCGAGTTCTGCCCCGGTGGCGTCAGCTCCGACAACGGTGCGTGGACCGCGCTAAAGCAAATCGAAATCCGTATCGCCAGCGCGCATCCCAGGTGGATGCGCGCAGGTGTTTTGGAGTGATTTCGAGGGCAATCGTGGTGCGACAGTTCCGAGTTTGGGCGTCAATCGGCGAGAATGTTTATCGATGGTTGCGCAGGGACTTGGGGCCGGCAAACGAGGAGCGATGCGATTCGGCGTTCTAGCCCTTGTGCTGGCCGGGTCTTCGATTTTCTCTGCGGCGAGGGCGCAGATTTTCAGTCATCACGCGAAAGAGGCAAAGGGTTCCGCGGCGCCAGACCCTCAGAAGCCGGGATCTTCCGCGTCGCGGGCACCGGCATTCAGCATTCCGGTTGAGCCGCTGGGATTTTTTGCTCCGGGAGCAATTTACCAGGGACAGAGAGAGAGCCTGGTCTCCCTGGACTTTCTCGACGAAGATCATCTTCTTTTTACGTTTCATGCGCCTGGCCTGATCCGGCGTGAGGGAAATCGCAGGGCTGCGAACGCGCGGCAGGTTCGGGCCGTTGTGCTGACTCTGCCCGGAGGCGACGTGGAGGCGGAGGCGTTGTGGACTCTTCATGACCGGGGTCGCTACGTCTGGATGCTGAACGACGGCCACTTTTTGATGCGCGACCAGAATGATCTGAAGTTAGGAGATCGCTCGCTTGAGCTGACGCCCTTGCTGCATTTCCGTGGTCCGTTGCTGTGGGTGGAGACGAACCCAACCCAGGATTTACTGGTCGCGGAGTCCCTGGAGCCGGTGGAAGGAAAGACAAAGGCCGGAGATGGAGCGAGTCCTGCGGGAGTGGAGAGCAACGAGGATGGCGATCCGGAGAATCAACCGGATATCGTCTTGCGTATATTGCAGAGCCGTACCAGGCAGATCATCCTGGCGAGCCGGACGCGGAAGACGATTCACCTGCCGATCAACACTGAGGGGTATGTGGAAACACTTCCGGGCAAAGGGCACGAATGGACATTGACTCTGAAAGACTTCAGAGGAGGCGGTCACGTGATCGGGACGATCGATTCGATGTGCGCGCCATCGGTCGAATTTGTTTCGAACGCCGAAGTCGTGGTTACGACCTGCAACCCTGACGGCAGCCGGTGGATTGTTGCGATGTCGACAGATGGGGCGCGGCTTTGGAATTTGAGCAAGCCGCCGACGCAGATCTGGCCTCGATTGATCATGTCGGCCAACGGGCTGCGCCTGGCCCGTGAGACGCTGCTGTCGAGCCATGCGGTGAATACGTATTCGCCAATATCGTTCGACGACATCAAAGGCCAGCTGGTAGAGGTGTATAACTCGGCGACGGGAAAGACGGAGCTGACGGCACCCGCCAGTCCGATCCTGGACGGCGGAGGGAACGTTGCGATTTCTCCGTCGGCGAGGCGCGTGGCCATTCTGAATGCAGGCGCCATCCAAGTGTATGAGTTGCCGGATCCGGTTTCCGCGTCGCCGAGCCCCCATTGAGAGACCGGGTATTCAGGGGTTGACGACGACGTGTAAACTTGCGAGCGGGGGTTTTTTTGGCCACGGCTGTCGTTCGATACACGGCTGCAGCAGTCACCGATCGAGGGCGAAAGCGTCCGTCCAATGAAGATGCTTACGGGTACTCCGTCGAGTCGGGAGTGTACGTGGTATGCGATGGGATGGGAGGGGCGGCAGCGGGCGAGATCGCCAGCAGCCTCGCGGTGGACGAAATCCTGCGCCTGCTGAAGGCCGAGACTCCGGTGAGCGCCGCTGAGCTTCCTGCCGCGGCGGAGAGTGCGGTTATCGCCGCCAACGATGCAATTTTTACGAGAGCGCAGCGCAACCATCGTCTCAATGGGATGGGGACGACGCTGGTTGTGATGGCAACGCGGGAACAGCGCGTCTGGGTGCTCAATATCGGGGACAGCCGGTGCTACAGGCAGCGCGGAGGCCGACTGGAGCAGCTTACGCGTGATCACTCATTGGTGGAAGAGCAAGTGCGATTGGGACGGATGACGCCGCGCGAGGCTCTGAGTTCGCCTCTCAAGAATGTGATTACACGAGCGCTGGGAACGCAATCGCGTGTAACGCCCGACGTGTTTGAATTTGAAGCGGAACCGGGCGATCTATTTCTGCTTTGTTCCGATGGGCTGACGCGCGAGCTTGCAGATCCAACGATTCAAAGTCTGCTGAGCTGCGAAGACTCGCTCGAGAACTTAGCAACAGAGCTTGTGGAGGCTGCCAAAAAGGCGGGCGGCCACGACAACATTACGTGCTTGCTGGTTCGTGCCGAGTCCTGAGCGATAGCGCTGAAAATCATTTTGGCATCAGGCCTGCCCAATGACGCGGATCGTTGAGGCTATTCCGTCTGACAGCAGGTGGATGATTCAGGGCCAATCAGGGTTGAAATTGTGTTCAGCATGACGGTGGGATGAACCGGCTTGGCGAGAATTTCGAACTGATGTCCCTCGCTTCGAGCTTTTTGCATGAGCGCCTCAACGGAAGGCTGGCCAGAGAACAGCAGGACATCGCACCCCGCAATTTGTTTTTTGAAGAGGATTGCGAGTTCAATCCCATTCATTTTGGGGAGCATTACATCGACAATGGCGAGCCTGGGCATCCACTGGAAGGCAATGTCTGCAGCGTGTTCGGCAGAATAGGCGACGCGAACCTCGTACCCACTTGCCGCCAGGATCTGGCCGAGGGTGTCTGCGACAACCTTTTCATCTTCGACAATGAGGATTCTTCTCTCTCCCATATGCGCAGCCATACCAATCTCGAGCATGGAGAGAATGCGAACTGCCCACCATTGCTGTGAGCAGATGCGGGGCATTCAGGCGAAGTTGGCTGCAAGCCATTCAGGGAATTCGCATTTTGAGATGTCTCAGATGCGATGGTGGTGTGCGTTGCGGCAACGCGAACTAGTTGCGTCCTCTTCTTCCATCTTCCGGTTGAGATGCGAGCATTGTCGCGGAAGGAGAAGTGCAGCTGGTTTCCAATCGAGAATTTTCTGTCGTGCGATGGCGCGACTGCGCACCACGACAACGCGCACCCTTGACTCGCGCAAGAGGAGTGGATTGTTTGCACTCTGCCATTTAGTGGCCAGGCGAGTTCGATCGGAGGAGAAGTGGGTCGGCTGGATTCGGTACTTACTTTCCGAATTTGAGTAATGGAAGCCCATTACCGTTTTGCGCGGAGATGGTGATTCTTCCGGGGTAGAGATAAGTGGCTGAAATTGCATCGTTTGCAGCATTGCCGGGAGAGGTGTAACGGAACTAAGTTTCTTGTATCAACCATTCCCAGTTCAGCGTGAGGGCCTATGCAAACCGTTAAGCAGAGCAGCAATCGCATGAAGACCTTCAAAAACAGTGCGATCCAGCTCGACATTAAGATCGTGGATGACATCGGAAGCATCAGAGATGTTCATCCGCAACGAAAATCACTATTTGACGTCAACAGAAATCGTCATCTCCTTCAATCGTTCGAACAGTCGCAACCGATTTGCTTTAGTGAGCAATTTCCACGGCTCACGTTGTTTCTGATTTCCTGCGGCATCATTGGCGCCGCGTTGGCAGTGGAGATTGAATGCCTGCGGGGAGCGGGCTATTTCTGGCGATGAAGTGAGCTGGTGCAAGTCACTGCGAGAAAGCCGAGACGATCGTTGATTTCGATCAATGCGGTCGTCCCGGCGAAATTTTCGAACGCGAATTTTTAGCGTTCGGCTCGCTTCAGCACGAGGGGAAATCCTGCGCCGAAGACATCAAATGAACCGACCGAGGGATCGGACCCATCGGGTGCAGGTCCGATAGCCGGAGGGTTGGCTTCCTGTTTCGGTTTGGGGCGATCGAAGGGAATGTGGATCGAGCGCTGCAGTTCGATTTGATCCCCATTGATTTTTCCTTCGAAGGTATTCATCCCTGACTTGAAGGTGACGCGGCCGCCCTGAACCGAACCGTCGGCGATGGGAACAGGAAGATCGTCTCCACCGAAGAAGCCGCCCGCACCTTCGACGGAGCCATTCAGCGTGCTTCCATCCTGCGTGAAAGTGAAGGCGTCGAGAGAGCCGAGGAAGCCGGAAGACCCATGGCCGGGTTGAGGCACGGGACGCCACAGACCAGTGATGCCGGAGCCCTTAGGAATCGAGCGTTTCCAAACTGAGATTTGAGGGCGCAGTTCCATCTGCCGTGACTGGATGTTTGCGGTGGCGCTCTTCAGGCCGGGGGATGCGGCTTCAACCGTAATTGTGCCGGCACTTTTTGCGGATTGAACGAGAGCCATGCAACAACCTGAGAAGGCCTTTCGCGATGTACTCTTGTCGGGCGCCTGGTCGGTCGGGTCGCCGTTGCCGACGCCGATGAGTTTGGCGGGACCGGTAATGCGAAACGTGATGAGATTATCGGTAACTGGAACCGCGCGTCCCTGGACATCCTGTACCTCTACGGCAAACATCGCCACGTCTTCGCCGTCGGCGGAGATCGATTCGCGATCTGGCCGCAATACGAGCTTTGCAGGAGCATCGGTGGTTTCGCGGCGCGTGGTCATCACCTGCTTACCACCTTTGAATCCGCGCGCTTCGAGCTTTCCGGGTGTGTATTTCACGATCCATGCGACGTGGGAATTCTTCTTGACGTCTTTTGCGCCGAGGCTTTCGCCGTTGAGAAATAGCTCAACGCTATCGAGATTGGAGTAGACCCAGACTGCGATCTCTTTGCCTTCGTATCCCGGCCAGTTCCAGTGGGGGAAGAGATGGAGCACAGGCTTGGCGGTCCACCACGACTGGTAGTAGAAGAAGGTGTCTTTGGGAAAACCGCAGGTGTCGATGACGCCGTATTGGGAGCTAATGTTGGGCCATCCGTTGGGCGACGGCTCTCCACGGTAGTCGAAGCCAGTCCACACGAATCCGCCGGAGAGCCAGGGGCGAGCGTCGCAGAAACTCCACCAGCCTTCGGCGGAGGCGCGACCCGTTGTGGTGTAAGGATCATAGGAGGCGACGAAGCCTTTCTTTCGGTCGGTGATGTAGATGCCGCGCGTCCCGACGGCGCTTACGGTTTCGGTTCCCATCACCGGCTTGCCGGGGTGAGCGTTGTGGAAGGCTTCGGCCTGCGGGTCCATATAGTTGTAACCAACCACATCGCCAAGGGCGAGACCTCCGACGCCGATTGCACCGATGGGGGCGATGGAAACTGGTCGAGAGCCATCATGCGTTGAAGCGAGTTCCTTCATAGCGGTGAGAATGAGAACACCCTTTTGAGTATTGGCCTGCGCCTCCTCATTGCCCATTGACCACATGAAGACGCTGGGGTGATTCCGATCGCGGCGAACGAGATTCTCGAACTGC
This sequence comes from uncultured Acidobacteriaceae bacterium, assembly GCA_963836675.1. Taxonomy (GTDB): domain Bacteria; phylum Acidobacteriota; class Terriglobia; order Terriglobales; family Acidobacteriaceae; genus Telmatobacter. The sequence continues at coordinate 357,443 of CAWIKQ010000006.1, forward strand.
TGCAGCCCTTCGGGATTTGACGACATCATGCGGGTTTCATCGAACACGAGCATCCCCATCTGGTCGCAGGCATCGAGGAGCTCAGGCGTTGGCGGATTGTGCGAAGTGCGAATCGAGTTGCAGCCCATCTCCTGCAATTTGCGGACGCGATAAGACTGCACGGAATCGGGTACGGCGACACCGACGCCCGCGTGGTCCTGGTGATTGCAAGTGCCCTTGAGCTTTACGGGCGCACCGTTGAGGAGAAGTCCGCGCTCGGGATCGAACTTTACGGATCGAATTCCGAAGAGGGTTTCATAGCGATCGACAGTCTGGCCGTCGAGTTGAATTTCGGTCAGCAGCTTGTAGAGATTGCGTTCTTCGAGGGTCCAGAGCGCCGGGTTGCTGATCTGGATTTGCTGGCTATAGTTCTGCTGGCCACCGGAAGCGACTGTCAGGGGCGCGGCAATGTCTCTGCCTTCGGCCTTGCCGGAGGGATTGACGATTGTCGAAATCACGCGGACGTTTCCCGGTTTATCGCTGTGATTTTCGACTTCAGTGAGGATGGAGAGCGAGGCTGAGTTCGAGCGGATTTCGGAGCGCACAAAGGTGCCCCAGCGCTTGACGTGGACGGGATGCGTTTTAACGAGCCAGACGTGGCGATAAATACCGGCGCCTTCGTAGAACCAGCCATCGCTTTCAGTTGCATCCACGCGCACGAGCAGAGTATTGCGCTGCCCGGGATTGGCGAAGTCTGTAAGGTCGAAGCTGAATGGGTCGTAGCCTCCGCTGTGGCGGCCGATGTAGAAGCCGTTGAAGACAACCATCGTGTTGCGGTACGCGCCATCGAATTCGATGGTGATTCGCTTTCCGGCGTCATCGGCCGGGAGATCGAAGATGCGCCTGTACCAGCCGACGCTGGTCTCAGGATATTTGCGGCCGAGCGGATGAAAGCCTTTGCTTGCGAGTTCGGGGTCGTTTTCGAAGGGCAATTCGATGGCCCAATCATGGGGTAAGTCGATTTCGCGCCAGTCGGAATCGTCGAAGCCGGCCGCGGCGGCGGGCATGAAGTTTCCGGTCTTCTGAAAATTTCCGGCCCCGGCAGTGCCGTACTGGAAGTCTTTGGCGGGATCGCAAGCGTTTCCAAAATGAAAGCGCCATCCGAAGTCGAGGAGGAGGCGTTGGCGGTCTGCGCCGGGGGTGGGAGAGGCGAGGTTCGCAGGTGCGCTCAAGGGACCTGAAACTTCGCTGACAGCGTGGGCGGCGGAGTTTAAGGGATTGAGGCCCTGAGCGGTGGCAGCGGCCGCGGGTGCGAGCAGGCCGGATTTGAGAATGGCTCGCCGTGAAATCGTTTTCATTTTTGCCTCCAGAAAGGGTATTTCAACTGTCCTGAAGCTGCTGGAAAAAGTGCAAGGACATTATATGCACGACGGGGTTGGGCGTCGTGAGGGAGAAGGCGATCAAATTTTCAGACGGGGGCGAGGAGATAAAGGGCGAGAGGTTCGGCGGGAGGATTTTCTCCGGACGAACCTCTGCCTGTGAACCCGGCAGCAAAGGGCCTGGCTGCCGAGGCATCATGAATTCTTCATCGCTATGGGTACAACTTCGCGCGCGCTACGGCTACGCCGTTCATTGCTACGATTCGCCGCTCGGAGTATTTCAGGAGCGCTTTGGCCCTGGGCGTTCTGCTCTTGCGCGCGGCGACGGTTGCATCCTTTGAAGGCGCGAGACTGTCGATCCATTCGCGCAGGCTTTTATCCTTGGGAGCCGGGCCAAGCTTGCGGAGCACCGGCGGTCTTGGAGGATCGATCCACAGGATTTGCTCCCATTCATCCTGGGTGAGGTCGACGAACGAGATATATCCGCCGGGAAGGAGCTGGCGTGGCGCCGAGATGTTTCCCCCAAAGCTGTAGCGAGTTCCTGGAGTGACGACAGGGTCGTAGAAGTGTGGAGTGATGAAGTCGGACACGGCGATGCCATTGATGGTGTAGGCATAGCTGTTGTCTTCGCAGGGATCGCAGGATTCCACGAGGTAGCCAAACTGGCCGGTTCCATCTTCAATCTTGCCCTTGACGATCTCGATTGCATTGGAGGACTGCATGCGGTTGCCCCACGGGTCGACTAGCATTTCCAGGATTTCGTGACTGGCGTCGATGGTCCATGTGTTGTCGTCGGGGCTGGCGATCACTTTCGAGTAGGGCTGCTTGTGTTTATCGGAGTGGAATCCGCCTTCGCCGGGGGGAAGTTCTTTGACAAGCTGCACCGGCCAAATGCCGGCGGGGATTTTTTTGGGGTTGGGAAGATAGACGACGGTCGCAGAGATGGGCCAGAACTGCGGGAGATCGCGGGTTACTTGCAGGTTGAGGGCGATGGCTGCGGACTGAACGAGTTCGGCATCGAGCTTGCCGGTCATATCGACCAGGCCGATCTGAATGACTGACATTGGAGACCTCCACTTTCATTGGGGATGAATGATTGCGAAATGAGGTCGAGGGTCTATCAGATAGTGAAGGAGTTCGTGATTCGTTTCAACCAAGTTTCGACGGGAGGGAGAAAATCTGCAGAGGTCCAGACTATCGGGGATGGGTGTCTGTCCTGGTGCTGTGAGCCGATTGCGACTTCTCGAGAGAGAAGTAAAGATTCAGAACCAGCCCCAGATAATTTTTCTGCCGATTGGGGGGCTTACCCGTGTCGTTCTCGTGCTCGTAATAGGAGTTGAATTGAACGTGTTTACCTACTGGCCACAGGCTGCCGATGTACAAATCGGTGGTGCTCCATTTGTGGTAGTTGCTTTCATAGAATGGCTCCGCCGCGAGATACGGGATGAAATGAAATGACCCGATGGAAAACGTGCGTTCGACGGTCAATCTATTTCGATAGCGCCAGGTGAAATTGCTGTTTTGCCAATCGAGGTCGGCGCGGTTTCTATCCGAAACCAGGAGGCTTGCCACGAGAGGGAAGTTGAAGGTTGCCGCCTCGATGGCACGATTCTCGGGCGAGGTGTCGGGCGCGGTGATTAGGCGGTATCCGGTTTCGAAGACCAAAGCTTTGGTTTTTGCGTCGTCGAGGTCGAAGACCGTTACACGTTGAAGCTTCACCAAGGGCTTGTGATAGAGCTGGAGGCTGGGCCCAAATGTAAATTGTTCCGGGTCGCCGCCATCTCGATCGTCCTTGGCCTGGAGGTAGGTTCTAAAGGTGGAGTTCAATTTGAGATGAGCATCGATTTCGGGCAGAAACTGGGGGTCTTGAGCGCTGGCCGTCATGCACGCGAGACTCAAAACAAATATCAATTTCCGGAACATGAGCCCTTAGTGAGGTGCCAGTTGACGATGGTCGATTAGCAGCTCAGAACAGATGAAAATCTATTTCAGAGAAAACAGCAATGAGTAACGGCTGATTCGGGGACCTCCGATTCGACGTCCAACAGAATCGCACTCAGAGGGGGCGGTCGACTCTCAGAAAGCTTTTGTGTTTCAGGCGATGGTCGGGGCGGAGGGATTCGAACCCCCGACCCTCTGCTCCCAAAGCCCGGAGGGCTGTCTTTTGGGAGCTCTTCGAAAAACCGAGTATTACAGCATTAATCCCAATTCGCAAGCGGTTTATACCGTAGCTATATTCGTCGAGTACCGCCTTTTATCCCCGATTCATAGTCATATCTTGCCGTCATCGAAGCAGACGAGTGTGCCGATATCGATTGCGTGTGTGCTCCAAGCGCTGGGCAACGTCGCTCGTAACGAAGGAATTTGTCGGTTCCGTGAGCTATTGTGAGCAGCTTTTGAGCGCGACAGGTGAAATAGTCGAACTAGATTCCGACAAAACCTCAGACGTGCGGAAGAAAGAACACAATGTCCTATGTACAGAATGAATTACCTACTAGTGAAAAAATATCAGCAATAAAGCCAAGAATTCTAGTCGTAGACGATGACAAGGCAAACCGAGATTCTCTCGGCATGGTTCTTAAATTTAGCGGATTCGACGTAGTCACCGCCGCAGATGTCAACGAAGCACTCAAACAGATTGGATCTCAGGCATTTGATGTTCTGCTGACCGATTTGCACATGCCGGGTCCCGGTGACGGATTGACCGTCGCAAGCGCGATGCGGCACTCTCATCCGAAGGCCGCGACATTCATCTTCAGCGGTTATCCCGAGATGTCTGCAGCCATAGCGGCGATTCTTCTTCAGACCGATCAGGTTCTATTGAAGCCGATGGCACCCGGTCCGCTTGTTGAAACAATCAGGAAGCGATTGAAGGAGGGCGGTATCGCCTCGGTGAAGGACGTCGAGAGTGTAGCCACGATTCTTGAACGGGAGTCATCCGCAACCATTGAGAGTTGGTGCAGGCATGCGGATTCTCCAACAAACCTGGTTTCCGTTCATTTGGAACAAAGCGAGAGATGCGCGCATCTCCCCGCTGTCTTCCGGGATCTGGTGGAGCGTCTTCGCCATCCTCTGCCTCTAGGTACGCATGCTCTGGTGTCAACCGCGGCTGCTGAACACGGCCAGACGAGACGAAAGCAGGGTTATACGGCTGCCATGCTGGTGGAGGAATCACGGATGCTGCAAGTGAGCATCTTTCAAACCTTGCAGAATAATCTTGAGACGGTGGACTTCAGCCAGCTTCTTAAAGACGTGATGGCCATCGCCGATGAGGTTGATTCGCAGTTGGCACAGGCGATGACAACCTACATGGCTGCGGGCAATCCGAATCCTATCGCAAGCTGACACGATCCTGCGCAAGCGGTCGGTGCAATTCGAAAGTGCGTGGTTCAGCCTCTTCTGCGCCGACGTTCGTTCCGTACGAGTCGCGCGAGGGGATAGTAGCAGGCAAAGTGTCCTCGTCTCGGCTGTTAACCAACTAGTAATTTCCGGTTAGACGGTTACTCGCCCGGAACTCCGTTATACCCCTTCTAGCTTGCCGTCTGACTATGAGACACAACGTGGAACATCGCCAAAGCACCCTTCACGCAGTCAGTAGTTACGAGGGTGCGAGCATCGGCTCAGCCCCTAGCTCGGTGGACTCTTCCCCAACCGCGACGCGTTGAATTGTGATAACGGTGATGTAGTCCTCCTGGCCGAACTGCTTGGCAGCTTCGACGATGAAGGCCGCCGAATGGGTGGAAATCTCGCGCACCCGCTCGAAGCCGAAAAGCTCACCCTTGTGGTTCTGCGCTTCGATCACACCATCGGAGTAGAAGGTGAGATGGCTGCTGGGGTGTAGATTAAAATTGGCTCGTTTCATATATGGCGCCGCTGCTACGCCGAGTGGCAGTGCACCGAGAAGTTCAATTTCCTTTCCGTCGAGATAGGGTGAAAGATGTCCGGCGTTGGCGAGAGTCACGAGGCCGTCTGCAGCGATGTGGTGACTAAGGCCGTGGAGAATCCGCCATTGGTTCTGCCGATGAAGCGATCGTTGAGATTGGCGAGCAGCTCGGCGGGATCATTGCTGTATTCCGCTGCGGTGCGAATGGCGCCGACCAGTACCGAAACGAGCATAGCGGCGGGCAGTCCCTTGCCAGCGACGTGGCCGACTACGACAGCAGAGCCATGCGCCACTCGCAGGAAGGATTTGAAAGAAGTCGCCGCCTACTTGTTGTGCAGGCTCGTAGACGCTCTCGATCGCAAAGCCGGGAACAGCTTCGATCTTTTCGGGGACAATCACCTGCTGAACTTCACGGGCAGCGGCGATTTGTCCTTCGAGCAGAGCCTCTGGCGGCTGGTGCGCGTTGGAACGAAATACATAATGATGGCCATCGCGATCCAAAAGCTAAAGGTGCAAAGTGACGGTAGCGAAATGGAAATGACTCCAAAGTAGATTGCATCGTTTATGAAGCTGATAAGGATGCGGATGCGGTATGGAGGCCAGGTATTTGATACAGCAGAAAGCCGCCAACACCAATGTAGACCTCTACGCTCCAGAGGATTAAAGGAATTAAGAGAATACCTGTCTCTGGTTGCAGCGGCGTAATTCACGATAAGACCAGCAACGGGAAAGAGAATAGCCACACTATCCATCCAGGAAACTTCTGCGAGCCTTAAAAGAGGTGAAGCGACGTTGCCATGGACGGCCGCTACAGCCGCAGCGTCGCCAAGAGAAGAATGCGAAAACACGCCAAGCCAGAAGAGTCTGCCAAAGCGCTTGCGCAGGAATGCTTCGACATAAACATCATGGCAACGTTTTGCATAAAATCCAGTAGGCCATCGATGCCACACAGCCACTGGTAACATGTGAACAGCTGTGACAATCTTCGCAGGACAATTGAGCTGCCCGGCGGCTCCTTGCAAGAAGATCCAGAAGTATTCAACTTGCGCCTTTGAGCTGCGAAGAGAGCGAGCGAGACCAGGCCAACTCCAGCCGAGCAGGTCCGCAAGGATCATCTGCGAAGTTTCCATGGATGGTGTTCAGTAATGCCTAATTTCGCAGAGCGCGCTCTCCTAGAGTGAGTTCGTCGCGCTGAATGCCGGTTCTGAAGCTGTCCAATAAAAGCGGGAATGGCGAATACGAACGGCTACGACAAGGGAACCTGTCTGGACTTGGGCATCAGGAACTCGCGAAATAAGGCGGGCTTCTTCCGTGATATGGAACGTAAGGTTCAACCTGTCCGGACTGCATCAACTTTTGACGTTCACATACATTCGAAGGCGCGGGAGAAATCAAACGCCTGCAAGGCGAGGCCTGTCTGTCCTGGTGCGACTCTGATATGAAAGCGTTCCAGAAGATATCGGACTGATTGCGAGGGAAACAGTGTGCGCGTTCGGTTCGCGTCATCTGAGTCCACTGCGAATCGTCAAAATCCGGCCTTGCGTATGCCAGATCGTGCCGCTTGCGCGACACCAATGGTTGATCTCTATGGGTAGATATAGGGTGGTGCATGGAAGGCTGGGATGGGAGCGAACTGCGGACGGAATTTCGTCTGTGCGAGAGCGAGGAGCAGGGTATTCAGATGGCAAGAGCAAGAGAGGAGACGAGGAAAGACTTGGAATTGAGGAGAAATGGAAGCGAGACTGGGACGTTCAAGCGGCCTGCTGGGGAATGTGAGTACCACGCTACGATTCGCATTGCATGGATTCCAGCGAACATGTCTGGGAACGCGGCGCAGAGGCTGAGACGAGTACTCTTATCGACAGGGTTCAGAGCGGATGGTGGGCTAACCGGAAGTTATCGAGCACGGTACGAAATCGAGTCCCGTACGAAACCCCGTATGCTGGCGATGTTAAGGTGGGGCCAAGTCAATAATCTATTGATTTTTACTGGTCGGGGCGGAGGGATTCGAACCCCCGACCCTCTGCTCCCAAAGCAGATGCGCTACCAGACTGCGCTACGCCCCGACGTTGTTCTTGATTGTATCGTGGAACGGATCAAGGCCAAAAGGTGGGGCGGATCAAATGGTTAGGCGTTGGTTTAGCCATACGAGGAGCCAGGCAAGGACCACGATGGGGATGGCAAAAACGAGGATGAGAGCCGCGACGAGCGCGGCGAGAAAGAGCCAGTCTTTCCAGGTGTGGCGGCGGGGTTGAGCGAGATGGCGCTGCAAGAGGGCATAGTTGCGGCGATTGGCTTTCCAGGCGATATCAAACGCATCGCCGAGGATGGGAATGGAGCCGATGAGGACATCGATTGCGAGGTTTGACCCCATGCGCAGGAGCGTTATGTAAGGTATGCCGCGAGACCAGGCCGCCACGGGAATAACGAGGGAGAGGATGCCTCCAATGACGTCGCCGAGACCGGGCACGAGTCCGATGATTCCGTCGAGTCCAAAGCGAACACCGGTAAATGGAACGCGGAAGGCTTCGTCGAGCAGGGTGGCAAGCCGGTGAAGGGTCTCATCGCGGAAGAGCCACGCGCCCCTGGCCCAGCGGCCAGAGGATGGAAGCAAAGGCTCCGAGGGGCGAGGATCGGGGGTGCCGGGGTGAGACGACTTGGAGAGAGGATAGGCCATATTTGGCTCGGTTTGGCCATCGTCAGGGCTGATGGGCCGCCTTCGTAGTTACATGCTTCGATGCTACAATCGAAGAGGTTAATGGCGGCTATAGTTCAGCGGCAGAACGCCTGACTGTGGCTCAGGATGTCGTGGGTTCGATCCCCACTAGCCGCCCCAAAATAGACAACTTAAAAGACTAATCGGCAGGCTCCCACAGACTGTCCGGATTGAAGTCCGTCATGGCTGCTGCGAGTTTCGCGGTGTCGGGTCCGAGATTGGCCTGGTACACCATGTCATCCTGATCGACGATGAAGGTCATTACGCCTGAATTTCGATATTCGGCCGGATAAGCAATAAACGCCACGCCCCTGGTCCACTGCCCGTTCACAACGTAGTCGCGCGCACCGCCCCTGGCGGCAGGTCCCTGTCGTGGGAGCATGCGGTAGATGTAGCCGTGGAAGGCCTTCGGCTGGTCATCTTTTCGCGTGTAGCCTTCACCCGCAGCCTCAGCGAGGAGCGGTCCAATTGGGCTGGGCGTCTCGTTGTCTGACGTTTTCCAATAAAGGCCATTGTGCTTGCCGTCGTCGCTGAAAACTTTTCCGGCGTATTGCTTCACCTTCTGGTCATCGTGCGTGGTGGAGGCATACTCCTTTTGCGCGGCGATCAGGGAGTGAAGCACGGCGATTGCATCAGCTTCATTTGCGCCGATACGGCGATACAGGATCTCCTTGATGCCGTTTGCGGTGTCGAAATACCAGGATCCGCTGCTGTTTTTAACGAGCGATATGGGCATCGGCCAGTTCGCGGCACCGACATAAAGCGTGGCTGTCTGATCAGGCTCGATGACAACACGATGCATCGCGTCGTAGTTGGCGACGAACCTGGAGATCGCGTTCTTGTCGGCCACTTCATCCCCTGAACGAAGGATGCCGCCGGAATTCGAGCCGAAGATGGCGTTCAGAGCATTCGTGTCACCATTTTTCGCCGCAGTGTAAACGGCCAGAACGGCTTCGCCCGGTGAAGAGAAGGTCTTTTCATTTGCGCTCTGCGCAGGCGAGATGGAAGGAAGCAGCGTGAAAGAGAAGACTGCAACGGCAATGCATGCGATCCGCACGGGGAGAGGCAACGAGCATTTCACTTCGAATCCTCCGGGTTGAAGGTACTGAGGGAGTTCAAGGCTGCTTCACATCAGCGATGTGCGGGGCGTTGGTGTGCGGCGCCCCGATTGGACGCCGCGCCGCCAGCATTGCGGGCTGGAGGGCTACTAGCCCGATTCGCGGGCGGAGCGTTAAAGCTTTGCTGGCCGCGGGAACTGTTGGCTCGGGCATTGCCGCCCTGACCGTAATTCGACATCGCGTTGTTGCTCGGCGGACGATTGGATGACTGATCTCCATACCCACGTACCGCCTGACGGTTGTTCTGAGCCATTGCGGGCTGTGCTGCCTGATTTCTTCCGGCGGCTGCCCGCTGGTTGGCTGCTGCCTGGTTGGCTGCCGGCTGGGATGAGACGCGAGGCGCAGCGGCGTTGTTGTTGGCCCTGCCCTGGCCCTGAAATTGATTCTGGTTCAGCTTTTGATCGAACTGGGGCGTGCTTCCGAAGTCGCCGGCGCGGTTGGCGTTGTTGCGACTGGCGTTATTGCGATTGATGTCGTTGGTATTGATATTGTTGCGATTGATGTTGTTGGTGTTGATATTGTTGCGATTGATATTGTTCGTATTGATGTTGTTGCGATTGATGTTTGCGTTGTTGATGTTCACGTTGTTGTGGTTGTAGTAGTTGTTCCGATTGACGAACGTGTTGGAGTTAGAGACGTAAACGTTGCGGTTGTAAGTAACGCTGGAACCATGCCATCCGCAGCCCCAGGAGTTCCAACCCCAGCCGCAGCAACTGTTGTTCATCGCAGCGCCGACCATCATGCCGACACCGAAGGAGACCAGGCCGGTGGTTACGAGGGCGCCGGTGGAGTAGCCGGGATAGGGCGCTACAGGAGCGCCGTAGACGTAGGTCGGGTTGTAGGTTGGGACATAGACGACCTCGGGCTGAGAAGGCTGAATCACGATGGTCTGCGGAGGAGACTGCACAACGGTGACCTGCTGCTGACCCGAGGATGCCTGGGCCGGCTGCGCTGCGGGCGCAGAATTCTCAACGGATACGTTCTGCTGCGGGGTGTTCTTGAGATTGCCGGCCTGGTAGGCTCTCTGGCGCATGACCTGCACCGCATTCATCACATTTTGCGGGGAATTGAAGTAGGCATCCCCGAGCGCCGATGTCCATGACAGGTTGCTCGCCATTTGCTGCAGCACGTCAGAGAATTGGGTCAAACCTTTTACGCTGACGTCCCAGTTCTGCTGGTTGACGGTTTCCATGAGCTGCTGTCCCTGAAGAGCCTTGTTTTGCTGGAGCCAGTTCCAGGCTTCTGTGATCTGGTCAGGGTAAGTGGAGGCCGCGAGTACCTGCGCCACGAGATTGTCAGGAAAGAGCGCAATTGGCGCCACGAGCTGGTAGAGCTGTTCGGCTGTGGGCACAGCGTAAGTTACGGACGGCGCCTGTGCCTGCTCCTGCTGGCTCTTGGAATCCTTCTTGCAGCCATCGAGACCTATCGAACTGAATACCAGTGCCGGACACAACAAGACGGATATGGCTTGTCGGATTTTTGCCATTGAGTAACTCCATTGCGACAGTAAACGGGGTTCAGGTGCGGCGAAAACTGTTATTTTTGCTAGCAAATTCCGTGGGGCGATGATCAGCCCGATGGATATATTGCGTGTGATAACCTCATGCCTAGCCTCTACGTGGACCCCAAATCTTCAAACAATGAGATGACAGTCGACTCAGCCGCGCTGGCGAAGGCGGGGTTGCGCCCGTTTGAGCCGCGGCGCGGGCTGAGGAACGGACATCTGCAGACGATCGTTGGTAACTTTTTGCCCCGGCCGGAGTTTCTCTGTTCTTCAGTGGCTGAGACGGTCGAGGTAGATCCGGCGGACGGCAGCCGCGTGATGTGCTTTTGCGACTGGCAACCGGAGCAGGAGAGAGCAAACCGGCTCACTCTGATTCTTGTTCACGGCCTGGAGGGGTCTTCGGAATCCCGTTACATGAGAGGCATCGCGGCGCGGGCGTGGAATGCAGGTTGCAATGTAGTGCGAATGAATATGCGCAACTGCGGGAACAGCGATGAGCTGACGCCGACACTCTACCATTCCGGCTTATCGGACGATGTTGGCGCAGTGATGCAGCACTATGCGGACCGGTTCAAGCTCAGGCAGGTGGCGCTTGTCGGGTACTCCATGGGCGGCAACCTGGTGCTGAAGTTCGCGGGAGAATGGGGAAACCGGGCGCCACTCTGCGCTGTGGCAACGGTGTGCCCGGCGATCGATCTTGCCGCAGGTTCCAATGCTCTGCACGAGCCGGCCAATCGCGTTTATGAATGGCACTTTCTGCGGCGACTGATGCGCAGATATCGCAGAAAGGCTGAACTCTATCCGCATATTTATAAGCAGGACAGGATCGGCCCGATTCGTTCTCTGCGCCAGTTTGACAACGACATTGTGGCACCGCACTGCGGATATCGCGACGCCGACGATTACTACTATCGGGCAGCGAGCGCGAGAGTGGTCGACAAGATTGCGGTTCCAACTCTGATTATCCGCGCGGTGGACGATCCTTTTGTGCGAATGTTGGCGGAGACACGTGCGGCACTGATCGCGAACTCGAACGTGCTGCTGGTGGAGACGAAGCACGGTGGACATTGCGCTTACCTCTCGCGAGATAAGGGGGACGATATTCACTGGGCTGAAGCGAGCGTGGTTGGGTACCTGTTGCAGTTTGGCGATGGCGCTTACCGGGACGCTGAATCAGATGGAAGCTGATTGGGAGATCGAAGTCGGCGGATCGGCGCCGGTGATCGATGCGAACTGGAGCGGGCTTGTGGACTTGCGGGCTGAACCAGGGAAGGCTTTGGATCTGATGGAATGCCGCCAATTGCCCGCACTGGCAGGTGTGTTGATCAAACTAAATGGGGAGAAATCGCCGGTGTGGACGAGCAAGACAGATGTGTTCGAACCCGACTACGTCGATCCATACGAAGTTGATGCGGCCGGGGGCTGCGGATTCGGGTTGTCCTGCTACATTGACATGCTGGGGAAAGGTGAGAGATGGCGAGATCACGGCGAAGTTGAACGGGATTGCGCGGAGATCTGTGACCGGCTCCATGGCATCGAGCTTCGATGGTGCAGGGTAGACTTGATTATCCGGCGAGCGTATTTCTTCGGGAGCGTTGAAGGCTTTGGAACAACCGCGTATCTCACTGGGTGTGGCAAAGAGCTGGAGACCGCCAAGGCCAGGCTCGCGGAATGCCTGGAGGCGTTTGTCGGAGTTCTCGTGCCTGAGGCTTGACGTTTCGACACTTAAGGGCCCGGTTGCGGTGGCCGGTTCCTAACCAAGTCACGCTAAAATGAATCAACGCGGGCGAGTAGCTCAATCGGATAGAGCACCGGCCTTCTAAGCCGGGGGTTGTGGGTTCGATTCCCGCCTCGCCCACCAGTCAATTCTCGCACTTCTGCATTTTCAAGTACTTACCTTCACTCTGACCCTCCTTTTTGGCCTGCAACCCCCGGCCGAAAAATGTGCGAAATTCAAAAAAGCATGTACGAGAATGCGAAAACGGCTGAACACGATTGCCAGAGACGAATTGTTGGATTTACGTAGTCGTTCACAACACCAGCTCGTTCGACCAACCCGCACTCTTCAGGCGATCGCATCGAGATCCAGATCTCAGTGTCTGAGTTCTGCACCGCAGCCGTTTGCTTTCGGTTGCGCATTATCCTGTTCGTCGCGCCATGATCTTCTAGTCTTCGCGCCATTCGGTGATTCTCTCGCCTCTTTTTTCGCTTCAGAATGAGCTTTCTCACACATTGTGAATTCGGTTCACGGCTGAGCGGTCCCAATCCGCGTGCAGAGTGTGCGTGCATTAGCACACTTCTGCGCCAACGTCATTTCTGAGCAGTCCTTTCATTCTCGAACGCGAATCAGCACCCTCTCTACCCCAAGCGCCGCTGCGGTTCGCACCAATATCGACAGAGTAGGCGTCAACTGAGCATGTTCGATTCGGGACAAGTGTGTTAGATGGGTCCCAATTCTCGATGCCAGAGTCGATTGCGAATACCCGTGCTTCAATCGCAGTTCGCGAATCGTGTTGCCGACGAGACTAGAGAGCGTTTGCGGGTTTGTGTTGATGGATGACAATGTTGGGATCTTCGCGATCACCCGCTCCGAAATCCCGGACGAGGACTGGCAGCGATTCTTCGAAGTTAACGTGATGAGCGGAGTGCGCCTGTCACGCCATTGCCTTAAGGGAATGCTTGAGAAGAACTGGGGACGGATCATTTTCATCTCGAGCGAGTCAGGGATCCAGAATATCCCCGCCGAGATGGTGCACTACGGCATGACCAAGACGGCCCAGATCGCCGTGGCTCGAGGAATCGCGGAGACGGTCGCCGGCACCGGGGATTACAGCTTCAGACCCGTCGGCGGAAGCTGAGTGTTGAGCGTGGCTCTCCGGCAGGCAGCAGATTCATGGCATCCTCATAATCATAGGGATGAGGTTGTTCAACTCGTTGCCCGCAGCAACCCAGCCCAAGAAACGCTCATCGAATCTGGCGTCTGCATCTAGTTTCTGGGAACGTCGGACTTGGTTGGATCCTGATGGTTCCGCGATGGACGACAAGAGTCACTACAGCGAAAGAGAGGGGAAAAGAATGAAAAGCCTCAAATGGATGTTGATTGCTACTGGTGCGCTTGCAATCGGAAGCCTTGCGGTATCGCTCGTGCCGGATCTGTATCGCTATTTGAAGATAAGAGCCATGTAAGCGACGCCATCAGCCCGCTGCGCCTCTCGTCCCTGCTCACTGGGAAGCTCTTGTCCAAGTGAGCAGCACGAGGGCCTTCAACCAACTCAACTTCGCACTTCACTGGCTCGGGCCTGCGACACAACTTCGCCCTTGCCAGCCCACCTGGATCACTTTCCCATTCTCGACAAGCACTGGGACGTTACGGGTACCGCCGTTCAGGTGCATCATCCGTTCATTCGCCGCAGAGTCGACTTCCACATCGTATTCGCGAAACTCGCGGCGCGTCCATTCGAGCCAGTCGCGGAGCTCGCGTGTGTAGGGGCATTGCGATGATCCATAGAGTTCAAGCGTTGTCACGGCTGAGTACCTCCAGCGTGTCCAGGATGATGTGGTAAGAGGAGGCCTGGATTTCCTGGATGCGCGGGATGTAGTCGCTGCGCACGATGATGGGGAAGTCGGCGAGACCACGTCGCGCGATTTCGCCGCCATCGTTGCCGAGCAGAGCGACGGTAAGAAGTTTGCGTTTGCGGGCTTCCTCGAGAGCCATGACGATGTTGCGCGAGCCGCCGCTAGTGGATATGCCGATGGCGATATCTTCAGGGCGGGCGTGGGCCATGAGCTGGCGGGCGAAGATCACTTCGGTGCCGACATCGTTGGCGAGCGCGGTGACGATCGCGGGCTCCATGGAGAGCGAAATTGCGGGAATGGTGCGGCGGCCTTCGGGGGGAAGGACGCAATCCATTGCCCAGTCGTTGGCGTCGGTGGCAGAGCCGCCGTTTCCGAAGATGATGAGTTTGCCGCCACGGACGAGTCGCTGGTGGATGGCGAGCGCGGTGGCGCCTATATGCTCAGACTCCTCGGTAGCGAGACGACCGCGGAGAGCTGTGTCATCACGGACTTTCATCAGGATCGAATCGGCGACTCCATTGACGATGGAAGATGTTTCCTGCTTTTTCGTGCCGAGGAAGGGATAGAGAAATTCGCTTGCGCCGACGTCCTGTCCGAGCTCGCGATGCTCGAGGAAGACGTGCACTGTTTCCCAAAGCGTGTGGTAGAAGATTTCGACCAATTCCTGATGAATGAAAGGATCCTCGATCGAGGTTTTCAGCGCGTATGAACCGCCGGCGCCGGGCAGAGAGAATGTCATCGCTCCGCGGCGCTGCGCGGAATCGAGTGCGGACCACACTTCGTGATCGCCGTGGGGTGGACCAAAGCCCATGACGATGTCTTCGGGGCGGCAGATGGCGTCGAGCCATGGTTGCATCAATGCGGAGAGATCGAGAGCGGGAAGGGCGCGCTTACCGACGATGACGGGATGCACGAATTCGACGGAGACGTGCTGGGCATCGGTGGAACAGGCTCCGCGGCCAAATGCGAGAAGGCGACCACCGCCAAGGAAGCGCTCAGACATTTCACGGCAGGCTTCGGCGAGTCTACGTTTTTCCTGGGAAAAGAAGTCTTCGAGGATGTCGTTGCGCAGGAGCAGCGCTTCTTCGATGAGTGTTGCGAGATTGATGGCGGTCGTCATCGGCGTCTTTTAACAGATGCGCGGCAGGGGATCGCCGACGAGCATATCGACGATGCGCGTGCCACCGTAGCGGGTGTTGACGACAACGGTATTGGCGGGCTCCAGGCGGATCTGGCCGATGATGCGTGCTTCTCTTCCGCCGTCGGTGAGATGGATTGCGTTAAGCGCGATGTCGGCGAATTCAGGGGCGACGACTGCGACGAACTGGCCCTCATTGGCGATGTGGAGGGGATCGAGGCCGAGGATTTCGCATGCACCGCGAACTTCGTCGCGTATGGGGATTTCTTCTTCATTGAGTTCGACGGAGAGGCCGCAGTCGCGTGCCAGTTCATTGAGGGACGTCGCGAGTCCGCCGCGAGTGGGATCACGCATCCAGCGGATGCCGGGAGCGGCATGGGCAGCCATAGCTTCGATCATCTGCAACACGGAGCGTGTGTCGGAACAGAGGTCGGCTTCGAGATCGAGGTCGGCGCGGGCGAGCAGGATGGTGATGCCATGATCGCCGATGGGACCTGAGAGCAGGATCTTGTCACCGGGTCGGACTGTTCCGGCATCAATATGGACGCCGGGGATAGGGCTGCCGAGTCCGGCAGTGGTGATGTACATGCCGTCGGCCTTGCCGCGCTCGACAACTTTTGTGTCGCCGCCGACCATTTTGACGCCCGCGCGTTTGAGCGCATCAGACATGGCGCGGACTTCGGCCTCGAGGACGGAGCTTGCGAGGCCTTCTTCGAGAACGAAGGTGACGACCATGGAGTGAGCTTTGGCTCCGGAGACGGCGAGATCGTTGACGGTTCCATTGACCGCGAGTTCGCCGATGGAGCCTCCGGGGAAGCGCAAAGGCCGAACGACGAAACTGTCGGTGGTGAAGGCGACGGTGGCAGCGCCGATTTCGACGTGAGCGGCGTCGGCGAGACGTTCGGATGAGCCGGAGAGAAGCAGCGGCGCGAAGAGGCCTTCGACAAGTCTGCGGCTGGCTTTGCCGCCGGCGCCGTGGGACATTTCGATCTGCGGATCTCTGAAGCGCAATTTGGGCGGAGCTTCGGCTGTTGTGATTGCGCTGTCGGTCAGGCTACTGCGTTGATCGTTGTTACCAGTGACTTGCGGTGTTCGTAGTTGTAGTACGCTGCGCATGAACCCTCCGACGAAACCATGAGCGCGCCGATGGGATGTTCAGGCGTGCACTCCTTGCCAAACAATTTGCATTGCGCGGGTTTCAAGACACCTTTCAACACTTCTCCGCATTGCGCTGATTTTGGATCTGCGACGCGTGTTTCAGGCACGGCGTAGCGACGCTCCGCATCCCAGGCGCCGTAGGTGTCGCGAATCCGCAAGGCCGATTGGGAGATGAAGCCGAGGCCACGCCATTCGAAGTACGGGCGAAGTTCGAAGACCTCCGCCATGACTTTGAGGGCGGCGTGGTTGCCTTCCCAGGGAACGACGCGTTTGTACTGGTTTTCGACTTTTGCTTCGCCGCCTTCGAGCTGCCTTAGCAGCATCACGATGGACTGGAGCAGGTCGAGGGGCTCGAAGCCGGACGTGACGACGGGCTTGCCTTCATTGCGCGCGATCCACTCGTAAGGGCGGCAGCCGATGACGGTGGAGACGTGTCCGGGGCCGATGAATCCATCGAGGCGCATATCGGGCGAGTCGAGGATAGCGCGGATGGCGGGAACGATGGTGACGTGATTGCAGAAGACTGTGAAATTTGGAATGCCCTGTTTTTTTGCGATCATCAAGGTGAGTGCCGTGGAGGGCGCGGTGGTTTCGAATCCGATGGCGAAGAACATGACTTCTTTGTCGGGATTCTTTTTGGCGATTTCGAGGGCGTCGGCGGGCGAATAGACGATGCGGACGTCGCTGCCGCGCGCCTTGTGCTCAAGTGGACTGCCGGTGGCGCCGGGTACGCGCATCATGTCGCCGAACGCGGTGAAGATTCGATTGGGCTGGTGAGCGATGGCGAGGCCATCGTCGATGCGGCCCATGGGAAGTACGCACACCGGGCAGCCTGGGCCGTGGATCAACTCGATATTCTCAGGGAGGATATCTTTGAGGCCGAAACGATAGATGGCATGGGTGTGGCCGCCGCAGACTTCCATGATGCGGTAATGGCGCGATGGGTCGCTGAGGCGACGGATTTCTTCGGAGGCTTTGGTGATGAGTTCGGGATCGCGGAATTCATCTACATAGCGCATGGCTGATCTCCCCGAGCTAATTGGGCCGAGAATGCGATTCAGGGGCCGCGCTGTTTTCACCGCCAATGCCGTCTGTTCCGTAGCCGCGAACTTCTTCCATGGCCTGGTCGGTTTCGCCGAGCATGGAAAGGAGGCGCATCTGTTCATTTGCATCGAACTCGCTGATCTTCGACAGGGCAAAGCCGACGTGGATAAGGACCCATTCACCCTTTCTCGGCATGTTTTCGGAAAGAAGGCCGAGCTGAACTTTGCGCCGTACGCCGGCGACTTCGACGATGCCGACCTCACTTTGGCCGTCCGCGAGTTCGACGATCTTTCCGGGAATTGCCAGGCACATGGCGTCTCTTCCTTTCCAACAGGCGACTGCTATCGACGTGAAGCGAATGTGGTCATTCGGTCTTGCGTGCGACCATTTCGAAGGAGAATTTCAGTTCATCTTTCACTTTGAGCGCGCCACCGGCAACGGAGACGGGCTTGATGCCGTAGTCGGACTGATTCAGTGTGAACTCGCCGGACGAGCGCAACGACTCATCAAATACTGCGATTCGCGCTGTGACGGATTGGTTGCGAGTGATGCCGTGAAAGCTCAGCGAGCCGATCATGGTGGCGGAATACAGATTGCCTTCGATGTGCTTGACCGATACGTTTGGAGCTTCATAGACGATGTCGGGGAATTTCGACGGCTCGAGGACCTGCTCGTTCATCATCTTTTCAATCTCGCGACGATCCTTGTCGCTGATGTCATCGAGCACGCCGAGGGAATTGGCTTTCATGGAAATCCGGAATCCGCTGGCTTGCAGCGCTTCGGCGTTGAAGTCGACTTCGCCTGTGAAGGTGCGAATGCCGATTTTGGGGTTATGGCCCATGGCAGACAAAATGCCGGATGCAAAGGCCTGCACCGTGAATCGGCTGGCCTTTGCATCGACGGCGTAATGAAGGAGAGTGGCTTTGGCAGTTTCCATTTGTACATTCACGATTGATGCTTTCTCCGCTTTTGCGAGGAGGAAGCGGCCGTCTGTTGGTTGCATTTCTGTTACATCGAACGCAGCCTGAAGTAGCGCTGCACGTCGGGGATTACGGCGGTTGCGAGATTTCCTACTCCGAAACTCGACATGTAGCGGCGAATGTTGGGATTGGAAAGAACCAATCCGGCCCCGAAAACGATGAGCGCGACTCCGCCGAGCATGTAAAGGGTGTCTTTGCCGTTGTCCGCTCCATTCGCGGTTGACTCCACCAGATCCGTTGACATTCCTGCTCTCCTTTTCTCGCCTTGATGTTTCTCAAACGACTTCTCCGGCGAGAAGGCGCCTGATCAATGCCTCTGTTGCGTTAACTGCTTCATGCACGGCTGCCTCAACCGGTTTGCTGAGGCCCATGTATCCTTCGTCTCCGCCGAGCGACTCGGGCTCGCAGCCTACCAGAAGTACCCGATTCAACGAGCCATTCATTGCGGCTGCCATGCGGAGCACATTCAAAGGATGCATGCTATGCGCTTCAACGAGACTGTCGAGCGCGGGGGCGATTTCGTTGGGGTCGGGCTCGACCACGGAAACGGTTCCGGGCGTTTGGCCATGGGGAAAGGCGTCGACGAGGATCGTGGTTTCGTAGTTGTCCTGCAAAGCATAAGCGAGATCGAGGCCGCGAATGCCGAAGTCAACGACGCGTGCCTCTGGGGGGAGACTGCGGCTCATGAGGCGGCGCACAACCTCGACGCCAAACGCGTCGTCTCCAAGAAAAATATTTCCGATGCCGGCGACGAGGATCGAGGGCTTGACGGCTTTTGCGGTGACAAATTTTCTTCAGGGGCGTTCGGGTCCTGAGGGAGAGGTTCCACTTCGGCGGGCGTGAAGAAGAAACGATGGCCGGGCTGGCGCATCACGCCGAGGTCGCGGCCGGGATCATCTTCGATAACAACGCAGATATGCCGCGCGCCTTCGTAGTCCTCTTCGATGCTTTCGATGATGGCGATCTGGTCGCGCAATGCGATGTCGAGTATGTCGCCGCCCTCTTTGGGACGCAGACGCACACGGTCGCCGGTCTTCACTGCGATGCCGTCGATCTCGACGTGATCGAGACTGCCGGTTTTGTCTTCGAGGAGATTCCATTCCCATTCGTTCATTGGGTCTCCTCTTTCACCGGAGTGAGACCGCGCAGGATGCCATGCAGCTTTGCGAATTGCGCTTCGGGCATTTGCTCAGTGCGTTCAAGGATGCCGCGAGTGCGATCGTCGGATTGGCGCATCTCGCGTTTTTCCTCGTCAGTGAGGGTGAGAATGCGCAGGGAAAGGATTTCATCGATCTCGGTGGAGTCGAAAAGATTCCCGGCGCTTTCGGGGGCAATCTGCGGGTGGTCATAGAGGATGATCGGAGACGAAAGCACTGCGCCGGCGTTGTCAGTGGCGAGCACGGGCCATGTACCGAGGTTCTGACATTGGAAAGCTTCTTCTTCGAAGCCTGGCGGCGGTTCGAGCAAGGAGAGGAACTCGCCATTCTCGACGCCGAGGATGGTGTGAGCCGACACAAGGGAATCAAGGAGGATTGAGTCGCGCGCGCTGCCAGATGAAGGATTGGAGTTGTTGCTGGTGAGATTCTCAACCTGCACGGAAATCCTCACGACTTCATCGTGGGTACTGAGCGATCGGATTTCGACGGATCCATTGAGGGCCTTCCACTCGCGGATGATGGCGCCGACTGCTTTGCCTTGTTCGTCGCGAAGGTAATCGATGCTCTTTCCAGCAGGAAAGTCGAACAGCAATGGAGACATCGTGGCGAAGTCGCTGGGGTCGAGGTCGATG
Source organism: uncultured Acidobacteriaceae bacterium (assembly GCA_963836675.1). GTDB lineage: Bacteria > Acidobacteriota > Terriglobia > Terriglobales > Acidobacteriaceae > Telmatobacter. The sequence continues at coordinate 377,707 of CAWIKQ010000006.1, forward strand.
TAGGACAGTTCGCGTTCGATAGCTTCCTGCCAGGGGTGATAGACGCAGCCGGCGAGCTCGATACGATCGACGAGTTCAAGCGCAGGGTCCGCGGAGACGAGAGATTCCACGGACGGAGAAGCAAGCTTTGCAACGGAACGCTGAACGATATGCAGGAAGCGGACTTTGACGGTGAGTTGCGCGGACGGATCTGTTTTCAACAAGCACTCTGTTTGCATGCTGGATCGGTCGGAACCGAATTGCCGATCGCACCAGGATGGCGGGTAGAGAACACCGAAGTTCCAGCGCTGCTGGTTCTTGACCGACGAAGGCCGGTAGGGATAGAGCATGTACCCCTCGTAGAGCACGGCTTCGGCGATTTGTTCGACCCGGTCCAGGTTCACGAATTCACCTCAACCTCAACAGCGAGCATGCGCTCCAGTGCCTGCTCCCAATTGAGGAGGCCGTGCTGCATCTTGAAGCGATAAACGCGCTCGAAGACATCCTTGTGCAAGTTGATCCACACAGTGTTGGGGTAGTAGGAGTCCATCATGTCGCGCCAGATGTTTACGGGGAGCTTGTAGCGCGCTTCCTGCTCCCACGAGATTGGTGCGACCTGCAAAGGGCTATCCGGAGGAGCGTAGAAGACGGTTCCACTGAAAAGGAACAGGAGCGGGATATCGCCATCGGCGAGGCCTGCGAAGAATTTCGTTGCTGCGACGTTGAAGTCGAAAGAGCATGGCACCTGCATGTCGATTACGGTTTCGTTGCCTGCGAATGTCGGAACCACCAGGTTTACGTGCGTCCAGAGAAGGCTGCGGAGTGTCAGGTTCCAGCGATCGGGTTGACCGAAGAGGTCGAGCATTTGGGCCTGTTCGCTGGCGGTATAGCGACGGCGCGTGGTCTCGATCTGAATCTGGCAGCGGAGAGCGATTGTATGGATGGCTTCATCGGGCACGGAGTTTTTGATCTGCAATTGGAACGCGAGCATGGGGACGGCGGCGAAAGGAACGACGCTGGCGGAGTCAATTTTGAATGTGAGATCAGGCATTGACGCCTCCGCGGACAATCTCGGATTTATTGCGCAGCTCGGTGAAGAAGCGGCCGACTTCCATCCAGACTTCGGTACCGCCGGAGAGGCCTTTCCAGTTGGCGCGAATGAGGCCGACGAGTTTGTAGCACTCGTCGATGGGCGCGACGTAATACTCTGCTTCTCGTCAATCCATGAGCATGGCCGACGCGATTCACGAGGAGAGCTTCGATGTCGGGCTTGAGTTGATGCAACGACGGATTGTGCTCTTCGATCTCAGCCCATGCATCGAGCGGCAGCAGGGACTCGACGGCGCCGGCGGGGCTCGGGATAGAGCGCGACGATCCTGCCTTCAAGACTGGAACGAAATAGAAAGGCCATGTTGATGGGGATCATGAGGCTTTCCCATTGGCCGTCGGTCATTTCGAAGTTCGGAAGGTATTGGGAAATGCGAGATACGCGCTTGTATTTTGATTTCTCCAATCCGTCAAAGAGCAAGGCGCAGGCATCGCATGCACAGAGAATCTTGCGATTGGTGAACTCTACCAGATGAGGATGGTCGTGATGCAGCCCAGCGCTGCAGAGTTCGCAGTGCTCGACGGCGCGCGAAGCCGCACTGCGCGAACGGGTGAATTGGCGCAGAACGCCAAATGCCTGCTCGAATCCCAACGTGGACTCTTCAGGCATGGCGGACTCCTTCCTCGACGATGATTGGTGATCTCAATCGGCGCCCTCCGTCTGGAGTGCAGGAACGTTTTGAGCGGCGGCGAGGAGACCGTGGCCTATCAGGCTTTCAAGTGCGACAAAGCCGGAAGGCGAAGGTTCTTCGAGTCCAAGAATTTCAATCGAGGCCACATCAGGCGCGAGTTCGTATACGCCCTCTTCCACAATCGCGCGCACATCTTTTGTGGAGGAGCCGCAGCTGTGGCCGCTGGTGGTCACGCGGACCTGCACGGCACCGTCAACAATGCCTGCGAGATCGACACTGCAGGAAAGTTTGCGCAGGCGAGGGCGCATGATTTCGATGGCTCGGTCGACGCGCGTTTCCAGATCGTCGGGATGCAATGAGTAGAGCAGCAGCAAACTGCCGGTGATCGGTGTCCCGTCCCAGTTTGTCGACGATCAATGCGGCCGGGGACTTCGCTTTCGAAGACGATCTCCATCATGCGGTCGAGGCCTGCTCCGTGCACGTCCATCAGGAGATGGACGAGTTCCTTACACGCAGTTTTTTGCGGACCTTCGGGCATTTGGTCGAACTGCGTGATTAGATTGCCGAGTTGTCGAACTTGGTCCTGGAATTCGCTGCCGGTCGCCACACGCCTCCTTGTAATTCCAATCGAGTGAGAGCCGGGAGATCAATCGGGCGCTTAGTCCCGAATATGGTCGCCCGGTTCAAACCTCTGAATCCTGCCGACGACCTCAATAGGGGACGTCGGACCCGACGCCAAACATCGGAGAGTGGTGTGTTTCGAGCACCTTTCCGTTGCCCAGATACATGTGGACGCCGCAGGGCAGGCAGGGATCGAAGCTGCGCACGGCGCGCATGATGTCGATGCCCTTGAATTTGTCTGGCCCATTTTCTTCGAAGATCGGCGTGTTCTGCACCGCGTCCTCGTATGGCCCGGGAGTGCCATAAATATCGCGGGGATTGGCATTCCAGGGAGTTGGAGGATAGGGATGGTAGTTGGCGATCTTGTGATCCTTGATGACAACGTGATGCGACAGGACGCCGCGCACTGCTTCGTGGAAGCCGCAACCGATGGCTTCTTCGGGGACCTTGAAGTCGTTCCATGTCCGTGTGCGGCCGGCGTGCAACTCAGCCAGCGCCTGCTCGGCGAAGTAGAGTGCGGCAGCGGCAGCGTAGGCCTGGAAGTAGGTGCGGGCGCGATCGCGTTCGATGGCGTTGCTCCATTTTGGAATGTGCCACTCGAATTCGGTTTCAGGGAGCGAGACCGTCTTGGGCAGATAGATTTTTACGCTGTGGCCGGTTGCCTTGATGTAGCCAATGTCGACGATGCCGGCGAGCGCGGTGGCCCAGAAGCGCGCGATGGGGCCGCCGCCGGTATCGAGCGCAAGATAGTCGCCTGTGCGCTTGTCATACCAGCGCGGGGACATGACCCAGGTGTACTTCTCTTTGAAGTCGCGTTTCTGCGGCTTGGGGAAGGTGCTCTGGTTCCAGGGATGGCGCTGGTCTACGGGATTGCCGAGCGGGTCCTTCTGGACGAAGGTCTGGGAGTTCTGCCAATCGTCGTAATAGGAACTGCCGAGCAGGATGCGGATGTTGAGGTTGATGTCGACGAGGTCGTGTGTCACCAGTTGGCCGTCGACGACGACGCCCGGCGTGACATACATGGCGCTACCCCATTCCGACATGTTTTTGTAGGTGTAGTCGCAGACGTCGGGGTTGTTGAACGATCCCCAGCAGCCGAGAAGAATGCGGCGCCGGCCGACTTCTTCGTAGCCCGGCATCGCTTCGTAGATGAAGTTGAAGAGGTCGTCGTGCAGGGGAACCACCTTCTTCATGAACTCTACGTACTTCATCAAGCGGACAATGTAGTCGGTGAAGAGCTGAACGGTGGGAACGGTGCCGACGCCGCCGGGGTACAGAGTGGACGGATGGACATGGCGTCCTTCCATGAGGCAGAACATTTCGCGGGTCATGCGGCTGACTTGTAATGCTTCGACGTAGAAGGATCCGGTGAAGGGGTTGAGCGCCTTCATGATGTCGCCAATTGTCTTAAAGCCGTGCAATTCTGCGTGAGGCGATGCGGTCTTTTCAGCTTTCTCCCATACGCCGGGATTGGTCTCCTTCACCATCTTTTCGCAGAAGTCTACGCCGACCAGGTTGTCCTGAAAGATGTTGTGGTCGAACATGTATTCGGCAGCTTCGCCGAGGTTCACGATCCACTCGGCCATGGCCGGAGGGCGCACGCCGAAGGCCATGTTCTGCGCGTAGGTGGCGCAGGTTGCGTGATTGTCGCCGCAGATGCCGCAAATGCGGCTGGTGATGAAATGTGCGTCGCGTGGATCTTTGCCCTTCATGAAGATGCTGTATCCGCGGAAAATGGAAGAGGTGCTGTGACACTCTGCAACTTTGCGCTTGCCGAAGTCGATCTTGGTGAAGATGCCGAGGCTGCCAACGATCCGGGTGATCGGATCCCAATTCATCTCTACTAACTGGCTTTTTCCAGTGGCTTCTTCTGGACGCGTGGTGGTAATTGTCGCCATCTTAGTTTCTCCTTCCAAGGCACTGTTAGTAGTTGCTGGAGTGGTAGCCGGTGGTCAGTTCGGTACGCGGATGGCGCCACTTTGGCTCTTTGTTGACGGTGGCCTGAGTGATGCTGCGCAGAGCGCGCATCGCCTTGCCGTATGCGCCGATCGCGGTGCTGGAGATCTTGGCGCCCGGAGGCTCGTCCATGAAAGGCATGAACTTGTCGGGGAATCCGGGCATGGTGCACCCGATGCAGATTCCGCCTACATTGGGGCAGCCGCCAATGCCGGCCATCCAACCGCGCTTGGGTACATTGCAATTTACTACTGGACCCCAGCAGCCGAGCTTGACGATGCACTTAGGCGAGCCGTAGCTGGTGGCGAAGTCGCCCTGCTCGTAGTAACCAGCGCGATCGCAGCCATCGTGGACGGTGTTTCCGAAGAGCCACGTAGGCCGCAACTGCTCGTCGAGAGGGATCATCGGCGCGAGACCTGCGACCTGGTAAAGCAGGTATAGCAAGGTCTCCATGAAGTTGTCGGGCTGCACCGGGCACCCCGGTACATTCACGATGGGCAGACCGGCCTTGGACTTCCAATCCCATCCGAGATAGTCAGCCAACCCCATACAGCCGGTCGGATTTCCTTGCATGGCATGGATGCCGCCGTAGGTGGCGCAAGTTCCGCATGCGACAACAGCAAGAGCCTTGGGAGTGAGGCGATCGATCCACTCGTTGGTGGTGATGGGCTGGCCCGTGTGTGGATTGGTTCCCAGGCCCGCCCAGTAGCCTTCCTTCTTGATTTTCTCGTTGGGGATGGAACCCTCGACGACAAGGACAAACGGATCGAGCCGGCCCGCTTCTGCCTCATACCAGAACTTCATGAAGTCATCGCCGTTTTCGTAAGCGAGTACTGGATTGTGGAGGTGGACCTTAGGCAACCCGGGGATTGCGCCCAGGAGTACATCTTCAATGCTCGGCTGGGTGGCTGCGGTAATGGAGACGGAGTCTCCATCGCAACCCAACCCCGCCGTTATCCACAAAATATGGAGCTCGGCCACGGCAGGTTTCTTTTGTGTGACTCGACCATACGGAATCGCTTGTGCGGTCATGATCCGGGATCTCCTTCTGGGGACGCTGGCTGGTCTTGCCTTCTTCAACTGCAGCGGCAGCGAGCGAGCACAGACACAACTCACCCGCACGAAAATTCGTAACTGAGCACGAGGGAGCCGGGATCAGGCGTGCACCGAGCAGAAGACTCGCGAGATGCTCGTTACTGCTGACTATCGGGTTGGAGCCGACCTCTTTGGAGCCCTGTTTGAATCCACCTTCTGGGTCTCTCGTCTCGCTTGACTGCTATGAGAATTGCAGTCGCCAAGCCTGGGGTGTTCTCGCGAGAAGACAGGGAAGTCGCTTTCATCAAACGTCCATAATCCAAACAGAGTGCGCGAATGAGCCGCAAGCGGGACGCACCTTATTCTCACTTCATACTTTGTCTCGGGAGGAGATCGGGGAATCCCTGATGGCGGCGCCAGATCGCGAAGAGCAAGATGGAATGTTATGCGGATTTTTCGCTGATCTTCCACTGGATGGCGTGCTGGATCAGTTCGCGGCCGCTGCGGAGTGAGAGCTTCTCCTTGATGTGGGCCTGGTAGGTCTCCACCGTCTTCACGCTGAGGTGGAGTTCCTCGGCGATCTCGCGGGTGGCGCGGCCTTCCCCGATCAAGCGAAAGACCTCGAGTTCCCGATCGGAAAGAGACGCGATACGGGATTGGATCATGGACGGCGCACCGCCTATATATTGTTGCAACATTTTATTAGACATGCGGTCGCTCAGATACACATCGCCGTTGAGGATGCGGCGGAGAGCTATGAGCACCTTCTCGGTAGCCTCCTGCTTCATGATATAGCCGTTTGCGCGTGCGCGTAGGGCGCGCTCGGCATAGATGGCCTCGTCGTGCATGGAGAGGATCAGCACGGGGAGGTCGGGGTTTGTGGTGCGGATATTCTTGAGCAGTTCGAGGCCGTCAGGGCCGTTGAGGGAGATATCGAGGATCACGATATCGGGATGCAGGTGCGCGATTGCATGCATCGCAGCCTGAGCTTCTTCGGCCTCGCCGCAAACTTGGAGGTCGTACTGTTGATTGACAAGAAGCGCGAGCCCCTGTCGCATGAGCGGGTGATCGTCGACAACAAGGACGGTCTTTTTGGCGGTTTGTATTGGTCTGTCAAGAACGAGATTCGTCGTCATTCGCTTTGCCCTTTGAGCGAGCCGAGGCCAATGGGAACATACATGAGACGCCCGTTCCGCGTGGCTGGTTAGGCCTGACCTCAAGCCTTCCGCCAATCATCCCCGCTCGATACGTCATGATGTGAAGCCCCATTCCATGATGAGATGAGTGGTTTTCCTGGATGCCGGCGCCATCATCATTGATTTCGAGTGTGCCCCATCCGTTTTCGGCAAGCAGGCGGATACGTATGTTGCGCGCCTGCCCATGTTTGATGGCATTATTCACGGCTTCCTGCGCGATGTGGTAGAGATGCGTGGCCATGCCTTCATCATGGATCAAAACGGCTGTTTCGCACTCGAAGCGACAGGAGATCCCAAAGAGGTCTTCAACTTCCGCCGCCCAGAGTTGTAGCGCAGACATGAGACCGTGCGCGTCGGAGACTACGGGCAACAGGCCGCGCGCCAGATCGCGCGTTTTGTGGATTGCCTCATTGACGAGCTTCACGATTTTGGCGGCGTCCGCGGCATCGGTCATCTGCTTTTCGGCGAGCTTGGATTCATGGACCTTGGCCATGAAAGCGATGCCCGTGAGGTGTTGTCCAAGCCCATCGTGCAGATCCTGCCCGATGCGCCGTTGCTCGCGTGCGCTGATTTCGAGGAGCGCTCGCTCCAACTGTTCACGCTCGGTGATGTCGATGCCGGTGGCAATGATGTAGTTGGGCGTGCCATCGTTGCCGGGCAGCATGGAGCAGGACCATGCGATGAGGCGGTGGGCACCGTGCCGGGTGACCCAGTGACTCTGAAAATCCTGGGGCAGCAGGTCGGCGCTGAGTTGGGAAAGAATGGAGCGGGCACGCTCAACTTCTTCCGCCTGGAGGAAGTACTCCCAGATATGTCTGCCGCGGACATCGTCGAGCGCATAGCTGGTGGTGAGTTCGCAGGCGCGGTTGAAGCGAACGATGCGACCTTCGGGATCGAGAACGGTGACGAGAGCGCCGACGGTGTCGAGGATTGCGGAGACTACATTACGTTCCTGTTGCAGAGCGCGCTCGGTTCCTTTCAAGTCGGAGATGTCGAACGCAACGCCGTGGATGAACCAGGGCGATCCATCGGGATGACGCACCATGCGAGCGTCGCAGTGAAACCAGACAACTCTGCCGTCGCGCGCCATGACGCGGTAAGAGGAGCGGAGCGGATTGCCGGAGAGGAACATGCTGGCCGCTTCAACGCTCCAGCGCTGCTTGTCGTCCGGGTGAATGCGGGAATACCAGCGGACAGGATCTTCGAGCCAATCTTCGCGCGAGTAGCCCAGTGCGGCTTCGATTTCCGGGCTGACATAGGCCTCGCTGACGCCGCGATCAAGATAAGCCATGAAGACCACGGCTGGAATTTGCTCGAGCAGAGCGCGGTATCGAGCTTCGAGATTCGAAGCCTGCGCTTCGGGCGAAGGCAATGTGGAGCCGGAAGTCTGTGCCCCATTCGACGCGAATACACCGGCCAACTCAAGGAGAAGCGCCTCGGCTTCGCCGAGATCCGGCAGAGTGGACATGCTATTCCATTCTGCTTCGCGCTGCGGAGATCGGTCTTCCCATTCGGTTTGGGCGAGGAGCACCATCTGTTCTTTACTCCGTTGCAGCGAATCGAAGCTCTTAATTTGGATGTACGTCTGCCTTACCAGGGATTGCTGGCCGGCGGCGCCAGCTTGGGACCTTGTTGAGCGATGCCTGGGTGAACTTGCGGAGCGCGTGGATGGCCCGACCATAGGTTTGGACGGCCGCCGACGAGAGCAGTGATCCGGGCGGCTGATTCATGAACGGCATGAACTTGTCAGGAAAGCCAGGCATGGTGCAGCCAATGCAGATTCCGCCGACATTCGGACATCCACCGATACCGCCCATCCAGCCGCGTTTGCCCACATTACACTGAACGACTGGTCCCCAACAGCCAAGCTTCACAATGCATAGCGGGGAACCGTATTCCTCAGCGAACTGAGCCTGTTCGTAGTAGCCTCCGCGGTCGCAGCCTTCATGGACGGTGGCCCCAAAAAGCCAAGTGGGACGGAGAGCATCATCGAGAGGGATCTTGGGTGCGCGGTCTGCGGCCATGTGCAGCAGGTAAAGCAGAGTCTCCATGAAGTTATCGGGTTGTATGGGGCAGCCTGGAACGCAGACCACTGGGAGTTTCGCCTTGGACTGCCATTGCCATCCGAGATAGTCGGGCAGGCCCATGCAGCCGGTGGGATTTCCTTCCATGGCATGGATACCACCATAGGTGGCACAGGTGCCGACGGCGATGACGGCCCAGGCATGCGGTGCGAGGCGATCGATCCATTCGCAGGTGGTGATCGGCTGGCCTGTGGCTGCATCGGTGCCCAGCGAGGCCCAGTAGCCTTCTTGTTTGTTGTTCTCGTTGGGAATGGAGCCCTCGACAACGAGGATGAAGGGATCGACTCCTCCTTCTGAAGCCAAGTGGAAGCGCTTCAGGAAATCGTCGCCGTTTTCAAAGGAGAGGAAGGGATTGTGGAAGTTGACCTTTGGGATCCATGGGAGGCCACCCATGACAATGTCTTCGATACTCGGCTGCGTTGCCGCGGTCATGGCGATAGTGTCGCCGTCGCATCCCAGCCCCGCCGTGATCCATAGGACATCGATCTCCGCGATGGGCGGAGTTGGTTGGTTCGAGCTTGTTGGCACAGACCTCCTGCGCAACGCGCCCCACGGGGAAATGGGACAGCACTATCTTCCACCCGGATATTGGCTTAAGCAAGGAGGAATCGCGGCGCAGAAATGTCTGCATCTTCCTGAGATCGCCCGTTCGAAGACACAATGCGAAGACCAATTCAAGCCAGATTTGAGTCTTCGACGAGTATCCATAGATTTAAAAGGACTCTGCATCTCGACGAGCGAGAATCAGTCAAGTTTGGCGGGCACGTCGGTAACGGAAAAGGAGCTAGTGTCAATGCTTTCCAGTTGCACTCTGCACATGAACGAAAAGTCGCCATGTCGGACATGTGGGGCGGGCTAGCACCTTTTCCGAGAAGCCGGTTTTACACCTAAGTGGACTGGATTTGTGGATCACTGGACGAGATCCGACGCTTGGGGATCGAGGGCTACGCGCCTACTTACGCGATTGATCAGCATGCCGCGTTTGCTCCCGTTAGCGTCAGATCTTCGAGCTGGGTCACATTTATTCTTGACAACATCCCGAAAGTGGCGCCTTAATTACCTTGCCGTTCTTGCGCAACTTCCCTGCAAGCACAAAGAACATAAATTGTGAGTTGCGACGCGAGACGCATTTCCCTGGGAGGCATTCCGTTATGGTCAGGAGAATCGTCTGCACAGCTCTATTTCTTAGCTTGCTTTCTGCCGTTGAACGTCCCGGGCATGCCCAGGGCATTTTTGCCACCCTTAACGGCGTTGTGACGGATCAGTCCGGGGGAGTGATTCCAAATGCCAAAATCTCGCTTAGAGACGCCTCATCGGGCTCCAGCCGCGATACGGTGTCGAATAGCGATGGGTTCTACAGCTTCGCGTCGGTTCCCGTCGGCACCTACAACCTGACCGTCGAGGTTCAGGGCTTCCGTCACTACGAAGCCAACAATATCAGCCTGGGTGGCGGCGAGCGGCGCAATGTTAATGTACAGCTTCAGGTGGGTGCAGCTGCGGAAACCGTGCAGGTGAGCGCGGAGAACGCTAATCTGGCCGTGACAGACTCGGGTGAGAAATCTTTCGCGCTGCAAACCGAAGAGCTGCAGAACTTCACTCAAGTTGGTAGTAACGCCGCCGAATACATCAAGATTGTTCCGGGGTTTGGCATCCAGAATGGCACATCCAATAAATCCAACTACAACGGACAGACGATTGGAATCAATGCAAACGGCGACTCCGGTAGCCAGAGCCCGCTGAATGCGGCCTATTCTTACAATGGCCTTCCGACGAACTCCCTTGACATCACTGCGGATGGTGCTCACGTGTCGGATCCGGGGTGCAACTGTGACACTCCGGTGAATCCTAACTCCGACTTCGTGCAGGAATTCAAGGTTCTCACCTCGAACTTCAGCGCCGAAGAGCAGAAGGGCCCAATCGTGATTACCTCTGTGACCAAGGCGGGGGGAACGTCCTTCCACGGCAATGCGTTCTTTTCTGCGCGGAACCACGCTCTGAACGCCAACGACTGGCTGAATAATTTCAGCGGCGTGCCGCAGCCCTCCAATGCTTATTATTACCCGGGCGCCACCTTCGGCGGTCCCGTTCTGATCCCGAAAACGAGCTTCAACCATGACCGCAAGAAGCTGTTCTTCTGGACAGGATTCGAATATTACTACCAGACTCTGGACACGGGGCTTCTACGGGCCACGGTGCCTACTCCCGCAATGCTCGCCGGGGACTTCTCGCCTTCGTCTGTCGCCGAGGAAGGAAACATTACAGCTTCGGGCAAAGCTCCTGGCCAGCTCAACTCTTCAGCGATCTCTGCGTTTGGCGGAACGACGATTCCGGCGTGCACCGGGACGCCTAATGGCGGATGCATAGACCCCAATATGCTTGCTCTGGCGAAGTTATTCCCGGCGCCGAACGCCGATCCCAACGCTACAGGCGGCTATAACTACGTCCAAGCGGAAATTTTCAACCAGAACAATCGGCAGTGGGCGATCCGCGGCGACTGGAACATAAGCGACGCGACCAAGGTATTTGTCCGGTACAACTATCAACGTGAAGTCCAGCAGTTCCCGGTTGGCCTGTGGTGGCGCAACACCGACCAGGTGCCGTACCCCTCGCCCATCCAGGGCAGGAATAGCTCTGACTCGGTGTCGGGCACGCTCACGCATGTGTTCAATTCGACCATGACGAACGAGACGGTGATGGCTTACACGTTTGTAGGCTTCCCGAACGTATTCGAGGATCCCTCCAAGGTCGACCGCACCAATGTGGGTTATGGATATGCAGGGCTGTTCCAGAATGGAGTTCAGCAGATCCCGTCTTTCGGCAATTACGGGCCGAGCGAAGCGGCGCTCGACTTCAATCCCGGTGGTTTCGAGGCAGGGGGAGCTTCCGCGGGCTTGTATGCCAATAAGTACATGCCGAGCGCCAGCGATACCCTCACCAAGGTTATTGCTAGACACACCCTGAAGTTCGGCGGTTTTTACGAATGGATTCGCAATGCCCAGCCGGCGAACAATAACACCAACGGATTTCTTCAGGTGTCCGTGGGCAATTCGTTCAGCTACGGAAATGAATATGCCGACCTGCTCACCGGTAACCTTTCCAATTACAATGAAACCAATTTCAACCGCCTCAATGACATCGCCTACACGACCTGGGAGTTCTTCGGGCAAGACTCCTTCAAGATGACCCGGAAGCTGACCCTTGAATACGGGTTACGCTTCAGTCACTTCACTCCCTGGATTGATCGCCTGAACTACGGATATTCGATCTTCGACGTGAGCCAGTACCAGCCAAGTTGTGCCGGATCTCCCACGTTCTGCGGATTTGAATGGCACGGCAAGGACTCGTCTGTGCCCGTCGGAGGATTTCCCACTCGTACCCTGTTCTACCAGCCGCGTTTGGGCGCCGCCTTCGATGTGCTCGGTAATGGCAGGACCGTTCTGCGCGGCGGCTGGGGTCAGTTCTACTATCATTCGGGCCAGTTCACAAACGGCCTCGATGCTTCGGCAGGCGTCGCGACCGCGAATTTGGCGCCCAGCAACTGGGTTGGGAGTACAGGATGTCCCACCAATCCGGCGGCCGGAGCTCCGCTATTCACTGCGTACCTGTCCTGTCTGAATGTCTCGGCTACACCGGCTTCTCCTTCTGCAGTCAAGTCCACAGATGACGACCAGCCCTATACGCAGAGCTGGAGCGCAACCATCGACCAAGCGACCCCATGGCAGGGGCTTCTGGAAATGGCCTATGTTGGGAACCGAAGCCGCGAGCTGCAGAATACACAAGGTGGAAGCGGCAGCAACATCAACCTCGTCCCGGCGGGCGCAATGTTCTCGGCGACCAATCCCGGCACCGCCAATGCGAATAACTACCGTCCGCTGCAGGGATACGGCGATCTGGTGCAGGCAACCAACAACCTCTACAGCAACTACAATGCCCTGCAGGTTGCGTGGGCCCGTCATGGCGGACTTTACAATATTCAGGTGAACTACACATGGCAGAAGGCGCTGGGCATTATCAATCCTGCGATCAATCCCTTTAATCTTTCTGCCAACTATGGAGCCCTGCAATCCGATCGCCGTAATTTGTTCAATGCTGCCTACTCGATTGACCTTGGAAACCGCGTGCGCGTGAATCCCTTCGTCAACGGAGCACTGAACGGCTGGCAGATCTCCGGAGTTACACAGATTCAGAGCGGCGCCAACCTCACCTACGGGGGCAATTACACGCCGAACAATCCTCCAAACAGCAACTTCAATATGTCGCTGACATGCGTGCCTACGGCAGCTGAGATGGCAGTCGGCATTAGTTGCCCGCAGTCCGCTGCGATTATTCCCGGGTCGATCAGCGTGGCTAATCCCACTGGAATTCCCATCAATAACCAGTCAATTCTAGGAACAAATGGGCAGCAGCTGAATCCGCTGGTCACGTGCAATCCCAGCGTCCACAGCGGGCACCAATATGTCAACGGAGACTGCTTCGAGGCGCCGACTACGCCCGGCCAGAATGGGCCAAACCTTTTGCCTGTCGCCTACGGTCCAGCATTCTTCAACACGGATTTGGCCGTCTTCAAGAATTTTGACATTACAGAGAGCCGGAAGCTACAGTTCCGTATTCAGGCTTACAATTTCCTGAATCATCCGCTCTATTCGTTCCCGAGCGGCAGCAATCTGACTCTCCAATTCGTACAAGATCCTGTGACACAACAAATTTCGCAGGCTAACACCAATTTCGGTATCACCACTCAGAAACAGGGTGCGCGCATCGTCGAATTCACAGCCAAGTTCTACTTCTAGGTCTCAATCGGTGTCTTTTTGTTGGAATCAGGGTTCCCTATTCCTTCGGCCTATCTGCTGCAGGGATAGGGAGCCAGGAAATCGAGTACGTGGTTTTCTCATCGCCACGCTATATGTTCTCTTGCTCGCCCTGGGCACGGGATTTTCGATGTGCGCCCAGAGTCCTCAGAACCTGGTACAGGATGCGCAGCAGAAACAGCGGGCGGGTGATCTGGAAGGTGCGGTTGCTGAGTACCGGCAATTCCTGAAGATACAGCCAGAGGCGGCGGCAATCCATTCCAATCTGGGGGCGGCGCTCGCGGGTCTAGGACGGTTTGAGGAAGCGATTGCCGAGTACAAAACCGCGCTTCAGCAATCGCCGGACATGGTGGCTGCGCGGCTGAACCTGGCTCTCTGCTACTACAAGATGGGCAAGATCGAGGACGCTGCCACTGAATTGGAGAAGGTGCGCGCCAAGCAGCCCGAAAACAGTCAAGCAACTCTGCTGCTTGCCGATTGTTACATGCGGCTCGGGCGGGAGACGGACGTCATCAATCTGCTTGAGCCCGAAGAACAAAAGCGTCCCGACGATCTAGCTGTTGCTTACCTGCTGGGGACAGCTTTGATTCGCCAAAAGCGTGTAGAGGAAGGGCAGGTTCTTGTCGACCGCATTCTGCGTAATGGTGACTCCGCGGAAGCGCATCTTATGCTGGGCACGGCTAAACTCAGCGTGAATGATTTCCCGGGGGCGCGAGACGAGTTTGCTAAGGCGGTGGCGCTAAATCCGAATTTGCCCGAAGTGCATGGACTGTATGCCCGGGCCCTGATGCTCACGGGGGATTCGGACTTATCAGCAAGGGAGTTTCGGGCTGAACTAGCCGTGGATCCGTATAACTTCGATGCCAATCTTCAATTGGGCGCGATCGCCAAGCAGGAGGAGGATCAGGGAAAGGCAAAGGCCTTTTTTCTGAGAGCGGGAGAGACGCGGCCCGGGGACCCAGGGGTTCGCTACCAGTTGGCGCTGCTCGATGTGGACCAAGGGGAGCTCGATCGAGCGCGGACAACGCTCGAAGATCTGGTGCGGGAGTCTCCTCAGTTTATTGAGGCTCATGTCACGCTGGCTCTCGTCTACTATCGCCTCAAGCGAGCTGACGACAGCAAGCGTGAGCGCGAAATCGTGCTGAAGCTAACCGCCGAAGCACAAGCGAAGCAACCGGGCGTGAAACAGCCTGGCGATAAACTCCAATGAGAGGCCCTGCTCGGCTTAGCGAGGGCGATCTCTCCACCTTTCCGTGATGATTTTGCGGGGCCGTAGCTTATTTCGATTCGTGGTGCTGATGGCTGCTCCTGGCCTGGCTTGGACCCAAGCCGGCCCGGAGGGTTCCCTGGGATGCGCCAAATGTCATTCCGAAGGGCGTATGCAGCCCGCAACGCACATGGCGCACGCGCTCGAGGGCGTTGAGCGAGCGCGGATTCTCATTGATCATCCTGTACTCACGGCGACATACGGAAGGTATTCGTATCGTATCGAACGCACTGGAAACCAAAGCCTTTATTCGGTTACGGACGGACAGAACACGATGACATTACCGATCCGCTGGGCAATGGGCGCCAGTTCGGCCCTGGGCCAGACCTACATATTGGAGAAAGACGGCAAACTATACGAGAGCCGTATGAGCTGGTTCCGGGAGCTAAACAGCCTGGGCCCAACTCTCGGCGGGAATACCACTTTGCCCGACAATCTCAATGAAGCCGCAGGACGATTGATGAGCCAGGATGACAAACTGCGCTGTTTCGGATGTCACGCAACGGGTGCGGCCACGGGTAGACAGCTCACGCTGGACAAGATGACTCCGGGAGTCCAATGCGCTCATTGTCATGAAAATACGGAAGCGCATCTCGCCGCCATGGCTCGCAACAGCGGCAAGCCGGTTATTCCCGCGGGATTGGCCGGTCTAAGCAATCTTTCGGCTGAAGAGGCATCAAACTTCTGCGGCCGATGCCACCGGACCTGGGCTGAAATCGCGATGCAGGGAGATCACAGTATTAATAACATTCGCTTTCAGCCGTATCGACTTTCAAGCAGCAAGTGCTACGATCCCGACGACAGACGTATCAGCTGCCTGGCATGCCACGATCCGCACAGGGAGAACAGCGCACAAGCGACTGCGTACGACGGAAAATGCCAGGCGTGCCATGCCGGCGGGAAGGCGAAGGCCAAAACCTGCCGGGTATCAAAGCATGACTGTGTTTCGTGCCATATGCCCAAGATCGAATTGCCGGGTGCTCACTACAGGTTCTCAGATCATCGCATCCGTATCGTGAAGCCGAATGAGCCCTATCCTGGTTGAGGACATTGGATGGGTTCGTATTTTGCAAGAGGGGCGGCTTCGATCGGCCATGCTTGCGAATGATAGGATTGGCCAATGACATTTTCCCGGCGCGCGTTTCTGCGCCTCGGCGCGGCTGCAGGGGCTGCAAAAGTCTTCAGTTCGGGCGCGCTTTTGAATGCGCAAAGTCATGGGTCGCAGCCACATGATCCTCTCTTCAGCGAAGTACCCCCGTCCGTGTCGGGCATCCACTGGGTCCATGAAAACGCAATGTCGGAAAGTCGCTTCCTGCCAGAAGCTCTCGGGCCAGGCTGCGCATTTCTGGACTATGACAACGACGGATGGATGGATATTTTCCTCGTCAACAGCGGTCCCAGCGATTTCTGGAAGCCCACCAAGCCGGTTCGCAATGCTCTCTACAAAAACAATCGTGATGGCACCTTCACGGATGTCACGGAAAGGGCGGGAGTGGCCGGATCGTATTTTGGAATGGGTGTTGCGGTAGGGGATTACGACAACGACGGCTGGCCAGATCTTTTCGTCACGGCATATGGCAGGTGCATCCTTTACAAGAACAATCATGACGGGACATTTCGCGACGTAACGGACCGAGCGGGCGTGGCTACTCCGGGCTGGACGACCAGTGCGGTGTGGTTCGACTATGACAACGATGGGCGGCTCGACCTGTTCGTCTGCAGCTTCGTTGACTATGCCGGAGTGCGCAAGCTGCAATGCGGGAATAACCAGTTGGGGAAAAACTACTACTGCGTTCCGCGCTTGTTCAATCCCACTGCCAGTTTCCTTTATCACAACAACGGGAACGGCACATTTACGGAAGTGAGCAAGGGCACAGAAATCGCGACCGCCATGGGAAAGGGCCTCGGCGTAGTAGCAACCGACATTAACAACGATGGTCGGATGGATCTATTTGTCGCCAATGATACAGTGCAGAACTTCCTTTTCATGAATCGAGGGGCAGACGCGAACGGCCGGTGGAAGTGGGAAGAGATCGCTCTGCAGTCGGGCGTGGGTTTCAGCGGTGCGGGGCGTCCCCGCTCCGGAATGGGCGTGGACGCGGCCGATCTCGATGGAGACGGATGGCAGGATCTGTTTGTGGCGAATGTCGATCACGAGATGTATTCGGTCTATCTCAATAACAAAGACGAGTCATTCCATGACGCGGCGCAGAAATTGGGAGTGGCGCGAGACACGCGACTCATGAGCGGCTGGGGGATGAAATTCTTCGATTACGACAACGATGGCGCGATCGATCTTTTCCTGGCCAATGGACATCCAGACGACATGATCGATGCTTATTCCATGCAGGTGAAATACAAGGAGCCATTTCTTCTGTATCACCAGGGACCGGATGGCAGTCTACAGAATGTGAGTGAGGCTGGAGGGCCGGTGTTTCGGGAGGACTTCGCGGCTCGAGGCCTGGCTGTCGGCGATTTCGATAATGATGGAGCGTTGGATTTGCTTATCGGGATCAACGGTGGGGCGCCCGTCCTGCTGAAGAACGACGCGGCGCGCGGTAATAACTGGCTGGGGTTGAAGCTGGAAGGAGTGACGTGCAATCGTGACGCGATCGGCGCCCGCATCGTGTGGAAAGCTGGTGGCAGGACGAGGGCCCGCTTGAAGAACAATGGCGGCAGTTATCTCTCATCGCATGACGTTCGCGAAGTCCTTGGCATCGATACAGCACCTCAGATTGATGAGTTGGAGATTCACTGGCCTGCACCCAGCAGAGTGGTCGAAAAGCTGGTGAATTTGAAACCGAACCGGTACGTGCATATCGTCGAAGGAAAAGGGTTGGTTTGAATCCTAAGTGCGAGGGCGATGCCACGATCAAATTGTTCAAAATTCCTAGCTGAATAAAGCGTCATCCCAGGATTGCGCTTCATCCCACATGGGAGTGGGCTCAAAATAACCTGTGCCTGGCTTCAGATGGCGCTTAACCTCGTCATCGTTGAGCACTATACCGAGGCCTGGGGCGTCGGGAACCTTGATGTAGCCCTTGTTAATGATCGGCTTTTCAATTCCCGTCACGAGGTCCTGCCAAAAGGGCACGTCAAGCGAATGGTTTTCGAGCGCAAGAAAGTTGCGCGTTGCCGCAGCGCAGTGAACGTTGGCCATGCAACTGACGGGCGTTCCCGCGAAATGCATTGCCATCGGAATACCAAAACGAAAGGCCATATCGCCGATCCGGTGCGTCTGCAGGATCCCACCCGAAGTTGCGAGGTCGGGATGGATCTTGTCGACCGCGTGCTCTTTGCAGAGCGTCTCGAAGTCTTCGAGCCTGTATATATCCTCGCCGGTGAGTGTGGGAGTCGGGCTCTCCTGAGTGATCTCTTTCAGCAAATCGGTGTAATACCAGGGAATCACGTCCTCCATCCACTCCAGGTTGAATTTTTCGTAGGCCTTACCGAGTCTGATGACCGACTTCACACCGATGTGACCCAGGTGATCCATCGAGAGCGGCATATCATAGCCGATGTTGTCGCGCACCGCCGCCACATACTCGCAGAGTCGATCGATGCCTTTATCGGTGACTTCTGTTGCGACAAAGGGATGAGGCTGGTTGTGCAGTTCCCATTCGTCCATGCCCGCGGGCTGCATGACGGTGCCTGGTATGCCCTCGAGAACATTGATGCCCAGGTCCATCTTCATCCAGGTAAGGCCCATGGCCTTGCGTTCCTTGGCGCGTCGCCCATACTCCTGTGGGTCCATTGATTCCGTGGTATCGGCGTAGATGCGAATCGATTCGCGCCACTTGCCGCCGAGCATCTGGTAGACGGGGATGTTGTAGACCTTGCCGGCGATATCCCACAGGGCCATCTCTACTGCGCACACGCCGCCGGCCTGGCGCGCATTCCCGCCAAATTGCGCGATCTTCTGAAAGAGGTAGTCGATTCGGAGAGGATTCTCGCCGACGATGCGGCTCTTCAACACCATCGCGTACTGCGGTCCTGCAAGATCGCGTACCTCGCCCAAGCCATAGACCCCCTGGTTGGTGTCAATGCGGATTAGCACGCATGGACTCGGACCGGGCTTGACCACCACCGCATAACGCATGTCAGTGATTTTCAGGCTCGAGGGACTTGATGCCGTCTTGACATTTTTGAGTTCCGGCTCGGCCTCCGCCAGATTCCCGACAGCACCGCCGGCGAGAAGAGCGAGTGATGATTTGAGAACGCGACGCCGGTTAAGGCTCAATCCATTT
The DNA here is from genome assembly GCA_963836675.1 of uncultured Acidobacteriaceae bacterium. Classification (GTDB taxonomy): domain Bacteria; phylum Acidobacteriota; class Terriglobia; order Terriglobales; family Acidobacteriaceae; genus Telmatobacter. Next base: position 396,639 of record CAWIKQ010000006.1, read on the forward strand.
GCATTTGACATTTCAGCGATTCCTTCCCAGGCTCGATTTTGTGGCCCAGTTTTACTTCTCCGCTGAACTGGATGATGGCGTCCCACGATAGAGCACTCGGCGGAGTTGTTATGATTCGATGACGTGAGCCGAACGTCAATCGCCCTTTCGCTGCTTGGCTTTGGCTAGGAGCGCGTCGAACTGGCTCCGTGGCATCTTGAGTTTTTCAGGATGGGCATCGATCCATTTTGCGAAGGCATCGTATTTCTCCGGCGTCCACCCTCCTTCGAATTGCGGGCCATTCTTACCCTCGCGATTGCGCTCAAAGTTGTACTCGTCAGTAAGTGAGGTGAACTCGGCCGCACTAATCGCATCCTCGGCAAGGATGGCGGGGATGAATAGAACACCTTCCGGTTTGGCCAGAACGAGATCACCGGGAAGCACTACCGCCCTCCCAATCCGAACCGGCGCATTGATTGCGGTGAGTTCCATATCTGCCCAAGCAGATGGATCGTAGCCGCGGTAGAAGCCGTTGAAGCCAGGAATCGCGCGGTTTTCTTCCTGGTCTCGGATACCTCCATCGAAGACAAAGCCAGTGTGCGTGTGAGCCGCAACGGCGTTGCCGAGGTTCGAACCGATCAGCGTACCCTCAATAATCTTTCCGAATCCATCGGCTACATACACATCTCCGATTTGTAATTCATTGATCGGCCAGCTATTGGTTCCGCTCACTCGACCCTCTGTCTTACCCTCGGCACAGGATCGCACGGGTCATATCGGGGCGAGTGGGCATGTATTGAGCCGTCAGAGCCCGCCCGGCAAAAGGCTTGTCAATATGCAGCGCCTGCCAGCCACCCTCGAACTGATTGCGGTAGCCGCGCTCGCGGAGATATTCCCAGACATCTTCGATGGTCATTTCCACGGCTCGCTTGAGCAGTGAATCCGGCAGCCTGGGACGCCCATCGGGAAACCGTTCGCCCTTCCACTCCGAGGTATAGAACAGCAACTGATCACGCGTCATTTTTACTTGGCCGGAAGCAGCAGGCGGGGCGCCCACCAGCGGGAACAGTACGCAAGCTGCCCAGATCATCCTTTTCATGCAGGCTCCTCCCTCAATTCCTTCTCATGGGGGACTATTCTAAGTGAAACATCGTCCCCCCGGCGCCCCGTAAGGATTCGTTCTGGACATGGCGAATTCTATCCTCAAGGCCAAGGCCAGCATCATGCATCCCCACATTTGGCTGGGTCGGCTCAACCATTGCAATTATGTGCAAACTGGCCAGCGCTTATTGGTTGCAACTTGATGAGTCTGTCGCTGTGGTTGGTTGGTGCATTTGCTAACAGAAGCCGACTTTCCAGTACAATCCAAGGTTCGATGAGTGACGCCACCCTGAAATGGAGGTGGGCCGCTTCGATGCACAGCCTTCAGAGGGAGATCTGAACGTTCGGAAGCTCTTTGCCGCCACGGGGTCACTGGTAATGAAGGCCGTTTCGTATTGCGAAGTTGGCTATCAGGCTACCTTTGTTTACATGCTGGGCGTTATCTCGGATTCGGCTCGGCGATGTACGACGGATCCCACAACAAGTGGAGGGTCTGATTTCGCGCTGAAAGCGTTGGTTTGAGCACCGGCCGACGAACGGGACCTGCGCCCGATCGGCCGTGTCTCAGGATCGCCCAAATGGGCTTTAGGTCACCGGCCGAAAGTGCGCACTTCGGTTGCCAAATGTTAGGAAGTGGAGTTTATTGAGGGACTTGTGTAACCCCCGGCCGACGGAGTTTACATCACCGTTCTTCTAAGCCGGGGGTTGTGGGTTCGATTCCCGCCTCGCCCGCCACGCGAAACCGCAGGTTCGTTCTTTTGGATTCGCATTCATTTTGGGACTTCGGGGGCCCGCACCGGTGCGGCTGAACGTTGCGATTCCGACTGATCAGGGCTACCCGGCTTTTCGAAATGTCAGGTTGTAGCGACGCTTGCCGAGGCGAGGATGCTCGCCCTCTCGCAACGGCGCGATGCCGTGGTAATGTAGCCGGGCTGGTCCGCCCCAAACCACTACGTCACCGTGCAGGAGTGGGATTCGTACCGTCTTGTCTTCGCGGCCCAACCCGCCAAACATAAAAGTGGCAGGTACTCCGAGCGAGACAGAGACAATGGGCTGAGCGAAATCGCGTTCGTCCTTGTCCTGATGAAGCGACAACTTTGTTCCTGGCTCGTAGCGATTGATAAGGCATGCGTCCGGAGCGAAGTTCAAGAACCCTGCGGCGACCGCAGCAGATTCGGCAAGATGCCGGAATGCCTGCGGCATCTCAGGCCATGGTCGATTCGTCTCCGGATCGATGCTTGTGTATCGGTATCCGGTTTTATCACTGACCCAGCCGAGCGGGCCACAATTCGACATGGCAACGGACATTCGGAAGCCGCGCGACGTGACCATATGCCGGAACGGCGATTGCGCCACAACCTCCTCGAGCGCGGAGAGCAATTCGTTTTCCTGGCTGAGAGCGAATCCGGAGAGAACGGCCGTTCCGACACCGAGAAGGTCTTTCGGCAATGGGGGCGATGTCTGATTACCGAACAGAGGTATGCCCATAGCTCCTATTATTTCGCACGATGAGTTTAGACGCTATTCAAAGAGGGGCCACTTCGCACCGGATTCGATCTCATTCCGTGACGAGGCGAGAGCTCTCCGTATGAAGAAGCTAGCTGGCTGGAGAGATCGTTCCCACCAGATCCAGATCGATGTGAACATCTTTGGCGACTTTGAGGATGAATACACTGGGGTCTTTTAATCCCCATTTCACGTAGGGGATAGTGAAGGTGCCCTTCGCAGTGAGGTGCTGCGCGTCGATGTGCACCTGCATCGGCACGGTCAAGTCATGCGGTGCGCCGTGCAAGGTGAAGATGCCCGAGACCTGAATGTTGGAATCACCCGAGGGTGGGATCGTGCCCGAATAGCTCTGTGGCTGGAAGGTGATGTCTGCGTAGTGTTCTACGTCGAGCACCTGATGATGCATGTTTTTATCGCGGGAGTTGTCGCCGCTGTCACCGCTTGCAGCCGAAACGGTAACGGTCCCCGCCATCTTTGGGGAGGTTCGATCGAACTGAATGATTCCACTTGTGACGTGAAAGGATCCGTGCACCTCGTGTCCCGTTCCCGTTAGCGCGAATGCCACACTGCTTGAACCGGGATCGACAGTAAATGTCTGCTGCTGAGCGGCTGCGGCGGGTAAAAGGCAGAGAGGGAAGGCCAAAATCAAGGTTGCGGCATGCATCTTCATTGAAATGTCCTTTCAGGTGATTCGGTTCTGGGCCCCGCTGGCGGGACCGGATTTCAGCCACACAGCTACCGAAGCAAGTTGTCGCTCGTTGAGGTATTCATGTCCTGGCATCTCAGTGCCGGGCATTCCGAATTTGCTGATGCGGGCGAGCTTCGAGGCCGGTTGAGTCTGAGCGAAGGCGCGCAATGCAGCCGAATCAGGCGGAATTTTGCCGATGAATTGTTCCCAGTGATTTCGCGCCGCACCGGTAGAGTCGTGGCAAGTCGCGCAGTGTTGCTCATATACTTCCTGGCCTTCCCTCGATGACGCGGAGTTCCAGACAGCGGGATCGGGCTGCCACTGTGACTCTCGTGCAAGCTGCTGCTCTGAGCCAACGCCGCGCAGACCGGCAAGATAGGCGACCAGATCGTCGCCGCGCTGATTCTGAAACAGAGTTGCATAGGATGGCATGGGCGAGTGATAGCTGAGCTCCGCCGGGTTAATCAAATGTGCCTTCAGCCACAGGTGCGAGCGCCGCACGCCCACTTCGGAGAGATCCGGACCCTGGCGACGATTGCCAATCAGAGGCGGGTGTTGAGCATGGATTTGATCCAATGATTCAACGGGGCCCCACATGAGAACGTCGGGACTGTTGGGACGCACGTATTGTGAATGGCAGTTGATGCAGCCTTCGGAGATGTAAACCTGGCGTCCACGGTCGGCGGCGGTGAGGGTTTCTGCAGCAGGCTCAGCAGGCAGAGAGCGGTATATAAGGATAGCGGTGAGCGCACCCGCGCCAACCAGGGACATTTCTCTTGGATAGGTTTTGAAGATCGAGACCAAATACGGCAATAGAACTGCCAGGCTTGCCGCGGCTACAAACAGGAGCGGAACATGGCCGAGGTTCTGTCCCATGCCGATGCCGAGTGCAGATCCGATCCATCCGGCGACGGCGTAGAGCATGCCTGCCATCTGACCGCGTTTGTGGCGCGAATTTACCTGGGAGAGAAAAGAGGGGTAGGCGATCAAAGCGACGGAGTAGAACGATACACCCAGAGGGTAAAACAGCGCGGCACTGAGAATGAGATCGGGATTTCGAAGCAGGATACAAGCGAAGCCCAGTGCGCCGACAGCGAGAGCGAGCGTCAGTGGAGTTTTTCGGCGCTCAAGCAGGAGAGCAGCAAACGATCGCGCCCGCAAAGTGCAATGCGGCATTCATCCAAAGGTGGACGCTGCCCATCCATGTTCCGGCTTTTAAGGTTTCTGTGTGCTGAATGATGTAGAACGCCGCAGAGTCAAGCCAGATGAGTGCGAGGAAGGAAAACAAGGCGACAAGGAATGGCATGCGTGCCGCGATGGTTCCGGATTCATCTGGAGAGTTTTCCTGCGGAGTGTTTAAAGGTAGAGCGATTCCGAGGAAGGACAACGCAGCCGCAAGAAGCGCCTGGATGGACGGGGGGGCAGTAAAGACGCTCGGCACATTGCACACTGCGTATGCAAGGCCGGTAGCGATACCGATTTTCAGGACAGGACGCCGCTTGCCGATCCAGAGGTCAAGATGAGTGACCAGGGTGACCGTTGAGATGCCGAGGCCTGCGCCGATGAGAAATGCGACGATGGCAGCGCTCCGGGTTGTGAGGGGCGCCAGCGAGAGTGATGCTGCGATGGCGCAGACAGCCAGACCAATGCGCAGCCGCGTTCCTGGATTCGACAAGACGCTGATTCGAGGACTGAGCAGGCTCAGAAGAATCCCGCCCACCGCCATCGCCGCCATGATGATCTTGAGGTTGTCGCCACCAATGCCGAGGAGGGGCAATCGCGCCAGGAAGCCAAATTGCGCGAAGATGAGGAAGTAGATATAGACAATGGCAATGAGCGCAATGCCGCGCCATCCATTTGTGTCATTACTGCGCATGGGCGAGCCACCTCTTGCGCAACCCAATCGCCTGCACCAAGACACATGCTCCATCAAAGAGAACAACACTCATCCACGCAGGCTCAATTTGTCTTGCGAGGATGCATTTGAACAAGTACACGACGACCGCTGCTCGCGAGAAGGCAGTGAGGAGCCAAACGGTTTCGATGCGCTCAATTGGCGCACGGATCGAAACCAGGTGCACGCCGTAGAGACCAGCCAAACCGACAGAAAGCACAAATGCGCCAATGTAGCCGACCCACGGCGCGGCGTCGGCCGGCGCGTGCACGCCCATGAGACGCAGAGCGAACCACGGCGCCACGTAAAGCAAAGTGCCGGTGAGGGTGTCTGAAAGGCCCGTCATCCACTGATACGCGATCAGTAAAGAGCGATTCATGCGACCTCCATCTCGCGAGCTTCAATCGCGGCCGACAAGTGCGCATCAGTAATCGATGTCGATGCCACAAGCCACTCTACAGACCCTGCCAACATGGCGATCCCGGTGAGCAGGCGAATTGTGTACAGAACGTTTCGTGCGATTCCTGGAACGATTGTGAACGCTGGATCAGTTCCTTCAATCCAACCGGCAATGAACATCACGAGCACGTAAGCGAGGACTCCGATGTTCCACGCGTGAAAGGACCAGGTACGGTTGACGATCCATGCGTAGCGCTCTCCGGCGAGCTCCGCGATTACGAAGAGGATCAGAGCGCTGAGAAATCCTGCAACAGCTGCGAGAGAATGGCCCACCAATATGTCGGTGAATTTGGCCCGATCGAGCACTCCCGGTAGAAAGATCAACCAACCGGTTACGACTATTCCGCCCCACCACCACAAGAACGCAGTGCGCCAGCGGGTGGATTCCGGGTTCCACATAAATGCGCCGTAATATCGAGGCATCAACATCAGCCAGACCAGCACGGTGGCGAGGCTTAGATATTGAACGGGGGCGTGATTGCCGGCATCTGCGCGACCGAGGGAAACGCACAGGATTGCTTCAAGCAGAAAAACAGTCCAGGCTGCGGAGAGTATGCGACTTGAATTGCTGGTGCGCCGGGACATCGCAAACGGGAGCGCAAGGAGGATAAGGACTATCCCTAATGTTGATTCGAGCTGGCTTGCTCCAGTGGGTCCTCCTGACTCGGGGTTCATCGCGGGATAGAAGCCGGGGCCAGAGGCGAAATAAATAGCAAATGGAATGCCCAGAAGCGCGAGGAGGACGGCGGCTTTTGCGGTTTGCGCCCAGCCGCGATCGCGCGATCTCAGAAATGCCCAGGCAAGTAGAAGCCACAACACGAAGAGAGAGATCGGGAAGAACACGCGCGCGTAACCTGACCAGTCGAGGAAAAGTTTGCCGCTGGAATGACCCTGGAGCCACGAGACAGAACCGACGAGGAGGCTTGCCGACCAGAGCCAGACAACCGGCCTGCACCACGCGGCGGGAATTCCTGCATCTGCGCGAAAGGTTCTGAAGAGGAGAGCGACCATCGGAAGGCTGCACCATCCGAAGAGCGCTGTATTCATGTGCACCATCATCCAGCGGCCATAGGTCCACTCTCCGAGCCAGAGATTAAGACGAGGAAGGAGAAGAAGGATCGCGATCATCACGCCGATGGCATTTCCAATCACAAGCCATGCCAGGCTATGGCGGATAGCTGCCATCAAGCCCAATGACGGTCCGGTGACGTGGGGCATCGGTGCGCGCTCAGCGCTTTTCGCGAATCTTTCCATCGTGCATCTCCAGAACGCAATCGCACAAGCCGGCCATAGCCCGGTCGTGCGTCGCCATCAGCAGCGTTGCACCCTCCTTGCGGACCAAGTCGAGGATGAGTTGGAAGACCTTTGTGCTGGTACTCTCGTCCAGCGAGCCTGTTGGTTCGTCAGCGAGCAGAATGCCTGGACGATTCATAAGGGCGCGACAAATAGCAGTGCGCTGGCGTTCGCCGCCAGAAAGCTTCTGAATCCGATGCTTCAACCGGCCTTCGAGTCCAGTTTGAGCAGCAAGCTGATGCAGCCTTTCGCTGGCGTCGGAGCGCTTCGCGCCTGCGGCAATCGCAGGGAGCAAGCAGTTCTCCTCCATTGTCAGATCAGGAATAAGGTTGTGAAGTTGAAATATGAATCCAATTTCATGGCGCATGAAGCTGACGAGGTCGCGCGCATTGCTAGTAGGTCTTCCATTCACAAAGAGGGTTCCTTCGCTGGGCAGATCCAATCCTCCGACGAGGTGAAGGAGAGTGCTTTTGCCGCATCCGGATGGCCCGCACAGGGCAATGGCTTCGCCTTTGCGAGCCTCGAGGTCGATTCCGTTCAGAACCTTAATTGCGCCCTGGTCGTAACTCTTCCACACGTTTTGCGCACGGATGACGATACGGCTCTCGGCTGGAAGGACACGCGAACTCATTCGAATCGCAGAGCCTCCACGGGACGAATTCGCATGGCGTAAGCCGCAGGATAGAGCGCTCCAGCGAGGCCTGTAAGCAAGGCAAGCAGAACAACAACTGCGATGAGAACCGGATGGAGCGTTACATCCACATACCCGTGTAAAGCGGGCACGGCCTTCAACCCGTAAAGGGCCGCGGACCCGAGCGCAAGGCCCGCGACGGCGCCGGTCACCGCTACGAGCGCAGATTCGCCGAAGATGACGGACGCAATCTGCGCGTTGGAAAAGCCGTTGACCCTCAAGATGGCGATCTCGCGAATGCGCGTGAACACCGACATGATCATGGTGTTCGCGACACCGAGACCGCCCAGAGCCAAGCCGCAACCGCCGACTGCCCAGGCGGTAGCCTTGAGAATCCTGAACTGAGAATAGGAGCGAGAAAACTCGGAATCTTCGAGCGCAATGAGGCCCGGGAAGTGCAGACGAACTGCCTCTTTAAACGCCTGGACATCCTCCTTATTTCGTAACTTGATCGTGATGACGGAAGAGCCCTCTTTGTGGAAGAACTGCTGCGAAACCGAGAGCGGCATAAAGACGCCGCCGTCTTCAAAGCCATTATGTGTCCTGATCACGCCAATGACGTGAAAAAGGCCGTGTCCGATGGGCACATCGCCGCCAAGCTCAGCACCTAGAAATTTGGATGCGCGCTCTCCCAGGACCACCACATTTGCGTTTTCGACAAATCGGGTTGCGTCGCCTGATAGCCAGGTTGCATTACGAATGCGTGCGTCCTGAGCTGTAACTCCGAAGCAAGTGATGATTGGATGATCCGCGCTCGAAACGACCCCAAACAATACGGGATCTGCATGGCTGACCATCGGCCATTTGGCGATGTCCTCTTTCGCTTGAGGCGGCACATCACTGAAGAAAAGGTCAGATACATTTCGCTCGAAAACGATGATTTCCGCGCCGCTCGACAGGATACCGGAAAACATGCCCACCGCACCCTGGAGCACCGTAACCACCGTCAGCATGGCCGCAACGCTGAACGCGACACCTGCGATGCTGATTAATGTCCGGATGCGGTGACGCATCAGATTGACCATAATCAGGCGAAAGAAGATCATCGCTTCTTGTCGATCGGGGTGGCGCCGGCGCTTTCGATCACCCGGTTCAACTCATCTTTCAGGGTGCTCACGGAATTCGCGAAGGAAGGCAAGGGAGGGTCGCAGGCGAAGGAGGGATTCAAGGCTGCGATCTCCGAGATGCAGGAGACGCAGCAGCCGTGCTATAGCGGCGTTAACGCCGATAGCTAATGCTGTATTGGGCCGATCGAGGGACTTATCGCGTGCCGCTGTCTTGCCGATGCTGGTTGAACTCTCCAGAAGATCTTTCAAATCGTCGACGATCTGATAGCTAAGGCCCCAGCAAGTGCTGATCCGTGTAAGCAACTGGAGTTCGCGCGCCCTTGCACCCCCTGCGAGAGCAGGAAGCACCAGGGTGAGTGAGATCAAGGAAACTGTTTTTCCTTCGGCGACGCGCTCGGTAGAGTCCAGTGTGTGCGGAAGGTGAGAGTAGTTCAGGTCGAGGCTCTGGCCATTCAGCAGGCCATGGACGCCCAAGCGCTGCTCTAAATACTGTTGGGCAACATCCTGGTAGGGCGGCGGACACTTACTGATCGCCTTCCATGCAAGGGCGTATGCCCTATTAATCAAGGCGAGAGCTGCCAGCATGGCTGCGGGCTCTCCAAAGGCGACGTGCACGCATGGCGCGCCGCGGCGCAGGGAGGCGTCATCCATGCAGGGGAGATCATCGAATACGAGAGAGGCGGTGTGGAAGTATTCGAGCGCAATGGCAAGATCAATGGCAGATTGTTCGTTGAAACCGTACGCTTGCGCGAGCCGGTAGATGATGCGTGGCCGCACCAGGCTTCCGGAATGACTGAGAAGATGTCGAAGTGCCGCAGCGAGGCTGGACTCGAGCTGCGAAGGAAAGGGCATTCGCTGCAAGAAAGCGACCTTCAGGCACTCGGTGATTGCATCGGAAGAATCAGCAGGGATCAGATCCTCAGTGATAGGTATTGTCCAATCTCGAATATTTATGACCTGGCTGGTTCGCGCCATTCAACACTTCTCCGCGGGAAACACTTGATTTAAGACAGTATCTATGCAGTTTCGGTAGCCGCCTGAACGCACCACACGCATGACAATTCGTTCATTTTGACGGCATGAGCGCCGAGGAGGCAGATAGTTGTAAGGATAGCCAATCAAGATGAAGCCGATGCTTCCGTAGAATGACGATCTGTTCATTTATCCGGTATTCAGGGCCGGAGGGCGATCAGGACCTGAGGGGCTTGCACTAAGATTCATGCATGCAACTACTGCTGGTTGAGGACGAGCACGACATTCAGGCCTTTCTTCAGCAGGCTCTGACCGAAGCTGGTTTTCGTGTCGATGTGGCACCCGATGGCGCGACTGCAGAAAGCCTGGCGGTAGACACTTCGTACGACATTCTCATCGTCGACCTGGGGCTTCCCGATCAGGACGGCATCAGCCTGATCACGCGGCTTCGCCAGATGGGTGTACGCGCACCTGTGCTGATACTCTCAGCGCGCAGATCAGTCGATGACCGTGTGCTCGGTTTGGAGCAGGGCGGCGACGATTATCTGACAAAACCATTTGCACTGGCTGAGCTGCTGGCGCGGCTTCGCAATCTTCTTAAGCGAAACACTCCGCAGGGAAGCGAGGCAACGAAGCTCCGCGTGCTCGATCTGGAACTTGATCTGTTACGCCGTGAAGCGACGCGTGCCGGGCAGCCTCTTCAACTGACTACCCAGGAATTTGTGTTGCTGGAGTATCTCTGCCGGAATGCAGGCCGCGTGGTCACGCGCTCCATGATCCTGGACAAGGTGTGGGGTATGCGAATTCAGCCGGATACGAATGTAGTGGATGTGCATATCTATCGTCTTCGCGGCAAGGTGGATGGAAGCGGCCACCATCCGCTCATTCGTACGCTTCGAGGTGTTGGCTATGTCCTCAAAGACCGCTAGACCAGTCGTACGAAGCGCTGCGTGGCGCATTTCTCTGTGGGCCACACTTGCCTTCACCTGCGGAACGGTGGTGGTATTCATTTTTCTTGATCGCTTTGTTGCGAATGACATTCAGCGGCGGAGCGATGCGTGGCTTAGCGGCGAAGTAGAGGTGCTGGGCGATGTGGCGGAACGTACGCCCAACGACGCCCTATATAACCGCGTGGTGGGAGAAATAGCCGAGCTAGCTTCTCGCGAGGTTCCTAACAAGGCTCCGTCGCGGGAGGACTCGAACGACTCGGTATTTTTCATTCAGGTGGGGAAAGATGGGGTGCTCAAGCTGTGGGTAGGGGCCGGCGACGGACAGGCTCACCTGCAAGCGATCCAGGAGCAGCATCTGGATTCCGATCGTCCGGTGAGCATCGTTGTCCGCGGAATCGGCATACCTTTTCGCGTGGCAGCGGCCAATATGAACGACGGTGGACGTGTCTACCTGGGTCTTTCAGAGCGCGATGAGCTCCGTGTGCTCCGGAACATGCGGATTCGATTCTTCGTTCTGTGGCTCTCGCTGGTGATGCTGGGCTTTGCCATAGTGTTTTTAACATCTCGCCGCACTTTGAGCCACGTTCGCAAGATCACGGAGGCCGCTTCGCGCATAGGAGAAAGCGACCTGAAGATGCGTGTGCCCACGACGCGCCGCCACGACGAAATTGCGCAGCTTGCTCTCACGCTGAATCGTATGCTCGATCGAATTGAGAAGAGCGTTCACCAGTTGCACACTATTACTGATTCTCTGGCGCACGATCTTCGCAGCCCACTTACGGCCATCCGCGGCAAGCTTGAAACTTCGATTGAGCGTCTGCCGGAGAGTGAACCAGCTGAGCCGATCATCTCTGCGATCGATGAGCTCGACCGTCTTGTTGATTTCTTAAACAAGTCGCTGGATGTGGCGGAAGCAAAGGCGGACGCGTTAAGGCTTAGCCCGACGGTGGTGAATCTCGACGAACTATTGCGGTCGATGATCGATCTCTATGAGCCCTCCCTGGCCGACAAGGGGATTAAGATTCGCATGCACAGTTCCGGTCCCGTCCTGATCAAGGCGGACGAAGGTCTCATTCACCGAATGATTGCGAACCTTTTTGACAATGAGCTGAAGCACCTTACGTCTGGGTGCGTAGTGAACATTCAACTGGAGCGGGAAGGGGATGAGGCAAGGCTCACCGTGCGCGACAATGGCCCAGGGTTTGAAGCGGAGGTCCGTGCGCTACTGTTCTCTCGACCGGTGAAGGGGAGACGTTCCTCGGGTCATGGACTTGGGCTTGCTTTCGTAGATGCGGTGGTCCGCGCCCATACGGGGACCGTGACCGCAACCAACGCCATTGGCGGCGGTGCAGAGATCGTTATGACCCTGCCGATTGCTTCGATGGAATCCGTTGTCAAGCAGGCTGCTGAAGTGAGTTGAGCGAAGTCAATGAGCCATCAAGAAGTCGGGAGAATCTTTCTGGCAGTCTTCTGTGTTCTGCAGGGAGCAGGTACGCTGGCGCTCGACTTGAATCGTACGCATGCGGGTCATCCGCGATGGCTCGGGCATGCGCGTTTTCATGTTGTGTGGCAGGCGTCGACGACCGCCCTGCTCGCAATTCTCGAAGTCGTCCTTTTAGCGTGGCGAGGACCCCTGGAGCAGGAACGCTTCTACCTTGTAGCGTTGCTTGCATCGCTGCCAATGTTTGGGTTCTTCGCTGCGATTCTGACAAGGAAGATTTATGGGGGAACACTGTCCGATCCCGGCGGGATTCCCCCTCTCAATCTCGTGATGTTCGGTCGATCGCGACGCATCGACCTTAACCTGGTCGCGGAGATTCTGGGTGTGGCGACGGTTGCTGTGCTGGTCATTCTCTACCGTCACTGAGCGGCCCGGGCCCCGCTCGTCCACGCAATCCAAGGAGCACAGTCGCCGGCTCCACGACCTTCGCTCGGATCGACGGCGGCATCTTGAGAATGCTATTTGCCTGGCCAGAAGACACGAATCAGGGTGATGCAGGAACCCGCGTTAAAGGTGTACTTCGAGGCTCCTGGCCACGCTTTCTTCACTGTGCCGTCAGGGTTGAAGGACACTGCGAAACCAGCATTCATGCCGTTGGATATCGTCAGTGTGACCTGCTGTGAAGGAACTGGCGTTGCAGTATGAAGATCCACGTCCCAGATCGATTTGTTGACCCAGACTGCAAGCCAGAATTGTCCGCCGGACTTCTGGAGAAGCAACGTTTCGACATTGGCTGTATTGCCGGTCAGGGTGTAAGGCAGTTTTCCTGGAGTGAATGGAGCGTTGCTGTCTTCAAGCATCTCCTGCAGGTTGGCAATAGCAGTGTATGCAGGCTTGGGAGAAAGATCGTAGCGGAGCAAGCCATAGGTTGACGCTCCGTTAGGATCATCGACCAGCTGGTAAATATAGGTGCGTTTGATCCCGCGCTTGAAGCGAGCGAGATACACGCGTGGTGCGTATGTCCCTTCGACGGTTTCAGGGATTTTGCTGCTTTGCGAGCCCGTCTGGAAGCCGGTTTCGGTTGAAATTACAGAACGCCCGGGCGCGTATTTGTGAGCCATATCCTGGTTCCAAAGAATGGAACCGTAAGCGTTGCCCTCTGCATCCAACCCGCCCCAGCCGTTTGTCTCGGGATTGCGGTTGCCCTGGTAATCATGGATATTGCCGTAGGAGAGATATTCGCTGAGGTCCCCGAGTTTTGAAAATGAAGAGGACTGAACGAGAGCAGGACCAAGGACCGGCACGGCGAGATCAAGACCGGCTTGATGTGCAATGGGCAGCATTTGTTTTGCAGTCGATACCCAATTCGAACCGCCATTGATATCCCACTCATTCATCATCTCGATGCTCTCGAGGCCTGGATATTTTCGGAGGCCTGACTCAAGCTGGTCGAGAGTCTGCGGATAGGCGATCACAAGATTTCCTCTCAAACCCGCCGCGCTCAACTGCGTGTACATCGAAGTGACCCAACTGGGTGTGTTGTAACCGGCCCATTGTTCACCGTCGCGGAAGTGGTGAATTCCGGCGTCCTGCAACTTATTGATAAGCGTGTCGAAGTTGGGCAGATACTGGTAGGGCGAACCGAAGGTCCAGTGAGTATTGACTCCGACCGAGTCGTACACATCGAAATCTCGCACTGCCTGTACCTGCGCGGATGATGTGAGTACGCCCAGACACACGAAAGCTATGAGCCCGAATATCAATTTCTTCAAGACAGATCTCCCTGTAGCAGAGGCATCTGGGGTAGTTTTTAATCAAGGCAGATGAAATGGACGTGCGCATCTACCGTGTTGCGTATAACGGACAACTCTAATGAGCCACTGATCTAGCTTGTTGGCTTGTGGTTTTGGATTGATGTTGACGCGAGTCTATCAGAGGGTCTGTGCTTCGGATCACTCAGAGTGCCGCACCAAAGACCACTGACCGACCAATACTTTCAGTTGGCGATTGTCGTTCGGCCGTTCGCTCAAAGAATTTATTAGATGTTGTTCTAAGTTATTGATTTATCGACGAATCAGTGCCGGCTTTCAAACCATTTGATGAGTCGAAGCATCGGAATGCATACAGGTCATCCACGAGCATCCTAGCCCGGGAAACGTCCAGGTGGCCGGGTGAGCTTCTTCGCTTGCCAAAATTTACGCGATATTTCGTGACTGTTTCGAACGAGGTCACACAAGGGGTCAATTTGCAGGGTCAAAATTTGAAGTATGTTCCCCAGGCGGTCTCCGCCATTATTCCGACGTACAATCGCGCCCTGTATCTTGCGGGTGCAATCGATAGCGTCTTGCAGCAGACCGTTCGTCCCTTGGAACTGATCGTGGTTGATGACGGATCGTCGGATTCAACAAGTGAGATTTTGAAAGAGTATGGCGAGAACATCAGGGTAATTCGCAAGGAGAATGGTGGAAAATCGAGCGCGCTGAATCTTGGCTTGAAGAGCGCACGCGGCGAGTTCATCTGGATCTTTGATGATGACGATGTGGCGTTGCCGAACTGCCTGGAGAAATTGGTTGGCGTGCTGGCTGATAACCCTGAGTGCGGCTTCTCTTACGGTAGTTACGATCATCTCGTGGAAGAGCGTGATGGGAAGTCCAGAATCATAGAGCCCGATCTCCGTATCGACAGGAGTATCGACTTCAGAATTTCGGTACTTGAACGGTGCTTCATTTTTCAACCGGGAATGCTCGTGAGGCGCTCAGTATATGACGAGGTCGGACCATTCAACGAGTCACTGGTTCGGTCACAAGACTACGAAATGCTGCTGCGGATTACCAGACGGTTCAGCGGTATCGAGATCAAGTCGGTCGTCTTCCATCAGCGGCAACACCCAGGGCTCCGCGGATCAGCGAATGCGCCTGTGGCAAGAGGCCAGATTCAGTCCTCCTGGATAAAGTACGACGATCTAATTTTTTCGGAAGTCTACCGAGGATATCCTTTATCCGAGTACCTGCGGGGCCGCTACAGCGGCGCCCTGGGGACACGGGATACACGATGCGCCCTGCTGGAACGATCGTGCATTATGGCCCGAAAGGGAATGTGGGCACACGCGGCCGCGGATCTCAAGGCCTATGCTGCTCTGGTGCAGGCCGGCACGCCGATCACGGTTACGAAGGCAGAGCAACTCATCTTGCGCCGCTTTTTCGGTCCATTCAGCTATGCAGATTCCACGCTTGCTGAGTCGACGGAATTCTTCAATGTTCTTCGGAACCTATCATCACGGCGACTGCGTTGGATGATTGGCGCGGAACTTTTTACCCCAATCGCTATGGAACTCGGCCACGGAATTCGCAGGGGATACATCCGTTACGTGCTGGGTACGGCTCGGAAGTGTGTTGTTTTCATTACCAAGTATCTGGGCGTGCGAGGGCGGCGAGAACGGGCGATAGGAGTGGTAAGCGGGATGGAGTCGCGATGAAGGTCGCAGGCGAAGATTCGAACGTCGCGGCAGAAGCCGCCCTGCTTGCGGAGCACGAAGGGAAAGAAGACATCGAATCGACCGGATTCAAGGCGATCCCGAGTCTTACGGGGCACGCTGTTCGCGGCGGAATCGTAATTGGTTCCTCACAACTCGTGCGAATCGGAGTCCAGCTTCTGTCGGTGGTTGTGCTTTCACGTCTTTTGTCTCCTGAAGACTTCGGACTGGTTGCTTCGGTGACGCCGGTGATCGGTTTTGTCTCGATGTTTCAGGATCTAGGATACGGACAGGCGATCATTCAGCGCCGGGACATCACACAGGACCAGATTTCTTCGATTTTCTGGACAACGGCTGCTCTTGGATCGTGCTGTGCGCTGGCTGTAATTCTGGTTAGTCCCGCGGTTGCGTGGTTTTTCCATGACAGAAGACTCTTTCTGATTACGATTGCGGCTAGTTTAACGGTCCTGCTCGGGAGCCTGATGTCTGTGCCCAGCGGATTGCTAAATCGGCGATTGAATTTCAAAGGTCTGGCCATCTCAGATGCTCTTGGGGCCGTGTTGGGGTTGGTATGTGCCGTGGTGGCGGCATACCTCGGCGCGCGCTACTGGTCTCTGATGATCTCGTCTGTGGTCTCCAGCCTGGTGATCGTTATCGGCTATTGGGTAAGCGTGCGATGGAAGCCGAGCCGGCCAAAGGCGAAGTTCGTTGACAAGGAGATAGGGTCCTTTGGAGCGAACCTGACGGGCTACACGTTTGTAAACTATTTTGCGCGAAATCTCGACAACATCCTTATCGGTCACAAGACGGGTAGCGTAGATCTTGGCTACTATGATCGCGCGTACAAACTTCTCTATTTCCCGATCCAAAACATTAATGGCCCACTTTATCGCGTGATGACACCCCTGCTAAGCCGCGTGCAGGACGATAAGGCACGCTTTCGAGAGATGTTTCTTCGAAGTTCGGGGCAATTGACGCTGTTGATTGTTCCCGCGATGGCGGCCCTCGTCGCCGTTTCCCATGATTTCGTCGTGCTGGTTTTCGGCAATCGATGGGCACCGGTCGCTCCAATCTTCTTTTATCTCGGAATCAACGGGCTTCTTCAGCCAATGGGGAACGCGACGGGCTGGATCTTTATCTCGCAGGGTCGCACGGATGTGTTGTTTCGCCTGGGAATCGTTACTTCAATGATTACAGTCGGTTCGTTCTTTGTGGGGCTTCACCTGGGCGGAGCGGTGGGGCTTGCCGCGGCCTATGCGTTTTCGGAGTATTTTCTGAAAACGCCGATTCAATATGCGGTTTTGCACCGGTTAGGGCCCGTGACGGCATGGGACTTGTGCTGGCACCAAGTTCCGTTGCTGGTGGCTGCTGGGATTACGGTCGGTGTCGTGCACTATGGACTCCAGGGGACGTTCGGCATGCATGGAATCGCCGTCATCGCGGCCTCGATGATCGTCTCGTACGTCTCTGCAATTCTGATTACAGCGATGCGGCCCGCGGGAGGTGCGGTTCTTAAGGAGAGCGGGATGCTTGCGCGGCGACTATGGAGTTCGGCAACGAGAAAAATGCAACGCGAGGCGTCTGCGTAGGCCAATGACAGACCAGGAACCCGTGGAGTGTCTTAGCTAAATGCGGGCTGTCCGACGCCAAGCTTCCGATTGAGTTCGTGCATCAGGTCGGAGTTGTAGACGACCTTCCGAGCGAAATGGGCCTGGCTATCGTCGATCGCGGGCAGGTCCGAAGCTACGAGCGTCTTCGGATGCCATGCATCTGAAGACGGCCATTCAATGTACCTGAGGTTGCGGTTCTCAAGCTTCAAGGGGGCGTTCGCCAAGACGGTGTGATAGTAGCACTCTTCAGGACATTCGCGCGTGCGCAGATGCTGGAACAGTTGTCTCGATTGAGCTGTTTCAGTCAATAGAATCTCAGCCGCCCTGGCGTTCGCGGTGAACCAGTGCTCACCGGCGAAACATCGAAAGTCCGATCCAAAGGGGGCGGGGAAGACTGAGCGCCACGCGGGATGCCGCAGATAAGCTCGACCAACAGGAGGAAAGGAGAGAGGCTTTGCCAGCGATGGGCGAGGCACAGCTACGGCGCAGTAGCGCTTGTATGCGAGGGAATTGTAGGAAGGGCGCATAAAACCGGTTGATTGTTCATCCGCTCGCATCATCGCCTCCTTTCGATAGTGGATTTCGCGGTGATCGATAAATACATCGTTGTCTGTCGACGCAAGAAGAGAGAGGGCTTTTTCAGGAGCGATGGTGGGATAGTCCGAACCGCTCAACAGATAGAACCAATCGGGTGGGTTAGCGCCGCGCATCAGCAGATTGATTGCTGCCAGGGCTGCCGGAACAATCGAGAAACATCCCCAACACGTGGGAAAGTGTGGCTCTACAAAGCGCACGTTCGATGGAAACACGGTTTTGGTGAGCGGCGCCTGATCGAAATCATGATGGCAGACGATGGGCGGGGCATCATAAAGTTCAGTGAGAACCTGCGTGAGAGCCAAGATCTGCTCAGGGCATGTGTGCGAGAGCAGTACGAACCCAACACGAATCATTTGCTATAACCTCGCTGTATGTGATTCGCCGGTCTCAGCCAATGAGAGAAATCAGGCGCTTTCAAAGCTTTCTTGATTAATCCGGGACGAATGTTTGTGCGTCGAACGAAGGACGTCTACATACACTTGTTCAACAGCGTGAGCATGTCGTTCTATGGTGAAAAAGCTCTTCACCCTTTCGCGACCGTTCAATCCCATCTGGGTTGCTCGCTCAGGATTGCGGAGAAGACAGATCATCGCGTGAGCGAGTGCATGCTCGTCTTCAGCCGGAACGAGAAGGCCAGTTTCTCCATCTACTACGATCTCGGGAATTCCTCCTGCGCGAGTAGCTATGACCGGCTTGCCAGGCGGCCATTCCTTCGATAATTACCTGGCCGAAGGGTTCTCCGATGATGGATGCGTGCACGACTATTCGCAGACGTTCAAATGCGGATCCTATGTCGTTGATGAATCCGGTGAACCTCAGACTTCGCTCGAGCTGCAGCTTTGAAGCGAGAGCTCGTAATTCCTGCTCGTAGGCGGTTTCCGAAAACAGCGGTGCACCGATAATCTCGAAGATAGTTTTCGGAAAAAGATCGCGAACGATCGCGGCAGCCTTGATGAAAACGTGCTGGCCCTTCCACGGACTGATGCGGCCAACCATCCCAATGCAGGGCGAACCACCCAGGCTGGGCTGTTCGCGTTTCACCGGCAACACGCAGCCGTCGTGAATGACTCTGAAACGTTGCGCGGAAGAATCGTGTGAGTCTAGCGGGGAGATTGTGTCAAGGGTCGCCTGAGAGTTGGCGATGATGAAATGCGGTAGTATCCTGCTGAGAAAACGGACGAACTGGACCGCCGGTCGAGGCAGATAGTCCGGCGCGATACGATCACGCAGGTGCCAGATCAACGGGACACCGGCGAGCCGCGCTGCAATTCCCGCGAGAACGTGAGACTTCAAACTGTTGGTGTGTACCACGTCGACTTCGAGTTTTCGGATGAGACGGGCCAGCTTCAACAAAAACAAGATCGAGGTAACGATTTCGCCGATCTTGAAGAGCGATTTCCATCCCACGGATTCCTTCCGCGTCTGCGAAATCCGGGGAGAAAGTGGAAGTACGTGCACCGCGTGATTGCTTTTGCGCAGCTGTTCGACCAGCGGACCTGTCGCGCAGAGGAGCACGATCGCCTTCACTCTGTCGGCATCGAGTGCGTCTACAAGATTGCGCAAGGCAATTTCTCCACCGCCGAGCTGAGCAGTGTGGTCAACAAACAAAACACTTATCGGTCTGGATGGGGTCGGCGTACACATGGTGTTGAATTGAGTAGGATGCAGGAGTTCCACGTGAGGCTGCATTCTTTCAGCCGCTGGGTCAGTGTGATCCAGGAAACGCCGATCGTTTCACATCGTGATCTTTGGGACGGCCGCCCGGGTGCGAGTAGTAGTTGTAAACCTCTGAAATAAGAAGGCCTCAGAGCTTGCTTCCAAAATGGTGCTCTTATCGTCTGACTTCAGGTGAGCTTCCACATAAGCAACCGCGCACAGCCACCCTACATCTCACGCCAAATATGCATACACCTCGGAAATAGCAATTCACGGGCCCGTTCAGAGTTTGCGAATCAGCGGTCATGGCACGCAAGGCGAAGTTTAGCCGGATTTTCAAATACGAACAACGTAGCGAGAATCCAACTAAGCGCGTCACGAGAACGAGCAAGACGAGGTATCGTTCGTTTGATTGCAGGGGCAGCTAAAACAGACTGCACGAATTGCTTAACGAGCGCAGAACCTTAAGAAAAAAATAGAAAGCGGATTTTGCGGCTGATACGTCTGGTCGCAAGAGGAGAACTTTACCTCATGGTTAAAGCATTAGGTCCATCCAACACGCTTGCATTGAACAGTGTAGCCGCTGCGACGATTCCGGAGCGGCCGGGGTATTCGCCCGTGCGGCTGGTGGTTGAAGCGATTTACAGGCAGAGATGGATTTTCTTTCTCATTCTTTTTTCGATCATCGGCGCAACGGCAGCCCTAATTGTGCTTAAGAAGAAACAATTCCAATCGGAGATGATTTTTCTGGTTCAGGCATCTCGAAGTCACTCGGTGATTTCTGCGGATAAGTCCTCAACAGCCGGCGCGATCCAGGACGTTACGGAGCAGCAGATCAACTCAGAATTGCGGCTCCTTCAGAGTGAAGATGTGGTAGGAGCGGTGGTCGATCCGCACTGGTCAGACGTTCCGCCCCAAAAGCGCACAGAGAAGGAAATTCAGGATCACGAGTCGAAGATCGCGGCGTTTTTGAAACACCTTACGTTGGAATCTACGAACAAAGCGAATGTAATCACCGCGACATTTCGTGGCGAGAGTCCTGAGGCCGCAGCAAATGCGCTTGATCAGTTAGCCGCAGCATATTTGACAAAGCGTCGACAAATCACGCGTCCTCCTGGAACCTCGCAGTTCTTTGCGGAAGAGAGTAAGCGATACAAAGACGTGTGGGACCGTGCTATTCGCGAGATGGTGGACTTTCAGCAGGCGAACGGGCTTGTGTCTGTTCCCGACGAAGAAGAAGCTCTGAACCAGCAGATACTGACAACGGAGAATGATCTGCGCACCGCACAGACCAGCTATTCCGAGACCGATCAGCGCGTGTCGGAGGCTACGAATTTGCTGGGCAAGATTCCCGAACGTCAGTCCACGCAGGAAAGACTGACTCCCAATCAGGGAGCGATCCAACAGTTGCAATCGCTTCTTGTGCAGCTGCAAAACCGCCGAGCTGAACTAATCAATCGATATCAACCCACGGATCGCCTGGTAGTGGAGATCGACAGGGAGATTGATAACACCAGTTCTGCCTTGAAGCGAATGACCGAAGGGCGCCAGCCGGAAGATACAACAGACGTAAATCCGGCCTGGCAACAGATCAGAACCGGACAGGTGCAATCAATCGTAGAGAAGCGTGCCATTCACAGCCGGATTGAGAGCCTGACCTCAAATCTGGCAAAGTTGCGGGCGCAGCTCGCCCAGGTTCAGCCCCTATTTATCAAATACAACGAATTGCAGGAAAGGGTGGACCAGGCTCGAAATAACTACGAGGTCTTTTCGCTGAAACGGGATCAGTCGAACATTGAAGATGCAATGGACGCGCACAAACTCGTCAATATTGCAATTGCGGAGTCTCCAACGCTGAACTACACACAAGTAGCCCCCAAGCCGTTGTTGTATTCGGTCCTCGGTGTCCTCTCCGCTCTTTTCCTGGCTGGCAGCGTTGTGTATTTTGCTGAGTCATTCAGAAGCACCATAGCTACCTCTCGAGAACTCGGCCTCGCTTCGCGATATCCCGTCGTCGCCTCAATTCCATTCGAGTCAATCGGAGGACGTCGCGTCGACGCGGCGCGATTGCCTGTCCTTACCGGAGACCGCGTTGTTAAGAGCAGGCGGGGCGATCTGATTACAGTGATGCAAAACATGCAGGATGTACAGGAGTCGTAGAGCAATGACTTTTATGTTGAGCGAAGTGCCGGATGCTCAATTCGCTGGCTGCCAAGCGCTCGTTTATAACTTGCTGCAGCTTTGCGATAACCCGGAGCACGAGGGTGGCTATGCGCTGGCATTGGTGTCGGCCCATCCGGCAGCCGGCGTCTCTCATGTTCGACGTCTAATCGAACTCATGCTTAATGAGAACGAGGCCAACTGTGCGACATCTATGGATTGCGATCTGCTTGGTCTTCCTGATCGAGATGGGAATGAACCGCCGGAACCCAGAAAGAAGGGACAAAGGCAGAGCAAACGGCGAGCTCTCATGCGAGGCCAGGGACTGGCGCGTTATCGAGATCGCGTCGGTCATTTGAATCGACTACGTGAACAGTACAGGTATGTTCTTCTTGATTGCCACTCTCTCACGGAGCGAACAGATGTGCTGGGTCTTGCACCCGTTGTAGACGGGACCATCACGATCGTTGAGTGTAACCGAACCAGGAGCAGCCAGTTGCACGAACTCGAACGGAATATCGAAAAGTACGGCGGGTCTATTGTTGGGTCGGTCTTGAACAAGACCTCCAGCACAGTGCCCAAGTGGCTGAACTCTCTTATGGAAAGGGTTGGGATTTAAATCATGAGATTCTTCACTCGATTCGTACTGACTTCATGCGCGGCCGTGGTTCTGTTTGGTCCCATGTGCACTGCCCAAACCCCACTGAAGACGAGGCCGCGCTATCTTCTCCGGCCGGGGGATACCCTGGATTTGCAATATCGCCTAACACCGGAGTTTAACCAAACCGTGATGGTTGAACCTGATGGATATATCAATGTGAACATTGCAGGTACGGTGTTTGTAAATGGAATGACGGTGGACCAGACCCATGATCTGCTTCTTCAGAAGGTATCCACGAGACTCAAGGATCCCGAATTGAATCTGGTTCTAGAAACGTTCACTCATCCCTATGTTGTGGTTGCAGGACAAGTGACGAAGCCTGGCCAGATCGAGCTTAAGGACAACATGACTGCTCTCGGAGCGATTCTGATGGCCGGCGGATTCACGCCAAATGCAAAGTCCGGACAGGTCATTGTCTTCCGGAAGGTTAACGAAACCGTTGCAGAAGTGAAGGTCCTACATCTGAGCAAGATGAACAAGACATCGCAACTGGAAAAAGACATGGCTCTTCAATCGGGAGACATGATTCTTGTTCCGCAAGACGTGATCAGCAAGATTGAGCACTATCTACAGATAACAAACATAGGCATGTACATGGACCCGCTCTCGAAACTTCCATAGACGGGCCGGTACGCAAACAGCAGCATCAACGTGGCGGCAGCTTGTTTATGCAAAACGGGAGCATGTGATTCCGCCGCAGACCAGTGCTGATGCGTGTGAATAGATGAATAAAGGTGTCGTGTGCAGAAGGCTCTAAATATTTTCGTTCCACACTGCTCCGGGATGCTGACAGATCATTTGCCCCACGGAGATGGTTTAGTGGCACATGGATTTATCAGTCGACTTGCCGAACGCGGGCACTCACTGTTTGTTGCGGCCGAGGAGGTATGTCTGCGGCACCCACTACCGGCAACGGTAAGCGTGTTTCCGATATCACGGAGACTTGGCACCGGAGGACTGGGAAGGCTCGAATATATGTGGAAAGTGAGAAAGCTCTATCAGCGATTGCAGAGGGCGATCGACTTCGATTTGATCCATCAACTCAATCCGGTATATACCGGCATCACGCTTGCGCTCTCGCCTATCAACAGACCAGTCGTGCTCGGTCCATACGTTTCGGAGTGGCCGAGTCGATCCGCACGCTATGGCGAACCGGTGGCCGACGCTTCGGACATTGTTGCAACGTGCGAAAAGCTCGTGGCACGCGCTCAGCAGAGAGCGGCGGCCACGCTCCTTGTTACTACGGAGGAGACGCGGAGTCGCGTTATAGAGGCTGAGCAGCGAGATACAGGGACGCATCTGTTACCGCACGGAATTGACAGTGAGTTCTTCAGTCCATCGCCTACGCAAAGGGGGGAATCGCGTGGGTCCACCGTGATCCTGTTTCTTGCGAATATCTCTGAACGAAAGGGAATCTTCGACATGTTGAAGGCATTCGACCAGGTGGCACAAAGGTTTCCTGAAGCCGTGCTCTGGATCGCTGGTGGCGGTGAGCATGAGCATTCAGCAAAAGCGCTGGCGGCGAGCCTGAACTCTGCTGAAAGAATCCGGTTTTTCGGCCGCCAAACGAGAGAGCAGGCGCTCGCAATCTATCGCGATGCGGATATCTATTGCCTGCCTTCTCATGGGGAGCCGTTCGGGATGACTGTGTTGGAAGCAATGAGCTGTGGTCTTCCTGTGGTCGTAACCAATGCCGGCGGTGTTCGCTGGATTGTCGACGACTATGGAGGAATTCGGGTACCAGACAGGGCGCCGCAAGAATTGGCGATAGCTCTTGGAGAGCTTATCGTAGCGCCGGAACGTCGGAAGCAGATGGGTGCCCACAATCGCGCAAAAGTTCTGAAACAGTTTTCGTGGGACCGGGTCATCGATCGGCTGGAACAGATTTACAGCACAGTAACTCAGCAGACATGCTGAGGCAACAATAACCCGCAGAGCCGAAGGTCGCGATGAACGAGTTTCCGCTGAGGTGAGCGCCTATGATTAGACGCGCTGATTCTCTTCCTCCATTCATGCTTGCGCTCTCTGCGGTTGCGATGGCGACCGGAGCTGTTTTGTTTCCATACATGCGGGGTGCATTTCCCCCACGGCTTTCAGAAGTGCATGTTAGTGCAGCCGATGTTGCGTTTTCGGCGGTGCTGGCGGTGGCGTGGCTTTACGCTGCGTCCATGGCCACTGTTCAATCCGATCGCACGATGCGCCAGGTTGTATTAGCGAAGACGTTGAAGTCCTATGTTCCCGTTACGGCATTATTCGCAATCTACATAGTTATTTGTCATCCAAGTTTCAGGCCTTTTCGAACGACATTTATCTTTCTTCTTTCCGCCTTGCTATGCCATTCTCTGTGGGCATTTTTCCGCAGTGTGTCGACTTCGACATCGCGAAGGGCCCTGGTTCTGGGTACTGGAAGACTCGCAACCACAGTTTGGCGAGACTTGCGCACTGGAAGGCTTCCCGATTTGAGTTTCGTGGGATTCGCCGGAGAACGTTACCGCGAAGAATATTGTCCTGACATCGCGGCGAGATATGTGGGCGATATTTCTGAATTGAAAGACATCGTGCTGGAGCAATCAGTTGACGATCTCATTGTTGCAACTGCAGCAACAGAAGGTTCTGCCGAAACCGAACGCGCAGTTGAGGTGGCAGCGAATCTGGGTGTGCGAGTGTGGGCTGTCAGGCAGGCGCTAGGAGTGCCAGATTATGCAGCCAGGAACAACGCAGCGAACTACATTGAGCTCGTAGGAACCCCAGGACCAAGTTCAATCAGGTGTGTTGCGAAAAGAGCGTTCGATCTGGCCCTTTCGGCTTCGGCGCTGATTATGGGCCTGCCAATCGCAGTGCTGGCCTTATCTCGAGAAAAGGCGCACGGCCGCAAGATATGTCTTGATCGTGAGGTACGAGTGGGCCTGCACCGACACTCGTTCCAGATTCGCAGAGTTCATTCGGAAGTTGCTTCGGATTGGCTTTGTGAGTTGATGAACAAGTACCTCCTGATGTGGAACGTGTTTCGTGGTGACATGTCGATGGTAGGCCCTCGCGCGCTGTCGCCCGAAGACCTCGCGGATCGCGAGATTCCCGAATCCATGGGCCGATTCGGCATTCGCCCGGGGCTGACCGGCGGACGTGAGTGTGAAGGCGACCGTAACCTACACGCGGCCAAGGGACATGGAATGGACTATGCGAAACAACGTCCGTTAACCGCCGACCTCGTAGTTCTCTACAGAGCGACTCGCGCGTTTGTTCAGCGGAATATTACGACGCACCTAGAAACGGGTGCTCTATGAAGATCGCCGTGGTTCATGACTACTTTACGCAAGCTGGGGGAGCCGAAAAGGTAGCGGAGGAGCTGTATAGATTGGCGCCCGAGGTAACGACTCTTGTGAGCACTGTTGCGCTGCAGGAGAAGCTGCCATCTTTGCTTAAAGACGTGCCCATTCAAACGTCCTGGCTGCAAAATATGCCAGGAATGAAGAAGTTTTACCGACTGTACTTTCTCCTGTATCCATTTGCGGTGCAGTCCCTGAATCTCTCCGGCTTTGATCTGGTCCTGTCGAGTTCCTCGGGGTATGCCAAGGGCATTCGGACGCATGGGAATTCAATTCACATCTGTTATTGCCACACGCCGATGCGCTGGGTGTGGAATTTCAATGAATACTCCGCGCGCGAACGAATGGGAATCGCACGGAGAGTCCTGCTTCCATCCCTGATTGGGATGCTTCGCTTGTGGGACGAGGATGCGGCGCGCCAACCGGATCACTTCATTGCGAATTCGCGTGCGGTTGCGCAGCGGATTGCAAAAGTGTACGGCCGCACGGCCGAGGTAATTCATCCGCCGATCGACGTTGATCGGTTTCGGATCTCGAGAGATCAAGAGGACTACTATGTTGTGCTTTCCCGCCTAATTCCCTATAAGCGGCTCGATCTTGCGGTGAAGGCCTGCACGCTGCTGAAACGCAAATTAATCGTGATCGGCGAGGGGCCTCAATATCAGCAACTGCTTACTCAAGCGGGACCAACAGTGACATTCGCAGGACGCCTCTCTGACCGCGAGGTGGAGAACGTGGTATCTCGATGCCGCGCTCTGATCTTTCCCGGAGAGGAGGATTTCGGAATGGCGCCGATCGAGGTTGCCGCAGCCGGCCGGCCATGCATTGCGTACCGTGCTGGCGGCGCGCTCGAAACAGTGCGGGACGGAGTAACGGGTTGCTTCTTCGATGAGCAAACAACAGACGCATTGGCTGCTGCAATCGAAGCATTCGAAAAATATGAATGGTCTCCCGTAGTTCTTCGCATGCACGCGAACGGGTTTCGCCGAGAGGTTTTCCAGGAGAAGATGAGGAAATTTATCGCAAGAGCCGGCTGCGCACTTCCTGCGGTGCATTCGCAGCAGAGGGTGCACTTGAGGGTGCCGGAGGAAGACCGCGCAATTGCGTAGCTACGAAATGAATATGACTTCAAATAAAAGCCAATTCGATACGCTGACCTGGATCCTGGGTACACTCAGCTGCCTTGCCGTGACTGGGCTGTTTTACCTAGGCAAGGCAAGCCTTCTTCGGATGGCAGTTCCAGCCTGCGCATTCTCGATCGGGGTATCGTTCTATTTCCGAAGGCCGACGGCTTTCCTGGGATTTGCTCTCTGGTCATGGATGCTGACTCCGCTTTTGCGGCGGGTAATTGATTGGCGCATGGGATTTGCAGACCAGAATCTAGTGCTTCTTACGCCGTTTCTGGTTTCCGGGATCGCGATTCTCGATCTCCGCAATGTGCGCCGGGCACCAGGAATTCGGATTGCGCCGTTTGTGTTGTGCGCCACGGCTGTTGTGTATGGATTTGTGGTCGGCATGGTGACTAATCCTTCGGGCGAAGTAATTTACGGCCTCGTTGACTGGCTCTCGCCGTTGTTGCTTGGGCTGCACCTCTACATTGACTGGGAAAACTGGACCAAAAATCGAGACGTGATTCAGCGAGTGGCTTTGTGGGGTCTTTTGCTGATGGGAGTTTACGGCATCGTGCAGTTTTACCACCCCGCGGCGTGGGACATCGCATGGCTTGAAGGTCTGCCAGGGGGTGTTGCAAGTTCGACGTTTGGCCGTCCAGAGCCACAGCAGATCCGAGTCTGGAGCACCTTAAATGCGCCGGGGCCTTTCGCGAGTGTTACGGTCGCGCTGTTATTGCTTGTCGTCACAAAGCGGTCACGTTTGAAAATTCCCGCCGTTGCGGCCGGGCTTTACGCCCTGATGTTGTCGCTCGTTCGCACATCGTGGCTTACCGGTGTGTTTGGTTTGCTGTACTTCGCGAAAAACAGCAATCGACAGGTGTTCGTCAAAGTTCTGTTTGCGATTGGCGCCTGTGCATTGGGGCTTGTTGTAGTCGCCAACTCGTCAATGAACGTCCCCATTATTCAGGATCGTTTGAAGACACTTGGGAATCTGAAGGAAGACGAAAGCGTGCGGGATCGTACCCGGCTGTACACGGGGCTATCGCAGGAGGTTGCGGAGAGTCCTGTCGGAATCGGGTTGAACAATGCGGACTTCTATAAAGGGTATCCCCTCGATAGCGGGCCTATCCGCATGCTTTTAAATCTTGGATGGATCGGGACGCTTTTCTACACAGTCGGAATCATCCAGGTAATCCTCCCCTTGTATTCGGGAAGAGATCGAACGGACTCGTGGTCCATTTCGTCTCCCGCGATCATCTCAACCTATCTGCTGCAAATGTTATCGGGATTGATTTTCATAGGTGCTTCTGGAGCGATGTTCTGGCTCGCAATAGGTGCTGGTCTTGCGGCGAAGAGGGTTCGTGAACGTGCCTTGACTGAGGCGCCTCGCCCGAAGGCTTACGTTCCTTTCAGGACGGTACTTTCCGCATTGGAGGAAAGCAGATGAGGATTTCCGTCATATTGTGCAGCTTCGGGCGCCCCGGCGTCCTGGATGAGACGGTCCAGTCGATTCTCAATCAGACCGTAGTTCCGGAAGAAATTCTAATTGCCTGTCCCTCGTTGATCCATGTCGAAGAGATGACGCGCACTCGCGATAAGGTCCGGTTCATTGCGACACCTCTCGGGCTGACGTTGCAGAGAAACGAAGCGCTTGAGCACGTTGGCGACACAGATTTGATCGCTTTTCTGGACGATGACATGGAATTGTGCCCGACCTATTTGGAAAGAATGGCGGAGCTCTTTACGTGTGATCCGGAACTCATTGTTGCTTCCGGACACATGCTCGCAGATGGCGGCCGGGGAGCAATGGTCTCGAGGAAACAAGCGAAGGCGCTTTGCGCGGAAGCTGAAGGGATCGGAAGCGACCCAAATTTGCTCGAAACAAAACCGTTGGACTACGGCTATGGTTGCAATTTGATAGTGCGCTCGGCGGTGGGCAAATCATTTCGCTTTGACGAGAATCTGTCCTTGTATGCCTGGCTTGAAGACAGCGATTATTCTCATCGCTGCACGCGCGGGGGCAAGCCGCCCGTAATCAACATGGCAGCTGCATGCGTTCACCTTGGTTGGAGGGGCGGCAGGATCTCCGGCAGGAAGATGGGCTACTCGCAGATCGTTAATCCTATCTACCTTTGGCGTAAGGCACGCGTGTTTACCTTGCGTCATCTCGTTGTCCAGTATTGGTTGAGATGCCTGGTCGCCAACACTGTTGGAGCCTTCTGGAGCAAGCCGGAAGAGGATCGCCTTAATCGGTTGAAAGGCAATTTGACCGCAATGTGGCATTTATTGAACCGGCGATGCGATCCGTCGGCGATCAATCAGCTTCCCTGATTTATCTGTACCACTGCAAAACATTTGCCTTTACCACTGACTATCGGGAGAGTTCTTTTGTTTAGTTCATCATCGCAGCTTCGGGAAAGATCCTTTATCAAGGCGTCGAATGCGTTCGACTGGGAACGCTCAAGCGGAGATACGTGGGAAAGAAATCCGCGGGAGTTCTCGAAGTACTGGATGCTGCTGGATGGCCTAACCATCCTGGGTGCAGCAATCGCCGCGACGTTATGCGAGAAACATATCGGCCTCTTTGTGGGTGTAAAGAGTTTTTGGCACGGTACTTTGATTCCGGGTTCGACCACGTGGCAATTGTTGCTCATGCTCTCTGGGTTCATGATCGCCCTAATCGAAACGAGCAGACGGCTACACCTGTATACTCCGTCACGACTGAGCGGCTTCCTTACAGAGCTTCGGCTGACGATTGAGGCGTGCGTGATCGCGGGGCTCCTGCTCGCGGGAGCCTTGTATTTGATTCACGGCGGGGCAGTTCCGCGCAGCATTGTGCTGCTGACCCTGGGCATTGTCATGGTGTCGCTGAGCGTTCGGCGGCTCATTTATCGGCTCCATATGTATCGCGACTTTGAACGGGGTATCGGAATTCGTAACGTCCTGATCGTTGGCACGGGCCCGGAGGCACAATCGTTTCGCAGACAACTCACAGATCTTCCGCGCCAGGGATATTCATTCAAAGGTTTCATCGAGTTGACTCCGGCGCCGGTGTCGCGGAAGTTTGAGCGGGAGTCTGTCGTGGGAACGCTGGACTCGGTGTTTGACGTTGCCCGGAAGAATTTTGTAGACGAGATATTCATCGCCGAACCATGCGAGGCAGGTATTGTGGCCGAGTTGTGCGACCGGGCCCGTGAAGCGGGTGTCGATCTGCGCGTAATTCCAGACACGCATGGCGGCCTCGCGTGGAATCGGCAGATCGAATACGTGGGTCAGTTTCCCACGATCCCGCTCCATTGCCGTCATTTTCCTGAGCTCGCTCTGATGCTCAAACGTACTCTAGACGTTATGCTCGCCGCATTGGCGCTTGTCGTGACGGCTCCCATTCTGGCTCTCATCGCAATTGCAATCAAGATTGATTCCCGCGGTCCTGTTCTTTACATATCCGAGCGGATCGGAAAGAAGGGCCGGGTGTTTGGCTGCATCAAGTTCCGGACTATGGTTCGGGACGCGGAAGGACTGCGGTCAAAGATTCTCTCAATGAACGAACGAAGCGGTGTTCTCTTCAAGGTCAAAAACGATCCCCGAGTTACGCGTATCGGTCGGATATTGCGCAAGTATTCGCTTGACGAGATTCCTCAGTTCTTCAACGTGCTTGCCGGTGACATGAGTATCGTCGGTCCGCGGCCACCAATTGCCCGAGAGGTCAGAGAGTATCAACTAAAGCATCTGAGGCGCTTGGATGTGGTTCCGGGTATCACAGGTTTGTGGCAGGTGAACGGCCGTCAGGACCCGTCGTTCGAAAGCTACATCAGGTTCGATCTGGCTTACATCGAAAACTGGAGTGTTTGGCTAGACCTGAAGATAATTGCCCGCACTGTTACGGTGGTCTTTGCCGGCACCGGATCTTGATTCCCTGATTGAGGTGACGAATCAGTTGCAACCAAATCGCACTATCGGTTTCGTGCTACTCACGCACGCCAACGAAGAACAGGCGCTCCGGCTTACGGAGACCCTGAACGACGTGTTCGAGGATCCGCCGATTGCCGCTCATCACGACTTCTCCCGGGCAGGCTTCAATATCGCCCGATTTCCGTCGAATGTTCGCTTCGTCCGCCCGCATGTGAAGACCAGTTGGGGCACAGTCAGCCTGGTTCACGCGATGTTGCTGGCGCTGCGGATGCTTTATGAAAAAGACGCGCCCGACTGGTTCTACCTGATCAGCGGGTCAGACTATCCGATCAAAACTCGCACAGCCATTGAGCGAGATCTCGAGGACAGTCCATACGACGTGTACATGCGACTAAAAAGGATTGACCATCGGCGTGTGCCCGAGAGCGTCCGGAACGACACCGGCGGTCTGGAGAGCCGCAGCTACGCCCGTCTTGCATATCAACGTTATATAGGCAAGTCACTTCCGATTCCATCATGGCGTCATCCATTTCGAGGTCCAGCCGCAAAGCATCTGCATTTGCTGAATCCGAAGTTGTTGCGTCTGTTTCATCCCTTCACGGATGAGTACTTCTGCTATGCAGGGGATCAGTGGTTCACCGGCAATGCGCGAGCTGCGAAGGTGCTGCTTTCTCCCGATAGTGAGAATGTAGTGAAGTACTTCAGCGGCAGATTTCCGCCAGACGAGGCAGTGTGCCCAACAATCCTGGGAAATGCGTCAGGCCTACGGATTAGTACGGAAAGCAAACATTTCATCTGCTGGGAACAGGGGCTTCACCCCAGATTGCTTGTTGATAGCGACTTGCCCGAGATCACTCGCTCGAACGCTCACTTTGCTCGAAAGTTCGCTCCAGACGCAACGGTGCTCGATCGCATTGATTCGCACCTGGGTCTTGAACGGCTAAGGCTTCGCGCTTGATGCGGCGAATGGCAAGACGAGGAACTAAAGAATACAACGAATCATCATTCAATTCGTGAAAGGAGGGAAGCATGGAGGCGAGACATCTTCAGAATCAAAAACAGCAACGCGGGTTGTTTAACTCAACCCCCGCAATTCTAACCGCATGTTTGTGTATGGGTCTGTGCTGGCAGATGGCAGCGGGCCAGCAGCCGCAAGGATCATTGCCGACAACTGGCCAGCAGCCCGACAGCACTCAACCAGCAACTGTTCAGCAGCAGCCTGTGGTGGGTCTGCCTGCGCGAGCTCCTGGGTATGAACTTTACTACCCGAGCGAAGACCACAATATCGCATTTGCCACGCGATGGGGTTACTTCGATGGTTGGAGAGATGGCAAACACGACAGCGAGTTGGGAATTACAAAAGTGCCGGTAGACCAGGACCATTACAAACTTGTTCCAGATCACGGAATGCATCCCGGCATTCCGAGAACCGAATATAAGACCGCATATCGCACCGCTTATCTCCACGGCTATGATCATGCTTCCAGAGCTGTGAATGGGGTAAATCCGCAGCCGACGTCACAGCCGCACTAGTAGACCTACCCTGGACCTAATGCTGAACTCAAAATGTAACTTAGAGAGGTATGATGCAGCCAGCTTATAAATCTTTAATCACAACCTATGCGACAAAGATATCGAATATTGCAGGCGTTCGGCTCTCTGTTCCCAGTGTTGTAATCGCAATATTCTGCGCAGTCCTGTCCCTCTCGCCGGTTCAGGCGGAGGAGCCGATCAGTTCCGAATCGATCGCGGATAGCGTCGGCATCAATGTGCATCTTCACTATACTGACACGCCGTACTCTAATTTCCCGCTGGTCGAGGGCCTGCTAAAGGATCTGCACGTACGCCACATCCGGGATGGGTTAGTCGATACTACCTGGGATGAGTTTTACAAGCGTCACAACGCACTCGGCGCTCTTGGAATCGGCTGCGTATACGTCACCTCGCCAAAGCAGGGCGACTCTCTTCTTGCAGCCTATCCGCAGCGGATGCGTCAGGATTTTGAAGGCTACGAAGGGCCCAACGAGTACAACAACAGTGGCGACTCGCAGTGGCCCGAAACTTTAAAGGAGTTTCTTCCGCGAATACAGAATGCTGCGAAAAACGCGAGTGGCGTCGACGGGCGCACTTTGGTGATCGGGCCGTCTCTTACCCAGGCGGATGCGTACCCCAAAGCAGCAGGCCTGGAACACTATTTCGACTATGCGAACCTACACAACTATCTCGCAGGCCGCAATCCTGGAACTCCGGGATGGGGAGGAGGGGGATATGGAAGTATCAATTGGAATCAGAATCTGGCAAGAAAAGCCTGGGGCGAAAAACCGATCATGACTACCGAAATCGGGTATAACACCGATTCGTCGAACAAGCAGGGCATTCCAGAAGACATCCAGGCAAAGTACATGCCACGTCTTATTCTCGAACAGCTTATGCATGGAATAGTTAGAACCTATATTTACGAATTGATCGATGTGGGACCCAAGGTCAGCAAGAACGATGCTGCCTTCGGGCTGGTTAGAAATGACGGAAGCCACAAGCCGGCATTCAACGCGATCAAAAGCCTGATGCAAGTCACAACGGATCTCGATGGGAAGGCTGACCTGAAAGATCTTCCAATGCAGCTATCGGGCGAAACCAACAATGTGCACCACTTATTGGCGCGCAGAAGCGACGGTACTTACCTTCTATTCATATGGGATGAAGAATCATCCTTTGACCCGGATAGGAAGGAGAAGCAACAGGTCCAGACGAAGAATGTGACATTCTCATCGCCTGCTCGCTTCGGTAGTGTCGAATTGCTGACACTTTCCGATCAGGGTGAAATTTCGAATCGTGATCTGAACAGTTCAGAGCGGATTGACTTGAAGGTGACAGACTCGATCTCTGTTCTAAGGCTCCGACTCGAGTAGATCGAATCGCCGCGCCATATTAAAGCAGCAAGCTCGTTGCCAGCGGCGATAGACGAGGTCAAAACAGACGGCTTAGCTTTTCGAGAGACGCTTCCCATAACGCCGAGCACCAGCCCCGTTCGCGCTCATTAAGTCCGGAATGAGTTACATCAACGTTGGTCCGATCAAAGTCGCCTCGGAGCCGTATTCTCACCGTGCTTGAAGAAACCCCAGGAAAAGAGTCTCGCCTCCAACTGAAGACGAGCCTGCTTCGCCTTGACTGCTGAAAAGTGCATCCGATTTTGAAAAATGAACCGTCATCTGTCGTGCCGTAAATGAAAAACGATGGATCCGCGAGAAGGACTCGCGTGAGGCCGGGGGTCGCGCCTGGAGGTGAGAGCCAGGCCTCCATGTATTCCGGGACGGTGATGGCCAGGTAGATGCGGCTGCGATCCGCCCGTACGCTCCTGCTCACGGAAATGGCGTTCGATGGGAGCGGTGGCGCGTACTCTGTCCACTGGCGTCGGACATTCAAAGAAGTCGTATAAATGGCACCGGTACTCATAAACCCTCTTCTTCAGCTAAATGCAGCCTACCTGCCGCTGTTACCAGCCGGTGTTGTCTTGTGACGAAGGGAGCAGGACGGTGACGGAGTGCCTCCGAGACGCGCCCAAATCAGTTGTGTTGAAATTGCGCACGGTTGTCGCTTACGATGCCTTCTCCTGTTTTTCAGATATTCGGTACCTCGTTGTACGGATTTGCGAATTGCGGAGACTAGAGACTCAGGCGTTTTTGAATTCGCGCTTTATAGCCGCGGCTCATAGCGATCCTTTCTCCGCTGGACAAGATGACCGTCGCATCGCCATCCGGCTCGTTCTTCACTTCCTTGACATATTGGAGATTGACGATTGCCGATCGATGTACACGCAAAAAGTTTGCTGGATCAAGTCGGCTCTCGATGTGCCCGATTGCCTCCCGGAGCATATGGGATTCGGAACCAGTGCAGATGCGCACATAATTTTCCTCGGCTTCAATCCAGCGAATGTCCTGGATGGGCAAGAACAGTATTCGTCCGCGGGATTTGAATATAAGCCGCGGGGCATATCGTTCCGATAGCAATCGAGTTTCTTCACCCGGCTGGATTGCAGTCTTATCCTGTTCAGAATCTCCATTGTTCTTCTTCGCGAGCCGAAGTTCGTGGACCCGAGTCAGCGTGGATCTTAGCCGTTCCACCGTAAAGGGTTTCAAAACGTAGTCGATGGCGTGGACTTCAAAAGCACGTGCTGCGTATTGGTCGTTCGCGGTTACAAATACCACCTGGGGGCGCTTGTCCTCGGGAATCGTGGCGAGCGCTTTCACGACGTCGAGCTCGTGCGTATCCGACATGCGAAGATCCAAAAAGAGCAGATCGGGAGTTGTAAGCATTATCAGTTCGATTGTTTCGTGGGCGGAGGTGCATTCACCTACGATTTCGAAATCCCCGATTTCCCTCAGAACCTGCCTGAGCTTCTGTCGAGCCAATGCTTCGTCATCTGCCAATACTGTGCGGATCATGGGTGACCAAACCCAGCGTGAGTTGCGTCGTTGTCGAGAATTGCAATGAGCAGGCGCATATGAGGCATTCCTCCGAACCCTTGTGAATTCCGGACATCTCGTCCATTCGGAGGGACATCGAAAGGTCTTTTCATTTCGACGACTGCACAGAAATGGATCCATGCACCAAATGCTGCTCATTGCAGTCCTTCGCTGACCGGCGCTCCAAACAGCATTCCTGCATGGGAGTCGGCTTTTGGATACTCCATGGCTACGGCTGGAAAACGTTGGGAATCCCGTCCTTGCATCTCTGTGAACTGAAGAGCAAGTTTGTGGGTATTCGCCCATGCGCTCGCTTCGGAGTCGAGCGATTGAATCTCACTCCCGAACAGCTGCGATTGCAACAATCGAACATCATTTGCAACCATCTGTGAGGCAGCGTCGCCTCCCTGAAGGGCTGCAACCGTGAAGTGAAAGTATGCGCTCTTTTTGTCCTGGGACACACCCGACCTGCCGTCGCGCGCAAGAACTCCCAGCACGACCGAAGATTTCCAGAAACCCTCAGCGGCCGATTCCTCGAGCGTTGCTACGGCTTCACCGGGAGTTTTTTCAAAGCCGGGATTGCGAACAAGCATCAACCCCAACTGGTGTTTCGCGCGAACGTAACCAGACCTTGCAGATTCGCGAAACAAGCCTAAAGCATCTTTGTCTGCCGCGTGGTCTTCCCGGGCCAGGAGAAGCATCGCGAGATCGAACTCCGCCATGGGATCGTGCAATTTGGATCCAACCTCAAACCAATGCCGAGCCTGGCCTATATCCTTAGTTATCCCGAGACCGAAATAGTACATATCTCCCAGATAACAGGCTGCGCTGCCTTCGCCTTTCTTCGCAGCTTCTTTAAAAAGCTGAGCCGCCAACTCAGGGTCTTTCCGTACTCCGAGGCCCCAGACGTATGCCACGCCCAGATTCACCTTCGCGCCGGTCAAGCCGCTCGCTGCGGCGCGCTCGTACCATCGCGCGGCTCGCGCGGGATTTCGTTCGACGCCGATTCCTGCCTGGTAGAAATAGCCGATTTCCATTTGCGCGTGTGGATCGCCCGAGTTTGCCGCTTTCTCGTACCAGTAGGCCGCTTGTTTCAAATCCTGCGCGACTCCCCTGCCAGCGAAGTAGGCGGCGCCGAGCTGGATTTCTTCCGCTATTGAGCCATTTTCAGCACCCGACTGAATTTTGGGTATGTCCGGTTCCATGGAGCGGGCTTGTAAAAGTTCCACGGACATCATGCAAACTGTGATCATGAGAATGGAAGCATGCAGCGGGAGCGATGAGAGTCTGTTGCGATGAACGGTCATAAATACCTCCGGCTCGTTGAAAAACCGTCGATTGTGAATGTTTCGACCGATTCGCACTGAAGTGAGGGTGTGAGACTCGAGGTATCACGGGAAAGCCGGGAAGTCTCAATGCGCCCAAGTCACTAAGTACGTCGCAAAGGAGATGTCATGAATCGTGTGATTCGAGTTTCACGATTGGCTCCTTGCTATTCAAACCACCATCGTTCCCAAGATCATCAAGAATATTTGCCTATTGTTCGGGTAAGAAGTGAATGACGTGATCAGAGGGCAGATCGCTGAGCGATTCCCCTGAGTTACTCTCCTAGACTTAGAGTCACGCGAACTGTTATCACTCCGCAACCCCTCAGGCGGCCCCTCCATCCTGTGGAGAAGCCTCATTGGCGCGACACAGTTCCTGTTCATCTCAACCGGGGCTCTATTCGTCACAAACTCATAAGAACTGCGAGTTGTTTGTTCCTCGTCTCTCTGGAACTTGCAGTCTGAGACCGGTGGCGCTGTAAATGCCTAACGTGTCAGTCGATGGCGCCGGTTGTGAGGGCCAACGGAGCGGCATTATGCATGCGGCGAGATGCGTCTAGAAGGACGAGAGTATGGTCCGCTGCTCCTCGTGCGCTCTCCGCGATTCGTCAGCAAAAATCGCTCTTCGTCACATTCGGGTAACGCCCATAGATACAAACGATCAAAAGTGATGGTTTTCTTTATTAAGTCGAGAGCGCTGCCGCCATCCGTCGCAAGAGCAGCGTCGATAGACCGGGCCAAATTTCAGGAGGTCACAATGAGACTAAGGTTAGCGTTCAATGGAATCTTGCTTGCAACGACGCTGCTGGGGCAGGTACTAGTCGGGCATGAGCTATACGGGCAAGTAACTGCGGCGGCAATGCACGGCATGGTTACTGACCCTGCAGGCGCCGTGCTCCCCAACGCCAATATCCTCGTACT
Source organism: uncultured Acidobacteriaceae bacterium (assembly GCA_963836675.1). Taxonomy (GTDB): domain Bacteria; phylum Acidobacteriota; class Terriglobia; order Terriglobales; family Acidobacteriaceae; genus Telmatobacter. The sequence goes on from CAWIKQ010000006.1 coordinate 433,895, forward strand.
GAACACGAGCACTGGCGTCGCGGCGAAAGCCACTTCAGATGCTTCAGGATTCTTCAAGGTGTCGCAGTTGCAACCCGGTGGTCCATACACTGTTTCGATCGAGTCATCAGGATTTTCGAAGTTTGTTGCCACTGGAATCCGGCTGAATGTCAATGACGATCGCGAGGTCAACGCAAAGCTCTCGGTCGGCGCGGCATCGCAAACTGTCGAGGTCACTTCTTCAGGCGTACAGGTTGAAACTTCTGAGACGCAGCTCAAGACGGACATTCTTGGAGACGTCGTTACACAGATGCCCCTGTTGGGTCGGGATGCGACCGTTCTGCAGAAATCTACTCCAGGCGTCGTTGAAGCCGCGGACCGGTTTGGAGGCTTCTCTTCCAATGGCGCGCAGATAGAGCAAAACAGCTATCTCGTTGATGGTACAGATGTGAACGACTCCGCGATTCAGACAGAAGGCCTGGTTGTAAACCCCGATGCGATAGGTGAGCTCGCGATTGTTTCGAGCACGATCAATCCCGAATACAGCCGCAACTCCGGTGCAATTCTCAATCAGACTCTCAAGGGTGGAACCAAAGCGTTTCATGGCAACGGTTTCTGGTTCTACCGCGATACCTTCCTCAACACCCGCAATTACTTTGATCTGGCGGATAACAAACCTCCGATTCACCAGAATATTTATGGAGGCACTCTTGGCGGTCCTGTATTCAAAAGCAAGCTGTTCTTCTTCGCGGCGTATCAGGGAATTAAGAGCGGGATTGCAATTACTCAGCAGACGCCGGTGTTTGGTCCGGCACAACGGGCCGGCGACTTCAGCGCCGATATAAACGCGGTTACAGGTGTGCCGAACTCGCAGAGTACTGGTAATGGCGCTGTTAACGGCCTTTCCAGTAATCCAATGCCTTTTGCACTCGCGGGATGCAGCGCGGGAACGCCGTGGAACGCCTGCCCCGGCCTGGCGAGTGTGAATGTTCCTTCGTCGAGCTGGGATTCGGTCGCCAACTCGATGTTCCAGCAGTACGTTCCAGCTGCGAATGTCACGCAGCTTTCGCAAAACGGGCCGGCGTCTTACCTCTACAACTTCAACAATTCCACATCAGGGGAAAACGACCAGGGAATCGTTCGGCTTGACTTCCATCCCACGGCCAACGATTCGATCTGGGCTTCCTCGATTTTCCAGTCATCGCCCTTCTTCAATCTGCTTCCTTTCGGTGGCGCTTCACTTCCTGGATTCTCTGAGGTGAATGCGGAGCACTTCAAGGTTTTCGACGCGGATTTCACACACATCTTCAATTCGAGGACCATCAACGAACTGCGCGGCGGGTATTACCGCTTCAACTACGCGTCGGTTGAACCTGCTCAGATCGTGCAACCCAGTTCAGCAGGTTTCAACATAACGCCTCAGTCTCCTGCGGCGGGACTGCCGGTTATCTCGGTGCAGGGATATTTCAATCTGGGGTTCAGCAATCAGGGACCGCAGCCCCGGCTGGATTCGAATCTTCTTTTCCAGGATGTCTTTACCTGGATTCACGGAAATCACAGTGTGAAGCTGGGCGGCACATTCGAGCAGTTCGCAGTGAACAATCCCTACAACGCAGAGAATAGCGGGTTCTACACCATGACCGGGAGCGGTCAGTTCTCATCGGGGGATCCGGCCATCGATTTCGTACTCGGTATTCCGGACAACTACAGCCAGACTTCAGGAAGCCAGATCGCTGCCACTTCGCGCGAATATTATGCATTTGCGCAGGACAGCTGGAAGATCACTTCTGACTTTACGCTTAACTACGGCACGTCATGGGATGTAGAAACGCCGTGGGCGAATCATCAGTTCGGCGGGATTGCAATCACCTGCTGGCAAAACAGTAATGCTACCTCGAGCGTCTTCCCTGGGGCCGCGCCCGGGTTGCTGTATCCCGGCGATCCCGGATGCACCAACTATGGCTCCGCGACTGTGAAGTGGGACCACTTCGGTCCCCGGCTGGGATTTGTGTGGTCCCCAAGCGCCGGTCCCTCCGCGCTGGTCGGCAATTCAGGAAACCACGCACTGGCCATACGCGGCGGCTTCGGCGTGTATTTCAACCGTGACCAGGAAGAGGAGGCGTTGCAGAACCTTTCGTCGCCTCCATTTCTATTCGCTTCGCGCGGCGCGGCCGACGTGGGAGGAAGCCCCGCACTCGCGGATCCATTCGCTGACGTTGCGGGCAGGCCCGAAGCATCTGAAACGAACCCCTTCCCCTATCAACGTCCGCTACCGGGAGCCACTCTAGACTGGGCCGACAACTATTCCTTGCTCGACCTGAGCCAGCCGGGAGTGAACTATCTTCCTCCCTATGCGTATAACTTCAACCTGAACATACAGCGGGCGCTGGGCAGCAAGATGGTCGCGCAGATCGGATATGTTGGCTCGCTCGGCCGAAAGCTTCCACGCACGTTCGAAGGTGATCCGATCACTCCAGCGGGGCATGCGGCGTGCCTCTCAGATCCAGGCTGCACATCAGCCGTTTCACAGGTGCATCTGTTTTATCCGCAATATGCAGCCCAGCCTGCAATCGTACCGGGGTCGACTGCCGTTCTGCCCAACGGAATTCCCTGGTACCTGAGTGTTGCCCAGCAGGCATCAACCGGCGCATCCAGTTACCACTCGCTTCAGGCCAGCCTGCATCAGCAGCTCTCGCACGGACTCTATGTGACGCTCGCCTACACTTATTCGCACGCTCTGGACGATTTCTCCGGTTACGAGTCTTCCTATGGAAACGGAGTTCCGAATGGAGTTGGGTCATTGAACGGGCGCGCTATCAACTTCACACCCGGGTTCGAGTACTTGAACTACGGCAACTCTGATTACGACGCCCGGCATCGGTTTGTCGCGCTTTACACGTACGAAGTGCCGATTCTGGCCAGCATGAGAGACAACGTCATTTTGAACGAGTTGCTCGGGCACTGGCATGTCTCCGGCACCACGGCCTTGCAAACCGGATTCCCGGTCGGCATCTCTCAGCCTGGCGCCTACCGCTCCGGTTGGTGCGATGCGTACACCTATTACGGCTGCGGCGATACTCCCAACACCAGCAGCTTCCGCATCAAGAAGCTGAATCCCCGCAGCGACGGGCATCAGTACTTCGATACGTCGACCTTCTCTCCCGAGCCGATTGGCACATTCGGAAACGTGGGACGGAACTTCTTCAGTGGTCCTGGATACAACTACACGAACCTTCAGCTCTATAAAGACTTTCCGATCCTGAAGGACAACAAGGCCTATATCCAGGTTCGGCTCGAGTCCTACAACGTCTTCAATCACACCAACTTCGCTGAACCCGACGGTGCCTATGGCAATTCAACATTCGGTAAAATCCAATCGGTCATCCAGCCGGGAAACTTCGGAGTTACGGCGGGTGATCCTCAACCCGGACGCGCAACGCAGCTTGCTGCAAAAATATACTTCTAGATTGGCCCGGCATGCCCGGAAGCCGTTCGCTCATTCGGCTTCCGGGCAGGTCATTTCCCGCCCTCCTGTCTCCCTCTGCTTCCAGTGTGACGAGCCGCTTCTGCCTGGGACCACCTCTCATTTCCTGGTGACCGCTTCCGGCAGGTGTTCAGATTCGGACAAGAAATCGCGAATCCGAACAGAATTCTCGAGCTTGCGCGGTTTGCGAGCGGCTAACTTCCTTTGAATCAGCAATAGGCTTTGACGCTGAATGGCATGCGATTTGCCAATTCAAATGGCACTGCAGCTCTTTCTGATTCGAGGATTAATCACAAACCAGCACTTGAATAGGAGAGTCAATGGCTATCCAGACTTTGATTGCTGATGATGAACTGCTCGCGCGTCAGAAACTGCGGCAGCTTCTTCGCGGTGAATCGGACATAGAAGTCGTCGGCGAAGCGTCGTCCGCTCACGAGGTGTACGAACTTGTCCGCGCCACAAACCCGCAACTGATGTTTCTCGACGTACGGATGCCAGGCATGGATGGGCTCGACCTGATTTCCGAGCTGTCGATGTCTACTACCATCGCGCTGCCGCGCGTGATCCTTACCACGGCATACGATCATTACGCGCTTCGGGCATTCGAGCTAAACATCACTGACTACCTCTTGAAGCCTTTCTCTGCAGAGCGCCTTCAAAGCGCGTTGGCGAGGGCTCGCGAGCAGATCCGCAGCGGTGAACGAAAAAGCGAGAGCAAGGTGGCGAAAGAACACGGACCGGACAAATACACCACGCGTATCATCTTTAAATCTCGCGGAAGGATCCTGTTTCTGCCCGTCTCCGATATTCGCTGGATCAGTGCCGAGGAGAATTACGTACGCATCTGCACCGGGACGGAGACGCACCTGCTTCGCGAAACCATGACTTCGATGGAGCAGCGTCTCGACCCCCAACTCTTCCTGCGCGTCCATCGCTCGGCCATCGTCAACTTGAAGTACGTGAAAGAGGTACGCACCGAATCGCGCGGCGACTTCATGGTGCACCTGGTGAACGGCCAGAAGCTCGGGATGAGCCGCACTTATCATTCCCGGATCAGCGAGTTACTGGGCCGCGCATCGATTTAGTCTTTCTGGACGCGCATGTCTGCCAAAGCTGTCGCGCGCTGATCAGCGCCTGGCAGCTTTGTTGTTCTGTCGCGCACAAATGCCACAGCTCAGCGACCATAGGCATGGCCAGGCGGCCGGTTGTGTTGTGAGCTTTATCTATACAAAGTCCCATGCCGGTGGATTCGTTACAGTCAATCGATAAATTTCTCCCGCCTCTCTGAAATCTCCTTTGCTGCCGGAGTGTAAACTTCTCACGCCCATGCCTTTCGGGCGACATCGAACTTAAAATCAGCGAATTGCTGAAAGGGGCAAAGTGCACTTATTCACGAAGAACACTCTTTTAATTCTTCTTTCTTTCGTTTCTGCATTCTGTGTTGCGCAGTCGCCGGAGAGCCCAGTTGCGCCACTTCGCGCGCCCGCGACCCCGCTCGTCGTGCATGATCCCTATTTCAGCGTCTGGTCAACGACCGACCGCCTGACGGGCGGTCCCACCCGCCATTGGACCGGCGCTCGACAGGAGCTGACGGGCATTATTCGAATTGACGGGAAGAACTACCGGTTTCTGGGAGGCGGGGAGGAATCCCTGCCGGCGCTCGAGGAGACGAATCGGCAAATCACGCCCATGCGCACCGTCATCACTCAACAGAATGCGCAGATTGAACTGCAGATCTGCTTTCTTACTCCGTCGTTTCCAGACGATCTTGACGTGATGGCGCGGCCAGTCACCTATCTCACCTGGACTGTTCAGTCTCGCGACGGCGCCGAGCATGACGTGACCGTCTATTTCGATGTAGATGGCGCAATTGCGACGAATACACGCGACGAAAATGTCGTCTGGTCGCGGGATCGGGTTCCGGGATTGAATCTGCTGCGGGTAGGAACGCAGCAGCAGCCTGTTCTCGTGAAATGGGGCGACGACCTTCGCATTGATTGGGGATACTTCTATCTTGCTGTTCCCGACGGAGAAAGCCAGATCTTAGCAGGGAACGAAGATGATCGCGGCCGGTTCATCGAGACGGGTTCTTTGCCTGACGAGGACGATCTCCAGCAGCCGCGCATGCCGCAGAGCAGGCATCCCTCGATCCCTCTCCTCAATTTATCGATGCCGCTCGGCAGGGTCGGCTCGTCCCCGGTCAGCCGTCACGTGTTGCTGGCATACGACGACTTCTATTCCATCGAGTACATACAAGAAAAACTGCTCCCTTATTGGCGCAGGCAGTTTCCAACGTTTAGCGCGCTGTTGCAGGCCGCTGAGCGTGGCTATTCAGGTCTCCAGAAGCGTGCGGAGACATACGATGCGGATCTGGAGAAGGACCTGGTGTCGGCAGGCGGGCCCGAGTACGCTGCGGTTGCGGTCCTCGCGTTCAGGCAGGCAATCGCCGCTCACAAGCTTGTCGAGGATCAAAACGGCGTTCCGTTTTTCATGCCCAAAGAGAACTTCAGCAACGGGTCCATTTCGACCGTGGACGTGCTCTACCCGTCTGTTCCAATGTTTCTCTTCCTCAACCCTAAGCTTGTGGAGGCACAGCTCGAGCCGGTGGTCCGGTATGCGCAGACTTCGCACTGGAAGTTTCCATTCGCGCCACACGATCTGGGTGTATATCCCCTGGCCAACGGACAACTTTATGGCGGCGGCGAAGTGAGTGAAGACGATCAGATGCCCGTGGAAGAATCCGGGAACATGATTCTGATGTTTACTGCGCTCGCGCATGCGGAGCACAACGCCGACTACGCATCGCGTTACTGGCCGCTGTTGACCAGGTGGGCCGAATACCTGCTTGCCAAGGGTTTCGATCCTGAAAACCAACTCTGCACCGACGACTTCGCCGGGCACCTCGCGCACAACACCAATCTCTCCATAAAAGCGATCGAGGCTCTCGCCGGTTATGCTCAGCTTGCGCAAATGCGCGGAGATGCCGTAATTGCGAAAAAGTACGGAGATGCCGCAAAGGCAATGGCTACCCAGTGGGTGACGATGGCCGCCGACGGCGACCATTACCGTCTCGCATTCGACAAATCCGGCACATGGAGCCAGAAGTACAACCTGGTATGGGACAACATCCTTGGGTTGCACATGTTTCCGGCCAGGGTAGCCGAGCAGGAGATTGCGTTCTACAAGACGAAGCTGAATCCTTTTGGCCTGCCTCTGGACAATCGCGCGAACTACACCAAGCTCGACTGGACAATATGGTCGGCGACACTCGCCACCAGCCCGGACGATTTTCGCTCGCTGGTCCATCCTATCTACAAGTTCCTCAATGAAACGCAAGATCGCGTACCCATGACAGACTGGTACGACACCATCACTGCACGCAAGGTCGGTTTTCAGGCGCGCTCCGTGGTTGGCGGAGTGTATATCAAAATGCTGGCTTCTCCGGGCATGTGGGACAAGTGGAACGAATTTGCCCTGCACAAACCCTAAGCGAATTCAGACGGGGGGCGATCATGTTGCAGGACCACACCCATTTAGAGGCCTCTGAGCGAGGTTCTCCATCGGATAGGGTTTCCCTCTGGCGCTTATACACGCTTCGATTGTGTTATCTGATCCTGGCTGGGGGACTGGGAATTTACATCTGGCCCAGCGTGATTCATCACACGCCGAAGTTCGCAGAGTCGTGGGGTATTCAGTCGAGCCTTCTGGCTGGGCTGGGAGCGACCGCAATTTTGGGGATAAGGTATCCAGTAAAAATGGTTCCATTGCTCCTCTTCGAGCTGATCTGGAAAGTGATTTACCTGGCAGCCTTTGCGTTACCCCTGTGGAGAGCGGAATCAGATCACAGATTCCGTGAGAGCCGACATCACATCCGTGCTGATGGTGGTTGTGTTCCTGCCGCTTCTTCCGTGGGGACATGTGTGGCGCCGCTATGTCACAGAACGTGGGGAGAGATGGCGCTGAATCTCGGCTGTTGGGAGGTTCAGGTCGATTTCCTGCTAAGCATGCAATCCGATGGCCGGACTGGATCCGTAAATCACGAAATCGGCCCCGGCCGCCAACCTGCGGTAACCACTGATTTGGGAAAGTTGTTAAACGAATGGTGCATTTTGGGGTAGAATCGCCCTTGTCTCTAACCTCGAATCTCACGTCGTGGGGTAACCCGAACGTAACTAAATCCCCACTTTTCAGGCGATTACGGGTGAGCTCGCCTGTGCTAGCCTAGTTTCACTTTCAGCGATTGACTTGCGTGTGACCCGGTTTTTCCAAAATTTCTGCCAGGAAGGCAGAGAGTCTCAAGGAGTCCGGATGCGGAGCTGGCCCGATTTCAGGACAGGGGAAAGAAGCTCTCGCGCGCTCAAATCCGCCCTCTCAGGCTTCCGCAGTCTTGGTCCCGCTCTGTTTCTCGGGGCGATCAGCATCTCCTTGGTTGCCTATCCGCAAGATTCTAGAGCATTAGAGCTGACAAAGATCCAGGAAATCCGGCATTCGAAGCCCGGGGTTTCCGGCGAAACGCCTGTCCATATTCAGGGAGTCGTAACCTACTACGACACAGTCGCTCCCAACCTTTTTGTTCAGGATGCCACCGGCGGAGTCTGGGTCGACCTGCGCGGACTAAATGGGACGCCACCCCGGCCCGGGCAGATGCTCGATCTTCATGGCGTCGTGGGTTACGGCTTTGGTCCTTATGTGGCCAAACCTCGATGGACGATCGTCGGAAATGCAAAACCACCCAAGCCGATCCACTTGAATTTCGATGATGCAGCGACAGGCTCGTTCGACAGCCAGTGGGTGCAGATGGACGGCGTGGTGCGTTCGTTTGTGCAGCAGGCCGAGGGAGACGTTCTTGTCATTGATGTAGCAACGCCAACCGGCGCTTTCAAAGTGCGAGTTCCGGATTACAAGGATAAATTCCCGGTGAAGCTCGTGGATGCGAAGGTTCGCTTCAACGGCGTTTGCGGCGCGGCATTCAACTCCCGAAATCAATTTGTCTCATTTCATCTGATGATGCCGTCGCTTAACAATCTCGAGATTCTCGAGCCGGCCCCCTCAGACCCCTTTGCAGTTGCACCGGTGGAGATCGCCAAAGTTCGACAGTTCTCAGCCGATCTGGCTGACGAGCGCGAGGTCAAAGTTGTGGGAACCGTCACCGCGGTCTTTCCGCAGCAAGGAATCTACATCACTGATGCAAGCGGGGGACTGTACGCGGAGAGCCAGGATGGAACGCCACTGGCGGTGGGGGACCAGGTCGATGTCATCGGTTTCCCGGCAATTGGGAGTTTCAGCCCGGTTCTGAAGTCGGCACATATTCGGCCGACGGGGAAGCATCTTGTGCCGACCATCATCCCGGCGAACGGCCGCATGGCGCTGAAGGGAACCTACGACGCTCAGTTGATCAGCATTCCGGCGACGCTCAGGTATTATCGCGAGCATCTCAATAACCGGATCCTCGTGGTTGAGTCCACCGACCACGTCACATTCGAAGCGACATTCGCGCAACAACCCTCTAAACCGGTCAACATCGCAGAGGGTAGCAGGCTTCGGCTCACGGGAGTCTGCGCCGTGAAGGCCGATGAGAATGGTAATCCGCTCGATTTCGAACTTGTCCTTCGCAGCCCTGCAGATGTTCAGGTGCTCTTTTCGGCTCCGTGGCTGACAGTTCAATCAGCCCAGATCATCCTCTTTATTGTTGGTCTCGCAATGCTGGCCTTTGTAGGGTGGGTAGCCATCCTCCGTCGCAGAGTCAGGCAGCAAACGGAAGTGATCACCACCAAGCTCAAGCACGAAGTGCATCTTGAAGAGCGATACCGCAACATCTTCGAGCGGAATCTCACCGGACTTTATGTCGCGACGAAAGATGGGGCTATCGTGGATTGCAATGATGCCTGCGCGGGGATCCTGGGCTTCAATAACCGCGAGGAACTGTTTGCAAACCGGGACAGCGCCGAGGAAGTGATTCGCAAACTGCAGCCGGCCTCTGATGACTCGTTTACGGCGGAGACCGAACAGAGTTTTGATCGTCCGGATGGTTCGCAGGGATGGGTGCTGTGCAGCCTGCGAGCGGTGGAGCAAAGCGAGAACGGCATCCCGACCTTTGAGGGATCTTTGGTCGATATCACACAACGAAAACTCGCCGAGGAAAAGATTCAGTTTCTTGCCTACTTCGACTCGCTCACAAACTTGCCAAATCGCGCGCTGATCAAGGATCGGCTGTCGCATGCCATTGCCGTCGCGAAACGCCATCGCCAGAAACTGGCGATTCTTTATCTCGACATCGACGGATTCAAGGAAATCAACGATTGCCTGGGGCACTCTGTTGGAGACGAACTGCTGCAGCAGATCGCGTGCCGGCTGCGTTCATGCGCGCGAGAAGAGGATTCCGTTGCGCGCCTCGGTGGGGACGAATTTCTGATCGCGCTCGGACCGATTGAATCCTACGCTGACGCCGGGATTGTGGCAGAGCGCGTCACCAGGGAACTGAATCCCGCCTTCAATCTTCACGGCCATTCCCTCGCCGTCACCTGCAGCATGGGAATCAGCGTCTTCCCGAGCCATGGCGAGGATGCAGAGACGCTCATTAAAAACGCCGATGCGGCGATGTACGCATCTAAGAATCTCGGCCGGAATACCTTCAGCTTCTTTTCTGAAGACATGACGTCGCAAGCCATCGAGCGCCTCCATCTGGGCAACAGCATGCGCAGCGCACTTGAACGCGATGAGTTCTTCCTCGTATTTCAACCGGAGTTCGACCTTCAGTCGGGCAATATCTCATGCTGGGAAGCCCTCATCCGGTGGAAACACCCGGAGCTTGGCTTGGTTCCGCCGGATAAGTTCATTCCCATTGCCGAAGCAAACGGGATGATCGTTCCCATTGGGGAGTGGGTACTCAGAACTGCATGCTTGCATGCGCGTGCATGGCATGAACGTGGAAACAAGATTCCGGTTGCCGTCAATGTATCGGCTGTGCAGTTTCGGCAGGCTGGTTTCTGCGACCTGGTCAAGGATGTTCTCGATCAAACAGGGCTGTATCCCGAATTTCTGGAATTGGAGATTACAGAAAGCCTGTTACTTGCAACCGAAGATATGCGATCAGAGGTCCTCGGGCGACTCAAGACCCTCGGCGTTCGTCTTGCCCTCGACGACTTCGGTACGGGATTCTCCAGCCTCAGCTATCTGAGGCAACTGCCGGTCAATAAGCTGAAGATCGACCGAAGTTTTATCCGCGACCTGCAGCACAGCGGGAACGACGAGGCCATTACAGCCGCAATTATCCAGATGGCCAAGTGCCTTAAATTGAAGGTTACCGCCGAGGGCGTGGAGAATGAGGAACAACTTCGACTCCTCCGCGATCACGGCTGCGATGATGTTCAAGGCTTCCTCTTCAGCAAGCCCTTGAAACCCGACCAGATGGATTTTCAGAGTCGCAGGTCCTCCGCCCTCTTCGAGGTTCTCTCCACGGGCGCACCCAGCTGATCGATTCCTCTTCCGTTCCCCTCTGGTTTTCACCGTCCCCGTTTATTTCGCGTTACAACGCCGAGGGCTGCGATCGCTGATCCGCCACGCTATTTAGCGAGTATGGGATCCACTCACTTCGTGAGGCGGGGCGCATCTAACATCTGGCGTCGTATGATAGGTGCCGCCATATTCTCTTTATTCGGAGTTACACATGCGAGAGGTCGTGATTGTTTCGGCCGTTCGGACGCCGATCGGTAAGTTCCAGGGATCTCTGCAGTCCTATACCTCGCCCCAACTCGGCGCGCTTGTGGTGCGTGAGGCGGTGAAGCGCGCCAATGTTGATCCTGCCGGAGTCGACGAATGCGTCATGGGTTGCGTTCTTCAGGCAGGACTGGGGCAGAGTCCCGCTCGTCAGGCTGTGATTCGCGGCGGACTCCCGCCTGAAGTCGGCGCTCTGACTGTCAACCAGGTTTGCGGCTCGGGTCTCCGTGCGGTCTCTCTTGCCGCACAGGCGATCCAGACCGGCGATGCCGAGATCGTCGTCGCAGGGGGCATGGAGTCCATGACGAACGCGCCCTATCTCCTGCAGCAGGCTCGCACCGGCTATCGCATGGGAAATGGCAACCTGATCGACGTAATGATCAATGACGGGCTATGGGATGTTTATAACCAGTTCCACATGGGCGCCGCCGCGGAGATGGTGGCCGAGAAGTACAACATCACACGCGAGGAACAGGATGCCTTTGCGGCGGAATCGCATCGCCGCGCCGCATCCGCAACAGCCGAGGGCCGCTTCCGCGCGCAGATCCTGCCCGTCGAGGTCCCGCCAGCAAGGAAGGGTGAAGCCCCGCGCGCATTCGACGCCGACGAGGCAATTCGCCCCGACACGACCGTCGATGCCCTTGCCAAACTGAAACCGGCATTCAAACAGGGGGGAACAGTAACCGCCGGCAATGCTCCAGGCGTGAGCGACGGCGCTGCTGCCCTCGTGGTAACAACCGCCGAAAAGGCCAATGAACTAGACCGCCTGCCTATGGTTGTCATTCGTGCGCAGGCTTCCGCGAGCCGCGCTCCAGAGTGGTTTTCCCTTGCGCCGATCGATGCGATTCGCAAAGTCGTGGCGAAAGCCGGTTGGCCCCTCAACTCGGTCGATCTCTATGAGCTCAACGAGGCCTTCAGTGTGCAGGCCCTTGCTGTCATCCGGGACCTCGGGCTCGATCAGGACAAAGTCAACGTCAACGGGGGAGCGGTTGCTCTTGGCCACCCCATCGGGGCAAGCGGCGCGGCCGTCCTGGTAAAACTTGTCTACGCCATGGCAGACCGCGGCAGGAAACGGGGTATCGCTTCGCTTTGTCTTGGAGGGGGAAGTGCCGTCGCTCTGGCGGTGGAACTGCCCTAATATTCCACATATAGTCCTTGCAGAGTCTCCCCGAAAACTGTCCGATATCGGACAACCCGGCTCGCGACCGGTCACTTCAACTCTCGTCTCTTCATAACCTTACCCGCCATAAGCCTTTTATTTCTAGCATCTAGACCCTCGCTGCTTTTGGCATGGCAAGTGCTTTTACCTAAAGCAATGGATATCGCACGGCCTGATATTAAGAAGCAAAAACGTCGCCGCCTCATCGTCTGGGCCGGCATTGGGGTGGTGGTCCTTACAATTGCGGTGGTTCTGGTTTCCCGGCTGAAGCCGGCGTCTCCCGTTGTCGATGCGTCGACCGTATGGCCGGACACCGTGAAGCGAGGAGACATGATCCGGCAGGTACGCGGATCGACGGGCCTGCTGGTTCCACGCGAGGACTCGATCGAACTGATACCGGCCCTCACAGATGCCACCGTTGTTCGCATACGCGTCTTACCCGGCACCATCGTCAAAGCGGACACAGTCCTGATGGATCTGGCCGCTCCCGAGGTAGAGCAGAAGCTGCTCGATGCTCAATTGCAGGTGAAGGCCGCTGAAGCCGATTACAAGGACAAGCAGGCCACGCTGCAGAGCACTTTGATGGAAAAGAGGATTGCGGCCGCACAGGTTTCCACCGACTATACAACCGATCAGCGCCAGGCCCAGACCGACCAGCAACTCTTCAAACTCGGCATGCTTTCAGGTCAGGCAGCCGATAAATCGAAGAGCATCGCCGAACAACTGGCCGCGCAGCATAAGCTCAGTCTCGAACAGCTCGATCTCAACGAAAAGAACATCGAAGTCCAGCTTGCATCCGCGCAGACCAAGATCGAGCAGGCGAAAGCATTGCTCGCCCTTTATCAGAAACAATCGGGTGCATCTGCAGGTGCGTGCCGGAATCTCCGGCGTAGTGGCGCCGCTTGCAACTCCAGTGCAGGTCGGCCAGCACGTTCTCGCCGGAACCTCCGTTGCTGAAGTCATCCAGCTGGACAAGCTGAAGGCCGCGCTCCAGATCGCCGAGACGCAGGCGCGCGATATCTCCGTGGGCCTGCCGGCATCGGTCGACACGCATAACGGCGTCATTCCGGGTCATGTAACTCGAATTGATCCGTCGGTTGTGAACGGAACGCGCACCGTTGACGTACAACTGGATGGGACTCTTCCAGCGGGAGCGGTACCGAATCTGAGCGTGGACGGTACGATCGACCTCGAGAAACTGCACGACGTTCTCAAGGTGGGTCGTCCGGCGCTGGGCAATGAGAATTCGACTTTGAGCCTCTTTAAAGAGACGCCGGATCACAAAAATGCGGTTCGGGCTCAGGTGAAAGTCGGTCGCGCTTCGGTGAATGAGATTCAGGTAATTGAGGGTCTGAATGAGGGCGACACCGTCATTCTTTCAGACATGTCGCGCTACGACAATGTCGATCGCATTCGTCTTGAGTAGCGGACAGGAAACGCAAACGGGATTTGAGTATCAACGCAGCGATCAGATGCAGGGCTTTTCTGACCACTGTTCAATGTTCACTGATCACACAGTTCACGAGGGGGATTTGGATGGCAAACGATAAGCTGATTGAAATTGAAGAACTGACCAAAGTCTTCTATACCGATGAAGTGGAGACCCACGCGCTCTCCGGTATTCACCTCACCATCTCGCGTGGAGAGTACGTGGCCATGTCAGGCCCGTCGGGCTGCGGCAAGTCGACGCTGCTGTCCATTCTCGGCTTGCTGGATACACCAACAGGCGGCCGCTACCTTCTTAACAGCAAACCAGTCGAGAACCTGAGCTTCGGCGAGCGCTCGCGCATTCGCAACCAGGAGATCGGCTTCATCTTCCAGAGTTTTAACCTGATCGGCGATCTCACCGTTGAAGAAAACGTCGAACTTCCGCTCACCTACCGTGCCGGAATGCCTTCTGCGGAACGCAAGAAGCGTGTAAAGGAAGCCCTGGAGCGGGTCAATATGGCGCATCGCATGCGGCACTATCCGGCGCAGCTCTCCGGCGGTCAGCAGCAGCGTGTCGCCGTGGCTCGCGCACTAGCCGGATCTCCGTCGATCCTGCTGGCCGATGAGCCTACCGGAAACCTCGACTCGAAGAACGGCGAAGCCGTAATGCATCTACTCGCCGACCTGCATCGCGAAGGCTCGACCATCTGCATGGTGACTCACGATCCGCGTTTCGCCAAGCACGCCGAGCGTGAAGTGCACCTCTTCGACGGAAAGGTCGTCTCCGAAGACGAGCTGAAGAAGCTCACTGAAGAAGTGGAGGCTTAAGTGTTCGGCCAGGACTTGCGTTACGCGATACGCCAGTTGCGCATGTCGCCTGGCTTCACGATCACGGCGGTGCTCACGCTGGCGCTGGGCATTGGCGCGCTGACCACGGTTGTCACGTGGACTAACGCCGTCCTGTTCAATCCCTGGCCGCAGGTCAGGGATGCCCGCTCGCTGCGCTTTATCTCCGCTACCGTGCTGGGCAGCAACGGATACTCCGTCCATTACGACCAACTTCAATTCATTCGGCAGCAGTCCCGCTCGTTCAGCGAGGCAGCTGCCTTCGAATTCACAACCCTCAACCTGGCCCTCCCCAACACGCAGCCGCAGGCGATGCCTGGTGGGATCGTTTCGGCCAACTATTTCCAGCTTCTCGGGGTCAAGCCTGAGATTGGAACGTTCTTCGCGCCGAACGCGAACGATCGTGCGTATGGCTCGATGGACGCGATTGTCCTCTCTGACGGCTTGTGGCGCGACCGGTTCAACGCTGACCCCTCAGTTGCCGGTCGCGTCGTTTCCATCAATAAACATGCTTTCTCCGTGATCGGCGTGGCTCCTCGCGATTTTGCGGGGATCTACGGCGGCCTTGGGGAAGAGGCGTGGGTACCGCTCTCCGCGGGTCGTGATCTCTCGACCGTTGCGCTACCAGACCCGCTGGTGAACGAGGGGCTGCAGGTTGTTGTACGCATTCGGCCCCGTGTGAGCGACAAGAACGCAGAAGCGGAACTGCACACGCTGGCTCGTTCTTTTGCTCTTGCCCAGCACAACGATCAATACAACAGCTGGGATTTGAACCTTGATGATTCCTCGCACTTCCAGCGCGGGTTTTTCGGGG
The DNA here is from genome assembly GCA_963836675.1 of uncultured Acidobacteriaceae bacterium. Taxonomy (GTDB): domain Bacteria; phylum Acidobacteriota; class Terriglobia; order Terriglobales; family Acidobacteriaceae; genus Telmatobacter. The sequence goes on from CAWIKQ010000006.1 coordinate 449,321, forward strand.
TGATTGGCGAGCAGTTGCCGGTTTTGCTTGGCGCGTCCGGCTTGCTAATGCTACTGGTCTGCATCAACATCGCCTCGCTTCTCGGCCAACACGCGGCACGGCGTCGCCGGGAAGTTGCCATCCGCACCGCGCTTGGAGCGCGGCCAAGCCGCATCGCACGACAGGTCCTGGTTGAAACTAGCCTGCTTGCAATCACCGGTGCTCTCGCCGGATGGGCCGCGAGCATAGGCATCTCGCGTTCGGTGTACGCCTTGTTACCGAACCTCGGATACTCTCTGGCATTCAATCTGCATAGCGACTATCGCATCATGCTTTTTGTTGCGGCCCTTGCAATCGCCGTGACGCTGGTCTGCGGGATGTATCCCATCCGCCAGTCCCTGCGAGTCTCTCAGCGCGAGGCACTGCACGAAGGCGCTCTATCGGTCGCCGGTGCAAGCCGGAAGCGTTACGGTCAGCGGATACTGCTGGGTTTTCAGCTCGGCATCTGTTTCATCGTCCTGGCCTGCTGTGGATTGCTCACGCGTACCGCCCTGAACATTTTCAGTCGTCCAGTTGGATTCGACCGCAGCAATACGATCACCGCGATTGTCGATCTCTCGCGCTCCGGCTACGCTGACGGCCGCTCTCGCATCTTCCTCACGAATCTGCTCGACCGCCTTCGCAGTTCCCAAGGTGTCCTGTCAGCTACCGTGACGACCCATCTACCCATGGGCGATTGGGGATCTGGCAACACGCGCGCCTTCAGCATTCCCGGACATGTCCCGGCAAAGGGCGAAGACAAAGAGATTGTCACGGATTTTGAAGGTTCCGACTACTTCCGCACCGTTGGCATACCGCTGCAGCAGGGCCGCGACTTCACGCCCGCCGACAACGAGAATTCTCCCAAGGTAGCCATCATCAACACCGTGATGGCCCAGCGCTACTGGCCGCAAGGCAACGCGATTGGCAGCACGATCGTCGTCGATGGGCTTCCGCGACAAATCGTCGGCATCGCACCGGAGTTCGCGTATCACAGCCCGAACAGTACTGATCACGATCCGCTTGTGTTCCTGCCCTTGTTGCAGGGGAGATCAGGATATGGGTATGCGATTCTGGCAGTTCACTCGCGTACTTCCGCTGCCGGCCTCGGCGCGCAACTCCGTCGTACTGTGGCGGCGCTTGATCCTTTTCTCCCTGTCGAGCAGATTCGGACGCTCGAGGACGTGACCAGCCAGCAATACAAGATATCCCGGATCCCGGCAGAGTTGCTCGGTGTCTATGCGATTTGCAGCGTACTGGTCGCCATGATGGGGCTTTACGCCGTGATGGCGTACTCGGTTGTCGAACGCAACCGCGAATTTGCCGTTCGCATGGCGCTCGGCTCATCGCGCAGCGGCATCTTTCGTCTGGTCCTCAAGGGAACTACGAGCGTCGTTCTTGTCGGGCTGATCGTCGGAGGACTCGGCTCCGTCGCAGGTGTCCGCCTGCTTCGCTCGATGCTGTTTAACGTTCCTCCGTTCGATCCGATCAGTTTCTGCGTCGCGGCAATCCTGCTGGTCTTGACCGTCGTAATTGCCGGTATCACGCCTGCGCGTCGGGCCGCCACCATTGAACCGATGCAGGCGTTACGAACTGAATAGCACAAAGTCCGATCAAGTCTCGAATGGTTTCGGAGCTGAATGGCAATGAGTCGCTTCCTCAACAACACGCTGCAGGACCTCCGCTATGCGTTCCGACAGCTGCGTAAATCGCCCGGATTTACATTTACCGCGATTCTGACACTAGCCCTGGGCATCGGCGCGAATACTGCGATCTTTACCCTTGTGCAGGGAATCTTATTGCGGCGTCTTCCCGTCAGCGATCCGAAACAGCTCTACCGCATCGGCGACACGGACAACTGCTGCGTCAATGGCGGCTTTGTCAGCGATAACGGCGACTTCGACATCTTCTCCTACGACCTTTTCCTGCACCTGAAGAAATCGGCGCCGGAGTTTGAACAGCTCTCCGGCGTCATGGCCGGCAACTGGCAGTGGAGTGTGCGCCGCGGCAACACGCTCTCGAAGGAACTGCATGGCGAATTTGTCACCGGCAATTTCTTCTCGATGTTTGGTATCGGCCCATATCTTGGCCGGGTCTTTACGGAGTCCGACGATGCGCCATCAGCTGTGCCGGTAGTCGTTCTCAGCTATCGCACCTGGCAATCTGAGTTCGCCGCCGATCCTTCGCTCGTGGGCTCCACAATCTCGATCCAGACCAAGCCGTTCACAGTCGTCGGTATTGCTCCTCCCGGCTTCTTCGGCGACCGGGTGACCGACATTCCGGCTGATATGTGGATCCCGGTCAACACGGAACCATATGTTCGCGGCAACAGCTCCATCCTTGATCATCAGGATTCGAACTGGCTCTATGCGATCGGCCGCGCGCGCTCCGGCACCAACATCGGTGCGCTCCAGGCTAAACTCTCGCAGGCTCTGCGCGACTGGCTTGCAACGCGCCCCATCTATACAGAGAACGGCGGCTCCACGATCATTCCGAGGCAGCACGTCGTCATCGTGCCGGCCGGTGGCGGCATACAAAGCCTCCAGCAGGAAGCCGGGCTGGGGCTAAAGCTGCTGATGGTGCTCTCCTCGTTTGTATTGCTCATCGCCTGCGCCAACATTGCAAACTTGCTGCTGGCGCGGGGAACTGCGCGTCGCGCAGATATCGCGGTGCGCATGGCGATGGGCGCAGGTCGCAATCGCGTTATCCGCCAGATCGTCACCGAGAGCGTTCTTCTCGGCTGCATTGGTGGACTCGCCGGCCTTGCCGTCGCGTATACCAGCACTCGCGTGATCCTGAACGCAGCATTTCCTGAAGCACGCAACATGCCCATCAATGCAAGCCCGTCGCTGTTCGTGCTGGGCTTTGCATTCCTTGTCTCACTGGTTACCGGGATCCTGTTCGGAATTGCTCCGGCATGGCTCTCATCGCATGCGCAGCCGGCTGAAGTGCTGCGTGGATCCAATCGCTCCGTTCGCGACCGCGCCTCTCTGCCCCAGATGGTGCTTGTAATCGTCCAGGCCGCCATGTCACTCGTTTTGATCGCGGGAGCCATTCTGCTGACTCGATCGCTGGGCAATCTTGAACACCAGGACTTTGGAATCGCAACAAACAATCGCTACGTCCTGCACTTCGATCCCTCAGGCGCCGGTTACACAGCCGAGCGGGCTTCCGGATTATATCGTCAGCTCGAAGAACGATTCGCTTCTTTGCCCGGCATGAGAAACATCGGCATGGCTCTCTACAGCCCCCTTGAAGGCGATAACTGGGGTGAGTGCGTCATCCCGCAAGGACATCCGGCTCCTGGACCGAACGAGCATTGCGGATCGACATGGGACCGCGTCAGCCCCGGTTTCCTTCAGTCAATGGGCGTGCCCATCGTTCGCGGCCGCGATCTCTCCATTAGCGATACCGCGAATGCTCCGTTCGTCGCTGTCGTCAACGAGACGTTCGTGAAGAAGTTTTTTCCCAAACAGGATCCGGTCGGCCAGCACTTCGGCATCGACTTCCCGCAGTACTCGGGAACATTCGAGATTGTCGGAGTTTTCCGCGACTTCAAGATGAACAATCCTCGTGAATCGGTGCGGCCGGTCTTCCTGCGTCCCCTCGCGCAGGTATACACCGGGTACAAAGAACCTCCGCTGATCACCGGTGAAACTCAGTCGATGCTGATCAATTCGATGGTGATCAACTTCAAAACTCCTCAGCCCAATACCGAGGAACTGATTCGACGTACCATGGCGGACGTCGATCCCAACCTTACCATCATGGATCTGCGCTCGCTCGATGCGCAGGTTGCCGGCAATTTCAATCAGGACCGGCTCATCGCACAACTTACAAGTCTCTTCGGCATACTTGCGCTCATCATTGCGTCCGTGGGTCTATATGGCGTGATGTCCTACTTTGTTGCCCGCAGAACCAGTGAAATCGGCATCCGCATGGCTCTGGGTGCAAGCCGCAGCAGTGTCCTTGCCATGGTCTTTCGCAGTGCGCTCTTTCAGGTCCTGCTTGGACTGGCGCTCGGTATCCCGGCTGCTTTGTTTGCCGGGCATCTGATGGCGACTCAGCTTTATGGCGTGGGCGCCTACGACGCCGCGTCGCTGGCCGGCGCCACTTTCATTCTTGCTTTGTGCGCAGCCGTCGCCGTATTTGTTCCAGCGCGCCGCGCAGCCACCATCGAACCCATGCGCGCTTTACGGATCGAGTAGAAGAAAGGAGACCGGGCAGATGAACAAATTCGCACAGGATCTGCGATTCGCCTTCCGCCAACTACGGCGGACGCCCGGTTTCGCCTTCACCGCAGTCTTTACGCTTGCACTTGGTATCGGCGCAAGCTCGGCCATCTTTTGCCTCATCGACAATCTCTGGCTGCATCCTCTGCGTGTTCCGCATTCGGGCGAACTGGTTCGCGTCTTCGCCACCACCAGGCAATCGCCCTCCGCTGAAGAAGGTGTCGATACATACTTCACCTGGTCCGAATATCAAACTATCGCTTCGCGCACCACCGCGCTCAAAACTGCAGTGGCCCTTGGCCGCCGCGGCAGCCTCATGGTGCGTCCCGATGGGACGTCGGCTCTGCAACTCACTAATGTCGTCTCCAGCAACTTCTTCGAAGGGCTCGGTGTCCGTCCGCTCCTTGGCCGTGCCTTCATCTCATCTGATGCTGCGCAACTGCGGACACACCCGTCTGTGCTTCTCGGTTACGGTTTCTGGCAACGCGAATTTGGAGGTGATCCGCACGTTGTGGGTCGGCAGATCTCCATACTCCGTGGCGAGCACCACCGCAGCCAGGTTGAAATCCTGGGAGTCCTGCCTTCTTCGTTCCGCGAAATAGACAACGGTATGGACCGCGACATTTGGATGTCCACCGAGACCTGGGCCGCGGTTGCACAGCCTGAAGAGCTGACTTCCCGCGAGTTTCGCTGGTTCAAGGTCCTCGGTCGTCTCGCTTCCGGAGACACAGTCTCGCAGGTGAACCAGCAGGTTGCGGCAACCGCGAAAACGCTTGAGCTGGCCGATCCCCAGGCAAATCGTGGGCGGAGCGCCCGTGCGGTCGGCGACTTTTCCTATCGCATGCATTACGCAGGTACCACCGGCCTTTTGCTGTTCGCGATCGTCGGCTGCGTGGTTCTTCTGGGAACAGTCAACGTCGCGCAGATCATGTTTGCCCGGGCGCTGAGCCGTGCACCCGAGGTTGCAATGCGCTTATCCCTGGGTGCGAGCCGCTCGACCATCGCGCGTCAATTGATGGTGGAGAATCTGCTGCTCGGCCTCCTAGGATTGAGTGCTGGAATTGCATTCGCATCATAATCGCCATTCTTCTTCCTCGCCTCCTCGTCAGTGAACCCGCAATGCTGGTCGCCGTTGGTTCCGGTCCAACGAACTTTCAATTGGACTGGAGAGTCTTCTGCTTCGCTTCTGTACTCGCCTTTGTGACGATGCTGCTGCTTGCGTTCATCCCGCTTAGCCAGGCAGCGAAAGCGGAATTGTTGCCGGTTCTTCAGTCGGCATCCACCACTCGTACCGAATCCAAATCTCCCATCATGCGCCGCGCAGCCGTCTGGATTCAGATCGCAGTCTCATTCGCTCTGCTTATCTCGACGAGTGTTCTCGTACGCAGTTTCATCAACACGCGTACTCAATCCATCGGCCTCACGCGCGATCAGGTTCTTCTCGCCTGGACGCAGGAACCCGATGCCCCCATGCGCGATGAGGTCGTCGAACGGATGAAGTCAATGCCCGGCGTCGATCGTGTTGCGTATGCCATCCGCGCGCCGCTCAGCCTCTCCGAGGGCGGAATTGAAGTGAAGGCCCTGCTCCCGAGTCATCCGGAGATACACGATCCCGTCAATATCAAGTACAACGCAGTCAGCCCCGGATTTCTTGATCTCATCGGAACGCGAATTATTCGCGGTCGTGGCTTCGTTCCCGCTGACGATCAGCCAGGGCCAGCCGTGATTCTCATCGATCGAGCCATGGCACAGAAATTCTGGCCCGGTCAGGATCCGATCGGGCAGGTAGTCGAACTGGTCGGCTTCAACTCCGGCTCTCAATCGAAGCTGGAGGCCCGCATCGTCGGTGTTACCGAGGACGCTCCGATCAACCAGGTAGGCGAGATTCCTGAGCCATACATCTACCTGCCGTTCCATCTCTCCCAGATGGGCGAGATCACCTTTGCCTTGGCAACAAAGCAGAGTGCGATGAGTCTCGGTCAGCCGGTGCGCCAGGTGCTCATCCGCGCCAACCCACTTCTCGACCCCATGATGGTCACATCGCTTCCCGAGCTCATCCGTTTCTCCGCGGGAAACTACCAGATGATGGCTGAACTGGTTACCGCGCTTGGATTTGTCGGCCTGGCACTCACAATCGTTGGCCTCTACGGATTTCTTGCATTCCGGGTCAGCCAGCGTCGCCGTGAAATTGGCATCCGTATGGCCCTGGGCGCAACCCGCGAAACTACCGTTTTTCTTATTTTGCGCGATACCGCGAAGATGGTCGGCATCGGCCTGGTGCTTGGCGTGGTCCTGGCGGTCACTGCCACACGATACGAATCGTCCGTCCTCTTCGGAGTGCGTCCGCTTGACCCCCTGTCGATCGCAGTGGCCATTGCGGTGCTTTCATTCGCTATTGCTGTCGCGGCATGGCTCCCCGCACGCCGCGCGGCTTCCGTTGATCCCATGCAGGCGCTGCGTACTGAATAAGAAGAGAGGTCGAGATGAATTCGTTGATGCAGGACGTTCGATACGCAAGTCGGCAGTTGCGCAAATCGCCGGGCTTCGCGCTCACCGTCATCGTGACGCTGGCCCTCGGCATTGGCGCCAATGCTGCCGTATTTACGCTCTTCGATCAGGTCCTGCTGCGCATGCTGCCCGTGCAGAATCCAAAAGAACTCGTCCGCTTCGAATGGACCGGCGGCTTCTCCGGCTCCATGAGCAGCTTCGGAGGCGATTCCGATAACTACTTCTCCTACCCGGCTTACAAAGAACTGCGCGACCGTAACCAGGTCTTCAGCGGTGTCCTCGCCGCGGTCAAAGCCGGGGTTGGTGTCTCCTGGCACAACCAGGCAGAAAACGACGATGCAGAGGTCGTATCTGGAAACTACTTCCAGGTTCTCGGTCTTCAGCCCGCGCTCGGCCGCCTGTTTGTGCAGGAAGACGATATTCAGAAAAATGCGAATCCGGTTGTAGTTCTGAGCTACAACTTCTGGCGCACTCACCTCGCCTCGGCTCGCGATGTCGTAGGTCAGAGCATCCTCATCAACGGGCACAGCTTCACAATCCTCGGCGTCGCGCCCGCGAACTTTGATTCTGCAATCGGCGGTTACCGTCCCAACGTGTTTATCCCCGCCAGTATGGTCGCCGTCGCCATTCCCTGGCGGACGCAGCTCGATGACCTGAACAATCATCAGTCCGCGTTCCTTACCCTCGTAGCGCGGCTCAAGCCGGGAGTGACCCCGCAGGCAGCCGAGGCCAGCCTTCAGCCGGTGTGGCATTCGCTCCGCGCTTATGAATTCACGCTTTACAAAAACCACTCGGAGCGTTTCAAGCATAACTTCCTCGATGTATCGCGGATCAAGGTGGTCGATGACTCTCGCGGCTTTAATCCCGACCGCCTCCAGTTGCAAAAACCACTCGTCATTCTGATGAGCATGGCCGGGCTGCTGGTTTTGCTCTGTGCGGTCAATGTCGCGACGCTTCTTCTGCTGCGTGCCGCGAACCGTGCCCGCGAGATGTCGATGCGCTACGCGCTCGGCGCACGCCGCGGCCGCATCGTCTCGCAACTGTTGATCGAAGGCGGAATGCTGGGTTTGCTTGGAGCCGCCGCCGGACTCTTTCTTGCGCCAGTCGTCGCACGACTGCTCGTCCGTATCATTACGAATTCGGATCCCGGCGCGGAGCCGTACTCGGCCTCTGTGGATCCGCGCGTGCTGCTCTTCACGCTCGGCATGTCGCTGATCGCTACCCTGTTTTTCAGCATCGCGCCGGTATTTCATTTTCTCCGACCCAATCTCACAGATTCGCTGCGCCAGAATACCGGCACGCTCTCCAGGGACTCGCAGCGTTTCCGCAAATTGGCCGTCGGTGCCCAGATCGCCCTGAGCGTTCTTCTGCTCGGCGGCGCTGGACTCTTCGTCCGCACGCTTAACAATCTCCGCCACCAGCAGGTAGGCTTCCGCACCGACAATCTTGTTCAGTTCCAACTCAGCCCCAGCGACTCTGGATACGGAGAAGACCGCACGGTCGCAATCGTCAACAACTCGATGGACGCCCTGCGGCGCATTCCGGGTGTGGTCTCGGTTGCAGCCAATAACGACCCGGAACTCGTCGGAGACAGTGAAACCTCAAACTACTCGATCCAGGGATACAAGGCCGGCGAAGACGAGCACATGAATTTCGAGGAGCCTCGCATCACGCCGGGTTACTTCGCTACCATCGGTCAGCCGATTCTCGCCGGCCGTGAATTCACGCTCGCCGACGCCATGGGCCAGCCCAAGGTCGCGGTTGTGAACATGGCATTCGTGAAGCGCTTCTTCGGTACGCCGCAGAACGCCATTGGCCGGCAGCTTGCCGAAGGCGCCGGAAATGTTCCTTACGACATCGCAATCGTTGGCGTGGTGGGCGACATTAAACACACCGATCTGCGTACTCCGCTCGGCCCCGCCGTTTACCAGGCATGGCTCCAGCAGAAACACCCGACGGGCCTCATGATTTATCTGCGTACCGCCGCCCCACCCGAAACCATCGAGCCGTCGATTCGTCAGACCATGCACCAACTCGACCCTTCGCTGGTGGTCAATAACCTTCGCACCATGGAATCGCAGATCGACCACAGCGCATCCGACGAGCGCGCGCTTGCATTCCTCGCTATAGGATTCGCCGCCCTGGCGCTCGTTCTCGCCGCCGTTGGTCTTTACGGCGTCCTTGCTTATTCCACCGAGCAACGCACGCGCGAAATCGGTGTCCGCCTCGCATTGGGATCACCGCGATCGGTCATCGTATTGCTCATTGTTCGCGAGATGGCACTGATCGCCGGCATCGCGGCTGCGATCGCTCTGCCCGCAGTCGTGGGGCTGGCCCGGCTGTTTCAATCTCAATTGTTCGGTGTTGCCACGTTCGATCCGCTTACGCTCTTCGTGGCCGTCGTGCTCACCACAATCATGCTTTCTGTCGCCGCGGCATTGCCTGCACGCCGCGCCGCAGCAGTCGAACCCATGCAGGCATTGAGAACAGAGTAGGGAAGGGAAGTAAGCAGTAAGGACTTTCGAGGAGGGGAGGATACGGATGACACTGCAAAATATTCGCTACGCGCTGCGCATGTTGCGTAAAAATCCGGGTCTTACTGCCACCGTCGTCTTCACGCTTGCGCTTGGTATTGGCGCTACCACCGCGATCTACACGGTGGTCTACGCCACGCTCATTGCTCCCATGCCCTACCCCAATCCCGACCAACTCGTGATCGTCTGGTCGAAGATCCAGACTTTTCGCAACGTAACCGCTGCCCAGGACTTTCTCGATTGGCAGGAGCAGAGCAAATCGTTTCAGGCTTTGAAGGCGTTCACTGGGAGCAGCTTCAATCTTGGCGGCAAGCAGGAACCGGAGATGGTTCAGGCCCAGATGTCCACCGTCGGGATGTACAGCATGCTTGGCAATCGCTTCGCCATGGGTAGAGACTTTCTTCCCGAAGAGGGTATCGAAGGCAAAAATCACGTCGCGATCCTGATGAACCGTATGTGGAGAAACTCGGCGCCGATCCCAACATCATCGGCAAGCAAATCATGCTCGATCAAAAGCCGTACACCGTAGTTGGTGTGCTCGCTGCGGGCCAGCCTGACCGGCTTCCATCGCAATTGGTTGTGCCGCTGGTCTTCGCTCCCGATCAAAAGAATCACGACTTCCATTGGCTTCTGGTGATGGGCCGTCTGAAACCCGATGTGACCATGCAGCAGGCACAAGCCGACATGGATGCGGTAACCACGCACATCGCCCAGGCGAATCCACGTTCGAACAAGGGATGGGGAGCGCGCGTCGAACCTCTGCAAAACGATTTCCTCGGCGACGATGTCAAGCTCACGCTCTGGCTGCTTCTCGGCGCTGTCGGCTGCGTTCTGCTGATCGCCTGCGTCAACGTGGCCAACCTATTGCTCGCCAAGGGCACATCGCGCCAGCGAGAGATCGCCGTTCGCTCTGCTCTTGGTGCCACGCGAGGCGACATCTTTGGGCAATTTGTGATCGAGAGCCTCGTGCTTGCTTGTTTCGGCGGACTTGTGGGGTTGGGTGTGGGCTACACGATGTTGCGCGGATTCATCGTGGTGATGCCGCGCGACACGCTGCCCAGCGAGGCCGATCTCTCGCTGAATATCCCTGTCTTGCTGGTCACGATCGCCGCAACCACGTTTGCTGGGTTGCTCTTTGGTTGCGCGCCGGCCTGGTACGCGTCGCGGCTTGATCCCGCCGAAACTCTAAAGGAAGGCGGCAGAACGGGCTCAAGCAAGATACGCCATCGCCTGCGCCAACTGCTCGTTGTCGGTGAGTTCACTCTTGCGCTGGCATTGCTCGCCGGAGCCGGTCTCGCCATTCACAGCTTCTGGAATCTGAACCACGTCGATCTCGGCGTGCGCACCGACCACATCCTCACATTCGGCCTGCCGATGAACAAGGGCATGAATATGAAGTCGGATCAGATCATTGCCTACTATCAGCAGATCGTCCGCAGTATCGAGTCAACGGCTGGCGTGGAGAGCGCTTCGATGGCGACCGGCATGCCTCTTCAAGGGGCGGGCTTCGGAATGCCCTTCACCATCTCCGGCCAGGCTGACTTCTCTGATCCGTCGCAGCGTCTTTCGGCGGGCTTTGGGATGGTCACGCCGGACTACTTCAAAACCTTCGGCATTCACCTCGCGAAGGGCCGCTTCTTCACCGAGGACGATAATGCCGGCAGTGTTCGCGTCGCCGTGGTCAACGAGCAACTGGTTCGTCATTATTTTCCCAACAAGAACCCCATTGGCCAGATTCTCAATGTTGAGCAGCTTATCCCCGGGGTTCAAAAACTCGGACCGTCTCTGCCCTGGCAAATCGTTGGCGTTTACCACGATGTGCGTGGCGGATCATTCCAACGCCAGCGCGAAGAGATTCTTGTCCCTTTCTATCAAAGCCCATGGGTTGACGTCGCCGTTGGAGTGCGCACCGCCGGCGAACCAGCAGCCATGACCAAAACCGTTGCTGCCGCTATCCATTCCGTTGATCCGACACTCGCCCTTTCCGAAGTGCGGACTCTCGAGGAGATTCGCGACGAGGACCTTTCGGGAGATCGTTTTTCTCTTTTACTGTATGCGAGCTTTGCAGTCATCGCCCTTGCGCTTGCCGCCATCGGGATTTATGGCGTGATGGCGTTCACAGTCGGCGAACGCTCGCATGAGATCGGTATCCGCATGGCCCTCGGCGCGACAAAGGAACGGGTAGTGCGAATGGTGCTCGGCGAAGGTCTTATTCTCGCCGCCGGCGGATTGGGGCTGGGTTTTATCGGAGCTTACTTTGTCGGTCGGGCCATGCGTAGCACCCTCTTCGGAGTGGGCTCAATTGACTTTTCGGCTTTCTGCGCAGTCGGAGCCGTTCTGCTCGCTTCTGCGTTGATAGCCTGTTGGGTCCCTGCGCGGCGCGCTGCCGCAATCGAACCGATGAAGGCACTGCGCATTGAGTAGTTCAGGAATGGAGAAGGATTAGAGACGATGTTGCTATCGATCATCCAGGACGTAAGGTATCCCGCTCGTCAATGGCGGCGAGCGCCCGGATTTGCGGTTACAGTTTTAGCCCTCAGCGGCACACTCGCATGGCTCGCCGCGCAGTTTGCCGGCAGCTACATCTATGGCGTACGCGCCCACGACGCCCTCACCTTCAGCGCCGTCGCAGTCGTGCTGGCGGCCTCATCGTTTTTCGCCGCGTGGCTGCCGGCACGTCGCGCCGCCGCGGTTGATCCCATTCTTGCTTTGAGATCGGAGTAAACAACATCATGATTGATCTAAAGAACGTCGAACGCAGCTATAAAACCGGCCACACCGAAACCTGGGTCCTGCGCCGCATCAACCTGACTATTCGCGAGGGCGAGTTCGTTACCATCATGGGCCCTTCGGGAGCAGGGAAGTCGTCACTGCTGAATGTACTCGCGCTCCTCGATGACAGCTGGACCGGAGAGTACTGGTTCGCCTCCACGCCCGTGCACTCGCTCAACCGCAAGCAGCGCGCCGATCTCGCCCGCCAGCGCATCGGAATGGTCTTTCAGAGCTATCACCTTCTCGACGATCTCACTGTCGCCGAGAACATCGATCTTCCGCTCTCCTACAAAAATCTGCCTTCGAAGGATCGCGGCGGCATGGTTGCCGATATTCTCGACCGGTTCCAGATCGTCGCCAAGAAGGACCTGTTCCCGAATCAGCTCTCCGGTGGCCAGCAGCAACTTGTCGGTATTGCCCGCGCCGTTGTTCACGCGCCTTCTCTGCTTCTGGCCGACGAGCCCACCGGCAATCTGCACTCCACGCAGGCACGCGAGATCATGGACCTCTTCGTCGAACTCAATCGCGCTGGAACCACCATCATTCAGGTCACTCACTCTGAAGAAAACGCCCGCTACTCCAAGCGGATTATCGAACTGCGCGACGGCTGGATGACGCGCGATGAAGCTCCGCAGGCCGCTCCTTCGGAGGTCGGCGCACAGTGAAGACTCCACAGGTGAAAGCATTGAAAAATATCCCGGGCACTTCCATACGCACTCGTATCATTGCTGGCGCGGCAATTCTGCTGCTCAACGTTAACCTGGCGTTCGCGGTACAGGCCGATTCGAATACGCTGCAGCAGGCTCCCCCCTTGGCGACCGGAACCGTGCAGGCTACCCGTCAGCCGGTGCCATTCAATGAAATGCTCCACCACTCGAACAACCCATTCGATGCATATCGCGGCAAAACCGTCTCTGCTCCCAGCATGGCCAACTCAGTGCGGCTCAATTCCCTCGTTCGCGACGGCAAGCTCTACCTCTCGCTGCGCGACGCCATTGACCTTGCCCTTGAGAATAATCTCGATCTTGTCATCGCGCGCTATAACCTGCCGATCGCCCAGATGGACATCCTGCGCACCAAGGCAGGCGGCGTGGTGCGCGGCGTGCCTACGGGGGTGGTTTCCAACACCCCAGGCGGAGCCGCATCAAATGCAGGCGCGGGCAGCGGTGCTGGCGGTACAAGCGGCGGCGCGGGCGGCGCGGGCGCAGGTGCCGGCGGTCTGGTGAACTCCACATTCGGCGTGGGAACCAATGTCTCCAGCTACGACCCGATTATTCTCGCCAAGACTTACAACGACCACTACACTCAGCTTCTTACCAATCGTTCAATTTACGGAGTTTCCACCTATCACCAGAACGAAAACCTCGCAAACTTTACTTACGAACAGTCATTCCCAACCGGTACCTACTTCGAGACCGACTTCTTCAACAACCGCCAGACCGCAAACAGTCCGAACAATACTCTCAATCCGGTGATCAACGTTCAAGCGCAGTACATAATCAGCCAGCAACTGCTTGCCGGCTTCGGAACCGGTCCCAACCTGCGCTATCTGAGAATTGCCAGGACCAATGCCAAAATATCTAACATCGCCTTCAAGGCGCAGGTCATTGCTACGGTCACTCAGATTTGCAACATCTACTGGGATCTGGTGAATGCGTACGATACTGAGCAGGTCGGCGAGCGCTCTGTTGCATTCGCCACCGAAACCCTCGATACCAGCCGCAAGCAGCTTGCACTCCAGGCGATTCCGGAGATGGACGTCCTGAAGGCTGAGAGCGAAGTCGCGACGCGTCAACAGGACCTCACGCTCGCCCGCACCAACCTGGAGCTTCAGGAACTCTACATGAAGAACGCCATCACCCGCTCCTTCGATGATCCCATTCTCCAGGAGATGTCAGTTGTGCCGACCGATCACCTCGCTGCTCAGATCCAGCGGGACACAGCGCCCATTCAACAAAGCATTGACGCAGCTCTTAAAAGCCGCCCGGAACTTCAGCAGTCAGCACTCGATCTGACCAACCGCGAACTGACCCGCAAGACTGCTCGTAATGCATTGCTGCCGCAACTTAACCTTTACGGCTACTACTCGGGCAGTGGCGCCGGCGGCACTCCCAATCCCGACTTCACTGGTGGCACCGTCGAAGCACCCTCCGACTACGGTGGCACCCTTCAAAACGCATTTAACAACTCCTCGCCGGACTATCAGGTTGGCTTCCAGCTTGCGCTTCCGCTCCGCAATCGCCAGGCAAAGGCTGACCAATACCGTACGGAGCTCGAGTACCGCCAGTCCCAGGTCTACGCCGAGGAACTCAAAAAGAACATCGTGATCGAGGTCCGCAATGCCCGCTACGCTGTGGAACAGGGCGCCAGCCGTGTAGCCGCCGCCCAGCAGGCCCGCGACCTTGCCCAGCGCACACTCGATATCATGCAGAAAGAGCAGAAACTTGGTGCCGGTTCCAATCAGCAGACCCTTTCCGCTGAACACGACCTTTCCGTGGCCGAATCCGCGCTGGTTACAGCGCAAACGGCTTACGAAAAAGCTCGCATTCAGCTGAAGTATTCCACCGGTTCTGTCCTCGAAGACTATGGAATCTCCATCAACGACGCAAAAACCGGCGTCGTAGAGGCGGACAATCACTAATGCCAGACCTCAGAAAGAACGAACGAATTCGGGTTTTAGTTGCCGACGACCAGCCCCACATCCTCGAAGCTGTGGAGTTACTGCTCGAGCCCCAGGGTATTCATGTCGAGTGTGTCCGTTCGCCGCAACTGCTGCTCGAAGCACTAGGCCAGAGCGATTACGACGTCTTGCTCATCGACCTGAACTACACACGCGACACGACCTCTGGCCAGGAGGGGCTCGACCTGCTTGCGCGTCTTCAGGAGATCGACCCGCGCCTCCCCGTGATCGTTATGACAGCCTGGGGAAACATCGACCTCGCTGTCGAAAGCATCAAGCGGGGAGCCCGCGACTTTATTCAGAAGCCCTGGGAGAATGAGCGTCTCATCTCCCTCATCCGCGTGCACGCCGAATTGCATAAGGCATTGAAGCGTGCGCGGCAACTCGAGCTTGAAAATCGCCTCCTGCGTTCGGAAGGAATGCCCGACTTTGTCGCAGCAGCTCCTTCAATGCAGCCTGTCCTGGAACTCATCAGCCAGGTAGGGCCATCTGACGCCAACGTCCTCATCACGGGAGAACATGGCACCGGAAAGGAAATTGTTTCCAAACTCCTGCATGCTGCCTCGCCTCGCGCTCGCATGGCGCTTGTGGCGGTCAATGCCGGCGGCCTTCCCGAGGGCACCTTCGAAAGTGAGATTTTCGGCCACGTCAAGGGAGCGTTTACGGATGCACGAGCGGATCGTATAGGCCGCTTCGAACTGGCCAATGGAGGCACGCTCTTCCTTGACGAGATAGCCAATGTTCCGCTCCGTCAGCAAGCCAAGCTCTTACGTGTTCTTGAGACCGGCGAGCTGGAACGCGTCGGCTCCTCTCAGACGCGCCGAGTCGATGTGCGCGTGCTCTCAGCAACCAACGCGAGTCTGCCTGAAGAGGCAAAGGCGGGTAACTTTCGCGAAGATCTTTTGTTTCGGATTAACACAGTTGAAATTCATTTGCCGGCTCTGCGTGAGCGCCGCGAGGATATCCCGTTGCTCGCCATGCACTTTCTCAATCGCAATCGCTCGCGCTATCGCAAGCAGGTCACCGCCTTCTCGCCGGCGGCGATGCAGCAGATGATGCAATATCCGTGGCCTGGAAACGTCCGTGAGCTCGAGCACACCGTGGAGCGCGCTGTGCTTCTTTGCCGCGGAGACGAAATCGAACCTGCAAATCTGGCTATTGCCACTGCCAAGTCCTCCGCCCCAAACTTTGAGAACATGAGTATTGACGAGGTGGAAGCTCTGTTAATTCGCAAGGTCCTCCGCCGTTGCGACGGAAATATTTCCCAGGCTGCCGAGGCTCTCGGCTTAAGCCGGGCTGCACTTTATCGTCGCATCGAAAAATATGGCCTATGAAAAGCACGTGCGTAAGCGCAATCCCTCGGCAATTCGCCGAGCGTGGTTCTTCTGTTTCCTGCTGGCGCTTCCTACGTTTCTTTTCGCCGGTATTCTCCTTTGGCAGCAACATGTAACCACCGCCCCGGCGCTTCTGCTGCTCTTCTGCCTGTTCATTTACCTATTGCTCATTGCGGCGTCGCTTGTAGAAGGCATGATGCGCCCGCTGCAGACGCTCTCCAACGTTGTCTCTTCGCTCCGCGAGGGCGATTATTCTTTTCGCGCTCGTGGCGCGGGTTCAGCCGATGCTTTCGGCGAGCTTGCCGGCGAGATCAACGCACTTGCCGACCTGCTCCAGAAACAACGCGTTCGATCTCTCGAAGCGACCGCGCTTCTCGCGCGCATCCTGGAGGTGATGCACGCACCGCTGTTCGCCTTTGACCGGGAAAACTCGCTGCAACTTGTCAACAACGCCGGAGCGCAACTTCTCAACCGCCCGTTGGCCCGATGCTTCGGTCATAGCGCTCGGGAACTCGGTCTGGATGCTCTTCTCGGGTCCGCCGATCAGTCCATTCATTCTTTTGGCAGTCGGCCGACACGCTGGCTTTTGCGCAAAGCTCTCTTCCGTCAGGAAGGCGTGCCTCATATCCTTCTTCTGCTCGCCGACGTCAGCCAGCCTCTGCAGGAAGAAGAACAAATCGCATGGAAGCGGCTGATTCGCGTCCTCGGTCACGAGCTGTCCAACTCTCTGGCGCCGATCAAATCCATCGCCGGCAGCCTGCTGGCCCGCGCCGAAAACATCTCCGCGGATGAGGGGACGGTTCGCGATTTCCGGAGAGGCCTCAGCGTGGTGGAGAGTCGCGCCGACGCGCTTCATCGCTTTGTCCAGTCCTATCGTTTGCTCGCGCAGCTTCCTCCGCCGCATCTCCGGCCGGTTCAGGCCGGACCTCTTCTCGAGCGAGTCGCCTTACTCGAACAAAGGGCGCCGGTCCAAATTGATCCTGGCCCATCCGTGCTGCTCAATGCGGATCCGGACCAGTTGGAGCAGATGTTTATCAATTTGCTCACGAATGCGGTTGATGCATCTCTCGCAAATGGTGCGAAACCAGTGCGGGTTGGGTGGAGAATCGCCGAATCGAATCTGGTTGTCGGTATCGAGGACAGCGGAATGGGCATCGCCAACACCGAGAACCTGTTTGTCCCCTTTTACACAACCAAGCCGAAGGGCAGCGGCGTGGGTCTGGCGCTTGCACAACAGATCGCGCGCGCACACGGAGGTGAGATTCGCCTCGTCAATCGAGAAGACTCTCCCGGCGCGCGAGCGATCATTCACCTGCCGATTGCATGATCAGATTATCCTGCTGCTGAAATCGAAACGATCCGGGACTTAATTTCGCTTGCCACCACGCAATTACGGCCATTGTTCTTTGCCCGATAGAGTGCGGCATCGGCGACCTGGATCATCTCGTCGAAGTTGGTTGGAAATCCTGCCGCAACGCCAAAACTCGCTGTTACTGAGAACGTTTTGTCGCCCTCGCCAAGTTGCGCTGACTGCAGCGTTTCGCGAAGGTGCTCGGCGCGCGATCGGGCTGCTTCCAGATCCGATCCGGGAAGAATGAGAAGGAATTCTTCGCCGCCGTACCTGCCAACCCAATCGTAGCTTCTTACGGATCGCTGCAGAAGTGCGCCGGATTCGCGAAGCGTCATATCGCCCGCGATATGACCCATCGCATCGTTGATTCGCTTGAAGTAATCGAGGTCAACAAGAATAATTGCCAGCGGCGTTCCGTCGCGTTGAGAGCGTTCAACCTCGCCCCGCAGCCGATCGATAATGATACGGTGGTTCCACAATCCCGTCAGACCATCATGTTCCGCGAAATGCCTCATCTGCTCACGCGTACGAACGAGTTCTGTCTTCTCCCGCTCCAGATCCTGCGTGCGCCCCTTTACAGCGTCCTCAAGTTGGCGTTTTTGACGCATCAACTGGCCCACGCGCCGTCGCCACGTCCACACCAGCAAGACCAGGCAGAGAGCGCCTAATCCGCGTTTCAGGTAGCTGTCTTGCCACCACAGAGGAGCAATCGTGAATGAGAACGATGCTAAGGGCGAAACAGTGCTGCCGGCCGCATTCACCGCGGCGACTTCGAATCGATAGCTGCCAGGGGGCAGGTGGCGATAATGCACGGTCAATTCACGTGTTTCTTCCCAGGCAGAATCCTGTTCGCCTACAAGCCGGTATCGGATCCCGATATCCTGCGTGTCTTTGAACGAAAGCAGGGACATTGAAATCGTGAGAGGATTCGCGCTCCAACTGATCGAGCCGCCGTCGTGCACTTCTGCCGAACCTAGCATCACCTGCGAGATGGCCGGGGGGGGCGGAGACCCAGCGAGCGCACTCTGTGGGGCGATCAGATGGCTCAAGCCGCCCGACGTACCGATCCACATGCTCCCATCGCGGTCCTCGGTTAACGCGAAACTGTCGGTGTCGTTCCAGATCAGGCCGTCATCCTGCGTGAAACTCCGCCAGCGCTGACCATCATAGACGGTTACGCCTGCATCCTCTCCGACCCACAACCAGCCACGATGATCCACGATAAGCGAAACAATCTCTTCTGACATCAAGGGAGGACGCCCGATGTGCTCGGCCCCTACAACCTTGTATCCCTGCACGCGCAGCTTCATCAGATCCTGCGATGGACCTGCTGCCCAAAGGTCCCCATTCCAGTCCGCCGCAATTAGATCGGGTCGTGCTCCGGAACTGCCCGCATCGATTGCATGCCAGCCTTCGGCGTCGTGTTTGAAAATCCCCTGGTCCGACGTAACCCAAAGATCGCCTTTCAGATCGAGGCTCATATCTGTAAAGCGAAGCGCGTTTTTCGGAAATGCCGGGTTCTCGATAAGCTGCAGTTCCCAGTTCCCAATCGCAGGATCTACTTGATACATCCCGCTCAGCGTGGCGATCCACATCCGATGCGGACCATCTGCAAGCATCGCGTAAACTGCCGGCGTCTTTACCTGCTTGCCGGCAAGAGTCTTTGGGTCGATGCGGGTGATGCTGCCCGCCATGCTCCCCAACCAGATACCGCCGTCTGCCGTAACCGTCAGCGATGTTGCACGCGCGATCTGTACTCCCGGAAAATGCCATGCTTGCGGCGAATTACCACCGGCCGGGATCCAACTCAATCCCGACTCTGTGACGATCCACAACCGGCCCTCATGATCGCGGGCCGATGCCCAAACGAGGTTATCGCTTAGTCCGTCGGCTTCGGTGTATGCCTCCCAGCGATCCTCGCCAACCCAGCGCAGCAGACCGTGTCCAACCACACCCATCCAGATCGAGCCCTCGCGATCAACGAATAGACCCTGAACCTCATATGGCGACAAGCCGTTATGTTGAGTGACTACTCGCCAGTGATCCTTCTCCCAAAGCACAATCGAGGCGCCCAGGGCAGTCAGGATGCGGCCTTGTGAATCTTCGGCCAGCGTGGGATAGGGTTCGGAAACCGGTCTGCCTGGCAAATCACGCGAGTCCGCACGGCTCCCGTCGGGCGCAAGTTCAATCACATGCAGATTGCTGCGGAGCCAGATGTTTCCATCTCGGGCGACCATCATGGTCCCCCACTGCTCTTCGGGAAGACCGAGGCTTGCTCGCATCTGTGTGGTCTTTCCGTCTCTCAACCTGCACAGGTCTTTGTCGCATCCGTACCAGAGCGAGCCATCCGGTCCGTAAAGCACGCTCCAGATAAATCCCCCCTGAAGGTGCATCGGTTCCGAGATCCACTCATTGACGCCTTTTCGCCGCAGAATTACTCCGCGGCTGCTGGATGCCGTTACCACTTCGTCCGGCTTGTTCGAAGTGAAGGTCGTGCCTGTCGGGTGCGTGAACTCGTTCAGGGGAGTCGGAAGCGCCACCGGCATGAATCGCCCGTCCGTCCGTTCAAAATAGACGCCAGCCGCCGTACCGACCCATAACGTCCCATCCCGTCCCACGAAGAGTGTGTCGACAATCCGGTCCGGAATCCCTTGTTCCGCACCGTACCGCTGGAACTGGCTGCCGTCGTAACGGTAAAGCCCATTCTGTGTTCCAACCCACAGGTATCCCGTGCGGTCCTGCTGGATCGATGTGATATTCAGATTCCCCAAGCCCTGGGTGTACTCGCGGAAACTGTAGCGCTGAGCAGCAACCGAGGAGCACAGCGCGCACGCAAACGCCAGCTCGACGACCGCTCCAAGCAGAATCCTGATCGAAATGTGTTTCCGCACCATTGTGGGTTACTTGGAACTGAGGAATTTCAGCAGACGGATTTCTTCAGAGGGGATCTAAAGCGTGACACCAGCCGGATGACCCCTGAAGTGATTCCCGACCACTTTCGGCCTCCCGTTCTTCAGTAACCCAAATATAGTCATGGGTGCCCTCAAAACAACATGCCACTTTGGTCTAAGTCGTTGTAAGAAAAAGGTGCGTAAGTAACGGATGATCGTTACCAGAGTTTCTTCAAGACGCCGATGGTGTCAATTTCGGACAGGCGAATACATCTCAGTCACAAACCAGTTCCGTCTCGGGAAATACCGTCCCAGCATCCTCTTGCAGTCCCTCGCCTACGGCTGGGTCGACAGCAAAGAACGCATTGACCCGATC
Organism: uncultured Acidobacteriaceae bacterium; assembly: GCA_963836675.1. GTDB lineage: Bacteria > Acidobacteriota > Terriglobia > Terriglobales > Acidobacteriaceae > Telmatobacter. The sequence goes on from CAWIKQ010000006.1 coordinate 470,017, forward strand.
CAGAACCTCGGCGCCCGCTCGTGCCTGGTAAATGGACTTCCGCAGCCTGCCACCCCCCGGAACGCCATGCGTAAACCAGGTTGCAAACTGCTTCATTTTGCCTGCTGTCTCGCCGATTCTGGCGTCTCGTGGCAGGTCCTTGGTGGCTTCTGCCTCAGCCAGAAGCATTTCAAAGTAGGCCCGGATCATGTGGTGACGATCGGAAAATGTCGGCAGATCATATCTTCCAATGCTGGTGTACTGGGCGATCTGTCTGAAAATCCAAGGGTTACTGGCTGCGGCGCGCCCGATCATGACGCCGTCGCATCCCGTCTGAGCCACCATCGCTGCCGCGTCTTCGGGCGTCCGTATATCCCCATTCCCAATAACCGGAATCCCAACCGCGTCCTTCACCGCTCGAATCCATTCCCAACGCGCCTGTCCGCTGTAGCCTTGCTCCCTCGTCCGCGCGTGGAGGGCCACGGCGTTCAGGCCCTCGGACTCGGCCAATTTCGCCAGTTCCACACACACAATCTGGGCGTCGTTCCAACCCATTCGAAACTTCACAGTGAAGGGAATTGAGACCGCACTTCGAACGGCCCGGAAAATTTCCCCGATTTTGGGAAGATCGCGTAAGAGGCCAGATCCACCGTTGCAGCCCACCACCCTTTTGGCCGGGCAGCCGAGGTTCAAATCAACGGTGTCAAAGCCCGTATCCTGCACAATCCGCGCAGCTTCTGCCAGGGTCTGGGCATTCGACCCGAACAACTGCGCGCCGATCGGATGCTCATCGTCGTAAAACGTGAGATATCGGCGGCGCTTCGACTCCCGCATCCGCGAAAGCCCGTCTGCGGAGGTAAATTCCGTCATCAGCAGCCCGCACCCCGACTGCCTATTAGTTACGTCCGCTCCGATAGCCGCGATTTCAGAATTTTGATTTTGGTCCGCTGATTCCTGATCTCCTGAAAACACGCTCGCATGCCGGATGAACCGCCGGAAGACCGTATCGGTGACCCCGGCCATGGGTGCCAGAACGGTCGCCGGCGCCACTGACACCGGTCCGATCCGCATCTCGGCGGGCACACGAACCCCGTCGGGCATCGAGTGCTCAATGGGGTTGTCCCAGTTCTTCTTCACCGTGAAGCCCTTGCCGGCCATGATCGCAATTCTCAGTTCTCAGTTTTCAGGGGCCAGGTGCGGCTTTCCTGATTATTTTCAACCAATTGCCCGCCAAAACATTGTACCTGCAAACGAATTTGGGCCTCCGCCTTGGCGGAGGCCCGATCTCTCAGCCGTTGCTCCGGCCCTACTTTGCCGCAGACATCTCGGTCGCTTTGGCGTACTTGCGGCGGAACCGTTCCACACGTCCTGCCGTGTCCACCAGGCGCTGCTTGCCTGTGAAGAATGGGTGGCAGTTGGAACAGATTTCCACGTGGATGTCGCCCTTGTGGGTCGACCGTGTCTCAAAGTTGTTTCCGCAGGCGCACAGAACGCGCACTGAGGCGTAATTGGGATGAATCTTTTCCTTGGGCATCTAAAGACAGACCTTTCCTGCAATCTTCCTTACCTATTGTATTGGGATTCAGCAGGCAGCGCAAACGATTCAAGCCGCTACGGACGGGGTATCCCCAGTCCGCTCAAGGGCTCCCCCTGTTTCCGGCGGGGCGAGCAATGGCCACCCCCTGCGCAGCACAAAGTCCAGCCATGCTCCGGCCATCTGCGAAGTCACCACCGCCGCCACCACCAGCGTCGTATAGAACTGCGAACTGATAATGCCGGCATCGAAGGCCACGCTCGCCAATACGATCCCCGGCCCGCCCCTCGCATTTGTCGTGATTGCCAGATTCAGCAGTTCAAGCCCTCGGAAGCCAGCTATTCGCCCCGCCAGCGCAACCGACGCAATCTTCACCGCGCAGGTGCCGGCGATGAACACCGCCATCATCTTCCACGAAACGCCCCTGGCCAGATCCAGCTTCAGCCCGACTATCGCGAAATACACCGGCACAAATACCGCAAAGGCCACTTTGCCGATCGAATCCAGGGCCTCCGCAAACAGCCGCCTTTTCTTATGAACGACGGCGAAACCTGCGAGGAAGGCTGCGAAGACGAGGCTCACATCCAAGGCTCCCGCAACCGCGCAATAAGCCAGCAGCACGGCAACTGCGTACCCCACGGGACTCGACTTTGCCAGGATGTTGTACTCCGCCTTATTAATCCTCTTCACGATCCGCGGCAGAACCGTGAGCCCCAGCGCAAAAAACGCCACCGTGACGCCCAGATGGACCGTCATCTTGCGCGGATCCAGCGCCTGTCTGCCCGCCGCGGCTGTTGCGATCGCCAGAGCCAGCCACAACACGATGTCCTCGAGCACGGCCACGCCCAGCACCAGCCGCGCGAATCGCGTATGCAGAATTTTCAAGTCGCTGAAGATTTTTGAGACCACCGGAACCGACGTCACCGCCACGCCCACCGCGAGAATGATCACCATCGACAGCCGGTTCCCGTTCGGCCCTTCAAGAGATGGCCGAATCAGCGCCGGAGCAAACATCAGCCCCAGGGCAAACGGCAGTCCCGTGCCCACGAGCGTGAGCCAGCCCACTTCGCGACGCTCCTCGCGCGTGAAAAGCTGCTGCGTCTCCGCCCCGCTGAGAAACATCAACAGCAACAACCCAAGCCAGTAGATGAATTCGAGCACGTCGCTCTTATGCAATGCGGCCTGCGTCAGCCCGGCAACCGCGGGAATTCGACCCAGCAACGCTGGTCCCAGAAGCACCCCTGCAAGGATCTCGCCAATCACCTTCGGCTGGCGCATCTTCACGAACAAGTGCGCCCAGTAACTGGGCCAGCCCGATAAGCAGCAGAAGAACAAAAAGAACGCAGGTCAGAGATGAAGTCGACACAGAGCAGGCACCTGCATTGTGAGATGCTCCCGACCTGAGTTCCTACTGCCCTCGGCTCTATCAGATACCAGAATGCGGCCCTCTCGCACGCTGCAGGTGCGTATTTGGGCTCTTGATTGCCTTCAAATTTCCACGGGAATTACGCCCTCAGAGGACAACGTGTAACTGGGTCTTCTCCTCCAACACACGGAACGAGCGAAAGCAAATTGACCTGACGAAGACGAGCGTCAAAACTCCGCCTTCGCTAGAAGGAAATACCTTATGGGATTCATCACACCCAACGACTTTCCGAACCTTCGCGAACTCTACACCGCACAGCTACGTTACCTTCTATCCACTGAGAACCAGATCGTCGATGGACTTCCAAAGATGATCGATCATGCTCAGGAGACTCAGCTAAAGCAGGCATTTCAGTCGCACCTTCAGGAAACACGGAACCATGTCACCCGCCTGCAACGGCTGCTCGGGGATGTGATTAATGACGCAAGCGACAAGAAGGATCCCATTCTCGCCGCCATCGTGGGCTCCGGAGAAAACATCACCAAGGAAACTGACGCGGGCTCGGTCCGCGACGCGGGCCTCATCGCCAGCGCCCAGAAGATCGAACACTACGAGATTGCATCGTACGGAACTGCCCGCGATTGGGCACAGCAGCTCGGTCTCAAAGAACACGCCCAGATGCTTCAGCAAACTCTCGACGAAGAGAAGCATGCCGATCAGCTGTTAACCCAGATCTCACACAGCGCCAATCTCAAGGCGTCCCAAGGCGCAACTGTCGCCGCTTAGCCTGCGACCGGAGTTTGCCCTCTAAACACGAGTGTCCATCCGTTCAACCGGATGGACACTCATATCGCTGCGAAGGGCTTCAACTCCCGCTCAATAACGCGGGATACAAGGGAAACAGAAATCGGTCATTTCCACGGCCGGACGTTGGTCGCCCTGATGTACTGGTTCCCGAAGCTCTCGATCTCGTAATTTCCCTTTTTCTTGTCGAAGCGGATTTTCGCCGCAGCCATAATCTGGCCCGTGCCGGGATCCTTTCCATTCAGCTTCACCTGCAGGTATCCGAACGGATAGTCGGTTGAGCGGCCGCCGTTATAGAGCTCCGCAAAAGACATTTGTCGAGCGGTAACAATCGTGATCACCGTTTCCGAGCCAACCTGGCGCTTGCGCGCAACTGCAATCTGATTTCCAACGGTACCCGTCCGATTAATCCGTCCCGCATCCCGCTTTTCCAGTGCGCTCCGCAGGGCATCCTGGCCTTTCTCCTTCAGGAGAGTGGCCAACTCGTTAACTTCTTCATCTGTCGTGTACTTTGTGATCCTGAAATCGAACTGGACGGATTTTCCTCCGACGCTCCCGCCAGTTCCAATGGCCACGGCAGAGTATGCCTCCTCTTTTGGCTTCTCACCTTCCTGAGCGGAGGCCCGCAATTGCAGATTCGAGATACCGAGCAAGAGGAAAACTAAAGTGGCAGTGACCAGCGGCTGACGAGCGAAGCGTCTCATGCAATCTCCTTTGAAGTTTCCACCGTTTGGGGGCAGCCCCATTTGACCAGTTCAGCGGTAGATTCAACGACGAGCCTATCGATGAGCAAGTCTTTTCTTCTATGGGTGAATCTCCACTCAATGAGGAAGAGGCGCAGCCCTAGTGGGCGCTCTGCAATTTCTGATCGTAGATCTTCATTTGCTCGGCGACGAGCGCGTCGGCCTTCTTCAGAGCGGTTTGGGAATTCTCGTCCAACTGATTCCAAAAGCGGGAAACCCTGTCTGTCTTGATAGAGGCCGGCAAGATGGCACCCTTTAAATCGACCATGGCGGCCTTCAATAAGGTGACTGATCGCTCATGTGGATGGATGATTACACTGCGAACCCTGTATCCAATCGCGATACAGTCGTTCAGATCCTCGCCGCTTGCCAATCCCCAGGCTGTCTGGTTAGCCCGACACGCCTCAGGAGTCTTGTAGAAGGTGAAAATCGAGAGGGTATAAAAACTCCGATCGTGATAATCCGGATAGTTCCGCGTCAACCAATCTGGACTAGTGACATCGGGGATATAAATCTGCAGGTCCTTGTCGTTGACAAGCAGCAGGGGAGTCGTCCATTGATCTGTCTCATCCAAGACCTGAGCCGGTCTGCCCCCGGCGCCTCTCTCGACTACCTGCTGACACTTCAGGAATACCGGAAAGAACAGAACCAGCATCACGACGAGATAATTGCGAATTTGAATAGACCACAAGCGCATACAGATCCCTATTGTTTGATGAGTCTAACAGCTTCACTGGTTGAAAGAGGCTCCGGTGGCTAGCCAGTCAGGCCGGGGAGCTTAATGTCAAGAGAATGGGGCAGAACTTCTCTGTCCTGCGACTACTGCCTGCTGCCTTTCATCGCTTTCGTAATGCCTGTTTCTACCAGGGGTACCATGATGTCGTATCCGGCCCGCGCGGGATGCACTCCGTCGCCGCTTAAACTTGCAGGAAGGCCGTCGCGCGCATCCTTCATCGCGGAGTGGTAGTCGACGTACACATACCCATGCTGGGAAGCATAGTCCTTGATCCACGCATTCAGCGCATCGATCTTTGGCGCGGGCGTCAACCCTGGTTGCCATGGGTAATCATAGGCTGGCAGGATCGAACACAGCACCACCGCAATATGATTTTGCTCCGCCATCTCTGCCATGGCGGCGATATTGTTTTCCGTGTCCTCTGGAGTCATCGGCCCTGTGTTGCCTGCGATATCGTTCGTTCCCGCCAGGATCACCACGACTTTCGGCTGAAGATTGATCACATCCTGGTGGAAACGCAGCACCATCTGCGGAGTGGTCTGTCCGCTGATGCCGCGATTGACATAGGGCTTATTCGCAAACACTCCGCCGGGCTGATCGAAATGCCAGCCCTCAGTAATGGAGTCTCCCATGAACACGACCCGCTTATCCCCTGCCGCGGGTGGCCCGATCCTCAAATTGGCATCCTTGAACCGAGCCAGCCACGGAAAATCCGTGAGCAACTGGAGATCATGCTTGTCCAAGTTGGCCCATTCCGGGTGTTTGGGCGCCGCCTGCGTCGCGGCCGGAGCCTTCGTCTCGGGCACATTCCCAGGCTCCTGCGTCGGCTGGGCAAGGGGAGTCTGTCCGGTGAGGCAATTCGAAGCCGATCCCGCAAATACGGCAAGAACGGCAATGGCAACACGTGTTGAGACCCTGTTCACAGCAGCACACCTCTTCAGTGATTGAGAACAAACGAAGTCCTATCTTAACGCCCTGGGATCGCTGAGCGGATTTTCCACTATGGAACCCGCCTTTCCCACCGGCATCCGCGTGGGCTGGTTTGCGCTACGCTTGAAGAGAAGCCATGAGCGTATGTCCAATCTGTGACGGTATCGGTCTCGTCCGCGTCATCTCCGACTCCGGCCTGTGGGTCTCGCGTCCCTGCGAGTGCCAGCAGTCCCAGCGCGAAGAACGACGCCTCGGCGCTTCGCACATCCCTGAGCGATACCGTCACTACACCCTCGACGGTTACGAAACTGATTTTCGCGGAGCCAATCCGTCATTGGGCAAGGCCATCCTCACGGCCCGCAGGTTTGTCGAAGAGTTTCCGCACGACACCGGAGGGAAGGGGCTGCTTTTCACTGGTTCCATCGGTGTCGGAAAGACACATCTGGCTGTTGGTGTTCTTCGCCGCCTCGTACAGGAGAAAGGGTGCAGAGGCCTCTTCTGCGATTACCGGGAACTGCTCAAGAATATTCAGAACAGCTACAACCCCCAGGTGAACACAACAGAGCTTGAGTTGCTTCAGCCCGTCTTTGCGGCTGAAGTCCTGGTACTGGACGATCTCGGCGCGCAGAAGCCCAACGAGTGGGTTTGGGACACTGTCGCCCTCATCCTCAACTCGCGCTACAACGACAAGCAGACGACGATCATCACGACGAACTATCCCGATCTGCCCGCAGGTGGAGGAGCGTTAAGCAGCGTCGAACGCGCTGCGCGGGAGCAGACGCTTGGCGATCGAATTGGCGATCGCATGCGCTCCCGCCTCGCCGAGATGTGTGTGAAGGTCGAGATTACAGGTGAAGATTTCCGCCAGACCGTCAAGCGCGCGCGATTTGGCTGACCAAAGTTCGATTCGGGGAAGAAGATCCGCGGAGAAATGCCGGTGGTTGGCAAACTGGAAATGATCGTCGGTCCGATGCGCAGCAACAAGACAGCAGAACTCCTGCGCCGCATCGAGATCCGCCGCCAATATGCGCATCAATTCGTGCTGCTTCTCAAGCCCAGCGCCGACACCAAGGCCGCAGCCGGCTGGGTCGAGAGCCGCAATCCGAATGGCTGCGGAAAGATGGAAGCCGTCGAATTTCCATCGAGTGATCCCTGGTCGATCCTGCCCATTCTGGAGGCGACGGAGCAGAAGATCGGCAAGCGGATCGAGTGCATCGCCATCGACGAAGGTCAGTTCGTCAACGATCTATTTCTCTTCACGAGGCGCCTGATGCAATGGGGGCACGACGTTCTCGTTTCCGGTTTGGAACTCGACTTCCGCGGCATGCCTTTCGGCGAGATGCTCCAGCTTTCCTGGCTTGTCCGCACTTACGCAGGCAACCTGACCGAGCTCGTCGCGTACTGTAGCTGTGGTGCGAAAGCGCTTTATCCGCAGCGTCTGCTTGACGGCAAGCCCGCTTCATACGACAGTCCCATCATCATGGCCGGAGACAACTATGAACCTCGCTGCGACGAACACTTCGTCCTGCCAGGCAGGCCGCATTGAGGGCTAATCTCCATCGTCCTTCTTAGGCTCTGTGACTTTCTCCGGCGTGGTCAGCGGCCTGATGATGTCATCGAGGTACGAAGGCGTTCCCTCGACGCGCTCCAGCGCTGGATAGCGCTCACCGTTGTGATAATCGATCTGCGTGGTCGAGACAAACGAATCCGCCTGGGCGATCACGCGAATCGGTTTCGATGGGTCTTTCGCTTCGCGGATTGCCTCGCGCAGCGCATCGGCTGAGTAGACTTTGTCGTTCACTGCCATGAGCTTCTCACCGGGTGCAAGTCCTGCCTTGTCCGCAGGCCCGTTCCAAAGAACGTCGGCGATGGTGCCATCCGGCCCGAGGCGCAACCCGATCGAGTACCAGCAATCAATGCCTGCACTCCGACGGCCCTCAGCCGCTTCGATCATCCGCTCAGATTTCGTCGGCTTGTCTTTGTAGACGAGCCTGTATCCGCCCTGTTCCAAACCCGCGCCATCTACCCGGGGATTGATTCTTTCCACGCGATCATGCAGGAACCTCGCCCAGTCATAGGGCATAACCTGGTTCAGATCGTGTACCAGCTCATCGAAGGTGTAGGTCACGATCAAAGGTCCTGTATTTCCACCTTTCCCGAGGAAGATTTTCTCGAAGTCGTCCAGTGACTTTTTGTTGCCGGTCGTCTTCCGAATGAGCGTATCCGCATCGAGCCACAGCAACTCGCCTTCGTAGTAGTAGTCCTGCTCGCGTCGCCAGTTCTCCCAGGCCGGATTTCCTCCGCGGAGGATGCTCGCAGCAACTGCCGTGTCTGCAGTGGGCCTCCATTCACGTCCGCGCGTATAGTCCAATTCGGCGGCGATGGAAGCGAGGACATCTTTGTACTGGTCTGGCGTCTTCAGTCCCGATCGCGCCGCCAGCACATCGCCGAGGTATTGCGTCATGCCCTCATAAACCCACAAAAGCGCACCCTGCATGGGTGTGGCGAAGTCGGGTTGATAGAGTCCCACAGGCCGACGATACTTTCCGTTCCAGGAATGGGTGAACTCATGCGACAACAGATCTGACTCCGGCAACTGGTGAACATCGTCCGCGAATCCCTTCTCACCGATGCCGTTGTCCGATGATTGTCCGTGCTCCAGCCCCATCCCGCCTGCAATGTCCGATAGCGTAAGCAGAAAGTGATACTCGTCGTAGTGATGCGAACCGTAGAGCGCATCAGCCTCGCGCACCAGGTTTGCAACCTCCGCCAGCACTGCGGGTCTAAGGTTCGAATCCTCCGGCGCCTCTGCGGCGACATCAAGAAAGTGCTGCGGCTTGATCGTCGGAGCCAGCGGAAATTCATGGAAATACAGTCCTGTCAGGATCGGAGAATCCTCCAATTGCTCCACATTGGTCACGGCGAACTTCGTAACCCCCCCTGCGGCAGGCACCGGCCATGCTGCGCCGCTGACCGGCTTCAACGCGGTGCCGATTCCCCAGCCGGCAGGCACCTTCACCGACGGTTGGATTGGTATGTCTTTCACCGGCATATGCGCCGGGTACAGCATCAGAGCCTCCCACTCCAGCGCCGCCAACCTTTGAGACACCCTCCTCGTCACGATCGAATCAAGATGCACATGGAGCGTCGTCACGCCGGCCGGGACGGTGAGATGAAATTCGTAGAGGTTCACATCATCGCGCCGCCATTCCACCGGCTTACCGTTGGCCGTGAACACGACGCCGGTAATCGCAGCAGCCGGCCCCGACGGCATGTGGTGCCCCGGAATCCACTCCGGCGATACCAGCGTGAGGGGCCCGGGAGAGACCGGGAGATCTATTTCGGCATGGAAGAGCTTTCGAGGTGCGTCCGAAAGATCGGCGGTGATCTGGATAGGTGCCTTCTGCGCAGTGACGGCTGAGATGGCGAACACGCTGATAAGGAATGAAGGAAAGTACCTGGTAAAGCGCTTCACAATGTGCACCCGGAAGGAGCCTCCTGAAGAATTCAGGTTATCCCACGCCCCTCCGGCATTTGACCGGGCAGCTAAATTTTCAGTCCAGATTCAGTAACTTCTTGATCCGACCGGCAATGGTCGGTTGGGTCTTATCGTGGGCCAGCGTCATCCGACCGCTTTCAGGAGTCCACACCTCTTCTCCCGTTGAACTCGCATTGAAGAGCCCCAAGCCGTACTTCTCAGCCAGCCGTGCAACCGTCATGTAGGCAGCTTCCGCCTTCGACCAGGCGAACGACGCAAAGATAAAATCTGTCCCAATCGCGTAATCGGAGCTTGACGCCTCCTCTTGAGGCGGCGTTCCCAAAGCTGACGGGCCGTTCATGGGAGGAAAAATGCCGATGATCTCCTGGAACCAACCCCGCAGCCGTTCTGAAGCGATCGCAGGATCGTCGTAACCGTGGCATTCGCTCCACTTGGTCTGCCGTGCATACCAGTCCAGAAACTCTTCATGACTGGCGGGAACCGCATCGGGCTCGAAGACCATCAGGTCATAGCTCATGTTCAGATGCTATCTCCTGGACCCTGCGAGGTGCGTCTCTGTTGGCAGGGACCTGATCAAATGGGAGTGACAGGGAGCGTGGCTGCGTGGGCTGACCTGGTTCCTGATTGTGCCTTTATGTCCCCCATGTTAAAAGCTAAAGAACAAGGTACAGTTGCTTCGGCTTCCCGCGGACCAGCCCTTCGTCTGCGACAATTCGACTGAATACGAAGCCTTGAACTTAGTACCTGAGGGGATGTAGACATCATGAGCGGCCTCGCTGCAGCGGAATTGGAAACGCTATTTGGCGATTACCACCTCGATCACGCGTTCGATGAGATGCGTCTGGCATCGGGTGAGGTACGCCCACACTATAGCGCCCTTGCCGAGACTGTCGCCCGCCTCCCCCAGGAGGAAATGCAGCGACGGAAACAGTCGGCCGAACTGTCATTTCTCACTCAGGGCATCACTTTTACCGTCTATGGGCGCAACGAGGGAACAGAGAAGATCTTCCCCTATGACCTGCTTCCGCGCCTGATTACTTCACAGGAATGGGACCGTATCGAACGCGGACTCACGCAGCGCATCACTGCTCTGAATCTGTTTCTCCGGGACGTGTATTCCGAGGCGAAGATCCTCAACGACCACGTAGTGCCGCGAGAACTGATCTATAGCTGCAAGCACTATCGTCGTCAAATGCGCGGGCTGCAAGTTCCGCGTAATGTCTACATCTCCGTTGTCGGTACTGATCTGCTGCGTCTGAATACAGGCGAGTTTGTGGTCCTTGAAGATAATCTGCGCGTACCCTCCGGCGTGAGCTACATGCTCACCAACCGACGCGTCATGAAGCGCACCTTTCCGCAACTTTTTCACAGCTATGGTGTGCGTCCCATCGAGCACTACCCGCAACTGCTGCTCGCCACGCTACGCTCGCTGGCCCCGGAGGGTCGCCCCGAGCCGAACATCGTGCTTCTTACTCCGGGCGTCTTCAATTCCGCGTACTTCGAGCACACCTACCTGGCCCGCCAGATGGGTATCGACCTTGTGGAAGGCCGTGACCTCGTCACGCACGACAACATTGTCTACATGCGGACGACGGACGGGCTCAAACGCGTTGACGTTATCTACCGTCGCGTCGATGACGATTTCAGTGATCCTCTCATTTTCCGCGGCGACTCCATCCTGGGGTGTACCGGCCTGTTCAACGCCTATCGTGCCGGCAATGTCACCGTTACAAATGCTTTCGGAACCGGCCTGGCAGACGATAAGGCACTGTATGCTTACGTTCCGCGAATCATCCGCTACTATCTCGACGAAGACCCCATCCTCAATAACGTCGAAACCTTTCTCCTGACCGAAGAGAAGGAACGCCGTCACGTACTCGCGAATCTCGACAAACTGGTCGTCAAAGCCGTCGGTGAGAGTGGCGGCTACGGGATGCTGATAGGGCCTCACTCCACGGCTCAACAGCGCGAAGAATTCGCAGCTCGCATCGAGGCAAATCCGCGTAATTACATCGCACAGCCGACGCTCGACTTTTCTCGCGCGCCCTGTCTCATCGGCGATCATCTCGAGCCGCGTCACGTGGACTTGCGGCCGTACATTCTTTTCGGCGACAAGATCAACATCGTCCCGGGAGGATTGACGCGCGTAGCTCTTGAAAAGGGATCGCTCGTTGTCAATTCATCGCAAGGCGGCGGAAGCAAGGATACATGGGTTCTGGAATAGCCGTGAGTCAAAGACCTCGGGAGACGACGAAGATGTTATCGCGAGTTGCCGACAGTCTCTACTGGATGAGCCGCTACCTGGAGCGGGCCGAGAACACTGTGCGCCAACTCGACGTCGCGATGAGCCTCATGCTCGACTCAGGAGGGGCCAGTGCAGAAACGCATTGGCAGCGGCTGATCGCGTCTTTGGGAAGTCCGGTCGGCCTCGAGTGGAATGGTGATGGGGGCGAAAACGCCGAGAAGCTCGTTTTCGACAAGCATTATCCGGCATCCGTCACATGCTGCATTGACGCCGCCCGTGAAAACGCGCGCCAGATTCGTGAAGAGATCTCTACCGAGCAGTGGCAGCGCCTCAACCGGCTTTACCATCAGATGCACTCGCCCCACACGGCAATCCAGTTTCGCTCGAATATCAACGACGCCCTTGCATCCGTCATCGATGCCATCCATTTATTTAAGGGCGTCAGTGATACGACAATGATCCATGGGCAGGGGTGGCATTTTATTCGTCTCGGACGTTACCTCGAACGCGCATACGCAATTGCAACCCTCCTTGAGGTCTACCATCCGCATCTGTTTCATGCTCAGGAGCGTGAGTATTCCGGCTACCAATACCTGGAGCTCGTCGGAATTCTGCGTTGCTGCACTGCGTTTGAAGGTTATTGCCAGGTCTATACTGCCGATCTCACGCCGGATCGCATCCTCGAATTCCTTTTGCTCAATCGCGACTTCCCACACGCCATACGCTATTCCGTTGAGGGTGTGCGGCAGGCGATCCAATCTATTCAGCACACCGGCGGCCGCCGCCCGCCGGATGAACTCACCGCAAGTATTGGCCGCCTTCACGCGATGCTCAGCTATACCTCCATCGGCGAGACTCTCGCCGGGGATACGGCTGGGTTCCTTCATTCCATTCGTCAGCGATGCATGAGCATTCACGATCTCGTGTACCGCTATTACATCCAGTATTCAATTCAATCTGCATTGGCCATCTAAATGTCGGGAACCCAATGAACTGCTATTCCATCCGCCACCTTACGCGCTTCCGCTACTCTGAGGCGGTAAGTGAAAGCATTATGGAAACCCGCATGCACCCGCGGTCTGATTCCAACCAGCATTGCCTCACGTTCTCGCTTTCGGTGAGCCCACGCTGTCGCGTCTTCACCTACCGCGATCATTTCGGCAACAACGTTCACCACTTCGATATCCCGGGTGAACATAATCAGCTCGTTATAGTAGCCGAGTCCGTAGTCGAACAACAGCCTATGCCGGATGTTCCCAGTTTCCTCTCTCCGGACGCCTGGCAGGCTCTCGACTCTATGGTCAGTGCGGGCGACTACTGGGAGATGATTCTGCCCAGTGAATTTGCCACCGAAACGCCGGCACTGCTGAACCTGGCTGCTCGCCTCGATGTCACTCGGCGGGACGATCCCATGATGCTCGTACAGGAGTTGAATCAGCGCCTGTTTGAATACTTTGAATACGTCCCGCGATCGACGCGGGTCGACTCTCCCATTGATGAAGCGATCCTCAACCGCTGCGGCGTCTGCCAGGACTTCGCGCACACGATGATTGCGCTGCTGCGGCTGGTACACATACCGGCACGCTACGTCTCGGGTTATCTTTACCGCAGCCGAGAGGATCACGATCGCTCCACTCCCGACGCCAGTCACGCCTGGGTGGACGTACTGATGCCAAACCTCGGTTGGGTGGGTTTTGATCCCACCAATAATCTTGTTGCCCACCACCGACACATTCGGGCCGCGATCGGTCGCGACTATGCGGATGTCCCTCCGACTCACGGCATCTTTCGGGGGAAGACTTCCAGCGAACTGTACGTCGCCGTGCAGGTTGAAGCCAGTGATGGGCCACCCGCGCTGGATCGCAAGATGCCGATTCCGGAGGACTGGTCGGTGCTCGTTGAGCGCGCCCAGCAGCCTCCCGAGCCGCTGAGGCAGCTGATCGACGTTCAACAGATGCAACAGCAACAATGACATGAAAGGCTGTTTTCGGGTGACCAGGACCATTTTTCCAGGGACGAAGAGAAAATCTTTATTGAATCCTGACCGGTTGAGCGAATAGATTATTGTGAAATCCCCTGGCCCGGTGAATCGATGCCGGCGTCGAAACGCTTGAAATGGCACTTTGATTCCCGCGGCCCGCTCCCAGGATAAGGGAGCGCTGTTTCTCCAGTTGCACTAAGGCAATTGCGCGGGTTGTGGTCCAGCGGTCACTTGCAGAGAAGACAAACCGAATACGTGTGTACCTTTTTTGGAGGAACAGCCGTGAAGAAATCCTTTGGGGGATGGATACTTCTTTGTATCCTTTCCATCGTCGTACCCTCGTTTGGCCAGATCGCAACCACCACGCTCCGCGGCACAATCAAGGATCCTTCCGGGGCTCTCGTGCCGGGCGCCACAATCACCATTACGAACATGGCAAGTAACTCTTCCTTGTCAAGAGTCGCCGACAGTTCTGGTTCGTATGTGTTTGCGCAAATCCCTCCCGCAAAATACAGGATTACGGTGACCGCATCCGGATTCGGCGATCAGAGCAAGACCGCAGAACTGCTGGTCAACCAGCCCGCGACCATCGATTTCTCACTCACGGTGCAGGCAAGCAACGTGACGGTGGACGTATCGGCGGAAGCTCAAACCCTGAACATTTCCGACGCCTCGCTCGGCAACGCCACGGATAACGCCACCATTCAGGCTCTGCCCTCCGAAGAGCGCAACGTGCCTGATCTGCTGTCGCTTCAGCCTGGTGTTCTATTTCTACCGGCCGTCAACATTGGCGCGAATGATCCCCGCAGCGGCGCCGTGAATGGCGGACGTGCGGACCAGGGCAACGTCACGATCGATGGCATCGATGACAATGATCAGGTCAATGGCTATGCCTTCACCGGCGTTCTCCGCCAGACTCAGGACTCTATCGAGGAGTTTCGCGTTGTCACAGGAAACTCCAACGCTGATTCCGGCCGCTCTTCCGGCGCCCAGATCAGCATGGTCACCAAGTCGGGCACCAACAAGTATCATGGCGCAGCGTATTGGTACAACCGCAACGGCCTGGGTGTAGCAAACGACTGGTTCGTAAAGCAGGGCCAGTTGAATTCGGGCGAGTCCAATGTGCCCGGCAAACTCGTCCGCAACATCTTCGGCGCCGATCTTGGCGGTCCGATCTGGAAAGACAAGCTTTTCTTCTTCGGCAACTGGGAAGCTATGCGGCGGCGCGAATCAGCGTCCGTAATCCGAACCGTGCCGACGGCAAGCTACCAGAACGGCCAGATTGTCTTTCCCAACGCCGATGGCAGCGGTAACACCACGTTGTCCTCGGGCGATATTGCCGACCTGGATGCCGGCTGCTGGGTCTGCAATACCACGGCATACCCCGCCCCTCCGGGACCCAACCCAAATGCCCTTTCACTCTTCAACACGTTTCCGGCGGCGAACGGCGTAGCGCTTGGCGATGGGTTGAACGAGGGGTCTTTCTCGTTCTATTCTCCGCAGCCGCTCGATCAAAACACGTACCTTGCCAGAATGGACTTTACCCCGACAGAGAAGCACCACATCTTTGTCCGCGGACAATTGCAAAAAGATACCAGCGGCGATACGGAACAGTTTCCCGGGCAGGGTCCGCAGAGCGTCAACTCCTCAAACAACAAGGGAATCATCGGCGGCGACTCCTGGACGATTACCCGGAACCTGGTGAACGATGTCCGCTATGGCTAC
The DNA here is from genome assembly GCA_963836675.1 of uncultured Acidobacteriaceae bacterium. Lineage (GTDB taxonomy): Bacteria > Acidobacteriota > Terriglobia > Terriglobales > Acidobacteriaceae > Telmatobacter. Next base: position 485,559 of record CAWIKQ010000006.1, read on the forward strand.
ATACGCCAGGGCTACAGCACGGCCGGCGCCGGTTCGGGAGACTATGTTACCTTTCGCTTCCTTGACGACCCGACCTCGCAGGACCGCTCCACCATCAACAGCGTTCCGGTCAACAACCTGGTGGACAACCTGAGCTGGACTAAGGGCGCGCACACTTTGCAGTTCGGCTTCAACTGGCGCCTTATCCACCAGAACAGCTCTACTGATCAGAATTCCTATTCCAGCGGCAGCACCAACCCCTATTGGCTCTCAAGTGACGCACCCGGCGTTGACGCAGTGGATGGCGGATTCGTCAACTCCTACGATATTGCCTTCGCCAATATGGTCGGTACGATGCCGTCTCGTACGGATCACATCAATTACCAGATCAGCAGTCCCACCGAAGGTTCGCTGCTGGCGGATGGGGCTTTCATCGATCGCCACTTCAAGGCAAACGAATATGAAGGCTACGCTCAGGATGCGTGGCGGGTGCGGCCAAACCTGACGTTTACCTTCGGCGTACGGTACTCCTATCTTGCAGACTCCCTGGGAGACGGAGGGCCAGCAAATCGCGCCAACGATCGATACCCACGCCTGGTATCTCTCGCGAGAGCAGCGGCACAGGCCGGACAGATCTATGAGGACGACCTGACCTTTGCCCCAAGCGGCAAATTCTACAACAAGCCCGGATTCTACCCGGCCAATGGGAACAATTTCGCCCCGCGACTCGCAGTAGCATACTCACCTAACCCCAAGACATCCATTCGCGCCGGCTTCGGCATGTATTACGACCATTTTGGCGAAGCGCTTGTTGCCGACATAAGTGCGCACGGCTCGTTCGGCCTGAGTTCCGCGCTCACGAATCCCTCGGCGGGCCTGTATCAGATCACAGGTGACTGCGCGACGGGATGCGGCCATCCCGGTGCGCCGCGCTTCGTGGGACGCAACACTTTGCCAGACATCGCGCACCCAACCCCGGACCAGACCACCTCGTTCCCGTATTTGTATCCAAACAACAGCTTCAGTATTCAATCCGGGCTCGACAGCCGCATCAAGACTCCTTACTCCGAAACGATGGATTTCTCCCTCCAGCACGAATTTCCGGGAGGGTTCATTTTTGAAGCTGCCTATGTCGGCAGATTGGGCAAGCGCCTCCTGCAAAGCCTGGATCTTGCTGAACCGGTCGACTATGTCGATCCGCAGGGTGGAGGCGACTACTATGGGGCTGGAGCCCAGCTTTCCAAGCTGGTCGATCAGAATGGCGCCGATCCTAATGCTTCTGTTCCCGCCATTCCTTATTTCGAGAACGTTTTCTCCTTCCTTCAGAACTACGACTACGAGGGTGAGAGCGCAACGCAGGCGCTGTATGCGTGGGAATGGGCGCCTTACCGGTACAACTGGGGCGCGACCACATCGCTCTCCGATGTCGACTTCTACTCGCCCCTTCCGGGAAACGGCTGGTATCCCAACCCAGCTGATTGGCAGCCGCACTTCTGGCAAGATCAGTTCTCAACGCTCTACGCGCTTTCGAGCGTAGGCAGCAGCTACTACAACGCAGGTCAGTTCACTCTGCGCCATCCGATGAGTCATGGGTTGCAGATGGACTTCGCTTACACATGGTCGCACTCCATCGACATGGGATCGGACAACGAGCGCTCCACATTGAACAACCCTGTCCAGGGAGCCTTCTCTTACATCCTCAACACCTGGAAGCCCTATCTCAACCGCGGGTCGTCGGACTTTGACACCCGACACCTCATCACGGTCGATTGGCTGTACCAACTTCCCTTCGGCCGCGGGAAAGCGGTGGGTGGCGGCAGCAACGCCTTCGCCGACGCAATCATCGGTGGATGGCAGTGGTCAGGCCTCAACCGTTGGACCAGCGGACTGCCGTTCTCTTTCTACGAGCCCGGCTGGACGACCAACTGGGAAATCGAGAGCTACGGCGTGCAGACTGCTCCCATCGCGACGAAAAAACATTATGACCAGAATGGCAACCCGCAGTACTTCAGGGATCCTGACGCTATCAACTCGGGCGTCTATTGCGGTGGATGCAATGGCGGGAACATCCGCTTGCCGTATCCGGGCGAAGCAGGCCAGCGAAACAATTTCCGGGGTGATGGTTACTTCAACATCGACACAGGTCTCGCCAAGAGCTGGAAGATTCGAGAGTACGGAGCTCTAAGGTTCGCCTGGGAGGTTTACAACGTCACCAACTCCGTCCGTTTTGACCCGGCCTACATCAACACGGGTCTGACCGGCGGCAATCTGGGCGTTGCAACCAGCGTTCTTACGGTTCCTCGCCGCATGCAATTTGGGCTGCGTTTCGACTTCTAACTGAAACTCAAGAACAGAACGCCGGAGGAGCTTCCCGCCCCTCCGGCGTTTTCTTTGCAGAGGCAAAACCGCTCAGCGCTCGCATTTCTCAGCCTGAGTTCAAGTGAGCCGCCTGGCCTCCGCGGCAATCTCGCGCAACTCGGGCAGGATCCGCCCGAGAGGCATTGCAGGGGCATGCCGCTGGCCCAGGGCGAAATATGCATCCCGGTATAACGCGTAGAGCCGATCATAGGTGTCGGTTGTGCGGCGGTCAGGTTGAACGGTGCGGAAGGGCAGACACACCGCGGCCTGAGCCTCTTCGATCGACTTGTAAATCCCTGCGGCGAGCAGCGCAATGATTCCCGACCCCAGGCTTGTCGGGATGCCCGCGGGCACGAGCACGGGCTTGTTCAGCACGTTTGCATAGACCTGATTCAGAACTTCATTCTTCTGTGGAATTCCGCCCGCGTTGATTACGCGATCCACGTTCACGCCGTGCTCCGCGATGCGCTCCAGAATGATCCGGGTATGAAAGGCGGTTCCCTCAATGGCCGCGAAAAGCTCATCCTGCGCGGTGCTCACCATGTTCCATCCGAGCGTAATCCCGCCGAGTTCCGGATTCACCAGAACCGTGCGATCCCCGTTGTCCCAACTGAGTCGCAGCAATCCTGTCTGCCCTGCGGTGAACGACTCCAGCCCTTTCGAGAGATCGTGCACTCGTGTTCCTGCGCGCTGTGCGATCGCTTCGAAAATGTCGCCGGTTGCCGACAGTCCTGCTTCGATTCCTGTGTAAGCGGGATGGACGCTCCCCGGCACCACACCGCACACACCGGGCACCAGTTGCGCATCGCGCGCCATGGCGATGATGCAGGTCGAAGTACCGACTACATTCACCACATCGCCTTCGCGGATGTTCGAGCCGATAGCATCCCAGTGCGCGTCAAATGCGCCGACGGGTATTGGAATTCCCGGGCGCAGGCCCAGCTTAGCCGCCCAATTCCTGGATAGATGTCCGGCGATTTTGTCGCTGGTGAGATATTCGCCACCCATCTTGGCGCGCACGCCTTTCAGCAGGGGATCGACGGCGATGAGGAAATCCTCCGGGGGCAATCCGCCCCACTTTGGATTCCACATCCATTTGTGGCCCATCGCGCAGACGCTTCGCTTCAGGGCGTCGACGGTCGTTACGCCGCTGAGAGTTGCAGCGACCATGTCGCAATGTTCGAGCGCGGTGACGAGTTTGTCGCGCTTGCCGGGATTGTGCCGCAGCCAGTGCAGCAGCTTGGCAAAACCCCACTCGTGCGAATAGACTCCACCGCACCACTCGATCGCCTCGAGACCCATCTCATGTGCCTTTTTCGTGATCTCCTCGGCTTCGGAATGGGCGCGGTGGTCGCACCACAGGTAGTAGTCATCCAGCGGTTCGAGGCCTTCACCCACGGGAATGACGCTGGAGCCGGTGGTATCGAGCGCAATGGCCTGCACGCTATCTCCGTCGATGCCTGTCGCGGACAGCGCATCCTTGATGGCGGCAGCCAGAGCGGCCATCTGATCGGCATGCGACTGGGTGGCAAAATCCGGGTCTTCGCGACGTCGATGCAGGGGATAGGAAGCCGATGAGGTTCCGATCGGCCCATACTGGCTGTCTACCAATGTCACGCGCACGCTCAGCGTGCCGAAATCCACTCCAGCAACAACACCCATTTCCAGATTCCTCGGTAAACGCTTTCCTGCTCGTGCACCAGAGTACACCACGCGCTGCACGGCGCCGGAATTTCATGCGTCAGTGCCTGGGCACTTTGCTGCCGTCATTTGCCGGTGCAGGCGCTTCCGTGCGGATATGGGTGTCCGCGATGGCATTCAGGGACGGCGGCATTTTCAGCTCCTGGTTCTTTACCAGGATCGAGATGCGACGGTTCGACGGGTCGTATGGATTGTTTTTCACGCGCAAAAGTTGATCGGAGTATCCGCGCACCTGCGTTACCTGATCTTTGCGAACGCCATCCTCCTGCATCAATCTTCGCGCGGCATTTGCGCGATCGGCCGACAACTCCCAGTTGGTGTAGGCAGCGTCTTCTGAATAGGGAGTGGCGTCGGTGTGTCCCTCGATGAGCAGCGAATTCGGCAATGTCTTCAATTCCGCTGCCAGCAATCCGAGCAACTCCTGCCCGCTGTCGCTCAACCGCGCGCTGCCGCTCTGGTAGAAGGTTCCATTCTTGTCTTCCAGTAGTTCGATCCGCAGGCCTTCCGGCGTGATGGTGATTTCAATCTGCTTGGAGAGTTTCAAGAGATCTTTTTTTGCTTTGATCTCCTGCTCGAGCTTTTCTTTCAGCTTCTGCATTGCGTCGGCAGCGGCCAGACTGACGGTTTCGCCGGTACCGGTCATCGTGGTTCCCAACATTGTTCCGCTGCCGCGGGGATCATTGAAATAACCTGCGACCGCCTTCTTAACCTTCTCACTCGAGTTCACAAGCCACAGTACGATGAACAGGGACATCATCGCTGTTACAAAATCCGCATAGGCCACCTTCCATGCGCCGCCATGGTGGCCCGCATGCGCGGCTTTCTTCTTGATGATGATGATGGGACGCGTTTTCGCTGTCACGGTGGAAATCCTTCTAGGCGGCTTTGCCCGCTGCGGCGGCCTGACCGTCCTGGCCTTTGCAATGTTTTTCCATTTCTTCAAAGGCCGGCCGTACGCGCGCCGGGATCGCACGCCTGGCCATCTCGATGGCAATCATTGGCGCTGCCCCTTTGAGAAATGCGAGCAGGAGCACGCGGAGCACGCTCAGATAATCATTGTGCTCATCGACTGTCTTGGCCATGTTTGCACTGAGCGGCCCGGCCACGCCGTAGCACAACAAAATGCCGAGAAACGTCCCCACGAGCGCGGCCGCCACCTTGTGGCCGATCTCTTCCGGTGGCCCTCCCAGCGCACCCATGGTGATCACTACTCCCAGTACAGCGGCCACGATTCCCAGTCCCGGCAGCGCATCGGCCATGGTCATCAGAGCGTTTACCGGGTGCGTGGCCTCCTGGTGATGGACCTCCATATCGAGTTCCATCATCTGGTCCAGGTCGAACGGGTCCACCCCGCCGGTGATGGCCATTCGCAGTGTGTCGCAAACGAAGTTGAGTGCATGATGATCGGCCAAAAAATCCGGAAAACTCTTGAAGATAGCACTCTCCTTCGGCTTCTCCACGTCATTCTCCACGCTGAGCAGGCCTTCTTTGCGAACCTTGTTCAAAAACAGGAACATCATTTTCAGCAAACTCAGATAGCGCTGCTTCGTGAACCTGGAACTGCTTAAAACTTCCTTCAGGCCGCCGAGAATTCCTTTCAGGATGTGCGGAGGATTTGCCGCCAGCATTGTGCCGATTGCTGCTCCGACGATGATCAGCAACTCGGCGGGTTGCAGAAGTACGGCGATGTGTCCTTTTTCAAGCAGAAAGCCGCCAAGAACCGCGCCGAAAACTACGAGGATGCCTATGATGGCGAGCATGCTTTTCTCCCCGGTATTATCGTCACCGCATTTCCCCCGGCACGAGAGCTTACGGCCATGGCGGTCTGTGCTCGCTCCAGGAGTGTATTGAGAGTCTCGTCTCGTTCCGCCTGTGCGGCGCCGATGCTTACGGTGAGGGACAGGCGGTCTCCCCACCAGCGAAATTCGGTGGTTCGCGCCACGCCGACGAGGGTTTGCGCGTGCGCCGATAGCATGGCAGAGCTCCGCTCATGGGATAGAACCAGGAATTCGTCGTCGCCCCATCGGCCGATTTCCTCGGCAGGCTTCAACCCGCCGGCGAGCGTTCTCTCCATTTTTTCGAGCATTGCCTCGCAGGCGCGCATGCCGTGCGAGACACGCAGGCTGCGCGCCTGGTCCACCATCACCCACATAACGCCGAGCGGCGCCTCTCCGTGCTGGAAATCGTGATAGAGGCCGTCCAGCCGCTGCTCGAGTTCCGACAGGCTTTCTCCGATCAGGGAATTCTGGCTCTGTTCTCCATGAGGGAGCGCATCGATAGTTTCTGCGGGATGAAACAGCACTCCGGTCCCGATCAGCCCACCCAGGCGATCACGCAGGATCGTGATTTTTGCCAGCACGGGAAGTTCATGCCCAGCCTTGTGTCGGATGTGCAACAGCGAGCCGCATTCCATCACACCTTGTTCCACTTTGCGGCGAGCGTCGGTCAGAAGGATCCATCGGCGGGATCCGCCCACGATCGACCTGTCGAGCGCCTCGCGTGCTGCAAGGCCAACGGATTCCGAGCCGGAATAGCCTGTGATCGCTTCGGCTGCGTTGTTCCAGTACGCGACCTGGCCGTCGATATCGGCGAGGGCAACGCCGTCAGCCAGCGCGTCAAGGGCAGATTCCGTCAAATCGGCTCGTGTGGCCACGGGTGTTCCTTCTTACTCCGTTCATCGGCGAAACGGCACTTAACTTGATTGGGAGGCGCGCGATTTCCGAGGGCAAATTCCAGCGGCATTTCCTCGAAAATTTGAGGGTTGAAGATTTGCGGGGCGGCACATTTCTCGCCGGTCTACACGAACCGGATGTGACGCTTTGAACTCCAACCGGATGTGACGCTTTGAACAAGGTGCAACCAGCCCTGCCGGCTTTTTTAAAAATATCAAACTCCTCATATATAAAGGTTTAGCGGGAAGGGGGTCTCGTAAGTCGTTGTATCTATTGGTGATAAATTGTAAAGTCCTCATAATGCTTAAGTTAGTGGCAACTTGACTTTGGTCTGACCCTCTGGAACGATCAAGTGGATCTAGCGGCATATTCCCGAAGAACTGAACTTGTCATTTTTGATCCGGTCTAGCCTAAGCCTGAAGTTTGGCTCAGTCAATACCAGTGTAGAAAATCCGGAGAAATAACCTGCAAAGCCTTCAGGAAAATTTCGCGAAGGAAATGAACGATGTGGGAGGAGTTTGACAGGAGACGGTATTGACAGCGCCGGAATGGAATCGATCGTCCGATCTTCCAGGGGCCGTCAATGTGCTTTCGGGGGAGCGGAGTTTTTCGGCTCCTCGGCGTCCTGGTATCCGGGCAGAATGCGGGCTTCCGATCCGAACTTGTGGTACCCGGCAAAGGTCGCGTCGTTGATCAGGGTTTCGAAGTAACCGTAGACGTTGAAGATCATGCCCCACTCGTGGAGTTCGCGCTCAGAGCGGCCGCGGGAGATCTCCACGCTGCGCTGAGGACAAATATAGGTTTTGCCGCCCAGCTCGACCGGCCCGTATTCAACCATGAGCTGTGAGCGGATAAGGGGCACGTCTGGGTTCCGTTCTTCATTGAGATCTGCACTGATCACGATCCGCATGATGGCTCCGGTTGCGGGGTTGACTGCGAATTCGCCGTAGGTGTCGGCCTTATTTTGGTAAGGGGTGGCCCCATTGCCTTGAGGAAGGCAGCAGTATGTGAGCTCAGGCACGTCACTGGTTCCGGCAAGTCTGTAGGAGAACACCGCGAGATCTCCGTACTTGCCGCGCTCCCAGCGCTTCCAGCGGAGGGTCTCTGGACTTTTAGCAGCGGCTGTGAGCACGAAGGCGAGAATGGGACCGAATGTGCCTCTGGTTTCAAGCTGGCGTGTTCGCACCCCGCCGGCGACGCGGCGCTTACTGAGTGCTTTCTTTTTCTCCACCTCCTCGCTCCCGTTTCGATAGAGGACCGTAGCGTGCTCCGAGGCGGCAGAGTGAAGAGTCTGGTTCTGATGCAGCATCTTCCAGCTCTCGTTCACCTGCGCCGGGGATTCCTCGAAGCGCACGGTGCTTCGCAGGGCATAAAAGTCGGGCAATTTTGGAATGGCATTCTGCAGGTAGTCGAATGTCTGCCGGAGAATGACGCGCTGCTCCTCGACCGGCGGCGGAGGGCGATTCACAATTTCGTCGGGAGGTGGTGCGAGCGGAAAGGACAGGTCGGCATCGGCCGAGAGCGCCTGACGTTCCTTTTCGCCGTGGATCGAGTTCAAGAGCGCATCGAGACGAGGAGTGCTCAGCCGCTCGGTCAGTTCGAGATTCTCAAGTTTCTGCAACAGACTGGTCTGGGAATGTACCAATTCCTCAAGCTGCGCGACGGAGACCTTTTCTATCCCGGGCCGTGGATTATCGAAATATACGGGCTCGTTGTAGTAACCCGCGAGCGTGCGTACGGTAATTCCGGGCCGAGCCGCCTGGGAACGAAGCTCAATTCGGAGGTCATGGTATTCGTCGACCTGGACGGTGTGCGGAGGATTGAAGGTGACGGTGTAGAAGCTGTGCTCGGAGTGGAGGCATCGGGCAATGTCCCGGTCCAGATCCTGATCGAGATCTCGATTGATGGCGGCGGACGAGTCCAGCACCAGGCCCCCCGTGTGCGTTGCGATCGCCTGCAGAGCCATCTGGGCCGGTTGCATTTCCTTTTGCGACCGGGGGGCTTCGAGGTGGTTGTCAGGATTCCATGACTGATCCGGGATGGGCCACACATTAACGTTGTCGAGAGTGATGCGCGCTTCGCGCAACCGCGTATACAACTCGGTTACTTCGTCGAAACGGATATCGCTGCCGTTGACGGGCCAGCCGGGACCAATCCACACCACGATTTTGCGCCCCGGAACGTCTCTCTGATCGATGGAGATGGCCCCCAGAGCGCGAAGAGAGAGCCGGTTCCGGGGCACTCCCGACTCCCATGGGCTGAAGGAGTTGAGTGTCCGCTGGTCGAGTTTCCAAATATTCCACTGAGCCCTTTTTTGTTCCACCTCTTCGACAAGAAGCGCTCCATCCACGACGGGCCTCAAAGAGGAAAACAATCCGTCGCGGGTAAGCCGGTAGAGAAGACATCGAGAATCCAGGCGCCCGTTGTTGCGTTGCAAGAAACGAACGAGGCTGCTTTCGGCTTGCGTGAGCTGCTGAGGCGATAGATTGACAGCATCGAGAACGAAGATCATTTCAGGCCCTGGTTCGGAGGCCGCGTGGGAATTGTGCAGGGTGCGGATTTTTGCCGGCCGACCCCGGTCGAGGAGCGTGAAGTCCGAGGGCGCGAGGTCGGAAACCGGGCCTGCCGAGTCCGCGACAACCACGTCGATGGTGAAGAGGCCTTCCTGTACGACGGGGTTGGTGGTGCTGAGCGGCGCAAGCGGCTTTTGCGAAACGGCTGGATCTCGCAAGGACAGGGTTTGCGCGGGTGCTACGGAGGCCGCAAGAATGATCGAGCCTGCAAAAAAGGCCGCGCGATGCGGGTTGGATCGATTCACCACTGTTTGGCGCGCCCCGGGAGACTCGTGGCTAGCATAACCGGCACAGCTCCGCCGTGGTTGCAGCGACTCGCGTTGCTTAAGGCAAGTCGCGCACGCAACCCTCCCTTCAAGTAGGGACGGATTTTGCCGGCTACCGGTTTCGTCTCAGCAGACTGGGCACTGGCATCCAAGATCGGATTTAGAGGCGGTCACAAGATCGGCTGCAGAACCATCCTGCCATACGCGAGGAAGGCCATGAGAATGCCTAGCACAGCGCTCAAGATCATCGGCGCGACTTCGCGGTACTTGACGTGCACTCGAATGAATACGAGGCTCTCGATCGCCAGGATCACCGCCGCCAAGATTGTCAGGGACGGCCGCCAATGGAGCGCGCTGGGAACAATGAGCGCTACGGTGCAGACGAGTTCAAGCACGCCAAGAAGCGCCCATGTCTTTCGAGGCAAGGCACCAAAAGATGGAACGTCATGGCTTACCTTGTCGAACAGGAAGATCTTCATGACTCCAGAGGATCCGTAGAGGAGCGCGGCGAGGACTTGCAGGATCCACAAGAATACGTTCATCGTGTGCCTCTTCTGAATGCGCATCAGGCGGCGAACGCGCGGGCTTTCCGCACCGGTCCGTTTTTGCAAAACGGATGAGTGACCTGCAACTTATAGTCAGCCGCGTATTCCTGCCATGATCTCATTTCGCCGCGCATTGATGCTGCATAATATCCAGCGCTATTGGGCATGGCTGGTTTCAGCGCATCCGGAGTGCCGCAGGCGGGTGGGGGAAGGGACTGGAGCATGGAGAAGCAAGCACGGCGAGGAGAGAAACGAGCAGGAAGCGCGCTACAGCGAGGACGCTGTTCACGAAAGCAAACGGGGAAGAGGCTAGGATTTCTTCTTTGGCGCGATTCCGTTTCCCTGAAGGGGAAGCCGTACTTCGAAACGCGTGTTCCCGGGTTCGGACTTCACATCGATCTTGCCGCCAAACTTTTGCGTGACGATGCGATGCACAATTTCAAGGCCGAGCCCGGTGCCGGAGCCCTGTGGCTTGGTCGTAAAAAATGCCTCGAAGATCCGAGGCAGCACTTCGGGTGGAATTCCTGGCCCATGATCGGTAACGCTAACCGCGAGCCAACCGGGATTCTTAGGATCGCCGTTGGCCGGCTCGGTCCACGTCGCGATTTCGATGTGGCCCTTCGCCGGCGATGCATCGGCGGCGTTGTCGATCAGGTTGGTCCAGACCTGGCTCAGCGCCGATCCGCGAGTCTGAATTACCGAGGGTGAGGCCTCGAACATCTTCTCCACGGCAATCTGCTTGATACGGAGCTTGTGTCCGAGGATGGTGATGGTGCTCTGCAGGCTGTCGTGGACATCCAGTTCCTTAAGCGGCGACTTGTCGTCGTACGCGAACTTTTTGACAGCCATGGCCAGGTCGGAGACGCGAGAGATACTCTCCTCGATGGCGCATACCAGCGAGACACTCGATACCAGCGCTTCGAGCCAGTTGAGCGCGTCAGAGAAGCTGCTGGCGTCAAAGAACTCGCGCGCACAACTCAGTTCTTCCTTCTGGAATCCGATAGCCACGAGGGAGGGCGCGATGGTGAAGGCGTTTTCAACGCCCGCGTCGTTCAACCAGTCTGCCAGTGCTTCTTCCGCATCCGCCTGATCGATTGAGCTGAGGGCCTTTGCGCTGCACCCGTTCACTGCGTGGCGCAGCAGGTTATGCATGCACTCCATCTGTTCGGGCGTTTTTTGCTTGTGCGCCGAGCGCAAACTCAGGTCCTGCAGTTTCAGCAGATTTCCGCGTAACTGAGAGGCGGCCCGTTTCGCTGCCGATCCGGGATTATGCAATTCGTGCATCAGACCGGCGGCCAGGGTGCCCAGTGAGACTAGCTTTTCCCGATGGAGAGCTTCGGCCTGGTATGCGGAGAGGCGCGCCGCCATATCGGAAAGAATTACTTTGCGCGCGCCGGGGCAGCAGGCCATCAGTTGCCAGAACTGATCCGGGCTGAAGCGCAGCAGTTCGGAATCTTCAGTGGCCGTAATCAGAAACGAGGATTGTGTTTTGCCGGTGAGGAACGGTGTTTCGCCGAAGGCGTCTCCATCCTCAGCTGTACCGACCAGGTTGCGCGAACCGTCAGGGTCTACGCGGTCAGCCTGGCATTTGCCATGAAGCAGTAGCCAGTAGAACATTGCGGGATTGCCGGGTTCGGCCAGCGTCGCGCCGGCTTTGGCTTTGACGCGATCGACAAGTTCGATGCCGTTGAGCGACTCTGCCGGCGTTTCTGCAAAAGGGCGCGTTTTCGCCAGTGCCCCGGCAATCTCCCGAAAGGGAATCGCCTCGACGATGATGGATTGAACACCCTCGCTCATTGCTTTGTTTCGTTCCCCAATGACGATCCCCACTTCTAAAATCCAGCCAGATATTGATGCGCAAACTGCACTGCGATGGATCCCTCGCCTACCGCTGACGCCACGCGCTTTACCGAACCGTGGCGAACATCTCCCGCCACGAAGATTCCGGGAACGCTGGTTTCCAGCAGGAATGGCTCGCGCGTTTCATGCCAGCCGTTGAGCATTTTCCCGTCCACCTTGAGATCCGGTCCGGCCAGCACAAATCCCTTTTCATCGCGCACAATGCTGTCAGGAAGCCATTCGACACCAGGCTCCGCACCAATAAACACGAATAACGAGGTCGCTTGTAGGCAATATTCACCCTTTGGGCCACGCAAACGCAAGGCCTCGAGGTGCTCTTCGCCTTCCGCGGCAATTACCTGGGTTTGTGTCTCCACCGAGATATTGGATGTTCGTGCGATCTCATCGATTAAATATTTCGACATGGTGGCGGTAAGACCCCTTCCACGCACCAACATGGTGACTTTCCGGGCGTACTTGGCAAAGTGCAGGGCGGCCTGCCCGGCGGAATTTGCGCCTCCCACCACGAAGACTTCTTCGTCCTTACACGAAGTTGCCTCCACCAGGGCGGCGCCGTAGTAGATTCCTCGCCCCGTGAGCCTGTCGGAGCCGGGAATCCCGAGTTTCCGGTATTGCACTCCCGGCGCGAGCAGAACCACATGTGAGGAGACCTCGCGGCCGTCTCCGAGTTGAACGAACCGGTATTGCCCGTCCATCCTCAACCCCACGGCCCGCTGGGTCACAAACTCCGCTCCGAAGCGCGAGGCCTGGACGTGAGCGCGGCGTCCGAGGTCGGCGCCTGTAATTCCCGCAGGAAACCCAAGGTAGTTTTCGATTCGAGAGCTGGATCCGGCCTGGCCACCGGGCGCCTCGGGTTCAACCACCAGAGTTTTCAACCCTTCGCTGGCGCCATAGACGGCGGCGGCAAGGCCTGCAGGCCCCGCTCCGACCACCACCATGTCATAGAACTCCTGCGTAGCGTGGGTGCTCAGGCCCACCTTTGCGGCCACCGCATCGGGATTGGCATCGGCCAGAGCGCTGCCGTCCGGGAAAAGGACGACCGGCAGTTGATCGGGCTTCAAGTCACGCTCGCTCAGGAGCTTCTGGGCCTCTTCGGCGGATGTGGCGTCGATCCAGCGATATGGCACGTGATTGCGGGAAAGAAAATTTCGCAGATTGTGGTCGGCCAGGGCCCACCGGTTCCCCAGAATCCGCAACCCTTCGAAAGGCGGTCTGTAGCCGGCCTTCCAGTCATCCAGCAGGTCGTTCAGGACGGGGTAGAGCTTCTCTTCGGGGGGATCCCACGGCTTGTTGAGGTAGTAGTGGATCCTCGCGGTATTGATTGCCTGGATGGCAGCCTCGGTATCCGCGTAGGCGGTCAGAAGAACACGTTTTGCCTCGGGATATGTCTCCCGAGCCCTCTCCAGGAATTCAACGCCGGTCATACCCGGCATCCTCTGATCGCTTATCAAGAGCGCTACCGGCTCTTCGCGCCCTCGCAGGACCTCCAGGGTGTCCAAAGCAGCCTGTCCGCTGGCCGCGCGCATGATTCGGTACTCTTTTCCGTATTGACGGCGCAGGTCCTGTACAACGGCCTCCAGAACGCTCACGTCATCATCTACAGCCAGTAAATTCGGCCTCGCCATGATCCTTCCAGTCTACGGTGTTTTCGCCGGGCTTTACCGGCTTTCATCTGTATCAAACGGTTGGAAATAAAACAGAAGCGGAAATAAGGAGTTTAGGGTTCAATCAACTACAGGGGCGACGAATTGTTCCTAGTCGGTAAACAGGATGTGTGAGAAACCCCAGAGGATTCTCCGTGACGTTTACGTTGAAGGAGCGGTAATCTAAGTTCCAGGGTATTACTTAGGTGCAGGTACCTCTGAGCATAAGGGGTGACGAAAGGCACGTGTATGATTTTCACTGCACCTGTGGGCTAGTTTCCCAAAGTTTTCTGGGCGTCTGCCGATACCGAAATCAGGCAGAGTACGTACCGCCCGATGATCAGCAGCACCCGGCCCGTGATCGAAGGGATGCCGGTTTCGGCCCAAGGTAATGTTTCACTGGCGAAGAGGCGCAAAACATGAACAAAGTCATTCTTGCGGATTCACAGGCAATCTTCCGAGCCGGAACGGCGAAGGTTCTGGCGATGGACGAAGATCTGCGAATCATTGCCCAATGCACCGATTTGGATCGGATGATGCACGCGATCACCACGTTCCCCGGCTCGATCGTTGTATTTGCGGCTTCGCTGCGGCCGGATATGGCACGCCTGCGCACGCTGCTCGAGGCCTCAAACAGCCGCGGCATCGTGATCGCTGAAAACAGCGAAACAGCCTCCAGCTATCTTCAGCAGGGGTTTCGAGGAGTGGTCTTTCGTAATGTGACCGGCCAGGCGCTGGTCGAGTGTGTCCGCCGCGTTGCTGCGGGCGACACCTGGGCGCCGCCGCAGCTTCAGCTTCCCGACTCACCGGAAGAGGATATGGTGGGCACGCGCGTTCGCGACCGGCTTACGCCCAAGGAAATGCGTATCGTCGCTCTCATCGTCCAGGGTTGCAAGAATCGCGAGATTGCGCTGCGCCTCAAGACGACCGAGCAGGTAATCAAGAACTACCTGCGCTCGATCTACGACAAGACCGGCGTGAGTGACCGCCTCGAGCTGGCGCTCTTCACGATTCACCATCGTGTACTGGCGCAGGCTGCGGCCGAAGTGGGAAGCAAGCTCGAACAAGAGATGCAGGCTGCCCCGGCGATACCCGCTACCGGCTCGCCCGCAATGGCTCAATCGTAGCGCGCCACCAGCGTAAACAGTTCAGAGGCCGCTGATTTAATCAGCGGCCTCTTTATCTTGGCCCTGGAGTTTTTTGTGGAGCCCGTTCTATTTCCCGGCAGGGTACATTTCATGGAGCGCCTAGGCGTTGCGCGATTTCACAATTGCAAAGCGCTCTTTCATTCGCATGAATGGCTTTTCGAGGTACTCGTACGATATCCAGGCAATACCGATGTCTGCGATCAGCCCGGCCACGATGATGAATTGCGAATTCAGTCCGAAGGAATCCACTACGTGCGCGCCAAGTCCGATTGCCAGCGGGTGATACACGTACAAGCCATAGGAGATCTTTCCGAGATACGTCAGGCCTCGCCACGATTCAAGCGAGCTGCACCCCAGGAATCCAACCAGGATTGCCAGGACTGAAATGCCTCCGAACAAATAAATCGGATACGTGTGCGCGAAAGAACTGTGCTGCTCTAGTCCGCGAATGCCATCTCTGTCGAAAAGACATTCGACGGTAGGGAACAGCAGAAAGGCACCGAGGATAATCAGAACTCTCAGGCCACCACGGATCGACGGAACAGATCCGTTTAAAAACAGGCTGAGTCCCACGCCAATCGCGAAATATTGCAGTTGTACGACGGAATTTGCCCAAACTGTAGGGCTATTCAAGGTGTGGTGGTAGCAGAAATAGAAGAGAACCATTTGACTGCAGATCCATCCGCACAGGCAGATAAGCGCGAGCGAGCGCCTGCTGGTAATCCGCACAACCCACGGCCAAAGAAGATAGAACTGCTCTTCAACCGAAATGCTCCAAAGCGGGCCGAGGCCGAATGAAAGGTAACCGTACACGGTGGTGTACCAATTTCCCACCAGGAGCATATAGGCGAACAGGGCAGGCAGTGGGACGCGTGCGCCGGGATAGATGCGGGAAAGCACAAAGCCCGCGCCGAGCACGAGGAAGTAGAGAGGCCAGATCCGAAGGATCCTGCGGCTGTAAAAATACGGCACATTTACAGTTCCCTTCAGCCGCTTCTCTCTTGTAAGCAACTCAGTTACGAGGTATGCGCTTAACGCAAAAAACAACGGAACTCCGAACCCCGGAATGAACTTGAGTGCCTTCAGCCAGTCGGACGATTCGGGATATACGGTTATTGCGTGGCCGAGAAAAACCATCAGGAAGGCGCAGAAGCGCAGAACGTCCAACTCCGGACGATAAAAGCGGGCGGGCGATGGTTTTGGCGCGGAGATTTGCTGCACTTCCTGCTGGTCAGGGAGCCGGTCAAGGAGCGCGACTCGGGTGACGGATCGGGTCATCAATCTTTGGCGAATCTCAAAAGCTGGTTTCTCGGTTACACCACAAAGCCTTGCACTTCCGCGCCTTCTATCATCGCCGCAAAGTGTATTTCGGGGAACCTGCTTTGTTGTACCATGGCGCTGCCTGTCGCGTTGGCGCTCTGGCTCACTACGGTAACCTGTCGGCGTAGTTGGGGCCGCGGGAGCCTACGCGAAACTTCAGCATCCAATGCTTTTTGAGAATGGTCGGGTGCGTCCCCTGGATCCGCCTGGTACTTAGGAGGAATATTTGGACTGGCATCGCGGTCCATTGCGCGAAGGCCTCCACTGCTATCGCACGCAGCAGTTCTTCGAGGCTCACGAACATTGGGAAATCGTATGGCTCACTCTAAGCGAGCCGGAGAAGAGCTTTCTTCAAGCGCTCGTGCAAGTCTCGGCCGCGTTCCATCATTTAGGTAGAGGAAACCGAACCGGTGCGGTGTCACTGCTCACCCGTTCACTCCGCCGCCTGGACGCGTGCCCGTCTCCGTTCTGCTGTATCGACACCGCTCAATTGCGCGAAGATGCGCGTATGTGGCTTGTTGCCCTCGAAAGCAACAGCTCCGAACTTCCCTCAAACTATCCGCAGTTTTCCATCGTTCAACCGGCGCCGTGATTGCGACATACTCCAAAAAGCAAACGCGGCGGAAGTTGGTTTCCCGCCGCGTTTGGGTTGAACACTCGAAATTCTAGATTCCGGTCGGCGACGGCGCTCCGCCGATCTTCTCTGCCACGCTCTTTCCCTGGGTGAACAGCAGAAGGTAGTCCGGGCCGCCGGCCTTCGAGTCGGTGCCGCTCATATTGAAGCCGCCAAAGGGATGCGCACCGACCATCGCGCCGGTGCATTTCCGATTGAAGTAGAGATTCCCCACGTGGTACTCGCGCTTCGCGACGTCGAGGGCTTCGCGCGAACTGGTGTACAAGGCGCCGGTCAATCCGTACTCGGTGTTGTTGACGACTTTAAGTCCTTCATCGAAGTCCTTCACCTTAATCAACGCGAGTACGGGCCCGAAGATTTCCTCTTGTGCAATCACCGCATCCGGAGCGATGTCGGCGATGACGGTCGGTTCGAGGAAGAATCCGCCGTCGGCGTTCTCAACTGCTTTGCCGCCGGCTACCAGCCGTCCTTCTTTCTTGCCGATATCGATGTAGCGCAGGATCGAATCCATCGCAGCCTTGTTCACCACCGGCCCCATATTGGGGTTGGAGGCGGGATCCCCCACCGTCAGCGTAGCCACCTTCTCGCGAACCCGCTCCACGAAGACGTCGTACACCGTCGCCTCTACGATCGCGCGCGAGCAGGCTGAACACTTCTGTCCGCTGAACCCGAATGCCGCCGCGACGACTCCATCGACGGCTGCGTCGAGGTCGGAATCTGCCAGCACCAGCGTCGAATCTTTGCCGCCCATCTCGAGGATTGTCCGCTTGATCCAGATTTGCCCTTTCTGGTGCCTGGCGGCGCGCTCATGAATTTCAAGGCCCACATCCCGCGAGCCTGTGAAGGCGACGAAGCGTGTTTTCGGATGTTCAACGATCGCGTTGCCGAAGGTCGCGCCCGATCCCGGACAGAAATTCACCACACCTCCCGGGAGGCCCGCCTCTTCCAGGACTTCAACGAACTTGGCTGCGATGGTCGGCGAATCGCTGGAGGGCTTCAGAATTACCGTATTTCCGGTGACAATCGAAGCCACGGTCATTCCCGCCATGATCGCGAACGGGAAATTCCACGGCGGAATCACCGCGCCTACGCCCAGCGGAACATACAGCAGTTGATCGAACTCGCCCGGCAATTGAATCGGCGTCTTCGCGTCTGCAAGCCGCAGCGCTTCGCGGCTGTAGAACTCCAGAAAGTCGATGGTTTCGGCCACATCCGCATCGGCCTCGGCCCAGTTCTTGCCTACCTCATATGTGAGCCACGCACAGAACTCGAGCTTTCGATCGCGAATGATCTGCGCTGCATTCAGCAGGAGAGAAACGCGCGTCTGAAGGGAGGTCCGGCTCCACGTCTCGAAGGCGTCCAGGGCCGCCTGCATCGCTTTCTCTGCGTGTTCGGCGCCGGCTTTCTGATGAACTCCGACCACCTGCTGGGGCCGTGCGGGGTTGAGGGACTTGATTTTGCCCTCAGTTCTCAGGCGGTGGCCGCCAATGACGAGATCGTATTCGTGTCCCAGGTGGCTGGCCACAAGATCGAGCGCGGCTTTCATCTTGCGAGCAGTGTCGGGATCGTTGAAGTTGATGAACGGCTCATTGCGGAAATCGCCCTGGGGCGAGCGCGGCTGTATTTCGGTCGGGAGGGTAACAGTTGCCATAGCGAAAACGATTGTAGCGCTTTAAGCAGAGCAAGGTGAGTGATCGGTCAGTGAATTCAATGGTTGGTCCTGGGGGAGGCCGGATGAAGAGGCTTTTTCTCTTTCTGGAGTCGCGGCGGTTGACGGACGGATGCGAAGCGAGGTCGAGACGAGAAGTTCGGCGCGGCCTTTGCCTATGCCTTAACCCCAGTTGAATCAATCCACATTCCGCAGGAGAGCGACTTTCCCGGGAAAAACCGGATCAGGCTTCGTCCCGGCCGGACGTGGGCCACTCGAACAAATCGGTTGCACGAGCGAAACTTACTGGCGGCCCCTGGGTTGCTAATAGGTACCCTCGATCGTGGACCTTTAACCGCCCTCGAGGTACAAGAGATTCGGCGACGAGAAGGGCTGGCAAGTCGAGAACGGCGCATCGCACGAATCTTGTGAGGGATGAATGAAACCTCTATCCGTTTTGCGCACGCTCACTTTTTTCAGTATGCCGCTCTCACGCTTCGCATTGAACGCCAATCCGATTCAAGCGTCTCGGCCAGGAAATGCTCAGTCGCTTGCACTCTGTGGGGCCTTTGCGCTGGCTTGCGCCATGCTGGGAGGCGCGAGCGTCCTCGCGCAGGACCCTGCTCCGATTCCGAACTGGAACCCGGCCCAACCCGCTTCTGACAGCCAATACACACCGGCTCAACAAAAGACGGGTCAAACCAGCAATACGGTTATGGCTCTCAGCAGCCGGCGCAACAGCAGTACGGTCAGCCGCAATACCAGCAGCCGCCTCAGTATGGGCAACAAGCCTCGCCCCAGAATGATCAGCAGGCCTACGCAGAGCCAGACCCCTACGATGTACCGGAGCAGGGCTACGCTCCTCCTTACCAACCCCAGCAGGCCATCAGCCCCGACCGGCTGGAACAGATGGTGGCGCCGATCGCGCTTTATCCTGACAACCTGGTTTCCATCGTCCTCGCGGCATCTACCTACCCGGCGGAGGTGGTCGCAGCCAACCAGTGGCTGCATGCGCTTGGGGGAACGCCTCCGGAACAGATTGCCGCCCAGGCCAATTCCCAGACGAGCTGGGATCCAAGCATCAAAGCGCTGGTTGCGTTTCCGCAGGTCCTCGACACCATGTCCCAGAACCTGCAGTGGACCACCGACCTCGGCAACGCCTACTACAACCAGCCGCAGGACGTGATGCAGACCATCCAGGTGATGCGAGGCCGCGCCCAGGCCGCCGGAAACCTTCAGGACAATCCGCAACAGGTGGTTGTGCAGGATCAGGGAGCGATTGCAATCGCGCCGCCTTCGCCGGAGGTTGTCTATGTTCCTCAGTACAATCCCTGGGTCGTTTACGGGCCGCCGATCGTTCCATACCCAAGCTTCAGCTGGGCTGCCGGTTATGCCGGCGACTCCTTTATCTCCTGGGGGCCCGGTATTGCCATGGGCGCCTTTGCGGTGACACCGTTTGGCTGGCTTGGCTGGGGGCTCAACTGGTATTCGCACGCCGTCTTCTATGGGAACAGCGTCTGGTGTACGCACAGCCGTTCAGTGCGGGACTGGGGATTCGCGCATGGCGGTGGCCGCTACTGGGGTTCTCACGGTGAGATGGCGACGATACCGGGCAGGAGGAGGCTGGGAAGGCCGCGGGGGGTTAGGCAACCAGGGTGGCTGGAACCATGCATTCCGTTCAGGGCTTGACCGCAACCGCTTTGGAGCGAGTGCCGCGCCGCGCGGGGTCGCCACCGGTGGCAACAACTACGGACATAACGCGTTTGGCATGCCACGGGGCGGTAACTACAGTGGCGGAGCCGAGGGGCGCTTTCAGAACGGACGGGGAACTGGGCCTGGATCTGGACCAGGATATGGCTCAAACAACGGCCAGAACTCCGGCGCCTGGGCCCGGAATGGAAATGGACAGAACATACCCCGCGGAGGAAGCTATACCAACGGTCCCCAGCAGCGCCTGCAGAACGGCGGCCAGGGATTTGGATACAGCGCCGGCAATCGCGGTGGTTACAGCCAGGGCGGAACATACAGCCAATCGGGGCAGGGTTCTCAAGGCTTCAACCGGGTGGGCCCCAGCAGTACCGGGGGCGCCAACGGGCGGGCAGCAGTACCGCGGGGCGCAACAGTATTCGCCGGGGCAGCAGCGCGGGTATGCGGGGACAGGGTATGGTGTCACGGCCCCTCAGCATGTGTACGGAGGCAACTATGCGGGCTCGGGTTCCTACGGCCATTCGCTGCAAAACTATGGAATCCGCCCAGGCTCCGGTGGCAGCTATCCCACGCAGCCTTATCGTTCGGCGGGAAGCACCGGGTCAGCCGGGAATGCCTACGGCGGGCGGTCTTATAACTACGGCGGCTCAAGCGTCTACGGAGGCGCACGGACATTCGGAGGATCGAGTGTCGCGCGTGCACCATCGAGCGGAGGCTTCCGCAGCTACGGCGGAGGCAGTTACGGCGGAGGCAGCTACAAAGCTCCGAAGGCTCCCAGCTTCAGCAGTCACTCCTATGGCGGAGGTGGGGCTTCCCATTCCAGCGGCCGCTCCTTTGGCGGGGGTGGCGGAGGAGGAGGAGGCCACTTCAGCGGCGGGGGCGGCGGAGGGCACTCTTCCGGCGGCGGAGGACATCACCGCTAACTAAGTCATCCCTTCCTGAAACAGGATGTGAGTTGCTGATCGGCAGGCCTCAAAACCTGCCGATCTCGCGTTTTCACGACGCGTCGAATTATTTGAAGGTTCCATTCCCGTGCGTCAGCTCATCGCGATGCGCGCTGAAGTCGATCATTGAAGAGAACGCCGGTCCGCCCAGGGGCTGCGCTTTCATCGCATCCTGAATGGCGGTATTGACCTTATCGACAGCATCTGCCGTCGGACAAACCCAGACAACCGAAAATGTGCTCGGGTCTTCCGAGTGGATGGCTTGCTCATCGACCTCGTACTCCACAATCGTGCCGGCGGCGAGTTCCTTCTCCAACATCGGAACCAGGAGAGTCTTGCTGAGCAACTCGACTGAGTTATCAGGGGCGTCCTTCTTCAACTTGTAGGCTGCAACCCGAACATACCCGTTCTTGTAAGAACCGGCATGCCAGTTGTAATAGTGGCTGACAAAGATAAAGTCCCAGTGTTTCGTAGCGCTGAGCAGAGCGGAGTTTGCGCTGCCTCCAGAGGCCGAAATCTGATCGAGAACCTTGAGGAGGCCCGCCATGGAGGTCGCGCACCACCAGTTGTCATGCGTCCAGCCGTCGGCCTCGTGGACGAGGTTTTCATCATTTCCGAATCCCGCCAACGTTCCGTCGCCAATCGCTTTATCGAGGACGGCCTTTGTGGCGTCATTGCCCTTTGCCATCTCGGCCCACTGTGCCCGGGGAATCTGCCAGTTGGCGATATACGAATACAGCGGTGGCTTCTCTTTGACTTCCGAAGGTTGGGCAGTTGCCGGCGTTGAGCACAGGACTGACAGGGTCAAAGCGCAGAGACCCGCGAAGATGCTGAACGTTCTTTTCATCCTCTTTTTCTCCTTGTTGTGTAGGTTTAGCCGGCGTGCTCAAGGGAAATATACCGACCGCGACGGAGTGTACAGGGCGAAGGATTCGCTTGGGAACGAGAATCCAGGATTTCGAGCGGCGAGTGTTCCGCGCAGAGTCTCTAGCCGAACATCGCTGTGAGTTCCGAGATGTAGAGCGCCTCGTCGGCGAAGGTGAATGTGCCGTCCTCGACTACTTCGCGTGCGGCATGCAGAAACGCCGTTAAGGCTGCGCGGCTGAAGCCGGAGCCAAGGCTGACGCGCCGCACGCCCAGATCGCCAAGTTCTCTCAACTGTGAGTGGAGGAGAGTTCTTCAGCCCAACCAGAACGTTTACGGGTTTTGTGAGCGACGCGCAGACGGTGCGGATGTCTTCGGGCTGCGTCAGGCCGGGGGCGTAAAGAACCTCGGCGCCTGCTTTCTCAAAGGCCTGCAGCCGGCGAATGGTGTCGTCGAGGTCGGGCCGCCCGTGCAGGAAGTTTTCCGCCCGCGCCACGAACATGAATGGGAACGGGAGCGATTTGGCAGCCTGGGCGGCAGCGGCAACCCGCTCGACGGCATGATGGAAATCGTAGATCGGGTTGGCGGGATCGCCGGTTGCATCTTCGATGGAACCACCGACCAAACCGGTTTCTGCCGCAAGCCGGATGGTCTCTGCCGCATCTTCGGGGGCGTGGCCATACCCGTTCTCGAGATCGGCGGCCACAGGCAGAGTGGTGGCGTCGACGATACTCTTTGCGTTCGCGAGAGCTTCGGCGCGGGTGACGGAAGCGGTTCCGTCTTTGCGGCCGAGAGAAAATGCGAGGCCTGCACTGGTCGTGGAGAGCGCTTCGTACTTGAGGCTTGTAAGGATGCGTGCAGAACCGGCATCCCAGGGATTGCCGACGACAAAGGTCTGCCTGCGCACGTGAAGAGCCTGGAAGATAACCGCTTTCTCTGCCTGGTTCATCGGAACACCTCGCTTCAGCTGGGGATGTCGCCTTTTTTCTTCTTTCGCATCCACCAGATCGCGAATCCGATGAAGGCCAGGCCGCAGACCACCATCACGACGCCCAGGGCATGATGTTCGACCACTTCTACGACGCCGGGTCCGAGCTCGATGACCAGCAGTGAGAGGATGAGCCAGCGGACAAGGCGCCCCACGAAGACCGCCAGCATAAATGGCAGGACGCGCATCTCGAAAACGCCGGCCGCAAAGACGAACAGTTTCCATGGGGTGGGGGGCGGAAGGGACGAAGGGATAGCCATGGCCAGAAACTCCTGCTTCTCGAACCGGAGTTTCATCCTCTCGTAGCGTTCGCGATTTACGTGCTTCAGGATGAACAGTTCGCCGCCGGCGCGGCCGAGACCGTACGGCAGGAGGCCGCCGATAGCCGATCCCAGGGCAGCCAGAATGCAGTAAGCCCAGAAGAGTCCACGATTTTGCCACACCCAGACGGCGATCAGCGCGTCCATCGGCACCGGAATCGTCGACGAATCCATCAGGGCAATGAGACCTGCGCCAACCATCCCCCACTTAATGAACATGGGGAGAATCACGAGCTTCCATTGGTGCCAGATCGCGAGGAAAAAGTGCCTCAAAAACGTCCCTTTCCGCCAAAAGCCGTCCAATCAATTTAGCGACAATTTCGCGGTCGCCGGATGGCAGTGAAAGTTCAATTGTACGGTCCGGCGTTTAGCTGCCGGTGTGTGATTGGCCGCAAACTCAGGGAATGAGAGAATACAAGAGAGGATCCTGAAGCAGAGCTGGACCGGCAGACTTTTCGACCGGGACAGCCGCAGTTAACGCATGCCGACCAGTGAAGCCAAGCCTACCGCGAATGAGCAGGATGATCCCGCGGTAACTCGCCCCAAGAGAGCCAGCACCGGCCCCCTGAACCTGACATATCCGGAAGATGATCTTCCGATGCCGGAGGATGTTCCGCAGGCTGAAGAATCGGATTCCGGCGGAAGAGGGCGGGAAACCGGCTTCTGTCAGACGAGGGGCTGCCAATTCGCGCTGGGTAGATTACGACACGCACGAGCTGTTGACGATGATCAGCGAGCTCGAGGACGAGCGTCGCTGGGCACGCTTGCGTGAAGGGATCTGGATTGCACTGTTGATCCACATTCTGCTGATTTCGGCCATCACCTGGGTTCCGAAGTATATCTTTCGTGTTCCGCCGGTTATCGATCCGTTTGACGCAATCAAGAAGCGCCGGGACCTTTCCTATTTGGATCTGCCTCCGGATCTGGTGCAGAAATACCAGACAAAGCCGAAGATAGCGGCGGCGCCCGAGAAACAACCTCGGGTTGACAGGAAAACCCTCGAGGCGCTGAAGAAGACCGCGCCGCCACCGCCAACGCCGGAACCGCAACCGGAGACGCCGCCTACGCAACCGGCATTGACTTCTCCTGTGCCGAAGGTGGAACCCGCGCCTCAACCTGTCGAGCCCCCGCATCCGCAGGCGGTTCCGGCGAGGCCAAGTTTTGCGTTGGGCTCTGCGAATCCCGCCGATCAGCTACGCGATGCCATGCGAGGCGCGCGTGCCGGACCGGGAGCCACGAGCAATCCTGGCGGCGGTCCGGGACAATTGCAGAAGCATCCCGGCGCCGGCTCGGGCGGTGTGCAGGTGCTCAGCGACACGCAGGGCGTGGATTTCAGTTCCTGGCTGCTGCGGTGGCATCGCGAGACGGAGCGCACCTGGGATCCTTTGATTCCCGACGAGGTGAACCCGCCGATTTACAAAAAAGGCGCGGTGGTCATCCGCTTCAAAGTGCTGCCCAATGGCCGCATCATGGACGGAAGCATGCAGCTTGAGGGCCGCTCCGGCGACACTGGGCTGGATCGTGCGGCGTGGGGTGCGCTTACAGGATCGAATTACCCGACGTTGCCGCGAGAGTTTCACGGCCCGTTCCTGGAACTGCGCGCCATCTTCCTCTACAACATGGAACCCGGACAGCAATAAGTTCAGAGTGTAGTTCTGAGTTCCGAGGAGACACAGGCTCCCCAGGGAACTTTGAACCAAGCACTTCGAACTGAGAACTGCTTCCTACAGGTGGAGGTAGCGGTCTGCTCCGTAGACGAGTCCCAACGTCAGTGCGGCGATAAATACTTCACCGATCGCTCCGACCGCAAACGGGCGCCAGCCCTGCTTCCCGAGGTCCCTGATCTTCGTGCGAAGGCCCACACCGGCAAAGGTGAGAAGAAATGCCCAGCGCGAGAGGTTTGCCAGGCTCGCGAGCTGCGGTTTCGCGAAGAAGCCAATCGTGGCCAGAAGCGAGATCAGCAGAAAACCGAGCACGAACTTGGGGAACTTGCTCCAGAGAAATGCTGCCTTATTGCCCACCTGCTGCGCCTTGCCTCGTGAGGACCAGTAGAGCGCGTAGCCGAGAACAATGAAACCGATGAGTGCATTGCGGGAGGTCTTGGCAACCACAGCGACTTTGCCTGCCGCATCCGAATAGAGCGCCCCGGCGGCAGTGGCTTCCGCCGTGTTGTCGACGGCGAGTCCGGCCCACAATCCGTAAGCCTTGTCGCTCAGGTGCAATGAGTGTCCGATCAGCGGAAAGGTGAAGAGCGAAATCGCTCCCAGCGCGAGGATCGCCGCAATGGCATACGAAGCATCTTCGTCATCCGCATCGATGGCCGGTTTTGCCGCGATGATCGCGGAGACACCGCATATCGACGATCCGACGGCCAGCAGCGACGAAAGCTTCGGACGCAGGCCGAAGATGCGCCCCAGCAGATGCATGAAGGCCAGAGACAGGGTTATGGAGATCGCGACCAGTCCGAGTGAGAGGCCGCCGAGGTGGAGCAGATCGCCGATGAGGAAGCGCGAGCCGAGCAGTACGATTCCAGCTTTGAGCCAGAACTCATAGGTCGCAACACCAGCCTCAAAGATGCGCGGAACTCCGATTGTGTTGGAGATGGCAAGGCCGATCACGATGGCCCAGAGCACGTACTCGATGTTGGGGAATGTGATGTGGTGAGACTTGGTGTAAACAGCGATGGAACGCTCGATGAATTTGCCGGAGAATCCAACCGCGAGAAGCAAAAGCAGGCCGGGAATCAGAGCGGCAACGCGACGCACGAAACTGACCGGACCTTCGAGACCGTAAGGTTGAGCTGCAGTGGTGGCCATGCGTGTTCTCCTTGTGGGCGGGTGAGAGCTATCAGCGAAGATTCACTCCCGACGCGCTACCACTTGATGGGCGGAAGCAAGTTGAACCGCACCAGAATTGCGAGAGCAAGTGCAAGCGCAACGGCGTAGGTGTCCAGAGAGATACGGCGGGCGGGACGTTTTCCGGAATCCGACATCAGATGAGCCTCGCAATGAATGGAGTTGGAGCGCCGAGCGGGAGTCGAACCCGCGAGTGCAGGTTTTGCAGACCTGTGCGTTAGCCACTTCGCCACCGGCGCCTGTTTAGAACCATGAAGAATGCGCAACATCTGGGTTAAAAATGAAAAACCCACCAGCCTTGCGGCGGGTGGGTCGTCGGGACAGCAGGTTCCGTTTGGAATCTAGCCCGAGGTACACGCCCGCGCGCAGCCGTCGTGACAGCAACACATCGCGGGATTGAAGTACCTGGTCATAAAGTCCATCCGACGCTCAAAAAAGCGCCGAGTTCCTGAAGGTTAAAGGCAAATCCAGACGAAGTCAAGTGCGCCGCCTGCTCCGAGCGGGCCGCGATTGCTGATTCCGAGCCGCTCAGTTAGCCTTCACGCAGTCGCGTCCACTGTTGGTTCGTCGGCTCCGAAATCTGCGTCACGAGGCGGCGCAAGAGGCGGCCTGCCATGGGGAAGTTCGATTCCGTCCTGAAGCAAGAGTGCGTCGTAGATCGGAATCGGGCGCCAATGCCGGGCGAGAGCGAAGGCGCTCATATTCGCGATCATCAAGGGCAGCACGAGCCCGTAACCGCCGGTCATCTCAAACACGATGAGAATCGAGGTCATCGGTGCGCGCACAATGCCGGCAAACACCGCACCCATGCCGACGACGGCGAATGCCCCGATGGAGTCGGCGGGATGGTGAAAGACTGTAACGTCGAGGTAGCCGACCGCCCCTCCGAGCATGGCGCCGATAAACAGCGATGGCGCGAAGATGCCTCCCGACCCGCCGCTCGAGTAGGAGCTTACGGTTGCGGCCAGTTTCAAGACACAAAAGACGAGCATGACCGTCAGCGGCATGGTCCCGGTGAGGGCGAGTTCGAGCGTGCCGTATGGATCGCCGGCGATGCCATTGAGTTGGTAGAAGTAGAGCGCAAGCGCGGCCAGTGCGCCCGTGGCTAATCCTCCGACTGCGGGATGAATCCACCTGGGAACCGAGGTCCAGCCCTTGAAGGCTGCGCGAAGCTGCAGCAGCCCATCCGTGAATGCAATCGAGACCATGGCGGCAAGAATGCCGAGCAGCGCATACCAGACAAGTGAAGAGGCCGAGCCAAGCTCATAGGTACGCGACACGTGGAAGACGGAATGAGTCCCGAGGATCGAGTGTTCGACCACCGCGGCGAGGGCCGCGGCGACAATCACACCCGAGAGCATGGTCTGGTCGAGATCGCCGATCAGTTCTTCCAACGTGAAGGTGATGGCGGCGATCGGTGCGTTGAATGCGGCGGCGATTCCGGCGGCCATGCCCACTGACGCCATGCGGCGGCAGTTTGTTGGACTGAGACGCGCACCTCGAGCCATGAGGCTGCTGACTCCAGCGCAGATCTGGACGGTTGGACCTTCCAGCCCGAGCGAAGCTCCCGAACCGATCTGAAAAGCACACAGGACGAATTTGCCGATGGTTTCCCGGAGCGAGACCAGCCCCGAGCGCAGTGCGAAAGCGACCTTCACCTGGGGGATTCCGGATCCTGCCGCGGCCGGTGCCCAGTAAGTGAGTCCGAGGCCGACGACAAGGCCACCGATACCGGGGCTGAGAATCGTCCAGAAGATCCAGGTATGACCATGCGCATGGTTGGCGCGATTGATCATCAGCTCTTCAAGCCATCCTATGGAGAGGTGGAAGCCCACCGCGGCGAGACCGCACAAGCCGCCCGCGAGGATAGTGACGGCAAGCAGACGCTGTCGTTCATCGGCCATCCTCTGCGTGAACCACCGCAAAAAACGGGAAAAAAGACCGCGCAACCAATTAACGTTGCTCAACTACCGGGCACCTCGAGAAGCGTTGACTCAACCTTCAGTATAAAGGCGCGATAAAAGACGCCATCCTTCTCGTTCGATGCCGCATTCCTCTTTGCGAGAGTGGCCGGGCGGCAGAACTCAGGGCCTGGGCTCTGTATCTTTCATGAACTTCGCGAGATGGTCCTTCCACACCGCAGCGGCCGTGTGCGTGCCATGGCCGCGAGTCTGATCGCCGATAGGGATAAGGATGAAACGTGCGTGAGGAATGCGTTTCACCGTCTTCTCCGCGATGCCGAGTTCGGGCGGGTTAATGTAGTCGTCCGCGGAGTTGATCCAGAGGACGGGTGCTTTGATCGATTCGAGTTTCGGCTCGGGATTGTAGTTCCGGCTGGCATTCAGGTAATAGATCATGTCGTTCGCATCGGTGGAAGACATGGTGCGAGCGAGATATCGGTCGACATACTGCTCGGCTTCCTGACGCGTCGGCGCCTGCTTCTGCATCACCAGCGGAGCTGAGCCCATCACCAGCAGCATCTCATTGGCTCCACGAAGTCCGTCCTGCGGTTCTGTTTTGTAGTCGCCGTTCAGCCAGGCCGCATCGAGCTTGATGTCCTGGATGGCCATGTAGCGCATCATCCGGTTGCGTCCGGCGATCTCGACTGGCAGGCACGCAAAAGGCGCCAGCGCATCCATGAAGTCGGGATAGGTCTCGCCCCAAACAAAGCTCTGCATGCAGCCCATCGATGTGCCGAGGATGAGCCGCAGGTGATCGATGTGCATCTGGTCGAGCATCATGCGCTGGCTACGTACCATGTCGTCGTAGTCGTAGGCGGGAAAGTGCATGCGCAGGCCGTCGGAAGGCTTGGAACTCTGGCCGTGGCCGATGTCGTCGGGCAGGATGATGAAGTACTTCTGAATATCGAGAACCCCGCCTGGGACAAAAAGCACATCTGAGAAGGCCGGGTTCAGCAGCGAATGGGCGTTGCCGCCGGTGCCGTGCAGCAACAGGATGGCGTTGTCCACGTGGCCGGAGGCATCGCGGTGGGGCGTGCCGAGAGTGAGGTAATGAAGGCGGAGCTCGGGCAGCGTTTCACCGGTGCCGAATTTGAAATTCGAAAGCGTGACAGTGCCGTCTTGTGTCTGCCAGTGTGAAGCCGGAGGCGGAGGAGTGGCATTGGTTTGAGCTGAAACCGCTGTAATCGAGGCGAGGAATACCGCGAAGGCGAGCGCGATCCGGAACAATATGAACCTCCCAGTAGGTCGAGCTTATTGGTCAACATCGGAGTCTGCAAGCATTTGAGCACAGGGGCGATAGAGTGAAACCCAAGTTTGTATTTTCAGCGGTGCTGCGGGCGCGATAAAATTTCAGCGTAAAGTGTATGAAATTCTCTCGCAATTTGCCGGCCAGACCGCACCTCAAGCGCTTCCGTCGCGGCCGCCACGACCGTGGACGCTGATCAGGCCCGCTGAGTAATCTATTGCCGTTGAACCTTTCCGTTCCCAGGCGTGTTTTTGCGCCGGGCGGGAAGAGTCGCGCGGAGCAATTTTCAGGATTTCAAGTCTTTCCGAGCAATCCGCGGGAGCGCGGATAGAAAGGTCTCCAATGAACAGTTTTGATAGCCATGCCAGTCTGAAATCGGGCAGCAAGACTTATACCATCTTCCGCCTGCCGGCGCTCAGCGCGCGCGGATTCGACCTGGGCCGGCTGCCCTTCAGTCTGAAGATTCTGCTTGAGAACCTCCTCCGCCGCGAAGACGGCGTGAATGTGACCGCGGACGATATCGAGTTTCTGGCCAGGTGGGATGCCAAGGCGGAACCTAGCCGCGAAATCGCCTATATGCCGGCACGCGTCCTCATGCAGGACTTCACCGGTGTGCCCGCTGTCGTTGATCTCGGCGCGATGCGCGACGCGATCAAGGCCCTGGGCGGCGATCCGCAGAGAGTGAATCCGTTGATCCCCGCTGAACTGGTCATCGATCATTCCGTTCAGGTGGACGAGTTCGGCACACCCAAAGCCTACGAGGCGAATTCACTGCTCGAGTTTCAGCGCAATCGCGAGCGCTATGCATTTCTGAAATGGGGACAGACGGCGTTCCGCAACTTCAGCGCTGTGCCGCCGGGAATGGGGATTTGCCACCAGGTGAATCTCGAGTATCTGGCCCGCGTTGTGTTTACCGGCGAGGTCGATGGCGAATTGCAGGCGTATCCCGACACGCTGGTCGGTACCGACTCCCACACCACCATGATCAACGGCCTCGGAGTGCTGGGCTGGGGCGTGGGCGGCATCGAGGCCGAGGCAGCAATGCTGGGACAGCCGGTGAGCATGCTGGTGCCGCAGGTGGTGGGATACAAGCTTACGGGCAAGCTGCGCGAGGGAACCACCGCGACAGACCTTGTGCTTACCGTGACGCAGGCGCTGCGCAAGCTCGGAGTCGTGGGCAAGTTTGTTGAGTTTTACGGCCCGGGGGTCGCGGAGCTTCCGCTGGCGGATCGCGCAACGATCAGCAATATGGCTCCGGAGTATGGCGCCACGTGCGGCATCTTCCCGGTGGATGCCGAGACCCTTCGCTATCTGAAGCTCACCGGCCGCAGCGACGAACAGATCGCGCTGGTGGAGGCGTACTACAAGGAGCAGGGGCTCTTTCACACAGAGGATTCACCGGAAGCCGAGTACTCGCAGACACTGGAACTCGATCTTGCCGCTGTCGAGCCGAGCGTTGCCGGGCCAAAGCGTCCACAGGATCGCGTGCTGTTGAAGGATGCGGCGGAGAGTTTCGCGAAGCAGTTGCCCTCGCTGCTGGCGCCGACGGCCAAGCCGATCGGAACCCGCACGGCAGCAGTCTGGGAACCCGCCGCGGTGAACGATACGGCATTGGCCATCGCGCGAGAAGACAACGAGGGCTTTGCCACCTCATCGGCTGAAGCCAACGCACACCCGGCGGATAAGACGTTCACGACCGGTCCGATAACTACGACGGTCAAAGAGCGCTTCAACATCGATCCGGACAAGTATCTCGACCATGGATCCGTTGTCATCGCTGCGATCACGAGCTGCACCAACACTTCGAATCCGTCGGTAATGATTGCCGCGGGCATTTTGGCGAAGAAGGCGGTGGAGAAGGGACTGTCGGTTCCGCCGTGGGTGAAGACTTCGCTGGCGCCGGGCTCACGCGTGGTAACCGACTACTACCGGAAGTCGGGCCTTCTGCCCTACCTCGAGAAGCTGCGTTTCAACGTTGTTGGCTACGGATGCACAACCTGCATCGGGAACTCGGGGCCGTTGCCGACCGATGTTTCGAAGAGCATCGATGAGCATGGGCTGGTTGCCGTGAGCGTGCTCTCGGGCAATCGCAATTTTGAAGGCCGAGTAAACGTGGATGTGCGCGCGAACTATCTGATGTCGCCGCCGCTGGTTGTGGCATACGCTCTGGCTGGGCGCATAGGCCATAATTTTGAAACGGAAGCCCTCGGCAAAGACGAGAAAGGCAATGCGGTTTTCCTCCGCGACCTCTGGCCGACGCAACAGGAAGTCGCAGACGCAATCGCGAAGGGAATCAGCAGCGAGGGATTTCGCAAGGAGTACGCGACCGTATCAGACGGCGACGCGAACTGGCAGGGATTGAGTTTCCCCACCGGCGACGTTTACAGGTGGGAGCCGGATTCAACCTACATCCGCCAGGCGCCCTACTTCGACGGTATGAAGAAGCAGCCTGATCCGATCACGGACATCCTGGGTGCGCGCGTTCTGGCGGTTCTGGGCGATTCAGTAACCACGGATCACATCTCGCCGGCAGGGTCGATCAAGGCGAATGGCCCGGCAGGAAAGTACCTTGCCGAGCACGGCGTGAAGCCGTCGGACTTCAACTCCTACGGTTCGCGCCGCGGCAATCATGAGGTGATGGTGCGCGGCACGTTTGCCAACGTCCGCCTGCGCAACAAGCTCGCGCCGGGAACCGAAGGCGGCGTTACTCGTCTCCTGCCTGAAGGCGAGCAGATGTCAATCTTCGACGCGAGCGTGAAATACGCAGAGCGTAAGGTGCCGTTGGTGATTCTGGCGGGCAAGGAGTACGGCTCGGGTTCGTCGCGTGACTGGGCGGCCAAGGGGCCGAACCTGCTCGGGGTGCGTGCGGTGATCGCGGAGAGCTTCGAGCGCATTCATCGTTCGAATCTTGTGGGAATGGGGATTCTGCCATTGCAATTCGAGGAAGGGCAGAATGTCGAATCGCTGGGGCTCACCGGCGAGGAGGTCTATGACTTTGCCGGGCTCACCGGTCTGCTGAAAGGGAAGTTTTCTAACGGCCGAACCTTGAAGGTGAAAGCCAGGGCGAGCGATGGAAGCCTGAAGGAGTTCAACGCGAAGGTGCGCATCGACACGCCGCAGGAGATCGAATACTACGAGCACGGCGGGATTCTGTTGTATGTACTGCGACAGCTTGCGGTGAAGTAGTTCGTGGCTTTACGTGAAGCATGAAAAATGCCACTCCGCCAGGAGTGGCATTTTTCGGTCCTGAGACTCAGGCTACCTGCGCTTTGCCGCGGGTTTTGCTTTGACTGCGCGCTTCAGTTTGGCTGGCGCTTCCGTCGATTCGGCACCAGGAGTAAGTTTCGCCACAGCCTCTTCTTCGTGTGGAGCGAAGAACCGGACACCCTCCTGGTTGTGTTCTCCGAGCACGTGCAGGCGAAGGAAATTCGTCGAACCTGATTTGGTACGCGTTCCCGCAACGATTGCGACGACTTCGCGATTGCGCACATAGCCGTGCTGCTCAAGCAGGCTTTCAGCAACGTCGACCAGCGCCTCAGTCGAATTGACCTTGGGACAGCGAACCGGTGTGGTTCCCCACAGCAGGTTAAGGCGATTGATGGTGATGTCAACCGGGCTGAGCGCGAAGATCGGCGCGGTGGGATGATACTTGGAAAGTTGACGCGCTGTTGCGCCGGACTCTGTGAAGAGCGCTATGCCACGCAAATCGAGATCGTCGGCGGCATGTGCTGTAGCTTCGCAGATTGTCTCCGCAATGGAGAGATGGTGCTGGCGAATGAGGGGCTCGTTGAGATGGTCTTCCTTGATGTGGCGCTCAGCCTCGCTGACGATGCGGCCCATCATGGAAACGGCTTCGATGGGGTATTTTCCCACCGCTGATTCGCCTGAAAGCATGACCGCATCGGTGCCATCGTAAACCGCGTTGGCCACGTCAGAGACCTCGGCGCGCGTCGGACGGGGATTCTCGATCATCGACTCGAGCATCTGGGTCGCGGTGATCACCGGCTTGAAGTACTCGCCGGCGCGGCGGATGATGTGTTTCTGAATTGCCGGCACCTTCTCCGGCGGGACCTCGACGCCGAGGTCGCCGCGCGCCACCATGATGCCGTCGGCGGCCTGCAGAATGCTGTCGAGATGTTCGATGGCTTGCGGCTTCTCGAGCTTGGCGATGATCCATGTCTCGCTGCCATAGGCCGCGACACGATTACGAACGAGGCGGACGTCTTCGGCAGTTCGCACGAACGAGACGGCAACCGCGTCGACACCGTTCTTCAACGCGAACTCGAGATCCTGGGAGTCCTTTTCGGTAAGAGAAGGAACGCGTACAGGGATGCCGGGAAGGTTGATGCCCTTGTTTTCTCCCAGCATTCCGCCGTTGATGATTTCGCAGACAACGTCCGCGCCGACGACTTCATGGACGCGGAGCTCGATGAGGCCGTCGGAGAGCAGAATCCGCGAGCCCTGCTCGACGTTTTCTGCCAGGGTTTTGAAAGTTGTGCCGACGAGGGATGCGGTGCCGGGTACGTCGCGTGGTGTAATGGTCAGGCGTCCACCGGCCTTGAGCAATACGGCCTGGTGATCCTTCAGTTTCGAAGTGCGAATCTTCGGCCCTTGCAGGTCCCCAAGAATGCAGAGCGGCTTGTGCTCTTCCCGGCTCACCTTGCGAATCATCTGGATGAGGGCGAACTTTTCTTCGTGCGTGCCGTGCGAGAAATTCAAGCGCACAACGTCGACGCCCGCGCGTACCAGATCGCGAAATACGGGTTCGGTATTGGATGCGGGTCCGAGAGTGGCAACAATCTTTGCGCGGCGCTGCATGGGCGTCTCGTTTAAGTTCGAATCGACGAACGGCATAGTATTACTCCAAAAAAAGTCAAAGATTTAGAAGAGGGATGTATGGACGCAGTCATTTTCATTATACAAGTCACTGGCTTCAAGATTGTTCCGCAACCTCGTGCGGAATGTATGGCGGCGATAGCAGGCCTGTCCGGGGAACTAAGGACCTCGATGCGATTCAAGCCGAATTACGGCTGCCGATTGCGCTCGCGAAAGAGAACGCCATTGAGCTCCGCGCCCAGAAGAGCGCTGAACGAGGTGATGTAAAGCCATACCAATGTGGCGATACCGGCGCCAAACGAGCCATAGAAGATGGAGTAGTCCGCGATCCGTGTCACGTACCAGCCGAACGCCAGCGTTGATGGGAACCATACTGCGGTTGCGGCCGCGGCGCCGGGAATGACCAGCATCCAATGTTCGCGGCGCTTGGTTCCGAAATGGTAGAGCGCGCCGAGCACGGCCATGCAGGATCCTATAGCGAGGGACCAGCGCGCCAGGCGCCACAAGATCAGAACCAGTATTCGCAGTTCGTGACCGGAGTTGAAAACCATCCATAATTCAATGGCGCGGCCGAAGACGAGAAGGATGGTAGCGAGGGCAAGGGGAACGAGAACGACGAAGACCAGGAGCAGTGCCCGGGCACGTCGCTGCCAGAATCCCCAGTCATTGCGTGGAAGGCGATAAGCGCGCCGGAATCCATCCATCAAGGTGAGCATCAGGCCGAGTCCGGCATAGATGCTGAGACTGATCCCGGAAAAAATGAGTCTCGTGGCGTGCGGGTTACGCGCATGGATTGACGACAACATCACGCGAACGGTATCGGCAGGGAGGATCTGGCCGGAAACCCACCGGATTTCTCCGACGGCCGTGGTGCCCTCGGGGAATTTTGCGATGAGTGCGGTGAGCACGATAAAGCCCGGGAAGAAAACCAGCATGCCGGAATAGGCGACAGCTTTCGCTGTATTGAGCACGTCGTGCTCGACGGCCAGGAAAAGCGCCCTTCGGAAATGACGTAGAAACTCTCGCATCTCTTCAATGAAAGAGTAGAGCATCGAGGACGGCTTTCTGGTGACTCGTTGCTCCCCGGTACTTCGTGAGGCAACCGGGAAGGCGCATTCTGGCCGGTGGCGTCCAACGGTTTATCATTCTCCGGAATGATGAAGATGTCGATTCGTGCTGTCCGCATCACGTTCCTGTTGTTCCTGTTGTCTTCAGCGGCAGGAACTGCCGTCCATGCCCAGACGCGTAAGGAAGCGAACCCGGAACTCGCCTCGAAAGAGATCGGTTCGAAAGTCGAGTCGCTGTTGAAGAAGATGACCCTCGAGGAGAAGATCGGGCAGACGGTACAGTACTCTGCGGGATTCGCCACCGGGCCGTCCGCTTCAAACCTCACCTATGACGAACTGGTTGCCAACGGCAGAATCGGGTCAATGCTGAATGTGGTCGGTGCCGAGCGGACCAACCACTATCAGCACATCGCGATGGAGAAATCCCGGCTCCACATTCCGATCATCTTCGGACTCGATGTCATTCACGGTCATCGCACTATTTTTCCAGTACCGCTCGCGATCGCGGCAAGCTGGGATCCGGCGGCTGCTGGGGCGGTTGCACGATTAAGCGCTGAGGAGTCGCGTGCCGACGGAGTTGATTGGGTCTTCTCGCCGATGGTGGATATAGCGCGGGATGCGCGATGGGGACGCATCATCGAATCGAACGGCGAAGACCCATACCTGAGCTCGGCGCTCGCGAGAGCCTGGGTGAGCGGATATCAGCAGGGTGATTTGTCGAAGCCGGACTCCGTGGCAGCATGCGTAAAACATTTCGCAGCATACGGAGCGGTGATTGCCGGCCGCGACTACAACGCCGTTGACATGAGCGAACTCACGCTACGGCAGGTGTACCTCAAGCCGTACCAGGCCGCCGTGGACGCAGGGGTGGCTACCGTGATGACCTCGTTCAACTCGCTCAATGGAATTCCGGCAACCGCGGATCCATTTCTGTTTACGCAGATCCTGCGCAAGGAGTGGAGGTTTGAGGGATTCGTTGTCTCGGACTGGGGGGCTGTTGCGGAGTTGAAAAATCACGCCATCGGCGACGGGCCGACCGTGGCGCGCAAAGCCCTTGAAGCCGGTGTCGACATGGATATGGAGGGAAATCTTTACGCTACCGCGATCGCGGCGCAGGTGCGATCGGGAAAAATTCCTGAGAGTGTGGTGGATGAAGCGGCAAGGCGCATTCTGCGGGTGAAGTTTGCATTGGGATTGTTCGATCACCCCTATACAGAGGTGAAGCCGGCGTACTCGGCCACCCCCGAACGGCGGGCCGCTGCGCGCAAGATCGCGGACGAGACGATGGTGTTGCTGAAGAACGATCCGGTAGAGGGCCTGGGGAATCTGCTGCCCATCTCCGGCAAAGTGAAAAAGGTCGCGCTGATCGGACCGATGGCCGACGATCCTCTCGATCTGCTTGGCGCCTGGACGGTGACCGGTAATGCGAAGGATGTAATTACGTTGAAGGCGGCGTTGGGCGAACGGCTGGGCGATCGGCTTCTCTATGCCCGGGGATGCGAGTTGCTCTCGGGCGAGGACGCACGCGTGCTGAAAGGCCTGACGTTCACAGGCGAGGGCGCGCAGTCGAGCGAGTCGATCCCCGACGATCAGAAATCGATTGCGGAGGCGGTGGAGGCCGCGCGCCAGGCAGATGTAGCCATTCTGGCCCTGGGTGAACCTACGAACTGGATGGAAGGGGAAGCGGCCAGCCGGGCGACGCTCGGATTCACCGGCGCCCAGCAGCAGTTGCTTGAGGCGGTTGCAGCGACGGGCAAGCCGATCATACTGGTGGTACTGGCGGGCAGACCGCTCGAACTGAAATGGGCCGCGGAGCATGTTCCGGCAATCGTCGAAGCATGGAGTCCGGGCATCGAGGCCGGGCACGCGGTCGAGGACGTGCTGTTTGGCGACGTGAATCCGTCGGGGAAATTACCTGCGAGCTTCCCCAGAAGCGTTGGCCAGGAGCCGCTTTATTACGCTCAAACGGCGACGGGCCGTCCTGCGCATGGAGACTTGTCGCGCTTGCCTCGCACCGCCCCTGAGAAGTTCATCTCGCGCTATATGGACGAAGAGAATTCGGCCCTGTTTCCCTTTGGCTGGGGACTGAGCTACACGCGATTCAGCTATTCGCAGCCGAAACTGGACCGTTCGGAAGTGTCCGCGCGTGAAATGGCTTCCGACCACAAATCTGCGGTTACGTTGAGCGTCGACGTGAAGAATACGGGCAGTGTGGCCGGAACCGAAGTCGTACAGATGTACATTCGCAATACATCGGCGAGCGTCGAGCAGCCTTTGCGCGAGTTGAAGGGATTCACTCGCGTAAACCTCGCTCCGGGAGAAAGCAAGACCGTGACCTTCCCAATTGGATTTGAGGAGCTGAATTTCTACAACGCGGAACTCCGGCAGACCGTTGAGCCGACGACCTACGATGTCTGGGTAGGTGGGAATTCGCTGGCAACTGCCGAAACCCACCTCAAGCTATCCGAATGAGAACCCACAGTCATCATCTCTCCAATGAATCGCCCTGGTGATTTGTCACGACGGGTTCGCGCTGAGCGACGAGTTTCTTCCCAAAGCAGTTAAACTGTCCTCGAGGAGATACCATGCAGACCCGGATCCAAGGCACCACCATGCCCGTGCTCGATGTGCAACTCGACCCCGGCGAGAGCATCTTTTCCGAGAGCGGCGAGCTTTCGTGGATGTCATCTTCGATACAGTTGACGACGCACACGCAGATGGGGGGTGGGGGTGGCCTGTTTGGAGTCATCCGGCGCGTGGCGGGCGGGGGCAGTATCTTCATGACCGAGTATCGAGCGGTGCAGAACCCCGGCGAAGTATCGTTCGCGGCGAAGGTTCCCGGACACATCATTCCGGTGCAGGTGGGGCAGGGACAGGAATATCTTGTGCATCGGCATGGTTTTGTCTGCGCGACGCCGCAGGTCACCATCAGCATGGGATTCCAGCAGTCTCTCGGGGCGGGTATTTTCGGCGGGGCCGGGTTTCTGCTGCAGCGGATCGGCGGCTATGGAATGGCGTGGCTCGAACTCTCCGGCGAACTTATCCAGAAGAGCCTTGCGCCGGGCGAGACCCTTCTTGTTCATCCGGGACATGTTGGCGCCTTCCAGTCTTCAGTTGGGTTCCAGATCACGACGGTGCCGGGAATCCGAAATATGATCTTCGGCGGCGACGGAATCTTTCTCGCTGCGCTCACAGGACCAGGAAACATCTGGCTGCAGACCTTGCCAATTTCGCGTCTTGCGCATCAGATCGGTGAGTACCTGCCGCAGGGCGAGGTGCGACCGGGAACGGCGGCAGCAGGCGGCGCGCTGCTCGGCGGAGTGCTCGGTTCGATCCTCGGCGGAGATGATCGTTGATCGAAAAACAGGAACCACGGGACCGGAGACTAACGACGAAGGCCGGTCGAAACGAGAGAGAACATCGCGAAGACCTTGCAGCGCGGGACGGGCTGGGAGTGACTCAAGCCGAGGACAGGCGACGCGATCTGCGCGGCGCTATCGCGTTCGCATTCGGGCTCGCAGCCCTCGGCTATCTTGCCTGGGTTTTGCGGGCCGAACTGCTTCTCATTTATGTGAGCGCGCTTGCTGCCGTGGTTTTTACGCCGGTGGTGCGTGCCACTTCGCGGGTGCGGGTGGGCCGCTGGAGGCCGTTCAAGGGGCGGGCGATCTTCATCCTTGTCCTTGCTGCTGTGGGCTGTCTCACCGCTTTTGGGTTTCTGGCTCTGCCGCCCATAATCCGGGATCTTAACGAAGCGGCCAAGGAGATGCCGGCGCGCTTTCCGGCATTTCTTGAAAGGCTGAAGAGTCTGCCCTTCGCGGATCGGTTGAACACCAATGCGGTCAATGAAAAGGTTCAGGACGTTGTCAGCAACACGGCGACCTACCTCTTGTTGTCGATCAAGAACTGGGCGGGAGCGATCTTCAGCATTGCGATGGGAGTGATCCTCACTCTCTATTTCATTCTCGAAGGCGACATTGCGTACCGCTGGGTCCTTTCCTTTTTTCCGGTGGAGAAGCGCGCGCGGCTGGATGCCGCGCTGGCGCGGGCGGATGTTCGCATGGGCAAGTGGCTACTCGGGCAGGGAAGCCTGATGCTGATCCTCGGCCTTTCGAGCACGATCGTGTATTCGGTGCTGCATGTGCGTTATGCCTATGCACTGGGCGTACTGACCGGGCTGTTGAATATTATTCCGGTGGCGGGAGCCGCCGGCAGCATTGCGCTGGCTCTTATTGTCGCCGCAGTCGACTCCTGGGGGCGGGTGATCGGGGTCGCGATTTTTTACGTCATCTGGGTGCAGGTGGAGAATTCATTTCTCATTCCCCGGATCATGGGGACCACGGTGGGGCTGCCCGGGACTATCGATCCTGGTTGCGCTGCTGATCGGCTCGCAACTCGGCGGGATCCTCGGCGCGATTGTCTCGGTCCCTACCGCGGTGCTGGTTTCGGTCCTGGTGGACGAATACCTGATCCGGAAGGAACCGGAGGAGGCGGCAGACGTCGTGCTGACCGCAGGTAAACGTTCTTAGCGGCCGGCGCCGGCCATCAAGCTGCAGTGACGGAAGGGTATCCAGGAGGGCAGTGCCCATACTTCCGAAGTGGGTTTCGAGCAGATCTTCGCTTGTCTTCGGCTGCCGCCCGGCCTGCGCCCGTAAAGGCAAACTCTGCCGGGGTGCAAGGCGAAATGAAGGATTGCTTCCTGCTTCTCTACTGGCTTATCGCAACATCCTGGGCGACCGAGGCTGTCAGAAGCATGCCGGGTTCAATCTTCGCTTCGTTGCCCGGAGGCATGGGGCCCGATACGCGCACCCAGGTGGTGTCCGCGAGGTGATTGATCTGCGCCCCAATGTCGGGAGCAACCAGTTCGAACTGGCCGTCGAGGGGGATGGTGGCGCCATGTGCGTTGAGAGCGGTTAAGCGGAAGACAATGACTCCCGATCTTCCGTTTTGCCCTGCCTGCTTGACGGAGGTGATGACGGCATCAACCGACATTCCGCGGGGAGCGATGGCTTTTCCGTTCACGACGAGGTTCTGGTCGAGGAGGACGTAAAAGTGGTCGCCAACGTTAGCGGTGGCGGAGGAGACGCGGTTGGCGGTCTGCAACCGGAGGGGGGTGCCCTTGGGCAAGGTTGCCCCGGAGACGGAGGCGTCAGCCGGAG
The DNA here is from genome assembly GCA_963836675.1 of uncultured Acidobacteriaceae bacterium. GTDB lineage: Bacteria > Acidobacteriota > Terriglobia > Terriglobales > Acidobacteriaceae > Telmatobacter. The sequence continues at coordinate 525,850 of CAWIKQ010000006.1, forward strand.
GAGGAATGGCAGCTCCGCTGATCGTGAAGCTGGCGGCAACGATCTGGCTGGGAGCTTTACCAGGCACGACTGCGAAGGCCTGGATACGGGTGTTGGAGTTGATGTTGATGGGGGTAACGTACTTGCTGGACAACTCGGTGGGTGTCCACCCATCGGTGGTGTAGTAGATTACCGCGTTCGGATCGGTGTGGGTGAGAATGACCGGAGTTCCGGGAGAAACTTCTTTGGGGCCGGGTAGGAATGCGGGCGGCTGCGCGCAATGGCAGTCGGCCTGGCCGCGATAGGAGTCGTTCACCACCTGCACCCCACTCTGCTGCGGCATGCTCGAGCGCGAATTGAGCGGAGAGGGAGGAGGAACGGCAGTGGCTGCTCCGGCTCTTGAGACGGAGGGCTGGCTGATCTGAATCGATTCTCCGAACGCCTGGGCTGAGGCCGTGCGGGCAACCGCGATAACGGAAAGACACACAACAAGAGGAATGGTTCTCACACTCACCCTCCGGCGGGGAAACTTACTCCAAGAACAGCAGACTCCAGCGCGAAATTGCAAGCGCAAAGTGCAAGTGGGTCGTTACCGAAAGGACTTACGATACCTAGTTTGCACTGCGACGGGTGGCCTGGGTGGCGGATTCCACCACCGATTTGATGGTTCCGCAATTGGACATGAAGTGGACCATGGGAGCAGTCAGCGAATTTGAGGGAGTGGCCTCACTGGTGAGAGGCGGGGCAATGCCTCGAGCTGAAGGATGATCCGAGATGGATGCATTCTGGAGCGGGCCGCTGCCTTGCGAGCCAAGAATGAGGATGGCAAGTTTGCGAGCGACCGGCAAATCGAAGCTTTCCGAGACGAAGACCATCTTTCCCTTGCGTGTGATGACAACCGGTCCTTCCCCGGTGGTCCACACCTGTTCGGTGGCGCCGTCGGGGACTTCGACAGTATTCGCCGCGGCCTTGTCGGGTTTCAGGCCGGAGTATTTGCGGCCGAGTTCCTCGGCATAGATGCGAGCAAAGGATTGCGCAGAGGCGGGGCTTTTCCAGACGGAGAGATAGAAGAGGGAGATGGACTTGGTGGAGGCCTGTTCAGCCGGCGTTGCGTTCAGGCGCTGACCGGCCCAGTAGATTCCGCCGTCCCATGCGGGCGTGAGATCGCGGGCAACATTTTCGCCGCCGAAGAGGTTGGTAAGGATGTGCACATCAAGTTGCCCGACCTGGCCGATGTCGTAGGGGCGGTATTCGGAGTTGACGAGGGGATGGATGTCAGGCAGGTAGGGAATGGATGGCACATGGCCTTGCTCGTACTCTCGCGGATTCATGATCTCCCATGAAGACGAAGGGGGCCGGTCGAGCGCGCCGGCGAAGGCAGCCTCTTTGCCGCGGTCCATCCAGACATCCTGTTCAAAGCTCAAGCCCTCGCGGTAGGGGAAGAGAAGCGACTCGGAGAGCAGGAGAGGAGCGCGGGCAAGGACCGGGGAGTCTCCGGAACCGGTCATTTTGTCCTTGATGTAGTCGACGACATCGGGGTCGCCGATCAGGCTGCGCCCCATCGGCTTGAGGAGGTTGTCCATCATCACCGCGGTGGCCTGGCCTTCGGTGACGGCATCGCGGGCAGTGTCGAGCTCATCTTTGGCGAGGTGATCGCTGTCTTCGGCTGCATTCTTGGAGACATCGGGCGGGGTCTGGTCGCTCCATTTGTCGAGATCGACGCGCTGATCCTGGAGAGCGTGGGTAAGTTCGTGGGCGAGAGCAGCTTTCTGCTCCTCTGCCGGAACCCAGTCCAGCAGGTTGACTGTCTTCGCCTTGGGATCGTAGTAGGCTTCGATCTGCTCGGTGAGCAGCGCCAGGAGAAACGGCTTGAGATCGAAATCGCGATCAAGAAGGCCGAATTTCTTCAGCACAATTTCACTGCGCTGCATGCGCCTTGCGTCCTCGTCGTCGTTGAACTTCTCTTTGAGATAGCTTTCGACTGCGATTCGAGTCGTGAGCTGGCGCTTGACGTCGCTCTTGATGGCCAGGCCTGTTTCCGTCGAGGAAAATTTGAGGAGCTGGTCGACCAGGCCGAAGAGCTGTTTCGCTTCGTCTGGAGTGATATGAGTCTCGGGCGCGGGACTGACGGTGGATTTGTCAGGCGTGGGGGTCTGGGGAGCTGGTGGGGGTGCCTGAGGAGCGGGAACGTGCTGGGGAGGGGTCGATTGGGCGGCAACAGGGAGCGCGGAAAGAGAGAGGATCGCAGCCAGGGACAGGATTATCACTTGTAAATGACTCATTTGGTACCGCTTGCGCATTCTTGCTCCTTGGTATTCGAGGACGGCTGCGTCAGGGAGATTCGCAACTAATCTCAAGGCTATAATCAGGATGCGCCAGGGCGCCAAGTTTTCGTGGAAACCGCCTGCCGGCCGATGATTTGCTCCCCTATGACCGAGAATCTTGCAGTCTCCGCTCTGCCTACCCCGCTTGCAACCCAATTGAGTTCAGGAACCAACCGCCCCGCGGTGGCGGAGTTTCGCGGTGCGATCACCCCACAGCAGTTGGACGCGCCAGTGCAGGAAATAGCGGCGTTGATCAAGGGGGCAGCCGCCCACGACCTTGGATGGATGCGGCAGGTGAGTGTCCGCGGCGGCGATCGCTTTCGGTGGCTGAGCGGGATGGTCACGAACACCGTAAACGATTTGCCCGATAATGGCGGCGCATGGAACCTGGTTCTGAATGCGCAGGGTCGCATTCAGGGTGATCTGACGATCTGGCGAGAGGGCGACGCACTCGAGCTTGAAATCGCCGCCGATCAGCAGGAGAAGCTAATCGCGCATCTCGATCGCTTCATCATCATGGATGATGTGGAACTGGTGAGCCATGACCCGGCTGCGGAGACCGCTGTCGGGCTGACGGGACCGCAATCGCGTGATGTGCTGGCGCGAATGGGCCTGCCGATACCGGCAGCAGAGATGACGGGTCTTCGAGTGGAGTGGAACGGGCTGGATTTGAGAATCCATCACACCTTCGGAACTCTGGCCGATCACTTTGAAATCTGGACGCCGGTCGCCGGGCTGACCCTTCTCTGGCGGGGGTTGTCGACGGCGGGAGCGTCGCCGGTGGGATCGGCAGCGATCGAAAAATTCCGCGTTGCGGAGGGGATTCCGCTGTACGGAGTGGATATGGTTGAGCGCGATTTGCCGCAGGAAACCTCGCAGATGCGCGCGTTGCATTTCAACAAGGGATGCTACCTGGGGCAGGAGATTGTGGAGCGGATTCGCTCGCGCGGCAATGTTCACCGGCATCTGCTGCAGCTGGAACTGGAAGGTCCGCTGCCCAAAGCGGGGACAGAGCTCACGCTGGACGGGGCGGCAGCAGGGAAGATTGCGAGTGCGGCGGAGTTGCCGCTGGAAAGCGGAGCTCGGCGTTTCGCTTTGGCAATGGTGCGAAGCGAGGCCGAAGTCAAAAGCCTGCCATTGACCTACACCGATGGAGACAACACGGGAACGGCGAAGATCCTCAGCGGACCTCCTGTCCTCTGAGTCCCGTTATCATCGAGATTGAAGAGAAAGTTGGATTATGAGCGATACGCCAAAATTTGAAGTGATCGATCGCCGCAGGATGAAGAAGGAAGAGGAAGAAGAAGTCGGTTCCACGCAGCCCGCTGTTCCCCCTTCTCCCGAACCTGAGCAGAAGACCGCCGGACCGAAGCTTGTTCATACGGAAAACGTCATCGAGCCGGATGCAGAGACGGTCGCGGATACAGTCGAGGAGGATTTGACCGCGGAGATGCCTCCTCCGCCGACCGCCGAGGAGAAGCGCGAGCAGGAGGAAGCCTACGAGGCATCGGCGCAGCGCGTTGAAGACCTGTTGCGTGCGCAGAATCCAGCAATGGGAGCACCCCCGCCGGTCAAGTTCGAACACCTGATCCAGCAGCTGTATTTGTCGGCTCTGATGCAGATGGGTGCGGCTACACCCGAGGGGCAGAGGCCCCGAGTGGACATCATTGGCGCGCGCCAAAGCATCGATTTGCTGGGCGTTCTGGACGAGAAGACGAAGGGCAACCTTACCGCGAACGAATCGCGCATGCTGGAAACAGTTCTGTTTGAACTTCGCATGACGTTTCTCGAGCTGACGAAGATGATTTCGTTGCAGGGCGTGCAGGCACCGCCTCCCAAACCGGAAAAACACTAAGTCTGCATGGAAGGGCAGCTGACATTCCTTGGCACCGGGACTTCCATGGGAGTTCCAACGTTGGGTTGCAGTTGTGCGGTGTGTACTTCGCCCGACCCCAGGGATCGGCGGTTGCGGCCCTCTGTTCTGCTGCAGTGGGAGTACGAGGGGCGGCATCGGGTTGTGCTTATCGACACCGGACCGGATTTCCGCGAGCAGGCACTGCGCAGCAAACTGACGCGCGTGGATGCGGTGTTCTACACCCACGGGCATGCTGACCACATCTTCGGCTTCGATGACCTGCGGCCGCTCAGCTTTACTGTGTTTCGCGAGGGAGGGCATATTCCGCTGTATGCGACTCCTGAAACAGAGGAGGTGCTGCGCCGGGTTTATGACTACACGTTCTCTCCAAAGGCGACATATCCAAACCGTCCGCGGGCCGACATTCAACGCCTGGAGGACGTGACCACTGTGTTCGGGGTTGAATTCAGGCGGATTCCGGTGCTGCACGGGGAGATGGAGATCAGCGGGTTTCGATTCGGTCGAATGGCTTATCTCACGGACGTGAGCAGGATTCCCGAAGAGAGCTTTGAGTTGTTGAAGGACCTCGATCACGTTGTGCTTTCCGCGCTGCGTCATAAGCCGCATCCCAGCCATGCCACAGTGGAGCAGGCGGTGGAGTGGGCGCGGCGCATCGGCGCAAAGCATACCTGGCTTACGCACATCGCGCATGAGCTGGGACACGAGGAGACGAACGCGAAGCTTCCTGAGAACATCCGCATGGCGTACGACGGGCTCACATTTCCCATTGCGCTGGATGCGCCCGAGCGCAGGACAGCGCCATACGAGATTAAGAGTGCGGAGATTCCGGTGTATCGCTCGCTGGCGGAGGTGCCGCAGAATTACGGACCCTGCGTTGCCGCGATCGGCAACTTCGACGGTGTCCATCGCGGACACCAGGAAAATCTGAGCTCGGCCGCAGCCGAAGCGCGCAAGCGCGAGCATGAAATCGATCGCAATCACCTTTGATCCGCATCCGGCCAAATTCCTTTATCCGAAGGAAGCGCCGAAACTGCTGACATTTTTGCCCGAGCGCATCAGGCTGATCGCACGGACCGGCGTGGATGCGGTGCTCGTGCTGCCGTTCAATGCGGAGCTTTCGCGAGTGTCCGGCGAAGACTTCGTCCGGGATGTTCTCGTTGGCCGGCTCGGTATTCGCGGGATTCATGAAGGCGCCAATTTTCGTTTCGGACATGGCGCCAGGTCGGGCGTTGAAGAGTTGCGCGCGTTCGGTGAAGAATTCGGGTTTGGCGTCAATTTGCATCAGCCTGTGCGCGTCCGCGGCATGGAGGTTTCGAGCTCAGCAGTGCGGAGCCTGATTGCCGCAGGCGACGTGCGGCGTGCGCGATGGATGCTGGGCCGTGTGTTCGGCGTGATTTCAGCGCCGGCGAAGGGGAGGGGAGTGGGGACCAGGCTGCTTGTGCCCACGGTAAATCTGGCCCCGTACGATGGTTTGCTGCCCGGGTTCGGTGTCTATGTCACTACTTTGACGGTGGCGGACCGGTGCTTCGAAGCTGTCACGAATGTCGGCAATCGTCCGACATTCGAAGGCGTTGGTTTTGGTGTTGAGGCACACATCCTGAATTTCGAACCTGTCGACCTTACAGATGAAACGCCCTTGCGGCTCGATTTTCTCTACCGTCTGCGCGGGGAGATCCAATGGCCGTCGACCGAGGCGCTGAAGGCGCAGATTCTGAAAGATGTTGCCCGCGCGAAGCGCTATTTCAAGATTGCGCGGACGCGCCAACTCGCCGTTGGGCCGTCCTTTGAAAGTATTACCGCTGAGCGCGCCTGAAGTTACCTGTCTTTAATTTTCCTGTTCTTCAGACAAAACGATTGCGCGCTCACAAGCATGCGGGCTAACATCGTCTGGCTCGTTCTCCGGGCAAATCAGCAAGAGCGATCTGCTCAAGAGCAATCAACAAAAAATTGTCGGAGGTTTCAATGGTTCATACCAGATCTGTGGGCCAGAGCTTTCTGCGTGCCCACGGCTTCGTAGTCGCCGCGTCGGTACTGATGTTTTCCGCTGCTCCCGGATTGGTTGCAGCCACTCTCTGCGTCAATCCCGGGGGAACGGGAGGATGCAAAAAGACGATCTCGGCGGCGGTAACCGCCGCAATAGCGGGCGACATCATTCAGGTCGCTTCGGGTACTTACAAGGAAGATGTGATTCTCAGCAAGTCTGTCTCATTGGTTGCCGGGAATCACCAGAAGCCGGTTATCGATGCGCAAGGACTGAGCAACGGAATCTTCGTAAACGGCATGTCTGCCATGCCGAATGCCGGAGTTTCGGGAATTGTGATTTCGGGTTTTGAAGTCGAAAACGCAAACTTCGAAGGAATTCTCCTCGCGAATGCCAGCGATATCACGGTGCGGAATAATCACGTGCACGATAACGATCGCTCGCTCAACATCGGCGCGGGCGAATGCCCGGGCATTCCGGACTTTGAAACCAACGAGGGCGAGGATTGTGGTGAAGGCATACACCTGATGGGCGTTCAGCACGGGTTCATTATGCAAAACGATGTGGGGTTCAACGCGGGCGGCATCCTTATTTCCGACGAAACAGGCCCGAGCCATCAGAATCTCATCAGCGGAAACAACGTGCACGACAATCCATTTGACTGCGGGATCACGATGGCATCGCACGCTCCTGCTGTATCGAACCCTCTCGTCAAGGGCTCGTTCGGAGTGACCAATAATACCGTCGCCGGCAATATCTCGAATCACAATGGCTATCAAGTTCCAGGTGCGGGAGCGGGCGTCGGCATCTTCGCTCCATTTCCCGGCACCAAGGCCGCTTCAAATACGGTGGTTGCCAACAGGCTCACGAACAACGGCCAGCCCGGTGTGAGTATGCACAATCATGCATGGGCTCCTCCGCCTGCTCCGGCTGTGAACCTCGATGACAACGTCATCGTTGGAAACTACATCGCAGGCAACGCAGCGGATGCCGGAGATGCGGCCACGCCGGGGCCGACTGGCATCAACCTGTATAGCGTTGCGCCTGTGTGGGGCACGCTCGTCTCTGAAAACGTGATTGAAGATGAGACGGTCGGCATTGCCTTCAAGGCTCCGACGGGCCGTATGGATGCGCATCTCAACAACCTTATTGTCAAAGGCATTGGCGTGGACAACCTGGGCAGCGGCATCATGGACGCAACCGAAAACTGGTGGAAGTGTCCCGGCGGTCCCGGCGCGAACGGGTGCGCCACGGCAGCAGGAAAGGTCTGGTACACACCGTGGCTGACGACACCTTTTGTACCGGTTAATCCCTTGGGCAATTAGTGAAAACTGCAGGAGATTGCGGGCGCAACGGGCTCAACCCGAGCGCCCGCATTGCTTGACGGATGTCACAGGAAGTCAACAGCCGCTGGCTTACAATCCAGGTATGCCATTTCCTGAAATCCGCATGCGCCGGCTGCGCCGCAATGAGTCACTTCGTGCTCTTGTGCGCGAGACCACTTTGAATCCCGGCGATCTGATCTACCCGCTTTTCATCTGCCCCGGCGAAGGCGTCCGCAATCCGGTGAGTTCCATGCCGGGAGTGTTCAATCTGTCAATCGACCAGGCGGTCCGCGAAGCCGAGGAGGCTGCGAGGCTCGGTGTTGGCGGACTGTTACTGTTCGGGCTGCCCGACAAAAAGGACGAGAAGGCTACCGGCGCGTGGGACGACAATGGCATCGTTCAGCGGGCACTGCGGGCGCTCAAGCAAAACTCCGCGGCGAAGAAACTGGTGCTGATGGCGGACGTTTGCCTTTGCGAATACACCAGTCACGGCCATTGTGGTGTGGTGATTCAAAGCAAGGACGAGTACGAAATCGACAACGATCCCTCGCTTGAATTATTGGCAAAGACCGGTGCGAGTCTTGCTCGCGCGGGCGCGGACGTTGTTGCGCCAAGCGACATGATGGACGGTCGCGTGGCAGCGATCCGCAAGGCGCTGGACGCCGATGGGAACACCAACACGCCGATTCTGAGTTACGCATCGAAGTTTGCATCCGCGTTCTACGGCCCGTTCCGCGAGGCGGCGGACTCGGCTCCGCAATTCGGCGATCGCCGCAGCTATCAGATGGACGGAGCGAACATGCGCGAGGCGATGCGCGAGATCGAGCTCGACCTCGCGGAAGGCGCGGACATGATTCTCATGAAGCCGGCGATGCCCTACCTTGATGTTGTGCATGCGGCACGGGAGCGCTTCGGAGTGCCGATGGGCGCCTACCAGGTTTCGGGTGAGTACTCGATGCTGCATGCGGCATTTGAGAAAGGCTGGCTGGAGCGCGATCGTACGATGCTGGAATCGCTGGTGGGGATTCGCCGCGCGGGGGCTGATTTTATCGTTACCTACTTCGCGAAGGATGCGGCAAAGCTGCTCTAGCGAGTCGTTTCTGCCGTACCTCGATTTGTTCTGCGCAAAAACGTATCCGGACTGATGTCCTGGCTGCGAGCTATTTCGAAGCACGTGGCGGAATGGATGAGGCACCAGGCTATTTCGGAACCTCCGCCTTCGATTTCTCCAGGTGCAATTCGCCCTTTCTGTAGGATGAAATAAATCGGCCAATGGGAATGAACAGATGGCCGGTACAGAGCACGTATGAGCACACTTTCGATCCTCAGCCTCCTCTTCGCGACGGCCGCTGTTTTTGGCCTCGTGAGCGCGCGCTGGCTTCGTCTGCCGGTCACAATCGGGACCATGTTGCTCACGGTGCTTGTCTCTGGTGCGCTTTCAGTGGCAGCCGGTCGCGTGCCCGCGATCCACGAGTGGGCAGCGGCCCTGATGCAGGAGATCGATTTCGAAAAGCTCATTCTGCATGGCATCTTGCCTTTGCTGCTGTTCGCCGGCGCGTTCTTGCTCGATATCGACCAGCTTGTCCGCGAAAAGCTCACGGTCTCTCTTCTCTCGGTCGTGGGAACCACAATGTGCTTCCTGCTCGTGGGCGCCCTGATGCACTTAGTCTCCCGGGGCAGCTTGCCGTGGATGGAATGCCTTATCTTCGGCGCGCTCATTTCGCCCACCGATCCGATAGCAGTGCTAGAAATGTTGAAGCGAGTGGGGGTCTCGCGGCAGATCCAGGCCCAGCTGGCGGGCGACTCGCTCTTCAATGACGGCATTGGAGCCGTGCTTTTCATCACCATGCTCGAAGTCGCTCACGGTAACGCGCCAACGGCGTGGCACGTTGCGTGGCTGCTTGTCGCCAAGGCTGGCGGGGCAGTGATCGTGGGAGTGGCCGCGGCCTATTGCGCGTCGCTGCTGATGCGCATGGTGGACTCGTATCAGATCGACATTCTGTTTACGGTATCGCTTGCCTTCGGCGGTTACATCGTGGCGGACATGCTGCATCTCTCTGCCCCGCTCGAGGCCGTTGTTGCCGGCATCGCGCTGCGTGTTTTCAATCGCGCTCAACCAGAGAACCGGATTGCCCATAAGGAGATCGACCAGTTTTGGGGCGTGATCGATGAGATTCAAAACTGCGTGCTGTTTGTGCTCCTCGGTCTTGAGGTGATGGCGATTCCGCTTGATGCCGCGGGTACACGCGCCGGGCTTAGCGCAATCGTAATCGTGAATGTTGTCCGCTTCGCGGCCGTCGCGCTTTTGCTTGTTGTTGCACGCTTCTGTCAGCCGGGCCGCGGGAGTTCTCTTTTTGTGCTGACATGGGGCGGATTGCGCGGCGGCCTGTCCATTGCGCTGGCTCTATCGGTGCCTGCCGCATTTGGACGGTCCTGGATTCTTGGAGCAACTTATCTCGTCGTGGTCTTTTCCATCGTCATCCAGGGCGGATCGATGGATTGGATTCTGCGCGCGCGTAAAGCCAGGAGGCTGGCCGCGTAATTCCTTATCGCATCTTCATGCGCGTGCGTTGATGGGCGCACAAATCACTTTGCGATGCGCCAGGCGTGTGGTCTTCTAGGATCATGATCCGATGCTGAAGAAGCTGGAGAGTTATTTTGAATTCGGCCAGTTGGGAACGAACTGGCGCACCGAGATTCTTGCCGGTGTGACCACGTTCCTGACGATGGCCTACATCGTGCTTGTCAATCCGGCGATTCTTTCTGCGGCCGGCGTGCCTCTAGCCGCGGTTACCGCAGCTACCTGTCTCTCCGCCGCGTTCGGTTCGATCCTCATGGGTGTGGTCGCGCGGTACCCCATTGCTCTGGCGCCGGGCATGGGCCTGAACGCGTATTTCACCTACACCGTCTGCCTGAAGATGCATGTGCCGTGGCAGACGGCGCTGGGGGCAGTGTTTCTTTCCGGAGTGCTCTTTCTGGTGCTCACGGCAGCGGGAGTGCGGCAGATGATCCTGCGCTCGATCCCGCACGAACTCTATGCGGCCGTGGCCAGCGGCATTGGGCTCTTTATCGCGTTTATCGGATTCCGCAATGCGGGGTTGGTGGTCAGCGATCCCGCGACGTTCGTCAGTCTCGGGAATATACGCAATCCTGCGACGGTGCTGGCGCTCTTCGGACTGATGCTGATGGTCGCGCTCGAAATTAAGAAAGTGCGCGGGTCGATTCTAATCGGCGTGCTGGTGACGACAGTTTTAGCGTGGGCGCTCGGGCTGGTGCACTGGACGAGCCAGGGCGGCGGCATTCGGTCGCTCACGCAGACCGCGCTGCAACTCGATATTCGCGGGGCCCTCAGCAGAGGACTGCTTGAGATCATCTTCGTGTTCTTCTTCGTCGATCTCTTCGACAATCTGGGAACTCTCGTTGCGGTCACAAAGCGCGCGGGTCTCATCGAAGCGGATCACACCATTCCGCGCCTGAATCGCATTCTCTTTACGGACGCCAGCGCAACCATCTTCGGCTCCCTTACGGGTACGTCGACGGTGACCAGCTATGTCGAATCCACGGCGGGAGTCGCCGCCGGGGGTCGCTCGGGCGTGACCGCGATTGTGACCGGCCTGCTGTTTCTCGCGGCTATGGGTGCGGCGCCCTTTGTTGGAGTAGTGCCCAATGCCGCCACTGCGCCGGCGCTGATACTGGTCGGATCGATGATGCTGGCCACCATAACGGAGATTCGCTGGCACGAGCCACTGGTGGCCGTTCCCGCGTTTCTTACGCTGATCCTGATCCCGCTTACCTACTCGATCGCGAACGGCCTTGGATTCGGCATTATTGCGTGGGCTGTCCTTCACCTCGCGACGGGGAACTGGCGCAGGCAGGATTGGCTTCTCTACATCCTGGCCGTGCTGTTTGCGCTCCGCTTTATTTATCTGGGGGGCAGCTAGCTTATCGGAATTTCGAGCGTCCTATAATCGCTGCCGATAAAACTCTGATCCAGAAGATGGCCGAAACATGGATTGCCAATTTCTATGCAGGGCTGTGGTGTCGCTGTTCGTGGGGCTGGGCGGATTCGCGAGCGCGTTTGCGGAACACGCCTATTCGGAGATACAGGAACCGGTCCAAGACTCCACTCCGTATATTCTGCGTGTCACCACGCTCGAGGTCGTGGTTGATGTCGTAGCGGTGGATGCCGGCGATCGACCGTTCCGCGATCTGTCGATGAAAGATCTCAGTATTCTGGACCGGGCCGAAGATGGCGTTCCGATCCCGGTTAGTATCTCCAGTTTTCGCATGGTTGATCCCGCGTCTGCGGCGAAATCGGTGGATGAATCGCAGACGGGATTTCGACTCGGCGGCGTCGAGACTTGTCTGCAACGAGCATCCATCCACTACGAGGTTGCCTATCATCCTGGGGATAACGGCCACATGAGCGGGTTCCACGAAGTGATCATTCGAGCCCACAGACGCGGGGTGCGCCTCTTTTACCGGCAGCGTTATTACGTCGGAAGGACGGCGCCGGAACGCGCGTCCTCGGAAAACTGGCAGAAGAAGCTGTACAAGGATGCGTGCAGCCATCTGGCTGTGCCGGCGTCGATTGGAATGCAGGCGGCGCGCATCGAGACTGGCGCAACTGAAACAGTAAGGTTTTCCGTGAACATCGATGCGGACGCGCTCGCGTTTATATCTTTCTCCGACAACGGACGCCGGGTACAACTCGATTATGGGGCGTGCAATTTCAATGCGGCAGGAGCGCCGATCGGATATCTGACGGCATCGACGGACCAGGTGCTTTCGCCGGTGGAGTTCGCGCGGGCGCAGGCACACGGCTTTCAGCGCCTCTTCGAAATCGCTCACTCCGACGCGCTGGCTATGACACGATTTGTGGTGCGAGATCGCGCGACCGGCAACCTTGGTCTTGCTGATGTGGTTCTTCCAACCCAATCGGCGCCATTGCCGGATGCCGAACTCCAAAGAAAACTCAGGGAAGCGCTACTGGAGAAAGCTCGAAGCCGCTACGGAGCCTACGAGCCTCCCCCCGATGGGCCGATCGGATCATTTGGCTCTGTTGTACCGGGGCCGAATACATTCTGCGCCGACGTCTTTGAATTGGAGCCGGAAACTTCGAAGCTGCCGGACTTCCGCGCGCGTGATCCCATCGGATCGATCTATGCGAACTACCTCGGTGTTCCGAACCAGATCTTCAGCGCAACACAGGGAATTCCGGGCGTGACAGATCGGACGGTGTGGTTTGGGATGGACTACCACGCGACATTCTGGGTTGCCAAACCGGGACACTACGAATTTAAGTTGATGTCCGACGATGGCGCAATGCTGCAGATCGACGATACGCGGGTTATTAATCTGGATGGCCTGCACATGGCAAAAGAAGAGACGGGCCACATCAAACTCGGCGTCGGTCCGCACAGAATTCACGTCCCCTATTACGAGGGCACTCCGGATGCTGTCGCACTCGTGCTCTGGGTGAGGCCGCCGGGTGAAGAGTGGCGGGTGTTTGATTTGCGAGATTTTGCCGAGCCAAATTAGCGGGTCTGGCAATGATATGCAGGAGGTCGTGCTTCGGGTGCTCGGGGCACCGATAAAATCGAAGAGAATGCGCCTTTCAACTTCGGTCTGTTTTCTCGCGACACTCTCCATCTTGTTTGCCGCCGGATGTGCTCATGCGGCCGATGGTTATCGCGTGGTCCACACCTATCCGCATGATCAGCAGGCCTTCACGCAGGGGCTGGTTTATTTCGACGGACATTTGTATGAAAGTACCGGCCGTAGCGGGCAGTCGTCGCTGCGCGAAGAAGATGTCGAGACCGGATCGATTCGGCGCATGCAGCCGGTGCCGGACCAGTATTTCGCCGAAGGACTCACGGATTGGAAAAACACGCTGGTTCAACTCACGTGGCAATCGCACGTCGGATTTGTGTACGATCGCGCTACTTTCCGGTTGCTGCGGACATTCAACTACGACGGCGAGGGATGGGGCCTGACGCACGATTCGAAGTCGCTGATCCTGAGTGACGGAACGGCGTCCCTTGCGGTTTCTCAACCCTGATTCCTTCAAGGAAGTGCGGCGCATCACCGTTAAGGACCACGGCAAGCCGGTCAAGAACCTTAACGAACTGGAGTACATTCACGGCGAGATCTACGCCAACGTGTGGTACGCCGACAGGATCGCGCGGATTTCGCCCGAGACTGGGCGTGTGCTGGGCTGGATCGACCTGAAAGGCCTGATGCCGAAAGATCAGCTGTCGAGCAAGGAAGCTGTGCTCAACGGCATCGCTTACGATGCGGCGCATGATCGGCTTTTCGTCACCGGGAAACTGTGGCCGAAGATCTTCGAGATCACGGTTGTTCCAGGAAGAGCAAAGGCGACCACGGCCGGACATCCTCAATAACCAACGGCTGTCCAAAATCACAGTTTGAGATGAATCGAGACGGGTATACTGCTCGCCGAAGGAATTGCCCATGGACCTCTTCTCGGTTCCAACCATTCTGCATAATGCGGCCATTCTGACCATCTGCATTGCATTTGCCGGGTACCTGATCACGGTGCTGGGGGCACGAATGCTGGCCCGCCACCGCGACAGACTTCGCTTGGTGAACAAGCGCCTCAATGATTTTTACGGGCCGCTTTACGTAGCGTCAGAGGCCGGAAACATCGCGTATCGTTCCCTGCTTAAGCGCCAGGGAAAACAGGTGAGCGAGCCGATTCTCGACTCCGAATTGAAGGAATGGATCCTCTGGATGAACACGATCTTCATGCCGTTGAACGATATTCGCGAGAAGATCATCATCGAAAAAGCATGCCTGATCGTCGAAGAGCAGATGCCGCAATGTCTGCTGGATTTTGTCACGCACGTGGTGGGCTACAAAGCCGTGATGGCCAGATGGGCGGAAGGCGACTACACCGAGCGACGCTCCACGATCGGCTGGCCTCCCGAGTTCGATACCTATGTGAAGAAATCCTATGCCGCTCTGAAAGCTGAACAAACCAGCCTTCTCCACAGCGCCACATGGCGCCTATGGAACCATGTCTTCGGAAAAAAGCGCAGCCGGAGCTAGAGCAGCGCCTGAACGAACGTGGAGCCCACATTGCTGAAGTCGAAGGCGTGCAGGCCGAGATGGTTCGCCAGTTCCTTCGAGGCCTGAATCCCGCGCACGCTGTTTCCTTGCGCATCCAGTTTGGGAGAGTAGACCGCCATCCCGAATTGGCGATTGACCACGCCGAAGATCCCGCCGGAGACGCCGCTCTTCGCGGGGAGGCCGACCTCGAATGCCCAGTTGCCGGCGTAGTCATAAAGGCCGCAACTGAACATTACGGCCATCACGTACTTCAGGTACTGAAAATCGAATACGGGTTTTCCGGTGATCGGCTGAGTGCCAATGTTGGCCATGGTCGCGGCCATCATGGCGAGGTCGCGACAGTTCACCAGCATCGAACATTGCGCGAAGTATTGGTGCAGCGTCTCCTGCACCCCTTCATCGATGATTCCGGAGTTCAGCAGCATGTAGGCGATTGCACGGTTTCGATTGCCGGTCAGGGTTTCCGATGCCAGCACGGATTGATCGATGCAAAGCCGGCGTCCGGCGGCGTCGCTCATCTTGTCGACGAAGGCCTCAACGCCTGCCTGCACAGGCTTCTGCTTGATCAGGGAGGAGACGGCAATGGCTCCGGCATTCACCATGGGATTGAATGGGCGGCCGGTTTTCTGGTCGAACTCGATGGAGTTGAAAGCCTCGCCGCTCGGTTCCACTCCGACGTGCTTCAATGTCTTTTCTGCGCCGTGTCTTTCCATCGCGAGTTGAAACGCGAACGGCTTGCACATGGACTGGATAGTGAATTCTGTATCCCAGTCGCCGGCGGTGAATACCTCGCCTTCTGTGGTTGCCAGACAGATGCCGAACTTTTTCGGATCCGCCTTTCCTAGTTCCGGGATATAGGTCGCCACGGCTCCGTCATCAAGGTCCCTGTATTTGCTGTGTATGTCCTCAATGATCTTCTGGATTTGCGCGCCGAGCCAGGGTGTAAGTCCCTTGTCGACACAATCGGTGCGTTGTGAATCTTGCATCACGCTCACTCCGCGGATCTGAGAAATAGAAGAATGAAGTTTGCAGGGGCCAGTCCGCCCAGGCCGGTTTGATTGATCTGGAACGCCCTGATCAGCGAATTCACGCTTTGAGTGAGGTCATCCTAATGCAAGCGGAGGCAAATCCAAATCAGGAACGCATAAAGAAACGCGGTCTCCGGCTGGAGATCGCGTCATTTGCATGCCCGGCAGTGCCTGCTTAAGCCAGCGCCGGCACCGCGAGATTCTGCCACAGGCGCAGGGTTGGGCCGGCTTGATTGATGGTGTAGAAGTGCAGTCCCGGAGCGCCGTTGCGGAGCAGGGTTTCGCAGAGACGCATGACCACCTTGAAGCCGAAGTCGAGCAGCGCGTCTTTGTCCGTCTGCAGTAGCTCGAGGCGCAGGCGGATCCAGCGCGGCAGATCGGCGCCGCATCCGTTGCAGAACCGCACGGTCTTTGCATAATTCGTGATCGGCATGATTCCGGGCACAACGGGGATATCAATTCCTGCTTTGCCGCAGCGTTCCATGAAGTCGAAGTAGGCGTCGGCATTGTAGAAGAGCTGCGTCAGCGCGCCGTTGGCGCCGGCTTCGACTTTGCGGCGGAAGTTATTGAAATCGGTATCAGGGCAGTGCGCCTGCGGGTGCACCTCTGGATAGGCCGCAACCAGAATGTGGAAGTAGTCGCCGTGCTCTTCGCGGATGAACTCGACCAGTTCATTGGCGTAGTGAAGTTCACCGGGCGCGGAAGATGAGAGGGTGTCAGCGGGCAAATCGCCCCGCAGGGCGACAATGCGCCGGACGCCGCGCTTCCCGATAGCGGTCCAGGCTGGCAGCAATATCGGACCGCGTGGAACCAACGCAAGTGAGGTGCGGGGCTACCTCAACAGCGCCGTGCTTTACCACTTGGAGGAGCGTGTCGTATGTGCCGTTCTGGTCGGACCCGCAGGCACCGTGAGTGACTGAGAAAAAGTCGGGTCGCGCCACCGAAAGATCGCCCACGACACTGCGGAAGCGACGCCGCGCCATCCGGTGTGCGGGGAGGAAACAGCTCGAAAGAAAAAGTGGGCCCAGCTTTCATAGCCATCCCAGATTCAGTGATCAGAGACTAGAGATCAGGAAACTCGGCGGTGTCGTTTGATTTCAACTCCGCCAACGTAACCTGATCTCTGTTCCCTGCTTTTCTAGTACCTGTAAAACTCTGGTTTGTACGGACCTTCTGTCGGAACGCCAATGTAATCTGCCTGCCGCTGCGAGAGCTTCGTCAGCTTCACGCCGATCTTTTCGAGATGCAGGCGCGCTACTTCCTCGTCGAGTTTCTTGGGCAGCGTATAGACGTTCACCTTGTAGGTGTCCTTGTTCTTCCAGAGGTCAAGCTGTGCGAGAGTCTGGTTTGCAAAGCTGTTCGACATCACGAAGCTCGGGTGGCCCGTGGCGCAGCCCAGGTTCACCAGGCGTCCTTCGGCGAGCATGAAGATCTCATGGCCGTCAGGGAAGTGGTACTTATCCACCTGGGGCTTGATGTTGAGCTTCTCCACGCCCTTTTCCGTATTGAGACGATCAACCTGGATCTCGTTGTCGAAGTGGCCGATGTTGCAGACGATGGCCTGGTCTTTCATCTTGTGCATGTGCTCGAGGGTGATGATGTCCACGTTGCCCGTGCAGGTGACGTAGATGTCGCCGCGGCCCAGCGTGTCTTCAACGGTGGTGACTTCGAAGCCTTCCATCGCCGCCTGCAGCGCGTTGATCGGGTCAACTTCAGTGACGATGACGCGTGCACCCATGCCGCGCAGCGAGTGCGAACAACCCTTGCCCACATCGCCGTATCCGCAGACCACGGCAACTTTGCCTGCAACCATCACATCGGTCGCGCGCTTGATGCCGTCGGCCAGCGACTCGCGGCAGCCGTAGAGGTTGTCGAATTTGCTCTTGGTCACGGAGTCGTTCACGTTGATGGCGGGAATGAGGAGCTTGCCCTTCTCCATCATCTGATAAAGGCGATGCACGCCTGTTGTGGTCTCTTCGGAGACTCCGCGCCACTCCTTCACAACCTTGTGCCAGTGCTGCTTGTCTTCGGCGTAGACACGCTTCAGCAGATCCTTGATCACCTGTTCTTCGTGGTTGCCGGAAGGCGTGTTGACCCAGTTGTCGCCCTCTTCGAGTTCATAGCCCTTGTGAATGAGCAGCGTCACGTCGCCGCCATCGTCGACCACGAGCTCGGGTCCCTTGCCGCCTTTGTGGCTTAGCGCCTTGTAGGTGCACTCCCAGTAGTCTTCCAGCGACTCGCCCTTCCACGCGAAGACCGGAACGCCGCTGGCAGCAATCGCCGCCGCCGCGTGATCCTGCGTCGAGAATATGTTGCAGGAGGCCCAGCGGACTTCTGCCCCGAGCGAAACCAGCGTCTCAATCAGGACCGCGGTCTGAATGGTCATGTGCAGCGATCCGGTGATGCGGACGCCCTTCAGCGGCTTTTCAGCCGCGTACTTGTTGCGGATGGCCATGAGGCCCGGCATCTCGTGCTCGGCAATCGCGATCTCTTTGCGGCCCCATTCGGCCAGCGAGAGGTCTGCCACTTTGTATTCGGTGAGTTCGAGGGTTGACGAAGCCATTCAATTCTCCTTATATCGACGCATCGTGATATATTGATGTGTACCAGAAACCCATGGCCGCGTCAATTGTGAAAATACTTCGCGTGGTAGCCGATCCCAACCGGCTCCGCATCCTCTTGCTGCTCAAGGCGGAAGAGCTTTCCGTCGCCGAGCTGCAGGAGATCCTGGTCATGGGCCAGAGCACGATTTCGACGCATCTTTCGCAGCTCAAGCAGGCCGGACTGGTCGAGGACAGGCGCATCGGGAAAAGCAGCCTCTACCGCAATACCACGGGGAATGGCAACGATGTTCTTGCCGACCTGCTCCTTCGCGCTCAAAAGGAGATTCCGGAAGCCACCCAGGACCGGGCCACTGCTCGTCGGGTTGTCAAGAAACGTCAGGACAAGATGCGGGCCTTCTTCGACAGCATGGCCGGCCGCCTGGGCAAGGACTACGTGCCCGGCAAGTCGTGGAAGAGCCTGGCCGAAGCCCTGCTGCGCCTGATGCCGCCGATGGTAATCGCCGACCTCGGCGCAGGCGATGGCAGTTTCTCGCTCCTCCTCGCCCAGAGCGCCACCAAAGTGCTGGCAGTCGACTCATCCGCGAAGATGATCGAGTTTGCACGCGAGCAGGCCTATCGGAATCAGGTGAAGAACGTGGATTACCGGCTCGGCGACATGGAAGAGCTGCCCATCGACGACGCTTCGGTGGATATCGTCTTCTTCTCGCAGTCGCTGCACCATGCCTTGCATCCCGATCGTGCGCTGGGGGAGGCGAACCGGATCCTCAAGCCTGGCGGCCGCATCGCGATTCTGGATCTGGCGAAGCATCGGTTTGAAGAGGCTCGCGAGATGTACGCCGACGAGTGGCTGGGCTTCAGCGAAGCTGAACTCGAATCGATGCTGGAACAGCGCCGGATTCTCAAAGCCGCAGACCTCCGTTGTCTATAAGGAGGACAAGGCGCCGCATTTCCAGACCCTGCTTGCGGTCGCGAACAAACCTCGCATGACGGAGTAGCGGTCTGAGAAACGGATCCCCTTTGCCGATTCATCGCGCCGGCGTCAACCCATGCCTCAGCATCACCTCGCCAACCGCTGCCAGGTTCGGTGGACCTCCCGCTGAGGCCTTTAACACCGCCGCAATTTCGCGAAAATACTCCGGGCCGAGAATGCCTGGGGTCAAAACCGCCAGGCATTTCGCGGGTTCCGCATGAAGGTTATCAAAGCGGTGTATCGCTCCCCGTGGTATGCACAATACCTCACCTGGGCGAATCTCTGCACGCTGCTCACTTACGGTGAAAGTCATCACACCTTGAATTCCGTAGATTGTCTCTTCATAGGCGTCATGCGAGTGTGCAACTGGAACTTTGGCGCCGGCTTCCACTTCAAACTCAAACATCGCCAACGCGCCACCCGTGTCTTTCCCCTCGAGCAGGAATCGTATTGCCAATTGCCCAATTCTGATTTCTTCCGTGCTTTTGCTCATTCCTTTTCTCCGCGCACTTTGGATATTTGCTGTCTCCACTGCCCAACACATCTCCCTCCTCGGAGGCGTCTGAAGGTTGTAAAGGTTGCGAGACACGATACCATTGCATCCAATATTCAAGTCTGATGCGACGGTGGCGAAACAAATTTTGGTTCGGCAGTGAATCATCAGGAAACGGCTCGGCCGGTCCGCCTCACCCGCGCCCAGCGCACCGCCATCCTCAAAGCCCTCGCCGACCCCAAGCGCTTCGAACTTCTTGAGAAGATCGCCCGCGCAAGTGTCCTCTCACCTGCTACAATGGCCGGCGAAGCTCTCGCCATTTCAGCCGCCACGCTTTCGCACCACGTCAAAGAACTCCAGACCAGCGGCCTGATCGATGTTCGGAGGGAAGGGAAGTTCGCCTTTCTGTCCATGAAGCCCGGGGTGCTGGAAGCTTTGGCCGCGCATCTGCAGTCGCTAAGTCCGGCCTCCTGCCCGCCCCGCTAGAACTCTCCGAAAGATTTCCACAACCTTCCTGAATCGAACCTCACCCCCGCTCATCAATTCGATAGTTGTCGAAACGTCGAAGCAATCAAGACGGCCGGCAACGTGGAATTGGAGGATCAGAGAGATGAGCAAACTTCAGGGCAAAGTCGCATTGGTGACCGGCGCATCCAAGGGCATCGGGGCCGCCATCGCAAAAGAACTCGCATCGCAGGGCGCGGCAGTCGCAGTCAACTACTCAGGCAGCAAGGACGGTGCTGACAAGGTAGTCGACGAAATCAAGAAGGCGGGCGGCAAGGCAATCGCGGTCCAGGCCAATATTTCCGATCCCGACACGATCGGTCCGCTGATTAGCACAGTCGTGAAGGCGTTTGGTCCGATCGACATTCTCGTCAACAACGCCGGTATCTACGAGTTCGGTCCCCTCGAAACCATCACACCGGACCACTTCCACAAACAATTCAATACCAACGTGCTGGGACTGCTGCTGGTGACGCAGGCCGCAGTGGCGCAGTTTAATGCCAAGGGCGGCAGTATCGTGAACATCAGCTCTGTAGTGGCAGAAGGTGCTCCGAACGCTTCGGTCTACAGCGCAACCAAGGGAGCAGTGGACACAATCAGCGCTTCGCTGGCGCAGGAACTCGGTCCGAAGAAGATTCGCGTCAATTCCCTCAGCCCCGGTTTGATTGAAACAGAAGGCGTCCATGCGGCCGGCTTCATCGGCAGCGAATTTCAGAAGGCCGCCGAAGCCCGCACACCGTTCGGCCGCATTGGCCAGCCGCAAGACATCGCGACTGCTGCCGCACTGCTCGCATCGGAAGACTCCGGCTGGATCAATGGCCAGGCGATTCAGGCAGCGGGCGGATTCCGGCTGTAAACCTGTGAACCGCATTCCGGCTCGGCTCGCATGGAGTCCGGAATGCGCGCAATTCGCGAGGACCTGAAGATGATTCACGGTTTTATTCCTACGATAGCCATTGCAGTGATTGGGGTCTCGGCAGCGAGGCTCGGCGATTTTCTTCGCGCTCCGCTCAGCGGACGCAAATCCCGCAACACCACGCACGCCTGGAGCTACAGGGCATACTCTCCGAAGCAGCAGGTCGAATGGCTGCCGGTTCGGCCGCCGCTCCGTCCATGCTGCGACCAGGCTTGAGAGCCGCACGCGAACCAGCCCGTCGGTAGCGAAGGCTACAGACGGGCTGGTTCCGCTTCAAGCTGTTCACGCTTTTTTCCACGCCCCAGCGGTATCCGGTGAGGGAACCATTGGCGCCGACTACGCGGTGGCAGGCGAGTCAGCGTGTCCTGCTTGCTTTTGAAAAGAGGAAGATACTTTTTCAGCGCCTCTTGCACTCGACACCGAGGCAATTTTCCCAGCGGCCTGGGTCTTCAACTTCTTTGAAACGCGGATCCGGTGAGTCGTTGTAAAACGCTCGCCGGATCTCGGTGAAACCTGCCTGCGATAGCTCCTCTGCGATGTTCTTGTAATCCCACATCCACAGGTGTTGGCTTCGGCCGAATAGAAGGCGTGGAAGCGAACGCAGTCCATAAGGCTTCAGTTTTTCTCCTAACAGTGACTGCTCCAGGAGCTTCGACGCGGCATTCGGTGCAGCATCTTCGGAATACTGCTTGATTAGGAATTCAAGATCCGGCAAAACGATTCTGAAAACACCGCCGTGCACCAGGTAGGTCAGCACATTTCGAACGCTGCGCCGGAATTCCTCTAAAGCAAGGTGTTCCAGCACATGGGAACAATAAACCGCCTTTGCAGAACTCGGCTGAACCGGAAGCCCCTTAATCACGTCCCCGTATTCCATGTTGTGAACCGGGTACTCTGGGTAACCCCTTCGAATCAGAACCGACTTCGAGAATGGAATATGTTTCTGCAACCAGAAGGCGGGACCAGCATCGAAATTACGCCAGCCTTCCGGCGCGGTAGTTCCACAACCGAACTGGATATATGAGTCACCCATTTCTCGATAATATATGACGCTCAGTCTTTAACTTGATGCGTCGGATAGAGCACTTTTTCTCTCCGCGTCCAACAATTCTCGCTTCCGTTCCAAACCCCAGCGATATCCCGTTAGCGATCCGTCTGCGCCCACCACGCGATGGCACGGCACGATTAACGCCACACGATTCGTAGCACACGCCCTCGCTACAGCCCGCGTCGCAGTCGGCTCGCCCATTTCTCGCGCAAGTTCGCTGTAGCTTCGCGTCTGGCCCCTGGGAATCTGCCGCAGAGCCTGCCACACGCGAAGTTGGAACACAGTTCCGCGCAAGTCGAGTCCACCGCCCAGTGCGCCCTGCCTCGTCAAGTCCGACCCCTCCCGCACGCTCGCAAGGGCCATCTCCACCATCTCCGAGAGCGAAGGGTCCTTGCGAAGTTCAGCCGCTGGGAACTCCGCACGCAGACTGCCTTCCGCCTCCTCACGCGTAGACCCCAGCGACAACCAGCAAAGTCCCCGATCGGTGCTCCCTACCACAACCCATCCAAACGGCGACCGCGCAGAGCACCATCGGATCTCTTCACCCTTCCCGCCTTGTGCGAACCGTGCCGGCGTCATACCGAGCTGTGTGCCTTCATAAGCCCGGCTCGATGAGCCGAAGCCGGCTTCATAAATAGCGTCGGTCACGCGGCCCTGCTGCTTCAGCGCGTCGCGCAAACGCCCCGCACGCAGCGAACGCTGGTACTGCAGCGGACTCACGCCCATCTCTTGTTTGAATGCCCGCTGCACGGTGAAGGGACTCATGCCCGCAATGCGTCCGAGTTCCGCCAGCGGCACCGCCCGATCGGGATTGCTCTCGAGGTGCTTACGAACCAGATCCAAAGGCCTGCCCCATGCAACGGGCGCATTCGGCTTGCAGCGCTTGCAGGGGCGAAAGCCTGCGGCCTGCGCTTCCGTCGTGGTTGAGAAGAAGCGTACGTTTTTGCGCAACGGCCTGCGGCTCTTGCACTCTGGCCGGCAGAAGACGCCGGTTGTGGTCACAGCGTAGAAGAACTGGCCATTGCGGTCGCGATCGCTAAGCTGCTGCCAGGCCTGCTCCGGATCGATAGGTTGCGTGTTTGGGATCGAAGACTTCATGGTCGCGAATTGAACGTTGCTCGTCATGACCTCATGGTCGGCGATCTTCGCTTTCCGTACACTCCGATTCTTGCGCGCAATTCGGGAAAAACAGTTCAGAGTTCTCAGTTCGAAGTTCACAGTTGCTCATTGAGTCGCAGCCAGAACTTCAAAACTCTCAACTATGAACTACGAACTCTGAACTACGAACTTCGCACTACGAACTGCCAACTGCGAGCTAGCTCGCTGCTTCTCTGCTGAACAAGAGTGCCTCCGCTCGTTCCAGATCCTCCTCCGTGTCCACTCCGATCGTATCCGAAGGCGCGCTGGCGACATAGATGTCGATCCCGGCTTCGAGCAGCCGCAGCTGTTCAAGCTTTTCCACATTTTCGAGCCATCCCGGGGGCAGCTCCGCAAATTTCTCCAGCGCCGCCTTGCGGTAGGCGTAGATGCCAAGGTGCTTGCGGTATCCGGAGAAACCTGTGTTGTCGCGATCAAAGGGAATCGTCGCTCGCGAGAAATAAAGGGCCTTGCCGTCAGATGCCGTGACGACCTTTACGGCGCTCGGATTGTTGACATCGACCGCGTCGCAGCGGACGGCCAGCGTTGCGACCTGCACCTCGGGCCGGTCAAACAAGTTGAGAAGCGGCGGAAAAAACTCCGCGGTAAGTGTCGGCTCGTCGCCCTGGATGTTGACGTAGATATCCGATTCGATCTGCCGTGCCACCTCGCGAACGCGATCGGACCCGCTTGCGCAATTCGGCGAAGTCATAGCGACCGGAATTCCTCGGTCCCGGCAGGCCTCGGCCACCTCATCGGAATCCGTGGCAACGACAACAGGGTCCATCAGCCCGCTGCCGGCGGCGGCCCGCCATACCCATTCCACCATCGGCCGGCCGGCCAGTTCGCGCAGCACTTTCCGCTCCAGGCGAGTGGAGGCAAGCCTCGCCGGAATCACCGCCGCGATTCGCAACTTGCTCATGCACGCGAGTCTACAAGATCAGGCGAGTGCAGTTCCGGATCGCCGTGCAGTTTGAATTCCAGGAGAGCTGATCGGCAGGATGAATGGACTCCGCCGATCCGGATGTTTACTAATGTGTAACTGAAGGGCGGGCGGTGTCGTTAGCTAATAATATGTCCGGTGTTTGTAGCAAGTGATATGTCCGCTTTTGGGGCGGTGAGGATGGAGCCATGCGCGAGAGCATGGCGATCTATCCGATCACCGCGATGGAGCGGGCGGTGAAGCTACAGGAAGTGTTGTTACGGGCCACATCGGGGAAGATCAAGTGGTGGCAGGCAGCGGAGTTAATCGGCATCAGCGAGCGGCAGCTGCGACGCAGGCGGAAGCGCTATGAGGAAGAAGGCTACGAGGGCTTGCTGGACCGGCGACGTCGGAAGCCAAGCAGCAGACGAGTGGCGAAGAAGCAGGCCGACGAGGTTCTGAGCCTCTACCGGGACAGGTACTTCGATCTGAACGTGCGCCACTTTCATGAGAAGCTCGGCGAGGAACATCAGATCGGTCTGAGCTACACGTGGGTGAAGCAGGCTTTGCAGGCAGCCGGCCTGGTGAAGCCCAAGTCAAGGCGCGGGGTTCATCGCAAGCGGCGTGAGCGGCGTCCACTGCCGGGGATGATGCTGCACATCGATGGCAGCGAACACCATTGGTTTCAGGATGAGCGTAAGCCCGACCTGATCGTGATCCTGGATGACGCCACCAGCGATATCTACTACGCACAACTGGCGCCGGAGGAATCGACCTTCACGGTGATGGCCGGGCTGCGGGCAGTGATCGAACAGAAGGGGCTGTTTTGTTCGCTCTATTCCGACCGCGGAGCCCATTTCTGGCTGACGCCGAAGAGCGGCGGCAAGGTCGATTATGACCGTCCCACCCAGGTGGGCCGCGCCATGAAGGAGTTGGGAGTGCAGATGATTCCGTCCTACTCTCCGCAGGCGCGGGGACGATCGGAACGCAGCTTCTCCACCTGGCAGGGGCGACTGCCGCAGGAGCTGCGGCTGCGCGGAATCCGCACCCTGGAAGCGGCCAACAAGTTTCTAAATGAGCAATACATCGCCGAGTTCAACCGGCGTTTTACCGTTCCCGCAGCCGGGCGCGGCACGGCATTCCTACCCTGCCGGCACAGGAACCTGGAGATGGTTTTTACGCAGCGCTACGAGCGCACCGTTGATCGGGACAACACCGTGCGCTTTAACAACCTGGTGATGCAGCTCGAACGCGCTCACTGGCGCGATACCCTGGCTGGTTGCAAGGCCATCATCCATCAGCACCTGGACCTGACGCTGACCCTCATGATCGCGGGGCATCGGATCGGGCACTACAGCGCGGAAGGAAAGCTCCTGACGCCGCTGAGCAAAAAACAAATCAAGGCCGTGGAAAAGACGTTGAGAGGAAAAGTTCCTTTCCCTCTCAACTTGCAAATCCCGCACACTACGCGAGATTCGCACTTTCTCACCGCCTCTACGGCTACTAATTTATGAAACCGGACATTTCACTTGCTACGAAAAGCGGACATTTCTACTTGCTAACGACACTGAAGGGCGGGCGGTTAACTGTCCGGCGAAAATGATCTGGGAACCGTGATTTCGGTGTCATTACTCGATCAAGAATGCGTCGAATCAAACTGGATCGCTGCACAACGCACGGGTCGCCAATGCCAGGCACCTGTCGAGAGTGACAGTAGTCGAGGGGCGGAAAAGGGACGATTCTTCTAGAGAATCATCTCGCTCCGGCATCGGGCCTCTTCTTCGGTGGCCACAGACGTTCACCTTCCTTTCATTTTCCGGAGCAGCGGTAGCCCGTCCACCTGTCGCTAGTGCCAGTTGAATCGGCGGAGTGGCAGCGCAATCATATTATGCGCAATAGCCCAGATTACGTTCCCCGCGCAACCCACAAAAACGAGAAGGAGGAATATGGTGCAGAAGAGAATTGGAAACTTTCGAGATTCGATGTCGTGCAACGCAACCAGGAGCCGAAGCACGCAATGGCGAGCGACGATACACGTGATTGCGCTCGGCGCATTGGGTCTTGCCGTCTTGTTCCTCGCGTTTGGGAGTGTTCCCCTCAACGCGCAGTCCGCTCAAAAGCCCAACATCCTTTTCATCATGGGAGACGACATCGGCTGGATGCAGCCCAGCATCTACCATCGCGGCCTGATGGTGGGTGAAACGCCGAATATCGATCGCATTGGCAAAGAGGGCGGCATCTTTATGACCTATTACGCGGAGCAGAGCTGCACCGCCGGACGTAATGCCTTTTTCACCGGCATGCATCCGCTTCGCACGGGAATGATTCCGCCGCAGTTGCCGGGCAGTCCATCATATCTCCGGCCCGGCACGCCCGCACTGGCATGGTTCCTGCGTGATCTTGGCTACACGACCGGTGAGTTTGGCAAGAACCATCTTGGCGACCACACCGACGCATTGCCGACAGCCCATGGCTTCCAGGAGTTCTGGGGCTATCTGTATCACTTGGACGCCATGCAGGGGGTGAGCTTTCCCGATATCAACAAGTCACCGACAGAGCAGGGAATCGTTCCACCGTGCAAGAACACACCCATTCCAGGCATTCCCGAGGTTCCCGGCGCTGTCGATCCCAAAACGACAACGTGTTTGACGCCTCCACGAAACGTGCTCTTGTGCAAGTCGTCGGATGGGACCTCGAAAAACCAGAGTTGTCACGATGAGGGAGCACTCACGCTGGAACGTTCGAAAACCGTGGATGAAGAGATTTCCACGCATGTAATCGACTTTCTCGATCGCAACGATCCTAAGAAGACAGGCAAGCCGTTCTTCGTCTGGTACAACCCCGCGCGTATGCATATCACTACCGTCCTGTCTCCCAAATACATGGCGATGGTCGGTGAGCCCGGCGGCAAAGACTGGGGCGTGAATGAAGCCGGCATGAAGCAGATGGACGACAACATCGGGGACGTGCTGGAAAAACTGGAGCAGATGGGCCAACTGGACAACACCATCATCGTATTTACCACTGACAACGGCGCTGAGAACATTACGTATCCCGACGGCGGCGTCACTCCCTTCCGTGGGCGGAAAACTAACAACATGGGAAGGCGGCATGCGCGCTCCCTGCGTCATCCGCTGGCCCGGACACATCAAGCCAGGAACGGTTTTTAATCAGATGTTTGCGTCGCTCGACTGGGTGCCAACGTTCGTTGACATCGCGGGAGGCCCCAAGGGAGACGGGCTGAAACAGCAGATCGAAAAAGGGGCGTACCCCGGGATTGTGAAGACGACGCTCGATGGCGTGGACCAGCGGGCATACATTGAGGGAGAGGGTCAATCCGCGCGCGATACCTTCTTCTACTACACCGGCAAGCAGCCTTCGGCGGTGCGCTACAAGAACTGGAAGATCTACTTCACCATGGTGCCCACCAGCAATGCTGCCGCCGCTCTGGCAGGTGCCACCACTTTCCACTGGGCCCAGGTTGACAACATCAGGCGCGATCCCTTCGAAATGGCCACCGGGGAGACGCAGGGGACCCTGTTAGGCGAGGGAGGCGCGCTCGCGGGTCCAGTGACGGCGTATCTCTACGACTGGAACTTATTACCCATCGGTCAGCAGTTGTGGCTCAGGGAATTGGAGTCCTACGTCGCATTCCCCCCGCTGCAAAGCCCCGAATCTTACAACCTGGATCAGGTTCTCCAACAAGTCAAGGATGCACGAATGGTTGGTCACGCGAGTGACTAACGGATCTCGTCCTTGGACGAGATTTGGACAACACGCGGCGTAGCCTGGGGATAGATCACAGCAAAGAGGCGAAAAGGCTACGCTGCGTTGCGCGCTCCGCTTCGCCCATCGAGAGAAATTTGGGAGTCATTCCGGGCGAGTTGTCGCCGGCCTATCAGTACTTCGGTAAAGAATCGAGTCGGGTACGTCCAAGTCAGCGGAAGTTTTTGACCAGCATGATCTCGTAATCTTCCGATTCCGGCCGGCTGTACAACAAAGACTTTCCATTGGGAGCCAGGGCGAGCCCAACTCCAGGTTTGTCCACAACCTGGATCAGAGTGCTCTTGTGCGTGGCGAAGTCGAAAAAGTCGATCGTTGCCCTCTGGGCATCGGCCTCGTTGACGAAATAAATCCCGCCGGGCGCAAGCGCCCAGTTAAACCACGCGAGAGGCGGATCCAAAACGCGCTCTTCTTCTCCTCCGTTCAAAGGTATCTTCCATATTCCTGGCCGTCCCTTGGAGAAATAAAGGAAGCGCCTATCTTCGGACTCAATCGCATATATACCGCCGTTTTTCGTTACCCGTACCGGTGTGCCACCCTCAAAAGGCACTTTCCACAATTGCAAAGGCCCCTTCTCGTGACTGGAGTAGAAGTAAATCCACTTCCCGTCGCGCGACCAATTTGGCGCGCCGTTATCTGCATTGGGAAAGGTGAGCAGCCGACGAGGCCGTCCGTCCGGAATGTCAAGCAAGTAGACGTCATAATAATGCTGCGACTGAAATTCAAACGCGATGCGACGTCCGTCCGGTGACCACCTTGCTGTGCCCGCAGTGCCATGCAGTGAAGTCAATTGTGCACAGTTCGATCCGTCCCTCTGGCAATGCCAGATATCTGAAAATCCCAGCCGATCAGACTCAAACACAACCTTGCTCCCGTCAGGCGAAAAACTGGGCCGCGCGTTAATCATCGATCTGGCCCCCATAAGCTGGGTTGGGTGACCTGAGGAGTGTGTCTTGTCTGTGAGTTTGAGCTGCCAGATGCCGCTGCTTAAAGTGGCGTGTTCGTACGCCAGAAAGTTTCCTCTTCTGGGGACGGACGGGTCATACGCTACCGCGCTCACACCGGCAACGGGGCGAGGCGGCCCGCCGGTCGCCGCAACCCGCCACAAGTTCATTGGGCCGCCACGATTCGACGAAAAAATGATCTCAGCGCCATCCTGAGTCCACGCAGGAGATCCACCCCAGGAATTATCGAAGGTAAGTCTGCGCACAGGGCCGCCTGTAACCGGAACGACAAAGGTATCTTTCCCCATTCCGCCGATACTGCCTCGCTCGAATGCCACTCTCGAACTGTCAGGGGAAAAGGCAGGCTGACAGTCATAGTCCCTGTCGGCCGGCGAGGTCAGCGGTCTTACGGTTAAATCATCAAGAGAAATCAACGCAATTCGAATGGTGTACGTATTAAGCCATGGCTCTGCGAAAGCCAACCATTTCCCATCGGGGGACCAATCCAGATCAGCGTACATGCCTCGTAATCCAGACTCCAACATCTGGCGATTGCCAATTTCGCTGGTATACAAGACCTTCTCGACTCCGCCGAGCGCCGAAACCACGTTGACGCTGAATCCCTTATCCAGCCAGCGAATAAAGGCGATTTTTCGATTGTCCGGCGACCAGGCTGGACAGCAGACCCCCGGCTTCGCAGTCACCGGCAGCGGCTTGTCGCCCCCAATCAATGTGGTGTAGATCAGATGATCGTCTCCCTCATACTCTTCGAACGCCACCTGATTGCCGTCAGGCGAGAATGCAGGGGAGCTTTGCGACCCATGCAGAGCCACCAGAGGAACCACCTCGATCGGCGACACCTCTGCCTGCAAGGGACTTCGAGCGAACCGCCATGCGATCAGAGTGAACAGCAGACCCGCCGCCGCAGCAGCCATCAGAGCCCACCGCCATCGCACTCTGATTCTTCGACCAGGCCTGATTACCGGTTCCGCATCAATCGGTTCTACGCGCGCCTTTTCCACTGGGGCGATGAAACGATAGCCACGCCGCGGCAGCGTCTCGATGTATGTCGGCTTATCAGCATCGTCACCAATTGCCAGGCGGACTTTGGCAATGGCGGTATTGAGCGCGTGGTCAAAATCGACAAAGGTGTCGTTGGGCCAGATGTGACTTCGCAGTTGCTCACGTGAAACCAACTCGCCCGGATGTTCCAGGAAAAAGGCTAAGACCTGAAACGGCTGCACCTGCAGGGTTACCCGCGCGCCTGCCTTGCGCAGTTCCCCCGTCTTCAAATCGGCTTCGAATGGGCCGAATCGGATGACGCATGAATCATTGCCATTTTTCATCTGCGGCCGCCCGACAGTTGAGATCAGCAGGTGGAAATACTATCCCACGATTTAGAGATCGATTACACAGAGCAACTCTCGGTGGAGAAGGAATCGCTCAACAAGTTATCTGCAAGTTATCTGCCCTCGATTGAACGATAACCCCACATAAATCCATCGTTGGCTACCTCCGCAAGGAGTGATGCCATGAGATGGAACTTCACGAGATGGATGGTTTTCAGTTGGGTATTGTTTCTCGTAGGTTTATCGGAAAGCCGGTCGCAGACGACGCCTTCTTCCGCTTCTGCACGGCTTCCGGAGAAAGCGACCACGTTGTCCTTTCGTCTCTACTGGGATTACCTGGTCGTGGTGGAGGGCTCGATTGGGGGACGGCACCACCTCAGCCTCCTCGTGGATACAGGCGCCTCCCCGAGCGTGGTTGACCGCAATCTCGCCAGGGAGCTTCATCTGCATGCACAGAAGGGAAAGGTGAACCTGGCTCAGAAAACGATGGCAACGGAAGTGGTTACATTGCCCTCACTCGAACTCGGATCGGTTCGCGTGGAATCTTTGCCGGCCCTGGCCCAGGATCTGTCCTTCTTCGAGAGAGCGGTCGGCAGCCACGTGGATGGCATCGTCGGCATGGACGTGCTTCGGAGAAGCAGCTTCAGTATTGACTATCGAACCCGGAAGTTGCGTTTTGGCCGTCCCGGCCATCTGCATTCGTCTGCTCCTTTCGAAACGATGGAGCCCGTCGTAACCATTGGAATGCAGTTGCTGGGCAAGCACCTGCGGCTGGTTGTCGATACGGGTGAGCCTGACCTGTTGTTCCTTCAGAGCCGGGTGGTGTCGTTGCCAGGCTGCTAAACAGCTCGGGATCGACACTGTCGAGGATGCGAGCGGCAAATCTCAGCGCCGAAAGATAAAGATTCCGGTCTCCCAAATTGGAGAGCTTGCATTCGACCCACAGGATGCGTTCATGATGAAAGACCAGAAAGAACAAGGAGACGACTTCGACGGGATTTTAGGGATGCGAGGTGTCCGGTTTCGGGTGATCGCATTCGATTTCGAGAATCGCCAGTTCGCCTGGGACAGTGACAAAAGATGATTCAGCTGTAATCAATTGATTCATACCTATAATCCTTCCAGTGCAGCCGTCGCTGACGTAAAACGGGCGTTTCGGAGAGGTAAATCTTCACTCTGGGCGGCCACCCTTCGGTGACACCTGTGGGTACACACCGAGGATCGTCGGTGATAGTTCAGGTGCAATGCCCAATCGTTGACCCAACCTTCTCAGCCCCGTATCATCAAGAGAGGCGTGGCTTTCGGCCCGTCCCCCTTCCGGCGGGGTAGCTCAGATGGTTAGAGCGTGGGATTCATAACCCCAAGGTCGAGAGTTCGATCCTCTCCCCCGCCACCAAAGTTCCTTCTCACGTCAATCCTGACGCATCGGCCCGCTCGAAACCCATGTCAACCCCCGGGCGAGTCCGCTATCGGCCAAATCCTTCAATTCACACGGGAAAATCGTTCTCGCAGTTTTGCAGGTTATTTCTCGTCCATGGCGCATAATGAACGCGATACCAAATCAGTCG
The DNA here is from genome assembly GCA_963836675.1 of uncultured Acidobacteriaceae bacterium. Taxonomy (GTDB): domain Bacteria; phylum Acidobacteriota; class Terriglobia; order Terriglobales; family Acidobacteriaceae; genus Telmatobacter. The sequence continues at coordinate 557,653 of CAWIKQ010000006.1, forward strand.
AACACCCGTGCCGATCCCTCCTTTCAACCAACTTCTGTCGACGGAATGGCTGTAAGTCCTTTGTCAGGAAATATTTAGGTTATAAATCGTTTGCTTTCAAATATTTGCAGCGGCGGATTGCTGGAACATAATGAAAACAAAGGATCTCCCTACAAATACCCCGGGGGGGAGGGGGTACCCCCTGAATCAGGGAGGGAAACCAAAGCAGGCCTATATGGATGATCAGCAACTGCACCTTACCGACCGTTTTTCGAACGCCGTAGACTATGCCCGGCATCTCCACATCGAGCGCCGCAGGGGGACGAATATCCCGTTCATGGCCCACCTGCTCGGAGTGGCCTCGCTGGTCATGGGGGAGGCCGGCCAGGTACCGTTCCCGGTAACGGAGGAGATGGTCATTGCTGCCCTGCTGCACGACGCGGTCGAGGATCATGGCGGACAGCCGAGGCTCGAAGACATCCGCTGCAACTTCGGCGCTGAGGTCGCCCGGATGGTCGAGGGGCTTTCCGACAGCTTCGAGGAAGACGCGAGCGCGAAAAAGAGCTGGGAGGAACGCAAACGGGGCTATCTGGAACGCCTTCCCGAAGAGCCGCCCGAAGTTCAGCTCATCTCCGCCGCCGACAAGCTATACAACGCCAGGACGATTCTGGATGAATATCGAGTCGTCGGGCCCAAGGTCTGGCAGCGCTTCCATCGCGGCCGCGATCAGCAGATGTGGTACTTCCACGAACTGATAAAGGTATTTAAATCAGCGGGAACAAACCGGATTGTCGATGAATTGGAACGGGTGGTCGCAGAACTCGACCGTGTATCGGCAGGAGAAGCAAAGGACTGACCGGGCGGGGTGTGAAATGGGTGTCTGACGCCGCATGGCGGTCGGCGAACTCTGGACGCGGCGAAACCGTCGGAATCAGTCCCGGTTTACCCACCCTTGCGCTATCATTGCGTCTATAGAGTAGCGGCCTGCTCCCCCTCCAGGGGCCGTTCCGGTGGTGTGTGTGTCCCGATTCTTTCAGAGACTGACCTTTGTCTTAGCAGCAACCATTTTTGCAGCCCTCGGCCTCGGCTTCGCGCTGGGCGAGTTTGGCATGTTCGGCGTCCATGCCGGCGGCGAGCAGGATGGCGCTTACCGCCAGATGCACGTTTACGCCGAAGTCCTGAAAAGAATTCAGAGCGATTACGTCACCGATCCCAACATCGGCACCGTCACCACGGGCGCCCTGCATGGGCTTCTCGAGTCGCTCGATGCCGACTCGAGCTATCTGACTGCGACCGAATACAAGATCTACAAAGAGCGCCCAGCCACGGGCGTCGCGCAAATTGGCGTGACGGTTTCGAAGCGTTATGGATACGCGACGATCGTAGCCGTCGATCACGGCTCGCCCGCGGATCGCGAGCATCTTTCTGATGGAGACGTGATTGAATCCATCGGCGACACTTCCACCCGCGAACTTTCGCTCGCGGTGATCCGCCTCATGCTCGAAGGCAAGCCGGGCAGCAACGTTACTCTCTCCGTCGTCCGTCCCCGCAAGCCCGATCCGGACAAGGTCACGCTTACGCGCACCGTAATCGCCGTGCCGGCGCTCAGCGAGCAGGAGTACGAGAAAGCCACCATCCTCTATCTGAAGCCAGGGACCCTGACACAGGACCGGGTGGACCAGGTCGCGGCGAAGATCAAGGCCGCGGGAAAGAATCGCAAGATCCTTCTCGACCTGCGCGATACCTCGGAGGGCGAGGAGGAGCAGGGCCTGCGGCTGGCAAACTTCTTTATCAACCAGGGCACGCTCGCGACCCTCGAAGGGCAGAAGTTTCCCAAGCAGACTTTCACAGCCGATCCGTCGAAGTTTCTTACCAGCGCGCCCGTTGTAGTCCTCGTAAACCGCGGCACCTACGGTGCTGCTGAGCTGGCTGCGGACGCCATCGTGGGTGCAAAGCGGGGCGATCTGGTTGGCGAGCGCACCTTTGGCGAGGGCTCTGTCCAGAAGACGATTGAACTGCCGGATGGTGGAGCTCTGCTGTTGACCGTCGCCAAGTTCCAGGGCCCGGACGGCAAAAAAATCCAGGATGAAGCGGTGGCTCCAACGGTCCTTGTTGGTCAAACCAATGACGATGATGAGGTTGACGCCGATAATCCTCAGCCCAACAAGGGCGACGAGCCGCTCAATAAAGCGCTTGAGTTACTCAAAGCGAAAAACAGCTGATCCAGATCTGAAATTCCAGCTCTTGCGTGGCGTGGTTCGGATGCTCCCGGCCGCGCCCCGGCACATCCATAAGCGTGCTAGCCTTGAATGAAGGCGCTCCCCATTCAACTGGAATGAAGATCAGGGTTGAACAGCGAGGATCGCTCAAGAGGCTTTGTTTTGGCTGCCCCTCCTGCACAGTCGGTACCGCAGCACGGCCTCGGCCGCACACATCGACTGCGGCCTGAGCCTGTGCCGCCCCGAGCCCCGCGCGGAAAGCGCAAAGTCGTTGGGAAAGCTGCCTTCTTCGTACTTCTGCTTCTTGCCATCGTGACCGGTTCGCTGGCGGGGATGACGCTGGTGTTCTCGGCGAATCTTCCACAGATATACGATCTCGAGCACTACCGGCCATCTACAACGACCGACCTCTATGACAGCAAGGGACGCGTCATCGGTTCCTTCGCTCTCGAGAAGCGAATCATCGTCGGCTACAACGACTTCTCTCCGGTTCTGCGCCAGGCAGTGATTTCGATCGAAGACAAGAATTTCGATTCCCATTGGGGCATCAACGTGTTTCGTATCGCCGGAGCGCTGGTGCATGACATACGCAGCCATGGCCGCGCGCAGGGTGCGTCGACGCTTACCATGCAATTGGCGCGAAACCTCTTTCTCTCCGCCGACCGGAACCTGACTCGCAAGGCGCAGGAGGCTTATCTCGCGATCCAGATCGAGCGCGCTTTCACAAAGGAGCAGATCTTTTCGCTTTACGGCAACCAGATCTATCTCGGCAGCGGCATGTACGGCTTCGAGGCAGCCTCACAGTTTTATTTCAGCAAGCATGCAAAAGATGTGAGTCTCACCGAAGCCGCATTGCTGGCTGGATTGCCGAAGGGACCGGTCGCATATTCTCCGCTGATGAATCCTGAAAAGGCCCTAAGGCGTCGCAACCTGGTGCTCAGCGAAATGGAGTCGGATGGCGTAATCACTCATCAGCAGGCTGAGCAAGCCCGCCGCTCTCCTCTCGGCTTGCATATCACACAACCGGAGATGTCGGTTGCGCCCTGGTTTCAGGAAGAGGTGCGCAGGGAACTGGAGAAGAAGTTCGGAAGCGAACAGGTTCATGAAGCGGGACTGCGAGTCGATACTACGCTTGATCTCGACTTGCAGAAGACGGCGAACAAGGCCCTTGCGGACGGACTGGCGAACTACGAGCGGCGCCACGGCTGGAAGGGCAAACTCGAAAACGTGCTTGCGAACGGCACCACGCTTGACGACTACAAGCATCCGGACTGGGCCACCGCCTATCGCGCAGGCGACTACGTGCATGCGCTTGTAATCGACGCGCTTCCAAACGAGATCCGCGCGCGAGTCGGGTCGGACCAGATTGTGATGCTTCCCGAAGACTGGGCGTGGACCGGCGAGCGGGGCGGCATCGGGTTAGTGAAGCCGGGGGATGTGATCTACATTCATCTCGCCGACACGATGCAGGGATCCTCACGCCGAGCGACTCTTGAGCAGGATTCCGGCACGCAGGGAGCGGTGCTGGCAATGGATAACACCACGGGCGATGTGCTTGCCATGGTGGGCGGCCGCGACTACGCAACGTCAGTGTTTAATCGCGCCACGCAAGCCGAGCGGCAGGTTGGGTCGAGCTTCAAGCCGTACGTCTACACAACCGCGATAGAAGATGGCGCCAAGCCTGACGACATTATCGTGGACGCCCCGGTCAGCTTCGGCAGCTACGCGCCGCACAACTACGAAAACGACTTCAAAGGCGCCATGACCCTGATCAGTGCCTTCGCCGAATCGCGGAACGTTCCCGCCGTCAAGCTGGCGGCTCGGGTCGGCATCCGCAAAGTGATCGACATGGCGCACCGGTTCGGCGTGACGTCGGACATTCCCGCGTATCTTCCCATTGCGCTCGGCGCGGCCGACATCACTTTGCAGGAACAGGTGACCTCATATTCGGTGTTTCCTAACGACGGGATCCGGGTGAAGCCGCGGTTGATCAAGAAGGTGAGCAACGCGGATGGAATCACTCTCTGGGAGGATGCGCCGGCAGTCGATGAAATCATCAGCCAGCAGACCGCGCGTACGATGATGACGCTCTTTCGTGCTGTTACAGCGCACGGCACCGGCGCCGCGGCGTCCCAACTCAATCATCCGGTAGGAGGAAAAACCGGAACCACCAGCGACTATACGGACGCATGGTTCCTGGGCTTCTCGCCATCGGTTACCTGCGGTGTATGGGTCGGCTACGACAGCCGGCAGTCTCTGGGCGAAAAAGAGACGGGCGCCCGTGCCGCGCTGCCAATCTGGATGCAGGTCATGAAGGTCGCCATTGCCGGGAAGGATGATGAACAGTTCCCCGGAGACGTGGAGGAATCGCCGATGTTGCAGGCGTCGGCAACGACGTCCGCAAGACCCGCGACGCCCGCCCGGCCATTGCCGGCGCCGCAGCGACCACAGGCTTCGCTGTTGCCCGTTGGCGCTGGCGCCAAGCCGGTCGCGAATCACCGGAAACGCCCCGTCACCTGCACAAGGAACGGTGAAACCGGCGGGTAAGTCTTCCACACCAGCAATTCCCGTTGTTCACCCAGCGCTTCCAGTGCCAAAAATGGACACGCCTGCAAAGATTCCACCGAAATCTCAGCAGCCTCAAGCGACGAAAAACCCCGCGATTCCGTAGGTTGAGGGCGGTCGACTGGGGCCTGCTCGTCACACTTGGGTTGACATCCGACCCGAGCTGGCAGATACTCAGGTCGAATGCCGACCCAGGAAAACGACGACCGGATTGCACTGCTGCAGGGCACGCTCGACCTGCTTATCCTCAAAACCCTTCTTCTTGGCCCTTGTCACGGGCAGGGAGTAGCGCGCTCCATCCAGCGCCAGTCCGAGGAGGTTCTCTTTGTCGACCACGGATCCCTCTATCTCGCGTTGCAGCGCCTCGAAGACAAGCGGTTCATCCAGGCCAAGTGGGGCGTCAGCGAAAACAACCGCAAGGCTCGCTTTTATTCGCTGACCGCGAAGGGGCGCGCCGAACTGCTTGACAAAGCTTCGCAGTGGAAGAAGCTCACGCGTGCCATGGGCCTGATCCTTGAGCCGCAGGGCGAGGAGGGTTGAGCCATGTTCAAGCAGAAACGAAGCTCTGAAGATTTTGCCGCAGAAATTCAATCGCATCTCGAACTCGAGGCCGACGAGCTTCGCGGCGACGGAGTGAGCGAAGAAGAGGCCCATCGTCGAGCGCGCGTCGAATTTGGCAATACGGGCATGGCCCGGGAGCGCTTCAATATGCGCAGCCGCATCGAATGGCTCGACAAGTTTGCGCGCGACCTCCGCTACGGCGTGCGTTCTCTCCTGCAGAGCCCCGGCTTCGCGATCACAGCTATCCTGACGCTTGCGCTCGGCGTCGGTGCGAACACAGCAGTCTTCAGTGCGATGAATGCGGTCCTGCTGCGTTCGCTGCCGGTGGCCGACCCAACCCAGCTTGTTTATCTTCGTACTTCGAATGCGCCGCGAGGCACCGGAACGATCGATTCAAATCAGACATTGTCGTACCCGGTTTATGAAGCGCTGCGAGACCAGAACAAGGCTATTTCGCCGGTGATGGCCTACGTGCCGCTTTCCGTGAATAAGGTTGCGGTTCGTTACGATGCGCAGCCCGAAGAGGCCGAGGGCGACATGGTCAGCGGAACTTTCTTTTCGGGACTGGGTGTGAAGCTGCCGTATGGCCGCGGTTTCACTGAACAGGACGAGAAGGATCATTCCCCGATTGCTGTAATCAGCTACAACTACTGGACGCGCAGGTTTGCGAGAAATCCGGGTGTGCTCGGCTCGACTCTGTATGTGAACGGAATTGGATTCACGATCGTTGGAATTTCCGGTGAAGGATTTGAGGGCCTGGAGTCAGGAGGATCAACCGACTTCTGGATTCCTTTGCAAAACCGGCCGGAACTGAATGCATGGGGAAACCCGCTTGAGGATGGCAAGATCTACGCCAACAACCCAACGTGGTGGTGCCTGCGCCTTATCGGCCGCCTGCAACCCGGAGTCAGCAGACAGCAGGCTGTCGCTGCGCTGAACCCCATCTTTCAAAGAGCAGCGTACATTGGCCTGGGTTCGCCAAAAGAGGGCGAGAGGCCGCCAACGCTCAGTCTCGAAGAGGCCAGGGGCTTCCCTGGATACAGCGACCAATATGGCAAGCCGCTGCGGTTGATGATGGCGATGGTTGGTTTCGTTCTGCTGATCGCACTCACGAACGTGGTCATGCTGTTAATCGCTCGCAACGCAACGCGCCAGCGGGAGTTCAGCATGCGAGCTCGCCCTGGGGGCTGGACGACGCGACTTGCTTCGGCAACTTCTCATGGAGAGCCTGTTGCTGGTAGCCGCAGGCGGCGGCCTTGCGTGGCTCTTTGCCGTTGTGGCAACAAAGGCGCTCGCCTCGTGGGCGCAGATCGAGGCAAGTCTTGCGCCCGATCGCACTGTGCTGCTTTTTGCGCTCGGCATTCTTGTCATGGCCGCGTTGCTGTTCGGGCTGGCTCCTTTGCGTATCGCACTTGCCGCCAAACCGGCTCTCTCGTTGAAGTCTTCCGCGGCGACCTCCAATACCGAAGTCGGAAGATCGCGCGCGGCCCGCATCATGGTCGCGCTTCAGATGACGCTATGTGTCGTCCTGCTTGTCGGCGCGGGGCTGCTTATCCGCACTCTGCGCAATCTAGAGAACACGCCGTTGGGGATACGGGTAGACGGTCTCGTCGTCTTTGGAATCAATCCCCACATTACCTCTATTCCACAGGGCAAGGCTTTCTATCGCGATTTGACCGGAAAGCTTCGCGCGCTGCCCGGCGTGGAATCCGTAACCGTGATGGCGGAGCGCATCGGCGCGTGGTGGTCAGATAACAGTGATATGACCGTCGACGGCAGGCTGCCCGATGTTCCCAATGGAAGTTCCAGAACAGTGCGCAGCAATGTAGTGGGTCCGGAGTTCTTCAAGACGCTGGGAGTGCCGATCGTTGCGGGACGCGACTTCGCCGACTCCGACACCGAAACATCGCCGCACGTGGGCATCATCAACCAGCAGTTCGCAGAGCGTTTCTTCCCCAATCGGAATCCGCTCGGCCACATGATCGGAACTGACGACGGGCGGTACGAGATGATGGTCGTCGGAGTTGCGAAAGATCACAAATATCGCAGCATTGATGAAGAACCGATCCCCATGGCCTGGTATGAGTACGCACAGATTCCGATGGCCGGCAAGATGGACGTGGAGATACGTGTTCATGGCGACCCGCTTGCCATATTGCCTTCAGCGCGAAAGGTGGTCCAGCAGATGGATCCCAATCTGGCTCTGATCAAGCCGATGACTCAGCGGGCGCAGTACGACACGACGATTTCCAGCCAGATACTGTTCGCGCGCCTCGCCGGATTTTTTGGCCTGCTCGCGGTTGTGCTCGTTGCCACCGGACTCTATGGCACCCTGGCGTATCGAGTAAGCCGCCGAACTCCGGAGATCGGCGTGCGCATGGCGCTGGGCGCACGCCGCGGCCAGGTCGTGTGGATGATCCTGCGCGACAGCCTCCTGCTGACGGCCATTGGAGTACTTGCGGGACTGCCGCTGGCATTTTTCGTCGGCCGCGCGCTGTCGTCGTCTCTCTATGGAGTGAAGCCGGAGGATGTCCTCACTTACGCAACAGCGATCGCCGGGGTAGCGCTAGTGGCGCTCGTGGCAAGCTCGGTTCCGGCAAGCCGCGCGGCAAGCATCAATCCGCAAAAGGCATTACGTGCGGAGTGATCAAGGCAGCGGCTCCTGCCGGTAGAGTTCGGTGGTATGGCGAACAGCCGTGATGATCGCCATGGCGAACATGACGGATGCTGCAATCACGCCGCCAACATCAAAAAGCAAAAAGCGATGTCCGAGGATCGTGGCGGATGGACTGCGGAGCAAAGCCAGGGTTCCTATGATCATTAGAATGCGAATCTCTGTGGGGCCGAAGATACCCTGCGACATCTGAAAGCGCGCTAGTGTGTGGGTCGCGAGATAGCTTTCCGCCGACAGCAGTAGAAATACGATCAGCAGGGCAATCGCGACCTGCCAATGCACAAATCCGGAGAGGCCGAGGCCGCACATCAGGGCTGTCGCTCCAAAGATGTCCACCACATGATCGACGTAGAAACCGTATCGTGGCCTCTGCTGGTTACGCACCCGGGCGAGTGTCCCGTCCATGCTGTCACCCAGCCAATTGAGGATGATGCAGCCGATCACGCAGATGAGAAGGAGCCGATTGTATCCCGCGAGGAGATAGAATGCCCCGGCCGCAACCTGCGAGAACAGCCCGAGCAGCGTCAGGTGATCCGACGTGAGCCCGCGTGGCGCGCGTTCAGCTATCCAGGTCAAAGCGCGTTTCTCTAGAGCAGCGGTAACGGAGCCATTGATGCGCCTCGCTGATGAGAACCCTGCCTGAAAACTTGTCGTATTCGTGTCCATAAGTTTCTTCCTAAAGATTCGGGTTTATAAGATCCGGGTTTACTTCTGGAGCGCCCGCGAGGCTGCCCGCAACGTGAATTCCAGCGACTCGCGGGGCACACTTTCAACAAAGGGTCCAATCGCCCAGGCAAGGCCAGGTGGGATTCCACGTGTCAGAGAAATCGATTCAATCTGGATGTAGAGGCCTCCATCGCGCTCTTCATAGTTCCAGTAAGTGTTCAGGCGCCAGAGAAACCCATGATCCTCATCGGGTCCCAGGGCGCGCTCGTTCGAAGTGCCGGCGTCCGCGACCTCGGCGATCCTGGTGCTGCGCGAGATGCTATAGCCGTGATGAGGATCAAAGAGTCCATAACTGACGTCGTATGTTGCATCGATTACCACCGTGATGACGTGCTTTTGCCGAATGCGCATGGTTGCCGTGAAGTGATTCGGAACCGGCTGGACCCGCGGATAGAGGATCATCGCGGTGGTCACTTGCGGTGCAAACCGCTGGGGATAGGCCTGGAAGTTCTTCATGAGACTCTCGAAATCGGCCACCGTCGCACCAGGGACGAAAGCCGTCCCTCGCCAGTCGTGGAGCAGCGCGCCCTCCGGCTGGTCATCAACCTCCGGGTTCAGTTTTTCGATAATTAGCTCGCCCTGGCGCAAGCGCGCCTCTGCCGGAGTGTGTGATCTTGCCTGGGAAGAGGACTCTACTGGCAGCCGGCGTTGCTGCGTGAGCCTCGACTCTACCGAGCCGGCATAAGCGTTGAATGCGGAAAGCGCGGCGGAAGGAACCTCGGCACATCCAATGCGCGGGTACGCCAGGAGGAGGGTGACGGAAAGGGCGAAGGATGCGCAACCTGTGGCTGCAGGTCTCATGAACTCCGAATCTGCCGGATGTCAGCCTGCGGCGCAATGCCTGCGACCTCAAACCGGCGGCGAATGAATCTCCCCGCGCAAGTGATTGTGGCAACTCAGGTTCTGGCGAGTTGTACATTGGCTCCGACAAGGAATTCGGGCTCGCTATCGGGTAAACTGAGCAAAAGAGATGACAGACCCGGGGTCAGTACGGCGTTATCGTTTCGGAATCTTTGAAGCGGACGCCGCGACTGGAGAGCTGCGCCGGCAGGGAATCAGAATCAGGCTCAATGCGCAGCCTTTCCAGGTGCTCCTGATGCTGCTCGATCGCCCCAACGAGGTGCTCACCCGCGAAGAGATCGCGCGCGCACTCTGGCCGGACGGAACATTTGTCGACTTCGACCACGGCGTAAACTCCGCCCTGAATCGCATTCGGGAGGCTCTGGGAGACGCGGCCGGCAGTCCTCGTTTCGTCGAAACCCTTGCCCGTCGGGGCTACCGCTTCATCGCGCCAGTCGAACGCATCGGTGGGGATGCTCCAGAATCCAGCAGCGAAGCGAGTGTGTCGGTTGCGGCGGGCAATCCGGTTGCCGCAAACGGGCACGAGACCGGGTCTGCAAAAGGAATGCTGGCATCGCAGCAGGAGCTTCCTCATGCGCCGCACACCTTTGTGCGCACAATGTTTCTATTGCTGCAGCTGATGTATCTGGGGTTCTATGTGGGAGTGCTTGCAAACCTGGCGGAAATCGAGGATCTCCTGTCGCCACTCCCGGCGGCGACCCTGATTTTTTACTTTCTAATCTGTACGGCGGCAATCCTCATTGCTGTTCGCGCATACCTGGTATCCGCGATTGCTCTTCGCGCTCCGCGCATGCGCGATAGATTTCTCAAAATGTGGCCATTTCTGGTGTTGGCTGATGTGCTCTGGGCTCTTTCCCCATTTCTGCTGATGCATCACATCAGCATGGGGGTGGCTCTGGCGTGCATGGCGTTGCTTGTCTACTCACCCTTCGCACAGCGATCGTTGATGCTGATGGGCGCGGACAGGGAAGAGAAGGCAGCTCCCACTGAAGGCTGATCCAGCGTCATTCAGAGCTGATCGTATAGGGTTGTGTTTCGGTATCCGAGCAGGGTCACGAGCGTCCAGATTGCTATCGCGGTGCCAAACGGAATCTTGAGGATGCACAGGAAGGCGGCTACGATGGCAACGACGCGGCCCCACGGTGCATGCTCCATCAGTCCCCAGCCTGCGATGAATGCGAGGCCTGCGCGGATGATGATCATGACCCATGCAAAGTGAATAAGTGCCGGCCCGAAGCCGGGCCCGAATGGGAAGCTGTGCGCCCAGGGGCCACGCATCCACGGGCCGTTACCGTTGAGAAACGAGTTTGCCATCGACAGTCCAATCACGCCAGTCAAGATGACAAGACCGCCGTAGATGAACCAGACCGTACTGAGAGCCCGAAGCCTGTTGGAGTAGTTGGTAAGTTCGAACGCCAGATTGGGAACCGGCGGAGCAGGGGGGGGAGGCGGTGCGGCTGTTGGTCGACCGCATTGGGGACAGACCGCCTGGCCTGCTTCGAGAGCGTGACCGCATCCGCTGCAAAACATGTGAACCTCCTTGACGCTTCGACAAGATTGTATGCGCCCGAACCCGATCCCAGCCAAAACCAGAGCCGACGCGCCGCTTGCCTTCGCGCCCTTAATCCGTCTGAGGGTGGTTACGCAAAGTGGGGCGGATTCGTTCCCAATGCTCCTCATGGCGGTCGTCGTGCAGAACCAGGCCGGTCACGCGGCCCTGCGGATCACGCTCCACCGCCAGCCGGGTCAGGCTGCTGCCATTGGGGTAGAAGAGAACGGTTTGGGACTCGGCTCTGAGTTCTGCGATTTCGCCGTAGTGATTCTTCTGATAGAGGACGTCTCCCTGGCGGAAAACTGTGATTACGACCAGCCCTCGTTTGTCAACGTAGTCGCCCGCAAAGCTGTCGAGCTGCGCCGCCGTGAGCGGGATCGCTGCTGGATGTAGCGGAATCAACACCCTCTCCGCGAAGGAGGATGATTCGGTGGAACCGCGACGGCGGGAAAGGAGCCAACGGGGCAGTTCGGGTTCGTTATAGGCCCGGGTCCAGCAATCATGTTTCAGGCCCTGATAAACCCACAAACGAACGTGGCCGCCATTTGCCTTCAAAGCCGTGTAGAGCAGCTCATCCTGCCGTGAAGCCACAATGTTGTCCTCGGCTCCGTGGAAGAGCCAGACCGGCGTTCGACCGACGGCTTTGGCATATGCGGCACTCAGGGAAGAGGCTTGCTGCCAGCGTTCAGGAGCGTAGCTCCAGAAAATGCCTCCGGCTGCAATCGCGATGGCGGCCCATCGGGTTGGATACTGCCGGGCAAGTTCCCATGAACCATATCCACCGAGGGAAAGGCCGGATAGGTAGACACGGGCGGGATCGCCTCGGAACTCAGCCATCTCCTGGTCTAGTTCCGCCACAGCCAGGGCGAGCATCTCCCGATCGGTCCAATAGCGATCAATCGCACACTGCGGCATGACGACGATGAAAGGCCAGCGGTCTGGATGATCGCGGATCGCTTCCGGGAGACCGATCTGCGTCTGCCACATGCCCTCCCCGCCCCGTTCACCCCGGCCGTGCAGAAAAAGGATTACCGGCCAGAGCTTACGATCGTTCTTCTGCCACTCCTCAGGAACATAGACCTGGAATCGATAAGTGATCCCGTTGATCTGGATCTTCCGGTTGAGGAAGCCGGTTTCCTGCTGCGGGTGCCGAGAGGCTCTCGGTCCGGCCGCAGCGCACAACGATGGGAGGGCGGCTCCTCCGAAAATGAAAAGGCAAACCGCGAGCAGTATCCGGTTGCGGCGCATAGGCTGCAAACATGATATAGAACTGCTCGCGTTAAGAGTGAAACCGGGTGCCTGGATCAACGCCCATCTTCCGTCGATTTGATGAAGGCGGCCACGTCTGCGCGGAACTGCTTTAGGACATCATCTTTCACATAGATCATGTGACCAGCCTCGTAGTAGTGATAGCTGATATTCGATTGAAGCGCGTTGGGGATTTGGAGGTGATGCATCTCATAGACGCCTTCGAAGTAGGGCGTCGCGAGGTCAAAGTAGCCGCCAGCGAGCATCACCTTCATCCCGGGGTTCAGTTTCATGCGATATGCGAGGTCCGGCATCACATTTGTACCGGTTTCCTGGTCATTGGCTGGTGGCCCACCCGGAGCATGGTGGCGCAAATCCCAGGTGAAGTCTCCACCCGATCCGCCTGAGGTCCAATACGTGCTGTCGATTCCATACTTCAGGTCCTTGCGCAGGTAGTCATTGATTGCTGCCGTCCATGCGGAACTGATGGCGTCGCTCTGAGGGTCGTACTGTGCGGCTTCGCTCAAAGGATTGATGTCTGGACCCTCAAAGCGAGTATCCAGACGGCCGATCGTCGTTGCCTCATCGAGCTTCAATGTTTTTGAGAAGTCGCCACCGACCACGCGCAGATTTGAGCGGATGAGATAGTCGACGGGAAGGCCTGTGTAGGTGTGCAACTTCTCCGCGGCTGCCTGGCGTTGGGCGTCGGGCAGTTCACTGCCCTGCAGCAATGCCGCCATGTAATCGGTCAGAGCATACTTTTCAACCTCCGCCAGAAACGGCTTCAGGGCAGGAGGCTGAGTCGGAAGCTTGTGGTAGTAGAAGGCAGTTGCCGCGTAAGTCGGCAGGGCCAGGGCGTATGCCTGGTCTACTCCGGGGTTCCAGCGAGGGTCGTCGACCGAGTTGTCGAAGCTGAGAATCTGCGAGAGAAGGATGATGCCGTTCAGATCCACTCCACGAAGATCTGCTGCCAGTACGGCGGATCGTGGTGTGCCGTAGCTTTCGCCGAAAAGGTACTTGGGCGAATTCCATCGGTCGTACTTCGATAGAAAGCGCCGGATGAACCGATCAAAGGCATGCGCATCGCCGTCCACGCCATAAAACGCCTTGGCCTTATCCTTGCCGAAGGTACGGCTGAATCCGGTTCCCGGAGCATCGATGAAAACCAGGTCGCAGACGTCGAGCAGGGAATACTGATTCTCCACAATGTCATAGGGCGCTCCGAACGGGTGCTTCGTATCCGGAATTACAACGCGCCGAGGACCAAACGTGCCGAGGTGCAACCACATGGTTGCTGAACCGGGACCTCCGTTGTAGAGGAACATCAACGGGCGATGCCCGGGTGCGGCATCTTTCTTAAAATAGGCCACATAGAACATGCGCGCCGTCGCCGGGGCTTCGTTGGGATCCGTTGCCGGCTTCACCCCGGAATCGGGCAGGATGCTGCCATTGGGGGCCAGTGTCGAGTCCTGAGCATCGGTTGAACCTACCGTGATGGTGCCCGCCACCGTCTTGTAGGCAAGGGCTTGGCCGCCGATTGTGATCGAGCCTTCAGTGATGGAATCGGCGGGGGCGACGGTCTGCCCTGTCGAGGTTGAAGGTCCGGGTGCGGATTCCTTCTCTTTAGGTTTATCCTGCGCGATTCCTGCTGAGCACAACGCGAATCCTGCAGCCGCGATCATCGCGGCACAAACTGCTCTCCTGTGCCGGGCACTGGCCATTGATAACAACCTCCGGGGAATGTAATGCATTCGAGTATAGTGTCTCCACCTTTCCTGACTGTTTCCTTATGCGGTGATATGAAAGAATCGAAGCATTTGCCAGATCCATCCATGACGACACTTGAGCCCGGAGAAACCCTAGACCACTACCGCATCGATGCGGTCATCTCGCACACCCAGATGTCGGTGCTGTACAAGGCGACAGATCTCCGGTCCGGCGGCGTTTTCGCCATCAAGGTTCCCAATCCTGAAATGGAGGCCGATCCCGTACTGCTCGAACGATTCAAACGGGAAGAGGAGATCGGTCAACAACTCGATCATCCCGGAGTGGTGAAGACCTTCAAGGACGAAGAGCGCAGCAAGCTCTACATGGTGATTGAGTGGGTGGATGGCCCGCTGCTTCGTACCATCCTGAATGAAGAGAAGAAGCTGCCCGTTGACCGTGCCACCAGCATCATCCTTGGCATATGTGACGCCCTCGACTACATGCATAAGCGGGGAATCATCCATCGCGACCTGAAGCCGGAGAACTTGATCGTCATGGAGAACGACCAGGTCAAGCTGATCGACTTCGGAATTGCCATGAAGGAGGATGCGCGCCGGCTCACGTTTGTGAATGTCACCTCGCTGCTGGGGACACCGGATTACATCTCTCCGGAGCAGGTCAAAGGGGCTCGCGGCGACCAGCGCAGCGATATCTACTCCGTGGGAATCATTTTCTACGAGATGTTGACCGGGCGGGTTCCGTTCATCGGGCCGAATCCCCTGGCGGTGATGAATGAGCGTGTGTTGAACGACGTGAAGGCTCCGAGGGAACTCAATGCGGAGATCCAGCCGGAACTCGAGGAGATTCTCTATCGTGCTCTTGAACGTGAACCCCGTCATCGATACGCCACCGCGAGCGAGATGATGTGGGACCTGGAACATCAGGAACAGGTCGGCGTGGAGCCGCGGGGCATCAGGCTGGCGAGTAACGGTGGAAAGCGCCTGCCGATCAATCAAAAAATGTTGCTCTACGCTGCAATGGTGCTGGTGCCGGTGTTGCTTTTTGTCTTGATGCTCGTCCTTGCGCGCAGGTAAGTGATAATTCCTGAAACCATGGTCTCAACGGAATGATTCATCCCTGTGAACGACGAATTCCGGATAGGCGTTTCCGCCCAGTTCGTGAAGATCCATTCCAAGGCGTTCCCCATCCGGATCCACACGGAAGGGTATGACCCGGTTCATGATGACAAAGATGAAATAGATCAGGGGCAGCATCAATCCCAGGAGCGTGGAGACGCCCAGGAGCTGCGCAACAAATTGGCCCGATTGCGGAGCAAAGATACCGGCTGCGATCAGTCCCCACAAGCCGGCCGCGCCGTGCACGCTGATTGCGCCGGAAGGGTCGTCGATTGAGAGCGCCAACTCAAAGAGTTCAACGAGCAGGGGTGTCATAACCCCGGCCACGACTCCAATGAAGACCGCGTCCAGTGCCGGCACAATTCCCGCGCAGGCGCTCGATGTCACCAATCCTGCAAGCCAACCGTTCGCGCACAGGCTGGCATCCGGCTTCCCGAAACGAATTCGCGTGACCAGGAGTGTGGCGACGAGCGCAGCCGAAGCCGAGAGCAGCGTATTGACGGCGGTGATAACCAGTCCTGAAGGGACTTCGTTGAGCCATAGCAGAGAGCCCGCCATGTTCCATGCGAGCCACCCAACCAATGAGACCAGGCAGCCGGAAATTACATAGACAACGTTGTGCCCTGGCATCGCCGTTGAGAGGCCTTCTCGCGGAAACTTGCCCTTGCGCGATCCCGTGATCCAAACCACCGCGAGCGCTGCCAGGCCACCAAGAGCATGAACCGGGCCAGCGCCGCCTCCATCGAGGAAACCGCCACCCAGAGCGAAGTTTGCTCCGAGTTGTGCAAGCCATCCGCCGCCCCACGTCCAGTGAGCAAATAAAGGGAAAAGGAAGGCGCCGAAGACAGCCGCAATCGTTGCGCCGGCCGAAAGCCTGAGCCGATCCGCCCCGGAACCCCAGGGGATCAGGACGACGAGTGCGACTGAGAGAAATTCAAAAAGAAGAGCGAGCTGTGCACGGGGGGGAGTTGATGAAAGTCCCGAGAGCAGAAAATGACCTTCGCCAGCCCAATCCCAGGGCTTACTGGCGATATGGAAGACGAAGTCTTTAGCAGTTTCCGCTGAGACGGCAAACCCTACAACGGCGAAGGCAATGACGGCTGTGGAGATGACGACCAGCGCGCCCAGCATCGACTGCGCTGCGGAACGGGAACGGCCCAGTCCCACATTCATCATCACAACGCCTGCGATGGCCAGCGGCGCAATAAGCAGCAGAACGAGAATCAACGCAAATGAAGTTTCAGGCAACGGCATCGGCGAGAGCGGGGTCATCGGTTTTCACTCTGCGACTGCATATGTCCGCGAACAGAAACCACCAGGCCTACCGCCTCAACTGCCAGTCCGCAGAGCACAAATGCCGTTCGCTGAAGCGTGCCGGGAAACAAAAGGATTGCCGCGATCGACAGAAAAAGACCGGCTGGCATTAACAGTAATCCGGCGTATTTCATCGCCTCGTCCTTTCAATCATTGCTGGCATTCACCGGCTGATAGAGATGGTCCCTGGAACGAAATGTCCCAATCGGATATTGGAAAGATTGCAGAAGGCAACCGGATGAAGCGCTTTTATGGATTCTAAATGCTTCATTCGCTACGATTGGAATGATTCAAGCCTCAAATGGCGCGATTCCAGCTTCACGCGCCCAGAGTGTCTTTCCGTTCACGGAGGTCATCTTCATGTCGCTACTGAACCGGCTGGTACAGAACCCGCTGGGTGCATTCGGTGTCCTTACACTCGCTGCATTTCTTGAGGCATGGGGAGACTCTTTTTTCCAGGCTGCCTTCTACCGCGCTTCAGGAACCGGCCGGGTGGTTGCAATTGTGTGCGGAACGCTGGTACTTGCGCTGTATGGATCGACGGTCAATTTGCCTCGCTGGGATTTCGGGAAACTGCTGGGCATCTATGTTGTGCTGTTCTACCTTGCGGCGCAGCTGCTGGCTAAAGTCCGCTTCGGTCAACCGCCAACGATGCCGATCTGCGTTGGTGGCTTTTTCATCGTTATCGGCGGCGGTATCGTGGCTTTCTGGAAGCCGTGAGCAAAGCGCGCAGGCCGTGCCGCTAGCTGTAGACTTTTCCAGTCTGGATGAATCGAGAACGATGATGAGCAAGTTTTTATATGGCTTGGTCGGTTTACTTTGTGCAGGATGCCTCGCTAACGCGCAGCGGATCGAAGTGACCGTGCCATCAGCCAAGCCGTTGAATGGTCACCTGATCGTTGTGATCGCGAAATCTGAAGATCCGGAGCCTCGCATGCAACTCTCCGAGACATACGACTCGGCGCAAGGCTTTGGCGTGGATGCGGAGAATCTGCAACCAGGCATCCCGCTCGTCGTCGATTCAAAGACGTTTGGATATCCGCGTCGCTCTCTCGCCGACCTCGATGCCGGAGACTACTATGTGCAGGCCGTATTCAATATCTACGAAGAATTTCATCTCGCGTCGGGGAAGACCCTCTGGCTGCCACCGGACAAGGGAGAAGGGCAGCATTGGAATGAGAAGCCCGGAAACCCCTTCAATAAGACGCAGAAAATTCACTTCGATCCGAAAGCGAACTCCACAATCAGGATCACGCTCGATCAGATAATTCCTCCCATCGAGGGAACGCCACGCGATCCGTTTGTGATCGCAAAACAGCAACCTACGGCAAAGTGGCTCAAGTACGAGCGGTTCCGCAGCGAGAAGCTCAGCAGGTTCTGGGGGCGCGATGTTTGGCTCGGTGCGTGGGTTCTGCTGCCCGACGGCTTCGAGGAACACCCGGACGCGAAGTACCCAGTCATTGTCTATCAGGATCACTATCACCCCGGCATGGGCCCGGCCCAGTTCACGGCAGTCCAGCCAATGGACCCGAAGTCTCCAGATTTCAGACGCCAGCAGATCGGTTATCGCCTTTTCCAGGACTGGACCGCGAGCCGCCTGCCTCGCGTGATTCTTATTTACGTGCAGGACGCCAATCCTTACTACGACGATTCGTATGTGGTCGACTCGGCGAACGTCGGACCCTACGGCTCGGCGATCAACGAGGAACTAATACCGATGCTGGAAAAGAAGTATCGCGGCAGCGGCCAGGGCTGGGCGCGCGCCACTTACGGCGGATCGACGGGTGGCTGGGAGGCTCTTGCTACCCAGGTTTTTTATCCCGACTTCTATAACGGAGCGTTCGTCGCCTGCCCGGACCCGGTAGATTTTCATGCCTACCAGAACGTCGATCTCTACACCGATACCAACGCTTTTATGCGAAAGGGCGACTTCGGCCAGGTGCCGATTCCGGGCGATCGCAAAACCGATGGCTCGATCACTGCGCTTACGGGTGACGAATACGCCTACGAACTGGTTCTGGGTACGCATGGCAGATCAACCGAGCAGTGGGATATCTGGCAGGCGGTCTTCTCCCCTGCTGGAGAGGATGGCTATCCGGCGCAGATCATCGATCCTGTGTCTGGAGCGATCGACAGGAAAGTACTTGAGTATTGGCGCGATCACTATGATCTTGCTGCAATTCTCAAGCGCGATTGGCCAACCCTCGGGCCGAAACTGGAAGGCAAGCTTCATATCGCTGTTGGCGATGCGGACACCTATTTCCTGAATAACGCGGTCCACATGCTCGACAAGCAGCTTGAGGCCACTCGGAACCCACGTTCCGACGCAACTTTCCAGTACGGTCCGGGTATGCCGCACTGCTACACGGGCGGTCCGGCCGAATACACGATGCAGCAAAATAATGCGAACTGGACGCAGCGGATCCTTCCTCAGATGGTCGAGCACATGCTGTCGACGGCTCCTCCGGGCGCGGATATCAAATCCTGGCGCTACTAGCTACGCTGCGAAGACGGTGCAAAACTGGGTCGCAATTCATCCCATTTTCTGAGACATCAAGGTCACCGGAATGGAGGTGGATCTGCGCAGTCGCGTTGATTGGAACTCATTTCAGTTTCAAGAGATTACAAAAAGTTGGGCAGCATAAACATTTTTTATTCTCTCAACTGTTGCGAGGCGTTGCAGATAGGGTTTCGGCTGCTATATTGAACTTTCGGGGTCGTCCGCCTTGCGGTTGTTGTTTATCCAATTTCCCAACTTAACCAAGACCTGTGTGACCGGTGGCACAGCGCGCACAGAATACTGAGTAACGAACAACAAGCAGGAAAGCATTCATGGCTCAGATTTTTGACCGCAGCTCCAATGCTTTGGCTCGAGCAAGCCTGGTGTTGACGGGTCTTATCGTGATCGCACTTGGGGTTACGCTTGATCAATTGCAGCGCTCCCCATGGGTTACTCGGCAAGGCCAGAGGCCCGAACAGCCGGTTCCCTTCAGCCACAAACATCACGTGATGGGTCTGGGCCTTCAGTGCCAGTACTGCCACACCAGTGTCGAGAAATCCAGCTACGCCGGCATTCCTCCTACCAAGACCTGCATGAACTGCCACGCGCAGATCTGGACCAACGCCGCGCTCCTCAAGCCGGTGCGCGACAGCTGGGCCAGCGGCGAGTCGATTCCGTGGATCAAAGTTCACGACCTTCCCGACTATGTGTACTTCAGCCATGAGATCCACGTGAACAAGGGCCTTGGCTGCGCGAGTTGCCATGGCCGCGTTGACCAGATGCCGCTGATGTACGCGCAGAACACGTTGCAGATGGAGTGGTGCCTGGATTGCCATCGCAATCCCGCCAAGAATCTTCGCCCCGACGAGCCAGGTTTACAACATGGCCTGGGAGGCTCCGGCTGACGAGCGTCCGGTATGGTGCTCGGCAAGTGACGTTGCGTCTGGCACTCCCACCGCACAGGGTGTCAATTGCACAACGACCAATCCCACTGGAGCGGGCGCTCAGATGGCTGCTTTGAAGCTCCCCAATGCGGCACCCAACGCCACCGCGACCGATGCGCCTGCAGGGGTGATGCCGGCCGCACTGCACTACGAGAAATTTACGAGCCAGGATCAGCTTGGCCACTTCCTTTTGAAGCAGTACCACATTCGCACTCCGAACGAACTGAGCAGTTGCGAGGTTTGCCATCGATGAGTAGCGAGAGCATGGATTCAGGAACGAACGTTACGGGGAACGCCGTGGAGATTGAAAAAGGCAATGCCGGCCTTGCTGAGAACAGCGCACCGATGACTCTCGAGCAGGTGCGCGAGAAGTTGAAGGGCACGGCAGGGAAGAAATACTGGCGCTCGGTCGATGAGCTTCAGAATACGGCGGAGTTTCAGGCTGCGGTCGAGCGCGAATTTCCCGCGGCGGCGCAGGAGTGGGTCGACCCGGTTTCGCGCCGCGGCTTCCTTAAGCTCATGGGCGCGTCCATGGCGCTGGCTGGCCTTGCAGGCTGCACCAAGCAGCCCGATGAGCCGATCTATCCCTACGTCAAAGCGCCTGAGGATCTGATCCTCGGCAAGCCGATGTATTTTGCTTCGGCGCATCCACTGCCAACGGGTGCGGTGCCGTTGCTGGTGAAGAGCGATGAGTTCCGGCCTGTCAAACTCGATGGGAACCCCGATCACGCTTACAATCATGGCGCTTCCGACGTCTTTTCGCAGGGCGCGCTGCTCGATCTCTACGACCCTGATCGTTCGCAGCGGGTCACCTATCGGGGGAGAATCGCGAGTGGGCCGACTTTGCGCAGGCACTTCGCGACAAAGTCGTGAGCACAAAAGATGGCACGGGCATTTACATTCTCAGCGCTACGGTCACCTCGCCCACCCTTGCCCGTCAGTGGAAGGCTGTGCAGGCTGCGTACCCAAAAGCGAAACTGATCCAGTACGATCCGGCCATCGCCGGCACCTTCCTTGCGAAGGGCTACAACGTTCAATATGACCTGGGCGCAGCAGACGTAATCGTCTCGCTCGACGCCGACTTCCTCTCCGGTGCGGCCTACCCAGGCTTCCACAAGTTAGTTCGGGATTACGCAAGCCGCCGCAAGGCGCCCGAGAATGGGATGAACCGCCTGTACGCCGTTGAGGGGTCACCTACGACAACGGGCATGAAGGCGGAGCACCGCCTCGGTCTGCGCGCGAGCGAGATTCCTGCGTTTGCGGCGGCTCTTGCCGCCCAGGTTGGAGCGGCTGGTGCAGGCGGGGTGCAGTACTCCTGGACCGGCGAGCAGCAGAAGTTTCTCGACGCGGTCGTCAAGGATCTGAAGGCGAATTCCGGCAAGAGCGCCGTAATTCCCGGCCTTTATCAGGATGAATCCGTTGCGGCGTTGGCGCTGGCCATCAACCAGGCGCTCGGCAACGTCGGAAAGACAGTCACAGTTTCCTCCGAGCCCGCGATTCCGCTTCCCAGCGATCAGGATGCAGACTTCAAGGGCCTGGTCACCGACCTGAATTCAGGCAACGTTGACTGGCTCGTCATCCTGAATGCCAACCCTGTTTATTCATCGCCGGTAGATCTCGGTTTCGACGACAATCTGCTGGGCAAAGCGAAGATGGTTGCTCATCTCGGTTCGCACTATGACGAGACCGGCCATCTCTCGCAGTGGCATATTCCTTCCTCTCATTTTCTCGAATCGTGGTCGGACGCCCGCGCTTATGACGGCACCGTGTCGATCGTGCAGCCGATGATCGAGCCGCTCTATGGTGGGCGCAGCGCGCATGATGTTCTGCAGACGCTGCTCGACAACCCGGTGCTAAGCGCCTACGAAGCAGTCCGCACTACGCAGAGAGACAACATCAAGGGCGATTTCGAAAGCGGCTGGCGTAAGGCCCTTCACGCAGGGTGGATTGAAAACACGGTGTACGCTGCGGGGGGCTCCGCAAAGGCCGAAGCTGCGAAAATACCCGCTCCTAACTCGAAGGATCAGCTTGAAATCATCTTCCGTCCCGACCCCAATGTCTACGACGGCCGCTGGTCCAATGTTGGCTGGCTTCAGGAGCTTCCGAAGCCCGTAACAAACCTGAGCTGGGATAATGCCGCGATCGTTTCCGGCGCCACGCTCTCGAAGCTGAACCTCGAAGAAGAAGACATCGTCGAGATCAGTGCTGGCGGCGGCACGGTCAAGGCTCCAGTTATCGTTGCTCCCGGTCATCCCGACAACTCCGTCACGGTTTATCTCGGCTATGGCCGCCAGGAGGCAGGCCGTGTTGGTTCCGGGGCAGGCTTCAACGCCTACCTCGTACGCACCGCCTCTAATCCCTTTGTAGGGACTGGTTCCATTAAAAAAGTCGACGGCAAGTGGGGAGTTGCAGTTACCAAGAGTCACTACCAGGATCATCGCGCCAAGAATCTCACCGAGCATAGCGATGCGAACTGGTCGCTCGAGGGTGTGGAAGCGATGGGCCCTCGCGGCATCGTTCGTTACGCCACGCTGGATGACTTCAAGTCGAATCCCAACTTCGCGCACGAGGGCGAGGGGCGCGAAACGCCCGAAGCCGACACTACTCTTTTCCCGAACTGGCAATACCCCGGCAACAAGTGGGGCATGCTGATCGACATGAACAGCTGCACCGGTTGCAACGCCTGCATCGTTGCCTGCTATGCCGAGAACAATATTCCGGTGGTGGGGAAACAGCAGGTGCGTATCGGCCGCGACATGCAGTGGCTTCGCATCGACTCCTACTTTGAGGGTGATCTGTCGGCGCCGCGCGCCCACTTCCAGCCGATGACCTGCCAGCATTGCGAAAACGCCCCCTGCGAGCAGGTCTGCCCGGTCGGGGCTACGGTGCACACCCCCGAAGGCCTGAACACCATGGTCTACAACCGCTGCGTCGGCACCCGCTACTGCTCCAACAACTGCCCCTACAAAGTGCGCCGCTTCAATTTCCTCCTCTACTCCGATTACGAATCCGAGAGCCTCAAGCTGATGCGCAACCCAGACGTTTCGGTGCGCAGCCGTGGAGTAATGGAGAAGTGCAGCTACTGCGTGCAGCGCATCAATGCCGCAAAGATCGAAGCCGACAAGGAGAACCGTCCCATTCGCGACGGCGAAATCGTTACGGCCTGCCAGCAGGCTTGCCCCGCGCAGGTCATCACCTTTGGCAATCTCAACGACAAGAACAGCAAGGTCGCGAAGCTGAACGAGGACAAGCGGATGTACCAGGTGATCGCCGATCAGAACACGCGCCCCCGGACCCGCTATCTCGCTGAAGTTTTGAACCTGAATCCTGAACTTGAACAGAAGCCGGTGGAACACGCGCCGGAAAAGGGTTGAAGTCACGATGGCGACCAGTGAAATCAAAAAAGGCGACCCTGGCATCGATCCCGCGACTGGAGAATTCCGCGTTGTTGGGCAGGGTGAGACCTTTAAGTCGGTAACGGAAAAAATATCGCGCATTGTGCTTACCCCGCACACGCCGCTCGGATGGCTAGCCTTCTTCGGTATCGCGGGCGCCGGCGCAACCATCCTCCTCGTCGCGGTCACCTGGCTCTTTCTCCGGGGCGTTGGCATCTGGGCCATTACGCAGCCGGTGGCCTGGGGATTTGCGATCATCAACTTCGTCTGGTGGATCGGTATCGGCCACGCTGGCACCCTGATCTCCGCCATCCTTCTGCTCTTCAAGCAGACCTGGCGGAACTCCATCAGCCGCTTCGCAGAAGCCATGACGATCTTCGCCGTGGTTTGCGCCGGCATGTTCCCGCTGATTCACGTAGGCCGCCCCTGGCTCGGATACTGGCTCTTTCCGATTCCGCTCACCATGAACGTGTGGCCGCAGTTCCGATCGCCCCTTCTGTGGGACGTCTTCGCGGTATCGACCTACGCCACCATCTCGGTTGTGTTCTGGTACATCGGCATGATTCCCGATTTCGGAACCTTCCGCGATCGGTCGCAAAGCAAAGTTGCCCAGTACTTCTACGGCATCTTCTCGTGGGGCTGGCGCGGATCGGTCCGCCACTGGATGCGCTATGAGACAGCGTCGCTTCTGCTGGCTGGTCTCGCGACGCCGCTGGTGCTCTCAGTGCACACAGTCATCAGCTTCGACTTCGCGGTGGCGGTTCTGCCGGGTTGGCACACCACCATTTTCCCGCCCTACTTTGTCGCAGGCGCTATCTACTCCGGCTTCGCGATGGTGCTCACGCTGGCGATCCCGCTGCGCAAGGTCTACCATCTCGAATCTCTCGTCACCGACCGGCACATGGACAACATGGGCAAGGTCATGCTCGCCACCGGGTTCATCGTGGCTTACGGCTACGGCATGGAAGCCTTCATGGCCTGGTACTCGGCATCGCACTGGGAAGCCTTCATGTTCTGGAATCGCGCCTTTGGGCCAATGGGCTGGGCCTACTGGATGCTGATTCTTACCAATCTGGCTATTCCGTTAACAACCCTCTGGTTCCGCAAACTGCGCATCAGCATGCCTTACATGTTCTTCATCTCCATCGTGGTGAACACGGGCATGTGGTTCGAGCGCTTTGTCATCGTAGTCACCAGCCTTTACCGTGACTTCCTGCCTTCTTCCTGGGGAACCTATCGCGCCACCAAGTGGGACTATATGACGTTCCTCGGAACCATGGGACTGTTCACGACGCTGTTCCTTTTGTTTGTTCGCTTCCTTCCCATGATCCCGATGAACGAAATCCGCATGATGCTGCCCTCGGCCAAAATCAAGCCGAAAGCGGCAGCCGGAGCTGATTAACGATGCCTTCCCGTGAAGGAACTTACGGCCTGCTGGCCGAATTCGATACGCCGGGCGATCTGGTCCGCGCTGCCCGCCAGGCGCGGGAAGACGGATGGCGCCGTTTGGATTGCTATACGCCGTACCCCGTCGAAGAAGCGGCCGAAGCCATCGGCTTTCATCGCAATCGGGTTCCCCTGCTCACCCTTATCGGTGGAGTCATGGGCCTCGCCGCGATGTTCTTGATGGAGACATGGATTTCGGTGATCGCCTATCCGCTGAACATTGGCGGACGTCCACCTTATTCCTGGCCGGCCTTTATTGTGCCTGCCTACGAGTGGACGATTCTCTGGGCCGGTTTGTCTGCCGCTTTCGGGATGCTCGCACTCAACGGTCTTCCTCAGCTCTATCACCCCTTGTTTAATGCGCCAAACTTCCGGGACGGAGCGACGACAGATAAGTTCTTTCTCTGTCTCGAAGCACTTGATCCCAAGTTCGACCTTTTGGAAGGGAAGCGCTATCTCCAGACCTTTTCTCCCGTGTCGATCGTGGAGGTGGAGTACTAATGCAATACCTCCACGAATCCAATAACGCCGTCATCATGAGACGCGGCGCAGCGCATTCGAAGGACCTGTTGTAGAATGGGTTCGAGTCTGCCACTTTCGCTGGCCTCAGCGGCTATCTTCTCGTCGCCGGCTGCAGGCAAGACATGCAGAATCAGCCGAAGATGATTCCTCAGCGCGGCTCAGATTTCTATGCCGATCATCGCGGTGCGCGTCCGCAGATCGTGAATACTGTCGCACGCGGTCAACTCGATCAGGACAGCTACTTCTATACCGGAGTGGTGCAGGGCGCAAACGGCTATCGTGAAGAGCAGGACACTTTGCCCTTTCCGGCCACGATGCAGGTGCTTGAGCGCGGCCAGGAACGCTTCAATATCTACTGCACACCATGCCATTCGCGTGTAGGCAACGGACTGGGTGAGATTGTCCAGCGCGGCTACAAGCCCGCAGCCAATCTGAACGACCAGGTTCGTCGGGCGCAGCCCATTTCGCACTACTACTACGTAATGACTCACGGCTACGGCGCGATGCCCGACTACACTGCGCAGTTGACGCCCGAAGATCGCTGGGCAGTTGCGGCCTACATTCGCGCGCTGCAACTCAGCCAGTCGGCGACCACCGCAGATGTTCCTTCGGGCGTCCAGGTGCGCGATCTGAAAGATCTCGCTACTGATCAAGGGCATCCGGATTACGCGCAGCCCTGGGCTTTGCCCTCGACTGCGGTGCAGGCGTATCCGCCGGTGAAATCGGAAGGAACGCCCGCGCTGGCTCCGGCAAATCCCCCGGATCCAAAGATAGAGATACCAGTAACCAGCAAACCGGCTCCCGTGGCCGCGAAGTAAGGATTGAGGCTAATGGCTCACGAAACACACGGTGCATCACACGCCAAGGCGCTTCCCGCCGATCTGAGCGCGCCGGCGTTTGTCGACGGCTGGCGGTCGCGCGCGCTGATCGTGGCGGTGGTGGCTGCAATTGTTGGCGTGATTCTCGCTTTTCTTGGTCAAGCGCAGGACCAGCTCGGCTGGGATCACTTTATTCGCGCCTGGGTTCTGGGGCTGATGCTTACCTTCGGCTGGACGGTCGGTGGACTCGCGCTGCTCATGGTTCAGTACTGCTCAGGCGGCAAATGGGGATTGCTGGTTCGACGTCCGCTCGAGGCCGCGACCCGGGCTTTGCCGCTTGTCTTTGTTTATTGGGCTGTTTCAGCCCTTTTCATGAAGCGGCTGTATCTCTGGGCTGTTTATACCAATCCCGCCGACACACTCGACGCCTTGAAAAAGGGAGTAATAACGGAGGCGCAGGCGCACTGCCTCGATTTCAAGCGTCCGATGCTGAACCCGACAACGTATGTCATCGTAAGCGTGCTCTGCTTCGCGATCTGGTACTTCTACCAGTGGCGACTCAACTCGCTGGGGCTTCAGCGCGACAGGCAGTCACCCGAGACCACGCCGTTCTGGATCAAAAAGATGGAGAACATCAGCGGCCCGGGAATCGTCGTCTACTCGCTGACCATGACCGCCGCAGTCATCTACTGGGTCATGTCGATGGATGTGACCTGGTTCTCATCGGTCTACGGATTGCTCTTTCTCGTAGGTCAGGGATATTCGGTCCTCGCACTCTCGATCCTGACCTCGATCAGCCTTTCGAAAGGCGAGCCCTTCCGCACGATTCTCCGCACCGTTGAGCAGCACGACCTGGGCAAGTTCACTTTCGCCTTCGTCATGCTGAATATTTACCTCGGCTTCGCGCAGTTCCTCATCATCTGGTCCGGCAACCTGCCTGAGGAGATTCCCTGGTACATCGATCGCATTCGCGGTCACTGGGGCATCATCATCACTCTCGACTTCATCTTCCACTGGCTCATACCGTTCTCGTTGCTGCTCTCGCGCGATATCAAGCGCAACAAGAAGCGCATGATCCGCGTTTGCCAGTGGATGATTTTCGCCAAGGCATTCGATCTCTTCTGGCTTATCGAGCCGAACTTCAAGGACGCAGCCCGCAACCTGCACTTCAGCTGGGGAATCCTGGAGTATATCGCCGTCCCGGTAGCAATGGTTTCTCTCTGGATTGCTTACTACAGCCACAACCTGAAGGCACGTCCGCTGGTGCAGACCAACGATCCGCACGTTGCAGAGATTCTGGAGCCCGAACATGTCCACGCTTGATCACAACGAACCCGACGATCAGAAAATTTTGGGTTCCCACGGCCCAAAGGAGATCGATGCCTCGGCCGGCTACGAGCAGACCGACATCAGGGTCACGGGAATCATTGTCTTTCTCACTTCGCTCGCGATCTTCGTGGCCGTGTGCGGCATCGTGACTTATGGAATCGGCAAGCTTATCAATGCCCATCTGGACCGGGAAGATGGCCCGACTAGCAAGTGGACCACGAATACCGACGCGCAGATTCGCAAACTCGGCAACCTTCCAACCAATCCCGAGCTGCAGAACAAGATCGCTGAAGTGACTAAGAACTTCCCGACTCCCCGTGTGCAGACAGACGACGGAAACCAGGATGTCGCGGACCTGCACGCGCGCGAAGATTTGCTCCTCGATAACTACACCTGGGTCGACAAAGCGCAGGGCAAGGTGAGGATTCCGATCGAGCAGGCAATGCAGATCGTCGCCCAGAAGGGTTTACCGGTTGCTCCGGCGGTCCAGCAGACGCCTCTCCTTGCGGGAGACGAGAAACCAACAATTACGCCGCCGCTCACCAGCGGTTTCGCGCGCACCGGGTACGAGCAGGATCTGGCTGCATCTCAAAAAGCCGAAGAACCGCAGAAGCACGAGTAGAGAGAAGCAGAACTGCAGAAGGTGATTAGCAGTATGAACAGCAGTAACAGTGCGAGAAGGACCAGGCAGCCCCACCACATTGCGGTTGCGGCCCTTCTGTGTCTTGCCGCGCTGGCGCCTTCTATGACGGCCCAGGTGTCCAGATACGACGAGAAGCAGATGGGGCAGACGAATGACAAGCCCCCGGCTATTCTGAATGGCGTCGGTATCGCGCAACGCCTCAATGAGCAGCTTCCTCTCGATCTGACATTTACAGATGACACCGGCAAGCAGGTTCAGCTTGCAAGCTACTTCGGCAAAAGTCCGGCGATTCTGGCTCTCGTCTACTATCAGTGCCCGATGCTTTGCTCAGAAGAGCTCAACGGCCTCACTGGCGCGTTGCAGATGGTTAATTTCGTTCCCGGGCGCGATTTCAACATCATCGTCGTGAGTATCGATCCCAGCGAAGGCACCGATCTGGCGGCTGCCAAAAAGCGCAGCTATCTCAAGCGCTATGGCCATCCCGAGACGGCTGGCGGCTGGCATTTCATGACAGGTACCCAGGCGAATATCGACGCGATAACGAAGGCGGTCGGTTTCAGCTACGTCAAGATCCCTGGTCCTGACGGCAAGCTCACCCAGTACGCCCATGCCAGCGCCATCCAGATCGTCACGCCGCAGGGCAAGCTTGCGCAGTACTACATGGGTGTCGAGTATTCGCCGAAAGATCTTCGTCTCGGGCTGGTGGAAGCTTCTGGAAATCACATCGGCTCGCCGGTCGACAACATTCTTACGTATTGCTATCACTACGATCCGCAGACCAACAAGCATTCGCTGATCGTTGCCCGCGTCGTGCAGCTCGGCGGCGCCATGACGGTCATCATGCTGGGCGGCTTTATGTGGATCATGTTCCGCCGCGATTACCGGCAGGCGCATGACCAACTCGTTTCAGGAACAAAGGTGAACGGATAACGGAATGTCCCACATAAGTCCAGTACTCTGGCAATTTCTCGTCAAGTGGCTGACGAATTTCTCGCTCTATCCGCCTGAGGCGTCGAAGATCGCGCCGCAGATGGACGCGCTGTACTTCTTCATGGTCCTGGTCAGCATGATCGGTATGACGATTGTCATTCTGCTCGTGACCGCCTTCTCGATCATGTACAACAAGAAGCGCCATCCGGTAGCTGTGCAGATCGAAGGCTCCACGATGCTCGAAGCTACATGGACCATCATTCCACTCGGCCTGTTTCTCATCATGTTTGTCTGGGGCGCGTTGATCTATTTCCGCGTCTACACGCCGCCCGCCAATGCGATGAATATCTACGTCGTGGGCAAGCAGTGGATGTGGAAGGCTGAACATCCCGGAGGGCAGCACGAGATCAATTCGCTGCACGTCCCGAGCGGACGGGCAGTTCAGCTGACTCTGATCTCGCAGGATGTATTTCACAGTTTTTCGATCCCGGCTTTTCGCGTGAAGCGCGAAGCGATTCCAGGACGTTACACGACGGTTTGGTTTGAAGCCACAACCCCGGGTACATATCATCTCTTCTGCACGCAGTACTGCGGCACCGACCACTCGCACATGATCGGCGAGGTGGTGGTGTTGACGCCGGATGATTACAAAAAATGGCTCGCCGGTTCCACCAGCGGCTCGTCTCTCGCGCAGAACGGCGAGCGGCTCTTCGCGAGCCTCAGCTGCTCGGCCTGCCATAATACCCGGCCCGATGCGCGCGGCCCTAGCCTGGCTAATGTTTTCGGATCGAAACTCACGCTGGCAAATGGCCAGAACACAATCGTCGACGAGGCTTATCTCCGTGATGCGATTCTGAACCCCTCGCAGCACCTCACCGAGGGATACGCGCCGATCATGCCCACCTACCAGGGCCAGGTCAGCGAGGACGGAGTGATCGCTTTGGTCGAATACATCAAGCAACTCAACTCAGATTCCCGTGTTCAGCAGACGACCACTACGACGACTCTGCTGCCGGAAAGCGAAGGCAAGGCAAAGCCCGCCGGACAAAAGCCCGCTGGGCAGGGGATGGTGAAGCAATGAGCAGTGACACAATCGTCAGTCTTCCCGATCAGTCGACAGCTCGCATTCCGAAGATGAACTTCATGTCGAAGGAGAAGGGCCTGCTGAGCTGGCTGCTGACGGGCGACCACAAGCGGATCGCAATCCTTTATCTCATTTCGATCACGTTCTTCTTTTTCATCGGAGGGGCGCTGGCAGGTCTCATCCGCCTGGAGTTGCTCACGCCGCAGTCCGATCTCATGGCCACCGACACCTATAACAAGGTGTTCACCATGCACGGCATCATCATGATCTTTTTCTTTCTGGTGCCTTCCGTGCCGGCGACTATCGGGAACTTCTTTATCCCGATGATGATCGGGGCTAAAGATCTCGCACTGCCGAAGGTCAATCTTCTCAGCTGGTATTTGTACATCATTGCCGGCGGGATTCGCCCTCTTCTCGATGATGACCGGCGGCGTCGATACCGGCTGGACCTTCACCACGCCGCTCTCCACGCACTACCTCAACACCAACGTGCTCACCACCGGCGTGGCCATTTTCATTGCCGGATTCAGCTCTATCTTCACGGGTTTGAACTTCATCGTAACCATCCACAAGATGCGCTGCCCGGGAATGACATGGTTCCGGCTGCCGCTTTTCGTCTGGTCCAACTATGCCGCCAGCATTCTTATGGTGCTCGGCACCCCGGTTCTCGCCATCGCCATTGTGCTTGTGGCTCTTGAGCGCGTATTCGGCATCGGCGTCTTCGATCCCACGAAGGGTGGCGACCCACTGTTGTTCCAGCACTTGTTCTGGTTCTATTCGCACCCCGCCGTCTACATCATGATTCTGCCCGGCATGGGCGTGATCTCTGAAACGATTTCGACCTTCAGCCGCAAGCGCGTCTTCGGTTACACCGCCGTGGCCTTCTCGTCCGTGGCCATCGCCGTATTCGGATTTTTCGTCTGGGCGCATCACATGTTCATCATGGGCATCTCCAACTACTCCATGCTGGTGTTCTCGCTGCTCACCATGCTGGTTGCAGTGCCCTCCGCCATCAAGATCTTCAATTGGGCCTTCACACTTTACAAAGGCTCAATCACCTTCGAAACGCCGATGCTCTACTCCTTCGGCTTCATGGGACTGTTCACCATTGGCGGACTTACGGGCGTCTTCCTCGGCACTTCCGGCACCGACATCCACCTGACGGAAACCTATTTCATCGTTGCCCACTTTCACTTCGTGATGGTCGGCGGCATGTTGATGGCCTTTCTCGCCGGTGTCCATTTCTGGTGGCCGAAAATGACCGGCCGCATGTATCCGGAAAAGATCTCGCAGTTCGCCGCGGTGGTCACTTTCATCGGGTTCAACTTCACCTTCTTCCCGCAATTCATCGTTGGTACGCTCGGGATGCCTCGCCGATACGCTTCGTATCCGGCGGAGTTCCAGGTCCTGAACGTCTTCTCCACAGCGGGCGCGTCCATTCTCGGCGTCGGCTACCTCCTACCGCTGCTGTACCTCACCTGGTCGCTCAAGTATGGTGAAATCGCCGGCGACAATCCGTGGCAGGCAACCGGCCTGGAGTGGCAAACACAGTCTCCGCCGATTACTGAGAACTTCCCAGCGATTCCCATCATGGATCACGAAGCGTACGACTACGAATGGCTCGAAGCCCAGAAGGAGAAAGTAGCCAGTGTCTGATAGCCAGGTAATCGTGCACGGCGCGGCCGAGGATGCTCATCACGAGCATCCCCCTTATCAGCGCCACCACTTCGAAACCTACGCCCAGCAGAACGACGCCACCAACTTCGCCATGTGGCTCTTCCTGCTCACCGAAGTCATGTTCTTCGGCGGGCTCTTCACCGCCTACCTAATCTATCGCAACTGGTACTACCCAGCGTTCGTCGCGGCCTCCCATCAGCTCGATATCTTCTGGGGCACCGCCAACACCGCCGTCCTTATCTGCTCCTCGTTCACTATGGCCATGGGCGTCTGGTCCGCCGAGATGAAGAAGAAGGGCGCGCTGGTTTTATGCCTCGTGCTCACCTTTATCCTCGGCCTCGCCTTCCTTGGCATCAAGACGATCGAATACAAGGAAAAGATCGAGAAGCACCACGTTCCGGGCTTTCACTACAGCGTTCAGTCCTTTGTCAATCCGGATATCTGATCCCGAAGTTCATAAAAAGAACCCGGAAGACAAGCCGCTGACCTATGACATGGCGCGGCATACCGAGATCTACTTCTTTCTTTACTTCGCCATGACCGGCATGCACGCTCTGCACATGATCATCGGCATCGCCATTCTGGGATACATGATTTTCCGGGCACGAGCCGGCGCATACACCACCGGCCATGTCACCTTCGTCGAGAACTTCGGCCTTTACTGGCACTTTGTTGACATCATCTGGATCTACCTGTTCCCGCTGCTTTACCTGATCAGTCGGCACTGATTCCGCGGGTACCCTGCCCTGACCGGTCAAGGCAGTGCAGGTCGGGATTTAAAGGAAAAAAGCTGGGACAGCGTCCCTGAGGACACAACATGAAGCAGCACGAAGACGAGAGCATTGAAGAACACGAACATCACCACCACATAGTTCCGCCGCGAGTCTACGTCACTATCCTGATCGCCCTGCTCGTTGGCACTGCCATCACGGTGGGTGCATCCTTCATAGACCTCGGGCCGCTCAACCCCGTCATCGCCCTCGCGATCGCCGCGACCAAAATGGTCCTCGTCGTGCTCTTCTTCATGCACGTCAAGTACTCCAGCAAGCTCACCAAGCTCACTGTCTTCGCGGGCCTGTTTACTTTCCTCGTTCTCGTTGGCATGACCCTCTCCGACTACATGACTCGCGCCTGGGGCCGCTGGTAGAACACCTATCTTTTGTTCGCAGCTCAAAGGCCGCCCTAGGGCGGCCTTTGCAGTTTGAGCTGCCACAAGCAGCAGCTTTATTGCTTCTCTTTCCCGGCGCCCAAAGATCCTCCGAGCAGACCTTTGGCACCACTGCTCTTGCCAGGAAGGGCGCACTGGATGGCCGAAGTTGCAGCGCTGGTCGCGATGTTCAATCCGGGAGGGTCGATTTCGCAAATTCGGGAGAACTGGAGGCAGAT
Organism: uncultured Acidobacteriaceae bacterium; assembly: GCA_963836675.1. GTDB lineage: Bacteria > Acidobacteriota > Terriglobia > Terriglobales > Acidobacteriaceae > Telmatobacter. The sequence continues at coordinate 590,869 of CAWIKQ010000006.1, forward strand.
TAAGAGTAGGCCCAAAGCCGTATAGGGAATCCAGCGATCCTCAGGTAGAAAGCGACCGAACCGTGCGCGGACAGAACCGGCGGAAGTATTCATTCGCAGAATACTTCCGCCGGTTCTTCCGCAGAGGTCAACGAATTCTAAGAAGCGAAAGACGCAATTGCCTTCTTTTCGTCGTCGAATACATCGAAGATCGTATATAGCTTCGTGATCTGCATCAGATCATGAACCCGCTTGGTCAGTTGCAGGAGTTTCAAAGCGCCGCCCCGGTTCTTCACCGACATGAACGAGCCGGTCAATTCGCCAAGTCCTGCGCTGTCAATATAGTTAACGTTGGCCAGGTTCAATAGGATCTTGCTGTTTCCCTGGCCTAGTTGGTCGCGAACTTCTTCGCGGAGGGACGCGCTCGCGTCGCCCAATGTAATTTGGCCGTTAAGATCGATGATGATAATCCCATTCACTTCTCTTGTCTGCATCTTCAAACTCATGATCGTTCTCCTTCCGGATCAAACCATTCTAAGTCTAGTTGCGGAATTTAACGTTTGTGAAAGGTGGCAATTGCAAAAGAAACTCTTGCGCGAATGGATCGAGGATGGTTTCAGCTCTCCTTGGCCGCGGCCTCCAGCGTTGGCAGATCCATCTTGATCATCTCCATCATTGCAGCCATGGCCTTCGGATGACTAATCAACTCTCCTATATTGCGAGGCACGACCTGCCAGCTGAGACCGAAGCGGTCTGTCAGCCAGCCGCAGGCCATGGGTTTACCTCCCTCAATGAGCTTGTTCCAGTAACTGTCTATCTCGGCCTGAGAGTCACATCGAATAAAAAACGAGAATGCGGGGTTGAGTTGGTACGTTGGACCGCCGTTGAGGAACACCATCTCCTGACCTTCCAACTCGATCGTAATCGTGGCGATTTTGCCTACCGGCCAGGGCCCCACTCCCTTCGAACGCAATTCATCGAGCTTGCGTGCGTTCGGAAAGACACTCAGGTAGAATTCTGCGGCATCTTCGGCGTTGTCGTTGAACCATAGAAAAGGGGCGAGTTTATTCATTCTGGCATCCTATCAGCCGAAAGGCTGCGCTGAACGACTATGGAAGACTCGAGCAGCGGAATGCCGCTCGTCGTAGGACCTGAATCGGGAGATAAGAACAGGCAGCCAACATAGCCGCCCCATCAATTTACCCAGGACTACTATGAACTATTTACGCGTTGCTGTTCCAGATGTCGACATCCCATTTCCACGCGCCGTCCTCTCTCCGCCAGTAGACAACGTACTTTACTTCCATTTGGGATTCGGCTTGGCCAGCGGGGCGCTACGGTAAGAAGCGCGTGGCCGATCTCGACAACCCCGTCACCGGCCGGTATTACGTCGATTGAGGAGAGAACGGCAGAACTGGCGTTAGCGCCTGCGACCATGTCGGACCAAAACTTCTTGATAGCTTGACGCCCCGCAACCAACGGCGATCCCGGAGGTAAAATTCGGGCGTTCGAGGTATAGATTCGGTCAAGCGCATCGAAATTTCGCCGACCAATGACCTCGACCTTAAATAGATCGTTAATCTCTGCCATTTGCGCCTTGATTTCGGAAAGAGAAGTCGTAGAAGCGGTTTCCATGGACGGAGATGCTACACCCGTCTCAATACCGGCCTCAAGATAAAAGTTGCATGAAATCGCCCGCTGCGATGCAATTCAGCCAGTCTTGCCACTTCGGTTAGCATCTAACTCGCTTGACGAGTCATATGCATTCATCCTCCTTCATCCGCCGGTCCGCAGACGCCCTGCTTCAGATCTTTATCGAACTGGAGGCAAATGCCGCTCTGGACAAGCATGACCCGGCATTTATCGGCTCATTGAGACGGCGAATACGAGAACTTGAGATCCGTGGTCCATATCCCCCCACGGGCCGCGTCGATGTCGAGCAAGGGATGGCGCAATCTTCTCAGGTGCCCGCAGAGCCGGGCTCGAAATGAATCCGATACAAATCTAGATATTTTGCAGTTCAATTCGGGGAACTCAACAAGCCGAATTGCTGCACGGCCAGTTGATACGAAGCAAGCTCTCTCTTTCCTGGAAGAATTCCTGATTACATCGCATGACCATGAGTTACTGTCGAAGTCCTTTTTACTTCATCGAAGCAGGAAGGTGGAACTTTTGTCTGATACATATCTGACCCTGAGCATCTCTGAGGCTTGGGACAATTAAAGCCAGACCTTTCGAACGAATTATGACTAAGCTTTCTCGAATCCCCGACGCTCTCAGCCAACTTGCAGATAACCCACGTATCCTGGTCCGCCGCAGCGGTCCGCCTCTTGCCGGGGGGAAATGCGTTGTTTACTGGATGCAGCGCGCCATGCGGATTCAGGATAATCCGGCACTCGACGTGGCGATTGATGCCGCCAACCTGCTCGAGCTGAGCGTCGTGGTCTTCTTTTCCGTCATTCCCAACTACCCTAATGCAAATCTGCGTCACTACCATTTCATGCAGCAAGGTTTGCGCGACGTCGAGGCGGATGCGTCCGAAAGGGGCGTCGGCTTCATCCTGCGTCGTCACCCAGACAATTCCATCGAAAAATTCCTGGAGGAAGTCGGGGCCGCGATGCTCATCGGCGACGAAAATCCCTGCCGGGAGCCCGAGCGCTGGCGTAAGGTTCTCGGGCGACGCCTCCGGCTGCCTTACTGGACTGTCGACGCCGACGTGGTCGTTCCATCCGCTGTATTCGGCCGCGACTTTTTCCTGCTGCATCACATGCGCCCTCAACTGAAGCAGGCGCTCTCCAATTTTCTAGTCCCATCCTCGAATCCGAAACCAAAACATCAATGGCGCAAGCCGAATGCGGCAGGTGGATATTCGCTTCGCGACGACATCACTGCAGGTTTCAAGAACCTGGATCGCGAGGTTGGTCCTGTCGATACCTTTACAGGGGGAACACATGCTGCAATGAAACGCCTTCGCGATTTCGTTAACAGCGGCCTCAAGGACTACGGCGAACGCCATAATCATCCCGAATTGCCCGGAACGAGCCGCCTTTCCCCCTATTTGCACTTCGGCAACATTGGTCCCATCACGATTGCGCTGGCTGCAGAGAATGCAGTGGCCAAGGGCAAAATATCTCAAGCGGCCTGCGATCGCTTCCTCGACCAGGTCATCAGTTGGCGCGAACTTTCTGTGCTCTTCGTTAAATACAACCAGAACTACGATACCTGGGAGTGTGCGGAGCCGTGGGCGCGACAAACGCCTGATTGAACACACCGCCGATTCTCGTCCGAATCGCTACACCTTTGACCAGCTTGAGCGAGCAGAAACCCACGACGATCTTTGGAACGCCGCCCAGCGGGAGATGGTTGAAGGCGGCTGGATGCACAACTACATGCGCATGTACTGGGCGAAGAAAATTCTTGAATGGGCTCCCGATCCAGTCCGGGCCTTCGAATGGGCCGTGATATTGAATGATCGCTACGAACTGGACGGCCGCGATCCAAACGGCTATCAGGGTATCGCCTGGGCAGTCGTAGGCAAACATGATCGTCCGTGGTTCAATCGACCCATATTCGGCCTAGTGCGCTCGATGACCTATGCATCCACCGTGAAAAAGTTCAATGCGAAGAGCTACATCGAGCAGCACGACGTGAACACGAAACTGCTCTTCTAGCAGTGAGAGTTTCACGTTGATATGTAGCCGCCGTCACATCTCCCAGGTACACGCATCGTCCTAGAATGAGACACAATTTTAATCCCGCAGCCTGTGTGGTTCGCGGTCAGTGAGATTCTCGGAGCGAATACGGCCTTGCTCTGATGAGCAGTATGGGAGGCAGGAATCGTACCCTGCGCGCACGCGGCGATATCTGCAACTGGAAGGTCTCTGAGAAGGGTCTTTTCCTCGAACAGCACAAGGTGGTGTATTGGGCTGTTAGCTTTCTCGACATCTATCTCGTCTTTAAGTCCTGTGTCGGCGCAGACTCCGCAGTTACAACAATCTCAAATTGTTGGAACTCCACCGCGCGTAGAGAAGGCAGTGCAGTTTCTGAAGTCGCGTGGATGGCCGACGAGCCGTCGGTCGAAAACTCTGCCGCGGCCTTCGGTTGGATTGCCGCAAGCACTTGCATTGACAGGGCTTACATCCGTGTGGCAGCCGATTGGTCCCCTTGCGATCCAGACTCCCAACTTCGGACCTGTTACCGGACGCGTATCCGCCATTGCGATCGACCCTGCAGACGGTACCGGTAACCACATCTTCGTTGGCACGACCGGTGGCGGAGTTTGGGAATCGCAAAACGCGGCTTCTTCCAGCAACGTTGTGTTCACGCCACTGACCGATACGATACCGGCATTCGATGACCTTCGAATAGGCTCCATCAGCATCGGAGCGCTCACGGTCCAACCCGGCGGAAACGGAGTAATCCTTGCCGGAACAGGCGATCCGAACGACGCGCTCGATTCATACTATGGCGCGGGTATTCTGCGATCCACAGACGGGGGGAATTCATGGCAAGTGATCCTGGAGACCTCCGACCATATCTACTCATTTGCAGGCGAAGGCTTCGCTGGCTTTGCCTGGAGCACTGTGAGTCCGCAACTTGTCGTTGCCGCCGTATCAGAAGCTTACGAAGGCAGACTGGTCGACGCGGCCACCACAAAAGTTAGCAACGCCGGTCTTTACTACTCAACAGACGCCGGCGCAACCTGGTCGCTTGCGACCATTTCAGACGGTGGCGCTTCCAATGTGGAAGGGCCGTTAGATTCCTTTGCCGTCCCTTACGGAAACTCTGCAACTGCCGTGGTCTGGAACCCATTCCGTCAGCTGTTCATTGCCGCTGTCCGCTTCCACGGCTATTACCAATCGAGCGATGGCATCAAGTGGATGCGAATGACAACGCAGCCAGGCACAGGTTTTACGCAACGGAATTGTCCAACAAATCCCGGTTTAACCGGTTCCATTGCGTGCCCCATCTTTCGAGGCGCTCTAGCAGTTAATCCCGCTACCGGCGATACCTTTGCGTGGACGGTGGATCTGTTCAACCAGGATCAAGGGTTATGGCAGGATATCTGCGCCGTGTCGAGCGGAAGGTGCAGCAACCAGGCGGTTGCATTCGGTCAGAAGTTAAGCACTGTCTCACTGGAGTCCAGCAGCAGCCTGGGAGCCGCGACCATTGCGAATGGCGATTACAACCTCACACTTTCTGCGATACCCCTCGCGCAGGATACGCTTTTGCTTGCCGGGGTGAATGACCTTTGGAAATGCAGTCTGGCGATGGGCTGCAACTGGCGCAATACGACGAATGCAACCACGTGCATGAGCGCTCGAGTGGCTCCCTACCAGCATTCTCTCGATTGGAACCGCGCCAATCCTCAAGAAATTCTCATCGGGAACGACAGCGGTCTCTGGCGCTCCATGGACGCCATCGATGAATCCGGCCCGGTCTGTTCCGGCAACGACATGGCGCACTTTCAAAATCTGAATTCCGGCCTGGGGTCACTTGCCGAGGTTGAGAGTATGTCCCAGGTCGTCAGTTCGCCTTACACATTGATGGCTGGTCTAGGTGTGAATGGCACAGGAGGTACGAAGAGTACCGCGGGGCCAGTGCCACTCTGGCCTCAGATTCGGGGTGGCGAAGGTGGGCCCGTTGCGATCGATCCAGTAACGGCGACAAATTGGTACGTCAACAGCGCTGTCGGCGTTTCAATTTATCGCTGCTCCCAATCAGGGGAATGTATGCCATCAGCTTTCGGCGACTCTCCGATCGTCAACCAGGCGGCTGTCGCCGGAGACGGTTACTCCATGTCCCAGCCGGCACCTTTCATCGTTGATCCCCTCGACCACGGCCAATTGTTGGTTGGTACTTGCCGGCTATGGCGCGGACCGGCAGATGGAACATCGTGGACGGATGCCAACGCCCTTAGTCCCATACTCGATGGGCTCTCAGGTGTGAACCACTGCAGTGGGGATGCCTTGATCCGGACGATTGCAGCTCTGCCGGTCGCCGGCGGCGAGGTCATCTACCTGGGAATGTTCGGTGCCCTCAACGGTGGTGGAATTCTGGGTGGCCATGTGTTCAAGGCAACATTCACGCCGGGTAGCGTTTCCAAGCCAATCTGGCAGGACGTTGCCTTGAATCCGGTTTCCAATGACCAACTCTCATTCAATACCTATGGGATGGATATCTCGAGTATCTTTATCGATCCTCACGATCCCACGGGGAATACCGTCTATGTGACCGTTGCAGGCCTCCCAAAACCCCTGCGCCCGATTCGCACGCTCTATCGAACAACCGACGGAGGAGCGCATTGGTTCGAGATCGTATCGAATCTCGCGAGAGTCCCCGCGAACAGCGTCGCGATCGATCCGCAGGATGCGAATACGGCTTACGTTGCGACGGACCAGGGGGTGTATATCTCGCGGCAGGTTGGAGCTTGTGTATACGGTCCAACCAATTGCTGGTCCGCGTACGGAGCGGGCCTTCCCGGTGCGCCGGTTGTACAGTTGAGCGTCTCGCCGCCTGCCGTATCTCCCAATGTGCTGGTGGCAGGAACCTACGGGCGTGGAATCTGGCAAATCCCTCTGGTGACAGCAGGCGTGCAACTTACAACGGCAGTTGCTCAACCGACTTCTCTGAGTTTCGAACCGCAGACGATTGGCACCACGAGTGAGATCCAGACCATCACTCTCACAAATACTGGCGGAATTGCGCTGGCAGTCACATCGATTCACTCGGATCCAGAGTTTGTGGAAACTGACAACTGTACGAATGCCTCAGTGAATGCCGGAGCTTCGTGCGCGATCAAAGTGATGTTCAATCCCAGCCAGTTAGGCCCTGTCACCAGCCAAATCTCGATAGAGGCCAATGTGCCAGGTGGCGAGATTGAGATTCCTGTTTCAGGCTCTGGATTGGCGGCGGGTTTAGTGACAGCTTCGCCCAACACCCTGGACTTCGGCGCGGTGCAGGTTGCAACGACCTCGAACTCCTTGCCGGTAACGCTCGAAAATGCCGGCGGAGTCTCGATTGCGATTTCGAATGTGAGCGTCACCTCGCCGTTCAATCTAGCGACGAATGCATGCGGCAAGACTCTGGCTGCGAACAGCGCCTGTGCTCTTTCCGTCACATTTGCCCCTGCCCGCGCCGGTGCGACAACTGGGACACTCTCGATTACCGATGACGCGGGAACACAAACAGCCCTGCTGACCGGCACCGGCGCAACCGGTCCAACTGACGAGCTTTCGCCGTCTACGATCTCATTCGCTTCCACGATCGTGGGGCAGTTGTCGAGTCCGCAAGTCATCACACTCTCAAACAGCGGAGACTTCCCGCTGGATTCAATATCCGCGAGCACAGGTACGGGCTTTCAAGCTTCAAGCAATTGCGGAGGGTCACTGGGAGCACATGCCAGTTGCGCAATCAGTGTCGCGTTCGCGCCAACCGTAGCAGGATTGGCAACCGGATCTTTGATTGTTTCCGACGCGATTCGGAACCAGACTGTCTCCCTCTCGGGTACCGGGCTCCAACCACCTTTAATCAAGGTAAGTCCCTCAAAGATCGATTTTGCCGCACGTGCAGTTGGTACAGCTGCTGCGCCTGTGTTGCTGACGATCAGCAACTCGGGGGGCGCGCCGATGGCGAACATCGGTTTCCAAATCACTGGGCCGTCACCGGCAAGCTACTCCTGGAGCGCGAGCACCTGTGGAGCGACGCTGGCCAACGGCAGCAGTTGCAAAGTTCAGGTTGGCTTTACGCCTGCATCGCCGGGCCAGCTCATATCCACACTCATCGTATCTTCATCGACTGCAGGAGTCTTTCCAGTTCAGGTGCCGCTCAGTGGTATCGGCCAGACCTCATCCGGGATCAGTATCCTTCCCGCCCAGATGAGCTTCACTCAATCGGCCCTGGGTCAGCCCAGCGCTGCTCAGACTGCCACCATCTCCAATATCAGTAACGCGTCCGCGAGCGGTCTCAATATAGCGGTCTCGCCGCCATTCAGTCTCATGAAGAGCTCTTGCGGCTCAATGCTTCAATCCGGCGCAACCTGCACGGTGGATGTCATCTTTACGCCAATAGCGAATGGCCTGGTAACCGGCACTTTGACGGCCAGCGCAACGGGCTTCTCCAGTGATGCAACGACGGTTCTTGTTGGGACCGGGGGTGCGGCCGGCTCGATCCAGACTCAGCCCTCATCGCTGAGTTTCGCAACGACGGGTATAGGCGCCAGGAGCCCCGCGCAAACATTGACCTTAACGAATACAGGACCGGTACCGATCGCATCTCTTCATCTGTCCGCCACCGCTGGATTCGAGGTCGTCTCAACCGGATGCGGTGCTTCGCTTGAGTCGGGCGGGAGCTGCGCCATACAGGTAGATTTCGCTCCATCCGCCGCTGGAAAGCAGACCGGAAGCCTGACGATCGAGAGCCCGACATTGGCCATGGATTCCATTGTGAATCTTTCGGGCATGGGCTTCGACTTTACGTTTTCGTCCTCCGGTCCATCGAGCCAGACAGTGCCGAGTGGGATGACCGCGAGCTACATGCTCACTCTTGCGCCGCAAAGCGGATCGAGTGGGACTTTCAGCTTTTCCTGCGCTTCACTTCCGGCAAATTCGTCCTGTAAGTTCAACCCGGCGAGCGAACAAATCGCGGCGAACACGACTGGAACGGTAACATTGCAGATCGCAACCGGAACCTCTTCCTCCGCGAGGAATTCTGGTTTGTCCGACATGTTGTTTCAACTGCCTCTCGCAGCTTGCGGGTTCGTTGTTCTGCCCTTTGTGGCGGGCCGCCGTCGCAGATGCTTTCTAAGCGCTATCCTGTCAGTTTGCCTGATCGGTATTACGAGCTGTGCAGGATCAGGCGGCGGAGGCGGCGGAAAACCTTCGGCCCCAGCGAACTCCAGCACTCCGGCGGGAACTTACTCTGTTGTTGTGACAGCGACTGCGAACAGTGTGGCGCACAAGACTACTCTCACGCTCACAGTGGATTGACGACAGAGCAATCAGAGGAGGCCTTGGCGAGGAGAGACTCAGAAAACGAATAAGGGAACAGCTATACTTGAGTTGAAATCGTGGCAAATCCGACGGAGCGCAACGCCGCAATTGCTTTCCTCAAGGACTGATGGAAATGACCGTAAGAGTAGCACCACAAGACGTTGAGCGGGTGGCCGATCTGGCGCATCTCGAACTTACGCCTGTCGAAGCACAGGATATGCTTCATGACCTGAACGCGATTCTGGATCACGTGGATCAGTTGAACGAATTGGATACGGCCGGTATTGCCCCTCTTTCGCAGGTGAGTGAGTTGGAAGGAGCGGGTGGCGGCGGTTCGTTGCGCGCGGATGCCGTTGTGCCCTCGCTCAGCCGGGCCGTCGTGACCCGTGAGGCTCCGGAGTCGGATCAGGTCTTCTTCAAAGTCCCCAAGGTTATCGAGAGATAGGAATCACAATTGCCGAACGAGGCCGTGACAACAACGAAGTACGTAGAAAAGCCGAGGACCTTCTCCGAGCTGCGCGAAGGAGTCGTCGCCGGGCGCGTGAAGGCGGTCGATCTTGCCGACAGTTATTACAAGCGGATTGAACAGATCAATGAGCGCCTGAACATCTATCTGAGCCTCACAAAGCAGCGTGCGATGGAAAAGGCGGCGATGGTTGACGATGCCGCGGCGAAAGGCAATCCGCTTGGCCCGCTTGCTGGAATCCCGGTCGGCATCAAAGATGTGCTGGTCATGCAGGGAGCGCCCTCGACGGCGGGTTCGAAGATATTGAAGGGCTACCATCCTCCTTACGACGCCACAGCAGTGGCGAAGCTCGAGGCGGCCGGAGCGGTGTTGCTGGGCAAGCTCAACTGCGATGAGTTTGCGATGGGCTCGTCCAACGAGAACTCGGCCTACGGGCCGGTTCGGAATCCGGTTGATCCGGAGCGCGTTCCAGGTGGTTCGAGCGGCGGCTCGGCAGCGGCGGTGGCTGCCAATATGGCGGTTGCGACCCTTGGAACAGATACAGGGGGTTCGATCCGACAGCCGGCAAGCTTCTGTGGCGTTGTCGGAGTGCTGCCTACGTACGGTCGAGTATCGCGTTATGGCCTCATTGCATTTGCCTCGTCTCTTGACCGCATCGGACCGTTCGCCTCAAACGTGCGCGACGCGGCAACGATGCTCAGCGTGATTGCCGGTCCTGATGCGAGTGACGCTACAAGTTCACCAGCGCCGGTTGAAGATTACGCAGCGGAGAGCGACAAGGGAGCCGAGGGCTTGCGGATCGGCGTTCCCGCTGAATACTTCAGCGACGGCCTCGATCCCGAGGTTCGTGAGCGGATTGAATCCGGCATAGAAGCGCTGAAGGCGGCAGGATGCACTGTTCAGCCTATTTCTCTGCCCCATACGCGCTACGCAATTCCCACCTATTATCTGGTTGCGACCGCAGAAGCAAGCGCCAATCTCGCGCGGTTCGACGGCGTGCGCTACGGTTATCGTTCTCCGTCTTCGGCGACGTTGTCGGAGATGTACAGCCACTCGCGGGACGAAGGTTTCGGGGCTGAAGTCAAGCGCCGCATCATGCTTGGAACCTACGCCCTTTCGGCCGGTTACTACGACGCCTACTATCTCAAGGCGCAGAAGGTGCGTCGTCTGCTTGCGGAGGAGTTTCTCCGAGCGTTCAGTGAAGTCGACGCGATCGTTGCTCCGACGGCGCCGACGACAGCTTTCAAGCTTGGCGAGAAGACCGGCGATCCGCTCGCAATGTATCTGGCAGATATCTACACGGTAACCGCGAGCCTTGCCGGCATCTGCGGGGTCTCGGTACCGTGCGGATCGACGAAGGCAGGACTCCCCGTTGGAATGCAAATACTGGCTGCGCATCTCAAGGAAGCAACAGCCTTCCGGGTTGCGAGAGCTGTGGAGGCCGCTGGTATCTAGGAAGCAGGGTTCGTCATGCGGTTCAGTAAGGCGTTGGCAGCATTGATTGCGGTTCTGGCACTCTCCACGACCTTGGATGCAACACCTCGGAAAGTTCATGTGGTCGCGCTTGGAGCGGTCAAGCGGGTGCCTTACTCAAGAGCCGGCGACCCGGCAGGAGCATTGCCGGGAGAAGAGACGCTGAAGATTCGGCCGCTTGTCGTCGACGGCGCGGTCAAGGAATGGACGACCGGCGAGGCGCACGATGTGACGGACCGCAGCTTCGTTGTGCGACGCGTCCTGAAGATCAATGATCAACTTCCTGGAGAAAAGCCTTCCGTGGGCAGCCGCTGGGTTTGGCAGAGAGGTCCATGGCTCCTGGTTGATCGTGTTTCCGGCCATGTCGTCGCTCTCAAGCTGCCAGACTACGATCCAGGCGTGAGCCAGGTAAGCTGGTTCCGCGATTACGCCGCATATTGCGGCGTCACGTCCAGCGGCAAGAGCCTTTATGCGGTGATTGCCCAGCTCGCTGCCCGGAAGCCTATGCTTTCCAGGAAGCTCTCGGTGTTTGAGCGAAGCGATCCGGACGAGCCGGCATGTGCGGCGGTCGAGTGGCAGCGCGAACCCCTTCGGGCGACCTTTCATCCCGCCGGAAAGGATGCGGTGAGTTTCGACTTTGTTCCCGGTTCCGCGCTGCTTGTCGAGGACTCCGACGAGGTTGCGGAAACCCCTGTTCAGGCCAAGTCCAACTGAGCTTCTGCGTCTCAGCAGGAGCTGCGTCTTGCAGCTTGCGGCGGATTGCGCGAAGCTGTCTTGATGATTGAATCCTTCGCCACTCTTCTCGAAAAGGCCGAAGTTGCTCATGGGCACATGTGTGCGGGCCAGATTCTCGGTGTGCGCATGGCGCTGCTCGGCCTTCGAACACTCGGGATCCAGGACCCTCTGGGCGCAGATCGTAAGCGGCTCATCACTTACGTCGAGATCGACCGCTGCGCCACCGACGCGATTGGAATGGTCACCGGATGCAGGCTCGGCAAACGCACACTCAAGTTCCGCGACTGGGGCAAGATGGCGGCAACCTTTGTTGATCTCCCCGCTGGCGCAGGCGTTCGCGTTGTCGCCCTCGAAAATTCACGCGATCTCGCAAAGCAACTGCATCCGGAGATTGAAAGCAAGAGCCGGCAGCAGATGCTGGCGTACCGTGAACTCGATGATGCGCAGTTGTTCAGGACCGAGCGAGTTCGGGTGCAAGTCGATCCGGCGGAACTGCCTGGCTACAAGGCCGACCGCATCATGTGTGCACGCTGCGGCGAAGGCATCAACTTCGGGCGGTTCGAACAGGTCGGCGGTCAGGCGCTGTGCCTCAGCTGCGCGCATCCCGAGACACGCTACTGGATGACGGATTAAGGAAACTCGCGCTTCACTGATTGGATGTAGTTGTTCCAGATCCGGGCGAGTTCCCGCCATTGTTCATCGGTCGGGCTCTCCTGGGTCGATTCTGTTTTCGTGACGAAGTACAGCGCGGGAATTCCGATTGACGGCTGGGCCTGCATGTAGCTCCACCAATCGCGGAGGGTGGTCGAGGAGGCGTTGTCGGTGTCGACCAGGGGCCATCCCGAGGCGTGCGCGATATCGGCCCGGATGCGGAGGACGTCGGCTACGTCGCGCGTGGCGTACCAGATGTCGTTGAGGCGCGTTACATCGGACGACTCGCGGAAGAGGGCGTTGGGTGTTTGGGTTTCGACCATTGCGTCAGGTTTGGCTTTGTGAGCTTCGCTCCAGAGGATCCACTGGAAGCGGCGGACGAATTCGATGCCGGTCGCGGGACCTGTGAGCGGCAGGTTGGGCGCCGCGGGCGCTCCGACCCAGTCTTCTTTGAAGCCGTCGATGCCGATGTCCGCGACGAGGTGGCGGATGCGAGGGCGCATGTACGCTTCGTATTCAGGCTTGCCGACGTCCGCGGTGATGCAGTTTCCTTGCGAGATCACGCAGAGATCGCGCGGAAGGCCGTCGGTTTCCGCCACCGGAACCCAGAGAAGAACATGGCGGCCCTGGGCGTGCTGCGCGGCAACGAAGGCCTTCATATCGGGCCATTTCTTCCGGTCGATCTCGAATGTGCCGTAAGCCTGCTGCCATTTGTCGTCGATAACGATGGTTCCGATAGGAAGGCCGCGTTGCTCAAGGATCGCGATCCACTTCTCGTAGTTGGCCTGTGTGGCGAGCGTGTTGGGTGCGATCCCGACCGGAACAGATTCAGCAGTCTGCTCGGCCCAGCCGCAGAAGATGGGCAGATGATGCCAGAGAACATCTCTGCCTGAATAAGTTGTCGAGAAGCCTTTCTCGTCGAGCCACCTTGTGTACGTGGCGAGCGTTTCAATCGGACTTTTGCCGAATTGAAAAGTCAGCACCGGGGAAGCGAATTCGCCATCGATGGTTTTGTAACCCATGTAATCGACAAAGAAGGACGCGCCGGCGTAGCGCGAGCCGGTGTACTCGAACGCTGGGAACTGGTATTCTCCCGGCTTTGTCCCGATGGCGATGCCGGTCCAGGCGTCGTTCATGTGGAAGGCGAGGAAGAGCGGAGGAGGCGCGAAGAGTCCGGTCATGCGCTCGGGGCGAAAATCTTTTTCGGAATCGATCTGCCGGCCCACGCTGAAGCCGAGGATCTGCGGCATGGCGATGTTGAATTCGAACTGGTTGGCGTGGTTCGGGCTTGGTGAAAAGTACCTGTCGGCGTAGACGGTGGTGGACCAGAGGTGGCCGGGGGTGGTGCCGTTGTCCCAGCGGTTAGACGCGCCGTTCGCGAGGAACCAGGCTTTGCCGAGCTTGCCGTGGCCGGTGGCGAATTGCTGGAATTCGATGTGATCCGGGAACAGGCGCCACACGAAGCGGCGTGCATTCCAGAGGTTACTGCTGGCGGCAGCCGTCAGCATCCAGGTGCCGTCCGGGTTCTTTAGGGATCCGGTCGCGATGTCGGAGAGTCTTTCCCGCTGCATGACGGAGTCGAGGGTGGAGACGATGGGCACGATGAATACGGGGGCACCCGCGTGTTCAATTGTGAGGCGCGGCGGAGTTCCCGGTTCGATGCGGATCGCGTATTGTTGCATCTCGATCCGGTCGGGAAGAGAGCTTTGGGCAGTGAGCGCGAACGAAGAGGCGAGTAGAAAGATTACTGCAATGAACTTTCTGCGCATGGCGATGAGCCTTGATCGTATTCGCCGGTGCGATCAGATGTCCAATCGAGAGCTGCGGAGATTGGGGAAGCGGATTGGGGTAGCGGAACGGATCTGAATCGATGGAGTTTTATCTTGTTCTTTGTGTTTCGTCAGTCCGAAGGAGCCGAGTTCGATGCTGATCCTCCACAGTATCCAGCTCATGATGGCGATGGGGATGGTGAAGATAACGACAATGAGGATCTGCGTATCCCGCATGGCGATTGGTCCGTCCTGAAAGCATGAGAACGCCGTCTGCGTAATGGGGGCGCAGGGAAACAGTAAGGTGTTTGTAAAGCTCGTCGGATGGTTCTCCGATGCGTTGGTCAAGTGTCTTGGCCGATTGTTTGCTATCGGACGAGCTGCCATCGAGGTTCCTGCTTCCTGGCCTTGCTTTCGGCAGAGATGGGTTAACTGGCACAAGCAACCGCAAATCCTGCGATCAAACCTGGCAATCTGAGGCGATGATTACCTTGGCCAGCAAAGCCGGGTTTCAATGGATGGGCCTCGAGTTTTTTCCGGTGTTTCTGGCTCCGACCGAGGTGCGGTGCAGGGCCGGCTCCCGGTTCCAGCCTGATCTTCCTCAGATGACGGGATTTCTTAAGAGGGGAGCTTAGGGCCAACCTTCTGAGTCGGCCGATGTTACCGCTTTGGAGATGCGGGCTGGTTGGCAGCGATAAAGCCGGGATACGCGGGCCTCGACCGGGGGCAGGCGCTTCTTGACACGGCTGCGGCTGCGCATTTCTTATCTTTGTAGGCCTTCTCTATGAAATCAGCAGGAGTGTGCGCCGGCGGTTTTGGGGCGCATTGCCGGGCGGATTTCTGGAGCGGACCTTGTCGAACAGGAAGGAAACGAGTGAGCCGGATCACTGGTCTACACCGCGACAGAACTTTACAGTGATGTTGCAGGTAAGATTAGAGAATCCTTGCTCCGCAGCCTGAGCCGGAAGCGCCAGGAGGCCAGGGATTCCCGGAGACAAATTCAATTGCAGGCGACGCGTTAACGCGGATGGGCCTGTGCCCTGAGCGGTGGTTACACGGCCGTGGAGGGTGAGTAAAGGACGAGTGTGACGACGAGTTTGGCATTGATGGCGGCAGCGCCCGCCGGGGGCGGAAGCGCGATTACGATGCTTCCGCTTTTGTTGTTGATTCCCCTGATGTATTTCGTCATGATCCGGCCGCAGCAGAAGCGCCAGAAGCAATGGCAGGAGATGCTGTCGAAGATCAAGACGGGGGACAGGGTGACGACCGCGGGCGGGATCAGGGGGATCATTGTTTCGATCAAGGAAGACTCAATGATCATTCGGGTGGCTCCGGACAATATCAAGATGGAAGTTGCGAAGAGCGCGATTGCCTCGGTAACCACGCAGGAAGAGCCAGGGTCATGAGGCATCTTCTCGTGGGTTGAAGCCCTGAATCGCTTCTGAGAGCAGTTAGGCGCGAGTAAACTCGTGCCCTGATATAAAACCTGGGTCGCCGGGTGTTGGGAGTCCAGCGATCGGGATCGGCGGAAGTAGAGAATTGGACCAATGAAGAAGAATCTCAGACAAAAAGTTGTCATTATCTTCGGAGTGCTGATCGTGTTTCTTTATGGCGCGTTTTTTGGCTTCGATGCGCCGAAGTTTGGCAGCGGTCAGCCGTTGTTGAAGCAGCTTACGCAGCACATTCACCTGGGGTTGGACCTTCAGGGCGGGGTTCACCTGATTTTGCAGGTGCAGGTGAAAGAGGCTGTCAACAGCGAGACGGACAATACGGTTGCGCGGATCCAGCAGGACCTGAAGACGGCGAAGTTAGGCTTCTCTCAGGTGTTGAAGCCCGACGCCGAGCATCATCCGGAGACGATGCGGATTGAAGGCGTGAACGCGACGCAGGGCAGCGCGGTGCGTAGTCTGCTGGACAGCAAGTATTCCGGCGAGTACGACGTTTCGGGACCGGCCGCGGACGGCAGCTTTACGATCACGATGAAGCCGAACGTGGAGCGGGCTCTCAACGACCGGACGGTGCAGAACACGATCGAAGTGATTCGCGATCGTGTAGACACGCTGGGTGTTGCGGAGCCGGTGATCCAGCAGTATGGGCTGGGCGACAACCAGATCCTGGTGGAATTGCCCGGTATTTCGGATATCGACCGGGTCAGGAGCATCATCACATCCACGGCGCGCCTGGAGATCCACGCGGTGGCCGGTGGTCCGTATCCGGATGAACAGGCGGCGCTGGCGAGCGTAGGCGGTTCTTTGCCGCCGGACCAGATGCTGGTGCATGGTTCGGGATCGATGGCGACAGGCTCGGACGCCGACAGCGTGTACGTTCTGCAGAGGGTGGCGATCGTTGCCGGCACCGACTTCCGGTCCGCGGATCCGGGAACGGATTCGAATACCGGGCAGCGGACCGTTCACTTTACGCTGACCAATGAAGCGGGCGACAAGTTCTGGGAATATACCAGCGCCAATATCGAAAAGAGCATGGCCGTGGTGCTGGGCGGGCGCGTAAAGGAAGTTGCCAACATTGAGAGCGCGATCCGCGATTCTGGCGAGATTCGCGGCAGCTTCTCGCAGGATGAGGTGGCGATCCTCTCGAAGATGCTGCGGACAGGCGCGCTGCCCGCGTCGATCAATTACCTGGAAGACCGGACGGTTGGCGCATCGCTGGGAGCGGACTCGATCAGGCAGGGAATTACGGCTGCGGTGGTCGGCGTGATGCTGGTGATGATCTTCATGCTGATCTACTACCGTGGATCGGGCATCAATGCGGACCTGGCGCTGTTCCTGAACCTCGTGATCCTGCTGGGATTCATGGGATTCTCGGGGGCGACACTGACGTTGCCGGGAATCGCCGGAGTGATCCTGACAATCGGTATGGGCGTGGACTCGAACGTGCTGATCTTCGAGCGTATTCGTGAAGAGATGCGGGCGGGGAAGGCTCCGTCTGCCGCGGTTGATCAGGGGTTTGCGCATGCGTGGACGACGATTCTGGATACGCACGTGACGACGATCGTGTCGGCGGCGATTCTGTTCCTGTTCGGCAGCGGACCGGTGAAGGGATTTGCCGTAACCCTGACGTTTGGTCTGGCGGCAAACCTGTTCACGGCAGTTTATGTTTCGCGGGTAATTTTTGACGCCCACGTGAACAAACTGAAGCCGGGCGAAGTGGTTTCGATTTAACGACAGGGATTAGGACCAGGGACCAGGGATTAGAACCGTGCCCTGAAAAGAGGAAGGCAGAGAAACACGTGGAATTCTTTCGTAGCGTAAACGTTGATTGGTTGGGGAAGAAGTGGTACTTCCTGGCCTTTTCATTAATCTTCAGCATCTCCGGCCTGATCTCGATGGCGGCTCACTGGTCGCATCCGGTGGGAGGACGGCGCAGCCCTGTTCCGCTGGGCGTGGATTTCCGCGGGGGAACGCAGGTTGAGGTGCAGTTCAAGCAGACGCCGGATACCGAGCAGATTCGGCAGGCTACGGCGGCGGCGGGGATCCAGGACGCGAGCATCGTCAACTACGACATTCCCAGTCGCAACGAGGTGTTGATCAGCCTGCCGGAGCAGCATGTCGAGTCGGCTCTGGACACCGGGCGGGAACAGATTAAGAGCGCCCTGACGGCCAAATTTGGCGAAGGTGCCTTTGAAATCCGCAACGTGCAGGTGGTGGGACCGACGGTGGGCAAGCAGTTGGAGAAGCAGGCGACGCTGGCGACATTGTAGTCGCTGCTGGGAATGCTGGTTTATCTGTGGTTCCGGTTCCAGCTGATCTACGGCATAGCCGCGGTAATTGCGTGTTTCCATGACACGCTGATCACGGTGGGCGCGTTTGCATTGCTGGATTCATTTGGCATCAAGGGAATGGAGATCAGCCTGACCGTCATTGCTGCCATTCTGACGCTGGTTGGCTACTCGATGAACGACACGATCGTGGTGTTCGACCGCATCCGCGAGAATCTGAGACTGAGCCGGCGGGAGTCGCTGCCGGACGTGGTGAACCGGAGCATCAACCAGACATTGAGCCGGACGGTGTTGACTTCGGGACTGACGTTCCTGACGGTGCTTTCGTTGTTTGTTTACGGCGGGCCGGTGCTGAGGGGATTTTCATTTGCGCTGGTAGTTGGAATTCTGATCGGTACGTATTCGTCGATTGCCATTGCCGCGCCTATGCTGGTTGCCTGGCAGCAGTGGCGAGCCGGAGAGCGGAAAAGGCAGTGGCGCTTCCGGCGGCAAAGCGTTCCCGGAGTCTAGAGTTCGCGATTGCGCATGTTTTTGCGGCAACCTTTGCATGTGCAGGGTAGTTCTGATATAGGTGGAGCACGCTTTTTGTAAGCGTTTTACTGCGGCGGGAACATTTGAAGTTCCGCCGGTGTCTAAATAGAGGTAACCGACACCCCGATTCGAGGCTGGCCATGTTTGAAGATTCCACATTTGAATCAGGCGGGAAGATCAAGAGCAAGAGCGGTCGTTGGATGATTCTCACAGGTCATCATCAACGGCTCGGTATCTTGATCACGATGATCCTTATCCCGCTGATCTACCCCGAGGCGTTGCCCAAGGCGATGATGCAGACTCTGCTTGTTGCACCCCCGCCGCCACCGCCACCACCGCCGCCGCCGCCGCCGCCTGAGGTGATACACGTCGTTCACGTTCAGTCCGAGATGATGAACAACCAGCTGACGGCTCCGACGCAAGCATTCCCAAGGACATCAAGATGGTTGCGGAGAAGGAAGCGCCTCCCAGTTCGTTCGGCGTGGCCGGCGCGGAAGGTCTGGGCGGCAGCGCGAGCGGCGTGATGGGTAGCGTGTTCGGCACGGGTTCGGCGCCTAAGGTTCAGGCAGCCCCTCCAAAGAAGGTCAATATTTCGGCGGGCGTCGCACACGGCATGTTGATCCAGAAGACCAGCCGACTTATCCGCCGATCGCCAAAGCGGCCCGTGTTTCCGGGACGGTCGTGATTCAGGCGAACGATTTCCAAGCAGGGAACGATCGAGAACCTTCACGTCATCAGCGGCCCTGCCATGTTGCAGCAGGCGGCTCTGGATGCGGTGAAGACCTGGCGTTACCGGCCTTATCTGCTCAACAACGAGCCCGTCGAGGTGGAGACCACGGTCAACGTGATCTTTACGCTGGGCGGCTAGTTTAATCTTCGGCTCTTTCTCCAGGGAAAGGGCCTTGTTTTTGACCCGAATGCGAATCCCGAACGAGCCGCATTCCCAATCGCAAAACCGGGGATGATGTCATCCCGAGGGCAACAATACTCCGTCCGGCGGGCACCGGTTCGATCTCCACAGCGGCATTTCGAGATTGGGAAGTGAATACGGCGGTAAGAATGAAGCGGAACAGGAGTCAGTTTCCCAGGTTTTGCCGTCAATCGATCCGTTCAAATAGCGGATAGTCACGCAGTTCACAAACTCCTTAGGAGGAACGATTCAAGTGATTCTCGCTCAGCTCGCACATTTCGCATCGCATACGGTCAACAGCCTGGCATTCTTTCAGGAAGAGCAGACAGTCAGTTTCAGCCCGCTCGGGTTGTGGCAGCACATGGGATGGCTGGCTCGCGCCGTGGCCATCCTTCTCTTCATCGAGTCGATCTGGTCTCTGGCCGTTATGATTGACCGCTACCTGTATTTCTCAGCAGCCCGCAAGCAGTCGCGCGAGTTCGCCCCCAAGGTTGCGGGCGCGCTGAAGGACAGCAAGCTCGAAGAAGCCATCAAGATCGCCGATCGCAACAAGAAATCGCACCTCGCCGAGGTTGTCACTGCCGGCCTGCAGGAGTTTCGTGCTTCCGGCGGCGTTGCCAGCGAGGCGACGATCGAGAGCTCGGGTCGCGCACTGGAGCGCGCCGAAGCTATCGTTCACGCCAAGCTGAAGAGGGGCCTTGCTGTGTTGGCCACGATCGGCTCGACGGCGCCGTTCGTCGGACTGTTCGGAACGGTCGTCGGCATTCTGAACGCCTTCCAGCAGATCGCGACGCAGAAGACCTCTGGTATCGGCGCAGTCGCCGGCGGTATTTCTGAAGCGCTGGTGACCACGGCATTCGGTCTGCTCGTGGCCATTCCCGCCGTCATGGCGTTCAACTACTTCACAGGCCGTGTCGAAGCGTTCGACGTTGAGATGGATAACTCCTCGAGCGAACTCATCGACTACTTCATCAAGCAGAGCAGGCGCTAAGCGAATCCGTATGCAGGCCGAGCGAGAGACTTACTGGGCAGGGGAAGCGGCAACGCTCTCCTGCCCGGGATTCTCGATCAGGCGCGGCAATCGCTTTGAGTAAGAGCCGGAAGGCATCCGGCAAATGAATTCATCAGGCACGGAGCCGAAACATGGGAATTGCAGTTCGTAACGAAGGCAGTAAGGTCAACTCCAACATCAACGTCACGCCGATGGTGGACGTGATGCTGGTGTTGCTGATCATCTTCATGGTCATCACCCCGATGCTGCAGAACAAGGTCGCGGTCGATATGGCCAAGGTGGAAAACCCCACTCCGATGCCCGACGCCGACAAGGAAGATGCCATCGTTGTGGCCATCACCCGCGATGGCGGTGTGTTTCTGGGCCAGAACAAGGTTGCTACTTCTGAGCTGGGAGCGAAGGTTCGTGACAAACTGGCAGATACGCCGGGCAAAGAGATTTTTATCCGCGCAGACGCGCGTGCTCAATTTCGCGCAGTTGAAGACGCGATCGACGCCGTGCGCACTGCGGGTGTGGACGAGGTTGGCTTGCTGACAAACAAGCGTGAAGGCGCCGGCGGCCTGGCGGCCAGTAATCATTGACTTGGGAACGCATTACTTAACCGATTGCAGTAGACGAGGAGTTTGAAGCCATGGCAATGACAACTGGGAGCAGCGGTGGGCGCAATGGGCGACATCAACGTCACCCCGATGATCGACATTCTGTTGGTGTTGTTGATCATCTTCATGGTGATCGTGCCGGTCACGCCGAAGGGTCTTGACGCCCTGGTACCGCAGCCGCCGAAGAATCCCCAGCAGCAGCAGCCGCAGAACGATCGCACCATTGTTGTGCAGGTGGTCTATCGTCCCGGCGCGGCGCCGACCTACAAGATCAACGAGACTGAAGTAGCGAAGACCGACTTGCTGGCGAGGCTGACGGAGATTTACGCAAATCGCGCCGAGCGCGTCATGTTCGTAAAGGGCGATGACGATTTGAACTTCGCCTATATCGCCGAAGTGATCGACATCGCCCATTCGGCGAACGTGGATCATATCGGTCTGATGACGCCGAAGATCATGGCTGGGCAATAGATCGGACAGCTGCATCAATCTCTCCCCGCATGGGAAGAAAGGGGAATACTGCGATGACCGCGATGAGCGGCAAGCATCAGGCGAATGACATCAGAGATCAACGTTACTCCGATGATCGATGTTCTGCTGGTGCTTACTGATCATCTTTATGGTCATCGTTCCCGCCGCTTCCGCGAGGAGAGGCTGCGCTGGTTCCGCAATCTTCAGCCGGAAGCGCCCCCAGTGACGCGGTCGTGCTGGAGGTCCTCAAAGGAGCCGGCAGCACAGTCGAACTTCCGAATCAACCAGCAGCGGGTCGCGCGAGAGGAACTTGCAGTCGCGACTTGGCTGCCATTTACGCTAACCGTGCCGAGCGAGTTTTGTTTGTTAAGGGCGACGATCATCTGAGCTTCACCCAGATCGCTGAGGTCATCGATATTGGCCATGCAGCAGGAATCGATCAGATTGGTTTGATGACGCCGGGGTACATGGCTGGACGATAGAAGCATTGCTCGTGGTCAAAGAACACAGTTTGCATCGAGGCAGCAGGAGTACAATTTGGCCAACCTGGTATTCGGATATCTCCCGCCCGTTTCCAGATGCATGATTGTTCAAGGTGCGCAATCGCGAGCGCACGACCTGAAGGAGAAGAATAAGAACATGAATGGACCCGCACGAATTACGGCGCTCACGGTTGCTTTGGCCGGCATGGTGCTTTCCATGGGCGGGTGCAACCGCCTGGCAAGCCCGTGATCAATTGAACAAGGGAGTGGAAGCCTACAAGTCTGCCCACTACGAAGAGGCGATCGGACATTTCCAGAAAGCCACGGAACTGGACCCGAGCCTGCCCATGGCGAAGAGTTATCTGGCGACCGCGCTTGCGCAAAACGTCGTCCCGGGCCTGACACAGTCCTGACAACCTGAAGAACGCGCAACAGGCGATCAGCATCTTCCAGGAGGTTCTGGCCAAGGAACCGAACGATGTGAACAGCCTCAAGACAGATTGCCGGAATTTATTTCAGCATCAAGAATTTCGAGAAGGCGAAGGAATACCAGAAGAGGGTTCTTGCGGTGGATCCCAAGGATCCTGAAGCGGCTTACACGATCGGCGTGATCGACTGGACGCTGGCGCACGAAAATACTTTGAAGGCGCTTGCCGGCGCGGTCATCAACGACGACGGTGAAGGCAATACCAAGGCACCAAAGAAGGTGCTGGAGGAAATCAAGCAACAGAACGAGCCCCTGGTCACCGAAGGCTTGCAGTATCTGAACCAGGCGCTGGCAAATCGTTCAAACTACGACGATGCGATGTCGTATATGAACCTGACCTATCGCCGCAAGGCGGACGTTGATTATGCCGATCCTGCCGCTGTAAAGGCGGATGTCGCAGCCGCGAAGGAGTGGAGTTCCAAGGCCATGGGAACGCGGAAAGCGAACGAAGAGAAGAAGGACAAGGGACCGGGCGGAATCACCATGGATTCGAGCGGCAACTTGAAATAGCCCTCATACCAAGCACAGACTAAGGCCTCCGCACCATGCGGAGGCCTTAGTTTTTGCGAGTGCGTTTGAGAGTCGCTGATGCCGCTTTGATGCGTGGCTCAGACAGATCGGAAAGCATCTCGGCTTTGACAGGACCTGAGAGTGCTATGCCTTAAGTGGGCAGGCGGGAGCTCGGCAGGAAGAGAGGCTACAAGTCTGAGGGGGCGAACTCGAAGAGCCGAGGTTACTTTGCGCCTTCCCTCAGGATCTGCTCCGCGAAGTAATTGCGAACCTTGGCGTCGTCCCGGATCATCTCGAAATATGCGAGCTTCAGCAACTGAGCGTGGCTCTCGCGCAATCCCTGGCGAATATTCTGTTGAACGCTGGGATTATTCAGCTCACGCTGTCCGGCGGGCTCTCGCGCAATGAGTTTGTAAATCGCGTAGCCGATCGCTCGTGGAGCCGGACCGGCGGCGCCGTAAACAGGCAGGATGTCTGTAATCTGGCCGGGTTTCAGTTTGCTGATCACGACAAACGCGCCGGGATCCCCCTGCTGAAGTCCGGACTCGGCAATGAAGCCCATGTCGCCTGCGTTCGAATTGGCATTCGGATCTTCGGAGAAGCTTGCGGCCAGCACGCCAAAATCCTCGCCGCTGGTGAGACGGTTGTGTACGTTCTGGATCTTCTTTCGCGCGTCGGCATCGCTGACAGGCTTGTTGCTCGGGAAGTTTGCAGATTGCTGCGCCGCGCCCGGGTACACCACGATTCGGGCGAGGTGGTATTGAGGCTCAATCACGTTGTAGTCGGATTTGTGCACGTTGTAGTAGTTGGTGATGTCGTTGTCGGTGATGTTGATTTTCGATTCGATTTCTTTATTGACAAGCTTGGTGGAAGTGAGCTGACGGCGGATCTGCTGTTTCAAATCGTCGACCGTCATATTCTGCTGCTTCAGCTTCTTGTCGAACTCTTCCTGAGTGTAGGGCGCCTTCAGCTCTGTGAGTTTTGCATTCACATCTTCGTCGGAGGCGGTGAGATTCAGCTTTACAGCTAGCTGATCGAGAATCTCGTTAGTGATGAGCTGGCCGAGCAAGTTCAGGCGAACGATGTCTGCCTGTTCGGGACTTGGCGACTGGGGCGCCCCGCCCTGGGTGGCCATGTAGTTGTTGAACGCCTTGTCGAGATCGGAGCGATGAATATCCTTGCCGTTGACGGTCGCCATCACGTCGGGCGCGGGCGCATGGTTACATGCCGACAAAGCGATCAGCAAAAGTGTGCTTGAGATTGCCAGAGCAAAGCGCGTGGAGCGCCTGAAAGAGAAAGCTTCGACTTGCAACCTGTGTCTCCTCGGAGCCTGCACCGTTTCGACGGGACTTCGTCGATGGCCCCGGTACAACAGGATAAATCCCGGGGCCGGGGTACGGCGCGAATAGCTCACGTTCGGCGCCGCTTCCCCGTTGAAGCTGCGCGCACGTTATTACTTGCCCTTGGCCGCAGGCACGGGAACGGGTTGCGCCGGAGGCTGAATACCTGCGGCGCGCAGAGCCCGGTCGATGACGATCCAGATCTGTTCAGCAGGCATTGCTCCATTGATCCGCTCGCCATCGATGAAGAGGGCCGGTGTTCCTTCCACTCCCAGAGATTCTGCTTCCTTGGCAGATGCACGGACCTGCGTTTCGTCCTGCTTTGCGAGGCAGGCATCCAGTTTGGGGATATCCAGTTTCGCCAGCGTGGCCTCTTCGCGGGCAATGCGATCCAGGGTCGCATAACTCTTCTGCGCGTTGCGGTCTTCGCCGCTCACTTCCTGGCCATGCGAGTGAACGTAATCGACAAATTTCCAGTAAGTATCGGGGCTTTGAGCGGCGATGCAATTCGCGTTTACAGCCGCGTGCATTGCCCAGGGATGCAACTCGGTCAGCGGGTCATCCTTATAGATGAAGCGGACGTTGTCCTTATAGCGGTCCATGGTGTCCGGGAAGAGCGAAGAATGCATCCTCGCGCAGAAAGGGCATTGCAGATCGTCGAAGTTGATTACCGTCACTTTCGCGTTCGGATTGCCGCGCACCGGACGGCCGGCGGTGTCGATATTGAATACAGGATCCTTGGCGAGATCGAAAGTCTCCAGCCGGGCAAGTTTGCTGTTATCGGAAGAGATAAGGAAATCGATGACCTTGGTGCTGGGTCCGTGGGCGAGTGTGATCGGCAAGGTCTCATAGCCGGCGATCTGGCTCGGCTTGCGCTGGCCAATGCTCACCGAAACGTCGGGGGGGATACTGAATTGCGATCGAACCATGACTTCGATGCGCCGGTTCAGCGCAGCATCCTGAGGGCGGGAACCGGGAGATTGGGCTCGGCAGCCCACGACCAGGCTCAAAAGAAGAAAGCTGGTCAAAAGATAGATACGCAAATGATTATTCCTCTCCTGCAAGGATATCCCAGCACACCGTTCCCGGGGCAGGGATGGGCCATGACAAGGGTACTGAATGGTGGACGCAGGAACGAGAAAAAGGCAAACCGAAGGTTCTAGTAGGGTGGCGGAAGGCTTATGTCGTGAAAAACAGTGTTGGACCTCCGGATGTCGCCGACTGAGCCGAAATTAGCAATGGTAAAGCCGTATAAGTATTGTGTTTCGTCGCGCGCGGTGCCCAGGGCAAAGCGGCGGTAGCCGAGGCTCAGGCCGCAGCAGTCCCAGTTATAGACGGTTTGTATGCCGGCGTATTGGAGGGCGCCGTGGACGAAATCCCAGCCGCCATTCGCGGCAAGGTTGAAACCGACGGAGTTGGGGCGGCCGATCTCGAGAAATGGCTGCAGCTGCTGGTTCTGGGTCAGGGAGGCATTGCTTCCGTTCTCGTCCACCGCGTTCAAGAGCGAGTAGCCCAGGCCCATCATGGTCCGGCCCTTGCTGAAGCCGGCATAGATGTTATTTCCATCCCAGCGTCCAGCCTTTGGATCGTAGTCCATATCCCACTCGACCCGGAGGTTCTGCACGGCTTCGAATCGCATCCGCGATATGAGCGGGGAGAGATTGCGCGGATCGGTGAGGAAGGCGATGCCAGTGAGGTCGAGAGTGGTGTCGAAAACGTTGCGGCGGCCGGAGACGAGCGCGCCCCCGAAGGTGGGATCGAGAAAGTACTTCTGCGTGATCTGCCATGAAGCCCATTCGCGAGATTGTGCCGGGCAGGTTCCTGCTGCCTCGTTGGCCTCGTCGCAGGGCTGCGGCGAACGAGAACGGGTGTAGAGTCGTTGGGTCACCGAGTATCCGACCTCATTGGTATTGGTGGCGATGTCGGCGGGGTCGAAGAGCGGTACGTTGCGGGCCTTCATCCCGATGCCACCCACGAAGCGATACATCAGTTCGGGTTCAATCACGTGGCGCAGGACGCGCTGGCCAACGGTGAAATCGCGTTCCACGGCGGGGGGCCTGAGATCGACGGAAGCTTCGGCATCGAAGCGGTTCAGCGGATCATGAGCAATGGTCGGGGTTCCAGCTTTTAATCCGGTCAGATCGGGGATCTGACTTCCTGTATAGAAGGTTTCGCGCAGCGCAACTTCAGGCACGACGCTCCATCCGCCTGCGGCGAGCGGCATGGAGAGGTGGGGATAAAGGTCGAACCGGCCGAGGTTGCGAACATGAAAGCTATACTCGGAGCGGCCGAGATAGCTGACCGATGAGCCCAACCGCCAGTAGAGAGGAGACGTGTGCAGCGGCTCGTCTACGGCGTCGAAGCGCAGGGAAGGCAGGTGCAGGATTCGTACTTCGTCCCCCTGGTTGGAACTGGCGAAATTCTGCACTCTCTCGAGGTAGCCGGATGGAACGAGCCCGTCATGCTGATGTGTCAGAGAGACCGTGCTGTGAACCTCAGAGCTGACGGCCTGGAGATAGTTGTCGTTGAAAACCAGTTTGTAGATGTAGCTGGAGAGATACTCGACGTTGGCGGTTGCGCGTGTATCGGGAGTGAAGTCGATCCGGCCATCAGCGGTAATGTCAGTTCCGCCCTGATTGACAAGCTGCGGCGACGGAGGAATGACAACGCCGCGGTCAAAAAGGGCATTCCAGCGCACTGTGAAATGGTCCAGCCCAACGCCTTTGTAGCGGAAATCGCCATTGGGCGCCCAACCGCGCTTGCTGTAATATTCGGTTCCCAGCACCATGTCCATGCTGCGATTGAGAACGATGTACACCTGCCCTCCCGCGGTGAGGCCCTTAATCGTGGAATTGCTGATCACGGGAATCAGGAGGCCGCTTTGTCGACCGGTTTCTTCGACGGGATGGCGAAGGTAGGGAAGATAAAAAATGGGAACGCCGAGGAGTTTGAAGAAGGTGTTCTTCGTGGTGGCCTTTTCGTTATCGAGGGTAATGGAGCGCGAAATCAGCTCCCAATCCGGCTTGGGTATTCGGCAGTTGGTCATGCTTCCGTCAACGATCCTGTAACTACCCTCGCCTGTCTGAAGCAGAACCCTGCCTGAAAACAGGAATGGGTTGGAGTTTGAATACACAGCCGTGCGGCCGGTGCGGCGAACACCCATCGAACCGTGGACATCGTAAAAGCGCGCGGTGTGCATGTTCAGGCGCATGTCGCCATGGGAGGCGGAGATGTAAGCGTCCCCGGGGCCGCCAGTCACCTGCAGATGCCCTTCGGCTTCGAGCTCGGATGTAGCCCGGTGATAGACGATCTTGTCGGCTCGAATCTGGTAATCGCGATAGTAGATGGTGACGCCGCCACTCAACGTGACGGTGTCGCCCGACCATTTTTGGTCGCCGGCGTCCCAGTGGACAGGCACTCCGGTTGCGGGCTGCGGCTCAGGGTTGGCAGTGGGAATCGCCTCCTGGCCAGGATCGTCGGGAAGCTGCGAATCGGGAGCGGATTGTGCGCTCTTTGCGGTCTGCTGAGAACTCTGAGAAGGGGGTAACGCATTGGTCAACATCTGTCCTGCAAGTTGCAAGTGACAGAGGGTCATCAGCGTGATAAACACGAAAGTGCGTAAGTACATCGAGGACCAAGGCCAGCATAGCAAACGCGGCGGCTTGTTCTGAGGCTCACGCGCAAGTCAGGAAGTGACTAAAAGAGCAACCGCACAACGGATTGAATGTTGCGCGAAACAGAACCGGTCAGGAGCCTGGCCAACGAAGATATCGAAGGGAACCTAGAGTTTTGAGCACACTGCCTAGCTCGCCCACCGCGCTGCCATCGTGGAAGCAGGAGGTTAATCGCCGCCTCGCCGAGCACAAGAATCGCAAAGGAATTTCCGTCGTCGATCAGGAAGGGCAGGGCGACAGCCAGCTTAGCGGGAGCGGTCGGGCCGCGGCAGCGGCAGCGCGTGTTGCCGCTCGCTATGCAAAGGTACCGAGCTTCAGCGACATGCAGGCGACGGAGGCTCGCGCAGCATTGCGGGCCGCAGAAGCTACAACTCGCGCAGCGATGGAGGCCCAGGCTGCCGCGCAGGCGGTACTTGATCACATCGAGATTGCTTCAGAGCGAACACACACTGAGGCAGAAGCGTCGTCCTCAGGCTTTCTATCGTGGGAAGATCCGCAGGAGCAGGTTGAAGTCCGCTCCAACGAGAATGTACAGATCCGCTGGGAACCGGATATGCCTTCGCCTTCGGCGAAGCAGGAGATGCGCGCCGTCGTTCCTTCTCCGTGGCACGAGCCCACGGAACTGCAAGACACGTATGATACCGGGATGATTTACGAAGCGGTGGATGCGGCGGAGCCAATTCCGGCGAATCTGATTGAATTTCCTCGCGAAATCATTGCTCCCCGGCGGCTTCGTCCCCGGCTTGCCGATGCTTCGTCCGCTGATACCGATGCGCAGCTAAGCATTTTTGAGGTAGACCCAAGTTCGATTTCGACGGAACCGATGGCGCATTCTGCAGCGAATACCGCTGAGCCGACGTGGATCGGGTCGAGCTGGCAGGAGATCGAGCTGGACGGGGAGCCGCAGCATCTGCCGGACTACTACAACCTGGCTCCGGATGAGCATAAGCTGTACCAGGCGCCGATCG
The DNA here is from genome assembly GCA_963836675.1 of uncultured Acidobacteriaceae bacterium. GTDB lineage: Bacteria > Acidobacteriota > Terriglobia > Terriglobales > Acidobacteriaceae > Telmatobacter. Next base: position 619,652 of record CAWIKQ010000006.1, read on the forward strand.
GCCGGCGGTTGATGGCAACCATGGTGGACACCGCTCTGATTGCCGGGTTGGTTTGTGGTGTTGTTTATCTTATTGCTTCGAATATGGAAAGCCTGCCGGGGCAGCGCGTTTCGGAGATTTGCGGTGCGCTCGCCCTGCTCGGGTTTGCGGCACTTTACGAGTGGTTCTTCCTGACCTTTGCAAAGGTGACGCCGGGCATGCGGTATGCGCAACTGTGCCTCTGCACCTTTGACGAGGAAGTTCCCACGCGCGAGCAGATTAAAGGACGGCTGAAGGCAATGCTGATCTCGGTGCTTCCGCTGGGACTTGGGATGCTCTGGTCAGTATTCGATGAGGACCAGATGAGCTGGCACGACCGGCTGTCGAAGACTTACCTGCGTCTCAGCTGATTTTCCGCATTCCATTTATAGCCACCTCCTCGCTACCCTGGAACTCCGGGCGTCTGTTGTTCTCAGCAAGGCGCACGCCTAAGCTCGAAAATCGGCCGAATGTCCATGCGCAGTCATGTGGGCTGATCGAGGTCACGTGCCAGCGTCGCGCACGAGTGGTATCCTACGGCGTTTCAGGAAATGTGCCTGTTTTTGGCGGTCTCTAGTTTCAGCGCTCCGGGTGGGGCGTTGGCGGTGGGGCGACCGGGCCCAGGGTCACCAATTCCCTGAAGCACGACAGCGCGTCGTTTGACGAGGAGGATGGCGTGAGAACAGGAATGATTGTAGCCATCGCAGGATTGAGCCTGCTGGCTGGATGCGACATGGGAAGCAAGGAGGCGACGACGCCCAAAGCTCCCGCTAAACCCAAATGGCAATACCAGATCGCGTTTGATACGGCACAGACCAAGCCAAACCCGACAGGCGTGACCATTCCGGCAGTGAAGTACACGGCGATGAAAGCCGATGAGCTGGAGACGAGGGCCACGCTCGTGGTTCGATTTGACGCATCGCAGCTTACGAAAAAGAAGGGCGATGATAGTGACGGTCCAGCAATGAACAAGATGATCATGGGACCGGTCGACATCCACACCGCTTCAGGGACTCTGCCGGCAGACTACATGGAAGCGGCGGACAAGGGACTGACTCAGTTCCTCGGAGCCTATTGCGTGAAAGGCAAGATCAATGTCTCGGTGGCGCTGGCAAGATCTTCGCTCACCAACCGGGCAGGAGATGCCGAGGTCGATAACAAGCGGCTGTCTGACTGGCAGACGACTGAGGTTGAGTTCAAGGGCCCACACCCGAAGTGCTAAGTGGGATCGCTGCGATTCGTCCGAGTCGGGGGGAATTAAGTAGCCAGTGCGCGAATGGCGCTGACGCCGGCGCCGAGGAGGGCGGTGGCGTCGTCGTTGGGCAGGGTCTCGAGCGAATAACTTAGCAGCGGACTCATCTTGACCATGGTTTCGAGGTGACGGCGAAGCACGCTCAGATCGAGGAAGCCCACGTTGTGGCCGGTGAAGTAGAAGCGCCCGGGCCCGGCGAGGTGGATGAAAGAGGCGGTACCTGCGGCGAGGGCGCGGTGCCAGAGGTCGACGAACTCGCGGCAGCGGTCGTCACCCTTCTTTGCCTGGGCGAAGACTTCTTCGGGCTCGAGGTCGAGGAAGCGCATGCGCATGGCGCGATAGCCCATGATGCCTTCGAGGTGACCGACGCCGCCGCATCCGCAGAAGCGCTCCTTGGGGTCGAGAGTGACGGTGATGTGTCCGCCTTCCCAGACGCCCTCGACGTAAGGCCAGCGACCATAGCCAATGCCGTTGCCGATGGTCCAGACGCGGGTCAGCTTGTTGAGCTGGCCGCGCGTGGCGGCAACGCCGGCTGCGATGGCATCCGCGTCGTTGGCGATGTGAACGGGTGCGTTGACGCCTTTTTCGGCGAGGGCCCGCGTGAGTTCATCGGCGAGATGCATGCCTTTGATCTGGGTCAGGTTTGGGGAGTCTTCAACGACTCCGTGACGAACCACGCCGGGAACAGCGACGCCAATGGCGTCGATCTGGGTATTTTTGCCGACGGAGGCGATCTCGTCGGCGAGGATGTTGACAATGTCGCCGGCGGGGAGCGCGTTGAGGGCGTCGACCTCGTCCTCGTTTTGCGGATAGCGGACGGCTTCACCGGCGAGGTTCATGTTTTCCAGCCTTCCGGCAACAATGTGTTCGGTCATTACGACGCCGATAGCGGTAGTCATTTTGCCCTCCATGGGCTTGGCGGCATCCTGCTATTCCACCTGGTACCGGTGCAGGCGGCCGAGCCCGTTGAAGGCTGCGGCTTTGTAGCACTCGGCGAGGGTTGGATAGTTGAAGACAGTCTCGATGAAGTAGTCGACGGTGCCGCCCATGATCATGACGGCCTGGCCGATGTGCACCAGTTCGCTGGCGCCCTCGCCGATAATATGCACCCCAAGAACTTTGCGCGTGTCGCGATGAAAGATGAGCTTGAGGCGGCCGGTGGTGTCTCCGCGGATCTGGCCGCGCGCGGTTTCGCGATAGAACGCCATGCCGACCTCGTAGGGGACATCCTCGTCAGTGAGCTGCTCTTCGGTTTTGCCGATGAAGCTGATCTCGGGAATCGTATAGATGCCGTAGGGATAGAAGCTTGGGTTGGACGAGGTATGCGTGTCGTTAAACGCGCGGGCAGCGGCGATGCGTCCCTGTTCCATCGAGACAGAGGCGAGGGAAGGGAATCCGACGACGTCGCCGACGGCGTAGATGTGCTCGACCTTGGTCTGGTAATTTTCGTCCACGGGAATGCGTCCGCGGTTGTCGGCCTCGATGCCTGCGGCCGCGAGGTTGAGGTCTTCGACGGCGCCCTGTCGGCCTACAGCATAGAGCAGTGCATCGCCGGAGACGCGCTTCTTGCTTTCGAGATTGGCGACGACGGTGCCGTCAGGTAATTCTTCGACACTCTGGACTTCTTCGCCGAGGCGCATGGTGACGCGGCTGTCGCGAAGGTGATAGCTGAGGGATTCGACAATTTCCTGATCGGCAAATTCGAGGAGCTTGGGGCGTTTTTCGATGAGGGTGGCGCGCACGCCGAGGATGGCGAACATGCAGGTGTATTCGACGCCGATGACGCCGCCTCCGACCACGATCAGCGACTTGGGCAGCGCGGGCAGATCGAGCACCTGGTCGCTGTTGATGATGCTGCGGCCATTGATGGGGACTTTGGGAGAGGAAGCCGGCTTGGTGCCCACCGCGATGATGATGCGATCGGCCTCGATGGTGGTGTCGCCGGAGAGTCCTTCGACGCGGACTTGATGCGGGTCGATGAAGTGGGCGATGCCATGCACGATGTCGATGCCATTGCGGGAAAGCTGGGCCTCGGTAACGTCAACTTCGGTTTTGATGACGGCCTGAACTCGAAAGGCGAGGTCGGCCATGGTGATTTTCTCTTTGACGCGATAGTTGATGCCGTAGACAGAGCGGTAGTTGTAGCCGGAGAGGTGGAGGACCGCCTCGCGCATCGTCTTGGAGGGGATGGTGCCGGTGTTAACGCAGACGCCTCCTACCACTGAGCGTGATTCGACCACGGCCACGCGCTTCTTCATTTTGGAAGCGGCAACAGCGGCGCGCTGCCCGGAAGGTCCGGAACCGATGACGAGTAAATCGTATTTGGCGGCACTCATTAGCGTGTCTCCAGAGTTCTTAGGGTATCGCTTCGGAATGCTGCTCCGAAAGAGATTGTCTCAACCGGGAGTGGTTTCATCAACGTTATCTGCAGTGTAAGGGTCCGATATGTTGGTGGTGTAAAACGCCGTTGAATGCGGTGAGATGAGAGGGAGCGGGCTTCGGTGGCTCCGGCAGCGGCTACGTGGGCGATGTTCGGCCGATGTTGAGCCGAGGTTGAATGGTATTCTTTGGCCGCCGGATGACGGTTGAGGTTTCGATGCGCCAAGCAAGTTTCACCTATCTTCCTGCTTTCATTCTTGTGCTCGGAGGAGCATGCCTGGCTGTTGCGCAAACACAGCCGAGCTCCAACGAGGAGCATACAACGCATTTGACCGCGCAGCAGGATAGGACGCGGCTGCTGGGGCTGCTGGGGATAAAGGAATCGAATATGCGGCCGGCGCCGGTGCCGGACGCAAAGGCGCCGAATGCGGCCAACTACGACGAGGCGAAGGCGAACGTCTTTCCGAAACTGCCGGATCCGCTGGTGTTCAAGGATGGGAAGCCAGTCAAGAGCGGCGAATGAATGGTGGTTTAAGCGGGGAGAGAGATAGAGGAAGATTTCGATCGGGAGATTCTTGGGCCGGGTGCCGAATTCGCAGCAAATGGTGGTGTGGCATGTCCTCAGCACAGTCAATGAGAAGTACGGTGGGGTGGATGTGGTGACGAAGCGACTCCAGGGGCGCGTTGGACCCTGGATGAACACATCCATCAAGGTCAATATCGATCTGCTGCTCACGGTTCCGGAACATGCGGCTGGGCCGGTGCCGGTATTGATGGAGTTGGCGTTCGCGAAGGATTTTGAGATGGCGACGAGCGGGCCGTTCGACAGCTACGTTCCCACGCCGTGGGGAGTGGATGGAAAGCCGGTGGTGCAGCGCGGATGGGGATTTGCCATTCTGAACCCCGTGAGTTACCAGAAAGATGATGGATCTGGACTTACCGAAGGAGTCATCGGACTCTTCAATCATGGGAAGCCACGCAAACTCGATGACTGGGGCGTGCTGAGAGCGTGGGCATGGGGCGCAAACGAGGCCATGGGATACTTCGAGACTGGACAAGGCAGTCGATGCGAAGCAGATTGGGCTGGTGGGGCACTCGCGTTTCGGCAAGACGGTGCTGGTAACGATGGCGTACTACCCAGGGAGTTTGCGGTGGGGTATTCGAGTTCATCCGGCGAGGGCGGGGCGAAGCTGTACAGGCATATTTTTGGAGAGACCATCCCAAACCTGACAAGCGTCTCGCTCTACCACTGGTTCGATGGGAACTTTCTGCGCTACGGAGGGCCGCTTAACGCGGGTGATCTGCCAGTGGACAATCACGAATTGATTGCCCTGTGCGCGCCGCAGCCGCTGTTCATCGGCGGGGGTTCTGATGAAGGAGACGGATACGCCAATCCGAAAGGAGATGCGTGGGCCGATCCGAAAGGAATGTTCTTGGCCGAGGTCGCTGCCGGACCGGTGTACCGGCTGATGGGGAAAAAGGACCTGGGCTCGGCGGAGTTTCCAAAGATGGGAACAGCGCTGATGACGGGCGACCTGGCGTGGCGACAACATGATGCGGGACACACGCCGCAGCCGAACTGGCCGTATTTTCTGGAGTTCGCAAGCCGGTATCTGCATGCGCCGGGGGCGGCGGTGATTGCACGCTGAACGGTAAAGTTGTGCGGCAAAACGTTAATCAAGTAGTCCGCGATGGCCGTTTGCCGGCTGCGAAGTTCTCATAGACAGCGATCGATGAACATCAGTATTCTCAAGCGACTCCATGTCCCTCGCACAACCAAACATTTTTAAACGCAGGGGCGGCATCTTCCGCGGTTGGTGGATTGTGGCCGTTGCCATCGTGGGGCAGTCGTTCGGGATGGCGACTCTGCTCGTATATACGTTCGGCGTGTTCGTGAAGCCTCTTGCGGAGGAATTCGGTTCGAGCCGTGCCTCCATCGCGCTGGCGGTCTCGCTGCTCGATGTGACGATCACGTTCTCGGCGCCGGGCGTAGGCAGGCTGGTGGACCGGCATGGTATTCGCAAGGTAATCATTGTGTCGGCGCTGGCCCTTGCGGGATGTCTGGCAGCTCTGTCGTTTGTGCGGCCACCCCTGTGGCACTTGTACGCGTTGTATGTGCTCGCAGGAATTGTTGGGGTGGCGAGTTCACCGGTGACGTATTCGCGGGTGGTTGCGAACTGGTTTGATCGCAGGCGCGGTCTGGCTCTGGGATTGGCGAGCACCGGTATCGGGCTGGGAGTGTTTATCGGTCCGTCGCTGGCGCAGTTTCTGATTGAGCAGAGAGGGTGGAGACAGGCGTATCTGTATCTCGCAGGGTGTTCTGTACTGGTGGTTGTTCCCGCGGTGGCGCTATTTCTTGTAGGCCGGCCCGAGGAAGCGGGGCTGTTGCCGGATGGGGAAACAGCAGGGGAGTCGACTAACCAGGAAAAGAAAATTTCGGGCATGACGGTATCCGAGGCTCTCAGAACGCCGACGTTCTGGCTGCTGTGCTCGATTTTCTTTGTGGTTGCGGCCTGCGGAAATGGGATGGCTGCGCATATCGCCCCCCTGCTCAGCGATCGCGGGAGCTCAGGACGCGCGGCCGCGTTCGCAGTGTCCTTGTTCGGCATCGCTTCGACTGTCGGAAGAGTCGCAAACGGGTACCTCGTGGATCGCTTCTTTGCTCCGCGAGTGGTGGCGGTCGTGTTCTCTGCCGCCGCAATTGGCCTGGCTCTTTTATGGACCGGCGCGACAGGCACCCCTGCATTTATTGCGGCTCTGCTGGTGGGCCTCGCCATCGGAGCCGAAGCCGATGTAATGCCGTTCCTCGTCAGCCGCTATTTCGGCATGCGCTCAATGGCCGAGTTGTATGGATGCGCGTTCGGCTCCTACACGCTGGGGAACGCGACGGGACGCTACTTGATGGCTCGGGGATATGATGCCACGGGATCGTACAGGCTGCCGCTGGCGATAGCGGTCGGCGCGCTGGTGGTGGCGACGCTGGCAACGTTTGGGCTGGGGAGATATCGGCAGTTCGAGCGCGAGTGAGTGACGGAGCGGTGCGGGAATCAAAGCTGCTTGCACATCACGATGCAATGGCATTGTTGACCGTCTTTAAGAGCGCGCGACATGTGAAACTCTTCGATTCCGGTTTCGATAAAGCCCAGACGCCGGTAAATCGGCAGCAACTCGGGACGGAGGCTCAGGACGGTGATGTCGATGGCTTCGCATCCGCGCGTGCGGAAGTGATCTTCTGCCGCCGCGAGCATACGCTGGCCGATGCCCGCGCGCTGGTGATCGGGATCGACGGCGAGCATGCCGAGATAGCCACGGTTGCCACGGGTCTCCGCGTATATGGACGCAAGGATGCGCCCGGAGGCGTCTTCGGCGAGAAGGATTTCGCCTTTCTGCATCATCGCGGCGAGACGCTCGTCGTCGGTGCGCGTGCCTTCGAGGAAAGTCTCGATGGCAAAGGCGGAGTTGATCAGCGGGATGAGGCGGGGGCGGTCAGCGGCCGTGGCGAGTCGGAAACTGAGAGTGGGTGCGGTGGCGTTCATGTGTCTCGTCCGAATGTCTGACTGGTGCGGTTCTCTATCTTTTAGCAGGTCGGCGGCGATGCGCGCTAAGCGGGAAGCCAGCGAGATCGTTATCGCGATCCCATCCATTCGGCAAAAGCCGCCAAATGGATGGGGTATTCAGACGAATCAGCCTTGGAGGATTCCCCGGTCGCGCGCGATTTTCATGAGGTCCTGGTGCGTGAGGTAGAGGAGGATTTTGAAGTCCGCCGGATCCGATCGAGGCTCGCCGGTGTCGATCAGGAAGGTGGAGTCGACGTCGAGTTGCTGGGCGCCGAAGAACATGCGCCAGGTGGTGCGTGCGAGAACGTAGCGGGAGTCGAGCGGTGTTTCGTTGAGGGCGATCAGTTGAGTCGGCTGCGACTCGAGGTGGTGAAAGAGGGCCTTCTTTTTGGGGAGTGCGGCGGCGAAATCCGCGACGCGAACGGATTGCGTGCCCGATGGGCCGGCGGCCAGGAAAGGGTCGATGAAGTGCGAGACGATCGCTGGGATGTCGTTGCGGGTAGTTTCTGCGGCATACAGGTCGAAAAAGAGGCTGACGGGAGTATTGACTTCGATCATGGGTGAACTCCTTTTTAGGGCAGTCTGCAGGTGAAGTTCGGTGCTCTGGATGCCCTTTAGTATTATATCAAATCCAACAATATAAGTCAAGCAAATACTGATAGTTGCGTGAAGTATCTCAACTTTTAGATTGGGCTTCCTGATCGCGAACCCAGAGAACGAAATCCATTGGAGCGGGGTTGCCGCCCAGGGCGCGCAGCCGGGTGGCGCACTGGGAGCGATGACCCTGGCTGTGAAGGACGACCTGGATGGCGGTCTGGGCTACGGAGACGGTGATCTCGGGTAGGGCGCGGGGCTGAAGTCGGCGGTCGAGGTCCTCAGGCGCGACGCTGAGAAGCCAGTCCATCTCGATGCGCTCGGTTGCAGTGAATTGATCGATGAGTTCGCTGTGTGACTCAGGTATGAGGCGTTCCTGTTCATCGATAAAGGGCTGGTTGAGGGTGAGCAACAGCCAATAGCGGTTGGAGATGAGGATATGGTGGAGGAGCTTTCGCAGTTCTGCATCTTCGGCAGCGGGATCAAAACGTTCGACCGACCGCAAGAGGTTGAAGTTAGCCCACCACTTGTGGCGGATGAGTTGGTCGATAAGGGGCAGCATGGGAGGAATGTAGCAGGTTTCTCGCGGTTGACGGAGCGGATGTCTCGCACCCAGAATAGCTGTTTCGGCGGAAGGAATAGTCAGGATGGACGGAACAGAGAAGGCGCGAATCCTAAACGAACTCCAGGCAGGGAGGGACGCGCTGCGGACAGCCACTGCGGGGGTTGACGACGAACTTGCGCGGCGGAAGCCGTCGGCGGAGAGATGGTCGATTCTGGAGTGCGTCGAGCACATGATCGAGTCGGAGCGCTACCTGCTGACAAGGCTGCATGCAGCGGAACTGACAGAACAGCCGTTCGAAAAATCACGGCGCGAGGAGAAGATTGCGCGTCTCGCGGCGGACCGAAGTCGGCGCATCGAGGCGCCGGAGCAGGCGCATCCGAAGGGGACGTTCGACACATTGGGCGAGGCGTTGGCGGCGTTCGATAAGACACGGGCAGGGGTGGTGCGGTGGGTGGAAAGCTGCACAGGCGATCCACGGCGGATGTTGACGGATCATCCTCTGATTGCGGGACCGGTGACCTGCGCTGAGACGCTGGTGATGATTGCCGCGCATCCGGCACGTCATGCGAGACAGATCGAGGAGATCAAGGTGCAACTTCAGTTCCAGGGATCGAGCAGGACGTAGCCTTTCGAGTAGCTGATGAATACCCTCCGGAACAAGGTCGTTGGGAGGAAGCCATCCTCCTGAAGTAGCGGTTTTCTCTCACCTATCAAATTCGTTGGAACTGCAAAGGAAACTCCGCGCGCCTGAGTTCCTTCCAGGCGAACAATCTGTGGGGAGATGACGGTGAAGTCCTGCTCGACTCCGTCTACAAATCGTTTCAGGACTTGTTTATGAGTGGTGACTGCGAGCTGTTCTCGCGCAGAATCGGCGAAGAGAACTGGAACGTTGGTTCCGGAATCGAGGGCTAGCAGCAGAGGTTTTTTGAAATCGGACAATTCGGCCGAGACAATGATTTGCGGAGCGAAAGGGACAGACGTCGTCTGCTCTTGCAACGGAATGGTAATGCCGATTCTCCTGCCCTTCATTCTTGAGGCGAGATATCCGGAATCATCGAGGCAGAGCAAGCGTTGACCGTTATCGAGAAGAATGTCGAAATGATCGAGGAAGGCGCCGCCGAGGATTCCTTGGACACGAGGACCGAGAGCTTGCATTTCTGAGTGCGGCACAACCACGGTCGGAGTGCCCGTGACCACAAGATTTCCAGCTCTCAGGTCAAGCTGTGTGAGGAGGTTATGCCTGAAAGTTCCGGCGCCGCTGACGCTGGCAGTGCCTTTGGGAGCAAGATGCAACTGAGATGCAAGAGCTTCATCGATACTGTTGGATTGTGCACCGGTATCAACGAGGAAATCGTACGGGCCGGTGCCATTTACTTCGATGGGAACGACAAAAAACATACCTTGCACGAGCCGCGGAGTTAAACTGGTCGAACTTCCTGGACAGTGAGCTTCCCCAAACACGACAGGCGCAGAGACGAATAACAGGCCTGCAAAGACCAAGATTTTTCTGATTGACATTTGGACTGACCTCAGCCGGGGCGGCTGGGTGCAATCTCGTCTTGTGCGGGAATATTGTCGTGACGGTCCTCTGAAAAGTGGGTGACGGAATTGTGACGGAGATTAAGTCCTTGGTTTTCAGGTTCGGAGAGTTTGAGGTCAGGGAAGAAGAATTCCTGTTGATCCGGGACAGCGGAGGTGTGCCGGTAGAGCCGAAGGCGTTTCGCGTGCTGCTGTTTTTACTGCGGAACCCGGGAAGGCTGGTGAAGAAGGACGAAATTCTGAATGCGGTGTGGGAGGATGTTTCGGTTTCGGAGAACTCGCTGACCCGGAGCATCGCGACGTTGCGGCGGCTGCTCGGGGATGACGCGCGTGAGCCCCGGTATATCGCGACCGTGCAAACTGTCGGGTATCGATTTCTGTGCCCCGTAGAAGTTTCGGAAGCCGAACTGGGTCAAGCCGATGTTTCCGCGCAAGACGCTAAGGATGAACAGGGACGAGGAAGGTCAGCCAGGCGAAGGGTTATATGGATTGCCGGCGGGGTTGTGGCGACTGCTGTATTGGTGACGGCCGCATGGATGGGGTATCGCGAGCTGAAGATTCATCAGGACAATTCTGCTGGGGGAGGCTCCCGATCCGGACCGGTACGAATTGTCCAACTGACCAACTTGAATGGAGTTGTTTCGTGGCCGGCGTTCTCGCCAGATGGAAAGCAGATTGCATTCATCTGGGATGCGGGGGAGCATCCGAGCCGGGGTGATCTGTATGTGAAATTCATCACCGGGGATGCTCCGCCGCTTCGACTGACGCATACGCGCAGCGAATATGTGAATCCGCCGACGTGGTTGCCGAATGGACGAGAAGTCTCGTTTGCCCGCTGTGACGATAACGGCGGAGCGATCTACGTCGTCTCCGCGCTCGGCGGTCCGGAACATCGCATTACGGATGTCGCCTGCCCTTACGGATACGTCCCTCCCGTCAGTTGGACTCCGGATGGCAAGACTTTGATTCTCGCAGACACCTGTGTTCCCGGCGGCGGGCGAAGCATCGTGGTGTTTTCGATGGATACCGGAACGAAGCATTGTCTGGTTGGTGTGTCGAAGGACGAGGAGATTGGAGACTCGGGCCCAGTGATTTCGCCGGATGGGAAAACAGTGGCATTTGTCAGGGCGCAGATTTCCGGAACCGATCTTTACACCGTGCCGGTCGCAGGAGGTACACCGAACAGGCTGACCACGGATGGCAAGACAATGGATGAGACCTTCACGCCCATGTGGACGGCGGACGGGAGGTTCATCTGTTTCAACTCTACCCGCAGCGGGACGGAGCGAACGTGGAGGATTCCTGCGGGCGGAGGCGCGGTCGAGCCGGAGACCACCTACCCCGGAGTTGGCGCACTGTCTCCCGACGGGAGCCGGCTTGTCTACCTGGGGCCGTCTGCTTTCAGCGGATCGAGTGTCTGGCGCACGGAGCTCGCGGGCGAGGGTGGTGTAGTTGTGGGAAAACAGCAACTTCTACCCGACTCCGCCTTTGACTATGCGCCGCGGCCGTCTCCCGACGGACGGCAAATTGTATTCGAATCGGAGCGGTCGGGAATCGATCAGATCTGGAAGAGCAATGCTGACGGCAGCGATCTGCGAAAGTTGACATCGCTCAGCGGGAATGCGGGTGCTCCGCAGTGGTCTGCCGACGGTAAGTGGATTGTGTTTGATTATTTACCTGAAAACCAGAATCACAGACAGATCTTTGCGATGGACGCAGAGGGTCGCAACCTGCACACGGTTGTTTCTGGGAATTACAACAAGGGCGTTCCCAGCTTTTCGAACGACGGAAAGGCGATCTATTTCACTTCCGATCGCACCGGCAGTTTTCAGATCTGGCGGCATGAGCTGGCAACGGGGCGAGAGACGCAGTTGACCCACGATGGCGGTCAGGTCGGCCTGGAGTCATTTGATGGGAAGACGCTCTATTTCTCGAAACTGAGCGGAGGCGGCATCTGGTCCATGCCTGCGAATGGGGGAGAAGTACAGCACGTCACGGACGCGCTCCATTTCGGTTATTGGGGCGAGTTTGCCGTTACTGAGAATGGTTTGTACCTTATCGATTCCGCCGCAGATCAGGGCTCTGCTTTGATGTATTACTCGTTCCGGACGCGTCAACTCAAACGGCTAGCCACTCTAAACGGGGACCAGAAGAAGACGGTTGCATGGGGTTCGAACCTGGGTGCATCGCGCGATGGACGAGTTGTGCTTTTTGTGTTGGGCACGTTCAGGAGTTCGCTGGTGATGGCGGAGAATCTACGCTGACGCAGGAGGAACTCAACGAATCGAGTCGTGTCCCAGGGCAGGATCATTCCGCACATTGACGCGCAATGCTCTGCGCCTTAGGCTTGAAATCTATGGAATTCAAGGTAAGCGATCTTGAGCAGGAGCCGATTGAGTTCGATGTTGCCCTCCCTCCGGGGCAGGTCGATCTCGGCGATGAAGCGAAGCAGGAGGGGAACCTCAAAACATCGGGTCGGGCAGAAGTTATTCACGAGCACCGGGGTCCCAAAGAGATCATTGCGGACATCCGGCTGCGGGGGCGTTTCGAAGGCAAGTTTCAGGTTCCGTGCGCGCGGTGTGTTGAGCCTGTTGATCTTCCGCTCACGGGAGACTTTGACTTGATCTTTCGGCCGCTGGGGGCGGACGCGGGCGCACCGGAGCGGTCGATAACGGCGCCGGAGACGGAAATCGGTTATTATCAAAGAGACAGTCTTTTGCTTGAGGATGTACTGCGCGAGCAGGTGCTTTTGTCCCTGCCGGTCAGGACGCTGTGCAAGCCTGACTGTAAAGGACTTTGCCCGCGCTGCGGCCAGAACCGCAACAGCCAGGATTGCTCCTGCGAAGAGGGTCAGACCGACCCCCGCTGGGAGGCGCTTTCAGGGCTGCGCAGCAGGATAAAGTCCACGAAAAATTGAATTTAAGGCGTTTTTCCCGGCCGAAAGGCAGTTCGGACTTGTGTGGTCTGGAGACGGGACAGAACGCGAAAGGAATAGCATCATGCCGAATCCGAAAAGGCGCCATTCTTCGCGCCGCACCGCCAATCGCCGTGCTCACGACTTCCTCACCTCGACAGGAGTTTCGGAGTGCCCGAACTGTCACGAGAAGAAGCTTCCCCATCGCGCCTGCCCGAAGTGCGGAGAATACAAGGGCCGTGCGGTGCTGGAAACCAAGGAAGCCGCAAAGTAAAGGCTCGTTTGCCAAACAACGAATATGCAATCATGCAAAGGTCGAGGACGGGGTCGTCTTGAACGGCCCCGTCCGCATTTCCGGCATATTGCAGCAGAAGTCAATCGATTCATAATCTGGCCGCAACGGTGACTTGAGCATGCTCGTCGACATCGTTCTTGACGCAGTCGGTTCCGATAAAGCCCCCGAGCCCGAGATCAAGGGCGCAATCATGGCAGCACGTGAACTCCCGGTACGGGTCCATCTGGTTGGACCCTCAGGAGAGTTGCGCGACCTGCTGGACGAGCACCTTGAAAACGAAGAGCTTCCAATCGTGATTCATCACGCCTCGGAGCGGATCGGGATGGAGGAGAAGGCGGCCCACGCGGTTCGCACCAAGAAAGACAGCTCGATGCGCGTGGGGCTGAAGCTGGTGCGCGAGGGGAAGGCAAAGGGGTTTGTGACCGCGGGAAATACCGGCGCAGCCATGGCGACTGCCAAGATGGTGCTGGGTGCGCTTCCGGGAGTGGACCGGCCCGCGCTGGCGACGCCGATGCCGAGCGCGACGGGCAACGCCTGTGTGCTGCTCGATGTGGGCGCGAACGTGGACTGCAAGGCGCATAACCTCGAGCAGTTTGCCGTGATGGGCGAGATGTACGCGCGCAGCGTGCTGAAGATTCAGCATCCGCGGGTGGGTCTGCTCTCCATCGGCGAAGAAGAGTCCAAGGGCAACGACCTGACGCGCGAGGCCTTTCCTCTGCTGAAGGCGCTGCCGATCAAATTCATCGGAAACGTCGAAGGACGCGATATTTTCAGTGGGCTTGCGGACGTTATCGTCTGCGATGGCTTCGTGGGCAACGTGGCGCTGAAGACAAGCGAAGGCGTGGGGCGGTTCGTACGCGACGTGCTGCGCGAGTCCCTGACGCGAACTGTGACGGCGAAGGTGGGCGCGCTGCTTTCGCGGCAGGCATTCAATGATTTCCGGCGGCGCCTGGATTATCGCGAGTACGGCGGTGCCCAATTGCTGGGCGTGCGCGGGGTATGTGTGATCGGACATGGGTCGTCGAATGATCGGGCGATTTTCAATGGGATTCGCGTGGCCTACGAATTTGCGCATGCCGGAACAAATGAGCGGATCGAGCAGGAGTTCCTGAAGCGGCCGCCAAAGCGCAATGGGCATGGCGATGACGCCGGACCGGACGCGACGATCCACTAGAGACAAGAATGGAAAAGAATTCTGAAACCAGGAAGCCGGCTGCCCTCGCGCAGTGGGTTGATGATCTTGCGTGTCCTGTCTGCTTTGCGGCACTTCGATTCAGCGAGGCGTTGGTCGAGTGCACCGGGTGCGCCCGAATCTATCCGATTGTCGATGGCATTCCTGTCTTGATCCCGCAGCGTGCTGTTTCGGCAAAGAGAGACCGAGTCTCACGCCCCGCTGCTCCTTCCCCGCCTGATTCCCACGAACATCTCTGAACATTGCGATTGGAAGCGACGAGTCTTCCCGGTATTCTGTCGAACAACCGATCCTTTTTCATTCAGGGTTCACGGCGAGGTTCGACTTGGCGACAGCAAAACTGAAGAGGGCGCTCGGCTACAGGGACCTAGTTCTATTCTATGTCGCTTCGGGATTGAGTCTTCGCTGGATTGCGACCGCGGCTGCTGTGGGTCCGTCATCGATCGCGATCTGGCTCACCGCGCTGGTGGGGTTCTTTTTGCCACTGGCGGCCTGCGTGCTGGACTTGTCGTCGCGCTATCCGGATGAGGGCGGGCTCTATGTTTGGACCCGCGAGGCGTTCGGGCCGTTTTTCGCGTTCATTTCGGCGTGGACCTACTGGATGAGCAACCTGCCGTATTTCCCCTCGATTCTCTTTTTCGCGGCGGGGAGCCTGGTATATGTGGGCGGGTTCATGCGCGTGGCAGCCGATTCCCAGATCTACTTCCTTACGTTCACGGTGGTGATGCTTGCGGTGATCACACTGCTGAACGTTGTGGGGCTGGATATCGGCAAGTGGCTGAACAACCTGGGCGCGATAGGCAGCATCCTGCCCGCGATGGCGCTCATTCTGCTGGGATGTTTCTCGTTTTTCAAATTCGGACCGGCCACACACTTTGCGATTGGGGCGATGGTGCCGCGGCCCGGGATCAAGAACCTGGTCTTTCTTTCGACCATCTTCTTTGCCTTCGGCGGTTGTGAAGCAGGCTCGTTCATGGGAGATGAAATTCGCGAGCCTCGGCGCGTAATTCCACGATCTCTTTTGCTTGCTGGTTGCATTCTTGCCATTGGATACATTGCTGGAACCACATCGATGCTGGTGGCCTTGCCTGCGGAACGTATCAGCGGATTGGGCGGATTCATGACAGCCGTCGATTTCCTGACACAACGGCTCGGTATGGGAGTGTTGGTTGCGCCCATCGGGTTGCTGGTTGCGGTGAGCAGTGTTGGGGCAGCCAGCGCCTATCTTTCGTCGACGGCGCGGCTTCCTTTCGTTGCGGGCATGCACAATTACCTGCCTGCCGCCCTCGGGCGAATCCATCCGCGCTTCCGTACGCCGCACATCGCGATCATTTCTTATGGGGCAGCGGGAATCATCTTTGGGTTTCTGGGGCAGGCGGGAACGAATATACGCGGTGCGTATGACATGCTGGTGGCCATGGGCGTGATCACCTATTTCATCCCCTACCTGTTTCTATTTGCCTCGGCCGTCCGGTTGCAGCGTGAGCCTCTGCCGGAGGGATCGTATCGATTTCCCGGCCAAAAGCGGTTGATCGTTCCGCTGGCTTGCGTTGGGCTTGTATCGACGGCGTGCACGATCGTGCTTTCGCTCTTCCCTGCGGAGGACGATTCTCATCCGACACAAACTCTTCTCAAGATCGTGGTGATGACAGTTGTTCTTCTGGCGGCGGGTATTGCAATCTACCTTTCAAGCCTCCGGAAACAGGCAGCTGAAACTGCGGTTGGTTGAATCTTTGGAAATCAATGACGACGTGATTTTGAAAGGGGCCGGCATGACCGAGTCTTTCGTTGACCTGCTGGATTTGTACAAGTCAGACGCGCTGCTTGAAGAGGCGTATACGATTCCTGCGCCGTGGTATCTCGATGCGCGAATCGAAGAGGCGGAGCGGGAGCAGGTGTTTGGGCGCAACTGGATTGCGGTGGGGCGGCTGGACCAGGTCGCAGCAGAAGGGCAATTCTTCACGGTTGAGGTTGCAGGCGAGCCCATCGTGGTGGTGCGCGGATCGGATGGCGAACTGCGGGCGTTTTACAACGTGTGCCGCCATCATGCCGCCGCCGTGGCGAACGTGCCCTGCGGTACGGTGCAGCACCTGCGTTGTCCTTATCACGGATGGACCTATGGGCTGGATGGATCGCTGAAAGGGGCTCCGGAGTTTGCGGGCGTTTGCAACTTCGATCGCGCGGCGAACGGGCTGGTGCCGGTTCGAGTGGGTGTATGGGAGCAGTTTGTCTTTATTGCGCTCGCCGGAAGCGCGCCGGATCTGGCGGGTTCACTCGGCGATCTCCCCGAGCGGATTGCGCCTTTGCGAATCGGCGATCTTCGTTTTTTTGCGCGCAAAACCTACACGCTGGCGTGCAACTGGAAAGTGTACGTTGACAACTATCTTGATGGCGGATATCACGTACCCCATCTGCACAAGGGACTGAACAGCGTGCTCGACTACAAGGAGTACACGATTGAGAACAGCGTGCGGTATTCGCTGCAGTCGAGCCCGATGGTGAGTTCCGATGAGCACGCATCGTTCGCGGCGACGCGCACAGGCGATCGCGCTTACTACTACTGGCTCTATCCGAACTTCATGATCAATATCTATGAGGGCGTGATGGACACGAACCTGGTGCTGCCGCTGGGGACAGATCGCTGCCTGGTCCAGTTCGATTTCTTCTTCGCCGATGTGAGTGAGTCAGCTCGGGATGCGAATGCAGACAGCGTGGCAGTGAGCGACCGGATTCAGGATGAGGATGTAGATATCTGCGAGTCCGTGCAGAGGGGATTGCGTTCGCGTGCGTATGGGGCGGGCAGGCTATCCGTGCGGCGGGAAGCCGGGGAGCACTTATTTCACCGGCTCCTGGCAGCAGATCTGAGAAGAGCAGTTCGCAGTTCTTAGTTCACAGTCCAGATTTTCAGGCATGATGCGACTGAGAACTCAGAACTACGAACTCTGAACTGGACTTCTCACATCGTGAGGGCTTCGGTTTCCTTGCTCATCTGGGCCGTGCGCTCCAGTTTGTCCCAGTTGAAGGGCTTGCCGTCGATGGCGCGCTTGAGAGTCTTGGCCAGAACGATGGAGAAAACCTGCCGGTAAGCGAATCGCTGCAGCCAGATATGGAAGAGGAGCCAGCCGTCGCCCTTGTTAGCGGGATGACGGCGCTCAAGGCTGAACGCGATGGCCGACGTAACAAAGTCGATCAGAAGAAATGCGCCAAAGTAGGCGAGCAGCTTCTCGAGGCTCGCGGCCGAAGCGGCTTCGGGGTGGTAGTGGCGATCGATGAGGTAGTGCACGAGGCCAGCAAGAAACATCAGGTCGATAAAGGGCGAGACCAGCGGCAGGAACATCTGGAAGATCAGGATGTTCGGAAGCGCGAATAGCCCCATGGCCTTGTTGCGCACGAAGGCGAGACGGTGCTTCCATACGGCCTGCAGAATTCCAAAGGACCACCGGAAGCGCTGGCGCATCAGGCCTTTTGCGTCGATGGGCGCCTCGGTGAAGGCCAGAGCCCGATCTTCGTAAACCACCTTGTATTGATGTTCAAGGATGTTCATCGTCAGGTCGGCGTCTTCGGCGACGGTGTTGATGGGATAGCCGCCGGCGGCTTTGGCTGCGGCGGTGCGCCATGCGCCGATAGCTCCGGGCACGACTGTGACGACGTTGAAGAGATTCAGGGCGCGACGCTCGAAGTTCTGGCTCGTGATGTATTCGAGCGCCTGCCAGCGCGTCCAGAGGTTCACGCGGTTGCCGACCTTGGCGTTGCCTGCAACGGCGCCGACCAAGGGATCCTCGAAATGCGGAATCAGCTTGGAGATCGCATCCATGGCGATCACTGTATCGGCATCGATGCCGACGTAGAACTCCTCATCAACCTGTTCAAGCGCGTAGTTGAGTGCCTCGGCCTTGCCGCCGTTCGCCTTGGTGAGAACCTGCACCCGGCCGGCGGCGATGTCTTTGCTGTAAGCTTCGCGGGACACTTCGAACGTTCGGTCTTGCGATCCGTCATCGATGACAATCACCCGAAGGTTAAGGTAGTCGGAATTGAGCACCGAACGGATGGTCCGCACGATGACCTTCTCTTCGTTGTAAGCCGGGACCAGAACCGCCACGCGGGGGTTGAAGCCGGCCGAGGGCTGGCGGTGCGGCCTGAGCCGATCGATGATGGCAAAGATTCCGACGACGATCAGGCGTGCGCTCATCAGGATGTCACCGAGGAAGAAGACCAGGACGATGAACTGGCCGATCATCGAGAGCACGGAAAAGGCGATGGAGTCGGGTATCCCGCGGAAGTACTGCCTGGTCGTGAGAGGCGGCATAACCTGGGCAGGAGTTTTGCCCAGCAGCGATGAGACGGGAACGAAGGTATAGCCGTGCGCGCGCAGGGTGTCGATGAGCATGGGAAGGGAAGCGACAGTGGCCGAGCGGTCACCTCCGCCGTCATGCATGAGAATGATCGAACCCCTGAATTGCGGCTTCGTCTTCATTCGTTCCAGTTGATCGAGGACGCCTTGCGTGATTTCGGCGGGCGTCTTTCGAGCGCGCTCGTCCCAGTCGTTCGTATCGATCTTGTTGCCGATCACAATATATCCCTGGTTCTGGAGGCGGGCGACTGGCGCAGCCTGATCGTCAGTTTCGGGCTCTTCGTCGACGTCATAGGGAGGCCGAACAAATAGAGGCTGAACACCAAGTTTGCTTGCGAACAGGCGCTCCGTGAGCTTGACCTCAAGGTCGAGCCGCTGAGGAGAAACTTCGCTGATGTCGGGATGCGTATAGGTGTGATTGCCGATCTCGTGCCCTTCACGAAATTCGCGTTTCAGAATTCCGATATTCTCCAGAGCCTCTTCGCCAATGACGAGGAATGCGCCTTTCACATTTTTCTTGTCGAGGATATCCAGAATGCGGGGAGTCCATTTTGCGTCGGGGCCGTCATCGAAGGACAATGCGACCTGATTGGGATGGTAGCCGTAGTACTGGACGGTGTATGTCCGGGGATATACGTCCATGTGTTCGTCAATGATGAGCTTTTTGCGGGGATCGGTCTCGTCGGAGTCGACCTGGACTGTGCGTTTACCCTCCTGGGGCAGACCGGTGACGCGCATGATGTCGCCCTCGCCTTCGGCATCGACATCCTGTCCCGGAGCAACCGTGGTCAACGCATCGAGCGATGTTGGATTGCTCGGCTTGTCCCAGACATTCCACATCGAACGATCTTCAGAACCGAGACGCCATAGAGCGAAAGTCTGCAGCCCCAATCCGCGCGCGGCACGGAGTTCATTGAGCACTGTTACGCCATCGAGAAACCAGACGACGTGGCGTGTGTGCGTATCCTCGTCAATGTACTCGAAATGGGGATTGAGGGTGCTGTAATCAAGATCGAGATCGGCATCGGCATCGCCGGCCGCCTGCCAGACGTCTGAGACGTGATCCTTGACTTCAGTGCTGACGATTTGAGGCTTGCGCAGCTTCGGATCACGTGCCTTGGGATCGGGGATCGACATCTCCCAGTCGTAGCCATAGTTGCCGATGGCGCAGATTAATTTGTTCAAGGGAACCGACTTGAGAGCGCGAGTGAGGTTCGCGACAAACCAGTCCTGGCTGGCTACGGGGCCTGGTTCGCTTTCGATCTCGTGCTCGTCATAATTCATCAGCACGACACCGTCGGAGTTGTCCGCAATCAATTTAAGGATCGCACCATCTGTGCTTGCTGCGCTGGTGACGTAGAGACGCAGGTTGCGGGGATGCATTTCGGCATAGAGTTCACGGATGAAGGTGGTGTAGCCCGAACGCGTGTCCTCGGGAAGATTCTCGAAATCGAGAGACAGTCCGTGATAGGCCGGGAAAGCTGCCAGGAATTGAAGAATTTGCTGACAGAGAATGGCGCGATTCTTCGGATCGTTGAGTAGATTACCGACCTTGCCGTCCCAGACCTGAGTAGCTGAGTTGTAGTTGTTGAGATGGGGAAAGATTTCAGTATCTTCCTTCGCACCCCGGATGGTTCGCTTGATACGGTCGAGATCGTCAGGATCGTGAATCGAGTTGCTGTCGATAATGGAATAGGAGCGATGGCTTTCAGCGTCGAGACCGAGCAATTGGGGTCCCGATGACTCGACATGGAGCCACTCTGGAAAGAGCAGGTCAATCTGGTGGACATGCTGCTTGAAAGACGCGTAGCTGGCTTCGTCGTAGGGAACGTAATAGGCCGCTCGAAGTCCCTCGCCGGCGTTCAAGGGAATATCCGACGGCTTCCGGTCAGTCTTGCGCCGTGCTAGACGGGTGTTTTTTGCGCCTCGAGGAACGCCAGAGTGGTTCTGAAGGGCGCGATAGTTGTGCTTTTGATTCGGCAGGAGCAACTCAGGCAGGTGCTGCCCGCGCAAGACGTTGAAGATAAAGACCGCAAGTACCAGTGTTGTGATAACCGCCGAAATATCGAGAATGCGACGGAGGCGCTTCCATCGAGTTCGCTGAGGATCAAAGAATATCTGTTTATCGGGCATTGCTCGTCTACGCTATACAGTACGAATCGTATGGAAGCTGATCCGTTGAGTCAATCGATGGAGGTGGGCACGGCAGCAAGTCCGGAGCATGCTCCGGTCCCGCCAGCCAGCCCCTGCGGCTGGGGTCGCCGCGAGGCCATATGGGTGCTGATGGCGCTCCTGGCCGGAGCTCTGCTGCGAATTTGGATGCTGAAGCATTTTTTTGAGGTCACCGGCGACTCGCTGATCTACGGCGGCATCGCCAAAAACCTGCTTTTGAGCGGAAGATACGCCCTCACGGTGGGTACTGGTGAGACGTACCCAACTCTGATTCGTTTGCCGGGCTATCCACTGTTTCTGGCAATGTGCTTCAGGCTCTTTGGGCTGGAAAATTACGCTTCGGCCGCCTGGGCGCAGATTGTGTTGGAACTGGCTGGTTGCCTGCTCCTGGCCGATGTTGCCCGGAGGATCGCTCCGGAAAGGCTGAAGCAAGGCGCAGCACACTGCACACTGTGGCTTTCGGCGCTGTGTCCCTTCACCGCGATATATGCGGCAAATCCACTGAGCGAGGGGCCAACCCTTTTTTTGATCGCGTTGGCGATGTGGTGTGCAGTCCGGTTTGATGAGCGACCAACCTGGAAGACAACATTGGGGTTCACCTTCGCCGTGACGTATGCCGCGCTGTTGCGGCCCGATGGAGCGCTGGTGGCGGTTGCGTTCGCGCCAGCGCTCGTTTCCACACTGGTTCGGGAACGCAGGCAGGCCTGGATTCGCAAAAAGGCGATACGCATCGTGCCCGTGTGCGTGTTGCTGGCGGCGTTGCCTTTCGCGATCTGGACCTGGCGCAACTGGACTACCTTTCAGGTTTTCGAGCCGTTAGCCCCGAGGTATGCGACGGATCCGGGAGAGTCCACCCAGGAGGGCTGGATCAGTTGGGTGAAAACGTGGTGCCTCGATTTTGTGTCGACATACGAGGTGTACTGGAACGTGCCCGGAGATACGCTCGACATTTCGAAGCTGCCGGCGCGCGCATTCGACAGTCCCGATCAGTTTGCGCAAACCGAGGCGCTGGCTGGCGATTACAACAACGGCGGCCAGACACTGACGCCGGCGATCGACGCGAGATTTGCCGAACTAGCACGGGCGCGATATGCGGCGCATCCGTTTGAACGGCATGTGCTGTTGCCTGCAGGACGCGTGCTCGACATGTGGCTGCGGCCCCGGGTGGAGAATCTGCCCATCGATCTCGATTGGTGGGTGTATGCGCATCACTATGCGGAGACGCGATTCAGCTGGTTCTACGCAGGACTGAACGCCGCGTATCTGCTGCTGGGGATCGCTGGCTTGTTTCTTCGACCGAGAATGTGGGTCTGGATGCTGGGCTACATGGTGTTGCGCAGCCTGCTGCTGCTGACCGTGGAAGCACCTGAGGCGCGATATACCCTCGAGTGCTTTCCGATGCTGTTTGTGCTGGCGGGGGTCGCGCTTTACCGGTTCACGAACTGGGTTTTGCTGTCAGTCTTGAAGGTGAAAGCGTCGGAAGGCAGAGGCTGATTGAATTTGAAGTTGAAATAAACGCTGACTCGCGACTGGCCCTGCCCCTCGTCAAATACCTGTTTCAAACTCACACCGTGCGTCGTATCCATCCACACAGTCACCTTTGGCAGGTTCTTGCGAACTGCGGGATCCTTGGCAATGAGTTCCAGCTTTTCGGTGTTCACGTTATCGACTTTCTCGGTACCCGCGTAGTTGATGTCCCACTTCTCAGAGAGCTCTTTGCCGCTGGCGCCGAATCCGAGCAGAAGGTACCCGCCGAGTTTGTCGTTCTTGTACGTCGTCACCTGGTTGGTGATCTTTTCGTAAAGTTTGAACACTCCGCTTGAGAACGTGTAAATCTTGGGAACTGGCTTCCCGTTCTCTTCGTCGATGTGAGCCGACATCTGGAAGGTGTCGCCGCGTCTCTCGTAGTAGACGGTTCCTTTCTGGGTGTCCTTGTCCGGAACAGGGTCAGTGACGTAAGAGTCGAACTGGAAGTCGGCCGAGACAGAGTGGAAATTGACCGCCGCCGCGTCGAGCTTGTCGAGAACAGCTTTGGCGTTCTGAGCGCGCAGCACGGGACTGATCGTTGTGAAAAGGATCGCGAATAATGAAGCGATCAAAAATTTTCTTGAGTGCATAAACTTCCTTCACCTGTTGGACTCATAGATGCTGAGAATGGGAACGGGGTCTCGTCCAATTTGAGGCCTAGCGCCGGACCCAGATCTTCCAGACTTTGTTTCCCTGGGCGTCGTTCGCAGTTTCCCACCTCATTATCGAAACGGCATCGCCGGTGACGGGTTCAATCGTTTTGCGCAGGATGCGTCGCATCTCGTTGTCGGTTGCGCCCGCCGGGGCATTGACGTCGCCTGCCGCGACCGTCACCAGGAGGGCGCGGCTGCCATCGCCGGCTACCTGGATGGGATGCGAGGGGCCCGCGGCGCGCGACGGCTTGTCGCCGTAATCCCATAGCTGAGGCGTGACGAAGATAAAGAGCAGGATCAGCGTCACCATCACGTCGTAATGAAAATTCCCGCGAGGATATGTCCAGTAAAAGTAGCTTTTCAGAAGCTTGTTCATGACTGCGCCTGCCTTGTTATGCGCTCGAGCCCGCCCATATACGGGCGCAGGACATCTGGAATGGTAACGGAACCGTCGGCCTGCTGGTAGTTCTCGAGGATCGCGAGCCAGGTGCGGCCAACGGCAAGACCGCTGCCATTGAGCGTGTGCAGAAATTCTGATTTTGCCTTGCCGCCGGAAGGCTTGAAGCGGATGTTGGCGCGGCGTGCCTGGAAGCCCTCGAAGTTGGAGCAGGAGGAGATCTCACGATAAAGCTGCTGCCCGGGCAGCCAGACCTCGAGGTCGAAGGTCTTGGCAGAGGAGAATCCAGTATCGGCAGTACAGAGCAGAACGCGGCGATAGGGCAGCTTCAAAGCTTCGAGAATCTCCTCGGCGTCACGGGTAAGCTGCTCGTGTTGCGCGTCGGACTCATCGGGGCGCGTGAATTTGACGAGCTCAACCTTTTGAAACTGATGCTGGCGGATGATGCCGCGCGTGTCTTTTCCCGCGGCTCCGGCCTCGGCTCGGAAACAGGGCGTATAGGCCGTCAGGCTGATGGGGAGGCGCGCCTCGTCGAGAACCTCGTCGCGATAGAGGTTGGTGACCGGAACTTCGGCCGTAGGGATGAGCCAGTGATCGTTGTCGCGGAACTCGCCGCGAGCGACGGCCTCAGCGTCTGCCTCGTTGCAGCGAAACAGGTCCTCGGCGAATTTGGGAAGCTGGCCGGTGCCAAAAAGGCTCTTGGAGTTGACCATGAAGGGTGGCAGCACCTCGGTGTAGCCGTGCTTCCCGGTGTGCGTGTCGAGCATGAAGCCGATGAGCGCGCGCTCGAGGCGGGCTCCGGCCCCCATGTAAACGGCGAAACGGGCGCCGCTGAGCTTGGCCGCTCGCTCGAGGTCGAGAATGCCGAGCTGCTCGCCGAGTTCCCAGTGCGGCTTGGGTGTGAAGTCAAAATTGGGCTTGTCCCCCCAGGTCTTAACCGTGACGTTGTCTTCCTCAGACTTGCCTGTCGGCACTTCATCACGGGTGAAATTGGGGATACCTGCGAGCGAGAGGCGCATCTGCTCGTCGAGAGAGGTGGCTGCCTTGTCCAGTTCTTCCAGTTTGTCCTTAAGGGAGCGGGTCTCTTCCATGAGCTCCGTGGCGTCTTTGCCTTCACGCTTCAGGGCTCCAACCTGCTGGCTGAGCTCGTTGCGGCGGGCCTTGAGCTGTTCGGAGGCCGTTATTGCTTCACGGCGCTTTTGATCCAGTTGGCGAAAGTCGCCGAGAAGTGCGGAAGGATCGGCTCCGCGAGCACGAAGTTTTGCCTCTACTGCTTCCAGGTTTCCCCGGACAAATCCCAGATCGAGCATGACTCCTATCAGTTTAGCTGATAGTGCAGGCCCGGTCCTAAGCCATCAGTCCTCGGCACCTGGGCTTCTTGATGCCCTCGGATCGGGACCCGACAACTGAAGACTGGTAACTGAAAACATGCCCTAACGCACTTGCGCTGTACGGGCGTCCTCTTCGACTACGGGCCCGGCGTTGAGCTGCTCTTGCCAGCCGGGAAGACGCTGATCCCCGGTGATCAGGCGAGCGCCGCGGGTGAAGGTGAAATAGGTCCAGACCCACTGCGACAAGACGGCGATGCGGTTGCGAAATCCGATGAGGAAAAAGATGTGCACGACGATCCAGGTGACCCACGCCGGAAATCCGCTGAGATGCGCTTTGAATGGCCACTCTACTTTCGCCACCGCGGCCAGTCGGCCGATGGTCGCCATATCTCCCTTGTCGAAATAGCGGAAGGGGGGACGTTTTCCGCGGGAAAGATCGGCAGCGATCATTTTGCCCACGTGGTCGCCCATCTGCATGGCAGGCTGGGCTACGCCCGGAACCTGGTGGCCATCCTGCTCGAAATGAGCGAGATCACCGAGCACAAAAACCTCGGGCAGTCCCGGAGGATTCAGATTGTCATCCACGATCACGCAGCCCCGTTTGTCCAGGGGCGCGCCAAGCATTTTGCCGAGCGGCGAAGCCTGCACGCCGGCGGCCCACAAGACCACCGCAGCATCGATGCGCTGGTCGTTTGCCTCCACCCATCCGGGGCCGACGCCGGTGACGTGGGTTTTGGTGTGGACTTCAACGCCTAAATGAAAAAGCGCCTGTTCTGCCTTGGCCGAGAGATCTTCCGGATAGGCTGCGAGCACGCGCGGGCCATTGTCCAGCAACATGACTCGGGCCTTTGTCGGGTCGATATGGCGGAAGTCATGGCGCATGTAAAGCTTGGCGATGTCGCTGATCGCGCCAGCAAGTTCGACGCCCGTGGGGCCGCCTCCGATGACGATGAAGTTGAGCGGAGGATGCCAGCCGTGCTCCTGCATCTGCCGCTCTGCAAGTTCAAAGGCGAGCAAGACCCGGCGGCGGATCTCCGTAGCATCTTCGATGGTCTTGAGCCCGGGAGCAAGGGGGGCCCAGTCGTTGTGGCCGAAATAGGAATGGGTGGATCCGGTGGCGATGACGAGGTAGTCGTACGGAATCTGGGTTCCTGAGGCGAGGCCAATGCTGCGAGACTGCACGTCGATGGCAATTACTTCGTCCATGAGAACTTCGGTGTTCGACTGGTGCCGAAGAATGCTGCGGATAGGCTGCGCTATATCTGCCGGCGAGAGAACCGCAAGGGCCACCTGGTAGAGAAGCGGCTGAAAGGTGTGGTGATTCTTGCGGTCGATGATGGTGATGTCGACTGCCACGTTCCGGAGTGCCCGCGCTGCGTGAAGACCTCCAAAGCCCGCGCCGACAATGACAACGCGCGGCCGACCGTTTCGCCCGGCTATCGAAATCGGCTTCGTGAGTTCGCTCATTCAACCTCGCTCTCAACTGTATGGATGCCTGAGGTAGTGAGCAGGAAACAGTTGTTTCTCAAGTGGCGGGACTCAGGGGTGTTGCTCGATGCCAACACTCAAAGAACCGGCATTGCCGGTAACCGCCATACCTGTGAGGTGGGTGGACACCCCAGGGATTGAGGCAGGGATAAAGCTTACGGAACCATCAAGAGCTGAAGTGACGGTTGAGGTCTGGGTGGCAAGCAGTTGAGATTGCGGGCAGCGGCCGCGAGGCGGACATGGCGGCGACCAGGCGTAAATTGCCTGGTAAAACGTCACCGTGCCACCTGCCATGGGATTGCCGTTCATGTCCCGGACACGCAGGGTGACGAGGTCGGGAGTCGAGGGTGCGGCAATACTCTGAACAGTTCCGGAGATCGCTTCAAGGTACGCGTACTCCGAGCGAGCGCCGAGAACCACAAAGTTGACGCATTGCGTCGTGCCGTTGAGGCAGGCCGAAGAAAAGATTTGCTGTCCCGGGGAAAGCGGTCCCACGGTGAGCGATTTCGTGGCGATTCCGTTTTTGTCGGTGATCGCGGTCGCTGGGCCAACCGGGCGAATATTGCCGCTGGTCTGCCAGAGAACTGTCTGGTTGGGAGCAGGAAGTCCGTTTGAGAGAGCGAGCGCCTGTGTGGTCCAGGTGACAGTGGTGCCGGCGGCGAGCGAGAGCATCGGCGTCAGGGCAGCAAGGGACGGCGGAGCTCCGCCGGAGAAATGGGCCTGCAAACTTGCCCCATTGGTCAAAGCAGCCATGACAACGGAGGGCCCTTGCGCGGTGGCCGTGACGTTCATGCTGGCGATACCGTCACCCGTGGCCCGGATGGAGCAGATCGTCGAGCCGCATCCGAGCGCGGCGTTGCCGCTGGCGACCGAAAACGTGACGGTGACCCCGCCGGCGGGAGCGAGATTGCTATCGAGAGCGGTGACGGTGAAGGGGATTGGAACTCCGACGGGGACGGTGCCGGATGGCGCATTGTTGAGAGTGAGGGAGTCGCCGATACCGGCGTCATAACTGATCCCGACGGAGATGACAGCAGCGGCATAGAACATCGGCAGGTCATCGACTTCGACGTCTACCGATCCGGTAATGCCGGAAGCAGCGGCGGGGGCGATGGCTGTTATTTCATTGGGGGAGATGCTGACGATCATCGCTTTCTGTCCGCCAATGAGTACAGTGTCAGAGGGCCGGAACCCCATGCCTCGGATGACGATCGGCCCGCCGGACGTGGGCAATCGCTGGGGCTGGATCGTATCGGCATAGAGAACCCAACCGCGATACGCATAGTCAGGACGGCCGTCGCCGCGCATGTCCGCGATTGCGAGGCGGACAATCTCGTCAGCAGAGGCGGTGACGCGCAGCCAGGTTTCGCCGGTGGCGTATCCGTTCAGCGCTGGAGCCCAGCCGTCTGAAGGAGCCGCCACCGGACTGAAGGCGTCCCAGACGCCGATAACGGGCAGCGCCTTCGCATTGGTCGGAATGCCTGATTCATTGAGAGCCTGCGCAACCGCCGTGAAGGTGCGGCCGGCGCGGACGGGAAAAGTGAACCAGTCGGTCTGGCCGACCTGGCCCAGACGCCCGTACCAGGCGCCGCCGGACGCAAGTTTTCTGGGTTCGGACGGAGAAGCAATCGCATCCAGCAGGCCGCCTGTTGCGGAATCGGGGATGGTGACGCTGAGAGTCTGAGTGCTTCCCGCCGACATGCCGGGAACGGAAATCAGTGGCAGGGTCCCGGAGGGAAAGGGAGATCCGTCGACGTAGGGACCCACCGACTCGGCAAGCATGTAGAGGGGGTTGATCGGTTCGAATGTCACTTCATAATCGGCCGTAGTCATTCCCGGCGGCAGGGGAATTCCGCTGAGGTCGAAGAATCCCTGCTGCGATGGATCGCTCGATCCCCACATGGCAAGCGGGCTGCCGTTTTGGTCGTTCCAGCCGGTGATCGGGTTGCCGCGCTTGCCGCTGAAGAGAACTCCTGAAACCGCAGTAACGGTGTATTGGTAGAGCGGCTTCCCGTTCGAATCAAGCGGGCGGGCGACAACATTCACCCCCTGCATTCCTACTCCATTTCTGAAGCTGAGGGTCCCGCGAATCGAGATTGTGTTTCCCGCCGTGACCTGCTTGCCGGGGAAGGATGCGGCATTTGTGGCCGTGATGGGGTACATGCGATTGAGCGCGGCCATATCGTCGTAACTTGGCCTCCCTGGATCAGGGATGCACATTCCGCCGGCCGCCCCGCACACCCCGCTCATCGGGTCCATAATTGGCCATCCGAATATTCCGTTGGGTTCGCCGTTGGAGAGAGCGCCGGGATTGACCTGTGCGTAGTCAAGACCAAGGATGCGACCGAAGGCGCGTTCCAGCTCGTACTGCATCATCGCGACCAGGTTGGCATCGCCTGCGCAGAGACCGTTGAGCAGGATGACGGCATGGGCGATTGTGGCATCGGTGCGGATGTTGTCGATCCAGGGAAAGACGCCGTTCTTCTGGCAGCTGGTGGGGTCGCTTGCCCCCGCGCCGAAGAGGCCATCGATCACCGATCCATCGGAGTCGAATATGACGGCAAGCGGAAAATTTGTGGCCGACGGGGCCACATCGACGGGTTGAGAAAACACCTGATTCCCAGCGATGAGGTTGTTGCCGCTAACGTCTTCCGAGAGTGGCCCGACATCCGTGAGAACGACGCCGGCGGTGGACACGCCGTTCCAAGCCGCGGCCGCTGCGTCGACCATGGCCGTAGCCCGTTGATTAGTAATCTGGCTGTTCAGCGGACCCCGGTCAACGTAGTAAGAAACAACACCGCCAGCCCAGTGCACCGGCTGGCCGGCGACCGCAGGATCGAAGTAAACAGCGCCGGCGATGTATTTCGGTCCGCCCGCAACTACAGCCGGAGCCGAAAATGCAGCAACCAAGATGAACGCCGCTAATCTCTTCACCTCCATCGCATCCCTCAAAGCAAGTGCTTGCTTTTGGGGGACCGCAGCGAAGGGGCTGAGGTTAAGGATTTCTAAGTCTTGGCGTCGCTGGATCCTTGGCTTTACAGGGGAACTCGAAGATCTCGAGCACGGTCGTAACCAGCAATCGGGGTGGGCGTATTACTTAAGTTCATTGCAAAGTTACTTAAATCGATACAATGAATCTGCACCAACGCCAACGATTCGCGGCACTTAGGGGGCCAGCCATTAGCACGCAATTGAGATTGGGAGATTTGCTCATCCGGGCCAAGCTCGTGTCCGAACAGGACGTGGCCAAAGCCCTTCAGCGGCTGTCGCTATGTGGTGGGCGCCTCGGTGAGAACCTTGTCGCGATCGGCGCCATTACGAAAGACCAACTCGAGAGGTTTCTGCACCGCACGCCCCGGGAGCCGGAAAATATGGCCGCGACCGGCCTGGACGAGGCAGACCTGCTGGCCCTGCTGTTGAAGCTGATGTATGTGAACCGGCTGCAGACCGTTCGGCAATTCGCCGACGCCATCAAATTGCCCTACAACATCGTTCTCGAACTGGTTCGAATGGCGGTGGACCGTCTCTACCTGCAGAATCTTGGGACGCGAAATTCAGACAGTCTGGTCGACCTCGCTTATACCTTCACCGAGGAAGGGCGGCGGTTCGTGATTGATTCGATCAACCGTTTGCATTATGTCGGACCGGCGCCGGTCACGCTCGAAGAGTTCAATACGCAGGTGAACCTGCAGAAGCTTACCAATGAGCTGGTGACTCCTGAAAAAATCAAGGCCGTCACCCAGGGGCTCCAGTTCGACGAACGGATTATGGAGCAGGCGGGACCCGCCCTGAACTCCGGCCGCGCGATGCTGCTGTATGGACCTCCCGGGAATGGCAAGACGACGGTGGCGCAGCGCTTCGCCTCGGTCTTCAGCGACGTGATCTATGTTCCTTACGCGGTAATGGTCGAGGGGCAAATCATCCGGATTCACGACCCCAGCATTCACATTCCGCTCGTGACTGCGGATATCGAAGATGAAAATGCTTTCACGGTGGTGAGATCTCAGACCTACGATCCGCGCTGGGTGCCTTGCCAGAGGCCCTTTGTGATCACAGGCGGCGAATTGACGCTGGAGATGCTCGACCTGCGCTACGATCCAACCGGGCATTATTACGAGGCCCCTCTGCACGTGAAAGCGCTGGGAGGCACCTTCCTCATCGACGACTTCGGGCGGCAGATTGTGAGCCCGACCAACCTGCTGAACCGCTGGATTGTGCCGCTTGAAGGCAAGGTCGATTACCTGAAGCTGCACACCGGCAAGACGTTCTCCATCCCCTTCGAGGAACTGGTGATCTTCTCGACCAACCTCGAGCCGGAGGACCTGATGGATCCAGCCTTCCTTCGCCGGTTGCCCTACAAAATCGAAGTCGGCCCGCCATCGGTGCTGCTGTATGCAAAAATCTTCGAGAACGAGTGCGCCAAGCTGAACATTGAAATGACGGAGGAAATCTTCGACATCATCGTCCAGAAAATCACGGAAGAAAAGCAGTTGGAACTCGCTGCATATCATCCCCGCTTCATCGTGGACCAGGTGGTGGCGACGTGCCGCTTTATGCGGCAGCCTCCTCACTTCGAGCCGCGCTTTATCGACTACGCCATCGACAATCTGCGCGTAAGACAAAGCACCTCAAAGAAAGTCACCCAGGCGAGAGTCTGAGCGCGAAAAGGCACCCCTGGCTCCATCGAGTCAGATCCGGCGATCAGATTTCGGGATAGAAGTCAAAAAACGCATCGAGGCTCTGCTTAAGCTGGGCCTCGATCTGTTTGCGCGAGCCCTCGATCACGTGCATGGTGACATGAGCTTCGTGGCCATTCACCAGCTTGAGGGTAGCGTCCTCGATCTCCTTCACTTCGCCCTCGGGCAGGAGCCGCATTCCGTAGACAAGAGTCAGATTTGCCATGGTGATCATCTTATCGGCTGAGGGGTAAGTCGACGCAGCCCTGGAAGCAGATGGTTTCGCCGCAGTTTTCCGAAGCATCGCCGCCGGGCTCCGCCGTCTACAATCGACTGGGAAGCATCATGACAGAGACACGTGACACCGTAATTCTTGGTTCCGGCTGCGCCGGATTGACGGCGGCGATTTACAGCGCTCGCGCCAACCTGAAACCGCTCGTTCTGGAAGGACACGAGCCGGGTGGACAGCTTTCAATTACCTCGCTGGTCGAGAATTTTCCGGGATGGCCCGAGGGAATCCAGGGGCCGGAACTGATCGACAACATGAAGCGGCAGGCGGCCCGGTTTGGCGCCGAGTTCAAACTGGCACACCTTGACCGGGTGGAGCTTGGCTCGCATCCTTTCCGCCTGCACACGTCGGCAGGCGAGATCCACACGCGGACGCTGATTATTGCGTCGGGCGCGAGCGCGCGCTGGCTGGGATTGCCGAGCGAACAGGCTCTTATCGGGCATGGTGTTTCGAGTTGCGCGACTTGCGATGGATTCTTCTTCCGCGGCAAGGAAATTGCCGTGGTGGGCGGCGGCGACTCGGCGATGGAGGAGGCGCTCTTCCTGACGCGGTTTGCCAGCAAGGTGACTCTCTTGCACCGGCGGCCGCAGTTCCGCGCGTCGAAGATCATGCTGGAGCGCGCGATGGCTCATCCGAACATCGAGTTCCGCACCAACACAGTTGTGGACGAGGTGTTGGGCGTCGAGGAGAAGGAAGTGAAGGGCCTCAAACTTCGCGACGTGGTCACCGGGATGAGCGAAGAACTGCGCCTGGATGGGCTGTTCCTTGGCATCGGCCACGAGCCCAACGCGAAGATGTTTGCCGGGCAGATCGACCTGGACGAAGAGGGCTACATTCTTGACGCAGGACAACGTCTTCACTACGCACAAGGGAGTCGTTGTCCACGGAGTCTACGCCTGCGGCGACGTGCAGGACCGGCAGATATAGGCAGGCGATTACGGCTGCCGGGACCGGATGCATGGCTGCGCTGGAAGCGGAGAAATATCTCGAGGAACACGGGCGCTAAATAGAGACTCTGGGTCCAGCGAGTGAAACAGCGCTTTTCATCAAGCAGGGAAGCTCTCGGTTTTTCGAAGGGTACGGGCTTCAGCCCGTACTTCAACGAACGCAATCGAAGCGGGCTTTAGCCCCTGAGGGATGTTCTTCAATCAGATGCCGCCAATCAGGGAGAATCTGGAGAAACTCGAAGCCGCGATCGCCGATGCATGCAGGCGCGCGGGGCGGCGTCGCGAAGACGTCGCGCTGATGGCGGTGTCGAAGACGTATCCAGCGGAGATGATCGCGGAGGCGGCTTCGCTGGGGCTGACGCTGTTTGGCGAGAACCGGGTACAGGAGTTTGCGAACAAAGCCGCGGAACTGGAACCCCTGCATTCGCGTGTTGAGTTTCCGATCCGCGTTCACCTCATTGGGCATCTGCAATCGAATAAGGCGTCAAAGGCAGCGGAGCTTTTTGATGGTGTCGACTCCCTGGATTCGCTGCGATTGGCGCGCCGCGTGGATGAGGCGGCGGAAAAGCTGGGTAAGCGATTGCCGGTTTTGCTTGAGGTAAAGCTGAGTCCTGAGGAGACGAAGGAAGGGCTCGATCCGGAATCCGATGAGGCCGCGCAGCTTCTGGAGCGGCTGCCGGACTTGGCTCACATTGAAATGCGTGGGCTCATGACAATAGCGCCGTGGGGAACGGAAGAGGCCGTGACGCGCGCTTGCTTCCGCAGCTTGCGCGAATGGCGCGATCGCTGGGCGGCGAAGTATCCGCGCTTGAACCTGGACGTGCTTTCGATGGGAATGAGCGGAGACTTTCCGTTGGCGATCGAAGAGGGTGCGACGCGGATTCGCGTGGGAACAGCGATCTTCGGAAAGCGCGCTCCCTACACAGGGCCTGCTTGATGCTGCGCGAAGTAGCAGGTGGAGTGACGCTGGCCGTGCGTGCGCAACCCGGCGCGAAGAAGACCGCAATTATTGGAGTTTACGGCGAGGGCGAAGCATCGCAGTTAAAGATTGCGGTTCAGGCGCCGCCGATCGAGGGCAGGGCGAACGAGGCGTTGATCGCGTTCCTGGCGGAGACACTCTCAGTTCCCGAAAGTCGGTGGAGTTACTGAGCGGGGACCTCTCGCGGAGCAAGGTGTTTCTGCTCCGCGGTGTCTGCCTGCGGGATGCGCAGATGAAACTTCCCCGCTAAACCTTCCCCGTTTGGCCTACCGAACAAGCAGATTGCCCCATCCATTCGACGTTCGTTGCCGAATGGGTGGAAAACCGCAACCCTTCGCTATTATATGCAACTGTATGGTTGCAATTCAGCGAAGATGGACGTTGCAGGCGGCGAGGGCTTCTTCCGGTTCGGGGCGGACGCGGAAGTCCGCGTGCGCTTCCGCATGTGCTACGCGGCCATCGCGACCGATGACGTAGGTCGCGGGGAGAGGCAAGCGCCAGCTTTTGTCGCCGTTGATGAAGGGCAGATTGACGAGGATCGAAAGATAGTAGTCGCGATGATATTCGGGCAGCGTGTAGACGAGGCCGAATTTTTCAGCAACGGCGTTCCCGGCATCGGAGAGAACCGGGAAAGGGAAGGCCATGCTGGCCGACCATAAAATCGCTCTGGCGCTCGGTTTGGGGCGTGATGGCCACCAGCAGCGCGCCGTGCTCGCGAAGCTTTCCGTAGAGATCGCGCCAGGTTTCCAGCTCAGTAACACAGTACGGGCACCAGCGCCCGCGAAAGAACTTGATGACGAGCGGCCCCAACGCGAGCAGATCGCGGGAGCGGACGAGTTTGCCGGTTGAGTCCTTCAGAGCGAACTCGGGGGCCTGCGCGCCGACAGGCAGAATGCGTTCTTCGATGCCGGTCGCGAACAGCTCTTCGACGGCGCGTTCGCCGATGGCGAGACGCTCGGGCTGAACGAGATTGCGAGTGTTGGATGTAATCTCGTCGAGTTGGTCCTGAAGGGACGGCATTCGATCGATCACCGTCCGAATTTCTGCTTGCCCATCAGGCCACTCATGCCGCCGCGCATCATCTGCTTCGCCAGGCCGCCCTTGCCCATCTGCTTGAACATCTTCGCCATCTGCG
The DNA here is from genome assembly GCA_963836675.1 of uncultured Acidobacteriaceae bacterium. Lineage (GTDB taxonomy): Bacteria > Acidobacteriota > Terriglobia > Terriglobales > Acidobacteriaceae > Telmatobacter. Next base: position 653,902 of record CAWIKQ010000006.1, read on the forward strand.
CGTACTGCCGAAGGAGCATGTTGACGTCCTGCACAGATGTGCCAGAGCCGGCAGCGATCCGTTTGCGGCGGGAGCCGGAGATGACTTCGTGGTTGCGGCGTTCGTAGGCAGTCATCGAGCCGATGATGGCTTCCACGCGGGTGAACTGCTTCTCATCCACCTGGCCTGCAGCCTGCTGGAGCCCGGCAAAGGGACCGACCGAAGGCAGCATCTTCAAAATACTCTCCATCGATCCGAGCTTCTTGATCTGCTTCAGCTGATCGCGGAAATCTTCGAGGGTGAAGCCGTCGCCGAGCAGCGCCTTCTTGGCGAACTCTTCTGATTTCTTCTTGTCGAGTGCAGACTCGGCTTTTTCGATGAGCGACATCATGTCGCCCATGCCGAGGATGCGGCCAACGATGCGGTCGGGGTGGAACGGTTCGAAGGCGTCCGACTTTTCGCCGGTGCCAATGAATTTGATCGGCTGGCCGGTGACGTGACGGATCGACAACGCTGCGCCGCCGCGGGAGTCGCCATCCATCTTGGTGAGGACGACGCCCGTGAGGCCGAGGCGCTTGTGAAAATCCTGCGCCGAGTTGACGGCGTCCTGGCCGGTCATGGCGTCGGCGATGAAGAGGATCTCAGAGGGATTGAGGAGCTTCTTGAGCTGCTCCATTTCGCCCATCAGCTCTTCATCCACGTGGAGGCGGCCTGCGGTGTCGACAATGAGCGTGTCGCAGGCCAGGATGCGGGCTTCGCGGCGGGCCTCGCTGGCCAGTCGCTCAACCAGCTTCGAATCTGCCGCCTGCCCGTCAATCTTGCCCTCGTAGAGGCGCGCTTCAATCGACTTGGCAACAACCTTGAGCTGCTCGCGAGCGGCGGGCCGGTAGACGTCGACGGAAACCAGCATGGGGCGATGGCCACCCTTCTTGAGCCACTGGGCAAGCTTGCCGCTGGTGGTCGTCTTACCCGAGCCCTGCAGGCCCGCCATCAGGATGACCGTGGGCGGCTGCGAGGCGAACTTGAAGCGTGCGGTGTCGCGGCCGAGGAGTTCGATCAACTCGTCGCGAACGATCTTGATGACCTGCTCGGAGGGCGAGAGCGCCGTCAGGACTTCAGTACCGATGGCCTTGGCGCGGATGTGCTCGATCAGCTCCTTGACGACGTTGAGGTTGACGTCGGCTTCGAGCATGGCGACGCGGATCTCTTTCAGGGCCTCATCCATGTTTTCTTCGGAGAGGGTTCCCTGACCCCGGAGGCTCTTGAAAGCCCGCTGCAGTTTTTCTGTAAGGTTCTCAAACATGATCTAGATCAGTTTACAGGGATTGAGTCTGGACCCGGGTGACCGCGGGATTTAGCCACCTGGGCTCAGTGAGTTGAGGCGAATTCACTCTCAGGCTGAAGGATCCACTCAGCGATCGGTCCCCAATAGTGCGGTTGCGGGTGATAGACGGGGTAGTTATGGGATCGGGCCGGAAGAATCAGCAGATCGGCGCGGCCTCCGGTGCAGCCGACGAGATCGTGGGCCATTGTGCATGCGAAAAAGACGGTCACGGTCTCCCTGGACAATGAGGATCGGGAGAGTGCAGTTTCGGAGCGCATCATCGGCGGACCAGATCGGCGGCACAAGCGGAGAGAGAAAGTGCGGAATCCAGGCGGCACGCGCAGCTTTGCGGAATGAGCTATAGCCCGCGCACAGAATGAGGCGATCCGGGCTTATGCGATCGAGAACCGCCGAAGCGATGCCGGTACCGAGCGAATATCCGAGCACCGAAATCGGGATCCCCGGCGAGAGGCGCTCGAGGTATTCAAATGCAGCGACCGCATCGTGCTCGCATTGGCAGCCAGTCGATGTGCCCGGTGCTGCGGCCGTAGCCGGAGTAATCGAACACCAGGGACGCGATGCCGTTCTCAGCAAGAAGCCTCTGAACGCCAAACCATTGCGAAGCAATTTCGCCGATTCCGTGGCAGATGAGAAGAGTGGAATGCGGTTGTCCGCCAGCCGGTTGGGCATAGACAGCATCCAGAAAGTTCTTCCCGCTGGGAACCGTGTGGCGTGACGCGGAAACGGTGGCGCATACGAGGTGTCGAGGCGGGATGCGGCCGGCAAGGCGATCGCGAATTTGCACTACGCGGCTGGTGATGGTGAGAGCCGTCGTGAATACGAATCGGTGAAGCATCCTTCCAGCTCCTGGTTACTAGCCCGAGGCCTCGTGATTTGCCCATTCATTCGACGTCACGCCGGAGCAAAGTGGCAGCCCTGCTCCCGCGAAACGGTCTACGTGTTTTCCCACCATGGCTACTCTGCGGGGCCGACGAGATATTGCTCGAGTTTGCCGTCGGGGTAGGTATAGGTGCTCAGGCTCAGGCGGCGCGTCGGGTAAACGATGCGGAATGCGCGGAACGTCATACCGCCACGCAGAGACTCGCTCATCTGGTGAAACGTCAGCGGCTCGCCGAGTGGGCCCAGGCTGCTCTTGAAGTCGGCCACAGCCTGCGATGAGAAATAGTCGTTCAGATTCGGCGCGAGCAGGCTGCGGTCGATTTCGCCCTTCTGCAGTCCGCGATAGATATTCAGTGCCTGCTCCTCTGAAGCAGACAATTTCTCGCCGGCAACTGTGGAAGCGGCGAGATTGGCAATCTGGCTAGCGCCGCTTTCCATGTGGTTGGTGAGCACCGCGACCGCCACTCCGTCATCGATCAGTACCACATTGTCAGAAACGAAGCCGGTCACTTCGCCGCTGTGCTCAATGGACCGGTGACCGTCGCGGGTCTTGACTTCCACGCCGAGCCCATATTGCGTTCCGGCGCCGCTCTTGAGCTTCACTTCGGTGAACATCTCCTTATAGCTTTCCGGTTTCAGAACGGTCTGTGCGATAAGGCTTTCATCCCAGAGCGCCAGATCGTGCGGCGTCATGGCCAGCTCGCCCGCGGCAAACATCCAGCCACGGCCTTCTTTCGGCGCGAGCCTTAGCGGACCGAGAGCGTAGCGAATATAAGGCGTGGCGTCAGTCTGCGTAAGCTTGGTTTCATCGGAGTTCCACACGCTCTTCATGCCCAGGGGGCGAAAGACGTGCTCCACGAGGAAGTCCATCACTTTCTGCCCGCTGACTTTTTCCACAATGAGACCTGCGATGACGTAGTTGGTGTTGGAATATTGCCACTGCGTGCCCGGTTCAAAGTCCAGCGGCTTCCTGGCCCAGGTGTCGATGATCTGCTGCGGCGTGGAGGGCTTCATCATCGGCGTCATCAGGTAATCCTCGGGCCAGTAGTCCTGGTAGCCGGAGGTATGGGAGAGGATCTGGCGGATGGTCACCTCATCGCCACGGGTGATGCCGGGTACGTATTTGCCGACGGGATCGTCGAGTGTCAGCTTGCCCTGTTCCTGAAGCAGAAGGATTGCGGCTGCCGTAAATTGCTTGGAGACGGACCCGATGGAGTAACGCATGTCGGGCGTCGCGGGCCTGTCGGGCTCGATCTGCGCGAGGCCGTAAGCGTGGGTGTAGACGACCTTGCCGGCTTTCACAACTGCGACCGAGGCGGAGGGAACTCCTCGCTGCTCAAGAACTCCGGCCGCGATGCGATCGATACGGGCTTTCAGCGCCGGGTCGATGGTATCGACCGACTGGGCTGCGAGTGGAAGAGAAAAGGCGGCGAAAACGGACACACAAAATGCGGCTGAACAAAACAGGGCTGATCTGGTCACTGGTGAACTGGCTCCTGAAATCTGTTTAACAAGCCTAACAAAGGCGGTGCGGTAGGCTGGTTGTGGCTCTTGGAGAAGTAGGAGAGGTTCGGAATGAAGCGGTTGATAGAGGGGCACAGGAAGTTTCGGGCGGAAGTATTTCCGCGGCGGAAGGATGAGTTTCGTCTGTTGTCGGAGTCGCAGGCGCCGGAATGGCTGTTTATCACGTGCTCTGACTCGCGTATCGTTCCGGACTTGATCCTCGGCACCGGCCCCGGCGATCTGTTTATCAGCCGCAGCATCGGGAATGTGGTGCCGATTTCGATGAACGATGTGGACGGCGTGACGGCAACCATCGAGTATGCCGTGGATGTGCTGAAGGTGCCGAATATCATTTTGTGCGGGCACTCAGATTGTGGAGCGCTGAAAGCGGCAGTGAATCGTCAAGGGCTGGAAAAGCTGCCCAAGGCAAGCCGGTGGTTGCAGCACGTTGAGGCGGCATTCTCGCATCGGCAGCCTCTGAACGAGGCGGATGGGCCCCATGCCGAGATCGGCTCGTTAATTCGCGGGAACGTAGTGGCGCAGTTGCTCAATCTGAAGGCGCAGCCTTCGGTTGGGCGAGCCATGCGCGAGGGCCGCCTGGAGGTTCATGGGTGGTACTACGACATTTTGTCGGGACGGATCGAGCGGTTCGATGAGGATGCGCGGCGATTCGAGCCTCTGGTGGCAAACTCCTAGCCTCCAGCATTTAGCCGCCGGCCAAGAATCTTCAAAACCGCCCCGTCTCCGATCCGCTGGAATGCGGAACGAAGATCTGGCCACCCGCGGTTTCCACCGGAACAATTCGAAAAAAAGGAGTGCCTGTCCAAGGCACTCCACGTGAGGAGAAAGTTCGCTTCTATTTCTTGGTGTCGCGTGCAGCTTTGACGAACTCGTGCGATTTTTCAATGTGCGCCGCCTGCGTGGCGAGCACCTGGCGAACAGGAAGTGGCATGTAGGCTTCCATTGCTCTGGCATATGCCTGGACAGCCTCGTCTTCGCCCTCTTCGGCCGTTGACAGGAGACTCGAATCGCCGCCTCCGAGCGCCGACTTCAGGTTGCCCCAGGCGCGCAGGATGGTGCCGGCAGCGGTGCCGCTCTCCTTGATGTCGTGCACGCCTTCCTGGTGAAGGATCGATTCCAGAGTGCCGCGGAACTGGGCGCGTGTTAGCGATTCGGCGAGGAAATACTCTTTCAAGGTTTCATCTTTCATTTCTTCGCCAATTTTCTTGAATCCCTCCTGGCCATCGATCAGTGCCTGGATTACGGAACGCAAGGAAGATTCCACTTCTTTCAGGTCTTTTGAGGGGGATGACATAGGAAACTCTCCGGAGTTGGGTTAAGAAAAGGGCAGGGTCCGACGACTGTCATTGCGATTCTCCTTCGTCGCCGATGAGGTGAGGGAAATCGCGAAAACCCCAGCGCCCCTGCCCCTGAGTTGGATCACACCCGCACCCGCAGAGGCTAAGGATGATCCGGATAATTTGATGCCGAAAATCGGGAGTTGCGAAAAAAAGTTCGGGAGGTAAATTGCCATCATGCAAAACCGCTGAAAACACTGAATCGGCAAGCGGCTTGAGTGTGGCCGACGCAAGCCTGCTGCGTGATAAGCAAGCACCGGTAGAACTCTTTTTCTTCAGTGAGGCGAGTGGAGTGAGATGCTCAAAAAGTTATAGCGGCGAGATTTCTTAGTGTGCGCCAGGTGGAGGCGCCGCGTGTTTCGGTGGTTTCCCGAACAGCCAAACTGCGCCCGCACAGAAGAAGGCCAGCAGCGCCGTCCAGCGAAAAACGTCGACGTAGGCGAGCAGCGCTGATTGTTGCTGAAGCAATCCGTAGAGCAGGCCCATGGAGCCGGGGCGTGCGGAGGCGCGGCCAAGCTCATGGCCGAGATACGAGGAGATTGCCGCTGACTTCTGTTGAAAAACGATGTTCGATGGCGCGAGGTTGGCGCCGATTTCGGTCTGATGCAGCGCGGCGCGGCGAATAATCGCAGTGGTGGCCATTGCAATTCCTATTGAGCCGCCGATATTACGCAGCATGTTGAAGAGGCCGGTCGCGCTGCCCATTTCCTCGCGAGGAACCGTCGAAGTGCTCATCGTCGCGAGCGGTACGAAAACGAAGCTCAGCGCGAACCCCGTGAGCAGGATCGGAATGAGCAGCGTGTTAGGGCCGATGTCGAGATTGACTGTGCCGAAGAACAAAGCGCAAACGCCAAACCCTACAAACCCTGCGCTCAGAAGCTTGCGATTGTCCATGCGCGACCCGAGCATGCCGATCACCGGCGAACCGATGAAAGACCCGATTCCGCGCGGGCCCACGACGATGCCGGCCGTAAACGCTGTGTACCCGAGAATCTCCTGGTAGTAGAGAGGCAAAATCGTGATGGTGATGTAAATGCACATCCCCAGCAGAGCAATGAGAAAACACCCCGTCCGGAAGTTGCGGTTCTTCAGAATGTGCAGATCAACCAGGCCCCTGGGATTCGTCCATGATCGCCAGATCCAGCCGATGAGCGCGACGACGAGCGCCGCGACGGCCCATCTCACCCAGATCGCTCCGAACCAGTCGTCTTCCTGGCCCTTGTCGAGCACCACTTGAAGGCAGCCCGTCCAGACGACCAGGAGGCCGAAACCGATGTTATCGAACGGGCCCACTTTGGCGTTCTTGATGTAGGGCGGGTCGTGGACGAAGCGCGCAATCATGAAGACCGCAAGGAGGCCAACGGGAATGTTGATGTAGAAGGCGTATCGCCAACTCCAGGTGTCCGTGAGCCATCCTCCAAGCGTGGGGCCAAGCACCGGCGCGACAACGATGCCGAGTCCGTAAGCCGCCATCGACTTGGAACGTTCGGCGGGCGGAAAGCTTTCCAGCAGGATCGACTGCGAGAGCGGTTGCAGCGCGCCTCCTCCTGCCCCCTGCAGTATTCGAGCAAGGAGGATGACCGAGAGGGAGGGTGCGGCTCCGCAGAAGAACGACGCAATGGTGAAGATGATGACGCAGGTCAGCAGGAAGCGCTTGCGTCCGAAGCGGCGAGCAAACCAGTTGGAGGCGGGCAGGATGACCGCGTTCGCCACCAGGTAGCTGGTCAGCACCCAGGTGGCTTCAGAATTGGTTGCCGACAGGCTGCCCGCGATGTAAGGCAGAGCTACCGACGCGATGGCGGTGTCCAGCACCTCCATGAAGGTCGGCAGCATCACCGAGCACGTGACGAGCCAGGGGTTGACGCCCTGTGTGAGCGGATACCGGGCTTGGGCCTCAGCGGTGATCATCACTACGAGAACAGTCGAGACTACATGATTGGGGCGACCACCCGTTGTGACGAGAGACAGTGGGCATTCGTTTTTTCTGGCCGAACGTTATGGCCTGGTGACGAAGCAAAGATCCTGTTTGCTGCCAGCGATTCCCGTTTATTCCCCACTCGAAGAAACTGCGCCGGCCAGAAGGATCGGAGCCGTCGGCGTTTTCGAACCCGCCGCATCCTCAATCGTCACTCCAAACGCCTTCGCACTGACTCCTGATGGAATCGGCGGCAGCACCACTGATCCATTTCCTGACGCATCCGGTCTGAATAATCCGGCAGGAATCGGCGCTGACCCATTTGCGGGTATCACCCACAACTCATAAGTTTTGCCGGCGGGCACAGGCGCCAGGTTGTTCGCCTGCAGGATCAGTTGGCCGCGCGATGGCAGGTAAATCACGTGGCCCGCCGGTGCGGGTGCTGTTTTCGGTGCCGTGAGCAGGACCCTCTGCGCGGTTGGCGTGGTCAACAACTCAGCCACCTGCTCCGCGTGCGACTTGCCTTCCTCCAAAGAAGCGATCCTGTTGTCCATGTCATGAAGACGGGCCCTGAGCAGGCTTACCTGGAAGCCCAGAGCAATAGCGACAATCAACATGGCAGCCGCGGCAATCCAACCGGCCCATCCGGCGCCCCGGAACTTGGGGGAACCGTCAATTGCAACCACCCCGGCTGGCTTCGTAACCATCGGATTCGCTTGGACCTCGCCGGCAATTCTCTGCGTGAAGCGCTCCCGGGCGCCCGCAGGCAGAGGCTTCTGATCCACGCTGAGCGCAACCATGGCCATGTCGCCGCCCAGGCTGGCCAGTTCCGTCCGGCACTCGTCGCACCCGGAGAGATGTTCGCGCACAGCTGCGGACTCATCGTTCGAGAGAGTCCGTAGCGCGTAGAGCGCGAGATCTTCCTGCGAGATGTGCTGCGCGTCCGTCACGCTTCAAGCCTCTTTCTCAAACTGGTAAGAGCCGACCGGATCCGTGTCTTGATTGTTCCCAACGGTTGTCCCGTCTTCTCTGCGATCTCCGAGTGCGATAGACCGTCAAAAAAAGCCATTTGCAACGATTGCTGCTGCTCCTTGGGCAGATTCCCCATGATGCCTTGAACTCTCTGCATGATGATGCTGCGCTCTGCCTCGCTGTGCAGGTTTGTCGTCGAAGCAATCACCACTTCGTCCACTGGTTCCCCTGGCTTGCGTTGTCGCAATTGGTCGATTGCGCGGTTTCGCGCAACCACCAGCAGCCACGCTCCAAGTGATCCTCTGGACGATGAGAAGCTGTCCGGGTTCCGCCAAAGCTGAAAGAAAATCTCCTGCATCACATCTTCCGCGTGTCCGCTATCGTTCAGCACACGCAGAGCAACCGAATACACCAGCCCTGCATACCGGTCGAAGATCTCGGTCATCGCCTGCTGCTCGCGGACGCGCACCCGATCCATAAGCGATTTGTCGCTACCCACACCGCTTCTGTACATTCCCGATGAGATTGCTCTCTCATCCTGAGTACGAGGATGTGAAGGAGTCGGATTGTCGGGCTGTTCGGGCATTCGGGGGAAACCGCTGAACAGCGACATTCTATCCGTCTCTGGCCAACTCCCGGCAAATTCTCTTCAGATTTGGCCATTTCACACAGAATCCTTGCGATGCCCTCAAGAATTTCCCTCGCGATTAAATCCACTCTCCCGATGCCGCCGTACTCGATGCAGACAGGACGCTGAATACTCTCAAACCCCCCAATTGCCGCAAATCCCAGGTGCCCGGAGGGCGCCTGGGATTTGTTTCGTTGCGAGCTCTCAAGGAGCAAATCAAATCTACTTTTGAATGGAGCGGAGATAGGCGACCAGTTGCCAGCGCTGTGCTTCAGGAAGACTCGACCACGAGGGCATGCCGTGGCGAAGATCGCCCTGGCGAAGAAACCATTCCAGGTCTCCGTCGCTGACGGACTTGATGTGGTCGCTGCGGAGAGAGGGCTTCTTCTTGCCATCGCCCATGGCGTCCGCCTTGTGGCACTGCTGGCAATACTGGCGATAGATCAGGGCGCCGGCTGGAATCGAGTCGGGAGAGGAAGCAAGGGGATTGATGCGGGAGTGATCTTTCGCCGGGACTTGATTCCAGCGAGAGGAAACTGCGGCACTCAGAAGAATGGTTGCACTTGCAAACAGACAGAGAAGACCGAGAGTACGTCGAATCACTTCCCACCTCCGTTGTGACCGCGGAACCAGGTGTTCACCTGGGGAAGTTCGCTGGCCCATCCGATTCGGTAAACACGATCGAGGCTCGACGAAGTCAAACCGAACCCGGTCGAAAAACTGAGGCGTCCGACGGGAAGCTGCCACCCAACGATGGGCGCAATATAGTGCGAGGTATCTCCAAGCGTCAGGGACCAGGTATCGCCGAGCCCGCCGTACATCTCTCCTCCGGCGCTGAACTTCTCAAGGCAGAAGACGCACGGCGAGCCGCTGCCAAGGCTGCGCAGGGGGCGGGCGGCCCCGAGGGCATAGCCAAACTCCCACGGCTCGTGGGCGAAATTCTTTTCGGCGATAAAGTTCTCAGAGATGTTCCAGGCCTTGAGGTTGGACGAGAGGATCAGCTTCAGTTCGCCCTCATGCTCCTGCTCTTCGCGAGCTTCGTTATTTGGCTCGGAGAGATCCGCCTGGCCATCGTGCCCCACGACTTCGAGAAGGGTTTTATCGGCTCCGTTAATGTTCTCGTACTCGACATAGAGGACCGGATTGATCCAATGCTCGCGCATCAGAGGGCGGAAGCGGTTTTCAATGCGGAATCCTGTCAGAATGGTGGATTCCTGCGCTGTCGCCTGGCCGTCGAGGTAAAACTCTGCCGTCCACCATGCGGTCGCACCGTACTCCAGTGAACTGGTCAGGGCCCCGAAGTTGTTGGCGCCGGCAGGCTGGCCAAGCGCGGTTTTGGTCTCGATCTCCAGATTTCCAGGCTCTTCAAGATCGTGAGAGTACGTAACAAAATAGGGCTTCTCCTGCGCTTTGAGTGCTGGAATCAGAAAAAGACAACGAAGAGCAAGAGAGATCAGGATAGAACGATGCGGACTAAATAATGGGCCAAGGTTTAGAAAGGATCATCACGTGAGCCTCGCATCGATATATACGACTAATTTGATCGCATATTGAAGTATAAACACAGACTAATTTGGTCCGAATTGGTTCGCAAGGTCGTTCGTCACACAAGGATCAGAATGTCGGCAGGGGTTTGAAAGTAACGGTCATCCTCTCCAGAAATGGCTCATGCGTCGTCGTAGTCTTCGGTGAGTGACTTGAGGAAAGCAACCAGCGCATCGAGGTCATCCGCGCTGATCGACATGTTTGCAAATTCAGGCGGCGCATTTCGAAGCAAACCCTGGCGCGCCAGCATGGAAACCGCGATGTAGTGGTTTACAACGTCGTTGAACGTCACAGCATTGCCGTTGTGGAAGTAGGGCGCCGAGTCTTCAAGATCACGGAGCACGGGCGTCTTGAACTGGGCAATCGTCGAGGCCAGTCCCTGGTCCGCCGAACAGTCTTTCCCGGCCGCGCACACAAAGTTCTTGAGATTCGCCTGCGGATTGGGAACATCGGGGTTGAGATAAATGTTCCAGAGACCGAGATCCGCATACAGAGGGTTGCCGGCAACCGACTCATGACGAAAAGCCTCCGAGGCATTCGGATGAGCCGCGGAGACCGGCAGGTAAGCGTCAAAGTTGGCCAGCCGTTCGCTGTTGCCGGGAACATGAAGATTCATGAATGCGCCCGTTCCATTTGCGGCGTCGTATTCCACCTGGGATACGCCGGTATTGTGAAACACGAAATCGGAGAAGTCAGGCGCCTGATGGCACGAGGCGCAGTTTCCCGCATGTGCGTTCGTTGTCCCCGCGGACGCGGAGGACAGGAAAATCTTGAGCCCCTGCAATTCCGTCGGGCCGAACTGATAGGTCTGCGTGTGGTATCGGAATGACCCATCGTTCGCAGTAATGTAGACGGGACTCGAAAGAGCCATCACCTGCTGCAAAAGCCGCTGGTTATAGGCTGCTTTCGTTTCGCCCGCCAGCGGAGCCTGGGGGAGGAAATTTGCCCGCAGAAAATTGTCATATGGCGAACCGATGTACCGGTTGTACTTGTCGCGCTGGAAAAGCAGATCGTTCATGTAGGTGGCGATGCACATGGCGACCTCCTGCACGATCTGCGCATCGGTCGCTGTCGAAACATCGATCCGCTGCGCCGCAGGCAGGAGGAGATCGCTCGTTATGCGCGGATCGGTGCCCTTGAATAGCACTGCGTAGCTGAGTCCGTTCAGCCGCTCCGCTGCCAGCGCGCCGCCGCCATTGTCCTGTCGGATGACTTGCGCGATGTGGGCGATGGCCTGGCTGTATTGCGATGGAAGCCATCCGAAGTTGCGGCCCGTCATGGTGCCGACGACAAGGTCTTCGCCAGAAGAAAATTCCCCATCGAAGTGGAGAAACATCGGTCCGGAGCGCGGGATAAATGATCCCACCATCTGCATGGCATTCCGCGGCGTACGCACAAAACCGTTTGGCTGCGGCTGTCCAAGAGGAATCGGGCTGCGGGTCGTGAAATCGGCGTAAGTGCGATTACCGGCGCCGGAAACCCCCTGAAACTCCGTAACGAAATGGCAGGAGCGGCAGTTAATCGATTGCCCGGCAAAAGGCCCCGGCAAGGGACTGCTCAGCGTTTCCACTTCATTAACGACCGGATCCCCGGTGGTGAGCGGACTATTCACATCCGTCATATGGGCCGCGAAATACTGTGAAAACCGCGTATCAAGGAAAAGTGCTTCGCCGATCGAATCAGCGGGCGGGGTCGAATCCGACTCGGTCAGCGGCGGCGGAGCCTCCCCGGCGCCACAGCCTTCCATGAAGGCGGCGACAGGCCCAAAGGCAGCAATCAATAAAAAAATCCCAATGCTCTTGCGAGAGATGATCATGATCTTTCCAGAGTTCCTTCAGGGGTTCAAGCTGCGAATGTAGGAGATAATCTGCCAGCGCTGCTGCTCGGGCAGCCCGGACCAGCGAGGCATGCCTTTGTAGACCTCCCCATTTTTGAGGAGCCAGGCGAGATCGCCGTCTGTCGCCGCCTTTATGCGTTCGCTGCGGAGGCTCGGCCGAGAGCCCTTGCCTTCGGCGTTCTGACCGTGGCATTGAGAGCAATTGGCAACAAACAGATTCCTGCCTGCAGCGATTGCATCGGTTTGTCCGGCGTAAGGGTTCACCCGCGTCTTGTCCGCGTTTGGAACCTTCTCGAGCCACTTCCCGTTCGCTTTGGCAAAGGAAACAGCCGAGACGGAAATCAGCGCAGCTAAAACAATCACCGAGCGCTTCATTTCGACCTCCGGAACCAGTCGCGGAACTGGGAGATTTCGTAGGACACGCCGAAACGCCACAAAACCGTGGCCGCGTTGTTGTTCAGGCCGAACTCGGGAGAAAACTTGTAAGTGAACCCGTTGGGAGCATTCAGCGAAATCACAGGCCCGGCATACTGCGCCGTCTGGTTCAGCCCGAATGAGTACCGATCACCGAGGCCGCCAAACAGCTCGCCTCCAGCCGCAAAATTTTGCAGGCAAAAGGTGCAGCGCTGCCCCGAGGCCTTCAGAGCAAGCGGGCGAGACGCCCCCAGCGCATAGCCGAATTCCCACGATGACGCCTCGTTGACGTCCTTCTCGGCGATGAAGTTGCCGGAGAAGTTGATGCCATGGCCATTCCCGGAGAGGATGAGCTTGCCCTCCACCGACCGCTCGAGTTCGGCGCGAAGGATGGCATTGGGCACCTGGAGCCTGGTGACCGTATCGTGCCCGACGACTTCAAGGAAACTTTTGTCGCCGTTGTTTACGTTCTCGTATTCGACATACAGGACGGGATTGATCCAATATTCGCGAGGCAACGGGCGAAAGCGGTTCTCCAGACGATACCCGGTGAGGATGGCGGAATCGTTCTGGGTCACCTGGCCTTGGATATACGCCTCGGTGGTCCACCAGGCAGTCACGCCATACTCGAACTCGACGGTCGGGGCAAAGAAGGCGTTGGCATTCTTGGGAGACGCGGTAACGAATTGCGTCTCAATCTCGAGGTTACCGGGCTCTTCCAGGTCGTCTGAGTAGGTGACGAAGTAGGGCTTCTCCTGCGCTCGAATTACGGAAGAAAAGCACAGCACGCCGAGGATCGCGGCTAAGCTATTGATTCTTAATAGAAATTCACCCGATTTTCGAGTGAAATTGAGGAAGGTTCGTACCACGTGCGGGCCCCAATCCAAGATATCCGACTGATTTGGTCGTAGTTAAACTATAAAATAAGACCAAAATGGTCCGCAATAGAGAAAGATCGCCGGATTGCAGATTGTGGGATGGGAAAGACGTGCTCGAAACAGGCTAGAGGTGAGGGGTGTTCGGATCCGGAATGTGGATATCCTTCACTAAAATCGTGTCAATAAAAGTTGACACTAATTCACTCATGGTGCATCTTATTCACTGACATTCGAAATTCTTTGTACTCTGAGGCAAAACAAAACCATGGCAAAAATTATTGGAATCGACCTGGGCACGACCAACTCCTGTGTAGCCGTCCTTGAAGGCGGTGAGCCAAAAGTCATCCCGAATGAGGAAGGTGCGCGGACGACTCCGTCGGTAGTCGGCTTTGCCAAGAGCGGCGAGCGCTTGGTCGGTCAGGTGGCTAAGCGGCAGGCCATTACGAACCCCGAAAACACGATCTATTCGATCAAGCGCTTCATGGGACGGCGCTATAACGAAGTCTCTGACGAGCTCAAGATGGTGCCGTATAAGGTCGTTCCGCAGGGCGACCACGTTGCGGTTATGGCGCAGGGCAAGGAATATACCCCGCCCGAGATTTCCGCGATGATTCTGCAGAAGCTGAAGAAGAGCGCCGAGGCTTACCTTGGCGAGACAGTTTCGCAGGCCGTGATCACCGTTCCCGCTTACTTCAACGACGCGCAGCGCCAGGCCACCAAGGATGCGGGCAAGATCGCCGGCCTCGATGTAAAGCGCATCGTGAACGAGCCCACCGCCGCCGCGCTGGCCTACGGACTCGACAAGAAAAAGGACGAGACAATCGCCGTATATGACTTCGGCGGCGGCACCTTCGATATTTCGATCCTCGAAGTCGGCGAAGGCGTTATCGAAGTGAAGTCGACCAACGGCGACACCCACCTGGGTGGCGACAATATCGACCAGCGGATTGTGGACTGGCTCATTGCCGAATTCAAACAGGAACAGGGACTCGACCTGAGCTCGAAGGGCAACGAGATGGCTTTGCAGCGTCTCAAGGATGCGGCGGAAAAGGCCAAGATCGAGCTCTCCACCACCGTGGAGACTGAGATCAACCTGCCGTTCATCACTGCTGACGCGAGCGGCCCGAAGCACCTCGTTCGCAAGTTGACGCGCAGCAAGCTGGAGCAGATGGTTTCCGATCTGCTGGAGCGGTCGCTCGAGCCCTGCCGCAAGGCGATGGCCGACGCGAACGTGACGCCGAAGGACATCAATGAAGTCGTCCTCGTCGGTGGCCAGACCCGCATGCCCAAGATCCAGGAGATGGTGAAGGGCCTGTTTGGCAAGGAGCCCCATCGCGGCGTGAACCCCGACGAAGTAGTCGCGGTTGGAGCGGCTGTTCAGGCGGGCGTACTCGCAGGCGAGGTGAAAGACCTGCTTCTGCTCGACGTGACTCCGCTGACCCTCGCGATCGAAACCCTGGGCGGCGTGGCTACCCCGATGATTCCGCGCAACACGACGATTCCCACCAAGAAGACGGAGACGTTCTCGACGGCCGCGGACAATCAGACCGAAGTCGAAGTTCACGTCCTGCAGGGTGAACGCCCCATGGCCGGGCAAAACCGCACGCTTGGAAAATTCAAGCTTGGCGGGCTTCCGCCGGCGCCGCGTGGTGTGCCGCAGATCGAGGTCACCTTTGACATCGATGCCAACGGCATTCTGAACGTGACGGCCAAGGACAATGCAACCGGCAAGGACACTCGCATCACGATTACCTCCAGCTCCGGCCTTTCCAAGGAAGAGGTGGAGCGGATGGCGAAGGATGCTGAGTCGCACGCGGCCGAGGACAAGGAGAAGCGCGACGAGATCGAGTCGCGCAACTCGCTCGACGGCCTGGTCTACAACATCGACAAGATGTTGAAGGAGAGCGGCGACAAGGTGCAGGCTGCGGACAAAACGGACGTGGAAGCAGCACTGGCCGACGCCAGGAAGGCACTCGAAGGAAACAACGCCGCCGAGATGAAGGCAGCCAACGACAAGCTGACCCAGGCCAGCCACAAGCTGGCGGAGGCGATGTACAAGGCCAGCTCAGCGTCCACAGGCCAGGGTGCCCCTTCGGCGCAGGCCGATGGCACGCCCGACAGCGGACAGAAGAAAGACGAAGGCGTAATCGATGCCGAGTATGTCGACGTCGACGAAAAGAAATAGCACCTGCGGTGCGGCCAACCCCGCCCTTCGGGCGGAGATGCATCAGGACGGGGTGAACGGCGTCAGTCGTTCACCCCTTCTTGCAAAGGTTTCATCCTGAGCGAACGGACCCCAGGCGTTGTAGCGTTGGGGGTGATGAGTCGAAGGATCTGCTGTTGCTTTTGATGTTTCGACGAGCGCGGATTAGGATCGCGCGATGTAAAGATGAATAAGCCGCATTGAAGGAATTGAATAGAATTCGATGGCCACAACAGCGAACAGAAACAAGGATTATTACGGTTTATTGGGCGTCAAGAAGACGGCCACGCCGGAGGAGATTCGGAAGGCCTTTCGCAAGGCTGCGCGCAAATATCATCCCGACGTAAATCCCGGCGACAAAAAAGCCGAAGAGAAGTTCAAGGAGATCTCCGAAGCCAACGACGTGCTGAGCGACGAGAAGAAGCGCAAGGTTTACGACCAGCTCGGCTTCTACTCCGACCAGATCGACCCCGCGCAGGCCGAGGCTTATGCGCGGCAGCAGCGTTCGGGCGGTGCCCCGGTGGACTTCGACGGATTCGACTTCTCTGGATTCCAGGGCGGCCCGCACACAGGACAGCAAGCGGGGCCGGGCTCGTCCAGCTGGGGCAGCTTCAAAGACATCTTCTCAGGCATCTTCACGGGAGCGCAGCAACAAGAGCAACGCCCACGCGGGCCGCAGCCGGGGACAGATCTTGAGTATCAGGCCACGATCGACTTCTGGTCCGCCATTCGCGGGGGCCAGGCACGCATTCAGGTACACCGTCAGGAGACCTGCCCGACATGCCACGGCATGGCCCACACAGGCGGACCGATGCCCTGCCCGGAGTGCAATGGCTCGGGTCAGGTGACGCAGATGGGCGGGCGGATGAAATTCAACATTCCGTGCCCGCGCTGCGGAGGTTCCGGGCGCGTTACCAGCGAGTGTCCGACGTGCCGCGGAGAGGGTACGGTCAGCAAGACGGAGACGGTCGAATTCCGCATCAAGGCAGGCACGCGCGATGGGCAGAGGATACGGCTGGCGGGCCGTGGCAATGCCGGAGTGAACGGCGGACCCCCGGGCGATCTTTACGTCATTGTCCGCACGGGAACGAATCCGGTGTTTACCCGCGCGGGAGATGATATTCAGGTCACCGTGCCGGTCACCGTGCCTGAGGCGTCAATGGGCGCAAAGGTTGAGGTTCCGACCATCGACGGCCGCGCCCAGTTGAAGATTCCGCCAGGTACCCAGAATGGACAGAAACTGAGGTTGCGTGAACGCGGCGTGGAGAGCGCTTCCAACCCGGGTCAGCGCGGCGATCAGATCGTAACCGTGCAGGTAGTGATTCCTACGCTGAACGACGAGCGCAGCCGCGAGATCATGCGCGAACTGGCCAAGCTCAACCCGCAGGACCCGCGGGCGACGTTATTCGACAAACTGTGAACTACGAACCAAGAACTGCGAACTGGTACTCACCATGACTGCGAAACGCAAATCCAAAGGCGCGTACATGATCTCGGCGGTGGCCGAGATGTATGAGATACATCCGCAGACATTGCGTCTCTACGAGCGCGAGGGACTGCTGAAGCCTTCGCGTACCGAAGGCAATACGCGGCTGTATACAGACGAAGACCTGGAGCGGCTGGAGTTCATCCTGAACCTGGCGCGCGATCTTGGCGTAAACATCGCTGGGATTGCAATCATTCTGCAGATGCGCGAGCGCATGGAAGAGATGAACCGCCAGATGCAGAGCTTCGTGGAGTATGTGCGCTCCGAGATGCTGACGCGCTTCCAGCAGAATGCGCCCGGCTCATCAGGCGCCATCGTGCCGCTGCGCCGGCCAACGGTGATTACACGGACAGGGAACAAGCGCGACGCTTAAAACATCCGGAATCGGACGTTGAAATGCGGTTAGATCATCGGTCGGTGACTCCCTTCCGGTTACTCCCTAATCCCTGATCCCTGATCCCTGATCTCTGGTCCCTGCTTTTTCCCTGTCAACCCCCTCTTTATCAGGACTTCCTTCTAACCCCTTCAATCCATTCGCAAAAAATGTTCCTGCAGTCTTGCAGGGTAATTATCCCGGTCGCGCCGCATAATCAAACTAAGTCGACTCTCTCAGGACTTACCTTTCTTATGCTTTGCTGTGTTCAACCCAAAGGCTCTAATCCCTGTATTTAGAGGAATCTACAGCTAAGTTTAAATAGTTGAGGAATTTGGGGGAGGCGCGGTCCGCAAGCCGCATGAAAGCAGAGAATTAAGCGCCAGAAGCCGGATGTCGATGGGGGTACCCTGCGGTACCCCGGGATCAGCTGATGCGAATCCGTGGAATGATGGACCCTGGAAACGAATCTGCCCGGCCGTTTCCGCTGCGAGCGCAACGCGTATTCTTAAACCTGCATGGGGTACGTCCTGCTAGCGATCGCGGTCTTTGGGATCATTACGTCCACCGTCTTTACGGGTATGACCCTGGCCGCGGTGCCGCGGTATCTGCGGGAGCGGCGGACCGCCGAAGCCGAGTTGAAGAAGCGGCCGGGATTCACCCCGCCGCTGACGCTGCTGAAACCCCTGGCGGGGGCCGAGCCGGATCTCGAAAAGCATCTCGCCAGCTTCTTCGAACAGGACTATCCCGAGTTTGAAATTCTCTTCTGCGCGCGCGAGCCGAATGACGCTGGCCTGGATATCGCGCGGCGCGTGGCCGCGCGATATCCCAACATCCCTGCGAAATTCTTTTCAACCGGCGAGCCGCCCTACATCAACGCCAAGGTCGCATCGATGGAGCTGATGGAGAAGTCGGCGGCCTACGACATTCTTGTCATCAGCGACAGCGACGTCCGAGTTACGCCCGATTATCTCCGCGCCGTCGCCCTTCCGTTTGCCGACGAGAAAGTCGGAGGCATGTGCTGTGTGTATCGCGGCATCGCGTCGGGTGGCGGTTTGTGGGCGCGCCTCGAAGCGGTAGGCATGAGCGTCGAGATGACGGCCGGAGTCCTGGTGGCGCGCATGATGGAGGGCATGCAGTTTGTGCTCGGCCCGACGATGGCCTTCCGGCGCGACGTGATCCGGCGTATAGGCGGCTTCAAGGTGACCGCGGATTACTGCGCCGATGATTTTGTCCTCGGCAACGAAACGTACAAGCTCGGGCAGCAGGTCGTGCTCAGCCATCATGCCATCGATCACATCGTAATCAACCTCAGCCTGATGGCGTCATTGAAACACCAGGTGCGATGGATGAAGTCAACGCGCTTCTCGCGTCCGAAGGGCCACTTCGGAACAGCGCTTACCTTCAGCATGCCCTTCGGACTGCTTGGATTGGCAGCCGGCCTGCTGCTGGGTCATCCATCCTGGGGTGTTGTGCTGCTCGCCTGCGCGGTAGCATCACGCGAAGCGCTTTCGATTGCGGTAGGCCAGATGGTAGTGCGCGATCCAAGCTGGTTCAATCTGCTTGTGCTCTACCCCCTGCGCGATTTGATGGGCTTCTTCTTCTGGGCCGCGAGTTACATGGGCAGCAGGATCCTGTGGCGTGGGCGTGTGTTTCAGTTGCTGCCCGGCGGAAAGATGCGGGCGGCGGAGTAGTTCTAGTCGACCAACTCCAGGCCCAGCGGGCCCTTCGTGCCGGGCGATTCAGCGCCTATACGTTACCTCAGCGGCCGATCCGTCCACAGCTCCTTGTCGGCGATCGACTGGACCGGGTAAAGCCGATGAGCCAGGAGCTGCTCGGCCTTGGACTGATTCTCATCCTGCGCGAAGAGCCATTTGCGTTCGCCGGTTCCCCACATCTTCGAGAGCTGCTCGTCGTTAAGGAAGATGTGTGGCGCGTCTGGATAGCAGGAGCCCCATACCAGCGAGGATCCGTTGCCGTGGGGCGAGCAGGGCTCGACGACGATGAAGGCCGGCTTGTGCAGGAAGTTGTGCGTGTAGAAAACCACTGACGAAGCATCGGATTGGTCGCCGTAGATGATGAACGAGTCAGACGGCGATCCTTTGGCGAGGATGGCGTCGGCCAGTTGCTTGGAGCTGAGCATCGGGTCGAATCGGGCAAACGCGATGTGCGCGGCAATCAGAAAGACGGCGGAGGTAATCGCAACGCTGATGGTCGCAGCCAGGTGTTTCCGCCGCATGCGCAGAATCCAGCCAACCAGGGGACCGATGAGCAGCGTCACCGCGGCGAGGATGGCGGGCAGTCGCAGTGCCGCGAAAGACGGCCCGGTGAGATCGAAGAAGTGCGACATCGAGAGCGTGTAGCCGCCCACTTCGCGATGCGCGAGCAGGGTCCCGATGTCGGGGACAAAAGGCAGACTTCGCGACTCCCAGAGGCAGAACCCAAGAATGGCGGCGATCACCACTCCGGCGACGGCGAAGAATGCTTGCGCTCCGCTGAGCCACTTTTGCGAGAGCAGCGGCTTTTGACCCTCAGGGCCGCGGCGTTCTTCAATGCCCGCGAGCGTGCCCGCGATCAGCATCAGCAGAGGCGTCCACGCTGGAAACGTGTAGTACTCCTGGTTTGTGGAAATGGCAAAAAACAGCAGCGTGAATCCCGCGAAGAGTGAGAGCAGCCACGTTGAACGAACGCGAAACTTGAGCCGTGCCACGTAACCGGCAACGTCTTCGCGAACGGCATTTTCAAGGTAGAAATCCACAGTCTGGCCTGAGTCGCGGCGAAGATGCTGAAGCCACGTGTGGCGCGTCCTCCACGCAACCACAAGAAGTGCCGGCAGAAAAAGGCTCCAGGGAAACAGCCAGACCAGATGCGCGAGCCAGTACACAACGAATGGCATTTTGTTGTAGTCATTCGGGAACCGGCCGCCGATGAACCGCATCACGTGTTCGTTGATGAAGTAGAAGTACCAAAACCCGTGAACGTTTCCTGGGGTGGGATGATTGCCGATGGGATGGCCCTGGTCGGGATTTCTCAGACCGCACAGAATGTGCCATGGCGCGGCGATCGCGAGGTAAACAAGAATGCCTGTAAATGGCTTGAGGTCGCGCCAGCGGCGCCATTGCCCGCTGAGCAGCAAGAGAGGAATGGCGGCGGCAAAAAAGAAGACGGGAGCGATCAGTCCCTTGGTGAGCGTAGCGAGCGCGAGAGCCGCCCACATCCAGTAAATCCGGACGGGATGGAAGCTTTCCAGTCCGGTCAGGAAACACCACAGCGCGAAGAGCAGCAGGAAACTCAGCAGCGCCTCGGGAATAGCGAAGCGAGTAAACAGGAAGGGGCCGAGCGAAGTAAGGACTCCAAGCCCTCCGTAAAGGCCCGCCCGTGGCCCCCATCCGCGTGAGGTCCACAGCCACGCCAGCCACGCAAGCCCGAGGATCGCGAGTGTATTGGGCAAGTGCGTGGCGAAAACATTCTGCCCGAAAACCCGATAAAGCCCGGCTGCGAGCCAGTAGGGAAGCGGAGGCTTCTCGAGGTACCGGATCCCGTTGAGTTTCATGGTGACCCAGTCGCCGCTCTCATCCATGTGCTGAGAGACCTGGGCATGCGAGGCGTCTACGTCGTCCAGCAGCGGCGGCGTAAAGAGTGAAGCGAACTGCACGGCCAGGAACATTGCGCCAAGTAAGGCCCACGCCGCCCATTTCGAAGGAGCGTTGCGAGGCATTTCTTCGGCAAAGCGGGAACTGACCATTGGGCGTAAGCTCGTTAAAATCAAGGATAACAGCGAGGGAGAGGTTCCTGGTCTCACGCACCGAAACCCCCAATGGGCCCTGATGAGAACTGGTCACCGTGGAACCGCGGGATAAAATCATCATGAACGTTGAATGAATCCCACTCCGACATCTTTCGCAACACAGTCCCCAACATTGCGTGATCGTGTAACAGCGTGGCGAGAGTTAGCGGAAGAGTGCGGACGAAAACCCACTCGGAAGCGAGTCCATGCGCTTCGCGTCGTTACCCTTCGGGTTCATGCGGAACTGGAAAACGAACTTGCCGAATTGCCGCATGCCAGCCACCAGGCACAAGCGATGCTGCGCTTCGGCAAAGTTGCGGAGAAACTCAGGACAACACTTGCCCCGGTTCGCGAATTCGATGTATGGATTGGCAAGTTGCAGAGGCTGCGCGCATCGCTCACCCGGACTTCGGGGTACGTTCCTCGGTCGAGCCTGAGGTGCATTGGCCAGATCGAGCGGCTGGAAACTCGGCTGAAAAAGAAGCGGCGCTCCGCCGCGCAAAAGCTGGTTGCGCAGATCACCAGGCGGCTCTCGCACTTTCAGTCGGTCGCCGGTGAGATCGACGACTACGCGAGCGACCGTCTCGCTGTTTCGGATTCTCAGGTACTCGCCTCGATTCTGAAGCAGTATCAGGGGATCGTCGCGGATTTTCCTGTGTTCAACGAGGAGAACCTGCACGATTTCCGCAAAAGGGTCAAGAAGGTCCGCTACCTGGCCGAGATCCATCAGGATGCGGATCCCGCGTGCAGGCACGTTGCGGCGCAGATCAGGAAGGTGCAGACTGCGATCGGTGAGTGGCACGACTGGCAGGCTCTGGCGCAGGAACTGCACCATGGACGACGCGCCAGGGACAACGAACTCAGGGAAATGCTCGAGAGCCTTGCTGCGGAACGGTTTTCCCATGCGATCGCAGAGTGTCATGACTCCAACGCACGTATGCAGGAGTTGGAGGCCCGGTTCGTCCAGACATCCAACGGAATCCGCAAGCCGCCACAGCAAAACAATCAAATGACGGCGGCATCCCGTCGCAAACTGGCTTGATGCGTCCTGAGTGGAACGCAACCGCTGGCCGATGCGTAAACACAGTTGTGAGGCGTTTCCGTTTCATCCTGATTTTGGTCGCTGCGACAGTTACGGCGTGGTTGCTGATGTGCGCCGCAGTTGGAGTCTTTGCGGTTGAAGGTGCGCTGCATCCGGTCCGCCGGCCAGTGACGCTGCGCGACGAACAGAGGGCAGCGGCAATCGCGAATCAGCATCATGCGATTCTCGGCGGCGTGCAGATTGCCGCAGCCGATGGTGCGGCGCTTCATGCGTGGAAGATGCAGCCCGATGGCGGGAACGGTGATGCTGTCATTCTGCTTCACGGACAGGGCGACAATCGGGCCGGGATGCTTGGTCCCGCTGAGATGCTGCTGAGGCAGCACTACACAGTCCTGATGCCCGATGCGCGCGCACATGGCTCGAGCGGCGGGTCGATTGCCACCTACGGCGTCCTAGAGGCGGACGATTTGCGGCGTTGGTTCGAGTGGCTTCGGCAATCGCAAGCGACGAGGTGCATTGATGGGCTGGGGGACTCGATGGGCGGAGCCCAGATTCTCCGCTCGCTCGATACGGAACCCGGCTTTTGTGCGGTGATTGCGGAGAGTCCCTTTGCAACATTTCGCGAGGCTGCATACGACCGCCTGGGACAACAGTTCTCAACAGGTCCATGGCTAGGTCATACGCTGTTGTACCCGGCGTTTGCAGCGGGCTTGGAGTACGCTCGGCTGCGATATGGAGTGGATCTTGGGAAAGCGGATCCGGCGCGGGCTGTTGCCTCGTCTGGTGTTCCCGTGCTGCTGATTCATGGACTGGCCGATACGAATCTGCCGCCGCGCCACTCGGAGATGATCAGGGCAGCCAACTCAAATGTTGTGCTTTGGGAACCAGCGGGTGCTGATCACTGTGGGGCATCGACGGCCGCGCCGGTTGAGTATGAGCGGCGAGTCGCAGGTTGGTTTGCAGCGCATGATCGCAACTAGAAACGTGCCCTGAGTCTGCGGTAACGGCGCCAGACGAAGAAGGCTGGAAGGCCGAGGATCGCGGACCAGATGAGGATGGACGGTCCAAGTTCTGCAAGGAAGAGGACGAGGCCGAGCACGGTTCCGGAAGCATTGCGCATGCCCTCCACAAACGCGTTGCGCAGGCGACTAGAGGTGGAGATGGGGGAGGAACTGAACCGCTCCTTGTATTCCTCGACAAGCTGCAGGTCGACGCCGGCAAAGACCACGCGATGTTCGAGCGCCTTCTGCTCGGCTTCCATGGATTCGATTTCACCGCGCACGCGGTCGATCTCCTGTTCCACCTGAAGCACGTCGTAGATCTTGCCGGTGCGCTGCTCAAGGATGGTGCGGAGGCGCTGTTCGGTTTCGCGCGAGTTCTGAAGGCGCGCGACCAGGTTGGCGTGCTGTTGCGTGACCTCCTCGCCGGACTGCGATTCGTTGAGAGTGCGGCCAAGGTTCTTGAGATCGATGAGTGCGAGGTCTAGCCGGTTGGAGGGTATCCGGAGCGATGCCTGAAAGTGTCGCTGGCCGTTTTCAGGAGTGTCGATGGTGAGATTTGCGTTGTATCCGCCATGGCGGACGAGGATGGTGTCGAGTGAAGCGCGAGCGGCGGCGAAATCCTTAACGAGGATGGTGACGGAGGCGGTCCGGGCGATCATGGGAGCCTGCAGGTTTGCTGCAGGCGTGGAGCGGTCGGCCGCGAGCGCGGCGTTTTGCATGACGGCGACACTCTTGGCAGCCGGTGCGCGGAGGGCTTGAGTGGCGGCCTGATTTGAGAGGCGTGTTACCGGTGGGAGAACACCTTCGCCTTGCGTCTTTACATAACCCATGGTCTGAACCTGCTGTGTATCGGGGCGGCCGGCGTTATTGAAGATGGCGATGGAAGCAGTAGCGATCAGCGCGACTGCAGTCGCTCCGCCGATTGCCCATGCCTTCCAATCTGAGAAGCGGGTTAGCGCCGGCGAGTACCCTGGCGATTCGTGCTTGTTCTCGCGTTGCGCGAGCATTTCCTTGTCCGGGACATCTACGCTCTCTGCTAGTCGGTTTTGAACTTCATCTGCAACGACGGCCATTTTCGTGTCTCCGAGCGGAGAACGTCGCAGTGGTGAAAGCTTGCAAGGAATTTTTCATCTTCCTGCAACACGGGTGTACGCGCCATGCGGGAGAGTGCGCGCTGGCGGGAGTTTGCAGCCGGGTCGTGTATCTTGACGGCAGAAGCAGATTCTGAATTCGTGGAGTGAAGTTCATCCCCGATGCCTACGTTTGCCGCTATCGACATCGGTTCCAACTCATGCCGCCTGAAGATTGCGAAGGTCGTTGCGCATCAGTTGCGGACACTTCATGAGGATCGTGAGGTAACGCGGCTCGGCGGGAGCGTGTTCTCGTCGGGACTCGTGTCACCGGAAGCGATGGCTGCGACGCTGCGCGCTCTCAAGCGATTTCAGCGGGCCGTGCAGCAACATGGGGCCGACCAGATTCGTGTGGTTGCAACCTCGGCAGTACGCGATGCCCGCAATGCTGCTGCGTTCCAGGCCTGGGTGAAAGCAGAAACCGGCTGGAGCATGGAGACGATCTCCGGACTGGAAGAAGGACGACTGATTCATCACGGATTGATGAGCGAACCCGGTGCAGGTGGCAAAGTTTTGCTGATCGATCTTGGTGGTGGAAGCTGTGAGATTACGCTTTCGGAACATAAGCGCATCAAGGAAACGATCAGCCTGCCGCTGGGCGCAGTGCGGCTGACCGAGGAGTTCCTGTCCACTGATCCAGCGTCACCCGAAGACCTGGCGCAGCTGCGGCTGCTGATCGGGCGCGAATTGAGGCGGGCGCATCGGCGCATTCAGCCGGGCAGGGTGCCACTGGCGATCGCCACCTCGGGCACCGCAGCCGCGCTGGCCGAGGCCTGCGCAGTGGTCTCGGCGAAATCGGGAAAGGCGGGGCGCAAATCGGCGCGAAATGCACACACTGCGGGGTTCGCCCCAACGGCACTGGTGCGGAAGCTGGCTTCGAAAGTGTCCCGGATGAGTTTGCCCGAGAGAGAGGCGGTGCCGGGCATTGGGCCGCGTCGCGCGGAGATCATTGTCGCTGGAGCTCAGGTTTTTGCCGAGCTGCTTGAGAACTTCGATCTTTCGGGATTTCGATATTCTCCGCTGGGTTTGCGGGATGGAATTCTTGCGCAGATGCTCGCCGCTCAGGACGAGCGCGCCGCCGTGCACCGGCAATTCGAGATAGAGCGGTGGGAGTCGGTGGTTTCCACTGCGCAACGATACGGCGTCAACCTGCGCCAGGCCGAACCAGTGCGCGCGCACGCCGTTCAACTCTTTCGCGACTTGAAGATGCTGCACCGGCTTCCACCGGAGTACGAGATATACCTGGCGGCTGCCGCGGTCCTTCGTGATACAGGCAAGTTCATCAATCACCAGGGGCACCACCGGCACACGCAGTACATCGTGTCGATGTCGGAGATGTTCGGCTATACGCAGGTGCAGCGCACAATTGTTTCAGCAATTGCGCGCTATCTGGGCAAGAGCCGTCCTCAGCCGAACGACCGCGCAATGCGCAATATTCCAGCCGAGGAACACAGGAACGTGGAGCGTGCGGTGATGTTGCTGCGCCTTGCAGTGGCTCTCAATCAGGATCGGGCTAGCGACGTGCTTGAAGTGAATGCGAAAGTTTATCCCAAGCGCGTGTACCTGGAAGTGGAGCCCGGACGAACGGGAGCCGAACTGGAGCTCTGGTCGCTAAGGAAAGAAGCCGACTATTTCCGCGTGGTCTTCGAGCGCGAGCTTTTTGCGACGCTCGCATAAATCCAGCGCGCCATGCGCGGATCAATGAGCCACTGGAGCAACGGGGGATGCTTGTCCATGTCGATGCGCGCCACCGAGCCCTTTCGCATCCGCACGCCCGCCGCGCCATTCCCGGTGATCAGTCGGCCAAGGAACTGGAACAGGTTGGGGTTGTGTCCTACGAAAAGAACGTCCTGGCGATCGGCATACTTATTGATGAGCTTCTGGAAATCGGCGAAGCTTGCGCCGATGTCCAGCGCCGGGCTGATCTCAACTTTGGAGTCGTAACCGAGTTCGTTGCCGATAAACTGCGCTGTCTGAAGGGCGCGCTTCAGTTGACTGGAGACAATAATGTCGGGCTGAACCTTGAGGGCGCCGAGAAGGCGGCCCATCAGCATGCACTGCTCCTTGCCATCGGCGATAAGGCCGCGTTTGGCGTCGAGCTTCGCACTTTCACGGGGAACTCCGGCATTGGCATGCCGCATTAGATAAAGATTCATGGTGGGGGATGGGCTCTACCCGGGAGGCTATTGCCGCTTCCTTTGAGAATCGAGTTTAACACAACTGTAACACTTCCCTCGATGACCATGAATTTCATAAACAATTGTAAATAGTGCGCTTATTGCGCATTTCATGAGTCGGGCGGTTTCGTCGCAAAGTAAAGAGGTGTGCAAATATTCGCCCGTTCTTCGCCTTATAATCCAGCCTATGGGCGGAGAGCGGGCAGCGACCACGCGCATGCGGATGGAAGGGAAGATTTGTGCGAAATGCGGCATCTGCATACTCGATCCGCCTCGCACGCGGGGAGAAAGACTCTGCTCAAAGTGTCGATTACCGGGCGTTCACAGGGTCTACATGTGCTATGTACGCCGTGAAGTCTGGGTATGTAGCTTTCTCGAAGAAGACCTGGAGAAAAGGCTTCCTTGCCAGGTGCGATTTCTTGACCCCGGGAAGATTCGGGCGATCGTAGAGAAGGTCGGCAATTTCGCAAGTCTGCAGGATCGGCAGGCTCTGGATTACGGATTGAAGACGGGGCGGGGTGGCGCCTGGCTGCAACTCACGCAGGAACAGTATGAGCGGCTTAAAGGTCAAAACGAGGAATCGATGCGTTGAGGCGCAGCTTGGGATTGAGCTGCCACATTTCACTGACCAGGAGGCCGCCAAGCCACTTTCGCTCCCGTGTAAGAGAGAAGCCTGCGCGTGAGAGCGCGCCGCGGTGCTCGGGAAGGTGACGAATTTTGAGGCCGGTGAGCCATCCGAACGCAAGGTAGAGGAAATGAACGAGAGGTTCAGCGACTGCTCTGCCGAACCACCCTGCGGGTACCGCGAATTCAGAAACGATCCAGATAGCGTCACCGCTGGCGTGCTTGCGTATACGCTTGGCCAAATTGGTCACTTCTGCGGTATTGAGGCAATCCAGGAAGAAATGCGTAACGATAAGGTCGTGTTCGTGCCCTGAAGGCACATACCTCCGCGCATCCGAATGGTGGGTTCGAAGCCGGTCGCCGTTCGACCCGGCCCGCTTGCGTGTCTCGTTGAGCATTGCCAGGCTGCCATCGACAGCGTCGATTGCAACCTGTGGATTTTCGTGAAGCAGCCGTGCGATGAATCGACCATCCCCATCGCCGAGGATGAGCGCAGCGCGACGGTCCAGGACTAAGTTCAGAAAGGCGCACCGGCAGTACCAGAGAACCGGCCCGAAACTGAACCACTCCATCCAGCGATAAATAACTGCAAGACGATTAAAGTCGGGTACAGCGTCGGAGTTCGATGCTTCGTGACGAAGGCGTACTGCGAGGGCTCCTTTCATTTGAGGGGCTCTTTGAATATGAGAAGAACGGCCGGAGTGAGCAGGACAACGTCAGCAAGCGCACGGAGGAGGAGTGGCGTGAGATGATGGCGGCTTCTATCAAGCAGAAGCAACAGCATCGCACTCGCTGCACCTAAAGAGACCAGGCTCGACACGCGAGCCTGGATGAAATAGAGCGCGAGCGCAAGAACGAGTCCCGTGGCACAGATCAGAGAAGCACGTGTTTGAATCGTGAAACCATCGCGGCCTGACTCCCATCTTTGAATCGCAGTGCAGTTCAACCATGCGAGGATCGCAAAGAAAGAGACGCAGGCGAGCACAGGCCAGAGATTCAATGGATGCATCCACCGCATGTTGGACAACACGGGTGCTGCGCATCCAGCGGTGAATAGAACGCCCACTATAAATTCCTTCGAGACAATCCGCGAAACCGACGACGGAAGCCGGACCTGGAAGTGCACGCAGGTGATGTACACGAAGGCCGCCGCTGCAATCACGACGTTCTGTGCACGCTGAGCGGAGAGGCATGAGGCAGAGAACGGCCACAGCTGTCGAAATTCCAGTGAGAACTGCGATCGGAATGAACTTGTTTCGATGGCGCCAGTGGAAGAAATGACGTTCGTGTAGAGCTGCCAAATCACCGGATCTTGTCGCGCGATGCGCATCGAGAATACGGTCGCTCGCATAGATCGTCCAGGTTCCGCATGCAATCAGGAAAAGAAACCATGGAGTTACAGATGATCCGGT
Organism: uncultured Acidobacteriaceae bacterium; assembly: GCA_963836675.1. Classification (GTDB taxonomy): domain Bacteria; phylum Acidobacteriota; class Terriglobia; order Terriglobales; family Acidobacteriaceae; genus Telmatobacter. The sequence goes on from CAWIKQ010000006.1 coordinate 682,390, forward strand.
GACCCACGCAATGGCCCACGTCCAGGTCACCGCAACAATCGGCGCATCGAGACTGGTGAGATGCCATAGAGCGAGGATGGGAGGTGCTTTCAGACGTATCGCGGCACGCGAATGGAATTCAATCTCTTCAGCCAGAGATGGACTCGCAGGGGGAAGGGCCACGCTTTCATTGTAGAAGGAGGCCCGGAGTTTCAGACCCGGACACGAGCGATCACCGGCGACAGCCCAATGTCTGAAACGTGGGCAAGAATGAGGCAATGTAGTCGGTGATTACGCGTTGCGAAAATCTCTATCTGAACGTTTGCGGAGGGGAAGAGCGTTTGATGAGAAACTTACCGATCGAAATCGCCGGTCTCGTAACTATCGGGATTCTCATGCATGGTGATGCCTTGTCTCAGCGTCGGTTTGAATCCGACCGTCCAGGGAGTTTGCTGACCGAAATCTTCAGTGTCTTCGACGGAATCGACATCGGCATTCAGCGTTTCCGCCAGATAGATTGTGGTGAATACCCGCATAATAGATACGATCTTCCCACACTTCCGATTCGCCTGAAATTTTACTTAGTGATATCCGTCACCGCTCTCTCGAACAATACGGGTCGGAGTTAGCGCCGCCGAAACTCGCGATGCGATGTACCCAGGCGCAATACAGCTCGGTCGCGAGGTTGCTTCGTCATTTGTGAAAAGCACTCAGGTTTTAGTTGCCGGGCGACTGCGCAGCTTCAGCGACAAGAGAATCGATGGCGCCGGTGATGCACTTCTTCAAGTCCGTTACTGTTTTGCCATCTTTTCCCGGGTAGAGTGTGTTTTCAAGAAGGTATAGGGTGCTTTTAAGGATTTCTATAACGTTCAAAGGAATTTCGTATGGCATATCGCCTTCCACCAGTTGATTGATTTAATTAAGCTCTATTGAACTGCTCTATAAAGTGTTTGGATGCAGGTGAGAGTCTCTAAGGTTTACAGCTGCGATTTTTTGAGAGAATTACTTTTTTTCATCATTTATCCGTGTTTCGAATGCGCCCTCGCAACTGCCTTGTAGCGGTTCGATGGCACAAAAGACAGAGAGTGCGGATGTTTTCGAGATCGCATTCTCCGCCGCCTTCGATGACGGGAACGATGTGGTCCGCATCCCACAGTGATTTCCGTGACCTGTTGCGCAGGCCCCAATGAGCGAGAAGGGATATGCGACTGGCGCCGCGGGAAAAGCGAAGCTTTCGCTCAGCGGCGATGGTGTCGACGCCGCAAACGGCGCAGATGCCTCGATCGCGCCCGAGCACCTGTTCGCGGAGATAGGCGGGTTGCGTGCGAAGCTTCCAGTCGTGGACGCAGAACTCGGAGCAAAAGGTAAATCGTCCTCGGGGGACCTCCAGGGAACACCAGCGGCAAAGGGCGCGACCACCAGGGCCGCGAGGAAGCGATTTGCGGTTGACCCAACCGCCTTTCATGATCCGCACAATGCTCACAAGTTCGTTTGTAAATCGCGAAACGGGCTCCGGCGTGTCGAATGATTCTGCGTGTACAAAGATCGGCACGGTTTCCATCCAGTGGCAGCGCTCAAGAGATCGGCTGCATCTGAACAGCTTGTGGGCTATGCGCGGTCGATGCTTGCTGCTGAAGAGTTGTTGAGGAAGGCAACGTCGCCCGACGGGGCCGACGAGTCCATGCCACTGGCCATGGTGGTGGTGGCGCATGCCGATGACGAAACCATTGCGCTGGGAGCCCGGATGGGCCGGTTTCATGAGGCACACTTCGTCCACGTGACCGACGGAGCTCCACGCAACGAGCAGGATAGCCGGGCACACGGCTTCTCAGCGTTGGCGGATTATCGTCATGCGCGGGCGCACGAACTGACGGAGATGTTTGCGCTGGCGGGACTGGAGCGCGTGAGCAGAAGTTCTCTCAACGTTCCCGATCAGGAAGCCACGTTCAATCTCGTTGAAATCACTGGACAGCTCATTCTTCACATCCGGCACCACGAACCGGATGTGATCTTCACACATCCGTATGAAGGCGGACATCCCGACCACGATGCGTGTGCGTTCGCGGTGCATCATGCGGTAGGCCTGCATCGAGCGGAAGGGGGCAAGAGGCCGTTGATTGTGGAAGCGCCTTTCTATAATGCGGGTCCGAAAGAGTTGAGGTCGGGCGCTTTTCTGGATGTGGCGATGACCATGCCATGCGTCGTTTACGATCTTTCGCCTGCGGAGCAGGAGCGGAAACATGCGCTGATTAGGTGCTTCGTTACTCAACGGGAGGTGCTTAAAGGGTTCCACGACTCGAGAGAACAGTACCGAATTGCTCCGATGTACGACTTCACGCGACCACCCCATGAAGGAAAGGTTCTCTACGATCATTATCCCTGGGGAATGACATCGGAGAGATTCTGCGAAATGGCGAAAGGAGCGGAAGACCAACTGGGCGAGGGGATCGTCGCAGTTTGACCACGATCCTGAGCATTGTTTATCGGTTCGCGCCTGTTGGATCGAATCGCATCGGCCCCTATTCGGCCGCATGCTCGATCGCACCGTTTCTTAACGCCCAATCCCGGAATCCATCCGGCGCATTCCTCGTCCCCGCAATGTTGGCTGATTTCACGGACGCGATGTGCTGCCAGATGATGCCTTGCAGGTCCGTATTGCGGAGGTCCGTCGAGGAAAGATTTGCGTTGTCGAACTTTGCGCCAGCCAGATCGCTGCCGACAAGGTCTGAGTCGGCCAGGTTTGCGTCAGTGAAGTCGACATTTTCAAGATTACTGCTTCTGAAGTTCGCTGAATGAAGATCGGCGAAGGTGAGGTCAGCGGATTGGAGCACGCTGCCGCGAAGGTCGGCGGAGCTCAGGTCTGCGCGAAGAAGGCTGGCGCGCTCGAGGTGGATGCCCTGCAGAAAGGCGGACGAGGCATCGACCCCGACGAGCGGCACCTTATCTGCATTCAATTCCTGCAGCGCCTCAATGCGCCCGCCACTTCCCCCTTTACCCTGAGCCGTATTGATGACCTGCCACGCCTGGTAGTGTCGTTGCTTGATGCGGTTGCCGGATTCGCTGAAGTAGAAGATGACGCCGATCAGGATCGACAATCTGCCGAGATACTCGAGCACTTCAAGGAAGCTCCAGCGGCTGAGGGCGTATGCGGCCCATTCAAAGATCCACTCGAAACGGCGAAGAGGGAGCATCCACCGATGACTCACTTCCGCCTTCACGTGCTGCCACTCCGCCGGACGGCGGCTCAGTCTGCGCGTAACCATGCAATCTCCATCGAGGACTCAATAACAAATTTGTTGCCCGGCTGCCATGTGTGTGTTTCCGCAGGGCAGAGGATACGTGAAACGGGGATCGTTGAGACAGGGACCAGTTCTGCGCCGATTGGCCGCAATTACCTGCAATGCAGTCTCGCACAATGTTTGCCCTTGGAATGAATGACTTACGACTGCAGGAAGTCGCACGGGTCTTGACGTGAAGGGTGGGGGGCCTGGAATTCAGGTGAGCGGAAGCGCCAGCGGTGCGAAGTGGCGTCGACTATCGGTTTGAAAGTTCCACCACGCCCAAATTGTCAATATGCCCGGCTGCAGCCTCTGCGACGTCCGGCTGCAGCGGGACTGCGCGCGGTGTGCTCCGGGCACCTCGGTGGCGACGCTCGCTCACACTTTCAACGATCAGTGTCCAACCGGTTTTACGATGACTTTTTCCATGCCGACAATTGGCGACCCTTGAACGGTCTTACCGAATAGAATGCCGACCGCGTCGGACGGCAGAAACTGTGTCGATCGGGTGTTGAAATGGCACATCAGGTCCGGCAGCCCGTCGCCGTTAACATCCTCTCCATCTTTGTCGCAGAACGCGAGACTTCGTTCTTCGCCGGTAGCTCCAAAGGTCAAGGAGCGCGTGTCGACGTCCGTCACCGCGTCGAATTGTGGAGTGGAGATAATTGCAACCGGAGTTAACCCGTGACTGCGAGGGTTGAGAGGTATCGGTGGGGCGCTGCCGGGCTTGATCAAAATCTTTACGAGCGGCACTGGTCCCGCCTCAGTGACGGACCCATACGCCAGGTCGTCATTATTGTCATAGCTGAAGGGGTACATAAGGAAGCTGGTTCCGACTCCCATGCACGGAGTTCCGGGGCAGACAACTCCTCCCGTGTAGTCGGCAAGCGAACCCTCGTTGTCTGGCGCCCAAAGAACTAGGCTCAGAAGGTCGGCGTGAGGGTTAGTGACTCCGAACGCAAAGATGTCAGGCGACACTGCCCCCGAGCCGTCCAGAGCGGTGAGTTCGGTGCTGCCATGAAAGAGATCGGCTAGCACAACCTTTCCATTATTCTCGTTTACGACGAACCAGCCGCTCAGGGTTGCGGCAGGTCCATCGTTGGGCCGATTGAGGAACGTGCCGGAAACTTTGAACTGAACAAAAGTGTTGTCTTGTGCGATTGCCATCGGCACCTGGCAGGTAGAGACCAGAAACACTGCCGCAGATACCAATCTGAGACTTCTCACAGCTCACCTCCATTCCAGAGGCGACCTCCGAGCATCTCCAACCCACGTTGTCGTCAGGATGGTCAGCAGGACAACAGCAGAGTTGTCGTGTTCCAAAGACGCCCTGGGCGATTTGAAGGATGCGGTCGACGCAACCGTGTTGTCGGTGATGAGGGGCACAGGCCGCTGCACTTGTTAGAAAGCGGCGGTTCGTGTGGGCTAGTCGGCGGCGTGGGCGGGCTCGGAAACGGATTTGCGAGTCCGCTTTGCGCGTGCGGGAGAAATAGGGGCCGTCAGCTTCGGAATCGCACTGATGTCGGTTTTTCCTTCAGCGAGTTTCATGAGGAAATCCTGCGCTGAGAAGCCCGGACTATCCTTTGGCGCGGTGCGCCGGTAGGTTCCATCGGACTGCTGGAGGCGTGCCTTGGTGGTGTCGGCCAGGTAAGCGGGGAGGATCTGATCGTGGATGCGGTCTTTGGCGGCTTGATCGCGAACGGGGAATACTACCTCGCATCGCTCGAAGAGATTACGGGGCATCCAGTCAGCCGAGCCGAGGTAGATTTCGTCTTCCCCGCCATTTGCGAAGTGATAGATGCGGGAGTGCTCAAGGAACCGACCGACAATGGAACGGACACGAATGCGTTCGGAGAGTCCTTTGATGCCGGGGCGCAGGATGCAGAGGCCGCGAATGATCAAGTCGACCTCGACGCCTGCGCTGCGATGCGTCATAGAGAGCCTCGATCACGCTGGGCTCGAGCAGCGCGTTCATTTTGGCGACGATATGGGCTGGGCGGCCGGAGCGAGCGTGTTCGGTTTCGCGGCGAATAAGGCCAAGGAAGCTTTCCGCCATGGTGAGCGGAGCGACGAGCAGGGGACGATAATCGTCGATTTCGGCATGCGCAGTGAGGTAGTTGAATACCATGTGCACGCGCTCGGTGATTTGCGGATCGCAGGTGAGAAGGCTGAGATCCGTATAGAAGCGGGCGGTGATGGGGTTGTAGTTGCCGGTGCCGAGATGGCAGTAGCGACGCGTAACTCCGTCCTCATCCCGCCTGACGAGCAAAGCGAGCTTGCAGTGCGTTTTAAGTCCCACGACGCCGTGGAAGACCTGGACGCCGGCATCCTCCATGCTGCGAGCCCAGCGGATGTTCGAAGCTTCATCGAATCTCGCCATGAGTTCCACGACGAGGGTGGTTTCCCTGGTGGCAGCGGCATCGATGAGGGCCTGGAACATGGGGGAATCCTGGCTGGTGCGATAGAGGGTCTGCTTCATGCTGACGACTGCGGGGTCGTCAGCGCCCTGCTGAATGAAATCGACGATGGCGTCGTAGGAGTCGTAGGGGTGATGAAGGAGGATGTCGTGCTGCCGGAGCTCGTCGAAGATGTTGGTCGATTTGCGGGAAAGGTGCAACGGTTTCGGCGTGAAGGGTTCAAATTTGAGGTCAGGCCGCTGGATGTCGGAATAGAAGGACATCACGCGGGAGAGATTTACGGGACCATCACAGCGAAAGACCTGATCTTCATCGAGTTCAAAGTTGATGCGCAGGCGCTCGATGATTTCGGAGTCGGCGCCGGCTTCGATTTCGAGGCGGACCGCGTCGCCTTTGCGCCGGTTATGCAATTCGACGCGAATTGTTTCGAGCAACGAGCGCGCTTCCTCTTCTTCGAAATAGAGATTTGAATTGCGCGTTACGCGGAAGGCGGCGCGCGATAGGACTTCATATCCGCGATACATGCCGGAGAGGTTCTGGGCGATGAGGTCCTGAAGCAGGAGATAGTCGAAGTTGCCGTCGCTCGCAGGCAGGCGGACAAATCGTGGAAGGGCGCGAGGTACGGTAACTACCCCCAGAACCTGGGGACCGGAACTTTTCCGTTTGCGCCGGAGCATCAGGGCAAGGCAGAGGGCTTTGTTGAGAACGCGAGGGAAGGGGTGGGCCGGATCGATGGCTATGGGCGTGAGAAGGGGATCGACCTCCCGCTGGAAATAGGCCTGGGCGAAGGAGCGGGCCTCCTGGTCGAGTTCCTCCCACGCAAGGAGGCGGACGCCCCGATTCCGCAGATCGGGCAGAAGCTGGTCGTTCCAGCATCGGTACTGGGCCTCAACAAAGGTGTGGATCTCGGCGGTAAGGGAAGCCAGGGACTCATCAGGACGAAGGCCGTCGTAGCCTTGCTCGCGATAACCATCTTCAATGCGCTGCATGAGTCCGGCCTGCCGGATCTCGACGTACTCGTCGAGGTTCGACCCTGTGATGGCCAGGAACTTGACTCGCTCGAGAATCGGATTCGAGGGATCGGCGGCTTCTTCGAGGACACGCCGATTGAACTGCATCCACGAGTGGTCGCGTCCGGTGAAGAGCTTTTGTTTCTGCTTCGTTCGGGCCATTTGGGTGACTACAGACCGTGATGGAAAGTCTACAGCTTCTCAGGGGCAAACAGGAACTGGCGGGAGATGAATTAGTTCTGCAGGCCATGGTTACAGATTGCGTCCCAAGGAAAGATTAAAGAAATGCAAAAAGGGCTGTAAATCGATCACGGGGTTGATTGACCCGAGACGGGGGTCGGGTGGAGGATAAAGACTCGGTGTAGTGTGTGTTTCTGACCAAAGAGGTGTTCACTTTATGCCTGACTCCGATTCGAACGACAGCCTGATCCCGAAGCAGCCGATTGCGGCCGGCGGGGAAGAGTTTTCCAGGAAGGTTCAGGGTCTGCTTGACGGACAGCCCAAAGACGAGGCGACGGTGGCGGAGACGATCCACGGGGTGGATGCGATGCTGGACGTGATTGCCGCAGGGCTTTACAGCATGGCCTCAATGCTGGTTGGCGAGGGCGAAGACAGTATCCGGCTGGTGGAGACAACCATCGCGCGGACGGAGATTTCGAAGTGCGCCGACGCGGCCGAAGCGCGCAAAAACAGCCGCAAGACGTTGGGTGCGGCGGCCATTGAACTGATTACGCGATCGGAACCCGGGAAGCCTTGCAGCCCCAGAGTGGCTGCAGCATGCCTCAACCTGCATCGAAGACGACGATCTCGAATCGGCAGGGATTTCGCGGGCGGAGCTGGAGAATATGCTGGCCGGACCCGCTCGGGAAAACGTGAAGAACTGGATCGGAAGCCTGTCAACGGAGATGCGAGTGATTTTCGTGCTGAGGGCGGTTGCCGGATTGAACGCGGATGAAACGGCGGAGATGCTGGCATCGCACGGTGGCCCGGGGGCCGAAAAGTGGAATGCCGACGCGGTGCGAGAGATCTTCCGACAGGGGCTTTGTTCGCTGGCATCGCAATTGATTCATGCGGTGAAATGAGAAAGACAGCGATTGAGGGAGCGGGGCGGTGATGATACCCGTTCTGTCCTCTAAGGAATTGGTGATTGAAATCACGCGTGGCTGAGCTGGCGGTAGATCAATTGGCCCGGGGGCAGGGGTTCGCGGGTTTTTGTTCGATAGACTAGAGATAAAGAACCTGTCTGGCTGAGACGGGCATCTATTGAAGTGCAAAGAACTTTCCGGCGGAATCGGCGGCCAGGATTTCAAAGAAGAATGTCCTCAGACAACTGTAAGAAGTATCCAAAACAATTTGGCGTTTATTGCGGTTCTGGCGCTGATGGCTGGGACGGTGGGAGGCGGGCCGCTGTTAGCGCAGCAGTTGCCTGCCCAGATTCCGGGGCAGCAATCGACCGGCCCCACGCAGGGCAGCTTCCAGGGCAGCGTGACGGTGGGCCAGGCAACGAACCAGACGCTCGATCTTTCGCTCGATGATGCGATTCAGCGAGGACTGAAGAACAACCTGGGCGTGATTCTGAGCGGAACGCAGACAGCCTCAGCCAAAGCGCAGAAACTGACGGATCTGCAACCGCTGCTGCCGGACGTGGAATTCAACGCGCATGAAGCGGTGCAGCAGGTCGACCTGGCAGCGGAGGGACTGAGGATACCGGGGTTTCCGACGATTATCGGTCCTTTCGGGTACACCGATTTGCGCGGGAACGTGAGCTGGTCGCTGCTGAACATCAAGTCGCTGCGGACGTATATGGCGGCGAAACACAGCTTCAGGTCGGCTGAGCTTTCGGCGCTGGATGCGCGCGACATGGTGGTGCTGGCGGTAGGGAACGCCTACATGACGGTATTGGCTGACGAGGGACTTGTGAGCAGCTATGAGGCCCAGGTGGCGACCTCGAAGATTTCGCTCGACCAGGCGAATGCGGGGCACGATGCGGGCATCGCACCGAAGATCGATGTGCTTCGGGCGCAGGTGGACTACCAGACACAGCAGCAGGGTCTGATTGTCGCGCAAAACCGTCTGGAGAAAGACAAGCTGGCGCTGGCAAGGGCCATCGGATTGCCGGTGGAACAGAAGATCAATTTGACGGACGCAGAGCCCTACGCGCCATTCGACCAGATCGAAGTGGACGCCCTTGTGAAGCAGGCTCATCTCAATCGCAAGGACCTGGCGGCAATGGTTGAGCAGACCGCGGCAGCGCAGGAACAGCGAAAGGCAGCTACGGCGGATCGCTTTCCGACGATTCAGTTTGACGGGGACTATGGCGTGATTGGACCTAACCTGGGCTCCTCGCATGGGACAGGCAGCGCGCAGGGCACGCTGAGCTTTCCGTTGTTCCGGGAGTTTTCGCTGCGCGGCGAGGCGCAGATCGCGCAATCGCAGCTGGATACGCAGAAGGCTCAGCTGAGTGACAAGGACGCGCAGGTGGACGCCGACGTTCGGGACGCACTTCTCGACATTCAGGCATCGGAGAAACAGGTGGAAGTTGCGCGTTCGAGTGTGGAGCTGGCCAAAGAAGCGCTGAGCGATGCGCAACAGCGCTACACGAATGGAGTAAGCGACAACCTGGCGGTGAGCGATGCGCAGCAATCGGTTGCGCAGGCAAATAATCAGTACGTTTTGAGCCTCTATCGGAACGATGTCGCCAAGCTGAACCTGGCGCGCGCTCTGGGAGCGGGGCAGGATTACTCGAAATATCTGGGAGGGAAGTAGACGTGGCGGAGACATCCACAACAACCGTGCAGGCGCCGCGGGACGAGAGCACAGAGGTGACGCGGCCCTCTTCTCGCCGCAGAGGAATCATTATTGTCGTCGTGGCGGTTCTGGTGCTGGTGGCGCTTGGATTCTGGTGGCACTCGACTTACTACGAGGATACGGACGACGCGCAGATCAACGGCCATCTGATCCAGATCAGTTCGCGCATCGCGGGGCAGGTGATCAACGTCAATGTGTCTGAGAACCAGCAGGTGAACAAGGGCGACCTGATCGCCGAACTCGATCCGCGAGACTTTCAAGTGGCGGTGGAGAATGCACAGGCGGCACTGGCTTCGGCGCAGGCTGCTGCAGCGGCGGCGAAGGTTGCCGTGCCCATCACCAGCGTCAACACCGGGAGCAACCTGAGCTCCGCGGGTGCGGACGTGGCGTCGGCTTCGGCGTCGATCTCACAGGCGGAGTCGCAACTGGCCGCGGCGCATGGGCAGGTGGTGCAGGCCGAGGCGAATAATGTGAAGGCGCAGTCGGATCTGCAGCGGTACAAGCCGCTGGTGGAAAAAGACGTGATCAGCAAGCAGCAGTACGACGCGGCGGTCGCTTCGGCCGATGCTGCAAAGGCTGCCGTGGACAGCGCACATGCCAACGAGAAGGCCGCTGGCGATGCGGTTCGTGTCGCAAGCCAGAAGGCCGCGCAGGCAGATGCGCAGTTCAAGAATGCGCAGACCGGACCGCAGCAAGTGGCGGCACAGAACGCGCGGTTCAAACAGGCCGAAGCCGAGGTGCAGAAGGCGCAGGCCCAGCTGGACCAGGCGAATCTGAATCTGAGCTACACGAAGATCGTCGCGCCGGCCGCGGGCATCATCACTCGAAAGAGCGTGGAGATCAATCAGAACGTTTCGACGGGACAGAACCTGCTGACGCTGGTTTCGCTTGAAGACCTGTGGGTCACGGCGAACTTCAAGGAGACGCAGTTGGAGCACATGTCAGCGAAACAGGCTGTGACGATTTCCGTCGACGCAACCGGCAAGAAATACGACGGTCACATTACCCAGATCGGAGGCGCGACAGGTTCGGTGCTATCGCTCTTCCCGCCGGAGAATGCGACGGGCAACTACGTGAAGGTGGTGCAGCGCGTTCCGGTGCGCATCGATTTCGACGATCTGAACAAGGAAGATCCGAACCATGCGCTTCGGCCGGGGTTGTCGGTGGAGCCGAAGGTGCGGGTGAAATGAAGAGATAGTTTCAGTTTTCAGTAATCAGTTTCCTGTTGTCGGGGTTGAAATGGCCAGCTCATCGAGAGTTCGATGAGCTGGTTTTGTTTTGGGGCGGAACAGTTCGATACGCAATCATTTGGTTGCTTTATTGTGAAAAAACTCAAGCAAAAGTCCTCAGCAGACCGGGTGGCAATTTTAGAGCCAACGATCTTTTGAGGGGACTTTGCCCTCCTGGTGACGGTGGTAGAGAGCTAGAGAAAGAATTACGAGCGGCATGATGAATTCAGTGACCAGGAAGATGCCTGAGTTGTTGGCGGCGTGATTGTTGTTAAGTGTCATTTGCCGCACGTGCCCGACGGCGTCGCCCAGCAACCAGACCGCGTTCGCAATCGCGGTTGCCAACCAGAAATTGCCCCGAAACTTCAGGCACAAAACACCTAAAACGCCAACGGTGAGGTCCGCCATCCCGACTTCATATTCGTAAGGTGCTTGTTGACCATCCTATGGACGCCGATGTCTCAACAGGACGGAAGACGTGTGCGTAGGCGGTGAGCACTCCCATCAAACCCACATAGAAGAAGAGCAGGTACAGCAGGTATGTTCCCGCAATTGCGGCTCCGCTTCTCCTGCGTTCGGAGGAAAATGCAAGGTGGATGGATGCGCCGACAACCGCAATCAGCGTAAAGATAACCTGAAACATGCAGCCTCCAGAGAACTCTTAATCACTTTGCTTTCGACGGCGCATTTTTTCCGGGTACCACTGGGTGAACTTGATGGCACCAGCGAGTGCGAGGACAGTGGCGAGAATCCCTATTGTCGGTGGTAAGTCGGGCCGGTAGACCAGGATCAGGTCAGCTAGAACGAGGATGAGAAAGGCGCCAGTCCATACCCCCGTGATGACATAGTTGGTGCGGATAAATTGAGGCGCGTCCCAAAGACTCTGCGGGACCTGTTCTCGTGCATATTGCAGCGTAAAGGGCTTGCCCAAAATGAGCGTGGTGATCACGATCAGCAAGAGTCCGACGTCAACGCGGAGGCGCACGCTTACGATAGACCAGTTGGGGCCAGCCAGAATGGCGTAGAGCGAAAGTCCGCCGAACAGTATCGCGGTCCCGATCTCCAGAATTTTGGGAAATCTGTGGCGACCGATCCAATCACGGAGTAGCAACACCACTGAAGTGACAGCCCCGGCGATCAGCCCTTGTACCGACCCGATGAGTCTTGCAACAACGGCAAACACGATAAACGGGGCGAATGCCAGCAGGATGCCCATAAACGTTCTCCCTTTTGAGACCGCGATCAATGACCGTGCCATCTGGATGCGAAATCTTCGACCGGTTAACGAACGCAGCGGTTTGCTCGCGTCAGGCGACGGTGACTGCAGGATAGGCTTCGATGTATTGCTCGCCGTTGCAACCATGGTAGGCTACCGTGCGTGCTTCCGTGTCCACGTCATAGCGCACGATTCCAGCTCGCCAAGCGGCATCCAGAAACTCAGGGAATGTACTTTCACCAGCTTGATCGACGCGAAGCGCCTTGATAAGGGCCGCCTGATCGAAGGCCGGTACATCGACGGCGCCTTTGACCAAAGGTTCGCCCTGCATGACAACTGGTCCTTCCTGCGTCAAGTAGAGGCTCTGGCAGGATGGAAGCGACCAGACGTTGCGATTCACGCCCGCCCTGCGCAGAACTTCTGCCAGATACGGGAAGCCGCCAACCCTGGGACGGACCGTTTTTGCAACTTTCATAGCATTCGTAAGGTTATCGATGGCTTTGCTCATGAGATTTTTCCTATTCGGTTGGAACATCGTGGATGCGGTGGTGATCTGCAAGTTTGATAAGCAATTTCCGAAGAACGCTTTTCTCTCTTGCACTCAGGCAATCGAAGTAGTGCGCATCGTTTTGGTCAGCAATCTTAGCGAGCACAGGGAGACTGCGCCGCCCCGCCGGTGTGAGTGAAAGCAGGCGGAACCGACTGTCGCCCTCTTTTGCATCCGTCTGAATCCAACCTTTTGCGTCGAGTTTGTCGGCGATTTTAGAAACTGCACCACGCGTCAATCCCAGACTGTCGGCCAAGTCGCCTGGCGCAGTTTGTCCGCGATCGTAAAGCTCACGCAGGAGCACCCACTCCGCAATAGAAGTATGCTTCTCGTTGAGGTTGCGGGAGAAAGATCCTGAGACCGCGTTGGAGACGCGCCTGAGCCAGTAGCCGAGGTGGCTCTCTAACGGCGCAGGTCCGACATTCATTGCGGTAGTTTCCATGGAAATAATAATACTTTCCATGGAAACTAGTTGTCAAAGATTCTTTGCATCAGTAGTTCTCTTGCTGATCTTGCAATGCCGCCTGCGCGGCAGAAATGACGAAGTTTACACACGCCAGGCGCTGCGATTCTTTCTGGCAGTGGCTTTATCCAGCGCACTTTTCGGGAGCGGCACGGAAGTGGGATAGCCCTTGAACTCAGGATGCTATGCGGCGTTGCGCCCCTCTGGCTGAGGTGGCAAAGAAGGTCCAGCTCATTCGGGGTCAGCTGGTGAACCTTGAGCAAAGCGCCCGCCTTGCGGCGGGCGCCGATGGGCCGTAGATGAAGGCGACAACACTCGCTTCAACCCACGCTCCTAACCAACTTAGATGCAGGCTCCGGGACTTACGAAGTGGGGGGTTCGATTGGCTTGCAAATTCAAGACCGCGATTGTTCCCAGACGGGGTACGCATGCAAAGTTGTGCTCACTTGAGCTGAAAAGTCAGTCCCTGCATGGCCGGCGGCTGAGTACCTGCATGAGCGGAGGCGTCCGCCAGGAAAGCACGGATGGTCTGGGTGACGAGCGGTTCTACGCGGTTGGCGCCGGGGCCGGCGCCGGCGAAGTTCATGTGCGTGGCTCCGTCGATGAGGCGGGCCTGCTCGGCGTTTTTGTCGGCCACCAAGTCGCGGACGGCGTTGCGAATTCCGTCGGTTTGCACACCGGACTTCAGCGCGTCGAGGCCGCTTTCACGATGACCCATGACAACAGCGGTGAATCCCTCATCGCTCAGCGCCTGGGCAAGATAAACGTATCCGTTCTCCGAGCCGCCGGCTCCATGCGAGATGACAGCAAGGGGCGGACATGCAGCGCCCGAGATTTTGGGCCGATACACGAGCAGAGGGGTTGTCTTTCCGTCAGGGCGTTTGGCGGAGGCGGGTTCCTGAGGGCGGGCGAGGTTGATCAGGGAGCCGAGGAGAAGGAATGATGCAGCAAGTCTTGATCGCCTCATCCAGGGAACTCTCTTTCGGGCTTTTCGCGCATAAGATGTTCAACACCACATTATCGGCGGTGGCCGCGGGCGTTTCAGGCACGGAAAAGCATTAGAGTGGATGGGACGGCAATGAGAGATGCGATTCACGTTTCGAAAGAGAATTATTTGAAGGCAATTCTCGAGGCGGAAGCGGAGGGGCGCCAGGTGATTCCGGCGACGTTGGCGCATTGGCTCGAGGTTTCTGCGCCGGCAGTGACCATGGCGCTCAAGCGGCTTAAGCCGGGACGGTTAGGTGGAGATGGGCGAGGACGGCATCGTCCGGCTGACCGACGCGGGACGCGAGACGGCGTACCGGACGGCGCTGAGGCATCACCTGATCGAGCGCATGCTAAGCGAGATTTTCGGCATGGAATGGTACGAGATTCACGATGAGGCGGAGCGGCTGGAGCACGCGGTTTCGCCGGCCTTCGAAGCAAAACTGAAGGAAAGGCTGGGAGAGGGCGGAGCGTGTCCGCACGGAAATGCCGTGTTGCCGGAGAATCCAACGGAGCGGAAGAAGCGTGGCGAAGTGCCGCTTTCGGAGGCAGAGGCCGGGCAGCGCTACACGGTGACCAGCCTGCAGGAGCGAGATTCCCAACTGTTGCTGTTTCTGCATCGTATGGCATCGGGCCGAAAAGCTCTGAAGGTCCTGAGCCAGAACTACGATCAAACTGTTTCGATTGAGTTACCTACAGGAAATTCGCATCCTCGGGAGGCCGGCGGCTGAAGCGGTTTGGCTGCGGCCGGACGCGTCCTAATGTAATTAGAAAGTAAGTTAATTATATTAACTATGATTAACTACTGTGGCATACTGTAGTGAGTGGCTGGGCTTCTTGCCTCCTTTCGCGCATCATGGCCACAGAATCCAGAATTCCATCAGACTCAGACGAGCCCTCGTTGCCCGAGGTGAATTCGAGCGTGCGCATTTCGCGTCGCGCGTGTACTGGCGACGGCTGCTGGGGTTTCGTGGGGCCCGGATTCCTGATTTCGGTAGGCTACATGGACCCGGGAACTGGGCGACTGACATCGCCGGAGGATCGCGGTTCGGCTACACGCTGCTGTTCGTGATTATGCTGTCGAACCTGATGGCGATTCTGCTGCAGAGCCTGGCTCTCAAGCTGGGAGTAGCCACTGAGCGAGATCTGGCGCAGCTTTGCCACGAGGCTTACGGCGCAAGGTGAGTTTCGCGCTGTGGGTGGCAGCGGAGATCGCGATCGCAGCGTGCGATCTGGCCGAGGTGATCGGCTCGGCGATTGCGCTGCAACTGCTGTTCCACATTCCGCTGATCTACGGAGTACTGATTACAGGGCTGGATGTTTTGCTGATCCTGCTGCTGCAGACGTTGGGGATTCCGCTACATCGAGGCGCTGGTGATCGCGCTGATCGGCACGATCATGGCATGTTCGGCGTGCAGATGTTTCTGTCACGGCCGGATTACTGGCCGGCGCTGCAGCAGCCTGCTGATTCCATCGTCGTCAGATCGTCACCAATCCGCGCGATGCTGTACATCGCCATCGGAATTCTCGGCGCGACGGTGATGCCGCACAACCTCTACCTGCACTCGTCGATTGTGCAGAGCCGCAGATACGAGCGCACCCCGGCAGGGCAAGCGCGAAGCGATTCACATGGCCAATGTGGATTCGGCTGCTGGCGCTGTCGGTGGCGCTGTTTGTGAATGCGGCGATTCTGATTGTGGCGGCGGCGGTCTTCCATCGCAGCGGACATTTTGAGGTGGCGGCGATTCAGGACGCATACAAGATGCTGAGCCCGCTGGTGGGCGCCGGCTTTGCCAGCACGCTGTTCGCAGTGGCGCTGCTGGCGAGCGGGCAAAATTCATCGATTACCGGCACGCTAGCCGGGCAGATTGTGATGGAGGGTTTTATTCACATGAAAGTGTCGCCATGGATGCGGCGATTGATCACGCGCGGACTGGCGATTGTGCCTACGATTCATGGTTGTGCTGGTCAATGGCGAAAGCAGGGAACGGAGAAGCTGCTGATTCTGAGCCAGGTGATTCTGTCGCTGCAGCTGAGCTTTGCCGTCGTTCCGCTGGTGATGTTCACGGGCGACCGCGCGAAGATGGGCGAGTTTGTGAATGCGCAGTGGTTGAAGGCGCTGGCATGGATTACGGCGGTCGTGATCGCCAGCCTGAATTTGTGGCTGCTGGTGCAGACAGCGATGGCGTGATGAGTGGGTCCGGAATGCGCGGGATCAGCGTCCGAAGGATTTGTGGAAAGCAGTAATGAACTGGATCGCGACAGTGTTTTCATTCGGCTCGCCACCAGTGCTGTAGTGCCTCAGCTCATATCCGAACTTCAGGAGCTGAAACCGGTTGGCGCGGAAGCCGCCGGAGGATTCAAACACATTCATATTTCCGGTTGCGCTGTTGCTGGTGATCGAGTATCGCCCGGCGACGAACCAGCGCGGGCTGAGCACCTGGCAGAGTTCGGCGTATCCCGCGGTTTCGCGAAAATCGGGAATCACGGTATAGGGCATCACGAATCGCTGTATCTCGAAGTATGCCGAGGTGTGACCGTGAGCCCAGTTACCGTCGATGCCGAGAGCATGCGCCGGGAGTTTGCTGGGGCTTAGTTCGCCGGGCATGTAGTAGGCGTATTGCTGGTCGAGATAGGGGCCGTAGTAGCCTGAGGCTCCGATGCGAAGTCCCTGGCGAATGGTAAAGCCGCCGCCACCAGCCCAGTTTCCATATTGGCCGGTGTCGAAAATGTTGTGCGGGTTCGCGGGCGAGGAGTTTGCGAACTGGAGGCGTCCATCCCACTTGCCGCGCGTTGCGTCGAGTTCCACTCCAGCGACGGGAAGAAAGGAGACCGGGGAGTAGTAATAGCCGTACTGGGGAGGAAGATCGATCAGAGCATTCTGCGCGTCGTCGTAACGAAGCAGGAATGATCCGAAGGCTGTGGACAGGGAGCCGGCGCGCACGAGCAACGATCCACGGTCCGCAACCCGCGAATAGTTCAGTGTTGCCTGCAGGAGATTTCCTTTCGCGCCGTAGCCCTGTGTAGAGAAGTCGGAGTAGTAGTAGGGGCGAGTAACAAACTGCACGGCGCCAGTGACAAACCAGGTATCGCTGAACTTGATTGTGGGATACACGATGGCGCGTGAACCGAGAATCACCGGAGAGCCGGATCGGGGTTCGTCGCTGAGCTGGTTCGAACCGACCGACTGGGCAGTAAGCACGGCGCGCAGGTCTACGCCGGCGGTTGCCTCCTGCGCGGTCGATTTGATGGATGCGAGCGCGAGAAGAACGAGACTCCCATAGAGAGCAGTCTTCATCCGATGGCAACCTCTTCCACCGTCCCGACGGGTAGCTCAAGCGCGGAATCCTTGCCTGGTGTCAGAAGGTGTTCAGGGAGCCGGGCGAAGACTTCGACGATCTCGGGGTCAAATTGAATCCCCGCATATTGCTGGAGTTCGGCGATCGCCCTTTCATGGTTCATTCCGCGCCGATAGGAGCGATTGGTGGTCATCGCATCGTAGGCGTCGGCGACATGGATAATTCGCGCTTCGATGGGGTGTTTCGCACGCTTTCTGGCCGTGGGGATAGCCGGTTCCATCCCAGTTTTCATGGTGGAGCTCGACTGCGGGGAGGAAGTCGGCGAAACCGTGAACGCCTTCGAGGATTTTGCGGCCAATCACGGGATGGAGCTTAACCTGTGCGAATTCCTCTTCGGTAAGACGGCCGGGCTTCTGCAGGACGTCGTCGGCGACGCCGATTTTGCCGATGTCGTGGAGAAGTGCGCCAATCCGGATGCGTTCGATGTCCGATGACGGCAACTGCATCGCGATTGCGATTTCGCAGGAGAGATCGCTGACCCGATGGCTATGTCCAGCGGTGTACGGATCGCGGGCATCGAGGGCGTTTGCGAGCGAGCCGACGAACTGCAGGTAAGCGGATTCGAGGCGCTCGCCGGCACTGCGTACGGAAAGGGCTGCCTGGTTGTAAATCTCAGCCAGTTCCCGGATCTCGACGATCGAAGAAGACTGCGATTCGATTTCGCGCAGCTTACCTGTGCGGGCAGCGTTGCGCAGATGGAAGACAACCGCGGCGATTGGATTGACGATGGAACTGGATGAGCCCAGGCTGCAGAAGAGGGCGATGAAAACGCTTGCAGCGGCAAGCTCGAGGAAGAGCTTTTGCAGCTTGGTCTGGATTGGCCGGGTGGCAAGGTCCACGTTGTCGAGGCTGAGCAGCGTGTATCCATTGCCGTAGGAGTCCATGGGAAGGGAAATCCAGTTGGTGTCGTTGAGGCGCAGGTCGCACTCGGCTTGCGGCTTGCAATTGGCAAGGGCAGATTGCAGATCCTGCTGGGAGATGTTTGGGACATTGGATTCAACGACGGCACCATTGTGAACGAGGGCGACCTGGGTGGAGACATCGGAGAAATCGAAGAACTCGCCCACGGAGAGCAGTCCAATGTTTTCGTCGTTCACATCGACCGGGACGGATGCGACCTGGAAGATGCGTCCATCGAGAAGCAGAAAGCCGGAGGTATCGCGATCAAGACGAGAGGTGTCGAGCGGAATGAGCTGACCATTCTGGCCGTTCGTCGAAGGGTGACGCGCAACGCCGGCGAGGGGTGCTCCATTGGGCGCGGAGACGAGCATGAAATCGAAACCCATGTGCTCGCCCATTTCGCGAAGCTGGTCTTCGACGGTGCGGCGGGCGCCAGCATTGTCGGGATAGGTAATCAACAATTCGATGCCGGCTTTCAGAGCCGAATTCTCGCCGGCGACGCGCAGGAAGCGGCTATTTCGAAGATCGCCCTTTGCATGGATGGCGGCGATGGCGACCTGGCTCTCACGAAGAGAGGTGTGGAGGCCTTCGCGCACGGTGGATTGCACAAAGCGTTGGATGGTCCAGAAGCTGCTAGTAAGCAGGATGGCGAACGGCAGAAAGCAGAGGACGAAGGCGCGGGTGCGGAGATGCGTCTTCATCGAGATCCTGCCTTGTGGTCGAGGAGGCTTTGCTGTTGGTCTTCCTGTGTGGGCTCGGTGTCGATGGGGATGAGGAAATCGGCGGTTGCAACATGGCCATTTTCGACCACGACGGTCTTGCGGAAGAAGCCGGCGGTTTTGTGCCAGGCGACCAGGGTGTATTGACCGGGAGGGACGTCCGGGATCCGATATTGGCCGTTTCGATCAGGACGGGCAAACCACCGGTTAGGAGTGACAAAGACGGTCGCCTGCATGTTGGGGTGGAGGTGGCAATAGATCTCGACGATGCCGGGCGTTAAGAATGTGACCTTGCGAGTTTGTCCCTTGTCGTAGTTCCCGAGGTCGAACGATTTCGGCTTAGAGAGAGAGTAGATGTTGTGGAAGATGGGATCCATGTTGGGAAATGAAACGGTAGAGCCCGCTGGAACGATCACGAGGTCTGGCGAGAAGCGCCGGTCGAGCTGTTGGATTTGTGGGGCCGGGAAATCACCTGGATTTTGAGCCGCGATGGCTGGGCCTTCTAAATAGACCACCACACGGGAACGCTCGTAGGTGATGGGGTCGAGAGAGGCGTCTTTGCCGAGCTTTACAGTGGTGCCTCTCTGGTATACGGACACCGAGGCAGTGACGCTTGGCTTCGTCAGTTTTTTCTTGATCACGATATTTCCGGTGATTGCCTGCGCGGGGAGCGCGACGGCAACTGCCGGGATACAGCAATGCAGAAGCAGGCTTCTCAATCGCATGTGCTGACTACCTCGAAGTGAAAGACCCGTTTATGGTTATTCTTCCTGGAGCACTCAGCGGGAAGCACAGGACAACCAAACCACCGGTAGTGTAGGCGGGCAGAGCGCGCCGGGGAAATACAACTAGCGCAAAAGGTAATGACGCTAAGCGGGGAGTCACGGGGCTAAACTGGCCGAAATCGGGGCTTCATATGCGCAAAACCATCGAAGTCGTGGGGTTGATGGCTCTCGGGGTCCTTTTCTGGGTCACCTACGGAGCTCTTAATGGCCCAGCGCATCTGCCGGATCGGATTCCGACGCATTTCGACATTTCGGGACGGTCGGACGCCTGGGCACGCTGACCATGTTGTGGTTTTTGCCGGCGGTTGGCAGCGGGCTCTACCTGCTGATGACCGCTCTGGGCGGTATACGGTTTCGGCGCTACAACCTGCCGGTGCGGGTTACGGAGGGGAATCTGCCTTTCATCCAGCGCCAGACCGGCGAGATGGTCGCGTTGATCAAGTGCGAGGTGCTGTGGCTGTTTGTTTACCTGCAGTGGTCAATCATCCAAAGCGCCCGGAATGGTATCTTTCGAATTTCGCCGTTATTGATCCCGGTGTTTTTGGTCGTGGTTTTCTCGACGGTTGGATGGAAGCTGGCGGTCTTGGTCCACGGTGCACGGGCTCGGGAGGGCTCGACGAGAGTCGCCGAGTTCCATGCTCAATGATTGAGGGCAGGACAAAGAGCCGCGAGAACGCGGGTCGGAGGCCTGGGCGGGATCAAAAGATCCAGACGCTTGCCAGGAGAGAGACCATCGCAACGACAGTGACGACCTGGTAAATCAGGTCCTCCTTGCGGTGCGGCCTTACGGAGACTGCGATGGGGGAGTTCATGCGTTTGCCTTTTCGAGACTCGCGGCGGTGGCCGATACAAGCCCAAAGCCCGAATGACTGAAGCACGCTAACCACTATTTAGATTCAGTTCGATTAAAAAGTGAATCAACCAAAAGTGCCAAATTGTTGGTTACCCATGTCATGGCGTGGCGCGACAAAGCGCGTGCCGCTCAAGAATGAGGGCACGGTGGCGGGCTTGTGTGGCAATTGGGAAGCGAGAGCCGGGTGTTGGTTTCAGGATTCGGCGGTGGTTGGATCGATGATGCTGGTTACTTGGGCAACTGAGTTCGCCGGGAATCCTCCCTGGCGGGCGTGCTCCCTGACCAGCATCCTCATTCGCGGCGATGTACAAGCAGTAGATTTTGTCGCCGGTGACGTAGCTGTGAACCCATTGGATTTCGGATCCAAGTTTGCGGAGGACTCCGCAGGAAGTTTCAGAGATCGCTTTGAGTTGATCGGGTGACAGACTTCCGGCGCCGGGAACCTCGCGCTCGATGACGTACTTGGGCATGGAACCTCCGAAAGTGAAAAGCGGAAACCGCGAATGGTGACGGAATGGCGGAGCCGGTAACGGCTGTTGGGCCGGACCGCGACAGTGTACAAGGTTCTGGGTGGTGCAGGAAATCCCTCGCCCAACTGAAGCGCGGGACACCGTAAGGTGTAGAATCCGCTCGTGAGTACCGGACCGCAACTTGTTCCTCCCACAGAGCCGCGCGAGCGGAACTGGATGCCCGTGGCAATCGCCGCAGGAGTCGTCGTGATTGTCGCAGCCATCGCCGTGGTCATGATGCAACAGGGAAAGGGGACAACCTCGACGGTGACGCCGGTGTCGGCGCCACTGGATCCTTATGCTGCGAACCTAGCTATGACTGACGTGAAGATGAGCGAGAGCAGCAATCTGGCGGGCGGCAAAGTGACCTATATCGATGGACACATCGCCAACAACGGCGGCAAGACGGTGACTGGGATTTCGGCGCAGGTGCTGTTTCGCAACGTGGCCAATGAGGTCGCGCAAAATGAGACGCAACCGATTAAATTGATCCGGACGCGCGATCCATACGTCGATCTACAGCCCGTTTCGGCGGCTCCGCTGAAGCCTGGGGATGGGCAGGATTTCAGGCTAATTTTCGATGCTGTATCGCCTGGCTGGAACGGAGCGTATCCGGAAATTCGGGTGGTCCACGTAGACGCAAAGTAGCGAGATAGCTCGATTTACCGGGTAAGAACTACCGCTGCCGGTAAAAATTACTAGCTAATCACGTCCCCGCGCCCAGGGGATGGCTATCAGGATCAGCCTCAAACCTCGGACAAGTTGATCAAAGAAGGACATTTAATCATTTGTCCACGAGGAGAGGGACCTTTGGCACCTCCCATGCTCTAGACAAGAGCGAGCAGCATTGCCGCTCACCGCAGATGTTCGCGGCATCCGCAGTTCAGGGGTTAGAGAAAAATGAAGCCAGAAATTAAAGCAAGATTAGTGTTCCCTGGCCAGGTGGCTGTTCTCGCACTGGCCTCCGCGATCACGATCCCCGTGATTGCACAACAGCCCGACAGTACGCCAAGCACGACAAGCGCCCCGGCGGCGCAAAGTGCTCCGGCGGCGGACCAGACCTCAACGTCAGCTCCCTCGACAACTGCTTCCCAGCCGATCCAGGAGCAGAAAGAAGGGTTCTGGGGCCGGGTTAACCCGATGGCCCGTAAGAAGTGGGTAAAGAAGAGGCTTGATCCCATCAACGATCGCCTGACCGAACTGGACCAGGTGAACGCGAAGAACGCGACCGACATTAAGGATGTGGATGCTCGGGCGACGGCCGGAATCAAGAAGGCGCAGGATTCAGCCGATGCAGCGAACCAGGCAGCGACGGCAGCAGGCGACCAGGCAAAGAAGGCCAACGACACGGCGGTAGCAGCGACGGGTCGCATTGACAGCGTGAACACGGAAGTCAGTGGTCTGGACACGTACAAGCCGATCAGCGAAGTGGAAGTTCCTTTCCGTCGTGGCAGCGCTGAACTGTCGCAGGACTCAAAATCGAAGCTTGATGACATTGCGAAGAGCCTGCAGGGTCATACGGGCTACATCATTGAAATTGAAGCTCGTTCGCCTGCTGCAGGTTCAGCGGGTATCGCGAGCGCGCAGCGCGAGGCAGAAGCGGTCAAGCGCTACCTCGTATCTGAACACGACGTTCCCGTCTACCGTATGCATGCTGTGGCTCTGGGCAACGTCCCAATGCCTGAAGCGACCACGGAAGTTGCCAGCAATAACGCTCCCGCGGATCAGACAGCGCAGAAGCCCGCTGCAACCCATCGCGAGCGGGTGCCCAGCACGGTGCATATCAAGTTGATGGAAAACAGTTTGGCGGCCCAGGGCACCACATCCCCCCATGGTATGGCGTCCTCGACCGGTACGGAGCAGCAGAAATAGCTGTGTAGCCACCCCCTGAGGCTCCCTTCGTGCCGCCGGCTACCCCGCCGTTGGCCGCCAATAGAGCTCTCGCAACACGAGAGAACCAAGGCAACTTGGCCCCCGTTAAAACGGGGGCCGTTTTTTTTGTGCCCGCGATGGAGATGGGTTGGGGACATCGAGGACTGTGAAGCACGGCGCTGACATTTTTCACCGGCGCCTGGGTTTCGAATCGTATTGGGAACGCAAAGATTCGAAGGTGTGAATTTGCGTCGCAAGTCCTTATCCACTACTAACGAAGCAATCGATTGGTTCTTTGGTGCCATCGTCGGAGAACAGCAGAGAAGATAGAGTCACTCGCAGAGGTCGATTTGATGTCATCCCCCAATGTGCAAGGTGTGCCCAGCAAGATGGTGATCGTTGCTTGTCCCGTGAGCAAATGTGAAATTCGGCACATTGCCGGCGTGGGTGTGTTGATGGCCATCCGCTATGTCGATAAGGCTGAGCAGTTCGAGACGGGCGAAAGAACGACTCTGCAGGCTCTAATCGATCCGGAGCAAGCCCTTGAGATCGGAGAGGCCCTGAGGCGGTCCGTGCAGACGCTGGAACTCGGAAAAGCGCTGAAGAAAGCGCTGAAGAAGTCACGAAAGAAGTCAGCGAAGCTGCTCCCAGCGCAAACTCCCGACGAGCCCGCGTCGGTAGAAGACGCGCCTGTGATGGCGGAAGCAGTCGGCGCATAGGTCTCCCTGCCGAGCCTGTGTTTCCGTCACCAGGTTTCGGCCGAGCGCATGCAGAAGCACGGTGCCTTGTTTCTAGAGAGCAACGCGCCAGTGAGTGGATCACACCGCTAACAAATGAATCCACAATCGCTAACAATTGGGCATTGCACATTCACGATCCATGCTCCGAAAACAGGTGTCTTCAACCCCGCTCGGGTTGAGCTCGCGCACGAGCGTCCGCTGTTGAAGTGCTTGCGCTCTTTCATTTGAACGCTCTTCTGAAACTCCAGAGAGCGACACGCGTTAGGATGGTTGCGATGAAGGTTCTGAGCGCGAAGGAGATGCAGACGTGCGACGGGGTGACGACGGAGCGGTACGGAGTGCCGTCGCTCGAATTGATGCGCGCGGCCTCGGCGGCGGTGGATGCGTTTGCGAGAGAGCAGTTTCCGCGGGTCCGGCGTGTGACCGTGCTGTGCGGCAAAGGAAACAACGGCGGCGACGGAATGATGGCGGCACGGCTGCTGGCGAAGGCCGGTCTCGAGGTGACGACGCTGCTTCTGGGTTCCCAGTATGAGCTGAAGGGTGACGCGGCGACGGCGTGGCGGGAGTTGAGCGTGTCTCCCAATCGATATCTATATGAAGTGAATTCAGCAGCCCAGCTGAAGGCGCACAATGCAGCGCTTGAGACGGATCTGATCGTTGATGCTGTGCTGGGCACAGGATTCGAGCCACCGATGCGGGGGCTGGCGCTGGCGGCAATGGAGTGGGCGAGTGCCGGCCCGGCGCCGTTTCTTTCGGTGGATCTTCCTTCGGGATGGAGGGCTGACGCGACAGCGAGCAGGATCGAAGAGAAGACCTTTCCTTCGGATGCCGTGATTACTTTCACAGCTCCGAAGCCAGCGCATGTTTTCGGAGAAATGACGCGGCGATGGGATCAGCCGATCGTGGTGGCGCCGATCGGATCGCCGGATGAAGCGATTGTTTCGAGCGGACATATCAGCTGGGCGGGAAGCGCGCATGAACTGCTGGAGAAGCCTCGGGCCACCGATTCGAACAAAGGCAAGTATGGACATGTGGTGGTGATCGGGGGGTCCACAGGCAAGTCGGGCGCGCCGGCGATGACATCGATGGCGGCGCTGCGAGTGGGCGCGGGGCTGGTGACGGCTGCAGTGCCAAGCCCGATTGTGGGGCAGGTGTCGGGTTGGGCTCCGGAATTGATGACGCGGCCGATGATGGCGAGTCCGTCAGGCGAGTTGGCGAGCAAGGGAATAACGGCGCAGCAGTTTCAAAAGCTCGTTGACCGCATGACGGTGATCGCCGTGGGACCCGGACTGGGGCAGGGACCTGGAGTGGAGATTCTGCTGGAGGCGGTGCTGTCGGATACGCAGTTGCCGGTGGTGATTGATGCCGACGCGCTGAATACGCTGGCGGCGAATCCGTTCCTGATGGAGAAACTGGCAGAGGTCGCGAAGGCGGGACGAACTGTGGTGTTGACGCCGCATCCGGGAGAGATGGCGCGGCTGGCGGGAAAGAGCGTTGGGGAGATTCAGGCTAACCGTCTTGAGACTGCGCGCGCACTTTGCACGGGAAAGGGGTGTGACCCTGGTGCTGAAGGGATCACGTACGCTGATTGCCCATCCGGATGGAGGAGTGGCGGTGAATACGTCGGGAAATCCGGGGATGGCGAAGGGTGGAAGCGGTGATTTGCTGACGGGAGTGATCGCGGGGCTGCTGGCGCAGTTTCCGAACGATGTTGAGAGCGCAGTAGAAGCGGGCGTTTATCTGCACGGATTTGCAGCGGATCTTGCGGTGCGCGAAGCAGATGAACACACGCTGCTGGCGACAGACAGTCTCAAGTATTTTTCACGTGCGTATCGTTTTCGGCCATTTCGCTTTTCGAGAGGCGCCCCGAGAGGGTATGTTTGGTTGCAGGGAGTGCCGGAGAGGCACTTTGACGAGGCTGCGGAATGAGCAAAGAAGCTCCAGTCGCCGAGGGCCGGATTCACGAGTTCGTAACAAGCAGCGGCTCCGACACGGTGGAGGTCGGACGCAAGCTGGTGAAGCTTCTTGCGACCGCCTCAATTGCTGATTCTGCGAGGTGAATTGGGGACGGGCAAGACGACGCTGGTGAAGGGCATTGCCCAGGCGCTGGATGCGGCCGAGCCGGATGAGGTGACCAGTCCGACGTTCACGTTGCTGCACGAATATGACGGCACGCGTGAAGGCAAACCCGTGAAGCTATTCCATCTGGATGTTTACCGGATCGAAGGCGAGCGGCAACTCGATGCGCTGGGCCTGGATGAGCTGCTGACGCCGGATGCCCTGGTGCTGGTGGAGTGGGGCGAGAAATTCAAGAGTATTCGCAAGAAGTCTACGGGTGAGATTGCGATTGCCTCGGCCGGCGGGGATGCTCGGAAGATCACCGTGGCGCTGCGAGAGTAGAGTGCGGGAGAGGAGGGAGATCCAATGATATGGCTCGTCGCAACTTGTCTAAGCCTTCCATTGCTTCTTTCTTCAGCATTGGTTGCCGGTCAGCAAGCGGAGCCCGGGGCGAAGAAACCGGAACTGAAGACATCAGTGAACCAGTCCGGCAAAACGACCGCCCGGTCGACCACCTCGCATCATCCTGGAAGGCGCACTTCAAAAGCGGCTGCACACAAAAGCGCAAAGCGGCCTGAATACCGTCCGGACTACGGCGGGAGTTCAGTGGAAGTGATTAACGGCGATGCGACGAAGAGAGTGGTGTTCAACGAAGACCGGCAGACAGCAGAAACGAAAAGTGCGCCAAAGGCGATGAAGGACGCGCCTTCTGCGATGAAGGTTGAAGTGATCAACGGATCTTCCGCAGATACACAGTATTTCTATGGCAATGACCGTGAAGAGCAGATGGTTGCGGGGAACCAACCGGTGGTGGTCGCGGTCCAATCGAGCAATACGCGCAACGCGGGCGGCAAGAAGCACACGGTTGTCACCAGCGTGAATTCGGCCGGCGCAGGAGATGCCAAACCGGCGGGCAGCGGCGGCCAACCGGTGACGAACAGTATTTCGCCTCGCCCGAAGCGGCCGGCTTATCAGCCGGATGTGCCTTGATTCCGCGGATTTGTTTGCAAAGCCATGCAATCTGATGTTCGAGTCGACGCTGAATGCTGCGGACACTGTGCCGCGCATGCGGAGGTTCCACGGGCGGTGGTGTGGCTGCAATGGATCACGATTGCGTGGATGACGGTGGAGTGTGGCGCATCTCTCTGGGCCGCGGCACAGGCGAAGAGCATTGCACTGCTGGCGTTCGGATCGGACAGCCTGATTGAGGTGTTGTCGGCAGTCGTGGTCCTGCTGCAGTTCGCCCCTCGATTTGCACTGAAGAAAGTGCATGCGGACAAGGTTGCAGCATTGCTGCTGTTCGCGCTGGCTGGCGTGGTTGCGTGCATCGCCTGGTTGGGGCGCTCACGGCCGATGGAGACGAGCATTGTCGGAATTGCGGTGACGGCATTGGCGCTCGTCGCGATGCCGGCGCTGGCGTGGATGAAGCGGAGGCAGGCACGACGGATGAACAATCGCGCCCTGGCGGCGGATGCGATTCAGTCCGCGACATGTGCGTATCTTGCGGCAGTGACGCTTGCCGGGCTGGTGATATTTGCGGTGTGGCAGATCCGCTGGGTGGATACGATGGCGGCGCTTTCTGTCATTCCCATCCTCATCGTGGAAGGGAAGCGTACATGGCGAGGCGAAGGCTGCGGTTGCGCCTGATTGGCCGAAAAGGACGGCAACGCAGGCATCGATGGGCCTTGGGACTGTAAGATGTTTTGCATCCCCAGTCTCCGGAGGAGCTTTGATGCGTGCGCTGCACCTGCTTGTGCGTTTCTGCCTGGTCGTTTTTCTCATTGCAACTGGATTGGTAATTGAAGCGACGCAGGCTCGGGCCGCAACCAAGCCACATATCTATCAACATCCGGCATTGAGCAAAGACCTTATCGCGTTTGGGTATGCAGGCGATTTGTGGACTGTGCCGCGCGCAGGCGGAGTGGCGCATCGGCTCACGACGGGCGTCGGCATCGAGACGGATCCAGTCTTCTCGCCGGATGGAAGCATGATTGCGTTTACAGGCAATTACGACGGCAACACGGATGTATTCACAATCCCTTCTTCCGGAGGGGTCCCGTTTCGCGTGACGTACCATCCGTCAGCGGATTTTGCGGTGGCGTGGACGCAGGACGGGCAGAATATCGTGTTCCGCTCGACGCGGATTTCGGCGAGCCGCTATACGCAGCTTTACCTGGTGCCCGCGAAGGGCGGAATTGCGAAGCCGTTGCCGCTGCCAATGGCGTACCAGGGGAAGTATTCTCCTGACGGGAAGCAGATTGCGTATTCGCCCTTGCCGCCGGCGTATGGATTCGACTACTCGTCGTATGTGTCCTGGGGCAATTATCACGGCGGGCGCGCGAGCACGATCTGGATTACTACGCTGCCGGGGTTGGAGTCTCAGGAGATTCCGCACGAGGCGTCGTCGGATTTCGCGCCGGTGTACGCAGGCGGGAAAATCTATTTCCTCTCAGCGCGAAAAGGTAAAGCGACAATTTTCAAGTACGATCCTGCGACGAAGGCGGTGAGCCAGGCGCTTGAGAACGACGGGCCGGATATCCGCTCGCTGCAAGGCGACGGGAGCACGCTGGTTTACGACCGCCTCGGCGAAATCTATCTGTTCGACACGAATGCGGGAACCAGCAAGCTTGTACCGATCGAGATCGATGCAGATATGCCGGAGGTGCGGCCGCGAATCGAGAGCGTGGGTGACGACCTGGAGCACGCGAGCGTCTCGCCGACGGGATTACGGGCGGTGATCGAGGCCCATGGAGAGATTTTTACCGTGCCGGTAAAGCACGGACCGACGCGCGATATCACGAATACACCGGGAGTGATGGAGAGGGAACCGGTTTGGTCGCCGGACGGGCAGTCGATTGCGTACTTCTCCGATGGGCCTGGCTTGTACGCGCTGCAGGTAGCACCGCAGGCAGGCAATGCCATTGCGGGTGCGGCGCCGGCGAAGAATTTTCCGCTGGGAAAGGAGGCGGCATATTACTTCGGACCCAAGTGGTCGCCGGACTCGAAGAAGGTTGCGTTCTACGACAATCAATTCAAGACGTATGTGCTGGACACGACGAACGGAAAGCTGGCGGTGGTAAACGACAAGAACATGTTTGGCGGTTTCTCGGATGAGGAGCCCGACTTCGCGTGGTCGCCAGATTCGAAGTGGATTGCGTTTTCGCGTTCGATGCCGAACCATCTGCACGCAATCTTTTTGTATTCGTTAGATTCGGGACAGTCAACGCAGGTGGCGAGCGCGATGGGAGACTCGCACAATCCGGCGTTTGATCGCGATGGGAAGTATCTGTACTTCCTCACGAGTACGAATGCCGGTGCGACTTCGGACGGGCTCGACATGACGAGCGACCTCTACCAGGTGACTTCGAATATCTATGCAGTGACGCTGGCCGCGGATACGGCATCGCCCATTGCGCCGGAGCTGGACGACGAGAAGGCTCCTACGGAGGAGAAGGCGGCCGAGAAGAAGAGCGAAGGTGATCAGAAGCCTGCCGACAAAAAGGAGGGAACGGGCGATGAGAAGGCGCCTGTAAAGCCCCCAACCAAGCCGGTGAAGGTTGACCTGGATGGAATTGAGCAGCGGATCGTTGCCCTGCCGCTGCCCACGAGTGTGTACACAGGAATTGCGGGAGGATCAAAGGGAAGCATTTACTTCACCGAGGTAGCACTGTCGGGGCGCTTTGCAGATCGAGGTGAAACTCTCAGCCGGTGGACACCTGACGATCGCAAAACGGAGAAGCTTGCAGAGCACGTGGAGCACTTTGAGCTCACGGCAAATGGTGAAAAGATGCTGCTCGCGCTCGGACATCCACGACCGGAAGGTGGCGAAATGCCTCCGGGTGGCGGGCCGAAGCCCACGTGGGTGGTCGTTCCGGCGAACGCACCGGTGAAGGCGGGCGAGGGTGTGCTGTCATTCGGCGATGTAAAGATGCGCGTGGATCCGCATGCCGAGTGGGCGCAAATGTATCGCGAGGTCTGGCGGATCGAGCGCGCGTACTTTTACGATCCGAACTTCCATGGTGCAAATACAACAGCGGATGAGAAGAAGTATGAGCCGTATGTCGAGTCGATGGCGTCGCGTGCGGATTTGAACTATATCTTCCAGGAAATGCTGAGCGCGTTTTCTGTGGGTCATTTGCGCGGGAACGGCGGACAGATTCCGGATGCGAAGAAAGTTCCGGGCGGGCTGCTGGGCGCAGACTACGAAATAAAGGGGAATCGCTATTGTGTTGCCAAGATCTATACGGGCGGCAATTTCAACGCGCGCGACAAGGCCCCGCTGGCGCAGCCTGGACTGAACGTAAAGGTGGGTGATTGCATTCTGTCGATTAATGGGCAGGAATTGACGGCGGATACGGACATTCAGCAGCTGCTGGAAGGCACCGCGGGCAAGGTAACCAGTTTGAGGATATCGGGCTCGGATGGGAAGCCGCGTGATATTTCGGTAACGCCGGTGGGAAGCGAAGCCGCACTGCGGAACGTTGATTGGATCGAGAGCAATCAGAAGAAGGTGGATCAACTTTCGGGCGGCAAGCTTGCGTATGTCTATCTGCCGGACACAGGCGAGGGCGGTTTTACAAATTTCAACCGCTACTACTTCGCGCAGACAGACAAGAAGGGCGCGGTGATTGATGAGCGCTTCAACGGAGGAGGGCAGGTGGCCGATTATTTCGTTGAAGTGCTGGGACGGCACATCGAGTCGTACTGGGCACCCCGCTACGGGAGGGTGGAGCATACGCCGAACGCCGGCATCTACGGGCCCAAGGTGATGATCGCGAATGAATTTTCAGGCTCGGGCGGCGATGCGTTGCCATGGCTATTCAAACAGGCGAAGCTGGGTCCGCTGGTGGGCAAGAGGACGTGGGGCGGACTGGTGGGTATTGGACCGATCCCTGTGCTGATGGATGGCGGACACGTAACCTCGCCGAGCGTGGCGTTCTTCTCGCCGAAGGGGGATTGGGACGTGGAGAATCACGGCGTGGAGCCGGACTACGTTGTGGAGCAGGATCCGAAGGCGGTCAGCGAGGGTCACGATCCGCAACTGGAGAAAGCGGTATCGTTGGCGATGGAGGAACTGAGCAAGTCACCGCAGCCGGAGGTGCAGAAGCCGGCTTATCCGAATTACCACAAAAACAGGGACTAGGGACCAGGGAACGGGGAATAGGGAACAGGAGTATGTGCATTCCCTGGGCTGCTCCTTGCAGATTTTCTTGATGATTCGAATTCCATTTGATGAAGTCGAGGCGCGGCTTGCGCAGTTGCTGAGTGGGACTTGGGTTCGGCGAGGGGCGCGCGCGGCTGTGTGCGAGGCTATTTGCCGAGACTACGTGCGATGGGGTGTATTCGCACGGGGTGAATCGGTTCGCGCGATTTGTGGCCATGGTGCGGAACGGGAGCGTTAACCCGGGCGCAGAGCCGTGGGTCGTGGCGCGGCACGGGGCGATGGAGCGTTGGGACGGGCGGCGCGGGCCGGGGAATCTGAACGCATATGCAGCGATGGAGCAGGCGATCCGGTTGAGCCGGGAGCACGGGATTGCATGTGTGGCGATGGCGAATACGAATCACTGGATGCGCGGCGGGACGTATGGCTGGCAGGCGGCGGATGCGGGCGTGATCGGTATTTGCTGGACGAACACCATGCCGAACGTGCCGCCATGGGGTGGAGCGGAGCCGGCAATCGGGAACAATCCGCTCGTGATCGCGGTGCCGCGCGCGAAGGGGCACGTGGTGCTGGACATGGCAATGTCGCAGTTCTCCTACGGAGCGCTAGAGAGCTATCGCAACGCGGAGAGATGCTGCCGGTAGATGGCGGGTTCGATGCGGAAGGAAAGCTGACGCGCGATCCTGGCGCCATCGAGCACTCCCAGCGGTTGCTTCCGGCGGGTTTCTGGAAGGGATCAGGGCTGGCGGTAATGCTCGACCTGGTCGCGGCTGTGACGTCGCTGGGGAGTTCGACTCATCAGATCGCGAATGATCCGCTGAAGGAAGCGGGATTGTCGCAGGTGTTTATAGCAATCGATCCGCGATCGCTGGGCGATGAAGGGCGAACCGAGGAGATTGCGGATGGTGTTGTTGAGTCGCTGCATTCCGCGAGGCCTTTAGATGAAGGCACACCGGTGAGGTATCCGGGGGAAAACACGCTGCGCCTGCGGGAGGAAAATCGCAGACTGGGGCTGCCGGTGGATGAGGCAGTGTGGGAACAGATCGGGAGAATCTGATCGACGCAAGGACGGCACTCGAATTTCGAGGGCCGAATGGCTTATTGGCAATCTGCACATGTCTTTCGAGCAATTCCCCGATTGAGATTTAGTGCGCGGCTCGACTGTCACAACGTTCTTGGGTTTGATGGAGTGGCAGGAGTAATCTTCTGGAGAACGCCTGGAGGCGCCTCCGATGAGAAAGTCCCTTCTCTTACTTGCAGCCCTGTATGGAGGCTGCATCTTTATACCGCTCGATGCACAACAGCCGCCGATCATCGATCGAAGTGCGTTTTTCGGCGAGATCCAGATTGCGGGAGCGCAAATTTCGCCAGATGGGCAGTATATCTCGTTTCTGAAGCCGTATAAGGGGACACGCAACATCTGGGTGAAGAAGTCGGGAGAGCCCTTCAGCGCTGCGCGGCCGGTGAGTCATGAAGCGGCACGGCCGATACGGCAGTACTTCTGGAGCAGGGATTCGAAATACATCCTGTATGCGCAGGACGCGGGCGGCGATGAGAATTTCAACGTCTATGCGATCGATCCGGCGCAGCCAGCCGATACTGCCACGGGCACGCCGCCGACACGCGCGCTGACGAATTTCAAAGGGGTGCGGACGATGATTTATGCGGCCCCGAAGGCGAAGCCGGACACTTTGTATATCGGTCTGAACGATCGCGATCCGAAGTGGCATGATCTGTACGAACTGTCTGTTGCGACGGGGGAGAAGAAGCTGCTTAGGAAGAACACGGAGCAGATTGCAGGGTGGGATTTCGACCACGATGGGAATTTGAAGCTCGCTGAGCGGACAAACCAGGCGGGTGACACCGAGATTCTGCGCGTCGAGCCGGATGGTTTCAAGCTGATCTATAGCTGCACTGTGCTCGAATCATGCGGTGTTGCAGATTTCGACGCAGAGAACAAGCAGGTGTACCTCCAGACAAACAAGGGCGATCTGGATCTAACCGAGATTGAAATGCTCGATCCGGCATCGGGCGCCACGAAGAAATATGAAAGCGATCCGGAGAACCGTGTGGATGTGGAAGGTCTGCAGCTTTCGGAGGTCGACTACCGTGTCATCTTCACACGGTACGAAGATGACCGCTCGCGGCTGTACTTCAAGGACAAAGGTTTCGAGGCCGAGTACAAGTGGCTGCAATCGAAACTGCCCGGCAAGGAAATCAATTTTGGCTCGCGGTCGAAGGACGAGAACATCTGGATTGTGAGCGCGACGAGCGACCGGGAGCCGGGCGAGACGTATGTGTGGAATCGCAAGGCGAAGACGCTGGACTTGCAGTACCGGATTCGCGAGGAGCTGCCGCGTGAGTCGCTTTCGGAGCGGAAGCCCTACCAGTTCAAATCGTCGGATGGGCTGGAGATTCATGCTTACCTGACGCTGCCGAAGGGTTTGCCGGCGAAAGAATCTCCCGCTGGTGGTGTTTCCGCACGGCGGTCCGTGGGCGCGTGATTACTGGGGCTATGACACTTTTGCGCAGTTCCTTTCGAACCGCGGATACGCGGTACTGCAGCCGAATTTCCGCGCATCGACGGGATATGGAAAGAAATTTCTGAACGCGGGGAACGGCGAGTGGGGCCGGAAGATGCAGGACGACCTTACCTGGGGTGTGAAGGCGCTGATTGCCGATGGGACGGTCGATCCGAAGCGCGTGGGAATTGCGGGCGGATCCTATGGAGGGTACGCGACACTCGCGGGTGTGGCGTTTACTCCCGATGTATACGCGGCTGCGGTGGCCATCGTAGCGCCGTCGAACTTGATCACGCTGCTGGATGCGATTCCGCCATATTGGGAGGCGGGACGCAAACAGATGTATGCGCGCATGGCCGATCCAACAACGCCGCAGGGCAAGGAGTTGCTGATCGCGGAGTCTCCGCTCACCAAGGCGAAGGATATCGTTACTCCACTGATGGTGGTGCAGGGGAAGAACGATCCGCGAGTGAATATTCGCGAGAGCAACCAGATTGTTGCGGCGGTGCGCGACAACGGCAAGCCAGTTGAATACCTGGTGGCGCCGGACGAGGGGCATGGATTTGCGCGGCCCATCAACAACCTTGCGATGGTGACGGCGATGGAGCAGTTTTTGCCGAAGTATCTGGGCGGCCGCGCCCAGCAGGAGGTTCCGGCAGATGTGGAGGCAAAACTGAAGGAGATCACGGTCGATCCGAGGACGGTGAGCGGCGAGGTGACGTTGAAGGGGGCGCTGGCGCCGGCGGCGAAGTAGTGATGGCTCCCCAGGTCTCAGAATCGAGACCTGGGCCACCCGATGCGGCGGCGAAGTGAGACGAAAGCGACGATGAATACGGAATTGCTGCGATTCAACGGTGCGCAGGTGCGCGACCCCGCCATCGACGCATGGATGAATCAACATTCAGGCGAATTGGGAGCGATCGCTCGGCAGTGGTTTGAAGTGATGCGGAAGTGCGGGGACGAGGTTCGCGAACTCATGCATGATGGCTGCCCGGTTGCCTGCCTGGGAGACACGCCCTTTGCCTATGTGAATGTGTTCGCTTCGCATGTGAACGTGGGGTTTTTTCAGGGAGCAGGACTGCCGGATCCGGCGGGCCTATTGCAGGGAACTGGCAAGTTCATGCGGCATGTAAAGCTGAGGCCGGGTTCGTTCGCGGGCGAGTCTGCGCTGAGGAGGCTGATTGAAGCGGCGTACGCGGATATCAAGGCGCGAGTGGAACACGGATAACGTCTGTGTCGAGAATGTGAGTAATACTCGGCTACGCTCAAAAGCAGATCCTTCGCTTACCACCCCCAAACTTGAGAAAACGTTTGGGGCTCTGTGCGCTCAGGTTGACACGCACCTGAATTAGCGGCAAAGGGCCGTTTTAGATTGGGTCCGTTCCGCTCTGAATACCCGCGTACGGCCTGGGGCACCCAGAGGCTGCTTAGAAACCCATGATGTTGTAGCCGCAGTCGACGTAGAGAGTTTCTCCGGTGACTGCGCTGGATAGGTCGCTGGCGAGGAACAGGGCGACGCCGCCCACTTCGAGTTGATCGACGTTGCGCTTGAGCGGGGCGCGATCGGCAGCCATCTTGAGCATGTCGCCGAGGGCGCCGATGCCGCGGGCAGCGAGTGTCTTGATGGGGCCGGCGGAGATGGCATTGACGCGGATGTTTTTCGGGCCGAGTCCAGCTGCCAGATAGCGGACGCAGGACTCGAGCGAGGCTTTGGCGAGAGCCATCACGTTGTAATTGGGGACGACCTTTTCGGCCGCGAAGTAGGTGAGCGTCATGATGCTTCCGCCTTCGGTCATCAATGGGGCGGCAGCGCGGCTAACGGCAATAAGCGAGTAGACGCTGACGTCGTGCGCGATGCGGAAGCCTTCACGGCTGGTGTTGATGAACTCGCCTTTGAGGTCTTCGGCGGGGGCGTAGGCGACGGCGTGGACCAGGATGTCGAGCTTGCCGTATTTGTCTTTGAGGGTAGCGAAGAGGCTGTCGATTTCGCTGTCGACAGAGACATCGCACTGGAAACCGGCGGCGCCAGGGAGCTCGTGGATCAGGTCCTCGGCTTCGGCGCGCATGCGCTCGTTCTGGTAGCAGATGGCCAGGTTGGCTCCCGCTGCGTGGAGTTTCTGGGCGATGCCCCAGGCGATGGAGCGTTTGTTGGCCAGCCCGAAGACCACAGCCGTTTTGCCTGCCAGATTGATCATGCTTGTCGAGTTCCTCCGATGCGGTGTGACAGGGCTAAAGCCCCCTTGATTCAATTTCGCGCCTCTTGGCACGACTGAAGTCGTGCCCTGACGCTTCGTGCTGATCCTGCCGCGACTCTCGTCGACACCTTTTTCGACGTCAGGCGCGTGGGAAGCTCGATTCAGGATATCAAGGAGGGGCGGCGGGGTCTTCGCTTCTTAGTACGGCTGTTAACCTCCGAGGTCGACGAGCTGGACGTTGCCGGTAGGGCGGCCCAGGAAGCGAGAGCCGAGGCGGGCGAACTTCTCGACGGAGTCGGTGGCGAAGCAGCGAATATCGGTTGTGGAACTGGATATATCCGATCCCACATAACCTGAAGCCGGTTGGGCTGTTTCGGGTTGGAGGGGGTGAGCGCCGTTGAAGAGACGAGCGGCGGCTTCTGCGGTGGATTCGGCGGAATCGATGACCCTCATACCCTCCGGGGCGGCACGCTCGATGTTCTGGCGCAGCAGAGGGTAGTGGGTGCAGCCGAGGACGAGGGTGTCGGGTTTGAGGCCATCGGCAGTGGCGTCGGTGATGAGTTCGCCGAGATAGATTCGGATGACCTCATCGGTGACGGGATGGTTTGTCCAGCCTTCTTCAACCAGGGGAACGAGAAGCGGGCAGGATTTCTCGTAGGCTCGGAGGTTCTGGGCGGCACAGGCTGACTTGTAGGCGTGACTGCGCACGGTGGCGTCGGTGGCGATGACAAGGACGTCACCGGTAACAGTGGCGGCGCGTGCGGCGGCGGCGCCCGGTTCGATCACACCGAGGACGGGAACGGGGACGGCGTCCTGGATGGCGTCAAGGGCAAGGGCGCTGGCGGTGTTGCAGGCGATTACCAGGAACTCGGCGCCCTGTTCGCGGACGAGGAATTGAGCGCTTTCAACCGCGTAACGGGCGATTGTCCGTTGCGATTTGGAGCCGTAGGGGAGGCGGGCGGTGTCTCCGATGAAAGCGAAGCGGGCGAGCGGAAGGTGTGAGATGAGGGCGCGCAGAACGGTGAGCCCGCCGAAACCGGAGTCAAATACGCCAATGGTGGGTGAGTGTTCTGTCACTGACCGGGGCCTTCGCTGGCGTGACCTCGCTGGTCAGGTAGGTGCGGGTGAGGTCGGCGTGGCCGGCGAGGGTAGGGCGCGGCTGGCCATCGACGAGGAAGCGGACCTCGGTTACTGTCGGCAAGTTAGCACGAAGGGTCGCGCATATGGATAGCACTGTGAGGGATTCCGTTTCGAGGCCGGAGGGATGGCTGGCGGCGAAGGTTCCAGTGAGGTCGACTACCGCCAATTGGTCCGCCGAGCTGCGAGAGCTTTTCGCACCGGGGGCCGGCAAGAGAAAGACCTGGGCAATGGACGCGGCGCCACCTGTGACCGGGTGCGTGGCGCCGGGGGCGGCATAGAGATCGAGGAGCCTGCCCAGGATGGCGCGGGCGCGCGCGCCGGGATCAGCCGGCAGAGGGAGAGAGTGGATTTGCGGGACTAGGGAGTTGTTCAGGTCGTTGGCGGCAACCAGAGTTGCTTGTTCGGCGGGCGCGACGTTTGGGGCCTCTGTGGGGGCAGTGGTTTGGCCGGCGAGGAGGCGCTTGTGGGCGCGGTCGCGAAGCTGCCATAGCTTGAATCCCATGCCGAGCGAGGCGAGGAGGAGGATGGCGAAGAGTATTTTCTGATAGCGCGGAATCATGGCTGCCGTGTCTCCGTGCGATTGGGATCAGAGCGCCATTCAAGGAGTGCGGCAGCGATTACACCTGCAATTTTCGCCTGGTAGTCGGGATTGTCGGACTCGGTGGTGATGTTGCCGTCCGCGTCGCGCACCGGTCCAACCTCGATCGAGATTGCGGGGCACGTCATGCTCTCGATACCGGGCAGAGGGATGCGGCCCAAAGTCACGCTGACGGCAGCCTGGGTGAGCGCAGAGTTAATGGCGCCGGCAAATGCGAGGCTGCGTGTCTCCCAAGCTGCCTGAGCTGTCTTCCAGGGGAGAAAGCGGGCGGGCTGAACCGGGGCGAGCGAGGCAGCGAAGAGATGGATACCGGAGCCGCTCTCGCTGGTATGCAGACTCAGGCAGGCGATCGCTTTGGCGTGATTGGCGATTTCGGCGCGATGGTCGAGGTCAACAGAGACGTCGGCGTCGCGGATCATGACGACCTGGAATCCGCGAGCGGCAAGCAGGGATCGCAGTCGAGCAGCAAGGATGAGGTTGGAGGCTTTCTCGAGCTGTCCACTGTCCAGGTGAGCCCCGGTGTCGTCGCCGCCGTGGGCGGGGTCGAGGACGACGGCGAAGCGGGGGGCAGGGGGGGGTGGGGGGGGTGGTGTTGGGGTGGTCTGGGCGAGCAAGGAAGGGGATAGAAAGAAGGTGGCGGCAGAGATGAGGAAAAGCATC
This sequence comes from uncultured Acidobacteriaceae bacterium, assembly GCA_963836675.1. Lineage (GTDB taxonomy): Bacteria > Acidobacteriota > Terriglobia > Terriglobales > Acidobacteriaceae > Telmatobacter. Next base: position 720,392 of record CAWIKQ010000006.1, read on the forward strand.
GAGGTCAGGGCGAACCCAGGTCTCCGAAGCGGGACCTGGGGCACGCGGGTTTGCAGGAACCGGGGCGACTGGCCCGATGGGTTACTCCAAGGCATAGATGGTTAAGCCGCTGAGGAGCTTGGGGAAGAAGTCAGTGGATTTCTGTGGCATCACCGAGCCGGCAAACGCTACTTCGCGGAGTTGTTCCATCGTGACGGGATTGGTGAGGAAAGTGACGTCGGCTTCTCCACGGCGGACCTGTTCGACAGCTTCGGCGGCGTCGCGAAGGTAGCGGATGTTGGTTTGTTCGCGAACTTTTTCCGCATCGAGGCCCAGGAGCCTGTCAAGGATGATGGTGTGGAGATGGCTCAAGTCCAGCTGTCGCTGGTTTTCAGGAAGCGCGGACAAGGCTGCGGCCGTGGCCTCCTTCGACCGCAGAAGCAGGCTGCCGACGCGCGTGATGGCGATAAAGGCTGTGCCGCGCTGCATCCGGAGGGTCTCAAGGTGGTCTGCCGCGGAGCTGTCGGGAAGGTTCTCAACGGTAAAGAACTGTTCGGCCCCTGCGGCAAAGGTAGAGGGATCGAAGCCCTGCAGGCTGTGAACGACGCGGTGTGTGGGCAGGATGACGAGGCCTTCAGAATCCATATTGACGAAGGTCATCATGACCGCGGCTTCCGGGTACGGCGGCTGGGGAAGCTCGGCGGTGCTGTGTTCGGTTTTGGTGGATGCCGTCGAACCGTGCTGTTTGGAATAATTGATCGCCGTTTCATACCGATGATGCCCGTCGGCAATGATCAATTTTTTGTCGGACATCGTGGAGGTGAGTAACCGGATCAGCTGCGGGATCATTGACGCGCCAGAGGCGGTGCAACACGTCGTATTCGTCGGTGACTTCGGCGTCGGCAGGGCCAACTCCCTCGTAGAGAATCTTGTCGACTGTGCCCGCTGGGTCGGAATAGAGCATGAAGATCTGGCCAAAATGCGCACGGGTGGCCTTGAGCAGGTTCAAGCGGTCGTTTTTTGGTTTGGAGAGGGTCTGCTCGTGGCGAAAGACCACTTGATCGGAGTATTCGTGAACTTTGCCGAGGGCAATAAAGCCGCGACGTTCCTTGATCCCGCTGTTCCCTGGTACTCGAAAGCGCTGGGCGTAGGCAAAGATGCAGGGGTCTTTCTCCTGGACGAGAATCGACTGTTCCCGCCAGGTTTTGAAGTCGCGAGCGGCGCGGGTATACACGCTCTCGCCGCGCTCGGCATCAAATAATTCGGGCAGGCCGAGGATAATGCGGACAAGGTTATATGGGCTGCGCTGGTAATACGCCTCCTGCATTGCCGGGGAGATTTTGTCGTAGGGCTGGGTCACGACGTCCTGGAGACGCACAGCCGAAGGATTGTAACGCCAAGCGCGAAACGGATAGATGCTTGCCATGCGAAAGGAAAGGCTCCCCGCAGAAAAACCGGAATTTGCGCGCCAGCAGCCGAATGCCGAAGTGCCATTACAACTGTTGCTTAGAGACGATTGTATCTCAGCCGGGATGACAGATCGCGGGGATGCTACGTCAAAGGTGGAGAGGGCATCAGTGGAGGAACGCAACGCCTCCCTCCGGCGTGCTAATATCGCCATCATTCGCTGGTGCGAGCCATGAAACTTCTCCTCCATCGCTCTGAGGCGTCGGGCGGATTGCTCCACAGGCAATGGCTGGCACTCGTCTGCGTCGTAGTGCTCACCATTTCCTGTGCGCCCTTGCTTTCGGCCCAGGACGACCCTTTGAACAAGGTACATGTGCCGCCCCCAACGACCTCAGCTCCTCCAGAGGGAGCGCCGAAGGGAGTGGATGCGCCAATTGCCACGGGGCCGGCATCGGCGAAAGCCAAGCCGGGCGGGCTGCTTCGGATGAACGTGGACATGGTTCTGGTTCCGGTTACCGTGACCGATCCGATGAACCGGCTGGTCACCGGGCTGGAACAGGAGGACTTCTCGGTGTTCGAGAATAACGGGCCGCAAAAGATCAAGAGCTTTTCCGCGGAGGACGCACCGGTATCGATCGGGATTATCTTCGATCTCTCGGGTTCGATGAACTCCAAGCTGGTTCGAGCGCGGGATTCGATTCTGCAATTCATCAAAACAGCCAATCCCGAGGACGAGTTCTTTGTTATTGGGTTCAATGACAGGCCGGAACTCATCGAAGACTTTACGAACTCGGTCGAGGATATCCAATCGCGGCTTACGAATATCAAAGCCGGCCACCGGACGGCGCTGCTGGACGCGATCTACTATGGCGTGCAGAAAATGAAGGAAGCCAAGCACGAGAGGAAGGCATTGCTGGTGGTGTCGGACGGCGGGGACAACCGATCACGGTATACCGAGGGCGAAGTTCGCGCGCAGGTTCGGGAGTCGGACGTTGAGATCTACTCGATCGGGATTTTCGATCCTTATGCGCCCACCCCGGAAGAGCGGACAGGGCCGATCCTGCTGAACGAGCTTTGCGAGGAGACGGGCGGACGACTTTTCAGGGTGGATGATATTTCGGAAATGAGCGATATCGCGGAGAAGATTTCCACCGAATTGCGTAACCAATACGTAATCGGCTACACACCAAAGAATATTTCCCGTGACGGCAAGTGGCGTAAAGTGAAGGTGAAGTTAACTCCACCATCGGGTTTGCCTCCACTCACGGTCCATGCTCGAACTGGATACTATGCGCCTTTGCAATAACGCAGTTTTTTTTACCATTCTTCTCGCTTTTGTATTGCCGCTTGAGGCTCAGCAAGCTTCCAAGCCGGCGCCTCCTGCACAGACGCAAGCGCCATCTCTGACGGTCGATCGCGATCCAGTGCGTTCTCCCGATGCGGAAGCGCCGCCGAGTACGGCCGGCGAACCGCTGAGGAAAGAGGGCGAGGGTTACGTTCTGCACGCCGATGTGGAAGAGGTGGTTCTGAACGCGACGGTGCTGGCAGGAAATCAGCTGGTTCAGACCCTGAAGAAGGACGATTTCCAGGTTTACGAGGACGGGGTCAAGCAAAACATTGTGAGCTTTCAGCACTCGGATCTTCCGGTGTCGATCGCGCTGGTGGTGGATAATTCCGGGTCGATGTCGAAGAAGCGCCCTTCGGTGAACAAGGCGGCGGTGGACCTGGTAGAGGCTTCGAATCCGCAGGACGAAGCATTTGTGGTGAACTTCTCGGACGAAGCTTACATCGATCAGGAGTTCACGTCGAATGTGAGCAAGCTCCGCGATGGGTTGAGTCATATTGAATCGCGGGGCGGAACCGCTCTGTATGATGCCGTGGTGGCGTCGGCTGACAAGCTGGTGTCGGACGCCAAGCGGCCCAAGCAAGTTCTGATCATCATCACGGATGGGGAAGACAACGCGTCGACGCTTACGCTGGAGCAAACGATTCGCCGCGTGCAGGAGTTGTCAGGCCCGGAGATCTACTCGATTGGTCTGCTTTTCGGCGATGAGATGAGCCATGCCGAGGCGAGGCATGCGCGCCGGGCTCTGGAGATGCTCTCAACGGAGACGGGCGGCATCGCGTTCTTCCCGAAGTCGATCGAACAGGTCGATGAGATTGCAGCGGAGGTTGCGCGCGATATCCGCAGCCAATACACGATCGGTTATCACTCCACAAAACCGTCGTCACAGCCGGGATTCCGGCGTGTGGCGGTGAGCGCCGAACAGCCGGGCGGAGGCAAGTTGACGGTGAGGACGCGAACCGGATACTTTCCGACCTCACGGACGGCAAAGAAACCGGCGAGCAAGAATTAGACGGGACGAGTAGGCTAAACTGATTTCCCATGGCAGTAGAAAGTCCTTTCACCGCTCCTCCACGCATCGCCGCAGACATTACGCAGCTTGTTGGGCATACTCCAATGCTTCAACTGGGCAGAGTTGTGCCGCCAGGGTCGGCGGATGTGTTTGCCAAGCTCGAGTTCCTGAACCCAGGCGGAAGCATCAAGGATCGAGCGGCATTGGGAATGATTCTGGATGCTGAGTCCAGGGGATTGTTGCGTCCAGGGTCGACGATAGTGGAGGCCACGGCGGGAAATACGGGCGTTGGGTTGGCGCTGATCGGGGTGAACCGCGGGTACAAGGTGAAGCTGTTTGTGCCGGAGGGATTTGCGGAGGAGAAGTGCATCCTGATGCGAGGCTTTGGCGCGGAGGTGGTTCGCACTCCGGAAGCCGAGGGGATGAAGGGCGCTATACGAGAAGCCAACAACCTTGCCGAGACGATTCCGGGTGCCTTCATGGCGGGGCAGTTTACTAATCAGGCGAATCCGAAGTTTCATCACGACACCACCGCCGCGGAGATCTGGGAACAGATGGAAGGGCGTGTGGATGCGTTTGTGGCGGGCGTGGGCACGGGCGGAACGTTTTCAGGGGTTGCGCAGTTCCTGAAGGAGAAGAATCCGGCGGTCGTTACGGTTGCCGTGGAGACGCAGGGCTCCATCCTGCAAGGAGGACCGCAAGGAAAGCATCGCGTGGAAGGGATCGGCGTTTCGTTTGTTCCGGAGACGTTTCATCGCGATGTCTGCAATCGTATTGTGATGGTGAACGATGACGATGCGTTCGCGATGGTGAAGCGGCTGGCAGCTGAAGAGGGTGTGGTTGGCGGCTCGAGCGCGGGTGCTGCGGTGCATGCTGCCGTGGCGATAGCGCACGAACTGGGCGCGGGAAAGCGTGTTGCGACGGTGATTCCGGATTCGGCGGAGCGGTATCTGTCGAAGAAGATTTTTGAAGGTGGCGTTTAGAAAAAACAGGGACCAGCGGGCCAGGGAATCTGATACGAGAGATCCCTGGCCTGCTCTGAACACTACACAGCAGCCAATGCCTGCTCCAGATCCGCAATTAAATCTTCCTTGTCCTCGATTCCGACAGAGAGACGGATCAGTCCGCTGGTGATGCCCACATTAGCGCGTTCTTTGTCGGTAAGTGCCGCGTGAGTTGTGGTTGCCGAGTGCGATGCAAGGGACTCCACACCGCCAAGCGATTCCGCGTTTAAAAACAATTTGAGCGCTCCAAGGAATCTTCGCTGCGGAGTCGCGCGATCCCAGGTCGAAGCTCAGCATGGAACCGAACCCGCGCTGCTGCTTCTTCGCCAGCTCATGCTGCGGATGGCTCTCCAATCCGGGATAACTCAGCCGAGTGAGCTTTTTCTGCGTAGAGAGGAAGTCCGCGACCGCGCGGCCGTTCTCCTCATGCTGCTTCATGCGCAGGACCAGGGTCTTGATCCCACGCAGGACGAGGAAGGCCTCGAAGGGCGACATGATTCCGCCCGCCGCCTTCTGCACCAGTAAAAACCGATCCTTGTGTTCAGGCTTGGTGCCGATGAGCGCTCCGCCGAGGCCGTCGGAGTGGCCGTTCAAGAATTTTGTGGTCGAGTGCATTACGATGTCTGCGCCAAGTTGAATCGGACTCTGGAGGGCAGGAGACATGAAGGTGTTGTCGACGCTTACTTCCACGCCCTTCGCGTGGGCAATCTCGCATACAGCGGCGATATCCGTCAGGACCATCAGCGGATTGGTCGGCGTCTCGATGTGCATGAGCTTCGTATTCGGCTTGATGGCTGCCTTCACCGCGCTGAGATCAGCGGTGTCAACATAATCGATTTCAATTCCGTAATGCTGGATGATGAGATTGAACAACCGCGCCGTGCCGCCATATACGTTGGCCGAAACGATGACGTGATCGCCTGTCCGCAGGGTAGCAACCAGGGCGTAGATTGCGGCCATGCCGCTGGCGAATGCGTGCCCGCAGATGCCGCCCTCGAGCGCAGCCAGCGCTTCTTCGACCCGGGCGCGGGTAGGATTTCCGGCGCGGGAATAATCGTATCCGCGGCTCGATTCAATGCCGGTGAGCTCAAAGGTAGAGGTGAGATAAACAGGAACATTCACGGCGCCCGTCAATGGATCGGGATCCTGTCCTGCGTGTACGGTAAGCGTTGCGTATTTTTGCTTAGACATGTTCAGCCTCTAGCTTCTGCCTTCCTTCCGTCTAGCTTATCGTGCCGGAATTGGCGGATCGCTCAAGGCAGCCGATGCATGCTGCATCTCTTTCGCCGAAACCGGCATCGAATGCGGAATCCCCGGCGTGTTCGGGGGTGGAGGAGGGCTTCATGGCCAACGCTCCTAGAAAATGCGCAAATCCAGCCTGCAGCTGTCCCGCTCCCGAAAAGGAAAAATACTGCAGTGCCCACTGTGAAGGGATCGCCGACAAGATTGAGATCGTGTGCACGTGCGGTCACGAAGGCTGCACCCATGCTGGGATGAGGGGGTAGTTTCCAGATTCGGGCGTCAGCACCTTACGCGGTATCGGGTAGCCATCCTCGGCCCATACGGTGGTTCTGGTATTAAATAAACCATTTTCAATGGGTTATTGCAGGGGCTGTTCGCGATTAGACTGCGTAAGCTCGCCTGTCTCCAAACACCAGAAGGGTGTGAGGATTGCAGGTGTGGTCCCTCTCATGATCCTTGAGGCCGGCATGCGTGTTCGATGAGGCAACGGTTTGCAGGCATGACAGGCAAATCGAATCGATTGTGCCGTCCACGTTCTCTCGATATTTGAAATCTAATGTAGGAACCATTTGTGCTTATCCTTCTTGAGCTTTGGTGTTTACGCTGCGGAGCGAATCTGGCTGACTTTGCGGTAGAGGCTCACCATCTGCAACAGTCTCGGGTCGCATTCATGTTCTCTTTCCGCGGATACTATTTCGCCAGCGGAACCCGAGTCGGTAACGGTGGCAAAGCATTGTGAGCAGTACGAATGCAAAGAGCCGTCCTCGTTTGCTTGATGAGTGAACTTAGGAGTGGCGAAGCGGTCCATGTTTTTGCCTCCTGTGAGAGTATTCATCTTCAACCATTCGTAGTAGTGTGATGCTGGAATTTGCCGGGACGATTTCTAGGCTCAAAGGAATGTTGCACTTAGTGGGGGGAGGCGGCCAGCAATTTGTGCAGTCGGTAGTGGAACCTGATCAATCGCGGACAGAAGATCCAGGCTGCAGTGGACGGTTTGCCGATGCTGCAGGTGCTCGCCAGCGGGTGACGGCCGGTACTCACTTTTCGACGAGATTTGCGGCTGCACACAAAGCGAGTCCGTGGGCAACGGACGTGAACTCGTTGCCGCTCTGGATCCGGTCCTGGCCGAAGCGGTTGCTGAAGATGCGCCGCACCGCGGGAACGAAGGAGCTGCCACCGGTGAGGAAGACACGATCTACTTCACGGGGATCAACGCCGGAGCTTTTCAGCAGGGCGTCCACGCAGTGCTCGATGGCAGCCAGGTCTTCGACAATCCAGCTCTCGAATTCGGCTCTGGAGACGGGGATACGCAGTTCGATCGTGGAGGCACCGGCTCCGCCATCTCGGAAAGTGAACTCGGTGCGTTCCTTTTGCGATAGCTCGAACTTCGCCTGTTGCACAGACTGATGGAGATGATACCCGAGATCGCCTTCGATGATGGCGATCAGCGCCTCTATTTTGTCGGGTTCGAGTGCGCGTATCTGCGCGCTCTTCAAGATCTCCCGAACGTTGTTTGTACGCAGAAAAGAAAGATAGTGCCAGTGTTCGAGATGGGCGTAAATCCAGGCGGGAACCGCGGGGAGAATCTTGTTGAGGGAACGTGCCTCAGAGTTCGATCCCAGGGCCGGGGAAATCAGTTTGCGAACAATGCGCGCATCGAAGGCATCTCCAGCCAATCCTACGCCGGTATTGCCCAAGAGATCTTCCGGCCGTCGACCGCGCCGGCGGACCTCCGGGCCAACGCGGAGGAGCGAGAAATCACTTGTGCCTCCCCCGAAATCGCCAATCAGGATTAGTTCGTCGCGGTCGCGCGTCGCCTCATAGGCAAAGGCTGCGGCGACCGGCTCAAGTTCGAATCTGACATCCTCAAATCCGGCGGCGATGAAGGCATCGCGCAAACGCGAGACGGCGAAATCGTCTTCTTCTTCCGACTCCGCTCCGACGAAACGCACAGGCCGTCCGACAGTAGCCCGCCGAACGGGGCACATGAATTGTTCTTCAGCTTGTTTGCGAAGATCACCGACAATGCGGGTAACCAGTTCTTCCAGCCGATGTCGGCGGCCGAAGATTTCGGTTCCGGTAAGAGCGTGGCTCGACAGGTGCGACTTCAGGGATTGGATCAGACGCCCTTTCTCATCCGCGTCCAGGTAACGCTCGATTGCCTCGGGACCGGAGTAGCCATGGACCCGGCGCTGGCCATGCGGCAGTCTTCCATTGCTCGAAGTAGAGAACCGATCGGCAGACGGGAATCGCTTGACCACGAAAGGAGAAGTTGGCGAGCTGGACGCCCCTGCCGGGCTGAACCATAGCAACCGCGCTGTTCGTTGTCCCAAAGTCGATGCCGAAGAATGCCTGTTCGCGGTCGCGTGATCCCATCCTTCCATTATTTCAATCAATTTTCGAGGGGATGCGGGGAATTGCCGCAAGTGTTACCGATCTCTCCGACGCGGGCAAGCGGGCGCGAGAAGCAGATCCTTGACATGATACTTAGACATCTATATAAAGACATCTAAATATGGCGAAGACCGATGCTCTACAAGGTTCACTCGATTTGCTTGTGCTGAAGATATTGTCGAGACGGCCGCGGCTGCATGGGTATGCGATTATGGCCGCGATTGCAGACACATCGGGCGAAGTGCTGCGCGCCGAGGAGGGGTCACTCTACCCAGCGTTATATCGAATGGAGGAAGCGGGCTGGATACGAGCGGAGTGGATCAAGAAGGAGACCGGCCGTCATGCGCGCGTCTATGAACTGACCGCCGCAGGCAAGAAGCAACTGGGCTCTGAAGAGTCTCGATGGCAGGCCGTCAGCCTGGCGATCAACCGGGTTCTCCGGGAGGCATGACATGTCTTTGTGGTCACGAATCTCGAATGCGGTGCGCGGCGAACACTTGCATCGCGAAATAGAGGAAGAGTTGCAGGCACACATCGAAGAGGCGATTGCTGCGGGACGCGATCCCAGGGAAGTCGACCGTGCATTCGGCTCAACGCTGCATGCCCGCGAGGCGAGCCACGGGATTCGCACCGCGGGATGGCTCGAGTCGCTAGTCTCGGACGCGAAGTTCGGCTGGCGGCAACTATGGCACAACAAAATCACGTCCGCCGCCGCAGTGGTTTCGCTTGCCCTTGGCATCGGCTCCTGTGTCGCGGCTTTTCGTCTGATTGATGCTCTGCTCTGGCGGCCCCTGCCGATCTCGGATTCCAGCAAGCTCTATGTCCTTTCTCGCAAGATGATCGGCTTGTATGGCAGGCCTGTCGAGGACGGCCACTGGGCCACGCCGGACTTCAATCTGATGCGCGAGGCCGTCAAAGATCAGGCCGACCTTATCGCAATCAGCGATGCCGACAGGACTGACATCACCTGGGGGAAATGCCGGCTCGAGCGACGAAGACATCGAGAAAGCTCACGTCGCTTATGTCTCCGGAAACATGTTCCCGCTTTTTGGCCTTGAGCCAGAGCGGGGCCGCCTGCTCATTTCCGCCGACGATCGTGCTTTCGGCGCTAGCCCTTACGCGGTGCTCTCGTGGGACTACTGGAATCACCGTTTCGGCAGGGATCCCAAGGTTCTCGGACGCTCACTCCGCATTGGCAATCAAACCTTCGAAATCATTGGGGTCGGTCCTCGCAATTTCACCGGAACCGAAAAGGGAACTGTCACCGACATTTTCTTGCCTCTCAACATGAACAGGTTCGCTACGCAGGACAGCATCACCTGGCACCTCGTCTTTCTCATGCTGAAGCCCGGCGTCGACCCGGCGACCGCCCTCGAGCCGCTCCGCCAGCACCTTGCTGCAGTCAGTCACGCCTTCGAAGCGGAGTGCTCCGAGTGCCTCCGCGGCATGTCCCAGGCGGACGCCGACCGCTACCTCAGTCAAAAGCTTGTCGTCAATGCAGCCGGGGCGGGCATTTCCGAGCTTCAGAAGGACTATCGTAGATTTCTCGGTATTCTCGGTCTCCTGGTCGCTCTCGTTCTGCTTATCGCTTGCGTCAACGTGACCAACATGATGACCGCGCAGGCCGCCGCCCGCGCTCATGAGATGGCATTGAGAATTTCGATCGGCGCCGGGCGTCGACGCCTCATCCAGCTCATCCTGGTGCAGAGCGCGCTGCTCGCTCTTTTTGCATCCACGCTGGGTGCGATTTTTTCAGCGTGGTCGGCGCCATTTGTGCTCAGACTTGTCAATCCGCCCGATAACCCTGCGCGCCTCGACCTTCCCGCCGACTGGCGCGTGCTTCTCTTTGGCTTGGGAATCATGATCCTGGTTGTCGTTCTGCTTGGTTTGCTTCCCGCACTACGCGCCTCCGCCGTTAGGCCCGTTGCTGCCCTCAAAGGTGGTGAGGATCCGCGCTCACCACGGCGTCTCATGCGTGGGGCGATTGCTCTTCAGGTCGCTTTCTGTGTCCTCGTCCTCTTTCTGTCTTCGCTCTTTGTTACATCCTTTCAACGCCTGCAGAACCGCCCGATCGGCTTTTCTACCGATCGTCTTCTTTTGCTCGAAACGGTTGCCGGCAAAGGGCAGCTTCCCGTTGTCTGGAATCAAACAGCGGAGGCGCTGCGAACTGTCCCCGGAGTCAGCTCGGTGGCTATCTCGGGCTGGCCCATTCTTGGACATATCAAAATCAACAGCGACATCTCCATCAAAGGCGCGCCTCCTAATTCGGCTCCCGCATTTTTCCTCAATGTTTCTCCGGGCTGGTTGTCGACGATGAAGATACCCTTGATCTCTGGCCGCGACTTTGGGCCGGAAGACACTTCTCCGGGCGCCGCGATCGTGAACGAGACATTCGCGAAGACTTTTTTCCCCGGCCAGGACCCGATCGGCCGCACCTTTGCACGAGGAGCTAATCGCCCCTTCAATAAGATCGTCGGGGTCACCGCCGACGTTCCTGACCACGACCTGCGCGAGCCCAACGGCGCCGTTTTCTACGTTCCCTTCGCGGGAATCGACGACAAGTCCGCCCCCACGGTCGAAGACTTCGCCACCTTCGTCATTCACACCGATGCCCAGAACTCGCTCGCTCTGGCCGACCCACTCCGCCGACTTATCGCGCAGCGTCATAACGGCCTTCGTGTCTCGAACGTTACCACGCAGCTCGATCTGGTCCGGGACCAGACCGTGCGCGAGCGCCTGATCGCCATGATGGCCGCTTTCTTTGCCGCGGTGGCGCTGCTGCTAGCAGGCATAGGTCTCTATTCTGTGCTCAACTACTCCGTGTTGCAGCGCCGCCGCGAGATCGGTATTCGCATGGCGATTGGCTCGACCCGTGCGGGCATTGTGCGCATCGTGACGCTCGAGGTGTTCCTGATGATCGCGCTGGGGGGCTGCGCAGGCATCGTGCTGGGATTCGGTGCGGCGCGCTATGTCACGTCGCTGTTCTACCAGGTCAAAGCAACCGATGCGGACATGATCGCGGTGCCGACGTGCGCCATTCTGTCTGACCGCATTTATAGCCACATTCCCCGCGGTGCTTCGCGCGTTGCGCACAGATCCTACTGAGATCCTGCGCGCGGTATGAGCGAGGATGCGCTGCTTATTGTTAATTGCAGAGGGTGGGGCGGGCTGATGTCCCCTCGCTTGCAGGCGAATGGCGAATCGCATCTCGAGAGGTTCCGGTTGCGCCACGTGGGAAATTGCGTAGAGTATCGGGTTGCATTGTTGACCGGGATTGAATAGTTTTGTCTCAACGCAAATGCTAAGACTCTGACGAATGGCTTCCCTGGGAATGAGAAGTGACGGATTTTCTCTTTCCTGCTGTTTGTCGAATCGGGCTCAAACTTCAAAGGAGAAATACTTGCTCAATTTCAAGCTGGCTGCTGCCGTTTGTATGGTGTCGATGGCGTTCACTTCGATTGCGCCGATACCGGCACGTGGACAAGAACAGGACGGGGACAAGATTGATCTGGGCGCTTTGACCGAGATCAAGAATGAGGCTTTCAATCATTCGCAGGTGATGGAGAACCTGTTCTACATCTCAGAGGTTTACGGACCCCGTGTGAACAACAGCCGCAATCATCGCGCGGCTGCCGAGTGGGCCATGCAGCAGATGAAGGCGTGGGGTTTGCAGAATGTGCATCTGGAGAAGTGGGGACCGTTCGGCGACGGGTGGCAGATCAAGAAGTACTACGGCGCGCTGGAGTCGCCGGCATATGCTGCGCTGATAGGTTTTCCGCTGGCGTGGACGCCGGGGACCAATGGGCCGGTTACGGCTGAAGCTGTTTTTGCGCCGATGCACTCGCAGGAGGATTTCGCCAAATACAAGGGCAAGCTGAAGGGGAAGATAGTGCTGATCTTCGACCCGCGCGAGCTGGCGATGCACACGGAGCCGGAAGCGCACCGTCTGACGGACGAGGAAGTGGCAGCGCGGACCAAGACGCCGGATCCATCGCACACGGGATTTTTCCCGGGCAGGCCGGGAGCAGCGGCGCCGCGGCCGGGCGAGTACACGCCTTCGACACTTTCGACGGCCGCGCCGACGGGACGCGTACTTCGCAACCAGGTGAATGCGTTTCTGAAAGAGGAGGGCGTGGCCCTTGCATTGACGTCGGGCTATAACGGGGATGGCGGCACGGTGTTTGCGTCTTATGGCGGATCGCAGGATCCCAAGGACCCGGTGGGGCCGCCGATGGCGGCGATTACGCCGGAGCAGTACAACCGGATCTGCCGACTGATCCAGCACGGCATTACTCCGAAGCTGACGTTCGATATCGAGACCGAATACCAGAGAGAAGACCAGATGGGTTTCAACGTGATCGGAGAGATTCCGGGCACGAGCAAGTCTGATGAGGTGGTGATGGTGGGCGGGCACTTCGACAGCTGGCAGGGCGGCACGGGGGCAACGGACAACGGCACAGGCTCGTCGGTGGCGATGGAGGCGGTGCGCATTCTGGCAACGCTGCACAAACCGATGGCCCGCACGGTTCGCGTTGCGCTATGGGGCGGGGAGGAAGAGGGGCTGTATGGTTCGCTGGCTTATGTGCAGCAGCACTTTGCGCCGCGCGACACGATGAAGAAGACTCCCGAGTACGACAAGCTTGATGTTTATTTCAACGACGACTCGGGATCGGGGAAGTTTCGCGCGGTGTCGGCGCTGGGGAATGCGCAGCTCGCGGCGATTTTTCAATCGTGGATTACGCCGATCAAGGACCTGGAAATCCAAGCGGTGGTTGGGTTGACGGCGGGGCCGACGAAGGAGCCGGGAGGAACGGATTCGACGAGCTTTTCATGGATCGGGCTGAATGGCGTTGGGTTCATGCAGGATCCGCTGGAATACGGCACACGGACGCATCACTCGAACATGGATCTGTATGACCGCGTGCAGAAGGGCGACGTGATGCAGGGCGCGATGATCGAGGCATGGTTTGCGTATAATGCGGCGACGCGGGGGGAGATGCTGCCGCGGATTGAGACGCCGGGGGCAGCGAAGAAGGAGTAGTGGCGTTTCCATATCTCAACATCGGAATGGGAGTACCCCTCCCCCCCATATCTCTGGAAGTAAAGACTCTACTTTCATCGAGTTGGAGGAGGGGGTGCGCTGCAAAGATATCTTGCCATTGGACTTCGCCGTAGAGATATCCAAACAAAGGTACTTAGGCCGAGAGAACCTCGGGCGCAGTACATAGAAATAGAAAGCTTTTCGATCCAATCGACAATATTGCTGTTTCTACGGTTCACAGTTTCTCTGCGGTACTGAACGGATTTCGGACGTGATGAAGCGTGCGGGATCATCGCCGGATCGATCCGCACGTGAGGTAGTGATTGAGAGCGTTATCTGATTCGAGTTTGACGAAATCGCCGAAATGATCTGCAAAAGAAATGCGCAGATGCAGGAAAATTCTCGTTAGGCTCTAGGCTGACCAGCAATGCAACTTTCCAAAACGGCCGAATCTGATTTCCAAAAGAACCATTCCCATTCAAGTCGCGGAATGACGAATCCAAGGACAGCCGTGTCACTCCTTCCCAGACCCGCGCTGGGCTTGCCTGCGCCAACGTCTTGCTAGAAAGTCGACGGCAACTTGACAGGTGTGGGAAAAGCCCTGATAGCTCTCAATGTCTTGCTCGCCCATCCTGTGCATAAACCTGATTGAATCTTCTACTTCGATAAAGCTGTCGGGCAATCCCCTCATGCCTTCGTCGTGGCACATCAAGAGTATTCGAAGGTAGTCGAAGACGAAGTTTTCCGCCGCAGGTTGGAGGCATTGTTGTTCGAGCTCTAGCGCTGTAAGCAGGACGAGTGGAGCTGCGGATTCGCCCCAGATGAAAGCCTGCCGGACCCGATCGATGATAAGTTTTTCAACTTGGTCGTCGAGGGGCAAGGATTGCCTTCGTCTTGTGAGATTCCACGCAGAGAGAAGCCCCGCCAAGATTAATTGACGAGCTCCATAGAAATAACCATCTCCAATGGGGTGCCCCTCCACGAAGTGAGAGCGCTCCTTGCATTCATCCACTAGATCATCGAAAGCCCTGTTGGCCGCAGTCATGGATAAGTCGAATGTCGGTCTCCAAAGTTCATCGATCAGTGAGAATCTGGTCGCCGCAGCAAGAATATAGGAGGCCATGATCGTCCAACCTTCGAAGAGCGCCCAATTATTTCTGCATTTAGCCGCAGCGCCGAGGATATAAGTCGCCAGAAGAGCGGCACTAGATAATGCACGCGAGATGTTCCTACTGGTTTCCCCATGTTCGAATGGGATTACTGCTTGCAAAAAGCGCGAGAAAGATGCCTTATCCAGCGGGGCTGTTCCGTCAGCGAGCAATAGGGTCAGAAACAGTTGGAAATCTGTAGCCTCAAGCGGGAGGCACGCCCCAAGAGCGGCGACGAATACGGTGTACCAATTGACATTTTCTCAAGTATTCAATAGGTGCGGAAATCGCTGTTGCACCCGAGATTCGGGTGATGATATAGTCGAGGATACATCATCAACTCGGCGATCGTGAGAAGAAAGGCTCATGATCGGAATCCGAAGGGCATTGTAAGATCGAGAGGAAGTTCAACCGTTGTTGAGCTTTGGATCGATCGTCATTCTCCGAGTCGGAAATCACCGCCTTAAGTTGGTATGCTCGAACGGTCCCGCGGATGTGAAAGCAAGGACGACCTTCCCCTTTTCGAATGGCCCCTGTATCGCGATGTATAAGAGTTGCTCGCCTCTGCAGCGAGCATCTGGCTGAAGGCTATTTGGTAGCCTCTTTCCGTCGCACTAAGCAACCAGTTTTCGACGATTCTCCCGATCAATCCATTGTTGACGTTGCCTTGCGTTGATTGATTCGAGTCTTCGCTTGAGTTCTGGGTCATTTTCGACCTCTTCGGACGCACGTTTAAGGGCGGGAATCGTATTTGGATGAACGATGAACGAGCTTGTCGGTTTGCCAGACCTATCGAACCCTGCTTCGACTGTGTCGATCATCTCCAACAGCATCCAGCATCGAGAGGTTTGCCTTCTGCATTCAGTTTTTGTCCGGTCTGCTCCGTTGCTTCTTCTATTCTCGGAAGAGCGCATTCATCTTGAGAGCCCCAAGTTGTTCAGCTAGGAGGCTAAGTTTTCGGTCCAAGGCTTCGCCAATCAGAGCGGGAACTTCGTCGAGTTTGACTTCGATCGACACGGATTTGAATTCGGCGGCTTGCGTCTTCTTCCCAAATCCTTCCTGCTCAAACTGAATGATTTCTCCTTCGTGCTGTGAGAACGTCTTAATCTGAGCAAGAATGGGGTGTTGCTTCTTTTCTAAGCTCGAGATCCGCTTGGAAATGAATAGAAGAAGTTCACGCTTAGATTTCGGAAAATCTGGAAGCATTTATTGATCTACCTAAAAGACACTGAATGTCGATGCAACGACATATCTTCGTGTCTAGCCCGATTTAGAAGGATCCCTCTCTATTTTAATCGCCGTTTCGAATGTTAGTGGCCCATGGGGGCGGCGGCTAACTTTTTGGGACGGTTCATCAGGAAGGGGAGAGGGATGAGGATTGCGGTTACGGCGACCATCACCCAGATGACATCGACATAGGCGAGGAGGCGGGCCTGGAGTTGCGCCATGCCATAGATCTGGGCGCCGGCATGGTAGAGAGCATCGGGTGTGGAGGAACCGAGTTGCTGCCATGCTCCGGCGAGGCCTGCGCGCATCTGGTCGTAGGGCGGATTGCCGGGAGTGGTGTTGTGCATGAGCAGGGCCAGGTGCTTCTGGCTTTGGCGGGCGAGGAGCGTGGTGATGAAGCTGATGCCGACGCTGCCGCCGAGATTGCGCATGAGCGCGGTGAGTCCGCTGACCTCGTTGTATTTCTCCTGCGGGATTCCTGAATAGCAAAGGGTGTTGATGGGGATGAAGAGGAAGGGGAGGCCGAGGGCGATGAAGACCCGCCAGCTGACTGCCTGTCCGAAGCTGATGTTCTGATTGAGCGTGGACATGCGCCAGAGGCCGAAGGTCGTGATTATGAATCCGAGGGAGACGAGTTTGCGGGGATCGAAGCGGGGAGCGAGCGCGCCGGCGACGGGGAAGAGGACCATGAGGACGAGTCCTCCGGAGGAGACGGCCATACCGGCCTGGCGGGCGGAGTAGCCCATGATCTCCTGTAGGAATTCTGGGATGAGGACGGTGGAGGAATAGAGCGCCACGCCGACCATGAACATGACGAGCTGGGTCATGCCGACGTTGCGTCGGGCGAAGAGGCGCAGGTCGAGGACGGGGTGGTCGATGGAGAGTTCGCGCCAGAAGAAGAGGGTGAGTCCGACGGCTGCGATGACGAAGAGGGTGACGATGAAATGCGAGGCGAACCAGTCGTCTTCCTGGCCTTTGTCGAGCATGATCTGCAGGGCGCCGATGGAGACGATGAGGAGACCGAGGCCCCAGTAGTCAATGCTCTCTTTGCGTTTGCGGACTTCGGCAAGGTATGGCGGGTCTTCGACGAGGCGGTTGGAGAGGTAGAGAGAGACGATGCCGACGGGAATGTTGAGGAAGAAGATCCAGCGCCAGGAGTAGTTGTCGACGATCCAGCCGCCGACGGTGGGGCCGAGGACGGGTGCGGTGACGACGGCGACTCCGTACATGGCGAAGGCCATGCTGCGTTTTTGCGGCGGGAAGGTATCGGCAAGGATGGACTGTTCGCTGGGCTGTAGGCCTCCGCCGGCCGCGCCCTGCAGGACGCGAAACAGAACCAGCATGGGCAGGCTGAGAGAGAGGCCGCACAGGAGGGAAGTCAGCGTGAAGAGGAAGACGCAGGACATGTAGAAGCGCTTGCGGCCGATGCGGTTGGCGATCCAACCGCTGATAGGGAGGACCATGGCGTTGGCGACCAGGTAACTGGTAAGGACCCAGGTTGACTCATCCAGGCTGGCCGAGAGCGAGCCGCCGATGTGGGGCATGGCGACGTTGGCGATGGAGGTGTCGAGTGCCTCCATGAAAGTGGCCAGCGTGACGGTGATGGCGATGGCCCAGGGGTTGGCGCGGGGACGCCAAGTCTCATGAAATGTTGCTGTCGCTGCAGCGGCGGCCACGCCGGGTCCTTTCCTGGTGATTCGTCTGGGTTAGGTTGTGCTGGTTTCCGCCGCCATGGGCAGGAGTTTCTTGCAGGGAGCTGCTACTAACAGCTTACCGGAATCGGGGTTGGTTGGGGGCGGCAGGAGGTGTGTAATCCTGTGGTGGAGATGCCGGAGAGTCAATCAGTTGCGGGTGCCGGGCTTCTGGTGCTGGGGTTGGATACCTGCGGGCCCCTGGGGACGGTGGCGCTGGCGCGGATCGAGGGTGAAAAAGCCACGGGCGACAACGCGAAAATCCTGGGACAGAAGGAACTTGCGGGGCGGACCTATTCCACGACTTTGGTGGCTGCGGTTAGAGAGTTACTAGTGGAAAACGGGTTGAAGCCCGGAGACCTGGGCGCATTTGTGGTTGTGAGCGGGCCGGGTAGCTTTACGGGCGTGCGGGTGGGGTTGAGTGCGGTGAAGGGACTGGCCGAGCCGGGGGAGATTCCGGTGGTGGCCGTGTCGCGCCTGGCGGTTCTGGCGGGTAAGGCGGGGGTTGAGTCAGCGGCATTGGATGCACACCGGCGCGAGGTATTTCTGCAGGTTGCGTCTTCGGACGGAAGTGCCGTGGAGATGCTGGCGGGGGCTGAGGAGTTGGCGGAGATCGATCCCGCGCCGGATAGAGTCGCTTTATGCGATGAGGAAGCGGCTGTGCTGCTTGGCGCGACTTGGCTGGAGACAGAATTGATCCGCGTCGAGGCGCCGACGGCCGCGGATGCAATACGGCTCTGCGTGGCGAGGATTCTGACGGGAGGTTTCGAGGACCTGGGGCGGCTGGATGGGCACTATCTGCGGCGGTCGGACGCGGAAATCTTTGGAGGGAAGGCGAAAGCTAAAGCGGATCGGAACAAGGCAATTGTCGTCCGCCGAATGAATGCTCAAGACCTTAATCCTGTGATGGAGATGGCGGCGGCAACGCATCACGCCCCCAAATGGTCACGAGAGTCCTATGAAAAATCCCTTGATGTCGGCTCCGAACAGCGGAGAGTTGCCCTGATCGCCACGGATGCGACATCGAGAGAGCTGATCGGATTTGCGATTGCGAGGGTCTCGGGTGAGGAGGCGGAGCTGGAGAGCATTGTGACGTCGTTGCCACATCGGCGGAGGGGGGTGGCAAGGGAATTATTTGCGGGTCTGAAAAACGAATTACGTGGTTCCGGCGTTGTGGATGTGATTCTTGAGGTCCGGGATGGAAATCGCGCTGCGCGCGGGTTTTATCGGTCTCTCGGGTTCGGGGAAGAAGGGCGGCGGCCAAGTTACTACTCTGAACCGGTCGAGGATGCAATTCTGCTGCGATTGGCGCTCAGGTGACGACGTGTCGGCGTCGCGGTTTCGCACCCTTGCAATGAAAAAGCAAAAGGAATGGACGCCCCCGCTGAAGAGCATAGTCGAGTTTCGTCTTTCTAACCCATTTCGCAGAAGACGAAATGGAGGGCATCTGACCGAAGTGACGCCGAGTCAGTGGTTCCAGATCAGTTGTGGACCCGTCCCATCAAGTTTGGATGGGGCACTCGGCAATGTGAGCTTCGTCACACCTGTTGAGTCAGGGTTAGGAAATCCACAGCACTTCATGAAAATTCTTTGACCTTCCCGCTTGCCGACCGAGCAGGAGGAGGACTATATGTAATTTCAAAGAATCCACGGAGGTGCTTGATGGATGAGATAAACGACGCCACGCTGAGCGAAGAAATTGGTCGTCTGCAGGCCGAACATCGTCGCTACGCTCAGCGGTTGGAAGAATTGATTCAGAAGCCTTATCTGTCTACGGATGAGCAGCTCGAAGAAGTTCGTCTGAAGAAGCTAAAACTGCACGCGAAGGACCTGATTTACGCACTTGAACATCGAGCCGCGGTGATCGCGTAGGGTTTTGAGGCGCTTGGGCCAGTGACGATGAATTGAAGCGGCCGGGGCCGTGCGAGAGTGCGAGTCCGAGCCGTGCGCAGGACGAGAGTCTGCCGCATACGGCGCCGGTGTCGAAATCAACCGTATAATCGTTAGGGACAATGGTTCGTGACGGTTACATCTACGGTTTGAGTCTGCTGGCGGTGGCGGGCGTTATAGTGTGGGCCACGGGCACGTGGTACTGGAGTATCGTGCCTTTTCTGCTGGCCGTTTTCTTTCTCTGGTTTTTTCGAGATCCGCAGACGCTCGATCCCAAACGGAGCGGGTCTGGTGGTTTCGCCCGCCGACGGGTTGGTGACCGAGATGGCGAGGATTGAGACACCCTCGGGCCAGAAACAGAGAATCAGCATCTTTTTAAATGTCTTTGATGTTCATGTGAACCGCTCGCCGATTGCAGGCGAGATCACGGCGGTACGGTATCAGCCGGGAAAATTTCTGAACGCGATGAACCAGGAGTGTGCTGAGCGCAACGAACAGAATATTGTGACGGTTCGAGGCGAAGGCATCGAGGTCGTGTTCAAGCAGATTGCCGGATTAATAGCGCGAAGGATCGTGTTCAATTACGGCGAGGGTGACCGCGTCGAGCGGGGCCAGCGTGTGGGAATGATCAAATTTGGTTCGCGTACGGATATCATTTTGCCGGCTGAGGCGGAGATTCGTGTGAAGACCGGGCAGCGGGTCAAGGGCGGGTCATCGATTCTTGCGGAGATGCCTGAGTCGGCCGCGGCAGCGGGAGTGAGTGTACCGCGCAAAGCTGCACGGGCGAGCGCCGCGCCGGAGTTTGAAGACGGAGATGGCGCGTGAATTCAGTCGACGCGGCAATGGCCAAAGCCAAAAATCGCGCGCGTATTCGGCGGGGCATGTTCATCCTGCCGTCGTTTTTTACAGCGCTGAATATCGGGGCCGGGTACTTTGCGATCACGCAGACGATCGATGCGATCACAAATAATCTGAACGCGATTGGCTCGCTGACTCATCTGGACGTTGCGGCAATTTCTATTTTGCTTGCGATTCCCTTTGACTCACTGGACGGGCGGATTGCGCGGATGACGAACACGGCGAGCGACTTCGGGCGGGAGCTGGATTCGCTGGCGGATGTGATCACGTTCGGAGTGGCTCCGAGTTTGCTGGCGTGGGTCTGGGGTTTCCATGCCCTGCCGGAGACAATAAATCCGGATCTGCGGCATCACCTGATGCAGGGCGGCGCATTTCTCTGTTTTCTTTACGTGATCGGGGGCGCTTCGCGTTTGGCGCGATTCAATATCAGCCACGATCCAAAGCCGAGAAATCCAGGCCGGCCCGACCGGAAGTATTTCGTGGGTATGCCCATCCCCGCAGCCGCTGGGTTGCTGGCGACAACGGTGCACTTCTTCGGCGGATATCCGGTGACGGCATGGTGGGTTGCACTGCCGTGGATGTGCCTGGTGGGTCTGGCCGCTTTTCTGATGGTGAGCACGTGGAGGTTCTGGTCGGGTAAGGAGATCGACCTGGGCAGGGCTCATCCGTTTCGGCTCCTGCTGGTGATGGCAATCGTGCTGTATATCATGGTGCGGTATTCGCAGGGGGTTCTGTTTGGCATCGCGCTGGTCTACATGTTTTCGGGGATATGGGCTCGCGCCGCATATGGCTGGTCGCGCAGGCGACGGCAAGGGCAGCGGGGAGAGGTTGAACCCGAGGAGAGCCCCACTCCCGATCCGAATCCGTTGCATCACATCTGATCGCTAAGAAGGACTTCTGTGTACAAGATTGCGATTGTTGGAGCATCGACCCTGCTGGGCAAGGAACTGAAAGATGCCCTGGCGGAGTCGTCCCTGGGGGCGGCAGATTTTTCGCTGCTTGACGAGGAAGAAGGACTCGGACAACTGGATCAACTGGGCGACGAGGTCACGTTTGTCCAGGCGATCGAGGCGGATACTTTCGAGCGCATCGATTTCACATTTTTCTGCGGTCAAGAAAACCTGACGCGAAAGCACTGGCGAGAGGCGTTGCGAGCTGGTTCAACGGTACTCGATCTTTCGGGGGCACTGGATACAGAGGCCGGCGTGCTGGTACGTTCGCCGTGGGTGGAAGCGCAGGAAGTGACCGCGGACTTGTTTACGCCTGCGGTTGTTCCAGCCAATCCGGCATCGCTGGCGATTGCGCTGCTAATGGAACGCGTGCAACTGGCTGCACCCGTGCGGCAGGCTGCGGCGACAGTGCTGCTTCCGGCAAGCGAGTTTGGACGGGCTGCGATGGATGAATTGCATCAGCAGACGGTGAACCTGTTGAGTTTCCAGACAATTCCCAAGGCAACGTTCGATGCCCAATACGCTTACAACCTGCTTTGCGGTTTCGGAGAGAGTGCCAAGGTGAACCTTGGACTCACGGACGCGCGCATTCGGAGGCAGTACAACGCGCTGGGCAGCAAACGACTGCCTTCTCTGACAATTCAGACAATCGCGGCTCCGGTATTTCATGGACACGGCTTTTCGATCTTTGTTGAACTGGAGCGGCCGGTGGATCTACCGGCGCTCGAGGAGGCTTTGGGGGGAGAGCATGTCGATCTGGTACTGGAGGAGACAGATTCACCATCGAATCTGGCGGCGACGGGACAGAACGATGTGCTTGTTCGGCTACGATTAGAGCCGGGGGCTCGAAATCCCAACGAATCGACGCGAGTGTGGCTGTGGGCAGCTTCGGATAATCTGCGGTTGCATGCGCAGAACGCTGTGGCATGCGCGCTGGATTTGCGCCGGTTGAGGCCGCAGGGAACGGTGCAATAGGGGCAGGGACCAGGTAGCGAGAAAGCAGTGCGTAAAACTACCACTCCCCGGTTATTTGAACGCGAGGAGTGGGTCGAAATATTCGCTGTTATTCTTTGCGGCTGACAAGCGAGAACATGGCGCCTTGCGGGTCCTGGGCGTTGATGATCCAGTCGCCGCCGGGCACCTGCATGGGGCCATTCACGACCTTCCCGCCACCTGTTTTAACTCGATTGACTGCGCCGCCGATGGAATCGACGTTGAAATAGAAGTTCCAGCAGGAGACGGGGATGTTGGGAGTTTTGGTCATCATGCCGCCGTCGCCCATTTGCTTGTGGTCGCCCTCGTCGAAGAGGCGGTAGACACCCATCGGCCCCATGTCCATATCGCTAACCTTGGTCCAGCCAAAGAGCTTGTTGTAAAAGGCAAAGCCGGCTTCAAGGTCGGTTGTGTAGAGTTCGTGCCATCCGATGGTGCCGGGGGTTGGAGGCTCGGGCCGTTTGGGAGACGGCATAGCGGGATTCGGCGTAAAGACGACAAAAGCTGCGCCCTGCGGATCGGACATGACAGCGAACCGGAGCATACCAGGAACATCCGTCGCTGGTTTCCAAAGCTTTCCACCGGCTTCGACGATTTTCTCGATATGAGCATCTACGTCGTCGACGGAGATGTAGCCGATCCACGCGGTATGCTCGGGTAGCTTCAACATTCCCGCGATTCCGACATTATCGATATTGAACGTTGTGTACTGCATGCCACCTCCGGTCATCTCCTGGGTGGTCCAGCCCACCACGTCTGAATAGAACCTGCCTGCAGCCTGTGTGTCGCTGGTCATGAGCTCGTACCAACCGAATTTACCTTTTGCTGAAAACATTGGGGGAATCTCCTGATGTAAGGATCCGGCTACGCCGGTAATTCGTTGTAAACAGGCTTCGTGATATCAACGCGAGGGAGGATGTGTCAACCGCTATGGGATTAAATTCATTTCGAAACAAATGATAGGAACAAGCAGAAATTGCAATCGTTGTGTTGTGCAGTGCGGGTGTCCTGGGAAACGGAGATGGACTGCGAGTCAGGGCCGTGCATGGCGGATCCAGAGCGATTCGATGTAGGAATCGGTCATACCCGCGATGTAGTCGGCGACGGTGCGAGCGAGGCCTTCGGTGGGGATCTGGATCTGGTGGTCCGGCGGCAGAAGGCCGGGATCAGACATCAGAATTGAGAACACTTCCTGGACGACGCGTGCAGCGCGTTCATGTTCTTCTTCCATTCCAGGGGAATTGTAGAAGTTTTCATAGAGGTAGAGCTTTGCAGTCGCGCGTTCGGCTTCGACGGCTGGACTAAGTGTGGCGATCCGGTGAGGAGCGCGGCGGATTTCAGCAAGGGTGAGCGCGCCGGATTGCACGACTCTGCAATGGATTTCTTCAATGAGGTCGGTTACGAGCGCATTCAACATACGGTTGAGAGTCTCGTACGCCACCTGCTTGGCTGGAGCGTTGGGGTATTCGCTGATCACGTCGCTCTGGAAGCGGAGGAAGAGGGGAACGTGATCGCAGACGTCTCTGATATTGAGAATGCCGGAATCCAGCCCGTCGTCGAAGTCAGCGGTGAGGTAGGCGATCTCGTCTGCAAGGTCGATGAGCTGTGCTTCGAGAGGCGGACGAAGGTCGAGGAAGTATTCCGCGAGTTCGGGGTGGGAAGCGCTGGTGTAATCGCGAGAGTGCTTAATGATGCCTTCGCGCACGGCGAGGGTTAAATTGAGGCCTCGGAAGGCGGGGTATCGCTCTTCGAACCAGGTGACGATCCGAAGAGCGTGAAGGTTGTGGTCGAATCGAAGGCCGTGCTGTTGCAGGGCGGAGTCGAGGGCTTTTTCGCCCGCATGTCCGAAGGGCGGGTGGCCGATGTCGTGGGCGAGAGCGAGAGCTTCGGCGAGCTCATGATTCAGGTTGAGGGCCGTAGCGACGGCTCGCGAGATTTGCGCTACTTCGAGCGTATGGGTGAGGCGGCTACGAAAATGATCGCCAGGGAGGTCGTGGGAGAGGCGGGAGAAGACCTGAGTCTTTCCAGCAAGACGGCGAAAGGACCGCGCGTGGAGGATGCGGGCTCGGTCGCGAGCGAATGGAGTGCGATAGGGATGGGAAGGCTCAGGATATTGGCGACGGGCAAGTTCCGCTTCATCATGTACGGCGATTGCGGAAGGTAATTGGAACGGATTGGTTTGTTGACTCATCCCGAAGTGGTCTTGGTCTGGTTATATCGCAGCGGATAGCGGCATTGCACGCAAAGGGAGGGCCGAAATGGAAGAGAATCTCGCAGGAACGTGTTGATAGTCACCAATTTGGCCTGCGCGAGGTGCTATAAATTCTTGGTGCGACAGAATAGACAAGCGCCCGGTTCCGGGAGTACCATCCTGCCGGTTTTGCAAAGCACGCGGGCAGGTAGTCGAATTTCGCGCATCCGAAATTCTTCACATTCGGACTGGAGGCAAGAATGAAGACGATGAAATGTGTTGGATTGGCCCTAGCGGCCCTTGGTGTTGCATTCACGACGACAGGCTGCGAACGGCACTCGAACAAAGAAGTGTTCTACTTGGTAGGCGTCAACATGGCTTTGCCGTACTGGCAGACCGGAGCAAAGGGATTCAACCAGGCGGCGGCCCACTACAAGGTGACCGCAAAGGTGGTAGGCCCGGAGAACTACGATCCTCAGGCTGAACTCGCGGAGCTGCAGAAGGCGGTTGCGGCGAAGCCAGCGGGAATTCTCATCACCGTTGCGGACGAGTCGGTGGTGGGTCCTGGAATCGATGCGGCGATTGCGGCCGGAATTCCAGTGGTGACGATTGACTCGGATGCAAAGCAGAGCAAGCGGCTTTTCTTCATCGGCACGAACAATCTTGAAGCCGGACGGCTGGGCGGCCATCGCGTGGTGGAGCAGTTGGGCGGCTCGGGGAACGTTGTGTTTTTCACGATTGCCGGACAGCCGAATATGGAAGAGCGTTTAAAGGGCTTCAAAGATGTGCTGGATTCGCGTCCCAATATTCACATCGCTGAAGTAATCGACATCAAGAGTGACGCGCGTGCGGCGTTCGACAAAACCCAGGAACTGATGGCGCTGACCGGTCCGAAGAAGATCAACGCGTTTGTTTGTCTGGAGTCGGCGTCGGGCAAGATGGTGTCTGATGCGATCAAGCGGTCGAATACAAACGACAGGATGGTAGTCGCATGGGACGTGAATCAGGACACGCTGGACGGGATCAAGGGCGGCACGATCAACGCAACGGTGGCGCAGAAACCATTCACGATGGGCTATGTCGGGTTGAGAGTGCTGGATCAGCTCTTTCATGATCCGCCGTCGTCTCTGAGCAAGGACTGGTCGCAGGACGCGTTTTCGCCGCTTCCGGATTTTGTGGACACAGGCACTTCGCTGGTTGACAAACACAATGTAGATGCTTACATCGAATCGGCGCAGGCACACCAGTAGATCCAAGGGCCATCAGTCCTCGGACATGAGATCTAAACGATTCTCTGCGGCAGCCTCCTAAATGGAGGTTGCCGTTTTTCTTTACAGCAAAGGATGATGTGCTGCATGCCCGGGGGCGGGTAAATAGCCTATTAAATCGATTCAAGAAAATTTCCTCCATGCATTGTCTCGAGCCACTTGACGTTGTGCAAAATTGGGTACAACATAAGCGCAACTGGAGCTGTCGCAATGTGCCGGGCTGGCCTGCGCGAGCAACAACGAGATGCTGTACGGGCTCGATACGCTTGGTTTCCAGAGGTTGAGATTCAGGACCAACGATGGTAGTGAAAACGCAGCTTAGAGGTGGCGAGGTCACTGGATTGCATGTAGGCGCCAGAAATGTGCGCAGATATTTTCCGAGAGGTGTCCGCGTGATCGAGTTGCAACTGGATCATTTGCAGATTCAGTGTGGCTTATCACCGGATTTCTGGAAAGGGCATCCAGAGATTTGTGATTCCCGCCTTTGCGAATGGCTGGACTTCAAAGTTCTCCATCGGATGGGAGAACGGCATGTAAAGCTGGCCATGACACCCGCAGGAGGCAGTGTTTTCCGGTTGCGCTCCGTGGTGCAGAAAGAAGATTCTTTCGCTGGGTTGGGAGCAGTTACGGTTGCCTGATTGGAACCGCTTGTTGCCTGAGGTTGAGCCTGTGGCATGTCGAGTTGCATACATGCCGTCGGGGCGAAAGGCGAGACTTTATGCGGAAACCTGTCGTATCTGAGGCGATTGAAGCGCTCCGCGACACACTCGGTCAGATTTCAGTTATCAAGCTGAAAGAGATATCGGTCGATCCTCACGCTCATCGTGGAGGTACCACGATTCTTGGCCACATCGAGATTTATGGTCATTCCCATTGGTTAGCATGCAGGGTCGTAGAGAACTGCGAGCCGCTGTGCGTGAAGCGAGCGGTGCATCAACTGAAGCGAGTTGAGAAGGAGAGCGGGGTTGCCGTGACGCCGATCTTGATCGCTCCGGTGATTTCGGCTGAAGCTCAAACGGCCTGCAGAGAGAACAATACGGGATTTCTGGATCTAGCGGGGAACGCGCGACTTTATCTGGGTGAGGTCTTTATTGTTAAGCGGTCAATGCCGCATCACAAAGGGCTTCCGTCACAGGCTGAACAATTGCCCACCAGCGAAACGGCCCACTTTGCGCAAGTCGCATAGCGTTGTGCCGGGCTTCCTCAGCCCACGACGGCGAACATTAAGGGCGGCCATAGTGGCCGCCCTTAATGCTTTCCTGTACCGCTGTTTAAGGATGTTATTCCGGCTTGGACTGGCCGGTAGCGCTATCTTGTTTTGCAAGGCGAACGCGCGCAGAATCGAGTTTTTTCTGCACCTTCGCGACCTCGGTCGGCTCGACATCGGGGGAAGCCGACTTGGAGAATTCAGCAATCGACATTTCCCATTGCGCTGCGGCGAGGCGAATTCGCCCGGTCTTTTCGTAGAGATCGCCGAGGTGGTCGTGAACGGTGGGGTCGGTCTGATCGCGTTCAACTGCCTGTCGCAGGTTGGTCTCAGCTAACTCATACTGCCCCATCTTGAAATAGACCCAGCCGAGCGAATCGAGATAAGCGCCATTCATCGGCTCGAGTTCAACAGCCTTACGGATCATTTTCAGGGCTTCAGTAAGCCTTGCCCCTTTGTCGGCAAGCATGTAGCCGAGGTAATTAAGAACCATGGCGTTGTTGGGGTCGATATCAAGAGCCTGGCGGAAGTACTGTTCAGCGGGTTCATAGTGCTTCTGACGCTCGGCTAGTGCGCCTTTAAGGAAGAGGAGGTACAGGTTGTCCTCTTTCTTGGTGGTGAGAGAGGTGGCTTTGTTCAAGGCCTCCTCAGCGTCTTTCCAGCGGCGAAGTCTCGTGTAGACCTGGCCCAGGGTGATCCAGACTTTCTGATCGTCGGCGGGGTTGTTGTCGAGCATGGACTTGGCCATGGAGATGCCTTCTTCGTCCTTGCCCTCATCCACCAACTCGCCAGCCAGCATGAGCTTGAGGTCCCGGTCTTTCGGATTTGCTTCGACAGCCTTGCGGGCTACGGCGACGGCCTTATCGAACATCTTTGCGTCGCGGTAGACATCGACCTGGTTCTGGTAACCGCGCAGGGCATTTTCGCCGCCGAGATCAATCATTTTCTGGTAGGTCGCGATCGCTTCATCAACTTTGTTCTGCTCGTGATAGACCGCGCCGAGACGCTCAAGGAAGATTGCTCGGTTGTTCTTCTCGTCCGCGGTGTAGGCACCGTTGGCATGGGAAGTAAGATCCACCATGTGTTCGTAGATCTGAGCGGACTCATCGTAACGGCCAAGGACATCGAGGAGCAGACCCTCGTTGTAGCCTGCTTCGAGGGAATCAGGGTCCTTCTTGACGGCTTTTTTTATGACCGCGAGAGCTTCTTCGTATTTACCCTGTCGACGCAGGATTTCACTGATGTGAACCAGCGCGCTTGAATCCTCGGGATCGGCCTGAGAGAGCTCTTTATAGACTTTGAGGGACTGTTCAAGCTGACCATCATTGAGGAGAGCCTGAGCCAGAGCGCCCAACGTTCGGGCATCTTCCGGGTCGAGATCCGCGGCGCGTTTGTAAGCCGCGATGGCGTCCTTGGGACGTTTCATCTGGTCATAAACCGCTCCAAGCGCGAGCTCCATTTTCGGGGAGCGTTCCGCCTCAGGTACGGCTTCGATGACTTTTGCGGCGTGAGGCAGATCACTATTTTCGGCGTAGAGGCGAGAGAGATTGAGAACCACTTCTTCGGAGTCGGGATCCAGATCCTGGGCCGCCTTGAACTGCTCTTCTGCCTTGTCGTTCTGGTGCTTTACCGTGTAGAGCTGACCTAGCACCATACGGTCTTCCACGCTGCGGGGATCGAGAGCCACGATCTTCTGGAATTCTCCGATGGCCTGATCGAGAGTATTTCCGGTGGGAGAAGAGGACGAGACGGCATTTTGCGATTCGCTCAACTGGCGAAGGTAGATTCTGCCGAGCAGGCGGTGCGCGTCGATATCATTCGGGGAAGTCTTGAGCAATCCCCTGGCGGTTGCTTCAGCCTCACGCACCTGTCCGGTGCGGAAATAGAGATCTGCGAGTTCATCGTTCAACTGCGGGGAGGAGGGATCGGCGCTGAGCGCTGTCTTGTACTCCTCAACCGCGTGCCTCATAAACTCAGGCCGGCCGGTGGCAATCGCCTGCTCCTCATAAATTTCCGCGAGGGCGGCGTGATAATAGGCGCTGGCACGGGCGGGTTCTGCGGTGGAGCTTGCGGCGGGAGCGGCGGGCTTGGCGTTCACTGCGACTGGGGCCGAGGTTGGCGAGGTTGCAGGTTGGGTTGTGCCGGCGGGCGTGCCCTGGGACTGTGCGTTCAGGGCTGATGCCGAAAGGAGAGCGGCAAGCGGCAGCCACAAAAATGGGGCTAATCTGTCTGTTTTCATGATCCTCGGGAATCCCGTGTTTCCGCTGCTTGCAGAAACTACCTTTCTGCGAGTGCCGATTGATGCTTTGATGCGGAGCCGATAAGGCGCAAACTGCCTAATCTTAAAGACGATTCTACCCGTGTTTGGTCGCAGAGGGTTAGCGGAAACGGCTGGCTGGTCTGAGGGGGTAACCGCGGAACTTTTTCCTCGGCTCACTCCGGCGATTTCGCGCCGCCGACGGTCGGCCTTTGCCTTGGTCAGAAGGCCGCTGTCACGCATAGCAAGGAGTTGGCGGCGAAGGACTTCCGCCTGACGTTCCAGACGTTCGAGGAGGCGTTCTCCGGGATGGATCTCGTTGTACGCGGACGGGGGGAGCGTGTCAGGGTTCTGCTCGGGCCATACTGCCGGGTCGGCAGAAGGGGCGGCGTCAAATTGGCGTTCGAGCCAGCAAATTCGATGCTGGACGGCGTTGAGCCTGTTCTGAACCTGGATGGACTGTTTCCAGTCGGACTCTCCGGTCAGGGTCGTCAAAGTGGTGATTGTTTGCGCAAGGCGACGCAGGTAGGTGACAAAGGCCGTAGCGGAGGTAGCAGAAGGCAAGCGCCGCGGCCAGACTTCCGCGAGAAGGCGTTCGAGGGATTCCTCGGTGTCGTTATTGGCGAGACCGGTGCGGCGCCGGGCAACGGCCAGTTCACGTGACGATGCGTGCTCTCCCTTCCAGGCCTGGATGAGCTGTTCGAGGTAGAGGCGATCGGCGATCAGGCTGGCGCGCAAGAAAGCTGGAGCAAGGTCTCGTTCATAGATCGGAAACAGAAACATCATTGCCAGGATGGAGATAATTGCGCCCGCGAAGGTGTTGAAGACACGAACGAGTGCAAACTGCCAATCGCCGGAGTAGGGAAGCCAGGCAAGGAGAAATATCGGCGTGAGGAAGAACGCGTATGCCCCATAGCCGACTGGCAGGATTGCGATCGAGAGCACGGTGAGGGGAAACAAGACTGCAGCGATAACGAGTTGCGAATGCAGGGCGACGGCGAGCACGGCGGCGAGGATACCTCCGCCGACGGTTCCGCCAACGCGCTCGAGTCCACGGCGAAGGGTGCCGGAGACGTGCGGCTGGAGAACGATGAGTGAAGTGAGCAGCAGCCAGTATCCATGATCGATGTTGAAAAGCAGGATGAGAGATGTGTTCAGGCCGCAGACGATGGCAACACGAAGCGCATGACGGAGGATGAGCGAACCGGGGACGAGATTGGCGGCGAGGAGATCGAGACCTGGACGGTGACGGAATTGGCCGAGGCGTTGAATGTGCTCCGGACGGGAGGTGGACGGAGACGAATCGGGCACGGTGTCAAATAGATTCTTGCCCAGGCGCAGTAGCGATGCGCTCTCGACCGACGACTCAAGGATCGAAGAGGATTCTGCGACTTGAACGAGCAGAAAGCGATCGTCTGGATCAAGGGAGTCGATGCACCCGGCAAGATAGTGCGGTAAGCGGTCCATCTCGCGCCATTTGGCGCGGGCGTGGGCGATTGTGAGTGCGCGTCGGCGAACGAGCAAGGAAGCGATCCACGCTTCGGCGGATCGGAGGTCGCTGAGGCTTGATAATCCGCGCTGGAAACAAGCGCTGTCGTTTCCGACCCTGGCCTGTTCTTCAAAGTGTTCAGCGAGCGCGATGGTTCGGGCGAGCAGCAAGTCGGCGTGTTCGAGCAGGACGACTAGCTGATTCGTGCGAGGCGATTCGGAGTGGCGTTCTGCCCGGATGCTGGCCACGGCCTCCCAGCCTTGCTCTACGGTGCGCCGCATGCGGAACTGGTGATGCTGCGCGAGACGATGCCAGAGGGCCGGAGTCGGGGTACGGCCAGTGGACGGGTCTCGGCTGGCGAGGTCGTAGACCGAGCCGAGAAATGATGCGAGTTCAGCGTAGCAACCAGCAACGGCAATTCGAGCGGGGCGGTAAACATCGAGCGGCCAGAGGAAGAGCGAGAGAAGCGCGGCCCAGACGCCTCCCACGAATAGCGCGAGGGACCAGAGCAAAGAAGTACGCCAATCGGGTGCAGGAGCACCGATGCCGCAGATGTAGATGACCTGGACGAGCAGTCCGGCCGTGGTGAAGGGTGGCCCAAGAACGGAAAAATAGCTCCACAGAAAACAGAAGACGACGGTTACGGGAACGGCCCAAATCACGCTGCGCCCGATGATGCTGCCGAGGAAGAAGCCGCTGGCTCCTCCGAAGGAGAGGGTCGCGAGACTGATGAGCCTGTTTCGATAAGGTCCGCCAGCGTCCGCAAGGATTGCCTCGAACCCCCCGAGGGCAGCCCAGCCGGCGATGGAGAGGCCGGCAAGATGGCCAACGACCAGCGGAACACAGAGGGCGAAGGCGGCGCGGAGCCCGCGAGTCCAGTCCATTCGCCGAGCGAGCGTGCCGATGCGCGCACCCAGGTTGCGAGAGGACGTTGTGAATACGGTCATGGGAATGAGTCAGTTCACGATCAGTGGCGGAAATGCCTGATCCCGGTGAAGACCATGGCGATGCCAAGGCGGTCGGCGGCGGCGATTACGTCATCATCCTTAACGGAACCGCCGGGTTGAATGACTGCGGTAGCACCGGCGGCGGCAACAGCTTCGAGCCCGTCGGGGAAAGGGAAGAATGCATCGGATGCGACAACGGTGCCCGGGAGAGGAAGCACGGCTTTTTGTGCTCCGAAGCGGGCCGCGTCGACACGGCTCATCTGACCGGCGCCTATGCCGACGGTCTGGCCGTCGCGCGCGTAGACGATGGCGTTGGACTTTACGTGTTTGCAGACGCGCCAGGCGAAGATGAGGCTGCGGAGTTCCTCGGTTGTGGGCGGGCGCCAGGTGACAACTTTGAGTTCATCTTCAGTGACGCGGCCGGTATCGGCGTCCTGCAGCAACAATCCGCCAGACACTTGCTTGACTACCGGCCGAAGTGGAGTGGGGCGGACCTCAACGAGACGAAGGTTTTTCTTGGCTGAGAAACGCTCACGGGCTTCGGGGGTGAAGGATGGCGCGGCGATGGCTTCGACGAACAGTTTGGCGATTTCTGCAGCGGCCTGGCCATCTACGGGGCGATTGATGCCGATGACTCCGCCGAACGCGGAGACTGGATCGCTGGCAAGGGCCTTTTGGTAAGCCTCGAGGACGGTATGGCCTGTGGCGGCGCCGCAGGGATTGGTGTGCTTGACGATGATGACGGTGGGATCATCGAATTCGCGGGAGAGTTCCCAGCAGGCATCGAGATCAACAAGGTTGTTGTAGCTGAGTTCCTTGCCCTGGAGTTGTGTCGCTCCGGCGATGCCGAGGCCGGAGCCATCGCTGTAGAGAGCGGCGCGCTGGTGGGGATTTTCGCCATAGCGCAAGGATTGGGCCAAGGACATGTTGATGCGAAGGGTGGATGGGAAGCTGCTGGTATCGGGAGAGGCGGGTTCAGAGGGCGCCGGAGCGGATGCGATTTGATCGAGCGTGTTGGAGATTGCGGTGTCGTAGGCAGCCGTGGTGGCGAAGGCTTGTTTGGCAAGACGCCAGCGGGTTTCGCGGGTAAGAGAGGCGCCTTGGGCGCTTTTCATTTCCTGGATTAGATCGTGGTAGTCAGCCACGCGTGTGACTATGGCAACATCTTCAAAGTTCTTGGCGGCGGAGCGAACCATGGAGGGGCCGCCGATATCGATGTTTTCGATGAGGTGGCCAAAGGCGACGCCGGGCTGAGCGGCGGTCTTCTCAAAGGCGTAGAGATTGACTACGACCATGTCGATGGGTTGAATGCCGTGAGCGGAGACCGCGGCTTCGTGTTCGACATTGCCGCGAATGTAAAGCAGGCCGCCGTGGACGCGCGGATGCAGCGTTTTGACGCGGCCATCGAGCATCTCGGGAAAGCCAGTGAGGTCGCTAATGTCCTTTACGGCGAGCCCGGCCTCGCGCAGGGTGCGCGCGGTGCCGCCGGTAGAGATTAACTCGACGCCGAATGCGGAGAGCGCCTTTGCAAAATCGACCAGGCCGGTTTTGTCGGTCACGCTGAGTAATGCTCGCCGAATCGGCTTGGAGGCGGGCTGGGTCCGGATCGGATCGGAGGATGTGCTCACGTTCAAGACTCCTTCAGATCTTTGCGCTTATTGAAACCTAAGTCAGCAGCAAAGACCAAAGAACAGACTAATTGAAGGCCATGCGGGATTTGGGAGTTGATTTGCACCGGTTTGCGATCGAGACGATGTTCGTAACCCGATGCAGAAGATGGATTACAGTTGAGATATGAGCACCGCTCGCCCTCCCTCGGAAGGCTCTAACGGCTTTCATGACGGGCCTAAAGCCGAGCCGGAGATTCTTCGTCCGGTACCGGGCTATATCCCTACGCCGCAGCCGGTGGTGAGGAAGCGACGTTCTGGATGGAGAAGTGCTCCCGCAACGTACATTCTTGTGGCGATCAACTGCGCGGTGTTTTTGGCGATGCTGCTGCGCGGAGTGAGTGCCGTAAGCCCAACGCCGGAACAATTGATGCTCTGGGGCGCGAATAACGCCGGATCGGTGCTGATTCAGGACCAATGGTGGCGGGTCATTACCGCAATGTTTGTGCACGTGGGAATTCTCCACCTGGCGACAAACATGTGGTGCCTTTGGAACCTGGGACTGCTGGCCGAGCCGCTGATGGGCTCGTTCGGGGTGGCTGCTGTCTATGTACTTACGGGGGCGGCGGGAAATCTGCTTTCAGTGCTTTGGAACGGGCTGCGATACAACGTGGCGCACGTGCCGCACCAGGCATTCGATCCGCTGATGTATTTTCCTCCGGGTGCAGGGGCGTCGGGCGCGGTGTTCGGGATCGCGGGCGCGCTGATTGTTCTTTTGAAGTCTCAGAAGTTGCCGGTTCCACCGGAGGAGTTGAAGCGACTACGCAAGTCTGTGATTTATTTCGCCGCCATCAATCTCGCGATCGGCCTGGCAATCAGCCTGGACGTCGTCGCATCGCGGACAGGGATCAGCATTGATAATTCAGCACATCTAGGCGGGGTACTTTGCGGATTGTTGTTCGCGGCGCCGATGGTGCCGCGGATTGGAAATCCGAGACAGGCGTTTCAGACCCGGCTGCAAATTGCAGTGGGGATGGTTGTGGGGATTCTGATTCTGTTTGGCTTCTACATCTCCAAACTGGCCGGATGAAAGCGGATGGCGATCGACATACGTCGCCTGGAATATGCGAAAATTCTATTGAACGCTGCTCGTCTAAACCCTTGAATGGAGGCGGACCATGAGGCGTCGCGAATTTTTGAAACAGGCTGCGGTGACGGCGGCCGCGGTTGCAGCTTCGAGCCCACTTCAGGGCAAAACCCCTTCAAATCCAATTCCACGACGCGCGCTGGGAAAGACGGGAGAGCATCTCTCGATTATCGCGTTCGGCGGCATCGTGGTGATGAACGAAACTGCAGGCGACGCGAAGAACATTGTGGCGGAGGCTGTTGATCGAGGGATCAACTACTTCGATGTCGCTCCGAGCTATGGCAATGCCCAAGAGCGGCTGGGATCCGCGTTGGCACCCTATCGGAAGAACTGCTTCCTGGCGTGCAAGACCGAAGGGCGGCTGAAGGAGGATTCACGGAAGCAGTTGGAGGAGTCGCTGCGGCTGCTCGGGACGGATCATTTAGATCTGTATCAATTTCATGCACTGACCAAGATGGCGGATCTGGATAAGGTCCTGGGGCCGGGCGGTGCGATGGAGACGATGGAGGCAGCGAAGAAGGAAGGCAAGATTCGCTACATCGGATTCTCGGTACACTCTGCGGAGACGGCTGTGGCGGCAATGAATCGCTATCACTTCGATACGATTCTCTTCCCGCTGAATTTCGTGCTCTACACGCAGGCGGGATTCGGGCCGCAGATATTGAAAACGGCGCAGGAGAAGAATATGGGTATCCTGGCGCTGAAGGGTATGGCGAAGACGGTGTGGCCGGAGGGCCAGAAAAAAGATCATCCGGAACCGAAGTGCTGGTACCAACCGGCCGCTTATCCCGACGAGGCATCTCTAGGGTTGCGCTGGACGCTGGGGCACCCGATTACGGCTGCCATTCCGCCGGGCGACGAACGCTACTTCAGGCTGGCGATGGACATTGCGCAAAACTACAAGGCGCTAGAATCTCACGAAGAGCAGGCGCTATTGGCTGGCGCGCACGGGGTCGAGCCGATCTTTCATCTGAATAACGATGTGTAGCGGGGCGGGGAGCCGAGAGTTCCTCCGGGGCTAAAGCCCCATCATCTTGTGCGATTTAACGTACGGGCTGACGCCCGTACCCTCTAAAGGCGAATATTTAGTCAACCTGTGAGGTCTTGGTCTTCCAAACTTCAGTTGGTCATGGGAGCCTGGCGTCACTGGCCTCGAGTGATCAAGCCCCGCACGGCCGAAAACAGCTTAACGCGTCGCTGTAGAAGCAAACTTCTTCACCATGGCGAGAAGCAGCTTGCGATCGCTATCGTTCAAATTTGTGGAGTAGCGGCGGATCTGCGTGAGAAATCGCAGCTCGTCGTCACTCAGGTGCTGAGCGGTCATGTGGCCGCCAAGAGAATCTTCTGCGAAGAACTGGGCGATGGGCAGATCGAGCGCAAGGGCAATCTTAGAAAGGGTGTCGAGCGAAGGAACGGTGTGGCCATTTTCGACGCGCGAGAGATAGCACCGCAGCAGGCCTGTTTTCTTTTCGATGTCGCCCTGGGAGAGCCCTTTTTGGAGGCGGTGTGCGCGGATGGTGGTGCCGATCTTCATCACTCGAGAAAAACCCTTTCCGCTTCCCGTGCCGTGAGAGCTCCACGGTAGCTACCACTGAGTTATTGGCGTAAGAGTAAACACGCGATCTGGATGGCGGCAAGAGGAAAACCGGGGACGAGACACCGGGAGTAACCACCCTATAAACCAACTGGTAAACATCGACTCGGCGTTTGGGAGCTACTTCTTCAATTGGGCGGCAAAGAAGGATTGAGGAAGATGCGGGGCAACGCCGTCTGAAGAGAGATGTTTTCGTAAACCTTCATACCCCCGTCTTCGTCTGTCTGAATACAGGGTCGAAACAGGGAGCATGAATGAAGGGATGGGCAATTCGAGGCATTGTCGCCATGGTGGTGTGCGTGGCGTCGAGCAAGGTTTGCCGATCGCAGGCTGCGGCCTCGCCCGTTCCGGCTCCGGAAGCGGGTTCCGTTCCGGCCGTCCCTGTTGCAGATTCGGCTAACTCCTCAGCGACTGCCGGCGGAAGGCTTCACGGATTCGTGAAGAGTGGGGCCGTCCCTTTGCCGGGTGTCACGGTAACGGCACAGAACACTTTGACGGGAAAACGCTACTCCACGACCAGCGATGTGAGGGGTGCCTGGGCCTTGACGATTCCGCAGAACGGGCGCTACGTGATTCGAACCCAATTTGCCGCGTTCGCCCAGGGCGCTCAGGAAGCGGTGCTGAACGCAACGAGCCGCGACCGGACGGTCGACTTTCAACTGATTCTCGCTTCGCGTGCAGCCCAGCAGCAACAACGGGAAGATGCGCAGCAGTCGCAGACCGGCCAGGCGGCGCAGGCTATCCGGCAGATGGCAGGGAATGGTGCACAGAGCCTGAACCTGATCAACGCGATTGCCGGAGACACCGAGACGCAAGGAGGAACGGCCGGACAGAGCGGCGCCGCATTGCCCGCGGTCGCTGCCAATGCCGACTTCAGTGACCAATCCGTTGCGATCAGCGGCCAATCGGGATCGGTGAGTCCGCTTGCCGGCATCGATATGGACCGGCTGCGCGATGCTATCGAGACATTTCGGTCGCAGAATGGAGGCGGCGGAGGCCTTTTCGGCGGTGCGGGCGGGTTCGGTGGAGGGTTTGGTCCAGGCGGGTCGGGTGGCTTTGGCGGCGGTCCAGGCGGTTTTGGCGGGGGCAGGGGGAGGTGGCCCAGGCGGTTTTGGCGGTCGGGGCAATTTTCGGAATTTCAATCCAGGGCAGCCCCACGGCGCGATTTTCTGGACAGGTAGCAATTCCGCTCTGAATGCCGAGCCATTCAGCCTGTATGGACAGCCGCAAGAGCAGCCGGCTTCGGGAACCAATCGATTCGGACTGACGTTCATCAGTGCGCCCTACATTCCCGGGCTCACGAAACCAAGCGGGAAGGACACGGTTTTTCTGACGCTTTCGGGAGCACGGAGTTCCAATCCGATCGACGAATATGCGACTGTGCCGACGGATGCAGAGAGGTCGGGTGATTTTTCAGCGGCGGGGCTGGCGCCGATCTACGATCCGGCCACATCGCAGCAATTCTCGTGGAATGGAGTCGCGAACGTGATTCCGCCAGCGCGGATTTCGCAGGAGGCGCAGGCACTGCTGCAGTATTTCCCCGAACCAAACATTTCAAACTCGGATCAAAACTACCATCTGTTGTCTACTGCGCAGTCGAACTCTACGCAGGCGGGTATCCGCTATATGCGCAGTATTGGTGCGAATGCTTCGCCATTCGGCCTGGGAGGGCGTGGCGGAGGGGGGCGGCGGTCAGCCCAATCGAATCAGGGGCTGCGGCAGAGCGTGAATGCGAACTATAACTGGAGCCACTCTGCCAACGATAACGTGAACCTGTTTCCGGAACTAGGCGGGAAGACGGCGTCTGATTCAAATTCGGTGCAGGCCGGGTACACGATCGGGTATCACAAACTCACCAGCATCTTGAATGCGAACTGGAACCGAACGAACAGCCAGGCGACGAACTACTTTACGAATGGGGCGGATATCGAGACGCAGTTGGGAATTCTGGGGCCGGACGGCGCGCCGCTGAACTCGAGTCCGTTGAACTACGGATTGCCCAACGTTCAGCTGAGTAATATTGCCGGAATGAACGAGCAGCAACCAAGGTTTGCAACGGCTCAGACGATCTCAGTGTCGGAGACTCTGAGTTGGATTCATGGCAAACACAATTTGCGGTTTGGCGGAGACTACCGCCGGGTGCACAACGATTTTCTTTCAAGTTCGAACGCGACAGGCAGCTTCGCGTTCACCGGGTTGTTTACGGAAGACGAGGCGGGCGAGGCGAACAGCGGATTGGCGCTTGCTGATTTTCTTCTGGGGCTGCCGCAGCAGACGACACTCAATTCGGCTGTGAATAAGACCTACCTGCGCGACAACGTATTTGATGTGTTCGCTATGGATGACTGGCGCGCGCTTCCAAGCTTCACAGTGAACTATGGCCTGCGCTATGAGTTCTTCGCACCCTATACGGAGAAGAACGGGCAATTGGCGGAGGTACTGACGACTCCCACGGACGGATTTGCTACGCAGAGCCAAGTGCTTTCGGGGCAAGGTGGTTTGCCGGCTGCGCTGGTATATCCGTTCCGCACGGCATTTGCGCCGAGGCTTGGAATCGCGTGGAGAACGCCGAAGGTGAAGCAGATGGTGGTTCGCGCGGGGTTCGGCATGAACTACACGGTCGGCTCGTATGCAACGTTTGCGACCACCATGGCGCATCAACCGCCATTTACCAATCAGCAGACCAACCAGGAAGTGACTGCGAACGGAACCCCAAGCACAGAGTGTGTCCAGGTGGGCAGGTGCCTGACGCTGGCGAACGGATTTCCAGCGCCAGCGACCGTCGGCAATTACTCAGTCGACCCCCATTTCACATTGCCCTATGTCGAGACCTGGAATCTGGATATTCAGAAGACGCTACCTTGGGGAATCGTGATGAATGTGGGATACAACGGATCGAAGGGCAACCATCTGGATATCGTGTCGGCGCCGAGAGCGCTGGCGAGCAGTCCCGATACTGATCCGTCGAACCTGATATTCCGCTTTGAGCAGGCGGCGGCGTTCTACAAGTTCCAGGCAGGAACGCTACGGGTGAATAAGCGATTGTCGAACGGGGTAGCGCTTGGGGCGAACTATCAATATTCGCATGCCATCGATAATGCCGCAGCAGTGGGAAGCGTTGGTGGCGTGGGCGCGCAGGACTGGACAAACCTGATGGACGAGGAAGGGAACTCGAGTCTCGACGTGAGGCACAAGGTGACTGGAACCTATCTGTATGAAGTGCCCTTCGGGAAGGACAAACGGTGGTTTACGACGGGAACGAGTTCGCACATTCTCGAGGGATTTTCAATTTCAGGCAATTTCACCTTCGCGACAGGAACTCCATTGTCGCCTGTATTTTCGGCATCGCAGATCAGCGTGGCTTGCGGGACCGGGGGAACGTTCCGGCCGAACCTTACGGGAGCGCCGCTCAATCTGAGTTCTGGCAGGCAATGGTTCAGTCCGGGAGCTTTCAACGAGCCTGCGGCAGATTCTGAGTACCCGTGCGGCACTTTCGGTGACTCTTCGCGTAACTTCATTACTGGGCCGGGGACAGTGCAGAACAATATGGCGCTGGCAAAGACGATGCAACTTGGGGAAACGAGAAGTCTTGAGATCCGCGCCACCATCGATAACGTGTTTAATACAGTGCAGTACGCGGGTGTGGATACCAATGTCGCCTCGCCTACATTTGGGCAGGTCATTTCGGCTGGGTCGATGCGGTCGTTCCAATTCATGTCGAGGTTCCGGTTCTGATGGCGAATCGGATGCACAGAACGATTGCACTGACGCTGGCTTCAGTGATGTCGATGCCGGTGATGCCAACGGCGTTGGCGCAGAGCGACGCCCCTGCCCAATCCGCGCAGGGCAACGGGTATGTGCTCAAGGCAAATGCTGAACTGGTTTTGACGAATGTGGTAGTGCGGGATGCGAAGACCGGCGAGTTCGTGCGTGGCTTGAAGCAGAGCGACTTTACGCTTTACGAGAATGGGAAGCAGCAGCAGATTTCGACATTCGATTTCCAAAGTGTCGAGATGGCGAGGCCGCTGAATGAGGCGACTATCAGCGGATTGGCTGCCGGGGCGAGCGGGCCTGGGACAAAAGCTGCGGTGGTCGCAAACCCGGACGAACTGCGAAATCACCGGCTGATCGTGATGTTTTTCGATCTGACGTCGATGCAGCCAGAAGACCTGGATCGATGCGTGAAGGCGGCGAGGGATTTCGTCACGAACAAGATGCAGGCCGCGGACCTTGTAGCCCTGGTTTCGCTGGGCGACACGCTGAAGGTGGACCAGGACTTCACGGCGGACAAGGCAGCTTTGGCAAATGGGGTTGGAATCTATAAAGGCACTCAGGGGCAAGGCTTCGCAGAGGGCGCCAATGCGAATACCAACCAAGTGGAAGACACAACCGGCTATACGCCTGACGAGAGCGAGTATAACAATCTGAATACAGATCGTGAGTTGTTCGCGCTGCGGGCAATCGCGAAGTCTCTCGAAAAGGTTGGTCAGAAGAAGTCGCTGCTGTATTTTTCCGGCGGCATCTCGCGTGACGGAATCGAGAACCAGGCATCGCTGCGGGCCGCAATCAATTCAGCGGTACGG
Source organism: uncultured Acidobacteriaceae bacterium (assembly GCA_963836675.1). Lineage (GTDB taxonomy): Bacteria > Acidobacteriota > Terriglobia > Terriglobales > Acidobacteriaceae > Telmatobacter. The sequence goes on from CAWIKQ010000006.1 coordinate 760,863, forward strand.
GCAAATCTGTCGATTTACAGCGTGGATACGCGGGGACTTCAGGCGATCTCCCCGCTTGGAGATGCATCGACGGGAAGTATCAGGGGCTCGGGGGCGTTTAATGGCGCGGCGCTGACGAGCAACATGAATCAGAACTTTGCCTCCCAGGAGGTGATGGCTACTCTGAGTTCCGATACGGGCGGCAAGGCATTTTTCGACTCGAACGATTTTGCACCTGCGTTCGCACAGGTCCAGCGAGATACCTCGGCCTACTACGCCATCGGCTTTCACTCGTCGAATCCGGCTCGCGATGGCAAGTACCGCAAGCTGACGGTCAAAGTCAATCGGCCCGGAGTGAAGATCGAGTATCGACCGGGTTACTACGCCCCCGCGGACTTCAAGCATTCAGGGCGCGAAGACCGGGAGAGGGAGCTAGAGGAGCAGTTGGCGAGCGATCTGCCGGCAACCGACGTGGCCGTTTATCTAGATGCGATGTACTTCCGGCTGGATGAGAACAGGTTCTTCGTGCCAGTTTCGCTGATTGTGCCGGGATCGCAGATTCCGTTCGTAAAGGGTGGCGATAAAGACAAGGCGACGCTGGACATCATTGGCGAGGTGATCGATGAAGTGAAACGGCCCATCGGCAGTGCGCGAGAAACTGTGAAGCTGAAGCTTGACCCGACGCTGGAGGCGCGGCAAAAGAATATAGAGTACACGACGAGCTTCGATCTGCCACCCGGCAAATACCACCTGAAATTCGTAGTTCGAGAAAATCAGACTGGCCGAATGGGATCCTTCGAGGCCGATATCACGCTTCCGGATATGAAGAAGCAGCCGTTGAAAATGAGTTCGATTGTTCTGGCCTCGGGACGGGAGCCAAGCAAGAAGGAGTCTCCGCTGGTGCGCGGAGGCGAAGAGTATGTGCCGAACATCAGTCATGTATTCCGGCAGGATCAGCATCTCTATCTTCTCTACGAGGTGTATGGGCCGGCACGAGAAAAGCCCGAGGAGAGGCAACCGAAGGGAACGAAGCCGGGGATCAACCTGCTGAGCAGCCTGGAATTGATCCAAGGCTCTACAAAAGTGTATGAGACCCCCATTGTTCAAGCAAAGAAGGTGAACGTGGGGGCGCGGGACGCCGTGGCGATCGAACTTGACGTGCCCCTTGCGGGCCTGAAGCCGGGTTCTTACATCTGTCAACTGAACGTCATCGACGATGCGGGAGGCAGCTTCGCATTTCCACGATTTGCTGTGCTGGTGAAGGAACCGTCTCCCGTCGCTACCTGCAATGACACCTGCAACACCGACGGCGTCAACTGGATCGGGCGGAGTGAACTAGACTCAAAAGCCTCAACTGCGGCCCCTGGTCAATCCGCGTATTCTGATGCGGTAGGGTGAAATGACCGAGGCAGAAACAGGCAGGGTAGCAGTAATTACCGGAGCGACGGGGCGTGCAGGCGCCGCGGTAACTCGAGCCCTTTCGCAGGCCGGCTATTCTCTCGTGCTGACCGCGCCTTCGATGGAGAAGCTGAGCGCCCTGGCATCGCAGCTCACGGGTCCATGCACTGTTATCGAGGGCAACCTGAGCGACGAATCCTTGCCCGAAACGCTCCTGTACGCCGCTCTTGACCGGTTCGGCAGATGCGATGTCTGCTTTAATAATGGTGCTCTTTTCGAGGCCGGAATTATCGAGACCGTCGATATCGAGCGACTAAGCAGCATGGTGCGAGTGAATGTGGAAGGTTCTTTCCGCGTCGCGTATGTATTTTTGAAACACTTTGTATCGGAAGGCACGGGGCATTTGGTCAATGTCTCAAGCGCCCTGGGCGGGAGTTCGCGACCGAACGCGTATGCAGCGACACAGCGGGCGATTGAAGTGCTCTCAGACGCGCTGGCCGCGGAGCTGAGTGACAGCGAAGTTCTTGTGTCGTGCATTCAGCCGGGACTGGTGAAGACCGGGCTCCATCACCGCTGGGAAATCGAGGGATCCTCGCAAGCGGGTTATGCGCTGGAGCCGGAAGACTTTGCGCGCATGGTTCTGTTTATCCTCGACAGACCCGAAGCGAGGCAGATGGATGGAGAGCGAGGAACTCGGTGGCTGAGTTTCCTGCCGATGCAGTTGAGGAAGGCGGAGATCAGTGGCCGGCAGATTCGGAAGCTGGTGCCGCTGACGGGGATAAGGCGCCGGAAGAGGGAATCATTCAGGACGAGATCTGATCAGATTCAGGGCGCGGGAGGGTTTCGATCCAGCTCCGTGCCACGGTAAGGGCAGTGTCGGCAGCCCGAACCGCAGCAGGTGCCCCGTTTGAGCAGGTAAGCGGCGGTGAACACGATATAGGGGCCATCGAAGTAGTAGTCTTCGGGGGCGAGTTTTGGTGGCACCGATGATTCCTGCTTCGATTCGCTTTCCATCTCTACATTTTCTCAGAGCCAAGCAAGTGTCTTGCTGTTGAGGAAGGTGCCGAACTCGCAATTAGAATCGGAACATGACACTGACCGCACAAGATCGCGCCCGCCGCATCAAGATTATTCTTTTCGACGTCGATGGCGTTTTGACTGATGGGACCATCTGGCTGGTACCTGCGCCAAATCCTGAGGCAAGGAGCGCCGATACGCAATCGCATCTTGCGAAGCATGAGGGGCAGGTCGGGTTCGGAGTGCACTCCGCGACGATGATGGAGGCGAAGGGATACAGCGCCCACGATGGAACGGCGATTTCGCTGGCGCGTCTCGGTGGGATGAAGTGCGGTGTGATTACCAAGCGCGTGAGCGAGACAGTGGCGACGCGGGCTCGCGATCTGAAGCTTGAATTTGTCTACATGGGACAGGCGTTCAAGATGCAGGCAGTGCGCGAGATCATGGAAAAGGCAGGCGTCACGATCGACGAGATCTGCTACGTAGGTGACGACGTGATCGATCTTCCCGTGATGCGAGAGTGCGGCTTTGCGGTTGCCGTGGCCAATGCCCGTCAGCAAGTCAAGAATGAGGCGCATTACGTGACGCCCAATGCCGGCGGTTATGGGGCGGGGCGCGACGCCGTTGAGTTCATTCTGGAAGCGAAAGGCATTCTGCAGAAGACGATTGACGAATACATCGACGAGCGCAACCCTATCTCGCCGGCGATGGATATCGGCAAGGGCTCAATGTAGCTATTTCGCTGCCGGAAACACTTTCTCGATCAGAACGGCTCTCAGCGTCTGGCGCAAATCGGTGCCAGCATCCGGTTCCGTGTTCGATAGCGGGTGGAGTTCGGGTGTTGGCGGAGGCGCACCGGTGTCGGTTGTGTTGACGACGAGGATGCTCGCGCAATGATCGGCGGGGTCGAGCAGGAGCTCCGAGGAAAATCCGCCCTGGTCGCCATCGTGGTAGATGTAGCTGTGGCCATCAGAATTCAAGATGAAGAAGCCCAGGCCCATCATTGGCGGCTGTCCGTGCGAGCCCGCGGTGTAGGCGGTGGGCGGCTGGCCTGCTTCTGTCGCGGGCAGAACTCCGGTCCAGGCCTCCACCAGCGAACTCCGCTTCAACACAATCTCATATCTTGCGTTGCCGGGCTCGCCGATAAGGAAGCGGAGATACCTGGCCATGTCAGTTATTGGCGCTTTCAGGCCGCTGTTTGAAGTGGTGATGCCGGTATCGAAGTTGAAGGGCTGAGGCGTGATCTTAGTGCCGGCCCGCAGGTAACTGGCCGACACGCGGCTCTCGAGGAAATAGGGAGAGCGATCGAAGTAGCTTTCGGTCATTCCCAGCGGCTTGAGGATGTTCTTGTCGATATAGACTTCGAAATCGTCGCCGCTGAGGCGTTCGATAATCTGCCCGAGGAAGACGTAGCCGAGGTTGGAATAGCTCCAGCGTGTCCCGGGGGCGAAGGCCAAGTGGGTGTAAGGGAGCATGGCGGCAACCTGAGACCATTTTGTTGGCTCGAAGGGTTGCCAGTCGCAGTTGCTGGTGTCATCGCAGTCCCACGGCCATGTGGGATTCCGAAAGCCGGCACTGTGGGTGAGCAGGTGCCGGATGGTAACTGCATCGATGTCGCCGAATTGGTCGTGAACCTGACGCAATTCCGGCACGTAGCGGACCGCTGGATCGTCGAGGGAGAGTTTGCCGCGATCGCGCAATTGCAGGATAGCGATGGCAGTGAGGGTCTTGGTGATCGAGGCCCAATTGTAGGAAGTGGCGTCTTCGATCTTTCGGTGTGTCTCGGAACTGGCTTCTCCGAAGGCGAGGGTTTCGACGCGACCTGATGCGGGGATGAGCGCCAATCCGCCGCCTACAATGCCGTGCTGTTGGAGCACGGATTCGAATTGCGGCTGGAGGAGACCGAATGCGGGATGCGGGGCGGCAGTCTGACCGCATAGGATGCCTGGCGGATAGTAAGCATGGGATCGCGCAGGCAAACGCCGCACGTCTGCGGGATGGGTTGGGCATGGGGCCATCATAATATGCGATTCGGCAGGTGCAGACTGAGCGGGTGGGCCACAGTTGTGCGTGCATAGGGAGGCGGGCATCCGGGAACTTCCATTGCGCATCCGATTATTTAAGTAGAGCTTGCGCCGGGATATCTTACCAACTTAGCAATGGATCGAGCTCCAAATTTTTCTGGGCCATTATTTCCCTGGTGCGAGGCCAAAGACGTGGGTATATCGACAGCAAGCATTCTCTTTGTAGATGACGACCCTTGCATGCGCGAGGTTATGGCGCTCATTCTCAGTGAAGAGGGGTACGAGGTTTCCGGCGCGGAGGATGGGCTGGATGCTCTTATCCGTCTACGCAACTTCCTTCCCGATCTGATCATTTCTGATCTTCACATGCCTCGTATGTCGGGTGTCGAGTTTCTCTCTGTCGTGAGGTGGCGCTTTCCAGCAATTCCAGTAATTGCGATCAGCGGTGCGTACGATCCCAGAGAGAGCTGTGCCGCGGGTGTGATGGCGGACGCTTTTTTCCCGAAGGGCGGATGTCGGCCGGATGGGCTGGTTGAGACCATTCGCCAACTCATCTATGAGCCGCTGAAGCGTCCGACGAACTACCATCCATGCAATCCTCCGCAAGTGCAGCTGGCGCGGCGCGGCCTGAATCGCGAGGGATTTCCGGTGTTACAACTGACTTGCACAGAATGCCTGCGGTCATTTTCGGTAACCAGCGTGTCGGGATCCGATGAGGGAGATTTTATGGCGCGATGCCAATCTTGCGGATCGCAGGTTCACTTTGTCTGCGATGTGCCGCATACCTCTCCCATGCCGGGGGTGATGGCCGCGGTGGCCCAGGCGGGACTTCCGGCGCGCTGACGCTGTCACCGGGACTATCCAAGATCTGCGATGCGGTGTGATCGGTGTCCACTCGGGCTGGAGCGGCTTTAGTCATTGCGTTTCTCCGGGCAGGACAGTGAAACGACGGCGGGCGATCCAAAGCAGAACCCCGGTAGCCGCCCAGCAGAAGCCGACGATCCATGCTTTGCGACTGAGGTTCCACCAGAGCAATGCGCAGGTCAACATACCCGCCAACGAAAGCAGGATCGGGATGGATCGTGACCAGCCTCCCTGTCTCCAACTGCGTACTGCTGCCGCGAGGTTAACTCCCATGAAGGCTAGCAGCGCGCCGTAGTTGAGGAGTTCCGCGCCGAGATCGTAGTTGAGGATCAGCGCGCCCGCCAGGCAGACCAGGCCGATGAGGATGACATTATTGCGTGGGATTCGATTCTTGAGGCTGACGGAGCCGAAGAGTCGCCTGGGCAGAGCACCGTCCTGGCCCATGGCGTAGAGTAATCGGGCCGCACCCAGTTGCGAGGCCATGCCTGAGCCCATGTTCGCGAGCAGAAGTGAGGCGTTGACGATGGCGAGGAGGATCGGACCGCCCATCGCTCCAGCAACGTGAACGTATGCCGTGGTCACGTCTGGGAAGGCTGCTCCGCGAGGCCAAACAAGCTGCGCGAAGTAGACCTCAATGGTTGCAAGGATACCGGTGATCAGGCAGGTGAGAACAATAGCGCGAGGAACGCTGCGCGCCGGATCTTTTGCTTCGTCGGTCAGGGTGGAGATTCCATCAAAGCCGATGTAGGTGAGTACGGCGATGGAGGTGCCGTGCAGCAGAGCGCCGGTGTTGAAGGTGGATCGATTGTAGAGAGGATCGAGGAAGAGGCCGGCGGTGGGGTGGGCGAGATGAAGGATCCAACGTACAGATGCCGCCAGAACGAGGACGATGACTACGCCGAGGGCTGCAGCCATTCCGGCGTTGATGCGAGCGGAGGTCTCGACGCCATTGCAGTTGAGAAGGGTGAAGAGGAGTGCGAAGAAGACAGCCCACACAACGTAGGGAACCTCGGGAACGAAGTTGATGGCAGCGCGACTGCACCAGATGACACAGATGAGCGGATTGATGACGTAGTCGAGGACAAGACACCAGCCGGTGATGTAGCCGAGGCTGGGATGAAGCTCTTTGCCAACGTAGAGGAAGGCAGAGCCTCCGTGCGGGTACACGCGAGCCATGCGACCGTAGCTCACCGAGGTGAACAGCATAGCCACCATGGCGAGCAGGATGACGGCGACCACGTGACCGCGCGATTCCTCGTAGAGAACACCGAAGGACGGCATCGGCGCGGTGGGTTGAATGAGGATGATGCCGTAGAGGACAAGGTCGCGAAAGCGAAGGGTACGCTTGAGGCCAATGGTTTCGGATTGCGCGCCGGATGTGGCCGTCATCGATGTCTCTAACGGGGTATGACTGCGGTTGTGGGAGTGAGGGTAGTGCCCGCAACATTCCATCCATCGATCAGCACGACAGGTGTGCTGTTATCGCCTTCGGGCAACTGAGCAGTCAAGACGGTAGATTCTCCGGGCTTAAGTTCAATCCAGTTGTCTGACCAGAGTACGGGCGCAACGAGGTCGCCGGAAGGGGTTCGGACCGCGGCGCGAAGTTGAAAGGCCAAGGCATTCGACTTGTTGGCCAGGTGCACATGGATTTTGGGGCCTCGCGAGGTCTTTTCAATTTCAGCGCGTGAATCGATCTGTGCCGCAGGGAGGTGGGCGAGAGGGGTCAGGTCCTCGTGGCGTGACGCAGGCGTGTGGGTGTAGTCGGTGTTGTCCCAGTCGAAGGCGGTCAGTGTGTCTGGCACCCAATAGAAGTTTTGACTTATGACGCGGCCGCGAGCCGTCAGAGAGCGAGAGATCGATGAAGAAGATTTTTTCTACGCCTGAATAGAGAGCTGCTGGAAGCGCCACCACGCGCTGCGAGCTATCAGGGCCGGCGCTGATCTTTGCCTGCGTGCTGTAGAGTTCGTTCCAATTGAGCCCGTAGACGTGTACATCGGCGCGAAGGTTGGGCGCATCCGCATAGGTGCTGTTAACGACGACGATTGAGCGGTCATCGTACGCGTACTGGATGTGAAGAGGCTCGCAGGCTTTTTTCGTACCGAAATAACCACCGCCGGTATCGAGGTAGTAGTCGTAAAGGTGCCAGATCATCGAGGGCCAGGCGTTGTTCAGCATCCACTGAATTACGCCGGTGGAGGTGTACTTGTTTTTGCTGTAGGCCTCGTACATGGCACGTTCGGAGTCGTATGCCATGGTCTGTGCGATGCGTTCGTATTCAGCGGCGGAGCCGGGCTTTGCGTAGACCGCTTCCATGGCGCCATCGAATACGTTCAAGTTTGCAAACTTGCCGCTGCCATTGTGAAAGGTCCAGTTTGGAGTGGGCGGCCATGCTTCGGGATCAGGCAGAAACAACTTACGGCTCGCAAGCGAAGCGATTGCCGGGCCGGGGCCGGTTTCGGTGATGTAACCGATGGCGCCTCCGAAGCGTGTGGCGACGTACCAATAACTGGGCGCTACGTAGTCGTATGGGCCGGTCATTTTTACGCCGCTCTCGCCGGACACATTTGTGGGTGTTGCGGTGGCGGAAGAGAGTATCGGATTGGGCCAATGGGTTTCAGCCTCGACCTGAAGATAAGCCTTTTCGACATCGGAGGGGGGTGGATTGTCGCTGCCATTGAGCCACACGAGCAGACTGGCGTGATGGCGGAGACGGAGCATCTGCGAACGCAACGATTCGGTTGCTATCGTAAGGTCCCCCGGCTTCCATTGTGACCAGTGCTCCCAGTGATCGCAGCAACACCAGCCAAGCATTACGAGGATGCCGCGCTCGTCGGCGAGACGGAAGAAATCCTCAGTTTCAAGTTTGCCCTCGAGCCGGATGGTGTTGAGATTCATGTCCTGGACGAGCTGGAACTGGTCGCGGAGGCGATGTTCGTCAGTGCGCAGGAGCATATCCTGGGACCAACCTGCGCCGCGGATGAGTATGGGCTTGCCGTTAACGCGGAAGAGGCGGCTGCCATTGGCAGTGAGTTCCGAGGTAATCTCGCGGATGCCGAAGTTCACGCTCTGCTCGTCGGTGGTGCGGCCTTGTGAGGTGAAGCTGACGGTCAGGCGCTCGAGATGTGGCTCGCCCATCTGTCGCGGCCACCACAGTCTTCGGATTTTGGATGCGCAGCGAAGGAAAGTGCTCAGGACTGAAGACGACCGTCTGATCCTCATGGGGCGCCAACTCGACCGGTTTTTCAAATCTCGCTCCGCCAGCGGTTCCCGACACGACGCCTTTGACGGGATTTCCGCTTGCGTTGTGCAGTTCTGCGTAGATGGTGAGATCAGCTTTAGCGGGAGTGCCATCGGAGAAATGAGTCACTGCGAGCGGCGATCGGACCGTGACCGGGCCGGTCTCGACAAGATCTACTGCGCCCCAAAGTCCCATATCCTTATCCGGTGGGCAAGGATTCCAGTCGACCCAGTTGATGCCGAGATCCTTGTCCGTGGGCGCTGTGGTTTTGACCGCGATGACGTTGCGTTTGCCTGGAGCGATCACGTCGGTGACGTCGAAATCGTAGGTGCGATATGCGCCTGCGACGGTGTCCGAGTCGGCGATCTTGTGGCCGTTGGCCCAGACTTCACCGCGGTAGTTGATGCCACCGAAGTGGAGCCAAACGCGATTGTCTTTTGCCGCAAGTGCGGGTGCGTCAAATTGCTTTCGGTACCACCATCCGCAGGCGTAAGGGCTGTCGGCGGGCATAGGGAGATTGGAGAAGTTCTGTCCGATCGCGTAACTGGTTCCGGGAATCTGCCGGAGGTTGGTACCGAAGTAGGGATCGGGAAAGACGCCGGCTTTTACCTGAGCCGTAAGGACGGTGCTCGGCACCGCAGTTTTCAGCCAGCCGGTGGCTGAGAACTGCGGCGAAGTGATGGACGCGCCATCTGCGTCAGTCTTGCATGCGGACTGGAGCTGCCAGTCATCGTGCAGCGGGGTACGGACTTCTGCAATTATCGACGGACATAGTGTGAAGAGAAGAATGAGACAAGCGAGAGATTTCTGTTTCACGGTCACCTTCTGGTTGAAAGCGCGATCATGTTCAATGGCGTGACGTTAGTTCAATCGTTTGAATGAAGGAATATCTTGTGAGGGGCGGAGATTGTCAAGGTCGAAGTTCATTTCTTCTTCTCTTCCGATGGAGGAAGGGCATTGGGTTGTGGATGCTCGGACTACTAGTTCGGGAGGAGCTTTGTACAGTTGGACCGAAGTCTCGGATTGCTGTTCGCGAGCATCGATAGCCTGGCAAGACCACTTGGAAGCCAGAAGGCCCATTTCTTTCAGGGGCTGGTGAATAGTCGTGATGCCTGGCGTGGAAACGACGGCCGGGAGAACGTCGTCAAACCCGACGACGGAGCAATCTGCGGGAACCTTCAGGCCGGCTTCAGTGAGGCCGCGCACAACGCCGAGGGCCGTCAAATCGTCAAAGGCCAGAACGGCGGTGAACGATTGACGGGTGGCAAGCATTTCGTTGGTAATCCGGAGACCTCCTTCAAATCCCGAGGTTGAGTCCATGAGGTTTGGCAATTGATGAACGATTCTTGCATCGATTTTGACTCCGCATTCCGCGGCGGCGCGTTGCACGCCTGCCCAGCGAGGTTCGGTGTCAAACAATTCCTCGGGACCGCGAATGATCGCAATCCTGCGGTGGCCAAGGGCGATGAGGTGTCGCATCGCGATGGCGCCGCCGGCTTCGTTGTCGACGAGTAGAGAACACACATTTCTATTGGTCAGGTCGCGGCCCACGATGACGATGGGTACCTGGTTCTTCACGATGTCTTCGAGGAGGTTGGTTTCTTCGAAGATCCAACTGGCGATGACGATGACGCCTTCCGCGCGGCGTTCGAGGATCATGCGGAGATAGCTGTCAAAGAGTTTGCGCTGGGTCTGCGCGTCGACGATGAGGGGCATATAGTTTCCAGGCTGAAGGCCGGCCTGAATGCCCTGCATGATCGGGACGCAGAATGGGTCAGAGAGATCGTAGGCGAGGACTGCGACCGTTCCGCTGCGACGGCGGCGCAACGAACGAGCGTAGGCATCCGGGTGATAGCCGAGGTGGCGGGCCATTTTGCGGATCTGCTCGCGGGTGGAGGCGGCTATGTTTTGCGATAGCGGTGCTTCGCTCAACACAATGGAGACGGTTGAGACGGAGAATCCGCAGGCGCGCGCGATGTCGAGTAGAGTTACATGGCCAGACTTGCGTTGCACCGTTTGTCTCCCTTCGCGCGAGGCGGTTACCGGATTCCAGCGCCAATTCTGCCACAGAAATCGATTGTGCAAATGCCTTTGCGGAATGACCGCAGCCGGATGAAACCAGTTGTTCACTTTCTGCTTGACATGCAGAACGAACAATCTTACATTCATTCGTCAAGAGATTCAAACGTTTGAATAGGAGTCTCACGTTTATGAAGAGCCAGTGCAAGCGGGTTCGCGTCATTCTTTCCACCTTTCTCGTTTGCTTGCTCGTGGGATTCGCTTCCTGTTCCTGCGCCCAGGCAGGAAGAGGTTCAATCAGCGGGCTGGTCACCGATTCTTCGGGCGCCATGATTCCCGGGGCGAAGGTGGTTCTACAGAGCGAGGCGACGGGGGTTAAGCAATCGACAACGACGACGGCTGCGGGGCTGTACTCGTTTGTCTCGCTTGCTTCGGGTAGTTACGACGTGACCGTCAGCGGAAAAGGTTTTCAGACGATTGTCATGCGGGGCGTTTCAGTTTCCGTTGACCAGGTGACGGCTGTTAACCCAACCCTCAAGGTCGGAGCTGTGAGCGAAGTTGTGACGGTTACTGGATCTACGTCACTCGTAGAGGCAAGCAACTCAACTGTTGGACAACTGATTTCGTCCGATACGATGGACCGTATCCCGCTGCTCACGCGCGATGTATACGACCTTGTGCAACTGAGCGCGGGCGTAACACCGGCCAACGGCACTCCGAACTCCTCCAGTTCGCAGGCGATTTCGAGCATCACCAGCGGTCGACCTGGTATTGATGTCTCCTCCTACACGATCAATGGCGCAATTATCGGATCGGTCTACTACATGGTGGACGGCAGTCCGCTGGGCATTGCAGAGAACAATGCCGGTGCGATCATTCCTGCGCTCGATATTCCTGAAGACGGCGTGGAGGAAACCCGCGTCGAGACGCAGAACACTCCGGCTTCGTACCAGAGCGGTGGCGCCGGTGTGATCAGCCTGGTAACAAAATCGGGAACCAATCAGTTCCATGGCGATGCGTTTGGAGTCTTCAGGCCAGACGTTATGGCCGCCAACGAATACTTCAACAAGAGAGCTGGTTTCGGTACGCCTGACTTCCACCGCTACCAAGAGGGAGCCTCCATTGGCGGTCCCATCCTGCACAACAAGCTATTCATCTTCGGCGATTACGAGGCGACACAGCAGCAGCAATTCGACGGATCGAATTGGTTTTCAGTGCCGACAAGCGCGGAGCGCACGGGTGACTTTTCCGCGGACAGTTTCACGATCTACAATCCATTACTTCCCGGCAATCCGGACGGCACGCGTCAGCCTTTCCCAAACAACGTCATTACCAATCCCAATCCGATTGCGGTGCAGTTTCTCTCTAACTTCCCGAAGTGCAACTGGAATCCGGAAACCAATCAGTCCGGCGATTCGTGCGATTCGATTACAGACGGTGTAGCCAACAATCTCTATGTGCCCGGAACCGATCCGCTCACCGCACAGAAGTTTGATATACGCGTGGACTGGATGCAGAGTGAAAAGCAGCGAATCTTCGGACGTTTTTCATTCGATCGCCTCTACTTTTCGCTTGTAAATGCGTTCGGCAATATGTGGGACCTCAACTACGCGCAGAACACAACCAACGGCCGGAATGTTCTGGTGGCGGACGATCTAACGCTGAATCCGAGCACGTTCCTTCAACTGCGGTATTCGTTCACTCGTCATTATGAGGATCAGGGCGGAGATCCTCAGCAGAATGGGTTCGACATCACGACGCTGGGCTTTCCGGCTTCGCTTGCCGCAGAACAAACTTACAAAACGCTGCCGTACGTCAATTTCAATGACCTCGGAGGCGGCATCGGCGGAACGGCTAACTGGAATACGTTTATTTATGCCAGTGAGAATAGTGACGCAAGCGCTGCAATAACCAAGGTCTGGAACAAGCACGAACTCACGGCCGGGTTCGAATACATGAAGCGCTTCTTGAACGTGGGCCAGCCGCCCGCGTCATCGGGTGCGTACGTATTCGATAACTCTGCGACCGATCTATCAGTGGATTCAGGTGAAGGTGGCAGCGACTTTGCCTCTTTTCTTATCGGAATGGGAATGCCGCCGGGGACCGAAAGCTATAACTTTACGAAAGACTTGTTTGTGGCTGAGGCCAGCCCCTACTACGCGGCCTTTATCGAGGACACGTATCACGTCACCAAGTCATTTACGCTTACCGCCGGACTGCGCTGGGACATCTTCGGGGGACGAACGGAGAGGTATAACCGGCTCGAATACTGGGATGGGAACGCCTCGAACACGGTCAATGGTGTTGCTTACACCGGCGCCGAAGTCTATGTGACCAAGGGCAACCGTTCTCCTTTTGCCACCAATCTGGACGACTTCGGGCCGCGTTTAGGATTCTCGTGGCAGGCGGTGCCGAAGCTGGTGGTACGTGGCGGCGGGGGATTCTATTACGGCCCCAGCCCGCAGATGGTTGCTGGTGCTTCGATCAACAGCGACGGCTATTCTACCGTCACAAACTGGGACGCAACCTGCTTGAACGCTGACGGAAACACTGTGTTCAACGGCACGACTGCGTGTGTTGGAGCAGCGCCGGGAAGTCCGGATGGCAGCTTCACTGGCATCTACTCTCTCAGCAATCCTTTCCCGAATGGGGTCGTTCAGACGATCGATTCACCTACCGGTTTGGGAAATAACCTGGGTACTTCGCTGAACACCGTGCTTCACTCGCAGCGCACGCCAACGACCTATAACTACAACTTCGGTCTTGAGTATCAGTTGCCGGGACAGGTGATTTTCAGTGCTGCATATGTCGGCAGCCGTGGGCTGTTCCTGCCGCTCGGGTCGCTCGACCTGAACGAACTCGAGCTGAATACAATCTCCAGCAACGGTGCGGCACTTTGCGTTGACTCTTCGGATCCGAGCTGCGCGATGGTTCCCAACAACTGGGCGGGAATTTTGCCGCCGACCAACTCGAACTACGGTGCAAGTGATGTGCCGCTGTGGGTATCGCTGCAGGAATATCCGCAGTTCGGCAACGGGGGTTACGGCGCCGGCAATGGCGTGGTTGTGCACGGCTATCCCGCAGGCGATTCGAGCTACAACTCACTGCAGACGAAGGTGCAGAAGAGGCTCACCAGTCATTTCACGGCTCTGGCGACGTTCACCTGGGCGAAGCTGATGACGGATGACGGAAATCCACCGCTGTCGTTTGTGGGATCGCATAATGGCTCGCCACAGGATTCAAAGAATCTCAACCTCGAGTGGGCGGTGAGCCCACAGGATGTGAAGTATCAATTCACCGGCCAGGCTTCGTATGATTTGCCGTTTGGTCCGGGGCGCGCTGTCAATGTGAACGGCCTGGGGAATGCGATTCTGGGAGGATGGACGATCAACGGAATCGCATATCTGAGCACGGGTATTCCGATCGCTTCGCCGACGGTGGGAGCGCCGATTTCTTACTTCAATCAGCGGCCAGATCAGATTTGCGATCCGAGCAAAGGAGCGCCACATACAGCGGATAAATGGTTCAGGCCGGATTGCTTCGCGATTCCTTCGAGCCCGTTCGTGGCTGGCAACGCGCCTGTCTATCTGGATCACGTCCGAACCATGGGAGCCAACGATTTCGATATTTCTCTCTACAAAAATTTCACGTTTGCAAAAGAGAAGCGCCTGCGGTTTGAGATCTCCTCGTACAACATCGCGAACAGGGCGCAGCTGGGCATGCCCGGAGCCCCGAGCATTACGGATGTTCTGTCCCAACCTTCTGTTGCTGCAACTTTTGGTCAGATCACGAACACGGTGAATACGCCGCGACAATTCCAGTTTGGGGCGCGGTTTACGTTCTGAACAGACGGGAGTCAGCCTTCGGTTGCCGGGGCGCCGGGAGTTCGGCTGTCGGCCGCAGGGACGGGGGGTGTCCCCCCCACCTTTGGGCGCAAATAATTGATTTTACGTGACTTGTAGATGCAGCGCCCCTGTAAATTATTCTTAATAAAAGAGTTAAGTCTCAAATATCTGCAAATAAAGAAGTTAAAGAGGCTACTTCGTTCTTTCCCGGAATTCCGAGTTCCAAATTCATTATGCTCTTATCGGGCTAAATAACCTGCAAAGCTGCGTGCGGAATTTAGCGAATGGAATGAGGCGTTTGGGAGAGATTCGCAACTCGAGGTGTTGACGAATGAGACGTTCGCAGGGCTTTTGGCGGCGGAGTGAGAACGCCAGCAATCCGTGGTACCGGCCCTAAAGGGCTCGCAACTTTGTGGACGCGCTTTCAGCAGCCTGAAAGCTGCTGCTCCCTCCTATTCGCATTGACTCGGGGCTCGCCGATGGGGTTAGCGGCCGGTGTAGAGCTGGAACGGGGCCCAGTAGAAAGGCTTGCGAAAGGCTTTCCCAGAGTGGAGAAGGGAGAGCTTGGCCTGGCGCAGGGCGGAACTGGGCTGTTGTTCGTGCTCGAGATTCTGGTACAGGCTCCCCATCAATTGTGGCGTGGACTCATCGCTGACTTCCCAGAGTGCGCCGATGACGTTGTGCGCTCCAGCGTGGAGAAAAGCCCAGGCGAGCCCCACGGGGCCTTCCCCCGCATAGGATCGCGTGCCGCTGCCGTAGCACGCAGAGATGGTGACAAGCCGCGCGTGGAGGGGCATTTGAATGATGTCGCGAGCGTGGAGCTTGAACGAGTCTTCGGCTGCCGTCGAACGGGAAAGGATGATGGCGGAATCCAGAGGGTCGGTGCGGCTGGCCACGCCATGGGCAACGAAGTGAATGAAGGCGAATTGTTGCGGGTGCGCTGTCGAGGTAGGCAGACGGAGTTGCCTTTTCGCGGGAGTAGACGGTTTCGTTCTGCGTTGCAATGGCCTGTCGAATTTGATTCATCTCGGATGCAGCTTCGGGCAACTCGGGATAGTCGACATTAGGAGAGATGGCATTGCCGATGAGCAGAAGCTTGCCGGACGAATGTTTTGACGGCGCGGAGGCTGCGAGAAGATGCAGGGAAGGCGCGGAGGCTACGGTCGCATCTTCGATCCAGTAGTGCGGATGGGGAGAGGGAACGATGAGGGTTTCAAAGTTGAGCTGACTGAGCGCACCATCGCCGAGAACGATCACGTTTGAGCCGGGCGGGAGGGAGCCGGCGGCAGGCGCGATGAGAAGGCGATAGAGGGCGAGCCCATCGGGATCGGAGTTTTCCGCGGGATCGCCGAGGCCGAGCAGGGCTTTGCGGTAATGCTCGATGGATTGCGTGATTTGACGCTGCGGGGGCAGAGGAAACAGGGTGATCTTTCGGGGGTCGATTGCCCACAGATAGGACTCGTTCTCTCCCAGCCAATAGAAGAGAAGAGTCGCATTGGTTTTGCGGGCGATTTCAGTTGGTTTGAGGTTGGAGATTTCGATGGAGTTGTTGTTGGCGAGTCCGAGACCCTGCTCGAGCGTCTGGGCTCGTCCCTGATCAGCGATGCGCAGCGCTTCTTCGCTTTTGCCTTGAGCGACGAGGAATCGGATGTAGTCGCCGTAGATCGCGGTGGCGTTGGTAACAAACGGTATCTCGGAGTCTTCTTTCTTGATCTGGTCACGGGCGGACTCAAAGGTGGCGAGCGTGGTGCGATACATGCGATCCGCAGCCGCCTGGTTGCCTTGCCGCTCGTATAAGAGCGCCAACCTGTGTTCGGCATCGAGCTTCATGGAACTTTGTGAGGCCGGATCGTGTTCGACTGTGCGAAAAGCGGCTTCGGCCTGCTGGTCTTTGTGTCGCGCGGCGGCAATCTGACCCTCAGCGAACATAACGTCGAGAACATCAACTCGATTGTCGAGGACAAGCGATTTTACCTGGGTGACATATGTCTCGGCATCGTCGAGTTTGCGGGTTTTGACGGAAAGGTGAGCGAGGTCCTCGAGGGAGTTGACGATGTCTTCCCTACTCTTGATTGAATTCGCTAACTCCAGGGCTCGAAGGAACGACTGAGATGCTCTCGTCAGGTCGCCAGATTGCTGATAGATGTATCCAGCGTTGGACACCCACAGAACTTCATCGCTGGGATCTCCGAGGTTTATAGCACTTTTTTCCGCCTCGTGAAACAGCTGAAGCGCTCTCTCCGAGTCTCCCAAATTGAAATACGCCCATCCGAGATTACCGAGTGCATTCTGTGCGACGTCTTCCGCGCTGATTGCGAGTGAGGTTTTAGATGCAGCGTTCGACCAGTCGACAGCTTCGTCGAAGTGATCGCTTTGGAGCGATGCGGCTCCCAGATTCAGGAACACTGTTGATTCTGAGAATCGATCATGGTAGCTTCGGGCGATAGAAAGACTGGCGAGTAGTTGATGCCTTGCGCTGGTGAAGTCACCTCGATTTATAGATGCCACTCCCTGTGCTCTCAACAAGTCTGCACAGGCAGAATAGGTTGCCCTGGCGCATAGGCTTTCGGCTTCTGAGAATCGACGATTGGCTTCTGGTATTCGCTGGAGCTTATTGAGGGCCGCACCTTCAACTGTTCGCTCGAGAATGAACTCGTCGGGATCTGACGAATGAGGGGACCATGCGGAAAGAACGCGCACCGCCTCCTCTGTGAAACCACCCCACAGCATAGCCTGTGCTTCCAGCAACTGGAACTTCGCGGCGAGTTGTGGGTTGACGGAGCGAGATCTCAGATATCCACGTTCGGCCTCCAATTGACTCTCATGCAAATATCCGTGCACGAAAAGCTGATAGGCGCGATCATAGGCTGCGTCAGAGCTGCCGGGGCGCACTTCCTCGAGGGGAATGAGCACCAATAGGAGAAGCGCCCATTTCCAGTTGGAAGGGCGCTTCACGCTTATTGAACTGTCTGCTGAGGAGGCAGGATTCGCAGCGGCTCCTTCATTGCCACCGGCTGAGTTCTGCGGCGAGGGCTGCGCTTCGCCTAGGGCTTGGTCGTTCCGTTGTTCTTGCCGCCACCGATATCTCCGGATCCACTGATCACGCAACCCATTTCCAACTTGATCATTGTGAGACTGATGGTCGTCTCCTTCGGGATGTTCTTCACGAAGTTCTTCTGCTGAAGGCTCAAAACCCCCAGATGAATCTTGCCGAAGTCGGGGACTTCGATTACGTGCCCAAAGGAGTGCCCGGGATAAGAACCTTTCACCTGGTTGACCAGTGAGCACTCAAGCGACTCCCGATTGGCAGAAGATGACGGAACTTGATTGTATCGCTTGCGTAGGTCGGCCGGAAGGTTCTGGTGGCCCTGGATGTACTTGTATTGGTTTGTGACCCGGCCCATAAAGCAGGCGTCGCTTGAGTAGGGAGCGTCGTCGGCGGGTTTGGGGCCGAGCATATTTACATCAATATCAACATCGATGGGTTTCCCGGCGATGCAGAGATTTTCAAAGCGCGTTCCGAGAAACGTGACTCGTGGCACGTAGCCCTTCGGAGGATGATCGGTAGAGATCTGCGTCACGATGCGGTCGGCAGTGAGGATCTCCATTACGTTCAGGCCTTCTATCACGCAAGTTGAGAGCGTGTTCCAGCCATGGGCGGGTTTGTCGTCCACATTTCCGGCGACATGGGTGCGCGCGGAACGGAACGAGAAAACTCCGCCGAGGCTGAAGTTCTCAGAGTGGTGTGAAACATAGCCACCCTTCTCACTCAGTTTTGAATGGGCGTGAGGAACGATCTGCTGGTTGAGTGGGAGCTTGAGATCGGCCTGGAGGACAAAAGCTTCTGCGTTGTGAAGGTGATACCGGTTGGGTCTTGAGGCCATGTGACGTTCACTTTCTGGAAGCAAGCTTCTGGTTTTCAGTTGTCGAATTGAACATCGAGAACGCGCCGGTCAATTTCGACGCGATCACCCTGGGGAGTGATACCGAAGATTGTGAGGGTACAGGATCCCTGAGTCAGCCCTTCAGCAGGGACCACGAGCGAGATTGAGTTATCTTCGCCGTCTGTCGGATTGGGAACGGCCATGTTCCGGCTCCAAATCTGTTTTCCGGCCAAGTCGCGCAGTTCGAAGGAATACGAGGAGTAACTCGAGGATTGAGAAAGCTCGATTGCGAGAGCAAATCCGGCAGCGCGGCTGGCCTGAACGGTGGTGTGGGAGGAGCCACGGGTGCCGGCGTGGATGGCGTTGAAGGGGATCAAGCGCGGTTCCGTCGCGGCCTTTCGCAGAGAAGGGATGGTGGAGGCGTTCTGCCATGCGATGACGGCGAGCAAGGCCGCAAATGCAGGTGCTGCGAAGGCGGGCTGCAAAAAGAACAACCAACTCTTCGGGCGACGGGTACTGACGGCCTGAACAGCAAGCGTGGGGGCAGGCTGAGGATCCAAGCTTGCGAGCTGGGACCTGGCTTCTGTAATGAAGGCGGCGGCGGCGCGAAGGTCAAGGGCACATTCGCTGCAATCGAAGAGGTGGTTTTCGAATGCGTCCTTCTCCTCCGGCGTGAGCTCATCCAGGAGGTACCGCTCCACGGCCATCATTTGTACTGCTTCTCCGTGATCCATCGCACTTCCCTGGCTGATCTCATACAAAGGATGGTGAGTCAGCCTTCCAAGCCGTTTCAACTTTTTGCGGGATTAAATCCCTTACCGATTTTTTTCAAATATTCGAACTTGAAATCCTGTTTTGCGCGGTGCAGGAGCACGCGAAGGTATTCCCGCTCTACGCCAAACTCCTGGCAGACCTCGTCGCGGTTGCGTTCGTCGAGAAAGATTGCTTTGAGCAGCATGCGGTCGCGCAAAGGCATGTCCAGGAGGATCTTGCGGACCTTGACTTTGATCTGGTCGGCGGCGACGACGCTCAGGGCGTCGAGAGAGGTTGCGGGCACATCCGCGGCCCCGTCTTCATCGAGGGACTGGCTGCGGGAGGAGGCGCGATAGTGCTCGAACAGAACGTTATTGCAGACAGTATTGACGAAGGCGCCGAGGCTTTCAGGCTGGCGAAGCGCCCCAGGTTTGCCGATCCCGGCCAGAACGCGGGCAAAGGTTTCCTGACGCACGTCCTCGATTGCCTGGGGAGACTGGAGCCGCGTGCGAAGCTTCAGGTGGAGCAACTCGGTGAAATAGCCGACGAAGTGCTCCTGGGTTCGAGGGTCCCCGGCACGGAGATTTTCGATGTAACTTGCATCGAAGGAATGAAATTGCAAAGGTGGCCCCGTAATCCTGAGAGGACGTAAGTATAACATCCGAAACGGCTGCCGGGGATTATAAGAGGGTTAGATCTGATGGGCAGCGTCTTTGGCGGGACAAAGGCGCCCTAATTGAGGAATGCTTTGCGGGGAGGCATGGACTCTCTCCAGGGCAGGCTGCTCCGGGGGAGAGCGCCTGCCAGTGGAGATGCCGGCCGATCCGGCCCTTGCCAACCGGATCGACAAGGTAGAGGACCGAGGTCAAAGAGCAGCAATCAACGGGGCGGCCGAATTGACCGCCGGGGTCCATTATTTTGTTCAGACGGTGCAATGCGGATGATCATCCCGTTGCAAAGCCGGTTTGGAGAAAGAGCCGGTTGGCGTGAGGGCGCCAACCGGCCTGACGTCGGTGAAGTCGAAGGGACGTCCCACTCGTTCCTTCGAAGCCGTTTCGTCAGCAGACACATCCCAGGATCCCGTCTGCAGACGACTCCTCCGACGAAAACCAGTTTCAGCATTCGTAATCTGTGTTTCTAAAACGTTGCCCCAAAGCGGAGTCCAGTCGGGAGCGCCGGGGGGAGGGGGTGTCTTCCAGGAGAGAGTTGCGCGAAGGATGGGCGCCTCGTGGTCCGAGCCAGCATCTTCCTGGAGTTGAATTCGCCTTGTGACGAGATGAACCCGCTGCGAAGCTCCCGGCTGATCGCAGACATTGATCGAGGTCAGGCCCTGGTCGACCCAGGTGTCGCCATGGTCGTAGGAGATATAAAAGCGGACATATTCGCGGGAATCGGGCTCGCCAAAGAGAAAGGAGTAACCGTGATCCTGATTGAGCGTGACGGAGGCGCATACCTGGCCGAGGAGAGGGAGGTACCGAACGCGCCCCAAGCTTTCATAGCGGGTATCGCCATTGATATTGAGGACGACTTTGAAAGAGCTTTCCGGAAGGCTTCCGAAGTAGTTTGGGTTTGCGAGGAGGAGTTTTCGCAGGCTTTCGCTGGCAGCTTCGGGCTGCAATCTAGCGAGATAGATCAATTCCAGAGCCGGCTGCAACGATGGAGCGATGTTCGTGCCAATCTGGGAGGGCATGTCTATTCCTCAAGTTGCGATGGTTCGAGTTGGGCCATTTTCATGGCAAGTGGGGGAGGGATCACTGACAACGGGTTCATAACAAACTGCGGTTCCGGACCAGTCCAGTGCGCATCTTGTTTGATCGAATAGTGATGCGGGGGCAGAAGGCGTTTCAGAAGTTGCGAGAAATATTTTGTTCGCGCCCGACTTCCAGGGCTTGATGGGTGACACGCCGTAGGACGGCGCGGGTTCTTCGGGGTGAGGATCGACCCCAAAGCGGTCACGAAACAGGTGCACGATTGTCCCCGCCGATACGCCTTTCGTGCTACTTCTTGAGGCCGATTGTTGAGGTAGAGTTACTTCCAACAGCCTCATTCCTCAAGGTTTCGATTTGTCATCTCAACATCGCCAATGCATCGCTGAGCCCCGAAATTCGGCCTTATGAGAGATCTCTTTACGTTCGACCGCGCCCAATCCCGAATGACGATTTCTGCCGTTGCCGGACGTCTTCGGACGAACAGGGCATCGCGTCCAGCGATCCTGACCTTGAGCACGCTGGCTGCCGTACTTGTGTGTTTGAGCCACGCCGCTGTAGCCGGCCAAAACACGATGCGGGCGGCGGCGGTGGGTTACCTCTGCCTCGCCCTGGTGCTGTTTGGCTGCGCGTTTGCATTCCGGACCCGGGTACAAAACGTCGAAGGCACACTCTACATCCGGTGGTGCCTGGTTGCGGCTGCAACGCTTTCCGCATCCATCGGCTACGCGCCGTCGTTCTGTGAGGGAGTATTCAACACGCCTCCGGCAAGGATGTTCCAGGTAACCTGCTTCAATGCCAGCGAGGCGCTGTACATGCTGGCGGCGGTGCTGTTCTTTTCGGGTGTGGCGCGTTCCGTGGTTATCGTGGATATGCTTCAGGCGCTGCTGTTTGTGGTGCTGCGATTCAACCTGATCTATTCGTCGGTCACGCGCGACCACTTTGTCAGGAACCATCTTTTTGTTGGTCTACTGATGGCGCTTTTTCTCCTCGTTGTGGCGCTGGTTGCCTGCCTGGGAGCGGCGTCCCGCGGGGAATTGAAATTCCTGCGCACACTTTCATGGTTCTTTGGTTTGCGCCTGATTGCATTTTTTCTGGCGAACCAAGTGTCGTATGCATGGTTGCATAAGCAGTACAGCAGCCTGTGGGATGTGCCGGGCCCGACGCTGCTTGCTGCATTCTCGCTATATCTGATCTATAGCGGCAACTCTCAAAGAGTGGAACCGGTCGAGCAAGCGCCTCCGCTCTCACCCAGCATAACGGTGCGAAGCCTGATGCCGGCGTTTCTTGCGGTCGCGAACCTGATGCTCGGCCTGCTTGTCCTTCGTATCTCGGCGACGCTTGCGGCCATCGCTGTCTCAACTTCCCTGGTGGGCTATGTTTTGCGCACGGTGATGCTGCAGGGACAGGCGGTAAAAGAGAAGGCGCTTCTGCAGAGCCGCAACGAACAACTTGAGGGCCTGGCGGTTCGCGATCCTCTGACAGGGATTGGAAATCGGCGTTCGCTCGCCGGTGCCTATGGCGAATTGCGGAACGCAGGCGGAAGCGGGACCGTATCTCTACTGCTGATCGATATCGATCACTTCAAGCAGGCGAACGACTGCCACGGCCATCTGTACGGCGACCAGGTGCTTGTAACGCTTGCGAAGAAGCTGCAGGAACTTGCCGGTGCGGTAAACGGAAGCCACTGTGCCCGATTTGGCGGAGACGAATTCGCGGTGATGTTGCTCGATGTTTCCCCGCAGAAAGCGTCGTCAATGGCCGAGGAATTGCGCGTATTGTTCAACGCGCATGCGTTTGGCGCAGGGAAGGCGAATGGCAGCCTGAGCATCGGGGTGGCTTCGCTGAGTTCGGCTACCGAACTTCCGCTTGAGACTTTCATTTCGTATGCAGATGAGGCGCTCTACCGCGCCAAGTTGCTGGGCCGGAACCGGGTTGAAGCGCAGCCGGCCTGGGAGCCTGGAATCGACATACACGATGCGACGCGTCGTGCTCTGCTTATGGGATTTCAGAACAGCTAAAGTTCATTCAAGAGAACGGCGTGACGCAAGGCAGACGTCAATCAGATCGGCCTAAATCCACACTTTCGATGCGACAGCCGGCCTCGATGCGGATGTGCGATCGCTTTCCGCTTCGTCGGGATATTCGCGCGGAGGCCCGGTTCTGTTCATGCGGGCGAAGTTTGGGATTGCGAGCATTGGGGAGCCGTCCTGCCATTTGCCGGAGATCACGATAACGCCGCCGAGCATATCGGGACGCCACTCGGCCATGAGGGGCGCATTGCTAATTTTGCGGTCGATTTTCTGGTTGTCAGCGGTCTCTACGTTATAGATGAGCGGGCCGTACTGCAACGCTGTCGTGCCGAGGTCGGCCTGGATGCGCTTGTCGGCGATTACGCGCTGTGGTTCCATCGGCAGTTCGAACTCGATGCGGTCTCCCTGTTTCCACTCGCGTGTGACAACGGCGTAGCCCTTGTGGATGGCGGGCGTTTGCTCCTGGCCGTTGACGGCGAAGCGCTTGACGCCGTGAATTGCGGGGGATTCCGTATAGAGTTTGCTGGTGTTGCGGTTTGGGATGCGCACGTAGACAGAAAAGGTTTTGGCCTGCTCGGGATTGATGGTGATGGCGACGGAGCCGCGCCAGGGATAGTCGGTTTTCTGAACGACCTCCACGTTGGTGCCGGCGATCTGCCCTATCTGGATGCGACTGCCGACGAACATATTTACGTAGAGACCATCACTGCTTTTCACGTAGCTCCAGGTGGGGATCATGAGCAGGGTTCGTGATACGTTGCCTACGCAGCAGGGGCAAACGTGCCATTTTGCGCGCTCGGTGTTTACGAGCGGATTGGTGTAGCAGTAGCTTTGTCCGTCGAGCGCGAGACCTCCGAGCAAGGCGTTGTACATGGTCTGCTCGTAGAGATCGGCATACTTCGCATCGTGATAGGCGAGGTTGAGCTTGTACTGGAAGAAGACCAATCCACAACTGGAGCAGGTTTCACAGTAGGCTTCGTTGCGGAGCGAGTAGTTCGGGCCGAAGCCCTCGGAGGTTTCGCCGCTTCCGATACCGCCAGTCAGGTAGTACTTCTTGTTGACCATGTTGTCCCAGAGGGAAATGACGGCGCTCTGATAGTCGGGGTCGTGGGTTTCGGCGGCGATATCGGCCATGCCGGAGTAGAAGTAGGTGGCGCGCACGGCGTGGCCTACGGCTTCGTACTGCTGGCCGGGAGGCAGGTGGCTCTGATCATATTCGGAACCGCCACGGCGGGAATCGAGGAGAAATTTCGCGAGGACAATATAGGAGTCGCCGCGGCCGTTGCCTTCCTGATCGTTGACGAAGCGGCCAAAGCGCACGAGGGCCTGCTCCATCTCCTGATGGCCATCGAACCACTCCTTCTTGCCGGGACCGATGTTGGCGACCCAGCAGTCGGCGAGTTTTTTGGCACCGTTGTAGAGGCGGAGATCCTGGCCATTGGTAAGGGTGTAGTGATTGATGGCGGACTCGATGAAGTAGCCGGAGACGTAGCCCTCGTGGTTGCCGCGATGATCGGGCGACCAGCGTTCGGGCCAATCCTTCCGGTCGGCGAGGATATAGGCGGTCTGCAGATAGCCATCGGACATCTGCGCAGCGAGGATGGTGGGAATCCAGCGCTCCAGAGTCGTTTGCATGAGCTGCTGAGACTTGATGATTTCGGGGTCGCCCTGGGGATCGACCATGAGAGCGATGCACATGGACTCGACAGTCTGGTGCACCCACGCGTTCGAGAAGACGTAGCCTTTGTGCGTGCCGTGAGGCTCCCCGCGGTTGGCTTTGCCCGCTTCGATGAAGTTGTCGATCCCCCCGTCACCGCGCATGGGCGCGATGTCGGTGCGCTCGCACATGGCGATGCAATGGGGAATCCAGTTGACGATGATGGTTTTTGCGCGCTCGTTCCAAAAGGGACTGTCGATGGAATATCGGCGTGTGTAAACGACGTTGAGACGATCGGCGGGTGGGGCCTGCTCAACGTGGACAGCGATGGTGCGGGCCGGCCCTTTACTTCTGGAGGCCTCGAGCGCGAGGGTGTAGTCGCCGGGCTGGGAAAAGGTGGCAGTGGTTTCCGGAGAGGATGCGTCCGCGAAGGCGACGACCCCGGGTCCCGCAGTCTTAATCCAGCGCGAGTTGTTGTTGGTGGAGTCCTCGAGCCAGGTTACTTTGCCCTTGAGGTAAGTGCGGCCGTCGCTGACTACGGAACGATCCACTCCAGCGTTGACTACGGGAGGGAGGGAAGGAGGCGGGCCGTAGTTGAAGACACGCCACTCGAGAATTCCCGCGGGACGATCCTGCTGTGGAAGCACCTCGAGGCGCAGCCTGGTCGTCTTTACGGGTTGAAACGTAGTTGCGTTGAAGGTGTCGAGGGCGATGCCCAGCCCTTCAGGCTGGGGGACGGGAGCAAAATCACTTCCATTCCAATAAAGAATGCGGTAGCTCTGCGGCGCAGCGAGGCGGCTGACGTAGCTGCCTGGTAAGGCGCCGGGTCGGGGACGATCGATGGCCCAATAGATGTCGACGCGAGCGATGTTGACGGGTTCGCTCCACTCATACTGAAGCCAACTGGTGCGGCTGCCCGAATCGGAATCGGCCCATACGGCGTAGAGAGCATGAGAGCGGTCAAACGAGTTCGCAGGGGTGAAACCGTCGTTCAGGGCGGAGATCTTGTTTTCGCTCATCAGGGTCTGGCTGGCAGGAACAGCAACCCGTGCGATGTTGATGGCGGTTTGCGGCGACTGCGCGAGGGCAGGTGTGCCTGATAGGGCAGTTATAGCCGCCGCACTCCCGAGCCTGCCAGAAAATCGCGGCGGCTTGGCTCGGAGAACAAACCGGGTTCCGGGAGATCCGATGGGGAATTCGAGAGTGCTTGCGGAAGTAGTTTGTTCTTCATTGGACCCCTGGACATTGGGCTGTATTTTCTCGATGGAGCTTACGTGGAAAACGTTTCCTGATGAAAGGCTAAACCTCGAAATCGGGCGATGTAAAGGGCGACGGAGTGCAACTCCGGATTGATTGCGAACCACCGGGAATAAATAAGCCGGATGGAACTAGACTGTATCTGGGTTATGGTTCCGGGTGCGATTGTTGGGAGCCGTCGATTGGAGATCAACATTGCCTGCATCTGAGCGACTCTACTATGCGGATTCGTTTCTCAAGTCTTTCAGCGGAGTTGTGACCGGCGTTCGCGAGGCGAGCGGCGGCGTAGGCGAGGCTGTGTGGCAGATTTGTCTCGATCGCAGCGCTTTCTATCCGACGAGCGGCGGGCAGCCCTTCGATACGGGAGTGCTGAGGATGAATTCGGCCAATGGGGGAGTGGCGGAGATTCCGGTGGAAGAGGTCGAGGAGGACGAGGACGGTGCGATGTGGCATTTCACGCGCAGCCGACTTTCGGCGGGCGCCGAGGTCGAGGGCCGTATCGATTGGGATCGACGATTCGACCACATGCAGCAGCATACGGGGCAGCATCTGCTGTCGGCTGTTTTCCAGCGGGAGTTACAGGCGCAGACGGTTTCGTTCCATCTGGGCGAGATGGCTTCGACTATTGATCTAGCGATTGCGCCTCCGGCGCACCACAGTCTGGAGCGGGTGGAGCGAATCGCGAACGAGATCATCGGAGAGGACAGGCCGGTGAGCGCGCTTTATGTCTCGCGGGAAGAGGCGGAAGCGATGCTGGCATCCGGCGAGCTTCGCAAATTGCCGGAGCGACAAGGGGACATCCGCCTGATCGACATCGCGCAGTGCGACCGCAACGCCTGCGGTGGAACGCACGTACGCTCCACCGGGCAGATCGGCGGACTGCTGGTGCGCGCGGTGGAGAAGGTAAGCCGGGGAGTGCGCGTCGAGTTTGTGTGCGGGTTGCGTGCGATTCGCACGGCGCGGGCGGATGCCGCAGTTCTGAGCGAGGCTTCCGGCGTGCTTTCCATTGGATCGCCGGAGTTGCCTGCAGCGGTGAAGAGGCTCGTGGGGGAAGGGAAGGCGGCAGCCAAGGAGCGGCAAAAACTGCGAGAAGAGCTGGCGGCATTTCAGGCGGCGAAGCTGGCACAGGAAGAGCCGATCGAGGGCGGGCTGCGATTGCTGGTACGCGAGTGGAAGGATCGAGATCGCGATTATGTGAAGCTGCTGGCTTCGCGGACGGCGGCAGCTACCGGCGCAACCGCAGTCATTTTCTGTGCGAAGGAAATGGAGCCATCTAGAGTATTTGTGGCACGCAGCCATGATCTTGACTTTGACTCCGGGCGCGTTTTGCGCGAGGCTCTTACGCAATTTGGCTTGCGCGGGGGAGGATCAGCAGATCTTGCCCAGGGAGATGTTCCAAGGGAGCTTGAAGCGGCGCTGGTGGCCTCGTTGGCCAGTACAATTCGCGGCCTTGTTAAGCCGTGAATTCATGTTTTTGAAAGAGCGCGAAGGCTTCCTTCGCATGCATTCTGGTCTACGCGTTGACCATACCCTGTGAAATGGCGTATCGGGTCAATTCGGCGATGGTACGAACGCCGAGCTCATCCATCAGACTGTTGCGGTGAAACTCCACGGTCTTGGTAGAGACGCCGAGGGTTGCGGATATCTCTTTTGTTGATTTGCCTTCAGCTACGAGTTGAAGAACTTCACGCTGCCTTGGAGTCAGCTTGGAACCAAAGAGCTCAGCGGGATTCTGAGTTGGATCGAGGTTCGCGATCCGCGCCGGTTCGGATCCGGCAAGAGGGGTGACGTAGTATCGCCCCGCCAGGACAATCCGGATAGCCTCAATCAATTCACTGGCAGCGGACTGTTTGGCAACGTATGCGCGGGCCCCCGCTGCGAATGCCGCCCGCAGATACTCGGGAGCGAGCTGCTGGGTTACAAATACGACCCTGGATGAAGGAAGGGTTTTGGCGAGCCTGCGAGCGGCCTCGATGCCATTCATCTCCGGCATTCCCACGTCAACGACAATCACATCCGGGCGCAGTCTCTGCGCCTCTTCGAGAAGTGAACGCCCGTTTGTGGCAACGCCGACGACATCGTATTCGGGCGCAAGGAGCCTCGTCAGGCCATCCAGCATGAGGGTGTGATCGTCGGCGATGAGAACCGTATTACGCATGAGGTTTAAGCGGCAGGTTCACTGTAACAGTAGTGCCTTCTCCCAGTTTAGATGCAATCTGGACCGTACCACCGGCCTGCCTCGCTCGTTCCTGTATGGAGATCAAGCCCAAGCCAGTAGCGCCGTTTTCCGTTTCCTGATCGAAGCCTACTCCAAAATCCATTATCTTGAGCTGCAACTCGTTGTCCTCGCCAGCGAGCACGACTTTGACATGGGTTTTCCCGGCGTGTTTGGCAACATTCCGCAAGGCTTCCTGGGCGATGCGGTAGAGCGTCGTCGCGCTTTGTTGAGACCACTCTTCCGGGAGATTCCGGGTCACGTAAGTGGACGGCATGTTCTCTCTCTGGCCGAAGTCGGTGACAAGTGACTTCAAAGCAGCGGATAGGCCGAGATCGTGGAGGATTGCCGGATGGAGGCGATGAGAAATCTGACGGACATCGGTGTTGAGCGACTCGATCTGATTTCGCGCGTCCTGAATCTTGTCGTTATTGTTCGAGCCGTCTGCAATATCTACTTCGTGCAGAAGCATCTCGAGCAGGCTTAAGCGCTGGCTGACGTCGTCGTGCAGTTCTCTGGCTACCCATTGCCGCTCATCTTCCTGGACAGTGAAGAGGTGTGCAGCGAGTCCACGCAACTGTTCCTGCGCACGGTCGAGCTTTTGTGCGGCCACGGCAACCTCACCTTCGAGGACTTTTTTCTGGTTGGCCACAAGGCGCTCGGCGTCACGTTGCAGGGTTATATCTTCCATCATCAGCAGCAGAATGCGGTCTCCCTCGGTTGAGAGCGCGCGCCCCCTGATGAGAAGCGTCTTGCGTACCGATGTGGTTGACTCGTGTTCGAATTCGATGAGTGCGCCCTGCTGAGGCTGCAGGAGCTCGCCGAGTTTTTCGGCCAGACTATCGATACCCCAAAGATGTCCCACGAGGTCGGGGAGGGAACGCGAATCAAGCTCTTTGGGTTGCATACCCGTGAGCTGGCGGAAAGCCCAGTTGTGAGTACGAATGCTGCAGTCTCTGTTCACAACGACCATGGGAATTGGTGCGCTCTCGACGACCGAGCTTGCAAAGTCTCTGGCATCTACCAGATGCTGCTGGCTTCTGCGCAACTGGTCGATATCGAGCAGGACGACGACGAGGCCTTCGATCTTGTTCTCGGAGGTTCGGTAAGGGCGAACGCGGAGAAGGTGCCAGCGTCCTTCGCGGTCCTGCACTTCGAGTTCACGGGTTCCGAGTGTCTCAAGCACGTCATTCAGGATTGGCTCGATGTCTTCAATTCTGAGCTGAAGCCGGATCTCGCTGATGGAACGCCCAATATCCGCAGGTCGGACGCTGAGCAGCTTTTGCATCGGCGGGGTGAACTGCCGAATGTGCAAATCGCTGCTCAGCATCAGCAATGGGATGTTGACGCTATTGAGGAGATTGGTCAAGTCATTGCCGGTCTGCGTCAACAGGTTATTCCGCTGCTGCAACTCGTCGTTTACGGTTTGTAGCTCCTCGTTGGCGCTCCGGAGTTCTTCCCTTGTAGTCTCGAGTTCCTCGTTCATGCTCTGAAGTTCCTCGTTCGCTGACTGAATCTCATCGTTAGCCGAAACGAGTTCCTGATTCCTTCCATCGCGCTCTTCTACGAGGGACTGGAGGTGGAAGCGGATGGATGTGACGTCCTGGCGCAGCTGTGCGATCAGACGATCTTTTTCATCAATCGTGAACTGGGGAAGAACCGTCTGCTCGGGACTCCCGCCGGATTGCGCCCTGGCAAGAGCTTGAAACAGGATCAGGAAACACCGACGGCGGGAGGATGCGCTCGCGACAGGCAGCACATCGATTTGAACCTGCTGTTCTCCCTTGCTTTCATCCAGGAGGGTGGTGGAAGCAGTGACGGGCACGTTTTCGCGGATGGACCGCTGAACGGCATTGCGTACGTCGCTTACGATGCCTTCGCGCAGAACGCGGAGCAAATTCCAGGTAACGGCGCCAGGCGTGAGTTCGAGGAATGGCGCTGTCTGGCCGCGGGATTGCAGTACGTTCATGCGATCGTCGACGATCAGTCCCGGAGGCCCGAATCGCGCAAGAACGATGCGATCCGCGGCACGTTGCAGTTCCAATTCCGGCCATAGATTGATTTCGGTTTCAGACAGGGGGGATTTTGCGTTTCCGGCGACTTGGGACGCGACTGAATGTCCTCCAGCCGAGGCGCCGAAGCCAACGACTGGATATCGCAGGACGGAAGCCTGGCTCTCCTCTGTTTGCGATTCGATTGCGATGGATGGGAAAGTCAAAGGACTGTCTTTGCCGTGCCCTTCGGCTGAGCCCACTTCTTTTGAAGATGCACCGCCACCGTCCGCCTCATCGGCAGTTCCTGGGCCGCTATCAACATCGGCTTTCTGCGCGGGCGACGGCTCTTCTTCGCGTTCGAATTCACCTTCGGTCATGGTCTCTGCTCAGCTACGGAGTTAAGCATAAACCTCTGCTATACCGCGCAGGGGATTAGCTCGAGAGTCAGACCGAGGGCAGCCTTTGGAACTGATAGAGCTTTAATTTTGAATTCTCGGAGGAAGGGATGCAGTCGGTTGCGCCTGCTCGAGAGGGGTTCGATCGAACTACTTCGTTCCATTCATGTCTTTGTTGGGGCTCCAGTTGATCACGTCGTAGGTCGCGGGAACTGTGCCGACATTCCGGAACGCGTGCAGGCTGTTTGAGGCGTTGAAGACGATAGATCCGGGGCCAACCTTCAGCCATTCTCCGTCGGAGAGGGTTTCGCACTCGCCCTCGCGCAAGATGATCAACTCCTCATTCACGTGTCGGTGGGGTGCATGCGATGCCTGTCCGGGATTCAGGGTGGTGATGTGAATCTCAAGCTGATTCAGCGTTGCCGTGGGGCTTTTGCAGACCTGTCGCACTTCTCCAGTTGCGGTTTTGACGGGTTTCATTTCCTGCCAGTCGAAGACAGTTGGACCGAGGACGGGTTCTTCGCCTGTCGCCGCCGCATTGGTCATCCCCTGCATTGCAAGGAGTCCGATCACAACCTCACGCCGTGTCATCATCGCTTTTCCTCACGCCATTATGTACGGTCTGCGTTTTCCTGGAGAGTCCACCACCTACTGCAGTGTTACGAACTTTGCGTTGCGCTGTGCTTTGATCACGAGTTCCGCTGCCAGAAGGCACTGATCCTGGTTCTGGGCGTCGTGTGTGCGATTGACAACATCCGCCACAAATTGCGGCCCGAACGGCAGGGGCATTTTGGAGCAGTCGATGTATCTTGCCTCTTTCCCATCGACGAGGAAAAGATTGTCTCCCTGCTTCTTTACGGCGACATCGGTGTACTTGCGAATCTCGATGTAGCCGTCAGTTCCGAGAACAAACAGACGCCCGTCACCCCATGTGCCGAGGCCATCCGGAGTGAACCAGTCAAGCCGGACGTAGCCGAAGCCGCGATTGCCACGCAGCACCATGTCGCCGAAGTCCTGGAACTGCGGGTGGTCCGGATGGCGAACGTTGGCAATTTGCGACTCCGCCACTTCAGCCTGAGTGGAGCCGGTATAGAAGAGGAACTGGTCGACCTGGTGCGAGCCAATATCGCAGAGGATTCCGCCATACTGCTCAGGATTCCAGAACCAGTCGGGCCTTCCGGAACCACCGCCGGCGATGCCGCCGTGCTGAAAGATCTGATGCGGCGCGATGTTGATGGTCTGAATCACTTTGCCAATCGCGCCCTGATGGATGAGGACTCCAGCATAGACCGCGGCCCTGACCTCGAGCCGCTCGCTGTACATGATGCCGTAGATCCGCTTTGTTTCTGCGATGGTCCTTCGCACTTCCGCCAACTGCTCGAGCGTTGTGATCCCCGGCTTATCTGAGAGAAAATCCTTACCGTGTTTCATGGCTCGCACACCTAACGGAGCGCGCTCACTGGCAATTTGCGAACTGAGAACAAGCTGGATGGAGGTGTCGTTCAGGATTTCTTCCTGTGTCTTGACGATCCTGACACCAGGGAAACGCTTCGCGAATGCCGCGAGTTTATCGTCTTCACCGCCCCAAACCGCAACAAGTTCGCCGCCGCCGCGCTGGATTGCGCCGACCATGCCGTAGATATGATCGTGACTGATTCCACAGACAGCGAACTTTATGTGGTACTGGGGCGCCTCTTCCGATTGGGATGGCAGAATCGCCTCTTCGATGACGCGGTCGAAGTTTCCGCCAAGCGTAGCTCCCTCAGCCAACACCGGCATCATAGAGAAGGAACCCATCAGCCCAGCCTGCTTAAGGAAGTCACGCCGGTCTTTCCGAATAGTTTTCATGCTCTGGACCACCGATTGAAATTAAATCGACGCAACCTGGGTCGACGTCTTTTCATTCCTACAAAGATATTTTGGAGGGGCGTGCGTTTGAGGGGGCTCAGCACCGCCAGGTTTCGATTTGGACGCGAAGCCATTATTGCCGACGATGCCGACGACTGCAAGGTTGGCTTTTTGGGACACACAATTCCAACTAAGACGCGCCTTGTCATTCAGCGCGACGAAGGTCGGGCCAGGTGACGGTATAGCGGACTACGAATCTCCCAGATTCACATCGAGGGCGCGGCAGACAAGCACTCCTTCGCCGTCCAGAGGCACCGACTTCAGCGTTTCGATTGCTTCCTGAATAGGAACGAATTCGAACCGCGGCGGCTTAAAGGCGACCATGACTCCGCTGAGACCCTGCGCGAGTCCATGGATTGCGCCAGCCCCGAAGCTGACACCGAGGTTACGGTCGAGGGCTGTAGGGGAACCGCCGCGGAGGAGATGCCCAAGAGATACGGATCGCGCCTCCTTGCCGGTCAGTTCCTGGAGCTGCCTGGCGACGACTTCTCCGATTCCTCCGAGCCGTTCGGTCCGGCCTAATTCCCGCGCCTTGACGGTGACGTCCCCATCAGTGGGTTTTGCCCCTTCGGCGACCACTACGATTGAATATGGCTTACCGTTTTCGTGCTTCTGCCTGAGGTGCGCCGCTACTTTTTCGATGTCATAGGGAATTTCCGGAATGAGGATCGCGTCGGCGCGGCCCGCCACGCCGGAGTGAAGCGCAATCCACCCAACGTATCTCCCCATCACCTCAACCACCATGATTCGCTGGTGCGAGAGGGCAGTGCTGTGCAAGCGATCGATGCAGTCGGTTGCGAACGAAACCGCCGAATTGAATCCGAACGTCATGGCGGTCGACTGGAGATCGTTGTCAATGGTCTTCGGCACTCCGATGACGCGAAGGCCCTTCTGGTGCAATTGATTGGCGATGGTGAGACTGCCGTCGCCGCCGACGGCAATGAGGGCATCGATCTGGTGGTCACGAAAGTAGGAGAGCACTTTGTCGGAGAGGTCGACTTCGACCTTGGTTCCGTCGGTTTGTACGGCCACGTGATGAAAGGGATTGCCTCGATTGGTGCTTCCAAGGATGGTGCCGCCGAGATGGGAGATCTCGCGTACGACGGAGCGCCTCAGCTCAATGACGCCGCCTTGGGGATATCTTTCGGGAGCTAGGATCCCATCATAGCCATCCCGAATCCCAACGACTTCCCATCCCTTCCCACGCGCCGCGTATACGGCTCCGTGAATGACGGCGTTGAGTCCGGGAGCGTCTCCCCCACCCGTGTTGATTGCGACTCGCTTGATCGTTGCAGCCATTTGTCCTCCATGCACGTTCGGCCCTCGACGCGAAGATGCGGACAGAGCATCTGCCGGACCTGCGAACGAGTTCCCGCGCAGGCGCAGCTTGCGGAAGGCGTAGTAGGAGGTTAGAAGAAGCGAGATGCGCTCGATACTGGCACTTTTATTAGTGTGGGAGTATCGCGTGGGCTTTCGCCAGGACGGTGGGCAGAACGATTCAGAATGCGCGCGATTTTGATGCGGTTGACGCGTTGTACAAGGATGCAGGGCAGGTTTGCGGCTAGACCGTAGAAAGTCATCACGGCGCAAGCCCACGTGGGATTCCAGAGGTTCGATGAATATACAGCCGTGATGCTTTCAGTGACGTGAATATCGATTGCTGTCACGTTCGATTCTGTGCAGAAGGGTCGGAGACCAGCTTCGAGGAATCGGAAGGAGAGTCAGTGGGCTTGTTGCCGATCTGATGAGATGACAGTTTGACTCGCAGCGCGTGGATAGCAGCAAAGGATAGAAGAATTTGATTGCTGCGATAACTGCTTTGCCAAAAGGGAAGCAGCTACTGAGGAACTGTCGTTTCAGACGTCCCTGATACCTTGGCGCAGGCTGAACTTCCAGTAACAGCGATGGCTTCCCTCAGCTTCAGAAACTCCCCTTCCAGCTGATCCATCGAGGCATTTACAGTTCGCCAGTCTCCAGTGTCGGCGGCTCTCTCCATCTTGAGTGCCACCTGGCGGAGGCGTTCGCCACCTACATTGGCAGCCGCGCCTTTGATCGAGTGCGCCTGGCACCCTGAACCCTCCGCGTTTTCGTTCTCCATAAACTCCTTCAGCCTATTGATCTGGCTCGGCATGTCTTCAAGAAAGGCGGTAGTTATCATCGCTGCCAGGTCCTCATCCCCCATCAACCGTTCCAATACTCCTGTTTTATCGAAAACAGGTATGTCGGGCCCGAACGATTCGGACGAGACCACTTTCTCTGCAATGGTGAGACCAGGCGCTTGACTGCCTGGTAGCCAGCGCTCCAAGGCGGCTTGCAGCGCCGCAGGAGAAATTGGCTTGGCCAGGAATCCGTTCATGCCTCGTTCGAGGCATTGATCGCGTTCCTGCTGCATGGCATTCGCAGTCATTGCGACAATGGGGATATTGTGGTTTAGAACTGACGATTTGGGATCTCGGATGAGGCGCGTTGCTTCGAGACCATCCATCTCAGGCATTCGCAAGTCCATCAAAACCATGGCGAAGGGAATTGACTCGAGCGACTTAATCGCCTCAACTCCGTTGGCTACGGCATCGGCGCGCAGGCCGAGCCTTTTGAGAAGGCCAACGGCGACTTGTTGATTGGTGACGTTATCATCCGCAACGAGTATTGGCCCGCTGAATTTCAAGATGGATCGCGGCGGGCTACTTTTCTGCTCTCCTTTAATTCTCTCGTCAAGCATCCATGGGCGCGTCTCCAGGTCCCGACTGCCCGGCAACGCCGCACACAGAATGTTGAATAGTTCTGATTGACGGACCGGCTTATCAATCCAGCTGACGCCACGGGTCTGGCCCAGCCGTTCTTCTGCTTGCGACATTCCGAGACGGTTGAGCAACACCAGAGAAGTATTCGCCAGTTGCCGCTCCGCTTTGATCGTGAGGCCTAAGGCCTCGCCGTTCATGCCTGGCATTTGCGTATCGATAATAGCGATCTGGAACGGGTCATTTTCACCGATTGCGCCGTACAGGGCCCGGAGCGCGGCGGCCCCACTGTGCACGCATGTGGGCCGCATGGCCCAGGAGGCCGTATATGCCGTGAGGATCTCACGGCTGGTTGCGTTGCGATCGATTATTAAGACGCGAACGCCCTTCAGGGGTACCGGCGAATCGGATGTCGGTCTGTCTTTCGCAGTTTGACTGACCAGCCCCAGCTGAATCGTAAACCAGAATTCCGAGCCTTCTCCCTGTTTGCTGGTGACCCCTATCTGTCCGCCCATTCGTTCTACCAGCTGTTTCGAAATGGCCAAGCCAAGTCCTGTGCCACCGAAATTGCGCGTGGTCGATCGATCGACCTGGCTGAACTTTTCAAATATGCTCCCAACCCTGTCTGTGGGGATGCCCATGCCCGTGTCGCGCACCGAAAACCGCAAGGTGCATCCAGATCCGTCGGACTTCGAAGGGGTGATGCGCAGGACAATCTCTCCCGCCTGTGTGAACTTGATGGCGTTTCCGATCAGATTTGTGAGGATTTGACGTAAACGTCCCGGGTCACCGTTCAGTCTCCGGGGGAGCGTTGACTCGGCACTCAGCATAAGTTCGAGTCCCTTTTCATACGCTTGCACCGCGAGCGAACGAACCAGACTGTCGAGCATAGAAATGAGGTCAAAATCTATTGACTCCAGTTCGAGTTTGTTTGCCTCGATTTTGGAAAGGTCCAGGATGTCGTTAATCAATCCCAACAGAGATTCGCCGCTGTCGCGCACTGCTTCGGCGTAACGGCGCTGTTCCGGGCGTAGATCCGTGTCCAGCAACAAGCCTGTCATACCGATAACTCCGTTCATCGGAGTCCGAATTTCGTGGCTCATATTGGCGAGGAATTCACTTTTGGCAGCATTTGCCCGTGATGCTTCGTCTGCGAGCTCACCAGAATGAACGATCTCCTCCTCAAGGCGACGGTTGATCAGTACTAATTTTTCGGATGCGTTCTTTTGAGAAGTGATGTCCCAATTTGTCCCGATAACTCGCAGCGGTTTCCCTGCAAGATCGCGGTGCACCAACGCAAGGACGCGGATGCTATGAATGCTTCCATCGGGCCACACAACCCGGAATTCGGTATCAAAGTCGGTCTCGCCCGCTATGGCGGCTGCTATCTCCTCGTCGCAGCGCTGACGGTCTTCGGGATGTAGCCCTGACGTCCATGCATTGTAAACGCCACTGAATTCTTCGGACTTAATTCCATAGAGACGAAACATCTGTTCGTCCCAGACAAGCGTGTTCTGGACAAGGTCGTAATCCCAAACACCAACGCCTCCGGCCTGCGTTGCCAACGATAAGCGATCCTGGACTTCTTGAAGTCTGGACGCTACTTCCTCGGCGGCTTCCTTGGCTTTGAGCATCGCAGCTTCGATTTCTTTGCGTCCCCGAATGTCTCGTGCGACGGCCAATAGCGCTGGGACACCCCTAAAATCAAAAAGCCGAACATGGAGCTCGACAGGTATCGATGTTCCGTCCTTTCGGAGATGTGTCGACTCGAAGAGGAGCTCTTTGCGTTCGCGAACCTGTGCGATCCGCTCCTGAAATTGGGATTGATCATGGTGAACGAGGAAATCTGCGACCTTCATTCCGAGTAACTCACCCTTGCTGAAACCGAGTTGCCGGCATGCAACTGCGTTCACTTCAAGCAGGCGACCATCCTTGATCCGACATATAAAGATGGCGTCAGTGACTCCGTCGAAGAGGGCGCGAAACTCGCTTTCCGAGCGGCGCAGTGCTCTTTCCGAGAGCTTGCGTTCCGTAATGTCGGCACTCAGGCCAACATGTCCCAGGAACTCTCCATCCGAAGAGAAGCGTGGTTCCGCATAAGATCCCAGCAATCTCCACTCACCATCAGCGCGGCGACAACGTGCTTCTGCCCGGAAAACCGATCGGTTGCTTACCGAGTGTAAGAATTTGTCAACGTAATGTTGAGTATCCTGGGGATGAATCAATAACCGCCAGTTGGCCCCCTCCAAGTCACTGTTCGTCTTGCCAAAGAATTCCCGACAGAACCGGTTAGCAAACACAATTCCTTCGTCGGCGTTGGTCACCCACAAGATAGAGGGACAAGCGTCGGCGATGACGCGAAACCGCTTTTCGCTCTCGCGAAGTTGAATCTCAGCGACTTTTCTGGCGCTGATATCGATGTGCTCGATAACGATGCGAGGGAGGCAATCCAGTGTGTATCGAGTAACCCTACCGAGAAACCAACGTTTTTGAAGAGGGGAATCGCAGGGATACTCTACCGACCATTCATTGCTTAGTCCATTCAATATCCTCCGGATTCCCTGGGCAAATTCCGACGCGCCTGCCGACGACGGGCCCGTCGCGTGGTCACAGACTTCCAAATAGTTCATTCCTACCGCGACTCGATCGCACTGGGCCGCAGACCCATTCTTCTCGGCAAATTCTCTCCAGGCTCGGTTAACACCTAAAATGGTGCCTTTTTCATCCAGAACGCAGATATGCGATGACAGCGCATCGATGATCCGTTGAGCAAATCTGTTGACCTCGAGCAAGGAATGTTCTGGGTGCTCGGGTCCCGGTGCGTCACGACGTTCATGCATCAGGGACACAGCTTCGACTCCGATCGCGACAAGTTACTCACTCTCATCGGCAAATTCGGGCGTTTCAGCACTCCCGGACGATAGTCCAGCAGCATCGTGATCAAAGTGGCCACTTGCGGCGCCGGCAGCATCCACGCTGAGGCCTGGAGGACGCTCTCCTCGATCTCGCACGATCTGGTCAGTTAGTCCGGACTGCACGGCAATGACGATCCCTTTGAGGAGCCACTCACCAAGTTCGCACCACAGCCGATAACTGAGTAGCGGGGGTTTCCCTGCGAACTGGTAATAAGGGCGCCTAGAGACCGGAGTGCTGGAGGAGAAAGATGTTGGAAGTTGGCGACGATCTGTTGATGGAGTATCTTGCCGAATCGCGCGAGCAGCTTGTAACCGCGGAGTCCGATCTTCTTGATATTGAGAGAGGGGAAGGGGAAATCGACGATCAGCGGATGAATCGCGTTTTCCGCGGGGTGCACACGATCAAGGGAGGATCTGGTTTTTTTGAGCTGCATCGGATCGGCGAACTGGCTCACCACGCAGAGAATGTACTGGCGCTGATGCGCTCTCGTGAACTGGCGCCGACCCCGGAATGCATTGCGGCGCTCTTGCGAGCCATCGACTGCCTGATCGGGATGGTGAATCACTATGCCACGAGTAACCAGACCGACATTCGGCGTCTTGTGGCGGAACTCGCCTCGCTTGCGGAGCCTGGCAGGGAGGTTGAAGACCATGGGCAACATGACGGAGAACGCCGTTCGGATTGCATTTCGCTGCGAATGCTGATCGTGGAAGACGACATTACCAGCAGACTGCTGTTGCAGACGTATTTGTCCCAGTTCGGAGAATGCCACATCGCAGTCAATGGGATGGAGGCTGTGAGCGCATTTGAGCAAGCCCTCAACAATCACTCGCCTTATGATTTCGTGTGCATGGACATCCGCATGCCTGAAATGGATGGCAGGCAGGCAGTTCGGCAGCTGAGAGCGATGGAGGGAGCAAGAGGAATTTTGTCCTCCCGGGGAACGAAGATCATCATGGTGACGTCGATTGGAGATGTGCGTGAAGTGTTCCGCTGCTTCGAGGAACTTTGCGATGGATACCTTGTGAAGCCTGTCGATCTCGCGCAATTGCGGGCTCACCTGATTAATTTTGAGCTGGTGAGGTCATCGATATCAACGAGCGAGCGAGCGGGCAAAAAGAAGTTTAGTCCGGTTAAATGAGATTCGACTAATCATTCCAGATCCAAATTGGCAACGCGCCTGCTATGGGTAGCGGTCGAAGCAGTGCGGCGAAAGTTCTGACTATGAGCGCGGAAATGTTGCAGGACTACCTGGCGGAGTCAGCCGAGTTGCTGGAGAGAGCTCAAGGGGACTTATTGCGTCTGGAGTCATCGCCGCAGAATGGTGAAGTCCTCGCATCCATATTCCGTGCCTTCCACACCATGAAGGGCACGGCGCAGCATATAGGGGCCGCAAGCCTGGTGGACTGGACTCACGACCTGGAAAATCTGCTGGATAGATTGCGTTCAGGGGTCTTGCCGTTGACCTCTTCCCGGGTTGAAGCCATCCTGCAGGGCCTCGACGTCGTGCGCGAGATGGTACAGAGCGTGGCGCGGCAAAAGAGTCCATCACCGGGGCCAGTCGAACTGGGCGAGCGCATCCGAGAACTGGCGCGGGCGGAAAGCGATGATGCTGCGTTGAAGGTAGTACCGGTCGCGCACAACTGCGCCACAGAGCCGCATGTGAAGCCTTTTGAGGTAACGGGCTCGCGCCAACAGCCTGAAGCTGCCGATGCCGGCGATTCATGCCCACAGCCTGGAACGGTGGTGGTGTCGAGTGGCTTGTATACAAGCACACAAGCAGATCAACGAGAAACCATTTCCGGAAACAGGGTAGCGGCGAGAGCTGAGGGACAAGATGCGGCTGGCAAATCCATTCGCATTGATGCACCTCGTCTGGACGCGGTCATGAACCAGGTGGGTGAACTGGTTTTGTTGCGCAACCGGCTCGCGTCTGCTGTTGCAGCCCTCAGTGATGAAAACGAGAATCTGGTTCGCATCGCCCGCGAGATGGACCTCACCGTAAACGATCTTCAGACGACGGTAATGCGATTGCGCATGCAGCCTTGCCGCAGGTTATTCCAGCAATTGCCGCGCGTGGTGCACGACATTTCAAAACAGCTTGGCAAAGAGGTAAAGCTGGAGATCGAAGGAGGAGATGTCGAGATTGACAAATCCATCATCGATGCGCTCTCCGGATCGATGACGCACCTGGTTCGCAACAGCCTGGACCACGGTATCGAAGCGCCGTATATGCGGGTGGCTGCAGGGAAGCTGCGAGTCGCGACTATCCGGGTGATGGCGGTTCACCTTGGCGACAAGGTCCGCATCGAGGTTAGTGACGACGGTAAAGGAATCGACTCTCGATTTGTTGTGCAGAAGGCGATCGCAAAGGGAGTGGTTACTGTCGAACAGGCCGCCCGCCTCTCAGAGCAGGAGGCGCTAGAACTGATATTCCGGCCGGGGTTCTCGACGAAAGATGAAGCGTCGAACCTTTCCGGCCGCGGAGTGGGAATGGATGTCGTGAAAGAGACGGCCGTGCGTTTACGCGGACGCCTCAGCATCGACACATCGCCCGGCCGCGGAACGATAATCGCCATGGAGTTTCCCCTGACGCTGGCAGTACTACCGGTTCTTTACGTGCGCCTGCGCGAGGACGTCTATGCGTTGCCGGTCTCCTCAATTGAGAGTTTGACCGACATCGAACCATCCCGGGTGCACACCGTGGCCGGATGCGCCGCTTATCGCGTTGACGACACCCGACAGACGGTGCCGGTGGTCGATCTGGGCATGATCCTCGAAGGCAAGCCCTTGCGCGCAGGCCGGGAGAACGTCGAGGGAGTTCTTACTGAACGTGGCCTCTTCGTTGTTTCCGAAGTGCTGGGAAACGAGGACTCGGTGGTCAAGCCGATTGACTTTCTTACAGGTCAGAACTGGTATCAGGGCGCGACGATCTCCGGCAGGGGAAGTGTGGTATTGATCCTCGACGCTGGGGCCTTGAGTGCAGCGGCGGAGAACCAAGGAGCAGCCTAATGCGGATCGAAACCATGATGAAGATTACAGATATGTCTTACCGGACACGGCGCACCATCGAGCGCTCTCTTCATGAGATCGACCGCAAGGCGCTGAATGCCATGATTTTGGTTAAGCGGCACGGTCGGGAACTGGCAGGATACGGGGTGGTGGCACATGCCTTCCGCGAACAGGCGGCGCGCCTGAAGGATGCGGCGCTCCCCCTGCAGCGGGCAATTGCCCCTCTGATCCGTGCCCAGATGCGCATCCTGCAGTTTCGCCGCCACGCAGAGATGTTCGATCG
Source organism: uncultured Acidobacteriaceae bacterium (assembly GCA_963836675.1). Classification (GTDB taxonomy): domain Bacteria; phylum Acidobacteriota; class Terriglobia; order Terriglobales; family Acidobacteriaceae; genus Telmatobacter. The sequence continues at coordinate 801,998 of CAWIKQ010000006.1, forward strand.
GGCTGCGAAGGCATTAAGCAAAAAGGATACCCGGCGGTTCGAGAGCCGCAAAGAGGGGGGTTGGGAAGACACGATTCCGGCGGAAGAAGCCGCAGCGAAAGCGATCTTGCGGACCTTGGTAAAGACCGTAGCCAGGCTACAGGACGGGATCGCGGAACAAGAGTATGTGGTAACGATCGGCAGCATCGAGGCAGCGCTGTCAGAGGGCACCGGCCCACCGCTTATGCGCGTCTCGCATGAAATGCGACTCGCCGTGACGACGGTACAGGAAGCGATCTGGGTATATCGAAATCTTCTAGACGAGGTTATGCATGAAAGCAACGTTGGTTTTTGAGGCCGGCGATCATCGCTGGTGGGTTCTGCACGATCAGGAAGAGTCGCGTGTGATCGACTCGAATGTGTACATCGTGGAGGCGGGCGGTCAATGCGCCCTGGTCGATCCCGGCGGATTTGAAATTTTCCCCCAGGTACTGGCTGCGATGGCGGAGGTTGTCGAGCCTTCGCTGGTGCGCACCGCATTCGTTTCTCACCAAGACCCCGACATTGCTTCGAGCTTACCGCTGTGGAACGCGTGCAACAGCGCGATCGAGTGGCATATTCCCGTTTTGTGGGAGGGTTTCATTCGCCACTATGGCGCATTGGAGGCCCGATTCACGGCGATTCCCGATGAAGGTGGGTTCATGATGCTGGGCGGCCACAGGTTCGATTTCATTCCCGCTCACTATCTTCACGCCTCAGCCAACTTTCACCTCTACGATGCCGACGCACGGGTTTACTTCTCGGGGGACGTTGGTGCGGCGCTGCTGCCGTCCGGACATAGCGTCTGGGTCGCCCGTCAACAGGGGGATTCCGTCGGGGCCTTCGAAGAACATATTGAACACTCGCGGTTTTTCCATCAACGCTGGATGCCCTCAAACGAGGCGAAAAAGAAATGGATTGAACGTGTACGAAAGCTGGACATCGACTTCCTGTGTCCGCAACATGGCGCCATTTACGCAGGCGGCAACGTCGCCCGCTTTTTGAATTGGTTTGACGGCCTAAACGTTGGGTCCGCAATTTCGAGTTGAAGGAGAGATCATGGAAAGCAACGTAATCAGCACCCGGCGCGGAACCATGCCGCCGCTCAAATCCGTCGCAAACAGAACGAAGCGCCTTTCGACGAAACGCGAAGGAAATGCAAACGGCCCGACGCCCCTGGCGAGGGGCGCGCGCGTCGCCAAGCGGATGGATCGCACCGATCGTGCCCAGTTACTTGAGAACGCGCATCGTTTGCTCGATCCACTATCGAGCCTGGAGATGCTTTGCGAGGCCGACGAGAAGTTTGAGAACGCTGTGTTTTATATGAACCGCACTGCGATCGATACGATGAATTTTCATCATGCCCGCCTTAATCCAATGCTACGTGGTGCGGATGTTCGCGGCGCGCTGCATCGTTCAATTCATCAGTTCCATAAGGATCCGGAACGAATCCGCGAGATTTTTCGCTCAATGATCGCAGGAAAAATCAAGGAACACAGTGCCGACCTGGCCTTGGGGGGAGTGAATTTCTCGTTGACCTTCACGCCCATATTCGACAGCAAGGGCGTGGTGATGGCATTCCATGCCTCATGGCGCAACACCAGCGATGCGAGGCTCACTGAGTTGGTGATCACCAGTATGGACAAGAGCGCCATGGAAAATGCCATCTCGCTGATGGATGTGGCGACGAAGACCGACCGGGCGATGAAGGACGTCGGCGGCACCTTGAATGGGCTTGCACACTCTGTCTCCCAGAGTCGTAATGCCTCGCAGGGATTGATCGCGCAGGTAGGTGCGATCGGACGCATAGCCCAGACCATTCGCGAGATCGCCTATCAGACCAATCTCCTGGCTCTGAATGCGGCTATCGAGGCTGCACGCGCCGGAGAGCACGGACGAGGATTCGCGGTCGTAGCCGATGAAGTGAGGAATTTATCAAAACGAGTACAGAAGGCCACCGAAGAGGTCCAGAACAATATCGCCGACATTGAAGGCTCCGCGAAGGCCATAGAATCGACCAGTCACACGGCGGAGCAGACTGCTCACGGAGCCGAGGCGGTGACGCTTTCACTCGCCGAGCGGGTGCGCTCCCTGCACATACTGGTGGCAGCAATGAATATCGATGCCGCAAAGAACGCCCACAAGATTTTCGTTCGCAACATTCTTGCCGAGATCAGTGATCGGACCAGAACGCCCCTGGCGGTCGAGGTGCCGAGTCACACTGACTGCTCCTTCTACCGGTGGTATGACGGGATCGGCCGCGAATTTCTTGGCGCGACGTCGGCCTTTCAAGAAGTGGAGAGTCCGCATGCGCAACTTCACCAGACAGGCCAAGCGATTCGCAGCGCGCTTCAGGGCGGCAATCGTGATGAAGTAATCCGCCTGGGCACGGAAATTGTGCGAGTCGAAAAGGTCGTTCTTGACAAACTTGATGCCGTCAGTGCGGCCATTCGCGAGAAGCAGGCCTGAAAGGATCGATCGTGATGAGCAATGTAATGCAGGAAGTTGACGAGAGATCCAAGCTTGCCGGCACCAATAAATTTGAACTTCTGATCTTCCGTCTTGGCGAAGACGAGAATGCGCATACTCGCGAGGTATTCGGTATCAACGTTTTCAAGGTACGGGAAGCGCTGATTATGCCGCAAATCACACCGATGCCGGGTGCCCCCAAACACGTGCTGGGGGTTGCCAATATCCGCGGGCAGATCATTCCGGTCATCGATCTGCCCTCAGTCGTGTCGTGTAAGCCGAGCATGCGAAATATCCTGCTGGTCACCGAATATGAGCGATCTGTTCAGGGCTTTGCGGTCGAGGAAGTAGAGGAGATTGTGCGGCTCGAATGGAGCCGGGTAATCTCGGCGGAAAAGGCCGCGGTGGGAGGGATGGTGAGCTAGCCTGGCGAGGCTCGATGACGAGGAAGAAGCATCCAGGCTGGCTCTCATTCTCGACGTGGAGACGATTTTGCGCGAGGCTCTACCCTCACGCTTCAGAAGCGGCGAGGAGATGGCGGAGGTGCCGGCTGTTCGTGTACCGGACGGATCCGTCATTCTTTACGCCGATGATTCGGCCGTGGCGCGTCACCAGATTGAGAACGTGTTTAATCGGTTGGGCTTGAGCTTTGTAGGTACCAAGAGCGGCAAAGAAGCCTGGGACCGTTTGCGGACGATGTCAGCGGATGCGCGCGCTGCCGGTGTTCCTGTTCGATCAAAGGTGGCCATGGTTCTGACCGATCTTGAGATGCCGGAGATGGATGGATTTGCCCTGACCCGCCACATGAAGGACGACGAGGCAATGAAGAGCATTCCCGTGGTAATACATTCATCGCTTTCCGGGTCCGCGAACGAGTCGCATGCGAGGAGTGTGGGCGCGGACGGCTACATCGCGAAATTTGTTCCTGAGGAGCTTGCCCGCGAGATCAGCCGAATGCTTGTGTCCGTAGCCTGAGTGCCACACAGCCCCAAAACGCTCTTCGTGCGCGAATTCTACGTCTGCGCAGTAGCGAATGAATTGGAGACTGTCCTGCTTACGGATCCTGTAAGCCAAATGCGCGTAATTGGGACCGCCTAAATGCCAAGAAGTACGTTAATTCGAAGTCGATTTCCGCTGGCGGGACTCCAACTCTCAGCCATCTAAAGAGCCCGCGCTCTAGGAGACAAACGGTTTTAAAATGCAATATTTAGGGATAGAAATGATTAAATTCTTCAAAATTATGGACAAGTGATTCATTTTTGAGCTAAATTTGCGCACAACGACTGACAGTACCGGAACTGTCTCTTCCCCGACCCAATCACAGCAAGAACCATTCACAATCCCATCCGGACCGATTTTCATGGAGGTCTCAATGAAGAAGCGTTTAGTCAAAATGATCCTGTCATGTGCGTTGACCATGCTTTCGTTCGTGCCCCGGGCAGTCGCTCAAACAGTGACCGGCGCGATCACCGGCCAGGTAACGGATTCCAGCGGGGCTGTGGTTTCCGGCGCGCGCGTGCTGGCACACAACTCCGATACCGGGGTGGACACTGCAACGACAACAGACTCTGCCGGTCTATACACCATCAAATTCTTGCCTATCGGACACTACGCGGTTACGGTGCAGGCGAACGGGTTCAAAACAGCAAAGGTGCCGCCGTTCACACTCGAAGTTCTGCAGACCGCGAGGTTCAACGTCCAACTCACGGTCGGAGGCGAGTCGGCCACGGTCGAGGTATCCGCCGCAGCTCCCATTCTGAATACGACGGATTACACGCTGGGCAGCACCTTCACTGAAAACACAATCTCCAACCTGCCCCTAAGGGGGCTGGACTTCAGCTCTCTGACCCTGTACGTGCCCGGCGCGGCCAGCACCTTTGGGAACACCGGAACAGGATCGATTGAGCGCAGCACCTACTACAGCGACTCGGTGAACATGAATGGGAACCGAGCGCAGGCCAACAACTACACGCTTGAAGGAATCGATATGAACGAGACCTTCAACAACCTGATCTCCTACAGCCCCGCCCCGGCTGCACTCGGCGAGGTCAAGGTGCTGACGGCCAACACGCCAGCCGAGTTTGGCAACGTGAATGGGGCGGGCGTTGTGAGCGTACTCAGGAGCGGCACCAACCAGTTCCATGGTTCGGCATACGGATATGTGCAAGACTACCGGCTCAATGCGAACAGTTGGCAGAACAACAACCAGACGCCCATTGTTCCGATTAATCCATACTCGCAGAGCCAGTTTGGGGGGACGCTAGGCGGCCCGATTCTGCACAACAAGCTCTTCTTCTTCGTGGACTACCTGGGATCGCGGTACCACACCGGCGGCATTGGCTCTGTAAGCGTGCTGACGGAGAAGATGCGGAACGGCGACTTCTCTGAACTACTGGCGGGGAGCAATCCGATTCAGCTTTACGATCCTCTGAACAACAACGCGCCTTATGTGAATAACCAAGGCGTGCCAATCCTGAATCCGGTTGCGCAGTTTCTAATTGCCGATCCCACGCTCTATCCCGAGCCGAACGCAACGCCCACGGACGGCATTGCAGCAAATAACTACCAGGCGAATACACGCAGCTACAAGGCCAACAATCAGGGCGACATCAAAATCGATTATCAGATAAAGGGCAACGACAAACTGACAGGCTTCTATTCGATGTCCACGGCGTATGACGGAACAACGCCCGTGCTCGCGATCAGCTTTAATGGACCGAATCTGTATCCTACGAAGCTGGGTGGCGCGAACTGGGTGCACACTTTTACGCCGTCACTGCTGAACTCGCTGCGCGTTGGCTTCACGCGGACGGAGTGGGCGCAGAACTTTTCTGTGGACTCGACGGGGCAGTTCGGCGACAGCGGCAATCAGAAGGTCGGTATTAACTTTCCGAATCAAACGCTGCCCGGCTACTCGGGGCAGAGCATCTCGGGAGGTATCTTCGCCGGCGGTAATCCTGTGTACGGCGGCGGGTTGATCGATAACACGTACAGCTACATTGATGCGCTTAGCTGGCAGAAGGGGCGGCACTACTTCAATTTTGGAGTGTCGATGCTCCGTTACCAGAACAACTATCCGACGGCGAACAACAATGGCTATCTGGGGCAACTAGGCTATAACGGTAACTTCACCAAGGACGCGACCGGCGCCAATGCCAATTCGGGCTATGGCGGTGCAGATTTTGTGCTCGGCCGCATCAGCAGCGCAGCGGTGACCTTTGCCAGTGTGAACGTGGGCCAGCGTCAGTGGCGCACGGGAATCTATTTCAACGATGACTTCAAACTGTTACCGAGTTTGACCATCACTTACGGCTTCCGCTATGAACTGGACGAGCCGTGGGTGGAGCAGAACAATAAGACCGGCAACATCGACGAGTCGACCGGGCAAGTAATTTATGCGCATGCGATTCCGACTGGAGCACCCGAAGGAGCCGGGCTCTGCAGTGACCGGGGCTGCTACAACTGGAATTACCATCAGTTCATGCCGCGCCTTGGCTTTGCATACCAGGTGAATCCACGCGCCGTGGTTCGTGGCGGATACAGCGCGACGAGCTTCTTTGAAGGCAACTCGTCTAACCAACGCCTGACTTCGATCACGCCGTTCATTCAGGCGATGAACGTCACCGTTCCGCAGCCCACTGCAGGTTCGATTACCCAGCCGCTGACGACCCAGAATGCTTTTGCGCAGTCGGCGCAGTCGGGCGGCACGTACAACGTGTATCCGCAGAACATTCAGCCGGCATACATTCACAACTACAACCTGACAGTGGAGTTTGCGCTGACGCACCTACTCTCTCTACAGGCCGGATATGTAGGCGAGAGCGGACAGCACATTGAAGACTACGGTAATTTGAACCAGTGGAAGACGCCGAACGACCCGACATCGGCGCCGTTCTATGCCAACCAGTACATCGGCTGCCAGACCGCTGCTGCCACACAGATCTGTTCGAATGGTCTTCTGGTAACCGAGTCACGCGCCATGATGAACTACAACGCGCTGCAGGCGGTCTTGCGCCAGCGCGTGTCGAACAGCGGACTGGAGTACACCATCAACTACACCTACGGCAAGGCGATGACCAACAGCCTTGGGAATTATGCCCTGAACGTCAACGGCTACAGCGGCGCCTTCCAAAACTACTATGACAGCTCTGCGGACTACGGCCCTGCAGGCTATGACATAACGCACAACTTTTCGGGGACGGCGGTATATTCGCTTCCGTTTGGCCACGGCAAGAAGTATTTGTCGAGTTCCAATCGTGTCGTGGACGAAGTAGTGGGCGGGTGGAGAATAGCGGCAGCGGGTGTCTCGTATTCGGGGTTCCCGGAGTCGATGACAGCCGGCGTGAGCAACAACACCAACAGCTACGGCGTGGAGCGTGCGAATCAGTACCGGCCGATTCGCATCCGGAACCGTTCCCTGAGCAACTGGTTTGGGGATGATCCTTCAGCGCAACCCTGCACGACCGCTGGCGTAGACAACGGCGTGTGCGCCTTTGGTGCGCCGGCGCAAAATACCTTTGGTTCCTCACCCAACGGCTCGGTGCGCGGCCCAGGTTTCCATTCCGTGGATATGTCTGCGATGAAGGACTTCCGCATCGTTGGCGAACACTTTATCGGCTTTCAGTTTGATGCGTTCAATGGTTTCAACATTGTCAGCTACGGTAACCCGGACACGGGCATCAACGACACAGGGTTTGGTCAGATTGTGCAGCAGAATTCCATTCGTTCTGTCGAGCGTCATCTTCAGTTCTCACTGAAGTACACGTTCTAAACTCGTTCGGCTGCCTCGGGAAAACTCCGGGGCAGCCGAATTGAACTTACCAATCCTCGTCATGAATCAAGATCCAAGCTTGGGGAAACAGGCACACCAATCATGAATCTGGAAATCTGCGTCGACTCTGTTGAATCGGCAATTGCAGCAGCAAAGGGCGGTGCAAAACGCATCGAGTTATGCAGTGCGCTAAGCGAGGGCGGAATCACTCCCAGCGCGGGCCTTATCGGCGCCGTCAGAGCGGCGGTGAACATCGACCTTTTCACTATTGTGCGGCCGCGGGGCGGGAATTTCGTTTACTCCGAGCAAGAACTCGAAGTGATGCAGAGAGACATCAATGAAGCCAAAGCGCGCAAAGTCGATGGCGTGGTGATGGGCGTTCTGACCGAGAACGGCACCGTGGACGTGGCCCAGATGAGCAAGCTCATTGCCATGGCACGACCGCTCCAGGTTACATTCCATAAGGCATTCGACGTTTGCGAAGACCTGGAAAGCGCCCTCGAGGATGTGATTGCATCCGGCGCCGATCGCATTTTGACTTCCGGGGGAAAGCTGGATGCCCTGCGCGGAGCCTCGAAAATCGCGAAGCTGCAAAACAGAGCGGGCGGCCGTATTGTCATCATGGCTGGGGGCGGCATTCGCGCGTCAAACGTGCGCACACTCGCATTGAAGACAGGCGTTAGCGAGGTTCATAGCTCGCTGAGCCGGAGCGTGAAGGGGGCGGCCGAACCTGAGTCGAGCCGGAACAGGCGAAAGGGGTTTCACGTGTTCGAAAGTGATGTGCGCGCGTTTAAAGCAGCGATCGAAGCAGTTGGGGTGGATGCAGAGTCGGGCGCGCACTTACAATAAACGCAGACTTCGTTTGCAAATTCATTGGGTGGGCTGGCGCCATGTCATCAAAGACAGAGAATCGGGCCAAAGAGATATTGCGCCTGCTGCTGAATCAGGGCAAAGCGTCGGTTGACGAACTGACGACGACTCTCGGTACCTCGCCTGCGAGCATCCGCCGCGATCTGATTCGCCTCGAATCGAACGGCCTGGTCACGCGCACCCACGGCGGAGCGATGCTGTCTGGAGACGGAAGTGCCGTCTACGAACCGTTTCGGTTCGATGCGGCTTTCCATGTGCGGGAAGATCGATTCGCAGCGGAGAAACAGCGGATTGCCAAAGCTGCCGCCGCAATGATCCAGGAAAATGAAACGGTAGGGTTTGGAGCAGGAACAACGACGACGCTGGTAGCACGCCAGTTGCGACACAAGAAGAACATCCATGTTGTCACCAATGCCGTGAACATTGGAATGGAGTTGAGTTCGAGCACGCGCCTTGAGACCATGCTGACAGGCGGCAACCTTCGCTGGGCAGGCGCATTTTCGCTGGTCGGGCCCACTGCTATCGAATCGCTGACAGTGGTGGTGATGGATCGTCTATTTCTGGGCGCTACCGGCATCGATGCCAAGCACGGCGCAACTTTGATTCAGCCGGATGAAGCCGCGGTGTTCCGTGCAATGGCGAGGCGGGCGCGACAGATCATCATAGTGGCCGATTCAAGCAAGGTGGGCCGGGCGAGCCCGGCCGTGGTTTGTCCGCCTTCGGAGATCGATCTGCTGATTACGGACAACGGGATCTCAGATGACGCCGCGAAAGCATTTGCGGACGCAGGCGTGAAGCTGCTGGCGGTTTAGATGATTTTCTACATCGATTGAATGCATGCGCATTCGATCGCAGACCCAATGTGCGGATCAGACTTCGCAGACCGACCCAGTTTTACTACCGTCGAGAGGTCGATGTCCTCGACGAGGTTGAGCGAATTCTCATTTGAATAGCGGATGGCCGTTGCGATCCACGATGAATTGGCGCAAGACAATCACTGGGGCTGCCCAAAGGAGCGTGATAGAGGCTCCGCTACGCGCTGAAAAGGAGAAATGGCGCGTGCGTATCAACCTGAAATTGAGACTAAGTGATACCACAGGGAGGGGTGAAGTTGGTGGACCTGATCGGGATCGAACCGATGACCTCTTCCATGCCATGGAAGCGCGCTCCCAGCTGCGCCACAGGCCCACTGGCGGGGATGTAACTCTTCTATTGTCTCTGCTATCCCGCGATTCGTCAAACTAGCCGGGAGCCGCGGAGTTCGCACGCGTGAGTTGATGTGAAACTTCGTTGCGGTGCTCGTACTTGGTCAGCCTGAAGATGACTCTTGTCGCGCAGGCCGTCGGTGGTTATTCTGCCTGAAATCGCCAAGGACAGCGTGGAATCGCGTCGGATCGACGAGCTAACTGCCCCGGAATCCGGCATCTCCGCGCAAAACCATCCGTGACCGGGAACACTTTAGGGGGGTTCCGGTGTCTAAGAGAATAGGGAGCACGAAGTGATTCGAGTTGTTGCTTCGTCCTCCGCGGGAAGTCCGGCAGCATGGGGCTGAAACCGCTGCAGAAGGCGCAATTGGCAGTCAGGTTTCAAACTGGCAGATGCCAAATGTGACGTTGATGCGTTAACGTGGGGGGAACTGAATTGCAGGCGGATCTCACCATGGGGAATGTTGCAAGCGCGCTTACTCTTCGACCTGACGAGGCGGCTCTTATCGCGGAGTTGCAGGCAGGCTCGGAAGAAGCGTTTGGCTGGCTGATAGCGCGTTATCATCAGCCGATTTACTCGCTTCTTGCTCGTATGTTGCACGACCGCGCCGACGCTGCCGATCTTACGCAGGAAGTCTTCGTCAAGGTATTTCGTGGAGTGGGGAGGTTCCATGGGGAATCGTCTCTGCGCACGTGGATCTACCGCATTGCCCTGCATGAGGCCTCGAATCAGCGGCGCTGGTGGATGCGGCATAAGCAGCAGGAAGTGCCGATCGAGCAGGAGATCGGCGAGTGCTGTTCGGGTGCGCCGATCAAGCTGAAGGAGACGCTGGTCGATCCGGGGGAGTCGCCTTTCGAGATGGCTCTGCACGAAGAGAATCGGGCGCGCGTAGAAGCCGCCCTCCGCCAGGTCTCGGAACCTTTCCGCACCACGCTCATCCTGCGGGACATTGAAGGATTCGTGTACGAAGAGGTAGCCGAGATCCAGGGGGTCAATCTCGGTACGGTTAAATCGAGGCTCGTTCGGGGGCGAGCTCTTTTGAAGGCCATTCTCGCGGGGTCTCGCTCCGGCGAAGCACGTCATTCTCATGCCGGCTTTGAGGTTTCGCTGGGAGAGGAGGCGAGATGAACGACTGCGACTCCATCCAATCCAAATTCTCTGAGTATCTCGATGGCCGCCTAACAGGCCACGAGATGCGAACCGTTTCCGCCCATGTTGAGTCTTGCCGTGATTGCGCTGGCGAATGGACGGAATTGAGACGTTCCCAAATGGCGCTCGCCTCACTAGGGCCGGTTCCCGAACCGGAGGACCTGCTGTTGCGGATTCGAGTGGCGGTCAGCCAGGAGCGCGCCCGCAGCCGCAGGAACCCGCTTCAACACATAAAACTTGCATGGGACAACACGGTGGGTCCCTTTCTGCTGCAGGCGGCGGCAGGCACTGCCAGTGCAGTGCTCCTGCTGGGCACGGTAATTGTTCTGGTGGGAATGTTCACTCGACCCGAGGTGGCGCAAGGCGCAGACGAGCCACTGGGTATGGCCACTTCGCCACACTTCCTGTACGTATATGGCGCCGTGAGCAGCAGCGATCAGGTTCGCGATCTTCCGGGGCCGGTGGTTGTTGAGGCTTACATTAATCCGCAGGGCGAGGTTTATGACTATCGCATCGTATCCGGTCCGGTGGATGCAGAGACACGTTCTCGCGTGGAGAATATGCTCCTTTGGAGCCACTTCGAGCCCGCACGATTCTTCGGCCAACCGGTTCGAGGACTGGCAGTTCTTTCGTTTTCGGGTGTCTCGGTTCGCGGCTGACGGACGGCCCCAGGGTTAAATGAGAAGGCCCTCGCGTCCCGGTGGCGTGAGGGCCTCTCTATTGGAGTCGGCAGCACGTCTAATTTCCATGCGAGCTATGGTTGCATTGGCGATGTTTTCTCATCGCGGCCGTTCATCGGGCAGGGGACGCCAGGCAACGAAATGCCGTAGACTTCAGGGAAGGTCCTCCTTCATGTCGTTTCGCTTTTTTCGCAATGCCATTTTTGCTCTTTCAGCCGGAATATGCGCTTTAGCCGCATCGAGTTCCTTTCTCGCAAATGCGCAGTCATCGAACCAGCAGAGCTCTTCCTCGGAGCCCGCGGCAGTGCGGGAGAAAGCTCCATCGCTCGATCCAGCGGGCCCTACAATTTCGCTGATCCCATCGGAGCCGGTATTCATCATGGCGACTGCTCTGAATTCCTGCGGGTATGACGAGGGCCTGGATCAGAGCGCGCCAGTGCGGAAACGGGTGCGGGACGAGATCAGTGCTGCCCTCGCAAAAAGTGAAGAGGCCCGGGCCAAGCGCGACAAAGTGTGCCTTTATATCGCGCAGCATCGGCTAACCGGGACCCAGCACGACATTTCACAGTACATCTCCCTGGCGCTCTATCTGAGCCCGCCGCCGGATCTTGAAACCACCGTCGATCTACCCGAGATGCCGCCCGATTCGACCCAAGTTGTGGAGATTGTTCCATTGCTTAAGGACTTTGCGGCTGCGGTCGATCTCCATGGAATCTGGCTCGCCGTTCACCGGATCTATGACGATGAGACCAACAGCCTGCATGATCCTCTCTCGAAGATGATCGTTTCGACGAACCTGTATCTCAAGATGCCAGCGTCGACATACCTGGGCAGCCGCTTCATCATTGTGATCGAGCCGATGCTGTCGCCGAAGTTGGTGAATGCGCGTGTCTATGGAACGGATTACGTCGTGGTGGTATCGCCGGTGAATGACACGATTCCGATGAGCGATGTGCGCCACACCTATCTTCATTACGTGATCGAACCGCTGCTCTACTCGCGCACAAATGCGATTGAACGGATGCAGCCGATTCTGAAAGAGGTGCGAGAGGCGCCCCTCGAGTTCCGCTACCGGTCTGAGACGGTGCCGCTGGTGGTGGAGTGCCTGATCAAGGCTATTGAAGCGCGCACCATGAACACGGGAATTCCCGATTACAAGATTCCCGCGGGCGTGCAGCGTTCGGATCTGCCTCGCTACGAACACGAGCGCCAGGTGACGATCGATAAGCAGGAAGCCGTACGTGTGGCCGCTGTGCACCACGACATGACACAAGGTTTTGTGCTCACACAATACTTCTTCGAACAACTCATCCAATTCGAAAAGGATCCGGCCAGTCTCCGCGACGCCATTGGTGAAATGGTGTACGGCATGGATGTGGAGCAACAGGTTCATCGCGTAAGGCAAACCGAGTTTGACAAGCAAGCCGACGGCGATGTGCTGCAGCAGAGCAAGCCGCGCGCACTGACGGGGCTCGATCTCGCCGAGGCAAAACTTGCGCAGGGCGATGCAGCTTCAGCGAGCGCAATGGCCCGCAAGGCTCTGGCGGACCGCAGCGACTCCCTGGATGCGGTTGCTCAGGAGTCGCGGGCGAACTTCATTCTCGCTCGTGCGGCAATCATGACCGGTCACCCGGACGTGGCGATCGACGACTTCAACAAGACCATTTCGACCAGCAAGGATCAACGAATCCTGGCGTGGTCGCACATTTATCTTGGCCGTATTCTCGACCTGGACTGCAAGCGCGACCAAGCAGTGGCCGAATACCAGCAGGCACTGGCAGTTCGCGACGGCGAGCAGGACACGCGTCTCGCAGCCGAACGCGGAGTCAAGACGCCATACGCAGTGAAGGGCCATAGCTGCGAAGAGGACGCGGCCGACTCCGACGCTACGCCTCCCGCGAATCCCGGTACAGCACCGGCAACTCCAACGACCCCGAAACCGCAGTGAGGTCCGCGGGCGGTTTTGATTCGCGACCTGATTAGATCAGGCGGTGTGGCGCCATTCCGGGGAATGCTTTAGGATTTGCAGTTCTAGAAATACTGCATTCAAAAGCTACCGGAAAGGTCCTCGAAGATGAAACTGCGCAAGGTCTGCCTGATCGCACTGGTTGGGATTCTCGCGGCAAACAAGGCAACAATCGCCCAATTCCCCGGAATGTCTGCGGCGAAGCATTTCGCATGGTCCGACAAGACTCTGTCTCCCGATCAGCGCGCCGACATGGTCATCAAGGAGATGACGCTGGATGAGAAGATCCAGATGCTGCACGGGCCTGGGTGGCAGGCGCTATTCATGCCGCAGGAATCCGGCCCTTTGACTCGGGCCATAGCGATTCTCGGGTTTATTCCGGGCATTCCGCGACTGGGCATTCCGGATCTTCAGATGACGGATTCGAACCAGGGCATCTCGCTTGCGGGCGCGAAGGGCCGCTATGCGACCGCTTTGCCCTCCGGGGAGGCTATGGCTGCTGCGTGGGATCCGGCGCTCTCGTATGAGGTGGGCACGCTCATAGGCCAGGAGATGCGTGCGATGGGCTTCAACATGTCGCTCGGGTCGGGGATCAACATGATTCGGGAGCCTCGCAACGGGCGCACGTTCGAGTACAAGGGCGAGGATCCGCTGCTTGCAGGAACGCTGGCCGGCCAGGAACTGAAGGCTGAGAAGGCGCTGCATCTCATCACCGACGTAAAGCACTACGCCGTAAACGATCAGGATGCGGGCCGCATCGTGGTCAACTCTGTCATCGGCAAGCGGGCCATGCGCGAGAGCGACCTGCTTGCATTTGAGATCGCTTTGAAAGACTCCGGCGCGGGCGCGGTGATGTGCTCCTACAACAGGATCAACGGAACTTATGGTTGCGAGAACTCCTACACGCTGACCGATGGGTTGAAAAAAGATTTCGGGTTCAAAGGGTTTGTAGTCTCGGACTGGGGCGCGACCCAGAGCACCGTCAAGTCGGCAATGGCGGGCCTCGATATCGAAATGCCCGGCAACGATTCCTTCGGAGTTCCATTGAAGAAGGCTGTCGAGAGCGGCGAAGTACCGATGGACAGGCTCAACGACATGGTGCACCGTATTCTGCGGACTGAGTTCGATTCCGGCATCGTGGACGATCCTCCGCAACCGGAGTCGCCGAATGTGATGCGCGGGTTTGCGGTCGCGCAGAAGACGGAAGAGAGAGGCGCGGTTCTTTTGAAGAACGAACATGAGCAACTGCCGCTGAATGCGTCGAGCATACGCTCCATCGCAGTCATCGGAGGACATGCGGATGTGGGCGTCATGTCAGGCGGAGGTTCTTCGCAGGTATCGCCGGCGGGCGGCAATCCGGTTCCGCCACCGCCGGAGCTTATGAAGAATCCCCTGGCATCGTTCATGCTGGTTGAGGTGTATCACCGCTCAGCGCCACTGAAAGGGATCGAAGCCAAGGCGCCTCGCGCGGTGGTCAAGTTCGACGCCGGCAACGATCCGGCATCGGCCGCCGCGCTGGCGAAGTCATCGCAGGTTGCGATTGTCTTTGCTGTTCAACATGAGTCTGAAGGCCTGGACCTCAAAAACCTATCCCTTCCCGACAACCAGGATGCGGTTATCGCGGCGGTTGCGGCAGCCAACCCGCACACCATCGTTGTTGTCGAATCAGGGGGCGCGGTTCTGATGCCCTGGATCGACAAGGTTGCCGCGGTAGTGGAAGCCTGGTACCCGGGCATTCGCGGATCTGAGGCTCTCGCCAACGTCTTATTCGGCGACGTGAACCCGTCGGGTAAGCTTCCGCTCACATTTCCGAAGAGCGAAGCAGATCTGCCTCACCCCATCCACGTCGGGCCGCCTAAGCCGGATGCCGATCATCCGATTCCGAGGCTGCCTGGGGCTCCGGGGCCAATCGGAACGGCAATGGGCATCGGCCCATTCTTCGACGTGAACTACGACGAAGGGCTGAAAGTCGGCTACAAGTGGTACGACGCCGAAAAGAAATCTGTGCTGTTCCCGTTCGGCTTCGGCCTCTCGTATACGACATTCACCTATTCGGGCCTTTCCGTTAAGCCGGGTGACTCCACCACGGTTTCTTTTACGGTGAAGAACGCGGGCAAGCGGGCGGGCATCGAAACCGCCCAGGTGTACGCGTCGCTACCCGACTCGGCCGGCGAACCGCCGAAGCGACTGGTCGGATGGAGCAAAGTTGAACTCGGTCCCGGTGAATCGAAGCAGGTTTCGGTCACCCTGGGCCGCGATCGGCTCAGTATCTTCGACGAGGCGTCGGATTCCTGGAAGCTGGTACCGGGGGACTACCTCATTCGGGTTGGCGGCTCATCGCAGGATTTGCCGCTGAAGACGTCTGTTTCGTTTTAGTGAGCTTCGGAGCGAGGTCGACGGGACGTCGCTCCGGAAGCTCGCTGGTCCGGATCTCACCCTCTCGCGGCAGGGCTATGATCCGGTTTGATTCCTCTGAAGGGGGTACCCCCTCCCCCTATTTGTAGGGAACCAACTTGTTTTCAGAGGTTTACAGCGATTCTCGGCTGCAAATATTTGAAAGCAAATGGGTTAGGATGTAAATATTTCAAAACAAACGACTTACAGGCCTGTTGGGAGGACGAACGGTTGGAAATCGTGCCTCCTGCCTTCCGGATTTTTGCATTCCAATCCATTGTGAACGAAACCTCGAAATAACCTGCAAACCCGGACGGAGAATTTCGGCAAATGGAATGAGTGGCTTAGGAGCTAAGTTGCTGCCGCGGGGGTTGACGGGGATCGAGGGGACCTGGCGAATGGAGAATTTCGCCGCATAGAGTGGACTTGTCCGGGGGACTTTACTGCTCGCCCGGTAGCTTAGTGCGAGTTCCCTGGAGTTTTTATGCGACGACGTGATTTTGTTCGCGCCGTGCTCGCTGTTAGTGCCGCTCCCAAACTGCTTTTGAGCCAGCGAGCTGCTACTCCGGCCCCACCGCCGCCTGCTCCTGTGCCGTGGCTGCTGGGACTTAACTCTAAAACGTCGGTACCGCATGTTGAGGCTGCTGACCAGGTGGCGATGGTCGGAATTGCGTTTCTTTTCGTCACAACATCACTGTAGATAAGAACACGGGGCAACCGAACGGTTGCACTTTTGTCGACAGGCAGAAAGCCGGTGAGTGATGGGTGACGACGCGATCATTCCGCGCTTCAGGAATATCGATGCGAAGAGCGACAACCCGCCGGGGTACAGCATTCACGAGGTCGGAACATGCCGGATGGGCAACGATCCGAAACAGAGCGTGCTGAACAACTTCAACCAGAGCCACGATCACAAGAATCTGTTCGCAGTGGACGGAGCCGCATTTACGAGAGCCGGTTGGCAGAATCCCACGATGACCATCTTGTCGCTGTCGATGCGGGCGTCAGAGTACCTTGCGGGAGAAATGCTGCGGCAGAATCTTTGAAATTGGGAAGCCAGGGGCAATCGGACGCTCCCCCATGAGTCTGCTGTGATCCTCTGAATATCCATCTTGAAAAACATGAGGAAGACCGCCCCGACTGTGGGGAGATGTTTGGAAACTATGATCCATCTCCAGTCGTTCGGCAGGCTCCATTTGGAAGCCCGCCCGAGTCTAAGGAATAATTGGAAGGGGGGCAGTTTTGAGGCTCTGACCGGGTGGTTGTTCCCGAATGTTGCAACCAGAGGTAGTTAGTGGAAGTAGTTCTGACGGATTTGGAGACTGCGCTCGGCCACGGATTTGCCAGGCCGGAGTTGCTGGTTTGCGCGTTGACGCATCGTTCCCTGGCCAACGAGAAGATGCAGGATGGCCTTGATAGAGCGTCGGCTCCGGCGGGCGATAATGAGCGGCTTGAATTTCTGGGCGATGCGGTGCTCGGGCTGGTAATCGGGGAGGCATTATTCCTCAGCCATCCCGAATGGCAGGAGGGCGAACTCACGCGGGTGCGGGCGCAACTGGTGAGCAGACAGCACATGGCAAGAGTCGCTACGAATATTTCTCTGGGGGATCATCTCCGATTGAGCCGGGGAGAGGATCGCAGCGGCCTTCGCCGTAAAAACACGGTTCTTTCCAACACCATGGAGGCCGTGATCGGCGCGCTCTTTCTGGATGGAGGCCTTGAGCCGGTGAGAGCCTTTGCCCGTCGATACGTCATGGGAAACACGGTGGAGCAACTGGCGGAGCAGTTGCGTTCCGGGGCGGCTTTGGGCAACTATAAGTCGGCGCTGCAGGAGCGGCTGCAGGCGGAACGGGCCGGCTCACCTATTTACCGGGTAAAGAGCGAGAGCGGTCCCGACCATCGCAAGCGTTTCCTGGTCGAAGTACGACTGAAGCCGAGCGACGGGGAACCGGGCAAACCCCTGGCTCGTGGCCTGGGATCAACCAAGAAGGACGCGGAACAGGACGCGGCACGCAGAGCCCTGGAGCGGTTGGCCGGTGAAGCGAAGGTAGACAAAGAGGATTTAGCGGGCCGGCTGGAGAGTGAAACGACAGAATGAGCAGTCCAACACAGATCGCCACTTCGCCTCAGCACCGTTCGCGTCTGTGGGATCATCTGCCGTCTCTTCCTGAGGCCTTCGCGTCCCTGATGCGCACGGTTGTTGTCGCGCTATTTGCGTTGACCTTCGTAGTGCAGCCGTTCCTCATCCCTTCCGAGAGCATGGAGCACACGCTGCTGGTCGGTGACTTTTTGCTGGTGAACAAGCAGGTATTCGCGCCGGAGGGAAAGATTTCGGATCATCTGCTGCCGTATCGGCAAGTGCAACGGGGGGACATCATTGTCTTTCATCATCCGGAGCCGCATCCGTATCTTGTGAAACGGGTGGTTGGAGTTCCGGGAGACCGAATTCGGATCGAGGACGGACGGGTGAGCGTGAACGGAGTGGTGCTTGACGAGCCCTACGCAGCGTTTGAGCCGGCAGCGCCGAATCAGTTTCGCGACAATTTTCCGGCGAGCGTGTACACGGATCCGGAGGTCGATCCGGAATGGTGGCGGCAGATGCAGAAACTCACGCGAAACGGCGAGCTGGTTGTTCCAGTGAACGACTATTTCGTGCTGGGCGACAACCGGAATCACAGCTACGATTCGCGTTCGTGGGGGTTCGTGCCGCGCGAGTCGATCATCGCCCGGCCCGTGGTGATCTACTTCTCGGTGCGCCGCCCGTCCACGACGGATGTCGAGCAGGTCACGGATGATAGACTCGGACACGATAGGGAACTCACGGCACGCCTCGCGGCGTTTGCGCGATGGAAGCGTATCTTCCGCGTGGTGCACTGAGGCAATTTGTGAGTTGGTGTGTTTCGATGGCTTCTGCGCAGGTTGCCGCCCTTGAGGCTGCGGCGATTTGAGTGCAACGGCTTTAGGGCACGGTAATTCAGAAAATTCTCAGGAGCGATCGCCGGCAGCTACACAGAGCGACAGGATGAGCACAAAGAATACGCCGCCAGCCAACGCGCCGGCCGAGACAGAGCCCGTTCAAGAACTAAAACACGAAGAGACGCCTTTTGAAGCCGCGGCGAGCATTTGCTCTGTTCTGGTAGTAGGGCTCTTCATCCTGACATTCATTGCACAGAATTTTGTGATTCCGTCGGGCTCGATGCAGAATACGCTGCTTGTGGGCGATCACCTGGTGGTGGACAGGATTACGATTGCGCCTCCGACGAAATGGATGCCGCTGGTTCACTATCGCGAGCCGAGGCGCGGCGACATTGTTGTGTTCATCAAGCCGGGGGAATTGGATGCGGAAGGCAAGCCTACGATTCTGTTCCTCGTGAAGCGGCTGATTGGTGTGCCCGGGGACCATATTCACTTACGCAATGGAATCGTAATGGTGAATGGGGTGGCGCAGAGCGAGCCACATGCCGTACCGACCACTGAGGAGAATTATCACGATTATCTGGACGACTTTCCGTCAGTCCCGATGACCGTCGATCTTGGAGCTACCGAACGCTGGGCGGTGGATATGCCGAACCATGTTGTGGATGGCGACCTGGTGGTACCGGCGGGTAAGTACTTTATGATGGGCGACAATCGCCACGACAGCCTTGACTCGCGTTTCTGGGGATTTGTTCCGCGTGAAAATATTGTGGGCCGTCCTCTGTTCAACTACTGGTCGTTCAAGACGCCGGAGCGCCAGTACGAGGAGACGGGGATGGGCAGCAACATCGCATGGATGGGGCATGTGGCGCTGCATTTCTTCACGGATACGCGCTGGAATCGCACGTTTCACCTGACACGCTGAACATCAGGCCAATAACCGCCCAGGATCTCTCCATCAGACCGCACACAACGACATGACGACAGAAGCGCAAGGCCGGCAGGAAAGGCGATCGAAGCTGTGGATTGCCGCGCTGGCATTGACGATTCTTGTCTCCATCATTGTGATCCCGCCACTGGTAAGCATTAATCGATACAAGAGCCGGATCGCGCAGGCGATGTCGAACTCCCTGCGTCGTCCGGTGCATTTGTCCGGTGTGGAATTGCGTCTGTTGCCTCGTCCGGGCTTTGTGATAACGGATCTCACTGTTGAGGAAGATCCCGCGTATGGAGCGGAGCCGGTTCTCCGCGCGAACGAAGTTACTGCAGCGATCCGGCTGTTTCCGCTATGGCGCGGGCGACTGGAGATCAGCCGCATCAGCGTGAACGAGGCGAGCCTTAACCTGGTGCGTACAAACGAAGGGCGATGGAACCTGGATACGTTGTTCCCCAGGGCGGCGGAGTCTCAGCCGGCAGGAGCGCAAGGGAAACCTGTGCCGCTGCCCTACCTCGAAGCGACCAATTCGCGGATCAACATTAAAAAGGGCAATGAGAAACTGCCCTATTCGCTGCTCGATGCAGATCTTTCGTTCTGGGAGGAGAACCCGGGCGATTGGCGGGTGCGCCTGAAGGGCCAGCCTGCGCGGACGGACGTGAACCTGGATCTGGGCGACACCGGGATCGTGCAGCTTGAGGCCCGGATGCGGAGGGCAACGGAATTGCGCCTGATGCCTTTGCACGTCGAGGCGGAGTGGCGCGATGCGCAGCTGGGTCAATTGAGCAGGCTGGTTATCGGCTCGGATCCGGGATGGCGCGGGGACCTTACCGCGGAGATGAAGCTGGACGGCACGGCTGGTTCAGCGCAGGTGTCGACGCGACTTCGGGCAACCGGCGTTCATCGTGCCGAGTTTGCGCCGGCTGTGCCGCTCGATTTCGACGCGAATTGCGGATTTGTTTATCACTACTCGGCGCGAACGATCGAGAAGCTGGCGTGCAACTCTCCGCTTGGGGATGGACGGCTGCTTTTGGAGGGCAATCTACCCAACGACGGTGAGCCGAAGATCTCGCTGGAACTGAGGCAGATTCCTGCGCAGGCGATTCTCGACGGTCTCCGCACGGTGCGGAGCGAACTGGGAGTGGGGCTGGAGGCGGGCGGGACGCTAAGCGGCAAGCTCACCTACGATGCCACAGCGCCGCCGGTGGAACCGCCAGTCAAGAAGCCGCACCACAGCGCGCGGAAACAAGCGGGAAAACAGGAGCCGGTGGTTGCCGGTCCGCTCACCGGGAGCGTTACGCTCGATGGGCTCCGGCTGAGTGGCGGGAACCTGTCCCAGCCGATTCAGATTCAAAGGGTGGTGCTGGAACCGGCTTCATCCCCGGATGGCAAGGCTGAGGCGCTCAGCGGAACCGCGACTGTGCCTGCGGGTGCGCCAACACCGCTGGCGTTTACCGTGCGATTGACTTTGAAGGAGTACCAGGTCTCACTGAAAGGGTCCGGAGCAGGGGCCCGCCTGCGGCAGATGGCGCAGGCAGCAGGGTTAAAGGAGGCCGACGCACTGGAGTCTATCGCGGGCGACCCGATTACGGTGGACCTCACCATCGCAGGGCCGTGGCTGCCTGCCCCCGAGGGGCTGCTGGTCGGGCAGAGCACGGAACCTGCGGCGAATGCATTGGATTTGCCGGCAACGGCTCCGCCTGCGCCGGACCGGCTGAGAGGAACAATCACGCTGCACAATGCGAACTGGAAGACGGATGTGCTTGCGACAGCGGTGCAGATTCCGCAAGCCGTTTTGCATTTGAACGGAGGCGCGAGGATCTGGGACCCGGTTGCGTTCACGTATGGGCCTTTGAAAGGCACTGCACGCGCCATCATTCCGGTGTGCGATCCGGACAGGACTTGCATGCCGACTCTCAGCCTTGATTTCCCGTCACTGAATGCGGCAGAGGCGCAGGCGATACTTCTGGGATCGGAAAAGAGCGGAACTCTGCTTTCAACGGTGATCGCGCGGCTCAGTCCGTCGCAGGATCACAAATGGCCGGCATTTCAGGGAACAGTGAAGGCGGAATCCCTTGTACTCGGGCCGGTGACTCTGCAAGGTGTGGTTGCGGATTTGAAAGTTTTACCGGCTCTGGCCGAACTGACGGGAATGGATGCGGGCCTTCTCGGCGGCCAGGTTCACCTTGCCGGAAAGATTGAGAATGGCAATTCCCCGGCGTACTCGCTGGAGGGACATTTCCAGAAGGTGAGTCCGGTGGAGCTCTGCCGTCTTTTGCAATTGAAGTGCACCGGCCCCGGAATTGACGGCGAAGGAAAGGTCGAGATGGCTGGGTTCACGGGCAGAGATCTCGCATCCTCCGCGAAGGGAAAGCTGCAATGGGAGTGGAAGAAGGGCGGAGTCACAGGGCGACTCAATTCCGCGGGGGATGCGGTACCGCCTGCGCTGGCGCGATTTGATTCCTGGTCCGCCGGTGCCGGGATCGCAGATAATGCGGTGACTCTGGGAGAGAATCAACTGCAGCAGGGCGCGCGAACGGGAAGCGCGAAAGCGATCATCACGTTTGGCGAACCTCCGGTGGTGAGCTTCGGAACTCCAAAGTCCCCGACGGCTCAGCAGAAATAAGCGCAGGCCGGATCGCTACAATTGATACATGGCATCTTCCCCAGTCGAGATTCGCTGCAAAGGCGTGCTTTTCGACATGGACGGCATCCTGATTTCCTCCATTGGCTCGGTAGAACGGAGCTGGACGAAGTGGGCGGAAATGCGGGGCGTCGATCCGGAGTTTGCAATCAAGATGGCGCATGGCCGGCGGGCGATCGAAACGGTGGCCATGCTAAGGCCGGAACTGGACAGCGAAGCGGAACTGCGGCTGATCGAGGACATCGAGCTGGCTGACGGAGAAGGCATCGCGGTGCTCCCCGGGGTACTCGATCTGCTTCAGGCGTTGCCGCGTAACAGCTGGAGCGTGGTAACGAGCGCCACCGAACGGCTGGCCCGGATGCGGCTGGCGGAAGCAGGAATTCCCGTTCCTGAGCGGCTGGTGTCTGCCGATGATGTAAAGCAGGGAAAGCCGGACCCAGCTCCCTATCTTGCGGGCGCGGTACTGCTTGGACACGATCCCGAGGACTGCGTCGTTTTCGAAGACGCCGAGTCAGGAACGCTGGCGGGGCGGGCAGCGGGATGCACCGTGATTGCAACGACGTACTCGCACGATGCGGCATCGCTGTCGGCTGCGCATTATCTGCTGGCCGATGTCACGGGCGTGCGAGTGCGCAATCTGCCTGGGGACCAAGGGATGGAGTTGAGTTTCAGCCCGCTTGCAGAGTAGGCCAGGCTCTACTCGTTGGCTTCAATCCGCCGGCCGTGGGTATCCTGAACTGTCCGGGAGTTCACGCGGAAGATGAAGCTGAAGGAGCGCAGCTGATCGAGGCTCACCGTGATCGGGTTTTCGAAGACGAACCACCGAACTCCTTCTGTACAGGGCGGCGCCGATAGAGATCCCATGTAGGTCCAGTAGCCGCGATCCGGTGGCAGAAAACCGCCGGGGTTCACCATCTCCGCAACCTTTTCGGTTGTGCCGGCCTTGGGCGGAAGATGGGGCCACAACATGGCGAGGACCGCGTTGGGGCTGCCGCGATCCATGGCCATTAGGATCTCAACGACCGCCATTTTTCCATCGGAGCTCTTGTGCAGGAGCTCGACGTCCATGTCGGTGAGTTTGCCGTTGACCGCGCTTTCGCCGGGGTGGTGAAACTCAAACTGCACCAGCTCGTAGCGCACGCCGCCGGCAATCATATAGCTGCCGGGATTCACGCGGACGATGATGCTGCGGCCGGTGTTTTCGAGGGTGACGGAGCCGCCGATGTAGTGGAATTCGAGGGGCTGGAGCGCTTTGTTGAGGCGTGCTCCACGAATATCGATGGGCGACTGTTCGTGTCCCTTGTTGCAGGCCTGATAGGAAGGATCGAGTCTGCTCCACACCAGCGGGCCGTGGTTGCCGACATACTGCCAGTCTGGACCGGCTTGCGCCGCTGCCCAGCCGGTGAATGCGATGAACGCAAGCATCAGTGCAAAAGTGCGCATCAAGAGCTCCCGCTGATGAATGAACAACATGGAGATTCTAAATTACAGGGAGCAGGGGTAGAGAACCGGAGCGGGCAACGAGGGGAGAAAGAAAGGGACCCTTGCGGGTCCCTTCTTGGTTGGGGTGAAAAGGTTCTACTTGGTGGCTTTGGCTGCGGATACGCCGGATTGTTCGGCGATCGCCGCGGCTTTGGAGGTCGATTCCCAGGTGAACTCGGGCTCGGTGCGGCCGAAGTGGCCGTAGGCTGCAGTCTGCTTGTAGATCGGGCGGCGCAGGTTGAGGCTTTCGATGATGCCCTTGGGAGTGAGGGAGAAATTCTTCCGCACCAGCTCGGTGAGTTTGCCTTCGCTGATTTTGCCTGTACCGAAGGTTTCCACGAGCACGGAGACCGGCTCGGCCACGCCGATGGCGTAAGCAAGCTCGACCTCGGCCTTTTCCGCGAGACCGGCGGCCACGATGTTCTTGGCGATGTGGCGGGCCATGTAGGCTGCGGAGCGGTCGACCTTTGTCGGATCCTTGCCCGAGAAGGCGCCGCCACCGTGACGGCCCATTCCGCCGTAGGTATCGACGATGATCTTGCGTCCGGTGAGGCCGGTGTCGCCCATCGGTCCGCCGATAACGAAGCGGCCGGTCGGGTTGATGTGGTACTTGGTGTGCTCGTCGAGCCACTTGGAGGGCAGCACAGCCTGAATGACGTGTTTGAGGACGTCGGCGTGGAGCT
The DNA here is from genome assembly GCA_963836675.1 of uncultured Acidobacteriaceae bacterium. Lineage (GTDB taxonomy): Bacteria > Acidobacteriota > Terriglobia > Terriglobales > Acidobacteriaceae > Telmatobacter. The sequence goes on from CAWIKQ010000006.1 coordinate 826,180, forward strand.
CGTCGTTGGAGATCGTTTCGGCGTGCTGGCTGGAGATGACGACGGCGTCGATGCGGGCGGGCTTGCCATTCTCGTCGTATTCCACCGTGACCTGGCTCTTGCCGTCGGGCCGAAGGTAAGGGAGTTTGCCATTCTTGCGAACAAGGCTGAGCTGGCGGGTGAGCTTGTGCGCCAGTGAAATCGGCGCAGGCATCAGTTCGGGAGTCTCATTGGAGGCGTATCCGAACATCATGCCCTGGTCGCCGGCACCGCCGGTGTCCACGCCTTGCGCGATGTCGCCGGACTGCTTGTTGATCGACGAGATGACGGCGCAGGTGTTGGAATCGAAGCCGTAGAGGGCGTTGTCATAGCCGATGGAGGCTACGACGCCGCGAACCAGGCTCTGAAAATCGACGTAGGCCTTGGTGGTGATTTCGCCGGCAATCACAACGAGTCCGGTTGCGGTCAGCGTTTCGGCAGCTACGCGGCTGTAGGGGTCCTGTTCGAGACAGGCGTCCAGGATTGAATCGGAGACCTGGTCGGCGATTTTGTCGGGATGACCTTCCGTGACCGATTCAGAGGTAAACAAAAAACGATCGCTCAACTTGCATTCCTCCCTGTTTGAAGGGCTCAAGGTAATTGCCTGCCGCGATTGGCTGGAAGAGGGCAGTTGCGCTGATTGCATCCGCCGCGGAAGACAACAGGCATCGGCGGACGTGGTCGCACCGGCGCATCTCTCTATGGTAATCGGGAGTACGGTGCGCGGGCAAAGAATGGCAGCGAATGGGGATTTGCGGGGACCTGGAGGAGCAATGGAGGGGGCAAACGGGATGACGTCAGGAGATCAGGAACACGAATTCGACCTGGGAGCTGATTTTGATTATCGAGCAAACCAGGAAGCCACGTGGGAGACGACGGCCTGGGCTCTGGCCGGAACGGGGACAACGGAACCCCACCAACCCGCGCGAACGCCAACGTAGCGAACGGTGATGTAGCCGGCAAATGCGACGATGGCAACCAGGACCACGGCGCCGACCCAGCGCAGGCGCTGTTCCAGGGCTTCCCGGCGTTGAATGCGCTCTTTGCCGACGTTGGAAGCGAAGGCGGCCCACCCGTTGTCGGGCGTATCCACGGTCAAGCCGACTTGCGTTGTGGCCTTCAGGAAGCGGTCGGTCCAGTCGCGAGTATCAAGCCCGATGGCGCCGGCATATCCGCGGACGATGCCTTTGCTGAGAATGCCGCCTGGGAGCTGCTGGTAGCGATCCTGCTCCAGCGCAACAAGATGGCGCTGGCTGATTTTGGTGACAGCGGTGATCTGTTCCAGCGCGATACCGCGTGACAGCCGCTGCGATCGAAGCTCTTCCCCAAAAGTACTCATTTGGTAACCAGTCCCGACATCATAGCCCGTGTAATTTCCACAGGCAAGTTACGAATGGCATTGCACGTATGTTTTTACTTTATCACCCTTACTTATCATCGAACTAGAGGGGACTGCGTGTCCCGCGTCACTCGATTCTGTGCAAAACGGGTTGGGAAATCAACTGAATGAAATGGGGCGTGTTAACTCCGCGGATGCCCCCAGCCGGTCTGAACGGGCTGTTACCCTTAGGGATGAGGCCAGCCAAGGGTCTGGCGTCCGTTGGAGTCCTGTCCGAATCGATGAATAAACTCGTACTTGCCAACCTGTTGCATCGTCCACTGCGGTCGCTGATCAGCATTACGGCCGTGGCGATCGAAGTGATCATGATTCTTTCGATCGTAGGGATCTTTATGGGGATGCTGAACGATCAGAAGCAACGGACCAACGGAATTGGCGCGGACCTGATGTTCCTTCCCTCGAATGCGAGCGTCTTCAACGGCGCCAGCGGCGTCGTGATCCCGGTAAAAGACCAGGTGGCTTTACTGCGCTTGCCACATGTCACGGTGGCTTCGCCCGCGATTCAGAAGATCTCGACGATGGGAAGTGTCGAGATCCTGTACGGCATTGATTACCAGAGCTTCAACGATCTGAAGCCGTTCGTGTTCCTCTCCGGGGGAAAGTTTCAGGGCCCGAACGACGCGATTATCGACAGCGTGCTGGCGAACTCGGGCAAGGGATATCGCGTTGGCGATACGATCAAGATTCTTGACCAGCCTTTTCGGATTTCAGGGATTGTGGAACCAGGCAAGGGCGGCCGCAAACTGATTCCGATCGACACCATGCAGCAGCTCGTCGGGGCGCCAGATAAGGCCTCGCTCTTTTACATCAAGTGCGACAATTCGGCGAATGCCGAACTCGTGATGAACGAGATTCTCGCCACCCGCGGATTCGGGAACAACACGGTAATGACCATCGACAGCTGGCTCAACCAGATGACGCCGGACAAAATACCCGGATTCAACCTTGCGCTCGAGGTGATTACCGGGATCGCAGTGATCGTCGGCTTTCTGGTGATCTTTCAGTCGATGTATACAGCAGTGTTGGAACGCACGCGCGAAATCGGGATACTCAAATCGCTTGGCTCTTCGAAGCCGATGATCGTGAGCGTGGTTTTGCGTGAGACAGCGGTGATGGCTGTGGCGGGTGTCCTGCTGGGTATCGCGGGAACCTACCTGGTTCGAGCGTCTCTTCTGCACGCGTTTCCGACGCAGCATTTCGAGATCACTCCTGGATGGCTGGTCAGAGGCGCCTTAATCGCATTTGTGGGAGCGCTGGTGGGGTCGCTGTATCCGGCGTGGATGGCGGCTCGGAAAGACCCGATTGACGCGCTGGCATACGAATAGCGCGCGGTTTGGAGGGGTAAGCACAGGGCGCGCGGATCGGCGATCCGATTTCCAAAAATCGATCAACAGCTTTCTCACTTCCGCCGGCATCGAATTGATCGAATGCATTCTGTTGTGGATTAGACGATTTAGTAGAATTTATCTCAAGATACTTCCCCCGAGAATCCTGCAACGAGTGCGTGAGGTTATCTGCGCCCGCGGAGAAAGTGCGTTGCCGATCAGTTCAAATCAAACCTTAAATGCGGGAATCTCCGCCGGGAGGTTCTGGCGCTCACGCTGGCCGTTCACTCTATGGATCGTAGTGATTGGGGTGTTCGCTGCGGCGCATGCGCTGCATCTGTCTGCCGATTTCCCCAACTACACTCCGTGGCAGACGGATTACGCCAAGTACACGGATGAGGGCTGGTACGGCAATGCCGCCATCCGCGCCCACCTTTTTGGACAGTGGTACGTGCCGGGAGATTTCAACCCGGGCCCGGCGGTGCCGGTGTGGCCTTTCCTGGAGTGGATTCTGTTTTTCTTTACGGGCGTAAACGTAGCAGCCGCGCGGGGTCTCGCGGTGGCATTCTTTTTCGCCAATCTCGTGTTGAGTTACACACTTCTTCGCGGGCGCGGGCCAAAATGGATGGCGCTGCTGGCGTTGACATTGATGGTGACGAGCCCGTTTCTGTATTGCTTCAGCAGGCTGGCCATCCTCGAACCGATGCTTACCGCGTTGACCCTCGCAGCACTCAACCTGGCGGTCCGGCTACCCGGGATGCGCCGACGGTTTGCGGCGTCGGTGGTTATCGGAGTGCTGTTCACGCTGATGATGCTGACGAAGACGACGGCGGTGTTTCTGCTGCCGGCGATCGGATGGGCCATGTTCGCGGCCTTCCGCGACAGGGAGAAGGTTTCGCCGGATTCAGCGCGATTCAGGTTCAGAGACTGGTTTGATCGAGGGGCGCTGAAATGCGCAACTGTCGCTGCATCGACCTTTGTCTTGACGTTTGGCGCGTGGATAGGCCTGCTGGTCGCCTTGGGATATTTTGCCGACTTCAGGTTCCTTCTCTTCATCAACAAATATGTCAAGCCGACCGAGTTCTATTGGCCGTTGCTGAGTTTCTGGTGGTCGATTCACGGCGCGATCTGGATCGACCGCATTCTGATTCCGCTCGCCGGCACGTTGATCCTTGTTTCGCTTCTGGCTGCGGCAATTTTCAGCAAGCGCGGCAACTGGGGAGCGGAGTTGTTGATCGATCCTGTATTCGGAGCAGCTCTTCTCGCCGCGATTGGCTATATCCTTTTCATGACGTATCAAAACCATCCTCAGCCTCGCTACTTCGCCCTGGTGGCAGTGTTTTGCTTCATCATTATCGCGATGGCAGCGGGTAAGTTTGCGCTGCAACCTGGAGCGCTTCGGGTGCTTGGGCAGGGAGCAATTGCGCTGGCCTCGATCGCTGCCGCGGTAAACGCCGCGTGGACTTTGAATTTCGCCGCACACCCCGAATACACATTTGTGAATGCGGCAAGGCAGCTTACCGACTACATCGATCAGCACCCGAACGGCAAGCGGCTGATGGTGTCGATCAGCGGGGATGAGATCACGCTTATCACACATCTGCAGACTCTGTGCGATGACTTCAGCATGCACACAGCGACCTTACCCGATCTTGGATCCAAACTGCTCGCCAATCAACCCGGATGGTGGGCAACCTGGAACGTGGTGGATCCGGGGACTCTGGAAGATCTGCATACGCATTATTCTCTTGAACAGGTGGCAAGTTTTCATGCGTTCGACGACCCGGATCGTAATGAACTGGTACTGTTCAAGCTGCATCCGCTGCCAGGTGGCCAATCGCGCACGATCAGAGGCGACAATCTTCAGGACGCTTTGCCGGGGGACAGAATTCTGATCCCGATCCAATGAAGTGGGTGTTCTGATCTGTGACAGGCAGGACGCGGGCGACCCTGGTCTTTGCGCAAAGAGGCGGAGCGTCAAAAGGGTGGACGATCTCATCTCGGATTGATAGACTCCTGCCCGCGGATGTACAGGCATTCGTGCAACTTCAGTCCGAAGAATCAAGCACATTCCCCGTATGGTCGCAGTCTGGAAGCGTGTGACTGCAATCACTCGACAGTGTTTGTCACGGATGATAGGCTTCCGGTGACTTTTTACCGTGCTTCTTGAGGTCGCGATTCTCGGCAATTTACTTAGGATGGATGCAAACCAGAGTTCTGGAGGATATGTGACAGTACAGGTTTGGGCTTTTGCTTTTTCGGCCGCGAGCGTCATCGCTCCTGGCCGCTTTTTTTCTGGCTCAGGTTATCGGGAAAGATGCAATCAAGCGCATCTTCTTTGCGATCAAAGGATCGTTGAATGGGCGATATAAGACAGGTGCGGTCACTCCTTGGTCTGCTGGTCCCGTCGCTTGCTTACGGGCAGCCGGAACAGACGGGCGGAGGCGAAGCCAACCTGGTTCTGCCGGATTTGTCGACCGTGAATTTTTTCGGCATGAACGGGCATGCTCTGCTGATGATCGGATTGCTGTTCTGCGTCGGCGGCTTGTTGTTCGGCCTGACGATCTATGTGCAGTTGAAGAACCTGCCGGTTCATCGCTCGATGCGCGAAATCTCAGAACTGATCTATGAGACGTGCAAGACATATCTGATCACGCAGGGGAAGTTCATTCTTCTGCTCTGGGCTTTCATCGCAGTGATCATATCGCTGTACTTCGGCTATCTGGCGCCGGTACCGGGAAAATCGATTGCGGTTACGTTGCCGATCATTCTGTTGTTCTCGCTCATCGGCATCGGGGGCAGTTATGGGGTGGCGTGGTTCGGAATTCGCGTCAACACCTTTGCGAATTCGCGGACAGCATTCGCAGGATTGCGCGGCAAACCATATCCGGTGTATGCGATTCCGCTGAAGGCCGGCATGAGCATCGGCATGTTGCTGATCTCGGTCGAACTGCTCATCATGCTCTTCATCCTTTTGTTCATTCCGCGCGACTATGCGGGCCCATGCTTCATCGGCTTCGCAATCGGTGAATCGCTGGGCGCCGCGGCTCTGCGTATTGCGGGCGGCATCTTCACCAAGATCGCCGATATTGGCGCCGACCTGATGAAGATCGTATTCAAGATCAAGGAAGATGACGCGCGCAACCCCGGTGTCATCGCCGACTGTACGGGCGACAACGCGGGCGACTCCGTTGGCCCCAGCGCCGACGGTTTTGAAACCTACGGCGTGACCGGCGTGGCCCTGATCACCTTCATCCTGCTGGCGGTTCACGAGCCTACGACGCAGGTGCAATTGCTGGTATGGATCTTCGTGATGCGCGTCGCCATGCTTGTCTCCAGTTCGGGTGCCTACTTCCTGAATGGCGCAATCGCCCATGCGAAATACGGGAACTCGGACGAAATGGACTTCGAGGCGCCGCTGACCTCGCTGGTGTGGATTACGTCCATCGTTTCCATCATCCTGACCTTCATCGTTTCGTTCTATATGATCCCCACACTCGGCGACGGATCGCTCTGGTGGAAGCTGGCTTCGATCATTTCGTGCGGTACGCTGGCTGGCGCGATCATTCCTGAACTGGTCAAGGTTTTTACTTCAACCAACTCAAGTCACGTGCAGGAAGTTGTTACATCGGCGAAGGAAGGCGGAGCTTCCCTGGGAATCCTGTCGGGACTGGTTGCCGGCAATTTTTCGGCTTACTGGCTGGGGTTTAGCATGGTCGGGCTCATGTCACTGGGCTATTACTTCAGCACGGGCCCGTCGATGGATGCACTGATGCTGGCTCCAGCGGTCTTCGCGTTCGGGCTGGTCGCGTTCGGCTTCCTGGGCATGGGCCCGGTCACGATCGCTGTGGATTCTTACGGGCCGGTTACCGACAATGCTCAATCCGTTTACGAGTTGTCTCTGATCGAAAGTGTCCCTGGAATCGAAGCTGAGTTGAAGAAGGACTTCAACATTGACGCGAAGTTTGAACGCGCCAAACACCTGCTCGAAGCTAACGACGGCGCCGGAAACACCTTCAAAGCTTCGGCCAAGCCGGTGTTGATCGGCACGGCGGTGGTGGGAGCAACGACGATGATCTTCTCAATCATCATGGCTCTGACCGATGGACTGAGCCATGGCAAAGAGAACCTCTCTCTGCTGCATGCGCCATTCCTGCTGGGATTGATTACCGGTGGGGCGATGATCTACTGGTTCACCGGAGCTTCGATGCAGGCCGTCACGACCGGCGCTTATCGCGCGGTGGAGTTCATCAAGGCGAACATTCACCTGGAAGGCGCGGAGAAGGCATCGGTCACGGACAGCAAGAAGGTGGTGGAGATCTGCACGAAGTACGCGCAGAAGGGAATGTTCAATATCTTCCTCGCCGTCTTCTTCGCCACGCTTGCATTCGCGTTCGTTGAGCCGTTCTTCTTTATCGGTTATCTGATCTCGATTGCGATCTTCGGCTTATACCAGGCGATCTTCATGGCTAATGCCGGCGGTGCATGGGACAACGCGAAGAAAGTGGTGGAGGTCGACCTTAAGCAGAAAGGGACGCCTCTGCACGATGCAACCGTGATCGGAGACACCGTTGGCGATCCGTTCAAAGACACGTCGTCGGTGGCATTGAACCCGGTCATCAAGTTCACCACACTGTTTGGATTGCTTGCGGTCGAGCTAGCAGTGACGCTGACTGCCAGCAATGCGATGCTCGCGCACATCCTGGCGGTCGTGTTCTTCCTGGTGTCAGTGTTCTTCGTGCACAGATCCTTCTATGGAATGAGGATTGAATCGAAGTCAGGCAACTAGGCAAAGAGCGACTTCACAACAAGCTTGGTCGTCCTCGTTGGCTTTGGCGAAAGGGAACGGCCAGGAATACAACTGGCAATCATAAGACTGGTGGACGACCAGCAAATCGCGGCCCTACGCGTCATGCGCGGGGCCGCGCTGTCAGGCTGAGGATCCGCAGATCCTTTCCCGGATACAGACTCTGCTAAAAACATCTATTTTGACGAGCAACGATTCGGTTGCATGATCTTCAAGACGTCACGATCCCAGGCAACCCCGGTACCGTTGGCCATTATGGTTTTGAAGCGGAGATAGTTTCGAGGCTCTTGCGCTGCCGGCCGTGCTCGTCGAAGTTCTCGGGTTGGAGCCATGCCTCGAAGGCTGCCTTCCGCGCCGGCCACTCGCTGTCCAGCATCGAGAACCAGGCAGTATCGCGATTGCGCTGCTTGACAATCATGTGCTGCCGGAAGACGCCTTCAAACGTGAACCCGTAACGCAGGGCCGCACGCCGCGACGGCGCATTCTCTGCATTGCACTTCCACTCATAGCGGCGATAGCCGAGGTCTTCGAAGATATGACGAGCCATCAGGTACATGGCTTCGGTTGCGGCCGTGGTGCGCTGCAGCGACGGCGTCATCAGAATGTTTCCGACCTCGATGGCCCCATTTGCCGGATCCATGCGCATGTAGCTGGCGTAGCCTTCCGCCCGGCCGTTCAGTTGGGGCAAAATGGCAAAAAAGACGGCAGATGTCCCAGTCTCTTTTTCTTGTAGTGCCCGCCTCAGATCTGCCTCGTGGGCATAGGGACCGTCCGCCAGGTAGGCCCAGACCTCGTCGTGGCCCTCCGCGGCCCGCCAGAGGGCCGTTACGTGCTCCTCAGCACTCAGTGGCGCCAGCGTGACATGTCTACCGTAGTGAATCTCACGTGAGGGCAGCGGACAAGGCTGCCAGTTGGAGAGAGGATCGATGACGGGCATGTGAACAACGTTAGCAGGGCAGCAGGGAACGGGTATCTGAACAGTAACGCCCGGATTCTCCACATTTTGCTCTATTTCGCACAGGAGAAAGGACCAGAATGCACTGATTCTGCGCCTTGTGCCGGGTCTATGAGATCAATAGGCTTGTATTTCGAGAGTTGGCAGTCTCCGAAGACCGCATCTGCACTGGATTTTGGGCAGACATGAGGCTGTGAGACCGCGATTCACGCACGGATTTGAGCTTTCCACAGGGGGATTGCTTGGGTTTAACGGCTGGATACTGGACTTGCCAGCCAAATACAAGATGTTGTGGTTTGCGGTTGACAGGCCCCATAGACAGCGTTATTTTTGCATCTGCGGCTGTAAACAGACTGTAACGAACCCCGTTAGAGCCTGTGCAAGGCAAAAAGCCTGCGGTACAGAAAAAACCCCCATTTTTCCGGTCCTGCAAGACTTACCCCGCCCCAGATTCTGGCTGTAAATATGCCTCAGGGACAGGTATTCAAAGAAATCGCCGATGGAGACAAATTCGATGAGTGAGGCTCACCTTCAAACGACCGACACGACCCTGCGGGCACCAGCCAGCCAGGGTGGCCTGACATTTTCCCGCCGCTTCTCAACCGAAGGGGTGTCCCCGTACGACGAAGTGAAGTGGGAACGTCGTACCGCCCTGATCGCAGACAGCAAGGGCAATACGATTTTTGAACAGAAGGATGTGGAGGTGCCGGTCGACTGGTCGATGACGGCGACCAACATCGTGGCCTCAAAGTATCTGCATGGGACCATTGGCTCGCCTGAGCGCGAGACGGGCGTGCGGCAGCTCGTGTCGCGCGTTGCCGAGACGGTTCGGGACTGGGGTATTGCGGGCGGCTACTTCGCCAGCGACGCCGATGCCGTGATCTTCCACGACGAACTGGCGCACATGCTGCTGACGCAGAAGGTGGCATTCAACTCGCCGGTATGGTTCAACGTGGGTTGCGACCGGCTGGAGCCGGATGCGGCCGGCGCCAACTGGCATTGGGATCCCGCAACGGGCGGCGTGGTGCATGCGGCGACGGGTTACAAGAATCCGCAGTGCTCGGCCTGCTTCATCAACTCGGTCGAAGATTCGATGGAAGGCATCATGGACCTGGCGCGGACCGAGGCGCTGCTGTTCAAGTACGGCTCGGGAACCGGCACCAACTTCAGCTCGCTGCGGTCGAGCCACGAGGGAGTGACAGGCGGCGGAACGGCCAGTGGACCCTTGAGCTTTATGCGCGGGCTCGACGCCTTCGCAGGCGTGATCAAGAGCGGCGGCAAGACTCGGCGTGCGGCAAAGATGGCCATCCTGAATGTGGAGCACCCCGACATCATTGATTTCATCGAGTGCAAGTCAAAGGAAGAGGCGAAGGCCCACACACTGATCCGGAACGGCTATGACGGATCCGGACCGGACTCCGAGGCTTTCTCGTCGATCTTCTTCCAGAACGCCAACAACTCGGTGCGCGTGACCGATGAATTCATGCGCGCCTACGAGAACGACGGCGAGTACTCGACGAGGACCGTGAAAGATGGCAAACCGGTGCAGGCTTACAAGGCCCGCGACATTATGCACATGATCGCCGATGCCACATGGCATTGCGGCGACCCCGGCTTGCAGTTCGACACGACGATCAACAAGTGGCACACGAGCAAAAACACGGCGCGGATTAATGCATCGAATCCCTGCTCGGAGTACATGTTCCTCGACAACTCGGCCTGCAACCTGGCGAGTTTCAACCTGATGAAGTTTATTTCTTCGACGGGTGTGTTCAACATTCCGGAATACCGCCATGCGATCTCGGTGGTCATCACGGCAATGGAGATCCTGGTCGACAACTCGGGTTACCCGACGGAGAGGATCGCGCGCAATTCGCATGATTACCGGCCGCTCGGTTTGGGGTATGCGAATCTCGGTGCGCTGCTGATGGCGTTCGGCATTCCTTATGATTCGGCTACAGGCCGCGACCTGGCTGCTGCGCTGACCGCAATCATGTGCGGACAAGCTTACCTGCAGTCTGCGGTGCTGGCCGCTCACTGTCCTTCACTGGCGTCGGCAACGCCGCTGACGGCGAGCGTGCAACGGCAGGGCGGCGCCTGCCCGGGCTTCTACGTAAATCGGGAACCATTTCTCAACGTGATCCGGATGCATCGCGCAGAGGTGAACAATATCGGCAAGTCGAAGAATAGCGGCGAGCCTTTCATGTTGCCTCAGCTCGAGGCGCTGATCGATTCGAGCCGCGAGTGCTGGGATATGGCCCTGGTGTACGGCGAACGCTACGGATATCGCAACTCGCAGACTACGGTGCTGGCTCCGACAGGGACGATCGGCTTCATGATGGATTGCGACACCACCGGGATCGAGCCCGACCTGGCGCTTGTGAAGTACAAAAAGCTGGTAGGCGGCGGCATGATCAAGATCGTCAACAACACCGTGCCGGCTGCTCTGTTCAAGCTTGGCTATAAAGACGACCAGGTCGATGCGATCGTCAGCTACATCGATGCGACCGGAACGATTGAGGGCGCACCGGGCATCAAGCTTGAGCACCTGCCGGTGTTCGATTGCAGCTTCAAGCCGGCGAAGGGAACTCGCTCGATCCACTACATGGGCCACATCAAGATGATGTCCGCGACGCAGCCGTTCCTGTCGGGCGCGATTTCGAAGACCGTGAATCTGCCGCAGGAAGCCACGGTGGAGGACATCGCAGAGGCCTATGCAGAAAGCTGGCGGCAAGGAATCAAGGCAGTGGCCATCTATCGCGACGGCTCCAAGGGAACCCAGCCGCTGAACACGAGCATGGAGACCAAGAAGGAGGCCACGGCTCTGGACACGGCGGGGCAGCGCGTGATGGCGCAGCTTGCGGCCGGACAACCGGCGACCGAGGCCGATCTTAAGACGCTCGAAGCGAAGATCAGCGAAAGACTCGAGGTAACGGCAAAGTCGGTAGTCTCTGCCGCGCATGCATTCCAGCGCGCGGTCGAGGAGATTGCCAAAGCCACGACAGTTCCGCAGATGACTGCGGCACTCACCGAAGAGAAGCTCCCGCAGGATCTGAATGGACCGCCGCGCGCCGTCCGTCATCGGCTCCAGGCGGAGCGCGCCTCAATCACGCACAAGTTTTCCATTGCGGGTCATGAAGGGTATATCACTGTCGGTCTCTATCCGACAGGCCAGCCCGGAGAGATCTTCATCAAGATGGCGAAGGAGGGTTCGACTGTGTCCGGATTGATGGATGCATTCGCAACTTCAATTTCGCTTGCGCTGCAACACGGTGTTCCGCTGCGTGTGCTTTGCGAGAAGTTCGCACACACCCGTTTCGAACCATCGGGCTGGACCGGCAACGAGCAGATTGGCTACGCGAAGAGCCTTATGGACTATATCTTCCGCTGGCTGAATCTGCGCTTCCTCTCGGGAGAGCAACTGACGCTGTTTGCAGGACTCACTCCGCAAGCTGCGCCGCTGCCAGAGACGCCCACTATTCTTCCCGATAACGATCCCGAAGAAGCGGACCACAACCAGCTCTCGCGACTGGCCGAAGAAGTGGCGAAGCGGTTGGGTTCGGGCATGGGGAGCACCTCGGCCCCGGGCGGCAGCATCGCGCCGGAGACGCAGGCATCGGCCTCGACGAGTTCAAGTCACGGGCCGGAGTTGCAGGATCGCGGCCTCTTCCATGCGTCCGAGGCGATGCGCAGCATGTACGAGATGGGTGACGCACCGAGCTGCTCAACCTGCGGAGCGATCATGGTTCGCAACGGGAGTTGCTACCGCTGCATGAGCTGCGGATCGACGTCAGGATGCAGCTAGGAGCTTAACCTGCTCTTGGTGGGGCGCTGTGGGTGCACCCATAAGGTGAAAGTTTGACCGCATAAGTGTGAAAGTTGGTACCTCATAAATGAAAGTCTCTCATTCCTAAAGACTCTCATTTAATTCGGCCGGAGCGCCGCCTCGCGTGGAGGTTTTGCCTTGAGAATTTGGATAAGGTGAAATCTCTACGTGGCGGCTGACGTTTGTCAATATAAATCATTTAAAATCAACCATCTAGAACGCGTATTGGTCGCGATCAGGTTCCTTGGTGCGCAGGAAGCCCTGTGCAATGATCGGCGGAAGGACAAGATCCCGTTTGCGCGGTGAGGGTGCCGGTGCTGGCAACATTCAAAAACTGCAAAAAACCTGCACATCCTACATAGCCTACATAAGTCATTTGTTTTGTTGGCATAAAGAGCAATGGAGGTTTTCCTTGTCGTCGGTCAAACCTACACAACCGTAACTGGCGGCCACATCGTGAATGCGGACCTGAGTTGCATGATCCAAAACGAACCCATTGCCGGCTGCGCTCACCCGCCGGCTGAGCAGGCCTGCTTTCTTCATCCTATGACCAACTTTTTCCGGGCTGCACTGTATTCTCTCGCCACGGTCTTTCAGCGCGCGATTGACCTCCGCGGCGATCTCGTTTATCAGGATTTGGTCCTTTCCTTGATGGCACAGAGCAAGCGCGGCGCCGACGGAGAGCGTTCCGAGGTCATCGAGGCGTTCGGCGATCTGCTGGTCGGAATACGGGGTAAGCAGAGATACAAGCTCATTCTGCAGGTCTGGCGCACCGACAATACACTCACACAGAGCACTCGCGATGGCGTTGAAGTCGGGGGAGAGCCCTGCAGCGCAGAGCTCCAATTTCGACACTTCTGGCAAGTGCTCAGAACGGTAACGAAGGAGTTGGTTCTGCACTCTCTCCATCATCTCTTTCGTCATGGGCGTCACGTGTTCCGAATAGGCGCCTGATGCAGGAAGTGCGTTGATGTGTACGAAATGTTGCAACATCGATTTGATCGGCGGACCCTCACCTGTAAAAACGGCCTTTGGACCGTAGAAATCGAAAGCGGACCTTGAGGCTCCGGGTACGGTCCTCAGCGCCAGGTAGCCACGGCGGGTAGAGCTGCAAAGGAGCGCAGCCAAACGGTTGCTCAAGTTTGGTTCGAAAATGAGCAAAGTCGGCTTCTTATCCCACTGGATTGCGCTCAGAGCAGCGCCTGTCATCTCACTCACGAGGACAGGATGGTAGCAAAAAGCGTAAAGGGCGCGCAGAACAGCGTCTCCCTCATGCGCCGGCCCGGTAATTGCCAGGCCAGGTGCTATGGAAAGCACATCGTGGAACCAAGTCGAGAAGACCCATAGCGTGAGCAGCGCGCTGTCCTTGTCCGAAAGATGGGTTTGCCCAGCGATGGCCAGTTTGATCCTGGCGAAGAGCTCTTCGGTCGTGCCGTAAGCCGCATAACCTGTAGGGAGCGGCATCGATTCCCATGGATCGCGCTTGTATTCGGCCTGTGCACGACTCTTCTTAAATAAGCTTGCCTCGTTGTGGGGAAGGGAGTAGCGAAAATGTATACTCTTCAGTTCGCCGCTCGTCTTTCTCACCCACTCTGGGATTCCGTTAACCTTAGTGAACGTGGTCACCGGCATTTCAGTGCATTTGGGCGGCGCGTCCGAGGTTCTTTGATCTTCCGGTCCTTGACCGGCATGCAATGTCATGGTTTCGGAGGCGTGGTTTTGTGCAGGGACAGGCGCCGGCGTCGCGGGTTCCTCTGCAGCGAGGATCTGATGTGTCGTAGGTTCTGTCAATGTTCTTACCCCTTCTGCTTTCTTGAAGAGCAGCGCCGACCAGGGAGAGATCTTCAAGTTTTCTGAACCTGGTTGTTGCACTCCGGATCAAGGTTTCGAATGGCGGGCGAACGCCACGGAAACCCTCTGGTCATCCAAGGGGAAGGCATCTCGTCGCACCTTTCCACCATGGATTCCAAAGTTGAAAAATTCGAATTCACCCCCGATCTTTTTAAGTCTGTTGGGACATCGGCACGGTGGGTTTCGATTTGTTCACCATGCCGTTGCCCGCTGGTCTGCTGGTAAGGCGGCGCCTCAGAAGGCACGTCTGTACGGCGGCGTTTACACACCGGGAAAACAGCTTCTGTTGTTGGGAGAAGAGCCGCGCTGAGGTACTTTTGGCGTGCCGATAAGGCAGACTTTTAAAGGGCGTGCCAGCGTTCGGTTACATCTCGACACCAGGGTCGACGATCAACCGATTAATGCTCAGTCTCAGGCTGATCATACCTCAACTCGAAAGATAAATGCAAACCATAAGCCATTGAATCCAAAGAAATTATTTCCCAAGATTCGAGCCGAAAAAAAGTGGTGTCCTCCGTATACCAATGCCTCCGTCCGCAACATTCGATCCTCGATCAGCTCCAGGATCCAGCCATCGGGCCGAATTCTCCATTCTCCAGCTCGCGCCTAACCCTGCTCGCCGAAACAATGGGCACAGTCGAAATGGCGTTTGATGAGATCGCTACCAAGCCCGCCCGAAAGAGCTTTCAATCAGTTCCCCGATGTATGATCGCGTGGCATCCGGTACAAAGGGTAATAAGGTTTTGCTCTGAATCATCGCCGGAGTGGCTGCGCAATTCCCGATGGTGAACTTCGAGGTTCGACAGCGCACCGCAACTCTGGCATCTCCATCCGTCCCTGCGCAGCACCTGCAGGCGCAGCTCTTCGTACAATTCGGGAGCGAGGCGCAGTCGAGGACTCTTCAACGGAATCCGCTTCATGACGCTTTCTCCGTGATCTGCTCGAGAAAAGCTTGCCGCTCTTTGCCGGGCAAGAATCGGAAAAACCGTTCCATCGAGGACAAGAGTACGTCCGGTTGTCCCGAGTCGAGGTTCGCTCCCGCCAAGAAATCCGCACAGATCATCTCCAGACAATAGCCACGGGATTTGTCCGTGCCGAGCATCAGGGCTGCCGTCTCAATAGCCCGCTCAATGACCGGGACCTGGCTCTTGAAGAACTTGAAGTAGATGATTTCGGTCGGCTCGGTGTTCTTGCCGGTGAGGTGCTGGTCGACTTCGCGTTTGAACTGATCCCGGGGTAAGGTGCGGGCCTTGTGCATCCATGCTGCACAATCGAAGTGCTTCCCATCGGAACGCGCGACCTTGGTCAACTCCGCCGCCTTGGTCCATCCCACCTGTTTCAGATCTCGCCGGATCTGGGGTGGCAAGTGTTCATGGATGGAAATCAGAGTAGTAGGCGGTGCGGCGGGAATCGGGAAAACGTCTTTGCAGAAATTCATCGAAGGACTTTAAGTTCTCCATCCGCCAGTACTGCCCCGCCCGCACCTCGCACAAATACCTGCCCAGATCGACAAAGCGCGTGTCACGCTCCTCATCTTTCTGCTTCTCCCAGGCCAGAATCTCGTCGATCTTGGTCAGCACAAAGAGAGCACGCTTCTGATTGAGCTTGGGCGTCATCGGCATCCGTCTAAAACGAAAGTTCGTCAAACAGACCAAGGTCAACTCCAGGCTTACGCACAAGTGCAGTTTCGACCAGGTCGGACTCGATCGAGGCAGAGCCCGACAAAGGGGCAGGTTGTGCACGGGTTTTGGGGAAAGCGGATGCCGCTATGCGGGAGGAACAATCCGGACTCGATCCGGCGCACGGTGTCATCGACCAGGGTTGCGAACTCCTGCCGCTGTTCGTCAGAAATGGTGGCCCGGAGGTACTGAACTTCGACCTGGCGCTTGCGCACGAAGACAATTTGGGCGACATCGCGAATGCCGGTCATCCACGAATAGCAGACCAGTTGCGGATCGAGTGCGCAAAGGCCGGCCGGTTCTTCTGGAAAGCGCGCGGAGCTGGTCTTCCATTCAAGAACGCAGGGCATACCGTCGAGCTCACCAATGGCATCAACATAGGAGACGAAATTGTTGCCCGAACCGAGACTTCGAGTGAACTGGATCTGCTGGCTTGGAACGAGGGCGCCGAATCCGAACGCGATCCTCCTGAACGAAGCGCTCGAGCAACTGGACGCCTTGTTGCAGCATTCGGTCCCAGTTGTCGTTGCCGGAGTAGGTCAGCCCCATGTTCTTCGACAGGCTCCATTGCTCGAACAACACCATTGCTGGGTCTTCGCGGCGAAAGAGAGCGGCCAGGGCCTGTTCGAAAGCTCGACCAAAGAGCATGGCGGCACGCGTGTCTTTCTCCTGCCAACCATCGAGGTAGCGGTGCCGGTAACGGCGCGGGCAGCCGAGATACTGGCTGATCTGGGTATAGGAATAGTTCATCGGGCCGCCTCCGCGCTGGTGCAGCCAGAAGCGCTCGGCAGCGGAGCCACGGAGAGTTCCTCCCACTGGCTGGCTGGGGCGAAGCCGTCGAGGTTGATCATCGAAATGCCGTTGATCACGGCATGGCTGATCTTGACGACGCCGCGGAGTCCGGGCAGAGCTTTCTCATCGATCTGTTCTTGTGCCAACAGTTCCGGGTCATAGAGAAAATCCTGCAGGAACCAGCCCAGCTTCCACATCCCTTTTTCCGTGCAGTAGAGTCGACTGACAATGGACTGACCTGTCAGAGTGCGGGGCTCGATGACCGAGAATCGGAGGACGTAGAACGGTTTGTGGGCATGCCAGCGGAACTGGGCTCCGTCGACCTGAACCAGAAAGACTCCGTCGGGAATCTCATGCCAGGAATCGCGGGCCGTGTCAGCAAGTCCTGGGAATTGGCGTTTCACGCGACACCATCCTGCTTCGGTTGCGCATAGCTGCTGAGCTCGCAGATCAGCGCATCGCGGTCCTTCGCGGCCCGCTCGGCCAGTTGCTGGACGAAGTTCCCCACCTGTTCCCTGCTTGCCTCTCGGAGCGTCCTCGTGCCGCAGAAGTCGACCGCGTAGGCCTTGACCAGTTCGGGATCGAGCTTGTGCTGGCGGATGATCTGGCAGAGACGGTCGCGGACCTTGGGGCCCGTGCCATCCCGTTGCCGTTTGCGCTTTGCGGAGGAAACTTCTCAGCCGGATTCGGAAACGATCCGATCTCCTCGACCGAACAGATGCCGATGCCGTAGGCCTTGCGCAGGGCACGGTTGACAGCTCGGGTTTCGGCCACGCGCATCTCGGCGCCACGGACCAGAGATGAAACGTTGGACGGGTCGGCATCGCCGTAGCCGACGAATCCCGACGAACCCTTGGACGGGAAAACCGTCGCCTTGAGGACGAAGCGATTTGCCGCCGATTCACACATCGAATCGACGGCTTCAACATGGATGCCGCAGCATCTTTTGCGACGCGCCAGCCGCAGCAGTCCGGTGTGGGTTACGTACCAGTTGCCGTTGATGATCTGGAGTTCGCCCGCCTTAATGGAAAATTGGAATTCTCTCGTCATTGCGGTGAGAAGATCGATGGCACGGGACGAGAAGAGCGCGGTCTTCTTGGCAAGTCGAACATTTTCCCGAAGTAGCCTCTTAGAGTTCGGAACTGGCTTGGGGCCCGATTGACCTGTGGGAGGTTTCATTAAGTCCTCGCGTGTTGTCGTTTGAATAACGCAATAGTCTGCCGTCCTGGGTTCTTTTTCGTCTTCGCCGATTGGGAGAGATCATTTCAATACCGTGCTGATCACGAACTCGATCATCGAGTCGATCGCTGTCAGAGGCTTGTCGCCTATCAGCCGTTGGGGACGGCAGCGATATGTCATTGCGCGAGCGCGGCTTCGGCGAGTGTTGACTCATTCGGTGAAGCGCTCGTAGCCCGATGGCGATTGGAAGGCCGTGGCTGTCCGCGATTGCCACGATCTTGCTCCCCTTTGCCGCAGCGTGTTGGACCAATTGATTTGCGGCTTACCGCCCCGCTTGAAGACAACCATCATTTGACTCTCCGGCTTAGTCGTTGCAGCACATGTCGTCGGGACACCGGCTACTTTTTCTTGATGAGGAGCCCCGGCGAGGCGGTGTTGGTTGCAATGAGCCGCCCCGTCGCGTCCCTTGTAGTGTGGAAGAGGTCGGATGTGTGTCCGAGAACTTTTCCGCCCCGGTCGCGTACGGTTGAAGAACCGTCCGAGAACCCGGAAGTCACGGAGCCGAGGATTTCACCACTTTTGCGGACGTATTCGATTTTGAGTGCCATATGTTTCTCCTTTCGTTTCAGAAGTGCCTCCCATTGAGCGTGGCAACCCTATTCAATTTCGACGTTGCGGCTAGAACGTTGCTCGCCGACTCGGAGATGCTTGTAGGCGGATTCTGAGAGCAAAGCTGTACGGAAGTCTGCGAATGCATCGGGCAGGCCCCGAGCGCGGGCCGCACCAGCCCTCGGTGAAAGCGGAGTAGAGATTCTCAGTCGCATTCACGTAGCGTTTGAACCCAGCCTGAGAGCCGAGCCACTCTTCGACCACGGCATCGAAATCCACATTGGGTTTCACCATAAGCTTTCCTCCGGACGTGACGTGTTTCTGTTTTTCATAACGACTTGCCAACCGAGTTCGCTCGACGGCCGTTCGTGCGGAGAATTCTGTGACCACCGAATTCCCCGCGAGGGGGTACCGCGGCTTTTTCCCTGTTTCCCAAGGCTGGGGCAATGCCTCCTAGGTTGCTCCCTGGCGCCGGAGTTCCCGCATCCTTCTGAGTGTTTCCGACTCACCGCGATGCACCCCGAACGGGTGCCGTCCTTCACATCGTCCTTGCTTCTCTCTCTTCCGCTGCCGTACTCCCCGTAGCTTGGTGACAATCAACTGTCGTTCGTACTCAGCAAATCCTCCGACAATCTGTCGCATAAGTCCCCGGCTTGGGTCGTCAGAGTGAAGGTCTGGCTCGGCGATTGAACGGATTTCAAACCCATGGCGCTGGAAGTCGGCAAATATGCTCTCCTGAATCATCAGGTCTTTGGAGAGTCTGTCCAACTTCTCGACCAAGACGAGGCGAACCCCCTCCGCATGGAGGTCTTCGATGACCCTTGAAGGGCGAGGCGATGTTCGAGGTCGCTCTTTAGCTGAAACCGCCTCCTCCCGATAGGAACGAATCAACTGAATCCGATTGGATTTCACGCATTGGTGTATCGCCGCTGTCTGCCGGGGGACCCCGTCGCCATCCAGTTGCCCCTTGCTGCCAACCCGCATGTACGCAAAAGCCGTTATCCGCATGTCATATAGATACGGCGACGAACGCGGTTTTGGATACTATTTCTACAAAAAAGTATCAAGCGCGGGAAAACACAAAGCTTTTAACGATCGACACTAATACAACGGATCGTGTAGTTCGAAAGGTGTGACGCCGAAACTTTGTTCAATACATGCCGCTGGTCGGCCTCGCTCAACGTACTGCAAGAGGTTCATCGCGCATACGCCGGAGTCTTCGTTGGTTCGCGTTGGGCTTGAAATCAACAGTTGAGTCGAGGGTCAATTGTCCGAAAAGGCGTGCAAGTTCAACAGGTCGAACGCGAATTCAACGCACTCGACCAGGTTCTCATTCCGTGCGTAATGCTCTCACCGGATCAACCGATGCTGCGCGAATGGCAGGGATGAATGCCGCTCCGGCTGCGCAAATCGCCAGAACCGTCGAAGCCGCAGCGAGAATGAGAGGTCGTACCTAGTCACGTGAAACAGGAGGCTGGTGGTCAGCCAGCCCATGAAAAGGCTGGCCGCAATGCCCAATGCCCGCCCCAGAACGAGTTGTGCGATGACGCCTGGGAACGATCTGGAATTGGCTGCGGGGTTCTTGCTAACCGAGGACATTATCGATTCGAGCGAGCAGATTGCCGAGATTCGTCCTGTCGCGCCTGACGCTTTGCTGCAAGCGAAAAGTGAGAGTGACGGGTTGGTCTGCGCAAATGTATTCGGCCTTCGTTGGAGCTTTTGCTCCGGGCCAGGATATGCGCCGCGCTCCGTTCCCCACTAGTAACTCAGTCTCGAAGGACTTCTTCCGAGTTCGGGTTTGGGGAGCGCCTGGTTCGACCGTTGTGCCATCTCATGGTTCGCCAGCAGACCTGGCAGGATCTTAAACCTCGTAGTCATCGGTGGTTTGCAGATGTGGGAATCGCTTGAGCGATTTCCAAGCCTGTCGCTAGACAGGCGCCATCTGCAGACCAGTCAGGCTGTCGGCCAGAACCGGTGGCCGATAAGCTTCGCCTCTGGCGAGTACAGCCCATGCTATCCGCGCCAGCTTGTTGGCCAGTGCCACGCCGACGACGTTGTAGTGTGTTCGCGATGTGAGTTGCGCCAGCCACGTTCTTAGACCGGAAGACTGCTTCTCTCTGAACTGCAGCACCGCGCGGGCGCCCTGCACGAATGGTTTCCGCAGATAACAGTTGCCGCGCTTGCTGATGCCGAGCAGCTTCTGCCTGCCTCCGGTGGAGTGTTGGCGGGGAACCAGCCCGACCCAGGCAGCGAACTCGCGACCCTTGCGAAAGGCCTCGCCGTTGCCGATGGCCGCAATCAGAGCGGTCGCTGTAAGCGCGCCGATCCCAGGGATCGCGTCCAGACGCTGACAGGCCTCGCTCTGCTGCGCGGCTCTCTGAATCAGCGTCTCGGCTTGCTCGATGTGGCCGGCCAGTTGTTCCAGCTCCTGCTTCAGTTCGGCCAGCAGGAAGCGAAACGCTCCCGACAGGGACGACGAACCGGCTTCGAGGATATGGGAAGAGCTGCATCCAGATGGCACCTTCCCGTCCTCACCGTGATGCCCCGCTCCAGCAGGAGACCCCGGATCTGGTTCACCACTGCCGTACGTCGCATGATCCAGCGTTCACGCACCCGGTGCAGGGACTGCATATCCAGCTGCTCGTCGGTCTTGATCGGCACAAAGCGCATCGAGGGACGGCTCACTGCCTCCGCAATCGCTTCCGCATCGATGAAGTCGTTCTTGTTGGTCTTCACGAACGGCTTTACATACTGCGCGGGCATCAGGCGCACTTCATGGCCCTGTCCGCGAAGAGTCCTGCCCAGAAAATGAGAGCCCGCGCAGGCTTCCATCCCCATCAGATCGACTCGCACGTTCGCGGTGAAGCGAAGAAGCTGGCTGCGGGAGAACCTCTTCCGCACCACAACCTCTCCGGTCTGGCTCAATCCAACAAGGTGAAAAACAGTCCTGCCCAAATCAATGCCGATGGTGTGCAGGTTCATGGGAAGCCTCCTCGCTCACCCTTATACCCGGCAGGGCGTCAGGCGGCGGACCATCCCATTAGTAACCCCATTTCTCTGGCCTTCATTCAAATTGGTTCATGTCGGTGTCGGGCGTAGGGTGACCCAGCTCCCGGCACATGGCAGCGATCTGGCCTTTGTGATGAAAGGCATGGGTCAGAACATGATGCAGGATGAGTGAGGGAGTGCGGACAGCGTTGTCTCCATCGGGGAAATGAAGTTCCGTATCCTTGTTGAGCTGATGATTCGTCAAGTTCGATAAATACGCTTGGGTCCGTCGGCTGACATCCTGCTGCAAGAGCCTGGCATCCGCAACAGCAGGACATTCGGCAGGATTGCGATCGACATAGTGGAGCCCTTGGAGCGTGTAAATCCAAAATCCTTCGCAGTTGAAGATGTGAATCACCTGTTTCCGCAGTGTGGCGAAGCCGAAGCTTGGCAATTCCCTCAGATAATCGCTTAGTGGGATTGTGGCCAGGTGGTCGAGTAGGAGATCGAGGCTGGCGTGTGTCCAGCTGTGGAATTTCTGAATACCATCGAGGGTGAACACTGTTGGCTCCATAATAGGGCCCATTTTATACAGTTTTCCAACCCAGAAAATGCCTCGAATTCGACCAGAAAATCGGTAACTTCCCGTTTGGCGGTCACTCTCTCGCTTTGGCGGAGACGGCACATGCCAGCGCCCGGCAACTGGCAACGCTTTGGATTGCTCTGGCGGTTGCCTATGAGGAAGTTGTTGAGCATGAATCTGCAGAGAACGGCTTTGCACATGCCATTTGTCTCTCGCGGGGGATCGGAGCCCTTGATCTCTATGCCAAGGCTCTGGATGGGATTGCGACAGTTTACTTTGCTACAGGGCGAGCCGACACGGCCGAGCGATGTCTGCGCCAGGCAGTTCAACTTGAGCATACCGCGGGTGAATCGGCTGCTGAGACAATCACGCGCAGAGATCTGGCAGTTGCTTTGATCAAGGAACGGAAGTACGCAGAAGCCGAGGAACAGGCATCCGGGGCGCTCCGCCTTTTGGAAGCGCAAGCTGATCCGAACGTAGCTGAAACGATCGTTGTCTATCTGGCGCGGAGTCGCGCGACCTGTGGGATGCGACGGTGCAAGGAAGCACTGCAGGACGTCGACCGGGCAGAGGCCCTCGCCGTTAGCAACGTCGGGACAGACCCCATAGACCTCATCACCATTCCCGCGCTTCGCGGGATGGAGCAATTCCGTTCCGGGGAGGTGGAGCAGGGGGATCAAACCGTTCAGCTGGCGCTGCGTCTGCTAGACAAACAAACGGATATCCCTGTCCAATTTCAAATACATCTCCGTGAGGCCCTGCTGGAGGAATATTCGCAGTTACTCGGGCCTGCTCACCGTAAGCAGGAAAAGAAGAAAGTAGACGAGGAGATTGCGCGCACGAAGGCGCAGCAGCCGGGCTGCAACGGTTGTACAGTGAGCGCGGCGTCCTTGGGCCTACTTCCTTGATGCGCAGCGCGGTGGGTAGTGACCGCTGGTAATCGCCGAATCACTCATCGACAAATGATCTCAAGGCAAGTCGCCGCATAGGCGAATTGAGTTCGGATTTGCCAATTTCGCCTGCACCAACTACGTAAGCAATTTCGTGGGAGTCGGAAAATACAAGCTGGCCACTGGCATCGCGCTCCGATTCCTGGTGGAACATCTTTCCATCCTGGGCGTAGACACTGTAAGTGCGATTCAGCGCAGTGTTTGAGAACGTGACTGGTTTCGACAGAGATTTCAGATCTTGTTCGGAGGGAACGGAAGTCGATCGACCAATTGCGGTTTGTTTAAAAGTTTTGTATTCGAAGGAGTGGCACGAGCCGCAGACCTGGTCGCTGACATATTCCACGCCGGGTTGTGTATTGAGGTAATTCGCGACCGCAGGTTGTGCAAGCGCAGGTTTCTGTGCCGGCGAATCGATTGGAATTGTGTGAGAGGCTGCAAGAAGAAAGGCTGTTACAAGGAAGTTGCGCCTCGGTTGGCAGCGAATCAGAGGGGAAGGCATAGTCAGTATAAGCATGCGCTTATCCCGATGAGGAAAGGCGCGAATGTGAATCCAGCTTCGAGTGCTTGAGCCTTTTCAGCAATGCGAATTACTGTGAATCTGGTTCAGGTTGCGGAGATCCCATGACGAGAGCCTGATCACGTTCAAGAGAGCTTCGACGGATGTCCTGAGAACGCTCCAGCGCCTTCTGGGCGAGTTCGGGCTGGCCGAGCTTTCGATACGCCTGGAACAACTGATAGTGGATGTTTCCGAAGTGATCCAAGGACACCGCCTTCTCCAGCCTGGGCACCGCATCGGCGAACTGCCCCATGCGTACATAGGCAGTTCCTAGCAGGCCACTGGCTTCGTTGAGATTGGGTTGAAGCTGGAGTGCTCGACGCAGATACGGCACTGCTTTTTCGTTCTTGTTGTCAAGGACGTATAGGCGTCCGAGCAAATAGAGCGTTTTGGTGCGCGAGGGATCGAGGGCCACGGCCTTCTCCAACTCACGTTGCGCGTCATCGTCAGAGCGATTATCCAGATAGAACTCTCCCAGTGCTTCGTGAAGTTCCGCTTCGTCGGGTTTCAGAAGGAGTGCGGCCTGGTATTCCTTGATTGCGTCGTCACGGTCCCGGCGAAGGGCAAAGCCCTCTGCGCGCAACTGGTGGGTCCGCCAGGAATCGGGGAAAGAAGCTTCGAGTTGTGCGTAGGCCGCAGCCCCGAGCGCTTGGTACGTTCGCTCCAACCAATAGCTGGCCTCGGAGTTTTCGTCTTTGTTGCCATGCACTCGCGCCAAATCTTCGGCTGCGCGTTGGTATTGCTGCAGCGTGAACAAGGTTCTTCCGAGTGTGAGGTTGGCGGACGAGGTCAACGGCTTCGCGCGTTGGAGGGAGGCTAAGCATTGGGAGTAGAGGTGGAGTTTGCAGGCATCTGGCTCAGATGGGTGAGAGGCTTGCTGCCATGCTGACAGATCGTTTTGGAAGGACTGCGATTGGCGCTCTGAAAAGGCGAGTTCATTGATGGAAGCGTAAAGTGTAGCGAGAAGAAAATGCTTTGCCGGACTATCTGGGCGATCCTGCAAAGCTGGTATGCAAGTCTGGGCGTCTTTTTGAGTGAGATTGACAAAGGTGAAGTCGGGATGAGCCTTCAAAAACTCA
Source organism: uncultured Acidobacteriaceae bacterium (assembly GCA_963836675.1). Taxonomy (GTDB): domain Bacteria; phylum Acidobacteriota; class Terriglobia; order Terriglobales; family Acidobacteriaceae; genus Telmatobacter. The sequence goes on from CAWIKQ010000006.1 coordinate 850,776, forward strand.
GGGGATTGTCGCCAGACAGTTTCTACCGAGGCGAGGGCATCTGATGTCTGCCGGTTTGCCAATTGAATGTTTGTCAGGCCGAGCCATGCTTGCTCATCGTGTGGATGAAGCTGGAGTTCGCGACGAAACTCAGCTTCCGCGTCGTCGGGTTTTCCCGCATAGAGATAGGAGATGCCGAGGAGGGCATGTAACCCCGGTTGTTGGGAATCGATGGCCAGGGCCTTTTGGTATTCGTGCGCGGCATCTTCCCAGCGATCGCGTTCCAGGAGCATATCGCCAAGGAACCGATGCCCCCATGGGGACTCCGGATAGAGACGAGCGCCGCTATAGGCGAGACGCGCCGCGAGATCAAGGTATTGATGTCCAATTCTGAACAAAGCCTCAGCCTTGTTTGGGTCCAGTTCGGCAACTTTGCGGTATTGCTCAGCAGCGCCTTGAAAATTCTCCTGGGTCAAGTAATAGAGCGCCATTGCCTGATGCGCATCAGTGCTCGCTGGATCGAGTTTCAATGCTTGTTCAAGGTACGGAGGAGCTTTGTCGGGCGAGCCAAGCTTGATGTAATCCATCCCGACGATGACGTTGAGGTTCGTCAAATTTGGGCGTTCTCGAAGAGCATGGGCCAGGTAACGGGCAGCCGCGTCGTAGTCGAGGAGGCTTTGATAGGCAAGGCCAAGGTTGACCTGCGCCTCGAGCAGGCTCGGATCCAGTGTGAGGACCTTCTTGAATTCCACGGTTGCGCGGACAAAATCTCCTTGTCTGAGAGCTACCTGCCCCGCGCGAAACGAGATTTCGATTTGCTGCTCTGTTGATTGGGCGAGCCCAACCCAAGGCGTCAGCAGGAAAAGCGAAGCAAGAGAAAGAGCGACGCCTCTAATGTGAGAATGCGCAGATCTACCGAGCCTCAGAACAGCGAGGCTCGGTAGCAAGCGGAGAGGACATGGAGCAAGGCGAAGGACCTTCGTCATTCTCATTGAGCAGCCTGGAACATATCTGTTCAGACGAGTGAAGCAAAAATAGTAACAAACAAGAGCTACGAGAAAAGGCTGTGCCCGGACGGGCCGAGGCCCGCCGGACACAAAATGAATCAGTGAGTCAGAAGGTTATTCGCCCGGCAAATTGAATGACTCGCGAGAGATTGTATTGCCCGGTCACCTGGCCAAACTGGGAGCCCCAGCCTTGTGGCGGACTAAATTGCGTGCGATTGAATATGTTGAAGAACTCGCCTCTGAACTCGAAGCCATATCGACCATCCGGACCAAACTTCGTGTTTTTGAAGGCGGCAAAGTCAAAGTTCTTTTGCCCGTCACCGCGAATATTCGGCTCGGTACGTGAATCCGTGCCATAACCGTAGTTCGTCGGATCGCCGGCAGTGAATACCGAAGTGTCGTACCACATCGCAAGTTTCTCGTCTTTGGTACCGGAAGTCAGGTGCGACAAGGATGTTCTTGTCGTCCTAGCACAGCCGACGTTGGGAATACCGGAGTTGCTTAGAGCACCCGGGCAGCCACCTACGATGATGGGGTAACCGCTCTGGAATGTGATGATGGTGTTGACGCCCCAGCCACCGACGAACTTGTCGGCAACCGTGTTCATGTTACCGCCAAGTGCTTTGCCTTTCCCGACAGGAAGATCCAGAACACTGCCGATGACCAGCCGCTGCGGGACGTCGAAGCCATCCAGGCTGCGCTCGCCGCGGAGGTTATAGGCGTTGGCGTCGTTCCAGCTTGGAGCGGCTGCCTCAAGCCAGTTGATTTCGGAGTTGGTGTTGTCGATGAGTTTTGCAATTGTGTAGCTTGCCAGCACTTGCGCTCCGGCCGCAAACCGCTTCTGCAGCTTCAATTGCATCGAGTTGTAACTCGAATCGCGGTTATCCGGTTCGGCAAGAGAATAGTTGTCGAACTGAGGATAGGGCAGGAGCAACTGTGCTGCCTTTACTGTTGCGTTGGTTCCTACACCACCGGATTGCACGGGGCCAGTGCACCCCGTGCAATTGCCGGCGAACGGATTGGGTACCAGAGCGGTGAGAGCGGCAACGTCCGCCTGAGATTGGGGCAGGTACTGCGGCTGCAACTGATCGATTGTTTGATCGTGCATGGGGAGATGAGTACCCTTTGCGCCGGCGTACGCGATATCCACCAAGAAATCGCCATGGAACTGGCGCTGGATGTCCAGATTCCACTGCTGAACATATGGAGCAGGGTTGCCCGGCTCAGCCGCTTCGTTTCCATTTCCTTGAACATCGATCAATGCCTGGTCCCTCCCAAACGGTGGAGTGATTCCCGCGCCTGGGTACGGATTGAACAAAGTGTTCTTCGGCGTAACCCCATCGGACTGGGTGGTTAGCCAAGGCGATGAGAAAGAGTTAATGAACAGGTTGTGTGGCGCATCGTTCCAACGCACATCCACCGGTAGGTAAAACATTCCGTAGCCAGTCCGGATCACCATGTTCTGGTCGATTTGGTAAGAAACCCCAATTCGCGGACTCACGTGGTTCCACGATGAGAAAGCGGAGCGGCTTGAATGACGGCTCGAGTTCACCAGGTCAAAGCCGCCCTTCAGGCTCGGGAACGCGCTGGTGACAGCACTGCTCATCGCCAGCAACGGGCTGGCCTCGTTGGGATTCGCAGCGACAATTCGATCGAAGCGCTCGGTCCAGTTTCCCTGAAGGTCGACCCGCACACCGAGATTGAGCGTGATCTTCTTGGTGAGGTTCCAGGTGTCGCCGCCGTAAATCGCCCAGTAAAGGTTCTCGTCGGCCGTTTTCGCCGGCTCAACGACGCTACCGTTGTTCCCGTATCCGAGCAGGAAGGAAGCGAAGCCATTGCCTCCCATCGCGGCGCCAATGCCGATGTTGCCGTTGTTCGGGTTATTGGGGTTTGCCGCCGTCATGCCGGCATCGAACTGGAACAGACCTGCAGGATTGTTGCTCTGATAGTAGTTGTTACGGAGGATTCGGTATTCCATTCCGATCTTCAGAGTGTGCTTACCGAAGATCTCCGAGAATGACGGGTCGAAGCTGTAGGTGTCGTCGAATGCGCCGATACCGCTACCGGTGCCTTGTGCGCACCATCCGCCGCCCCAGTGGTTGTCTCCGGGGCTCTCCGAGACGCACACCTGAGGGATGTGCGTGTAGGTCATCTGGGGTGCTAGTGCCGCCCAATTCGGGCCGAACGGCGACAAGTCGATGCCTTGGCTGAGAGGCGTGCGCAAGTAGACGTAGCGAGTGTAGCCAACGTGCAAATCGAGGATCGACTTGGGTGAAAGCGTTATGGTGTCCGCGAGGGAAACCTGGTGGGCCGTAGTGGTTTCCGTGCAACGGTCTGTGCATATTTGGTTGAAGGGGCTATCAGGAAGCGAGAGGATGTGCGAATACGTGTACCGCCCGAAAATCCTCTGCTTCTGCCCCAGGGTGTAGTCGATGCGGCCGTTGTACTGATTGATGTCGCCGCCGGTGCTATAGCTGTCTGCGAAGTTGGCAGTACTGCTGCCAGTCAGATTTGGCTTCGGAAAATAATTCAGAAGCGCCTGCGCGGTGGGATCGATTCGGGCAGCGGGAATGACGTTGCCGGGGAACGCTGTTCTGCAAGCGGCGTCAGATCCGTTGCAGGCCGGGTTGCCATTTACACCGCTCGTCATTGGATCGTAAATGGTGAACGCCGATGGGCGGGTGCTTGATCCAACTTGTGAAAAGTCCCCGCTGCGCTCCGCGTCGGTAGGAACATAAGTCTGGAACGGGCTCCCCTTGCGCAGTCGAAAGCCCTCATAGGCGCCGAAGAAGAACAACTTGTTTCGAACAATAGGTCCTCCGGCGTTGGCTCCGAATTGGTTCTGGGTAAAGGGAGGACGTGCGACGCCGTTTCTGTTGTCAAAGAAATCGTTCGCATTCAGGACCTTGTTGCGGATGAATTCGTAGAGCGAACCATGGAACTGGTTCCCTCCCGCTCTTGTAGTGAGGTTGATGACTCCGCCAGCAAAACGGCCGTATTCCGGACCAAGGTTGTTTGTCTGGACCTTGAATTCCTGGATGGCATCTTGCGTTGGAACCACCGTAACAACGTTCAGGTATGCTCCGTTCGTCGGCACACCGTCGATCAGGATCTGGCTTTGACCGGCCATGCCTCCACCAACCTGAAAATCCCCAAGCGCGAAAGGATTGGCGCCGACAGCATTACCGGTCGAGGAGTTTCCGGCTGAAGGCTGTCCCTGCGGCACCACGCCTGGTACCATTGCCGTCAAAGCGATCGGGTTGCGGCCGTTCAGGGGCATCTCGGTCACGGTTCGTTGATCGATGGTTTGCCCCAGGGAGTTAGTTTCCGGCTGGAGTAAAGGTGTTTCGCCGGTCACCTCAACCGTCTCGGTCTGGGCACCAACCGGCATAACAATGTCGATCTTGAGCCCGCTTTCGATCTCCACGATGATCGGTTCTCGGACGAAATTCTTAAAACCGGATTTCTCTGCTTGGATTTTGTATCGGCCGGGCGAAATATTCACAAACGAATAGCTGCCCGACGAATCGGATGTGATCTGCTGTTTCTGATTGTTGTTCAGATTTGTCAGAGTGACGTTCGCGCCGGCGATCGACGCGCCGGAGCTATCTGAGATGGTTCCGGAAATCTTTCCATGTATGTTCTGGCCTCGAACAACTGCAGACATGGTCGCCCAGATTAGAGCGATCACAAGAAGAGCCCCCAACTTCCTGATATTCATCAGCTGCCTCCAAAGTTAGTTGCTTCCTGAATTTTCAAAGAGCGTAGTTTGGCCTCGGGGGGGAACGACACCAAACGTTTGGACAGGCTTTATAGGAGCAATTGATGAGCGTTGTCAAGGACAGAATCGGCCTGGTTGCGAAGAAATCCCTAAAAGCGATTTATTGCACGCTATTCCAGCCGCGGCTGGCGACAGGTCCGATCCCTTCCTTGAACGTATGGAGCTGATTGGCTGAAAGCTGTTTGAAACTTTCATGCAGGCCACTAGGCCAATAGATATCAATATCAACCACGCTGATGTTTCCTAGGCCGAAATGCAAGCGGGGGTCATCGCAGGAGAAGAAACTGGATTGGCTCAAGACGGCTTGCGCCTGGGTCTTGCCGCCGTAATGAACGAGGACCCTCGCTCCGATTGCGCTGCGGTTTGACTTCACGCCTTCCAACTTCACCTTGATCCAATGATTTGTCTTGACGCTGAGGTCATTGCGCAAGAGCGATGGAGGCTCATTGAGATTGATAATCAGGACGTCAACATCGCCGTCGTTATCGAAGTCTCCAAATGCGCATCCGCGGCTGCAGTGAGAGGTCGCAACGCCGGGACCGGCCTCTTCGATCAACTCTTCGAAGACTCCGCCACCCAGGTTCCGAAAAACGGCGCGCGGCGTTTTATTGGGATATTGCGGTAGGGTCTGTTCCACTTGCGGGTAAACATGGCCAGTGACCATGAAAATGTCCGGCCAACCATCGTTGTCAAGATCGACGATGCCGGCGCCCCAGCAGATATACCGAGTTTCCACGCCAATGCGCGAGGCGCGCGTGGCGTCGTCAAAGTTTCCCTTTCCATCGTTGCGGTAGAGGATGTTGGTGTCGTCAAGGAAATGCGTTTTGAAAAGATCAAGGTGGCCACCGAGATCATAGTCGCCAACACCGACGCCCATGCCTGCCTGCTCCATGCCGTCTTCGCTGAGGCCGACACCTCGCAGCACTCCTTCTTCGCGAAATGTTCCATCGCGATGATTCATGAAGAGGAGACTCGGAGTGGAATCGGAGGCCAGGTAGATGTCCTGCCAGCCATCCTCGTCGAAGTCGGCCGCGACCGCGGTCAGGCCATAGGTGGGCGGAGCCTGATCAATGCGAGCTTCTCTGGTTACATCGGTAAATGTTCCATTGCCGTTGTTTCGATAGAGGGAGTGCTTGCCGGTCTTCAGCCCGCGCGGTCCGCATTCGACGGGAATTCCCTTCCAGCGGCAATAGGGATTCTGGCCGGGAGTACCAGCATTTTCAAAGGTGAAGCCGACGTAGTTCGAGACAAAGAGATCAAGATGGCCGTCGCGGTTGTAATCGAGGAAGGTGCAACCCGCACCATACCTCACTTCGTCGGTCCAAAGCCCCGCCTCTTTGGTCACATCGGTGAATGTTCCATCGCCGTTGTTACGGTAAAGGCTGTTTTGTCCATATCGTGTACAGAAGATGTCGTCAAAACCATCATTGTTATAGTCGCCGATGCAGACGCCGCAGGCCCAACCCAGCGAATGCAAGCCGGCTTTGTCCGTAACGTCGGCAAACGTGCCGTCGCGGTTGTTTTTGTAGAGGCGATTCGTGGTGCGGTCTGGCACGCCTTTAAGCCGAGTGCCGGACAACACAAACAAGTCCATCCACCCGTCGTTGTCGTAGTCAATAAATGCGCAGCCGCAGCCGGTGGATTCGACGATGTAGTTTTTGCTTTGCTCGTTGCCGTAGATCACCGGCTCGTGCAACCCGGCGCTTGCAGCCACATCGATGAGATGAGCATAAAAAGGACGCCCGGAGGGTTGACCTCTTGGCATGGGTTTGACGGTTCGGCCCCCCATCCCCTGCTGCTGCCCGAGCACGCGACTCGACGGAATTGAGAGAGCGGCTCCAATCCCGAGTCGTACAAAGCGACGACGGCTGAGTCTCATAGTGAAAGGAGTCCGATCATTCTACGTTCTATAAGCCGTTCATGTTAGCACGTCGCCATGTTTCCAGTTCAACGGGGGCTTGGATTGGCTAAACAGGCCTTGAGAACGACATCTGTACACAATAGCGATTGCGGGACCAATCTATCTCTGCATTTTGTGCACACAGATAGGAACGAGATGTCGGCAAGTGTTGACATATCCAGTCCAACTTGGCCGTAAACCGGCTTCTCGTAGATTTGACTCTTATACAGCGCGAGGCAACCAATCCAAGTTCAAGTTGACGACAAGGCGACTAATGAGATGGTCCGCCGCTTGATTCGCCTGCTTGAGCAGGCCGATTGTGGTGGCAGCTTCTAATAGGGAGGATCATCGATATGGAGATAGTTTCGGTTGGCATCGATCTTGGCAAGACGACGTTTCACTTGGTTGCGCTGGGGTAGCCGGCAAGGTGCTGGTGCGGAAAAAGTTCACGCAACGACAGCTGCTGACGTACACCGCAAACATGCAAACGTCGCTAATCGGACTGGAGGCATGTTCGGGAGCGCATTTCCTCGGACGAGCGTTGCGGAAGCAAGGCCATGATGTGCGGTTGATTGCGGCCCAGTTTGTGAAGCCGTTCGTAAAGTCCAACAAGAACGACTTCGTGGATGCAGAGGCGATCGCCGAAGCTGTGGAGCGCAAGAATATGCGCTTTGTCCCGATCAAGACCGACGACCAGCTCGACCTGCAGGCCATCCATCGAGTTCGCGATCGTCTGATCTCTCGACGCACTGCTGTCATCAACCAACTGCGGGCGTTCCTTCTCGAGCGGGGTCTGGTTTTCGCGAAGACTCCAACGAAGCTTCGGGCTGCCCTGCCTGACATTCTTGAGAACGCCAACCTCGATCTCACAGCGCAGATGCGAAGCCTGATCGACCTTCTATGGAACGAGTGGAAGACAGTCGAAACCGAGATTGAAGGACTCGGCTTTGAGCTGGAGCGGATCTCCGCCTCTGACCCGGGGTGTACTCGCATCCGGCAGATTCCGGGGATTGGGCCTATCGTGGCCACGGCCATCGTTGCAGCCATCGGCAACGGCGCAGCATTCCGAAAGGGACGCGACTTTGCTGCGTGGCTGGGTATCGTGCCACGGCAGTATTCCACTGGAGGCAAGGCGCGGCTGCTTGGCATTAGCAAACGCGGCAACGTGTACCTGCGCAAGATCCTCATCCACGGAGCACGGGCTGCAGTGCTGCGGATCAAACGCGATCGAGTGCCGATCGGCGCCTGGCTGGATGCGCTCGATGCCCGAGCTCCAAAAAACGTCGTCGTGGTAGCCATGGCCAATAAGCTGGCCCGCATTGCCTGGGCGGTGCTCTCCAGCGGTGAAGACTACAGGCCGAATAGCAACATGATCACAGTATCGTGAACTAGCGCGGAAAAGACGCCTGCGGCTTGGAAGCGCTCACGCGCTCCCACTTTACCGCACTACGGCGACGGCTTGAAGAGTATCCCCGAGGTCTGCACAGAAACAGTCAGGACGAAAGAACAGTCACAACGGCGTGCTTGGGAACCTGCTGGACGAATTGGTTGACAACAACCGAGCGACTAATAAGGACAGACACGCGCGCAACTCATCCTGGCCAGGAGAACTTCTCTCCATCGAAGGCCGAATACATTTGCGCAGACTTGTCTTCTCGCCCTCAGCTTTTTCCTTGCAGTCACACGGCGGACCATACATATTCGTCCAAGTGGAAAACCCTCTTGGAAATCAGTGAACACTGGTCGATTTTCCATTACCGATCCTGTCGCCAAGGTGAAGATTGCTTGAGGCTGGCGTATCGAGATGTCGTTCTCACAGAGGGCCAAGTAGTGATAGTGGAGCAGTCGCCCTGTGGATTGGGTTCGGATCCCAAGCCGCGGTGAAGGTCCTCTGTTCGATCACCTCGTGTATGTGCGGAGAGTGGCTGATTTCTGCCGTTGCCGGTTCCCGGCGTTGTCTTCGTCACAGAAGCCGAGACTGGTGCGATTTTGAAGTAATAACCGCGATAAGATCGACTGATTCGCCGAACGGAGCCGCACTGTGACCTTTGCAAAAGCTGTTTCGAGCTATCTTCTACTGTTGGCTTTGCCCTGTGGAATCGCTGCTGCGCAAGGCACGAAACAACAGCCGAAGCTCGCCGGCGATGTCCTCAAGAATGTTCAGGTATTGAAAGACCTTCCCGAAGAGCAGTTCTGGGCGACCATGTCATTCTTCTCCGATTCCCTGGGGGTGAATTGCGAGCATTGCCACCAAACCCCATACGAAGCCGACATAAAGCCCGAGAAGGTCAAGGCGCGCCAGATGATCCGGATGGTCCGCGACCTGAACGCACGCTACTTCGAGGGAACCCAGAAGTTGACCTGCAACAGCTGCCATCGCGGAAGCACGGCTCCGGTTGCGCAGCCTTCTCTTGATGCCCAACACTGGATGGATTTCAATCGCGTGGAAGGCCCGTTGCCTGACGGAGCCGGCTTGATTGCCCGCTATCAAAAGCTGACTGGCGTAGCCGCCGTCGCGACTCCACACGCTGAGCGCGTGTCTTACGAGATGACCATATACCTGTCCGAGGCTCCGCCGAGGAAAGAATTCACCGAACTCATAACCGGAGGGCCGAACCGGTTTCGCATTAGCAGAACTAGTGACAGAGGCACGCAAGCATGGATCCGCGATGGAGCCGCCGGCTGGACTCATGACACCAATGGCTGGAAGGCTACCGACGGCAACAAGATGTTCGACATCTCGGGCGAGGCTTCATCATTCAACTGGTTGACCCTGAAAGGTGTTTCTGGACCAAAGACGGTCAAGATGGACATCGCGCGCGGCCGTCCAGTTGCAGTCGTGGAAGTGAATGACCGCGGCGAAAGAGTCTGGCTCTATTTCGACCAGCAAACAGGGTTGCTCCTACGGCGCAGAGGATTCTTCCCAACGTACTTTGCAGACGGCTGCTGGGACATGGAGTTCGATGACTACAGGCAAGTGGGACCTGTGATGCTACCTTTCCTGGTGCAGATTCTCAATCCTTCCGGGAACGGACTGACGATTCGCAAAGCGAAGGAACGGGTTCTGCTCCCCGACCTCGACGCCAAACTCTTCACGAAGCCCGAGACAGCGAAATAGCCCCAGACTCAGCGCAGGTCTGCTTGCCCTCAGAATTGTCGTCCTTGTATCTCTGAAATCAGCGACAGTGTATGTTTTCGGAAATAAGCGCATTGTGCCCGGAAGATGTTTGGGCTATGAATCAACCCCACCGTTCCCCAGATCTCAGAATCGAAACCTGAGAAGGCCCAGAGCATTGAATTCATTGGATGGACTGCAGGTAGGCCAAGATTTGCCAAAGCTGAGCTTCGGGGAGATTGGACCGGAACGGCATGCCGTTAGAGGTTCAAGCGCATTTGATGTAGGTTCGAGCCACGTGCAGCCTCCTAAATAGATATAAGACCAAACCTTCGGATGAAATAAATTGACTCAGATTATCTGTCTGCAATTTCTTGCTGTGTCATTCGTCAGAAGTTTCGGGTGGATTGCAGACAACCGGCCGATAACTTTATCGTAGCGGGCGTGTTCGAGGAACTCCTTCACACACATGTTTATCAAATTCTCCGAAAAATACTCGACGCTTGCGCCCCTTGAGGCGTATATCTTTGCGCACCGTGAGGCCTGCACCTCTGACCCCGGCGAAAAAGGAGGTCGATTTCGTGCTAGGAGAACAGATAGGTATCACCACAGGCAAAAGACTTGTCAGGCGAGTTCTCTCCACGGAGCCCCCCACTGCGGAAGTCTCGTTTGAGGACAGCGGCACGATACTCGGAGTCGCCGTCACCGGCATGGGCACATATACATCGGTGATCGGTGCAGATGGATCCCTCCATGGTGATGGCCAGGGAATAGAGATGACCGCTGATGGTGAGGCAGCTACGTGGAAGGGGACCGGTGTGGGTAAATTCGGCCCAGGAGGCTCGGTGAGCTACCGCGGAATGCTCTTCTTTAAAACTGCTTCGCAAAAGCTCGCCCGCCTCAACAACGCATGCGCTGCCTTCGAATACGACGTAGATCCCTCCGGCTCCACTGTTTCCAAAATGTGGGAATGGAAATAGCCAGGAGATTTAAGCGCTAATCGACCTGGGAAGTGACGAGTTTTATCGGGAAATTGGCGCTCGGACGGAACACCGATTTTTCGACATTTTGTCAGGCATGCAATCCGATGCCGAAGCAACAGCGTACCTCTATCAACCGAGTGGCTAGAACCTGAGCCACTGATCCATTTCCCTTCCCACGGGGTTCGTGTGGCCCGTTCCCCAACGAAGCGAAGTCAACCAGGAGAGCCCTATGCCAAGACTGAGATCTGCAGTCGCACTCACGTTGAGCCTGCTGATTGCCTATCCGCCAGGGGCCTTTGCGTCAAGCCATCGCGAAGCGCCTATTACAGCCCTGGATCACACCGCTGATATCACTGATTTCTACGCGTTTGTCAGCTACGATCATCCAGATCGCGTGACCTTCATCCTGAACGTCGATCCTTTCCTGCAGCCCAGCAATGGACCGAACTACTTTCCTTTCGACCCGTCGATCGTTTACCAGATCAAGATCGATAACAATCATGATGCTCGGGAAGACGTAACCTTCCAATTCAGATTTCAGACGACAATTCGTGCCCCAAAGGTCTTCACAGGCTTCGTTGGCGCCGGCAATGGAATCAGCGCGCCCGCAAACTCGCCCGCGCCGGTCCCTCCCGGAACGCCGATCGTACCTCCCGCCATCACTTCGCTGAGCGGTCCTGGCGCAGCAGGTCTCAGCCTTCAACAAACCTTCACAGTAAACATGGTCAGAGGCCATCACAATACCTCTCTGAGAAACACGACCGGCGCTCCACTGATCGCGGTTCCCAGCAACGTTGGCCCCCGTACTATGCCGAACTACGATTCCCTGGCCGAACAGGGCATCTACAATCTGCAGGGAAATGACGGCGCATCTGACATTCGGGTATTCGCCGGCACTGTCGCAGATCCGTTTTTCATCGACCTGGGCGCGGCATTCGACAGCTTGAACTTCCGTCCCAGTGCCGGAGGCGGCGTTCTGAGCGCTGCGCAGGACAGTGACAACTACTTGAATTTGGCTCCGAATTCCGTGGCCGGATTCAATGTCAACACCATCGTCATCGAGGTGCCGATTCGTCTGCTTACCAGCGATGGTGCCGTTCACCCGGCAACCGATCCGCGGGGAACGATCGGAGCATGGGCTACAACCTCAAGGCCTGCCATCACCATTCGCCGCTCTCCGGAGCCGGCGAAGAACGTTGGCAATCTGGCGCAGATTCAGCGCCTCGGAAACCCATTGATCAACGAGCTGATCATTGGAACGGGAAGCAAAGACTACTGGAGCATGTCAGAGCCGATAAGCGACAGCCAGTTTGCTTCGTTCGACCTGGATCCGTTGCTTGCCAGGGTATTGAATGCGGTGTACGGATTAACATACCCGCTCCGCCTCGCACTGACTTCTACCCCTGGTGACGTATGCAGCGCCGATTGCGCCGGCAGGCACTCCAGCCGGCCCTATCGCTGATCTGCTGCGACTCAACACCGGCGTACCCCCGACGCCGATTGCCTCCCGAAGTCGTTTGGGACTTATCGCAGGTGACGCTGCTGGGTTCCCCAATGACGTCGTTTAACGGATGACGTCGTGGATATCGCTGCTCGTGTTGTGGGTGCCGGCATCCTTAGTCCCGGTTTCCCTAATATCCGAATCGGAGATGGTGTGAATGCGCCAGATGTTCCTCCGCAAGAATCTTTTCCGTACGTGCACTTCGCATACAGTGGACGCGACAGCCGCCACATCAGCCCGGGCGATGCGACGGGCTGCGGAGACCAGCCGAATCCATCAAGTGCTCAGAACTCGGATCCTCCCCCGGCAAACCAGGGTGGATCTACGGCGTGCCCCGTTAACTAATGTCAAGCGATCGGGGGCGCCGCGATGTGACCTTTGCATCGCCGAGATATGAACCGATTCCCTGCGCGGAAGTGAATTTCCGCGTGGGGAATCACTACTAAGACTTGAACAGAATGGGTTTTCTATGAAGGCTCTAATTGCGAGTTTGCTTTCTGTCTCTCTATTCGTATCGGCGCCCGGACATGCCCAGTGACGGCGCTGCCTTCAGCGCCACAAAAGGGCGCGTCTGGTGAGGTCGCTGTATCGGAGAGACTCCCGCGCAGCAGCGCATCGCTGCCGCGAAACAGCAAATTGCGACCGATCCGAAAAGGGTGCAAGCGTATAACGAGCTCGCTATCGCCTTTCTTCGCAGGGCACGCGAGACTGCCGATTCCACGTATCTGAAAGAAGCCGAAGCCGCGCTCGGCGAAGGTTTGAAACTCGTTCCGCGGATTTCCAGCTGCAAAAGACTCAAGTGGCGTTTGATGTTGAGCCGCCATGAGTTCGCATCCGCAGGGAGCGCCGACGGCACTCCATCGACGGATACCCGACGACGTCATGACCTATGGATATCTCGCCGAGGCAAATATCGCGCTTGGCAACTATTCCGAAGCGGAGGCGAATGCGCAGTGGATGATCAACTTGCGGCCCAACAACACTCCCGCTCTCCTGGTCGGAGCAACGCTGCGGACCGTGTATGGCGATGCCGCTGGCGCCATTGAATTTCTCAACATGGCAAATTCCCAGACCTCGCCCAATGAAGTAGAAGATCTTGCGTGGATTGCCAACCAGATTGCGTCGATCCAAATCGACACCGGCCAGAACGATGCTGCCACAGAGACCCTGGAGCAGGCCGAACAGCTTTTTCCGACTATCCTTACACGACAGAGAATTTGGCGCGTCTCCGCACGGGCCAGCGCAGATTCAGCGATGCGGCTCAATTGTGGATGAGTGCGGCGCACATCGATCACGATCCTCACGTGCTCTTTCAATCGGCAGCGGCGCAAGAGGCGGCAGGACAGACCGGGCGGCCCACTCCGCCTATGCGAATTCGAAAAGCTGGCAACTGCGCCCGAGACGACTACGGATTCCTCAAGCTGGATCTGATCCTGATGTATGCAGCCAATCCATCCACCGCGCCCAAAGCGCTGAAGCTGGTGAACAAGAGATGCGATCGCGACAGGATGTTTGGACGCTGGATGCGTATGGCTGGGCGCTTTATGCGAATGCCCGATACGAGGACGCCGATGCCGCGCTGCACAAAGCCATCACGACGGGCATACGAAGCGCGCAAAATTTCGATCATGCCGGTCATGTCGCGCTGAAGCTCAACCACGGCACCGATGCAAGCAAGTACTTTCAGCTTTCCGTTCAAACCAATCCTATGTCCGAGTTCGCAGCCGACGCGGGGAAGTTCGTGGCCCGAAATCGTCGCAGATGGGATAAGAACCTCACACGCCGAGACTTCGTCGACAGCAATTGAAGCCGGTGCTGCTGCGCGGTTGCCAGAGCCGGTTTCTGCAACGACAACCAGCGAAGTTCCAAGCACTGACACCCCGAACTCTCTCCTCTTCCGGAAGCGCTGCTGATCCCGCCACCGACCGGTGCGAACCACGCTATCCAAACGGCGCAGGCCGCGGCGGCGAGGAATCCGAAGGATGCCCGGACATTTGCGATATTGGGTGCTGCATACTTCCAGCGTGCAAGGGAAACCGGTGACGTCGCCGACTACCAACTGGCCGAAGACTCGCTCAACAAGTCCCTCGATCTCGAGTCCACAGACTTCTCCGCCAATACCGCGCTTGAAACAATGGCGGAAGTCTGCATGGGAGAACATCGCTTCAGGACGCTCTGCACTATGCGCAGAAGGCGCTCTCTCTCGGAACCGGCGACGTCACGCCCTTTGCAATAGTTGGCGACGCATATGCCGATATGGGCGAGTACGACAAGGCCGCTGCAGCTTACGCCCGCTTGACGCCTCGCGATATGGCGCTCGCTCCTCGCGCCGCTTATGCGCGAGACAGCAGGCTCTCCTATCTCAAGTCATCTTCCGCGACACATCTACGGCCATCTCCCTAATGAAGGCTGCGGTCACGGAAGGAGTGGAGGCCCGACTGCGAAGCGAGAATCTCGCGTGGCTCTACTAGGAACTGGGAGAGTACGAGACGCTGGCCGGCGACGCCGGGCCCCCGATGTCGCCTTTCGTCAGGCGCTCGGCGTCATCCGTGACTATCGTGTTTTAGCTGCGCTTGGCAAGCTCAGGCCGTACACGGCAGATATGCAACAATTGTACTATATCAAGAAGCCATGCCGTTGTACCGATGCCGATCTTCATCGCGGAACTTCGGGATATTTATGCGGTAACTGGAAATAGCCAGAGGCGGAGAAGCAATACGAGTGGTCAAAATATGGGGCTATTGGGGCACATCAACAGGTTCTGCACAATGGCGATCTAGCGCTCTTCGATGCCGATCACGATCGAAGCCTCGGCGAAAGCTCTCGACCTCGCGCAAAAAGGAGCTTGAGGTTCGCCACGATGTGTATACGTGGGATGCGCTCGCCTGGGCTCTTTATAAGAACGACAGGCTGACGGAGGCCGCGGGCGCGAGCGAGAAGGCCTTGAAGTTCGGAACCCGCGATCCGCTGCTTCGATTCTCACGCCGCGATGATTGCTGAAGGACTCGGACACCAAGGAGCAGGCGCGAAGCGGAATGGAAGAAGCCCTTCGGATCAACCCGCATTTCCATTTGATATACGCAAACACGGCTCAGCAAAAACTAGCCATGCTGGAAGCACATTCCGAAACAAGAGGAAAGCTGCATGACAACGCGCGCTAGACGATTCTGTGGATGGTTGTCGTTTCTCGCAGTGCTGGCGTCTGGTGCCGCGCGACCTTCGCGCATCCGATGGGCAATTTCAGCGTGAACCACTACTCCAAAATCACGCTTGAGGGCGATCGGATACGCGTGGACTACTTTATCGATCTGGCGGAGATTCCCACCTATCAGGAGCTGCAGCAAG
>CAWIKQ010000007.1:0-144344 GCA_963836675.1 uncultured Acidobacteriaceae bacterium
TCCACACCAGCACGCAGTTCAGAGCTGTTCCATTCCAACGGCATCCTCCTGCTTTGCTCGTTCAAGCAAATGCTATAAGCGGATTAAACTGGATCGCACCGTTAAGTCTGACACATGAGTTCGGCTTGGCCGAGCCCTGACCCATCGTAGAAAGAAACTTTACGAAACTCTATCGCAGCAACGGCGGCAGCAGCAGCCTCTAGGCTGCTGAACACCAGCATCTGCTCAAGTCCGGACCCAAGACTCAGCGCTGGAACCGTCCGAGTCCCTCTGCTCCAGCTCCACTGAAGGTCGGAGATGGCACCCTCATCCCGCTACAAATCCTCCGCGTCTCGAGTGCATTGTGAGAAGATTCCGTCTTTGGACCAGCGCAGAAGGCGCCCGCACGCATCACCGGAGCAGGAAACCTTCAGGTCCAATCGGAGTAATCGCGATGCTCCATCGCAAACGATTCCTTGCGCACCTCGGATCAAGTGCGGTGATGGCCGCCGTCCCCCGCGTTGTGCGCGCTTACTCTCCGCCTACAGCGGTCAGCCCGATCCGGCCCGCGATCCTCTCCGGCCCGAATATCATTTCCTCCCGCCGCATAACTGGATGAACGATCCCAATGGGCCGATCTGGTGGAAGAGCCGGTACCACCTCTTCTATCAACTCAATCCGCACGCTGCGGTGTGGGGCGACATGCATTGGGGCCATGCAGAGAGTTCCGACATGGTGCATTGGCAGCATCGGCCCGTCGCGCTCTCTCCCACGCCGGGCGGACCCGATAGCGAAGGCTGCTTCAGCGGATCGGCCGTCGTCTACAACGGCACACCCACGATCATCTACACCGGGGTCCAGAACGCCCCTCCGCCACTCGTCACCTTGCGCGACGGCAACGACAAGCTTCGCGAATCGCAACTCCTCGCCACGCCGCTGGACGACGATCTCGTCCAATGGAGAAAACTCGATAAGCCCGTCATTCCTTCGCCGCCTCCGAATATGGTCGGTCACCGGCTTCCGCGACCCGTGTATATGGCGCGAAGGCGATGGGTGGTACCTCGGAATCGGCTCCGGAGAACGCGGCAAGGGCGGTTGCGTCCTGCTCTATCGCTCGCAGGATTTGCGCCAATGGACCTACCTGCACAAACTGGCCGAAGGCGTAGCCAACGGCAAGCAGACCGCGAATCCCTGCGACAGCGGAGAGATGTGGGAGTGCCCCGACTTCTTCGAGATAAACAAGCGGCACTGCCTCCTCTACTCCACTGCCAACAAGGTGATCTGGACGACGGGAGAGTACGACGCCGAGAAGCACATCTACACTCCCAGGCGGAGTGGCGTTCTCGATCACGGAACCTACTATGCACCCAAAAGCTTTTTCGCTCCGGACCAGCGCAGAATCCTCTGGGGATGGATCCGTGAGACTCGTCCCGAAGCCGAATTTGCAGCAGCTGGATGGTCCGGTGCGATGTCTCTCCCGCGCGTGTTGACCGTCGGCGAGCAGGGCGAGCTTGAGATCGCCCCGCAGCAGAAGTCACGATGCTTCGAGGCGTCGCCGAAAAGGCAACGGTGCAGGCAAAAACGCCGTTCCGCCGGAAACTGGCCGGCCTGCGGCAGGAGTTGCGGGTTCCCATCGACCTCTCCATGGGTTCGATTGCGGTGCGCTTGCTCACCAGGGGAACCGAAGTCTGGCATCTCGTGGTCAATGTAAAAGGCGATTCCATTCGAACCAGCGATGTCAGCTTCCCGCTTCCTTCCGCTCCATTTCCAATGCCCGGGCTGCGCATCTTCCTCGACAACTCCGTCATTGAATCATTCATCGGCGGCCGCGAAGTGATCACAAGCCGCAGCTACTCGCTCGCGCCCGGCGAAACAGAGATTGAAGTGTCCATCGAAGGCCAAGGCCGCGTCGAGGTTGATCTCTGCCCATTGCAGACGATATCGAAAGACCGGCTGGCCATCTGATTGGCGCTGGTCACTGCTATGAAAAGACCGACTAAATGGTCGAACGGCCATTGAATTGAGCGATTCCACAACTTATAGAGAGACGCGACCGGCGATAGAGAACCAACCCGTTTACTACTTTCTTGCTGATGGGTAGGCGGTGATAGGCCAGAATCATCTTGAGACACCGAGAAGTTGAGCACCTTCGATAGAATTCGAGTCCATGGGTATACCGAAAAACTGGGACTCAACTCGAGGAGCAGTAGCTGGCCTGGCCGCCCTAATAGCGATTTCACTGGCGATCTCTCCACGTCTGCCGGGTCATCGAGTATGGCCGCAGATCATCGCTGTCGTCGTACTCGGCCTGATCGTTTCGTTCTGCTTATGGACGTCGAAGTCTAAAGCGGGTGTCGCGCTAGGCATTCTCGCTATCGTAGTATTCAGGTTTCTTGTCGCTGGATTCTTCATTGCAAGTGGTGCATATCGCGGACATTGAGCGATGCGGTTCGCTGGCCATTCATCGTCAGAAAATAGGTTCCGGTTGGATTGTGGGCAATCCGGAAGTAATGCCAATTTTGGATTATTTCCGAGTAGGCGGTCACTCGCCCGGAATGAAGGTCGAGATTCAAGAACGAAGCTCGGCCCCTGTACTGGAATCAAGCAAGAACGGATCGTTCGCACCAAGCGCCGGGTCGTAGCCATACCCTTCGATTCGGTTTGGACTGACATTTGTGACGGTCAAGCCATCCACCGCGAGCTGTGATTGCCACAGTACGCCGTCGTTCCAAGCGATCAAACTATTGAAGGTCGCGAACAATAGAAAACGGAGTTCTGGAATCGAGCGAGCGTACGTTATCGGTAGAAAGGGAAGGCTCTCCCACCCGATCGGCGAGAATGCATTTACAACGTAGGCTCCGCCACCCGAGATGATACACACGCGTTGCGGGTCAGGCGTACTGAGAACCTTACTTACGCCGGGATTACCATAACCCTCAGCGAAAACTCCAATCCATTCCTCACCGGCATGTGGAGAAACCTTGACCCAAACACCATCCTGTTCCGATCTAAAAGGCGGGGGTGGAAAGTAGTGGACGGGCAAATCATGCGCGCCGGAACCCGGCAGCTCGGGCGGCTCGCTTAGCTCGTATGCACGCGGAAACAATAATTCGGTATTCAACATTGCTATCAGGGCAACTCAGCGGTTCCTCAACATCCTAGCCCACTCAGACGTGGTCGCGGGCGAGTCGTCGCCTATCCGGAAGTAATTCTGAAAAATCGACCCTAGTCCGGATTAGTTCCGAGTAGGCGGTCACTCGACCGCAAAGTCAAATTGATGGCGCATCGCACAGTAGAATCAACTGAATGATCACGCCCTATTCGGAATGGCCGAGTTGGTTGCAATTTCTCGTTGTTGCCCCCAATGCGATGCTCGGATTCTTTTCGCTTTGGATTTGGTGGCCAAAGTCGAACCGTGAGTGGCGTAGATTTGGTGTTGTGGCCGTATATCTGATCGTCTTTTACTCGGTATTGCACTTCATTTTCAAGTTCTGATGAATCCGGTGGATTGTTGCTGCGGCAAACGTATCACTGCCGAGTAGGCGGTTACTCACCAACAATCCGCTTTTTAGGGCTATGGGCCCAGACAAAATGACTTAAACTTCCTGCAAATGATCCGCCGATTCTGGATTGCTTTCTACGCCTTCGCGCTGGCCGTCCTCAGCCTAGTAACTGTAGCTGTCGATTGGTTGATCGTCAGCGCTTTCTTTGTGCTTCAAAGGTCTTGGCGGGAGTGGCGCGAATGGATTTGGCTGCCGGTAATGATCTTGCCTCCCATCTGGCTACCATGGATCACTTGGCGATTGCTCAGACGGGAGATCGCTCGCGGCAAAGTACGAAATGAGGATATGGCGAAAAGCTTGCCTTATGACGAACCGCGACAACCGGATGAAAGTCGGAATAGTTTCGGTGCGAAAGCGATGACACGGCGAGCTGGGTTTGCGTTTGTGTTGGTGGTCATGATCGCCGCTTCGATCGGGATGGCCGTGACAGCAGTCGAACGAAATCCAGGATGGTTTTCTCATCCAGGCGCCACGCCCTACTTCGAGGAAGCCGTGTTCTCGTTGATGGTCTATGCAGGCGTAATCGTGACTGTGGTTGCGAAGCGAGGCGAAGAGTGGGACGAGGAACTCAAGAATGCGGCGATCTTCGGTAGCATTGCAGCTGTGGTCGATCTTGTAAATTCTGCGGTGGACCACATTGCTTCAGCCACGGTATTCGCCCAGGCCGTAAACTTCACAGCGCTGCTGGTAATGTTTGCTCTGTGGGGATGGGCGGCAGCACGCACCTCTCGGAATCGTGGACACTTCCGGCCCGGGCTCTTGACAGCTCTTATGGCAGCCGGGATAACGATGGTCATTGCAGAGGTTTTCGCATTCGCGTTCGAGCTCTTCATTGCACCCACGTCTGACGCTACCACACGAGCTGCATTCAGTAGGAGCGGCTGGACGGACTCAAGTGCCTTCGCGATTGCGGATACGTTCCACGTCGGCTTTACCAATTTGTGGCTAGGACCGATGGTTGGGCTCATCGTGGGGTGTTTGGGAGCGGCCCTGGGATGGCGAATGTCTGCGGCCCGCAAGACCGTTGCTGCACAGCCCGCCCGCCATACGAGTGGCTAGTGTTCGACGGATTGAAGAAGAGGATCTAGGGTGGAAAGATCACCTAACTCTTGACAGAGTCGTCGGCCCTCACTGCGATCTGCAACACCGACTCTTTCGAGTTCCGAGCGTGTAGTGGACTACTCGGACATAATGTACAAGAAATTGACTCACCCACAGAATTACTTCCGGGTCGGCGGTTATCCGACCGCAACGTAGCAAAGAGCGTTTAGGAACCAAACTTCGCAGCAATTGCTCCAAGGATCAATCCACCAATCGCTCCCGATACCAGAATCGGAACCATTGCTTTCGTAATGATGGCGTCGGGTAGGCTCAATAGGATTCCGAGGAGCAATCCGACAATCCAGCCCGGCCAAGGGAGCTTTATGTTGCAGATCACGAATCCGAGGCCGAAGCGTGCAATGAACGCGCCAAGAAGGGCAGCTCGCTTGTCAGGAAAACTGAGAGGAATCATCATCGCGGCATCCAGACCGCCGAAGACTAGGCCGCAGATTACGCCAAGATAGATTCTTGACATCGCTCGTTTCTCCTGCTGTGTTGCTAAGCGGAGATTCTAGCAGGAGCAACATTTGTTGCGAACATTTCAACGCGCAACGGCAATTTGTTATCCGGAGAACCGATGACGAAAGGCCGACCAGATAGGATGTACAGCGACGTGCTCGAACGATCAGGCATCCATGGTGTCCGTCGACACGGGCTTGATGAGAGGCAGCGTGGCGGATTCGCCTTGCTGTGCAACATCGATTGGCAGGGGAATCGATGCGGCGTTCGCGAGATCCGTTGACGGCCCAGATGTAATAAGACTGTCCGTCATAGCTTCAGCGAATGCGTAAGACTCGGGAAACGCCACGGGAAGCAGGAGAGTAAACACGGTTCCTCTGCCCACTCTGCTTCGAACCCTGATCTCTCCCTGGTTCCGTCGGATCAGTTCGCTGGTGACCCAGAGACCCAGGCCTGTACCGTAGTTGTCTTTGGTAGTAAAAAATGGTTCGAAGATGTGATGCAGATGCTCCGGTTGGATGCCTGATCCCGTGTCGGCCACGGTTACTCGAATCAAGGGAACGCCCTTACAGTTGGAAAGATGGGCGCGAAGACTGATGCGTCCACCGTTTGGAGTGGCATCCAGCGAATTTGCGACGAGATTACAGAGAACTTGGCGTAGTTCGCCCGGAATAGCCGAAATGGTGAGGGTTCCAGATATGTCCACGTCCAGCGAAATACTTCGGTTCTCAAATCGCCGAGAGAACAAATGGATTGTCTCATCCACCAGATCAGCGACCTTCGTCGGTAGAACCCGAGTTTGTTCCCGATAAAAGGCGAGCGTCTGGCGCAGGATTTGCGACACGCGCCGAAGTTCGTTATCAGCAACTTGAAGCATGTCACGAACATTCTGGGGAAGCGTCTCGTCAGAGGCCAATAAGAAGTGAATGTTGGTGATTGCTGCAAGCGGATTGTTCACCTCGTGCGCTATTGTGGCAGCAAATCGTCCTGCGGTCGCCAACTTTTCAGCACGAATCAGGGCTTGTTCCGCCTGCTTGCGTTCACTGATGTCCGTAGAGGTGCCGAACCAACTCACGATCTGACCGCTTATTTCATCTCGGACGGGGATGGCCCGAATGAGAAACCAGCAGAATTCTCCATCGCGGCGCCTAATACGAAGCTCATTCTGAAACTCAGTCCCTGCCTTGGCGCTTGCCTCCCAAATTCGCTGGTTGGGCTCGATATCGTCAGTGTGCATCACGGCAATCCATCCAAAGTCCTCAGCTTGGGCAGGGGACTGGCCAGTGAAGTCGTACCAGCGTTGGTTGTAGTACTTGGTAGCGCCGGAAGCATCCGCAATCCAGACTAGTTGCGGGATGTGATCTGCGAGCATTCGGAATCGCTTTTCACTCTCACGCAGATCTGAAATCGCTCTTTTCTGAGCCGTAACGTCTCTGCCTATGCCGATATTGATTCCATCTTTCAGGCTCACGTTTAGAAACTCGGTATCGATCCGGCCACGCGACTTTGTCTGGGTCGCAAACTCTCCCCATTCGCCGGAGGCTGCGGCAATGAACTGCCTTACGCGTGCTGCGTCGGCAGGGTCTGGATAGAGAAGAGGAGCAAGATTTCCGTCGTTATCCTGAGATGTCCAGCCAAGTATCGCTTCCCAGGCGCGGTTAACCCAGTGCACTTTTCCCGGCTCGCGCATGTAGCAGAGCATTACCGGGATGTTCTGGACAATGGTTTCTACAAGGTTCCTCTGGGCGTCCAGTCCAGCCCGGGCGTCTGAAAGCTCCGCATCCTTTTGCTTGATCTCGGTGATGTCAACATCGATACCGACCATTCGCACCGGATTGCCGTTTATGTCGTAGAAGAACTTCCCGCGGGCGAAGATCCAGTGGACAGAGCCATCGGGGTGAACTACCCGAAATTCACCCTCGTATATCTGATGTGAGCGAGCAGCCTCCTGGACAACTTCTTCAAGGTGGGAGAGATCATCGGGATGAACAAGTTCGCGGAAAGAGCTGTAATCGGGACCAGGATGACGCCCGAAGACGGAAAGCGTATCGCCAAAGAACCTGTCTTCCCCTGTGACTACATTCCAGTCCCACCCGCACATCCGCGCGCATGTCAGCGCGGCTTCGACGACCGCTTGCAAAGAATCATCAGATGTGGAGTCAGGAGGCATTGTCAGTATGATGCACAAAACCCGAAAGTTACATCATGTTCATTCATGTTGGCTTGATCAACAGAAAGCCCGCCAAAACAGTGCGCAACACGCCAGCGTCGGCCTCATATTTCATTCAGGCGAACATTGTATTCCTTCGTTATTGTCCCATCGTGGGCTACTCGGACCTTTGACAGATCTTTGCCTCGGCAACTGCCGACCCACAATCAGACATCAACAGACGGTGGTGATTATCCGCTTAGACCGCTCGTCTCGTCGCCGGAATCGCGCCGTAGAGCCGGACCACCTCGGCAGGCTCGAGTGTTCCGAAGCAGCTTGAATCGCACGGATTGGTGAAAGCCCCTGGATGCACCAACCCTCTGCGCAAGCGCCCCTGAATGGCAACGCACGCGGCCTACTTTAACGTCTTTACGTATTCCGCGATTGCTCCGGCTGCTGTCTCGTCGATTCCTGAGATGCTCTTGCTGTGAGGAGCTTTCTTCTGCGGGTCACCTTTGGTCAGGAAGGCTACGATCTCATCCGTGCTTTTGGATGTACCTTTCAAAGCCGGTGCCTTCATCGCTGGCTTGCCTTCGCCATTTGCCCCGTGGCAGGTGGAGCACTTCGATTTGTACAAAGCCGCTCCATCGGCTCCCCAGGCACACGACGAAGAAATCAGTGCCAGCGCAACCAATCCGATGCTCAGTGATCTGTTCTTCATCTGAAATACGCCTCCTCGGAGTTTCATGTCTGTTCTAGCCATTGGATGCGAGCTTCCTGCGGTCTCGCCACTGGCAAATAATACAGTGTCATCGAGCTGCACTATGTTGGCCGGTTCCGGTCGTGTCGTGGCCACTCGTAATGTATGGTCCGCCGCGTTGCTGCAAGCGAAAAGTGAGAGTGGCGGGTTGGTCTGCGCAAATGTATTCGGCCCCTCGTTGGACTCGAGACTCCGGGCCAAGATGGAATGCGCTGCGCTCCGAGGTTGATCTCTCCCCATTGCAGACAATATCAAAAGACCGGCTGGCTATCTGATTGGCGCTGGTCACTGCCATGAAAAGACCCACTAAATGGCCGAACGGCCATGGAATTGAGCGATTCCAGAACTTAAGAGAGACGCGATCGGCGATAGAGAACCAACCCGTTTACTACTTTCTTAATGATGGGTAGGCGCTAATTCGTCCGGGACTCGAAGTTCGACACCGCATCCTTTTCGCCTTGGCGATACACACGCCAATTCCTATCGTTCTCATCTGTCGCCTTTTGCAGTGACTTTGGCGTAGTCTGCACATACAGAATCCGCCCCGGAGGACTAAAGTGACGAGATGAGGCGTTCCGGATGGAACGCTTGAGACAGAAGTTCCGGCTTCACAAGGGTGCGCATATGCTGAAACACTTCCGATACTCAAGCAGCAGATTCCTGCAACTGGAGTCGATGGGCGTCTCAGCCACACAGGTGTTGCGCCACGCGCATCTCTCTCAAGAGCTTCTGAACGAGCCGCGTTTTCTTCTGACCACCGAAGAAGCGTTTGCTTTTGGGGAGGCCATCGCCGAGGTGAGCGGAAATCCCGCGATAGGCCTGCTTCTTGGCACAGTCGCGAGAACGCAGAACTTCAATCCGCCCGGTATCGCAGCGCTCTGTTCGGAGACTCTGGGCGAGGCGATGGCGCAGGTGGGTCGCTACAAACAACTCACTTGCCCGGAAGAACTTGTGCAACACAAATCCAAAGGGGAGTGGTCGCTTCGCTTCCGTTTCCTCTTGACGGAAAAGCCCGAGCCGCCTGTGCTCATTCAGGCTGGCTTCTCCTATTTGCTTTCCATCGCACGGCACGGCACGGAAAACAAAGGCTTCAGTCCTCTACGTCTGGAACTGATGGACTCGAACGGCCCCATCAAGCAGATCAAGCAGCTCTTCGGTTGCCCCGTCGTAGCAGGGGCAAAGCACAACGTGATGGTGCTCCGGGAATCTGATAGTGAACTGCCTTTTGTAACCCGCAACCCTGAACTATTCGAGATGCTAGGTCCCCAGCTCGAGCAAGAGCTTAATGAAAGCCGGAATACGGAAAGATTTGTCGATCGCGTGCGGCTTGCCATTCAGGAAAAGCTCACCGGGCGACGTCCTGCCATGGAGGACATCGCCGACGTTCTTCACGTCAGTCCCCGGACTCTGCAACGGCGTCTGCAGGACGACGGATATAGCTTTCAGCGTGTGCTTGAAGAAGCCCGCCGGCATCTTGCGCGTCACTACCTGGCCCACTCGCACCTTGACCTGAATGACGCTGCGTTCCTGCTCGGCTACAACGACGCGGGCTCTTTCGTTCGGGCCTTTCGTGCATGGGAAGGTGTTCCACCGGCACGTTGGCGAGACGAGCAACGTTCCTCGCCTGTCCACTAATCAGCAATAACTGCGAAATCCATTCTGGAGAGAATTATGAAAACGTTAGTGTTAGGTCTGTTTCTATCATCACTGATTGCGCCATCGTCCTACGCACAGCAATCGCCAGCGCCACCAACGGAATCGATTAAAACTGCCGCAAGTCAGACACCCGAGCAACAAGAAGTCATCAACCTCTCAAACATGAAATGGGATTGGATGGCAGACAAGAAGGTCGATTCCTTAGAGACACTATTTGATGACAAAGCCATGTTCACTCACATGGGAGGAACCTGGGGAAAAACCCAGGAACTAGCCACCATTAAGAGCGGTGGCATCTGGTACAAAAAAGCTGCAGTTTACGCAGTTGACGCTCGCATATTTGGTAACACGGCCATCCTGCTGGAGGACATCGATTTGCAGGCGGCAGTCGGTGAGCACGAAGTCACCAATCCTTTTATGGTGACTGAGGTTTATATCAAGGAAAACGGCAAGTGGAAGCTCGCCCAACTCACGTTCTCGCATCTGCTTAGGCCGGTCAAAATGAATAGCAATAAGAATTAGCGACAAACTGACGAGAACAGGACAATGCGCTCATCAAGACACATCGTGGTGAAAACGCAAGTTCCGAGTGTGTGGTGGGCCACTCGTAATTTCCTTATCCGTAAACAGGCAGGAGGCCGAGTTCTTCGCTGCATCGCGAATTTCGGCCATTTTCAAGGGCAAAGACGCAAGACCTTAACGAGCCATGTAACGATCATGACGAAGCGGCTTGGATGCCGGCCACTTTCAGGCAAAGCCCGGCCAGAATCGTGTCTTTTGACAACTGCCGGCAACCGGCAAACTGCTCGTCAATCCCTGTCACCGAATGCCAGCGCCTAAACCCCTCATTCCACTCAGAAAATTTTCTCTCCCGCCTTTGCAGGTTATTTCCACGAAATCACTACACTTGAATCAAAGCAAAACAACGCTCAACTGCGTCGATTTGGCAGGATTCCCGATCTCCAGAGATCAAGGGTTAGAAGCCTTTTAGATAGAGGAATCTACGGACAAACCTCTTGAAATCAGGAATTTACGGACGAGGACCCCCGATAAACCACTGAAATTGCGGGATTTGCAGCCAGAATAGGGATGGCGACCCTATGTAGCGGATTGGCCGCCTGCGTCTCCTCGAGAAAAGCATAGGTTGATGGAACAACCTGCAGAATCGCGAATCGCAGCCTACTTCATCGGATCCTTCGCCCGCAGCTCCGCAACGATCTCTGCCGCTGCCTCTCGAGCCCGGTCGCTCTGGTCCGGCGGAAAGCTGATGGCCCCCACCCGCGCGTGGCCACCGCCACCATACCGCTCGCACACCTGCGCCAGGTTCACCATCTTGGCCGGGTCGGCCTTGGTCCACGGATTCGAGCCGACCGACACCTTCGTCCGGAAGCTCGATTTCGAAAGTCCAATCGAGTACGTCGCCTCGGGATGCAGGTAATAAGGGATGAACTTGTTGTAGCCCTCGACAGGCTTGTCCGTAATGTCGAAGAAGATCGTGC
Organism: uncultured Acidobacteriaceae bacterium; assembly: GCA_963836675.1. Lineage (GTDB taxonomy): Bacteria > Acidobacteriota > Terriglobia > Terriglobales > Acidobacteriaceae > Telmatobacter. The sequence continues at coordinate 11,167 of CAWIKQ010000007.1, forward strand.
CGTCCACCGCTTCACTGCGGGTCCGGATCAGCTCAATGCCTTCCTTGTGCCGTTCCAGCAAGGGCGGCAGCAGGCTCGCGACAAACGGCTGCGCCAGCACATCGGCAAGCGGCATCTCCGTGAGCAGCGGAATCAGACTGCGGAATAAACTCGGAGTCTTGAGTAGATTCAATAATCAGCGTCAACTTCATCGCCGGAGCGGCCATCTCCACTGCGGCCTCCGGGCTCTCGTACAACGCTCCATCCACAATGTTGGCCCAGTGAATCAGGTCCGCCACCGGTTCCGTGTTGAACCCGAACCTGGTCGATCCGATATACCCCAGGAAGCTTGTGCACGAGGTGTAAGTCGGATCGAAGAACTTCCGCATCCCGCAAACTGGATCTCGCTGGCAGGCCAGAAAGTGCTCGTGATCCTGAGGAGTCAAAAAGGCTGAAAGATGATGATCGAACCACCACGTGATCCGCGGCGAGGCCGAATACTTGAAATCGACGATTGCGTTCTCGTCGCCCGTGAACTCGCTCTCGTCAAACAGCGCGCCGGCACGGTGCACCAGCCCGTGGTAGTTGTACTCCGCGCCCTTCGCAATGCACTCGCGATGAAATCGCGTGAACAGTGATGCAGAGCAGGCTCCGTCGAAGCACTTGTCGTGATAGAAGACTTTGACCCGCAACCGCACCACTCCTGTCGTTCGATTTCCCTAAAGCCGGAAGAGTAAGAATCATACGAGCGACCCATTGTGTCAAGGAGCATGCCTCACAGATTGGAACAATCCGGCTCCCCGGCTAAGCAAACGCTGCTGCCCATAACTGCCGCTTCTTCAGTAAAATTCATGCCACGGGCATACCGTCCGACTCGCAAGGAGCGAAAATGGAACCCGAAATTCCATCACCGTCATCCACGCCCGAACTGGCAGAGCTACCCCTCGCCGGTCCCGCAAACACCGATTTGCTGTCCGGCCCACCCCAGGAGCCTTATCGCGCCCTCAAATGGATCTTCATCGGCCCCCAGGGACTCCGCGCTGGATGGTCCGCCCTCATCTTCCTCGTTCTCCTTGCCGCATTTGGCTCGGGACTTGGTTTTATTTTCATCAAGCTGCACCTCATTACCAGGGGCGGATTTACCCCCTCCAATGCTTTTTTTGGAGAACTGTTTCAGGTACTCGCACTCGTTGCCGCGGCCGCCGTGGTGGCTCTCATCGAACAGCGCAGCGTCCTCGACTACAATCTGCGCGGCCCCCGGCGCACCGTGCACTTCTTTAGCGGCGTCGCAGTAGGATTCGCCGCTCTCTCCGCGCTTGTCGGTTCGCTGGCCTGGGGCGGCTGGCTCCACTTCGGACCGGCCACCATCCACGGCTCGCAGATCATGAAATTTGCGCTGATCTGGGGCGCCATGTTCCTTCTGGTCGGCTGCATGGAGGAAGGCCTGATGCGCTGCTTCCTGCTCTCAACCTTCACCCGCGGCACCAATTTCTGGTGGGCGATCGGCACTGTTGCCGTTGTGTGTGCCATCGTGCTGGCATCGAGCCACGGAAACGGCAACTGGGGCGTCTACATCATCGCCCTCCTTGGTCTGATTCCTTGTTACTGGCTTCATTGGAGCAAGTCCCCACAGAGTGGGTTCTGGCAGGCCTCCTGGATCACCTCAACCATGTTCGGCGCTCTTCACACCGGCAACAATGGCGAAAACTGGATCGGCATCTTTGCCGCCGCCTTCATCGGTTTTGTCTTTTGCGTCAGCGTATGGGTTACGGGGTCCGCATGGTGGGCCATCGGCTGCCACGCTGCCTGGGATTGGGCTGAAACCTACTTCTACGGAACCGCCGACAGCGGAATGGTGGCTCCCGGGCACCTTTTGAGCACGAAACCCGCGGGCAATCCGCTATGGAGCGGCGGCGCCGACGGGCCGGAAGGCAGTTTGCTCGTCATCCCCATCGTGCTGCTCATTCTGGCATGGCTGGTCGTCATCTATCGGCGTCCACGCGTAGCTCAACTCTCCGCTCCGGCAGCGACAGAGCAATTGGCAAGCTAGAAAGAAGGCAAATGCGCCTCTGGCTCAACCGCACCGGCGAGATTTCCCTGCGTGAGCAGCTCATCACGCAGGTTGTCCTCGGCATTCTCTGTCGCGAACTTCCACCCGGCCACCGCCTGCCCAGCACGCGCGATCTTTCCCGCCGCTTCGGCATCCACGCCAATACCGCAAGCGCCGCCTATCGCCAGCTCGAAAATGAAGGCTGGGTCGAGTTGCGTCATGGCAGCGGCGTCTTCGTCCGCTCCACGCGCCCCGATGCTCCGCTCACCCCGGAGACCGCAATCGATCACATGATCGGCGATCTCGCCTCCAAGGCCCGCAAGTTCGGCGCGTCCGATGCGCTATTGAAATCTCGCCTCCGCCGCTGGCTCGCACTCGAACCGCCCGCCCGCTGGCTCGTCATCGAACCGGACCCGGAGTTGCGTAGCATCGTTATCTGCGAAATGGAACAGGCGCTCTCGCTTCCTGTCACAGGCTGCGCCTTTGAAGACAGTGCCGCTCCCGGCGTGCTCGACGGCTCGATGCCCGTCGTCCTTCCCAGCAAGCTGGCCGCGGCTCGCAAGCTTCTGCCTGCTGGAACTGAACTCATCCCTCTTCAAGTCCATCCTGTCTCGCCTGAGTTGCAGGCCTACCTCCAGCGCTACATGCCCGCACACTCCGGCGATCTGGTCGCCATCGCCTCGCGCTGGGCTGAATTTCAGCGGATCGCGCAAACGATGCTTGTTGCATCCGGCTTTTCGCCCGAGTGCCTCCTGGTCCGCGACGCCACCAAGCCCGGCTGGAAGCGCGGTCTCGAAAATGCAGCCGCCGTAGTCTGCGATGCCGCCATCGAACACGATCTGCCCCAAGGCACACGCTCCATCGTCTTCCGACTCCTCGGCGAATCTTCCCTTGCCGACCTCCGCAAGCGCGAGGAAGCATTGATCTCCAGTTCGAACTGAAAGACTGTCCGCCCCTCGCCCGCGATCACTAGCTCCGGCGTTATCCTGTTCATAACCGATGGCCACCTCCGACGCCGCATCAATCCCAACCCCATCGCCGTTGGGAGCACCGCAACCCCGACGCAATCGTCGTTGGATTCGACGTATCTTGTTTACCGTCGCCTGGCTCGTTGTTCTCGTCGTACTCATCGTTGTCGCGTTTACATTCTGGCTCCGCTCTGCCGCAAAGGCCGCACTTCCTCAGCTCGACGGCGACATCCACCTCACTGCGCAGGGCACTCCGTCAATCTCAGCTCCCGTCACCGTCCGGCGCGACCGGCATGGCGTGCCCCATATCGACGCTGCTACGCAGGAAGACCTGTTCCTCGCGCAGGGCTACATCACGGCGCAGGACCGCCTTTGGCAGATGGACGCCTTCCGGCGCAGCGCCAACGGCGAACTCTCCGAGGTCATGGGCCCATCTCTGCTTCGCCACGACAAGGCGCAGCGCATGTTCCAATTCCGCAACGTCGCCCACCGTATCTATGAAAATCTTCAGCCCGACGATCGCGCCCGCCTTGAAGCCTATGCCCGCGGCGTCAACCTCTACATCGCACAGCATCAGGACTCGCTCCCGCCCGAATTCCGACTCCTTCACTACAGGCCCCAGCCGTGGTCCGGCGCCGACTCGATCAGCATCGGAATGATGATGGTCGACATGCTCGACACGCATTGGTACACCAAGATGTGGCCCGCGAACGAATCGCCGCAAAGCTCGACAACCCCAAACTCGAGTCCGACCTTTACCCTGTCGGATCATGGCGCGATCATCCTCCCACTGGCGAATTCCACAATCTCAGCGAGCCTCATCCGCAGCCACATCCCTCTGACGATGAAGACGACGACCGCACCGAAACCCGACTGCGCGCCCCACCCAATTCAGCATCACATCCAAGCCTGGGGCCCACCATCGTGTTCCATGGGTGGGAACAGCACAAGCCCAGATCGCCCGATCACCTGCGCCGGCTGCATCCCCGGCTCCAACAACTGGGTCATCTCCGGTGCTCACACGGCCAGCGGAAAACCTCTGCTCTCTAACGACATGCATCTCGGCCTCAATGATCCGAGCATCTGGTACATGGCCGATCTGCGCGCGCCCGGCTTCCATGCCGCCGGCGTTACTCTTCCCGGAATGCCTTTCGTGGTTGCCGGACACAATGAGCATGTCGCCTGGGGATTTACCGCGCTCTATGCCGACGTACAGGACCTCTACATCGAGAAACTCCAGGGCAATAATTACGAAGACAAAGACGCACAATGGCGCCCCCTGGCCGTCGACCGCGAGTTGATTCACGTGCGTGGCCGCAAAGACGTCAACTACGACGTCCGTCTCACGGATCACGGCCCTCTCCTCGATCCCATCTTCACCAAAGATTCACGCGCGATCGCCCTGAAATGGACGCTCTACGACACATCGTTAAACTCGATTCCCCTATACGCCATCAATACTTCCTCGAACTGGACCGAGTTCTCGGCAGCGCTCTCGCAGTGGTGCTGGCCCACCCAAAACGTCGTCTACTCTGACGACCAGGGCCACATTGGCTATCACGCCGTCGGTAAAATTCCGATCCGTCCAGGCGGCATAACTGGGGTACCGACAAGCGCGGATCCCACCGACAACGCACACAAGTGGCAGGGCTACATACCGTTCGAAGACCTTCCCAACGCCTTCGATCCGCCCTCAGGCTTCCTCGCTACCGCCAACTCGCGCGTCACCAGTGACAAGTCCAAATACCCGCTCACCAACGAGTGGGCGGACCCCTATCGGATCGAGCGCATTTACAAGCTCCTCCAGGGCCGCGATCGCCTCACCGCCGCCGACATGCTCGCCACCCAGATCGACATCTACAGCGAGATGGATCAGGAGATGGCCCACCGTCTCGCCTACGCCATCGATCATGCGTCGAACGCAGACGATCAACTGCGCAAGGCCGCCGACCTCATGCGCAGTTGGGATGGCCGTCTCACCACCGACTCCGCCGCAGCCTCTGTCGAAGTCAACACCCGCTATACACTTCGAAAGATGCTGCTCGAGCCCAGGCTCGGCAAAGAACTCGCTGCGCACTACCAGTGGTCGGAATCTAATTTCGCCATGGAAGAGATCGTCATGCACGCAAGCCCTGACTGGCTTCCGCCCGCATACAAGGACTGGGACTCGTTCCTCGCCGACGCCGTTCGTAAAGCCATCAAGGATGGAGATGCTCCCGCGGATATTGCCGGATGGACCTACGGCAGCTGGCATGTCGTAGACATCGAACATCCACTCGCCGACTTCCTTCCATACATCGGTCGAATCGCCGGCACAGGCAAGCAGCCGCTTAGCGGCGACACGATCACGGTGAAGCAAGTCGGCGAGACTTTCGGTCCATCGCAGCGCTTTACGATGGACTGGAGCGACGTCAACGCCTCAACTGAGAACATCGTGCTAGGCGAGAGCGGCAATCCCTATAGTCCCTACTTCCGCGACCAATGGGATGACTATTACCACGGCCGCACCTTCGCGCTTCCCTTCACGCCCGCAGGCGTCGCGGCCAACACGCAACACACCCTGCGCCTCGTGCCATAGAGAACGGGAATCGGAGATTGGGAATCAGAAATCAGAACAGCGCCCCGATGCAAAGGACCAGGAAACTGCTCGGCCCTGCTGTCATTTGCCTCGCCGCTTTCATCGCGACTACCCCCGACCTCATCTGGGGCAACTCCTGCGGGCATGACTTCGACTTCCATCTCGCCTCCTGGCTCGATGCGCTGGCCGCATGGCATCGCGGCCTTTTCTATCCGCACTGGGCGCCCAGCCCTAACTGGGGCGCAGGAGAACCGCGCTTCGTTTTCTATCCGCCCCTCACCTGGATGCTTGGCGCGGCATTAGGCGCCATCTTCCCCTGGAAGGGCGTCCAGCTCGCCATACTCTGTTCCTTCCTCGCCGCGGCCGGCCTCGCCACGCGCATGCTGGCGCTTCATCTCCAACTGGACGAGGGCCCTGCAACCCTCGCCGGATGCACTGCCCTGTTCTCCGGCTACTCGATGTTTACCGCATACGAGCGCTCAGCCTTTGGGGAACTCGCCGGTGGGTTCTGGATCCCGCTTCTGTTGTTGTTGATTCTGCGCGATCGCAACCCGCATGCTTCCCCATTCCGGCGCGCCTTCGACGGCTCTGGTGTTCTTCTCACATTGGTGATTGCCGCCTCGTGGCTGTGCAATGCTCCTCTGGGCGTAATGGCCAGCTACCTTCTCGCCGCTATGGCGCTCTCTCTCTCACTGCTCCGCCGCTCCTGGGCGCCTGTCCTTCGCGCCCTGGTCGCGGTGACGATCGGCCTTGGCCTGACCGCGGTCTACCTCGTACCGGCCGCGGTGCAACAGCGCTGGATTCAGATCCGCGAAGCAGTTGACGACCCTGGCCTCGCCATCCAGAACAGCTTCCTCTTCGCGCATCATGCCGATCCCAATTTGGAGCTGCACGACGTAGAACTCATGCGCGTCTCCTTCATCGCCGTTATCACCCTCGGCGTCGCCTTTCTCTCCCTTTTTCTCGCCTGGCGCCGTAACCGCCTCCCAAAGGATCGTTCCTGGTGGATCCCGCTTGCGCTCATCCCCATCGCCGTCCTCATCTTGCAATTCCCGGTTTCGCTGCCCATCTGGGACACTTTGCCCAAGCTGCGCTTTCTGCAGTTTCCCTGGCGCTGGCTTGTCGTCCTCGCAGCTCCGATGTCCATCTTCTTCGCTGCAGCCGTCTGGCCCGTCCGGCGATGGTTACGCAACCTGGTGGTTGTCCTTTGCGGCGCGATATTTCTCGGCACGACTGCTCTATCGCTCTTGACCTTCCATCAGCCCTGTGACCAGGAGGACAAGGTGGCCGGCATGCTCCGCGCCTATCGCAGCGGCCTGGGATTCCAGGGCACCGACGAATACGCGCCACCACGCGCCGACAATTCGCTCGTCCCCGCCAGGCTTCCCGACGCATGTCTCGTCACAAATCCTGCGGTGCCTCTGGCAGTCGCCGATGACGGCAACACGCCCGAGTGGGACGCCTCCAACAGCCACTGTGACGCAACCTATTCATGGTCCGTGACGCGACCCCGAACATCCCCGGCTCATCGGCGACCTCCCGCATGCCGGTTTCCTCGTTCTGCGGTTTCGCGATTACGCTGCCTGGAAGGTTCGCATCAATGGAAACCTGATCGGTTTTGGCGCCGACTCGCTGCTTCCGCCTCTTCCGCATCGAGAGGACGGCCTGATGGCGATACCAGTACGCGCCGGGCACACCGAGCTCGCCATCGACTGGGCCACCACGTCCGATGAAGTCACCGGCCGCTGGTTGAGCGCGCTGGCTCTTCTCGTTCTCGCCGGACTTTACCTGGTCGAGCGCAGGATCTCCCCGACACACTCGTCAGGAGCGGCCATCACAAGTTAAGCCATCGAGACCTCAGTTATCATGGAAGAGGAATGCCAACGGATGTGAAATCTCTGATTCAGGAGGGCGCCGATCTCACCGATCGCGCACTCGAGGCCCTGATTCCCACGGCCGACACGGTGCCGGCGTCGATTCACGGTGCGATGCGCCACTCAGTCTTTGCAGGCGGGAAGCGCCTGCGCCCCGTGCTTGCCATGCAGGCGGCTGTGACCATCGCCGGCTCGATCCCGGGCGGCATTGAACGACTCGGCGCGGCCATCGAGATGCTGCACACCTACTCGCTCATCCACGATGATCTGCCGGCGCTCGACAACGACGACCTTCGCCGCGGCAAGCCCACCTGCCACGTCGTTTTCGGGGAAGCGATCGCCATCCTTGCAGGCGATGCGCTCCAAACCCGCGCGTTCGAGATCCTCGCCGGCCTCGACACGCCCCCTGCCGCCACGGTGCAGATCGTCGGCCTCATTGCCAATGCCATCGGCACGGTCGACGGCATGATCGGCGGCCAGGTCCTCGACATCGAAAGCGAGCACCAGAAGCCTACGCCGGAACTCGTCGAAGCTATCCATCGCGCCAAGACCGGCGCGCTGATCCGCGTCAGCGTCGTGACCGGTGGAGTTTATGCAGGCGGAACCCCCGAAGACGTCGCCCGCCTGGACACGTTTGGCCGCAAGGCCGGCCTCGCCTTCCAGATCATCGACGACATACTCGATATGACCGTCGACTCTGCTCACCTGGGTAAGACTGCCGGAAAGGACCTCGCGACCGAGAAGGCCACCTGGCCCGCTGTTTACGGCATCGAGCAAAGCCACCGCGACGCCGCCGCCCTCATCGACGAGGCCTTCGCCGCTCTGGCTCCCTATGGCTCCCGCGCAGACGGCCTCAAATCGGTCGCTCGCTACCTGGTCGAACGGAAGAACTAGTATCAACAAGATGTTGTCCGATTCCGATGTTCTCGACGCCCTTCGCGACTGCTTCGATCCCGAGGTCAAGCTGAACCTCGTCGACCTCGGTCTGATCTACGCCGTCGAAACCGGGCCCGACCCTGACTCCACGCCAGCATGGCCGCGTCAGTGGGTCAAAGTTACGATGACCCTTACGACGGAATACTGCCCAGCCTCGGGCTTGATCTTCGAGCAGGTGCACAACCGCCTCGCCACCATCCCCGACATCAGTAAGGTGGACGTGAATCTGGTGTGGGAGCCCAAATGGACTCCTCACCGCATCAGCGAAGCGGGCCGAAAGCAATTAGGGATCTGATATATCGCGAATGAAATCACAAAGCCGGGCTGACCGGCGGGATGCGCGTTAGCCGCTCCACTGTCGTCTATGCCGGGATCGTCGTCCTGGGCTCTCGCCCGAGTACCCGTCGTAGAGACTCACCTTTTTCCGTCAGGTTTTCCACAACTTCCTGCACCTGCTCGAACATGGACTGCGCACGCTCAACGTGTGCCGGCAGCGAGTTCCACAGGCTCCGCAGCGTTTCTTCGTGATCCAGCATGGCAAGCGCTGTGCCCGACACCGCCATCACCAGCCCGGCGCGTTTCTGGCCGGCCAGCAGCAGCAAACCGCCGGCGATAAGCGACCCGCACGCTGCGGCTTCAACCCACTTCACATCAGCCTTTCGCGGCATCTGGGTGATCTTTGCAGTTCTATTTTGCCTGTCTGGAAAAGTGGCGATGGCCATGAGTTCTCCTTCTGTGATCAGATGCAATTCCGCCGCCGTCGGTCAGCCAGGGAATTCGGCTTCATGCAGTTTGGTAAATCTTTAATCCAGATCAAACTCGCGCAGCGGCTTGCCTTCCGGCGCGTCCTTGGCCTTCTTCAGCGCCTCGGCAAATTTTTTATCAAACAGATCTTCCTTGTTCTTCTCGGCGTCAATCGACTGACGGAAGATTGACTCCTTGCGCTCATCATGTTCGCGCATCGCCTTTGCCGCTGTCTCGAGATCCTCAAACATCCGTTTGCGCGGCGCAGAAGTATGACTGATCACCAGCCCTGTGTTTGCATCCACCAGGATCATCGCCCCGCAATCGGGACAAGGTATCTGGAATGTCTCCGCTTTCGCTTTACCCATAACAGGCCCATTGTAGGCGCTCGCGCCGCTTCAGGAAAGTGTTGCGCGGTTCGGCGAAACAGTGTTTCAAATCTGGTGCAAAGCCTTTAGTTAGTACCCGCCCGAACATGGAGGATTACCCGCCGGTACGCGGTTAACGGCGGCGTCCCCTCATCCGTAACTGTCAGGATCAGATGCGCCACACCATCTCCCTTGCATGGGATTACCGGCAGCCAGAAGGGCCGGCATGCCCCATCCGCACGAACTGTGAGTCGCTCGGAGTCCGCGCCCGTTAGCGTCAGAGCGGCGAGATTTCCATCCGCCAGGCCCGCCTCAGCGTAGTGAAACCAGTGATAGTGAATCGGTTGTCTATCCGGATCGCTGCTTCCGGAGGCATCCAGCGTGATCGTCTGACCCACGCGCACATCCATCTCAAGCGGACCCGTCCCACCCTGTCGATTCACAACCGCCACTGGATTGTGATTCGCATGGGCATAGTCCGCCACGGTCCACGTCATCCGCGCTGCAAAGTCATTCTGGAACGCATCGCGCCACCGCCAGATCGTCGCCTGGTCGCTCGTGTGTTCCTTCCCATCCGCTCCCGAAACCGTATCGCGTGAATCCACACGCATGAACTCGTCTCCGCCCTGCGTCCAGATAGCGCGCGTCTCCCCGTAAGGCTGCCTGTACACATACCTTCCGCCCCAACCGCCCCAATCCGGTCTTCGATAGGCATTGAGCCCGTTGTCGATCAGCCCCAGAAAGGAAGGGGTATCTCCTTCCATGATGAACATGAACTTCGGATACTTTTTCCCCAGAGGCCCTTTGCTGCGAATGTTGGCATCCAGCCATTCGTTGGTCACCGTAGTGAAATCGGCCCCTTCGCCATTGCGGTAATAGCGATCCCCGCTGATCCCCGTCCATGTCGCCGATGCATACTCGCCGCTGGTCGGCGTCGACGGCGAAACAATATAGAACAGATTCGGAAATTCTTTTCGGATCCACGGACCGGCATCGTCCTGGTCGCTGATCGAATAAACCCTGAGCCTCGCCACCAGCTTCGCCATCTCGTCGGACGAGTGAGCAGCCCTCAGGTCCGTCAGCGCCTGGGCCAGAGTGTTGGCCCCGCCCCAGATGCACACCCACAGAGGGCGAGGGTCGTCTCTCTCCACTGCCCTCTCAATTGCCCGCGATCCCTCCGACGACTTCCCGATACCGACTGCCCCGATTCCATACGCGCTCTGACCTGCGAACACACGGCTCTTCAGATCGGCCTCCTCGGGCCAACCCTTCGCATGCAGCAGGAGATTCGCCCGGACCTCGCCATACGCGTGGATCAACTCCTGCATGGTCTCCGGATGTGTCCTGTCTTTCTGCCACGTCGAGGTGGTGGCGATCATCGCTTCGATATCGAATTCATTCGAGTACATGAGCAGCCGAACAAGCGACATCTGGTCGTCCGGCTCGTTTCCGATGTCGCTGATTACAACCACGCGCGGTTTCCCTGTGAAGTCATCGACGTGCGTTGGCGAAGCCGCCTGGCCCCAGGCAATGTTCGCGACCGCGATGGCAACTCCTGCCCAAAACGCGCCTGCCCGCTTCCCCATCCGTATCTGTAACGTCCTCGATGCTGTTTTCATTCGTCACAATACTATCTGCCGGCAACAACCTTTCTGTTATCTCTGGGTCACTGACGTATAGGTCGGCTCGATTCAAGCCATTCGGAGTCGCACATGGCCGTATTTCAACCTCGGATGTTCTCACCGATTTTGTTGGCCGCCTGCATCTGCGCAGCCCAGGGCAAAGCCCCCGTATCGAAGGACGTGCCCTCAGCGGAGTCGATCATGGCGCGCGTCGCCGCCAATCAGGATGCAGCCGAAGCCGAACGCGCCCACTACATCTACGTTCAACATGCGAAGATGACTTCCCGGCGCGGGAAGACGGTCATGTGCGAAGAGATTACCGACTACCGCTTCACCCCTTCGATCGACGGCACCAAACAGGATCTGCTCAAGATCGATGGCAAATATCTGAAAAACGACAAGTACATTACCTACTCTTCCCTGCTTCCCCACGACGAAGAAAAGCACAAGGATGCCGATCAGCAGAAGGACGACGACAAAGCCAAATCGGCGGATAAGGCCGAGCACAAGCAGGACAAATCCAAAGGCAAGGACCCCGCCTTCGACCCCAACAGTGAGGAGACCATCGATCGCGATATCGTCGAAAATATCCGGGGGAATCTCATCCACGACAAATCCCGGGACGGCATCAACGCCCGCCTTTTCCCGCTCACATCCAAAGACCAGGCTAACTACGTCTTCCACATGATCGGCCGCGAGCACCTCAACAGCCGAGACGTTTACCACATCGCCTTTCGTCCGAAGGATAAGGACGACTTCGGCTGGAGCGGCGACGCATTCATCGACGTAACTGCCTACCAGCCTGTCCTTGTCACCACCGGGATGTCTCGCAAGATTCCCTTCGCTGTCCGAACATTCCTTGGAACCAATCTCCCTGGCCTTGGCTTCACCGTCACCTATGCTCCACAGCCAGATGGCAGTTGGTTCCCCGTCACCTTCTCCACCGAATTCAAAATTCACGTTCTCTACTTCTTTCATCGCGAGGTGATCCTCAATGCCGAAAATCACGACTTTGAAAAGACGCACGTCACATCGCGCATTGTCGGCGAAGTAATTCCCTCTGAAGACACGGACAACGCTCCTGCTTCCTCCCCGCAGTAGTTGATGGCATCAAGGTTTTCCTGCAGATCGCACAACCTGCCAAAAATACAAGTTGACGCCACCGCTGCTTTAGCTGACTCTTGGCCTATAGATTCACTAAGAACACTCTCGATTTCAGGTAATCGTTAAGGCGTGGGAAGGTGCTCTTTGTATGAAGATTGTGCGCGGCCTGGGATGCAGGCTCGTTTTTGCGTGCACCCTTTGCAGTGCGCTAAGCGCCTTTGCGTGCAACCAGTTACCTGCCGGTCAAGCTCTCGAGATTCGTCTCACTGAGCCAATTTCAACCTATACGGCGAAGGTCGGCGATCCCGTTCAGGCCGTCCTTACCCAGGATCTTGTCTGCGAGGATGAAGTCATCATCCCGATGGGCGCGAAAGTTGACGGATTCGTTCGCAGCAGGCACAAAGTTGGCTGGGGAATCTTGCACGAGACAGCCTCTCTCGAACTCCAATTCCAGAGCGCCTCTACCGCATCAGGTGTGCCTGTCACTTTTACAGCCCGAGTCGAAGAGGTAGAGAATGCGCGCGAACAGGTTCGCGGCGGAATCATTCGCGGCATACGCAGTACCAACACTTTTCAGGGAAGCATCAACAGCCGACTCATCCATCTCCCTACCTGGAATCCCTACTCCGATACGTTTCTGATCATTTACAAGGCGGTTTTCCCGGTGTTCCCGGAGCCGGAAATTTATTACCCGGCTGGAACGGACATCCGGCTGCGGACTACAACCGAAATTTCGGTTCCACCCGCAACCCTTGATACAGCCCGCGAATCCTCACTGCCTGTCAAAGCCGATTCCGGTCAGTTCGATCCACTCGTTGAGCAGCTTCCCTGGCGCGTAACGACCACAAAACACGTCGACGCCGACGTCATCAACATCGTCTTTATCGGTTCAGAGACTCAGGTGAATTCGGCCTTTCGCCACGCAGGTTGGCTCGGCGCCGATCGTCCCTCAAAGCGCGCATGGGCGAAGAGTTTCTACGCTTTGCTCAACAACAGCGGTTATTCACATCAGCCGATGACTACTTTCCTCTTGAATAGCAAGCCGGAGGATATGAATTGGCAGAGGGGCCTCAACAGTTATGATCGCCGCGATCATCTCCGAGCCTGGCGGTGGACATCCACTGGAACTGCAGACGACGTGTGGGTAACATCGTCGACTCACGATACCCGCGCGGCCCTCGCGGTCAAATACAAGGGTTTTGTGCATCACATCGCGCCCAATATCGACGAAGAGCGTTCGACTGTCATTCGTGACCTGAATTTCGCAGGCTGCATCAAGTCGATCAGCTACGTCTCTCGTCCCGAGATCCCGACCTCCACGCATAACGCCACGGGAGACGTGGTTCGCACCGACGGCGCGGTTGCGGTTGTTTCCCTGCAGGATTGCCGGTCCGAAAATCCTCAGCTGGCTCTCGAACCAGGAAGCCGAAGCTTCAAGCCGGGCAACTATGCGTTTCGCTACGTACGCAAGCAGATCCTGACATTTCGTAACGATATCTGGCGAGCCAACATCATCTACGGAGCCTACGACGTCGGTCGCATGACGTGGCTGGCATTTCGCCGTCAACCCGAGATGGCACAGTATGAGGTGTCAGAACCCAAAACCCGAGAGAACAAAAAGACCTTGAATACTGCCTCCTCGATTGCGTCAACGCGATAGAATCCGCGGCGAGATGTCCAGCAGCGAGTCCGCTAAACGCACGAAGGCCCCGCTCCCGTGAGCAGGGCCTTCCTATCTTTCCGAATCCAGATTACTTTTCCTGTGCAGTGGCCAACTTCGCCGTCGCCTCTTCGATACGATGCAGCGCCTCGTCGTATTTCTCTTCGCTGTCGCCCGCCTCCAGCCACTCTTTCTCACCGCGCTCGAGTTGTTTCTGGGCCCGCGGTACGTCGATTTCCTCTGGCTTCAGCGCATCATTGGCCAGGATAGTGACGCGATCCGGCAGGACCTCAACAAAACCCCAGCTCACGTTGTAGATCTGGTCTCCGCCGTCGCGCCCGCCGTGCAGACGCACGTCGCCCGCACCTAGCTCAGCCAACAGAGGAGCGTGGCCATACAGCACTTCCATGTAGCCATTCTTTGCGGGCAGCTCGATCGCGTCCGCCGTTGTCTCAAACAGAATGCGCTCCGGCGTTACCAGCCGTACTCGCAGCGAATTGGATTCGTCAGCCATGATAGGTTCTCAGTTCACAGTCATCAGTTCTCAGTTGCAGCAGATGCCAGGCGAACGTGAACTACCTGAACACTGAACTGGAACTGCTTTTACACAGTCGTTTTCAGCTTCTCGGCGGTTTCGAGCACTTCCTCGATGCCGCCCTTCATGTAGAAGGCCTGCTCAGGCACGTCGTCGTGCTTGCCTTCGATTACTTCCTTGAAGGCTCGCACCGTGTCCTCGATCTTCACATACGCACCCGGAATACCGGTAAACTGCTCGGCCACGTGGAACGGCTGCGACAGGAACTTTTGCACCTTTCGCGCGCGGGCCACGGTCAGCTTGTCGTCTTCTGAAAGTTCGTCGATACCCAGAATGGCGATAATGTCCTGAAGATCCTTGTAGCGCTGCAGAATCCTCTTTACGCCCTGCGCAACGTTGTAGTGCTCTTCGCCCACCACGCGCGCCGACAAAATGCGCGACGTCGAAGACAGTGGATCGACGGCAGGGTAAATTCCCAGTTCCGACAGCGGACGGCTCAACACCGTAGTTGCGTCCAGGTGCGCGAAGGTCGTCGCCGGCGCCGGATCGGTCAAGTCGTCGGCCGGCACATATACCGCCTGCACCGATGTCACCGAGCCCTTGCTGGTCGACGTAATGCGCTCCTGAAGTTCGCCCATTTCGGTTGCCAGGTTTGGCTGGTATCCCACGGCCGAGGGCATGCGGCCCAGCAGCGTGGACACTTCGGAACCGGCTTGCGTGAAGCGGAAAATATTGTCGATAAAGAGCAGCGTATCGGCGCCTTCTTTGTCGCGGAAGTACTCGGCGACCGTCAATCCCGTCAGCGCGACGCGCAGCCGTGCTCCCGGCGGTTCCGTCATCTGGCCGTATACAAGCGCACACTTCGACTCCTGCCACTTGCCCGGCTTGATCACGCCCGACTCCGTCATTTCAGTCCAGAGGTCATTGCCCTCGCGCGTGCGCTCGCCAACGCCCGCAAATACCGAGTATCCGCCGTGGTTCTTCGCCACGTTGTTGATCAGTTCCATGATGACGACGGTCTTGCCCACTCCCGCGCCGCCAAACAGGCCGATTTTTCCGCCTTTCAAGAACGGCTGGATCAGGTCGATGACCTTGATGCCGGTCTCGAACATCTCCTCGCGCGTTGACTGCTCGTCAAAGAGCGGAGCCGGCCGGTGAATCGGGTCGCGCTGCTTCTCGCCAATCGGGCCTAGTTCATCCACTGGCTCGCCAATCACGTTGATTACGCGACCCAGCGTCTCTTTGCCCACCGGAACGCGAATCGGACCGCCCTGGTCGATGGCTTTCATTCCGCGCACCATGCCGTCCGTCGCTTCCATGGCCACCGTGCGCACGCGTCCTTCGCCAAGGTGCTGCTGCACCTCGAGAATCACGCTGATCGGCGTCGGCACGTCAAAGCCGTCGCTGGTCACGCGAAGTGCCTGGTAAATCGGCGGCATCGTCGCTTCTTCAAACTGCACGTCCACAGCGGGACCGGAAATCTGAATCACCTTGCCAATGTTCTCTGCCATTTCCTTCGCCTTTTCAAATCCAAACTTGATGCTGGATCAAATCCAACCGCATTTCGCGGTTTGGATGAGACCCGAACCTACACCGCGGCCGCGCCGCTCACAATCTCGATAATTTCCTTCGTGATCGCCGCCTGCCGCACGCGATTCATCAGCAGCGTGTACGCGTCAATCATGTCCGACGCATTGTTTGTTGCCGAATCCATCGCCGTCATGCGAGCAGCGTGCTCGGCGGCCACCGACTCTGTCATTGCGTGATATAGCATCGCCGAAACATACTGCGGGAGAAGGCCATCGAAAAGCTGCTCTGCCGGCTGCTCGTAGATGTAGTCCACGTTCGCCGTGCCGAACTTTTTCGCTTCCTCGTCGGCCTCTTGCGTGTCCGCCTCTTCGAGCTCGATCCCGGCGCTGCGTGCCGCCTCTCCAGCGCGTTCCCGCTCCTCGGGGGTCATCTCCACGACCCCGGCGATCTGCGGAGAACCGATCGTCAGGATCGGCAGTAGCTTCTCGACAACCAGCCGCTGCGAAATCACCGACTTGAATTCGTTGTAAACGATGTAGGCTGCGTCGATTTCTTCGTGCTTGTAACGCGAGATGATGCTCTTCGCCAGTTCGAATACCCGGTCCGCTTCAAGCTTCAACAGCATCCCCGGATGATCGCCGGTGAGCTCAACTTTGCCTTTGCGTTCGTTGCGAACCTGCCGCTGACCCCATCTTCATCTGTGTGGTCGCTGTAGCTGGAAATTGGAAACCTGCGCCTCAGCAGATCGCGCCCCTTGCGCCCGATTGCCTCGATGTCGATGTCCATATCCGGATTGCCGGTGATGAATTGGAACGCCGTCTTCGTGATGTTCGCGTTGAACGCCCCTGCAAAGCCCTTGTCGCCGCTGATGACGACCAGCAAAATGCGCTTTTCCGGCCGCATCGCAAACAGCGGGTGCCGCAAATTCCCTGTTTCTTCATCGTAGATGTCTACGCGCCGCTTCAGCGATTCCAGCACGCTCTCGATCATCTTCGCGTACGGGCGCGCCGCCAGGGCTCGCTCCTGGGCCCGACGCAGCTTTGCTGCCGAGACCATCTTCATGGCCTTGGTGATCTGGCGCGTGTTCTTCACGCTGCGTATACGCCGTCGTAAATCCAGTACGTTCGCCATCGATCCGATTCTCAGTTCACAGTTCTAAGTTGAAACCGTTTCGCTTAACCGCGTAGCTCCTGTTCTCAACTCCTGACCAGGAACCACGAACCATAAACTGCCTACGCCTTGGCGGAGGCCAGCTCCGCCTGGAAGTTCGCCTTGTACTCTTTCATTGCAGCATGCAGCCGGTTGCGAACGTCGTCGTCCAGCTGTTTCTTCTTCGTCAAATCGTCCAGGAGGCCGGACTGCGCGCTGGCGAAATATTCGTGAAGTCCCACTTCGAACGCGCGAATATTCGATACGTCGATATCGTCGAGATACCCCTGCGTGCCGGCAAACAAAATGGTCACCTGCTGCTGCCAGGTGAGCGGGTGGAACTGGGGCTGCTTCAGCAATTCCGTCAGTCTCTGGCCGCGGTTTAACTGCTTCTGCGTCAGCGGATCGAGGTCCGAACCGAACTGCGCGAACGCCGCAAGTTCGCGATACTGGGCGAGGTCGAGCTTCAGCGTCGAACCAACCTGCTTGACTGCCTTGATGGCCGCCGAGAAACCCACGCGCGAAACCGAAAGCCCCACGTTCACCGCCGGGCGTACGCCGGAGTTGAACAGGTCCGTCTCGAGGAAGATCTGACCGTCCGTAATCGAAATCACGTTCGTAGGAATGTACGCCGAAACATCGCCGGCCTGCGTTTCAATTACGGGCAGCGCCGTCAAAGAACCGCCGCCACGCGCGCTGCTCAGCTTTGACGAACGCTCCAGCAACCGTGAATGCAGGTAGAACACATCGCCCGGATACGCTTCGCGTCCCGGTGGGCGGCGCAGCAGCAGCGAGATCTCGCGGTACGCCATGGCGTGCTTCGAGAGATCGTCGTACATCACCAGCGCATGCTTACCCTTGTCACGGAAATACTCGCCGATCGCCGTTGCTGCGTACGGCGCGAGATAGAGCATTGGCGCCGGCTCCGAAGCCGAGGCCACGACGATGATAGTGTGGCCCATCGCGCCTGCTTCAGTCAGCGTCTGCACCACCTGCGCAATCGATGAGCGCTTCTGTCCGATGGCGCAGTAAATGCAGATCAGGTCGTTCTTGGCGTTATTGATGATCGTGTCCAGCAGCACGGCCGTCTTGCCGGTCTGCCGGTCGCCGATGATCAGCTCGCGCTGTCCGCGTCCGATCGGAATCATGGCATCAATGGCCTTGAGACCCGTAGCCATCGGCTCGCGCACGCCCTGGCGATCGATAATGCCTGGCGCAATGCGCTCCACCGGATTGGTCTGTGTCGTCGCAATCGGCCCTTTGTCATCAATCGGCGCACCCAGCGCGTCGACCACGCGCCCGATCATCGCCTCACCCACGGGTACGGAGAGGATCTTGCCGGTACGCTTGACCTCCTGCCCTTCCTTGAGCTCGGTGTAGTCGCCCAGCACCACGGCGCCAACCTGGTCTTCTTCAAGAGAAAGAGCCAGACCCGCAATGCCGTGCGGGAAGGCAAGCAGTTCGCCCGCCATCACCTTGTCCAGCCCGTGAATGCGAGCAATGCCGTCTCCCAGCGAGGTGATTGTTCCGACCTCGTCCACCTGGACCTTTGAGTCGTAGTTCGCGATCTGCTCGCGAAGTAGCTGCGTAATCTCGTCTGCTTTGATCTGAGCCATTTGCAAATTCCTTACAGTTCCCAGTTCATAGTTCTTAGTTCGCAGTCTTCAGTTCTCGGTTCCATGAACTCCGAACTATGAACTTTGAACTCATTTGCGGGTGTCAACCCGCAATCAATGCTTCCTTCAACCTCTCAAGGCGTCCGCGAACCGATCCATCCCACACCGTCGATCCGATCCGCACTATAGTGCCCCCGATGATCGACTGATCCAGTTTGAATGTCGGTTCGATCCGCGCCCCTGCCAGCTTGCCTACGCCGGCTATCAACTCTGCGCGCTCTCCAGCGCTCAGTTCGCGGGCCGTCACGATCTCCGCCTGGCGAATTCCGAGCCGCTCCTGCATCTCCGCGCGCCAGGCAGCGGCCACCTGGTGCACTTCGCCAATGCGGTCGTTATTGATCAGCACCGCCAGCAGGTTTCGTAATTCTTTCTGCAATCCCATCTTCGTGTTCAGCTTGTCGAGGATGGACACCTTCTGCGTCGCCGGCACCGCTGGACTCACGAAAAGTTCTCTCAGCTCTTTGCTGCCGTCCCACGTCGCCAGAAAATCATCGAACTGCCTGTCCAGCGCTGTCGCATCGAGCCTGCTGGAGGCGACAACGTCGGCAAACGCCCGTGCGTAACGTGCTGCGAATGCCGCGGCCATCAGTTCCTACCTCCGCCATTCTTCCCCGCATCGCGCACAAACTCCGCAATCAGGGCCCGGTCCGTATCGGGTGTCAACACCAGCTGCTTGGCCGCGCGGTCGATCGCCAGGTCTGCCGCGAAATGCCGCAGGGAACGCTTTGCCTGCGCCGCCGCCACGGTGATTTCCTGCTCGGCGCTGGACACGATCCGTGCGCTTTCTTCTTCGAGAGCGGCCTTGCCGCGCTGCTCGTCCTGCAGGATCTGCTGATCCACTTCAGCCCGGAACTTCGCGATCTCCTCGTCAAGACTCGCCAGCTTTGCTTCCACCGCTCCGAGCCGCCGGTTGGCATCCTCGGTTGTCTTCCTTGCTTCCTCGATGTTCGCCTGAATCTTCTGCGAACGTCCGCGCAGCAGTCGCGGCATGATCCGCACCAGCGGAATTATGATTCCGAGCACAACGATGCTGACGTTGAAGATCTCAAAGATATGCGCAGCAGTTTCCACGTCCACGTGCATCGTCCGCGCCAGAGACTGCACCACGGGCGCGTGCCGGTACTCGTCGTTCTCGTTCTCGGCAGCCTTCTGTTCTTGCGAATGCGGCGGATTCTTTGCTTCTTGTTTGGGCGACTCAATGTAGGGTTGCGACGGCACGTCTTGAGCCATCAGACCAACTGGCCAAACTGCAGCCGACAAACCCAGGACCGCCAGAAACATCCACTGGCTGAGCTGAAGGGAAATGCGCAAATTTTGCCAACGCTCTTTCAACGAGTCCCCCCAGCGCCCACCGGCAATACCACCCGGACCACCTGGTTCGCCAGGTCCCCCGCCGTGCTTTGGATTGTCTGTCGAGCGCGGTCGGCCTCCGCGTCGATCTCGACCTTCGCCGCGTTTACCTTGACTCCTGCAGCTTTACGCGCAGCATCAAGCGCCTGCTCGCGCTCGGCGTTGCGTTGCTTGGTCCGCTGTTCCCGGATCTTGAAGACCTCGGCGCGCGCCTGGCGAAGCTTCTCGGCATACTCGGCGGCTTTGGCTTCGGCATCGGCGATGGCCTTATGTGCTTTCTCGACAGCGCCATCGGTCCGCGCGCGACGCTCGGCCAGCGTCCGGCCCAGGGGTCCCTGCACCAAAATCTGGTAGGCCGCTACCAACACGACAAACAGCAGCATCGTGGGAATTGAGCCGAGAAGAAGGCCGCCAACTTGTTGAACTATATCTTCCATGTTCGTAACCGGCTAACTCAGGCACACGAATATTTCCGTCCCGAGTGGAACACCTTGTTGTATCAGGGAAAAACCTCCCGGGTCAACGCGGCTCGCCGTCATGTGGGAGGGTCCTGTGACTGCTATCACGACTAGAGAAATGTAGCCAAAAAAGAGCTTGCTTTCCCCTCTAACAGGCCTAAACTAAACATACCACCTAGACCCGGTTCAGGGTCCAGCGGGCAGTCGGTTTCGGGAATTCTTCCACTCCCCAAACCGGCTAGCCCGCCTCTAATTTTCTGGACCAATTTTCCAAGGTTTTCACTCCGAACGTCGTCCCTCAAACTAATTCTCCGTCTACCTTGCTGTACGACCTTCCGGCAGCCTCATCTAACCGGAATGCACGTGAGGATTCCGGATGCTTACGACAGCGCCGCTCCTCTTTGAGAATCGGAGGATTCCACCTATGAAAACCAGGCTATTTACTTTTGCCCTTGGCGGTCTTATCGCCCTCGGCACCACGGCAGCCGCCCTCGCTCAGGACAACCCACCCCCTCCACCCAGCCAGGATCAGGCAGCTCCTCCAGCACAAGGCCCCGGTGGCCGCGGTATGCGCATGGACCCTGACCGTCAGCTCGCCCATCTCACCAAGGAACTGAGCCTGACCACGGATCAGCAGACCCAGATCAAGCCCCTGCTCGTCGAGCGCCAGCAGAAGATGCAGGCCCTGATGCAGGATCAATCCGTCAGCCAGGAAGATCGCCATGCCCAGATGCGCTCCATCTCCGAAGGCACGAGCAACAGCATCAAGGCCCTGCTTACCGAAGACCAGAAGCAGAAATTCGCCGCCATGCAGGAGCACATGCGCCACGGCGGGCCCGGCGGACCTCCTCCGTCTCCCGACGGATCAGCTCCCCAGCCCCAGAACTAATCCGTGTTTCTCCCGTCCCGTTCATCGCACCCCCATGGCGATGAACGGGCTCGATCCTGCTCTTCGCCCGCTTTCAACGGCCACTGGGCAAGTCGACCTCAGATGGAAAATCGATGCGGTAGTCTCAGAGGCAGCGCGACATTACAAGGAGCGCCCGATGAGATTGCTCGGCCTTACTCCCATGCTCACCGTTACTTCGATCGAAGGTGCGGTCGATTTCTACTCCACCGTGCTGGGATTTCAAATTGCGTCCTCGGCGGAAGGATGGGCCTGCGTGCGTCTTGACGGCGTCGAGGTCATGTTTGCGCTGCCCAACGCCCACCTTCCTTTTACCCGTCCCGAGATGACCGGCTCTCTTTATTTCAAAGTCGACGACGCCAGCTCCTTTTGGTTGCGCCTCAAAGACCGCTGCCGCGTTGAATATCCGCTTGAGGATTTCGATTACGGCATGCGCGAGTTTGCCGTTCGCGATAACTCCGGGTACCTGCTGCAATTCGGACAAGAACTGAGCTGACTGAAATCCTCCATCACCAAAACATGCGCCATACTCATATCTTGATCTTCTTCAGGGTGCAGGGTTTGACTCGAGTAATGCGCCGCCCCTGGCCTTCTACCAGTGATCCCTGAAACGTGAATTCTGGTCCCAAATCAGCAAACCACGCAGGCCCTGGGGTGTAGCATCTCCGTTTGGCTATCTATTTTGGAGTTCGGCAAATGAATCGCAAATCCGTCTTCTTTCCAGCAAATCACTTTTGGGTAATCGGCCTTGTGGCGCTGGCGTTCACCGCTGCGGCCCAACAAACCGACAAGCCGGCCCATGGCCCAGCCGTTGTTCCTTCGTATATGGACCCTTCGGTCCACCCCGGCGACGATTTTTATGACTATGCCAACGGCACGTGGGAAAAGAACGTTCAGATACGTCCCGACCGGGCCTACGAGAGTCCCTCCTCTGATCTCTATGACGAGCACGACAAGAAACTCCAGGAGCTCGTCAACGACGCCTCAAAATCCCAGGACGCCGACTCGCGCCGAATTGCCGATCTTTACCACTCCTACATGGACGAGGCAGGTATCGAGGCTGCGGGTTTGAAACCGCTTCAGCCACAGCTGCAGGCTATTGCCGGTATCAACGACAAGCAAGGCCTGGCACGTGCCCTTGGGCAGACGCTCCGTGCCGATGTGGACGCTTTGAACACGAGCAACTTTCATACCTACAACCTCTTCGGCCTGTGGGTCGCCCCTGGGTTCGAAGACTCCAAGCACTACACCGCCTACCTCATGCAGGGTGGGGTGATGTTGCCCGACCGCGAGTACTACGTCTCAGACAGCGCGGAGATGAAAGAGATCCGAACGAAGTACGAGCAGCACGTCGCGACAATGCTCAAATTGGCGGGCTTTTCCGATTCTGACCAACGCGCAAGCCGCATCGTTGCTCTCGAACATGCCATCGCGCAGGTGCAATGGTCGCTCGCCGACGACAACGACGTCCACAAGGCAAACAATCCGTGGAAAGCGACGGACTTCTCTGCGAAAGCTCCCGGTCTCGACTGGAGCGCCTACTTCCTCGCAGCCGGCCTGGAGAAGCAATCCACCTTTATCGTCTGGCAGCCGAGCGCGATTACCGGCGAATCGGCGCTTGTCGCATCCACTCCTCTCGAAGCCTGGAAGGACTGGCTGGCCTACCATCTCATCGAACAGTACGCCTCTATTCTTCCCAAGGCATTTGACGATGAGCGGTTTTCATTCTGGGGCAAGACACTGAGCGGCGTCTCACAACAACAGCCCCGCTGGAAACGAGCCGTTTATACAGTCGACGACCATCTCGGCAGCGAATTGGGCCGACTCTATGTAAAGCGCTACTTCCCTCCAGAGGTGAAGAACCAGGTGCAGGCAATGGTGACCAACCTGATCGCCGTTTATCGCCAGCGCCTGCAAAACATCACATGGATGGCTCCGGCAACGAAGGCGGAAGCCATCGCCAAGCTGGATAATCTCTACGTCGGAATCGGCTACCCGGAACATTGGGATGACGACAACTTCGAAGTGAAGCCCGACGACATCCTGGGCAATCTCTGGCGCAGCCGTCTCGCGCAATACCAGCATGAACGCTCTCTGCTGGGAAAGCCTGTCGATCGTCAACGTTGGGTAATGACGCCGCAAACCATCAATGCCGTCAACCTGCCTTTGCAGAATGGGCTCAATTTCCCCGCCGCCATCCTGCAAGTGCCCTCTTTCGATCCCAACGCTCCCGCCGCCGCCAATTACGGCGCCATCGGCATGGTGATCGGGCACGAGATCAGCCACACCTTCGATAGCGAAGGCGCCGCATTCGATTCCGAGGGCCGGCTCCGCAACTGGTGGACGCCCGAAGATTTCGCGCACTTCAACTCTGTAGCGGCAAGACTGGTCGCGCAGTACGACGCCTACAAGCCTTTCCCTGACCTTTCCCTGAACGGCAAGCAGACTCTGGCCGAAAATATTGCGGACGATGCCGGTCTTTCCGCCGCGTATGATGCCTACAAGGCGTCGCTGCAAGGCCAGGCCGCTCCCTCAATTGACGGATTCAACGGCGATCAACAGTTTTACATTGCCTTTGCTCAGTCCTGGGCCGGCAAGTTGCGGCCATCCGCACTGCGCAACGAGGTGTTAACCGATACGCATTCGCCCAACCACTGGCGTGCTCTGGAAGTCCGCAATCAGGATCCGTGGTACAAGGCCTTCGACATAAAACCAGGGGACAAGCTTTATCTCGCGCCTGCCGATCGTGTGCAAATGTGGTGAGAGCCGGCAGCCGGGAGATAGCAGCTAGGAGTTGGTAGCTTTCTGTTTGCTTTTCCAGCTCAGATAGATTCCCCATGTTGCCACCGTCGAGGCATCGCGGATTCGTCCGTCGAGGATCATCTGTTCGAACTCCTCCAGCGATTTGGTGTGGATGATGAGGTCGTGTTCTTCATCATCGGGATCGCGATCCTTCAAGGTCAGTCCCGTGGCGAGAAACACATGCTGCTTTTGCCGTGAGAATCCGTAGGCGATCCAAAGGAAGCCGAGATAGGTCATTTGCTCCGCGTGGAGACCGGTTTCCTCTTTCAGCTCGCCCCGTGCCAGTTCTTCCGGATTTTCAATTTCCATTTCCCAGCCGCCCTGCGGCAATTCGAGCGCGCGCTCCTGAATCGTGTAGCGGAACTGCTCGACGAGCCAGACCTTGCCATCCTGGATCGGCAGGATAATCGCGCAGTCGTCCTTGTCGACGACGCTGTAGATGCCTTCCTTGCCGTTCGAGCGAAGGATCCTGTCCTCGCGCAGGCGCAGCCACTGGTTGCGATAAATCTCGCGACTGGCGAGCGTAGTGATGGACTCGACGGGATTGCTATCGGCCGGCTTCAATGTGCCTCCCCAAGTCTTGAGGGTCTTCCTCCGATGCTTTCTCGTCGCGCAGGCGGTACTTCCGCAACCGCCCCAGCAGCGACGCGGGACCGCTCACGGAAAGACGCACGAGGTTTCCTTCATACGTGCGCCGATGGACGATCATCCCCGCCTCGATGGCCGCCAGCGCGGCTCCCTCGCTTTGGGGAACGCGCAGTTCCGCTTCAATCATCGGATCGGAATATAGCACCTTGTCGATGGCCGTAAGCAGCTCATCGAGGCCCTCTCCGGTCTGCGCCGAAAGAGTGACGGCAGAGTCTTCTTTTGGATTGGAATTTGTGCGGGCCGAGAGCCCTTCGCGCTCATGCGCATCGAGCAAGTCGATCTTGTTCAGGACCTCGATGCGTGGTTTGTTCAACGCCTCAAGCTCACCGAGCACCTTTTCTACCTGCGCCTTCTGCTCAGCTCCGTAGCTGGACGAAGCATCGCGAACGTGCAGAAGGATCTCGGCCTGCTCGACTTCCTCCAATGTGGCGCGGAAGCTTGTGACCAGCGTGTGGGGCAGATTGCGAATGAATCCTACCGTATCGCTGAGCAGAACGCGTCTGCGACTGGGCAGCTCGATTGCGCGCAACTTCGGATCCAGCGTCGCAAACATGCGTGACGATTGCAGCACGTTGGCACCTGTGAGGCGATTGAAGAGCGTGCTCTTGCCGGCATTTGTATACCCGACCAGCGCCACTGTGGGAACGGGGACAGATTCGCGCCGCTGGCGCTGCTGCCGCCTGACGCGACGAACGGCTTCCAGATCGACCTTGAGCTGGTCGATTCGGCGCTGGATCTTTCTGCGGTCGGTTTCGAGCTGCGTCTCGCCTGGTCCGCGGGTCCCGATGCCACCGCCAAGCTGCGACATGGCTTTGCCGCGGCCAGTCAGTCTCGGCAGCATGTATTCGAGCTGGGCCAGTTCGACCTGCAACTGACCCTCGCGGGTTCGCGCATGGCGGGCAAAGATATCGAGGATGAGCTGGGTCCTGTCGAGAACGCGACAGGGCAGGGCCGCTTCAAGGTTCCTGAGCTGCGTCGGGCTGAGATCGTGATCGAAAAGCACCAGGTCGGCGTTGGTGGAAGCCGCTACGCCGGCGATTTCCTCTACCTTGCCTTGGCCGATGAGGGTTGCAGGATCGAGCCGGGCGCGCCGCTGCATCAGCTCTGCGGCGATTTCGCCTCCGGCGCTACGCACCAGTTCGCGAAATTCCGCGAGGGATTCATCCGCATCGAGACCCGGCAAATCCGTTGCCGACGCGGGTGTTCCCCGCGCCTGAAGTTCCAGATCGTCCGAGTCCTGGATTGTGTCCGCTGGGCGTAAAGCGGCCGCGCGCGCGCCATGGAGACCGGCGCGGCTTCTTCGCGCATTGGCGGTGAGGTCCACACCAACAAGAACTGCGCGTTCCGCTCGAGTTCCCATAAGCCCCGACTCAGGCATTTGGGAACCCCTGCCCCGATCCCGTTTCCCGGTTGCGCCTTCAACAGCCAACTGGCGGCGCTCCCTGTCTTATCGTTGCTCGGCGTTCGCAGCCGGAGGCGCGGGTGCCGGCACAGCAGCCGGTCCCATACCCGTCAAAGCAGGACGATGGTCAGCATGCATCACGCTTCGGTTGCTCACCACAGTCGAAATGGCGTGTTTGAAAATCAGCTGCTCCTGACTGTTGTTCTCCAGCAGTACGGAGTACTTGTCGAAAGAGCGGATCTTTCCGGTAAGCTTCACGCCGCTGACCAGATAAATCGTAATGGGGGTTTTGTCTTTGCGAACAGTGTTCAGGAAAGTGTCCTGAATGTTCTGTGCCGGCTTGTTCTCCATATGCCGATCTCCTGCTTTTCTTAAAGATGTTGGATGCAAACGTGCTGCGCCCGTGTGATAAGACAAATCAGCGGGGACGGCGACGGAAACCCCGGAACCGCCAAATCCCGCAATGTGACAACAATATAGCGCTTTACCAACCTTTTCAACTTCTTCCCTCGGAAACTTTGATCCGGCTACGGTTAGGGGATATTGGATCAAAGAGGCGGTTCTGCCCCTCGGCGACCGGAAGGTCTAACTCTCATGATCTTCAGGGGCTCCGGCTTGTCCTTGAGACGCACGAACTCATCCACGGCGAGCAGGTTGGCGCTTTTGAAGGTTAATGCTGCCACAAATGGAACTGATAAGTGCTGAGGGGCAAACGCAGTCCGGCGGATTCCAGGGACGGCCTCCCGCGACATTTTCCCGATCCAATCCCGGCCGCCAGGGTCCTTCAACCTATTGAGCTCACTGTGGCAGTGGGCAACCCGTGATAAGAGAGCCGCCGTCAAAAGGCGTGATTGGAGGAACGTATATGAAAAGTATCTTAAAAGCATCTCTCTGCGCGGGCCTGCTGGTTGGCGCCGGCACGGTTGGGTACGCCGACGTTCATACCGACTATGACAAGCATGCGGATTTCTCAAAAATTCACAGCTACTGCTGGGGACAGGTTTCCACGGCAGACCCGATGTATCAACAGCGGGTAAAGGATCAAGTTGACAAGGACCTGCAGGCCAGAGGCTGGCAGCAGGGATCGGGCGGCAATTGCGAGGCGCAGGTATTTGCCAAGGGCAACGTGCACAACCAGACGGAGCTCCAGACCTATTACACCGGCGTTGGCGGCGGTTGGGGCGGTGGCTGGGGATGGGGCGGCTGGGGCTGGCGCAGCGGCTGGTGGGGTCCGGGAATGGGCGGTGAAACAACTACCACCGAAGTCAACAAGCCGGTTGGCAGCCTCGTGATCGATATCTTCGACACTCAAACGAAGAACCTGATCTTCCGCGGGATTGCGGAGGGCGACATTTCCAAGAACCCCGACAAGAACACCAGCCACATCGACAAGGACATCGACAAGATGTTCGATCACTTCCCGCCGAAGAAGTAGCTGCGGCGACATACCCGTCGAGGCATCGGAAGTAGATTCCTGGCTTCGACCCTCCTCTCAATCGGGCGGGGCTGCTGCATGCGGCTCCGCCCGATCCGTTTTTGACCGAGCGCTGACGGGAGACACCGCATGGTATGAATGCTCATACCTTAGAATTCTCCTAGCATGAAGTGCCCTTACTGCGGATTCCCTCAGGATCGCGTTGTCGACTCGCGCGAGAGCAAAGAAGCTGATGCCATACGCCGCCGCCGCGAGTGCGAGAAGTGCAATCGCCGCTTCACCACTTACGAGCGCATCGACGAGATTCCTTACATGGTTGTGAAGAAGGACGGACGGCGCGAACGGTTCGACCGCCAGAAGGTGCTGAGCGGGCTGCTGCGCGCCTGCGAGAAACGGCCCGTCTCCTCCACGCAACTTGAAAAGGTCGTGGACGCGACGGAGAGCTACCTGATGGATGCTCCCGAGCGCGAACGCACCACATCCGAGATCGGCGAGTTGATCATGAAGCACCTCAAGGGCCTCGACACCGTGGCCTACATCCGCTTTGCTTCGGTTTACCGGGACTTCAAGGATGTGCGGGAATTCAAGGAAGAGCTCGAGGGTCTGCTGGATAGTCACCGGACGGGCAAGGGCAAGAAGTAGCCCGTTAGTTTCAGTTATCAGTTTTCAGTCATCAGTTCTCAGTCGGCCGAGCCCCCTTTGCCCAGCAGAATGCCTGGCTGTACACGATAAGCTAAGAGCTAGCGCTGAAAGCTGAGAGCCTGAATCATGTCTGAGACGAAAACACACAAAGTTACTTTGATCCCGGGAGACGGCATTGGGCCGGAGGTTACACATGCGGTCGTTCGCGTTCTCGAAGCCACGGGCATCAAGTGGGAGTGGGAGCGCTTTGCGGCCGGCGCCGAGGCTTTTGAGATCTTCGGGGAGTACATCCCGGCTGACCTCAGCGACTCGATTACGCGCAACAAGGTGGCGCTGAAGGGTCCTGTAACGACGCCGATCGGCGGCGGATTCAAGAGCATCAACGTGACGCTGCGCAAGCAGTTTGATCTGTTCGCCAATTTCCGGCCTATCCGGAATCTTCCGGGGCTCGACTCGAAGTGGCCGGGCGTCGACCTGATCATCGTTCGCGAGAACACCGAGGGCGAGTATGTGGGTCTGGAGCACGAGGTGGTTCCGGGCGTGGTGGAAAGCATCAAGGTGATCACCGAAAAAGGCTCGACGCGGATTGCCAAGTTCGCGTTTGAATATGCGCGCAAGCACAATCGGAAGAAGGTTCACTCCATTCACAAGGCCAACATCATGAAGCTGTCGGATGGCTTGTTTCTGCGCTGCGCGCGGAAGGTGTCGGAGGGGTTCCCCGAGATTTTCTATGGCGAGCACATCATCGACAACACCTGCATGCAGCTGGTCATGAATCCCTACCAGTACGACACGCTGCTGCTCGAGAACCTGTACGGTGACATCGTCAGCGATCTGTGCGCGGCCTTTGTCGGCGGTCTCGGGCTGGTGCCCGGGGCGAATCTTGGGCATGAATGCGCCATCTTCGAAGCGGTGCACGGATCAGCGCCCGACATTGCGGGGAAAGACCTGGCCAATCCCACGGCCCTGCTGCAGTCGGCGGTTCTGATGCTGCATCATCTGGACGAGCCCGAGGCGGCAAACAGGGTGCAGAAGGCGCTGGAGACGGTGTACTCGGAGCGCAAGTGCCTCACCCGGGACGTGGGGGGGACATGCGGCACCACCCAGTTTGCCGACGCCGTGCTGGCTGCGATGTAAACAACTTAGGAGAGGGGGTGTCCCCCTATCTCCTGAATCTAGATATTTTAAAATAAAAGACTTACAGGGTCATTAGTTCTGTAAGATATTGAAAGCAATGGTGGTTGCGCGCAAATTACTCCAGTTGCAGGAGTTAGCTATTTCCTTCTGGCGGTCCCGCTCTGAGAGTTATCGATCGATTCCGGATGCTTCCGCGCCAGCGGGTTGGCCGAACTTTTCCATCAAAACAAGCCCCGAGCCGTTGTACCTTCCAACCTCGGTATTTTTCTTTAAAACAAGCAAAGTCCTGATTCGAAAGATGATGCCCTGATGGGGGTCCGTCAAACTTTTCAAAACAAACGAGTTAACATGTAAAGTCCTGCATTATCTGGACTTAGCCGCCGGATCCCGGTGGTTTGCACAATTTCCTGGGATGCCGCGCGATTTGCTGAATCGTGCGACGGGGCCCTTCCTGCCCACTGAATCAAGCATAGAGAATTCGGAAAAAGAACCTGCAAGATCCCGCGGATTTCTTTCGCAGCGGAATGAGCGAGTTAGTGGGGATTCTGCCTGGCGGGGTGTTGACACGAGCAGATGAGATGTCCCACCGGGGTGGCTGAGCCATCCGCTGACAAGCCGCGGGGCGCCTGCGAGGGCGACGAAGAGCGAAACCTTGGCGAAACAATGGAGGCGGCCATTTGCTGCGCAGGGAATTTCGAAGAATTCGGGCATTGTTTGTTGCAATCTGGATTCCCCGGGGTGCTCAGGGTATCGCTCTGATGGGCAATAGTTTGTACAGATTCGGAGGGTTGAGGGGCTGGTTTTCTGTCCGCAGTGTTGTAAATTTACCACACTTCGATTTTGTATTTCGCGTCTAATCTTACGGTTACGAACCCTTGGGTATTTTGTAACTCTTCTGATAGCTGTTCAGGCTTTCATTTGTACTGGAGTTTTGCTTGGTTCATCACGCTCACCTGGAGCAGACGATTGCGGCAGCGCTGGAATTTTCAGGCGTGGGACTGCACTCGGGCGCTCCTGTCACGATGCGGCTGCTTCCCGCCCCGGCGGGCTCGGGCATCGTCTTCCGGCGAACGGATCTCGACGATTTTGAAATTCCTGCGACCGGGCGGAATGTCGCCAAGGTCAGCTATGCAACCAGCCTGATGCGGCAGGGCGTGCTGATTTCGACGACCGAGCACTTGTTGAGCGCGCTGATCGGCACGGGCATCGACAACGTGATCGTGGCGCTCGACAACCTGGAGTTGCCGATCCTCGATGGCAGCGCCCTTCCCTACGTTCAGGCTTTCCGCGACGCGGGGATCAAGACGCAGCGGCGGAAGCGCGAGTCGATCAAGGTGCTGAAGGCGATCGAGGTGCGCGAGGGCGACAAGTTCATCGGCCTCTACCCGGGATCGGGCTACCGGATCAACTACACCATCGACTTCCCTGCCCCTATCGGGCGCCAATCCACAAACATCGACCTCGCGGCAGAGACCTACGGGACGTTTATCGCGCCGGCGCGGACCTTCGGCTACAAAGCCGACGAGAAGAAGCTGCGCGACATGGGACTGATTCGCGGGGCGAGCGAAGAGAACGCGATTGTGCTGGGCTCGCGCGGACCGGAAAACGGCCCTCTGCGTTTCAGCGACGAGTACGTGCGCCACAAGGTGCTGGACCTGATCGGAGACCTTGCGCTCGCAGGCCGCCGGATTGAAGGTCACGTTGTGGCAGAACGAGCGGGACACGCGATGCATACGGCGCTGGTGGCCAGGCTGATGAAGGATCGGTCGGCGTGGGAGATGGCTCATGTGCCGGCGAAGGCGGCCGAGCCCGAGGATGAACGGATGTCGGTCGCGGCGATGCGGCAGCCGGCGCTGATCGGGGCTTAAGGACAGTTCGTTGTTCTTAGTTCGCAGTTCTTAGTTCCCTTTCATTTCGGAATGAACGCAAGACGGATGGGGCGCCCTGCTTCGCGTCCGGATTCGGGCATTCGCATCTGTGACGCAAAATACAGACAAAAAGCGCTCCTCCGTGCAAAGTGGTGGCGAGTTGTGTGCCAACCCGGCAACTCACATCCCTGGCAGTCGGCCCTCATTCAGCAGCGTCGCCGCGGGAGTAGCTCCCATCGCGCCACTGAAAAGTCTCGGTAATCTTTCCGAGTTCTGGGATGCCACGATGTAACCGCCCACATTGAGGAGTTCACCATGAAGTCTCGCGTAGCGCGTGTTTTCACCCTCAGTTTCGTTTTCGCAGTTATTGTCTTCGGACTGGCCCCCAGGGAGAGCAATGCCAGCTCGCCGAATTCCCAAGACCTAAAGCAGATGGTTGTCGCTCTGCAGCGTCAGGTGGCCGATCTCAACGCCATGGTTCAGCAGCAGGCGGCTACCATCCACGCTCTTAAATCCAGAGTCGACGCCCAGCAAAACGTTGTTGCAGAACTTCACGACACTGTTGCCAGTCATAATGAAAAGCTTCAATTCGTCACGGTTGAAGGCAACGAAATGTACATTACAAGGGCGAATCTCAACATCCGCAATGGAAACGGCAGCACAAGCGGAGACCCTGAAGCACCCTTCGCCAACGAGCCCAACGGGCTTGGCAACCTGATCATCGGTTACAACGAAAACGGTGTCCCACCCTGCGCCAGCGGCTGTCTACCTCAGCCCATGCGGGATCGCTCTGGATCCCACAACCTGATTCTGGGCGAAGACAACGGCTACTCGTCGGTCGGTGGCATTGTGGTCGGGTTCGCAAATTCGATCTCCGCTCCTTACGCGACGATAACGGGAGGGGCATATAGCATTTCGAGCGGTCGCTTCTCAACAATCAGCGGCGGAGAAATCAACTTGGCAACTGGTGAAGGCGCAGTTGTGAGCGGAGGCTTTGGAGGCATCGCCAGCGGCAGATGGTCTTCGGTCAGCGGTGGTCAATCCAATACTGCTGAAGGTGAAGTCTCATCGGTCAGCGGCGGAGGCGGAAATACAGCAAGTGGCTCGCAGTCTTCCATCAGTGGTGGAGCTGGAAACAAAATCACCTCCAACGGGCAGGACTCGTCCATAAGTGGAGGGGCCTTTAGGACGATGGACACGCAATACACCTGGGCCGGTGGGTCACTGGTTTCACAGTAGTGGCCGTCACCTGTATAAACGTGCTTCTGGCGTAGCAAAAGCGAGTACCCGGCCAGATGACAAGTGCTTTTGCGGCTTTCGGCGACCGTTGATTATGAGGCCTTACATCGCTCAGGCCTTAAATCGCTGGAGACACTTCTCTCTCAAAGAAACAGGATGCACATGGGGGTGGGGCAGTCTGCCTTTTTGGCTTCGGTTGCGAGCTTGCCGGTGGAGGGATTGCGGGCGAAGACGGCGAGGTTGTTTGAATTCTGGTCGGCTACGAGCATCCAGCGCTCGGTGGGATCGAGGGTGAAGTTGCGCGGAGTTTTACCGCCGGTGCCGGTGCGCTCCATGGGTGTGAGCGCGCCTGTTTTGGGGTCGACTTTGAAACTGTAGAGGAAATCGGTGCCGCGATTGGCGAAGTAGGCGAAGCGGCCATCTCTGGTAATCACGGTGTCGCAGCCGGTGTTTCCCTGGGGCGCGTCTTTGGGATCGGGGAGCGGCGCGTTGGGCGGAAGCAGATTAACGGTGTTGATGCGCGTGAGGCTTCCGTCGGCTTTGTTCCACTTGAGGATATCAACGGATGAGGCCATTTCATTCATCGCGTATGCGATGTGGCCATTGGGATGAAAGTGGAGCGTGCGCGGGCCGGCTCCGGGCGCGGAGTGATAGGCGCCTGCGCTTTTGAGCTCGGCCGTTTCCGTGCTGAAGGTGTAGATGTGGATCATGTCGCCGCCGAGATCGTTGATGTAGGCGAAGCGATTGTCGGGCGAGAAGGAGGCGAAGTGGGCGTGCGCGGCTTCCTGGCGATCGGGATTGGGGCCACGCACGGTGTAGTGCTCGCTCCAGACGAGGGGGCTGAGCTTGCCGTCGGTGACTTTAAAGCTGGCGGCGCTGCCGCCGCCGTAGTCGGCCGAGAGGAGCACGCTGCCGGTGTGGTCGATGGCGCAGTGGCAGGTTCCCTTGCTGGCGGAGTTCTGCGCGGAGAGCTGCTCGAGTTTTCCATCGGCGATGCGGAAGCTGGCGAGTTCGCCGGTGGGCTTGCCGTTGAAGCTGTCGACTTCGCAGGCGGCGAAGAGGTATTTGCGATCGGGCGAAAAGCAGATCCAGTCGACGGTCGAGACTTCAGCTGCAACGCCGGTACTCGCAAGATCGCCGCTTGCGGAGTTCCACTCAAATGAGTGGATGCCCTGCGGCGTGCCGGAAGCAACGAAGACGCGCTGCTTGGCGGATGCGGAGAAGCTGCTGGTTGCGGCGGCGAGTGTGGCGGCGGAGGCAGACATCAGGAAATCGCGACGGGTGACGTTTCGCATGTCATCGACGATTGTCGCCGATGGTACTTGAGCAGCGCCACTTCTGGTAAGAAGAAAACAGGCGCACCTGGTTGGATGCGCCTGCTGCGTGATGTGGAGCCCATGCGGGAACACGATCATCGATCGAGCTTGAAGATCACGTTCACGGTGGTTTCCACTTCGACGGGCTGCTGGTTGAGCAGGTAGGGGCGATAGCGCCAGTTCTTGACTGCGTCGATGGCGGCCTGCTGAAGCACGGGTGGACCGGAGATGACGCGCAGGTTCTCGATGGTTCCGGATTTGGAGATGACGGCCTGCAGGACTACGGTTCCCTGAACGCCCATGGTTTTGGCGATGATGGGATACTGCGGGACGTTTTTGTAGAGGAGAAAGCCTTCGACAAGCTTCGAAGGAAGGTGAATGGATGCGGGCGACGGCGGATGAACGACCATAACGGGTTGACCGCTGAACGGGCTTGTGCCGGATCCGCCGGAACTCCGAGGCCCATTGTCCATCGCGAGGTTCTCTGCTGAAGGATGGCTCCGGGGCATGAAGGTCAATGTGAGTGCTTGTGGGATGTTGGTAGGGGCGAAGATTCGACCTCTATCGCGAGTCTCAGAGTAATTGTCCGGCCTGAACGGCGACGAATGCTGAACGGGATCAGGAGGGGTCTCAGGCTTGGGCGCTTCAGGAGCCACGATCAGAGACGGCAGCATGTGTGACGGAAGCGCGTCGGGGTAGATGAGGGGAAGGAGAATCAGCGTAACGAGGATGGATCCGTTGAAGATGAGCGTGGCCAACATCCAGCGGCGGCTGCGGGTTTTGATTCTGCCGGTGGATTCGAAGGTAGAGTCTTCAAACATGGCAAGCCTCCCAGAGAATTCAGCCGCGCCGGTGGGAGGGCTATGTTGAGGCGCGAGCGGTCGGCCCGCTTCGCGCGCTTGCTTAAGGCGGCGCTGGAGCGGGGACGCTGAGCTGGCCGTTCATCCCCATCGGAACCACTGTGCTCAATACAGACACCGCATGAAGATGGAATGTTCCTGAACTCGGCGCGGAGCGCGAAGGCGGGGATGCCTCTACTCGGCGAGCGCGTTGATGCGCTAAACTTCGAGGGATTTCCGAATTAGAAAACCGGAGCTTCTATGAAACTGCTTCGCTTGCTGTTGACTGCATTGGCCGCAATTCCTGTCACGATTGCCGCGGGGCAGGAGCCGGCCTCGCCTTCGGGGGCAACCACCACCAGCAGGACACCCGATCCGGCGGCGACACTGGCTTATATCCACGACGCGTGGAATACGCTGACGCGGTCGATGACGGAGTGCCACTCGCTGGTAGACATCAAGGTGACGGCGCATCCGATCCTGTACATGCCGGCCGAGGTGCCGGCTCCGCCGGAAATTACGGCGCTGAGCGCGAAGTGCAACGTAGAGGTTGCCATTCTGCCGCGGCGGATCGAGAAGCTGGGTGATGTAAGGCCGGAGGAGCTGCCTGCCGCGGGGCTGCTGTATCTGCCGAATCCGTACGTGGTGCCGGGCGGACGGTTCAACGAGATGTACGGATGGGACAGCTACTTTATTTTTCTGGGGCTGGAGGCAGATCATCGGGAAGCGCTGGCGAAGGGGATGGTGGACAACTTTCTATTTGAGATCGAGCACTACGGCGCGGTGCTGAATGCGAATCGCACGTATTACCTGACGCGTTCGCAGCCGCCGTTTCTGACGTCGATGATACGCGGGGTGTATGAGAACCCGGCGAGTTTTGCGGCGACTCCGGCGGGACGGACCGCGGCGCGCGCATGGCTCGAGCACGCATACACGATGGCGGAAAAAGACTTTTCGACGTGGACGCGGCCGGAGCACAAGGCGGGAACGACGGGGCTGGCGCGCTACTTCGATTACGGCGCGGGGCCGGTGCCGGAGATGGCGGACGACAGCACGTATTATCCGGACGTCATCCGCTGGTTCGAGGCACATCCGAAGGCAATGTTTGCGGGCCAGGCCGGGGCGCAGTACCTGGTAAAGGGTCCGGAGCATCCTACCGACGCCGACGAGACACGACTGAAGCAGACAAGCTGCGATGTGAAGGT
Source organism: uncultured Acidobacteriaceae bacterium (assembly GCA_963836675.1). Lineage (GTDB taxonomy): Bacteria > Acidobacteriota > Terriglobia > Terriglobales > Acidobacteriaceae > Telmatobacter. The sequence goes on from CAWIKQ010000007.1 coordinate 47,188, forward strand.
CAGCCATGTGTGCATGAACGCGTGGGCCGATGGGTATCGGCTGACGAAGGATTTCTACGTGGGCGATCGCGCGATGCGGGAGTCGGGATTCGATCCGAGTTTCCGGTTCGGGCCGTTTGACGGGTCCACGCATCACTACGCGCCGGTGTGCCTGAACAGCCTTCTCTATCGCTACGAGCGCGATCTGGAGCACATTGCCTTGTTGCTGGGCAAATCGACGGAGGCCGCGCGCTGGGCGAAGCGGGCGCAGATGCGCAATGGCGCGATCCACCGCTACATGTGGAGGGCGCAAGACGGGGTATTCGCGGACTACGACTTCGTGAAGCACAAATCGTCAGACTACGCGTACATTTCGTCGCTGTATCCGCTTTGGGCGGGAGTGGCATCGCGCGAAGAGGCGAAGAAGGTTGTGGCGAAGCTGAATCTGTTTGAACGCGCGGGCGGGTTGTCGATGAGCAATTATGAATCGGGCGCGCAGTGGGATGAGCCGTTCGGGTGGGCGCCGACGAACTGGATCGGCGTTTCGGGGCTGGAGACTGCCGGGTTTCGCGACGATGCGAGGCGGCTTGCGGCGAAGTGGGACGCGACGATCGACCAGGGTTTTGCCAACGACGGAACGATTCGCGAGAAGTACAACGTGGTGTCTGGCAACGCAAACGTGCAGGTGCGCACGGGCTACAAGTCAAACGAGATTGGATTCGGCTGGACGAATGCGTCGTATCTGAAGATGAAGCAGATCGTGGACGAACCGGCGGCGAGCAAAGCCGCGGATTAGGGACGATTCTTCGGCGAGGTTGGTTGCTTTCCCACCCTTGCGCGATAAGGCTGCGCAAGGATGGGGCACCCTTTTCGTGTTTCGTGCGGATTGGGGATTCGGAAAAAACTTGGTTCGTTGCTTTCCCACCCATTTCGCAAACGACGCGAAATGGATGGGGCACCCAATCGTCTTTTCTATTCGGGCAGGGATTTGGTGCCGTCGATCTGGAAGGTTTTGGTGAGGGTCTGCGCGGCGGTGCCGGGCTGGCCGCCGCCGATGGAGAGCGAGTAATTCCCCGCCGCGATGACAGGCTCGCCGGCTTCCGTGACCATGCCCAGGTCGCGATCCTTCAGTTCGAAATGGAGCTTTTGCGAGGCGCCTGCGGCGAGGTGCACGCGCTGGAATCCGCGGAGAGCAAGGTTTGGAGCGCCGGGAGTGTTGGGGAACTTGAGGTAGAGTTGCACCACATCGTCGCCGTCGCGCTCGCCGCTGTTGGTCACGGTGATGTCGGCATTGACGGGATCTCCAGCGGCGACTTTTGGTGAGGCAATGCTCAGATCGCTGTAGGTGAACTTCGTGTAGCTGAGACCGTAGCCAAAGGGATAGAGCGGCGTGCCGGTGAAGTAGCGGTAGGTGCGGCCCTTCATCGCATAGTCATCGAAAGGCGGAAGATCGTCGGCGCTCTTGTAGAAGGTGACGGGGAGACGGCCGCCGGGATTGTTTTTGCCGGAGAGGGTTTCGGCTACGGCGGTGCCGCCCTCTTCGCCGGGATAGAAGGCGTCGAGGATTGCGTTGGCATGTTCGTTCGCCCAGTTCACAGCAAGGGCGCTCCCGTTGGTGAGAACGAGGACAACGGGCTTGCCGGTGGCGACAAGCGCCTGGAGCAGCTCTTCTTCGGGTTTGGGCAGATCGATACTGGTGCGGTCGCCTCCTTTGAAGCCCTGCACGCTAACCTGCATCTCCTCGCCCTCGAGTTCGCTCGTAATGCCCAGTACAGCGATAACGACGTCAGCGTTTTTCGCCGCTTCAATCGCTTCGGGCCTGGGTTGCAGATTGACCTTGGACCAGACGAGAACGGCGTCAGGCTTGCCGTTTTCGGTGGGTGCGTAGTCAACGCGAAGCGCAGCGGGCTTGCCGGCTTCGAGATGCACACTGCCGAGCCGCGCTTCAAAGGGATTACCGCCATATGAGGAGATGATGTTCTTTCCATCGAGGTCGACACGGAAGAAGCCGCTGGCCCTGAGTCCAATGTTGTAATCGCCGGTTTCGGGCGCATTGATGGAACCTTCGTAGTGAATGACGAGAGGATGAACAGCCTCAGCCTCCGGCGGAATAGGCTGGGCGCCCGCATTGAGAGCCGGTTCGATGCGTGTGGCAACCGGCTTCATTGCCTCGGGGTTGTTGATGTTGCTCATATCCAGCTTGGCGAAGCTCGCCTTGATTCCTGGCTTGCCGTCCACACTGAGGACAGACGTGGGTATCGGCGCGGCATCGTGCCCAAGGAATTGCGTTCCACTTACGTACGTGATGGTGTCGTCGGAGAACTCTTTCAGTATTCCTTCCAGGATGGAGACGGTGTGTGTGGGCTCGCCGTTGTAGTTGCCAAGCAGAACCTTCGTCTGGTTGGCAAGCGGACCGACGACAGCGATCTTCATGCCACTGGTTTTGAGGGGCAAAACGCCGTCGTTCTTCAGCAGAACCATCGACTTGTTGGCGATCTGATGCGCAAGCTCGCGGTTTGCGGGGCTATTCAGTTCGCTTTCCTTGATCTTGGAGTAGGGATCGAGCTCGGGCGGATCAAACATGCCGAGCTTGAACGCGCGCGGTGTAGAGACGGATCAGACGTCGTATCGATGTCGCTTTCTTTCAGGAATCCCTGCTTGACTGCATCCACATAGGCCTTGTAGTCGCTGTCGTCTTTGACCAGGAAGCCGCCGTCGACGCACTCGTTGTCCATGCCGCGCTGCAGGCTGATAGCGGAAGCCGTCAGGCTGCGATGGCTTGAAGTGATGGTTCCGGTAGATGTCGACGACGGCGCCACAGTCAGAGACGACGTAGCCCTGGAAGTTCCATTTTCCGCGGAGCTGGTCTTGGAGCAGGAACTGGCTGGCGCATGCCGGCTCGCCATTGATGTTGTTGTAAGCGCACATGACGGATCCGGCCTTGGCCTCGGTGACGGTGGCGCGGAAAGCAGGAAGGTACGTGTCTAACTGATCGTGCTTGCTGACCTTCACGTCTGCGGTGTGGCGGGTGTATTCGGGGCCGCTGTGCACGGCGTAGTGCTTGGGAGTAGCGATGGTTTTGAAATACTTCGGGTCATCGCCCTGCATGCCGGTGACGAAGGCGACACCCATCCGTGCAGTCAGGAACGGGTCTTCCCCGTAGGTTTCCTGGCCGCGGCCCCAGCGCGGATCGCGAAAGATATTGATGTTGGGCGACCAGAAATCGAGGCCCTGAAAGAACATGTTGGCGCGGTGTTCGCGAACGGCCTGCGCGTTCTTGATGCGGCCCTCCGTGCTGATGACCTCGGCCATGCTGTGGATTGCGGGGGTATCGAACGTGGCGGCGAGTCCGACCGGTTCGGGGAATTCGGTAGTGCCGTTGTTGATCACTCCATGGAGAGCCTCGCTCCACCAGTCGTAAGCGGGATGTCGAGACGCGGGATGGCACGGGATTGATTGACGAGCTGGGAGGCCTTCTCTTCGAGGGTCATCTGGTGCACGATGTCGGCAGCGCGTTGCTCAGGCGGAAGATTTGGATTCATGAACGCGGACGTCTGCTTCTCCTGCGCGCCGGCGCTCAGGGCCGTTGCGGAGAGGGTGACAGAGGCAATAGCAATCAAGAAATGCAGCCGGGAATTGATCATTGAGTTCCTCGCGGGCTGGTAGCGGTGAGGTGCGTTCGACTGAGAACAAGAAAAACGACATCTGCTCTACCGGGAGCCAACGGTAAAGCGCCAGCCCCGTCCCGGTCAAGAGCTTGGCTTGTGAAAACCATGCTGGAAAATCGCTTTTCCTTTGGAGTGCAAGAGAGGGTGTAACCTTTTGCCGGTTGGGAACGTAAGAGATAGTCAGAAAGGAACGTCAGATGCGGGACGACGAAAGCAGCGTCCTCTCGAAGTTCAGGCAAGGCGACGTTGATGCTTTCGAGACGCTCTTTCGCACACACCAGCGCTCGATTTTCGGATGGGTGCTTCGCATTGTTCGCGACCCTGATGCGGCCGAGGATGTCACGGTGGAAACGTTCTGGCGGATACACCGGGCTCACGCGCGATTCGACCCTTCGCGAGGATTTGAGCCGTGGGCGAGGCGGATTGCAACCCATGCAGCGCTGGACTGGCTGCGCAAACAAAAGCCGGAGACCAGGCTGCCTGCGGAGATGTGGGAGGCAATGCCCGGCGCGCCGGAGGGTGATAAGGCAGCCAGCGCCGAAATCCGGCGCAAGACGGCGCAGGCCTTTGCGAGATTGCCGGCAAAGCTTCGCATCGCCGCCATTCTGGCAGTTGTTGAAGAGCGGCCTCACAAGGAGGTTGGCGAGGCCCTGGGAATTTCCGTTGCCGCGGTAAAGCTGAGAGTCTTCCGCGCGCTGCGGCTGTTACGAAAAGATCTGGGCCGACAGGGGATGAAGCCATGACGAAAGACAGGGAACAGGGATTAGGAATCAGGGATCTGGAGATGATGCCAATGGAGCGAATGCTACGAAGTGCGCTGCCGACGGTTGGCGACCGAGCGGAACCGGAGCGCGATCTTTGGCCGGCGATGCTGCGGCGGTTTGATGAGGAAAGCGTGCGGGGCGTGAGCGGTGTTCCATGGTTCGACTGGGCTCTGGCTGGTGGGCTGGTGGCGTTTGTTGCCGTGGCTCCGCGCACCATCCCGGTAATTTTCTACTACCTGTGAACGGGATCGAGGAAGGGATCCGTTGAAAGCGAGGTTGTTATGAACACGCATCCGTATCTACGCGCATTTCTTGCCGGGGCGTTTGTGCCGACGCTGCTGATGCCCGCGATGCTGATGGCATTCATTGCGGCGAGGCTGATTTTCCAGGAGCCGTTTCCGATCGAGCGAGGGCTTGTGTTTCCGATGGCGCTTGTTCCGTGCCTGTGGGCTCTCTGGAACATGCTTTGGGTCGGTTCGCACGAGCGGACACATCTGCCCGTCGGGCTGCATGGAGCGATTTTGCCTCTGCTGCTGTTGCCGGCCGGCGCGACGATGGCGACGTGCCTGGGCATTCTGGCGATTGGAGCAAATGGAGTGACGTGGTTCCAGAACCTTTTTGTTCCGTATGCATGGATCGCGCCGTTATTTGTTGCGGCGCTGGCGGGCTACTACCTGGCGTGGAAGTACATCGTGGGATTTGTGAACAGGGTGCTGGGGATTGCTTAGCGACCGCAGCAGTTTGCCAGCTATCAGCTCTCAGCTCGACCTGCCTGGGCGCGATGAATCAACTTGCGCGCTGCCTAAGCAGTGGGCGCGAAGAAGTCGCCGAGGCCGGCGCGATGGGCATGCGTGACCATGGCCGACTGGATGTCGAGGGCTAACGCCAGGGCGTTGCGGCCCTGTCGAGCCGTCACCAGCGGTGGGCGGCGCGTGCGCACGGATTCGAGGAAGGATTGAATTTCGAGGCGCAACGGCTCGCCGGAGGTGACGGGCGGTTTGAGGAATGACAGCCCGGGATTCGGGCTTGCGGAGAGGCCGGAGACTCCTCCGGTGTTCGCGGCGGCAATCTGCGCCATTACGGCGGGATCGACGCGGCCATCGGCGATGGCGGCTGCGATCTCCGGCGTGATGCTGGCATCGAGGCGAATCACGAGCAGATCCTGTCTGGCGTAATCGATGGAGATGTAGCTGCGAGGCTGGAAGAAGCGAAGTTTCCTTACGCGCTCGGTGGATACCCGCGATGCCGTGAAGTTGGCCACGCAACCCGATTCGAATTCAACGCGGACGTTGGCGATGTCGACTTTGGGCGAGAGGATAGGCAGGCCGACGGCACGAACTTCGCGGACCGGCGAGTTTGCCATGGTGAGTACGATGTCGAGATCGTGAATCATGAGGTCGAGCACGACATCCACGTCGAGCGAGCGGGGACTGAAGACCGACAGGCGATGCGCCTCAAAGAACATCGGCCTGCGAACGTGCTGCTGCACAGCCAGAACCGCGGGATTGAAGCGCTCGAGATGTCCGGGCTGGAGGATTCGGCTTGCGTTCTTCGGCAAGCGCGATCAGGTCGTCGGCCTGGTCGATGGATGCGGCCAGCGGCTTCTCGACGAGCAGATCGAGTCCGGCACTGAGCAGGGATGAGGCGACAGCGTGGTGGTATACCGTGGGAACCGCGACGGTGGCGGCATGGATGCCGAGATCCGTGTTGAGCAAATCATCGATCGAGTCGAAGACAGGAACTGAGAATTTTGCGGCTGTGTCCGCGGCGCGAGCGGCGTCGGGTTCGACCGCGGCGACCAGCGCAACACCCTCGCCGGCAGCTTCGAGTTCGCGATAGACACGAAGATGATTGCGGCCGAATGCGCCGGTTCCCACCACGGCAACGCGCAGATTGCCTTCGCTGGCTATTGCTATGCTCCCTTGCCTTCAACCGCTTTCAAACAGCGCGTGTAGAGTCCGAGCAACTCGGTCACATGCTCTTCTGGCTTGGGCCCGGCCGAACCGCTGAATCCCGTTGAACCCGTAGCGGGACGTCCGACGCCAGTGGTTCCGGCGACAAACTTGAGCAGATCAAGAGCGATATCTTCATTGCGGCGGGCGCCGAGACCCGCATTGCTGATGGCATCCATTGCGATTTGTCTCCGAAAAACGATGCTACCAGATAAGGCGAACGGAGCGTCAGCGCGCGATCCGCATCACGGCCGGAAGCGAATGCAAGTCTTGCAATTACGATGGAGTAAGCTGCGATGCGGTTTGACAGCTTGGCACACAGATGACTCCTGGCCGTCGTTCATGGTTCAACAATCCGGTCTTCCTGCTTGGACTCGCGGCGGCGCTGATTGCGTTTGTCGTGCAGTCCGGCGAAGTGGGAAGCGCCGATACCATGCACCGCTTGCAGTCGACGCACTCATTCTGGACCTCGCAGCCTCCGGTCTTTCCCAGCGAGTACCCGGAGTTTGGAGTGCACGGTCGCAATGGATCTTTGCAAAGCTGGTATGGGATCGGGCAGTCTCTGCTGATGTTGCCGGCCGATATGCTGGGCGGGTGGATCGAGCGGCTTCCATGTGTTCGACCGCTATGGGGATACGGACCCGACGGTGCGCGATATCGTGGTCGTCTATCTGACCGAGATGTTGATTACGGTTCTGACGGCGCTGGTGTGCTTCAAACTTGCTGCGGCAGTTTGCGTTCAGCGTGAACCACTCGATCGCGGGGGCGCTGGCGCTGCTGCTGGCGACCACTCATCTCCATTACACGCAGAACATGATGGAGAACAATTACATTTGCCTGCTCACCCTGGCAGGGTTCGCTTTTGAGTATGAATGGCTGCGGACGGGAAGCCGCCGCGCGCTGTTGATTGGCACCGGCGCGCTGGGATTGAACCTGCTGACGCGCATCACGACCGGGATGGATCTGATGGCCGGGGTCCTGTTCGTAGTCCTGGTGCTGTGGTTTGGCGGGCTGCGCGGACGCGCTCTGTGGGAGCAATGCCGCGCGTATGCTGCTGTCGCGGTGCCGGTGTTCTTGTTTTTCGGATTTCTCGACCGGCTCTACCAGTTCTACCGTTTCGGATCGTGGACCAATACCTACGCCGGGCTGGTGGCCAGGGAAACCATTGCGCGTGATCCAAGCGTGGGAGTGCATTGGCCCTGGACGACTCCGTGGCACGTCGGCTTCCGTGGCGCACTCTTCGCCGCGGAGAAATCGATCTTCCTCTTCGATCCGCTCATCATTCTTGCGCTGGTGCTGCTGATCATGCACTGGCGGAAATTATCGCCCGGCGTTCGCGCGTATGGGGTTGCCTCGTGCCTGATGCTGCTGGCTTACCTGAGTTTCTATGCGCGCTATTTCGCATGGGCCGGCGACTTTGCGTGGGGCGACCGCTACGTATCGACATGCGTGGAACTGGTGGCCCTGATGGCGGTACCGCTGATGCTGAGGTATCGAAACGAGGCGGGACGCGTCGTCTGGGCGGCGGGGATTTTTATTCTGTGCGCGAGCCTGGTGATCCAGATTGAATCGCTGATGTTCTGGCTGCCGCTCGAGATCTACCAGGAGGACACCCTGGGGCATCCAACGTATGTGGTTGCCTTGCGCATGAAGAACATAGTGGCATTTGCGCTGGGCAAGATGGATGCCTGGGGATTGACGAACGATTCCATGAGCTACGATCCGTGGGATTACGTGCACATCACCTGCTGGAATTTTCTGCCATTTGTTTTGAAGCGCGTTGGCGAGGCGCCGGCGTGGGTAGTGCGGGTGGCGTTTGCCGTGTGGTGTGCGGGGCTCGCGGCGCTGGCGGCGACGCTGCTGCGCATTCGGGTACTGGCGAAGAGCCTGAACGCGGCGGAATGATCCGGCGGAGAGAGCGACACCGATGCATATTGCCTATATCGCGCTGGGAGCCAACCTGGAAAGCTGGGCGGGAGCTCCGGCAGTGACGCTGGCCCGGGCGGCGGAGCGATTGCAGAGCCTGGGACGCGTGCGGAGCCGGTCGTCGCTCTACAGCACGACGCCGGTAGGCTTGAGGGGCCAGCCGCGATTTGTGAATGCCGTGGCGGCTTTCGAAACGGATTTGCAGCCGGGGGTCCTGCTGCAGGAATTACTTAAAATCGAGAAGGAGTTCGGCCGGAATCGAACCGGTGAAATCCCCAATGGGCCGCGGACGCTCGATTTAGATATTCTTCTGGTAGATGACCTGGAAGTCGACGAGCCCGGACTCGTGCTCCCTCATCCGCGCATGTCCGATCGCGCGTTCGTGCTTGTTCCGCTGCATGAGATTGCGCCGCAATTGGAGATTCCCGGCCGAGGCAAGACTGTCGCCGAGTTGTTGAAGTCGCTGAACGATCGAAACAAGGATGATGCCGATGCCGTGGTGCGGATGGAAAGCGATGAGTGGCGTGCTGCGGCTCGGCCTTAGTCTCTCCCTGGCCGTTGGGTTCGTTCTTGCCCTGCCGGGCTCTCTCCGCGCCCAGGCGCCGGTTCCCATCACGATCTCAGTTGTCGACCAATCGGGCGCTGTGATTGCAGGAGCCAGCGTGAAGGAAGCAAACGGACCGTTGCTGGGCCGCACCGACACCAACGGCCAACTCACGATCCGCTGCCGCATCCCTTGCAGGCTTCGCATCGAGGCGCAAGGCTTTGCAGGCAAATTTGTGGAAGTCAGCGCGAATACCACGGTTCAGTTGGATCCGGCCGGCGGTGAACAGCAAATCACGGTCACCGCCTATCGGACGCCGCTTGGGGCGCTGGAGAGTCCGGCGACCACGCGGACCCTTTCGCAATCCACGCTGAGCAGCACGGCCTCAAACACCCTGGATGGGCAGGCGCGGCAGCTTCCCGGGGTTGAACTGTTTCGCCGGTCGAGTTCGCTGGTGGCGAATCCCACTTCGCAGGGGATCAGCCTGCGCGGCCTCGGCTCCACCTCAGCCAGCCGGACGCTGGTGACCGAAGACGATGTGCCGTTGAACGACGCGATTGGGGGCTGGATCCATTGGGAAGAGCAACCGGAACTGGCCATCGATCGCATCGAAGTGGTTCGCGGCGGAGCCAGTGACCTGTACGGGTCGAGCGCGATCGGCGGGGTGATGAACGTGGTGCCGGCAAGGCCGTCGAAGACCATGGGCGAAGTGCGGTCGAGTTATGGGGGCCTGGGAACCTATGACGCGAGCGGGCTGCTCGAAACCAAATCCGGCCCATGGGGAGTGCTTGCCTCGGGTGGCGCGCTGGGTACCGACGGGTTCATCCAGGAGGCTCCGGACCAACGGGGACCCGTGGATGTCAACTCGAACGTGCATTCGCAGAACGGATTGCTCGATGCGGAGCACGACCGCGATCCGTGGCGTTTTTTTTTGCGCGGCAGCGTCTTCAATGAAGCACGCAACAACGGCACGCCATACCAGAAGAACGGCACGCGACTGTGGCGTTATGCGACGGGGACGGACTGGGAGGCGCCCAAAAATGCAACGGCGGCTCTTCGCTTCTATGGTTCGACGGAGCACTACCGGCAAACGTTCTCCAGCATTTCGAATGCACCGACGGCTGCGTATCCAACTTGCAGTTATCGGTGCGGCGAAACTCCGACGCGGTACTCGCAAATTCCCGACAATGAACTCGGCGCCGCTGCGCACTGGAATCAGCCGATCGGGGCGGAGTTCCTGGTTATTGCCGGCGCAGATGTGCATGATGTGCGCGTGTGGGACCAGGAACAGACATTTGGCACGACGGCGGCGCTGACGAATCTGCGGGATCACCAGCGCGACTCCGCAGGCTACGCCGAAGGTATGTGGACGCATCACGCCTGGACTGTAACCGCTTCGGGGCGGCTTGACTGGTTTCAGAATTACGATGCTTACCGGACGGTGTGGAACGGAGAGGATTGGGTTCCCACCGCTGTACAGCCGCCTTCGATGGACGAACACATCTTTGATCCGCGACTGGGAGTTTCGCGGAGAATCGGACAGCACTGGGCGGTTTCGGGCTCGGGGTTTCGTGCTTTTCGCGCGCCGACGCCGAGCGAACTCTATCGATCGACGCAAGTGGGGAACAAGCTGACGCTGCCGAATTCATCGCTGCTGAGCGAGCGGGCCACGGGCTGGGAAGCCGGCGTGGCGAGCCAGTGGCGCTGGGGCACCATCCGCACCAGCTACTTCGATACGCAGGTCAACCGGCCGATCGTCGCGGTGACTATTAATCCCAACTCTTCGCCGATTTTGCTGATGCGTGAAAACCTTGGACAGATCGAAAGCCGCGGCGTTGGAATCGACGCCGAGATTACTCCGCAAAGCTGGCTTGCGCTCGATGGCGGCTATCAGTATGCGCACGCCGTGGTGTCGGCTGGAACGCAGGACCTGGGCAACTGGATTCCCGAAGTGGCGCGAAACATGGCTGCACTGAATCTGCAGAGCATTCAAACCGCGGCTCGGCACACTGAGTATGCAGAGCCGCCTGAGCGGACGCCAATACGACGACGACGCAAACCTGTTTCTGCTGCACGGTTACTTCAAGCTCGATGCTTATGCCTCGCACGAACTCTGGTCGCGCCTCGAACTCTTCGCCGCGGGTGAAAACCTTTTCGATCGAACCATCGAAGTTTCGAAGACGCCGACTACGACGCTGGCCACGCGGCGCCTGGTGCGCGCGGGCCTTCAGTTGAACGTTGGCGGAGGAAAGTAGAGCTTCGCGCGTCTTCAGCATCTCTTAAGGAATCAGGCATAAATCGCGACGAAAGTCGTCGCAACGATTTTTCAGGGGTGGTGTTTCATCTAGTGTGAGTGGCCAGGAGCTAAGCATTCAAAGCCACCGCCGTCACAGAAGGGATAGATACACCATGAAACTATTTAAATATGTGCTTGTGGCGGCACTGACCGCAGCGCCCGCCATTACATTCGCGCAGACCACCGCAGTGGAACAGCCCAGAAACCCGATCGTAAAACGCGAGTTCAACCAGCAGAGACGCATCGGCAACGGAATCGAGAACGGCCGCCTCACTCCGCGCCAGGGCGCGCGTCTCGAGCGGCAGCAGATGCGGATCCATCGTGAGTTCCGCGCCATGCGCGGCAGGCAGTACGGCCGCCTCACGATGAGAGAGCGGCGCATGATCCATCGCCGGCAGTACATCGCCTCGCGCAGGATCTATCGCGCACGGCACATGCATCGCAACCTGTAATGCGAACACTGCGCAGGGAGTCGCCCGGGATTCCCTGCGCGCATTTCCGAAAGGCCGCCGGATAGAATGAACCGGTGGGCCTCGCATTCAACCTGCTGAACACGACCGAAGCCGGCGGGCGGCGCGCACAGATCGAGCTGCCGCACCAGGTAGTCGAAACTCCAGTGTTCATGCCGGTTGGAACGGCGGGCAGCGTAAAAGCGGTTCCGCAGGAAATCGTCGAATCGCTTGGCGCCCAGATCATCCTTGGCAACACCTATCACCTCTACCTGCGTCCGGGACACGAAGCCATTCGCCGCATGGGTGGACTGCATCGCTTCATCAGCTGGCCGCGCGCCATGCTCACGGACTCGGGCGGATTTCAGGTTTACAGCCTCACGCAGTTGCGCAAGGTTACCGATGAGGGCGTACGCTTCCGTTCGCATCTCGATGGAAGTTCACCACTTCTTCACTCCCGAACATTCGATGGATGTCCAGATTGCGCTGGGCGCGGACATCTGCATGGCATTCGACGAATGCACGGAGTATCCCGCGGACCGGACTCGCGCCGAGGAGAGCCTGCGGCTGACGATGGCGTGGGCGCGGCGTTCCCTCGATCACTTTCGCGCGCATCAGCATGAGGTCGTGTGGTTCAACGATCCCAGGTCTCAGAATCGAGACCTGGGGCACCCAATCGAAGGGCGGACACAGAGTCTGTTTGGCATCGTGCAGGGTGGGATGTACCACGACCTGCGGCGCGAATCCGCAGAGCGCCTCGTCGAGATGGACTTCGACGGTTACGCCATCGGCGGACTCAGCGTTGGTGAACCACGCGACCAGACGCTCGAAGTGATCAGCGAGGTGCTGCCTCTACTGCCGAAGAACAAGCCGCGCTACGTAATGGGCGTGGGCTATCCGGATGAAATCGAGTTGTACGCGCGCATGGGTGTGGACATGATGGACTGCGTGCTGCCCACGCGCGCTGCGCGTCATGCACTGCTGTTTACGAGCCAGGGGCGGCTCAACATCAAAAACAAGCAGTATGCCGAGGACCAGGGGCCACCGGATCCGGCGTGCGACTGCATGGTGTGCCGGCGATACTCACGCGCCTATCTGCGGCATCTGATGCAAGCCGGTGAACCGCTGGCGGGAACACTCAACAGCATTCACAATCTCGCGTACTACCTGGGCATCATGCAGCGCGTGCGGGCCGATGTCGCTGCTCAGCCGGCTACACGTTGATTGCAGAACCAAGCAACTGCTTGAGAGCCTGCACGTATTCGGTGAGCGCATGCCGTCCGCTCTTCGTGATGCGGTAAAGGGTTTGGGGTTTCCGCAGAACGAACTTCTTTTCCATGGAGATGTATCCCGCTTCCTCGAGCTTGAGCAATTGCGCGCCGAGGTTGCCATCGGTCGAGCCGGTCTTCTCGCGCAGCCAGGTAAACTCGGCCTGCTCAACGCCCGCAAGGAGAGAAAGCAAGGCGAGGCGCAGCTTGCCGTGAATGACAGGATTGAGTTCCGGGAGCTCAGGCATGCGCGATCTCGCGCTGTCTGCGGCGCGACTCCATCATCATGGCGTAAACACCAAAGACGATCTGGCAGAGGAAGAGCGCAGAGAGGAAGACTATGGTGAGCTGCGCTTCCGAGCCAAAACACGCCGCAACCGAGGTAATCCACCAGAGAACGGCGCAGGCGATCTGCGACTTCCACTTGAGTATCATCCCGGATGCTCCGTTGGCGATAGCGAGCATGCCGGCAACGATCGCTACGAAGGAGTGCTCATCGAGCCTCCCATTCACGGCCAGAGAAGGAAAGATGAGAAGCATCGAAGTACCGACAGAGATCCAGATCGAGACAATCGCGCGACCGATAGTGGTGTCGGGCTTACCCCTTCCTTTCCAAATGCCGATAGCGATCGTCACTCCTACCGCGGAAAACATCGTGACGGGCCACGCCAGGCTGGAATGACCCCAGATCGAGATTGCACCGCCACTCGAAGCCCAGAAGATGGCCACGAAATAGGCGACGCCCCAGAGCAGAAACGTCCAGCCCCAACTCTCAGTCTTGCGTCGTCCCTCGCTGATCATGGACTCGATCAGATCGAGCCTGTCTCTTAAGTCCTTCTCCGTCGCTTGATCCTGCATGGCAAACTCTCCTCGTACAGTCACTCTATAATATAGAGTACTCTGCGTCAAGGGGATTCTCGGGTATCTAAACGCCCTGCTTTTCTCAGGAACGAGCCAGCGCCTTACCTGTTGAGTTGCTTCGTGAAGAAGTCGGCCATGATGTGGTTGGCTTCGATGGCTTCGGGAAGAGCCGGGTTATACCAGAAGGCGTGGGGCAAGGCGTCGTAGACGACAAGCTGCGCGTCGACTCCGGCCAGAAGGTATGCCCGGTGCAGATTGACTGTCCCGCTGAGCAGCAGGTCGCGGCCGCTGGTCACGAATAAGCGTGGGCGGCAATCCGTGCAGGTCGCCGAAGATCGGCGAGAGGACCGGGTCTTTGGGGTCGGTGTCGCCGACGTAGAAGGGATCATGCGCGCCGGGCTCCGGCGGGTCGAGATGGCCTGAGAGCCCGCGCAGTGCATACATCGCCATCGAGTCGCCTGCGCGCGCAAAATCGCCCATGCCGCTGAAGATGCCGAGCGCTGCGGGCATGGGCAGGCCGAGCTGCTTGATCCTGGCGGCAACCTGGGCGGTGAGGATGGCTCCTGCCGAGGTTCCATAGATGACGATGTGGTTCGGCTTGTAGGTCTTCAGGAGTTCTTTGTAGACCGCAATGGAATCGTCGACTGCTGCGGGGAATTTAACTTCGGGCGAAAGACGGTAGAGGACGGCGACAACCTTGATTTTGGTGTAGCTCGCGATGGGAATTGACTCGGTGTAGGAGCCGGAGTCGGAGTTGAATCCGCCGCCGTGGAGGTTGAGGAGCACCTTGTCCGTGTTGGCTGCGGGCAGGCCTTCGGGCGTGACGATGCGAACGGGGACGCCGGCCATTTTTTCTTCGACGATGGTGTTGGGGCAGATTCTGGTCCATTCGACGCGAGCGCGGGCGGTATAAGCATCCGTTCCCTTCCGGCGGTCTTCGAGCGACTGCGGCGGGCCCTGGTCGGGCTCCTGGCGGCTGAGGGACTTCTGCGCTTCGGGGCTGATGGTCTGTGGCACGGGAACGACGCGGGTGACGTGCGCGGTGCCGCTGGCGTCGATGTAGCTGGTATCGCGACTGGGAGCTGTGGCGGCGGTGGTGGGCTGCGAGAGGGCTGCTGGGCGATGAGGGATGAACAAGCAAGGAAGGGCGACCGCGGAGGCGCGGGCGAGGGTACGAATCAGCGTCATGTGGTTTGTCTCCGGTGGCAGGTCAAACGACTGAACTGTCCACCATAGCAGGCGGCCGAGGAAACGCGAAAAAGATGCGTGTTCGATGAGTTTCGGACATAGGGTCGGAGGCTTGCCTCAGGGGCTAAAGCCCGTCATCAAGATGCGAGGCGTAATGTACGGGTAAAGCCCGTACCCTTCTCTTCAAGATGCGAGACCTAATCTACGGGGCCGAAGATCGCCCCAACAACCTTGGATCGCTTGCCGGTGATCCCGATCATGCCCGTACTCCTGAAGACAGGCACGTGGATATTTCAGCAATCGGTCGACTACGAAGCGAAGTTCGGAAGTTTTCCGGCGATTTGTGAAAAGACCATCTGCAAGGAATCCAGAGTGGATCGTTCCGAGATGGAAGCATCTGCAGATCAGTCTGAAGTGTGAGTCGTTTGAGACGGCTGATTCCGCAGATCGCCGGAGGATGGAACGATGCGATCTGGTCCGAGACTTCTGCGTCTTGCCTGCATTTTATTGATGCCCGCTGTTGCGCCATTTGCCACGGAAACCGCCGATTCGCCGAGTCCGCTGCCGAAGACAGTGGCAGTGGCGGCGTTTAAGAACGGCCTGGCGTTTGTGGTGCGGCAGGGGGAGATTCCACTCTCAGGCGGGGCGGGGCGAATCGCGCCGATACCGAATGCCACGCTGGGCACGCTGTGGCTGGCGCCGACTACCGCTGGTGCGCGGCTCGATGAGGTTGTGGCCTATCGCTACAACATTGCCGGTCAGCGGACGATTCCGTCGATCGGAGAGATTCTGCTTGCGAATGCGGGCAAGACCGTGACGATCAACTACCAGATGAAAGAGTACACGGGAGAGATTGTCGGTCTTCGCGATGCGGGCGGAGACGCTGCGAAAGGTGTCACAGGGCCAGTCGAAACCGGCGCCGCTTACGTTTTGCTCAGAGTGGAGAAGAGACTTCTGGCCTTTCCGCTGAGCGGAATTTCGATGGCGAACCTGCCGGAAGACGCGGTTCTGCACGAGTACGCGGAGCGGCCAGAGCAGGCGTTGCGGCTGAAGATCAAGGGTGGCGCCGCGAAAGAAACACTCACCATGGGGTACCTGGAACACGGCCTGGGCTGGACTCCGTCGTACATGGTCTCGCTGGTCGATGACAAGAATGCGCAGATCACGATGCAGGCGGTGGTGACGAACGATGCCGAGGACGTTCAGGATGCGGAGTTGTTTTTTGTTGTGGGCGTGCCGAATTTTGCGTATGCGGATGTGCTGTCGCCGATGAGTCTGCAGCAGTCGCTGGTGGGCCTGATGAAGGACGAGCGCGACGCGAGGAAGTCCATGGGCTATCTTTCGAACGCGCTTCAGGGTCAATACGCCGCGTTCGACGAGGTCGCGGCGAACGCTCCGATGTCGTTGACGAGTTCGGTCACGGAACTCGCCAGCGCTCCGGAAGAAGATCTCTTTCTGTACAACCGATCGGGCGTCACGCTGGCGAAAGGAGAGCGCGCCAGCTACAGCGTGTTTTCGGGTGAAGTTGGGTACGAGCACATCTACAACTGGGAGGTGGAGGATCAGCCTCGCGTGGACGGCTTCGGGAACGTGGTGCAGGTGAACTCCAATACGCCGGAGGCCAACCGCGCCGACAGCGTATGGCATGCGATACGGTTGAAGAACAGCACGAAATTTCCGTGGACGAGCGCGCCGGCACTGGTGATTTCAGGAGACAAGCCGGTTTCGCAGGACACTCTGCCGTACACGCCCAAAGGCGCACCATCCACCCTGAAGATAACGGTGGCGACGGATATCCGGGCGAGCCATGAAGAGCGGGAAGTTGCCCGGCAACAGCAACCCAGCCACCGGCCTGGATACAACTACGATCTGGTCACCGTCGAGGGGAAGCTGAAGATTAAAAACTACAAGACAAAGGAAGTGCATCTCTCGATCGGCAAGACTCTGCGGGGCAAGGCGGAATTCCTGTCTGATGCGGGCGAGGCAGTACAACTGGGTGAAGGAGTGGAGAGCGATAATCCCAGATCGCGGCTTACGTGGGAGATCACCCTGACGCCCGGAGAGGAACGCGTGGTGAGCTACCGGTACAGGATCTGGGTTCGTGCGTAGTTTGAATAGCTGGGCGGCGAACACAATCAAGGATGATGATTACGTTCGCCGCCGCAACTCAGGCCAATTTATGGGATGGTCACCGTCGTCTGGTTTGAGGGTTTGCTCTCAACGCCGTTCGAGTTCACTGTTTTGACCATGTAATTGTAGGATTTGCCGCTCTGCACCGAGCTGTCGGTAAAGGCCGTGCCGGCGTTTGGCCTGGAGTTCAATCGCTGGTAGGACGTGGCACTCGCGGTTGCGCGATAGATGTTGTAGCCCGCAATCGCTTCGTTGCCGCTGGGTGCGTCCCAGTTAAGGGTGACCTTGTGCGCAATACCGGTGCCGGTCAGGCTGATCACCGCCGTTGCATTCGAAGAGGCGTTGCTGCTGATGGTGAGTTGACCGGTCGCATTGCCCGCAGCCGTCGGATCAAACTGCAGATCGAGACTCAGGGATTGACCGGGGTTCAGTGTCACCGGAAAGGTCTGGCGAGAGATCGAGAAGCCGGTTCCGGCAATCGCCACTGACTTGACGGTCACACTTGCGGAGCCGGTTGAAGTCAATTTCAACGACTGCGAAGTAGGAGTGTTCAACGACGTGCTGCCGAACGCGATGCTGGTCGCATTCACAGCCAGCGCGGCTGTGCCTGGCTTCAATTGCAGAGACAATTTTTCCGAGACGCTTCCCTTGGTAGCCGTCAAGGTCACGGACTGCGCGGTGCCTACCGCACTGACATTGGCCGTGAATGTAGCGCTGGCGGCTGCCGCCGGCACCGTTATCGAAGCGGGCACCTTGACGGCCGAACTGCTGCTCGCCAGCGCGACGCTGAAGCCACCGGCGGGAGCTGCTCCAGAGAGGCTCACGGTACATGTGTCTGCCAATGCTCCGGCGATGGAAGTGCTGCCGCAGGAGAGCGCGCTCAAGGCAGGGGCTGAGGCCGGAGAAGAAGTGGCACCTAACTGAATCGTCGTGGACTTGGAGACCGATCCCTGTGTAGCCGTCAAGGTCACGGACTGCGCGGTGCTTACCGCACTGACATTGGCTGTGAAGGTAGCGCTGGCGGCCGCTGCCGGCACCGTTATCGAAGCGGGCACCTTGACTGCCGAACTGCTGCTTGCCAGCGCGACGCTGAAGCCACCGGCTGGAGCTGCTCCGGAGAGGCTCACGGTACACGTGTCTGCCAATGCTCCGGTGATGGAAGTGCTGCCGCAGGAGAGCGCGCTCAATGCAGATGCTACGGCCGGAGAAGAAGTGGCACCTAACTGAATCGTGGTGGACTTGGAGACCGATCCCTGTGTGGCGGTCAACGTGACCGTCTGAGCATTCACCGAAGATACCGTGGCGACGAAGCTCGCGCTCGAGGCTCCCGCTGCGATCGAGACGGAAGAAGGTACGCTGATGGCATTGCTGCTGCTTTGCAGCGTCACGGCCAGACCGCCGGATGGGGCCGCCGAGGTCAGCGTCAGGTTACATGTATCCGATCCCGTGGCGGTCATGGACGGTTTCGCGCAGGTCAGACCCGAAAGAGACGCGGAAACCGGATCCGCCGGATTTGCACCCTTACCGTGCAGCTTTATGGTTGTAGCGGCGGCGGTAGACGAGGCGGCAATCACGCTCAGCTCCCCTGTCGAATCTGCGCTCTTCTTGGGATTGAAATGAACCTTGAAGCTGAGAGTGCTCCCCGGCGCCAGATTTGCGGGGAGGGTGCCTTCTCCATCCACCTTGAATGTGTCATCGGAAACGGTGAACTGCGTGATCTGAACAGGATCCGGACCGGTGTTCGCAACGGAAACCTTCTGATTTCCCGAGTTGCCGACATTCACGCTGCCAAAATCGACGGAAGAGGGATTGGCCACCAGGGTTACAGAATCGGTCAGCTTCGCAGTTCCCTTCTCGACGCCACATCCCGCTATCCCGAGGATCGGAAGGCTGATCGCGAGAGATGCGAGAAGAAACAGGGCGCGCGGCGCCGGTTTTCCGGGATTGGAGGAAGTTTCGTTTTTCCGGTCTGACTCGCGTTTTAGATCGGGGCTCGTCGGGCGGGGCTGATCGAACTTCGAATCCTGAGAAAAATAGAAAGACAAGGTGGCAAAAAATTTGTGGCCAGTTTGCGGCCGAGCCGAGGCAGAGGACATCTACACTTCTCCTGCACGGATAACTTCGCACCTCGATGCGAGTGCAAGCTGCTGAAGCGATTGAGGCTATGGTTATTAGGCAACCGGTAAAATGAAGACAAAAAACTCCCGTTCGGCGCAAATTGACACTTGCGTCGTCAGTCGTGGTTTCAGCCCGCAATTCGCTTAATTCAGAACCGAAGCAGCTCTCTAGTTATCAGTCGGTTAGAGCTATGAAAGCTATGTTTTACAGAACAGTGCTCCTGGCTTCTTGTGCACAAGCCAGACCTGACTCGACACGCAAGGTGCCGGGACGCACGTAGAACAACTGAGCCCGTTTGGAAACCTACCGGACAACAGGCAACGGAAATGCCATACCCGGCATCTCCCGCAATTTATTTCTTTCTACATTTTCTTGGATTTAGCAGGAAACTATCCGGGTAATAGCGCAGTTCCACATATCCACAATGTAAATGTTTCCAACCTAAGTAATATTTTCTCTGTAATCTTTTCCAAGTAAATAGATTTACCTGGCGTTTTCCACATCCGCGGAGCCGCCCGCCGTCCGCTTCACACCCCGCCCGTCGTTGGCTTTGTACAATTGGGTCCCGTGGTGATAAGGCGACTCCCAGGGAGTTGTGCCTCACATCGGGGAGAGGAACGCAATGATTGCGAGAATCTGGCACGGATACACGACGCCCGAGAATGCGGACGCCTATGAAGGAAAGCTGAAGCCGGAGTTTTTGCCAGGGATCGGCAAGGTTCCGGGTTATCGCGGAGGATATGTGCTGCGCAGGAACCTGGAAAACGAGTCGGAGTTCATCACCATCATGATCTGGGAATCACTCGAAGCGATCAAGGCGGTGGCGGGACCGAATTACACGGTTTCAATTGTTCCCGAGGACCGCCTGAAATACCTCTCGAGGCACGACAGCCACTCGGAACATTATGAGATTAAGTCGATCCAGGGACTGATCGGGATTTCGTGAAGGCGAGCATTTCCCGCGGGACAGGATGATCGTAACCGGCTCGTTCAAGAAGATACTCTGGGCGGCTTGTTAAGCCGTTTCACGATCCCAGGGGCCGGAGACCTATCATTTTGCGGTCAGAATGGATGGCAGACGCAGATGATGCCGAAGTCGCCTCCGGGCAGGCGGTCGACGGAGAAGGAGCACTGGTGCGAACCGGCGTGAATTCCGGATCGATTGAGATTTCTGCAATCGACCTCGGCCTGAGTGCGAGTCTGGTACTTCGAATCGGGGAGAGGCTGCGGCCCGTACTGCAGGCTGGTCAACTTCGTGCCGGACTCATTTGTCCCGTATCCAACTACGTAAGCTTTCATGATTCAACCCTCGAATAAACGCCCTACGGACCCGAATTTCTGGACTCGCGTCGTTCCAGGAAAGATGGAACGACTCCAATCTTCGCGAACTTTTGCGAAACCAGCAAATTACGAATCGCGGTTACTGATAACCAGAAGGATGTTACGAACGAAGCAGGCCGGAACGGCAAAAGCGGCATTGACCGCTTTAACGCGTTGGATGCATTAGAGGCCTCGACGGTATCTGAAAGGTTGGCTGCAAAAATCATGCTGCCGCCTTTATGCCCATTGCGCTACATTCAATCTCGATGACAGCTATCGCTTCCCCTTCCATTCATAACCTCGTTGGCGGTAAATGGATCAACTCGAGCGGACCAGCCGGAATCGAGCTGAAGAACCCGGCGACGGGAGAGCCGCTTGGGCAGTCTCCCGCGGGCACGGGCGCCGATGTCGACGCTGCGGTACAGGCGGCCCATGCAGCATTTGGTTCCTGGCGCAGTGTTCCGGCAGTCGACCGCGTGCAGTATCTTTTCAAGCTCAAGATGTTGTTGGAAGAGCACCTGGATGAGCTGGCGAGGCTCATCACGATAGAAAACGGCAAGACGCTGGCGGAGTCGAAAGGCGAACTGCGACGCGGAATCGAAAATGTCGAGGTGGCTTGCGGAATTCCGGTGCTGATGCAGGGCTATTCGCTCGAAGATGTAGCGCCGGGCATCGACGAGATCATGGTGCGGCAGCCCCTGGGCGTATGCGCGGTGATTACCCCGTTCAATTTTCCGCTCATGATTCCGCTGTGGTTTATTCCTTACGCGATTGCCACCGGGAATACGGTAGTGCTGAAGCCCAGCGATCGTGTTCCCTTTTCGGCGGCACGGCTGCTTGAGTTGCTGCAGGAGACGGGAATCCCGGACGGTGTGGTCAACCTGGTGAACGGGGGTAAGGTGGCAGTGGACGCACTTCTCGATCATCCGCTGGTGCGTGCAGTGAGCTTTGTGGGGTCGACCCCCGTGGCGAAGCATGTGTATTCGCGCGGCTCGGCCAGCGGGAAGCGCGTGCAGTGCCAGGGCGGTGCGAAAAACCACGTCGTCGTTCTGCCGGATGCCGATCCGGAGACTACGACGAAGATCATTGCCGACTCGGCGTTCGGATGCGCCGGGCAGCGCTGCCTGGCGGTGAGTGTAACGGTCACGGTTGGCGAAGCCAGAGACTGGTTTGGCGAGGCGATTTCGGCGGCGGCCAGTTCGCTGAAGGTGGGCGACGGGCTCGAGACAGCAACCCAGATGGGGCCGGTGATTACCCATGCGAGCCGCGAGCGGGTGCTGTCGCTGATAGGGCAAGGCGCGGAGCAGGGCGCGAAAACGATTGTCGACGGGAGAAGCAAAACGGTCAACGGCGGCGCGGGATCGTTCGTCGGGCCCACGGTGCTCGACGGACTGCCGGCAGGCAGTCCGCTGATGGAAACGGAGATTTTCGGTCCGGTGCTTTCAGTGGTGCACGCCAATTCCGTGGATGAGGCGGTGGCGATCATCGAACGTTCAGCTTACGGAAACGCCAGTTCGATTTTTACGTCGTCGGGGGCTGAAGCACGGAAGTTCCGCACGTCGGTTTCAACGGGGAATGTGGGCATCAACATTGGCGTGCCGGCCCCGATGGCTTACTTTCCATTCTCCGGATGGAAGGGCAGCTTCTTCGGCGTGATGCATGCGCAGGGACGGGACGCGATCGAATTTTTTACGGATAAGAAGGTGATCGTGGAACGCTGGCCAAAGGAGTGGTCGAGGAAGTTTTAGGCAACCAATAAGTTGCGATTTCCGAGGAAAGGGGGAGCGTCGCCGACGTCTCCCCCTTTTCTGGCGGGGCCCGAAGCAATTAGGAAGACGGAAGGATAAGAAGTGCGGACCGAAGCAGGAGTTCGGTGAGGCGATCAAGGGCCGCCGGGTATTTGTAGTAGATGGCGCGCACGCTCACTCGAAGAAGTGCGGCTGTTTCTTCGTAGGTATATTCCTGCAACGCGATGCGGCTGAGAAGCGCGCGGTCCACGGGACCGAGTTTTTTCAGACATCGTTCGACATCGAGAACGAAGATCACCGCATCCTCAAACGTTTTCACGCGGCGGCTTGAAACCCATCCCCGCCCCACCGGTTCTCCCAGGATGGCAGGCGCGCGACCGACGAGCATAGACGCATACAAGTAGCGGCGCAGAGTCTTCTCCGTGTGCTTGCGGTAAAACGCAAGGCTGATTTCGGGAAGTGTTTCCCCGATGTCATCGACCGGCTTCTGCGGCTCCACGCCCACGTTGACTTTGTGGGCTACGGTGAGAAGAGGATCACGATTGACGGCGGTCGCCCAGATGGTGGTCAGTTGAAGAGCGGCGCTCATTGCACACCGCCTTCTGCTGTCGCAATAGCCAGCCTCTTGAACAGCGTTTTCGTTTTGGGACGCCCGCGTTGCTTTCGCGTCTCGGGGCTTGGAAAGACTTCGAGCTTTTCCCGGCAATCAAGGCAATAAACTGACGCATGATTCGAGGGGCGATACCAAAGGGCACCGCAACCCTCGCATACTTTTAATTGAACACGCAATTCCATGATCTATTCCCCTAAGGAGTGCATTCTCTCGCCATTTCAGTATTTTGTTTTCTGGTCGGCGAGTGGAAAGGAGCGCGACGGTTACATCCAGGGTTCTACCGCCCTGGTGTGCTTTCACCGCCTGTGCTCGAAGGATTTTAATCGTCATGATGAATGCGCAGATCCGAAATAGATTCGCCAGACTGTATCAAGACGCGATGTTCCCAACGTCCCGATTCATTCGCGGATGCTGTCTCTCCGAAGAGTCCGCGGCGATCGAAAACACGGGGGCTACAACCCCCGTTCGATTGCGCGAATGAAGCGCATCCCCGAGAATGTCCCACAACCTGTGCGAGCTGGAGTAAACCTAATCTAGGGCTAAGTATCCCCAGCGTCAACGCCGCCAGGCAGAATTCTTGATTCGTTCTATTGATACGGAACACGACTCAAGAGAATGAAGCAGAAATGGCGCAATTCGGTTTGCTCAAAGAGAACGACGACAAGGTGTGCCGATTGCCCGCGGTGGACTTTCCACACATGAATTTTTCCCAGCTGCATGAACGATTGCGTTTGGAGATGCTGCGTAGGATCCAGCGAGGGACTCTCAGTGTCTCATTGCTTTCACGTCAAACCGGATTCGGCAAGTCGCACTTGTCGAACTTCCTGCGCTCCCGGCGCCAGCTTTCCCTTGACGGTCTGGATCGCATGCTGGCGGCGCAGCACATGGCAGGTGAAGACCTGATGCAGCTGGGTACGCTCCAGCATCCATTCCGCGGAGAAGAGGAAGCAGATTCGGTGCCTGTGGTTTCGCATTCCACAGCGCTCTTCGAGCCACACATCAGGCAGGGCGCCATCGACATGATGCTGAGCGTGCCGCCAAGGGCTCTAAATTCCCTGAAGGCGCGGCCTGTTGCGAGCCGCCGCTCGTGGCTGCGCTTTGTCGCCATTCGTATTCCGCTCGACGCTGCTCTGCCGATGGAGCCGCTGCTGCTTCCCAATGCGCTGGCGGTAGTGGATCGACATTACAATTCGCTCGTTCCTTACCGTGCTAATCGACCCAATCTGTATGCGGTGCGCAATGGAGCGCATCTGTCGTTGCGCTATGTCGATTTCGATGCGATGCGCCTGGTGTTGCGGCCGCTCAGCGTTGCATATCCCGTTGACCTGATCGAGGTCGGCCCGGAGAAATCGCTGGGTGAGTACATTGCGGGGCGGGTGGTTCTGATCATGAACGAAGCATGAATTTGATCAGGCTTCTGTGGGCTGAGGTTTGGCTTGGTTGACTTCATCCCAGATGAGCGTGCCGTGAGTCTCGCGAAGGAAAATGCTGCCAACGATCAGCGTAACGGCAGCAACGCCGATGGGATAATAAAGCCCCGCATAGATGTTGCCCGTCGAAGCACAGAGCCCGAGTCCGATGAGCGGAAGCAGGCCGCCAAAGACTCCATTCCCGAGGTGGTAAGGCAACGAAACACACGTGTACCTTACCTTCGCCGGAAAAGCTTCGACGAGGTACGCGGCGATCGGGCCGTAGATCATGCAGACGAAGAGGACCTGCACAAAGATCAAAACCACCAGCATCGGCTGATTGGCATTTGCCGCCTCCGTTGCGGGAACGAGTTTCCCGGTGGCGGAGTCCTGAGTAAGCGGCGTGAGCTTGAACGCACCGGTGACGCGGTCCTTCACAGAACTGACGGAGACAACATGATTGCCGGCGGCCTGCTGCATGCCTTTGTAAATGGGCATGTAGAAGATGATGGAGAGCA
Organism: uncultured Acidobacteriaceae bacterium; assembly: GCA_963836675.1. Taxonomy (GTDB): domain Bacteria; phylum Acidobacteriota; class Terriglobia; order Terriglobales; family Acidobacteriaceae; genus Telmatobacter. The sequence continues at coordinate 71,939 of CAWIKQ010000007.1, forward strand.
GCAGCGCGGTCATCATCAGCTTCTTGCGGCCGATCTTGTCGGAAAGGGCGCCGAATACCGTGAAGAACGGCATCGCGGCAAGCAGAGCAACTGCGACGATGATGTTTGCCATCCGCGGATTTACACGAAGGATGGCCTGCAGATAGAAGAGCGCATAGAACTGGCCGGTGTACCAGACGACTCCCTGGCCGGCGGTGGCTCCGAGCAGCGAGATCAAGACCAGTCTGAGATTGGACCACTTTGTGAGCGCATCTGTGAGGGGCCTGGCCGAGTTCATTCCTGACGATTTCAGTTGCGTGAAGATCGGGGACTCTTTCATCCGAATGCGAATGTACAGCGAGATGAAGACCAGCACGAGCGATAGCAGAAATGGAAGGCGCCATCCCCAGCTTTGAAACGTTGCAGGGCTCATGCTTTGCTGGGTGACGAGAATTACGGCCAGCGATACGAACAGGCCAAGTGTCGCCGTGATCTGGATGAAGCTGGTATAAAAGCCGCGCCTGTGATCCTCGACGTGCTCGGCTACATAGACTGCTGCTCCACCGTATTCGCCTCCCAGCGCCAGGCCTTGCAGCATGCGAATCAAGATGAGCGCAATTGGCGAGAACCAGCCAGCCGACTTGAAGGTGGGCAGCAATCCAATCGACGCAGTGGAAAAACCCATGATGGTGAGGGTGATGATGAAGGCGATTCTGCGGCCGACAAGGTCGCCGATGCGGCCAAAGAACAGCGCGCCAAATGGGCGCACAAGAAATCCGACAGCAAATGTGGCGAGATAGGCGATAAGAGCGAAGGTATCGTTGCCGGTTGGGTAAAACTTGACGGCCAGCACAGTAGTGAGTGATCCGAAGATATAGAAGTCGTACCACTCGATCATCGTTCCGGTCGCAGAACCGAAGATGACCTTGAGGATGGAGTTTGTACGCGTCCCCGCGGAAGGAAGAGAAACTTCTGATGCCATCAGGCGTTCGACCCCTTGCAGAAGTGGCGCTGCGAGGCGAGGGGAGACCCTCTCAGCCGCCAGAAGTTGAAGCAACTCTGCTGGCGCGCTCCGATGAAAGTCAAGTTAATTTCCGACTACCGGATGCGGAACTCGAAGATCGGGTCTCAAAGCCCTCTGGTATCCCGCAAGATCTATGAATGCCGAGGCGGCGGTTGGAGTCATTCGCGATTCATATGCGTGGTCAATGTCGTGATCGCTGGAAGTCGGGTTGCGCGCCGAAGTAAGAACCGGGGTCCGATTCTCACACGTCGTGCGTGACGTCGGCGTTTTCGAAGCGTGTGAAGCGGGAGATAAAGTTGAGATGGACGGTATCGGTGGGGCCGTTACGCTGCTTGGCGATGATGATCTCCGATTTGGCCAGTTCCGATTCAGACATCTGGTCCTTCTCGCGCGTGTAGTAGGCCTCGCGGTGGATGAACATGACCACGTCGGCGTCCTGCTCGATGGAGCCGGACTCGCGAAGGTCGCTCAGCATGGGCCTCTTGTCGTCGCCGCGGCGCTCGCTGGCACGAGATAGCTGGGAGAGCGCGACGACCGGAACATCGAGTTCTTTGGACAGAGCTTTGAGGCCGCGCGAAATGGCCGACACTTCCTGCGTGCGATTTTCATAGCGCTTGCCGCCGGCGGAGGGGAGCGTGGCCGACATCAGCTGCAGGTAGTCGACGACGATGAGGTCGAGGCCGCCGGTTGTCTGCTTGAGGCGGCGCGCCTTGGCTCGCATTTCGGCGAGAGAGATGCCGGCGCTGTCGTCGATGAAGAGGCGCGATTCGACGAGTTGCCCGAGGGCGGTCTGCAGTTTCTGCTGATCTTCGCGGCCCAGGAAGCCGGTCTGCAGCTTGCGCTGGTCGACCCAGGCCTGAGAGGCGAGCATGCGTCGCAGGAGCGATTCCTTGCTCATTTCGAGGCTGAACACGGCAACCGTCGCCTTGCTCTTGATGGCGGCGTTCTCGGCGATGTTGATGGCGAAGGCAGTCTTGCCCATCGAGGGACGCGCGGCGATGATGATGAGTTCGCCTTTCTGCAGGCCGCTGGTCAGGCGATCGAGGTCGGTGAACTCAGTGGCGAGGCCCGTGACCTCGCGACTTTGCTTGTAGAGATTGTCGATCGAGCCGAAGGAGTTTTCGACGATCTTCTCGAGCGGCTCGAGTCCGCGGGTAATTCCCTTCTCGCTGACTTCCAGGAGTTGCGATTCGGCCGCATCAAGGACCTCGAGTGCGGTCTCGCTCTGATCGGCCGCGCGCGCGATGGCCGCCGAGCAGATGAGCATGAGCTTGCGCAGCAGGCTTTTGTCCTTGACGATGCGGACGTAGTCTTCGATCACTGGCCGCAGGGGCAGACCCTCGGTAAGCGACGCGAGATAGGCGACTCCGCCAACGGCTTCAATCTCCTTGGCGCGGGAGAGCTCGTGCGACAGGGTGACGATGTCGACCGCGCGCTGCTCGTTCATCAGGTCGCTCATTCGCAGAAAGATGCGCTTGTGCGAATCGAGCGAAAAGTCGTCGGGCTCAAGACGTTCGGCGGCTTCAGAATGGAAAGAGTTGTCGAGCAGGATGGCGCCGAGGATGGTCTTCTCGGCGTCGATATTGGCGGGAAGACCCGCGTCTAAAGATAGGTCTGGCAGGGTGGCCATATCAGTTTGCGGCCACAAGGGCCTTGTCTGAGTTTAGGGCGGAACGGGTCCGAATCCCAGTGCCGGAATCCATCGGAGAATGTCGATCAATTCGGAAAAGTGGAAATGTAGCAAAGAAGGACAGCCACCCATAAATACGATGGCCCCAACTCAACGAGAAGGGGCCAACCTCAGCAACAGTGGGGAGTTGCCACGTCCCGTCGGCGGAGGTCCGTCCACGGGGGTTCCGGCGAGGGTCGATCAATCAACCACTTGCCGGAGCCGGGCTGAGCTTACTGAGCTACAACCATCTGGGATGTGCTGGTCAGGGTCAGGCTGTAGTTCCTTAAAAACGGAAGGTTGAAAGCATAGGGATAGTTGATGGTGACGACGACCAGGTTTCCCGGAGCGTTGCAGGTTCCGGAGGAGCATGCGGCCCACGTGGTCGTGGTTTGCTGGGAACCGGTCACGGTGGTTCCCGTCATCCAGGCCGTGGTGACGCAGGGGCTCGCTGTGGTGCAGCTCGACCAGTCGATGGCTGTCATCGTCTTGGCGTGGTTCTGGATGTCGGTGGCGGTTGCGCTCGAAGACGCAGCCTCCGCCCGTGCTGCAAGTGTCGAGGTTCGGCGTGTTGGTATGACAGGTCGAGCCGCGGACGGCGGCCCATCGCGCGCTCTCACGAGCCGCTTCGCAGACGGAGTTATAGGTGTAGCAGGCCATCGTCAGCTGGAAGATGGCGATGAACACCGTCATCGTCAGGGTGGAAGAGATCGCCATCTCAACCAGGGCGCTGCCGGAATCGCTGCCGGCGATTCTTCTCAGTCTCTTGAAGATTTCTCTGCGTCCGATCATTGTCTTACCTTTGCTTTTAGCTTTCTTACCGGAGGTTGTCACTGCAGGCATACCTGGGAAGCCTGGCCGCTCACGGTGTAACTCGTTGGCAAGCCGGGGACGTGGACCAGGGGGTCCATCGTCATCTGCGTCTGCACCGTCAGGGTCTGCTCAATATGCGACGCGGCACATTGGGTATTGAGGGCTTTGCTGGTGTCTATAGTCTCTCCGCCAGAACACACGTAAGTGGATGTGGGGGTCAGCACGGTAAGCCCATTCAGGTTCCCGGCATCGTTTTGCGCGGCATAGGTGATCCCGTTTGTATCGGTGGTGGTGCCGCCGGTCTCTGCGCCGTAGGAGACGCCCGCCTTGGCGGCGCTCACAACTTCCAGCGAGGTATACGCCACGCGGGTGAACTCGGCCGCACCCAGCACCATCAATACCAGGACCGGCAGCGTGAGGGCCGCTTCTACCAGCGCCCCGCCATCTTCTTTGCGTTGCAGACTTCTCAGGAACGAATCAAATCTCATCTTGCTTTCCTCTTACTCGACCAGCGAGAGCACTTTGTTCAGGGTTGTCGAAGCGTTTGCCTTGTCGTAGCTATGGGCAACCGTGAACGCTGTTGTTTTGTCGTAAAGCCCTGCGGCCACCATGCCCGTGGCCGTCACACCGCCGCCGCTGTCCTGCATAAATACTTCGGCCCCCGGCGCATAGATGTAGCCGTCCAGGACCTCGTTATTGCTGCCGAACTGTGCCTTCAACAAGGTGTTGTTCGAGGGAGGCTGGAAGATGGCGATGCCGTTGTAGGATCCTGACGTCGGGGCGTAAATATTCAGCAGCGAGTTGGATCCCTGGCTCAGCGTTCCGCTGCCCACGTCCATCATCGCTCCACTGGTGTTGGAGAACTGTTTTCGTCGTCGAGTTGTAGCTGCCGGAGCCGAAGGTTACGGTGGCGCCAGTCGCGATCGAGACGCCGTTCTCGAAGTAGTAAACGGTCCCAGATGAGGATCCCGGGAATGTCATTGTGCCGGAAATCGATACGTTGTTTCCCGAAAAACAGACGACCCCATTGATCGGGCTGGGAATGTTGGTGGTTGACTTGACCTGGTTGGTGGAGACTGTGTTCCCCCCGTGGCAGTTGCTGGCTGTCGGACCGTTCAGGTTTCCCCAAGGGCTCTTGCGAACGCCGGAGTTCATGGTCGGGGTGACGCCGTTAGGAATGTGCTGAAGGCTGGAGTTTCCGACTACGTCGACGAAGGGTGCGTTGATGGTTCCAGAGTTACCCGTAACCGACATTGCGTCACTCGTGTTCGAGTTCACGTAGATACCGCAGTCGGGCGATTCGATGTCGTAACTGCCCTGGACATCAAGGGCGTTTCCGGTCGTCCTCATCAGCCAGATACAAGCCTGGCCGTTGGTCGGGGTCCCTGCCACAGCGCGCGCGTACACCGGAACATTGCCGCCGCGGAAAATGATGGGCGTCGGCTTCTCCAGGATTGCTTCGAAGAACGTGCCGGAACTGGTGCCGGTGCTGGGACCGCCCGCGACCGGGGGCGTATTAATGCAAATCGTGGTAGTTGTGCCGTCGTTGCACGAACCCGTGGAGCAGGTTCCTGTGAATCCGTTTGCCGTAGCAGCGTTGCAGGCGGTCGCCTTGGCATGATCGGTGGACTGGGTGTAGAGGTAGTCGAGCGCGCCGGCAAGTGCGGCCGCATCGGCTGCCGATTGCAGCGAGCGCCGCTGGTGATACAGGACGCCCACATCGAGGGCCAAGCCCATAAAACCCAACAAGACCGACCCACAAAGTGCTGTAAGCACAAGGGTTTGCCCATTTTCATCGCGAAGAATCTTCATGGATTTCCTTCACACTAGCAACGGAATTTGACTCATGAGAGCTTCCGCATCCAACAGAAAACTCGCGCAGTCGAACAGCGCGTCGCGAAATTCCAGTGGTACCCCAAAAAAGCGGAACGTGTGTGAATTCTAGGAAGCAGCCAACCTTGGCCGCAAGTGAATTTGGGTACTTTTCGATTACTTAAGTCTTTACATGGCTGGCAATTAATTTTATCGGAGGTAACTCATAGTAACCATCTTAGAGCGCTGTCTCAAAGAAGAACCACCCCGGCGCAGGGGCGGTTCGATAAACAAAGAACGCTATTCAGGCATTCGGAGGTTTTAGGAATTCGCAAGTGGGCAGGAGTCGCGCCTACTGCAGAATCGTCATGCTGGATGTGCTGCCGAGGTTGATCGTATTGGCTTTGAGGAAGGGAATGATCAACGGATAGGAATACGACACGGTCACTTTCACCTGGTTGCCGATAATGTTGCTCTTTGTGGACGAACAGCTTGTCCAGACGGCGGGCGGACCGCCGCTGGAGCACCACTGGGTGTTGGTGGTAACGGTCGCCGAGAAAGGGTATCCGAGGGTCCTCACATATTGAGCAATGTCGTTTGCGCCGGCACCCGTTCCGCTGCCTTCAGTCGGCGAGCAATAGGATGCGCCAAACAGCAAATTGCAGTTGGCCCCTCTGACCACCGCCCAACGGGTGGCCTCTCGAGAGGCATCCGCGGCGTAGTGATAGCAGTAGAGGGCGATGGACAGCTGAACGATTCCGAACAGAATGGGTATCAAGATCAGGGAGGCGAGAGCCATCTCCACGAGTGTCCCGCCCTGCTCGGCCAAAACCACATGCCGTCTGGCTGCCGCCTTTGATTCTGTCGCAGAGTACATGGGTGTGCTGTTCATTGGTTCGACACCACCTGGGTTGATTTGCCATGAAGTGTGAAGTTGATGTCTCCGCCCGGGATGTGGATCATTGGCGTGAATGTCGACTGGGTGGTTACCGTAACAGCCGTAATCATGGCCGCGTTTTTGTTGAAGCACGTCGAATTATCGGAACAGCTCGACGGCGTATAGGAAGTGTTGGAGCAGCTGCATGCGGTCGTAACCGATGCCACACTGACCGCATTTCCCCCGGTCAGGTTGGGAGCATCCGTTCCGGCGGCGTTGGTGATTCCGCCCGAATCTCCCAAAGCCGCATGACTGGAGGCGGCATAGATGGCCGCTGAATGAGCTGCATTGGTGACCGCGATTGCTCCATAAGCAAGCCGGGCAAACTCCGCGGCTCCCAGCAGCATGATGCAGAGTGCGGGCAACGAAAGTGCCAGCTCGACCAGAGCTGATCCCTCCTCACTCGACTGTTGCGACCGCGCGATGCGTCTGAAGAAGTTCATGGCGATCCGCTCCTATTCGACCAGGGTGATTTGCTTGAACGGCGTAGTAAGGGGGTTGTACGTGCTGTAATTTGTGAGATTGATTGTTGCCGTTCACATAGACCTGCCCGACGATGAGGTTGGTGGCATTCACGGCGCCGCCCTGATCATGGAGGTCTACGGAAGCGGACGGCGCGTACACCGCACCGTCGAAGATGGAACTTCCGCTGCCAAACTGCAGCGTCATCGCGTTGTTGTTCGACGATGGTTGATAAATCGCAACCCCGTTGTAAGCGCCGCTGGTTGGAGCGTAGTCGTAGAACGTAGTCGCGGTGCCGCTGTCATAAGCGCCACTGGCAACGACAACCGTTGCGCCGCCGCTGGGGCTGTTGGTTCCGATGGTGGTGGCGCCTTTAATGGTGACGCCGCTTTCGAATACGTAGATTCCTGCACCGAGGGTCGCACTGCTGAGGGTCACCGGTGAACAGGTTGTGACACCTTTCTTGGTCGTGCAGGTGTTGGTATAGCAGGCGTAATTCCCGTATCCAGGTCCGGCGACTGTTCCGCTGAGGGTGGCCACCGTCGTCACACTTGTGCAATTGGTTGTTGGATCGTCAGGCATTCCCTGGTTTGCGATTGCAGGTGTCTGTACGCCCGCCCCGGAATACACAGGTGCTCCGGGATCCCCTTTGCAGTTTCCTTTGCTGCCCTGTCCACCTACAACCGCGATGCTTGAGATGTCGGACTTGCCGGCATTGCCTGTTACGCATAGTGCGCCCGGATCGTTGGAGTTGACATACACGGAACAGCCAGGCGCATTAATGTCGCCGGCGCCGTGAATCCAGAGCGAACTCGATGCAGTGGGATCCATCACATACATGCAGGTCTGCGAGGCTCCAGGCGCTCCGGCGACGGCCATCGCCGAAACGTTGATGGAGTTGAATTGGCTGCTCTTGAAGAACCACTGGCTCATCGTCGCCATGAATATGGTCGGGTTCGGCATGGAAAGCTGAACCTTGACGCAGGACGGGCAGGCCACAGCCGCCCGGATCAAGCGTAGGCGAGGTAGTGACAATCACATTGTTGCCGGCAACCGCTGCATCCACTCCGTTTGCCTTCGCGGCCGCCTGAGCCTTGGCCGTCACATTCGTCGCGCCGTTGTAGAACATCTCGGTGGCGCCAGCCATTGCGGCGTCGTCCGCAGCCGTCTGCATCTGGCGGCGCGCATTGAACAGCACACCGGCGTCGACGGCAAGACCAAGGAAACCCATCAGCACGGCCCCACAGAAAACCGTCAATACAAGAGTCTGTCCTTCTTCGTTACGGAATGACCTCATAGAACCTCCCTGCCTCGTTTCGTTCGCTGGACAGTTTTTTCCCGCAACCTCTCTATGAGTACGACTGGGGAAGAAGCGTTTTTCTTTACAGAGCCCTCAGTTTCTTTCGTCTAAGAACCGGGGACAATTGCTCGAAAGAGCCAATTTTGAGGGGCTTCGAACTACCTATCGGTACCTATCAAAACGCAATCGAGAAGGAGTTACGGAGGAGGATTACCTGCTTCATAACAGGGCTTTCACACGCGCTCAAAAATACGAAAACCGTCCCTGGTAGACGGCTTCTGGAAAGTTACTCATGTTTGCTTTTAGAAATTTATTGCGAGGCTGGTTTCGTGGATGGACTCGAGAGGTTGCGTGTTGTCAGTAACCGAGTTCTTCGCTCCGCAAAAAAGCAAACCGCCCGGAGCGGGCGGCTTGCTGGTGCAGAGTCGGAAGGAAAATTACAGGTTAATTACCATCCGCGACGTACTGGACAGACTGAGGGTCTTCTGTTGCCAGAACGGGATGTTGAGTGGGAAGGAGTAGGTGACTGTCACCTGTACCGCGTTGGTTGGCGTATTGCAGGCGGGCCTGGGCGTACCGGTGCATTGCGTGTTCCAGGTGGTTGTTGAGTATCCACTCGCTCCCGGAGCTACGGATGCGCTCCACCAACTCGTGTTGACGGTGATATTTCCCGCATTGAGGCCAGTGAAAGCCTGGCTTTGAACCCACGACTGCAGGTGGGTGAGGAGGGTGCCGGCGGTGGGGCTGAGATTGCAATTCGGAAACGTCGACAGCACGATGCACAGAATAAGGTTCCGCGCACCGACGCGTAGCGGGTCGCCTCGCGGGACATCAGAGAGACAAAGTTGTAGGCATAGATCGCATACGAAATCTCAAAGATGAAAAACAGCATGGGCAGGTACACGAAAGCCGTGACCAGCGCCATCTCGACCAGTGTTGCGCCCTCTTCTCCCTTGCGGCCCGCCAAAGAGCCTGAAGAGCTTCCTGCGGGACCGTCGTACTTCGAGTGAAGATGTTCTCAATGTGTCCTCCAGCTTCGGCGCAATCAATTGAGCACCTGTTGCTTTGCCCAGCCGTGTAGCGTGTAGCTGCTGCTCATCCCGGGAATCGTGATCAGCGCGGCATAAGTAGCGGTCGTCGACACCGAAACCGAGACGACCGGCTTGCCTGATGAGCAGGCGTAGACGCCGGGAGAGGTGCCGCTGGCGCCCGTAGCAGTGCAAATGCTTAAGCCATCGGAGCACGCGCAACTTGTCGCGGGGGTAGCGGTAAGACTGGTGGTGTCGCGAGCATCAGCCTGCGCTGCTGCCGTGATCCCGGCTGGTGTCGTTGGGCCGCCGCCGTTCATGCCCGCATATTGGGCGCCTGCGCGCGCCGCGTTGGCTGTCTCGATGGCGGCGAAGGCCACCTCGCCCAACTGCACCGCGCCGAGCAGCATAAGGATCAACACCGGAAAAGTGAGCGCGGTCTCGACGAGCGCTGAACCCTCTTCTCTGTGGCAGCCTGATAATGCGCAACGTCAATTTGTTGAAGCTGATCATTTCCGGAACTCCCTACTCAACCAGTGCGACGTTCACCAGCGGAGACGTGGCGCCGTGCACGACGTTGTAATTGGTGATCGTGAGGTCTGAGCTCTTATCGAAAATTTCGTCCGCAATGATGGTGGTCACAAGCGAGGCGCCTCCATGGTCCTGCATGTAAACCTGCGCCTTCGGTGCGTAGATCATGCCATCGAGACTGCTCGTTCCCCCGGAACCAAATTGAATCTGGAGGCACGCCGCCCGGCGGCGTTATCCCCTTTGAAGGAGTTGATCGAGTTGTCGCAGGTGACCGAAGTATTTGTGTCGGGCACCCAGAAAGCTATCGCATTATAGGTGCCGCTGGTCGGAGCGTTAATCGTGAGCGACGTATTCGCCTGTGAATAGTTTCCGCCTGCAAGGTCAGATCGTCCCATTGATTGTGATCTGGCCGCTTCCGGACACGACCCCATCGTCAGCCCGTGTTGAAAGACGAAGATATTGGTTCCACCAGCCGTCCCAAGGGTAGTGCCGCCTGCAATGTTACGGTGGTGGCGTGAAGCAAGTCACGTTAGCGGTCTTGCGTTGTGACCGTCCGCTGGTGGTGAGATTCAACTGCCGAGGGGCGAGATGATTGGAACTGTTGATCGTTGTGGCAGTGACTTACATTGGTATCGGTGCCGTGCAAGCTCGGCGACCGGGAGGCCGGCTGAATGGATCTCCCGCAAAGTTGGCGCCGGTTGAAGCATTCGTCTGGGTGCCATTGCAAGGGCCAGAAGGGTTCTGTGCGCCGACGATCCGAATTCCCGCCTGGATCGTCGATGGTGGCGCCGCCTGTGGTGCAGAGAGCTTGCGGGCTATCCGAATTGATTTGAAGCACGCAACCCGGCGTTGAAAGATGGAAGCGGAACCCTGAACCTCCATCGCGCCCTTCGCGTGCTGTCGAGGGCGTAAGCGCAAAGCTGACTGGGGACGATGCCGCCAACTGCGCGGGCTGCGACGGTCATCGAACTGGAGTTTGAAGAACCGCCGGGCATCAAAGCGTTGAATGTCGCCATAAAGAGGGTGGGATTGGGCTGACTGATCGACGACTTCGATATATTCCCCTCCCACGTGGCTCCCTGACCACGAGGGGTTGTGACCGTGATCTGCGTGGTGTCCGTCACGCCGTTATGGGCGGCGGCTTTGTATGCCGCGCAATTGAGTGGAACTGGGTGCCGGGTGCCGCGGCCAGTAACGGTCTGGGTGTAATAGTCGGCAAGCGATGCGGCGATGGCCGCCGAATCAGCAGCGATCTGCAGCCTGCGCTGCGCGCGGAAGAGCACGCCAATATCGATGGCCAAAGCCATGAATCCCATGAGGCAGCAGCCCAACAAGGCCGTCAACACCAAGGTCTGCCCTTTTTCATCACGGATCAGTTTCATTCGCAACCTCCCAGCCGCATTCGTTCGCTTCTCGGGAAACACATTCCGCATCCATCTGCCTTTGAGCATGGTTCATCCAGCTCTGCCGGCGGAAGAAGGGCAAATTGGACAGCCTCGGTTTCGCGCTGCTTTCTCCGCCTGGTGGCGTCCCGCGCCCGGTTTCAAAACATAGCCCTGGAGCGCTCATTATCTGATTTTGGAGGGTTCAAAGCAACGCAATTGTGGCTTTCAGGAGGCCTCTTTGAGTAACCCCGTGTAAAGAAAAGTCACACCACCTGCAGTTACCAACAGGGATTTACCCTCGCCCATGATGGGGGCTATTCCTCCGTGAGTGAGGAACTTAGCGGCACCACCTTTGTGGTAGCCGCTTCACTCTGGCCGCCAGCGCAAGACTGGCTTGCGCGCGGCCTGGACCTCGTCGAGCCGTGACACACGAGTCGAATGCGGGGCGGATTTGACGAGATCGGGGTTTTTTTCGACCTCATCTGCGATGGAGCGCATCGCGTCAATGAACAGATTCAGCTCCTCCAGCGATTCGCTCTCTGTCGGCTCGATCATCAGCGCCCCGTGCACGATGAGCGGGAAGCTGACGGTGTAGGGATGAAAGCCGTAGTCGATCAGGCGCTTGGCGATGTCGCCGGTCTTCACGCCCCTGGCTGCCTGGCGCTTGTCGCTGAAGACGACCTCGTGCATCGATGGCGTTTTGTAGGGAAGCTCGTACAGGTCTTCAAGGTTTCTGCGAATGTAGTTTGCGTTGAGAACGGCGTCTTCTGTGGTCTGGCGAAGGCCATCGGGCCCGTTGGCAAGAATGTAGGCGAGCGCGCGGATGAACATGCCGGTATTGCCATAGAAGGCGCGCACCCGGCCGACGGACTGGGGGCGGTCGTACTCCCAGGATTTGGTGCCATCCTCATTTCGCCGCAGGACCGGAGTTGGAAGAAACGGCTCAAGGAACTTCTTGCACGCTACGGGGCCTGAGCCGGGTCCGCCGCCGCCGTGCGGGGTCGAGAATGTCTTGTGCAGGTTGAGGTGCATCACATCGACGCCGAAGTCGCCCGGGCGAACCTTGCCGACGAGGGCGTTCATGTTGGCGCCATCCATGTAGAGGAGCGCGCCCTTGGCGTGGAGGATGTCGGCGATTTTGTGAATTTCATTTTCGAAGACGCCGAGCGTTGAGGGGTTGGTGAGCATCAGTGCGGCGGTATCTTCGTCGACCTGGCGCGTGAGTGCTTCGAGATCGATTCCGCCATCGGGATTGGATTTGAGGTTTTCCACCTGGTACCCGCAGATCGCGGCGGTGGCGGGATTGGTACCGTGAGCCGAGTCGGGGATCAGGATCTTGCGACGTGGATTGCCCTTCGACTGATGCCATGCACGAACAAGCAGGATGCCGGCGAATTCGCCATGCGCGCCGGCTGCGGGCTGCAGAGTAATGACGTCCATGCCGGTGATTTCAATAAGGCAGCGCTCAAGAAGATCGATCACGTCAAGGATGCCCTGTGCGAGCAGTTCCGGCCGGTAGGGGTGCGCGTCGGCCAGGCCCTCGATACGTGCAACAAATTCATTGACGCGCGGGTTGTACTTCATCGTGCAGGAGCCCAGCGGATACATCCCTAGGTCGATGGCGTAGTTCCAGGTGGAAAGGCGCGTGAAGTGGCGGATGATTTCGATCTCGCTCAATTCCGGGAGCACGCCGGGGTCCTTGCGGACGGCCGCGCCCAGAAGCTTTTCCGGATCCACTGCGGGAACGTCGAGCGGCGGCAGCTTGTAAGCGCGCTTGCCGGGCGAGGACTTCTCGAAGACGAGCCCTTCATTCTGCGTCTGGTGGGGGCGAACTTTGCCTAAACCGGTCATCGATTAACCTCGCTCGAATTGGTTTGAAATGTATGGAATTCATTTTGGAGCGTAGAGATTCCAGGCTGAAGGGTACGGGCTTCAGCCCGTACATCTGGCATTTCATCAAAACTCTCGGGCTTCAGCCCCTGAGGGAATTCTGGACTGGGATATGCGACGTACGGGTAATCACCACCCAGCTTAGCCTTGATCGGATTTTGGCGTATGTACTCGAGATGGTGTTTCCAATCTTCCACGTCGCGAATTCGATGATCTGAGAAGCCCGGCTGCCAGATGTCAAACTTCCATCCAAGCTCTCTCCTTGCGCGGAAGGAAAACCCGCCCTTGAAAAGTTGCACGGCCCTTTCCACGGTGTCCGTAGGCGTAATCAGCAAATGAACATGATCAGGCATGATTACGTAGGCATGGAGGCAGTATCCGGTCTCGCGGTAATGCGAGATAGGTTCCGAGAGAGAATTTGCCCAGCGCTCGTGTCGGAAAAGAGGCTGCCGTCGCGCGGTCTGTGTCGAGATGAAATAGGCCGAATTCTGATTTCGCGATTGTTCTCGAGCTGGGCGCATTCAATTTCCTCAGGGGCTAAAGCCCGGAAACCTCCTTGGCGGGCCAACGTACGGGCTGAAGCCCGTACCCTTCGATCCTCTCCTTATGCCTCCAGCGGCTAACGTACGCTGAAGCCCGTACCCTTCGATCCTCTCCTTATGCCTCCAGCGGCTAACGTACGCTGAAGCCCGTACCCTTCGATCCTTATGCCTCCACCGGCGCGGCGGCGAGCACTTTCGCGGCCTGGTCTATGGATTCGCGCGGAGTCACTTCTGTTGCGCACCAGAGCGTTGCGTTCTGCAGTTCGGGATACCAGCGGGTCAGGTCGAGGCCGCCAACAATTTTCTCGTCGAGAAGGCGCTGCGACCACTGCGCGGGAGACTCCTGAGTCTGCAAAACAAATTCGTGGAAACGCGGAGCTCCGTTGAACAGAAGTTTCGCTCCGGGCTGGGCGCTGAGCGTCTTCGCCGCGTAGTCGGCCTTGGCGAGGTTGTGCTCGGCAAGTTCGCGAATGCCTTCCTTGCCATACACCGTGAGGAAGATGGTCGCCATCAGGGCAACGAGAGCCTGATTGGTGCAGATGTTCGAGGTCGCCTTCTCGCGGCGGATATGCTGCTCCCGGGTCGACAGGGTCAAAACGAAGCCGCGATTCCCATTGCTGTCGACGGTTTGTCCGGCGAGGCGGCCGGGCATCTGGCGAAGATACTGCTCCTTGGCAGCGATGACGCCGCAGAACGGGCCGCCATAGCTGAGCGCTACGCCAAACGACTGCGCCTCCATGCTGACGATGTCGGCCTCCACGGGAGGGCGCACGATGCCGAGCGAGACGGCCTCTGCAATCGCCACGATCAGCAGCGCACCTTTCTTGTGCGCGATGTCCGCGATGGCGGCAATGTCCTCGACGGTGCCAAAGAAGTTTGGACTCTGCACCAGCACGGCGGCGGTCTCTTCGGTCACCGCAGCCGCCAGCGATTCGAGATCAATCCGGCCTGTTTCGGCGACATAGCCGATCTGCGCGGTTGCCATCTCACGATGCTGCAGGTAAGTCGCGAGCACCTCGCGATACTCGGGATGAACCGTCGACGCTACGACCGCTTTGTGCCGTCCAGTGACGCGCATCGCCATCAGGACGGCTTCTGCCGCGCCTGTGGAGCCGTCGTACATGCTGGCGTTGGCGACGTCCATGCCGGTAAGTTCGGCAATCATCGTCTGGAATTCGAAGATGGCTTGCAGCGTTCCCTGCGTGATCTCGGCCTGATAAGGCGTGTAACTGGTCAGAAACTCGCCGCGCTGGACGAGGGAATCAATGACGACGGGCCGGTAATGGCGATAGGCGCCCGCGCCGAGAAAGCTTGCATAATCGGTCGCATTCTTCTGGCCCGCGGCTTTGAAGTAGCTGATGATCTCGCTCTCGGCCTGCTGGCGCGGCACATCGAGATCGCGCGTCAGCCGGTACTCGGCGGGAATGATGGCAAAGAGATCGTCGATGGCCTTGGCGCCGATGGCCTTGAGCATCTGCTCGCGTTCGGCTGGGGATTTGGGTAGGTAGCGCATTGAGCTTCTAGCCTCTAGCTTCTAGCCTCTCGCTAAAAGCGGTTGAATCGAGCCGATTTGATTTCAAGTACATCGATCGCGGCCATTGGTTCCCGCTGCGATCAGCAGTACACCAGCGAGCACTATAGCCAGGAGACAGCCTGGCGCTCAACCGCCCGTCTCTTCCGAAACGAACGCTTCGTACGCCGCCGCATCGAGCAGCTTTTCAAAGTCCGAGGGGTCGGTAAGTTCCACCTTGATGATCCATGCCTCGTGCGGCGCCTCATTGATTTTGTCGGGAGAGGTCTTCAGCTCCTCGTTCACCGCCGCTACCGTTCCCGATACCGGCGAATACAGATCGCTGACTGCTTTCACGCTCTCGACGGAACCAAAGGACGCATTGGCCGTGACCGAATCGCCGATCTTGGGCACGTCGACGTAAACGATGTCGCCGAGTGAGTTTTGCGCGTAGTCGGTAATGCCGACAGTCCCGATCTTGCCCTCAAGCGAGATCCACTCGTGTTCCTTGGTGTAGCGATAGTTCGTCGGGTAAGCCATGAAAGAACGAGCTCCTTTTGAATGAGACAACGAAGCTACAGTGTACGACTTGCCAAAGGCCCGCCCGGAATGAGGAAAAGACGGCAGTGCTCGGGCGGTCCAGGAAACTTCTCTATCTATTTGGAGGGCCCGAAGCCGGCGCCTGGCCCAAAGCCTGCATAGGGCTCGAGAGGAACCAGGGCAACCAGCTCAAGCATTCCTGCTTTGAAAATGGGAAGGCTGGCAACGGCGTCGCGCACCTCCGCTTCGTCGGCTGCCTCCCAGAGGATCACCGCCCCCGGCGTGTCGCCGCGCTTCCAAACCTGGCGCAGCAGCCCGGAAGCGTACAACTCCTTAACGCGGTAGCCTTCCTGGGCAACAAGCTCGGGCGTGAATGCCTCGGGCGGGAACGCATCGGTGCGGCGGCGCGAAAGCGTGAGATATTGCATTCGATCGGCTCTCCAGGGTTCGGCTGGTTTGTAGTGAATTATCAGGCCGCGCTGGCTTCAGGGCTTGCGGTGAGGCGACGGAAGTCCACCAGCATCTTGGCCCGCCAGATCACGATCATTCCGAAGGCGAGGATAAAAAACATGCCGGCGGTCTGCTGCGCTGTCAGAATCGTATCGAAATAGCTGCGCGCAAAGAGGCGAACGGCAGCCAGGACAAGGATCACGAGCAGGAAGGCGCTGGACCGCTTCATCCGCACCGTTGCGCCCTCCATTTCCAACCGGGTGGTCAGCAAGAGGGGCCAGGCAAGCACGATCGCGCCGGTGAGGAATGCGGTCAGGGCCCAGGTCCATGGAACCCGGAAGGCCGAATCTATAAACATGGAAAAGCCGGTAGCCATGCCCAGCGGGGGGATGATGATCTTTCGCAGCGAGACCGCAGTGCGCGTTTCTCGCAACCGCCAGATGATGACGGCGACGGCGCCCGCCCCAGCAACCAGAACTGAGCCGGCTGCCTTCGCGAAAAACGAGGGAACGAGGGGAAGCGCCACCATGTGTTCATTTTATTGGATTCGGGGATTTCGCGCGATCCTGAGAACAACCGCTTTGTAGGCAGACTCCATCCGAGGAGCGGAGATCTTCCTATTTCATGAAAAACTTCCCGTGTCCGCCGTTTGCCCACGGATCGTAGTGCTCGGCGAACTCCGCGCGCTGTCTGCACGGATGGGTGGCTGGAGAACCAGAACTCCACAAAGCCATTCGGATTGGGGTCCTCGAGCCAGGCCTCGCCCATGTGATTAAAGGCCGATACCGCCGTCTTCTGAGGATCGGGAACCAGCCCGTGCATGGCCTCCTGCCCGTAGACATCGGCCTCATGCTCTACCCCCCGGCTGATGGTGTTGCTGATCGGCGAAGACAGAAAACCGCCAAGGGACAACGCGAATACCAGGGCTAGAAAACCGGCGCGGCTGCCGACCCCAGTTACCTGCCATCTCTCGCCGAAGCGCCGCACCATCCACTCCGCCAGGTGCGCGCAGATCCAGAACATGAACAGGGAGCCCGCCATGGTCATGACCAGTCCCTTGGGAATGTGGTTGAGCACGTAGTGCCCGCTTTCGTGGCCGAAGATGAACAGGATCTCGTCGTCGGGCATGCGATCCATCGTCGTATCCCACATCACAAATCGTTTGCTCGACCCGATGCCCGTCACGTAGGCATTGATCCCGTTGCTCTTCTCGCTCGCGCTCATCAGGAACATGCGGCTGGGCGGAATGTTTGTTCCCGTTCGGGCCACCACCTCTTCGAGCTTGGCAACCAGCCTTGGGCGCTTCGGCTCCAGCGGCGTGAATTTGTTGAAGATCGGATCGAGCACGAGCGGCGCAAGAAAGACTGAGACCAGGATCAGCGGCAGCGAAATCAGCCACGCCCAAATCCAGTAACGTCGAGGCGACCGCCTCACGATCCAGTTGAAAAACAGCGCCACAGGGACGCCGACCGCAAGCGAGACGCCGAGCCCCTTAGCCTGGTCGATCAACCATGCCGGCCATTGCTGCACGCTCACGTGGTAGTGCAGGCTGGCCGCGTGCCCGATTACATCGAGGGGCAGATCGGCCACAGCGAGGAAGATCAGCAGGATCGCGAAAAACATCAGGCCCTGCATCCATCGCCGTCTTGTCTTCCCCCAGGCCCAGGCATCCAGCCGGGCAGCCGCGCGCGATGCCAGCAGCCACCAGAGCACGACCAGCCCCCAGAGGGAGCCCGCGATCTCCAGAGAAATCCGAATCTTGTTGAGCGCAATGGCTTGTGCAAGTTTGTCGGGCGGTAGCGAGTACGCCTGTTCCGTATGCGGATCAGTGCCCACGGCCGGCGGTGCGGGCTGGCGCTCTTGCGGGGGGGTGGATTGGCCTGTAGCCCGGGTGCTGACCACCAGCAGAAGGAATACGGCGGCGACGGCGAACCCCACTCGGCGAACAAAGGTCATCGAGTATTACCTCGAGAGACTGCAAATTTGAGACAATCAAAGTTTACCGATGTTTCCAGCTGATAAGTTGCTTCCGTCTCCAGGGCTCGTCTATCTTCGCAGGCTGCGAGGGGCCGCCGCACATGGCTGCCTGCTCGGGATCGCGCTGTTTTCACTCGGCGCAGCCGCACAGCGAACCGCGCCAGTTCACGCAACCGCCAAGGCTTCGGCTGCCTCGTCGCCCGTCCTGCTTGAAACGATGACCGGCGAACTCGAACGTGCGTTCAATTCGCTGGGCAAGCCGGGGCTGAACCAGAAGGATGCCGACAAACAGCAGCCTCCCTACTTCATCAGCTACTCGGTCAGCGACTCCACGGCCGTTTCAATTCGCGCGGAGTACGGCGCCATCGCCGACAGTGCCAGCAATCACATGAGGGTTGCCGACGTGCAGGTGCGAATCGGCGATCCCCGGCTCGACAACACGCACGGCAACCATCGAGCTTCGGCCGTCAACAGCATGCAGATTCCTCTCGGCGACGACCCCGCCGCCGTGGCCCGATCCCTGTGGCTCGCGACCAATGCAGGCTATGGCAATGCGCTCGACAATTATCTCCGCGTGAAAACCGAAGCGCAGGTTCGCGCCAAGGAAGAGGACACCTCGCCCGATTTCAGCAAGGAGTCGCCGCAGGTGTCCGTCGCTGCTCCCGCGCCGGCCGTCGCCATCGATAAGGCCGCATGGGAGGAGCGCATCAAGGCTCTCAGCCGCGTCTTCCGCGAGTACCCCGATGTTTACCAGAACATCGCCGTACTCACCGTTCAGAACGAGACTGACTATTTCGCCTCGTCAGAGGGATCGCGCCTCGTCGGTCCCCACATGCAGGCACGCGTCGTCATCTTCGCTGTTACCCGGGCCGATGATGGAATGGACCTCTTCCGCGCACAGACCTTCGAGGCCGAAACGGTGGAAGGTCTCCCGCCGCAGACCGAAATGGAAGCCGCGGTGCGCGATCTGGGCAAGAGCCTGGAGGCGTTGCGCAAGGCCCCGGTGACCGAGCCCTTCAATGGTCCCGCTATTCTCTCGGGCCGTGCCTCAGCGGTCTTCTTCCATGAAGTTCTCGGGCACCGGCTCGAAGGCCAGCGCCAGCGCGGCGATGAAGAGGGCCAGACCTTTACGAAAGACCTGGACAAAGAAGTGTTGCCGCCCTTTCTGTCGGTCGCCGATGATCCCACCGTTACTCAATTCGGCAGGCAATGGCTCAGCGGCACTTACACCTACGATGACGAAGGCCAGAAAGCACGCCGCGTCGATTTGATTCAGAATGGCGTGCTGAAAACATTTCTGATGTCTCGCCTGCCGATCGCCAGCTTCTCTGCCTCCAACGGACACGGCCGCGCGCAGAATGGGCGTATGCCCACGGGACGGCAGGGAAACCTGATCGTCAGTTCCAGCAAGTCGGTCTCGGAAGTGGAGCTCCGGAAGGAGCTCATTGAAGAAGCGAAGAAGCAGGGCAAGCCTTATGGGCTGTACTTTGAAGACATTTCTTCAGGGTTCGCGGTGACCACGCGCAGCGCTCCGCAAGCCTTCCAGGTGATTCCGCTGGTCGTCTACCGGGTATACGTTGACGGCCGGCCCGACGAGCTGGTGCGCGGTGTCAGCATCGTCGGAACTCCGCTTGCGGCGATGAAACGTATCGTTGCCACCGGCGACAAGAGCGAGGTGTTCAACGGAGAGTGCGGCGCCGAGTCGGGCACCGTGCCGGTTTCGGCTGTTGCGCCGGCCATGCTCGTGAGCGAGATCGAGACACAGCGCCAGCAGCAGGGCACGCAGCGTCCGCCGATCCTGCCGATTCCCAGTGCACCGGGAACAACGAAGGAGGGCCAATGAAGTTCACGCGCCGGCTGTCCAATATCGCCGCGGCGGGTCTTCTCTCCTTCGCCGCCTTCGCGCCAATGTGCATCTCTGCGCAAAACACGCGCGCGGATGCCGAGAAGGATCCCGTCCTTAAAGCCATGCTGGAAGAGCTCGACCGCAGCATGGCTCACCTGCAACTTGCCGGCTTCTCGAAACCGTACTTCATTGAATACCGCATCGAAGATGTGCAGGATTTCGAAACCCGCGCCGCTTTCGGCGCCGCCCAGGGCTCCCAGCGAACCCACGCACGCGTGGCGCGCATCAGCGTCAGGGTAGGCGACTACAAGACCGACAACTCCGGTCCGCGTGGAGATGGCGCGTTGCAGCTCACCACCATCGAAGACGATCCGATCGCGCTGCGCTCCGCACTCTGGAGCGGCACCGACCAGGCCTATAAAGTTGCGCTCGCCGCGTACGCGCAGAAACAGGCGGAGCTCAAGCAGGTGCAGACGCCGCCGCAAGCCGACGACTTCAGCAAAGCCGCGCCAATCATCTCACTGGCCGAGCCGCTCAGGCTCTCCGTCGACGAAAGCTCATGGGCCGGGCGCGTAGCGCAGGACAGCGGCTTATACAGAACAAATTCCGCCGTTAATGCGAACCAGCAGCAGATCCAGTACTCCAACGCGGTCTTTCACGCGCGCGTCACCACCACATGGATCGTATCCAGCGAAGGCGCCGTCGTTCGCAAGTCTGCAAGCAGCTACTCAGAATCCTTTGGAGTGGGTACGCAGGCCGATGACGGCATGCACCTCGATCGCTCCTACGGCAGCAGCGGCATCTCTCTCAGCGATCTCGACAGCCCTGAGGAGTTCCGCAAGCACGCGGTGATCCTCATCGCCTCTCTCAGCGACCTGCGGAAAGCGCCGGTTGTGGAAGAGGAGTATCACGGTCCGGTGCTTCTCTCCGCGGACGCCAGCGCCGATACGCTGCACTCGCTGCTCGCCGCCGGCGTGACAGCAACCCGGCCCAAGCTGGGCACAGAAGCGCGCACCAATGGACCTTTCGCATCGAGCTACAAGGCGCGCATCATGCCTGACTTTCTTTCGGTGGTGGATGATCCTGCGCTGAAGACATGGCAAGGCAAAGACCTCGTCGGCTCCTACTCGGTCGACGACGAAGCCGTTCCCGCGCAGACCGTGAAGCTGGTTGCGGACGGGCACCTCGAGAACTATCTCATCGGCCGTACCCCGGTGCGCGATTTTCCTGAGTCCAACGGCCACGCCCGCGCCGGCGTTGCAGGCCCCCCTCGCCCGGTGATCGGAGTCCTGAAGATAACTGCGCAGCAGGGCCTCTCGGACGACGAGCTCAAGCGCAAGCTGCTGGAACTCGCGAAGGACCGGGGCTTGAAGAGCGTGTACTACGTCGAGACGCTCGGTGGAATCAATACTCCGCGCCTGCTTTATCGTTTGGACCTGGAAGGAAATCGTACGCTGGTTCGCGGAGCGGTTCTCGACGACCTCGATCAGCGCGCGCTGCGCTCCGGAGTAATTGCGGCGGGACAGAATCTCTGGGTTGCGAATTACGCAACGGAGATTCCCGAAACGGTGCTCGCTCCCGCGCTCCTCTTCGATGACGTAACCGTGAAGCGCGCCAACGAAACCAACGACAAGCTGCCGTTCTATCCGCCGCCGGAATAGTCTTGCTCAGGACTGAGTCATTCATTCTGATGGATGCAGTGACCCGTCTCCGGTTCGATTGCCCGATGAAAGCTGCTTAGATTCTTCTGGCGTGCCGCTCCGTCCATTACATACTGCTCGGTATACTGCGGGTATGCACACGCCGCAAGCTGGCATCTTCGCTCTCGGAACTTCTTCTCACGTCTATCTGGAGTTCGACCTGGTGGATGAAAAGCGTTGCAGAGACTTTGCGGCCGCTGTTGCTGCGATCCGGGAGCCACGAACGACCACGGGCGGGGTTAACTTTGTAATCGGATTTCGACCCGAATTGTGGAACGAGATGGTGCCGGAGCAAACTCTGATCGGCATAGAAGGATTCAACAAACAAATTGAGGGCGTTGAAGGCTTCGTGATGCCAGCGACGCAGCATGATGCGTTGGTGTGGATGTCGGGCAGCGCATATGACGTTGTGTTCGACATGGCCAGGACGGTAATTCAGGACCTCGCCGGAAAGGCCGCACTGAAGGAAGAGACCTCAAGCTGGGCGTATCGGCACGACCGCGACCTCACCGGCTTTGTGGACGGGTCGGAGAACCCGACGCTGCTGGACGCGCCCACACATGCGCTGCTGCCTGACGGTGTACCCGGCGCCGCGGGCTCCGTGCTGCTATTGCAAAAGTGGAAACACCGGACCGCGGAGTGGGAGGCATTGCCGGTGGCAAAGCAGGAACTGGTGATGGGGCGGACAAAGGCTGAGAGCACTGAGTTGGAGAATAAGCCTCAGGACTCGCACGTGGCGCGAACGGATCAGGACAAGTTCGGAAAGATCTTTCGGCGAAACATGCCTTTCGGCGATGTCGATAACCACGGCACGGTCTTTGTTGGCTTCAGTGCGGAACAGAAGCGGCTCGCGAAAATGCTTGAAAGCATGGCGGGTTTGCAGGACGGCACGCGTGACGCGCTGACACGCTACACGCAGCCGTTAACAGGCGCATACTACTTCGTGCCTTCCGTCGAAAGCCTCCGAGAGTTGAGGTAGGTCAGGAAGCGGTTAGGAATCCATCGCAAGCGACCTTCAGATTACTACCCCGAAAAGTGGCTCGCTTGCGCTTCTGCCATGCTCGCCGGGGGAGAACATGCATGAGTGTTCTTGATTGAATTCTTTGGCCGGTAGCGCAACAATCCGCGATTACGGGCGAGTGACGGCCTGCACTTCCTTAACCGGTTGGTGACGTCCGGAAATACCGCAATAGGCGGAGGATCCTGCGGCGGAGATTGCTGCCTTAGTGTCTCTCAGCAGCTCGTCTACGGGCACCTCGTCCCAGCTACGACCCATGTACGGTGCGTCAGGAACTGGGCCGTGAGAGAGATTGAAACTTCTTCCCGCGATTGCCTTGTAGAAGCCGGTCTCGGGAATGTACTTGAGATACAGAAGGTACTCGTCACCCGGCTGAAATTGGGGGAAATTCCATTCCTTGCCGATCACCCACCGCCCATTGATCGTCAGCAACCCGCCTGCCCTCACTACAGAAATCTCGTTGCTGCCGGAGATGGGTGACTTGGGGTTGTCCTGCAGTACGGTGGTGATTCGGACTTTCCACTCAGAGTAGATGAAATCCAAATCAGCTGTCATGTGGCTGACACTGGATTCGGCTTTCCCTACAACGACGGCATCCGACTTGCAGGCGAACTCAACCATTCTTATCGGAGGATAGGGAGGCTGAATTTGATGAGCGCCGTCGTTTTCGATGCGGTCCTCGTCATTGATGGTGGTGATGATGTTGCCGGTGGTGTTCGCGAGACGCTTCGCGATAGTTTCACCCGGTTCGTCGTTGTGCCAGAGCTGGCTGTGGACCCTGGCCGTTTGTTCGTTGGCGTTTTCGTTTGGGCCTTTAGCCTGCCCACTCGATGTCATAGCCAGGACTGCCAGGGCAAGCGCACAAATGATCGGCATTCGGAATTTCATTCGTGTTCCCTCCGTCGCGGCAGGACAGGATGGTGACGAGTCTGCCACACAGACGACAGGAAATGGAACTAAAGAAAATTGCAATCAAAGATTACCGCTTCGGGTCGGCATGACGGCCTCTATCGCGGGTGTTGTCCGGCAACCGGCCGCTTCAGCGCAGCAATCCTCTGCGGCTCCTATGCTTGCTTCGACGTAAATCCGTGCTCTGCGATTTCCTGTTCGGTTATGTGCGGATTCAGGGGAGCAGGTCAATGGCAGCGCTAATCGAGCCTTGTCAGGTAAGCCACACCCTCTTCGGGCCGCAGCCGACGCGCCATGTCCTCGGCCTGTCCGCGATCGTCTCCCACGGGCCTGATCCGCACCCAGTAGCTTCGCTCACCGGGGAATTCGATCACCTTCGATCCCGGATAGTCGCCGAGCAACTTCCCCTTGTAACGGTTCGCCCTGCCTTCACTCGTGAATGGCCCGATCTGGACACACCACCGTCCACCCACGTTCATCGGCTTCGGCGTCTGGTACACGTCAATCTTTACCCGCGCCGTGCCAACGCGATAAAGGCCGATTGACTTTGCCGAGGCCTGCGTGAGGTCGATGACCTTATTGGGAACGAACGGACCCCGATCGCTAATGCGCATGGCTGAGGCCTGTCTCGTCACGAGGTTCGTCACCACAATGAGCGATCCCATGGGCAGCGTCCGGTGGGCGGCCGTCAGCGCATCGTCGCTGAACACCTGGCCGTTGGCTGATTTTCTTCCCTTGTAGGGAGCCGTGTACCAGGTGGCCTCTCCGACTTCGGTGTAGATCGGCCGGTGCTCGAGGATGAATTGCTTGTCTTCGGCACTGACGCCTCCCTCCGGCACCGGCGTTACCGCGATCCGCCCTGTGGCAGGCGGCTCTGACTTAGCCGTCGGGGGGGCTCTGCAGCAGTACGAGGCGCCGTGTACACCGCTGGAGGCGCAGTGGCGATCGGCGTCGCAGGCGCCTTCTTATGTCCGCAGCCGGCAACAATCAGAACGAACAGAAATAAGGCCCCCAGCGATGTGAGAGGTCGAAGATCTGAGAATCGCGGCGTGGTGCAACCGGCACGAATCGGCCCGGAGTCCTTCGTCGCCGCGGCTAGAATCAACCTTGCGGACCTTTCTTCTGGTCCATCCGGTCTGCCAGAACGCGGAGCTTGTCTGAGAGCTTGCGCATCGCCGAGATCGACTCGGTGCGCACCTGCGGCACCACGGCATCGTTCACGTAGGCGATGGCGTGGCGAAGTTCCATCTCGATGAGCTCAATTGCTTCATCGAGCCTATGTCCTACGCCCGGTCCCGAAGGAGGTGGAGGGGGATATGAACTCATAAAGGCCTCACTTTCTAGTCTCGACTCGGCAGAAAGGCTCAGTCAACGTCGCGAGGGCGGTTTCCCACATCCGCCGTGCCTCTCAAAGCAATACCTGCCCCTCGAACAAGGATCCTGTTCCCTTTCGACTTTCAGTCGAAGGTCACCTTTCCTCGATTTTTTGCGTCGGAGATAGCAGTACATACCGATCCGAGTCTCTGAGGTTTACGGACCGGGGCGCAAAAAGTTCCACCGGTGAGGAAACGTCCCTTGGGAGATGACCGGAAAAGAAGTTCTAAATTTCGAAAAGTGTGCTGCCTCCGGCTCGACCGCACACTCCTTTTCCTTTTTTCCCCCTCCCTGTTTTTCGTAATGATTGCGCTGATGCTCCCATCTCGCGTCTCTGGCCAGACGGAGGCCATCAACCCCGCAACCCCATTTCCCAACGCTCCCTTGCCGATCATCAAGCACCAGAACTCGAAGAACGGCCCATGCCGGGTGGTTCCGAAAGCCGAGTCTGCCGGCAAAGCGCTCACCGCCGTTGGCTCAAGCTTCCTCGCCGCCGCCGCCGGTTTTCCAGCCGTTGAGCAGTTTGCAGAGCAAGCCGAATCCGGCAAACCCGTGGAGAGCGCATCCATCCCGCCTTGCTCTCCCCCTCCCCTCATTGACTGGTACATGCGGTTCATCAACGGCCCCGAGGTCAAACCGCTCACTCCTCGCGAAAAAGGCCGCCTTGCGATAAAGAACCTGATGGACCCCTTCAACGCGATCACGATTCTGGGAACCGCGGCCGTTTCCATCGGCGCCGATTCGCATTCTGCGTACGGCCCGGGTATGCCGGGGTTTGCCCGTTATGTCGGGGTCGCCTACACGCAGGACATGACGGCAGAGTTTCTGGGAACCTTCCTGATTCCGTCGATCTTTCATCAGGATCCGCACTACCATCGCATGCCGCAGGCCTCTTTCCGGCGGCGCATTCTGCACGGCATTGTCCAGATTGTGTGGACGCAAGGCGATAACGGGAAAGGAATGCTCAACTACTCCAACATCATCGGCTTCCCGGTGGGAGCCGAGATTTCCGATCTTTATGTTCCCGGCGTGGAGACCGACGCGCATGCAACCGCAAAGCGCGTGGCCGTGGGAGCGGCCCTGGCGCCAACCGATAACTTCATTACGGAGTTCCTGCCCGACGTGGCAAGACATATCCACATCCGTGTGGTTTTCGTGCAGCAGGTTCTGAACCAGGTTGCGCGCAGCGAGGGCGGTGGCGGCGATTCGCAATAGGTTCGGGTTATCGGACGCTAAACCGTTGCAATTACTATCGTTTGCTACCAAGCCGGTGGCTGCCGTTCACACCCTCTTAATCGCCGTTCGCACCCCCATTTCCCCGTTCGCTGCACGCCGGTTGGATTGACCCGGCCCGCTCATTACTCTTGTACTGAGTTCTTGGGTTCCGGCCGTAACTCCTGGTCCAGCCCCATTTCAGCTAGCTACAACTGCCTTAAGGAGATCGCACCAAATGTCGAAAGCGATGAAGTACGCCGAGAAAGCCGCTGTATACGCGGCCAAGGGAGCGTGGGTCGTTTACGAGCGGCTGAACCGCATCAGCCCCAACCCCTCGTTCACCCCCAAGTGGAGCGATAAACCCCTCCTGAAGAGCTATCAGAAAGAGAAGCCCCCGCTGGGATGGCCCCGCACGACGGACTCGCTCTGTCCGAAGTGCGTTCCGGAGATCCGCAAGCAGATCCTCGACGGCAAGCTACCCCATGAAGTCCTTCTGAATGAGAAGGTTGGCGAGATCAAGGCCCAGATCATCGAGCGCGATGGCAAGATCCTGATGATCAAGGACTGCCCCAAGCACGGCCACTTCGAAGACGTGATGTCGATCGACGCCGCCTTCTTCAAGCACCTCGAAGAGAGCTTCCCTGGCCGCGACATCCGGGCACACGGAGCCACCTCTGACAAGCTGCACAACCATGGCACGTCCACGGTGACCCATGGACGCGGCTCGGTGCTGACGATCGATCTGACCAACCGCTGCAACATGATGTGCGATCCGTGCTTCATGGATGCCAACCAGGTTGGCTTCGTCCACGAGCTCACATGGGACGAGATCAAGACCATGCTCGACAACGCCGTGAACATGAAGCCCCGGCGTCAGATGAGCGTTCAGTTCTCTGGCGGCGAACCCACGCTGTCGCCTTACTTCCTCGACGCGGTCGCTTACTCACGCAAGGTCGGTTACAACTCGGTGCAGGCCGCTTCGAACGGCATTGAATTCGCCAAGTCGAAGGAACTGTGCCGCGCCGCCGCCGAAGCTGGTCTTCGTTACGTCTACCTTCAGTTCGACGGCATCGGCAACGCTGCCAACTCGCACCGCAAGGTCGGCAACCTCTTCGACGTAAAGCTGCAGGCGATCAACAACCTGCACGAAGCCGGCGTCGAAATCGTTCCGGTAACGACAATCATCAACGGCATCAACAACGAGCAGGTCGGCCGCATCATCGAGTTTGCGCTCGACAATCCCAAGAAGATCAGCTTCCTCTCCTTCCAGCCGGTCAGCTTCACGGGCCGCGACGAAGACATCAGCGAAGAGCGTCGTCTTGCCCAGCGCTACACCCTCTCGCACATGGCGCATGACGTAAAGAACCAGGTTGGAATCGGCGTCCCCGAGCGCGACTGGTTCCCCATTTCCTTCATGTCCACCTTCTCTGACTGGGCCGATCTGGTGCACGGACCCTCAGCCGAGTGGGGCCAGCTCTCCTGCGGATGCCACCCCAACTGCGGCATCGGCATGGCGCTGATGATCGACAAGGAAACCAAGGAAGCGGCGCCCGTCACCGCCTTCCTCAATATGGATAAGGTTGCCAAGGACCTCGCCAAGGTCAACGACGCGGCCCGCGGCAAGTGGCTCTCCGTGATCGGATTTGGCCTTGCGCTGCTGCGCAACTACGATCCGTTCCAGGCGCCCACGCACTTCAAGATCACCGACATGCTGAAGAAGATGGACAAGACCTTCAACGCCACCGGCAAGAACTACGGCAGCGTGAAGGGTGACCGGACGATGGACGATATCCAGAAGCGCCGCCAGGACCGCTGGAACTTCCTCTTCATCGCCGGCATGTGGTTCCAGGATCTCTTCAACTACGACTTCCGCCGCACCGAGCAGTGCATCATTCCTTACGCGACGCAGGAAGGCGAGATCAGCTTCTGCGCTTACAACACCGGCGTGGGCTGGCGGAACATCATCGAGAAGATGCACATGACCGCGACGCTGACCAAGTGGTACGAGGAGCACGGCCGCCACGAAATCTTTGCCGGCGGCAAGAAAGTCGGCATGAGCTACGTGGGCCACGAGCTCAAGCTCAACATGGAGCATGTGAACTCCGAGGCCAACCACACACTCGACAATCTCGGCATCGCCAAGAACGCCCGCGAAGAAAAATTGCGCGCTCGCGATACCAAGGTGAAGAGTGATGCGGAGAACGCCCGCATGGCCAAGCTCTATCGCGAACACGTGCTCGGCGAGAAGCCGGTCGAGGGTCTGGTGAGCCTCGACTCAATCCGCCCCGCGTCGAATAACGCTGCATCGCCCGTCAACCGCCACCGCGAAGAAGCTGAGCCGGTAGCCGGGGACTAGTCAGAGATTTCCTGGGAGGTCGGTGCAAACCTCCGAACCTTGGTTCTCTCAACCAACAAGGCCGTCCCGCTAGGGACGGCCTTGTTGCATTTGAGGATTGCTCCCGTACTCTGTTTTAACTTGATGCCGCTGTGTTGACCATCCTCATTGGTCATTTGTTTGTCATTGGGCAGCAGGTTTCGATGAAGAAATAGCACGGATCCTTGCTCACGCATCGCCCGCGCCAGAACCGGAATCGTTTGTATGGCGTCAACATCCCCTAAGATAATCCCCATAACACTTGCACCGCAGGAGTATGGTTGATCTCTGGCCCCGCGACAGGAAATGCTGTTCCCACCCACCTGTCGGGTCCCCCCGTGACCCCTGAAAGAGACAAGAATGAAAGTTTCCAATCTGATCCTTTGCGCGGTGCTCGCCGCCGCGTCTGCCCTCACTCTCTGCGCCCAACAGGACACCTCCGGCTTCCATCGCGTCGCCTGCGTCAAGATCAAGGCCGGAATGGGCCAGGAATTCACGCAGTGGGCCGCCGGTGATCTGCACAAGTACATCCAGTCCCGCGCCAACAGCGGCGCAGTCTCCGTGTGGTACCTGCTCAGTTCCGTCATACCCCAGGGCGAGTCCGCCCAATGCGACTACATCATGGTAAGCATCTACTCTGGAGTTCCAACTCCTCCGATGGAGCGTGACGACCTCGTCGCTGCTCTCAAGCAGGCAGGCATCTCCGCCACCGCCCAGGAGTTCGTTGACAAGCGCAACTCCATGGTCACCCTCGTCTCCAACGACATGTTCCGCACCGTCGCAGCCGTTGGCTTACCCAAAAAGGGAGACTACTTCATCGTCAACTACATGAAGGTGTCCAACATGGACGACTACATCGCCTACGAGAAAAAGGTCTGGGTGCCGTTTGCCGAGGGGTTGGCAAAAGACGGCTCTAGAACCGGCTGGTCGCTCAATCAGCGGGTCTTCCCCTCGGGTGCAAATACGCCCTTCCAGGCCGTTACGGTCGACGTCGTCCCAAGCTGGAAAGAAATCTTCCAGCCCTCAGGCGACTTTGTCACCACGTTCAGGAAATCCCACCCCGACATGGAAGTCGGCACCACCTTCGAGCAGTATGAAAAGCTTCGGACAATCATCGCCACAGACATCTTTCATCTGGAAGACTCCATCTCGGCAGCAAAGTAATTCACTGGGTCCCCGCTTCGAAACAGCCGGGGGCCCAAAGTTCTCGATTCCTGAGACCTGGATATAGCCGGGTGCCCCGGAAATCTGATATCGGGTCGAGACCCTGACCCACTGACCATCGATCACTGACCCCTGATAACTGCGTTATCCCGCACGCCGGATGGCCAGCAGCGTTACGTCGTCCACACCGGGCTGGCTACCCACAAACGCACGGAGATCCTCAAGGCACGCGGACACGGCTTCGCCGGCACAGCAGGGCATCTTGCCCGCCACCAGGTTCACGATGCGCTCGACTCCGTATTCGCCGCTCCCTCCATCAGCCTCCGACACGCCATCGGTGAAGAGAAACAACATGTCATCGCCGCCCAACTGCACGCGAACGGGAATGAACGTGGCATCGCGGAACATCCCCACGGGAAACCCCGTTGACTCCAACAGCCGGGTCTTCCCCTGCTGAACCACGATCACCGGCAAATGACCCGCGTTGAACAGTTCCACTTCGCCGCCCGCCTGGGCCTGCCCGCAGACCAGCGTCGCGTACTGTCCGGAAATTCCGCTCTCGCAAAGAAAGCCGTTGATGTGTTCAACAATCTCGGCGAGCGGAAGACCCATGCCGATGAGGCTCCGAAAGAGTGCGTGGAGTTGCGTCATCCGCATCGATGCCGCTACCCCTTTCCCTGAAACGTCCCCCAGCATGAAGTAGAGGTGTTCCTTCGCAGGATAGAGATCGCAATAGTCTCCGCTTACGGCCCCGAGCGGCGCATAGTGATAGTTCGTCTCCCAGCTGCCGACCTTCAGATCCTGCTGCGGCAAAAGTCCTCGTTGCAGCTCCGAGGCAAGATCCAGGTCACGCTGCAGCGCGGCGCGCTCATGCTGGGTCAGGTGGTCAAGGCAATAGCGAATGAGCGGGATCGGCAAGGAGACGATCGCGCTCGATTGACTCGTGACAGGTTTCGCATAGGCCGTAAGTACCCGTGCCAAATCGATCCAGCGCCGAATCCACCTCTCGCAGCAACGCCTGAAGACTGGTGTCATCCGGCGTCGCTTGAATCACCGTTTCAAGACGGTCTTTCCTCTCCTTCAGTTGACCTTGCAGGAAACTCATTTCAGCGGCTGCCATTTTGACGCACCTCGAGGTTGCCGGGATTTGTGTTTGTTTGATTCGCCAGAGCGCATATCGGAGTCGTGAATTTTCTGCCCCGTGGCATCCACAATGCTATACTCGCCTCCGCTTCCCTCATGAGAAATCAATCCATGCACTTACGCCCGTGGCGCCTTCTTCTTCTCCTGGCTGTTGCTGCGTCTTTCGCCTTTCCGGAAACGCCAAAGCCGCTTCCACCCCTCGACGCGCAGCGCATCAAGTCGATCGACGACTTCGTCGCCGCCGAGATGGCACGCGAAAAGATTCCCGGCCTGGCCTTGGGAATCTACTCGCGAGGCACGGTCCTGCTTGCGAAGGGCTACGGCCAGGCCAATGTCGAGCTGAATGTTCCCGTAAAGCCCGAAACCATTTTTCAATCCGGCTCCGTTGGCAAGCAGTTCGTCTCCGCGGCCATCATGATGCTTGTTGAGGAAGGCAGGATCTCCCTCGACGACAGCATCACGAAGTACTTCCCTGAAGCGCCCGCCTCCTGGAAGCCGATCCTCATCAAGAATCTGCTTTCGCACACTTCCGGACTTTCAGAGTACGAAGCTGACGAACGCACCGGGCCCAAGGGCCCGTTTTATCTGCGCCTCGACTTTACGGAAGACGAGCTTGTTTCAAAGATCGAGACGCTGCCCATCGAGTGGCCGGCAGGCTCGAAGTGGGACTACCGCAACACAAACTACGTCCTGCTCGGCATCATCATCCACAAAGTCACCGGCAAGTTCTACGCCGACTACCTCGGCGAACGTATCTTCAAGCCGCTCGGCATGACCTCGACGCGCCTCATCAGCGAGGCCGATATCATTCCCAATCGCTCTGCCGGTTACGAACTTCACGATGGTCAGCTCAAGAATCAGGCGTGGGTTTCGCCCACGTTCGACTCCACCGCGGACGGAGCGCTTTATTTCAACGTGCTCGACCTCGCCAAATGGGATGCGGCGCTCTACACCACGCAACTGCTTAGGCAATCGAGTCTCGACCGCATCTGGACTGTCTATCCGTTAAACGATGGCAAGCCCAATCCTGACGGCTACGGATTCGCGTGGTTCATCGGTGAACAGAATCGTCATAAACGCATTGAGCACGACGGGGCATGGCAGGGCTTTACCACGGCTATTTCGCGCTACCCTGATGACAGCCTCGGTGTGGTTGTGCTCACGAATCTGGACGCCGGGCATTCGAATCCTGGGTTTATTGCCCACGTAGTCGCGGGACTCGTTATCCCCGCGCTTCTGCCTGCAAAGCTCGCTGCCATTCCTGACAATGAGCCTCAAATCGCCTCGAAGGTGACGTCAATCCTGGATCAGATCGTTGCCGGCGCGGATCTTCGCCCGCAATCCACTCCGCAGCTGGCAGCCCGAATGACTCCCGAAACGGTGGCCAGGGCAAAACAACGGCTTCAGAACCTGTGGCCTGGAGGCACGCTCACCCTGATCAAGCGCGAAACCGCGACCGGGGGCCAACCCGTCTCCACTTTCCGCCTTCACAAGGGCGACGACGCGGTTCTGATCATCTTCGGTCTTGATGCCGAAGGCAGAATCTCCGCACTGGGCATGACTCCGAACCGCGAATACGAATAACGAGCGTGGCACATGGGCGCGGTACGAGAGTCGGGAAAGAGTAAACTCACGCCCGCGGAGATTTGAACATCAGAGGAGCGGGCTCGCGATAGCGAGCGATGCTCCCTGCGGCTCATCCTCAATCTCCGAATCCCATGCCTGCGACAGCTTGTGTTTCTTCGCGCTCTCGAGCAAAAGCAGGAGTCTTTCGTCGCGGTTCAGAATGGGCGGGAGCCGCCGCGTCGGCCGCTATCTGCAAGGGAAGAGCCGGACCATAGGACGTGATCCTATCGAGAAAGCATTTCATCTGGTCGCGGACATTGCGAGGCTCTTCAACACGGAAGCCCGGAAACAACAGTGACTGTTCTGACGTCAGGGCAATCGCAAAGCCTGCTGCCCCCTCGGCCCTCCGTACTACCATGGCCGGCACGGTAAGAGAATCGAGAGCCCCGTCGCCGAGTTCCTGCGAACTCTGCAAGGTGATGGTCAGGACCGTACCCAGCGACCAGAACTCGTCTGCCCGCATGCAAAAACCGCCGACGCTCACGTCGGCAATCGCAAAGGGCCTGGAGGAACCGGGATTACCCAGGTACGCAACCAGCGGAGGCGCAACCAGCCTGGGATACTCGCGTTGATCCCGAGCTACGCTGCGGAAAAGGCGATCGAGAAAAGGGCGTTGACCCTGCCGGCTGAGAACGCGGCTGCCGGTCAACGCGGGTGCGCTCCCCGGTGCCTCGACTACATACGGTTTTCCGTTTGACGGCGACTTGCCGAGTAAACTTGCATGACTCATGTCGCAGCGATCCCCGCAATCAGGTAGGAATCAGCTTAGGATCGCTGCGCTCACAAGGACATTCCACAAACGTTGAACATGGCTAACGCTTCAGTGGCGCTTGGAACTTCACAGGGCCTCGCGACGGGTTCGCGTCTGCCTGATGGATGACGGCTACTCCTTCGGCCCTCCGTTGGGATAATCCACTCGCACCGTCAGAATTTCGTACGGATGGATCGGCGCCTTCACCACATCGCCAGCCACCGACAGCGGGCTTCCTTCCGGGGTCTCCTGCATGTTGGTCACGGTCGCTGAAGTCGCGCCCGGAGGCACATGGAACTCGACCGTCGAGTCTTTCCCTGCCCACTCGTACACGCGGAAGATCAATCCCTTCGCATCCTCGGCCTTTTTCACGGCCGTCAGCACCACGTTCTCCGGCGTCACCGAAGCAAAGGAGTGCGTCGCCGGCAGTGAGCCCGGATGCGCAGTCGTGACAACCGCCGTCAGCGGGTAGTTGTACTCGTAGCCGTGCCGCACAGTCATCGCGTCTTTCCACGTGCCCGCGTGCGGATACAGCGCGTAGTGGAAATGCTGATGCCCCATGTCCGCCTCGGGATCGGGCCACTTGGCCGAACGCAGCAGTGTCAACCGAAGCACGTTTCCGGCTGCATCGTAACCGTACTTCGTGTTGTTGATGACCGAGAGCCCATGCTTGCCGTCGCCCAGGTCGGCCCAGCGCATCGCAGGAACCTCGAACTGCGCCTTTTCCCAGCTATTGTTCCGCGTGGTCGGGCGATCAATCGAACCGTAGGGAATCTCGTACGTGGCGAATGGTCCTGAAGCCGCCAGCGGAAATGCGGCCTTCAGCAGAACGTGCGACTCATGCCAGTCAAACCCGTTCTCGACATCGACTTCGTCGCCGCCGGCTGAGATGCCGATAGTCTGCAGGAATTTCGAGGTCCCCCACTGGCTCGTGACGCGGATCGTCGGCTCGGCAGTCTTCAACAACTCAACTGAATCTGCATGCTCGATGGTCTTCGGCGGAACATCCAGTGTTCCCGGATCGATGTTCCACGCGTCGTAGTCCTTCGGCGTGTCCTTGAAGAACTGCAATTGATTACCGCACGCGCCCGATGCCAGCGTCTCAAAGTTCGTCTTCTTGTCGAAGAGACTCGTGATGCATCCCGTTTGCTTGCTGACCACTACTCGCAGCTTTGCGTTTTCGAGCGAGATCGAATCGCCCGAGTCCTTCGCCCTGACTTCCTTCTCCGGGGGCTCCGGCGTGCCCGATCCTGCGCCAACCCACACCACCTTGTAGCCGAGCGGGGGTACATCCAGAACGTGCAGCTTCACATCAGCGAAGTTCGCTTTTTCCTCGGGCTTCGTCTCTACGATTTGAGCCCCGGTCGCCTTCACTTGCCCCTTGCCGGTCTCCACATGAACCCACACCTCGCCAGATCGTGCCCATCCCAGCGGATTGAAGACGACAACCGGCGTTCCCTGACCTGCAGTGTTCATCCGTTCATCGACCGTGCCCAGCGCCTTCGCCGAAATCTCATTCGTCGACCAGCGCACCACGTCGTAGTCCTTCTGCGCATCCTTATAGATGACCCCGATGCCCGATCCCGCTGCCAGATCGTGGAACTGGTTGAAGAGCACCTTCTTCCAGTCTTCGGTCAGTTCGTCGCCCGGATACTTGCGTCCATCGAGCCAGGCAAGCGACGCCCACTTCTCCGCGTCCAGCACCTCCACTTCGGACTCGCGCATGTTCTTCTTGTGGTTGGCCTGCGTGGTCATCACGCCGCGGTGGTACTCGAAGTACATTTCGCTCTTCCATGTCGGGATCGAGACCTTCCCCTCGACAGCCGGCGGAGCCGTATAGCCCTGCGCAATCGAGCGGTAATTCCACTCCTTGCTCTCCGGCGCAACTTCCTTCTCCACGCGCGAGAGGTACGTCTGCGCAATGCCGAACTGCATCTTGGGCACAACCTTCTCAGGCTGCGATGGCGTCGCCCAGTGAACTCCCTCATCGAGCACCGCGCGCGTCGGCCCGCCGCCATGGTCGCCGATGCCGTAGATGTCCATCATGTCGTTCATGCCGGTCGAGCGTTCCCGCGCCTGCAGCGTGTCGCGGGCCAGGCGCACGGGGTTCAGGTCGTTGTTCGCATAGTCATGAGGGAAATAGGCCAGCACCTTCGACCCATCCGGCGACTCCCACCAGAACAGCTTGAACGGCAACTGGTTCGTGTCGTTCCACGTCATCTTCTGCGTCACGAAATAATCGACGCCTGACTTCTTGTAGATCTGCGGCAACTGCCACGTGTATCCGAACGAGTCCGGATTCCAGCCGATCCGCACATCCACCCCGTATGCCTGCTTGAACCAGCGCTTGCCCACCAGCAACTGCCGCACCAGCGACTCGCCGTCCGGCATGTTCAGATCAGGCTCGACCCACATGCCCCCTACGATCTCCCAGCGCCCTTCCTGAATGCGCTTCTTGATCTCGTCGTTCATATCGGGATATTTCTGCGCCATCCACTCGTTGTACGCAGCGGCCGACTGCGTGTAGGTGTACTGCGGATACTCGTACATCAGTTGCAGCGCCGTACCGAACGTGCGCTTCACCACGTCCACCGTCTCCGTCCAGGGCCACAGCCACGCGGCATCGATGTGGGAGTTGCCCGTCAGGTGCCACGTCACCGTCTGCAACAGCGGCCGCAACCCTTCGAGCTTGGTGTGCGCGGCCTTCAGGCTTTCGTCGAAAGCAGCCTGAT
The DNA here is from genome assembly GCA_963836675.1 of uncultured Acidobacteriaceae bacterium. GTDB lineage: Bacteria > Acidobacteriota > Terriglobia > Terriglobales > Acidobacteriaceae > Telmatobacter. The sequence continues at coordinate 107,640 of CAWIKQ010000007.1, forward strand.
CGTGGGCGTCGAGTGCCTTCAGATCTACAGCGGCAATGGACCCATTCAGAGCGCCCATATTGCCATCATCCATACGCGCAACAAGCGACGGCACCAGCAATGCAGCGGAAAGAAACTCGATCCGCAGATCCTCGGGGTTCGGCCGGTTTTCGGGGAAGTCGATCTTCATCGTGGCGCCGTGGAAGCTCTTGGTGTCTACGGTGTGCAGCAGCTTGACCGCGACCACAACCTTCTCGCCGGGCCTGGCATTGTCGAACAACACCACCGGCTCCAGATCGTCGCCCATCGCCACGCGCCGCCCGTTGAAGTAGACAATCTCCGGCATCGGCCCATTGGCGCCGGCGTGGAACTGGAACCAGATCCGCGATCCCGTCAGATCGTATCCGTTCAGCGTCTCGGGAACCGTGACCGTCTGCCGGAACCAGGCCGCATCGTTTGGCGCTGCGGAGACGGGCTTGATCGGCTTCCACGACGACTCGTCCAGATTCACCGCCTCGCCATGCGCAACGTCTCCGGAGTGCGTCTTCCATTGCCCATCGGGTAACTCGCGCAGTGTAGTCAGGCGCTGAAGGACATCACTGGAGGCCTGAGGCAGCTTGGCGTGCTCCACAATCTCACTCACCTGCTTCGCATCCTGTGCGGCAACCTGCCACGCAGACAGTGCGACTCCGAAAACGAAAGAGAAAGCAATCAGTACGCTTATGGACGGGCGCAAATGTTTCATGGACATTTGGGGGTTCCTTTCCCGTGGAATCTTATGCCTGAAGCATCTTAAGGCATCCGGCGGCAAACGTTTTCATTGTGGTCGCGATTCGGCTCATTTGTCCGGCACAGCGGGGCTCTGTTCGAGAAATTGAACGTACCCAAGAAGCGCTCCCCAGTGGTAGAAGCGATCGCTCGAATTGACGTCATCGCCTGTGCCGGTTGTGGCGTTGTAGTTCTCGTGCACGTGCCCCTTCTCGCGCCACTCCTTCAAGAAAAGCTCGTACGACTTCTGCGCAAAGGCTTTTCGTGCGGCAGCATCGTCATAGTTCAGCAGACCGAGGTAGACGAGATAGTTCATCGGTCCCCAGATGCGCCCGCGCCAGTAGTTCTGATCCTTGAATGCCGGATCGTCGCGCTCGATCGAGGGAATCACATACTCACCCCAGAACTCATTCGGGTTCGTCAGGTGCTTCTCGATCATCGTCTTCGCCTGCTCGGGCGTCGCCGCCTTTGCGAGTAGCGGATAGAAGTTCGTGGGCGAGAGCCGCGTGTTCATCTGCCCCGTGTGCAGATCCTTATTGAGGAAAATGCCTGCCTTCTCATCCCACAGCGTCGCCAGCTTCTCCGGTACTGCGATGCGCGGTTGCGAAGCTCCTTTGCTTCCGATGTCTTGCCGAGCTCGCCGGCAATCTCCGCCAGCGCATCGCAATCGGCGATATACAGGCTCGTCATCCCCACATCGGCGTATTCCAGCAGATGCGTCTGCTTGTTGTAGAAAGTCCCGTCGTACATCGGGCTGTTGTCCAGTCCCGACTCGTACACTGCGCCCTGCCAGGTTCCGCGTGCTGCATCGTCGAGATTTACCGGCTGGTTGTCGGGATCGCTTCCCAGCACAATGAATCCCTGCATCTGCCGATGCTCATTCCACCAGCGATTCCATTTGAGCAACGGCTCGAATGCATCCTCGATGAACCACCGGTCGTGAAACTTGCGATAAAGTCCGAGCACCGTGATCGCCCCCACCGGCGGCTCCGAGCGATCCGTGCTCTTCCAGTTCCCTGCACGCGCATAGTTCGGCACGAAACCCTGCGGGGTCTCCTCTCGCAGCGTCTCCAGCGCGTTTGCATAGGCTAGGTCCTTGTCCCCGATCGATGCCATCGTCGCCGCAAAAAACGTATCCCAGTCAAACAGCACATATCCGCCCCAGCCGACCGACCACACGCGCGACACCGGCGAGATCACCCGGCCTTTCTCCGGCTCGTAGATCGTGTCCCAGCCAAGGGTCGTTTCAATCGCATCGAGAATCGGGCCGTTCGCTCCCGCATCCGCGATTGTCCCTCGATAGCTGTCATGCTGCCTGGCGATTGCCGCCCGGATCTCGTCCATCGAACGGCGTTTCCCCGTGCTCACACCGACAAATGATTCGTTAGTGGCGAAGTAAGGTCCTCCGAGGGGCAGATTCGTCTTCGCCTCAGACTTGTCTATCGCATTCGGCTCGAATGCCCAGTAAACCTGAATGTCGCGTCGATCAGCATGCGCCAGAAAATGATCTTCTTTGCGCTCGACTATTCCTTGCCGACTCCAGAGAAAGTTCACCGAAAGGACTAGCGTTGGGCTGAACATGTCAATCTTCTTGAGTGGAGCGATCAGCATCACCAGATCATCGCCGTCATGGGCGCTCTCCACCCGCCACTTGTGCCCCTTCCACTCAAAGTCCGCCTGCGTGTACGATCCATCCCACGCATGGGGCCCTGGCGTCACAACCGGCGCGTCGGGACCGAAACTCCCAATCAGCGCATCCCCAAGAAACGCGTCCCCGTTCAGCGAGGAGTTGTGCTTCATCCCCACCTGGATCGCCAACCCCTCTGGAAGCAGCACCTGCGTAGCCACGCTGTGCACATCCCACGTATTCCATCCCCGCGCTAGCCGATTCTGCACCTCCTCATATTCCGCAGACCGCGGCCCGACTGAATCCCCACCCGGCGCCACATGCGACAGAGTCTGAGCGCCGGAATTCCCGAATAAGAAAAAGCCAAGCGCAATCCGCACAGCACCACGCCGTCCCAATCTCCTCATCGAGCCCTCATTCCCTTCTACATGCTGCTGACAACTGAAAACTGGAGACTGAAAACTGAGCGCGCCTCCGGCGCGCTCACACCCACCCGCCATCAATGACATAGCTCTGATTCGTAATCGCGCTCGAATCGTCCGCCGCCAGGAACAGCACCAGCCGCGCAACATCCTCGGGCAGGATGTCTCGCTTCAAAGCCTGCGCAGCCATGATCTCCGCCTTGTACTCCGGCGTATACACCAGCCGCTTCTGCTTCTCTGTCGCAATCGCGCCCGGCAGCACAGCATTGACGCGAATGCCCACCGGACCCAGTTCATGCGCCATCGTCCGTGTCAGCCCCACAATCGCCGCCTTCGTCGTCACATACACCGGCACTCCCGTCGAAGGAATCATCCACGAGATCGACGACAAATTAATGATGCTTCCCCGCCCTGCCGCCTTCATCGCCGGCAACACCGCCTGGATGCAGAAGAAATGATGTCGAAGGTTCTGCGCCATGCAACGGTCCCAATACTCCTCGGTCACATCCTCGATCCGGTGCCGCTGGTCGTTCGCCGCGTTGTTCACCAGCACTTCCACCCCGCCCAGCGCCGCTATCGCCTCCTTCACCCGCTCCTGCAACTCCGCCACATTCGTCAGGTCGCAATGGAGGTACACAGGAGCAGTCTCAACCTCTGCTCCCAGCGACTCCACCAGACGGCCACCCGCCTCATCCTGCACGTCAAAAAACGCCACCCGCGAACCCTGCCGGGCAAAGTGCTCCACAATCGACGCCCCAATCCCTGTGGCCCCACCCGTCACCAGCACCGCCCTGCCCCGCAGGCTGGGATACGTCGCAAAACCCGACACCGTCGTCACTCCTGGCTCGCCCATTGTCGTCCTCTATATACGTCCTCTGGAATCGGATCTCTCAAATCCGTCCAAGTATAGAACTGCTGGAGCCAAGCCATAGCGCTCACATGTATACTTTGCCGACCACAGCTTCCCACCTGATTCTGAACTCTGCTGATATTCGAAGACATCAGTGCCTGCCCCCTTGCGCCGATGTCTTCAGCAAGATAACGTTCGGCTGAAACTCCGGACCTTCGAATGCCGGGGCCTCCCATACCCCGGCTTGCACCACGGAGGAAATCCATGAAAATCCATCCAGGAACTATCGTCTCTCGATGCCTGATTACCGCTGCACTTGCAGCATCACTCTCAACCGTCGCGTCTGCTCAGACTGGAAACATCCGGAGCATCACGTTCGTAAGCGTCAAGCCGGACCGCATCGGAGATTTTCAGGCTGAACTCAAAGAAGTTCATGCCTTGATGAAGAAGGACAACTCCACTCGCTATAGCTCCGTCTGGATGTCGCTGACCGGCGCCCGCGAGTATGCAATCGTCTCGTACTACGACAAATGGTCAGAACTCGATGCCGGCGCCGACGGAGCCACGAAAGAGGATGCCGCAGACCTGGCGAGGCTGCAGACGCGAATGATCGATTGCGCCTCAAGCTGGCGCCGAACCATCGAAGAGATTCAACCGGATCTAAGCCTGCCGCAGACGAGCGCGGAAATGCCGAAGATGGTTCGGGTTTTAACCACCCTGGTGCGTCCCGAAAAGTACAAGGAATACCTCGACCTCGTGAAGTCGGACGTCCTGCCGGCAGCAAAGAAGGGCGGAATGCCCTCATATATCTTCGCTGAAACACGGTATGGAGCACCGAACTCCCAGGTCACTTCGGTCATCGCCATGGACAAATGGGCAGATCTGGACGAACCTTTCGGCATCGAAAAAGCGCTTGGCAAAGACGGCTACCAAGCTCTGCTCGGCAAGATCCGACCCCTGATCGTGCAGGCTGAGGTCAACGAATATCGTTTTCAACCGGAACTGAGTTATCTTCCTCCCGCCCCGGCGAAATAGAGGCCAATCCCGAGCCTGAGTGCCCCACCCAACTGCCGGAGATTCCGGCAGTTGTTTTTTTTCGGACCGGCTCCGAGTGAATCCCACGGACTGGTACACCCTGATACACCGTCTCGCATTGCAGGTGCATACTGATGTATAGGCCACTTTCGGGACAGCTTCCCCTTGAGTTACTCGCACGCTTTCACTCTGGCCATTGAACTTAGCAAGGGAATCGATCGAAGCCGCAGGCATCAGCGGCATTGAGAAATCAACAGTCCAGGCGCGCTGAACTTGGCCTGGCGAAAGTTTCTTCCCGCTCTCACTGCGGGATCGTCGCGGCTCTGAGCCCCGCCCCGAATCATTCGGAGCGCTTTGACCACGCCGCACGGAATACGATTTCAGCTTCATCGGGCCCCCGCATAAGGGCGGCCACGCACGGAGGGGACACATGACGGAAGCCGCTCGCTATCCCGGCATTCGAGTTACAGCCAACGGAAACCAGCTCGTCTCGTATCACACCGAGACCCGCATCGCCGATGCCGGCGTTTTCTACCCGATCACGCCTTCCACCGAAGGCGGCGAACTCTTCCAGCAGGCCTATGCTGAGGGCAATCTCAACGTATTCGGCAAGAACACCATCGCCATCGAGACCGAAGGTGAGCACGCCGCCCAGGGTGGCGCCATTGCCCACTCGGTCTGCGGGAAGCGCGTGGTCAACTTCACCTCCGGCCAGGGCGTAGTCTACGGCGTGGAGCAGTACTACCACGCACCCGGCAAGGGTTCGACCATGGTGCTCGAAGTGGGTGCCCGCGCCCTTACCAAGCACGCTCTCAACGTCCACTGCGGACACGATGACATCTACGGCGCGCTCGATACCGGCTGGATCATGCTCTTCGGCAAGGACGCACAGCAGGCCGCCGACCAGGCTCTCATCCTTCGCCGCGTCACCGAGCTCTCGCTCACGCCCGGCATGAACATCATGGACGGCTTCCTCACCAGCCACCTTGAGCGCACCTTCTATAAACATGAATCGGATCTGATCCGCGAATATCTTGGCTCGCCCGAGGACGTCATCGATTGTCCGACCGAAGCCCAGCGCGTTCTCTTTGGACCCACCCGCCGCCGCGTGCCTAAGATGATGGACCTCACCAACCCGGTCCTGCTTGGCCCCGTTCAAAACCAGGAACACTATATGAACGGCGTCATCGCACGCCGCAACAACTTCGCCGAGCCAATCCTGCAATTCCTTGAAGAAGCTTACGTGGACTTCGGCAAGCTCACCGGCCGCTATTACGGACTCGTCACGCAGTACAAATGCGACGACACCGACACCGTCTTCGTATCCCTCGGCTCCGCCGCTGAAAACATCGAAGCCGCGGTCGACTACATCAGCCAGAGCCGCGGCGTGAAGGTCGGTTCCATCCATCTCAACGTGATCCGTCCTTTCCCCGAGGCCGCAGTTGTCGAAGCGCTCCGTGGCAAGAAGAACGTCATCATCGTCGAACGCACCGATGAGCCCCTGTCCGGCGACAACCCCATGGGCCGCGACATCCGCACTGCGCTTTCAAAAGCAGTCCAGGGCACCGCAGGCCTTCCCAAGATCTCTCTCGAAGAAGTCCCGGCCATCTACAGCGGCAGCTACGGTCTGGGCTCGCGCGACTTCCGCCCCGAACACATCATTGGAGCATTTGAATACGCCACCGCCGGCCGCGCACGCAGAGACGGCAAGACCGCTGCCGACGGCACCAACTTCTTCGTCCTCGGCATCGAGCACCCCTACGCTGTCATCGGCGACGAAATGCCCTCGCTCCTCCCCGAAGGCGCAGTCGCCGTCCGCTTCCACTCCATCGGCGGATGGGGCGCCATCACCACCGGCAAGAACCTCGGCGCCATTCTCGGCGACCTCAACGATCTCCTCTACGAGCGCGACGGCCTGGTCGACGACAAGGGCAACCCCAAGGAAGTCATCCACGTCAGCGCCAACCCCAAGTACGGTTCAGAAAAGAAGGGCGCGCCTACCAGCTACTTCATGGTGGCAGCGAAAGACCGCATTCGCGTGAACTGCGATCTTCGCCACGTAACTGTCGTGCTCTGCTGCGATCCCAAGGCCTTCACCCACACCAACCCGCTCGACGGCATCCAGCCCGGCGGCGCCCTCATCTGGGAATCTGACGCCGAAGGGGAGCGCGCGTGGGAGAATCTTCCCCACTGGGCGCGCAAGCAGATCATCGAGAAGAACATTCGCGTCTACACTCTGCCCGGGTTCGAAATCGCCCGCAAAGCCACGGACCGCGCCGACCTCCAGCTCCGCATGCAGGGCAATGCCTTCCTCGGTGCGTTCTTCGCCGTCAGCCCTATGCTGCAGGAGTTCGGCATCACGCAGGAGCAATATCGCGACGTAGTGATGAAGCAGTACGTCAAGAAGTTCGGCAAGCTCGGCGAAGCCGTCGTCAACTCCAACATGGAGGTCATGACCCAGGGCTTCGAGCTCGTCAAAGAAATCAAAATCGGCGAACTCAGCGCTAAGGATCACTCCTCCCTTCGCGGCGAAGCGCTGCTTCCGATCCTCGAGCCCGTTCCTGCATTCGCGGAAGCCGGCGCCGGCGAAAGCTGCACAGTGGGCGGTTGCCGCACCACACCGCCGCCCACCGGACAATCAGCCCGTCCTCCGGTAGCAACCATCTCCATGTTCGACTCCGAGTTCCGCGCCGGCTTCGGCTACGATCAGCCCGCCTCGCCGCTCTCGGCCCTGGGCGTCATCGCCGCGGCCACCGGCGACACCGCATCCAAGTACGTTGCGCGCCGCGAAACCCCGCTCTACATTCCCGAGAACTGCACGCAGTGCATGGAGTGCATCTCGGTCTGCCCTGATACTGCGCTGCCCAACACCTCGCAGGACTTCGGTACGCTGCTCTCGACCGCCATAACCCGCTACGTCGGCGACCGCGGCGAACGCGCCAAAATGATCGAGAAGCTTCCCGAAATCGAGAAGCTGGCCCGCACCCGCATGCTTGCCGAAATCAAAACCGGCACGCCCCTGCCAAAGATCATTCGCGAAGTCACCGAGTCTGTCGACGGTTTCTCCGCTGAAGCGAAGGCGCAGTTCTACAACATCATCGACAAGGTGCCGATGGCCTACCAGAAGGTCAACGCCATCTTCTCCTCGCCCGAGCGCAAGGCTCCCGGCTCAGGCGGCATCTTCTCGATCTTCGTTTCAGGATCTCTGCAAGGGCTGCGCTGCCTGCGTCACCGCCTGCGGCGATCACGAGGCCCTCAAGATGGTGAAGGAGACCGAGGAGGTCAACGCCGAGCACGAAACCGGCACCGCCTTCCTCAACCAGCTTCCCGACACCTCGCAGAAGTACCTCGGCCTCTACAACAACGCCAACCCGGCCGACTCCAAGACCGCGACTCTGCGCAACATGCTCATGGTTCGCCGTAACTACGACGCTCTCGTCTCCGGTGACGGCGCCTGCGCCGGTTGCGGTGAGAAGAGCGTTCTTCGCTCCATCGCTGCGGTCACCGAGGCGTACATGCGCCCCGTCTACCACGCGAAGGCTGATCGCTTCGTCGCCAAGGCCGGCGATCTCGAGAAGACCGGCGTCGCGAAGCTCGAAGCTCTCAAGGCCGCGAATCCGGAAGAATACGCAACCCTCCGCCAGACCATCGCGCACCTGATCCTCGGCCTCGGCGGCGAAAGAACCGAAGACACCAACGCCCGCATCGCCGCGCACGAAGAGGCCAACGGCCCCATCACCGATGCGCAGATGGTCGAGGCCCTCGCCGCTGTTCTGCTCACCGAGGCCTTCAACCACAAATCGCTGCAGCCGATCGACGGACGCCTCGCCAACGGAATGAGCGTCATGGCCATGGCCGCGCACACCGGCTGCAACACGGTCTACGGCTCAACCTCGCCGAACAACCCCCACCCCTATCCGTGGATGAACTCGCTCTTCCAGGACGGCATCACCATCGGCTGGCTCATGGGCGAAAGCTTCATCGTCGACCACGCCCGCCGCTCCGTGCTGCCCGAGCGCATCACCGACATCATCCTTACCCGCGAGGGCAAAGGTGTTTCGCCGCGCGAGTACTACGAGTTCACCCACTTCACTGATGCGCTGATGACCGACCAGGAAATCGTCGAACTGCCCAAGGTCTGGGTGGTCGGCGGCGACGGCGGCATGGGCGACATCGGCTACCAGAACATGTCCAAGGTGATCCTGCAGAACCGGCCCAACGTCAAGGCGCTCATGCTCGACACCCAGGTCTACTCCAACACCGGCGGTCAGAACTCCGACTCCACCCCCATGCTCGGCGGCAACGACATGAACGTCTTCGGCGCAGCCACGCAGGGCAAGAACACCGAGAAGAAGACAGTCGCCGAAACCTTCCTCGCCGGACACGGATCGCCCTTCGTCGCGCAGGTCTCCATGGCCAACGCGCCGAAGCTCTACCGCGCTATCCTCGACGGCCTCGAGTATCGCGGCACCATGTTCATCCAGGCCTTCACCACCTGCCAGCCCGAGCACGGCGTGCCCGACGATATGGCGCTCTTCCAGGCGCAGCGCGTGCGCGATTCGCGCGGCGTGCCTGAGTTCGTCTTCGATCCGCGCAAGGGCGAGAGCTATACCGAAGCGCTCGACATCAATGGCAACCCCAGCAAGGAACTCGACTGGTACGAGACCAAGCTGAAGTCGACCGGTGAAACCATGCGCTACACCGTGGCGCACTGGTGCACAACGGAAGCCCGCTTCCGCAACCACCTCAAGAAGATCAAGCCCGATGCGGCCGAGAAGCTCATCTCGATCGACAACATGCTGGTGCGCATTACGCAGCAGGATGTGGTCTATCGCCGCTACCTCGACCCGACGCACCGCTCCTTCATTCCCGACTTCGGCGTGTACATCAAGTACGAGGAGAACGGAAAGATCGAGTACCGCGCGCTCTCCCGCCAGCTGGTCATGTTCTGCGTCGAACGCCGCAAGGCGTGGCGCATGCTCCAGTCCAGGGCCGGCATCATCAACAAGGAATACCTCGCACAGAAGGCTATTCTGGCCGACGTAGACGCAGGCAAGATCGCAAAGGACGAGTTCTTCGCCCATGCCCACGAACTGGTGGCAGAAAAGCTGGGGCAGGCAAGCCCGGCGCTCGCGAAGGCCTAGGCGTATATCTGGGCTTGACTTCAGTCATGCCGCAGAAGCACCAAAGATGAAGGGTACGGCTTCAGCCCGTACATAAACACAATCACAATGGAGATAAACAGAGAACGCGGACCGCAAGGTCCGCGTTCTTGTTTGCCAAACCAGGACAGCTGTCATCCTGAGTGCACGGGACCCCAAGCGCCTTCTTCAGCTGAGGGTGGTAGGGGAAGGATCTGTTTTTGCATTCAATTTATCTGCAGCATTTATTTGCTACTTGAGATCCATCGCCTCACTATCACCGATCGCCGTAAAGTGTCGTCGAGTGTGACCGTTCCGTAAGGAACACCTCACGGAATTTAATTCTTAGAGCGGCCTTCCGGACCGACTCCACCGCATCTAGCCATTCGTCGTCGAGTAGAAGGCAATTCGGAATGCAGTTAACTATCAAGACGGTCGCGGCTGGGTAAGCTTTCTTGGCCTTCGCTCTAAGTCTGGCAATTATCTGATCTGCAAGATCCCTCGCGTTCTCGCCTCCACTGAATACGTAAGGCTTGGACATTATCGTTTGACCATCGCGATAGATTCCTTTCACGCCAAACGAGCCGCCCTGCTTATCCAAGAGTTTGCGCATTAGATGATCGTTCGGATGGACGGAGGTGGTGATCTCGACGAAGCCTTCCTTGGCGACTCACCATGCTTCACGAGTGGGCCAGATGACCACAACACGGCATCATATTGTTGCGATCCACTGGACCAGCGAACCTTGATGCGTCTTCCTGCCTCGTACCGCGTTTGGATGTAGCGAGCCAAAGGAATCAATTCTTCGACAAGCCGCTTTTCGGTCTTTGACGGGCGTAATCTCAACCTGCTCTTTCCGTCAGGTTCTCGGTTTACCAGATCGAAAAGGTCGTAGACCCTGCGGCAAAAGTCCAAGCCGTCTAGCAACACGTTGTCAATCGCTACAAGATTGATCTGCGAAATGCGCATCACCCGGACACCGTTACCACTTTTAAACCCCAACGGCGCAGGGTTCGATCTGAATCAATTCCTCTGAGCTCAGATGCATACACCAGAAGCTGCGATGGTCACTCAAATCCCCAGCGTCTCCCTGCACACTGACATCCACCACCCCGGCGGATTGCGCCACAAGTAAACCGCCGCATTCTGCCCCACCACCAGCACCGGCAGCCCATACAAGTACACCTTGTGCACACGCTTATCCACCAGCAGATCCCGCGTCACTCCAAGCAGGATCACCGCGTCGAGGCAAAAGTAGAACAGATTGTGATTGAGGATATACGCAAACCGGCCGAACCCCGCATCCAGCAGGCTGCACGTTGCAAGCACCAGCAGCCGTCGGTGCAGTTCCGGCTTGCCGCGCCATAGAATCGCCAATCCAACCAGCGTTCCGAACGCCGACATGTCGAAGAAAGTGACGCTGAGGAAGGCCGGATCGGGCTGATGCATCACCAGCGCATCAAAGCGGCCCATCACGACCGACACCACAAAGCCCAGCACCACCATCAAGGCAGCGAGCGCCGCGCCGAACCAGCCCAGCAGCCGATGCAAGCTCACCTTGCGAATCCGTACCAGACCCGACTGCAGGATGAAGAACACCACCCAACCTGAAAAAGCCGCTCCATGCAGCCACAACAGAACCGGCCGCCTCGGCGCAGCATGGATCAGCCCCTGGTCCACCGTCCTGCTGAACCCCGCTATCACCACCACCGCGACCACCAGCGAGAGAAAGAAGTAGAAGTATCGGTCGATCAGCCCATTTCGACCGAGAACACCCGGCATTGGACGCGCAATCGCCTGCTGGCTCACTGAAGCCATCGAAAGACCTCCATAGGACTTGAAGCAAAGGAAAATTGCGGGGCCGGAAAGAAAGCTTGAAAGGTTGAGCTACTCTATCACGCGTAAATCTGCGCCTTCAATTCAAATCTCGGGCGGGCAACGACAGACCCAGCGCTCCTGCGCGCAATTGCGGAGAATAGGATCGACACTGCGGACCTTTCACGCAAGATCCAAACGGTCGCGCAATTTATCGTGTCAACCCCCATCTCACCCGGAATGCCTTCAAATACCTCAAACCAGACGTCAAATAAACCCCGATCGGTTTGCAGGTAATTTCAGTCCTCCGGCGCATAATGAATCCAATAGTGCAGACTCCATCACCAGAAGCGCTTCACCGTCCCAGTGGAATCAAATCGCCGCTAACCCGTTTGATTCCAGGAATCTACAGCTAAGCCTTTTCATGGCAGGAATTTACCGCCACGCTGCCTTGCAAGCTCTTGAAAGCCGGGAATTTGGCTTCAGAGTCCGGATAGACAGGGGTCACATGCAACCAATCGATTGCGGATCTCCGGCGTCAATGAGGAAGGTTAGGGAATTTGGAATTGGTGTAGTCCATCATCCAGTTCTGAAACGAAATGGTTCCCGGGAACTGGCCGGCTTCGTTATTGCCCAGGCGCGCTGAGTAGATGCTGTCAGCTCCGCTGAGTGCGATGGAAACCGTTGACCCAAGTTGCGTGAAGGTCGTGCCGGCAGTCGAATAGACATTCATTTCGGCACATGGCGCCACCACCGATCCGCTGCAGGCGCCAACCTTCGAAAAGTTCACATGCATCTGCACAAAATAGGTGCCGCCGGGAGCAACAGTGCCAATGCACGCAGAGTGTTTGGTGGCGACTCCGGAACTTTCAATCTCGATTCCATAACTGGTGCACGCGGGTTCGTTCGTTCCGGTAACGATCTGCATGGTTGCCGCATAGCCCTTGATGCCATCCACCACCGCAACATCGAAGTAACTGCCGTCCAGATCCTGATTCGGAGGAAAGTTGGAGATCCATCCGCCGACCACCACCCCTGTTTTGAATGGAATGTTCACTTCGGAGGTGCTGAAGTTTCCAGTTGCGTCATGACCGAGGCTCTGGGTCGCAAAGCCGCACGTGCGCGTCTTTCCGCCATTGATGGGTACCGTCGCAGGAAGCTTCACAAAGCTCGGTTGAAACTTCTGAAATGACGAAGCCGACGACCAGCCTCCAAAGCTAGTTGGGCCATCGGTAGCCGCAAGAAGATTGGCGGGAGTGACGGCGGTTCCGGTGGGTGACCCGTTCATGTTGAGGAAGAGATCGACAGGATAGAAGCTTGCGCAGGTTGGTACGGTGCCAGGGGAACCGGGTTTCGTCGTCGTGTTGTTTCCGGAACCGCACCCGGCCAGCAGCGCAGCAAAAACCAGAAGAGGTCGTACACGCATGCGTTCGCGTCTTCTGAAGCAAAGATTTTTTCATTTAACCGGACCACACCAGAGATGATCAAGACGAATCTCGGAATTTCGCGTGATTCCGATTAGCAGGCGCAAGTCTAGCAAAAAATCGAGCAAGAAATTGACCGGCCCGACTTGGATTCGCTGCTTCCTTGCTGAAGAGACATCGCAGACGGCAAGCTGCTACGCCCAGCTGAACCCGCTCTTCTGCAGCGGGAGCGCTCGCACCCTCTTGCCGGTAGCCGCAAAAATGGCATTGCCGACCGCCGGCAGCGCTGGCGGTAACGTTGGCTCGCCAAGGCCGCTCGGAGAATGATCGGTGATGCGCCAGAATATCTCGATCCTCGGCGTTTGCCGCATTCGCAACATCGGATGCTGGTGATAATTTGTCTGCTGCACCTGCCCGCCCGTCAGGGTGATCTGCTGGCCCATGTGGCTGAGCCCTTCGATAATGCCGCCGTAGCAAATATTCTCGGCTGCCCGCGGATTGATGATCTGCCGGCCCACATCACCTGCCGCCCAGATGTGGTTCACTGTCACTCGATTCTGCGCGTCGACAGAAACCTCGGCGACTTCAGCGAAGTAACCAAGATGGCAGTGGTAGCAGGCAATGCCCATGCCGCGACCCGAGGTTTTCTTGCGCTCGCGCCAGCCCGACTTTTCTGCAACGAGTTCGAGCACGCCTTTGAGGCGCTCGGGATCCAGCGGAGGATCGTCGCCCTGATCTTTCTTATTCAACGGGACAGGCGTCGAATTCAGCAGTTCAATTTGCATGTCCAGAGGATCTCGCCCGGCGGCCGCGGCGAGCTCATCAAGAAAGGACTGGACGACAAAACAGATCGCGTTTCCTCCCGGTGCGCGCAGCCACCCTGTCCGAAGCAACAATGGCATCTGCGAGGTGTAGAGCGCATAGTTCGCCACACGGCCCGAGGGAAACTCGGTCTTGTCGATGTCCGCGCCCGCCGGATAGTCATCGCCCGCACCGAAGGTGATCAGGTGCTGCCGCCAGGCAACGACTTTGCCCTGTGCATCGAGCCCGGCTTTGAATCCGTGAACACCGCCGGCGCGATACGCGTCATGCGTAAAGTCATCCTCGCGCGACCACAACAGCTTTACTGGTGCGCCAACCTGCTTCGATAGCCATGCAGCCTCGGCCATGTAGTCATTCATCAATCGGCGCCCGAAACCGCCGCCCGCGCGAATCATGTGCACCGTCACGGCTTCGGGCGCAATGCCGACAGCTTTTGCGGCCAGTGTGCGCCCTTCTCCGGGAGTCTGACTCGTCGTCCACATTTCCAGCTTGCCGTCTTTAAAAGAGGCAGTTGTCCCCATCGGTTCCAGAGTTCCATGCGCGATAAAGGGATAGGAATAGGTCGCCTCGACAACCTTCTTCGCGCTCTTCAGTGCGCCATCCACATCCCCGTAGTTACGCAGTGTGTTCTCCGGCTCGGCCCCGAGAAGGTCCGCGGACTTCTTCGCAAACCCATCGCTGCTCTGCTTCTGTCCCGGCCCAAAGTCCCACTCGACCTTCAGAGCCTTGCGCGCCTGCTGTGCCTGAAACCAACTGTCCGCAACAATTGCAACCCCGGGCTCAATTCCGGACTCATTGGGCACAACCACCGCCGTTGAAAGAGTCCCCTCGATGACAAGCACCTTGCGCACGCCCGGCATCTTCCGCGCCGCATCCATGTCGGCGCTTTTGACTTTGCCGCCGTATACCGGGCACTTCTGGATCACGGCGTGCAACATCCCGGGCACTTCCACATCGATTCCAAAGATCGGCTTTCCTGTCACAATCGCGTGATTGTCGACTCCCGATTGCGACTTTCCAATGATGCGATAGGCCTTCGGATCCTTCAGCTTCACGTCACTCATCCGGGGCGTGGCCTGTTTTGAAGCCCGATCCGCCAGTTCACCATAATCAGCAGATTTACCCGAACCCGCATGGACCACACGCCCGGCTTCGGTCGAGCACTCAGCAACAGGCACGCTCCATTTCTCTGCCGCTGCGGCCATGAGCATCTGGCGGCCCGCTGCGCCTACGCGGCGTAGCGGCTCCCAGCCGAACGGGGTGGACATGCTTCCGCCGGCAAATTGGGGCCCGAACTTCACCTCGTCCAGGTCGGCCTGTTCCACCCGGACCCTGCTCCAGTCCGCGTCCAGTTCTTCTGCAATCAGCATTGGCAACATGGTTTTCACGCCCTGGCCAATCTCCGGTCCCCGCGCCATGAGCGTGACGATCCCATCGGGCGCGATCCGGATAAAGGCCTGAGGCGCAAGTGGAGGAGGGCCCCCCGGCGCCTGGGCCCGCAGCCACGGACGATCGTAGAGTCCGAGCATGAAGCCCCCGCCGGCAACAGCAGTCATCTGCAGAAACGATCTGCGACTGATCTTCATAGCAGCCCCCTACTTCTTATCCGCGGCAGTGTTGGCCGCATGGTGAATAGCCTCGCGGATGCGCGGATAGGTCCCGCAGCGGCAGAGGTTTCCGTTCATCGCCGCATCGATCTCCGCATCGGTCGGATGAGGGTTGCGGTCGAGAAGCGCAGCCGCAGCCAGGATCTGCCCTGATTGGCAATATCCGCATTGCGCCACGTCCACCGCCTCCCAGGCCAACTGCACCGCGTGTTGCCCCTGAGGCGACAGCCCCTCGATGGTCGTGATCTGCTGTCCGGCGACGGATCCAACATGCGTCATGCACGATCGGACAGGACGTCCCTCGACCAGCACAGTGCATGCGCCGCAGATGCCCATGCCGCAGCCATATTTCGCGCCTTTCAGGCCCAGCATGTCGCGCAAAACCCACAAGAGCGGGGTGTCGGGTCCGACGTCCACCGCCTTCGGTTCCTTGTTCACAATCAGTTGCAGAGACATGAAGAACCTCGTATCCGCAGAGGATAGAGGTCAGAATAGGCACCCGGTGTATGCCTCGAATGTGCTCAGGATCACAACGAAACACCCGCTCCATAAAAAGG
Source organism: uncultured Acidobacteriaceae bacterium (assembly GCA_963836675.1). Classification (GTDB taxonomy): domain Bacteria; phylum Acidobacteriota; class Terriglobia; order Terriglobales; family Acidobacteriaceae; genus Telmatobacter. The sequence continues at coordinate 123,687 of CAWIKQ010000007.1, forward strand.
AAAGCGCGAACCCGGAGGTCCGCGCTTGGTTGCTTCGAGAGCAGGAATTCTATCGGGTGAATTTTACAAACTTTCGCCCCGTGTACAAACGGAACCCACCTGTCGGATCGGCCACGATCTGGAGTGGCATGGGCCGTTTGATTGCCTCGTCCGTTTCGGACCCAATCGAAATAATTTCATGGGCTCCCACGTCCGTAACGACAAACTTGTCACCTCCGATGAAGCCGATACCGTAGATGCCCGCGGGGAGGCTCTGAGCACCGAACTTCAAAGGAACCTCCGCGATGAAGTAGGCCTGATATTTGGCAGCGACGTCGCTCGAATAGCCGCTCGTATCCACCATGGTCGAAAGCACGTAGTAGCCATCGGCAAATTTAATGCCGGTTGAGTTGCGAAGCTGCGTCGGTGCAGACTGCGCTTTGTAGTACACGCTGGCCGGGAGCAGTTTCTGCGTATCCGCAGGCTTGAGAATCGTATCGCCGCCCTGTGCTATAACCTGCAACGGCGAGGCCATTACTGCCAGAGCCAAAGCCGAAGCGCCAGCGAATTTCATGATTGCCTGTAAGCGCATGGTGGAATCTCTCCTGAAAACTAGAACCGTCCGGAGTATACAGTATCGTTCCCCTTGTGATCATTGATCCCGGATCGCTGTCGCCGGAGACCTGGAATTGGGTTAGCTCACGGATCGCGGGGTGATCGCATCCAAGCCACAGGTATAATCGCACTGTGTCGAACTCGCCCGGCGTCGCGCTCAATCCCGAAAAATTGCACAAACTTGAAGATCGCCTGCGCACACTCGGCCCTCTCATGGTGGCCTATTCCGGTGGCGTAGACTCGGCATTTCTGGCGGCAACAGCCCACCGCGTTCTCGGAGATCGAATGCTCGCCGTTCTGGCCGATTCGCCAAGCCTTGCGCGGCGCGATCTGGAGCAGGCTAAGGCCTTTGCGGAATCGCAACACATACCGCTTCGGATCGTTCGAACCGAAGAACTGGACAAGCCCGAATACCAGCGGAACGATGCTGACCGCTGTTTCCACTGCAAGACCGAGCTTTTCGACTGCATGAAGAAGGTTGGGACCGAACTCGGCATTGCACACATCGCGTACGGGATGAATGCCGACGACCGCCGCGACTACCGCCCAGGTCAACGCGCCGCCGAGCAGCACGAAGTACTGGCACCACTCGCGGAGGCCGAACTCACCAAGCTCGAGATTCGTGGACTCGCCAAAGAAGCCGGCTACACTCTCTGGGATCGCCCCGCAGCTCCCTGCCTCTCCTCCCGCGTCGAATACGGACGCCAGGTGACGCGTGAAGTGCTGGAACAGGTTGAGCGCGGCGAAGAGAGCCTGCGCCAGCTTGGATTTCGCGAATTCCGCGTCCGCCACCATGGTGAGCTCGCCCGCGTCGAGATTTCCCGGGCCGAGATGAATCGTGCTCTGACAACTGAAATGATGGACAAAATCTCCGCCGAACTCCACAAGGCTGGATTCCAGTACGTAACTCTCGACTGCACAGGTTTCCGTTCCGGGTCCCTGAATGCCGTGCTGCCTGCTGAGATACTGATGCGGCGCGGAGCCTAGACGCCAGGCGACAGCGGATGTTGCCGGCTGCCGTACAATTTCTCACGATGCGAATTGCCTATCTGGACTGTTTTTCCGGTATCAGTGGAGATATGCTGCTCGGCGCCCTGGTCGATGCCGGCGTGCCCTTCTCCCTCTTCGAAGAAACCGCTGCGGCCTTGAATCTCGGCGCGCACCTTACGATGCGCAAGGTCACTCGCGGTGGCCTGAGCGGGACCAAGGTCGACGTTATCGTCGACGGCGAAGATGCAAATTCCCACGGCGAGATCAGCCACAGCCACGAAGACACGCATCAGCTTCATGATCCTCAGCATGAACACCCGCATGCTCATCCTCATGCACATGAACACACCCATGCTGACGGCACGGTTCACTCGCACGAGCACTCACACGTACATTCGCACCAACCGCATCGAGCTCTTTCTCAAATTCTGCAAATCATCGAGTCGGCGCCGGTTTCCGGCTCCGTGAAGAGGCATGCATCTCGTGCGTTTCAACTGCTGGGCGAAGCGGAAGCGCGAATCCACTCCATGCCAATCGAAGACGTCCATTTCCACGAAGTTGGCGCGGTCGATACCATCGTGGACATCGTCTGCGCAGCCGTCGGATGTGAATACCTCAAGGCGGACCGCTGGCTGGCATCGCCCCTGAATGTTGGCAGCGGCACAGTGGAGTGTGCTCATGGAACCCTGCCCGTTCCGGCACCTGCAACGCTGGCCCTTCTCGGTGACGCACCGATCTACGCCTCCGGGCCACCGATGGAACGAGTTACTCCGACCGGAGCAGCGATTCTTCGCATGCTCAACGTGGAATACGCTTCTCTGCCGACACTTCGCAACGCCGCTACCGGCTACGGCGCAGGGGGCCGCGATACACCCGGCCAGCCAAACCTGCTTCGCCTGCTCGTAGGCGAAGCCGAGGTCCGGGAGAATCCGTCCGAGCCCATCGCCATCATGGAAACGGTGATTGACGACTCCAGTCCCCAGTTGATCGCCTATGTAAGCGATCTTCTGCTCGAAGCGGGCGCCTGGGACGTATATCGCATCCCAGTTCAGATGAAGAAGGGACGTACCGGGGTGCAGTTGACCGTGCTCTGCCATCCCGATCGTGTACCGACACTTCGTGATCTGCTGTTTCGCGAAACCACGACCATCGGCCTGCACTGGCGCGTCGAAAACAAGATCTCGCTGCATCGCGAATTCAAGGAAGTCCAGACCGAATGGGGACCGGTGCGCATCAAGATCGCGCGTTGGCCCTCCGGTGAAATCGCGAATGCCGCACCCGAATACGAGGACTGCAGGAACCTGGCCGTCACTCATTCCGTCCCGCTGAAAGATGTAACCGATCAGGCCCGCCGCGTTTTTGCAGCGCGTGAACAGGAGCAGCAATGAATCGTTCGCAGATCGAAGCGCTGCTTCAGGAAGTTCAAGCCAATCGCACCTCGGTCAACGATGCCCTCGAACGACTCAAAGACCTGCCCTTTGAGGACCTCGGCTTTGCCAAGCTTGATCACCATCGCGCCCTGCGCACGGGAATGCCCGAGGTCATCTTTGCCGCCGGGAAGACTCCGGATCAGGTGGCGCAAATCTTTTCTCACATGGCGAAAGCGGGCGGCAACGTCCTGGCCACGCGAGCCTCGCGCGAATGCTACGAGGCGGTGAGCAGCGCCGAGCCTCGCGCCACTTACTATGAAGCAGCCCGCGCGATCACGCTTGAACAAATCGCTCCTCCGGCAGGAAAGGGTACGATTTGCGTCGTCTGCGCCGGGACCAGCGATCTCCCAGTCGCCGAAGAGGCCGCCATCACGACGCGGTTGATGGGGAACATGACCGAGTTGATAGCAGACGTGGGAGTTGCCGGAATCCACCGCCTCCTCGCACAAAAGCAGTCTCTCCAATCCGCGCGCGTGCTCATCGTATGCGCCGGAATGGAAGGCGCGCTTCCGACGGTGGTGGCGGGGCTCGTGCACGCCCCGGTGCTCGCCGTGCCGACCAGTGTTGGCTATGGCGCTTCCTTTGGCGGCGTTGCGGCGCTGCTGGGGATGCTGAACACCTGTTCGCCCAATGTGTCCGTCGTCAATATCGACAACGGGTTCGGCGCCGCCTGTATCGCCTCGCTGATCAATCATTTGGATTGATTTCAGATCGAAATTCCACTTGCCGGTTGGGCAGCTTGAACTGACTCTCGATAGCAATGACGAAGGTCGAGATACAGGCCTGGATCGCTCAAAGTGACCATCATCACTGTCGTTCAAAACCTCGGGCGCGAATCATTGACATGGTCGCCGCCTCGAGGAAAACGTGGCACATTCCAGATTGCCGCTGTTTCGCAGGATCTCGCAGATCTTCTTTCTGCTCGTTTTCCTCACGCTCCTGCTCCTCACCACCATCCGGCCCGGTTCAGCGTCATCCGGCGATATCCATATGCGCGGCCCGGTACGGATGTTTTTTGTCCTCGACCCGCTCGTCGCAATCAGCAATGCGCTTGCCACTCACGCACTGTATCGCGGCCTCGTCTGGAGCCTGGTGATTCTGCTGCCGACGATGTTCTTCGGGCGTTTCTTTTGCGGCTGGATCTGCCCGATGGGAACCCTGCAGCATTTTGTCGGCGAAATGCGCTCTGAAGCCAAGCGCGGCAGGCAGCGGATTGAATCCAACCGTTACAAGCGCTGGCAAACCATCAAATATGTCGTCCTGCTCGGCGGCCTTGTCGCTGCTGTTTTCGGCTCGATGGTGATCGGTACACTCGATCCCTTCAGCCTGCTGGTTCGTTCTGTCGGCCTCGCACTATTGCCGGCCTTCAACTTGGCAGTCCGCGCCCTCCTCGTTCCCCTGGAGCACAGCCACATCGCAGCCGTTAAAACGAGCGGAGAGCTATTGCATGCGGCGTTACAACAAACCGTTCTCGATCTTCGCCAGGCGCACTTTGCGCAGAGCCTTGTGCTCGGCATTCTCTTCCTGATCATTCTCTGGGCGAGCATGCGCGTGACCCGCTTTTGGTGTCGTGCACTGTGCCCCCTCGGCGCGCTACTCGGCGCTGTATCGCGATGGTCTGTCTTTGGCCTGCACAAGGATGCTTCGAGTTGCGATAAATGCAATCGATGCCTGCTGCACTGCCAGGGCGGCGATGAGCCGATCGGCGGAGTGCCGTGGCGCAAATCAGAGTGCCTGATGTGCATGAACTGCGTCGCAAGCTGCCCGCATAGCACTCTCGAGTTTCGTTTCTTCCGCAAAGGGCACGATGCAGCCTCTCCCGATCTCGGACGGCGGCGCACTCTTACCGGAATCGTCGCAGGGGCGGCGGCCGTCCCCCTGATGCGCGCCAACACGGGAATCGGCAAGAGCCGTCACGAGCGCCTGCTTCGTCCGCCCGGCGCGGTAGACGAGCCAGACTTTCTCTCGCGCTGCATTCGCTGTGGCGAGTGCATGAAGGTGTGCCCGAATAACTCACTCCATCCCACGCTTACCGAGGCCGGACTGGAAGGGCTTTGGACGCCCACGCTGGTGCCGCGGATCGGCTACTGCGAACCCAGCTGCGTTCTGTGTTCCGAGGTGTGCCCGACGGGGGCGATCTGGCAGATCACGGCAAGAGAGAAGGGATGGGTTGCCGGAAATGCAACCCAGCAGAACCAACCTGTTCGCCTGGGCACCGCGTTCTATGACCGCGGCCGCTGTCTTCCATGGGCGATGGCGACAGATTGCATTGTCTGCGAGGAATGGTGTCCGGTTTCGCCGAAAGCGATCTACGTCCAGGAAGCCCAGGTTATCGATTCTGCCGGGAACACAAAGACATTGAAACAACCGCGGATCGATCCCAGCCGCTGCGTGGGTTGCGGTGCATGCGAGTATGCGTGCCCGCTGCAGGAAAAGCCTGCTGTCTACGTCACCAGCATCGGCGAGAGCCGTTCGCCTGGCAGCCAGATCCTGCTCAAACGAAGTTAGAACCTGACAACGAACAGGTCAGAAGAACCGAAAGGGACAGATTACAAATGAAACGATCGAACCTGCTGTTCTGGAGTGCTTTGGTTATCACATTGGCTGCGGTTCTCGCAGCTTCGGGCTGCAGAAAGAAGAACGCAAACCCGTTTCCAGCCTCGGGCGCGGTTGCGGGATGGGACAAGTCCAGCGAGACGCGCACCTTTGAACCCAAGGATCTCTGGCAATACATCGATGGCGACTCGGAGCAGTTTATCCAGGCAGGCGTAGTTTCAACTGCCACCTCTGACTACAAGTTCAAGGGACAACTGGAAGCCGTTGTCGATGTGTACACAATGAGCGGGCCCGATGGCGCTCAGACCATCCTGGAACGCGGGCAGACCAAAGACGCCCAGGTGGTACGAGTTGGCGACGAGGGCATTCAATACGCGCAGAGCATTCATTTCCGCAAGGGTCGTTATCTGGTTCGCATTGTGGCCTACGAATCTACGCCGGATACTTCGCAGGCGTTGGCCGCACTCGCGCATGGGGTTGAAACGAATCTGTAGCTTCGGACGGTTCGCAGTGGTATCGCCAGCCGGAACAGGAGGAACTTGATGAGAAGCCGTCGGGATTTTCTGAAGGAAGCCGCAACAGGTGCGGTAGTTCTGGGTGCGCAAAGCGCGCGAAGCATGACGCGGATGCTGGAGCCAAAGACCGATCAGGTGAGAGCGAAAGTCGTGATTGCAAGAGATCCGGCGCTGCACCAACCCGATGGAAAGCTAGACGAGAAACGGGTCGCCACTCTGCTCGATCGTGCAATCCTCACCTACACCGGACAAAAAAAGCCTGTTGAGGCGTGGAAGAAAATCGTTCGCGATGGCGGAGCCAGGGACAAGGTGATCGGCCTCAAGACAAATGGCCTTGGCGGAAAGGGCATCTCTACTCACGCGGTGCTCGTGTTTGCCATCGCCGAGCGGCTGCAGCAAGCCGGAGTCAAACCCGGCAACATTCTCATCTGGGACAGGAACGCACGCGACTTGCAGGCGTGCGGGTTCACCATCAGCACCGACACCAATCGAATTCGCTGCTTCGGCTCGGATGAATCAGGATTCGAAGAAGCCACGGAACAGTGGGGAAACTCGCGCGCGCAGTTCTCCAAGATCCTTACCCGCGAATGCGGGATGATAATCAATCTGCCCATCCTCAAGGATCACAGCATGGCAGGGCTCACGTTTGCGATGAAGAATATGTACGGCGTCGTCCAGCGTCCGCAGGATTTACATGCGAGGCGGCTGCAATCCTGGTGTGGCCGATCTCAACGCTTTCCCGGTGATCCGTCAGAAAATCAAGCTGACGATCGGCGATGCGATGAGTTCGGTGTATGAAGGCGGTCCAGGTTTTCATCCCGAGCATCTGTGGCAGCCCAACGCGTTGATTGTCGGCGACGACCGCGTGGCCGTCGATCAGGTTGCCTGGGGCATGCTCGATCGCAAACGCATGGAGATGGGCCTGAAGACCCTCGAGGCCGCCGGACGCCCGCCACGCTACATCGCCACCGCGGCTGATTCATCGCACGGGCTCGGCACCAACGACCCCCAGCGCATCGATGTCGTGGAAATTTAAACAGAGGAAGCCATGCCGGTTGAAAGCCAACTGAATCCGTACTCGAGCCTGACGCGACGCGAAGCCATGCTGCAGTTACTGCGCCTGGGCGGAGTGGCTGCGGCAGCGGCCGGCGCAGGCTTCTGGCTTAACCAGCGCAGCAGACGGCCGGTGCCCGACGCCGCCGAGCAGGCGCGCAGAGATCACCGCATCGCAAACGCCGATTCATGGCCGCACCTCACCGTCACGCAATACCCGCTTGACGAGCGCGGGCCGCAACCCGGTGAACCGGCATCACTGGTTCGGAAAGCTCTCGAAAACCTCGGCGGAATCAACCGGTTCGTCCGGCCACAGGACGTTGTCGTCATCAAGCCGAACATCGCCTGGGACCGCACACCGGAACAGGCCGCCAACACCAACCCGGAACTAGTCGCCGAAGTCGTTCGCCAATGCCGGCAGGCGGGCGCAAAGCGCGTGATCGTTACGGACGTGAGTTGCAATGAGGCGCGGCGCTGCTTCCATCGCTCCGGCATCGAAGCTGCAGCCAGGGCCGCGGGGGCCGAGGTGATTCTGCCCGATCCCGAACTCTTTCGCGAAGTCGACCTCGGCGGGGTGGTTCTCAAAAGCTGGCCGGTCTTCACGCCGTTCCTTGAAGCCGACAAGATCATCAACATCCCCATCGCCAAACATCACGAACTCACAGGCGCCACGCTTGGCATGAAGAATTGGTATGGGATCCTCGGCGGCCAGCGCAATCGCCTCCATCAGCAGATTCACCAGAGCCTTGCCGACCTCGCCGCATTCATGCTGCCTACTCTCACGATCATGGATTGCTATCGCATCCTTCTGCGCAACGGGCCGACTGGAGGAAATCTCGAAGATGTCGCGCTGAAGAAGACCGTGGTGGCTGGAACCGATCCGGTAGCGCTCGATGCCTACGTGGCCAAAGCGTACTGGAATCTCGATCCGTCACATCTGCCCTATCTGCAGATAGCGTCTGGCCGCGGCCTGGGAACGGTGGACTTCGACAAGCTCGCAATCCAGGTGAGCCAGCTCAGTTAACTCCCACTTCATACCTGCGTCTCGGCCGCGCTGCCAGTGTCTGGTGTCCTCTAGTCACGCCTCGAGGCACAACCAAAACCGCGCGCGGTAGAATCGTCCGGTGATGTCAATGAACCGGAAACAATCGCGCCGCACATTTCTTAAAACCTCCGCAGCAGTCGCGGCAACGACGCTGGTCGGCACACGCGCTGGGATTGCATCCCCCGATGATGTCCAGCGAAAAAACCAGCCGCTCAGCCAGTTCGGCTATGGCGATGTGCAGTTGCTCGATGGCCCGGTGCGCGAGCAATTCGACCGCAACCACTCGTTCTACCAGGCCCTGAATGAAGATTCCCTGCTCAAACCCTTCCGCCAGAAGGCAGGATTGCCCGCACCCGGCGAAGAGATGGGCGGATGGTACAGTTGGGCTCCGCTGAGCGATCTCGATATGCCCGGTAACAACGGATTCGCACCGGGTCATAGCTTCGGGCAGTACCTGTCGGGCCTCGCACGCGACTATGCTGCAACGGGCGATAAGGCTACGCAGGAAAAGGTGCATCGAATCGTCGACGCTTTCGGTCCCGCGATAAAGCCTCACTTCTGGGATGAGAATCGTTTCCCTGCCTATACCTACGACAAGATCACGATGGGTATGATCGATGCCTATCAGTTCGCGGGAGCAACCCAGGCATTTAAAGCACTCGACACCGCCCTCGACTCCGTGAAGAACCATCTTCCGCCGGGACCGCTTTCGCGCGCGGAGCAATATGCCCGCCCGCACATCGACGAGTCGTTCTGCTGGGATGAACCCTACACGATACCGGAGAACCAGTTCCTTGCATGGAAGCGCGGCGCGGGAGACCGCTATCGCGAGATGGCGGTACATTACCTCGCCGATAGCTGGTACTGGGATCCGCTCGCGGCCGGCGAAAATGTGTTGCCGGGTAAACATGCCTACAGCCATGTCAATGCGATGAGCAGCGCAATGCAGGCTTACCTCGTTCTCGGCGATGAGAAATACCTGCGTGCCGCGCGCAACGGGTTCGATTTCGTGCGCCAGCAGAGCTTCGCGACCGGCGGCTGGGGACCGAACGAAGAGTTTCGCAAGCCGGGCAGCGGCGAAATTGGGGAGAGCCTCACGAAAACGCACTCGAGCTTCGAGACGCCGTGCGGCTCCTATGCTCATTTCAAGATCACCCGATACCTCTTACGCGCGACCAAAGACAGCCGCTACGGCGACAGCATGGAGCGCGTTCTCTACAACTGCATCCTGGGCGCGAAGCCGATCGAAGAAGACGGCCACGCCTTCTACTACTCGGATTACAACAACGACGGCTCGAAGTTCTACCACCCATACAAATGGCACTGTTGTACCGGCACCTTCTCTCAGATCCCGGCCGATTACGGCATCAGTTCCTATTTCTTTGATAGCGACTCGGTGTACGTGAATCTGTTTGTTCCTTCGCGCGCTACCTGGAAGCGTGGCAGCGATCGCGTGGTGCTGACGCAGAAGACCGAGTACCCCTTGCGGCCGGCAACACAGATCGAAATCGATCCCGGAAGGTCAGGAGCGTTCGCTGTCTTCGTGCGTATCCCCGAATGGGCGGGACCGAAAACGTCCGTCGCCGTGAATGGAAAGCGAGCGGAGACCACGCCCCACCCCGGACAGTTCGCTCGCATTCAACGAACGTGGAAAAAAGGCGATCGCATCGAAATTGAATTCGATATCTCTACGCGCCTCGAATCGGTGGATCCGCAGCACCCGAAGCTGATGGCAGCCGTGCATGGGCCACTTGCATTGTTTGCCGTGGGCGACATTCCGGCAACCGTTAAAGCCGAAGATGTCGGATCCGTCGCGCAGGTCTCGAGTGGCTCTGCCAACTGGCAAGTCAGGACGGCATTGAACGTGATCACGATGCGGCCATTCACCGCGATCCACGACGAACATTACCGGCTCTATCAGAGCGTGGAGTCGTAAACTCCCGGCTGCGCTGCAGAAACTTCAGTTTTTGGGGGGTACTTACCGGCTTCCGGGAGCACGTTTCCTGTTTTCAATGGATTGGTGGAATGAGGCGGCACCTGTCCTGACTTTTGAGTTGGGTATGTGCATGCCTCGATCGAATTCATCGGCGCTTGCAGATTTCCACTGCAACACGGGTATATACTTGGCCACGTTCGGCTTCCCGTGCGCGTCGTTTAAGGCAATCAAAAAACCGCAGGGCCCCGAGGACAGAGATCAGCTAGCCCTTTCTCCTGAAATTCCTTTCCAAGCAGACGATCTCACGCCTCCGAGCCGGGAAAGACGGATCTCGAACGGACGTGAGCCTCGAGAACCTATCGACAGAACGTGACTCGCGTCCTTGATAACCGGAAAAACTTGACATTCTTCGAGACCGGTATTCCGTGAAGCTCCTTAAGGTCCCTAAACCCGTTGGGAAACTCACATAGAGGGAGACGTCTCCCTCGTCAAAAAAAAAGGAACTCAAGCGTCGCGCCAATAAGGGTAGGCGGCTATTCCGGACTGGCACTCGCATTCGACAATCATCGCTTTCGATTCAGCTACACGCGAAGGAGGAAAGAACATGGCAAATGCGACTTATGAAGCGCAAGTTAACAACGCGGTCGAGGGGAGCGTCGCGAAAACCGACATGAAATTTGAGATTGTCGTTATCCCCGTGTCAGATGTCGATCGCGCAAAAGAATTTTATGCGAAGTTGGGTTGGCGACTGGACGCCGACTTCGACAACGGTAAAGACTTTCGCGTGGTTCAGTTCACACCACCAGGCTCAGGGTGCTCGATCATCTTCGGCAAGAATGTGACTGCAGCCGCTCCTGGCTCCGCCCAGGGACTCTATCTCATCGTTACCGATATTGAGGCAGCGCGCGAAAATCTGATTCGGCACGGCGTCAATGTCAGCGAGGTATTCCATGCCTCCGGCGACGTGTACGCCGGCCCCGACGAGCCGTTTCTGTTTGGGCGGAACCGGGTCAATGGTCCCGATCCCAACCATGGCAGCTACCGTTCATTCGCTTCGTTCAAGGATCCAGACGGGAATGGCTGGATCTTCCAGGAAATCACGACACGGCTGCCGGGTCGCATCGATTCCACTGCAACGACCTTCGCATCGGCGAATGACCTTGCGAGTGCATTCCGGCGCGCGGAGGCTGCGCACGGCGAACATGAGAAGCGCACCGGACAGCGCGACGCGAACTGGCCAGAGTGGTACGCCGCCTACATGGTGGCAGAGCAATCCGGCAAAGATCTGCCGAAATGAACGACACCCCTCGGGATCGACATCGCCTCCGGCGGGACGCCAACCTGTTTCGCAGATTCCCTGAGAGTCCTGGACCCCGCAACCAGGATTCTTTGGGACGTTTTTACTTCCTGGAGGAATTATGAGCACTGCAGCAACCAGCGTTGCCATCGGGCACGATCCTGAACTTCTTGGGCAAACTGTCGTTGTTATCGGCGGAAGCTCCGGCATTGGGCTTGAAACGGCACGACGAGCACGAACGGAGGGAGCCAGGCTGATTCTCACCGGCCGAGATCGCGAGCGCCTGGAGCGCGCTGCGGGAGAGGTAGAAGCCGTTAAGGTGGCGAGCTTCGACGCGACCGATCCTGCTTCGCTCGAGCGCTTTTTCGGTGACCTGCCGGCCACCATCGACCACGTGATGGTGACAGCGGGCCAGCCCCACTATGCGCGCCTTCTCGACATGGACTTCGAGCAGGCGAGACGCGATCTCGACACGCACCTCCTGCAGATGCACCAGGTCGCCCGCAACGCGGTGCACAAAGTGAGACCGGGAGGCACACTGGTTTTCATGGGCGGCACCGGCGGTCGCCGCCAAAACATCGGAATGGGGTTCGTGCCCGCGGTCACCGCTGCTCTACCCGCTCTCACCGCCAGCCTCGCGGTCGAACTCGCGCCCGTCCGGGTAAATCTTATCGCCGCCGGGTTCGTCGATACGCCATTGTCGGCAACGCTGCTGGGCGATGAGCTTGAGAAGCGCCGCGACCAGCTTCGCTCGACGCTTCCGATCAAGCGCGTGGTCTCAGCTGCCGACGTCGCCGCGCTGGCTGTGCACCTCATGATCAACACAGCCCTCACCGGCGCGACTTATGACATTGACGGCGGGCAGCAGTTCGTTGGCGCTTAACTGAGAGGAATCGTCAGTGGCGCTTCGCGAGGCAGAGTGCCAGACTCCGCCTCGCTTTGCGGTGGCGTAGTTAGTCCTTGTCGGGGTCACCATCGAGCTGGGGAATTCCGGCGGCGAACCAAACTCCCTGACCCGGCGCGGCGCCGCTGCGAATCAACAGAACGGGAGACTCGCAGGGATTCGGCGGAACAGACGAGAGGAAATCGTTAATCCTGAAGTTTCCGTCAGCTTGCAACGGCACCCCGGGCTCGTCGAAGGCCGTCGTGCCGCAGAAGAGAGTGGCATGAACGCTGGCACCAGCGTTTGTCGCGATGTTGTTGCCGTTCGCGAGAAGCAGGCCGCGTCCGACGACGCTGATGTGTCCGTTGGATGTGACAGTGGCATGAAGATCTGCGATGCGCCAGGGTCCGGCTGGATTGACGCCGCGCACCACGTTGAGTTTAAGCGTGAGGTCAGGGTTTTGACCGATGACGTTGATCACTCCGATGCCGCCCTTAAAGTGGAGCGCGTCGTCCTGGTCCTGTGCGGAGGCGATGCCGACGACCGACAGAGCAAGAAATCCAGCCATTACAGTACGGCGGAGATTCCGAAGATTGATAGCGGTGCAGAGATTTGCAATGCGATTGTGGTTCACTTTGATTCTCCTTCATGTGTGTAAGCAGATTGAAGTGCAACTGGCACCACGCTTACCGGCATTTTTCGGCAAGAGCCGCGCAGTTCTACGGTTGAACGAAATCGTGCGGCCCTCCCTGATGTTGCGTGCCCCGCTTTCGACACGCCGGCCCCCTTCGCGAGTTTGTTGATCGCGGTCGGAACTCATGAAATTGCCAGGGCGTTAGATAAGCCAACTACATCAAAAACTCGTGCGAAGTGGATGCAGGTGGCAGATGGACCGCAAGACCGAGTGCTTGCTGAATTGGAGTATAGGTATCTGCGTTCCGCGAGTTGTCAGCGCGATGTAAAACGAATGTCGCAGAACCACAACAGCGACTGGATAGAATCAGCCCCGAGAACAGAATCGAATTCCATTCGGATCGGGCTGGGCGAGGCGTCTTGCCGGCATCCTTCGGCTTCGTTCCGTGCATGCTCTGAAGTCGCGCCGACACCGCGTGACTTATCGAGGCGTCACGCTTTCACCACGCAATTCTCCGCTGCTTCCTTCCGTCCAGTCTATGGCCGGTCGTAGAAGCGGAAGAAGAGCGAGGGCTTGGCGCAGGGCTCGGCCTTTGCTACCAGCTCGGTCTGCTGCTTCTCGGTGATCGGGGTGAAGTTGTGCGCGAGGTGCACGTTCTCTTCGAGCTGCGCGGTCGAATCGCATCCGATGATGACGGTGCTCACCGGGCGCGAAAGCGTGTAGTACATGGCTTCGCGCATGGTCAGCGTGCCGGGCTTGTCGGTCTGGATGGTCATGCCTTCCCATGAGTGTTTCTGCTGCTCGATAGGCGGAGGCGTCCAGGTGGAGAGGATGCGGCCGCGGCCCGGAATCTTCATGCCGATGATGCCCATCTGCTTTTCGACCGCCAGCGGAAGAAGCGCGTCATTGAAGCTGTAGTGATGCGGATCGGCGGCGTTCACGGCCATCAGGATGCAATCGAAATCGTGGCGATGGATGCACTCGATGAGCGCGTCAGGCCGGTAATGCCCGGTGATGCCGAGATACCGAACGACTTTCTGCTGCTGCATGTCGAGCAGCGCTTCCATTGCGCCGCCCTTGGCGAAGATCTGGTCTACGTCGTATTGCGTGCCGACATCGTGAAGCTGCCAGAGGTCGACATGATCGGTCTGGAGCAGTTGGAGCGACTTCTCGATCATCTGCATTGAGCCGTCGCGCGTGCGCTCCTTGGTCTTGGTCGCGAGGAAGGCTTCGTCGCGGCGCTTGGCCATCACTTTGCCGACGTACTGTTCGCTCCAGCGTTCGGGACCGCCGTAGATGGAAGAGGTGTCAATGTAGTTGACGCCGAGGTCGAGCGCGCGCTCGACGATCGGCACGGCGATCGTCGAAGTTGTTCGGCTTCTCGAGTGCGGCCTGGCCGCCGAGCGAAAAGATGCCGACCTTGTAACCCGTCTTGCCCAGATTGCGCGTGGGCATGGCGCCGGGCGTGCGCGGGTTTGAAGGCAGGCCGGGCATTGCCTTGCCGGGTGTATCGGCGAATGCGGAGGGCGCGAGCAGAGCGGCGGTTGCGGCGGTGCCGATTTTAAGGAAATCGCGGCGGCCCTGGTTGCGGGGGGATGCAGAGATCTTTTCGCTCATGAGAGTTGCTCCAAAGCGCCCGCTGACGATCAATTGCGAGCGAGTCCATCATAAACCCGCTGGCGACACAGCCCGAACCATGAGCTCGCGAGGGAACGCTTCATCTTCCGAAAAGAACGATCGATGTCGCACAAATTTCGAGAGATTCCGCGGAGGGTACTTCCGGGAGAGATCAAACTCCGGAATTGCTTTGCTAATCTAACAATGAGGGATTTATCGCCATGGACATCACTTCCCCGTTTGTCGTCGTGCCTGTCATCGTCGCTGTCTTCTTCACGTGCATTCTGTGGGCTACGCGCGGGAGTACCGAGAGTCACCAGCCCACCGAGAGCAGCGCGGGGCACACGCCGAACCCGACGCATCACTAGAATTTCTCCGCCAGCGAGATCACCGGCATTTCAAAATCGAATACGCATAAAACAACAGGGCCGCTGCTTTGACTTGCAGCGGCCCTGATTACTTTCAACCATCAATCGTGCTTTTTATCGTCGTTCTTATCGTTCTTCTTCTGGTCCTTATTGTTATTCGGTTTTGGAGGTTCGTTCTGCGGTTTGGATTGCTGCTGGTTCTTCGGCGGTTCTGCAGAGTGCGGCGCAGGCGGAGGAGGCGTCGGCCTCGATTGCGGTGGAGGCGCCTGCCGTTGCTGATTAGGCGGTGCGGGCTGCGGTCTTCGCGATGTTTGTCGGGTTGAGGATGTCCGAAGTCCTGTCGATTCTGATTCGACGGATTCTGCGGGGGAGTCGGCCTGTTCTGCTCCTGATAAGACGGCGCGTGAGGCGGCTGATTTCCCGGTTGGGCCGGTTGCTGCGGATTCGGCTGGTTGGGCCGGTTCTGCTCCGGATAGTTTGACGGCCGGCCTGGCTGATTGTTCGGCTGGCCGGGTTGTTGGTTGACCTGCTGGTCCGGCTGCTGCGGGATTGGCTGATTGGGCCGCGGCTGCTGATGATAATCCGGCGCGCGAGGCGGCTGATAGCCCGGTTGGGCTGGCTGCTGTGGATTCGGCTGGTTGGGCCGGTTCTGCTCCGGATAGTTTGACGGTCGGCCTGGCTGATTGTTCGGCTGGCCGGGTTGTTGATTGATGCTGATCCGGCTGCTGCGGGATTGGCTGATTGGGCCTCGGCTGCTGGTGATAATCCGGCGCGCGAGGCGGCTGATAGCCCGGTTGGGCCGGCTGCTGCGGATTCGGCTGGTTGGGCCGATTCTGCTCCGGATAGTTCGACGGGCGGCCTGGCTGATTGTTCGGCTGGCCGGGTTGCTGGTTGCCCGGCTGAACCGGCTGCTGGGGATTTGGCTGGTTAGGCCGGTTCTGCTGCTGGTATTCCGGCGGCGTGGGCCTGCCCTGGCCGGGGGCCGGCGTCTGCCCGTTATGTTGGTCCGGATTTACACCCGGCTGATTGGTGTTCATCGGCGGGTTCCCGATCTGCGAATTGATGCCTCGCTGATTTCCGGAGGAGTACCGGGTTGGCGCGCGGAACTCCAGTGGGAATGGGTTGATAGGGCGCATTGACCGGCCTCTGCTGGCCGCCTTGTTGCGCAGGAATCTGGTTCGGACCCTGCTGGCCATGCTGGATTTGCTGTCCGGGATTGGGAACCGGATGCGCGGGCGCAGCGACGACAGTTCTTCCCGGCAAGGGCTTAACTGGGGGTGCTGCGTGGACCGGAGGCGCGACCGGGGCTGCACCGGGTTTGGCTACGATCTCTTTGCCCTGCTGGTTGATCAAGACAGGCCGCTGGATCGAAACTGGCACCGGGTGCGCAACTGGTCGCGTAATGATGGGGCGAGCCGGCGGCGCAACGTCGGGCCGGGCCAGAGGTTGAAAGTGCTGCGAGTCTCTCGGATCTACATGGACGGCAACATCCCGCACTCGGCGACCGGATGCGAAATCGTCCTGCCGCATTGCCGTCACATGGGTCTTGTTCACGTAGGTGACATTCGTGACGTTCACCACATTCACATAGGTGCGCTCCACGTGGACCCGGGGAGCTTCACGCATATTGGTGATGTTGACCTGGTCGATGTAGCGCGGACTGCAGCGGTACCAGGGACGATATGCTTCGCCTGGCCCTAGCGGGAACCAGACGGAGAGACCACCACCGGAATGGGAGCCTCCCGCGAAAACAACCAGCGCGGGCGACCAGACAGGACGGACATTCACCGGTCCCGGTACCCAACCCCAGCGTCCTCCGTAGACTACCCATCGGCCGTAGTGGAACGGCGCGTAACCCCATGGCTCATCCTCAACCCAAACCCAGCCCCAGGGATTGCGGTTGATCCAGTGGCCATTGTGATAAGGCTGCCAATCGGCGGAAACATTGCGCGGGAACCAGACCGCTCCATATTCGGTCTGCGCCTGCCAATCGCCGTAGGTGTCCAGGTCGGCAGCTCCGGGAGTCTCCGGGCTCACGTAGTTGTACGAGACGACTCGCGCCAAATGCTGATCGCGCTCCTGGCTCCAGGCGTCGAGATCGTCGGGGCCGGCAGGCTGCAGCCACTGCGGATAAACGGGATTGGTTCCCGCAACCTCAAGCGACTGGCCGTAGTTCAGTTCCTGGCGAAAATCACCGGCGGCTGTAATGTCGGCAAATTGTCCCAGGTTGGTGAAGACCGTGGCGCCGTCGCTGGGCATCACATCGACCCGCAGGTCGCCTTGCTGGCCGAATTCGGCATTGCCGTTGGGCGTGCTGATGTCCACCAATTGGCGCGGCCAGAGCGAGTAGCTGTGCAAACGGATTGAGCCCTGCGCTACTCCGAAATTGATGTTGAACTGGGAGTCGTCGACCAGCGTGACATCGGAGTTCGGGCCAATGCGGACATAGGTTTGGCCGATCTGGATTTCTGTCCGGCTATTCGCGTCGGTGAAAATGCGATCACCCGGGCCCAGCGGTAGATTCGGGTATGCCTGTCCCCATTCGTTGGCGGTGACGGGTTGAATGGAAACGTTGCCTGAGACGTAGGATATGCGGCCGGCTTCAGGAGGCGGATCGTCAGCGTCCTGGGCTGCCGCAAATGGAATTGTGATCGACATCGCCGCCAATATCGCGGTAAGCAGGATGCGTTTGTAAGTGAGAGCAAGCATAATCTAAAGTCCTTTCTTGCTGTATCGGTTCGCCATGGTCATTCATCGATTTCCAGGAAAACAAGTTGCGAGTTTCGATCAACTTTGCGCCTCCTGGATGCCAGTTGCCGGTTCAAATCCCGGTCTATGCTGACTACAACCCCGGTTGGGATCAAAAGTAGTACAAAGATGTAGATGCAGCCATGGAAAACAGACGGAACCAGGTACCTAAAATACCCGTACTAAATTGAGTAAAGGGGGCTGGGAATGACGAAAAAGGTGGTATGTGTGCTAACTGGGTTGACACTCGCGCTGGGAGTTTCGGGGTGCCGGATCCATGTGGACAAGGATGAGAATGGACAGGAGAAGAACGTCCAGGTCGATACCCCCTTTGGAGGCGTCCACGTCAACACCAACCAGATCACCGCAGCAGATCTGGGCCTTCCCGTTTATCCCGGCTCGGAGATCGTGAAGGACAAGGACCACGACAAGTCCGCAGACGTGAATATGGGCTTCGGCGAGTGGAGCCTTCGCGTGAGGGCCGTCAACTATTCAACCGCGGACTCGCAGGATAAGGTGACCGCGTTTTACAAGAAGGCGCTCGGCCGCTACGGCGATGTCATTACCTGCCAGGGCAATTCACCCGTGGGAACACCTGCAGCCACTTCTGAGGGACTCACTTGCGCTGACGAGGGCCACCACGGAAACGTGCAGATCAATGGCAAAGACTTTACTGAACACGGCGGGTTCCAGTTGAAGGCGGGTTCGAAACGCCATCAACACATACTCGGCTTCGAGGACCCCGCAAATGGCAAAACACGATTTGCGCTGGTCTCACTCGATCTGCCCGCAGGGGTAAGCGGAAAGAGCGACTAGGATCTGTCTACCGCGCAATCCGCGGCCATTATTTCCTCCGGTCGAGGTGGTCGATGCCATAGAATGCGACACAGGCATTCACCATCTCATCGGAGCCCCAAAAAAGATGCATATAAGAGTTGCTCGCCTCCTTCCGGCGGTGATGTTTTCCGCTGCCGTCTTTCTATACGCCGCTGATAAACCGAAGGCTACCCCGCCGCCCGCCGCAGCCGATCCCTATTCTGAAGATCCAGCCCGCAACGGAATCTCTGGACATCGCCATGTATCAGCGCATCCGTGACGAAGGCTTGAACCACTCGCACGTGATGGAATTTGCCTCAGCTCTGATGGACGGCATCGGCCCCCGCCTGACCGGTTCGCCCAATGGGAAGAAAGCCAACGAATGGACGCGCGACACGCTGACCAAAATCGGACTCGAGAACGCCCACCTCGAAGACTGGGGAGAATTCGGACTCGGCTGGCAACAGATGAACACGTGGGCACGCATGGTTACGCCCGATACCGCGGTGCTGATCCTGCAGGCGACACCGTGGTCTCCCGCCACGGCCGGTCCGGTCACCGGTGATGTTGCCTGGGTTGATATCCACGACGAGAAGGATTTCGAGAAATACAAGGGACAACTAGCCGGCAAGATTGTCCTTTACGGCGCCATGCGCGAAGTTCCACCGGTTGACAAGCCCCTGTTCGAGCGCGATACCGACAAGGATCTCGAAGAGATTGCGCAGTTCCCGGTGACAGCAGGCGCCGGCGGACCGTCGCCCGAGATGCAGGCGCGGATTCGTACGTTTATGGAGCGTATGCGCATGATCGACAAGATCGCGCAGTTCTTTGCCGACGAGAAGGTCGCGGCGGTCATCGAACCGAGCCGGGATGCCAAGAACGGCGGAGGCTCGGGCGGAACGCTTTTTGATGACAACGGCGCAACGCTTGGGCGGACGCCCTACCTCGCGGACAAGAAAGTGAAGGTGCCGGTGGCGGTAGCTGCAATTGAGAGCTACGGCCGGCTGTATCGACTTGTGCAGGCTCATGTTCCAGTGAGCGTCGAGATCAACATCGACACCAAGTTCACCGGCGAGCACGAACACGCCTACGACACCGTCGCCGAAATCCCCGGCACCGATCCGAAACTGAAGGAGCAGGTGGTGATGGTCGGCGGGCACCTGGACAGCTGGATCGCCGGCACCGGCGCGACTGATAACGGGGCGGGAACCGTAGTGGCAATGGAAGCCGTGCGCATTCTGGAGGCACTGGGCGTCAAGCCGCGCCGCACCATCCGCATCGCATTGTGGACGGGAGAAGAGCAGGGCCTCTTTGGATCGAAGGGTTATTGCAAGCAGCACTTCGGTTCTGCCGCTCTTTCCACGGCTCCGGATCAGATGGCCCTTCCCGAATTCATGCGCCGGGCCACCGGACCTCTCGAGGTCAAGCCGGAACAGAAACTGATCTCCGCGTATTTCAACATCGACAACGGCTCAGGCAAGGTTCGTGGCATATACCTGCAGGGCAACTCCGCAGCCGCGCCGATCTTCGGACAGTGGATCGCCCCGCTGAAAGATCTGGGCGTCACCACCCTCACCATGCGCAACACAGGTGGAACCGATCACCTGAGCTTCGACGCTGTCGGCATTCCCGGATTCCAGTTCATCCAGGATGACCTGGATTATGAGAGCCGCACGCATCACTCGAACCAGGACGTCGTCGAGCGGCTTCAGGCCGCCGATCTGAAACAGATCGCAACGGTGGAAGCAATCTTCGTCTACAACGCAGCGATGCGCGACCAGATGATTCCACGCAAGCCGCTGCCCGATCCTGCAGGCGAGGAGAAAAAGCGCGCGCCACTCGGAGTTTTCCCAGGAGCCGCGCCGCCCTCCACACCAGAGAAGCAGTAGGTTTCAACCAGCGCAAGACCGAGCCCGTCCGGATCTCCGGGCGGGCTCTCTGGTTCAAAAATCAGTCAGCGAACGCCCAACGGGATATCCGGAAACCGTCCCCGGCTCACAGGCACCGCCCCGTCGATTCTGCTACACTTAGCAGAGCGCATCAAGCGGGAGAACGCACCAGGCCGCGCCCGATGATTCGCACGCCAACACAGAGTTCGGGGAGTGGCTCAGCCTGGTAGAGCACCTGGTTCGGGACCAGGGGGTCGGAGGTTCAAATCCTCTCTCCCCGACCATTA
>CAWIKQ010000008.1:0-237950 GCA_963836675.1 uncultured Acidobacteriaceae bacterium
TGAGGTGTAAAGAGAATCACGCAACGCGGAATTCGAACGGACTGCACGAATTACGGCAGCCAACGTCTGATTGTTCCGTCGCTGGCTGCCGCATTTGTTTATTTAGTGCGCTAAGGGCAACAACAATTGTAGAGATCCGCCGACTAGGTGGCGCGTGCCTCTAGCTCGATCGCGCGAGGAAAGAGGATATTGTTTTCGAGATGGATGTGCTGATGCAGATCCTTTTCAAAATCACTTAGGCCGTCATAAAAGGCGTGATAGGTTGGGCAGGCTTCCGGAGGCGTAGTGAAGCTGTTACTGAGTCGCCGGATATCAGCGAGCAGCGCTCCCGCTGCATCGTGCTCCTGGGTCATCATGGCGATTGGGTTGGCAACAGAGTCGAAGCATCCCCGAGGTGTTGGGCTGCCATTTGCTGCAGCCCGTTCCAGAAGTACCACGTACGGAAACAGAATTGACTCTTCTTTTGCGAGATGCTGCGTCAACTCTTCGTCCAACTGCACCAGCTTCGATTGAATTGCCGGGAGTTCCGCTTGCGTCGCCCCATGACGATTCACAACCTTCTGCGCAAGAACTGCCAGGCGTGGCAACTCTCTTTTCACATATGCGTGATGCGTATCAATGATGTGGGCACTCAGGACTTCGAGCGATTCCCGCGCCCAGTCCGTGGAAACAGGTGCGAGCGATTGCGCAGCGAGATCGAGTGCCGCAAGGACTGCATCGATTTCAACGTTCCCGGCGGTGCACGCTTCAGATAGGGGTTTGCGGCCACCGCAGCAGTAATCAATACCGTACTTCTCGAAAACCCGAATCGAAGACGGCTGTTCCAGAGCTATCTCTCGAACGGTTTGGGTTGTTGTTGTCATGACGATCTCCTTGAATCCTATGTTAGAGTTTCGATGATCTCGATCTCAGCGACTTTGGTCACTTGCAGTCGAAGTAACTCCATTTAGCGGCCTGCCAGAGCCAGGTCCTGTTCTCGGCTAGATTCGCGCAATGAAGCGTCCTGGCCATCGGATCCTTGCTTGTCATAGGAGTGTCCAGTCAACAGTCCAAGCACAAACCATGCGAACAGCAATGCTCCGATGGAGAACAGAATGTCTCCGGGTACCCGCATCCAGCGCAAGGTCTGCATCGTGCCTGACTGCATGAACTCCGAGGAGCGCGCGTACCAAGTGCCGTGTTCAATCGATGCCCACGCTTGCAGCAGTCCGACTGGCAGCATGCTGAGGATAACCATGAAGATCAGGCCAAAGTTCAGAGACCAGAAGGATAGCTTCAATGGAGTGTCCTTCCACTTGCGACCAGGTTTCAGCGCACGGAGGCAAAACAGCGTGAGACCGAGCCCGAGCATCCCGTACACGCCGAAGAGAGCCGTGTGACCGTGGACTGGGGTCAGGTTGAGTCCCTGGACGTAATACAACGAGATCGGCGGATTGATGAGGAAGCCGAAAAGACCTGCTCCCACCAGATTCCAGAATGCGACTGCGACGAAGAAATAGATGGGCCACTTGTAGTTGGCGATCCACTGAGACTTCTTGGTCGGTTGCGCGAGGCGGATGTTCTCCCACGCTTCATAACCAATCAAAGTCAGTGGCACAACTTCAAATGCACTGAAGATTGCACCCAGGCCAATCACCGCCGGGGTCGCCCCTGCAAAGTAAAGGTGATGAAAGGTGCCGATGATCCCGCCGGACAGAAAGATGGTTGTCGAAAAGAGCGCAGCCTTGGTTGCGGTGCGAATTTCGATAAGCTTGAGCCGCGTGAAAAGGAACCCGATTACAACGGTTGCGAACACTTCAAAGAAACCCTCAACCCAGAGGTGAACTACCCACCAGCGCCAATATTCGGCGGTAACGAGATGGCTGCGCTGACCGTACATCAGGCCTGCAGAATAAAAGAGCGGGATGGCAATGCTGGAGATGAGGAAGAGCGTCAGGAGTGCGCGGTCTTCGCTCTTGCGAACAAGCGCCGGTTTGAGAGCCGCGACCATTAACACAAGCCAAAGAACCAGGCCTACAAATAGGAGAATCTGCCAGAAGCGGCCGAGATCGACGTATTCATAACCCTGACTGCCGAACCAGAACCACATGTTGCCGAGACGCTGCTGGATACCCATCCACTCACCGGCAAGTGAACCTCCGACTACGAGAATCAGAGCACCGAAGAGTGCATTAACACCCAGTCGCTGATACTTCGGTTCGTGACCGCTGACAGCTGGTCCAACGTAAAGGCCTGTTGCCAACCATGACGTCGCGATCCAGAAAATGGCTAGCTGCAAGTGCCAGGTGCGGGTGACGGCGTACGGCAGGTACTTAGCCAATGGAATACCGAAGAATCCGTTCCCCTCAACTCCGTAATGCGCCGTCAGGACGCCCATCAGAATCTGAACGCCCCAGAGGATTACCACCACGTAGAAGTACTTCAATGTCGCACGTTGCGACGGAGTTGGCTTGAATGCAAGGAAGGGATCTTTTTCTGGATAGGGACCGTGAACGAGTTCCTTCTCCTGGGAGGCATACCACCAGACAAGGCCACCAATTCCCGCCAGCAGACCGACGAAACTCAGCACGCTCCAGAGGACGGCTCCGGATGTTGGAACATTTCCAACAAGGGGTTCATGCGGCCAGTTGTTTGTGTAAGTCGTCTCAGAACCTGGACGATCCGTGCTGCAAGCCCATGATGTCCACCAAAAGAAGGCTGCGAGTTGATATTGCTTTGCAGGATTGGTCAATGCGCCGCTGGGGATGGCATATGCCGACCTGCCGGTCGCAAAAACGTCGGTGTAGTAGGCCCGAAGTTCCACGAATGCTGCTGCGCGGTCGGCACTTAATGTGACGCGATTGTGCGAGGCGTCGTAGGTGTTCGTCCGCATCTCGCGAATCAGGCGCGCTTTGAAGATGGCCTGTTGGTCCGGACCGAGAGCCGCGAAATTCGTCCGCTCCCGCTTTGGCAGCCCAGGTATTCAGCAAAATCTCTGACTCACGGTGCAGCCAGTCAGCGCTCCAATCGGGTGCGACGTAAGCGCCGTGCCCCCAGACCGTACCAATTTCCTGGCCGCCGATGGACTGCCATACTCCTTGCCCATCGGTGATGGAACTACCGGTGAAGAGGAGTTGCCCGTCCGTGCCGTAGACATCTGGGATGGGAGGAGCTTCGCTGATCATCTTCCGGCCGACTCCCCCGAGCACGGCGAAAGAACCAATGATGACGATGGCCAGTGCCACCCAATAACGCTTATAGGACATAATTCCTCCCTCAATCAATTAGGACGAAAATGGTGTGTAATGCTCCGGAATGCGTCGAGCGGTAAAAAGCTCATTGAAAGTCCCTGTTGAAGCATTTGCACTGATGCAACAGTAGTGTTCAAGGAAAGGGGGACGCAGGGACTTAGGTCACTATCCGGCGGAATTAGTTCAAAAATACCGAGATTCATCATCCCAGCAAGAAGCGAACCATGGTGTGATTTAAATCACACCATCGCAGGACAGTCCGTCCTTTGCCAGGCCTTATGTGCGGCTGTGCGTTGCGCTGCTAGCTCTCCGTCGCAAACGCCGGTCGGCCCAGCAAAAAAGTGAGCATGAGGTTCGAAGCGAATAGAAGAACTCCACCCAATTCCAACATTCCTGAAACAGGCAGAACCTTCCATGCGAACGAGACCAGACCTTCATAGGCGAGGGGTTCAGAAGAAACACGCAGCAGGCAACCTATCTGGAGACAGAGCAGACTGAGAAGCATCAGACGCTTGCTGAAAATGTTTTGAACTCCTGCGAAGTGAGGCAGGATGCGCGGTCCAATTGCGAAGACCATCGTTGCCGCGAATCCGACCGTAAGCGCATGACGCGATGCACCCCAGATACCGCCGTGCAGGTCGGAGAATGCTGCCCATACGCTCATCAAGCCAGCCACCATCAGCCATGCATAAGCCAAACGGATGAATGTCGGGAAACTTGGATGGATGCCCTGAGTTTTGGCACGCCCATGTGGCCGTTCTGCAAAGCGCAGTGCAAATCCGATCGTAATCGCGCTGAAGGCAAAGAGGATCGTGGCGGGCTTGGGCCATCCTGCCACGCCGAATAGAACTCCCGCTATGTCCATGCATAAGGCTGTCCGAAACCAACGAACATTGGGCTTCGAGATTGTAAGAAAGGTCGGCAGCCATCGTGCCGAAAAACCCCACACCACCGGAACGACAAATCCCCAGCCCAGCACGACCAGATATTTCTGATCGAGCGAGTGCGGAAAAGACCGAAGGCCGCCCTGCATGCCTAATCGAACACACTCGACAAAATTGAAGATCACAGCGGACGCGAGCCCCGCAGTCCCGATAAGGACGGAAGCCATCCAGAGTTCCATGGGAGCCTTCGTCTTATTTCCTTGAGTTGATTCTGGCAACTTGTGATGAGAGGCTGCGAAGAGAAACAGAATCACCGCGACGAGTTCAAATCCCGCGGAAACCGGGAGGAGCGCGCGCCAATGCCATCCATAGATGTTTGCGAACCATCGCATCGCAACACCGGAGGTCCACAACACGATAGCACGATAGAGGAACGCGAAGGACCGACCGTCCATGCGCGGGCTGTGAATAGAATCCAATGCCAAGAATGAAGCTGCCGATCCATCCGAACATTTGTGCGTGTCCGTGGCCTTCCATCCATGCGGCCGGTAACGTACCCAGACCGTGATGCACACTGATTGCCATCAGGTTCGAAAAACCCAATAGAGTCCCAGGCAAAGCCATAAAAAAGAGCCCGCTTAAGATCCACGCGCGGAGCATAAGGCTCTTCTGACGTTCGCGGGCAACGATTGCTGCGTTTCCGTGGATTGCGCCTGTAGGGGCCGACTGTCCGGAGAACGGAAGCGTAGCCATGACTAACTCCTTACCTTGAGTTCTGCTTCCAGTTGAATCGCGCGGGGAAACAAGACATCGTTCTCAAGATGGACGTGCCGCCTGAGGTCGGCATCGAATTCGCGGAGTCCTGACAAGAGCGCGATATGCGTAGCGCACGCCCATGAGGGTGGCTCAAACTGATTTGTAAGGCGAACGAGCTCGGCCACAATGTGATCGGCAGACTCGTGTTCTTGCTCCATCATGAAGATCGGATTGGCAACCGAGCGGAAGCATGCGTGAGAGGGCGGATAAGCGACGATCGATTCCTGATCCATTTGCGAGATGAATGGAAACAGAACCTGCTCTTCCTTTTGGATATGCGCATACATTTCGCCGTGAAGCTGCTCAATCAGCTCAGCAACCCTATGCAATTCGGGCGCACGATCACCGCGCTTCGCCGCCACCTTTGAAGCCATCTCGGCTAGTCTCGGAAGCTCTTGACGAACACCATGGTGATGAATGCGGACGATGTGTTGGACCAGGCGCGCGAGAGAAAGAGTTGCCGGATCCAAAGCCGGGCCTCCTCGTTCCTTGGCCTCCGAGTCGTTGAGCTTCTCGAGGACTTGATCGACCGAGAGTTGCAGTTCCTCGCATGCCCCTTCCAGCGAAAGATCAGCCTGCAGGCACAGGTCGATATCAAATCGATGAAAGACCTCGGCTGAGGATGGATACTGGGTTACGATTTCGCGGATGGACTGCGTTGAGGTTGGCATAAGCACTCTCCACCTGCAACCGTAGTCATCTACGAAGCGTGGAGCAGTAACTTATGTCACTCAGAACCAGAAAGGTCTAAGAAGTGGTCTCTAGCAGCGCCTTGAGGCCGCCAAGGTCCTTTACTACGATTTGTCGCGCGTCAACATCCAGAAGTCCCTCGGCCTGCAAGCGCATAAGGTTGCGGGAGACCAACTCGCGCACCGTTCCAAGCTGATTGGCAAGTTCCTGATGGGTTGCGGGAAGTTGAAACTCGATTCCGCGAATGGTCTTCTTGCCTTCGCTATCAGCGAGCTTGAGCAATGCCGAAATCAAGCGCTGGCGGATCGTCGTGAAGGATAACTCTTCAATGATCCCGACAAGCCGCCGCAACCGGGCGCCTACTACCTGGAGCACTTTAAGCGCAACTTCAGGATGCTCCATGCAATACGCCTGAAAATCGCGTCGCGAAATGAACGCAATCTCTGCGTCCTGATCGCCACAGCGGAAGCTGGAAATGGGCCACCATCGAAGACCGGCAATTCCGCGACAGATTCGCCCGGAACATTCACCGCAAGAACCTGCTCACGGCCGTTCACAGACGTCTTGAAGATGCGAACTTTGCCTTGTGCAATGATGTGCAGGCCGCTGCAAGGCTCGCCTTCAGAGAAGAGCAACTCTCCTGCACTGAAGAGCTTGCGAACTGTTCGCGCAGCGAGCGTTTTCAATTCCGTCGGCGTGAGGCTCGACAAAAGCGCAGTCTTCCCGAGGGCAGTTGCAAGATCGGTGCGTTCAGCGGTCACTCGGGAATTCTAGCAGTGTGGGACTTTGGTCACTGCGTCAAGCAGATGTGCGGCTGTCTT
Source organism: uncultured Acidobacteriaceae bacterium (assembly GCA_963836675.1). GTDB lineage: Bacteria > Acidobacteriota > Terriglobia > Terriglobales > Acidobacteriaceae > Telmatobacter. The sequence goes on from CAWIKQ010000008.1 coordinate 6,442, forward strand.
ATAGGTTCATGAACCCGCAAATCAACACGATCAACTTCAACGAACGGCCATTCATTGCCATCTGGGAAGTGACTCAGGCTTGCGATCTGGCATGTGTACATTGCCGCGCATCCGCCCAGCCGGACCGCAATCCCCTGGAACTCAGCACGGACGAGGGTAAGCAACTGATCGACCAGATCGCAGCCTTGAAGGTTCCAGTTTTCGTGTTGACGGGAGGCGACCCGATTAAGCGGCCGGATCTTTTCGATTTGATCAGCCATGCCCGTTCCGTAGGAGTCAGGGTTTCATTAACACCGAGCGCTACGCCGTTGCTGACGAAGGATGTCGTTGTCAGGCTCAAAGAGGCTGGCCTCGCCCGCCTCGCGGTGAGCATGGATGGCGCGAGAGCCAAAACCCACGACGCATTCCGCGGGATGAGTGGATCCTTTGCGCGAACCCTTGACGCCGTTCGATGGGCAAACGAGATCGGCCTTCCTGTACAGATCAACACCACGTTCAGTCGCAGGAACATTGATGAGATCGACGAGATTGTCGCGTTGATGGAGAAATTAAAGATAACCCTGTGGAGTGTTTTCTTCCTCGTCCCCACGGGACGTGGAAAGCTGAACGATTTATTGAGTGCGGAAGAGTTCGAATCCGTCTTTGCGAAGATCTACAGTTTGTCCAGGACCGCAAGCTTCGACATCAAAACAACAGAGGCGCAACATTACAGGCGCTTTGTCTTGCAGCAGAGAGTCGCCGAGCGAAAGTCAGGACGGGGTCCCGATAGCGTGCATGAGAGGTCTGTTGACGCGATCGGGCGCGCGCCGCGCGGTCTCAACGACGGAAAGGGATTCGTCTTCATCTCGCACAAAGGCGAAGTCTTCCCGAGCGGCTTTCTTCCACTTTCAGCCGGCAACATCCGTGAACAGGAATTGGCCACGATCTATCGCGACTCGCCGCTGTTCCGCGATTTGCGAGATACCTCGAAGCTTGAGGGAAAGTGCGGATCTTGCGAATTCAAGGAAATCTGCGGTGGATCGCGAGCCCGCGCATACGCTTTGACCGGCGATCCGCACGCCGAAGAGCCATGCTGCTCCTATATTCCGAAAGGCTACGTACAACCGATGCCGCAAGTGAAAACAGCATCAACGCTTCATGTTCTCCAGGGTGCTTGAGTGCGTCATCGCAATCGAATGGACGACAATCAGAAGAACAGAAGAAATCGAGGGAAAAGCAATGGCGATTCAGATTGGTGCAAAGCCCGACAGCGGTTTTGATGACCCGATTGGCATGCTCAAGGACTGCCACCGGAGGATAGAGAGCTTCCTCGGCATTCTCTGTGTGGTGGTTGATCGCGCACAGGGCAGGAGTCTAACAGACGAGGAACGGAACGCGGCTCAGGCTGCACTCCAGTACTTCCGAACTGGCGGACAACGCCACACAGCGGATGAAGAAGAATCGCTTTTTCCACGACTGCGCAAATCCGCTGCAGATTCCTTCAAAGAGATCGATAGGCTTGAGGATGAACATCACGAGGCAAACGATTTGCACGGATCGGTCGAGAGGCTGTACTCAACCTGGATTGAGTCGGGCGGCTTAGGTTTGGAGGAAACACAGCAGTTGCTTTCCCAAACCGCCCGCCTCAAGCAACTCTATTCCGACCACATCCAGGTCGAGGAAACAATTGTTTTCGCTCGGGCGACTGAGGTACTGGACAGCAATGCCATCACAGCGATAGGGACGGAGTTTCGATTCAGACGGAAGTAGCCTCGCCCACACTAGAGACAGCAACCGCAAACTCAATGTTCGGGCAGAGGTCTACAGGGCAGAGGTCGCGGGTTCGAGCCCCGTCGTCCCCGCCATACATTTTCCAGCTGCATTCCGCGATTCGAGCCACTCGCATGGCGAAGCTGGGTGTCACACCATGAGCAATCAGGGTGATCTCAGCCCCAAAAAGGCTGCACGCTGCGATTCACAGATCGATTACCCGGACCATCCCTGCAGGCTCAAGGGGTTTGTAGCGCTCATTCAAATAGGCGACATTAACAAAATGAGTGCTCCCGTCGTCATAAGTTCCGGCACCTCCGTGAATATGGCCAAAGACATGCACCTTAGGTCGCTTGTGTCGCACGGCTTTAAGCAACTCTTCGCAGCCCAGATGGGGCCCGTCAGAAGCTGTCTGATCTAGGATTCCATAAGGAGGACCATGCGTAACGAGTACATCGAGGGCATCTGGAATCCGATCCCAGTGCACATTTGCCGCTTCACCGCGAGGATACATAAAAGCCCAGTAGAGGAACGCGGGAGTATAAGGCGATCCCCAGAAAGAGAATCCCGCGATCGTTGTTCCGCTGTCTTCGAGGTAGATTCCGTTAGATAGGAGCGGGCGTGCCAGCTCCGGAGAGTTCTCGAACAGCCGGTCATGATTTCCGCTACAAACAATGCGATGCGCGAAGGGCTGTTCTCCAAGCCAGCGATTGAATGAGACAACTTCCCGCAGATCATAACCTGCGTTCATGAAATCGCCAGCATGCACGAGAATGTCACCTTGCGGCAATTGCGGAACTCGATCATGGAGACCGTGGGTATCTGAAATCAAAACGAGACGCATCCAGCCAAACACCTCCGAGTCGTCACTTCACGCGTTAGGCAGATTTCACTGACTTAGAGAGAGCAGTTCGATCAGACGGCCCTGTCTTCCTCGATGGCTTCAATCCATAATTGAAGCGTCAAGTCTTCTCGCTTCGGATTGCCGAGATAGGGACGAAGCTCTTGCTGGTAACGATGGCGAAGCAGCTCCAGATCAAAAGGAATGGCACGAGCCAGGTATCGCACATCGCTTCGGTCTCGCTCTATATTGCGTTCGAGCTTGGTAAGCGCGAGATCGTATGGATCAAGTGCCATCAGGCGCAAGTTTTGAAATGCTCCAGGAAACATTTCCTGAAGGCGACTTTCGTATTCGTAGGGTGGCTGCGCAATAGTCACTCGATCCAAATAGACGCCATATTTCTGGAATAATGGCCCTCCCAGCATCGCGACCTGAGAAAAAGCGTCCGCCACAGCACGTGGGGCGATTTCAAGCACATCCACGTCGGCAGTAGGCCGGCTCAGCCCGTAAAGCATCGTGACAACAAAACCGCCAATACAATCGAGACGCACCATCGATATCGCAATTCGGTCCAGTTCGTTGAGGAAGGACCGCCACGGTTCCGGAATCGCTTCACGAGGGCACATAAGCCAAGTGTTTCACGTCGAGGTCCGTGAGCAGGTTCCAGTGTCGCGCCTTTGGTGGGCGATTCCGACGAAGCCACTTGCGCTCAGCTTGTGTCATGGAGTCGTTGGAGAGCGTGTCCTCTCTTGCGAGTCGCGAACGTTCTATTTGAGCCTTATTCTGCGATAGGCTTTTTCTTCGTGTTGCATCGCCGGCCTTCTCTGCGACTTCCTCGGCAAGATCCACCACGAACCCAAGCCGGTTCTGACGGTCGTTCAACTTGGCGTTTCGTGTGAGCCACTCCCAATCCATGCTCGGATACGTATAGGCCAGCCAGGGAAGTGCCTCCACCACCCTCCTGTCGAGGCTGTCTTGGTCGAGTGCGAGGAACAGCAATCGAGCTGGATTGTGGTGAGACTTTCCGCGCAGATAGGAGAAGCCCGGGTATCCTAATGCGCCCAGCTCTGCTTTGAACGCACTCTCATCCAGAGTCGAAAGAGAGTCCGCTTCCAAGGGCAGGGCCGTTGGCGGGAGATGAAATACCTTTATTGCTTGCGCAGCGAGTTCCGTGGTCACAGGCCGACGCCCTCGTTCGAGCATTGACAGGTAAGCTTGCGTGAGACCAAGCCTTGACGCCGCTTCTTGCTGCGTGAGTTTGGCTTCCTCGCGTCCAGTTCTTAGGGCATTTCCAGTCACAGAATCCTCGTAGAATTCGAATATAACATAATTTGTTATATTGCAGTGGATTTTTGGCGCATGCAGCGGCACGCAGCCGTCTACAGCAAAGCACAACTACATTGCATGCCTGCCGACTAGATCTCGCTGCTCTCGCCTCAACCTTAGAATCTGGTGCCGCTTTTGGTGCCACTTTGTACCGTGTTTTGGTTCCTTTTTGTGCGATCTTGTGCAATGTGGATATCGAATCCAAATCATTCATTCTGCTATCGTTATTCGCTGCGGTGCAGGGGAGTGCAAGGCTATGCTCTGGCCCGTAAAATAGGACTTAAAATCCGCAGGCCGCAAGGCCGTGGGGGTTCAAGTCCCCCTCCGGGCACCAAAGAATCAATTGGGAGCTGTCGGTGAAGTAAGCGGGTGAATTGGGGCCCTAAGAGTCACGGGCCCGGCGACACATTGCGAGGAGCGCGAAGGAACTTCCCCTTCAAGCGTGTATTGTATGTGGCGCGTCCCCTGAGCGGGCGCTGAGCGCGGAGGCGAAGAACGTGAAGGAACCGATCGTTCACCAATCAGGCGGCTTTCATCGCGCCTCTGATCTACATTTGCAGTTGCTGGAATTGCCCGACCCTACGCCACGTCCGTAGACCAGACGATTAGGCCTGCCGGGCGTTCAGGATTGCCTACTCCGCCTCTCACGAACACTCCAATGACCAACTCGTATTCGCCCGCCGCATCGATTCCACAAGTTGCATTGATTGCAGTCGCGGCGTCACCATATTTCGAGTAGTCGATGCCGCCGATTGAAAATTGCGGCGGGATTGGAAATGGAGTAAACACACAATCGACACCGGGCGAGGGCGGAGCAAAGGCTTGAGGCGCGTTTGGCCCCATGTCCCCGAACCGGCCAACATTGTCTGGACGAATAGCGAAAAGAACGTACTTCACTATGCCTTGCTGGAGCAGTAGCCCAAAGCCAACCGTTTGATATGCGCTATCCGCCTCGTTGGCGTTCGCAATCGTCGCCCGGAGAGTTAACGTCTTGCCCCCTTCTATGCGGATGGGAGTTGATCGCAAGTACGAACCAACAAGATCCGTGAGCGGTCCTTGGGGCTGTGGGCGATTCGGCAACAGGTTGAAGTCGAATTTCTCGATTTCAGAAAACGGTTGTGTTCCCAGGTTGTCAATCCACCAAAACTGCCCCTGCCCACCATTCCCCTGCGGGTGAAAATTCGCCATGCGTTCCCTTGCCTTTCCGTTCGAATTTTCTTAGTCCTTTATTCGCCGATTCGAAATATGGTGATATTGAGGGTCGTATCGTTTCAAGGTTTCAAGAATACAAATGCCCGGTAATATCGGGCGTACACATACGTTGCCGTGTTCAGCAATCTTTCTTATCGTCTTTTGAGAGCAGAACCACTGAAGAAAGATTGACCACATTGCATCTACCGCCTAGATTATGGCTTTGAACTCAGGTATCAGGAAGAGAGAGGGGTTTAGCGTCACCTCAAACCAGGTTGATTTCAAAACGGCAACATCCATTTAGGCCTGACCAAGAATGGCATCATTCGTTATGTTCAGTTGAATGACTGCGTGCTCCAATTAATAAGATATTCCAGAAGAGCTCAAGAATAGGGACCTGGACTTGAGACGTGATGACTGGAGTTGATCTCAAGACCGTCCAGAAACTGAAAAATCACAAGGCAATCGATATGACGGCACGATACGCGCCATCTTGCGCCAAATCACTTGAAGGATAAAGTGAATCGACTTCTTTTGGGCGCGTGATAGTTCCGTATAGGAAGGGAGATCTTAGGGATGAAGGAAGAAGTTAGTGGCGTTTTGTCTTTTTGGGCACAGATTATCGGCTCGGTGGTGTGGCCTGCAACTGTTCTCGCATGTGTGCTTTTGTTGCGAAAATACCTTACCAACCTCATTCCACTTCTTAGAACTGTGAAGTACAGCGACGTGGAGATTCGATTTGGTAAGGAGGTTGCAGAGCTCTCTGCTAGTGCTGCAGCCGCAACCCTTCCGAGTGATCCGCCCGACAAATGGGAAGACCTTCTGCGGATTGCCAAAGTCAGACCGAGATCTGCCATCCGTCGAGCGTTCGATCGGGTGCATGAGTCCATAATCGAATTTGCACGACGCAAGGGCATCGAGCTTTCAGAGGCAGCTGTCGCCATGCCGATGGTAGTTGGGGCATTCCTGCTCGCTGCAGGTGCTATCACTGCAGAACAATACGATTTGCTTTCGAAGCTTAGAGCACTTCTCGATGAAGCCGAACGTGCCCAGCCAGATTCCATTAGCGTCGAAAGCGCGTCTGAGTTCATCAACTTGGCTTCGGGTCTGACCGCTTCCATCGAAGTACGCACCGGGATCGCTCGTGGACTTCCAACAACGGCCACGGCTGATTAGCTTGCGAGGGACCAATTCTGGGAACCAGTTCCTAACCTTTCTGCGACACACAGCAATTCCTCGCTACGGCGAAAAAGTCCTATATCAATCCGCAGGCCGCAAGGCCGTGGGGGTTCAAGTCCCCCTCCGGGCACCATCACAGACCCTCAAACAGGAACCGATCTTCTATTGAGCCGGTCGGAAGAGAATATTCTCCCCGTCCAGAAGGTACTCGGCTGAGCAGGCATCGCCGCCGCAAATCATCGCTTCTTTTGAGCACAGTTGACGGCGCGTGATCAGGCCCATGGTCCCACAACGCGGGCACGACATCACCGCCACGTATGGATTTTGAGAGTGACCAAGTTTCGCCTGATTTCCCAGCAGGAACACGGTGCCGGGGTCCATTTTGTCGGGAATCCATTCTTCGAGGAATTGCAAGTCGTTAGACATCCTGCCTCCGAGAGTCTGACGTGACAAAGCAAGTTCCGATAGTTCTGTTGCGTTGCGAATGGTTGTCGGTCAATTGCGTGTAGTCTCAATTATGGATGCCGTTGCGTCAATCGGAATCCGCCTGGGTTAGTACCAAATCTGATTCCTCGGCGAGTTTTTATTCCTCACCCGATGCGCTCCCCGCGGAAGCGGCAGTGGTGCTGGTTGCGTCAATCTCGCGATAGATTTCGACATTGCGCATGATGGACTGAACATACTCTCGCGTTTGCGTAAATGGAATAGACTCGACGAACTCGTCCATACCACTGTACGGTCCTGCAGCCTGCCAGTCCAGCACCCGGTTGTCCCCCGCGTTGTAGGCGGCAAGAGCATACTCCGGCACTCCGCCAAATTTGTCGAGCAACTGTTTCAGATAGCGCGTGCCCAATCGGATGTTGGTTTCGGGATCGAGCAACATAAATGTCTGAAAGCGCGTCATACCCTCCGTTCGCGCCAGAGTTTTGCCGGTAGAGGGAAGAAGTTGCATAAGGCCCCAGGCGTTTGCGTAGGAGATTGCGGACGGATTAAACTCCGACTCCTGGCGAATAAGCGACGCGACAAGGTATGGATCGAGACTGTTTTTCGCTGACTCGGACTTGATAATCGTCCAGTATGGTTCCGGAAAGAGAATGCGCCAGTAAGGCAGCGGGATCGACTGGATGGATGCACTTGCCGCGCCCGGAAGAGCGCGCTTGAGAGAGCGCATCGCCCGATAGGCTTCGCCATAGGAGGCATAAATCTGCGCCTCCGCAAGCGCGCTCCACGATCCCGAATCGGGGTCGGCGGCAATTTCCCTTGGAATGTAATCGTTCAGTCCGGCGTTTGCCAGCAACTTCGCCTTGGCCAGATGCGGGCTGTCCTCGGGGAAACTTTCCGCCAGAGAAGGGGGCTCGGGCGTCTTGATATCGTCCAGCTCCGGAGCAGAGGCAGCCTCGGTGCTTCCCAGGGCGGCAAGGCGCTGACGGGCCATTTGCGCGTAAAAGTAGTGCTGATAAACGCGAACGATCGTGCGGTAGTTTGCAACTGCTTTTGCCGGATTGTGATCCTGGGTTTCATACAGACGACCACGCCAGTAGAGAGCCGATGCAGTTTCAGGAGTGCCCGGGAAGTTTCGGATCTGCTCGTCGAAGATGCGCTCTGCGTCTTTGTAATTCCCCAGCCGGTAGTAGAGCCATCCGGCGCGCCAATGCGCGGCAGAAGCATTCTTGCTGGTTGGAAAATGCTCGGCAAGGTAGCCGTAGTAGTCGGCGGCCCGCTGATAGTCCTTGCGCAACAGGTACATGTTTCCGCTTGAGAAGAGCGCCTCTGCCAGCCACTGGCTTTTCGGGAAGTCAGTCTCCATCCGGGCAACGATACTGGTCTGGGTGTCGAGGTCATTGCGGTTGCGAGCCAGCTCCATCAGAAGGTAAAGACGACGCGCGCCATTCTCATCCGGAGTGTCCGGAAGTGCCTGCACCTGGCTTTCAGTAAGCCGTTTCAGCTTGAGGTCGCAAGCCGCGGCCGCCACGCTGAATCCATTGCGTACCTGGGGGTCGAGACTGGCCTTGGCTGCAAGAACGCGATATTGCTGTGCAGCTTCTTCGTAACGGCCGGCCCGGTAGTAAGCGTCGCTGAGACTGCGAAGTTCTTCGGTGGTAAGCGTGTCCTCCGCGCCCAATGAGGTCAGCTTGGCGCGTGCAATCGAGGCTTCGGTGCTGAGCGGATACCCGAGCAGAAGCGACTTGTAGATGCGCACTGCCTCGGCGTTCTGGTTCAGAGCCTGCGCGACCTGTGCGCTTGCCAGTTGATAGCCAACCCGGCCGGCGGCGGGATCCGTGGAAGCAGCATCGAGAACCCGCTTCGCCCCTGCGGCATCGTGAAGGTCGAGTAACACGTTCGCTTCGAGCTCAGGGACCTCGTCCACGAAAATGCTGTCCGGGTACTTCGTCCTGAATCCCTTGAGCAGAGCTTCGGCCTGCGCCTCCTGATCGGCTTCATGGTATGCCTTCGCCGCGAGGAAATCGGTGTAGTCGTCGAGAGCCTCCCCGGATTCTTTTGCCTGGTGAAAGCTGGCCACGGATTCGGCATATCGCTTGTCGAGAAGGTAGGCGTGACCGAGCGCAAGATAGGCAGTTGCGGCAGCTTCGCCCGTATGGGATTTTGCGTAAGCCGAGACCCCGGCGTAAGCGGCAGGCGTGCGCAGGTTTGTGAGCTGTTGAGCCATCGGGCGGAGCTCGCTCGAAGCGACGAAGGCCAATTTGATCTTGTGCGCTCTCGCCGCCCGGCGCCGTTGTTCGGCCGGGCTCACATGCGCTTTCTTGCCTCGTGGCTTGGTGGCCGATTTCTGCGCGGAAGACGATTTGTGCGAAGCGGATGATCCTGTCTTCTTCGTCGTCTGATGGCTCGACGAGGCTGGTTTCGTGGAAGTCGAGCTGCCACTCTTTTTCGTCTTACTCGTTGTCGAAGATGTCGTATCTGAGGACTTTGCCTGGTCGTCGTACCGTTTCCCCTCTATCGGAGCGGCAATCAGCAGAGCGCAGAGCGCAACAGCCAGCATCCGGGCCGGTGCCTGCGGTGGATGCGGGGGGAAAACTGGGTTCATAGTTTCAATGTAAGCCCCAAACCCGCTCTGCAGAACAACGAAGAACCACTCCCGTAACCAGCCCAGGCATTTCAGGCCCGAAACCCGTTTGAAATTGCTATCCGCTGAAATCCCATTGGACCGTTTGGGGGGCCACCTTTACACTTAGACGTGTGCGGGAGCTGATTTCGGCCACCCGATATAGAATTCCCGCAACCAACCCCCATGGCGACCATCCAATCGATAGCAGGCGAAAACGAGCAGCATCCCGACATTGCCTTGGTAGAGAAGGTAAGGGCCGGTGATGTCTCGGCCTACGATGAGCTCGTCCGCAAGTACGAACGCCAGGTCTTCAGGATCGCGCAGCATATCACGCAGAATCGCGAAGATGCTGAAGACGTAATGCAGGACGCGTTTCTGAAGGCGTACGAGAAGCTCGATCAATTTCAAGGGAACTCGAAGTTTTACACATGGCTGGTCCGGATCGCAGTAAACGAAAGTCTGATGCGCCTGCGGAAGCGGCGTACCGGCAAGATGGTCTCAATCGACGAGGACATCGATACGGACGAGGGAAGCGTTCCGCGCGACCTCGCGGACTGGGCCCCCGATCCGGAGCAAAACTATACTCAGTCCGAACTGGCCGACATTTTACGCAAGACGATTCAGGGCTTGCCGCCAGGATTCCGTGTGGTTTTTGTGCTTCGCGACGTAGACGGTCTCTCCACAGAGGAGACAGCCGAGACGCTGGGATTGAGCGTACCGGCCGTGAAATCACGCCTTCTGCGCGCCCGGTTACAGCTGCGCGAACGCCTCAGCCGCTATTTCAAGCGGAAGAAGGTTCCCAGGGAAAAGGGAGTGAAAAGTGACGTGCACTGAGTTTCTGGCCATGCTAGACGACATGATCGACGACACGGTGACCACCCAGATGCGCGCCGATCTGCAGGAACATCTGCGCGGTTGCGAACACTGCGAGGTCACCCTGAGCACCACTCGCAAGACCATTCAGATCTATCGCTCCCACGAAATCTACGAGATGCCCTCGGGCCTTCGCGAGCGGCTGCACAAGGCAATCATGGAGCGGTGCAAAAAGGGCTGTTAGCTCCCAGGGAAAGTCGCACCGCGATCTCTCCTTCCCTCAATTGCTGAAAGAGATATACGTCCGCCGCCCATTGCTTTCGGGCTTCGCCGGACTCGGCTTAGAAGATTTCCGTGATTACGCAGGATGAATCCGGGCCGGCATGGCATTGGGCGCAGAGGTCCCGCTGAGCCATCGGTGTCGCAAGAACTTCCTCCCATGTTCTTTCGCAGAACACGGAGCGATTACGACCCGAATTCTTGGCTTTGTAGAGGCCGACGTCGGCAACCATCAACGCGTCGGAGGCAGACGTCCCGCCGGCTTCCGTAACCCTCGCGCCCACGCTCATTGTCACGTTCAATTCACCATGAGGCATGCTGAAAGGCTCACCGCAGATTGCCTTTCGGATGGTCTCGGCGCGATGGCAGAGCTGTTCCCTGCCCGCGCCTGGCAAGGCCACGAAGAATTCCTCGCCGCCGTAGCGGCCCACGAAGTCGTAGGAGCGAACATTCTGGCAGAGGCGGCGGGCAGCCTCCTTCAGGACTGCATCCCCAGTCAAATGTCCGTAGGTATCGTTGACCTTCTTAAAGTTGTCGAGGTCGAAGAGCAGCAGGCCGGTGCGGCCACCGCTTCGTGCGGCGCGTTCGAGTTCGCGTTTGAAGAGGTCGATAAAGGCGGTCCGATTCCACAAACCTGTTAGCCCGTCGCGCATCGCCTGGCTGCGCAACTCTTCGCGTGCATGAATGAGTTCATTCTGAAGGGTCAAAATGCGGCTTGCCACGAGGAGTCGCGCTCGAAGTTCGGCTTCACCAAACGGCTTGCCAAGACAATCGTCCGCACCCGATTCCAGCGCATGCACCACATCGGTTTCGTCCGATCGCCCTGTAATCATCAGAATGTAGTGGTAATAGGCCCGCGATCTGTCGCGCAGACGGCGACACAGTTCGATGCCATCCATACCCGGCATCGCCCAGTCGACAATGACGACCTCCGGCGGAAACTCCTCCTGGAGCACCTTCCATGCGTCGATGCCATTCTCGACCACCACGATTTCATAGCCCCAGCGCATGATCCAGTGTTTGAGGATAAGGCGGGTGACCGTGTCATCTTCGGCGATGAGAACGCGGGGGCGCTCACCTCCATATGGCCCGTGTTCCTGTGGATGCATCGGCCTTACCCCGTACCTGGGCAGCGCAACTGGCGAAGTGCGTTGCCCACTCGAAAGCCAATTCTAGTGGGAGCCCCCCGCTCGATCAAATCACTCGTTGGTGCTAGTCTTACGTCCCTGGAATCATAGAAATGCAGATTCGCCGACCGCCAACCGCGGACAAATCCAGCGACTGCTTCGAATCCACCGGTATTTTGGGCCGACGTCCTGTTACAAAAGGACAGCAAGTCGTGCAGTTACCACAACTTCTTTAGACATTTGGAGTCATCATAATCAGGTCGTCAGGCCGACGCAGTGTCAAAGCACACCTCTGGGTTGGGGAATCGTCCATGCCGCTTGTTAAACGAGACCTTACTGCCGCTCTGTGCCTCAGTGTCCTCCTTTGCCAAAACCTTTTCAGTGGCACCGTATTAACTGCGGAACACCCGGTGGACGGCCACGCCGCTGCCAGAGCCGACTATCACTCCCGCCAATTGCAGGGGGATGCGCGAATTCTGCACGCGCTGAGCCGCTTTACCTTCGGCCCCCGGCCCGGCGACCTGGATGCCGTTCGCGACATCGGCCTGGAGAAATGGTTCGACAGCCAGTTGCGTCCAGCCGCAATCGACCAAACCGATTTGAAAGCGCGCCTCGCTGCCTTCCCTGCCATGCAGTGGAGCCCCGAAGACCTGCTCTATCGAGCGCCGAGTAATGCGCTCATTCGTCAGGCACTCGACGGCAGGTTGGCCATCCCTGAACGCGGAGCGTTGCGCGCAGTCTACGAAGATCAGATGTTTCGAGTCACGATCAAACGGCAGGAGAAGGAGCAAAAGAAAGCGGGCGAACCACAGAAGCAGCTTGCGGCAACGGCCACCGATTCGAGCACGAACACAATTGCCAATGCAATCACTTCGGACAATGGCGCGGCGGTCCAGCCGGCAAATACGCAGGGACCTGTCGCTGAGCCGAATCGGATGACCACCGATACCGTTCCGCAAATGCCATTTGACGAAGCCGGGTTTAAGCGCTTGCTCGATAGCATGCCGGCGCAGCGTGTCACCCAACTGGCGGCGATGCCCCCCGAAGAAGCAGATGCGTTCTTCAGGTCGTTGCGTCCCCCGCAACGTGCCGCGTTGGTCAAGGACCTTCCGCCGGACCTGAAAGAGATCGTGCTGGACCTCGAAAATCCGCAGAGGCTGGTGAACGAGGAGATCGTTGCGCAGCGCTTGACGCGCGATATCTACTCGAATGCCCAATTGCAGGAGGTCATGACGGACTTCTGGATGAATCACTTCAACGTGTTCCTCCACAAGAACGACGAGATGCCTTACTACCTCGTCAGCTTCGAACGGGATGTAATTCGTCCGCGTGCGCTGGGCAAATTCGAGGACCTGCTGCAGGCCACCGCTCACAGTCCGGCAATGATGCTTTACCTCGACAATGCCGGCAGCATCGGCCCTGAATCGCTTGCGGCGGAACGGTCGCAGTTCCGGCAGAACAACAACAAGAAGAAGCACGAGGGACTCAATGAGAACTATGCCCGCGAACTGATGGAGTTGCACACGCTCGGCGTAAACGGCGGTTATACGCAGGCCGACGTTACGCAGGTGGCTCGCATTCTGACCGGGTGGACTGTGGAACGGCCGCAGCGCGGCGGCGGATTTGAGTTCGATCCCAGGCGACATGAGCCGGGAACGAAGGTCGTGATGGGCAGGAAGTTCAAAGAGCACGGCGAGCAGGAGGGCCGCGAACTGCTGCACTTGCTCGCAACCAGACCCGCCACTGCCCGGTTTGTCTCGCGCAAGCTGGCGGTGCGATTCGTCAGCGACGATCCTCCCGAGGCGCTGGTCGACCATATGGCAAACACGTTTCTGAAGACCGATGGAGATATCAGCGCAGTATTGACCACGCTCTTCCATTCGCCGGAATTCTGGGACACGTCCGTTTACAGGGCGAAAGTGAAGACGCCGATCGAATTTGTGGTTTCGGCTGCGAGAGCCGGCAATGCCAATATCGAAAACCTGCAGCCGCTGGCCAATTCAGTTCGCGAGATGGGCATGCCCTTGTACGGATGCGTGACGCCGAACGGATACGGTTGGAACGCAGAGACGTGGGTGAATACAAACGCTCTGGTAAACCGCATGAACTTCGCATTGTCGATCGCGGCAAATCGATTGCCGGGAATCACAATCTTATGGGATCCAACGCAAACGGCGGACAACGATACCGCGATGCTGGAGCCCAATCCTGATTCTCCTGATCCGCAGTCAGAGGAATCACGGCTCGAAGTGATTCTGATCGCATCCGGCATAACCGACGGCACCAGATCCGCTGTCTTGCAGCAATTTGAAGCGCAAAGCGCGGCTTCAGTGATGCCTGTCGCGACAAAAGACAGGCCAAAGTTCCGCGCGCAGGTGGTTTCACAGCGTGAACGGCAGGACCAGATTCTCGCCGGACTCTTACTGGGTTCGCCAGAGTTTCAAAGGCGCTGAAGGAGAGAGTTGATGCACATCAATCGGAGGTTCTTTCTTCATCGTGGCGCTCTGGCGGTCGCAGCCACCACGGCGATTCCGGATTTCCTGGTGCGATCGGTGCTGGCCGAAACCGCCGCAACCCCGAATCGCCGCATGGTCGTGATCTTTCAGCGCGGAGCAGCAGACGGATTGAACGTGGTTGTTCCCTATCGCGAAAAGAACTATTACTCGATGCGTCCGAGCATCGCGATTCCACAGAACCAGGTGATCGATCTGGATGGATTCTTCGGGTTGCATCCGGCGCTCGCAAGTTTCAAGCCGCTCTATAATGCGGGACATCTTGCGATCGTCCATGCTGCAGGATCTCCCGATATGTCGCGGTCGCACTTTGATGCGCAGGACTACATGGAGTCGGGAACGCCGGGCATCAGGAGCACAGACGATGGATGGCTGAACCGCGCGCTGCAGGCGGAGGACCTCGCGTATCGACACCCGCAGACGGCGTTTCGTGCGCTGGCTCTCGGTCCGCAGGTTCCGAGAACGCTTGCGGGGAAAATCCCGGCTATCGCGCTTGGAAATGTGAACAATTTCAATGTCGCCGGACGCGGCCCCGCTCCTTCTCCAGCAGCTAGTGCCTTTGAAGCAATGTATGGCGAGAGCGGAGATCGCATTCTCCATGCTGCGGGCGAAGAGACTTTCGAGGCGGTGAAGATGCTGCGCGCGGCGAATCCCGCGCAGTATCAGCCCGCCGCTGGCGCCGACTATCCGAATTCGGAATTCGGCAACCGGATGAAACAGGTTGCTCAACTGCTCAAGTCGAATCTGGGCGTCGAGGCAGCGTTCACAGATATCGGCGGCTGGGACACGCATCAGAATCAAGGCAACGTCGAGGGCCAACTCGCAGGTCGGCTGCGCGACTTTTCGCAGGCTATTGCTGCCTTCTGGCGCGACATGGGCGATGACGCGGAAAATATCACCCTCGTGACAATGTCGGAGTTCGGGCGTACGGCTCGTGAAAATGGCACCGGCGGCACCGATCATGGTCACGCGAATGTCATGTTCGTGCTCGGCGGGAACGTGAAGGGCGGCAAGGTCTACGGCCGGTGGCCGGGATTGAGCAACGACCAATTGAACGAAGGCCGCGATCTGGCGTTGACTACGGATTACCGTCAGGTGCTCGGAGAGGTCGTGAGCGGGGCGTTGGGCGCAAAGAATCTCGAGCTCGTATTTCCGGGCTCGCGTCTGGCACCGAACAGCTTCCTCCACTTGGTCTGATCAGCGACGTTTCCGAATTGTGCAACCGGATGTCAAGCCAGAGCGACCTTCAAGTTTTTGAGAAGTGCCTTTAGAAATCTGCGTTTACAGGCACCTCGAATTTGCAGGGAATTACCTCCCGTCTGCGCGACAATAATGATGTGCCGGAGCAATCCATGAAGGATGTGCCGGGAGAAATTCTTAAAGAAATGACTATGCGCGGGAAAAGTCCTTAAAAATATCCCTTGACGCGGGATCATATCCGGC
Source organism: uncultured Acidobacteriaceae bacterium (assembly GCA_963836675.1). Classification (GTDB taxonomy): domain Bacteria; phylum Acidobacteriota; class Terriglobia; order Terriglobales; family Acidobacteriaceae; genus Telmatobacter. The sequence continues at coordinate 21,970 of CAWIKQ010000008.1, forward strand.
TCTCGCGTCGCTGGGCTTTTAGTCGTACCCTAAGTCCTTTAATGACAAATATTTGGTACGTAACTCATTTGGAATGAAATATTTGGCGCGCAACTATGCCGCTAACCCATTGATAAAAGGATATTTATTCCCAAATAGTGGGGGGGCACCCCCACCCCCTGTAGTCGGCTAATCATGCTTTCACTCGGTTCTGAGAGCCTCAATGGGGTTTACCGAGGCTGCCCTTCGCGCGGGAAGAAAACTGGCAGCCAGCGAAGACGCCGCCAGAACGATGGCTACGGCGGCCAGCGTGGGAATATCCCAGGGCTGGACCCCGAATAGGAGCTTGCTCATCAACATCGAGCATCCGCCCGCACAGAGCAACCCGATAGCGACGCCGAAAAGTGTGATCCAGGAGGCCTGGCGCATCACCATCCGGTAAACCGTGTTGCGCTGCGCGCCCAGAGCCATCCGGACACCGATTTCGCGGGTTCTCTGACTAACGGAATAAGCGACAACTCCATAGAGCCCTACGACGGCAAGGACGAGGGCGATACATGCGAACCCTGCAACGATGTAGGTGGAGAAGCGATGCATCAGGGCGGACTGGGTCGAGTTGATCTGGTCGGACATCGTGATTTCGTTTACCGTGCCCAGGCCGGAATCGATGGAGTGCACGGTCTTGACGATCTCGGGGAGGATGGATTTGTCATCTCCGGCGGTTCGCACAGCAATCGAAACAAAACCGTCGGGCTCGTAATACATGGCTTGATACTCGGCGGGCCAGAGATCGTCGTCGAGACCACCTTCGCGCACGTTGCCTACAACGCCGATGATTTCCCGGATGGATTTCGGATCGAGACTGCCGTTACCGATCTTCTTGCCGATGGGATCCTCGCCGGGAAAGTATTTATCGGCGAGCGTCTGATTGATGACGATCTTTTGAGATCGGGAGGTGCCGTCGTCCTCGGTAAAGAGACGTCCGCGGAGGAGCTGCGCTTTCAGCGTTGGAAGGTAGCCGGGGGTGATGTCGCGCTCGTCGACCTCGTTGTGCTCACCGTGGAAGGGCTTGCCGATGATGCGAATCCAGTCGGTATCGCAGTTGCACTGGATAGGCAGGTCGCTGGTGATTCCTACCGATTCGACGCCGGGAAGGGCGGAGAGGCGGCGCGTCACTTCGCGGAAGAGAGCGACTTTTTGTTCCGGTTTGGGGTAGGTACTCTCGGGCACGACCAGCTGCACCGTAGCCAAGTGAGCCGCGTCAAAGCCGAGGTCGACGTGGAGCAGGCGATAGAAGCTCTTGCCCAGAAGACCCGCTCCTGCGAGCAATACCACCGCAATCGCGAGTTCAACAACGACCAGGTTCGCGCCAATGCGCTTCCAGAATCTCCCGGCAGCGCCGCGTCCGCTATCTTCAAGGCCGGTGCGGATCTCCTGGAAGGAGAGACGCAAGATGGGTGTGAGAGCCATCAGCGCGGTTGCGAGTATGGCGATGGCCGAGGCGAATAGCACCGAATGCGGGTGAAGCCCGACGTGGCTCACGAAAGGCACGTTGCCCGCAATCGATTTCGGGATGAGTCCCTTGAGAAGCGTCATTGTCGAACTGGCAATCACGAGCCCGGCGACTGATCCTGCAAGGGCAAGAAGCAGAATCTCGGTCACAAACTGACGAGTGAGACGGGCTGGAGTGGCGCCCAATGCTCCGCGAACGGCGATTTCCCGCCGTCGGGATTCGGAGCGGGCCAGAAGGAGGCTGGCGACATTGATTGCCGCGATGAGCAGAAGCAAACCAGAGGCGGCAAGCAGCGTGCGGAGGATGGGACGCACCTGGCCGATGATGAGTTCGGAAAGCGGCTGCACACTTGCACCCTGCCCCTTGTTCTCTGGGTACTGGATGGCGAGCTGGGCCGCGATAGCCTTCATATCCTGAAGGGCCGATGCGGGAGACACTCCGCTGAGGAGCCGGCCGACTGCGAAAAGATCGTGGCAACTACGACGCTGCTCGCAGGGTTGCTTGTCGAGCAAGGGAATCCAGAACTCCGCATTGGCTCTGGGCGCGAATTCGAAAGAGCGAGGGAGAACGCCGATGATGTTGTATGCCGCTCCATCGAGAGTCATCGATTGGCCAACTATGTCGGGCCGGCTTCCAAAGCGGTTCTGCCAGGCCCCATAGCTGAGCATCGCTATTTTGGCTCCCCCGGGGCGGTCTTCGCCAGCAAGAAAATCGCGACCGAGCATCGGCTTAACGCCAAGAGTGCGGAAGAATCCATCGGTAACGCGGGCCGCGGCTACGGGCTCTATGCCGGAAGGGGTTCGCAACAGGAAACCTCCACCGACATAAGCATCGAGCGAACTGAAGGAGTGGTTGAGACGCTTCCAGTCGTCGTAGTCATCGCGGGAGAGATTGGAGCGGGGGAACATCGCGCCGTTTTCGGCGACGTCCATCAGCCGATCGGGAGCGTAATACGGCAAAGGCTGGATCAAGGCTGAGTCAACGAAGGCGAATATCGCCACGCTGATTCCCATGCCAAGCGCGAGGATAAAGATGGCAGTGAAGGCGAAGCCGGGATTCTGGCGCATTTGGCGGAATGCGAAACGGAGGTCCTGCAGGACAGTTTCCCAGCGAAAGCCGACGACTTCCTGGCTCCGTTCGCGAAGCAAGGCCTGGTTGCCGAACTGGCGCGCGGCGGCCTGGTGAGCATGTGCGGGCGACATGCCTTCGTCGATGAACTGCTTCTCCGCCTCGGCGCGATGGAAGGCCATTTCCTCATCAAGATCATCGCGAAAACCATCGCGACGGAAGAGAAGTGCGAGCTTGTGGAAGAGACCGTTCATCGTTGCCATTTGGACCTCCGTCGGATTTGCCCTGCTCCTGGTTTCATTCGGCCCTCAATGCGTCCATGGGATCGGCATCCGTGGCACGTCGCGCTGGAACATAGCAGGCGACAAGAGCGACCACGATCACTACGAGTCCCACTAAGGTGAATGTGGCCGGATCGGTGGGACTGACGCCGTAAATGAGGGTTTTAAGAACGCGGGCAACGAGAAATGAAACGACAATCCCGATGGCGACGCCTGAGACGGCGAGCTTTGCGGCTTGTGCCAGGACCAAACGAACGACGCTGCTCTGCTGTGCGCCAAGGGCCATGCGCAGGCCGAATTCGGGCGTCCGCTGGCTTACCGAGTAGGAGAGGACGCCATAGATGCCGATGGCAGCAAGGAGAATCGCGAGCCCGGCGAACAGTCCGACGAGAATAAACGCAAAGCGCGGAGTGGCGACAGATTTGTCAACGATCTGGCTGGTGATCTGAATGTTGGCAACCGCGAGTTGAGGGTTCAGACGCGCAACTTCGTTACGCAGTGCGTCTGCGAGCAACTCCGGGGCGGAGTTACTGCGTATGACGATGGACATGTCGGAATTGGGAGCGACCAGCTCAGGCCACCAGAAGCCCGGCTCCGCGGCCGGACTGTCGGGTTGATCTTTGATGTCTCCAACGACGCCGACGATTGTCATCCAGTCTTTTTCCTTTGGAGCGTCCTCGAAGGTCATGCGCTTGCCAATGACGTTTTCGCCGGGCCAGTAGCGATTGGCCATGGCGCGGTTGATGATCACAGCCGTTGGGCCTTTGGCATTGTCGCTCTCGGTAAAATAGCGGCCGCCGATCAGTGGAACTCCCAATGCCTGGAAGTATCCGGGCGTGGCCATGTGGTAGCGCGCATGAAATTCCTGATGAGGTGCGGGTTTTTTGCCTTCGATGTTGAATCCGCCTGCGTTCTCGTCCCAACCGGACCACGGCAGGTCGCTGCCGGCTCCGGCGCTTTCGACGCCGGGAAGCGTCTGCAGGTTTTTGACAAGCTGGCTATAGAAACTGCCGACCGCGTCGCCGTTCTTGTATTGTTCGTGCGGGAGAGAGAGGTCGGCAGTGAGAACGTGCCGCTGGTCGAAACCGGGATCGAGATGGAGCTGATTGAGCAGGCTGCGCATCATCAGTCCCGCCGCGATGAGGAGGACACAGGCGAGGCTGACCTCAGAGACGACAAGGGCGTTGCGCAGTCGGCTCTGGTGACCGGATCCGGTGGTGGTACGGCCTGCCTTCTGCAGTCCCTGTTTGGGATCGGTACGCGCTGCCTGAAGCGCTGGGACAATTCCGAAGAGGAGACCAGTGATCAGGCTGACCAAAAATGTGAACCCGAATACCGGCGCACTGACAGAAATGTCGTGAGCGCGGGGAAAATCTGCGGGGAGGAACGATACAAGCGCTTTAACTCCACCCCAGGCAAGAATGAATCCAAGTATGCCGCCCGTGAAGGAGATGAGAAGGCTTTCGGTGAGGAGTTGACGCATCACGCGGGAACGGGGAGCACCCATCGCAAGGCGCACGGCGAGTTCGCGCTGGCGAGCCGAGGCGCGGGCGAGCAGCAGGTTGGCTGCGTTGGCGCAGGCGATGAGAAGCACCATGGCAACTGCGCCGAGCAGGACGAGCAGGAGCTGGCGGCTTCGGCCTACGATTTCGCGATAGAGAGAAATGACTAGAACTGTCCAGCCCTCGTCCCCGGGATGTTCCCGTCCGAGCTGCGTCATGATGGCGTTCATTTCAGCGTGAGCCTGATCGACGGTTACGCCGTCCTTCAGGCGGGCGATGCCCTCGGTGTAATGAGAGCCACGCTGGTTGGGATTGCCCGCAAAGGAAAACGGCCACCATACATCGACGCTCTCGCCGTAAGCGACAGCGTGATAGTCGTTGCCGGGGTGTTCGGTTCCGGGCGGCATTACTCCGACGATAGTGAATGGCTGGGAGTTCAAAGTGATTTTGCGGCCGACGATGGCAGGATCGGCGGTAAAGCGAGTGCGCCAGAGACGATCGCTGATCACGACCTGGAGACCATTGCCGGGGATCTCCTCATTCGATGTGAATTCGCGGCCAAGTTCAGGATGAAGGCCCAGCGTGTGGAAGTAGCCTGCGGTGATTCCGAATCCGTTCAGCCGTTCTGCTTCGCCGGATCCGGAAAGCTGGACGTCTCCGCGGGAAAAGAGGGCCATCGATTCGAAAGAGTGATTGCGAGATCGAAAGTCCCGGAAGTCGAAGGGATTGAGAGGAAATTTAGGATAGCTGGAACTGGAAAGGAAGATACGCACGAGGCGGTCTGCCTGGGGATAGGGAAGATTTTTCAGGAGTACCCCGTCAATCACGCTGAAGATTGCGCTGTTGGCGCCGATGCTGAGCGCGAGGGTAAGGAGCATGACTACGGTGAATCCGGGATTTGACCAGAGCTGGCGGGCAGCGTAGCGGAGATCGCCGATCAGGGTCTCAAATTTGAAGGCGATGGTCTCGTGCGACCGCTCGTGAAGACGTGTTGGGTTGCCGAACTGGCGCATTGCGGCGTAGCGGGCATCTTCGCGTGACATCCCAGATTGGACCAAATCGGATTCCGCCTGAGCACGATGGAAGGCCATCTCTTCGTCAAGTTCGCTGCGGAAGCGATTGCGCCGGAATAAGAGGAGGAACTTTTTGAGAAGCGTCATGGATCATGCCTCCTGTGCATCGCTTAAGACCCGGCCGATCGCGGTAATCATCTGCTCGAACTGCGTCACTTCGAGACCCAGTTGCTTTCGGCCGGTTGCAGTGAGCGTGTAGAAGCGCGCGCGGCGATTGGTGTCGGTCATCTTCCACTCGGCCTTGACCCAACCTTGGAGGAGGAGGCGCTGCAGCGCGGGGTAAAGGGAGCCTTCTTCCACGGTGAGCACGTCGTCGGAGAGGCGCTTGATGGATTGCGCAATCCCGTAGCCGTGAAGCGGAGCACGGGTTAGTGTCTTCAGAATCAGCATGTCGAGGGTGCCGGGAAGGAGATCCGGTTTCTTCATGTTCCTATATATAGATAACCTATGGGTAGAGGATCAATGGGTTTGTGACGAAAGGGCAGGAAGTGGGAAACAAATAGAGAGCAATACGTAGGGAGTAACCCACGGCGATGATGCCGTGTGAGGGGAATCCTGCCTTTACTCCTGCTGCCTCATCCGTATTTCGTTAGTGTTTTGCGTACATGTCCATTACGTCTTTGCGAAGGGCCATGCGGCTATCGATGCGCGTGTAGAACATGTGTCCGCCGGGAAACTCGTGGACGGAGACGCGTGTGGGATCGCCCATGACGGGCATCTGGTTGACGGTAAGCACTGACCCCATGAAGGGGCAGGAAAGATCGTTCCAGCCGTGCACGATCATGACTCGCAGCTTGGGATCAGCAGCGACCGCCTGCCGCAGATCGGGCACCGAGCCTCGGCGGAGTTCGGCGTCACGATCCCAGAGGCGGTTTACATCGAAAGAGAGCGCGTTGTAGCGGGCATCGACTTTCCAGCCGACTGTGCGCGTGATGAAGTCAACCATGGCAGTAGTGAGCGGGGCGACGATGCTGGCGAGGATCGGATCAGGCGCGCGTTGATCGGATGCGAAGGGGAAAGGGTCGAATGAAGTCACATTGGAGTCGTAGACAGAACTGAGCTTGCCTTCTTCCCGATGAACTTCGCGGAGGTAGGCTCGGGTTTCGAGACGGCCGCCGGAGAATTTGACGAAAGATGGATCGAGCCCGGTGAGTTCGGTGATCTTCGCGATCATCCTCTGGGTGGCGGCTCCATCGGAGCGTCCTTTGAGAAGCGTGGTCGCATAATCACTCTGCGTGTAATTGATGACGTCGGCCATGGCTTCGGGGGTTAGCTTCTTCTCGCGCTCAAAATGGGCCGCGGTAATGGAAGGGAGCGTCATCATCCATGGGAGTGGCGAGATGTCGCCGTCGCTTTCGATTGTCGGGTTCAGATACGGAGAGACAAGGACCACTCCGTTCATGGCGACACCGAGCTGCGCCTGCAGGTAATGAGTAATGCGCGGACCGCGGAAGCCTCCGTAGCTCTCACCGACGAGATACTTGCGCGAGCCGAGGCGATCATTTTTGACAAGCCAGTCGTAGACGACGCGCGAGAGGTACTCGATGTCGGATTCCGTGCTGTAGAAGAGCTTTTTAGCATCGGCTTCCGGCACGAGCGAGCGGCTGAAGCCGGTGCCGATGGGATCGACGAAGACGAGATCGGTGAAGTCGAGCCAGGTACCTGGATTGTCGACGAGATTGGTTGGGTCAGAAGGGCTGTCGCCGTCGTTGCCGGCGTCGAGATGCCGGGGACCAATGGCGCCGAAGTTCAGATACACAGACGATGCACCGGGGCCACCGTTGAATGCGAAGGTGACGGGGCGGTTCTGTCCCTCAACGGTGTAGGCGGTCACAACTACGTCACCCGCAATTTTGCCGTCGGAATCCCGAACGGGAAGCGTACCGACCGTCACGGTGTACTTCAGGGCCTTGCCATCGAGCTGGATGGACTGCTGGACGTGGGCATCGGGAGGCAGCGGAGGAAGGCCGGATTTCTCAGAGGCACTCTTGTCGGCGGGCTTTTCTTTTTCGGCCACGGGTGCAGGCGGCTTTTCCGGCTGGGCGACGCCGCGAGCCGGAGCGATAGCAAGGCTGACGAGGAGAGACGCCACGGCGGCGGCGTGCAAGGGGAAGTTCAAAATTGTGGATCTCATTCGAATACGATACATGGCCGATTTCCTCCACATCCCGCCTGAAGCCCGATCCTTTACGGCCGCGTTCGGATTGACGGCGGACGTGGTGGAACTTCCTCAGCTGCATGATTTACCCTCGAATTCGACATGAATCTCAAGCTCTTCTTGTTTACCCCGATGGCGGCTGCTGCGATTGCAGCGAGTGCGCTTGCGCAGGACACCAGCAAACCGGCCGAGCCTTTGCCAGATGCTCCACAGGCCACGGCTGCCGCGCTGATTCAACCCAATGGACCAACCGTGGTCATGGATACATCGATGGGCCGCATCACTTGCCAGTTTTTCCAAAAGCAGGCGCCCAAGACAGTAGCGAATTTCATCGGACTGGCAGAGGGCACCAAGGACTGGACCGATCCGCAAACGAAGCAGAAAATGCACAACAAGCCGCTGTACGATGGAACGATTTTCCACCGCGTAATTCCGGAGTTCATGATCCAGGGCGGCGATCCGGCAGGCACAGGGATGGGTGATCCGGGGTACACCTTCGAAGATGAATTTAACCCCGACCTTAATTTTGATGTCCCCGGGCGCCTGGCGATGGCGAACTCGGGGCCGAACACAGACGGAAGCCAGTTTTTTATCACCGAAGTTCCGACGGAACATTTGAATCAGCGCCACACGATTTTCGGGCAGTGCGATACCTCAAGCATCAACCTCGTAAAGGTAATTGCTCGCGTGGAGCGCGATGCGAACGATAAACCCGTAACGCCGGTCGTGCTGAAAAAGGTCACGATCGTTCCAGAAGGGCAGCCTCTGCCGCCCGCGCCCAATGCAGCCGACACAGCCCGCGGCAACGCCTCAGCAGTGAAAGGATTTCACGCAAAGGCTTTAAACCCCATTTCATGAGCGGAACCTTCGGCACGACCCAAGTCGTGCCCTTTTACAAACCCCATACCGGATCATTTCAATTTCGATCCTATGCACAAAGGAGTTTTTATGGCACTCGCACCTGGAACTTATGCCACCTTCAACACCAGCGAAGGCAAGATTGTTACGCGGCTCTTCGAGTCGGACGCGCCGGTCACGGTGAAGAACTTTATGGAACTGGCCGAGGGCAAGAAAGAGTGGACCCATCCGACCACGCATCAGAAGTCAACGAACCGGCTCTTCGATGGAACGATCTTTCACCGGGTCATTCCCGATTTCATGATCCAGGGTGGAGATCCGACGGGCACTGGAATGGGCGGTCCGGGATATCGCTTCCAGGATGAAACAAAAGGATCTCCTCATCGCTTCGATAAGGCGGGCAAGCTGGCAATGGCGAACTCCGGTCCGAATACAAATGGATGCCAATTCTTCATCACGGTCGCAGCGACACCATGGCTTACCGGCAATCACACAATCTTCGGCGAAGTGGTGGAAGGGCAGGATATTGCGGATAAGATTTCGAAGGTGGCACGCGGCGCACAGGACAAACCACAAAAACCCGTTGTGCTCGAATCGTTGACCATCGAGCATGTGGGATAAGCAGGTTGTTAGTTATCGCCTGTCTGTTTGGCTCCGCAGATCTCAAGGATTGCGGAGCCAAATTTTTCTGCCTTCATCGGGCCGATGCCGTCGATGCTGAGGAGTTCGCGTGGGTTGGCGGGGCGCGCGAAAGCAACCGCGGTAAGCGTGCGGTCGTGGAGAATGCAGTAAGCGGGAATACGCAAGCGTTTGGCTTCTCCGGTGCGCCATTCTTTCAAACGAGCAGCGAGCGCTTCTCCTTCCAGGGTGAGGCTGAACGTGGCCGTCGGAAGCGCGGAGCCGGGCCGGTGGCGGCCAGAGGATGCCGGCAGCTCCGTATTCTTCGGTTGTTTCGTGAGCTTGCGGCTTCCCTTACGAGCAGTTAGAACAGCGAAGTCATCGGCAATGCCATCACTGATGAGTAGCTCATGCAGTGAGGCGGAACGTGAGCGACCATCTTCCGTCGCGGCGATCTTGCGGTAGCGGCGAACTTCGCCGTCTTTTTCGTATTCGGCGTTCTCGATAGCGATGAGACCAGCGCGGGCGAGCGCATCGAGTACCGCGTCGAAATCGTCGCGGGTGATTCTTCCTGAAGGATCGACGGACTTTTGAAGGCTGCCGGCCCCTTTGTGATCCAGCGGACGCAAGTCGTCAAGGACGGACTCAGCGATCGCACGATCGGCGTTTGTGGCTCGACGGAACATGCGAAGGACGGCGCCGGCAGGATCGCAGACATCGCATTTGCCACAGGGTTGTGCGGCGTCTTCCTCATCGCCGAAGTGGCGCACGAGAGAGGACATGCGGCAAGCGCTGGATTCGGTGTAGCGCAGAACTTTTTCAAATTGCTCGGCGCGGTGCTGCGCCTGCACCGAGTATGTCTTCTTCCAGCCAGGAGTACCGGCTGTGACGTTGGCGGCGAAGTCAACCCGAGCGCCGCCGTGGATCTCCAGTTTCTCGAGCGCCTTGTCGAATTCTTCGTCGCTGAGTTTTGAGACGGCACGAAGTTCATCGATGGGCCGCGGGCTCTCATCGAGAAGACGGAAGACCTGGTGCAGATGATCGGTGGGAGGATAGTCACGATTGAGAAAGAAATCGTGGGTCCGCTGGTCGGCATAGGAATGCATGAGAAAGGTACGGCTTGGCGCGCCGTCGCGCCCGGCGCGACCGATCTCCTGGTAATAGCCTTCGAGCGTACCGGGAAGGCCGGCGTGAATAATGGTGCGAATGTCGGGTTTGTCGATGCCCATGCCGAAGGCGATGGTAGCGACGACGACCTCGAGTTGCCCCGATTGAAAAGAACGTTGCACGCGATCGCGGGTATCGGCGTCGAGACCGGCGTGGTAAGCAGCAGCCGGCAGCAATTGCGAAAGCTCTTCGGCGAGGCTCTCAGATTGCCTGCGAGATGTGGCGTAGACAATGGCGGGGCGGTGCGCGCGCTTTGAGAGTAGAGCGCAGATGGCGTAGGGGCGTTCAGGAACCGGAAGTTCGACGACTTCGATAGCCAGATTGTCGCGACGGAATCCATGGATGAACCGAGCGGGAGCCGTCATGCCGAGTTGCGTGATGATGTCGGACTGCACCGTGGGAGTGGCCGTGGCGGTGAGGGCGAGGACCGGTACGGGAGTAGAGCCGTTGCGCAGAGCGGGCAGGTGCTGGCCGATCATGCGGTAATCGGGACGGAAATCGTGACCCCATTGCGAAATACAATGCGCTTCGTCGATGGCGACAAGAGCAGGCGCACGCTTTGCGAGCATCTCGGGAAAACCGGGAACACGGAGACGCTCAGGAGCGATGAAAAGAAAATCGAGCGAGCCACGTAGGTAATCAACACAGGCCTGTCGCGAGAGGGAACGATCAAGCGCGGAATGGATGCGCGCTACTCGAAGGCCGCACCCGGCGAGCTTGGCGACCTGATCCTCCATCAGCGCGATCAGCGGCGAGATGACAAGCGCTGTTCCGCCGAGGGCGATGGCCGGGAGCTGGTAGCAGAGCGACTTCCCTGCCCCCGTGGGCATGACAAGCAGGAGGTCCCGTCCGGCGATAGCGGCGCGGCAGACAGCTTCCTGATTGACGCGAAACCGGGAGAACCCGAAAACGGAATGGAGCAGACCTGCGAGATCTTCCGGATTGGACAGCTTGGGCAAGAGGCGAAACCTGAGTGGGAGTTCCGTCTTCAACTCTACAGTTATCCGGATATGCGCGTCTCACACGAGCAAATCACACTAAATGACAACTTTGGTACAACCTGTCCCGGGCGCTTTACAATCGCATCCTCGAAGGCTCTTTCCCGTCCCCAAGGATTTGAAAATGAACAGTTCGGAAGCCGGGCCGCAAAAGGCCAGCCTCAGCGACTACCTTGCCGCCGAACGCACGCTGCTGGCATGGGTCCGTACCGGGCTGGCGCTCATGGGATTCGGCTTTGTGGTTGCGCGTTTCGGGTTGTTCCTGGAGCAGATTCACATGGTTCAGGTCGCATCCGCTACGCAGACCTACGGCCTGTCTCTATGGTTCGGAACTGCCCTGATCGTGATTGGTGTCGGAGTGAATGCGATGGCCGGTTGGCGGCATCTGAGGCTCATTCGAGACCTCGATCAAGGACAGGTAGCGCGCAATAGTACGACCCAGGCAGTAACGGTTGCGATGCTGGTAGCGCTGATCGGACTGGGCATGGCGATTTATTTAGTCTCGGTGCGAGACACACGTCCATCAAACCCAGCAACCGGCAAGGAGGTCTCTTATGTCTGCGACAAGTGGTCAAGGCATCGTTCGGATTCCCGGCAATCATTCGGTTGAAGAAACCTTGAACAGGCTGAAAGAGATTCTGCAGACCAAAGGCGTGACTCTGTTTGCCGTGGTGGATCACAGCGGAGAGGCCGCCAGGGCGGGAATGCAGATGCCAAATACGAAGCTGTTAATTTTCGGCAGTCCGAAGGCGGGAACACCGGTGATGCTGGCTGCGCCCAGCGCCGCTCTTGATCTCCCGCTGAAGATCCTGGTCGCGGAAGATAGCGCCGGTAAGGCTTGGATTTCGTACAACGATCCACAGTTTCTCGCGGAGCGACACGGTCTACCGGCGGAGCTGGCAAAGGTTCTGGCAGCGGCTGGATCGTTGGCGAATGCCGCTGCGAATTGAAATTGCGGTCACTTCCCTTTCCACCCGGCTGCAATTAGGATTTCTCTGATTCGGAGATACCAATTCAAATGGCGAAGAACTCGTTGAAGACTCGTCGTGTATTTCAAATGGCCCTGGAAGCGTCAGTTGTGTTGATGGGCATTGGCGCAACATGGGGGCAGGGCGCGGATTTTGTGGCGCAATATAAGGGAACTCCCTTCCATGACAGCAAGTACAACGGCGGTGCGCAGAAGATTCCTGGAACTGTGATGTGCGCCTACTTCGATCTTGGGTGGCGAGGGTGTCGCCTATCACGATGCAGACGCGAAGAACAATGGCAGCGGCGCGCTGAATCCCGCGAACGGCACCTATCTGAATGAGTTCAGGATGAACGAGGGCGTGGATACCTCCTATACGAAATTCGGGCTTGATCCGAAGATCGACGATAACCCCTATAACAAGGTGACACCGCCGGCGGGACTGCTTTACGTCGGATGGACCGTGCCGGGAGAGTGGGTCAACATCACCGTAGATGTCGCAGAAAGCGGGGAATATGCAGCGGACCTGCTTTACACCTCGAACCGGGGCGGATCGATCTCTCTGGACGTGAACGGAAAAACGGCGACTGGAGCTTTGACGATAACCTCAACCTACGATGCAGCGGATCCGGTTGCGTGGCGGCAGTGGCATCACTGGAATGTTGCGAAGGACCTGGTGCGGCTTCATCTCGAGAAGGGTCGGAACGTCCTGACACTGCACACGGTCACCGAAGGCCAGATGAACTTTGCGACGCTCGAATTCAAACCAGTCCGAGGTTCCTAGACCTCAGCCGGAGGTGCGAATTCAAATTCTCAGAAGAATGGATTGAAGGACTCCGCTCGGCTCCGGCGGAGAACCCACAGGCTGGGCCGGTGGGACTCACAAGAGTGTTCGAGATCATGTGATGGATGAGGATCGGCAAGATGATCGCAAAAGCTCCACAAATTACTCCGTGAGACAAGCCGGTTCTGCTTCGCGAGGCTGTCGATCAGGCCGGTGCCGTGTAGTCCGTTTTCGATGGCGGTGGGGATTCGGCTCGGTCCGGCATCCAATGGGCAGGATCGGATCTACAAATTGTTTATGCTGCTTTCATTTCTATGATGAGAGGCTTGCTTTTTCGTTTAGGGCCGACCATCGGAAGCTTTGAGCAAAGGAACCTATGAACCTGCAGGAATTGCGGTACCTGGTGGCTGTTGCGCAGCAGCGGCATTTTGGGCGCGCGGCAGAGGCGTGTAACGTGAGCCAGCCTACGCTGAGCAGTCAGATCAAGAAGCTCGAAGATGAGTTGGGTGTGACGCTGTTGGAGCGAACGAACAAGCGTGTCGCCCTAACTCCGGTTGGAGCACAGATCGTGGAGCACGCGCAGAAGGCCCTGAAGGAAGCCGGACAGATGGAGGCCGTTGCTCGGGCAGCGAAAGATCCGCTGGTAGGTCCGCTGAAGCTGGGGGTGATTCCGACGCTGGCGCCCTACCTTTTGCCGCTGATATTTAAGCCGTTGAAACAGCAGTATCCCGCTCTGACGATCGAGTTGTGGGAAGACCAGACGAAAGCGCTGGTAGAAGCGCTGCGGAATCATCGGCTCGATGCGGCACTGCTGGCAACGGAATCGGGTACGCCTGAAATCTCGGAGCTTGTGCTGTTTGAGGAGCCGCTGCTGGCCGCCCTGCCACGCGATCATAGACTCGCCGGAGCGAAAAAGGTGGACGAAGACGCGCTGGCGGACGAACTACTGGTCCTGGCGGAGGGTCATTGCCTCGCGAATCAGGCACTGGCGGCATGTGGGGCTAAGAATGCATGGCACGGTCATATGCGGACCGGCCCGCAGGCGGCGATGCAAGCGGCGACGCTCGATACGCTGGTGAACCTGGTAGCAGCCGGATACGGGGCGACGCTGATTCCTGCCCTGGCGGCCGAGACGCTGGGGCAAAGAGGGGTTGTGCTGGTTCCACTGGCCGGAAGGACGCGCCGAACAATTCGCTTGGCGAGCCGGCCCGGTTTTCCGAGGGCGCAGGCGCTGCGGGCGCTCGAAAAGGTGATCCGAGAGGCGGTCAGCTTTGGCCCGCCACCTCGTTGAAATCAACGAGGAGTTCGATCAAATCTGACGACATCGAAGCGTCCCTTCCGGGGGTGTGTTGTTGGGGATATTTGTGAAGAAATCTCAATCGGGATGGTGCGATCTCGCCTGTGGAAATATAGGTAAAAACTCAAGAAAACTACCAGGATTTCCTAAAAAAGCCTAAAATAAACGAAAAAGTTGGGTTCTGGACCCCCTTATCCACAAAAGAACCCCTCGGTGCGATTGACCCTTACTTTTAGGGTCCATAGAGTCTGTAATCGAAGAGGGATATGCCCCTCAAAGGCGTGAAGCCGGCGCCGGTTGACCATCTCAGCAAGTTATTCGCTTGTCTGGAAACGTTGGTTCCCCGCTGCTGACTTCGGTAATTCCGTTCGTATTCTTCTGACCCGGAGAGAGCATGCTGAAACTGAAGAAAATCCACATCCTCGGCTTTAAGAGTTTTTGCGACCGCACGGAGTTGACCGTGCCGGGAACGGGGATTGCTGTTGTCGTGGGGCCGAACGGGTGCGGAAAGTCGAACATCCTTGACGGGGTCAGCTGGGTGCTGGGCGAGCAGAGCGCGAAGAGCCTGCGCGGCGGCAGCATGCAGGATGTAATCTTTGCGGGGACTCGCGACCGGAAGGCGCTGGGTATGGCCGAGGTGACCATCACGATGGTCGATCCCGAGGCTTATGAAGGGCCGATCCCGGTGGAACCGGACGTCGTCGTCGAACATGATGGGCCCGCGGATTGGGACGAAGAGGAGTTGCGGCGGCAAAAGGCGGTGGAGGCTGAAGAGATTATTGCGTCGGAGCAGCCTGGAATGGTTGAGGATGAAGAGACTTCAGCGGAAGTAGCTCAGACCCAAGCCCCCGCGGAAGGAAATGCGGAAGCAAGTGCTGCGGGTCCGCAGCCGGTGGTGTTGAAGATTCGGCGCAGAAAGTTCAACCGGACTCCGCAAAAAGGTGAAGTTGTAATCACGCGGCGGCTGTTCCGCACGGGTGAGAGCGAATACCTGCTGAATGGGAAACTCTGCCGGTTGCGCGATATCCAGGACATCTTCATGGGCACCGGTCTTGGTCCGGAGAGTTACGCGATCATCGGGCAGGAACGGATCGGACAGCTCCTGAGTTCGAAGCCGCATGACCGGCGGGCAATCATCGAAGAGGCCGCGGGCATTACGCGCTTCAAGACAAAGAAGCGTCTTGCAGAACTTCGACTCGAGAGCTCGAAGCAGAACCTTGCGCGAGTCGATGACATCTTTGACGAAGTAACCCGCCAGATGAACAGCTTGAAGCGACAGGCGTCGAAAGCGGAGAGGTTCGCTCAGGTTCGAGATGAGCTGCGCGGACGTTTGCGCGTGGTTCTGGCGAGCCGCATGGCGCTGATGGACGGAGAACAGGCGCGTCTGGAGCAGGAGATCGCCCAGTTTGGGGAGAAGATTGCGACCGGCTCTGCAGAAATTGAGACGGCAGAAGCAAGCCAGCACGCCCTCATTGAGAGCGGATACGGACTCGATCGCGAAGGACATGAGGCACAGAACCGCGCGAATACTTCGGCAGTTGAACTGGAGCGGGCTGCGGCGCGGCAACGCAGCAATTCGGAGCGTGTGAGCGAACTCGAGGCACGAACGGCTGCAGCTGCGGGCGAACTGGAGACGACGCGGACGCAGTTGGGCACGATTGCTGACGAGCGCACGCAACAGAAGACGTTCATGGAGACTGCAGCAGGCGAAGCACATGCGTTTCATGAAAGGGTTCAGGCGAAGCAGCACGAAGCGCGCGGCGCCGCAGATGAGGTATTCAACGCGGAGCGGAAGCTGGAGATGGATCGCCGGCATGCAATGCACCTGCTAACGCTGGCGGGCAACGCGCGCAATAGCACGGCGCAAGCCGAGGAGAGCCTCGCGGCTTTGGAGCGCGAAGCAGAGCGACTGAACACGGAAATGAACCAGGCGCGGAACGAGCAGGAAAGTCTCGGCGTTCAGAGCGGACAGGCGCGATTGAAGTTTGAGTCGGCGGCGGAAACCCTGAAGCAGCTGGAGGGCGAGATCGCCGAACTGCGCGAAACCTTGCAGGCACGCCGAACAGAGGAGGGCTCTGTCCGGACGCGCGCCAACCAGTTGCGCAGCGATCATGCCGGGGTAGCGGGACGTCGGGATTCATTGCAGTCTCTGATTCGGGATCACAGCTATTCGACAGAGACGGTGCGAAAGCTTCTGCGCCCCGGAGCTCTGCAGAATGGATCGACGCCTGTCGGCACGCTCGCGGATTTCATCGAAGTAAGCGGTGAACACGAGGGCGTGGTCGACGAGTTCCTGCGCGATGAGCTTAACTACGTAGTGGTGAAGAGCTGGCACGCTGCAGAAGAGGGCGTCCGAGTGCTGAAGACCAGCGTGGATGGGCGCGCGACCTTTCTGATCCATCCAGAGCACGCCAACGGCCACGAGTCGACCGGAAATGGAACCCACAGAATCGAAGCCGCGGGAGTGACTCCTCTGCGCGAACAAGTGCGGTTGCTTAACGGCTTTGGGCATTCCCTGGAGACGATTCTGCCGAAACTGCGCGATGGATACCTTGTGGAAACCGCACAATTGGCGCAGACCATGGCCAGCGACCACGCGCATGCGTACTTCCTCACTCCAGAGGGTGAGTGCTTCCACAACGCGACGGTGACAGGCGGCAAGCCGGCGAGTGCCGGTCCGCTGGTGCTGAAGCGCGAGCTGCGTGAGACAGAGATGCGTTTGGCTTCTCTGGAGCGGGATCTGGGACAGGCCGAGTTTGAAGCAGCCACGCTGACAAAGCAGATCGAGGGGCTGACCACACGGCTGGAGGCACGCAGCGAGGAGCGCAGGCAGGCAGAACGCGAGGCAGCCGACCAGGGCGCGGCATTGAAACAGATGGAGAACGAGGCACAGCGCATCGAACGTCGGCTTCAGGAGTGGATGACGCAGGCGGAGCGCAACAAGGAAGCGCGCGAGGCCAAGCATCAGATTATCGAACAGAAGCGCGACGAGGCGGTTCGGCTGGAGGCAGAACGCTCAACCGCTGAAGCGGCCCTGGACGAGCAGCAAAACCAGCTTGCGACGAAGCGGGAGACGCGCGAGACGCTGCAGCATGAGGCCGCGAAGCTGACGGCCGAGCTGGCGGGACTTGAAGAGCGGCGGCGCGGAGCCGAGGCGGCATTCCAACGTATCGACCGGCTGCACGCGGACCTTGAGCGGCGCGTGATGGCGATCGAGCAGCAGCGTTCGTCGGCGGAAGCGGAGCGCGAGCAGCGAATCCGGGAGAGCGCAGACCTGGCCCAGCGCGAGCAGGAGCTGGCCGGACTGAAGGCGGAGGCATTGACCCAGGCTGAAGCGATTGCTGCGCAGGCACAGCAGGTTCGGCACCAGCTTACGGAGATGGAGATTCAACTCAAGACCGCGCGGGCAACGTTGGATCAGTTGCGGGAAGATCGCAGCAGCAGAGCCAGCCAGGCGGCAAAGTTGAAGTCGGATCTGGAGCACCTGGAAGGAAGCTGTCTGGCTGAGGTGAACATCGAAGCTACCGAGCTCCGGGCCGACCAGGAGATCGTGCGCATAGCGGACGAGCCGCTCGCAGTGGAAGAGGACACATGCCGCACGCTCAAGCAGAAGATCGAGCAGATGGGCCCGGTGAATATGATGGCGCTGGAGGAGTACAAGGAGACCGCCGAGCGGCATAACTTCCTTGAGACACAGCGCAAGGATCTGATGGAGTCGATCGAGAATACACAGCAGACGATCAAGGAGATCGACCAGATTTCACGCGAGAAATTCAATGAAGCGTTTGAACGAATCAACGAGAACTTCGGACAGGTCTTTACGAAACTCTTCCACGGTGGACAGGCTTTCCTGCGGTTGACTGACGCGGAGAACCAGGCCGAGAGCGGGCTCGAAATTGTAGCTTCGCCTCCGGGCAAAAAATTGCAGAACGTGCTGCTGCTCTCGGGTGGCGAGAAGGCGTTGACGGCAATTTCCCTGCTGGTGGGAATCTTCCAATTTCAGCCAAGCCCGTTCTGCGTGCTGGACGAAGTGGATGCGGCCCTGGACGAAACCAACGTCGGCCGGCTGGCTGACCTGCTGCGCACGCTGAGCGGCGATACGCAGTTCCTGCTGGTGACACACTCCAAGCGCATGATGCATGCCGCGGATATGATCTACGGCGTGACGATGCAGGAGCCGGGTGTGTCGAAGGTTGTCAGTGTGAAACTCGGCGGCCAGGATCAACAGCGGGCAACGGCGTAAAGACAAGGTTGAGGGAATGCACGTGGGGGTTGACTGCGACGTCAACCCTCATTCTGTTTGAATCCCGTTCTACGAGGCAGGGATTGGGCTGACGGTTCAGAGGCATGAGGAAGGGCGAGGCAGACAACTGGAACCAAAAAAATCGCCCCCGAAGGAAACCTTCGCCTCGGAGGCGCTTGCATCGAATAAACACAAGGATCAAGTATCAAACGGGGACCAGTAGCCGGCACTGGAGGTCGGTAGTACGCGGCTACTGGCGATCCCTATAGAACGAAGCGAGCCGCGGCTTCCCCTTTCCACTGCTGCCTCGTGTCACCCGGCTCAAAGGAACCTTCTGACGGGCTCCCGAACCTTGATAACAATTGGAGTTTCGCTCAGTTCTAATTCTGACTCCGTGACGGTCATCACAGGGCATTGTGGGAAACGCGGTGCGCATCTTTCGAGCGTTTCCCGATGAGAAATTTCAATGAGTCAGGGCGGTTTGACAAAGCGGCCCGCGGGCAAGAGAATCGAAAGTTCACGGCCAGACAGTAAAGACTTTATTCACGCTCCCTCAAACTTTTGTCTGCCGGGACAGGCCTTTCCATGACAGCTCTCTTAAAAACAGATTTGGGCGCTACGCCTCTGATCGGACGGGGCAAGGTGCGCGACTTGTACGCGGTGGGCGACGCGTTGCTGATGGTAGCGACCGATCGGATCTCTGCATTTGATCATGTGCTGGGAACAGGAATTCCGGGCAAGGGCAAGATCCTGACGCAGATTTCATTGTTCTGGTTTGAGCTGATGCGGGACCTTGTACCAAACCACCTCATTGCGACCGAGGTTAAGGACTTTCCTGCCGAACTTCACCAGTTTGCGGATCAGCTTGAAAGCCGCTCGATGCTCGTAAAACGAGCGCAAATGTTCCCCGTGGAGTGCGTGGCGCGCGGTTACATTGCCGGTTCGGGATGGAAAGAGTACAAGACCAGTGGCACGGTCTGCGGAATTGGTCTGCCGGCAGGCCTGCAGGATGGTTCGCGGCTGCCGGAACCGCTATTTACGCCTTCGACAAAGAGCCAGGACGGAACCCACGATGAAAATATTTCGTTCGCGGCGGTGGAGGACGTGGTGGGTGCAGACGTAGCAAGCGAGTTGCGGCGACTGACCCTGGCGATCTATGAGAAGGCGAATCGACATGCAGAGTCGAAAGGATTGATCCTCGCAGATACGAAGTTCGAATTTGGCACGATCGGAAATGAGATTGTGCTGGCCGACGAGGTATTGACTCCGGATTCTTCGCGTTTCTGGGAGGCTTCCGCCTGGAAGCCGGGTGGAGCGCAGCCAAGCTTTGATAAGCAATTCGTGAGGGATTATCTAGAGAGTATCCACTGGAACAAACAGGCGCCCGCACCAAGTCTGCCGGATGACGTAGCACAGCGTACACTCGAGAAATACCTTGAGGCTTTCCGACGGCTGACCGGACGGGACCTGGACCTGACAAGATGAACGTTGGCGGTTTGACGCTGGTTGACTGGATTATCGTAGTGGTGTTGGCGGGAGCCGTCCTTGCTGGCATCGCGCGAGGATTTTTCCGCTCGGTGTTTTCATTGGCGGGTCTGATCGCGGGGGTCACGCTCGCGTCCTGGAACTACTGGCGGATCTCAGGATTGCTGCGACGTATCATCCACTCGGACCGCGCCGCCGATGCGATTGGATTCCTCCTCATCGCGCTCCTGGTGATGGCTGCGGCAGCAATCGTGGGGTCGTTGCTGGCGAAACTTTTTGAGAAGGTCGGGCTGGGTTGCCTGGATCGGCTTGCGGGTGGCCTGTTCGGGTTTGCAGAGGGCCTGGTCTTTGTAATGCTGTGCATTCTCGTTACGGTCGCGTTCTTTCCTCAAACACAGTGGTTGACGGAGGCAAGGCTTCCGCGATATTTCTTCGGTGCACTTCATGTGAGCGTTCATATCACTCCTCCGCAGCTTTCAGACCGCGTGCGCAAAGAATTGCGGGATCTGGAAGCCAAGACGGCTGACTGGGTGCATGAGGAAAAGAGGAAATAATTTTCCGCGGGTTGCAGCCCGCCGATGTGGCAATCTAGTAGAGCAAGAGGTTGACGTGAGAAGAGACCTGGACAGCCTGGTTACTCAAATGCATTCCACCGGCATTCGCTACGAGGATGCCGTGAAAGAATTCAAAAGACAGTATCTGCGAGAGGTCCTCGCGGCCAACAAAGGGAATCAGTGCAAAGCCGCAGAAGAGCTGGGGATTCACCGGAATACCCTCAGCCGAACCATGGCCGAGCTGGGCATCAGCCTCGCTGAAATTCGCGCAGGCCTCAAGCGTCCGCCGCGCAGCGAACGTCCAGTATTCGGAGGCGCGCGCCAGGGCATTCGCCAGGGATAAGGGCATTGCGGGGCTGTAATCCGATCCGAATTTTTCGGATTTGGCGAATCCGGGATCTTTGGTCCTGGCATTTCCGCCGAGGATTGCATTTACTCTGAGAGTGCGGTCGCGAACTCCGCTACGGAATGCAGACCATTCACGATAACCCCGAAGCACGGATATCCATCGAACGCGGATTCGCCTGGGATGATCAGGACGCGTATCTTTTCGATATTGACGGCACCCTTCTGCGGAGTCGCGACCGTGTGCACGTAGACAGCTTTACGACCAGCTTGAGAGAAGTGATGGGCTCCGAGGTCACACTCGAGGGCGTGTCCCTGGCAGGAAACACGGATACGTCCATCCTGCGTGAAGCCTGCGAACTCGCAGGAATCCCTTCGGAGGTTCTGGAGCCGCGGCTGAAGGCCGTCGTCGATGCAATCTGTGACAATGTGGCAAAGCGAAGGCATGAGATGCAGCCGTGGCTTATGCCGGGCGTAGAGGAAACGCTGAAGCATCTGGCGGACCGGGGAGCACTCCTCGGACTGGCTACGGGGAATCTGGAAGCGATTGGCTGGATCAAGATGGAGCGCGCAGGTCTCCGCGAATGGTTTCGTTTTGGCGGCTTCAGCGATCGGTTCCCTGCACGCTCGGAACTCATCGGCGATGCGGCGAAACGAGCACGCGAGATGGCTGGCGCCGAGGCAAGCGTGTGCGTGGTCGGAGACACGCCTCGGGACATCGAAGCGGCACATGCGAATGGGCTGCCTGTGATTGCGGTGGCAACCGGGCATTTTTCATTTGAGCAATTGATGGAACACAAGCCTGAAGTCTGCACGCTGACTCTTGCAGACCTCCTCGAGCGCACGCTGGGGCGGGGGCGGCCGTGACGAGAAGGTGCGCACAATTCGCAACATGGATAGCCATGCTGTCTCTCACGGCTCTAGCCGGTGGCAGCAAACACCTGCGCCCTCGCCGGCGCAAACACCAACGGGGCAGACACCCCCAGCGGGCGAAAAGCAGGATGTCCAGTCGACGTCTGGGAACATCACCAACAAAGAGCGCAGGAAAGCAACGAAGCTGTACCTCGACGGGGCAAAGCTGTTCCAAAAGCAGCAGTACGAGGCTGCGTTGCGAAATTACGAGGAAGCGGCAAAGCTCGATCCGGAGAATCCAAACTATGCCGCGGCCGTCGAGGTTGTTAAGAGCCATGCCGTGACGGACCTGCTGCAAACGGCGGCGAAAGCACGGATCCGGGGCGATGCCAGCGCGGAGCGGGCAGCGCTGGAACGTGCAGCCCAACTCGATCCTCACAATCTGCAGGTATCTGAACATCTTCGAGAAATGGCCGATGACGTGGCCGCATCTCAGGCGAAGTCCGTCTACGGGCAGGAGAACGGATCGCTTGCTCTGGCGGCGGCTCCAACTCTCGAGCCAGTCCCGGGCACGCATAGTTTTCATCTGAAGATGGGCCGGCGCGAGGCGATTCAAAATGTCTTCCGGTCGTTTGGAATCGAAGCCTCGGTTGATACCAGCGTGGCAGGCGCACCTGTTCGGTTCGACATGGATGATGTGACGTTTGCGCAGGCCATGAATGCGATCAATCTGGTTACCGATTCTTTTACCGTCCCATTGGACGCGCACCGGGCGCTGGTGGCAAAAGATACGCGCGAGAACCGGCAGCAGTTCATGCGGCAGGAGTACGAGACTGTTTATCTTGGCGGAATGCCGGCGACCGAGATGACGGATATAGGAAACCTGGCAAAGAACGTCTTTCAGGCTCAGCAGGTGACCGTGCAGCAATCGGGTTCGCTCACGATTCGCGCCACCGCGGATAAGATCAACGCGTTCAATGAGACGCTAAAACAATTGCTGGACGGCCGGAGCCAGGTGCTGCTGGAGATGAAACTTATCCAACTTGCACATACCAACCAGCACAACACCGGCATTATCCCGCCGCAGCAGATCACGGCGTTCAATGTTTACGCGGAAGAACAGGCGATCCTGAATCAGAATCAGGCGCTGGTCCAGGAAATCATTGCATCCGGCCTGGCTGCCCCGGGAGACACGCTTGCCATTCTTGGAATTCTGCTGGCATCGGGCCAGGTGTCGGGGTCGGTTTTTCAGAATGGCATTGCGCTCTTTGGGGGAGGGGTAACGTTGACCGGCGTTTCCCCAGCGCCGCTTACGGTGAATCTGAATCTGAACTCTTCGGAGTCGCGAGAACTGGATCAGCTGCAGATCCATCTCGGGGATGGTGAGGAAGGGACTCTCAAGGCCGGTTCGCGTTATCCGATTACGACCTCGCAGTATTCGAACCTGGGCTCAAGCGGGGTCTTTATTCCGGGGCTGACGACGGCGGGCACGTCGGGAAGCCTGACTTCCCTTCTGGGAACCTTGAACACCGGCCAGCAGACTATTCCACAAATCGAGTATCAGGACCTGGGCCTTACCTTCAAGGCGACCCCGCGCGTTATTCGTAACGGGGAGATCGCACTCACTATGGATCTGAAGATTACGGCTCTTGCCGGATCGTCCATAAATGGATTGCCGATTCTGAATAACCGCAGCTACTCCGGCGTAATTACGGCCAGGGAGGGCTCGGCTGTCGTACTTGTCAGCCAGGTGGATAAAGAAGAGAGCCGGGCCCTGAGCGGGTGGCCGGGCCTTACGGAGCTTCCCGGGCTGAATAACGTCACCGACGTCAACGCGCAGAAGAACTATGCGAGCCTGGTTATCATCATCACGCCGCATGTGATCCGGGGTACGCAGCCCGGAGGACACACTCCGATGATCCGCATCCAGCGCGGCCAGGCGAGCAACTGAGCATTGGTTCAGAGTCGTTTGGGTGAATCGCACAACCCCGTCATCAACAACTTCCGATCTGCTCTCAGATAAACTCCAGTTGATGAGCACGAGCAGGTTTGGGGCGGTACGTCCACTACGCATTGTGATACCGGGAGGCAGTGGGCAGGTGGGGCGGACGCTGGCGCAATACTTCCAGTCACGGGGCGACCACGTTACTGTGCTCACACGGAGCCCGCATACAGCGCAATGGCAAACGGCGCATTGGGACGGGGAAACACCCGGGCCCTGGACGCAATACCTCAATGGCGCAGACGTGTGCATCAATCTGGCCGGCCGGAGCGTGAACTGCCGTTACACACCTGACAATCGCGTGGACATTTACAACTCGCGGATTGTCTCAACGCGACTGCTGGGAGAAGTGATTGGATCGCTGGCGAATCCGCCTCGCGTGTGGCTGAATGCGTCTACGGCCACGATCTACCGCCATGCGCTGGACAGGGACATGAACGAGGAGTCTGGCGAATTCGGCGGTAGCGAGCCCGGCGCACCGGATTCCTGGAACTTTTCGATCCGCGTGGCACGCGATTGGGAAACCGCGTTTTTCAATGCATCCACTCCCCAAACGCGCAAAGTGGCGATGCGCTCGGCAATCACCTTCAGTCCGATGCGGGGAAATGCATTCGCTATTCTGTCAAATCTCGCGCGGATTGGGCTGGGCGGAACGCAGGGCAACGGGAGGCAATGGGTCTCGTGGATTCACGAGCGGGACTTCGCACGCGCTGTGGAGTTCCTGATCATGCGCGAAGACCTGGACGGACCGGTGAACATCGCTTCGCCGTATCCGGAGAAGAATCGTGAGTTCATGGCGACGTTGCGAGAGGCATGGGAGATGCCTAACGGGCTACCCGCACCGAGACCTCTGCTGGAGTTGGCGGCGCTGGTCCTGCGTACCGAGACAGAACTGGTGCTGAAAAGCCGGCGAGTAGTTCCAGGCAGATTGCTGGAAGCCGGGTTTAACTTTGAATTTCCACACTGGCCGCACGCGGCTCAAGACCTGGTGCGGAAATGGAGAAACCGGGATTGAGCGGCCCTTATGGTTGGCTTTAGCGAGGATGTGCAGGGCGTTGTGCAGCCACTGGCAACAGGCTGGCGACCCAAATCACTTTGGAGTGATATTGGTTACGGGAAGGTCCCAGTGAGCCGCGAGAATTTCGAAGCGGCGCTTTTCCTCGCGCTTGTATGTTTCCTGGTCTGGCCAGAGCTGCTTGATGAAAGCTTCTTCGTCGGGATTCGCGGTGGTTGCTACGGTTGAGTTTTTGAATGTGATGGTCACGCGATAGTCCCAACGGCCATCTTCCGTGGCGTGATATGCAGGGGACTCGATCTTAATAGCGAGCATGCGGCCGGTAGACTGAATTTTCTTCAGCAAGGGGTAGTGATTTTTGAGAAACAGATCGACGAACTCCTGTTGATGTCCCCACTGAACCTTGTAGTAATACTCGACGGTGTAGGGCTGGTCAGCGCCACCTTGAGCCGGTGCACCCTGCGCAAACAGGGGTGCAGAGAAAGCAAAGGCAATGACAACGGAGAGAATTGCGGAAAGTGCGCTGCGCATGGAAGCCTCCTGGAAGTAAACGGCAAATGGTTGGTTGCCATTGTAGCGCGGAGGCTTCCCTGTGCACTTGCTCGGGTATTTGTATAATTGCGCGCCGCGGACCCGGGCCCGTACTGCATTAACACGGCGGTATAAAACGTCGAATAATTTTCGATCGTGTATTTATAGGAATTCAATGTCCGGCGTTACATGCCGGCAACGTGCTGGAGTGCCACTTTGCTGGGAATTTCCAAAATCGATCCGTGAAAGGCCACGAGACGACGACTCTTGAAGGTAGAAAGCGTGCGGGTCACGGTTTCGCGCGAAGCACCGATGAACTCGCCGATCTCTTCGTGGGTGAGAGAAAAACGAAAGCGCGTGCCGTTTTCGGTTCTCTGCCCGTTCTCGCTCCACTCGAGCAGGAGTCGAGCAAGTTTCTCAGGCGCGGAGCCCGCGAGCGCCACCGTGCGGAGTTGTTCACAGGCAATCTTGTACTGCAAGCTGAGTTCCTGCGTGACAATCTGGTAAACCTCGGGATGGCGGCTCATGAAGGCGAGGAACTGATCGCGCTCGATCACTGCGATGCGCGAGGGATACAGAACTTCGGCAGTCATTTCGCTGGGCATGCCGGAGAGAACCGACGAAAGGCCGAGAACTTCGCCAGCCTTCGCGATCGACAGGATCAAACGCTTGCCGTCGCTGGAGTTGATGGAGAGCTTAACCTCCCCCGAGACCACAATGAAGACGCCGCTGGGTGCTGTCTTCTCAGAAAACAAAAGGACGCCCGGTTGATAGAACGTGGGGAATTCCATGGACTCCAGATCGCGCAGAGCCGCTGTTGAGAGTTTTTTGAAGAACTCGCCCGGGTGTTGATTCTGATCTTTGATCGTCGTTTCACGCATGGTCAGCATCGTTACTCTCCCTCTTCCAGACCCTCAACTTTGTTAGCAGTAATCTCTTCAGCCAGAAATTGCGTCCACGGCGTGGTTGCGACAACTTCGGCGTGCGTTTGTGTGTAGATGTTTCTCAGCACCTGCTTGCCGGCCGCATCCGCATAGGTGACGTTGTGCAGATCGATGATGAGTTTTCTTGAAGCCAGTTGCGGAGCCGTTTCCACCCAGACACGGTCAAGTTCACTTGCCCAGGGCCCCGCCACTCGTCCTTCCAATTTCATCTCGACTGCTTTCGCCGAATTATGAAAAGTGATTCGCAACGTATTCAGGCCCTCAATTACCTGCCTTCTCTAAGGCAACTGGCATGCCAAACTCCTGTGACGCGCGAGCGCCTGCTTCTATCTAGCCGAAAAATCAGTCGCTTACATCTTCAAGCAGGTGACCTGGATCACATCTGACGGTGACTCAAGTGACGAAGTGACGACGACGATATTTCGTCACGCGACGAGATCTCGTCGCGCCACGCACCGTCACTGACGAAATCCGCGCTTAAAAATCAACGCAGTCTTCGCGCGCAACTTACATGTAGTCGCTGCGTTCGATCCCTAGCTTTTTAAGTTTGGAGTTGAGCGTTGTGCGCTTCAGGCCGAGGCGCTCTGCAGCGCCATCCGGGCCGCCGATCTGGCCTTTGGTTTCACGGAGTACACGAAGGATGTGTTCTCGCTCAGCGGCATAAAGAGTCGGACTGGTGTTTTCCAGCTGCTCCTCTTCTTCCGCGATCTTCGTTTCCAGTTCGGCAAGGGGGACATACAGGACAGAACCGCGGGTAAGGATCACAGCGCGCTCGAGGAAATTTTCCAGTTCGCGAATGTTGCCGGGCCAGGGCCAACGGCACAGAGCATGCATGGTCTCATCGGGGATGGTACTAATGTTCTTGCTCATGCGGCGGCTGTGGGAAGCCACGAAGTGTCGCACCAGGACAGGAATGTCTCCGAGGCGATCGCGCAGCGGTGGGGCGAAGATTGGAAACACCCTAAGGCGGTAAAACAGGTCGCTGCGGAATTGCCTTTCGGCCACCATCTGGGCCAGGTCACGATTGGTTGCCGCGATGAGCCTCACGTTGATCGGTATGGGACGATTCCCCCCAAGCCGTTCAATCTCTCGCTCCTGCAGGGCCCGGAGAAGCTTGGGCTGCAGATCAAGCGGAAGTTCGCCAACTTCGTCAAGGAACAGTGTGCCATCGTTCGCCAGTTCGACGCGGCCCATTTTGCGCGCAATCGCGCCAGTGAACGCACCCTTTTCATGGCCAAACAGTTCGCTTTCGAGAAGACCGGCAGGTATCGCGGCGCAATTCACCTTCACAAAGGTGCGCTCGCTGCGCCTGCTCAGCCGGTGAATGGCGCGAGCCAGCAACTCCTTGCCAGTTCCGGTTTCGCCCTGGATGAGGACCGTGGCGTCGGTAGGTGCAACAGTCTCGATTTCCTTGAGAACCTGCCGCAGACCACCGCTCTCGCCCACGATGTCTTCGAATCGATTCTCGAGATTGATCTCATCTTCCAGGTATTCTTTCTCCTGCCGCAATCGATCGCGCAGTTCCGCAATCTGGCGAAAGACGACCGCGTTGCTGACAGCCATCGCAACCTGGTCTGCGATTTGCACCAGCATCTCCATCTCGCGCTGCGTGAATGCCCCTTCAATGCGGCTGGCGGCTGCGAGAACCCCTACCACCTGGTCGCGATGAATCAGCGGCACCCAGCACCCCGACTTCATTCCAAGACTGCTGAGGTGGCGAACGCTCGATTCTGGAAACCCCCCGCCGCTGATGCTGCTTAAGCAAATCGGATCGCGCGTACGGAACACCTGCCCTGCCGGCGAGCCTTCGATCGGCAATCGAAGCTCTGCCTGTTTCGGCTCGTTCTCACCCATTCCGAGAAACTGCACCATCATGTTCCCGGCCTTCTCGTCATAGAGCCCCAGCGTTGCCGCGTCCAGCGGCAAAACTTCTCGAAGGCTTGCCGCAATCGCTCCGAGCAGTTTGCGAACATCCAGGTTGGCCAGCAGTGCCTGGCTAAGCTGAAGCATCACAGCTTCCTCGGCGCGCTTGCGGTCGGTGACGTCACGCGTCACCTTCGCAAAGCCGGTAACTTCACCCGAAGTATCGCGTACCGCAGTAAGGACAACGTTCGCCCAGAATCGCGAGCCGTCCTTGCGAACACGCCAACCTTCATCCTCCACCCGGCCGCGCTGTGCGGCGAGCCTCATCAATTCAGCCGGCCGTCCTCGCTCAAGATCCTCCTGCGTAAAAAATCGCGAGAGGTGTTTGCCGATGATCTCATCTGCCAGGTACTGTTTGAGACGCTCTGCACCGGGATTCCAGGTTGTGATGTAACCATCCTTATCTAACAGATAGATGGCATAGTCGCGCACACCGTCAAGAAGTGAACGCAATTGGAGGTCTTTACGGCGGACGAGTTCCTGCGACTCGCGCTGCTCAGTGACGTCGCGAATAATGCTGAGCACCGCGCTGCCTTCCGGCGTCTCCAGCGGCTTGAGCATGATGTCAACCGGAAATTCGCTGCCGTCTTTGCGTAGTCCGAAAAGGTTGAGGGCCGCGCCCATCTGGCGAGCGCGGGGATGAGCATGGTAGTTTTCGCGGTGCGCAGGGTGGTGCCGACGGAAGCGATCCGGAACGAGCTCTTCGATGGATTTGCCGATCAGTTCGGCGTGGATGTGACCAAATAATTCGCTCGAACGCGGGTTCGCTGCACGGATCGTGCCCGTGGAATCCGTGACGAGGATTGCGTCCGGAGAGATTTCAAACAAGTTCTCCAGTGCGAACTGAGCGAACTCGGCCCGTTTGTCCCCGGTCGCAGCCACCGCGTCCTGTTCCGAGGAATCAGAAGGGCGCATCAGGCTTTAACCAATGCCTGAAACGATACCTCGTCGGCGGCCTAAAAGCAATGGATAGAGCGTCGGCCCTGGCTAAGCGTTTGCGAAATAATTTGACCTTTCGGCAGCCAAAGAATCAGTTGCGCTTATCTCGCCGTTTAGCGGCTTTCCTGGCATGGTCAGATAAGGCCTGGTGGGAGGCAGAACTCGTCGATTCCTGCTGCATGGCCTTGAGCCGTGACCGGCCGCGACTAGTAGCTCCTTCGGGGATCGTCTTTGGTTCCGTGCGGCCTTTCTCGTAGTCCTTCTCCGCCTTGTGGCGCGTCTCTTCGCTCGTCTTGCCACCCGCAGGCGGCTTGAGAGGGATGCCTGCTCGACGGGCCTTGCTGAGGCCGATGGCAATAGCCTGCTGGGGCGAGCGAGCCCCATGCTTCCCTTCCCGCACATGCTCGATCTCTTCACGCACGAACTCGCCGGCTGCGGTCGACGGCGCCTTTCCCTCACGCAGGTCCTTTCTGGCACGATCCAGGGTTTGCTTTTCCGGCATATCAACCTCGCTGTTGATTCGATGCCAACAGTTGTCAAAATGAACTGAATTCGGAACAGGTAGTTCAGCCCGAGGGGCCTACTTCGGAGTGGTTCCCGGCAAACGCGTTACTTACCCCATAGCGTCGAAGACGTTACAATCGTCCCAATCTGAATGGAGGGGCCGCCCTTTGATCGATAAGCGATGGGTTGCTATTGGCGCGTTCATATTGGGCGTCTTCCTATTTGTCATCCTTCTCCTGCCATTTTTCTTGAACGCCGACACTTTCAGGCCTGCGATCGAAAACCAGCTATCAGGCGCCCTCGGTCGTAACGTCACACTGGGAAAACTTTCGTTCTCTGTACTCGAGGCAAGCCTGACAGCCGAAGATCTTGCGATTGCCGATGATCCGGCCTTTAGCAAGGTTCCGTTCCTCCAGGCAAAGGCGCTCGATATCGGGTTAGAGATTCTGCCATTTCTTCTTCGCCGCGAAGTTCGAATCACCAGGCTCAACCTCGATACGCCTTCAATTCAATTGATTGAACACGAAAACGGTCGATGGAATTATTCGAGCCTGGGGACTGGTCCAGCCACGCAGGGAGCTCAGCAGCAGCCAATCTCGGCAAGGGGGGTTGGTATTGGCGAACTGAAGATCACCAACGGGAACGCGCTAGTTTCTTCGGTGCCCTCTTCGAAACAACCATTTGCCTTAAGTGATGTGAACCTGACGGTTAAGCAGTTCGAATTCGATAGAGCGATTCCGTTCGACCTTACTGCGAATCTCCCAGGCGGGGGCACGCTAAAAACGACAGGGGATGTGGGCCCCATCTCGCGAGAAGACACCTCGAAGACGCCATTTCGCGGAAAGCTTGAACTGAGGGCATTCGATCCTGTAGCAGCCGGGATGATTGATCCCGACAAGGGCATCTCGGCGTACAACGACGTGGACGGGCAAATCTCGTCGGACGGAACAAATGTTACGATCTCCGGAAAAATGACGGCTTCGAGATTGCAACTTTCCTCAAGGGGTTCGCCCGCGCAAGAAGCGGTCGAGATGGATTTCACAATCTTGGAGAATCTGAAGACACAACAGGGAACGGTGCAGGATATTGCACTCCATTCGGGATCGGCGACGGCCCACTTGAGCGGCAGCTTTCAGTACAAGCCGCAAGCGCTCGTGCTGGATCTTCGGCTTTCCGCCCCTGACCTTCCGATTGATCAGTTCGAGCGCCTGCTGCCCATCGTGGGAATCCACTTTCCCAGCGGATCTTCGCTGCAGGGCGGAACATTTACCGCGAACATTGCGATTGCTGGTCCAGTAACAGGCGCGATCTGGACGGGGCCCGTCGAGATCAAAGATACGAAACTTGCTGGATTTGATCTTGGCTCGAGGATTGAGGGTTTGAGTGGCCTGGGAAGTACGGGCTCCGGAACGGTCATAAAGCTCATGAAGGCGAATGTGAATTCCACACCTGAGATTACGAAAATCACGGATATCGATGCGGATATGCCGCAAATCGGGACAGCAACGGGCCAAGGCACGGTTGATCCTTCAGGAGAGCTCGATATTCGACTGACCGCGAAACTCAGCTCATCGAATGGCGCGGGCAACGGCCGAGTGATTCCGGTAATTATTACGGGACCGGCGACGAGCCCATCGATCCAGGCAAACGTCGGGGTAGCGCCACGGTAGGAGAATCTCTGCGACCCCGCGATGAAATACGGGTGTCGGTCCGTGCCCGGGATGTCATTCAGGCCGGGAGGCTCTCCCGAGAAGACCTCGTCAGGTGATAAATGCATACCTTCCGGCGAGCGCCTGGTACGGCACTCGCCGGTACTGTTCATGTCTTTAGTGCTGATCGGAGTTGAGATTCACATCCGGCAGAACACCCGTGCCTTCGAGGCGAACGCCGTCGAGGTTTCGCGGATCCAGGCCGAGCGCTTTGAGGATCGTTGGGGCTATCTGCAGTGTGCCTACTTCGGAGTAGACAGTCCGCTGATGGAGAGCCGGATTGGAAAGCAGAAGCATCACGTTGGTGTCGTCGTGAGCGAAGCCGCCGTGCTCTTCCTGTTTCTTATTGCTGCCTGTGTAGATCACACCTACGTTCGGGCTGACGATGATGTCTGGAGTACGCGGATCGAGACCTGCACCCAGGCCGGGCTTGTTGTAATTCAACGCCAAACTTTCGTCATGGAAGATTTGACCGGCGCCGATGGTTCTCAAATTACTTTCCAGGAGCGATACGGCTTGCTCCGTGTAGGAAGGATTTGTGAGCCAGATCAGCGAGACGTCATCCTCCGTCGAGCCGATCCCGCCGCCATTAGGATCTTCCGACGGCGGCATGGCCGCATGCAACTGGTTGGAGATGACGGTGGCGGGAGACAAGCCGTTGTTAGTCTTTCCGGGAATGGGAAAGAACAAGTTGGGATCGATAGGCGATTGACCGTGTTTAGAAGTGATGATGATCAGGGTCGATCGGAGCAGGCCTCGGTTGCGAAGAGCCTCGATCATCTGACCGATTGAGTCGTCCACGTACTGGATATCGCCGAGAAGGCTCTCGCTGGGTGTGCCCGCAGCATCCAGATATCCGCCTTTCACACCGTTCTCAATCAGTTTCTGAGCGACGCTGACAGCCTGGAAGTTCATGCCGAAAATCGTCGGCGTTTTTGTCTTTCTTGCGCCGAGGTGATCTTTTCCTTCAATCTCATTCAGAATTGCGTTTACCTTCAACTGGTCGTAACACTTGATGTTCTGGAAGCTGTTGGTCCACGCGGTAAGATCCGAGTTCGAGTCGGGCACAGCGGAGCAGTTCGTGCCATCGGCAGCGATCACATTGGGCAGACCGATCACGTTGGAGTTGATCTCAGGTGAGTAGTAATCGTCGAGGACTCCCACGCCATCGCGTCCAGCAACGGACGAGTAAGCCGGGTGCTTGTCAGACCATGCCGTATAGCCCCCAGCTTTGTGAATCACACCGTATATGGTGTTGGTGCGAACGAACTGCCAGGGATACACAGGAGCGCAACCGCGAGCGGGGTCGCGGTCCATCTTTCTCGAATCGAGCGATGCGATGCCGCCGTCGGTGAGCCCCGCGCCGGGCGCGCCTCCATTCACCTTAGTCTGATCGATATCGAGGCCTTCCTCGTACTCGGTGGTGTAGCCAGTGGGCGGTTTCGCCGAATCACAGGGTGCCGCTGGATTGCCATTGCCCGTAGTTACTGCCGGGCCGTTCAGCGAACGGTCATAGGCGACATCGTAGTAGACACCCATCAGGCGCGGGGTTGCCCCGCTGACAATGTTCATCAGACCCGGGAACGAATCGGACGGCTTAGAGGTGCTTGCAGCCACGTAATTGACGCCGCTCTCGCCAAGCGTCGCGAGGTTCGGACAGTACGGCTTGCCCTCGTTGGCACCCGCGATGCCATGAACACAGTTGCTGAAGTCGACCGCGTGCATCCCGTCAATGCTGATCAGAAGTACATGCTTGATGTTGCCGCCTTCGTCCCAGTTGCCATTCTGATGGTCCTCGGCGACGGCACCGGTGCAAAGCAACACTGAAGCGATTGAGAGAGCAGGGAATAATTTGCGCATTTCTCCTCCTGCGAGGAGAAACTACCCGCGGAGAATGAAAGTTTCTGCCGTGTCTGATCAAATCCCCATGAATTACAAAATGACCTTGCCGTCATCTTCCGAAACAAAGAACCGGAATCGACGTTTTGTTTCGGGATGGTGTTCTCGAGGTTATTGGTCCCCTCGTGTGCCGTATAGAATTGCTGAAATGCAACATTTTTTCGGGGAAGCCCTTCACGCAGAACAATGGGGTTTAGCGCCCGGGACTCAAGAGAAATGAAAACGATGAGAAAACGTGAGAACACTTGCCGGGCCGTTTGCGGCTCTTGCCCTGGTTGGAGTGGCATTAATAGCGCAACAACCTCGCCAATTCACCGACCAGGATTACGCGAACGCCGAAAAGTTTCTGGCCTACAACGTCAATCCGCTCGCCTACAAGGGGCAGGTCAACGCTCAATGGCTCGATGACGATCGCTTCTGGTACCGCGACGTGGCCGACAGCGGGATTTCGTATGTACTCGTCGATCCGGCAAAGGGCTCGCGAGGAGCCCTGTTTGACCAGGAGAAACTTGCGGCGGCACTGAAGGCCGCGACTAAAAGCGCAGCCAATGCGGATCCGAAACATTTGCAACTAACCGATATTTCACTCTCCGACAGCGATCGCAGGTTGGTGTTTTCTGCATACGGCGCAACCTATCAGTGCCGCATCGGAGGTGCGTCAGACGCCTGCAAGGTGATCTCTGGCGGGAGGCCGAAAGATGGGGAGCCCGCACAACCGCCTATGACGCTTTCGCCGGACCGGAAGCTGGGTGCATTCATCCGCGACTGGAACCTCTGGGTGCGCAATGTGGAGACCGGCGCGGAGACCCAATTGACGACCGATGGCGTGAAGGATTTCGGCTACGCCACGGATAACGCCGGGTGGAAGCATTCCGATTCCGCGATCCTGTTGTGGTCAGCCGATTCGAAAAAGATTGCCACATTTCAGCAGGACCAGCGCAAAGACGGCGAGATGTATCTCGTCCCCGTTACGAACTCGCATCCGGACCTGAAAGCGTGGAAATATCCGCTGGTGGGCGACAAATTCGTGACGATGATTGAGCGGGTGATTATCGACGTTGATGCTCATAAAGTCGTCCGGCTGAAAATGCCGCCGGATCAGCACCGTTCTACTCTGTGCGATGACATCGCCTGCGACGGAAACACGATGGCCGACGCTGAGTGGAGTCCTGACGGCAAACACCTGGCATTTGTGTCGACCTCGCGCGAGCACAAGCAGGAATGGGTACGTGTGGCGGATGCCGAAACCGGTGATGTTCGCGAGGTGATGACCGAGACTGTACCCAAGTTCTACGAGAGCGGCAACGGCAAGATCAACTGGCACTACCTTCCGGAATCGAACGAGATCTTATGGTTCAGCGAGCGCGATAACTGGGGAAATCTGTACCTGTATGACCTGACGACTGGCAAGCTCAAGAACCAGATCACGCAAGGTCCGGGAAATGTGACGGAGGTCCTCTATATCGATCATCAGGCGCGCAAGATCTTCTTCGTCGGGGTGGGCAAGGAGAAGGACCGCGACCCATATTTCGAACATTTCTACAGCGTGAAGTTCGACGGAAGCGAGTTGAAGCTGTTGACTCCGGAAAATGCAGATCATCGCATCAAGGTTTCGCACAACGGACGCTACTTCACCGACACCTACTCGACGCCGGTGCAGCCACAGGCAACCGTGGTTCGCGACAATGAAGGCAAAACCGTGATGGATGTCGCGAAACAGGATATTTCGCGACTGAAAAGTGCGGGATGGCAGCCGCTAACCCCGATTACGGTAAAGGGGCGCGACGGATAGACGGACCTTTATGGATTCATGTTCAAACCGACGCACTTCGATGCTTCGAAGCGATATCCGATCATGAATTATGTCTATCCCGGTCCGCAGATTGGCTCGTGCGGGGGAAGAGACTTTCGCGCCGCCCATGGAGATATGCAGGCGCTGGCGGAGCTGGGATTCATCGTGGTGTGTATTGACGGCATGGGAACACCGTTCCGATCGAAGTCGTTCCACGAGGCATACTATGCCGATCTCGGAGATAACACGGTTCCCGACCAGATAGCCGGGATGAAGGATCTGGCGAAACAGTATCCATTCATTGATCTCGATCACGTGGGGATCTGGGGGCACTCCGGCGGCGGCAACGCTACGGGTGCGGCGCTGCTGCACTATCCCGACTTCTTCAAGGTCGGAATTGCCGAAAGCGGCAACCACGACCAACGCGATTACGAAGATGACTGGGCTGAGAAATGGGCGGGAATCGAAGTAAAGAATGCCGACGGAACAACGAACTACGATTCCCAGGCCAACCAGAACTTCGCCAAGAATTTAAAGGGGCACTTGCTGCTGGCGCACGGAACCATGGACGACAACGTGCCGCCCAACAACACTCTGCTGCTGGTCGATGCATTGATCAAGGCAAACAAGGATTTCGACCTGCTGATGATCCCCAATGTGCCGCATGGGTACGGGCCGGCCTCGCCCTACATGATGCGTCGGCGGTGGGATTACTTCGTTCGGTACCTGGCTGGCAACACTCCACCGGTTGAGTATCAAATGAAGCCGTTTTCAGAGACGGTGAAGGTCATGCGGGGCGGCCCGGATTCGGAGGATGGCGAGCAGTAAGCGTACTCCTGCGGGGTTGACTCGGAGTAAAACTGCAGGTATATTCAGCGAATGAGTTCTAACCACAAGCCGGTTATTTGCGTGGCCTGTTGTAGCGCGCTTGACCGGTCGTGTGGGTGAGCTGACAAAGCTTCAAACGAAAACCACGCGGCCGCCTCAGCACTGCTGATGCGGCTTTTCTGTTTCTGCCCGTAACTTTAATCGATGCACGTTTCCATTCCCAACTCGCGCCTCTTATACGACGCCGCCCGGCTGTCGATGCGCTGTTGTTGTCGCTGAACCCATCCGGTTCATTGGGCCATCCGCGCCCATTCAAATCCACCGCAAGCTGACAGAAAACCCAGGGCCAGATGCCCACCCACCCAGGAGACAACGTGACCTTTAAAGGCAGGCTTTCCGTCTTTGCTTTAGCTCTGCTTCTCTCTGCGGCAACGATTACTCGCGCACAGGTTGTGGGAGCCACGCTGACCGGAGTGGTGCACGATGCATCCGGGGCAACGATCGGCGGCGCAACCGTGACCGTCCGCCAGATCGAAACAGGAGCAACACGCACCGTCATCACCGATGCGGAGGGCCGCTTCTTTGCTCCTTCCCTTCCCATTGGCCCATACACCGTAATCGTCGTGCACGAAGGATTCGCGCCAAGCCAGGAGTCGGCGACCCTCGTCATCGGCCAGAGCCTTCCACTCAACTTCGAACTTGGAGTCGCTTCTGTCCAGCAGGCAGTCGAAGTTACCGCGGAACCCTCGGCCGTAAACACCACCACGCAGCAAACTGCGGGACTCGTTGACGAGCGCCAGGTGAAGGAGCTTCCGCTTAATGGCCGCAGCTACGACGGCCTACTCACGCTGAACCCTGCCACGGTCAACTACACCAGCGAACGATCAGGCGGCATTGGCACTTCCAATTCCGCGGTGGGCAGCATGTTTTCTGTCAGCGGACGCCGGCCGCAGGACAATCTCTTCCTCCTCAATGGCATTGAGTACACAGGCGCCTCGCTGATCAACGTCACTCCCGGCGGCACCAGCGGTCAACTTCTCGGTGTTGACGCCGTGCGCGAATTCAACGTCGCTACGGATACCTACGGAGCTGGTTACGGCAAGCGTAACGGAGCACAGGTCAGTATCGTCACCACAAGCGGCACCAATCATCTTCGCGGCACTGCATTCGAGTTCATCCGGAACAGTGCTCTTGATGCGCGGAATTATTTTGACCAGGGAGCGATTCCCGAATTTCAGCGTAATCAGTTCGGCGGATCGCTTGGTGGTCCTATCCGAGCGAACAAACTGTTCCTCTTCGGCAATTACGAGGGTTTCCGGCAGAACTGGGGTCTCAGCGCGGTCACGCTTGTTCCAGACGATCAAGCGAGACTGGGCTATCTTCCGAATTCGTCGGGCCAGGAGCAATACGTAGGAGTCGATCCGGCGGTAGCTCCCCTGCTCGATCTGTGGCCGGTTCAAAATGGGCCCGAACTTGGTGGAGGTATTGCCAAAGCATTCTCGCATCCCATGCAGCGTATTCGTGAGGACTTCGGCACCACTCGCATCGACAACAACCTCAGCGACAAAGACCTGCTCTTTGGGGTTTACACCGTCGACGACAGCACCGCCAACACTCCATCACAGAATCCACTGAGCCTTGTTGACATGAGCCTTCGCGAACAAGTTGCCAGTGCGCAGGAGCAGCATGTGTTCTCGTCCTCGCTGCTCAATACCGCCCGGTTCGGCTACTCGCGGGCCAGCTTCTTCTTCACGGGCTACTCGCCTGTCGATTTACCGGGATGGGTCACAGGAAAGCCAATCGGCGTGATCGTGATCAGCGGAAGCACTGCATCCAATGGCGCTTCGCAGATTTCGCAGGCCGGCCTCAATGTCGGCAGCAACAACACCGCTGTCCGCAACTTGTTCACAGTGGACGACCATGTCTACTGGTCGAAGGGACGCCACCAGGTTGAAGCGGGCGTATGGCTGCAGCGCATCCAGTCCAATGACCTGCTGGCGCAATATCAATATGGGCAGGCATCGTTCGGCACTCTCCAATCGTTTCTACAGGGCACGGTCAAGACCTTTACTGTTGTTCCCTCGCCCACCGAACTCGGATGGCGGATGATTGCGGGCGCGGCCTTCATCGAAGACACCGTCAAAGTTACTCCGCGGCTTGAAGTACGCGCCGGGTTCCGTTCCGAATCCACCAACGGCTGGAACGAGTCTCAGGGTCGCGCAGCCAACTACGCCATTGTCGACGGTGTCCTTCAAACCGATCCCGTGATCGGTGGCTCAGCGCTCACGGATAACCGCGCAAAATTCCTTCCCGAACCGCGCGTCGGCTTCGCGTGGGATGTTCTCGGCAACGGCAAGACCGCGGTCCGAGGAGGGTTCGGCATCTACCATGCCCTCCTGGACACGCTCGACTATCGTCTCGATCAGACGGCCCCCTTCAACACTGCGCAGACGCTGTCTAACGTTCCTGTCTCCAGTTTGGACTTCAGTGCCGGAAGCCCGCCGCCGGCGGGTAGCAAGGTCTCTCCGAGCAACGTGCAGCCCGATATCGACACTCCGGTTGTCCTCAACTGGAGCCTTAGGGTCGAGCAGCAAATTGCGCCGCATACCTCGCTTACTATCGGCTACATCGGTTCCCACAGTTATCACCAGATCCTGTCGGAAGACATGAATGAGCCGATTCCAACTTACCAGCCAGACGGTAGTGCGTTTTATCCGCCGGGTGCGAAGAACGTGAATCCGGCGCTGGCCAACTCAACCTCATGGGTTTCGGATGGTGTGGGGTTGTACAACTCCCTCGTAGTGGATGTACGGCGGTCGTTCTCCAGCGGGTTTCAGCTGCGTGGCAACTACACCTATTCGAAGAATCTCGATGATGGTTCGGCATGGAACACCAGCGTGAGTGCCAATACTCCTGCGTTTGTCATGTTCCCGCTCAATCCGAAGCTCGACTGGGGACCAGCTGCGACAGACGTTCGTCACGCAGCATCCCTTAACGGCAGCTATGAACTGCCGTTCGGCCCCAAACGGAGATACCTGAATCACGCTTCTGCGCCGGTCCGCTTCGTTACGCGGGATTGGACGGTAAGCGCAATCGCGATATTGCAGACGGGTTTCCCATTCACTCCGCAACTTGGATACAACCCGACAGGCAATGGCGACACGCGCAACCCTGTTCGACCCAACTGGAATCCGGAGTTTCACGGCAACCTGTATCCGAAATCGGTCAACCAGTACTTCAATCCAGAGGCATTTTTGCCACCCGCAACGGGCACCTATGGAAATGTCTCGCGCGACGCTCTCATTGGACCGGGGCTTTCGTCACTGGATTTCTCGGCGACGCGAAATGCACATCTAACGGAACGGGTGGGCCTGCAGTTTCGCGCGGAGTTCTTCAACATCCTGAACCACACAAACTTCCTCACGCCGAATCCTGTGGTGTACTCATCAGCGACATCGGGTATTTCGCCTACCGCGGGTCTGGTGACTGCCACGGAGACGACGTCGCGACAGATTCAGTTCGGGGCCAAGCTGCAGTTCTGAAGGTTTTCGCTACGCATCCAAAAGATCGTCCCAGGTGGCGGATTGTTACCGGGACGATCTATTGTGATGCGGAGGGCGAACGTCATGAGCCAGCAGGGTAAAGCGAAACCAACCCCGCGGATCCAGGACCTTCCGATCGGGACGGGCGCGAGCGGGGTGCGGACGGAGACTGATTCGATGGGTAGCATCGAGGTCCCGGCCGAGCACTACTGGGGGGCGCAGACACAGCGCTCGCTGGTTCACTTTGCGATTGGCGACGATCGAATGCCGATCGAGATATGCCGCGCTTACGGATATGTGAAGAAGGCCGCGGCGCTTGTAAACGGCGAACTCGGCGAGTTGCCTTCCTGGAAGGCCGAGTTGATTGCCCGAGTTGGCGATGAAGTGATCAACGGCGCCCTCGATGGGGAGTTCCCTCTCAGCGTGTGGCAGACCGGTTCCGGCACGCAGACGAACATGAACGTGAATGAGGTCGTCAGCAACCGCGCCATTCAACTCGCGGGCGGGAAACCGGGCAGCAAGACGCCTGTGCATCCGAACAACGACGTAAACATGTCGCAGTCATCCAACGATACGTTTCCGACGGCTATGCACGTTGCAGCCGTGATGGTGTTCGACCAGCATCTGATTCCAGCCGTGCAGACGCTGAGAAATGCGATCCAGGCTAAAGCTCGCGAGTGGGTTGATGTGGTTAAGGTCGGCCGCACTCATTTGCAGGATGCGACGCCACTCACTGTCGGGCAGGAGTGGTCGGGTTATGTTTCGCAGCTCGATGATGCGCTGCTGCTGATCAGACAATCGATGGTTGGTTTGTATCAACTGGCGATTGGCGGTACTGCTGTTGGAACCGGACTAAACGCACCGGAAGGATTCGGAGACAGGGTTGCAGCAAAGCTTGCAGAGTTTCTGAATTATCCGTTTGTGTCTGCACCGAACAAGTTCGCCGCGCTGGGTTCGGTGGATGCGATGGTGGCTGCAAGCGCCGCACTGCGTTCCCTGGCGGTCTCGCTGATGAAAATTGCAAACGACCTGCGATGGCTGGGATCGGGACCGCGGGCGGGGTTGGGCGAGCTGCGACTGCCGGAGAATGAGCCGGGAAGCTCGATCATGCCGGGCAAGGTGAATCCTACGCAGGAAGAGGCCATGATCATGGTTTGCGCACAGGTTATCGGCAACGATACCGCCGTCGCTTTCGCCGGCACTCAAGGCAATTTTGAATTGAACGTCATGCGGCCGGTCGTGATCCGCAACGTTTTGCATAGTGCGCGGATCCTCGGCGACGCCTCCCGTCAGTTCGCAACGCATGGCATCGAGGGGATCATGCTGAACCGGGAGCAACTGGATCGAAATGTCCAGGAGTGCTTGATGCTGGTGACCGCTCTCAGCCCGCTGATCGGTTACGACAAGGCAGCGAAGATTGCTCACGACGCACTCGAGCGGAAAATCACGCTGCGCGAAGCCGCCCTCGCCAGCGGCGTCATCTCCGCCGAGGAGTTCGACCGTGCGATTGATCCCAAGAAAATGGTCGGCGATCCGCGGCGGGATCTTGGCATCGGCTGAACCCCTTTCCTGTTGCGATGCGGGCAGTTCTTTCCCAATCGGTCTGACCCACCCCCCCCCCGGGGTATTTGAAAGAAACCCATTATGATTTCAACGACTTAAGAGCATCCTTGCCGCCAAATATTTGCAAACAAAGGAGTTATACTGTAAATATTTCAAAACAAAAGAAGTTAACGGCACCCTTTCGAAGCGCGGGCGCCAGGGCACGCAGAAACTTTGATAATCGGATTCACACACCGTCTCGGGCGGGATTCTGCCTACATGGACCTATTCTGCGCCTAACAGAGGAAATTGACTGCAAAAGCAGCGAGGCCGCAAGTAGCTCATTGCCATAGGGTTGGTAATTTTCTTATCCAGAACCTTCTTGACATGAAACGGGCGCGTTGGAGCGAAACGTTGATCCTGGGGGATCTCTACTCCGAAGTTGTATTGCGGCTTCCCCTCCGGCGCTGGCATCATCTGCCGACATAAGATCCGAACAATCGGAGTTCCCCTGATGACCTCCATAACCTTCAGCGATCGATCAAGAACTGTGCGCGAGACGATCTCTACCATCGACCGAGAATCCGAAACCCTGGCTCCCGAGTTGGGGTCTTTGAATCAATTCCATGGAAACCGCCCGCATCGTCCAGAGGCTGGCCCGCAAAGTAAAGCGACCGCCTCAGCCAAGTCAAGCGCCAAAGCCCAGCTCCCCTCCCTGAAAGGGGAACTCTCTGGATTCGTCCATGGGGCGGGAAATAGGAACTGATTGTGCTGGAACGGCGAACCATCATCACGAATTCCGAAACTGGTTCCTGCCTCGAGCCATAGATAGTTCGGGAGACATGGATGAATGGCCGGCGGATTCTTGTCTCCGCCTCGGGCAGCACGCGGATGTCTTGATGTGACGAATCTCGTCGTTGATGCCCGTGGATTCCCCTACCTCCTACCCTCCCCTCCCCGTCAGTTTTAATCACTTAATAGAAACGGAACGGGTTACGGAGAGTTAACTGCAGAATTCTTCTGTTATCCAACTCAACGGATTGAAACGAATGGGCACATTGCCCAACCGGGTTGAGTCTTTCTATTCGAGTATGCAGAAACCGGCGAAATAACCTGCAAAAGTTTTGCACAGATGCGGAGATTATTTCGCGGGTGGTTGGGAATGCCTCGACGGCACCAGTCTCGAATGAATCATCGTTCGAGCGGGAAACTGGCAAGAAGTTGGCCTCAATTTGACTCAACCGGAACCTCGGAGCTCTACGGTCATTGCTCGATGAGTGCCTCGGCGATTTGCACTAACCCGCTAGCGCGGGAGGGGATGCATTTGTGGCGTTTGGATAGAGTGTTGGACACCCGAGGAGGTGTCCATGACTCATCTACGCCAGCGCATGCAGGAAGACCTCCGGCTGCGCAACTTCTCCGAACGCACGGTTCGCCACTACACCCACACCGTTGCTGAGTTCGCCAAGTATTTCCGCAAGTCACCCGATCAACTGGGCCCAGAGCATGTTCGTACGTACCTGCTGTTTCTGCTCAACGAGCGCAAGCTCGCGTGGGGAACGATTCAGGGTGCTCGTTCAGCGCTGAAGTTTCTCTATACGCGGACGCTGAAGCAGACCTGGTTTGATCAGGAGGTTATCAAGCCCAAGATACGGCGTAAGCTGCCCACGGTCTGGAGCCGCGAGGAAGTATGCGCTTTGCTCGATGCGGAGATGAACACCAAGCATCGTGCGTTGCTCGCCCTGTACTACAGCGCAGGCCTTCGTTGTCAGGAAGCGCTGGATCTGAAGGTGATCGACATCGACAGCAAGCGGATGGTCATCCACGTCCGCGAAGGCAAGGGCAAGTTTCCGCGTCAGGTCATGCTGTCTCCGAAGCTGCTGGAGATCCTGCGCGTGTACTGGCGGTGGCGCAAGCCCAAGGACTGGTTGTTTCAAGGGAAACGGCTGGGAGAGCCGCTGAAGGCGAACGCAGTTCGGGTGGTGTGCCAGAAGCTGCGCAAGCAACTTGGTATCAAGAAGACGCTGAGCCCGCACGTTCTGCGCCACTCGTTCGCGACACACCTGCTGGATGCCGGGACTGATCTGCGCAGCATCCAACTGCTGCTCGGCCATCGCGATCTCGAGACGACATCGCGATACCTGCATGTTTCCGAAGCCAGGCTGCGCGCCACACCGAGTCCGCTCGACGATCTGCCGATCCAGACCTCGCCAACTGCTCACGGAGGGAACGGAACGGCATGACCGGACATCGGCTTGAAGTGGCCGATGTCTTCCATGCGCATCAAGATCAGTTTCTTCATCGCTGGGGCCACGCACTGTCGGACCAGCAACGGAAGGTGCTGCGCGATATCGGCCTGTGCCGCACCGCCGCACTGGGCACTCATCTGGAGCGCTGCGATCGATGCAGCTATGAGACTGTCGCATACGACTCGTGCCGGAACCGGCACTGTCCCAAGTGTCAGTCTTCAGCACGCGATCGCTGGCTGCTTAAGCAGGCTGCCAGCCTGCTGCCGGTGCCCTATGTCCATGCGGTCTTCACTGTGCCCGAACAACTCGCGCCACTCGGACTACGCAACCAGCCGCATTTCTATTCGATGCTGTTTCGCGCAGCTTCCGAGACCCTGCTGCGGATCGCTGCCGACCCGCGTCATCTCGGTGCACGTATCGGCATACTCGCCGTTCTCCATACCTGGAGTCAGAACCTGCGGTTTCATCCGCATCTGCACTGTCTCATTCCCGCCGGCGGACTGGCTCCTGATAACTCCCGCTGGATCGCAACCAAGCGCCACGGGTTCTTCCTCCCGGTGCGCGTGCTCAGCCGCATGTTCCGCGGCAAGCTGCTCAGCTTTCTAAAGCAGAGCTATCGGCGTGGCGAGCTATGCTTCCCCGGCAAGCTGGCTGCACTCTCGGCACCGCGCGCCTTCTACTCTCTGCTCGGAAGCCTCCGACGAAAAGAGTGGATGGTCTACTCCAAGCCTCCTTTTGGCGGACCCGAGCATGTTCTGAAGTATCTGGCCCGCTACACCCATCGGGTCGCCATCTCCAACGGAAGGCTCATCAGCCTCGAGAACGGACAGGTGCGCTTTCGCTGGCGCGACTCCAGGCACAACAACCGCAGCAGCACGATGCGACTTGAGGCCACGGAGTTCATCCGCCGCTTCCTGCTCCACGTACTCCCTGCCGGCTTCGTAAAGATTCGGCACTTTGGACTTCTTGGTAACCGGAACCGCCGACAGGCGTTGGAACTGTGCCGGATATATCTCCATTCCGCGACGACTGACATCAGTCCATTGTTAGACGAACAGCAACGGTCTGCACTGAACCGCTCCTGCCCACAGTGTCAATCCGGAACCCTGCACGTCATCGCACGTTCCGGTCAACGAGTGGGTGCAACGGCTATGGCTTGCGCCGCCAGAATCGACTCTTCTTGAGGAAGCCATGATCATCCACTGTCTCAGCTCGACCTATTCCAGCCACGGCGTCTTAATCAGCCGTTTGCAGATCTGTGCT
Organism: uncultured Acidobacteriaceae bacterium; assembly: GCA_963836675.1. Lineage (GTDB taxonomy): Bacteria > Acidobacteriota > Terriglobia > Terriglobales > Acidobacteriaceae > Telmatobacter. Next base: position 66,394 of record CAWIKQ010000008.1, read on the forward strand.
TCGATCCTGCTCGCCGATGTCAGTCAACCGACCCAGCACCACGATCAGAAGCCGTACCGGTCTCAAAGACTACCCAACCATCATCGACGGCGCTGCGTTCCCGCCGCGATCCAACACATCGGCTCCCTGCAAAGTCCATTCAATCCCCATACACCCACCGCACTAGCGGGTTAGCGCAAATCGCCGTACCAACACCGCTCCGCCTCAAGCTTCCAGGCCGACGAGGAGCCTCTGCGTGCGGAGCGCTGTCGATACGGCACTAGAGATTTCCCACTCATCGACTACACGGTTCGGAATCGCTTCCGAGAGGCACCTTTTACCGGCATATTTTGGGTTCGCGACTACAGCCTCGGACCTCAAACTGCGATCCAGAATCTGCGCGGGTTCTGCGAATTCGAGCTTTCTGAAGATATGTTGTGATCTGCCGTTGGTTGCCTCAGCAAACGCTACCTCTCGACGCCCCGTTGCCATGATGGTTTACCTGCCCGAGCCTGGTTACGTTGCATACTCGCGGCGGAACCGTACTTTCCATGATTGTCTCGCCAAGCCCAATCTGACTCATATAGCATCAGGGCCACTCCCTGGAGGTTGAGGTGAACTTCGAGCGGCGTCTTCCGCCCATTTGGCTGATGGGCTTGTCCAATGCCACCCTTGGGTTCGGCAACGGAATCACGCTTTTTCTGATGCCTCAACTCATGGCCGAAGCGCACGTGCCAGAAGCAAAAATCGCAACCATAACCGCCGTTGCTTTATCAGCAAACTTCTGGTTTGTTCTCTTCGGTCCCATACTCGACGTTCGCTTTAGCCGTCGATGGTACGCGACGTTTTTTGCCGCTCTGTCCGGCGTCGCCGCTACTTTGGCTGTTCTCAGCGTGCATCGCCTTATCGTGCTCCAGATTGCGACCGTAGTTTGCATGGCCGCAGCGCCACTCTCCAGTTCCGCCCTCGGTGGCTGGCTTTCCAATATCACCCCGCACGAGCAGAAAAACCCGCTCAGCAAGTGGATCAACATCGCACTCATCAGTGGATCCGGCGTGATCATTGCAGTCGGCGGCGAGTTAGTGCATGGCCTCCCTCTGTTCATGGCCGCAGTCGTGATGGGAGCTATCGTGGTCATGCCTGCGGCTGTGTTTCCCTTCATGCCCGCACCCGGACCGGACCGCCGTCTTGCCGCTGAAAGCTTCTTGCAGTTCAATCGTGAAGTTGTCTCTCTCCTGGGGCGCCGCGAAGTGGTCATCGTACTGTTGTTGTTCCTCTCGCCCTGCAGCAGTTTCGTTCTGCCCAACCTGCTAGGTGGACTAGGTGCAGATTTTCACGCCTCCGCACGGGTTGTGAGCCTCGCAGGCGGGGCGGGTGCATTTGTCCCCGGGCTGATCGGGTGCTTCCTGTTTCCAGTGATCGCTCGCCGCCTGCGGTTGCGTTCGTTCTACTTCGCCAATGGCATACTCGGTTGCCTGTTCACCATGAGCCTGGTCGTCTTGCCCCACACAACCACCACGTTCGCACTTGCTGTCTTCGGTGAATTCCTCTTTCAGGCGGTCGCTTTCTCGATCCAGATAGGAATCGTTTTCGATGCCATAGGCCCCGAGAACCCGCTTGCCGCCACCACATTTTCTTTCCTCACTGCCGCTACCAACGTCCCCGTCACCTACATCACCCTCATTGACGGCCACGCATATTCTATCGGCGGCATTACCGCTCTCCTTTTCACGGATGCTGCTATCGGCATTCTTACCTGCTCGATAGCGTTCATCCTCCTCGCAAAGTTCGACTCTCGCGTCGCTCGCCAGAAGCGCCTTTCGATTGCGTCGACACAGGAGGAAGGCTAATCCTCTGTGCCCTGTCCGGATTCCTGAGGTTCTGCGTGCGCAGATTCGCGCCGCTGCTGCCGCTCATCCCCGGATCCGAAGTATGAAGGCAATTCGGCCCCGGCTGAGCGATCGGGGAGTTTGGATCCTTAACTGCCGACATCAGCCCAACTCACCCATCGAGCCACATACAGGTCAGGTTTTCGAGTTCCGGATGGATTGTCGGCGACTCGGACACTATAGACTTCTTCGCCTAATATTCGCCATTCGACTATAATCCTGAGATGGATTTTCAGTTGGTGAGCAGCTACAGGCCTCGTGGCGACCAGCCCCGCGCAATCGAGGAACTCATGCAAGGCCTGAGCGCTGGCGAGAAGCACCAGGTGCTGCTCGGGGTTACCGGCTCGGGCAAGACCTTCACCATGGCCAAGGTGATCGAGCAGTCGAACAGGCCGGCTCTGATCCTGGCACACAACAAGACGCTTGCCGCGCAGCTTTATCACGAGTTCAAGCAGTTCTTCCCCGGCAACGCTGTCGAATACTTCGTGAGCTATTACGACTACTACCAGCCGGAAGCCTACATTCCGGCGGGCGACCTATATATAGAGAAAGAAGCGACGATCAACGAGGAGCTGGACAAGCTCCGTTTGTCTGCCACCCGAAGCCTGTTTGAGCGGAGAGATGCGATCATCGTCAGCTCGGTGAGCTGCATCTACGGCCTGGGTTCGCCGGAAGCCTACTACGGGATGCTGCTGCTGCTCGAGAAAGGGCAGCGGATCAGCCGCAAGGACATTACGCGGCGGCTGGTCGAGATTCTTTACGAGCGCAATGATGCGGACTTCCGGCGCGGGACATTTCGCGTGCGGGGCGACATTATCGAGGTCTTCCCTACTTACGACGAGACGGCGTATCGGATCGAATTGTTCGGAGATGAGATCGAGTCGCTGGCGCAGATCGATCCCCTGTTCGGGACGGTGAAGCAGAAGTATTCACGGCTTCCGATTTATCCGAAGAGCCATTACGTCGTGCAGCCGGAGCGCAAGGCGCAGGCGATCGAATCGATCGTTGAAGAGCTGAACGAGTGGGTGGCGCGGCTGGAGTCGGAAGGACGAATGGTGGAGGCGCAGAGGGTTCACCAGCGCACGCGATTCGATCTGGAGATGATCAAGTCGATGGGCTACTGCCACGGGATTGAGAACTACTCGCGGCACTTCAGCGGGCGGCTGCCTGGCGAGCCTCCGCCGACGCTGCTCGATTATTTTCCGCGTGACTATCTGCTCTTTGTCGATGAGAGTCACGCGACGATTCCGCAAGTGCATGGGATGTGGCATGGGGACCAGAGCCGGAAGCAAAATCTTGTGGACTATGGATTCCGGCTGCCCTCGGCGAGAGACAACCGGCCGCTGAAGTTCGACGAGTTTGAAAACAGGGTTCACCAGACGATTTATGTTTCGGCGACGCCGGGGCCGTATGAGCTGACGCGGTCGGCAGGCGTGGTGGTGGAGCAGGTGATTCGGCCGACAGGGCTGGTCGATCCCGAGGTTGAGATCCGGCCTGTGAAGGGACAGATTGACGACCTTCTTGCGGAGATTCGCGATCGCGCCAAGCGCGGCGAACGGGTGCTGGTGACCACGCTGACCAAGCGCATGGCGGAGGACCTGGCGGGCTATTACACCGAGGTGGGCGTGCGTTGCCGCTACATGCACTCGGAGATTGAGACGCTGGAACGCGTGAAGCTGCTGGCGGGGCTGCGCAAGGGCGAGTTCGATGTGCTGATCGGGATCAACCTGTTGCGCGAGGGGCTCGACCTGCCGGAGGTTTCGCTCGTTGCAATTCTCGATGCGGACAAGGAGGGGTTCCTGCGGTCGACGGGGTCGCTGATCCAGACGATCGGGCGCGCGGCACGGCACGTGGAGGGACGAGCCATCCTCTATGCCGACAGGATGACCGATTCGATGCGGCAGGCAATCGGTGAGACGGACCGGCGGCGGGCGATCCAGCGCGCATACAACGAGGAGAACGGCATTACGCCGCAGTCGATCATCAGCAAGGTCGATATGGGGCTGGCGCAGATTCTCAAGACCGAGTACGGCGAGATCGAAGAAGAAGAGGCGGCCGGGCTGCCGGAGTTTACTTCGCAGGCCGATGTGGATGCCTTCATTGCGAAACTGGAAACGGAGATGCGCGAGGCGGCGCGGAAGTTCGAGTTTGAAAAGGCCGCCAAGCTGCGGGACAGCATCAAGGAGCTGCGGGAGAAGGAATTCCTGTTCGGGTAGGTACTGTTCGCGCCAGCCAGCCTTTACCTCTCAGGCTTCCGTCAGCTTTCGGCAGTTGCGGCTGTGATTTGACTCCATCGCTCGTGTGAGGCAAATCACATTGAAGAAGCCTAAAATGATTGAGAATAGGCTCGTTAGATTCCCCTGAAGCATTAGTCGTGAATGCGAGAATCATAGAAGGGGTCTCTATCCCGGCGACTGTCTCCGGGGCCGCGAGGTCAACATAGCAGCGTAAGTTTCAGCATCGATGGAAGTTGGAGTAAACATCTCCATGGCAACTTTCGGAAGTCTTTCTCTTCTTATTGGGTTGGCGCTGGCCGCCTACAATCTGTTCGCGGGTGCGGTGGCGCTGCGGTTGATCGCAACGGGGCAGCCCGCTCCGCTTTCGCCGGAGAGGCTGGCAGATACTGCCCGACGCGCCGGTATTGCCGTGTTTGTCGCGGTTACGACGGCGGCATTTGCGCTGGTCTGGTCGGTTTTCAACAACGACTTCTCTATCGCCTACATCATGGAGCACTCGAACCGCGCACTGCCGGGGGCGTACAAATTCGCCGCACTGTGGAGCGGTCAGGAGGGGTCGCTGCTGTTGTGGTGCTGGCTGCTGGCCACCTACGGGTTCGTGCTCCGGCTGCGTCACAAAACTGACGTGAAGCTCTACGCCTACGCCGGAACAATTCTCGCTGGCATTCAGGTTTTCTTCCTCGCGGTGGTCAACTTTGCTGCACCGCCATTTTCTCTGCTGCGCGGCGCGATTCCAGCGGACGGCAACGGCCTGAATCCGCTGTTGCAGTATCCGGAAATGGTGATTCATCCACCGCTACTTTACCTGGGCTACGTGGGGTTCTCGGTTCCGTTCGCGTTTGCGCTCGGCGCCCTGATGATGCGGTATCCGGGCGAGAAGTGGATCAAGATCACGCGCGTGTGGACGCTGGTGACGTGGCTCTTTCTGACCTGCGGCATCTTCCTCGGCATGCATTGGGCCTACGCCGTGCTTGGATGGGGCGGCTACTGGGGATGGGATCCGGTTGAAAACGCCAGCTTCATGCCGTGGCTGACGGGCACCGCCTTCATGCACTCGGTGATGATGCAGGAGAAGAAAGGGATGATGAAGAGCTGGAACGTCTGGCTCATCTTTTCGACCTTCCTGCTTACGCTGCTGGGCACGCTGCTGACGCGCGCCGGACTGGTGAGTTCGGTACACGCGTTTGCACAGTCGTCGATCGGCACGTGGTTCATGGTCTTCATGGGCGCTGTGCTGGCGGTTTGTATCTTCGCCTACATTCTTCAACGCGACCATCTTCGGTCTGACCATCAGCTTGAATCGCTGGTGAGCCGCGAGTCGAGCTTCCTGTTCAACAACCTGGTACTGCTTACGGCATGCTTCGTAATCCTGTGGGGTACGCTCTTCCCGATCCTGAGCGAATATGTGGAAGGCAGCAAGGTAACGGTGGGCGCTCCGTTTTACAACCGTGTAGCCGTGCCGATCGGGTTGTTTCTGCTGTTCCTCACTGGCGTCGGTCCCCTGCTGCCCTGGCGATCGACATCCTTGAAGGCGATCCGCCGAAACTTCGTGCTGCCGAGCATCGCCTTGTTCGGCACGTTGATTGTTTGCGTGGCCGTCGGCGTGCGGCCATGGAAAGATGGCGCATTCGATTCCGGCAACTTTTACGCGCTGGTTGGCTTTGCACTTTCGGCGAGCGTCTTCACGGCGATTCTGTCGGAGTTCCTGCGCGGCGCGGCTGTGATCGCGAAACAGACGCACAGGAACCTGGCGGCAGCCACCTATCTGCTGATTCGGCGAAACACGCGGCGCTATGGCGGATACATCATTCACATCGGCGTGGTGATCGTGGTGGTCGGTCTCTGCGGTTCCGCTTTCAACAAGAGCACGGAAAAAGAGCTTGCCCTGCATGACTCGATGAGTGTCGGGCCATACACGCTGGAGTGCGTGGGGATCACGCAGGACTCGAATGCCAACTACAACTCGGACTACGCGCTGCTCGATGTTTCTCGCGGCGGGAAAAAGCAGTTCCAGATGGCGCCGGAGAAACGTGTATACCTCGTCAGCCAGCAGCCGCAGACCATGGTGGCCGTGCATTCGGTTCCGAGCTGGGATCTTTACGTGGTGTACGAAGGCACGAATCCCGACACCGGACAACCCATTATCAAAGCATTCCTGAATCCCCTGGTGAGCTGGATATGGGCGGGCGTGGTGCTGATTGTGCTGGGGACGTTTGTGGCTCTGGTTCCAAGCCTGACGCCGGCGACGGCGACGGTACGAGTGCCTGAGAGTGTTCAAACTGCTCATGCAGAGCCTGTGCTCAAAGGCGGCGATTGAAATGAACGCATTGTTTCGAAATCGTAATTGGTTGAAGGCGGCACAGGCGGTTGTGCTTGCTGTAGCGGTTTGCTTTTCGGTCGGAGCCAGCGACTCGAGCGCGCGTTACGAACATTTGAACCACCAGCTCATGTGCGGATGCGGCTGCGGTCAGGTGCTGGGTGAATGCAATCACGTTGGCTGCCCTCAGTCGCCCGTGCAGCTTGCAGAGTTGCGAACGGCAATCAGTTCCGGGCTGGGTGACAAGCAGATTCTGGACGGTTTTGCCGCCAAATATGGCGCGACGGTTCTGGCTGCGCCGACGACGACCGGCTTCAACCTGGTGGCCTGGATCGCGCCCTTTGCAGTGTTCCTGGCGGCTCTGCTGGGCACCATTCTGCTGGTGCGTCACTGGTCGGTCGGCAAGAAGGAGTCGGCACAGCCGGCGAGTTCGCCGGAGATGGATGCGATCCGCGAGCGAATCCGCCGCGAGACCGGCAGCGAAGGGAGTTATTGAGCGATGAGCGAGACACTGGGTTTGGCGCTTGGCTGCCTGATGGCGATGGTGCTGTTCCTCTATACCTTCTGGCCGGAGAATGCCTTTGCGAGCCAACGGCAGAAGACGCGGCTCGATTATCTTGAAGAACGCAAGGAACAGCTTTATGAAAACCTGCGCGATCTGAATTTTGAATATCGTGCCGGGAAATATCCTGAAGAGGACTTTCTCGCGCAGCGCACACAGCTGGAAAATGAGACAGCGCAATTGCTGGCCGAGATGGAACACCTGCAGCAGCAGGCATAAAGACAGTGACCAGGGATCAGGGACTAGAGAAATACAACTTCGAAAGTCAGGGTTCGAACACGAAGATGAAATTGACTCGATTTTTTGCAGTTTTTGCTTTGAATTTCTTATTCGCCGGCGCGCTGGCGCAGGCCGCACAATTGACCGGCACCGTAACGAATAAGACGACGGGCAAGCCGGCAAGTGGCGATCCGGTTGTGTTGGTCGAACCGATGACGGGCATGACCGAGGTTGCGCACACAACGACCGACGCCAGCGGACATTACTCGATCAATCGGCCAACCAATGCACCCGCACTTGTAAAGGTGACGCACCAGGGCGCCGAATACTTTTCTGATGCTCCGCAGAGCGGCGCAATTCCTGACATTGGCGTATTCGATGTGGCGCCTAAGGTAGATGGGGTCTTCATCGAAGCGGACGTGATGGAACTGGAGGCGGAGAACGGCACCCTGCACGTGTTGGAGCGCTACTTCGTGCACAACACCAGCATGCCGCCTCGCACCCAGTGGAGCGCGAAGAGCTTCGAGATCGTATTGCCGGAAGAGGCGGTGATCGAGTCGGCACAGGGGCAACGGCCAACTTCGGGTAGCCTGCCCACAACTCTGAAGCTGCAGCCGAATGGACCGAAGGGCCACTATGCTTTCAGCTTTCCCATTCAACCAGATGAAGGCGAGAAAGACACGCAGTTCAATATCACCTACACGATACCCTACAGCGGGAAGTTCACCTTCAGGCCCCAGGTTTCGTTGAATGCGCAGAACGTGGGCGTGCTATTACCCAAGAGCATCAAGTTCGAGGCGGGCGCGGGATCGAATTTCGCGGCACTCAATCAGGATCCGAATATCCAGACGTTCGTGGCAAAGAACGCAGTGCCCGGTAAGGCATTGGAGTTCACAATTTCAGGGAATGGTTCCATGCCGCGGGAAGAACAGGGCGCACCCGGCGGGGGAGGACAGTCGGCAGCTGCACCAGCCGGCGGACAACCAGGCGGTGGCATTGGCGAACCGATCAACACGCCCGATCCCCTGAGTAAGTACAAATGGTGGATCCTTGGCGGCCTGGCGCTGGTATTTGTCTCGGCAGCGGCATTCCTGCTGCGCAAGCCTGCCGGCGCTCCGGGTGTTCCTGTTGCGCAGGGTTCAGGTCCAGTTGCGGCGGTTCCGACAGCGTACGCCGCGTACGCACCAACGTCTCCTGCGGCGAAAAACGGCGCCTTGCTGAGTGCGTTGAAGGAAGAGCTTTTCGCACTGGAAAGCGACAAGCTGACCGGAGCCGTTTCTCCCGCAGAGTACGCGGAGACGAAAGCTGCGCTCGAGACGGTGCTGAAGCGGGCGTTGAAGAAGAATTCGTAAAGAACCAATGTCAGAAGGTGCGCTCACTGATACGGTGAGCGCATTTTTCTATTGCAACGTCCGGTGTGCTCATTTATTACTCACACCTCCCCAATTCCTGTTCCCTGCCCGTTTCTGCTGTATTCTTCCCCCATGAGAACGCTGCTGCGTACGCTGATTTATCTCGCATTGATCGTCTGGCTGGGCGCTGAAATCTTTTTTCCGGTTGTTGCCGCGATTACGTTTGGAACTTTGCTGGGAGCTACACACACTGCCGGTACGATCGTTGGTGAGCTGCTTCGCATCCTGCATGGGATGGGCATTGTGTGCGGGCTGGTGCTGCTTGCGCTGCTGGCCCTTGCCCCGGCATGGCATATCTTCAAGCCGCGTTCGGTGCTGGCGCCAATGGTGCTGCTGGTGCTGATGCTGGCCTGCACTGCCTACTCTCAGTACGGAATCATTCCGGCGATGGAGCGCGATCGCGTCGCAGCGGGAGGAGCTATCGACACGTCGGACATCACCAATCCCACAACCGCGCATTTCAACATGCTGCATAACCGCAGCGAACACGTCGAGGCAGTTATCCTGCTGCTCGGCATCGCAACGGTGGTGTTGGTGGCCTGGGCCGAGTCGACGCGGGCGCAGGCATAGCCTGACGATTATTCATCGAGGTCCAGCCCGATCTTCCTTCTCCGGTGAAGCGAATGGGACGCGAAGCGCGGTGCACATGCATCTGGAACGGCAGGAAGAGCGAGGTGAAAGCGCTGCTTGAGCCTCCCGAACTGATCCTGCGTGGCGAGATCCGGAAGCGAATTCCATACGCGAAGATTCAGAATGTGCGAGCGGACGGCGATCTATTGTGCTTCACGTGTGATCGCGAGAGCATTACTCTCGCGCTCGGAAAAGCAATGGCGGCGAAATGGGCCGATGCGCTGCTGAAACCGCCTCCGACGCTCGCAAAAAAGCTCGGGATCACTCCGGCGACGATGGTCCGTATGATCGGCCCGGCAGATGATCCTGAACTCAACGCCGCGATGGCAGAGGGGCGAGCTGTTTCCAGGAAGAAAGGCGATCTGATCCTGGCACGCGTGGACACGCCGCCAGAGCTGCATGCGGTGCTGACGGAGGCGGCGGATCAACTCACCGCAGGCGTCCCCATCTGGTTCATTTACCGCAAAGGGCCAGGTCATCCGTTGAACGAAAACCTTGTACGCGAGATTGCGCTTGCAACAGGCATTGTCGATACGAAGATTGCCGCGGTTTCAACGGAGTTCTCGGCTCTGCGCTTTGTGAAGCGCCGAAGCTGATCGAATCGAGAACATGACGCGCCTGTGCGACGATTCTCTGGACCTGTTCGCCGCTGGCGTTTCAAAACGCCTGTTCCCCGTCTTGTATCATCGTAGAGGCCCTGAAGCGCGCAAGGTATCGTGCAGGGGCACACTTGGAAATACATGAAAACTGGCATTATCGGCCTGCCGCAGGTGGGCAAGACTTCGCTGTTCAAGATTCTCACCAAGGCCAAGCTCGAAGACCGGGGCTACTCCAATCCGCGCGAGGCACACATCGGGGTGGCCAAAGTTCCAGATGAGCGTCTGGATAAGCTGTCGGCCCTTTACAACCCCAAAAAGACCACGCACGCAACCGTGGAATATGTGGACGTGGCCGCGATCGGGCAGGAGGCGCTGAAAGAGACAGCGTTCCTCACGAGCCTCCGCAACGTTGATGCGCTGATTCACGTGCTCCGAGCATTTGAAGACGATTCGATTCCGCATGTCGGGCCGGTCGATCCGCTGCGCGATGTGAAGAATGTTGAGTTCGACCTGATGATCAGCGATCTGACGCAGGTGGAGAAGCGGCTGGAGCGCGTGGAAAAGGATCTGAAAAAAGGCCGGACCAACGATCTGGAGCATGAGAAAGCCCTGCTGCTCCGCTCGAAAGAAGCACTTGAAAAGGAACAGCCGCTGCGCGAGCTGGAGATGACTCCGGAAGAGAAGAGACTCATCAAAGGGTTCATGTTTCTCTCGCAAAAGCCTGTACTATATGCAGTTAATATTGGCGAAAGCGGCACATTGGGATCGGATCTTGAGTCTGCTGTGGCTCGCTACAAACTCACAGAGGTAGCGTCGCGTCCCAATGCCGGAGCTACGGCAATTTGCGGGAAAGTTGAGGCGGAACTGGCCGATATGGACGAGGCAGAGGCTGCCGATTTTCTCTCCAGCTATGGCCTGCATGAGAGCGGCCTGGTGCGGCTGATCCGCAAGAGCTACGAGTTGCTGGGACTGATAAGCTTTTTCACCGCCGGCGAAGACGAGTGCCGCGCCTGGACCGTCACCGCTGGATCGAAGGCCCCACAAGCCGCCGGGGCGATCCATTCGGATCTGGAACACCACTTCATCCGCGCCGAGACAATCCGGTGGGATGCCTTGCTGGCGGCTGGAAGCGAAGCGGCAGCGCGTTCGCAGGGTACGCTTCGACTGGAAGGAAAAGAGTACCTGGTACAAGATGGCGATGTGATGCACATTCGGCACAGCGGTTGAGCCGAATGCTGCAGGCTCAATAGGAATGCATTCACCCTGCAGTTAAGAGCATTGGATAGTGCCCCGCCATGGCGGGTTAGGTAAGCAAGAATGCTTAAACTCTCAGTGGCGCTCGGGGTACTTGCCGCTCTGGCCGATGTGGCGGGCGGTCTGGTTCTCGTGAAGGCGCGGGGCATTGAACGGTATCTGCGCTACTTTGTCGCACTGGGCGCGGGCTTTCTGATGGCGGTTGCCCTGTTGGAGATGACGCCGGAGAGCCTTCGCCTGAATCCGGTACTGGGGCCGGTGCTGATCATGGTGGGTTACTGCGCTGTTCATCTGCTCGAACACACCATCAACTCCCATTTTCATTACGGCGAAGAAACACATCACGACGAATTTATGTCCGCACGCACCGGCTATTCGGTCCTGGGTGGGCTGAGCGTTCACGCGCTTTTCGATGGTGTCGCCATCGGATCAGGGTTTGTTGTGAACGACAAATTAGGCTGGCTGATCTTTCTCGCGATTTTCCTGCATAAGGCGCCCGAAGGATTCACGATGGCTTCCGTAATGCTGGCGAGCGGACGCAGCCGTGCTGTCGCGTTTTATGCCGCGGTAGCGCTGGCTTTAGCGACCATCGGAGGCGTGCTCGTGATCGAACTTGCGCCGCAATGGATGTCCTATGGCCTGCCAATTTCGGCGGGAGTCGCACTCTATGTGGGAGCCAGCGACCTCGTTCCTGAGGTCAACCGCGAGCCCGGCATACGCATGGCCCTGGTGTTCTTTCTCGGAGTGGCGGGATTTCTGGTGCTTCGGCAACTTCTGCCGGCGATCTAGAAGAGTTTCAATCGAAGGATGTGACGGGGACGGCCTGTCTGAAGCCGAATCGTGCCCGGTAAAGCCGGGCGAGCAGGCGGCCGTAATCCAGGGCGACTTTCAGGTTGGCTTTACTCGCTCCTCGATACCTTTGGCCGAAGGCAAATGGGCTTTCGTGAACCGACGACAGCCGCGCGCGTACCAGGATTTCGAGCAGCAACTTGAATCCAGCCTCCTGAAACGCGATTCCGTTGAGGCATTCGCGGCGAACGAAGAAAAAGCCGGACATTGGATCTTTGGCGCGCAGGCCCGCGCGCTGGATCGGCCAGGTGGCCCAGACTGCCGCAGCGGAAACCAGCTTGCGCAAAGGATTCCATTCGCCGAGACCACCACCCTCTGTATAACGGCTCCCAATGACGAGATCGGCTCCCGTGAGCAAGCTCGCAACCAGCGTGGGAAGCAGTTCCGGAGGATGCTGGAGATCGGCATCCATCACTCCGACGATCGAAGCACTGGTATTTACCCAACCATGCAGAACCGCGCCCGATAGACCCCTCTGTCCTTTTCTGACGAGAAGGCGCACCCGCGGGTCCTGCTGGGAAATGACGCTGACAATCTCCTCAATGCCATCCCGGCTGTCGTCGTCCACAATCAGGATTTCGTAATCGATGGCCAGGGGATCGAGCGCGGCCCGAACCCGGTCGAGAAGCACCGGAATGTTTCCTGCCTCTCGCAAAGTCGGAATGGTGAGAGCCAGCGTAGGGCGGAGGTCGCTGGGCCCGGTCAGCCCGGGGCTGGTTGCCGCGTCGGAACCGGCGCGCGACGGGATTGTGGCAGTCACCATGGGTAGCGTTTACGGGAGTATAGACCTCCGGTGTGCACCTGTGCATCCCCCCAATGCGCCACAAGTTCATTCCGGTAACCTGAAATGGGGGTCGAAACCAGCTTGCCCAAGCGAATTTGGATCGATTATAGTCAGCTAAACCTTACGAATTCCGTCAATAACAGCAGACCCTTTAGGAGATTCGCCGGTCTGCCATCGAGGCCAATTACCCGTGCCAATCTTTGAAGTTTTTGCTCGTTTCCCTGGTGCCCGCTGCAGCGGATGTTCTTTTTGGAGTGCCGTTTCTGGAACGCATAAAGAAGTTTGACCCTCGTACAATCCTGCTGATTCTGACCTTCTCGCTTTTGGCAATGCTGGTGATGGGCTACCACCCCGGCATCGAAGACGACGGGGTATACCTGACCGCGATTAAAAACAACTTAGACCCAGCGCTGTACCCTCACGACTCGCAATTCTTCAGGCTTCAGCTCCAGGCCACGGTTTTTGACGAGTGGATGGCCGCATTTATTCGCCTGACGCATATCCCGACAGCAACTGCAGAGCTGTTGTTTCAGTTCTTCTCTATTCTTCTTATGATTTGCGGTTGCCTGAGCATTGCGCGAGTTTTCTTCCGAGACCCGCGCGTGCAGTGGGCGGGCATAGCGCTTACAGCCGCGATGATGACCCTACCCGTCTCGGGAACGGCGCTATATCTGGCAGACCAGCATCTTCACCCACGAAACCTCGCGACTGCGCTCGTGCTGATCGCCGTCTCTCGCATCCTTCGAGACAAGCTCTGGCAGGCTGTTCCACTCCTCTTGGTGTCGTTTGTATTGCATCCCATCATGGCGTCACTCGGTATCTCTTTTTGTTTTTTTCTTACCGTCGCGATGCTGGAACCGGTGCATGCATGGCTGAGATCGCTTCGCGATGTCCTAGCCTCAGCCGTTCCCCTGGGCTGGATCTTCGAATCTCCAACACCCATTTGGCGTCGAGCCCTCGAAACGCGCAACTATTGCTTTCTGTATCGCTGGCCCTGGTACGAGTGGCTGGGGGCGCTTGGCCCCCTGGTCCTTTTCTGGCTGCTGTGGCGCATCGCTCTCAAGCGCGAAGAGACACTGATGGCGCGGTTTGCTCTTGCTGTCTTCGTTTACGGGATTTTTCAGCAGACGGTGGCCATGGTCGTACTGGGATCACCCACCCTGGTGCGTCTTGCCCCTCTGCAGCCCATGCGCTTTCTGCATCTCATCTACTTTTTCATGACTTTGATAGGCGGCTGTCTGCTCGGGAAATATCTCCTGAAACGAAGCACACTGCGCTGGGCGGTGTTCCTTGGGGTTATCAACTTCGGGATGTTCATACCGCAGCGGGCCCTCTTCCATGCCAGTGCGCATCTGGAACTCCCCGGTATACCGCCCAGCAATCCCTGGCTGCAGTCATTCGCCTGGATTCGCAGCAAAACCCCTGTCGACGCCTATTTTGCAATGGACCCCTATTACCTTTCTTCCCCCGGCGAGGATTACCACAGCTTTCGTGCATTGGCCGAACGAAGCCAACTTGCGGACATGATCAAAGACCCAGCCCTGGTGACGCAGGTGCCGGAACTGGGACCAGACTGGGCACAGCAAACGGAGGCAACCGCAGGTTGGCAAAGACTTCAAATTGACGGATTTTCAAAAGCTGAAGACCGATTTCGGGGTGGATTGGGTTATCGTCAGGCTTCCGCAACAGCAGGGGCTCGCCTGTCAGTGGCACAACAAACTCCTGGCGGTTTGTCGGATTCCATAGATTACGCTCACTGGAATCAGTCCTCCGCGTCATACAATTGACGTAAAGCTCGCCATCTTTGAGTCCTAAGAGGGGAATAGAATTTGTGCGAGTGTGGATCACTCCCCAGTCCTTTCGGCCCTCTAATTTAGAAGGTCTGGATCGGTTCGAATTCACGTACGGCCTTGTTTGGCCGTCAGAACCCGGAAAACAAATGTTTCGAGATCAGCCAGACGATCTCGTCGGCTGGAGATTGAATGAAAGAGTTCGCTCGGGAGCGATTCCCATTATTCGAGATCGTTGGGCTTACCGCGATTTCTTTGTTGATCGGTGGCTATCATGCGGGCGTTGAGGACGCCGAGATTTATGTACCGGCTGCCCGCAAATTCCTCGATCACAACCTGTATCCCTACGCCTCCGAGTTCTTCCTCTCGCACGGTCATCTTTCAATCTTCGGTCCGGTTCTCGCACTGACGTCGAAGTTGACAGGAATGTCGATGGATTGGACCCTGTTCGTCTGGTATGTGGCGACGTTGTTTGGCACGCTAACGTCATGCTGGCTTTTTCTGGCTGCGTGCTTCTCCACACCCCGGGCCCGGTGGACTGCAATGCTTGTAACGACCGCGGTCCTCACAATGCCTGCCACAAACACAGGGCTTTTGCTGATCGATCCCTATCTGACCGCGAGATCGTTTTCGACGCCGCTAACTCTCTTTGCTCTTGCGAGCCTCATTGAGGAGCGCTACCCCCTCCTCATCGTCGCCATGATGATCACGGCTCTCATCCATCCGCAGATGGTGATTTATATGCTTTTCCTGACGGGAGTTGTCTGGGCGACCCGCCGGGCCAAGCCTGCTGTGCGGGAACCCGTAGCAGTACCGGTATCGGGAATCGCCCTCATGGCCCTCGTGCCCGACGGCTTCAGACTTTCACCCGCACACGGAGCCTATCGCGAAGCCTTGTTCTCCCGCGACTACTTCTTTCTCTATAACTGGACCTGGTATCACTGGCTGGGAATGCTTGCGCCTCTGGCAATTCTGGCCTGGTTCTCGAGATCGGATTTGCGCGGAACTCGTCCGGGATTTCGCCTTATCAGCTTTGCGCTAATTCCCTTCGGACTGATCTCGATCGCGGCAGCGCTTCTGCTTTGCTCGTCTCCCGATTTCGAGATGTTCGTGCGGCTGCAGCCTTTGCGCTCGTTTCACTTGATCACATTGGTATTCGTCTTATTGTTGACCGGCGTTGCTGGAGAATATCTCGTGAACCACCGCAAATGGGTGTCTGCGGCCCTCTTTGTTCCATTGGCCAGCGGCATGTATTTGGTCGCACGTGCAACCTATCCAAACAGCTCCCATATCGAAGTTCCCTCGCAAGCCAGCAGGAATCCATGGATCAACGCCCTGATGTGGATCCGTCACAACACCCCCAAGGATGCGGTTTTTGCGGTTGACTCCCGATATTTCAAAGAGGACATCGTCGATGTGCACGGCTTCCGGGCCAACTCGGAGCGCTCCGCCCTGGCCGATTACTACAAAGATGGCGGCGTCGTTTCTCTCTTCCCCGAACTTGCCGATGAGTGGAAACAGATGAGCGATGCGACGTACGGACTCAATCGGTTCTCACCTTCAGACTTTCGCAATCTCCGACATGAGTATCCCGAGGTGAGCTGGACGATCATTCACGGTTCGGCGCCGGTGGGCCTCGATTGTCCCTATCAAGAAAATTCCTACAGTGTCTGCCGCATGCCGGAATTGCATGGCGAATTAGGCTGTCCCTGAAGCGGGAGAGGTTTTCGATCTCGCCGGATTCGCGGCTCTCCACTCTATGTGTGATAAATCGTTCGCCCAACGTTCCTGCGATCAGCAACAACTTGCCGGCAGTGTTTTACGTCTTGAGGGTCTTTACGCCAGAATGAGAATGTGGGTTTCCTTCGGCATGGAGCCCGATTGATGCTGAACCTGTCACAGCGCCTGATTCTCGGCTGTCTTCTCATTGCTGCTCTCGGTGTGAGCCTTGTGGCCGTGACCCATCGCGCTTTGGCGTCTGCCGGCCAGTTGCATTTTGCTGTGGCCATTCTGATTTCTCTCATTCTCATTGAAGTGGCCATGACGGTGCTGGTTCTCCAGCCGATCCGGATGCTGGCGAGCGATACCAAAAAGATTGCCGGCGGAAACCTCGAGCATCGGGTTGAGTGGGGCGGCCACGATAGCTTCGGTGTAATCGCCGCGGAGTTGAACCGCATTGCGGTGCGTCTGCGCGATCTGCGCGACACAGAAGCGGGACGCCGCCAGATGGAGTTTCAGCTGTCCGACGCGGTGCTGCAATCGATCTTCGAACCCATCATCGTCACCGATGCGAAGGGTCATATTCTCAAACTCAACCAGGCGGCGTCTGAAATGCTGGGAGAAGCGGCCGGCGATCGCATGGCTCTGAACAGCACCCCGGGAGGCGACAAAATCCTCAGCGCCATCCGCGACGCGATTGCGATGCAGAAGCCGATCGCGGCTGAGGGCGATGCTGCCATGCTCCCTTTGAGATTTGGCAAGCAGTCACGCAGCTACAGGCTCCGTACCACGCCCATGCGCGACTCCGAGGGGCGCCTGTTGGGGACGGTGACCACGCTTGAGGACGTGACGAGCCTTCAGGACACTGATCGCTTCAAATCGCAGTTCATCTCCATCGCGAGCAGAAAGCTGCGGGACCCTCTTCTGCAACTCCGGCGCGGTTTATACGCCCTGCAACATGGCTTTGGCGGCGAATTGCTTCCGCTGCAAACCGAGCTTGTTCAGGAAGCCAGCAGTGAATCGGAGAAACTGAACGATCTGATGGCAGACCTGATCGAGGTGGCGGAGCTTGACTCCGGCAAACGCGAATTGAAGCTCGAACGCCTGCGTCCGCTGCCGACGCTCGATGAGGCCCGCAACCGGCATATCGACGAGGCCGGGACCAAAGGCGTGCGCATCGAGGTGAGCGCTTATGCCGACCTGTCGTTTGTGATGGCAGACCGCCGCGCTGTTCGCACTATTCTCGATAACCTGATCGCGAACGCCCTGCGATACACAGCGGCGGATGGAGAGATCCTTCTCGCGGCGGAAGAGATGAAGGATTTTGTGCAATTCACCGTGCGCGATTCCGGCCGTGGCATCGAAGCGGACCGTCTGACTACCATCTTCGATCGCTTCAATCCGTTTTCTGAGAGCGGCACAGGCATGGGCCTGGCCCTGGTTCGCCGTCTTGTCGAATCTCTCGGCGGCCAGATCGCGGTTGAAAGCCGGCTCGGCCACGGCACAACCTTCCGTTTCACATTGCCGGTCGCGGTAGCTGAAGCGATACCTCATCCCGTCGAGGTAGGCTGATGCCAGAAATCCAGCTTGAACGGCAGCAGGAACCAGCCCGCCTTCGAATCTACCTGGGCGCTGCTCCCGGCGTCGGCAAAACCTATCACATGCTCAACGATGCCCACCTCAAGCGCAAGCAGGGATTGGACATCGTTATCGGCCTGGTCGAAACCCACAACCGCCAGGAAACTGCAGACCAGATCCGCGATCTGGAGATCGTCCCCCAGCGCGTGATTCCCTATCGCGGCGTCGACCTCAAGGAGATGGATGTCGACGCTATTCTTGCGCGTCATCCCCAACTCGTAATTGTCGATGAACTGGCGCACACCAATGTCCCGGGGAGCAAGAATCGCAAGCGATACGAGGACGTCCTTGAGTTGCTTGATGCCGGAATTGATGTTTGGACGGCCGTCAATATTCAGCATCTCGAGACCCTGAATGATGCGGTTAACCGTTCGGCCAACGCATTGATCCGCGAAACGGTTCCCGACAGCTTCTTCAAGCGCGCCGACGAAGTGATCAACGTCGACCTGACGGTCGAAGAACTGCGGTCGCGCCTGCGCGAAGGCAAAATCTATGCACCGGAGAAAGTGGAGCAATCACTGGCCAACTTCTTCCGTAAAGGCAATCTGAACCTGCTTCGAGAGCTGGCCCTTCGCGCGACCGCGGAGCAGGTGAGCAATCGTGCTTCCGACTACCGGCGGACGCAAGGCTTGGAGCAGGCCCCGATTCCCGACAAGGTGATGGTCTGTCTCAGCACTCGTCCGGGAACCGAGCGTCTCATTCGCGTGGGAGCGCGTGTTGCCGGCCGTCTGGCAACAAACTGGTATGCCGTCTACGTGAATCGACCGGACGAAGACAAGGGGCACGGCGACCCTGAGGCATTTCAGCGTATCGAAGAGTATCGACGGATGGCCAAAGACCTCGGCGCACAGGTAGTCACGCTCAACGAAAAGAATGTTGCCGATGCGCTGATTCGGTTTGCACAGCGGGAAAGCATCTCGCACGTAATCTTCGGGCAACCGGTCCGCTCGCGTTTCGATATCCTGCTGCGTGGCTCGGTGCTCAACCGCTTTCTCGCCGAAGTGCGCGATGTAACGGTGCAGGTGGTGCCGATGCAAAAGCCCCTTCGACGCTAGATCGGCATTTGCTCTCGCGCCCCGGGGCTTCGTTTCAAAGCGGCTCCGTCCTTCCCGCGAATCCATCGAACGATGGAGAAACAGCGAGGCCAAACCGATCAGAAAGAGTGGCCTGATTCAGCAGAATTCCTGAGTCAACGGCCTCGAAGAGATTTGCCCATTACGACTTAATGTCGTACCGGCACTGAAACTGGCGCAGGCAATTGGAAGACCTGGATGGAGCCCCCGCTCACGATGGCAACCCTCTTCCCGGATGGAGAGATTGCCACATTGCCACCATTATCGAAAATCGGAGTAAGTGGCGCCTCGAGGACTGTTTTGCCGTCGCCCGCGTCGAACACTCTTACCATCTGTCCCTGCAGATCCTCGATTCCAACCAGCTGTTTCTGATAATGGTCGATCGTTCGCTTCAGCACCAACGTGACTCGCGCCGCACGCGAACCATTGGAAGACACCACGACCAGCGGCCACATCGTATTCCACGCGAGTTTCTGCTTCCACAGAACGGTTCCCTCAGCCGTGACCCCTCTCAGGCTGAACCCGCCTTCCGAGTCGCATGTGGTCGCGAGCAACTGATCGTCGGAAAGAAAGCTGTATTTCTGCGAACAAGTTGAGTCCACACCCGCCATCAACCAGTTCTTGCCGGAGTGAGAGTTATACTTCAGCACCCACTGCCCGTCCTTGTCCTGCAATCTCTCTACATATCCCCCGGCGTTCATCGGCCAGTCATCGGTTTGGTGAGTCCACGGTACACGGCTTACGTGCATCACTTCGCCTGTGTCGCGCTTCATCGTGCGAACCACAAGGACATTGCCGTCCTTCTGAGCCTCGCCTTTCGCAGCCGGCGACTCGTTTGCAGCCGCGCTTGAATCACCCTGCCCCTGTGCCTCGGATGCGGACACAAGAGAGTTGGTCATGAGGAACTGTTGGTTGGGATCCAGTTGAATCCACAGGAGCCGTCCCGGAAAACGCAGGGAGGGCTCCATTTGGAGTTGCGAATCACCCTGGTCGAGACCCTCCGGCGTGCGGAGCAAAAACTGACCGTCATTGAGCATCCACACATACCGGGAACGGTCAGGCACGGTCCAAGTCGCTCGGGACTCGATCTTGCCCCCAGGCAGAGCCAATACCTCAGCCTGGATTTGCTGGGGAGAGGTGCCCGCACTATCATCTTCACCGCGCGCCATCAACCCCGAAGCCATGTGGAAGGTGAAGAGAAGCCGGTCTTCGTTCAGGAAATCAAGGCTAACGAGACTCTGTTTACGAAGTAGATAGCTGTTGCCCGGAACCGTGAATCCGAGAGAGGCGAGGGGGATCGCGAATGCTGGTTGCAGGCTGGGCTGTTCCGGAAACTGATCTACGACCTTCTTAACTCGCGCGGGGCGGATCCCGGTCGGCGCGTCCGGAACGACCAATTGACCATACTGCGCGCGCACCGGCGCGGGTGAGGCCAGCAGCAGGCCAAGCCCACCTAGAGCTATCGGGATGAAAATTCTTTTCACCGAATGAACCCAACCCCCTGACCAATGTGTGCCGCTGGATCGCGAAGATCCTCAACACTACCGTTATACCGTCCGGAAGGCTGGGCCGATCGCGATTTAAGCACAGACGTTACAGCCGAAGTAACCGTCGATGACCTCGATCGTAGGTCGGCCGAAGTGATCTCGGTCAACGACACATGGAGTTTACTCGCAGAACACGCGCACCTTGGTCGTGTTTCCTTCCTTGCCATCCACATCCACGGTGAGGTCTTCCAGATGGTCCACCAGTTCTTCGAGGTTTTCCGGTTTAATTTGGGACAGCGTCAACGGAATCCCGTGGCTCGAAAGTGCGCTATCGAGCTGATTATGTGCCTGCTGCGGGATGAGCGCCGCGAGCCGAACGCCAGCCCTCAAAAGCTGCATTGGCACCCGCACGTTCACGGTCGTCAATCCTTTGTTTCCGGTCATGGACTCGTCCGCCTCGACCAGCACGCGTAGGTACTTGGGGCGCGATTTCGATCCGGAGTTCTTCGCGTTGTTCCCGCTGCCCGCGGCGGGGGATCCCATCCCGTTGCTGGGCTCAGAATCGAGGGCGGCGAGCAACCGCTCAGCCTCATCTGCTGTGATCTTTCCGGTAGCGAGCATCTCCAGAATCTGCTTTCTGTTTTCGTTCATAACAGCCCTCCCATCGAATTTGTCAGCGCGTTGCGCACGGCCTCGGCCAGGGCCGGAACCTGCGTGTTAACGAAATGCCCGAGTGCCGGCAGAAATTCATGCGCGTTGAGTTGAGACAAACAGATGACCACCAGGCTGAATCCAAGAATCCAGAAAGTCTCGCGGCTTTCGTTCCAGACTGCTAGCAGCCGTTCGCCCTCGCCCGGGGTAATGCGGCCCATCGCAATGAGGGCCAGAATGGTACGACGATCGGTATTCATCACAAAACTCCTACAGGATGCGAACCAGGACCCGGTTACCCTCGGTGGCCACCCGCACGTCCGTTCCCGGGAGACTGCATAGCAATTCCCAGAACGCCGCGATACAGCGCCAGAAAGAGACACGGGAAATCAGGCACGCTATCAGCAGCGCCAGGAGCACGAACGGCGCCAGCACAATAGCTGGAATCCACAACAGGAATAGAGGCAGCCAGAGGCGAAAGTTGGGACCGTGCGGGAAACTCACATGCACGATGGCAAGGTTGGGAGTCATTTCAGAGCCTCCAGCTTTGCGATTGCTTCCTCGGCGGTGATTTCACCATTCCGCAGCCGCTCCAGAACTTCGGCGCGGGACGGAGATGGATTGGTGTCAATAAATTGCAATTGGCCGGAAATTCGGTTGAGGCGGGCCTTGATGGTCGGGTAGCTGACTCCGAAAATCTGTTCCATTTCCTTGATCGAGCCGTGCGAGCGCAAAAAAGCAGTGATAAAGACCTGGTCCTCCAGATTCAACCGAGCGAGTTCCGGGAGCGTGAAGGCCCCTTCTATGGCAACCGCCTTGTCAGGGATCCGCACCCGCTCAATCACCAACTCGGCTCCTTGCGCCATGCGCAGCAAATCCTGCCAATCTGAAGCAGAGTTTTTGGAGTCTGGTGCCATCTGGGAAATCCTCGCTTCCGATTACAAGAGATATTATTATTAACTTTATTAATTTTTGCAAGTATTTTTATAAATTTTATTGATTTTACCTTCTCAGCAATGGGGGTCCGGTCTGACTCGGAGGCGAGGAAGCGGGGAGCCCCTCACTGTGTTACTTTTGAATGAGTAGTTTGCCGCGATGTGGGTTGATCCCCCACTTCGCTGAAGAGCCCGTAGCTCAGTTGGTAGAGCAACGCCCTTTTAAGGCGTGGGTCGTGCGTTCGAGCCGCACCGGGCTCACCAGGTCCATCGTGAATTGAGGAAGTAATAAAGACCTTGGAAGCCAAAAGGGAGCGCAGGCGTGAGGTTGTTGCGCGGCGCGAAGTCCTACAGGTGGCCATCTCCACCAGCAGCAGGGCCAGGATTTTCAGGGGCCGGATATCGAAGGCTCCCGTATCGGCATCTATTTTCGGAGAGTTTTTCTGTAGATATTCGCGGTAAGCACGCCCGCCAGGATAAGAAAGAACAATTCAATCGATGCCGCTGAATATGCGCCGTGCACCATACTCCGGGCTGCCGAAATCAGGCATAAAGCGCAAACCGCAATCCCTACCCATAGGAGCCGGCTGTAGCCGATCTGATTGGAAAACATCGCCCGATCCTTCAAAGACAACCACTCTCTCTACCGACCGGACTTTTTCGCAACTTCAGGCGGGTGACGGAGGCAACCGTACCCCATCAGCGCATCGTCACTGCGGAGAATGAGCCGTTGAGTTTCGACAATCATGTCCCGGGTGGCCCGAAGAGTACCTGTCAGTTGCCCTTTTGCCGCAAGAGACCCTTGGAGGCACTCGTGAGTGCCCCTCAAGAGTTCGAGGGTTCTTTCGATCGGGTCATATCTGATCGAATCTGAACGTAATTGCATGGTAATCCGATGCCATTATGCACTGGGGCTATACGCTTCCTAAATGAAGTTTCGTTCATGTCCGAAAGGGGAACGTGTGGCGAGGCGGGGGCGCGTTTCGCCCTTCAGCGATCGTGGGCGAATCCCGAATCAGGCCGCTGGATCTCCGCGCACCGATTGTCATTTGAATGTTTCCATTGCATTACGTGGTTACCGATTTGAGCATCCAAGGTTATGAGGGGTAGTGTGCAAGTTTTTCCCTCGTCCGGATTCAGAATCTGGGGCCGTGCGCACGAAGCTGATTCAAGAAATTCCGTTCGAGATCAAGGTTGAATCCCCCAAGGGTCCCTATGTCTGACATATCGGGAAATGTCACTGCCGATCCCTACATCCTGATGGAAATCATCAGGCTGCAGACGGAGATCGCGAAGCTCGGTCTTGACCTCTCCGGAGTGATCGAGTCTGTCGTCGAACGAATTCCGACCATCACCAATGCAGACGGCGCCATCGTCGAGTTCATAGAGGCAGAGGAAATGATCTATCGGGGCGCCAGTGGGTTTGCGCGGCCCCTTCTGGGAAAAAGGGTAAAACGCGAAGTCAGTCTTTCCGGCCTATGCGTCCGGCTAGGCCAGGTACTGCGGTCAGACGATATCCTCCTCGATCCACGAGTCGACACCTCCCCTTTCGAAGAAGTTGGAATTCGGTCGATGGTTGTCGCTCCGTTGAAGCACGATGGATCGGTGGTAGGCGTGCTCAAAATTGTGTCGGGCTCAACCCACGCATTCACCGTTCGCGACGTTCGTGTTCTGGAATTGATGAGCGAATTGATCGCTGCCGCCATGTTTCACGCTGCCCGCAATGAGACCAACGCCCTTTATCAGCAGGCCACGCACGACGCGCTGACGGGACTCGCAAACAGGATGCTCTTCTTCGAGAGGCTGCGTAGCCGCATCTACCCCGGCAGACGCCAGATTGAGCCTATCGGAATCCTGCTCATCGACGTGGACGGCCTGAAAAAAATCAATGACAGCTTTGGTCATCGCGCCGGAGACGCCGCCATTCGCGAAACTGCCCTCCGGATCAGCCGTATCCCGCGCCGTTCCGACGTTGTTGCCCGCTTGGGCGGCGATGAGTTCGGCGTCATTCTCGGCGAAATCTCCAACCCTACCGACCTCATCACCATCGTCGAGCGAGTCGCTCAGGAAACCGATCAGCCTTTCCGATTCGAGGGGCATACCCTGGCTCTCACAGCCAGCATTGGCCATGCCCGCTTTCCCGAAGATGGCAGCGATGTTGATGCGCTTCTGGAAGCGGCCGATCGGTCGATGTACCAGATGAAGCGGAGCCGATCGGTACGCACCAATGAACTAAGCCATAAACACGTTTTCTGACCCGGGCCCGTTCCTCAGGTCTCGAAACGGAAGGCGCACACCGGGAGATCCCTTTCGATCAGGGACGCGGCCAAAAGTGTGTCTCCGAGCAATTTCGAAGCCGTTCTGCCGCGCTTTCCGGAGTGATATCGCGCTGAGGCATGCCCAGCATTTCGAATCCAACCATGAATTTCCGCACTGTCGCGGAGCGCAACAAAGGCGGGTAGAAGTGCGCGTGAAAATGCCATTCTTTGTGAGCTGCTCCATCCGTCGGTGATTGATGGAAGCCCATCGTGTAGGGAAAGCTAGTCTCGAAGAGATTGTCGTATCGCGTTGTCAATCTCTTCAGAGCATCGGCCAGCGCATCGCGCTCGTTCGAATCAAATTCGGGCATTGAACCAGCATGCCGTTTGCTCACCAGCAGAACTTCAAAAGGCCATACCGCCCACCATGGCACCACTGCAGCGAAATGTTCGTTCTCAAAGACAACCCGCTCCCCCGAGAGGATTTCCTCGGCAACGTAATCGCAGAGCAGGCAGCGGCTGTTCTTCGCGAGATACTCAGCCTGTGCGACGGTTTCGGCCGCAGGCTCATCCGGCACGAATCCCGTTGACCATATCTGTCCATGGGGGTGCGGATTGCTTGCGCCCATCATGGCCCCGCGATTCTCGAACACCTGGACGTAATTGATCCAGTCGATCGCTCCCAGTTCTCCGTACTCACGCGACCATGCGTCGACAACGCGGCGGATCTCCTCTCGAGTCATGCGCGCCAGCGTCAGGCTGTGGTCTGGATGGAAGCACAGCACTTTACATAGTCCCCGTGCGGGCTCTGCCACGAGCAGCGACGAGGAAGGCAAATCGGGAACTTGAGGCGTCTCCGGCAACAGGGCGGCGTAATCGTTTACAAACGTGAAAATGGAATCGTACTGCGGGTTCACTTCTCCGCCCGCGCGCTTGTTCCCTGGACAAAGGTAGCAGTCGGGATCGTATGCAATGGCTGAAGGCGCGGCCTTCTGAGCAACTTCTCCCTGCCACGGCCGTTGTGTGCGATGCGGCGAAACCATTACCCACGCCTGGCGCAACGGATTCCAGCGACGATGCGGATACTGAAACTTGCCTTGCATGCTTTCTCCCGCAGCCCATTGTAAAGGCCTGCCCGCATCGTCGATCAGGATCGACAAACTCCATCAATTCCCGCCGGGAGATACTCTATGGGCGCAGGTCGAATGCCGGACGCAGCGATCCATCCATATAGAACGGCACGGATGTATGCTCGTGAACGATCCGCCAACAGCCGGCCTGGCGCTTGAAACACAGCGTCTCACGCATCCAGAAGTCAACGCTCCCTTCCGGGCCGTTCTTGGTTCCGCGCATGTGCAGAAAGCCGTGCCAGATTGCCATGTCGCCGCTGATCGTAATTTCCACATCGCGCGCTTCCAGATCGACCGGTGTTGCCCAGCTGTCGAGCCAGTTCTGCTTTTCCTGCACGTCTATGCCAACGTGCGTCAAGGGCGGCGCAAGATTGAAGACTGACGCGTTCTCCTCGTAGGGGGCTGCGATCGCAGCCGCTTTCTTCTCGTGATGTGCCTTGTGAATGCTGTCGACAATCGCGCGGATTGAAATCTCGTCGCGAACCATTTGATGCGATGCCTGGTGCCCCTGCTGAGTCGATAAAGTCATGGCGTCCCTCCTCGAGAACCACGTCGTCAGGATGGAATCGTTCGCCTCTTCAGTGTTATCGCAGAACAGGAAAGACTTTCCGGAGTGCGCAGTTGCGCAGGTACACTCCCGCCCAAACAATGACGCCGAAAATTACAGGAAAGACGGTCTCGAATGTCGAACTGCCGGCACGCATCTGGATAGCTACTGCGCCGCCCAGATAGCCCGTCAATAGAACAGCGCCGAGAACCGCGGTGCGCGGAACTGCATACACCAGCGTACTGAGAAGCAGCAGAACGCCGATACTGAAGTTCTGCGAAAGCGGGATCCCCAACTTCACGCTGGCCTCGGTCACGTAGGAAGGGCTCGTCAACTTCCCATACGCATCGAATAGCAGGAACAGAACTGCCAGGCCTGTCAGGATACGCGCGGTCCAGAGCAGTCCCGCTGACCCGGATTTGACGTTCTCTGGCGGATGTTCCACTGCGGCCCGCGAATTATCGATGGATGCAATAGCCATGCTGCGACCTCCGTTGCGTCGTTCGTGGTTGGGCCCGGGTTCAGGCGCTGAGGCGCGTTAAACGACGGGAATCATGATGTGCGTAACCAGTTGCTCCGGCGGCGTCGCACGCGGATCGTTCACGTAATTCTCAATTGCAAAATCATCGCGCACTTCGAGCTTCTTTTCACCAACAATCTCCCACGCCCGCCCGGAGGCCTGGGGCAGCAGATCGTAGGGCCCTGTGAGGATGAACCGAACGTACTTTCCGCCATGGAATTGCTCGTGCTTCAGCCCTTCGGGCAGCTTGACCGGTGGTCCAGCAATCGAGAATCCCGCCCGATAGATTTTGGGTCCCATCTTGTAGAGAGCCATATACCCGGTGATCCGGTTGTTTTCTGAAAGCGCTGCCGCCAGCGGATGCGCCGCTTGCCATGCCGCCCCCGCGTTCTGCATGAAAGGCCCGACTCGCTCCACGAACACAAAATGCGTCTCAGGCCAGTTGACGAGTTCTGGATGTTCGCTCAGATTCATCACTTCTCCTTCGTGAATAGGATGGCTCGCGCTGGCTGCTCGACGCTAAATAGCAATTCAACGTATCTGCGCAGATGATCCACCGCATCGAGAGCAGGGCCGACACCATGCGCAGCCTTCGCGAGAATAAATGCGCCCTGCAACGCGCCCTGGGTAAAGAGCGCAAGGCTCTCCGCCGTCCAGTCTCCCTGGATGCCCTTTTGTTTCATTGCTGCTTCAATATCGGGGACCAGCGTTGCCGCATGATGGTTGATCGATCCACTACAGGCTTCGCGAATCGCGGGATGCGTCTCGTAGACTTCCTGGGCCATCGTGCCGACAAGACACGTGAACTCCGGCAGATCCCCAACCAGCATCGCCTTTCGCAGGTCGATGTACGCCAGCACGCGCTCCAGCGGATCCGCGGGAGCGTGATACGGATGCCGAAGCAAACATGGCGGAAGTCATTTCGTTCCAGTAGTCCGCGGCAGCAATGGCCAGCTCTTCCTTTCCGCTGAAATGGTGGAAAAAGCTGCCCTTCGTGAGCCCCGCGGCTTCACAAATGTCCTCGACGCGCGTTGCTCCGTAGCCCTTCTGCCTGATCACCGAGAGAGCCGCGCTCAAAATCCGGGATTTCGATTCGTGCATGGCGCCCACTTCTGCCATCAGTTTTCCCAACCTGCAATACCATACCGACTGGTTGGTATGGTGTCAATTCTAACGGAATTCTGAGGCCATCTGCACTCATCAGGCGATTGATCAGACTTCCCGCCTTCTCCGTAAGGCTGACAATTTTGCCAGTGTTCGAATCAGCCATTCGCTTTTAGGATGGCCCCGTGCACGAGGAGGCCGTATTTTCATGAACACTGCATCGGATCAGGCATCGCTGCCGGCGCTTGCAAAACGCGCGACCGGACTGTCAATTTTTCTGTCCATCATGCTGATCGTTCTCGGCATACTCGCGATTTTGCTGCCCGTCGAAATGTCCCTTGGCGTCGTCATCGTCGTCGCATGGCTTCTGATGATCGGCGCTGTTGTGCAGATTATCGACGCATTCAGAGGTTCCGGTGTTGGGCACACGATCTGGAAAATTGTTGTCGCCCTTGTTTATTTTGTGACGGGCTTGTATCTGAGGTTCAACCCGGGAATCGGGCTGGTTACATTGACTCTGGCCTTGATCATCTTCTTTGTGGTTCAGGGCCTGGCGGACATCTTCATCTATTTGCGGATCCGCAAAACTGGTCCAGCAGGTTCCCTCCTGCTGCACGGCATCGTCACATTGATCCTCGGTCTGATGATCTGGAGACATTGGCCAACCGGGTCTCTATGGGTGATCGGGACCCTGGTTGGGATCAACATGATCATGACGGGCACGACGAGGCTCATGTTGGCGCTCGCCGTGCGCCGGGTCGTGAAGGCGATTCCCGAGGCTGCTTCGTGATCTGAGTCCCGCAAACCTGCTCCTGGTTCGATCGCACATGGAGCTTTCCCACCCGGGGAAGCGCGCCTCCCAGCGAGAAGAATCCGCGCGGAATCAATTTTTCTGCGGTTACTAGTAGAAATACTAGTGGCAATCACGTCGTGCCGTCTCGCAGCCTATAGCAACGTCCGCGCAGTGTGAATCTGTGAGGGAGGTCGGGATCATTCTGTCTCTCGGCCGAAGCGCGACAGGAGACCCCACCGAATGAATTGCAAGAGAATCATGGTTCTGTTGAGTGCGATTTTTGCTTTTGCCTGGCTTGGAACCGATGCAAACTCCCAGGAGCAGGCATCTGCTTCCACCTCCCAAGTACATGTTGTGATTACAGATGTGGCACTTCGAAACGATCAGGAACTTCCTCCTCTGAAAAAGGAAGACCTCAAGGTTAAGCAGGGCAAGAAGGTCCTCGACATCAGTCAGCTCATCCCCGCGCAGGGCGAGAACTCCGCTCTCCAGTTAATGATCCTGATCGATGACACGCTGGATGCCCAGAGC
The DNA here is from genome assembly GCA_963836675.1 of uncultured Acidobacteriaceae bacterium. Lineage (GTDB taxonomy): Bacteria > Acidobacteriota > Terriglobia > Terriglobales > Acidobacteriaceae > Telmatobacter. Next base: position 95,301 of record CAWIKQ010000008.1, read on the forward strand.
GTGGGAAACAATCTGAGCGACATTAAGACTTTCATCTCCGGCCAACCCGCCAGCACCGTGATCGCAATCGGCTATATGTCAAACGCTACTGTTCAGCTTGTGCAGAATTTCACCCCTGATCACGATCTGGCAGTGAAAGCCATCAGGCTACCCGTTGGCAGACCGTCGGCCATGGACAGCCCGTATCTTTCCCTCATCAGCCTGATAAAGGGTTGGACACAACAGAAGGTACGTCGCGAAGTGATTATCGTCTCCGACGGCATTGATCGCCTCCGTGGCGAGCGGCCGGATGCGGGCCGAATGGGGCCTAACTACGGGGCGACTTACCACAGCATGCCGACCATCAGCACCGACGCCAATTCGGCCAGCGAAATCGCTCAGCGCTACAACGTGATTGTCTACCCCATCTACTCCCCTGGTGTAGGTCGATCTGGAAGAAGTTCCTGGGATCTGCAGAACGGTTTATCGGGTTTGACGAAAATAGCGGATGAAACCGGGGGAGAATGCTTTTCACTGAGTACCTCCAACGCAGTGAGCTTTAAACCCTACCTGGATCGCCTCCAGGGTTATTTCAACAACCAGTACTATCTGGTGTTCGACGCCATTCAGGGAAAGAAGGACAGCCTCACCCGCATCAGTATCCGCGAGGCTGAAGGGAAAGACTTCGAGATCCTCGCACCCGACAACGTGTGGGTGCCAGGGCCGGCGAAGGCGTCGAAATAGCCTTGCCGGAGCTGCACAGACGAAGTCTCGCAATTGCTAAAACCTGCTACCGAGGTGAAACAATGGGTCTCACTGCAAAAAAAGTTGGCGGAGATGTTGATCGCCGCCAGTTTCTCACCAATTCCCTGGGAGCTTGCGCCCTTGCTCCCGTTCTTTCCGGCTCGTTCTTCCAACTCTCAGCCAGTTTGAGCCGCTCGCTTACCAAAGAAGAGCGGGACAGCATGACGCCCGCCCAGGTGATCGAAGAACTTAAGAAAGGCAATGAACGTTTCCGCTCAGGAAAAATGGTGACGCGAGATTATCTTGCCGAACAGCGAAGCAGTGCCAAGGGCCAATATCCAGCGGCGGTAATCCTGGGCTGCCTCGACTCTCGCGTGCCCGCGGAGGTTGTCTTCGACACTGGGATTGGCGACACATTTATTGCACGTGTCGCCGGTAATGTCGTTAACGACGACATACTGGGCAGCATGGAGTTCGGCTGCGCGGCTTCCGGTGCGAAGGTCATCCTTGTCCTTGGCCACACCGCCTGCGGCGCAATCAAGGGAGCCATCGACGACGTCGAATTAGGCAATCTGACCGGATTACTCGCGCGCATCAAGCCTGCTGTTAAGTCCACTGAGTACGACGGCGAAAAGTCGAGCAAGAACTACGCCTATGTGGATGCCGTGGCGAAGAGAAATGTCATCTTGACGGTCGGCCAGATTCGCCGCCGCAGTCCTATCCTTGAGGATCTGGAGAAGAAAGGCAGCATTCAGATCGCTGGTGCGATGTACGACCTATCGAGCGGAACGGTCAACTTCCTCAGCTGAAGTTTCCCGGCTTTCGCCCCGGTTACTATGCCGTCGGCTTGTCGGGCGGCGGCAGAGCAGCCAGGAAGCGCTGGGCAAATTCTGTGCTGTACTGATCGAGCAGTTCCCTCACCCGGCTGGCGCTCTCTGAGGAAACGATCAGCCCGGCATGATGATGCTTCTTCATCCGCATCACGATCTCCGGCGCGTCGAAACCACTCGTGTCGGGTTCTGCCGTTTTTGCAAGGCACAGCACGCTGCCTGCATACCTCTCCGTAAAGTCCGGCAACACATATTGCTCCCGCCGCAGATCCGATACCTCGATTCGCGCCCACTCACGCCATAAATTGATCCCGGTCGCGGTCTCCACAAGATCTGAGATGAACGCACCCCCTACGCGAGCAGCGATCTCTAGAAAATAGAATCTTCCGTCTTCGTGTGCGCGAATGTACTCGGCATGCGTAACGCCGCGCGCCATACCCAGATCGGGCGCAAGGCGCTCATTCAGGGCAGTCAGATCCTTCCATTCCCGGCTGGTGTGGTCCACGGTGCGCGTAGTGAACACGCCTCCCTCGTGCATTACCTGCATCGGAGGCTTCCCGTACTGGTGCACAGCAGAAAACACCACCTTGTGCTCGCTGATGATGGAGTCGACATGAAAAATGTCCCCGGGCACAAACTGTTCAAGAAGGTAGTTGGTCTGCAAATCACCGAGTTCGTCGAGCGTACGCCACAACTGTTCCGGCTCGTAGATTTTCCGTATACCCAGCGCTGAGGCCTCGGCTCGCGGCTTCAGCAACCATGGCCCATGCACTGTTGCCATGTAGGCGCGCAGTTCGTCGAAATTGAGAACCCGGCAGAACGGCGGCACCAGGAAACCCGATTCATGGGCCCCTGTCCGCATGGCTAACTTGTCGCGGTAATAGGCCGTAGAAGTGACTCCCATCCCAGGGATACGCGTGTGCTCGCGAATCTTGGCAGCGGCATCGAGGTCGAATTCATCCAGCGCGATCACGCGGTCGAAATGGCGTCCCCGGCTCATCCAGCAGACCGTCTTGAGCAGATCCACGAGCGAGTACTCATCCGCGATGCAGTGAACGTCCTCTAGAATTTCGCGCGGCCATTCGGCGCCGCGCAGTTTTTCCACCGTCAGAAGCGTGGGCTTCACGCCCATCTCGGCGCACTGTCGCATGAAATCCTGGCCCTTTTCGTAGCTGGAGATACAGAGAAACCGCTCGGTTCTTTCCGGCATCCTTCTTTCTTCCTCCGCCGCGTCCTGATTTTGAGCCCGGGTGAGGATAGTTCTACCATAGATGCTGCTTGCAGCATGGGCCGCAGGCGTCCACGTACACCAGGAGCAAGATGCTTTCCGCCGAGGCAATCACACAACTTCACGATGAAACAACCAGAACCTGGCACACGGCCCAGACGGTCGACGCGAAATCATCCCAGGCGGATCCATGGCTCGACCGAGTGGCCCGGCAGCATCGCGCCAACTTCGACCTTTGGCACATCGAAGATGAAGCACGCACTCCCGGCGCAACCGACGCGCGCCTTGCCGACGTCAAGCGCCGTATCGATCGCACCAACCAGCTTCGTAACGATCTCGCGGAAGATCTGGACCGCACCCTGCTCGAGTGGCTTGCGCCACAGAAGTTGCCCCACGAGAACGCACCTCTGCACTCAGAGTCGCCGGGGCTGATCATCGACCGGCTCTCCATCCTCGCGTTGAAGATGTACCATACTCGCGAAGAGGCCGAGCGCGTCGATGCTCCGCCCGAACACTCCACCAGGAACCGGGAGCGATTCGCTATCCTTGAGGAGCAACGCGCGGACCTCGCCCGATGCCTCGATCTCTTGTGGCGCGAGACCCTTGAAGGCAGGCGCCGTTTTAAACTCTACCGGCAGCTCAAGATGTACAACGACCCTCTACTCAACCCGGCAATCTACCGCAGTTTCCCTTCGGAAACCCGTGAATGACCGGCCCGATATACCGCGCCCATTGACGTAACTCGGCCTTATCGGTATAAAGATGGCCTGAGTGGTAACTCTCTCACCAGTAACGAGACACTCCGGGTTTTCCCGGCCTAACGATCGGTTCAGAGCGGATCCTCATTAAATCCATGACGCAAGATGCGAAGACCGCGGCCTCAAGCCGCAAGAAAACTCCCCCACCGGCTGGCAGGCCAACCAGTCATTCGAGCACAGCGACGGGGCCTGTCTTTCAGCAGTACCAGGCCGCCGTCCAGCTTGTGCAGCAGGGCAAATTCGATAAGGCGATTGTCGCCTTCGAGAAAGTCGTGCCGAGCGCACCGCCTGAGATTATCGAGCGGTGCCGCATGTATGTCGCTTCCTGCAAACGCCAACTCGACAAGCAGGGCCTCGCCTTTGTTACCCCCGGGGAGCGTTACGACTACGCAGTATCGCTGATCAATATGGGCGATTTCGAAGAGGCTACCAACCAGCTCAAAGGAATCCTAGGCGACGACCCGCGTGCTGACTTCGCCTACTATGGCCTGGCCTTGCTCTACTCCATCACCGGCAAGACCCAGGATTGCCTTGACAGCCTCTCCCAGGCCATCGAACTCAATCCGAAGAACCGTCTCCAGGCTCGGTCGGATAACGATTTCCAGAGCATGGTGGACGACCCCCGTTTCACGGAGTTGCTGTATCCTGAACTTCCGTAGAGCAGGCACCACGCCCGCAGGCATTCTTTGACTTCAAGTTCGCAATCTGGTTGGCCGACGAACTTCGCTTCACCCGATGCCGATGCGCCTGATCCTCACGATCAGGCGCCGGATCGCCAATCGTCGCCGATTCGAGTTGTCGCGATCGGCGGAGGGACTGGCCTTTCGACCCTGCTGCGCGGATTGCGCCGGCATGTAGCGTTTCCCGATTGGCCCGCCGCGGTTCCCTGCCACATCTCCGATCTCGCTGCCGTGGTAACCGTGACCGACGACGGCGGATCCTCAGGGCCGCCTGCGCGAAGAGTTCAACATGCTTCCGCCCGGCGACCTGCGTAATTGCATGGTCGCTCTCAGCGCCGAAGAGGACCTGCTCTCAAAGCTTTTCGCCTATCGCTTCAAGAGCGGCACGGGGTTGCTCGGTCACAGCTTTGGCAATCTTTTCATCACCGCCCTTACCGACATCACAGGGGACTTCACCCACGCCGTTCAGCTCGCATCGAAAATTCTCGCCACACGCGGTCGTATCTACCCTGCTACAACCGCCAATGCAAGCGTCGTTGCGCATATGGAAGACGGTTCCATCGTCCGCGGAGAAACGAATATCACCGCCAGCAAGCTGCGAATTGCAGAGCTGATGATTGATCCGCCGAATGCACCCGCGATGCCTGAGACACTCGAGGCCATCGAGCGCGCCGACCTGATTACGGTAGGTCCCGGATCGCTATACACATCTCTGATTACCAATCTCCTCGTGCAGGGAATCCCCAGCGCTTTGGCTGAAGCCAAGGGAGTCCGAGTCTACATCTGCAACTTGATGACACAGGCCAACGAAAGCCTGGGCCTCACTGCGTCCGAGCACATCGAACGCATCTATGAACACACCCGCGCGCCTATCTTCGACTATGCCATCGTGAATACAACTCCGTTTTCGCCGGAGACGCTTTCACGCTATGCCGCGGAAAAAGCTTCACCGATCGTTGCCGATATCGAACGCATCGAGAAGCTGGGCGTACGCTGCATCACCGGCGACTTCGCCAGTGAAGACAACGTGGTCCGCCACGCCGCTAACCGGGTTACAGGCGCGCTGCTCGCCCTTGGATACAGCAAACCGCCCCGCCCGGAATGAAAAAACCGTACCCCTTTTGACGGCCGGCTCCCTCATTCTGGCTCCGGATAGCCTCGTATTCCGAATTAGTCTCCTATTCTGTTCGTAGCGCCCTCATCGGATCCACACCAGCCGCGCGTCGCGCTGGTATCCAGCACGCGGTTACTGCCACTCCGAGCAGAAGCACTCCCACTGCCAGCAAGCTCACAATATCCACTGTCTGCATGCCATAAAGCATGCTGTGCATCGCTTGACCAAGAAGCCACGCCCCAGCAATTCCGGTCACGACGCCCAGGATGGCCAGCCGCAGGCCCGAGTGCAGCATTAGCCGCACCACGTCGCCGCGCTCTGCACCCAGCGCCATGCGAATGCCCACCTCATGCGTTCGCTGCTGGACGACGAATGTCATCACTCCGTAGATGCCGACTGCAGACAGCAAAAGAGCAATACCGGCGAAACAGCCGAAAAGCGCCATCTCGAAGCGGTCCGTCGAGCGCTGCTCTTCAATCTGTAACTGCGCAATGTGCAAATCCTGAATCGCCGCGCCTGGAATCACCGAAGCAACCGTCCTCCGCAGCGTGGAAGTCACTGCCGTCGGATCAACTGCCGTGCGCGTAGCAATTCCAACAAATGGCCAGCTCATCTGATCGAGTGAGGCGATCATCTCAGGCTGGATGTCTCCCGTAATCTGCCCGCTGTTGAGCGTGTCGTGAAAGATGCCAACAACCTGGAAGCCTACAGGCGGCTTCGGAACGTTGTTAGCACGATCCGGAATGATATTCCAGGGACGCAACTCAATCCGCTGCATCAGTGGATTCCGGTTGCCGAAGAATCGACGTGCAAAAGCCTCGTTCACGACCAGCACTGGAGGCCCATTCAGGCGATCGCTCTCGTTGAAGAAGCGGCCTTGTGACAGACGGATACCGAAGGTCCGGAAGTACCCCGGCGTGGCTACTCGATATACCGATGATTGCTTCTGCCCATTGCCGGAGGAGTCGCCCGAAACGTGGAAAGTCATCAAGTCGTTTCCGTTAAGCGGAGCTGAGCTCGTCAGCGCCGCTTCGGACACTCCTGGTATCGTGCGCATGCGTTCCAGTAGCTGATGCTGCTGCGCCTGAACCTCTTCGTCAGTCGGCAGCTTAATCTTTCCATCGCTCGTGCGTGGGATGCGCAGGTGCACCCATCCCGTTACCAGATGTTCCGGCGTGAATCCTAGATCGATCTGACTGATTTTCCAAAAGCTGCGAATTGCCAGCCCGGCACCGGCAAGCAAGGTCATCGCCAGCGCCACTTCCGTCACCACCAGCACGGAAAGGATCCCGATGCGCTCTCGCCCTTGCGACGCCTTGGTGCCTGGTCGTAAGGTGTCGTTCAGGTTCGCGCGTCCCGCCTTCCATGCAGGTGCGCAGCCAAAGATCATGCCCGCGAGCATAGTGATCAGCAGCGCAAAACCCAGCACCGGCAAGTTCATCTTCACGATGGCCTCGTTCGATTGATTCACCAGGTCGGGAAACATGCTTATACTCACGCGCATAATCCCCCATCCCAGCAACACGCCAAGCGCTCCGCCAATCATCGCTATCGTCAGGCTTTCCGCTAACAGCTGCGCAAAGATTCGCCGCCGCGATGCTCCCAGCGCCGCCCGAACAGCCAATTCCTGCGTGCGCACTGCTCCCCGTGCCAGCAGCAGGCTCGCCACGTTGGCGCACGCAATCAACAAGACCAGGCCGACCGCGGCCAGCAGCATCCAGATATTCCGCTGGGTCTTTTTTTCCAGCCAATCATTGTGCAACGGTTCCACGGTCACCATCGAGTCTTCCGGAGCGCCCGACGCTTTGTGCATCGCGGCCAGCCTGTGATCAATCGTTTCCAGCTCCGTCTGCGCCTGCGCCGGTGTTACGCCCGGTTTCAAGCGGCCAAAAGCGTTGCCGAAATCCCATGGCCTCTCGTCGGCCCGGTATATCTTCGGAAGAGCAAAATGGGGTCCTTGGCGGTCGGTCGCGGTCGCCGCAAGAACACCGATTACCGTGTACGGCTCGTTCTCGATAAGAATCGTCTTGCCGACAATCCGCGTATCGGAATTGAAGCGTTCCACCCATAGCGGGTGATTCAAGACCACGACATGGTCATTGCCGGGCGTCCCCTCATCAGGACGAAAATCCCGTCCCAGGGCCAGATTCGCTCCGAACTGCCCAGTCTGCATGCCCGGGCTCCCTTTGGTTCCCGTGATCTCTTCCTGCACATGGTCCGCTCCGGTTAGGTGCAACGGACGCCATGAGCCGAAATCGAGCCTCTGAAACGATACGCTCTGCGCTGCATACTGCACGTAGTCGAAACTGTTTACCGGAACCCGGCCGTTCTTGTCGTGTGCCCACAGCACCACAAGCTGGTCTGGATTTGGATACGGAAGCGGTTGAAAGAACGTGGCCCACACGATGCTGAAAATCGCCACATTCGGGCCGATGCCAAGAGCAAGTGCCAGGACGGCAGTCACTGTAAATTCAGGTGACTTGCGCAACCTTCGCAGTGCGTAGCGAATGTCCCGCATAAAACCTCCACCTACGGCAGCTGTGAAGCAAACAGTTCTCACCGGAGACTGATGAGCAAGTGAAAATTATAGAGAGATTAACGAAATGCCTGTACCGTTGCAAACGGAAGCTGATCCGGGAAAGCGATTAAATCGGCGATGCTCCAATTTGGCGGGAACTCCATTGTTCATGAAGACGCTGAACGCTTCGATTGCGCTCAAGCCTGCGACTTTTTTTTACCGGATGGTCGCACCGCCACGGAACTTAGTAGGGCAGGACAGTATCCTGTCAATCAATCCGCAATGCTGTGGCCGGAATCGCGCACGGTACATCAGCGTTCCAGCCCGTTGTCCCTTTTCTCTTTCAGTCGTTACCCTGTACATTGAGTTGACACCGCCGCATTGCTGCATTGCTGAAATCGGAGAACGCATGCTACTTCCTAGCCGAATCCTTACCTCAGGAGCCGGCATACTTGCTCTGGCGCTTCTTGCCCCGGCTCAACACCAGAAACCCAAGCCGGGCCTCTATGAAGTCACCAACAAGATGACCTGGCAGCAGTCGCCCTTCCCCGACAACATGCAGTCGCCTCGCGGAAGCGATGCACCCCACACCGCTCAGACCTGCATCACTCAGGCGCAGATCGATAAATACAACGGCCCAAAGCCCGAGGCCCACGGAGGCAATTGCCAGATCAGCAATATTCAGAAACACGAAACCGGCTTGACAGCCGACATGAGCTGCGGCTCGCCAATGACTGGCAAAGGAACCATCGAAACCACGTGGATCAACTCAGGTCATAGCCAGAGCAAGATCCATTTCACTGGCTCAATGCATGTTGGACAGAATCTGAAAAATATCGAGTGGACGGTAAACTCCGATTCAATCTACAAAGGGTCCGATTGCGGGAGTGTCGCACCTTCTGACGGCGACGATAAGCATTGAGACTCTGCAACCAGCCGATTCACTGATCACTGTTCACCGACTCGACCGTTCGCTTCAACTGCCCGCACGCGGCGTAGATATCGCGCCCCCGCGGCCGTCGCAGGAACACCGGCACGCCTTCTGCCCCAAGTGCGCGCCGAAACGTCTCCACCGCATCCGGTGACGGCGTCGTGTAGGGAATTTCCGGCCCCGGGTTCCACGCAATCAGGTTCACCTTTGCCGGCAATCCCGTTCGCCGCACCAGTCGCGCGACTTCGGCTGCATGTTGCGGCTGATCCGTCACACCGCCCAGCAATACGTACTCAAACGTGACGCGCTCGCGTGGCCTCAACTTCACCGCACGCACGGCATTTACCACCTCTTCGATCGGCCATTTGCGATTGATCGGCATCACCTCGCTGCGTACAGTGTCATTCGGTGCATTCAGGCTGATCGCCAGTTTTGGCCTGATCTCAGGCGGCTCCTTGGCAAATCGTTCGATACCCGGCACGATGCCCGACGTCGATACCGTCATTCGTTGCGGACTCAGGCCGACTTCTTCGACCAGCAGCTTTACCGCGGCGATAAAGTTGTCGTAATTCAGAAACGGCTCGCCCATTCCCATGAAAACGAGATTCACGCGATCCTTGCCGATCTCAACGTGGTGCCGGTCGAGCACAGTAACCACCTGGCCGGCAATCTCCCCGCCTGTCAGATTGCGCTGCAGACCCAACTTCGCCGTAAGGCAAAACTGGCAATTAACAGCACAACCCACCTGGCTTGAAACGCAGATCGTCGCCTTCCTCGTTTGAGGTTCCAGCTGAGGGCAAGGTAGAAGCATCTCCCAGCACCGTCTTGCGCCTCACTGCCGTCGCCCGTCTCGCCCTCGTCGCCCTCCGGCATCCAGACGGTCTCCACGGTCAAAGCGTCGGGTGACTGTCCCTGAATCAGGTAGCGCTCGGTGCCATCCACCGATGTGAAAATCTGTAGGATGCGCGGCCGCCCCACCCGCCATCCTCCGTCCATAAGCTTCTGGCGCAGCGACTTCGGCAGGGTTGTAATGGCGTCAACCTCAACAATTCGTTGACGATACATCGCTTCTGCCAATTGCCGGCTTCTCCAACTGGGCTCGCCCATCGCCTGCAGGACGCCGGTCATTTCGCCTTCGTTCATGCCAAAGAAACATCGCAGGCTTCCACTTGGCCTGTTCTTGGCGTCTAATGGGAGCAGTTGTAGGTTCGTGGTCACGGCTGGGCTCAGCATAGTGCATTTCTATATTCCTTGCAGCCGGACGCGTTCTCTCGCATCATTTGCTGCCACCATCGTGTTTTTATCTTTTGCGGCCGGTAAACAGGCGTCCGTCTGCGTCCCGTTCACCCAAAAACCGGATTTCGAATCGAGCGACCATGACCCAGCAGAGAAACCTCCGCCGAACCGTACTGCCAAATGGCTTGATCGTTCTGACCGAGCGCATGGATCATCTCCGCTCCGTTGCCATGGGTGTCTGGATCAAATCCGGCTCACGCTGCGAGACCGCCGAAATTAACGGCATATCTCATTTCGTAGAGCACATGCTCTTCAAGGGGACCCGTTCGCGCTCAGCACTGCACATCGCCCGCGAAATGGACTCCATCGGCGGCAATCTCGATGCTTTCACGGGTAAGGAGACGATCTGCTTCAACGTCAAGTCGCTCGCTGACCACGTTCCCATTGCTCTCGATGTGCTTGCCGATCTCGTTCTCAACCCGACCTTTGCTTCCACTGAAATCGAACGGGAACGCAGCGTCATTCTGGAAGAAATCAAAATCGACGAAGACAATCCCGACGTGCTGGTTCACGAGCTCTTCACGCAGAATTTCTGGAAAGACCATCCGCTGGGCAAACCGATTCTCGGCACTACCAAGACCGTCGGACGTCTCGATCAGCAAAAGCTATTCGATTACCATACCGGCCGTTTTCGCGGCGGAAACATGGTCTTTTCCGCAGCCGGCAATCTCGAGCATGACAAGTTCATCGAGGTCGTCACTGAGAAATTCGCGGCCCTCGTATCTGGCGAACCGGCTTATGAGGTCCAGACTCCGCAGGCCAGCGCACGCATCCTGCTGCAGAACAAAAAAGCCCTTGAGCAGGTGCAGCTCTGCATGGGCGTGCCCTCTCCGTCAATTACCGATGAAAACCGCTATGCCACGCTCATCCTTAACACCATCCTCGGCGGCGGCATGAGCTCGCGGCTCTTCCAGACCGTGCGTGAAGAACGCGGCATGGCGTATGCCATATACTCCGACCTCAGCCCCTACAGCGATACCGGTTCCCTCTGCGTCTACGCCGGCACCTCCGCAGCCAATGCCCTGGAGGTTATCGATCTGGTCCTTGCGGAATTCCGCAACCTGAAGGAAATCCCGCTCTCCGATGAAGAACTGACCCGCGCCAAAGACCAGCTCAAGGGAAATATACTGATGGGCCTCGAAAGCTCCAACTCGCGCATGGCAAACCTTGCTCGTCAGGAAATGTATTTCCACCAGTTCTTCAGCGCCGATGAAATCATCGCTCGCATCGATAAAGTCACGGTTGAGCAGGTGCAGGCCATGGCCCAGCGCCTCTTCGTCCCAGACCGCATCGCCATAACCCTTCTCGGCCGCCTCAACGGCATCAAGCTCAATCGCGAACGGCTCGTGTGTTGAAAGACAGTTCGCAGTTCCACGTTCATGGTTCAAAGTTCTGCGGGAGCTCGTCGAGCCACGATAATTGGCTCACCCCCGAATCTCAACTGTGAACTCCGAACAATGAACTACGAACTGCGCTCCGGAAACCCCGTGGGTGGGGTTTCCTGAGCGTTCCATTTCCCTTCTGCGTCCTTAGGATGTAGGATTTTGTCGTGTGGGCAGCGAAATGCGTCTGCCTTCAGAGGGCTGGAACCGAATGAACTGCACGCCTTTGAGTTTTGCAACGCGGCGCACTGAACGCGATTGTTCGTCTTTTGCACGGGAAGACGGTTTCACGCTGATGGAACTGTTGATCGTCATCTCGATCATCGTCATCCTCATGCTCATCGCAATTCCGACAGCGAACACCATCCGGAAACATACCAACGAAGTTTCCGCCGAGAAATCTCTGCAGACCATTGAGCAGGCCCAATCGATGTATGCCACCAACTACCCAACGAATGGTTTCGCCTGCAGCCTTACGGCTCTTTCCGGCGAGCCCGGCTCTGGGCCTCCCAGCGCAACCTCCGCGCAGATCCTCAATGGACAGATCGCGACCGGCATCAAGGACGGCTACATCTTCAACATCGCCAATTGTCAGAAGATTACGGTGAACAACACCGACCGCATCACCAGCTATACCATCACCGCTGTTCCGGCCACGGTCGGAAAGACCGGCGACCGCGGCTTCTGCGTCGAGTCCGGAGGCGCCATCAAGATGGATCCTGCCGGTGGCTCCAACTGCACCCAGTCGGTGCAATGATCGCAAGCGTCGATTCAATAAACAACGGCTGTCATTCCGACCAGGCGAAGCGCGTGGAGGAACCCGCAGTTGTCTCTCACTCCGGGAACCCCGTCCAGGGCCTCGCAGTGGCGCTATCTGCTGCCTGGATGGGAAAGCGCAAGCTCCTTCTTCCCATCGCGCTCCTGATCGGCGTTGGCTCTTGTGCATCCTTAGCGGCACCGCAACAACCTCCCAGCGTCCACGACCTCGCGCAGCGCGTAGACCGCCATTACAATCAGCTCCACTCCTTGCGGGCACAGTTCACCGAAACCTACGAGGGCCTCGGCCGTTCACGCTCCGAAAGTGGCACGCTCCTCCTGCAGAAGCCTGGTCGTATGCGCTGGGACTATTCCACTCCAGCCGGCAAGCTCTTTGTGCTCGATGGCAAATACGCCTTCTTCTACACCAGGGGCGACCAGCAGGTGCAGCGCATCGCCGCCAAACAACTCGATGACCTGCGATCCCCGCTACGCTTTCTGCTGGGCCACACTCAGCTCGAAAAGGAAATCGATCACCTCACCCAAAAATCCGGCCCTGATGGGACGTTCATTCTCACCGGAGTCCCGCACGACCAGGAAAAGCGGGTGCAGCGCCTGGATATTACGGCCACCCCCGAGGGCGCTATCATCTCCATCGAGATCCAGGAAACCGACGGTGCTGTAACGCGTTTCACATTCAATGGCGAACAGCCAAATGTGCAGATTCCTCCCTCGATATTCCGCTTCACCCCACCACCGGGAGTGCCGGTGGTCGACGCCCTGGGGCCCGCCTAGACACCTCGCCGGTCGACCTTCTTCATCTTTGCGCCAGAGCAATCAGGCCTATGCGTAACAGCAACGACCCGCGCGCGGGCGCGGTGCGATGATGCAATCTCGGCAAAGGTTCGAAGGCGCAGCCCTTGAGACCCCCCACTCAGGTTCGCGTCTGCTGGATAAAAACAGGGGGCAGGATTTCATCCTGATGCGATCAATGAGTAGAACTCGCTGTGATTGCAGGATTTCATCGGACCAGTCCGTCACAGGGCTTCCTTCCGGTTTGCACCCAACTTTCCTTTCAAAACTGACAAAGGCTGAACAGACCACTGTTCTTTCGGCTGCCAGCCATCGGCGCCTTCTCGAATCGTCAGTCGTTGTTCAGGAGGGGGACCCTGCTGAACGGCTCTTCCTGCTCACAAGCGGCCACTGCAGGCAGTTTGTCCTCACCAAAGACGGACGTAGGATCCCGATCAACTCACTTCTTCCCGGGCAGATTTTTGGAGGAGCCACGATTCTGTCTTCTCCCGCAAAATACCTGGTGAGTACACAGATGCTTTCAGACGGCTGCGCCTTGATCTGGGACCGGAAGACAATCCGCCGCCTGGCAGCGGAGATCGCGCCGCTGCTCGATAACGCGCTTACGATCAGCGTGAATCAGTATGTCGTGCCATTGCTTAGTGCGAAGATCAGTCTCAGTTCAGAAGATGCGTCGTCGCGAATCGCCGAAGCCCTCATCGCTCTTGCGTCCGAGGTCGGCAAGAATGTCCCGGGCGGGATTGAGATTCCCGTTGGCAACGAAGAGATTGCATCCGGAGCAAATGTAACGCCCTTCACCGTGAGCCGTAGCATCAGCAAATGGCAGCGCGAAGGGGCTCCTCGAGAAAAAGCGCGGGAAGGTTATTCTGCGTCAGCGCTTCTGGTCGCGCCGCGAGACGTCCTGACTTAGGTCTCTTGAGAGGAAAAAATCGAGATTGCGTTGGCGCAATGAATTGATTGATTTGAAGCAGCGACGAGGTCACGCCCTCGTGCGATGATTCTTTACATACCAATTCATAAATAAATACCTTTCTTGGGAACTCTCGGGGGGAGATCGACCTTCGCTCGAGAGAACGCTCACTAAAGTACGAGCGATCAGAGGGGCATTGTTTGGGGCAATGCCCTCTGGAGCCTGCTTTCACGATTGCCATTCAGCGGACAAAGTGCTATTTTCATCCATCCTTGTGGCTGAACGGTTTTCGGGAGCGGGCTATTTCTGGTTCTCAGCGCCACACTCCCAGAATCGTTCCCATCGCCGTCAACGCGACGGTTAGATATCCGCCATTGATTAGCGCATAACTCAGTGATCGCCTCTCGAACAGCGACACGATCCCTATACCCATTGCCGCCCATCCGAATCCGGCCAGAAAGCCCGCCATCGCTCCGAAGGATGGCGTCGTCTTCGGCCCGCTCAGAAACATGGCCAGGTTCACAGCCATTACGACACTCAGAAGCAGCGCCAGGAGGAACACCTTCGGGCCGGCCCCCGGCATTTCCTGCGGAAACCCATTCGCCTTCTTCCATGCGCCGCCGAGAAGCACTGGCGAATACCAGATCCCCCCGATAGCAAATGCCGAAATTGCCGCCGCCATCACCGCAAGGTAGTTCAACGAGTGAAAATCCAAGACGCACCTTCCTAGTTGCCTTTTGACTTTGAAGTTCCAGGCACTTTATTCCAGTCAGTCGGGCCATCCACAAATCGCCGGTGAAGTGTGGCCATCAGTTGAGCATTGCCCGCGACAAGATACTCGTACGCCTGCGTCCACTCGTCGCCGCTTTTCCAGCCTGACTGCGTCAGCCGCACCACTGTCGAGTTCCCATGGGATTCAAACTGAAAGACCGCCCGCGTGCGTTCCGCGCGAACCTGGGGAAACTTGTCCGGCGCCAGCGCCGCAATCACCAGTTCCTTTTCCGGCACAAAACTGACAATGGTCCCACCGCCCGTGCTTCCACCCGGGAAATGGACTAGCCAGTCCCCGCCAGGCCGCAGATCGACCGTCGCATTCGGGAAGAGCCAGGTGCTCAGCCCCTCGCTGGTCGCAAATGCGTGCCACACATCCTGAGTCGGCGCAGGCACTTCAATCTCGATCGCGAACTGCTGAGGGGGATTGTTGATCTTCGAAGCTCCATCTTGCCCACGGGAAAACGGAACCTGAACAAGAATCAGCAACAATAAAAGTATCTGTCTTTTCATCTTTGCCATCTTAGTTAGTTGAACGATCAAGTAAGATAGTCCCAAGCAGTATTCTTTCTGTCAAGAGAAAAGATGGCCGCCCCCAAAAACGCCGCAACCCGCGACCGCCTCATTGACTCAGCCCGCTTCCTCTTTTGGGAGCGCGGCTACGCGGGCACCAGCATGTCCGAGCTTCTGGGTCACGCCGAGGTCAACTCGGGCAGCTTTTATCACTTCTTCGACAGCAAGGAGGCCCTGCTTCGCGCAGTGCTCGAGCAATACATTGAATTGCTTCGCCCCATGGTCGTCGATCCGGCTTTCGCAACAACACCGAAGCCCCTCGAGCGAATATTCGCGATTCTCGCCGGATACCGTGAACGCATCCTGATGACGAGCTGTACCTTCGGTTGCCCGCTCGGACGGCTCGCCCTCGAGGTCGATCCCGAAAACGCTCCCGCTCACAAGCTGATCGCGCAGAATTTCCAGGGTTGGATCGAAGCGGTACGCGAATGCCTCGTGGAGATGAAAGCTTCCCTGCCCCGCGGCACTGACATCGACGCGCTCGCTACGTTCATCCTGGTCACCATGGAGGGCGGAGTCATGCTTTCGCGCTCGTACCGCACCGTTGAACCCTACGATCGCGCGGTCTCTCAGCTTCGTGAGCACTTCCGGATGTTGATCTCCATGGGAAAAGCAAAGAAGGCGCGGTAAGCACGCCACGCCTTCTTTAGGAAATTTCCGAATTAATACCCGTATCCATATGGCGACGCATATCCGCCATATCCATAGCCGTATGGCCTCATTGCGGCCATCGTATTCGGATAAGCCGGCATGCGTGGCGGGGAGTACATCGCTACCGCCGGTTGCGTATACATGTACACCGGAGGAGGCGCGTACACGTACACCGGCTGTGGCGCGACATATACCGGCATCACAGGCACGACCATGGGAGCTGCATACGCCATCTGCGGGGCCTGGTACTGCTGCACTGGTTGCTGATACTGCTGAGCAGGTTGCTGGTAGGCGGGTGGCTGCTGATATACCGGCTGTTGATAGGTTGGTTGTGGGGGCGGGTCGTTCTGCGCGACTCGCGGCTGCGGCTGCTCTTGTGGAGCATCGTCATAGGAGCTCGGCTGCCGGCGATAGAGACCGGATGGATCTCGTTCCGGCTCGGGCTCGTTTAGCGGCGGAACCTCGGTGTCATCCATCACCAGGAGAGTGAGCCTGGTTTCGCTCTTCAGCGTCGGACGCGGTCCTCGCCTCGGAAGCGCAAGAAGGTCGATGGGCCAGAGGATGGGAATCGACCACTCCACGATGTCGCGAGTGCGATGCCCCTTTCCAAGGATCCGGCCATCCCGGTCGACATTAAATCCCGGCACATCGACAACCTTCGCGTCAATGGGAATGATTTCGCGAGATCCGACCACGATGCGGTCGAATTTCAATTCCATCCATCCCTTGCCAACGAAGTGTCCGGGATCTCTGTAATCCTCGAACCGGCCTTCAAGGTAGCTGTTGAACGGTAACCGTGCGCTGGAATTGCGCGCCGATATGCTTGCCTGGCAAAGAACCGGATCGCCAACGGCGGCGGTCTTTGAGGAAAGCTTCGGTTCAGAAACCGTACAGTTGATGAGCGAACCAGCAGGCATGATCTGCTTGCTGGCATGGATCGTTAAAGGTGGAAACAGCAAAAGCGAACTGAGAGCCAGGTGAACACCCTTCATCGAAAGCCTCCTTGCGAAGACTCCCGTCCCGAAAGCGAAAATCCGAAAGACAAATGCTTCACAGCCTTTCAGGGCGAGGGTCAGCTGATCGATCCGCGAGGATCGTTGTGGTGGTGATGAGCAGCCCTGCTGAACTTCGGCGAGAAGTCCTGCGCCTCGCCAAAAAATCAATTCCTGCTCAAACCGGTTTGCGCCTTAAGTGCATCTCCCGAAATGGCCGCAGAACTCCTGTGCACTCAGAGGACCGCTTCTGGCGCGCGCAGAACTGCCGTGGCTTTCAAAAGGACTCTGTTATTGCACAGAATCCGTTGCCATGCGCAGACACAGATGAGTTTCGAAAGTTGCGCAGCAGCGAAGGTTTTTCGGAAATGTTTTCGCAGACCGGCAAGAACTTGACGCCTGTCCGGCTCATTTAATCGTTATTCTCAAGTCTCTATTTCTTGCTTTATTCGTATCTCAATGCCTCGATTGGATCGAGGTTTGCCGCGCGAATCGCAGGAATCATTCCGCTCACCAGCCCCGTGATGATCAGGATGGTTGTCGCCACGATCACCGAGGATGGCGAAATCAGCAGTTGAATATCTGCGTCCTGCGCATTCAGAGCGATCTCGCTGTAAAACGGAATTCGCCCAACGATCAACGAGACCAGATATGCCAGCCCGATGCCGCTTACCCCTCCGACCCCCGTGATCACCATCGCTTCGGCCAGAAATTGCGTAAGAATATGGCGCTTCTGCGCTCCCAGTGCTTTTTCCACGCCGATCTCGCGCGTGCGCTGCTGCACCGCCACCAGCATGATGTTCATCAGCCCGATCCCCGCGATTCCCAGCGTCAGCGCTCCAACCAGCGAGAGCAGGACCTGCAGCGCCAGCGAAAGAATGCTGAACTGATGAAGTTGCGTCATCAGGTTAGCGACATAGATCGCGTTGTGATCCGATGGCCTGAAGTGGTGCGCTGCGCCCAGCGTATTGCGCATGTTTTGTTCTGCAAGCTGGTAGTTGCCTGTGTAGTTGAACCAGATTCCCCCCAGGTATTTGGTATCAGTCAAGTCGCTCATGGTGCTGAAGGGGATGTAGATCTGCCGGTTACGATCGTTGTCTTCGCCGCCCTCCTGCATCTTTGGAGCCAGCACTCCCACGATCGTGAACAGCACTCCATTCAAGCGGATTGTCTCGCCGATCGCCCACCCACCGGAGTACAGCTTCGCCTTCGCCTCTGAACCGATGACGCACACGTGCGCCCTCTGTTGCTCCTCCTGCCCATTGAAGAAACGACCGGCATCCGTATCGAGCTTCCAGATGTCCTTGAACACCGAGCGCACGCCGTTCACGGTCCAGGTGTAGGTGTGCAGATCATTTTGTACCGTCACATCTTTGTAGACTGCCGGCGAAATGTGATTGATGCCCGGAACGCTGGCGCTGATACGATCCACATCGTCGATCGTGAACCGGACCTTGGCGCCCGACTTTTCGCCGCCTGCCTGCTCACTGGTGCGCCCTGGAAACACCCCGATAATGTTCGTGCCCCATTGCGCGAAGATGGCCTCAATGGCCCGGCTGAAACCGGCGCCGTATGCCAGCAGCAGCACAACCGTCGCGATCCCCCATGCCATCCCGATCATCGTGATGGCCGTGCGCCGGCGGTTATACAGCATCGCCTCCCAGGCTTGGCCTATGATGTCCTTCAGCATCTCGTCTCCACGTCTAGTTACCAGCCATCAAGTTACGATCCCTTTGCTCTAGTCCTTGCGCAGCGCTTCCACCGGATCCAGTTGCGCGGCTTTGCTCGCAGGATAAAGACCTGCGGCAACTCCGCTCAAGATAAGTGTTCCCATAGCCAGCGCAGCGGACCACGGCACCAGCCGTGGTGGATCCCATCCCGGCATCTTCCCTGTCAGCGCCATCTGCAGCAATCCCATCAGGCCGGCTGAGGCCGCGATCCCGATCGCTCCGCTCACGGCGGTCAGCAGCAGCCCCTCCCAGAAGAATTGTCTCAATATGCTGCCCCGCGTGGCGCCCAGCGCTTTACGCAGCCCGATCTCGCTCGTCCTCTCGGTCACGGAAACCAGCATGATGTTGACGATGCCCACCGCGCCCAACCCCAGCGTCACAATCCCCACTCCGCCCAGAAACACATCCATCGCCGTAAAGATGGCCCCTACCATCTTCATCTCTTTCACGGTATCCCACTCGTTGAATGCATCTTTCATCGACGGATCGAAACCGTGCCGCTTGGCGATTGTGCGATGCACCGCCGCAAGGGCCTCCGATGTGTCTCCCTTCTTCACCGGTTGATATTGGATCGATGAGAGCGCATCCTGCGCGATGTTGTCCCCTTTCAGCGGAAACAGCTCCAGCATGGTTGAGATGGGCAGATAGACCTTCTGATCGTCGTAGTCCATATTGCCGACGGCGATCTTATCCACTGAACCAATAATCTTGAAGGCCGTCCCGTTGATCGTGATGGTTTCGCCGACCATGGCACGGCCGTTAAAGAGCAGCATAGCGGCCTTGAATCCCAGGACGACCACACGGCGCCGCTCAGCCACATCCGCATCGTCGATGAACCGCCCCTGCGTCAGTGGAATGAATCGTATCTTCGTGTAGTTCGGCCACACTCCAATAACGTGGCTCGATGTATTGCTGTAGGGGCTCACCTCATAAAGATCGCTGCGATTCAACTCCACCGTCACCCCGCGCAGTTGCGGCAGTTGTTTCAGTGCTTCGGCGTCGCCCAGCGTCAGTTGGTAGGGACGCATCCCCGTGTGCTGGTTTGCGACCGCCGGGATTGTGCCGTTGAACATCAGCACCACGTCATTTCCGAATCGAGCCAGATTGCGATGCTGCCCCGAGCGGAACCCCTCACCCAGCCCCACAAGCACCAGGAGCGACCCCACACCCCAGGCAATCCCGAACATGGTCAGGAAGCTTCGCAGCTTGTTCGCTGCAATCGCCCGAAACACCTCGTAGAGCGTGTCGCTGAAAGTCTGCATGTCTTTTCGACGCCCCTCTTCCACTTACCGGTAATGGAATGTGACGAATCGCCCCTTCCGAGTCTTTGAAGGTCTGAAAGAGAGTACGCCTTCAAGAACGCTTTGGTTCCCAAAACCGGCCAGCTAGTCCGGACCAACAAAACACGCCATGACCGAGCCCAAACAGCCGGCAAACTCCCATCGCCGTGGCGCCCTCATCGGCAGACGGAACCCAGCCGCATAGCGTGACCGGTAACGACCCTGGCCAAGATCATGGCAAGCACGGCTTCTTCCAAAGCGGTTTCGTGCTACTCTGCCGTCCTATGCCGCGTCCGCCCGATCGCCGCCTGCTTGCTCATCTCGCACCGTACGATCCACGGGTCGTAAGCCTGGCGCTCTCGTTGCGCGAAATCGTGCTCGAAGAAGCGCCTGAAGCCGTCGAATCAATCGTAAACGGCTATGCCGTCGCGATCGGTTTCTCCTTTACCGGTAAGCCTCTCAAAGATGGCTTTTGTCATGTGGTTGCATACCGCACGCACGTGAACCTCGGCTTTAACCGCGGGTCTCAACTCCCGGATCCCGACGGTGTGCTGGAAGGCGCGGGGAAATCAATCCGGCATATCAGAATTCGTAACTACGACGACCTCGAACGCCCTGTCGTGCGCCGATTCCTGCGAGGCGCCATCACCCAGGTGGGACTCCCCACAGAACCAAAACCCGCCAGATCCATAAAATCCACCAAGACGGGGGCGCCCCCGAAACGCAAAGTGCGAACCTCAGTGCGCACCACGGGCAATCGACGAACAAAGAACTAAGAACTGCGCCCGTGCCTACTCATCGCTGACGAGCGTCTCGACGATGTGCCCCATCTTCTCGTGCTTGGTCTTCAGATATGCGGCAAAGGTCTCCTGCGGAGCCACCTCCGCAGAAACTCGTTCGGTGACCACAATCCCTGCGGCTTCCAGGGCAGCGACCTTGTCTGGATTGTTGGTCATGAGCTTGACATTCTCCACGCCAAGGATCTTCAGTACCCGCGCCGGCAGTTCATACTCCCGGTAGTCGGCCTCGAATCCCAACTCCTCGTTTGCCTCGACAGTGTCGCGCCCCTGGTCCTGCAGTTCATAGGCCTTCAGCTTGGCCATCAGCCCGATCCCGCGGCCCTCCTGCTGCTCATAAAGGAGAATCCCCGCGCCCTCTTCCGCAATCCTGGACAGCGCCAGCTCAAGCTGTAACCGGCAATCGCAGCGCAATGACCCGAACACGTCCCCTGTCAGGCATTGCGAGTGAATCCGCACCAGCGGCGGCGCGGCCAGAACGTCTCCCATTACCAGCGCGACCAGCCCGTCGGTCTTCCCATTCTGCGCCGGCGATCCGGCATCTGCCGCCCGTTTACCCTCAAACCCCAGAATCCGGAAGGCTCCCCAGCGGGTTGGGAAATCCGCCTCCGCGACTTTCTTCACGCTCTCCAATGCCATACCCTCATTTTACTTTGCGGCCAATCGAGCCCCAGCGGCACCCGTCACACTGATTGGCACCCCCTCATAGCGCAACACGCAAGCTGCTGAAGAATCATTTGTTCCGGGGTGCCCAATCGAAAAGATTGCCCATTAGGCCACACCCTGCGCACCTCGCGCCTGCCAATAAGCAGCACGCCGCCTCGGTGGTTAGGCGGGCTCCGCTTCTCCTAGGCCGCCCACAGCAGTCGAGCACGATACATTAGTGACGTGACCGACAGACTCATCCTCATTACCCTGCTCGTCAAGCTGGGTGTGGTCGCGTCCGTCGCCAGCGTGCTGGCGCGCGTCAGTACATTCCGCCGCCTGTTCTTCGCTGAACACCGGCGTACCCGCCAGACGCTCGGCCTGTTGGCGTTCTTCCTTGTGCCCCTAACTCTCGGCGTCTGGCTCCGCACCTTCGTTCCAAACTTCCTCGCCGCCGACATCTCCCTGGAAACCATCATTCTTCTCGGCCTGCTCGTCGGCCCCCGTTGGGCCATGCTCGGCGGCGCCGTGCTCTCCATTCCGGCCGTCTTCCACCATGAATACCTGACATTGCCCTTCAACGTCGCGGTCGGCCTCTTGGCTGGAATCCTGGGGGCTCTGGTCGAACAAGAGGAAATCTGGTCCTTCACGCCCTTTGTGGACCTCAGTCTTTATCGCTGGGTCAAGCGCATCCTCCGCCGTCCACGCGTCGACCGCCAGGTCGTCATGCTCTTCCTCATCGTCCTCGCTGAAGCCAGCCGGGTCGCGCTCGCGCGCGCCTTCCCCCATCAACTATGGGCTCTTGTGGCCAAAGAACCCCTGGTGCGAATACTCGTCTTGCTGAGCGCGCCCATTGATGTCGGAATTGCTCTCAAGGTCTGGAACACTCTCCGCATCGAGAGGAAGCTTGAAGAGCAGAAGCACCTTCTCCTCGAAGCCCGCCTCGACGCTCTCCAGCGCCAGATCAACCCTCACTTCCTCTTCAATACGCTCAATTCCATCTCATCGCTGGTTCGCATCAAGCCTGAGCTGGCTCGCGAAATGACCATCAAGCTCGCCAACATCCTCCGCGCTCTCCTCAAGGACCACGACACCTACGTCCCCCTACGTGACGAACTTTCCTTCACGGACGACTACCTCGACATTGAAGTCGTCCGCTTTGGGGTCGATAAACTGCACGTCGAAAAAGAAATCGATCCTGACACGCTCGATATCCTGGTCCCCAGCATCCTCCTCCAGCCGCTCATCGAGAACAGCATCAAGCACGGGCTTGAACCGCGCATCCACGGTGGCACCGTCACCCTTCGCAGCAAGCTCAATGGAGATCGCGTTCTTATCGAGGTGGCCGACGACGGCGTTGGCATGGGCGATCGTCCCAATACCGGCATTCGCCGTGATGGCGCAGGCATCGGTATGAAGAACGTGCAGGAGCGCCTTGAAGTCCTCTACGGCCCACAGGCCACCTTTAAAATCGTCAGCAATCCCGGCCGCGGCACGCTGGTGTCCATCGAATTCCCCACCGACCTTTCCGCTCTCAACTAGATCCGCCGCTACCGTTCCGCGTGGCCAGCCCTAAGCTCTCATTCGAATTTATGGGATCTTTATGAGCCCCCCTGTCTAATGCAAGCTAATGAACCAGAGATGCGCATTCGATTGCTCCGCCATCCGCTCTGCTCGAGCGAGGCGTAACGGCAACCGGCTGCCCAGGTTCAAACGAACGGCCTCGCAGGGACGCCTATCGCAAAGTGTCATTGCTTTCCTTGTGTTCCTTGCTATCGCCACGGTTCTTATCGCCCCATCGATCGACATGCCAGACACCGTGCTGCTCGTACACCACACGGGAGCTCGAGCCTGTGGCGGTCATGCCTCAGGAAATCTGACAGTCTCACAAACCGCCAATTCTTCCCAGGTGAACTGGATCATTAGCGCCTTGCGGGAGACGGAGAGCCTTCCATCGTCCCGTGGCGGTCACGGCCAACAGACAATCGTGCTCCGCTGCTAGAACCCCGCTTCCAACAGCCGCCCATCCTGCCCATCTGAGATTCGCGCGTCCTCGTTCAAGGAGATCGAGGCCTCCACGTATTCACTCCTTTCCCTGAATCCTTAAAGGAAAGGCAATGGATCGGTTCCTGATCGCGTAGTGCGCGAAGGATCGGGAGGAAGGCGCATGCGAATTGCGGCGGTCGATGGAGCCCTTTGCATGCGCGGGTTTCCAGCTTTCTCGTGTGCACAGGATCCTCAGCCCGTCTACGCGCAGGAAAAACAGAGCACCATTTCATCACCGCCATTGGGAGACCTATGAGACGACATCTTTTGAAGTTGACCGCTGCCCTGTTCCTCAGCGTGGCCGGCACCGGCGCATGTTTTGCACAAGCCCCTCAGACACTCACCGTTTCGAACGCCGACAACGCATGGATGCTTGTCAGCTCGGCGTTGGTTCTCATGATGACCGGCCCTGGTTTGGCTCTTTTCTATGGCGGCCTGGTGCGCAGAAAGAACGTCCTTTCCGTCATGATGCAGAGTTTTGCCATGATGGCGCTGATCACCCTGCTCTGGGCTGTCGTCAGTTACAGCCTAGCCTTCGATGCCGGCACGAGCTTCATCGGAGGTCTGCATCATGCCTTCATGCGCGGCGTTGGCCTGACTCCTGACGCGGACTACGGCTCTACCATCCCGGTGCAGACTTTCATGGTCTACCAGCTCATGTTCGCCATCATCACCCCCGCTCTCATCACCGGAGCATTTGCTGAGCGGATGAAGTTCAGCGCCATGGCTGTCTTCCTCGTCCTCTGGTCGATCGTGGTCTATTCGCCGATGGCCCACATGGTTTGGGGCAAGGGCGGCATCCTCAATGCGGGCCTGGGCGGCGCGTTGCCAACTCTTGACTTCGCCGGCGGCACAGTCGTGCACATCACCTCCGGCGTTTCAGCCCTTGTCTGCGCGCTCTACCTCGGCAAGCGGCTCGGCTATCCCCAGGAGATGACCCCTCCCCACTCCGTGGTCCTGAGTTTCATCGGTGCGTGCATGCTCTGGGTCGGCTGGTTCGGCTTCAATGCAGGCAGTGCTCTGTCCGCCGGCACTCTCGCAACAAGTGCCTTCGTCAACACTCACTTCGCCACTGCCGCCGCTGCCGCCGCCTGGGCCTGCGCCGAATGGATTCGCAACGGGAAGCCCAGCGCACTCGGCGCAATCTCAGGCGCCGTGGCCGGACTGGTCGCGATTACTCCCGCCGCGGGCTTCGTTGAGCCCATGTCTGCCATCGTCATCGGCCTCGCTGCGGGCTTTTTCTGCTACTTCATGGTTGCGAAGGTGAAACAGATCTTCGGCTATGACGACGCGCTCGACGCATTTGGAGTGCACGGTGCGGGCGGCACACTGGGCGCCATCCTCACAGGCGTCTTCGCCACCAGCACCATCAACCCCATCTTCAAAGACTCCGCCGGAAACCCGCACACCCTCCGGCCTGATCGAGGGCAACGGCCACCAGGTCCTCAATCAGCTAGGCGGGGTCGCAATTGCCTGGGTCATCTCGATCGTGGGTACGCTCGTGCTTCTCTTCCTTGTCGACAAAACCATCGGACTCCGTGTTTCGGCTGCCGACGAAGTGGAAGGACTGGACCTGACACTGCACGGCGAAGAAGGCTACGAAAGAGCCTCCTGATTCCGTCTCAACGGCAACCATCGCCATCCGCGTTTTCACGCAAGGAGAATTCTCAAGATGATGCAGAAAATCGAAGCCATTATCCAGCCTTCCAAAATCGACGCCGTCAAGTCCGCGCTCATCGAGGTCGGCGTCACCGGCATGACCATCCTGGAAGCGCGCGGCCACGGCCGCCAGAAAGGGCACACCGAGTTTTACCGAGGCCGCGAATACTCGGTTGACCTCCTGCCCAAAATCAAAATCGAAATCATTGTCCCCGACGAACTCGCCGAAGAAGCAATCCGGGCGATCATCTCCGTGGCCAGAACAGGCAAGATCGGCGACGGAAAAATCTTCATCTCCAAAATCGAGCAGGCAATCCGAATCCGAAACGATGAACGGGGAGTGAGCGCTCTTTAACATTCAATCCCCGTCATTTCCTTTCTCGAAGCGTGATGCGGTCCAGTTCCCACTTCTGGATCTGGATCGCATCAAAACAAAAGCCAGGATCAAACAGCATCAAGCCGGCGATCCTCACCGGCTCGACGTCGCATTCGTCACAATTCTCCCCCGACAACCCCATTCCTGTTGCTTTCCCAAAGGAGATGTGAGATTCTCCTTTGGGAAAGCAACAGGTACGCGCCTCAGCGAAACGGGACAATCGAAGATGAAATCGAAAAAAGATGTGCAGCAGGGAACGCTTGCTCTGATGGTTTTAAAAACTCTCGATGTTCTGGGAACATTGCACGGATTCGGCATCGCCCGGAGAATCGAACAGATCAGCGGCGATTTGCTCTCCGTGAACCAGGGAACGCTGTATCCTGTCCTGCTTCGTCTCGAACAAGAGGGCGCGATCGCTTCTGACTGGGGCCCGTCTGAGAATAACCGCCGGGCGCGCTTTTACCGGCTCACGCGCTCTGGCCGCAAGCTGCTCGAATTCGAAAAGCAGGACTGGGAACAGACAGCCGCAATCATCGCGCGCTTCTTTGCAGTCAAAGCGGAGGATCTGGCATGAGAGGGTTAAAGCGCTTCCTTGCGCGCATCTGGAATTTTGCCACGGGCCGGCATGCGAACGACCGCCTCAACGAAGAGATGAGCGAACACATCGCCCTGCAAACGCAGGAGAATCTTCGCGCAGGCATGACTCCGGAAGAGGCTCGCCGCCAGGCGCTCCTGAAGTGGGGCGCAACCGATGCCGTGCGCGAGCAATACCACGCCGAAAAGGGATTGCCCGCACTGGAGACGCTAGTGCAGGACGTGCGCTTTGCTGTGCGAATGCTTCGCAAATCCCCCGTCTTCACCACCGTTGCAGTCTTGACTCTTGCCCTGGGCATCGGCGCTAATGCCGCCATTTTCACTCTCGTGAACGCGCTGATGCTGAAGAATCTGCCCGTCGCTGATCCGAAATCACTGGTGCGCATCGGAAACAATAACGACTGCTGCGTGGGAATTGGCTTTCGCGATAATGGCGAGTATTCGTATTTCACCACCGACAGTTACCTGTATTTGCGTAAGAACGTGCCCGAGTTCGAAGATCTCGCGGCTATGCAGGCGGGCTTCGCGTACCGTCCTGTCGTCGTGCGCCGCGATGGAACCCAGGACGCGCCCGCGTCGGTGATGGGAGAGTTCGTTTCCGGGAATTATTTCAGAGCCTTCGGCCTCACCGCATTTGCTGGGCGGACATTGAACGACCGGGACGATCAGGCGGGAGCTCCGTTGACCGCAGTCATGAGCTACGACACCTGGAAATCACGCTTCCATAGCGATCCCAGCGTCGTGGGCAGCACCTTCCGTGTGAATACGCTGCCCGTGTCTATCGTCGGCATCGCGCCCCGGGGATTCTTCGGCGACCGGCTTCTTCCCTCTCCTCCCGACTACTATTTGCCGATTGAGACCATGCCGGAGATAGCCAACGTCACCTATGTGCACAACTCCGATATGCAATGGCTTTATCTCATCGGCCGCGTGAAGCCGGGCGTTTCACTCGGCGCCCTGCAGCAAAAAATAACCACCCTGCTTCGCCAGCAGCTCGGCGCCACGCCTCATTTCAGTTCGCGCGAAGAGCAATTGCGGCTCAAGACAATACACGTGGTGCTGGAGGCAGGCGGCGCCGGAATCCAAGCGATGCAGGAGAACTACAACCAGCGGCTCAAATTGTTGTGGGCTGTCTCTGGGTTGGTGCTGCTCATCGCGTGTGCCAACATGGCCAACCTGCTACTGGTTCGCGGAATGGGCCGAAAAGCTGAGATGAACGTGCGCACCGCTCTCGGCGCACGGCGCGGCAGAATCGTTCGCCAACTGCTGACGGAGAGCGTTCTGCTGGCAGCCGTCGGCGGAGTCGCCGGTCTGCTGGTGGCGAATGCCGGAACGCGCATGTTGCTTACAATGGCGTTTCCATCTGCGGAAAACATCCCCATCGATGCCAGCCCCTCTATGACGGTGCTGGCCTTTGCCCTCGGCTTGTCGCTCTTGACCGGAGTTCTGTTCGGCGTTGCCCCCGCGTGGATCGCCTCAAAGGCCACCCCAGCCGACGCCTTGCGCGGCGGGATGCGGTCCGTGACCGGCGGCGCGACGTTTTGCAGCGAACCCTGGTGGTGGTACAGGCTGGCTTGTCGCTGGTGCTCCTGGTGGCCGCCGGGCTCTTTGCCAGGAGCCTCAGCAAACTTGAGCACATCGACCTGAAACTCGATCCCGTGAACCGCTACATCGTGCACATCAATCCCCAGACCGCGGGATATCCGCAACGGCAACTGGGAGAGCTCTATCGTGCAATCGAGCAGCGCTTCCACGCACTCCCCGGCGTCGATAAGGTCGGAATCAGCAGCTTCACCCCCATGGAAGACAACAACAATGGATGGGGCGTCCAGATCCAGGGAAAACCCAATCTCAGCGGCCTTGCCACGTACATCAAGGCGAATGCCGATTACTTCGATTCGGTGGGAACCAGGGTCGTGATGGGTCGCGGCATCCGGCCCGAGGATACTGCCAATTCCGTGCACGTTGCGGTAGTAAATCAGGAGTTTGTCCACCAGCTCTTCAAGCCCGGTGAGAATCCGATCGGCCAGCATTTCGGCGGCGATGAAAAAGCCGCCGGAGATTGGGAGATTGTCGGCGTCGTCGAGAATACGGCTTATCAGAGCGCCACCTGGGCCGACCACATGATGTACTTCGTCCCGCTGATGCAGAGACCCGCAAGCGCCGACTATTCGATCGATCAAGACGAGAATATGTATGCTGGCGCAATTGTGCTCAAGACCAGCCGGCCGATTCCGGAGATGGAAGAACTGGCCCGAAAAACTTTGGCGGAGATCAATCCCAACCTCAGCGTGGTTCGCTTTCAGTCATTCTCGGCGCAAATTGCCGAGCAGTTCAGTCAGGACCGGCTTCTCAGCCGGCTCACCATGCTTTTCGGCGCTCTCGCCCTGCTTCTGGCAACGCTCGGACTTTATGGCGTGACTGCGTATGGAGTCGCGCGCCGCACCTCTGAGATCGGGATTCGTATGGCGCTCGGCGCCGAACGCAAAGCTGTAACTGCCATGGTCCTTCGCGGCGCGATGTTACAGGTCCTTGCCGGACTTGCGCTGGGTGTCCCGGTGGCGATCTTCTGCGTACGTTACGTGCGCTCTCAGTTGTACGAAATCAAGACCATGGATCCCTGGGTCCTGGCCGGCGCCGTAGCATCGCTTGCAGTCGCCGCCACCCTGGCGGGCTGGATACCTGCCCGCCGCGCCGCATCCATCAATCCGGTACAAGCTCTCAGGGTGGAGTAGAACGGCAGTCCGCTCCTCCGCCCGGACCTCGCCCCGAAACGGGATTTCGCGGTTAAATCGCTGTTCGATTCCGAACAGGAAACCGGGATTCCGGACAGAAGAAGTCCTTTACCCTCTTCATAAACCTCGTGTTTTGAGGCAAAGCCCCTCCTGAAGAACGGCGACCATCGTGCACTCTGAATGTGCGCCTCAAACTTCCTCATCGGGATGGAATCGAATGCTGGCTGACCTCCGCGACGCAATCCGCAACTTGAGAAAAGCTCCCGGCTTTTCGGCCACCGTGATGATCACTCTGGCACTCGGCATCGGCGCCACCACCGCGATCTTCACCCTTGTGCATCAGGTCATGCTCAAGTCGCTCCCCGTCTCGAAGCCCGAAGAACTGTGGCGCATCGGCGACAAGAATCGCTGCTGCAACTGGGGTGGGTATACGCAGGGCGATGACGGCGACTTTTCGCTTTTCTCGTGGGAAGCCTATAAAAACTTTCGCGAGCATACGCCCGAGTTCGTTGACCTTGCGGCCCTTCAGGCCGGCAATTCCGCGCTGGGTGTCCGTCGCGCCGGATCGCAGGCGCCCGTCGACACCTTCAATGGGCAGCAAGTCTCCGGCAACTTCTTCCGCACCCTTGGAATTCAACCGTGGATTGGAAGAATGATCACCGACGCGGACGACCAGCTCGGAGCATCACCCGTCGCGGTCATGAGTTACCGCATCTGGCAAAGCAAATTCGGCTCCGATCCTTCGATCGCAGGAAGCAATTTCCAGATCAACGGACATGCTTTCACGGTCATCGGAGTCGCCCCTCCGGGTTTCTACGGCGCAAAGCTCGCGGGCGGAGGCATGCCGGATTTCTGGTTGCCAATCACGGCAGAGGATGTTCTCGCCGGGCCTGTTTCCCGCATCAAGCGCGCCAACGAAAACTACCTCGACCTCCTCGGCAGGCTCCGTCCCGGGGTCGCGCCAAAGACGCTCGAAGCCAAGCTCCGCGTGGAGTTTCATGATTGGCTGGCAAGCCATGTCCCCGAGATGGAACCCGGCGAAAAACAGCTTTGGCAGCAGCAGACAGTTCACCTCGTTCCTGGCGGAGCGGGCGTCGCTGTGATGCGAGACGAGTATCAGGACGGCCTCAAACTTTTGCTGATTGCCGCCGGTTGCGTTCTCCTGGTGGCGTGCGGCAACCTTGCCAACCTCATGCTCGCCCGCGGGCTCAGAAACCGTGCGCAGACTTCCGTTCGCGTCGCGCTAGGTGCTTCCAGGTTCCAGCTGGTGCGCAGGGCGCTTGTTGAGACCGTGCTTCTCGCCGTGATCGGCGGCATCCTGGGAATCGGAGTGGCCTACGCAGGCACGCGGCTGATTCTCTATCTTGCCTTCCAGATCGGTGGACCCAATAACTATGTTCCGGTCAGCGCCTCGCCTTCCTGGCCCGTACTGCTGTTCACGCTGGGTATCTCGATCTTCACCGGATTAATCTTCGGGACTGCTCCTGCATGGATGACCTCGCATGCCGACCCGGTTGAAGCTCTGCGCGGAGCGAATCGCTCCGTAGGGCGTGGCCGAACCTGGGCGCAGAAGTCGCTCGTGATCGCGCAGGCGGCGGTTTCTCTGGTGCTGCTCTCGGCCGCCGCGCTGCTGGGCAAGAGCCTGAGCAACCTGGAACATCAGAATTTCGGATTCGACGTTCAGGGCCGTTATATCGCCTGGATCAACCCGACACTCAGCAACTACAAGCCCGAGCAGATGGAGATGCTCTATCGCCGCATCGATGAAAGCCTCATGCAGGTGCCCGGCGTCAGGATGGTGTCCCCCACCCTCTATGCACCCATGAGCGGCGACAGTTGGAACGAAGGCGTTCGCATTCAGGGAAGGCCCGAACCCGGACCGAAGGAAGATACCGGCGCCGGCTGGGCGCGCGTCATGCCCGGCTTCTTCGAAACCATCGGAGCCAGGATGGTCATGGGCCGCTCTCTCAACCAGGACGATACCTCCGCTACGCGCAACGTCGCCGTGGTCAATGAAGCATTTGTGAAGCGCTTCTTCAAGGGACAAAACCCGATAGGCCAGCATTTCGGGCCGGACCGCCTCCGCTATGCCTCCATGTACGAGATCGTCGGAGTCGTCAAAGACATCCGTTACATGACCTGGGATTACAAGGAACCTGTCCGTCCGATGTTCTGGATTTCGGAAACTCAGAATGCAAAGTACGACGATCCGACCTTTGCTGAAGGCGAGAAATATTCACATTTCCTCTACAACATCGTCATCTGGGCGCCGGGAAATCCGCCTGCCATGGAGGCGCAGGTACGCAAGGCGCTCGCGAGCGTTGATTCCAGCCTCGTACTCTATGGCGTCGATCCATATAGCCGTGTGGTGAGCGCCGATTTCCAGCAGCAGAATATGATCGCCACACTGACCACGCTCTTCGGCCTGCTCGGTCTCGTTCTCGCGGCCATCGGGCTCTATGGCGTCATGGCTTACACGGTAGAGCAGCGCACCAATGAAATCGGCCTCAGGATGGCTCTCGGCGCCGATCGCAAAGATGTCATCTCCATGGTTCTTCAGGGCGCATTATGGCAAGTCGGGATCGGCCTGGGAATCGGCATCCCCCTCGCCATCCTCGCCGGGAAGCTGATGAAGGATCAACTATTCGATGTTCAGCCATGGGAGCCAATGACACTGCTCGCCGCGACGGGCCTGCTTGCGCTGGCCGCACTCCTGGCAACCCTCGTCCCGGCTCGCCGCGCCGTCAGCGTCGAACCCATGATCGCGCTGCGCAACGAGTAGCAACGGTTATCGCCAGTCAATCTCTTCTGTTTCGGCACTCGGAATGGTTTACTGTTAGCTCTGCGCATCTCCCGGAGGTCGCAACATGAGCCAACCCGACATCGCGCCCATAACCACCGGCCTCGAAAAGATCGGCCAAATCGCCATAACCGTCGACGATACCGCCCGTGCAAAAGACTTTTACCAGAACACACTGGGCATGAAGCTTCTCTTTGAAGCCGGACATCTCGCCTTCTTCCAGTGTGGCGACGTCCGCCTCATGCTTACCACTCCGGACAAGCCCGGCCCGCGCGGCGGCACCATCCTCTACTTCAAAGTCGACGACATTCATGCTACCTTCGCGGCTCTCAAGGAACGCGGCGTCCACTTCATCGACGAGCCGCACCTCATCGCCAAAATGCCCGATCACGACCTCTGGATGGTCTTCCTCAAAGACCCCTTCGAAAACACCCTTGGCATCATGTGCGAGATGCGGCGCGGCTGATCTTCAGTGCGCTTCCGCCGCGGGGCACGGCGCTTTGAGCGGATGGTGATTCATTAATTCCACCACCTCCTCCACGCCTTCTCTTTGATCGAAGTCATATCGCGGCGGCAGAGCGAATACATACGCTTGATTGCGCCCAAGTTCCGTCGGGCCAATCGGAGCCGCGCTGACACTCACCTGCTCGGCTTCGATCAGCTTCCATTGCTCGAGGCTGAAGACCATGATTGGAATATCTTCGCGAGGCGCGGCCGATGTCCAACTGGAATTCCGGATGAGAAGTTTCGGCCCTTCCAGGTCGGGCCCCGGCGCAGGTCTCGGCTTATCGGCGATCCAATCGCCCTTCCATTGCTCAGCCACGATCGAATAGCCCGGCCAGCTTGCCGGAAGTGTGATGCAAAAGTCATAGGCCGAATTGCGGTACACAATCCGGCCGTGGGCGGCCGAATTGGTGCTCTGAGCTCCGCAGGATGCGGCACACCACGCGAGGAGAAATATTGTGACCCAGCGAAAGATCATCGTCTCTCCGGAATCTCGAAGAAACTCTATTTCTGCTGGTTCTCGAGGGCCAGCACCGCGTAGCTCGTCGCCGCATCGCTCATGAACTGCCCCACCGGCGTGGCTACATCGCGATTCTTGTTCAGCGACCACGCTGGCCACGCTCCTGTCGATGCATTTTGATTTTTCACCAGCCACGAAACTCCGCGCTTCACCTGGGGGGATCGTTCTCCTCGTGCCCCGCGCGATTCGTCAGCCCCAGTCTCTTCGAAGACAAGAATCACCAGCCCTGTCGCGTAACCATCCGAGCGCTTCTCAAGCGGCGTGCTGTCCCGCCGTTTCCATGTGCCCAGATCCGTCAGGCTCCAGCCGCCATCGGCGTGTTGCAGGCTGTTTACGCGTTCCACCAGCCCGCGCTTCTGATCGGGTGTCAGCAGGTCCGGGAAATAGCTCTCCGCCCAAAGCGCCACAATCCTGTTTACCAGCGGCTGCTCATCGTAGCCTCTCCGCAGATAACCCGTCAGTAGTCGAAGATTCCCTGCAATCTTCGGATCATCGCGATAGCGCCCTGGTGCTTTGCCAACAGCCACGGCCATCATCGCCGCCCAGTGATATTGCGACTCCTTCGACTCCCACGGCGAGTAATCGAAGTTCTGCCACACCCACGCACCCGCGTCCGATCCATCCTTCGACTGCAATGCCCACGCATTGTCGAACGCGATCCGGGTCCGCTCGCTCAGTTCCTTATCGCCGCTGTCGTAACTCGCAAGAATGATGGCGTTCAGCACCGATTCGGCGTTGCGTGATTCGACCTCCTTGCCCGTCCCGTACGCCGCATCGCTGTAAAAGGGCTGCATCTCTTTCCAGCCGCGGACGCGTTTCTCGATGCTCGCCACCATCGTCTGCTCCTGCTGCGTGAGGCTGCGTTCGCCCAGTTGCCCGCGAAGCACCGGACGCGCCAGCCCGTACGACGCCTGAGTGTGGCAACTGATGCAAAGCGTCCCATGGTCCTTCTGCGCTCGATCCCATCCCTGCCACCAGACCTCGCGGCTATCCAGATAGCGCGCCGCAGCCTCAGCGCTCCATGCCGGCGCCGCTGTTCTGTCCGCCGCCCGGACATGGCTGCCGGTGGATACAACCGAAACCGCCATAGCGCCGCACAGGGCTATCCAGAACAATCGTGAACCGGGTTTCATTGCATCGACCTCGTCGTTTGAAGCGAAAAGTGGGGCCTTGAAGCCAGCATACGGCCAAGTTCCCGATTCGGAGCATCTTTCCGCCCCACGCCCGGCATAGATGCGCGATCCTTCCCGGTTAACCTGCGGCCTCGTCTTGCACAGGCTGTAGCGGTATGCTCACTTTATGGTTCGCTTCACAGTGCTGGCTTCGGGCTCCAAGGGCAATTGCTCCGTTGTAACCGGAGGCAATACCCGGATCCTTGTCGACGCCGGCCTGAGCTGCCGAGAGCTCTTCCGGCGCATGCGCCTGGTCGGGGAAGATCCGGCCACACTCGACGCCATCATCGTTACCCACGAGCACTCCGATCACGTCGCCGGCCTCGCCGTCACTGCTCGCAAACTCGGCATCCCGGTCTACTTCACCGAGCCCACGCATCGCGCCTGGATCCGATGGCTTTCTCCGCGCAAGCAGATGACATATACGCAGTGGGTGGAGGAGTGCCGCAAACAGGCCGCCGCCAGAATGGCCGAGGCCGACACCCCCGCAGCGGAAGACTGCGACTCCGATGAACCTGATGTCGGTCCGGCAGACGTCACCGCAAAAGCCGATGAAACTGCCGCCGAGTCAGAAACCGTCACCAGAAAGAAGCCCGCTGCCGAGAAGGACCCAACCGCGCTTCCCTCGGTTCAATATTTCCACGCCGGCAAGCCCATCCAGATCGGCGATATCTCGGTGAGCCCCTTCACCATCCCGCACGATGCGACCGACCCCGTAGGCTTCGTCTTCCAGGCCGAGGGCGTCCGTATGGCTGTCGCCACAGACCTTGGCTACATGCCGCCGAACGTAAAGGCTCAGCTCAAAGGGGTAGACCTCCTGCTTCTCGAGTCGAATCACGACCTCGAAATGCTTCGCGATGGACCGTATCCCTGGTCGGTCAAGCAGCGGGTCCTGTCCCGCGTCGGCCACCTCTCAAACGAAGCTGCCGCCACCTACCTGGAAACCGAGTACGACGGCCAGGCCACCTACGTGATCCTCGCGCACCTCTCGGAAAGCAACAATCTCCCGGAACTCGCCCGCATCTCGGCGGAACGCGCCCTCAACGGCCGGGCCAGCCTTCTGGCCAACCGCCTGTTGCTCGCAGCGCAACATGAGCCAATGTCAACTATTTGCTTTTGATAAGACTCGGTTACAATTGTATTTAGATTCGTCTGCCCATGTGGACGCTTTAAGCAGCTCTCCGGCGCGTAAGCACCTGAAAGTCAGCAGTTTGGATGCGATTTTGCATCATCGGGCCAAGGCCGGGCATCCAAGGAATTGAACAGGAACCAGTAGCTGAACTGGTGCAGTTCGAATCACAAGGTGAGTCTGATCCCTATGGCGAAAACCCTATGTACCGACCGTGTTGTAGGCGCTATTCTTGCAAGCTGGCGGTATGACATCTCCGGTATTTCTCCCGAGATGCGCAAGGATTACGAGCAGCATTTCGCCGATTGCAGCCGCTGCCGCGCGCGCCAGAATTTCCACCGAAGTCTCGATGTAGCCCTGGTTGTCCTGACTTCCCTTTCCGTATTTTTCTCGCTCTTCGCGCTGGCGGTGCTCAAGCACGTCAAGCCGCTGGAGCATGTCGCTTTCAATGTGCTCGGGCTCGACACCTTTGATGCCTATCACATGCTCGTGTCCGCAGCCATCGCGGGGGTTTGCTTCTCGGTCATCGCCTTCGTTCTCGTGCTGACGGCGACACCGGTCCCGGGTTACCTCGGCGACATAGCCGCAGAGAGGGCGCGCGTCCTCGAAGAACGCCTGCCCAACGCGATCAAGTCTCTGCGTCCACGCTAAAGCAATGAACAGATGAATGGTGAAAGGCCTCCCGAGCGGAGGCCTTTTGCATTACCAGCCATGACTTGAGACCTATCGCCCCCGTGACCCCAGCCACGCAACATACATTCCCGCCAGCACAATCAGCGTTCCGCCCATGACCATCCAAATGGTTGGCAGTTCACGCCACACCACGTACGTGACCAGCGCTCCAGTGACCAACTGGGTATAGTGATACTGCGAAACGGTCGATGCCGACGTGTGTTTCAGCGCGACAAAGAAGCACATACTCCCGGCCGCGCAGAATGCTCCCATCGCCAGCAACCCCGCAACGATCATCCAGTTCAGCGGAGCGGCATGCCAGAGCATTCCCGCGGCTCCCGCCACTGCCATCACAAGCCCGGAGAGAAATGCCAGGCTCTCCGGTGTCTCCGTTCTCGTCAGCACCCGCGACCACACCATGTTCACCGAGAAGCAGGCTACGCACGTCATGCACGCCGCAAATCCAATCAAGTCGCCTTGCCGGGCTGAGCCAAAGGGATTCACCGCGATCATCACTCCCGCAAACCCGGCAACGATCGCCACTGCCTTCCGCACACTGATCTTCTCGTGGAGAAAGAATGAAGCCAGGATCGTAACGCACAAAGGCGCCAGAAAAATAAGGATGTAGAAGAGCGTCAGGCTCACGTGCCGCAGCGCAACAACCACGCACAGGTTATTGATCAGGTCGAGACACGAGCGCACCAGCTGCCGTCGCGGCCGAGTCGGCCACAGTACACGAATCTCGCGCCGGATACCCGCAAAGGCCGCCAGAAATCCGCAGACAAAGATTCCCAGAAAGGCGATGATCTCGTAAGCCGGTAAAATCGATCGGCCAATGATCTTGACAACCGTGTCGGCGAGCACCCAGAAGGTGAATCCGCTGACTGCCAGACCCACCGCACCGAGATGGGACCATTCCGCCGATTCACTCCGCGTCGTGGCCTGGGGAGAAGGCGAGTCCCCGCCGTGCGGCCCTACTCTTCGAGGCGGCTCGACCCCGCTCTCCGGCAGATTGGGATTGGCGCTTGTACTCAGACGGAAACCTCCGTTCGATCCAAGCTAAGACTACCAACTTCGAAGCCATTCTCCGCGATAGTCACGTCATCGTTCGTCCCATTCCCCTTGACAGTCGACAAGAGCCTGCCCTATTGTCGAACGTCGAGGGGAAAGATGCAGCCATCTACTGACCTGCTTCAGGGCACGCTCGACATGCTCATCCTGAAAGCCGTCGCCGCGGAGCCGCAGCATGGATGGGCGATCGCACAGCGAATTCAAGAGGTTTCGCGCAACGTGCTTCAGGTAGGACAGGGCTCGCTCTATCCGGCCCTTCACCGGCTTGAATACAAAGGCTGGATTCGCGCCACGTGGGGAGCTTCAGAAAACAACCGCAGGGCTCGCTATTACGCTCTCACCGCTGCCGGTCGCAAACAGCTTGAGTCGGAATTGAAAAGCTGGGAACGGCTCACCTCTGCCGTCAACCTCGTCCTCGAAGGCATTTAGCAGGAGCTGCCCATGTTGTACGAATGGTTCTCGCGGGCTCGTTTCTTCTTCGCCGGCAAGTCCCGCCGTGAAGTCGATGACGAGCTTCAATTTCATCTCGAACAGCAGATCGAAGCCAACCTTGCTGCCGGCATGACGCCCGATGACGCCCGGAGAGAGGCTGCGCGAAACTTTGGCGGGCGCGAACGCGCGCGCGAACAATGCCGCGAGCAGCGTCCCTCATTTCCGCTCGAAGCGATCCTGCGCGACCTTCGGTATGGCGTTCGTGGCCTGGTGCGCAACCCCGGCTTCACCGTCGTTGCGGTGCTCACCATTGCCCTCGCCATCGGTGCCAACTCCGCCGTGTTCAGCCTTCTCAATCAGGCGCTCATTCGCGCCCTTCCCGTTCAGGATCCGGACCAGCTCGTCGTTCTGAGCTTCAGAGGAGCGCACCCCGGCCACACCAGCACCGCGGGCGGAAATTCGCCTGACCACAAACATGAGTTCTCCTATCCGATGTACCGCGATCTCCGCGACAAGAACGAAGTGTTCAGCGGCCTGATTGCTTCTTATCGCTCATCCGTCGGTGCCGTCTGGAACCAGCACCCCGAAGCCATTTCGGCGGAAATCGTTACCGGAAACTACTTTGAAACTCTCGGCGTAAGACCTGCAGCGGGCCGGCTCTTCGTACCTGCCGACGAATCCAGTGAAGGCGCCAATCCCGTCGCCGTTCTCAGCTTCGACTACTGGAAGACGCACCTCGCCGAGGCGCCGGTTATCGGCCAGCCTTTGATCATCAACGGAACTCCCTTCACGATCGTTGGCGTCTCCGCTCCCGGATTTCACAGCATGGTGTGGGGAGAAAGGCCTGATGTTTTCGTTCCCATCACCATGCAGCGCACCGTCCTGCCTGAGTGGACGTACCTGAAGGATCATCAGTCGTACTGGCTCAACCTGGTCGGCAGGCTTCGTCCCGGTCTCACGCAGGCGCAGGCGACAGCATCGCTCAATGCGCTGTTTCTCTCTTTGCGCCGGGCGGAATTCCCTCAACTTCACGATCAGTCCGAGCAGGGACGCAAACACTTTATCGACTTCGCTTACATCAATCTCGAATCCGGCGCTCGCGGCTTTTCACCGCTTCGCGGCGAAGTGCGGACCCCTCTCACAATCATCATGGGCATGGCCCTTCTTGTCATTGCAATGGCCGTGGTCAATGTGTCAAGCCTGCTGCTGGTGCGAGCCGCAACGCGCGTCCGCGAGTTCTCCATGCGCTACGCGCTTGGCGCAACAAACACGCAGATCGTGCGCCAGCTTCTCGCCGAAGGAATTCTCCTCGGGCTCGGAGGCGCCGCTATCGGGCTGCTCCTCGCGCCACAAGCCCTGAAGCTTCTGATCGTCTGGATGTCCGGGACATCCGCGTCTCCGCCGGTCTTCTCCGCAACTCTGGACGGAAGAGTTCTCGTTGTCACAATCCTTGCGACGCTCACTGCCAGCCTGGTCTTCAGCCTCGCACCCGCCGTGCAGTTCTGGAATCCGCGGCTCTCTGACTCGTTGAAACAACAGGCAGGAACCGGACCGGCAAACTCACTTCGTTTCCGCCGCACCT
Organism: uncultured Acidobacteriaceae bacterium; assembly: GCA_963836675.1. Classification (GTDB taxonomy): domain Bacteria; phylum Acidobacteriota; class Terriglobia; order Terriglobales; family Acidobacteriaceae; genus Telmatobacter. The sequence goes on from CAWIKQ010000008.1 coordinate 133,971, forward strand.
GTGTCGCGCTGCAAATCGGATTCAGCCTTCTGCTCATCGTCGCCGCGGGGCTGTTTGTGCGAACCATCCGCAACCTGCGGAACGTCGATGCGGGCTTCGCAACCAGCAACCTGCTGACCTTTGGCCTTTCTCCCCAGATGGCTGGTTATGGGGCATCGTCCGTCCCCGTTGTGGAACAGCGGGTTCTCGATGCGCTCGCGCAACTTCCGGGCGTTCGCTCCGTAGGCGCGACCAATGATGCTGACCTCGTTAACGAAGATCGCATGGGCGACGTCGAGGTGACCGGATTTACGCCGAAGCCCGATGAAGACTTCGATGTGGAGCTGCCATGGGTCAGCGACGGCTACCTGCAAATGCAGGCAGTTCCGCTTATGGCGGGACGCTACTTCGCAGCCTCCGATACCGCAACCTCGCTCAAAGTGGCCATTGTGAACGAAAGCTTTGCGAAACATTTCTTCGCATCGGATCAGGCCGCGCTGGGGCACCACATGAGCCGCCCGCAAAGGCCAGGCACTGACGCGGTGATCGTCGGCGTCGTGAAGGACGTGAAACACGTCTCCGTTCGCGATCCCGCGCGCCCAACCGCGTACACCCTCTTTGCCCAGGCCGAAAAACCCAATGGGCTCACCTTCTACGTGCGCACCTGGCAGGTTCCGCATGCCGCGGAAAACAGCATCCGCGCTGCTGTCGCCAACATCGACCCCAAGCTCATCGTCGCCGACCTCGGCACATTGGATGAAGCCATCGACGATGACCTTCTTCAGGAGCGCACCATCGCCCTGCTGGCCATCACCTTTGGTGCGCTGGCCACGTTGCTTGCAGGAATAGGGCTGTACGGCATCCTTGCCTACTCCACTGCTCAGCGCACGCGCGAGATCGGCATCCGCATGGCTCTCGGCGCTCAGCGCAGGTCGGTCGTCGGCCTCATTCTTCGTGAGGTTCTGATCCTTGCGGCCTGGGCAATCGGCCTCACTGTCCCGATCGCCTTCCTCGCCGCACGCGCCATTCGCAGCCAGTTGTTCGGCATCTCTTCGGCAGACCCACTTGTCTACCTGACTGGAGTACTGGTCATCGGTGCTGTCGCGGCAATCGCGGGGTTCTTACCGTCCCGGCGTGCCGCAACCGTGGACCCAGCGCGGGCTCTGCGCACCGAGTAGCCGGTTTCACCGAACCGGCTCGGCGCGCAGCTACTTCGTGATCGGCACGCGCATGTCGCCGCCGGTCATCTCCTTCGGAAGGCCGAGATTCAGCAGCGCCAGCAATGTTGGCGAGATATCCCGCAGAGACCCATCCGGACGAAGCCGGTAATGGCTGGCTTCTTCGCTGATATAGATGAACGGCACAGGGTTGGTGGTGTGCGCGGTATGCGGACCGCCGGTCACCGGATCGACCATCAACTCCGCGTTTCCGTGGTCTGCCGTGATCAGCCAGCTTCCGTTCCGCTCCTTCACCGCCTTCAAAATGCGTCCAAGCTGCGCATCGATCGTCTCGACTGCGCGAATGGTCGGCTCCAGTTTGCCTGAATGACCCACCATGTCCGCGTTCGCAAAATTGGCAATCACCAGGTCGAATGCGGTGTCGTTCACCGCATTGACAATCGTGTCTCCGATCGCTTCGGCCTTCATCTCCGGGGCCAGGTCGTAGGTCGCCACCTTCAACGAGGGAATCAGGGTTCGATCCTCACCGGGAAACGGCTTCTCAATGCCGCCATTGAAAAAGTACGTAACGTGCGCAAACTTCTCCGTCTCCGCCACACGCAGATTGCGAAGCTGATGCTGGGTGAGGATATTGGCCAGAATGTTATCCATCGATTCCGGCAGAATGACCATCGGCAGCTCATAGAGCTTGTCATACTGCGTCATGCACAGGTAGTGCAGGTTCTTCGGAATCTCATTCCGCGGAATGGTTTCATCGAGCGACTCCCATCCCTCGAGATTGCGGCCGCCCTGCTTGTTCAAGCCGCTTTCTCGCGCCAGCACGCGTGTGATCTGCCGGGCGCGGTCTGCCCGGAAGTTGAAGTTGATGCAGACGTCCTCGTCGCGAATCTGTCCGACGGGCTTCCCTCCGTCCACGACGACAAACGGCACCACAAACTCATCCGTAACGCCGTTGTTGTAACTCTCCTTCAGACGCGCAACAGGATCGGCGTAGGAGCCACCTTCTGCCTTGCCGTTCACCATCGCGTCGAAGGCTTTGCGCTCGCGCTCCCAGCGCCGATCGCGGTCCATCGCGTAGTAACGCCCGTTCACGCTTGCGATTTTCCCTACGCCGTATTCGCGCATCTTCTTCTCAAGCTTTGAGAGGAAGCCTGCGCCGGAGTCAGGAGCAGTGTCGCGCCCGTCCATGAACGCGTGCACAAATACATGCTCAAGCTGGTACTCGCGCGCTGTCCGCAGCAGGGCGTAGAGATGTTCCTGGTGCGAGTGCACACCGCCATCCGATACCAGCCCGAATAGATGCAGCTGCTTCCGGCCCTCGCGCGCCTTCTGCATCGCTTGCACGATCGGCGGCTCCTTCTGGAACTGGCCTGAAGCGATCAGCGCGTCGATGCGAGTAATATCCATCTGCACAATGCGGCCTGCGCCGATGTTCAGGTGGCCGACCTCACTGTTTCCCATCTGCCCGTCTGGCAGTCCGACGAAATGGTCCGACGCCTGAATCAGCGTGTTCGGAAACTCGCGCAGCAGCTTGTCGTATGTCGGCTTGCGCGCCAGTGCGATTGCGTTGTTGGCCGTTTCAGCCCGATAACCCCATCCGTCAAGAATGGTAAGCACAAGAGGATGTTTCGTTGAAGCCACGAAAAGATACCTCGCAATGAATGGATCTACCCGCTATCAGGATAAACGCTTGACCCAATTCGTTGCGTGGTAACCGTCACATCGAGTCACGCGCAATAAGCGTCCATTGCGAAACTCTGCAGTGTGCCTGGAGTGGGATTTACGCGACTGCGCTCTGCGCCTGCTTCACGAATGATTTCGCTTCGACGGCTTCGTTGCGCTCGCCATTTTTGTTCGCGAGGCATGACGATGTCCAGCTCTTCTCCTCGGCTCGTCCGGCAGGGGCGGCAACCCCGCAAGCGCCAGCAACGCATTGTTCGATCCCTTGAAGAGGTTGAATCCCTCTTTCCATGCGTGCGGCCGCCCTTCTGTTATGGCGACAAATAACGCGGTATGACTCGCGGGATGAATAGCGATATAGGTCGTGAAACCCGCTCCGCCTCCGGTCTTCTCAATAATGTGGGAGACGTCTCCGTTCGCGCCCAGGTGCATCCACCCCAGCCCGATCCCGCTCGGCTTGCCTGCATGGTCCAATCCGTACTGGCCGTTCAAACTTGACGGCAGCAGATACACTGCGTGCGCGTCGGCGGCTTGCGCCGGAGCGCCTGCACCCACCAGGTAGCTGAGAAACTTCGCCATATCTGACGGCGTCGAGTAGAGACCGCTGCTACCCTCCGTGTTCGCTGTGATCGTGCAGGGACCCTCTTCGCGCGCCCCCGTCATCAACCGCTCGCATTGTACGGGATTCGGAAGAAAGGTCGTCTCCCCCATGTTCAGCGGACGCAGGGTGCGCTTTTCAAGCAGTGTCGCGTAGGGAGTGTGAGCCGCCTGTGCCAGCGCATCGCTCAACAAATCGAACCCGACGTTCGAGTAGTACGCCTGCGTTCCCGGCGTGAACTTCAGTTGCGCGCTCTCGAGCCAGTGCCATCGCGTCTCGTAGTTCGGGTATGTGAAATGGGGCGTGCGACGCGGCGCGGTTCCAATCTCCCGCTCCAGCCCGGAGGTATGAGTGGCCAGTTCCTCCAGCGTGATCGGCCCATTCTTTTCGGGAACAACTGCGCCTTCGCTCGCATATTTCTTAAGCGGATCATCCAGGTGAACCGTGCCGTCCGACACCAGCTTCGTAAGCAAGTCCGTCGTAAAGATTTTTGTGAGCGAGCACAGCCGGACCACGGAATGGAATCCCGGCGCCTGGCGCGACCCCGGTACGGCCTCGCCATAACCGTGAAAATAAACCTGATCGCCTCGCACTACCACGAGCACCAGCCCCGTCGCACCTGAGTTGGAGTAAAGATCTGCTCCCAGGGCACCGGCATCCTCCAGATTATGAAGCGACATTACCGGCGCCGCCGTCTGGGCAGCGGCCGACAGCACGCTCGACAAAAGGAGGAAGGCTGGAAGGAGACGCATTGCTCCTAGTGTAGGGCCTCTTTGCTCGTTTTCTCCAAACGAGAGGTGACTTGTGTACCAGAAAAGTTGCGTCAAGGCGGACCGTGTCCGTACAGGATGACTGCGCAAAAACAAAGTCGTGGGAATCCGATTCCGGACGCCCACGACTCTGAATCAATTTACCTTGAACGAGCTAGTCTTCGTAGTTCAGCGATTCCAGCCCGAGGTACACCGCCCCCGCACCCAGCTCTTCTTCGATCCGCAGAAGCTGGTTGTACTTCGCGATGCGATCCGTGCGGCTCACCGAGCCGGTCTTGATCTGGCCCACGCCGGTGGCCACTGCGAGGTCGGCGATGAACGTATCCTCGCTCTCGCCCGAACGATGCGACATCACGGACGTATAACCATACCGGCGGCCGAGTTCGATCGCTTCCAGGGTCTCCGTCAACGTGCCGATCTGGTTGACCTTGATCAGGATCGAGTTGCCCACGCCTTCCTCGATGCCTTTCTGGAGACGCTGCACGTTGGTTACAAACAGATCGTCGCCCACCAGCTGAATGCGCTCGCCGAGCTTGTCGGTCAGAATCTTCCAGCCGTCCCAGTCATCTTCGGCAAGCCCGTCTTCCAGCGAGACGATCGGATACTGATTCGCCCAGTTCGCCCAGAATTCGACCATCTGTTCGCTCGAGAGCTCCCGCTTGTCGCCCTTCTTGAAAACGTACTTCCCCTTTTCCTTGTCGTAGAACTCGCTCGACGCCGGGTCGAGGGCAATCGAGATCTGCTCGCCGGGCTTGTAGCCGGCCTGTTGAATCGCTTCGAGAATCAGCTCAACTGCTTCGTCGTTTGACTTGAGCGAAGGCGCAAACCCGCCTTCATCGCCCACCGCCGTGTTGTAGCCCTTCTTCTTCAGCACGCTCTTCAGCGTGTGGAATGTCTCTGCCGACCAGCGCAACGCATCGCTGAAACGCTCCGCGCCCACAGGCATGATCATGAATTCCTGAAAGTCCACGTTCGAGTCGGCGTGCGCTCCGCCGTTCAGCACGTTCAGCATCGGGGTCGGCAGAATGCACGCATTCACGCCACCCAGGTACCGGTACAGCGGAACCTCCAGCTCCTGCGCAACCGCCCGGGCCGAGGCCAGCGAAACCGCGAGAATCGCATTCGCGCCCAGCTTGCCCTTGTTCGGCGTTCCATCCAGGGCAATCATTGTCTGGTCGATCAGCCGCTGATTGGCGGCATCCATGCCCTCGAGTTCCGGCGCGATGACTGTCTCCACATTGGCAACCGCCTGCAGAACACCCTTGCCCAGGTAATGGCTCTTGTCGCCGTCGCGCAGCTCCACAGCTTCATGCTCGCCGGTGGAAGCGCCCGATGGCACAATCGCGCGACCCAGTTGGCCGCTCTCCAGAATCACATCTGCTTCCACCGTGGGATTTCCACGGGAATCCAACACTTCGCGCGCACGAATCGCAATAATCTCAGTCATATCAGTCCTCGCTATACGGTGCTGCAGCCGGTCATTCAGTTTGGGACGGCGATCCACGGCAACGGCCTCTCCGGCAGCGCTATGAATTGTTTCCAGAAGCTGGTGCACGTGTTTAAAACCCCTCTCCGCCTACAGAAAACAAAGGAAAAATGAAAACGGTTCCGTTCGGATTCTAACAAACCCGTCTTCGCCGCCTGGTGTGGTCGCGATCACACCGGCAATGCGGCGGTGCCTCCATGAACCCGCTCCGGTCCGTTCGCAGGATCTCTTGCAGCCACGGGAGTTACTCCTCCCATTTTTGCTAGTTATCTCAGTTGATTCTTACTGTACGAGGAACCTCTGAACGGAGTTGTTGCATTTGGGTAAACACCGCAAGCTAGCATTAATTTGGGTGCAATTTGCGCCGGAAGCATTTCCGCGCATCGCGCTACAGAACATTTTCGCGCAGGCTGGGTCTATACAGAAGTTGGGTACATGCCTGCTTCGAATTTCAGGAGAATTTGGATGAACCGGCCGATTCTTGCATTTGCCTCCTTTATGCTGGCAGCCACCGCCCTCGTGGCTCAGGACGCAACCCAGTCCAGCCCCTACCAGGGAACCTCCAATCCTCCGCAGGAAGACATTACCACCAGCGAGCAGCAGCCGCCGATTGCCAAGCCGTCTCCCGCGCACCCCATGTCTCCCGAGTCCCAGGCAACACCAGCTCCAGCAACGCCGCAGCAATCGGCTGCACGTCCGAACAACGCTCCTGTTCCTCAGGCTTACGGCGATGGAACCGATGATGGCATCGTCGGTGTCGCGGCTTCGAACCCCACGCTGACCGTCCGCGCCGCCGGCGCCGATCCCGACAGCGACATCGTCCACCCGGTTCCCCTGCCCCCCGGCGTTCTTGGCGAAGGAACCTTGATCCGCGTGCAGTTAACAACAGAGCTATCCAGCGCCATGTCGCAGGTGGGCCAGCCGTTCCGTAGCCGCGTTGCGACGGATGTTCTGCAGGATGGGAACGTGATCATTCCCGCGGGCGCCGAAATCTCCGGCCGGGTCGCCCAGGTCTCCGCCGGCCGCTTCGCCGGGAAGGGCTCCATTCTTCTTGCGCCCGACACGGTTACGCTCGCCAATGGCAACAAGTTTCAACTGCGCGCTGTCGTTATCTCCGCACCCGGAACAAACACAAAGGTCGGATCGGAAGGCATCATCACCCCCGGATCGCGCCTGAAACGGAACGGCTTGATGTACGGGGGCGTCGCGGGCGGCGGCATGATTGTCGGCGCCATCGTCGGCGGCCCCCCAGGCATGCTCGTTGGCGGCCTCATCGGCGCCGGAATCGTCACAACGCACCTGCTGGTCAGCCATCCCCAGGCAAATCTCGAGTCGGGCTCCTACTTGATGCTCACAGTCACTCAACAGGTACAACTCGTTCCCGCAATGTCTCAAGGCAATTGAACAGGCGATCTAAAGTCAAAAGAGGCGCGACTTCAAGTCGCGCCTCTTTGTTTGCTCAGTAATGCGGAGACGATCGCTCTCAGCAGATCATCTCCGGCTTATCGCCCGGCCTCGTTTTCCAGCCCGGATGCTACCGGCAACCAGATCGAAAAGGTGGTTCCGCTCTCCGCCACCGATTGCCGGCTGCGTATGCGAAGCAGCGCATGATGTTTGCGCAAAATCTCGCGACTCACCCACAATCCCAGTCCTGTGCCCCGTTCGCCCTTCGTGGTAAAGAAGGGTTCGAAGAGCCGCGATTGAATCGCCTTGCTCATGCCTGTTCCGCTGTCGGCAATCGATACGCGAACCCCATGTTCACCGGTTTTCGGATGCATCTGGTCGCGGGTTCGCAGGAGCAATTTGCCGCCCGGCTTCAGCGCGTCAAACGAGTTCCCGATCAGGTTGGCAAAAACCTGTCGCAACTCCGATCCGAAGCAGAGTACGCGCTCGCTCTCCTGATAGTCCCGCCGCACCTCCACTCCCAGATTCTTGATTCGCGCCAGGTAGATCGCCGCCGATGAATCCAGCAGATCCGAAATCTTTTCGCGCGAGGCGCGATTCATCTGGCGATTGAAGCGCAGCGTGTGCGTCACGATATGCGATACACGCGCCAGTTCCTGTTGTGCCGACTGGCTGAACTCCTTCACCGCCTCGTCTTCCGAATTCTGATTGATCAGATAAAGCAGGTTGATTACGGCTTCGAGTGGATTGTTGATCTCATGCGAAATTGAGGCCGCAAGCCTACCTACCAGCGCCAGCTTCTCGCTGCGGATCAGTGCTTCTCGCGTCTGCTTCAACGCCGATACATCCTGGGTGACCCCGTCGAATCGAATCGGATTTCCCGACGCATCGTACGCGGAACGCCCGGTCGCGCGAATCCATTTATGCTTGCCATCGGGCGAAATCGTCCGGTACTCCACGTCATAAGTGGAGTGGGTGGCAATCGCATGTGCCATCGCAACTCGAGTCGGCTCGCGATCGTCGGGATGAAGAATCCGGTAGAACAGGTCGATATCCACCGCAGCATCTTCGGATAGCCAGAAGTGGTTCTTCACTCGCTCATCCCACTCCAGCTTGTCGAACGGCAGATCGCAAAACCAGTACCCGATGTCGGCCGCATCGGCCGCAAACTCGAACCGGTCGCGCTGCTCAATAGCCTGCCTCTCGGCCGCCTTCTGCTCCGTGATGTCCAGAACCACGCCGACCAGTTGCGAAACGCCGGGTAACTTGCGCCCGATCGAGTAAAAAACTCGCTCACCGTAATCCGGATGCTGGTAACGATATTCCGTCTCCAGTGCACCCGTTCGCATCGAGTCTGCCATTGCCTTGTACACATGCGGCTTGTCGGCAGGATGGAGGCGGGACGCCCACGTCTCTTCGACAGCTTTTTCACCGGAGTCGGGCCTCGTGCCGAACATGCGGTGCGATTCCACGGAGAGGGTACGCCGATCTGCAATTCCGTCCCACTCCCATGTGCCAATCAGTGCGGCTTCATGCGCGAGTCGCAGCCTCTCCTGGCTCAGCTCCAGCGCCCGCCGGCTCAGCACACGGTCGGTCAGGTCCACGGCATGAATGAATATCCCGTTCAATGCGCCGCCTGCATCCAGCATCGGCTGGCAGACGAAGTCGAGGTAGCGATCTTCTATTTTTCCGGTATCAAACCGGAAAAACGGAATCTTGAATTCCTGCCCGCAAAATGGCTCGCGCGAACCAGACACCTGGTCCAGGATCTCGAACACTCCGCTGCCTTCCAGCTCCGGAAATCCTTCGCGAAACGTATGTCCGACCAGTTGATCGGCAGACATGCGGCCCGTCATGCGTACCGCCATTTCATTCACGTAGGAGCATCGCAGCTCCGGTCCGCTCAGAAAGACGATGGCCGCCGGGACATACGCCAGAAGCTCCTCCAGCCTGGGCTGCGGAGCTAAGACCGCTACCGGCACACTTCTCTTTTCAGAAAGTTTTTCGCCCGGGAGTGTCGTCACCACAGGTGCTCCTGGGCCACGCTTTTCGCGCATATGACTGGCGTCCAAACGAGAGTTTTTGAGAAATAAGGTGAATTGCAGATGAAGTAAAGCGAACTGCGCGGAGGAAAACTCCCCAAGGCCCCCTAGCTCACCCGCAGTTCGACTGGAAACTTGGATGACGACATCTGCTTTGCAGGTTGTCTGAGTTCCTCAACGGGCCCGGCAGCGACCTGCTACACTCCCTTTGCTCGGGAGGGATCAGCTTTGGCAGAAGTTCAGTCAGTCGCCGTCATCGGCGCCGGAACCATGGGCTCCGGCATTGCGCACGTCTTCGCTCGTTCAGGCTTTCAGGTAAAGTTGTGCGACGTCGAGCAGCGCTTCCTCGACCGCGCTCTCGCCTCCATCCGGGCCAATCTCGGCCGCGAAGCCGCGAAGGGCAAACTCCCCGAAAGCGAAATCGAACCCGTCCTCAGCCGCATCGCCACGACTGTAAGCATGGAGTCTCTCGCGGATACTCAACTCGCAGTCGAGGCCGCACCGGAACGCCTCGATCTCAAGGCTGAAGTCTTCCGCGCTCTCGACAAGATCCTTCCCGCCTCCGCCATCCTCGCCTCCAACACTTCATCGATCTCCATCACCAAACTGGCCGCGCTTACAGGCCGCCCCTCACAGGTAATCGGGATGCACTTCTTCAATCCCGTTCCGGTGATGGCGCTTGTCGAAGTTGTCCGCGGCATGGCCACCAGCGAGGACACCTTCGGTGCCGTCCGCGATCTGGCCGTGAAACTCGGCAAGACGCCCGTCGAGGTCAACGATGCGCCGGGCTTCGTCTCCAACCGCGTCCTCATGCCGCTTATCAACGAAGCCGCGTTCGCCGTCATGGAAGGCGTCGCCACCCCTGAAGCCGTCGATCAGGTCTTCAAGCTGGGCATGAATCATCCCATGGGCCCGCTTACATTGGCAGACTTCATCGGCATCGATGTTTGCGTCGATATCCTTCACGTGCTGCATGAAGGATTCGGCAACCCGAAGTACTATCCCTGTCCCCTGCTCAGCCGAATGGTCGACGCAGGCTGGCTGGGCCGCAAATCCGGCCGCGGCTTCTACACCTACGGCAAATGACTGTTGATTGAAGCAACATCCGGGTGCCCATCCCTCGCGCGGGCGGTTGCGCGATGGCGAACGAACCTCGGCAGCCTATCGCTTAGGCGCCATCAACGCCAATACCGGCAACCCCACCGCAATCGCATACACCGCGCACATCGACCACTTCATCCACTTTTTCCCTGGATGATTTACCCAGTAGCACAGCAGGGCAGAAAACAACAGAGCCTGCGTCACGATCTCCAGGTACCCCTTGATCTGCGACAAAAACGGCGTCGTCGTATAGATGAATCCTTCGAGTGACCCTGCAGGCGCGGCGAATGTCCCCAGGATACCGATCCCGATCAGCATCCACGCCATCAGCAGCCAGCCGTTCTTTCTACCGAATAGCTGCGCTCGGAACCCGTAGAACACCGAGGCAAACAGTACCCCGCGAAAAATCTGCAACGCGGGTCCGAAAATCACCCACAGGCTCGTGATCGGCCGCATCCCCGAGGCTGGATTGTTGATAAAGTCCGCATAGTGCAGCAGGTGATAGGCCAGCACTCCCATTCCAAAGTAGGTAATGGTGTGGCACACCACGGTCTTTGCAGCTAAAGGAACAAAATGAACCTGCGAGTCTTCCATGCGCTCGTCCTTTTGATTTTTCAGGATCGGCGCAAGTATACGCTCAAGGGTTCGCCGGCATTTGTGACGTCAACAGCGGGTGCCCAGGTCTCGATTCTGAGACCTGGGATCGAAATCAGCCTCGCAGCGCCTTCAGCACCTTCGACGTCGTCACCGCCTGTCCCACATGCCGCATGGTGTGATCGGCGACGTGGACCAGCAACCCGCCAATGGATGTTGGCAACTGCTTGCGGCCCACTCCACGAAACGTGTTCAGATCTTCCTTGGCCAGTGCCTGCACACGCCCCTCGGCATTGGCGAACGAAGCCTCCACCTCGGCCAGCAGAGCCGCCAGCGTTTCCCGTTCGTCATGTTGCGGGCCGACTTCTTCTGCCTTCATCCTCGCGATCTGCTCCGCTGAGAGCTGATTCCCCTCCGCATAGGACAGCAGCCGGTCAGTGGACCGGGCAATATGCCGCAGATGAAAAGCCAGCGGAGGCAGTTCCATGGGCAGCGTGTGAATCTCCAGGTCCGTCAGCCCTTCCGTCCACTTCCGCAGATCGTCCAGTGCCAGATCAAACGCATGCAGCACCGCGCGTCCAACAGCTGGAACATCCGCGTATGTTCCGCGCAGCCACGGTTCAACGTAGGGAGCAGTAGCAGCTTGATTGCTCATGGGGAAATCTCCAATCTATATGCGGCCAACAAACTTCAGATCTTCGTAGTTCCTAAGTTGATCGACCGGGATGAATGTATGCCCTGAAACCGCGGGGTCGTTTACCATCACCCCGCCGCCATACAGCCTTACGAAACACCCGTGTAGCGGATCCTCAAGATCCGCGGCGGCGAATTCGATCTGCGCCTCGTGCCCGTGAAACCGCACCAGGTCTCCAGCGCAGATCTCCTCGCCCGACAAATATCGCAACGGCTCCAGCATCTCGCCTCCCAACCGCAGGCGTCGTTCGCCGCTAGCTTTCCCGCTTCACCCGCACGACCGTGATCTTCGCGAAACCCTCTTCAAATGCCGGCGCCTTCAGCTTCTCGGCCATCTTGCGCATTACATCTTCGCTGACCATGCGATCGCGCGAGCGGTTCCGTTCCAGGCAAACTTCAAGCGGCACATCGAAGAACACCGCCTGCGCTTCGTAGCCAAAGCTCTTCGACATCTTGATCCATTGGCGCCGTTCGTGGACCGACAGGTTCGTCGCGTCCACGTAGTTCCACGGCATCTTGGCGATCAGCCGCGCACGCAGCAGTGAGCGCAGCGTCGAAAAAACCAGCCCTTGAAATTTCTGCTCCTCCACATCGTCGAAGAGGATATTGCGGAGCAAATCGCTTGATAGCGGTGTCACGCCGCGACGACGGAACCACGTCGTCTTTCCCGAACCGGGCAGTCCGATCGCCAGCACCACATATCCCTTGGGAGCCTGCGGAGAGCGTTCCGCGGCCTGCACCTCTGGCGGAGGCACAGATGGCGACTCCGGCTGCGTCTCCATCTCCAGCCGTCCCGAACCTGCGGGCTCATTCCACTCGGCCTTCGGCGCCTGCTTTGGCGCCGCGTGGCGTTCCGAGTGTTGCGATCCCGCGCTTGCAGCCTGGGCTCGCGCCCGCGGCTCGTCGACATACGAAGGCACCAGAGGGCGGGGTTGATCCACCGGGATTTCCTGCCCAATCTTGCCTGTAGATTCCGAATTATTTACGTTGCGCCTCGACCGTCTTCTCATCTGTGATTTCCGTACCTTTTTGGAGCCCGCAAACAGGCAGGCACCCGGCCCATTCGGCAAAACCGCCCGCAGGCTGCTGTTACCGGGATATCACACGGAGCAAAGGGCCTGCAAACTGAGTGCGATCCATCACATACAGTCCCGTATCAACAACGACAAACTAGCGTTGAGCGCTTTTTGGACTCGGCGGCGCAATTTGCTCAACGTTCATTTGGTTCTCGTTGACAACTCTGTTAGCCTTATGAGTTTGGTGGAATTGCCTGGTGCACCTCTTGCTGGCCGGGGACCCAAAGATCAGTCGGGTACCTCTGGGCGGTTCGTGGTGTGGTTCCTACCGCCGCATGCCATCACTCACACTCACACGCGGGTGCAGTGGTCGATCTACTGTAGCCCCTGCCACCACCAGAAGATCCACCCATAACGAAGGAGAAGACATATGGCAGTTAAGGTTGGCATCAACGGCTTTGGACGAATTGGCCGCAACGTTTTGCGCGCCGCCCTCGGCAATAACGAAATCGACTTTGTTGCGGTCAATGACTTGACCAGCCCGGCAACTCTGGCCCACCTGCTCAAGTACGACTCGGTTCTTGGAAATCTGAAGAACGACGTTACATCCGGTGACGATTTCATCTCCGTAGACGGAAAGAAGATCAAGGTCTGGGCCGAGCGCGATCCCGCCAAGCTGCCCTGGGCCGACGTAGGCGCACAGGTCGTCATCGAGTCCACCGGCCACTTCACCGACGCCACCAAGGCAAAGGCCCACCTCGGCACGACCGTCAAGAAGGTCATCATCTCCGCTCCCGCCACCAACGAAGACATCACCCTCGTTCTCGGCGTCAACGAAGACAAGTACGATCCGGCGAAGCACAACGTCATCTCCAACGCCAGCTGCACCACTAACTGCCTCGCGCCCGTCGTCAAGGTTCTCCTCAAGGAGACCGGCATGGTCAGCGGCATCATGACCACGATCCACAGCTACACCAACGATCAGGTCATCCTCGACTTCCCGCACAAGGACCTCCGCCGCGCCCGCGCCGCTGCCCTCTCCATGATTCCCAGCTCCACCGGCGCCGCCAAGGCCCTCAAGCTGGTCATCCCTGAGACCGCAGGCAAGCTCGATGGATTCGCGATCCGCGTCCCAACACCCAACGTCTCCATCGTCGACCTCACCTACATCGCCGAAAAGCCAACCGACGCCAAGGCCGTCAACGCTGCGCTCAAGGCCGCCAGCGAAGGTGAGCTCAAGGGCATCCTCGGCTACGACGAAAACCTGCTCGTCAGTTCCGACTTCAAGGGAGACAAGCGCTCCTCCATCGTCGACGCGCCTCTCACCAAGGTCGTCGGCCAGAGCGTCAAGGTCCTCAGCTGGTACGACAACGAGTGGGGCTACTCCAATCGCGTAGTCGACCTCGTCGGCTTCCTGGCCAAGAAGGGCCTGTAAAGCAGTTCGCAGTTCTTAGTTCGCAGTTCATAGCCGCCAACTCCTGAGAGTCCGCTATGAACTGTGAACTTCGAACCAGGCACTGATAACTGAAAACTGACAACTGAAAACTTCCATGCGCCAAAACATCACCGGCGGATCACCCTTCGAGCCCCTCATCGGCTTCTCCCGCGCCGTGCGCATCGGCAACACCATCCATGTCGCTGGAACCGGCCCCGTCGGCGCCGATAACGAAGACGCCACCGGCCAGACACGCCGCGTCTTCGCCATCATCGAAAAAGCTCTTGCTGAAGCCGGCGCGTCCTTCAACGACGTCGTGCGTACCCGCATGTTTCTTACGCACGTGGAAGACTGGGAAGCCGTCGGCCGCGTCCACGGCGAAATCTTCGGCGCAATCCGGCCCGCCGCCACCATGGTCGTCGTCGCCGCCCTGCTCAATCCAGCCTGGCGCATCGAAATCGAAGTGGATGCTGTGGTCGCTGAAAAGCCCTAGCGAAGCACGCTGTCCTCAACTCTGAACTTCGAACCAAAAACTGTGAACTGAGGAACGAACAATGTCCAAGCTCTCCATTCGCGACATCGAACTCCGAAACAAGCGCGTCTTCATCCGCGTCGATTTCAACGTGCCGCTTTCTGAAGATGGCTCGACCATCACCGACGACACCCGCATCGTCGCCACTCTGCCCACCATCGAGTACGCCCTGCGCCATCACGCCAAAGTCATCCTCGCCTCGCACCTCGGCCGCCCCAAGGGCAAACCGAACCCGAAATATTCGCTCCGCCCCGTCGTCGACCGCCTCCGCGAACTTCTCGACAAGCAGGTTGGCGAATCCATCAACGTCGCCTTCTCGCCCGACTGCGTCGGCGAAATCGCCGAGGAGATGTCGCGCCAGCTCGAGTCGCGTCAGGTCCTCCTGCTTGAAAACCTGCGCTTCCACGCCGAAGAGGAAGCCAACGATCCAGCGTTCTCCAAGGCGCTCGCCTCGCTCGCCGAGGTCTACTGCAACGACGCCTTCGGCTCCGCGCACCGCGCGCACGCATCAACGGAAGGCATCACGCACTACATCAAGCCCTCCGTTGCCGGCCTGCTGATGGAGAAGGAAATTACCTATCTGGGCAAAGCTCTCGAAAATCCGGAGAAGCCCTTCGTCGCCATCATCGGCGGCTCCAAGATTTCGGGCAAAATCGACGTCATCCAGAACCTCCTCGACAAAGTCGATACCCTCGTCATTGTCGGCGGAATGGCCTACACCTTCTATCGCTCCAAGGGCGTCGCCACCGGCAAGTCGCTCGTTGAAGAAGACAAGATCGATCTCGCGAAGTCCACATTGGAGAAGGCCAAGGCTAAAGGAGTGGAACTCCTCCTGCCTGCCGACAACATCCTCGCCGACAGCTTCACCAACGACGCAAAGACCCAGCCCTGGGATACCTCGAAGGACTTCCCGGCCGACTGGCAGGGCCTCGACATCGGCCCGAAATCCGTCGCCGCGATCGAGGACGTAATCTCCCGCGCCCGCACGATCGTCTGGAACGGCCCCGCAGGCGTCTTCGAGTTCCCCAACTTCGCCAAGGGAACCAACGCCATCGCCCGTGCCGTTGCCGCCAACAAGGCAGCCACGTCGATCATCGGCGGCGGCGATTCGGTCAGCGCCATCAACCAGGCCGGCGTGGCCAGCCAGATCACGCACATCTCCACCGGCGGCGGCGCCAGCCTCGAGTTCCTCGAAGGCAAGAAACTTCCCGGCGTCGAAGCTCTCACCAACAAATAATCCCAGCTCGTCCCGGGGCCCCCGCGGACAGGTCTTCGTCCGTGGGGTGGAGGCTCGAATTCCTCGAAGGCAAGAAACTCCCCGGCGTCGAAGCCCTAACCAACAAATAGCCATTCGGTCGTCTCTCCGATAACAGACAAAATGGGTGAGCCAACCGAAACTCCGGGTGCCCCAGGTCTCGCTTCTGAGACCTGGGGCCAACCCTGTTCCCATGCATCCGCCTTCGCAAAACACCCAGGTTCCAAGCCCTTCTGCTATCCTCCGCTTAGGAGCCGCAGTATGGAGATCCTCGCCGAAGCCCTGATCGCATTCGCAACCCTGATCGTCTCTTCCCTGGCGGCGTTGCTCTCCCTCACTATCCCGACCTTGCGCCGGTTCACGCTTGCAATTCTCATTGCCCCGCCGGCAGCCGTTTCTCTCTACTACATCTGTGGACTGATCCCCAACACCAGCCTCGCCTGCGGTCCCGATCTCATGTGGGGAAACTGCTCCAGCGCCCGTGCCGAGATCACCGGCTGGATCATCTGGCTCTTCTGCTCGCTCTGCGCCATCGCCGTCGGCTTCTGGGGCCAGCGCATCCTCCAAAATGTCCTGAGGCAGGGGTTCAACTCACCTCCGATGAGCATCTTCCGCAATCGGCCACGCTGGAGCCGCGCCAGTTGGTACCCCACAGATTCAAATTCCTGATCGACAGCAAATCATCTGGCCGGATCAAATTGGCAGGAGCAAACCAGTGGGTTACTATACGCGCGTCCTTTCAAAGTACGAGGACTTCCCATCGTTCGAAGAGCTCGCACAGGTCGTTCAAGCTGAACACCCCGCCTTCAAACTGACCGTCGAAGAAGGATCGGAAGACGGGTGGGACTCCCTGCTGCTCTCCGGAGAAGGCGAAATCGAAGTCGCAGTGCTCGAGCGCAACCCGGTCAGCGATGGATCACTTGGCCAGGACGACATTGCCGAATTCATCGACGAGACACGCGACTGCAAGCCCCAGAACGGCGTCGAATGGCTGCACGATTTCCTTGCCGAGGTAAAAACCGTCTACGCTTTCCAGCATCTTGGTGGCTCTGAAACGGAAGAGGGTCTGGCAGCCCTTCACGCCCTGCGCACGTTTCTCTGGCAGCGAGGCGAGTCGATCATTCAGGCCGACATGGAAGGATTCACAAACGAGGACGGGTACCACATCGTCTGGCAGTTCTCCGACACCGTCTCCGGCGCCTGGAACATGGCCGTGCTGCAGGACGGCACCTGGCATCATTTCCAGATGGACCTCGGCGATCCGGATCAACGCGAAGCCTTCTTTCGAAACGAAGTCCCTCCCGACGCGGCGTCTGTTCAACTCGGAACAAAAGATTAGTGGGACATCCCCGGCGCCAACTGCCGACTTCCTGTGTTTCCTGTCACTTACCAATGAGCCCGACGGGCACATAATTCCGAACTGGTAAAGAGATTCCGATGCAAGGCGCCTGCCCCAACGGAAGTTCTTCCCTGGATCCGGATCGCCTCGCAAGCGGTATCTTTCTCCGGGTAATCAATGACCCGCAACGTGCTCCTCGTTGTTGGTGTAGCGCTTCTCTCGATTGGCGGACTTGGAATCGTCGTCGGTCTCGTCTGGCTCACGGTAAGCAACCTCCTGGGAACTTTCCCCTACATTCTCGACGTCCGTGGTGAACGGCTCCTCTATCTCTTGCCTGCGCTTCTCTTTGTGATTTCCCTCATCGGCGCAGCCTTCGTAGCCGGCACGCTGACATCGCCCGGAAAACAGGAGCACGCACCGCGTCACCTCCGCCTCCATACTCGGCTCCACGGTTAGCTGCCTCATCTCCTCCGGAACGCGCCTGCTTACCCGCTGGGTACGCCTCACCGGTTTCATCTGCCCCGTCGGATATCATGCACGCAGAGCCACGCCATACGGCGCGCCGACATGAACCAGCCCGACCGCATTTCGTACGCAATTCTTATCGTTCTTGCGATTCTCATCGTGGCGCTGCATCTGGGAACGTTCCTGCTCACCTCGCTCTTTGGTTATCTGATATTGCAGTTGTTCTGCTTCCGCGGCCGGAAGGCTCTGAGCGTGGCGCTCTTTCTGGTCACGGTCGCCGGCATCGGCGCCGCACTCGTCTACTTCTCCGGCCTTGCCTATCGCACTTTGCCCAGAATTGCTGAAATCTCCATCCCCGCGATGGTGGAGTTTGCTGAAAAGAATGGCATCGACCTGCCGTTCACTGACTACGCAAGTCTGAAAGATACAGCCCTGGATCAGGCCAGGGAGGGTCTGGCCGTTATCGGACAGTACGCCAGGGTCGCGTCGATCCAGTTCGTCTTCGTACTGGCAGGCCTGGTGGTGGCTCTCAGCCTCTTTCTCGGGTCGGGTTGGACGGCCCGCAAATCTGCCCCCATCGATTCCCACAACCTCTATGCCGAAATCACCCGCGAAATTACAGTGCGATTCCGGACGCTATACGAGAGCTTCGCCCTGGCAATGCGCGCGCAGATCATCATTTCCGCCATCAACACCGTGCTCACCACGATTTTTCTCATTCTTCGCGGTTATCCCACCGCCGGCCTGCTCGCCGTGTTCGTATTCCTCTGCGGTTTGCTGCCCATCATTGGCAACATCATCAGCAACACGCTCATCGTCGTGGTCGGCTTTGCAATCTCGCCCCGAACCGGGCTCTACGCCCTTGTTTTTCTAATCGTGATCCACAAGCTCGAGTATTTTCTGAACAGCAAGATTGTCGGCCAGCGCATCGACAGCCCGATCTGGCTCACGTTGATCGGTCTTGTTCTTGGGGAAAGATTAATGGGAATTTCCGGCATAATCCTCGCGCCGGCAATCCTTCATTACATCAGGGTCGAGGTCTCTTCCTTCCACGCCCTGCGCGCTGAAACACCGAAGACTGAGCCGGCAATCGAAAATCTGACGCGACCCGAACTCGCCGATCTCTGATCTTCGCGGCAACCTGGGCGATGGCGGCCTTCTGATTCTCGAATCCCTGTTCCCTGGTCCTGTTCCCTGGTCCCTGATTCCCTGCTTCCCTGCTTTCCTGTGCTTCCGGTCACCCAACCAATAATTTCCGTCCGATAAAATCTTTGTGAGGACTCATACAAATGTCACGCAAGAAACTTATTGCCGCCAATTGGAAGATGTACAAAACGCCTTCCGAAGCTAAGGCTTTTGTCGACGCATTCCTGCCCCTCGTCTCCGGCCACACCCGCGACGAAATCGCACTCTTTCCCTCTCCGGTGCTGCTGCCGGCAGTCATTGAAGCCGCCAAGGGTTCTAACGTCGCGGTCGGCGCCCAGAACATCTACTTCGCTGAAGAAGGCGCCTTCACCGGCGAGACCTCGATCCTCCAGCTCAAGGCTGTCGGCGGAACCCACACGCTCATTGGGCACTCCGAGCGCCGCCAGTACTTCGGCGAGACCGACGAGATCGTAAACAAGAAGCTCCACACCGCGCTCAAGCACGGCATCATCCCTGTCGTCTGCATCGGCGAAGTCCTTGCCGAGCGCGAGGCCGGCCAGACCGGGCAAGTGCTCAAGACGCAGGTCACCGGCGCCTTCGCCGGAATCACGCCCGAAACCGCCGCGCCCATCGTCATCGCTTACGAGCCCGTTTGGGCCATCGGTACCGGCAAAACCGCCACGCCTGAAATGGCGGTCGACGCGCACAAAATCATCCGCGCTGAAGTCGCCAGGCTGCTTGGCGACGACGTTGCCTCAAAGATGCGGATCCTCTACGGCGGCAGCGTCAAGCCCGACAATGCTACAGCGCTATGCGGACAGGAAGAGATTGACGGCGCCCTCGTAGGCGGCGCCAGCCTCAAGCCCGATTCCTTCACCGCCATCGTGAAGTACTAAGCAATTGAGCTGTCATCCTGAGCGCAGCGAAGGACCTGCTTTGTTTCGGCCCCTGGAGTGAGGTGCCCCATCCAAAATCGCCCGGCAGGACAATTTTGGATGGGAATGCCCTGACTCAAAAACCACCGAACCAACCGCCTCCCTCTTCCGTATCAAGTCTCATGCAAGGGACAGTGGACGCAATAATCTCCGAACCCGCTTCCACCATCACGCGTTCCGCTCCGCAGCGCGACCTCTACATCGACCGCCTGCGCAGCATCATGACGGCGCTGGTTCTCCTCCACCACACTGCTATTACCTACGGTGGCGCGGGCGGCTGGTTTTATTACGAGCTTCACGCCTCCGACAAGCCCGAGAGCATTCTCCTTACGCTCTTCCTTGCCACCAACCAGGCTTACTTCATGGGCTTTTTCTTTCTGCTCGCCGGATACTTCACTCCCTCTTCGCTCGAGCGCAAAGGCTACGCACAATTTCTCGGCGACAGGTTCCTTCGTCTCGGCATTCCCCTGCTCGCATTCATCTTCATCCTCGGTCCGTTTACTGCCGCGCTCGTTGCCAACCACGACGGCAAGGGGTTCTGGTCCACCTTTCCCTATCTCTGGAATCACGCCATCATCATTAACGGTCCGCTCTGGTTCGCGCAGGCGCTGCTGATGTTCAGCCTCGGCTATTGCGCATGGCGCGCCGCGTTCGGTTCTCCACTTGCCGCCTCAGCTCGCATCCCGCGTCCAGTTCCTTCAAGTTGGAAATGGCTGCTCAGCGCCATTCTCGTCGGAGCAGCAAGTGTTGCGATCCGCCAATTCGTTCCCACGGGCAAAAACATTATCGGACTCCAGCTCGGCTACTTCGCACCCTACATCTTCCTCTTCGCCGTCGGCATCGCCGCATGGCGCTACGACTGGATCCGCCGGCTCACATGGAAGAACGCTCGACCGTGGATCGTCGGCCTTATCGTCACATGGCCGCTTATGCCCATCAGCATCGTCATCGCCATGCGCGTCTTCGGCCCGGGCAAGGCTGACTTCGGCGGCGGACACACCTGGCCCGCAATTTTCTACGCCTTCTGGGATCCCTTCGTCGCATGGGGCCTGATCGCCGCATGGCTATTGGTCGCGCGCGCATTCATGAACAGCCCGTCGAACTTCTGGTCGTGGCTCAATCGCCGCGCCTACGCGGTCTACATCATCCATCCACCCGTACTCGTCGGCATCAGCCTGCTGCTCCATTCGTGGATCGCGCCTGCGCTCCTCAAATTCGCCGTCACCGGCACGCTCACATGTATTGCTGCGTGGCTCATCGCTGATCCGCTGGTGCGCATCCCCGGAATACGTCGCATCGTGTGATGCCGCGTTCTCTCTTCGCTGGAACCCAGCCGACCTTGGGTATGCCGCAACATGCAACTTGCCTCAAGCTGCTCCTCATCTGACCGTTGAGGAGATTAGTTATGGCAACCAAAAAGGCAACCAGGAAGAAATCCAGCAGTTCGAGAAGCAGCGCTTCACGGTCTCGAACTTCGCGCAGCAGTGCACGCAAAAGCACGAGCGGATCATCATCCAGGAAATCCAGTGCCAAAAAATCCAGCTCGAAAAAGAAGTCCTCGAGCCGCAAATACTCGCCCTCAGCAGGTAAGAATGTCGAGCGCGAAATGCGGGAGATGAAACAGGGCAAGTTGAAATCGGGCCGCAGCGGCAAAAAGGTTACCAATCCGAAACAGGCCATCGCCATTGGCCTCTCCGAGGCGCGTCGCGAAGGCAAGAAGGTTCCCTCAAAGAAATCGTAAGCTCACTCTCACTAGGACTCCGCATCCAGGTCGCTCGCGCAGGCAGAACCGCAACTCAGTGAAAGCTCGGGATGATCGTTTCCCTGGTTCTGCTTGCCGAGGCTCTCAAAATTAGAGCCGTGCGCGTAACTCTCCGTCTTCCACCTTCGCTTCAAATACCTGGGCGCGCATCTCCGGATCTTCGTCATTTGCCCCGGTTGTCACATCGAATGCATATTCGTGCCACGGGCATACAACCTTCCCTTCCTCAATCGAGCCCTCCCCCAGCGGCCCTCCCTCATGCGGACAGGTCCCGTCCAGCACGCATACTTTTCCGCCGACATTGCCTACGCAAATTGCGCGGCCATCGACCGTAAACTCCTTCACCTTGCCCGCTGCTGGAATCTCCGCCTGCGAACAGATCCGCACGAACTCCGACATTCTCATCCCCCTCCCGGCGGCACGCGTCTCGCGTCTGCTGCGCTGGTCCAATTAGCATAAATCTGTGTCGCCCCATTCGGGCAAGGGAAGATGAGCAAGCCAAAGCCATACGGAAAATCGCGACCCGCTTCAGATCTCAAAACACCCGTTCGTCGGGCGACGGGTAACGCCGCGCATCATTCAGCAGGGCCACCCACCGTCTCCCCACGCTGGCTCGTTGGAGGCATAGTCATCGCGCTGATCGCTGCACTCCTCTTTGCGTGGGGAACTCTCTGCATTCTCTTCTGGCAGGGGAGCTGGCAGTTGCTTTATCGTCCCACCGCGGCCGTCACGCAAACTCCAGCCAGCGTCAACCTGCAATTTGAATCTGTCGGGTTCGCGACGACGGCGTCAGGAGAACCCCAACTCCACGGCTGGTGGATTCAAGCATCGCCTCAGGCGCGCTACACCGCAATTTTCCTGCACGGCGAAACCGGAAATCTCGGCGACACCGTCAACTTCCTGGTCCCGCTCCACGAGTCCGGCCTCAACCTGCTCGCATTCGACTACCGCGGCTACGGTCAGAGCCACTTCGAGCACCCCAGCGAAGTACGCTGGCGCGAGGATGCCGACTCCGCAATTCGGTATCTCACCGGCACGCGGCACATTCCGATCGGTTCCATCCTTCTCGTCGGGCGTGACCTTGGCGCCAATCTGGCAATTGAAGTCGCCGCCTCGCATCCTGATCTTGCCGGAGTCGTTATCGAGGCGCCTCTCGAATCTCCTGTTTCCACGATCTTCAACGACCCGCGAGCACAGTATGTTCCCGCTCGGCTTTTGGTAAGCGATCGATGGGAGACAACTTCCGCGGCCTCCAACCTTCTAGTTCCCTCGCTGTGGTTTTATTTCACTCCGGCTGGAACCGCCGCAGCTGAAGACAACCCTCCGGCGTACGAGAAGGTCCCGGCACGCAAAACGCTCGTCTGGCTTTCGGGTTCCAGCCAGGAACGAGCGCAGTTCCGTTCCGCGTTGTCTGCATGGATCGATCAGTTGCCGCCTGCTACAAAGTGAATCAGCGCGAGATATCGCGGTGGAGCGGCTTGGCCTGGTAGCCTGCCTTCGCCAGCCGCCTCGACATCTCCTCGGCCATCATCACGCTGCGGTGCTGCCCGCCTGTGCACCCGAACGCGATCGTGAGATAGCTCTTGCCTTCCTTCACGTAGTGCGGCAGCAGGTAGAGCATCAGCCCTGTCACCTTATCCAGAAACTCCCCAGTCTGCGGAAAGCCCGATACATAGGAAGCCACCTTGGGATCGAGTCCCGTCTTGTCGCGGAATTCGGGAACAAAATGTGGATTCGGCAAAAAGCGCACATCGAACACGATGTCCGCATCCAGCGGCACACCATTCTTGAATCCGAAGCTCAAACACGATACGAGCAGATGCTCGCGCTGGTCTCCGTGTCCGAATCTCTTCTGGATCTCGGCCCGCAGCTCATGAACATTGAAGCGCGAAGTATCGATCAGCGTGTCGGCTATGTTTCGAACCGAATCCAGCAACTGCCGTTCTTCAACAATGGAGCGAGAAACGGTCTCTGAGCGGCGCAGCGGGTGCGGACGCCTTGTCTCTGAGTAGCGCCGCACCAGCACCGGGTCCTGTGCATCCAGAAAGACCACTCGTGTAGGCAAAACCCGCTTCACGCGCTTTATGATCTGCGGCAGACGATCCAGCGCATGACCCTCACGCACGTCCACGACGATTGCGGCCCGATCAATCTCCTTCGACTTCTCGACGAGACCCGCAAATTCCGGCATCAACTCCAGAGGGAGATTATCTACCGCCTGGTAGCCGAGATCCTCAAACGTCTTCAGCGCTGATGCTTTCCCGGCGCCGGAGATCCCTGTAAGAATCACTAGTTCTTTCGATGTCTTCGCAGTTTTTCCCTTGTGCGCTTCGCCTTTCTTGCGGCGCACGCCGTCGTTCGGAAGCTTAGGCACCATGCGCCCATCCTACACCTCAGCACGTAACGGATTCCGGCGATCTCAACCTGCTACATCACCACGGTGATGTTGCAGAAGATTTATGGAACTTCGACGAGTTCCATCTGGCCATCACGCCGGCGATGCAGCACAAACAACGCACCCGCGCGGTCGCGGAATATCAGCAGATCACGATCGCGGAATTCGGCATCCTTCACGGCTTCCTCTATGGTCATCGGCTTCACGGCGATCGCTTCACCGCTGGCCAGGATGTGCGGCTCCACCAGAGCCGTCGCGGCCGGGAATGAATGCACTGCAATCGCAGTCTTGACTTTGGCCCGGGTTAATTTACCGTTCTCGTGAATTCCCTCGGGCTGCGCACCGCGCTTTGGATGAGCGACAGGCGGAGCAGTCAGTTCCTTATCCAGCTTCGGCAGCCGTTTTCGTTCAAACTGGCGATCGCGGTACTTGAGCGCCTGGTTCTCGGCATGTTGGATCGCTATGCGCAAGGCAGCTTCCTGGGTATCTGCTTTCCCGGCAGCCTCGATCGTCTGAACCCTCGCTTTGATGGTCAGCTCTGCAATTTGAATATGTCTCTGCGCGCGAAATACAACGCTGGCGCGCGCCGTTCTGCCCAGAATTCGAGCAACTCGCTCCAATCCCTCTTGGGCCTGGGAACGCAGGCCCTTCGGAACGCTAACTTGTCTCGCGGTGAACTCCACTTCCATGGTCAGCCTCCGCTTTTCTTTCTCGGGCTTTGTATTCGCCTGAGGACTTCGGATTGTATAGCATCGCGCGGCGCGATGCGAAACTCGCAAAATGTACAACCCACTCAGAAATTCTACGATTCCGACCCGCCACCCGGCGAGGTACAACCACTTTAGTAGATCCGCTTTACGCGGAAAGCGGACCCTCGAGGTGCATTGCCACCGCAGCCGCTTCGATTTCGCTGTTAATCTCGGCTCCGAGCAAAAGCATCAACCCGGTGATATAGAACCACATCAGCAGAATGATCACCGCTCCGAGCGATCCATATGTAACCGAGTACGTATCGAAAAAATGGATGTACATCCGAAATCCCAGCGAAGCCAGCAACCAGCCGATGATCCCGATTGCACCCCCAGGTGTCAGCCAATGCCAGCGGCGTTTCTTGATGTCCGGAGCCCAGTAGTAAAGCACCGCGAAGGTCAATGCCAACAGCGCGCTGGCGAACATCCAGCTCACGATGCGTATGCTGATCACCGCCATCTGCCGCAACAGGACCTCGGGAATCCTCTGGTCCGCCACGTTGGAGAAGTAGTCTCCAGCCAGCAGCGATACAAGGCCAAGGGTCACAACCACCACCAGCACCAGCGTCAAACCGATAGCCTCGATGCGCGCAACAAGATAGGACCGCGAATCTTCGATCTTGTACACCGCATTCAACGTATCCTGTAACGCGGAGATTCCCACAGAAGCCGACCAGATGGCGGCAACCAGTCCAAATGTGATCTTTCCCGTTGTAGCGGTCATCGCCGTCTCATTGAAGGTCTGCAGCACCGTTCCCAGCGCCGCTGTGGGAATAACCACGGCGAGATAGTTCAGCAGTCGATCGTAGAAATGGAAGGCGGACCGAGCCACCAGCCCAAGAACGGAACCTGCGCTGAACAGCGTGGGAAACAGGGCAAACAGAAAGTAGAACGCCAGCTCTGCCGAATGGCCGAAAACCCGGTCCTCCAGTAATGCCTTCCAGGTTCTTCGTACCACCACGCCCAACGGAACGCCCTTCAGATCCCACAGCGACTCCAGCGGGGAATGCTGCACAAGCTGCCATATCCGGCGCTCGCGCCCCTTGACATGCTGAACCACCCTGGACTCATCCCCGGAGATACCGCCCCCTCGCCACCCTGGCTTGGGGGCTTAGATGCCGGGGTCATCGCCAATGATTGATCCCCCGGAGCTCTCTTTCTGACTCCTCCATACCTCTCTCCCACGCTCCCGCTCCCTTGAGCAAACGCCCGTTCTCAGGCCGCATCCAAAACGGGTAATGGTGCCCGAAACCGGATTTGTGCGGATGAGTGCCTCTGGCGGCGGGCGAATCGCCCGATCTCTCTCCTTTGCCTTGTGCTTTCTGAGCCTCATGTTTCCGGCAGCCCACCTCGATGCCCAGATTCCTCAGGATTCCGGAACGCCGCCTGCTGAGCAGATTCTCACCTCCTACGAGGGTCAGGCGGTCATCTCCATCGAGATCGCCGGACGCCCCGAACTGAAAACCTCGCAATTCGAGCCCGTCTTCGTTCAAAAGGCAAATGAGCCCTTCGCCAAGGAAAAGATCGACGCCACCGTTGCCGCTCTCAGGAAAGCAGGCAACTTCGATAGCGTTCGCGTTCAGATTGAACCAGCCGCCACGGGTCTTCGTGTCCTGCTTGTGCTTGAGCCCGCTGACTATATCGGCATCTTCCAGTTCCCCGGCGCCGAAGGTTTTTCTTACGCCCGTCTCATCCAGGTCGCCAACTACATCTCTCAAACCCCGTATGACGCCGCCGAAATCGAACGCGATCGTCAACGGCTTCTGCGCTTCTACCAGCAACAGGGGTTTTTCAAGGCGGCTGTCACTACGGAGCTCAATATCGATTCGCAGCACGGCGTCGTTAACGTCATCTTCCACTCGACCCTGGGCCGCAAGGCCAAATTCGGGAAGGTGAACATCGCTGGCCTGTCCTCCTCGCGGCAAACCGACCTTCAGAACGACCTCACGAGCTTCTTGACGCGCTTTCGTGGGGCTGCTGTGCGCGAAGGCAAAACCTACAGATACGGCAACCTCAGCAGGGCCACAAAATACCTCCAGTCCCGTCTCGAAAAAGACGGCTACCTCGCTGCCCAGGTCAAGCTCTCCGGAGCCGAATACCATGCCGACACCAACCGCGCCGACATTCACTTCGACGCCAATCCGGGATCCAAAACACACGTCGAGATTCAGGGAGCACATCTCTGGCCCTGGACTAAGAAGGCTCTTCTTCCTCAATATCAGGGACTCGGCGTCGACGAGGAAACCGTGCAGGAAGGTCAGCAGGCACTCAGTTCCTACTACCAGGCCAAGGGGTATTTCGATGTGAAAGTGACATCGGAATTGAAAGGCGACGAGAAGCTTCGCACGGTCGTTTATCGCGTCACCAAACAAAAGAAGCACAAGGTCACGGCGGTTCGTCTTACCGGCCAGAAGCAATTGAAGGCGGAGGATCTCACACCGCATCTCGCAGTGGAAGAGAAGCACTTTCTTTCCCACGGCAAGTTCAGCGACGAACTTGTGCGCACCAGCGTGAAAAACCTCACCGCCGTCTATCAGTCTCAAGGATTCAGTGCGGTCCAGATCACCTCTTCCGTTGTCAACCACGGCGGCGACATACAGGTGGCGTTTCACGTCACAGAGGGACCGCGCGACATCGTGAGTTCACTCGACATCCAGGGCGCAAAAACCTTCCCTCAATCCCAGTTCGCTCCCAACGGCCTCAAGGTGATGTCCGGCCAGCCTTACTCGCAGGCCAGTGTCCAGGCGGACCGTGCGGGCATCATGGCCAGCTACTTCAAGGCTGGCTACCTCACGGCGAGCTTTCGCGAAACAGCCTCGAAAGTCTCCAAAAACGATCCTCATCACATCAAGGTCGTCTACCACATTTACGAAGGTCCTCGCGTCTTCACCGGCGACGTAGTCACCCTCGGACGCGTTCACACCCAGCAGGAACTCATCGATAGAGACGATTCCGCTATCAAGCCTGATGAACCGCTGACCGCAACGAACCTTCTGAGCGCCGGCAGCCATCTCTACGAGCACTCCGGCGTCTTCGATTGGGCTGAAGTAGACCCAAAGCGCCAGATCACCACCCAGGACAGCGAAGATGTGCTCGTAAAAGTGCACGAGGCAAAGCGAAACGAATTTACCTACGGCATCGGTTTCGAGGTCATCAACCGCGGCGGCAGCATTCCCAGTGGAACGGCCGCCGTTCCCAACCTTCCTCCCGTCGGTCTGCCATCTGACTTCACCACCAGCGAAACCACGTTCTGGGGACCTCGCGGAAGCGTGCAATATACTCGCAACAATCTCCGCGGCAAGGGCGAATCCCTCTCCGTCACCGGCTTCGCCGGACGCCTCGATCAACGCGGCGCCGTCTACTACATCAACCCCAGTTTCCGCTGGTCGTCCTGGAAATCAACCGCTTCACTCTCCGCGGAACGCGACGAGGAGAACCCTCTCTACTCTTCCCAGGTCGAGACCGCCACTTATCAGTTCCAGCGGTACATAGATCACGCCCGGAAAAATCTCTTTTTTGTTCGCTACAGCTTCAGCAAGACCGACCTTACCCGCATCTTGATTCCCGATCTTGTTCCGACTGAAGATCAGCACGTTCGACTCTCCGGCTTCGGCGCAAACCTTACTCGCGATACACGCGATAACCCGCTCGACGAGCACAAGGGCGTTCTCGGTTCCATCGAACTCGATAACAACACCACCTGGCTCGGATCCAGCGTCAACTTCGCCAAGCTCACCATGCAGGCAGCCTTTTACAAGGAAAAGTTTCATCACATCATCTGGGCCGATAGCATCCGCATCGGACTGGCCCAACCCTACGCCAAGAGCCGTGTGCCCACCAGCGAAAGGTTCTTCACCGGCGGCGCTGACTCTCTCCGGGGCTATCCCCTTGACGGCGCCGGCCCTCAACGCAACATCTGGGTCTGCAGCACTGGCCAGACTCCACCCGACTGTCCGCAAACCACCGTTCCAGAAGGCGGCAATGAACTGCTGCTCATCAACTCCGAAGCGCGCATTCCGCTCCCATTTAAACAGGGCCTGAGCGTCGTTCCCTTTTATGACGGCGGAAACGTCTTCCCCATCATCGGCTTTCACGACTTCACATCGCTCTACTCAAATAACGTGGGCATCGGTTTCCGTTATGCCACTCCAATCGGCCCCATCCGTTTCGATCTCGGACGCAATCTCAATCCTGTTCCAGGCATAAACCCGACGCAATACTTCATCACCATCGGCCAGGCATTTTAGGAGTATTCCTGTGGCGTTCCTCAATCGCTCTCCTCACGGACCCGGATTCCACGAATCAACGCACCCCACCCGTCGCCGCCTCTTCATTGCCGCGAAATGGATCGGCGCAGTCATTGTCTTCCCCATCCTTTTCGGCCTGATCGTCGCTCTCTATCTGATCAATTCCACTTCCGGAAAAACCAGGATCCTGAACATCGTCCAGGACCAGGCCAGCCAGGCCCTTAACACCTCGGTGCGTCTCCAGAACTTCGATCTCCATCTCTCCACCCTGAGCGTGGATCTTTACGGGCTTACCGTCTACGGAGCCAACCCGCATCCCGCTCCCCCGCTTCTTCAGGTTCCCCATGCCCAGGCCGGCGTGCGAATCGTTTCCGTCTTCGGCGCAAGCTGGTATTTCGACAGCATTCGCATCGACAATCCAGTCGCAAGAATCTATGTCGACAAGAACGGTGTGTCGAACCTCCCCACGCTGAAAAGCAGTGGTAACAGCAACACCAGCATCTTCGATCTGGGGATCCGCCACGCAGTTCTCGCCAACGGGACCGTCTTTTACAACGACCAGCCGAAGTCCATTGCTCTCGATCTTCGCGACGTCGAATTCGACTCCACCTTCAACAGCCTCCTCAAGAAATACTCCGGGACGATCAACTACTCCAGCGGGCAGCTCAACTACGCCGGTACCCAGGTGCCGGCACACAAGCTGAACGTGCAATTCGACGCCACTCCCACCACGTTCCACCTCGCACCCGCAAAACTTGAGTGCGGCAATTCACTCGTAATCCTCACGGCCACGGTCGACAACTACAGCGCGCCGTCGATCAAAGCGCACTACAACGCTGTTGTTGATGGCGGACAGGCCTCTGTCATCCTGCACAATCCATCCATCCCGGCCGGACTCGTCGCGGCCTCCGGCGACGCGCAGTACCAGTCCAGCCCCAATCGCACACTTCTGCAGAGCCTCGCCGTCAACGGCGACCTGTCGAGCCGCCAGTTGATAGCAAAAACCCCGACGCTTCAGGCTCAAATCTCCAACATCGCAGCGCATTACTCGCTCTCCGGAGGCGACGCCACCCTGCATGACTTCCGCGCCAATCTTCTCGGCGGCGCAGTCACCTTGCAGGGAACGATGAAAGATCTCGGCGGCAACAACCCGCATTCAAAATTCGACGCCGCATTCCACAACATCTCGCTCGCGGAAGCCAAACGCGCAGCAGGCAAAGTCGCTTCCACCGGAACTGTTGCCGTCGCCGGCACCGTGAACGGCACAGCTACGGCTGCCTGGGGCAAGACCTTCAACGATCTCGTCGCACATACCGATCTTGCCATTCAGGGCGCAGTCGCCAACGCGCAGCGGGGCCACGTCTCTGCAGCCTCGGCGGAATCCCAATCTGCGCCTGCTGCTCCAAACAGAATCACGATCGACAGCGCTCTGCACGCCACCTACAACGGGGCCAACCAGCAGGTCGCCGTCGAACACAGCTACGTCCGCATGCCCGACACCAGCCTGACCCTCAACGGAACCGTCAGCACCAACTCCAGTCTCGCGATTCAGCTTCAGGCCAACGACTTGCATGAGCTGGAAACTGTCGCCAACCTCTTCCGCGCCCCCGCTCCGGGTCAGCCGGCGCCATCGCCTCTGGGCCTCGCAGGAACAGCTTCTTTCAACGGCACCGTGCGCGGATCAACTTCTGCCCCGCATCTTTCAGGCGAATTGACCGCGCAGAACCTGCAACTTCATGGATCCTCGTGGAAGCTCATCCGTACAAACGTCGACGCCGATCCATCACTTCTGCGCCTGCGCAACGCGGAGCTCGAACCCGCCAAGCAAGGCCGAATCTCGCTCAATGCCGAAGCACAACTCGACAAGTGGGCCTTCTCAAACTCCAGCCCCGTGCAGGTTCAACTCACTGCGTCGCAGCTCGATCTCAGCGAGTTTGCCCGCCTTGCCGATCAGCAGATTCCTGTCACGGGAACGCTTTCCGCCCATGTCGATATGCACGGCACTGTTCTCAATCCCATGGGCAAGGGGGACGTTAGGCTCATACATGCCGCCGCTTATGGCGAGCCCATCACCCTGGCCTCGATTACGTTCGACGGGAGCGGAGATCAGGCCCACGCAAACCTCTCCATCGCCGCGCCCGCCGGGGTCATCGACGCAAAGGCTGTTATGAATCCGAAACAGAAAACCTACACCGCCGAACTCACTTCCTCCGGCATTCATCTCGATCGGTTGGAGCAATTGAAAGCAAGCAGCGCGCAGCCCACCGGCGTCGTTGCGATCAATGCGAAAGGCCAGGGAACCTTCGACAATCCTCAACTCGACGCGACCATCCAGATCCCCAGGCTTACCGTCCAGCAGCAGGCCATCACCGATGTTCGCCTTCACGCAAATCTTGCTGATCACCAGGCCACGGCCCAGCTCACATCATCGGCGGTCAACACTGGCATCAAAGGCAGCGCAAAAGTCGCCCTCACGGGGGACTACCCTGCCGACGCCACGCTCGATACACAGTCCATCCCTCTTGGTCCGCTGCTCGCAATCTATGCGCCAGATCAGGCCGGTGACATATCGGGACAGACCGAACTTCACGCCACCCTGCACGGCCCTCTCAAGAACAAGCACCTGCTTGAGGCCCACGCCACAATGCCGGTCCTCAAGCTTGCATATGGAAGCCAGGTTCAGCTCGCCGCTGCCGCTCCCATCCATATCGATTACAAAGATGGCATCGTGCACCTGCAGCGCTCCGCGATCAAGGGTACCGACACTGACATTCAATTCGAAGGAACCGTCCCCACGACCGGCGATGCGCCGATGTCTCTGCTTCTTCTCGGATCGGTCGACCTGCATCTGGTGCAGCTCTTTGATCCGACCGTTCGCACTTCCGGCCAGTTAAAGTTCAACGTGAACTCCACCGGCGCGGTCAGGGGACCCGATGTCGCGGGTACCATCAGCATCGTTGACGCCTCTTACGCAACATCCGATCTCCCTGTCGGCCTCCAGCACGGCAACGGAACCCTCACGGTCACCCGGGATCGGATTAACATTTCTAGTTTCGAAGGTCAGCTCGGCGGCGGCAAAATCACGGCGCAGGGTGGCGTCGCCCTGCGTCCAACCCTCCAGTTCGACATGGGACTGGCGGCGCGCGATGTTCGTATGCTTTACCCCCAGGGCATGCGCGAGAGCATCAATGCAAACCTCCGCTTCACCGGCTCTACCACTGCGGCGGTCCTCGGTGGCAGCGTAAACCTCACCGACCTCTCCTTCACGCCAGGCTTCGACCTGACCAGCTTCATCAGCCAGCTTTCCGGCGGCGTCGAGTCGCCTCCTTCACAGGGATTCACCCAGAACGTCGCCCTGAATCTCAGCGTTCATTCGTCGAACAACGTCAATCTCGTGAGCCGAACGCTCAGCGTCGGCGGCACTGCTAATCTGCAAGTCCGCGGCACGGCCGCTGAGCCCGTGATCCTCGGCCGCGTCAACCTCACTGGAGGCGATGTCATCCTGAATGGGAACCGCTATGTTCTCACCGGCGGCACCATTCAGTTCGTAAATCCCTCGGTCACGCAGCCCGTCGTGAATCTCACCATCACCACAACAATTCAGCAATACAACCTCAGCCTGCGCTTTGAAGGGCCGGTCGACCAGATGCGAACCCAGTACACCTCCGACCCCGCTCTCCCTCAGGCCGACATCATCCATCTCCTCGCCTTCGGCCAGACTACCGAGTCCGCTGCCGCGAATGCCACGCCCGCAAACCAGGCCGCGGAGACTCTGGTCGCCAACCAGGTTTCCAGTCAGGTCACCAGCCGCATCTCTAAAGCTGCCGGAATCTCCCAACTCTCCATCAACCCGGTGCTTGCCGGAGGAGGCCAGCAGCCGCCCGGCGCCAACATCACCATCCAGCAGCGAGTCACCAGCAATCTGTTTGTCACCTTCTCCACGAATGTGACCACCACCCAGGGCCAGACCATCCAGGGCCAGTACCAGATTTCGCCACGCGTCGCCGTCAGCGGAACCCGCGATCCCAACGGAGGCTTCGCCGTCGACACCCTGATCAAACGGAGCTGGTAATCTCCCAGCGCCGGACAACACCGGAGTTCGCCGGTCTGGCTGCCCTGCAGAGCCGGCGATCTTCTGATCCTCCGATCCCCGCAGCGCTTCGAATTTTCGATCACGCCTTTTCGCGGAAGCAGCTTAAAATCTGCTTGATGGATGCCGAAAGCAATTCACCGAGCCTGCACTACATCGATCTCGAGGGCGAGCATACGTTCACGATCCACGGTGACTTAACCGCCATCGGCCGCTCCCCCGACCAGGATCTCGTGCTCAAAGAGGCATTCGTCTCTCGCCGCCACGCGCTCATCACCCGGCAGAATGGCGGCTTCGAACTCGTCGATCAGAACAGCTCGCACGGCACTTTTCTCAATGGCCAGCGCGTTCAGCGCGCCCAGTTAAAATCCGGTGACAACCTCCAGTTCGGCTCCGTCAACGCCGGTTGTTTCCGTTTCCGGATTCCTGAGTTCGATACCTTATCCGGGTCCCGGGCATCCAGTCTGCTCTCCGCGCTCTCCGTTTTTGCGCCCACGGACAAGGAAGCCCCTCAGCCTGCGCGAGAGATCGAAAGGCTCGGCTTCCTCCTCAACGCCGCTCGGCAGCTCAATGCAGGCACGGCTATCACCGACATCTTTCACGCACTCCTCCGGCTCTCGATTCAGCTCACCGGGGTTGAACGTGGCTTCGTCTTCCTGCTGGAGGAGGACGAATTGCGCCTCGGCCTGGGTTTGAGATCCGACGGAACCATTGTCGATGAGGACTTGTCGGTTTCACGCCGCGCAATGCAGAAGGCGATGCAGAGCGACTCGAAGTTTTCCCTCAGCGACACCTTGTCCGACGACAGCGCTGCGGGCTGGGCAAGCGTCATGGCCAACTCCATTCGCAGCATCTACTGCATCCCCCTGCGCCGGCACATCTCGTCTTCCGAGCCCAACCGGCTGCTGGGAATGCTCTACCTCGATAGCCAGATCGGCGCAGGCAATCTCAGCGACATCGATCACCAGGTACTCGACACGCTGGCCAATGAGGCCTCCACGCTGCTTCATAACGCCTTGCTTGCCGACACCGAGCAGAAGGCCCGCCATGCTGAAGAAGAACTCGCCGTCGCGGCTTCCATTCATTCAGGGTTGATGACCATCGCAATTCCCCGGCTCGATTACGCGCAGGTTCGCGCTCGCAGCCTGCCCTGTCACGCCATCGGTGGAGACTTCTACGACGTCATTGTCCTCGATGACTGTGTCTGCGTCGCGATCGCGGATGTCTCGGGAAAAGGGGTACCGGCCTCGATTGTTGCCGCCACGCTGCAGGGCATCATTCATGCCCTGATGTTGACCGGCCAGTCCCTCTCTGAGACTGCGGACTTGATCAACCGTTTCCTCTGCGCGCGCCAGGTCGGCAAATACGCAACGATGATTCTGCTCAAGCTCTTCGCTGACGGGCGCGTGGAATATATGAACTGCGGTCATATACCGCCGGTGCTGCTTAGCTCGGGTGGAACGAGCTACCTCGAAGACGCCAACCTCATCGTCGGCATCATCGCGGAGGCCACCTACACCTCTACACGGATCGCGCTGCAGCCAGGCGATCGCATCCTGCTGACGACTGACGGTATCACCGAGATTGAGGACAGATCCGGCCAGCAGATCGGAATTCAGGGCCTTGCTGGATTGGCGCATATCCCCGAACTCGATGACATTGTGAGCCATCTTCACACGCTTCAGGCAGCCCGCGAGTCGCAGGACGACTGGACACTCCTCGACGTACGCTACACGGGCAGGTAACCGGGGCAAAATCAAATCAGCTACCTGCTGCTCACCGTGATCGTGTGCGGGGTCCGCTTCTTCTTCGCATCCTTGGTGGCAGTCGCAGTAAAGCTCACTTCGCCGGGGGGCGGTTCGGCTTATATTTGTGCACCGTCGGCGGCTTGGTTGCCTCGTAGTGGCCGTTTGCAAGCATCCCTTTCGGCGGAGGTCCAAAGACTTTGCCGGCGTCGGTATACGACCAGTCGCAATCCCCGATGATCCGAATGCAGAGCAGTATCTTTCACAGTCAAATCAACATGGTCATCCTGGGGAATGTTCAGCGTTACGATCCATCCTTCCAACCTCCTTCGGGGATTGGAACTCGCTTTCGTGACCTCGAAATCGCGACACAATTCGGCTTACGGCCGGACAGGCATAGTTCGATGAGTAAACCTCCGGAGGATGGTGATCGACGCTTCAGAGGGAAACGCGGTTGCCGGCTACGTGCTCACCGTAATGGTGTGTGGCGTGAATGGTTTGAGAGTGCAGGGCGTCCCGGGAGCCGTCGTTTCAAATGTGACACCGAGCCTTTATGCTGAGGGCTTGTACGGCCCATAGACCGTGGGCGGATTCGTTACCTTATAAGGCCCGGCGCAAGAAATCCATCCGGCGGCTTTCCGAAAACACCGGTCGGGTCTGAATAGCACCAGTTGCAATCCTGCGAAAATTTGAAGCTCAGGGCTTATCCACCAATCTTCAGACGGAAAATCATCATGGTGCGGAAGGGTCAGAGTCTTGTTCGCCATGCCAGATCTCCTCATCTTTGAATTCCGTCGATGAGTGCCGATCGGGGACATCGGAACTCTCTCGACATTGATTTGAGGCAACTGCAGAAGCCCTAGTTTCCGCCCGTCACGGTAATCGTGTGCGGCGTGGCCGTCACTCCTCCAGACGGATTGCATGGATTGTTGTCGTCGTACGTCATGGAGCCTGTCCCGGTCGCTGCGTAAGGCCCGTAATCGCCGGGAGCATACTGCCCAGGTGGAAGCATACTCGAAAAGATGCTATTCGGATCCGAATAACACCACTGGCAAGTCTGGGTAACATGAATCATCAGCTCATCCTGATTCTTGTTCATGGAAAGATTCCCGCCATGGGGAATGTTGAGCGTCTTCGTATTTTGCGGCATTCGTTTACATCCTCCTGAGTGGTAACACAGCGTTATCCTGCTCCCCCCTCCTCGCAGGCCTGGGCTTCGCGTTTGCTATTTTCCGGGCGGTTTGAACCTCGGATCCGCGACCAGTGCCTGCAGCCCGGGCGTGTTGCGAATGTCGTCCACAGCATAGCCCTTGCTGATCGATTTCTCGATATACTTCAGCGCCAGTTCCCGATTCCCCATGAACTCGTAAGCCTCTCCTACATTGGAAAGCACGTTGGGATCATCCGGCGTCAGCGCCAGCGACGTGCGGATATGCGACAGGGCTTTGTCATCCTTCTTATCTGCGGCGTAAAACGTCGCGAGGGTGGACAATGCCGTCGCGTCGCGGGGATTGAGCGCGACAACTTTCTCCGCCAGTTCCTCCGCCTTGCGGCGAGCTTCCGCCGCCTTATCCGGTTTTTGCGCGCCCTCATAAGCGATCATCAGGTTATTCCAGACCATATAGTCATTCCCGTTGATCTTCAGCGCCTGCTCCGTTGCCGCCGCTGCTTCTGCAAAGCGATGTGCCTGCATGTAGAGCATTCCCAGATTCGCAAAAGCCGGATACCCGGGATTGAGCTCGATTGATTTCTTCAGCGCCTGCTCTGCCTGCGCAAGGGCCTTCACCCCGCCCTGGTCGATGTACGCACTTCCAAGATTCGAGTAGACCTCGGCATTATCCGGCGTAATCTTCAGCGCCTCCTGATATGACGCGATCGACTGGGCGTATTTTCCTTGCCGGTCGTAAAACGCTCCGAGGTTGTTGTGGACCGCCCAGTCGTCCGACCGCAGCGCAATCGACTCCTGGAACGTCTTCTCCGCGTCCGCTATCCGCCCGGAAGACTCATACGATCTCGCCAGTCCGCCCAATGCATCGGCATCCTTGGGATCCAGTTGCAAAGCGTGCTGGAACTCCTGCAACGCCAGATCGTGTTTCCCCAGCGCATCGTGAATCCGCGCAAGTGTCACAAACACTGCAGGCACATGGCTGTCCAGTTGAGCGGCCTTCTCGCAATACGCCTGTGCCTCGTCCAGCCAGTGCGTATTCCGCTCCAGAACGTATTTCAGGCGGTACGCCTCGCCCAGTTGCGCATATCCGATGGCAAACCCCGGATCGGCCTGGATTGCCGTCTGCAGCGATGTGATCGCCTGGTCCAGATTGCCCGGCTTATCCCAGCGCTCCATCAATCCCAGCGCAGTCAGGTAGCTTTCGTACGCCGCGGGAGTGACCTTTCCGCCGGTGCTTCGCAGCATTTCGGCCGTTACTGAAATATTCATCAGTTTTGCCAGTCGCGAAACCGCTTCATCTTCGAGCGTCGACAAGTCGCCGGTCGGATCCTGCACAATCGCCGATCCCACCTGCCGCAGGTTCTTCGTATCGATCAGGTTCACGGTCAACCGGATCTCTTGCCCGTCGCGCTGCACCGACCCCTTCACCACCAGGTTTGCGCCCAGTTGTCTCAAGGCATCGCTCGGATCGGTCACATTCCTTCGTCGAACTTCGCTGTTCGGCACCACCCACAGCGACTCGGTCCCTACATCCAGGTTCGACAGGCGGCCGGCCAGCGAGTCCATCAGACCATCCGCCAGCGCCGCGTTCTCCGGATTGCTCCCGATGTTGTCGAAGGGCAGTACGGCGACATGTTTCTGAGCTGGCGCCCCGGCAATCAGCGCGGCTACCCTCTGGCGCAGGGAAGGAATAAGCAGGACCGACGCGATCCCTATGGCCAGCAGCAACAGCAGACCAACCAGCTCTTTGGGCATCGACGAAGTTCGTTTCGAATCCGGCCCCCATGACGTCCGCGAAGCCGCGGCGATCAGCCGCCGAGTTTGAGCATTTGTTTTGCCGCCTCGCGTCCCGGGCGGCACCTTGCGCGTCGTCTCTGCGTCCTTTGCATCCTCGGGAATCTGTTTCGCTGCGGCATCCAGATCTTCAAGAAACTCCTCGCAGTCTGTGTATCGCTTCTCCGGATCCTTGGCCAGCGCCCGGTAAATCACAGGTTGCAGAGCGGGGTGAATCCGATCGAGCCCCTTGGGCGCCTCGTTCAGGATTGCGTAAAGCATCGCCGTAATGCTCTCCGCGTGAAACGGCGATTCGCCCGTCAGCATCTCCGCCAGCACAATCCCCAGCGCCCAGATGTCGCACCGCTGGTCCAGCGTCCGGTCCATCGCCTGCTCCGGAGACATGTAGCGGACGGTCCCCGTCACTCCCGTTTGAGATGCGGTCGCCTCCGTCATCGCCCGAGCCAATCCGAAGTCGACAATCTTCACCAGGCCCGAGGCCGTCAGCATCACGTTCGACGGTTTGACGTCGCGATGGATGATTCCCCGCCCATGCGCCTCACCCAATCCCAGCGCCATCTGCCGGGCGATCCCGATCGCCTCTCGCGTCTTCAGCGTCCCATTCGAGATTTTTTGCGAAAGCGAAGCCCCCTCGTAGAACGCCATCACGATGAACGTGTGTCCGTCCTCGGTTTCCTCAATCCCGTGAATCACCCCGATATTGGGATGATCGAGCGAGGAGGCTGTACGCGCCTCCCTGAGGAAGCGCTCCTTGTCTTTTTGGCTGGAGTTCAACTCGGCGGGCAGGAATTTTAACGCCACCACGCGGTCCAGTCGCTGGTCGCGCGCCCGGTACACCACTCCCATTCCCCCCGATCCCGCAATCGAGAGCACTCGGTAGTTGCCGGCAATCAGTTCGCCTTCTGAAAAGCTAGTCTTCAACACTGGCACGGACCGACCTCGAAGCGTCCCGGGAAATACACTCGCGTGGTGCAGAAGCCGACTGGAAAGAACGCAGTAAGTGCGGCGGCGGTGATGTGATCCTAAGGCTTGAAGGAAGGTTATTGCAACAGATGAGCTTACGCGTCGCGTTGACGGCGTTGGTGCGTGGATGGAATGTTCATGTCTTCGCGGTATTTCGCGACCGTCCTGCGCGTCAGCTGGATCCCCTGCCGTTGCAACTCCGCAGCGATCTGGTCATCGGTCAGAGGCCGCTTGGCATCCTCGTCGTCAATCAGCTTTCGCACCTTGCGCTTGAGCAGCAGCAGCGGAGTATCCGCTCCCTCCGGCCCGTTCGCACCCTCGGAAAAGAAGAATCGAAGCTCGATAACGCCCTGCGGCGTATGCGCGTATTTGTTCGCCACCGCCCGGCTCACCGTCGACGGATGAACGCCGATCTCCTCTGCAACTTCCTTGATCATCATCGGCCGAAGCGCCTCGATCCCCTGATCCAGGAAATCCTGCTGCCGTCGCACGATCACCTCGCACGTCCGAATGATCGTACTTTTCCTCTGCGCGATGTTGCGCATCAGTTGCATTGCCGACCGGAACCGTTCCTTCACGTATTCCTTGACTTCCTTTTCGGTCCCCTCTGAAGTCAGCATTCTCCGGTAGCGGGAACTCAGACGCAGGCTGGGCAGGTCCTCTTCGTTCATCGAAACTACCCACTCCCCGCCACGCTTTGTAAACACCACGTCGGGTTCAATCAGCCGCGTTTGCTCGCGGTTATAAAGCCTGCCCGGCCGCGGCTCCAGGGTCCGGATAAACTCTATTCCGGCATGGGCCTCTTCGGGACTTACGTGAAGCGCCTTGGCCAGGTCCTTCACGTCGCGCTTCTGCAGTAACTGCAGATGGCTCTGGACAATCTGCTCCCCGACCTCCATCGCCCTTCGCCGCTCCACCAGCTTGGTCTCGGCTTCGGCCTGAAAGCTTCCCATCGCTGACGATGGATCTGCGTGTCCGTTCTCGCCGTGACGCGCATACACGTGGTTCAGCTCAACTCGTTGTGCGGTGATCTGAATCAGCAGGCACTCGCGCAAGTCCGCGGCCCCTACGCCCGCCGGATCCAGGTGCTGCACCAGGTCGATCCCGCGCTTGATCTGTTCGATCAGCTCTTCCTTTGGCCGCCCCTGGTTCTCGGCAAACTGCGAGAATGCCTCGATCAGCTCATCCGGTCCGACTACCAGGTACCCGTCCTCATTGAGGTTCCCGATGATGAAATCGGCCGCGATTTCCAGCTCCGGCTCGAGCGTCAAAGCTCCCAGTTGCCACGCCAGGTGATCGGACAAAGTCGTAGGTTGCGAGAGAAAGTTCTCGAACGACGGCTTCTCGCTGTCTTCATACTCCGGCTGGGTGCGATAGCCCGGGTCAAGGTACTCCTGAAAATACGACCCGAAATCGATCTCGTTGAAGGGATCCTTGGGTTCAGGCGGGGCGTCCGCCTCTCCGTTGATCCGCTCTGGCTGCAGATCTTGCTCCTGCCGGCTCGCAACTTCGTCCAGCATTGGAACTGTTTCGTCAATCTCTTCCAGGACCGGGTTTTCCACCATCTCGGCATCAATCATCTCCTTCAACTCGAGCTTGTTGAGCGCAAGCACGCTCACCATCTGCATCAGGCCCGGTGTAAGGACCTGGCGTTGCGCCACCTTCAGGTTCAGTTTGGGTTGCAACAGCGCCATACAGGAGACTCGATGCCCTCTAGGACTCGCTACTAGTGTAATCGGGAAGCAGACAAGTTGCAGCCGGATGCCCTTTTTCTTCCGCCCCGGCCGGAATTGCCCTCTGGTTCGACCTATCTTGATTTAATTCAAAGAGAAACCTTCACCCAGATAAACCCGCCTTACTTCAACATCATTGCCCAATTCGTGCGGTGTGCCCGCCCGGAAAATCTTCCCCTCGGCGATGATGTAAGCGCGATCCGTAACGCTGAGCGTCTCGCGAACGTTGTGGTCGGTGATCAAAATTCCGATCCCGCTGGCCTTCAGATCGAAGATGATCCTCTGCAGTTCCAGAACTGCGATAGGATCGATCCCGCTGAACGGCTCATCCAGCAAAATGAAATTCGGTTGAATGCAGAGCGACCTTGCGATCTCGACTCTCCTCCGCTCTCCCCCCGATAATGCGTATCCCCGCGTTCCTCGAATATGCCCCAGGTTCAGTTGCGCAATCAGCCTCTCAGCCCGCCCCTTGCGCTCCCGCGTATCCAGCGCCTGCGCCTCAAGAACCGCGAGGATGTTTTCCTCAACGGTAAGCTTGCGAAAGACCGATGGCTCCTGAGGCAGATAGCTGATCCCGTAATTCCGAGCCCGCAGATACATTGGCGTTCGCGTGATGTCAACGTCATCCACCATGATGCGGCCGGTCTCCGGTGCTACCAGCCCGACAATCATGTAAAAGCTCGTCGTCTTGCCGGCACCGTTCGGACCCAGCAGGCCAACAACTTCTCCCCGCGAGATCCTCAGGTTCACGCCGCGAACAACCTGCCGTCCCTTGTAGGTCTTGCCGATTCCCTCAGCGATCAACGTTTCCATTCACGGCCTGTTCTTGCATCTACTTCGGCGCAGTTGTCGCCGTCGTTGTCTTCTGTCCTTCGCCTTCGATACTGACGCTATCATCGCGAGTATTGAAAATCAAAGCTTGCCCCGTCACCGTGCCGCGCGCTGGATCAATTAATTGCGGTGGAGCAGCCGCGGTGCCGGTCAACACATAATCGCCCGATTCGGTTGTATAGACGAGCTTCTCTCCAACTCCGCGACGCCCCGCGGAAGAAATCTCCACATGGCCCGTCGAGGTCATCCGGTCCACCTGTGCCGCCGATCCATTCTTTCCCGCATGATTACCCGGCGGCAGAAGAACCAGTTCCACCTGGTTTGCACTCGTAGTCACTTCCGCTGTACTCGCCTCAACCCGGCCAGCCGCACCGCCCCGCATCACAGCCTTCCGTTCCGCACCCGAATACTTCAGATCTCCCCCCCGTATCCTGATCACAGACGGCCCATTCTGCTTGGTCTTTTCCGCGGATCCCTTCAGCGCATCCGCCGCACTCACCAGCACCACCTGTACCGGCGTCTTCGCGCTCAACGTCTGCGCCGTCAGTGTCTGCTTTGTCCTGTTCAGCTCAATTTCCGGCGCGGCAACCGAGTTGCCCTGCTGCCACAACCTTGCATTGCCTTTGAAGGTCGCTGCGCCCGTCGATCTGCGCAATTCGGCCTCCTGCGCCACTACATGCGTGGGCCCCTCGGCGCCAAAGTTCGCATCATGTCCCGGCTTCGCCTCCCCGGTCCACGTCCCCTTGATATTGCCCTGCGCGAAGGCATCCCCCGACTGCTGCGATACATTCAGCTTGTCGGCCGTCAACGCCAGGCCGCCATCGGTAATGCGGGGACTCCCCGTCAGATGCAGCAATTGTCCGTCGTCGCTGTAATCCGCATGTCCGGCCGTTGCGCGCACCGCAGCCTGGGTCACGCCGTTCTTGGCCGGCGGCTGCTGGATCAGCACAACATTGCCATCTACGGTTGCCGACGAAATCTGCATCCCGTTCTGCTGGACGCTCTTCACCGCTCCGTTTTCCGAAGGCGTCAGGTGCACCACCAGCACGTCTCCGCTCGTCGATTGCTGCACGCCGGCCGCCGTCATCTGCGTAATCGTGGTTCGGCCGCGGCCCGTCATCGCCCGCAGCGCGCCGTTCGGCCCAAAATCTCCGGTCACTTCATCCGCCGTCAGCTTCTCCGGGGCCACCGTCCCGTTTCCGCGCTGCGTCAATCCCGTAACCACTACCCCGCCGGTTCCATGCATCGTCGCCGGCTCAACCCGTCCGTTTCCCGAATTTCTGAAAGCGATATCCAGCACAGGTGAAACCCATTCCCGATGCGCATGCAACGGACCGGTTGCGGATGCCGATTGCTGGTCGGTTGCGATCTGCACGCCCCGCTCGAGATGCGCGCTGCGCAGAATACCCTTATCCGCAAACACCAGATCCATCACCGGCGAGGAACTACGAACTTTGCGCCCCTGGCTATCCGAGTCGATCGTTACCCCGCCCTGCAGATGCCCGCGCACAGGCTCATTGTGCTCATCAAATGTCAGGATGCCCTCGGGCGACGCAATGCGTCCGCCTGTCGCCGTCGTCAACAAAAAATGCCCGCTCGCATTCAGCAACTGAGCCGAACCATCATCTCGGAAAAAAATCTTCGCTTCATCCGCACTTGAAACGTCCTTCCCGTATCGAACCGTTGCGGCCTTCATCGAACAGGCCTGCTCGTCGCGATCGAACACTGCGTGTTGCGCAAGCAACTTCACCGGTTCGTCTTCGCGTCGCAGGTTCAATTCGACGTTGCTATCCAACACCAGCAATCCCACGTGCGAGTCGTACTTCGCCCCAATCGCGCTGCCGTCTCCCTCTGTCAGCGAAAACTCAACCTTTTCGGTCGTCGATGCCTGTCCACTGTTGCGGTCGAAGATCAGTCCGCTCGTCTTGACGTGAATCTCCCCGCTGGCGGCATTCTGCGCCGCCGAGGCCAGCGAGCCTGGCATCTGTTTGGATCCCAGTGCCTGGCCGGCTTTGGCCTTTGGCGCAATCGCCGGCGCAACCTTCGGCTTCATCAACGTAATCTCGACCGACCCTATCGCTTTTGCGATTCCACTCGAAGGGTTGTATTCGAATTCCCCGCCCTCGATCCGATCCACGCGGCTTCCGTCTTCCGCGTAGAGTTCGATACTCACGTCGTGCAGTTGCACCAGGACCTTCCCGTCCTTCTTGAGCTGCACCTGCTTCGACGCGCGGAGTTTGTACAGTACATGCCCACCCGCGGCATGCGTCCAGACAAGACCATTCGACTCCTCCTGGACCCCAATTCCAAGGCTGTGTGGAATGTCCTTGCGATTGAATCGATAGCGAAATTTGGCCTTGCCCAGAAATACGACCAGCGCAATCACCAGCAGCACACCGGCCACCAGCACCAACGTACGCAGCCGCTCGATCGTGAAGCGCATTAGTTCGTCATACCCAGGCGCGCTGCCAGCCGCTGCGCAAGGCTCTCGCCCAGTTCGCTCCACAGCAGCCGTGCGGTTGCGCCGGATTCCTTTTCCACCGCCGCCGTCAAGTCCACCAACTGCCGCACATTTTCTTCCACACGCTTCGCCGTTGTGGGATCGAGATCGATCTCTTCATCGAGAAACGGCGCGTCGCTGCCGAAGTCGATCCGGATGTGGCCGTCCTGCTCGTAAGCACCTTCATCGAAGAGCGGCCCATAGCCCGTCACGCGCACCAGGCGTGATTCTCGAACCCAACGCGCATCCAGACCCGCGGCCGCGGGCTCGAACTCCCACAGTGACCACCCGATCTGGAACTCGTACGCGTAGTCCTCGTGC
This sequence comes from uncultured Acidobacteriaceae bacterium, assembly GCA_963836675.1. Taxonomy (GTDB): domain Bacteria; phylum Acidobacteriota; class Terriglobia; order Terriglobales; family Acidobacteriaceae; genus Telmatobacter. The sequence continues at coordinate 177,917 of CAWIKQ010000008.1, forward strand.
AGCAGTTCCAGCGCATCCTCGACGGCCTGCCTAGGCTCAATACCGCGATCCCCATGCCCGTACACCCGTTGAAATGCAGGCGACTCACTCCAGCTCACCGGCCACACCGTCGCCGAATACACCCGTGCCTCACCACCGTGCTTTGCAAAGACACTCAGCACCGAAGCCAGCTTCGCCCCAAGATCGGCAAGCCGCAGATTCGGGTACCACAGACTCAAATAAAGCGTATCTGCCATCTACCTCAATTCTAGTCGCCCGTCTGGGATCCCGAGGGCCCCATCCATTTCGCGCTCTTTGCGAAATGGGTGGGAAACCGCAAACCCCAACTCGCCGACCGAAACTCTGGACCGACCGAAACTCTGGGTGCCCCATCCATTTCGCGGTCTTTGCGAAATGGGTGGGAAAGCACAAACCTCAACTCACCGACCGAAACCTACAAATCCGTCAGCAAGAACTTGCCACCCTGGCCCGGTCCCCCACATCCTAATTGCAAAGGAATTTGCCCATGTCCATCGGCTCATCCGCCGTCCTCGCCTCCGCTGCTGGAACCGTCACCCTCGGCGACCTTGCCGTCAACCGCCTCGGCTACGGAGCCATGCGCATCACCGGCAAGGGCATCTGGGGCCCCCCTTCCGACCACGCCGCCGCCCTCGCCACCCTGCGCCGCGCCGTCGAGCTCGAAGTCAATTTCATCGACACCGCCGACTCCTACGGCCCCGACGTCTCCGAAGAGCTCATCGCCGAGGCCCTCCACCCCTACCCCGCCAATCTCGTCATCGCCACCAAGGGTGGATGGCAGCGCGTCGGTCCCGGCCAGTGGATCCATAACGCCACACCCAAACATCTCGCAGAGGCCGTCGAAGGCAGCCTCCGGCGACTGCGCCTCGACCGCATAGCCGTCTACCAACTCCACATCCCCGACCCGGCCGTCTCCTTCGACGCCTCTATGGAATGCCTCGCCAAACTCCGCGAACAAGGCAAAATCCAGCACGTCGCCCTCAGCAACGTGACCCTCGAGCACGTCGAGCGCGCCCGCAAGATCGTCCCCATCGTCTCCGTCCAAAACCGCTACAGCTTCGCCGACCGCGAGTGGGACTACCTCCTCAACCACTGCGAACAGCACGGCATCGCCTTCATCCCCTGGGCTCCCCTGGGACAAAATCGGCAAGCCCACGACCTCCTCGACGGCGTCGCGCGCGAACTCAACTCAACCCCCATGCAGGTCGCACTCGCATGGCTCCTCGCTCGCTCAAAGGTCGTGCTCCCCATCCCGGGCACCTCCTCCGTTGCGCACCTCGAAGAAAACGTCGCCGCCGCCGGCCTCAAGCTCCCCAACCAAATCTTCGAGCAGCTCTCCGCCTTCAAAGCCCCACCCGCCGTCCTCCGCTAATCGGCGGAACGAATCGGTCTGTCGTCCGGCAGCTCCGCCGGGTGCCCCATCCATTTCGCGTTTTTGGCGAAATGGGTGGGAAAGCACAAACCTCACCCCGCCAGCCGCGCCAGCATCTCCGCCGACTTCAGCTTCCGCTCCAGGTGCCGCTCCAGAGACTGCAACGCGAACCGCCGCAGATCCTGCCCGCGCCGTCGCGGCCACTCCTCGCCCACAAATGCCGAAACCGGAGCCCGCAGCATACGCATCGCCGTCTGCCACGAATCGACTGATAGATCACTCGCATTCCCCGGCCGATGCACCTGGCAAAACAAACCGTCCGCGTACGCATTAAAGCTCGTCTCACCCGCCACCAGCGCCTCGCCGCAAGCCGTGCAGTGCGCAATGTCCGGCAGCAGCCCCATCAGGCGCGTCATCCAAAGTTCAAAGTACGTCAGCGGCATCCACGGCTGCTCCACCGTCGTCTGTTCCAGCACCGACACGATCAGCCGAAACACGGTCTCCTGCGGGATCATGCTCCGGCAGCGCCTGCTCCAGCACCTCGGCGTAAAGACTCAGCACCATCAGCCGCGCCGCATCCACCGGCAGCGACAACGGCGAGCGGATAATCTCCAGCTGATCCAGTCGCACCAGCTCCTGCTTCGGTTTCTCCTGGAACCACGCCCGTGCCACCGTCATCGGCTCCAGCGCCCCGCCAAAACGCCTCCGGCTCTTCAGCGCCGACTTCGCCACGCCCTTCATCTTCCCGTAATCGCGCGTGAAGAAGCTCACCACCAGGTCGGCCTCATGCACCGGCCACGTGCGCAACACCACGGCTTCCGACGTCAGCACCGCCACGCTCTCAATCCTCTGTCTTAATCTGAGAATTCCTAGAACAAAATCAACAGGCTGTCATCCTGAGTGCACGGGTGCCCCAAACGTTTTCTCGAGTTTGGGGATGGTCAAGCGCAAAGGATCGTGCCAGGCATGCGTACTGCCGCAAGGTCCAAAGGCGCGGCCACGCAGGACTCGTCATCCAGCATTCTGAGACTTGCCTCCCCAAACGCACAAACGCGCCCGCCGCAGCGGACGCGTTCTCAACTTCGCTGAAATCTCTACTGATCCACCAGCCTACCGGCCGAAGTGCTCAGCGTTCTTCTGCGTAAAGTGCGCCCACTTCTCCGGCACATCGTCCTGCGCAAAGATCGCCGACACCGGGCACGCCGGTACGCATGCGCCGCAGTCAATGCACTCGACCGGATCGATAAACAGCTGATCGGCCTCGCCATGACCTGCTTCGTCTTTCTTGGGGTGAATGCAATCAACCGGACAGGCGTCTACGCAGGCGGTGTCCTTCGTGCCGATACAGGGTTCTGCGATTACATAGGCCATTTCTGGGTCTCTCCGACAGAGTGAAGTCTCGACGTGATACTAGCACACGCCCCCCACGCCTGACCTCAATCGAAAACCTGCAGTTTTGCCATGCGGGAAACGCGCTTTAGATCCGCGGAAAGTCTCGCTGATCCCTGTTCCCTAACTCCTGTTCCCTGTCTTTTCCCTGTCTTTCCGCAAGGCGACATAGTCCGCCGTGCTCGGCAGTGGTCCCAGCCCGCGCCCGGCAAAGAGGTCTTCAAACATTCCCACCATCTCGTCGTGGATCAGCCCGTTCGACGCCAGCACCTCCTCGCTGCTCAATCGCACCGGCTTACCCGAAAAATCTGTCACCCGGCCGCCCGCCTCGCGCACCAGCAGAATCCCCGCCGCCGTGTCCCACGAATTCAGATTGAATTCCCAGAACGCCTCGAGCCGACCGGCGGCCACATACGCCATATCCAGCGCCGCCGACCCCGCCCGCCGCACCCCGTGCGATCTCAAAGTAAATTCGTGGTAGAAGTGAATATTCGGATTCTGGTGCCGCTTCCGGCTCGGAAATCCCGTCGCCGCCAGCGACTCCGCCAGCTTTGCCGTCTTCGAAACGTGCAGAGCCGCCCCATTCAGCGTCGCTCCCGCGCCAGCCTCTGCCGTAAACAGCTCATCCCGCATCGGGTCGTAGATGATGGCCGCGACCAGCATCCCGTCTTCCTCGGGCTTCAGCTCCGGCGCGCGCTGCTCCAACCCCATCGACACGCAGAACTGCGGAAACCCATGCGCAAAATTCGTCGTCCCGTCCAGCGGATCGACATACCAGCGGAACTCCCGCTCCAGCCGCTCGCGCGTGCCTTCCTCGCCGTACATCCCGTGTTCGGGGAACACCTCGCCCAGCCGCGTTCGGATCAGTTTCTCCACCGTCCGGTCCGCAACCGTCACCAGGTCTACGTCGCCCTTGTACTCGGTGGCCACACCCTCGACAAAAAACTCGCGCAGACGCGCCCCTGCCTCCCGCGCAATCTCCGCAGCCTTCAACGTCCACTTCATGTTTTTCAAATTGCTCACGGCAGCAATCTCGTTCACTCGCTCGCCTTCGCAGCAGGGTGCGGCGACCCATCCGAACCGTTGCGCGGCCCCCGCCGGCGCCCGGCTTCGGTGATCGTTTCGATCTGGTGCTTGTAGATGAAGAGATTCGGCTTGCCATCGCGCGTCAGGCGAAGCATGCCGTCATCAAAATACTCGATCCACCCGCGCACAGTATCGCCGCCGCGCAGTTTCACAGCCACTGGAACCTGCCGCTCGCTCAAGGAACGTAGATAAAGTGCTTCTTGCCCTGTTTCGCCCGGCGGAGGAGTCTTCGCGTGCCGGCGCGGGGAAATCGGTGGATTCATAGTGCCATTTTAGATGCAGCAACCAATCCTCACGTTTGGGAATCTGTGAATTCCGCCCCACCCAAAGGTCGCGGGCTCCCCGCTTACCGCGGCTTTTCCACGATGAGCGGGAATACGCCGACGGTCCCTCAAGCCTTCCTCAAGGAGAATCGAATCGGAAACCCGGTATTCATTTACGCTCTAGCGTCAGCGATAAATTTCGCTGGTCCCCGCGTCGCGGAGCAGTAGCAGATTGTCGTCGGGATCGAGTCCAACCAGCCCCAGTCATACCCAGTACCTCGAAAACCCGGAAGATTCCACGAGCTCTGGGCGCGCCTCCTCCGGCGAAATGCGAAGGATCTTGACGTCGGTTACCTTGGCCTTGACTGCTGCCCATGTAGTAGATCCATCGGCTGTCGTGGGACCATGACGGCCAGTTCCCGGAACCTGGCTCAGTCAAGAGGATCTTCCATTTGTTTGCCTTGAAATCGTAGATTTCAAGACCATCGGTATTCGGGAATGGATTTGTCAGACAGACGATGTACCTTCCGTCCGGAGACCACCGCGGCGACCATGTTCGTTTCGGCGGGCGCGGTAAAAGCGACGTCCGATGCGTCGAAAGATCCACGATTCTCATTTCGTTTCCGTCTTTCCCTCTGGAGACCTACCCAAAGTGCTAACTGCTTTCCGTCCGGAGACCAGGTCGGATCGACTTCCTCACAGCACTTGTTGTCAGGAAGAACGCGGACAGGAGTTCCGCCCTTCGCCGAAACGACATAGGTCGAATTTCTCCCGTCACGATCGGAATAGGCAAAAGCAATTTGATCACCGCCCGGCGACCAGCGTGGATTTATTGGGTGATCTGAAATAGTGGACAATCTGTTGGACATCTGTGCCATTCCGGTTGGCCCGCGAAATAGTAACTCCGGGAAAGGGCGCATAGAGCACATATTGTCCGTCCCGTGAGAAATCCAGCATGTCCGCGGATATGCCTTCCATGAAGGGTTCCAGTTGCTTTGTCTGACGGTCGTAACGAACCAGTTCTCCGCGCCAGGTCTCCCCATTGGCAAATATCTTCCGTCCATCCGGTATGAAAGCGGCCCAGTCCAACCAGGTCATCGGCCCGAACGTCAATTGCATCGGCTGTTTCGGCACCCTTCGCAGCCATCCATGACGCTCGTCGACTGCCCATATCTGGTATCCGGGGAATCCCGCCACCTCGGATGTTCCCGCTGAAAAGAAGAGAAAGAAACTCCCGTCGGGTGCCCAGAAGCCGCAGCACTTGAGATCTATGGTGTGCCACCCTGCCAGAATCTCATGAAGGTTAGAGCCGTCCGGCGCCATCTCCATGAGCCGGTGAAGACCCCAGAAAAACCGTACCTTGCTGCCGTCCGGTGAATAAGCGAAGCCACTCGGGGAGATCGGGTCCTCCCAGGACACGAATCAAATGCGGTTCACCTCCGGAACTCGGGATCGTATAGATCTCACCCTTGGAATTTGCATAGATCACCTGCTTACCGTCGGCTGACCACGCAGCTGCTACCCCACGAGTGAGAAGGCGTGCGGGGCTACCGGAAGCCCCGACAATCCAGATTTCTCGCAGCTGGTCTTTTGGATCGCTATTGCCTTGAACTATGAAACTCATTCCATCCGGGGATAGCGGTCCCACGTTGCCGCTGTCTCTCATTGGGATCATTGACACGTCCCCGCCGGTTACTGGCACCTCACCGAACCTGTTCGGCACTCCGTACAGATTGAGGTAGAGCCTTGCCCCATCAGTTCCCGCGATGCCCTTGGCGATGTAGCGTGGGTCATTTGTGATCTGCGCAATGTCGCCGATGTGCGGCGGGGGTAGCGGACGGCTGCCATACCAAAGAACTGCAGCAAAGGAAAGCACCACAATGAAAGCTCCCACGATCAGCGCCCAGCTCCATCGATGCCGAAGGCTCGCAGTTCTGTCTCTGATGGTCGCCGTCTGAACCGGCGCTTCCGTCTTCACTGCATCTGAGAGCGGCACCGCACCCGGGTCCCGTGAAGACACAGAAGACTCCTCACTCTCCACCGGACAAATGAACCTGTATCCCGCTGTCGACACGGTCTCGATGAATTTCGGTTGGCGAGGATCATCTTCAAGAACGCGCCGCAGCAGTGCGATTACGCGAGTCAGTGAATTATCCGTCACCGCAGTTTCGCCCCAGACGGCCTCGATCAATTCGCTCTTTGTAACCAGATGCCCCGCGTGCTTGATCAGGTAAACGAGCACCCGAAATGCCTTCGGCTCTAGATCCAGCGCCTCACCACCGCGCCTTGCCCTAAGCTCCTGCTCGTTTACCTCAACATCAGAGAACCTGAAAACAAAGCGTTTAGTGGGGATCATATTTCCATCACCCGTCCATCCGAAAAGCCTAAACCAGCCTTAAGAAAGCATCTGACGGAGCTCACGACAATGCACTCACCCTCAACCAGAGTTCCCTCAGCCATTGCGGCTGAGGTGAATTCCAATGAGAAGCTTCCGGCTGATTCTCTCCTGCACGCTCTTCCTTCTGAACTCTTCCATGGTTTTCGGCGTGGCCCAGTGCCCGGGGAATGTGGCGCCAGTACAATACCACTCTTTGGCCCACTCGCACATTGGCATTTCCGTCAGTTTGAACGGCTCCGGACCCTACGAATTCATGGTTGATACCGGCGCACAGATCACCGTTGTCGATCCTTCTCTCGCCCGGGAACTGAAGCTCGAAGCCACTGGCTCTCTCAACATCGTCACCGTCGCCAGCCACGTCGAGGCGCCGCTCGTCTCTGCGACAGTCGTCGAAATCGGACCGGTTTCCGTTCATGACGTTCGCATGGCAGTCCAAGACCTCGGAGCGATCCTGGGCGACTACCCCGGTCTTCGCGGTGTCCTCGGCAACAACTTCCTCAGCCGTTTCGATCTCCTCATCGACAACAGCCACAAGATGCTCTGCTTCGACGACTCCCATAGCATGCAGCAGTCGTTGCGGGGCGAGCGCGTTCCGATTCTTTCCGAGGCCGTATCGAATTCCGGCTCTGCTTCGGCCGAGGCGATTCTGGTTTCCGTCCATCTGCCCGATGACAGCAAGCAGGGCTCGGTTCTCCGCCTCGACTCCGGCTCGAACGTACCGCTCCTCTATATTGATCACCAGGCCACGGTATCCGCGCGGGTGCAGGGAAGCACCATCGGCAAGCAGGCACAGTTTGTCTACGCCTATACACCGGAACGCAATGTGAGGGTTGGCACGCAGAAAGAAATGCGGATCGCCTTCGCCACACCCGCCGGCAACGGCCGCCTCTATTCAAAAACCGGGGAAGACGGCGTTCTCCCCACCACCCTCTTCAAGCGAGTCTTCATCAGCGCCGCCAACCACTTCGTCATCTTCGACCCGCACTGAGTTTCATCACGAGGCCTAACCTGAAGCACAATCTGACCATGTCGCCTGACTTCGGTGGCATGGCCATTTTTTCTTTGGCTGTTCCATTCGCTTGCTTTCGAATGCCCGAACGAACACCGGAGATAAGGCACCCAGGGACTATCTCTAGTCGCTTCCGGGTTGCGTCATTGGTGCACGGAACATTTCCATCGATCTCTCCGGAGATTGCACAGTCGCATCCCCGCCCAGCTGCCGGGGCGAATCTGGATGTTCCTTCAACCGGCTCAAAAAAAGAGCCATCTCCTGCCTGCTCACCCACCTCACCCGCAGCGAATTGCCATGCGCCGCATTCGATTCGCTCTCGCTCAACAGAATCGAGAACCCGACTCCGTCTTCGTCGCATCGCACCACCGTGGCCTGAACGGTGAAATACTCGGGCTCAAGCTCGTCCGCTCCTGCTCGCTCTAGCGTAACTGGCATCTCCGTCCCCGGTGTCCAGCGCTCCTCCGTCAGAAGACAAAATCCTGACAGGCTGACGTCGCCCACCTGATACGGCTTCGTCGAGCGCACCGATCCCAGGTAGCCAACCAGGGGCGGCACCGGAATCCGCTCCTGTTTGCGCTGATCCGGAAACAGCCTTCTCAAAAGCCGCCTGGAAAGCGGCTCGCCCAATTCGCATTTCACGCGCCTCAGTTCGTGAGCCTCTTCGCCGCTCACCTTCACTGGGACTGCCCCATTCAACGTTCTCCAATCCAACCGATCCGAACGCATACGCCCGCCTCCAACTCAACAACGTAATCAAACAGCAAGATTCGGATGGAACCCCATGTCGCGAGGCTAGTCGTCGCAAATGAAATGTTGAATCCATCAAGAGTGGGAATGGCGTGGCAAGTTCGATTCGGCGCGTGGTTACCGCAGCCCGCGCTCACGCATTACGCGCGTAAGCGGTTACCCGCTGAAAAAAACCGCGCGCAGAAGGCGATCCTCCTGCGCGCACAAATTCTTGTCACCGAGCTCGATCGAACTTCAGTCCGGCTTGCTCCCCGCGGCCTTCTGCGATGAAGGGTCGGCTGTCGGCGCTGTTGTAGCGGCGGGCTTTTCCGTCGGCCCCTGAGCAGAAGCCTTCTGTCGCTTGTCCGCGGCTTTCTGCAACTCCTCTTCCCTCTTCTGCTTCGCCGCCGCTGCCTCGGCGTCCGTCACATATCGAAACATCTGCAATCTGCCCGGTTCCTGCTCGGTCGTAAATACCCGGTTGTTCTTGTCGATCGCGACGCCCACCAGGGTCTTGAATTGCCCCGGCAGTTCCCCGTGATTCATGCCGATGTAGGTCAGCAACTGCCCATCGCGATTGAACACCTGCAACCGGTCCGTCATTTGATCCGCCACCCAGATATGCCCGTCAACGTCAACTGCAATGCCCTTCGGCCGCGCAAAGCATCCCGGACCATCTCCATGCTTGCCAAACTCGGTCACGAAGTTTCCGTCGGCATCGAAAATCTCCACGCGGTTATTCATCGTGTCCGTCACGTACAGGTTGCCGTCGGTATCCACTGCCGCACCCTGCGGCGCTCCAAAGTCGCCGGAGTCGTCAGGAAGTGATTCTTCCCGCCAGTCCCGATCCTGCGCAGCAATTTCAACGAATCCGCGTCATACACAATCACCTGGTCCTGCTGCGTGTCCACCACGTACAGAAATCGATTGGTCGTATCGATCGCCAGGCCGACAGGATCTTCGAGCCCTTCCTTGATCTGATTCTCCACTTCATGCTTGGTATTGAAAATCAGCACTCGATGCATTTTTCCGTCGGAAACGAATAAACGGTCGTCATCATCGATCGCCAATCCATTGATCCATCCGAAGTGTGCCTCCGACCCATTCCGGATCATCTGCGTATCGTGCGTCTCCGTATTGAAAATGAAGATGACGCCCACGCGCTGATCTGCCACGTAAACCAATCCCTTCGAATCGACGGCGATTCCGTACGGCCCGATCATCTGATAGGGAAACGTCTTGAGATTTACCTTCTCGGCTTCCGACTGCCCGCCCGCAAGCCGATCCATCCAGCTCGACTTCGGCTTCTTGTTGTCCGTCTCCTTGTAGTCGATCTTTGTCCCCGCGAAATAGTCCACCCAGCGTATGCGTGCAACGTTCGGCGGGCTCGGCCATACCAGCTTCTTCGGATCGAAAGCGTACTTGCGCGAACCGAGCGTCGGCGCCGGTGCATCGGCCTTCTTCTTACTGGCCTTCGCTACGGTGGCAACGCTACGCATAACGCAATGAACAGCAACAATCCCATCCCCTTGCGTGGTCGGATCGAATCGTAGAGGAAGCAGAACATCGTAATCTCCAGTCGCGAACGCTCCTGCGCTCGACTCTCCTTATTTCCCGGGCAGCACCGTCTCGTTCATGTTCAGCCTGTTCTTGTGGCAGTTGTCGCAGAAGGCCATGTTGTTCACCTGGTCTTTGATCAGCAGATCCGGCTGCGCAGAAGCGTGAGCCTGGTGGCACGACATGCAACTCAGCGGCGTCTTCACCTTCGTCTGATTCGTCGGATCCATCACGTCCGAAACCGGGTGATACTCCACCGGATGTCCAAGTCCGTACTTCAGCGGCAACACCGGAACTTTGTTCTTCGTGTAGTAGTCGTCCGGCAGCCTGACCTTGCCGTTGAATATCAGCAGTAAATGATTCGCCTGGTCCTTCTGCGGCACCGAGTCCGGCCCGTGGCACTCCAGGCAAAGCGCATTTCCCTTCGCCCGCAGCAGATGATCGTTATCTCCGCCGTGTGGCGCATGGCATGTCGAGCATCCCTGGCCAAACACTGGCTGATGATGTACCGCCTTCTTGCTCTGGTCTGCGATATCGCTGTGGCAGCCCAGGCAGATGCTCACTGAATCTGTCTTCGGCAATCCCGGCTGGCTGCTCGCATGAGGGTTGTGGCAGTCCGTGCAATCGCCCGCCGCTCCCGGATGCGGCACCTTCGCCGAATCGATCTCCTTCGCCTTATCGTCGTGGCAGGTCACGCAAAGCATCTTCGCGTCCGTCTGCGTCAGCACCACCTTCCCATCTTTCGCGGGCTGGTGGCAGGTCTCGCAGCCATTCCCCTGGAAAGGCACATGCTGGAACTTCACCATCAGCTTCGGCGAGTCGGACTGATGCGGATCGTGGCACTCCAGGCAATTCGCGGTTCCGAACGGCTGGTTGCTGTGCTTCTTTGCCAGTTCAGCGTCCTTTACATCATGGCAATCTACGCACAGCGCCGGAGCAGCCTTGGTCAAATGGAAACGGTTCTCCATCGTGGGCTCTGCACCTGTCTTGTGCGTCGTGTGGCATGTATCGCACCCCGCTTCGAGCGCGGCATGACGGCTTCCCTTCTCCGCCACGTGCTCGCCGGTCTTGTGGCAGCTCAGGCAGAGGTTTTCCTTCGCCTCCCCTGACTCAGCCTTGACCAGCTGATTCTTGTTCTCACTCCCATGCGGATCGTGACAGGTCAGGCAATCGCGAACCGCCGGTGGGTGCACCGTTCCCTTGATTGTCTTGTCGTCCTTGTCCGCGTGGCAGGAAAGGCACAGCGAAGAGGTTGTCGCCGTCGTCAGCTTCACCCGCGTCACGTCCTTGTTGACTCGAACCTCGTGACAGCTGAGACATCCGCCCTGCATCGCCGAATGCACAAACTTGTGCTTCGTCTTGTCGTCGTGACACTCCAGGCACTTCTTCGCATCAACGTTTTTATCCAGCGGCACCGGATGCACCGCGGCGCGAGCCCCACTCGCTGTCACCAGCATCAGTGACAGGCACGCCACTGGAGCAAAGCCCATTCGGCCGGCTGTTCGTGAAACCCAGGTGCGAAGAGGAAGAAGTTTCATACGGACTCTAGATAAACTTCATTGCACGAATGTCGCCGTTTCTACTAACCCGGCAACGAACCCTCTTCATCCGGTAATCTGCCCCGATTAGAGAGTTTCGCAATTCGATTAGACATTCAACCTCCTTCCGCATCCGTGATTTAGATCACACGATGGGCGTTCTCCCGCACCCTTGAGGTCAAATCCCCCATTTCCCTTCTGCCGTCCTGGCTGTGTCAGGAACCTGCCCTGACATCCGGCGCAAATCGCGATGAAAACGAATTCGCGAACGAAATGCCGGAGGATCGTTATCGGATAGAGTCCGCCTCGGCGGACCGAACCCCGGATCGCGAACGACTGGAATGCCGGCTCCCATTGGGACGACCGAACCTGCCGCATCCTCAGCGCCGCTCCCATTGCGCAAAATCGCATCCCCACGTGCGCCATTTACCCCAAATGCCCGCGCCCCGTTCGGACTAACTGTTTGCGTCAACGTTCTTTAGCATTTCCGCCAATGTGGAAAACGACTTGCTAATTGCTTCTGTGGGGATCACGCTCGGCCCGGCAAAGGATTTCCGCGTGCGCAAAGTCAGAGTCAATTGGCAGATCAAGGCAATCCTGCCCGTGGTCTTCGTCCTGCTGGCCGGGCTCCTCCTGTTTACGATTGCTACCGTCTCGGTAAGGGATCCCGATCGCGACGCACTGCTCCTTCTTGCCGGGGCCGGAGCCGCCACGGTTTGCGGAGTCTCCATCGCGGTTCTGGCTTACCTCATCCAGCGCCCGATGGTCGAACTGCAGGAAAAAATCAGCATCATCAGCGAAGGCAATCTGGACGTAGCAGTCAGTTTTTCCGACAGCAACGACGAATTCGGCGATCTGGGCCGCAAGTTCAATTACATGGTGCAGCAATTACGAGAAAGCCGTTTGGAGATAGAAACCATGCATCGCACACAGATGTCACGGGCCGAGCACCTGGCAACTCTCGGCGAATTGGCGACCGGTCTTGCCCATGAGATTCGCAATCCGCTCGCCGGCATTGCCGGCGTAATCGAGATCATCGGCCGCGACCTGCCCCCCTCCAGCCCCGCTCGCGCCATGGTCAAAGATGTGCGCATCGAGATCAATCAGATCAACCGCATCCTCACCGATCTCCTCGAAACCGCTCGCCCTCATCCCCCGAGGATCATGAAAAGCAGCCTCAATACCACCGTCGAGCACGCCGTGATGCTCGCCCGTCAGCAGGTCCTCTCCAAGCCCATCCGGATCACTACTGTCCTCGCAGCCGATCTGCCCGAGGTCGAACACGACAGCGACCAGATCCACCAGGTCGTCCTCAACCTCCTCCTCAATGCTGTTCAGGCCATCGAAAACAACGGCAGCGTTACGGTGACCATCGGCTCGCAAGACGACTGCGCAACCATAACGGTCGCCGATACCGGCCGCGGAATGTCTGAGCAGCAGCTCTCCCAGATCTTCCGTCCCTTCTTCACCACCAGAAGCGCCGGCACCGGGCTGGGACTTTCGCTGGTTCGCCGCATCATCGACGAACACCACGGCCAGATCGCTGTCACCAGCGAACCCGGAAATGGCAGCACCTTTCAGGTGTCGATCCCTTTCACCAACGAAGCCGAACACGCGGAAGTAGCCTGACAAACTCACCGGCACTCAGGGACGTGCCCATTCTCCGATCAACCGAGTGCGGCCCTGGGTCAACGTCAACAGCTGCAACCGAAGCTATTCCCTAATCCGCTCATTCCATTGCCCAAAAGGCGTTCGTTGTTTTGCAGGGAATTATGCCCTCTCGGCGCACAATGGACCTGTGTGCTCAGATTCGGCATTGGAATCTCGGCTGATTTTTCCTTCGAGCGTTAAGTGATTTATTTTGAAGACTTTGCAAATAAAGACAATGAAATCAGGTATTTGGCGAAAAACATGAAAGGGAGAAACGGAAGGAATCTGTAATGGCGAGGGCTGCTAGAGTGTCAGACACCGATCCAGCTAAGATGCCTGTTTTCAGGAATTTATAAATTAGTCCTTTTGCATGAGGAACTTACCAAAAAAGAAGAAAAAGGTAGGAATCTGAGTGTCCGAACACCCATCCAGCTAAGCAGCCTGTTTTCAGGACTTTATAAATTAGTCCTTTCGTATGAGGAACTTACACGAAAAGAAAAAAAGTGAAATTCCGCGCTGCTCGGCGGGGATCCGTCATCCCGGCGGCCGTCAACTCGTTGCGATTCGCTTGAGCTGCGCCAGATGGTTCAGGTCGTGGCCGGCCATGGTCTCCACGATCGTATAAAAGGTCATGCTTCCGCGCTCCGGATGGGTCACCGGCTTGGACCCCGAGACGGGCAAAGCGTCTTGCCGATCAGAACAAGGTTCCAGTTGCGAAGTGCCGTAAACGCGGTAAAAGCATCCTTGGCGGTAAAGCCCTTGTAAGGGGCAGCCCACTTCTCCTGGTCGAACGGTTGCATAACGTGGTGATCCTCAGCGAGCGTTTGGCGGAGTCGGAAGGCAAAAGCAATCTCGCAGTCGGCCAGGTGACACACAATCTCGGCGGGCGACCACTTGCCCGGCGCCGGTTGCTCAATCGTGCGATCCGGCCCGATCATCTGGAGTTTGTTGGCGATCTCGTGAGAAGTAGAGGAAAGGATTACCTCAAGTGGACGGCCGTCGAGGAATTCCGCGTAAGGATTAAGTTCGCTCATTTGATTTCCAGAGTTCGCAGGTAGAGTTTCGTTGCTGTGGGCTATCAACGGGAAACCAGGCAAGGAGGCGATCCGCTTACAGTTCTAAGGGCTCAGGATCGGGTCGGCAATTGACGACTCGGGTACATCTTCGGGAAAGCCTCGGTCCGACCCACATGCTTGCAGGTCGAGTCAAGAGATGCGCGTTCAGCCGATTCCGGTTCCGCGATCTGTCTTCTTTCTCGTTCCCTGCCTCTAGAGGTATTCCTGGATCATCCTTTGCCAGGTCGGCCAGTCATGCGAGTTAAAGGTTTCCCACGTGTATAGCTTGTGGGGAATGCCCTTGGAGCTCATGATCCGATCGAGACTCTGGTTCTGGCCGAGGCACTGATCGTCCCACCCTGTGGCTAGAAGATAGGTGTTGTGGCGATAGTGGTCAAAGAACCATGGATCAGCAAGATTCGGCAAATAGTGCATGGGAAGGTTGAAGTAGCAATCCTGGTCGTAGTAGCCGGCAAGAAAGCTGGAAAGATCGAATGCGCCGGACATCGTCAGTAAGCCGGTAAAGATGTCGGGATGGCGTAGAGCAATGTTGGTGGCGTGGTATCCGCCAAAGCTGCAGCCCAGCGAAACCAGGTGCCGGTCCCAGTTCTTTTTCCGTATCAGCGGCACCACTTCGTGAATCAGGTAGTCCTCGTACTGCACGTGCCGGGCGATTCGCCAGCGCGGAGGTACGTTGCGGTTATACCAGCTCTCCATATCAACCGAGTCAACGCAGTAAAACTGCAGGTCGCCTCGCTCAATGCGATCCGATACAGCGCCGATCATGCTGCGGTCTTCAAACTCGAAGAAGCGTCCGCCTGAGGTGGGAAAGACCAGAACAGGCAGTCCGGAATGGCCGAAGACGAGCAGTTCCATGTCGCGGCCTAGCCGGTTGGAATACCACTTGTGGTACTCGCGGTTCATGATTGTTTTTGCTCCCGGGACCGACAATTTGAGAAGCGCTGGTTTCCTGTTACTGTAACAGGGAAAAAGCAGGAATCAGGAACAGGGATACGCATTGCAATAAGGCCCACGGCAAGGGGAATACATCGGATTGAATCTGAAAGCACGCCAGGAAAACAACACGGAAGAGACAATCCCCGCACAAACAGATATCGTGCCGGAACATCCCCGCTTGTTCTACATAAGTCATTTCATAGCAATTATCTGCCCGATAAAAGGAATGTAATTGTTTACCTTCCTCCAGGCTACGAAGAGCAGCCGGAGCGCAGCTTTCCCGCTCTCTATCTCCACGATGGACAGAACCTGTTTGACGGCCGGACTTCGTTCGTAAAAGACCGCACCTGGCAGGTGCGCGAGCATGCCGATGCGGCGATCGAAGCTGGCGAAGTCGAGCCGTTGGTCATCGTGGGAATCTACAACACCGGCGACCGGCGCCTTGCCGAGTACACCCATGAGTACAACTGGCAGATGGGCGGCGGTGAGGCCGAAGCCTACGGGCAGTTGGTCACCCAGGAGTTGATGCCGTGGATCGCCCGGCAATATCGCGTTCGCCGGGATCGCGAGAGCACCGGCATGGGCGGATCGTCGCTCGGCGGACTGGTCACGCTCTACCTGGGGTTGCGGTATCCGCTCTCTTCGGCAAGCTGTCGGTGATGTCGCCAAGCGTATGGTGGAACCACAAAAGCATCCTTGGGTACTTGAACGAGCACGCTCCGCAGCTTTGGAAGCGGCCGCGCATGTGGCTGGATGTCGGTGACCGCGAAGGACAGCGCACCTTGAAAGACGCGGAGCACCTTGCACGGAGGCTGAAGGCCAACGGCTGGCGGCCGGGCGAGACCCTGCATTTCGAGAAGGTCCACGGCGGCACCCACGACGAGGCAAGCTGGGCAGCCCGCGTCAGACCGATGCTGAGATTCTTGTTTCCGAGAAGCGGCCCCGAACTCTACTTTTAGCCACCGGCCAGTCAAGTGAGCTAGCTCACATCTTGTTCCGCAGTGATCGGCGGAACATGGACGCATGACAGAGATCCTTTGGAAGTCGAGCGCACCCCATCTCCCAGCGCAAAACCATGAACTGGTCGAACTCCGCATGATCGAAGTTGGCAGTCCGACTGCGCCAAGTTATCTGGTTCGCGAAATTCACGCATCCTGGTCGGCCGCGGCCCAGCAGATTCAGTGGAAGGGCTTCAGTGACAAGGCGTACCTCACTGAGCAGGACGCGCTGAGATCTTTCACAAACCGCAGGGAGTCGATCGTGAATGCCGGCTATCCGTTCACGACCACCCTCAACTAGCGCCGCCCTCCGCCGCTACAACAGCTTCTGATAGCGGCTCCAGCCCTCGTCCGGCTCGATCTTGATGTGCACGCGGTGCGTGAACACGCGGGCGAGCAGATCGTTATCGAACCTCCGTTGCACCGAATCGGGATTGCGAGTGTAGAGGATGAACTCGCGAACACCCGGAATCGTCGTCGACGCCACCAGCAGCGATTCGCGATTCGACTCGAAAACCTCGCAGATATAGCTCTCGATTCGCTTAAGGTCTTCCACCTCTCCCGGATTGGGAAACCCAGCCCGAGTGGTGTCCACCATCGGCACGGCAATCGCGACGTGATGGCCGTAGCCGGCGACTCCTTTGAACTTGCTATAGCCCGTATGGGTGCGGATCAGCATGGTTTTCCCCAGGGGGTCGTGTCCCTGGCGCTGGCTCCAGCCCTCCGGAACGGGCAGTTTATCGGGGCTTAGGGGCGCTTTCGTGCTAAATGGCCACATGCCGCGTGTGCTCCTGCTTGGATGAGGTGGTAATCGGGATAAGTATGCCCGATTCAGAGGCCTGAAGACAGGGCTGTCAAGCAAAATGAGAAACGTTGGGCACCAATGCGGGAAACCCGGTGCGGCTTGCCTGAAACGGTCAGTATCGGCGATACTTAGGTGTTGTGCCTTGCGTCCGACAGTCCAGGACTGTCCGCGGGATTACCCGGTAAATCCGAACGGGGAATCCGGGTGACGAGACTGGCGTTTCCATCCAGTCCGAAATACCCAGGAAGATCGCAACAGAGCACCGGAATTGAAAGGACCTGTATCGCCGTGGTGATGATTCGTCTGGCGCGCGTTGGCGCCCCCAAGCAGCCCTACTATCGTGTCGTTGTGATTGAGAAGGACCGTGCCCGCAATGGCCGCTCGATCGAAGTTGTCGGCACCTACAATCCCCGCACCAGCCCCGCTTCCGTTGATCTGAAGCATGATCGCATTGCCTATTGGCGAGGCGTGGGAGCCCAGCTTTCCCCCATCGTGGCCAAATTGGTCGAAAAAAATCCGGCCAAAGCTGTCGAACCAGCGGTCGCCTGATCACTCCAGTTTCCATGGATTCCCGTGTGCGCGGGATTTTTTCCATCCCCGCTCACAACTAGCTGACTTTTTACAGGGTGTGCTGATACTATCGGCGCACCGATCCAAGTCGCTTCTCCTTGGATGTTTACGGTCAGAGGCAAGTTCATGACCCAAGTTGACATGGTGGCAGTTGATGAATTGGTCCGTGAAATCGCACGGGCCCTGGTAGACGAACCGGAAGCCGTTGAAGTCGAATCAGTGCAGCGGGACGAAAACACCGTTCTTCGCCTGAGGGTGGCGCCCAGTGACGTTGGCAAGGTAATCGGGAAGCAGGGGCGAACAGCCCGCTCAGTACGGACAATCCTGGGTGCCGTGAGCATGAAGCTTCACCATCGCTACACGCTCGATATCCTGGAAGAGGACGACGAAGCGTAGGATGTACCAACCCCTTTGGGCCACGCATCGCTTTGGGCGCATCTGATGGCGCTCGAGGGATGGGTGTGGCTTGCGCGCATTAAGCGCACACAAGGCCGCAAGGGCGAGGTCTTCGCCGAGATTCTGACAGATTTTCCTGATAAGTTTGCCGAGCGCAAGCGTCTCTGGCTTCTCCGCGAAGCTTTGTCTCCGCGCGAAGTTGAGCTCCTTCATCATTGGCTGCACAAGGGCGGCATTGTCCTCCACTTCGCCGGCGTGGATTCGATTTCTGCGGCGGAAGAGCTTGCTGGAATGGTCGTCGCGATTCCCCTTGCCGAGCGCGCGCCGTTAGCTGAGGGCGATGTTTACATCGGTGATCTGATTGGGTGCGTATTGGCCGACGTCGCCGGCGTAGAACCTCTCGTCATCGGCGAGATCGAAGACGTCGATCGCAGCGCGGGGCCTGTGGCGATGCTTGTGGTGAAGCCGGCGAGTCCCCGCAGTGACGACGATGAAATCCTGATCCCCTTCGCGAAGGATTATCTGCGGCGCATTGACCTCGAATCGAAGCGCGTGGAGATGGCCCTGCCCGAAGGACTCCTGGAGATCAACCGGCCTGAGCGGCGTTAGCGCGCTTCGCGTGTTCGCGATGATAGAGACCAAGCGAATGCATTAGTCGAACGCGAGCGGCTTCCAGACGCCGTTGTCTTTGAGCGCCAGTTGCAGCGGGCGTGGCGGGCCTTTGGGTGGCACAGTGACTTCAATCCAGAGTTCCTGGCCGGTTTTCAACCAGCTCGGATCATTCGCGTGCTCGGCGATGTAGAAGTCGACCGGGTTCGAAAGACGCATTTGATCGCAGGCTGCGCTGGGTGCAGCAGAGACTGTCTGGGTTGCCGCAGTGCCCTCCGAATCTGGAGTTCGAACGGCGATGAGCTTGTTGTCCTTGACCGCAAGCTTCGCTTGAAACCAGACAACATCCGGCGCATTGATATTGAACCTCTGGCCATTCGGGACGCCGTTCTGATTGCGCGGAAACTGAGCGTCTTTTGCGGAAGGCAGCGTGCTGCTGCACCCGTCCACGGTGAGTTGGAGGCTCAGATAGCGGCCGCGCATGATGAGCGAAGGATCGTAAGCCGCTGCGCGCGCCCACACCCGAGGGCAGGTAGCGCGCTGATAGAGATACTTGAGAGCGATCGAAGAGACAATCACGATCTGGATGACGAGAAGGGTGACTGACACTCTTGAAAATTTCATTGCGCCACCTCAATCGGCGATTGCGCGATGCGCGCCAGCAGGCCGCGCCGCGTCTTTTCAAGCGCCCATCCACCGGCGAGAAAGAGTACGCCGAGACCGATAAGTCCGAGAGAGCGTCCCAGCTGGTCGAACAGATTGCTGAAATAGAACCACGCTACCGTTGCGCCAAATGCCACGACGCCTGAAATTGACCAGGCCTCGGCTCGTCTCGCGAACTCCCCACCAGATCAGGAAGACGCAGAAAGCGCCTACCAGCGCATGAGCGGCGAAGCTCGGCTCATAGTGCGTCCAGGAACTCACGCCGTAGTGTTCCACCAGCACGCGGGTACACCATGGCAGAGCAATGACGAAAGCGATCGCAGCCAGCACGGGAATCGCGCTTTTACGCAGGCGGAACAAGGAAAAGAGTATAGGGAACACGGCGATGATGACCCATCCCCAGACGCGCGTATGCAACGCGGGATAAGATTGCATGCCGTACCATGAGCGCCAACTCTCCAGCAGCATAAACACCCCCACGACAGCAGCAATTACAGAAACTCCGAAGAGAATGCCGCGGACGATGCGACGCTCTGTCCCAATAAAAAGGGTGAGATAAAGGATGGCCCAGACGAAAAGAAACCGGCCGACATAGACGTCGGCGCCAATGTGATTTTCTGCGGCATAACTCCATTCGCAGATGAACCAGGCCGGAATCAGAAGCATGGTCAACGTCTGCTGCGCCTGGTCGCGCAGCAATATCCATCCGAAGAGAGCCGCGACAGCCCAAAGCAGAACGGCCGCCGGCCAATGCTCCTGGATGTTGAAGATCTGTCCGACGAGCGCGATCGCAGCACCAGTCGCCATCGTTCCAACGCCGTGCAACGTGGCAGATGTAGCTGGATAGCGCTCGCGCGAAACCGCCCCGCCGAGGTGGAAGACGGCGACCATCGCCATCACAAGCATGTAACGCATGCCGGGACCCAGTTGGTCCCAATGTGCGGAGACGAAGAGGATGACTCCACTGGCAAGGAGAATACCGCCGAGAATGAGCGCTACCCTTCCCTGCCAGGCAATTCCGGAGTCTCGCGATTCCAGTTTTGCCCCTGGGGCCCGCAAAGCAGTTGTGGGAGCTTGCGCAGATTCCCAGGCGCGGATGCGAGCAGCCCCTTCAGCATCGAGAACACCCGCCGATTGCCAGCGATTTAATAACGATTCGTAGTCAGGCATGATTGTCGCGCACCATTAGAGCACAAAGTGAATCGATTGAGGTCATATTTGTCTCGTAGATATGTCCACGAGCGGGCTCCGACTTTGCAGCATTCGCAAGATGCAAAAGCCAGCCGCTGCCGCAGCGAGATGTTTCAGAGTGTGACCACTTACAACGTGCAGCAGCGTGAAGATTTGAGTGTCAAAAGACTCGAGCACCTTCGCTGCAACGTAGAAAGCTAGAACAAGCCCTAAAAGCGAGTTCCGCGTATATCTACCCGGCAAGAAGAGGGCGAGCAAAATCACCAAAGCAGAATATACTTGCACGGCTGCGTAGAACCGGAGATCTCCTGCTCCTCTGATCTCACTCTGATACCACTGCAATACGCTGGCTAACCCAACAATCAGAAGAGCCGGCAATAACCAGAGTCCGAGCCGCAGATCTATACGCTCTACGATGACCGCGGCCACCAACGACATGAAGGTGATGGTCATCGGCAGACGATCCCACACGAGTCGGGCATTGTTCGGAGAAAGGTGGTAATAAGAGGAGCCGAAAGCCGTCAGCAGGAGTCCAGCGAATACAAACGAGTAAGGCCATATCTCTCGCTGATCAATGAAGCGTCCCTGTTTTGGGTCGGGACGAGAATGAAACAGGAAAAAGAGTCCCCACACTCCTACTACGGCAAAGGACAGGTTCGAGACAACGTCTCCAAAGTTGGGAATTCCAAGGAAACTCCTCCGATCTGCGAATGAATGGTAAGACATCGGTTGTTGAATCTTCGGAATCATGCAGCAGACCAGGATCAGGATCGTGGCAAGAACTACCAGGATCCGGAATCCCGCTGCCCTGGAAATCGAGGTCCCAGCTATCGGCAAGATTCCTCTCCGGCTTCGGTTCACGTGTATAACCGGCGATAGAACCGCTGTTTCAGGATCGGAGGCAAGAGAATTCATCGGTCGAGCTCCTTTGAGCTTCGAGATGAACTGAGATTAGCGATTATCAGGGGCTCCATGAGGCGCGTCCATACAGTTTCGCGAGTGTCACAGAGATTCCGAGGTTCCCGGTGCAATCACCATCTGCCCCGCCGTCGCCGTGAGGCCTGCGTGCCCACCCCGCGGGCATTTCAAATTCAATATTGCTCGGCAAAGGACTCAAAGCCGGATTAAGGATCTGGGATTGGAGAGACTTAAAATATGTCAGCGCAGGCCCTCGAAGAGGTCCTCTTCCAATGCCCGTCCACCGTTCACCGAACTGAAGACGCGATAGAACTCCTGCGAGCCCCAGAGCGCCTTCTGCTGGTCGGGGGTCAACTCTCCCAACCGCTCGTAGATCGAGATCTGGGTCTGATGGCTGCAGACGGCTTTCCAGACCGTGGGCCAGACTGCGGAGGTATCGATCTCGGTGGTGACGGCCCAGTCGGGCCAGGGGTTGGCCTGACGCTCCACGCCGTCGACTGTCGATGTGAGCTTGCGGAAGGCTGCCTGGTAGGCATCCCATTTATTCCTGCGCCATGCCAGGTAATAGAGCTTCGCGACACGGTGAGGAGGCATCGCATCCTCACTGATCTCATAGGCGGGATCGGCGGCACATACGCAGGCAGCGGTCGCAAACTGCGAGATCGCGATATGGTCCGGATGGCCGTAAGCCCCGTCGGGACCGAAAGTGACCACAACATCAGGCAGGATGCGGCGAATGTGCGCGGCGATTGTGCGGATGGCAATCGAGGGAGCAACTTTATCGACTCCACCGTCGGGGAAGCCCAGAATGGAGACCCCGGAGACGCCGAGCGCCGATGAGGCGGCACGCAGTTCCGCCTCGCGCACACGGCCCACCTCGAGCGGATCAGCTGATCGTCCAAGCGCGCCGAACCGGCCGGCTTCACCGCGCGTGGCGGTTACGAGATATGTTTCCACGCCTTCGGAGGAGTAGCTGGCGAGGGTTCCGCCAAAACCGAGGGACTCATCGTCGGGGTGAGCGAGAACTGCCAGGAGCCTGAGTTTCTTTGCCATTAAGGATTCCAGCGAGAATGACTGCTCAAACCTCGCGCGTTGAGATTCAAAAAGCCTGGCCCGATGTAGAAGAGATGAAAAGAAGGCTGTTTTCGATTCTGCAAGGCAAAGAGTATGCCCCCGCGCTCGCCGCCAGTTCTATGATCATGAGAGACGGCATGAAGTTTGAAATTATCACTATCTTCCCGGGGTTCTTCGCCGGGATCTTTGAGCACGGAATCGTGCGGCGCGCACAGGCCGAGGGTCTGGTAAGCGTGGGCGTGCATGATTTGCGTGCCTTCACGCACGATCGGCATCGGACCGTGGATGACCGCCCGTTTGGGGGCGGCGAAGGAATGGTGCTGAAAGCGGAGCCCCTGGCAAAAGCGCTGGAGTCGCTGGAAATCCAGACAAGGAGCGAGCGAGGAAACGAGGACACCAGGAAACGGGAAGAAACGCGGGTCATTCTGATGTCGGCACAAGGAAGGCCGTTTACGCAGGCTGTGGCCCGGGAACTTGCGAAGTTGGATCGAGTGGTGCTGATCTGCGGTCGCTACGAAGGCGTGGATGAGCGGATCAATGAACTCTATTGCGACATGGAGCTGTCGATTGGTGACTACGTATTGAGTGGCGGCGAACTGGCTGCTGCCGTCATGGTGGATACGGTGATGCGCCTGGTGCCCGGGGTGCTGGGCAACGAGGCTTCAGGGGAGTTTGAAAGCTTCGGAGTGGCAGACGAGGAGATCGAAACGGATGAAGAAGGCGTGCCGCGCTCGCAGCATGGAGCGGGAGGACTGCTCGATTATCCGCACTACACGAGGCCTGCGGAGTTTGCGGGAATGCGAGCGCCTGAGGTGCTGCTGAACGGCGATCACCAGCAGATTCGGCGATGGCGGAGAGAGCAGCAGTTGAGGAAGACGCTGCGCAACCGGCCAGACTTGATCGAGCGCGCGGCTCTGAGCGATGAGGACCAGCGGCTGCTTGATGCGATCCGGAGAGGGGGCAGCGAGTGAGCATTTCGACCCCACTGGAGATTGCCGCCTGGATCGAACTGGGCGTGTGCTGGTTAGCCTGGTCACTGGCCTTTGTACGGCCGCAGAAGCGTGCGAAAGGGCAAAAGGAAGCGGTGCGCGCAACTTCGTCCCGGGTTGGCATCGTGCTGGTAATGCTGGCATTCGCGTGTGTCTGGGCGTTTGTCTTTCCGAATGGCTTTCACAAGTCGGCGGCATCTCTCGTTGCGTCGATGATCCTCGGCCCCCCATCGGTGGTGCTGGCGTGGCTGGCCACTCGCCATTTGGACAAGCAGTGGCGTTTTGAAGCTGCACTCAGCGAAGATCATGAACTGATTACAACCGGGCCCTACCGCTGGTTGCGGAATCCGATCTACGCATCGATGCTGGGGATGTTGCTGGCAACGGGATTCGCAAAGACCTGGTGGCCGATGATGGTGGCGGGCGTGGTCTTCTTCGTAATCGGAACCGAGATTCGCGTGCGCGCGGAAGAAAAGTTGTTGGCGGCGCGGTTTGGAGAGAAATTCGCGCGGTACAAGGCGACGACCCCGGCCTATTTCCCTCTTCTTCGATAAAGACAGCCACCAATGAGCATTCAGCGAATGCTTTTCGGGAGGAGTTCTCGATTCGCTGTTCAGCAATGATCGAGTAGGGAAAACAAACGAAATAGGACAAGAGTTCTTGAAGACGCGCTAGATGCCTTCGTGTTTTCGGCGTTCTTCGGCTTCAGCTTCATCGAGAAGAGCATCCAGCGCTGCACGGCGGCGCCTGTTCTTTGGGAAGTAGTGCATCGAGGCGACGTAGAGAAAGAAGAAGCCCCCAGCAATTATCAAGAAACGCTGCCATGATGGGATCGGATGCCCATTTACCGCCTGACGAAAAATAGACAGAACTATTAATCCGATCCCAACACATGCACAGGCGACGCGTTTGAAATGTCCGACAATGCTATTAGGCGACGAACTGGCCATCGTTTGACGAAGATTATCACAGCTGATTTTGAGTCATTCCCTGCGAAGTGTTCTGCGACAGCGGTGTGCAGCTGGGCTGTCCGTTGCGGTAAAGCCGTCCGGTGATCTCTAGCGAAACGGTCGGACTGGCTCCGGCTGCTCCCCACTCACCTGGCCGGCGGCGATTTTGGCGACAAAGAAATTTTCGCCCCGCGCAGGGCAACAAGCGAGGCGGCGGAGCATCGCTATCTGGCCGACGTGAGTCAGTGCGTCGGCTATTGGTCCCTGGAAGAGCGGTTCCATTTCAACATGCAGCGGCTGACCCGATGCGAGGTAATCGTCGAAGGCCTTGAGAGTGTCGAAAAAGCGAGCCGTTTCCTGCTGCCATGGCAGTGGCGGGGAGTTGTGCCACCGCTCACTTCCCTGCACCGCGCTGAGCGCCCAGTCAAAGAGATCGCCCATGTGAGCGAGAATCTGGACGGGCTGGCGTCCGCAACCGTCAAAGGTGGCGAATGATTCGGGTGCATCGTCAAGCGCGCGGGCGGCGCGGTAGGCGAGTGCGGCAACCGTATGGCGTAGCAACTGGCGTTTGTCGTCCATAGCGGAAACTATAGCGCAGGGTGAGGACGGCTGGAGGACTGGGTTAGAGAACGAATTTAATGCCGTACCGGTCGGAAATAGCGAGGAGTTGCGGCATGTCCTGTGGAAGTGAGAGGACGGAAATCTCCTCGAGATAATTTTCAAATCCCCCCGGAGAGACGACGATCAGAATCTTTCCCGTGCCTGCGCCGGCGTTGCGAAAGGTGTGAAGCGAGCCTCGGTTGCTATGAGCGCCCTCGCCTTTCGTGAGTTTGTGCCACTTGCCCTCGGAAAGAATTTCGTATTCGCCTTCAAGGACGTAGAAGGTCTCGTCCTCGTTTTGATGGGAATGGGGCGGAGGACCGCCGCCGGGAGGAGAGGTTTCAACCACCACGCAGGTGCGGCCGCCGGTCATTTCGGCAGTAGTGATCACGTCGACGTGCGCGCCTAGGACGTTGAAGCCTTTGACTGGATTCAAGTTACCTCCGGAAGCTGGGGAAGTGGAAAGCTAAAGGAACGATAGCACGAGCGAATCGCGGCGGACTAGCCGCGAAGGCTGAATCTCTGTTAGAATCAAGACTCTGAGTCCATCAGCAGGAAGAAGCTATGTCAATCCATCCAGTTATGCAGCGTCTGGCTGAAAAGCTGAAGCGCACGGATATTCCCGAGTTTGTGCCCGGCGACCAGGTGCGCGTGCAAGTGAAGATTAAAGAAGGCGATAAGGAACGCCTGCAGGCGTTCGAAGGTCTGGTGATTTCGGTGAACCACGGACCTCAGGGCACCTTCACCGTCCGCAAAATGAGCTTTGGGCAAGGCGTGGAGCGTATTTTCCCGTTCAACTCCAAAGTTGTGGACAAAGTGGAGAAGGTTCGCAGCTACAAGGTACGGCGCTCGAAGCTGTTCTACATCCGCGGACTGCGCGGCAAGGCCGCCCGTCTCAAGGAAGTGGAGCGTACCGCCGTAAAAGCGTAAAACGTAGCAGAGTTTTCAAAACCGACCCCGGCTTGATCGCCGGGGTTGTTGTTTTTGGGCGTAGAGACGGGTGCAAGGTCGTGTCAGTCCTCGCGGGTGTCCTTATTGCGTGCCTTGGCATCTCCAGTTTCTTTGCTTTCGTCGAGGCCATTGGAGTCGGCGATGTCCACCGTACCGAACGAATCGTTCACGAGACCGTCGTCGGGTTCGACGTTTTCGTCCTGCAGCCCGCCAGGTTGGGTGTGCGTGGGTTTCAGCTTTTCTCGCATTGATCCTCCTGGTTGGTTGGATGCGGCGGGGAGGAAGGGTGCAGGTTCACTTGGTTGCGAGCCTGCGCAGTTGAGCCTTTACACCGGTAATGAAAAGACGAAGCCCGGACGACGGGGGATCGTCCGGGCTCAGGCTCACGACTCGGCGGCTGGTTTTCAGCGGAGTCGCGAAGTTGGAGTTACAGCTGCGACGTCGGATTGACGGTTCGATGACCCAGCGCCTTTCGCAAACGCGCAAGGTGATGCCAGCTGTGACGAACCGCATGATCCTCCAGTACAAATTGCGCTGTCATTGGCGCACCAAAGCTGAGGGAGAACGGCGCCGCGCGATCCAGCTGCTCGTCGGTGAGGGCGCGGACAGCTTCGGCGGCTTCTTTGCTGTTTTTCAGTAGAAGTTCGATCGTCTCCGCCTTGCCGACATTGGCGTTTTGAGATGCGTGATGGGCATTGATGTGGGCAACAACGTCCCATGTGACGTCGGTGACGCTTTTGCCGGCGGCAACTTCCTTGGCTACGTTCAGTTCGATAGGAAACATGCTGGCTACGTGATGGATGATTGTGCCGACCGAGCGGCTTTGTTTGCCGCCTTCCGTAGTCGGCGTGGACCACTCTGAATCGGTGAGACGGCTTGCGAAGTCGGCGAGGCGCGTGGCGCCTTCCTCCATTCGATCGGCGAGTTCCTGAGCACGCCGATTCACTACCTTCTGTTGCGGCGGGATGGAGTGGATGAAGGGGATCTCTGGGTCGCGGTCACCGCGAATGGCAGTGACCTCCAGGTATTCCGAATCCACTAGGGTTGCGTTGCCCACGCCGCGGTTGTGTGCTGTCCAAAGAGCGACCAGTTCGGCCTTGAGCTTCGCCTGTCCTTCCGTGTCGAGTGCTGCGAACGCGCGCGACATGGGTCCGTAGTGATCGCGGAAGAAGTCAACAACGACCTCAGGCGGGAACGGATATTCGAATTGATAGAAACGATAGGTGCAGCGAAGATCAAGCACGCCGTCGCGGAAGCGTTCGTGGACGGTCGCCTGATCGCCCCACAGGAGCGGTGACGGCATCCCATTCGGAGCGATGTAGCGGGCGATGATCTTGAACATCTGGCCGACGAAACCCTGGGGCGTCCAGTTGGCCATCGCGATCTTCCCGCCGGGCTTACATACGCGAATAAGTTCTGCCGCGACAAGGTCGGGGCGCGGTGCGAACATGGCGCCGACGAGGCTGGTCACCACATCGAACTGCGCGTCCCCGTAAGGAAGAGCTTCGGCATCTCCCTCGTCGAAGGAGACGGCGAGATGCTCCTGAGACGCGCGTCTGCGTGCCCGCTCCAGCCAGTTTGTGGCAATGTCACAGCCGGTCACTGTGGCTCCCGCACGAGCGGCGATAAGGGCAAGCTGTCCGGCGCCGCAGGCGACATCGAGCACCTTCTGCCCTGGCTCGACTCCAAGCCGGCGGAAGAATAGATAGGCATCGGGCTCAAGGTAGCGGGAGAAAATGTCGTAATCGCCAGCCATCCAGGTGTTTTTCAGGCGCCCTTTCAGCTGGTCGATATCGCTCATCGTAGCGGGGGAAACCGCGGCTCTAGTGCTCATCTGTTCACTCTTCCTTGTTGAGATCTGATCGGATAAGATCAAGCTCTACTATGCGGCTCTCGGGCCTTCTGTACTTGATTCAGCAGCCCGCATACTTACCCCAAACGCCCATTCTGTGAGTGTAAAAAAAATGGATGTACTTTCGGAGGTTCTGAGAGCCGTCCGGCAGATGGCGCGGTCCAAGAGAATGCGTATGGTCGCGATAGTTCCGAATCTTCCTCGGTCGGTTTCGAATCACATAGGTTCAAGCTCTAGTGTTTATCGGTCCGGGCCTTTTCCACTTGACTGAGCAGCCCGGATTCTTACCCTAAACGCCCATTTGTGAGAGTGAAAGAAATGGATGTTCTTTCGGAGGTCCTGAGCGCGGTTCGGCTGCGTGGCGCCTTGTTCTTCAATGCCGAGTTCAGCGCTCCGTGGTGCATCAGTTCATCGGGGGCGGTAGGGATTGAGCCCTATCTGCCGTTCAAAGATGCGCACCTGATCATGTTTCACTTCCTCACGGAGGGACGCGCCTACGCGTCGCTGGAGGACCAGCGCATTGAGCTCAGCGCAGGCGATATCGTGGTGCTTCCGGGCGGTGACTCTCATTTTCTGGGCAACGGCGCACCGACCCGTCCGGTCGATTCGTTTCGTGCATTTGCCAAGAACGTAGCCGATGGTTTGAAGGCCGTTCAGTTTGGCGGGGGCGGGGAGATCACAAGGTTCGTTTGCGGCTACATGGCGTGCGATGCGAGGCTTTGCGAGATGTTCCTCTCGGGACTGCCACGCATTCTTCGCGTGCCGGTGGCTTCCGGTCCATCGGGCAGATGGATAGAGAATTCAATTCGCTTTTCGGTGGACGCATCGGGCGACGGGGGCGCTGGAAGTTCACTTGTGGTGGGCAAACTCTCGGAGGTTCTGTTTGTCGAAACTCTCCGCTCTTACATTGGCACGCTGCCGGAGGAACAGACCGGGTGGCTTGCGGGACTTCGCGATCCAAATCTGGCGAGGGCGCTGGCGTTGATGCATAGAGAGCCCGCTCGCGAGTGGACGGTGGAGGGCCTTGCAAAAGACGTGGGAATGTCGCGCACGCGGCTGGCAGATCGTTTTCGGCATTTCCTGGGAATGTCGCCGATCGCTTACCTCACGGACTGGCGCATGAGGATAAGTGCTGAAGCATTGGAGAAAACCGACAAAAGCGTTGCAGAAATTGCGCTGGATGTGGGCTACAACTCCGAGGCCGCGTTCAATCGAGCCTTCAAGCGTGCCTACAACACTCCGCCAGCCCATTTCCGGCATACTCGCAAGAGCGGCAGAGTGATTGATGGCAAATCCCGGCCGGCGATGGTGGTTTGACAAAGTCGTTTCGGTACGCGTTTTCCGCAGCAATCCACTGCGCCGAAGTTGCTCTTCCTTCCTATACTTGGATCATGGCTAAAGCGGTTGCATGTGGCTGGAAGCTGGAGAAGGCTGCGGCCAAGTCCGGCTTTCTGCGGATCGCCGGGTGCGACGAAGTCGGTCGGGGGCCGATGTTCGGACCGGTGGTGGCGGCGGCAGTCGTTTTGCCCCTGAATTGCCGAATTTCGGGATTGAACGATTCGAAGCAGCTTTCGGAAGCCAAGCGCAATGAACTCGATGTGATCATTCGTGCGAAGGCAATGGCGTTTGCCATTGCCGCAATTGATGTGGAGACGATCGACCGCATTAACATTCGTAAGGCTTCCCTGCTGGCGATGCGCACGGCCGTGGGGCAGCTTGGGGTTGAGCCGGACTACCTGCTCATCGATGGATGCGACACGATCGACTGGTCGTGTCCTCAACGATCGGTAATTCATGGCGACGCGACGAGCTACTCGATCGCCGCGGCGAGCGTTCTGGCGAAGGTGCATCGCGACCGGCTGCTGGTCGAGCTTGACGCCGTCTATCCCGGGTACGGGCTCGCCCGACACAAAGGCTATTGCTCACGTGAGCATTTGGCGGCTCTAGATCAACTCGGACCCACTCCCTTGCACCGGAAGAACTGGAGCCCTGTGGCGCAGACGATGCTGGAGTTCGCTGAAACGATTGAAGTAGGTTTCGACTGATCGAAGCTGCCATTCCTTCAATTCTGCAATAATTTATGCGCTGTTTGATGGAGGCTGCAATTGGCACGTTCCCGGTTGCTGCCGTGCCTTTTCTCGGCAATCTTTCTGATCTCGGGCTGCGACAAGCGTGCGAATAAGCCGGACCCCACCAAAGGCGCTGTCGCCGGCGTCGTAATCTGCGCAGATACAGGAAAGCCCGCGCGATTTGCTACGGTAACCCTGACGCCGATACCGGCAAAGCATGCTGACCCTCACGACGACCCACCGCTTGCACCCGTAGCCGCAATCGATACCGGTCTCGATGGCCGGTTTCAAATGGAAGCCATTCCAGCTGGCGAATACTATGCCTTCGCCACGCTTGCGGGATATCTCGATCCCGCACGCGGAATCGATTTCGGCGGAGCAGAATCGAAGAAGACGACAAGCGAGCAGGAATGGGATGCCATTCATCAATGGAAGGAGCAATTGGTCGAAGTAAAGGTTGCGGTTCGCCGTGTCTCGCATGTGGCAATCGAAATACACCGCGCGGCCGAGATAGAAGGCACGGTCACCTACGATGATGGAAGTCCGGCAATTGGCATGCACTTCCAGCTTTTCCGAAGGAATTTGAAAAAGGAATGGAGCCCTGTCGGGCTGCCGTTGTTCTCAAACTGGACAATTGACAGCACGAGCGATAGCCATGGGCGTTATGCAGTGAACGGCCTCACCGAAGGGGAGTACATCGTGTGCGCGATGATGCCGATCGATTCAGAAGATGCTGCGCCGCGGGCGTGTCTCGGAAACACATTCCGGCTGAAGAATGCATCGACACTCAAATTGAACGAAGGAGAAACAGCGAAAGGCATCGACATCGAGATTCCACTTTCCGGGCTCCACGAGGTTTCGGGGCGCGTGGAATCTGTCGCAGACGGACATCTTCCCTCGCGGGCGACCGTCAAGCTGTTATACGCGGACGATCGGGAACTGATTCGTAAGATTGCGATCGACGAGGATGGAGCCTTCGCTTTCGAGTACGTTCCGGAAGACAACTACATTCTCCGCGTCGATGACGCTGTCGACGTCGCGGACGAAAATAACAAGAACGGAGCCTTGCAGACCGAGCGCCGATACCGGCCGAAGGAAATGCCTGTGCACGTGCAAAGTGATTTGAAGAATCTGGACCTTACCATCATCGAGGAAGTTGCGCAAAGACAGCGCTAGCTATGGAACTTCGGCTGCGGAAGGGCGGGCATTGCGCGATTTGATCCAATACAGAACCGGTCTGGCGAGCAGGAGCACGAACAGGACGATGGTGAGGTTCATCGGGCTGAGCACGCCGGGCTTGACCTGCCACCAGTAGTGAACAATTCCGCAGATCGCAGCGAGGTAGACAAGCTTGTGCAGGCGGTTCCATCGCTTGCCGCCCAGTTTACGAATCGCCCATGTCGTCGAGGTGGCGGCGAGTGGAACGAGAAACGCCCACGCAAGAAAACCGGCGATGATGAAGCGGCGCCTGGTGAGATCCGTCTTGAGGACGCTCATATCGAAGTTCAGGTAGAGGGCGAGATAAGTGGCAAGATGAACGGACGCGTAAAAGAACGCGAAAAGTCCTAGCAGGCGACGAAACTTGATGAGCCAGGAAAGTCGCGGCGAGATCAAGCGAAGCGGCGTCACGCCGAGCGAGAGGATCAGCAGCAATAGAGCGTTGTAACCGGTGGTGAGCTGGATCTTCGAGCTGGGATCGGGGCCGAGCGTGTTCGTAATCGCCTGGTATGCCAGCAAGGCAAAGGGCGATAGACAAGCTATCCACGTGAGCGTTTTGAGTGTGATTAGGGTCGAACGTTTCATGGATTCGATGGATATATTGATTGTGGGCCTACCCAGGCCGCAAACTTTGTAGTCGAGTACCCGAACTTGGATGTTTTCAGCGCCGCCAGCCGGAGCGAATTCCCACTGATCATGCTCAATAGTTGTCGTCGAGGTTCATGCCTTTGTACAGAGATGCGACCTGGTCTCCGTAGCCGTTGAACATCAGGGTCATCCGGCGTTGCGCGTAGAACGGCAACCCGATGCGACGTTCAGTTTTCTGGCTCCAACGCGGGTGATCGTGATTAGGGTTGACGTTGGAGTAGAAACCGTATTCGCGGGGGTTTTGCTCGTTCCAGGTTGTGGGCGGCATCTTGTCGAGGAAACGAACTGTCACGATGGATTTGGCTGATTTGAAGCCGTATTTCCAGGGCACAACAATGCGGATCGGCGCTCCGTCCTGATTGGGAAGCACCTGTCCGTAAAGTCCAAAAGTAAGCAGAGTGAGGGGGTGCATGGCCTCATCCATGCGCAAACCTTCGGTGTAAGGCCAGAAGATGGACGACTCATTCGTCCATTTCTCGACGTGCTTGTCGTAGTAGGAAAGAAACTGAACGAACTTTGCGCTGGGAAGCGGATCACATTGATTGATGAACTCTGACAGAGAGTAGCCAATCCAGGGGATAACCATACTCCACGCTTCAACGCAGCGATGGCGATAGACGCGATCTTCGAGAGGACGGAGTTTCAGCAAAGCGTCAATGTCGAAGGTCTTCGGCTGCTTCACTTTGCCTTCCACCTTGACGGTCCAGGGTCGCGTGGGAAGAACGCCCGCGTTCTTTGCAGGGTCGCTTTTGTCCACGCCGAATTCATAGTAGTTGTTGTAATGGGTGATGTCTTCGAAACTGGTGAGCTGTTCTCCGGTAGTGGTAAGGGGACTCTTGACAGTCTGAAGCTTCGTAGCGTCGGCCAGGACGTGGGTGCGCGGCGAGAGCACGTCCACGAGCCGGTCCGCTCCCATGCCGGCGGCGCCGAGCGCGGCGGCACCGGTCATGGTCGTTCGGAGAAAGCGCCGGCGGCTAAGGAACTGCGAATAGCTCTCTTGCGATGTGATCTCCGACGACAAGACATCGGAGGGTTTACGTATGAGCATCTGTGAACCTCTCAGGGGAAACCATTACGTTATCCATTAGACACCTGCCGCAAGGAACAAGTTAGAGCTTGTTCAAGCCAGGGCGGAGTTGCGGCGGGCTTCAGCCCTGGTCTTTGCCAAAGCGGGCAGGGTGCCCCGAGGAAAGGACGTAGATTGGCGAACCACAAGACTGGTCGGAATTTGCCACTCGGCTTGGTTCGACTGAGAATTCTCGGGCTCGATGCCGGCCCGGAGCGCCTCCACGGCGGCCCCGGCAAGGTGTTTACACGACATCTGTACCGTGGTCAACGGTGGTAGCACGAATTTCGCCAGGTGAACGTCGTCAAAACCAATGACGGAGACATCCTCGGGAACCGCGTGCGCGCTTCGGTGCAGGCCATGGAGCACGCCGATGGCCGTCATGTCATTGGAGCAGACGATGGCGGTGGGCAGCTCGGGCAGTTCGAGCAGCACTTCAGTAGACTTGATGCCTCCTTCCATGGTGTGCGTACCTTCAACAAGATGTTCCGGGGGGACACGGAGACCGAGCTCAGCCATTGCCGCGATAAAGGCATCTCGCCGGGCAACGGCGGAAAGCATGTGGAGCGGGCCGCTCACAAAGGCAATCTGGCGATGGCCCAGCGCCGCCAGGTGTTGCACCGCCTCGCGTATTCCCTCGCCATAGTTGACCTTGAGCAGACGAATGTTTGGCAGGTCCGGCCCGCTGTCGACGAAAACCAGCGGAAACGCGCGATCCACGAGCTTCTGAATAAGCTCCTGCTCGATGCCGAAGGTCATGATGGCGACGCCATCGACGCCGCGCTGTAGCATGCGGCGGATGAGGGACTCGGTGCGCTGGGGGTCATAGTTGGTCGAGCCAATGAACACCTCGTAACCCTGTTCGACAGCTAGGCCTTCGAACTCCTGCACGAGTTCCGGAAAAAATGGATTCGTGATTTCCGAAACAACAAGGCCCAGAAGGCGACTGCGGCCGGAAACCAGGGCGCGGGCCTGGGTGTTGGGGACGTAGCCAACCTCTTTGACGGCCGCCCAGACGCGTTCAGCAAGTCCGGGGTCAACGCTGGAGATACCGTTCACTGTACGCGAAACGGTAGCGATGGAGACACGAGCGCGCTGCGCCACATCGCGAATGCTCGCATTCAGAGCGCGATGGCGCTTCGTGTTTTTCCTAGGTCCACCCACAGGCTTGATTCTAAGTTATTTTCTCGTGTTTCACGACGGATTTTGCGAGAGGATCCGGTAGGCGCGATGGAATGTAACTTTCGCTGGAGCCGCGGCTTACGGACGAATCAGACGCCGTGAGTTCTGCAGATCGCACGGAAGACAATTGGTAGCAAACAGAAAACGTTTACGACTGAAACAGCCAATAACGATCAATCGGGGTGAATCTGGCCTCCAGCGGCAATCTCCATCGCATGATGCAAGAGTCCGATGATGGCTTGCAGGCTCTCAACTGCTCCCCGCTTGCTTCCGGGCAGGTTCAGAATCACCGTGCTGCCCCGCATCCCGGCAATTCCGCGGGATAGCCATGCATAAGGATTGCTCTGTGCACCCAGAGCGCGCATGGCCTCGGCCAAGCCAGGGACGTACCGGTCGATGACGTGAAGGGTGGCCTCTGGAGTCCGGTCGCGCGGACTGAGCCCGGTTCCACCAACAGTTAGAATCAGGTGCGCCTTTATGCTGGTCCACTCGAGAAGGCGCGCAGTGATCTCATCTTCGTTGTCGGGAACGATTGCCGTAGCGGTTCGGGAATTCGGCCACTTCTCGCGGAGGAGATCGACAACAGCTGGCCCAGCAGTGTCCGTCATTTCGCCGCGGGAACACCGGTCAGACACCGTGAGTACGCAAAGAAGCATCGGGATGATTGTAGCGTGGGCGCAAGTAAATCAGGGTTGCGCGCCGGGGGGAACGAGCAGAGTAAGCGTTTCGCTCGCGAGTTCCATGCGGGCGGGCAACGCACCGAGTACCTCGCCATCTGCTTCAACAAACACTTGGGACTTTGACCCATTCAGTGGCCTGCACTCTACGACATTTGCATCCAGCAACTCGATCGTTTTTGAAAAGCTCTGGCGACCCATAACGGTGGCAAGCAGAAATCGCAGATAGTGAATGCGATTCCGCGTTTTAAAGGCCACGACGCTGAGATCTTTTTTTCGAAGAGTCGCCCCGGGAGCAAGTTCTCCGAGCGCTCCGCCAAAGGATCTGATGCGCACGGCAAGAAGCTGCGAGACCTGCTCGACCCGAGGCTTTCCGTTTCCGTTGGTAGAGAACGAGGCGTCGAATAGAGGGAATGGATTGGTCGCCCAGATCTTGAGTGCTTCAAGAATATACAAGGCATATCCGTAGCGGCGCTTCAGATCGGGGTTCATGCTCGACATTAGAAGCGCATCGGCACCAATACCCGCCGCGACGGTGAAGTAGCGCCATCCCTGGGCACCGTTGGCTTCCTGGAAGAAAATTCGGCCAATGGGGACCTCGATTGGTTTGGCGGTCAGTAGGGCGCGAACAGCTTTGATGGGATCGCGTCCAAGGCCGAGATTTTGGGCCAGGGCGTTGGCTGTACCCAGGGGTACTACTCCGAGAGCCACGTTTGTGCCGACGAGGGGTTGGAGGACCTCATGCACCGTGCCGTCGCCGCCGCAGGCAAACACTGCATCGTACCCCTGCCGTATTGCTGCCAGTGCAAGGGACTTCCCGCTGCCGGGAGCATGCGTCTCCAGCGGCTCCGCCTCGATGCCGGCCTCGCGCAAAATCGTGAGCACTCTCTGCACGTATGAGTCGCGCCGTGAGGAATGCTGGCCCGAGGCTGGGTTGTAGATCAGCGCGACGCGCCGCATGGACGGTTTCTATCCTCTTTTGTAGTCTCCTGAACCGGAGAATAGGTTAATTCTACAGGCCATTCGAAAACTGCCCTTAAACTCAGTTGGATGCGATGCACATACGTAACAGACACCCGGGGAGAAGTAGTTCTATAGTCGATCTTCCGCCATACCGAAGATCCGGCTGAACGCACATACATTGTGCGTGCGCGCCATTTAGAATGGCAGGCCGT
Organism: uncultured Acidobacteriaceae bacterium; assembly: GCA_963836675.1. Classification (GTDB taxonomy): domain Bacteria; phylum Acidobacteriota; class Terriglobia; order Terriglobales; family Acidobacteriaceae; genus Telmatobacter. The sequence continues at coordinate 213,539 of CAWIKQ010000008.1, forward strand.
GAGTTGGGAATGGGTGCAGGGGCCCTTATATTGCCATGAAAAACCGGATACGCAGTGGTTTGAAGTTGCTCATGTGGGCTTTGATGTTGGGCCTGGGCGTTTTCACAGTAAGTGCGCAACAACAGGACGCCTCGAAAGCTAGCGCACCAGGCTACAAGGATACGAGGCTGCCGATTGCGGATCGAGTTGCCGATCTGTTGGGGCGGATGACGCTCGAAGAAAAGGTGGACCAGCTCAGCTGGACCTGGCAGCGCAATGTGCAGGTCATCGATCCCACCGGAACCTATACGACGGAGACGGCGCGTCAGGCGGTTGCCGCAGAGTGGAGTCCGGACTTCAAAATCACCGCGCGCAATGCAGCAATCCTGCGCAATGCCGTTCAGCGTTACCAGATACAGAAGACGAGGCTGGGGATTCCTATCATCTTTCCAGGCGAGGCCCTGCACGGATACATGGAGTACGGGAGCACCAGCTTTCCGCAGGCGTTGGGTCTCGCTGCGACATGGGACCCGGTGCTCGTGAAAATGGTGTTCAGCGCCGCCGGGGACGAGGCTGGTTCGCGCGGAGCGGGACAGGTATTCACGCCGGTGCTCGACCTTGTACGCGATCCCCGATGGGGAAGGACGGAAGAAACCTATGGCGAGGATCCGTTTCTCATAACTCGAATCGGAGTCGCGGCGATCGAAGGATTGCAGGGCGATTCCTACATGATCGACCGCCATCACGTGATGGCGACTGCAAAGCACTTTGCGGTGCACGGTGTGCCTGAGGGCGGAACTAATACGGCACCGGGAAACATTTCGGAACGCGTAATTCGCGAGAACTATCTTGTTCCCTTCCAAGCCGCGGTACAGGAAGCGCACGTGGGCAGTGTGATGGCATCGTACAACGAGATCGATGGGGTGCCGTCGCATGCGAATCACTGGCTGCTCGAGAAGGTATTGCGGCAGGAATGGGGTTTCGATGGCTATGTGTCTTCGGACGACAACGGGCTGCAGATGCTGAATGAAACGCACCACGTGGCACATGACATGGGCGAGGCGGCCCGAATTGGATTGGCGGCGGGAGTGGACTTCGATATTTCCGATTCGCCCATCTACCCGGATCTTGTGCAACAGGTGAAGCTGGGTCTCGTGGCTCAGAGCGAGGTGGATCGGGCAGTCGAAAAGATCCTGGCGGCGAAATTCCGGCTGGGCTTGTTTGATGACCCATATGTCGATCCGGATTATGCGGACAAGGTGAACAACAGCCCGGAGCATAAGAAGCTCGCGGCCCAGGCAGCGCGCGAAACCATCGTGCTGCTGAAGAACGAGAAGAATTTGCTGCCTCTCGACATTGCGAAGGTGAAATCAATTGCAGTAATCGGACCCAATGCTGCGGATGTTCACCTGGGTGGTTACAGTCGCGATCCCGGCTATGGCATAAGTGTTCTGGATGGCATCAAGGCAAAGGTTGGCGAAAAGGCGAAGGTACTGTTTGCCGAAGGCTGCAAAATCACGACGGCGCCGCAGGGGTACCGTGGATGGTGGGCTGACAATGTGGAAGTTGTCGATCCAAAGACGCAGATAGCTTCAATCCAGGCTGCAGTCGACGCTGCCAGGAAGGCCGACGTATCGATCGTGGTTGTTGGAGAGAATGAGAGCACGAATCGGGAAGCGTGGGCCGAGAATCATCGCGGCGATCGCGATTCGCTCGACCTGCTGGGAGCGCAGAATGACCTGGTGAAGGCGGTGGTTGAGACGGGCAAGCCGGTCGTCGTTCTCCTGCTGAATGGCAGGCCTCTTTCGATCAACTACATCGCTGAGAAGGTCCCAGCGATTCTCGAAGGCTTCTACCTTGGGGAAGAAGGGGGGACGGCTGTCGCCGATGTGATTTTTGGGGATTACAACCCCGCCGGAAGATTGCCCATCTCGTTTCCACACACAGTCGGCGCCCTGCCGGACTATTACAACCGCAAGCCCTCGGCAAGTCGGAGCTATGAGTTCTCCACGCGCCAGCCGCTGTTTCCTTTCGGTTATGGCCTGAGCTATACCACATTCAAGTTCGACAACCTGAAGGTTGAACCTCAGGAAATTCTGCAATCAGGAACAGCAAAGGTTAGTGTGGATATCACGAACACGGGGACGCGTGACGGCGATGAGGTCCCGCAACTCTACATTCATCAGCGAGTCGCTTCCGTCACGCAGCCGGTGATGCAGCTCAAAGGTTTCGAACGAATCACACTCAAAGCGGGTGAAAAACAGACCGTGACGTTCAACGTCACTCCGGAGATGCTTTCAATTCTCAATATCGATATGCGGCGTGTTGTTGAACCTGGGGTATTCGACCTTATGGTTGGACCAAGCTCTGACAAAACCAGCACGGTAAAGCTCACCGTGACGGGGATCAATGGCGATACGGGAAAACCAGTAGCGACAGCACCCGTACCTGGTGGCTCCGATGCAAATCTGGTGAGCAATTTTGAGAACGGCAAGATCTCGGCCGCATATGGCATGTGGGTTCCCGCCAATGACTCGATGAATGGGGGTAAATCGAAATCGAACCTGAATGTCGTTGAGGGAGGAGCTGCAGGCACGAATCATGCAATGCAGGTGACGGGTGAACTTGTTCCCGGCGCTCCCTTCATTTTTGGCGGGGCGCTGTTCTTTCCGGGGAGCGCACCAATGCAGGCGGTAAATTTGTCAAAGAAGCGCACCATCAGTTTCTGGGCGAAGGGCGATGGGAGCACGTACACACTGATGGTGCTGACAGCTCAGCGAAATGGCCAGAATGGCGAGCCGCCTGCCTTGACTACGTTCGTAGCCGGTCCCGAATGGAAGCAGTTCACATTCCCCTTCTCCACGTTCGAGACCGATGGCAGCGATATTAGCGGAGTGGGCTTTATTCGCATGCAGGAGCAGGGCACGTTTCAATTCCAGATAGATGAGGTGGAGATCAAGTAGATGGCCTAATTGCGCGGTGCGGGACCTGTGGATTCACGTACAACGAGCGTGGGTTGCACCGCAATCTCCTGCCGGCTTGGGACGCTGCCCTGGATGCGACTGATAAGGTGCTCTCCCGCAACTCTGCCGAAATCTTCAAGCGGCTGATGAATGGTAGTCAGCCGCGGCAACGTGAAGCTGGCCGCCTTGATGTCGTCGAATCCTATCACCGAAACGTCGGTGGGAACGCGAAGGTTCCCATCGTGGAGTGCGCGGATCACGCCGATCGCCGCGACGTCGTTAAAGGCAACGAGTGCCGAAAAGCGCTTGCCGCTCGCCAAAAGCTTTTGAACGACTGGATAACCCAACTCAGGAGAGGAGATGTCGCGATCGAGCGTGACAGTCAGTTCGGGACATATCGTGATACCGAGCCTGCCGGCAACTGCGACAAGACCCTTCCATCGCGCGTCGGAGTCGGAACTGAAGGGCTGACCCCGCATGAAAGCGATCTTGCGATGGCCAAGGGAGTAGAGGTGTGACAGGCTCAGTTTCGCCGCCCTTGTGTGGTCAAGAGTAATGTTGGTGATGCCACTGATCCTGCGGTGCCCGGCGACGGCGACGACGGGGACCGAAACCGGATGATCGAATAAGGTGTCTACCGCGATGATCCCCTGGACTCCTCGCGCGATGAACATGCGCGTGTATTCCTCAATGAGGTCGGGCTTATGGCGGTGATGTGCGGTGAGGTAAAAAAATCCTGACTGACTGATGCAATCGCCGATCGCACTCATCACCTGGGTGTGATAGCCATCGCCCAATTCGGGGACGAGAATCCCAACCGTCTTCGATTGCCGGCTGCGGAGCGATCGAGCCAGCAGGTTCGGCTGATAATCCAGCTCACGCGCCGCGGCCTTTATCCGGTCACGCGTTCGTTGCGGAATGGAACGGCCAGGAACGTCGTTGAGAACGACGGAAACAGTCGCGGGGTCGAGACCGAGGTGGTCTGCAAGTTGTCTTAGGCTGACTGGGGCGCGCGCGGTCGGCGGCGCAGACTGCCTGATTTGCCTGCCTTTTTTCGGTTCCTTCATCCGCTCTGTCCGGTACACTCCATGGCTCGGCCCGAAGAGACATTCTATATGCACATTGCGGTTTTAGGGGATTAACTGACAGACTGGCCGATCAGCGGAAATGAGCCCGGAGCAACGCGACGTTTGCGGCGCGGTAGCCGCACATCCCATGCACTCCGCCGCCGGGAGGTGTAGACGAGGAACACAGGAAGAGATTTGGTGCGCTCGTCTCATAGGTCAGAGCAGATGGACGCAGCAGAAACTGCTTCGTGTCCATGGCACCCCCGCTGATATCCCCACCAAGCAAGTTAGCATTCATTCGTTCAAGAGCCGCCCCGGGAGAGATATGGCGATGCAGAACGCAATCGCGAAATCCAGGCGCAAAACGTTCGATTTGGGCTTCAATGCGTGCCGTCATGTCCTCGCTGGACCCGTTCGGCACGTGGCAGTAGGCCCAGAGAGTGTGATGGCCGGGTAGCGCGCGAGTGCTATCGAAGAGAGACGGCTGCGCGATCAGTACGAAGGGGTAATCGGGGTGACGGCCTGCGGCCACAAGACCCTCTGATTCGGCAATGTCCTCGAACGTTCCACCCAGGTGAACGGAAATGGCACGGCGGCATTCCTGTGCTCTCCATGGAACCGGCGCGGAGAGGGCGTAGTCGATTTTGAAGACTCCAGGGCCGGGTTTGAACCGCTCCATCAACTGACGGAAGCCGGGCGTGAGACATTCGGCGGCGATGGCAACGAGCTGCCGAGGGGATGTGTCGAACAGTGTGATCGTGCCTGGGTCGTTCCACTCGCGAAAGGCCTGGGCATCGATCGGACATGAGGTTCGAATCTTTCCGCCGAGACTCTCTAAAGTCGCAAGCAACGAGTTGGTGACGCATTGCGAACCGCCGCGCGGTATGGGCCATCCAACACTGTGGGCGGCTGCACCAAGGACGATTCCGATTGCGGAGCTGAGGACGTCGTCGAGGCTGAGAAACGAGTGCGCGGCCAACCCTGCGAATAGAGCGCGCGTTCGCTGGCTCTTGAAGTGATGCAGTGCCAGTCGACGCGCAGGTTGGAAGGCGGCAAGCCCGAAGCGGGCCATCGAAAAGGGATGACGCGGAATGTGAACCACCGGCCCCAACGCATCCTTTGCAAACTGCTCCCAACTATCGGCGATAGGCTGAACGAGGCTCCGCCAGGCTTTTGCGTCCCCGCCGAATTCCGTGTCCTGATCCGCGAGGTTGCGTTCCAGCATTACCGCCGTGCCGTCGTCAAGGGGATGAGCCAGTGGCGCGTCGCCATGAATCCATTCAAGGCCGTGCTCCGACAACGGCAAAGTGGCAAAGAATGGTGAACCCGCGGCCATCGGAAGTACTGCCGAACCGAAGTCGTGGCGAAATCCAGGGACTGTGAGTTCGAGCGTACGCGCGCCGCCGCCGGGCTCAGCCTGGGCCTCAAAGACCTCGACATCGAGTCCCGCCTGCGCCAGCACAATCGCGGCGGAGAGTCCATTGGGGCCAGAGCCGATGACGCATGCGCGCTTCATTCCATCATTCTCCCAGAATCAGCTATGGGGCGGAAGTTCAGTTGGCCATTCGACGACGGCAGTTCGGCCGTCCGGCGTTTTTGTGAGTACCGGTGCATAAAGTCCGATGTTCTGACGCTTCCACCAGTTGCCGGTGGCTCGCTTTTCGGCACTCGTGGTGAACCAGTATTGCCAGAGGATGGCCCGCACGTAGCGTGGTGGCGATTGCGGGAATGGGTTACTCCGGAAAAGGGCGAGGACATTCTTGCCATTCTCGAGCAGGCGCTCCTCGGTGAGCGGGACGATTTCGTTCTGGCGCCAGTCGCCAAGCGAAGCGAACCAGAGATTCCAATCAAAACGTGGCTGATAAGGAGCGTAAATGCGCGGTGCTTCGTTGAGAGCCTGAGGCTTGTAGCGGAAGGGATAGGGAGTCCAGGCTTGGCCATCGTCGGATCCCTGAAATTCAATTTCGTATCGCCCGTTAGTCATTACCGCAAAAAGGCCATACTGATTTGCGATTCGGAATGGCTCCAGCGCCGCGATAGGCGCTATCGGCAGGGGGAGACTCCGGAAGGGGATGAGCAGCATCTCCGCGACTGTGTTGTAGAAAATCCAGGTAAGCATCACGGCGGCCGCAGCGAATCGAATGGCGCTGAAGTGCCCAGTCAATGTCCGCCAAACAGATTCTCCATTTTGTTCTTTTCTATCGCCGGGAATCTCGCCGTCTGATTCCGATGGCGGAATTTCGAGATGGTCTCTTTCGGATGCGACTGAAAAAGGTTTCCGGTACAGTGCCGGCATGAGAGGGCGGAGGAACTTGTCGTCGAGAAGAAGAAATCCAAGAGCAAGAACGAGGTAGTTCAAGAACGTGTAGTTCGCGGTCAAGATCACGCCGATCTCCCACGGCGTGACGATGAAAAAGCAAATGATGCGAATACGACGGGGCAGAAAAAGCATCCAGACGATGGCGAGTTCCATCACCAGCGTGCCGGCTGCGCTCGCAACGTGAAACCAATGGGGTAGATGTTGGGTATACCAGCCGATCCAGGTCGGGAGAGGGCCGTTCTGGTAGTACTCGTCCATCGCGGTAAGTGTGCGCCACTGGCGGTCGCCGCTGGTGAGCTTGACCATGCCCGACTCGAAGTAAATGCGGAACCACTCCCACTGCAGGAGGAAGAGGCTGGCGCGTGACGGGGGACATTGCGAACCAAGGCCTGGCAAAAGGCCTCGGGGCGCGAAGAAGAGCGAAATGAATCCCGCCTCGAGCAGCATCCCATCTGACTGGTAGTTGGAAAAATCCTGGGCCGCGGCGACAAATGAGAGAAAACAGAGGAAACAGAGCAGAAAGCTTGCGCGCGGCCAGAGATTGGCGAACGCGATCGTCGAAGCCGCCAGCCCTATCCCCATAACAAGCATCAGAGCGAGCGAACTCGAAGAAATCCAGTAGAGGGTCGGCGCGAACCAAAGTTTGGAAAGGGGATAGGCTCGAGCGACTGCCGCGAGATAGCTCTGCGCCGGCAGAATGCCCTGGGGACCATTCAGACCCTTTATTTGGAAGAGCAGCGAATAGAAGGCTGAGAAATAGATTGCCGCCAGAGCGCGAAGGAAAATCCAGCGCGGAATCAGGTAAGATCCAGAATCCCCATGGCCCGCGGGACGAGAGCCAAAAAGCCAGTGGACGAAACTACCAGGGTTGGTACCCCAGGCAACAAGACGCCCCTTCGGAAGCTCCGGGCTACGCTCCGCCATATGTTGAACAGCATAGCGAGCGAAAGTCCCTGTGTCATTCCGGGTTTCCCGGTAGACGCCCAGTGTTCAAACCTCATCCTGTCGCTTGGCGGTCGCAGCAATGATTCTTTTTCAACGATCGAGAAGGCGCACCGACGCGCTTACAACCGCATCGCTACCTGTTCCAGGCTTCTTTCAATAACGAATACCGAAGGATATGTTGATGAGTGAGAGATTGATGCGGCTGTCTGGGGAGTAACGGTAACGAGACTCCACATAAAACCTGTAGGGCGCTTCCGACACTCTGGCGGTAAATCCAATCCCACCGTCAACGCCGCCGGCGGTGGCTGACCAGCTTCCTATCGTCTGATTCTCGGTGACAGTACCGTTCGTGCAGGTGAAGCCCCACCATTCCAATTCTGGAGTACATGAAATGCTCGAGCCGGTTGTGACTTTGTGAGACAGGTCGGTATGGCGATAGTAGAGACCACCACCGCCCATGAAATAAGTGCCGAGCTTCTTGCCTCTCAATTCAAATCGATAGTCCTCGCTAAAAGTCATGATCCCCGCGCTTGCATCTACTGTGGGATCATTCAATGCAGTACGAAGCTTGGCGAGAGCCTCATTGGTCGGAAATAGATCGTTCCACATGTACTCCGTGATGGCGGCATTTTTCCGGTTAAAGTTATAACCGCCGCCGACAACCACTCCGAAGCCCAGGTGCACGGCGCGTGCGGTTGGATTCAAAGGAATCGCTATCGGCATACCCAGGTGCACATTGCCGCGTGGATTGTCATTTCCTTCATCACTGTAGGAGCCGGGCGTGATCTGCGCGACGGCTGCCGCGGATGCGATGACCAGAATTGCCAACCCTGAAGCAAAGCGCCTTCCGAATGTCATGGCACTCCTCCTGGATTCCGTTGGTTCACCGTCGCTCAGTAACTCAGCAACCCGTCGATCGACCTTCAGATGCCCAAATGTCAAGGCCGCCTTCTTGCTGAATGTTTATCTGCCTGGCGAACGCTGTAACGGATAGTAGAAGTCGGGCATTTAGATTTTGTACTGGCAAAAATACAAGCCATTTCGTGTTTCGTACTTATTCCGACTCCAAGCCTGCATTTCTCCGTCTCCGGCGGCAGCCTGAGTGATACCTCGCGTTCGGCGTCACGCGGCAAGCACCGTTGGCCGACTGCCGACTTCTCGATCGAAACACTGTCACATTTCACAGGAAACGGGGCATGGTTTCACGTCCCAGATTTCCGAGGCATATTCCGCGATCGTTCGATCAGAAGAAAACTTGCCGGATCCCGCAACATTCAAGATGGCCATTCGCGTCCAAGCATCCGGATCTGCATAGAGGGCTAATAGACGGCGATCCGCCTCCAGATAGGAAGTCAGGTCGGCAAGATGCATGTAATGATCGCCGCCGGTCAAAAGTGTTTCGCGAAGAGGAGCGAAGATCCCAAATTCGTTTGGGCTGAAATGATCGGAGAAGATCAGATCCATTGCAGCGCGCGTTTCCGGCTCATTATCGTAATGCCATTGGGGGCTGTACCATCCACGGCCACCGGCAACCTGTTCAGCGGAGAGGCCGAAGAGGAAAAAGTTCTCTTCGCCGGCTTCTTCGGCCATCTCGATCGTGGCTCCATCACGCGTTCCGATCGTGAGGGCTCCGTTCATCATGAATTTCATATTGCTCGTCCCGCTCGCTTCGTAGCCGGCGGTTGAGATCTGATTGGATACTTCCGTAGCGGGAATCAGATGCTCGGCGAGTGAGACATTATAGTCGGGCAGGAAAATCACCTTGAGCCTCCCCCGAACCGCCGGGTCCGCCTCAATCACCATCGATAGATTGTTGATGAGTTTCACGATCAACTTGGCGAGGACGTAAGCGGGAGCTGCCTTGCCGGCGAAGAAAAACGTTCGCGGCAACATCCTGACGTCCGGGTTCTCGCGCAAACGGTTGTAAAGGACGATGATGCGCAACGCATTGAGCAATTGCCGTTTGTATTCATGAATGCGTTTGACTTGGCTGTCGAAGATGGTGGATGCGTCGACTGTTATACCGTGATTGGACTTAAGCCAAGCTGCAAAACTCCGCTTTGCTTCGCGTTTGGCGTTGAGAAAACGAAGGCGGAAGCCGGCGTCATCTGCCAGAGGTTTGAGTCTGGAGAGTTCATCGAGGTCGCTGATCCACCGGTCGCCAATTGCTTCGGTGATCACTTTCGCGAGAGCGGGATTAGAAAGGAGCAGCCAGCGCCGAGGAGTCACGCCGTTCGTTTTGTTGTTGAAGCGCTCTGGAAAGATCTCGGCAAACTCCCTGACAGTGATGGACCGCAATAGCCTGGAGTGGATCGCCGCGACTCCATTTGTGCTGTGAGAACCTACGATGGCGAGGTTGGCCATCCGGATGCGGCTAGGAGCGCCTTCCTCTACCAGGCTGACATTTCTGACTCGCTCCTCATCGGCCGGAAAGCGTTCGCGCACGAAGTCGAGAAAACGCCGGTTGATTTCGAAGATAATCTCCAGATGACGAGGGAAGAAGCTCTCGAACCAGGCCAGCGGCCATTTTTCGAGGGCCTCCGGCAGAAGCGTGTGATTGGTATATGCCAGGGTTTTTTGCGTGATGTCCCAGGCCTGATCCCATCCCAGGTGTACTTCATCCAACAGAATTCGCATCAATTCAGGAACGGCAAGCGATGGATGAGTGTCGTTGAGTTGAATCGCAACTTTCTGCGGAAATCTATTCCAATCCTCATTGTTTCTTCGGAAGCGGCGCACCAGATCTGCCAGGGAAGCTGCAACCAGAAAATACTCTTGTAGGAATCTGAGCCCCTGCCCTCTCGCCGTTGAGTCGTCTGGATAGAGTACGCGCGTGATGGACTCGGCAGCGAGGCTCTCGGCGAGGGCAGCAACGAAATCTCCGCTGCTGAATCTCTGGAAGTCGAAAAAATTCGGTGCGGACGCCGCCCAAAGACGAAGCGTATTGACGGTCTTTCCACCGTAACCGATTATCGGGCGGTCATACGGAATGGCGAGAAGGGTGGATGGCTGTCCCGGAATCACCCGGAGCTTGCAGTTCTTCAATTCGAACGAACAATTCAGCTTGATTTCTACAGCTTCATTGAGGCGAACGATCTCCCATGGATCAGGATGCCGCAACCAGTTGTCAGGTCGTTCAAATTGCCATCCGTCCTTTATCGACTGAGTAAAGATTCCGTATTCGTAACGCAGGCCATAGCCCATTGCCGGAAGTTGCATCGTTGCCATGGAGTCGAGGAAGCACGCAGCGAGGCGCCCGAGTCCGCCGTTCCCGAGACCGGCATCCGGTTCCTGCTCAGCGATTTGCATCCAGTCCAGGTTCTTCTCCTTGATCGCCTTACTCACAAACGGATCAAGAAGCAAGTTAGAGACGTTGTTACCAAGGGAGCGGCCGATCAGAAACTCCATCGAGAGGTAATAAACACGCTTTGGGTTCTCGCGATCGTAGGTTTGCCCGGTTCGCACCCAGCGTTGTGAAACAACGTCACGCACGGAATGCGCAGCGGCCTCATATTGGGTTCTGGCATCCGCGGCTGCCACGTCTGTAACTGCGTCGAAAACAAGGTGGCGCTCGAACAGAGCATCGGCCGTCCCTGAGAACTGGATAGGGCCGCATCCGTACTGCTGTAACAGCTCGGTTCGGATCGAGGCTGAAGCAGGTGACGTGCCCTCTTCGACCTCGGCTTTCGGTGGGGGCATTATGTTCCCTTTACTCATTCGGGGTTCCTCTCAATTGCTCTCAATTGCGGGAGTTGTGGCGCGTACGAGCCTGAGATCAAGCCGAGCGGATCGGATTCCACGAGGCGCAAGGGCGCAATTTCGATATGCCCACTTTAGCAGTTGCGAATTTCACGATTCCTCCTGCTTGCTCCGGTTCATAGTTAAGAAGACTTCACTACCTTGGAATTTGGAGGCCGACTCGTCCCAATAATTACATCAATTACATCGGACTGACATGAGGGTCTCGTGAACATCCTCCGCACGTCTTTTGAGACGACATGCTCTCGCATGTCGGGCTCGAACCACTGACTCGTGCGCGCGCCCACTTTGAGGAAATCATGCAGCTTTCTGTAGTCTCTGGCCACTGGCAAAAATGCAAGGAATACAGACACGGAGAACCGATAATTCGGGCGTATGTCAGAGAAAATACTGGCTAGACAACAGTTCGCTCTGACCGCTCGGGCCTTCGTTCCGGGTTCAGATACTTGACCAGCAGAACCTCATTACCCTGTTCGTTGTAAATGAGTTCGTCCACCAGATGGAGCGACAATAAAATGCCGAATCCTCCGGGAGGCAATCCAAATGCCTCACGTACTGGAATGTGCCGAAAGGGATCATCGGCGGGATTCTTGACGGCAGCGTGATAGAGCTCATCGAGCGAAAATCCCTCACCCGGGTCCTTGACTCGGCAAGCGACCGCGTGGCGCGTGCGGAAATAGGAGATCTCGACATACTGAGTCGGATCGAATTTTCCACCATAATTCATTGCATTCATCAGCATTTCGCGAAATGCGAAAGCGATCTCATTTTTCTCTTCCTCTGGAACGTCCACCATCTCTTCGAAGAACTGCATCAGACGTTCAGCGGTTTTCCGGTCACATCGAACCAGAAGGCGTACCCAGACGGGTGTGCCGGATAGAAGTTCGATGCCATCATCCCAGGTAGGCTCCTCCATCGCCATGTGGATCATTTCGGTCAGCCTTTGAATGGTGTACGGTGGAGAAAAATAACTGAAAGCACGCTGCCGCAGAGCCATGACGACATCCTCAGTCGTACTCTCCTTTGTGAGAATGATCATCCGCACATGAGGCTGAGCCGCTCGAATCTTTTGCAGAAGCTTGATATCTTCTTTCGCTGAAGTCCCCTCCGCGGTAAGGATAAGGTCGAAGTGAGTCTTTTGCAGCGCGGAAAGAGCTTCCTCGTTGCTCGGTACAAACTCGACCTTCCAGTTCTGCGCAAAGAGGTGATCGAACAGGGCCGGATTGATATCGCTTTCAGCTACGACGAGCATCGAGCGAGCCTGCCCACTAGACTGATCTGGATTTGAATCCATGCGACCTCCGCCGTAGCTGTATGCAAATCATTGCGTGAGCATCGGTCAGCATATTTCAGCCCGTCCGAATTAGGTACTGTCAAAAATACGAGGAGCCAAGCCGGACTCGCACCAGGTCCGTTTGAATGGCAAGGGTGCAAGGTGCAAGTGGGCGTTCGAGAGACATGCAAACTCGGCCGGCATCCCAGCGAACTAGTAATTTGCATAGTTCCGCAATACGACATTCAAAAGCGAACATACATTGGCGGATCGCTCTTATTGCTTTCCCCACGCAAGTGGGCAGGTGAAGTGCGGCCCGGGAACTACAAATAAACGGAGGACGCAGTGAAAGCTCGAGGATTGGTTCTCGCATTCTTTCTAATGAGTGCAATCGCAGGTTCAGCGCAAGCGGTGCAGATTACCGTGACGCCTTTGACCGATGAAGATATCAAGCTGATTCGCCAGGACGTGCAGTCGATCAAGGACGACGTGATCAGAGACACAATGCAGTTCAACAACACCGAAGCAGCGGCTTTCTGGCCCGTTTACAAGCAATATGCTGAGGAGCAGCACGCAATCGCTGAAAAGCGGTTCGGGATCATCAAGGATTACTCCAAGAGCTTCGATACCATGAACGACGCGACCGCCGGTGATCTGACTCAGAGGATGCTGCAAGTAGAAGACGACACCCAGGCCCTAAGGAAAAAGTATCTCCCGAAATTCCAGGCTGCAATCGGTGCCAAGCAGGCGGCCAAGTTCTACCAGGTAGACAATAGGCTCTCACTTATTGTGAACATGCAGCTAGCTTCCGCCATACCATTGATTCAATAAAAGACGGGGCGAATCCTCTAAAAAGAGCTGAAATATGGATTCGCCCATCAACTGCCTCAAAACAGGCGCTCCCGATTTCAAAACCATGTACCAGCAACTGGTAATTCTGCCAGTTTTCCGCGAAGGGCCCGGACTATGAGCATTGGATGGGCCGCTCTCGATTCGTAGCGCTAAGAAAACCGACAATATCGTGTAGCGCGTTGTTCACAATTGCTCAAAGGAGATTGGAGACCCTACCATGAAGAGAAGCATTCTGTTCGCGATTGCTCTGTCCGCGTTGGCACTTGGAAGCGCGAAGGCACAAGACGTCCGCTACAACTTTGACAAGGACACCGACTTTTCAAAGTTCAAGACCTATAAATGGGTGGTTCTGAAAGATGCCACTCCAGTGAACAACCTTATCGAGAAGGACATCAAGGATGCGGTTGACGCGCAACTGGCAACCAAGGGGCTGACGAAGGACGACTCTGATTCTGCTGACCTTTATATCGGTTATCAGGCAGGTGTCGGACAAGAGAAACAGTTTACGTCCTACAATTCCTCCTGGGGATACGGACCGGGCTGGTATGGAGGGGGCTGGTATGGCGCGGGTGGCATGTCGAGTGGCACCACCACCGGGCAGACATCGACAATCTATATTGGCCAGCTTGACATCGACATGTACGATTCGGCGAAGAAGGACCTGGTTTGGAGAGGCGTAGTCAGTAAGACGATTGATCCGAAGGCAAAGCCTGAAAAGCAGCAAAAAAACCTGAACAAGGCAGTCGCAAAACTGTTCAAGAACTATCCGCCAAAGCCCAAATCGAAATAAAAGACCGACAATAAAACAGCGGGGTGCCTGATGGCACCCCGTTTCACTTTCTTGTCCTGCCTCGTACCATCGTGGCGGACTGATGGCGTTGCAAACGACGGGCTAAAGCAAAAAGGCGATGAAGAGCACGGTGGCAATCAGCCCGAACACACATACCTGGATTTCTGGAATTTTCCAACCAGCGCTCATAAAGTCTCACTGTCAAGGCCGTAGTGGATTATCGGTGCCTCGGGAATGAAAACCTTTCCGCGGTGCACGGTATCGATAGCTGTGCGGAGATCGGTGTCCATGCGAGATTTGAATACGTACCCGGAGGCGCCTGCATCAAAGGCCGCTCTTATAAACTCCAGTTCCTCATGAACCGTGAGAAATATGATTTTGGATGTGCATGCGTCATCTTTCAATTGACGGGTGACTTCGAACCCATTCATATCGCCCATGGAGATGTCTAGTACTACGACGTCGGGCTTCAGCTCCGGCACGCCTGTAATCACGGCGCTGGCCTGTTCAAAGGCAGCCACGACTTGGTACTCGCTTTGGAGTATCTGCTTCACAATATCCAGAATTGCTGGATTATCGTCAGCGATTAGAATGCGCAGGCTGTCCACCACATACGACTCCAGTAGATGAAACAAAGCGAAATTCCAGCTACGGAGAAGATCTTAGGAGCCGCCCAGCAAGGAGGGGTACTACTAAAAATAGGGGTATTGCCCTGCAAAAAGATATAGCTGCTATTGTGGCGAGATCATGTGACGCCGTATGGCATATTCGATCAATGCTGCACTGGTTTTGATACCGAGAATGTCCATAATCCTATATTTGTGGAATGCCACCGTTCCGGGTTTGAGCTGAAGAATAAATGCTATCTCCTTCATGGATTTCCCCTCAGCCAGAAGCTGAAGGACCTCGCTCTGCCTGCTTGATATGCGTTTCTCTTCCTCGTAGGCCGCACCAGATCTGAGGAGAAACTCAACGGTATCTTTGGTGATCAGCGGCGAAAGGTACGACTCCCCACGCAGGACACGGCGAACTGCGATCAATAACTCCTCCGCATTGCACTGTTTGAGTACATACGCCGAAGCGCCGCGACGGAAGGCTTCTGCAGCCACGTCCGGACCTAAAGCCATCGTAAGGTAGATCAGTTTGATGGACCGGTTCTTGCGCTTGATCTGTTCTCCAGCATCGAGCCCGTTCAATTCCGGCATGGATATGTCAAGGATCACAACGTCAGGATGCAGTTCCTCCGTGACCTGCAATAAAGCACGTCCGTCTGGGACCACGGCGACAACGTCGAATTCCGGCTCGAGCAGGCTCTTGCAGGCCTCTGCAACGAGCTTATGATCGTCGGCTATCAAAATCCGAGGGCGATGTCGGCTATTCATTAAAGCTCCTGAGTCAACACGAAATTACTTGAACTAGGGCGATTGTTATTATTGCATCACGATGCGCCTTCTGGGGCAAGATAAGTGACCCAGATTTTAATCTCCGATCATGATCTGGAATTCATGTGATTTGAACCGAAGACATCAATCCATCTAGATTGGGACGCTGGCAGCGAGTGTGGTTCCCTGCCCGGTCTTGGAGGTTAATGTAAACCGCCCCCCGACGAGGTGCAGTCTTTCTCGAATACTAACGAGGCCGAGCCCTGCCTTAACACGCGCCTTTTGGAGGTCGAATCCGATGCCGTTATCCTGGATCTCCATCGTCAGTAGTTGATTACTGGCGTCCAACCGCACTCTGACACCGGACGCATGGCTATGCTTTGAGATATTCTGAAGTGCTTCCTGAAGAATGCGATAGAAGCAACGAGTCTTACTAATATCCAGCTTCGAAGGCATTTTTGCACTCGCAAAATCCATCGTCAAACCACTTTGATTTGAGAAGTCGCGGCAGAGGCGCTCGGCAGCCATAGCAAGTCCGAGAAAATCCAGTTCTGTTGAATGCAGGCGATGCGACAGCTTGCTGATCTCTGTTGCTATTTCTTTTGCTTTCTTATAAATACGATGAGCTTCACCGCGCGCGCTCTCAAGCTCTGATAGGCTGGAGGATAGCCTGTGGGCTTGGACGCATAGCAAAGCCATCTCCTGGCCTATGTGGTCGTGGAGTTCCCTGGCGATTCGCTGGCGCTCCTCCTCCTGCGATGAGATTAGACGACCGCTGAGCTCGCGCAACGCACGCTCCGATTCCCGCATCTCCGTTACGTCGTTCGTCATTCCGACGACTTTGCTAATAGCTCCGTCCGAATTAAAGAATGCCCGTCCCGACTCTTCGAGCCAGAGCATATTGCCGTCCCCTCGGCACAAACGAAAAACCATCTTATAAGTAGGCGCTTTGGGAGAAAGAGATCTAATAGTGCGGACATATATATCTCTGTCCTCCTCAAAGACCATTTCAACGATTTCCTGCTTGGTGCGATGAATCTTGTCCGCGCTGAGGCCTAAAATTGCCTCACTTTCCTTAGAACGCTTGATCAGGTCGGTGGCGGGCTCCCACTCAAACGCATACATTCGACCCGATGCAATGGCCAGGCGAAGTCGCTCTTCGTTCTCTTCAAGTGCATTTGTGGTTCGTTTGCGGTCGGTAATGTCGTATGTCACTCCACATACGGTCGCCGCAACCTCCATCGGGGTTCCATGCCGGTCATTTCTCGTGGCCCGGCCGCGAATCTCAAACCAACGGTAGTCTCCTGACTTGGTTTGGAAACGAATTTCGATAGCAAGCGCCTTTACGTCTCCGACGATAAGAGCCTGAACTTGGGATTCAAATGCCGCAGCATCTTCCGGATGAATCAGGCCCTTTACACCTTCGCTTTTGAGATTCGATCGCGAATAACCCAATGACTTCAGCCATTTTGCGCCGAAATTTAGATCTCCGGATGGAATTCGCCAGCGCCCGTAGCCGTCGGTCGCTGCATCGAGGATGCCTTTGAGAGCACGTGTGGATGAGGCATTTCGTCGCGGGGCGTCACCATTCAAATTCAAATTGACTCTGCGATCTTTGCTTCCGCTACCGCTCATCGCAATTGAACCCCGCCGCAAGCCCGGTGCAATTTTTCGGCCCGATCGCGTTTCCACTCCCGCTTCATTTCGCTATGTTCAGGATCAACACTTCTCCGGATCGGTCAGACGAAAATGAAGGTCCTTGGCCAAGTCTATGCTTCGCCAGTTACCTCGTTTCGACATCGGCGGGAGTATTGCACCTGAAGTCACCGGCAACCGAATCTTCCCGCGGGACTTGGCGGATTTAAGAGAAGAATATATCCACCCCGCAATTCGAAGAACGGGGGATGCTAAAACACAGAACGATTAGTAATTCGCACCGGGAGGGCGCGCGCCGCGCCTCCCGGTACGAATGGCCACTAGCTTCAGACGTCGGCCCTAGGGCTAAGGGGCCGTACAGGTTTAGCCGCGAACCTTCCGATACAGTCTGGTGCCCGCAGAGCCGGCAAGAGACAGAAGGCCGAATAGGGCAGTGAGCGGTAAGTCGCTGCCGGTCTTCGGCATTGCCGGAGCCGGAGCAGCCGCAGGCGCGGGCGCTGCCTCGGGTACCGGGACCGGGACGAGAACAGCGACGAGAATCGGCTGGTCAGCCGGCGGTGCTGCAGGAGGAGGCGGCATGCTGCCGGTCACCTTTGCCTGCTGTGCGACCACAGTTTCAGGCTGTTCCACCACCTTGGTCGCAGTTACCGACATGCCCTTCTTTAGGCCAAATGCATCAACCATCTGACCGTTGACGTTGAACTTCTGGCCTTTCGGGATCTTGAATTCCTGGTTCTTTCCATCTTCCAGGGTCAGGATCACGCTCAGTGGCGGATTTACGTACCACACCTTACCGGTAACGGTTTGTGTCGTGGTAATGATTTTGGGCGTGGTGCTGGTTGTGATCGTCTTCTGCAGATGCATTCCAGGCTTCAGATCATGAATGCCAACCTGTTTGCCATCGACAGTAGCGCGTGCGCTCTCGGGAACATTGGCGATGTGCTTGAGGGTGCCGTCATCCAGTTTGACGACGAGGTCGTTGCCTGTAACTGCGACCACCGTGGCGTTGATCACCTGAACTTCATGGGTTGGTGCCCCATGCGTTGTACTGGTAGTTGTTTGAACCTGAGCGACCATCTTGACGGTAAAGGCGAGTCCAATCGCCCCGACCGCAAGAATCATCGCCGTTCGCATTCCTGTTCTTGCGCTCATTGTTTATTCTCCTTGGTTCTTGAAGCTGTGGCTTCCAAACTCGCCTTTGAAGGCTCGTTCAGCGTTTTGATTTCACCCTTCAGAGACGCATGGACTATGTATCTCTGCGGGGCACTTCCAACAAAGTAAAACGGATAACAGGTGACTAAAGTCAACGCAGCCGACTGCTCCCGCCCCAGTACGCTCGAATCTTTCTCGTTAACCACCTTTATCCAGTCGACAACGTAGATCTGAGTTCCGCTCGTCGTTTCAATTTCGACGGAATCTCCGACATTGACATCTTTCAGGCCCCGGAAAAACCCGTCACGATGGCCAGCAATCCCGACGTTTCCGGATTCTCCGATATGCGCCATTCCGATAATTCTGCCGGTGCCGCGGTTAAGAACGCGTTCATCAGTGCCCTCGTAGACGGGAACCTCCAGGTGGATTTTGTCCACCTTGAGCAGGGCAACTGGATCATCGAAATGTTCGCCGAGGCTGGCTTCGTAAGCCTGTATACGCTTCGGGTTCCAGAGACTGTAATCGACAGGCAGGCTTCCTTTTAATGCTCCTGAGGAAGCAACCGCCTGCGGTCTCAATCTGGCATGAAACTTTGCAACCGCCAATTGCGAATAAAGCCTTCCACCGACGTACGTAACGACCGCGAACCCAACAAGCGCACACCCGACAACGAAAAACAGCCGTTCGAGACGCTTCAAGTTGGAGATTTGCAGACTCATGCGGTTTGCAGCCAAATCGGCTATTTCATCCTTGTTTTCTTAAATTCGATCCTTGCAGGCGCAGCTATTCGACACGCGTAAGCTTAGTTCGCAGCGCTACTTGTCAAAACTGACAATATTACTAGTGACCTTGCAAATTCCGTTGAAGGGACTGGAAATGCGCCTCTTCGCAGATAAAGAAACGAGCAGGGGAAAGAGTTCGCAGTCGAGAGTCATCCAAAGTAGCAGAATTCGGCATTACTCGCAATTCTCCCGCTACGCGCTCGTTACTCGGAAGACGTGATAGCCCCAAGCCGCAAGGTCAAGGTAGAGCCCGCGGTCCGATAAGTCCCTGCCGTCCCTTTCATACACATGGTTGCCCATGAGGTCCTCCAGCAGTACCGAACGTCCGTCGAGGTCCCAAAAAGGAAGGCGAACATAGCATTGGCTTCGGTTGGCCGCAAAATTGGCAATTACCAGAAGCCTCTTTTGCGGAGATTCTGCCCAGGCGAAGCAAATGAAGCAGTTGGAGGTCCAGTTCCCTTCCCAGGCGGCGGTGGACTCCAGTAAGGACCAGTGCCCGTGTCGGACAGCAGGATGGTTCACGCAGGCAAGCAGAAGTTCATAGAACTCGTGCAAAACCGGGTCGATCGGTTCATCGGGGCGTCGGGACAGATGGACCGGCACCTTTTTCTTCCGCCCCTCGAACTGACCATCGTGAAAGAAATGCAAGCCTGGACAAAGGAAAGTCAACACCGCCGCCGCCCGGTGTTGCTCAAGCGGGAATACCGCGGCTGCGCGCGGCTCATCGTGGTTCTCGAGAAAACGCGCTGATTTGCGTTGGAAATCCATATCGGCACGAAAGTGATCGCGAACGGGTCGAGCCTGCCCCTCACGAAGACGGTCGTACAACCGCTTGTCATAGGTGTAGCTGAATCCTTGCTGTTGAAGTGTCCATTCCAGGTCCCAATACACTTCCGCCATGAACAGAAACTCGGGGTGGCGCCCGCGCACTCTCTGAATCGCGGCTGGCCAAAAGGGCTCGGGCCTGCTGCCCCACGTCCGTTCGAATACTTCAGGAAGAATCAACATCGCCATGTCGCAACGCACGCCATCACAGTGACTCGAAATCCTTTCAAGTTCGGCAACCATCGCCTGCTGCAATGCCGGCTCCGCATAATTAAGTTGAAAAGTATCAGGCCAGCCGTCGAAATAGGGATCGCGACCGTAAGCGAAGATGGTTGGCGTTCCTCCCTCTTTCATGCAGAGATAGTTCTGCGGCTCAGCGCGAAGCTTTTCTTCACTGCCGCGAACATAGAACTCCGGGTGCAACCTCACCCATTCATGATCGGGAGCGGTGTGGTTAGGCACAAAGTCAAGAAGCAGTTTCATTCCCCGCGCATGAAGGCGTTCGCGCAGCCTGTCGAGCGCGGCATTGCCACCTAGATCAGCGTCGGCTTCATACCTGGTTATTGCGAAGCAGGATCCGCAAACATCATCATCAGTGAAATCAGGAAGCAACTCACGATACTCACGCTGCCATTGCTGATTTTCACGGGAGATTCTTCGGCCTGCAGGCCCTGTCTGCCAGACCCCAAGAAACCATAACCAGTCGAAATTGAGCCGGGCAAGATCATCGAGATCTTTGTCTCGAACATCGTCGAGGGTGGCAGTGCGCCCTAGATCCCTGCCCAGTTCCCGCATCAGGACACGGGTATTGATCTGGTACAGGGAAGGACAGAGTGCGGAAGAATGCTTGTCGATTGCACTCTTCTCGGAGTCCTCTTGCGTAGGTTCCACCTGCGATGCCATGAAACGCCTCCCGGAAACTGCTGTGAGACAGATCAAGAATCCAGCAATCCTTGCGATCACGGGTTGTGCCTCTTTTGCCGAGCCACGTACCCGTTTTGCATCCCCGAACACCCGAAATCAACAAGAAAATGCGACCCTCTCTCAAACACGCCTCTTCGCAGGATTCAGGCCGCTTGAGTTCAGGTCGCGTTGTACTCGTTTTGTCGGATCTCGCATAGGCCGAAATCCGAACTGCAGTGTCGAAAGTTCTACTCTGCTTCAGGAGCAAGCGTCAACGACTGATCCAGCTTGAAACTCAATGCTGATTCGGCAGGCAGTTCGATATCGCGATTTCCGGTCATTGCTCCGGCGGTACCAGCCGCCGCACCAGCGAGGGCGCCAATCGCAGCGCCTTTACCGCCTCCAGCCAACCCGCCGATCGCCGCTCCCACGCCTGCTCCGCCACCCACGAACCCGGCAGTGCGCTTGCCTTTACCTTTCGACTCCTGGCCGAAGTACTCCGTTACGATGTTGTATTTATGCCCTCTTACCGTCACCGAATCCAGAGCTAACACAAGCGAAGCCCCGCCCTTGAATCTGCCGGCTTTCTTCGCATCCTGAACGATTCCTGTTACGTCGGACCCAGCCGGAATCGCCATCTTGCCACCAAGTGTGATGGGGGTCATGAGAGAGCCGGTAAATGCAGTCCCCGACTGAGACGTCTTAGTGCTGAGAGCCTGGTTGGTGCGCACAGTCAGTACCGTTCCCGCAGGCACGACAACTGGTTTCGGCGGCGGTGGTGGAGGTGGAGGCGCGGGTGCTGGCGCAGCGGTCTGTGCGGGTGCCGGCGCCGGAGTCATGGCTCCAGGAGTTGCCGCAGAGCTCGCAGCCGCTTCCTGCCCCACGGATGTCTGATCGTTAACCTCCGCCACTCCGGGTTCTTCCTTCGCGATCTTCTCAATTTGCCGCTTTGCCGCAACAGTCTTTGTTGTTCCTGAGACCGTGACATTGCCTTCGTGTGAATCGACAGTTACTTGAGAATCCTGCGCCACCGGATCCGCAGCTACCTTGGCCTGAATGTCCTTCGCAATGTCCTTGTCATCTGGTTTGCTGTGGCATGCCGTAACCGCTCCGGCAAGCAGCAGCAAAGCAATGATGCTGGTCAACCTGCGCATAAAAACCCTCTCTTCGTCATTTTAGAAACATCTCAATTCGAGATGAATAGCAACGGGGCATTTCGGGGGTAACCTGGCATTTTTACTAGATACTTGTTTATCACTTCGGCGTGCGGCTGGTGGAAAGACGATATACAGCCGCTGCCGCCATGTACTTCACCTCCGATTTGTCGTCATGAATCGCCGTAATGATCTCGGGAACCACTGGCACTCCTACTGAAAGAAATACGAGTCGCCATGAGAATCAAGAATATTGTCCACCATAGAGATTGGCGGCTATACTGCGACATTCACCAGTACACAAAGCTCAGAAAAGCGGGTACTCAAAATAAGTGGGAAATCATAGGCCGATCTCTGTGTTCGCAAGATGGTGGCCAGAATTCATCCCTTGCGGTCCTATCCGTGGGCTGCTTCCCATATTCGCGTGCCTTTGTATGTGTCAGGGAGCTTCAGCCCAGGATTTGGCGCCGCGAGCCTATATCATTTCGCCGCTTCACTCCAACGCCGTGGTGCTGAGCTACGCGTACTACAACGGCAATCTTGATCTCGGCGGACTGCCGATCACCGACGCCAAGGCAACCGCCAACATTCCATCGCTGAGCATTTTTCACTCGATGAACTTCTTTGGCCGTACCTCTAACTTTTCCGCGGCACTTCCCTACGGTGTGGCGAATTTCAATGGAACGGTGTCGAACACTGAAACGAACGTTTACCGCTCGGGACTGGTCGACTCGGTGTGGCGCTACTCCGTCAATCTCTACGGCGGTCCCGCAATGGACGGCCGCCAGTTCATGAAATGGCACCAAAAGATTCTTGTCGGCGCCAGTTTTCGCGTAGTAGCGCCGACCGGCCAGTACGACTCGACGAAACTGATCAACCTTGGAGACAACCGGTGGGGCTTTCGGCCGGAGATCGGCTATTCCGAGCGTTTCGGACACTGGATCGTGGATGGTTATGTCGGCGGCTGGTTCTACACAACCAACCCAAAGTTCTTTTCGCAAAACCAGTACAATCCGGGCATCACCACGTTGCATCAAGCGCCGATCGCATCGTTTGAGGGGCACCTTAGCTATGACGTCAAGCCGCGTCTCTGGGTGTCACTTGACGGAAATTTCTGGCGAGGCGGAGCAAAAAGTCTGAATGGTGTTGAGAATCCCGCAACGGAGCTGAGAAATTCTCGTATAGGCGCAACCGTATCTGCTCCAATTACCAAGCATCAGGCCATTAAAGCCAGCTACAACAACGGGGCTTACATCAAGTATGGGGGCGACTTCCAGGCCGTCTCTGTTGGATGGCAATACTCCTGGTATGGCAAACCCAGGTGATCAACGCGTGCTTGCCGGGGCTTTCCCTGTCCCCTTTTCGTTTCCATCGATGCGAAATGCCGGCGCAGTGTAATCCGGAGGAACGTATTGAGCGGGGATGGCGATCGCGTTGCCATCTCTCACAGCGGCGAAATGTGGCGAACATATCTCGACCCCAGCCTCGTTAAATCGATCCTGAATGTTCTGATGAAGGTCCGAGTAGATGAATTGCATGTGCCTCGGGTTGTCTGTGTGAACATTGAGTTCGTACGCCACGTAGAAATCGCCCAGTTGTGTCTGCAGAACGAAGGGTGGCGGGTTGCGCAGCACATGTTCAGTAGCGGATGCGGCATCGATCAACAACTGATGAACAGTCTTCCATGGCGCGTCATATCCTATGGTCACGGTTGTGTGGAAGATGACACCCGAGTTCTTCGCCTCCCGGGTGTAGTTCATCACCGAGCCATTCATAACGGTCCCATTCGGGATGGTGATGATTTCATGCTTCTGCGTCAGGACTCGGGTGACCAACATATTCTTCTCCTGCACCTCGCCCAGGGTATCGCCGATTTTCACCCAGTCTCCGACTGAAAAAGACCGCATGTACGTGAGGATGACGCCGGCAATCGCGTTGGCAACCGCGGAGGAAGAACCCAGCGACAGCAGCAAGCCAACGAAGATCGATATTCCCTGAAAGGCTGGGCTCTTGGATCCCGGCAAGTACGGGAAGATGACAACGAGCACCAATATCAGCACCAGGAGCTTGATTAATCTGGCCGTGGGTTGAGACCACTCGGGATAGAAGCCTTTAATCGACAGAACACCTTTCCCGATTTCATTGAACAGCAGAGTGATCAGGTGTGAGATCTGGATCGCGATGATAACCACGGTCGCGATGATGAACAGATTGGGTAGGTAACCCAGCACCGCGCGTCCCAGCGTTGCGAGCGCTTCCAGGATCCAGCCGGTCACAGCATGAGACACTGACCGCGTTTGCGGAAAGAAACTCAGGAGAACGGTAACGTAAACCTCAAATAGCGCAATCAACACGAGCCAGCGCAATACAGAACCAAGCGCCAATAAAGTTGAGGCGACATATGTAGCCGCTATATGGAGGGGGGTTCTTTTCTCCAGATTTGTCCACTTCTCGATCTGACCTTCAAAAAGGTTGAAGATCAAGCTGCGGACCTTTGCCAGGACGAAGAGAAGTAGCACGAACACTGCTGTCGCGACGATCGAATAGATCCCACCTCGGAACAGGGACCTCCAGTTGTGGTTGCTTTGATACTCGATCAATGTCAGGCTT
>CAWIKQ010000009.1:0-453197 GCA_963836675.1 uncultured Acidobacteriaceae bacterium
CATTTCGTACACTTGCCCTTCTGCAGATCCCGTTCCGGAGTGATCAAAAAGACAGTTGTCCGGTTAGGCGGTTTTACGTCCAGGTGGACTGGATTGGTAAACACAAGTCGACTTGCACTAGGACTTATCGTTGCAAACATCAGTACCAAGTGCGGCGCTTTGATTCAACGCGCCGCACTTCACATCTGTGGTCTCTCATTCCGGTGTTGCCCGGAAGGCATGCAATTCAGAACAATCCGGTAACACGCACGCCTGGCCAACAATCTCCCCGGAATTATTGATCGAGTCGGCGGTTAGAAGGTACAAGGGCGAGTCTGACGGGATAAGGGTGTTCAGGTCTCTGATCTGCTTGTGAATCCAAACGACGGCGTGCAAACCTGTGCCATCGATTGCGAAGCCGTCTATCTCGCCACGGTCATTGATGTTGCGGCAGCAACCAGCTATAGTCGCGAACGCACCAGGAAGAGGCTCAAGGTCCTGCATACCTGTAGCGCGTGTCCACAGAAAGGAGTGAATGGTGCCGTCGGTAAACTGGGACGTGCCGACGACTTCTCCATGATTATTGATGCTTGATGCGCTATTGAACGCTGTGTGTGTCGAATCGCCCAAAGTGCCAAGGTAGGTAGGCGAGCCATCTCTCTCCCAAAGCACTGCATGAAGCCCGGTCACGTTCGCGCGGAAACTCTCCGAATTCGTAGCCTATCCCCGGAAGCCGCGGAATCGTTGCCGTGTCTGATCGAGCTACCGATTCTATAGAATTTGTAGCGGTCAGAGAGAGAGAGCCAACGGCCAACTAAGTCAGAGCCGGAGGATTAGACCCATACCCTGGTATATTCCCCTGGTCACCGCGCGCGGGAATCGGTTATCCAACGCGGTCTGCAGGTGGAGTCGGAAGAGAACCGGCACACAGCGCAGCACGAAACGGAATGACCGGTGGTACTTTCGCCGTTGTTTCAACAATTCCAGCAGTATCTTGCTTCGGCCCACACGGGAGTTGAAGAATTCAACTTCTTCGGCGAGGGGAGCCGTCTTGAGGTGATAGCAGAAATAGCAGCTGTGTAGCGAGTGCTTGAGCGCACCCATCCCGTACCTCGTGGCGTCGTAGAGCACCGGAAAGGCAACGACGCTTAACAGGGTCAAGCCAGCCAACCCGAAAAGTGCTTTGAAAACGTCAAGGCGACGAAGGGGAGGCAGAGTTATAAGGGACAGCAACTCCTCGCCCCAGACAGTCTTCGCCGAAATGATCACGCTGGAAAGAACGATGCGGTCGACGAACAGTTTTTCGGCTGCCCGCAGGCCGAAGACTCTCGCTGCGTCTCCCGAAATCAGGTCGTCTCTGGTGCAAAAAAAGCAGGAATGCGCCTCTCCTCCCGCGCGTTCAGCGAACATCTCGAGCGGGTTTTTTCGACGGCTCGCCGGCAATCGAAGGCCGTGCGTGATTTCGAGGTCCGATACCGCCTCGCGTAGGCGGCGTCGATCCTCCAGGCCCGCTTCGTTGGGCAGCACAAGGATGAGATCCACATCGGAAGACTCCGAGAAGGCCTCGCTCGCTGCGCTACCGAAGAGAATCACACTGACCAGTAAGTTTTCGCCACAGGCGTGCAGTTGCGCGACCGCATCAATGTATTGCTGCACCCTGCTCGCCATCGTTCGCCTTCAGCTCATGCCTTGTGCCTGAAACTGCCGGAGCCGGCTTCCGGTCCGTGGACTGGAGCGTCGTGGTTGCCGGCCCACAAAGCAGAGCCAAAAGTATACATTCAGCGCGTATCTCCTACTCCGCAACACAGTTCCTGATTCCTGGGTCGCGCTGGTCTCTTACAGCCCGGAGAATCCCTTCCATCGCCGCAAGGTTAGATTTTCAGGATATGATTCGGTCATAAGATCCCGCAGGATGGCCGGCTTCATAACACAAAATTGAGGGTGATCATTCGATGTGTAACAGAATGCTCCGGACGAGATACCGGCTTCGATTTATGCAAGATCGCCGAGTCACTCATCGACAATGGAATGCCGGTCACTTGGCACACTCCCCCAGAACTAAATCCTCTGCAAACCTACTCTGAAGCCGCACGTCTGCTAGTGCGGACTTCGCTAGTAAAGACGCTAGTTCCATCTTTTACGAGACCCAGCTACATTCAGCGCCAATTGATGTGTTATCTCAGAACGCCCGCTGGAACACTCCCCCCGTTTCCAGCGGGCACTTTCGCGACATGACACAAACCAATCAACCCGATCTAGCGTTAACTTGCAAAAACCATCAAGCATATGCTGGTTCACCTCAGGGCTTGCGAGTGCGTGGCGGCTTCTCTGAAAAGGAACTAGCCCAGCCTGCGCAACTTCACCCTTGAGGCAGCAACCTCTCATGGGAGTGCTTCCGGCGCCTTGGACTAGGCACTCTCGAGCACAAACCAACCCATAAAGGCGGCCAAGCCGATTGTCGAGAGCGACAGAAGCCATTTGGCCCAGAGCGGCCATTGTTTTTGGCTGCTGAATGAGAGAGGGAAGCAGATTGCGGCTCCCAAAATGCAAAGTAATCTCAGGATGGCAGGAAAGTCCCACATACCCGCAACCGACAGCGCTACTCCGACAAAACCTGCGGTGTCTTGCCACGCAGTGCCGGATTGGTTCGGTTCTGCCATCTAGTAAAAAGCTTCCTCGCCTACGAGGCAAAACCGCGCGCGGATCAGTTCCGTATTGGCGGAATGCAAACGGAAAAAGGCAGGTGCCCAGGCTTACGTGGGCACCCTTCTCCAGCGTTTCGGAGACAAGCCATGCACCGGATCAAACCCTTTTTCCAGCACTACAGTGCAAAAGACTGCCCGATGGAGGGGTTTTGGTCCACTGCGTTTTACGGAGGTTCTATGTTTGAATGTCGCACGGGGTAGCGTGGGCCGTCGTTGCTCTGGAGCAAGTTTGTCTCTTGGATGATCGCCGGGAAGTGATTATCAGGTACGTCTCTGATTCCCCCGGCGCTACGGAATGGCTCTTCGATTGAAGGGGCGATTCGCGATTATTGAGAGTAAAGCCCATTAGGCGCGGACGATCCGCACACGCAGCGACCTAAGTGGCCGTGGGACTCGACTGGCACTCCAAAAATCGCTTTTGAGGCTTCGAGCTACCTATCTTGCCAGAAGTTCGGGTGGATTACAGACAACCGGCAGAAATCTCTGTCGTAGCGGGCGTGTTCGAGGAACTTC
The DNA here is from genome assembly GCA_963836675.1 of uncultured Acidobacteriaceae bacterium. GTDB lineage: Bacteria > Acidobacteriota > Terriglobia > Terriglobales > Acidobacteriaceae > Telmatobacter. The sequence goes on from CAWIKQ010000009.1 coordinate 3,198, forward strand.
CCAAGACTTTTATCAAATTCTTCGAAAAAACACTCGACGCTTGCGCGCTTTGAGGCGTCTATCTTTGCGCACCGAGGCCTGCACCTTGGATCCCGGTGAAAGAGGAGGTCGATTTTGTGCTAGGAGAACAGATAGGTATCACCAACGGCAAAAGACTTGTCAGGCGAGTTCTGTCCACGGAGCCCCCCACTGCGGAAGTCTCGTTTTGCGATACGGCCCATCCTGATCGATCAATGCGCGCTCTCCCGAGCGCGCCACGGACACCTGTGCTTTTCTCTTGACGTTGACTTACATAGATGTGGCCTACTCGGACATAATGTACGAGAAATTGACCACTAGAGAATTACTTCCGAGTAGGCGGTAATTCGACCGGTATCGTTGGCCGGGGCTGCTATTCGATTTGAAACTCGCGTGAGAACGCTGTCTTTCGACCTTTGGTGTCTCCGCACTGATGGTCACCGGAACCTAGCCAGTAATCGATCGCGAGTCGAACAGTCCCGTGCGCGTTCACTCGAAATGGATAATGGATTCACCCCTCCCGAGCGGGACTAAGCCGTCAACCACGATTGAAGTTCCGCGTTCCAAGCTGTCTACTCATCTCTCTTCTATGTGCACTTGATTGCAATTCTTTCCCAGCGTTGGCTACTCTCAGCAGATAGTGACGGGGAACACCGAGGCTCATCGAGGTTCATGCACGCCCCAGCGCTACGCGCTCCAGGCAAGGTCGTGGCCATTCTTCAATTCAAGTTTGATGAGAGCTTTGATCACCAAATCATGGTTGTAGGGGGATGGATAGCGAGTGATTCCGAATGGAGTCGACTAGAAGGTTCATGGCAGAGGCGCATTGACCATGAGAACTCCCGGTCAACGCCAGAGCAGCAAATAACGCGATTCCATGCCACAGAAATGAACTGTAAAGCGGGAGAGTTCAGGCATTGGGACAAGCGGCGGTGCATCCAGCTTTCAAGAAAGCTAATCAATATGCTCGCCAAGAGGACAATGGGAGCTATCGCTGTCGGTTGTGAGATGGAAGCCATTCAACAAGTATGGCCGAGGGGCGATAGGCAAACTCTTAAGCGGCGAAGCTACATCGTATGTATGAAGCAGCTGATGATCGAAATTGCCATCATCATGGAGGAATATTTCGCCGGAGATCGTGTGCTGCTCGTTCACGATCATGGTAGCTGGGACGATGAGGCTCAGGAGGCATACAACTTCATGCGTCGTGATCCTGAATGAAAAAGTGTTTTCGAGGGCATTGTATCCAAGCGTGGGAAAGACCCTTCTGCAGTCAGACCTGCAACACATCGCCATCGCGGGCAACCATCTCGTACAGCACAGGGTTGACAAAGAAGCCAAGGAAAAGCCGCGAAACCAAACCCGCAACGATGACAATCGCAAAGGGCTTCTGCGTGTCGGAGCCGATGCCGGTGGAGAGTGCCGCGGGCAGAAGTCCCAGGCAAGCGACGAGGGCGGTCATCATGATCGGGCGAAGCCGCAAGAGCGAAGCTTCGCGAGTTGCGGTACGGATGTCTTTGCCTTCGAGGCGTAGCTTGTTGATGTAGGAGACGAGGATGACGGCCGTTTCAACGGAAACGCCCATCAGCGCGAGCAAGCCGAGCGCCGAGGAAGCGCTAAACGAGGTGTTGGTCAACTTGAGTGCAATCAAAGCGCCCACGGGCACGGTGATGATGACGCCGATAGCGATGGTTATGGGGAACTTGAAATTCCCGTAAAGGGCGAACAAGATCATAAAGATGATGAGGATGGCCATCGGGCCGATGTACTCGAGCTGCTGCTCTGCCTGAAGCAATTCTCCGTACTCCCCACCCCATGTGAGCTGATACCCGGGAGGCAACGACTTCGCGATGTCAGCGATGGATCGCTGGCCGGCGCGCACGGCGCTCTGGAGGTCGCGCCCCTCGACGCTGTACTGCACTCCGATATAGCGAGAGTTATTCTCGCGGTAGATAAATGAGGCTCCGCCGGATTCATGAATGTTGGAGAGCTCCCTCAAAGGAATCTGCTGGCCTGTTGGTGTCCCGACAAGGAGGTTGCCGATCTGTTGCGCATTCTCACGAAATTCAGGCTTCATGCGCACGACCAGGTCGAAAAGCTTCTCACCTTGAATTACCTGCGTAGCCGCCTGCCCACCCACAGCCGCTTGAACGATGGCCTCAACATCGGCCACGTTGATGCCGTAGCGGGCAATCTTGTCGCGATCGACATCGATGATGAGGCTGGGCTGGCCAAGTTCGCGCACGACAGTCAATTCTGTAAATCCGGGTACCTGCGAAAGCCTGCGCTTGATCTCGAGCGCCTGGCTCTGGAGAACATTTAGGTCGGGCCCGTAAATCTTGACTGCGAGCGCGCTCTTAAGTCCCGTCAGCGCTTCGTCAACTGCATCTTCGGCCGGTTGCGTGTAATTGAAAATGACGCCAGGGAATGCCTGGAGCTGGCTTTGAATGTCTTCGGTTAGCTCCGCCTTGGTGTGGATTTTGCCCTTCTTCCACGAGGCATCGCTATAGGGCTTCAAACCTACGTAGAACTCATCATTAAAAAACCCTGTCGGGTCAGTACCATCGTCTGGCCGGCCAAGTTCGGAGCCAACATCGGTCACCATTGGATACTTCAACAGAATGTTGCGAACCTGCGGCGAGAAGTTACTCGCAGTCTCGAAGGAAACTGTGTACGGCAGGGTTGCTCTTACCCAGAGTGCGCCTTCGTCGAGATGGGGCATAAACTCTCCGCCGATAAAAGGGACCAGCAGGAGTGTGGCCGCGAGAATCAAGATAGCGCCGAACATGGTCGTCTTGGGGCGATCGAGGCACCACTCGAGCTGCACCGCATATCGATCCCGCACCCATTCAAAAGGCTTGTTCACGCGCTCGTGAACTCCGCCCTTGAACCAATAGGCGCACAGGACGGGAACGAGGGTCAGGGTCAGGATGAGCGCACCCACGAGCGCGATGGCTACTGTGTCGGCCATCGGCTTGAATAGTTTTCCGGAAGGTCCGCTAAGCGCATAGATAGGCAGGTAACCGGCAATAATGACGGCAACAGAATAGAAGATGGGACGATCGACGTCCTTTGCAGCATCTAAAATGACCTGTTTCAGATCGTAGGTCTGGCCTTCGCGCTCACCCAGTTCGCGGAAGATGTTCTCCACCATCACCAGGGTTCCGTCAATCAGAATTCCGAAATCGATGGCGCCGATGGAAAGCAGATTCGCAGGGATCCCTTGCGCGTGCAGGAAAATGAAAGAAAAGAGCAAGGAGAGTGGAATGGTGAGCGCGACGATCACGGCGGCGCGGATGCTCACAAGGAAAGCCATCAGCACAAGAAAGACGAGGACCATTCCCAGCAGCATGTTGTGCTCGACCGTCGTGATCGTCAGTTGTACGAGATCGCTGCGGTCGTAGTAGGGGCGCACCTTTACGTCGGCTGGCAGGATGCTTTCGTTCAGTTCCTGCGTTTTCGCCTCAACGCCCTTCAACACGTCCTGTGTTTGTTCGCCACGTCGCATCATGATGACGCCCTCAACGGCATCATCGGTTTTATTGAAACCGAACTGGCCCAGGCGCGGGGCGCTTCCAATGACAACATCGCCGACATCGCGGATGCGGATCGGCACTCCATTTTGCGAGCCCACCACGACGTTGCCAATGTCAGAGGTATCCCGAATTAGGCCCAAACCGCGGACATAGTAGATCTGACCGCCCTGCGGATAGAATCCACCTCCCGCATTGGAGTTATTCACCGACAACTGCTGAATCACAGCCGGTACGGTGAGGTGATAGGCGTAGAGCCTGGCCGGATCGAGAACCACTTGGTACTGCATGACCGTTCCGCCGAATCCCGAATCGTCAGCGACGCCGGCCACCTGCTTGTACTGGCGCTCAATCACCCAGTCCTCAAGTGTCTTCAGTTCCTGGGGCGTGCGGTCGGGGCTCTCGAGAACATATCGATAGACGAGTCCCGACGGACTCGCGAGCGGCGAAAGGGAGGGGGTTACTCCGGCGGGATAGGTGACCTCGCTGAGTCGCTGAAACACCACCTGCCGAGCAAAGTAATCGTCGGTGCCTTCGTCAAAGGTCAGAATGACGTCCGAGAGTCCGTACAGCGAGATCGAGCGCATAACGAACATCTTCGGAACGCCGTTCATCTCCACTTCGGTGGGAACGGTGACCAGGCGCTCGATCTCTTCCGATGCATGTCCCGGCCACTGGGTAATGATCTCTACCATTGGCGGAGAGAGATCGGGATACGCATCCACCGGCATGTGGATGAAAGAGATGACGCCACCGACGGTGATAAAGGCGACCAGCAGCAAGACAAACATCCGCTGCTGCAGAGCGAATTGCACGATGCGATTAATCATGGGAACCTGTCTCCTCAGTGTTGCAGCGAATTAGCAAACTGAAGAAACAAGCTGCCGTCACCGACAACCTTTTCTCCAACGGCAATCCCCTTAAGAATTTGCCTCTGGCCATTCTGGCTCTCACCTAAATCAACGTCCCGCCTGCCAAATTGATTCGTACCTGTCTCTACATAGACAAACGGTTGGTTATTGTCATCGCGCAGAATCGACGAGTCTGGCACGGCCACCACGTTTGAGATGGAACCGGCCGTCACCGTAACGGTGCAGTACATGTCTCTCTTCAGCTTTTCGCCGGGATTATCGACGATGATGCGCGCTTGCAGGGTTCTGGTGTTCGGATCCAACGCGGGCGAGACGTAGGAGATCTTGCCATGGAAGTTGCCGGGGTATGCGTCTGTCTGCACAACGACATCTTCACCGCTTTGAACATACGCAAGGTCTGCCTGGTAGACATTTGCCAGAACCCAGACGGTACTTAGATCAGAGATCGTAAATGCCTGTGTCTGGCCTGCCTGGACCACTTGTCCCGGTGAGACTAGACGCTCAACCACTTGACCGGTGATGGGCGCCAATACCGGGATTTGTGCAGAGGAAGGAGCACTTGCCAGGTGGCTTGGATCCTTTATTCCAAGAATCTTCATCCCTTGCTCGGCCGCATTCAGATCGGCTTGCGCCTGATTACGATCGGACTCGGCCTGCTCAAGATCCTTTTCTGCGATTGCATGATGTGCGTAGAGTTCTTGTGCGCGGGTGTAGTTTTTCGTTGCCAGGCGAGACGAATCCGCAGCTTTCAAATAGGCGTCGAGCAACTGCGAATAGTCGGGACTGCTCACGTCGAGCATTGCCTGACCCTCTTTCACATGCTCGCCGGGAACTACAAGAATCCTGCTGACTGGCCCGCCTACCTGGCTGATTACGGGCGTGGTCTTAAAAGCGTTGTACGCCACCGTACCCGTGAGTCGCAGCGTCCGCTTCAGCGTTGCCGGCGTAACCGTAACGACCTGCACGTGCGAGATCTGGTTTTGTGGAATGGTGAAAAGTTGCGGAGTGGCTGACTTGGAAGCCTTAGCGGAGAATGACGTCATCTGGTCAGCCCGCTCGCTGTCGTTCGAGTGGCAGGCCGATAGCGCAATCAGTCCAGCAATTGCCATCACGCATGGAATGCTCTTGCCGGATGTTCGTCGATTCTTCATGGCAGGCTCCTGGTTCCCACGGCTTCACGAAGCTCTTCGAGCGCGAGCAAGTACGTTGCGAGTGCCTGCCGATAGCCGAGTTGAGTGGCTCGATTGCTGCGTTCCGCATCGAGGAAATCAAGCAGGCTTGCGGCACCATGCTTGTAGGCATACTCACTGATATCGAGGGATTGTTGTGCATCATCGAGATAGCCAGACTTATAGAGGGAAATTATCTTATCGTTCGAACGAACGCTCTCAAAAGCATCCCGCACGTCGGTCAGCACCTGTCCGCTTGCGTACTTCGCTTGTTCCTGTGCTTGTGTGATGGCGAGGCTACTGCGCGCAATTTCTCCCTGGTTGCGATCGAAAATGGGCATTTGAATTTGCCCGAACAGCGAAATATTGTTGGTGGAACTGAGGTGGGTATAACTGGCTTGACCGGTTACATCGCGCTTGCCGATGGACTGCTGCAGCGCATGCTGGCTGTTCGCGGCATTCACTCCCAACCGCGCCGCTTGCAAGTCCGGTCTGTTCTGAAGCGCTTTAACTTGAAAGTCTTCAAGATTTCCTGTAACTGGCTGGTAATCGAATGACCCCGCAACGTCATAGTCGGGCCCTATCGATTCATATCCGAGCAATTGCCGCAGATCTGAAAGTCCTTGCAGTCTTGAGAGTTGTGCGGCAGACACGTCTGTCTGGAACTGAAGCATCTGCAGTTTGAGCTTCAGCAGGTCGTCGAGGCCTATGTCGCCCGCTTTGTAACGCGCCTCGCCAATGTCCACCGTATCTCGAAAACTCTTGAGATCCTCGTTCGCCAGTGCCAGCGTTGATTCAGCAAGCTCGATATTAATGAACTGCGAAGCGACATTGAATGCGAGACCGCGTTCGATGTCGGCCACCTGTGACCTTGTTACGGCCGTCTGATCCTTGGCGGCCTGCAAGCGGTGTTGCCGTTTCTTGCCGCGTTCAAACAGGTAGCTAACACCAAGGTCGAATTGCGCCGTGTTGTCGATGTAGTCAGCGCTGAACTGACTCGGTTCGAAGATCGGCAGAAACTGTGCGTCGCCGAGCAACACCGGGTTGGGGCGGAGATTTGCCGTCGTCTCTTCCGCTTCGTTCTGCTTGATGGTGGTGCGGGCAGCCAACAAATTGTGATTGTGCTGAAGCGCCATTTGAATAGCATCATCAAGCGAAATGGTCTTTGCCCCTGGCTTCTGGGAGAGCGTGTTTGCTTGTGGCGGGCTCTGACCTGGAGGTGATTGAGCTCCTGCGACCTCGAACAAAGATACACATACAATCAAGAGTGAAAAGCAGAAACCTTGCAAAAGCATAGGCAATCAGCCTCCTTCACGAGAGACGTACACTGATTTCGTCATGCCTGAGAGGCACGGAAGGAATGGAGAATCTATGCAGGAGGGGCGCGTGCGGGAATCCGCAGCGTAGCAGCTTGAGCAATGAAGTTAATGTACTGAGGAACGGGTCCGGCGCCCACCGGGATCAGGAGGCATGCGCGGATACCAACCAGCGCCGGTGCGATGACAAGATGGCACAGCGAACAGGTGTCTGAAACGGAATTTGTGTGGTGATGCCATACCGTTCCGAGCGTGGCACCCAGCAAAAGCACCAGGAGCATAACTGGGACCACCACGCGCGAGATTCGCTTTTGGTCAGACATTTTTGAGGTGACTTCAAAGACCTTGTACGGGATAGGCAATAGTGTAGTCCAGAATCGTCATCCTTTGGGATTTAGCTTTCGATGTCGCTGCACCCGACTGCTTGGCCTCGATTTCAATTGGTTTGCGATCGTTCGCAGATGCGGATTTTCAAGTGAATATCTGGTCCGTCTCAGAACCCGCATCTTTCGGAACACCCACGAGGCATTTGTCGCGACTCGTGTTTTCAGACGCTTACGATTCGATGGTGAGATGCCCTTTCGGGACGATTTGCGAAAGAGCTTCAAGGCTCTCGATGTTCCATAAGGGCTTTGGTATCGGTATTCCGGCAGATGCTATCGATTTTGGAGTCACAATCTGATAAGTAACCAAATGTCGGCCAGTGTTTACAAATCCAGTCCACCTGGACCTAAAACCGACTTCTCGGAAAAGCTGCTCCGTCCGCCCCAGATGTCAGATATGGCGACTGCACGGCCATGTGGTTCAGGTGCTTTCATCGGCGAGTGGGTTGGCGATTTACCACTCCTTGAGAACCGGCGCCGCGGAGTAAGCGGGGATTGATTGAAAATCCGCTCTCAGCCCGGCGCGTTCAATTGGGACAAACAGGTTCCTCAATTCGCGCTTGCCCGTGACGGCGTGCTGAAGAATTCGGTGATGACCGGCGCAACCGCAGGTGCGGAGACGTTATGGTCCTGCCCGCGCAGGTAAATGCGGCGTGCGTTGGGCAGCGCGCGGGCGACCATTGTCACTGCATCTTTCAAGGATGCTGGACTCTTCTCTCCGCCTATGACAAGAGCCGGGATGGTGACCAACTTGCTTCGGTCACGCAGCACCGACCAATCCTCCAGCAGCGTGAGGTCGTAAGGGAGCGTATGCGCGACGGACAGGTTCTTCTTCCACGCACTCCGCATGACGAGCGGCATGACGGCGACGAATGATCTCGGTGCGCCGTAGACGTCGGTTATGAAAAACCGGACGGCGCCGGCGCGGTCGCCCGCCGATATGAACTGCTCCAGGCGCCTCTTCTGTATGTCGAACGAGTGGGGATGACCGTCTTCTTCAATAAAAGGCGGCTCATACAATGCGAGCCCCTTCAAGCTCACTCCCCGCGCGGCGGCCTGCAGCGCCAGCGCGCCCCCCGAAGAGATGCCTACCGCCAGCGCCGAGCCTCCGGCTTCCCTCACCATGGATCGGAGATCGTCCACCTCGCGCTCAATCGCGTACTCTGGCGCGTCGCCGCTTGAGCCACGCCCGCGACGATCGTAGGCAAACACGGTGAAGTGTTTGGCGAGCAGCGGGGCGAGTTGCGAAGCAGGACCGTTCTCGCGGTAGCAGAATGCGCCGTCCACGAGGATCAGCGGCGGACCGGATCCGAGCTTCGTGTACGCAATCGTGGTTCCGTCACCGGATGTCGTCGTTCCATTCATACCAACCTCCTTCACCGTCGGGCCGTCGGGGCGAAATACGAACGCCGTGGCCACCGCCAGTAACGCCAATGCGACAACAACGCTGATTCGCTTGCCCATGCAAAGCACCTATCCGATCGTCCTGAGATATTCGTCGAGATTATTCAGGGTCTGAGCCGTTCCCTCATCCACTCGCATCTGGAGCAAGGCGTCACGCTCTGTTTTCGATTGGCACTGCATCGTTATGGTGAGTGTTGTCTTACCATCGTGCTCACTAAAAACGAGCGTGGTCATAGACTCGCCGTTCGACACGGGGCTGGGCGTACTGCCGAAGACGAGCCGCGCGGGCGGAGTGATTTCGCGGTAGAAGCCGGTGAAGGGATATTTGGCTCCGTCAGGCCCGCCGTTTACGAATCGAAATGCGCCGTTCGGCCGAAGGTCGATTTCACAAACGGCAAGCGGCGTGCCGCTTGGGTCCCACCAGTGCGAAACGTGCTCGGCCTTCGTCCAGGCTTCGAAGACGAGTGTCCGCGGCGCATCGAAGACCCGCTCGATGACGATCTCGCGTTCCGACGGTATTGTGACTTTCGCGCGTCTGGTGTTCTCCTTACCGCTTTGTGCGAGCATGACGTTTCTCCTTCTTCTGCAAATCACCCAGGTAGTTGTCCAGGCTGGCGAATCTCTCCTCCCATAACCGGCGGTAATCCTCCACCCATTCGGAGACTGCCCGAAGCGGAGCAGCCTCCAGACGGCAAGGACGCCACTGCGCGTCGCGGCTGCGTGTGATCAGTCCGGCGCGTTCGAGAACCTTGAGATGTTTGGTAATGGATGGCGCACTGATGGAGAAAGGCTCTGCGAGCTCTTTGACCGAGGTTTCTCCCAGAGAGAGACGCGCCAAAATGGCTCGCCGAGTCGGGTCCGAGAGCGCTGCAAAGGTCGTGCTGAGAGAATCTGGCATATACTTTACCAATCGGCTAATTAGCCTATAGGTAAAGTATCGTGACTGCTACCGCCTGTCAAGAGAAATCCGAGCGCCATCGTTCGATTCATGGGGCAGCGGTCGGGTGTGCCAAACGTGTGCCGCCATTCTTGTTTTTGGAACCGCAAGACGTTTCGGTGTCATTTGTCCGAGTAGCCGGTTATTCGGCCACTTGACGCAGCACATCGGTAAACAGAAGCCGACTTAAGGGAGTAATCCTGCATTGCTGTTAATCAACTAGTATTGCCGAATTGGCGGTTGCCGAAGGGTGGTAATTTGACTGAAAAGCCCCTAGCGCGAAGCGGACGGCCTTAATGCTCTTTAAATACATCGCGGAGACCGAATAAATGAAATTGCTCGAGGCCGTCAGTGGAGTGAATGATGCGACAGCTTTCTCGACTCGGTCCGAGAGCCGATCTCAGACAGGTAGAGTTGAAGAGATTGCGAGTCCCGAAGCGCTGGTCCTTTCCAAGCTGGCAATCAACGCGTCTTGTTATACCGGTTGGGGGAGCCGGGTGTTGGGAAATTGTCGGTTACTTGCGTCCCGATAGCATGCGCTCTCGCCAATGGCGCGGTAAGGGTTATGCCGGTGCCTGAGACCTGCGTATTGATCGCATGCGCATGGGCAATTGGTGCGTCGATAGTGATCGTAGGAACCGGGAATCGTGCGATGGAAGCGATGACCGCCGTCTCAACATTCGCTCGAGTGTCAATCGAGATGGTTTGCCCTTCGTTAAACCCAATTGTGCTGGCGACAGGGATAGCGCGCGTACCAGGACTGATCTCAGTCCGCACAGTAGTAAAACCGGGCGTGCCCACAGTCGCGATGACCGCGGTTTCCTGATTGGCGCCGGAATCAATCATGATCGTCGCGCCCGGGTTAAAGCTGGCCACGCTCGCGACTTTGATATTGGTCTCGCCTGCCGATACAGCGATCGGCAACGTTGTTACAGCCTGCGTTCTGAAATCGTTGCAATTGCTCGCGGTGTCCACGCCATCCGGGAAGCGGCCCGCGCTCGAATTGGTGGCGCCCGGGGCGGGCGCTCGGAAGCCGCTCGAAGGTGGTCCTGGAGTTGGAACATAACAGCCACTCTGCCCCATTCCAGAAGTCGCCTGGTATCCTTCGGCGGCCCATGGGTCAACGATACCGCCGTAGTTGATGCTGTCGACTACATGATCAAAAGCATCACGCAGCACCATGCTTCCCTCCCTGACCGAAGTGGTGCGCCCGAAGAGTGGCGAACTGGTGATGAGTTCCGGTCCTCCGAACCACTGGTTCGGCGAGGGTGTTCCCTGGTACCCGGCGTTTGTAACAGCAGCATCACGCACAACTGCATTGATCACGTGATCTTTCGTCAGGGGTTTATCGAGCACGATACCGGTGCCCAACGCCTGTACAGGCTCATTACTGGAGTGGGGAAAAGCCGTCGCTGGCTCGAAACTGATTCCAGTCCCGCGATTGCTGAATGGCAGATTGGCCGCATGTTTGTACCTGAGTGGAGCTGCCAGATCGAGACCAGTGCCGGAAGCTACCACCCACTCATCGCGGAGGTGCGTCTTGCCGAGTGCTGGCGAAAACTCAATTCCTGAGCCGTTCGGTCCTGCCTCGGAGACGGCCGTAACAGTGACATCTTCCGCGTTCGCAGGAGTGCCGATCGCGATCTTCGAGCCTACCGCGATTCCGTGTGCGCTGCGAACCTTGATCGATGTCACCCCTGCGCTTGCGTCCGCCGAGAGATTCGTACGCGTCGCCGCCGTGCCGGCGTGCGTGACCGTGACGGTCTCGATGCCATGGCCGACGCTGTCGATGTCCAGCCGGATCTTGTCGCCAACTGAGATATCTGCGACCGAAGTCACCTGCAGATTGGACGAGCCTGCGGGCGCGTCCGTAGTCAGGTAGGCCTGTGTGCCCTGCTTGCCAACGGCGGTGATTGTGGCCACTTCGTAACGCTCGATGTCTCTTGCAACAGCGGGGTAGGTAGCGCCATATCCGAGTGCGATCTTTTCTCCTGGCTTGAAGCCGTCCACGCTCATCACGGGAACGTTGGTCGATCCGGCAGGGATCGTGATTATCGGGCCCTCGGGAAGCGGCTGCCACAGCGTTGTATGATTAGTAGCCGCGGTGCCGATCTTCACAATCTTGCGGGTTTCGGCGTCGGAACCGGCGTCGATGCTGATTGTATCGCCAACGGTCATACCGGCTGTACTCCTGACGTGAACGGTGCTATCTCCCGTGTGCGCGCTCGCAGCAAGTCCCGAGTTCGATAGGCCGAGTAGGTAGAAGCCGCCAGCTGGGAGTTTGGTTCTGGCCGGGATGATCACAGACCCGAAGATCGCTTGCTGCGTGGGGTGGACTGTCATGGTCCAGTTCGAAATGTCGACGTCTCCTGAGCCCGCGTTATAGAGTTCGATGAACGAGTCGGTCGAGTTTGCGGGCGAATCGGAGCTGATGCGGAATTCGTTGATTTTCACCGGGTTCACGACCCGCACTTTCTCAGCTGTTGTCTCGGATTGCTTCGCGCCACTCACCTTATTTGTCCACGAGGCTTTGCCCGCCAAGTCTCCGTTGAACGGCGCGTCCCCAGAGGTCACTTTAAACGCAGCGCTCACGCTCGCTCCCGGCGCGATTGGCTCAGCGAAGGTTTTCGAAGCGTCGGTGGTGCCCGAAACCAGGGATGTCCATTTCTTCTCGGACACCGAAATACTCAATTTGACTCCGATTGCTGGAGCTCCGGTGGTATTCGTGAATGTCAATGTAGTGTTCTGCGAGGATCCCGGTACGAAGATCTGCAATCCCGGTGGAGCGGCGGCTGCGGACGCGGGCGCAAGGCTCAGAGGTTGTACGTCATATCTTGCAGCCACAACGTTGGCCTGCACGAGCTGATCGGTGGCGTCTGTCGGGAATGTGCCTGCGGCGGTCATCGCACCTTCGTAGAAGGTACCCTGCGAAGCGTTGCTATTATCTCCGCCGTTACCCAAGAGGATAGCGCCCTGCTTACGCATTGGGTCGTACGTTGCGTTGACGCGCGGCCCGTCGAACATCACCGAAAGCGGACCTTGTTGCGCGTCTCCTCCCATCGATGTCCAATGGTGCAGTTCGCCCTTGGCAATTGCGGTCACAAAGCGCCAGGTAATGGCCGGAAGGTTGACGCAGAGTTTCGATCCATCCGGATTCATGCAACCGACAAGGTTGTTCTCCTGGTCGGTCATCACCCAAGGTCCCGGAGCCTTTCCGCGATACCATCCTGGCGAGTTGCCGTAATACGTGGTTTCCATCGTGCCGTTGTCGTCGTCGCGGCTGTCGATCTCGGCGTTGCCATAATCGAAGCAACAGCCTGAATTGAAGTGCTGCCCGTTAATGACCCAATACTGACCCTCCGCCTGATCGTCAACCGCGGTTCCTTTCGCATCGTCAATGCGGAGGCCCATTCCCGGCGCGATGAAGACGCCGTAGACCTTGTGCCCCATGACAGTAATCGGCGCCATATCGGCGAGCGGAAGATTATTGAACCCACCCAGTGCCGGCCCGCTGAAGCCGCCTCGTGGCGCCTGAGTCAGATCGTTATGCTTCGGCGATTGATCGTAAATTTTGCTGATCCAACAGTAGGTGTTGGCACAGAACGTGTCCTGGGCAGTCGCATCAGCATACCCGCCGGAATCCGCGACCGACGAAGTGACTGGCTGGACTACGCCGATGTCCAGGGTCTTGCCGTCAGACTGGCGCAGCACCTCGTAGAGCGGTCCGTTATAGGAGGCGTAGAGAGCGCGCGTGGTGCTGTGCGCAGCGACGCATGGGTCTCCGGCGGCAGCGTAGATGTCGCATGGCCCTTCTGGGCGCGACGGTGCAGCATTGGCTCGCCCATCAGTAGGTTGTGCATTGGTCAACGCGGAGTAAATCACGATCACCGCCATTGTGAGAAAACGCGCAAGGTTAGTTTTCGGAGTCATGGTTGTCCTGATTGCATTTCCAGATGTGTGTTTCAGCGCAACGGTCCGCACGTCACTGCGCATGGTAACCCAGCCACGGCAAAAGAATAAAGCGATCTATTTCTCTTGTTTGAGATGGCTCCAGATATACGCATGCACCATCGCGCTCTGCCGATTTCTCAACGATTTAGGAGTCAGATCCGGCTATTGATCTGTTCGACATTGGGATTTTGACGACTAGAGGCTTGCCTCAGAGAGCATTTTTCGGCGATGAAACACTGGATAAGGCTGAACGTTGGAAACTAGGTATCGTGGAAGCGTCAATTGCCGTTGGAAGCCCCGGCTGGAAGTGTCACTGAACCCATTCGACCTGAACCTTCGTCCACGACGATCAATCGGATGGACGTAGTGTCGGTTTTCTTCTCAACAAACTGATCGAATGGAACTCCGGTCTGCATCAGTTTTTTATAGGTTGTCGGCAGTAGTGAGAGCACGAGTTGCCTCTCAGAGATCTGCGCCTGCCGTCCGTCAAGGGTTCGCTGAACAGCGAAGATATCTAGCTTGTCATCCCATCGTCCGTTATCCAACTGCAATGCCAAGTCGCTGGCCGCGATATTTAGTTTGAAAGCGGATCCACCAAACGCCGGCAGCGCGATTGCAGTGATTGCAATCTCGTTGAGATCGACAGGTTGCCACACGGCCTGGCGGAAACGATCTTTTAGCGTAACCGGCTCTTTGCTGTAAAGGTAGCCGGTGCGGTAGTGCAGACGAACTCCACGATGGGATATCAGCTTTACTGTGAGCAAATGGTATTCATCGTCGGCAGGCACATCAGGGGTAAAACCAAGTAGATATGAGGCATGGCCATCCTCCAGTACAGAATTCAGGTTAGCCGCGAGGTCACCGCCACGGCGAAAGGCGCGTCCACCCGTGGCGTTTGCCATTGAGCGTACTGGCTCTTGCACCGCGTGGACGTCTTGCTGCATTTCGGCAGTGACGCGCCCGGGAGCCGCTCCGCCGCTCTGCGGTCCTGGTGGCGCAGTCACACTGGGCGATAATTCGACGTTGTGGTGCTCGAGGCTGGCATCGATGGCTTGCGTCTCCAGTTGCGAAACATCGAATGGATAGATACTGACTTGTGCATCGTTGAGCGCCTCCTGCGTGCGAAGAATAGGCGTCTCGAGATGCTTGCCACCCTTATCGCTGCCAACCGCTTGCTCGGTCCATTTGGCCAGGACATTCTCGCTCGCAAACCACACCAGGTTCTTGCGTCCCGGGTTGGCGGCGAGATGGCGCGCCACAAGAGCGAGTATCGCGAGCGATTTGACATCCTGATTGCTGCCGAAATCGCGCAACTGGGGATCAATTGAGGCTGCAGAATCTGGATTCGCGGGCACGTTGCCGTTCACGTATTGCAGATCTTCGACATGGCTGACCTCATCGATTTGCTGCCGGTTGCGTTGTTCCACTTCCTGCGCCTGAGTGAGGTCGCGAGCTGTGGGCATCCATTGGCGCAATGACGAGATAAGCTTTGTTCGATCGGGTGTCGCCTCCATTAGGACATGGAAACCGACAGCAGTCTGCACGTAGATTCCGATGCGTTCGGTCGGTGTCGTCTGCAAGAACCTGAGTATCTGATCGCGCGTATAGGCAAGGTCCGACCATGCGAGGCTGTCGGAGTCAATCATCAGAATCGTGATACTACTCTCGGCGGCCTCGGTGCCGGACTTCGCGCTGTCGATTTCCGCACGGCGATTTGAGTAGACGGACTCGCCACGAGACGATACCGGCTTGCTCTGCGGCGTTGATTCCCCGGGATTGGGCGGACTTCGAAAGAAACGCACCTCCTGCTTGCGTCCGTTATCGTAGATCTCGAAGTCTTCTGGCTTCAGGCCGGCGAGGGGGTGGCCTTTCTTGTCAAATGCCACGACGCCGACATCCACGAGACGCGTTGTCACCTGGAGCTTGAAGTCTTTGTCCGGTGACAAGGTCGGCGCGATGGATGCGTCCGGAAGTCTGGCGGACGGCCCTTCACTGATTTCGGGAGTTACCGAAGAGGAACTCAAAGCCTCTGATGGAAGCGTTGGTTGCTCGGATATAAGATCACTGCGATCAGAGGCTGCAATGGCTGGGTTTCCAGTTACGGGTGTCTCCCGTGAGGTCTCTTCGGATTGTGGATTTGTCGGAATAGATGATGCCGAGTTTTCAACTTTCGATGAGCTCTCGCCGGTCAGCACCCGAGCCTCGGACCGAAAAACGTGGTAGTCCTCGAATACGACATCATTCAGAAGAGTCTGATGTGCACTGTTTCGGCTTTGATCCAATGCTGAAGGTGCGTATCTGGTGGCATTCCTCAAATAAGTCATGCTCGATAGCGGAGCCACTGAGACAGAGACACTCTTCACCGGGCAAATATAGCTTTGCCCACCGATCTTAACCTCGTCATATTGGACAACGATATCGGCGCGCATTATCTGGTCGGCCGGTTCCAGGTCAGCCTGCAACGTAAGACGGAAAATCGCTCCGGTAGGTGGATCGACGGCAATCTCGCCGTGATATCCGGTTGATCGCTCGACAACTCCACTCGTGCCATCGGAGACAGCACAACAGAATTTCACTCGATAGTGCGATTGTCCTCTGGGAACCCGGTAGCGAAAAACTGCAATCGGTGCGGATCTACCCATCTCCCAATGGCTCCATGCCATCTGGCCCTGGGCTGCATCCAGAAGCACTGTATCGATCGTGGGTCCAAATTCTCCGGACGTGATCAACCCGCGGGTCGGCGACGCAGATTTCTTGCCTCCCAACGAGTCCTCCACTTCATCGCCGTCGCGATAGTAGGTGGTGCTTCTGTAGTTTTGAACGGCATGCAGCGGTTTGTAAGGAATTACCGAAGCAAAGATAGTTTGTTCGGCAGGGTTGTCCTCAAAGCGGATCGTGTCTCGCGTGGCGATGAAGTTGGGCAGCTGATGAATCGTTCTGGCAGCATAGTCTACGACCCGCGAGATCATCTGGCGCTGGGTCGCCAGATCGGGTGTCGCTGCGGCGGGAATCTCCGCTGAAGGAGGAGTAAGAAACGCTGATAGGTCAGCAAGTAGTACCAGCGACCGTCGAGATTCCACCCCGGGCAGCCCCGCCTCAAGTGCCGACAGCCTCTCCGCGCTGAGCCGTTCGGTCAATTCTAGGCCGGCGAGAGTTTGCGCGACCTTTGCATCTGGCTTGCCACGGGCCGATGCCAGGACATGCGTAAGCTGTTCGATCGTGACTCTCTTTGCTGCAACGACTGAGACCGGGACCGCCATATGCACCAGGAAAACGAAAAGAGTCAGTTTTCGCAACGCATACCCCCGTCTTCAACTTTCGTAAGATCTTAGGCCAGGTTGAGGGCACGGGCAATTCTGAACGCCGGGGCGCCATTCCTGCGATGTTTCGGATTTTTGGCTCCTGCATTTTTCTGAACCTAGAGATCCAGCTTGGTTGCTGCGATTCAATCTTCCGTCGCAATGTGCGGTGCAGTGGTAGCGGCTGGCCATTAAGATCCAGAGAGTTGGGCGGCCGAAGTGTGACCCAAGAATTGTCGAGCGCAAATCGGGACTTCGCTGTAAGCGTTTACGCCTGCGCCAGCTGCCCCCTTTTCAGATTGAGAGGACCTTTGTTTATCCGCTAGTAAATGGAATTTCTAAAGCGTTCAGCCCCACGAAAAACCTGCGAAATTCTGATTGACAATCGTCGAAAGCAGGCGTAAGAATACGACGCTGAGGAAACGCTTGCTGAACGAGTGAAGCGAGTGGACCCCCCGGTTGTGAGCAGCGCAAGACGGCTATTGTCCGAAATACACGACAAACGTTCCCCAAAGACCTGAAAGACTTTGCACTGATGAGTGCTTGAAAACTCAAATTCCCATGCGATTTTCTGCGAAATCGAAGGGAAATGCGTTCCGTTTGCAGTCAATTCGATGTGATCGCACGTAACTCAGTGGAGAAATTCTCTCCGGCGGAAACCGCCATTCATCAATTCCGCCCGAGGCTCGAATGATTCTTTTGGGCTAGAAGAAAACACAAATTGAGACTGGCGTTGGGCTGCACGCGTCTCTGCGAATCGCCCTTTGATTCGAACCAGAAGGTGAACGATATCCACCAATTCAAGTAAGCGTTTTCTCTGGAGGCACACATGACAAAACGTATAACCCGAATTCAATCCGCAGCTGGCAGACGTATGCCTCGCGGAGTGTTCCCGTTCTCTGCAACAATCTGCCTGGCATTCTTTGGGCTGCTGCTCGCGTGGGCGCCAGCGGCCTGGAGCCAGGACAACGCCACAATTACCGGATTCATTAACGACCCCAGTGGGGCCGTCGTTCCAAACGCGCAGATCACTCTCACCAACAATGCGACCAATCAGATAAGAGAGACGGTGTCGAACGGGACCGGAGCTTACCGGTTCGCAAACCTCGGCATTGGCACCTATACGTTGGTCGTCGTTTTACAAGGCTTTCAGAAATACACCAGAACAGGCATTGTTGTGAACGTAGCCCAAACCCTTGAACAAGATGCCGTCCTTGCCGTCGGCACCCAGCAACAGACCGTTACAGTGGCAGCGGATGCCCTGCAGGTACAGACCGAGACCAGCGAGGTGAGTACACTGATCAACGGTACGCAGGTTGAGCAGCTCGCAACCAATGGCCGCAACATCACCTCACTGGCGGCCCTGGGTCTCGGCGTTTCAAACACTCTTCCATCGTTTGGTGGGGTGAACGCGCTCACATCGGCGAACACCATCAGCTTCAACGGAACCCGAGCCACCCACAACGTTTACATGATCGATGGTGGCGAGCAGAACGACCGCGGATGCGGCGGCTGCTTCATGAACCTGCCGTCTCAGGATGCCATTGCTCAGTTTCAAACGCTCGACAGTAACTACAAGCCCGACTATGGCATCGGCTCCGGCGGCACCATCCTCATGGTGCTCAAGTCCGGAACCTCGCACTTTCATGGGTCGCTCTATGAGTTCAACCGCAACACAGCCTATAACGCTAACGACTTCTTTCTGAACGCAGCTGGTAAACCGAGGTCAAAGTTCCAGTTGAACATTCCCGGCGGAAACATTGGCGGGCCTCTGTTCATTCCTCACGTCTACAATGAAAACAAAACCCGCACCTTCTTTTTCTGGAACGAAGAGTGGCGCCGTCTGATCCAAGGCAGTGCCCCTTCGGTGACGAATGCCATCCTGGCCAACAACTTTCCCACCGCCGGAGCTGCCTTGGCTTACACACCGCCAAATGGGGTCGCCCCACTCGTGCCAGTCATTGGTGATGCTGCTAAAAACGCGATTTTTGCGGCTGATGGATTGACACCTGGGCAGCCATTTCCCAACAACGTCATTCCAGCCAACCTCATCGACCAGAACGCAGTCCTTCAGTTGAACGCCGGTACATTCCCGAAGCCGAACTACAACAACGGAACGCAGTACATCGCCTCAATTCCACAGCCGACGGATGTGCGTGAAGACGTCGTCCGCATCGACCACTCTTTCAACAGCAAATATCAGTTGATGGGCCACTACCTGCACGACACGCTTGCTCAAAACTACTTCCCGCCACTCTGGGGCGACAGCAGCTATCCCACCGTCGGAACGGCAATGAACAACCCGTCGTATTCGGCGGTGATCCGGTTGACGCAGACTTACTCGCCCAACCTGCTGAACGAGACTGCGTTTCTGTACAGCGGCAACAAGATCACTTTGACCCCTTTACAAGGACCGGATGGTGGCCAGTTTGTGCAGCCAAGCGGATGGAGTGCAGTCAGCTTCTTCCCCGATGCAAACAACCGACTGAATCGTTTGCCTGAGGTCCAGTTGCAGGGTTCTCCGCTCAACGTCACATGGAGCCCGAGCTACTATCCTTGGAAGAACGGCTACGAGGGCTTCCAATACCGCGATGATGTCTCGTGGTCCAAGGGCCGCCACCAGTTCAAATTCGGTGCAGGCTGGCTCCATACCTACAAAAACCAGGAGCTGCAGTACAACACCAACGGAGTGATCGCATTCAACTCGAGTAACTTTTCGGGCGACTCCTACGTTAACTACCTCCTTGGCATGGCTTCCAGCTATTCCCAGTTGGAGTACCTGTGGGGTAAGCACTGGGTCAACAACAACTACGCCGGCTATGCCAATGACGACTGGCATGTTTCGCCGAGGCTGGTTCTGAATATTGGTCTGCGTTACGACGGGTTGCCGCACGCCTTCGAGCGCTACGACAAGTTCTCGAACTTTGTGGTTGCGGACTACGACTACACGCAGGGCTACCCGATGAACACGGACGGAACTATAAACCCGGCGTTCCTATCGACGTTCCCGGCCACCGGCACCGAGCAGTTTTATCTCAATGGGATCCGGGAAGCAGGTGTGGATGGCTTCCCGCGCGGCAATGTCCAAAACCATTACTACACATTCCAGCCTCGCGTGGGATGGGCGTGGGACATCACAGGCAACGGTAAGACCGTCTTCCGCGGTGGCTACGGCCTGTTCTGGGAGCGCATCCAAGGCAATGACGTGTACAACGCTGCTTTGAACCCACCCTTCGCCTACATTCCATCCGCAACAAACGTCTACTTCTCCGACCCGAATACAAGCGTCCTGACCGGGGCCACGACGTTGAATCACTTCCCGTCCGGTCTCACTAACATCAAGTACGACTACAACGCTCCGGGTACTGAGAACTACAGCATGGGCTTCCAGCGCGAAGTGGCTCCGTCCATGATCGCGGTCGTACAATACGTCGGCTCGACCGGCTTCAGCCAGAATAACGATCGGAACATCAACACTCTGCCGTTGTCTAACTTCGATCCGGCCAGTCCGGAGCCAGACAACCCTTACTACGATCGATCACAAGTCGCCGCGGGCAAAGTGAACTCCAACCTCTATCGCATCTTCCCAGGCTTTGCAGGCATTACCCAGGAAGAGAACGAGACCAACTTCAACTACAACTCGCTACAGGCAGGCTTCCGTATTGAGAACCGCCATGGCCTCACAACCCAGTTCTCTTATACCTGGTCGCACCTGATGAGCATCGTGGCGCAAGATCTCAACGCCATCTCTAACCCGTTCAATGCGCACTACGATTGGGGATCTGATACGGGCGTTGATCGTCGCAACATCCTTAATGTCAGCTACGTCTACGCTCTTCCGTGGTACAACAAGAGCTCGAATATGGCGGCACGTCTCCTTCTGGGTGGCTGGACGATCTCCGGCATCACCTTCTTCGAGAATGGATTGCCTCTCAGACCAGCGTACTCCGGGAGCGACGTCCTGGGCTTGGGCGGCGGTACGTCCAACCGTCCAGATCAAGTCAAAGCCGTTTCCTATCCAAAACAACTCAGCGCAACAACGAACCGGTGGTTCAATACAGACGCTTTTGCTGATCCTGTTGCTCCGTGGCTCGGGGGGCCCAACCAGGGCTTCGGCAACGCTGCGAAAGATTCTGTCAAGGGACCCGGAATCCAGAACTGGAACATATCTGTATTCAAATCGATTCCGTTCACTTCGAGCGAGAGAGTGCATCTAGATTTGCGTTTCGAGTCCTACAACACCTTTAACCATGTCAACCCACAGGGCGTCCAGATGAATAGCCACGACGCGAACTTTGGCAAGATAACAAACGACTACGGCCCCCGTACACTCCAGTTGGGTGGCAAGCTCGTCTTCTAACTATTGATCGACGCATTTTGGCGCGCCCGGTCGTTTCCTGGCGCGCCTGCTCTTTGATTTCGGCTGCTTGATCTTGCGTGTCATAAATCCGGCGCGAGAGAATCCCATCGGATATGAGTTCTCCTCTGGCATGGAGATTGATCGTCGGCCTGGTGCTCGGCCTGCGGCCGGTCATCCAACTTGCTCAAGTCCCTCAGCCTTCGGACGACCAGCGTCAGGCCGCATTCACTTTTGAACAGCAGGGAGACGTGCCTCAAGCTCAGGTCGCCTGGCAAGCGGTCCTCAAGGCTCACCCCGACGATGCTGAAGCCAACGCGCATCTTGGTCTTCTTGAGGCGCGCATGGATCACTACAGCGACGCGGTTTCGTTCTACAGGAAAGCCATCGCTGTAGATCCAACAATGCCCAGCCTTCAGTTGAATCTCGGACTCGCGCTCTTCAAGGGAGGTGAGATGAAGGAAGCCGCCGAGGTCTTCTCGTCGCTTCTCAAGACGGAGCCCACAGACTCTCCTGGGGCCTTGCGACTCTCGACCCTCATTGGCTTGGCTTATTACGGTTCAGGCCAATATGCGGCGTCGATACCTTACTTGAAAAAGGCAACGGCTGCAGATTCTCAGAACCTTCCATTTCGTCTCGCGCTGGCACATAGCTGCCTGCGATCGGCACAGTATCAATGCGTTCTCGATGTCTACAAGGAAATCCTGACCCTAAACGCAGAATCAGCCGAAGCCGACATGCTGGCCGGCGAAGCGCTAGATGAGATGAAAGATAGAACGGCTGCCATCGAGCAGTTTCGCGCAGCGGTCAAATCTGATCCCAAGATGCCCGAGGCTCATTTCGGACTCGGCTACCTCTTATGGGGTCAACTGCAGTTCGATGAAGCGGCAAAGCAATTCCAGGCCGAGCTTGAGATTAATCCCAATCACGTCCAGTCGCTCACATATTTGGGAGATTCGCTGATGAAGCTAAGCCATCCTGAAGCCGCGCAGCCGCTCCTCGAAAAAGCACTCAGCATTGACTCGAAAGACCAGTTGGCGCACCTTGATCTCGGTATTCTGTACATCGATGCGGGGCGAAATGACGATGCGCTGCGCGAATTGAAAACTGCCGAACAACTTGACCCTGCTGACCAGAATGTTCATTTCAGGCTTGGCCGATTCTACAAATCTACAGGCAAGACAGCAGAAGCAAATGCGGAATTCGAAAAGACTCGTAGTCTGCAGAAAGCCTCAGACGAATCCTTGCTCAAGAAGCTCCATCCAAACGAAGCCGCCACCACCACAGATAGCGCAAAACCTCCCTCAAAAAACTGAATCGTCACGGGTGTCTATTGATTTCGGAACTCGCTGGCATGGAACCAGTAATCCCAGCTCCTTCTCGAACCAAATAGAACCGATCAGCCGCAAGATTAGTTAACGTCTCCTTCTTGCCGTTGGGCCAGGTAATCTCAGCCTTATCCAGCCGCTCATGACTCGCAAGGCCGAAGTGCACGCGCAGATCATGTTGCGACAAATAGCTGCCCCCGCTGATGACCTCGCCAAGTTGCACAAGATCACCGGCCGTTGCGCGAATTCGGGCATTCAGAGCCAGACGGTTGCTTTTAGTACCCTCCAACTGGAAGCTGGTCCAGTGGTTCTTCGGGCCCCCCTCCGGACGCAGGATCATCGGCTTCCCCTTGAGATTCTCAACCACCGCCTCCAGTTTGCCGTCATTAAAGAGATCGCCAATCGCCATTCCACGGCTCACCTGCGGAATCTGGATTGCTCCGCCTGCCTCCTTGCTGATGTCCTTGAACTTCCCATTGCGCTCATTCAGGAAGAGCAGCTTGGGCTCGAGGTACTGCAGGTTGGCACGTATCTTGTCAACCTGCGGATAAACGTGCCCGTTCACGATGAAGATGTCCTGCCACCCGTCATTGTCAAAATCAACAAAAGCGTCTCCCCACCCCACGTACCCCCTCGTACCGCGAGCAATCCCAGTCGGAATCGATACATCCGTGAAGCTCATGGCGCCGTCGTTCCGATAAAACGCCGCATACTCGTTATCGAAATGCGAAATGAGAATGGACATGCGGCCGTTGTGGAGGTAATCACCCAGCGCAATGCCCATATTCGCCTGTCGCGCGCCACTCTCGCTCAATCCCACACCAGATGCGAAACCGACTTCCTCGAACGTGCCCCTTCCATTTCCCTGGTACAAGTAATTGGGCTGGCCATCGTTGGTCACAAGAAGATCAAGCTTGTCTTTGTTATCGAAATCCACCCAGACGGAAGTCAGTCCTACACGATGCTCCTCGTCCGCAACTCCCGCCTTCTTTGCCACTTCGGTGAAGGTTCCGTCGTGATTGTTGTGGTACAGAAAATCAGGAGATCCTTTCAGACCTATCGGCCCGCATTGCACATCTAGACCCATATATTTGCAGATGTCGCTTGATCCGAACGCCGCCATGTCGTCCAAATGGAAGTCAACGTAATGCGCTACAAATAAATCCACCCAGCCATCATTGTCATAATCCCCAAACGAGGCGCCGGTCGCCCACATGTCGTCATGACTCAGACCAGCCTCCCTGGTTGTGTCCTTGAACGTTCCATTGCCATTGTTGCGGTACAGAACTACGCCACCGAAGCACGTTACAAGCAGGTCCGGCCAGCCGTCGTTGTTATAGTCCCCAACCACCGCTCCCGACGCCCAGCATGGATAACCCACGCCGGCTTTATCCGTTACATCGGTGAATGTACCATCGTGATTGTTGTGATAGAGCGCGCTTCTTGCCTTCTTCCCTTGAAGTGCCATCTCCACGGTTTGGGAGTTGGTGAAGTAGATATCCGGCCAGCCATCGCGATCATAGTCGATGAGCGCAACGCCGCCGCTCATTGACTCCACAATGAATTTCTGTTCAGGACTTGAGAGGTGTTCGAAATGAATGCCGGTCGAAGCGGTTATGTCCACGAGCTGAGGATAGTCGGCGCCCTGCGACTCGGCTGGTTTGTATTCGTCCTGCTTTTGCGGCGATAAAACTGACGCTGTCGTCCCAGGAACGTGTGATGTACCAGCCTGAAAGACAAACAATGCGCAAAAGATGCCGATGGAGAAGATGCGCAGATGCATATTTTGCAGGTCCTTCCTTGCCCAAATGCGAGCGCTTGCCAAAATCTCGAGGCTCGATATCAGTAGATTAGCTTCAATCGGGTTGACTCAGTTGGGTTTGGCTGCGCGGAAACTTAGGACGGCCCGCTTGAATCGGGTGTTCATGCCGCACGATTGCACCGGATCAATGTTCAGATACAACATTCACGTGTGACATTCGTGCAATGCCTTTTCCAGGCCATCGATAAGTTCAGCTGGTCATCGGAACGTCAAACTAGCCGAATAACTAACGATAAACCGGCTAGTGTTCACCGATTTTCAGCGGGGTCTTTCGACTTGGACGAGAAGTCGCCATGTGGACATGTGGGGCGGGCTGAGCACCTTTTCCGAGAAGCCGGTTATTCGGCCACTTGACGCAGCACATCGGTAAACAGAAGCCGACTTCCGGGTACAAATCTGCCGATTAGTAACTCGGTTTTCCGCTCATCGAGAAAACCGTAAAGTTCGATTGGCAAGAATCACTTGTCCGCGAAGGCGGTTTTACGGCCATGTGAACTAGATTTGAAAACACTTGCAGACCTGAACGAATCCCTTGCGGCGACGGACCCATACCCTTGCATCTGACCAATATCTGAGGCTACCGGCATAGCTTGGGAAGCATAGAAGCAGATCCCATCCCGGAGTGATGAAGCCCAGTTGTCCCGATTGCCGGTTTTACGGCAACTTGCCAAAGGCATACATAGATCTAAATAAGGGTCGATGAGCGCTAAGTCCTGATATCACCAATTAAGACCAGTAAAAACCGAAGTTAGAATTATCGACGGTATGCTGTTCAGGCGCCACAAGCGACAAAGCACACCGACTAATGCGGAACCCTCTTCTCTACCTCAACTTTCTGTACTCCGCTTTCGCCTGCTGCAGAACAGGAATGTCAATGTCCGCCTCCTTCCATAGGATAAGGAAATCCTGATAGGCCGCTTTGGCCTTGGGGATGTCACCTTGCAACACATAAGCGCGACCGAGGCCAAGATGGGCGAGGGCACCGATGGGCTGGTTCAGGACGAGGCCGCGATGGTCGAGGATCTTCTGGAACTCGGCGGCAGCCTCGCCACCGTTATGCGCAGCTAGGTAGGCTTCCCCACGGACGAAGACCGGAAACATGGCCGTCCACTTCGGTTCAATGGCTCTCGTCCCCCCAAGCTCATACGGTACGGCGACCCCAAGACTCGCAATGGCGGCGGAGGCATCTCCTCTGTTGAGCGCGAGCCGTCCGCGGACGGTCGGCAGATAGTTGAACTGCACGATGGTGTCTTCACGGTAGCTCTTGTCCAGATCGTCGGCCACCGCTTTCGCTCGCGCGTCATCCCGCGCGTACGCAAACGCGAGCGCGGCAAAGTACTGCAGATCGCGGCCGGTCGAGAGCTTCAATGCCAAAGCGGCCCGTCGCCGCGCTTCGCCGATGTTGCCGAACCAGGCTTCTCTCAGTCCGGAGGTGCCGGAGTAGAGGGCGGGCGCGTCTTTCTCTCCTGCGCGTTGAGCGTTATCCATCGCGCGGCGGTTGAGTTCGCGGGCGTCTTTAAGGTGTCCGGAATAGGCGGCGGTATCGCCTTCCATACTCAACATCTGGTGCCCGAATCTCGGCAGTGCCTCCAGCTTTGCAGCGTGTTGCGCCATCCCCGCGGTATCGTTTTCGGCGAATGCAAGCTCATACATGACGCGGTCGATGAAGGGGGTATGTAATTTGCGTTCAAGAGCCTGCGCATAAGTGGCCTTCGCCTCATCGTAGTGATTAAGAGCGGTGTATGCCCGAATGCCGAAGCCATAGGCGATGGCATAGTCAGGACGCAGACGGATTCCTTCGACAGACTCTTCGACGGCTCTCTCATTTTGTCCGACGACCGGCAAAACCGCTGCCCCCAGGTAGAGGTGCGGCACCTCGGAGCGCGGATAATCCTGGATCCAGAGATCGCAGGCTTCTATGGCCTTTGGGATGTTGCCAGTGACTCCTTTATGGTAGGTGGCGGTGATCCAATACTTCTCCGCCTCACTGGCGCGGTCGCGCAGTTCAAATGCCTTTGTGCGGTAGTCCACAGAGAGGCTGGGCTCAAGAGTAGTGGTTGCCATGACGCCCAGGTATGCATACGCCACCGCAAAGTTCGGGTCGAGTTCGACGGCATGTTTGAAGAACGGCGCCGCTGCGTCTGGCCCTTTTGTCCTGAGAGCCTGCGTGCCGGAGCTGTAAGCCTTCAGGGCCTCGAGCGAGGGTGTCGTCGCCTGCTCCAAAGGAGTATCAAACTTCTGGATCGTGCTTAGAGACTCGCCCAGCTCATTCCGTATTTCGACGGACACGTTTCCAAGTGCATCGAGCACGTGATTCTCGTCGCTCGCCTCTGCCTCAGTGCTCGCCAGCGTTTCTGCCGCTTTCGCAATTGACCGCCTTGAGCATCAGAAGGTACTGGGTACCAATCCTGGCAATCGAGCCATCTAGCACCGCAGCGCTCGCCGTTCGTTGGCAGACCTCTCGCGCAATTGCAGGTATCAGCTTTGTATCGACAGGCTGGCCCATCAAACCGAGGGTCTGCTGGATCTTCTCGTCAGGGATAATGCTGAGGAAGGGTGACTGTTCCAGTTGCACGGAGAGCCCCTGCCGCAGCGTGCCGTCGAAGACCGATTCGCCCGTGGTATTGGCGAAATCCGCAAGCACCAGTACATCTTTGTCCGTGAGCGATTTGGCTTGCGCGCGACTTCTGCCTGAGAAAGACTACGCCCGTTGTCAGAAGAAGCGCGGCGACAGCAGCGATGGCGTACTTCAGCAGAGGGACGCGCCCTGGGTTGACGGCGACCGGAGTTGCGTCCTTCTTCAAGGGCTCAGGATCTTCCCGCGATCCAGTGGTTACATGAGCGGCTTGATAGGCGACATCTACCCGCCGGACTTCAGGAACGAGGAACCGATACCCTCGCTTTGGAATTGTTTCAATGTATCGGGGATCTTCGGCACTATCGTCCAGCGCCTCCCTCAGCTTGCCAACCGCCACGCGGAGGCTGCCGTCAAAATCTACGAACGTATCTCCAGGCCAGAGGCGGCTGCGAAGTTCCTCTCGAGTGATTACTTCTCCGGGGTTTTCCAGAAGCGCGACAAGGAGCCGATGGGGTTGCTCCTGCAGCCTGATGCGTTTCCCGTTCTTCAGCAGTTCCCCCGAGGCGGGGTTTACCTCAAAAGGACCGAATTGATAGACAATTCCGGGCTGTGTCTGCACACTTGACCGCCAAAGTCATAAAGCACTGACGAGGAGTCGAGTCTATCACTGCGCTAAAGTGGTTCACAGGTCTTTCCTATTCTCTTGAAACACATCAGCTTAGCAGTTAACAAAGCGTTCACGGCCAGTTGCTTTGACCTTGAGGGCCGCGTGGGTTCTGATGCCCCTGCAACCGGTTGATCGCCCTGTGTGGTTCCGCCGGTTATCTCACAGGAGGTTCTTAGAATGCGAAAGCAGAAGGCACAAATGAAATGCATAGCAGCTATGGCGCTGATGATCACTTTCGGTGTCGCAAGCGTTTACGCACAACGTTATCCCGTAAAGATGGCGTATTCGGGAACGTCGACTGGGGCCAGCGCGATCAATCTACAGCAGCCCGGCACACTGACTGTCGAAGAGAATTTCGAAGGGAACGGTGCACTGGGAGCTTTCACCTTTCGTCTTATAAGCGCCGAGACAAATTCCCCGCAGGAGCCGCCAAGCACTTGCGCTGGGCCGGCGAACATTTATTTCTCAAGGAATGGGCGGCACGGGCGTATTTCGCTTCCAGGATGGCAGTCTCTTGATGGTCAATGTGACTCAGGGAGCCGATTGCATAGATCTCGCGAAACCACCGGGGCAGGGCCACTGTACTCTGACTCTTCAAATCGTCGGTGGAACCGGCCGTTTCAATAATGCGACCGGCACCCTTAGGTTGACCGAGACGAACGTCCCGGTCTTGGCCGACGCCTTAAACAACCCCGTCTTTTTTGCGAGTACTGGCGAATTTACGGGAACGGTCTCCGGAGTAACGAGAGAAGCGGACCACCAAGAGGAGCGGCAATAGGCGAGATTCCTTGGTCGTTGCGCTCGCTCTGGGTGTAGCGGCCAAGGGAACATCGGAAGGAGCAACCGGAGTAGAAGTGCTCGCGAGGATTGTTGGAGGGGTAGGTCATCAGCGTCGGAATCTCGGTGAGCACGTAATCGCCAAATCACTCATTTACCGGCGAGGGAAGTCCACTTGAGCGAATAGTCGCCTACTCGGACAAGTGACTGAGAAACCTTTTGCCGCCTGCCACTCGTCAATGGTAAATGAGAGGATACCGCCGAAAAAACGGGGAATCCGCATGGAGTGCGAGGGGCCGGGCCACACTTCAGCCTAATCAACCGATACTCTCCTGCTTTTTGGACGCTTGCCGACTTCCCAGGACCAATCGGGGCTCGATAAGCGCATTGGCGATTTGCACTCATTCAGAATGAGCGTCACCGACCGAAGCAAGATCGTTGTCCTGTTGTCATGACCAATCGTTCTTGCAGCTCCGCGCTAGATAAGTTCCGGACTGCCTATAGGTATCTGCTCGCTCCAGCCCCTTACCAGAGGTCATTCCCACAGGAGGCGCAACAGAGAGACAGATTCGTGTGGAAGGCTAGCGGTGATTTCCACCCGGCCTTCGTGCACGTCGAGCCACTGAGGCAAGGTGAGCGGTTGGAGCTGCCCGGCTGTTCGGAGGTGAGCGTACTGTTCAGCATCTGGATGCTGAGTTGAGCCCATCGCCTGCCACTCGGTGTAGGAGTTGCTGTGGGTTTCATCGATGCGGAAATGCTGGAGCAGTACACGGTGGACGCTGGCGGGTAGTCCTTGAACCGAAATGACCGTGGGCTTCGACGGCGAAGGGATACTGACGTCACCGTAGTTCCAGAGGAGTATGGCGGCTGAGTGCACGTCGCGCGTCGCCAGCGCATCGACGTCGGACCCTTGGCGAACGCCCGCGCTGATCAGCACATCGAGCGGGACAGCTCCGGTGCTGCTAGTGCGGACGCGATCTCCGGACATTAGGCCGAGCATCCGGAACAGATTGAGGATCGGCTTGTCGATACCGTTGGTGGCGAGAGATCGAAATCCCTCGAAGTAATCCTTGTCTTCAAACTCGAACGACCAGCTAAGCATGGAGGTGAGATTGACGGCATGGCGATCCTGGAGCTCAAAGAGGGCTTTGATGGCTGCCGCTGTATATGCGGGGTAGAGGGTGCCGTTACGGTAGTTGTTGGCTGGGTTCACGCGTGAAGAACACGCAGCGCACCCTTCCGGATCGGCCTCGCTAAGGATGATGGGCAAGTGGTGGAATTGCGGAAAGGAAGCAATGAGCGCGAATCCGTGGTCCACGTCCATCAGTTCGCTATTCAGTCCCATGGTGACGCTGCCGCCCTGGAACGAAGGTGAGCCTTTCGCATGAAAGGAAATGAAGTCAAGCGGGACGGGGCCGCCGGTCGAAGCGTTAGGTCCGGACTGGACATGCTGGAGAAACTTACGCAGAAAGGCATACGCCTTTTCGGCTCTTGGGCTGGTTGTTGCTGGACCACCCACTCGCGCGCCCGGTAGTGCCGCTCGCACACCGGTGACGGCGTAATCGTACAGCCGGTAGTATTCATCGGGTGTAGAGTGCCAGTAGTCGATATCGGGCTCGTTCCATACTTCGAAATACCAGCGGAGAACTTCGTCGCGGCCGTAACGCTGAACCAGATGTTCGGTGAGTACGCGGCAAAGCTCCTGCCATCGGGCGTAGTCCTTCGGCGGGTTGTTCGATGCTCCGGAGACGGTCGATCCTGGATAGTGAACCTGGTAGGGCTCATGGCGACTCGGGAGGGATGCGGCAAGGTCGCGAGGCATGAAGCCGAGTTCGACCATAGGACGGACTCCGGCCGTACGCCAGGAATCGAAGATATTGTCGATGATGGTGAAATCATAGACAGGCTGCCCGTTCGAATCTTCGGAGTAGATGTTTGTGGAGCTGAATTTGAGCTCCGGTTGGCCGTTGCCCGAAGTGAGCAGATGATGCACACGGATATAAACAGGAACAGGGCTGAGATCGTGAAGCTCTCGAAGAAGTTGCTGCCCGTGCGGCTTGGTGGTGTAATTGGCTTCGTCGTAGCCGAACCACGAGTAGATGGGAGTGAAAGGGCCCGTGCGGGAATTGAGATCGGCGACAATTTGGACCGGTTCCTCCGCATGTTGCGCAGGATCTGCCTGTGCTACCGCGAGAGGGGCTGTTGCGATCAGACTGAGAAGGACACGAACGACAAGGACTCGATGTTTCAGCATTTGATCTCTACGAGAAACTTAGCAGAAGCTTGAGCCCAAAGTCCCGGACAGGACAGGCGTCTACCATTGAAAAGGGTTATCGAGGAACACCCCTGCTCCGCTCGCAATGCTAAGTCAACTTCTATCCAACTTTCTTTGTTGTCAACTGTCGCCTACAGGCCAATACGCTGATTGAGTGGGTTTTGGGGATGATCGCAACGATTAGTCCTCGAAAAC
Organism: uncultured Acidobacteriaceae bacterium; assembly: GCA_963836675.1. Lineage (GTDB taxonomy): Bacteria > Acidobacteriota > Terriglobia > Terriglobales > Acidobacteriaceae > Telmatobacter. The sequence continues at coordinate 34,079 of CAWIKQ010000009.1, forward strand.
GGGCTAGCCTTTAGCTTTCCGCGTCCAGCGCACTCACCCTATGTTCAGAAGGATCGCGGATGCTGATCCGGCATCAGTCAACACCAACAGCCTGATTGCAAGTTTGATAACGTTGCGCAGAACGCGGGCGGAAGTTTGTCGAAGAAATGAAAGGTCCAATTGAGACCGAGAGAGTTGGGCGAATCTGCATTCAGGCCTAAGATGGATTTCGGCGTTCTTCTTTTTACTGAAATGTTGCTTTGCTTCCGCGTGCTTCTGTGTCGCTCGGCTTAACCTCGCACCCTGTGTTGAATGGTTTCTATGACGTCAATCACAGATTTGTTTACCGCGGGCATAAGGTCTTCGTCTGAGATGACTTGTCCTGGAAAGTCTGGCATGGTACAGGTGGCATCTACGCCATCGCTGGCTGCCAGGCTGGCACAAGATAGGCGACCCTTCTCACCACCAGGGTCACTGGAGCATAGCTCCCGCCGGGAACCAAAACCGGCCACGATTGAATGAAATTAGGTAGGAGCCCCAGGCCGCGCTCGCGCTGGCGTCACCACAGCGATCTCACAATCAGGATTCTATCGTTGAGGAAGTTGATTAAGCTGAAGGATGTGCCTCTGCCATGTTCCGGTCAGTCGTGCGACTCTTTACGTCATGATTAAGGAACAGCGGTTTCCACAACAGATCCATCTCGGCGGAAGCGGCGCATTCTGGGTCGCCGAAGAAGTCGACGCATGGATACAGGATCAGATCGACCAGCAGCGGCCTAAGGCCGCGTAGTTGCAGGTACATTTGAAGGTATTTTGCTCTCCAGAATCGGGCAAGTCATTGGAAACAAGACTTGTCCCGATCCCTGGGGGGCAGCCAAAGCATCAATCAAGCAGTAGAAGTTAGAGCCGGTGCCTATCGCTCTTTGAACCCTTCAAATATCAATCGTACTCATGGAATGCCCGGGCCTTTCAGACTCTCGCTCAGAAACTTCTCGCCCCGCAGAACTGTTCTCACCGCGATCAACAATTGATGTCCGGCATCATTCTTGAGAAGGTAGCCGCTCGCCCCTGTGCTAAAAGCTCTCTCCACCCAGTCAGCGGTCAATTCATGAGTCACAAAGAGTATTCTTGATTTCGGCGAGCCAATCCGTATTCTTCGGGCGACCTCAAGTCCATGTAGGCCCGGAAGGCTAATATCCAGAAGAACCAGGTCAGGCTGAAGTTCGAGGGCTTTCAGAACCGCCTCCTTCCCCTCCGATGCTTCGGCGACGACCTGAAACTCTAAGTGTTCCTGAAGAATCGAGCAGATTTTGCGACGCAATGGAGCATAATCCTCAACGAGCAGGATCCGAACAGCCGATCTTTCCAACAATTCCTCGCTTGTTATCGTCAAAATGGGAGAGCAAACCACGGCGAGGATTACATACGGTAACCGTTCTCTTCATTGCCAAAGCGCAATCTCTTCTCACTCAAAAACCGAAGTCAGGGAGGAACTGGAGTAAGAGTTAGCACGCTGAAAGCGCACCTCGATTGGAGTCGGTCACATAAACGCTTGAGGGTCTGATTGTGGATGGATCGACATACCCTTAACGAGCCGATGACACGTCGGTCCTGGAGTCTGCTGTGGTTGACAATCACCCGAAGTCGCGGTTGCTCGACGGACTTGATGCGCAAGACATCCATGTGATCCTACGGGCTGCGAAAGAACAGCAATATGATGCTGGCTCCCTGATTGCGAGCCAGACTCATCGTGCGAACAAACTGTACCTACTCCTTGACGGGCAGGCCAGACACTTTTACCTCACCGAGGATGGTCATAAGGTTCTGTTGCGTTGGCTTGTGCCGGGAGACATTACTGGTGCCGCCGCGCTTTTGCCCAAGCCCTGGCGGTACCACTTCAGCACTGAGGCGCTAACCGAGAGCCGGCTGTTGGTCTGGGATTGGTCCGCCCTTCAGAAGCTTACGACACGTTATCCCGGCGTTCCTGCGCAACGCGCTATTCATCACAGAGGATTACATGGACTGGTACCTTACCGCGCATATAGCTCTAAGCTGCCGTACATCTCGCCAGCGCTGTGCGATCGTACTCCAGAGTATCGCGCGTGCAGTCGGCCAAAAGGTCGCTGGGGGTATTGAGGTTTCAATTACCAATGAAGAACTGGCGAGTGCAGCGGCCATCACGTTGTTTGCGGCAAGCCGGTTCATGAGCGAGTGGCAACGCACGGGCGCCGTTGTAAAGACGCGGGGGAAAATCCTTGTTCGCTCCCTTGATTCTCTGTACCCGGAGGCTCGTAAACCGACACGCATCAAGTCGGATAGTGCCCAACGGTCTTCCAAGCCTGAATTGAAGTAGAGGGTGGGCAGGTAGACCGATAGGTTTGGCCATACGCAGACAATTCGAGTGGAGTCAGGTCCACATCACCGGCGTTTTGACCGCACAAAATACCAGCTTATGCAGTGCGGGCTAACTGCAGCCCTCGGCCACCTCCACTTGAATTGCGACTGCGATGAGTTGATTCGCTTGTGCGATCGTGAGTTTCTTGCCAGATTGCGCGTGAGCCTGTGCAATGAAGTCGTTCAAATCGGAGCAGGCTGCGCTGCCCGGCCCCGCGGCCTCCGCTGCCTGCAATTTTGCCAGGAGACTGTTTGCTGTTCCGAAGGGCAGATTGAAACTTTGTAATTGAACGCTGAGACCCGGTATCGTAGCCGTCTGTGACGACCCAGTCCACGTCCCCGGATTGTTCAGTATCTCCGCGCCCATGGTGGGAGAGAACGCGCCGTCCGTCACGGTACAGCCGCTGCTTGTACAAATCAGGGAAGGCCCGGTTCCGGTGAAGATGGAAGTCGGCCCGTTGATGAGTGCCATATTCCACACGACGATGCTCCCGTTTGCGTCCGTGATCACCCCCAGCGCGGAACTCGTCATATTGGCCTGATTGATGGTCACCAGTCCGTCAGTAAAGCTGAATGCGGTCGGCGTGAAGAACCCATTGAAATTGGGACCAAGCGGCGCGGCTACCGTAAAAGACCCCGTGAGCCGGCACTCAGGCGGGCAGGTCGAGGGGCCGAAAAAGGTAGTGAACGAATTGCCCGTGTAGCTGTACTTCACCGAACTCCAGCTTCCAGGACTACCGACGTTCGACGCATAGCTATAGGTAACGGTTGAAAACGAGGCGTCTGTGACCGTGCAATTAGTTGGACACAACGGGGAAGTTCCAGTCCCGATGATCATAGTCGTTCCACCGGCAATGAACTCCATATTCCAGACTATGATTCTGCCTTGAGAATCCGTCGTGACCCCGAAGGCGGAGTGGGTCGAATTCGCTGGCGTGATGGTCACGGTCCCGTCCGTGAAGCTGAACGCCGTCGGAACGAAATACCCGCTGAAATTAGGCGCGAGCGGATTACCGACGGTAAATGATCCTGAAATACCGCACGTCGACGGACACGAGGTTCCGCCGTCGAATTGATTGAAAGTATTTCCGGTGTAGAAGTAGGTTGTGTCCGCTCTGCCTTGCAAGGTAAACAATGCGCAGGCAGCGACCATCAGGCTCACAGCTTTCAAGCGAGTCATCCATCCTCCAGTTCACTTGTGTGCGAAAGATGGAGTGAATGGGGATGTTCCCTCCCTCTGATCGCATCAGACCTGCCCGGGGAATTACAGCTTGTTCAACGGTGCCGGGATCATACACGCCGCAGTTCTCGCACGCTATACATTTCGCCTGGGACCAGGATTGAGCCGGTTTTGATGAGGATGTTTATGAGTTCCGGTCGGAAGGTACGAGTCGAGAGCGGTTGCCTGGTGGGAGTTCACTCTCGACCCTTATCGACTCGACATTGAGCCTTGTGGAGCGATTGCAGCACTCCTCGAAGAAGGACACACGGGGTATGGGGGTCAGGTTTCCCAACGTTCGTCCTTCCAGAGCGACAGGTTCGTCCTTAGACGTGCTGCTGTTCAAAGATTTGCGGCGAGCTTAATTGGCGGTGTACACCACGGGAATGTTCGACGCCAATTGCAGGTTGACCAAAAGGTCGAGGCGGCGGTCGATCTGGTACCAAAGCGCGGTCTTCTTTGCGGAGACGACCTTCTCGAACAGCGGCACATACTTCGAGCGGGCGTCTGTAAACTGCTTGTCGATAGCCGTCGCCCTCTCGATAAATTGATTCGCCTGATCATCGGTCATCGTGCTGTAGCTCGCCGCATAATCCTTAATGAGCGCAACGCGCGCATCGCCGATCTTCGCAGTTTCCGCCGCATACTGGTCATAAATCGGCCAGAACTTGGTGGCTTCGTCCGCGGTCAGGCTCATGTTCTCCGCGGTGATCTCTTTCCTGGCCGATTGAACGTCTGCTCGCAGCAGCTTGATGTCCTGGTCAATGCTTGCTGTGGGCGATGTGCCAGCGCCGGACGAACTTTGCGCGGCCTGGGCAAATATTGGTTTGCTGGCAAACGCCATGGTGCCCAACAAAGCTAGAGTTACCAGGATTTTCTGCTTAGACATTTTCGTTTCTCCTATTCGGGTGTTGAAGTCGTTCGAGTACCTTCAGGGAGTCCGAGAAGAAGACTCACGTTATCGATAGCGAAGTTCAAAAAATGCAAGGCGAAGGATCCCATCCGGGATTAAGATGCAATCCTAGGTTACTCGATGGTCGCCATGTGGGGACCAGAATCTTTTCCGGTGCCTCGTTGCTGGCCGTCATGCTTGTGCCCGGGTTCATGAAACGACAGCAGGGGCGACTCCCTTATTTGTGATCTTCCAGGGGCAACTTCTTGAACGGCAATGTTTGCTTTCCTTCTGTTCCGGGTCCAGCACTTTTCGATGAGGATAATGCTCATGTCCTTGAGTCGTTGGTCGGCGCTCTGGCTCTATTTATCGATCTCACTGGCCGTGACTCTCACAGGTTGCAAATCCCAACCTCAGCCAAGTCCAACGCAGGGCGGGGCGAATCAGTTACAGGCCACCAAAACAACCGATTCTCTGAATGAGGTTGAGAGCGCTGGGCCGGAATATGCTCTCAAGCTTCCCACCAACTTCGATCGCCGCGTAGGCGACTGGGATGAACTCAAGAAGAGCGGCGTCCTTCGGCTGCTGGTGGTCTACAACAAGACGGGGTTCTTTTACGACAGGGGGCGGCCACGGGGCGTGGTTCCGGACATAGCCGATGAGCTGGAAGCCTATTTGAACAAGAAGCTGAAGACGGGAGCCAAGAAGTTCAAAATCGTGTTCATTCCGGTGACCCCGGTGCAGTTGGAAAAGAATCTGAACGAGGGTTACGGCGATATCATCGCCTCGGTGGTCTCCGTAACTCCTGAGCGCGAAAAGCGCCTGGACTTCTCGATCCCGATTATCTCTGGCTTGAAGCTGGTGGTCGTCTCCGAAAAGAATGCACCGCACTTTGCCAGTGTCGATGACCTGAGCGGAAAAGAAATCTATGTCAACCGGGTCAGCCTCGCCTACGAGCTGCTTCAGAAGCAGAGCCTGAAGTTCAAGCAGGCCGGGAAGCCGGAGATCGTCGTCAAGGAATCCGATCCAAACCTGACCGAAGAAGACCTGCTGGAGATGACTAATGCCGGGGTTATTCCGGCAACGGTTGCGTATGACTATCGAGCCGACCTCTGGTCGACGGTGTTACCCAACATCGTCATCAACGGGAACTTCGCTCTAATGAATGTCGATAGCGTGGCCTGGGCGATGCGCAAGGACAGCCCGCAGCTGAAAGCTCTGATGGACGAATTCCTGAAGACCCATCGCCAGGGGACCCTTTTCGGCAGGGTGATGTTCAGCAAATACATCGCTAACAAGAAGTTCATCAAGAATGCCACTTCGCAGGCGGAGATAAAAAGATTCAAGTCTTATGTGGAGTACTTCAAGCAATATGGTGCTCAGTACAACTTTGACTACTTGATGCTTGCGGCGCAGGGATATCAGGAATCGATGCTTCAGCAGGATCGAGTCAGCCCTCGCGGGGCTGTCGGGGTGATGCAGGTTCTTCCGCAGTATGCGGCGGCCTATCCCATCAATATTCCCGACGTACGAAACGCCAAGTCGAACATTCACGCGGGCGCGAAGATGCTGGCTTTGATCACGAAGACCTATTTCAACGATCCAGCGATCAGCCCGGTGGACAAGACCCTGTTTACGTTTGCCAGCTACAACGCCGGCCAGAACCGGATTGTTCGCTTGCGCAAGGAGGCGGCAAAGCAGGGGCTCGATCAGAACAAGTGGTTCGGCAATGTGGAATTGATGGCGGCTGAGGATATCGGACAGGAGACCGTGCAGTATGTCGCCAACATTTACAAGTATTACGTTGCTTACAAGATGGCGGTCGCCCAGCAAAAGGTGAGGGAAGCGGCTAAGAACTGAGTCGCAAAGCGGTGGCTATTTCTGGGTTTGACGGTGAAGCGCTGCTGGCACATCTGATAGTTGAAGATGGGGCACAAGCCGCGTAACAATCTTTACCAGTCCTCAGTGCACTCAATGTCTGCCCACCACATCCTTTGCGAGGTGTTTTCAGTGAAGTCGAGGCTTTTTTCCGTGATTGGGATCGCAGGCTTAGCGGTTCTCGCTGCAACGACGGGTGTCATCGCCGGTCAAGAGACGACCACGCAAACACAAGAGAGATCGGTTACAGCCATTGACACGTTGCTGGAACCTGATGCGACCATGATTGAGCACGCGACGGCCGACAATGCCCGGTTGCTCAAGAATTTTCCCAAGGGATACACACTTGGAGGTGTACACGCGCCGCACATTTCGATGCTTCAGCGGTATGTCTACACCGATCAGCTCGACAATCTCTATGCCGCTGTCGACAAAGTCTTCGCAGAAGAAGACCCGGCAAGCTGGAAGCTGAAAGCGTTCAAGTACTACTACATTCCAACCGGCCCCCTCGGGCTTGGCGGCATCGTGATCGAGCCGACCCCTGACCTGTTAAGGCTGCAGCAGAAACTAATTGATGCGGAAGCACCTTTTGAAGCCCCGAATGGCACGGCTGCCGCATTCGTAACGACCCCGGAAGATCCCGACATCGTCCCGCCCCTGATTGAATACGTCCGAGTGTTCGTTCCCGAGCACAGCGGCACACAATTCAGTCCTCACGTCACAATCGGACTTGGCACCAAGGAGTTCCTGGATGGGATGCTGGCTGAGCCGTTCGCCTCCTTCACGTTTTCACCCGTGGGGGCGTCGGTCTACCACCTGGGCAATTATGGAACCGCGATGAAGAAGCTTCATGCGATCCCGGTGAAGCACTAACTCTCAGGGTGCGGTTTTGAGGCGAGTCGTGGCCAGACCGGGAAGGTTCATCCGGCGGATTTTGTTTGCTCGCCGATAGACAGGTTTTCGGCCTTGATTTCGAGTCGCAGGCGATTGTATGCGCCCATGTACACGTTGGCCACCCAGACCAGGGCAAACTCGGAGATCACAAAACCTCGCCATCCCAGATAGAGCATCTGGAAACGCGTCAGGACGAGGAACAGTGCGGTCACATAGTGGCTGAAGCAATATTCGCAGGTGAACAGGTAGAAGAATTTGCGTTGGAAAAGCCGTTTGCAGTTCTTGCTTCTGTCCCTACAGAACTCTCGCGGTTCCTTGAATATCTCCTCGTGCGTGATTGTCCATGTAACGCAGGCGATGGCGAGACCAAGCAGTAAGAGGAAGCTGAATTGATGGGACAGAGGCTGGTTCAGAACGCCTGGTTCCACGTGTATGTCGCTCCTGACATCACAGCGATCGCTGAAGAGATTGAGCGAAGAGCTCGATCGCCCCATGTTCGATGCCGGCGGGAATCCCTACAGGTATGGCGCACTGGCTGTTTGGGGACAGAGTAATGCCACGCGAAAGGAGGAGATCCCGCCGAGCCTTCCTAAAGTTCTGCGTGGCGATTCCGCGTCACAAGACGGAGTAACAGGGTGAGCAGAACCGCACCGATGGTGGCGATCACAATGCTCATCAGCATGCCGTGCTCGTTGATACCGCCGCCTCCGAGACGAGTGGAGATGAAGCCACCCACCACCGCTCCGATCAAGCCCACGATCATGTCCATCCAGAACCCAAAACCAGAGCCTTTCATAACTTTGCCTGTCAACCATCCGGCTACGAGCCCGATGATGATCCAAGCGATAAAACCATGACTGCTATCCATTGCTTACTCACTCTCTTGAGACTTGGTTCAGTGGTTCCGGTCGCGCGTTGCAAGTCTCCGCAATGCGCGGCCGCGGGTGTTCGGGTTCCCCTGGGACCGGGTTAATGTCCCAGGGTTACGGAACGGGCCAAACCACGGGGGGTTGTGAAACGTGGCTTCAACGCACAGACAGTTCTTAAGCCGAACGTTTGTGGAGACCAGAGGCGGCGTTCTTCTCGTCTTCCTTGCTCTTCTTGTCCGAGGTCTTTTCTTTCGCGGTTTTGGGTCCTTTACGGCTTTCGGGTTCGGCAGCCGATTCCTTCAAAATGGCCTGGGCCGCCGCAAAGACTTTCTTCGCCGCGTTCTCTTCTTCCCGAAGATTCTGCTGAAGAAGATCGACAACGTCAGACATTTTCAGGGTGTTGGCCATCGCAATGGTCGCTGTGTATCCAGCAATCTCATAGTGTTCTGTTCTGAGAGCAGCACCGATGATCCCGGAGTCGAATGACGCGCCGTCCTCGTCCTTCTCAAGTGCATCCGCACCCTCTTGAATCACGCCTTCCATTCCATTGCAGTGTTCGCCAGTGGGCGCGGTGTCCAACGATTCAAAAACACTTTTCAGCCGCTCTACCTGGCCTTTGGTCTCCTCCAGGTGATCCGTGAACAGCTTCTTGAGCTCGCTGCTTTTGGCGCCCTTGGCCAACTTCGGCAAGGCCTTAACCAACTGGTTCTCTGCGCTGTACATATCTCGTAGTTCGTCAATCAAAACGTCTTTAAGTGCCACGGAATACTCTCCTGTATCAAACTTGTGAATGTTTTTAATTCAGGAGTCCACCTTGGTTGAGGTGGACTCCAGGCGGCAACTGGCGTGTTAGCGCCGCGGGAAAGTGCTGTCGGCAACGACCGCATCGTCGTCGACCTTCGTGGCAACATCGTCAGTGGGGGAGAGATTGCCGAAGGTCTGTCTGCCGCCGGACTTGTCATTGGATCCGGATTCGCTGGCCGATGCGACGTCCTGGGCACCAGTCTCCTTCAAGGATGCCTTTGCGGCGTCAATCTGCTCGGACGTATCACAATGGACCGAAAGCAGGGTGCCACCGTTCTTGACGGCTCCCTCATACCTCTTGGCCTCGTACTCCGGAATGCCGAGCCCAACGAGGGCTCCGACGACGCCACCGACCGCGCCTCCAACTCCAACGCCGGCCAGTGTAGCCATGATGGGGCCTGCGGCAATCAGAGGTCCTACTCCGGGTATCGCCAGTGCTCCAATACCAGCGAGAAGACCGAGCGTACCGCCGACGGCTCCGCCGGTGGTTGCTCCAGTGGTGGTTCCTTCGGGCGCCTTGGTGTTCTTTTCATGAGCAAATGCCCTTGTACTCTCGTCGTCCGGCATGAGCACAGAGATCGATGAGTTGGAAAAACCCTTGGAAACGAGATGGTCGACCGCGCTTTCGGCGAGTTGAGTCGTTTTGTAAATTCCGAATACGGCAACGTTTTTATTAGCCATTTGAAACTCCTGTAGGCTGCCGATCGCTAAATCGGCGAATAGGGTGATTGAGGACTATTCCTTCACTGTCAGTTCGTTGCTGATGTTGCCTGCGGATACAGCATTCGCAGCGTCAGCCAACACTTGTTTCTTCTCGTCCTCCGACTTGACCGGGCCTTTCAAAGTCACGTGGCCGTCGCGGGCGATAATTTTGATGTTGTGGGCATAGGTGGAAAGGTTCTTGTCTGCAACGATCGCCTTTCGGACGTTCGCCGTGAGAAGGCGGTCACTCTGGGCGTTTGTCTGATCGTCTGCTGTTTGCGACTGAGCTTTATTCTGGCCTGAGTTATCAGGCTGCTGGCCATATGCCGCGAGATGGCCTGAAGAACATGTGAGAGCGATTGCGGCACAGGCCGCAAGTATAATACGCGAGATTTTTATCATTGATTACCTTTTCGGTAGAGGAGAGGAGAAGCGGGGATTTAACCGTGAAACTCCGGACCTTCGTTTAGCTTCCTATGGGATGGGCAGGAGCATCGAGCAGTTGTCTGAGGGGGACAACTTGACTTATCTGTCGAAAAGGTCCAGAGCGTTTTTCGTTCCCTCAATCACGCACAGATGGTGACGATTCCCAGAGGCCCGGCGGGGAAACAATGGCGATTGACATCGCAGATGTCATCTCCGACACCCAGGAGGGAAGAGAAAGGCCGTTCACTGGGACGGCACATTCTCGGTCGACTCTTCGCTTACCGGAACCCGCTGCTTCTTATCGCTGGTTGCGGAAGACAGGTACTTTACGGATGGCCAATGCTGTTCGGGAATCCACCGGCCCTTGTCTCGCGTTGCGCCGACTGAGGCGCCGCAAACTTCGCACTTGTAACTGGCCCATTGAGCTCGATCTCTGTTCTTTTCAAGAACAGCCTGCACTTCCTCGTTGAAGCGACCTTCGCAGGGCTTAACTGGTCCTTTCATGAATGCTTGAAAACCTCCATTTTTATGTGAAGCCTGGATCGAAGGGCTACCTTTAATTCGATGCAGGGTTGGGAGAGTTTCACCATAATTTCCTTAGAAACTCACCATTTCTGCCACGATTTTCGTGAAAGTCCTTTACAACCTTCCGATTTCCGGCGCCACGGTCATCCAATGGTTAGAACGAGCCCCCCTAGAGGAAAAACCATGAAGGCGCCCACTCACGTGCAAGAACACATAGATACGATCGCCAAGCACGAACAGGACTTTCTGGAGAGAAGATCGGCAGCGGAGCGGATGGGCGATTTGACTGCCGCAATCGTAGGCAACCTGGCGTTTGTGGCGATCCATCTCGTGCTCTTCGTGTTATGGATTTTGGTAAACACGATGAATATATTGCACATACGGCACTTCGATCCAGTTCCTTTTTCGCTTCTTGGAACAATTGTTGCGATTGAGGCGATTCTTCTTGTGAGCCTCATTCTCATGAGACAAGCCCGGCTGGCCCGACGTGCTGACGAACGAGACCATCTTATGCTGCAAATCCTCCTTCTCACGGAAAAAGAGGTCACGGCGCTTATCGGCATGAACCAACAAATTGCAATCAAGACAGGAGTACGGGATGTCGAAAACAGCCAGGAAATCGAACAATTGGGTAGTGATACTTCAATCGATGGAGTCGCTGAGGATATTCGCCAGCGGCTGTCTGAAGATCAGTAGCCAAATTCGCTCAATCGAGCCCTATTGCGCTGGATTGTTCGCTCAACTCCGGCTTGCCTGAGGGAATCTTCATCGCTTTTACATCCCATACCAAGCCGAGAGCCTGCAGAATCCGAATTCCATACCAGTTGAGATCGACCTCGTACCACGCCATGCCGTGACGAGCAGATTGAGGATGAGCGTGATGGTTGTTATGCCATCCCTCACCAAAAGTCAACAGCGCCACCCAGAAGCTGTTTTTGGAATCATCCCGAGTTTGGAACCTCTGGCGGCCCCACATATGGGTAGCGGAGTTGACCAGCCAGGTGGTGTGAAGCCCGAATACCGTGCGAAGAAAGATTCCCCAGAGGACGTAACGCCATCCGCCTACGGCCAAGAGCAAAACGGCCAATACTGTGATGGGCACCCAGTGCCATCGGCTGATCCATCTTTGAAAGCCGTCTTTGCGAAGCTCGGGAACGTAGGGCAATAGCTCCGCTTGATTCGTTTGCATCGTCTGGCCGGTGAGCACCCAGCCCATGTGAGCCCAAAAACCGCCGTCGTGAGGGGAATGCGGGTCTCCCTCTTTATCGGTGTTCTGGTGATGCATGCGGTGGGTTGCCACCCAAAGCAGCGGGCCGCCTTCGAGGGCCAGCGTTCCGCACACAGACAGGGCCCGCTCCACCCACTTGGAAGTTTTGTAACCCCGATGCGTGAGGAGCCGGTGGTAGCCCATGCCGATACCGAGGCTGCCGGCGACCCACCACAGCAGTACTGCCAGAAGAAGGGCTTTCCAGCTAAATAAAAACAGTGCCGATACCGCGCCGGCGTGAAACAGGACCATAAAGAACACGGTTATCCAGATAATTGGTTGCCTGAAGGTCCGGTCACGCTTGAAGAATTCAAGAATTCGCATAATGTTGCTCATATGATAAAACCCGGGACGTCGTTTTTTAATGAAGATCGCCGAAATGACGCGCGAGAGGGATGGAGATTCACACCTCACGCTTGTCATAATGGCAGCGAAAGCCGGTCTGCACTGGTCAATTGTGAACAAGTTTTATGACACTTTTTGACGGGGCTTCACTCGGCACTTGTGAGTTGGCCCTCAGAGCTGTTACAGGGTATGTTCCGGAGGCCAGACCGTCGCCCCACATGATTCCGATCGATTCATATCGCGATGCGGCCGAGGCCAGCAATCCATTCGCAGATATCTCAATTCGTCGACTAACCACTGAAGGGAACACCAAGGGCGAGGATCGCTGCGAGGGGCGGGCGTGTTTGTGAGCCGATGATGGTGGGTGCTTTGCCCATCTCCCGCCAGATACGGATTGCAGCCGCATTCATATAGAGAAGCCGTACCTGGTCGCGACTTTCTCCTCGGAGACTGTAGATGCTGATCGTTCCCAACAGATCGATTTGTCCGGACTGGTGCAAGTACGGTTCCATGCTGAGCGCCGGTGCATTCTCGACGTTCTGCACATCCTCAACGCTCTGCGAAATGATGTGATAACCCGGCGGTGAAGGGAGGTGCTTTTCCATAATTCTCCGTAGAAGATCGTTGGATGTGTGAATCCACCCCGAGATCATGAGGCCCATTTCAGGCGGCGATTTGGAAACGAATAATAGCGCCGCCAGCAGAACGAGCAGCGAACCGGCCGAAGCGCGAAGAGAGCCCAGATTCCGTCGAGTGGATGCTTTTCGCCTGGTTTGAATTGACTCGAGCCGCAGCAGGGGCAGTTTCTGCGCAGCAGGATCACGCGCGGCAGCCAGGCTGGCCAGATGATGCGTGCCTCAGCATTCGCTCGGTTCTTGCTCTTAATGGCGGGAGATAGTCTCACACTGCTACTCCATCTCCGGAACTGGGGTTTGCATCCAGCCAGGCGAGCAGCGCTTTGATGCTGCCTGTGGCCAGCGCTATGCAGGAATCGGCGGCTCCGTAATACAGGTTGATCGTATCTCCGTCCTCATCGATCGTCTGTCCGCACGGAAAGACTACGTCGTTCACATCGCCAGTACGTTCATAGGGAGCCTCGGGGCCGAACATCCAGGATTCGCCTCGCTTAAGACAAATGTCCGGCCTTTCGAGATCAAAGAGTGCGAGGCCGAGTCGGTAAATGCTCCCAGAAGCTGTCTGCCGGACGCCGTGATAGATCATCAGCCACCCTTTTGAAGTCTCAATGGGAGGGGAACATAACCCAATTTTGTTGGCGTCCCACCATCCACCGCGGCGCGCTTCCAGAATGATCTTGTGACTTCCCCAATGTCTCAGGTCAGGCGAAAAGGAGATCCACATGTGTGCACCGAGTCTGGTCACCGGGCGATGGATCATGGCCCAGTAGCCATTGATTCTCCGCGGAAGCAATGCGGCATCTTTGTCTTCCGGGGGCATGATGACGCCGTATCGTTCAAAGGTCTGGAAATCCTTTGTAAGCGCCAGTGACACTCCAGGACCGCCGCGAGCAAATGAAGTGTATGCAACGGCATACTTTTCGAGTTCCGGGACATAGGTGATGCGGGGATCCTCGATGCCCCATACCTCTTCGGGGAACTCACGCGGCCTGGCAGGGAGAGTCGGCGTGGCGTCGATTCTCCATTGATCAACACCGTTTGCAGAACGCGCGGCGCAAAGATGCGAAATGCCACGCCGGTCCTCCACGCGGCAGAGAAGCAACGTATCTCCGTCGGCCAGGCGAACCGCTCCTGCGTTGAACACGCTATTGATCGGATAAGGCCAATCTTCTCTGCTAAGGATGGGGTTATCAGCGTGACGATTGAAGAGGGGATCAGCGTATCTACGCTGTCCGTTGATCCCGGCAACCGCCGAAAGCTCGGATCCAGCTGGAATGGTTTTAAGACTCAAACGCGTACACTCATTTCCTCGTACGTTTCTACTGCGGTTGCTTGCGCCAATCTCTGTATGTCAAGAAGTGACATCAGGAAAGAGAGTGTAGATTCAGCGCCCTGATTTTCGTTGACGCGGTCTGGATGAAGCCCGTCTTTGCATCCGCCCGTGACGGCGTCGTACAGGGAGACCCTGAGGTCGTTCTGGCCGAGGAACCAACCAAAAACACGCCGTGCCTCCGCATACCAGTGGAAGTCGTGCGTAAGCCCATACACCTCGAGGCAGGCGGAAATAGTGGCGCAAGCTTCCACGGGTTGTTGATCGAAGCGGGGCCTCTCGCCCCCTTCGCGCCAGATGCCGTTTGAACCGATCGGCACAAACGTTTCCGGGTCATCACGGCGTTGTGCGGCGAGGAGCCATTTGAGCGCTTCGGAACCCGCCGAGATCATTCGCTCGTTGTTACTTCGCCATCCGGCAAGAATGAGCGCCTGTGGCAGTCTCGCATTTGAATACGAAAGGCTCTTTTCAAACCACTTCCAGGAGCCTGTCGCACTGCGTTCGTAGAGGTCGAGCAGGCGATTGGCCAACGTATTGCGATGTCCTTCAATGGTTCTGTCGCCGGGAAACCATGCCAGGTATTCCTGCATTCCGAGCACGCTGAACGCCCATGCGCGAGGGCTTGTGAAGTGCAGAACCGCAGGCAGAGCAGCCTCAAAGAGTCGGCCGGCGGCTCCGCGCAATCCAGCGTCGTGTGACTGACCCAGTACGGTTCCCAGAGCCCACAGGGCGCGTCCGTGGCTGTCTTCCGAGCCCACTTCTTCCAGCCATTTGCGATCGTAGCCCAGGAAATTCCTGAAGCGGCCAACATTGTCATTGAACGCAAGCCAGAGGAACGCGAGATATCGCCGCGAGAGATTCGAGTAGGGCGAATCGCCAACATCGACTAAATCTTCACTCAGCCCTGTGGCTACGATCAGTGCTCGCGCATTATCGTCTGTCGTATAACCTTCGCTGGTATTAGGTACGGAAAAGATTGCGTGTTGCAATATGCCGGTGTCGTCGGTCATGGCAAGAAGATGGCCAGTGTTCAATTCGGGCAGCTGGTCGATCTGGCCTGTGGGGACATCGGCCACATCATCCAGGCGGGCGGTTCTGGGCTGCAGCGAGCGCTCGAACCGTGCGCGCTGGAAGCTGGCCATGTAAGCCTTTGCCGTTCTGGGCCACGTTGTTCCGCGAGAGTGCAGATAGGCCCTCTTGCGCATCGCATGACGCTCAGCATCATTCTCCAGCAATCCAATGACTGCTTCGGAAATAGCATGAGGGTTCTGAAATGGAACGAGGATCCCTCTCTTCTCCGCAAGTAGTTCTTTGGCGTGCCAATAAGGCGTGGAAATGATCGCTTTGCCTGCACCTAAAGCGATAGCCAGAGTGCCGGATACGATCTGCGCCTCCTGGCGGTAAGGCGTGATGTAGATATCTGCGGCCCCGACATGCTCGACGAGTTCCTCAGCGCTCACAAAGCGATTGTTGAGAATCAGGTGATCGCTTACCCCAAGCTGCTCGGCGAGCGTCACAAGGCTCTCGCGATAGCGTTCACCTTCGCGGCGCCGAAGATGCGGATGAGTCACGCCGGAGACGATATAGACCAGATTCGGATGGCGCGAAAGGATCGCGGGCAGCGCCTGAATCACATTCTCAATTCCCTTGTTAGGAGACAGAAGGCCAAAAGTGAGTAATACGGATTTGCCTTCGGTGCCAAAGGCGTCTTTGAAATAGTTTGGATCCATGAATGGCAGATCCGGGACGCCATGGGGAATCACATCGATTTTGCTGCCCGGAACGGAGTAGACATCGCGAAGGAGCTGGAACGCAAGTTCGCTCATCACAATCAGACGATCCGAGAGCTGTGCGATCTCTTCGAGCACCGCGCGCTGATTGACATCCGGCTCTCGCAACACAGTGTGCAGGGTTGTCACCAGCGGCATCTTCAACTTGCGCAGCAATGCGAGAATGTTGCAGCCGGCGACCCCTCCAAAGATGCCATATTCATGTTGGAGACAGACAAGGTCGTTTCCGTTGAAGTTAAGGAACTCCGCCGCCCGCTCGTATGACCCCAGATCTTCCTGTGCCAGTTCGAGGCGAACCTGTTCCGGATAATCGTAGTGTGAATCGGGATCGTTGACGGGAATGGCGAAGAGGAGGCCCTGTCCGAATTCTTCTGTGAGCGCGTTGCAAAGGTCAGTGGTAAAAGTTGCGATGCCGCATTCACGCGGCAGATAGTTTCCGACAAACGCAATGCGGGTCGGGAGCGGAAGGGAACCAGCTCCCAACCGATCGCCGAGGGGGGGCGGATGAACGAGCGTGTCATCTGGCGTTGTAGAAGCCGTGATCCTGGGTAGTGGCATTTGTCCTGACTTCGGTTTTGGTGCATCGTTCCGTTGCGTGTCATGCCAATGCGCGGCAATCATGCTCGCGATATTGATCCCGACCATCGCCTTTGCGTGTCTTACCGGGGGCTATCGGCCATTTCCAACGATGTATTGGGCTGGACATGCCGTGCATGCATCGTTACGTGGGCCATATAGAAGCCCGGGAAGCGAGAGGTCTCAACAGAGTCATATTCTGCCGCATTGAACCGTGCGCCAATTGACATGAGCGCGCGCGTCAACGCCCGGCCAATCGCGATGTCCTCTGTCGTCCCAAAGCCTCGCTGAGAATAGGATTCCTGAACCCACATGAAGTGCCATTTAGCCTGGCGGATCATCGCGTCGAATGCGTGCGACTCCATCTGCTCAACCTGGGTCCAACCCTGTTTAAAGGGCGCCATCGGCACGCCACAGGGATGCGGCAGGGCGCATTTGTCACGCAAGAAAATGGAATGTAGCGTCAATTCGTAACGCTTTTTGGTGGCACAACCGCCGATGCAACTTTGATGAGAGGAAGGGGCGCGCGCGGGGTTTCAATTGAAGCGCTCTCGACCGAGTCTGCGCCCGCGGGCTCCTCGTACGGGAAGCCTGAGGCATCTGCGTTAATCGCAGGCTGCAGATGTATTTCTGTGCGATGGCGGGTAGACAGTTGATCTGTCTTCTTGATATTGCTCATGTCAGCTCCTGTTGTCGGTTTTCTTAAGTTAAGGATGCTCGTCTGGAGCTAGGACTGGAATGCCGGAGGCGAGAAGGGAACACTGGAGCTCAAGTTTAAGCATACGCTGAAAGAAGGTTGCGTGCGGGGGCATCAATGGTTGCCACGGTGGGGGTTGGACTGCACTACGCACTACGGAGCCGTCGAGTCTTTTTTGACCGGATTATTTTGCCGTTCGAATTGGAGGACTTAACGAGTGCACGAGGAATCGTAATTTCCGGTCTCCGGGCGTTGTGGTCGGGCAACTGGTCGAAGAGGACCACATTCAGCAGCGACTTATGTACCTGAATTCGTCCGTTGTAACTGACAAAGCCGAGTTTGCGAAAGCGGTTCATGAAGAAGCTTACGCGCGATCGGGTGGTTCCGATCATATCCGCAAGGGTCTGCTGGGTGATCGGTGGAATCAACGTTTCAGGTTCGCCAGATCTGCCGTATTCTGCCATGACCAGCAGAACTCTTGCCAGTCGTTTTTCGCTCGAGTTAAAGAGCTGATCGACAAGGTCAGCCTGAGTTCGCATGCTCCGCACCAACAGGAACTTCAGAAAAAGATCTGCGAAAGATGGCTGGAAATGCATCACGCGAACCATCTCATCTCTGGCAATCCTGAGCGCCGTGCAAGCGTCAATCGCAGTTGCAGTAGCGAGGCGTAACCCCGCAATTCCCGCGAGCGACTCTTCTCCGACGAAATCAGTAGCAGAGAGAAGTGTTATCGTCGCTTCTTTGCCGTTTTGGGAGACAACGGTAAGTCGAGCCCGGCCTTTTTGCAGGTAATAGATGGAGTCTGCAGCATCTCCCTGGCAAAAGAAAGTTTCCTTTGCTTTGAGCTCGACAATTGTTCGGCCGAGGCCGGCACTTGCGAGGAAGTCGGTTGAATCGAAGAGTGCGCGTTTAATGCTCGTCAATTGTTGCCTCGTTCCAGCACAGCAGCGTTCAGGTGGAGGTCACGCCCGGAAAGCAGCCAAAACGTTGGAGTCATGCAAGGCCACGAAGAGATGAGTTCGTAATCGGTCTGAAGGTCAGTGAGATCAGAAGCCTGGTCTCGACGTTGGTCAATCGAGATGGTTCATGGTGAGAGATTCGGGCGGCCGGTGGTTTAAACGGGACAGCGTGCGCAGAGTCTGCAGGAGTCGGCTCACACCGCCGCCCTTTGGATAAAAAGCATCGGCGAGAACGCCCTCGGGAACATGATTGCCGCCAAAGGCGCCGCTTGTGGCGACCACTTGTATGCCCGGGTACAAGCGTCTGACTTTGGATAGCAATTCGCGACCTGACATGCCGGGCATATTGAGGTCGGAGAGAAGAATGTCGGGGACTTCCTGGTTGATTTCGTCCAGCGCAGAGCATCCGTCTTCGACAACGCGCACGGTGTACCCGAACTCTTCCAGTACGAGCGAGGTGGTTGTGCGAATCGACTCGTGGTCGTCTACCACCAAAACTGTTTTCAAGAAGCTGGCATCCAAAAGGCTCACCTCCCGCATCCGATTAAGGCCGCATTAATGGAAGTCTGCCATGAAGCAAGCTTTTATACTGTTCGGTTTTGACCGTTCTCCCTGAAAAGCGCCTATTCTCGACGCGATCCTCTCGGCTGATTGCGTGGGGACTTCGGTAGATTGGCTTTTTCCGGCAAGTTATTGAACGGCCGATCGTGCAGAACCACATTGAGTAATGACTTGTGAACCCGGATTCTGCCGTCGTAATTGATGAAGCCAAGCTTGCGAAAGCGGTTCATAAAGAAACTAACCCTGGATCGCGTAGTTCCAATCATCTCCGCCAGTGTTTCCTGCGACACCTTCGGAATCAACGGCTCCGAGTCACCAGGCGGCGCGAACTCCGCCATCAGCAGGAGAATGCGCGCCAGCCGCTTCTCGCTGGAATTGAAGAGCTGATCGACAAGATCAGCCTGGACTCGCATACTGCGCGCCAGTAGAAATCTCAGGAAGAGGTCTGAGAAGTCATGCTCCGTGTGCATCAATCGAATCAGCTCGTCCCTTTTCATCTTGAGCGCGGTGCAGGCAGTAATGGCAACTGCTGTGGCGAGGCGTGGGCCAGACAGCGCGGCGAGCGACTCTTCCCCAATGAAATCGCCCTCTGAGAGGAGAGCGATCGTTGCTTCTTTCCCGCCGGGCGAGACGACGGTGACCTTAGCGCGACCCTTTTGCAAGTAGAAGATCGAATCTGCCGGGTCGCCCTGCGAAAAGAAGGACTCTCTTGGCGCAATTCGGATAGTGCGGCCCAGTCCGGCGCTTCTCAGAAAGGTCGCAGCATCGAATTCCGGCTTTTCAAGCCCAACCATCAATGGCCCCTTTTCCGGATGCAATGGCACCTTTTCCGGATGCCGGCTCGGCGAACAGGCGCGCATTGACCGTACGCAACTACGCTAAATTCAACGGAGTACCCATTCAGCAGTGGAACCTAATCTCAATTGTAAGTATGGCATTAGGGAGGCGTTTGTCAATTTTGCCACCTGTCTTCATGCAAGTCGAACAAAGGGCTGAGGTTGATAACAGAGCGTTATTGCTCAGTAATGAACTGGTAATTCCACTAGTGTGATAAATACCTCGTGCACCTCAGTGCGCGGAAGGCAAGTGACGCTGAGCATGGGTAGAAAATGGTGATTTTGTGAATAGATTAATTACATTAGCGGCGTTACTTAGCTTGACGAGCGTCGGCTGGGCGGCAACCGATCGAGAAGCAACTACCGACCGTTTGGAGCATTCCGGCAGAGTATTGCAAGAGATTATGGCCGCTCCGGATAAAGGCATTCCGGAAGAGGTTCTGGAACACGCAAAATGCCTCGCGGTTGTGCCCCATATGGTGAAGGGCGGCTTTGTGTTTGGTGCGGAGAATGGACGTGGCGTAGCTACGTGCAGGAGCGCGAAGGGATGGAGCGCGCCAATATTCTTCGTGATCACGGGCGGTAGCTGGGGTTTGCAGATCGGCGTCGAGGGCGTTGATCTGGTCATGATCATCCAGAATGAACAGGGGATGAAGCAGTTGCTCGCGAGCAAATTTCAGCTCGGCGCAGATGCTTCCGCGGCTGCCGGGCCAGTCGGCCGTCATGCTTCTGCCGATACAGATTGGAAAATGGACGCCGAGATCCTCACCTATTCACGGGCTAGAGGTGCTTTTGCGGGGCTCACGTTGAGCGGCGCTTCGGTTCGCCACGACGAAGACTCCACCCGGGCAATTTACGGCCATGACATTCCAAATGCGCAAATCTTCAAGGGCACGGTTGCTATGCCTGCTGCCGCTCATTCCTTTCTCGATGCGGTCAGAAACGCCAAGGCGCAGGCAATTGCCTCCAAGTGACAGCAGGCATCTATAAGGCTTTGCGGGCACAGCGGAGGAATCAAGATCCGTTGTGCCCGCATTGATATCTGGCTGTTGAACGAGGCAGATCGAGCAGAGCTTCGTCGAAGATTCAGCACTTAAACTTGTGCTTTCGTCGAAAACCCATGTCCCATCTATGTCTCGGAGAGACTCTTTCCGATTCACACAGAGAGAACGGGCGAGGGCTTAACGAAATACTTCCGCCGAGGAAGCGGAGTTTAAATAAAGAGGTATTCGCATGAGAAGGAACGCAGTCATTAGTTCGGCCGCATTGTCTTTGATTCTGGGAATCGCTTTCCCCGCCTGGACACAGCAGGATCAGCAGAAAGAGAAACAAGATAAGCACGAGCAGGGGCAGGAGGCAAACAAACAAGCCCGGCCCCCACAGGAGCATGCTCAACAGCCACAGAAGCCATGAGGGGCAGCGCCAGCCGGCGCAGCACCAGACGCAGAACCAGGAAAGACCGCAACAGCATGCGCAGCAACAGCAACAGCAACAAAGGCAGGATCAGGGTCGCCACGAGGTTCAGCAGACGCAGAACCCGGAAAGACAGCAACAGCCAGCGCAGCAACAGCAACACGTGCAGGATCAGAGCCGGCAACAACACGTACCGCAGGACCAGAACCACGACAGCCAACAGCAAGCACGGACGCAGCAGCACACCCAGAACAATCAAGAGCAGCAGCGTGCCTGGCAGAACCACCGTGCCACCAGCTGGCAGTCGGACCACCGTACCTGGCAGCAGCGCGGTGGCTATGACGGCTACAGGATTCCGGAGGACCGCTATAGAGTCACTTTCGGGCCGCAGCATTCGTTTCGGATCTCAGGCCGGCCCTTTATGGTTTACGACGGATCTCCACGGTTCCAGTACGAAGGCTACTGGATAACCCTCCTCGACCCCTGGCCCGAGTACTGGTCGAATAACTGGTACAACAACGACGATGTCTACGTAGATTACAGAGGCGATGGCTACTACATGTACAACCGCAGGTATCCAGGTGCCGCAATTGCGATCAGCATCTCGATGTGACCTTCTTTGAGGACAAGGTTTATAAAGTGCTCGCTTGTCAAAAGGGCCTCCGGCGGAAGCGGGAGGCTCTTGATTTTGCAGGGAGTTTCGCGAATTTGGCGCTGTCTTCCGTTGGAGCCCCGTTACTGCACTTCGAGGCTCTCGAAATTGATCGGTTCCGGGACCCGCTCTGTCTGGGTGGATTTGATGTTTCCGATTGCGCGCCCAATGATCTCCTGAAGTTCGGTCAAACTGGGGTTGCGCAAATTGTATCCATAATGACTGAGGAGATAGGAAGTGCTGCTTAGAATGGAGATCAGTGCGGTGGAAGCATAGTGACTCACGGGCATAGCCTCCTATGTTTGTCAGAATAGTAATTCTGGCAATGGAGGGAAGATATGCACTATTGCACACACCTCCAATCTCTGAATCCTCAAGGCTTTCGGCTGGTCTCTCGCCATTCACCTCCCTGGGATTACAACCTCATTAGCCAATGACCCGAACCCTGCTTAATGTTTTTCAGCATAGAGGAACCGGAGTAGACTTACGGAATGACGCAAAAAGAGCCGGGCACATGGATTGAACAACGCATTGCAGAGCTCGAGGTCGACATCGCCGCCTGGAAGGCTGAGATGCAAAAGCGCCAGGCCGCAGGTGGGGAACCTGAAGACCCCCAGAGGCTCGCAAGGATTGAGAGATGGGAAGCGGAATGCAAAGGTCTTAAAAGCCTGGGAGAGGGAAGGCAGAAAGAGTAGACGCCGCTACTGCTCCTTTTCAGCCTGTGACAGAGTTTTGTGTGCCGAACGAGCGAGTTGTTGCGTGGGCTCATGGCGGACCGGCTCTGATGCCGTAATTTGGAAACTTTGATACTCGATAGTTAATTCAGCACGGCCACCGATCCGGATTGAAGAGATGCTGTGGTTTCGCTCGGGAAGCCAGAAATCACTTAATTTTTGATAGGACTGTTCTATCTGGCTGCTCTTCGTCCAGAAGGACGGATTCTTAGCGGGTTCAGCCTCCAGGCGGACTACCGCGAAATCAGCTGCATCCACCCAGATGCGGCCACGGTAAAGAAACTTACTTTTAGTTCTGGGCTCCACGGTGAGAACGTACATCAGCCGTGGGGCGGTGCCTTCAGACCCGACCATTGTGAATTCGTAGTTCTCATTGTTTAAAGCCGTGCGGCGCTGTCCTTCGGCCGATGCAGCTTCTGCTTCAGCTTGCAGCAGCTTCTTGAGTACCTTTTCAATGATCAGTGTCGAGCCATTGGAAGAACGGATGGTAAATTCCTTGGTTCCGGGTGCACGATAGGTTACGTCAACCGCCATCTCTGCGCTCGTGGTCCCCAGCAGACCACGATATTCCACCTTGTAGGTCCGGCTGCCACGGTAGGAATGCAACGCTTGAGCACGACGGAGATTCATCTCAACCATTCTTGCGACAACCTGTGCCGTTGTGAGGGTGCTATTCCCCTCTGAGAAGGCTGCCTGTTGCCCGGCGCTAGCAGTTGGTTGCAATGCGAGGGAGAGAAGAACAAGCAGGATGGCGCGCAGGCCGATGGAATGTTTAGTCAAACGATATGCACGACTTGCTGCTTTCCAGAGTGTCATCCGCAGCCCTCCAGGGGCATGGTCCGCATCGAGCATACCTGACGTCACTATCAGGCGCTTACGTCACGGAAATCTGATCAAAAGTGATCAAGTGCGCCTGCCTCTCCTGTCAGATGCGCAAACATTACCGCCAGATCACGCAGACTGCTTTGGCCGTTGGATGCATCGCCGGCGGATGCATGAATGTGAGCATTTGTGAGCATTCGGGATCAGTAATAACTTCAAGAAAGGCTGAGGATCGAGATCAGAGGCAAGTCGGCCGGCGTACTGGTGTTCAGGCGTCTGCCTCACACCTGTCGCTCTAAAGTGACTCAATCGAGCGCGATGGTGCAAGAGCTGAGAGGTGCCAAATGCTCTACTCCTCCCCCACGTCTACAGCTACTATGAAAAGCATCCATCCACATTCCAGAAGCTGCGAGAGACTGATGGAACTCGGGTATATTGCGGGCAAGCGCGTAACACTATATGGCGAACATTTTGAAATAGCTTCGGATCCATTTATCGATGGTAATTGGGTCGCAGTTCGGGTCATCAGCGAAAATGATCCAGCAATACAGACAATCAGACTACCCGTATCGATTCTTCTGGGTTTAACGAATTTGCTGCCCCAAATGTAAGTTTCACTGGCTCGATGCTGGGCCCTTTCTGGTTCTTGGTGGATCACACATCCCAGCGTGCATCGCTTAAATGTTTAACTGTGCAGAATTGAACAGTAACTGGACGGAGACAGGGGTAAGCTTCAGTCAAAGAGGCACCCCGCAACTTTCTTCGATGCATCCTGACTTTGTTTATTTCTCCCTCCTCCCTCCCTCATTTCGGCCTCCCGCACACAAAATCCTACCTGCTTGCCTCTTCAAGGACCCGCTGGAAAGCGGGCCTGCGTACCTTGCCTCCGACGTGTAGAAATAGGAACACACCCCAACGTGGGTGCTCGGGCTTTCAACGTGGGCGGGAGGTAAGGACCTGGTTGCGCAGGCTGCGTGCTTTTTGTTCGCGTCACAGCCTCACGCGTTACAGAATTCACCAGAGACCGCAATCGCGATGACCTGGAATGAATATCACGAAGCGACGAAGCATAGCATCGAGTCGCTAAGTCGAACAGCGTGGGAGCTGGACTGGGCAAACATGCCGGACCCGTTTCGACATTATGAACACGTACCGGTTTTCGATCTGCCCGCCGATCCTGCCGCCCCTGAAATTCCTGCACTCGACGTACTTCAGGGGGTCCTGGGCAAAACGCCTGTGGGTAACGGGAGCGAGTTTCTTTCGCAACTACTCTTCTATTCGGTGGCGATAAGCGCAACCAAGCGGGTCCCGTCCACGGGTTACAGGTATGCCCTAAGAGTCAATCCTTCTTCAGGGAATCTCCACCCCACTGAATTCCACTTTGTCACATGGGGGCTGAAGGGCTGGCCTGACGGGTTGTATCACTATGATCCGTCCAGGCATATGGCCGAGCAACGCGGGCGTGGCACATTTGTGGAGTCGCCCACCCACGCCCCTTCGCCGATTGTTCTCATCCTCACGAGTATTGCGTGGCGTGAGGCCTGGAAATACGGTGAGCGGGCATATCGGTACTGCTCGCTCGATATCGGCCATGCCTGGCAAGCGCTTGCACTTTCCGCTCGCGCCTTGGGATGCGACACCTTTGCTGTTGCAAGTTTTGCGGACGACGAGGTTACCCAGCTATGTCGTCAGAGCTCCGATGAATGGCCAATGCTGATGATCAGCCTTCATGGCGAGTGCATTCCCAAGGGCGAAGCAGACCCGAGCCAGACTGTCTGGCTTGGCGGTGAGGCGAACCTGCTTTCAGAGAAGACGATTGCACAGCCAATGATCGAGCAGATCCACCTCGCCACAAAACAAAGCAACGGCCGAAGGATCCTCGCAGCCTCCGCAAACGTAGCGACTTCCAGCACCGGTGCAATTGAACTGCCTCCTCCGGCTTCGTCGCTTCGTGGCTTTGGCGAAGTTGCCCGGACGCGGCGCTCTGCGCTTGACTTTATGCGAGGTGGGCAATCGATATCCTTGCCCGAACTCTCTGCGATCCTCTCCTGGTCAGCCGAGTTGTTTTCGTCTGACTTTTCCCCGAGCTCTCTTATTCAGCTTTATTTGTATGCGCACAGCATCGACGGTCTATCGTCCGGCGTCTACAAATTCTGGCCCGGCCGCGCAGAGTTGGAACACGTGAAATCAGGCGACCAGCGCTTGATCGCGGCTGCCCTGAGCCTAGGCCAGCAACTGGCAGGAAACGCTTGTTTGACGATCTCGATGGTTGCCGATCTGGCTCGCGCCACGGACATCTATGGCGACCGTGGTTATCGCTATATGCATTTTGAGGCCGGAGCCATTGGCCAATGCCTGTATCTTGCCGCTGGAGCACTTGGGTTGGGTGCGACCGGTATCGGCGCGTTCTACGACGATGAGGTGCATCGCCATCTCAACCTGATGCCCATACAAGGACAGGTGATCTACCATTTTGCGATCGGACATCCAGTTCCCGATCCCCGAATCTCGGGGTGAGGCACTGGGTTCCGCCGGGGATTGAAATTCCCGATCCTTGGCTTTGAACGTCCTTCTGAGGAAAGGTGCGATTCTAGACCCGTGCTTCCGTCGCTTCGCCTGCTGCGCGGAGAGCCGCCAGGGGGGAGTCCGGCTCTGCCGACACCTTGTTACGGGCACTGGCGAGATAACGGTGAACATCGGAGATCACCACGGAGCCTTCGCCAACAGCAGAGGCTACGCGCTTGACCGAGTTCGCGCGGACGTCTCCTACGGCGTAGATGCCGGGAACGCTGGTCGCATACGGAGTGCTCTCAAAGCCGCCGTTCTCTCCCGTGAGAATGAACCCCTTCTTGTCCAGACGGACTGTCCCATAAAGCCAGCCGGTATTCGGCTCGGCTCCAATCATCACGAAGACGTCTTCGATTGCCTTTTGCGTGCGTTCCCCCGTATTGCGGTTTACCCAAGTTACAAATTGCAGGTCAGGTTCGCCCTCAAGCGCAATAATCTCGCTGTTGGTACAGAGACTGATGCGCGAGGACCTCTCGATTCGTGAAACCAGGTACTGCGACATGGTTGCGGCGAGTGACGGCCCGCGGACAATATGGTAGACATGGCTCGCGATGCCCGAGAGGAACATGGCAGCCTGACCGGCGGAGTTTCCCCCACCGACTACGATCACATCTTTTTCCCGGCAAAGAATCGACTCCATCGGGGTGGCGGAATAGTAGAGGCCGCGGTTCTCGTAGTTCTCGTAGTTCTGGACTGTGAGCTTGCGATATTGTGCTCCGGTGGCCACAACCACAGCGCGAGCGGATACCGGAATGCCGCCAGCGAGAAGCAGCTTGTGGATTCCATCCACCTGCTGCACCGTCACCGTTTCTCGTGAGATTGCGAATTGAACGCCAAATTTCAAAGCCTGCAGCTGCGCACGGCTGGCCAGCTGCTGTCCTCCGATGCCGGTAGGAAATCCAAGATAGTTTTCGATTTTAGAGCTGGTTCCCGCCTGACCTCCTGGAGCGAGGCCTTCGATAACGATGGTGCTGAGGCCCTCAGATGCGGCGTAGACGGCGGCCGCGAGGCCCGATGGGCCGGCACCGACGACGGCGACGTCGTAGATCAGTTCAGGGTCTGGTAACTCGGTGATGCCCAGCTCATCCGCAATCTGGGGAATGGTCGGCTGGTGCAGCACGCGTCCGTCTGAAAGACGCACTGCGGGCCGCCCGCCAACACCGCTGATCGTTCCGCTCGTGTCCTCCGGACCGACCGGCTCGATTCTGTATGGATAATTGTTGCGGACGAAAAAGCGTTGCAGAAGGGTCGTTTGCGCATCATTCGGCTGGCCCATCAGCACAACGCCGGTCGAGGCGTCCCTGATAATGCCGATTCGACGCCAAACCGCCGCTTGCACAATGAGGTTTGCGAGATCGCCTTCTGCGCGCATCAGCGGGCGCAACTGATTGTGGTCAATCCGCAGCAGCCTGGTTTCGCCGATGGTGCGCGCCTCGACAACAACTCGCTGCGAGTTAAGCAGATTCAGCTCGCCGGTAAAGTCAAACTTGCCATACTGCCGGTATATCTTCATTCCGCCGTTGGAAGTAGGCAGAAAGATATTTACCCCGCCTTCGAGGATTACGAACATATCGATTTGCCGATCACCGTACGAATAGAGCCTTTCATCGGCCGGAAACGTTACTTCCTTCCCGTAGGGCCTGAGCCGGTCGACCATCTCTTCGGTAAGCCTGGGGAACGCAAGGTCTGGACGGAAATCCGTCCCCGTCCAGTCGACGACCTGTGCCTCGCTAAAGCGGGCAGCCTGATTTGGTTCACGTTCTTCGCGCGCATTCTCCACAGCGGCAACCTCCGAGAATCTGATCCACGGGCGTTACATTTTACCGCCTTTCGCGGGGCGATGGGGAACGGCGTCGATCGGGGGCAGGGGCCCCTGAACTTGAGGTTGGAATGCCGGCAATGGCGGTTGCTCACATTCCTGTTGTTTTCCAAAAGGTAGTGTGGTATTCCTTTTGGAAACCAAAAGGGGATTTTCGAATGCCCGAAAAACCCGATGTTCCGCAGGGGACCCTGGCACTGATGGTCCTCAAAACGCTTGATCTTCTTGGACCGCTTCACGGCTATGGCATCGCGCGCAGGATTGAGCAGATCAGCGGCGACCTTCTTTTCGTCAACCAGGGCACCTTGTATCCGCTCCTGCTGAAACTGGAGCACGAAGGCGCGATCGCTTCCGACTGGGGCGCCTCTGAAAACAATCGCCGCGCGCGCTTTTACCGGCTTACACGGGGCGGCCAAAGGCAGTTGCAGGCCGAAACTCGGGGCTGGGAGCAAACGGCCGCCATCATCGCGCGATTCTTCAACGTCAAGGCGGAGGATCTCCAATGAAATTCCTGCGGCGTTTTTCCGCGCGGCTTTCCAACTTCGCAGCCGGCAGACGTACGGACCAGCGATTGCTCGAAGAGATGGAGAATCATGTCTCGCAGCAGACGGCGGATAATATCCGTTCGGGCATGCCGGCTGCCGAAGCGCGTCGGCAGGCCGTGCTCAAGTTTGGTGGGGTCGGAACGATTCGCGAGCAGTACCACTCTGAATTGAGTCTTCCATTGATCGAGACCCTGCTACAGGATCTTCGCTACGCGGTGCGTCAACTGGCCGACTCGCCCGGTTTCGCGTCGGTTGCTATCCTCACAATTGCTTTGGGCGTTGGCGGCACTACTGCGATTTACAGCGTCGTTGATGCGGTGCTTCTTCATCCTTTGCCCTATCCTCAGCCCGAACAACTCGTCCGCATCGAGGTGGATTTTCCAGGAATCGGTGCGCACGACGTTCGCTTGTCTGTGCCCGAGTGGAAGGACTTTCAGAATTCCGGAATTTTCCAATACGTATCGCCGGAGCGACCCGGGTCCGTCGATCTTACAGGCACGTCTCAGCCCGCGCGCATCCAGTTCAAGTCTGTGGCGCCGAATTATTTTGCGTTGCTCGGAGTGAAGCCTGAGTTGGGCCGCCTGTTCAATACGCACGATCCAACGCCCGGCTTTAACCTTGAAGTGGTCATCAGCGACGGACTCTGGAAGCGGGATTTCGGCGCCGACCCGCATATTCTTGGCAGATCCCTGCGTCTCGACAATGACATTTACTATGTCGTCGGCGTCATGCCACCTGATTTTCGCGACCAGGGCCGCACAACCGAGGTAAGGAACACCGAAATTTGGGCTGCATGCGGTTTTTCCGCGTTGCCGGCTCCGCCCCCTGCGCGCAGCACACGCACACTTAAATCAGCCATCGCACGCATGGAACCTGGACTGACGCTCGCGGCCGCACAAAGCAGGCTGGACGCGCTCGTCGCCTCTCTGCAAAAGCAATTTCCCGCCGACTATCCGCCCGAAAGCGCTTTCACCGTCCGCCTTCTCCCCCTCGGCGAAACGGTGGTGGGCAATGTGCGACAGTCGCTGTTGCTGATGATGGGCGCAGTGGCGTTGGTTCTGCTCATCGGATGCGTCAATGTCGCGAATCTTCTGCTTGCGCGCGCCACCGCGAGAGGGCGTGAAATGGCGATCCGCCAGGCGCTGGGCGCGGCAAGAACGCGGCTCATCCGGCAATTGCTCACTGAGAGCCTGCTGCTTTCGCTGCTCGGTGGTATCACCGGCCTGACGATTCTTTTTCTCACTCGTAAACTGCTGTTGCAATTGATTCCGGCAACGCTGCCCCGGATGAATGACATTTCAATTAACTGGACCGTATTGGGCTTCGCGCTCGGCGCCTCAGTTCTTGCCGGAATTTTCTTCGGTGTCGCTCCGGCCCTGCACGCGGCCAGGCTCGATCCAAGCCGCGCGCTTCGGCAGGATGGCCGCGGCTCGAAAGGATCGAAAAACCAGACCTGGACGCTCAGCGCTCTGGTGGTCACGGAGTTTGCGCTCTCGCTGGTGCTCCTGATTGCGGCGGGACTGCTGTTGCGCAGTTTCTGGGAGCTGTTCGAAGCGAGCCTTAGTTTCGATCCCGAGAATGTCATGGCGGTGCGCCTGTGGCTTCCCGTACCAAACGACCCGAGCACGGACATCTATGGGACGTCCGATCAGGAGGCACGATTGATTCGCGAACTGCTGCGCCGCGGCAGATTGCTTCCGGGTGTGAAAGACGTCGCCATCGGAAGTCAGGAGTCGATTCCACTGAATCACGAAAAGAATCTAATCCCCTTCGTCGTTGAGGGAAGCGACACGCGCAGTAATCTGCCTCCCCAGGTCCAGGCCTCAAGCGTAACTCCGGAGTATTTCCAAGTGCTGGGAATCCGCCTGCTCCGCGGTCGTTCATTCACCGACACGGACGTTGAGTATGCACCCAGGGTCGCAGTTGTGAACGAGGCATTCGCGCGCAAGTGGTGGCCGGACGAAGATCCTCTTGGCAAGCGCATCAAGATCGGCCGCGGCGCAGCCGAATGGACTACGGTGGTCGGTATCGTCTCCGACGCTCGCACCGAGTCGCTTGAGTACTCGAACTTCCCGCAACTTTATCAAAGCTCCTGGCAGGCGACCGACAAAGACCTCGCCATCTTTATGCGAGGGCGCCTCGATTCCGCCGTGATTCCGAACCAGGTACGAGATATGGTCCAGTCCCTCAACCCGGAGCTTCCTGTTTTCGGCGCACAAAAACTCCCCGACGTCGTGTCCGGATCTCTCGCCCAACGCCGATTCTCCATGGAGATGGTTCTACTCTTCGCCCTCACGGCTTTACTGCTTGCGGGCATCGGCGTTTATGGAACGATTTCGTACATCGTCAGCGAGCGCACGCGCGACATCGGGATCCGCATCGCACTTGGCGCGCAAAAGAATGCCATTCTGCACATGGTTTTGAGCCAGGGACTCGCACTTGCTTTTGCCGGTGCGGCCATCGGCCTGGCTGGAGGACTGATCGTGGCGCACATGATGACGGGATTACTCTACGGCGTTTCGCCCAGCGATCCTATTACTTTCATGGTCATCACTGGGGTTCTTCTCATGGTGGCGCTGGCGGCCTGCTATATCCCGGCACGCCGCGCCATGCAGGTCGACCCGATCGTGGCGTTGCGCGATGCGTGAAGCGATCGTTCGTCTTGAGGCGAAAAATCAAGAAACCCTCTGGTTTCAGAGACGTACGTCAGATAACGGAAGCGCCAAGGCAGATCTGCGCCTCGTTTGAAGTGGAGTGTTCGGACGTTCGTGACCTCGGGACAACTTGCCTCTTTTCGCCCTGATTGCGGATGCCGGAAATCGAGTGGGCGCGGGCCATTTCTCGAACTTGCACGGTTCGCTGGCAAAACTAGTTTGAAAACCGATTAAACCGTTGTTGCGTTGGAGACGAACCAACTCGTCACTTCTACATCGCGAAGGGCGCGTCGCGAGCATCCAACTTTCAGCGGTCTCCGTTTTTAACCTGTATGAGCCCCATTGCCAATCAAAGTGCTCCGATTCCGTCTCGGGTGGATCGCGCAAGGTTCGCGGGCGGTTTCCGGATAACCGGACGCTGGTTCGTCTTGTATGCGCTGATTGCGTTGGCCGCAATTTTCTATGTGCCCCGTTTTATCCCGACGACGCTATCGGCATCGGACTCGTACCTGTTCGGCTATAACAATCGCGCGGGCATTCTCATTCTGCTTTTTCTTTGTTGCTCTCGGCGCCGTGTTGACGAGGGGGTTCGGCATCGCTACGGCAGGGGTGGAAAATCGCGGGCTGCCGAGAGCCATGCTCTCTTTGGTCCCTTGCCCTGGTCGCTCTTGGCTGCGGGATCATGTATTTGTTTGCGGGCCGATATAACGGATTCGGGGAATCCTTCTACTTGATTGACCGGATCTCGCTGCTGCACATCGGAAGGGTTCCTTATCGCGATTTCGAATTTGCATACGGTCCGGCTCAGCTTTATGGGCCGCTGCTGATTCATAATCTTCTGCGTCTTGAAATTCCGCAGTCCTATTTTTTGTTCTGGGCGTTCAGCTATCTGCTCGGGACGTATTTCCTGTTCAAAGCGGTCGACTCCATCGATTTCCCGTCTGCACGAAAGCCGTGGATCTACGCTCTGCTGTTCGGGGCGGGGCTTTTCGCAATCATACGGATGGGAACAAACTACACGTTCCTTCGCTACGCGCTTCCCATCTACCTTGTGCTCTGGATTCACCGCCGCTTCAGAGACACTCGCGCAATCGCGGTACTTGCAGATGTGCTCCTGGCTACCGCATCTTGTGCAATCCTGATTCTGCTTTCTCCGGAAATGGCGGTGTCGTTTGCTTTCGCGACGGTATGCATTTGCGTCTTTCGTCGAGGGATCTCGCACTTGTCCAGGGCGATTATCGCGGGAGCACTGATCGTTGCCTTCGCGTTTACCTTCCTGGCCGCCCTCAAACTTCACATTCTCGATGCCATGCTTGCGGACGGCGGAGGAGCGATCAGCTTTCCCATCGTTCCGGGACCACCCATCCTGGTCTACTTTGCCGCTCTCTTCGTGTGCGCCTGTTACTTATACCGTTCGCTCCTGGACGGCGGTGGAGACGACAACCTTCTCGGGCTCGTATTCTTCTCTGTTCCGATGGCTGCGGCAGCCCTTGGCAGGTGCGACCCGAGCCATGTGTTCTGGAACGGACTGGCAGCATTCCTGGTGAGCCTGATCGTTCTCTCAACCAGCCGGCGAACGTGGATCGTTTATGGATTTGCGTTTTTACTGTGCGTATTTCTGGCGCCGAATATTTCAGAGTTCTATCTTTTTGTGCCGCAGCTTCGTTCTGCGCGATTCTTCAACAAACATCCGGAGGTGCGGCCGAGCCAGGAGAAGATTGAGAACTTTCTCGCTTCGTGGCCAGGGAAATACGTCGCACCGTTCGGGTATCGTCCTGATGGATTTGGAACCTACCACTCGCCTCGGATTGAATTCGGCCGCTACGAGGACCTCATCGACGTGAGCACGCCGCATTCGGTTGCACAGAAGGTCTCTGAAATGCGAACGCGTCCCGGCGATGCTTTGATCCTGCCCTACCATGCAGACGAGTATTGCCGTACAAACGAGCGGGGAGAGGGCCACTTCCTCGAGGTTCTGCTCCTGTTTCCCTATATCGGAAAATTCGTCCGCTCAGATTTCGCGCGGGAACCGATTTGCCGATACATGGACGAGAATTACCGCATGCTGGTGGAACCAGCACCGGAAACATTCTGGTATGGCATATGGCTTCCGAAGAGCGCGAATACTGGCGTATTTACACCTGCCGGGTTCTGACTGAACTGGTCGCGGCCGCCGGTATCATCTTCTTGTTTCTTGTCTGTCGCCAAATGGTGAAAAGCGCGGCTACATGGCGGAAGAAGATGCCGGGCATCTTGCTCCACTTATAAACCTGGGTAACTCCAGCGGACCTCAACTGGTGATGGACCGGAATCTCGTACAGCGTGAAGCCGCGGCGATGTGTACGTGCCACGAATTCCCACCAGAAACCTTCCTTCATCTCGCCCAGTTCCTGTGCCATCACCTTGGCAACCGAGTTGCGCATCAGGACGTAGGGGCAGCTTGGATCGTGCACCGGTGCGCGAAACACGATCTGATAGAGCACGTAGAAGAAACGCGAAAAGATACGCCGAACCAGGGGATCTGCGCGATGAACCCGCCACCCGATCACGACGTCCGCAGTGTTGCGCGCTTCCCAGAATTTCCCGAAATCACGGGGATCGCACTGCCCATCCGAATCGAGGCAAAGCAGGTAGTCGGCTTCACACATCTCCATGCCTTCCCGCATCGCCTTGGAGTAGCCCTTCCGCGCGTCGCTCAAATTCAGGCGTATCGGTAGCTGAGTCGCCAGGCTCCTCAGCACTTCCTTGGAGTTATCCCGGCTACCGTCTTCGCAGACAATGAAGCCAATATCGGCAACGCGCGAAAGCTCAGCGTGCATTTCGCGCATAGTGGCTTCAATGCTCTCGCCTTCATTATGGACGGGCAGTAAGACTTCAACTTGATGAGCAGGCATTCTTTATCTCCTATAAACGTGCGCTGCCGGGCGGCGGGCACACTGCGACGTGTTGCCAGCAATGATGCTTGTTTTTCGGACTTCGTTGCCTCGGCGCCATTCTATGTTGTTGTCCGTGTGGGGATTTCGTTCGCGTAAACTCGTTGCATGCTCGACTACGAAATCTCCGCAGCAGAGGCAGCGAGGCTTCTTCGCGAAAAGAAAACACGATTCATCGATGTACGTGAACCGTGGGAGTATGCGGCCGCCCACATCGAACCCAGTACCCTGATTTCGATGGGTGACGTCCCGGCACGAGCGCACCAGGAACTTGACCCGGAAGAGCACCTGACGGTGCTCTGTCATCACGGCCAGCGTTCGTTGAACGTGACGGCGTGGCTGCGCAACCAGGGGTTTGAAAATGTGCAATCGATGCGCGGAGGCATCGACGCATGGTCCGCGGAAGTGGATGCGGCAGTACCGCGCTATTAGCCCTTTCAAGCATTGCTGAGATTCGACCGCGCCAAGTGTAGCGCCCTATACTCTGGTGTGACCAAACACTTGCCTTCTAAGGATCGTAATCATGTCCTCGTCTGCTGTAGCATTTGCCACTCAGAATCACTCCCGTTTCCTTGGTGAACTGAAGAACTTTCTTCGCATTCCATCCATTTCCACATTGCCCGAACACAAAGAGGATTGCCGGCGCGCGGCTGAGTTCCTTGCCTCCGAGCTTAAGCGCATCGGGATCGAGAACGTTCGCCTGATCGAGACCGAAGGTCATCCTCTTGTTTATGGCGACTGGCTCCACGCTCCCGGCAAGTCCACCGCTCTCGTCTATGGCCACTACGATGTGCAGCCCACCGATCCGATCGACGAATGGATCTCGCCGCCCTTCGAGCCGGAAGAGCGCAATGGCAATATCTATGCGCGCGGCGCGGTCGACGACAAGGGCCAGGTCTGGGCCCAGGTCAAGGCGCTCGAATCGTTGTTAGCCGCCAACAAGGGGCTGCCGATCAATGTTCGCGTTCTCTTCGAAGGGGAAGAGGAGGTGGGAGGGGAGGGAATTGCCGCCTACGTGGCGTCGAAGCCCGACAACCTCAAGGCGGACTTCGCTCTTGTCTCCGATACCGACTTCTTCGCCGACGGCCTGCCCACTCTATGTGTCGGGCTGCGCGGCATGATCTATACGGAGCTTGAGGTCCGGGGCTCCAAAACCGATCTTCATTCCGGCATGTATGGCGGCGCGGCGCCCAATCCCTTCGTCTCTCTTGCGCAGATCATCGCCCGCCTCAAAGACGAGAATGGCCGCATCCTCATCCCTGGATTCTATGAGGACGTCGAGGCGCCCAGCCCTGAAGAACTCGCTGCCTGGAAGAGCCTGCCCTTTGACGAGGAGCACTATCGCCAGAACGAGGTCGGCTCGAGCCACCTCGTGGGCGAGACCCATCTCAGTGTTCTGGAGCGTACCTGGGCGCGTCCGACGCTGGATGTGCACGGCATGCCCGGGGGTTTCACCGGCGCCGGTGCGAAGACTGTCATTCCGGCCAAGGCGCTCGCAAAGATTTCCATGCGTCTTGTGCCGAACATGACACCTGCCAAGACATTCGCGAAGTACAAGAGTTACGTTGAGAAGATCGCACCCGCCGGGGTAACCGTCGAAGTCCGCCTGATTCACTCAGGCGATGCCTGCCTCATTCCGGTCAATAACAGGTATATTCAGGCGGCAACGCATGCCCTTCACGACGTCTGGGGTAAGGACACAGTTTTTATCCGCTCCGGCGGCTCGATTCCGATCGTCGGCGACTTTGATCGCCACCTCGGCCTGCCCAGCGTCATGATGGGTTTCGGCCTTCCCGACGACAATATCCATGCCCCCAATGAGAAGTTCAAGCTTCAGAATTTCGAACTGGGAATCCGCTCGCTGATTCGATTCCTGGAGGAGGCGGGCCGTTGAGCCTGTCTCTTCACGGGGCGCTCAACCGTGACATCGATGCCTTCGTTCTGGCCGGTGGCCGATCCAGCCGCATGGGCCAGGACAAGGCACTCGTTCCTCTCCGCGGCCAGCCACTCGTCGAGCACGCACTCAGTATCCTTCGGGACGCCGGAACTCAGCCCCGCATTGCTGGCGGCGGCCAGAGTTTCGCTTCGTTCGCACCCGTCATCGCCGACGAGCCGAGTGTGGCAGGCGGTGGACCGCTCTCCGGCATCTGCTCAGCGCTGAATCAGAGCACAGCCTCCTATGGCCTGTTTTTTCCCGTTGATATGCCGCTGGTTCCCGCCGGCCTCGTAGCTTGTCTTATCGAACACGCGGCCATTACTAAAGCCGCAATCACCCTGTTGTCTGTTGCCGGATTCATTGAAACCTTCCCGGTCATGGTCAATCGATCTGCTGCCCCCGTCCTTCTCGCCAGCCTCCAATCGGGAGACCGCAAATGTTTGAAGGCATTTCAAATGGCCGCAGAACACGCAAAAGAATCAATTTCCGTAGTCCCGGTCGAATTGCTCCTGCAGGCGGGCCGAATCGGTCGGTCGGGCAGCCTTCTTCCCGCGCATTGGTTTCTCAATGTCAATACGCCCCAGAATCTGGAATTGGCAGAGTCGCTCCTGACGACCCGGGATCAAGTAAGCTGATCTCGTGGCCACGTCCGATGCCAACCCCACCGACTCCTTCGTGGATCCTGAAATTCCCAGGATTGACGACGAGATCCTCGCCGACATTGCCGGCGATCGGCCCCCTGCTGAAGAGGAACAGACAGACTGGCCGCTCATTTCGTTCAAGCACGTTTCCATGTGGTTTGGCGACCGCAAGGTGCTCGACAACGTCAGCTTCTCCGTTGACCGGGGAGAAACCCTGTGCATTCTGGGCCGCAGCGGCGTGGGAAAATCCGTCTCTTTGCGGATCCTTATGGGTTTTCTCAAGCCGCAGGTCGGCTCCATTCGCGTCGATGGTCAGTTGATCAACTCGTTCAGTGAAGAAGAGATGAACGTCATTCGCAAGCGCATCACCATGGTCTTTCAGAATGGCGCCCTCTTTGACTCTCTGACCGTTCGTGAGAACGTCGCCTTCCCGCTGCGCGAGCGCGGCGGCCAGGAAGAAGATCAGATCCTGCAGGTAGTCGATCGGCTGCTTGGACTCGTCGGTGCCGACGATGCTGCCGATGAATTGCCTGCCAGTTTATCTACCGGCCGCAAGCGCGCGGTGGCGATCGCCCGCGCCCTGGCCTCGCAGCCGGAGGTGGTCCTCTACGACGAACCGACCACCATGGTTGACCCCATCATTGCCCGACGGCTGGGTGGGCTCATTCAGCGCCTTAAACAACAGCTGGGATTCACCGCGATCGTGGTTACCCATGACATGCGTTTCGCCGAACGCCTTGCTGATAAAGTCCTCTTTCTTCATGATGGGCGCGCTGCGTTTTTCGGGCCGTTGAAAGACTTTCTTCGGTCTCCGGACCCCAATATTCAGCAATTCCTGTCCCTGGACGCTTACGTGTTACCTTTGGAATGACGAATTTATGACAATCTAACAAGCTTTCTCTAATATGCTGTTCTAAGCCGTCTGAGAAACCTACCGGACGCGCAGATTTCGAAGAATCCCGTTCCTCGCAGCCTCTCGGGATATCTTCCCGCAAGACGTTTTCCTGAAGTTCCTTTGCCTTGGAATCAAGCATTCGACTGGGCTCTCGTTAACGGGTATCAAAAGTTTCAATATCGATCCCCGTTCACGCGCACCCGCACAAGTTGAAATGTAAGCAATGGCTCGTGATAGGTAATCGCTTTCTTATCAAAGAGATTGCTCCAACATCTCTGCGGTAGAAAGGTGCAAGTCGGTCTGCCGATTTCGGTATGATCGTCGGTTTCTTTCACTCAAATGTGAACCTGTCAGGCAACTTTCCCAGGTTTTCGAGCTTCAAACGCATAACCCCAGAGCACCATTCGCATTCTGCTCCTGTTCGTTCAACCGAGAAGTTACCCCCCAAACCTTTCAGCATCTTTGAACACTCGAGGCCTGCGGAACGCATATGGCTACATCAGAATTCTGGCAGAGGGTCTCCGCATCTGTAACCGCTCCCTCGGAGTGGGTTACAAATGCGCCAGCCCACCCGCCGCGCACCTCTCAGGGCAGGGTGAGGTTCTGGATGTGCATCGACCTGCTTACCATCCTGGTCTCGGCCACCCTCGTCACCGTCTATGAACGGCACACCAGTCCGGTAGACGGAGCGCGCGCCTTTTATCACGGCACCCTGTTCTATGGGCGATCCATGTGGATACTGCTTGCACTTTTCTGCGGTTTCGCTGTATCGCTGATTGCTTCCAGTCGACGTCTGGGACTCTACACGCCGACCCGTCTCGGTTCCTTTCTGCATGAGCAGCGACTTACCGTGCAAGTCTGCTTTACATCCGGACTGCTTCTGACTGGCTCGCTCTACCTTGTTCGCGCCGAGGATATCCCGCGCGGCATCGTCCTGCTGACCCTGATCCTGGTTACGCTCTCACTGTGCGCGCGGCGCTTTATCTATCGCTCGCTCATGTATCGCAGATTCGAACGTGGGCTGGACACGCGCAATGTCCTCATCGTTGGCACCGGCCCGGAAGCATACGCGCTTCGCCATCATCTGGAGAGTATTAATCACCTCGGCTACACTTTCAAAGGTTTCATCGATCTTCCTGGCACCTCACCGCGCACGATGGCTCTCAGTGACGACGTTGTCGGTACACTCGACACTCTTTTCCAGCACGCGCGCAAGCAATTTGTGGATGAAATTCTGTTTACCATGCCTTGCGAGAGGCATGTTGTGCTTGACGTACTCCATCAGGCACGCATGCATGGCATCGATCTGCGCGTTGTGCCGGATCTCTATGAAGGTCTGGGGTGGAACAGCCCAGTCGAGTACATCGGTCAATTTCCTACGATCCCTCTTCATCGGGGGCAGGTTCCCGAACTTGGTTTCCAATTGAAACGGGTAATCGACATCTTTTTTTCGGGACTCGTGCTCTTTCTGCTGGCGCCGATCCTGATCATGATCGCGGTTGCCATAAAGTTTGAATCGGCAGGACCCGTCTTCTACGCGTCTGAGCGGATTGGTAAAAAAGGGTCCATCTTCCGTTGTTTCAAATTCCGCACAATGGTGCGAGACGCTGAGAAGCGCCGTGCTGAGCTGATGCACATGAATGAGCGCGATGGCGTGCTCTTCAAAGTCACCAACGACCCGCGTATCACTCGTGTTGGCCACTTCCTCCGCAAGTATTCGCTTGATGAGTTGCCACAGTTCATCAACGTTCTTCGCGGCGATATGAGCATTGTTGGCCCGCGCCCGCCGATAGCCAGCGAAGTGCTGGAATACAAGCTCAATCATCTCCGCCGGCTCGATGTGACTCCGGGAATCACGGGACTATGGCAGGTGCAGGCGAGGCAGGATCCATCGTTTGACAGTTATGTGTCTCTCGATGTCGCCTACATTGACGGTTGGAGCATGTGGCTCGACCTCAAGATCATCATCCGGACTATCGGCGTTGTCTTCTCCGGAACCGGCACCTAGAGCCAGTTTCGTCGATCTCCATGCTTTGGCTTTTTACTCTCTGATCCCTAATCCCGATTCCTGTCTTCTCTTTCCTTTAAACTGGATATGTGAAGATAGCACTGGCCCAGATCAACCCCACGGTTGGGGATTTCACCGGGAATCTGGAAAAGATCGTTTCCTTTACCCGGCGCGCAGCCGATCAGGGTGCCAGGCTTGCCGTTTTTCCGGAGCTGTCCATTTGCGGATATCCTCCGGCAGACTTCCTTGAGAAACCCAGCTTCCTCGCGCGCAGCCGCACAGCAATCGCCGAACTTGCCGCAGCGACCCGCGATTTGCCATCCGCGTTGATTGTCGGTGCTGCGCTTCCCGCGCCGCCTGATGCCGGTAAACCCGCGGTGAATGCCGCGTTGCTCCTCGACCGCGGTCAGATTCTTCTGGAACAGCACAAGCGTCTGCTGCCGTTCTACGACGTCTTCGACGAGCAACGATATTTCCTGCCCTCGGCTTCACAACAGGTCGTGGAACTCGACAGTCTCCGCATCGCCATCTCGATCTGTGAAGATGCCTGGAATGACAAGAATTTCTGGCCGCGCCGTCTCTATTCGTTCGATCCGCTGGAAGAGCTGATGCGCCAGACTCCCGCAATTCATATCAACCTGTCTTCATCGCCCTTTTGGCATTCCAAGCGCAAACTGCGGCGGCAGATGCTGGCCGCCATCGCCAATCGCGACGGAATTCCCGTGCTGATGTGCAACCAGGTTGGGGGAAATGACAGCCTAATCTTTGACGGTTCATCCATGGTCATCAACGTCCACGGAGATCTCGTCGGGCAGGCAAAATCCTTCGAAGAGGACCTTGTTGTAGTCGACCCGTTCTGCGCGCCGCCGCTTCCGGAACCCCCCGACGACGAAACGGAAGCTGCCTATCGGGCTTTGGTTCTCGGGACTCGCGACTACGTGCGCAAGTGCGGTTTCACCAAGGTGGTCATCGCCCTGAGCGGCGGCATCGATTCCGCGCTCGTAACTGCCATCGCAGCCGACGCGCTGGGCAAAGAAAATGTGCTTGCCATCGGAATGCCGAGTCCCTATTCCTCGCAAGGGTCCATTGACGACAGCAGGGCACTCGCCGCCAATCTCGGCATACGTTTTGAATTGATCGGAATCAGCGATCTTTTTCATCAATACACCGAGGCGCTCGACCCCCTCTTCAAAGGAACCCAGGCAGGTCTTGCCGAGGAAAATCTGCAGGCGCGTATTCGCGGCAATCTGCTCATGGCCGTCTCGAACAAGTTCGGCTCCCTGGTCCTCACCACGGGCAACAAGTCTGAAATGGCAGTCGGCTACTGCACGCTTTACGGTGACATGGTCGGCGCGCTTGCGGTCATAGGCGACCTTATCAAGACGCGCGTGTACGCCATCTGCCGCTGGCTCAATCGCGATCGGGAGCTCATTCCCTTGCCGATCCTCGAGAAGCCCCCTTCTGCCGAGCTCCGCCCCGGGCAGAAGGATACTGATTCGCTTCCGCCCTACGAAACCCTCGATCCAATTCTTGAAGCCTACGTGGAGCGCTATGAGACCCCGGAATGCATCTCGCAAAAACACGGATTTCCGCTCGAACTCGTCCAACAGGTAGTCCGTCTCGTTGAGCGCTCTGAGTACAAGCGCCAGCAGGCTGCCCCGGTCCTCAAGGTGACCTCAAAATCGTTCGGCATGGGACGCCGCTTTCC
Organism: uncultured Acidobacteriaceae bacterium; assembly: GCA_963836675.1. Taxonomy (GTDB): domain Bacteria; phylum Acidobacteriota; class Terriglobia; order Terriglobales; family Acidobacteriaceae; genus Telmatobacter. The sequence continues at coordinate 74,984 of CAWIKQ010000009.1, forward strand.
CATCGCCGTCAAAGTTCAGGTCTAAGGCTGTAGCATCGTAGGAGATCTTGTTTAGCGAAGAGCTGAAGCGAGCCGCCGCACCAGACAGTTGGCGACGGTCCCGGCACATATCCGGAAGCAGTATGCCGGCTTTTGAAACAACGAAATTGGGAATCTTCCCGCAATTCGAAGGAGAAATTCGCTTGATTCGTAATTCTGTTCGACTGGCGCCGCCGCCGCGATGGCCATCCTGTTCTCGTCCGCCTTTCAAGCATTCGCGCAGGACCAGGCTCCCGCCACCCCTCCGCCGGTTCCAGCTCCGTCGGCGCCCGCAACTGCCGCTGCCCCGGCCTTTCCCGCACCCGATCCGGCCGACTTCACTGCTGCGACGCCCACCAAGGAAACCGTCAATGCCTTCATGCAGGCGAACCTCGGCTTCGACGCAAACAACATGTGGCAGGTCCAGGCAATCCAGAAAACACAGCTGACCGACATCAATCGTGTCGTCGTCTTTGTAGGCGACAAGGCCGGTAAGCAGCAGCCGTACCGATTCGCCTTCCTGACCGCGCCCGATGGGAAACACATCATGGTTGGCGATCGCATCCTTCCATTCGGCGACCGCCCGTTCGAAGAGTATCGTCAGCTGCTGCAACAACGCGCCAATGGTCCCTATCGCGGGTCGGCGGACAAAACCATCGAGTTCGTCGAATTCGCCGACTTCCAGTGTCCGCATTGCAAGGCGGCGCAGGCCAACATGGACAAGCTGGCAACCGACTTTCCCAAGGCGCGTATCGTCTTCCAGAACGATCCGCTGCCCACGGTCCACCCTCAGTCGATGCTCGCCGCGCAGTACGCGACCTGCGTCGCAAAGATGGCCGGAAGCGCAGCATTTTTCCAGTTCGCTGCGGCTGTATTTGACGGCCAGGATGGCCTTGCGACTGCTGACGGCGCCGCGCTGACTCTGAATAGCGCTGTGACCAAGGCTGGTCTCGAACCCGCGAAGGTTGCGGCTTGTGCGTCGACCCCTGAGACCCGTTCGACGGTTGAAGCGTCCATGCAGTTGAGCAAGGACCTCGATATCTCATCTGTTCCGACCCTGGTCATCAATGGGCGGGAAGTTCCGGCCAATGCGCCTTACGAGACGCTCAAGCAGATCGTTGAATTCCAGCTCAAGCTGGATGGCTCAGCTAAGTAGTTCTTCAGAGTTTTGCAAAAAAACCGAGCCCCCGGAAATCCGATTTCCGGGGGCTTCCTTATTTCAAATTGAGCTGGGTTTGGCCGGAATCTTTTGAGTCTGAGCTTCTCGACTCGTCGGCGCAATTGCATCTACTGGAGCGGCGGTGCAGGAGGTATGGGTGGTTGTGGAGGCGCAGGCGGATAGTGGTACGCGGCAAAGTAATTACGGCGCCTTCGTGAACGGACCTCGTGCACAATCAGCGTCACGATTAATCCCAGGACGATGAGCGGCGTCATGAACACCCAAAGCGGCTGGTATACCCGGTTCCCCGCGATGTTCGCCGAATCGGCCGCGTGCAGATTGCCGAACATCACAACCAGGTCGTTGCCAACCGAAGCGTTCTCTCCTAGTCTCACCGACCCGAAGAAGTTCACAACATCGTGACCGATCACCGCATCGTCGTCCGCGCGCACGGTGCCGAAAAACACCACGATGTCATGCATCGATGCGTGAGCGACGTGAACGTTCCCGAAGAACACCACCACATCGTGGTCGATCGTGCCCTGCGCATTCACGCTGCAGAAGAAGCAGACCGCGTCATGTATCGACTGGCCTTCCGGCACAACAATGTTGCTGCCGAACTGCACGGCATCCTTATTCGCAAATGCCGGTGTCGCCCCAAACGCGAGTGCGGAAACCAGCAGCAAGGCGGAGAGCATGCGTCGAGTCATTTGTGACCCTCTCAGCAACATGGTACGCCGGGTGACGGGCGAAAGTTCCCCCTCCGGGCGAATTTCAAGTTCGATTCCGGAGGCTAGAACTCCATCCGCATGCCTAGTTGAATCCGCCGTGCAGGCCCATACGAAGTGACGTCGCCGAAGGTCTGCGAAGTCTGCACGGTGTCCAGGCTATACGGATTGGGGTGATTCAGCAGGTTGAAGGCACCCGCGGAGAACCCCAGGCGCGGCGCTTCGTCATCCTTATTCGCAGTAATCGCGAAGTCGTGGCCCCAGCGCAAATCGAGATCCACATAGGAAGGCATCGTCTCCGAATTGCGTCCCACGCCATCCGGCCGTGTGTTGAAGAGCGAGTCCCCGTACTCATCGGTCCCGGTTGTGATCGTCCAGGGGCGGCCGGTGTTTGCAAAGATCCCCGCAGCGAGGTTGAAGACGCTCTTCGGATTCACCATCGCGTACATGCCTACCCTCTGCCGGCGATCGAAACTGGCGTTGCCCCATTCATCATTCGGCGCGTACTGATTCTGCGGATACCAGCCGATGCCGCCCGTATTCGACGCATAATGCGACCACGTGTACCGCCCGAATCCGGTGAAGTATTTATTCACTTGCCCGCGGAACGACACATCCAGCCCGCTGCCTTCAAAAAACGCGTAGGGCTGCATCTGTCGAATCATTCCATACTCCGAATCGGGCCGCTCTGTGTACCCCGAGACCGGCGTCGGCGCGTTGATGTCCACCGATCGAAACTCATGGATTCCGCGGGTCGAGTACCCGCTCACAACCGCTGTCGCCTTTTGCCCGATTTGCCTCTCAATGGAAAGCCCGTACTGGATCTGGTAGGGAATTGCGGCGTTCGGAGCGAGTCGCGCGAAGTTCGGCGGCTGTTCCGCCGGGGTGATGCAGTCCGTGATCGGTACGCATCCGGTGGTTGGCAAGGTCGCCGGGTCCAGCGCAATCGATATTGCCCTGCGCCGCGCATTCTGATATCGCTCCAGATCCAGCAAGGGACCTGAACCGAAGCGGTCGTAATATATGCCGCCGCCCCCTCTCAGCACCATCTTCGAATCCTGATCGAGTACGTACGCCATGGACACGCGCGGAGCAAACCCCAGCACCTTGGTCGCCAGAAAGTTCTGCCAGTCATAACGAATTCCCGGCGTAATCGAGAACCGGTTGTTCACTTTGAACTGGTCTTGTATAAATGCGCCCATCTCCTGCTGGTGGTAAATGAAGTGCACGTCACCGGTGCTTTGCGAGAATGCCGACGGTAGATTGTTCGTGTAGTTCTGAATCGAGGTCTGTTCGACCGAACCGTCCGTGGCCAGGGTCGGACCAAAGGTGTAAGTGCCGAGTGCGTTGGTATTGTCATCGAATGCGCGCCGGCTCATATGCGGGACATTCGCGCCAAACTTGATCGTGTGCCGGCCCCGAACCCACGTCACCATGTCGGTGAAGCGAAAGTTATATTCCGTGCTTAGATAATTGCCCTGGGCCGAGCCGCCCGAAAAATATCCGGTCACATTCATTTTTGGCGCGTCCGCCACGTTTGCGTGGTCGTTAAAATCATGCTCTCCCACGATCGAAATCTGGTTGAGCAGGACAGGTGAGAGCGTCGAGTCGAGGTGTATCACCGCGTCGTCTTCGTGATACTCGCTGTTGAAGCCGGCGCTTTCGAGCGTTTGTCCTCCGACGCCCTGGTTTTGTCCCGTCCAGTCTTCATAGCTGTACTGCGCGTACGCCGAATGCTTTTCACCGAACTGGTGCGCGGCCCGCACGCTGAACTCGGTATCGCGCGTCGGCGAAGACACGTTCGCCTGGTAGAGGCCGGTCGGATTATCGGGAGTAGGCACCACATAAGCATTCACAACGGAATTCAGGTCCTCTTCTGCGCGATTGAAGCTGGCCAGAAAGCTGCTCTTTTTCGCAAAGAAGATCGGGCCCGTTGCGCTGCCTTCGTACACCCGCCGCTGCTCAAACGGCTTGGAAGGCGCCAGTGCATTCTGAGCGTTTAACGCTGAATCGCGAAAGATGAAATTGAATTGCCCGTGATATTTGTCCGCGGCGGACTTGGTGATGATCTCCATCTGCCCGCGTCCCGGCCAGTAGTACTGGGCCGAGTATGGGTCCTGGTTGATGCGCACTTCCTGGACCGCCGAAGCCGATACCGTCGCGCGGTTCGCTTCCACTCCATCCACCATTAACCCTGATCCGCCCGTTCCCGACGCGCTGTCATCGAGGAAGGAACTCATTGCGGTCACATAATCGTTGTCGAAAATTGGTAACGCTTTCAAATCCGACGAAGTAAGGACAGAGGAGTCGCTATTCTCCTCCGAAGAAGTTAAATCTTCATCGGTGTCGCCGTTCACCCGGACGTTGGTGGCAACCGCGGCAATCGGCAGAGTGATATGGAGAGGCGCTGCCATCACGTGCGCTGCCGGGGAAACGACGAAGACCACGTTGGGTTTTACCGTCAGCGGCAAATGGACGGTCTCGAATCCTGGTTCGGAGATAACCAGCGTGAAGCTGCCGGCGTGCGGCGCAGCCATCTGGAAGTTTCCTACACCATCCGATTTGGTCGTACCCGCGATCGATCCGTCGGCATTTACCAGGTCAACCTGGGCATTGGGCACAATGGCGCCAGTCGGATCGGCAACGACTCCCTGAACAGTCGCAGGAGAGGGCTTAACCTCGGAATCGTTCGAAGCGGCAAAGACAACGGCCGTGGAAAACAGCAAGAGTACAGCCAAGGCGGAACAGCGCAACATGCGGAATCTCCAGCGACAAAAGAGGATCAACGGCCAGACTAACTCGCTCTTACCTGGCGGGAACTGTCTGTAGCGTCTGCGCACTCGTGGCCTGCGAGTGCCTGGGAACACGTGCCTCTCGCGTTTGTCCTCGAGCGAGATGATCTTAGACCGCGATCTAACATTGCGCTGCGCCCCCATGAGCACGAACGCAAAGCGGTCTTGAAAACTGCTGACCTTATGTGTCGATTTTCGCAGGAGTCAATGCGGCTGTCCAGTCAGCAGGTGAGTCCACCAGCACATCCGGAGGAATGGCCTCAAGGCTGCCCGGAGCCAGCCCAAACGTGCAGCCAATTACCCACGCCCCCGCATTTCGTGCGGTCTGCACGTCCACCTGGCTGTCCCCGATCATCACCGTCTCCTCCGGCTTTGCATCGGCTTCTTTCATCAGAGCGAGCAATCCTTCCGGGTCGGGCTTCTTGGTTGCGAAACTGTTCCCCCCATAAATGTTGAGGAAGAAAGGCGCCAGCCCCAGGGCTTCGCAGATCGCCCTTGCCGGCCGCACCGGCTTGTTGGTCAATACGGCCATGGCCCTCTGCGGAACATCGACCTGATCGTGCACCTTGTGCAACGCGTCAAGCGCCTCCAGAACGCCCTCGTAGGCGTAGGTGTAATCCAGCTTGTGCTCGCGATAGTAGTCGAGGAAAAACTTGTACGACTCGGCGAGGAGTTCCTCGCTGGGTTCCTGGCCGTCATCGGCGGCGAATGCTCGCCGTACCAGCATCAGCGCGCCGTTCCCGATGTAGCCCGCAATCACTTCGTCTGAAAGATGCGGCCGCCCGAAATTTTCCAGCGTCGCATTCACGCTGTTGCACAAATCCTGCGCGGAGTCGATCAGGGTGCCATCAAGATCAAACACCAGCAGCTTCAGCCGTTCCACAGGCACAGGACGCAAGACCCGGATCATGTTTTCAGTGTAACGGGCGAGGATCTGGCGCCGCAGGGAAGGGAACCACGGGGTGCATCGCGTGGGATCGCGCTGTCATCCGCGGAGTGCGGTTTCATCGCAAAATAAGAGACGAAAAAAATGGGGGAGGGAAAAAGACAGGCGAGGCCTCCCAGGAGGCTTACCAAATGTCATCGCGGTCTGATGACACCCAAGGCCTCGCCTGAGGAACGAACTTTTATCTCTCACGCTGGAAATTGCCATCCAGCGGAAAGCAGAACCCGTGTTGCAGCCGGGCCATTTCGACCCGGCCCGCTGAAAACTCTCAGTGCACGCGGATGTCGCCCGATCCTGTCTCCATCCGCACAGTAGGTCCGCCGCCATGCACCTTGCCCGAGATGTGGTGCTTGTCAAATGATCCCTGCACTGCCATCTCCTGGTCCGTATGCACGCTCCCCGAACCCGTCGAAGCATCCAGATTGAATGCCGAGCTTCCAGCCCAGAACTCGATGCCTCCGGAACCTGTTTCAAGCTTCCAATCCGATGTCGGGGTACCCGTAATCTTGATGTTGCCCGAACCCGTCTCGGCACGCAGCGCGCCGCGAATGTTCTTCAGCTCAATTGTTCCCGAACCCGTCTGCGCCTTCACATCGCCTTGTCCAGACTGCTCGATATAGATGTTGCCGGAGCCGGTGTTGGCAATGAATCCGTTCTGCAATCCGGTTGCATGGATGCTTCCCGAACCGGTGCCGAGCTTCGCATTCTGGCCGACGCCGTCATCCTGAATATCGCCGGATCCTGAGCTCGCTTCGAGGAACGAGTTAGCCGGAGCTTCGATGTCGTAATCGATGCTGATGTTGTGATAGTTCTCGTGCCGCGCCCCAACGCGGATGATGTTACCGGTTTGCTCGATCGGGGGATTGGCCGCAATCTCGCGGACCTTATCTTCGCTGCCGCCCCAGTTCGTTTTCACGCGACCGGAGATATGCACCTTGTCGCCGGAGCCGTGCGTAATGTGAATGTGCCCTGATCCCGTCGAGACCGTCAGCTCAACGTGTCCGTTGACCGTCAGGCTGCGCTCGAATGTAGCTTCGTTGGCCAATGCCGGAATCGCTGCGAAGGCCAGGATTGCTGTTGCTAACGCAAAGTGCTTCATCATGTTCCTCGATTCAACTTCGGTTCTTTGGTTCAAAGATCCTGGGTCCATTCACCTCATTGAACTCAGGTGATCTCAGCCAACCTTTGTTACAGGGCCAATGGAGGAAACTTCAGGAGCGCGTTTCGTCGGATACTCCGTCTCCCGCGTGTCAGCCCACTCGCCTAAGGAATTAGCATGCGTGTTGCCAAAGGTACGCCCCAACGCAACTTCAATGAATTCATCAGTCCAACACTGGGAGTTTTCCTCGCCGGCGTGCCTTCGCCTGTCCGTTTACGAACACCCTTGTGCGGGGCCGAACAATCGATCCAGGAAAAATGCGTTGGCCGAATGAGACTGATCTTCCGCACGTATCTTCTCCCGTTTCCCTCACATCGATGACGTATCAGGAATACGATCTGTTAACAGCGCAGGCGGAGATTTTCACATTCAACTACGAACTCGGAACCGCCGAACGCCGCTACTGCTGGAGGACCACCTGGTCGCCTTCCTTCAGGCCTTTCACAATCTCCGTGGTTGACCCGTTCGACAACCCGATCGCGACCGCGACCTTGCGCATGCCTTCCTTCTGGTTCTTGTCGGGAATCTGCACAAATGCATTTTTCTGCGCGTCGTAGCTCACTGCGTTTTCGGGTACCATCAGCACGGCCTTGTGCTCGTCGAGCATGATCTCCGCATTGGCCGTCATATTGGCCTTCAACTCGCCGCCGGCATTGTCGATGCTCACGCGAACTTCAAACGTGGTCACGTTGTCCTTCTCCACGCCCAGCGGAGCGATCTTGGTGACCTTGCCGTTGAACACGCGATCGCGGAAGCTCTCAACCTTGATGCGCGCCGGCTGGTTCATATACACGTGCGCGATATCCGCCTCGTCGACTTTGCCCTGCACGTATACCTGGTTGACGTCGCCTTCGGTCATCACCAGCGTGGCCGTTGACCCCAGTACCAGGATCGAGCTCACCGCATCGCCGATCTCCACATCGCGTGACAGGATCACCCCGTCCATTGGCGCAACGATCGTTGTATAGCTGAGCTGTTCTTCAAGTTGTTTCAGACTCGCCTGGCTCTGCTGGACCTGCGCCTTGGCTTGTTTCAGCTTTGCGGTGTCCACGCCGATCTGTGCCTTCGAAGAGTCGCGCTTGGTGAGTGCGGCAAGGTATTCGCGATTCGCATCATCCAGGGCCTGCCTGCTGACGATGCCATCTTTCGCCATCTGCTGATTTCGCTCGAGTGTTGCTTTGTACATTGGCAGATCGGGCGCCGATGCATTCACCTTATCCTGTTCGATATTGGCTTCAAAGGTTGCGACATTGGCTTCTGCGGCCGCCAACTGCGCCCGTTGCGCATCGACCTGCGCCACGATCTCCTGCTGATCGAGCTGCGCCAGCTGCTGCCCTTTGTGGACCTTGTTATTGATGTCTACAAACAGTTTCTCCACGATCCCCGACGCTTTGCTCTTCACCTCGACCTTGGTGATGGGCTGTATTTTTCCTGTCGCCACCACCGAGCGCGCCACATCTCCGCGTTGCACCTTGGCGATCCGGTTCGGGTCGATGTTCGTGGTCCGCACGAGTCGCGCCGCCGCCACGCCGATCACGACGATCACCAGCAACACAACCGAACCAATCCCTATCCAGATCTTTTTGCTTTTCCGCGACGACGCCATGGAGCACCTCTCAGCACTGGCCGGAGCTCTCCAGCTCCTTCAAATTGTGAAAACCGTGTGAATCTTTCGCTGTAATTACGCGCTTAAAGAAGAAAAACTGCATTTGCAGGATGCAATTGCCGTTCCAATGTGCGAGGACGCAGCGAAATCAATCTCCGATCCGATCTCGCTTCCCGCTGCATTTTGATACGCACGCGGGTTCCAGTTTGTTCCTGAGACTCGGTCGTGATGGGTATCACAAGAGGGGCAACCGAAAATCCCCCATCTAAGGGGCCGAATCCCCCCTCTCACTCATCTATAAGGACGCATCAATCCCGCAAACATTTACAAAGAACTTCTATGAGGGCTTCGTTTTAGTACATGGGTTAGACTCCCGCAAACCCGGGCGGGCGGCCTCAGTTCCTCCTCAATGCCCCCCTGTCGGGTGCTATCCTCACATCCGAGATGCATGGTCTTCCGCTTCTCCAGCTAGCCGCTGTCGGCATGCTCATCCTGGTCAACGCCTTTTTCGTGGCCGCAGAGTTTGCCATGGTCAGCACTCGCGACACCCGCATCGAGCAGCTCATTGCCGCCAAGGTTCCGGGTGCGCGTGCCGTTCGCCGTCTTCAGCACGAACTGGAGTATTTCCTCCCCGCAGTTCAGCTCGGTGTAACCCTCTGTTCGCTGGCCATTGGCTGGATCGGCGAGCCCCTCGCGGCGAATATAGTGCTTGGCTGGATCAATCTGATCCCGCACCCCCCGGTGAACGCCCAGATCTACGCCCACGTTACCGCCGCCACCGCCGTGGCCGTGGGATTTGCAATCATCACCTACTTCGAAGTCACCATCGGCGAACTCGTCCCCAAATCTCTCGCCCTGCGCCGCGCTGAGGCCCTTTCCATCGCTGTCGCTCCGGCCATGATCATTTTCATGCGGATGGCTCGCCCGGCCGTCCGCCTGCTTAAGGGCTCGGCCGCCATCATTCTTCGCGGCTTCGACATTCCGATGACGGAGCGCGCGGCGGTCCATTCTGCCGAGGAACTCAAACTCATCACCACCGCTGCCCGCCGTCTGGGCCTTTTCCCGCGCTTTCAGGAAACCCTGATCCATCGCGCCATCGAGCTTGACGATGTTCCCGTACGCGAAATCATGACGCCGCGGCAGCGCATCTTCTCTCTGCCATCGAATATGCCCATTGAAGAAGCCAGCGCTCATGTCATCGAACACATGAACTCGCGCATTCCGGTCTACGACGAGACCCGTGGTCCTGAGCACATCATAGGGATTGTCTACTCGAAGGATCTTTCGCGCCTGATGTTCTTCCGTCCCCGGGCGCAGCATCGCGCGCCTGCATCCACGTCTGCCGGTTCCTCAGCAGACACCACGCCCGGCCCCGCCGGGAACCCGCAGTTCGGCTTGCCTTTTATGGAACTCCGGCTCCGCCAGGTGATGCGTGAGGTCCTCGTCGTGCCCGAAACCAAATCTGCTCTCGCGCTCCTGCGCGAATTCCAGAAGCGCCGCCGCCAGATGGCTATCGTGGTCGACGAGTACGGGTCCACAGTCGGCCTCGTCACCGCCGAAGACGCCATCGAGCAGCTCACCGGGGAACTCGAAGACGAATTCGATGATCCCGCGCGTCCCGTCCTCGCCAACGCCCAGGGCACCGTCGTGCTTGAAGGCAGCGTCAACCTGCGCGACCTCGAAACCCAGATGCAGTGGAGCCTGCCCCGCGATGGCGGAGTGGAGACCCTCGCCGGCTTCATGCTCACCCGTCTCGGGCATATCCCGCGGGTCGGAGAGACCGTTGACTACGAGGGCCGCCGTCTCACCGTAGTGGACATGGAAGGCCGCCGCATCGCCCGGATTCGCGTCGACACGATCGAGAAACCTCAGGCCGCCCCCGCTCCCTCCGCATAAACGAAGCTTGCAACTGCATCCCAAGTTGCGGCGGCTGCCGCTTTAGCAGTCTTTTCTGTTCAAGCGGTTCCTCACGCTTTTGAAAACCATGCGCGGGCCAGCCATCCCTTCATTGTTTCCGCATCCACCATGCCGGCTTGCTGAAACTGCAACGCTCCGTTCGCAAACACCGCGAAATTGGGGATGCCCTGCACCTTGTAGCGAGCCGCAAGATCCGGATGCCGCTCTGTGTCGACCTTTAGCACAACCGCTTTTCCCGCCAGATCGCGCGCTGTCTGAGCAACGTGCGGAGCGGCCATTCTGCATGGACCACACCATGCTGCCCAGAAGTCCACCATCACAGGAACCTTGCTCTCGCGAACAATCTCATCGAACTCGCTCGTGCCCACCTCGATTGGTTCCGCCATCGGCGCAAGCGCAGTTTTGCATGCGCCGCATCTTCCCGTGTCGGCCAGATGTTTCGCCGGAATCCGATTCGGCCTCCCGCAGGATGGACAGTTTCGTACGACAGCCATTTGCAGTTCCTCCGCTTCGAAATCTTGGCCGCTGTGATCGACACGGCCGTGCATAAGTCATTCGAATAGTTACACCGATCACAACGGAATGCAAAGTTGCGCTGCTATCCTGTCGCGTGCCATTTGAGAACTTCGTCTATCCCGCCTACGGAGCGCCGCTCGTCGAGGCCTATCAAGGGCGCTTCGAAGCCGCTTTCATCGTTCTTCATCCGTTCCTCAGTGTTCCGGACTCGCTTTCATGGAAGACCGTTGGACGATACCCCGTTGATGCCCAGATCCTCGCTCATGGAGGTCCTCATTCATGGACGACGGTTGCCCGCGAAACGGGACTCGGTTCCTGCGCCAGGATCAATCAGGCTCTCCTGACCTCTATCGGCTCGCTGAAGGGCGATCTAGCCGATCTGCCTGGTCGCGATGCTCTGCAGGCTTATCTGCAATCGCGCCCCCTCTGGATGCCCACTGAAGGGCGTTTCGAACCCATTCTCCATGCCGCATTCCTTCGGATCTTCGCCGCCGCAAATCATGACGAAGTTGTTTTTGTTCCCGAATTCATCGACTCGCAACCCGTCGTGCGTCTCCCCGTCGCGGGCCTGCGTGATGGCACTGTCCCGTTTCCGGGATGCGGAACCCTTCTGGCTCCGGATCAATCCTTCCTTCTCACAGTCGATTGGGACAGCTTTTTCACGCTCTTCTACGGAAGCCGCTCCTTCCTGATGGAGACTGCTCGCCAGCTTGATCTCGAAGGCTTCTTCGCAACGCCCAATACCGATCACGCGTGGTTCAACTATTCGATGGGCTGCGCTACCGTCACTCTGTCTCCTGAAGACTGGCAGCAAATCGTTTAACTTACCCCTGATCACGTCTGGCGGTAAACCTATGAGAATCATAGGTGTACGGATATCCTCAAACACCACTCGGGTGATTGTTTCCCAGGAAAGTCATGGCTTACTCGAAAGGACAGCGTCCGTATGTTACTTGCGTTACAGGAGTAATTCGGACTTGGGTTACTTAGCACTTGTTTAGTAACACATCAGTGTTACAGAATGCCACCAAGGGTTGACTATGAGACAAGAAACGTACCGATTCGCACTGGATCAAGCGAGCGCGGAACTCCGCGATATCGTCGCCAAGTTTGAAGCTCTTCGTTCCAGGAAAGAACACATCGAAGCCGTTGTTGAAGCTCTCAGGCCCTTCATTGGCCTGCAGGCCCAATCCACAACCATCGAGATGAGCCCCGTAGTTCAGTACGCCGAACCCGAATATGCGGAGCCGGCATTCGCCGAGTCTGCTTATGTCGAGCCAGCTTACATCGAGCCAGCCTACATCGAGCCCGTCATCGAAGAACCCACCCCCGAACCGCAATTCACCTTCATGCAGATCTCGGGCCCCGGCATGGAGGTCGTGATAACCGAACCTGCCGTGGTTGCGGATGAGCCCGAGCAGGTTCTTGAGCCGGTGCACGCGCTTCAGGAAGCCACCGAGGAGCAGATCGCCTATTTCCGGCAGCCCTCGGCCGATCCCTTCCAGCGCCGCATCGACGACGCCCTCTGGGGATGGCAGCAGCGGCCGGAAGGTCTTCTGTCTCCCATCTAGCTGGTTTGCGGTGAGTGTCAGAGAACCCTCGCCGCGACCGAAAACGCGATGCCATTTCGCGCCGGCCAAGTCGAAATGGTCAACCCAAGTCAGGCGCTCCCGGTATCGGAATCGGGAGCGCCTGATCGCGTCTAAGCCTAGCCATTACTGTTCCATACGATGACACGATAGTTGCAGAAGAAAAGTCTCAGGGCTTTTAAAAACAATGCTAAATTCGCCATTGGAGATCGACTATGAAGCCCAATCCCGGAGAAGTCTATCGCGTAGCATTTGACTCCGCGAACAACGAACTCACTGACATCCTCGGCGCATTCGAGGAGCTCCGCGCGCGCAAGGATCGCATCGAAAAAGTTGTCCTCGCCCTGAAACCTCTGCTTGGAGCAGAGGAGGCAGCGGCTGCTGCCGCGGCGGTGCAAAGCGCTTCCGAAGCAGCCAATGAGGCCTCTCAATCTTTCGAAGAAGTTCCGACCTACCAGTACCAGTCCACGAACGGTTCTTCCGGCGACCCGTTTGCGAGCCGTCTCAATAGCGCACTCGGTCATGGCCGAAAGTTCAGCCGCCAGTTCTAAGACTGGTTGAGCTCTCAGTCCCGCGGTGAGCGAGACCCAGCATGGTGCTGGGTCACCCGCTCACCCCGCTTCCTTCCAGTACCTCTCATCGATCCCCGCGACCACAAATCCCACTTGCCACTCCGTCAGTCTGCCGCGATCAGGCTGTATCCTCCGCGTCCATTTCAGCGGTAACTCTTACTATTGACTCTTACCTTTCGCCTTCGGCCACATGCTAGACTACGCGCCGTGGAGAAGGCATGAAACCGCAAGCGCACCAGGAAATTTATCGCATTGCCTATGAGTCGGCAAATTCTGAACTGACCGCGATCAATGAAGAATTCGAAAAGCTGCGTAGTCGGATGGCACGGATTGAAAAGCTCGTCTCAGCACTCAAGCCTCTCGTCTTCGAAGACGAGGACGAGCGGTTGGAAACACCGAGCGAGCTGACCCCGGCCGCGGTTGAAGCTGTCGCTGCAGAAACTCAAAATCGTCCCGATCAGGAAACGGAGCCCGCGAGGACTGGAGCCGATCCGTTCCAGCACCGCATCAACCACGTGCTCGGTATCGGCGCCGGCATCCGCGATGTAAGAAGCTACACCCGCCAGTTCTAGTATTCGCCCCAAAATTCACCAGGGAGGTCACCGCCTCCCTCGCTGCCGGCATCTCTGTGCTGAAGAGGAGGCCGGTATCTATGGCAACCCGAAAGACTCTGAAAGAATCCACAAAAACCTTCGAAGCGTCCGGTAGAGTCTCACCTCCGCCGCCGGTAAAGCCCGAAAACGCGCGCACCTCAAGCGCAGTTGATTAAATTCTCAGCCACTCCTTTCCCCCAGAACGAGATCCGAAATCATGACAAGATCCGAATGGGCCGGAACAGGGCCTCGCGAGGCAAAGCAACACTCCCTGCCTGCATCCAAGGGTTTAGCATTGCTGTGCGGATCGTTAGTTCCTGTTGATGCTCGAACCTTGGGTTAGAGATGCTGGCTGCCCGCCGACTTGCGCCTTTTATGAACTCACTTGCCTCGGGATCTCGTATCGCCCGGTCCGAGTGAAACGTCACCGGAGACGAAATCAAGTTGAATCCTCCCCGAGACCGTTCCCCTCGAATATCCTCGATCTTCCAGTCGACTCTACTGCTGCTCCTGCTCTCGCTGCCCCTGCTCGTCCCAACTCACTCAGGAGCTCAATCATCAAACTCCGATCCTGCCACGGCCTCTCCGCAGGCGGTCGAAGCCGGGCAGCCTGCACCGAACGACTCCGTGGAGCCGCCTTTCACCTCCTATCCCGAAGCACCGGTCCCATCCAACTCACTCGAGGGAACCAGGCGCCTGCCGGCTCTTCCTGAACAGCCTGCCCCTGCAGACCCCTACTCTTCGAGTCTGCAGTGGCAGTTGTTCCCGGAACCTGACCCTTCCGGTGTCTCGCCGGCTCTCGAATCGTCGGTCCGCCCTCAATCTCCGTCCGCCTACGTCCCACTCGAGAATTGCCCTACAGACGAGACGCGCGCCCGCGAGTGCCGCATGCACTGGGGACCGATGGTCATCGAAACCATCCTCTACAACGCCTTTGAAGACGGGGGCAATTTGTACACCGGCTACTGGTATCGATGGGAGACAGGAAACGGTAAATGGTGGGACCGGTACATCGATTCCGCCGCCGGCTGGCGATGGGATAAGTGGAAGGATGATAATCCCGGCCTCGACGACTATGTCGCACATCCCATGATGGGCGCCATCACTAACTCCATCTGGATCCAAAACGACCCGAAAGGCATGACGCTCATGTTCCAGAATGATCGTCAATATTGGATCAGCCGGTTACGCGCATTGGCCTGGACCACGGCCTACAGCTTCTGGTGGAAGCTCGGGCCGACTGGGGAAGCATCGGTCGGCCACAATGGCGATCACTACTTCTCCGACAAGGGCGTGAATACAAATGAGACAGGGTGGGTCGAGCTCGTCACGACCCCAGTTGGCGGCTTCGGCTGGACAATCGGAGAAGACTATCTCGACAAGCATCTTGTCACGAAACTTGAAAACAAAAGCCACAATCCGATCCTGCTCACCCTCGACAATTTCCTCACGCCAACGCGCGGCTTCGCCAACATCCTCCGTTTCCGTGCGCCCTGGTATCGCGATTCCCGCATCGTCAAAGCCAGCAGCTTCTGGAGCGACGCCGGTGAAGGGGTTTCTGCTTCAACCGCTGAGGCTATGCGATGGGCCTCACGGCATGATGACCCCAGAGCCGAGGCCTATCTCGCCGGCGTAGTGCCGGCCACCTCTGCTCCCCCTCCTCCCGACTGGCGAGGCCCCGGTGGCCGTCACGAGTTCGGAGCGTGGTGGGGACTCTCTCTGATGAGCAGTCACATCTGGGGCTACGCGAGCGACGTGAAATACATGCCCATCGACGTTCGCTATTCCTACGAGTTCTATCGCCATCATCAGACTTGGACGATGCGCTACTCGCCCGAGATAACGGCGCTTGCCATGCTCGACTGGCCCACCCCGAACAACACTTCATCCGGCAATATCTACAACCAGCGCACGCGCGCATACGGCAGCGGCCTCAGCCCTGTCGGTTTCCAATCCGATTTCCTTCCTCTGCATCGCGTACAGCCCTTCATCTCGACAGATGGCGGCTTCATCTATTTCGATAAGCACGTGCTCAGTCCCGAGGGATCGCAGTTCATGTACACCATCGACTTCGGCGGCGGCGTCAACATCTTTCATCACAAAAATCAGGCCATCACCCTTGGCTATCGCTATCAGCATTTGTCCAACGCAAACATCAGCCTTCATAATCCGGGCACCGATGCCAACACCTTCTACGTCAGCGTCTCCCGTTTCAAGACCAAAGGCGACCAGCGCACTCAGATCGATCTCCGCTGAATGTTTCAGGCAGCGACCGCGTAAATGCGCTCTTGAAAAAGCACAGCAGCGGCGCTTGTCTTCAGCGGTGGCTTTTAAATTTGGCGAAAATTGCCGGAGCGGCGGGGATCACAAAGCGATCGGCAGATGTTTCACCTCTGCCGTCACCTCGTCCTTTGTAACCGTCAAAAATCCTAATGTCACCGGCAGGTCGAATCTCCTCGGTCCGCACGATCCGGGATTGAAGTACAGCACGCCCTTATGTCGCCGCACGCTCGGCTGATGCGAGTGCCCAAAGAGTACTGCCGAAAACTTCGCTGCGGCAGGATCCAGGTGCAGCGTGTGCACGTCGTGCAGCATGTAGATGTAGTGTCCCTCGAAGAGCACGACCTCCGTCTCCGGAAGCTTGCCGCACTTGCCGCTGTGATCCACATTGCCGCGAATGGCGGTTACCGGCGCGATTTTTGCAAGAGCTTCGAGAATTGCGAAGTTGCCCACATCTCCGAGATGCAGGATCTGCTCTACGCCTGCCAGCTCCGGCGCTACCTCCGGACGCAGCAGCCCATGTGTATCGCTGACGACGCCGATCCTCATTTTCTGAAGCTACACCGATTTCGTGGTTGCGGCTTCTTCCAGTTCTTTGGTCTCCTGCGAGCCCAGTCGGAACGGAACCCACCAGCGCTTCCTGGCTTTTGCCTTCGGTGTCCCCACGGGATCCTCTATCTGCAGCATCGACCCGGGATTTGCAGGGTCTTCCATCGCCATACAATGAGCGCCGCTCCAGTTGTTTTGCCACATCCAGCCTCTACCTGAGCCGAATGCCTGCGCCTGGATGTGGCCCGCCGCGTGCTCAGCGGAGAGCGGTTCATTGCAGGTTGGGCATCGGGGAGATGCACCTTTGCGGAATCGTCCTCCGCATGGGCAGGGCAGCAGAAACGCCTCCCACGACTGGTCGATCTCCTCATTCTCAACTGTGCTTTTGGGAAGCCCGGCCATCACCGGGCTTGAGCAGTTGAAGATCGCAAGCAGCCCGCAATCGCTGCAATATGCATAGGAGTTGTTTGCAAAACCGGAGTTCCAAAGCGAATAGCGATAGAATCGCCCGCAATGCTCGCAATCACCCTTTTTCAGTGTGTTCATAGCTCCCTCACGTCCTCATGTCCAGGCGCGTACGCGGATCGAACTGATCGCGCGGCGCGCTCCCAGGAAGTTGAAGCCCCGAACTGCGACTGCTATTGCTGCTGCCGGAAATGGCAGACGACCAACACGAGCAAACTGCATCTCGTCGAAATGGCCTGGAGAAAGGACCACTTCAAATGTAAGAGTAGCGCTCCGCCAAATTTCTTTACGTGGATAACTGGCCATGAATCCATTCGGTAAACAACCCTCCGATCGCAAGGCGCGGCCTGTCCGGGGAAGAGCCTGCTTCTGCCGGGATGGCCGGCGTAACCCCGTTCGCCATTGGCAATGGTGCCGTTCGTGATACTTTAGCTCTGTAAACCAGTTCATTTGCGCTTGGCTCTAAGATTGCTTCCGGCGATCCTTCATTCAAGAAGCTGAAGTAGGGCAAGAGGCCGAAACCGGATGCCCGAATTATTGAGATGAAGGAAAACTCCCAAATCATCGCACATAACAACGAAGGCCCCGCTCGAACAAAGTGGCGGCGCGCGTTCGCGGCATATACCCAACCGCGTGTGTTGCAGGTGCTCGCACTCGGATTCGCCAGTGGCTTGCCGCTCCTGCTGACCTACTCCACTCTTTCGGCGTGGCTCTCGACCGTTGGCGTGCGCCGCGCGGCGATCGGTACCTTTGCCCTGGTGGGCACACCCTACGCATTCAAGTTTCTGTGGTCGCCGCTGATGGATCGCGTGCCTCCGCCGCTGTCTTTGGGACGCCGGCGCGGCTGGGGAATTACCATCCAGATCCTTCTCATCGGCGCAATTCTCGCTCTGGGATTGTGTAATCCAAAGCACAACCTGCCTCTCATGGCCGCCCTTGCCGTCGTTGTCGCATTCCTCTCCGCGAGCCAGGATATTGTGATCGACGCCTGGCGCGTGGAGAGCCTGCGCAGCGATCAGCAGGCACCCGGCGCCGCCATGTATCAGTCCGGATACCGGATCGGGATGCTGGTTGCCGGAGCGGGCGGCCTGTTCATCGCAGCCTACGCAGGGTGGTTCGCAGCGTACGCTACCGTGGCCGCGCTCCTCGGCATTGGCTTGCTGGTGTTTTTGTTTGCACCTGAACCGAAGATTCCAACCGAGGCTTCTTTTGCCGCGCGATCAGGGTGGCAGACCATCCGCCACGCGTTCTCCATCGCAGTGATCGGTCCTTTTCGCGACTTCATGCGGCGTCCGCTCTGGCTCATCATCCTGATCGCGATTTTCGGATATAAGCTTGGCGAGGCGATGGCGGGAGTGATGTCGACGCCACTCTACATCTCGCTGGGGTTTTCGCTCCCCGAGATTGCAACGGCTTCGAAAATTTTCGGATTCTTCTCGATTGTCACAGGTGCTTTGTTAGGCGGCATCGTGACGACCCGGTTTGGGATCCGCACCTCGCTGATAGTCTGTGGCATTTTGCAGTCCCTTGGGAACTTGTTCTTTGTGCTGCAGGCTGTGGGTGGGCATCGGATCGGCTACCTTGCTTTATGTGTCACCGCCGAAAATATTACAGGCGCAATGGCCGGGACCGCGCTGATTACCTATATTTCCAGCCTATGCTCGCCCGCTTATACGGCGACCCAGTACGCGCTGCTCTCCTCGCTCGCTTTGCTTGGCCGAACTGTGGTGGCCTCTTCGGGAGGAGTCTTGTCGGAAAGGTTAGGCTGGGTGCGATTCTTCCTGCTCACGACCGTCGTAGCATTGCCGGCCATTCTTCTAATCTTCTGGATCGGACCGCGCGACGACTTCAGGAATAATGATCGGCTCAAGCCGGCTCTCGAAAGCCCGGATGACAGGTGAGACGACCCGGCCCATGCCACGGCAGCGAGCTGTGCCATCAAATTGATCGTCTTTAGCCCGCGGAGGGATTGTTGTACCGTATATCTTTACTTGCCGCTTGTGCCACCTTCCTCATTTGCTCGGCGCTCTCTCGAGCCCAGTCGCAAGACGATAAGACGCTGCGCGCAGATGCCGAGCAGCTCATGGCCCTCGCCAATCAGGCCCGTGCCCAGGCCGGCGTTCCACCGCTCCGTTGGGATCCCGCCCTCGCCGAGGCTGCTCGCAAACACACCATGCGCATGGTTTCTGAAGGGCCCATCGCGCATAACTATCCCGGCGAACTGCAGCTATCCGAGCGTGCCGGTCTGGCCGGCGCCCATTTCGATGTGATTGAGGAGAACATCGCCATCGGAACCGATCCTGCGCAGCTTCATGACGCATGGATGCACTCGAAGGGGCACCGCGAGAACATGCTCAATCCCGACGTCAACCGCGTTGGTATCGCTGTAATCTCGGCGCGCGGCGTGCTCTACGCCACTGCGGATTTTTCTCGGGGCGTGCAGAACCTTTCGGACATTCAAATTGAGGCGCAGGTTGCAGGCCTGATCGCGCCCAGCGGCGTCAAGGTCAGATCCGATCACACCGTAGCCCGCGCCGCATGTACCGCGGACCGCGGCCTCCCGCGTTCTGCACAGGGTGCCGCGGCGCCCGGCTTCATCGTGCGCTGGCAGGATTCAGACCTGAGTCACCTGCCGAAGAATCTCGCCGATCAGCTCGCCACCGGCAAGTATCGCGAAGCCGCCGTCGGCAGCTGTCAGCCCGACAGCAACGCCGGCAACTTCACCTCCTATCGGGTCACTGTGCTCTTGTATTGACCCTGGTGCAATCGGGACAGGACATGTGTTGCTGCACACTTCGAGGGTCAAGCCCCCTCGACCGGTTCTCTACTCGTAACCCGCTGAAAGAATGAATGAAATTGTTTCCGGCTATTTGCAGGTAATTAGCCCGTTGCGGCGCACAATAGATCTGAACTCATCCCACCGAGGAGCTTCGGGTATTTTTATTCGCTGCTGACTGGGAAGTAGACCTCCCACTAACTTCTTGCGGTGGAGATATTTGCGCGTAACTTATTTTGTTTGAAATATTTACAGCCATACCCTGCCGCAAGCCAATGAAACCAGGGTATTTGATCCCAGGGTACTGGGGGGACACCCCACCCCCCCCCGGTGGTTCCAAACAGGTCTACCTTGACGGTGACTGTACAGCCTTGGCGGGCACGCGCGTGTACACGAAATCGTATTCGATGTGCCACGTCTTGCCGCCATCCGTCGATCCCTGCGAGAACTGGCGGACCTTGTCCGGTGCAAGATTAAAAAACTGAAGATGGCGCATAAGCTTTTCACCCGAGGGTTGGGGTACATCGTCCGTCCAGTAGTCCATCACCCCATCCTTGAGGCTGCCATGAAAAAACATCACTCCGGCAGTGTTATCCACCCAGTACTGCTCCCACCGCTTCAAATTCGGATTCCAGGTGTTGTAGCTCTTTCCGAAATATGGGCTGCCCGTCGAACTCCAGTTTTCCCATACCACGCAGCCGCCCATCTCTTTCGAGATATGGCTCGATCCGCGATGCACTCCGTCGGCGGATGACGCCACATCCCAGTCGCCGATCCAAAAATCAAATTGCTTGAACTCAGGGTCCTCGCATGGCGTCGCGTTGTGTTGCACCTCTTTCGCCAAGGCAACGAACTGCTCGTTCTCTCGAAGCGTGTTCCACTCTGTATCGCTTGTCAGCCGGTTCGGCTGAAAGAAACCGCCATTCGCCGACGCCTTGAGTGCCTGCAAGGCGTTCCTCGAATCTCCCTTTCCTGCGTAGATGGTAGCGATTTCGTAGTCGGCCAGCGACGGCGGAAGGCCTTTGCCCGCGCCAAGCGACTTCGCCTTCTGCATCGCGTCCAGCGCCCGATCGTAATGCTTGTTCTCGCGTGCTGCAACGCCGAGCCTGAACCAGAACCGCGCGTTCTGCGGTTGCTGCTTCGTCAGCTCCGTGTACTGCGATTCCGCCTCGCTCCAGTTCTCCGCGGTGTATGCCTTGTCAGCGGAATCAGAAGACACATTCGCTTGACCCCACATTGCCATCGGAATCAAAGCAGCCAGGCACGCAACAGCAAAACGCATCCCTTATCCCTCCTGAGGTTCGCAGAGGAATGATCCGACATAACCGCCTTCTTTAGCCCGCACATTGTGACGAACCGAAACGTAGGTGTGATGACCGAGAATCGCTGCACCAGCCAGAGATAACGCCGAAACGAAACCGATGTCCCTGCTTCCGGTTCCCTGGTCCCAGGCTTCACCCAAATCGCTGGTTGTTCTTCCAGAAAACCGGCCATGGTTGCTTCGGCGGACCGCACACGTAAATGTCGGGATGATCGCTGCTCTCTTCGTTTTGAATGCCCAGCGAATTGCCGTTGTGACCCGCTACGCGGCAATTGTGAACTCGCGGTCGACCTGCTTCTGCGACCACCCAACCACGATCAGCGCAGCAGGCGGCGTCGCCGGATACGTGCGCAGATAGAACGAATTTGTCAGCCCGATTACCGGAGGCAGATGATAATTCTCGCCTAGATTCTCGATCGCGCCCGCCTCGCCGTAATTGCCGACGACAATTCCCAGGCTTGTTTGTTGATCGGCGGGAAGGGAATCGCGCACCCTCGCAATCTCGCGCACAAGATCGTCCCATCCGATCTCCTCGCGCAGGTCGCCATTTTTCTTGAGTGCAAAATCGCGCAAGGGCCCCGACGAAGCAATTGGCAGCACGTTCGCTGCGAGATAACCGCCCATGGCAAGCAGACCGGTGAAGTAAACTGTCGCGAGCGTTCGGCGAACCCACGTCGCGCGTCCCGCAAGCCACCGCTCCGCAACAACCGCGCCCATCGCGATAAGGATTGGATATGTTTCCGCAACGTAGTAGAAGCGTCCCTTGTTGACCCAGAAGAACAGGACCGGAACCAGGTACATCCACGCGAACATCCGGTAACGGCTGCTGCGCAGGAACGCTACAAAACCGGCAACCCAGATCGGTGTCGCAATCAGGTTCACATCGACCAGGAACTGATATTTCCAGTAGCCCTCAGCGCGCCCCTGGCCCACATCCCGTTTATGGATGTGTTGGAGAAAGTCGTAAGAGACAAAGTCGTGTCGAAACAGCCAGAGAATATTCGGCAGGAAAATAACCACCGCCACAACTACTCCGCCCCAAAACCACGGACTCCGAAAATAACGCCGCGCTCGCGTCAAGGCGAGTCCAACGAGCAAGCCGGCAACGAAGAACACCAGCGAGTACTTCGTCATCAGGCCCAATCCGATGGATGCTCCGATTGCCAGCCACCAGCGCGGATCCTCTGTCTTCAGCAGTCGAACCACAAACCAGCAGACCAGCACCCACCAGAGATACGAAAACGAGGTGTACTGGAACTCGCTGGCCTCGAAGATCGGCAGCCCGGACAGCCCGACGGAGAGGGCCGCCGTGATCTGCGCAAGTCGGCTTCCGCCAAGGTCGCGCGCCATCAGCCCGCAGACAAAGATCACGACCGCTTGCCCGATAACGGAGAAAAGCCGCAGGCCGATCAGAGAAAGCCCGAAGATGCTGAAGCCAACCCGCTCGATAAACGGGGTGAACGGTGGATAGGCAACAAATCCCCAATCCAGATGACGCGCATCGGAAAGAAACTGCAGTTCGTCGCGATGAAAACCATAGCGGCCGTTGGTCAGGATATGAGCAATCGCGAACGCCGCGGCGACGCAAAAAAGGAGAATGAGGTCCTCGCGCGTACGAGATGCAAGCTCGTCCCGCACGCCCATCGCCGCCCGAGACACACCCGTTCCGGCCACAGTAGCCTCCTGCTGTTGAGCATACGGCTCCGCGCGAGCGGCAGTTCCGTCATTTCTGCCGCACAGGCTGCGCCACCAGCACCGACTTCATTCCCGCCGCCGTGGCGGCCTGGATTCCCAACTCTGTATCTTCAAACACCAGGCAGTGTTCCGGCGCCACGCCCAACTTCTGGGCCGCCATCAAAAAGCAGTCCGGAGCCGGCTTCCCATTCTTGTAGTCCTCTGCGCAAACAAGCACGTCAAACTTGTCCAGCAGTCCAAGCGCCGTCAGCGATCCGACCACTGAGTTGCGGCGACTCCCGGAAACTACGGCGAACGGAATTCGCCCGTGCTGCGCCTCGATATGCTCAAGCACATCCGGAATACCCTTCAGCTCGTGCAACTGCGCGTGGTAGAAGCTCTCCTTGTACGCCGCCAGCGTATCGACCGGCATGTTCAGTCCCTGCATCTCGTTCAGGTCGGCGATGATCTTGCGTACCGGCTTGCCGCCCCACGCGTAAAAGAGATCCTCGTCGTACGTGCATCCATACTCGGCGAGCGCCTTCTTCCAGGCCTTGTAATGCAGCGGCATCGAGTCGACGATGGTGCCGTCGCAGTCAAACAAGTAGGCGCGAAAGTCGCCCTCAGGCAATTTGAGATTCATCAGAGAGAAGTGCTCCATGTTGGGCCGAAAGATGCTCGCAAATCCATCATCTCGGCGATTGGATTAACCTGTTTTGATTTTATCGGCCTATCTCGAAACAAGCGCATCGAGGCCGCAAAAAGAACCCAGCGCCAAACGGAAAGGTGAGAATTGATTCGTTCGGGGATGGGTCAACCCCAGACGAACTCAATTGGCGTCTCGATGTCCGGGTGAATGCTCTGTTTCACGGGACAGGTGTGGGCCGCATGTTCGAGCCGCTGCTGATTCTCAGGGCTGGTGGTCCGGGGGATTCGAATGGCGACCGTCAAGCGACTGACCTTTCTCGGCGGCGTGCTGCTCATTTCCTTGTCAACCGTCACCGTGGCTCCGGTGAGGTCAACATCCAAGGTTCTGGCCAGGATACCCATCGTGGTCAACATGCACGTACCCAGTGACGTGGCAACGAGGTCGGTGGGGGAAAAACTCTCTCCCCGACCCTGATTATCGACAGGGGCATCTGTAGCGAGTTCAGTTCTGGATGGAGTATGCACCGACGTGCAGTGGAGGTCACCCTGGTATTCCGACTGAATGCGAACCATACCGACTATCGTATTGCACTGGGGTCGAGCCGAATAAGGGAGCCATCCACGGCGATCCCCGGAACATTGTTAGCGAGGAGTTCCGAGACCGGCAATTACGGTTCGGCCAGAGCTTCCACCTGGTTGTAGCGGCGCGCTGCTGACGAGCCGAAGGTGCTTGCCGAAAACGGCTCCCGCTCCCTGACCTCTTCGCCGCGATGCGGCGTGTTCTGTCCTTCCATCGGATCGGGCAGCGCCATATGCATGGTCATCATCGCGAGCCGCTTCAACTCGGGAGACAAATTGCCGAAACGCGCCGCGACAAACGCCTGCGGAGTAATCGCGATCTCCGCGCATCCTCCCGCCACTCCATCCGCAATCTTTCGCGCCGCCCGCCTGGCCGACATGGATGCCCCCGGCGTGTTCGCCGCCATGCTGAACCAGCGATACTCCTCCGCTGAATCTCCGGTGAAATAAGCATTCCGATGGGACCCTGTGCGCATCAGCCCCGGGCATACCGTAGTCACGCGGATGCCTTTCGACCGCAGCTCCATCCCCAGCCCTCGGAGAATCCGACGACTGCAAATTTGCTCGCGGAATAGGGAAGCAGATGAGGAACCGCAATCCGTCCGCCGACGGAGGCAATGTTCGCGATCGAGCCCGCGCCGCGTCGAAGCATCTGGGGCAGCACGGCCAGCGTGCAATGCAGGCCTGAAAAGAAGTTCGAGTCCATCACATCTCGAAAATGCTCCAGTGTTTGATTTTCCACGGGTCCCACGGTAATGACGCCCGCGTTGTTGACCAACACATCAACCTGCCCGAATCTTCGCGTAGCCTCGTCAATCAGCCGCGTAGCGTCCTCCTGCTTTCGCAAGTCCGCCACCACCAGGAGGACATGATCGGCGCTTTGCACGGCGCCCCGGTCCAGCAGTTGCTGGCGAGCGCTCGCCAATTGCGCCTCGTTTCGTGCCGCCAAAACGAGCCGAGCTCCTCTCCGGCCGAATTCCTCCGCCAGGGCAAGCCCCAGTCCGCGCGACCCGCCGGTAATCACAACCACTTTCCCCTGCGCCCACTGCTTCTTGTTCTGGGTCCGGTCCGAGATGGTGCTGGCGATGGTGGAAAGCATCCCCAGGCCCAGGTAGGCAGCGTTCCGCAGCAGCCCGTCACGACTCTTCATGTTCATTCCTCCCCAAGCGAACATATTCCGATTGGCCTATAAGCGACTCCGCGCCGTTGAATTTACGTGCAACGCGCGAATGGCAGCTAACCCGCTCCCAAGCTCATACGACACCGAAGGCGCCGCGGTTCTTCCGAATAGAAGTTGGATGAGAAGTCTCCTGGATTCGCAGCCTCAAACCCCGCACAAGTTCCCGGAGGCAGGCCGGCTAAACGGCAAAGCGGAACGCAAACCATGGTCACCGCATCGATTTTGACGCGCCCCCATGGGTCTGGTAACTTTATAGAGGACAATTCATCGCCACACACTCCTCAGTAGCTCAATGGCAGAGCATTCGGCTGTTAACCGAAGGGTTGTAGGTTCGAGTCCTACCTGAGGAGCCAATTAGATTATAGAAAACAAAATTCTTATTCCGGAGCAGAGATCTGCGGCTCCGGTTTTTTAGTGCCGAATGTCCGGCAATTGTCCGGGTTCTCAAATGGGCGGCCAATTTTTGCTCCCTGCCGATTGCCGAATCGGTATCGGTTGCTGTTCGGCATTGGCCTCCAGGTATATGGCTGGGACCTTTCCAGTGTCGAAGGGTGGAAGGTCGGCCCCCTTGGCCAAGATTGGGAATAAACGTAACTGCAGGCATCTCTTTGGTAATAAACGAGCCACCCACGGAGAGAGCGCCGCATCGGACTAGGCGGATCTTACGCGGATCCGAAACATTTTGCCCCCACAAAACCTATGACCTCCACGCTTTGTTTCTTCACCGGCTGCGCAGACCGCCCCTCTTCCACCCTCGCCAAACGGTCGAATCTGGAAGCAGTCATAGTCTTCTGCCTGTTTGTATTCATCACCGTGGCAACTGCTGCGCAGACGCCAGGCAGCATGAATATCGGCACGCTCTCTTACAATCACTGGCCGGCGCCGTCGCCTAGCATCGAGCGCATCCGGGGATTGGTATGGACGTCAATCGAGAGTTCTCGCGGCACGTACTCTTCCACATTCGGTAGTCTTGATAATTGGATAGCGATCGCAAAGACCCACAATACACAGTTGATGTACACGTTCTATAACGTGCCGGCCTGGGCATCGAGCAGCAGCACCCAGCCGCCCTCAGACTTAAATGCCGTAAATGAGAAATGCCTGGCACCATTGGCTGGTGTTGTGCGGCCAAAGGGCGACTGCATGTGGGCGGAGTTCATTACTAAATTTATGCAGCATGTGTGCGGTGTGAGTGCGACGCCTGCTGTTCCGCTCAAGGGCACCTGCAAGATCCACTACTACGAAGCGTGGAACGAATTCAATGCCGACCAGTTCTGGTCGTCAAACTATACCAACATGGCCAAAATGGCCAACGACGCTGCGACGATCGTGAAAAAGTATTGTGGTGATTGCGTCTTTCTGGCCGGGAATTCCTCTGCCGGCGGGGACGGATACCACGCAGCCTACATCAACAATCCCGCGGTTTCGGGTCATTTCGATCTTTCGCTTGGTGAGTTGCTGGACGCCTGGCATGCCATTCCCAATGCGTCGCTGCCTGACGCCGTGAGCTATCACGCCTATGGCGCGCGCCGCAATGTCATTCCTTATCCATTCCCCGAGACAGTGGTCTCCCACAGTAGTTCGCTTTGCACTGCCACGAACACGCCTAACCCGAATTGCCGCACAGCGCTTTTTGCGGAAACAGCGGCCATTCGCACGATGCTAAAGCAGCGAACATGGGCGGCGAATCTGCCCATCTGGAATACCGAGGGCGGATACGGTAGAAACGATGATCTCGTCGACCCGGCCAGCCAGACAGGCGCGAACACCACAATGCTGCGGGAGGCGTACGTAGCCAGGTGGATTCTGGCCATGGGAAGCACCGGAACCGTAACCAATCTCTGGTATGAATTTGACGATCCATGCTGGGGCACGATGATGGGTTACGGAACCAGTCCCGCGGCCACGGGATGTTCGTCGAATCCTGAGATTCTGCCCGGCTATACACCAATCCATACGACCTGGGTCATGATGACGGGCTGGCTCAAAGGAGCGACTTTCAGCGGTCCCTGCACCAGTTCCGGAACAATCTGGCGCTGCTCCATCACGAAGCCGGGTTACCACGGTCTGTTCCTGTGGACGACCGCGTGGCTCGCCAGCCGGTCGGTGCCTGTGGGCACAAGTTACGTACAGTATCGCGATCTGGACGGCAATCTCTACAAAATGAACGGCGCCACCAGCGTCACGGTCACCAATCGTCCGATCTTGCTGGAGCAATGATTGCCATCGTCTTGGATCGGCTTAACACACCTAACTCCGCGTGGAACACCACATCGAACAGGAGCAGGGTAACGGTCGTAAAGATAATGTCGTAGCCGGTGAGCATCTTGATCCAATCAGTGGACGGGGCAGCGCGCAATTAGACCGTGATCCGATTTCGAAGTATCAAACCACTCGGGCTGATGCAGGATTTCGCCTGCTCGATGAACAGGCACAAACGGATCCGAGTTTTCAGCGTTGGCTAGTGCACAGCACCCTCCTTTACTGTCCTGTCTGGTAATGCCTTTACTGTCCTGTCTGGTAATGAACTACAGCGAGTGCGGTCTGGTAGGCGTAGCGCGCATTGGTGAACTCGATTTGCGACTGCGTTTGAGCGAGTTGCGCCTGCGTGAGATCGGCGATTCCGCTCAGGCCGACCCGGTAGCGCGCCTGTGCAAGTTCGAACGCGGTGTTGGCCTGGTCGAGCAGCTCCCTGGATACCCCGATCCGTTGGAAGGCGATTTGCGCGTTCAGTACAGCGCTGCGGACATCGCGCGCCACCACGTCGCGCATGGCACGCACCTGTTCGGACGCGGCTTGCGCGCGGAGGTCGGCTTCTTTGGCACGAGCCGAGTATTCGAAACCTTTAAACAGCGGAATGCTGACATTGGCTCCCGCAGCGCCGTACCAGCTTGACTGAATCTGGTCCGCGCGCACGGGAGTGCCGCCAGCCGCGGCGAGCGCGGAGATGGTGGGACGCTTCAGATCGTGCTCGGCGGCAGCGAACTGTCTGGCCGCGAGATACCGATCGTTGAGCGCAGCAAGGTCTGGACGCGAGCGGAAGGCAATTTGCACGAGATCGTCTGTGTCGGTCGGAGCTGACTGCGGATCGCGCGGTGTTTCGTCGACCAGGTCGTATTGCTCATCGGCTTCAGAGCCAAGGATGGCGTTTAGGCTTGCCATGGCAGCCTGGGCGGAGTTTTGCCCATCGAGCACAAGGAGTTGTGCCTGCGAGACCTGCACATTCGCGAGGCTTAGGTCGAGCGTAGACCGGAGCTTTTGGTTGGTGAGCGCGCCGATCTGCTTGCCCGTAGCTTGACGTGTCGCGACCGTTTGTTCCGCGACCTTGAGCACCTGTTGCGCTGTGAGCGCCTGGTAGAACGCCTGGTCAACAGCGAGAGTAATATCTTCGACGGTTGCGCGCTCGGTTTCCAGCTGTGCCTTTGCGGCGGACTGCGCATTGCGGACAAGGTTATGTGTTCGACCAAAGTCGATGATGAGCTGGCGAACGGTGAGACCGGCAGCGGCGCGATTGTAGACCACGGGATTGTTGAGGGCACCTGCGGTGACACGGCTGTTGTCGTGGGCACCCACAGCGGTGAGGCTGGCTTCTGCGTCGGGCAGTTCGCCGGCACGGGCTTCGCGCGTAACCTGCACCTGGGCGAGTTGGAGCAGGTGGGCAATGCTGATATTGGGATTATGTTCGAGCGCTATCTTTTCGGCGTCGGCGAGGGTGAGGCGCCTGCCGATTGTTGATGGCGGAGCAGTCTGGTTGAGCGAGGATGGAGCCTCAGGTGGTGGAGGGTTGGATTGTGCGAAACCCTGAACCGCCAAAGCTCGTTGAGGTGCTTCCGGCAAGGTCGCGGGTTGTTGCGCGAAGGACATGCCGGTGAAGAGAAGAATTGGGGCGAAGAAGGTGTGCCTGCTCATGCGAGTTCTCCTGGCACAACCGCAGGAGTGCCTTCTTGGCGTCCATGAATGGCGAGATAGACAGCGGGTACCAGGAACATGGTGACGACGACCGAGAGCGCAAGGCCGCCAATGATTGCGCGGGCCAGGGGCGCGTACTGTTCGCTGCCCGCTTCCAGGCCAAGCGCCATGGGGATCATGCCAAGTAGCGTGGCCAGCGAGGTCATCAGGATGGGGCGAAGGCGGACCTTGCAGGATTGCACAGTAGCCTTGAGCAGCGGCAGTCCTTGTCTATGGAGGACGTTTGAAAACTCCACGATGAGAATGGAGTTCGACACTACAATGCCGGTCATCATGATGACGCCCATGAGCGACATGATGTTAAGCGTGCTGCCGGTGAGCAGGAGGAAGAGGACCGTTCCGACGAGGCCCGGCGGGATCGCCATGAGGATGATCAGGGGATCGATGAACGATGTGAACTGTGCCATCAGAATCAGGTAGACCAGCAGTACGGCGATGATGAGGCCCAGGCCGAAGTCTTTAAACGACTGGCCCATGCTGACAACTGCGCCGCGTACGTCGATCACGGTGTTCTTGTCATGCTGCGTATGGGCGAGCAGATAGTCGATCTGCTTGCCGATCCCCTGCAGAGCTTCGCTTTTTGGCGAGACGTAGACGTCGATCACGCGGCGGATCTGGTTGTGGTCGACCTCGGTGGGCGTATTGATTTGGTGGATGTCCGCAACGGATCCGAGTGTGACAAGGCCAGCCGGCTTGTCGGCGCTTTCAAGCGCTGCCGGAACCACGACGCCAGCCTGGCGCGCGTCCTGCATGGGTCCGTAACCTGGCGGACGCTTGGCATGCAAGGGGATGTTTTCGAGATCCTGCATGGACATATGGTTGATCCAGTGATTGGCGTACTGCACTGTGACAAGGTAGTTGTTACCGGTCTTGGGGTCGATCCAATAGCTGGGCGCAACCATGCCACTGGAAGTCAACGCGGTTATTACGTCGTCAATCACGTCTTTGGCGCTGAGCCCCACGAGGCTGGCGCGTTGGCGGTCGATGTTGAGCTCCAGTCCGGGGTAGTCGAGACTCTGCGGGATGTAGACATTCCGCACCGCGGGCATCGCCTGAATCTTGGCGGCGAGTTGGGTTGCAAGGTCGAACGACTTATCCATGTTCTGTGACTTGATCTGAATGTCGATAGGGGCGGGTAGTCCTTGGTTGATGACCGCATCCACAAGGCCGCCGGCCTGATAGTAGGCAGAGAGCTCAGGCATCTGCTCCGCAACCTTGCGCTGCACGCGACGCATGTATTCGTAACTCCCGACGGCGTGATTCTCCTTCAGACTCGTCTGCACGAAGGCGGTGTCCATGCTGGCGTTGGTTGTGTAGATAGCGGACAGGTCGGGATAGACACCTATGTTGGAGACAATCATTTGCATGTCGGCGGGGCTGACTTCACTGCGGATGATCTGTTCGACCTTGGCAACGTAATCGTTGCTCACTTCGAGGCGGGTGCCGGCGGGCATGTGCAGATTGATGACGAACTGACCAGGATCCGTGCGCGGAAAGTAGGCGCGGCCGAGGAACGGGAAAGGTGACGGCAAGCAGCACGACGACTGCCCCGAGGATCACTCCTGCCGTCAAAGCCGGACGCCTCATGGCGCGATAGGCAAGGCCCTCGTACCAATCGAGCAGGGACTGGAACTTCGCATTGAAGGAGCGATCAAAGCGGGCGAAAATACCAGTCTTCTTGTTTTCATGGTCGCCCTCTTCGTCGTGCACATTGATGAATCTCGCGCAGTAGAGCGGCACCACGGTCATGGCGAAGAAGTAGGACGCGAAGATGGAGAGGACCACGCCTAGCGCAAGCGGCGTGAAGATGTACCTGCTGACGCCATGAAAGAAAGTGACCGGAAAGAACACAATGGAAGTGGTGAACGTGGCGGCCAGGACGGCCATGGACACCTCCTCCCCACCTTTCTCCGCCGCGACAAATGCCTTCTCACCGCCTTCCATGTGGCGGAAGATGTTCTCGAGAACAATCACGCCGTTGTCGATCAGCCGTGAGAAGACCAGCGCCAGGCCTCCCAGGACCATGGTATTGATGGATCCTCCCATGTAGTTGTCGATGGTGAGGCAGACGATCATTGAGAGCGGAACTGCGAGCAGTACGGCGACGGTAGCGCGTGGGCTGCCAAGAAAGATGAGAATCATCATGCCGGTGAGCACAAGGCCGATGCCGGCTTCGCGCACCACGTTGCTGATGGCGAGCTTGACGAAGACGGACTGGTCAAACACCACGGCCGTCTTGAGAGACTCAGGAATGTCGACCAGCTTCTTAACCGCGGACTTGATCCCGTCGACGATGGTGATGGTGTTGGAGTTGCCGCCCTGCTTGAAGATGGGCACGTAAACGGATCGCTGGCCGTCGATCCGCACAATGTTGTATTGCAGCGCGCCCGAGTCTAACGCCTTGCCGATGTCACCGACCAGAACCGATGAGTTGCCCACCGTTTTCAGCGGCATGGAGTTCATCGATTTTGCATCCGGAAACTGCGAGTTGGCGTAGATATTGAAGTCTTTCGAGCCGATCCGCACGTCGCCAGCGGGGAGAATGAGGTTGGAACTGTTGACGGACTGTACCACGTCATTGAGGCTCAGGTTACGCGCCTCAAGCTTCAGCGGATCGACGTAGATCTGAATCTGGCGATAGGTCCCCCCGTAGGGCTGGGGAACTGAGGCGCCCTGCACGCTCGAGATCTGGTTGCGGACCTGGAATTGGGCAAGGTCCTTGAGGCTGGTTTCGTTCAGGCCCTGTCCCTTGAGCGTGACCAGGCAGACCGGTTGGGTGGAGGCATCCATGCCGAGAACCACGGGGGGCAGGGTGCCGGGTGGCAGGCGACGAAGATCCGCCATCGCCAGGTTGGCGATGTTGCTGACCGCGACGTTGGGATCGGTGCCGGCCTTGAAGTAGATTTTGATCAGGCTTACACCGGTGAGGGAGCGCGATTCGCTGTGGTCGACATTGGCCGCAAGCGTGAAGAAGCGCTCGAAGGTGTTGGTGATGTCTGATTCAATCTGCTGAGGAGGCATACCGTTATAGAACGTGGCCACCACGACGACAGGCATATCGATCTGTGGAAATAGATCGACGGGCATGCTGGCAACTGTGAACGTGCCAATGAGGGCAACGACCAGGCACAGCATGATGATGAAGTACGGATATTTGAGCGCGAATTTCGTCATTAGCGGGCGCCTCCGCCGACATGCTTTGCGTCTTGGTCGCGCGCGCCCTGCTTTTGCTCGCCCGGGTCGGCGGCGTTGTTCTTTCGCAAAGCGGGTGGCCCGGCGCGATACTCTTTTGCAGCTTCGACGCTGGCCGTTGGATCGCTGACCGCCGTGTCTGACTGCTCTTCTGCTTTCAGATCGATCGTTCCGCCGGTTTCCTGTTCTGTTTCGGACGCGGGCTGCTGCGACACTTCCGGGTTAACCGTTTCCCCGTCCTGATACTTGTCCTGACCACCCAGGATGACGCGATCTCCCGGCTGTAGACCGGTCTTGATTTCTGCCAGCTTCGATCCTTCGATGCCCAAGTGCACGGATCGAATATGCACACGATTGCCGTTGTCTACCACGTAGACCACTTGCTGACTGCCTTGGATAGTGAGTGCCTCAAGGGGAATGGTGACCACGTTCTCCACGTGGGCTAAGCCGCAGCATGGCATTCGCATACATGCCGGGTGCAATGGAAAGATCCTTGTTTTCAACGTCCACTTCCGTTTCCATGCTGCGGGTCTCAGAGTCGATGTTCCGCGTGAAGCGCACCACCTTCCCGGTAAGTGAACGGTTGATCGCGTCCACACGCACCGTAACCTGGTCGCCGTCTCGAACAAAGCGGACGTCGCTTTCAGGCACGGGCAATCGAAGGCGTAGAAGCGTGCTCTGCGAGAGCCGGACGATGGGCAAATCCTGGCTATTGGAGTTGGTGCCACCCTGGATGAGCGCACCGGTATCCGCATAACGCCAGACGACAACGCCGGAGATCGGCGCAACCACGTTGGTGTAGTCATGCAGCGCCTGTACCCGCTGGTTCTCTGACTGTGCGGCTCCGAAGTGTTGTTTGGCGGCTGCCAATGCCGCTTTGGCCGAGTCAACCTGAGCCTGAGCGGCCAGGTCACCCGCCTTGGCATTGTCGAGTTCCTGCTCGGCAATCAGCCCCGGGTGGCCTTCGGAGGCCTGCTGCAAACGCTGGTACTGCGCATGGATCGCACTGTATTGCGCAACTGCGCGATTGATTTCGTGCTGCCCGCGCGCAATCTCCTCTTTACTCTGGTCGACCTGAAAGACCGTCTGCTGCAACTGCGCTTTGAGTTCCGGAACCTCCAGCGTTGCCAGGGACTGACCCTCTTTCACAATATCGCCAATGTCGACATGGATTGCCCGCATGTAACCACTGACTTTGGGGTGCACATCGACGGCCTGGTACGGCTGGAATTGCCCCGCGAGGGTCAACACGTGGCTAATGTCGCCTCGTTGCGCAATGGCGATGCGCGCGGTGGGGATAGACGCTGCCTTGGCATCGGATTCGTCGCTGCGTCCGTGGCATCCGGAGAGGGCGAATGATGCAGCGCACAAAAAGGCGCTGGAGGCGAGCAGACGGGCGGCAGGCAATTGAGCACCCGCCGCGAGTTTCTGGATATTCATGTTTCTCCTCAGCTTGCGACGGCCCTGCGCAGGACAATCGCGCCTATCGAAAAGGGGAAAGGCTAACCGCAAGGCAAATTCAGGGTGCAGGAAGACAGGGGATTTTAGTGGCGGCTAAGTTCCCGGCTGGCCCAGCCGTATGGCTGGCCTGCACTGCACTCAGAGCTGCGGCAGAATCATGCCCGCAGCACTACGCTGATGGAAGCGAGCGCGTGGGAGGAGGAAGAGAAAAGCGGAAGGGGGAAAAGCCAGGGGAAATAGCGGGCGGAGGGAGGTGCGAATCGGGACGGCGGTCAACCGCTAATGTCGCGGCGAAAAGCGCAAATACCGCCAGCCATGCGAACTGCGAAGCCGGCTGCACGGGATGCGCCGGAGATGCAAGAACCTGCGCGACAAGGCTTCGAGCTTCAGACGGCTGCAGCTTGGCTGCACTAACGTCGGCGGACGCGGTGGCTGGACTGTAACAGGCTAACTTTGCCTCAAATGAAAAGACCAGGGCCAGAAGGCAGAGCACAGCACCAAGAGCAGTAAGGCGCCGATGATGAATGAAGCAAGTACTCTGCATAGGGCAAGTCTAGCACCTGTATATCTATGACGCGCGCGCTCGGGAATTGGTCACTCGAAGGGGATAAGACATCCAGAGGCTGTGGGGAGTCTTGTGGGTAGATTAGTGAACAATCTTGCGTAACCGCGGTAAAAGCCAGGTTCACTTCCAAAGCCAACCCATGACAAAGCCGCTTTAAATGAATGGCATAGAGCAAGCCTGCGCGAGGCTCAAATGGACAAGTTCTAGCTGTTAACCGACGGGGTTGTAGGTTCGAGTCTCACCTGGGGGGCAAAGTTTTCTTTATTCAAGTTACAAATCTAATTTCAACTCAACCCTCAGACGCTAATCTTTCATGAGCTTCCAGATCGAGCTGGAGAAAGTGTAACTCTCTCTGGATGCAATTCATCCGCTCAGAAATCCAAGCGAGATCTACCTGGTAGCTCGTCACCATCTCCAATAGATGACGTTGTTCGGCCTCGCAGAATTCTATCCGCGCTTTGATAGCCGCAATCTTAAATGGCCGGGAATCCATACATGGGTGCTCGAACACCCGCTGCAGGACAAATAGCACTTGAGATGGTTTCCATGCAACTGGGGGAACTAATAGGCTGTCTATCGCCAGCGGCGTCCTCTGACAAGTTTCGAATGCAAAAAACCAAAAAGGCCCGCATCCTCATCGCGCCTTGCTCCACGCGATGAGGCCGTCGCCGCAAGCCTGTCTCTACGCTTTATCGAGCACAAGATGGGTCGCGTATTCCGAAGTCTTGCGTTCGGTTACGGAAAACCCCAACGCATGAAGGTCCAGACCATCGAAGAGAGACTCTCCTTGACCGAGAAGAATGGGCACCGACGCGATGTGGAGAGAGTCGATTAAGTCAGCTGTTAGATACTGCCGCAATGTGGCTACGCCGCCTCCGATCTTGACGTCTTTACTGCCGGCAGCCTTCTTCGCAAGTACCAGCGCCTCTTCGAATCCGCCTGCAGTCGGCTTTGAACCAGCAAGCCAAATAAATCCGGGTAGAGGGCCGTCATCTTCCCTCGTCCGCCAGGTCTCGGTCCTGTCTATTCGAATTCGTCCACCTGGAAGAAGCGTGACGTGGCGAGAGAACGATGTACGCATTTCCTGGAGCCCTGCCCGCGAAGTCTTATAAGTTCTTGAAAAGAAACCATCGCGAGGTAGCCATCCTCTCGCAATCACTTGCTTGAGATCTAAGATTCCTTCCTGCCCGATCCCGGCAGATCCGTTTGGGGTGCTGGCTCTAATTCAGGATTTCTGCTCGAGACCACGAATCTGTGCCTCTCCATGGTTCTCCGCAGGACGGGGAGGAGATTTCTTCCCGGAAGACGTCGCATATATACCCGTGTGCATCCTAGTGTTCGTTACCCAAATGGGCACTGGAGCCGCCATGCATTTTTTCATAAACGATAAGCCGGTTGAAGCCGACTTCGACACGCGAACTTCCTTGCTCGATCTACTGCGTGAACACCTCGACCTTCACGGTTCGAAGATCGGTTGCAATCAGGGCGCGTGCGGCGCCTGTACGATCCTGGTGGATGGTCAGCGTATCTTGTCCTGCCTCGCGCTGGCTGTGCAATACGAGGGCAGCAAGATAACCACCATCGAAGGCTTGGCGCAGGACGGACTTCTGCATCCGCTGCAGCAGGCCTTTATTCAGCATGACGGGTTTCAGTGCGGCTACTGCACCCCCGGCCAGATCTGTTCCGCCATCGGCATGGTTGCGGAAGCAAAGCGGGGAATGCCCAGCCATGTCACCGAGAATCTCGACGCCGAAATCGTTACCCTCAATCGCGAGGAAATGCGCGAGCGAATGAGCGGCAACCTTTGCCGCTGTGGTGCCTATAACGGAATCGTGGATGCAATCTCCGACGTCTACGCGGAGGGAAAATGAACCCTTTCACATATGCACGCGCCGAACTGGCAGAGGATGCGCTTCGCCTGGCGCAGTCGCAAGATGCCCGATACCTGGGTGGCGGAACCAATCTGGTTGACTTGATGCGAGAAACCATCGAGCGTCCCGCGTCTCTTGTCGACGTGACACGTCTGTCGTCGACGATCGAAGACACTGCCGATGGAGGTTTGCGCATTGGAGCAGCAGCACGCAATAGTGCTGTCGCCGAACACCGCTCTGTCCGTACACGCTATCCACTTCTCTCGCGGGCCCTGCTGTCTGGCGCCTCCGGCCAGATTCGCAACATGGCCACGGTGGGCGGTAACATTCTGCAGCGTACGCGGTGCACTTACTTCTATGACGATGACGGTTCTCGTTGCAACAAGCGCAATCCGGGTCAGGGATGTGATGCAATCGATGGTTTCAATCGAATGCATGCGATCCTTGGAGCATCACAGTCCTGCGTTGCCACTCACCCGTCCGACATGTGCGTTGCTCTCGCGGCTCTGGACGCCTCAATCCATCTGCGCAGCGCAACCGGCGAACGGACGGTGCCGATCACAGATTTCCATCGCCTGCCGGAAGAAACTCCTCATATAGAAACGGTGATCGAGCCGGGAGAGTTGATTGTATCCGTGGAACTACCGGCTCTTCCGTTCGCCAGGCGCTCAACCTACCGTAAAGTGCGGGACCGTGCCAGCTATGCCTTCGCTCTCATCTCCGTTGCTGCTGCTTTGGATCTGGAGGGCGGGGAAGTGAAGGATGTCCGCCTCGCTCTCGGCGGCGTGGCGCACAAGCCATGGCGGGCCTTCCGGGCGGAATCGGCGCTTCGCGGCAAAGCCGCAAGCGTTGCAAATTTCCGTGCTGCTGCCGAGTCCGAATTGTCCCAGGCGAAACCACTTCACCATAACGCATTCAAAGTCGAACTCGCGACCCGCACTATAACCGCGGTACTCCAGGAATTGGTGGAGGGAGTGCAATGAGTCTCAAGTCTGCCGCGATGAAACTCATGCAAAAGGCCATTATTCACGCGCCCGATACATGGATTCCTGAGAACAGCGGATCGCCTTATTACCCATAAGCACGGACTGATCGGGGCTTCAGTCACTCGCATCGATGGTCCGCTCAAGGTCAAAGGCGCTGCTCCCTTTGCCGCGGAGTTTCCCCTGCTCGGGATGCTGTACGCGGCAGTTGCGTTCAGCACAATCCCCAGGGGCCGCATCAGCGCACTCGATACCACCGCGGTTGAAGCTGCCCCTGGCGTCAAGCTGGTGATGACCTATAAGAATGCCCCGAGATTGAAGTCGACACCGCTCTTCAACTCTCAGCCTAAAGCGGCTGGACCCAACGATCTGCCCATCATGCAGGATGACAGCATTCACTGGAACGGCGAACCGATCGCAATCGTGCTGGCCGATACGCAGGAGCAGGCTAACTACGCCAAATCCCTGATTCGGGCAACCTACGCGGGGGAGCCCGCCATCCTCGACTTCGATCAGGCGATCAAAAATGCCCGCGAACCCGAGAGCATTCTTGGTGAAGATCCCACGGTCAAAAGGGGTGACGCAGAGTCAGCACTCTCGGCCTCCCCGCATCGGGTCGACGCGATCTATCGCACGCCTCGTCACAATCACAACCCCATCGAGCTGCATGCGGTCACGCTCTTTTGGGAAGAAGGCGAGCTCTACTTGCATGATGCTTCGCAAGCCGTTGCGCAAACGGCATGGACGCTTGCAGAGGTCTTCGGTCTGGACGAAAAAAAGGTGCATGTGTCGTCGCCCTACGTGGGAGGCGGCTTTGGCAGCAAGACACTTTGGCACCATCACGTGCTTGCGGCGGCTGCGTCACGGATGGCTAACAGGCCCGTGAGGCTTGTCCTTTCCCGAGAGGGTGTGTATCGCACCGTTGGCGGCCGCACAACCACCCGGCAGCGCGTCGCCATTGGCGCCGACAAAGACGGTCGCTTCCAGTCGCTCATCCACACCGGCGTTGCTGCAATGACCGAGCACAACGACTGTCCCGAGCAGTTCAGTTTTCCGGCCCGGCACATCTATGCGGTGCCAAACTTCACGATCGGACAGAAGGTGGCTGACATGGACATGTTGGCAAACACTTTCATGCGCGCTCCCGGCGAATCCATCGGCACGTTCGCCCTCGAGAGTGCCGTCGACGAACTCGCTGCACAAATGGATATCGACCCGATCGAACTGCGCATTCGCAATGAGCCTGAGAAAGATCCGACGTCGGGAAAGCCGTTTTCGTCGCGAAATATCATCAAGGCGTATCGCGATGGGGCCGAGCGCTTCGGCTGGAGTGCCCGGCACCGCAGCCCCGGCACTCAACGTGACGGCGAATGGCTCGTTGGGATTGGATGTGCAACCGCGACATATCCGTATTACCGCATGCCCGGCGGCAAAGCCCGGATCACAATCTCCAGCGATGGCCTGGTCACCGCTGAGATAGCCGCACATGAAATGGGCATGGGGACCGCCACCGCCCAGACTCAGGTCATTGCCGAGCGATTCGGCGTTGCGCCGCAATGCGTGCGCGTCAATTACGGACACTCCGATTTGGCTGGAACGTTCATCGCCGGAGGCTCTTCGCAATCCGCATCCATCGGGGCTGCCGTATACGCAGCGCATTCCGCCGTCGTGAAGCAATTGATCAAGCTTGTTGGCAGGGAATCCCCCTTGCATGGCCTGGGCGTTGATGATGTCGAATCCCGTGATGCCGGACTCTACAGTGTTAAGGAGAGTTCGCGCGGCGAGAGCTACGCTTCGATTCTTCGTCGTGCGCAAAAAGGCGAATTATCCGTCGAAGAGTCCGCGCCCGCACCCCTGGAATTGCAGCACTGGTCGATGCACTCTTTCGGAGCCATGTTTGCGGAGGTCCGCGTGAACGCGGTCACAGGAGAAACTCGTGTCAGTCGCTTCCTGGGATCTTTTGACTGCGGGCGCATCTTGAGCGCCAAAACGGCGGCAAGCCAGTTTCGCGGCGGCATCATCATGGGCCTCGGCATGGCGCTCATGGAAGAAACTCTGTGGGATAACCGCAACGGCCGCATTATGAATCCGAGCCTCGCTGAGTATCACGTACCCGTGCACCTGGACATCCCGGAGATCGAAATCATGTGGACAGACATTCCCGATCCGCATGCCCCAATAGGAGCGCGCGGTATTGGCGAAATCGGGATTACCGGCACCGGCGCCGCCGTCGCCAACGCCATCTACAACGCCTGCGGCAAGCGAATCCGTGAGCTTCCCATCACGCTCGACAAGCTGATGTGACCAGTTCAAAAGTTATTCGTTCGAGGTCTCTGGTGCCGCAGGTCTTCGATCGCCAGCGGTGTACGTCAGTTCGACAAATCCGTTTTTGTAGGCCACCAC
Organism: uncultured Acidobacteriaceae bacterium; assembly: GCA_963836675.1. Taxonomy (GTDB): domain Bacteria; phylum Acidobacteriota; class Terriglobia; order Terriglobales; family Acidobacteriaceae; genus Telmatobacter. The sequence goes on from CAWIKQ010000009.1 coordinate 114,495, forward strand.
ATCTTTTAAGTTCCATCTCTCTTCTGTTGGCAGAGCGCCGAACAGCCTTAGGCCATCACCAAGCAGCACCGGCGCAATCATCAACCGGATCTCATTCACCAGGCCCATCTCCAGAAACCACTGGCACAGCATCGCTCCACCCACAATCCAGATGTTTCGAAATCGCGGCGCGAGTGTTGCGTCAACCATCCTCTTCAGATCGCCGGAGTGGAACTCGACATTCTTCTTGAGCGCGGGCCACTCTTTGGAGGTCATCACGATCACCGGAGTATCGCCGTACGGCCACCCGAGTTCAAGTGCATGCTCATACGTTCGCGAGCCCATCACGTAGCAATCGATCGTTTTCACAAAGGCCGCGGCGTCTTCGTCTGATACTGATACGCCCGCTGCGTAGACGCCTTCTCCATCATTCAGCCAGTCGACGCTGTTGTCGGTTTTCGCGATGAATCCGTCGAGGCTGGAAACCATGTGCAAAGTGATGCAGCACCCTTGTGCGCGTTCTTCCTTGATTGCCATTAGCTCTCCCGCAAGGTCTTCAGCCCACTGCTTTCTTCACCAGTGCGGCGATCCGGGACTCTTCCGCATCGTTCAATTCAGTCAAAGCGAAGGCGGTCGGCCACATCTGGCCGTCATCAAGATGCGCCTTGTCGCTGAAACCGAGCGTCGCATACCTGGTCTTGAACTTTTGCGCGCTTTGGAAAAAACAAACGACCTGGCCATCATCGTCTGCATAAGCTGGCATGCCGTACCAGAGCTTCGGTGCCAGAGAGGGTGCATTCGCCTTCACAATCGCGTGCAGCCGCTCGCCGAGTTCTCGATCCTGTTTAGGCATCTCTGCGATCTTTGCGAGAACTTCGAGTTCCAGGTCCGCTTTGACACCCCGCGATCCGCTGCGTGCAACTTTCATCTCCTGAGCATGTTCGCGCATCGCAGTCTTTTCCTCATCCGTAAATATCGCGGCGCTGGTGGCCGCCTTCTTCACATTGCTTTGGCTGTTTTTGATCTTTGCCATCGCGTACCTCTCAATCTACAGACCGATTCTGCCCTATATCCTGCATCCGCCGCCAGCAAAGATAGGAAACAGCCCAGAGCACGCTGGTGATACTCGAAGGCAGAAATGCCAGCGGACGATCATGGATCGACGCGTGCGCAATCACGGCAGAAATGAGATTGATCGCGAATCCGGCGTAAGCCCACTCTTTCACTCGCGCGGGCACCGCGGGAATCAGCAGTATGGCCGCACCCGCCAGCTTCGCCAGGGATAGTTCGAAGCGGAAGTTGTTGTTTGGAAATCCAAGACGGGAGAAGGCTTGCGCTCCCTGCGATGTCAGCTCGTAATACGCGGTGAAGCACATCTCCAGGCAGAAGAGCAAAGTGAATACCCAGAAGAGGATGACGACGGCTCTGGGACTGGTTCTGTCGCTGATTGCTGGATTTTCGAAAGTCGATTCCATGCTTATCCCTCCAATACCTTATGGGCGCCGAAATACCTAACTGGCCTTCTCGACGCCAAGCTCCTTTTCGTACTCGCCAACCAGGCGTTGCCATCCAAATTTCATGGCATCGCTCCCGGCAATGCGTCCTATCGGTGCGCCGTCGAGCAGCCGCTCAAGCACGTCGAAGCAGATATGCCATCCGGCTGCGCCCCATGCGATAAACCGCCGGTCAATACTGTGCCACAAACTCAGCCGCGTACCCTGCTCCAGCGGCTCGAGCTCCCATCGGACGTCATAGAACTCGAGTACACGCGGTTCATCCGCCCGTGTCACCTTCGTCTCCGTAACTTGCCCTGTTCCCACCCAGGTGAGCGTTACGGTGGCTCCGATCGTGTCCAGCCTGCCGTCGATTTCGAACGGCGCCCACTCGCGCAGCTGTTCAGCATCGGTCAAAGCCCGCCACACCAGCGATGGGGAGTGGTGCAGCTCCCGGACAAGCAACAGCGTCCACTTCTCTCCATCTTTTCGAACCCGGGCTGCCCTTGCGGGACCGGGCGCATACTGGTCACGATGATTCATCTTCGCTTCGGGATCCTCTCTTCTTTTTGGATGGCAGACGATCGTGTTCCAGGTCCTCAACTTTGACAATCCGGGAGCGGTGAGACCGAACTAGGACACGGCGGTATGCGGATCGGCCCTATCCGCTCGCCCACCTACCAGCGCTTCAGCTCTGTGAGTTGAACGAGATTTCCGCAAGTGTCATTCACCATGGCGATCCTGGATGCCGTCACGTCCATCGGAGGCATCGTGAATTCCGCGCCACGTGCTTTCGTTCGTTCGTAATCCGCCTGTATATCGTCGGTGAAGAACATAGCCGCGGGCTGATTTTGCTGCTGCATTGCTTCTTGGTATGTCTTTGCCGCCGGATTGCTGTTCAGCGCCAACTGCAGTTCCGTGCCCTCCGGCTCTTCCGCTGAAACCACGGTAAGCCACCGATAGGGCCCGTTGCTGAAATCGGACTTCTTCACGAAACCAAGCACCTCCGTATAGAAGCGCAGGGCCTTCTCCTGATCGTCCACATACACGCTGGTCAGTTTAATTTTCATTGCATGCCTCTCCGTGTTGAATTTGTCGACCTGGTTTTCCGCTTCGATCGAACTACAGGCTTTCCTGTGCCCCTTTTCTGGATCCGTGCCATGCGATCAAGGTGTCGTTCCAGTGCATCCACATGCCTGGACCAGAACCGGCGGTATTCCTCAATCCATCCCGCCGCATCCTTGAGCGGGCCCGCTTCCAGCCTGCATGGTCGCCACTGCGCTTCGCGGCCTCGCGCGATCAGTCCAGCCCGCTCCAGCACTTTCAGGTGCTTCGAGACAGCCGGCATCGAGATCTCAAATGGCTGTGCAAGTTCCGTCACCGATGTTTCACCAAGGGCCAGGCGGGCAAGGATGGCGCGCCGGGTGGGGTCGGCAAGTGCCGCGAAGGTATTGCTGAGCTGATCTTGCGTCATAAGAAAACCAATCGGTTAAATAACCGAATGGTTTAATTAAAGACCCAGTTTGCCGATCGTGTCAAGCCCGCAATGTTTGGGGAATCTTTCAGTCTGCTGATCGTCCGCCGGAATACCGCTGTATCCCGCGTCGCAACCATGAAATACAGCGCAGTTCCAATCAGCAGAAGCCCTGATCCGACCAGCGAGGCCGAAACGCCAACTGCGGGAATGATCTTGCCCAACGCCAGGCTTCCGGCCGGAATGCCGAGGCGAAACGCAAGATTGTAGACACTCATTACTCGTCCACGCATCTGGTCCGCCACAATCAGTTGCACGAGTGAGAGCATCAGCGACGCCGATGCCATCAGGGCCGCGCCGCTTAAAAAGATCAGGATGCATGACAGAACGAGCGATTTGCTCAGCGCAAATCCGGTGATCGACGCGCCCAACCCGATCAGCGTCAACAGCACGACATAGCCGTACTCCTTCAGCTTTTCTGATGCCGCCACCGAAAGAGCGCCCGCAATCGATCCAGCGCCCGAACTTACCAGCAGCAACTGATACGTCTGGGGTCCGCCATGGAACACCGTCCGAACAATCACCGGCAAAAAGCCTGTAAGCGAAAATCCGAGCAGGCTCGTAAGAAATGCCAACAGCACCAGAACAGAGAGTCCCTCGCGTTCGCGCACAAATCCGAGGCCCTTTTCTCATGCTTTCCCAAATGGCTTCCTTCGACTTCTGCGGAATAAACCTGACATTGATCATCATGAGCGATGCAATTACGGCCAGGTATGACAATCCATTCAGAGTGAAACACCAGGTCGCGCCAAAGACAGCATAGGTTAGACCGCCGAGCGCCGGACCAAGCACCCGCGCCAGATTGAACTGGATTGAATTCATCGCAATTGCATTGGCCAGGTCTTCTGTTGGTACAAGGGTGGGAAGCAGAGCCGAGTAGGCCGGACCGCCAAATGATTGTCCCAGGCCCACAAAGAACGATAGAGAGAGAATGTGCCAGACCTGGACGGTATGCGTATAGAACAGGGCAGCGAGCACAAAAGCGCAGGCCATCTGTATATATTGGGACCCCAGCAGCATCTTTCTGCGGTCCAGGCGATCGGCGAACACTCCGCCAATCAGCGAAAACAGAATGATTGGTAATTGTCCGAGAAAAAGATCCAATCCCAGGTAGAACGGATCTTTGGTAAGGTCATACACCAGCCAGCTCTGGGCGAATTGCTGAACGAAAGTCCCTATGGTGGAGGCGCACGCCCCAAGCCACATCAAGCGAAAATCGCGGTGTTTGAAGGCTCGAAACGTGCGGTAAAAAAAGGAAGGCTCTGGCACTGGCGAGTCTCTCTCTACAGTATGCCCAGTCGCCTCCTTCAATACGAGTCTCCTTGCAGGGAAAACACTCTCTGACTATTGGATTGCACGTTTCGATGCAGTAAGTTACCTATAATCTGATGAAGATCGAGGCAATCGGTCGCACTTTCAGTTGTGAACCGGACTCACAAGCCCCGGAACAGGGAAGTCACGCGCGTTTCACGCAAACTGTTCGAGGCTGAATCCGAGCGGCCAGTCTTCCTTCTGAGCCAGCATCTCTTCCCAGGTCACCTCGCGCTTCTGGTATCCCGCCATCCTGCCGAGGATGCAGCTCAGCGCAGTTTCCACTCCGTCTGCAATCTGGTTATGCACCGGGCCGGACACGATACTCGCAATAAAAGTCCGCTCCTTGTCGCGGTCGGCATACTTCAGGTTGTCTAGAAACGCGCCATTGGCCGCGAACTTCCCGGATCCCGCTGCCGTTGAATCCGAATCCTGCCACGACCATGCGTTGCTGCCTGTGATCGCAATTGGTCCGGCATACGGACATGTTGCCGATCCGCTCGATCCGAAGAGCTTCAGTCCCGCGTCAAACACCCCATCTGCTCCAAATTGGGTCGACGCAAAGGTGAAATGCACGTCATTGGGGTAGGTGTAGTCGACCTGATAGTTGTCCCATATGTCGCCATAGTGGGTAAGTACATTGCGTCCGCCGGTGGCCATAGCTTTCAATGGATGGGCGCCAAGCATCCAGTTGGATAGATCGATGATGTGAATGTTCTGCTCCACGAGAATATCGCCTGAGAGCACACGGTCCCAAAGCCAGTTGCGCAGCCGGTATTCATCCGGTCCTTCGCCCTCGCGCTTTTTCTCAGTCGACGCCGGCGCGTTGTAGTTACCTGAGACGGTTGCAATTTTTCCCAACGCTCCGCCTTTGACCTTTTCATTGAGTGCTGCAATCGGCGGAGCCATCCGGCATTGAAACCCCACATCGACGCTCTGGTTCGGCTTCACCTTCTTTGCGATCTCCAACGCATGTTTCGCTTGCGCGATGTCGATTCCCACCGGCTTCTCGCAATAGACGTGTTTGCCCGATGCCACAGCCGTCTCGAGGTGCTGCACGTGAAAATACGGCGGCGTCGAGATCTGGATAAGGTCCACGTCCTTTGAGTTCGCTAACTCCTCAAACGCATGCGGTCCGCGAAACAGGAGCTTGCTGTCAATTGCCGGCTGTCCCAGGCCCGCGTTCACTTTGTTGAAATGGTCCTGCCCCTTCGCCAGATTATCTGCGAAAAGGTCCGCAAGCGCGACCACTCGCGCCGACGTATTCTGGGCAAACGATGTCGCCACTCCGGTGCCCCGATTGCCGCATCCCAGCAGTCGCGTGCCGAACAGCAGAGTTCGCGTCATACCCAAATACTGTGTGTGGATTGAGCACCAGCATTCCCGAAACTACGCCCGATCCCGCCTGCAAAAACTCCCGCCGATTCATATGTCCTCACGTTCGAAAGGGCACGGGCTCTGGCCCGTAGGTAAGTTTGCCTAAAAAATAGGAAGCTCTACCCGTGATCGGGCTAAGCCATCATCTCGCTCAGAATTTTCTCAAGATACATCTTCTCGTTTTTCACATCCTCTACCTGCTGTGGCCCTGAAGTTTCTCGCTCAATCGTAATCGCCCCCGTATAGCCTAGCTTGCGAAGTTTCGTGAACACAGCCTTGAAATCAACCAGTCCCTTCCCGATCAGCACTTCCTCGCCTAGCTTGCTGGGGTCTGTCGGCCACTTGCCGTCCTTGGCGTGAACGCTTCGCACATGCGTTCCAAGAATGTCCACGGCATCCACTGGGTTCGCTTTGCCATAGAGAATCAGGTTTGCCGTATCCAGCCCAACTCCAAGATTCGGAAGATTGGCATCGTGAATCACGCGCGACATCGTTGTCGGTGTCTCCTGTCCGGTCTCCATTAGGAAATGCTGCCCGTTTCCATGACAATGCTCCGCAACTGCGCGGATTGCAGCGACCGTCTGCGGATAGAGCGGATCCCCCGGGTTCTCAGGGATAAATCCGCAGTGCGTTTGCACCTGCCCGATTCCTAACTGTTTCGCAAAGTCTGAAACTTGCTTGAGTGCATCGATCCGTGCCGCGCGCGTCTTCGGCGGGACCACCCCGATCGTTGAAGGGCCCTGAAGAAAGTCCCACACCAGCGGTCCCGGCCCAACGACCTCGACCGTGGTAGCCACCACGTTGTACTTTTCCAGCAGCCCGCCAATCTGCTTTGCAGATTCCGAGGTGAACTTCCCGATATACCCATCCAGCGACAGAAAGCAGTTGGAGAAACCCAGATCGTGAACCCGCTTGATTGTTGCCTCGGGCGCACTATAGGGGCTCACCAGAAGCCCCACAGCCATCGGTTTAACTTTCGGAGTTTCAGCAATAGAAGAAATCGGATTCAGGCCATGAACAATTGCGGCAGCAGTAGCAGTACCCAAAAACGTCCGGCGGTCCATCGAGTCCCTTTCTCGAAACATCAATCGAGGAAATCTCTCTCCACTGTAACGTTTGAAATCTAAGCTCTGCCCCCGTGCCTCTGCAAGTGTGACTTGCCGTCGGGGCCGCAAAAGGCGGAGGAGGCAGAAACCTTCGTGCCCTTGAGATCCCCACTATGCTTTGGGAGCTTCAGCCTTCCGAAAGGCCACTTTTACACTGCGCCGTTCAACTCTGCGGCAATCCGCTGCGCTGCCTGATCGCGCCCTCTCGCGCCCTCCGCCGACAGTTCCATCGAAATCGACTGCCTGGGATCGATCGAGATCGCAAACAGCACGACCTCGCGCTCGCCGCCCTGCATGTAGAAAGCGTCGAGCAGATCCTTCACGCCGATATCGTGCGCGGTGAGTGTGGGTGGATAGTCGCTGGAAAAGCGCGGCGTCGTTCGCGTTACGGTTCCGGGCGGGTTCCCGTCGTCTGTTGCATCGATCAGAATGATGTGATCTGCTGCCTGCAGCGGCTCCAGCAGAATGAAGCCGCCGGTGCCGCCGTCCAGGCATTCTACGTTCTTAGGTAATGTATGTTTTTCCAGGGCCCGCACCACATGTACGCCGACTCCTTCGTCGCCCATGATGACGTTCCCCAGCCCCAGAACCAGTGTCTTCTTCGTGCTCACTCTTACCTCAATCCAACTCTATAGACTCTCCGAAGCGAGCGAGCCCGCAAGGCTTGTTACTCCCTACTTACTACTCTCTGCTCCCTTGTCCTGTTCTTCTGGAACCTTGTCGAATTTCCATCCCCCCACGATCGAGGAGATCGTACCGCGTCCTTCGATGTAGTCGTGATAGAACGCCAGGTAGATGTGAACAATAGTAAACAGCACAAAGAACCACATGAGAACGTGGTGCCAGTACCGCACGCTCATCTCGCCGCCCATCAACGGCACAACCCATGTGAACATCCGCGGAATGAACGAAGTACTCATGCTCGAATACAGCGCATACCCTGTAATCGCCTGCACGCAGAATGCAACGAAAGTCAGGAAATAAATGAATGCGGCCAGCGAGTTGTGTCCTGTCGAGATCGGCCCGTGCAGCTTGACTTGAAACACGTCCGTCTTGAGCACATCAGCGATCTCTTCCCGTTGCGCCTTGGTGATCGGGAAGAAGTTGTTCCACTTCGCGTACTTGTTGCCCACAAATCCCCAGTAAATGCGCGCCAGGAAATTGAAGACGTACACATAAGCGCTGAGGAAGTGAACAAAGCGAACCGTCCCGAACCAGTACTGCTGATACGCTTCGGTTGCGCTCCCCAGCTTGACCGGTGCTCCGATGAGATATCCGGTAATGCACAGCAAGGTCAGCGCGATCGCGTTGATCCAGTGGTAGGCGCGTACCGGCATCTCCCACACATATATCCGCCGGTACTCTGCCGGATGATTCCCGTTGCCAAAAGCCGATTTGCCTGCGATTCCAGTCGTACTCATCTCATCACTCGAAGGAAACCTGGTTGAGGTGTCTTCCCTGCGGATCGTACAGGTGCACAGCGCAGGCAAGGCACGGATCAAAGGAGTGAATGGTCCGGATAATTTCGACCGGCTCATCGAGCTTGGCTACTGGCGTCCCAATCAGCGCTGCCTCAAAAGAAGAGCGTTGCTTCTTGGCATCGCGCGGCGAACCGTTCCAGGTCGTCGGAACCACCAGTTGATAGTTCTCGATTTTGCCGTTCTTGATCTTGATCCAGTGAGCCAGTGCGCCGCGCGGAGCTTCCACCAGTCCTACACCCTCGGCCTCGCTCGGCCAGGTCTTAGGGTCCCAGCGCTCGTTATTGAAAGTGGATGTCTCGTTCGTCTTCACCCGAGCCATCAAATCGTTGTAGAACTCTTTCAGGTATCCAACTTCCAGCGACGCCGAAAGTCCCCGCGCCGCCGTCCTTCCCAGAGTCGAGAAAAGCGCTTCCACCGGAACACCCAGCTTGCCCAGCGCCCCTCCTACTGCTTCCTTCACATCCGCATGGCCGGAGGCATACGCCACCAGCAGCCGTGCCAGCGGACCCACCTCCATCGGGTTGTCCTTCCAGCGCGGTGTCTTGAGGAACGAGTATTTCTCGTACCCTTCCAGAGACTCGAACGGAGGCTGCGGCCCGGAATACTTGATGTCCGTCTCGCCCTCCCACGGATGCAGGCTGACATGATCCCCGCCCTGGTACGTGTACCACGAAGAAGCAATGTACTCCTTGATCTCCTGCTTGTCCTTCGCATTCACCGGGTACACATGGCTCAAATCGCGATTGAGTATGGCGCCCCGCGGATACTTGAACGCCTCTGGCTTACCGAATCCCTGCATCGGATACTCGCCGTAGCTGAGGTAGTTCGTCAGGCCGCCGCCCCACTTCGCCCAGTCCTTGTAGAACGAAGCCACTGCCAGCAGATCCGGCACATACACCTGGTTCACAAACTCATCGGCCTGCGCGATCAACTGGCCCACAAAGTTCAGCCGCTCGGTATTGATCGCAGCCACTTCATTTACGTCGATCGAGCAGGGAACTCCTCCCACCAGGTAGTTCGGGTGCGGATTCTTGCCGCCAAAAATCGCGTGAATCTTGACCACTTCCTTCTGCCACTCAAGCGCGTCAAGATAGTGAGCCACCGCGATCAAATTCACCTCCGGCGGAAGCTTGTACGCCGGATGTCCCCAGTAGCCATTCGCGAAGATGCCAAGCCCGGTATCGGCAAACTGCTTCACCTTCCTCTGCACATCCGTAAAGTGCGCCGCCGTATTCTTGTCGTAGCTCGAGAACGACTGGGCCAGGTCGGCCGCCTTCTTGTGATCGGCCTTCAGCGCATTGACAATGTCCACCCAGTCGAGTGCATGCAGATGGTAGAAGTGCACCACGTGGTCCTGCACGTGCAGGGTCGCCGTCATGATGTTGCGGATCAGTTCCGCCGTCGGCGGCAGATTGATGCCCAGCGCGTCTTCCACTGCGCGGCAACTCGCCATCGCGTGCACCGTCGTGCATACGCCGCAAACGCGCTCCGTAATGGCCCAGGCATCGCGTGGATCCCGCCCGATCAGGATCTTCTCTAATCCGCGAATCATCGTTCCTGAGCTGAATGCGTCCGTGATGACGCCGTTTTCTACCACCGCCTCAACACGCAGGTGGCCTTCAATACGAGTTACTGGATCTACAACGATGCGTGCCATGGCCGCTTATTGCTCCTTCTCTTCTTCTGCGTGCACTTCCGCAATGACCTTGTGCTTGCGGACATTCGTGACCACCGCGTGCGCAGCAACGCCGGTCAGCGTGGCCGCCGCAACGATGGTGCCCACCGTGTCCGCTGTGCTTTCAATTCCGAAGCCCGGGAAACTCGACAGGTGCTGGTAGAGTGGTCCGTTGTCCCAGAACCCTTCTTCGCTGCAGCCGATGCATGGGTGCCCCGAGCGCACTGGCGCACTGACGCCGTCATTCCATCCCACCACCGAGCACGCGTTGTAGGTCACAGGTCCTTTGCAGCCCATCTTGTAAAGGCAATACCCCTTGCGCGCGCTTTCATCGTCGAACGACTCAACAAACAACCCCGCGTCGTAATTCGCCCTGCGATAGCAGGTGTCATGCACGCGCCGTCCGTAGAACTCCTTCGGCCGCCCCAGGTTGTCGAGCGCCGGAATCTGCCCCAATACCAGAACATGCGTGACAACCGCCATCATCACGTCCGCGATAGGCGGACAGCCCGGCACGTTGATCACCGGCTTGTTCACCAGTTTGTGGATCGGCGTCGCTTGCGTCGGATTCGGCTTTGCAGCCTGCACGCAACCGTTCGAAGCGCAACTGCCCCACGCGATAATGGCCGCAGCGTCCTTCGAAACCTCTTGCAGAATCGACTCGGACGTCTTTCCGCCAATCATGCAGTAGACGCCGCCGTCCTTGGTTGGAACCGCACCCTCAACCAGAACGATGTATTTGCCCTTGTTGTTCTTGATCGTATCGTTCAGGCTCTTCTCCGCCTGAAACCCGGACGGCGCCATCAGCGTCTCGGTGTAATTCAGCGATAGAACATCGAGCAGCGCATCCGCCACGATCGGGTGCGACGCCCGGATAAACGACTCGCTGCAGCACGTGCACTCCTGAAAGTGCATCCACAACACAGCCGGCTTTTCTTTCTTATCAAACGCCGACACCACCTGGGCAACACCGCTCTTCGCAAAACCGGCAGCCGCTGCGGCTGCCGTACAGAACTGGATAAATTGTCTGCGGGTGTAACCCTTCTTCTCCATCGACTGCCAAATCGTCTGCCCCATGCCCACCTCTCACTGTGGAGGCACCGTAGGTTCCCTCAGGCCAATCCATGTCGGCCAGATCACAATTTGAACCACGGTGAATGATGGCACGGTACTTAGCTTTAATCACGATCGGCTGTGAGCGTCATCACAAGTGTTGCAAATCACTTGTTTTGCGCGCTGGTCGTCAAGAAAAGTGATCCACATCACTATTTCTGAAGCCCGCTTTGCGGGTGTCGCCATTTTTAGAAAAGGAGTTCGTGAACAGCTAGCAGATCGCCGCCTCTCGCGACTCTCCCGGCTCTAAGCCCGGAGATCGCCATACGCAACTATCTGGCTTCGGCGCGGGTGGTGAGAGCTTTCGTTGCTGCGGAGTGTGGCGCCGCTACCGGTTCATGTCCGGGCTCGTCAGATCCAAACAACTCGCGAAAATCTTCCACGAAGCTGATCAGAATTACGATTGCCGACCCAGCCAGTCCGACGAAGAACATCGTTACCATGAGATCGATGAACATCCTGCCAACGAAGTGCATGGATGTAGTGTGTTCCGCAAATCAGTAGTGAAACCTAAAGCCCGCATAAGGAATTCATAAGCCCGAACCCGCCCGGGACGCCGATTCCTGGCAAACCTGTGCTTTCAGGCACGCAAAGCCCTTTTCGCCGGACAGGTGAAACTGGTGCGGGTTTCCCGCTCCGATATGCACCACGTCGCCACGCCTCAATTCGCGGCTGGCTCCCCCTTTGATGCCGGCCCCGCGAATTTCCCCGGCGGAGATTCTCCTTGGACTTTCCAGCGTACCGCCCGTCACGAGCGTCGCCTGCCCATCCAGCACCACGAATGTGAGGCCATGTTTCTCATCTGCTGCGGCATCGCTGCTCCGCAGCAGCACCATGAGCATCAGTTCGTAACCCGGAAGTTCCCGGATAATATCGAAAGCGGCGCCTTCGCTGAAGCGCGCGAGTTTCCGAAGATACGCAATCCTTTCGAGCAACACCGGTCGAGTCCAGTGATCGCCCGCAGGTTCCGAGCGTCCCTGTTCAGGCCGTGCGTAAGCCTCGACAAGTCCATCAGAGAAGAGCATCCGCTCCAGGAGTTCGTCTTTTTGCGGTTTATCCATGCGTTCAACAAGGTGTTCTGACCGGGGACGAAGGCATTGACTATCAGAGCAGGAGTTTCAGGTGCTGAACCTTCGCTATTTCTGAGAAATCTCCACAGCCCCCGTCAGGTTTGCCACGCGCTCCACATTATGGCTGCGGCACCACGACTCAAGATCTTTGGCCAGCCGCTCCGTTGCCCGCGGATCGGCATAGCTTGCCGTTCCCACCTGTACAGCCGTCGCCCCGGCCAGCATGAATTCCGCCGCATCTTCCGCAGTGACGATCCCGCCCAGCCCAATTACCGGGATGTTCACCGCTTTCGCGGCTTCGTATACCATCCGTACGGCGATCGGCTTGATCGCAGGTCCAGACAACCCGCCGGTAACATTCGTCAGCCTCGGTCTGCGCGTCTCCACGTCGATCGACATCGCAAGGAATGTATTCACCAGGCTGATTGCATCGGCGCCCGAACTGGCGCAGACCCGCGCCATTTGCGCAATCGATGTCACGTTCGGCGAAAGCTTCACCATCAGCGGCCGTTTCGCCACGTTCTTTACTTCGTCGCACCAGGTATTCGAGCGAACCGCAATCCGACCCGAAAGCCATTCCGCCCGCATGAACATTTGGACAGGAGACGTTCAACTCGTAGGCAACGATCCCATCGGCGTCATTCAGCCGCTCCACCACGCCCTTGTAATCGCTCACCGTGTAGCCGAAAACGTTGACGATGACCTTGCATGACGGATACCGCTTCATGGGCGGCAGCTTTTTTTCGATAAATTCTGCAACCCCGATATTCTGCAACCCGATCGCGTTCAGCATCCCTGCAGCAGTCTGAATAATCCGGGGCGCTGCATGTCCCTGCATCGGCTCGAGCGAAATCCCTTTCGTGACGAACGCGCCAATGCGGTCCAGCGAAACGATCTCTTCAAACTCAATGCCGTAGCCAAAAGTGCCGCTCGCGGCGATGACCGGGCTGATAAGCTCGATGCCCGCAAACTCCACTTTCATGTCGGGTTTCACGTGCGATCTTTTCCTTCTATTGAGCTTTCGCGTGCTCCGATTTCAATGCCTCGGTCAGCACGTGCCCCACCGCGGCAGAAGGGAAGTTGATGCCCAGCTCCGCCGCAATCGTGGTTGCCAGATCAACTGGAGCCACACGTTCATGATACTCGCCGGCAACAAACGGTGCTCCATAGAACGCCAGGGGTACATGCCGGTCATACGACCATGGACTGAAGTGCGTCGTGCCGCCCCACGCACGAATATCCTCCATCTGATACCCGCCCAGCGCCAGCATCACAAACCAGTTCCCGTGGTATGCGTAGCTGTGCGCCATTTCTCGACCCAAGCTCTGTCTGCGGCAGATGCCCGCCTGCCATCTGGAGCCGTGTATATACAGCTGCAACCTGCGGCGAGGGCGGCAGCCTGTGCTGCGAAGGTTCCGCTAATGCTTCGCCCACTTTCAGCATCGGCATCGGCGCCGGGTTTTGAGCAGCCACCGCCTCCGCCAGCAATGCTGCCAGCTCCTCCTCGGCCGCCTGCTCCTCAATGTGCGCCTTCTCGAAGGCATGCTTGTTCAGCACGATGTATGGCAGCTCTGGTCCGGGCATCAGATAATCGACCTTCGCACCCGGCGAATAACGCTGATTCAGCTCTTCTTCTAGCCGCGCGTACAGCTTCACCATGTTCACCATCGCTGAATTCATTCCCAGCTTCGCAGCCTCTCCCGCTACGGGGGCGATTCCGTGATCCGCTGTCAGCGCCAGCCAGACATTGTTGAGCCCGACATTTTGATCAAGCCAAGAGAAGAACTGGTCGAACTGCACGATCCAGCGCAAGGATCATCTGCTGCTCCGAATCCGAATCCGGTCCCAACTGATGCCCCTGGATATCGTTCGCGGAGAGCGAAATCGTCAGCAGGTCCGTAACACCGCGCTGCCCGAGCTTTTCTCCGGTGATCAGCGCCTTGGCAAAATCGAACTCGTAGTCATTCGCCGCCGGGGTCCGCCCCACCAGTTCAAAGAACTGCGTGGTCCCCTCCACGTTGGCTTCGCGTGCCGCCTGCGCAGCGCGTCCACTCGCATTGAAGGCCCGCGCCCACTCCGGCAAATGCTCCATGTAGTAAGTCGAAGTAATGAATTGACCGCTCGCATTATCGATCCAGAACGCTCCATTGGCCGATTGTCCCGGCGGCAGAATCGCGGCTCGATCCTTCAACGAAATCCCGAAAGCCTTGGCCTTCCCCGCCGTTGCCAGTCGCAACTCGTCGCCGAGCGTCGATGCTCGCAGATTCAACGGCGATGCCCCGACCAGAAACTTCGGCGCATTCGGTGGCGCGCCAGGCTGATTCGCAGGGATCGATGAGGCGGGAATACCAACGAGCTGATAGCGCTCGTCCTCCACGGAACTCACCTTCACCTGGTCCGATCGCGAAGCATCCCACCACTCATTCGACTCGATTCCATGCCCATCGGAGTAAGCGCCCGTTCCAATCGTCGCGTGCCCCGGAGCAGTCTTGGTATTCGCGTAGTCATAGTAGCAATCGGTGAACCACGCGCCCTGGTCCATGAACAGCTTGAAACCGCGGTTCTTGAAGTCGGCTCGATGGCGATTCAGATAATCGCCACGAAACTGATCGATGACAATCACGACGACCAATTTAGGTTGACCGACGTAGGCCTGCCCACAGGCATTCACCGAACTCGCAGCGGAAAGGAGGAGGGAAGCACAAATCGAGATCAAACCGGGGAGGCGAAGAAGTCGCAAGAGCATATCGCCATTCTAAATAACGACCTTCGATGAAATGCACCATGCCGAAGGGTAGATTCTTCCAGGAGGACCACTCCGAAGCATGGGGGTCCTGAATCGGCCGTTCGAATTGACGACGCCTCTGGGTTGCGAAATCCTAAGTGCGCTGTCCGAGGCAGTGCGCGTACATCTTCAGCCCCAGGGCCGTTGGCGTGGTCCTTGTCCTCATTTTGTCGTCAGCCGCTGAATACGATGGCCTCAGGACATCCTGGAACAATCCGAAGTTAGACAGATGCCCGATGGTCTGCAGAATCCGCTGGAAGCTGTGAGAGTCTGCTGCCTCCATCAATTCTTTTGTCGAGCAATATATCTCCACCTTGGCCTCCGGCTTATCCGGTGAGATCGTCTCTACCGCCTTCTTGCACACATACGAGAGGATACGTAGATGAATGGGCGTGAGTCTTGCCATCAGCTCGAGAAACGCCAGGTTTGTCTTGTCGCTGCCGTCCTCGTTACAGGACGAGACAAGCAGCCCGGCCCACATTCTTCGAATCCAGTCCTCCTCGATCCACGAACCATTCTCCAGAACTCGCATCACAATTTCAGAGTGAGCCTGTACCGGCTCTGTGTAGTGGTTCCTTTCTACGAGGTCTTCAGCTTTCAGCGCGATCTCCACTGCGCTTGCAACCCGCTTGTTGCTGAAGCGCTCCTGCAGAGCGTGCTCGATCTCTGTAGTTGATAAAGGGCAAATCTGCTGCAGGAACGCGAGCGCCTTTGTCAGGCGGATCTCCCTTATGAAGAACTGCAAGTCTGTTTCGTCACTTCTCTTGGTATGCACACGCCGCCAGGGATCGAACGCGACGTTCTTGGGTAGAACCCACGCCAGGCCCACCCCGTCTCGATCGCTTCGCACTGCTGCGACCCGCATATTCACCCGGCTCTGGAATTCTTCCTCGCTTGCACCCTTTCTCTGCAGGGTGAGCGTGAAGATTCTCCTCAGTTGCCAGCGTTTCTTGGTACGCAGGTAGAGCCCGGATGGAGATACATCGCGCACCTCCATGGGAGTTGACGCGTCACCGGCTTCATAAGCAACGATGCCTTGTTGTACAAGTCGCGGATTCATGCGCGACTCGGGGAGTGGATCGGGGCAGTTCAGGAATTCCTTGACGATATATCCAAAGGATCGCTTCCTGCCTCGTCCCCACGATGCGGCCCCCTGGCTTTGAGAGCCGGCAGTGGGATCCGGAACGTCGGATCGCTCCGGTTTGCGTGAGCCGTTTGTGGGAGCCGTTCTGGCCGGAGCTATCCCTTTCTCTCGCGCAACAGGAATCTTAGCCTTTGCTTCGCCGGTGCGCGGCGGCCTGCTCGTTTCGGTTTTCGCAGCCGCTCTCGGCGCGATAGGCTCTGCAACTACGGCATTCGTGTCAGTCTTTTCGTTCGAATCCGGAGTTGCCGCCTCAACCTTTTCAACACGAAGGAATTCCTGCTGTTCTCCGCCGTCAATCTCCTCTGCAATCGCGGAGTCAAAGATCCTCGACAAATCCGTGTCGAGAATCGCAAACGCGGTGTCGCTCCCTTCTGCCGGAGCACGATCTTCCTTCCCTTCGAGAATCTTTGGTGCTTCCGCCACCGCTTTCATCAGCTCAGGTTCGGCTTCGGCGATTGCGACAGGTACGCCCGCTTCCTCCTCCGCCGCTTCGTCGCCTTCTGAACCCACTGTGGACTCGCCGGGAATCTCAATCACCGATGTGGCCGCTCGAATCGTAGCCGCGCTTGCTGATTCCTCCTCGGCCCGCTCGATAGTTTCCAGCAAGACTCCCGCCGGGGTCGAAGTTGAAATCTGCCATCGGGTAGAGAGCGAGTGTGTGTGCGAGGTTCCCTGAGAGGCTGCAATCGACGGCATCGGCGTCGAGATAGGCAGACCACCCAGAGGCTTCGGCGCCGGCGTCCTGTCTGGAGCACCCCGAAGTTCCGAAAGCTCGAACGGAATAGGTTCGACAAACCTCGGAACGGGAACTGGAACGGGAACCGGTTCGCTTATCGGTGGCGGTGCAGCGGTCTTCTCGAGTTCAACTTCAACATCTCCCGCCGGGCCGATGATAATGATGTCGCCTTCGGTTGTGCCGCTGGCTGAGAGCGAGTTCAATGGCAGAATCACCGCACTCGCAGCACGCGGATGAAACCGCGGCAACTTGGCCTCCGGCGGTAGTTCAAATGCCTGGATGAGTTTGCGATCGCTGTCGAGATAAACAAAATCGAAAGGGAACAGCCGCACAATTTGCGGAGTCTGCGACAGGTTGGTCAGCCAGAAACCCGCCTCCGCATCTTTCGCCAGGCCGTCCAGCATCAATTTCATCAGCTTGAACGGTGTACTCCCGTAATCCGTCACAATGACTTTGGAGCTGATCTTGCAGCCCCTGGACACGTTGTACGCGCAACAGATCTTTGCTTCCATACGTTCCAGTCACCTTGGAAATTCGCTTGCGCCGTCGTTCTGCAGGAGTCCTTCTTCCTGCCGCCTCACAGTCTGGGGGGATTACATTGTTACTCTTCAGTAAACACTTAACCTGGCCGAACTCGAAGATACCATTCGGATTGATGGTTCTAATATTCCCCAAAAGTCCAGTCGGAATCCAGAGTAACTGGTGGATTTTGGAGTGATAGTCAATTTCCTGTTGATATGAAACAACTTACCTGTCTGGTTTGGGGTCCGGCGTGCGCATTACCTTCTTCGGGCTGCGTTCGTTTCCACGCGGAACGAAGGTTTCGCTAGAATGAAAACTGAGACCATTGTGGCTCTACTTTTGGTTCGGAGCGTAGCTTTTCATTGCGGCTTTCCTCAGTATTCGCTTTCCTCGCTTGTCTTTTCTTCCTCATTCCTACTGGTGCTATTGCGGCCGAAGCCGACTTGCCGGCTGCTGACGCCTATCGCCTTCATTTCTTCCATACCCACACTGGCGAGAGGCTCGACATTGTCTATCGCCACGGCGACAGCTATGATCCCGCCGCTCTTGCCGAGCTCAACCGCTTTCTCCGCGATCACCGGACCGGCGACGTGCGCGAATACGATCCTCGAGTCTTCGATCTGCTTCACGATCTGACGGCTGCGCTGGGTCGTCCGAACGCTGAAATCGATGTCGTGTGTGGTTACCGGACTCCGTGGAGCAATGAGTGGCTTCGTTCTCACGGTCATGGCGTTGCGCAGCACAGTCTGCACATGCAGGCCATGGCGATCGACATCCGCATACCCGGCACATCCACCACAGAACTCCGGAATGCGGCCCTCGCACTTCATCGTGGTGGAGTCGGTTACTACGCGTCATCCCAGTTCGTCCATGTCGACGTCGGCCGCGAGCGGCGCTGGTAATCAGGGATACGGATACCCCTTTGCAAGTGCGGCAGCCAGCTTGGCGTCGTACCCGTAGATGTCATCGTAGAAGTGCACGTCGCCGTTTTCGTACGCCACCGCGGTTCCGTAGACGATAAAGACCGGCACCTTCTTCGCAAGGGTCACTGACTGGTTATCAGGTCCGCTTTCCATCGCTTGTTGCACGCGTTCGAGCGTCCAGCCGGAATTGTTGCGCAGCGCCCACGCTCCAAGTTCCGCAGGCTTCTCCACCCGGATGCAGCCGTGGCTGAAATCCCGCCGGCTCCGCGAAAAAAGCTCCGGCGCAGGCGTGCTGTGCAGGTACACATTGTATTCATTGGGAAACATCAGCTTGATGAGGCCAAGCGCGTTTGCCGGTCCCGGTTTCTGCCGCACTGAGTATTTCCCCGCCTGAAGACCTGCAAGAACATCATCGGAGATTTCGCCCGAAGTCACGGGCTTTCCGTCATTCGTCGTCACCTCGAAGTTCTTTTTGGCGATGTAATCTCGATCTCGTTTGATAGCCGGAATTATCTCTCCCCGCAGGATACTGGGCGGAACATTCCAGTAGGGGCGCAGAACTACATACGTCATGTCTCGCGAGAATACCGGCGTTTCGGTCCGCATGGCCTTCCCGACCACCACGCGCATCTCCAGCGCGATCTTGTTGCCCTCTTCAAGTGCGCGGAGACGGAAGTCCGGAATATTCACGATGATTGGCGGCGCTGGAAACTCCTCGGGCAGCCAGCGCCAGCGCTCCAGCGTGATTTTGATTTGCTGTACGCGATCGGAAAGGGGGACGTTGAGCTGTTTCAGCGTCGCGGGTCCGAGGCGTCCATCCGCATCGAGCCCATGACGTGTCTGGAAACGCTTCACCGCCTCGGCCAGGTTCGCTTCGTAGACACTCTCGTCTGCGGGCTGTTCATCCGCCGGCAAATCCCCAACCAGGTGAAGCAGGCTTGCCAGCCGGGGAACGCCTGCATATTCCTGTCCCGCTTCAACCGGCTTCGTCGAAGCCGGAAGCTTCTCGCCGCTGTCGCTGTGCGCCAGCTCAATGTACCGCGCCAGTGCCTGCTCGGTACGCTGATAGGTTGGAAACGGTGGTTCGACGCTCGCCGCAACTGCGGACACGTCCGAAGCCGTCAGCAAGCGCTCGCGAATGAAATTCGCCAGGTCGTACTTCTTCTCTTCAACGCTCAAGCCGAACTGGAAATGACGCGGATTGATCCGCCCGATCCTCAGATCGGAAATGTAACGCATGGTGCAAACGCTCAGAGCAACATCAAAGTCCGCAACGCCGGCGGATCCTTCCTGTAATTGCTTGATGCGGGAGTCCCACCGCGACGCGTCATAATCCTCAGGTTCCAGCCCCTTTCGCCATGCATTGCGAAAGAGCTCGATCATTCCCGACGCCTGCGCCGATGGCGTAGTGCCTTGGATCCACGCCGGAGCATAGCCTGAGGGCTCGTAGAACTTCTGCATCCAGGCCCGATAGTCGCTGAAATCGGGCCACTTCATCCCCTCCAGGCGGCCCGCCGAAACAATGCTCTGGATCTGTTGTTGCTGCGCACTCGCTGAAGATGTCAGCGCGGCCAATAACAGAACAAGAGTCCACACAGCTTTGGACCGTCGAAAGATATGGCCCATCGGCAAACGTATCCCTTCAAAGGAGCTCAACGGTTCCGCCGGGTGTCGAAAGCGAAAGTGGTCCCCTCTGAGGAGATTATCTCGCCTTGCTGTGGTGGCTGGTAACAATAGCGGCAACAGTCGTAGCGACACTAGGAGCGCACCGGGACAGAACGAAGCGCCCGAGAGAGAAAGGGCGGCCCGGTTGAGCCGCCCCTATTAATCCTCATCGAGCGGGATTACGCCGAAACCGGCTCACTCGCGTTTACCTTCACCGGTGTCAGCCATCCAAACCGGTCCGGCTTCAGCCCATTCGCAATCGCGAAGAACTCGTCGGCGATCTTCTTCGTAATTTCGCCAGTCTTGCCATCGGCGACGAGGATGCGATCGACCGAGCGAATCGGCGACACCTCGGCGGCTGTCCCGGTGAAGAATACTTCGTCGGCAATGTACAGCATCTCCCGCGGAACCGGCTGCTCTGTGACCGGTAGTCCCAGATGCCGCGCAATCGTCAGCACGCTGTCGCGCGTAATGCCCGACAGGGCCGAGTTTGCCAGCGGGGGCGTGTAGAGAACTCCGTTCCGAACGATAAACACGTTTTCGCCCGAGCCTTCGCTCACAAGGCCGTTTACGTCGAGCGCGATGCCCTCGACGTAGCCGTTGATATCCGCTTCCATGCGGATGAGCTGCGAATTCATGTAATTCGCACCTGCCTTCGCCAACGCCGGCATGGTGTTCGGCGCAAGGCGATTCCAGCTCGAGACGCAGACATCCGCGCCGCCGGTTCCCGCCACGTACTTTCCCCACGGGAAATTGGCCATGTATACCTCAATCGGCGATCCCTTGGGACTTACGCCGATCTCTCCATAGCCCCGGAGCACGATGGGACGGATGTAGCAAGGCGCCACTCCGTTCGCCTCAATCAGATCCACGACCGCTGCGCAAAGCTCGTCGAGAGAGAAGGGAAGCTCCATCCGGTAGATCTTGGCCGAGTCAATAAGACGCTGCATGTGCTCGGGCAGCCGGAACACTGCTGAACCCTGCGGTTGTGCGTAGCAGCGAATGCCCTCGAACACGCTTGAGCCGTAATGAATCACGTGGCTCATTACGTGAATGGTTGCATCCTCCCACGGAATCAGATTGCCGTTGTGCCAGATCTTCGAGGTCTTCTGTATAGGCATGGGGATTGCGCGAGCTCCTTGTCTCGTCAATGCGCGATTACCTCAAGCCTAACGCGATTACCGTCCTACTGTCACGAAAGCCAGCTTCGGAACCGTGCGGCCGGTAATCAGATTGAATAAGCGCGCTATTTGACCAATTGTCAGCACGGCCGCCCGTGGGCCATGTTCGGCGCCATGGGACCGTTGTCCCCCGTGTGCTAAGGTTCAGGCGTGACCGTGGTCAAATCAAAGCACATGCCAGGGCAGAAAAAGCTCCGTCTGCCTCGTCTCACCAAAAAAGAAGGATTCACTCTCCATCCCTTCGACCTCAAACATGGCGTGCAGACCAGCGGTCTCATTCCCGGACGCCTTCTTAAAACCGGCCATGCCCACGACCGCCATTCCACTGCCTACTTCGGCGTCGCCCCCTCGGTGTTTCATGCACTGCTTAAACGATGGCAGAGGACGAGCCCGTGCGCTCCCCTCGACCGTTTCACGTTCGTTGACATCGGCGCGGGCATGGGCCGGGCAATGCTGCTTGCCTCAGAATTCCCTTTCAAGAAAGTGGAGGGAATAGAAATCAATCCCGCCCTGGCAGCCGTCGCCCGCAGCAACATTGACGCATGGCAATCCGCTGGGCGCGCCGTTGCTCCCATGCAAATCACCTGCCGCGACGTCCTCCAGTGCCCATTTCCCAAAGGCCCCTGCCTCGCCTTCCTCTTCAATCCTTTCGGCGAGGCGGTGGTGCGCCGTCTCCTCAAGCATCTTGCGCGAACCTTTGCAAACCGCCACGGCCAACTCGATCTGCTGTACGTGAACAACGAGCAGGATCGCGTCATCGAACGGCATCCCGGCTTCACTCGTCTTTTTCTGGGCCAGGTGCGCCGCACCCGCTCCGATGCCATTGCCGACCACAAGATCATGGCGAACCAGCCCGACGGGGAGTATGCTGCCGCCAATTACGAGGACTGTTCAATCTGGCGCTTCAGCCCGGAATGAAATGCGTGAACTTTCCGCCCGACTCTATTGACGAATCAACCCGATACAAGAAAAGCTGGACTCGCGCAGTAGATAACCGGTTTGCAATGACAAAAGAAACCGGTCCTCTGGTATCCGGTTGATGGCCTGAGGGGGAGTACAAACTTGAAAGAGCCGCATCTGGTATTGGGAATTGGCGAGCTGCTGTGGGACATATTGCCTGCAGGGCCACGCCTGGGCGGCGCGCCCGCCAACTTCACGGTGATGGCCGGCCGCCTCGGAAATCATGCCGCCGTCCTGAGCCGCATCGGTCGCGACGACCTGGGCCGCGAGGCTGTGAATCAGCTTGATCCTCTTCCGGCCGACACCAGCTTCCTCCAGGTCGATCGCGTTCACGAAACCGGCCGCGTCACCGTCGCCTTCCATGACGGTCAGCCGCAATACATCATCCACAAGCCGGCTGCCTGGGATTCTCTCGAACTCTCTGACGAGTGGGTCCGGCTTGCCGAGCGCGCCGATGCCATCTGCTTCGGATCGCTTGCCCAGCGCAGTCTTGAATCCCGCCAGACGATCCAGACCCTGGCTGCTCAGACATCTTCCCGGTGTATTCGCATCTTCGACGTCAACTTGCGCCCTCCTTTTTATTCGAGCGAGGTTGTTCAGGAGTCGCTCGAACTTGCGACTGTAGTGAAGATGAACGATGCGGAGGTGCCCCTGATGCTGGCGCTGCTTGGCCTCTCGGTCGAAGATGACATTCTGCCGCACAACCTGCATTCCAGCGCCGAGCGATTTCTCGCAGAGTTCCCATCCCTCGAGATGGTGGCCATCACCCGGGGCGCGCACGGCAGCCTGCTTGTGCGTCGCGACGAGTGGCACGAGCATCCCGGGTTTCCTGTCAGTGTTGTGGACACTATCGGCGCCGGCGATGCCTTTACCGCGGCGATGACCCACTACCTTCTGCGCGGTGCCGAACTGCCTGTTCTCAACGAGGCAGGAAACCGGTGGGGAGGCTGGATTGCATCTCAATCCGGTGCCATGCCGCACCTTCCTGAAAACATACGCAGCGAAATTGAACTCGCGATCGATCAGTCAGCCGCCTGACCTCACGCTTATCCTGCGCCAGATTGCATTGACAATCCATCGTTTCAGTAGTGTCATTTCATTGGTCGATTGAATCGCGCAGAAAGGCTGGTCTAATGCCGAAATTGCGAAAACCTGCTGGCAATCTGGCCCCGCCTCTCGAAGCCGATTCTGCCCATCGTCAATCGAAACATCGACGCGTCTTCGATCACCTCCTCGCCAGTATCCAATCCGGAACCTTGAAGCCTGGTGATCGTCTTCCCAGCGAAGCTGAGCTCGGCCGGCTCTTCGATGCCTCCCGAATCACTATCGCTAAAGCCGTTCACGACCTCCAGCGCATGGGTCTGGTCACCCGCCGTCCAGGAGCCGGAACCCACGTTCTCGCGGAAAGCCAGCCCGTCGGCCGCACATTTGGCGTGCTCATCCCTGAACTGGGCATGACTGAAATCTTTGAACCCATCTGCAACGGCATGATGCGCACCCAGTTCGCCCGCCCCGACGCGCTCCTTTGGAGCAACTCCTCCGTTTCCGTTCAGGACAGCGCGCAGGCCGCCGAACAGATGGTGCAATCGCTCATCTCACAGCGCGTCGCTGGCGTGTTTTTCGCTCCGCTCGAATTCGCCGCCGAAAAAGACGCCGCCAACCGCCGCATCGCCCGGGCTCTCGATCGAACGCAGATTCCCGTTGTTCTGCTGGATCACTGCTATCTGCCCTGGCCCCAGCGCTCAAAACACGATCTGGTTGGCATTGATAATCGCCGCGCCGGCTATCTCGCCGCAGATCACCTTCTCGAGCACGGCATCTCCGGCCTCGTCTTTCTCGGCGAAGAGCATGCCGCAAATTCCACGGATGCCCGCATTACCGGCTTCTACGAGGCCCTTCGCCTTCGCTCAATTCATCCCGATTGGCAATCCGTCTGGCGAGGCAATCCGCAGGAGCAGCCGTTCATCCAGCACATGCTAGAGACCGCCCGCCCCAGTGGTGTCGTTTGCGCCAACGACCTCACTGCCGCGCGTCTCATGCAGACTCTCCTTGGTATGGGGGTCCGCATACCCGAAGACATTCGCATCGTGGGTATGGATGATGTGCGATACGCGAGCCTGCTGCCTGTTCCGCTTACCACCGTTCACCAGGACTGCGCGGGAATCGGTGCGGTCGCCATGGCCACGATGCTCGATCGCCTCGAGCACCCCGAGCTGCCAATCCGCGACGTACTCGTTCCAGTCCGGCTGGTGGTGCGGCGCTCCTGCGGCACTCACACGGATTCGATCCCGGAGCTTTCGCATCCTGCCGATGCAACCGAAGACTGATCCTGGCTACGGAAAAAGCTGCGCAACATCAGTGCCCGGAGCAGATCCCTGTTTCGCGGAACTCACCGCCCAGGCTGCTTCAACCCGCTTCATTGCTCGGAGCACTCAGAGATTGAAAATACGGGTTTCCACTTCGGTCGTGACTCGAAGGTCTTGCGCCGACGAAGTTCGGGTTGGCCACAGAGAGCCTCTCATCGACGAATATCGTTTCATGGGCGATTGCAGCCGTTCGCAGTGCATCACGCGGCAGCGTGTCCGCGTGATACTGGCAGATGCCTTCCATCTGAGGATGCTCGTGAAAGAATCGCTCCAGTCGCCACTCATACTCGAAAAGCTTCGAGAAGTCCTTCTTCGGACCGAACTCCCACCCAATGTCGCCCGACCCCAAAAAGACCGGCGAAGTTGCTGCGCAATGATTCATCAACCAATTGTTCGAACCCATTGAACATTCGTTCGATGTTGAACGAATTGGTTTTTGCCCAGATGTTTTCGGCTCCGATGAAAGCACGAGCCTCGTGCTCTGCGGCACTCCTCGCCGGCGTCAACACCGATCGCCTCGAGATACGAGCTCAGCAGCGTAACCATCGGTTCGCTGTTCATGTAGAGGCAGCGGTAATTCCTGTCAATCTGCAGCTTGATGCAGGCAGCGATAGTCTCCAGATGGAGAGAGGGACACCCTTCGTAGATGAGGCATTGATGACGGACTGACATGTTAGGCTAAGCGCCGAAGGGGGGTCGGGTTCATCAGATATTAACACCCGCGCTGACCCTCAACCCCTGGCGTTTTTACCAGTGTTGTGACTTTCGGTACTCGATCTCTCGCCCGCCCTTATCCGCCCTCGTTCGCCAGTTTGCCGGTCATCTCAAACAAACAGGTTATGACGCCTTTCTCCCTGTCTCTCCAACATCCGCCGAATACAATATCTTCACCGTGATCGTTAACCTCGCCCGTCGCGCGCATGACCACAACTGGGAGCTCGACCCCATCACGCGTTCGTTGCTCGACACCGACTTCTACAAACTGCTCATGCTCCAGTTCATCTGGAAGCATTTTCCCCGGACCCGGGCCACCTTCACGCTGATGAATCGCTCCCACGATGTTCCTCTCGGCGACATCGTCGACGTCCGCGAATTGCGTGAACAGCTCGAATCCACACGCAAGCTCCGCTTCCACAAGTCGGAACTGATCTGGCTCGCTGGCAACACCTTCTATGGCACCCGGGGTATCTTCGAGCCCGCATTCCTCCATTGGCTTGAGCGCGACTTCCGCCTCTCCGACTTCGACCTGTCCATCCGCGAAGGTCAGCTCTCCCTGAGCTTCGAAGGGCTTTGGACGGAAACAACCATGTGGGAGATCTATGCTCTCTCCGCCATCGACGAACTGAAGACCCGTTCGAACCTCAAGAAACTGTCTGAGCTTGAACTCGACATACTCTACGCCCGCGCCAAGACGCGCCTCTGGGAGAAGATCGCCCGGCTCTACGGTGTTCCGGGGCTTACCGTCAGTGATTTCGGAACTCGCCGCCGCCACAGCTTCCTCTGGCAGGACTATGTCGTCACTGCCATGAGAGACGTGCTGGGTGCGACCTTTGTCGGCAGTTCCAATACCTACTTTGCCTATACACACGACCTCGAGGCTATCGGCACCAACGCACACGAATTGCCCATGGCTATGGCGGCCCTCGCCAACAGCGACGAAGAACTTCGCCAGTCGCAATACAAGCTGCTCGAGCTCTGGCAAAAGACCTACCAGGGCGAGCTGCTGATCATGCTGCCCGACACCTTTGGCACCACCCAGTTTCTCGAAAATGCCCCGGACTGGGTCGGGAACTGGACCGGGCAGCGCATCGACAGTAAAAACCCGTTCGTTGCCGGCGACGAGTACATCGCATGGCTCCAGCGACGTGGCCGCGACCCCCGTACCAAACGCCTTATCGCTTCGGACGGGCTCGATGTGGATTCCATAGTGGCGCTTCACGCGTACTTTGGAGGTACCGTTCGCAATGACACCGATCCTTCGGAGTTTCGCAGTGCAGCCGATTTTACCGACCCGGCGAAGTGGCTGCCCGAGCATCGCATCCGCTTCAGCGCCGGTTGGGGAACATTCCTTACCAATGACTTCCGCGACTGCAATCCTCAAGGCAACGACAGCTTCAACCCTGTCAGCCTTGTATGCAAACTCAGCGAAGTCGATGGCCGCCCAGCCGTCAAGCTCTCCGATAACTACCAGAAAGCCATGGGGCCACCTGAGGAGATCGAGCGCTACCGCCGCGTCTTCGGAACCGCGGGAGTCGCCAACGTTCCCGTCTGGGTCTAAAACCCTCTAATCCCAGCTGATCCAGAGCGGATCTCTGTTCGCTCCGTGGGATGAATGCTGCCTTTTTTTGAGAGGCAGGCAGTCATCTCGCGAGGCCGTCGATCCACTTTATTGGCTTTGATTCCCGCTTAACACAACTCCCTTTTTTTTGATTGACTTTCACAGCCCGCACGTAGTTCCATTTCGAGCAAACTCGAAGTTTTGATTCGAGCGAACTCGAAGTTTTAGATCTGATCTTTCGGGACTTTTGGAGGTCTTTACGTGTTACGCAAGCTACTCCCCGTATCACTGACGCTTCTCTCTCTGCTCCTGCTGAGCAACTCACCAAAAACCTCCGGACAGGCAGTGAACGGCACACTGCTTGGAACCGTAACCGACACTACAGGGGCCGTCGTCGCCAATGCCAAGGTCGTCGCGACCGAGACCAACAAGGGCGTTATTCACGAGTCACTCACCAACGAAAGCGGTAATTACACCATTCCCGACCTCCCGCCGGGACCCTATTCCGTAGCCGTCGAAGTTGCGGGGTTCAAGAAGTACGTCCAGCAAAACATCGCACTCAGCAGCAACTCCAGCACTCGCGTGGATATCGACCTTCAGGCCGGCAGTGTTACCGAGTCCATCATGGTCTCAACTGCTCCGCCCATGCTGCAGACCGACCGCGCTGACATCACCACGAAAATCGAGACAGAACAGGTCATGAACATGCCGCTGGGAGCCAATCGCAACTTCCAGTCGCTCATCAACCTCGTCCCCGGGGCCGCCCCCGCAACCTTCCAGCACTCGCAATTTTTCAATGCCGCCAGTTCGCTCCAGACCGAAGTCAACGGCTTCCCGCGCCAGGGCAACCTGTACCAGATCGATGGCGTGGATGACGATGAACGTACCGGCCTGCTGCAGATCATCATCCCTCCAGCCGAGGCCATATCGTCGGTCGATATCTCCACCAACAACTTTGAGGCCGAGCTTGGACGCGCCATCGGTGCCGTCACTAACGTGACATTGAAGTCCGGGACAAACGCCTTCCACGGTTCCGCCTTTGAGTACCTCCAGAACAATGCCGTGAATGCCCGTTCCTACTTCGGCGGCCCACTCGGACATCTGTCCTACAACTACTTCGGCGGCTCCCTCGGCGGTCCCATCATTAAGGACAAGCTGTTCATCTTCGGGGATTATCTCCGGACGATGGATCACGAATCGGTTGCAAGCACGTTCACAATCCCCGATTCCCGGTGGTACACGAATGCCGGCGTCACTCCCGGCTGCACCGATCCCAGCGGCTGCGTCGACTTGAGCGGAGCCTTTAACGGCTCCAAGGGCCAGATTTACGATCCGGCAACCGGTGACGGTAAGACCACGCATCGGACTCCGTTCACCAATAACCAGCTTCCCGTCAGCCGTATCAATCCGGTCTCGCTCAACACTCTGCAATTGCTGAACGAGGCTGCGGCCAAGTACGGCAAGTTGAGCCAGAAGCCGCTCAACAATCCATCGAATAACTACACCACCGTGCTGCCCTTCACAAAGACTTTTGACAGCTTCGACGTCAAGTCTGACTGGGCCATAACAAGTAAGGACCACCTGAGCGGGCGGTATAGCTGGCAGCGGGTGGTGACCTTCCAGGAAGCGGCCTTCGGATCATTTCTGGGTGGTCCCCAGGGTGGCGGATTCCAGGGCACTGGTACGCAAACCGCCTATAGCACCGGGGTCAACTACGATCGAGCCTTCTCTCCTCGCTTCTTCACCGAACTGCGAGTCGGCTTTGCACACCTCGGCAACTCCGCCCAACCGAACAATTACGGTTCCAACGACGCAGACACACTCGGTGTTCCGGGCGTCAACCTTCCCGATCAGCCCTTCACCAGCGGCCAGGTGGGCATGACGATCAATGGCGGATTCTCAAGCCCCATGATCGGCTACTCAGCATCGGTTCCGTGGATCCGCGCGGAATCCAACTTCGACGTCGTCAATAACTGGACCCGCATCGTCGGCAATCACTCCTTTAAATGGGGCGTCGACATCCGTCGTGTGCACGATGATCTTTTGCAGGATCAGACTTTCAGCCCACGCGGCCTGTATACCTTTAACGATGTTCAGACTTCAGACGGAAATTCTCCCGGAACAACGGTCGCGAACTTCATGGCCAGCTTCCTGCTCGACCAACCCAGCCAGGTAGGACGCGATCTGAACACCTTCTTCCCGCGCTATCGCCAGTGGTGGATTTTCGGATTCGCAGCCGATAAATGGCAGGCAAACTCGAAGCTCACCATCGACCTCGGTCTTCGCTGGGACGGCTATCCACCGGCAACACCGGCCATCAACGGCGGCTTCTCCAATTACGATCCAACAAATAACCAGCTCGTACTTGCGGGGATCGGCGGCAACCCGGCCAACCTTGGCATGGAATATCAGTGGCACTACTTTGCTCCCCGCACCGGCTTCGCCTGGCGCGTTCATCCCAACACCGTCCTCCGCGGCGGCTTCGGTATCAGTTACACGCCCTTCCCTGACAACACGTACGCGTACAACTACCCCATCCGTGCGAATAACAGCTACCAGCCGACGGGAACCTCTGGATTCACCCCCGCCGTGCTCTCTGACGGGGTTACGGTGGCCTCATTCCAGGCTGGCTTCCCAGCGCCGGTGCCGGTTTCCATTCCCGACAACGGCATCATCCCCGCGAACACGCCCTTTCTGATCAACCAGGTGTATACCTACATCCCCCAGAACTACAAAAATCCCTACGCCGATTCCTGGAACCTTGTCCTGCAGCAAGCGATCGGCTGGAACATGTCCATGCAACTGGGATACGTCGCCAACCACGGTACGAATATTTCGGGAGCGCAGAACATCAACCTTCCTAGTACGTATGGCGGAGGCGCCAACTCTTCTCCCGAATACCCGGCCTTCGGACGCACCGCTGCAACCAACCAGTACTTCCTCGGGTTCTCGTCCAACTATCAGTCGCTTCAGGCTCAATTGAACAAGACGTTTTCTCGTGGCTTGTCCTTTACCTCAGCCTTCACATGGGGCAAAGCCCTGAATTACATAGCCGCAGACGATGGCGGCTTGATGTTCTTCATCAACTGGAAACGGAACTATGCTCCCGCGGATTTCGATCGCCTATTCAACTTCGAACAGAGCTTCGTATACGAACTTCCGTTCGGTCACGGCCACGCCGTGTTGAACTCCGGAATTGGAGATGCCATTCTCGGTGGTTGGAAGTTCACCGGCATCGTCTCCATACTCTCCGGCCTGCCGTTTACCGCTACCACCTCCGGCGGAACCCTCAACACGCCCGGCACCCAGCAGACCGCCACGCTTAGTGGCGGCTTCCGCAAACTGGGAGGCATCGGCCCAAATCACCCCTGGTTCGATCCGACCCACTTCTCGCAACCTTCCGGTTGCACCGGACAAACCCCCTGTACCAACCCCGGCCTGGGTAATACCGGCAGAAACCAGTTCCGTGGTCCGGGATATGTTCAGGACAATCTCTCGGTCTTCAAGGATTTCCATGTATATCGCGAATCAAGCCTTGAATTTCGAGTCGACGCATTTCAGCTCAGCAATACTCCGCAATTCGGACAACCCAATGTCGGTAGCCGTAACCGCTTCCAACTTCGGCACCATCACCAGCACCCTGGGCAGCGGCCAGGGCAGTGTGAATGGCGTTGGAGGCGGACGCAGCCTGCAAGGTTCGCTCAGATTCAGCTTCTGAGTGTGAACTCCTCAATCGTCAGGCAAACCTGGGAGGCCGCTGCAACGGCCTCCCATCTTCATTCAGGCTGGTTGAATTCCCACAAAGGCATGCGCTCCTCCTTGGGAACCCGCATTACCATGTCTCCGCTCTTGACGAGAACCTTCTCGCCAGAACAACCTAGAGATGGATTCGTTTCGAAAGGAGTAAATGATCTTGAGGAAGTTCTTGGTTATTGCAGCAGCCGCCCTTTGTCTGCTCATGGGTCGCCCGGTCGCTCACGCTCAAAGCGTGCCCGCCACCGGCATCAACGGTAAATGGCACTTCGTGCTGGAAACCCCGGGTGGCGAACGCGAGGCCGACGCCGACTTCACCGTCGACAATGACGGCAACGTAACCGGCAAGTGGGGACCCTCCGACGTGGCCGGCACTTACAAAGAGGGAAAACTGGCTCTTAAGTTCCCGTTCACCTCTGACGAGGTCGGCACCACCGCCGACATGACCATCACCGGCAAACTCGACGAAACCTCGGCACTCGCCGGCGATTGGGAGTTTTCCGAATACAACGGAACCTTCAAAGCCGCCCGCCCCGATGCCGCTCAGCCTGCGCCGGCGCCGGCCCCGGCCCCGGCCTCCGCTTCTCAACCGCAATAACCTTTTTTGAATACCAGACACGAAGGCCCTGCGCCTCATCCGCGCAGGGCCTTCGCTTTTCAGGAGGAGCAGTTCAGCTCTTCTACCACGTGAAGTAGTGCCGCCCGAGCGCTCGCAAACTCGGATGGAGCGGAAGCTCTTTGCCTGGATCCAGAACGTACAGGGGTGCTCCCTGGGCCTCGCGCGCATAGACCCCGATCTCGCGCGCAGTTGCTACATCCATCATCCGCAGATTCGTTGTGACCGGAACCGGTCGAGATTTCGGACTGCGACGCAAACTGCTGTCAAACTGCTGCTCGTAGGTGTTCTCATTCCATTCCGGTTTCATGATGACCCTCCACTCTGGTTCGGCTGCGATTCTCTTCAGGACCAACCGCGCTTGCCCTATAACAGCAAGTCGCATGCCAAAGTCGCGAGCGATGCATCAACGCGCTATGAGTTATGGAACGGAAATGACTTAACAGAAGTTCCATCTTTTTCGGTAAGTCGCAGAAGCGTCGAAGTGACGACACATCCGTGACGAAATATCGTCAAAGACGGCACTATTTAGTCATCGCGGCGGATCTCGTCGCGTTCGGATACAATCTCCGCCAAACGGCAAACCTCAATGGACACAACCGAACCTGAACTGGCGGCAACCTATCGCAACCTCCCCGAACCGGAGATCGCGGCGCTGTATGCCGAGATCGAGACCCTCACAGAACCCGCGCGCCTCGCGCTCTCCGCAGAGATTCAGCGTCGCGGCTTGAACGATGCCAACCTAAAAAAGCTCCATGTCGCAGAACTTCGCCGCGAAGCGCGTTTTGATCGTCTGGAGAATCGACGCCGCAAGAATCTTGCCTGGTATCTCTTAACGCGCAACGATCCGAAAGGATTGCTTTTTGCGATTCTCGCCGGATTGGTAGTCGCAATGGCTGCGGCACTGTGCCCGCCATCATTGATCCGGATTCCGCCCACTCCGCTTCGAAGCCCGAATCCTCCGGATGTCCTCCAGCCTCTGCGCCAGTTGTTTCTCGCGTCCTTCCTGGGTCGGATGGTAGTAACTCCTTCCGCGCAGCGAGTCCGGCAGGCAATCCATATCCGCCACCTTGCCCTCCTCGTTATGCGCGTATCGATAACCCTCGCCGTAGCCGATATCCTTCATCAGCCGCGTGGGCGCGTTGCGTAGATGCAGGGGAACTGGCTCCTGCCGCGTGTGTTCGATCTCTTCCTGCACCGCGCCGTACGCCGTATAGACGGAATTCGATTTGGGCGTCAGGCACAGATACACCACGGCCTCGGCCAGCGCCAGGTCCCCCTCCGGCGATCCCAGAAAATCGATTGCTTCTTTTGCGGATAAACAAAGATTCAGCGCCTCCGGAGCTGCCAGCCCGATATCCTCCACCGCCATCCGCACCACGCGCCGCGCCAGGTACAGCGGATCTTCTCCCGCCGCAAACATCCGCGCCAGCCAATACAGCGCCGCATCGGGATCGGAGTTCCGCACGCTCTTGTGCAGCGCCGAAATCAGGTTGTAGTGCTCCTCGCCCGACTTGTCGTACATCAGCACGCGTTGCTGGACGGCTTCTGTGGCAATTGCCTTATCGATATGCTTCGTAGCCTCCGACGCAAGCTGTGCCGCAACCTCCAGTGTGTTGTATGCGCTCCGGCAGTCGCCGCTTGAGTACGACGCAATCAAATCGAGCGCCTCATCGTCCGCGGTCAACTCCATCGCACCCAAGCCTCGCTCCTTGTCCTCGAGAGCTTTCCGCAGCAGCCCGGAGATCCGTTCCTCACTCAGAGGCTGCAGCACATACACGCGGCATCGCGATAACAAGGCCGAAATAATTTCAAACGACGGGTTCTCCGTTGTTGCTCCGATCAGCCGGATCGTTCCTCGCTCCACGTACGGCAGAAATGCATCCTGCTGCGCCTTGTTGAAGCGGTGGATCTCGTCGACAAAAAGGATCGTTCGCGAATGCATCTCCGCCGCTTGCGCGGCCGCGGCCATTACCTGCTTGATCTCCTTGATCCCGCTTAGAACCGCTGAGAACTCGACGAAATTTGCCTTCGTCGTCTCCGCGATGATCTTCGCCAGCGTCGTCTTTCCCACCCCCGGCGGTCCCCAGAAGATCATCGAACCCAGGGTTTGCGAGTCTTGCGAATCGTGATCGATCTGCACCCGCAGCGGCTTCCCCGGCCCCAGAAGATGCTCCTGTCCAACGTATTCCTCCAGTGTCCGCGGCCGCATCCTTTCAGCCAGCGGCGCTCCGGCCGCCGCGTGGGGCACTCGTGTCGATGCTCCAGCCGGCCCGTCAGGTACGCCGTCAAACAAACTCATCGCGCACCTCCGCGCCTTTGCGGCTGGCTGCCGCTTTTCAACGACCTTTGCCGCGCGGCTTCATACAGCAGGACGCTCGTCGCCACTGCCGCATTCAGGCTCTCCACAGGCCCAGGGCAGGGAATTGTGATCGCTCCATCTGCCTTCACAGCCAGACCGGCCGGCACCCCGTTCCCCTCATTTCCGATAATCAACGCAACAGGCTCCCCAAGGTCCACGAGATCCGCTGGCTGCGCGCCCTGCACCGTCGTCGCAAACACCCGCACTCCCGACTCCCGCAACTGTTCGAGTGTTTCCTGCTCTCCTGCATGCAACAGAGGCACCCGGAATACGCTCCCCGCCGAAGCTCGCACAGCCTTCGGATTCCACGCGTTCACTGTACCCGGCAGGCACACCACGCCGTCCGCTCCGAACGCCTCCGCCGATCGCAAAATCGTACCCAGGTTCCCCGGATCCTGTAGTCCAGCCAGCACCACAATGAGAGCTCCGCCATTCGTTTTCTTGCGCAGCAAATGTGCCCAGGTCCAGTCGGGAGGCTCCACCAGGGCGGCCATCACCTGCGGTGACTCCGTCGCCAATGCCGAATCCAGCAGTTCCTTCTTCATCACCAGGACTTCAATCCGGTCCGGCAGATCCAGCGGCTCCACCAGCCGTTCCGACCCCTGCGCAACAAACACGCATCCGAAACGTAGATCCGCCCGGACCGCTTCCTGGATCAGATTCGGCCCTTCAATCCCGACCAGTCCGCGCTCGCTTGGCCCCGGAAGAGCCAGGGCCTTGCGTAATTCCTTCAACCGCGCGTTCTGCTTACTCTGTACAATACGAAAAGGCATCTCGATCGAATCGTCTCGCTCTAGCCGATTCTAAGCCGTTTTGCCGGATGTAGCTGAATGCAGAACCCGTAGCCGGTTGCGCCAATCCTGGACCTGTGTTAGTTTCCGTCTTTGTGGCATCCGCAATCCGACCGGCTCCCGGCTTCGTTTTCCTTGGCGCCTTCCGGGCTTGCGGCCTATAAGAGACGTTTCGCCGCTGTCGCTCCATTTCGTGCAACTGCTGCGGAACTGCCCGAACGAACTGAGGTAGACCTTCTTGTCCGCGGAAATTTTGCGCGTCCATCCCGACGAGCCACAATCAGACCGGATTGATTACATCGTCTCCTGCCTGTGTCAGGGCGATGTCGTAGCGATGCCCACCGACACCTTCTATGGCCTTGCTGTCGACCCCGTGAATTTGCACGCGGTCGAGAATATCTACCGGCTCAAGAGCCGCCAGAAGCAGAAACCCCTCTCGCTCCTTATCGCCTCGCTCGCCCAGGCCTACGAGCTCGCCCGCGACACCGATCCCATGCTCGACAAACTTGCCGACCGCTTCTGGCCCGGTCCTCTCACCATCATCGTTCGCGCCGGCACCAAGCTGCCGCTGCGCTCCACCGCCAACACCGGCAACGTTGCCCTCCGTATTCCCGATGCAGCCATTCCCCGCGCCGTTGTTGAGCGCTTCGGATTGCCCATCACCGCCACCGCTGCGAACCTCCAGGGCGCGTCTGAATGCACTCACGCCGCCTGCGTCCGCGACCAGATCGGCGATCGCATCCCCCTCATCGTCGACGGCGGCCCCACCGGCCGCGCTCTGCCTACCACCATCGTGGATCTATCCCTCGGCGACGGCCGGTGGGAGGTTCTTCGCGAGGGCGCGATTCCGACCCACGAAGTTGTCATGGTCCTCCAACGCTGAGAAGACCAGTGACGTCCCAGCAGACACTGCCCCCGTCGGAAGCGCCAAAAGCAAGACGCCGTTTCCTCCGATGGTTTCTGCTCGCTCTCGGCGTTTTCCTCGTTGCCGCCCTGGTTTGGACTCGCTGGGTGTACGTTCAGATCGGGCACTTTGCCGCTCAGGATCATGCCGCACCGTCCGACGCTATCGCTGTCTTCGGCGCCGCGGAATACGACGGCCACCCCTCGCCCGTCTTTCGAGCCCGGCTCGATCACGCCGAATCTCTCTACAGTCGAGGCATCGCTCCCCTGATCGTTACCCTCGGCGGCGACGGGGGAGATCAATACTCCGAGGGTGCGGTCGGCCACGACTACCTTGTGGGCGCTGGCGTCCCCGACTCCGACATCATCGCCGAAACCGAGAGCACCAGCACCGACCAGTCCGTCCGCCGCCTTGCCGTCATCGCTCGCACCAACAACCTGCGCCGCATCGTCGTGGTCAGCGATGCCACACACCTGTTCCGCATTCACGAAATATGCGCCGCCAATGGACTCAACGTGCTCACCTCGCCCCGCCCGCGCGTCCCCATTGAAGGCGGCACAGGCGAAAGCGAACGCATACAGCACGAAATTCTCAGCTACACCCTCTGGCGTCTACACCTCGATTGACTTGTCCGGATCAAGCTGCGCGGCCATGCAGCCTCTCCCTACCGCAGCAAAACCTCCGCCGGCGCATACTCGAGCGTCAGAACTGTAATGTCATCCATCTGCCCAAAGGTCTGCGCCGCACGGGCAATCTCTTCCGCCGATTGCCTGCTGATTTCCCGCGTCCGGTCAAAGCCGAACCCACCCAGGGTTGTCCCCCTCGTGCCAGACGCACTGCTCCGGCGTGATCGTCTGAACGGACTGCGCCGACAGCGCAATCGGAAGAAGCAGCGGCAATAACAGGAGCCCGCGCTTCAGGAATTTCGAGCGTGCCGTCCACGGCCCTGGACACGGTGCCGTTCGCGTTCCTGAGATTCTCCGCGTTCGTTGCAAAACAAGCTCCGGGGAAAGACCTCGAATTTTGAACAAAGGGAAACTGAGATGCGGGGACTGCGTCCAGCATACTGCAAACAACATCCGAACCGAATTGTGCCCGCGCCCGCCGGTCCTCTCCGGGGCCGCCTCGGTGCGGCTTCAAACCCCTTCTCGCATCCTTCTTGCAATGCGGCTATCATGGAGCTATCCCACAAGTGAAGGACCGCGGGCACTCGGCCCGGTGCATTCACACCGGCGAAAGAAACAATGAATTCAGCAAATACGCCGAAGGTTGAACTGTTCGATACCAGCCTTCGCGACGGGCTCCAGCAGCCCAATCTTGAGATCTCCGTTCCCAGCGCCCTCCACCTTTTGCAGCGCATGGGCGGCTTCGGCGTGCACTTCGCCGAGATCGGTTTCGCCGGCGCCAACCAGTTCACTGAAGACCTATGCCTCGCCCTCCAGCGTGTCGATACCGCCTCGACAAAACTCGCGCTCTTCGGCCGGACCCGGGGCCGCAGCACCAGCGTCTCCGAATGGCCCGACCTCCAATTCATCCTCCGCCACAAACAGCGGATTCCGATCGCGGTCATCGTGGTCAAATCACGTCTCCTCGACGTTGAGAAATCCCTCGAGTCCACCGCCGAAGAAACTCTGCGCATGACCCGTGAAACGGTCGACTACCTCCAGCAGAACGGCCTGGAAGTTTTCCTCGACTTCGAACATGGCATGGACGCAAACTGCGGGCGCCGCGAGAACGGCCTTTCCTGCGATCCGGATTTCCACCAGCGCACCCTCGACTACTTCCGCCGGCTCACCGCCCAGAGCGTCGACCAGCAGGTCGGCCGCATCGTCATTTGCGACACCAACGGCGGCTCCAGCCCGGAAGAAGTCACAGAAGTCTTTAAGGGTTTGACGCGCGACTACCCGCGCGCAAAATTCGGCTTTCACGGCCACACCGATCGCGGTCTCGGCGTTGCCAACACCCGTGCCTCCGTTCTCGCGGGGGCCGTCCAGGTGCAGGGAACTCTAATCGGTACTGGTGAACGTTGCGGCAACGTCAACCTCACGACCGTCATTGGCGGGATGCAACTGCGCAACGAGGCCTGCTTCGTTTCCACGGAAGCTCTCATCGGCCTGACCAGTCTTTCCCACTCCACCTATGCGGCTTTTGGACTTGAGGCCCCGCACAGCACGCCCATCGTCGGCGCAGGCGCCTTCGGAACATGGGCCGGCATGCACGGCAGCAGCGAGCGCAAAAATCCCGGCGCCTACCTGTGGTGCGATCCTGCCCGCGTCGGCGCCAGCCCCATCATCGGAGTCAATCGCCAGTCTGGCCGCGCCAACGTCATGCTCCTTGCTGAATCCATGGGCCTCTCGCTCAGCTCCGAGCAGGCTCAGTCTCTCATCGATTCCAATGACGCCATGGTCGAAGGCGGCGGATTCACAGCCAGCGAGATATCCTTCCGTCTCGCCTGTATCAAGGCACTCGGGCAGCATCGCAATCGTTTTGCCGTCCGCAGTTGGCGTGTCTTCGATGAGTCCGACGAAATCGGCAACCGCTTCGTGCAGGCTTTCATGACGCTTTCAGTCGGCGACTCAACTCTGACCACGTCGCGTGCTGAAGGTGCCGGTCCCGTCGACGCGCTCACCAAGGCCATGCGCAAGGAACTCGAGAAGTGGTACCCGATCCTCGCCCAGATGCGCCTGGGAACCTTCACCGTCACCGCGCTCGACGTCGCCGCGCAGGACTCCGCTGCCCACGTCCGCGTTACCGTCAGCTTCCATGCCGACGGACATGATCCCTGGATCACAGCCGGCGTTAGCAGTGACCTGAATCAGGCCGCCCTCAACGCCATCATCGACGGTTTTGACTACTGGCTTTCGCTAAACGAACAATAGGGGCTTCAGGTAACATCCCGCGGAGTGACTTCTTTCCCCGCGAAAGTTACGACTTTCAGGTTCCCGATTTCATCGATCGCCCCTAAGATCAAAAAAGTCACTTGGTCGATCCCATTACAAAAGGAAGATTCATGAGCACAGATAAGCATCCTGCGCCCGGGCCCACTGTGAAGAAAGAAAATGGAAAGTGGACCTTCTATGTCTTCCCGGACGGAGAACAGCGCGAAGCCGGCCAGTATGAAACGGAATCCGCCGCCAGAGATGCTCGTTACCGGGTGCTCCTGCAATGGGGCTCCAACGGCAAGAAGTACGCGACCATGACGGCGCAACTGAATTGAATCAGCAGTTCTGATACTTCCAGTTTCTCTGTTTTCCCTCTGCGATCCACTCCATCGCCTGCGCGATTCGCTTGTCGCGCGTCTCCTCGCGTTTGGCTTCTGCGATCCACTCCACGTACTCGCGTTTGCAGCTCGCGCTGAATGCCTCGAACACTGCAGCCGCCTTCTTGTTCTTTTTGAGCGCCAACGCAAATTCCGGCGAAGCCTTCGGTGCCGGTTTCGGAGCCTTCACCACCTTGTTGCGCGCGGCCATGATGCTCGTGTGCTCTCCGCTATCGATCAACGCGCTAGACTGCCGAATCCATCTGGTCATCTCTTTTTCACCGGGCAGATCCTTCACGCTCGTGATTCGTCCCAGCGAACCCATCCCGCCGTCCTGCACCACCCCGGCCTCGCGCAACACCCCGCCGATCTCCTCGCCCCAGAAACCGAAGCTGCAATGCTGCTTGAACGCCGCCATGTGACCCAGAATTGTGCCTCGATACAAGAAGAACGGGTGACCCCACTTCACCGCTTCTTCTACGTCTGGACATGCCTTGTGCATCAGCTTGCGCAGGTGGTTAAGAATCGGCTGCGCGAACGGCTGCGCTTTTTCGATATAGGCGTCAATCTTCGAAGTCGTTTGCAGAGAAGCCATCGCTGGATTGTGCCTCCATTCTGGTCGAGAGCCGCAGTGTACACGATATCCGCGTTGATCGTGTCTCCCCAAATCTTCGAGTTAAATGTCGAAGCCGTTCAGAACCACTGATGTCCTACGGAGACGCCTATCGCCGCAAATACCGCCGCGCTTGCGGTTGAGAGAAAATTCACCGCATCGTTGTTGATCCACCCGCGCCGCTCCAGGGTCGCGCCCAGCAGGCTGTCGAAGAGGAGCCCAAAGACGCCGCCGGCCCAGCTCACTACAAAAAACGGAGTACCTCCGTCAAGCGCCCAGCTTCCCGCCGCTGCAACCGCTCCGGCTGAAATGATGCCGGCTGCAGTGCCGCTCAGCGATATGGCCCCATCCGTTCCTGGATCCGCTCTGCGCAATGTTGTGATCATCCGCGGATGCCCGCTCAGCACCTGTCCCAGTTCCGAGGAAACCGTATCCGCAGCCGCCTCGGCCAGCGCCGCAAGTCCCAGCGTCAGGGCCGGAGCGGGAACAGGAGCAATCCCGCGCGTGAAGACCCAGCCATGTTCGATCATCCAGGTCTGCACCAGCGGATTGGAAACGATCGCCGCCACTCCAAGATTCGCCGCCACCTGCGAAGCCCTTCTCCCGCGCTTGCTCTCGGCGATCCCCAGGGTTTCTTTTTGTTTTCGTCCCAGTCGCGTAGCCAGCGAAGTGAGTATCAGCACAACCACCAGTGGAATCAGCCCCGTCTTCCACGGCAGGTAAGGGAATGTCACCGTCGCAAACATCAGGCTTGAGGAGATCGCGAATCCGCCGACCGCGGCACCCGGCGTAGCCGACCGCAGCTTGTAAGCCACCAGCCCCAGCAGCAAGCTCAAGCCCAGCGTCCAGATCGCGACGACCGGCATCTGCCGCAACCACCACCGCGTTTCCAGCACCACATCCGCGCCCACAAAAGGGAACACGAGCAACAACACCGTCTTCGATTGCCAAAGCAGCTTTTTCCGCGCCACGAATCCATCCTATCGTCCGGCCTCTATATCGCTCGTCGCGCTGACGTAACCTGCGATCTTGTACTGTCGCTGCGGCAGTCACCGAAACCACGGCGCGCTTTCATTTACACTCATCCCGCGCACCAACTACATCCGCCGCCGGAGTTCGGGATGAAAAGCTATCTTCTGTCCATACTGCCTTTCGCTTTGTTCGCATCTGCCGTCTGCTTCGGCCAGTCCTCCGGTAAGCTCATCCTCGATCTCAAGGGCCAGACCATCGTTCTCGAACCCTACGCGCCCAATATCCTGCGCGTCACGCTAAGCCTTCAGCGTGAGAACGCGCTTGCGAAACCTGGCTACGGCCTCATCGCCAGCCCGGATTCCACTGGCTGGAGCAGCACTCAAAGCGATCTCAACGATACTTACAAGTCCTCGCGCCTGATCGCCACCGTCGAACGCGACCACCCGCCGGCTCATCCGAAGCTTCCCACCGAGCTCGACATTGCCAAATACTTCAACGGCTCCACGCCCGGTGCGCACATTACCTTCACCACTCCCGACGGTAATCCGGGATCCCCGGCGACAGGTCCACGTCGCTGGGGTGGCAAGAAGCTCCTCGAGATGACAGGCTGGGATCAGGCCGTCCCTAATCACAAGGATGGCACCGCCGACCTCAACAACGATCGCCGTTCCACCGATCCCGAATTCTTTACCGTCGGCGCAACCTTCGTCTCACCCGACGACGAACACTACTACGGTCTCGGCGACAATCAGGAAGGCTTCCTCGATCACCGACATCATCCCGTTCGCTGCTGGAACGACTATCTCTCTCCCGCCGCGCCCAGCACCTGCGTCCCCTTCATGATCACCAACAAGGGCTACGGCATCATCTGGGACAACCCCTCAAAGACTCTCATCGAGCCCGGATTCAACGAGCAGACCAAATGGAGATCGCAAGTCGGCAACCGCGTATCCTTTTTCGTCATAGCCGGCGACAACGCTGACGAAATCTACGCCGGCTACCGCCTCCTCACCGGCCCCTCGCCGCTTCTTCCCAAAGCCGCTTACGGCTACATCCAGTGCAAGCAGCGTTACCGGAGCCAGGACGAAGTCCTCTCCGTCGCGAAAGGCTATCGCGACCGCCATCTTCCCGCCGACGTCATGGTCGTCGACTGGTTCTACTACACCCAAATGGGACAGATGGACTTCGACCCGAAATTCTGGCCCGACCCTGCGGCGATGAACAAGCAACTGCACGACCTCGGTTTCGAGACCATGATCAGCGTGTGGCCGCGCTTCGTTCCTGAAGATCGCTACTACTCCATGCTCGAAAAAAACGGCTGGCTGATCCATACCGCCGACGGTAAGCCCATCAACGGTCTGCCTTATGATCGCGCCGGATCTGACCTCGACACCACCAACCCCGACGCCGCCGCGTGGTACTGGAATACCATCCGCGACAACATCCTCAGCAAAGGCTTCGACTCCATCTGGGCCGACGAAACCGAGCCCGACTTGCCGCCCAACGGCGCCTACTACAAGATCGGACCCGGCACGCAGTACTACAACATCTACGCGCTCCTTCACAGCGGCGCCATCTACGACGGATTCCGCCGCGACCTGCCCCAGAAGCGCGGCCTCATCCTCTCGCGCGATGCTTATCTCGGCGTCCAGCGCAACGGAACAATTGTCTGGTCCTCCGACATCTATCCCACCTGGGATACTTTCCGCCGACAGATTCCTACCGGTCTCGATTTCACCGCCTCAGGAATTACCTACTGGTCCAACGACACCGGCGGCTGGCAATATCTGCCGTCCGAGCATCATCCCGCGCATCCGCCGCTTCTCGACCCCAGCGACGCTCGCGACAACGTCGGCGGTTACGACGACTACCCGGAGCTCTATACCCGCTGGTTCCAATACGCCACTTTCCTCCCCATCATGCGCTCCCATGGCAGCCGCAAGTTCAACGAAGTCTGGTCTTACGGCAAACAAGCTGAACCCATACTTGAAAAATATCTTCGCCTTCGCTACGAGCTGATGCCCTACATCTACTCTCTCGCCTATCAGAACTGGCTTACGGGCGCGCCCTTTCTGCGCGCTCTCCCACTCGACTTCCCCGACGACCCCCACGTCGCCGATCTTCGCGACGAATACATGTTCGGCCCAGCCTTCCTCGTCGCCCCGGTTACGGAGCAGGGAGCAACCAGCCGTGAGGTCTATCTTCCCGTCGGAGCCGACTGGTACAACTACTGGACCGGGGAACGGATAAGCGGAGGTCGCACCATCACCGTCTCGGCCCCCATCGACACCATCCCTCTCTTCGTCCGCGCCGGTTCTATCCTCCCGCTCGGCTCTCCAGTCCAAAGCACACACGAGAAGCAATCCATCGCCAGCGTTCGCATATACCCCGGCGCCGATGCGAGTTTCTCCCTCTTCTCCGACGACGGCACTACCTACGCGTACGAAAAAGGAGCGGGCCAGGTTACACACCTCCACTGGAACAACGGGACCCATCAGCTCACGCACGAGGGCCCGCCCGCGTGGACTGGCCCCGATACCACCGTCATCGAAGTCATTGGCCATTGACGCGTGTACCGGTTTATCGCGGCATTCTCGCGATGGACGTGTCTTGCCCGGATACCAAACCACAAGCCATTCACGTCTAAAGCCCAGCAGCCCAGTCACCGTAAGTGTCTGGATTCCAGCGCATTCGGCGCTTGCCT
The DNA here is from genome assembly GCA_963836675.1 of uncultured Acidobacteriaceae bacterium. Lineage (GTDB taxonomy): Bacteria > Acidobacteriota > Terriglobia > Terriglobales > Acidobacteriaceae > Telmatobacter. The sequence goes on from CAWIKQ010000009.1 coordinate 157,168, forward strand.
GACTCAGTTCTCCGGAGGCAGATCTTCTCCTCCTCGAGGCCGGTTTCAGCTATGCGCTGATTTACAATCGAAAAGTAAGCAGGAAAGAACTGAATGCGTCTTTTTCCCAACGTTTTAGGCCAGTCGCGCGCGCTGCTGGTTCAAGCGGCCGCCGCACTTGTGGTAGCCGCCGTCGTCGCCGGATGCGGAAGCAATTACCGGCCCGTGGTGACTCCCATCAACCCCACTGGACCGCCGGCTCAGCCCATCTCCTATGCGGTTGTCATTTCATCACCCTCTTCGGGTTCGTCCGGTGTGGCTACAGTCATCGATTATTCCGGTGACACCGTCATGGTCCAGGCCCCCATCGGTCCCAATCCGTCGACCTTTACACTCGACTCTTCCGGCGCCAACGGATACACCTTGAACAGCGACGGGACACTGACCAACTTCCAGGTTTCAGCCGCTCAGCCCCAGCAAAAGGACATTCACTTCTCCACCTTGCCGGCCGCCGCGCAAGTCGTCGGGCTGTTTTCTCCCACAGCCGGCCTCTGGGCGTCCGATCTCAATGGCAATGTCATCGACGTGCTGGCTCTCAATGGCTCGGCTCAGGCGTTCAAGCTCGCCGTTCCGGTAGCCCCGACACCCATCGCCGTAGTCGGCCTCGGCACCGTCGGCCAGCATGTCTACTCCATCAGCCAGAACGTGCCGTTTGGCGTCACCTGCAACAACGCCCCCGCTTCCGTCTCGCAGGTCGGCGAAGCCGATGGCATCGAAGCCAGCAATTACACGGTTTCGTCTCGAATTCCTGTGGGGAAGTGCCCCGTTTATGGCGTGATGAGCTCTGACGGAAAGCGTGTCTTCGTTCTGAATCGCGGCAGCGACACCGTTACGGTGATCAATAGCCAGAACAACGCCCTCGATGAGTGCACGCCCTTTCTCAACCAGAATGGCCAGCTCGTCACCTGCCATCCCAGCCTGCCGCTTTCCACTGCCGCGGGCCTCACCGGCGTGAACGTTCCCGCAGTCGCTGGACCGGTGTACGCGGAGTACATTCCCACTACCCAGCAACTCGTCATAGCTGACTACGATGGAGGCACCATCAGCCTCATCGACGTCAGCCTCGATTTATACGGCAACGACAGCCCCACCTTCGGAACCACCTTCACCATTCCGGTTGGCCGCAACCCCGCCAGCGTTACAGCTCTGGCTGACGGCAGCCGTGCCTACACCGCCGACCAGACCGACGGAACGGTGCACATCGTCAATCTCTCCAGTCACTCCATTGAAAAGGTTCTGAACGTGACCGGCCATCCGCGCACTGTCGTGTCGACCCAGAACTCGCAATTCGGCAAGGTCTATGTCGCCTCGCCCGACACCACCTTTCTCACCATCCTTCGGACCGATCAGGACATCGTGGATACCACCGTCCTCATTGAGGGCAACCTCGTCGACGTCCGCACAACCACACAGACAGGTTCGAAGGGTAACAGCAATCTCTCCAGCCGCATACCCGGTGCCGGGCAGCCCTGCTACATCCCGGGCACCGAAGCCTTACTGGCCACCTGCCAGAACATCCATCCATAAACAATTCGAAGCACATTCTCAAAGGGCCATCCATCACAACCGGATGGCCCTTTCTCTTTCTGAAAATACCCCGGGTCTTCGGGAACCTCACGAGCCACGCCGCGCTGAACAAATCACCGAAACTCCGAAACCATGAAACGGATCCACGTGAGCCGTCGTCTCGCTCTCTTGTGATTCGAAACACAGACCGTCTCCGCGCAGGAGAACGACCATGACTCAGTGAAGTCGCGTCGGATTCCCGGCGACGCGCCCGATTCCATCTTCGTCGGGGTGGCCGATGCGCAGAACTGATTTGAAGATCCGCTTGACGCGCCGGCAATTCACCCTTGCAGGAGCCCTCACCAGCGCAGCGGCCATCGTCGGTTGTCGCGGCTCCAGGACCGGCGACTGGGAATATCTCAGCGACTCCCACGCCCGCGCTCTCTCCGCGATCTGCGATCAGATCATCCCCGCCGACGATTTTCCCAGCGCCTCGCAAGCCGGCGTTGTCACCTACATCGATACCCAGCTCGCCCGCCACTATCGCCGCCACCGCGTTTCCTATCGGGACGGCCTCGACAACATCGATTCCATCGCCCACCGGCGCTTCAACACTTCGTTTGCCGATGCGACTCCGCCGCAACAGCTCCAAGTCGTATTCGACCTCGAAAAGCAACATGCCGAATTCTTCTCTCTCGTCCGCGAGCACACCATGGAGGGCTACTACGGCTCTCCCCGGCACGGCGGAAATCGCGACGCCGTGAGCTGGCGCATGCTTGGCCTCGACGAGCCCCCTCTTCGCGGACGCGCGCAATACGATCTCCGCAAAGGCGGCCAGTCGTGAAGCGTGTCAATGTTGTCGTCATCGGCGCGGGCGCGGCCGGCGGCATCGTCGCCAAAGAACTCTCAACCGCCGGTCTCAGCGTCGTTCTCCTCGAGCGCGGCAAGTGGTACACCGCCGCGGACTGCCGGAAAGACGACCTCCGCAACCAGCGCACTACCGTCCTCGGCAACGCCTTCGGTCCCGATGACGTCGGCAATCCCCGCGTCGTGGTCGGCGCGGACGGGAAGGCACGCATCGTCCTGCCCAGCGATGGCTCCTATCAGAACAACGCGGCCTGTGTCGGAGGAGGCACCCTCAGCTACGGCGCCCAGGCCTGGCGCTACATGCCTCAGGACTTCAAAATGCGCTCCACCTACGGCGCGCCCGCCGGCAGCTCTCTCGAAGACTGGCCCATCTCCTATGACGACCTCGAGCCTTTCTACGACAAGGCTGAATTCGAAATCGGCGTCTCCGGCGACTACTCCACAACGCCCTTCCACGGCCCGCGACGCCGCGATCTGCCCATGCCGCCGCTCCCTCCCAATCGCGAGTTCACCATCCTCGAGCCGGCCGCCAAACGTCTCGGTCTTCACCCCTTTCATCTGCCCATGTTGCGCAACAGCGTTCCCTACAACGGCCGCGGTCCCTGCATGCGCTGCCGCTGGTGCTGTGGATTTGCCTGCGAGACCGACGCCAAGAACGGCACCCAGAACACCGTCATCCCCATCGCACTCAACTCCGGCAACTGCGAACTCCGCACCGAATGCATGGTGAAGGAGATCCTCACCGACGATCGTGGCCACGCCAGCGGCGTCTCCTACTTCGATGAAAACGGCCATCTCCAGCAGCAGCCCGCCGACATCGTCGTCGTCTCCTCCGCCGCCATCGAATCCGCTCGCCTTCTTCTCAATTCCCGCTCGCGTCTCTTTCCCAGCGGCCTCGGCAATCGTTACGACCAGGTCGGCCGCAACCTTCAGGGACATCACTACACCGGCGCCATCGGCTACTTCGATATCGAAACCTACGACGACGTCGGCCCCGGCGCCAGCATCGCCGTCACCGACTACAACCACGGCACTCCCGGCCTCGCCGGCGGCGGCATGCTCGCCAATGAATTCATCCGCCTTCCCATCCACATGGTCGGCCACATGCCACCCGGTACTCCCAGTTGGGGGCTCGCTCACAAGCAGGCCATGCGCCACTGGCACAAACGCTCCATCATCATCATGGGACCCACGCAGCAAATCCCCAGTGCCGCCGCCCGCATCACCGTCGACCCCACCGTTCGCGACAAGTGGGGACTCCCTGTCGCCCGCATCGAGGGCAACGTTCACCCGCACACATTCGAAATCGGCGACGTGCAAGCCGCGCGAGCCGAAGCCTGGCTCAAGGAAGCGGGCGCCATCAACACCTCGCAGATGGCCTGGCATCCCGACAGCGTCTCCGCCGGTCAGCACCAGGCCGGCACATGCCGCATGGGCAACGACCCGCGCTCTTCAGTCGTGAACCGAAACTGCCAACTCCACGACGTCGACAACGTCTTCGTCATCGACGGCAGCGTTCACGTCAACAACGGCGGATTCAATCCCGTTCTCACCATCATGGCCGTCGCCTACTATGCCTCCGCATCGCTGGTCCGCAATTGGAAAGGCACGGCATTCCGCTCATGATGCGCTTTCTTAAACTCGCCGGCCTGGGTCTCGCATCCGTCGCGGCACTCGGCTTTGCCCTCGTTTATGGCGCCTCTTACTACTACACCGCGCAGCACGGCAAAGGCTGTGCAAGCTGCCACGAGATGGCCGCATACACCAGCGCCGTTCACGCCTCCGCGCATCGCTCAGCGACCTGCCTCGACTGCCACGACGCCGGTCTCGCCACCAAACTGCGCCACATTCGGGTGCATCTGGTCGGTCCGCGTCCCGAGTCCATCCACCTCCGCGATGTCGACGCTCTGGCGATGACGGCTTCCTGCCAGAAATGCCATCAGCACGAATATGCCGCATGGCACGCCGGCCCGCACAGCGCTACCTACGCCCGCATCTTCACCGATCCCGTGCACAACTCCGAGCGCCGCCTCATGGACGATTGCCTCCGCTGCCACGGCATGCACTTCGACGGCGCCATCCGCGACCTCGTGCAGCCCATGAACACCTCAGGCCCCTGGCATCTCGCGCACGCCTCGCTCGCAGACGAACCCACGATGCCCTGCGTCACCTGCCACCAGGTGCATCGTGAGGGCCCAATCGAAACCAGGCCCACCGGGCACATCTCGGCAGCAGCCGCGCCCATCCCTGTTTCGCTCGCCTTCTACGACCGACGCGAGCAGCTTCACTTCACCGCCGCTCAACTGCCGCTCCCGCAGCTTTACGATGGAGCCCGCGCCGTGAAGATAAGTCCCGATCAGCGCCAGGCCATCTGCTATCAGTGCCACGCTCCCCGCATCCCCGACACCGGTACGATTGCCGCGACGAGCCACTGGGGTCCGCAGATCGCCTCAGGCGACGACCGCACCCCCGTTGGCGTTCACGAAGGCATCAGTTGCTTTGCCTGTCACACGGGACATAGCGAAAACGCCGCCGCATCCTGCAAAACCTGTCACCCGCAAATGTCCAATTGCGGTCTCGATGTCGAGAAGATGGACACCAGTTTCGCCAGTGCAAAGAGCGCGCACAACATCCATTGGGTCCGCTGCGCCGACTGCCACCAGCACGGCATCCCCAAACCGAAGACCACTGCTCAGCACGCGGCGATCTCCGCAGTCAGCACACCAGCGCCTTCCGAATAGCACGTACCCAGTGTCTCGATTCTGAGACCTGCGAAAGCGCCGAACCGTGGTCTGCGGGTGATACAGGCACCAGCCTTGTGCCCCATCCATTTCGCGTTTTTGCGAAATGGGTGGGAAAGCAAGAATCCTCACGCGGGCCCGGCAGGGAAACTGCAAACCTGAACAATCCCTACTCCGCCCGCAGCGCATCCACCGGATTCACCGCCGACGTCCGTCGTGACGGCACATAACTAGCCAGGGCGGCAGCCCCGCACAGAGCAACGCAAGCCACCGCATACGTCACCGGATCCAGCGGACTCACATTGAACAGCAGCGACTTCAGCAGTTGCGTTGCGGCAAAAGCCAGCACCAGCCCGCACACAATTCCGCCTCCGGCAAGCACCAGACCCTGCCGCACGAACATCGCGGTGATCGTATTGCGCTGCGCCCCCAGCGCAATGCGAATCCCAATCTCTCGCGTTCGCTGCGATGCCGAGTAAGCAATCACGCCGTACAATCCCACCACTCCCAGCAGCAGTGCGATGCACGCCGCGATCCCCAGCATCACCAGCGTGAACGAGGTACGTGCAATCGATTTCTGGAAGAAGTAGTCCTGCGTGTGAATATCGGTGAGCGGCAGGTTCGCATCCACCGACCAGACTGCCTGGCGGATATCCTTCATCAGGCTCTCAGAACCCGCCCGCGGAGTCCGGATCGAATACACCACAAATCGCCGGACATTGAACATGCCGCCCTCAAAACGATCCAGCAACGTCGGCCAATACGCGAAGGTTGGTGATTCCTTGTTCATCCCGTCGTTGTGCACATCGCCGACCACTCCAACAATTTCCCGCCAGTCGTCCTTTGAACTTACCCGGATGTGTTTCCCGATCGCGTTGTTTGCGCTGCCCCAGTACTCGCGCGCGAAATTCTCGCTTACCATCCCCACAGGTCGCTTCTGGAAAGCCTCGTCCCAGGTGAAATCCCTTCCCGCAACAATCGGAATCCCCAGCGTCTTCAGAAATCCCGGCGCGCCAAACACAAATTCACGCAAGGGCGGCATCGCCCCGTCGGCATAGGTGCGGTCCTGCGCGAACACCGGATCATGCCACCCGTTCCCATCCATCGGAACCGATCCGCCGAAGCTCACCGCGTCCACTCCCGGAAGCGCCGCGATCTTCTGCGCAATCGCTTGCTGCACGCGAAGAACATCGTCGTCCTTTGGCACATCGGCCTCGGGAATCCCCAGCCGCACCGTCTGAATCTTCGCGCTCGTATCGTACCCCGCGTCTACATGAATCAGCGCGCGGAACGTCCGGATCATCAGCCCAGAGCAGATCAGCAGCACAAACGCCAGGCTCACCTGGATCACCACAAGCGTATTGCGCGTCCGGTGTCGTTCGCGTCCCTGGCTCGTCGTCCGGCTCTCGCGCAATCCCGTCCCCGCCTTCGTGCTCGCATAACGCAGAGCAGGAATCGAGCCGAACAGTACACTGCAGAACAATGCCACGCACAGCGTGAACACCAGCACATTCAGATCGATCCCAATATCGTGCAGCCGCGGCAGCCCGCTTGGGCCCATGGCCACCAGCAGGCGCAGCGCTCCCCACGCCAGCACCAGCCCCAGCGCGCTGCCTAGAACACCAAGCACTGCGCTTTCCAGCAGAAATTCCTTGGCAATCCGCCACGGACTCGCCCCCAGCGCCGCGCGCACCGTCAACTCATGGTGCCGGCCCTCGGCGCGAACCAGCAGCAGATTGGCCACGTTCGCGCACGCAATCAGCAACACCACTCCAATACTGCCCATCAGCACCCAAAGCAGCTTGCCCACGTCGCCGATCACATCTTTGCTCAGCGGCCGCACATTCGGGGCCAGCCTCGCCTTGTTGAAGAGATCCAGGCTGAATCCCGGTGGGGCAGGGAAACTGCGCAACACGATCGGCCACAGCCGCGCGATATCGGTGTTCGCTGCCTGCATCGTCACACCGGGTCGTAACCGCGCAACCCCGGTATAGCTGAACTGGCCCAGCATGACCTTGCTTCGATCCAGACGAATCGGAAGAAACAAGTGACGGCTGCTCCCAATCGAGAAAACGAAATCCCTTCGGCATCACCCCGATCACCTGGCGAGCCTTGCCGTCCACACGAATCGTCCGCCCCACGATCGAACCATCCGACCCGAATCTGCTCTGCCAGTAGTCATAGCTCAGCATCACGGTGTCCGGCCCGCTGGGGCTGTCGTCTACCCGGTTGAACCAGCGCCCCAGCGCCGGCGTCACGCCCAGAACCGGCAACACTCCATCGGTCACATCGAGCGCGTCTACCCGCTCCGGCTCACCCTGTCCCGTCACGCTCACCGAGTCTCCCTGGTAGATCCCGATGTCTTCAAACACGCGGCCCTGCTCGCGATAAATGAAGTAGTTTGACGGCGCCATGTTGACTTCTTCCAGGGTCAGTCCCGGAGCCGTGTGCCACACTCCCACCAGCGAATCCGGATGCGGATAGGGAAGCGGCTTCAACAGCACTCCTTCCACTACGCTGAACACCGCAATATTGGCTCCCACCCCAGCAGCAAGCGTGATCAGCGTGATTACGGTGAATACGGGTGCGCGCCAGAGCCTGCGCACAATCTGCTTGACCTGGCTGATGAGAGAATTCACGATCGAAACCTCCGGCGAGCGGTTCTATCCATCCCTATCTACGCATTGCTCTGATCTCAGGTTCTCCCCGAGTTCCCGATTTCCGCGAAATTTGTGACGAATGACCATCCCGTTGCAGCGAATCCCACATCAGTCAGCACTCAACACCTGCCGGTCCCCGGAAATCCCCTTGCGGACCACGGCAACCGCGCGCCCTATCGGCTTGCCTGGTCCCCCGCTGCTCATGGAGTCTCTTCTCCAGCTCCGCGGCAAGTGTATGATTCACATCGTCTCCACTGCCCGCTTTCGGAGAGGAATTCTATGATTCGTCATCTCGCGTATGCCGCGCTCGCAATTCTCATCTCGATCGGCTCCTCCGCCCAGTCTCCATCTGCCCCGGCCTTGCCTTATTCCCCCAGCCTTGATCTCACATCGATGGATAAGAGCATCGATCCGTGTGTCGACTTCTACACCTACTCCTGCGGTGGATGGCAAAAGAAAAATCCTATTCCCGCCGACCAGACCTCATGGAGCGTCTACGCGAAGCTCTACCAGGACAACCTGCGGTTTCTGCGCGGCATCCTCGAAGAGGCAGCGGCATCAAAAGGCGAACGCACTCAGCCAATGCAGGAGATTGGCGATTTTTATGGCGCCTGCATGAATGAGAATGCCGTCAACCAGCGCGGAGTGGCTGCCATTCAGCCACATCTCGACGCCATCGCGGCGCTGAAGTCCGAGCGCGACATCGCAACCCTGGCTGCGACCACCACTCTACCCTTCGGCAGAACCATCCTGTTCTCGGCGGGCTCCACCCAGGACCCCGACAACTCCGACCAGATCATCGCCGATTTAGATCAGGGTGGACTTGGCCTCCCCGACCGCGACTACTACACCAAGGAGGATGCCAAGTCGAAGGAGATTCGCGCCCGGTACGTCGAGCATGTCCAGAAGGTATTCGAATTGTTGGGCGACAAGCCTGACGTCGCGAAGAACAACGCCGACGCAGTCATGAGCATCGAAACCGAACTCGCCAAATCTTCATGGACCAGGGTGGAGCGTCGCAATCCATACAACCTTCGCAACAAGATGACAATGGCTGCTCTCGAGCAACTTGCGCCCGGCTTCGACTGGGCAACGTACTACCGCGAATCTCGCTACCCTCACTTCGAAACCGTGAATGTGGATGCGCCAAAGTTCTATAAGCAGGTGAACAGCTTGCTCAAGAGTGAGCCATTGGACCATTGGAAGACCTATTTCCGATTCCACGTGGCCGATTCATTCTCCCCATTCCTCTCCCAGCCCTTCGTGGATGAAAATTTCAATTTCTACCGCGCCTATCTGCGCGGCGCTAAGGAGCAGCAGCCACGCTGGCGCCGGTGTGTCCAGTACACCGATTACAACCTGGGAGAAGCGCTCGGCCAGGCCTACGTCCAGAAAGTCTTCTCGCCCGAGTTGAAAGCCCAGACTCTGGACATGGTCACCCGCATTGAAGAAGCCATGCATCAACGCATTGACCAACTCGATTGGATGAGCCCTGAAACCAAAAAGCAGTCGCTGGTGAAGCTCGCCGGAATTCGCAACAAAATCGGTTATCCCGACAAGTGGCGCGACTATAGCTCCGTAAAGCTGGTGGCAGACGACTTCGCCGGCAATATTCAGCGTGCCGGGGCGTTCGAACTGCATCGCCAGATAAACAAGATCGGCAAGCCCGTCGACCGTGGCGAATGGGAGATCTCCGCTGCAACCGTGGACGCTTACTACAATCCGCAGATGAACGACATCAATTTCCCCGCCGGTGTCCTTCAGCCCCCGCTCTACGATCCCAAAATGGACGACGCCCCGAACTACGGTGATACGGGCGGCACCATCGGCCACGAGCTGACACACGGCTTCGACGACGAGGGAAGTCAATTCGACGAGAAAGGCAATCTCAAGAACTGGTGGACTAAGGAAGATCGCGAGAAATTCGATGCGCGCACAAAGTGCGTCGACGATCAGTACTCCTCATATGTTTCGGTTGAAGACGTTCACCTCAACGGCAAGCTTACGCTTGGCGAAAATGTCGCGGACCTCGGCGGCGAAATACTGGCCTTCATGGCATGGCAAAGCAAAACCAGCGGCATGAACCTGCAGCCAGTCGACGGCCTTACACCCGAACAACGATTCTTCATCGGCTTCGCTCAGTGGGATTGCGCCAACGAGCGTCCCGATGACCTTCGGGTGAGGGCCGCCACCGACCCCCATTCCCCGGCGCGCTTTCGCATCAATGGCGTGCTCGTCAACATGCCCGAGTTCACCAGGGCCTTCGGCTGCAAAGCAGGCCAGCCAATGGTGCGTCCTTCCGCTCAAATGTGCAAGGTATGGTAGTTCGCCATCTCCGCTCATTTTGTGACGAGTGGCGTCGATTCCAGGTTGCGAACCCCTTGTGTTCATAGGGGAAGTGTGAGAACCTTCCCCATGAAACATAAGGGGAGCAGGTGGACGACACTTCAAGACTCGAGTTTCTGCGCGGCACCCTGGATGTCCTCATCCTCAAGGCCCTCGTCTGGGGGCCGCTTCATGGATATGCCATCACCGACCTCATCAAGCGCCAGAGCGATGACGCGTTGATCCTGGAAGAAGGCACCCTCTATCCCGCTCTCTGGCGTCTCGAGAGCAAGGGATTTCTCGAAGCCGAGTGGGGACTCTCTGAGAACAAGCGCAAAGCCAAATACTATTCCCTCACGTCCATGGGACGCCGCCGTCTTCGCGACGAAGTGAAAACCTGGGAAGCCTATGCTGCGGCAGTCGCCAAGGTTCTGGGTGCCACGCAGCCGCCAGTCCCTGAGGAGGCTTGATGAAGCAGACCCCGATGTGGCGCCGCTTCGACCGTCTCTTCGGCGCAGACCGCGCATCCGACGTGCGCGACGAACTGCGTTTCCACATCGAAGCCAAAATAGATGATCTCGTCGCAAAAGGCTGGCAACCGCAGGCCGCCCGTACCGAAGCCGAACGCCAGTTCGGCGATCTGCGCGCAGTGCAGCGAATCGGCGAATGCCTCGGAGAAAAAATGGAACGTCGTAGGCACATTAGAGATTTTTTCAGCGACCTGGCGCGAGACCTGCGCTACTCGCTTCGCATTCTCGCCAAAACTCCTGCCTTCACCGCAGTTGCGATTCTCACCCTCGCTCTCGGCATCGGCGCCAATACCGCCATCTTCAGCACCATCGATGCGGTCATGTTTCGACCCCTTCCCGTTGCCGATCAGCAGCACCTCGTCATCCTCAGCTGGTCCGCACATCACGATCCGAAGTTCTGGGGGCAGAGTGATTACGGCGATTGTGGCACTCAGTACAACTGCTCCGTCTCTGTGCCCTTCTTTAAAACTCTCCGTGAGCACTCCAATGCGTTTTCGAGCCTGGCCGCGTTTGCAGGGCCGGTCGAGGTGGATCTCAGCGAGAACGGTCCCGCCGGCATCGCGCACGGCGAATTCGTTTCCGGCGATTACTTCGCGACACTGGGTCTCAAAACCCGTCTCGGTCGCGCACTCGGGCCCGCGGATGACCTTTCCGCCGCCCCACCTGCCATCGTTTTGAATTACGACTACTGGCAGCGCGCTTTTGGCGCCGACTCTTCAGTCGTCGGCCGCACCATCCGTCTTAACGGAATCGAGGCGGCCATTGTAGGCGTTGCGGAGGCGCGCTTCAGTCACCTCACGCCCGGCAAGGTCCAGGATTTCTTCATGCCCCTTTCGCTCTCCACCCGTGTGCGAAGCGAGTGGTGGGGAACGAAGAACCGCCTCACTGATCCCTCCACCTTCTGGGTGCTGATCGTGGCACGCCTCAAACCAGGCATGTCGGTCGCGCACGCCCAGGCGGAAACCGACGCCATATTCAGGCAGCAGGTGATCGTCCCTAACCTGTTCAGCGAGAGCGATGCGCCCGCCATGACGCTTGTGCCGATTCAGCGAGGCCTCGACGGAGAAAGCGGCTCGATCGCACCGATGTTGAATGTCATCATGGCCGCGGTTGGATTTGTCCTCCTCATCGCATGTGCGAACGTAGCCGGACTCATCCTGGCAAGATCTGCAAAGCGGCAGAAGGAGATGGCCATGCGCCAGGCCCTGGGTGCCGGCCGCTCTCGCATCATGCGCCAGCTTCTCACCGAAAGCGTTCTGCTCTCCATCGCCGGCGGCGCGCTTGGGATCGTGCTCGCCTATCTGGGTGTGGTCGCCATCACCAGGATGGTGGCAAGCGGATTGGGTGAGCCATTTCCCTATGTCATTGCTCCCGACATACGCGTGCTCGCCTTCACCATCGCCATTACATTCGCCACCGGAATCCTCTCAGGGCTCGCTCCCACGCTGCGTAGCTCTCGCGCGGATCTCAACCGCGCGCTTCGCGAAAACGCTTCGTCGGTTCCCGGCGGCGCGTCCACAGGACAGCGCATACGCTTCGGCGATGCTCTTGTCGTATTGCAGGTGGCGCTCTCCATCGTGGTTCTCGTCGGTGCCGGTCTGCTCGTCCGCACCCTGCTCAATGTGCAAGCCGTCAATCCCGGCTTCGATACGCAGAATCTCCTGCTCTTCGGCATCAACCCCACCATGGCCGGTTATAAGGACGACCAGATGACGCACCTGTACAGCAAGTTGCAGGAGCGCTTTGCCGCCCTCCCCGGCGTCGTCTCTGCAACCTACTCGGACGAGCCGCTCCTGGCCGGAGGCTACTCGGCTACCGAAGTCCATCTCGACGGCGCCCCGCAGCTGAAAAACGAGAGTACAGATGAACTGCAGGTGGGGCCTGACTTTCTCTCCACCATGCGCATTCCACTCCTCGCCGGACAGCGGTTCAACTCCGCCGACTATTCCTCCGCCCAGGAGACCGCGGCCATCGTCCAGGCGGCTGAGCAGGCCGCAGCGGCAGCACCTGCAAACTCAACCCCCATGCTGCTTCATCGCATGCCAAAGCACTTCCGCAATCCGTTGCTCCCGTTCCGGTCATCATCAATGAAACCTTCGCGCGCCGGTACTTCCCCAGGCAGAATCCCATCGGCCGGCACATGGCAGACGCTGAGACAGACGATCCGCAAATCGTTCCCGGTCCCGGCTATCGCATAGTGGGCATTGCCGGCGATACGAAATATCGCGATCTGAAGCGCGAAATCAGGCCTGCCATCTACACCCCGCTGGTGAGTGGTCACGCCTATTTTGCGTTGCGTACAACGGGAGATCCGGCCGCCCTGGTCAACACCGCTCGCAACATCGTCGCCAACGCTGACAGCCGCCTGCCACTCTTCGATGTGCGCACTCAGGCCGAGCACATCGCCCGAACGCACTTTCAGCAACGACTCCTGTCGCGCCTGTCGAGCTTCTTTGCAGTGTTGGCAACGGCGCTCGCCTGTATCGGCCTCTATGGTCTGCTCTCGTATGAAGTTGCAATGCGTACGCGCGAACTCGGCATTCGCATGGCGCTCGGCGCGCAGAAGCGCCACCTGATGAAACTCGTCGTGCGTCACGGAGTCGTTCTCTCGCTCGCCGGTGTGCTTCTTGGTCTAGCCGGAGCATTCGCGGTCACCCGCTTTATGGCGAGCATGCTCTACAACGTGCGCCCGACCGATCCCGGAACATTCGTGGCCGTCTCCTGCCTGCTGTTCCTGATCGCCCTCGCGGCCTGCGCCATACCGGCATTGAGAGCCATGCGCGTCGACCCGCTGGTCGCTCTAGCAGCGAATAGACCAGGCCTGGCCGCAACAGCACCCGCCGCCTCAGCGCTTCAACGCCGCGTCGTCCAGCTTGCCGATCCGCCCATGGGGACCCGACCACGTAGGGAAGGGAAAGCGCATTCCAGTTCCGGTCCGCATCCGATGCCTCGCCGAGCGCCGCATCCGGATGAACCGCCCGCCAGCTCTTTCCATCGTCGGTAGAGATGTCCGTTCCGTTCGGCCCCACCGTGATCCAGGTCTTCGACCGCGCATCATAAGCCACAGCCGATCGATACCCGTGCGGTGGCGTTTGAGCCGTATGCCAGGTTTTACCGCCATCCAGCGTGAAGGACGCCGTCTCGCTGGAGTCATCCGGTTTCGTGTACTCGCCCCCTGCTGCCACCCAGCAGCACCAGTCTCGCTCCTCGATAGAAAAAGCTCCAGCGCTCGCTGAACCGCCTTTCATCGGTAGTTTGCGATTTTTAAATACCTCAGCGTCTGAAGATCCCTCGTTAGTAAATATTCGAGCGCCCGCAGGGCCTCCCGTCACGAAACCGAGGATGTACCTTTCATCGACAAATAGCGACGAGTTGCTTGCTGCAAACACACCTTCGTCCTTCGTCGATTCCAGACCTCGAAGTTTGGTAGATGTCCACGTGTCTCCCTGATCTGAGGTCTCCCAAAGTCGAAATCGACCCTGGACAGGATCGCCAAGCAGATCGCCGTTTTTGTCGGCGCGATTCAAATAGAGTGCGTCGAAGAATCCCTCGGGCGCATCCGGGTTCGTGAAGATCAGCTTCCACGTATGGCATCCATCCGTTGTCTTGTACAGCCGCGACTGGTCCCCCGGCCCGCTCGACATCACGATAGCGGTATTGCCGTCAAACCCCTGAACTCCGCGAAAATCCAGCTTCTCCGCTCCCGGCGGCATCGAGCACGACTGCCACACATACCCGCCATCTTCCGTCCGCAGCACGGTCCCATTCGTTCCCGAAGCCCATGCAACCCCCTCCCCAACGTTATCTATCCCTCGCAGGCTCGCCGTTGTATTCGAATTCTGCAGCGTAAACTGCGCGTGCAATGAGGCACTGACAACCACCGCGAGCAAAACAAGACCAGAGCGCATATAAAACCAGTGTAGAGGGATCGAAAGCCCTCAACCCAGCAACCGGCAAACCCGCGACAGTGAACTAAGAACTGGGAACTGAGAACTGAGAACTATGAACTATGAACTGCGAACTGCGAACTATGAACTGCGAACTAAGATTGTTCCAACTACAATGTCGCTGAGGCCTCTTCGCGCCACCCTTTCCATGGAGCAATTCGATGACATTGCAAGACCTGCTGGATGAACTGGGCGGAAACTTGGTGCAGGGCGATCCCGAGTGGATCGTCGACGCCGTAAACTCCTGCGAGAAAGCCAGTGCCTTCGACCTCGCCTTTGCCGACTCCGATGCCGCCGTCGAGGCAGCGCTCAAGAGCAATGCGGGCGTCGTGGTCCTCAAGCCCGGCGCGGCTACCGAATATCCCCACGGCAAATCCATCGTCGCGTCAGAAACCCCGAAATTATGGTTCTCAAAAGCGGCACGCCTCCTCAGGAAGCCGTCCCTCGGGGTCGGCGTCGCGACGGGAGCTGTCGTAGCGCCGGACTCAAGGTTGGATCCTGCCGTGATCGTCGGCTCCTGCGCCGTCATCGGATCGCATGTGCGCATCGGTGCCGGTACCAAGATTGGTCCCGGCGCCATCATCGGTGAGGGCGTAACCATCGGGCGAGACTGCAACATCTACCCGCGTGTTGTCATCTATCACGGAACCACCCTGGGAGATAACGTCGTGGTACACGCCGGGGCGGTCCTCGGCGCAGACGGCTTCGGATACGTGCGCGATCCGGAATCCGGCGCCTACACGCAGTTCCCTCAGCAGGGAACGCTGGTAATCGAGAACGACGTGGAGATCGGCGCAAACTCCACCATAGATCGCGGCGCCCTCGAGGAGACTCGTATCCGCAAAGGCGCTAAAATCGATAACCTTGTGCATGTCGGGCACAATTGCGACATCGGCGAAAATGTAATTCTGGTCGCTCTTACCGGCATCTCCGGCTCGAGCAGCGTGGGCAAGGGAGCCGTTCTCGCCGGCCAGGTAGGTATCGGCGATCATGTCACTGTTGGCCCCGGAGTCATCCTCGGCGGTCAGGCGGGGGTGTTCAGTGGTAAAACCATCACCAACGAAGGACAGAGACCGGGAACCGTGATGTTCGGAACCCCGGCGCGGCCCCTCAGAACTGTGCTGCGTGAGCAGGCCACGCTCGCAAGGATGATCAGGGAATCCCAGAAGTCTCCGGAAACTAGCCAATAAGCTTTCCTGATTCTGCGAAGGAGGAGATCGATGATCCGGCGCGCGATTCCGCTGTTGCATGTCACGAACTCTGCGCAGGCTGTTGAATTTTATTGCCACGAACTGGGGTTTCGACTCGAATTCGAACATCGACCCGAGGGAGTGACCGCCGATCCCTGCTACATGGGTGTCACGCGCGACGGCGTGTGGCTGCACCTCTCATCTTTTCCCGGAGACGGTGTTGCCGGCAGCATTGCGAATCTTATGGTCGATGACGTCGATAGGTTCTACGAGGAGTTCAAGGCCAGACACGTGCACATCGATACGCCCCCGGTCGATCAGAGCTGGGGCAGCCGGGAGATGTACGTGAAAGACGCTGACCGCAATTGCCTGCGTTTCATTGCGTAACAAGAAGCGAAGAACATCAAAACGCCGTGGATCAGAACGGCTCGCGTGAGAGGCTTGCGTGGCAATTGTTGTCTTCGGCGGAAGTTCCAAGGACATCGGGAAAACCGCTCTCGTTTGCGGCATAATTTCGGCCTTGTCTGAGTTTGACTGGACCGCTGTAAAGATTTCCGGGCACGATTATGAGCCAGCGCCTTCCAACGCAGATGCCACCGGAACAATTCGCGAGGAAACCAGCCCCGGCATGGACACAGACACAGCGCGCTATCTCTCCGCGGGTGCGCGCCGGGCTCTGCTCGTGACGCGCGTCGGCGCCGACGTTCCCCTCAAGCAGATCCAGAGCGCGCTCGGCAGCGATCGCAACATCATCTTCGAGTCCAACCGGATTGTCGATGTTCTCAAGCCCGATACCTGTCTCGCCTTTGTCGGCGCTCCCAGCGTGGAGGCGAAGCCCAGTTTCAGTCGCTTGCTGAAGATCGCAGATGCGCTTGTGAGCTTGGAGAACATCCGCAGGCCCGTGGCCGCGCCGGAAGAAATTCCTTTCTTCCGTTTGCAGTCTCTCGACCGCATTTCGCCCGAGCTGCTGAGTTGGTTGAGGAGCCGCCTGAGTGACTCCCCTCAGTCATCCAATCCCTAGATCCAGGTTCGAAGTCCGATGATGCCCCAATAGACAAAGTAGCCCGTCGCGATCATCAGGGCCGAAGACACGATGATCGAATAGGTGCGTACCCACCGTCGAACTCCCTCAGCCGGAGCCCGCCACGCCGTGATGGCGCTTAGCAGCGAAGCGCCCGCGAAGCACAAAGTACTCACAAAAATTCCCAGGGACCAACCGCTGACGTGGCCCATCCGTTGAATAATGTCACTCGCCCCGAACACAAAAATGAACAGGAAGGCCGCAAAACTGAGCAGTGCGATCAACGGCCAGATGCGCATGGCGCGTTCGGCCGGACGACGGCGGCGCTTGAAAAACCCGCCAACGATCCACACCGGCGCGTAAGTCAGAATCGATATCAGTGACAGAATCACAAAGGCAGTCAATACAATCTCACCGACTGCAAGCCAGCCGGGAATGCGCCTGAGAGTGCCCCCGGCTAGGATGAACCGTCCCTCGCGATTCGGCGTCAGCAGCGCCGCAGACGCAAGTGGTTCCGGCGGCGCGTCCCTTCCGACATATCGGAACAGGTGTCCTCCCACGGGAAGAAACGTGTTCGCCCGGCCAAAACCCCAGTCGTCGGAGACCAGCAGCTTGCCCTCGTTGAAGTGCACTCGCGAGAGCCCTGCAATTCGTTCCATGAACCGCGTGAGTTCCTGGCGCGGTGAGTCAGGTTCGTACCAGCCTGCATAGTCCGCGGCATCCGGCGGCAGCGAGGCGGCCGCGGCGACATTGGGCCGTTGCAGATTCCTCGTAATGTAAGCGCGAATGGCTTTTCCAATCTTGTCGAATGCCTCCCCATTTCCGGAGTTGATGGAATAGAAGTAGCCAACACCGTTTTCGGGCAGATAAGACATATCGGTGAGTCCGCCTTCAACGCCCCCATTGTGACCGTGAAAAACAAACCCGTCCTGGAACGTCCAGTAGTTGCTCAGGCCGTATCCGGCTTTCAGGCCTTCCTTTGCAGCCCACGTGCTCGTCGGGCTCTCCATGCGGTCGATATCCGCCGCGGGCACCAGTTGAACTCCATTGATGGCGCCGCGATTCAGATAGAACAGGACATAACCTGCCATGTCCTGAGCCGAAGCATTGATCGAGCCGGCAGGGCGGTAGATGATGTTCCAGTAGGGATACGGAGTCTTGCCGTCGTTGTGATAAAGAGTAGTTGCCGAGTTCGGATCCGGTTTGAAATACGTCGCCGACTTCATGCCGAGAGGCACAAAAAAATTCTCTGCTACATAATCTTCGAAGCGTTTCCCCGAAATCTTCTCGACGATGTACGCTGCGACAGCAGGTCCGGTGTTGCAATACGCCATCCGGGTGCCGGGAGGCCAGCGCGAAACACGGGAAGAGCGGCCGTATTCGAGACCTTCGCGCAGGCTCATGTCCGGCGCGTCCTTGGCGTATTCGCGCAGGTGCATGTCATCCCAGCCCGTAGTGTGCTCCAGCAGGTTGACCACGCGCACTGGATCGGTAGACTCCCACGGGTTGGCGAATCCAATCTCAGGAACGAGCTTTTGAATCGGTTCATCGAGGGACAGCTTGCCTTCACCCACAAGTTTGAGAATCGACAGCGAAGCGAAGGCCTTTGACGTTGACCCGATCCGGAAGAGCGTCCAGGCCGTCGCATCGCGGCCTGATGCGACATCTGCCTTGCCAAGACCCGTCACCCACTCCGGTCCGTCACGGTGCACGATGGCAATCGAAACTCCGGGCGTATGCGTGTCCTTCAGTACCTTCTCGATCTGCTGTTGCAGTTCCGGGATGGACTGCGCGGCCGTTGGCTTTTCAGGTGCCGCCGCGGCAAAACAGAGGGTTGCGGTGAAGGGAAGTACGAGAGCGGTGAAAACGCGCGTGCGCATGATGGTACCCGCCTTCCGCGAGAGCCAGAGACTAGGTCTTTGGAACGAATCATGGTACATCTGCGCGGCGGGAGTGCCAAGTGTGCAATCCTGCGTTGCCCTTGATTTCACCCTGGCCGGCATCGCGCCAACCTGCCAAAGGGCCGGATTCTTCGAACCGTAAAATGTTTTTTTGCCCACGAGGGAACTTTCTCGAGGCCGGCCGGTAATCATGAATGTCTATGTTTGAGCGGCTACGACGGACGCGGCTGAACGGCGAGTTAAGCGACGAAGAGCTGCACCGTGCGGCGCTCGAAGGGGAGTGGCGAGGCCATGGCCGCGCTCTACCGCAGACATGGTGGACTGGTGTACCGATTCACTCTGCAGATGAGCAGAAATGATGCCGTCGCCGAGGAGATTACGCAGGAAGTATTTCTCGCTTTGCTGACCCAGATCGATCGATTTGATGCCGCGCGCGGCTCGCTTTCGACGTGGCTTTGCGGAATCGCTCGACGCAAGCTCTGGAAGCATCTGGAACGCAGCGGTGCCGCGGATCGGTTCGATTTCGATGAAGAGAGCGCGGAAGTGATATCCCCGAGCGACGGGCCGGTGGAATTATTGCTGCGCCGCGAAACTGTGGATGCGGTGCGTGCTGGATTAGAACAGTTGCCGCTCGTGTTGCGCGAAGCGCTCATTCTGTGCGCGCTTGAAGAGATGAGCTACGAAGAGGCCGCCCAGGTTCTCGCGGTGCCGGTGGGCACCGTGCGCTCCAGGCTCCATCGAGCGAAGGCGCAGCTGGCGGGTTTATTGCGTGCGGAGATGGCGAACACAGTAAGGAGGCGTGGATGACCACCAATCGGGAGTTGGACAAGATCCTGGCAGAGGTCGCGCGCGAGCATCGCGCCATCGGCGCACCGGAGAGGCTCGAGGCCACGTTGTTCGCTGCTGCCGCCGGCAGGAAAAAAGCTTTCTCCGTGACGAGGTTGGGATTCACATGGAATCTGGCAGCGGTGGCACTCCTGATTGTCGCGGCTGCGGCTGCGGGAACCATTTGGCAGATTCGAAAGAGACCCCAACCAAAACCTCAAGAGGTGCAGTCTGCGCCAGTGCCGCAGGTCAGCGCTGAGGCGGCGCTTCCTTCTCCGTCAGTCACGGAGAAGAAAAGTGTCACGGCAAAATCTGCACGGGTCAGGCCCGGCTCAGGCAGACCGCGTCAGGCAGCGTGAAGCTCCCCGGAAGCAGCCAGCCTGGACAGCACTGGACGAATTTGTGCCCTTGCCGGTGAGTGAGGGGCTGGCGCCCGCTACGGATTTGAGTGTGGTCCGGATCAAGCTGAGGGGAAGCGATCTTCAGCAGTACGGTTTGGAAGCGCCGGCGGATGCCGCTGCGCAGACCATGTTGGCAGAGTTTGTCATCGGTGAAGATGGGCTTCCGCGCGCCATCCGCATCGTTCGGTAATTCTTCAAAAATTGGAGAGGAGTTGTGAGATGAAGACGATTCGAAACCTTCGGGTGGGTGCGGCCTTGTTATTCGCTGCAATGGGATTGATTTGCTGGGCGCCGATAGCAGCGGGACAGCCAGAATCCGGCCAACAGGAAAAGCACCTGTCTGAGATGGCAGTCGTGCAGCTTGACAACGAAGCAGGCGCCGTTCAGGAAGCTCAGCAGAAGGTAATGCTGGAGGTGGTTGCAGCCGATGCGCAGGTGGTGAAGGGCAAGCCCTATTCCGCGGATTCGACCACGGAAACGGTCCAGACCCTGGCAGACGGAAATCGCATCGTGCATCAAACCGTGAGCAAGATTTACCGCGATAGCGATGGCCGCACGCGGCGGGAGCAGACGTTCGGCAATGTGGACCCCGGGCATCCTTCACCGCACGAGGTTAAGGTGTTCATCGATGACCCCGTGAACGGAACCTCGTTTGTGCTGGACCTCGGATCGAAGTCAGTAGACGACGTACACCGGAAGCGTACATTCATTTACGAGAGAAAGACTGAGGATGAAGCGAAAGGGACCATTATCAAGGACAGCGAGGATGCGCAGGAAAACGGGCCGGTGCACATGATGGTCAAGTTCAGAGATGAGCACCCTGGCGATCCGCTTGCTGCAGTGATTCCGGACGAGAAGCGCGAGACAGCAAAGGAAGATTTGGGAGCGCGAAACATTGAGGGCGTCGACTGCACCGGCACGCGGATGACGATCACAATTCCCGCCGGCGCAATTGGGAACGAGAAGCCCATCTCCATCGTGAGAGAAACATGGTTCGCGCCCGTCATCTCCGCGGTCGTGGAATCCACCACCGACGATCCTCGCTACGGGAAGACCACGTATCAACTGAAGAACGTGCAACTCAACGAGCCATCGCGGTCGATGTTCGAGCCTCCTGCGGATTTCAAGTCAAATTTGCGGAAGTAGGTCTTGTTCTGGAAACAGATCATAGGGGAGGTCGATGAGACCTCCCCTCTTTTCTGACCGGGTCACCGCCAGGGGATTGCTTCTCGGAACTGGATGGAATCCTGGCGGCCTTTGGCTGCTGACTCTGACGCCCGTCCTGATCGGCACAGGAGCCCGCACTCAACGAATTCTCATTGACACAAACCCTGACCTAAATGCTTTCCGCAGCAACGGCCGTCTCTTCGCGTCGTCGCCCGGCCAGACGAAGTCCAATCCAGCAGCTGAACGGCCACGTGATCAGCCACGCCAGGGTGTACCAGTGGGGCCAGCCCTTCGACCAGTTCGGGATGCTGGCGGCAATCCCCATTACCTCGCCGAGAATGAAGAACCAGAGCACGTGCGCACCCGGTCGGCGCGGTGCGAAGCGGGCGCAGATCCACGCGCACAGAATCGATATGATCACGAAGAAAATCGTGCTCCATACCAGCGGCGGGTTTGATGGGATCTGGCCTCGTTCGAACTGACCGGGGAAAATCCGGCTGAGCAGCGGATCGGTGGCGAGTACGAGGATGATGGAAAGCGCATAGCTTCCCAGAACAACTCCGATGGACTTGAGCATCGCGAATAGACCTCCGCGTCACGGGCGGTTACTTCCAGGTCTGGGCTCGTGAGATGGTCTCAAGCCTACCGCGATGCCGGCTGATTCGGCCACAAAAATGAGATCGGCCCTAGCTTTTTCCTTCGTTGGGGAAAGGCTCGGTCCTGAGTGAACCATCGCGCTGCTTGATGAGAATTTGTACCTTCCCGTCGGCCTCGTCCAGTTCCTTTTTGCATGCCGCCGAAAGGCCCACGCCCTCTTCGAAGAGCTTCAGGGAGTCTTCAAGGGTCAGGTCGCCCTTCTCCAGTTGGTCCACGATGGTTTCGAGCTTCTTCAGCGATTCTTCGAAGGATGCCATTTTTGCGGTCCGATGTCTTCTATTGTAGAGCCGCCAGGCCCTGATTAGGCGTTGGCCACGCCCTGTGGCAGCACGCTTGCAATCACCTCTGCCGCGGCAATGTAGCGGCCGAAAGGAGCGCTGACCTGCACACCCTGCACCATGGGCCTGACCGATTCAAGCATCTCCTGTGCAATCACGATGCCCTGCTTGCGCGCGGCATCCGGCGTGTCGGCCTGCGCCATGCGAAGCATGATCTCCTCCGGCATCGAAACCCGCAGGTCGTTCTTCATAAACTCCGCATTCCGGAGACTCGTCAGCGGCCAGATCCCCGCAATCACCGGAATCCGGAATGACTCAATCCGCTTGAGAAATTCCTCCAGCAGCCGAAGATCGAAAACCGGCTGCGTAATCGCGTACTCCGCTCCCGCCTCCACCTTGTAGGCGAACCGCCGAAGCTCATGCTCAATGTCCGGCACTCCCGGGTTTGCCGCCACTCCAATGGTGAAGTTGGTCGATGCCCCAATCGAGTTGGAACCAATATCCAGCCCGTGATTCAGGCGTCTTACGATATTCACAAGTCCGATCGCATCCACGTCGAACACCGCCGTCGCGTCCGGGTAGTTGCCCAGTTTCGGCGGATCTCCAGTCAGGCAAAGAATATTCTTCAGTCCGATAGACGAAGCACCCAGCAGGTCCGACTGAATGCTCAGCACGTTCCGATCCCGACAGGTGTAGTGAAGAATCGTCTCGATTCCCGTGTGCTGTTGAATCTGGATGCACAGGCTCTGCGCGCTCATCCGCGCCGAGGCCCGCGGCGAGTCCGGAACGTTGATCGCATGCACTCCCAGCTGCGCAAGCAGCCGCGCCCCTTCGATCTCCTTGCTGCAGTCGATGCCTTTAGGCGGAACGATCTCCACCAGCGTCACAAACTGACCCTGCTCGACGAGTGACCCGATTCGTGAACGCTGCCCCATCGCCGCCGGAGGCGTTTCGGTGGAAATCTCCGCGTGCTGGCCTCCTTCCGTGACGCGCGCCTGGGCCTCGACCGCGCGCATCGCCGAACGCATCGCCCGAATATGATTCGGAGTGGTGCCGCAGCAGCCTCCCACAATCTGCGCACCCGCCGCAATCGCCTTGCGAGCGAAACTGGCCATATACTCCGGCGAGCACAGATAGATGTTGCGTCCCTCAATGGCGCGAGGCATCCCTGCATTGGGCATCGCCGCCAGGGGCAGCGTTGTCGCACTCCGCATTGCCTCGATCGCCGTCAGCACCGTCGAGGGTCCGGTGGAACAGTTGACACCGATCGCTCCCGCCCCCCACTCCGTCAGTTGGGCCGCCGCGTGCTGAGGTGACGATCCATCCAGACAATTGCTGTCGTCGTCCACGGTCACCATCACCAGTACCGGAAGATGCGGCGCCGTCTCCTTTGCCGCCAGCAGAGCTTCGCGAGCCTCGTTCAGCGCAGGCATCGTCTCGATAATCAGCAGGTCGGCGCCGGCTTCCGCCAGTGCCTTGATCTGCTCGGCGAATGCCGCGCGCGCCTCGTCGAGGCCGGTCTTGCCCAGCGGCTCGAGCCGCACACCCGTAGGGCCGATGGAGCCGGCTACGTAAGCCGTCCCGGCTTGCTTCTCTTTAAGGTGGGCAACGGCCTGCTTGGCCAGGTTCACCCCCGCGGCGTTGATCTCCGCCACCTTGGCCGCCAGGCCGTGTCGCGTCAGCCGGAAACGGTTGGCGCCAAAGGTGTTGGTTTCGATAATTTCGGCCCCAGCCTGCAGGTAGTCCTCATGGATCGACAGGATCAGGTTCGGGTCGGAAAGGTTCAGTTCGTCGTAACACCTGTTGATGAAAATACCGCGCGCGTAGAGCACCGTGCCCATGGCGCCATCGGCGAGCACGGGCCGGTCGGAGAAGATATCGGCAAACTGGACCATTCTGCTGTCATGCTAACCCATGGGTCGTCGAATGTATCAGATTGTGCGTCGATCCAGCCCGTCGGCGCCCCGGTTGCCGAGAGCGGCCCATCCAGCCGAATTAGTGGGTTGCTTTGTTATACTTCGAGAGTCATCAGGCCATAATGGAATCAGCGATATAGCCAATAGAAAGAGCTTAATACGAAACTAAATGCACTAAATGCATCTGAACGGCTTGTTATTTTCAGCAATTTTTCAGCAAAAATGGATTGTGGATAGTGACTTGACTAGAAAGGACAGGTAATGGGGCTAAGGCTCGAAGATCTCATTGGGGAGGATCATCCTGACTTGGGGTGAATAGATGAGAGACGATGTCTCACCTGGTCCTGGGCTTCTAGCATTCTCAGTCTTCCCCGGTACCAAACGATAGGGACATGCCAGAAGACGTTCACCGCGAACATTAGGAGCCTGAGGAAGGCGACCAGCACGATCATCCACCCGACGCACTCAGCCTGACGGCATTGGCCGAGAATCTTCAAGAGTTCTGCCGTCGCTTGGAAAGTGGTTGGCATTCTGACTCTTCCTCGAACTTACTGTTGCACGAATTACGAAGGTCCAACCTCCTTTAGTACCGTGCAGCTGTTACTGAGGAACCGTTACGTAAGTCCGTCAGGCTGGCTCGTGATGATGACATCAGCCGACCGTCACCAAGACTGATACATCAGTGATTGCTGAACAATGTGCAGTTGGCGAGATGAGTCCTGAATGCTGTGCTTCGATGAACCAAATTCGGTACCAGCCCATCGAGCTGAGAGATGATAATTGAGGAAACACCAGGATGAAGAGTAAATGGACTGGGTCACGCCGCAGTTCTCCCGAAGCGTAGTAGACAGAGCTGGAGGGTATCTTGCGTCTGGAGACTTCATGGACGCCGATGAATATTACGAGGCGCTGGACATAATCAACAACTGGCGATCATCTCATAGCCGCCCTCTATACACATTTCGCTTCGGCGTTCGCAGGCACGCCGAACGTGTTGACCCGAATGCACTCGTTGCGCAAAGAATAAAACGCCTTTCGTCGATCCGCCTGAAGTTGCAGCTATCGCCAAACATGAAGCTTTCGCAGATGCAAGATATAGGAGGATGTCGAGCAGTCGCCGAAGATGTAAACAAGGTCAACGCCATCGTGGAGAACTATCGAAGCAGTGAGATCAAACATAAATTACTTAGAACCGACGATTACATACAGCAACCCAAGGCGTCTGGGTACAGAAGCGTACATCTGATCTACAAGTTCTTCAGCGACAGGAAGGCGACTCACAACGGCCTACGGATTGAATTGCAATTCAGATCGCAGTTGCAGCACGCGTGGGCAACAGCCGTTGAAACCGTGGGCACATTCACGAGACAGGCTCTGAAATCCAGCCAAGGTGAAACTGACTGGCTGCGATTCTTCGCGTTAATGGGAACCGCATTGGCAGACCGTGAAAATTGCCCTCCTGTTCCTGGCACTCCGACCAGCATGGTTGAACTCAGAAGTGAGTTGCGCGATTACGCCCTGAGGCTGGACGTTGCGCAGAAACTTCAAGCATTCGGGTCGGCATTGCAAACTGTTGAAGGGATGAACATCGGCAAAGACGCCAACTATTACTTGCTGGAACTTGATCCAACAGCCATGAAGATCAATGTCCTGGGGTACCGTCGCACGGAGTTGGAGCGTGCGACAAGAGACTATCTCGATGCCGAAAAGAGCTTGACTGGTAGCAGCGACGCTGTACTCGTTTCTGTAGAGTCTATGGCATCGCTTCGCAGGGCATATCCGAACTACTTCCTAGATACCAACCGATTCGTCGAAGCAGTGAACCTTGCACTGGAAGGTTGAGATGCCAAAAGCACTGCAACCAAACCTGTCACCAAGAAACGAAGACGGAGGATGAGCGCAGAGACGCGCAAAAGGATTGCAGAAGCGCAGCTGAAGCGGTGGGCAAAGCAGAAGGCAGCGAAGTAGAAATTTGTCTGACCGGTTTGTGTTAACCAGTCTGCGCCGATGTGTGATTCTAGTGCGAAGTGAAGAGTGATAGAAATTCAACTAGAGTCACCCACTCAAAAGGGGGAAAGCACCTGCTCATTGCTCTTCCCCAAGGGCATGGCAAGTGTTTTCCCACTCCTTCCTCCTTCCCGGCCATCGGGAATCATCGTCACGGTTCAGAGTCAACTCGCCTTAGCTCTTCGCTCAATTCGTCAATCTTCTTTAGCGTACGGTGCTGCGCGGCGTGAGCAATTCTGAACAGTTCACTTTTCGCTTCCGGTGTATTAGTCGTTGTATGGATACCGAAATTAGCTTGCTAACAGTGAAGTTGGATGGTGGCGATGGGTTTATGGCGACGTTCTCGGACGGGACGACTGCTGGATACGTGATTGAGGAGCTTAAAGCGCCCTTCGGCTGCTGCGTCTTTTGGTAGAGAAGGATATGGCCCCCAGTTCCTTCTATAACAACCGCCCGCGCATTCTGCTGGCTGACGACCATGTGCTGATCGCCGGTGCGATCAAGAATCTGCTCGAACCCGAATTTCAGGTTGTCGGCATCGTATCGGACGGCGGCCAGCTCCTCACATCCGTCAATGCGCTTCAACCAGACGTGATCATTCTCGAAATCTCAATGCCTGTACTGAACGGCCTCGACGCTGGAGAGCAGATCAAAGCGCAAAAACCCAAAATTAAGCTCATCTATTTGACAATGACCGTCAGTGCGGAAATTGCCGCCGAAGCATTCCGGCGCGGCGCATCCGGCTACGTGCTCAAACAAGACGCAGTCGCAGATGTGCGCATCGCGGTGCGTCGGGCCATTCGAGGCGAACCCCACGTCTCCTCAGGCATCGATAGAAACCAATTTGATTTTCACTTTCGCCAAGGCAAGAAGTGCAACATTTCTAGGCGGCCCACGCCCCGACAATGCGAGATCCTGCAATTGCTTGTTGAAGGCATGACATTGAAGCAGATCGGATCTGTGCTCAACATCGCGCCCGGTACTGTAGCCTTCCACAAGTACAGAGCAATGGAGCTTCTCGGCATCACAACGAACGCCGCTCTTCTGCACTACACCTTGACGCACCTGCCCCTCAATCCCTCGACATAAGTCTCAGGTACTGTCAACTTGCGAGAGTGAGGTCGCCTTCAGTGATGTAGCTTGTCATCGCCTGCGCCAACTGGGAATCAACTTCGTCGGCAATGACCATCACGTCAAGGAGAAGCAGGCTGAAGTCCACCGTCCGAAGATTATTCTGCAACGTTTGGAAGATGCTGACTTGCAGCATCCGCGACTCCTCCACCAACATGGCAGCCGAATAACCTTGCTTTTGTCTTATCCGTCCATGTTCAGCAGCATCAGCTGACGCGAGCGCATGCGTACCCAACGGTAAAGGATTGCGAAGGCGATAAACAAGATCTCGGAAGACCGCAGGCAGATGGGAGCATCGTTCGCTTCGCTCTAGGTGCACGGTAATAAAACTCGACTCATGTTCCGCGCACTTGCACCAATCCTCAGACGCAGACTTCGACTCGCGTTCGAGTATCGTGGCTACATCTTCGATTTCATTGGCTGAATTGATTCGGCCCTCTTTCAATCGCTTCCAGATTGTTTCAACAAGAGGGCCGGGTGCCATTGGCTTCAACAGGACTTGATCTGTCTGAAGAAGAATTGCAGCTGTTGCAGCAGACATCTCTGGATAGCCGCTAAAGATGAAAGTTGCGGCGTTCGGCTGGGTATGTCGCATTGCACTTGCAACCGTTAATCCGTCACCAGCGGCTGGCATGTGGAGGTCAGTCAACAGAACATCAAAAACCTGGGAGCCGATTTGTCTGAGTGCCTCGTTGACATCTGCTGCCGTGACTACATCGAATCCACTAAAGTGAAGAACCATACCGAGTGATTCGCGGTTTGCCTTGTCATCATCTACAACGAGAATTCTTGGCTTTGATACTGGCGGATCAACAACTGTAATCAATTCATTTTGAGCATGGGACATGGCGTTCTTTCTTCCGAACGGTCGAAGTTAATTCGGAATCTAATTCGACTGTGTCACCTATCAAACCCAAAATCTGGTCATAATGGCTCACGAGGGCTGAATAGTCGTTGATCTTGTGATGTGATGCATATCACTTTGTGGATTCCAGATTAGGGGCATCCTTTAGAAAGGGGGTCTCGTCCCAATGGCTGATCTCATGCCCGTCACCCAAGCTGCCTTCACTCATGCCTTCCAGGAGTCGTTCTACGAGTGTCAGGGCAGTTCCGAGTTGATTGCAGCGTTTGTGAAGAGAGCACTCAAGATTGTTTGCTCCGAAGATCAGGTTCTGTTCAATCATTCTGACCCTGGTGCGTGCGTCTACGTTGTGTTGGCTGGCGAAGTTGGGTTGCTGCTTCCCCTGTCATCCAGAGACGGAATGGGATTTCGCGCCAAAGCAGATTCGTTCGTGGGGCTGCCAGCGGCATTCAGTCATGAGCCTTATTCAATGACAGCAATTGCATGGAAGGGCACGGAGCTTGCCGTCATGAGCCGTGAAAAGTTTGTAGACATGATTGCCACCAGTCCCGTGCTCTCAATGGACGTGCTACGTATTCTCGCAGCAGAGACGCGTGCAGCACGGATGGCGGTTATAGAGGCCGAGATTGGACGCCGACGAAGCCCCATCAGGGTCTAGGAGAGCTTTGATTTTGATGTCGCGAGTGACCGGATCAGACTCACTCCAATGTCTTGCGGTAAGAGATTCACGCTGGAGCCTGTACGTTGCTCGGCGTGCCAAAGTCCTTCGGAAAGGACTGAACGCGAAGCTCTACATGACTCTGCGGTTCGCTTTAACCTCAAATATTGTTCGCTCGATTTCCTCCTGGACACGGACTAACTTGGAATCCAAGCCAATGACCCCGTCCAAAGACACCTTGCCAAGACAACTCAACTCCTCAAGGATTCCAGTCATGCAAAGGTCGTAACGGTGCCCAATTTGATCGTGTCTCAACTGCTTGCGTTCTCTTCTGGCGCAGCCCGCCAATTCCAGGATTAGCTCTCTGAGTCGTTCCGGCTTCTCACGCTCTGACGCCAATTCCCACGCCTCATTCGTCATGTCGAGCAGCTCGGTCAAAAGTTTGAGATTGTCGTTGCTGCTGCTCAATGGAGGCCCTCGTTATATGCTTATGATGCAGCGAACTCAGCGAGCACATCACTATCTCGAACAGAAGATCGATACTGAAAAAGCAGCTTGAAGAACGGGCTAAACGCTCACAGCAGAACGATATAGAGATTGATTTGGGATTGCGGAACGAGCACTACTATTTCCAGAGAGCATTCGATTTCGAGCAGAGGCTCAAAGATAGACTTTCTGGCTAGCCGGGGGTGAGCAATTCTGAACAGTTCGCTTTTCGCTTCTGGTGTATTAGTGTCAATGGATGCTGATATTTGCCTGCTGACAGTAGAGTTGGATGGTTGCGATGGGTTAATGTGACGTTCTCGGATGGGACAACAGCGGATACGTCATTGAGGAGCTACTGGCACTCAGATACTTCGAGATTAAACGCAAAAAGAAAAGGGCTACTAGCAAAAAAGCTGACAGCTATTCGCTGTCGCACTAATCTAGGTGACACGTTTAAGATTCTGACAACATTCACAGAATGTGTCGGCTTGCTGCACTCGTGCTTATTCTTCCTCTTCCACGACAGGACACGGACAATCGCATTCCGGTCTTATGCACATGAATGCGCCACAGGTGCCACACTGGTCTATTTCCTCTTTGTCTTTGACTCCACGCAGCAACATTTCTCAAGATCGATGGCGGAACTGATAACGGAACTGGGTTCGTTTGCTCGTTTGCAAACGCTCTGAAATTTATGAACATGCTCATTGGGCGACTCTTTTTGGTTGTGGTCGTTGGGTGCTGGGTGAGGGTGCAGGGTGGCTTCAGTCACACGGCTGTTGGCTCAACTAGGGATGGCTAGAGAATAGCACGATTCGGGTTTGCAAATAAGCTACTAACATATTTATTATCAGTGCATAGATTGCATTGACAGCGCACAAAGTGTCACACAAACTATTGATATATTCGCTTAATGTTCGCTTATACTGGTTGTGTGTGGCAGCTTCCTGAAACGAACAATGAAGAAGCTAGTAAAAGCAGAACGAGGGATTCGCTGACATGGGAGAGATGTACTAGATGTAACTGACTAGGGTGACGTGTGTCACGTCGCAATCATAAACGATACAACTGTGATACTACTTTGT
This sequence comes from uncultured Acidobacteriaceae bacterium, assembly GCA_963836675.1. GTDB lineage: Bacteria > Acidobacteriota > Terriglobia > Terriglobales > Acidobacteriaceae > Telmatobacter. Next base: position 187,368 of record CAWIKQ010000009.1, read on the forward strand.
GTGGCGATGAACGCTTAGCAGTAAAACAGCGCGTGGGAATGACAGCAAGCTACGGACAGCAACTTGAAACTCGACTTGCTTGAGACGGCTAGACGTTTTGTCGATGCGTACTCTCCTCGGGGTCAGGTAGGCAGCAGTTTGAGGCCACCAGAGGGACGAGTTCACGGCTGAAAAGTGCTCGGCTCAGACGGCTGCTTGAGCTATGATTCGGGAATCAAACACAACTGAATTGCAGCTTCACAGGTTGACGCACGCGCGTGTCTTTGGCACGCCAGCGTCGGCTCACGGGATTCGTGTCCTCCTGCCTTCATTGCAGCTGGCACACGGCTTAGTGTTCTCTGTTGTGCTGCCACAACCGGTCTCGGGAGGACAACGAACGAGAAGGAGAGTTACAAACTTGGCACGTAAGCTGAAACGGCTGCTCATGCAGCTGTACTTGAGGCAGCTCTGAAGATCGCTCAGGAGCACGCCAGAATCATCGAAGCAGCTACACGCAACACTGACAACGAAGCTGCAAGCATTCCGCTCCCACGGTGGTCACGCAGTGAGCAGCTACAAGGAACGCAAGCGGGAAACAACAAGAAAAGGCTAGAGGATGCATACCAGAAATATACGGACGCGTCTCTGGATACGACAAGATCTCCTTTAGCGAGGTGATCTAACTCGCAAAGCGGAAAATGTACCACTTGAGATCGAAAACCTGGCTTGGGAACGCTGGGACGTTTGACGATTACGCGCAGATACAGCTGTCGAGGTTTGGCTAAGACTCGCGAAGGGTTCGTTCTGTGGCGACAGATCGAACATTTACGCCTATGTTCAATCGATCATCTTCCAGGATAAGAAGCCAGAGTTCCTGAAGGAGATCATTGAGCAGCGCGAAACGAAAGTCGGTCTCACCAGCGTAGTCGAGAATGATGACGGCGAATCCGAAGATATCGATAACCCGAGATATACCGAGAACCGAGGGTCGAGATCTTGATATCCGCATACCGAAGAGTGTCCAGGGAGTTGATTTAACTATTTGCAAACTGATGCTGACAACTGTGCGCGGGCAGGACGGGAAATACCGAGGCAGGAACTATGCGAACATCGGCCTCATTTTGGGTATGACTGAAAATGCAGTGAAGAAGAGAATGGAGCGACTGAGAGACCGGCTGAAGAAGGAAAAGAAGGAGCGGGAGGCAGGACGAAAAGAGCAACAGAGGATTGAGGAGCAAGCAGAGGCGGAAAGACGCAACAGCGTTTCTATTGGTCTGGCAAGAATCAGAGGTGTCAAACGATGACACCTTTTCAAATCGTAGCGCATTTGCAGAGCCTTCTGTTCAGCGAAGACAAACCCGCTGAGTTGCGCCCAGTGGACATTGCTCTGCTCTCGTATCTGCTTCTTCGGCAAACGTACGACCATTACATTTATGACAGTCAGTTGACTCTTGCTCAACGTCTGGGTTGCGAACGCAAGGGCGTGGCCAAAAGCATCAAGAAACTGAGCGATATGGGCTGGATAGTTCGCAAGGCATCATGGGAGTGGAATGAAAAAACCAAACGGAAAACACGGAGCATCGGCAGGACCGTCGGCCTATCCATCAACCTGGACAAGCTGCCTCAAGCGAAAGACAGAGGCAAACATTCTCTCCCTTCGCCGGACGCAATCAAGATTGCGACTGGTTATACAGCCATGCTGAAGGCGATGGGTGTGAGGCTGCATAAGGGGTTTGGCAAGCAGCAGGAACATGCAGCGCAACGCCTAATCGAAGAACTAAATGGCTTTCAACCAACGACGGCTCTGATCCAGTTCGCGATCGATGACCCGCAGTTTCAAAAAACCGCATACAAGAGTCTGTACGAAATTCGCACCAGACTCCCGGCTATTAAGAGGGCCTATGACGCTGCACAGTGTGCAGCAGTGAGCAGCCCGGCACTCTCGGCTTCTGGTTGAGGCAGAGTCTCTCGTGTACCAAAAAGGGACATGGGGCCATGTCCCAAAAAGGGCCGCAATATAGATACTCTATATACCTAGATTCTGATACATATATTCTTTGTTTCTTTAAGACCGATTTCCAAAAAGCAAAAAACGGAGAGGCAGAAACAAAGCTGTTCCCACTGTTTCGCGCCGGTCGCGCCAACTGCATACTGTGCAGTCCAACTGCATACTGTGCACTCTGCGTGTCGATCAAAAATAAATGTCGACCATCTGTCACTTTTTTCGTTTTTTTCGGCACTGTACAAGTAGAGGGAAATGGTCACAGATGAGAGACATTCAGACGCAGGCAAATGCCGCACACGGTTTCGGCCTGTGGCTCACCTCCACGTTACGACGACAGACTGATGACAGCCGCGAGTTCAGCGAACAATTGCTCCATGTTCTCGACATCTATGGCCGGGAAGCGAATCGCAGGATTGACGGAGACCCAGCAACGCCAGAATGGTGCAACCTGGTCCCTGTCACATCAACCCTGACCACGCTCCTGCAGGATGAATTGTACGCAGTCAACCCGGCCCTGAAAGCTTATCGGCCCGAAGACGAGCCGCAGTCGGTTGACCAGATGGTCGCTCGGCTACTCTCCGACGCGTTGACGTTGTTTGCGCAGTGCGGTCGACAAGAGGCACTCGCGCCAATCGATGCTCTGGTTCAACGCGTCGTCACGCAAGTTTAGATCTCTGACGCGGTGCATTCCACACGCTCAAAGGGCATGCGACTCGGACAAAGCACAGACGTGTCATTCACCGCGTGCCTGTGTACTCGCCGGACGCCTGCCACAACAAATCATCAGAGAAAGGTTTTTGTCGACTGAGGGTTCCTTCTTCTTCAAACTCTTACCTCGGTCGTTTACGGGGTGGTACATCTGGCGGTCATCCTTTCCGCGTACTGCCCCCTTTTGTTTTGGAGAAACACACATGGCAACAGACAGAAATGGTTTGTCGGTCAAGGTCGATATCAAGGGCCTTGGGGATTGTGTCGAGAGAATGCAAGACCTCGGACCCAAGCTTGCGAGAAAAGGTCTGCGCAAAGCCCTTAATGCTGTGGGAACCTATTGGGTCGGGGAGATGAAGTCTCGTGTACCTGTGGATACCGGTTCTCTCCGCGACAGCATCATTAAGGCCGTGAAGACGAAGAAAGACAGGAATGGTGAAATTGCGGGGACGGTTTGGGTCGGACCGGCAATGAATGCGCCAAGGCGAGATGACCGAGACAGCGTTGGACCAGGAATCTTTGGACTCTGGGTGGAGATGGGGTTGAAGAGGAAGAAGTACCTGGCCCAGCCATTCGCACGTCCGACCTTGGATGCCACAGCAGATCAAGCGGTGAAATTGTTTGGGGATACGCTCCAAGAGGTTCTGGAAGAGATCGCGAAGCAATAACGGTGTGCGAACGATGATAATGGGCCAGTGTGATTTCACCTGCACACTATGCACAGCAAATGCTGGAACCAGGTGCCGATATCAAGGCTGGCATCAGTGTTGGTTAACAGTCTTGGTGACGCGTTGGGGCGTTCTGGAGACATTATGGGTCTGAGTCTCTGGCAATTACATCTATGACCAGCTTTCTCAATTCAAGATTCTGCTCCGAGGAACCTAAACGTATATACCGATACGAGGGTTGAGGACTCGGGTTACAAAGCAGCGGATGAAGTCGCTGGAATGCGTTCACCAACCGCTTGCCGACTGCATTGAGATCTGCGAATTCGTATCCTACGGACATCGGGGTCACTGTCGCCATTTGCTTTGTCTCACCACATGAGTTTGGAATAAAAGCGGCTGCCGCCTGCACTCCCACGTGGCCAGAAATATATTTGCTATTCATCATTCAAGGCTGTTCAATTTTGCTCATCTTGGGCTAAACGAGCATAGCTTAGGGCTGGCTGTCTGGCGAAGCGATGAACATGTATTGAGCCTCCCAGGGTGGCAGGGCATTGATGCTTGTGCCGACCTATCGGGATAGGCCCTTCGAAGATGAGCTAGTGGCAAGCACCGAGGAAAGCTTTCGTTGATTAACTTCAATGGAATGAAGGGGATAGTGGTGTTCGGAGATTTTTTCCTTTTTCCGGCTCGGGATCGTGCGCAGCTTCGTGTGCACACCCGCGAAATGAAAAGTTACCGTTACGCAGCGTAACATTAGCCTGAGTTGTCGCGTGGATTGATCTTTTAACTATATGTATATGAATAACTTACTACATCTATAGGTCACAAATCAAGCGCAAAACGCTTTGATTTTCCCAACATTTTGAGTTCTGCACCAACCTGGGCGCCGTGAGTCTTCCCGCGTCCGTGACCCATCACGCACCAACACACACACACACATTCGGAGACCACATGCAACCAGTGAAAGGCGAATTAGAGGCAGCAGCAAAGAGACAAGAGAACCCGTGGGAAGGCATCACGTATGCGCCCCACGGTTCACCCGAGAATTTGTTCTCGGTCACAGTCGTCGACAACGGCGGTCGACGAAATATCGGTCATTTCCCGACGCTGTTAGATGCGCAAAATGCCCGTGATCGCTTCATCGACTACCACAGGAACAAGCGGACACGGGAGACAGCGACGTATCCAAAGCACTACGAAACGAGACCGTATGACTAAACAACCCAAGAAGAAGATCAAACGACGTACAAAGATGCAGAAGTCCTCACACCCGGCAATTGAAGTCCGATCAGCGCAACGAGAGATTCGAAATTATCAATCGACAAAGTTGTCTGTGCGCAAAGCTGCTACCGGCGAGATGCAACTCATCGGCACGGCAATCGTGTTCGACTCACCATCGCAAGACCTCGGGGGCTTCACTGAGATTGTCAAGCGTCAATCTGTGCAGAAGTCACTGCAGAGGAACAACGATGTTTTCATGCTGTGGCAACACGACAGCTCCCAGCCGTTGTCGCGCGTGAAGACCGGTTCGCTGAAGTTGACGCTGACGGATGTTTCGCTCGACTTTGTGGCCACAATGCCTAGTTCACCACTGGGGCAGAACGCTTACCAAGCGGTCTCAGACGGTACCGTCGACAGCGTAAGTTTCGGGTTTGGAGTTGAGCCTGGTGGCGAAAAGTGGCTGGAAGATGAACGAGGTAATCTCGTCCGCGAACTCTGGGACATCAACGTCGCAGAAATATCGCCGGTAACGTGGGCAGCCTATTTGGCACCCCACGTTGACACTCGCTCGTGCCCTGTAGCCTTGCGCAGCAAGCTTACGCTTACCCGTGAATCAGACGACGCTGACGTCGAAGACGAGACGGAAGCAGACTCCTCCGATGAACAGCGGTGTGATTGTGACTGCCCTGAGTGCCTCGATGGAGATTGCTCAGAGTGCAGTGACCCAGACTGCGACGACCCAGACTGCTACGACGAAGAACGTTGTCCGAATCAGCTGAGGCAGGCACATTTCGAACTTCTTCAGAGAAGATTCCGCAGCTAATTATCAAAAACCAAATTCCCCAAAAACTCTTTGAATACCTAGACCACGTGTTCATCCCGTGCTCTACGCCTTAACGCGTTATCGAAAGGAAACCCATGTCTAAATTGACCGATCAAATCGAACGTAAAAATTCACTTCTTGCAGATGCAACACAGCTGGTTCAGGCAGGACTAAAGACAGCTGAAGCCAAAGAGCAGTACCGCGCAATCCTCGTCGACGTTGATGATGCAGACGACATGATCGCAATGTTGAAGCGTGTAGAAACCGTTCTACCGAACATGCCTGCCCCCGTTGCTGCCCCTACTGCTTCGCGCGGCGGTCGCGAGTCGAAGAAAGTACGCAAGGCAAAACTCAACGCCGCATTCCGTGCCTACCTTCAGGGCAAACTAGATCAACGCGTGCCAGAGCATCGCGCAATCGTGACATCTACAGACGCGGGTGGTGGCGCAGTTGTACCGCAGGAATTCCGCAGTGTGCTCTCTGAAGCACTCAAACTGTGGGCACCGCTGATGTCTTACGCGAACACAATCGTCAGCAGTCGCTCTGTCAAAAGCATCGAAGGTTGACGACACCGCGAACGGTCTCACGCTGATCACCGAGGGGACCACTCTTGTTGAGGCAGATCCAACGTTTGCAAGCGTCTTAGTCGACCGCGACATTCTTTCGGCTGGAATAGTCAAGTTCTCGAAGGAGTTGCTCTCAGATTCAGATTTTGACCTGAACACTCTTCTCACTAATTTGGTTTCAAGCAGAATCGGCAGAGGTGCAGAGAAGGCAATCACGCTAGGCAAGGACGCTGCAGGCACGACGTTGCCTAACAACCCTGGCCTCATCAACATCGCACAGACGGCCACGACTACGACAACCATCGCAGCTGGTATTGGCTGGACCGATTTGACGAATACATTCGATGCGTTGGACGCAGCCTATCTTCCCAGGGCCATTTGGCAGATGTCGAGTAAGACGCGTAATTACCTGGTCGGTCTCAAGGACGGTTTTGGAAGGCCCTTCTTTACCCCTTCTACGGACGGTGGGATGGATTACCTGCTTGGTCGTCCAATTGTGCTGAACCAGATCATTGCCGAGTCCTACGGCTGGTGTGTTCAGTGCCAGCGTCAAGCCCATTCTTTTCGGAAGCCTGTATGACAGTGTGCAGGTTGTGACCAGCGAGCTTTCGCTGCAGACTTTGCATGAGCGGTTCGCCGATGTGAATCTCAGCGCGTTGACGGCATACACGCGTATCGGTTCGGCGAGTCTGCAGGCAGCTGGACTGCAGGCATTGCGTATCGCGGCCAGCTAAACACACCGATAACCAAAAACTGAATAGCAAGTGCAACCGCGACTCAAACCAGGGTCGCGGTTTGCTTTTTGGTGCCCGTAAACATAAAAGGAGAGATTTTGAGAGATAAATTTGTCGAGTATGAACGCAGTGTGGTTGTGGGAAAGACACCGATAAACAGAAGAGACGCAGAGGCAGCACGCAGGTGGAATCAGGCGATGATAACGAGTTGGCGAAGAGACGCGAACAGTGGACATTCATTCCGCAGTCGAACATGACAATCACGCTACACGAGGATGCTGGTAGCATTCCTGCGGGTCTGGTGTTGTCAGTGCCTTTTGAGGTAGGGCGCACGATCCTTTGCAGACGTCTGGGCAAAATTATTGAGCGCGACGACGTGACAATCGATGCCGTTATTGAGAGCACCTTGGAAGAGTTCGCCGATGCCATAGAACTTACGTCAGAGCGAGAGAAGAGCCTTTAATGAAAAATCCCCTGCAAATGTACTCAGACATTGCAGGGGGGAAGTAAGACAGAAAGCCGCTCAGGAGGCCAAGTGCGGCTTCCTCTGACGGTAACACCAGCCGCGTAAACAACTCGTGAAGATTGAAAGCTCACAGTTGGAGCTTACTCACACACAAACAACATAGGAACATTTGGACCCATCACTGGTCGTCATCACATGGCCACTGGGTGGGCATTCTGCATTTTGAAAAGGGAAAACAGAAATACAAATGAACAACGTTAGACCAACGACGCTGACAGAGCGTCATTTCTCACCAACCGAACTTGCCGCCTTGTGGGGTTTCTCTGGTCGTTTCGTGCGTGAGTTGTTTCGCGACGAACCTGGAGTGATTCTCATCGACCGACCAGAGCAGATGCACAAACGGGGATACGCCACAATGCGCATTCCCGAATCAATTGCAGGCCGTGTATACGTTAGGTTGACACGCCGCGTAGCCTAAGCAGCAAACTCCGCTCCCATCCCTTCCAACGCCCTCTCAACATCGTTCGCAAGCTTCTCCTCACGCGCCTGTACCCATGGTGCATAGTGCCTCTGAGTCGTGTTGATGTCCTCATGTGTCAGAAGCCTGGACACGTCTTCAATAGGCATGCCACTGAGCAGCAGTTGAACTGCAAAAGTATCGCGCAGCATGTGTGACCGGAAGTCCATCGGCTTGCCGTCTTCGTCGTGGAGGTGCAGATACACGTTCAAATCACGGATGTGTTCTGCCCAGATCGTGGTCAGGTTGTCGGCATTGCCACAGTTGCGGCTCCAGAAGTAAAAGCCGGGTTTGACGTGTTCCTGCTCCAAAGGGATGGCATCTAGAGCGTCCATTACAACCTGTGGCAGCTTGCGATTCTTGATCCAGGAGCCAGTCTTCTTTGTTCTGAGCGTCAGTCTGCCGTCCTTGATTGCTGTTCGCTTCAGCATGAGCGCGTCGATGATCCTGATCCCGGTCCAACGCTGCAGCAGGAAGATTGCTCTTAGGGCACGGCCATATTCCGGCACGTTGAGCTGAAGGTTGCGTTCTGCATCGAGCTTGTGCGTGGCGGCCATCACCTCTTTGAACTGTTTGGGCGTCAAGGGCTGGGTGGCCTCGTGCTTGTGCTTGACGCGTTTCATCAGTCGGCTGGGGTCTTTGTCCAGGTAGCTGGCATCGACAGTCCAGCGAAAGAAGCGACGGATCAGGCTGACATACTGGTTCTGCGTAGCCAGGGGCCATGCGGTCGCGTTCGTTCTTTGTATGCGCTGACCAGGTTCCGCGCCATTTGTAGAGGGCGTCTGGTTCGACTTCGTCCAGATACTGGATTCCATGTTCACCAGCCCATGATTTCAGCTTCTTGACGAGCGAGGCGAACTGGACGGTGCGGGAGCGGGATTTCTTCGGCAAACCATCGAACCAGAGGTCCAGGGAAGCATCCATTCTCTTTCGTCTGGAAGCAGTGGCTGCCTGTTCTGCCTCAGCTTTGGCCCGCTCTGCCTCCTGGATCTCGCGGAGTGCTTTCTTCACCGGGTCGCGTGCGTCAATCAGAGTACGCATGAACTCTTCAGCCTTTGCCCAGCTTCGGGTTTTGGCCGAGATGTACCGGACTTTCCCGTGTTCGTACAGGTATACTGTTTTACGACAGTTACACTTTTTGTATTCGTCATATTCAGGTTGCTTCGCTTGCGCATTTCGGTGCTTGCAATCAGCTGAATGGCGAGTGAGGACCTTAATGCTGAAGGTTTCTGGAGTCGGGGCAGTGGTGATCTCAGGCATGGGAACAGTGTACCCGATTTCAGCAAATTTTCAGCAAAACCGATTAGCGAAGTTGTAAAGCACTGATTCTATTAGAATCGTGGTTATACTTCGAGAGTCAAAACCTATGCAGAACCGGTTAACGAGAAGGTAAGGATAAGCGCTTTCATCGTGCCGGAATTGCGGTAGTCGCCACCGTGTCCTTCTGGGATTACGCCTCTGCCGCGCTCAATTTCTCCGGGTTCCGAGGGAAGCAATTTTGAAGAAGAGAAGTCTTTGGCTCAGTGCCGCCGCGGCCGTTCTGGTGTCAGTTGTGTTGGCGGGATGTGGTACCACTACCTACTTTGCAGGAAGAAATTTGCCGCCCAGCGGGTTGCCCAACCGCGTCTTGATTGCGGTACAGAACCCCAGCGCGACATCCACCGGTGTCTTGCTGTTCGTCGACGCCTTCTATGACGTCCGGTTCGCCTACAACGGGAAAAAAGCCGGATACTCCGTAACCGGATATTCGGGCCAGTTGCCGCTCACCATCCAGAACATGCCCGAGGAACAGCTCGGCGCAGTTTACGGAGCCGGTGATGGTTCCCTGCAGCTCGCGAATTATCAGAAAGAAACCCAGAGCGGTTCGGAAAAAGGGCTCAACGGCCTTTCATCCAGCATCTTTGTCACTCGCAACCAGAGCTACGTCTTTGCCGCCAATCAGCAGGCAACCGTTCTCACCGTCGTTGACCTTACCGCGGCTGCTTCCAGCTACGCCCTCAGTCTGCCCGGCGTCTATCGCGTCAGCGTCAATCCGGGCGGCTCCTCGGCAATGGCCTTCGTCCAGAATTCGAATTACGCCTATTACGTCCGCAAATTGACCGCGAGCGAATCCATTGCCTATTCCGGCGGTTCCAGCACCTGGCCCAGGGCCGCAATGGATTGCGAGCCGCAGAATGCTCCCGGCTGGTGCCTCTTCCAGATGCAGAGCCCCGACAATGTTGACGCCACCGGCAACGCCTATGGAGCGCCGTTGGTATTCGATCGGCCCGTCAAGGCGGTCTTTTCTGCCGACGGCAGCACCGCCTATGTTTTGAATTGCGGCCCGGAGTGCGGCGGCTCGAACGCTTCGGTCTCCGTCGTCTCTCTATCGCCCACAATCTTCCTGCCCGGCCAGCATTCCGGATCGCTCCCCACAAACACCGCTCTTCACTCCGATTGCTCGACCACGCCCGCTGCCACCTCGTGTACCCTTCCGATTCCCGGCGGATCCAGTAATGCCCTCGTATCTACATCGACCATGTATGTAGCAGGGCAGAAACTGATGCCCGACGGCCTCTTCACCGGAAACCTCACCGTGGTGAGCCTGGCCGGAACAGGTACCAGTACGCTCACAGCAGGCAGCCCGGTCTCTATCAGCGATGGAGCCGCCGGCGCGCCCAGCCGCATGCTTCTCGCCGATGACAACACCTTGTGGATCGGTATGACGAAGTGCTCGAACGGCGAGCGCTTCGCAACTGGCCAGCCCTATGGATGCCTCACCATGTTCAACACCAGCACCAATTCCGTGACGATGCTGGAGCCTTACCTCGGCGATCTCACCGGTATCGCCGGCGTCGAGGGACTGCACAAGGTCTACGTGGCTCAGGGCGGCCAGGTGTACATCTATCACACCGTCGACGGCTCATCGATCAACAATCAATACGTCACTGTGACCGGTACGGCAATGGATGTGGCATATATGGACGGCCACTTCGACGGCAACAACACCGTCTACTAACCGATATGCTTGACAGCCATGAAGGCAATCCGCGCCACGCTGATACGCAGCGGCAGGCAGATGTGCTCGCCATTGCAGCGCATCGCGACGATGTGGAGCAGACCTGCGGCGGAACTCTCCTGCGCATGGCGGCGCGCGGTCTGCGCACCGCGATCCTCGACCTGACGCGCGGCGAAGCGGGAAGCCGGGGAACCGCGGAAGATCGGGCCCGTGAGGCGGCTGAGGCAGCAAAGCGGTTGGGCGTAAGCTGGCGCGACGCCCTCGATCTGCCCGATGGAGCGCTCGAAAACACGATCGAGAATCGGAGAAAGATCGCGCGCGTTCTCCGTGAATTGCGCCCCCGTGTGGTGATTCTTCCTTATTGGCAGGCTCGCCATCCGGATCACGCGATCGTCGCCACGCTGGGTTATGAAGCATGCTTCCTTTCTGGCCTCGCAAAATTTGAGACCGGCTCCGAGCCCTGCCGCCCGTTCAAGATCGTCTATGCCAGCCTCTATGCGGATGTCCGGCCGTCCTTCATCGTCGATATCACTTCCTTCATCGAGCAGCGTCACGCTGCGTTGATGGCCTACAAGTCGCAGTACGCGAATCAGGCGGCGGCAAGCGCCCTCTTTGTACCCGAAGAGGAGATTCGCGAGCGCACGTTTGCGGAGGCGCGCCACTACGGCCTTCTTGCCGGCGTGAAATTCGGCGAGCCGTTTGTGCAGAAGGAAGTCGGATTGGTGGACGACCTCACCCTGATCCCGGTTCAATCCATCTGAGCCGAAATCCTCTATAAGCATTTCTTATCCGAAATCAAAATAGAATAACTTTGCCTTATGCCATGGTTTCCGTCGAAACTGAGGGCGGAGGTTGTAATGACGCAGACGTGGGATCCCCTTGCCTACGAGCGAAACGGTGCATTTGTACACGGCCTTGCCGGCGGAGTGCTCGAGTGGCTGAACCCCCAGCCGGGCGAATATATTCTCGACCTCGGTTGCGGTGACGGGCACTTGACCCAGCGGATTGGAGATAGTGGCGCGCACGTACTCGGCGCCGATGCCTCGCCGGCTATGGTGGCGGCAGCGCGAGAGCGGGGAATTGAGGCGGAACAGGCCAACGCGGAAAAGCTGCCCTTCCGCGACGAAACCTTCGAGGCAGTCTTCTCGAACGCCGCATTGCACTGGGTGCGGGACCAGGATGCAATGATGTCCCAGGTCTACCGCGTCCTGAAGCCGCAAGGGCGGTTTGTCGCCGAGCTGGGCGGTCACGGCAACATCGCCGCAATCCGTGTCGCGTTCATGGCAGTGCTCGAGCGGCATGGCTTCGGCGATCGCGAAGATGGCGTGAACTACTACCCCACAGCAGAGAGCTACACCGCACGACTCAGGAAACACGGCTTCCGCGTCGAGCAGATCCAAACCTTTCCAAGACCCACGAAACTTCTCGAGGGCGGCATGGAAGGCTGGTTGCGAACCTTTCGGCGTGGGGTGATCGAAGGCCTGCCGGAACCTCAACGATCCTTGGTGGTGAAAGAGACCGCGGAGTTGTTGGCGTCCGCGCTGCGCGATGATGCTGGAAACTGGATTGCCGACTACGTGCGCCTGCGATTCGTGGCGCGAAAATGAAGGGAGTTCTTCATGTCAAAGCGCCGCAGCCGGGTTGCCATCTCATAATGGCTGCCACAATTCGATGGGATTCCCCTCGGGATCATGCAGACGAGCGAATCTCCCGTTGGGATAGGATTGCGGATCGATCTTGACCTCGATGCCGGCCGCTCTTAGCTGAGCTGCCATCTTGTCCAGATCGTGCACTCGAAAGTTCAGCATCCAGCTCTTTTGAAGGTCCCCGAAGTAGTGAGTCGTTTCCGGAAAGGGAGTGAAGATAGTGACTCCGGCTTCCTGCCGCCAGACAGGGGAGTCCATCTTCGTTGGCGAGAGCGCGATCCCCAGGTTCTGCAGATACCACTTCCCCAGCGCAGCAGGATCATGCGCTCGAAAAAAGAAGCCCCCGATTCCGGCCACCTTCTCCGTCCCCGCTCCTGCCGGTTCAGGCTTTGCATTTTGCTCCGCAGCCGAAGGAGAGTTCGCTGGCTTCGCGGTGTTCTGTGACGCGATGGCTGGCTCGCTTTTGGACAGAACCAAAGTTGATCCGAACGCATACGAAAGGGTTTGAAGTAATTTGCGCCTGTGGAGACTCATCTCATCCCTCCGGAATCATGTGCGGGTTCATCTACGATACCTGAGGAGATTGCCTCACCGAAAGAGATGCGATGTTCCGCGTGCCATCCGCATCTGGGCGTCATGCCCGCGTATGAGACCGGCCGTCAATCAGCCACTTACGAATTGCAGTAGTCGTTCTCTTAAAGAAAAATCAGCAGGATAGTTTGCTTTTTAAATCCGGTTATGGCAAAGTACTAACTGCGTAGGAGAAACGCCCGATGATTTGCATCATATCCAATTCGATGCTTAGACCAGGATGGCTCGGTAAGAGCCTGACCGGTCGCCGGGCGTACTTCGTCCATTTCGAATAGGCGCCTCCGGCGTAACTTCCTGCGCATCCCGGTACAAGGCTCGTTCGAGTAATAGGCAAGCAGTCCAGCGTCTTTCCTCTTTCGCCCGAGTGGTGAAGAAGACAGGTACTTCGCTTCTACCGAAACCAACCTGTCTTTGGTTGTTCCCTCGGGTAAGTCAGTGGATAAGTTGCCTCCGCGTACTTATGTCTGCGCGGAGTGTTGTAAGTGTGTTCTAAGTTATCGCCGGTGGTGAAAGAGAAGAGTTACTTCCTTCCGCGAAAGGACGCGCAGGCTAGGAAACCTGCCGGATGTACTCACCTCGCGGGGCGGGGGCGTAGTCCCGAAGCACAAGGTTCCGTATGGCAGAGGCACCGAGTCCATCTCTTTTCGTCTGTTCCCCGGCGTGTCGTGTTGTGGCAGTTCGTGCAGATTGTTTTCTGCCGGTGGTGTAGGTTACGGATACTTCGCCTGTAAAGCGGGTGGCGCGGGTTCGAGTCCCGCTCGGAGAGCAATCTCCGGTAGCTCAGTGGATAGAGCACCTAACGTTCCGTAGTCGTTTGTTCCCCGGCGGATATTTTTAAGCGGCGCGCTTCTTTGTTGCGCGTCACAACTTCAACTTTGACCGGTGGTGTTGATAACGGATCCATCGATGGGTTGCGGGTTCGAGTCCCGCCACAGGTGACTGGCCTGTGTAGCTCAATGGCAGAGCAATCCCGTTATCAGTGTGTTCCCCGGTCACTAAAGTGGGCGAAGTCAGCCCGAAAACGTGGGTGCCCCAGGTCTCGCTTCCGAGACCTGGGATAGCAACTGGCCATCCTCAATCCTCCAGTGGGATCGAGGACGGCCCTGAAATGTACTGCCGGTGGCGCAGGGTGCGGATACTTCAGCGGTAGAAGACCGCTTGTAAAAGCGGAGTCGCAGGTTCGAATCCTGCCGTCGGACGCGAGTTCGGCGTCAAAATGCCGCAGCCGATTTTTCCCCGGCAGAGTTTTTGCGATTGAAGCTAATTGCAATCAGCCCCAGGCAATCGAAGGATCCCTTTGGCCTGCGGGAATAAGATCTTTGTCTTTTTGAAAGGAGGCGCAGAATGCGTTTGAATCTGGCAAAGCATTACAAAAATCCGCGTGTGCATCTGCGCACGCACGAGGGAGCGCCGGCTGCAAACATCACCGCCGAGCAGGCTCTGAGGCGCTCGGTTCTCTCCTGCATGTTGTGGGAGGGTGAGTTTTACGAGGACGGCGTTCAGATTGCGGGTCGTATCCGCGAGTTGGTCCCGCAGGTTTCCGCCGACAAGGTTGCCGCTTTGGCTGTCGAGGCTCGCGAGCGCATGAAGCTGCGCCACGCGCCGCTCTTGCTGGTTCGCGAAATGGCTCGTTTGGCTACGCATCGCGCCCTCGTTGCCGAAACGTTGTCGCGCGTCATCCAGCGTGCCGATGAGCTCGCCGAGTTCGTCGCCATCTACTGGTCCGAGGGCCGTCAGCCCCTTTCGGCGCAGGTCAAGAAAGGACTGGCCGCCGCCTTCGGCAAGTTCGACGAGTACGCTCTGGCCAAGTACGATCGTGCCGCCGTGGTTCGTCTGCGCGACGTGCTCTTCCTCTGCCATGCTCGTCCGGTAGATGAGGCTCAGGCCTCGCTCTGGAAGCGCCTGGCCGAGAACCAGCTCGCAACGCCGGACACCTGGGAGGTCGCGCTTTCGGCAACCGGACGTGACGGCGAGGGCAAGCGTGCTGCCTGGGAGCGTCTGCTCTCTGACCGCAAGCTTGGTGCGCTGGCTTTGCTCCGCAACTTGCGCAACATGCACGAGTCCGGAGTAAGCGAGGCTCTCGTGCAGACGGCGCTTGAGTCGATGAAGACGGATCGCGTGTTGCCGTTTCGTTTCCTCGCTGCGGCCCGCATCACTCCGCAGTGGGAGCAGGCTCTCGAGAGTGCGATGTTTCGTTCGCTCGAGGCCCGCGCCGCAAGGCTGCCCGGCCACACCGTGCTGTTGGTCGACGTCTCCGGCTCGATGGAGGCGTCCATCTCACACCGCTCGGAGATGCGTCGCACCGATGCAGCCTACGGTCTGGCAATCCTGCTTCGCGAAATTGCCGAGAAGGTAACCATCTACACCTTCTCCAACGAAGCGAAGCTCGTGCCCGGACGTCGCGGCATGGCTCTGCGCGATGCCCTCGAGCACAGTCAGCCGCACGCCGCGACGTACCTCGGTTCTGCGATCGAGCGCGTCGAAAAAGATTGCACGCACGGCTACGACCGTCTGGTCGTAATCACCGACGAGCAGTCGCACGACCATGTGCCGGCTCCTAGCGGCCGCGGCTACGTCATCAACGTCGCCTCGAACCGCAACGGTGTCGGATACGGCGCCTGGACGCACGTCGACGGCTGGAGCGAGGCGGTAGTCGATTACATCGCCTCGCTTGAGTCGACCGAATCGGCCGATCGGGCCTGAACAACACAACAACTGCGGGAAGTTTGTCGGAGCGCTAAGCGCGGACGGCTTCCCGCGTCTCTTTAGACGTGGCTTCTGCGCTCACCTCAAGGTATTTGAGGCGGAAGAGCAGGCCGGCAACGAGTCCGCCCAGGCACGGCAGGGTAAGAAAGAGCCAAACCTGCGACAATGCCTGGCCGCCGACGAACAGGGCTGGTCCCAGGCTGCGTGCAGGATTCACGCTGGTGCCGGTGATGTCGATGCCGACAAGGTGGATGGCCGTCAGAGTGATCCCGATAGCGAGACCCGCAAACCTCGACGGTGCCGCAGACTGGGTAGACCCCAGGATTACGATCACAAAGATGAGAGTGGCCACGAATTCAAAGATGATGGCCGCCGGCAGCCCATAGCCGCCCCCATACCCCTGGCCCCAGCCGTTTTGCCCCAGTTGGCCGGCAACGTATCCGCTGCCTTCGCGAACAATCGCGAGCAGCACGCCTGCGCCAAGGATGGCGCCGACGCACTGGCCAATCCAGTAACCGATCAGATCGCGGGTATTCATGCGTCCGGCGGCCCATACACCAAGGCTGACGGCCGGGTTGATATGGCACCCGGAGATCGGGCCAATACCGTATGCCGCGCCGATCAACGCGAATCCAAAGGCGACAGCAATGCCGAGAATGCCGACCTTAGCGCCGGCTACCACGGCTGTTCCGCAACCGAAAAACACGAGGATGAACGTACCAACCAATTCTGCAAAGTACTTCTTCATTGATTTCCTCCTGGGGTGAAGTCCGACTGAGAGAAAGCCACCACGGTTCATTCGCTGGTCCGCAACTGGCGGACCATATCGGGCCAGGGAGGATCGGAGAACTGCCAATTGCCCAATACCTGGCGCCTGTGAGTTTGGCAGAGGGTAATCCGCGCGTCAATAAGTGAAATTACAAGCGCAGCTACATTTCAAATTCATCAAACGTTTGCAATTTGTTTGCCTCCCTGCATTACTCTGTTAACGATTCCGAGCGGCCAATGCAACTTCCAACCGGCCGCGCATGAAAGGCATTTCGGTTGAGCCAAACCGTATTTTTGCTGGAAGACGACACCGACATCGCGCGGCTGGTGCAACATCATCTTGAAGCCGCTGGATTTACACCTCGCATCTATCACACCCCCACCAACATCCTCCCCGACGCCGAGCGGCATCCCCCCGCGCTTTTCCTGCTCGACATCATGGTTCCCGGAGGAGACGGCCTCGACGTCTGCCGCCGCCTGCGCGCCCACCCCGGCCTTTCCACCATCCCCATCATTTTTCTTACCGCGCGTGCCGGCGAAAATGACCGCGTGCTCGGCCTCGAACTCGGAGCCGACGACTACATCACCAAGCCTTTCGCAACACGGGAACTCCTCGCCAGGGTCAAAGCCGTCCTGCGCAGATTCGAGCGTCCCACCACCCCTTCCACCATCAGCTTTGAAGAAGTCATCATCGACGCCAACGCCATGCAATTGAAGGTCCGAGGCGACCTGACAACCACCACCGCCACCGAGTTTCGTCTCCTCGATTACCTCGCCCGCCATCCCGGACGGGTTTTCAGCCGCGACCATCTCCTCGATTCCGTCTGGGGCGATGCCCGCTTTGTGACCCCACGATCCGTCGATGTCTATGTGCGCCGCATCCGTGAGAAGATTGAGGTGGACCCCGAGAACCCTCGGTATTTGAAGACCGTGCGGGGCGCGGGATACAGGTTCGAGATTCCCAAGGGCGAGTGACACCTCGTTTGCGGCGTAGTCGCTCACTGGCCAGATACCCCCATCAGCAGGCCCTGAATTGACGCGCAAAGTATTTACAAAACTGATGGCGCTTTTCGTGCTGCTGCTCCTCTTCGAGGCAGCGGCAATGGAAATCGTCTTCCGCCAGCTGATGGCCCAAACCACAGGCGAGACTCTCCACCGGCTAAGCAGAGAAGTCATCTGGTCCGGACTGATCGCGCTTGTTGTGGCTCTGCCTCTTGCGGCCTGGGCCGCCGCCCGTATCACCGCGCCCCTTCGCCGCGTCATGGAGTTTGCAGAGCGCATCGCCGAGGGCGACCTCAATGCACGCCTCGAATATGCCGGTGACGAGCTCACCGCTATGGAAACCGCGCTTAACAAAACCGCGGAACGTCTCAGCCAGAGCTTCGCTGAGATCGAAAGCGGCCGGCACGAGTTGGCCACCATCCTCGACTCGATGCAGGAGGCTGTTGTGGCCGTTACGGCCGACGGCCTGGTGCGCTGGTCCAACTCCGTCATGAAGCAAATCGCCGGCACTGAGATCCGCACGGGTCGTCCACTCGTGCATTCCGTTCGCGCTCCGGAACTGCTCCAGTGTGTTAAGGCTGCGCAGGAGAGCCGCGAGGTGCAATACGGAAGGGTGAGTTCGCTGGCCCCCGGGCGCATCTTCGAGGTCAGTGCAGCCCCCCTCCCCACCGGCGGAGCCATCGCCGTCCTCCACGACATCACTCGCATCGAGGCCGCGGAGCGCTCGCGGCGCGACTTCGTCGCCAACGTCAGCCACGAGCTTCGCACGCCACTCACCTCGATCCAGGGATACGTCGAAACCCTCCTCGACGCGCACCATCCCGATCCCGCAACATCCACCGAATTCCTTCAGGTGATTCTGAAGAATGCAACTCGCATGAACCGCCTCACTGAGGATCTGCTTGCCCTCGCAGGCATCGAGAGTCCCGACTACAAGCTCGCCGTTCAGCCCGCACGCGCCAGCGAAATGGTCCGCGACGCTATCGACTCCCTCGGCGGCCTCGTGGTCGATTCCGGCGTGGATCTCCAGTTCGCCGGCGCCCCTGACACTCCCGTCATGGTCGATCCCGATGCCATCAACCAGGTCTTCGGAAACCTCATCGAAAATGCCGTGAAGTACGGAAAGTCAGGAAAGAAAATCCGTGTCGGCGCTCGTGCCCTCGAGAGGGAAGTTGAATTCTTTGTCCAGGACTTTGGCCCCGGCGTTTCTTCCGAGCACCTCGAGCGTATCTTCGAGCGCTTCTATCGCGTCGACAAGGCGCGCTCCCGCGATGCCGGCGGTACAGGATTGGGTCTGGCTATCGTCAAGCACATCGTGCAGGCCCACGGTGGAACCATTCGTGCTGAAAGCGAACTCGGCTCAGGAACGACATTTCGTTTCACCCTTCCCTCCGTCCCTGAAAAACAGCGGTCGGAGGAGCATCTGGGCGCCCATGCCTCCGTCCGAGTCGAAGATTAAAACTCTGTGAATCTGCGCGCCTAAGTCGAACAAATCGCCACTTGCGGGCGCTCTTTTCAAATCCCCGTAACAATCGCTCGCGACAATGGATTACGGCAGTGATTCTGCAAGGGAGCAAAATACGTGAAAAGATCCTTGATTGCAGTAGGTTTGCTGATTGCCGCGATTGGCACAGCTCAGGCTCAAAAGCTTACCGGTGCTGGTGCAACATTTCCTTATCCGATCTATTCAAAGTGGTTCAGTCAATACAGCAGCGCGCATCCGGGCGTCGAGGTTAACTACGCCTCCATCGGCTCCGGAGGCGGTATCGCGCAGGTCACAAAGGGTCTGGTCGATTTCGGCGCGTCCGACATGCCCATGACCGATGACATGCTTTCGTCCTCCCCCGTAAAACTTATCCATATCCCCACTGTGCTTGGCGCGGTCGTCCCCGTCTTCAACGTGCCCGGCGTAAAAGAACTTCGCTTCAGCCCCGATGTCCTCGCCGATATCTACCTCGGCAAAATCTCCAACTGGAACGATCCGCGAATCGCAAAAGATAATCCTGATGCAAAGCTGCCCGACCAGAAGATCATCGTGGTGCATCGCTCCGACGGTTCGGGAACCAGCTTTATCTGGACCGACTACCTCAGCAAGGTCAGCAAGGACTGGGCTGGCGGCCCGGGCAAGGGAACTGCCCTCAGCTGGCCGACCGGCGTAGGCGGAAAAGGCAATGACGGTATCGCTGGCCTGGTTCGCCAGATGCCCGGCGCCATCGGGTACGTCGAGCTTATCTATGCAATCCAAAACCACATCACCTTCGGCTCCGTGAAAAACGCCGCGGGCAATTGGATCACCGCTTCCATTCAGGGAGTCACCGAAGCGGCAGCCAGCGTCAAGAACATGCCGGCCGACTATCGCGTCTCCATCACCAATGCTCCGGGCGCGAACTCCTATCCCATATCCAGCTTTACCTACCTGTTGATCCCCAAGTCTGGTGGCGATCAGTCGAAGCGTACGGTGCTGAAGGACCTGCTGAGCTGGATGCTGAAATCCGGCGAATCTCAGGCTTCTGATCTCTCCTATGCCCCTCTCCCGCAGAGTCTCATAGAGCAGGAGCTCAAGACGATTTACGCCATTCAATAACAACCCGGAACTTCGAATTCAGGGCCGCTCGAGAAATCGTGCGGCCCGTTCATTTTTTGGCGCATCGTCTGCCCTCGTCGACGAAATCCTAGGGAGAAAAGCGCACGGGCAAATGGACAGGCCCCTCCCGCCCATTTGTCATAGAATGTTTGGGCAGCGGAGTAGATGAGTTCCCAACGCCTATGAATGCCCGAATTAAAGCGATTTTCTTTCTCTTTCTGATCTGCGGCCCAAGTCTCTTCGGCGCTGATTTCGCCATGAAAGTAACTGACAAGAATTACCTCAACACGCAAGGATTCAGCGTCTTCCTCTACGACAGCACCTACCATCCCGTCTTCGTAGATCAAAAGAACACGGCCATGGAGATGGTCCTCCACGGCCAGCGCATCGCGACCAATGGTGACGTCCGCCTCATGCCCACGCCCGAGCAGTGGGACCTGGTCGCCACACTCAAAGGCCGCAACGCCGATAAGGAAAACAACCGCCTCACCGCCAACCTCGCGTTCCCCACCTTTGATCTCAGCTACACACTCGAAGTCGCCGCGGAACCAGGAGGTGTAAAGGTCAGCATCAATCTCGAAAAACCCCTTCCGCAGACACTCGCCGGCCGCGCCGGCTTCAACCTCGAGTTCCTCCCCTCCATCTACGAAGGCATGGCCTATCTCGTCGATGGAACCAAAGCTGGCATCTTCCCGCGCACTCCCAACGATCCCATGGTCAAAGTGTTGCCTCTCGCCGATGAGCCAAAGAAGGCCTACTACCTCGAAGACTGGGACAAGGCGAAGGGGTATATGCAGCCGCTCCCTTTCGCTGAGGGCAAAAGCATCACCCTCGGCGTGGACGACTCGCTCGCCCGCGTGAATGTTGTATCCGACACCGCAGACCTAATGCTCTTCGATGGACGCGACCGTGCACCGAACGGCTGGTTTGTATTACGTTCCCTCATTCCCGCCGGAAAAACCACTGGCGCCATCGTGTGGCACATCCGGCCCGACGTCATCCCGAACTGGACGCGTCCTCCCGTAATCGCACATAGCCAGGTAGGCTATGCGCCCGGTTTCCAAAAGGTCGCAGTGCTCGAACTCGATCCGCAGTACCACGCGCCCCAGACCGCCAAAGTCCTGCGCCTCATGGAAGACGGATCCTACAAGCAGGTCTTCGAGGGCCCGATCACACCCGCAACTCCCTGGTTGCGCTACCTCTATTCGAAATTTGACTTTAGCTCCGTCAAAGACCCCGGCCTTTACGTCATCGAGTACGCTGGCCAGCGAACCGCGCCTTTCCCCATCTCCCAGGATGCATACGCAAATATCTGGCAGGACAGCCTTGACCATCACATTGCTGAGCAGATGGATCACGTTGCGGTTCGCGAAGGATATCGCATGTGGCACGGCGCCTCGCACCTCGACGACGGCCGCATGGCCCCTGTGGTCGGAGAGCAGTTCGATGGCTGGAATCAGGCCACGCGACCGACGGCAAATGGAAAGGCGGCGATCACATTCCAGGTATGAACGTCGGCGGCTGGTACGACGCCAGCGACTTCGACCTCGAAGAGCCCGCGCAGCTCAGCGTAATTCAGAGCCTCGCCCTCGGGTATCGCGAATTCAACCTCAAGTACGACGAGCTTACCGTCGACGAAGCTGCCCGCCAGGTTGAAATGCATCGTCCCGACGGCATCCCCGACACCGTCCAGCAAATCAAGCACGGCGCGCTCTACATCCTCGCGCAGTTCCAGAACATTGGCCATGCCATTCGCGGCACGCACGAGCCCGATCTTCGCCAGTACACGCAAGTCGGCGACGGAGCGTCAAAAACCGACGGCCGTATTTATGACCCGAAGCTTGGCGAGAATGAGACAAAGGGCGACTACTCGGGCAAGCCCGACGACCGCTGGATCTTCACCACGAACAATCCGTTCTTCCAGTGGAATGCCATCGCCGCCCTGGCCGCCGCCGCCGATACCCTCAAAGGCTACGACGACGCGCTTGCGAAAGAATGCCTCGACACAGCGATCAAGGCATGGAACGACGAGAAGGCTCACCCAACGCAATTCCCCGGCAGTCCCGGTTGGGGCGGCGAGCCTGAAGCTGCCCCGGCCAGCGGCGTGCTCGCCGCATCGCAGGGCGCGGTCTCCGGCACCCAGCGCTCTCACAACCCAGGCGGCGCCTCCGGCGCTCCGCCCAGTTCCGGCACCACCAGCGCCCAGGCCAACCCACCTGCCAACTCGCGCCGTCGGGCCATGGGTGTCGCGCTGCAGTGGCCCGCGGCCCTCGAGTTGACCATTGCTACCCATGGCGCGGAGCCCTACAAAGCCCGCCTGAAAGAGCTCTTCCCACAGATGATCGCTCCCCAGCAGATGGACATGTTTGGTTGGACCGCCGTCCGCGCATTGCCTTATCTCGATCCAAGCGAGAAAGATCAGCTCCGCGAAGCCGTAAAGACCTACATGGCCGGACTCGATAAAAAGCTCGACGCCACCCCCTTCGGCGTCCCTCCCAGCCTCGGCACCTGGGGTGGATCGGGCGCGGTCGTGGACATGGCCATCAGGATGTACTTCCTCCACAAAGCATTTCCAGATCTTGTCGGACCCGAATACACCCTGCGAGCCGTCAATTACATCCTCGGCACGCACCCGGTATCCAGCACTTCGTATGTCGCCGGTGTCGGCACCGTCTCGAAGACTATGACCTATAGCAACAACCGCGCCGACAAAGCGTATATCCCCGGTGCTGTAATTCCGGGATACATCGTCATCAAGCCCGATTTTCCGGAGTGCATCGACGACTTTGGCTTCCTCTGGTTCGAAGATGAGGCCGTCGTGGCCGGGTCGGCAAGTTGGGTCGTAGCCGGCAATGCAGCAGACGCAATCAGCAAAGAGCATTAAAGGGCATTGAAAACAAGGTGCGAATCCGCCCAATACCCATCTTTTTTTGAGCGGCCCAAGATCGCGGGTCAATGATCGGGAGAAACCGTGAGCGGCAAACTTTCAGCTCAAACCGTTTCACATCAACATCTTCGACTGCACTCCAACTTCGCTGGTCTTCTCTGAATTCGCATCAAACCCCGTATATGGAGGAGATAACAAATGAAATCTATTTTTAAAGCTGTAGCAGTAAGTACCTTGAGCCTGACCCTTTTGAGCGGAGCTGCCATCGCACAGGACCACCATGATGACCAGGACCATCATGATGCCCAGCAGCACCACGATCAGGCTGTTCATCACGATGACTGGAAGAAGGGACAGCACATTCGCCATGAGGATTGGGATCGCGGTCATCGCGTCGACGACTGGAATTCTCGCCACCTCCACCGGCCGCCCAACGGCTACGAGTGGCGTGAAATCGATGGCCACTATGTCATGGCTAACAATCAAGGCGTGATCTTTGAAGTAATCGCACACTAGCAGTTCGCAACATCTTCCCCGAACCACAGACCGGCAAGAAAGCGCAGAGTGAGGCTCCTGAATCGGAGCCTCCTCCATATACCCTCCCGGCACTCCGCTAATCAACTCAGTCCTCAAATGTGCGCACCAGGCGAGGGGTAAGAAAGACTCCTTCCGAACAGCCGTGCCCGCACAGCCCAAAAGTAAGGGTACCTGCACATTTTTTGTTGCCCTTTTTTCTAAGTCGGAGTTAGAGTTGACTTTTCCACAGGTCAACTAATTTCCGGAGAGTCCCATGGTGTGTTCCAAGTGCAAGTCGGCATCACTGTCGACTGTCCCGGCTGAAATTCGGCTCTATCGCAACGCTCCCCGTACCATGAGCCATCCCCCCATGTCCCCCCAGCCCGATATACAGATTTGTCTCGACTGCGGGAACGCCGAATTCATAGTTCCAGAAAAGTGGCTCACGGCCGGTTGGCTCCAGGCCGAAACAACAAAGGGGCCGGTCAGCGCCCCCATGCTGATCACCGAAGCACGCCGTCATATCGCCTGAACAGCGGGACGCGCGACGAAGCCCAATCGCTTGGGCCTTCCATGCACTTTGTTATCCACCGAATCAGGGCCTCCAGCCGACGCTGGAGGCCTTCCTGTTTCGAGGCCTTGATTCAGGTTGATCTACACGTGTGAATCAACGCTTTGTCGGACTGCTGCCGAGCCAGTTCTCCACGGCGTTGATCAGTTCCAGCCTCTTGTCCGAATACCCATGATCCGTATCGAAGTGCGCCTCGCTCACCTGTTGATCGCCGGCACTATTGAGAGCGACTGCGAATGCATGGTCGGCCTCAGCCAGCCCATCGCCAGAGGTAACTACAAGGACAGGACGAGGCGCAATTGCGCGCGCGAGGTTGTTCATGTTGAGTTCGGCCGAGTGTGCGCGAATCTCCTCTGCGAGCGCCATCCCGGTCGTTCCATCGAGGGGAGCCATGTTGCCCCCCTCTCCCAGCGAGCGAGCTTCGCTTTCGAGACTCGACTCCGGAACCCCAGCATGCCGTCGATTCTCATAGCCCGCCCCAATATTCCACGCTGATATCAACACGGCTCCCGCAACGCGGCTGTTGTGAGCTGCGGCCGAAGCAGCCATGTATCCGCCCATGCTGTGCCCAATGGCAAAGACGTGCTGGGGATCGATCCGGTATTTCTTCACGTTCACCGGATCGAGAATGAATTGCACTTCGGTGTCCGCGTCTTCGATGCAGTGCTGAAATGAGAAACCACCCTTGACGCCCCAGGATCCTCGATAGTGCAACGCCAGCACGTTCCAACCCTTGCTGCGGAGCGCCTGTGCGAGGTCGAGGTTCTGCTCGTAACCAGGAAAACCATGCAGGAGAATTGCGGTTGGATGCGGTCCAGCACCGCCCGCGAGATAGAAGACTCCGAGCAGTACACTGCCATGACTTGGAAGCAGCATCTGCTCCATCGAGGCGCGAGGGTTGGAAGGGGAAGGGGATTGAGCTCTTGCGGGGGTAGTGAGGAAGACGACGAGCAGCGCGAGCATGCAGGCTTTCATCCGGGCAGTATTGCACACGGAAGGAGATCGGCTGAGGTGACAAAACAAAAAGCCCCCAGCCGAAGCTGGAGGCCTTTGATCTGGTGGAGCGATCAGGGAGTTGGGTTTTTCTATTCCCTATTCCCCGATCCCTGTCTTTAGTACATGCCGTCCATGCCGCCGCCGTGGCCGCCGCCGGCCGGGGCCGACTTCGGCTCCGGAATCTCGACGATCAGCGCTTCGGTGGTGAGAAGCAATCCAGCGATCGAGGCCGCGTTCTGCAGGGCAGTGCGGGTCACCTTGGTCGGGTCGATGACGCCGGCCTTGACCAGGTCCTCGAACTTGTTGGTGGCTGCGTTGTAGCCGAAGTGCGGCTCCTTGGACTCGAGCACCTTGGCGACAACCACCGCACCCTCTTCGCCCGCGTTGGCGACGATCTGGCGCAGAGGCTCTTCGAGTGCGCGAAGCACAATCTGGGCACCGATCTTCTCATCGCCCTCGAGGGTCTTGAGCAGACTCTGAACTGCGGCCGCGGTCCGAACCAGTGCGACACCGCCGCCCGGGACGATGCCTTCTTCGACAGCTGCGCGAGTTGCGTGCAGAGCATCCTCAACGCGAGCCTTCTTCTCCTTCAGCTCGGTCTCGGTGGCTGCTCCAACCTTGATGATGGCAACGCCGCCAACCAGCTTCGCGAGACGCTCCTGGAGCTTCTCCTTGTCGTAGTCGGAGGTGGTCTTTTCAATCTGAGACCTGATCTCCTTCACACGGCCTTCGATGTCCGAGGACTTGCCGGCGCCGTCGACGATGGTGGTGTTGTCCTTGTCGATGGTGATGCGCTTCGCCTTGCCGAGATCTTCGAGCTTCACGCCTTCAAGCTTGATGCCGAGATCCTCAGTGATGGCCTTGCCACCGGTGAGAATCGCGATGTCGCCCAGGATGGCCTTGCGGCGATCGCCGAAGCCGGGAGCCTTGACGGCGGCAACGTTCAGCGTGCCACGAAGCTTGTTGACCACGAGGGTGGCGAGAGCCTCGCCCTCGACGTCCTCAGCAATGATCAGGAGGGGCTTGCCGCCACGGGCAACCTGCTCGAGCAGGGGAAGCAGATCCTTCATCGCGCTGATCTTCTTTTCATAGATCAGGATGTACGGCTCGTCCAGAACTGCTTCCAGACGCTCTGCGTCGGTAACGAAGTAGGGGCTGAGATAGCCGCGGTCAAACTGCATGCCGTCGACGGTCTCCAGACCGGTGTGCATCGTCTTCGACTCTTCGATCGTGATAACGCCATCCTTGCCGACAACCTTCACGGCATGGGCGATGATGTCACCGATCTCCTGGTCGCCGTTGGCGGAGATTGCGCCCACCTGGGCAACAGAGCCCTCGTCAACGGGCTTCGACAGCTTGCCAAGAGCGCCGGTATCGGTGAACTTGCCGTCCTTGTCGCGGGTGCCGATCACGGCAGCGACTGCCTTCTCGATGCCCCGCTTCAGGGCGGTTGGGTTCGCGCCGGCGGCAACAGTCTTCACGCCTTCGCGGAAGATGGCCTGGGCAAGAACCGTCGCGGTGGTGGTGCCGTCGCCGGCAACATCCGAGGTCTTCGAAGCGACTTCCTTGACGAGCTGCGCGCCGACGTTCTCAAGCGGGTCCTTCAGCTCGATTTCCTTGGCTACCGTCACGCCGTCCTTGGTGATGGTCGGCGAGCCAAACTTCTTCTCGATTACGACGTTGCGGCCCTTGGGTCCGAGCGTCGCCTTGACGGCGTCTGCCAGCGTGTTCACGCCACGCAGGACCGCCTGACGGGAATCTTCACCGTGCAGAATTTGCTTTGCCATGCTTTGCTCCTAAGTTCGATGTTCTTAGTTCGTAGTTAGCAGTTGCAAGTGGAGTGGGTTCGCGTCGCTTGCGCCGGCCAGAAAAACTCTGAACTTTGAACTTCGATCTATGAACTCGGCCCTTTGAGCGCCTACTTCTTGATGATGCCGAGGACTTCTTCCTCACGCATGATCAGGTACTCTTCGCCGTCGATCTTGATCTCGGTCCCGGAGTATTTGCCGAAGAGGATCTTGTCGCCGGCCTTGACGTCGAGAGGGAACACCTTGCCCTCGTCATTCGACTTGCCTTTGCCGACGGAGATGACCTCGCCTTCCTGGGGCTTCTCTTTTGCGCTGTCGGGGATGATGATGCCGCCACGGACCGTTTCGCCCTCTTCCAGACGACGGACGAGGATGCGATCGTGGAGCGGGGTGAAGGTGGTGGTAACAGAGGTTGCTGCCATTGCTTCGCTTCTCCTTCACACGCGGACGGGATGCCCGCCGCGGACTTGGGTTGAATTGGATAAAACTACGGAACCCGGCACCGATGGGGCCGGATCGCGGGTGAGCAGTCCGGAAATCAGGCTGCTAGCACTCGCTGCTTCCAATTGCTAACGATAGGAGGGCATGGAGACGTTTGTCAAGGGCTCGACGGTTAAATGTGAGTAAAACTGACTCACATCTAGTTCCGATCAATCCATCGCCGACCTTCGCCCGGTTCTGACGAACTTAACCTATTTTATTCAATTGCTTGCGGGAAAATCTTCACGTTTGAGCCTCAAGTATTGAAGGATCGGGCGCAAACGTAATCCTGCATGAATTCGAAGATTAAGAAGCAGATTGTAGCCAAATTTGGTCGACCAGAACATCTGTCCGGGCCTGTAAGCGGGGACGATTGTGGCCCGCCTGAGTTGCATGGGGTCTGTCGACAGAACGTTGATTCCGCGGTCACATGTGAGTGCCGCGTCATATACCGTCCGGGCCGCATCCGATGCGCGTTCATCGAAATATCCGTATGGATAGGCAAACACGTTTACGGGAGCGCCCAGAACGCTCTCCAGGCGTTCCCGGCTCATTGTCATCTCTTCAAGGATCTGCTCCTCCGTTTCCCTCCGCAAATCTGGATGGGATTGGGAATGTGATCCAACCTCGATGCCATTCGCTGCCCAATAGCAAATCTCTTCCGCCGTCATAAGAGGTTGTTCTGAAACCCCTAGAGGAAGATCCCATTCGTTCGTTCCTCCAATGTGATTCGTGACGACGAAGAGCGTACCTTTGAACCCGTATTTTTTGAGTAACGGGAAACCGAACTCAGCGGTGTCGCGATAGGCATCGTCAAACGTAAGAACGATGGGCTTCGATGGCAGTCGAGTGACTCCGCGCTGATACGCAATCCAATCCGCAACGTGAATTGGCGTAAATCCCTTGCGACGGAGCCAGCGCAACTGGCTCTCGAACATTTCGATAGGGATATTTAGAAATGGATCAGAGCCTGCGCGGAGTGGCCCAACGCTGTGGTACATCAGTATGGGCAAACGAGCGCCATATTCCTGCTGCAGAGCCTTCCATGAGCCCGCTTCTCTGACTGCGCTGCGCCAGGCGGCGACGTTCTGTTGCGTCTGCAAAAGGCGGAGAGCGAAGCGTCGAAACAATGGGACGGAGCGGAGTTTGTCGCAGGTCCAGGTAAAAGGGGTGAAGATGGCGACCATCGGCACGGGAGAAGTTGCGGAAATGCGAGCGGCGATGCGCTTCCACCATGGCCTCGAAGAAAGTAATGCAAGGCGCGAGGCCATGCGAAGTTCCGGGAATTTTCGGCTGAGCCTGACCTCTGCAGCGCCTTCTCCCGAAGCGTCTTCGATGACGTCGTGGCGGGTCTTGTTATAAATCTGATGAGTGATTGCAGATGGCTGGTAGACGAAAGTATATCCAGCCTTCTGCAATCGGAATCCAAATTCGACATCGTTTCCCCGGCTGAATGTGTCGTCAAGTCCGCCAACGGAAAGGGCGACTTCGCGCGGTAGCGACGAGTTGGCCGAAGCCATGCAGCCGTACCACCCCTTTTGCGGAGCCTCGTGTACTCTCTTGCTGAAGAAATCGTCGCAATAGGTACGCGCCCAATCGAGCGCAAGTGGATCGCGTCCCTCCGGTGAGACCAGCACCGGTCCGAACGCCATGCAAGCGGTCCCGCTGCGTGGAACCTTGACATGTTCGGCAACAAGGTCTGGTCCGCAGAGAATGTCGTCGTCGAGAAAGAGAACGAGTTCTCCGAGGCTCTCCCGCAATCCTGTATTGATCGCGGCGGCTTGGCCTTGGTTGGCCTGCTCGACGATGCGCAGATTGCCTCGATGCGGAAGGGTATTCAGGAATTCAGTCGTGCCGTCGATCGAGCCATCGACCACGACGATCACCTCGTATTGTTGGGGATCGAAGTCCTGCTGTAGAAGCGACGGGAGTGTGCGCGCCAGCAGAAAGCGGCGGTTGAAAGTCGCGATGATGACGGAAATCTTCATCTAGACTCGTCTTCTTAGCAGCACATGCGCGAAGGGGCAGACACACTGATCGAGAGACGAATCGATCAGCTCATATCGCGAATCAAGCGCAAAGAGGTCGTTCACGAGGGTTCCGCGGATGAGCTTTCTGCCGATCCAGGTTTCTTCCGTTCGACCAGTCGTTTCCGTGTTGCCCAGCAGAAGATAGCCGCCGGGACGCAATGCGGCGGTTATGCGTTCTTTTGCGCTCTTGAGCGTGGATGGCCTGAGGATGTACTCGAGGACGCCGGTGGCCACGATCAGGTCGAACTGGTCGTTTAGAGCGTCCTTGCGCACGTCCCACTCGGCGAAGTGAACTTGAGGCAAATCAGCACAACTTCGTTCGGCTCGGTTGAGAGCGATGGGAGACAGATCGACAGCCAGCAGCGAATCGCACCAGGGAGCTAGAAGCCGGGTGAACATGCCTTCAGCGCATCCGATCTCGAGGGCGCTGGAGAAGCGCGATCCACTGGCGGCGCGACGTACAAAGTGGATGGCGCGCTCGAAGCGAAACTGCTCGAGGTCTCGATCAAAACCAAATGGGTCCTGCTGATCTCTATAGAGACGCTCGACGGCTTTACGGTCACGTTCGCTGCTATCGACAGTTGTGTTTTTGATCTCTACGGCGTAAAGAATCGCCGTGCGGAACAATAGGAACCCGCTCGAGAAGCCGGCGAAGATTGCTGTAAGAGCCATAAAGACTTCGGGGAATAGTCACGAACACTCCAGCTACGATTTTCCTCTCTACTGCGCTAGCGCTCCAAGCGTAAAACGCAGCGACATACAGGCCGAGAGCGGCAGAAGTACAAAGCATCACAAAGCTCCAGCCGGGGTGTCGGTAAAGCGAAATGAAGAAAAGCAACGCTGCCAGTTCGATGACGGCCGGGAAGAAGAGGTTCTTGACCGCGGGTACAAAGATCTGGATGGCGCGAAGTCCCGATGTGCGTGCAGCTGAAAAAATGAAGAGGATCGAGGAGAATGCGACTCCGATGGCGATGCCGCCGGCTGCGCCAGCAGCTGAGAACCTGGGAACAAGAAGGAGGGCGCTGATAACTCCGATCGCCGCCGAAAAAAAGGTGATCAGCGAAGCGGTGCGGATTTTCCCATATCCCCATGTGACCTGAATGCTGGTGGTAGCAGCACTATCGAACAGGACCGCAACCGACATAAGCTGAAGAACCCGGACGGCGACGGTTGAATTGTCCCTGATCCAGGTGGCCAAAAGGATTGGAGCGAGCACCACGAGCGCCAGGCAGAGAGGAAGAGCAAAAAGGAGAACACCTCGGGTACCGATTTCGAGGAGTTGGCGGGTTTTCGCTTGATCGTGCTGGCCGTGGTATTCGCTGGCAGCCGGAAAGAGAACATCGGCAGCCTGCCAGGAAACCGACGAGACAGACATCGGGAATTTCCCGCCGAGTTCGTAAGGAACGATGGCGGCGGGGCCCTTGATGAAACCAAGCAGAAAGGGTGCCGACCTCCACAGAACGCTGGTTGCGCCTGCCGTGAGCTGGCTGGCAATGCTGAACTCGAACTGGTTGCGAACGCTTCTCCACTCGAAGGGAACCAGGCGCAGCCGAAACTGGGGAGCTTGCCATATCGATACGAAGTAAGCGCTACAGCCGCTTGCAAGGCAGACAAGAGCATGAAAGGCTGCGAGGGCAATGACACTTCCACCGAACCTGAGTAGCAGAATGATTCCGACCGTTCGAATCACCACGAAGGTGGTGTTGATTGCGTTGATCGTGACAAATCTCCGCAATCCGGTGAGGATCTCCAGGCCCAGGGATTGAAGTTGATCTCCCGCGAAGCCGATGCCCACCAGCACAAAAATCATGTGCGCCGTGGAGAGGTTCTCAGCCGAGACTTTGAGTCCTGAGGCCAGGGGCAAGCCGGCTGATCCAATCACCACCGCTCCGACGATTGCAATGGCGAAGTAAGCGAAGCTGGCGAGCGTCACAAAGTTGTTGTCGCGCTCAGAGCCGGTCATGGCCACTTCGCGTGCAATTCCTCGCCCCAATCCTCCGCTGAGGAACGCCGAAGAGTACTGGACGGCCAGCGCTGCGATCCAGATGCCATAGATTTCGCGGGTGAGGCCGGCAAAGAGCACCGGCACCAGAATCATTCCCGCAAGCGAAGAGACTAGATAAGCAGTCGTATTGACGAGCCCGTCGCGGGTAAGGCGAAACTGCTCGTCGAAGAGGAGAGCGTCGAGAGCAGGGGCCGGCTCATCGGGGGGAATTTCGTGAGCGGGAATCGCCTCGTTCAATCGCTACGCCTCTCGATGTTTACTGGGTCGCGGCGTCCGCAGAAATAGCCACAGCCCCTCCACGCCTGCTTTGATCAAAACTCGCCACCCGCTGGTCACGATTTCCCCTGGCTCACGGGGTTCGCGAGGCCATTCAAGCGGTTTTCGCCGAAGTCGCCGAAGGATAAACCGAATCAGGTTCTTACGCTGTGCGGGGAACTCGCTGAACAGCAGGAGCCAGTAGGTAAAAGAATTTCGTGCTTCCCGCTCAATTGCGGTGCGGGTCAGTGGAGGATGGTGCACAACAGCGGATGGAATGTTGGCCACTCTGTAACCGTGTGAGAGAAGCCATGCAAAGGCATACCCCTCTTCGCCAATTTCGAAGGGAGCGCCGCGACCGAGGCGTTCGTCGAAGCACATCTCAATGGGACAAGCCGCCTTTCGAAGGGCCATGTTCGCGCCCAGGCCCAGGCCGCCGAAGGTAGCAATTTCAAACCAGTGAGGATCTTTGTTGCTCAACGTGCGGGAAGCGAGGGCGGATGATTCCGGGCAGGGCATGTCCGGAGTGATCACGCGTCCAGTCGAAGCTCCAGTCATTTCATCTGAAAATGGGGCCATCAATAAGCCGAGCCAGTCGCCGGCAGGAGTTACGTCGTCATCGAGGAAGGCCACCACGTCGGAGCTGCACTCGGCCAGACCACGGTTTCGGGCACGACTCAATCCGGTCACGGGTTCTACTACATATCGCGCCCCGTAGTCTGCTGCGACTTTTCGAGTTTCGGGATTCCCATCAGAGTTATCTACGACCAGGACCTCGTCTGGCGTCGGCTTCAGCCTTGCGACGGCGGAAAGACATTTTTGAAGCAATACGGGGCGATTCCGAGTGCAGATGACGATCGTGACGGTTTGACCTTTTACCGCCGGCTTCGATGATCCCGCACCCTGAGCCGGTCCTTTCACCGATGTATTCAATCCGCAAACCTCAAAATCGGATCAGAGAGCTTCATTCGATCATTCCGTCGAGAGATGCGAAGAGGGAAGGTGATTCGCCCGAGGACCATACCCCAATTCTATCGAATAACTCGACTTATCGCGGTTTTGGGCCGGTTTTTACAATGCCAGGGAGGCGAGCAGGGTGAAGCCGAGACCGGCGACGGAGATGATGGTCTCGCAAATGGACCAGGACTTCATGGTTTCAGTGACGCTGAGGTTGAGGTACTCCTTGACGAGCCAGAAGCCGCCGTCATTGACGTGGGAGAAGATAAGCGAGCCGGCGCCGGTAGCGATCGCGAGGAGTTCAGGGGACGTACCGGGCGATTGGAGCGCGATGGGGGCCACGATGCCGGCGGCTGTCGTCATGGCGACGGTGGCGGAGCCAGTGGCGAGGCGCATAAGAGCGGCGAGGAGCCAGGCGAGCAGGAGCAGCGGAAGGTGCTGCTGCATGGCGATTTGGATCATCGCGTGGGAGACGCCACTATCCTGAAGGACTCGGCCAAACCCTCCCCCGGCTCCGACCAGGAGGGTGATGGTGGCGGTGGGCGCGAGGCACTCGTTGGTGAAACGGAGGATGGTATCGCGGGAAACGCCGCGCATGACTCCCAAAGTGATGAAACTGATGAGTACGCCGATCAGCAGGGCGATGTCGTCGTTTCCGAGAAAGCGAATGGCTTCATTGGCAAATGTGCCGCGCGCTGCGAAGATGTCAGCCCAACTGCCCACCAGCATAAGCACAACAGGCAAAAGGATGCTGCCCATCGTAAGCCAGAATCCTGGAAGAGCACGGCCCGGCGTGTGATCTTCAAAGTCGTCGGCCATTGGATTCTCGGCGGGAACCTTGATCCACGGCGTGATCACTTTCGCAAAGAGCGGACCCGCGAGCGTCGCGGTGGGAATACCGATCAGTAGCGCGTAAAAGATGGTGCGGCCCACGTCTGCGTGGTAGGTGTTTACTGCAAGCAGTGCGGCGGGATGCGGTGGAATCAGACCGTGGTCGACAGAGAGGGCTGCAACCAGCGGCAGCGCGACGCCGATCAGCGGGGTGCCGGTGCGGCGAGCGACCGTGAAGGCGATGGGAATGAGGAGAACGAATCCGACCTCGAAGAATGCTGGGAGGCCAACGATGATGCCGATGAACATCATGGCCCATGGCAGGCGCTTCTCGCCAAAGACACGAATCAGCGTTAGGGCAATGGCGTCGGCGCCGCCTGACTCGGCCATCATTTTACCTAGCATCGTGCCGAGGGCGACAACAATGGCGATGTGTCCGAGGACATTGCCTACTCCCACTTCGAAGGAGTGGACAACGCCGGCCAGAGGCATTCCCGTGATGATGGCGAGCGCGAGAGAGGCAAGGAGAAGGCTGAGAAACGGATTCAGTTTGAGAACCGTGACGAGCAGAATGATTCCGATGACTGCGCCAAGCGCGGTGAGGAGCAGAAAGATGCTGTGAGGGTCGATCATTGGCTGTCTGGCTCTTGGATGGTCATGGAGCGTCTTATTGGATCCACTCTGTCCTGGCGCGATGTAGAAACCGGCCAGCACGATTGCCCGTGAGTCCCTGAGAAGTGTACGACAGCGTGCCGTTGACCCAGACGGAATGGATTCCTCTTGCAGGCAGCGTGGGATCTGAGAACGTGGCGCTATCGGAGATTGTTTCCGGATCAAATAGAACGAGGTCGGCGTAATATCCTTCGGAAATCTGGCCGCGCTGTGCAAGGCCGAAGCGCTGCGCGGACATGGATGTCATTTTGCGAATTGCCTCCGGCAATGTGAAAAGCTTGAGTTCGCGGCAGTATCGACCCAGGACGCGCGGGAAGGCGCCCCAGAGGCGGGGGTGGGGATGCTTGTCCCAGGGCAATCCATCCGACCCGATCATGGTGGCGGGATGGGCGAGGATCCGGCGCATGTCGTCTTCATCGATGCTGTGGTAGATGGCGCCTGCGGGCTGCAATTTGCGGGCGGCATCGAGGTGCGAAAGATTCCATTCGGCCGCGATGTCGGCGAGCGTGCGACCGGCGGCTTCGGGGTAGCGGGCGCTCCACGTCACTTCGATTCTCACGCGAGGGTCCACCTGTTTGAGATCAAGGTTGCTCGATCCAGCGGCGTAGGGGTAGCAGTCGCAGCCGGCCTCCTGGGACAAGCGTGCTTGACCGAGAGCGTCCAGAACCTCTGCGCTACGGCCCCAATTGGCGATACCCGCGCATTTCAGGTGCGAGATCACCACAGGCGAACGCGAAGAACGGCCGATGCGGAAGGCTTCGTTCATGGCATCGAGAATGGCGTCGGTCTCGGTCCGCATATGAGTTGCGTAGATGGCGTGGGCGCCGGCGAGGGCCTCGGCTAGAGAGATGACTTCTTCAGTGGATGCGGCGTTGGCGCTGGAGTAGGCCAATCCAGTGCTGAGGCCAAGAGCACCGGCGGCAAGGGCGGTGGCTAACTCGGCTCGCATAGCATCGATCTCGGCGTCAGTTGCGGTGCGATCAAGACGATCGAGGTGGTTGCTGCGGAGAGCGGTGTGACCTATCAGGGCGGCGACGTTGACTGATGGTCTTGCGTTCTGGAGGGCGACGACGTAATCGGTGAATGTGGGGTATCGGAACCGCTCACGGGTGCCGAGAAGATTCATGGGGTCCGGCGGATCGCCCTTGAGACGGACGGGCGAGGCGCTGATTCCGCAGTTGCCGACAATGACAGTTGTAACGCCCTGCGATATCTTTGGTAGCATTTCCGGCGTATCGACGACACTGGTGTCATCGTGAGTGTGGACGTCGATGAAGCCTGGAGCAAGTGAAAGACCTTCAGCTTCCACAATCTTGCTGGCTTGGCACTTGAGAGAAGCACCGATCTCTAGGATGCGGCCGTCGCCAAGGGCGATGTCGAGAATCCCGGCATCGTTGCCGATGCCGTCAAGCACATTTGCGTTACGGATCAGTGTGTCGCAATCCATGCGGGTTGATTCAGACTATAGACTATGAAATCCGGGGCTCGTTGAGATGCAATGCGCGAAACGAGGAGCGTAAGGCCCATGAAACAAATTGCGGCTGCCGATCGAGAACTGATCGGAACCCTGAACAAGGGACTCGGTTCGTTGAACAGATCGAGGACTGAGGAGGAGATCGTCGGGCTGGGCTGGAACCTGCTGCGCCAGGATCTGAGTCTTCCTGCTGCAGTGCTGTATCGCGAGAGGCTGCAACACAACCTGAACTGGATGCAGCGCTTCATTGACGCCTACGGGATGCGTCTCGCACCGCATGGAAAGACGACAATGGCTCCTCGCCTCTTCAAAATGCAACTGGACGGCGGTGCATGGGGAATCACCCTGGCTTCCGCGCATCAGGTTGCAGTAGCGCGGGCTCACGGAGTGCGTCGCGTACTGATGGCGAATCAGCTTGTTGGCAAGCCGAACATGCAGGTGATTGCGGATCTGCTTGAGGATACCGATTTCGTATTTTATTGCCTTGTGGATTCCGCGGAGAATGTGGATCAACTCGGTGAATTCTTCCACGCGCGTGATTTGCGGCTGAAGGTGCTGGTTGAATTGGGCGTGATGGGCGGTCGTTGCGGTGTGCGCGACGACCAGCAGATGCAGCGAGTCCTCCACGCGTTGAGCCGGTGGAAGGGCACGGTTGAGCTGTGCGGAGTGGAGTTATATGAAGGAGTTTTGAAAGAGGAAGAGAATATCCGCGCCTTCCTGCGTCGCGCATGCCAGGCGACGAGGTGGCTCGCCGCAGAAGATCTTTTCGCGCAGAAGCCCGCGATCATATCAGGTGCGGGATCAGCCTGGTACGACGTTGTGGCCGAGGAATTCTCGGCTGCGGAATTCGGCGGCGATATTGAGCTTGTCTTGCGGCCCGGATGCTACCTGACGCACGATGTTGGCAACTACGAGACGCAGCAGAAACGGATTCTCGCGTCGAATCCAATTGCCCGGGAGATGCGGTCGGGTTTGGTTCCGGCGCTGCATATCTGGGCTTACGTGCAATCCATACCTGAGCCGGATCTGGCGATCGTGCAGATAGGAAGACGGGATGCAGCTTTTGATTCGGGTTTGCCGGCTCCGGCATTGCTCTTTCGGCCGGGAGATTCAGCGCCGAGTAAGACCCCCCTTCATTGGGAGGTGACGAAGCTGATGGACCAGCACGGCTACCTGAAAATTGCACACGGAGATGATGTTCGAGTGGGAGACATGGTGGCCTTTAACATCTCGCATCCCTGCCTCACCTTCGACAAGTGGCGCGTAATCCCGATAGTCGACGAGGAGTACGCCGTGGTGGATGTGGTGAAAACGTACTTCTGAAGTATCTGCTGTCAGTCGTCAGCCCACATTTGTCATCTTTCACCGCTAGTCATGAAGCCCGGTTGACTCTAACCGTAATATTAAGAAGGCCTGCAGTGGAATAGAGCCGCAACTGCCGGCTTGCGGGGAAGCGCTTGGGATCCGGTGATCCTCCCGGTCTTCAAAACCGGCGGTCGCCTCATGGGCAACGGTGTGTTCGACTCGCACGCGCTTCCGCCACCTCAGGAAAACTCAATCCAGGTTGCCGGAACCTCAGGAGATGGCACGCAGATTCTCGCGAAATGTTGTCCAGTCGATCGGCGGACCGGCGTTTTCGATTTCCTGGTGAGTGCTCTTCCATGTAGAAAAGGCGCGGGCCAGCAGTTCGCGTCCCTCGTCGGTGAGAACGAGAATGCGGCTGCGGCGGTCTGAGGGGTCCTTGCGGACCTTCACGAGGCCGCGACGCTCTAGGGGCTTGAGTGCCGCGGTAAGCGTGGTCCTGTCCATTGCGAGCAGGGAGGCTACGGGGCCCATCGGCGGCGGTTCGGGGCGGTTCAGTGACAT
This sequence comes from uncultured Acidobacteriaceae bacterium, assembly GCA_963836675.1. Lineage (GTDB taxonomy): Bacteria > Acidobacteriota > Terriglobia > Terriglobales > Acidobacteriaceae > Telmatobacter. Next base: position 224,698 of record CAWIKQ010000009.1, read on the forward strand.
TAGAAGGGAGAATTGCCCGTTCGTCAGCTCAAATGGCCGGAGTGCTTCATCAAAACGCCGGGCCAGAACTCGGGCCGCACGCTGCGTGTGAAGGCAGAGACAATTGTCTCTGACCGTAATGGTTGTCTCGTACGGAAGCAGCGTTTTTGCGCTTGACACGGTCCGAGAATAGTTGATATCAACATATCTGTCAATTGATGCTGGCATCTCCCAAATTTCGGCTGGCATTCTGATCTTTCCCGTCCCCCGGAGGTCTCTTCGATGTCGTTCCTTCATGATCTTAAGATTGCTGTACGCTCTCTTTCGCGCGTTCGTGCGTTGTGGTTTACGGTGGCGTTGACGCTGGCCCTTGGGATTGGCGCTAATGCGGCGATTTTCAGCGTGGTGCGGGCTGTCTTGCTCCGTCCCCTGGCTAATCGGGATGAGGATCGGCTTCTTTATCTCCGGGAGAGCGCTCCGGGCATAGGCGTGACCAATGCGACGTTCTCGGTTCCAGAGATCATGGATATCGGGAGCAACCTGAAGACGATCACCGAACTCGGGACGTTCTCGGAGATCGATTTCACCGTGGTTGGCCTGGGAACGCCTCGCGAGATCCCGGCGGGCGTCGTGGATGGGCACTATTTCGAGGTGATGGGGTTGAAGCCCGTTCTTGGCCGTCTGCTGGGGCCGAACGACGACGGGCAGAATGCCGCTGGAGCGGTGGTGTTGACCTATCACTTCTGGAAATCGGAGTTGCATTCGGATCCGAGTGTGCTTGGCAAGCAGGTAAGGCTGGAAGGAATGCAGGGGGCGCGCGGTGCGACGGTTGTAGGCGTGCTTGAGCCTGCTGTTCCTTATCCTGTGTCGACGGAGATCATTGCGAACGTGGTGACGAGCCCGCATCATCTGTCGGCGACGATGGTGCAGGGACGCGAGCATCGCATGACAGAGGTTTTTGCGCGGCTTGCTCCAGGGGCGACTGTTGAGCAGGCAAAAGCGGAATTGCGCTCGGTGCACGGGGCGATGGTTGCGGCGCATCCGGAGGTTTACAAGCCCGGAGACCACTTCAGCATAGACGTGACTCGGATGCACGACCAGATCAACGCCCGGGCGAATACGATCCTGTGGGTCCTGTTTGCGGCCGCAGGGCTGCTGTTTGTGATTGCCAGTTCCAACGTGGCGAACCTCGTTCTTGCGCGGACGGTCCGGCGCGAATCGGAACTTGCTGTGCGGTTGGCACTGGGCGCGAGCGTATCCGTGATCCGGCGATCGCTGCTTGCGGAAGCACTGGTGCTGTGTGGGAGCGGAGCGATTGCGGCGATCCTGCTGGCGATTCCGATGGTGAGAGTTCTTGGTAAGTATGCTTCGCGTTTTTCCATCCGCGCGAACGATCTGACGCTCGACTTCAGCCTGGTATGGTTCGGCATCGCGCTGGCGCTGATTGCCGCGGTGTTTCTGGCCTACATTCCTCGGTTGCCTTCGCCGAACGGAGCGCAGGGTGGATTATCGGCGCGCGGCGCGCGTGGCGTTGGGGGAAGCAGCCGACGGCTGCGGATGTTCGCGGTTACGCAGATCACCGCGTCATTTCTGCTTCTCGCTGGCGCTTGCGTTCTGATGAAGACCCTCTTCGATCTGGAACAGACGCGTCCTCCGTTCGATTCGGCCAATGTGATGGCAATCAATCTGCCGGTGCTGTCGTATGGCAAGACGCCGCAACAAGTGAGCGAATTTTTCCGAGAGGTGCAGCGACGGGTTGGAGCGTTACCGGGCGTGGAACACGTTTCATCGAGTTTCAGCGCCCCGTGGCGTGATGATCGTGCCCTCAATATCAACTTCAGTTTCGCCGCGCAGGGCGCGCGCAGGGCTGACGGACAGGATTTTCGCGCGAATTTCCGGTCGGTTTCGCCGGGTTTCTTTGCGACATTCGGCGTGCCGATTACCACCGGCCGGGATTTCAACGACGGAGACAAGGACGGCGCTGAGCGCGTTGTCATCATCAGCCAGAGCCTGGCGAACCAACTCTATCCGGGCCAGAACCCGCTGAATCGCAAGCTGTGGTGGACTGATGGCGTGATGAAATTCATCGGAATCAGCACCGAGCCGCGGCGGATTATCGCGGTCGTGCCCGACTTCGATGACGAAAACATCATTCCCTCGCCAACCATGACTGTTTATCAGCCTGTCGATCAGGAGGGGTGGAGCGGGCGTCTGTTCGTGCGTGCGCATCAGGACCCATATGCGCTGGTGCCCTCGATCACCAGAACGATTCGCGAGATGTCGGCGGATCAGCCGGTGGAGAAGGCGAGCACGCTGGGCGACGTGCGTGCGGAGGTACTTACGCCGGACAAACTAAATGCGATCGTCTTCGGAGGGTTCGCGGCGGTGGCGCTGCTGATTTCAGTGGTCGGCGTGGCGGGCGTGCTGGCGTTTTCGGTCAGCAGCAGGACACGCGAGTTTGGCATCCGGATGGCGCTGGGAGCACAGCGGCACAACATCCTCAAGGATGTGCTGGTTGAAGGGTTGATTATGGCCCTGGTGGGAGTTGGAGTTGGCGTAGTGGTCGGATTCGGCCTCGATCAGGCGGCAGCGAAGTACCTCACGGCAATCGGCAAGCCCGGGGCGCTGGCCTTTGTTGCCTCAGCGTTCACGATCCTGGCTGCTGCGGTTGATTGCCGCGGCGGTTCCGGCGGCGCGGGCAGCCAATGTGAATGCAGTGGAGGCGTTAAGGGCGGAATGAAAAGGCATGAAACAGAAATGGGAAGTACGGAGTAGCACCCACCGGCTTTGATCCGTTCGATCGCCGAGCGCTTATCCAGATAACCTTGCAGGTCTTTGCGAAGAGCCTCTTTGAGAGGGCTGTCGTGCAGGAGTGCCCGCCAATCTGAATCCCGAAGCGCCTACAGTAAACGTTCTTGATTGCCGCGGCCGGGTCTCGTAGATGTTGGCGAGGTAAGATGGCCCCCATATGCAAGAATGGCGGCAAATGAGACGCGAGTGGGTGCAGCTTTTTTTAGGTTTTTATTTCTTGATTCTCCCTGCAGGTGGTTTTGCGCAGGGCGGCATGGCCCCGATCATTCACAAAATTGACCCGCCGAACTGGTGGGCTTCGTTACCGGATCCGGTGCTGCTGGTGTACGGGCGGAACTTGTCGGATGCGCGGTTTGCGGTGGAGGGACGGGGCGCGCGCGTCGAGAAGAGTCAGGCTTCGGCGAATGGGCACTATGCATTTCTGTGGCTCACAGCCCGGGACGCGTCGGCGCAGAAGCTGCGAATTCGCGTGTCGAACTCGGCAGGAGAGGCAAAAGCGGATTTTGAACTGAAGGCGCGGGACCCGGAAACGGGACGGCATCAGGGCTTCAGCACAGCGGACGTGATGTACCTGATCATGACTGACCGTTTTGCGGATGGCGATCCCTCGATTAACGAGCCGGGATATGCTCCGGGTGCGCCGAGAGGGTGGCATGGCGGAGACCTGCGAGGAGTTGATCAGCACCTGGATTACTTGCAGCAACTAGGTGTGACGACGCTGTGGCTGACGCCAATTCTGTCGAATGCGAAGATGACGGATTCCTATCACGGATATGCGGCAACGGATCTGTACGCAGTAGATTCTCACTTCGGTACTCTGGACGATTATCTGCATCTAGTGAATGATCTGCACGCGCGGGGAATGAAGATTGTTTACGACATCGTTCCGAACCACATTGGCGTGGAGCATGAGTGGGTGAAGGATCCGCCGGCTCCGGAGTGGCTGCACGGGACGGTAGAGCAGCATTCCCATGCAAAGTACAACATGGAGGCGCTTGCGGATCCCCATGCAGCGCCGGGAGATTGGTGGGATATCACGCATGGATGGTTTGTAGACGCGATGCCCGATCTGAACCAGGAGAATCCCCTGGTGGCGACATACCTGATTCAGAATGCGATCTGGTGGATCGAGACAGCAGGACTGGATGGGTTGCGCATCGATACATTTCCGTACGTAGGGCGGGCGTTCTGGAGCGAGTTTCATCGGGAGATTCATGCGATCTATCCCAGGCTGACGACGGTTGGCGAGGTGTTCAACGGAGATCCGGCGATCACGTCGTTCTTTGCAGGTGGTGCTGTTCACAGCGGGATCGACACAGGGCTGTATACGCCGTTCGATTTTCCGGTGTACTTCAAGTTGCGTGATGTCTTGCTGCACGACAAACCGATGACGGATCTAACGGCGACACTGGGCGCGGATCATCTCTACCCGAATCCTGAGCGGCTGGTTACGTTCTTCGGGAACCACGACACCAAGCGGTTTTTGTCGGAGACGGGGGCGAGCCCGGAGCGGCTGAAACTGGCGTTTGTTCTGCTGGCGACTCTGAGGGGCATGCCGGAGGTGTACTCCGGAGATGAGATTGGGATGGAGGGCGGGGACGATCCGGATAACCGCCGGGATTTTCCAGGAGGATTCAAGGGTAGCAATCATGACGGATTCACGGCCGCGGGTCGAACGGCGGCGGAGCGGGAGATGTTTGCGTGGTCCTCGGCGCTGTTCCGTCTGCGGCGCGAGCATGATGCTTTCGCGTCGGGAGATGAGCAGGACGTCACATCGGATGCGACGTCAATGGCGTATTTACGCGGCAACGGACTAACCGAAGGCTGCGCTTCAGGCGGGGCGGAACGGATGCTGGTGGTGGTTAGCAAGGCGACGGAGCCGCGAAAGATCGACATCGAGATGCGAATGACCGGGCTGGCTGACTGCACAAAATTCAGGCCGCTATTCCCCGCGAATGCAGCAGAGGTGAACTTGCTGCGGGGAAAAGTATCGATTGCACTGGGGGCAAACGGAGCGGCGATTTATGCGGTGCGATGACGTGAACCTTCTTGGGGGAAAAGGCACGCATGGATGTGTCCCGGATGGCTTGCGGACAGAGACCGGTACCCATCTAGCTTTGGGTGATGCGTACCGCGCTGGCGTGGGGAACGGAGACCCGATAGCGTCCTGTGTCGGCCAGATTGGAGCGAACGGGATCGCTGAAGAGCGCGTCGCGACTGTCGATTGCGGCGGCTTCGGCGCCCGTCGAAGATCTGTGAAAGGGCACCGACGCAACGAGCTTCTGCTTTTCAACGGTGGCGTTACTCCCTCTGCCGAAATTGATGGCCACTTCGAGGTCTTTCTCTAGGTCTTTGTTGAGGATGATGATGGAACGCTTTCCTCCGGGGAGTTCGGCGGCGTAAGCAGTGGCATTGATGCCGGCGGCCTGAAGCTTTGCCGTGAAGTCAGCTTTGAAGAGTCGCCCTCCGGAGAAGGCGCCGGCGAGTTGAAGACCGCGGGCGACCGGCTGGAGGCGATATTCGGAGCCGAAGGTGCCGATGGGGGTATAGAAGGGATGAGGGTGTGTTGCGATCTGGGAGGGCGTGGCGCCCTGCTGCTCGAGGAGCCCGTCGCCGGGAAGCGATCCACCCACCGAGTTGGCGACGGACTTGCCCGTTCCCCCATGGAGATTGATGCCGGAATAGTTGTTGCTCGCTAGGAGAAGGGAATAGTCTGCCGACCAGAGCGCGGAGGCAAAGACGTCAGACACGCCGGGCTTTCCGCCACGATAGCAGGTATTGCCCTCGGTCATGCGGACGCGAGCATTGACTTTCGCGGCCGCGGAGGTGGCCGTGTCGGCGGTCTTTTGCACTTTCGCCATGGTGGCGGGCGCCATCAGGTTGGCGATGTTGACGTCGGGGTTAGTGGCCGGCCCGCCGAAGTAGTAGTGGTGGGTGAGGGTTGTGACGTGCGGCGGATCCTGGATTGTGGGCCAGAGAGCGGCGATCTCGGTGAGCCATTCGACACGTGCCGCGACATCGGGCATGCCGAATTTTGCGCCGGGCACGCGCGCCCCAACCGCCCGAGCGAGCGCTAGCCATTCGTCAAGATAGGCCCTTGCCGACCAGGTCTGCGGATCGCGCAAGTGGTTGGAGAAGAGGTCGACCTCGTTGCCAATCTGGAAATACTGCAGGTGGTCGCCCAATGCCTGGGCGACAAATGCGGCTTCGTCGGCAGCGCGGGCAGGGGTATTGGTGCCCATTCCGATACCGTACAGGCAGGTCCACCCAGTGGCTCTCAGGAAACCTGCCAAGTTGCGAACAGCCTCGGCGGTGACGGCGTAGTACGAAGCCTTCGGCTCTCCTACGACTTCGCGGGTCTGGGGATGCTGAGGCTCGGGAGAGTCGGGTGTCGGTTTCCACCAGGCGAACTCGCTGGTATTCCCGCCGAGGCGCAGGACGCCGCGAGACGAAAGTTCTTTAAATGCCCGGATCAAACCAGTGTTTTTCGCTGAAAAGAAGCTGGGGTCGGAGAGCTGCTGGACTTCATAGGAGAGACCAATGAAGTCCGCGGGCATTTCGGAGCCGTCTGCCTGGGAAGGAATCTCGAGCGTTACCTCTACTTTAACCGGCTGCTGGGCGCGCAAGCGGGTGGCGGCCAGGCTCATGGCGGTGGTGGCAAGGAACCCGCGGCGACTCATGCTTCTTGTCATTTTATTGAACACCTCGGTACGAATCTTAAATGCGCGAAGGGACGGGCCGGAGGGCAAGGTAGGAATTCGGATTTCGCTACGCGGGACGTTTTATTTTGTAGCCGCGATTCCGGCGATATGGGAATATGCCTGTGAGCCGTCTGGACGGAAGGTGGCCTGGTGTAGCTGGAAAGGTGGGGGGACTTCGTCGTCAGTTCACGGGAACGGTAGTGGTGAGACGTTCTCAAATCCTTAACGCACGATTTCTCAATGGAGTCTCCAGCAATGAAACTGATACGTTTGTTTTGGTTCTTAAGTGTCATCGTGTTTGCCGGCAGGAGCGAGGCGCAGGGCAATCCAGTTCCTTTCATCGCGGAGCCGCTAGCACCTGCGGCAGCAGTGCCTGCAAGTGCCGGATTCACTTTAACGGTGCACGGCGCCGGATTTGTATCGGGGTCCATTGTGAACTGGAATGGAACTCCCCTCGTGACGACGTTTCTAAGTGCCGGGAAATTGACGGCCGCGGTTCCTGCGGCAGATGTCGCTTTGAAGGGCACTGCGATGGTGACGGTGGTGAACCCCGGTCCTGGAGGCGGCAGTTCCGACGGAGCACCCTTCTCTATCACTTCACCGACGTCTTCGTTGGTGTTTCGGTCGATGCCGGTCGGAGGGCCCAGTTCGCCGCTGAGTTCGATCGCCGCGGATTTTAATCACGATGGGATTCCGGACCTGGCGATTACGGACCAGGCGGCGGCCCCGTCGTGCAATTACCAGTTTCACGGCGTTGGAAGTATCGCGATTCTTTTGGGGAACGGGGACGGGACATTCACCAAGGCTTCGACGCTGTGCCTTCTTGATTTTCTGAGCGAAGAGCCGACCGCGCTGGCCTTAGCGGGCGATCTGAACCGCGACGGAAAGCTGGATTTGATTTCGGTCACAAGTTCGAGTGATTCCGGACACGTTGCAGCCTACTACGGGAATGGGGACGGGACGTTTTCTGCTCCGCAGGAATTGGGGCCCAGCGCGTTTCCGGCGGCGATGGCCACGAGGCGATTTGCGACTCCAGCCTTGTCTCTGTTTCAGCAGATCAAAGGGATTGCGCTGGGGGATTTTTTCCGGAACGGTCAACTGAATGTCGCAGTGTCGCAGATTGACTCGACCGGCGCTTTTAATCTTTTCCTCCTTCCTGAGAATAGTTTTCTGTCTGGTGGTCCGGTCGGCCCCTCAACCGGAATGCTGAGTGTCGGCGACTTCAATAGCGATGGAATCCTCGACCTTGCGGACACAAATGGTTTTCTGAGGACGTTCATAGACAACGGCAGCGGGGCTTTTACAGAAAAGCCGATGATCCCATTCGGCGGTTCTGCCACATCCATCGTGAACGGGGATTTCAACGGCGATGGGATCGCGGACCTGGCGTCAGTGTTCGGTAACTCGATTGCCGTGCTACTGGGAAACGGGGATGGGACGTTTACGGCAAAGACGGGGCAGCCGGTCTCGCCGCAGACGAACGTATCTCTGATCACGGCTGACATCAACGGGGATGGGAAGCTTGATTTCGTAGTGGTGGATTCGGCGAACGCGGTTTCCGTCTGGCTGGGCAAAGGAGACGGGACCTTCCAGACTCCGATGGATACCACCGGAAGGGGAGATAGCGCGGTTGCTGCGGATTTCGATCGCGATGGGCAGATGGATCTGGCGGTGACGGATTCGGTTGCGGGCACCGTGACGGTTCTACTGCAGGGATCCTCATTTAAAGCGATTGTCGAAGGTCCGATCGATCCTGATGGCAGCGGCGTATTTGCTACGAAGCGCGGAAATCTCCCGGTGCGGTTCACGCTTACAGAAAACGGGGTACCGACTTGCACGCTGCCTGCCGCAACGATCACCGTTACAAGAACCGCAGGTATGCACGCGGGACTTCTCGATGAGCAGATTTATGCCGCTCCGGCGGACAAGGGCTCGAATTTCGGAATTGACCAAAGCGCCTGCCAGTACGTCTACAATCTCGCGGCCAGGAAAATGGGGCCGGGAAAGTATCGTGTCGATATCAGCATCGACGGAACCAGCGTCGGGGATGCAGCTTTTCTTCTGGTGGCTGGGCGCTGGTGAACAGAGGTCCGATCGCGGCCACACAAGGTATTTCGAGAGGTCCGGGTCACACGATCCGGGCCTTTCGGAAATAGCGCCCGGGCAAGGTTTCGCAGTCAGGCGGCGCGCGATTCAACCTGCTTGAAGTATGAAAGACATTGCGTGACAATGCGTTCGCTCGGTTCGCCAGTCTCGACTTGATTCTGTAGCCACAAAAGCATGGTGCTGTATTCCTCGAGTTCCTCTCCGTCGAGGTTCAGGGCGGGGATTGCCGAAACAAGCTTCTCCACGAGCGCATTCAATTCTTTCAGAGATGGCATACACAAGCTTTAACTCAAAGCTGTGTGAATTAGTGGGTACCAAACTTCAGCCGGATCGGAAGCGCATAAGGCGATTGTGTGGCCGCTATAATTGACTTGTCCAGAACCCTGGGCCGTACTGCACCTACCTTACCCATTGATGAGATTTCGAAACCCTATTGCCGTAGTAGCACTGCTAATTGCAATGTCGGTAGCTCCTGTTGCTGCGAGGGCGCAGGATGGCGTAGGGGGAGCGTTTTCACGCGGCCTAAGAGCAGGGCGCTCACAGCCTCAGATTGCGACAGCAGATTTCGACCAGGATCAGAAGCCGGATGGAGCGATTCTTGTAGAAGGTGGTCCGCTGAACGGATTGCGAACCTTTCACATCGAACTCCATGTATCGGGCAGCGATAACGGCGAAATCGTTTTTTCTTCAAGAGAGAGCGGACTGGCGATTTCGGCTCGCGACGTGAACGAGGATGGTGCTCCAGACATAGTGGTGGAGAGAGCATTTTCCGGTCAGAAAGTTCAGGTGTACCTGAACGATGGACACGGAACCTTTCACGCAGCGAGAGCGGAGGACTATCCGTCTCCAGATCCATCTGCACCATCCTGGCGAACGAGGGCGATGCAAGATCTTCCGGCGATCTGCCTTCCCGTCTCGCGCGGTTTTGAAACGGAATGTCTGCAGCAGATTTCGATTCTGAGTCGAGATGCATCCGGGCGGAGGAAGATTCGGCTGGAGGGCTTTCTGGTCCAGTCGGCCGCACGGGCACCGGCTCCTTCCCGCGGCCCTCCCTCTCTCCTGTCTTAGTAAACCCACTTAAATCTGTCGTCTGAATCGGGCGCCATTAAAAATGGCGGACCCGGTTTGGTGTGTGTTTGCGAATGGCCGCTTGTATTCCGGCCTGGGAGAGGATCGCCACGCGATCAAGAGAGAGCCAATGAATCGGAGATTTGATTTTGCTGCCGAAGTGGGCAGGCTGCTCGCGTTGTCGTTATGCTTCACGGTTACGGCATGTCGCAAGGAAGCCGCACCGAGCGCCGGAGAGACGCCCTCTCAAGCCGAAACCGCGAATCCAGTGCAATTTGTGGCTGTCGGCGAGGAGGCGGTTGAAGGGGAGCTAATATGCGGCGCGAAGATCCAGGCAGATCCGGCGCGCTCGTTCCGCATCTTTCCGCCTGCTAGCGGAAGAGTGCTGGAGGTCGAGGTTAAACCCGGCGATACAGTTTCACGAGGCGAGAGCATCGCGACAATCGAGAGCGCGGACGCAGGCGCAGCGCAAGCTGACCTTTCGAAGGCGGAGATTGAGAGTTCGCGAGCACAACGAGCAGCCGATCGGGAGAAGGTCTTGTTGGACCACGGTGCACTCGCCGAGAAGGACTACATCGACGCGAGAGCGGCTGCCGACTCCGCTCAGGCAGAACTCGCAAGGGCTGAGCGCCGCCTCGAAGTCCTCGGTGTGAATGCGAAATCGACGACAGACCACATAGCTATTTTGTCTCCAAGCCGGGGCGTGGTCTTGGCAGTGAATGCCGCGCCCGGAGAGCTGTCGAAGTCACTCGATAACGCCGATCCCCTGGTGATGATCGCCGACCTGTCGACTGTGTGGATTGTTGGCGATGTGTTTGAGAAGGACATCGCCAAGGTGCAGCCGGGAACAAGGGTGAGGGTCACCGTGGATGCGTTTCCGGGACAAACGTGGATGGGACGCATCGATTCCGTTTCAGGAGCACTTGATCCCGTTACCCGGACCCTGAAGATCAGGGTGGCGTTGTCGAACCCAGGCGGCAATCTGAAGCCGGAGATGTTTGCGGCGATTCACGTGGAGGTGGCCCGTGGGCACACAGCGATCGTGGTGCCCTCCTCGGCGGTTATTCACGAGGGGCAGAGTGCGATTGTATTCGTGGAGAGCAATGGCAAGCCTGAGCAGAGGAACGTCACAACTGGACGGGCTATCGACGGCAAGGTCGAAATCACTTCAGGTCTCGACAAAGGGCAGGTCGTTGCGGTGCGCGGGGCCGAACTCCTGACGGCAGGAGCGAGCCAGCCATGAAAGCACTGATTGCGACGATTCTTCGCTACCGCGTGATCGCTCTGATCGCGATGGGAGCGTGGCTGGCTGCAGGTATCTGGGCGGTTTTGCGACTGGACATAGAAGCATACCCCGATCCATCACCTCCGCTGGTTGACGTAATTACGCAGAACCCAGCCTGGTCGGCAGAAGAGATGGAGCAACAGGTCACGGTGCCGATCGAAGCAACGCTCAACGGTATTCCACATCTGGAATACGTTCGCTCGACGAGTCTGTTCGGCTTGAGCGACGTGAAACTCTACTTCGATTTCGACTCCGATTACTACGCGGATCGGCAGGAAGTTCTCAACCGCTTGCAGACCGTGACGCTCCCCCAGGGATTGCAGGCGCAGCTTTCGCCGTGGTCCGCGGTGGGAGAGATCTATCGTTACCAGCTCAAGGGCGCGAATTACACCCTGAACGATTTGAAGGCTACGCAAGACTGGTTCGTGGTTCGTGAATTGAAGCAGGTGCCGGGCATCATCGACGTAAGCACTTTCGGGGGCACCACGAAGCAGTACCAGGCGGAGATCGATCCCCAAAAATTGCTCCAGTACAACGTCACTCTGCCGCAGGTGATTGCGGCGATTGGTTCGAGTAATCAGAATGCGGGCGGCAACTATCTCGAAATCGGTGATCAGAACGTAAACGTGCGCGGGCTGGGACTGCTAAAGGGAATCAAGGAAATGGGGGCAGTGCTCATCGCTGAGCACAATGGCGTGCCCATCTATCTGCGCGACGTTGCCGACATTCGCGAGGGCTTTCAACCTCCGCTCGGCCGAGTGGGCAGGGATGGCGAGAACAACATTGTGAAAGGAACCGTGCTTCTGCAGCGCGGAGAACAGTCCTTGCCGGCTCTAAAGGCGCTTCGCGAAAAAATCAAAGCGCTCAATGCCGGACTTCTATCGAAGGGAATGACGATCGATACGATCTACGATCGAACCGCGCTGATTGACACGACTACGGATACCGTCTGGCATATCATTCTGACCGGTCTCGCGCTCGTCTCACTGCTGTTGCTGGTCTTTCTGGGTGACGTTCCCCTGGCTCTGATCACCGCGCTGACTATCCCATTCGCGGTGCTGTTTGCGTTTGGATTGATGTCTGCGACCGGGCGGTCGGCCAACCTGATCTCGATTGGCGCTGTTGACTTCGGCATCATCGTCGACTCAGCAATTGTGGTTCTCGAGAACATCTACAGGAGATTGCATGAGGCGGAGAACGAGGAGCACCGACTGGGACTGATCGCGGAGGCGAGCTCAGAAGCAGCCAGGCCGGTGTTGTTTTCTACGCTCATCATCCTTGTGGCTTTCATCCCACTCTTCACGATGAAGGGAGTTCCGGGACGAATCTTCGCTCCAATGTCGCTGACGTATGGATACGCATTGACCGGTGCGTTGCTGTTTGCGTTGCTGTTTGCACCGGTACTTGCTTCCTATCGGCGATCGGTGAGGAGCGGCCACACAGCAGATCCGAGGCTGGTGAGATGGCTCAAGCATCACTACGAGCGAATCCTGATTCGGGTGGTGCGTCATTGCAAGATTGTTCTCGCCGGTTCTGCGGTGTTGCTGATCGCCGCCCTCGCATCCTTCGCAATCCTGGGAGGCGAGTTCATGCCACCACTGGAGGAAGGGAACCTGTGGATCCGGGCAACACTTCCTCAGGACGTATCGCTCGAGTACTCGGCAAAGATTGCGGATGAGATGAGACGGATTATCGGCTCATTTCCCGAAGTCACCCAAGTGGTGTCGCAGGTGGGACGGCCGGATGACGGCACAGATACAACCACGTTCAACAACATCGAATTCGAAGCCGATCTGAAGCCTGTGTCGAAATGGACAACGGCGCGAAACAAGGATGAGTTGATCGATGAGATGAATCGGAAGCTGGAGAAGTACCCGGGCATCGCGATGAACTTTTCGCAGAACATCCAGGACAACGTGGAAGAAGCCATGTCGGGTGTCAAAGGCGAGAACTCGCTGAAGCTCTTTGGGGATGACATCGAAGTGCTGGCGACAACCGCTAAAAAAATCATGGATGTGATGGACAAGGTACCGGGCATCGCGGATCTTGCGGTGTTCAAGGAAACCGGACAGCCGAATCTGGTTATCTCGATTGACCGAGCTGCGGCCGGACGGTACGGGTTGATGGCTGCGGATATCAACACCGCGGTGCAGGCAGCTATTGGCGGCAGCGCGATCACACAGATTTTGGAAGGGGATCGGCGCTTTGATTTCGTAGTGCGCTACCAGCAGGAGAACCGCCAGAACGTAGATGAGATGCGCAATATTCTGCTGCCCACGGCAGATGGCAGTCGTGTGCCTCTGGGGGAGGTCGCCAGTATCGGTTTTCGCGAGGGCGCATTCATGATTTATCGCGAAAACGGTAGACGGTATATCCCGATCAAGTTCAGCGTGCGCGGGCGGGACCTTGCCGGAACCATCGCTGATGTTCAGCAGAAGCTGGAGCGATCTGTCGTTATTCCCGATGGGTATCACTACGAGTGGGCAGGCGAGTATGACAGTCTGCGCAAAGAGCAGAGAAGGCTCGCGATCATCATTCCCATCACGGTTGGCATGATTCTCGGGCTTTTGTATGTTTCGTTCAACTCACTCCGTGATGCGCTTGCTGTGATGTCTGTACTACCGTTCGGCGTCGCAGGTGGAGTTTTGTCGCTCCTGATCTCGGGAACCCCGTTCAGCATCTCAGCGGCGGTCGGCTTCGCGTCGATCATCGGGGTCGCGACACTGGGCGGATTGGTCTTTGTTGCCGGGATACGTCGTGCGGAGGCGCACGAGCATGGCGTTCAGCATTCGATTATCCGCGCCAGCGTCGGGGAAATGCGCGCGGTGTTGATGGCCTGCCTGGCGGCCGGCCTGGGGCTGCTGCCCGCCGCACTATCGCATGGGATCGGTGTCCAGGCACAACAGCCGCTGGCACGTGTGGTGGTGGGAGGGATGATTACGACGACTTTCGCGATTTTGATCGTCGTTCCCGTCATCGCAACGCTGGGGATGGTAACGACTGCGGCGGGCGAAGGGGAGGTGCAGCGATGAAAAAGAATCTCTGGAGTAACCGCATTTGCGTTGTGAGTGGAAGGATCGCTTGCTTCGCGGTCGTCTTGTTATTTTCGACGGTGAGTTCGGCGCAGCAGGTTCCGGGCTACACATGGGAGAAAATCCACGATCTCTTTCTTCGGTCGAATCCGACACTCCGTGCGCAGGAGCAGAGCGTTGTGTCGAACAGGGCCGCTGAGGAGACAGCCGCCGCTCTGCCCAATCCGACGCTGCAGAACGACACCACGTCTGCGACGATCGGTATATACCAGGAGTTTGAGATCGGCGGTAAACGGTCTGCACGCATCCGCTCTGCGAGGCTGGCCACTCAGATTTCACAGACCGATGCCGCCGATGCTAGGCGAACGCTTACGTTCAACCTGCGCTCAGCTTTCATTGCCGCATTGCAGGCCAAGTCAGACTTGCAATTTGCGCGCGACAATCTGGCCAACTTCAAGCGAACCGTCGAACTCAATCGCGAGATGCTGGAGCAAGGCGAGATTGCGCGGGCGGACTTTCTACGAATTCAATTGCAGATGCTTCAGTTCGAGACGGATCTCGACGATGCGAATCTCGAGTTGACGACTGCCAAGGCAACGTTGCGAGGCTTGCTTGGAGCCGGTAATCTTCCGGTGGACTTCGACGTTGAGGGTGATTTGAAGCTGGAGCCATTCGATAAGAATCTGACGGAACTGAAAAAACTGGCACTTCAGAATCGGCCTGACCTCAAGTCTGCCGAGACTGGACGGCAGAAGGCGACTGCAGATGTGCAGCTGGCGCAGGCAAATCGCTGGCCGGACCCGACGGTTGGGACGTCATTTCTGCATACAGGCAACGAGATGCCGGGGCCGAATTGGTTTGAGCCGTTCTATCCGAAAGGAAGCACCTCGAACGCGATGGGCGTGGGGATGGCGATTCCTCTGCCGATCTTCAATCGGAACCAGGGAGAGATTGCGCGGGCGAAATCCGAGGAGATCCGGACGGAGTTTCTGGCGCAGACGGCGCAAAACCAGGTGACCCAGGATGTGGAGTCAGCCTACGCGGATTTTGTCTCGGCGCGGGAGCGGCTGCGATTATATGAGGATACGTATCTCGGCGCCGCTAAGGAGTCGCTGGATATCGAGGATTTTTCGTTTCACAGGGGTGGCGCTTCGGTTCTGGACTTTCTCGACGCGGAGCGAACTTATCGTGCCACACAGCTTGCACATCACCAGCAACAGGCTGCTTATCTGAATGCGCTTGCGCAGTTGAAATCTGCTGCCGGGCTGGAAGTGGGGCCGTGAGTTGGCGAGCGGGGGTTGAGACGGCAATCTTGATCTTCGGCATCGGGGGTATCCTTTGTAGATGAAGAGCACGCGTCGGGATAACGTTCTGACCGTCTTCGCATTCGGTGCATTTGTGGTTGCGGCGCTTGTCTTTGTTGCGCTGTTCTATCTCGCGCGCCATCCGTAGATTTGTCGAATGGCTGAGGGTGTCGTCGGATGCCTCTCCTTCGTGATTCCCCAGCCACAGGCACCGCAATCTCTGCCGCAATAAAGCCGACCATTGCAAGGGTTCGCTGCTGGAACCCCGTTTGCGACTCTAGGCTGCCTTGCGTGCAAGTCTCTGCCGGAGCTCCTGCTCGGCAGCAATGGCTTCCAGCCTGCGATCGAGACTGGCGCCAAACTCTGATGGCAGTACTGAGTAGTACATGCGGAGGATCTCTCTCAGCTCACGGTTGATGTCAGATGCGATTGAAGGCGACATTTGTTATTGAAGTAGGTGAGCCAGCAGTCAGGCTCAGACGCAATGGGCTGAGTCTCAAGCACCGCGATTGAAATTCCGCGGGTTGAAAGAGCAATACAGAAGCAGCTCTAGCGTCGGATATGGCGATTATTGCAGCGGAGCTGAAAACAGTCATTGCTCCTGGGCAAGTAGCGACTTGTTCTTTGGCAAAAACGAAGAAGAACGCGTCGTTGCGAGAAAGCAAGCTGAAATCACAAACTAATGGGTATAAATTGATTCGATGCAGAGCGCGTCAAGTGAATGGATGGGGATGTAGTTGGATGGTTCAATGGCGGAGAGGGAGGGATTCGAACCCCCGATAGAGTTACCCCTATGCCTGATTTCGAGTCAGGTGCATTCAACCGGGCTCTGCCACCTCTCCGTCGATCAACTTGCATGGAATCAGGATGATTCCTGAGCGAAGGACCCGGTTGCTCCATTGTAACCGAAGCAGAGGCTGGACCGCGGACGGGCACTCGCTTGCGCAGAGGCAATGCGAAATGCGAGAGGCGAGGCTGCTTAAGTGCCGCGATTGAGCCGACCTGGCTTGTTCCTTGCTCAGCAAGCAGGAGGATCGGTGTGGAAAGCGGCTCGGGGGTTTGGGGTGTTAACTTACTCTCTGGCCGCGTTTTCGCTCCAGCCCAAGCAGGCACTTAAAAGACTGGCGCCGGGCCGAGCAAGTTCTCGATGATCTGCATCTGACTGGAGACTGGTCTTTCTCATGATGGAGTTCCATATTTCGCGAAATGCGCGGGAACGGTATGGGTTCGCGGAGTCGCTCTTTTCCTATAACGGCAACGTGGTGTTTGCCAGTCTACCTGCATGTCGAGAGTTCGCCCACAGGATGAACCAGGTGCGCCAGACGGACAAGAATCCGGACCTGGCGGTGCACGCCGGCTCGCTATATGCGATGGGGCTGATCGACGAGGCTAGCCACGTGCTGATGGCGCGGTACCGGGAGCAGTTCGATCCCGAAGTGATGACCTCGGCCCTCGACTGGTTTGCGGGGCGCGTGGGAGAGCGCGAACTGGATAAGCTCCTTCTCACGTTCGTCGAGACGTTTCCAGGGCAAAGCGTGATGCGAGGCGAAGAGACTCCACTGCAATGGCTGAAGGGCGCGACCGGCAGTATGCAGCACCGGGCTGCGGCGCTGGAGGAGCTACTGCTGTTGTGGTCGGCGAATCGCAACGAGGCGTTTAAGAAATTTGAGGAACTGTTTGAAGATAAATCGCTTGCAGAGAAGACCGTCTATCGGCAGGTGACTCTAGAACTGCCTCAGTACTTCGCTACGAGACCGTTGATTCCGGTTGAGGGAGCGCAGGCGATCAGCCTCTTTGACCTTCTTCGGGCACCGGTGGGAGGGGCTCCAACGTCGCTGAGCGAGCAGCTGGCGTTGATTCGCAAATTGTGGCGCCCGCTGCTGGGCGACAGCCTCGACCACCTGCTCGTAATGGGTGGTGAGGTTCTGCGGGAAGAAGAGCTGGGTATCTGGATGATGTTCAATCCGGATGCGGCACGAGCCCGGGCGGTTGCGGAGGAAGCGGCTAAGCGGCGCCGGGAACAGGGAACGCAGCAGTGGCCTTCGATCGTGAGCGAGTCGCAGGTGCCGGTGTTCGGAGATCCTGCGCATGAATACGAAAAGTTTAGCCCCGACACGGCGTGGATGCCGAATGCGGTGCTGATAGCGAAGAGTACCTACGTGTGGCTTGCGCAGCTGAGCAAACAGTATGCGCGGCACATTCATCGGCTCGATCAGATTCCAGAAGAGGAACTTGCAACCTTGGCGCATCGCGGCATCAATTCGCTTTGGCTGATCGGAGTGTGGGAGCGAAGCAGGGCTTCCAAGACGATCAAGCAGCTTTGCGGAAATCAGGATGCGGTGGCGTCGGCGTATTCGCTCTTCGATTACAAGATTGCCGAGGACCTGGGTGGGGAACCGGCGTACATCACGCTGCGAGACCGGTGTTATCACAAGGGGATCCGGCTGGCGAGCGACATGGTGCCGAACCATATGGGCATCGACTCGCCCTGGGTGATCGAGCATCCGGAGTGGTTCATTTCGAGGAGAGAATCTCCGTATCCGGCGTATAGCTTCAACGGGCCCGATCTCTCGCATGATGAGCGCGTCGAGATCAAGATTGACGACCACTATTTCGAGCAGACGGACGCCGCAGTGGTCTTTCGCCGGCGAGACAAGTGGACAGGTGATACGCGCTACATCTATCACGGCAACGACGGCACGAGCTTTCCGTGGAACGACACCGCACAGCTTGATTACCTGAATCCAGCGGTTCGTGAGCAGGTAATTCAGACCATCCTTTATGTTGCCCGGCTGTTTCCGGTGATTCGATTTGACGCGGCGATGACGCTGGCAAAGCGCCATTTTCACCGGCTTTGGTTTCCGGGGCCGGGAACGAGCGGGGCGATTCCGTCACGGGCCGAGTACAGCATGAGCCAGGCAGAATTCAACAAACACATGCCGCACGAATTCTGGCGCGAAGTGGTGGATCGCGTGGCGGCAGAGGTGCCTGGGACGCTGCTTCTGGCTGAGGCGTTCTGGCTGATGGAAGGGTATTTCGTGCGGACGCTGGGCATGCATCGTGTGTACAACAGCGCGTTTATGAACATGCTGCGCGACGAGAAGAATGCGGAATACCGCTCGGTGATCAAGAATACCCTGGAGTTTGATCCTGACATCATGAAGCGGTACGTGAACTTCATGAGTAATCCCGATGAAAGGACGGCGATTGACCAGTTTGGCAAGGGCGATAAATGCTTCGGTGTGACGGCGCTGATGGCGACGCTGCCGGGACTGCCGATGTTCGGCCATGGCCAGATCGAGGGCTTTACGGAAAAGTACGGCATGGAGTACCAGCGGCCGCGCTATGACGAGTCACCGGACCACTGGCTTGTTGAGCGGCATGAGCGTGAGATTGCTCCGCTCCTAAAGCGGCGGTGGATTTTCGCGGAGAGCCATGAGTTTTTGCTTTACGACTTCTTCCAGGGTTCGGGCTCGGTGGACGAGAATGTTTTCGCTTATTCAAACCGGACCGGGAACGAGCGCGCGCTGATTGTCTACAACAATCGCTACGGAGAGACACACGGGACGATTCATAACTCGGCTGCATACGCCGACAAGGGATCGGCGCAATTGCGTCAAAAGCGGATCGGGGATGGTTTTGGGTTTGCGGGGAGTTCGGGAGCGATACTCGCCTATCGGGACGTGTTGACGGGGTTGGAATATTTGCAACGGTCTGGCGACCTGGCCGACCGCGGGATGACTTTCCATCTGCATGCCTACCAATGCCACGTATTGATGGATTGGCATGAGAAGTGGGCATCGGCGGAGAAGCCCTGGGACCGCCTGTGCGATCAGTTGAATGGGAGCGGAGTTCCAAGCCTGGAAGACGCGCTGATCGATATGGAACTGCAGCCGGTACACCAGGCACTGCGACACCTGCTCGATCAAGATACGATTCGCCTGTTGACCGATCTGGCAGAGCATCCGCGCGTGGCTCCGGGCACCGGAAGTGTAAGCGCAGCCGTGGATCGCAAGCAGAACCGCAAGCGGAACGAACTGTTCAATGTTGCCTGGGGACGGTGCGAGACGTTCATTGCGCATCGCGCAGCAGGCATATCGTGCACGCTCAGGATGGCGAACCGAAATGACGATGCCGGGATTGCTTGGACCGGCATTCCGCGAACGGCTGGCTGCGGCGATGCGGATTCCGATTGTCGAGGCGCTGTTTGCCGAGCCATGGACCGCAGCGGCACGGCGCGTATTGCCGAGCCCCAGTCCGCAGATGACTGCCACTGCGATGTGGGCGCCAATTATCGCGTGGTGCGCTCTGGAGACACTGGCCGAGTCGATCGATGACGATAAGGCAGAAGAAGTTTCGCTCGAGTTGTTTGATCGGTTGCGACTGCGCAAACCGTTGGCAGAGGCACTGAACAGTTTAGGTTTCGAGGGCGAGAGTGGATGGCGGGCAGCTGCGCGGATCAAGGTGGTTCTGCTGGCGCTAGCGAACTCGCAGAAAAGACCCCCGGAAGAGCAAGCTGGAACCCGTTGGCGGTGTGCCACGCGCGCTTTGGAGTGATCCAGATGTTCGCTGGTTGACAGGCTTGCATGACTCCGGCGATTACACCTATCTTTTGCGCGAACCATACGAGGAGTTGCTGTGGTGGTTGCAGATGCCGGAGTTGCTGCGGATTGCGGGCAAGTCAGTGCCGAGCAAGGTCGAAGCGAAGGAGATCAGCGGCAGTGTGCGCGGGGCGCTGCAGGTTGCTGAGGAGGCTGGTTACCGCCTACAAGCGTTATTGACTCCAGTTGGGGTTGAGCCACTGTCACGGAAGAAATCCTTCGCTGCAGCGGAGCCCGTCACGGAAGCGGACAGTGAGAGAGTTGAGCCAGGTTCATCTGATCTCTCCGCAGCGAAGGAAGAGAAGACCGTGAAGCAAGGCAATTAGCGCGCACGTTCAGAGTCCGAATTGGAGCTATCTCTGACGCCATGCAGGTAGACGTAGAGGACGCGGTTCGACGAGGCGATGTAACGGCTCTGGCTCGCTTTCTTGAGGGGAATGCTGAAGCTGCGCGGATGCGCGTAGATGGAAAACGAACGCTCCTCCATGTTGCGACGGACTGGCCAGGACACTTCCCGAATGTGCGGGAGACGATCTCGCTACTCGTCAAATGTGGCGCAGAGTTGAATGCGCCGTTCCAGGGAAAACACACAGAAACTGCGCTCCACTGGGCTGCTAGTTCGGATGACCTCGACGCGCTGGAGATCCTTCTTGATCTCGGCGCAGACATCGAAGCCCCCGGCGCTGTGATCGGAGGCGGCACTCCGCTGGCAGATGCTGTAGCATTTGGCCAATGGAAGGCAGCGCGACGGCTTATTGAACGCGGTGCGCGCTCTACGATGTGGCAGTCTGCCGGGTTAGGGCTGATGGATCGACTTTCTGACCATTTCGCGTCTGGGGAACCCGCAAGCGATGAGGTGACGAGTGCATTCTGGTGCGCCTGCCACGGTGGCCAAACAGAAGCCGCATGGTATCTGCTTGCGCGCGGTGCCGATCTGAACTGGGTGGGCTACGACAGCCTTACGCCGCTAGACGCAGCAATTCGAAACGGGAACGAAGAGCTTGTCACCCGGCTGAGAAGTGAGGGCGCAGTCTCCGCACGAGATCGTATGCAGGCTCAGTAGCAGATCTCCGGGCATTCCGCCGATACAACTTCTCGTCTTTTCCTGGCCATTGATCTAATCTAGGTCTCACCGCACGTTTGAGAGGTCCTATGGCACTCCCCCGCCGCCCCCTCCTGATCGTAGTCGGCAGTGTAGCCGCACTCGTTCTGCTTGTCGCCCTTGCGATCCC
This sequence comes from uncultured Acidobacteriaceae bacterium, assembly GCA_963836675.1. Classification (GTDB taxonomy): domain Bacteria; phylum Acidobacteriota; class Terriglobia; order Terriglobales; family Acidobacteriaceae; genus Telmatobacter. Next base: position 245,817 of record CAWIKQ010000009.1, read on the forward strand.
GTTCTTTCTCAATGCCGACTCTTTCCGCACGCGGATTGAGGCGGCGCTCACAGACTCACTGGGCCGCAAGGTCACCCTTGGCAAACTCGACATCTCCGTTCTCGCTGGGAACCTGGTTGCCCAAAACGGCACCATTGCCGACGATCCCGCTTTCAGCAACCAACCCTTCCTCCAGGCTTCCAAGGTAAAAATCGGCATTGAGGTGCTCCCCCTCATATTTAGCCGCAAGCTTCACATAACCGGCTTCGCAATCGACTCACCGAAAATTATTCTTCTGCGTGCGGCTAACGGCCGTTGGAACTACTCCACCATCGGGAGTGCACAACAGAACTCCACCGCCAACAAGGAATCCAGCACACTGATTCCTGACCTGACCGTTGGCCATGTGAACATCAGCGACGGTCAATTGATCGTAGGAATTGAACCGGCTCCCGGCATCCAGGCCACTCCGCGCCGTACCTACGATCGGCTCAACCTGGAAGCAAAAGACTTCTCTTTCCAAAAGTCTTTCCCTTTCAGCGCATCGGCGCACCTCCCTGGCGATGGAACAGTGTCGCTTACCGGCAATGCCGGCCCCATCAATCCACGCGATGCATCACTTACTCCCTTCGACGCGAACCTCGATGCCAAGCACATTGATCCGCTCGCTGCGGGATTCGTCGACTCCTCCTCCGGCGTAACCGGCACCATCGAATCCATCGCCGTGCAGGCAAACTGGAATGGCCAGGTGCTCCATGTTGCCAACCTTGTTATTGATACGCCCAGGCTCACGCTCGTCCGCGAAAACAAGCCCATCGCCGTTGCGCCTGCTCCGACCGCGCCGAATAATAACAACATGCTCAGCACGCTTACGGCTGACCACCTGCAGATTAAAAATGGCGCTTTCACTTTCACTTCGCCCGGGCAGACGACACCTTCTGTTTACCAGCAGCTCAACGCCGAACTCACCAATGTCTCGCCAACGACAAGTTCGCCATTCAAATTGAGCGCACAAATCCCCGGTGGAGGCTCTGTCTCGGGTGACGGCACCGCAGGGCCCTTCAACCAGGCGAGCGCCATCGCGACACCCGTCAGCGCACACATCGCGATCTCTCATCTGGACCTCGCCACCAGCGGCGTCGTAGCCCCTGATGCCGGCATCAGCGGTATCGCAAATCTCGATCTGAAAGCACTCTCCGACGGCAAGAATCTCAACGCAAACGTGTCTGCCAACGTCGCAGGCCTTCGCATGGCGAAGAATGGCTCGCCATCTCCGAAACCGGTTCTTCTTCAGCTCACTGCCTCGCAGAACGTGCAAGCCCTTACCGGCCAACTCCAGAATGCTGTAATCACGATCGGCAAGGCAATCACGAACGTCGCAGGAACTTACCAGACGAGCGGCGCGACCACCGCGATCAATCTCAAGGTCAGCACCAAGGCTGCCCCGATCGACGAGCTCGAGGCATTCCTGCCCTCAGTAGGCGTGCATCTACCATCCGGTTCGCGCCTTCAGGGCGGAACCCTAACCACCGATCTCAATGTCACTGGCTCGGTCGCGGCCCCGATTATCAGCGGTCCCGTCCGAATCGACAACACGAATCTTGCCGGTTTCGATCTTGGTTCGAAGCTCGGACCTCTCAGTTCGCTGGCTGGAATCAAGCCCGGATCCGGAACGGCCATCCAATCGCTTAGCGCGAATGTCGCTATCAACGGCGGCAATGTCCGCACCGACAATGTTTCCGTCATTGTTCCTTCCATCGGAACGGCCATCGGCTCGGGCACTATCAGTGCAGCCGGCGCGCTCAACTACAACACCGTGCTCAAACTCACCGGAGTGTTCGGTGGAGATGGCGGCAAGGGTGGGACTACTGCTGGCGCAGGTGGCGTCGCTGGTCAATTGATGGGAATGATCCCAGGGGGCTCAGCGGGGAGAGTCATAGGAAATTATGCGGGCGCCGCCCTTCGCAATGGCGTTCCCGTCACGATCGGAGGAACGACCTCCAACCCCACGTTCACGCCACACATGGGCGGAATCGTGAACAGCGCCACCTCTGGAACTTCCAAGAAGGGCACGGGCAAGCCACCTCAAAATGGTGCTGACCCACTCTCAAATGCACTGGGCGGGCTCCTCAAGCCTCGCTGAATAAATTGGCCGTCAGGCAACTACTGCGCCTTTGAAGGCACCGCCGGATTCAGACCAGCGCCTCAATAAGCTACAGTTGATTGTTGTTTGTAAAAACAACCAGGATCCGCGGTCACGCCTGGTGAATCTGTAGCCACTATCAGACCTGCACCTTGCTGGTCCGTGGAGATGAGTGGGCATTGACTGCCCGGCACGGGGCGGGCAGTTGCCGGAGTGGATGCGCTACCGGCAGTCAGCCTCTTCTTCCCCGGTCCCCAAAAGCGGGAGACCGGGGGCACCCTCAACTGGATAGCGCCTCGACATCGGGGCCACCCGCCGCATTGAATACTGAAGGTCCCAAAAACCAAAATCCCCGCCCATTCGCGCCAACGGCACGCGATAAGGACGGGGTACCTGGTGTCTCGAAGCTTTACTTCTTGGGCCGCGATTCCGGCGGCACAAGACCTGCGAGGCGGTAGTACACAACGAGCTGGCCATAGTGTTCACCGCTATGTTCGATGATGCCGTTTGCTATGTCGAGAACGCGCGCTTTCTGCCCAGGGAAATAAACAACCTCCGTCGTCAGGCCTTTTTCGCCTTTCGACTGGAGAGCGCTTGCGCCATCGGCGAAGGATTTCTTGACGAACGCAACAATGTCGGCCTTGGACTTGTATTGCTCGCGCTTCGGATCTTCTCCCGCAGGAGTCTTAAGCCCTAACACAGTATTCGTGAAGTAGTAGTTTGAGCCCGCCGCGTGCAGCAACTGCTCGGCGAAGCTCCGCTCCTCGGGTGTTGGCTTGAAGTCATATTTGTCCTCGGGAAACTCTTCGGCCATCGCCGTCAGCTTGCGGCCAATCTCATTCCAGGAATCGAGCACGACTTTCAATTCCGGATCCGCAGGTTTGGCGGCTGCATCTTTCTTCATCGCGTCCTGGGCATTCGCGGGAAATGCGAATGCCAGCAGGACGATAGCGAGAATCGGGATTCCTTTCATTTCTTTCTCCACGATTGAGTTTCGCGAATCAAAACCTCAACTTCTTATTTCGCCTGCGTCAGCCCCGCAACAACTGCGGCAACTTTCTCGAGTATCTCGTTCCAACCCTCCAATTGCCCGCTGTTCTTTGCGCTCTCCATGGATTCATTTCCAATGTGGGTGAGTCTCGTCTGGCCGTTTCCGAGATCCTCAAAGAGGGTCACGTCGAACGCACCGCCTATGGCCTCATTTTCTATTCCTAATTGCTCAGGCTCAATCTTGTTTCCCTCCGGGTCACAAAAGTACATCAAGGAAACAATCTTCTCGTACGGAACAATCTCGTGGTATTCAACCGCATTCCAGCCCTCGTACCCATCCGGTGTTCTCATGCAGAAGAGAGATTTTCCGCCCACGCGAAAATCCATCTTGCAAACCGGCGCAGTAAAACCCTTCGGCCCCCACCACTGCATCACATTTTTCGGATCTGTCCACGCCTTCCAAACCAGTGCGCGTGGGGCATTCATCCAGTTGACAATCTGAACTGAACCGTTCAGTATTGATATTCTGAGATTCAAGCAACAGAGGTTCTCTCTGAATCTTGAGCCTCGGAGGTCGCAACATGATCAGTGTGCAAAACCTCGTAAAGACATTTGGCTCGTTTACGGCCGTCAACGATGTCTCGTTCGATGTGTCGGCGGGCGAGATTTTCGCCTTCCTCGGTCCGAACGGGGCAGGGAAAACCACTACCATCAAAATGCTCACCACGCTGCTGCGCCCCACCAGCGGCACTATTCAACTGGACGGTCTTGATCCGCGTTCGCATCAGAACGAGGTGCGCAAGCGGTTTGGCATCGTATTCCAGGATCCCAGTCTCGACGGCGACCTCACCGCTTGGGAGAACATGGAGATCCACGGAGTGCTGTATCACGTGCCGCACAAGGTGCGCCATCATCGTTCCGAAGAACTTCTCAAACTTTTCGAACTGTGGGATCGCCGCAACGATCAGGTGAAGAAGTTTTCTGGTGGAATGAAGCGGCGGCTCGAAATCGCGCGCGGTTTTCTGCACACGCCCAAGATTCTGTTTCTGGATGAGCCTACCCTGGGCCTCGATCCACAAAGCCGAAATCAGTTGTGGAGCCACGTGAAGCGGGTCAACGAAACCGAGAACGTAACAGTGATGCTTACCACGCATTACATGGATGAAGCTGATCGAGTGGCGCATCGCATCGGCATCATCGATCACGGCAAGCTGGTCACACAGGGGACCCCGGCCGAGATCAAGGAGCAGACGGGCATGGCAACGCTTGAAGACGCATTTCTCAAGCTGACCGGTTCATCGATCCGCGACGAAAACGCTAACTCAACCGACCAGATGCGCCAGTTCGCCAAAATGTGGCAACAACAAAGGAGATAGCTGATGAGTGCGATTTATATTCTCTGGCTGCGCGAGCTGAAGCGCTATACGCGCTCGCGCTCGCAGATCATTGCATCCCTGGGGCAGCCCATGCTCTATCTTCTGGTGCTGGGCTTTGGCCTAAATCCTGTCTTCCAAAAAGCCGGGTACGGCAGCTATTTTCAGTTCATCGCGCCCGGCGTCATCGGAATGTCGGTCCTCTTCTCGTCGATCTTTTCGGGTCTCGGCCTGCTTTGGGATCGACAGTTCGGCTTCCTCAAAGAGACACTTGTGGCTCCCGTTCCGCGCATCCAGATCATGATCGGCCGCACGATCGGCGGTTGCACGGTGGCTGTGATTCAGGGGCTGCTGGTTCTTGCCATCTGTCTCATTTCCGGCTTCCGTCCTTCCAGCATCGTTAATATTCCGCTGGCTATCGGATTCATGGTGCTCATCGCGTTGCTGTTCGCGGCGCTGGGAGTTATCTTCGGATCCAGCCTACAGGATATGCAGGGATTTCAGCTCATCATGAATTTTCTGGTCCTGCCCATCTACTTTCTATCCGGCGCGATGTTTCCGCTCACCAATCAGGGTAAGATTCTGGGCTTCATCACTGCTCTTGACCCGCTATCTTATGGCATCGATGGCATGCGCTCAGTACTTCTGAGCCCAGCATTCTTCCGACCGGCTTTTGGTCCCACCGTCGATATCACAGTCCTTATTGTGGTCGGCTCGATTCTGCTGGTCATCGGCGCGTGGCGATTCTCTAAGATCGAGATTTGAGACGGATATGGTACGACCAAGAAGCATCGAAGCACACGAAAAGGTTCTCAACGCCGCGCTTGGACTGTTTGCCGAGCGCGGTATTGAGGCCACCAGCATGGACGCTATCTCGCAGGCTTCCGGCGTCAGCAAGGCGACAATCTACAACCACTGGGCCGACAAAGAGGCGCTGCTTCTTGAAGTGATGTTGATGGTGAACGGGCTCGATCGCGAACCGGAAGACGTCGATACCGGAGATATTCAACGCGATCTTGCGACGGTCCTCACCCGGAGGCCTCCCGACAGATTCGACGTAGCGCGAAATCGCATGACGCCCTCGCTGATCTCGTACTCCGCTCTACATCCTGAGTTCGGCAAGGCTTGGCGTCATCGGGTGATGGAGCCACCGCGGCAATGTCTCAAAAAGATTCTTCACCGAGGCATCTCGAGGGGGCAGTTGCCACAGAGTCTCGATATTGAGTCCGCCATGGCGCTACTGCTTGGACCGATGCTTTACGCCCATGTTTTTCACAAGGAACAGCATCCCCATGCGCCCGATCTCGGCCCTATCACAGCGGAAACGTTTCTGGCGCGCTCACAGCCAGAATCGCAAAGAACAAATCAAAAGGGCCGTCACAAAGCCGCAGCCAAAGAAAAGAAGCTGAGGGCTGTCTTTCAGAATCCCTTCGGCCTCTCTCCCGCCACGCCGAATACGCGCTCCAGCGCGATGCCTGCCTGGCACAACGTGCCTTCTTCAAACAGCCGACCGATCAACGTGATGCCGTGGGGCACGCGGCGGGGCGGCGAAAACTTCGGCAACGGATGATTCGGATCGGGAGCCCAGTCGCTGCGAGCCTCCGAAACATCGACGAATCCTGCGCGGAACGTAAGGGACGGGTGGCCGGTGTTGTTGGTGATGACGAGGATCTCATCGCGGAGCGAAGGCACGAGCAGAAGGTCAACCTGCGACATGATCCGCGCCATCTCCTCGGCAACCTTGCGTCGCATGCGATCCGCCTGTACGAAGTCCACTGCTGACAGGAATCGAGACTGGCGGAATGTATTGGGCCACGCATCGGGAACCTGCGCGCGCAGATCGGCTTCTTTGTGACTGAGGGTGAGCTCTTCGAAAGCGGCAGCGCTTTCGGCGAAGAGGATCAGGTTGAGCGAATCGTACGGCCAATCGGGAAGTGAGACTTCGACAAGCTCCATGCCGAGCCGCCGCACTGCCTCGAGCGATGCGCGATCGACATCGGTCGCCGGAGCCTCCTTCATCCACGCCGGAAAGTAGCCGACGCGAAGTCCTGAAACCTTGGCATTCGCGTCGAAGGCGAGCGTGCTGGGAACACTGGCAACATCGCCCGGATCCGGGCCGGAGATGGCCTTGAGCACTACGATGGTGTCTTCCACGTAACGCGCCATCGGGCCAAGCTTGTCGAGCGACCAGCAGAGGGTCATTGCGCCGGTGCGCGCCACCCGCCCGTAAGTCGGCCTCAGACCGGTGACGCCGCAGCGCATCGACGGGCTGACGATACTTCCCCCGGTTTCACTGCCGATCGCAAAGCCCACGAGGCCCGCCGCTGTGGCAGCGCCCGGTCCTGCGCTTGAACCCGAAGCGCCCTCCTCCGGCAGCCAGGGATTCATAGTCTGGCCGCCAAACCAGATGTCATTCAATGCCAGCGCGCCGAGGCTCAGCTTGGCAACGAGCACCGCTCCAGCTGCATTCAGCCGCTCGACCACGGCGCTGTCCTTTGTGGGAACCCGATTGCGATAGGGTTCAGCCCCGTAGGTTGTGGGAATGCCGGCAGTGTCAAGCAGGTCTTTTGCGCCCCATGGAATTCCGTGAAGAGGCCCACGATATTTTCCTGCCGCAATTTCCTTGTCCGCCTGGCGCGCCTGCTCGAGAGCGTGGTCCTTTGTCAGGGTGATGACGCAGCGCAGCTTGGGATCGAAGCGCTGGAGGCGATCGAGATAAATCTCAGTCAGGCGCTGCGACGTAATCACTCGCGACTTGAGCCAGCGACCCAGTTGAGGAACTGAGGCATATGCGATGTTCTCCTCATTTTTCGGGAGCGGCACGTGCACTCCCTCGCCGATCACGAATTGATTTCCCACAGAGCTGGTCTTGCGGATAGAGAATCCCGGCAGCATTGGATTCCACAAGGTTGCCGGGGAGAGTACTGGCTCCAGCGTGATGGTGCGCGGGCCGATTCTGCGCTCGTAGAGAGGGGCCATCGCCTGTCGCCAATTGCTTGCGGCCTGTGCCCTGTCGGCGAGGGAAATCTCAATCTGCACGAGCTTCTCGGCCTCGGAAAACGTCGACCCACTGACCTCCGGACCAACGGGCTCGGCGGTGCCGAAGGCCGGCGGAGCACCTGGGGTTTGCTGATTTTGAGGCTGCGCGGGAATCTGTGCGGCATCGGTTGGCAATGCCGCACTGAGCGCCCCGAGGGCGCTGATGGCAAGGAAGTCTCTCCGGGTCCGGGTCATGGGTTCCTCTGTCGTCCTCGATAAAATTCAGCTGTTCGCAGGCTAGAAGCAATATACTCTGCGGATGTCCGGCGTGATCTCGTAGACAAAGACAGAACCCGACGGGCCTGTCGCACAAGAAGTCTCTCCACCCGACCACGACCCGTTAGAATCGTAAAGAGCAGCAGGCGGGTTGGAGATCGATGTGCCCTGGCGCTGCCAACTGACGATGACCGAACACGCATCAGGTTCAACCAACGCCCCGCAGCCCGTTTCGGCTGCGTGGCAGAGAATAGAGACGGCGCGCCACCCGCAGCGGCCATATCCGATGGACTTTATCGAGCGGATCTTCACGGATTTCAGCGAGATTCACGGGGATCGCGCCTTTGGCGACGATGCTGCGGTGGCGTGCGGCATGGCCCGGCTTGATGGTGACGAGGTGATGGTCATCGGCAACCGCAAGGGCGGCAGCACGAAGGAGCGCGTCAAACGCAACTTCGGCATGCCCAATCCCGAGGGCTATCGCAAGGCGCTCCGCTGCATGAAGATTGCCGAGAAGTTCGGACGCCCGGTTGTGAGCTTCATCGACCTTCCTGGCGCGTATCCCGGCCTTGGGGCCGAAGAGCGCGGGCAAGCTGAGGCGATTGCGCGAAACATTCGCGAGATGTCGCGGCTGCGCGTGCCGACGATTTCCATCATCAGTGGCGAAGGCGGATCGGGCGGGGCGCTGGCGCTGGCTGTCAGCGATCGGGTGCTCATCCTGGAGAATGCGCTGTATTTCGTGATCACGCCGGAGTCGTGCGCGGCGATCATGTGGCGGGATGCGTCTCACAAGCAGCAGGCTGCCGAGGCAATGCGCATCTCCGCGCCTGAGGTTGCAGCGCTGGGATGTGTGGACGAGATCATTGCGGAGCCGCCGGGCGGCGCGCATACCGATCATCCGGTGGGTGCGGGCCTGGTTGGCACTGCGATCAAGAAACATTTGGACGAGTTGAAAGCCATTCCGACGAACGCCCTGGTGGCGGCCCGCCAGGAGAAGTTCCGCAAGATAGCTCAGTGCTATACAGAAGGCTAGCTCTCGTGCCAGCAACAGAGAGTCGCACGGGGGTATCGTCCACTGCACATGGCCAATCTGCCGCGAACAATTTATTGCTGACAGGGGTGCGCGATGAGTGCGCCAGTTCGCGTCGGGAAAATCCGCGCCTACCTGGAATTCATTGCGGCGGTTCTCTTTTATTTTGTCGCGCGCTCGTTCGCACACAATGTAGCCGTCGGATTCAGCGTGACGCATGGGCACCCCTGATTGATCAGGTTCTGCTTGTGGCGCTCCTGATCCTGGGTTATGCCGCTTTCGGCTCGCTGTTCGACAGGCAGTCACGTTCGATTGCAGCGCAGGGACTTCCTCTTCGACGAAGACTTCACCCATGAGTTTGGACTGGGAGTAGCGGTTGGCTGGGCCGCCGTGGTTGCTGCCGTGCTGCCGATGCTCTTCATAGGCGGCATCGCGGTAATCATCACGGCGCCCGAATCTGCCTGGGGTTGGCTTGTTGCCGATCTGCTTTTCTTTGCGCTTCTTGCTCTGGGCGAGGAGGTCGCATTCCGCGGATACGGGTTCCAACGCTTCGTCACAGTTGTCGGCCCCACGGGTGCGGCGTTCGGATTTGCTTTGTTTTACGCCATCGTTCGCGCGCTTCAGCCCGGCGCAACCAATGCCAGTATTGCCATCTCGGTTGTTTTCAGTTTCCTGCTCACGACGGCGTATCTCCGTTCGCGGGCATTGTGGGTGAGTTGGGGACTTAATTTTGCCTGGAAGGCATCGCAGGGACTTATCTTTGGCCTCACCGTTGGGGGGATCAGCAGCCACTCCCCGATCATCGAAGGCAATCCGATGGGGCCGTTCTGGCTGACGGGCGGCGGATACGGCCTCGACGCCAGTTGGTGGGCCTGCCTGATCCTTCTCTGCACCTTTCCCGTGGTGGTCCGGATTACACGGGAGTTAGATTTCCGTTACAACGTGCCCGTCTTTGAGCCGGCGGGAATCCCCGTGGATCTCGATGCAGCGTCGCGCCGGCAGCACGAGGCTGCCATGGGTACAACACCGAAACAACAGCTCCCGGACTGGTGCAGATTCTTCCCGCTGCAACGCCACCTGTGGCGCCCGCCGGTGCATCAGAATTGGCAAGTGAGCAGGAAGAAGGGCATTAACTTCCTCCGGCTCGCACGGTCCTCGCTCCGGCTCGCACCTCCGATTTGACCTTTTTGGTGAAATGGAACTACTGTTGGCTCAGCGCCAGCGCATGCATGGGAGGACGCCCATGATCAGGCCTTCGTTCGCATCACAAGATTCGTCGTTGTTCACGCCTTCATTTTCAGGTACTTACCGGTGGCTTGTCCACGGCGATTCTCTGCCTCGTGCTTCTCGCGTTATGGAGGATTGCATCGGGCCAGGTTATTACGGTCGACACCCGGAGCGGAAATGTGTCCACGGGCGACAGCACCGTCGACCGGCGTTATGCGCAGATCAAGCCGACCAAGGTAGAGCTTTCGAAGACCGCGCTCGATACGAGGACGCGCCTGGAATTGATTCGTGTTCTGCAGTCAGAGCAGGGGTTTGCCATGCGTCCCTTCCCGCGTGGACATAAAGGCTTGACGCTGGAAGCGAACGGCAACCTGAAGCCGGTTGGGGAAGGCTACCTTGATATGGTCACCGAGTTCGGCATGTGTGCCAAGCCTGGCGACGCGATTGTGCTAACTGACATCAAGTTCGATCGCAACAAGATCGTCTTCCAGATCAACGGCGGTCCTGATATGAAGCATCGTTTTCTGCGCCACATTGAAATTGGCGGCGCTGGCGGTATGTCGCCGGTGGTGCAGAACGCCGGCGATGGCTCGGATCAACCGACGGGAGCGCGGATAACGCTCGAATTCGAAGGCGGTGTGCCGCAGTTGACCGGACCCAGGTAAAGGCATTGCTGTCTCCGCTGATCTCTTTCGACGTGAAAACCCCGGTCCAGGCCTTTACCGATACGCTGCCACCGAAGCTGAAGGAAGCCATTCTGAATCATGATGTATGGGTGGGGATGAGCACGGACATGGTGCTTTTTGCCAAGGGCCCACCGGCGCGCAAGGTCCGTGAAGTAGATGGCCAGATTCCCTTTGAGGAGTGGATTTATGGGGATCCGCCAAAGCCGGTTGAGTTCATACGCATCAACGGCAATCGCGTTATCCGCGTGGAAATCGCCAAGGTCGGAGAACCGCCCGAGATCTTCACCAAGGACGAGGTTGAAGGCCTTATGCGGACGGACGGAACGCCGATTATCGCTGCTCAGCAGCCGCACACACATACCGTGCAGATGGGTGATGTTGAACACGATCCGGACAAGCAGGCAGCGGCTCCGCCACCTACGTTGACTCCCCGGGAGAACAACTTCCCGACTCTGCGAAAAGCAGTGCAGGTGAGATGAAGCCGGTGCAGTTTCCCAAACAAAAAGCGGATGACTATCCGGACGCGAGCAGGCTTCCTCGGGACCAGAAGCCCTCGGAGAATCCTGACGACGACGGAAAACCGCCGGTGCAGCCGGCGGATGGGTCGAAAACCGTGCAAGCCAGCCCTCAGCAGTCCGCAAGCTCTCCCGCGACCACTACTCCCGATCCGCTGGATGCTCCGAAGCCGCAGTAAGACCGTCGAGGCGGTTGATGTAAACTAAGAGGCAGCGAGTCTACCTGCCTCCCGCACACATTTGCAGCAGGGCGATTCCACAGACTGGTCTGGTGGGCAGCAGGGTTGACCGCGCCGTTGAAGCCGCGCTGAGCACCGCGTGTGAGCAGAGACAATCTTCAAAGGAGAAACACCCGACCCATGGCCAAAATTGCCAAAACTGGTGATCGCAAGAAAGTAATGGACACGACGAAGTCCACCGACTGCCCGAAGTGCAGCAAACCGACGCGCATCGTCAAGCGTGTGAAAGATCGCGAGCGCGGCGTACCGGGAGGAATCTACATCTCCTGTTCTGCGTGCGACTTCCACGAAAAACTTTAAGCGTTCAAGCAAGTCCCAAAACATGGGAAAGCCCGGCATCTCGCCGGGCTTTAGCTTTTGCGGGTCGGGTTGAGCATCGTAGCGGGAGTTCGAAAGCGGCACGCGAAGGTTGTCCGCCTTCTAGAGCGCTTCTGCCATTTCCTCGAGAATTGCGGTCTGCGGCCTCCGCTGGCTTGGGGGCCTGCGTGATGGGCCTGCCGACCACCAGATAACTGGCGCCCAGCCGCAGGGCTTCCGCAGGCCCGGCGATGCGCTTCTGGTCGCCGATGGCAGCTCCAGCCGGTCGAATTCCGGGGATCACCAGTACACCATCCGGGCCGGTGAACGCCCGCACCGCGGCGACCTCTTGCGGCGAACAGACGAAGCCGCGGATGCCAGCATCGAGACCCATCTTTGCCAGCAACTCAACCTGCGCAGCCGGAGTGCGCTCAACCCCGACCGAATAAAGCTGCGACGAATCCATGCTGGTGAGAACCGTGACCGCGAGTAATTCCGGCGGATTGGATACACCGGCCAGCGCTGCTTTGCGCGGCGGAGAGCATCGCCGGGCCGCCGGCGGCATGCAGGGTAAGCATTCGCACGCCGAAACTGGCAGCAGACCGGACGGCGCCCGCGACAGTATTTGGAATGTCGTGAAGCTTGAGATCGAGGAAGACGTTGTGTCCCCGGCCGACGAGCGGTTCCAGAATCGCGGGCCCTTCTGCGACAAACAATTCCAGCCCGACCTTGAACCAGTTGCAGGTTCCCTCTAATTCGGCAACGAGGCGCATAGCAGATCTTGCGTCCGGGACGTCCAGGGCAACAATCAGCTGCTGGCGGGCTGCTTCGACCGGATCATTTTTGGCTACGCTCATTGATCCTTGCGCTTCTTCGGCGGTGTGAAGGCTCGACATGACTCTATCGTAGCCCAGTTCCGGTCCGCGGCGCATATATCCGAAATCAGTGTTCCTGCGTTTCCAACATGTCAGCACGACCGGAGCGAAGAGAGGCTCACCTGCGCTCTGTTTGGACAACGCCGCAGGGCAACAGGATGCCGGCGGTCCTGATCTCGGTGCCCCTCCTGAGCCAGCAACTGATTCACCTTGACCATGACTTTGAAGGCATCGGCGACGTATACGACGTCAGCCTTGCCGCGTGTCCATCCGCAGTTCGGATCGAGCGAAATAGCCCTCCGTTCGCCGATAAATCGCCAGCCGACAACGTGAGGTTCTTCGCCGTGGCAGCAGGTGGAGAGACCCTTCGATGCCGCGGTGTCGAGCCAGTCTGTCCTACCTGATTCATGTGGGTAAGGAAGGGAAGCACGGAGTTTCCCTCGCCGCCCTGGTCGACGAGTGATTTGGAGCTGCCGAGCGAGGCATTCGCTTGGTGCAGGAAATTCAAAATGATCCCAGCTGCCTGGGCTGCGTGCACCTGCCCGTCGGGCTGTTTCTTCGTCCAGCCCGCGCCGGCGACAAAGAGCATCCTGGCATCGGGCCGAATGGTTTGCGCATCCTGCGCAGGAACGCGCATACCCGTGACGGTGGTCCGCAGGGAAGGCAACGACACCACTACCTGCTCCACGACTACATGGCCCTTTTCGCCTTCGAAGGCCGCATGGGTTCCCGCATCGAGCAAGAGAATCCATGGGCGGGCGGCGCGCGTTATCACTGCTTCGATTCGCTGGCGATAGAACCATCGCGAAACTTCGATAGAGCCTGCAACGTGGGTGGCCGTGATGTGGGTGTCGACGCATCCCCCCAGGCGATGCGCAACACCCGCAGCGATGCGGCGCAATGCGCGAACTGTTCGGAGCGAGCACGATGCTCGCCTGCGCCGCCTTACAAAGCGCTTCGCACGCGGCCGTGTCGCTCGCATATCTGGCCTGTGAGAACGTATTCGCCGGAAACGCCGAATACGCGGACGCCCGCTTCGGCCAACGTGTCAGCCACACTTATTGAGTCTGGCGCGAGGATTCCGATCATCAAAGGCGCGCCCAATTGTGCGGCCAATTCCTTGCCAGCGGTTACGGCCTCCAGCGAAGCCCTGGTCAGCGCTGAGCCCGTCTCATCTGCATGCGTCAATACAAAAATCGATTCGGGCATTATTCTGCTCCCATCCATTCGACGAGTTCCTGCGCGATTGCTTCCGGAGTCGCATCCTTCACCACGCGCGTCTGGCGCTGCTGGGTGGGCAGGCTTGCCGAGAGGTAGTGCAGACTGTTTTCAGCAAGCGCTGCCGGCTTCGCTTTCTGCAAGGCGGGCATCACGGTGCGCATATTGGTCATTCCGATCTGGGGATTATTGCGCGGCTCGGGAAGGTTTCCGGTCGCCCAGCCCAAAACTGCCGGCGTACCGGCGCATGTCGAGACCTGATGTTTGCCGCCTTCCACGCGTTCTAGCACTTCGAATGAACTGTCATCGTGCATCGCGATCTGATCGACGCCCATGAACTGGTCTGTGACGCCGAGCCGTTCGCCGATGAGCTGGAGCGTGACGCCCGCACCGCGCGAGGCCGATTCCCAACCGCCGAAGAGCAGCAGTCTGCTCATATCGAGGCCTGGGTATTGCCGCGATCGCGTCAGCGAGCGTAGCAGCTGTGCCATGTGCATCGGCAAATCCGCCGGTGGGAGTGTCGATTGCAACCAGTTCGAAGCTGACTTTCTGTGCGATGGTCATCATGACCTGCTGCAGTTTCGCTTTCGGACCAAGCGAGACGAGCCACAACTTGCTGCCGGGATGCTTCGCTGCAAGACTACCCGCTTCATACAAGGCACTGGCCGCCCACGGATCGAGCACGGCGGGGAGCATCAGTTCGTTCTTCAGTGCGGGACCGTTCGGACTGAAAACAGGTTCCAGGGTCTGCAGAGGATCAGGCACAATTCCCGCGCAGACAACGATGTGTAAAGACATAGCTACTAACTCCTAGCTTTCAGGTTTCAGTTCTCGGCGGAATGCAATCCTCCCGCTCCTGCGCGGAACTCGATATTTGTTTTTCCGTCTGAGCCGGCGGTTGAGCAATTCCACAGGCATGCGCCGCAGTGCACGCACTTCTCGCGCTCGAATTCAGGGATGCCTTCTGAGCCCAGGGTCAGGGCCTGGCCAGAGCACATGGCGATGCAGGTCTTGTCGTCGCAGCGGATGCAGAGGCCGGCGTCGCGGAAGACCACGTGATCAGCGAAACCGGGCATCGCCTGCACCTTGCCGCCCATGAGCAATGCGTCCTGATGTGAAACGAGGAGTCTGCCGTCATATTCGATCTCGGGCCAGCCGCGCGCGGACATCATTGCCTCGTGCAGGGGGCGTCCATCATCCACGGCAAGCATCGCGACTTCACGGCGCTTTAATTCCTTCAATGAGCGAATTGCCTGCTTGCGTATCTGCTTGTGAGCCGGAGGGATTTTGGTTGCTAATGAGAGTCTTCCGCCGGTCAGTCCCGCCATTGCCATTCCCACAACACCGGAGACAAATCCATGATGGAAGCCATTGCGAGCATTCATGGCATTGCGTGCACTGCTGTCAACCCAGCTGGCACGACGCCTTGCTTCATAGGTTGCGGCGAGATTGTCCTGGGTGAAGGCACGGCCCGCGCGGAGCAGTTCGAGAACGGCATTGCCGAGTTGCACGCCCGTCGTCCATGCTTCATCTACGCCGGAGCCAGCCAGCATGTTCGTCGATCCGGATCCCTCGCCGATACGCGCGTAGCCATCGCCAACGAGAAACGGTTCGCCGTGCTGTCCGGATTCGTCCAATGACTTGGCGCCCCAGGAGCGAAGCGTGCCGTCCTTAAGATGTCGCCACAGGGCGGGGTGCTGGATGTAGTGCTGCAGGTAGCGATACACCGTGCGTGCCGGATCGCCAAGCCAAGAAGGCACAAAGATGCCGACGGAGGCAAGCCGTTCCGGATGGACGTAAAGGAATCCGAAGATCTCCGGTTCGGGATAGCCGAAGGTGTGCCAGACGGTGCCAGCTTCCAGGGTAGTTTCAGCGGGCAGTTCGATCACGAACTTCATGCCTAGCGCCCATTCGCGCTTGTCGTGGCCCTGAGGCATTCCCATATGCTTGTCGATGACCTGGCCAATTGGTCCGAATGGTCCATCGCCCACGACCGTGAGACTGGCGCGGACATCCATACCGGCCACAAAGCCACTTTCAGGCGCACCATGCTTGTCGACGCCCTGGTCGGTGAGGCGGACACCAACGACTCTCTCGCCGTTGCGTTCAGCGTTCTCGGCGAAGAGAGGCTCGCTTACCGGCATTGCCGGCCAGATCTGCACCAGCCCCGAAGCCATAATCTGCTGGCCGACCCATTGGTTGAATTGGCCAATCGACAACACGATGCCGCCGCCTTTGTGGAGAAATCGAGGTATCCATGGGAGTTCAAAGGCGTGATCGCGAACTCCGAGCGTTGCGCTCAGCAGGCGCAGGGTGCGATCGGCGAGGCGCAACAAGCGGGAGCGACGACTTGCGCCGATGGGATCGAGAAGATAGAGGATCCGTTCGGACTGCACGGGCGCGGCCATGGCGATGTCTGCCAGGTTCAGGTCTGGAAAGCTCGCACGAATTCCGCGGGCGGCGCGTTACTACTCCGCTTACTCCAGCGGCGATGTCGTCGGCCCGTTCGTAGCAAAGCACCTGTAACGGCAGCCCAGGCGCAACTTTGCTTTCAAATGCGGGGTCGGCGGGATTCTCCATCCATGCGCGGTTCAGTGTGGTGAGAAATCCGCCCATCGCCGGACCGAAGCCGACACAAGCAATGTCCGTTTCCATCGACTGGCGTTCGATGCCCGCAGCTCCGCTGTCTTCGTGGTTCCGGTCCTGGCTCATGCGGGATAATCCAGCGCTTCGGGAATCATGACTTTGCTCACCGTTTCTGCGGCGCGGTCTTTTGCCAGTCGCGAGCCGCTGAGGCAACTGCACAGCTTGTTCTGGAGCCGGAGGAAATCGCTGGCTCCGGTACATGCTGCGCAGGGGCCGGCTTTCAGAGGATGGGTTCCGTTCGATCTGACCACATCGACGGCCATGGCAGCGATCCCAGGCATGGTCTCTTCGAGTTCATCCAGTTCGGCCGACGAGAAGCACTTGCTGCAACCATGCTCGTCCCAGACGGGATGCTCGTTGTAGCCGAACACAAGTTCCGCGCAGATCCGCGAGACCTCACCAGCCGCCTGTGCCGCCTGCACATGGCATAGATCGCTGAGGAACTGCACGGTACCGGCCAAGCCGTCAGAAATCGACGGGTCCAGAGCGCCGCGCTGTTCCAACTCCAGGGTGTCGAGAATCTGGTGGCGTGAGGCAAGCAGCCAGCAGAGCGCGTCAGCGAGTGGGAAGGTAACGCCCTGGCGCTGGCCGTGGTACAGCTTGTTGCCCGCTGCGTCGGTGGATTTCTGAAGGTGCTCGAGCGTCCAGAGCCACATGCGCATCGCCGTTGCCAGTGTGCATGCCCCGGTGCCTGGATGAGTTGCGGCGATGCGGCGCATTTCGGCTGCCCATGCGCGGAACTCTGCGAGAAAGACCTCGGAGGTCATAGTGACTGTGAGCTGGCGGCGTTGTACGGCTTCGGGGCCCTCGTAGGTAGCCTCGAGCTGTGCGTCCATCCATTTGCTGGCGAGGAAGCCGGGGCAGTCTTCGGTGATGCCGTATCCGCCCATCAGGCTCACGGCCTCACGCATAAGGTTGACGCCGTGGCCGGTATTCCAAAGCTTGGTCGCGGGACAGAGCACGCTGGCTTCTGCGTCTTTGAGTATGAACTGAAGGAGCGGGTCAGCGGCCAGCTCCTCGCGACGCGAATCTCCCTCACGCAGTGCGAGAAACTCGATGGCACGCTCTTCGCTATCGCGAAGCGCTTTGATTTCGGAGCGGCCGCCGGCAATTCCGCGCTCGGCGAGGATAGCAGTCTTCTGCTTCTCGATCGGATCGAGCTCGTCAAATAGCCGTGCGGCTGCGAATCCCAGAGAAGCCGCTGCTTCGCCAGTCGCCCACACATCGACGAGGCGATGCAGGGCATCCTCACGCTGCTGGATGCCTTGTTCGTAGCGCACTGTGCCCGGCTTGGCGCTTTCCGCTCCGCGAAAGCGACCGCGTTGATATCGGATGACCGGTTCCACGGCGGAAAGCAACTTGGCTGCGGTCATCAGACCGACAGTGACGCGAGTGCGGCGGAAAACGGCCTCGATGATTTCGCTGTGGTTGAAGTTGGGAACGATTACGCCATCCTTGATCGTGTATCCGCCCACGATCCGGCTGGCAGGAACTTTCAGATTGAAAATCGGGTCTCCGGTCGAGGACAACTGGTGAACCAGTTTCTTGGTGGGCGTTCCGTGATCGAATGTGCCTTCGTCGGTTTCTTCGAGGATGACAACGCAGCTGCCCTTGATTCGGGGATCGTCGGAGGTGACCGCCGCGGTGACGAAGTTCGCGAAGGCGATGTTGGTGATGAAGCGTCCGCGCTTTTCTACCTGCAGCCACGGTTCTTCGCCATTACGCCAGCCGGCCGTTCGAATTTTTCCGCTCAGCATGCCAGTGTCAACGCCCACGTAGGGAATCGGCTCGGTGAGGACGAAGGCCCCGCGCCACGGCTTGCGGTCTTCCCCCGGCTGGGGAGGAGCCGACAAGGCCTTGTAGTGTCGTGACTGCTCTGGAGTTCCACGCTCGTGAATGGGGGCCAGGGCGAGAAAGCCGGCCAGACTCGCGGTTGCTGCTCCGCCATCTACCCAGGCAAGCTCGAAAGCCGCCAGAGCCAGCGCCAGATTCTTGGGGCCCGAGATAAAGCCGCCCTCCTCCGGCTCCATGAATGCCGCGGTGATGCCCGCTCGATCGAATGCCTCGAGCATCTCGTTCTTTGCGGGAGTCCACTCATGGCTGTTGCGCTCGCCAGCCGCAACCATATGGGCGACCGTGCCCCGGGCCACGCCACGGGCTGACTGGACAAGCATCTGGAGGTCGTACCGATCGGCGAATCGCCACTGGATCTGGCGGACGGGATCGCCGGGAAGGGTGAGCATGGTTGGAGAGGACGTTGTGGCAGAAGTAGCCATAAAACACACCTCGATCAGCGGCTACATTGTCCCGAAACTCATGCACTCCAGCATGTGACTCGCATCACGAGTCGGTGCTCGAATCGCCGGTCGTTCAGGCGAGGATGCGGGATGAGTTCGAGTTCGATCTTGTTGGAGTCGATCCGGAATTCTCTCCATTCTGCGCAATCGAAGCCTCACAATCAGGTGATCTGCTCGGAGTGAAGTAGCTCGCGTCACATTCGGAAAGCAATTCATCCTCTTTGAGTTCATTGCAGTTGTGACCACTATCACTGCCACCGCGCTCACAAAAGGCGTCTCCTCATTGGTGCAATCCCCGCGAAAGATTTCGGTGCGAGCGGATAAACCGCTACGGGGAAGCCACGTGCGAATGAGCAATTGCTCACGCGACATGGAGAAAGACCAGGGCATGACCAGAGCCGCGCGTATCGCTGCGTTTCTTATCGCAGTTCTCATCAGCCCAGTCGAACGGCTGGCACATCTCGTCCGGATCATCCGGCTTCACAGGGCGGCGGGTATGGCCTTCGTCGCGATGGTGTTTTTCTTTGGGCCAATGCGGGGCATAGCACAGTCGGAGTGCCTGGCCTGCCACGGCGACAAGACGATGCAGGATTCGGCCGGGCACAGCATCGCCGTAGATGGGGACAAATTCGGCGCCAGCATCCATGGCAGCCTTCAGTGCAACAACTGCCACGCAGATATCAAGGAATACCCGCACCCGGATCACATCGCGAAGGTCGATTGCAAGAGCTGCCACGCCGACCAGGCATCGAAACTGGCCGGCAGCGTGCATTCTGAGTCGAAAGAACATCCATGCACGAGCTGTCATGGCAGTGCGCATGAGATCTTTCCCAAGGCCGATTCGCGATCGGCGGTGTATCCGCTCAACATTCCCAAGACCTGCGGACAGTGTCACAGCGACGGCGCCATGGCCACAAAAAGGGGCTGCCGAGCATCTATCCGCACTACATGGATTCGATTCACGGCTCGGCACTGAGCAAGGAAGGCCTGCTGGTTGCGGCCAATTGCCAGAGCTGCCACGGGTCGCATGGCATCCTCAGCCACAAGGATCCGAAGAGCTCGACCTACAAGGCCAACATTCCGAAGACCTGCGGGACATGTCACGCGAAGATCAACGACGACTACCAGGGTGGGGCGCACGGACATGCAGTGGCCGCCGGCAATTTCAAAGCACCGGTCTGCACTGACTGCCACACCGCGCACGCGATCCTGCAGCCCACGGAATCGCAATTCCGCATGCAGTCGACGCCGATCTGCGGTTCGTGTCACAAGGAGAAGCTCTCAACGTATCGCGACACCTTCCACTCGCAGCTTGGCTCGCTTGGTGGATATGTTGAGACGGCGCGTTGCTGGGACTGCCACGGTGCGCATGAGATCTCTCCCGCCTCCGATCCTCGCTCGCCGATCAACAAGGCCAACCTGGTAATGACATGCGGCAAGTGCCACACCGGCGCAAACATGAGCTTCGTCCAATACCAGCCGCATGCCAATGCGCATGATCGCAAGCTCAATCCGGCACTTTTCTACGTTCGCTTGTTCATGAACCTGCTGCTTGTCAGCGTGCTTACGTTTTTCGTGATCCACACGATCTTGTGGCTGATTCGTTCCCGATTCGACCAGGTCAGGAGAAAGTCGACAAATGGAGGTGAATCATGCCTGAGCTGGAGACACTACCTGTCGCAGACACAGACGGAAAATCCTACGACCGGCCGCTACTTCCGGCGGTTCACGCGCGAGCAGCGCTACCTTCACGCCGTGCTCTTCACCACGTTTCTCGGGCTTGCGGGCACGGGCCTGCCGCTGCGTTTCAGCGAGAGCATCTGGGCTCGGGGGCTGGCAGGTGCAGTCGGTGGATTTGGCGCAATTCTCTTCATCCACAAGTTCTGCGCGCTGGTGCTGACGATTGCTTTCCTCATTCACGTGAAGGAGATCTTCACGCGCGGCGTTGTTTCGCCGGGAAAAGGGAATCTTCTGGGGTGCGACCTCAATGGTTGGCAACTGGAAGGACGTGAAGGACCTGTTCGCGCACCTGCGGTGGTTCATTGGACTTGGGCCGAAGCCGCAATTTGAACGCTACGCCTACTGGGAGAAGTTCGACTACTGGGCGGTGTTCTGGGGCATGATCGTCATCGGCTTCTCAGGTTATGCCATGTGGTTCGCGCCTTTCTTCGCTCGTTTCCTTCCCGGCTGGGCGTTGAATGCCGCCCTCGTCATCCACAGCGAAGAAGGTTTGCTTGCCATCCTCTTCATCTTCTCCATCCACTTTGTCAATACGCACTTGCGCCCGGACAGCTTCCCGATGGACATGGTGATTTTCACTGGCGTCGAAAGCGAAGAAGAATTCCAGCACAAGCGCCCGCAGGAGTACGCGCGCATAAAGCGCGAAGGTAAACTCGAAAAGCGCCTCGGCGAAGCGCCGGCGACATGGTTTGTAAACTTCGCGCGAATCGTGGGATTCACAGCGATCTTCATCGGGTTACGCTTCTGATTCTCACGCTAACGGCGTACTTCAATTAAGAAGCGGCAGCAACGCTTGCATCGAGTAGATCCAAACATTCGGTCAACGTAAGCCGAACGTGGCGATTCGTACATCTTTCGGGATGCTGGGGACCCGCTTTCCTACACTCTGTGACTCCTGTCACGGCGGCTATTCCGCAAAAGCGTTTCCTCGTAGGCGTGAAAGTTTCCAGCAGAATACTGCTCTGTACGTTGGTGTTCTTTCTGCTGGGCTCGGCTCTCCCCACTGCGCCCAACACAAACCAAAAGACGAAGACTGCCTCACCTGCCATGGCGACGCACACGCTAACGTACGGATGTGGGCGGCAAAGTCGTGTCAGCCTCTACGTCGATGCCAAGAAACTGAAGCATTCCATTCACGGCTCGATAAGCTGGCTGCGTGGATTGCCACAAGGACGTTAAAAGCCTTTCGCACGAAGCGCCGCCCAAAAAGATCACTCTGCGCCGAATGCCATGCGAGCGCGAAGAATGCTTACGCGCACAGCACGCATGCCAAGGCGGTTTCGGCCGGCAAAGCCGCGGCAGATTGCCAGGACTGCCACGGCGATGCCCACAAATCCTGGCTGGCGGTCATCCTGATTCGCCCATCAATCACGCGCAATATTCCGGCCACCTGCGGCCGATGCCACGGCCAGAAGTTTCTGATGGAGTCGAACGGCAGTAAGCGCTCAGCCTTTTGTCTCGTACCAGGACAGCGTTCACGGACGCGCCGTTGAAAACGGCTCGGTAAGGCCGCCGTCTGCACTGACTGCCACGGCGGGCACACCATTCTTCCGGCAACGACCCGCAGTCGCCTATCTACAAGTTCAATGTTCCGGCCACCTGCGGACAAGTGCCACTCCGATATTCAGCAGGCCTTTAAGGCCAGTATTCATGGACAGGCCATTGCGCGCGGCAACCAGCTATCTCCGGTCTGCACCGACTGTCACGGCATCCACTCGATCAAGTCGCCCAAGCCGATCCCAATTCGCCGGTGGCTGAGCAGAATGTATCGCGCGACACGTGCGCTCGCTGTCACGAAGGCGTGCGGCTCTCGAGTGAGTTCGGCGTTCCAGGCAATCGTGTCTCAACCTACCTGGACAGTTATCACGGTCTGGCCGCACAGGGTGGCTCTGTGGTTGCGGCGAACTGTTCCAGTTGCCACGGCGTGCACAATATCCTTCCATCGAGCGACTCGCGATCGACGATCAACCGCGCCAATCTCGATGCTACGTGCGGCAAGTGTCACAAGGGGGTGACGGAGAAGTTCACCCTTACGCCGGTGCATCTGGCCGATGGTGTTCATCCCAAAGATATCGGTTCGGTCATAATGCGCTGGGTGCGGATCATATACACCATCATGATCGTCGGAATTATCGGCGCGATGTTCCTGCACAACTTCATCATCTGGCGCAGTAAGGCCGCCGCGCGCAGGCACATGCAGAATCCGATGATGCAGCGCATGAGCATCAACCAGCGCTGGCAGCATCTGGTCCTGCTTACCAGCTTTATCATTCTGGTCATCACCGGTTTTGCCCTCAAGTTTCCTGACTCGTGGTTTGCGGAGCTGCTTGGCATGGGCGAGCACGTACGCAGTGTCGTGCATCGCATTGCGGGGGTCGTACTCATTGTCGCCGGCTTCTATCACGCCTGCTATGCCTGCAATAGCCCAGGAAGGCCGTCGGCTCATTCGCGATATTGCACCGCGACCGAAGGATGCCAAAGACGCTCTACAGGCGATGCTTTACTATCTCGGCCTCGGGAAGACCAAACCGAAATTCGGCCGCTTCACTTATGGCGAAAAGGCGGAGTATTGGGCTTTGGTCTGGGGCACGGCGCTGATGGGGCTCACCGGCGTCATGATGTGGGCCAAGGTCTGGGTGGGGAATCTGCTTGCTCGCTGGTGGGTCGATGTTGCTACCGCGGTGCACTTCTATGAGGCGATCCTCGCGACCCTCGCGATCCTGGTCTGGCACTTCTACCAGGTGTTCGGTGATCCGGATATTTACCCGATGAACTGGGCATGGTGGGATGGCAAAATGCCGGTGGAGCACTACCGGCACGAGCACGAACTGGATACCGAATCGCTGCCGAGCGGAGAGGCTGCGAAGGGCGAGGATTCCTAGACGTTCCCACGCCTTCTCATCGACTTCCGTTGGCAGGAGACTGCTTGAGAGACGCGCGTACTATGTGACGCTTTCGGCGTTGTAGCGTGCGATCAATCCGGTACGAACGGCGTGACGGAATACCCAATGGAAGAGCCAATACGCCAAAAGGACATAAGCAAGCGCCATGACGAGTGAAACCGCCAGCAGGTTTGGATCGAAGTGCTGGCCGGAGACGACGGCGCGCATTCCTTCGAAGACGTAGGAGGGCGGTAAAAGGTGCGAAATCCAGCGCATCCACACCGGGAGGGTTGCGACTGGATAGTAGACGGCTGAGAACGGTGCAAGAAGAGCCGGGATGGGCCAGACGAACCATTCCGCCGCCGGACCGAGTCGAAGAACGAGCGCAACCGCAGCAATTCCCAAAGCCATTCCGAAAAGCAGGAGCACGAATATGAATGGGATCAACATTGCTCCGTAAGTTGCGAATGACAGCCCGAAGGCGACCGAAGCGACGATCGCCATGACAGTGACGCCGATGAGGCTGGTGGCAAGACTCGAGATCATCAGACCGCCAACGTACTCCGGTATGGTGATGGGGCTCGAGAAGATGTTGAGAAAATTACGCGACCACACATCTTCAAAGAACGAGATGGTGACTCCCTGCATCACGCGCGACATGAAATCCCAGAAAAGGACGGCTCCGAGCAAAGCTGGCACGAATTGATAATTCGATTGTGTGATGCCGCCGAGGAATTTCGCCATAAAGCCCCATAGCATCATGTCGATGGCAACCCAGGCAAAGAGCGGAACAGTACGCGCGACACTGCCGCGATAGAGGTAAAACTGGCGAAGAAGAATGGCTGCGAGGCGGGTGAGTTTCATGAGTCGGTATCCTCAAACGCAAGCGGCTCGCGGGCCACGCTGATGAACAACTCTTCCAATGTTTTTTTGCCGTATTGAGAAGGCAGGCTTCGGGGATCGCCTTCTAGGATGATTTCTCCCTGGGAAAGGAAGAGGACCCGGTTGCAAACCTCTTCGACCTCATACATGTTGTGCGATGTCCAGAGGACGCCGACGTCAGAGTGCTCGACAAAACGGCGAATCGAGTTCCGGATGTCGCGGGCGCTGGCTGGGTCAATCGAGGCGGTTGGTTCGTCGAGCAAAAGCGCACGCGGCTGGTTCAGCATTGCCTTGGCGAGGCCGACCCGTGTTTGTTCACCTGAAGAGAGAACTCCGCAACGCACATTGCGAAACTTCTCAATGTCGAACTCGGCAAGCAACTTGGCCAGTTGAGTTTCGAAGTCTGTCACGCCATACAAGAGTGCGAAGACGCGAAGGTTTTCGTAGACGGTCAGATTTCCGGGGAGCGGCGCATAGACAGCCGCAAAATTCGTCTGGGCCAGTGCGCGCGAACGATGCTGCGCCAGAGCGACGCCGCCAATGTGAATCGATCCTCCCGTGGGCTCTAGGACGCCGAGGATCATGCTGATGGTGGTGGTTTTTCCTGCGCCGTTCAGGCCAAGCAAGCCGACAATTTCGTTCGGGCAGACCTCGAATGTGATCCCTTTGACGGCTTGCAGCGCGCCGTAGTCTTTGCGAAGTCCCTGTACCCGGAGCACCGGCTCGCGTCGTCCTGAATCATTCATAGGCATTCGGAAGTAATCATGTGGGGAACTGCATGGTTTGGCTTAATGGGCCGCGACGAATGCTAATTTCTTGGCGATCCATCGTTATCGTAGTGGATCGTCGATTCCGCTGCGAACTTGTGGTAGTTCTGAAACTCAATCCGGTTTACGTAGAGACGAGCGTTGTCCTTCAAGCGGATCTCTGACCGGCTCGGAAGTATGTAAGTCTGACCGGCAATGATAACCGGCTTATAGTCGACGGTGGTCATTGCAGTTTTGATTGGGAACTCAATTGGCAGTTCGAGTTCTGACGTGATCCTGAGTACTTGCATGGTCACCGGATCGATGAAGAGTCGGCCGGAATTGGCTGCGAGTATTTTCTGGTCAGTGTCCCGGTCCATCACGATCGTGCCGCTTTCGCTGGAGACGTGAAATTTGAAAACAGCGACGCGCCGGCCGCCAAGACTGGCGAACCGATCCCACGCGAAAGAGGCATGCGAACGTGGATCGAAGATGTTGTAGAGCGCACTGCCGAATTCTCCGGCGCTGATAGCGCCAGCGAAATTCATGTGTTCCTTTCCTGCGGCCTTCTTCCCATTTACCGTCACAACTTCGTAGTGCTCCATCTGGTTGAAAAATGTGAGTTTCTCCTCGATAACGTCGCTGGTATCGGACGGGCTATGATCTGCGCTTGCCGGACCTCTCGGGCCTCGCGAAGAACTAGCCCCGTTGAAAGGGCTTCCGAAGCTGGTCTGCCCTGTGATCTCGCGATGTGTGACCTGTGTGCAGATAAAGTCCGGCAGCCTTTCCGTGTATTGGAGGGCCAGAGCTCGTGCACCATCGAGCACGCGAGACTGTTCGGCGGTTAGATCAGGATTGGTTTCTGCAGGTGCTGCGACACCTCTGGACAGCAGAGCTGCCAGGAAAATTGCGACGAATCCAGGCGGGACCAAGCCAGCACCTTTCCGGAATTCAAGCCCTTTCACATCAGATTCTAGCTCCGTCGGGGGGATTATTTTGCTGAAATGCCTTCTGCTGCTTTGCACTTTTCTTCGATTTTTCCCTTCAACTCTGCATCGAACTATCTTATGTCGGATGACGGTGCAGAGTTACCAGTAACGTCTTCGGAAGAGCCAGCTTGGGCTCCCGAGGCCTACGAATGTTACCAGGGAGTGCTGCGCGGGCTGCTGCAGGCGGAAGTACCTTTCGCGGTGAGTGGAGGTTTTGCATTCCATCACCACACCGGCATCTGGCGTACGACGAAAGACCTTGATCTCGTGCTTACTCCCGATGCCGTTCCGCGCGCATTCGAGGTATTGGTCGAAGAGGGATTTGAGACCTACGTGCAGGATCCGGTCTGGCTGGCGAAGGCTCGACGTGGAGAGTACTTTGTGGATCTGATCACGGGAGTCGGCAACGCGACCTTGACTGTGGAGCCATTCTGGATCGATCGAGCTGAAGAGGATGCGGTTCTCGATATTCCGTGCAAGATCCTGGCTGTGGAAGAGATGATCGCCTCCAAGCTCTTCGTAACTCGGCGCGAGCGCTTCGACGGAGCCGACATTGCGCATCTTCTGAGGGCCTCCGCAGACAGCCTCGACTGGGAGCGTCTAGGCAAGCTTACCCAGCCGCACTGGGAGATGCTCTACTGGTACCTGGTTCTCTTCGCATATATTTACCCGGCACGGGTAAACACGGTTCCGGAATCAGTCTGGCGCAACCTGACTGAACTTTTTGGCAAGTCTGTTATCCAAGGCAGGCGTGAAACTTTCAGGGGCACTCTGATTGATCCGAAGATGTTCGCAATTGATGTGAACGAATGGGGTGAACGCGATATGTACCGCGAACTCGCTGACAACTATCCGCATCCGTTACGCGAGGCGGGCACGACCAGGAGCAAGGAATGAGGCTGGCAGCAGTCGCCGACATTCACCTCAAAGCAGAGAATCACGAAAAGGATATCCGGCAGTTTTCAGCCGTCAACGATCTTGCTGACGTGCTGGTGATTGCCGGGGACTTTACGAATCACGGCATTCCGGACGAGATGAAAGTAGTTCTCGGAGTTCTGGAGCATATTCGGATTCCCGTGATCGCCGTCCTCGGGAACCACGATCACGAAAGTGGACACCAGGATGAACTTGCCGGCATGTTGCGCGTCGCTGGAGTGCACCTGCTCGATGGCCAGTGCTTTGACATAGACGGGATTGGCTTCGCCGGGACCAAGGGGTTCTGCGGGGGCTTCGCGCCGTATGAGTTAATGCCGTTTGGAGAGCAGGGAATCAAGACCTTCGTCGAGGTAGCTGAGAGGGAGGCTATCAAACTGGATTACGGTTTAGCGCAGAGTCGCGCGACGAAGAAAGTCAGCATCACGCATTATTCGCCGATCAAGGAGACCATCATTGGCGAGCCGGAACCGATCTTTCCGTTTCTGGGCAGTTCGCGCCTTGAGCGAGCGCTCGAAGCTCACAGGCCGATCCTCGCACTGCACGGTCACGCACACAAGGGCACGTTTTCGGCGGAAACCAGATCGGGCGTCAGGGTTTGCAATGTGGCACTACCCATCCTGCGCCAGCGCGGCGAGGAGCACCCGTTCGCACTTTTTGACCTTTGAGCAGCCGCGAAACTCTCTCAGACGCGCCAGTCATCCGCGCGCCAATTGCGGATGCGTTCTTTGATCTGCTTTCTGCCGAGATTGTGTTCCAGCGCTTGCTTGGCCAGTTCAACGACCTCGTCATCGGCAGCGAAACGCAGGGCAATCAGCTGATCCTCGCTGAGCCGATAGATTTGCGCGTGCCACTGTTGAGGCGCGAGGGCCTGGAGGCGGAGCCGTTCTTCGAGGCGAATCACGCGGTCCTGCACTTTGAGCGGGTAAGTTCGGAGCTTGATCAAAGGAACAGCGATTGCCAAAGAGAGAACTAAATACCAGCCGGAAGAAAGGCTTGGCTGCCGATAAAGGTGAAATCCAGCATAGACTAGGTTGGCGAGGTAGAAGGCGAAGATAAAGAAGTGATAGAGGGGGTCCAAACGGCCGTGATTTTTCAGGCTCTGCGTCTTAC
Source organism: uncultured Acidobacteriaceae bacterium (assembly GCA_963836675.1). Lineage (GTDB taxonomy): Bacteria > Acidobacteriota > Terriglobia > Terriglobales > Acidobacteriaceae > Telmatobacter. The sequence continues at coordinate 273,872 of CAWIKQ010000009.1, forward strand.
TCATGCGTGCCGATTACTTCCTTCATGCTGGGATTTCCTGGTGGGGCAGCGATGTCTGATTTTATGTTCGCTGCGGAGACGTTGTGGGTCAGGTCAACATTGCTGCCTGCATCTTTGACAACTTCAGTCGGGATTTGCAGGGTATCAAGATTGTTCGGACCCAGCTTCGGTGTGTTTTTCGGAATGAGCTTGTATCTTCCGCCGAGCACATAATCCACAAACAGGCCTCCGGCGAGATAAGGATTCAGGACCACGACCGGCACGGCCCACGCAGTCGTGACGAATGTCTCTGAGATGCCCTTATTTCTGCGACTCGGCCGCCGATAACCAGGTATCTGCGGGATTTCATAAATGGAAAGGTGCGCCTCTGGATGTTTGGCGCCATAACCGGTGAGCTTGTGGGTGACCTGCTTTGGCGTCGTCATGGCTGCATCAGGGAAAAAGCTGCGACCGAATTCGTCGGGAAAGTATTGATTCAGGACAACGCGTGAAAAATCGGCACAGTTGTTATAGAACAGCTCAAAATGCGAATGATTTCTATCGTCGTTCATGCGGTCAATGAACGCGTCGTCCTGCGCCTCGGTCGTATCAAATCGAAGGGCGTAGATCCTGCGATCGTAGGCGACGCCAACGAGCTCCGTCCATCCACCGTGCCAGAAATCTCCTTTGCGCAAATCTTTGCCCAGGCTCAGCAGATGCTCTTCGTGGTATTGATTGCGAAAGCGATTGACGATTTCGCGATTTACGCGAGCAGGAACCTCGGAGCTGCTCTCCACTGAATAGAGATAGGGCAGCAACGGAATTACCACCCAATCGTGATGTGCGACGTCGCTGTAACGCGCGATCACCGATCCCATTTCGCCGGGTTCGCAACGGCGGAGCTTCACAGGGGTGTCGGCGCAAATGCGGGCAAAGTACAGGGCGACGTGACCGGTCGGATTGATGGCGCCGAAAAAGCCGTAAGGTTCTTCCAGCAAAAGCGCGGCCTGTCCATTGCAGCGCTCCGGAAGGAGAGACAGAAATGCAATGGCCATGAGGACGAATGCGATTATGCGTGGGGTACGCAAGGGCATTTGTGACTCCTGGTCGGTGTCTACTATCTAGTATCGCTCAAACCGATGAAAAAGAAGAAACCTATCTCACATGTGAAACTGCGGAGAGGTGGCTGACAACTATCAAAAGTGCGAGTGGAGCCTGTCCGCTCTGGCCATGAGATATCTCACCGATTCGCGCGTAAAGGTTGGCGGCAAAGGCAGGTTCCAGAGGCGTGAAGAGTTTCGGTCTGATATTGTTCTGTTTTCCGGAAAATGAACCGCGCCGGCGTGTTTTGAGTTGTCAATATTCGTTTGTGAGGGAATTGTGCGTAGAAGATTTCTCCCAGCATTTCTTTTTGTATTTGCTGCAACCCTTTCATCTCAAGTGACTTTGCCGAGCATCCTTTCAAGTCACATGGTCATTCAACGTGATTTGCCGGTGCATGTCTGGGGTCTTGCGGCGCCGGGGCAGAGTGTAGGGGTTTCGTTCCGAGGGGACGCCAGGAATGTTGCGGCGGATGGTCTTGGCCACTGGAGCACCTATCTCAAGCCGGCGGCAGCAGGCGGTCCCTTCACGCTGACGGTTACGCCGGGTCCGGGCAATCAAACCTCAAGCCAGGCCGCGAATCAGCCTCCAATCACCCTTGATGACATTATGGTGGGCGATATATGGGTAGCCTCGGGTCAGTCGAACATGGAGTTTCCGCTCAGCCGGGCCAGTACGGCGGCGCAGGATCTGCCCAACGCCGCCAATCCGCAGATCCGGCTACTGATGATCAACAAGCGAAGTTCGGATTATGCGATGCCGGACGCAGATACACTCGGATGGACATTATCGACACCCGAGACAGCGAAAGAGTTCTCCGCGGTTGCATGGTACTTCGCGCGCGACATCGCTGCGCGCCAGCATGTAACGGTGGGAGTGATCGACGCTACATGGGGTGGAACAGTTGGCGAATCGTGGGTACGACTGACCGCTCTTGGAGAGGATGCGTCGCTGGCGCCGATTTTTGTGGCTCGGGGCAAAATGACGGACAAGGCTGCCGACGCGGTGGCGGAAGAGAAGGACGAACAACGTCAGCGCGATGAAGCAAAGGCTGCGGGCAAGCCAATTCCACAGTTTCCATGGCATCCGCCGCTCAACAGTTGGGGGCCGGGACTCTTGTGGAATGGCATGATTGCGCCGCTGGCCCCGCTGCCGATTCGCGGCGTGATCTGGTACCAGGGTGAAAGCAACAGCGCTCTCGCACGCGTGCAGAGCTACGACCGCGTGATGCGCACTCTCATCGAGGACTGGCGCCGCCAGTGGGGCGTCGGCGAATTTCCGTTTCTTTATGTGCAGATTTCCAACTTCAGATCGACGCCTATGGAGGACTGGGCTGAGCTTCGCGAGCAGCAGGTGCGCACACTCGCGGTGCGCAATACGGCGATGGCGGTCACGATCGACATCGGCAATCCCGACGACGTGCACCCGACTGACAAACTCGATGTTGGACTACGCCTCGCGCGGGCTGCCAGAGCTCTCAATTACGGCGAGGATATCGAGTACTCGGGCCCGATGTTTCGCCAGGCCACACCCGAATCCGGATCAATCCGGGTTTGGATGGATCATGCGAAAGGGCTCAATGCTAAAGGGGGCGCGGTGACTGGATTTGAAGTTGCCGGCAGAGATGGTAAATATTTTCCCGCCGCAGCCACGATTGAGGACATGACAGTCGTGGCATCCAGTCCCAGCGTGCCGGAGCCCGTCTATGTTCGCTACGGATGGGCCAACAGCCCACAGTGCAATCTATTCAACGGGGAGGGCCTGCCGGCTTCGCCCTTCACGTCAGAGAAGTAGCGATAGCTAGAGATTTTGCATTTCGAAAAAAAGAGCGGACCAAGGTCCGCTCTTTTTCTGAATACTCTGCGTGGCCGGGTGTTATCGAATTACTTCAAACCGTTCCCAGACGAAATTGCACGCTGGACAATTATCTGCTTCCTGGGTCTTTGCCGTGTAGCCACAGAGCGTGCATACATAGAAATCGAGTTGATCCTGTGTCCAGCCGGGCCCTGCTTCCATCGCGGAAACGGCCTCCTGATAAAGACGGGCGTGGGTTTTCTCTGACTCGATAGCCCAGGCGAACGAGCGCATCGCGCTGGTCTCGAGCTGTGCTGCGGCGTGGACCAGGAACTCCGGATAGAGCGAGTCGATCTCGTTTTGCTCACCACCCAGCGCGGTCTTCAGGTTTTCCAAAGTCGATTTGACTCGGAAGGGAAGAATCTCTGCATTGATTTCGCCTCCGAGGCGACGAATGACGCGGGCATGATTGCTGGCATGAATTTGTTCGGCGCGAGCGGCGGCACGAAAGAGGCTCGCGGCACCGCGCAGTCCCTCATCTTCGGCTTTTGCGGCGAATGCTTTGTATCGGGCGTGGGCGTTGATTTCGCCTTCGTAGGCGGCTAACAAATTGCCGACTGCGTTTTCGTTCTCAGTAGCAACCATAGCTCTTTCTTCTTTCTTTGACTGAACTATGGTGCAAGTGTAGGGATGAACCTTTGGCGGCTCCGTGACTCAAATCACATGAGAGGCCTGATCGGCCCACAATTCCCGGCAAGGACTGAAGGTGCTGGCGCGTGATGCACAGTGCCGCAAGAATCCGCAAAAAATGCTAAATTCCTGACTCCAGGCCGGGTAATCCGGAAAGGGGTATCGTAAACCATTCAAAACAAACGGCTTAATCTTCAAAGTCTTCAAAATTAACGACTTGGCGCTTCTCAAGACAACCGCGCAATTGGAGACCGTTGGCCTTTATTTGCAGACGGGGTGTGTGGCCCATTTCCGCAAGTCTCCGGCGCATCACGAGGCGATTGCGCAATCGAGTAAGGTCGCTGAATCTTGATCTGCGTCGACCGGTGTTGTGCATTTCCGCGAGTTCTCCAATCCGCAAAAAAAAAGTTAAGTTCCTGATTCCAAGCCGGTAATCGGCATGGGGTACCGTAAGCGGTTCAAAACAAATGGCATAATTTGTAAAGTCCTCAAAAATAATGACTTGGACGGTGCAGCTATCAAGCTCAATCGCCCAAATTGAGCAAGGGCCGCTGAACTATTAATCTTAGGGCCGAGCGGGTGTCAGACATTTCCGCAAAGTCCCAATCCGCAAAGGAAAACGCTAAATTCCTGATTCCATACGGGAAACCGGCGAGGAGTTACCGTAAACGGCTCAAAACAAATGGCATAAGTTGTCAAGGTCTTCAAAAGTAATGACTTGGCTGTCATTCTCAGAGCAATTGCACAGTTTCTGGGCGAGGCGTCGCATTCATGGACCGGGATCTCTGAAAAGGCAGGCGGTCCGATGTGAATGCCTCACCGGGCCGCCGGAATCCCATGTGCGCGAATGCCTTTCCGAACCAGCTACAAGTGTAGAGAAAATGGAGAAATAACCTGCAAGATTTCGGGAACCAATATCTCCAGCCAAATGAGAGATATTGAACCTGCTCAGGAAGCCTGGGCTCTTGACTGCCCGGAGGGAGGCCCAAGATCGGGACCGAGTCCAGGAGACGGACACTCTAGAGGCGCCTCACAGGACGACACTCCTTGAGCGTACTCAGCACCTCGGGTTACAAAACGGATCGGAGACATGGTTACAGCGAAACGCGATGGCTATGGGTCCTCGCATTTCGGCAAACACGACGATATGTATATACCTTGGAAAGAGAGTCTTCATCAGCGAGGTATTCCGCTTCGAAGCGGTTGGCATTCGAGTTGATCACGCCGGGGCTTTATAGAGTTTCTTTCGAAACATGGAGATCGGAGAACTCAATGTGGAAGAGCTTCGCTTGAGAGCTGCACGGCGAGTGGTCTAAGTTTAGCGATGAGTGCATTGGTCTGACGTCAACAGTTGAGGTTCAACTGCCCAAATCGCAGGAGAACGGGCTGACGTTTCGGCATCATTTTTCGGCCTCAGTATTGCGTGATAATGATGCGTCGATTGGTAAAACCTGCGACAAAGCCGTGATGACCTAACTGCAATGGTTAGTGCCATACGAAAGGTGGGGCGCGATTCGCCCGCCCTAACAGAGCGGTCACCAGCGGAAGCCCGTGACCGCTCTATCAGTTGATGATTGTCAACTTACCGTAATCCGGCTTGCAGCAATTGTGCCGGTGACCTCAAAACCGCTGAAGGTTCCGTTCACGTCATACGTCCTGAACGTGAATGTGCCGGTGTAGGACATACCATTCTGGGCGACCGTGTCGGTTTCATCCTGGGTGAAGGTTCCCGCCGGGCTGCCGTCCTCATTAACAGCCAACCCACGTGATGTAGACGAACGGTCCGGACACTAACCTGCTTCCAGACTCCCAGGCAGACACTGCCAATGGCTGGATTGTGGTCAACATTTTCGAACTCCGTTCCGTCGCTGTGCCATTGCTTTAATGTCTCAGCGAAGACTGAATTGTTCGCGGCGTAAAAGACGTGCCACAATCCGACAATCGAATTCTTCGCGCCCAGGCTAGGGATCGCATCTGGCTCCTGTTTGTTCTGTCCGGAAACCTCAGGACGGCACCCCGCAAATTTGGGAACTGGATCGCGGCGGGCTTATCTCACCACTGGACCGCAGTTTCCAGATGCGCTGGTCGCGGCGAAGGTCATGGCCAGAGTCGCAGCCGCAGCCAGGACGATTCTTTTCAGTCCGTTTCTGGCCATTGTCGATTCAGCTGGCGATTCCAGAGATACGTGTTTCTTTGCAGCTTTCATGTTTTGTTCCCTCCGTTTCTGGTATCGCGACCTCAAGATTTCCCAGTCTGGCTACGGAGTGGTTTTCGCACAATGCCCGCGAGGCGGATTGTTCCTCCCCGAGTAGGCGTTTTGGATTGAGTTACATGAGCGAACTTCTCCTCACTTGCAGAGCTTTCGCTTAGTCCAAACGCACGCACGCAATGCCGTGCTACACTCGGGTTCTCAGCGTTACGGGAGGCCGCGGTGGCTGTTGCGCCAGCAGCCGGCGTGGTTCGGTTCGGGGTTTTCGACTTCGATCCGAAGGCCGGACAACTGACCAGAAACGGTATTCGGGTTAGGCTGCCGCAGCAGCCGCAGCAGGTGCTATGTTTTCTCCGATCGCCCCGGCGGGATCGTCACACGCGAAGAACTGCAACGACGTCTATGGTCCGCCGACGTCTTTGTGGATTTCGACCACGGCCTGAATAAGTCCATCCAGAAAATTCGCGAAGCCCTCGGCGACTACTCGGAATCGCCTCGATATATCGAAACGATCCCGCGCATCGGCTACGTTCTATCACCATTAATCGGAGAGACTGTTCCGCTGAACCTCGCGCCAAGGAATCAGGTCGTAGCAGTGGCAGCCGTCAAAGTCCCGACCGATCTACGGGATGCAATACAAGTCAGAAGGAGGTGGAAATGGTACGCACTCGGCGGCTACTTAGCGGTGGCATTCTATCGTTGCGGTCTGGATCATCGAACATCAGCGTCAGATGATCGCCCCCATCCACTCACTTGCTGTCATTCCCCTGGACAATCTATCCGGCGACTCGGGCCAGGAATACTTCGCTGACGGGATGACCGACGAACTCATCACTATGCTTGCCAAGAACTCGACGCTTCGTATCGTCTCGCGCACGTCGGTGATGCAATACAAAGGCGCAAATCGTCCTTTGCGCGAGATCGCAAATGCGCTCGGCGTCGAGGGAGTTCTCGAAGGTTCGATATCCAGGTCCGGCGATCGAGTCCATATGACCATTCAGTTAATTCGGGCTGATACCGACGCGCATATATGGGCGGAGAGTTATGATCGCGACGCCGACGCAATCGTGTCACTTCCCAGAGATGCCGCGCTAACAATCGCAAAGCGCCTTAAGAGCGCGGCGGTTCAGCCGGCTCCTCACGATGTCAATCCTGAAGCACATGACGCCTACATTCACGGAAGATATCTTTGGAGTGCCGGTCAGAACGACAAAGCCGGCGAATATTTTCGGAGGGCAACAGAGTTGCAGCCCGACTACGCACCAGGCTGGAGCGGCATGTCCATGTATTACGTGGGCGGCGCTGTGAAAGGAAAGATGAATCCGCTGGAGGCGCTGCCATTGGGGGAAGCTGCGGCGCTCAAGGCTGTTCAACTCGACGATTCGTCTCCTGAGGCGCACATGGTCCTGGGTGGCACAATCTTAGTGAGTCGCTGGGACTGGGCGCGCGCAGAGCGGGAATCCATCCGGTGCATTGAACTTGATCCCGAATATTTCGAGGGATATCACCTCCGTGCCCGGATCTTCGCCGCCCTGAACCGCCACATGGAAGCAATCGAAGCGGAGAAGAAAGCAACAGAGCTGGACCCGTTTGCCCGACCCGCGGCTCTACCTCACTATTACTTACTGGCGCGGCAGTACGACGCCGCTCTTCGCGAAGCGCTGCAGCGACAGGAAGCGACCCCAAACGACGCATCGCTAGATTTTGCACTGTTTGAAATCTATCGATGCAAGGGACTGGAGAAACAGGCGGCGCAGTTTTTGGAAAAGGGATTATCGCTCTCGGGTGAGAAGAGCTCTGCCGAGGACGTGAGGCGTGCCTTCCAGAAGAGCGGATATAAGGGAATCGTCGCCTGGCAAATAAAGAGCCTAGAGATGAGGTCCACATCCCATTACGTCTCACCTATGGATTTTGCCCCGTGGTATGCGCAGCTTGGCAGACGCGAAAAGACGCTGTCGCTCTTTGAGGAGGCATTCCGCCAGCGTTCGCCCCAACTACTTTACATCCAGTGTGATCCTGCCTACGACTTCCTTCATGCAGAGCCGCGTTATCGTTCTCTCATTCAAAGGATCGGCCTGCCGCCGGCGTACTGAGCAGCGTGATCGGAGAGGCAGTCTCGAATGTGTATGCGGCTCAACCGCAAATCGGGTCGGTACCCAGAGACGGCTGTGCTCCATGAAGCGCTGGCCACAACGGCAGATCTCGTTTTCTGACAAATCGCCAATGCACTTAATGACAATGAGTGCATTGGCCTGTTGGCAACAGTTGCGCCAAGGGTACCTTATCCGAACGGGCGACTATTCTGCCTGGTGACGAGAAGCACGAACCAAGTCGCCTCCCGTCACCCTTAGATGTCTCTCGCGCAGGACGATCGTCAAAACTTCAACTTCTTATTTCGCCTGGACCAGCTCCGCAACAACTTCGGCAACTTTATCGAGTATTTCGCTCCAGCCCTCGAGTTGACCGCTGTCCTTCGCGCTCTCCATGGGCTCATTTCCAATGAAGGTAAGTCTCGTCTGGCCGTTTCCGAGATCCTCAAAGATGGTCACGTCGTACGCACCGTCGATGGCCTCATGCTCTATGCCTAATTGCGCAGGATCAATCTTGCTTCCCTCCGAGTCCGAAAAGTACATCAAGGAAACGATCTTCTCGTGCGGGACAATCTCGTGGTATTCAACGGCATTCCAGAACTCCTGCCCATCCGGCGTCTTCATGCAGAAGAGAGATTTTCCCCCGACGCGAAAATCCATCCGGCAAACGGGCGCAGTAAAGCCCTTCGGTCCCCACCACTGCACCACGTACTTCGGGTCTGTCCACGCCTTCCAAACCAGCTCGCGTGGGGCATCAAAAACTCTTGTAACGACCATCCGCTCAATCTCGTTCACCGCGTTTTGTGTCATCTCTGACCTCCTCTTTTTTCATTTGATTCACGACCACTTCCAGCTTGTCGAAGCTCTCTTCCCAGAATCGGCGATAGCTGATCGCCCAGTCGCTGACTGTCTTAATCGTCTCTGGCCTAAGCGTGCACACACTCTCTCGTCCACGCTTCGTCTTGATCACAATCCGCGCGCGAACCAGGTAGGCAATATGTTTTGAAATCATCTGTTGCGAGAGTGCAAACGGTTCCGTCAATCCATGCACAGAGGCCGGCCCAAGGGAGAGTCGCTCGATCATCGCCCTACGGGTGGGATCAGACAAAGCCGCAAATGTTGTACCCAACCTATCCACAACCATATGGTAGTGGATTTTCTGTGAGTGTCAAGAATAAATTTTGCGATCGCTTATTGCTGCTCCCCTGAACTCTGAACCCTGACAGGTGCGCGAATTTATATGAGGGCATTATTTCAATTGCTTCCGGGCAGAGGAATTCCGAATATCGGTCGCGATATCGTGGAAGATCAGCACAGAGGTTGTTCAAACTGAGGACCCTACTTGACTTGGTAGAGTTGGATCAAGTTGCCACAAGTGTCTGCGAGGACCGCGATCCACACCGCTCCGGCATCCGTGGGCTCCATCACAAATACAACTCCCTGTTTGCGCAGACGCAGGACTTCCGGTGCGAGGTCCTCGACCTGGAAGGCCGCGACGGGAATCTTTTGTGAAAACATGGCCTGCTGAAAGTCGCGTCCTGCCGGGTTTGCATTTGGCTCCAGGGAGAGTTCTGCTCCATCGGGATCCTCCGGGGAAACGACCGTGAGCCAACGATAGTTTCCCATGGGAATCTCGTTCTTCTTCTTAAATCCGAGCACGTCCGTGTAGAAGGCGAGAGCCTTGGTTTGATCATCGACCATCAGACTTGTGAGTTTTATTTTCATTCTGAGTCTCCTCCTCCAAAAGATGCTACCGAGAAGACAAGCCGCCGACATCTCGAAAATTGCGAAACACTTCCGCGGGTAGGGATCCCATCAGAGAGAGGCAACCGGGAAAATGGGCAAGTGGCAGGGCGCAGGGAATGGTCACGGAAGCTCGAGTAAGCCTTCGATACTCCAGTGGCCGAAGACCTACATGCCGCACAAAGAGTTCGCTGAATGAACTGACACTCTCGAATCCGACCGCAAAGCAGGCATCCGTGACCGACTGGCCGGAGACAAGCCGCAATTTGGCCTCTCTCAATCGAGCCTGAATCCTGTATTGATGCGGTGTCGATCCGAAGATTGCCCCAAAACGCCGAATGAAGTGGAAGTAAGAAATGCCGGATTCTCTCGCTATGCGGGCAACGGTCAGGGATGGCTCATCGAGATCGCACAATCTCCGGCGAGCTCGGCAAATCAATGTGAATTCGGTGTCGCTAAGTGCCAATTCTCACCCGCACAAAATTCATGCACATAGTCTACCTTTTGAATCCGAAGAAACGCGCATTGAACTTGTGATGTCCTGCGGGGTGGTTCATGAGCGCATCATCGCCAACGCACTTAATGACAAGCGATGAGTCTCTTTCGTGGCGAGCGCGGCAGATTGCACTGGGCGGGCCCAAATCGGTCCACCCAGTATTTGCAGGGCGAAAAACAGGCCATGGAAATGACAGAGTGTGGAAAGCGTGGAAAGCTATGGAGCCGGCTTCCCGCCCTTCCCACACTCTTTGAAAATCCCTTCGGGATTGCCACATTCCCACGGCCTCGACGACTGGATATATGCCTTCTCGGGTCCCGTCGACCCGAATCATCGCCGCCGCAAGGGGTTTGTAACGGATGTCTCGGGTCTGCAACTGAACGCATGTCCCGGTACACCCACTATCATCTGGGCTTTTCCTTTGATTTTGAGATGCTGCGGCGGAACCTTTTTTCGGCTTGGCGATTTCGACAGTGGATGTGCGGTCAGGAGAACCATTCGCCAAGAACGGAACCACCCCACACCGCGGCAAGTCCGGCCGCAAAACTTCCGATTGCATAAAGGGCAGCGATGCCAAATTCTCCGGCGCGAAGGTTGGAGAGCGTCTCCCATTCGTAAGTGGAGAAGGTGCTGTAAGCGCCGATGAAGCCAACGGGGATGAGAAAGCGCCATGCGGGACTGAGATCGGTGCGGCGACCGAGCCATGTCATGGAGAAGCCAATGATGATGCAGGCGCTAATGTTAACGATGAGTGTGCCGTAAGGGAACCGGATTCCGAGGCGGCCGGCGACAGACGATCCAACCCAGTAGCGTGCGATGGAGCCGAGCGCTCCTCCGATGGCGATGTAGAGATACTTCTGCAAGGCTTGTTCTCCCGTGCATGCCGTGAGAACGCGCGGAGCAGGATCGCTGAAGCAGAGACACTGCAGCGCGTTCGTTCTGGCTCAAATTTTTTGCAGGGATCGCGCCGGGCGTGACTCCACGACAGGATCGCCTGTCAGGAGTCATCATCTGTCCGGCCTTTGCGGGACAGCGGTTAACAGGGAGGGCCAGCCAAGCCGAGCCGCCCTGCGCGGTGAACTCCATCACCGCTACCACTGTCCTTATTACAAAGGCGGCGGGAAGGTGGTGTCAAGTGACGACCGAGTCGGTGAGCCTCCTCCGCTACCGGTCGGTGCACGAGTTGAGGGTGACGGACGCATCGATAAAAGGCGCGCCGGCGGGGGCGAATTCGTCGGTCGGAAGATCCGTTTTGACCTCAGATTGTTTTTGGCGCACTGGTCCACTCTGAAGCGATCTGTGGAGGATGCAACAGGGTCTGGAGGACCACGCAATATTGTTCCGTCTTTTCCTGGAGCGAACGGAGCTGATCTGGTGTTGCGCCGGGTGCGTCGAGATCGAAATTCACGCGAATAGCCTGGAAGCCTACAGGCACTTCTTTCGAAAGGCCGAGGGTGCCCTGCAGATCCATATCGCCGTCAACCGTCACTTCGATATGCCGCGTCTGAATACCCATGGCAGTGGCGACGAGTTGGCAGGTGAGCTGCGCGCAGGCGGCCAATGCGCCCAACAGGAGATCGCCGGAGCAGGCGGCAGTTCCGGAGCCGCCAACGCCGGTGTGGGCCTCGGCCTGGTAGATGGCGCGGCCGATGTCCACGGAACACGATAGAGGAGTGGAGGTTTCACTGCCTCTTGCCGTTAGAGTGATGCGCGAAGTCTGGGGATCTCGCCGGTACTGCTCTTTGAAAGGTTTTTGAAGCGACCTGATATCCAAAACAGCTTTATCCATGATTTCTCCAATTGATGATGGTCGGGAATTTGAACGGTTCGTTTGAGCTGCACTAGACTCCGAACCTGTTGCGGTATTCGCTTGGCGAGATGCCGGTGTGCCGTTGAAAGAGCGAGCGAAAGAACGCGACGTCCTGGTAACCAACGGCCTGACTGATCTCCGGCATGGAGCGGTGATTGGTTTCGAGCAAGCGCTTGGCTGCGGCAACGCGCAGTTTTTGCAGGTAGATCAAAGGGCTGTCGCCGGTTGCCTGCTTGAAACGGCGGACGAAGTTGCGCACGCTCATTCCCACGCGGCCGGCCGGATCTTCGAGGGGGAAGGTGCTGGCGAAATTCTTGTGGATCCACTCCTGTGCGCTCGAGATGGTGTCGTCAGTGTGATCGGTTTTCAAGGGGACGATCGCGAATCCGGCCTGCCATGCGCGCGGCATCTCGATGAGAAGAGCTTTGGATGTTTGCATGGCAACTTCATGTCCGCAGAATCTTTCTACGAGGTAGACAGCCAGATCGAGCGAAGCATTCACTCCGCCGCCGCAGTAGAAGCCGCGGTCTTCAGTCACCATGTGTTCCGGCATCCACTTCACCCGGGGATACATTTCGCGAAATTTCTCTGCCAGACCCCAGTGTGTAGTGGCGCGCTTGCCATCGAGCAGCCCGGCGGCCGCGACGAGGCCCACGCCAGAGCAGACGCTTGCAATCGCTACGCCTCGCGTGCTCCGGCGTTTCAACCACGGGACGATTGTCTCATTGCGTTCGACAACATCGCCCACGCTGAGCCCCGTAGTGGGAACGAAGATGAGGTCGGTTTTGCCAACGTCCTTAAGAGCGACATTTGGATGAATCTGGATGTCGCCGTCGCAGCGAACCGGACCTCCATCGGCCGAGGCCGTGGTTACGTGAAAGCGTGGCGCGAGTTTTGTCCCGGTCAAGACGTTCCACAGCGAACCCGCGTGACGGAAAACCTCCATGGGGCCGATGGCCGTAGAGGAAAACATCTGGTCCAGGAGAAGGACAGTGATCTCAATCAACGAGAGTACCTCGAAGCTGTTTCCGGCCCAAAATAGAAAACCGGAGGGTGGCCTAAGGACCTACTTACAATGGCATATCTGCCATCTTGTTGCAAGGCTGTTTTGGGCGCAATCTTTGAACATCCCCCGATCTGCGCGAGCAGATCAAGCAAACGAGGTTAGAAAATGGCAACAACACAAGAGTCCTGCACACTGATCAATGGCGTCAACGTCGACGGCCTGACTGCAACGATTGAAGCTGTCAAAACCACTCCGCAAATCGCGAAGTTCAAGTTCAACATCCGAAACAAGTGGAAGGAGGCCGGCCAGAACTCGTCTACGGTGGCGGGTATTATGGCGCCAGCCAGGAGCAATCGCGATCGCAGGCGTTCGTGCTGGAAGCGGATGAACCGTTGATTCTGCTGGGCAAGGACACAGCGGCAAATCCGGCGGAGCACCTGCTGCACGCGCTGGCCGCCTGCATGACAACTTCAATGGTCTATCACGCCGCAGCGCGCGGGATTCAGATTGATGCGGTTGAGTCATCGTTCGAAGGCGATATTGATCTGCACGGTTTCCTGGATCTCGACCAGAAGGTGCGGAAGGGATACCAGGGTATTCGCGTCAATTTCAAAATCAAGGCCGACGTGCCTGATACGGAATTGCAGGCGATTGCGCAACTTGGGCCGAAGTTCTCGCCGATTTTCGATTCAGTGACGAACGGAGTGCCTGTCGTCGGTCAGTGCGGCGCGCCTGTAAGGACGCGTCAAACCCCGTAACAACTACGACGATATTGGCAAATCAGAGTTTTGCCACGAGCGCGGACGTGTGCGCAGCGGCAAGCAATCACCATCAAAACCCGTTAAAACAGGAGAAAAGAAATGCCACGGATGACCACCTGGATCTACAGTTCCGCCAAAGTTGTTTTGGCGTTGCCCCTGCTTACCACCTTCATGGGCTCAAAGGCGTCTGCTCAGGATCAGCATTCCATGCATCATGCGCCCGCCCAGCTTGTGCAGGATGTTCGACAGGCTACGGAACAATTCATTGACGTCAATAACGCGGGGCCTGCGGGTTACGGGCCTGCGTTCGGATGCGTTACGGGGCCCGATCACGGGGCTATGGGTATTCATTACGTGAATCTGAAACTGGTCGGCGACGGGAAGATCGAGAAGGAATATCCCGAGGCGCTGATCTATGAGCCTGTGGGCAGCAGGCTCAAACTGGTTGGCGTTGAATACATTGTGGACGCGGCCACCTGGATGAAGTACAACAATGCGCCGCCGACACTGGATGGGCAGGATTTTCAGCTTGTAGCCGCGCCCAATCGCTTTCAGCTCCCCGACTTCTTCGAACTACATGTGTGGGCCTGGCGCGACAATCCGAACGGGGCGTTCGTGGATTGGAATAACAATGTAACCTGCGAAAAGATGCAGGTGAGGGAAGAGTAGATCGACTCGGTTTGTGTTGCCCCGCGGCGGATGTGATGACGCCGCGGGGCAACGTATTTTCAGGGGTGTCAGAACCAGTGCTTCATCTTGAAGTAGATGAGAATCGCGATGGTGGAGACACACATCAGCGCGACTGCGTATTCGGTGCCGTGAGGATTGTTCGCCCACGGCAGCTTCAGGTTCATGCCGAAGAAGCCGGTGATGATGACTAAAGGCAGCGCGACGGTTCCCCATATGGTGAGGACCTTCATTACCTCATTGGTGCGATTAGCGACTGCGGACAGATAGATATCGAGTGAGCCCGACAGCAGGTCGCGGTAGCTCTCGATCAGATCGACGGTTCGAATGATGTGGTCGTAGATGTCGCGGAAGTAAGGGTCGAGGTCGTCTCCCAGCAATCCCTTCTCGCGGCGGATGAGAGCATTTACCACCTCTCGCATGCCGCCGGCTATCCGGCGAAAGTCGACCAGCTTTCGCTTGAGGGAGAAAATGCGGGCCAGCGTTTCGGGATCGGGGCGGTCGAGGACTACGTCTTCTATCTCGGCAATCTCGTCGGCGAGTTTGTCGAGCACGGGCTGATAGCCGTCCACGATCTGGTCGATGATCATGTAAAAGAGTCGGTCGAGCCGGTCGACGTTCTCCTCTTCGGCGCGCGTGCGAACGGTTTGGATAACCGCAGTATCCGCGCTGCGGACGGAGATGAGAAAGTCGGGGCCGAGAAACAGATCAATGTCGTCGAATTCGAGTTCAGCGTGATCGTGGATGTGTTTGACCACTGTGAAGATGTAGTGGTCGTGTTCCTCGGTTTTCGGGCGTTGCGGACGATGCCGGCAGTCTTCGATCTGCAATTCGTGCAGTGAGAACCGGCGTGCCAGTTCGTCGAGTTCGGACGAGGCGGGATCAGCGATGTCAAACCACGCCAGTTTGGAAAGAACTGAGTCCATGCAGGGCAATTCTACGCGAGTGATCGCGGCGGGCTTTCGGCGAAAGCATCAATCTTTCGGAAGGGAGATGGTGATGTTGCGGTATGCGATGACGCCGTGGTGGTCTCCCTGAAGATAGATCGGTCCAGGCTCGGCCTCATTGCTGTCGAGGGCGCCGCCAGTGGGGCCCGGTAACTCGACATTGTCGTGGTACATCTTGCCATCGCGCAAAACGGTTACATGTCTGCCGACCAAGGTGATGTCGAAGGTGGTCCATCTTCCAAGTCCATTTTCCGAGCCCTGGGGCGGGGGATACCAACTGTAGATCGCGCCCATTTCATGTGTCGGGAGCTTGCCGCCTTCGGTGCCCACCTGTACCTCGTAGCGGCCGCGTAGATATATGCCGCTGTTGCCACCCTCCGGACAATTCACTTCAATATGAAGCTTGAAATCCTGAAATTTCCGCGTGGTCCTGATGTTTGCGGCACCGTGGACTTTTTGACCCGGCACTTCGGGATTGTCATTGACCAGTTCGCCATTGCGCGCCACCCATTTGCTGTTGTCGATATTCCCAATAGGCTCCCAGCCTTCGAGATCCTTGCCGTCGAAAATGGGCGTAGGCTCACTCCACTGCGTGGGCATTGGGCGATCAAGAGAAGGGGCTTTCACACCGGAGAGCATCGGCCCGTCGGTGTCGCCATGTTTCTCAATGCCAGTCAATTTGCCTGAACCGGGAGAGGTGAGCGCCCAGGTGACCTGCGAACCAGGGCCTCCGTCGCCAACGAGCACGATCAGTTTGCCGGACTCGAAATGGGCGCTTGTGACCGGATGCCACGCGCCGCCTCTCGGCTGAACGCGGCCTTCGAGTTTGCCTGCGCTATCGGTGAGCTCGATCCACTGCGCGTAAGGTTTGCCGTCGGCGGGGGTGACAGTCATGTCCCAGCGTCCGAGAAACTGTTGGACGTCTTGTGCAGACAGGGTGGGGGCGAGCAGGATGGACAGGATAGCTGGGAACAGGATGGTCTTTTTCACACTTCGAGTGTAACGCTCGCGGTGGCGGCGAAATCTCTCGGGTCCATCGGAACCGGAGCGCGGGGTCGTCGAGTTCGGGCGCGGCCGGATCAGCGATGTCAAGCCAGGCCAGTTCGGAAAGAACTGAGTGCATGGGGGGGATTCTACGCGACGAAATCCGTTATTCCTTTCAGCCCCGGCACGAGCGGATAGCTGATTTGAATCTTCCGAATTTGTATCGCTTCTGGTGGTCTCTGCTCACGCCGAGAGAGTTGCGATCAGACCATTCGCGCCCGCAATCAACCTCGCTGCCTGGGTCTGATCCAGCACGCGGGATGCGACCAAATCATTCACGCCGGAGATGAACGAAGTCAGGTTGTTCACCGCACCATTTATCTTGCCGCTGAGGATCAGCTTGGAGATCTGCTGAAGCTGCTTAGTGAGCGAATTTGCCTGTCCTCGATTGATGGCTCGCTGCGCAAGCAAGGAGTCGACGTAGGAAAGCATCGACGGAATGGCGATGGATGGCGTAGCAGAGTACTCAAATATGGTGCCGAGCTGATTAACGCCGCCGCTAGTAGTAACTCCGAATAGATCTCCCGCCGCGTCGATGGCCAAGTTACCGGGATTTGCTCCGTCGCCATTTTGGCCTGTGAATGTATGAAGGATGGTCTGGTTACCATTCGGGTCAAGTTTGTACAGTATCCCGAGATTCTGATCGCCTCCCTGTGAGGCCGTTCCGAAGAGGTTACCCGCCGCATCCATGACCACAGCCGCAAATGGTTCCGCGCCATCTCCATTTGCGCCCGAGAAGGCATGCAATATGGTTTCAGTCCCATCCGGAGCGATCTTGAACAGCACTCCATTTCCGTACTGGCCTCCCTGTGCGGCAGTGACATAGAGATTGCCCGCTGTATCGCGGATGGGGGTCGACCACGGGTTGAAACCATCTGTGCCGCAGTTGAGATTGTGAAGAATTGTCTCGCTGCCAGCCGAATCAATTTTGAAAACAACGCCGCAGAACGTTTGCCCACCGAAGGCGGTGGTTCCGTAGAAATTTCCGGCGGAGTCTCTCAGTACTCCTGAGCGGGGGATCAGTCCATCGGAGCCGTTGAAGCTGTGGAGGATCGTCTCGTTCAGTGACGTATCCAGCTTGAATAAGGTGCCAGAGTCGGAATCGCCGCCAATCTGCGTGGTCCCGTACAGGTTGCCGCTCGCGTCCCGGACCAGAGTTGAAAACGGACCATTGCCATCGTTTGCCCGGGCTCCGAAGTTATATAAGGTCGTGAAATTACCCGCGGGATCATACTTGAAGATCGTCCCCAGGCCATAGGTACCCCCTGCCGCTGCAGTACCGTAAATGGAGCCGTCGCCAGAGACAAGGACCGGCGCGAAGGGACTCAGTCCGTCAACCGTAGGATTGAAGCTGTGGAGAATGGTTTCATTACCGGCGAGATCAACCGAAAACAGAGTGCCGCTGTCCGCATTGCCGCCCCAAACGGTTGTTCCGTAGAGCCTGCCATTGGCTGAAAATGCCAAGCCGGAAGGCACGTTGCCATCCGATCCGCTGCCGAAGCTGTAAATGGTCCGAAGGGTTTGAGCTTCTGCAGGGACGGCAAACAGTAGCAGGGACAGAGCCGAGACAGAAATGGACAGGATTCTGCGCATAGCATCTCCAATTTCTTGACACTTGGTGGATTTTTTAGCAGGGGAAAACTGTCCGGACTATAGATATTCCTGGATTCCAGTGTCAATGAGTATCTGTTCGACCGGCTGTGGATGCAGCCGGGTACGTTCAGGGGGGTCCGCTTGCGCCCGGGATCGAGTGTGTCGCAGTTCAGCTCCCTTAGCTTCGTCGAAGAGCGGGGCAGGGGCCGGATCTCCCTGAGGTTGATTGTCGTTAGTTGTGCTTGCCCTTCCACTCCTCGTATGGACCCTGGAAGTCTTCGATGCCGTCGGCGTCGAAGTGCCAGAGCCGCGTGGCGACTTCATCGATCAAGTCATGATCGTGGGTCACCAGCAGCACGGTGCCTTCGTACCGCTGCAGCGCGATGTTGAGCGCATTGATGGCTTCGAGATCGAGGTGGTTCGTCGGCTCGTCGAAGATGAGGATATTGGGCTTGGTGAGGATCAGTTTGCAGAAGATCAGCCGCGCCTGCTCGCCGCCAGAGAGCGCCTTGGTCGGCTTCTCGCCCTCTTCGCCGGAGAAGAGCATCTGGCCCAGGATGCCGCGAATCTCTTCCACGTGCGCGTCGGGATTCCAGCGGTGGAGCCACTCGGCGACGGTGAGGCCGTGTTCGATGGTCGAGCCGACATCCTGCGGGAAGTAGCCGATCTGTGCTTCGTGTCCCCAGAAGACAGTGCCGGAGTCGAGCGTGAATTCTTTATCCGCAAGACCGGGATAGTTGGCCAGCAGGATCTTCAGCAGCGTGGTTTTGCCCGCGCCGTTGCGGCCCATCAGGCAGATCTTCTCGCCGCGCAGCACGTTGGCGGTAAAGCCGTCGAGGACTTTGAGGTCGTCGTAGAACTTGGTCAGATGTTTGAACTCGAGCACATGCTTGCCGCTGGGGCGCACCTGGTCGAACCTGATGTAGGGGCGCTGGATGTTGGAGCGCGCCAGCTCGTTGGTCTGCAGGCGCTCCACTTCCTTGCGTCGGCTGGTCACCTGCGATGAGCGCGTGCCGGCCGCGAAGCGCGCAATGAATTCGTTGAGCTGCGCGATCTTCTTTTCGCGTTGCGCGTTCTGCGATTCGAGCGTGGAGCGGATCTGCGTCTTCGCCATCACCATGTCGTCGTAGCCGCCGGTGTAGATGATGATGGTCTGGTAGTCGATATCGGCGGTGTGGGTGGTGACGCTGTTCAAGAAGTGGCGGTCGTGCGAGATGGCGATCAGCGTGCCGTCGTAGTCGTTCAGAAAATCCTGCAGCCAGTGGATCGGACTCGAGATCGAGATAGTTGGTGGGCTCGTCGAGCAGCAGGGCTTCGGGTTTACCGAACAGCGCCTGCGCCAGCAGAACGCGGACCTTCTGGCCGCCTTGCAGCTCGCCCATCTTGCGCTCGTGCAGCTCTTCGGTGATGTCCAGGCCATCCAGCAGCACGGCCGCATCGCTCTCGGCCGTGTAGCCGTCTTCGTCGCCGATGATGCCTTCGAGCTCGCCGAGGCGCATGCCGTCCTCGTCGGTCATCTCGGATTTCTCGTAGATGCGGTCGCGCTCTTCGAGTGCGGCCCACAGCGGCTTGTTGCCCATGATCACGGTATCGATGACGCGGTAGGTATCGAAAGCGAACTGGTCCTGGCGCAGCACGCCGAGTTTGCGCGGACGCACCACCGTTCCCTTTTGCGGCTCCAGCTCACCGGTAAGGACCTTCATAAAAGTGGATTTGCCGGAGCCGTTCGGGCCGGTGAGTCCATAGCGCCGCCCCGGCGTAAAGGTCACCGAGACTTCTTCGAACAGAACCTTCGCGCCGTAGCGCATCGATACATTGCTGACACTCAGCATGTGTTTCGTTTTCCCGTGCGCGGTACAGCAGGCTGATTTCAACCTCGCCCGCCGAGAACCTCATTGCGAGGCTCTCCGGGGCGCCGACGCACCGATCCTAAAAATTGGCTCAGAGTTTCGGGATTCGCGAATACAGATTTGTCCCTCTAGAACTCCTCACTTCCAGTTTCTCATAAAGTGGGCCACGCAGCCTCGAACCGAAGGGGGAGCTTGAGACGGGTCTTCGGCCGCGTGGATCGAATCGTACGGTCATCTGCAGCGAACATGCATTTCACACTGCCGAGTGCCGCAATGGCCCGTGCTAAAATTTGCGGTCCCAGAAATTTTCATCGCAATAAAGCTTTGTTTTTATCCAAATGACTTCTTCAAAGCTCGAAATTCACAACCTTCAGCACTATCACTCCGTCCAAAGACCATCAGAACGCAACGAATCAGAGTGTGTCTAAATGCTGACTCAATATTGAAAGATGCTCTCGACGGCGGCCTCGGACATCTCCGGGCCTTGGCGTGTTCCCAACTAATGTCGTAACAAAGGTCCTTAACGACCAGTAAGGCCGGTCCAGTCGTCGGTCTTCTTTTCGTTGTTTGCCAACCCGGAACTGACCGCCGTTCTGACCGATGCAGATTCCCGAAAGCCAAGGTAAACACGGGTAGCGAGGGGCATTAGATCCTTTCGCGGCTCCGCGTCATCGCTTTGTGCGGCGCGCGCGAGCGCGTGCGAACGAGATTCGCGCGTGGTGGAAAGGGTGTGCCTCCGTCGGTCCTTTGCTCCCGGCTTCGAGGAAAGAACAATGAATCCCCATCGTATGCCGGGCTGTTTTGAGGAGGACAAATGAATGTCGTCAAATACGCACTCGGTGTAGTGCTGGTGATTGTCTCGTGCGCTGCATCCGGATGGGCGCAGGAGAATGCTGAAATCAAGGGTACGGTTACCGATCCCTCCGGCGCCGTCGTTCCCAACGCGACCATCACCATCACCAACACCGCGACCGGCGAAAAAAGAACTACAGCCAGCAATGGCGCCGGACTCTACGATTTTCCCAACCTGGAACACGGCAACTACAACCTGAAGGCTGAGGCCAGAGGCTTCAACGCCTCGCAAATCAACGCCATCGTCGATCAACGTCGCGGCCACCGTGCCGGAGAACGTTACCCTGCCGTCGGCGCCGGAGTCCAGACCGTCACCGTCACGGCCGATGCGCTTCACCTGCAGACCGAAACCAACGAGGTCAGCAACCTTATTACCGGCCAGCAGATCACGCAGCTCGCCACCAACGGCCGCAACATGGTTTCGCTTACAACGCTCGGCACCGGCGTCGCCAACAATCTTCCCTCGTTTAACGGCGTCACCGCGCAGGGCAGTGGATTCGGGCTCAGCTTCAACGGGATGCGCCCGGACCACAACGACTGGCTCATCGACGGCGGCGAAGCCTACGACCGCGGCAGCGGCGGCAAGTTTGACCTGATGCCATCGCCCGATGCGCTTGCAGAGTTTCAGACGCTGAGCAGCAACTACAGCCCCGACTATGGCATCGCCTCTGGCGGCACCGTCACCATGGTAGTGAAATCCGGCACAAAGGACTTCCACGGCGCATTGTGGGAGTTCGATCGCAACGACGCTTTCGATGCCGGCAGCTATTTCGCCAAACGTAATGACACCCCGACCCCGGAACTGCGGTTGAACATTTTCGGAGGAAATGTCGGCGGTCCGGCGTTCATCCCCGGCATCTACCCGAAGAGCAAGAGCCGGACGTTCTTCTTCGTCAACGAGGAGTGGCGGCGCTTCATCAACGGCGTCAATCCCAGCCCCGAAAACACCGTCCCTGCCTCTGATTTCCGACGGCAGGGATCGGCGCTAAGCTACACGCCCTTGAACGAACTCGCGGCGTCCAGCCTGCCTTCGGGCGTTTGCAATGCTGGCGTCGCTCCGCCCTGCGTGCCCAAGACCAACGATCCGGCCAAGCTTGCGATCTACGCGCAAGATGGACTTACCCCGGCGGACCATTTCCCGGCAATGTCATCCCTGCCAACCTGCTCGATCCCAACGCGGTGCTGTTTATGGGCACCGGCAACATTCCCAAGCCCAACACTGGCTCGGCCGCCAATCCGCAGTACATCGCCTCGCCCAAACAGCCCACCTATGTGCGCGAGGACGTGGTGCGCATCGATCACGACATCAACTCGAAAATGCACCTGATGGGCCACTGGATGCACGATCCAGATGTCGCAGACCATCATCCCCACCATGTGGAGCGGTGACAGCTACGACACTATCGGCGATGTCTTCCAGAATCCGTCGTGGACTTCGCGTCATTCAGCTCTCCCACACCATCACGCCAAACCTGCTCAACGAAGGTCGGACTCGATGTGAACGGCAATACCATCAACATCAGCCCGACCTCCGCAGGCGGGGCTTCTTACGTTGAACCGGCCGGTTGGAATGCGGGAAGCTTCTTCACGGGAAACAACGCGCTCAATCGGCTTGCCGCAGGTCAGTTTCGGAGCTCCGCTCGGCACCACGTGGACGACGATCTACTGGCCATGGCGCAACGCTTTCCTCGATTACCAGCTTCGCGACGACGTCATCTGGAACAAAGGAAAGCACAGCTTCAAGTTCGGCTTTTCCTACATGCGCGTCGACAAGAATCAGCAGCTGCAGGCAGACACGCAAGGCGACTACTCCTTCGGCACCGATTTTTCAGGAGACTCGTACCTGAATTTCCTCCTCGGATTTGCCGACAGCTACCAGCAACTGCAAAGCCTCAACACAGCGCACTGGCTTAACAACACCTACTCCTTTTACGGGCTGGACAACTGGCGCATCGCTCCCCGCCTGACACTGAACATCGGTCTGCGCTGGGACCTCATGCCGCACGTCTACGAGAAAAACAACGAGGTCGCCAACTTCGTTCCTGCCGACTACAACCCGGCCGCTGCAGCAGTTCTGGATCCAGCCAGCGGAGCCATCTGTACCGCCGTCGCCGGCAGCATGCTCGGCGGTCAGTCCCGGCCTTGCCAACTCCAACGGAGGGACTTTCTATCTGAACGGCATCAACTCGCCGGACAGAATGGATTCCCGCGAGGTATCGTGCAGAACGACTACAAGACCATCCAGCCTCGCATCGGTTTTGCATGGGACGTATTCGGAACCGGCAAGACAGTTCTCCGCGCTGGTGCCGGCATGTTCTATGAGCGCATCCAGGGCAACGATATCTACGGCGCTGCCACCAACCCGCCTTTCGCCTATCATCCAACTGCGAACTAGCGTTTACTTCTCCAGCCCCACCACCAGCGCTATCACAGGAGGCACGGCGGCCACGCCGACGTTCCCGGCCGGCATGCAGAACCTCAGCTACTACTATCCCGATCCTGCGACCGCGCAATACAGCCTGGGCATTCAGCAGCAGCTTGCGCCCTGCCGTTGTCTTCGTTTGCAGTATGTAGGCTCAGGCGGGTGGAACCAGTCGGATGAGCGCAACATCAACACCCTGCCGATCGGCGATATGACCGATCGTCAGGCTGTTGCTTCCGGCGCGAATGCCAATCTCTACCGCCAGTTCCTCGGCTACTCCAACATCACGCAGATCGAAAGCGCGACCAACCAGAATTACAACTCGCTCCAAACCAGCCTGCGTCTGCAGAACTGGCACAACCTCACCATGCAGTTCGCATACACCTGGTCGCACGAGATCGACATCCAGAGCGGCGACCTCGGTTCCACCAACATCTCCGGATCGGGCGGCACCGTATCCAATCCCTTCAACCTCAGATACGATCGCGGCTCCGGCGTTCTTGACCGGCGCCACATCTTCAACGCCAACTACGATTACAGGCTGCCGTTCTGGCTTCACGGCGGCAACATCCTCGAACATGGCGTCCTCGGTGGATGGGAAATCTCCGGCGTGACCGTCGCGCAAGTCGGGATCGCCAATGAACGTCACCTATTCGCCCGATACGCTCGGTCTGGGCGGCGGTACCGTCAACCGGCCCGAGCGTCAGTGGCAATCCCCGCAGCGGAGCAAAGACCGTTTCGCAGTGGTTCAATACCGAGTGCGTTCACGGCTCCCGCTGGCCCCATGGAACGGTGGCACGAACAAGGCTTCGGCACCGCAGGCAAAGACAGCGTCGTCGGCCCCGGGCTCTTCAACTGGAACCTCGCGTTGTTCAAGAGCATTCCCTTTACCGGCAGGGAGAACCCGCACCTCGAACTGCGTGTCGAAACCTTCAACACGTTCAACCACACCCAATTCAACGGAGTGGACACTGGCTTTACCGATGGCAACTTCGGCCAGGTCACCAGCACCTACGATCCTCGCGAACTCCAATTCGGCGGCAAGTTGGTCTTCTAATCAGCGAGAAGAACACAAGAAGGGGCGCGACGGTTAAAGCCATCGCGCCTCTTTCTCTATCAGTAGATTTGCCGTGTCATCCTGAGCGCCGCAATCTTGGGGCCCCGCAGACATAGTCTGGTGGTAAGCGGCGCGAAGGATCTGCGTCTGCTTTCCACTCCGCATCCGCTATCTGCGTCGAAGTTGTGAAAACTCAGCGTTCAAGGAATCCCCACGATCTTATGCGTCTGCAAGCTCAGCCTCCATTTGGGATGTTCCAGGCAATACCGCAGCAGCCAGATCCGTATTTAGCAATCGCGGTCGGGCCCGTCCATCGGCTGCAGAAAGAAGTGCGGGAAGGCCAGGCCCTCAAACTCCGGCGGCATGCGCGTCCAGCCTGAGGAAAGACCAGCTTCAATTCATCGCCCGTCGTCTGCACGAGCCTTGCGCCGGCCTTTGGGACTCACGCATACCCAGTCGATGCCCGCCGGGGCCTCTAGGGTGCCGTTCGTTTCCACCGCAATTTCAAAATCACGTTCGTGCAGGGCATCAATCAGCACCCGATCCAGCTGCAACAGCGGCTCGCCTCCGGTGCACACAACGAATCGCGTGTTCGCTCGATGGTCAGGCGGCCATGTTGCTCCGATAGCCTCTGCCAGGTCGTCGGCGGTTTCAAATTGCCCTCCGCCTGCGCCGTCCACGCCGACAAAATCGGTATCGCAAAACCGGCAGATCGCCGACGCGCGATCGCTCTCGCGCCCCGTCCACAGATTGCATCCCGCAAACCGGCAGAACACCGCTGCGCGCCCGGTCTGCGCGCCTTCACCCTGCAGCGTATAGAAAATCTCTTTGACGGCATAGCTCATCGCGTCGCCTTCGCATCCGGATAGGGCAGGGGATCGTCAATCCCGTTTTCGCTGAATCCTTTTCTACTCAGGAAGCACGAGTCGCATTGTCCGCACGGCTTCCCATCGATGCCGGGATCGTAGCAACTGCTGGTCAGGCTGTAATCCACGCCGAGCTCCATTCCTTTTTTGATGATCTGCGGCCTTGGTCATATGCATCAGCGGCGCGTGAATGCGAGTTTCTGCCGTCCCTCCACGCCCGCCTTAGTGGCCAGGTTCGCCATCTGACTCAAACGCGTGAATGAACTCCGGCCGGCAGTCGGGATATCCGCTGTAGTCCAGGGCGTTGACTCCGATGAAGATATCGCTGGATCCGAGCACCTCGGCCCATGCCAGCGCAAACGAGAGAAAGATCGTATTGCGAGCGGGAACATAGGTCACGGGAATCCCGTGTTCCATCTCGGCGCTGGTCGCGGCCCTTGGGGACGTCAATGTCGCCGGTGAGGGCCGAGCCGCCAAAGATGCGCAGATCGATCGTCGCCACGCGGTGGCGAGCCACGCCGAGAGACTTGGCTACCCGCCGGGCTGCTTCGAGTTCGAAGCTGTGGCGCTGGCCGTAGAAAAACGAAAGCGCACTGCATCTCATAGCCCTCGCTGGCGGCGATTGCCGCCACGGTGGCCGAGTCCAGCCCACCACTCAGGAGCACAACTGCCGGTTTTTTCGATTCCAAGTCACCCATCTACATTGATGTTAAAGCTATCCTGGCGCCGGGCAAAACTCCGCAGGTTTTTGGTGAGGCGATCATTGGAGGAGCCGCCAAGCCTTAGAATGGAACTTCGCATTCCGACGTTATGAAGGTATTCGTCACAGGCGCGACCGGTTTTGTTGGCCATCATGTTGCCAAGGCACTTGCAGAGCAAGGCGCCGACCTGCGCCTTCTCGTCCGCAAAACGAGCAGACTTTCGAATCTGGAAGGCATTGCCGGCGATACCGTTGTTGGAGACTTGTCGAAACCAGAGTCGTATGCGCCCGCTCTTGAGGGTTGCGATGCGGTGATGCATGTCGCTGCCGATTACCGTCTCTGGATCCGCGATCCCGATGCCATGTACCGCGCGAACGTGGACGGTACCCGTGATCTGCTGAAGGTTGCTCGAAATAACGGCGTCCGGCGCGTCGTCTACACATCGTCCGTTGCCACGATGGCGTTTCGGACAGACGGGATTGTGGTGAATGAAGACACACCGGTCTCGATCAACGACATGGTCGGGCATTACAAGCGCTCGAAGTTTCTCGCGGAACAGCAGGCGATTGCGGCGGCGCAGGATGGGCAGCAGGTCATTATCCTGAACCCCACAACGCCGGTCGGGCCCAATGACGCGAAGCCGACACCGACGGGCAGGATCTTCGTCGATTTTCTCAATCACAAATTTCCGGCATACGTTGACACCGGCCTCAACCTGGTGGATGTTTCGGAAGTTGCGCGTGCGCATGTGCTGGGGCTCGAGGCGGGGACGCCCGGGACGCCGCTATATTCTGGGCGGCGAGAACCTCACGTTGAAGCAGATTCTGGACAAGATGTCGGCGATTACGGGCATTCCTTCGCCGACGACCAAGATCCCTTTTGGTGTCGCGGCATCATACGCCTTCTTTGAAGAGCTGATTACCGGCCGCATCCGCGGCAAGGAGCCGCGGGCCACGCTCGAAGAGGTCCGGATGGGCAGGAAGAAGATGTTCGCCTCATCGGCCAGGGCGCAGCAGGAACTGGGGTTCAGGATTCTCCCGGTGTATCCGGCGATGCGCGCGGCTATCGAGTGGTTCCGAGCGAACGGCTACGCGGCGTAATTGCACTGGCTGCTGACGCAAACCATAAAAGTGCTTATATCGCGACTGGTTTCGTTATAGACTTCTTCGCGAACGTAAATCCCCGCTGGCGAGGAGTCTTGCATGCCAGGAGAAACGGTTTCCGCGGAGCAGGCGGCGAGTCTCGTCAAATCGGGCATGTGGCTTGACTACGGCGCATCGCTTTGCCAACCCGATGTGTTTGACCAGGCGCTGGCCGCACGCAAAGACGAATTGACGAATGTGAAGATCCGCTCGTGCCTCTCGATGCGGCCGCGGGCCGTGATCGAGAACGACCCGGAAGGCCGCCACTTCTACATGTTCAGCTGGCATTTTTCCGGCTATGACCGCAAGCAGCACGATGCGGGCCGATGCAACTATGTGCCTCTGAACCTGGGCGAGGTGCCGGATTATTACCGGCGTTTTCTGGAACCCATCGATATCGCGATTTTCAAAACCTGTCCGATGGATGAAGGCGGATACTTCAACTTCGGCCCGACCAACATGTGGCTGCGGGCAGCGGTCGAACGCGCAAAGATGGTGATCGTCGAAGTCAATCGCGAGATGCCCTACGCGTTTGGAAAAGAGAACGGCGTGCACCTGCGCGAGGTTGATTTCGTGATTGAAGGAGATCACCAGGCAAGCGCCGAGCTGCCCAACCCGGAGCCGACCGAGATTGACCGCATCGTCGCCGGACGGATCACGGCCGATATTGAAGACGGATCGTGCCTGCAGATCGGGATCGGCGGCATGCCGAACGCCGTGTGCAGCACGCTGCTCGAAAGCGGAGTGAAGGATCTGGGCATTCACACGGAGATGATGACGGATGGGCTGGGACTGCTCTACCGGTCCGGGCGAGTAACCGGATCGCGAAAGGCGCTCGATCCGGGCAAGGTGACGTATACATTTGCGCTGGGCTCAAGCGCGCTGTACGCGACCACGAATCGCAATCCGGATATGTACTGCCACCAGGTGGACTATACGAACTCGCCGAACATTATCATGCAGAACGAGAAGGCGGTCTCCATCAACAACACGACGCAGGTCGATCTGCAGGGGCAGGTGGCTTCGGAGTCTGACGGCCAGCGCCACCTCAGCGGAACCGGGGGGCAACTGCAGTTTGTGCGCGGCGCGTATGCGTCGAAGGGAGGCAAGTCATTCATCTGCCTCTCGTCGACCTATGAAAAGCGAGGAGAACGCCGCAGCCGGATTGTCTTCAGCCTTACGCCGGGAAATATCGTGACAACGCCGCGATCGGATGTGATGTACCTGGTGACGGAGTACGGAATGTTCAATCTGAAGGGCAGATCGGTGGCGGAACGCGCGCAGGCAATCATCGCGCTTGCGCATCCCGATTTTCGCGAGGAACTTGAACGGCAGGCTTATGAAAACCGGTTGATTCCGCGGGGCGTTTCATTCTCGTGAATCGACTCACCGCACTGCAAACACGAGGAAATAATCCTCGTCGTCGGGCTTCGTGAAGTCGTAGGACGATAGCAATTTGAAACCTGCTTCAGCCATCTCCCGTTTTACGATATTGCTGTTCACACCATGATCTGTGCCATTGCCGTTTCTGTCGATAATGCCGATCTTTGCACCCGGTCGCAGGGACGGCTTCAAGTGCGCCATCAACTCCATCGGCTGCGCGATTTCGTGGTAGACCTTCAAAAATAGGACTGCATCGACAGAGTCTGGCGGCAGCTTCGGATCATCCGGGGTCCCGAGCACGGCCTTGACGTTGCTCAGCTTCTCTTTTTGAATTCGATTCTCTATGTACTTCACTGCATCGGAACTGATGTCTTCGGCATAGACCACTCCACCTGCTCCAACGCGCGTCGCAGCCCTGATCGAAAACCATCCGGAGCCGGCGCCAATATCCGCGACTGATGATCCGGATTTGATGCCCAGCAAATCCATTACACGCTGAATTTGCAGACGCTCATCGCGTCCCGGTTTTTCGAAGATCGAGACGTCGCCGGTGTAAGGAGTGCTGGTGGGTCGCTGAGTCTGCGCAGCCTGGAAGACGGCAGCAGTCCCCCATATGGCGCTGAAAAACGATCCGACCAGCGCGGCTAGAATCAGTGGCCTGGCGAAAAACTGCTTCAGTTTCATACTTCCAGCATCGCCCAAAATGGTTCCTTTGTGGCAGGAATCGCTACGTTACTAGCGTCGGCGGCTCATGAGGCGGTTGAGCGTGCCGAGGCTTTCGATGCCCATCCAGCGGGTGTCGAGTCTCGCGTAGACGGGGATGAACGAGGCGGAGAGAACGCCTTCGCCGAAGAGGTTCTGGAGAAAGTTTGGAATGCGGAAGGCCGCGCGGAAAGCGTCTGCGGCATCGGAGTTGCCGAAGTAGTGCGCGAAAACTCGATCGCGCACAAGGCCGACAAGGCGGCTGAGCAAGATTCCGGCGGCGACGGCAGCGGCGTGGGCGCGTCCTTGCGTGCTGGTTGAAGGCAAATTCAAAGCACGATTATAGGGTTCGAGAGCAAAACGGAGCTGACGCGGAATGGTCTGATCGGAACTTCCGGAACGGGAGTTATTTCAAAATCCTGGCAGACGCGGCGCTGCGGTGTGTGGCAGAATCGGTGAGATTCCCCAACTACCCCGGAGGTATTGTGCGCAATTTCTTGCTTATGGCCATTGTGTGCGTGGCAGTGGTGAACCCGGCGCCTGGCCAGGAATTGAAAGTGAAGTCGGCAACTGCAAAAGCTGTCGAACTGGAGTGGAGCGGGACGGCAGATTCATCGGTGCTGGAGCGGTCGTCGGGACAGGCGTT
This sequence comes from uncultured Acidobacteriaceae bacterium, assembly GCA_963836675.1. Classification (GTDB taxonomy): domain Bacteria; phylum Acidobacteriota; class Terriglobia; order Terriglobales; family Acidobacteriaceae; genus Telmatobacter. The sequence goes on from CAWIKQ010000009.1 coordinate 303,443, forward strand.
TCAGAAAACGGCGCCTGGCGCTTCGGGGCACTATCAGGACACAGGCATCGATGCATTCGGAACGTATCAGTATCGGATCAACACGAACGGAAAGTTTTCGAACGTGGTGACGGCAGGGCCGCCGCCGGCTGGAGTTTCGAATGCGGCCGCCGTGCCGAAAGGAAGCGATCCCGCAATGTTTGGCACAGCGACGGCGGTGGCGCTGGATGAGAATGGGGATCCGGCGGTCGCATTCGAGTGGATCGATCCGAATGGGGACGGCGACAAGTCGGATACGGAGATTCGCTTTGTGCACTGGGATCGTGCGGCGTACGGATGGGCAGCGTCTGTCCGTGTGGCGACGACAGGACCACTCGAAGACCAGAATGTGAATCCGATCGCGCTGGGGTGCAATCGGGCTGACGGAACGTTGGCCATCATCGCGGCAGTTGGCGAGAACATGTTGTATGCGACGTCGGCCGATCATGGCGCAACGTGGAAGACAGCGTCACCGCACGGCAGCAACGGGTCTTTTCGCGCGGTCACGATGATGATCGCTTCAGGGCAAGTGAATGCGGTGATGAATGCGGAGTCGGGAGCCAGCTATGTGACCGGAGCGATCGCGGATGTGGGCTCGTGGAAGCTGCAGGCGATTCCCGCGGGCAGCGGATGGAAGCTGCGGAACAACACAAATATCGCGATGGCTCTGGATTCGGCGGGAAAGGCCGGGTTGGCGTTCCATGAGGACCAACAGGACGGCGATGGCCATCGTTATGCCTTCTGGCGGCCTGAGACTTCGGAGCCAACGGCGATTGTCGGAAGCGCGGGGGTAGATTCGCCGGACATTGCTTTGACCTACGGCGGTAGCAGGTTTGCATCTATCTTTGCAGCGGTGCTTGACGAGAAGGACACGGACCACACGGTCTGGTATAGCCAGTCAGCGGATGGCGGCTCATGGTCAAAGCCGGTGAAGCTGCCGATTGACGGACCTCGGAGCACCAATCCACCGCTGAGCATTGCAAGCAGTTCGAAGGGGGCGTTGACGGCGGCGATTGGTGCGAACAGCGGTACGGGGCCAGCGAGTTGCGGCGCGCCAACGGTTTCGCGGTCGGCAGATGGGGCGGGCTGGACGACTTGCGGGCTGGGGAAAGCGGCCGGGGCGGAGTTCGGTCCGCAGCCTGTGACGATTCATGTGATCGAGGCTCCCAACGACAAGGCATACATTGTCTGGGGAGAACCTGCGGAGAGCAAGTATGCTCCGGGGGTGCTTGTGTGGCATGAGCGATAAGTTGTGTTTCGCAGGGAAGAGCCGATGAAGAAGCTGCAACTCTCTACATTTCAGATTGGGACGCCAGCCACGCCTGACCAGGGACTGCGAATCGGGGTAACGCGGCATCCACCACGCGGTGTGCCGAAAGATCGCTGGGTAAAGGACGGGTATTTCGATGTGTGGCTGCCGACGCTGGCGCCCGAGGCGAAGCTCGTGTCGCAGATTCTCAAGATTGATCCGGAGAAGACGGCGCAACGGGAGAAACTCTTCGATCGCTATGAGCGGGAGCTGCTGTCGGACGCGACGGGGCGGCAAACGGTGGAGCTGATTGCCAGAGTTGCGGAGCGGATGCCGGTGAGCATCGGGTGTTTTTGCAAGGATGAGTCGCGATGTCATCGGTCGCGGCTCTTCAGGATCATCGAGCAACACGCGAAATCGTCTTAAGGCTCTCCCCGCTGAAGCGTCAATTCACCGTGGGCGGCGAGAGTCTATCCGGACAGACCGGGAGGCCCGGAATTTGCGCTGTTGATTTCAGCTGTCGAAAGGTTGCGGGTGCGGCGGGTTTTAGACTGGGGTTGCTAGAGACGCTATGACCCGAGTCGCCATTATCGCCGCCCTGCCAGGCGAACTGAAGACGCTTGTCGCCGGCTGGCCGCACTCCGCGCGAGGCAATACCCAATTCTGGGCGCTCCGGAACGAAGAAGAGGAGTGGATCGCGGCCTGCGCCGGTGCGGGGCAGGATGCAGCGACGCGGGCGTTTGCCGGGATTGAGGACGGCGGGCCGATCGACCTGGTTCTCTCCGTAGGGTGGGCAGGGGCGCTGACAAGCAAATGCGAAGCGGGCCAGGCGTACAACCTAGCGGGAGTGTTCGACGCGAAGACGGGGGAGCGGTTCAACTGCGATGCCGGGGCCGGGAAGCGATGGCTGGTGACCAATCCCAGAGTTGCCGATGAGGCGGAAAAGCGCCGTCTTGCTTCCGCATACAAGGCTGATCTGGTGGATATGGAAGCCGCCGCGGTGGGCCGGCTGGCGGCTATGCGTGGGATCCCGTTTTACTGCATCAAGGGCGTGAGCGATCCGGTGGATGCTAAATTGCCTGATTTCAACCGGTTCATCGACACTGCGGGACAGTTCCAGACCCCAAAGTTTGTTCTTTTTGCTCTCCTGCGGCCCTGGTTATGGCCTGCGCTGGTCCGGATGGGCGAAAATAGTAGAAAGGCTTCCCAAGGCATCGCGGAGCGGCTGCACGAACTTCTGGATGAGTGAGGTCACCCAACTAGGAATGGCTACCCAAACCACCAACGCTGAAAGCCATATCTCGAGCCGAATCCCCTCGACAATGTGCGCGGTTGTGTATCACGGAATCAACGACATGCGCGTGGAAACCGTTCCCGTACCGGTGATCGGCGAGGGCGAACTGCTGGTTAAAGTCGCTACCTGCGGGATCTGCGGGACGGATCTGAAGAAAATCCATACGGGGTCGCACTCGGCGCCGCGGATCTTCGGGCATGAGATGTCGGGCACCGTGGTTGCAGTGGGCAAGGGGGTCACGCGCTTCAAGGGTGGCGAGAGGGTGGTTGTTCACCATCACGTGCCGTGCGGCGAGTGCTACTACTGCCGGAAGGGAACGCCTGCGCAGTGCCCGCTCTACAAGAAGGTTGGAGTGACTGCGGGGTTTGAGCCGTCAGGTGGCGGTTTCGCGGAGTATATTCGCGTGATGGACTGGGTGGCATCGAGTTGCGGGGTTGTGCCGATCCCGGATGGAGTGCCTTTCGAGCAGGCTGCCTTTGTGGAGCCCGTGAATACGGTGCTCAAGGGCGTGAAGATGCTGAACCTGCAGCCGGACGATACGGTTCTGGTGATCGGACAGGGGCCGATCGGATTGATGCATGCCGTGCTGGCGAGCCGGACAGGCGCACGGGTGTTGACTTCCGATCTCTATGCGGAGCGGCACGCGATTGCGGCGAAGTACGGGCTCAAGGATCCGATTCACGCGGGCAGCGAGAACGTGGTGGATCGGGTTTATGCAGAGACGGACGGCCGAGGGGCCGATTCGGTGATTTTGGCCGTTGGTGGAAATGGGCTGATCAAAACCGCGATGGATTCAGCCCGCTGCGGCGGAAAAGTGATGTTGTTTGCCCAGACGCAGCGCGGCGACGCGACTTTTGACCCAGGTGTGGTTTGTATGGACGAGAAGACCCTGATGGGGTCCTACTCGTCATCGTTTGCCATTCTCGACGAAGTGACAGAGTTGGTGTTTGAGGGTTACCGGAACGGATTTGACCTGACGCAACTCATCAGCCACCGATTTCCGCTGGAGCAGGCAGTTGCGGGGATCGATGTGGCTTCGCACCCCAAGGCGGACTCGATGAAGATTATGATTGAGCCTGTTGCGGGTTCAGGGGCAGAGTAGGGGGTGCCTGAATGCCAGGCACGGTAAAAGACGCAATCAAGCGCAGCCGCTCTACGGTCGAAACCGCAATTGAGGCCGGCAAGGCCACCGTCGAAACTGCAATCGAACATGGTCGCGCAGCCGTTGAAGACGCGCTCCATCACGGCCGCGCAACTGTCGAAAGCGCACTGCATCATGGCCGTGCCACTGTCGAAACGGCGATCCACCATGGCAAGGTCACCATGCAGGCTGCGATTCTTCACGGACGTGAGGATATTCGCATCGAGAGCGTTCCCGTGCCAAAGGCCGAGGTGGGCGAGATCATCGTGCGGGTCGGGGCGGCTCTAACCTGCGGCACGGACCTGAAGGTGTTTCGCCGCGGCTATCACGCGAGGATGATCGTACCTCCGGCGCTGTTTGGACATGAGCTGGCCGGGACGGTTGTTGAGGCGGGCGAGGGCGTAACGAACTTTGCTCCGGGCGATCGAGTGGTTGCGCTGAACTCGGCGCCTTGCGGACATTGCTACTTCTGCCAGCACGGGCAGGAGAATCTGTGCGACGACTTGCTGTTCAACAACGGCGCCTACGCGGAGTTCATCCGTATTCCGTCGCGCATCGTGGCCAAGAACACCCTGCGAGTTCCCGAACACGTGCCCCTGGAGCACGCGGCTCTGACTGAGCCGCTGGCTTGTGCGGTGCACGGATTTGAAGATTCGAAGCCATACCCCGGGGCGATTGTCGCGATTATCGGCGGAGGCCCGCTCGGCCTGATGATGCTGCACGTGGCAGCACTGTCGGGATGCGAAACCATTGCAGTGGTGAAGCACAATGGCCAGGTGGAGGCCGCAAAGCAACTGGGCGCCGCCCACGTGGTGCAGGCGAGCAACATACGCAAAGCCATCCAGGAGACCCGGGCATTCACACCGAAGGATCGTGGTGTGGACATAGCGATCGAAGCGGTGGGTGTTCCCGAGGCATGGGAAGAGGCCGTAGAGATGGTTCGCAAGGGCGGAACGGTGAACTTCTTCGGTGGGTGCGCCGTTGGCACGCGCGTCAATCTCGACACGAACCGAATCCATTACAGCGACATTACGCTGCGCGCTACTTTCCACCACACCCCGGCGATGTGCCGTAAGGCCCTTGAACTTATCGCGAGCGGGCGCTTCCAGGCGGGAGCGTTCATCACCGGCCGCGCTCACCTTTACGAACTGAATCGGGTCTTTGAGAAGCTGATGAATCGATCGAGCGAGATCAAGACCGCGATTGTACCCTGATAGCGAATGAGCACAGCAGCCCTGCACCCTGAGAGCGATGCAGCGCGCGAGGAGTTGATAGCGCGCGGATGGGAGGCGCTGCCTTCGAGTTACCGGATTCCTGAGAAGGCTCCGACGGTTGAGGAGGCGCGCGCCTGGTGCAAGCACCTGGCGGAGACGCATTACGAGAACTTCCACGTCGCTACGTGGTTCCTGCCGGAGAAGCTGCGGCCGCACTTTCATGCGATTTATGCATACTGCAGGGTGTCTGACGATTTGGGAGATGAGGTCGGCGATACCGCGCAGTCGCTGGCTCTGCTCGATCTGTGGGGAAAGGAACTGGACGCGTGCTATGAAGGACGCTCGCGGCATCCGGTGTTTGTGGCGCTCGCAGAAACGATAAGCGCGTGTTCGATTCCGAAGGAGCCGTTCGCCGATCTGTTGACGGCGTTCCGGCAGGACCAGGTTGTCACGCGGTACGCAACGATGCAGGATGTACTGGAATATTGCCGGTATTCGGCAAATCCGGTGGGCAGGCTGGTTTTGTATACGTGCGGCTATTCGCGATGAGGAACGGTTCCGGTTGTCGGATGCGACATGTTCCGCGCTGCAGCTTGCGAATTTCTGGCAGGACGTTCGCGTGGACTGGGCCAAGGATCGGGTTTACCTGCCCCAGGATGACATGCGCCGTTTCGATGTGAGCGACGCAACCATCGAGAAGGGAATTGCCACGCCGGAGTTTCGCGAACTGCTGAAGTACGAAGTCGGGTACGCTCGGGAGTTGTTTCGTCAGGGATTGCCGCTGATAAGTATGGTGGGCCGCGATCTGGCCGTGGATCTCGATCTATTCAGCCGCGGCGGACTCGAGATTCTGAACGCGATCGCAGAGCGGGACTATGATGTGCTGAGCTCACGGCCAGCGATCTCGAAACGTACTAAACTGCAGCTTGCACTCCGGGCGGTGAGCGGGAAGTTTCTGCCCTTTCTGCGCCTGGGGTCCGGTTCAAGAGGGAAGGCTGCTTGACGCAAGTGATCACACTGGACGAGGCCTATAGAACCTGCAAGGCCATCGCCAAACGGGAAGCCAAAAATTTCTACTACGCATTTGTCGCACTTCCAGAAGCGCGCCGCAACGCGATCTGCGCGATTTATGCCTTCATGCGCAAGGCGGACGACCTTTCCGATGACGAGAGTCTGCCGCGCGACGAGCGCCGTCGAAAACTGGAACAGTGGCAAGAGGCCTGGCACCAGGCGGCCGCCGGCGGGGCGACGGATGATCCGGTGTTTGTGGCGGTTCGCGATGCGACACAGAGGTTCGGAATCCCGCTGCAACTTCTCGATGAATTGATCGCGGGAACGACGTCCGACTTGAAAGCCGACAACTCAGGCGAGCCTGATACCTATGCGACCTTCGCAGATCTATACCAATATTGCTACCTGGTGGCCTCGGTGGTGGGGCTGGTGTGCATCAGGATCTTTGGGTACACGGACCCGACCGCGGAGAAGCTGGCGGAAGAGACGGGCGTGGCATTTCAGTTGACCAACATTCTGCGCGACGTGGCAGAGGATGCTGAACGCGGACGCGTGTATCTTCCGCTGGAGGATCTCGATGCCCACGAGGTGGGACTCGAGTCGATTCTGCACCGGGCAAAGGGTTCGCCGCCTTCGGCGAACGAGCGAGCTCTTCTGAGCGAGATCGGGAGACGGGCAGAGCATTACTACAAGTCCGCGGACGAGTTGTTACCACTGATTGACCGCGAGAGCAGGCCGGCGCTATGGGTGCTGGTTTCGATCTATCATGCCCTGTTGATTCGTATCGAGGGGGCGAAGTTTGATGTGTTTTCGAAGAGGGCCAGCGTGCCTACGGTGCAGAAGATTGGGATTCTGGGTGCGGGAATTGCGCGGCTCGCGGTTGCGCGACTAGGCAGTTGAGCGTCATGCGTTCTGGATGTTGAGGGAGAGTTGCAGGAGACGATCGAACAGTCCGGAGCGAGGGCGGTTACCGTAATCGGCGGCGGGGTTGCGGGAATGAGCGCGGCGTGCGCGCTTGCCGAAGCCGGGTATCGCGTTCGGCTCGTGGAGCGGCGCGGTTATCTCGGTGGTCGTGCGTCTTCGTATCTTCATCCAGGCGTTAACGAGGTAATCGACAACTGCCAGCATGCCCTGATCGGCGCCTACACCAACCTGATTGCGTTCTACCGGCGGATCGGGGTTGCGGAGAAGATCCACTGGACAAGCGATTACACGATGATCGAGCCGGGCGGAAGACGATCCGCGCTCGGTGCCTCTGCTTTGCCGGCGCCGCTGCACGGACTTCCCAAACTGCTGAGTTGTGGCGCATTTTCGGTTGCTGACAAACTGTCGCTGGCTCGCGCGTTTACGGCCATCCTGCTGGGCAGCGGCAAGGATTCGCAGGAGTCGCTGGGGACGTGGTTACGGCGTCAGCGGCAATCGAAGGGCGCGATGGAGCGCTTCTGGCGGCTTGTGATTGCCAGCGCTTTGAACTCCGATATTGACCAGATTGGCGTCAAGTATGCATCGATGGTGATTCGCGGATTGTTCATGGATTCTCCGCAGGCGGGCGCGATGGGAATGAGTACGGTTCCTTTGAGTGAGCTTTATGCGCCGGTGCCGGAATTTCTTGCTTCGCGCAGAGGCGACGTGCTGCTCAATGCGAACGTCGAGGGCATTGCGTGGGATGAGGCTTCGCGACAATGGGCCGTTACTGTTCGCGGCGCTGATGCAACTCTCCATTCTGACTCTCTGGTGCTCGCGTTGCCGTTTGAAGCGTTTGCAAGGTTGCTGCCGCTCCTGCCTGCCGTGGGGGGCAAGGAGCAATTGACCCAGCAAGTCGCACGGCATGTACATTGGCCGATCTGCAGCGTGCATCTGTGGTTTGACCGGGAAGTCACGGATCTCGATCATGCGGTCCTTCTCGATCGCGAACTGCACTGGATGTATAACCAGTCGAAGCTGCAGCGACGCCCGGGCAATTACGTCGAACTGGTGCAGTCTGCATCGCGCGCATTCGCAGAACTGCCGCGCGAGCAGGCGATCGCGCAAGGCGTGGCGGAGATCGGCGAATTTTTTCCCGGAGGCACGCAGCGCACGGGTAGTGAAAGCGGCACTGGTGAAGGAGGTGCGCGCTACCTTCGGCGTCCCCCCGGGGGTGGATGCCGCTCGTCCCGGGGCACGATCGCCCTGGCCCAATCTTTATCTCGCGGGCGACTGGGTGGCGACGGGGTGGCCTTCGACGATGGAGAGCGCAGCCCGGTCGGGGCATATTGCCGCGAATGAACTGTGTGCGGCGGATGGCGACAGGCGTGGATTTCTTGCGGCGGATCTGCAGCCGCGGGGACTTATGAAGCTGTTAGCTTCCAACTCCTAGCTTCGAGCCGTTTCGGCGAGAAATTTTCTCAGTGGGCGAGCAGGTAGACGCCGATGCAGACGAGGACGGCGGAGGCCCAGCGGCGGCCGTCGACGTTTTCGTGGAGGAAGTATTTGCCGGCGATGGCGTTGGTGACGAGGGTGAGGGATGCGGAGGCGGGGGCGACGAGGCTCACGTCGAGATGATTGAGCGCGAAAAGCAAGGCGAAGAAGGCGAGCGCCAGGAAGAAAACTCCGACGAAGAAGAGAGGACAGGTTACGACGGCGCGGATGGCGCCCTTCATGCCGGACTTTTCGCGGATCAGGTCGAGGTCGCCAATGGACTTCATGGCAGCGGCGGTCAGGACTTCACCCGCGGTGGAGGTGAGGACGATGACGGAGATCATTCCTGCCGATGCAAGGATGGCGGAAGTTGGACCGGCGAGGATCATCGCAACTGGCCCTCGGGGAGGCCCGCCGACCTGGGAGCCTGCTCGGGCCGTTCGGTCAGCGAAGGACCGCGCGCGACGAAACCTACTCCAACTGTGATGAGGGCGATTCCGGCCCAGCGTTGCCAGGAGATCGTTTCCTGGAGCCAGTACTTTGAGAGCAGGGCCACAATCACGTTGCCGAATGCGGTGGCGGGGAGGACGTAAGTGAGGTCGGCCCACGAAAGTGCAGAGAGATAGCTGGCAAAAAAGGCGATGAGCAAAGCGATGCCTGCGGCGATCCAGGGCGTGAACACGGCGCTAATGAGGGCGAGAGGATGCGCGAGCGAGATGGGCGGCAGGGCAGTCATGCCCCGGGAGAGGAGCGTGTCGCCCAGAGGGGCGGTGATGGCCACCAGTCCAAGGATGAAGTACTGCCGCGGAGTGGGTCGAGTGTGCGCCATTGGTCTTGATCGAGCTCTAACTTACTGCCAAATGAAGAAGGGCGGATATCCGCTGCGGCGGACCCGCCCTTGAATTAATCGCATGCGAAGCCGCTATGCACTGACCGCCGCGCTCGCCTGAGCCTGCTGCTTGCGTGCTTCCTTTACCATCTTGTTGCGCTGCGAGCGAAGCTTCAGGAATGCCTTGGCCTCGGTGTAGAGCCGCGGAACATCGCGATTCACGATTGCTTTCCACACCACGCGGAATGCAGCCTTGGGGCGGAAGTAGTACTCGTCGTAGAAGCGATGCACCATCTCCATGACGTAGTCGGTCGGGAGGCCGGGGTATTCGATATGGGCCATCTGGTGACCGCCGCCGTCTTCCATGCGCTCGTTGGTGATGAAGCCGTTCGTTTTTGCGAAGTCATAGAACTCGGTGCCGGGGTAGGCGTGCGCGATGGAGACCTGAATGGTCTCGCAGTCGAGCGTTTTTGCAAAGTTGATGGTGTTGCGGATCGACTCTTTTGTCTCTCCGGGGAGGCCGAGGATAAAGTCGCCGTGAACGACGAGGCCGAGGTCGTGACAGTCCTTGGCAAAGGCACGGGCACGCTCGACGGTGGCGCCTTTCTTGATGTTTTTGAGAATCTGGGGGTCGCCCGATTCGAATCCCACGATGAGCAGGCGGCAGCCGGCATCCTTCATGGCCTTGAGCGTTTCGCGATCTGTTGTAACTCGGGACGTGCAACTCCAGGTGAGGCCGAGTGGCTTGAGTTTTTCGCAAAGTTCGATGGTGCGGACCTTCTGGATGTTGAAGGTGTCGTCGTCGAAGAAGAACTCTTTCACATGGGGGAAGTTTTCCTTAGCCCATTTCAGTTCGGCGGCAACGTCATCTGTGGATCGCTTGCGCCAGGCGTGTCCGCTGAGTGTTTGCGGCCAGAGGCAGAACGTGCACTGGGCCGGGCATCCACGCGTCGAATAGAGCGCGATGTAGGGATGCAGGAGGAACGGCACGTTGTATTTGGTGACGTCGAGGTCGCGCTTGTAGATCTTCGTGGCCCATGGCATCGCATCGAGGTCTTCGACCTGCGGGCGATCGGGGTTGTGAACGATCTTGCCGTCCTTCTTGTAGCTGATGCCAAGAATTTCGTTGAGAGGCTTGCCCTTTGCATACTCCACGATGGAGTAGTCGAATTCGCGACGGCAGATGAAATCGAGCACGGAGCACTCATTGAGAGCGCGGTCGGGATCGGTAGTGACCGGAGGCCCGACGAAGGCGATACGGATGGAGGGGTTTGCGGCCTTAATGGCTTCGGCGAGGCGCTGATCTCCCTCCCAACCTACCGTGGAGGTGAAGAGAACGAGGAACTCGTAGTCTTTGCAAATCTGAATGGTCTCGTCGGCGGAGACATGATGCGGAGGTGCATCGAGCAGCCGGGAGCCTTCGAGGAGGCCTGCCGGGTAAGTCAGCCAGACGGGGTACCAGTAGGATTCGATCTCGCGAGTGGCGGGCCAGCGCGAGCTTGCGCCTCCGTCGAAATTCTCGAAGGAAGGCGGGTTGAGTAGGAGCGTTTTCAGAGGCATGGACATCCTTTTAAGTTTACCATCGAGAGCAGTTCGGCCCTACAAGTTCTATGCCTGCCTAGAGTTACTTGGCGTGCACCTCATTGAGCCAATCCTGCATGTGACCCAAGGCGCGCAAGAGGTTAAGTCTTGCCTTTGCCAGGTCGAAGCCGGCATCGATTGAGTCCTGTACCTTTTGACTCGCGTCGATGCGGGCAAGTTGCTCTATTTTGGGGCTGACCTGGGGTGGGGACCCGGGACCAGTGCCAGAGCCGTTTCCCAACTCAAGTTGAGCCAAGACGGTTTTCAGCTGGTTGTCGGCGATCTGCTGTTTCAGATTCGCGATTTCGGCCTGGGTATCGAGTTCCGCGATGCTTCCGCTGAGGTCTGAGATGGCGAGCTCATTCTGTCTCTCGGCCTGCTCGGCTTCTACCCTGGAGCGGAGGGCGTCGGCGGCGGATTCGCGGGCGCGGGCATAGCGGTTGAAATCGAGAAGGGGGATGTCGACGGAGATGCCGGATGCGAAGTTGTTGGCGGGCAGGGGTGTGGCGAAATACTTGTTGACTTCGTTCAAAATGGTCGTGTTGCGGAGGTATTGCATATAGAAGTGCAGGGTGGGGATGTAACGGGATTCGCTATCGCCCCTGGACTGCGCTGTTTTTGAATCCGCTATGAGCTGGGAAGCCTTGACGCCAAGCGGCCTCTCGGGATGTTCATTGGCACGGATCTGCGGAATTTCCGGAATGCTGGCGTGGTCGACGAGGATGGAGCCTTCAGGCAGCCCCGTGAGTATCGATAGCTGTTTCTCAAGATTTCTGGCTCGCGATTCGAGATGCAGACGCTTCAGCTTGATCTCCGCAGCGGTAAGCCTGGCGTTCAGCAATTCACTCATCGGATCGACGCCCGCTTCAGCCCGTTGCTGCTCGATGTCTACGAGGCGGCCGCTGTTCTGTTCCTGCTGCCGAGCGGCAATCAATTCCTGGTTTACGATGTCGAGTTCAATGTAGGCGGTTGAGGCATCGAGAGCCACCTGCTCCTGCACGTCTTTCATGCGAGCCTGTGCGGCCTTGACGCCGAAGTGGCCGGCATCGATGTAGCGTTTTTGAGGGATGCTGTATACCAGCGACTGAACGGTTGCGCTCCATATCGATGGCGGAGAGCCTGTGTAGCCTACCTCGGGGAAAACCGGCAGGCCGGTCTCGACATCGACTGAGGGAATCACAACGTCTTTTGCCTGGGAAAGGGCGGCGTTCGCTTTGTTCAGGTCTGCTTGCGCGGCGCGGACTCCAGTGCTGTTGTGCTGCGCCAGCTCAACCACGGTCTTGAGGGAGACCTGGGCGGGAAGTGCTGATGGAAGCAGGGCGAGGGTCGCAAGCGACACAATCAGGGTTATGGCGTTTGACCATCGAAACCTCGGCGCTGGCTGCAATCTGATCAAAATGAGAGCCCCAGCGCCGGTTTGTAATCGTGCGCGAGTTGAAGAGCATCACTTCGCTGCTGTAATGCGGCCTCTTTGTTTCCCATTTGTGCCTGGAGGCGAGCAAGGCGCGTGTGCGCCACGAACGCGGGCGCCTCTTCTGTTTTGAGATAGTTGGCGAGGTACTCTTCCAACATCGTTACCGCGAGGGCATAGTTTCTTTTGCCGCGCGTGAGGACAGAAGCTCCGTTGAAGAGCGCAACGCCCGCAGAGCGATCGCGCTGTGCTGCTTTGTATCCGCTTTGAACCGCGGCTTCCATGTCGTCCCATCGCTGGCGCTTGCAGTAGAAGCTGGCAAGCGTCATCCACGCGAACGCGGGATGCTGGCTGGAGGCTGCCGCCTGTTTGTATTCGCGCTCCGCGGTGTCGTAATCCTTACGGCTGTCAGCAATGCGACCGAGCAGGACGTGGGCCCGGGCTGGATCGATTTTCTCGAGTTGCGGCACGAGGGCCTGGGCCTTGTCATTGCCGCCACCGACCACTGCGGGCGCGGAACTGTAGAACTCGCCCAGGTCGGTGAGAGCCTCACCGTTGCGGGGATCGAGGCTTGCGGCCTGCTCGAATTCAGCACGCGCGCGTTTCGCGAGGCTGAAAGCTGAGAGGAAGGAGGAGTTTTCAGCCTTTTCTCCGAGTGCGCGGCCCAGCCAAAGATGGTTCTCCGCATTTTGACTGTCCATCTGCACGGCCAACTCGCATTCGGTTACTGCGTCGTCCCAACGTTCGAGGGTAAAGTAAACGCGACAGCGAAGATTGTGCGCCTCTGCTGAGGCGGGCAGGGAACTCAGCAGTGAGAGGGCATGGTCAGCTTCGCCTGCCTGCAACGCGGCGTCTGCAAGATTGAACCCGCTCCTCGGGATATCCGCGGCAGGCGCCGAGATGCAGACACTGAGCAACAGCAGTGGGAGAAGCTTCTTCACTGGACTCTCTTGATGGGAACCGCCTCCTGCAGGGGCTGACCTGTCGTGGTTCCCGTGGCTACCCAGTCTCCATCTTTCAAGCCCGATATGATGGCAACCTGCGATATGTTGATTGCGCCTGTGACGACGAAGGTCCTTTTCAGCTCGTCGCCAACGATTTTGTATACGTAGGTCTTGCCATTTTCAGAGCGCAGCGCCTCTCTCGGGATGCTGAGGACGTTGGCCTGACTCGATGTCGTTACGGTCACCGTAACATTTGTACTGGGAAGGAGCTGTCCTTCAGGGTTGTCGTCGATGTGGATGAGCACCTCGCCGACGTTGCGCGTTCCGTACTGGTTCACCATGACCGGGGTGCGCTCAATGTGGCCGTGCCAAACAGTGCCTTGCCTGGCATCCCACTTGATCAGGATGGGCTGTCCGACGGCGAGCCTGCCGATCTCGGGCTCGTCGAAATAGGCGCGCACGTGGAGGTGGCTGAGATCGGCCATTTCAAGGAGCTGCTTACCCTGCTCGACGAAATCGGTCGCAGAGACATTCAGGTTGTAAATGGTTCCCGCCGAGGGTGCGCGAACCGTGGTCTGGCTAAGCACCTGCTGAGCGGCGCGGTGGTTTGCCTCGGCGTCCTGCAAGGCCGCCTGAGCGCGAGAGAGTTCAGCGGGAGAATAGCGGCTTTTGGAACTCTGTTGAGAGGCGTGCAGATTTTCCTCGGCGGTAGCGAGGCGCTGGTGCGCGGCTGCGACCTCAGCGGCCGATGCCGCGCCGGTTGCGTTCAATTTCGTCAGCGCATCGAGATCGTGCTGTGCCTGGTCGCGTTCGAGCTTGTTGCGGGAGATGTCGGCGGCGGAGGCCTGGCGCTGTTCGAGGGTGCCGTTCTGGGTGACCGCGTCGAGAGAGGCCTGGGCCGACTTGACTGCATTTTCGGCGCTGGCCAGCTTGGCTCGTGCGTCGATATCGTCCAACTGCATCAGAAGCTTGCCGGTCGAGACCTGATCCCCTTCATGGACATAAACCGCCTTTACGACTGCGGAGACGGGGCTGTGGACTTGAACGGGAAATTCAGGTTCGACCTTGCCATTGGTGCTGATGGTACTCGCCAGGGGCTCGAGCGACGCCTGTGCCGCGTGCACCGACAATTGGTCTCGCGTCACGGAACGAACTGCGAAATAGACCACTATAAGAACGACAGCCGATCCGACCCAGAGCAACGGACGGCTCAATTGCTTTCTTTCTGTAACCATGCGAGAGACCAGAGTCAGTATATAGGACTCACCAGAAGCCCTTAAGAAGCAGAAATTTACATGACGCCGTGTTCATGTTGGTACCTCGTACAATAGAGGCATGTCTCAACCTCGCTATACGGACGATCATGCAAAGGCCGGTCTCGATTTTAAATTTCCCGAGATCGAGACATGGCAGAACCAGTTTCCGGGCTACGAGATCGTAATTGACGATCCCGAACTGACCTCAGTCTGCCCCAAGACGGGACTGCCTGACTTTGGGCACCTGACGATCCGATACATGCCGCGCGGACAATGCCTTGAGCTGAAGTCGCTGAAGGAGTATCTCTTCTGCTATCGCAACCTGGGAATCTTCCAGGAAAACATCGTCAACCAGGTGCTCGAAGACGTTGTGAAGGCGTGCGATCCGGTATGGGCGGTGGTGCGAGGGGAATTTCGGCCTCGCGGGGGGATTGCAACGACGGTGGAAGCGCGGTGGCCGAGGCCGTCGGCCTGAGCCGATGTCCCGTGTGATACTCAAAAACTGAGGGTGGATCAAGCTTGGCAACCACAACTGTGCGCGCGCGTGTCAGTCCGGCGATGGCCACGCTGGTCCTTTTGATCGCTCTCAACCTGCTGAATTACATCGATCGCTACATCCTGCCTGGCGAACTGTCGCTGATCCAGCACGAATTTCAGGCAAGCCGCGAACAGATGGGCGCGCTGACGACGGCGATGTTCTTTGTCTATATGCTGGCCGCTCCGTTGACGGGATGGCTGGGCGACCGATACAGTCGCAAACCACTGATCATCGCGGGAGCCACTTTGTGGAGCGTGGCGACGCTATCGACGGCGTGGGTTCACGATTACTGGACGCTGTACTTTCGACACGCCATCGTGGGGATCGGAGAGGCGTCGTTCGGGATTTTTGCTCCGGCGGTTATCGCAGATTTCTATCCCGAGCGCGAACGTAACCGGATTCTTTCCATCTTTTACGTAGCGATTCCCGTAGGCGCGGCCCTGGGGTACCTCGCGGGCGGCCAGTTAGGTACCGCATGGGGATGGCGTCAGCCATTCTTTATCTGCGGTATTCCCGGCCTCGTGGTGGCGGCTCTCTACGGCTTTTTCGGAACGGAGCCGGAACGGGGAGCCCAGGACCACGTGGGCAAGACCGCAGATCGCGCGACCGTCCGGGGACTTTTTCGGAACCCGGCATTTCTCTGCGCGACCTTCGGGCTGGCGGAACTGACATTTGCGATGGGCGGGATCTCGGCGTGGATTCCGGAATTTCTGCACGATCCCATCGGCCTCTCGGTGGGGAAGGCGAGCCAGGTCGCGGGGGCAAGCACGGTGATCGATGGCATTCTGGGAACCGCGGTGGGAGGCTGGATTGCGCAGCGGTGGCTGCGCAGAAATCACCGCGCGTTGTACTTGCTGAGCTCCTGGAGCGTGGCTCTCACTCTTCCATTCGGGGTGCTGCTATTTTTTGGACCGAGCCGCTGGGCGGTGCCTGCGCTGTTTGCAGCGGAATTCTTTCTGTTTCTGAATACCGGTCCATTGAACACCGCGATCATTAACTCAGTCTCCGCGCCGGTGCGCGCGACTGCGGTTTCGGTGAACCTGTTTTGCATCCACTTTTTCGGTGACACGTTTTCGCCACAGATTATCGGCGCGATCGGCGATCGCTGGAGCCTGCGCATCGGACTAGGGTCGACACTCATCTTTCTGGTTATTTCCTGCGTCATTTTGCTCGTGGGGTCGCGATTTGCCCCGCCGCTAGGCGAGGAGCGTGCGGCCTGAAAGCCTGCCGGGCGGGATGACCGGGTTTCTCCGGTGATACTCGAGGTATGGGGAGCGTGATCTCAGCAGGGCATGTGTTTGCGTTCTGTTGCTGGATCTTCGCGGCTGCGTGGCTGCTGAAAGGCATCGAGGCTCTTCGCGGCATGGCGAAGCTGCGCGATCTCTGCACGAATCCGGAGGCATTGGCAGCGATTCCTCGCGGCGATGGTTTTGATCTCACCGTGGTTGTTCCGGCTCGTGACGAAGAGGCAAGCATCGAGGCGTGTCTGCGCTCACTGCTTTCGTCGACAGGCGTCCGCCTGCAGATTGTCGCGGTGGATGATCGTTCGAGCGATCGCACGGGTGAGCTCATGGATGCGCTTGCGGCCGAAGCGCTTGCGAGCAACAGCGCCCATGGAGTCGAGGTTATTCACATTACCGAATTGCCTCGAGGCTGGCTGGGAAAGCCGCACGCACTTGCGGCAGGCGCAGAACGCGCAGCCGCGCCGTGGATTCTGTTTACGGATGGAGATGTGATTTTTGCGCCGCGCGCTCTGGAGTTTGCCGTTCGCGGAGCCGAGAGCACTCGCGCCGATCATATGGTGCTGGTTCCGACCCTGATCCTGAAGACCGCAGGCGAACGCGCCGTGGCTGTCGCGATGCAAACGCATGCTCTGTGGGCTGTCCGGCTGTGGAAGGTAGAGGATCCCCGCGCGCGCGACTTCATCGGCGCCGGTGGCTTCAACATGATTCGCAGAGATGTGTACAGGGAGGTAGGTGGCTTCGAGGCGTTGCGCATGGAGATTCTGGAAGACCTCTACCTGGGCAAACGAGTGAAGATGGCGGGCTTTGCGCAGAGGGTTGTTCTCGGTCCCGACCTGGTTCGGGTGCGCTGGATTGACGGGTCACTGGCGGTGATCCGGCTGGTTGAAAAGAACGGCTTTGCCGTAACGCGTTTTCGTACGGCTTTACATCTACTCGCGTGTTTTGGCTTTTTGGTTCATGCGCTGGTTCCGCTGATTGCGATCGCGAGCGGAGGCTGGCTCGCCGTCGCGGGCTTGCTGGCGTATTGCGGTATCACAATGGCCTATTACGCCAGCCGCCGCGCGACTCGCATTCCGGCATGGTACACAGTCACGTTCGCGCCTGCGACGCTGCTGGTGGCTTACGGTTTCTTCCGGTCGATGGTGTTGGCGCTGGTTCGAAGGGGTGTGGTGTGGCGAGGGACACTCTACCCGCTGAAGGAGCTGCGAAGGGCCGCACGAGGGTTGTGACACGAAGCGCTCGGAGCGGGGCGCGTTTCTTGAGGAGCCGAGCGAAATCTGGTTCAGTGCACGTGGGCGATGTCGTCGTTCATGGAGAACTGATTTTTCAGGTCACCTTCATAAGGGAAGACGTGAATCATCCACGTGAAGACGTAGGGGAGCCACGTTCCGTGAGCGGCCTCGCACGCTTCCCTGGTGTGGATGGAGCCGAACATACCAAACTTCGGATGGTCGCCGAAGTATTCCTTCACTTTGTCGGCAGGCGCGCCGCAGAAATTGATGTGCTTATGCCAATGGGCCATGCTGAGCGGGATGCGCTCGTTCAGGTCGTCTTCCGGCGCATTGGGCCGGGCGGTGAACATTACCCCTTCGAGCTTAAAGGTCTGCGTGGGAGTCGAAACATAGAGCAAAGACGTTGGTTTGGCGGGGTCAAAGGCCAGATCGGCCTGGTGCCCATAGTTTTTGTTATTGAAGTGATAGAACGTTTGTTTCACCTCCGGATTGCCTTGCACGTAGCCATCGGCGATGGCTTTTTTGTAGTCCTGGTATTTCTCGATTGCGGCTCTTACTGCGGCGACAACTGCCTTTGCTTTCGCCTCGTCGCCGGGCTGCGGAGGCCGCAGCGGCGTAACGTACATGTGGCACATCATGGCTGCCATGCTGGGGCCCATATCGTCCATCGGCACGCCGTTCATGTCGCTCATACAGCTCATATCCATACCGGAGGCGCCGCTCTTCTTATCACCGTGCGCGGATACAGAATGTGGCATATGCGGCGAGCGAAAAGAGCGATCAGGATTGCCGCCAAGGTGGCGGCGACGAATTTCAAGGATGACTCTTTCTCTTGCGCTAATGGAGGTTGAAAGAGCGGCATGTGAATTCCTTGTCTCAGCGATGTTGTCTTCAGTTGGAGCCCAATTTTACGTCTGCAAGGAATCGCATTGATCGCGATGTTCTCTTGCGGGCTCGGCGAGGCACGACCCGGAACCGCTGCAGCTTCGAACGGCTCTCGAAATGGTTACTTTGTCAGCGGCTCCTGATCGCGGGAACTCATAAAGGCTCGGTGGCCGCCTTGCGAACGCAGGTTCGGATCGGAGATGGGCGGCTTGCTTTGATCACCGGTGAATCCGTGCAGGAGTTTGGGGTTCGGATGGAATTTGGGCGCACCGCCGGAGAACTGTCGGGCGTGGCTCAGGACCATGCCGCTGCGGCCGTTCATAGGCTGCACGATGCCGCGCAGGCGTACGTCGGCGTCGCGGTATTGGCGGAGTTCGCCGACCTGCTCGCGATCCTGTTGGAGGGAGACGATCGTGAATCGACACTGGGTGTCGGGAGTGCCGGGCGGGCACACGTCGAGGAAGCGGGTGCCGTCGGGGAGTTCGACGACATCGTAGATGTGGGCCTGGATGCAGATGTCTTTGTTGGTGAGGGTTGCGGCTTCGGCGGTGGGGATGCAGGGCTTTGCGGAGAATGCAGCAACAGGAAACAAGAATAGGGCTAGCGCCAGGCGCCTCATCGTAACCTGCATTTCCGGGGAAGGAACAAGCTTACGCCGAGAGGTCCGAAAAGAGAAATGAGGCTGGCCTCAGGGGCTAAAGGCCCTTCGATTTCGCGGGGTCTGAGTGTACGGGCTGAAGCCCGTACCCTTCAGAGCCACAGGGCTGAAGGCTCTTCAATTCGCGGAGTCTGAATGTGCGGGCTGAGGCCTGTAGCCTTTATAGCCCCAGGGGCTAAAGCCCCTTCTATTTCGCGGGGTCTAAATGTACGGGCTGAAGCCCGTACCCTTCAGAGCCCCAGGGGTGAAAGCCATTCAATTCGCGGAGTCTACTTTGCTGCGACGAGTTCCTCGTTCTTTGCGCCCTGGCCGTAGTGGGACTGGACGTAGTTGTCGAGGATCTGCTTGAACTCGGCAACGATGGTGTCGCCGCGCAGGGTGGTGTAGAGCTTGCCGTCGACGTAGACGGGGGCTTTGGGCTCCTCGAAGGTGCCGGGGAGGCTGATGCCGAGGTTGGCGTGTTTGGACTCGCCGGGGCCGTTGACGACGCAACCCATGACGGCGAGCTTGAGTTCCTCGACGCCGGGATATTTTTTGCGCCACTCGGGCATGGAGGTGCGGAGGTAGCCCTGGATTTGCTCGGCGAGTTCCTGGAAATAGGTGCTGGTAGTGCGGCCGCATCCGGGGCAGCTTGTGACCTGGGGCATGAAGCTGCGAATGCTGAGCGACTGCAGGATTTGCTGCGCGGCCTGGACCTCTTCCGTGCGGTCGCCGCCTGGTTTTGGCGTGAGGCTGACGCGGATGGTGTCGCCGATGCCGGCGAGGAGCAGAGGAGCGAGGCCTGCAGTGGAGGCGATGAGACCCTTGGCGCCCATGCCGGCTTCCGTGAGTCCGAGATGAAGGGCGTAGTCGCAGCGGGCGGCCAGATTTGTGTAGACGTCGATGAGGTCGCGGACGCCTGAGACTTTTGCGGAGAGGATGATCTGGTCGGCGCGGAGGCCGTATTTGAGAGCGAGGTCGGCGGAGTTGAGCGCGCTGACGACCATGGCTTCCATCATGACTTCGCGGGCGGGCAGGGGATCGGACTTCTTGTTGTTCTCGTCCATCATGCGGGTGAGGAGGGACTGATCGAGGGAACCCCAGTTGACGCCGATGCGGACGGGCTTCTGGTTTTCGACGGCGCACTCAACCATGGTGCGGAAGTTGTCGTCGTCTTTGCGGCCGATGGAGACGTTGCCGGGATTGATGCGGTACTTGGCGAGGGATCGCGCGGTTGCCGGATATTTCTTGAGGAGGATGTGGCCGTTGTAGTGGAAGTCTCCGACGATGGGGACGCGGATGCCGCGTTTTTCGAGTCCTTCGACGATGTCGGGGACGGCGGCAGCGGCTTCTTCGTTGTTGACCGTGACGCGAACGATCTCGGAGCCGGACATGGCGAGCGCAGCCACCTGGTCGATGGTGCCCTGGACATCGGCGGTATCGGTGTTGGTCATCGATTGGACGACGACCGGGACTTCCCAGCCCACGCGGACGTTGCCAATCCTGACCGTGGGTGTCTTCCTGCGCTGAATCTCGGGCATGGCGACCTCTTCCTTTTCCAGTTTACCTGTCCGCGGATTTCTTTCTAAAATTCGCAGGAGCGGGAGGCATCCGACGGGTGAACAGGAGCATGAGGGGTCAGGCCGATGTTCAATCAAACAAAAGTAGTTAGAGTCTCGAGGGAGTTGTCGACTGAGCGTGCGCAAGTTGCGGCTTCGCAGGGGAGTCGCAGGATTTGCCAGTGTGGCGAAGCGATATGCCGGGGGAAGTTCATGCGAGCACATTGAGTGCACTAGACCCTCGCCGATTGCACTCGCAAACGGATACAATGCAATCATGTTGTTACGGCGTCATCTTCAGTTATTGACAGTAGCGGTTGCCTTGGTAGCCGCCAGCGGCATCAGCCTTTCAGCGCAGGATTCGTCGCGTCGCGGGAGGAAGTACAAACCGCCGCCGCCTACCTCAAAGATCGCGGTAACGGTGATCCGGGATTCCGACTCGAAGCCCATCGAGAATGCCGCAGTTGTCTTCCACACAGTCGACTTGGAGGGTGACAAGGGCAATATGGAGTTGAAGACCAACGAAGATGGCAAGTCAGTGATTGACGTTCTGCCGATTGGCTCAGTTATGCGCCTTCAAATCATCGCCAAGGGATTTCAGACCTACGGAGAGGACTACAAGATCGACAAGGCCGAGATGGCGTTTGATATCCGGATGAAGCGCCCGGGCGAACAGTATTCGATCTACAAGGACCACAGCCAGGACTCGAAGAAGGACGACAAGAAAGGCGATGCCGGGTCGCAGAAGGATGCGCCCAAGGACAAGCCCGCTGATCCGGCTCCGCAATCAACGCCTCCTTCAAGCCAGCCGCAGTAGAAGACTTCGTGATGACCAGCCAACCACTGACCGGAAAAGCGGCGCTGGTTACCGGGGGCGCGCGCCGGATCGGCCGAGAAATTGCGCTGGCGCTCGCAGCGGCTGGAGCTGAGGTCACGGTTACGTATCGCAACTCCCGCGAAGACGCTGAAGAAACCCTCAAGAAGATCCAGGAACTTGGAAGAATGGCGATTGCGGTGCCGTGCGATGTACGCACCGAGGCGTCGGTTCGCGAGGCGGTTGTTGCTTCCGTTAATTTCCATGGACATCTCGATCTGCTGGTGAACAATGCCGGAGTGTTTGAGACGGCTCCGTTGGAGAACATGACCCTGGAGCAATGGGACGCGGTGTTCGCTACCAATACGCGAGGGCCGTTCCTGGTGGCCCGCGAAGCCCTGGCTCATCTTCGCAAGTCGAAGGGACGAATCATCAACATCGGTTCGCTTGGCGGGCTGCGCGCGTGGGCGGATCACGCACACTATTGCTCATCGAAGGCGGCGTTGCACATGCTCACGCAGGCAATGGCCAAGGCGTTTGCGCCCGAGGTCGCGGTGAACTGCGTGGCTCCCGGGTGGATCGACCTGGGAGAAGAGGGGGCGGAGGGGCCGGCGCGCCACTTTGCCGCGAAAACACCGATGCGGCGCAATGGAAGCGCACAGGATGTGGCCCAGGCGGTGGTGTTCTTTGCCGGAGCAAGCAATTTCATCACGGGCCAGGTTCTCGCGGTGGATGGGGGCCTTGGGCTTTAGCGCTGGGACTCGTCGGTCAAATTTCAAATAAGAAGAACAGGTTCTCGTTGTTCTGATCATTCAGAAACGGGATGCGGAGTGCCCCAGCGTTCTACTTCTCAGGGGATACTCGCGTCCAGGATGAGTCCGGGTCATACGATCTGATAGCGCCTGCCGTTTCCGCGGTTGCGTCGCCAAGATCCTTTTGGAAGACGGTGCCGCGGCGACTAACGAAGAAAGTCATCACTCCGCTGGCGCCGTATTCGGCGGGGTAGGCAAGGATTGCGAAGCCTCCGGTCATTTTCCCGTCAATGACATAATTTCTCGCCCCACCGTGGGCGTGCGGTCTCTGCTCCTTAAGGATGCGGAAGTAGTAGCCATGCAAGGGGTGACGCTTGCCCTGTTCATACCCTTCCTGTGCGGCATCGGCAACGAGAGGACCGGCAGGGCTTTCGGGCTCGCCTGCTGCCACTTCCCAATAGAGGCCGTTCTGCTTTCCGGGTTCGCTACGGTATCGCTGCGCGTAGACGCCTGGATCGTTTCCATCATGTCCGGTCGTATGAGCGCCTGGGAGTCAACGCGAAAAAAGGCGCTTCCAGAATCCCTTCTCCTGTGAAGACTTCTCAAATTCGAGAGGAACGCCTTCCCAGAGCCCGATTGGTACCGGCTGCGCCGGCCATTTTGCACCTTCGACCGCGGCTCTCGGATTGGTGACGTAGAGTCTCTGTGCGGTCTCCTGGCCCATTTTCGCAGCTACGTAGTCATACCCCTTCTTCAGGTGGATTGGGCGCCACTCAGGATGATGCCCATCGCTTGCAAGGAAATGGATCCAATTGCGTTCGAGCAGGGCGTCGGCAAAGGCTTTCGCGACCTTGCCGAATCTTCCATAGAGAGAGGCGGAGGTGACCTGGACGAGGCATCCATCGTGCATGAAGTCGGCGAGCCGCTCGGGGTTTTTCTGGAGTACGGGGTTACGTTCGGGGTGCGTGATGATCAGGGTGTATCCCGCGTTGCGCAGGCGAGCCATGGCCTCGACAAGTTGCGTTGAGATCACCATGTCAGGGAACTCGATAAGCAGGTATCCCTTGCCATCGATCGAATAGCGCAGCGGATGGGCGAGCGCATCTGCAATGTTGGTGGCGTTCAAATGGAAGTCGCAGGCGAGGCTGAGGCCCAGTCCTTCGAGGTTCGCGCGGAGCTCCTCGAAGCCGGGCTTTGTTTACTTCAGCTTGATACGGGAAGGTCTCGCTGGCGTGGGGAGAGCATACGATGTGGGTCACACCTTCATCGATGGCTACCTGCGCCAATTCGAGAGAAGTCTTCAGATCGGCGGGACCGTCGTCGACTCCATAGATAAGGTGTGTGTGGATGTCGATCATCGTGCTAATCGGCTCAGTGAGTCGCCAGTGCCTCCACCATCGATGCGAAAATCTTCCAGCCGTCGGCTGATCCGAGAAGCTTCTCGCTGGAGCGGTCAGGGTGCGGCATCATTCCGAGCACGTTCCGGCCTTCATTCAGAATTCCAGCGATATTCGAAAGGGAGCCGTTGGGGTTTGCTTCCGGAGTGATGTCGCCCGCAGGGGTCGAGTACCGGAAGGCTATGCGGTCTTCTGCCTCGAGGCGCTTCAAGTCCTCCGGAGTGCAGAAGTAATTGCCCTCCATATGGCCAATGGGAATCTGAAGCACCTCGCCTTTCCGGAGTTGGCTGGTAAACGCGCTGTTGGTGGTCTCCGTGCGCAGGTGGACCTGCTTGCAGATGTATTTGAGGCCGGCATTTCGCATGAGCGCGCCGGGCAGGAGTCCGGCCTCGGCGAGAATCTGGAAGCCGTTGCAAATGCCGAGCACGAGGCCGCCGCCGGCGGCGAACTTCTGTACTGCCTGCATGACAGGCGAAAAACGCGCGATGGCGCCAGTGCGAAGGTAGTCTCCGTATGCGAAGCCGCCGGGAACGAGGACAGCATCGACGCCTTGCAGTTCTTCCGAGTCGTGCCAAAGGAAGGTGACGGGCTGATGGGCAATCTCGGCGATGACGTTGAAAGTGTCGTGATCGCAGTTGGAACCGGGAAAGACCAGGACGCCGAATTTCATATTTCTAGGTTATCAGTTTGTTAACAGGCTGTTGTCAATGAGATTGGCGGAGGTAATCTCGCAGCAACCGCGAGCTGAAGCTTATGTACCGCCGGCAACAATTCCTTGCATGCGGCTATGGGAGTTCTGCGCGAATCTGCGCTGAAACGCTCGCGTGATGGGGAATCCAAGCCGGGCCAGCAGCGCTCTGGGCCTGGAAACAGCTTCAAGGTCATACCAGACTGCGGCTGAATCCGGATCAAGGGAGAGCAGGAATCGCTCTTCGCCTTCTTCGACGTGATGCAACGTGGTTTTGTAGATGAAGCCGAATGCGTGCGGTTCCCGGATGACTTGAACGATGCGGCTCAGGTTAAAAGACCAAAGCCCAAGCGCACAGACCTCCACGGCGACGATCTGGCCTGGCTCGATCCGTGCTTCGGTGTTGGCGATGCGCACCCATCCAAGATCGAAGTTCTGCCATCGTTCAAGGGCCCGGATGGCCGCACGGTAAACCACTTCGCCGCTGCCCAGCGTGGTACGTGACCGGTCATGAGCGAAACCAGCCGGAAGGGAACTGACCTTGAGCCCTTCAGGGGAGGCGAGGAACTCAGCCGACAGGAGTTCCTCGCGTGAAGCGATTTCGATTTCGCGACGAATTTCGTCGGTGTTCGGCTTTGCGAGACGGAACATTCGGATCAGTTTGCCAGAGTCAGCTCAAATCCCTTTGGATCTTCGCTTACGAGGGCCGAGACACGATGATGCTCCGCATCGAAGTTGGCCGTGACGGGCACCGATCCCTGATGCCCGAGCGAAGTCACGTTGGCGTTGGCGTATGGCTTTGCTGCCCCGTAAATCTCGATGGAGAGGAGCTTCCACCATGGGGCGAAACTGCCTTCGTGCGGAGCCACCGTCACAATCAGTCCCTGCGGGCTGAGGCGGCAGGAAAACTGCTCGCGGAGGAAGGCTCCATTTTTGAAATCGTAGCTCGTTCCGTCGTCGAGGTAGAGGGAGCCACTGCAACCTGCGCCATAGGTGGTTGGCGGATACACGCGCAGCGTCAAGGGTCCCTGGGGGACCTCATCGGTGCTCTGCACGAGCGGCTGTTGCGGGATGATTGCACCTGCACGAACGAAGACCGGCAGAGTCTCAAGGGTGCGATGGATGTGAACCTCGGGCTGAGCGATTGCGGCATTGTCGATGCCCTTGCGGCCAGCGACCGGATCGATGCGCGAACCGGTCCAATAGTCGTACCAGCTCGAAGGAGGCAGGGCGACGGAGTAGTCATCGACCTCGTCGGGATAAGGACTTTGGGCGATGAGCAGATCGTGCCCGAGCATGAAGGCATTTCCTGTGCTCAGGTCGAGCGGTCCGCCGTCGGCAGCGCCGTGGGGGAACTCGAGAAAGAGGGGCCGCATGATCGGAAGTCCCGTCCGGCTCATCTCCTCAGCGGTGGTGTAGAGGTAGGGAAGCAGGCGGTAGCGTTCTTCGATATATTTTCTGCGCAGGCTCAGGTCCTCATCCGTGCCGTTTTCCCAAGGCTCCTGCGGCAGGGTACCGACTGCCGTGTGGTCGCGATCGATGGGGTGAAACGCGGCAACCTCAAGCCAGCGTGTGAGGAGTTCGGGTTGAGGAGAGCCAGCAAAGCCGCCTACATCGGCGCCTGCCATGGCAAATCCGCTGAGCCCCAGGTTGATCAGTTGCGGAGTTGTCTGCCGCAGGTGATCCCACGTACTCGAGTTGTCCCCGGTCCATGTCGCCGCGTAACGCTGTCCGCCGGCAAAGCTGGCGCGCGTCATCACGAAGGGCCGGACGTTGGGCTGCAGTTTCTGAAGGCCCTCGAAGGTGCCACGGGTGTTCTGCATGCCGTAGATGTTGTGTACCTCGAGATGATTGGCTGTGCGAGGAGCAAACCCCGGCTCATCGATACGGTGCTGGGTGTCATCGGGCATGGTTTTTGAAGGAACGAGGAAGATGGCGGGCTCATTCATATCGTTCCAGAAGCCGGCGACGCCCTGCTTGACGAAGTCTGCGTAAAGAGAGCCCCACCACTCTCGCGAGGCTTTTCGGGTGAAGTCGGGGAATACGGCCTTTCCGGGCCAGACCACGCCTTCGTAGATGGTTCCATCGGGGTTTTTGACGAAGTGATCTCCGGCGATCCCTTCCTCGAAGGGCTTGTAGTGCGCCATGGGCTGGTCGGCTATGTGCAGGTCAGTAATGACGACGGTGCGAATGTGCTCGGCGCGAAGGTCCTTGACCATTTGCTCGAAGGCAGGGAAACGCTCTGTATCGACTTTGAACGGCCAATACTTGTACTGGTAATCGATGTCGAGCCAGATCACGTCTGCAGGAATGCGCTCGCTGCGCAACTTGTCTGCGATGCGCCTGACCTCGGATTCGGGGTAGTAGCTGTAGCGCGACTGCTGGTATCCGAGTGACCACATGGGAGGCATCGGCGCTTTGCCTACGAGCCAGGCCCAGGACGCGAGGACCTGCTTTGGCTCGGGTCCATACAGCACGTAAAAGTCGAGCGGCCCGGCCTCCGATCCGAACGAGTAGGCGTCGCGATATTCCTTATTGAAGTCGAAGCTTGCCCGCCAGGTGTTGTCGAGAAAGACGCCTGCACATACGCCATTGTGGAAGGTGATGAACCACGGAATGGACTTGTATATGGGATCGGTGGATTGCTGCCATCCGAAGGCGTCGGTATTCCAGTCAGTGAATGCTTCGTTGCGGCGATCGAGAGGACCGGGTTTATCACCCAGGCCGAAATAGTGTTCGTCTTCCGGAGACTTCATGTAAACGCGAAAAGACGCGCCGTGGTATTCGATGGGCCTTCCGGGCAGATCCTGCAGGATGACATGCTTTGCATCGTCGACGACGGTAAGGCTGAAGGGGTCTTTGCGGACGGTGACATGCAGTTTTGCCGTTTTGAATCCGAGGGTGCCTCCGCTGGATTCGGGAGAGACGCTGACGGTCGCGGTGCGCGAGGAAGGAAGCACGGCCCATGAGGCGTCTTCCGGGAGTTGTCCCGCCGGACCCACGCGAACGCGCAGGACGTCATCGCGCAATGCCGTGATCTGCATGGCGGCAGTGCCTGAGCGGACCTCGATGCCGTTGGGAAGAGGGTGCGATGCGGTAACGCGGTCGAGGCGGACAAAGGCGAGCTTTTGCTGTGCCTGGGCTCCGGCGGTCAGGTTGGATATTGCGGCGAACAACAGAGAAGCAAAAACTGCAAAACTTCTTTTCACTCTTCACCTCGGGGATGAGACTCTTCGGTCTAACCCTGGTTTATTTGTTGCATGCGGCTGCACGCGCCCGTGTCTCAGTGATGAATTCGTCGTCGGCAAGCCCGGGCTTCATCGAGCCAAGATTGATCTCGACGTTCGAGAGCGCGCCGGTGATCGCGGCTTGTGCCAATGCAATCGCCGTTGCCAGGTCTGACGCCATGTTGGGATTGCTGATCGGCTTAAGGGTGTTCGCAATGCGCGCCACCTCGGCCGCACGTTCAGCTACGCCCAATGGCACGCTGGTGGCATGGCGCAGGGCCGCGTTAATGCCGACGCCGCAGTCATCGTTTTCACGTGCTGCCCGGTAGGCCTTCATCACGACGTTGTACGACTCGGCGTCGGAATCGATTGCAGCCTTCAGCTCTTCACGGAGTGTGGCGAGCCGCGCAATCGCTTCGCTCAATTGCGCTTCGTACTGCAGGTAAGCTTTTTTGCCGCGAGACATCGACGCGACCATATTTGCCAGTCCTGCCGCCATCGCTCCGCTTGCTGCGGAAGCGCTTCCTCCGCCGGGTGTCGCTGTCGGCGCGGCGAGTTGCTCGATGAAGGGCTCGACGCCGGCACGCAAGCCGCCGATGGCGGTTTTGCCGCCCATGACGGCAGCGAGGCGGTTTTCGAGGATCAGCGAGGAATCGAAATTCTCGACCTGCAGGAACCACTCGGCTGCCTGCTCCAGCGCCGCCTTTGGGATGAGACCAACGATCTCGCTCGAAACCGGCATCACGCCGTAGCGGGCGGCTTCTCGCTTTACTAACTCGAAGACGCGATGGATGGGCGTCTGATCGAAGTCGGTAAGGTTCATCGAGACCTGCGCCATGCCGCGCACCAGGAACCCAGCGCCCTTGACGAAACGGAAACCGCCCGAAGAAGCGCGCATCGCCTTCGCGATCTTTTTCGCTATGTCGACGTCGGCCGTATTTAAAAAGACGTTATAGGCGATGAGGAATTTGCGCGCGCCGACGACGGTGGCTCCGGCCGTGGGATGGACGCGCGGCTCGCCGAAGTCGGGCTTGCGAGCAGGATTTGTCGCGATCTCAGCGCGAATTCCTTCGAACTGACCGCGGCGGATGTTCTCGAGATTCTGCCGTTCCGGGGAGGCCGCCGCGGCTTCGTAGAGGTAGACGGGGATCTCGTAGCGCTTCCAGATCTCTGCGCCGACGTGTTTCGACATTGCGACGCAGTCTTCGAGTGTGACGCCATCGATAGGGATGAACGGCACCACGTCGGCGGCGCCCATGCGCGGATGCGCGCCCTGGTGCTGCGTGAGGTCGATCAGTTCGGAAGCTTTGCCGACGCCACGAATCGCGGCTTCCTGAATCGCCTCGCGATCGCCGACGAGAGTGATGACGCACCGGTTGTGATCCGCATCCATTTCGCGGTCGAGCAGGTACACGCCGGGCACCTTCATTGCATCGACAATGGCATCCACTTTGGCCTTGTCCCGGCCCTCGGAAAAATTGGGAACGCACTCCACTAATGTGTTTGGCACGAGGAGAAGGATAAATCAGCGGACCTCTTCCGCCATGGGGTAGCTGCAGCGAGCGGATCACGCAGGAGTGCGGCGCATGACGAATGCCTGATACCATCGCTTCCCATGCAGGAGATTTCGCCCGCACTCCTCGAATTCGCCACGCGTTACACCGCGGCGTGGTGCAGCCAGGACCCTGGGGCCGTTGCATCCTTCTTCGCCCCTAAAGGCTCACTGACGATCAACGATGGACCGCCTTCGACCGGTCGTGCCGCCATCACGGATGCAGCCAGCTCGTTCATGACGGCTTTTCCCGACCTGCGCGTCACGATGGATCAGCTGGTGCCGGCCGGCGACTGTATCGAGTACCACTGGACGCTCACCGGCACCAACACCGGACCAGGAGGCACGGGCAGAGCAGTCCGGATCAGTGGGTTTGAAAGCTGGCTGTTTGATGGCGACGGCCTCATCCGCGATTCGCAGGGAAGCTTCGACGCTTCCGACTACAATCGGCAACTCGCGGGGCTTTCGTGAGACGCTGCCGGTAGTATTCTCTAGTTGGAATTCTGCAGGAGTTTTCGATGACCACGGCAACCGCTCCCATCGTCCGCGCTCCACGCGGCACTCAGCTGCGCTGCAAAGGATGGCAGCAGGAAGCAGCGCTGCGCTGCCTGATGAATAACCTCGATCCCGAAGTTGCGGAGCGGCCGTCGGACCTGGTGGTTTACGGCGGAATTGGCCGGGCTGCGCGGAACTGGGAGTGCTTTCACGCTATTGTTCGCGAGCTTGAGCGCCTGGGGCCTGAAGACACGCTTCTCGTCCAGTCAGGTAAACCGGTTGCAGTCTTTCCGACGCACGATATGGCGCCGCGCGTCATCATCGCGAATTCGAATCTTGTGGGGAAGTGGGCTACGTGGGAGCACTTCCACGAGCTCGATCGCAAGGGCCTGATGATGTACGGGCAGATGACAGCGGGTAGCTGGATCTACATCGGCACGCAGGGAATTCTGCAGGGCACCTTTCCAGACATTTGCCGCGCTTGCCGACCGCCATTTCGGCGGATCGCTGAAGCATAAATTGGTTGTCACAGGCGGAATGGGAGGGATGGGCGGCGCCCAGCCACTCTCCGTAACCATGAATGATGGCGTGGCGCTGGTAATCGAGGTCGACCGGCATCGCATCGAGCGGCGAGTTGAGACGCGGTATTGCGACACGATCGCAGAAGACTTGGATGAAGCGCTCGTACTTTGCGAGTCAGCGCGGCGCGAAGGCCGCGCGCTGTAGCGTGGGACTGGTGGGGAATTGCGCCGATGTGCTTCCAGAGATCGTTCGCCGCGGGGTTCAGGTCGATGTGGTTACGGATCAGACCAGCGCGCACGATCCTCTAAATGGCTACGTCCCGCAAGGGCTTACGCCGGCAGAGGCGGCGGAACTTCGCAGGCGCGATCCGGAGGAGTACGTTCGTCGCTCCATGGCCAGCATGGTGGTTCACGTGGATGCCATGCTCGCGCTGCAGCGATCGGGCGCCGTCACCTTTGACTATGGGAACAATATCCGGCGCTTTGCGTTTGATGCCGGATGCAGCGATGCATTTCTGATTCCGGGCTTCGTGCCGGAGTACATACGGCCGCTTTTTTGTACGGGCGCCGGGCCGTTCCGGTGGGTGGCGCTCTCGGGTGATCCCAAAGACATCGACGTAACTGACGACCTGGCGCTGGAGTTGTTTCCTGACAACGAGATTTTGAAGCGCTGGATGCGGCTTGCTCGAGGCAGGTTCGCGTTCCAGGGATTGCCGGCGCGCATCTGCTGGCTTGGCTACGGCGAGCGGGCGCTGATGGGCGAAGCGATGAATGACCTGGTGAAGCGGGGAATCATTTCGGCTCCGGTTGCAATTGGACGAGATCATCTGGATACAGGTTCGGTTGCCAGCCCTTATCGCGAAACAGAAAAGATGCTGGACGGGACCGATGCGGTGGCGGACTGGCCTCTGTTGAATTTCGCGTTGAACACGGCTTCGGGCGCGACGTGGGTGAGCTTCCACCACGGCGGCGGAGTGGGTATGGGGTTCTCGCTGCATGCGGGGCAGGTGACAGTTGCGGATGGAACGGAGATGGCGGCGAAGAAGATCGTGCGCGTACTGAACAATGACCCCGGGATCGGCGTGGCGCGACATGCGGACGCGGGATATGAGTTGGCGCAGCAGACCGCGAAGGAGAAGGGAATTCATATTCCGATGGCGGAGAGGTAGCCCTAGATGCAAGTTGCGGTGTACGCCTTGATCTGTTTCTCTTGCTTTGCATTCAGTGCTGTCGCTGTTTTTAAAAGTGTCACGAGGCTGAAGCGGGTGAACGAGACCAAGAACTGGCCTTCTGTCGAGGGGACGGTGCGATCAGGAAATCTCGAGGCCGTTCATCATTTGCGTTTCGGCGAACTTCAACTGCCGGTATTTGATTTTTCGTATGCAGTCGATCAGAAGCCTTATACGGAAAAGTTTGCGCTTTCAATGCATAAGGAGCCCGCTGATTCGCTCATAAGCAAGATGGTGGGCCGGAGAATTCCTGTGCAATACAACCCTCAAGATCCGGCCAGCTGTTACATACCTGGCGGGACAATGGAAGGCTGCAGAATCGAACAGAAGATTGGTTCTTTGATTCGTTTCAATCCGAAGAACCAGGGTGTTTGATTACGAGTTTTCGCTCGGACGGGAAATCGACCAATGGCTATCGCCATCGTTAACATCGGCCAACTTGTAACGCTTGCGGGTCCTTCACGCGCGCGCGCCGGGGCGGAACTCCGCGAACTCGGCATCCTTGAAAATGCGGCCCTGTTGATCGATGAAAACGGCCTTATTGATGCGGCCGGTCCGTACGATGAGCTCAAATCGAGAATTCCCCACGACGCGGTGTTGATTGATGGACGGAGCTGTTGCGTTACTCCCGGTTTCGTCGATGCGCACACGCATCTTGTTTTTGCCGGGAACCGGGCTGCCGAATTCGAGCAACGCATCGGCGGTGCGACATATCAGGAGATCGCCGCTGCGGGTGGAGGGATTCTGCGGACCGTGGCACTGACGCGGGCGGCGAGCGAGGATGGATTGCTTGCAGCGGCGAGACGCCATCGGGACTGGATGCTGCGATCGGGGACTACCACGCTTGAGGCGAAATCCGGGTACGGGCTCGATCGCGAGACCGAACTGAAGATGCTGCGCGTGCTGCGCCGACTGAATTCGGAAGGGCCGGTCAGGATTGTGCCGACTTTGCTTGCTGCGCACACGGTTCCGCCGGAATACAAGGAGCGCCGCGCGGAGTACGTTTCCTTTGTCGTCGATCAGCTCATTCCGGAGGTGGCTGGCGGTGGGCTCGCCGAATATTGCGATGCTTTTTGCGACGATCATGCTTTTACTGTCGATGAAACGCGCACGGTTCTGACTGCGGCAAAAAGGCATGGGCTGAAACTCCGAGTTCATGCCGAGCAATTTCGATCGGGTACCGGGGCAGATCTCGCCGCCGAACTGGGAGCTGCGACTGCGGATCATCTGGAGACTGCGACAGATGAAACGCTGCAGCATCTTCGGGCCGCCGGCGTTCAGCCCGTTTTGCTACCAGGATCTGTATTCGCGCTTGGTCGAACCGAGTATCCTCCCGCGCGAAAGATGATTGAAGCCGGGCTTTCAATCGTTATTGCAACGGACTTCAATCCAGGATCTTCGCCGGTTCCGTCGATGCCGTTCATGCTTTCACTGGCGTGCATTGAGATGCGTTTGTCGCCGGCCGAGGCGCTCACGGCGGCGACGATCAATGCGGCGCACAGTCTCGGGCTGGGCGGGCAGATTGGGTCACTCGAGGTAGGGAAACGGGCGGACCTTGTGATTCACGAATTCAGAGACTATCGGGAGCTTGCCTACTTCATCGCGGCGCCGATGCGGCCTCGGGTGTTTATTGCGGGGAAAGAAGCCACGCTTTAGTTGTTCGCAATCGTGGCCTGGGCAACGGTGGCTTCCCGTCGTGCACGTCGTCGTTCGGCCATAAAGATGGCCACTCCCAGACCTAGTTGCACCAGCGTTGCGCCAACTACCTTTACTACTGCGAGGACTTTGTTGGGCTGATCGGCGCCCGGAAAGAGCGAGAGGATGATGGTGGTTGCGGTTGCAACAAATCCCACAGCGCCCAGAGCAATTGCTACCGGTTTCTTGCCGGGTACTCGGCGCACATTCGGGCCGGCAGGCTCGTTCTGAAGCCGGATCATGGATGCGAACAGCAACAGGTAGGGAATGAAATACGAGATGACGGCCATGCTGACAAGTACGTCATATGCGCCGCGCACGGTCGTTCCCGTCTGACCGAGAACCGCGACGAAAATACTCGCGATCCCGTATACGGCGATTGCAACCCAGGGTGTGCGATAGCGCGGGTGGATCGATCCGAAGACCGGGGGAAGATAGTGGTCGATTCCGGCGACAAAGGGCAGCCGCGAAGTAGACGATAGATTCGCGGCTGTTGATCCTACGGTATTGACGCCTACCAGCAGCGCCACTGGTACCAGCACCCAACCTATGCCAAGCCGGTCACTCAATGCGTGAACGCCATTCACGAAGCCCTGGAGGCCGCTCACGGCATCGCTTGGCAATGCTACAAGCAACGCGGCTGTTCCTCCGATGTAGCCGGCGGTGACAACGATGCCGCCGACCAGGATGGCCCATGGCATTGTCTTGCGCGGATTCTGTATCTCATCGCCCATGGCGCTTGCAGCTTCGACCCCGCCAAAAGCGAAGAACACTCCCGACCAGAAGACGGCATTATCAATGGACCAGTGGGGTGTCAGGCTCGCCACAGTG
Organism: uncultured Acidobacteriaceae bacterium; assembly: GCA_963836675.1. Classification (GTDB taxonomy): domain Bacteria; phylum Acidobacteriota; class Terriglobia; order Terriglobales; family Acidobacteriaceae; genus Telmatobacter. Next base: position 337,084 of record CAWIKQ010000009.1, read on the forward strand.
AATGGCGTTGCCGGGCCGAACCGCATCCACGAAACCGCCGCCATCATCATGAGCAGGCAGAGGGGAACGAGGCTTCCGATTGAGCAAATATTGTTCAGCCACTTGCCGGAGTCAACTCCGCGAATATTCAGCACGATGATAATGGTCAGCCAGAAGGCCGCGAAACCCATGAAGTAAAGCGGGCTGTCGTTGAGCGATTGCGCGCGAGGCCCAAATGGAATCAGCACTGATGCCGCGCCGAAGTAGAGCACGCCGGCGAAGAAGGGAAGATTGCTCATCCAGTACATCCAGGCCGCGATGAAGCCCGTGAAATCCCCGAATGCCGTGCGCGTCCAGATGTAGATGCCGCCTTCTTCGGGATGGCGCGAGGACAGCTCCATCACGCTGGCGGCCAGCGGGATGAAGAAGCAGGTCAGCGCCGCAATCCAGATGATCAGGATGCTCGGGCCGGCGGCGGCGGCGGCCGATGTCCAGCGCACGTTGAGGGCGACGACCACGTAGAAGAGCGCGAGATCGCGAAAGCGGATCCCCCGTTTCAGTGCTGGAGTGGATGCCATTTGGGTGGGAGCATAGCAAGAGCCACGTACGACGGACAATGCAAATCGCCCGCGAGTACGCACTCAACCTGGATGAGAGTGTAATTGTTGCGCGTCCTGCGTCTCCTATTTGTCGTTGGATCTCGGAGTACTCAGACTGGCAAAAGCCCAAGTAGCGCATATTTCACGTTCGAACCATCGCTCCGGTATTGATCCGCGTAGTAATTCACCACGATGATAGACCGAATATGTACCGTCAGCATCACGCACAAACTCCCACCTATTCGGTTTCATACCTCTCCAGTCACGAATGTGAGACGAGATTTAGAGTGAGCGGGCACGGGCCAGTTGAGTAATTCTGTCGATCATGGCGGTGTAGGAGTAGCCGGCCTTTTTGGCGGCCATGGCAAATTCGGCGGCGCTCGAGAGCCATGGATTCGGATTGGCCTCGATGACGTAGACCTGGCCCTTTTTGTTCAGCCTCATGTCGATGCGACCGTAGTCGCGCAGCTTCAGGGCGCGATAAGCAGCGAGCGCAGTGTCCTGAAGCTTCTTCGTTGTATCCTCGTCAAGATCTTCGGCCGGTGCCGACTTCGTTACCTTGTAGGCTTCGGTGTCGTGATCGAACTTTACGTCCTGTCCGGCGATCCGCGGGGTTCCCTTGGGCAGCTTTGAAAGGTCGAGCTCGATCAGCGGCAGCACCTCGGCATTATCGTTGCCCAGAATGGCGGCGTAAATTTCGCGGCCCTCGATGTATTCCTCGATCAGTGCCGGGCTGTCGAACTCCTCATGGATATAGTGGATGCGCTCCATCAGCTCTTTCACGCTGTCGACGACTGAGCCGTTATCGATGCCGATAGATCCGTCCTGCGAAACGGGCTTCACAATGAGCGGGAATTCGATGTCGTGCGAATGGTCAGTGCGGCCTTTGTAGGAGGTGGCGAAGTCCGGGGTCTTGATCTTATGAAAGTCGAAGATCTTTTTTGCAAGGGCCTTGTCCTGGGCGAGATAGAGAGCCTGCGGCCCTCCACCGGTGTACGGAACGTGCAGTAGCTCAAGATAAGCGGCGATGTTCTTGTCCATCGTGTCATCGCCTGCATAGGACTCGGTAAGGTTGAAGACAAGGTCGGCGCCGGACCTCGACAATGCGAGGAGCGACTGATTTTTGCCGTCGAGGATGTGATAGGAAGGTTCGTGTCCGAGTTCCGTCAAGGCTTCAAAAATCTCCTCGCGGTCGTGCATCGGATCTTTTTTCTTCCGCAGCCGTTTACCGTTCTTGGTGCGCGGGGTTCTGACTGGCTCCGGCTCTGGCTCAGGCGGGCCTTCTTCCCATACATCGTGCAAGATCGTTACTTTGAGGTTTGCCATGATGCCCACGCTCTTTCTGTTCGATCCCGCTGGAGGCAAGTGTCAAGCAGCAATCAGGGAAGAATGAACTTGCCACGCGTGATGTAGTTCATCGCCAGTGCGGTGACGTACGCAGCGACTTCAGTTAGATACTCTCTTTCACATTTTATGTCCGCTCGCAAGCCAAGGTCGCTCACTTTTGTTTCTATATTTTCTACCAGTTTCTTCACGAGCGGACGTTGAACACCGGTCCAGTAATTCACCTTGTCAATAAGAACTTTGCGATTTTCGCGAAGGAGATCGACTGCGGGCCGGACATCGTTTAGCCGGCGCTTCGAAACATTGAAGATGTCCCGCAGATCACTGTCGAGCGGGAGTTCGCCGGGAGAAAGCTGCTGATCGAGAGCGTGTTGATAGAATTCGCGGACGGTCACGTTCATTTCGTCGACGGTAATGTCGGTGTCGCCGTGGGCGACAACGGGATCGACATCGGCGAGTTTGTGGCCGATGCGATCCATGTAGAGGAGTTTTTTCATTGCTCCCCAGCCCTTGTAGCGTTTCCGCCAATTCGAGCGAGGTGTCATCCACACGGCGAATGTTTCGGCAAAATCTTCATCGGGGTGTTTCTGTGCGTACCAGCCCTCCATGTGACGTACAAACTGGCGCGAGAAGGGAACCGGCTTGTAGCTGTCGCGGTAGGGTCGCCGAAACGGTCCGAAGAGGCTGCGCCAGTCTTCAGCTTTGTAGAGCGCGTATGCGTAGTTGAAGGCGTGGCCGGCTTCATGGCGCAGGTACATCATGATCTGGCGCGCATCTTCGATGTCGTTCATCTCCGACTCGAGGCGCTGGAGCTTCGGATCGGCGAGGTAGAAGGGAATTCCGATTACGGGCTCCATATTGGGGCAGCCCCACTCGTCGGTCAGGTAGCATCCGGGCCGGAACTTCTTGAGGCCTTTGGCTTCCAGTTCCTTGTAGAGTTGCTGGACAAAGCGCTCGAGCGGGGAACCCTCCAGCTTCAAGCCGAGCTGCTGTATCGGCTTGGAGAGGATTTCCTGAACCTCTGCCGGCGCTTTTTCGAAGTTGGCCACAGAAAATCGAGGGTAGCACAGTCAGGTCGGGGTCCGCCGCGAAGGCGGCTGGGTTCCTATGACGACGGTGCGGGAGACATAAGTGCCGGGAAAGAAAGGCAGTTTGGATTCTGGGCGGTCTCTGATTGCATAATCGAGGGAAGGTGCAGACCAGAAGTCTGAGCAGGTTTCACACGCTCAGGCCGAAGCCGGCGTAGCCTTTGTTTTCCCTCGCCTTAAACAGGTGCAACTGATAGCAGTCACCTGTCTTGACTATCTCCAGAGGGGCTGGAGACGCGGGCAGATTTCTACCAAGGAACTTTGCCTCGAGCCACGCGCAGAGTCGAGGGTCGCAAATCTCCGGGCTCCCCCTCCAAAAGCTGGCCTTTAACTCACACTGAATGCGAAGATCATCAAGCTTCAGGTCGATGGCTTTTGTTCCATCCGGGAAATAGCGGCGCGCATTGGACCTGCCGATGCGTATCCCGGTAACCAAATGACCCGTGTTTTGCATCCTGGCGATCATAGTCCGGATCCTCCTTCCATACTGGCTGGGACCAGAACAAATGCCTGCGCACTGCTTTAAGCAATGGAATCGAGGGCGTGGTCGCGTAATTCACGAGGCGCGCCGGCGGGTTTCGCGAACTCCGCCCACGCAGCCGAGATCAGTTGTAGGGTGGCGGAGCAGCCGGCTGTTTGGCCAGGAGGCTTTCAGCGCAATTGTGGTTGGCGAGCAACGACTCGCGGGAGGTGATGGTGCTCTCAGTTCCGATGGTCTGAAAACAATGGACACAAAAGACGACTGTTCCCAGTGGGTGAGCAAACTTTGAGGGTTGCGGAACTCGCTGAGGATAGTGAAGCAAGCGATCCATTTGATTACTCCAGATTCCCAAAATTGAGAGAAGGGGGCCTCAAGTTGAGAGGGAGGTTTCGCAGGAGCTCGATCGTCCTGGATCCCTCTTAGAGTTAGTGGAAAAGAACGCTCTGCGTTCGAGCACAATTGGTGCAGCTGAAAGCTGCCGCTATGGCCCTGACGATCAATATCCGTCAGTCATAGAATGACATGTCCACTGGGGCATCGCGGTGACACAGGTCACACGGAAAACTCCAAATGCAAGCTTTCTCTAGACTTAATATGGACGGATTTATTTCTCTTTTTTGGGTGGATACTCCGACATAAGTTTGTCGACCGCTTTTCCGGCGAGTAGCAATGACTTGTCGACATTGGTGGGTTGGAGCTTTTGAATCACCGTGCCGCTCCACACCAGTTTGTTGGTTGCTGTATCGATCATGTCGACTTCGAGAGTCCCTTCCGGCTGGGGCTTACCGGAACTTCCCCCTGGGGGAGGCGAACCGGACCACTGCACGGGATCCTGAAGCGGCGCCTGGCATTTATCGCAGGTGTCGGCGAGCGGATTGTATGAGGGCAGGCCGTAGTCCACTCCGCCTACCGCGACAATAGTGAGGTCGCCGTCCTTCTCCTTGTGGACGAGACCTTTCTCTTCAAGGTTCTGCCGGATCGAACCCGCCACGGATTGGTACAGGAGGGGCCGCGAGACTTGTGAACTGGAACTCTTGAGCGTATAGGTCTTGAATTTCGAAAAGTCGACGCTCTTGTCGTATCCGGTCTTGATCTTTTGGGCAGGGGCACCGGTAACGAACAAGGTTGCGATCGCGAAGCAGGCGGAAAGTCGGATGACTGTTTTCATTTTTTCTGTGGGCAAATTGTAGAGCAATCAACAATTCGCAGTCTATGTTTCGGCTTGCGGGTTTTGAAACTGGCAGAATTGCCAGTGGCGCAAAGCTACGGGAGAACAAGCCACAGCGCAGCGCGCCCAAATCGATTAGGATTCTTTCAACGAAACAATGGAGCGGACCGTCGGCCATCGCGCGTTCGCGTCATTGTGTCCTCAGGGATGAGATGAGCAAACGATTTGTGAGTGCGCTGCTTTTTGTTTTTGCGGCTGTAACTTTGCCGGCATTGCCGCCAAAAAATCCCACGACCGGTCAAGACGAGCCAGGGGTGATCACGGGGGTCGCAACCAGCGATGGCGTTATTGTCACTTCAAAGGGAATTCCTTATGCGGAGCCGCCTGATTGGCGATTTGCGGTGGCGCGCTCCGAAGCCCGCGGCGTCGATGGAAGGGCACTTTCAAAGCAGACCACTTCGGTGCGTCGTGCATACAGGGTCCAAACAATGAATTCCTCCCTTGGACGAAGGAGTTCATCTATATCACCCCGGTAAGTGAGGACTGCCTTTTCCTCAACATCTGGACGCCGAAGCCGGCGGCTGCGGCCAAGCTTCCGGTGCTTGTATTCATTCACGGCGGAGCGTTTAGCGGCGGTTCAGGAGATGTGCCTGTTTACGATGGCGAAGCGCTGGCGCGCACCGGGATGGTGATTGTCACCATCAACTACAGGCTCGGAGCGCTTGGTTTTCTCGCGCATCCAGCGCTGACGGCTGAGTCGCCCCATCATAGTTCCGGGAACTACGGGTTGCTGGATCAGATCGCCGCGCTCGATTGGGTGAAGCAGAATATTCACGTGTTCGGCGGAGATCCGTTGCATGTGGCCGTAGCAGGGCAATCGGCTGGCGCAATGAGCGTTACCGATCTTCTGGCATCGCCACTGGCAAGGGGACTTTTCAGCGCGGCGATCGCGGACAGCGGAATTGGCGGACGTGGAATTCCCATGCAAGCTCTGGCAGATGCCGAGAAGGCGGGCGTGACGTTTGCAACTGCAAAGAAGGCGGACACGGCGGAGACTTTGCGCGCGATTCCGGCATCGCAACTGATCGCGAGTCCGGGAACCCGATTCGCGCCGATTATTGATGGCTGGGTTGTTCCTGGTAATCCGATGGAACTGACCATGGGAAGCGGGAGCGATAATGACGTTCCGGTAATGACTGGCTTTCAGGCGAACGATGCTTCTCTCGGCGGGGATCTGCACGCGAACTCTGTTCAGCAATATGAAAAGAATGCGCGGCAGGCCTATGGGCCGATGGCAGACGAGTTCCTCAAACTCTACCCCGCTGAAAGCGACGACGAGACAAAGCAGCAGGAGATTGCGGTGGGACGAGATCGTTTGCGGGCGGGATTGTATTTGTGGGCAACTGCGCGCACAAACACGCATCGGTCGCCAGTGTATGCGTACTATTTTGATCGCGCTATACCCTGGCCGGCGCATCCGGAATTTGGCGCATTTCATTCCGGCGAGTTGCCGTATGCGTTCGGCAATCTCGACAAGATGGATCGGCCATGGGAACCGGTGGATCGCACCATCTCGACCATGATGATGACTTACTGGAAGAACATGGCCGCCGACGGCAATCCAAATGGAGCGTCGGTGCCGCATTGGGCTCCAGTCGATCCATCGACGCCAGCCGTGATGCGGCTTGGGGCGGTGTGCGAGCCGATGCCGCCGGCGTTTTCAGCAAAGCTCAACTTCTGGAGGCGCTACTTCGAATCCGAGCAGAGCAAGAACGCGGGGCCGTTCTGAGACGGCGAATCGACTTGACCGGGTCGCGATCGTCAAGCAACCATACGGTTGCGCAAATGCACCCCCTCGCCATGGGGTCTCTGGAGACAAATTCCCTAGAATCATTGGCTTAACTAGCCATCGGCTCTGCAAATTATTGATTTGATTTGGCTTGGCTGTAGATTCTTCTTTTAAAGACACTTACGTGCGGGCTTGTTACAAGGCTTTTTATTCGCGCATGGAACATGGATTTGTTTCTTTGATTTCATTATGAGCCGAATGCAGAAATAACCTGCAAAGCTTCGAGGATTTTTTTAAGTTTGGAATGAATGGGATGGCGGAATAATTGGTGTTCGGGAACCTTGACGTCATTGGATTTTTGCCGCGGCTGAAGCCGCTACGACCGTGTGCGGCGAAATTCAGCAGCCTGAAGACTGCTGCTCCCTCTGATTTGGCGTGGCTGCGCGGCTGAAGGGCCGATGAAAAAAGTTCAGGTGTTGAACGGGGCGTCGCGCAGGGGCTAAAAGTCCAATACCATTTTTGGTGGCTGCGGCATGGCTGAAGCAATGCTCTGATCCAAGACTGTTCCTTGCGGCTGGCCGGTTTGGAACGGCGGCGATAAATCGAGCTTTCCCACCCTCCCTTAGGCAAGGATGGGGCACCCGGAATGAAGCCAGGCCCTGATGCATGACTCAATTTGCAAAGGGTCAATTCTCGCCGAGGTCGTGCAACACGGCCATTGCCGCATTTCGCCCGTTGATGCCTATGACACTGCCGCCGGGGTGGGTGCAGGCACCGCAGAGGTACATTCCCTTCATGGGCGTGCGCGCGCTCAGGCGCTTATCCCACATATAGGCGGGAAGGCATTCGCCCTGGAAGATGTGTCCGCCGGTGAGTCCTACCTTTTGCTCGATGTCCGGCGGCCCCAGTACCTGGGCATCGATAACGGCAGAGTCGATGCCTCCATCGCCGATGTTGCTGCAGAAGCGCGCCAGGGACTTCATCGCGAGAGCGCGGACCTCGTCGCGGCGTTGGTCCCACGTACCGTGGGCGAATTTGTAGGGAACGTATTGCGCAAAGACGCTCATGGTGTGCTCGCCGTGAGGAACAACGGAGGAGTCGTGCACGCTCTGGAAGTAGAGTTCGCACCAGAGATGCTCCGGCAGCTCTCCGCGCTTTGCCGCTGCGAATCCTGCCTTCCACTCATCTTTGGTGAGCGGGGCATTGATCTGGCCATAGTGATGTGCCTGGTTCGTCCCCGGGCGCGCGGTGAAATCGGGTAATTCTCGCAGGTGCACGTTGAGCTTTACGGTGCAGCCCTCGATCGGGATCTCTTCGATGCGCTTCCGCCATGCGGTTTCGGCTGCGTCGCCCAGCATGGTGAGGGTTCGACGAGGGTCCGCATTTGAAACGACCACTTTTGCACCGATCCGCTCGCCCCCTTCGAGCACTACTCCCTCGCCGGGAATAATTTGTGCAACGGGCACCTCGGAGACGACGGTTGCGCCCGCCTCGCGTGCCGCATCGCAGAAATAGAACGAAACCATGCCCATGCCGCCCTTCACGTAACCCCACATTCCGGGCATTCCGCCAAGACGGCCGGACGAGTGATGGAAGCGGATCGAAGCGGTTCCGGGATCGAATGGACTGGCATTGGTTCCAATTACGCCCTGGCCGAGCATTGCGATCTGCAAGCGTTCATCGCGAAGGTAGTGCTCCACCATCTCTGCCATCGACCAGTCGAAGAGGACAGACTTGGCCTCGGGATCGTCGCCAATGCGATCTTCGATCTGATCGCGGGTAGGAGCGTCTCCGATCCACGAGTCCTTTTCATTTGCGGGGCGAAGAGCATTGCGGAGCCGGCGTATAACGGCGCACATTGCCTCCCATCCCGGCACATCGCCGGGCGCAAGCCTGCGCACCTCTTCGTTGCAGCTGTCATCGTCGTCCCAGAGCTGGACGCTCGATCCATCGAGGAAGGGAACGAAGAGGCCGTTTACCGCGGGCGTCCACTGGAAGCCTCGGCGGGGCAAGCCAAGCTCTTCCACGACGAGGGGATGGAGCAGGCCGGCGAGATAGGCGCAGGGCGACATGCGCACGCCGGGGAATGCCTCCTCGATGGTGCACGCGCCGCCGACACGCCTGCGACTTTCAATCACCAGAACCCTTTGCCCGGCTTTGGCCAGATAAGCCGCGCAGGCGAGGCCATTGTGGCCAGCGCCTACCACAACGACATCCCATGTCTTGGCGGCCAGTTCGCGAAGCGGCACGGGCAGCCCGATCTCGCCCAGAGCATCGGCTGTAGGTGAACTCATAGAAAGAACGGTAACATCCCGGCGCGAAGAATCGGATTCTGCGGATGCATTGCATGGTTGTGACGCGGGTGCCGGCCAAAAACTGTGTGCTGTATATCACCAAGGGAATCAAATGGCCGCTTGTTATCATGGTGGACGAAAATAGAGGACTGCTTTTCGTGTCTCGCGCGGGCCTCATATTCAAGGAGATTGCAATGCCCGAAGGTACAGCCAGCGGAGTGCCAACCAGAATTCTGGTTCCCATCGACTTCAGTTCGTCATCACACACCGCGCTCGAAGTCGCGATCGAACTCGCCGAGAAGTTTAATGCCGAACTTTTTCTGATTAATGTCGTCCCCGAATCGCCGGCCGTGGCACTGCCGGAGGGTGTGACCGAAGCCTCGATTGTGGAGGCGGCCAAGAAGCAGGCGGAGCGTCACCTGGAGATTTCGAGGAAGGCCATCCACGAAAAGGGAATTACGGTCAAGACCAGCGTTGAGGTAGGGTTCGACGTTGCGGGTACGATTCTTGATACGATCGACCGCGACCGGATCGACCAGGTGGTGATCTCGACGCACGGCTGCTCGGGCTGGTATCCGACGGTCTTCGGTTCGATCGCCGAGAAGATCGTAAAGCTCTCTCCCTGTACCGTTCTGCTGCTGCGCACGCCGAAGCCGAGGAGCAGTGCAAAGGTCTACTCAAGCCGCCTCATGGAGTGGTGGTAGGCTTTAGGGTTCTTCCAGTGACCGTTTGATAACAAAAGCCTGACGCCGGCGGCGTCGGGCTTTTTATCCTGTACCCGGGGCAAAATTCCCCAAGATGCCAGCGCCGATCCGGGAGGCGAAGATGCCGCTAGAGGTCTCGGGAATGATGTTTGCGGGCATCGCGGCACTGGCTGCAGGATTTGTTCTGGTCCGGGGGCGGTTCCGCGGGTGCACCGGCGTGGGCCGGATCCTGGTGCTGGGCCCGGTGTTCGAAGCTGCCGCTCTTGCGGTGTTCTCAGCCGAGCACTTCACGGCCGCCCGGGACCTGATGCCCATTGTGCCGCGATGGCTGCCGTACCCACTGTTCTGGACCTATTTTGTAGGGTTGTGCCTGCTGGCCGCCGCTGTCAGTTTCGTTGGCTGGCGGCATGTTCCCTGGTCAGCATCGCTGCTTGCGTTGTTGTTCCTGATCATCGTTGCGACGATTGACTTGCCCAACCTGCCGAAAGCGTCGCATAACCGTTTCTTCTGGATACTGACCGTGCGCGAGCTGTCTTTCGCTGGTGGCGCGATGGTGCTCGCGGGCGCCGTGTGCCGGGAAGGGGCCAGGATTGGCGAGGCGCTTATTGCTGGGGGCCGTCTCATTGTCGGCGCGGTCATGGTGTTTTATGGCATTGAGCATTTTGTGTATCCCGCAATTCGTGCCAGGGGTTCCGCTGGAAAAGGCGGTGCCAGGATGGATGCCTGCGCCGACGCTGATCGCGTATTTTGTGGGAATCACTCTGACGCTGGCAGGAGTTTGCCTGCTGATGCGCCGCGCGGTTCGGATCGCAGCAGCCGTCGCGGGCAGCGTTCTTTTGCTGCTGACCGCATTGTTCTACGGTTCGATTCTCGCGGCGGATTTTCGAGCTGGAGGGAATAACTCCGGGCTCGTGGTGGAGGGACTCAACTACGTGTTTGACACCATGCTGTTTGCGGCGACTGTTTTGCTGGCGGGGTGGGGACGGGAAGAGGCTTTCACTTCACGTTGATGTCGCCGTCAACGTCAACCACCAGGGCGTCGCCCTGAATCTGCATCGAGTGCACTTTGAGACGTTCCAGGGAGACTTTGTAGCCCGTGGAAGCCGTTGATCCTTCGAGAGCTTTGCGGAGCAGGTCCGCTGCGTCAACTTTCATGTTGGACGGTACCTGGTGGCTGAGGAAAGGGGTGAGCACAAAGTTCAGCTCCTTCTGGTCGCTGACTTTGAGAAGTTGCGCGTCGCGGAAACCGATGGTCTCGCCTTCGCCGAAAGGAGCGACGGAGACTTCAGCGGTTGGGGCCATCGAAAATCCGATACAAGAGCCGGCCAGAGACTTTCCCATTCGAGCTTTGGTCTTGATTTTGACCAGGATCCGATCCTGGAGGAATTCGACTTTTGCATCGTCGGCATAAACGAAACAGGCGGATTTGGGGGTACCTTTCAGGTAGAACCGGCCGTCCGACGCCGCGAATAATTGTTGCTTAAGGGTCCGTTCGAGTGCCTCACGGCTGACGCGCAACTCGACCGCGCCGCATTGCAGGGTGCAGGCGAAAAGCAGCAGGAGACAGAAGCTCCTGAAACCCTGGATTGTAGCCATGCGTACATGGTATCTACGAACTACCTTGAATTGATCACATTGCAGGATTCTGATGGTTAACGGCCGGCAGGTATTTGCGAACGTAACCTCAGGCAAGTCATGTAATTTGTGTTACCTAATCGGCCCTGAAATCCACAAATTCTGATGGGAAAACGTTGCAAATTGTAAGCGTTTGCTATTGATTTTTGAATAAAAAATCCTTAAAATAGAACTCATAGATTAGCCTCAGGGCAACAAGGACCCCCACCAGTCGCCCGAGGTTGCTGGCAAGCAATCCCACTCCTTTCTGAGGAACTAAAAAACAAATGGCAAAACGCAGAGGAAATCCGAACTGGGGCAAGCCGGAGCCCATCGGCCCCGTTGTACCCACCGTGACCTCCTTCGAACAGATCGTTAAGGAGTTCAAGTTGACCCCGGATCAGTACATCCGGTCCACCCGTCTCCGCGAGTGGGCCCGCCGGAACAAAAATTCCAAGTACATCCCAGAGGCGCTCCTTGAAGCATGGGGCTTTGAGATTGAGTCTACGTTGTAGAACTCCGCTTCAATGTCTGTCAACGAAAACGCCGCCTCCGGGTGGCGTTTTCGTTGCTCTTTGGTAACGACGCTTTGCCGGGGAGCCGGCAATCGGCGAGAATGAAAGCTGATCCGATGCCCGACAGCCAACGCACCTTCGAGTCTCCCTTTACCGACGTTCCAGGCGCCATCGCTGATATCCGTGCGGGCAGGATGGTTGTTGTTGTTGACGACGAAGATCGGGAAAACGAAGGCGATCTGACGCTTGCCGCCGAATACGTCACTCCGGAAGCGATCAACTTCATGGCTCGTTATGGACGCGGGCTGATCTGCCTAACTCTCACCGAGGAGCGGGCAGATTATCTGCGCCTTTTCCCGATGACGCAGCAGAACTCATCTCGTTTCGGTACGGCGTTTACGGAAACCATCGAGGCGCGCGAGGGCGTGACCACCGGAATCTCCGCCGCGGACCGGGCGCAGACAATTCGAACGGCAATCGATCCCCAGTCCAGCGCCGCTGACCTGGTTCGTCCGGGGCACATCTTCCCGCTGAGGGCGCGGCAGGGAGGCGTCCTGGTGCGAGCGGGGCAGACGGAGGCTTCCGTCGATCTGGCTCGTATGGCGGGGCTGAACCCCTCGGGGGTGATTTGCGAGATCATGCGCGATGACGGAGAGATGGCGCGAATCCCCGACCTGATTCCGTTCTGCGCGGAACACGGGCTGCGGATGTTGACGGTCGCCGAGCTTATCCGATATCGGCTGCGTCACGAGCGTTATATCGTTCGCGCGGGTGAGACGCGCATCCAGACGAAATATGGCGAGTTCCGGATGATCGGCTACGAGAGCGAGGTGAATGGAGGCGAAAGCCACATTGCCCTCGTTCGGGGGGACCTGTGCCCGAGCTGTCCCGCTTGCAAGGAAGGACCGGCGAACGTACCGGGCGATCCGCGCACCTTCCGGCAACCTTGCGCTCACGCAGTGCTGGTTCGCGTACACACCCGCTGCACGGCGGGGGACATATTCGCGGCGGACTGCCGGTGCCGGGAGGTACTGGATCAGTCGATGCGGATGATCGCCGAAGAGGGCTGCGGCGCGATTCTCTACCTTCACAACACCTCGCGCGGATTCGAGATCGATAAGGCAGCGACGGCTGCCTCGCCATTTGACATCACGGGATCAGCCGTAGCGTCCGGTGCTTCGATGGAGAATCGCCTGGTTCTTCACCAGGAAGTGCGCCGGCGTGAAGGCTCACAGGCCCGAACGGGTCGCATTCTGCGCGCCATCGGACTTGGCGGCCAGATTCTGTCTGATCTAGGCATCCAGCGCATCCGGCTTCTGTCGAATACGCCGATGCACATTCCGGCCCTGGAGGGCTTCGGGCTGGAGATCGTGGAGCAGGTGCCGATTCCTGTGGAAGAGTGCAGCCGAGTCTAGCGACCGATGACCTGGATCGAGATCCTTGGCTTTATAACGGGCGCCGTCTCTGTGATCCTCGCGGTTCGCGAGAGTGCCTGGAATTGGCTGGTGGGAATCGCAAACAACGTCTTCTTCTTCGTGCTGTTCTGGAAGTCCAAACTCTATGCGGACGCGCTTCTGCAGGTCGTCTATGCTGTCATATCGATCTACGGATGGTGGCACTGGGTTCGTGGTGGCGACGGGAATTCAACTCTCCCGATTTCTCACACCCGGAAGAAGACTGCCCTGGCCTTGTTCGTGCTTACGGGTGTTGCCACTGCGATCATGACCTACCTCTTGACCGCATTCAGCGATAGCAAAGTCCCGTTCTGGGATGGCGTGACAACTGCGTTGAGCCTAACTGCCCAATTCATGCTGAGTCGGAAGTTGCTCGAAAACTGGTGGGTTTGGATGACGGCGGATGTCATCTACGTTCTTCTCTATTTCACCAAGGCACTTTATCTGACAGGAATCCTCTACGCAGGATTCTTCGCCTTGTGCGTTGCTGGGTACCGAGGCTGGAGAAAGACGCTGCGCTCAATGCCTCTCGAAGAAGCGGCAATGCAATGATCAGAGGGCTTGTTATCGGGAAGTTCTATCCGCCACATCGTGGGCACAAGTTCCTTATCGACACTGCACTCGGGGCGGTCGACCATCTGGACGTGCTGGTTTGCGTACGCGCGGACCAGACCATCCCGGGCGATCTTCGTCAAAGATGGTTGCAGGAAATCCATCCGTCGGCTCATGTCATTCAAGTCGACGACTTTGGTGAAGATGACAATTCGAAAGCATGGGCCGAGTACACCCGCGCGAGGCTTGGCTACGCACCCGATATCGTGTTTACCTCAGAAAGCTACGGCGAGTTATACGCGAGATATTTGGGTTGCCGACACGTCCTCGTTGATCAAGATCGCCGAGCAGTACAGATCTCAGCGACAGAGGTCCGCGCCAATCCTCTCAAGCACTGGGACTTTTTGGAGCCTTGCGTAAGAGCGCACTTTGCCATGCGTATTTGCATCGTCGGCGCAGAATCCACTGGTACGACTACCCTCGCTCAAGATCTGGCGGAGCATTACCAGACGGTTTGGGTTCCTGAGTACGGTCGCAAATACTGCGAAGACCTTTCTGCCTCTGGCGTCGATCTCTGGAATTACAGCTGGAGAAGCGAAGAATTTCTAAAAATCGCTGATACACAGTGCGAACTCGAAGATAGTTTGGCACGCGAAGCGAATCGCGTTCTGATCTGCGATACCGATCCGCTTGCTACCGGGATCTGGCACGAGCGCTACATGAGATTCCGATCGCCCGAAATTGAAAAGCTGGCTAAATCGCGTCGGTACCAACTTTACTTTTTGACGGATTGCGATATCCCCTTCGTGCAGGACGGCCTTCGCGACGGAGAGACAATTCGCCAATGGATGACGCATCGTTTCGAGGAAAGGCTGGCTGAGTGTCACATACCCTGGATCAAGGTTTCAGGCACGCCACCAGATAGGTTGAAATCATCGGTTGAACATATTGACCGATTATTTGTGTCCCCAGGCAAAGTCCCCTGACTGCGTTAACGAGCAAGAGGCTGCCGGAATCGACTGCGCCATACGGTGCATATTTGCGCCCCAGTGAATTGAGAAACAACCTAAGTCGCTCCGAGTAAACGGCACCGGGTTGTGGCGCGGCTCAGCTATCCCGCAGAGCTGTCATTGGAGACACAAGCGAGGCTCGCCCCGCCGGAATCAGGCTCGCTATCAATACGGCCGCAGCCGGCAGCAGGGGAGCAATCAACCACAGCTCGATCGGCGGCGCACTGACTTCGGAAACACCCGCGGTCAAGACGCGCAGGAGCGCGAGAGACAGCAACGTGCCCATCACAGTCCCGACAAGAGCCAGCCGGCCGGCGTGGTTCATCACAGTCAAGACAATCCGCCACCGTTGCGATCCCAGCGCAATGCGAAGCGCCCGGTCGTGCTGCCGCTGACGTTCAGCATCGCTTTGTGCGCTCAGCAGCCCAAGCAGACTCAGCATCAGTCCAGTCGCTGCGGACACTCCTCCGATCAAAGTCGCAATCCGCAAGGGCGCCAGGCCGGATTGAGCTAATTGCTCATCAAGTGTCTTGATCAGAACCGGCCCCGGTGCGCGCCCCGGCACGCTCTCAACTTTCTGTCTCACATCGTCCTCAACGCTGCTGTTCCACTTCGAATACTTGAGCATCAACGTCATGCGCGCCGGACAATCCTGCCGTATCGGAAAGTAAATGGCAGGTTCTGCGTGCTGTTCGAATGTGCCGAAGACTTGCGACCTGACAACTCCGATAACTTCGGTCCTGACACCGCGATCATCGATTACACCGACGCCCAACGCGTTACCGTTGAAATAGAGATCGGCGGCATCCTGGTTGACCACAGCTACTCGTCCCTGTCCGACCACTCGGTTTTCCGCAAATGTCTGTCCGGCTATCAACGTCTCATTCAATACACTGAAATAGTTCGCCGATACAACATTCGCATTCAGTTCGATGTCAGCTGCCGGCGCTGCAAGAGGAACGCGAAACTGTGCGCCTGGTATCGTCTTCGGTTGCTCCGCCTGATTGACGTACCCGTAATAAATCGTCGCGCGTTTCTTTTCGTTTTCTTGTTCCCTCGTTCCTTTGTTCGCCCGTTTTCTGACAACGCCAATGATCTCGATCGGCAGGCCAGTATTGTCCCGGATCACCATGCCCACTGTTTCCTTGCCGAAGAGCCCCGCCGCTGCCTCCTCATCTACGATTGCAACCCTGTAGCGCTGATCGCTTATACCAAACATCCTTCCCGCCACGGGTTCGCTCTCGAGCTCCTGGATCGAATCTGGCGTCAGCCAGGCGATATCCATCGCGACATTCCGATACTGCGGGGAGGGTCTTTGAATTCTGAAAGTCCGCCAGGTCGGCTGATTACCCGGCACTCGCGCCATCCAAGCCAGCGGAGAAACTCCGCCTACTGACTTCGTCTTCCGCTCAACCGCGCTGAAATACTCCGGGTCAATCTCGGGCCCCTGTATCGGCACCGCCTGAACAGTCAGCAGAACGGGGTTTCCCAGCTGATGCCCGGCACTTGTCTTCAGCGTTGAATGCAATCCAGCGATGAGAAGTGCAGTGCAGATCACGAGCATGCAGCACGCAGTAATTTGTCCAATCACCAGACCGGACCGCAGCCGCAGCAGCTGCTCTTGAAGGCGAACCGGTTTCGCGCTGCAGCACCATCCACGGCCGATCGGTCACCGTCCCAAGCACCGGCAGCATTCCGCACATGACTGTAACCACGACACAGAGCATCGACGCCGCCACGATCGGCAATAGATGCGCCACGAACCTGGCCCGCGCAGCATCCTCTTCAAAGAGAAAAGCCGGAAGCATATGGGCCGTCAATATCCCAAGCAACAGGCCCAGCGCCCCGCCGCCGATGGAGATGACCATGCTATCCGCGAAGAGATCCCACAGCAGTTCCCGGCGTGTTGCGCCAAGTGCAATGCGAAGAGAAGTCTCATGCGATCGCCTGAAGGCTCGTCCCAGCAGAAACGAAGCCACATTGATGCACGCAATAAAAAACACCGCACCGGCAGCAAACGTCAGAAACAAATTGACGCTCGACAATCCGCGTACCATCTTCGGCGCGACCCCGGAGAAGGGAATTACGATGTCCTCACCGAGACCCCCATCGCCCAAACGAATTGCAGTCTGCGCCTGGTCAATCGATATGCCCTCGCGAAGCCGCGCAAAAACCCAGAGGTGTCGCCTCTTTGCTCCGCCTGGTTCAAAATCTTTTCCCGTGGCCCTGGCCCAGATGTCCACACTCTGATCGCTATAAAGTCCGTCCAGCATCGCCGGAGCAACTCCATTGATCCGGAGATCCTCATCACCAATGCGAAGCGCCAAACCAGCAACACTTTTGCCGCCGAACTCGTTCTTCCATATCCGCTGACTGATCACCAAGCCATCGCCCAGCGGGATCGCCAGCGAACCGGCCAGCTCAGGCGTGACAGCAGCGACCGTCGCAATCTCCGAGTGCCCATCGATCTTCGTATAGCGTGGTTCGACCCGTGCCGCCCCGATCCACTCAAAGATTCCGCGAATGCTTTTAAGGCGCACATATTCGTCTGCCGAGAGAGGCCCCGCCTCGCGATTGCGATCTTGTCCGAATATCGAGACGATTCGATCGTTCGCAACCGTAGAGCTTGTCCGCGTCAATCCCTGCAGAAACCCATAGACTGCCGCATTGCTGCCGACTCCAAGCGCAATCGTGAGGAGCAGGGCCAAAGCCAGGGCCGGCGCACGCGCAAATGCCCTCACTGACCTGCGGATTCGGGGAAGCCCAGACAGAGTCACTCCGATAAGCATGCAAGCCACCCTCCACAAAAATCAGCATTTTTCCCCACTTCAGAAGAAATCCGTCGGCCGTATGCGTCCGGTTTCAACTCCTTGTGTCCATATCTGGACAGAGCAAGCAACAACGTCCCAAGGTTTCGCCGCGCCAGCTGCCGTTTGTTTTTTCTTTGAACGCCCTTCGTGCGTTGCGCTATCCTCCTCGGTACCTGACGCAGCCGATTCCCGCGTTTCCGGAGCACTGCCATGCAGACACCGC
Organism: uncultured Acidobacteriaceae bacterium; assembly: GCA_963836675.1. Taxonomy (GTDB): domain Bacteria; phylum Acidobacteriota; class Terriglobia; order Terriglobales; family Acidobacteriaceae; genus Telmatobacter. The sequence goes on from CAWIKQ010000009.1 coordinate 354,708, forward strand.
CCCTTCCCGCCAACGAGTCCGCCCGCATCGCCGCGCTTCACGCGCTGAACGTTCTGGATAGTGAACCGGAGGAGCGTTTCGATCGCCTAACGCGAATTGCGAAACGCGTGTTCAACGTTCCGTATTCCACGATCAGCATGATCGATGACCATCGGCAGTGGTTCAAATCCATCCAGGGTCTCAGCCTTTGCGAGACTTCCCGGGACATCTCGTTCTGCGCTCATGCGATTCTCTTCGATGAAATTCTTTATGTGGAGAATGCGCTCAAGGATGAGCGATTCCACGACAATCCGGTGGTGGTTGGCGATCCAAAGATCCGGTTCTATGCGGGCTGCTCTCTGAACGTGAACGGCTACAAGATGGGCACGTTTTGCGTGTTTGACAGGAAGCCGAGATCATTCACCTCCGAGGACCGTCAACTGCTGAGGGACCTCGCGAGCCTGGCCGAGCAGGAACTCGCGGTGCCGCAGGCCGTGGTCCCGGTTCAAGTCTGTGGAGTTTCCTGAAAAACTGCTAAATTCCTGAATCCAGAAGGGATCGCCGGAAGGGGGTCCCTCAATCCACTGAAAACAAAAAGGGTTAATTAGTAAAGTCCTCAATCATATAGAGTTAGCGGCAGCTTCAGGGGCATCATTTTTGAGGCGCGGTTCCAGACTGGCGCGTTTGTTATTGGTTGAGACGGAGGAAGCTCACCTCGTTTCCCGATTGATTGCGTGCTTCTGATGCCAGTTTAGAGAACTGGAAGAAATAACCTGCAAAGCCGTCGGGGAAAATATGGCGCGTGGATTGAGGCAGATGCCCATGATGGGAGAGGTGTGGAGTATTGACACGCCGTCGCCGAACCGACATCCCCGACAGTCCACTGTGAAAATTCGCCCGCTTTAACCCGATCCAGGGTTCTTTCGATGAATGAGTTTGTATTTCGCTCCGCAACCAGCACAAGCAACTCCCTGCTTGCCCTGCCAGACGCGTTCCGTGAGGCAGGCTTTGCACATTGGCAGGCGGTTTAAATTTGCGCCGCACTCGGAGCATCCATGTTTTCGTCTGCCGCCTGATGCTGTCTTGGGAATATGTGCAAAGCAAATCGGACAAGCTGTCTGATCGTGCCGTTTTCTCTTCGACGACGTCTTCAGCGGAGAGTCGAAGTCCGAGCGTCTGACCCGTCCGGACACCTCGGCCTTGTTGCCCGCCTTCTTGCTCGACTTGTATTTGTTCGTGACTAGCATACTCGCACAGCTTTTCCCTCAAGACGGCAGCGAGAGCTCTTTCTCAGCCATTGCCGCCGATCGAGCGCGCCTAATCAATCGCAACGCCGCGGCGATGCCCGTTGCTAGAATCAGGCCAACGAGGCAAAGACCCGTTACAGCTGCCGCATTCTGATTTTCGAGGATAAAGAATGGCAGCTGAAACAGAGGTAGAAAAAGATAAGCTGCCACTCCCACTCGCAGCGCTGCCTTGAGCGCAATATCCAAAGACACGCGCCCACCGAGAGCTTTGTAGATCATCAACGCCCACACGGTGAGAAGAAAGACGCATCCAGCAGGAAGAAGCCAGATCAGCATGAGTGCGAATTCATGTGACAATATGCCGACAAATCCGAGGGGCTGACCATGCAAGACTTCGGGAAAGCGGTTGTCCATCGTGCAGTTCCGTGTCTAACTCGATTCTCCGTTGAGTCTAGCAATGGCCTGTTGTATTCCTCAAAACAGTCCATCGGAGGGGCAGCTATTTTGCGTGGGTCTTGCCGGGATTGTCTGCGGTGATCTGCTGGATCTTTAGGTCGGGCCACTTTGTGGGAATCGGTTCGACTTTGGCGTCGGGCCATTGCGTTGGAATGGGCATGAATTTCGCGAGCGGCCACTGCTGGTTCAACAACGGAGAAGCCGGCTGATTGGATTGCGCCACCTGTGCGAGGGTGTCAAGGTTCATGCAGGGCACGTGAAGAACCTGACTCATTTCAAACTGCCCGTCCGGCTGGTTCTGCGCCGGCTTGCGATTGTTGCAAGACGCAGTTCTCGCCGGCGTTGCAGACGGCATCTGTCCAAGCTGACCTGTGTTGAAACCAAAGAGCGGTTGTGCGAAGGATGGCAGCGAGGCCGCCGGAGTTCCCGGAGAAGTGGCCGGCGACTGGCAGATGGCCATGGCGGCAAAGAACGGAAAGACAGCGAAAAGAGCAAATCGCCTCATGATCGCGGCTCCTGTTTTCGCGGTAGTTCGACTGGGGGAAGTATAGCAAGATTTCTGGTCGCGGCCAGCCTTCACCACCTGGCCGGCGGCCAAGGGTTCGGAACATCCCGGCCTCACGGATTCCATAAATCTGTGAGGCCGCGATGGAAGATCGGATGGCCGAGATGGAAGTCGATCGCTACCAGCCGAGGATGTAGGCGAACATCAGCGGAGCGACGATGGAGGCGTCGGATTCGACGATGAACTTGGGAGTTTTCTCGCCGAGTTTGCCCCAGGTGATCTTTTCGTTAGGCACGGCGCCGGAGTAGGAGCCGTAGCTGGTGGTGGAGTCGGAGATCTGGCAGAAGTAGGCCCAGAGCGGGACGTTGTTGCGCTGCAGATCCTGGTGGAGCATGGGAACGACGCAGATGGGGAAGTCGCCGGCGATGCCGCCGCCGATCTGGAAGAATCCGAGCGGCGCGGTTTTCGTGGTCTCGGTGTACCACTCAGCCAGCTCCATCATGTACTCGATGCCGGTGCGGACGGTGTGAACCTTTTTCACGTCGCCGGAGATGCAGTGGCCGGCGTACATGTTGCCGAGGGTGGCGTCTTCCCAGCCTGGCACGAACATGGGCAGGTTTTTTTCAGCGGCGGCGAGAAGCCAGCTGTTTTTCGGGTCGATCTGGTAGGAGCCCTTGAGGACGCCGGAGAGAAGGATCTTGTACATGAACTGATGCGGGAAGTGGCGCTCGCCGGCCTGGTCGGCGCGGACCCACTCGGCGAGCACTTCATTCTCGATGCGCCGCATGGCTTCCATCTCGGGAATGCAGGTGTCGGTGACGCGATTCATGTGGCGCGAGAGGAGGGCTGCTTCGTCGGCCGGCGTGAGGTCGCGGTAGTGCGGGACGCGTTCGTAGTAGTCGTGCGCGACGAGGTTGAAGACATCCTCTTCGAGATTGGCGCCGGTGCAGCAGATTCCGTGGACTTTGTCCTGGCGGATCATTTCGGCAAGGGAGAGCCCGAGCTCGGCGGTGCTCATGGCGCCGGCGATGGTCATAAACATCTTGCCGCCGGACGCGAGATGGGCGTTGTAGGCCTCGGCAGCGTCAACGAGAGCAGCGGCATTGAAATGGCGGTAATGATGCTTGATAAACGAAGTGATTGCGGACATTTTCGCTTTCTTTACTCCCGTTTTTTACGCTAACACAGGGAGATCATCGCGCGATGGATGTATCGGGGCCGGCTGCATAGCGGCCTTCCGCGATGTCGCGGACGGCGGCTTCAATGTGCTCGGGACGGCCGAGGTCGCGCCAGTAGTAGCGGTCGGCGGGGAAGGCGAGAATGGGTTCGCCCTGAGCGGCGAGGCGCAGGTAGACGGGGATGATGGAGAAGACGCCTTCCTCGCTGATCAGCGAGAAGATGCGGGGCGAGAGGATGTGAATTCCTGAAAACGCGAATGCGCGGGTTTGCGGCGAATCGCGAACGAGTTCCGGAACTCCCTGAGTGCCTGCGCGTCGGCCGCAGAGCTGGCCATGCTCGTCGAAGAGGAGATGGCGGGAGGTTGGCCGGTCCTGCACGGCGAGGGTGGCAAGGGCGCGGCGGTCCTGGTGGAAGCGGAGCATTGCGGAGAAATCGATGTTGCTGAGGACGTCGACATTGTGGACGAGAAAGGGCTCGTCGACATCGCTGCCAGCGTCGAGGAAGAAATGCGCTGCATGCTTCAAACCGCCGCCGGTGTCGAGGAGGATCTTCTTCGCGCGAAATTTCGATGTGCATGCCGAAGTTGCCGTGAGCGCGAAGGTAGTCGGCGACCATGTCGGCGAAGTGGTGGGTGTTGATGATGACGTCGTGGATTCCGGAGGCACGGAGGCGATGAAGCGCGATTTCGAGGAGGGTTTGACCGGCAACTTCGACAAGGGCCTTGGGACGGTCGCTGGTGAGAGGCTGCAGCCGGGTGCCGAGGCCGGCGGCAAGAATCATCGCCTTCACGAGGCCACCTTCTCCGGGAAGTTCTTCTCGAGCTCGACGTGCTGAACGACCACGTCCAGTCCGTCGCGATCACGGAGGTGACGCGCGAGTTGTTCGGCGAGGAAGACAGATCGGTGCTGGCCTCCCGTGCATCCGAAGGAGACCATCAGGCTGGTGAACCCGCGTTTCTGGTAGGCCGCGACGCTGGCGTCTACGAGAGAGCGCACGTTTTCGTAGTAGCGGTGGACTGAGTCCTGCTGATTGAGGTACTCGATCACAGGCGCGTCGATGCCGGTGAGCTGCTTGAAGCGCTCTTCGCGTCCGGGATTGGGCAGACTGCGTGCGTCGAAGACGAAGCCGCCGCCGTTTCCGGATTCGTCGGCCGGCATCTGGTGATGGAAGGAGAAGCTGGAGATGCGGACTCGGAGCTTGTCGCCGCCGGGAGCGAGATGCATGAGCTTCTCAGAGGAGAGCATGCCCTGGAAAGCTTCCATGAGCGCGGGAAGCGCGACGGGCAACGTGACGTTGTGCGCGAGCCAGCGAAGGTTCTTGAGTGCGTAGGGGACCGATTGGAGGAAATGCGGCTTGCGCTCGTAGAAGCCGCGGAAGCCGTATGCGCCGAGGGCCTGCATGATGCGGACGTAGACGTAGGCGTAGTAGTACTCCATGAACGACGCGCGGTCTACGGGAATGGATTTGGCGAGGCAGTCGAGGTAGTGGTCCAGGAGTTCCTGACGGAGAGCGGGGGGCAGATCGGCTTTGCCGTCGAAGAGAAGGGAAGCGATGTCGTACTGAAGCGCGCCCTTGCGCCCACCCTGGTAGTCGAGGAAGTACGGCTGGCCATCGCGAAGCATCACATTGCGCGACTGGAAATCGCGGTAGAGGAAGTAGTCGTGCGGCGCGGCGAGGAGAAGCTTGGTGAGACGGTTGAAGTCGTTCTCGAGAGCCTGCTCGCTGAAAGGAATGCCGGCGAGGCGGAGGAAGTAGTACTTGAAGTAATTCAGGTCCCAGGAGATGGACTGGCGGTCGAAGCTGGAGCGTGGGTAGGAGACTTTGTAGTTGATGTCGCGGCCGGCTTCGACCTGGAATCGCGGGAGGAGGGAAACGACGCGCCGGTAGGCTTCGATTGCCGAAGGCGCGATGGTGTCGCCGGTGCGGTTTTCGCTGAGGAACTCGAAGAGAGTGGTATCGCCGAGGTCTTCTTCGAGATAGGCGTTGTTGGGGAGATCCTGCGCATAGATTTCAGGGACAGGCAGGCCATGGCGGCGGAAGTGGCGCGAGAACTCGAGGAAAGCGATGTTCTCTTCGCGAACCGGGTAAACGATTCCGATGGCTTTGCCGGCGGGGCCTGTGAGCCGGAGGATCGCGCGTCCCGAACCGCCGAGCTGGCCCTGAAGGGGCTTTACGGCGTCGGGAGGAGAGTGAAAGTGCTGTTCGTACAGTCGCTTGAGTACATCCATGCTTTTGCTTTCGCGCGTGGCGCGGGGGTGCCTCCTAAAGATATCGCAACGGAGTGGAGAATGCTCTTGGGAAACGGTACAACGTATTTTGATTGTAGAGGTTCCAACTTAATGGTGTGACCGGCAGTTTCCTGTGGCCGAGGTTCTGGATGATCGAATACCTCAGGGTGCCATGGGGCAGCTTTGGTCGAACTCGCTTGTCATTAGAGTTGCATATTTAGAGGACAAGCGGGGATCTGAGGAGGATCTCCGATGAAATTGAAAAGATATATGCGCTGGATTTTGCCAGCGTTTCTGCTCTGTGCTGCGGCGATAACTTCCCATGCGCAGATATCCATCAGCGTAACGGTTGCGCCTCCAGTGCTGCCGGTCTACGAACAACCACCCTGTCCCGAGGAGGGATTGATGTGGGTGCCGGGATACTGGGCGTGGGAACAGGATTCCGGATACTACTGGGTTCCAGGCGAGTGGGTGCCTGCGCCGTATGTTGGCGCGATGTGGACACCTCCGTGGTGGGCCTGGGACAACGGCCGCTACCTGTTCCATCAAGGGTATTGGGGCAATGATGTTGGCTACTACGGCGGCATCAATTACGGATACGGCTACATGGGTGTTGGATTCGCCGGCGGTGAGTGGCGCAGCGGAAGATTCGCCTACAACACCGCGGTCGTGCGCGTGAACCGGACGGTAATCCACAATACGTACGTGAATGAGACGATCGTGCACAACAACACCATCGTCGATGAGCGACGCGTTGCGTACAACGGCGGGCCGAGCGGGATACGCCACGAACCAACGCCGGTTGAGCGGAGAGCGATGAGCGTCAGCCATACTCCGCCGACGCAGGTTCAGCAGCAGCGGATTGAAGCGGCCCGCGCCGATCGAAATTCGTTTGCGAAGGTGAATGGCGGCCGCCCGACCACGCCGGTGGTGGCGAGACCCCAGGAAGGGACGCGCAACGGTGAGGCTGCCCGACCCGGAACGACTGCTCCCGTTCGAAGTGAGCCACATCCAGATGCGCGACAAGCCCCGGTGACAAGAACTGAGCCGAACCGCCCTGAGACACGGCCGGCTCCGACAGAGCATCCGGGTACGGCGACGCGTCCAGAACCGGCTCCGAGAACGGAGAGCCGCCCGGTGCCAACGCACACAGAGCCGCGGCCAGCACCTGTGCCTCATACGGAGTCGCGTCCGGCGCCCGAATCCCGACCAGAGTCGCAAACGACGCCGCAACAGCCGAGAGAGACGCATTCGGCTCCGGAGCCTCGACAGGAGTCGCGGCCAGAAGTGCAGCCGAGAACGGAACCTCATCCTGTTCCTCAATCAACGAGAGAAACGCATCCTGCTCCGGAGACTCGTCAAGCAACGCCGCCAAGGACGGAAGCTCATCCGGCACCGGCGCCACACACGGAAGCGCATCCGGCGCCGCAGCATGAAAGCCATCCCGCTCCGCAGCACGAGAGCCGGCCGGCTCCGCCGCAGCACGAGTCTCATCCTGCACCGGCGCCGAAGCCTGAGAAGTCGAAGCCGGAGCCGCACTGAGAAGGAGCGAATGTGTCGTTGTACCCTTGCGCCGCGCTGTTTGCGGTTTGAGGCGCTGCTTGTCGGCGGATAGACTTGAGCTGGCAGCTCCGCGAGGCCTTAAGCGTTGCGGAACGCATGGGGGAGAATGGGCTCGAAGACGAGCAGACGCCAGCTCCGGTTACTGATCGGAATTCTGCTGTCGCTGACGACAACCATGGTGTGGGCCGACGCAAAGGTCCACACCAATCCGCTGAACCTCGATCCCGCCGTAAAGGATGCCTTTCATCAGTTCTATCTCCTGAACTATCCGGCCGCAGTGGAGAGCTTTGGGCGCATCCACGAGCAACATCCCGGTGATCCGTATGCAACGGCGATGCTGCTGGAAGCGATGGTGTTTCAGGAGCTCTATCGGCAGGACTTGCTCGATACCACCTTCTACGCAAATGATGGTTTCCTGACCGGGAAGCATGCGACCGACGAGGATCCGAAGAAGCGCGACCAGATTTTCGCGTTGTCTGACGAGGCTGTGCGGGAGGCGGAGGAGCGACTGAGCAAGAATCCTAATGACGTCGATGCCTTGTTTGCACGAGGCTGGACGCGCGCTCTTCGCTGCACCTACATCGCAATGGTGGAGCGCGGATTCGGGAGCGGCTTTCGGCTTGCAACGAAAGCGAAGGACGACTGCGATCGGGTGTTGCACATCGACCCCGCATATATCGATGCAAAGCTCGTGACCGGTGTTTATCAGTACGTGGTGGGCGCTCTGCCGCTGCCGTTCAAGTTTTTTATCGGATTCGCGGGAATAACCGGGTCGAAGTCGACAGGAATGGAGCTGCTTCGAGATGCCGGGCAACGAGGAGCCGCGACCAGCGTGGAAGCCCGCACGGTGATTGCTCTCTTTCTTCGGCGAGAGGGGAAGTACAAGGAAGCGATCGGAGTGGTGAGAGGGCTGAAACAGCAGTATCCGCGTGACTTCCTTTTTTGTCTCGAAGAAGCCAATCTGCAGAAGGACGACGGGGAAGGGATGGCCGCTGTTGAAACCTACCGGCAGGTGATCGCCGACGCCACGAAGCCGGGCTACTTTGCCGAGGCGCGGCTGGAACTGGCTTACTTTGGCATGGGTGAGGGGCTGCGCGGGCAACGGCATTATGCAGAGGCTGCACGCGCCTACGAGCAGGCCGCTTCGTCTGCCGGAGTTGGGCCGGAACTGAAGGTTCGCACGCTGCTGGCAGCGGGAGAGTGCCACGACATTCTCGGTGAGCGCGAACTGGCTGTGCGCGATTACCAGGAGAGCGTCAATGCCGGTCCGAATACCTCACGAGCTGATACGGCTCGCAAACGGTTGAGATCGCCTTATCACGGAAACTGACCAATTTGTCGCGGTTGCGACGTGACGGGACAACATCGTTCTCCGCGCCCTCAGTGATCGTGCGACAGATCTCGCGGCGCTTGGGGACGGATTGCTTGGGGAGAAGCAGATCCTTCGCTTACCACCCCCAGGCTTAAGAAAGCGCCTGGGGCCCCGTGCGCTCAGGATGACAGCGTTGTATATGGGCGCTCAGGATGACAGAGTGGACTTTGGGGACGGATTGCTTGGGGAGAAGCAGATCCTTCGCTTACCACCCCCAGGCTTAAGAAAGCGCCTGGGGCCCCGTGCGCTCAGGATGACAGCGTTATATAGGGGCGCTCAGGATGACAGCGCGGACTTTGGCGACGGATTGCTTGGGGAGAAGCAGATCCTTCGCTTACCACCCCCAGGCTTAAGAAAGCGCCTGGGGCCCCGTGCGCTCAGGATGACAAGCGCTGTATATGTGCGCTGAGGATGACAGCGTTGTATATGGGCGCTCAGGATGACAGCGTTGTACTGGTGCGCTCAGGATGACAGAGTTGTACATGTGCGCGAGAGTTCACCGCGCTGTAACACTATCGTTTGAGACTGGATTCGGATTGCATACCATAAGGTCCTCAAGGTGGCCTATCCGCGATACGATAATGATTTGCCGGTATGCGGCGGGCAGGTTTTTCCAGGAGTGCTGGTCATGAGGATTTTGGGAATACATGAGTGAGAAACGTTGGGTTTTGTTGATTGCGAGTGAGGTCGGGCGTACCGATTCCGTCTCAGATCGTGCGATGGAACGGCTAGTAGATGCTATTGGTGAAGAAGGCTACGAAGTGGTGCGCACCACTTCGCCGGAAGACGGTCTCTCTCTTGTTTCGTCGGATCCGAGCTATTCGGCGGTGCTGCTGGACTGGGACCTTGAAGGGAAGTCGCAGTTTGAAGAGCGGGCAGCTCTTGAGATCATCCGCAACGTCCGGCATCGCAACAAGAAGGTTCCGATTTTTTTGATCGCGGACCGCACCCTGGTGTCGGAACTTCCGCTGGAAGTGATCAAGCAGGTTTACGAGTACATTCACCTTTTCGGAGACACGCCGGCGTTTATCGCTTCGCGTCTGGATACGGCTATTGAGCGGTACCATGAGCAGCTATTGCCGCCGTATTTTCGCGAATTGCTCAAATATAACGACCAGTCGGCATATTCGTGGGACGCTCCCGGCCACATGGGAGGCGTTGCGTTTCTGAAGCACCCGGTGGGTCAGGAGTTTCATCGATTTTTCGGTGAGAACCTGTTGCGGTCGGATCTTGGGATCTCTTCTGCGCCGCTGGGTTCCTGGCTGGATCACATCGGCCCTCCGGGAGACTCCGAGCGCAACGCGGCGCGCATTTTCGGCGCTGACTGGACATTTTATGTTCTGGGCGGCTCGAGCACTTCGAACCAGATTGTCGGGCATGGCGTGATTGCGCAGGACGACATCGTTCTGGCGGATGCGAACTGCCATAAATCGATATGTCACTCGCTGACGGTCACCGGCGCGCGCCCTGTCTACTTCAAGCCGACACGCAACGGTTACGGGATGATCGGGCTGGTTCCGCTGGCTCGCTTCTCCGCGCAATCTGTACGGGAATTGATCGCGCGGAGCCCGTTTTCAGAGGGCGCCCGCTCGCAGGAACCGACCTATGCGGTGGTGACGAACTCAACTTACGACGGGCTTTGTTACAACGTGAATGAAGTGGTGGGGCAACTGAGCAGCTCTGTGACCCGCGTTCATTTCGACGAGGCCTGGTACGCGTACGCGAAGTTTCATCCTATTTATCGCGAACGCTACGCGATGGGTGTGCCGGATGAGATGGAAAATCGTCCAACCATTTTCTCGGTGCAATCCACGCACAAGATGCTGGCGGCATTCTCGATGGGATCGATGATCCATGTGAAGCTTTCCGATCGCGGTTCGCTCGAGTTCGACCAGTTCAACGAGTCCTTCATGATGCACGGCACGACTTCGCCGTTCTACCCGCTGATTGCCTCGCTGGACGTGGCCGCAGCGATGATGGATGAGCCTGCCGGGCCCACGTTGATGGACGAGACGCTGGCCGATGCGATCAGCTTCAGGCAGGCGATGAGCTCGGTTGCTCACCGTTTGCGTGCAGAATCGGAGAACGGTGAAGGATGGTTCTTCGGTGTGTTTCAGCCCGACAGTGTCGTCGATCCGGCAACCGGGGAGAAGATCGTGTTTGAAGAAGCCGAAGATGAGCTTCTGGCGACCGAGCCCAGTTGCTGGACACTGAAGCGCGGGGAGGAGTGGCACGGCTTCGATGATCCGGACTCGCCGGACGACTATTGCATGCTCGATCCCGCGAAGGTAACGATTCTGACCCCGGGCGTGAACTCCAGGGGAGTGATGGCCAAGTGGGGCATTCCGGCAGCGATTCTTACGGAATTTCTGGATTCGCGGCGCGTTGAGATCGCGCGCACGGGCGACTATACGGTGCTGGTGCTCTTTTCGGTGGGAACTTCGAAAGGGAAGTGGGGCAGCCTGCTGGAGAACCTCTTCGAGTTCAAGCGGCTCTATGACTCCGATGCAGCGCTGGATGAGGCTCTTCCGGAGCTGGTGCAGCGATTCCCGGGGCGCTACCGCAATATGACGCTCAGGGAGCTTTCGGATGAGATGCATCACGCGATGATCGAACTCAACCTGGCGGTGCTGGTGAATGCTGCCTGCGATGAGGATTTCGATCCGGTGCTCACGCCGTGGGAGACATATCAGAAGCTGGTTCGCCGCGAGACGGAGCGAATTCCGTTTCGGGAGATGGCGGGTCGAATCGCGGCTGCGATGCTGGTGCCGTATCCGCCGGGAATTCCGATGTCGATGCCGGGCGAACGATTGGGCGGGCCGGAGTCGCCGGTGATCAAGCTCATTCTGGCGATGGAAGAATTCGGCAAGCGGTTTCCAGGGTTCGAACGCGAGGTCCACGGGATCGAGGTGGATGGCGACAAGAATTACTGGATGCGCGCGGTGAAGGAAGAGTAGGCGCGCATCCGTCAAAGGGGGCCCGAAAAGCCCTCGATCCAGATCCAGCGAATTGCAGAAATGGGCGGAGGTTTTCCAAGAGAGCCAACTAGCGAAAACCTCGCTCCATTCGATTTTCCTCTGACTACAGAGTAGACGGTTGCCGGACTGACGACCTGCAAGGTTCATTCGGCAAAAAGGCTTGTGCGGGTTGGCGGGGCTGTTGTTAAGATTCGTGGGAAGTTATTTTCAAGGTGCATCGGCCACAAGTAAGGATGGGTCGTGGATAACTTTCTAAAGTTGGAGCACCGCCATACGGGAGAGATTTTGCGGATGCGCCGCGTGCGCGACGGTCAGGGACAAATTGTTCTGACCCTGGAGGGCATGTTGCCGCCAGGAACAAGCGGCCCGCCTTTACACACGCATTTCCTTGAACACGAAGAGATCGTCGTGAAGGCTGGAACACTCGGCGCTCAAATTGGTACGGAGAGTGTCGTGGTGCAAGCCGGGGGAACCGCAGTGTTGCCGGCTGGGATTCGACATCGATGGTGGAATGCGGGTGACGATGTGTTGGAGAACGGCGGGCAAGCAGCGCCGGCAGTGGACCTGGATCGATTTCTGCAGGCATTGTTTGCTGTTTTGAACGCCAGCCCGAACGGCAGGCCGTCTATCTTCTATTTAGCGCACGTGCTCTGGCGTCATCGCGACACGCAATTAATCGCAGTTCCGCCCCCACCAATTCAGAAGATCGTCTTCCCAATCGTGCTGTTTATTGGCCACATCCTGGGCAAGTATCGCGGATCGAGTTGGCCCGGCTCGCCTGAGTCGTGCCCTGGTGCGCCGCTTGTTGAAGCGAGCGCCTAGGGGTTGCACTGCTCGCAGTCTCGTCAGTTTATTGCATTAGGGATGACTCTGCCGGAACCGCAGTTCTGGTAGACTCGACGCCAAAGGCGCGGATGAAGCCGGAAGGCAAATCGCGCTCTAAGGCTAAAAGAAAAGGGTCCCCTGGTTCATGTTCGATCTATCCAACGAAATCTCTGTACTGAAAACCAGAATCCGCTTTCTGGAGCAGCGCAAACAGCGTCTACTGTCGGCAAGAGATCAAGACGATTCCGGTTCGGCGTACTGGACGAGCTCCGGTCTCGAAAAGATCGAGGCCGAGCTTGGCGAGGCAAAGGCTGAACTGGCCCAAAAGCAAGCGGAAGCATGAACTGCGCTGTCACGCCAATTTCAGCTTTGACTTTGCCGGCTCGTCTTTTCCAGCTTCCGAGTAGACATGACTCGTTAGAAACGACAATTGCGCTGGTCGGAAGCTCACCTCATTTTGACAGCTCCTGGTCAAGGTCTCATTCATCGAGTGACGACTGGTCTGACGCTTGCGCTCTGGACCCTTTCTGATTCGCCCCTCACTTGACGTGGAGGACGGGGTTGCGGTCGGGGTGGGCGGGGTCTTTGATGATGCGGCCGCCCTGCATAACGAAGGCCACGTGCTCCATAACGGTGATGTCGGCGAGGGGATCGCCCTTGACGGCGACGATGTCGGCGAAATGGCCGGGCTCGAGGGTGCCGATGTCCTTGTCCTTGTCGAGCATGGTGGCGGCATTGATGGTGGCGGCCTGGAGAGCGCCGAGAGTGGTCATTCCTCCGCGGACCAGCGCGCCGAATTCTTTCGAGACTGATTCGTCGACGTCGGCATCGTCCACTCCGTAAACGATGCGGATGTGGTGGGCGAGGGCGAGTTTAAAGGCTGGTCCCTGTGCAGCCATGATTTCGACCCCTTTGGCATAGGAGTCGGGATCGCGACCTTTGCTGAGGCCGGTTTCCATGTCGTGCTGGAAGCAGTAGAGGGTGGGGACGAGCCAGGTGTGGCGCTGTTCCATGAGCTCGGCGCCTTCTTCGTCGAGCATGGTGCCGTGTTCGATGGAGTCGACGCCGGCGCGGACCGCGGCTTTGATTCCCACGGCGCCTTCCGCATGAGCCATGACTTTCTTTCCGGCGCGGTGGGCGATTTCAACCGCGGCAGCCATCTGTGCTTCGCTGAGCTCCTGCACGTGGAAGTCGGAGATGGGGTCCATGACGCCGCCGGTGGCCATGAGCTTGATCCAGTCGGCGCCGTACTTAATGTCGCGGCGGACGACGTGGGCGATGTCGTCGACGGTGTCGGCGACGTTCTCACGGCGAGGGAGTTCCATGTCGGGCGAGAAGGGCGTGCCGTCGCCGTGGCCGCCGGTGAGGGAGACGCAACTGCCTGCGGCGGTGATGCGAGGGCCGAGAATGATGCCGCGCTTAACGGAGTCGCGCAGGGCGAACTGCGGGTAATCGGCCGGCCCCTCGCAGGCGTCGCGGAGAGAGGTAAAACCGTGATCGAGCCAGAGGCGGAGGTTGTAGACGCCCCAGACGGTGGACTGCGGGATGGAGGTGCGCAGGTGCGCGGCGATGTTCTGGGTAGTGGGATTCGAGAGCGTGTGCGCGTGGGCGTCGATGAGGCCGGGAACGACGGTGTATGCGGAGAGGTCGGTAACGGTGATGTTGTTGGGAGCGGAGTCTGCGATGGATTGAATGCGGTCGCCGGCGATAAGAATGTACGCGTGCTGCCGGACGTTGCCGGTGCGCACGTCGATGAGTTTTCCGGCGAGGATGGCCTGTGTGACGGCAGGTGGCGGGGCCGGTTGGGCTGATGCAAGGGCCGCCGCACACACGAGAAGGCAGGAGGTAAAAAGGGAAGTTGAGCGGGTCATGTTTGGATCAAGGTAACATTCGCACGGGCGTTGGAGGAAAGGATCGCGACTCCACCCAGGTCTCAAAATCGAGACCTGGGGCACCCAGTGTCATGGAGGAGGTATGGCGAGCGGCTTAGCGACCTGATCCGGAGTTGGAGCCGGAAACGGATTGTGAGGCGAGCCACGCCTTCAACTGGGGTTGTTGCGATTCACGGAGCTCGACACAGTTGTTGATGTGTTCGATGGCGTGTTTAAGCGCCCGATCGGAATCGGGCACTTTGTGTGTGGAGAAGAACTGCGAGACGTCGTTGCGCGCCGACTCGGAGCAGAAGGAACTCGTGGCGCCGACGAGGATGGAGCCCATCTCGGGGGTCATCTGCTTCTTCACGGCGTCCCAGTTGTGCTGAATAAACTTCCATGCCTGGTCCCGGTTTTTGTCGTCGCTGAGTGAGATGGCGAGCTGGATGGCGGCATCCTGGTTGCGAACCTTGCCGGAGACCGCGTATTGGAGCGCGCGCTCCGCAAGCCGGGGGTTTTCGAAAAGAGCGAGCAGACGAAGGGCGCCGATCTGGACTTCGGGATTGGTCGCGGTTTCAGAGATTTGCTGCAACTGGTTGAAGAGAGCATCGTCTCCGTTGCGTGCTGTGATCTGGAGAGCGGTCTGGGCGAGATTTGGATCGATCGACTTGGGGTTGTCGAGGTACTTGAAGGTGATCTCCCGCGCTTCCGCGAGGACCTTTTGATCGCGTGCGTTGCCAAGGCCAGCGAACAGGAGCGCACGCAACTGCTTTTTAGCCGGGGAATCTCCGGGTGATGGAGGGCCCAGCTTTTCATACTCAGGGGCGAAGGTCTCACGGAACCAGTCTTCGAGCGCACTTTTCTCCTGAGGAGTAGCGGCGACCTGGGAGGTTATGCCGGCGAGGCCGCTGAAGGCGGTAGAGATTACGGCGGAACTGGTGTCGTCCTTTATCGCGGAGATGAGATTGAGGTAGTTGCCGACTGTAGACTGGTCGGCCTGGACGCGTGCCCATTCGTCGCCGATCAGGCTGATGCGTTCGGACGGCGAGAGAGCAGGCTCGATGTGCGAGACGAGAGACGCGTAGCTGGAAGGCGTATAGGACGAACGGTAGTAGCCTTTGCCGCCGGCGTTTGCGAAGAAAATGGAGGACTGCGGGACTTTGAAGGATGTGGTTTCGGGCGTGAGGAGGCGGCAGTCCTGTTGTCCCTCGGTCGTTCGAAAGCAGACAGGGAGCGTCCACTTCTGGGAGAGATCAGGCTGGATGGCTGAGCTCAGAAAGAATCGCTTCTGCGAAACTTCGACCGTTCCGTTCGAGGGGTTGCCAAATGTGAGCATGGGTACGCCAGGCTGACGGATCAGGCTATCCATGATTTTGTCGACGGGCTTGTGACTGGTCGCAGTCTGCGCGTTCCAGAAATCCTCAGCAGTGGCGTTTCCGTAGAGGTGCGCGGAGAGGTAGGCCTGCACTCCTTTGCGGAAGGTCTCTGGGCCGACGTAGTTTTCGACGCTGAGCAGAACTTCGCTGGCTTTGCCGTAGGAGATGCCGTCGAACATCTGTTCAATTTCAGCGGGCGTGTCGGCGCGGGCACGAATGGAGCGCGTGGTGGGGTGCGCGTCGAGATTGAGTGTGTCGTTCATGTTGGAGACGACCATCTGATCGATGTTCCACTCGGGATGCAGTGCAGCGACGGGCTTGTTTTCCATCCAGGAGGCGAAGCCCTCGTTGAGCCAGAGGTTGTCCCACCACTTCATGGTGACGAGATCGCCAAACCACTGATGTGCCATTTCGTGGGCGATGACAAGCGCGACTTCTCTCTTGGCGTTGATCGACGCGGTTTTGGGATCGATGAGCAGCGCGGTTTCGCGATAGGTGATGGCGCCGAAGTTTTCCATGGCTCCGGCTTCGAAGTCCGGTAATCCGATGAGGTCGAGCTTCTTGAGGGGATAGGGAATGCCGAAGTAATTGTTGTAGTAGTGGAGCACGTACTTGGCAACGTCAACGCCGTACTGGGTAAGGGCGACCTTGTCGGGGGTTGCGCAGGTGCGAATAGCGACGCCGTCCTGTTGTCCGGAACTGCACTTGAAATCGCCGACGAGGAAGGCGACGAGATAGGTCGACATCTTAGGGGTGGTGAGGAATTTGAGTGTGTGTTTGTTGAGGCCGGGACCGGGCGTGTCGCCAACGATGGGGCCGTTGGAGATGGCGGTGTCGCCTTTGTCGACGATGAGGCTGACGTCAAACGTGGCCTTGAAGGCGGGTTCATCGAAGGAAGGGAAGGCGCGGCGGGCATCGGTGGATTCGAATTGAGTGACGGCGTAGTTGCGCCTTGCGGTTCTGGAGAGATAGAAGCCGCGCAGTTCCCCGTTGAGTGTGCCGCTGTATTCGATCTTCAGTGTCGCGTTGCCGGCGGCTAATGGAGCGGGGAAGGTGAAGGTCGCCTGCTGCTTGTCCTGGTCGATGGAGACGGTAGCCGTCTGCTCTTTGCCGGCCGCTTGCACCTTCACGGATTCAAAGGTGAGGTCGTGGGCGTTGAGCGTGATGGTGCTGGTTTCATCCGCGAGGGTGACGTCGATGGTTTCAGAGCCTTTGAAGGTGGCGGCTTTGAGGTCGGGAGCGAGGGTCAGGGAGTAGTGCTGAGGCAGGATGGTGTCGGGCAGGCGCTGGGCATGTGAGAGCGTTGCCGCGGAGAAGGTGATGCAGGGAGCCAGACAGCAGGCGAAGATACAGCGCGCGAGTCGCTGCAGGGAGGGACGTGAACCGATTTTCATTTTTTCCTCAACACACGGGCAAGGGGAGCTCGGGCCCCTCACGACGGCTCAATTTAATGAAGGAGTTCGGCGTCGTACAAAAGGAACCGTCGAACTCGAAGTAACACATTAATTCATTCTATTAGGGGGGAGATGAGGCATTGGGCTTTCTCGGCCGCCTCATCCCCAAAGGCCTGAAAGGAAACAGATTATTAATCTTCCACAGGTGTGGCGCGTTCGGCGGCATTGCCCGGCAGCAGGGAATCGAGAAGGAGAAGGCATGCGCCAATGACGATGGAACTGTCGGCTATGTTGAAGTCGGGCCAGTGATAACCGAAGATATGGACCTCTATGAAATCGACGACCGAGCCATAGCGGATGCGGTCGTGAAGATTGCCAAGGGCGCCACCGAGAACCAGGGCAAGCGCGATGGTGGTTATGGTGAAGCGGCTGCCCAGACGAATCATTGCGATCAGCACGGCAAATGCGGCAATCGCCGAGAATGAGATGAGTCCCCAGCGAACAACGTGAGGGGAAGCGGAGTCGGCAAAGAGCGAAAAGGCCGCGCCTTCGTTGAGCCAGTGGGTGATGCGCAGGAAGCCGGGGATTACGGTTCGTGCATCCCCCATTTCGATTTTGGAGGATACAAGCATCTTCGTGACTCGATCGGCGAGGATCACGAGGATCGAGATGAGGAGGAGCCACGGAAGCTTGCGGGGGGCTGGAGAACTCACGCAGCACCCCCCTGCGGGTCCTGATTTCCAGACGTGGGCGGACTGATTCCCATTTCTTTAAGGGCGTTTTGGCAGCGGGTGCAGACGTTCTGCCAGATGCCATAGGCGGAGACTTCGGGCATGAAGTTCCAGCACCGGGCGCACTTGTGGCCGCTGGCGGGAAGGGCGGCGACGGCGAGGGGCACGTCAGGTGCACTGCCGATGACGCGAACGTTGGAGACGTTGATTATCTCTTTCAAGCCCGCGGCGTGGCGTTGCAGAAGAACGAGGAGTTCGCCGGATGCGGCGATTTCGACATCAGCTTCCAGGCCTTTGCCAATGCGCTTGGCCTGGCGTGCTTCTTCGAGCACGCGAAGAGCTTCGTCGCGAACGGCGAAGATCTGTTTCCATTCGTCGAGGACGGGCGCGGGATCGGAGGCGAAGATTGCTTCGGGTTTTGGGAAAAGCGCGAGGTGGACGCTGGATTCGCGACCGCGGGTTGGCGGGAAGGTACTCCCAGACTTCGTCGGCTGTGAAGCTGAGGATGGGTGCGACGAGGCGGACGAGAGCTTCGGCGATCGTCCAGAGGACGGTTTGCGCGGAGCGGCGTTCTTTGCTTGTCGGCGCGAAGGTGTACATGCGGTCTTTGAGCACGTCGAGGTAGAACGAGCTGAGGTCGACGATGGCGAACTCATTGACAGCCTGGTAGACGCGGTGGAACTCGAATGCCTCGTAGAAGCCGAGGATCTTTTCGGTGAGTTCGCGGGTGCGGGCGAGCATGTAGCGATCGAGCGGCAGGAGCTCCGACTCTGATACTGCGATCGCGCGCGGGATCGAACCCGGCGAGATTTCCGAGGAGGAAGCGGAAGGTGTTGCGGAGTTTTCGGTAGAGCTCGGCGCAGCGGGCCATGAGGTTTTCGCTGGCGGCCATGTCTTCGCGGAAGTCGATGGAAGCGACCCAGAGACGTACGATTTCGCCGCCCATGCGTTCGGCAATGTCTACGGGGTCGACGCCGTTGCCGAGGGACTTGGACATGGCGCGGCCCTGTTCGTCGAGGGTCCAGCCGGCGGTGGCGACGTGCGAGTAGGGGGCGCGGCCGCGGAGGGCGACGGAGGTGAGCAATGATGAGTGGAACCAGCCACGGTGCTGGTCGCCGCCTTCCAGGTAGAGGACCTCAGGGGCTAAAGCGCCGATTCGTTTTTTGAGCGTCTTTCGGCACGAGTGAAGCCGTGCCCTGACCCTCCGTGCCGCTCCCGTTTTGAAAGGCCTTATAGGCAGTTCGTAGGTCGGGGTCGGATTCGCAGACGGCGAACCAGCTTGTGCCGGAGTCGAACCAGACGTCGAGGATGTCGGTCTCTTTCCTGAAGGATGCGCCGCTGCAATGCGAACACTTCGTGCCCGTGGGAAGGAGATTGGAAATTGGCGTGGTGTGCCATGCCTCGGCGCCCTCGCGCTCAAAGAGGTTGATGATTTTGCGATTGAGGGCGGAGTCGATGATGGGCTCGCTGCAGCCTTCGCACATGAAGACGGCGATGGGCACGCCCCAGATGCGCTGGCGGCTGATGCACCAGTCGGGGCGTGTGGCGATCATGTTGGTGATGCGCTCCTTGCCCCACGATGGATCCCACACAACTTTGTCGATCTCTTCGATGGTGAGTTGACGGTAGGTTGTTTCGGAGCCGTCGGCACGCTTCATCGGGGTCTCGAGCGAGATGAACCACTGCTCGGTGGCGCGGAAGATGACGGGGTTGTGGCATCGCCAGCAGTGCGGGTAGGAGTGCTGGAGGTCGCTGGCGGCGAGAAGGGCGCGGTGCTCTTCAAGCATGGCGACGACGATGGGATTGGCTTCCCAGACGGTCTTGTCTTCGAAGGGCGGAGGCGAGGCGAGAAGCCAGGCTTGCGGATCGGCGTGGAGGCGGCCGGCCGCATCGACGCGACAGGTCTGGTCGAGCGAGTAACGCTGGCCGGTGTAGAAGTCGTCGGCTCCGTGAGAGGGCGCGGTGTGAACGGCGCCGGTGCCCTGGTCGGCGGTGACGTAGGTTCCGAGAACGCCGAGAATGCTGCGTTCAAGGAACGGGTGCCTGAAGGTTGTGTGCTCGAGCTGGCTGCCTTTAAAGCGGGCGAGTTCTGTGGTTGTGCCGAGTCTGCAGGCGGCGATGACAGCGGGAGCGAGCTCGGCGGCCACGATGTAGACCGGTCCGTTGAAATCCTGCTTTCCCACCGATTCACCAGTCTCCTTCGGATCCTGCTGCATGGATGGGGCACCCGATTTTGTGGGCTGCGAACCGAGGTCCTCGGTTGCCAGCGCCACGTATTCGAAGTCGGGATGGAAGGTGACAGCCATGGACGCGGGGATGGTCCAGGGGGTCGTGGTCCAGATGATGGTATAGACTTCGCGGCCGGCAAGCGCGGGTGCGAGGCTTTCCGGTGGGGAAGTCATTCTGTAGCGCACATATATGGATGGGCTGGTGTGGTTCTCGTACTCGACTTCGGCTTCCGCCAGGGCCGTGCGGTCGTGGATGCACCAGTAGACGGGCTTGAGTCCGCGGTAGACAAAGCCTTTCTCAAGGAAGCCATAGAAGGCCTCGAGGGTGCGGGCCTCGTAATCGCGCGCCATGGTCATGTACGGCTTGTCCCAGCGTCCGAAACAACCAATGCGCTCGAATTGGGAGGTCTGGAGGTCCACGTACTTCTGGGCATAAGCCCGGCAGGCTTCGAGAACTGCCGGGGCCGGCATCTCGAGCTTTTTTCGGCCGAGTTGTTCGTCGACCTTGATTTCGATGGGCAGGCCGTGGCAGTCGTAGCCAGGAACGTAGGGCGAGTCGAAGCCGGCCATGGTTTTCGATTTCACAACAAAGTCTTTCAATCCTTTGTTGAGAGCGTGGCCAAGATGAATGGGGCCATTGGCATAGGGAGGTCCGTCATGAAGGAGATAGGGAGGGCGACCGGCGCAGGTTTCACGCAGCTTCTCATAGAGCCGAAGTTCTGCCCATTTTTTGAGCCTCAGGGGCTCGTTCTGGGGTAGATTTGCCTTCATCGGGAAGGCGGTTTGAGGCAGAGTTAAGGTCGCCTTCAATTCAGGCGCAGAAGACATTGGAACTCCCTGAAACGGTAAGAAGATCTTGAATATCTAGTGTAGATCACCCCGGCAGCGGAACCGGCGCGTGGTGACCTTGGGAACGGCCCGCAAATTTTCAGGTAACCACTGCTAACCGGCGGCGTCTATCGTTTATGGGAACCCTCACTTCGGGGAAGTATGAATCTCTGGAGAACCAAATAATCCACGGGGACGCGTCAGCTGATCTGAAGACAAGAGCGGGCGATGTCGAGCATAATGGAGTGATGGACCTGGAGGCGGGTGAGCGCCAGTCCGGGCATTCGCTTCTGAGAGGGCCAGAATCGGCAACTATGGCAAACGACCTTCTTTTACAGACCGACCGAGAGCCCAAGAACGATTTACCTTCCACTGAAGGACACGAGTTCGATTCGTTCTTTGGCACGGCCTTTGAAGAGAAGCCGATCTGGAAGCAGCTCTACGAGAATCTTCACGACGTCTTTTTCCCCAAGAAACTTCCGCCCCTGGTTTTGACCTCAAAACCGATCCCGGTAGTGGACCGGATGGCGGTGAAGGCCAATCCGTGGGCGATCGGGACCTCGAGTTTCGTCAATCTAGCGATTCTGGCATTTGCTATCTGGGTAGGAATCACCATCTTCCACCCTCCGGTAAAAGTGCAGCAGACCATGACGAATATCGACGTCAGCGACATTCTGAAGGCGCCGTTGAAGGCGGCTGCTGCAGGTGGTGGCGGTGGCGGTGGATCCCATGACATTGTGGATCCGATGAAGGGCAAACTGCCTCCGCGGATGAAGGATCCAATTACTCCGCCAATGGTGCCGGTGCTGGAGAAGCCGAAATTGGCGTTTACCCCGGCTATTAACGTTCAGAAAGACATCACCCTGCCGGATAACCCGCAGATGGTCGACTTTGGGGTGAAGAACTCCTCCAATGTGACGCTTGCTTCGAACGGATCTGGCGGCGGCGGTGGCATGGGAAGCGGCTACGGCGGCGGCCTTGGGTCGGGCACGGGCAATGGATATGGTCCGGGCTACGGCGGAAATACCGGTGGCGGCGTGTATCGCATTGGTGGTGGAGTTTCGGCGCCGGTGCCGATATTCACTCCCGAAGCAGAATTCAGCGACGAAGCAAGACGCGCGAAGTACCAGGGCGTGTGCCTGATCTCGCTCATAGTGGATGCGCAGGGCAATCCGCAGAATCCGCGCGTGGTTCGTCCTCTGGGCATGGGTCTGGATGAGAAGGCGCTGGAAGCGGTGCGGAAGTACAAGTTCAAGCCGGCTATGAAGGGCGGCAAGCCGGTGGCGGTGATGATGAGCATCGAGGTCAACTTCCGGCTCTACTGAGAAGCAGGGATTAGGGAACAGGGATTAGAGAGACAGGAGCGAAGCGCTTGGCGCTTCGCTCTTTTGTTTTTGCGACACGCACCCCATTTCGTGACAACGACGCGAATTCGAGGCTGAGGGGCGAGCGCAGTGCATCAATCGATTTACTTCTGAGTTCGGAATGAAGCGTCGTGGTAATCTTCGGTGTTCAAGCAGAGGGGGATGTTGCGATGCGTCTAGGTGTGCGGGTGTGTGTGCTGGGGATGATGGGAATGGTTGTGGCCCTGGGAACTGGGACGAGAGTGTCGGCGCAGGCGGATTATCCATTCCGAGATACATCGCTTTCAGACAGCGCGAGGATCGAGGATCTGTTGAAGAGGCTCACGCTGGACGAGAAAGTATTGCTGATGTCGGATCATCCAAAGATTGACCGGCTGGGCATTGTGTTTTCGGGCCAGGTGGAAGGATTGCACGGACTCGCGCTGGGCGGACCGGCGAATTGGGCGGCTCGAGGACGGCAGCCGGCGGGTACGACGACCTTCCCCCAGGAAAAGGGGCTTGGGGCGATGTGGGATCCCGAGTTGCTGAAGAAGGCTGCGGCTCTTGAGGGAGAGGAGGCGCGGTACTTCTACCAGAACCCGGTGTGGGATCGGGGCGGGGTGGTGGTGCGGGCTCCAAATGCGGATCTGAGCCGCGATCCTCGCTGGGGACGGACCGAGGAGTCGTACGGCGAGGACCCGTACCTTGTCGGAACTCTAACGGTGGCGTTTGCGCAGGGATTGCAGGGACCTGATCCGAAGCACTGGCAGGCGGCGTCGCTGATGAAGCATTTTCTTGCGAATGAAAATGAAAACGGCCGCACGCATACATCTTCCGACTTCGATGAGCGGCTGTTTCGCGAGTATTACTCGGTGCCGTTTCGGATGGGGTTCGAAGAAGGCGGCTCACGCGCCGTGATGGCATCGTATAACGCCTGGAACGGGACGCCGATGATGATCAACCCGGTGCTGAAGGACGTGATGATCAAGGAGTGGGGCAACAATGGCCTGATCTGCACGGATGGCGGAGCTCTCGGACTGTTGATCACCTCGCACAAGACTTTCCCAGACAAGGAACACGGTGCGGCTGCCGCGGTGAAGGCGGGGATCAATCATTTCCTCGATAAATACCAGGAGGATCTGAAGAAGGCGCTCAAGGACGGGCTGGTGACTGAAGCAGATATGGATGCGGCCTTGAGAAATCTGCTGACCGTTTATCTGAGGCTCGGTGAGATGGATACTCCGGGAGTTGATCCGTATGCGAAGATCGGGCGCGAAACGGGCGGAGCGGTTCCACCGTGGGAGCGCGAGTCGAGCAAAGTGCTGGCGCGGCAGGTCACCGATGAATCGATTGTGCTACTGAAGAATGAGAAACAAACTTTACCCCTGGACAGGACCAAGCTGAAGACAATCGCGGTGATTGGGCCTTGGACTGACACGGTGTTGCAGGACTGGTACAGCGGGACGTGGCCGTACAACGTGACGATCTTGCAAGGCATACGTGAGGCAGCGGGCAAGAATGCGAACGTGCTTTTTGCAGATGGGTCGGATGAGAACGAGGCGGCGGCGCTGGCGAAAAAGGCTGACGTTGCGATCGTGGTAGTGGGCAATCATCCAGTGTGCAACGCGGGATGGGATCAATGTCCGACGCCCTCGAACGGCAAGGAAGATGTGGACCGGAAGACGATCGTTCTGGAGCAGGAAGAGCTGGTGAAGAAAATATTTGCCGCGAATCCGAAGACGATCGAGGTGCTGCGTTCGAGTTTCCCGTACGCGATCGTGTGGAGCGAGCAGAATTTGCCGGCGATTGTGCACATGGTGCACAACAGCCAGGAAGAGGGACACGGGCTGGCGGATGTGCTGTTCGGCGACTATTCTCCGTCGGGACGCCTGACGCAGACGTGGCCTACGGGGGATGATCAATTGCAGCCGATTCTCAATTACAACCTGCTGGATGGCGAGACTTACCTCTACAGCAAGAAGAAGCCGCTGTATGCGTTTGGATATGGACTGAGCTACACGACGTTCGACTATCGCGGTGTGAGCGCGAGCGCGCAGCAGATGGACCCGGATGGCAGCGTGCAGGTGCACGTGAAGGTGAGGAACACGGGTAAGCGGGCCAGCGATGAAGTGGTGCAGATGTATGTGCAGCACCTGGGCTCAGCGGTCACGCGGCCGCAGCTTGAGTTGAAGGGATTCAAGCGTGTGCGGATCGAGGCTGGCGCGGAGAAGGATGTCGCGATGGAGCTGAAGGCGCGCGATCTGGCGTATTGGGATACCCCTGGGCACGTGTGGCGCGTGGAGAAGGAAAAGGTGCGCGTGCTTGCGGGCGGTTCGAGCGACAAGTTGCCGGTGCAGGCGGTTGTGGATGTGACCGGGACGAAGGACTTCAAGCCGTAGTTGCATCGGCTCGGCTGAGTGGCGACGTTGTGTCAGCGCCCCGAGGCGAAGATGGATTGCAATTCCTCCGGCGGAATGACTTCGAGCTGGGCAAAGGTGCAGGAAGCGGGCTTGCGATCTTCGCGCCAGCGGCGGAAGTGCGCCATGTGGCGGAAGCGTCCGCTCTGCATGTGCTCATAGGCGACCTCGACGACGAGTTCCGGCCGAAGCGGCTCCCAGGAGAGGTCTTTTCCCTGGCTCCAGCGGCTTTTGCCGCCGGGCATGCGATGTTCGCCGGAGGCGGCGGAGTCTTCGGGATTTTCCCAGCTCTTCCAGGGATGATTGCGGAGAGCATTTTTGCGATAGGGCGTGAGGAAATCGAGGAGTTCGCGGCGGGCTTCAGCGGAGAAGCTTGCGCAGACGCCGACATGCTGAAGGATTTTTGACTTGTCGTACAGGCCGAGGAGCAAGGATCCAACTTCATTGCCTGCTGCCTTGCGATACCAGCGAAAGCCTGCAACGACGCAATCGCAATCACGCTCGTGTTTGATCTTGAGCATGACACGTTTGTCGGGTTGATAGGCGAGATCGATGGGTTTGGCAACGACACCGTCAAAACCGGCGCCTTCGAACCGCTTGAACCAGTCGAGGGCGATATGACGCTCGGTGGTTGCAGGCGTGACGTGGATCGGGCGGCTTCGCGGATTTGAGCAGCGATTCCAAGGCAGCGCGACGCTTGTGAAATGGCTGGGTGCGGAGATCGCGATCGCCCTTGCAAAGCAGATCAAAGAAAACGCAGGAGGCCGGGGAGTCGGCGGCGAGCAGTATTTACGCGCGAGGCAGCGGGATGAATGCGGAGCTGCAGCGCGTCGAAGTCGAGCCGGCCTTCGCGGGCGATGACGAGTTCGCCATCGAGCACACATTTTGCGGGGAGCTGCGTGCGAAGGGGATCGAGCATCTCGGGGAAGTAGCGGTTCAGGGATTTCTGATCGCGGCTCTGGATGAGGATCTCATCTCCATCGCGGAATACGAGGACGCGGAAGCCGTCCCACTTGGGCTCATAGATCCAGTTGCCGCCGGACGGAATTTGATCGACGCGCTTTGCGAGCATCGGCAAGAGGGGCGGGTTGACGGGAAGATTCATGTGTGTCGGTTGCTGCGCGATCATACGCGAGTGGATGCAGCGGAACGCAAGGGCTGTTGTCCGGAGGAATCGCAAGGTTCGGTAGAATTCCGGGATATGGAACGCGACGCAAAGATTGCCGCACTCAACGAGTCATTCGGATTGCCGGAAATTGCGCGGATTGTCAGCGGAAATGGCGGCCTGCCGAAGATTCAGATTGAGACCGCCGTGGCGAGGGGAGAGATCTACCTGCATGGAGCACAAATGACATCGTGGGTACCGGCGGGCGCCGAGGAAGTTCTGTTTTTGAGCGCGAAATCGAATTGGTCGGATGGCAAGGCGATTCGCGGTGGAGTTCCGGTGTGTTTTCCATGGTTCCGGGCGAAGGCAGATGACCCGCAGGCGCCCGCTCACGGTTTTGTGCGAACCAGAGATTGGCGGATTGAGTCGATTGCGGTGGAGCACTCCGACGCGGTTGCTGTACGGTTTTCGACCGGGAGTGACGATTCGACAAAGCGATGGTGGCCTTTTGATTTCAGGCTGGATTATCGAATCGCCGTCGGGCGAGAACTGGATCTCGAACTGACGATGAAAAACACGGGAGCGTCGGACCTTCGGTTCGAAGAGGCGCTGCATACCTACTTCAATGTGAGCGAAGTGGCGAACGTCGCAGTTGTGGGTCTGGATGGCGCGACCTACCTCGATAATCGCGACGGAAACAGCAGAAAGCAGCAATCGGGCAATCTGCAGATTACGGGGCAAACCGACAATGCATACCTGGCGGCTGACGCAGTCGCGATTTTCGACCCTGCCAAGCGGCGAAGCTTGAAAACGGCGAAGCAGAATTCGGCTTCGACGATTGTGTGGAATCCCTGGCGTGACGGGGCAAGCACGCTGACCGATCTTGGCGACGACGAGTGGAGGCAAATGCTCTGCGTTGAGGGTGGAAACATCATGGCCTCGTCTGTGACGCTGCGGCCGGGCGAGTCACATAGCATGGGGGTGAAAATCAGTGTCGAAGAGAAGCAACGCGAGCGGGCCTGAGGGAGGGCGGCGAGGGTTTGAGGTAGCTGGTTAATAGCTCGTAAATTTATGAAATTAAGTAAGTTGAAAACGTGTTGCAATTGCGGGTTATTACTAAAGTTTTATTGACTCATAACCGGTCCTATCCTACTGTAGAAGCTCCCAACGGGCCAGCTTCTGGACCGTGGAAACGTCAGGCTGTCGTCCAAGTCCGCGTTGATTTCGCAGTCCGCCGAAGAAATTCGTGTGGCGGATGTATGGTTCAATTGAGGCTCGGCAAACCTGCCCCCTCCGTGTCCGGTCAAACTTGCAGGATTCTCCGACCGACGCGATGTACCCCTGGCGGACATTCCAAATGATGCTCGTGTCTCTCCGGCTCCGGATCGCGGGCGTGAGGGCACCGAGCCCGAAATTGCTTCTGTACGCGTTTCACCCCTTTTAGGTGCCTTGTGAGATCAGTCCTGCTCGTTCTAAGTGTTCTGAAGTCCGCAGAAGCTCGTTCCTTTCTGAGCGGAATCGTCGCCAGCGCCGGTCACAAGCTGGTGGGTGCTTCCAATGGCGAACAAGCGCAGATCCTTCTCAGCAATGGGATTGAGCCCGATCTCGTGATCCTCGAGCCATCGGATTCATCGCTGGAGCTGGAAGAGATCCTCCGCTCTGCAAAGAGGTCCTCTGTCTGCATGGCGTGCAGGCCGGGCAGGCACGACCGCGGGATTGCGGAGTCGCTTGGGATTCATTTGACTCTGGAGCTTCCTCTGGCGGAGAAGGCGATTCGAGCATTGCTCGAGAGGACGAAGGGCATCCAGCCGGATTTGAATTTCCCGGAGCCGGGGAATCGATACCAGTGCTGCTGCAGAACCGATTCTTGAGGAACTTGGAGACGGCCGATACTTTCTGGCCGCGGCTCCATCGACACTGAAGATTTATCGGCAGGTTCGGTTACTGGCGGATGTGGACGCTCCGGTATTGATTCTGGGTGAAAGCGGCACAGGAAAGGAAGTAATTGCCCACCTGATTCACAAGCATTCGCGGCGCTCAGATTATCGTTTCGTCAATGTGAACTGCGCGGCGCTTCCGGCAGATTTGCTGGAAAGCGAGTTGTTTGGATATCAAAAGGGTGCATTCACAGGCGCCATCAAAGACAAGCCCGGAAAATTTGAGGTCGCAAACCGGGGAACGCTCCTGCTCGACGAGATCGGAGAGATGAGCGCACAGATGCAGGCGAAGTTGCTGCATGTGCTGCAGGATGGCCAGTTCAACCGCCTGGGTGCGCGAGAGAGCAGCAAGTCGGATGTACGCGTGCTTGCGGCAACCAATGTGCAGATCGAGAGCGCACTGGTCGGGAAGACATTCCGAGAAGATTTGTATTACCGGTTGAACGTCTTCACGATCAATGTGCCACCGCTGCGAGAACGGCGGGAAGAGATTCCATTCCTGATGGAACAGATTGTGCGCAGGCTGCCTGAAGATCTCCGCAACGGCGACACATTTACCTTTTCATCGAGGTTGATGGACGCGGTCCTTCTGTATGACTGGCGCGGGAACGTTCGCGAGCTTCGAAACTTCGTGACTCGGACGATGACGATGCGTGACGCGGAGACTGCCGTTCATGAGCTTGAGGAGAAGATTGCGGCGGGGTATAGCGTTGCAGCGGAGGATCCGGAGCCCCTGCAGGAAGCGTCGATGGAGTACTCGGGGATGCGATCGGTTGTGCGGAACATGAAAGACCGTGCCGAGGCGCAGATGATCAAGAACGCCCTTGAGGTCGCGGGATGGAATCGGCGACACGCGGCAAAGTATCTCAATATCAGCTACCGGGGGCTGCTTTACAAGATCCAGCAGCACCGCCTCGCTCCCAAATCCCCGGCCGCCTAGCGACATAAAACGCACTTATACGCTCCTCCACGCTCGATCGGCTGGAATTCTGAGCCGAGCGGCCCGACGGATTGTGTCTTCCTGAGCTATAAGTTGCGCTTCTCTCGTACATTGCAACAGCTTGCATACTGCGACGGAGGAAGTATGCAAAAGTTTGCATACCAGGTGCAGATGTGCGGAATTGCGGGCAAGAAGATCGTGGAATTCTGCCAGGAACCGGCATGAAGAGGCCTGATTGCGATCCCCAGGGTTTGGTCATTCTCGTGCATATAGCGCATGTGAACAGCGTATGGTCACTGAAACATCTCAGAGCTTCCAGCGAGTGGAACAACCCGAAGCAGGGTTGATATTCGGCAGCACGCCGGGGATGCGTGATGTCCGGACGACGTTGGAATGGGCTCTCCACGACGATCTGCCGGTATTGATTGAAGGTGAAAGCGGGACCGGGAAGGAAGTTGTGAGCCGGTTCCTGCACTGGGAGTCGGACCGGAGGGAAGGGCCGTTTGTAAAAGTGAATTGCGGGGCCATGCCGCCCGGTCAACTGGAATACGAGATATTCGGTCGCGGCAGTATCGACGCGAACGAGGCGATGAGCGCAATCGGTATGGCGTCAGGCGGAACCCTCCTCTTCGACGAGATGGGCGAAATAGACGAGAGTCTCCGCGAGAGGTTGGTGTTGACCTTTCAGGTGAACGGAATGCGGAGCCAAGGTGCGGGGAAAGCCAAAGCGCGAATCGTGTGCACATCGAGGATGGACCTGACTGCGAAGGCAATGGAAGAGCCCTTGTTTGCTCGGTTCCTGGGATATTTCGGGCACCGCGTCTATTTACATCCTTTGCGGGATCGAAAGCAGGATGTACCGCAGCTCTGTGAATATCTCGCGGTGAAATTTGCGCGGAACTTTGGACGTGCAGTTCCGTTTCTGAGCCAATCGCTTGATGGATGAACTTCAGCAGTGGGACTGGCCGGGAAATATTCGCGAACTTGAGAACTGGATAGCTCGCATCGTGGTGTTTGGCTCGGAGGACACATTCGTGCCCGGGCAGGGTAGAAACAGACCTGGTACGGGGGAAGCGGGATCACGGCGGCACCGGAGAACCCGAATCAATCCGGGTTGGCGGGGAAGGAGATACCGCTGACGAAGAGGGCAAGAAGGTCGAAGCGGATGCCCCGAAGGTAACCATCATAAGAATCCCACGGATATGCATGCTGAGAGGAAAGAGATTGAAACGATATCGGCTCTGGAATCACAATTTTAGGAACGGGTCAGGAGTAAGTGGTCCCGGGTTACCTGCGGTAATAGGAGATTGGTTACTGTAGCGGTAACCCGCCAACCCTAATAGGTCATTGTGGATTCGGGTTGGTTCACCCACTATTGAGCAGAACCTTAACACCCGCAGTGGCGGAAAGTGGCTGTTTCGTTATCCCTGGGTGGTGAGAAGGACTGAACGTTGGGCTATAAAAAAACGCTGGGCATGTAGCTCACAGGGCGAAGCTATGTTCCGGCCGCAACTGCAGAGCTCTCCGGAGGTCATTGGTGTTACAGCTGCAGGAAACGGATCCGCAGTCGGAGAAAAGCGCATGGTGCGCGCTTTATACGCGTCATCAGCATGAAAAGTCAGTAAGCGAGGTTCTGGAAGCCAAGGGTTTTGAGGTTTTTTTTCCCCGTTACGAATCCACGCGCCGGTGGAAGGACAGGCGGAAAGTGCTTTCTCTGCCACTTTTTCCCTGTTACGTTTTTGTGCGTGGCGCGATTGAACGTCGCCTGCCAGTCCTGAATACGCCCGGCGTGCATATGATCATCAACCGGGGGGAGCGGATTGCGACTGTCCCTGAGGAAGAGATTGATGCGATCCGGAGGACGGTGGAGGGGCAGTTCAAGGTTGAGCCCCATCCCTTTCTGCGCTGCGGCGAGCGGGTCCGCGTGATTCGCGGATCTCTGGAAGGTGTCGAGGGGGTTCTGGTGCGAAAGAAGAATCTCTATCGATTGATTCTCTCGGTTGAGATGCTCGCGCAGTCAGTATCGGTGGAGATAGACGCGCTGGATGTGGTGCCGTCGCAACGGAGTGTGGTGGCTCTCTATCCAGAAAGCGGGCAGCCGATGGAAACGCCGCAGCACACTTTGCTCGCGGGCGATTAGACGGCAGGCGGAAGAGCGGCCGTAATCTCTGCTCAGCATGGGCCAGGTATTTGATTTTTTCGGCGCGCGCGCCGATCGTCAGTGGGCTCGGTTTCCAAAGGGACATCAGATCGACAGGGGTCAGCTAATGAAGCGCAGTTTGCAAGCATTGTTTCTCGGAATCGTTTTCGTTTCCCTGGGTGC
This sequence comes from uncultured Acidobacteriaceae bacterium, assembly GCA_963836675.1. GTDB lineage: Bacteria > Acidobacteriota > Terriglobia > Terriglobales > Acidobacteriaceae > Telmatobacter. The sequence continues at coordinate 385,533 of CAWIKQ010000009.1, forward strand.
AGGTTGGGCAAAGGCGCAGGCTACCGGAGGGGCAAGTGGCCCCGACGCGGGTGCACAGGCGAATTCCGGCGCCCCCGGCAAGGCGCACGATGACAGCTTCGTTATCGGCAACGATGATGTGCTGGCCATCAGTGTTTGGAAGGAACCCGACCTGACCAAGTCGATTCCGGTGCGTGCCGACGGAAAGATCTCTCTTCCCCTGGTGGGGGAGATTCAGGCAACGGGGAAGACTCCGCTGCAACTGGAGAAGGAGATTTCCGACAAGCTGAAAGGCTATATCACGGCGCCGGAAGTCAACGTGATTGTGCAGCAGGTGAACAGCCGGAAATTCAACGTCCTTGGGGAAGTGGGCAAGCCGGGATCGTATTCGCTGACGGCCAACACCACAGTGGTCGATGCGATCGCTCAGGCAGGCGGCTTCAAGGATTTCGCGAAAAAGGGCAGCGTTTACGTGTTGCGCAAGTCGCCGGATGGACACCAGGCGAAGCTGAACTTCAACTACAAGGAGTTCATTAAGGGTAAAAACACCGATCAGAACATCAAGATCGAACCGAACGACACGATCATTGTTCCTTAAGGTTGACCACTATGCGGAAGATTTCCTTTTTCTGTCTCGCTATCGCAGTTTCGACGCCGGCGTGGTCGCAGGTTCAGCCGAGTGCTTCCGGCGGTGGGTATGATCTGGATTCCGAGCACATGATGACGCCACCTCCGGTGAGCCGGCAGGGGTATCCGGCGACTGCGGGATCAGAACAGAGGACCAATTTCATCGCCGGGGGCCTGGTTTTCACGGCAGCGGCAACGGACAATCTGATGCTGCTGGGAAACGAGGAGAAGACTCCTGACCAGACATATTCATTTCTTCCGACGGTCGAGATTGACCGGAAAACTCCCAAGGACGAGGAACTGCTGAACTACAATACCGGCTTCACCCTGTATCACACCTACAGCCAGCTGAATGGGATAACCCAGGACGCAACCGCAACTTTCAAGTATCACTTCACTCCGTATGCGGTAGTGATTTTCCGGGACAGGTTCTACCAGAACTACAACTCGTATAACCAGGGGAACCCGTTCACCGGGGGCGGAGTTTCGGGCTCTCCGGGATCAGGCGCTCCTGGAAGTTCAGACACCTCACTGATTGAGCCTTATGCCAACCAGCTTTCGAATGCAAGCACCGGCGCAATCGAGTATCAGTACGCGAAGAACTCCATGGTTGGCCTGAGCGGGGTTTACTCGTTTCTGCAGTTTTCGGGTAACTCCTACGTTCCCGAGCTGAGCGATCAGAACACGACGAGCGGGAATGCATTTTACAGCGGCAGATTCGGCCGGTCTTATGCCGGAGTAACGTATCAATTTTCCAAGTTCGTTACTCATCCATACGGTAGTTACACGCTGACAAACACCGTTTTCGGGTTCTACACCCACTATTTCACGCGGACGTTTTCGATTTCACTGTTGGGAGGTCCGGAGCATTACACCTCCTGGACGCAGGAAGATCCCACGAAAGCGAGTGCATGGAGTCCGGCGGTCCAGGCAAGCGTCGGATGGCAGGTTGCCCATGCGAATCTCGCTGCCAATTATGCGCACGTTGTGTCGGGAGCAGGAGGCCTGATCGGGACCTTTCACTCCGATACGGGCACCGTGAGCTGCCAGTACCTGTTTACCCGGCTCTGGAGCGCGAGCGCACATGTGGATTTTTCGAATTTCCAGAACATCAATTCGGCGCCGTCACAGTTTGCATATTACTCAGGCGGAAATTCAATTTCCGGTGGAGTTGATGTGCAGCGCCGAATTTTCGAATCGGTGTCAATGGAAGCTGGATACCAGCATCTTTACCAGAGCTATCCAGGAGTAACGACCAGCAGTGCTCTGGAGAATTCGAACCGGGGATATATCTCCGTGCTGTATCACTTCAACCGACCGCTAGGAAGATAACCATGCCCGAGCTAATTGAAGAGCAGGAATCAACACAATTCGATCACGAGCGTTACCTGAACCTTGTACGCCGGCGCCATGTTTTCTTTCTGGTGCCGATGTTGCTTGGTTGGCTGCTCGTGTGGGGCGCCAGCTGGGTGCTCCCGGCCAAGTTCAAATCGAGTACGTTGATTCTCGTTGAGGAGCCGCAGATGCCGGAGAGCTACGTGGCGTCCAACGTCAGCGAGAATCTGCAGGATCGGCTGCAAAGTATCACGCAGCAGATTCTGAGCCGGACTCGCCTGCTCACGATCATCGATAAGCTAAACCTCTACTCCGGCCCCGGCTTCAAGAGCCCGGATGACAAGGTTGACGCAATGCGGAAGGACATTGGCCCGGTTGAAATTGTGAAGGATGTACGAAACAACCAGATCTCGTCATTTCGCGTAAGTTATTCGTCCAGAGATCCGCACATTGCACAGCAGGTAACCAGCGAGCTTACTCAGCTGTTTATCAATGAGAATACGAGAGCTCGTGAAGAGCAATCCATGGCGACCACCCATTTCATGGAGCAGCAACTTGAGGAAGCCCGGGTGTCTCTCGCTGCGCAGGAAGCAAAGGTCAAGCAGTTCGAAGCAGCGCACGAAGGGGCGCTACCGAGCCAGCAGCAGAGCAACATCACGATCCTCGCGGGTCTGCAGGGCCAGCTTCAGAATCAGCAGGATTCGTTGAATACGGCCAAGCAACAACGTGTCTACTATCAAAGCATGGTCGAGCAGTACAAGACTTTGCATGCGGCGGGGCGGTCTGTGGATGGCGCGCCGAGCGAAGTGGGCGCTCTTAACCTGCAGCTTGAGAGATTGAACGCGCAGTTGACGGATCTCAGTGCGCATTACACCGATTCCTATCCGGACGTGGTGCGTGTAAAAGCCCAGATCGCCGCGGTTGAAAAGCAGAAGGGAGATCTGCTCGCGTCGCCGACCAAGGGCGGCCCGAGGCAGCCGACCGAGAGCGAGACCGGTCCGATGCTTCAGCTCCAGAGCCAGCTTCAGGCGAATCAAGTGGAGATTCAGGGCAGGGAGCGGGCGGTTGCGGCGCTTGAAGCGCGCATCAGCGAATACCAGTCGAGATTGAACGCGCAACCTGGAACCGAACAGGAACTGCTGGATGTAACGCGCGGCTACGAGCAATCGAAGGCGATCTATGACGATTTGCTGAAGAAGAAGACGCAATCCGTGATGGCCACGAGCATGGAGCAGTTGCAGAAAGGCGAGCGGTTCACGATGCTGGATCCTCCGAGCCTGCCGGTTAAGCCGGATTTTCCAAACCGGATGAAGTTCTGCGGATTGGGAATCGCTGCGGGCGTCGCGTTTGGATTCCTGGTCGTCTTTTTGATGGAGGTCTTCGATGACCGCATGCACGGGGAGAAGGAGATCAAGGATATGCTCGGCTTCGCGGTTATGGCGGAGATTCCCGAGATTCAGGGACCGCTTGAAGAGCAGAGGCGGAAACGGAAGGCAGTACTGGGCTGGGCTTTAACGGCGGCTGTAGGCCTGGTAATTGCCCTGGGATCGACCTACAGCTTCATTCGAGGTTAATGCACGAATACCCATGTATAAAAGCTTCTACAATTTGACTCGCAATCCTTTCGACCTCACCCCCGACCCGACCTGTTTTGTCCCGACGGTTCGGCACAACGAGGCCCTGGCAGCCCTGTATTACGGCATCCGCCGGCATAAAGGCGTAGTTGTGGTAACGGGGGAGGTAGGCACGGGCAAGACTCTTATGCTTCGTTGCCTGCTGCAGCTCTTTAAAGAGAGCACTGAGATCGCTTACGCATATCTCTTCAATTGCCGGCTATCTCCTCACGAATTCCTGCACTACGCGGCGGCCGATTTCGGGCTCAAGGTGGAAGAAAACCAGAGCAAGAGCGGGCTGCTTCTCGAACTGAGCAGGTATGTGACCTCGCGAGGACTGCAGGGACTCACGACGGTTCTGGTGGTAGACGAAGCACACAATCTTTCCATGGAACTGCTGGAGGAGATTCGACTGCTCTCGAACCTTGAGACCAACAACGACAAGCTTCTTCAGATTGTCCTTGTAGGTCAGCCGGAACTCGATGTGAAACTGGATTCTTTTGCTCTGCGGCCCTTGAAGCAGAGAATTGCGCTGCGCGCTCATCTGACTCCTCTCGATGAGCAGGACACAGAGCGGTATATTGTGGAGCGGCTGACCATTGCTGGAGGCGGACCGCAAACGGACGCGCTGTTCTCGCCGGAGGCAGTGAAGGCGATCCACAAGTATTCGAGAGGTTTTCCGCGACTGATCAACACCATTTGCGAGAACTGCCTGATTACCGGGTACGCAAAACAGGTTCGCTCGATCTCGGGGGACATTGTGCTGGGAGTTGCATCGGACTTCCACCTAAGCACGAACGGTTCGAAGATTGCCAAGAATGGGAAGGTCGAGGAGGCAGCGGATCTGGAGCGGATGAACGGCAACCTGCTTCGTGACCTTTCTGCGCCCCATGCGCGCAACGGATCTGATTCGGAGTCGAATTTAGCAATCGAAGTTGAAGCGGGGGAACATGAGCCAAATATTTGACGCTCTTCAACGCTCAGAAGCAGAGCGGAATGGCAAGGATCTGGTTGATGCCTCGCGCATCACCGAACTGCTGCGACGCCCAGAACGCCAGTCTACTGTCCAGCAGTTGTCGGACAATCATGACGGGTGGAGCAATCCCCATGGTTCGGAGCCGACGGTTGCCGTGGCCGAGACGAACGGCGACGGGGGCGGCAGCGTTTCCGCGGCGCTTCAGGCGGCGGTGGCAGCTTCAGCCGGGCAGGAGCGGGCTGAAGGACCAATGCAATGCGATGTACTCAAGATTCTCCCGTCGGCTGAACGTCATCTGGTGGCCAGCACGGATAATGAGAGTCTCGCAGGAGAGGCATTTCACCTGCTGGGCGTTCGTTTGAGGCACCTTCGCCGGCAGAGGCCGATGAAGAAATTGCTCATTACGAGCACGATTCCGCAGGAAGGCAAGAGCATGGTGGCGGCGAACCTTGCCTGCACCCTGGCACTGCGTACTCAGCAAAAGGTTTTACTGCTCGAGGGAGATGTCCGGCGGCCCACGCAGTCGAAGATATTCGGGCTCCCAAATAAATCGGGGATTTGCGAGTGGCTTGGCGGGTCAGGGTCGCTTGTCAAGAATATGTACAGGCTCGAGGGACCGGGCATCTGGATTTTACCGGCGGGATTTTCCACTGGAAACTCGCTGGAGCTTCTTCAATCCGGCCGGGCGATTCCGATGATGGAGCAATTGACGAACTGGTTCGATTGGGTGATTATCGACTCTCCGCCGGTTCTTCCGCTCGCCGATACCAGTATCTGGACCAATTTAGCCGACGGCATCCTTCTGGTGGCACGCCAGGGCGTGACCCATAAAAGGCAGCTCAGGCGCGGGCTGGAAGCTCTGGGAACCCAGAAAGTGCTTGGTGCGATTCTGAACAGCGCCACGAGCGTGGAAAACACCGATTATTACTATCGGTCCAACAATCGGTTACTAAACGACGATGCGGAAGCCTGATTCTGTTCGCTATGCTGACGAGAATCAGGTGATCCTGCGGTCGAGGACGAGTTAAGAACGGCGCCAAACATTTTTTGAATGCGCTCCAACCCCCAGTTATTCCAGCAATCAAATTTACGCGGCTTTAAGGAAATTTGAAGCAGTCTGCGGAATCTTGGATCAAGGGGCGATATGCCTTGGAGGATGCAGTGAATACAGGCAGGCAGGGTCGACCAGTAAATATTGCTGATCCGTTGAGCGAACTGGCCGTAGAACGCAAGGTTCTTGACGAGGAAGGCTTCAAAAGAGTCATCGCCGTTGAGCGGAAACGCACCGAGCGTTCCAAGTCGCCATTTGTGCTGATGCTCCTCGAGGTTCAGAACCAGACCAGCGAGAAGGCAGTTCAAGCGCTTGAGACGGTCATGTCAATCTTGCTTGGGACCAGCCGGGACACCGATTGCGTGGGCTGGTACAAGAGCAAGGCCACTATCGGCGCGTTGTTCACGGGCCTGGTTGCCGGCGATAAGAGCGCAATTCTGATGACCATTCTGAGCCGCGCCAGCAATACCTTGCGCGACGAGCTTAGTTTCGAGCAATTCAATCAAATCAGCATTTCGCTGCATTACTACCCCGACGACTGGGACGACAAGGGACCGGGGCGTCCGAGCAATCCCGCGCTCTATCCAGATCTTTCCAATCGAGCTAACGGAAAGCAGCCGTTGCTGATCATGAAGCGGGTTCTGGACGTGATGGGAAGCGCATTTTTGATTCTTCTATGCGCACCGTTATGCGCGATCATTGCGATCGCAATCAAGTTGACTTCGAGGGGTCCGATCCTGTTCCGCCAGCGGCGGGTCGGACAACACGGAAGGCAGTTCGAGTTTCTCAAATTTCGATCGATGTATGTTGGCAACGATCACAGCGTGCATCGCGAGTACGTAACGAAGCTGATCAACAAAGAAGCCCCGGCCGTTGCTACCCGCGAGAAGGGTAATGTTTACAAGCTTGCGGGGGATAAGCGCATCACTCCTCTAGGCCGATTTCTGCGCAAGACGAGTCTGGATGAGTTACCCCAGTTCATCAATGTTCTCCGAGGCGACATGTCGCTGGTCGGTCCGCGGCCTCCGATTCCCTACGAGTTGGCGGCTTACCAGACATGGCACCGTCGCCGCGTGCTCGAAGTGAAGCCGGGGATTACCGGATTGTGGCAGGTTACAGGCAGAAGCACCGTTGATTTCGATTCGATGGTGCGTCTCGACCTGAAGTACGCGACCACATGGAGCCCATGGCTCGATATCAAAATTCTCCTCCGCACGCCCCTCGCAGTGATTCGAGGGTCCGGCGCCTACTGAGGACGAATCCGCTAACAACCTAATTCAGCCATTAGCAGAGATCCCCGCGATCCTGGTGAGGATACCTGCGCAAGCCATCCCCCAACCAATCAGCGATTCTGCGGAAAGTCGGCGAATCATGAAATTCGGCGTCATTGGTTACGGCTATTGGGGACCGAATATTGTGAGAAACCTCGTAAGTCTCGAGGGTTCTCAGGTCCTGGCCATTGCAGAAATCAGTTCTCAAGCGCGACTTCGAGCCCAGAGAGCGCATCCCGGAATAAAAGTTGTTGCCAGCGCATCGGAAGTCATCTCTTCACCGGAGATCGACGCGGTGGCAGTGGTGTCTCCGGTGTGGACGCATTATGAGCTGGCGAAAGCCGCTTTGGAGAATGGGAAACACGTCTTTGTAGAAAAGCCATTTACGAGCACCTCCGCCCAGGGCGAGGAACTGATCAATCTCGCTGAGCGAAAGAACCTCACGATCATGGTTGATCACACCTTTCTCTTTACCGGGGCAGTGAAAAAGATTAAGCAACTGGTCGATGATGGGGCGCTGGGAAGTCTGTACTATTACGACTCTACCCGCGTGAATCTCGGGCTGTTTCAGCACGATTGCAATGTGCTCTGGGATCTGGCTCCGCATGACCTCTCCATCATGGATTACCTGTTGAAGGGGGATCCGGAGGCGATAGTCGCTACCGGCCAGGGACACCTGAATGGCCACGAGGATGTGGCCTACATGACCCTCTATTTTCCAGAGAAGGTAATCGCCCATATCAATGTGAACTGGCTTTCGCCGGTGAAGGTAAGGACGACACTGATCGGCGGCGAGAAGCGCATGCTGGTCTGGAACGATCTGGAAGCCGACGAGAAGGTGAAGATCTACGACAAAGGCGTCGAGATCGGCTCGAAAGAAGGCGTTTACGAGTTGCTGGTCAGCTACCGCTCGGGCGATATGTGGTCTCCGCAGCTTGAGCAGGGCGAGGCTCTCAGACTGGAAATGAACTACTTCGTGGATTGCGTGTCGTCCGGGGAAAAGCCCTTCAACGACGGGTGTGCCGGGCTTCGGGTGGTACGGATGCTGGAGAAGGCTAGTGAATCGTTGAAGAACATGGGAGCGCTGGTCTACCTGTGAACGAGTTCAACTGTATCTCCGACGATGTGAAGCTGGGCGAAAACGTCCGGCTCTCGAAGTTCATCAATTTGTACGGCTGCGAGATTGGGGACGAGACAAAGATCGGCGCGTTTGTTGAGATCCAGAAGAACGCGAAGATCGGGCGCCGCTGCAAAGTTTCCAGCCACACGTTCGTGTGCGAAGGCGTCACCGTCGAGGACAACGTTTTTATCGGTCACGGCGTGATGTTTATCAATGACAGCTATCCGCGGGCCACCACACAGGGCGGAAATCTGCAGACGGAAGCAGACTGGAAAGTGGAAAGAACCGTTGTGAAGGCTGGAGCCTCGATCGGTACAGGCGTGACGATACTTGCGAACATCAGCATCGGCGAAAACGCTATTGTGGGCGCCGGCAGCGTTGTGACCAAGGACGTTCCTGCGAATGCAATCGTAGCCGGCAATCCGGCCAAAGTACTGCGTTACGTAAAAACATCAGAGGCTGAGGGCGTCGCCCATCGGCCCTCCAGCTGATAAGCGGTCTTCCATCAGCGGCATTTCGAGCCTTTTATTACGGATGCTGCGATTGATTGGGTCTTCAGCGTATCGGCAATCCATCACGATCAGGGAGAAACTATGAATACGGAACTCACGATTCCATTTCTCGACCTTGTTACCCCTCATGTTGAACTTGAGGAGGAACTGACTGCCTTGTTTCGACGTGTTCTGCATACCGCTGGTTTCATTGGTGGTCCGATGGTGGAGAACTTCGAAACAGCGTTTGCGGAGTTCTGCGAAACCAGTCACGCGATTGCCGTGAACAGCGGTACCGATGCGCTGCGATTTGCAATCATAGCGAGCGGCGTTCAGCCGGGCGATGTTGTGCTCACGGTTCCGAACACGTTTATCGCCACGACCGAGGCGATTTCGCAGGCCAGGGCGATTCCAGAGTTCGTTGATGTTGATGAGCAGACCTACAACATGTCCGTGGTCATGTTGCAGCGCTATCTGGAGAAGAAATGTGTGCGTGACAAGTCGGGCCGTCTCGTGAGTCTGCGAAGCGGCCGAACGGTGACGGCGGTCATTCCCGTTCACCTGTATGGACAGATGGCCGATATGGACCGGATCCTCGAACTGGCGGAAGAGTACAACCTGATCGTGATCGAGGATGCGTGTCAGGCTCACGGGGCGGAGTATTTTTCGCGTAAGCATAATCGCTGGTTTCAGGCGGGATCGATGGGACGCGCGGCAGCGTTCAGTTTCTATCCGGGGAAAAACCTTGGCGCGTGCGGCGAGGCTGGAGCGATCACAACAAACGACTCCGCCATGGCTGTGAAGATGAAGATGTTGCGCGATCACGGGCAGAGCCGGAAGTACTATCACGATATCGAGGGCTACAATGGGCGGCTTGATGCGCTGCAGGCCGGAATATTGCACATCAAGCTGGGACACCTGAAGTCCTGGAATGAGTCCCGGCGATCAAAGGCAGTGGCATACAACAAGCTCCTGTCAGGCGTTGACGCGATTGGGCTGCCATGGGAACCGTCCTGGTCTCGCGGGGTGCATCACCTTTATGTGATTCGCACTAGCGATCGAGAGGGGATGATGTCTTATCTCAAAGAAGCTGGAATCGGGTCTGCCATACATTATCCGGTGCCCCTGCATCTGCAGAAAGCGTATACGTCGCTCAATTACAGCACGGGTGACTTTCCGGTGACGGAAAGCGCGGCGGCGGAGATTGTATCGCTTCCGATGTATCCGCAGTTGCCTTCGGAGCAGCTGGAAAAAGTAGCTGCGGAGGTCAGGGCATTTGCGACGAGGCAGCAGCGTGAGTCAGTGGATGCGGAACGAGGAAGCCTTATTCCCGCAGAGCCAATGGCGTAGAAGCAGGCAGGCTAACAGACTGTTTCAGTACCCTGGCGAGTGAACAAAAATGTCGACCATCCAACGTATGTTCTAATCACCCCGGCGCGCAATGAGGCCCAGTTTATCGAGGCAACGATAAAGTGTGTCGTCGCGCAGACTGTGCTTCCATTGAAATGGGTGATCGTGAGTGACGGCTCGGTTGACGGCACAGATGAGATTGTGCAGAAGTACACCGGGCAGCATTCGTGGATCGAACTGGTTCGCATGCCGGAACGCACAGAGAGGCACTTTGCCGGGAAAGTGCTCGCCTTCAATGCCGGGTTCGAGCGGATTCGGGATCTCAAACCGGAAGTAGTGGGAAACCTGGATGCGGATGTGACCTTCGAGCCGGATCACTTCGAATTTCTACTGGAGAAGGCTGCAGAAGATCCAAGCCTCGGAGTATTTGGCGCGCCTTTCAGAGAAGGCAACTTTCAATACGACTATCGGTTCACGAACATTGAGAACGTGTGGGGCGGCTGCCAGCTGTTCCGGCGCGAGTGCTACCAGGATATCGGGGGATACAAGCCGGTTAAAGGCGGCTGCATCGACCACATCGCAGTGGTCGGGGCCCGCATGAATGGGTGGAAAACGAGAACTTTCACCGAACGCGTCTGCATTCATCATCGCGTGATGGGCACCGCGCAGCAGGGACCCGTCAAATCAAAATTCAGAATGGGAGCGAAGGATTTTTCGGTTGGCAACAGCCCGGTGTGGGAGTTATCGCGCGCTCTCTATCAGATGAGGAATCGGCCATTAATCGTGGGCGGCATCGCAATGGCTGCTGGATACTTCTGGTCATTGGTGAGCCGCGCCGAGGTTCGAGTTACGCCAGGGATGGTTCGATTCATACGCCGTGAGCAGATGAACCGTCTGCGGAAATTGTTTAGAGTCGGCAGCATCGACGGGGAACCGGTCGCGGTGGCGCAGTCTTCGAGCACGTCATCCGGGCTGGCGAAGAGAGGCTTCTAACCTTGGGTTTGAAGCTCTGGCTGAGTAGGGATTCGAGAGTTTAGTGAGCAGCGATCTGGAGCACATTTCAGTTTGTGTCTGCACCTTCAGGCGGCGGGAGTTTCTGATGCGTCTTATCCGCGAACTGAAGAAGCAGAAGACCGATGGACTGTTCAGCTATTCGGTGGTTGTGGCGGACAATGATCCGGAACAATCGGCAGCCGGAGTTGTAGCTGAATTGCAGACCGAAACGCCATTCGAGATCAAGTACGCCGCAGAGCCGAACCGTGGAATCGCACACGCTCGGAATCGAGTGATCGCCAATGCAACAGGGGATTACCTGGCATTTATCGATGATGACGAGTTTCCGTCTCCCGTGTGGCTTTGGACGCTGTATAAGACCTGCGGCGAATACAGGACGGACGGCGTCTTCGGACCGGTGAAGCGTCATTTTGATGTCGCACCGCCGGGGTGGATGCTCCGGAGCAAGTTCTACGACCGAAGAGTAAATCCGACGGGCACCCCTGTTGAATGGCAGGAGGCGAGGACGGGGAACGTGCTGGTGAAGAGATCAGTGATCGGAGACGATCCAGCGCCATTCCGGACAGAATTCAGAGTTGGCGAGGATCAGGATTTCTTTCGCAGAAAGATGGAAGAGGGACGTAAGTTTGTCTGGTGCGCGGAAGCCGAGGCATTTGAGACGGTGCCGCCGATGCGCTGGAAGCGGAGTTACCTGATCAAGAAGGCGTTGTTGCGAGGGTCCTCCGCTGCTTTGCAGCCGAGTTGCGGATTTAACAGTATCGTTCGTTCGATCATTGCCGTTCCTCTCTATGTTCTCGCGCTTCCGTTCGCTCTTCTGATGGGCCAACACCGGTTTATGACAATTCTGGTCAGCATGTGCGATCACCTTGGAAAGCTGCTCGCCCTCGTGGGAATTCAACCGATCAAGGGCGCGTATGTGTCGGAGGGGTCGGAAGCATGAGTTCTTTTCAGGAAAAGGAAATGCTGTTGGCGCCGAATGATCTGATCGTGGTTACGGGAGCTTCCGGCTTTATCGGCACCCGCGTGGTGCAGCGCCTGGTCGAGCGGGGATTTCGGAATATCCGCTGCCTGGTTCGCCCATCGAGCGACGCCAAAGCGCGCAATCTTGTTGCCATCGGCAAACCGGGCGAGATCGATATTTTTCTGGGGAATTTGCTTTCACGAGAGGATTGTCTGGCTGTTACCAAGGACGCGGTTGCGGTGATTCATCTGGCTGCAGGACGCGGAGAGAAGTCTTATCCCGATGCATTCATGAACACTGCAGTGACCACCCGAAATCTGCTCGACGCCTGTGTTCAACACGGGATCTGCCGGCGGTTCGTGAATGTCAGTTCCTTCGCCGTTTACGACAATGGGCACAAGGCCACTGGAACGCTTCTGGATGAATCGTGCCCTCTAGAGAGCCACCCTGAGGACCGAGGGGAGGCGTACTGCTTCGCAAAGACCAAACAGGAAGAAGTAGTTGCGTCCTATCGCGATCGGTACGGACTCTCGGTTGTCACACTGAGGCCGGGCGTGGTGTACGGGCCAGGAAATCTTGCGATCTCAGGACGCGTGGGAATCGACACGTTCGGCGTGTTCCTGCACCTGGGCGGATCGAATCGCATTCCGCTGACCTACGTGGACAACTGCGCAGACGCGATTGCGCTTGCCGCGATCCGTCCGTTGCAGAGTTCAGAGGCCTTCAACGTCGTTGACGATGACCTGCCCTCAAGCCGTCAATTTCTGAAGCGGTACAAGGCGAATGTGAAAAGATTCCGCTCACTGTATTTACCCAAGCCGGTGAGCTATGCGTTCTGTTCTCTCTGGGAGAGATACAGCAACTGGTCGCAAGGACAATTGCCGGCGGCATTCAATCGCAACCGCTGGAATTCGCTCTGGCGGAAGACTGAGTACAACAACTCGAGGCTCAAGAATCTGCTGGGATGGGCACCGCTGGTCTCCACGGAAGAAGGATTGCAGCGCTACTTCGCCGCGTGCCGGGAGGAGAAGGCCCGTGCTTAAGGTAGCGGTCGTAGGCTGCGGCAAAATCGCCGATGCGCATGCGTGGCAGATTCAGCGTATCCCGAACTGCGGCATTGTCGCGGCATGCGATCGCGAGCCAATGATGGCGGCACAATTCTGCGAGCGCTTCCGCGTTCCGGCGCAGTACTCCGACGTGGAAACGATGCTGCGCGAGGCGCTGCCGGACGTGGTCCACATTACAACCCCTCCCGGGTCACACTTTTCTATCGCGGAACAATGTCTCGAGGCAGGATGTCACGTCTACGTGGAAAAGCCGTTCACTCTCTATGCGCATGAAGCTGAGAGGCTGGTCGAACTGGCAACGAAGCGGGGCCTCAGGATAACGGCCGGTCATGACGATCAATTCAGTCATGTCGCGCGGCGGATGCGTGAGCTTGTGCGAAGAGGATACATCGGAGAAGCGCCGGTCCACATGGAGAGCTATTACTGCTACGAGCTCTCCAGCACGGGGTATTCAGGAGCTTTGCTGGGCGACAAGAATCACTGGGTGCGCAAGCTTCCGGGAAAACTGCTGCACAACATTATCAGCCACGGGATCGCCCGTATCTCGGAACACCTGACCAGCGATGCGCCCAGGGTGATTGCTCACGGATTCATCAGCCCACTTCTAAAGAGCCGCGGAGAGAGCGAGATCATCGATGAACTGCGCGTGATTGTTTCAGAAGAGAGCGGCACCACGGCGTATTTCACTTTTTCGTCGCAAATGCGTCCCGGGCTTCACGCATTCACGATTTACGGCAAAAAGAACGGCCTGATGCTGGATCAGGATCAGGAAACGCTGTTCAAGCTTCGCGGGAAGCGGCACAAGAGCTACGCGGAGAAATTCCTTCCGCCGGTGAACATCGCTCGGCAGAGCCTCTCGAACCTTCGCACAAACGTCGGTCTTTTTCTGAAGCGCGATTTTCACATGAAGGCAGGAATGCACTGCTTGATCTCTATGTTTTATCGTTCAATTGAAATGAATGAGCCGGTACCGATTCCTTATGTTGAGATTCTCAGAACGGCGAGAATCATGGATGCGATTTTCGAGCAGCTAAATGAGCAGGGCAGGGGAGATGTAAAGCCAGCGACTGCTTCGGAGCCGGTCCATGCCTAACGACGGTCGCGCCGCGATGGATGTCGCATTCTCTATTTCCACTGTCGATGTGAGCAGCCGGGGCCGCTGGGTGGAGGCGCCTGCACTGAAACTGGATGGGCAGACGATCGTGGCCAATGGCGATTGGATCAAGATCGCATCGTTGTACGACGAGGACTGGATCGCGGAGGCGCTGCGCGATCCGAAGCTCTGCGTGCAGTTATTGAAAGAGAAGTCAGGCATTCTCAAGGCGGATATTCTGCGGTTTTCGCAGATGGTGCCGGACATAACGCCGCATTTTGAATACCCGATGGAGCTGCGCAGCATTGCAGTGGCCGAGGTCGGAAATTTCAAAAGCTGGTGGGAGAGTCTTCCGCAGGAATCGCGCAAAAATGTCCGGAGATCTGCCAAGCGCGGAGTGACGATCCAGGTGAAGGAATTCGGCGCAGAGGTTATTGCCGGCATCGCGGGCGTGCAGAATGAAACCCCATACAGGCAGGGACGCAAGTATCCCCATTTTGGAAAGTCGCTTGAGCAGGTAGCGCGGGATCACGGGTCATTTCTGGATCGCAGCGATTTCATCTGCGCCTACTGCGAGAACGAGATCGTCGGTTTCCTGAAACTGGTGTACCGCGGAAATGTCGCCGCCCTGTTGCAACTGAACTCAAAGGTTGCACATTATGACAAGCGGCCCGCAAATGCGCTTCTTGCGAAGGCTGTGGAGTTGTGCGAGGCTCGCGGAGTTACCCATCTGACGTATGGCCTCTTCAATTACGGTGGCAAAGGGCATAGCCCACTGCGTGAATTCAAGGAACGGAATGGATTTTCGGAGATGCTTGTGCCGAACTACTACGTTCCGCTTTCTTCCTGGGGAAATTTGTGCGTGAAGTTAAAACTCTATCGCGGGGTTCGTGAACTTCTTCCAAAAAAGATGGTGGAGACGGCGTTCAACCTGCGGGCGAAATGGTACACTTCACGAACGAACAAGGCCGGTGTAGCTTAAAGACAGAGCAGCCGAAATGTAATCGGCAGATGGGGCGTTCAATTCCCCCCGCCGGCTCCAACCCATCGCTCGCAGCAGATTGCAACAACCGCGAGCAACTACCCTTCTTGCAGTTCTCTTAAAAAAAGATCAAAATCCATGCCCGGAATCGTTGGACTCATTACCAGAGTGCCTCGGCAGCAGGCTGAGGCGCAGTTGACCAGGATGGTCGCTGCGATGATGCACGAGCCTTTTTACCGAAGCGGTACATGGGTTGATGAGCAGCTTGGAATTTATGTGGGCTGGGTGGCGAGGTCCGGATCGTTTGCGGACGGCATGCCACTCGAGAATGAGCGAGGCAATCTGGTTCTCTTCTTCTCCGGGGAAGAGTATCCGCGACCCGACCTGGCGTCAAGCCTCAAGCAACGGGGACATGTACTGTCTGACAAGAGCAGTTCATACCTCGTGCACGTTGCGGAAGAGGACTCTCAGTTTCCGAAAGGGCTCAACGGCCGATTTCAGGGCTTGCTGATCGACAGGGCAAGCGGTACGGCAACGCTATTCAATGACCGCTTCGGAATGCATCGTGTTTACCGCCATGATTCGGCGGAGGGGTTTTACTTCGCTGCCGAGGCCAAGGCAATTCTGGCAGTCAATCCGTCATTGCGGGAAGTCGATCCGCGCGGGCTGGGCGAATTTACGGCGTGCGGCTGCGTTCTCGAAAACCGGACGCTGTTCAAGGGAATCTCTGTCCTGCCTCCGGGCTCGGCATGGAGCTTTCGCAATGGTTCTCTGGATCGGAAATGCAGCTACTTCGATCCGTCCGAGTGGGAGAATCAGGGCTCGCTGGATCCGGAAGCGTACTACGCGCAATTGCGTGAAGTGTTCTCAGAGAATCTGCCGAGGTATTTTGCAGGACAGGAGCAAGTAGGCATTTCGCTCACAGGCGGCCTGGATACGCGCATGATCATGGCGTGGCTGAGGGCCAAGCCAAATTCATTGCCAACGTACACTTTTGTCGGGCCGATACGTGAGTGCCAGGACGTGACGATTGCGCGCAGGGTTGCGAAGATGTGCCAGCAGCGGTACGATGTGATTCCCATTGGTCAGGAGTTTCTCTCTCAATTCGCGCACTACGCGGAGCGGACGATATTTCTGAGTGACGGCTGTACGAGCGTAAGCCGGGCGGCAGATCTGTACGGCAATGAAATAGCTGCAAAGATCGCGCCTGTGCGCATGACAGGGAATTATGGAAGCGAGATTCTGCGCCGGCTGCGAGCCTTCAAGCCGGGTCATCTTGCTGAGGGCCTATTTCAGCCGGAGTTGATGTCGAGTGTTGAACAAGCGAAGTCAACCTACAATAGTTTTCTCGGCGGGCACGCACTGTCTTTCATCGCGTTTCGGCAGGCACCGTGGTATCAATACGGTCTTCTATCGCTCGAGCAGACGCAACTGGCAGTGAGGTCGCCGTTTCTTGACAATGATGTCGTGCGCACGGCTTTCCGGGCTCCCAAGTCGGAGATTGTCAAGACCGACATTTTCGAAGACAGTAATGAATGCAGCCGGCTCATTGCAGATGGCAATCCGGAACTGCAGACGATTCGAACGGATCGTGGCCTGGGTGGGCGAGGCGGATGGACCGAGCCGCTGTTTCGCGGTTGGCTGGAGTTTACTTTCCGCGCAGAATACGCATATGACTATGGCATGCCGCAGTGGCTTGCCGGGATCGACCACCGGCTTTCATTGCTGCATCTGGAGCGACTTTTTCTGGGCAGACACAAATTTTGCCACTACCGGATCTGGTATCGGGACCAACTGGCAGATTACGTTCGCGAGATGCTGCTCGACTCGCGGACATTGAGCCGACCCTTTATCAATCGCCAGAAGGTGGAATCGATTGTCACTGAACATCTGCGCGGTACGGCGAACCATACAAGTGATATCCATCGGCTCCTGACGCTGGAACTGCAGCACCGGATCTTCATCGATCAGAATTAGCGACTCGCGACATGTTTGCATATCCCGCCCTTCTAATCTCGCTCATCGTTTCTGCCTGGATGCTGAAACAGGATCTAAAGCGCCGGCCGGCATTCGACCGCGCGATCTGGATTCCGATTTTCTTCGTGGCGATCATGGGATCGAGATCTGTGTCGCACTGGATCCAGGGGTCTAACGGAGTCGCAGGCAGTTCAAACCCACTGGACGAAGCATTCTTTGGATTGGTGCTCGGCGGTTCGTTGATTCTTGCTTCTTCAAGAGGCGTGAATTGGGGTCGCTTCCTTCTGTCGAATATTCCGCTGTTGGTGGTGTGGGGCTTTTTCTTGTTGAGTGTCTTCTGGTCGGACGATCCGCTCGCATCGACGAAAAGGATTGTCAAGGACTTCAGCCTGCTGTTTATCGTAGCTTTGGTCTTGACCGAGAAACGGCCGTTTGAAGCGATTCGGGCAATTTACATCCGCTGCGCATGTTTTCTGTTTCCGTTGTCGGTCGTCTGCAACCACTATTTTCCGAACATCTCACGCCAGTTTGCCCTTGAAGGCTCGCCGCAACTTAGCGGCGTTACCGAACAAAAAAATACATTGGGTGAGATCGTCCTGGTGTTCTGCACGATGCTTCTATGGGATTACCTCGAGAAGCGAGAACAACCCGGCATGACATTTCGGCGCGCAATGCCGACGGATCAGATGCTGCTAATGGGAATCGGTGTGTTCTTGCTGCTTCAGTCGGAGAGCAAGACTGCGTTGATCTGCCTTGTGATTTGCGCAGCTTTGTGCCTGCGTCCGAAGAAGCTCATTTCCAAGGGCATCAATACGGCACTGTTCTCCGTCGCTTTTTCGACGCCCTTCCTGATGTTTTTTACACGGGAGTTCGGAAATGCCATTCAGCCGCTCGTTCAAGCCCTTGGACGCGACATGACTTTTACAGGGCGAACAGCCATCTGGGATCAAATCGATCTCCACACGGTAAATCCGCTGATCGGCTGCGGATATTGGAATTTCTGGACGGGGCCCAAAGGGCAGGAACTCTCGGACGCGATTAACTGGCATATTCCAAATGCGCATTGCGGTTATCTGGATATCTATCTGGATGGCGGAATATGCGGCCTGATTTTATTGGGAATCGCCCTGCTTGCCTATGGCCTCAGGCTTTCGAAGTCGGCCGCCAAGGGGCAGGCTTTCCAAATCGTTCGTTTTGCTTTCTTTTTGATCACGATCATTTACAACCTCTCGGAATCCTCCTACTTTCGCATCGGTCTCCTTTGGTTCACGACACTGCTGTTCATCGTTAATTTTCCGATGAAGCAGAAGGGTGGCGCCAAACAGATAACCCCATTAACCGAGAGCGACAGCGAGACGAGCAAGAAGCGGGATCAAGTAGCTGCTTTCGGTTGAAGATCTGCCGCGGGAAAGGTCTATGGCTTTGTCATTGGGTCCAAGAGCAATCAATTGGTACAAGAGGAATGCGGCCAAACGACTCTTTCAGAATCGGGCAGAGGTGCGGCCAGCTGTACCGATCATTTCTTTCAGTTTCGATGATTATCCGAAGTCGGCACTCCAGATTGGGGCGGCCATTCTCAATGAGCGCAACCTGAAGGGCACGTTCTTTGTTTCATTGGGATTGCTTGGACAAGATAGTCCGTCAGGGCCGATATGCAGTGAGGAGGACGTCGTTGAAACATTTGCCCAGGGTCACGAGCTTGGCAGCCATACCTACTCTCACTGTCACTCGTGGAATACCGGCAGCAAAGAATTTGAACAGTCGCTAGTCAGGAATCAGGACGCTCTCGCCCGGACTGTTCCGGCAGCGTCGTTTCGAAGCTTCTCGTATCCGATCGCTCTCCCGCGGCCATCTGTAAAAAGGGTCTGCGCCAGACACTTCGTCAGTTCTCGAGGGGGTGGGCAGACATTCAATGCGGGAAGCACAGATTTGAACCAGTTGTCGGCTTTTTTCCTGGAAAAGGTGAATGGCAAAGTGCAGGCCGTGAAGAACATGATCGACGAAAACAATCGGGCAAAGGGTTGGCTTATCTTTGCGACACATGACGTCACCTCGAAGCCCGGACCGTACGGGTGCACGCCGGAATTCTTCGAAGAAGTAGTTCGTTATGCCGTAGAGTCGGGCGCGCGGATCGTGCCGGTCAGCAAGGGTGTTGAAATGATTCGCGGAACCGGCGTTCAGTAAAAAGAGAACCCCGGCCTTTGAGGCGCCGGGGTTCGAATAGATCGAAAACTCTACTTCTTTGGGTTGGGCTTTTTGGTTACTGGACGGTGCCTGTCAGGTTTGACGGAGGTGGTGGTGCTCCTCCTGACGAGGTGGCCTGAGTAGGGTAGCAGTTGTCTGCATCGAAGCTCAGAACACCGCTAGAGCCGTCGGTTTTGCCCCCCAAAACGTTCAAGTAGCAGTTTGCAGCAGGATTCAAGTAGGCATGCCCGTTTGAGCCCGCGATGTTTCCACCCGTAACTTCAGGACCGATACCGGGCCACGGAGCTGTCGTACCTGAAGGGAATGCCCACCAGGACGGTTGATTATCCAGGTAGAGCGAGGGATAAGAAGACCAGGAAGTTGAGGGGCTGGCAAGTCCGGGATAGGCAGACGCAGAAGAGCCGGTTTCACTCGAGTTCGTCTGGACTGATTTATGGACTCCGTCGTAGTTGCCCCAGCGCATCAAGGTCGATGCGGCGGCCATATCGTTCGAAACGCTGTAGCCGTAACCGCAGGTTGCGGAAGCGACGTTCTGGTCAGAGTCGCCGATAGCGAAGACCAAACCGCTGCTGCCTGAGCCGCAGTCGCTGGAACCGTTCATGGCGTATTGATAGGTCGTTGCCTTGCCACCATAACCCAGGACGTTGGCAACATAGTTCTGGTAACGGGCGAACGCCATGTTATTAACGCTGAGTGTGTTGGTACTCTTTGCGGTTCCGTTTGTAATGGAAGGATCGAATCCACTCAGCGCATTGCGGAATACAGTATTTGCAAAGGCTGTGCCGTGGATCGAGTCTTCAGTGTGGCAAATGCCGATGCCGCCTTCCCAGAGGTTGTAATAGTCGCCGGCGTTGTGGTGGAACTGATCGCACTGCTGCCAGTTCGCCGCATAGCCGCCGCCGGTGTAGTAGTTATCGACAGCGTAGTGATAACCGAAGACGTTACCGGACCCGCCTTCCATGATTTCGCAGGTCGGAAGATGCTGACAGATGTTGTTCTCTGCCAGACCGTCAGAGGATTCCCAGAAATCCACGCCGTAACCCTCAGATGTCGGGCTAGCGCCGTAGAGGTAAGAGTCACGAACGGTGATGTGCGACGAAGAGGCAACCCAGACATGCTTGTGCGCCGATTCGCCTGCTCCTGCATTGTTGATCAGAGAGACGTTCTTGACCCAGCTGTTTGTTGCCCACACGAACTGCACCATTGCCGCCTGGTTGCCAGCCGAGAGGGACTGAGTGTTGATCTGAAGATCCTCGAGCCCAAAGCCGGTCATGGGGAGCGAGGAAGAGAACGTGATATACGGAGATTTTCCCGAGTTCCAGTTTGGTGCGTAGAGCCCAGGAGAGATCGTGATCTGGCTGCCATTGATCGCGGTCACAGTCACAATCTGGATCTGCGATCGTCCCGAACGTACATTGCCGCCATCGCCTTGCTGCGAGCAGTTCGAGTCGCCGCAGAAATAGGCATTACCGGTGTCAGAAGAGTCATCGAGCTGATCCAGGGTGACGAGGGATCCGACTTTCAGATTGCTCAGACTCCCGCTGACCGAAGATCCTGCCGTGATGGTTGTTGTTCCTTGCGAGAAGCCGCCCGTCCAGTTAAGAACGTTTGACACTCCGTTGATCGTGCCGGTGTCGCCGTTGCCGAGACAGACCGCGGTGGGGCCGATTCCTAGACAGTTGGTGCTGGTTCCCGTGAAATTCAGAATGGTTTGCGAAGGGCCGGAACCACGCAGGGTTACGTTGGACTTCGTGGAAACCAACGAAGCAGAGGTGGTGTAGGTGCCAGGGCTAAGGAGTACGGTTTGGCCCGCCGGGCAGGAAGACAGGGCAGACTGGATGGTCGCCATTGACGAACCCGCCGGGAGCGTGGTGCAGATGGTCGAGCGAGCAGGAATGGTACCGGCTCCCGCTTGAGACCAATCAATTGCGCGAGTGGGTGCTAGCAGCCCTGACCAGTTCTGAGCCTGGGCTGAGTAGGAAGCGGAAAAGAACAGTAGTATGACGAACGAAAATAGACGAAATCGGAGCAAGATGTTTTCTCCTTCTTGAAAACAACCGAAGGTACACAGGTATTGTGTTTGAGCGCGATCGTCAGCGCTTCCAACCACAGCCTGAGTGGGTATCACACAAAGGTTGTATCACAGGTTGTATCGGTTTATGAGTACTGACCGTGACATGCGTCACCTTGGTCAGATTACTTCTGGGTACATGGTCACCAAAGGCGGGAAGGCTGCAGTAGTAAAACGGTAAAGAGTAAAGCGGTAAAAGTGTAGGTTTAGTGTATCGTCCGGAGGCGACAGTCGCAATTAATTGAAGCGATTGAATAGTTCTCTCGGCCGGTCTTCCTCTCAGGCATATCTTTCTGTTGTTAAATGATTTAACTACCATAACGTCCCTTCCAGTTCCTGTATAGGAAACAGGAGGGCCTATAAAATTCTGAAGAAATCTGTGGAAAAGTGGGCCAATTTGGCACAGGGCGCAATTGTGGAAAGGAATCGAGTGCAACGCAGAAACTCACGATCGAAGGAGAGCTCCCATGAAGCCGTTTAGGCTCGACGGCAGTTTCTCCGCGTCGTTCGAGAGTTCGGATGGCGAACTACGACGCCGGACGGTGCGCGGCGCGGGGGCAACTCTCTTTGCCGGGATAATAACGCTCGGAATCCAGATGGTGGCAACCATCACCCTCGCCCGGATTCTTACCCCAAGTGATTTTGGCGTAATCGCGATGGTGACCACCTTCAGCCTCCTGATGGTCAATTTTGGTTTCAACGGATTTACGGAGGCAGTGGTTCAACGGGATGAAATTAACGAAGATCTGGCGAGCACAATTTTCTGGATCAACCTGGGCTTTGGCATAGCACTTACGATCGTCTTCGCGATGTGCGGTTCATTGCTGGCAAAGTTCTTCCACGATGCACTTGTGCAGCGCGTTGCCGTGTGGATATCGCTGACGATTTTCGCGACGAGTGTATCGACGGTTCATCTGGCGCTGGTCAAACGAGCAATGAAGTTCTCGGCCGTATCCGTGAACGACATCTGTGCGCGCTCGATATCCGTTTTGCTCTCCATCGTGCTCGGTCTGAAGGGATGGGGTTATTGGTCGCTGGTTGCTGGTGCGATCGCGCAGCCTGTGAGCACGAGCATCGGCGCATTCTGGCTGTGCCGCTGGATGCCTAAGCGTCCCCGCCGGGTTCCGGGCGCAAAAGAGGCGGTAAGTTTCGCGCTTCACACGTACGGCAATTTCGGCGTGAATTACCTGGCGCGTAATACGGACAACCTTCTGGTGGGCTGGAAATTCAATGCCCAGTCGCTCGGCTTTTACAAAAAAGCCTATGACTTGTTCGCGCTCACAGCGAATCAGTTTGTGACTTCTCTGGCCATCGTTGTGGTTTCCGGTTTGAGCCGGGTGGTTAAAAATCCGAGCCTGTACCGGCGAAATCTTCTGGATGCAATCTCGGTAATGGCGTTGGTCGGAATGGGCATGGGCGCGGCCTTGACGCTCACGGGAAGGGACGTAATTCTCGTCCTTCTTGGCCCGAAATGGGAACCTGCGGGTCGCATTTTTCAGTACTTTGGCCCCGGAATCGGGGTTATGGTTCTCTACAACACGCATGCCTGGATTCATCTCTCGATCGGAAGACCGGATCGATGGTTTCGCTGGGCGATTTTGGAATTCGCAGTCACGTTTTCTCTCTTCCTTGCGGGATTGCACCGGGGACCAGAGGGCATTGCCATGGCCTGGAGCGCTTCGTTCTGGATCCTGGTCGTGCCTGCAATTCGTTATGCTGGGGCGCCGATCGACCTCAAAGTTTCCTCCGTTATCGCGGAGACTTGGCGATTTGTCCTTAGTTCGATCATTGCGATCGTAGCCATTTTTGGGTTGAAGAGAGCATTTCCGATGCTTTCGCAACTGCCCGGCACGTCGGGGGCTCTGGCCAGAATATTTGCCGATCTTCTGATCCTCGTGCCGATCTACCTCGGAGCCGTCATTGTTCTGCATCGCAGTTTCGAGCCACTTCGCCGTTTTCTGACAGTTTTACGCGACATGGTTCCCTCGAACCGGCAAGCTGACCAGGAACTGGAAGCAAAACCGCAGGAGATGGAGCCTACCGTCGCGGCTTTTCAGGCTCAGGCTGCAACGGACGGACTGCCGCTAGTCTCGATTCTTATTCCCGCTTACAACGCAGAACAGTGGATAGCGGAAACACTTCGTTGTGCTCTCGGTCAGACATGGCCGTGTAAGGAGATCATCGTTGTCGACGACGGATCGAAGGATCGTACCGCGGAGATTGCTCGATCCTTCACCAATCGGGGCGTGACAGTCGTCGTGCAGCCGAACCAGGGCGCATCAGCGGCACGGAATCACGCATTCTCGCTGAGCAAAGGGGACTACATCCAGTGGCTGGATGCGGATGATCTGCTCGCTCCTGACAAGATCGAAAAGCAGATGGAACTGGTGATGCAGGGCCTGAGCAAGCGAACTCTGCTTTCGTCGCCGTGGGCTCATTTCATGTACCGCCCACATGTCGCGCGTTTTTATCCTTCCGCCCTGTGGTGCGATCTTTCGCCCCAGGAATGGTTGATGCGCAAGATGCGCTTCAATGTTTTTATGCAGACTTCCACCTGGCTGGTGAGCCGTGAAGTCACAAAAGCAGCGGGGCCTTGGGACATTCGCCTGCTGGGCGATGATGACGGCGAGTATTTCTGCCGCGTTCTGCTGGCCAGCGATGGAGTTCGCTTCGTTCCGGATGCGCGCGTTTACTATCGCGCATTTCGTTTCGATGGCCTGAGCTATGTCGGAAGGTTCCCCGAAAAGATCGAGGCCCACTGGCTCTCGATGAAGCTTCATATTCAATATTTGCGTTCCTTTGGCGAGACGCCGGAGATCCGATCGAGCTGCCTCACCTTTCTGCGGGATTCCCTGATCTATTTCTTTCCGGAAAGGGGCAACATCGTGGAAGAAGCCCAGCAGATTGCAGAAGAACTGGGAGAGCGTCTGGGAACTCCCGAACTCTCCTGGAAGTACGCGGCACTCAAGGGCGTTGCAGGATGGCCGATCGTAAAGCCGGCGCAACGAATTTTGCGTCGCATTCGGTGGCGCACGACCAAAAGGATGGATTACATACTCTATCAACTCGAGACCCGATTTTCGCCGCTATCAAGAGGGTCGGAGGCACGCTATGAAGGCAATGCTCGCACAGCTGTTTCAGTAGGCCCGACCACCACGGAGGCCTCGGGCGGCTAGCCTTCACAGGCACTTGGAATCTGGAGAATGTTGACGTGAAAATCAGTGTTTTCGGTTTGGGATATGTCGGTGCGGTCTCTGCCGGTTGCTTTGCCAACCAGGGCCACACGGTGATCGGAGTTGATCCAGTTCCCGCGAAGGTGGAATTGATCAACCGTGGGCAATCGCCCATTGTAGAGGTTGAGATCGACGAAATTATCTCGTCGATGGTAGGCCTCGGGCGACTGAAAGCGACACATGACTCGGCTGGAGCAGTGCAGGACACCGATATTTCCTTTGTTTGCGTGGGCACACCAAGCCAGCCAAACGGGAATCTCGATCTGCGCTATATCCGCCGTATTTGCGAACAGATCGGCGAGGCACTCAGGGCCAAATCGGGACGTCACACGGTGGTGATCCGGAGCACGATTCTGCCGGGTACCATGCACAAGGTAGTAATTCCAACGCTCGAGGAATTTTCGGGAAAGACTGCCGGGAAGGATTTCGGAGTGAGCAGCAATCCCGAGTTTCTCCGTGAAGGTTCGGCCGTGAAGGATTTTCGTTGTCCCCCGAAGACGGTGATCGGCCAACTCGACGAGGCGAGCGGTGAGCTTCTGGCCGCGCTTTACTCGAACATCAATGCCCCTCTGATCCGGACAGACTTACAGACGGCCGAAATGATCAAGTACGTCGATAACTGCTGGCATGCACTGAAGATCGGATTTGCAAACGAGATCGGCAATTTGTGCAAGTCTTTCGATATCGATGCTCATGAAGTGATGCGGATTTTCTGTGAAGATCGCAAGCTGAATATTTCGACGACCTACCTGAAACCCGGATTTGCGTTTGGCGGATCCTGCCTTCCGAAGGATCTGCGGGCGCTGTCTTATCAGGCCAAGATTCACGATCTGCAGCTGCCAATTCTTGGAGCAATTCTGCCGAGCAACGAACTTCAGATTGCCCGAGGATTGCAGATGATCATTGAGCAGGGAAATTCGCGGGTGGGAGTGCTTGGATTCAGCTTCAAGGCGGGAACAGACGATCTCCGCGAGAGCCCGGTAATCGAAGTGATTGAGCGGCTGATCGGCAAGGGATACGATTTGCGAATTTATGACAGGAACGTGAACATCGCAAGACTTGTGGGTGCGAATCGGGATTTCATTCTCAATCACATTCCGCACATCTCGAAGTTGATGGTCAACAGCGCAGATGCAGTTCTTGAACACGCGGGCACGGTGGTGATTGGCAACAACGATCCCGAATTCGGCGATCTGGCCAGGCAAGTCAGGGATGATCAGAAAATTGTGGACTTCGTCAGAGTCCTTGATGGGAGGAGTCAGCGTGGCAAGTACGACGGCATTTGCTGGTGATGCAGCCACAGCTGCATCTGGGAGCGGCCAGGCGAAGACAGAGATCGAGAGTTCGATTCGCCGGCTCACAGGGTGGCTGGAAGCAAACAATTATCGCGGATATGACACGTTCGATGGATTGAGCGCTGTCTATCTTCGTCCCCTGACCTTTGGGAGTCCTTTCCTGAGGCAGGTGCTGCAACAAGGTGTACGGCGATTTCCCGTGAATGTGCGCCCAATTTTGGGAATTCGCAAGCAGCGGTCAAGCAAAGGGATGGGCTTTCTGGTGAGGGGGTTCATTCGCCTCCACAAAGCGACTGGCGATCCCGCGTGGGCTGCAAAAGCGAAGGATGCGTTGCAATGGCTGATTAACCATCCCGCGCCGGGATACAAGGGAATCAGCTGGGGTAATCACTTCGACTATCAATCGAGAGCGTTCTTCCTGCCCAAGGGAGTGCCCACTGTGGTTTGGACGTCTCTTATCGGGCACGCGTTTCTTGACGGCTACGAGCACTTTGGCGATCAGGAATATCTAGACATCGCAACGCAGGCTTGCGAGCACATCCTCACGGAGCTTACTGCATTTCCCGACGGCGAAGGCGTCTGCATTGCTTATGTGCCGGGCAAAGACAGCCGGGTCCACAATGCGAACACGCTCGGTGCGAGTCTTCTTATCCGGACGTACGTTCACACGAAAAATGAAGCCTATCGCGATCTCGCAGAAAAGGCACTCCAATACACAGCCGGTCATCAGCATGCGGATGGCGCATGGTATTACGGCGAGAAAGAGAACCTTCACTGGGTCGACAACTTTCATACCGCCTATGTTCTCGACTGCTTTCTGCACTATGAGCGGAGCACGGGAGATATGCGGTTCCATAAAGCGCTCGAGCATGGATACCGCTACTGGAAAGAGACGTTCTTCCTGCCCGATGGAACACCGCGCTACTACAACCACAAGACAATGCCGTTGGATATCCAGTGCAGTTCGCAGGCGATCGACACCCTTGTGTTCTTCCGGCAAATCGATCCGGACGCACCCGCACTGGCATTGAAAGTTGCGAAGTGGACGATCGCCAACATGCAGGACAAGTCCGGTTACTTCTACTACCGCCGCTATTCGCCATCGATTGTGAACAAGACTCCAACCCTGCACTGGGGCCAGGCAACCATGCTCAGTGCGCTCTCCGGTCTCTACGCACTTCTTTAAGAGAGTATTTGTGAAAAAGAAGGTTCTGATCATCGTTGAGAATCTGCCCGTGCCGTTCGACACACGGGTGTGGAAGGAAGCTTGCACTCTGCAAAAGGCGGGCTACCAGGTCTCGGTAATCTGCCCACGGAGCAAGCGGCATCCGAAGTTCCATGAAGTTCTG
This sequence comes from uncultured Acidobacteriaceae bacterium, assembly GCA_963836675.1. Taxonomy (GTDB): domain Bacteria; phylum Acidobacteriota; class Terriglobia; order Terriglobales; family Acidobacteriaceae; genus Telmatobacter. Next base: position 412,593 of record CAWIKQ010000009.1, read on the forward strand.
GATGGGGTGTACATCTATCGCCATCCGATGCCTGAGGAGAAGAACTCAGCGGCAGGGTACATCTGGGAATACAGCTGCGCACTTTTCTGGGAATTCGTCCTCGCCTTCTGGGTATTTATGCGGCGAGGCTTTCATGTCATCCAGGGCTGTAACCCTCCCGACACGATCTTCTTGATCGCGCTCGTGTTCAAGCTCTTCGGCGTTCGCTATATCTTCGACCATCACGATGCGAATCCCGAGTTGTATCTGTCCAAGTACGAGCGCGAGGATCTGCTTTACAGGATTCAGGTCTGGCTGGAGAAGATGACCTTTTTCACAAGCGACGTGGTCATTTCCACCAATGAGAGTTACAGGTCTCTGGCGCTGGGGCGCGGCCTGCGGAAAAGTGAGGATGTATTTGTCGTTCGCAATGGCCCGGATCTCGAGAAGTTCAAGCTCGTGCCTGCGAATATTGCGAAGAAGTCCGGCAAGAAGTGGCTTGTCGGATATGTAGGAACGATCAGCATCCAGGAGGGACTGGAAATTTTGGTGGATGTTGCGGAGCATATCCACAGGAACGGCCGGACCGATGTTCATTTCACCTGCGTCGGAGGCGGCCCGGGGCTGAAGTCTCTCTGTCAACTTATCGAAACTCGAAAGATGGGTGACTATTTCAATTTCACCGGCAGAGTTTCAGACGAGGAGCTTCTGGAGGTTCTCTCCACCGCGGATGTGTGCGTGAACCCTGACAAGCCATGCGAGATGAACGATATCTCAACGATGATCAAGATTGCCGAGTACATGGCTCTCGGCAAACCGATCGTCCAATTCGATCTCAAGGAAGGGCGATTTACGGCGGGCGCCGCTTCACTTTACGCCGACAGTCAAAACCAGGTCGCCGACTTCGCGGCTAAGATTCTGTGGCTCCTGGATCACGCCGAGGAACGGCAGCGCATGGGCGAGTTTGGTCGCGAGCGTGTTCAACGGCAGCTCGCGTGGCAATATTCAGAAACCGGTCTGCTGGCTGCATATGAGCGCGCCTTCGAGAAAAAATTCGGAACGAAAGCTTCTCTCGCCGGGCAAACGACAACAGATCGCGAGATCGGCCCGAGCCTGAGGCGCGATGATGAAGTTTCTCTGCCGGAATCTGAAAACCACTTCGCTACCTACTTCAAAACTCCGGAAGAATACGGAAAGGTAATCAGCAAGTCGCCGTCCGATGCCCAGCGCGGATATTTTCGATTCGGAGACGAAGCCATCCTTTTCGGTGGCCTATCGAGCGGAGCTGTTAAATCTATCCATGACCCGGGAATCCGGGACGCGGAAGCCGACGTTCGAATTGAAGATGGAGCTGTTCGCCTGCCTTTCGATATGACCGAAGTGGCCGACAACATGTACCGGGAGTCCTATGCTCAGGAATGGCGAAATGGCGCGCTTTCTGTTGTATCCAAGCCTTACTACCTGATTAGGCCGTTACTTCCAGTCTCTGCGCGGCGGCATCTGCAGAAGCTATATTTGCGGGGATGGAAGAGTCTGGCCTTCCCAAGATGGCCAGTGGACTACTCGATCGATAACATGTTCGAAGGCGCACTGGCTTCTGTGCTGAAGGCTACTGGCGCAGACAGGATCCCGTTCATATGGTTCTGGCCGGAAGGGCACAAGGGATGCGCCCTGATGACCCACGACATTGAAACCGCGACCGGTCGAGACTTTTGCCAGACGTTGATGGACATCGATGATTCATTCGGAATCAAAGCTTCCTTTCAGGTCATTCCGGAGGAGCGCTATTCGGTTGGAGAAGACTTTCTCGAATCGATTCGCAAGCGTGGGCATGAGTTTGCCATCCACGATCTGAACCACGATGGACATCTTTACAAGAACCGGGAGCAATTTGTCCAGAGAGCCGCAAAGATCAATGAATATGGCAGGAAATACGGAACTGACGGATTCCGTGCTGGAGTTCTCTATCGGAAGCAGGTCTGGTACGACGCACTTAAATTTGCCTACGATATGTCTGTTCCCAACGTCGCGCATCTTGATCCTCAGCGCGGCGGCTGCTGCACGGTGATGCCGTACTTTATCGGGGAAATCCTTGAGATTCCGGTTACAACGGTTCAGGATTACACGCTCTTCCATATTCTCGGAGATTTCACTACGCGGATCTGGAAGCAGCAAACCGCGATCATCTCGGAAAAATCGGGATTGATGAGTTTCATCATTCATCCGGACTATCTCATCGGCAGCCGTGAAACGGCCGTTTACAAAGAACTCCTGGAGCACTTGGTCTCCTTGAGGGAGCAGAAGGACGTGTGGCTGACCACTCCAAGCGAGGTGAATCGCTGGTGGAGACAGAGAAGGGAAATGAGGCTTGTTCGTGGAGCGAAAGGCTGGAAGATCGAGAATTGCAGCGACCCACGTGCACGAATTGCTTACGCGAGCCTGGACGGCGATCGGCTCGTTTATGAAATTGAACAACCGGTTGACCACTCCGACACTTTGGAGCGCTCTCACTCCGGCGAAGTAGTAGGACTTCGCTAACGGAATAAAGCATGGAATCCATGCGAAAGCATGATCCAACTCAACGTTCTTCCGGGAGCCGGTCCGGCTCTCGGGGAGCGGCAGGACGTTTTAGACCTTAACGAACGGGACGAGGAAGAAAATGCAGACAGTCAAAGATTGCGAGATTGCAGTTATCGGAGCGGGACCCTACGGGCTGTCCGCCGCGGCACATCTGAAGGCGCTGGGAATGGAAGTCCGCGTCTTCGGCGAACCTATGGAATTTTGGGCAAATGGAACTCCGCCCGGGATGTTGCTGCGTTCTCCGCGTGAGGCATCAACCATTTCCGATCCGCGGTCGGCTTTCACCCTGGAAGAGTACGAGAAGGAAAAGGGAATCAATCCCGTGAAACGCCTGCCCAAGGATACGTTTGTGAACTACGGGCGATGGTTTCAAAGCCGGTTGGGCAATGGCCTGGATCGGCGCAACGTTGCGCGGTTATGCCGCGACAATGGCGGATTCAAGCTCCACTTGAATGGTGGAGAGACGGTGACCAGCAAGCGCGTCGTTGTCGCTTCCGGCATCGGAAAATTCAAAAGTGTTCCCACCGAATTTGCGAGCCTTTCGGCCAGGCACGCTTCGCATTGCTACGATGGGCACCCGTTCCCGGAGATGGGAAAGCGAGTGGCTGTGATCGGCGCAGGGCAGAGCGCAATTGAATCCGCGGCTTTGCTCGGCGAGGCCGGTTTTGAGGTCGAACTGATCGCGAAGATCGAGGTGCTGCGCTGGATCGGAATGCATCCACGGCTGCATAATCTGGGGCCGATATCGAAGATGCTTTACTCAAAGCACGACATCGGACCGATCGGGATTTCGCGCCTTGTTGCTTATCCTCACTTGATGTATCAGATGCCCTTGTGGGCCAAGGACCGAATTCGCAAGCGGGCGGTCAGGGCCGCAGGAGCTCCGTGGCTCATCGCAAGGCTGCCCGGGGTGACGATCACTACCGGCAGAGCTGTGACTTCTTCAGCGGTGGTGGATGGAGAAGTGCAACTCAAGCTCGATGACGGTACGGAGAGACGAGTGGATCATGTCCTGCTCGGTACCGGCTATAACGTCGACATCTCGAAGTATGAGTTCCTCGGGGAGAGCCTTCTGAAAGAGATCAAGCAATTGGATGGATATCCGGATGTATCTGCCGGATTGACCACTTCCGTTCCCGGTCTTCATTTCACGGGCGCAACCGCCGCGCGCAAATTTGGTCCATTGCTCTATTTCGTCACAGGCACAGAGTTCGCCTCTTCCGAGCTGGCCTCGTACCTGCGCCGCAACCGGAGCTGAACAGAGAGTTCGCAGATGGCTACACTTCCCCAGGAACCACGCGCCATGGACGTAAAAGTGCCGGCGCAAAACGAGACGGTCGGGGCGCTGGTAGTCGGCGGCGATCACCCCGGGCTCGGGATTGCGCGCAGCCTCGGCAGGCGCGGAATCCCCGTCTACATCGTTGAGGATCAGTTCTGCATTTCGTCGTTTTCACGGTACGCCAAGAAGGTCGTAAGGGTTGACAGCATTCTCGATGAGCGAAAGACCGTGGCAGCCGTGCTCGACGTCGGGGAACGTTACAATCTGCGTAATTGGATCCTGTTTCCGACGCGTGATGAGAATGTGGCGGCATTTTCACGCTACCGTTCGGAACTGGCAAAGTTCTTCCGTGTGACAACGGGAGAGTGGGACAGCATCGAATGGGCGTGGGATAAGAAGAAAAGCTATGAACTCGCCGAGAGGCTGGGAATTCCATGTCCAAAGACCTTCAATCCGAAATCAAGGGAAGAACTGCCCGAGCTTTTCAGCCGGTTGCCGCTGGCTATCAAGCCGGCCGTAAAGGAAAACTTCTTTTATGCAACGGGCGCCAAGGCCTGGCGGGCCGATACTCCTGAACAACTGGTCTCCCTGTATGACAAGGCCGCGAAGCAGATCAAGGCTGAAGAAATTCTCATTCAGGAGATCGTTCCCGGCGATGGAAATCAGCAGTACTCCTACTGCGCATTCGTACGCAATGGGGTTGCTCATAGCGTCCTCACGGCGCGTCGTACACGGCAGCACCCACGTGAATTCGGGCGGGCTGCAACCTATGTCGAGACTATCGATGCTCCGGAGATTGAAGACCTTTCAGAGCGGTTCCTGCGATCGATCAACTACCACGGCGTGGTGGAAATCGAGTACAAGCGCGATCCTCGAAGCGGGGAGTACAAGCTTCTTGATGTGAATGCCAGGACCTGGGGATTTCACAGCATCGGCGCCGGATGCGGTGTTGATTTTCCGTATTTGATTTATGCTGACCAACTGGGACTGCCGATTGAGCCTATGCGCGCGAGACCCGGAGTGGGATGGCTTCGCTTGATCAGCGATATTCCAACCGCCGCGGCTGATCTTCTCCACGGCAGCCTCAGTTTGGGAACATATGTGAAATCGCTGCAGGCGACCCGGGTGGAATCGGTGTTCAATTGGCGGGATCCACTTCCATCTGCCGCTGAGATCGTAATGCTTCCATACCTCGCAGCAAAGAAATATCTGATTTAGCAGCAAAGGGACCCAAAGAATAGCAATGAGCGAACTTGTTATCGAAGCCGGGCGAATTGAGCGCCAATACTGGCGCGACCTCTGGCGCTATCGTGAGCTGTTCTTCTTCTTCACATGGCGCGACCTGCTTGTGCGCTACAAGCAGACGGTCGTTGGCGTGAGCTGGTCGCTTGTCCGCCCGCTTCTCACGATGATTGTCCTTACAATCGTTTTCGGGAAGCTCGGCAAGATGCCCGCGGGAAAGGTTCCGTACCCGCTGCTGGTGCTGTGTGGCATGCTTCCCTGGCAGTTCTTTTCGACTGCAATCTCCGAATGCGGAAACAGCCTCGTCATGAACTCCAACATGATCTCCAAAGTCTACTTTCCACGCCTGGTGATTACGGTCAGCAGCGTAATGACGACTCTGGTGGACTTCGTCATCTCGATTATATTTTTGGCCGCGCTCATGTTTTATTTCCATTACCCGCCTCATGCGACCTTGCTGGTTCTTCCGTTCTACATAATGCTGATGATCGGGGCTTCCTTCGGAGTAGGCTTGTGGATCGCCGCTCTGATGGTCCAGTATCGCGACTTTCGCTTTATCGTTCCGTTTGTGGTGCAATTTGGTCTTTACATTTCGCCCGTCGGCTTCCAAACCAGCGTCGTGCCCATGCGCTTTCGACTTCTATATTCGTTGAACCCGATGGTTGGGATCATCGATGGATTTCGCTGGTGCGTACTGGGGCCGGAGAGCGTTGTGTACTGGCCAGGTCTCGCCATAGCGGTGGCCGAGGTGGTTGTCTTTGTTCTGACTGGCATCTGGTACTTCAGGAAAACCGAGCGGATCTTTGCGGATGTAATTTAGCGATGAAAACACTATCTACATCCAAAGCGGAAAAATCGGAATTTGCCATCTCGATCGAGAATCTCGGCAAAGAGTACTCCATCGGCCAGAATCGGTCCAGGGGAGACGGTATGCGCCACGTTCTTGAGAGGGTGCTGCGTGCTCCGTTTGCCTGGCTCCAATCCAAATTGCAGAAAGAGCCTGAAGGCGTGGAATTCTGGGCACTGCGAGGAGTGTCTCTCCAGATCAAGAAGGGCGAGGTAGTCGGTGTCATCGGGCGCAACGGGGCAGGCAAGAGCACCCTTCTAAAGATCCTGAGCCGCATCACCATTCCTACGGAGGGCAAAGTCGAAATCAACGGGCGAATCGCCAGCCTTCTTGAGGTCGGCACTGGGTTCCACCCGGAACTGACGGGCCGGGAGAACGTATTTCTCAATGGCGCCATTCTGGGAATGCCCAGAACGGAGATCGCGCGCAAATTCGACGAGATTGTGGAGTTTTCGGAGATAGGACAGTTTCTCGACACGCCGGTAAAGCACTACTCGTCCGGAATGTATGTGCGGCTGGCTTTCGCTGTAGCGGCCCATCTCGATCCTGATATTTTGATCTGCGATGAAGTCCTTGCAGTAGGCGATGCTGCATTTCAAAAGAAGTGCCTCGCGAAAATCAAGGGCTTCGCTCAGAATGGAAAGACGGTCCTTTTCGTCAGCCATAATCCTGAAACAGTTCGAAGTTTGTGCCCGCGTTCCATCTGGCTCAAAGATGGGCACGTGCAAAAGGACGGTGCTACGGAAGAGGTACTCGACAGCTATCTCGAGAGCGTGTCGCGCGGGTCGTCGTTCTCCTGGGACAATCCTGATTACGGCCTGACGGTTCACAAAGTGGTCATTCGGAACGCGGACGGAGAAGAGACCAATCGATTCTTTCCCGGTGAAGATCTCGTCGTGGATGTGTTCTATGAGGCAAAGAAGCGCATCGACCGGCCGATTGTCGCCCTTGGTGTGATCGGGATCAGCGGATCCTGCTTTACATCGAATATGCTGCTTGACGGAAATCGCCCGGATTGCTTCCAGGGCGTCGGCAAGATCTCGTGCACATTTAAATCGATACCGCTTTTGCCGCAGAACTACACCGTCAAGCTCACTATCCGCGCGGCGTCCATAACCGACCTGATCGTTCCATATGAAGAAGTAGGCTCTTTCACGGTCGTTGGCGATCTCGCGGAGTACGGTTTCACAGGCGACTACCTGCAATATGCTTCTCGATCCACCCCAGTCGTGGTTCCTTATGAGTGGTCCTTGCCTGACGGGCGGACCGCTTCAGTTGCGCTGAATCGAATTCCAGATTCCATTAACCCAATGACCTCGTCGCAGAGATGAAGGCATCCTGAATTCAGTTCTTTTCAGGTGTCTCTACTTCAATGCCGGTTGTAGTGCTTAACGGGCGGTGCCAGCACGTTGCGCGGTGTCCGCTCCTTGGTTATATCGATAGTTGCTCATGCGAGATCACACAATTGCCATCATCCCGGCCCGGGGCGGCTCCAAACGCGTACCGGGAAAGAACATTCGCCCCCTCGCCGGCAAGCCATTAATCGCATATACGATCGAAGCGGCATTGGAAAGCGGTCTCTTTCACCGTGTCGTCGTCAGTACCGACTCTGAGGATATTGCGGCGGTAGCGCGAAGCAGCGGGGCAGAAATTCCGTTTCTGCGTTCCGCTGAAATTTCAGATGATGTAACCCCCATTTCGGCCGCCACGGCGGATGCCCTAGACAAGCTGGATCCAGACGGGACGCAGTATCAGTTCGTCGCTCAGCTTATGGCAAACTGCCCACTTCGGAGCGCAGAGGATTTGCGCTCGAGCTACAAACAGTTTTCTCAAACTGCCGCAGACACTCAGATATCGGTAGTCCGCTACGGATGGCAGAACCCCTGGTGGGCGATGAAACGAGATGCAAGCACTTTTGCGCTTGACCCATTGTTTCCAAGTGAATTGAACGCCCGCAGTCAGGATTTGCCGGAATTATTTTGTCCAACAGGCGCGATCTGGTGGGGCAAGACGAAAGTCATTCGAAGACAGAGGACGTTCCACATTCCCGGACGAACAGGGTGGGAAATCGAATGGCAGCACGGCATCGACATCGATACACCTGAGGATATGGCGTTCGCGGAAGCGCTCCTGGCCTCAGGCTGCAGGCACGAATAACAAGTCACGAAACGTATCATCCCACTCCTATGCACGCACGCGGCAACAAACTCGGAGTCTATACAACGGTCTATCCGGCAGTATTGAAGTACCTGCCGGAGTGGTACCAGTCTGTTCAGTCACAGACCGACACCGACTTTGAACTCTGGATCGGACTCGATGCGCTTAGTCCAAGCGATGTTGAGGCTCGGCTTGGCTCCCGCCTCAATGCTCACTGGATTTACGCGCCGGAGCATTCAACCCCAGCTCTTCTACGGGATCATGCGCTCAGGCAGATGACGGCCGCGAATCTCGACGTTGTCCTGGTTGATAGCGATGATTTATTGCATCCCAGCCGTGTTGCTTCGGCTCGCCAGGCGCTTTGCAGCAGCGACCTTACTGCCTGCGCTCTGGAGATTGTCGACGAAAGCGGGCAGTCGATCGGCTCGAAGTTCAACCTCGATCCTGCGCTCAAGCCCTCGCAGGTGATGCCCGGGAACAATGTCTTCGGCTTTTCAAACTCTGCATATCGATGCGAGTTACTGGAGCGCTGCCTTCCGATCCCGAAGGATGCAGTTTTGGTCGATTGGTACGTTGCCACGCGCGCCTGGCTGTTCGGTGCGGAATTATCGTTCGATCATGGGGTGAGGATGAAATACCGGCAATATGGCGCAAACACCGCGCGCGTCCGGTTGCCATTCTGGCCGGATCAAATCCTGTCCGATTCGATGCTTGTTCGCAAACATTTCCAACTTGTGTTGTCCTCAAGCGGTCGTGATCACTTTTTGCCGGGACGGTGGGCTGAATTGCTTCGTGTGGTTCGCGACATTGAGCAGTTCGAGCGGTATATTAATCAAAGTCCCGCCAACTTGAATGCATACATCGATTCATTGAACCGGGCAGTCAAACAGCCGATCTGGTGGACCTCCGTCGCTTATTCACCCCTTGCGCACATGTGGAGACAGGAAAAGACGTTATGCAAACAGTAAAGCTGGGCAACGTGGAAGTCGGCTCCGGCAATCCTCCATACATTATTGCGGAGGTGGGGTCCAATCATAACGGAGACATGGATCTCTGCTTCCAGCTCATCGATGCTGCCGCAGACGCAGGCGCGCACGCGGTCAAGTTCCAGTCATGGACGGATAAGTCGCTCATCGCGGAAGAGGAATACGAGCGAAACACGGAGTATTCCGATAAGAAGAAGCACTTCGGAAGCTTGCGCGACATGGTTACCGCCTATCAGTTAACGGCGGACCAGCACAAGCAAGCTCATGCGCGCTGCATAGAGAAGGGCATCGCATTCTGCTCGACTCCATTCTCGTCCGAAGAAGTAGATCTGCTGGAATCTCTCGATGTCCCCTTCTTCAAGATTGCTTCGATGGACGTTGTCCATCTTCCTCTGCTTCGATATGTCGCCCGGAAAAGGCGTCCGGTCATGATTTCCACTGGTATGTGCACGCTCGGTGAAGTGGAACAGGCGGTTGAAACGGTTCGAGCTGAGGGAAATGATCAAATTGTTCTGCTGCACTGTATCTCCATCTATCCGCCGGAATATGACACGATTCATCTGCGGAATATGGATACGCTTCAACGCGCCTTTGATTGTCCGGTTGGATTCAGCGATCACACCCTGGGAACGGCGATACCTCTAGCTGCCATTGCGCTCGGCGCATGCGTGATCGAAAAGCACTTCACGCTCGATCAGGATATGGCTGGCTGGGATCATGCCATCTCCGCAAACCCTGAGCAGATGCGCACCATCGTGACGGAAGGAAAGAATATCGTTACGGCACTTGGAAGCGGCCGCAGAACGGTGAGTGAAGCGGAGATGGAGAAGCGGAAGAAATTCCGCCGCAGCCTGGTCGCACGCCAGTCGCTCAGCAAGGGCCATGTGCTCACCGAGAGCGACTTCGATGCGAAGCGGCCGGGAACAGGCGTGTCGCCGGACCAGATGCAGTACATCGTCGGCCGTGCACTTGCCACTGATCTGGCTCAGGACCAGGTGCTCCGCTGGAGCCATCTTCTGTGACAGGCGATTCGAGTTCAGACAGGCCGATCATCCTGGTAGGAGCGGGCGGACACGCTCGCGTACTACTGAGCACCCTGCTTCAGCTTGATCGCAGGGTCATCGGTTTCGTCGATCCGAATAAGCAACTGGGCGAACGGCTGGGTATTCCTCACCTCGGGACAGATGAGGCGATCTTCGAGCACGATCCCGCCCAGGTCCTGCTTGTGAACGGAGTGGGCTCGGTTGCGTCCGTAGCGAATCGGCTCAGGGTCTATGAGTACTTCCGTACCAGAGGGTACGCTTTCGCATCGGTGATTCATCCAAGCGCCATCATCGTTCCCGGGGCAAAATTAGCGGAGGGAGTGCAGGTCATGGCAGGGGCAATCATCCAGACCGGGTGCCAGGTCGAGGAAGACTGCATCATCAATACCGGGGCCCAAATCGACCATGACTGCCTGATCCGCGCGCATGCCCATATTGCGCCCGGTGCAGTGCTAAGCGGAGACGTACACGTGGGAGCTCGTGCACATGTGGGTGCCGGCGCTACAGTGATCCAGAGAGTGCGAATAGGAGAAGACTCAATCGTAGGCGCCGGAGCCGTTGTGCTGTCGGATGTGCCTGCATCTTCCACCGTGGTCGGAGTTCCGGCCCGACCGATTCATGTAAAGGCGTAGACCTCGGTTCAAAAGATGACTGCCAGACCTGTTTATATCGTCCACTGCATTGACACGGAGGGACCCCTTCACGAGTCCCTCACGGCGACGTTTGAGCGTCTGCGCGACATCTTCCATCTTGATCTGGAGCCGAGCGAGACGACGCTGCGGCAACTTCAGGCCGGGACGCTCGATCTGGGCGGCCTTGAGGCCGCTGTTCAACGAGTCGTCGATCCGCACCTTCTCGCATACAACGATACGTGGGACAAGGTCGACGCCATGCTCTCGCGCATCATGGACGATAGCTTTCGCAAGAAGAGCCCCGATTCCGCAGGCGAGGGCTGGGTCTACAACTGGTTTTGCGTGGACCACGTCGACTACGATGCAAATCCCCGTCGCCGTGACATGGGCTACCACAACGTTTTCGAGCACTATAGCTGGCTTCTGAAGCAGAACCCCGGATGTCGTGACGGATTGCACTTCCACTATCATCCGCACTCTTTTGGCCGCGAGGCGCATCGTTCGGCGACGCATTGGTGGGCCAACTCCGACAGCCTTTTTCAGGCGCTGTCGCGGCGCATCATTGACCATATGTGGTTTCCGGCGGCGCATCGCCCCGGTTTCCACGTAATCCGGCCTGATAGTCACTGGTTTCTCGAGCAGTACATTCCGTTTGATTTCTCGAACCAGTCCATGGCGCAAACCGGAACGGACTCGCAGCAGTTCGGAGTTGCCGGCGGACGTTTTGGAGACTGGCGTCGCGCTCCGGCAACCTGGGAGCCGTACCATCCTGCTGCGGACGACTACCAGGTGCCAGGCTCGGGCCGCCGATGGATTGCTCGTTGCCTCAACGTCGGTACTCGCTATCGCGTGATTCGCGAGCAGGATATTCGTCAGGCATTCGAAGAGGCATCTTCCGGCAAGCCGGTAGTTCTGTCGATTACGAATCATGATTTTCGAGACATGGCGCCCGATGTGGAAGGATTTTGCGGCTTATTGGAAACCGTAGCTCGCGATTTTCCGCAGGTGCCCTACTTCTACTCTGAGGCGCTGTCAGCGATGAGGGCTGCGCTTGAGATTCCCTCGCAGCCGGCGTGCGAGCTTGAATGCACCATCGAAATGGTCGATGACTCGGCAGCCGTGCTCAAGGTGAGTTCGGAGACGCCCACGTTCGGGCCTCAGCCCTGGCTGGCGCTGAGGACAACTGGCGGCAAGTATCACTTCGATAATTTCGATATCGATGTTCCGTTCCACCGCTGGCAATACGTCTTCGATCAGGAAACATTTCCGCTTTCAGCTCTCAATGCAATTGGGGTCGCGGCCAACAACGCATACGGGACTACAACCGTAGTGCGGATTGATACCGCGTCGCGCACGAGCATCCGGAAACATTGGAACCTTCCCGCGGAAGCACATGCGGAAGCGGTAGCATCCCGGTAAAAGAATCATTCCCCGAATTCTGGCAACAACCCGAACATGAGCGACCTTTCCAATCAAATCGATCTGAAAACGGTCACGTTTTCTCCTGACGCCACGATCCGGGAGGCGATTGCGGCACTTGATGCAGCCGGCACTGGTGCGCTTGCTCTTTGCAATGACCACGGCAAACTGCTTGGAATCTTATCCGACGGAGATCTGCGCCGAGCTCTCCTCAGTGGGCGTTCGCTGGAGGATGCCTGTCTCGCTGTCGCCTGTACGACGCCGGTGATTGCCAGCAGCCCGGTTACCGCAGCCCATGCCTTGCGGGTGATGAATGAATTCGACATTCACCATCTGCCGGTTGTTGACGATCAGGGAATCCTGGTCGACTTCCTGCTGCGGAAAAATGTCGTCCAGGAGTATCAGCTTGAGGCCGAATCGAGCGATCGCCTTCGCAGTTTCTGTATCGCGCCGCAGGCCTCCATCCTGGACGCGATTGCTCACCTGAATGAGGCTGGAACCGGAGCCTTGATGGTCTGCGATGCCGAAGGCAAACTTCGCGGGCTGATTACAGACGGCGACATCCGTCGGGCCGTCATTCGGCAGATCCCGCTCAGCGATCCATGCGAGGGCATCGCAACGCCAAAGCCTGTCTGCGCCTCTGAGCCCATCTCTTCGTCAGATGCTCTTCGCATCATGAATGAGCACGACATCCATCAACTGCCGCTGGTGGACGGCGAGGGCCGCATCGTGGATTTCCTGCTTCGCAAGGATCTCCAGTCGCAGCACGACCTGCAGGCAGTAATTATGGCGGGCGGGTATGGCAAACGCCTACTCCCGCTCACAGAGAAGGTTCCGAAGCCGATGCTCCCCGTCGGCGAGCGGCCGTTGCTTGAGCTCATCATTCAGCAACTGCGCAAGGCCGGCATTCACGATGTGAATCTGACCACGCATTACCTGCCGGATTCGATCTCAGGTCATTTCGGTAATGGCGAGCATTTTGGAGTGCGGCTGAACTACTCGCGTGAGGAGAACCCATTAGGGACCGCCGGCGGCCTTCGGCTTATGGCTCGTCCGCAAGGCCCCTTTCTGGTGATTAACGGGGACATCCTTACCGGTGTACCGTTCCAGCAAATGCTGCAGTACCACCGGGCTCATCGTGCCATGTTGACGGTGGGAGTGCGCAAATATGAGGTCCAGGTACCTTTCGGCGTGGTCGATTGCGACGATGTGCGGATCACGAATATTGAAGAGAAACCGTGCCATAGCTACTTCATCAACGCGGGTACCTACATCCTTGAACCTGCCGCCTGGGATCGGATCCCCGAAGGGAGCAGGTTCGACATGACAGATCTTATGCGCGCTCTGCTTGACGCCGGAGAGACGATTGTGGGTTTCCCGATCATGGAGTACTGGATCGACGTCGGAAGGCACGAAGACTACATGAAGGCGCAGGATCTGGTTTCGAAAGGAGAACTATAGGTGCGAGTTCTTATTACCGGGGGAGCAGGCTACATTGGATCGACCCTGACTCCTCTTTTGCTCGCGGCAGGCCACAAAGTCCGGGTTCTGGACCGGCTTTCCTATGGCGGTGAATCGCTTCTCGGCGTCTGGTCTCATCCTGATTTTGAATTTGTTCATGGAGACATCCGTGATCGCGAAACAGTCCACAAAGCGGTAAGCGACTGTGACGCCGTTGTCCATCTGGCCGCCATCGTGGGCGATCCGGCATGTGCGCGGGAGCCGGAGATTGCCCGTGCCGTTAACCTCGACGCAGCGATGAATATCATCGAAGAAAGCCGCAAGGCTGGTGTTCAGCGCTTTGTTTTCGCTTCCACGTGCAGCAATTACGGCAAGATGAAGGATCCGAGCCAGTTTGTGAATGAGGAATCGGAACTGCAACCTGTATCCCTTTATGCGGAGACAAAAGTTGCGGTCGAGAAATCGCTGCTCGCGAGCGCAGGCGACGGATGGTATCCCACTCCTCTGCGTTTCGCTACGGTCTTCGGCGTTTCTTCCAGGATGCGATTCGATTTGACCGTCAACGAATTTACGATGGAGATGATTACGAAGAAACATCTCATCGTTTTCGGTGAACAGTTCTGGAGACCCTATGTACACGTCTTCGATGCCGCTCGCGGTATCGCATTGATCCTTGCTTCCTCACCTCAGGCAGTGGCTGGACGTGTGTTCAATGTAGGTTCAACGGACCAGAATCTGCAGAAGCAGCAGATCGTTGAGCTCATTCGGCCGTTGGTTCCTGACGCTAAAATCGAGTTTGTACACAAGAATGAAGATCCCCGCGACTACCGCGTGTCATTTGATCGCATCCTGAAAGAACTTGGGTATAAAACCACACGAACTGTCGTGGAAGGAATTGTGGAAGTCGCGAAGTTGGTTCGCACCGGGGCAATCTCCAATTTGGCAGACAATCGGTACCGCAACTAGAAACTTGAAGGTATCTCGAACATGAAGACAATTGAGGCAGATCTCAAGGCCGCACAGTCGGAGACGACGTTCGTTCCGCTCGCCGCTCCTGAAATTCGCGGGAACGAATGGGAGTACGTAAAGGAGTGCCTGGACACAGGCTGGGTTTCCTCCATTGGCTCCTACGTCGAGCGTTTTGAACGGATGGTCGCCGATCAGGCCGGCACCAGGTTCGCTGTGGCAACCGTGAGTGGCACCTCCGCGCTTCACGTCTCTCTTCTGGTTGCTGGCGTCCGGCCAGAGGATGAAGTGCTGGTCTCAACTTTGACCTTTATCGCTCCGGTCAATGCCATCCGCTATGCGGGAGCATGGCCCATCTTTATCGATGCAGAGCCAACATACTGGCAGATGGATCCGGATCGCGTCCGGGATTTCATTGAACAGGAATGCGAGTGGAACAACAAGGAGCTTCGCAATCGTCACACCGGACGCCGTGTTTCGGCCATCGTCCCGGTTCACATCCTCGGCCATCCCGTCGATATAGACCCGATCCTGGCCATCGCGCGCAAATATGATCTGAAGGTCGTCGAGGATTCCACTGAGGCGTTGGGTTCGACCTATCGCGGGAAGAGCCCCGGATCCTTTGGGGACATTGGCTGTTTCAGTTTCAACGGAAACAAGATCATCACCACCGGGGGAGGTGGAATGATCGTCACAGATCGCGAGGATTGGGCCAGGAAAGCGAAGTATCTGACGACTCAGGCCAAGGACGATCCAATCGAGTACGTTCATGGCGAAGTCGGTTTCAACTATCGCTTGCCCAACGTGCTGGCTGCGATTGGGTGCGCGCAGATGGAACAACTCGCTGGATATGTCGCCAAGAAGCGCTCCATTGCCGCGCGTTACCAGCAGGGGCTGGCAGGCATCCCGGGGCTTACTCAGATGGGGAATGCCTCCTGGGCCGAAAGTACGTATTGGCTGTACACCATTCTCATCGATCCAATGAAATTCGGCATTAGCTCGCGGCAGCTGCTTCGAATTCTTGAATCACAGAAGATCCAGACACGGCCGCTGTGGCAGCCCATTCACCTCTCTCCCGCTCATGCAGGAAATGGGGCACCATCCATGCCCGTCGCGGAACATCTCGTTGATCACGGTCTAAGTCTTCCGTGCTCTATCGGTCTGTCAGAGGGCGACCAGGACAGAGTGATTGCAGCAATCGCCGCGGCTTCGAGTCGGCGAAACGACTGAACTCGGGAGTATCCAACTCCTCAAAGAAATATGCGGCATAAACTCTGAGAGCACCCACCTCCATGCCTGTGAAGGAATTCGTTTTCAGTAAGGACAGTCTTGAGCAGAGCCTGGCAGCCTCCGGGTTGCGCGGCGGCGACGTCCTGTTTGCGCAGGTATCGCTGCCTCTCCTCGGGCAAATGGACGGCGCAAATTCAGCGACTGAAACAAGCAAGCAGACACTCGCCGCCCTGCTTGAAGTCATCGGCTCTGCCGGCACGCTTGTCGTTCCTGCATTCACGCTTTCGTTCGAGCGAGGCGAAGAATTCGACCCTGCAAATTCTCCGGCCACGGCAAGCGACGGGGGTTTCTCCGCGGAGTTTGCAGAGGCTGCGCGGCTCCATCCGGGCGCAGTTCGCTCAGGAGATCCTCTTTACTCCGTCGTTGCCATTGGTCCCATGGCGGGCCCGCTCCTTGCTGACCTTCCAAACTCCAGTTTCGGCCGGGACAGTATCTTTGAACGCCTCCTGAAATTGAAAGCCAGAGTTTGCCTGATCGGAGTCGACCTGCAGCATTCGATTCTCTTCGATTTCCTCGAGGAGTCGGCTGGAGTTCCGTGGCGTTACAAAAAGCTCTTCACAGGCAAGTTGCTTCGGTCAGGAGTCAGTCAACGTCAGGGTTGGATCGCGTCCGTTTCGAACAAGGCTAGTGCGGAAGAGTCGATAGGAATTCGAGGCCGATGTGCGTCGGAGGCTAGGGAACTGTTTAGTCGTTCTCCAATCGGCGCAGGCGAAATTGCTTCGGCACAAATGGCTGATATCTGCGCTTTGCTGCAGGCAAAGTTGTCGGATGAAGGTCGCCGCTTGCCCCCGAACACCCAGGAAGCTTCAAAGGCAAGTCTGCAGGTTGAGTTGCCACCGTCAGCCTCAATGAGCGAAATGATCTCCGCGCTTTGGCGATTGCCGCGGGACATCGTTTCAGATGGCTACGACGCGGCCATGCATGCCCTGGCTACCCAGGTTCCACTGAAGATCCACGAATATCCCAGCGGAACCGAGTGCTGGACATGGCTTGTTCCGGAGAAGTGGACATGCCGCGACGCTCGACTTGAGACGCTCGACGGTCGTGTGTTGTTTTCCTATCGTGACAACCCTCTGCACGCGGTTTCTTATTCTCTGCCGTTCGATGGAGTCGTCTCGCGTGATGAGCTCTTCCGGCACCTTCACACACATCCGCGCCTCGACGATGCAATTCCGTTCATCTTCAAGTACTACGAGCGGGATTGGGGTCTCTGCTGCAGCAAGAATCTCAAAGACAGCCTCGCAGACGAATCCTATCGCGTCATTATCGATTCGGAATTCAGTTTCGGATCGTTGAAAGTGGGCGAGTGTGTGGCCCAGGGCAAAAGCGACAAAACGTTCGTCTTCTGTGCGCATCTGTGCCATCCAGGAATGGTGAACGATGATCTGACGGGAGTCGTGGTCGGCATACAGGTGATGCAGGAATTGCTCAAACGCTCGGACCTGCGCTACACCTATCGATTTCTGATTCTCCCCGAGACCATTGGCTCCGTTGCTTATCTCAGCCATAACGAGGAGCTTGTGCCGCGCATGGTGGGTGGTCTCTTTCTGGAGATGTTGGGCCTTGAGAATCCACATGCTCTGCAGCTTTCGTTTGACGGGAACACCGAGATGGATCGATGCCTCTCGCGTGTTCACTCGGAATCCAGTCCCAAAGCATGGATAGGCGCATTCAGAACGGTGGTCGGAAACGACGAGAGGCAGTTTAACGCTCCCGGTGTTCGTGTACCGATGCTATCGCTGTCGCGTGTCCTGCGCGAGAGATCGAATGGCTGGCCATACTATCCGGAGTATCATTCCAGCCACGACACTCCAGAGCTGGCATCGGAGTCTCGACTGTCTGAGTCGCGCGATCTTGTGCTCCGCATGGTAGATGCAATTGAATCGAGCGAAATTCCGGTGAATCTGTTTAAGGGCGAACTGTTCTGCTCGCGGTACGGTCTCCACATCGATGCATACTCAAACCCGGAGGGAAATCGAGCGCTCTTCAATATCCTTTTTCTGGTGGATGGTACGCGTTCTGTTGCTGAGATCGCGAGGATATGCGGAATTTCAGTTGATGCAACTCGGTCAGTTCTGGAAGAACTTCGCGTGCGTGGGCTTATTTCGTACGGCCCGCTGTAGCGGAATTGTTGAGTTCGCAGTGTTATCCCACTTTACCGGTCATGGTGCGCTTTATCAGCCGAATGGAACCAGCAAGCAATAGATGAGATGGAGACTGTCGCGGTGAAGCGCATCATTATCGATACGGGCCTGGGAAAGGGAATTGAAGAATACGGCAACATGGGTGATATCTCCATGCTGCAGGTAGCTGTCGATCGACTGCACCATTTATTTCCCGATGCCCGCCTCGAGGTGCTGACTGATTCGGCAGAGAACTTGTTGCGATTCTGCCCGGCAGCGGTTCCATTGGAGAATCGGGGGAGAGCGCTATGGTTTTCAAATCAGGTTGTGCCGGGAAGATATAAGCACTTCGTTCCCGGATGGATCGTAAATCCCCTGGTTTCCATTGAAAAGAGCGGTACGGGCGCGATACCCGAATTTGCTTCGTACGATTGTCGCCAGTGGGTTGAAGGGGCAGGGCCGGACCGCTGACGCCGAAGGCGTTGCGACTTTTACTCGTTCCCTGGACAATGCTGACCTGTTGCTAATTTGTGGCGCAGGCGGATTCTATGATGGCAGCCAGTCCTGGAACATGGAAATGCTGGACCTCATCGAAGCCTGCATTCAGAGAAACATACCCGCAGTCATGTTCGGTCAAGGTTTCGGACCTCTCAGCGACCCGCTGGTTTTGAAACGGGCGGCGAAGATTCTTCCCCATGTTAGTTTCATAACTCTGAGAGGGGGAAGAGGTTCATTTGACTTACTCCGGTCCCTGGGCGTCTCCCAAGAGAAAGTGGAGACCACGGGAGATGAAGCCCTGGAACTGGCGTATGAATCGAGATCCAGGGAATGTGGGCAGGCGCTGGGAATCAACATACGCTTTCTCGCGTCGGCATTTACGGATCAGAACGATCTTGAGAGCATCCGGCCGGTCCTGCACGATTTTGCGAGACGCAATAATGTGCCCCTGGTTCCGGTTCCGATTGCAATTCATCGCGGCACGAGAGATGACCTTGCGATCAAGGAACTCCTGGTCGGCTTCGATGAGGAATCTGATGGAGGCGTGGGACTCGATACACCCCTTAAAGTGATCAAACAGGTGGCGCTCTGTCGTGTGGTCGTTACAGGCGCATATCACGCCGCCGTCTTCGCGCTCGCACAGGGGATCCCCGTCGTCGCCCTCGCAAAATCTGATTATTTTTCCGCGAAGCTTCTGGGGCTTGAAGACCAGTTCGGCGAAGGTTGTCAGACCGTTGTCTTAAACGAGCCGGACCTGCCCCGAAGGCTCCAAAGCGCTATCGAGAAAGCCTGGCAAAACGCGGAAGAGATGCGCGAGCCGCTGCAGGCAGCGACTCTCAGACAGATCGAATTGAGCCGAAGGTCATACGATAGAATTCAAAGCCTGGCAGCAGGCGGGGCCAAGGCAATTGCTGATAGATTTGTGCAGCGCCGCGCCGAAGCGGCTGCAGACACAGAAGCTCGAAATGTTTAGTGATCTTCACAAGCCAATTGGGAGGGGTAACAGACCTGAAGGCGCTTCGCTGACTGATATCTTATCCGGAGGAATAACTACTGATGAACGCTTTTGTAGGGGTCTGCGATCATTTCAAGTGCTGAGGAATGATTCGTCGCCAGTCACCGGATGTGCGTGTTCTGCAGGCCTCATTGTTGCGGATCGCGCAGGAAGTTCTGCTGCGTCAGCCAGGTTCGGAAGTTTTTCGACCTATGACAAATTTTCTCGACATCCTGCCGTCCTATGCCCGGCGCGGCTTCTTGATCTGGCAGCACGCACAGGATCGTATGTACAAGGAACATTGGAAAGCGTTTATACAGGACAGAGTGAAGAAGAAGGCCTTTCGCTGTCGCCTGTTGGGCGGGCCCACAATATCCATCAGACCGAAGCCTAGCCATGACTACCAGACAGCCAATGAGATTTTTGCCGACCGCATCTACGATTGTGAAATCGATCCGGGCTCAGTACTGCGTATCGTTGACCTCGGGGGGAATGTCGGCTACTCCTGCTTATTCTGGTGTGCCGAATACCCGAACGCGAGCGTACTGACGTTTGAACCGCATCCGACTCATTGCCGGCTGCTGGAGTGGCACGTAAAGAAAAATGGGTACGCCGATCGCGTCAAGCTTGTTGCGGGCGCCGCCGGTGTGAAGGACGAAAAGGGCAACCTCACCGACGAAGATGACGGGTCGGCGATTGTTCAGGGCGGGCTGGCGGGCTCCATCGGGGTTACGGTAGTAGACGTATTCAAGGCGATTCCCGACGGGCCGATCGATGTGCTGAAGATGGACATCGAAGGATCTGAGTATGCGATTCTGGAGGACCCGCGATTCGAGGCACTCGCTGCTCGCACAAAGTACGTGCTGCTTGAGTGGCATCTGCGCGGCGAGCGGGGAGAGTCACTTTGCCGTGATCGCCTGAACAGCCTCGGTTTCACGGTCGGATCTGGCCGGACCTCGGATGACCCATGCGGGCAGCTCTATTGCGGGATGCTCTATTGTTCGAGAGCTCAATAAATATGCGCAATGCTTCGGTTCACCATCCTGAGTCCGAATTCAAATCTGGGCTTTTGGCTCAACTAAGATAGACCACCACAATGAAACCTAAAACGAACGCAGGTCAAATGGAAGTTGGAGATCTTTTTCGTTCGTCCAATGATCGAATCTCTAAGTTTTCTCAGAAGCAGGTTCTGCTCTACCGCCACGATGCGAGCCTGCAAGATTATTTTCATGCTCTGGACTTCAACACGTTATACGGACAGAATGGCGGACGCAGTGAGTTGCCATCCACTAACCCGCTTGCAACCTGGTCCCTTCGAGCGGCGGACAGGGCAAGCAGAGTTGTCAGGCCGCCGAAGATCAAGACGGATGTGCTCTTTTGTCCAACGCCGTACTTCGGCCGCAAGACCGAGATTCGCTTCTTTATCGAGACATTGCTCGGCTTGTGCCAGACGGGGGCAGAGATTCTGTGTTTGCTTCCCGCATATGTTCCTTTTCGAAAGGAACTGGACGAGACGCTGGCACGGGCTGGGTATAGCAAGCAGGTCAGGTTTCTGGATCCGAAAATACCTTCTAGTTCGATGGACAGCCGGATGCGGACGATCGCAGCGAAATTGCGAGGCCGCGCGGCGTTCCGTGAGACAGTTCAGGTACTTGAGCCATATGGCCTCAGCCCGACGGATTCCGCGCTAGCGGCTTTCGAAAGGACCGCGCTCCATATTGAGGCATGGGACCGCCTGTCGCCTTCCCTGGAGTTTGATGCTGTTGTTGCGCGCTGTCACTGGTACGAACAGTGCAGTTCGGTTTGCAGAACTGGCCTCGAACGCGGCAAGCCCGTCATCACTTTTCAGCAGGGAGTAGTGGACTACACAATGGATGTTCCGATCCTCGCTTCCAAATTCGTGGCATTCGGCGAGTCCTCCGCTTCCGTGCTTGCTCAGTTGAACGGAAGATTCTTTGGCGCCGTAGGATCTCCTGAGCCTCCGGTTGAGTTTTGTCCTGCGGGTTCGCTGTTCGATGTCCTGTTGCCGCTACCCGATCAGTTTTCGCTCCAAACCGTTTTACTGATCGATTCACATTCCGTTCAGGGAGATCCTTTCGGAACCAGGGCCGAGGTGCAAGCCCTGGTGGAATTGGCCGAGAGGCTCCTCAGTACCCAGCCATCTCTGCGCCGTTTGGTTATACGGCCGCACCCGCACTGGAGCGATCACGATCTCGGAGCTTGTCTGGAGCTTGTACGCGAGCATCGCGACAGATGCGAGTTGTCGCATCCCGTGTGGCCGCTTGAAGATGATTTGCGCCGCTCTTCAGTGGTTGTTGGAATCGCGAGCGGTGTGCTGACTGTTGCTTCAGCATCCGGATTGCCAGCGATCTTTTTGCGGACCGAGCAAGGCTTCGCGATCCGCGATCTGGAGTGTTTTGCGCCCGAGCAAACCTTGTTCCCAGAAGCCGTATTCCGCGAGATCAGCAAGCTTCTGACGGATCGCGAATTCTATGCAGAGGCCAGAAGGACAGCGATGCGGAATGCGAGCAAGTACTACGCGAATGGCGCCAATGCAGTTCTGGATGGCGCGTTCTTTACCCGTCTCCTAAGCAATTAGCCAATGAAGAAGGCTATGGAGGATGGTCAACAATGAGAATTGCATTTGTTAGCACGATGATAGGTTGGAGCTGGGGCGGAAGCGAGGAGCTTTGGAGCCAGACTGCGCTCCGCCTCAAACGAGACGGGCACGATGTGCAGGCTACTGTGGCGCGCCATGCAGAACCATCTCCCAAAGTTACGTCGCTGGTAAAGCAGGGCATCGAGCTCGGAACTTACCCGCTGCGCCCATACGGGTTGATGAATCGCATCTCCAATAAGTTGGCACTCAGGCGTCGGAGAGCCTACGGGCGATTGAAACGGTTCAGGCCGGACCTGGTGGTCATTTCTCAGGGGCACAATTCGGGCGGATTCAAGTGGGCGAATCTTTGCCGCGAAGCGTCCATCCCGTACGTACTCATCGTTCATTGCAACAGCGAGCATATGTGGTTCGACGACGGAGAACTCGAAGAGGCCACGGCGGTCTACAGGGCGGCTCAAAAGGTCTTTTGCGTTTCCCACGGCAATCTCAATCTGCTCAGAATGCAGTTAGGGGAGCCGATCGAGAACAGCGAGGTAATCTGGAATCCCTACAATGTCTCTCCCGAGAGTACCCCGGCGTGGCCCGCAGATAGTGAGCGATGGAAGTTGGCATGCGTGGCGCGCATGGAGCCCTCAGCCAAAGGACAGGAGCTGCTCCTGCAGGTCTTCGCTCGTCCAGAATGGCGTGCCCGTCCGATTGAACTGAACTTGTTCGGCACAGGCCCATACCAACTCACATTGCGGCGTTTGGCCGACATGCTTCGGCTGGACAATGTACACTTCCGTGGCCACGTTGCAAATGTTGAAGGGATTTGGGAAGAGAACCATATGCTTGTCCTTCCGTCGCGCTTTGAAGGACTTCCTTTGGCATTGGTGGAGTCCATGTGGTGTGGCCGGCCGGCAGTCGTCACTGAGGTTGCCGGAAATACAGAAGTCTGCGTCGACAATGAAACAGGCTTCGTAGTGCCCGCGCCGACCGTACCTTTGTTAGCCGAAACGCTGGAACGTGCCTGGGCGCGTCGTGAAGAGTGGAAGAGCATGGGGCGAGCTGCACGGGCGCGGGCGGAAGGCCTGATTCCCAAGGATCCGATCTCCTTGTTTGCAGAGCAGGTGACTTCCTGCGCTCTTAAAGCTCGCGAGGTTCCGGTTTCCTCGACTCCGAACTGAAATCGCGCTGGTCGCCGGCGAGCCAAAGTTTTGAAGGCATGATCCGAATTTGATGCGCTCTTTCAGAACGACTCGCGCGTGCTTGTAAAGCTTCTCAGCTCCGAACAGATTGGAAATCCATCGGTGGACGCATGGACATTACCGTAATTCTGTGTACTTATAATCGGTGCGATAGCCTTGAGGCGGCTCTCGCCAGTGTCGCTTTGTGTCAAATGCCGTCTTCCGTTTCCTGGGAAGTTCTTGTAGTCGACAACAACTCCAGGGACCGCACTCGCGAGGTCGTCGAGAAATTCGCATACGCGCATCCCCGCCGTTTCCGATACGCGTTCGAACCTCGCCCGGGCAAGTCGAACGCATTGAAT
Organism: uncultured Acidobacteriaceae bacterium; assembly: GCA_963836675.1. GTDB lineage: Bacteria > Acidobacteriota > Terriglobia > Terriglobales > Acidobacteriaceae > Telmatobacter. Next base: position 436,237 of record CAWIKQ010000009.1, read on the forward strand.
GCGGCCATTCGAGACACCGATGCTGAAATAGTGGCTTTCATGGACGACGACGTCCTGGTCGAACCTGAGTGGCTGCACATGCTGACCCGGATCTTCAAGGATCCCCAGTTTGCCGGAGCAGGGGGTCGCATCTTGCCCGAGTCGGAATTCACTCCTCCCTCGTGGCTCGAAGTCTCAAGACCTTATGCTCTTGCTCCTCTGGCGATGTTTGATCTCGGTCCAGTCGCTGAAAGGCTGGAAGAACCGCCCTTCGGCACGAATATGGCTTTCCGCCGTGAGGTATTCGCGCGCTACGGGGATTTTCGCCGCGACCTGGGCCCGCGCCCTGGCTCCGAAATCCGCAGCGAGGACACGGAATTTGGCATGCGCCTGTTAGGCGGAGGCGAACGGCTCTGGTACGAGCCCGCCGCTGTCGTTTACCACGCCATTGCCCGCAGTCGCGTCACCCCGCGGTATTTCTTGAAGTGGTGGTTCGACAAGGCCCGCGCCGACATTCGCGAGCACGGCGTTCCTCCAGGGACCCGCTGGTTTGTGGGAGGCGTCCCGCTCTATTTGATACGGCGCCTCGTTGTCTGGACAATCCGCTGGCCCCTCACCTTTCAGCCGGGTCCCCGCTTCTCGGCCAAGATCCATCTGTGGACGATACTCGGTGGGATCAAAGAGTGTCTCGATCGGTCTCCTGGCCGCCAACAAGACGACCCTAAGCAAGCTGGAAGCAAAGCTTACACGGCGACTCACGACGGATGACACTTATGGTTAGCTAGTCGTTAACTTACTCTTGCCAAAGGGCGATAAAGGGTAGTTCACTCTAATTGAGCACTATCAGAGCGCAAATGTTCAAAGCAGTAAGCTTCTCCCCACATTCCCTCCGCGCTGGCAGGCTGCTGCGGAAATGATCTGCAACTCATCCGAAACCGAAGTGCCAATGGAGGTCATATGGCTGGTCTTGCGGGCAAATCGGGTCAAAGGTCGCTAAGCGTCTATCTGGGCGACCTCACGTATACCACCCTATCCCTTGCCACCGATGCGTTCCCTCTTAACATCGGCTTCATAGCAGCCTATGCCGAGAAACGCTTCGGTAAAGAGGTCGATCTGAGATTGTTCAAGTATGTCGATGATCTCGAACAGGCGATCAATGAAAGGCCGCCGGATATTCTTGGCCTTAGCAATTACCCGTGGAATTTCAATCTCGGCCTGGAATTCTTCAAGATGAGCCGGGAAGTATCACCTGAAACGATCTGCGTGATGGGTGGCCCGAATATCCCTCTTGAAGAAGAGGCGCGCAGGGATTTTGTCAAACGCCACCCCTCGATTGATTTTTACGCTTACCTTGAGGGAGAGGAAGCATTTAATGCGCTTCTGGCTCGCGCACTCGAGTCAGGTCTTGACCGCGAGAAAATGAAATCGGCGCCAATCGATGGCTTCATCCATCGTCTGAGCGAGACGGAGGTCATGAGCGGGCCCATGCTTGCCCGGCGACGGGACCTGGACGAGATTCCATCTCCCTACCTTACCGGCCACATGGACAAGTTCTTCGATGGAAAGCTTTCCCCGATGATGGAAACCAATCGCGGTTGCCCATTCTCATGCAGCTTTTGCCACGAGGGGAACCAGCTTATTTCAAAGGTGAACCATTTCAGCATCGAGAGGGTAAAAGCAGAGCTCGACTACATCGCTGCCGCCGTCGAGAGAGCCCCAAACCTGATCACCAACTTGATGTTCGCGGATCCAAACTTTGCAATGTACGAGCGCGATTACGAGATCGTGGAGCACATTGAACGAATTCAGCAAAAGCAGAATTGGCCGCGCTCTATCTTCGCCTCGACGGGGAAGAATAGAAAGGAGCGCATCGCGAAAGCGCTTCGAAAGCTCAACGGTTCAATGTCAATGTGGATGTCTGTCCAATCGATGGATCCAGTCGTCCTTAAGGAGATCCAGCGGGACAACATCAGCACCGAGCAGATGATGTCTCTGGCGACCGTCTATCAGGAACTCGGGCTTCCCACTCTATCGGAGCTCATCCTGGGCCTTCCCGGTGATTCGTATGAACGCCACGTCAACTCTCTTTCTCAGGTTGTCGAAGCGGGGATAGACATCATCGACACCTACACGTGCATGTTGCTCAACGGCACAAAGCTCAATTCGGCATTCAGCAGAGCGAGTTACCGGATCGGCTCGCATTTCCGGATTCTCCCAAGAGATTTCGCGAAACTTGGTAATGGGCGCATAGCAGTGGAAATCGAAGAAGTCGTCACCTCCACAAATACGATGCCGTTCGAAGAGTACGTGGAGGCACGCAAGCTCCACCTGATGGTCGCGGTTGTCTACAACGGCGGTGGTCTCAGTCCTTTGCTGAGGTTTCTGCGGCAGAATCATATCTCTATCATTGGACTGCTCCAGCGGCTTGTCAGCGGCATTCACGAAGCACCGGAATCTGTACAGGCGATCTTCAGGTCGTTCGTGCGCTTGACAAAGGATGAGCTGTGGAACTCCGAAGAGGAGCTTCGAGCCTACGTGCGCGCAGACGGAAACTATGAGAAGTTGCTGAAGGGCGAAATCGGAATCAATCTGATTCAGACCCATACGGCGATGAGCCTCGCAGTGATGGACGACTGGGTCAAATACGTCTTCGAAACTGTTGACGCGATGCAGGCCAACGGCGCTGAACGCGATGGCGACTGGCAGGAGATTTTTGCAGACGTAAGAACATATTGCACCGGAAGGACCCATAACATCTGGGGAAATGATCGCAACGACGATAATCCAACCGCGGTGCTCCATTATGACATTCCTCACTGGATGAGAAGCCCGCTCTCGATGTCGCTCGCGCAGTTCAAGTTGAGCGAGCCTGCGGGGCACAGGTTTGTCTTCTCATCGGCCAAGCAGGAGGAAATGGCCGCGCTGATCAAACGGTACGGCACCACACCAACCGGTATCGGCAGGATCATCATACAGATGGGTCGTAACCGGATTTGGCGGGATGATGAAGTGTTGCCGGCGTTGAGTTATGCTAACTGATTCCAACTGCCTTGAATGAGTCAGGTTGATCGCTTGGCACATGAGGCCAGTGAGGCGATACCGGCCCGACACGGCTGCGAAACCTCTCGAACGTGGAGGAAGGGCACTTAGAACCTCCTGACGCCGCGATGGCGAGTTTTAGCAACCGCCGGCTTCGGTCGCACTTAGAGCCGTGGCATGTATTCTCTGGTAAGTAAATGAAAGTCGCTATTATCGGCGGGGGGATCGTAGGGCTGGCCACGGCCTGCCAGCTCTTATCGCGGTTCCCGTCGACCCAGGTTTTGCTTTTCGAAAAGGAATCTGGACCGGCCCGTCATCAAACGGGCAATAACAGTGGCGTGCTGCATTGCGGCCTTTATTACAAGCCCGGCTCACAGAAAGCCAAATTGGCAGTGCAGGGAATTCGCCGCATGGTCGAGTTCTGCGAGCGGCACGGCGTACCGCACGAGATATGCGGCAAGCTTGTTGTCGCAACTGAGCCGGAGGAGATTCCGCGGTTGCACGCGCTGCTCGAGCGCGGTACCGCTAACGGACTTCAGGGGCTTCAGCTTCTTGGCCCCGAGCAGATCCGGGAGTACGAGCCGCACGCCGCGGGTCTCGAAGCGATTCGCGTGCCGCAGGAAGGGATCGTGGATTTCAAGGCCGTGGCCCAGGCGATGGCTGAGGAGATCATCTCCCGCGGCGCAGAAGTTCACTATTCATCGGAAGTGATCAAGCTGCAAAGTTCCCGCACATGGCACATCTCCACGACAATGGGAGAGTACGAGAGCGATTTCATCATCAACTGCGGCGGTCTTCAATGTGATCGTCTCAGCAGAATGGCGGGCAATCACGATTCCGCGCGCATCGTTCCTTTCCGCGGCGAATATTACAAACTGAAGCCGGCGAGCTCGCATCTTGTGCGCAATCTGATCTACCCGGTTCCGGATCCCAAATTCCCGTTCCTCGGCGTGCACTTTACACGCCTCATTCACGGCGGAATTGAAGCAGGCCCAAATGCGGTTCTTGCATTCTCCCGTGAAGGTTATCGATTCACAGATGTTCGAGTTCGGGACATGATTGAAACTCTTACCTATCGCGGCTTCTGGCAGTTCCTTATGCGATATCCCTCAATGTGCTGGCACGAGTTTCGCCGATCGTTCAGCAAGACGCTCTTCTGCCAGTCGCTGCAAAGATTGGTTCCTGACCTGCAGATTGACGATCTGACCAAAGGAGGCGCGGGTGTTCGCGCCCAGGCGCTTTCGCCATCCGGGGAGCTCTTACAGGACTTCTACTTTGTTCGCCAGCCAAATGCATTGCACGTGCTCAACGCACCCAGCCCCGCAGCAACAGCCAGCCTCGCCATCGCGGATGCTGTGATCGACCAGATAAAGGAAGCACTCGTTGCGTGAGTTTCCTCAATCAGGTCTCACGCCGCGAGTGCTTCTGTCGATAGAATCAGCCGTTAAGGTATGGTGACTGTCGTCGGATTGGAATAGGCGCTCTCTACTCCCCCGCCATCCACGCTCGTTACAACATAGTCGTACGTCTGACCGCTCTGTACGGTTGCATCGACGTAGCTCGTCTGGGTATCGACCGACGAATTCAGTTCCGCATAGCTGGACGAACCATCGGTCATGCGGTACACCCTATAGCCGGCAATTGAACCGGTTGGTGCTTGCCAGGTCAACTGCACTTTGTGTTGCGCCGCAGGTTGAGCGCCTGACCCCAGAAGCTGAATCACGGTACTCTGCGAGTCGCCTCCGGTAGAGGCAGTCACGGTTACCGCCTGCGAAGTTTCGATGGGGGACACTGTGGCGTTGAATCCGGTGGTCAACGACCCCGGAGCAATAGTGACAGTGGAAGGAACCTGCAACGCGTTACTGCTGCTCGACAGGCTGATGGTGGTCGCATTGTCGGCCGCTCCGCTCAGGTAAACAGAACAAGCCTTCGTTGAGGGTCCGGTCAAAGACTGAGTTCCGCACGAGATGCTGCTAAGAGTTGCCGACGTGCCCGAAGGGTAAAGGGTTATCGCGCTGGCTTGCGAGAGGCTCCCCGATGTGGCCGTAATTGTGACGCTCACCGGTGAGTTGACGTCCGACGACACCGCGTTGAAGCCCGTCGTGGTTGCTCCTGCCTGAACCGTGACCGCCGACGGGATCTGAATAGCTGCATTGCTGCTCGTCAGCGTAACCACAGTCGCATTTTCTGCCGCCGAGCTTAGATAAACAGAACAAGCTTTCGTCTGCGCACCCGTGAGCGATTGTGTCCCGCAGGAAATACTACTGAGGGAAACTCCGGCTTTCGCGGCCGCAGCCTTCGCAGCGGCTGCTTTATTAAACGACACTCCGCAACCCGATAAAACCGGGAGGACTAAGCAAGCGAGAGCTCCGATGACAATTGTCCTGCTATGTTTCGACGTGCAGAGGATTGATTGTAAAAGGGAGGCGTTGGATCCCATTGCATCTCGATGGGGGGTCGAACTTTGCGGATGCTCCTTCGCTTGCTGCTGCGCAAAAACAACACGGCCGACAGCTCGCGGCCGAGCCTGGGATTGATACATCTACTTCTCCTCAGCAGGCGCTTGCGCACCTTCTTTTTTGGCTCCGGCCGCTTCCAACCTGTTCGCTGAGAAAGGAAGAAGATAGCTAGGTAAAAACTCAGCGCCGAATTCGGCTGCCGGAACTTCGTGATCAGATCACCCGAAGCCAACCAACTTCAGGCTCGGATTGCTATTCATTGCCTCCTTTCGAAACTCCACTCAGTTGCCAGCCCCGCTGATAGAAACAGCCCGTCCCGCTGCGTTTCAAACACAACCCCACTTGTTCGTGGCACGGACTGGCCGGGCAAACAACTAAATCAATCACGCAGCTGGAAGGGCCTGGGACTAAACAAGCGCGGAACGACTCCAGCAGGTGATCAAAACCCGGATACAGCCCACTTCTTGCCATTGAGCGCGGCATGGGAAAAAGATGAAAGATGACAACCCACCGCCCTGCAACGAGCTCACTTCGTGGAGAGTTTTGAAACGCTGCGCAGGGGTTAGCAATAATTTGACCAAAGGAGGTTTCTATAGTTACTTAAGTTGTAGGCCAATAAATCGTTAAACTTGGGACGATTCCTGCTGTTTTTTCAACAGTTGGAAATCTGGGGCAGTTACATCTTTACCATGTAAATGTTTCCAGATTGGGTATTATCTACAAGGTAAATATTGGAATTGACGGGCCTTATCGGCCGGCTCGATCCAGCAAAATCCGAAAAGGTCGTATCACGTAATAGAGGGGTTCCAGGGCTTTGGGCAATTTCACCAGGGCCCGATCCCGTGCGTTCGGCCGAATAAAATCGGGGGAGAACAAGACGGCCGCCCTGTCTCGAAACCCCAGAATCCGTAGATTGTAGGGAATTCGCCCCTCGGGCATCCTCCCGGGCTCCTCCAGAAGATGCTGATCCAGGAAGTCTGCCAGCTTCTTCACGGAACGATCCGATTCAAATCTCCGCAAGATTTCAGCCGGCACCCCTGCCCCCGCCACTCGATGCGCCAGCAGGACCCCGAGCCCCAGGCAGCGCTCCAATCCCACCTTCTTGGCCTCTTCCTCCGCTTCATTCCAATTCAGCTCAGGTTCGCTCTCGAGCAGCATTGCCACGTCCAGAATCCACATCAGGCGCGACCAGACGTGCTTGCTGCCGTGCATGCAGAGCACAAGCAATGTTGATATAGCGTCGAGATCCGGCACACTGGCGCCAGCCAGCCTCACAGTCCTTCGTCGCGGCCACACCCAATCCAGGCCAATGTTGTAGCGATAGCGAGGCTGGGTCAATTCCAGTTTCCAGCGGAGTTCCAGCACCATTCCGTCCGTGGCGCGCTCGAAGTGAAATTCGAAGTAGTTCTCGGCTTCGGGAGAGCCATCTTCCAGCGCCTCCGTCTTCAATTCGTAGCCTTGCTCCTTCAGAAGTGTGGTCGCCTTCTGCAGATCGGGGTAACGGATCAGGAGATCCAGATCGCCGGCTGATCGTGCTTTGAGGTCGCCATACGCTGATGAGCTGAGCACCACGCCTTTGAACGGTATTGCTTCGATTCCAGCACCGTTGAAAATCTGAAGAACCCGCAGCAATTCAGCGGTGTTGGCCATGCAATGAAATGTATTTCGCTCGAATTCCCTCCGAGCAAGCTTCATGGCGGATTCGGGAATTCGCTCTTCGTTCTCAGTCAACCAGCAGTAAAGCGTCGGCAGCACGCCGTGGCGGCGCGCTCCGTCTACAACGGCATCCCAGCTCGAAACTTCGGCCGCAAGCTCTGCAATAGCCAGTTTCCGCTTCCTGGCATCTCGCCTGACGATGGCTCGAAGAAATTCCGCCGTGTTGTGATCGAGAGGTTGCACGATTGTCTGATTTCAGAGTCTGGAAGAGGAACAAAGTTCCGACACTACTATTCTCCTGTAAGCCATTCAATTGCAGATCATTGGACTTGAAGTACTGCAATCGAAAGTTGTTTACGACTCCCCAGAAAGTAACTGTTCCCGGCAGATTACCAGTAATGGGTCTGAATTACTTAAGACGAGTCAAATCTTCAACTTGGTGGTATTGCTGTTCCGCGCCTCTCATCTATTCTGAATTAGTAGTTGCCTCGGTTCCCTATTTCAAGTTGCCTTTCCAAGGAGAGTTCGAATGATGCTCGTAGAGCGGGTGAATTCTAAAAGCCTTTCCGTCGATGCGATGCCTGATGGTTCACGCATCATCAAGAATGAAGATGACGCCACCGTTCTTGCGCTGAATGCGACTGCCGCAGCAGCGTGGGACGCCTGTTCGAACGCCAACACCGTCGCGGAGGTGGCAGAACAGATGCGCCATTCTTTCGACCCCAAAGTGACCGATGAACTGGCAGAAGCCTCCCTTCTGGAACTCCAGGATAAGAAGTTGGTCAAGATCTCCGGATCCGGCATCACCGCTACCCGCCGTCAGGTCCTCGCCGGTCTCAGTGCGGTTGCTCTGCCGCTCGTCGTTTCTCTGACCATCGGAGAGCAGAAGGCCCATGCGCAAAGCGCCGGCTCCGTGGACAACGACAAGCGCTGGAATTCTGCGCCGCGTGCCGATGTTCCGAAGAACCGCAAACGCCCCTTCTAACGAACAACAAATTTCAAACGTGCTTAATGACAAAGATCAGAGCACGCGCACAAAAGACTTTCCCCAGATATTGCGGTGTTCCATTCCTGGGAAAATGGAGCACTAATAAAGTTAGGAGCAAAATGGCGGCCGATCAGGGCCGCCATTTTGCTTTAGCGTCAAGTAATCTTCTAATCATGAGTTCGTTGTTCTCCAGCCATGTTTTCGGAATTCAGGCATTCGACTCCTCGATCCGTGTGGAATGTCCGTCTTCGAAAACCCAGGAGATCTTCAACCGCTATCTGTTTCCGCCTTTGGCGCGCACACAATCGGCAGAGTCTCCCGATTTTGTTGTTCGCGTCGAAGAAACTCCGAATGAGGTTCACGTCTTCCTCAATGAGGAGCTTGTTGCTTCGACCGCTACCACCGAGGACGCAGCGCTGGCCACTGTCAAGGCGCTGGATGACGCAATTGTCCATCAATTGAAAAATCTCTATGCGGTACATGCTGGAGCCGTTCTCATCGATGGCAGGGCATTGCTTCTTCCAGGGGCCACTCACGCCGGCAAATCATCGTTCGTCGCCGAACTCTTGCGCAGAGGCGCAACCTGCCTGTCCGACGAGTATGCTCTTATCGATAGCCAGGGGCGCATTCATTCCTATCCTCGCCCCCTTCTTCTGCGCAACGGCCAGCCCAAGCAGTCCCTTGTTCTTCCGGAGGAGCTGAATTCGAACTACGCTTCTCACCCTGTTGCAGCCGGATGGATTTTTGCGACTGGTTACAGGTCCGGGGGAAAGTGGGATGTTCGATCAATCTCCCAGGGCGAAGCCGTCTTGCTGCTTCTGCGCAATACCCCTCACGAGATGGCGCAATCGCCGAAAATAGTTGATTGCTTCCAGAAAGTGGCTGCGGACGCCTCCTGTTTTGAAGGATCTCGTGGAGACGTTGCCGACGCCGCAACTCAGCTGCTCGAGAGGATTCGTCGAAAATAAAAGCGCCGCCACTTAGGCGGCGCCGTTAAGGTAAATCCCGGACCTATGGGATCGTCACAATCGTGCTGTTGGATGGTGAGCTCTCGGCACCGGTCGAATCGACGCTTGTGACGTAATACTGATAGGACTGTCCGCTTTGCACGTTCGTGTCGCTGAACGCCGTTTGGCTTACCGAGTTAAGCCTGGCAAACGAACTCGTTCCACTTGCTGCGCGGTATACGTTATAGCCCGAGATGCTATAGCCCGATCCGCCGGGCGCGGCCCAGTTCAGATCGACTTGGTGTGCGTTGCCGGTGCCACTAAGGGCGATGGAGATGGTGGAGTTGCTGGATGAGTTGCTGTTGATGGTGAGCTTTCCGCTTGCCGCGCCAGAGGTGGCTGGATCGAAAGTCAGGGTGACGGACAGCGACTGACCAGGATTGAGCGTGGCCGGCAGATTCACTGCGGACGATGAGAATCCGCTTCCGGTGACGGCGATCGAACTCACCGTTACAGGAGCGGTTCCACTCGACGTAAGGGTGACTGTTTGCGTGGTCGAACTGTTCACTGAGACCGCGCCAAAAGAGATGCTGCTTGCGTTTACGTTCAGCGTCGGAATGCCGGCATTGAGCTGCAGCGCAACACTCTTCGATGCTCCTCCGGTGGTAGCGGTGAGGGTTGCCGACTGCGAACTGCTTACCGAGGCCACATTCGCCGTAAAGGTTGCCGTGGTGGCCGTGGCGGGCACGGTGACAGACGCCGGCACCGTTACAGAGCTGTTGTTGCTGGAGAGGCTGACGCTGAGTCCGCCGGTGGGTGCCGATCCGGAAAGGCTCACCGTGCAGGCATCGGCCAGGGAGCCGGTGATCGAGGTGCTGCCGCAGGAGACTGCGGTGACCGTCGGGGCCACCGTGGTTCCGGTGCCGCTCAGGCTCACCGAGGCCGCCGGTGCATTACTCGCGATCGAAAGCTGTCCGGTAACGGAGCTTGCCGTGGGCGGGTTGAACTGAACCGAGAGCACCGCGGATTGGCCGGGATTCAGAGTGACAGGGAAGCCACCTCCTGAAACCGAAAACCCACTTCCGGAAATCGCGTCTGAACTGATATTGACCGCGACCGAGCCGCTCGAGGTAAGTGTCACCGATTTTGTCACCGCGGTTCCCACGGAGACGTTGCCAAACGAAAGGGAATTGGCACTCAAACTCAACGTTGCCGTGGCCGCATTAAGCTTCAATGCAAAGCTCTGGGAGGATGAGTTAGCGCTCGCCGATACTGTGGCTGACTGCGTTGTGCCGACTGCAGAGACCGTAGCCGTGAACGACGCGGTCGAGGCGCCGGATGACACGGCAATGCTTCCCGGCACAGAAACAGCGCTCGAACCGCTGGCCAGCGTAACGCTTTGACCTCCCGACGGGGCAGCCGAACTCAGCGAGACAGTGCACGGCGTCGTGCCGGAACCCGTAAAGGAAGCTTTGGAGCAGGACAACGCGCTGACAGTCGGCGCGATCGCCGCGCCCGAGCCGCTCAATTGGATCGATGTCTTCTGTGTTGCGGTCCCCTGTGTCGCGACGATTGTTACAGTCTGCGAGGTGGTCACAGCAGACACCGTTGCAATAAATGTCTGGCTTGTCGCTCCGGAAGGCACCGTGATGGAAGTGGGAACGGTCACCGCGCTTCCGCCGCTTGCGAGATTGACAACCATCCCGCCGCTTGGCGCCCCGGTCGTCAACAACACCGTGCAGGTATCAGTCCCTGCGCCGGTCATAGTGGTATTCGCGCACTTGAGACCCGAGAGTGCGGCGGTTGTCGACGCTCCCTTGCCGTGAAGCTTAGCCGAACTGGAAGATTTCGCCATGGTCGTGACGCTGGTTGACATCACGTCCAACTGCGCGGTGGCATCTGTCGTGGCACTCGGATCAAAGCGCACCTGCGCAATCAGAGTCTGACCAGGTGCTAGCGTGGCGGGCAAAGAACCCACAACCAGAAACGACTTGCTGGAACTGCTGACCTGATCGATCTCCACGGGTGATTTGCTCGTGTTCATGATCGAGACATTTTTGGAGGCTGTGCTTCCAATCTTTACGTCGCCGAAGTCAATCGTATCCGGATTCACCACGACCTCAGCAGAAGTCGGAGTCGTCGACGAAAAGGCGCGGGAATTCGATCCGCATCCCGACAAGCTTAGACAAAGTAAGAATGAGAACGCCGCCAGAACTGCCGCGCCCTTGCGCGCATCGATTGTCTTCGCGTCTTGAGCAGCCCCGGGCCACTCGACTGCCATACTTGTGAACGGAGCGATAAAAAGAGTGCGTAATCTAAACATCGGCTCACCTGTCACTGCAAGTTGGTGTTGCCCTCACGCCGATGCAGAAAACCCCGCCTGGTCCTGCTGCGGGAGAATCATGAAAGATGCTGCTTCGGAGTGACTATCAGCAGCATCGACCCGCACGGGGATTACGAACAGGTGACAATAGTCACGAACGTGGTATGGACCAATTACCTTCGTACTGGATTTGCAAGAGATTGAAATTTAAATATTTAAATGCCTGTAATTCCGCGAAAGTTGTAGACAAAAACACCCTAATCAAGGCTCTTTAAAAGAGTTGAGGCGGTTACCGGTAACCCTCTAAAAGGTTACGAGCAGCCGCCTCAAAGTCAGCCCTGTGAGCGACAACCACGACGCTCTACGGGATCGTCACGTTTATCACATTGGAGGGAGAGCTCTCATGCCCACTGCCATCGACACTCTTCACATGGTAGGCATATGCAGAGCCGCTTTGGACTGAAGCGTCCGAGTATCCGGTCGAATTCTCTACAGCCGAATTTATTCGTTGATAGGAGTTCGTCCCAGCGGGCGCGCGATAGATGTTGTACCCAACTACGCCTGCACCGGGCGCGGCCCAGTTCAGATCGACCTGGTGTGCGTTGCCGGTGCCGCTAAGGGCGATGGAGATGGTGGAGTTGCTGGATGAGTTGCTGTTGATGGTGAGCTTTCCGCTCGCCGCGCCGGTGGTGGCTGGATCGAAAGTCAGGGTAACGGACAGCGACTGACCAGGATTGAGCGTGGCCGGCAGATTCACTGCGGACGATGAGAATCCGCTTCCGGTGACGGCGATCGAACTCACCGTTACAGGAGCGGTTCCACTCGAGGTAAGGGTGACGGTCTGCGTGGTCGAACTGTTCACAGAGACCGCGCCAAAGGAGATGCTGCTGGCGTTCACGTTCAGCGTCGGAATGCCGGCATTGAGCTGCAGCGCAACACTCTTCGATGCTCCTCCGGTGGTAGCGGTGAGGGTTGCCGACTGCGAACTGCTTACCGAGGCCACACTCGCCGTAAAGGCTGCCGTTGTGGCCGTGGCGGGCACGGTGACAGACGCCGGCACCTTTACAGAGCTGTTGTTGCTGGAGAGGCTGACGCTGACTCCGCCAGTGGGTGCCGATCCGGACAGGCTCACCGTGCAGGCATCGGCAAGGGAGCCGGTGATCGAGGTGCTGCCGCAGGAGACTGCGGTGACCGTCGGGGCCACCGTGGTTCCGGTGCCGCTCAGGCTCACCGAGGCCGCCGGTGCATTACTCGCGATCGAAAGCTGTCCGGTAACGGAACTTGCCGTGGGCGGATTGAACTGAACCGAGAGCACCGCCGATTGGCCGGGATTCAGAGTGACAGGGAAGCCACCTCCTGAAACCGAAAACCCATTTCCGGAAATCGCGGCTGAATTGATATTGACCGGCGCTGTGCCATTCGACGTCACAGTCACCGATTTCGAAACCGCGGTTCCCATTGCTACATTCCCGAATGCCATCGAGCTGGCGCTTACGCTCAAGGCAGGCGTACCGGACGATGGCGGTCCGAGCGAGATGTTGAAAGTCCTCGCAACTCCCCCGGCTCTTGCTGTGACGGTTGCTGTCTGTGCAGTACTCACGCCAAGCACCGTCGTGGTGAATGCGGCAGTCGTCGCCCCTGCATTCACCGTGATGCTTCCCGGCACAATCACCGCACCATCGTTGGTCGAAAGCGAAACGACGAAGCTGCCGGACGCCGGCGAAGTCAACGAGATCGTGCATGGATCCGTGCCATTCCCGTTGAATGCGCTTTTCGCGCATGTGAGGCCCGCGAGCGAAGCGGTACCCGAACCAGTTGCTGGGGAAAGCGCGATATTGAACGCCTTCGAAGCTCCGCCCGCAGTCGCTGTGACGGTCGCTGTTTGAGCTGTAGAAACGTTGAGCACGGTCGCGGTGAATCCAGCGCTCGATGCCCCCGAGCCGACAGTGATACTGCCGGGTACGGTGACCGACCCGCTATTGCTTGCCAGACTCACCGCCACATTGCTCGTCGCTTGTGAAGTCAGGCTTACGGTGCAGGAATCGGTTCCGCTTCCGCTGTACGCATTCTTTGTACAAGAGATGCTGCTCACAGACGGTGCGGGTGATCCACTCGACTTCGGCGAAAGGGTAATGTTAAAGGTTTTTCCCACGCCGCCGGCACTCGCCGTCAGGGTGGCAGTCTGAGCTGTGCTTACTCCAAAAACGGTTGTGGTGAATCCGGCGCTCGATGCGCCGGCACTTACCGTCACGCTGCCTGGCACGATCACCGCCCCGTCATTCGTTTTCAGGGACACTGAGAAATTGCTTGTGGCAGGCGAAGTCAGATAAACCGAGCATGCATCTGTGCCGTTCCCAGTAAAGGAACTCGTTGCGCAACTGACCCCGCTGAGAGTCTGCGCAGCCGAAACCATCGCAAACAGCACCAGAGCCAGAAAACTGCCAATTTGTCCGAAGTTCTTAAAAGAAATGAATGCAGATGTGCGATTGACGCGAACAACTGTAATCCTACCCATCTAGATGATCCCTTCTAACGCGCACACGAATCCTGTGTGCGCACCGAGCACAGCTCGGGCACGAATTAACAACCAAGAATTGCTTGTGTTGTGAATCTAGATTCGCACGGGGAATACCCTCTGCGAGTGACCAATATCACCAGGAAAGCGCAATATGGTTACTTTCGTGTTAGTTGGGGATAAAACATGGCAGATAAGTAATTTATAAACAATAGTTTACGATATCGGCAAAGTGCGTGTTACCTGCAAGTTTTTTGTGACTCTGAAATCCGGAAGTTTTGTAAGTTCTTTATTTCGCCGGAAGCTCTTTTGGGAGGGTTGTTTTTCCCGTAACGAGGTGATTCAGATCAAGTACAACGCCGCACGCGGTATTCCGTTTCCACGGGATACCGCGACGGGGGAATACTTTGATCCAATCAGGAACAAGGGGAAGTGCAAAGATCTTCGAGAGAACCTAAGGCAACTTGAAATTCGAGTCTCAGGACCCGAGAAACCCTATTCCACCTTGGCGCTGTTTCCAGCCATGTCGCCAGGAGATTGAACGGTGGTCTGTTGAAACAGCCACTCTGGATCGCAGCCGAGAACCTGGGCGATCTGCTCTTGCATCTGCTTGCCTGGCACTCTCACGCCGTTGATGATCCTGCTGAGATACGCTTCATCGATACCCACCAGCTTCGCCAGCCGGTTTTGGCGCATGCCGGTTGTGTAAACACGCAGTTTCAGATTGGGGTAAATGTACCGTGCTTTCATTGCCACGGAATCGGGGGATTGGACTTGCGCCGCGTTCATGAAGTCATTCACGGTTTGGTCCCTCTCTTTCTAGAGAAGTAGATCTTGAAGGTAGGGCACTTACCAAGAAGTTGCCAGACCCATTTGGTAATTCCGCCGATCTTTTGTGGTAATGCGAAGCCAGTTACTGATTGATAACGCCCTTGTTTTTCGCATCTGGCTGGCCGCTTCTTTCCTTGTCCGCATTGGCACGGGCCGCATTCATTCGGTAAGACCGATCAGCGGATCCGGCTTAATGTTCAAAGTCACCATCAATCTGCGGATCTCCAGTGCCAGATCACGCGGCAAAATGGCAAACGGATCCCAGCGGAAAACCTGCGCTGGAATGAAGGGAGTTACCGAAGGCGTCTCGAGGATGGAACTCCGCAGGTTCGGACCGCTGGTTTCCGTCCCGCGGAAATTCCCTAAATTGTTATAATGATAGGGTGACCAGATCCGCGCTCGACTCCATCCCCAATCGTGCACAAACCGACAATCCTTCCGCCCAAAAGCAAGTTCTTCTGCTGAAGCCGCGGGGCTTCTGCGCCGGGGTTGTCCGCGCCATCGATATCGTCAATATCGCGCTTGAAACCTTTGGCGCCCCGATATATGTTCGCCGCGAGATTGTCCATAACCGCTACGTGGTGAATGAATTAGCGGAAAAAGGGGCCATCTTTGTCCATGAGATCGACGATGTCCCTGATGGCCATCGCGTCATCTACTCCGCCCATGGCGTCTCTCCGGCTGTACGCGAACGAAGCAAAGGCCGCGGGCTCAAGGTAATTGACGCCACCTGTCCCCTGGTCACAAAGGTTCACATTGAAGCCGTGAAGTTCGCGAAACAGGGCTATTCGCTGGTCCTGATCGGCCATCGCGACCATGACGAAATCGAGGGTACCCTCGGAGAAGCCCCCGACGTGACCCAGGTCGTCTCGAACGTTGACGAGGTCGCAGCGCTCCAGGTTCCTGATCCGAACCGCGTTGCGTACCTGACTCAAACCACGCTTTCCCTCGATGAAGCGCGCGATATTATCCATGCGCTCAAAGAGAAGTTCCCAAACATTGTGGGGCCGCACTCTCAGGACATCTGCTACGCGACCGAGAACAGGCAGGTGGCGGTTCGCAACGTCGCTCACAGCGCCGATCTTGTGCTGGTCGTCGGATCTACCAACAGCTCAAACTCCAACCGCCTGGTTGAAGTCTCGCGCAATCTTGGAACGATCGGGTACCTGATTGATAACTCGCAGGCGATCGATCCGCAGTGGCTTCAGGGTGTGTCTACCGTGGCAGTTACAGCGGGTGCGTCCGCCCCCGAAGTGCTGGTCGAGGATGTGGTCAATTATTTGCGTCAAAACGGTTTCTCCAGCGTCGAAGAAGTAGAGGTAATGCCCGAAAATGTGCGGTTTGGGCTTCCTCCAGAGATCGTGCAGGCGATCGGCGGCCCAGGGGGAACGCACTCCGTACCGGTTCGCTAAGGCCTGAGGGCATCGCGCCTGGCCCTTTCAAAAAGTGAAGCGGCTCGTGGCCGTTCCGTCCGGTTGAGTGGCACATCAAGCTGGATTTCGAGAGCAATTGGGCTCGCGCCGGAGTATTTTGAGTTGATTGAGGACCATTTACATATGAGCATCGACAAGAGTGAAGCCAGATCCATAGCGCCGAAGTTTGGCCGGCTGGATGCCGCTCTCGCAGATGTTCAAACCGCCATCCGTCGCTCCTGCGACTACTTGTTGGGCCGTCAACACCCCGAGGGCTACTGGTGCGGCGAACTTGAAGCGGACTCCATGCTCGAGGCCGACTACATCTTCCTGCACACGCTGCTCGAGTCCGGTGACCCGGAGCGCCTGAAGCGGGCCTGCACCGAGATGATGCGCTTCCAGAAGGAAGATGGCAGCTGGAGCCTCCATCCCGGAGGTCCGGGCAATATCTCGCTCACCGTGAAGTGTTATTTCTCCGCGAAGTTGATGAACATTTCCGTCAGCGATCCGCGCCTGGTCAAGAGCCGCGAATGGATCCTCGCCCATGGTGGCGTCGTTGAATGCAACACCTTCACCAAGATGTATCTCTGTGCGCTCGGCCAGTACGATTACGATGCTGTCCCCGCAATTCCTCCCGAGATTGTTCTATTTCCCAACTGGTTCTACTTCAATATCTACGAAATCTCAGCGTGGTCGCGGTCGATCCTGGTACCGCTGGCGATCATTTACGCCAAAAAGCCATTTAAGAAGATTCCGCCCGAGCACGGCATTGATGAACTCTACGTGCGTGGACGGGCGAACTCCAATCTGCG
>CAWIKQ010000010.1:0-120558 GCA_963836675.1 uncultured Acidobacteriaceae bacterium
CTCCATGAGACAAGTCCTCGCGATAGCCTTCGTCACTTTCCCGCAGCCGCGATCGCCTCTGGGCAAGAGCAAAGAATGACCGTTGAGCAGGTCATCAGGAAACTGGACAATGAGCGCATTCAAGCCCAGATCCACGCGGATGCGGACGCGCTTGAGCGGATCTACGCTCCTGATTTCATCGGCGTAGGGCCAAGTGGGACGGTGAGAACCAAGCCGCAGGTGATTTCAGATTTCAAGTCCGGGGATTTGAGGTTTAAGTCCATAACCACCGATGACGTTCAAGTGCGCGTCTATGGAAACGCGGCTGTGGAGACTGGCCGCTCAACTATGGATGGGCAAGACAAAGGCAAAGCTGTCCCCCGTGAGACTCGCTTTACCAGGATATGGATAAAGCAAGAAGGGCGCTGGCGATTGGTTGCCAACCATTATTCGTCCACCACGTCGCAAGTAGCTCATTAAGGCGATGGAACTTCCGGCGACAATGCGCCCCGTATAGCGCCCGAGTGACCGCCAACTCGGAAGTAATTCTGTGGTGGTCAATTTTTTGTACATTATGTCCGAGTAGCCCACCATAATTCCATGGCCGTTCGACCATTTAGTGGGTCTTTTCATAGCAGTGACCAGCGCCAATCAGATGGCCAGCCGGTCTTTCGATATTGTCTGCAATGGGCAGAGATCAACCTCGACACGGCCTTGGCCTTCGATGGACACTTCAATCTCTGTTTCGCCGGGCGCGAGCGAGTAGCTGCGGCTTGTGATGACTTCACGGCCGCCGATGAATGATTCAATGACAGAGTTGTCGAGGAAGATGCGCAGCCCGGGCATTGGAAATGGAGCGGAAGGAAGCGGGAAGCTGACATCGCTGGTTCGAATGGAATCGCCTTTTACATTGACCACGAGATGCCAGACTTCGGTTCCCCTGGTGAGCAAGCGCACCGCAATCGAACCCATGGAGAGGTCGATGGGAACCCGCAACTCCTGCCGCAGGCCGCCAGTTTCCGGCGGAACGGCGTTTTTGCCTGCACCGTTGCCTTTTCGGCGACGCCTCGAAGCATCGTGACTTCTGCTGCGGGGCGAATCTCAAGCTCGCCCTGCTCGCCGACGGTCAACACGCGCGGGAGAGACATCGCACCGGACCATCCCGCTGCTGCAAATTCGGCTTCGGGACGAGTCTCACGGATCCATCCCCAGAGGATTCTGCGCTGGTCCGGAGCAAAAAAGCTTTTGGGTGCATAGTAGGTTCCGTGATCGAGAACGCCACTCCGCCTGGGAGTGTAGATGTGCTTCTCGGCGTCGTACTCTCCCGTCGTCCAGATCACCTTGTTGGCAGTGGAGTAGAGGAGGCAGTGCCGCTTGTTTATCTCGAAGAAGTCGGGGCACTCCCACATCTCTCCGCTGTCGCAGGGATTCGCGGTCTGCTTGCCGTTGGCTACGCCTTCGGCCAGTTTGTGCAGGTAGGTCCATTGGCGCAAATCCTGCGAGCGATAGAGCAGGACGCAACCGCCCTTGCCGCGTTCTCCGGAGCCGATTCCGAGGTACCACCCATCGCCTTCGCGCCATATACACGGGTCGCGGAAGCCGGTGACGACCATATTCGGAGGCGGCGAAGGAATGACGGGCTTATCAAGTTTTCTCCATTGGACGAGATCGTCGTCGAGCGCCGTGGCGAGGAGTTGCGATTCGCGAAGCTTGTCGTTGCCGTCGCGCAAAGTGACGAGTGGCGGAGGGGCGTTCTGGACCCCGGTGTAGATGATCGTGGGTGTGCCGTTGTAGACGACGGCCGATCCGCTGAAGCAGCCCTCGCTATCGGGTCCGCCCGGCGTGGGAGAAAGCGCGACAGGCCGATGCTGCCAATGCACCATGTCGGAACTCTCTGCATGGCCCCAATGCATGTCGCCCCACACCGCAGCGTGCGGGTTGAGTTGATAGAAGAGGTGGTACCGGCTCTTCCACCAGATCGGCCCATTGGGATCGTTCATCCAGTTATGCGGCGGGAGGAAATGATATTCGGGCCGGAGGGGATCGCGGGCCGGATCGGGCTGACCGCTGTAGGCGGAAGAGTAAGCGCGCACAACGCGGGGGACGGCGGCCATCACCGCACTTGATCCGAGGTGCGCAAGGAAGCGTCTGCGGTGGAGCATCGCGATTACTCCGATTGAACCTGAAGGTTTCCTGCTCCGGTGATGCGTGCGGGCGGCTTTCCTGCGGGCTCGTCCACAGACGGAATCTTCTCACAATGCACTCGAGACGCGGAGGATTTGTAGCGGGATGAGGGTGCCGTCTCCGACCTTCAGTGGAGTTGGAGCAGGAGGACTCGGACGGTTCCAGCGTTCCGATTATCCGATCACCATGGATGGTCATCGATCCCATGTGAGGGTATGGGAACCTCTGCATCGTTGTCATGGCCGATGGAGAGACCAGTGCTTTGCGGTCCCAGACCCCCCGCTAAATAGTTATCTGTAATCGTCACGTTTTGAGCACCGCGCACGAGGATTCCAATTGCCTTCCGCGCGAACGCCTTTCCTAAGCATGCCTCCCTCGCCAAAGAAAGGCCCATAGATACAGAGCTTCATGCGCACGGGGCCGAACCTGTCGGCCTCGCGAACAGAGAGCCACTAGCCCTCGGCGGTCCCGGGATCGATGGTCGTCGAGACTTCGGCAATGATATTGGCTGGGAACCCGCCAGCTGGGCATGCTCCCTTATCAGTTTTTCGTTGGAGGAGCGATAGATGCAGTAAATCTTGTCCCCGGTAATGAAACTCTGAATCCACTGAATTTCGCATCCGAGTTTGCTGAGGACACTGCAGGACGTTTGCGAAATGCTCTTCAGTTGTTCCGGCGTCAGGCTTCCCGCACCGGGGACTTCGCGCTCAATGACATACTTCGGCATCGGGACCTCCGTCTTACGATTTTCGATTGGAGGGATGAGGCGACTAGAGCCTCCACTCAAGGCTTCGATCCGCGTCTCACTGCTGGCCTTCGCAAGTCACCTTGTTGTTCCAGTCGACGAAGGCTCCCTGGGGGTTGTCCCGCCACGCCCACACATGGAGTTCGAAGAACGGCGCTGGGATGTTGTATCGATTCGGGATGCCAACAATAAGAAAGCTTTGTCCTTCGAGAACAGGCGGCCCATCGTGAGTCTTCAGCCAAGTGGCCGAGTCCACGATGAACTCAACGCCAACCAGGCGCATCTTTCCGTTCGAAGGCTCGTAAATCAAGGCTTGCGGATGCGCGGCATCAATCTCTCCAGCCCCCACCAGGGTCGGATTTACATAATGCACTCCCATTGCTCCGTGATCCGAACCGCTCACGCAACCAAGAAATGGCCCGTACCCCGCGGCGGTGGCGTTATTGACATCAAGGTACTGACTGGTGGCATCCCGAACCATTTGGACGAGCCTGGCTGGAGCTGTGTGGGCGTGACCGGTGATGGAATCCGGGCTCTGGCCTGCCGCCAGCAGCGTCGAGCCGGGTGCAACTCCGAGCGCGAGGCTGGCAAACAAGGGAGCAGCCATACGACATACGAAACTGCTTTTCATAGGGATCTCCTTTGGGATATTGGGGACTGGTGTGTCGAGAACAATGCCCTCAACACGATTTGTTCGTGACGAAGGGAATCATGCGCCAGCCGACCACCGCCCTCAATAGCGGACACCTGTCGAAGGTCTTAATTTTTCCTGTTCTTTCAAGCGTAAGAAACCGAAAGGGATGTCGCACAAAACGCAAAGAGTGTAGAATCTGTGAACCTCGAGGGGGGTGTTGCGGTGGGATCAATCCCGGCCGGAGCGCAGGAATCGGTCAGATTCGGCGAAGATTTCCAGGTAGATCTGCGAGCTCTCGAGCTTCGCCATGCTGGACGTGTACTCAAACTGGAGCGCCTTCCCCTGCAAGTCCTGGTCATCCTGATTGAGCAGAAGGGCCAGCTCGTCACTCGCGAAGAAATCGCGGAGAGGATCTGGGGCAAGGACGTCTTTCTCGATACAGACAACAGCATCAATGGCGCTGTCCGCAAGATCCGTCAAGTCCTGAAAGACGATCCTCAACAGCCGCGATTTGTGGAAACGCTGACCGGCAGGGGATACCGATTTATCGCTTCGGTAATCGAGGATGAACCGAATTCCCCAGGGACGCAGCAACCCGCAAACCGTGCTGAGGCGCAGCATGATCCCGCGCCGAGCGGCACGAAGGCCGCTGCGGCGGCAGCGACGGTGTCAGCGCCGCGCAGCCGGCGATCAGGATTGTTGATTGCGCTTCTTTCCTGTTGCGCAACTGGAGTGGCCGTCTGGATTGGCTGGCACCATTTCTACGGCGCAGGCACGGCTCAACCAATTCGCTCCATCGCCGTACTGCCTTTGCAAAACCTCTCCGGAGACCCGACCCAGGACTTCTTTGCTGACGGCATGACGGAGGAACTGATTACGGAGCTTTCGCGAATCCAGTCCCTTCGGGTGATCTCCCATATCTCCGTCATGGAGTACAAGGGCACAAAGAAACATCTACCGCAAATCGCACAGGAACTGGGAGTCGACGGAGTCCTTGAGGGTTCGGTCATCCGCGAAAACGACCAGGTCCGTGTCACCGTGCAGTTGCTCGATGGCCCTCACGACCGCCACATCTGGAGCGAAACCTACGAGCGCCCTCTCCACGGAGTTCTCAGCCTGCAGCGCGAAGTAGCCGAGGCCGTCGCCCGCCAGATCCGCATTCAGTTGACCCCGGAAGAGCAGGCCAGGGTGGGCTCAGCGCGAGCGGTGAACCCCGAAGCATATGACGCCTACCTGCGTGGGCGTTATATCCTCACCAACCAGTTCACCATGGGACAGCCACTGTTCCAGGCGAAGAGCTACTTCGAAGAAGCCATCCGGAAAGCCCCGGACTTCGCCGAAGCCTATTCCGGTTTGGCGGACGCATATCTCTACCTGGCGCTCTTCCGCCACGCACCCCAGGAAGCAGCCTTTCAGTCTGCACACGAAGCTCTTCACAAGGCGCAGCAACTCGACGACAGCATCGGTGAAGTTCACGATACTCTCGGCACAATCAATTGGCGGTACGATTGGAATCTGGCTGAAGCCGAGCGCGAATTCAATCGTGCAATCACCACCGCCCCAAGTTATGCCTGCGCCCACGAAGACCGCGCACAGTTCCTGGCATTTCTCGGGCGGCGCGCAGAAGCTCTGGCTGAGATGACCAGGGTTAACCAGATCGAAATCGGTCCCAGTGCTGGAATGACCGAACAGGGCGTCTATTATCAGCTTCGCGATTTTCCCAGCCTGGTCGAAGCCGGACAGCGCGGGATTGCGTCGAACCCCAACGAGTGGGTCGAACACCAGAGTCTCGGCACTGGCTACGAAGGCACCGGAAGACTCACTGAAGCGATCGCCGAGTATCAGAAAGCTGTTGAGCTATCGAACGGCGATCAGGATGCCAACGCCTCCCTCGCACATGCATTCGCTGTGACGGGAAGGAGAGCTGAGGCAGAAAAGATTCTGCAGGAACTCGAGGGCCGATCGAAAGACAGCCATGTTTCGCCCTATATCCTGGCAACCATCTACGCGGGACTCGGCGAAAAAGATAAAGCAATGCAGTTTCTTGAAAAGGCGTACGACGAGAAATCCCTCGAACTCTCCTGGCACGTCAAAGCCGACCCGCGTATCGACAATCTCCGCTCCGACCCGCGATTCCAGGATTTAGTGCGGCGCATCGGTTTTGCGCAATGAAACGAAAATGCCAGAACTTGCCGGGTAGGTAAGTGGAATCGAAAGCAGGGATGTTGGCGAAAAAGAGCTGCCCTGATGCGAGACTGTGGTCTCTCGCCTTTTCTGTGGATTTGCTGATAGTGTCTTTCGAGGAATCAGGTCAACAGGATGGCATTGGATTGGAACAGCTCCGAACTGCGTCGGGCGTGGATAAATGGCCTGAGACGCAGGCGACAGTTACAAACATCGAGCAGCCCTTCAATGACGGGAAGAACGATTTCCTGTCTGTCGTTACGTACACCTTCAAAGACGAGTCGGGAGAGTATTGGGAGGGCAGATATCAGACCCGAACCAGCGAACTGCCTGATGAGCTTAATGGAAGGTGCTGCGATTAGATTCGTTACAACCCGACGAATCCGAGGAAGAGCTGGTGCGAGGACGATTATTATCGTTCGGGATTTGGACGGTTCCAGTCGTTCGATTATCCGATCACCATA
The DNA here is from genome assembly GCA_963836675.1 of uncultured Acidobacteriaceae bacterium. Classification (GTDB taxonomy): domain Bacteria; phylum Acidobacteriota; class Terriglobia; order Terriglobales; family Acidobacteriaceae; genus Telmatobacter. Next base: position 6,191 of record CAWIKQ010000010.1, read on the forward strand.
ATGGTCATCGTTGGAGTTTTTGTTCTGTTGATTGCAGTGATTGAGATCTTTCACATCCGTGCCCGGTAACGATGGGACCGAGGTGAGCTATCGACGCACGTGAGACTCTTAGGACTTTTGTCCTCCCGCGGAGAATCAGGGCTCGGGGAAAAACTGGGACTTTCCGGGCTGCTACGGCTGATTGTCGGGGTCGTAATTCACAGCCCACGATCCAAAAGTGTTTGGTGACACCACGTTCCCGTGTGAGGGTATGGGAATCTCTGCATCGTTATCAGGGCCGATGGAGAGACCGGTGCTTTGCGGCCCCTGTCCGCCTGCCAAATCGTTATTTGTGATGATCACGTTCTGAGCACCGCGCACGAGGATTCCAATTGGCTTCTGCTGTGCGGGAACGATGGCGATTGAGTTTCCTTGTATGGTGCCATCATGGACCCCATAGAGAGCATATAGACCAGCGTTAAGGCTACGAGGGACGCTGTTGTTTCTAACGTCGAAAAAGCCGGTTCCCAGGTCGAGACCAAAGCCGACATCGCCCGCTGAAGAAAAAGTATTTCCTGTCACAGTTAAATCGGTTGTCGATGCAAATTCGCTCAACACGGTTCCGCTGTAGGCAATGCAGTTCCGGAAGGTGACGTCCTGGGACTGGAAGCTATAGAGGGCCTGGCCATTGTCGTCTTCGACATCGAGGTTCTCAACCACCACATGCTGAGCCGTGTAAATCGAGATTCCTCCCATATTTTGGCCGGTGCTTGGCACCTTAAGCGTGAAGTTGCGTAATTGCACGTCATGAACCGGGTTTACGACCTTGAAGAAGCCGAGACCCGAGTAGACCGGATCCCAACTGTGCTTGTTGGGGAAAGCCGACCGAAACGGCTTCGTTACCCGTATGGTGTGGCCGATTGCGGAGACAACCTGCACCCAGTCCGTGACGACGATATCGCGTATGATCGCGTCCCTTTCTGTGATGACGAGCCAATCTCCCTCCTGCAGGTCGCTGGAATCGTCAACGGTCTGGAAGGAATTGTCTCCGATTGAAATCGGCGCAGCGATCCTGCGGCGATCGACATACGTCTTGGTGACGGGATTGAAGAAACTATCGCAAGAGGTGGTAAATGCCCGATCATTCGAACATTCTTCGAGTGGCAAACTGGGTTGGAAGGTGAAAACCGTACCAGCCCCTGATCCTTGAACTGCAGAATTGGGGTTCCGCAAGATGATCGTGCGGCGGAGCACATAATTACCCGGCGGAACAACGGCGCCTACATCAACCAAGCGCTGTATATAAGCGGTGTCGTCCTGGATTCCCTGGTGGCTTTGTTAATACAAAGCGGTGACATCCGAGCAACAGCAGCAACGACCCGTTAGTTACAAACGATAGGAATGCTCTCAATTGATTCACTATCCAAATGTTTTGAGCCCATTCTAACTGAGAAAGTAGTATCACCGCTTGGCCGGAGGTAAGCGACTCTTCGGACTGCCTGTTTTCGCGCAGAGCGAATTTATCTTTCGCCGTTAAAGTCCCAGCTCGTCGGCGCGCTTCTTCATTGCTTCCAGGCAGAATGCGATGTGAGTGTCGAGGTCAACGCCTAGTTCGGCGGCGCCCTGGATTACGTCTTCGCGGTTGACGCCGCGGGCGAATGCTTTGTCTTTCATCTTTTTTCTTACGCTGGGGACTTCGACTTCGGCGATCTTCTTTGTCGGCTTGACGAGGGCGCAGGCGGTGAGGAATCCGGCGAGCTCGTCGCAGGCGAAGAGGGTTTTGTCGAGATGCGTGACGCGCGGGACGCCGGAGTATTGCGCGTGGCCGAGGATGGCGGTGCGGAGCTCCTGCGGCCAACCGAGGCGCTCGAGCTCGCGGACGCCGATGAAGGGGTGTTCTTCGGCAGTGGGGTGCCGCTCGTAGTCGAAGTCGTGGAGCAGGGCGGTAGTGGTGTAGAGATTCAGGAAGCTCGAGCGCTCCTCGCCGGCAAGGCCGAGGCGATCGGCTTCAGCCTCACCACAGGCGGTGACGCATGTTTCCACAGCGAGAGCATGTTTGCGAAGGCTTTCGGACTGAGTCCACTCGCAGAGCAGTTGCCAGGCTTGTTCGCGATCGTACCGATGGGAATTCTCGGCAGGAGTCATGTGCTGAATTTTACGTGTTGCACAGGCTGGTTCGCGTTTCTTCGGGTATCTTCGGGTTTCCTACCGAGATCTTCGGTTTGACCCCAAGTTTCTACTTGACAATTATGGTTCATCGGATGAAAGTAGCACTTATCGCGGTGCAAAACACCACGGGGTTCCTTGCTCTGGCACTCCGCGCATTACACAATGGCTACCACTCTTATCAGCGTGGAAACACGCGAAGTCGTGCGTTGCGATTTTTGCAGCCTGGTGCAGTACAGAACATCGAACTCACTTTGCAGAAAATGTCGCAGACCCCTTGATATCGAGGAGCCAGCACCCCTAGCCCCTCAACTAGTTCAACCCTCACCAGCGGCTGCTTCGGCGGAAGCCGGCTTGCAGGTTGCGGCGCAGGTGCGTGAGATTCGCAGGGCACGCCATCTGAGCCAGCGACAGCTTGCCAGCAGGATGCAGGTGCCGCGCACGTACATTTCGAAGATCGAGAACGGCAAGGCGATTCCGACGCTTGGGTCCCTGGAACGGCTGGCCGACGCTCTCGAGGTCGACATGCGGCAGCTGGTGCGGGATTCGCGCAGCCGGCGCGACGAAGAGGTATCGGCGATTCTCTCCGACCCATTCCTGGCGGAGATTGCGTCGATGCTGCCGTACCTGGACTCGCTGCACCGGACGCTTCTGTATGGCTCGGTGCGCGATATGGCCACGGGTCGGCGGCGCACCGCGTAGTTCGCACGCGATCTTTCTTCGTCTCCTTTTTGGACGGGCGACCAAAGCAGTATTCCGGTCGCCCGGCTATCTACACGCGTGAAGATGACGATTGATTCATGTGCGCTCTTGCGGCGCGCTTCTTTGTGCTAGGCTCGAATGTGTCGCCCGATCCCCGGCTGACGGGATTTTCGTTGGCGGACAGCGAAGTGGCGATGCCTGGCTGCGCGGGAGGCTCCTCCGGCGCCTGGTGTGGCAAACCTGCACGGATACGGAACGTGAGTCTCTGTCGATCCGTAGAGAATGTTCGAGGCAACTTCCTTGCATCCAACTGGCATGCTGCGGATCGGTGAGCTTACTCCAGAGGAGCGCGCGGTCTACAACACGCTTAAGCCGGAACGGCTGCCGGAACATGTTGCCATCATTATGGATGGCAATGGCCGCTGGGCGGGTCATCGTTCGCTGAAACGATTCCTCGGACACCAGCAGGGCGCGAAGAGCGTTCAGCTTGTAACGGAGACGGCATCGCGGATCGGGCTTCCGTGGCTCACTCTATATGCCTTCTCGCTCGAGAACAATCTTCGCCGGCCGAAGGCCGAGGTCAGTTTCCTTATGCGTCTGCTGAAGGCGTATCTGGAGAACAATGTGCAGCGCATGAATGACAACAACGTTCGCATCCGCTATATCGGACGCGTGCATGATCTTCCCCGCGAAGTGCAGGAGAAGATGAAATGGGCCCAGGAGGAGACGGCACGCAACACCGGGACAACGCTGACGCTTGCACTGAATTATGGCGCGCGTTCTGAGATGGTGGATGCCTGCCGCGCCCTTGCGCGGGAGATGCAGCAGAAGCACATTTCTCCGGATCGCATTTGTGAAGAAGACGTGCACCGTCATCTCTACACGGCGCACATGCCGGACCCGGATCTGCTGATCCGGACATCGGGGGAGATGCGGATTTCGAATTTCCTGCTATGGCAGATTGCCTATACGGAGATTTTCGTAACGGAGCGGCTGTGGCCCGATTTTCGCGGCATCCATCTGCTCGAAGCGATAGCAGCTTTTCAGCGGCGCGAACGGCGATATGGCGGGTTGAGCGACAGCGTCGGCGAAGTGGAAGAAGATCCCGATCAGATCAAGATCGCGGGCTAGGTCAGATTCAAGCTCGGAGATCCCCTCCCAGCTTTTATTCTTCTCACAATGATTCGAACTCTGGCGGTGTCGGGCTATCGCTCGTTGCGGGATCTCGTGTTGCCGATGGGGCAGCTGAACCTGGTGACGGGAGCGAACGGGGCGGGGAAGTCGAGCCTGTACCGGGCGCTGCGGTTGCTGGGAGACGCCGCTCTGAATACGGTGGTTGCCTCGCTGGCGCGCGAGGGCGGACTGCAGTCGACGCTGTGGGCGGGTCCTGAGAACATCGCTCGAAGCGTGCGGCAAGGTGAGCATCCGGTTGAGGGGACGCCGAGGCTGGCGTCTGTGAGCCTGAAGCTTGGATTTGCGGGAGATCCCTACGGGTACTGCATCGATCTGGGCTATCCTCCGCCCGCGCAGCTTGCGTTTCCTCTGGATCCGGCGATCAAGCGTGAATGTATCTGGCATGGAGAGATCTACCGGAGGGCGGCGGTCCTGGTGGATCGCAATAACCGGCTGGTTCAGGTGGCGCCCGCGAAGACAGGGAAGCATGATGAGCCGGAGCTGCTGACCAAGGAACTGAGCTCGACCGACAGCATGCTGGCAACGATCGCCGATCCGCAGCGGGCTCCGGAGATGCTGGCGGTGCGGGAGTCGATTCGCGGGTGGAGATTTTACGAGGGATTTCGAACAGATGCCGCGTCGCCGGTGCGGATTCCGCAGGTGGGCACATTTACGCCTGTACTGAACAATGATGGGACGGATCTGCCGGCAGCGCTGGAGACGATCCGGCTGTTCGGAGATGCTGAGGGGCTGGATCGGACCATAGAAGATGCTTTTCCGGGGAGCCGCGTGGAGGTTTGCGAGGAAGCCGGAAGGTTCGAGGTGAAGCTGCGGCAACAAGGGCTGCTGCGGGCACTGAATGCATCGGAGCTGTCGGATGGGACGTTGCGATATCTGCTGTGGACGGCGGCTCTGCTGACGCCCCGGCCCCCGGAGCTGATGGTTTTGAATGAGCCGGAGACGAGCCTGCATCCTGACCTGCTGCCGGCGCTGGCGAGGCTGATTGCACATGCGGCGGAGCAAACTCAACTGATTGTGGTGTCGCATTCGCAGGTACTGATCAAGGCGCTGGGAGACGACAGGAAGTGCAACCGGCTTCACCTGGAAAAGTCATTTGGAGAGACGAGGCTTGCCGGTGCGACTCGTTTCGACACGCCGAAATGGGAGTGGCCGAAGCGTTAAGCAGAGGGATTCTGTCGGTTTTCCGATGGTGCGCATTGAAGTCCCGGGCTTCGCGGCGGCACCGTCCGGCAGTGTATTCTCATCGCTGGAATGAAACGAGTTCTTACTGCCCTCATCCTGGCGCCACTGGTGCTGGTTCTTGTGTTTTTGGGACCGATGTGGCTGATAACGCTGGCAGTTGCCGGTGTCGGCATGCTGGCCGCGTGGGAGTTTCTGGCGCTGACCGAGCACCGGGGCGCCAAGCCGCCAAAAGTACTAACGCTGGGATTAATCGGGCTGCTCTTCTGGGGCAATTTTGAGTGGCCGGATGAGACGGCGACGATTTTCGGACTTTTCTGTGTCGTTCTGCTGCTCTATTGCACCTTCCGGTCGCCGGTCGATCGGGCGCTGGCTGACGCCACCTCCTCGGTGTTTGCGCTGTTTTATCTCGGGCTTACGCTGATTCCGATTCCGATGCTTCGTGCGCAGAGCAATGGGCCTTCGCTGCTGGCGTTTCTGTTTCTGACAGTCTGGGCCGGCGATACCGTGGCGATGTATGCGGGCCGGGCGTTCGGAAACCGGAAACTGGCTCCGAACCTGAGCCCGAACAAGACCTGGGCGGGCGCGATTGGTTCAGTGGTGGGCGCGGTGTTGGTGACGGGCATCCTGCTGGCAGTCAGCAACTACCTGGCGCAGTGGAATAGCGTGAAGTTATCGTTTGCCGACGCGAGCTGGTGGTATTGGTTGCTGCTGGCGGTGGTGGTGAACGTAGCTGCGCAGGTGGGCGATCTGGCGGAGTCGGCGCTGAAGCGGTCGGCTGGGGTGAAGGACTCGGGGACGCTGCTGCCGGGACATGGGGGCATTCTCGACCGCATAGACGCACTGCTGATTGCCGCTCCAGTGCTGTGGTACGCTCAGGTTGTGCGGATGCGCTTTTAACCTATATATTTAAATGACTTAGCGAGCGGAAGGCACCGAGAGATCTGTGATTCGGGTCATCGAAGGCAACATCCTCGAACAAATTCGCCAAGCCCCGCTCATGTACCTCGGGGAGCGCTCGTTGAGCTACCTGTATCACTTCATCACCGGCTACAGCATGCACCGGGCCGAAGCTCCTAATCTGCTGCCCACTGATTTCCACCAGTGGGTCGCGTACAAGCTGCACTATCTGGAGTCCACCTCTGGCTATCGGAACATGATACTCAACCGATTTCCAAATGAAGACGAAGCTTTCGGTCGTTTCTTCGAGTTGCTGGATGATCATCGGTCTCGTACCCCGCGAACCGTGGCCAGAATTCGAGCTCATCCAATTGAGCCAGACATTTTCAGAGTGGTACCGGGTACCGAAGAGAAAACACGGGCGAGGGTGGCCGTGGAGGTCAACCTTGTCACCTACACCGATGATCCCGGTTTTTTCGTTGTGCATGAAGACTTAAGCGCAGACTATCCACAGAGATTGGAGTTCATACCGTCTCTATCCTGGTTGGAAGTTCCGTACAAACCCGAACCAGAATTCGTCACGTTGCTAGACGAACCGGAGTTCAGCCGGCTGATGCGAGAATCTGAAGTCTTCCAAAAGAAATGGCAGGAACAGCGTGAAGTATTGGGAGACGATTCCTCAAAGTAAAATGAACCCGTGAGGATCTTCTGAACGTTGAAACGCCTAGCCATCCTCGGTTCCACGGGCTCCATCGGCCAGAGCACCCTCTCCATTGTTGAGCAGTTTCCGGATCGCTACCAGGTGGCGACGCTGGCGGCTGGGCGCAACATCGATGAGGCTTTTGCCCAGGCGGTGCGGTGGCGGCCCAGGGTAATTTCGCTGGCCACCGAAGAGCTTGCCGCTGAGCTATCCAAGCGGTTGAGCGAGGCCGGAATCAGGGATACGCAGGTCGTGCATGGGAGCGAGGGGACGGTGACTTGCTCTACGCATCCCGAGGCGGACTTTGTGGTTTCGGCGATTGTGGGGGTCGCCGGGCTGGAGGCTACGCACGCGGCGATTCTGGCCGGGAAGCCGGTGGGGCTGGCGAACAAAGAGTGCATGGTTGCGGCCGGCGAGATTCTGACCGCGGCGGCCCGCGAACGGAATGTGCCGATCCTGCCGATCGACAGCGAACACAATGCGGTTCACCAGTGCATGCGCGTGGGCGCTCATGGCGAGGTGAAGCTGATCTGGCTGACCGCTTCGGGAGGGCCGTTTCGGAAGACGCCATTGGCCGATTTTGCTGGAATTACTCCGGAGCAGGCGTTGAAGCACCCAACATGGGTGATGGGGCGGCGGATCACGATCGATTCGGCGACCATGCTGAACAAGGGGTTGGAGATTATCGAGGCCTGCCGGCTTTTCGATGTGCCGGCGCGGAAAGTGCGCGTGACGGTGCACCCGCAGTCGACGGTGCACTCGCTGGTGGAGTATGTGGACGGATCGATCCTGGCGCAAATCTCGGTGACGGATATGCGGCTGCCGATTCTGTATGCCCTGGCTTACCCGGAGCGGCCGGAGTCGACCCTGACGTTTGATCTGGCAGCACTGCGGCACCTGGATTTCGAAGAGCCGGATTTTGAACGGTTTCCCTGTCTCCGGCTGGCCTATGAGGCCGCGGAAAAGGGTGGGGCGCACTGTATCGCGCTGAATGCAGCGGACGAGGTGGCGGTTGAGGCGTTCCTGGAGCGGAAGATCCCCTTTACCGGGATAGCAGGTACAATTGAAAAAGTGCTTGCCTCCACGCCCGAGTCGCATCCCGCAACCATCGCGGAGGTGCTGGCATCGGATCGGGAAGCGCGCGAAATGGCTCACGCGCTGATAGCCTGAGTTCGAGCTGCCCGACGCATTGGTTTGCGCGGCCTGAGGTTTAAATCTTCACATTTATGCATGATTTCTTTGTTTCCGCAGTAGCGTTTATCGTTCTTGTTGGCCTGATGGTGGTGGTACACGAATTTGGCCACTTTCTTGTCGCCAAGCTCTGCGGAGTGCGCGTAGAAGCTTTCTCGGTAGGTTTTGGACCGCGCCTGTTTGGCGTGAAGTACGGCGATACCGACTACAAGGTCTGCCTGCTGCCACTTGGCGGCTTCGTGAAGATGACCGGAGAGACGCCGGGCGACGAACAGAATTCGAGCGATCCGGGCGCGTTTATGAACCATCCCCGATGGCAGCGGATGCTGATCGGAGTGGCGGGTCCGGTGTTCAACTTCATCCTGGCATTCGTGCTGATGCTGGTCTATTTCAACTTCATCAACGAGGTTCCGGATATTCGGACGGTGAAGCTGGAGTGGATTACGCCGGGGTCAGCAGCCGAACAGGCAGGGCTGAAGCCGGGCGACGTTGTGACAAAGTTCGATGCCATCGCGAATCCCGACTACGAGAAGTTTCAGGATCGAGCCGGAGAACAGGCGAACAGCACGGTACCTATTACAGTCACCCGGAATGGCGAGACGGTCGACACGGCGATTCATCTGCCCGGGACCACGGATCGCACTCACTATGATCTGAACAAGGCAGGGCTCTTTGTACAGATCGGCAATGGACCGATCGGGATCGAGCAGGTGAGCCCGGACTCCCCGGCGCAGCGCGCAGGCCTGCAATCAGGTGACAAGATTCTTTCCGTGGATGGACACCAGTTCCATACAGTGATGCCGCTGGTGGACTACATGCAGGTGAGCAAGGGCAAGCCTGTCACGCTCATGGTCGATCGCAAAGGTGCGACGCTGCCTCCCATGACGATTCAGCCCTATCAGCAGGATGGCGGCTGGCGGTTGGGCTTCCTCTGGGCCGTTCCTGACGACGTAGCGACACGCTCCGAACCGATGAGCTTCTCGAGCGCAGTGGTGGAGTCGCGCGATTTCTGTGCGGCAAACTCTCTCTTCATTGTGAACGTGTTGAAGAAGCTGTTGACGCACAAGGTTTCGGTAAAGCAGCTCTCCGGGCCGGTAGGCATCGCGGTTGCTGCAGGGCAGGCTGTAAAGGATCCCGATTGGCTGGCCAAGTTCGGCCTTGCCGCAAGCATCAGCCTGAACCTGGGAATCCTCAATTTGATGCCCTTTCCGATCCTCGATGGTGGCCTGATTCTGTTGCTGGCCATTGAGAGCATCATGCGCCGGGACATCAGCATGATCGTGAAGGAACGCATCTACCAGGCTGCTTTCGTGGTGCTGGTGGCGTTCTTCGGCTTCATCATGTTCAACGACGTAAGCAAGCTGCAGGTGTTCTCGCATCTCAAGCCGTAGAGCAGTTGTCAGTTTCGAGTTCATAGTTCTCAGTTGATAAAGGCAGACGACTGTGAACGGAAGACTCGCGGGAAAGATTGATCGATGCCAGTGATAACCCACCAGGTGCGCGTGCGCTATGCGGAAACCGACCAAATGGGCGTTGTCTACTATGCCAACTATCTGGTCTGGTTTGAGCTGGGGCGCGTAGAGTTGCTGCGCTCGCTTGGACTGGCTTATAGCCAATTAGAGAAGGAGCACGAGTGCATTCTGCCGGTGGTGGAAGCTTCGTGCCGGTATCGTTCGCCCGCGAAATACGATGACGAAATTTTGATTGAGACGCGGCCCGCGATGCTGCGCGGATCGGTAATCAAATTCGCCTATCGCATCCTGCGCAAGGGCGCTGATGGCGAGAAGCCAACCTTGTTGGCCGAAGGCGAGACGGTGCACGTGGTGTGCGACGATCAGCTCAAGCGGAAGGCGCTGCCGGAGCATTATGCGGATGCGCTAAAGAAGCTGATGGCAGTCACAAGTTCCCGATAAGCTGTTTTCGCAGTCGATTGGCACTCGGGCGAGGTTCGCATGGGCAAGCCCTTTTGGGACCAGGGGTACTCAGGTCAAACTCTTGAACAACTGCTTAGTCTGGAAGAAAAATACGAAGATTGGTCATTGCTCTTCCCGCTGGAATTGGCGATCCAGGCGAAGGCCGAGAAGGTGGGCCTGATAGGTCTATCCGACGCGGAACTGACAGTACTGGCGATCGAAGCTCTGGAGCGGGAAGTCAACAATGGCGGTTACAGTCAGTTCTTTCTTAATTCTTCCAGAGAGTTCGCGCCGATTCTCGTTGACTCCCTCGTGCGAATTGGGTGCCCGAGGACCGGAGACCTATCAAAGCGAGCAATTGAGGCGCTTGAACCGGCCAGTTTCTCTGTCGAGGACATTAATCGGGCTGTAGACGCATATTGCGAAAAGGAGCGTCAGCATTGGGTGCCGCAAGCGCGCGGAGCAGTCTTCATGCGTAAGCCATCCGATCCGCATGAAAGCGCTCATGACAAGATGTGGGATGTTTTGAATCAATGTGACGAGGAGTTTTTCAAAACACCTGAAAACATTGGTGGAAAGCTCTTTGCATTCGTGAAGCAAAATCGAGACCGCATTGAGTTCTAGCCTGGCAATCAGACCCGAGTCTTTTGTGCATTACATTCCGCGCATGTCGTTGCGAGGTTTTCAGGGCTCTCATTGCCCCCGTCTGCCGGTGATTTCACATAATCCGTGGTCGCGGTGAACCGCGTGAGTTGCTTGCCACATTTGGTGCACTTGTAGCCATCGCGTTCAAAGACCTGCATGCGAGTTCTGTGCTGGCTTTTGTTGGAGAGAGGAAACAGCTCAGTTTCTTCGGCCATGCGCTCAGCGCGGAATTTTCGACACGCTTCGATTTCATCCGGAATGAGTACCCGATAGAGCGTGCCCTGGCGGTTAGGCTCGCCGAGCTTCTGGATTGCGCCGATCTCTTCAAGAGCGCGGAGAGTGTCCTGGACTTTGCCGAAGGAGATGTTGTTCTCGGCAGCGTTGGTGTAGGAGGACTTCACCACGGCGCGGCGGAGAGTGCTGCGGCTGACGCGGATCTGCGGGATTGCCATCTTTGGCAATCGAATGACGAAAGAGAAACCAGTAGAAGGCTGCATCGTAGGCCGTGAGGATGGGTTGGAGGTCGTCGACGACCTCGCCGATGATGTCCGGCAGTTCAAGGGCGGAGAAGCCGCCATCGCCTCTGAATGTGTTTGCAGTCTCGGCGTCCAACTCGCTCAGGAGCTGCCGAATCTTTTCGATGCGCGAATTCATTTGGAGAGCATTCTACGCTGTCCCTGAGTCCGGGCGCGAAGCAGTCGCATTCCGCGAGGTACCAGACTGCACAGGCGCGCATGGCATTCCGCTTACACTGATCTGCGCAAATCGACTTATCCGGGTGGAAGCACCTGATCTTCAAGTTCGATCGCGCGTTGGGATTTTACGGCAATCTGCGGAGACTTTGGTCACTGCAGTTTGCGGGAGATCGTAGTGTGATTGAAGGTGACATCGTATTGCTTGAGCTCATCTAAACAAGGGGAAGAAGGCGAGAGAGAAATCATGGGAATCCAGATTGGGGCCAAACCGGACAGCGGATTCGACGATCCGATTGGAATGCTGAAGGACTGTCATCGGCGGATCGAGCAATTTCTGCATGTGCTTTGCCTGGTGGTGGAGCGTGCGCCGGGGAGGCAACTTAGCGAAGAGGAGCATGCGGCTGTACAGTCGGCGCTCAACTACTTCAGGGTGGGAGGGCAGCGGCATACGGCTGATGAAGAGATGTCGCTGTTTCCACGCATGCAGAAAGAGGAGTCAGCCGCCGGTGCGTTGAAAGAGATCGAAGCGCTCGAGGCCGATCACCGCGAGGCGGATGAGCTTCATCTTGCGGTAGACAAGCTCTACGCAGCCTGGAGCGAAGGGCGGCCGCTCAGTTCAGAGGACGAGCAGCGGTTGCGTGCGGCCACCCAGCGTCTCAAGCAACTCTACGAGGGGCATATCAAGATCGAAGAGAATCTCGTGTTTCCGCATGCCGCGGCGTCAATGGATGCGGAGACGATTGCTGCGATCGGTGAAGAGTTTCGCGAGCGGCGGAAGTAAATCTAAAACGCGAAGCGAGTGAGGTGCAGAAGGCGGTTCTCCTAAGAGAGCCGCCTTTAGCTTGTTGAGGCAATCTGAATTTCTCCGGCTACATGCCGGGATGCGTGAGCTGATTGGCATTTGGCACAAGCTGGATATAGACGGAGTCAGGGATGTTGGTGTGCCAATGATTGGTGGCGCGTGCGAAGAGGATGAGGCCGAAGAAGAGGTAAGCCAGCACTCCACATACGGCCAGCGGGCCGAGTGATCGCCGGCGCCAGCGATCCGCCGCGGTTGAAGCTTTGCGGGGGGCGAGGGCGAGTTGCAGCGCATCCTGTGCGGGACAGACGGAGACACAGGCCATGCATGCGGTGCATTCCACAGTGCGAATCTGGACGAGCTTGTCAACGGCGAGGCCGGCGGGGCAGGCCTTTGCGCACTTGGAGCAGTCGATGCAGGCTTCGACATCGCGCCGGATCTTGACCGGGCTCAGCAGGGATGCAAGTCCCATGAGCGCGCCGTAGGGGCACAGGTATCGGCACCAGAAATTTTGCACGAGCATGGAAAGCAGGACCAGTAGCGCGATGACGATGGCGGCTGTGATGCCGATGTCGCGGAAGAAGTTGAGCATCTTCACGTCGGCAACAAGGCCGTAGGGCGTGGCCATGAAACCTTCGAGTGCTTCGGCGGACATGGCGCCGATCACCGCCACGAAGAGTCCGAGAAGAATGTACTTCAGGCCGCGCAGAGGAATATCGAACCAGCGAGGGAGACGAAGATTGCGGCCGAAGATCCGGCGGCCTAGTCTCCACAAGATTTCAGAGAATGTTCCCACGGGGCAGAGCCACGAGCAGAAGGCCTTCTTCAGCAGCAGGCTCATCAACATGAATCCGATGAAGAGGAACATGGCGGCGGGGTGGATTGCCGGCACGCGGCCGGTCATCACGAAGTACTTGGTGTTCATCAGGCCGGCAATTGGCAGCCAGCCTTCTACACCTGGGGGCCTCGCCACGCTGAGGCCGGTTCCGCCCCGCTCGAAGTATTGCGCCCACAGATAGAACTGAATTCCGAGCCAGCCATTGAGAAGCAGAAACAAGCCCTGCACCACGTGGCGGGCGCGCTGGGAGGCATCGGGCCGGAGGCGGCGGATCAGGGCTTTCTTCTTACTGGGAAGCGCTGGAGGCTGTGTGGTTTGCGTCGCCATGGTGTGTCCCTTGCTAAGCCCACACTACGACGGCGGAAATCAAGAAGCAGCGACTTTGGTCACACCAGTAGTTTGACAGGATATGCGGTGGCGGCTCAGCTCAGGACCACGGCAACGGCAAAGCCGTCGTAGCCTTTACCGGCAACGGTCTGCAACACGGTGGCGCTCAGGCGCGGTTCCCGGGCGAGAAGATCTGTGAACTGCCGGACTCCCTGGATGTTGGGATCGGGATTGCCGGGATCGACGACTTTACCGTCGCGGACAACATTATCGGCGACGATCAGAGTGCCGGGACGACAGAGTCTCATCGACCACTGGAGGTATTCGGGATAGCCAGCTTTGTCGGCATCAATGAAGATGAAGTCGAACGGAGGAGTGCCCTCGGCGACGAGGCCCGCGAGCGTCTCTGCTGCCGGACCGATACGGAAATCGACGCGGCTTTCGAGATCCGCGCTTCTCAGATTCGCCCTCGCGATTTCGGCGTGTCTGGGTTCCAGTTCCAGCGTGACCACCACGCCATCCTGCGGGAGGGCGCGGGCAAGCCAGATGGTGCTGTATCCGCCGAGAGTGCCGATTTCGAGCACGCGTCGCGCGCCCGTCGCGCGGACCAGTATTTCGAGAAACCTGCCTTGCAGCGGGGTCACATCGATTTCGGGAAGGCCAGCTTCGCGGTTCGCTCTCAGGGTTCGATCCAGAGCTGGGTCCTGGGGTATTAAGGCATTCGAGAAAAAGTCGTCTACCTGTTTCCAGGTGTCATTGGTCTTTTTCGGCAAGGTTCTCGCTCCGGGATTGAGGAGTTCAGGCCATCGATGTTGGGGAAGACCTGCGAGCTTATTTGTCGCGCGCTACAACAAAATCAGGAACCCAGAGTAAGGCGCGCTTGAATTCAGAATCGGGCAGGGGAGCCAAAGCCTGGCGAGACTGTTCGGCGTAGCGATCGGCGGCGGCCATGGCGTATTCTACGGAGCCGTTACGGCGAAGAATGTCGCGAATCTGCTCGCGGCTCACATACTCGAAGCTGCGATCGTCGAGTACGCGCTGGATTGTCTGACGCTCGCGGGCAGTACCGTGATCGAAAGCGTGAATGACGGCAAGCGTGGTCTTTCCCTCGCGCAAATCGCTGGCGACGGGCTTGCCAAGAACTTCTTCCGTGGCGGTCAGATCAAGCACGTCGTCGACGATCTGGAAAGACAAACCGACTGCACGGCCGTATGCCGCAAGCTTTTCTTCCTGAGCTTCGGTTGAACCGGCCAGTACCGCGCCCAGTCGCATCGACGTCGAGAACAGGCATGCAGTTTTGCGGAAGATCAGGTCGTAGTACTCAGCTTCCGATACGGCCTTGCCGAGCTTTTGGATTTGCAGCAGCTCTCCCTCGACCATCTGCTGGGTGAGCCCGATGAGCAACTCGAGTACGCGGAGATTTTTCTCTTCAAGAGCGACCTTGAAGGCCTGCATGTAGAGCCAGTCGCCGGCCAGAACGCATTTCTCATTGCCCCACGTCGTGTTGGGAGAAGGGCGGCCGCGGCGGGTCTGCGCGCCATCGATAATGTCGTCGTGGACGAGCGTCGCGGTGTGTACCATTTCAACCACCGCGCCGAGGCGAATTGCACTGGGACCGGAATAGCCGAGCAGATGCGCGGCCAACAGGAGAAGCGAGGGGCGAATGCGCTTGCCGCCGCCCTCGCGGAGGTATTCGGCAATTTCAGTGATGGTGCTGACGCTGGAGGCAGCGTCGCGACCGAGCTCCTGCTCGATGGCTACGAGGTCTTCTCGCAGCAGTTCAAAAACCTCTTTTGCCGTCGCTATCGCCAGGGTGCTCAAGGGTATAAGTGTCTCGCGTCTTCAGTTCGTGCGGTAGTTCGTGAAGGTCAGTTCCACGCCGAGGTCACGGCCGCGTAACGTGGCAATGATGGCCTGCAGGTCATCGCGATCTTTGCCGGATATTCTCACAGTATCGCCTTGAATGCTTGCCTGCAGCTTCTTTTTTGAATCTTTGACGATACGAACGATTTCCTTGGCCTTTTCCGCTGGGATCCCCTGTTGCAGCGAAATCTTCTGCCGCACGCTTTGTCCCGCGGCAGGTTCCACGTTGCCGTAGGTCAGGTTCTTCAGGGAAACGCCGCGCTTTACGAGCTTCTGCCCGAGGATCTCTTTTATCGCTTCGATTTTGTACTCGTTGGACGATGCCATCTGAATCGCATCATTGCCTTCGAGATGAATGTCGGAGTGACTGTCTTTGAGATCGAAGCGCTGGCGGATTTCTTTCATCGCCTGATCGATGGCGTTGCGCACTTCCTGAATGTCGACTTTGCTAACGATGTCGAACGAATTGTCCTGGGCCATGATTCCGTTCCTCAGATGCCTGGGTTGCTTATAGGTCTGGTTGGCGGGTGCAACATCATATCAGTTTCCCACGTCAGGCGTGAGATTGAACAAGCGGGCGAAGTTTTTGGTGGTTGAGACAGCGATTTCTTCAGCGCTTACGTTGTGCAATTCGGCAAGGGCCTGAGCGGTCTGGATCATGTAAGCAGGCTCATTGCGCTTGCCGCGCAGAGCGGCCGGGGCGAGCCAGGGGGCATCCGTCTCCACCAGGGCGCAGTCGATCGGCACCTTCGCAGCAACCTCGCGAAGCGGCTGAGCTTTCGGGTAGGTCAGATTGCCGGCAAACGAAATCAGAAAGCCAAGGTCCATGGAGCGCCGGGCCTGGTCCCATCCCCCGCCAAAACAATGCATTACGCCGCCGAGGCCGGTGGAAGCCCAGTGTTCCTCCAGGACCTCAAACAGGTCGTCCCAGGCGTCCGTGGCGCCATCTTTAGGCCGGCAATGGATCAAAATCGGCCTCTTGCGGTCTGACGCAATCAGCAACTGGCTGATAAGCGCTTCCTTCTGAACGGGATGGGCTGCGCCGTCATGGTAGTAATCGAGCCCGATCTCTCCGCAGGCGATCACCTCCGGTTCAGACAGCAGCGCCTCCAGCTTGTGGAGGGCCCCGTCATCTGCTTCAGGCGCGTTGTGGGGATAAATTCCGGCGCTGGCGTAGAGACGAGGCATGCCGGGCTGGCCATTGAACTCCCGGCAGATATCGAGCGCCTGATGCATCTCGGCGGGTCCCTCGCCAATGCCGATCGATAGAACCGCACCCACTCCGGACTCGGCAGCGCGGCGAAGCATTGACTCACGATCCTCGCCGTACCGCGGACTGTCGAGATGCGCGTGAGAATCGATCAGCAAGCAGGGACCTCCCGAAAAATCCAGCTCAAAACGATTCGGCTCGCCGGCAGTTTTTACTTCAGCCGCGCACCGAGAGGAACATCTTCAAGGAAACCCGCAAGGACCGGAGCGCCGTCGGGCGGAAGCGAGGCAGCCAGCAGCATGCCATTCGATTCCAGTCCGCGCATCTTGCGCGGCGCAAGGTTCGCGACGATCACGATCTTGCGGCCGATCAGCTTTTCCGGTTCGTAATACTGCGCAATGCCGGCGAGGATCTGGCGTTTTTCGTAGCCGAGATCGACTTCCAGTCTCAGGAGTTTGTCGGCTTTCGGAATTCTCTCCGCCACTAACACTTGCGCGACCCGCAGCTCCACCTTGGCGAAGTCATCGATGCCGATCACCGTGGGGTTTGTCTGCGCCGGCTGTGTCGGCGCCACCGGAGGGTTTTCGCTGCCCTCCTGCGTGTTGAGCGGCTTCTCCGCCGGAGCCTGCCCGGGAGTCGTCGCGAGTCTGCTGCTCGCCAGTTCGGGCGGAACCTGGTGCACTTCTGCTGTCGCGACCGGTCTTGAGGCGTTTCCCGGCGCATGCGTAGGAGGCGTTGGCGCGGTTCCAGCCGGACCGTCTTCCGTGCTTGAGGGAGACTGAACGGAAGTAGCCGAAGGTGCCTCTTTCACGGAAGCAGCCTCGCCGGGCTGCGGCTTCACGCCAAGAGCAGCGGGTGGAGCCTCTGGTGTCGATGACGTCTTTTGGCTGGCTGCCTCAACGGCATTCTTGTTGTTCTCGTCTTCGAGATTCTGCATACGGGTGGTTGCGTCCTTTTCAGCGCGGGGGAACAGGGGTGCAGGCTCGCCCAGGGATGTTCCAGGTTTCAATCCTCCCCACGCGACGTTTGTGAGGAAGGCACGTTTCGCAGCGTCCGCAATTTCGCCTTGTCCAAGCTGCTGCCACACTTTGGATGCCGCCTCAGGCAGGATGGGATAGACGAGCGCAGTAATTATGCGGATAGCCTCGGCGGCGGTGGCAAGAACGCGTGCTTGCAACGCGGCATGATCCGACTCAGAGCGGTCGGCGGGGCGTTTCCAGGGAGCGTTCGCGGTCAGATAGCCGTCTGTTTCGGCCACCAGACTCCACAACGATTTGAGGGCTTCAGAGAAGTTCAACTCATCGAAGGCCGGAGCAAACTCTGCGATCGCGCGCAACGTGCTCTCTTGCAAAGCCGTTTCGGCCGCTGTGCCGGGGCCGGGCTCGGGAACCACGCCGCCGAAGTACTTGTGGACCATGTTGACCACGCGGCTTACAAGGTTTCCATAGCCATTGGCCAGGTCCGCGTTGTAACGCTGCACGAGCGCGTCGAAGCTGAAGTTGCCGTCCTGTCCGAAGGGGATTTCGCGCAGCAGGAAGTAACGCAGCGCATCTGTGCCCAGAACCTCACGAACGGTGTCGGCGCGAACGATGTTGCCGCGCGACTTCGACATTTTGCCCTGGTCGAAAAGCAGCCAGCCGTTGGCTTTGACCGAGCGAGGGACCGGAAGCCCCGCAGCCATTAGAAAAGCGGGCCAGTAGACGCAGTGAAAGCGGCTGATCTCTTTGCCGATCAGGTGAATGTCGGCAGGCCAGAATTTCTGAAAGCGGGCCTGATCGGCGGGATCATCCGAACCGTAACCGAGGGCCGTGATGTAGTTGGCGAGCGCATCGAGCCACACGTAGACGACGTGCTTTTCGTCGCCTGGAACGGGAATGCCCCAGGTGAAACTGCTGCGGCTGATCGAGAGGTCCTTGAGGCCGCTGCGGACAAACGAGAGGATCTCGCGGCGCGTCGACTCCGGCTGCATGAAGCCAGGGTTCTGCTCGTAAAACTCGAGCAGCTTGTGTTCGAAGGCAGACAGCTTGAAGAAGTAGTTCTCTTCGCTGACCGTTTCGGTCATGCGTCCGCAATCGGGGCAAGGCGCACCGGGAGGCACATCGACCCATGCCTCGTCGGAGACGCAATACTGCCCGGTGTAGGAGCCTTTGTAGATAAATCCGCGGTCGCGCAGGGCAGCGACGAGCTTTTGCACTCCGCGCTTGTGACGCGGTTCGGTGGTGCGGATGAAATCGTCATAGGTGAGCCCCAGGCGGTCCCACAGAGCGCGGAATTCGCTTGCAATGTGATCTGCAAAATCCTGAGTAGTACGGCCGGCCAGTTTGGCTGAGCGTTCGATTTTTTGCCCGTGTTCGTCGGTGCCTGTCAGAAACCAGGTTTCGATGCCCATCGCCCGCTTGCGCCGCGCGATCGCGTCGCAAACGATCGTCGAGTATGCATGCCCGAGGTGCGGGCGCGCATTCACGTAATAGATGGGCGTGGTGATGTAAAACCGGGATTGGCTGGAATTCTGATTCGTCATCGGCGGGAGTTGACTTTCGATTTTCGCGGTGTTGTTCGTCTATGTTCCTCTTTCATCTTAGGTTGCCGCACAGGGCCAGTCAAACCCGCCGGTGTGAGCGGCTCTGTTAAAATCGCCTTGAAAATCAATGATTTTTGAGGCGTCACGACGTGTACCTGGAACTTAAGAACCGGCTTGAATCGCACCTTCGCGATGCACTGAAAGCCAAGTACGATCTGACAGTCGAGAGCATTCCGATTGAAACGCCGCCGGACTTGAAGTTTGGCGAGCTGGCGACGCCCATCGCCTTTGAGCTTGCCCGCAAGCTGCGCAAAGCGCCCAAGGCCATTGCTCAGGAGCTCGTTGCCGAACTCGGAACCCCGCGCGGATTTGCCTCGTTTGACATCGCCGGCGCAGGGTACATCAATGCGCACCTCGATCGCGTAGTCGCCCTCCGAATGATGACGAGCGGCGAAGACTCGCGGCCCGCTGAGCCTGGCATCCACGCGCTTGTGGAGCACACCAGCATCAATCCCAACAAGGCCGCGCACATCGGCCACCTTCGCAACGCGATTCTCGGCGACACATTCGTGCGTCTGCTGCGGGCAGCCGGACGCGAGGTTGCGGTTCAGAACTACATCGATAACACCGGCGTCCAGGTGGCTGACGTCGTGGTCGGGTTCCTTTATCTCGAGAAAAAATCGCTCGCGGATATTCGCGCGTTTCTTGAGGAGCTTGAACTCCATTTCCAGCGGGTCGACTTCTACTGCTGGGATCTCTACGCGCGCACCTCGCAGTGGTACGTCACGGGGACAGAGCAGGAGATGGAAGCGCGGAAGCGGTTGCGCTATCAGACGCTGCACGAGATCGAGCATGGTGGCAACGAAACGGCGGCGGTTGCGGATCTGATTTCGACGGCGGTTCTACGGCGGCATCTGGAAACGATGCTGCGCCTGGGCATCGTGTACGACTTCCTCCCCCGCGAAAGCGAGATTCTGCACCTCAACTTCTGGGCCTTGGCTTTTGAGCAGTTGAAACAGAAGGGCGTGCTTTACTACGAGACCGAAGGCAAGAACAAAGGGTGCTGGGTGATGTCGCGCTCGGGCAGCACGGTGGCCGAGGGAGAAACGGATGAGGATGCGAAGGTCATTGTCCGTTCCAACGGCACGGTCACTTACGTCGGCAAGGATATTGCGTACCACCTCTGGAAATTCGGCCTGCTGGGCCGGGACTTTGGATACCGCAAATTCTTCAAGTACCCGAACCATGAGTGCTGGATCTCTGCCGAGCAGGGCGAGGCGGACCATCCGCATTTCGGCGATGCGCAGGCCATCTACAACGTAATCGACTCGCGGCAAGCCGATCCGCAGGCTAACGTCGTCCAGGCGCTTCGCGGCATGGGCTACACGAAAGAAGCGGACAATTACACGCATTTCGGCTACGAAATGGTTGCGCTCACGCCACGTTGCGCAGGCGAGCTTGGCTACGAGATCCCGGATGAAGACCGCGGCGCGGCCGTACATCGAAGTGAGCGGACGCAAAGGATTCGGCGTAAAGGCCGATGACTTGATCGACAAACTTATCGAAGCCACCCGTCTGGAAGTGGATACGCGCCAGACATCGCGCGACGAGCGGGAACGCCAGAGCATTGCCGAGCAGATCGCGATTGGCGCCCTGCGCTACTTCATGCTGAAGTTCACGCGCAACTCGGTGATTGCTTTCGATTTTAAAGATGCACTGAGCTTCGAGGGCGAGACCGGGCCTTACATTCAGTACGCAGTTGTCCGCGCGCGCAACATCTTCCGCAAGGGTTCGATCACGCCGGATGCCGTTCTTCGGGAGTTCTCCGGCTCTGATCCAGGCGCTTTCCTCATGGACGAGGCCGGGGAAGATATCTGGGAGTTATGGCTCCGCGCGGGTCGCCGCTCAGCGGTGCTGGAGCAGTGCATTGCCACCTCGGAGCCTGCGTACCTGGCGAAGCATGCCTTTCAATTGGCGCAGGAGTTCAACAACTTCTATCACAAGCATCACGTGCTGACCGAGATCGATCCGGAGCGTCGTATGTTCCTGCTCGCCACGGCTGCAATTGCAATGCGGGAACTGATCACGGCGTTGGAGATGCTGGGTATCGATAGTCCCGAGGCCATGTAGCACTGATGTAACAGGTGCTGTAACCTGCATCACGCACAGAAGTTCGGGCCTCGGGAGTATATTGCTCTCCGGTCGTTTCGAAAGGCCGGATCATGGAAAATACCGTCTTGCATACAAAAGCGCTTCTCCCCATTGAAGAAATCGCGCGAAAACTGTCTCTTTTGCCCGCAGAATATGAGCCGATCGGGACATTTGGCGCCAAGCTGAACCTGAGCCTGCTCGATAACCCGGCCTTTCCGGTTCGCGGCAAGCTGATTATCGTCACTGCGACCACGCCAACAACCGCCGGCGAAGGCAAGACCGTGGTTTCGATCGGCCTTGCCCAGGCGCTCGAGCGCATCGGTCGCAAGTCGATTCTTACTTCGCGTGAGCCTTCGCTTGGCCCGGTCTTCGGCTTGAAAGGCGGTGCGGCCGGCGGCGGTCTCTCGCAGGTGGAGCCAAGCCAGAAGATCAATCTGCACTTTCACGGAGACTTTCACGCGATCACCTCGGCGCATAATCTGCTGGCCGCCATGATCGACTCGCACCTGTTCTTCGGCAACGCTCTTGATCTCGACCCCGCAGAGATCACGTGGCCGCGCGCCCTCGATATGAATGACCGTGCGCTTCGCCGTGTTGTGGTGAGCGCTGGATCGAAGGGCGATGGAGCGAGTCGGGAAACTGGATTTGTGATCACGGCCGCCTCTGAAATCATGGCCATCATGGCCCTGGCATCGAGCCGCGCCGACCTGCGTCGCCGGATCGATTCGATCGTTGTCGGATCGTCGCGCTCAGGCCGGCCCGTAACCGCGGCCGATCTCGGCGCGACAGGGGCAATGCTGGCTTTGCTGGATGACGCGATCAAACCGAACCTCGTACAGACCACCGAAGGGACGCCCGCACTGGTGCACACGGGGCCATTTGGAAACATTGCGCACGGCACCTCGAGCATCCTGGCTCACAAAATGGGCGTGCGGCTGGCGGATTTCGCAGTCAACGAATGTGGTTTCGCCGCCGACCTCGGTGCGGAGAAGTACTTCGACATCGTCATGCGATTATCCGGCATCGAGCCCGCGGCCGCAGTACTTGTTGTGAGCGTTCAAAGCTTGCGGGCGCAGGGCGAAGGCAAAGTTGAAGCCGGATTTCCCAACCTGGAGCAGCACATCAAAACGCTTCGAGGCTACGGTGTTCCCCTGGTTGTCGCGATCAATCGCTTTCCATCGGATACCGCGGATGAGCTTGAGATGGTAGCCACAGAGTGCTCGCTGCAGAGCGTGCCGTGCGCGCTGGTTGAGGCTTTCTCCAAGGGTGGGCAAGGCGCCGTCGAACTGGCGCACAAAGTCGTTTCGGCAATTGAGACGGATCCCGCGCCCGAGATTCAGCCGGTTTATGCGCTCGAAGACAGCCTGGAAACCAAGATTCTGAAAGTGGCGATCCAGGTTTACGGCGCGGATGGCGTCACATTCAGCGAAACTGCGCGAGAGAAACTCGAGCGTTACGCGAAGTGGGGATTCGGCCGGCTACCTGTATGCATCGCCAAAACGCAGTACTCGCTTACGGATGACCCCAAACGCATGGGAGCGCCGAGCGGGTGGACGCTGCATGTGAGCGACGTGTCGTTGTCTGCGGGAGCGGGATTTGTGGTGGCCGTGGCGGGCAACATGATGCTGATGCCGGGGCTCCCCAGCCACCCTCGAGCGATGTCGATTGACGTCGACGAGGATGGCAACATCGTTGGCGTTTAAGGACCAGGAGCGCCGGCAGTACGAACCAAAAGAGGCAGAGCTACGAGCTTGTTGATTCGTAGCTCCGGGCCCACTCCAGGATGGAGCGGACGGCGGCGCCGCTCGGACCTTTCGCGATCCAGGGCTTGTTCTCTTCCATCCAGGCAAGGCCCGCAATATCGAGGTGGATCCACGGCGTGTCTTCCGCGAAGGCGTGGAGGAACTCGGCTGCGGTAATGGCTCCGCCCCAGCGTCCGCCGGTGTTCTTGATGTCGCCGATGTCGCTGCGGATCATGTCGTAGTACTCGTCAGCGAGCGGGAGACGCCAGAATTTTTCCCCGGAAGTGGCAAGTGCCGACTGGAACTTCTCGAAGGTGGTGTCGTCGTTGGAGAAGGCGCCCCCGTTGATCATCGCGAGTGCGACGACGCAGGCGCCGGTCAGAGTGGCGGCGTCGATGAGGTGAGTGGCGCCGAGACGGCGCGCGTAGGTGATCCCGTCAGCGAGCACGAGGCGTCCTTCGGCGTCGGTGTTGATGATCTCGATCGTCTTGCCGGGCTTCTCGTCGGAAATGGGCATGGCGGTCTGAACATCGCCCGGCTTCTGCGCTGTGCCGGACGGCATATTTTCAGCCGCGCAAACGATGCCGATCACCCGGACCTTCGGCTTGAGCAGAGCGATGGCGCGCATGGCGCCGATCATCGCGGCCCCGCCGGCCATGTCGTACTTCATCTTCTCCATATTGTCGGCGGGCTTGATGGAGATGCCGCCAGTGTCGAAGGTGATGCCCTTGCCAACCAGGCCGAGAACCGGACCATCCGGTCACGCCCTCAGGCTCGTACTTCATGACGATGAGAGCGGGCGGCTCTGCCGAGCCCTGCGATACGCTCCAGAATGCCCCCATCTTCAGCTCATGCAACTTGTCGGTTGAATAGACATCGCATTTCAGACCGACTTCAGAGCCCATCTGCGCGGCGCGCTGGCCGAGGACAGTTGGGGTGAGCTTGTTGCCTGGCTCGTTAACGAGCGTTCGGGCGAAGTTCTGGCTTTCGCCGATAATGACCCCCTCATCGAAGGCGGCCCGGGTAGCGGACTGATCGGAGCCGGGAGCAGCGAGGGTGAACGACTGTACGCTGACATCTTTGCGTTCGCTGCGATAGGTGTCGGCGTCGAAGTCGCCGACCAGGGCGCCCTCGGCGGCGGCACGTGCGCACGCCGCTGCGAGGAGCGGACCATCGGAGTAGTTCTCCGGCAACGCGAAGGTCAACGTGCGGATGGCGCGCGGCTTGGTATACCGCACCGCGGTTCCGGCGGCATTGGCGTACGGCATGCACCGTCGCTTTGGCCTTTTTGCCCAGGCCGACGATGAGCAGGCGTTTCGCTTTGAGGCCTGCCGGGGCGTGAAGGAGTACGGTTTCATTGGTTCCGGCCTTGTATTCGCCGGTGGAAAGGACGGATGCTGCCGCGGCGCGGACCGCCTCATCGCTGGTTAGCAGGACGGGCTGAGGCTTGGCGTCCGGTCCTTTGGCCGTCTGGGTGTCGATGGCTGCGACGGCGAGGAGTTCCGTTTCAATCTGGGCGAGGGGAGAGAAGGAGAGTTCTGTGCGCATACAAGTTCATTATTTCATTCAGAAGAGCGGATGGTGGAACGAGCCAGCCACCGAAGGCTGAATGAAGAAACCTCAAGATGATGAGGAAATCGAAAGTTTCTCAGATTCTCGATGGCAGCCGTTTCAGCGGAAGTGACAACGGAAGCTCCCTGCGAGTGCATCATACCGCCTGACTCAGCGTCCCAGAGGTTCATACTCATTTCGAATCTGCAATCCACTCATCGGGCTCATGCGCGCAGATCAAGGGCTTGGCGTTGGGGAATTCCTGCTGCGGTTCTGGCAGTATTGGCCCTGATAATCGCTGTTCAGATCGTCTTGAGGCGGGCCAACCCCATCCTGAAGGGCCGTGTGCTGGAGACGCTGCGCACGCGATTTGACAGCGAAGTGCAGTTGGACAGCCTGGAAGTAAAAATCGCCAACGGAATCCAGGTGAGCGGCAGCGGATTGCGCATTCTCCCGCAACAGGAACTGCGCAACACAGGGTATAACAAGCCGCTGATCGCGGTGGAGCATTTTGACTTTCGGGCATCGGTGGCAGGACTGTTCTTCAAGCCCACTCGAGTTGGCCAGGTGAAGGTTAGCGGACTGACGATCAACATGCCCCCGGGAAAGCTGAGGCAGAGAAACGCCGCTCCCGGGCGGCGCCTTGGCAAGATCAAGATCCGGGTGGATGAGATCATCTGCGACGACTCCCAGCTGGTGATCGACACAGACAAGCCAGACAAGGATCCCCGGATTTTTTTGCTGAAGCACGTGGTTCTCAGAGATCTCGGACCGAATACGGCATGGCCGTTTGAAGCAGTCCTTACCAATCCGGTTCCGAGGGGAGAAATCTATGCGTCGGGAACCTTTGGCCCGTGGGCTACGGAGGGGCCGGGTGACTCCAGGCTCGACGGAAAATACCTCTTCGAACATGCGGACATGAACACCATCAAAGGACTCGCCGGAATCCTGAGATCTACCGGTTTCTTTAACGGCCAACTGGATCGGATCGCAGTGCGCGGGAAGACAGATATTCCAGATTTCTCGCTGGACATCGCGAATCACCCCATGCATCTCGTGACCGATTTCGAGGCAGTTGTGGATGGGACGAGCGGGGACACCTACCTCGAAAAGATCGCAGCGAAGCTGGGAGAGTCGGAATTCTCCTGTCAGGGAGCTGTGATCGGCGTCAAAGGCCAGGGGCACCGGATTGAGGTGAACACAGATGTGCCGGAGGGGCAGATCGCAGATTTTCTCCGACTTGCAGTGAAAACCGATCCCACGCCGATGACCGGACTTCTGACGCTCCAGGCGAAATTGCAGATTGCGCCGGGCAAGCAGAGCGTGAGTCAAAAAATGACGATGCAGGGTGCATTCACTCTGCGGCAGATTCACTTCACGAACCCGGTGATCGAGGACAAGGTCGATGTGATGAGCCTTCGAGCCCAGGGAAAAACAGAGAATCTCGATCCGGGTGCTCCGGATGTCACTTCGAGGATGGCGGGGCACTTTGCGATGCAAAAAGGGGAACTCGCCTTTTCGAGCCTCGACTACACCCTCCCGGGCGGAGATGTTCATCTCAAGGGCGCCTACGCAATGGTCGGCCGGAGTTATGAGTTCGTGGGAAAGGTGCGGACCAGGGCAGAGGTTTCCGAGATGGTGGCATCGAAGTGGAAGAGCGTCCTGCTCAAGCCGGTCGATCCATTCTTCCGAAAACACGGCTGGGGCACTGAGGTGCCGATCAAGATCACCTCAGACAAGAACGGAAAGCCAAAGTTCGGGTTTTCGCACTAACGGCAATTCAGGGGTTATGGTCGCAAATTCATTTGCAGAGATGTCGGACACGCCTTGAGCAAATATCTCCTACGGTCCCTGTTGTTAACATGCGTAATCCCTTCATTGTGCATGGCTGCGATGGCGCAAACTAATTCGCGAGGGGACTTTTCAGGACGATCAAAGGTCCTCTCATCGTTTCGTGCAGGACATTCAACCGATTCCCAGAACGCCCGCTGACTATCGCACCATCAGCGCTCGAGGCCGGCTGAAATGGTTCACGCTATCGACCGTCGGTGCGCAGAGCCTGGCGGGAGGTCTCTTCTCCGCGGGTCTTGGAACGGCGACGGATAGTCCCCCGGAATATGGCCCTCACTGGGACGGTTTCGGGAAACGTTACGGCATGCGGCTCACTGGAATCTCAACCGGTAACGCTATGGAGGCAGGATTAGGAGCGGTCTGGGGAGAAGACCCGCGTTATTTCCATACAATTCACAGTCCGTTTGGAACCCGCGTCAAGAATGTCGTGGATCTGACTTTTCGCGCTTACCACCTCGATGGAAAGCGCCACCTGGCCTATGGGCGATACGCTGCGACTTTCGGCAATAACTTTCTTTCCAACTCCTGGCGAGTTGAGAGTGAAGACGATTGGCAAAACGCCTTGCTGCGTACGGCGGAAGGCTTCGGAGGCCGCGCCCTTTCGAATGCTTTCAGTGAGTTCGCGCCCGAGCTGTGGAGAAGAATTCGACACAAGCCGGACCCGTTTCCGGCAAATGTCCACAGGCCCTCAGGTGGTAACTGACCTGCGAAGACCGGACGCATCGAGGGGATGCAGCGAAGTCATCACCGTCCCATACGGTGTTTATTGGCATTGACGGCCGCGCGGGCCTCGCGGTCGGCTTCGCGGCGACGTTCCGTCTCGCGCTTGTCCCAATCCTGCTTGCCCTTGGCGATGGCGATTTCGCACTTTACACGGCCATTTTTGAAGTAGAGCCGGGTGGGGATGAGCGTATGCCCCTTGATCTGCGTCTTTGCCATGAGCCGCCGAACCTCGTCTTTATGAAGCAGGAGCTTCCTTGTGCGAGTTTCGTCGTGGTTCGATATATTGCCGTGCGAATAAGGTCCGATATGCATATTCAGCAAGAAGGCTTCGCCGTCCTTGACGAGGCCGTAAGAGTCCTTCAGGTTCGCTTTTCCTTCGCGAATGGACTTGACTTCGGTGCCGCGGAGGGCGACACCCGCCTCCAATCGCTCCACCAGGAAGTAATTGTGGCTGGCCGCGCGGTTGTGAGCAGCATCGCGCTCGCCGGAGGCTACCGGGTCCCGGGGCCTGGCCTGTTTCGGGGGAGCCGAGGTGTCACGGGGTACGATAGTGTGGCTGGTTTGGCGCGGCATTGGGGAAGTTCCCTTAAACTTTCATCGTAGCACTTGAAGCTAAACCCCATATTGTTGTGGGGCTTTGCTAGAATGGGGCATCGTTTTGGCAGGAAGTACCAAATCCGGGAAGTGTGTCAGCGTTAGCATCAACGGGATCCCTGTCTGCCCAGGAGAACCTGGTGCGGAGCCCGAGTGTTCGCAAACGCCTGGGAGTCCGATGAAAAGCCGCGATTTTTTGATGCGTTCTGCGTCCGCGTTTTTGATGGCCCGACTTTGGGTTTCGATGGTTGGTCTTTTTACCCTGCTCGCCATCAGCTCGAGCAGCCTGTCGGCGCAATCGGCGAGCAACTACTACAAACAAGGCCAGGAAGCGGAGGAGCGTGGCGACTTCGATGCCGCTTTTCAGAATTATGAAAAGGCCTTCACGATGTCTCCGAAGAACGAGGCCTATAAGACCTCCTACTATCGGGCTCGTTTCACCGATGCTTCGATGCACGTGACCAAGGGCGAGCACCTTCTTTCCAGCGGCGATGAGCAGGGTGCGCTGGTCGAGCTGCTGCGTGCCGCCGAGATCGATCCAAGCAACGAGGCAGCGCAGCAGGAGATCGCGAAAATCCGCGCTCGCCACTCGGACCAGCCGCAGATTCCGAGCAACGGCCCCATCAGCGCGACGACACAGGCGGAGCTGAATGCGATGGGGGCTCCCGCGCAGCTCAAGCCAGTCTCGAATGAGCCGCTGGTGCTGCATATGGCAGAGGACTCGAAGGTTGTTTACCAGGCCATCGGAAAGTCCGCCGGTATCAACGTTCTCTTTGATCCCGACTACATTTCGAAACGCATTCAGGTCGACCTCAACAACGTTTCGCTGCTCGATGCTTTGCGCATTGTCGGCACGCTGTCGAGCACCTTCTGGCGGCCCATTACCCAGAACACGATATTCGTTGCCGCCAACACCCGCTCAAAGCGCGCCGAGTTGGACGAGCAGGCGGTCCAGACCTTCTACCTTTCGAACGCATGGCAGCAGAACGACCTCAATGACGTGCAGACGGCGTTGCGCAACGTAATGCCCAATGCCAAGGTCTACGGCGTAGCCAGTCAGAACGCAATCGTCATGCGGGCCACGCCGGATGAACTTCTGCTGGCTCAAAAGCTGGTCACAGACCTCGACAAGGCTCGGGCCGAAGTGGTGGTCGACATTGCCGTTCTGGAAGTAAGCAAGAACTGGGAGCGCAATCTCGGCATTACCTGGCCGGGCAGCGTCAGCGTGCAGCTGGTGCCACCGACGAGCAGCTCTACGACCAGCAACTGCCCGACGGGCAGCACGAATTGTACGCCGACGACAACTACGACAAATCCGACGCTCTACGATCTCGCGCACCTGAGCTCAAATGACTTTCAAGTTACCGTGGGAGCGGCGACTGCAAACGCACTCCTGACCGATAACAACACCAAGATTCTGCAGAATCCGCGGATCAGGGCAGCCGACCAGCAGAAGGCCACGTTGAAGATCGGTTCCAGAATCCCGATCGCAACCGGTTCCTACCAGACTGGCGCTGCGACAGCTTTGGTGAGTTCGCTGGTAAATACCCAGTTCCAGTACCAGGATGTCGGCGTCAACATCGAGGTCACGCCAACGGTCCACTACGATCGCGACATCACGCTCAAAATCAAGATCGAAGTCACAGCGCAGAGCGGCAGCGTGACGATCAGCGGCGTCACCGAACCGATTATCAGCCAGCGCGTGGCAGAGCAGACCATCCGGCTTCGCGAGGGCGAAGCCAACATTCTCGGCGGCATTCAAGAACAGCAGATTCAGGACAATTGGAGCGGTATACCGGGCCTGAGCAACATTCCGATTCTGCGCTACTTGTTTGGCTCGCGCGACAAGATCCGGCAGGACGATGAGATCGTCTTCCTGGTGGTGCCCCACGTAGTTCGTTCCCAGGACATTACGCCGTTGAACCTGCGCCCGATCGACACCGGTTCGGGATTGAACGTGGAATTGCGCCATGTTGCCGGCAGTGTTTCACCGCCGCTCCCGCCGCCCGCAGCCGCGGGTCCTTCGCCCGGCTCACTGCCCGGGCCGAGTGCTGAAGCTGCGGCGCCTGCAGCTCTTGCGCAGATGACTGCCGCTGCCAGTGCAAACAGCGCAACTGCCGACGCCCGAAGAGGAGTTGCTGCGGCTCCGCCCTTGCAGGGCAACGTGCCTACCCAGCCGCCTGCGGGCAAAGTCAACCTGATGTTGAATTCGCCCGGAACGGTGGTAAATGGCACCACGTTCCAGGTGCCCGTGGTCTTGACGGGCGGAATCGACGTGTCTTCAGTGCCGCTGCAGATTCAATACGATCCAGCAAAGATGACGCTGGTGAACGTGGGCGACGGCGACCTGCTTAACCGGGATGGGCAAGTTGTGGCAATGGCCCATCGAGATGACGGGCCGGGCGAGATTACCCTCAATGTTTCCAGGTCGCCGGGCGCACCCGGCGTGAGCGGAGCGGGGGTCGTCTGCGTCCTTACATTTCAGGCGAAGACCCAGGGCACGAGTGACATCAGCATCACTCGGGCGGGCGCAACGAACAGTTCCGGCCGACCCCTGCAGGCCCAGACCTCGCAGACCACGATTGCCATCCAGTAGGAGTGTTGGCGCAGGATGAAGGCAGACCGGACAATCCAGAGTTTGAGCCAAAGTCCGCTACGGACTTTGAGCCGGACTTCTCGGCGCGGCAAGCCTTCGGAGCGCGGCTTGACGCTGGTCGAGTTGATCGTTACGGTGGCGATTCTTTCCATTCTCGCTTCGGCGGCTATCCCAATTGCGCGTTTCAAGGTCAAACGCGACCACGAGCGCGAGCTGCGGCGCGACCTGTGGGAGATGCGCGATGCCATCGACCACTACAAGGACGCCGCCGATCGAGGCGCGATTCAGACGAAGGTAGACAGCCAGAATTATCCGCCCGATCTGGAGACTCTGGTGAACGGAGTGGATATCCAGGGCAAAAAAGTGAAATTCCTCCGCCGTATCCCGGTCGATCCTATGACCGGCAAGACCGAATGGGGTATGCACTCGATGCAGGACGATCCCAAGTCGGATTCGTATGGCGGGCAGAGCGTTTTCGATGTTTATTCCAAGTCGACCAACACCGCACTGGACGGCACGAAGTATTCGGATTGGTAGACTCGCTCGACTGGGACACCGGGAAGCAGCGTGATGAAGTAATCCAGGTCGAGTAATCGATCCTGTAGGAGAATAAAGATAGATGCGCAGCAAAGGAAAAAGCGAAGCCGGCTTCACGCTGATGGAGTTGATGATCGTAATGATGATCATCGGCGTGCTGACGACTCTCGCCATTCCGAGCTTCGTCAGTGCGGTGCGATCCGCCAAGGAAGCCGTTCTGAAGGAAGACCTGCATGTGATGCGGGCAGCCATAGATTCCTATACGATGGACAAGCAGAAAGCGCCCCAATCTCTCGATGACCTTGTGCAGGAGGGATATCTCAAGATTATTCCCGAAGATCCCATGACTAAGGCGCGCGACACCTGGGTTACCGACACGAGCGATTCTCTGCACTCGCTCGACCAGACCGACCCCGGCATTGACGATGTCCACTCCGGTTCGCAGGAGACAGGAACTGACGGACAGTCGTACTCTACCTGGTAATCCCGAGAGGACAGGAATGGCTCGAAGAAAGACTATCTCTCTGCTGTTCGCGCTCATAGCTCTGAGCAGCGCAATGCAAGCCCAGTCCAGCAAAACCATCACGCTCAAAATCTTCGACGGCAAAACCGGAAAGGCCCTGGTGCCCACGGGCTTCCAGGTTCGTGCCGATCACCAGCAGGCATTTCACAATGACTGGGTGAAGCCAAACGAGGACGGCTCTGCGGTCCTCACGATTCCCGACGGCACTCACGAGATCGCTCTCCACCTGGCGTACGACGACTCCATGGAAATTTACGTCGGCTGCGACGCGGACAAGAACGCCTTCGGAGACGTCTGGTATCTTGTTCCGCAGGTTTTGGATAAGGGCTTCGTAGCCGCCAATGCGTGTGCCAAACCGAAACCTAACGTTACCTATAAGACAACGGCCGCACCCGGCGAACTGATCCTGTTTGTCCGCGAACGGAGCTTCAAGGAACGCGCCTCGGATTTCACTCACTGATCGCGCGCCCGTACAGGCGGCCGGAGAAACCCGCATTTGGTGCTCGAGCCATCCCACGAGATGACGGCTGGCAAAGCCCCTGATTCGATTCAGAGGAATGCCTCTGGTCTGTATCACGCTCTGACGCGGAGCGCGACGATTGCAGCCGGAAGATCACCCGGCGAGCCAGGTCTCGGGGGAAGACTGCTCTATGCCGGCGAACTGACTTCATCTGGATGCGCCCAGGTACTTGCAGGGAACGTGGCAGGCTGCGCGACGCTCGCGGCAACTGCCGATGTTTCTGCTCAAAAACACGCCATCCGAGATGGAGTCGTCGACTTCCTCGTTACTTCCCTGGACGAGGCGGTGCGCATTCTGAAGAACGAAATCCGCCGGCGCAAGACGGTCGCGGTCTGCGTCGGAGCGTCCGCGGACGCAGTAGAACGAGAGATGATCGAGCGTGGGGTGCAGCCGGACCTGGTGTTTGCAGGTTTGCCTGGTCAGGAACGAGGCTCGCCGCGATTCGGAGACGGCACGTGCGAAATCCAACCTGCGGAGCACGATCCTGGCACCGTATTTCTCACATGGCAGGTAGAGCAGGCCTCGGCTCGCTGGATGCCGAGACTCGATCATGCGGCTCTCGGTTGTCTGCGGGCCGATTCGTGGGAGCACCGGTGGATCAGTCTTGCGTCGAGATACCTGGGCAGATCCGGCCTTGCGCAGAGAGTGCTCCTGTGCGATCGGGGGGACGCGGAGGAGATTCTGCGCCGATTTGCCGAGTTGGTCAGGAGTGGCGAGATCGGCTCCGGGATTACCGGGAGTGTGGCTTCTTTGGACGAAAGCACTACGTTTCACTTGAAACCCGGAAAGATCTCTTGAGAAGAGGGTTCAGGGTTCCTGCGTCTCCAGGCGGCTCCACAGTTCTTTAATTCCGACGCCCGTTTTGGCCGAGACGGGAAGCACTTCATCCAGCTCGAATTCATTGCGGATTGCATGGAGGTTGCGCGTGCGGATATTGCCGCTGAGGCGATCGGTTTTCGTTGCAACGACAAGGAAGTCGCGACCCACGTGGCGCAGCCATTCGAGAAGTTTGCCGTCGCTCTCCTGTGGCGGGATGTTGGAATCGACAAGGCAGATGCAGAGCTTGAGGGTTTCGCGTTCAGCAAGGTAAGGCTCGATGAACTTCGGCCACTCGGCAGAGATGGACTTTGAGATTTTGGCGTAGCCATAGCCAGGCAGGTCCGCGAAAACCAGCCGGCTCTTCATCTTCTGATCCAGAAGAGCGAAGAAGTTAATGGCTCGCGTACGGCCGGGCGTCTGCGACACCTTGGCTGCTTTCTCGCCCACAAGCGCATTGAGCAAGCTGGATTTGCCTACATTGGAGCGGCCGAGGAAGGCGATCTCGGGGGCCGCAGCAGCAGGGAACTGGGCTGGGTCGAGTGCCGAGAGCAGGAATTGGGTTTGATAGCGCATGAGCTTGGGTCGTCGTTTCTACTTCAGGATACAGAACTGAGATCCATCCCAATTGCTCTTCGCAAAGGCATGCTCCTGCGCGATCGATTCAGGGCGGCCGGATTCAAGGGTGACGAATGGCCAAAGATTTCGGGGTGGATTTAAATCAGACCTGGCCTATACTGGCTTCACCGTCACAACTTCTGGAGACATCGTGCACACACTCGTTGCCATTTGTCTGCTCGCCGCGACCTCCAACGGACCGTTTGTTCACACCGTGAATCTTGCGGAACACCCGGCCACTCAGCCCGCGCTTGTCGAGGTCCCCAAGGGTCCCAACAGCCTCACACTGTACAACGAGCAAGGCGAACGGGTTGCGCAGTGTGACAGGAAAGACGACAAGTTTTCAAACTGCAAGATCGAGCAGGGCATGACTTTCGACGATGTAATGAACGCGTGGGTCCACGCCTTCCAGGATGCGCAGGGCAAGTAAGAGCCTTGCACAAACCGGAGGACAAGTCAGCGCGGCACTGATCATGCGTTGATGGACCATGGTCTGCGAACTGGCCCTGCGAACCGGCCCTGCGGTCGGGCCCTCGGTCATGCGTTCTTAATACAATTCGGTTATCGCTATGCTTCTTCGCCTCGCTGCGCCCTCTGACGTAACCGCCATCGTCGCCCTGGAACAAACCCCGATCGCTCGGGAGTTTGTGGGCCAGTGGAACGAAGATCGTCATCTCGCTGCCCTCATCTCCGGAGATGCCCGCTATTACGTGAGTGAAACCGGTTCAGGCGAGATCGAAGCCTACGCTATTCTTCGCGGCATTCTCGAGGACTCCCGCTCCATTGAGCTCAAGCGCGTCGTGGTCGCTGTTCCCGGGCGCGGTTTGGGACGGCGCATCCTCAAGGAATTGCAGCGCATCGCGTTCGAGGACCTTCAGGCTCACCGCCTCTTCCTCGATGTATTCGAAGACAACAGCCGTGCCCGTCATCTCTATGAGAGCCTGGGATTCCGGTACGAAGGCGTCATGCGCGACGCCGCCTGCCGTGAGGGCGTCTGGTTCAACCTCCACCTCATGTCGATTCTGGAGCCAGAATACCGCTCACTCGCTTCCTGATCGGTTTCCGGCCCCGGGGCGGAACTGTGCAACGTGAGTTCGAATCGCCACGTTGTGCACACACCCCTTCATTGCGGTTGGATATACACTTTTGATGATGGAAACGACAGGTTGTGGCACGGCAATTGTTACGCCTTTCAAGGCGGATGGATCGATCGACGAAACAGCTCTGTGGGCGCTGGTGAATTGGCAAATCGACTCGGGAATCGCCTTCATTGTGGCCTGCGGATCGACCGGCGAAGCCGCCACGCTGGAGGAGACCGAGTGGCTGCGCACCGTGCGTATCGTGATCGATGCAGCGGCCGGCCGTGTCCCCGTGTGGGCCGGATGCACCCACAACTGCACGCGAACGCTTTTGCGCCAGGCTTCCATGCTGCGCCAGGTTCCGGGTGTCGACGCGGTGCTCTCGGCGAATCCCTATTACAACAAGCCAACGCAGGAAGGCCAGTTCCAGCACTTTCTCGCTCTGGCCAAGGCGGTGGCGCCCATTCCTGTGTGTCTCTACAACGTGCCCGGCCGTACCGGCGTAAACCTTGATCCGCAAACGGTCGTTCGTCTCGCAGAAGCCGCATCCAACGTCGAAGCCGTCAAGGAGGCAAGCGGCAGGCTGCCGCAGATCACCGAACTCGTTCACTCACTGCCGTCCACTTTCAAGGTCTTTTCGGGCGACGACAATCTCGCTCTGGCTTCGATCGGCGCCGGTGCGCAGGGACTCATCAGTGTTGCGTCGAATGAAATTCCCGGCGAGATGTCCCACATGATCAATGCTGCTCTTCACGACGAGTGGGCGGAAGCTCGCGATATCGAACGCCGGTTTGGACGTCTCTTCGAGGCTAATTTCTGGGAATCGAATCCCGGCCCGGTCAAGACGGTCCTCCAACTGATGGGACGCGCTTCCGATACGGTGCGCCTGCCGCTGGTTCCCCCAAGTGAGGCGACGCGCCTCAAACTGGAACGCCTTACCGGAGAACTTGGCCTGCTCAAGTTCGCGGTGCCCGCCGGCGATATGCACGTGTACTAGCTGAACGGAGTGGCGGCCTCGGCGGGCTCAGCGTCGCAAAGACACTATCGGGACGAACCGGTACCACAACCAGCGTCTCTTTTCCATCTTGTCCCTTGGCGACATCAGATGTATGCTCCGGGGAATGAAGACACTACGGACACTCGCTTCAACCCTATTGGGGGCCGCTCTCGTTGTTGCCCCGGCCGCCATCGGATGGAGCCTACCTCCTGTGCCGGGCCAGGACGACAGCATAAAGCACGACCTCAAAACCGCCGAGCACGATACAAAAGATGCAACGAAGGACGCTGCCCATGATGTAAAGAAGGGCACCAAGGACGCGGCCCACGCAACCTCGAAGGGTACGAAGAAGGCTGCAGACGCAACGGCCGACACCACCAAGGACGCGGCTCACGCAACCGCAAAGGGTACGAAGAAGGCTGCAGACGCAACGGCCGACACCACCAAGGACGCGGCTAACGCAACCGCAAAGGGTACGAAGAAGGCCGCTAACGCAACAGCCGATACCACCAAGGACGCAGCTCATGCAACTGCGAAGGGCACGAAGAAGGCTGCTGACGCAACGGCTGACACCACCAAGGACGCGGCTAACGCAACCGCAAAGGGTACGAAGAAGGCTGCTAACGCAACGGCGCGACACCACCAAGGACGCGGCCCACGCCACTGCGAAGGGTACGAAGAAGGCTGCTGACGCCACCGCCGATACCACCAAGGACGCGGCCCACGCAACCGCAAAGGGCACGAAGAAGGCTGCTGACGCAACAGTAGACACCACCAAGGACGCAGCTAACGCAACCGCTAAGGGTACGAAGAAGGCCGCAGACGCAACAGTGGACACCACCAAGGACGCGGCCCACGCAACCGCAAAGGGTACGAAGAAGGCTGCAGACGCAACAGTAGACACCACCAAGGACGCAGCTCACGCAACTGCAAAGGGCACCACCAAGGCGTGGGACAAGACCAAAAACACTACCAAAGGCGCGGTAGATGGAGCCAAGGACGGTGCAGCGAAGAAAACGGACTAAGGGTACTTAGTCTGTTCCTTCAGGCGGCGGCAGCCATTTGGTCTGCCGCCGATTCACGTCTGCCGCAGGCCGCCGACCGATAAGCTATAGCCCGAAATTCTTCATCTCTAGTTTGAGTTTTTCTTCCCGGCCCATCCTCGCGTTCCGATCCCACACAGCCCGCTTGTGCTGATTCATCATCGCCACCATCGCGATGAAGTCCGACACCCACGTGCCGCCGATGAACGCTGTCACGTCTCCCATGTATTCCGAAAAGATAGGCATTTCGCGCGAATACTGAACCGTTCTTCTCATCTCGAACGCGAAGACGGTGCTCGCATCTACCGCGAGGCTGAACTCGATCGGCGTGGTAACAACCTCATCTTCCAATTTACGGGTGCCGCATCGCTCCTTCTGCTCTTTACCGGACTTGTAGACCAACTCGTACCTGCGCTCCCCGACAGAAAACCGATAACGATTGTTTGCAACCACGAGTGTCTCCCGGATCGCGGGGAAGATGATCTCCTTGTCCAGATTGCTGGAATAGTGCTGAAGGTTGGAGTGAAACAGATCCCAGACATGCTCGCGCAGCTTCAGATCCTTGGCGCGCTGACGCCGTCGGTCGATCTCTTTGCGGATCTCCTGCTGATCCACGACTCGCTCCGCTGGAATGGATTGTTCTGCGGGAAAGAGTATCACGGGGCCAATCCGCACCATCGGAACAAAAGTCATATGCGCAGCCGGGCTCATCGGGTTCACTCTGATATTTCTTTCAGTTGACGCACCTGTCTCATCCGTCGAGAATTCATCGTCACGATTTGAGGGGGAATCATGCGCCCTGCGCGGTCGGGCTTCACATACATATTGCTTTCTCTCAGCATTGGACTTCATGTCCAGGCACAGACACCCGTTAACTCCGATATCAACCAGCTACGCCAGGAGATGATCCAGTTGAAACAGGAGTACGAACGGGCGAGTGAGGCGTATGAGAGCCGCCTCAAACAGCTCGATGACCGGCTCAACCAGCTTGAGGCAACTTCGCTGGCTCCTCCTCGAGTCGCCGCTCCTGCTCCTTCGCAACCCGCGGCAGCTACCGGCCCGCGGCCGGAAGTCTCCCCCGTAGCCGCGCACGAAAAGGTCCAATCCGCACCCCCTGCCACGCAGGAGCCCTCTCCCTTCGTCGAACCCACAGACTCCATTCAGCTCTCCATGGATCAGCAGGAAAAGACCCGCGTTCGCGAGCGCATGGAGAATGTTCTCCGTGGCTACGTCGACATCTCAGGCTACTTCCGCGCGGGATATGGGCGAGACAACGAAGGCGGGCCCCAGGTCGCCTTTCAGGCCCCCGGAGCGCTCGCCAAAGGCCGGCTTGGAAACGAAGCCGAAAATTACGGAGAGATCGCAATCACCAAAAATTTCTATCTTCCCGGCGCCTTCGCTCTCAAGCAAACCTCTGCATCCAGCCCAGCACCTTCGGTACCTGTCGCCGGCTTCACCGTTCGCATTTCGATGTACAACCCCTACCAGAATTACCTCGACTCAACCGCAACCGGATTCGGCCTCGCTGAAGCCTGGGGCGCTATTGGCAACCTCAGCCAGAGCCAGCCGCACATGAACTTCTGGGCAGGGAACCGCTACTATCGTCGCCACGACATGCACATCGACGATTTCTACCTCTACAACATGAGCGGTGGAGGCGGCGGCGTCGAAGGCATCCAGACGCCCCTCGGCAAGGTTGCATTCGCCTGGATTGGCCTTGGCTCCCAGAGCGGCTTCAGCGACCTTCCTCAACCCGACCCGCAAAACAAGGCCGGCTTCAGCAAATCCACTTTCGACTTTCGTCTTTACGATTTCAAACTCATCGGCGGAACGGGTGAGCTTGGAGTCGACTACTCCAAAGCCACAGCCGGAAGAGATCAGGCCGGT
Source organism: uncultured Acidobacteriaceae bacterium (assembly GCA_963836675.1). Lineage (GTDB taxonomy): Bacteria > Acidobacteriota > Terriglobia > Terriglobales > Acidobacteriaceae > Telmatobacter. The sequence goes on from CAWIKQ010000010.1 coordinate 44,241, forward strand.
GAGACCGCGCCCAAGGCGAACGGCGCCTCAATCACCTTCATCCATACGGCTGAGAAATGGCTGGGCGAAGACAACCTGAACAAGTTTTACATTCAGTACGGCTATGGGCCTTCCAAGACCTTTACCTCCGGCTTTGAAACCTACGCGATCAATGGTGCGACCTTCATACGTCCGGATGCACCCGGTTCTTATCGCTTCCGTGTCGCCGAAAACATGATCTTCGAAACCGGTCGGCACTTCACCATGAGCCCCGTGCTGCTGTTTCAATCCACCGACTACAAAAAGTACGGCGGACTGCAGAATTGGTTCTCCGCCGGCATCAGGCCGCAGGCGCAATTCAACGACTACTTCAGCGTGGCCTTCGAGCCGTTTTACGATTACGTCGACGATCACGGATCCCACGTCGCGGATTCGCTGTTCAAGTTCACGATCGCTCCACAGATCACGCTGGGCCGTCACTTCATGAGTCGTCCAGCGATCCGCGCCTTCGCAACATGGGCACACTGGGGTAACGGCTTCGTGGGGCAGATAGGCGGCCCTGACTATGCGAATACCAACCAGGGCTGGACATGGGGTGTGCAGACAGAATCCTGGTGGTAGCTCCCGGCGAAAGTGGCCCAGCCTGAAAAACGAATCGGCGATTGGTCAGGGCTCCTGGAAATTCTTTCGAACCTTATGTCGAAATAGCGCCGCCTCCCGCGTCATCGAGGTGACGGCGCTTTTCCAAGTGCCTAAAATCCAAAACGGAGGATCTCCTCATGCAATACCTGCTTTCGCTCTATTCCGACGAGACAACCTGGCCGAAGATGACCGAAGACCAGAAGAAGCAAGGCTACGCAGCTTACATGGCTTACACCGAAGCCCTGAAGCAGGCCAACGTCTTCAAGGGTTCCAATCGTCTGCAGCCCACTTCTACCGCAACCACCGTCCGCACCGCCGACGGCAAGTCGCAGGTTCTTGACGGCCCGTATGCCGATACCAAGGAGCAGCTCGGCGGCTACTTCCTGATCGACGTACCCGATCTGGACGCGGCTCTCTCCTGGGCGGCGCGCTGCCCCGGTTCGCAACACGGCATCGTTGAGGTCAGGCCCGTCTGGGCGATGTAGCCATGAGCGGATGCGGAGGCGGCGTAACCGCGCGCGATCTGGCCGAGCAGGTCGCGCGCCGAAGCTACGGCAAGCTCGTCGCCTTCCTCGCCGCCCGCACCCGCGATGTTGCCGCTGCTGAAGACGCACTCTCTGAAGCCTTCGCCTCAGCCCTCACTGACTGGCCGAGAAACGGCTGTCCGCAGAACCCGGAAGCATGGCTGCTGACCGTGGCGCGGCGCAAGTTACTCGACGCCGCCCGATCGACCCAGCGCGAAACAGCCTCCGATGAACTCGAACAAATTGCGAGTGCCGTCGCATCCGTCGCGGATACAGACGAAATTCCCGATCGCCGTCTCGGTTTGATGTTTGCCTGCGCTCATCCCGCCATCGACGCCGGCATTCGCGCGCCCCTTATGTTGCAAACCGTGCTGGGTCTCGACGCTGTCCGGATCGCCTCCGCATTTCTCATCTCTCCGGCCACGATGAGCCAGCGCCTGGTGCGCGCGAAGACTAAAATTCGACAGGCCGGCATTCCTCTCGAAATCCCCGAGCGCAGCCAACTCCGCTCCCGCCTCGACGCTGTTCTCGATGCCATCTACGCTGCTTTCGCCGAGGGCTGGATGGATGCCGCTGGAGCCGATGTCGCGCGTCGCGATCTAGCGGAAGAAGCCATCTACCTTGGCCGTGTCGTTACCGAGCTGCTGCCCGATGAGCCTGAGAGCCTCGGTCTTCTCGCTCTGATGCTCCACGCTGAAGCGCGCCGTTCCGCGCGCCGCAATGCAGCGGGCGATTACATTCCGCTCGCCCGGCAGGACATCCGCCTCTGGAAGCCGGAGATGATCGCCGAGGCCGAGTCGCTGTTAAAGCGTGCCAGTGCAATGAACATCGTCGGCCGCTATCAGCTCGAAGCCGCCATTCAGTCAGCCCACGCGGCAAGAGCATGCATTGGCAGCTCCGACTGGAGCGCCATCATCGAACTCTATGACGCCCTGATTTCGATGAGCAATTCACCCGTGGCCGCCGTCAATCGTGCTCTCGCCATCGCGGAACTGCGCGGTCCCCACCAGGCGTTGCATGATCTCGACAAGGTGGCCTCCGACCCGCGACTCGGCGAGTACCAGCCATACTGGGCCGCGCGGGCTGAGCTGCTCGCCCGCATCAACGCCATCGACGAGGCGCTGCGCGCTTACGCAATTGCCATTGGACTCGAGCGCGATCCATCCGTGCGCCGCTTTCTCGAGCAGAGACGGGACTCGATCGACCCGCAGGCACGCACCTAAGCTCCGGTACTCGAAGATTAAAATCCACCCTTCGACGCGTGCCGCGAGAACATCGCATCCTTCAGGAACGATGTTTTCTTCTCGACAGGATCCTTATCGCTGCCTTTGTCGTCTTTGCCCCATGTCCAGTAGAGGCCGAGATACGCATAGTTCTCGGTCTGTCCGGCGACAGAATGTCCGTATGCGAAAAGAAGCTGCATGAATTCTTCGCCTTTCAAATGCCAGTATCCCCCCGCATCAACCATGGTTGACGCATGGGTTGCCGGTGCCGCCACGCCTTCTCCGCCATGCGAAAAAATCTCTGCGGCAAGGTCCAGCTTTTTGCCGGCCTCGCGCTTTACCAGGAAGCCGCCGTAGGGAAAATTGTGATAATCGGTCTGCGGCACTATGGTCTCGCCCACGCCGCCATCAAACAGCCATTTTCCTGAGTTCTTCTGAAACCAGATTGGTATCTTGTACCAGACCTTGCCCACGCCAAGTCCCTTCTCGGAGTCGCCAGTCGGAATCTCAATCATCGTGAACGTTCCAATCTGGGGAACGGACCTGGTTTCCTTGATAATGGCAATCTTCGCGCCCAGCTCCATGTCGAGCAGACCCATCGCGCTTGGCCCCGTTCCCGTCGGAGCATAGATTGGATTGTTCATCGGGTGGATTCCGCCCCATGGCAGAATCGCATGAATCTGCACTCGCGGCACCGCACCCCAATTGAATTCGAACGCAGGGCCGGTGTAGTCCGTCTCGGCCGGTGTGCCATCGGTGGACCCGAAGATATAAAACTCGTAATGCCTGAAATCAACCGGAACCGGGTCGTCCACCTGGAACGGCGGACCCTGGGCTTGCAAAAGAGAACATGCCGTCATTCCGGAAAGTAACAGCGCGACCGCAAAGACTCGTCGAAGAAAGGTCATCGTCGCTCCAGGGGCCCGGCAGTCGGTCCGTGCTTGCGCAACGTAATCCCGAGAAGAGATTCAGCGCAAACGCGATGTTCCGCGGTTCTGTGCTTGGATGTCGATTACACCGCCAGTGCCTGCTTCACAGCTTCGCTCACTACGCGGCCCTCGGCGCGAACGCCGGCCTGCTGAAGCCTCGACTGCACCGCTTTGATCACCGGCCCCATGTCCTTCGGGGTTGGCGCACTTCCCGTCGCGTTCGCGTGCTCCGCAATCACCTCGGCTACCAGCGCGCGCAGACCCGCCTCATCAAGCGCCTTGGGCAGGAATTCCTCGATGACCGCGATCTCCCCCGCCTCTTTCGCCGCCAGCTCTGGCCGGTTGCCCTTCGTGAACATCTCGATCGAGTCGCGCCTCTGCTTGATCATCGTCGCCAGCGTCTGCTGCTCCTCCGCCGGAGTCAGCGGACCCCGCTTGTCGATCGACTTGTTCTTCAGTGCCGTTTTGATCAGCCTCAATGTCCCCGTCCGCTCGGCATCGTGGAGCTTCATTGCGGTGAAAACCTGCTGGCTGATCTGCGCTTCCAGTGCGCCTGCGTCGCTCATGGTTCCCTCTCTGAAATGTTGATTCTAAATACAAACGGGGATGAGACATTCCCATGTCGTTATTTTCCACAACGCCGAATTCACATAAATCACAAATATGTGTATTATGTGATTTCCGAGGATAGCAACTTCAACTCGGTCAGCTCTTAAACATTCACCAACCGCCTTAGGGGAGGATAACTCTATGATTCGTAAGACCCGTCTTTATACCCCAGGCCCCACGCCTCTGCTTCCCGCAGCCCAGTTTGCCATGGCTGCCGCCGACATGCACCACCGCACTCCTGAGTTCCGGGCTCTTTTCCAGAAGGTGCTTGCCCAGCTCAAGGTCTTCGTCGGCACCGGGAACGACGTTCTGCTGCTCTCCAGCTCCGGCACAGGGGCCATGGAAGCCTCGGTCTCCAATCTCACCTCGCCCGGCGACAAGGTTCTCGTTCTCACCGCCGGAAAATTCGGCGAACGCTGGACCGGCCTTGCCAAGGCCTTCGGCTGCGAGCCCGACGTTGTTTCCGCCCCCTATGGGCAGACCTTCGACCTCGCCCAGATCCGCGCGGCCCTCAAGCCGGAGCACCGCGTCGTCTACCTGCAGGCAACGGAAACCTCCACGGCCGTCGCCCACGACGTGCAGGCCATTGCAAAACTGATTCACGAAGTCGCCCCCGAAGCGCTTATCGTCGTCGACGGAATCACGGGCCTTGGCACCACCCACTTCGACGTGGACGGCTGGGGCATCGACATCCTCATCGGCGGATCGCAAAAGGCGGTCATGATCCCTCCCGGACTCGCCTATCTCAGCGTCAGCGAGAAAGCATGGGCGGCCATGGAGAAATCCAAAAACCCGCGCTACTACTTCGATCTCCGCAAGGAGCGCAAGAACGCAGTCAAAGGCGAAAGCGCCTACACTCCCGCCGTCGCACTCATTGCCGGGCTGGGTGCCGCGCTCGACTACATCGCCGGGCAGGCCGGTGGCGATCTTGAGAAAGGCCGCATCGCTCTCATCGATAACGCCATCACCAATGCCGCCGCCACGCGTGCCGGCCTCGTCTCCCTCGGCTTCACCCTGTTTGCACCTACCGCGCCCGCTGCCGCCGCAACCGCCGTCGCCGTACCGGAAGGCATGGACTCCGGCGCCGTCGTCAAAGCTCTGAAATCCCGATTCGCTCTCGTCACCGCCAACGGCCAGGGCGAGATGCAGGGCAAGATCTTCCGCGTCGCGCATCTCGGCTTCTTCGACTACCTCGACACCATCGCCTTCCTCGGCGCCATGGAGCACATCGCGAAGGACACGCTGGGTCTCAAGGTCGAATACGGGCAGGCAGTAGCAGCAGCGCAGAAGGTGTTTGCAGAAACAGTTCGCAGTTCGTAGTTCTCCGTTCACTGCCGCCAGAGTGCGATCTGTATTCACTGTGAACTTCCAACTAAGAACTGTAACCGGAACTGACAACTGATAACTGATAACTGACTATGCCTGACCTCTCCTTCGGCGAAAAGCTCGTCATCGCACGCAAGCAGCTCGACCTCTACTCCTACCAGATGGCCGAACTTCTCGGCGTGCATCCCAACTCCATCACCAAGTACGAGCGCGGCGAGGGCAAGCCCCACGCTGCCGCTGTGCGCATGTTCGACCTCCTTTGTGAAAAGCACAACATCCGCTTCGACGACTACGAATCCGCGACCGCCACCGCCACGGGAGACAAGATGAAGATCGTTCTGGCCGAGAAAGTATCGCCCGCCACCCTCGCCGTCTTCGCAGCCGAGCCCGGCTGGGAAATCCTCACGCACGACAATCTCCCCAACGGCCTGCTCGCCGCACTCGCCGACGCCGATGCCCTCGTCGTCCGCAGCGCCGTCCAGGCCGACGATGCGCTGATGGAGCACGCGCCCAAACTCCGCGTCATTGGCCGCGCCGGCGTAGGTGTCGACAACATCGATGCTGAAGCCGCCACGCGCCGCGGCATCGTCGTCATGAACACGCCAGGCGCCAACGCCGTGGCTGTCGCCGAGTTGACCATCGGGTTGATGCTGGCACTGGCCCGCAAGCTCCCAACCGCCAACTCCACCATGCACGCCGGCAAGTGGGAGAAGAAGAACCTGCAGGGTGCCGAGCTTCGCGGCAAAACCCTCGGCATCCTCGGCCTCGGCCGCATCGGGCTTGAAGTCGCGCGCCGGGCCCGCGGCTTCGGCCTCGAAATCATCGGCAGCGATCCCTTCGTCTCTGCCGCCGTCGCACGCGAAAACGGCATCCGCATCGTCACCCTCGATGAACTCATCGCCGGTTGCGACTACCTTACGCTCCATGTCGGCCTTACTCCGCAGACCCTCGGCATCATCAACGCCAAAAACATCGCGGCGATGAAAAAGGGCGTGCGCATCATCAATTGCGCTCGTGGAGAACTCGTCGACGACGAAGCCCTCGTCGCCGCGCTCAAGTCTGGCCAGGTTGCCGGAGCAGCTCTCGACGTCTTCACCATTGAACCGCCCAAAGATTCGCCCTATGCCACGTTCGATAACGTCATCCTCACTCCGCACATCGCCGGATCCACGGCCGAAGCGCAGGAAGCCGTCGGCGTGCAGATCGCCATGCAGGTGCGCGAGTACCTCAAGCTCGGCGTCGTGCAGAATGCCGTCAACCTACCTTCGCTCAGCCACGAAGAGTACGTGCAGCTTGCGCCATTCATCGATCTCGCCGGACGCCTCGGCGCATTCCTTGCGCAGGCTGGCAAGTCCGGCATCGAGTCCATCTCGCTCACCTACGGCGGCGCCCTGGCCGAGGCCAAAACAGACCTCGTTCGAAATTCCGCCATCGAAGGCCTGCTTCAGGGTTCGGAGAACGTGAATCGCATCAATGCCGCAGCGGTGGCGCAGGAACGCGGCATCCGCGTCCACGAAGAAAAGGAAGAAACCCACCGCGGCGGAGCCGCCACGCTGCTCGCGATCGAACTGCATACCGCAACGGGGCGCAGCCATGCCACGGCGACCGTGATTCACGGTGAACAGCCGCGGCTCCTCGAGTTCGACGGCATTGACATCGAGGCGCCGCTCGAAGGCAATCTTCTTGTCTGTCGCAACCTGGACGTGCCCGGCGTGATTGGAAAGATCGGAACCATACTCGGCGAGCAAGGCGTGAACATTGCCAACTTCGCTCTAGGCCGCGAACGCGCCGGCTCGAAGCCCGTCAAGGCTCTCGCCGTGGTGCAAGTGGATGCGCCTGCTTCTTCCGCGGTCCTCGATGCTCTGAAAACCATAGAAGCCCTGCTTGAGGCCAAGCCGGTACAACTGTAACCAGCAACCGATCGGTTGCGAATGTCTGAATACTGCCCAGCCTGACATGGCGGAAAGCGAAGGTTGCTGGCTGGGGGCGGAAAAGCCTTGACTCGGATGTGCCTTATCTCTGCATGCTGCACGCAGGGGAAACGTCGCTTTTCCGTGAGAGGGAAATTACCATCGCCGGCGGCCATCCACGAAGGGCTTTTCCGATGTCACCCCGGCGAAAATCGAAACCCACTTCAACGCGTATCTACATCTCCCTTAAAAAGCGCCCGCAACTGCGCCAGATCGGCACGGTCGAAACTTCCCGGCAATGCGGCCTGCGCTTCTGTCTTGCATTTAACTGCCAGTTTTGCCAGTTTACGCGCCATCAGATATGGCGCACGATGATCCCCAGGGCAGGCAATTGCCTTATTTAGAGAAGAGCATCAGGCGCACCCCATGTGCGATTGGCTCCCTTCGAGAACGTTCGTCAAGCAAGCAGACTTCAATACTCATTGAACGTGCGCGTTGACTTATCTCTGGAGGATTAAAAGGATGAAATCGAAAAAGGCTCAGTATCTGATTTCGCGGAACGTCCTTTACCGCGTCACTTTTCCCTTGATTGTGCTGGTTCTCGCTTCGGCCGGAATTGCACCTGCGCAGGATTCTGGACGATGGAACTTCAATATCGGGGGCGGCATCAGTTTCCCCCAGAGTGATCTGAGCAACTTCATCAACGACGGCGCAAACTTCGTAGTCGGTGGCGGCTACAACATCAAAAAATACCTGAGCACGAACGGCGAATTCATGTGGCAGGATCTGCCTGTGAACTCGGCAACAAAGCAGGCTCTTCAGACTCCCAATGCCTCAGCGCGCCAATATGCGTTGACCTTCGACCCCGTGGTGCATATGCCGCTCGGCCATCATCTGGGAGCGTATGCGATCGGGGGAATCGGATGGTATCACCGTTCCGGCGAAACCACGACGCCGGGCCTGGCTGTAATCTGCGATCCTTACTGGTCGTGGTGGTATGGCTGCACCATTGGCGAGGTTCAGGTCGTTACAGGCAGCACCAGTGCCGACTCCTTTGGCGAGAACATCGGCGGCGGCGTTACCTATCGGTTGGGTGACAGCGGGCTTAAGTTCTACACCGAATTCAGGTATCACCATGCCGACTATCACAAGGTCTCAACGAACATCACTCCCCTGACTTTCGGAATTCGCTGGTGAACGATGTCAAAAGACTTTGAATGAAAGGTGCTGCAGCTGCTTTGTGTCGCTGCCAGCGGATGGCTCGTTCGCGTTACTGAATTGGGTGTGCTTTCCCATTCTTCAGGCTCTCGTCGATGATCCCACGGACTTTCTGGTCAGCCTGCTGGGCAATCTTCCCCTGCCGCTCGCCAAGTTCGCCCATCTGCTGGCCCAGCACGCCCATGTTGTCTCCAAGAGCTCCCATTTTCTCGCCAAATTCGCCCTGCTTTTCGCCGATCTGCCCCTGAAGTTCGCCTAGCCGACCCTGCAATTCTCCGAGCTTCTCCTGAAGTTCGCCAAACTGATCCTGCGTCATGTTCTTCCCCTGGCTGGCCTTCAACTTCGCGATTCCTTCTTCGATCTTGGCGATCTCCTTGCTCATGTCCGGCGTTGGAACGCTCGCTGCTTCCTGCTGCTTGCCGAGCTCTTCCTGCTGTTTGCCCAGCGCTTCCTGCTTCTTCCCCAGTTCTTCCTGCTGACGTCCCAGATCCTCCATCGGCTTGTACATGGCCTCGATCTGCGCCAATGTCGCAGGATCGTCGACGATGTATGCCTTGCCGCCGCGCTCAAACCAGAGAAAGTCTTTGCCGCCGGCTTGCTTCCGTGCCTTTTCAAGATCCGACGTGTGAATGTTTCCATTGAACGACATCTGGCCCGATCCGTTGCCCTTCACGATCGCGTATGCATCCCCGTTGGACGAGTACGAATAGCGATATCCGGAACTCTTGCCGTTCTTGCTCAAGACCACGGTGCCGCTCTCGTCAGTCGTGCTCTGTCCGACGCCGTATCCACGGCCCTCACCAAAAGCCGCAAGCGAGGGCTCCAGGATCGCAAACGTAGCGTGCGCGGGAATTCCCGCAATGCGGGGAAGCATGATCACTGGCGTTTTCAGCGAAATCCTGGGCGAAAGCTGCAGCGCTGCAATTCCGCGCCCAGCCTGCAAGACCATTACATTTGGAGCGTGCACCGGCGCCACCGGAGCAACGCCTGCCGGACCGGGTACATGTGCCGGTGGCGCAGGAAGACCCGGCGCAGCCGGAGTACGTGGAGGCGCGGGAGGCGCCAAGACTCCCTCAGGTGGACAGTCGTGCGCAGCCTTGGGTGCCACGATCTTCTCGGGTGCCTGAGGCGCAACAGCGGGCGCAGGCATCTCGTCCGTAATCTGCTCTGGATTCGAGACACCTTCCCGGGGCGCTGGCGGCGCGGCAGGCACTTCAGGCGCGGCCATGGAAGGTGGTGTCGCGGGCGCCGCCGGCACTGCGGGTGCCTGTTGTCCCGCAGCCTGCACCCGTACCAGGGTCGTTGCGGCAAACAGCGCCACTGGAACGAGAAGGACTGCCACCAGTCCCCGGCGTGTACCGGCAAATGCCTGGCGGAAGGAAACCTCGTTCAACAGACGCTCGATTCGGCGGGAGAGTGATCCATGGCGTGCCATTGCGACTCCTAGGATGGTTGAGCGCGGCGCGGCCGCGAATTCCAGTAGTATCCGGGCGTACGATGTCCGGTCGGCGGCTTCGTCCAATCCCGCCCGGTCACTGATCGCTTCGGCGAGGTCAGAAAGTTCGTGCTTCAGCCACCAGCCAAGCGGGCTGAACCAGACAACGGCGGCGTAAATGCCCGCCAGCAATTGCAGATAAAAATCACCTTGCCGGATGTGGGATCGCTCATGAGCGAGCACGATGCGCAGCTTCTCGCTGTCCCACTCGCGGCAGTCGTTCGGCAATACCACGGCCGATCCGATTGTGACCGGAGAAGAAATCGAATCGCTTACACGCAAATGCAGGCCGTCAGATAACGGGGACGCATCCAGTTGCAGAGGCTTCGCCGACTGCCACACGCGCAATGCAATCAGCAGGCCATAGAACAAGCGCGTCAACAGCACGCCGGCAACTGCGAGATAGATGAGCCCTGCAGCCCGGAAAATAGAGATTGCCCGCTGCTGTGCCGCCGGCACCTGGTTTGGCGTCTCAGCGATAGCGGAATGCGATTGCACCGGCGCGGGAAATCGATCGCCAATGCCGTTCTGCGCAACAACAACATCTTTTACTCGCGGGTGAACACCTATCGGCGAATGGGCCTTCAGTTTTTGCGCTGCCGGGGGCGGAACGGCGTCGTTCGATGATTCCGCCGATGTCGATTCTCCCCCACCAGAAGGCTCCGACCGCGGATGGCTTGGGTGCCGGCGATTTCCCGGCCTGAAGGCGCGCCTGCAATTCTTCCAGCAGGTTTGCGGGATCCGCCGGAATGGTGACTCTTACGTTTGCCGGCAAAACACTCCAGTGCTCCGCCATCGGCAGAACCACCGGCATTGTCAGGGCCGATGCCAGCACAAGTCCCCATGCCACCTTCTGGGCCAGCACGTTGCGCACCGCGAAAACGCGAAGGCCTATCCACACGGCCAGCGCCAGGAGAACAGAACGAAGAGCTGATTCCATGAACAATGAGGAGATCATTTTCTAAGACTCCTTTTTTGGCTTGCCCGCCTGCCTCTGTACTTCTGCGATCCGAATTGCCAGCCGCTGCAGTTCGGCACGATCGAGAACCTTGGAATCGACCAGGCCCACCAGCAGTTCTTCCACCGATCCCTCGCAGAACCAGTCCACAATGCGCTTTACAGCCCGCCCCGCTACCTTCTGCCGCGATTCTGCCGGCCGGTAAATAAACGTGCGATCGTCCACCGAATGCGCCAGGTAGCCCTTGTCTTCGAGCCGCCGCAGAACCGTCCGCACCGTCGAGTCCTTTAATGGACGATCCAGTTCTTCGCGTGCCTGCTCCGCCGTTACCGAGCCCAGGCGCCAGACGATCGAAAGCAGGTCGCGTTCCAGTTCCCCAAGTTCTGCCGGATCATGAGTGTTACTTGCCATAATGTTACAGACTGTAACATATAACGGATGTGAGCATGCAAGGAAAAATAAATTCTTCGTTGACGGTCTTTCTCTCCCGCCCTACGATTGCAGGACAGTTCCGCCATTCCCCACGCGATTTGGCCGATTCACCCATGCAGGTTCTTGGCAATTCACGACTTCTCTCTCCAGCGTTGCTGACACTCAGCGCGGTGGCCTTTTGCCAGACCAACGCCGGCGTCGTGGCTTTCGCCAACTCCGGCTCAAAAGCTGCCCAGGCGCCTTTTCTCCACGGTCTTGCGCTGCTGCACAGCTTTGAATATGACTTTGCCGCTAGCGACTTCCGCGAAGCCGAAAAGATTGATCACAACTTCGCGATGGCTTACTGGGGCGAGGCCATGACCTTCAACCACCCGGTCTGGAACCAGCAGGACCGTGACGCCGCTCTCGCCGCCCTCAACAAACTTGGCCCCACTCCCGAGGCTCGCCTCGCCAAGGCACCCACAGAACGCGAGAAGGACTATCTCCGGACGCTTGACATTCTTTACGGCGAGGGCCCGAAGCCGGCCCGCGATCAGCGTTACGCCGAAGCCATGGCGCGATTGCACGAAAAATACCCCGACGACATCGAAGCGGCTGCTTTTTATTCCCTTGCCCTACTGGGCACCGGTGAGGGCGTTCGCAGCGAGCGGACTTACATGCAGGCTGCGGCCATCCTGATGCCGCTCTTCTACAGCCATCCAGATCACCCAGGCATTGCGCACTACCTGATCCACTCCTGTGACGACCCGATCCACGCCGGCCTTGCGCTTCCTGCCGCGCGCTCTTACTCGAAGATCGCTCCGGACGCCGCGCACGCGCAGCACATGACTTCGCACATTTTCCTCGCGCTTGGCATGTGGAACGATGTGGTCCAGGCAAATGAAGCCGCATCGCGCGTGGTGAATGCGCAACGAGCCGCGGCCGGAAAGCCAGCTGTTCACTGCGGTCATTACAACTACTGGCTCGAATATGGATACCTCGAAACTGGCCAGATTGCCAGGGCAAAGCAGATCCTCGAGGGCTGCCGCGCCGATGCAACGCAGGCAGGAATGGCAGCTCGCGCCAGAGGCGTCGTTGACCCCGATGACGCAGCCTTGTTTTCCTTTCTGACCATGAAGACACGGTTCGTCATCGATTCCGCTGAGTGGAATGACGATGTCGCAGCCTGGACGGTGGATCCGGGCGACAATCCGATGCTCAGGCTCAACGTGGCTTACGAAGCCGGGATTGTCGCTGCGGAGAAGGGCGATCTCAGCGCCGCGCAAAAGGCGCTTTCAGAAATGGACTCGCTCCTGCCGAGCCTCCCGGGAGTTTTCGACAAAGCCGGCGAACCCGCCGACGAACCAGGCCGCCAGGTTCCCGGCATCGAGCGCAGCCAGGTGCAAGCGCTGATCTTCGCAGATGAAGGAAAACTCGATGAGGCCGTCGGGCTGGCCCGCAAGGCGGCTGACACGGAGATGAATCTTCCCTTCGCTTTCGGTCCGCCCGACCCTGTCAAGCCGTCATACGAACTTCTCGCGGAACTGCTGATGAAGCAGAACCAGCCCCGCGAGGCAGAAAATGCCCTTAGGCTTTCTCTGCTTCGCGCGCCCAATCGCACACAGTCTGTCACGTTGCTGGAGCATGCTTCAGCAGCAGAAAACGGATCGTCTTCCACCGCGATGCGATAAGGCCAACGAGCAATGGCGAGAGAGCATGCCCGGTCCACCGGGGATTCTCCAAATGTGAACAGCGAACGCCGTGCCCTACGTAAAGATGATTTGGCCTCCGGCCGCCTTCTCGTAGAACCGCCGACCGAGATCACGCCGTCAACTTCGGGACGGAGTCGTCGGACTTGAGATGAAAATATCGACTGTTGCCTTGCAGGCGTAGATCTCCCCGTCCGAGTCGTGAATCATGGTCAGAACCGATCGGTGGGTCGCCAGCGAAACAGTCTTCTTCTGCGGATCGATGTGGTCAATTCGGAGTGAGACGCGCAGCGTTCTATGATGATCCAGGCCATCAAAACCAACTCGCCCCGTCGATCGTGATCGCGTACGTCCAGGTGCCATGAGAATCGAAATCACTCTTGTTTTGTGCTGGTGCCTATCGGCGCTATCAACAAGCCCGGCTGCAACAGCGCAGGAGGCAGCCTCGCAGTCCGGCCTCGATTTTCACTCGTCCAATGCTTCGGTCGACGCCGCTTTCACCTGGGCAAAACAGCAGGCGCTGACTTACGCGCATTCGGGGTCGGGCTCGATTGGGCCGTGGTATGAGGCGGCGTTGCCGGGCCGTAACGCCTTCTGCATGCGCGACGTCTCGCATCAAACAACGGGCGCAGCGGCGCTGGGCCTTTTCGCCGCGAATCGCAACATGCTGGCCCGCTTTGCCGCGTCCGCCGCAGCGTCCCGCAATTGGGCATCGTACTGGGAGATCGACAGCAACGGCTTGCCCTCATCCTTCGACTACCGCTCGGATGACGACTTCTGGTTTAACCTGCCGGCAAACTTCGATGTGCTCGATGCCAGCGTACGCATGGGTCGATGGACAGGTGACAACTTCTATCGGTCGGATCCTCGCCTGCAATTCTTCTTCCGCAGAACTCTCACCGACTACCTCACGCAGTGGCGGTTGCAGCCCGAGGTCATTCTGTCGCGGCCGCGCATCGCCAACCGGCGTCTCGCGCATGGCCAGTTCGTTGACTCGCGCGGCCTTCCCAGCTACTTTGAGGGGCCGAAGAATTTCAATCTTGGCGCAGATCTGCTCGCTACCGAATATCGTGCCATTCGCTCTTACCCGGAAGTCGCCTTATCTCCGGAAGATAAAAATCTCGCCACCCAATTACAACCGGCAGCCGATGCCATCCAGCATCATTCTCGAAACCGCAGCCTGGTCTCCCCAGCAACATCACTTCTACGCAGTCACGGAAGGCGGACGGCACGGCTTCGGCTCGGCCGACACCTACGTTCTGTACTTTGACGCGGCCAGAAATCCCGACCATATTCGCGGAGCGCTCGACTTCATCTCCGACCCTGCGTACTGGAAGACCATCAACATTGAAGAAGAGAGCTATGTGCCCCTGGTGCTCTTTCGCTACGGTCGCGCTGAGGTGGCGTGGCGCGTGCTTCTTGACCTCTCCGCTCCCGTCAAAGCGCGCCGTGAATATCCTGAAGTTTCCTACGCGGTAATCGCCGCGCTCATCTCCGGTGCCATGGGTATCGAGCCGGCCAGGGAAGGCGATGCCTTCGACGTGCAGAGCCTTCCGCAGCCCCTTTCGCAAACCGATACCATGACGGTCACGTCACTGCATATCAGGAGCAATACGCTCGACGTATCGCACACCGGAGATGCGCGCACGGTCGTCGTGAACAAGAGTGGTCCATCGATACGATGGAAAGCGGCATTCGCCGGAAGCAGGCAGCAGTTAAAGCTCAACGGCACGTGGCAGCGCGCTGAGCATGGCATATCGCTCAGCGGAATGCCTGTCAGTTGGGTGATTGTTCCTGTGCCAGCGGGCGGCACGATCACTGTCAGTACCGAAAAATGATCGTGTCCGGCACCGCTAGGGTGTCAGCAGGCTGACTGCCGCATCCGCCAGAATATTGTGGCCCCGTGTTGTTGGGTGAAGGTCATCCCAGAACAGGTACGTGTCGGGGTTGACGGATAGCTGGCCCTGTGCCGGCGACGTAACGTTGACGAGCGAGTAGGCTGCCGGCGCGGACACCACTTTGCGAAGCAGCCTGAAAGTGTCAAGCTGATAAAACGCCAGATGCCTGCGTGGATAGAAGTCGCGCAACACCGCCATGCCTGTTGCCAGATAGCTGTTGTAGAGAAGAGATGCCGCGGTCGCGGTGAGCGCAGCCGAGGGCGATCCTCCCACCGTTCCATTGAGGCGCGGCGTCAACCCCAGCGGCGGCAGGTTGGGCACGAGGAACTGCGTAGCGCCGGCCTGGACCAGCCGCTGTATGTTAAGCGTTTGCCGCAGTGCCGCGTTGAAAACGTCTTGAGAAGACGACACAGAAAGGAGATCGATCGCACCACCCCAGACGATGAACAGCGTGTGATTGTCGATCCTGGGATGAGTCTTGAGATAGTCGGTGATCTGCTGGCCGATGTTTTCCACCTGCACCGTGACCGGACCCAGAGTGAGCGGACTGGTGCCGTTCGCGGTCGTGGCGAACCCGTAAGCGTAGTTTGTGCCGCCGTCCAGGGAATCCACAATCTCAGGATGGGCCGGGAGCGATGCAGCAAACTGCTCGACCCAGGTGCCGGCATAGTTCACGGCGTGCGGCACGGTGTCGTATCCGTCTGTGAAACGCCCGTCTGTGTAATTGGCGATCGGACCGGGGATCCGGATACCAATCTGATCTTCGGTGAGATGAGCCACATTGCCGGTATCGGAAAGCGAATCGCCGAAGACGACGATGGATTTGTAACCCTGCGCCTGCGCGAGTACGGAGGCAGCGGAGAAAAGCGCCAACGCTATCAGCCATGCGGAGACTCGGCTCAAGTGGGCACCGCGGCTTGCCCGCTGCGAGATCAGATTTCGGCGGGGCGTTGAGAGCGAGGAAAAAAGAGAAAGTGGGTAAGGCAGAAATTTGCTCTGCATTGGGATACCTCACGAGGGGGGAATTGCAGACCAGCGCGGAACAGCAGCAATGGTACTCACAAGTCCGTCACGAAAGAAAGAAAAATCTACTGCGCCTGTCCCGCGCCACGATCCGCCGCTCAGGAGCGCATCCAAAGACTGGATCGGAGTTCGCTTGAACGCAAAAACGCCGGGACTTGAAGCCCGGCGTCGTCGAATCGAAGAACGAACGATCTATGCTCGGCTCAGGTATGCGCCTTCGCTCGTGTCTACCCGGATCTTTTCGCCTTCGTTGATGAACGGCGGCACCTGCACGACCAGCCCGGTCTCGGTTTTGGCGGGCTTGGTGACGGAAGAGGCGGTTGCGGACTTGAGTCCTGGCTCGGTCTCGACAACCCGGAGCTCGACGAAGGTGGGCAGGTCGACACCGACAGGCTGGCCGTCAATATAGCTGATCTTGATCTGCAAGTTCGGAGTGAGGTACTCGACTGCATCGCCCAGCAGAGAGCTGTTAAGCACTGTCTGCTCATAGTCGACGGGATTCATAAAGTAGTAGTCGTCGCCATCGGCGTAGAGGAACTCCATGGTGACTTCATCAACGGAGACCTTCTCGATTGCGTCGGCGGAACGGAAGCGGTGCTCAAACATGGCGCCGGACTTGAGATTGCGGAGCTTGGCTTGGATAAATGCGCGCAAATTGCCCGGAGTCCGGTGTTCGACCTTGAAGACACTGTGCAGAGTGTCGTTGTGCTTGATGATCATGCCCGGACGCAGTTGGGTGGCGGGAATCGCCATAAAAAGAAAACTCCTTGCTGTACTTGAAAAGTCGGATATAGCCCAGTAGCCATTGTAGCTTAGGAGAGGTTCCCGAGCTTTCCGCGGCACTCTCGCTACACTGCCGGAGCGCTTTCGATATGATCTGGAAGATCGAACAAAGATTGCCGAAATCACGGGAGAAGCTGGCGCCAGTCGTCGCCCTGATAGCTCTTTGCTTCTTGTGGGCGGCAAATACGCTGCGGTTCGATCTCTTTCCCCGAACAACGGCGCGGATAGCGCTTTCGCCCATCATCCGCGAAGCGTCGCTTCTGGCAATATTTGCTGTGCTGGCGGGGCTCGCGGCTCTGATCCGCAAAACCCCCTTGCTCCAGCCGGGAACCCTGGCAAAAGCGTTCCTTGCAGGCTTCGGGTTATTCGTATTACCGCTCCTGTTCACGGAGTTGGGCAGGACTGTCGTCGACGACTCCACCCGCGTCGCGCTTTTTTCTCTCACGCCCCTGTTTGCCGTCATCTTCGCACCGTACATCGGCGACGACACCGCCACCGAGGAGCGAGGCGGATTCGCTGCGGCCATGATCGCCGTCGCAGGAACAGCGCTTGTCTTCCCGATTGAGATTCCGAACTCAGCGGCATCCTTCCTCGCCTTCTGCGGAGTGATCGCATCTGCCGCTTCGATCGCCGCCGCAAATTGCTTCGCCGTCAGCGAGTGTCACCAGATTGATCACTCGCCATTGAACTTCGCCGTCACAGCATCGGCCACCGCTTCGCTCTGTCTTGGAGTTCTCGGCGTGATGGTCCATGCAGAGAAAGCCGCTTTCCTGCCCTTCGATGCATGGCTCGCATCGGACCTGTTCGCGCTAGGGTTGCTGTTCTGGCTCATGCCCAGGATGTCGGCCGTGCGCATGACCACGCGCTTTTTGATTGCGCCTTTGCTGGCGAACCTGGTCGGCCTCGCCATACTCCGTCCGCACGTTTCCTGGCAGTCCTGGCTGGGACTTCTGATGATCGCATCTGCATCAGCTTGGCTGCTTTTCGCGCCGGACTGACTCCCAATGCCGCGTGCCCTCCGGCCCCTGAACTCGCCATCAGGGGAGGGCAACTCCTGCGATGCCCGGCTCGCAGAATGCGACCGGCCGCAGATCCTCCCGCAATCCAAGGGCCATTCACATTGGAAAGCATAGTTTCATGATCTACTTAAGAGACAACGAATCCGCGCCTGCCTCGTCCAATGGGCAGTGTTTCCCTGGGATTGCGATTCACTGTTCGAAATAGGAATCGGGAAAGAACAGTCCTGCATCTGATTAACTTTCACCGGACGTGTGCCTTCACCCAGAGGGCCGCACGAAATCGAGAGCATATTGAAAATCAACAAAAAAGCGATCGGGCCGAGCCCTGAACCGTACGCGGGAACAGCCCGGGCGCTGTTTTGGTTGGGTTCCTCTCTCCTGGTGCTGTCGGCGATCTCGATCCTCACTATGCCGGTGACGCAATATCTATGGACATGGGATCACTTTCTGCATGGTGGCCGCGATTTTGAGTTCAGTGCGCTCATTTTATTGACGGTCTTCAGCCTGGTGCTGGTGCTCGCAAAGCAATGCAAGCAATGTCTCGACTCCTTATTCGTGGAATGCCGCGTTTTGCGTTTTCAATTGCTTCGCCGCGTGTCATCGGCATTTCCTTCCAAAGCGGTTATTTCAATTTTCGAGGCTGCGATCGACCTACCTTTGAGCGGCTTCACCCTTCCTCTTCAAATTTGATCGCCTGTTCGCGCGCACACTTTCTGGACGCTTTTGCAAAGACGTTCACGCACCTGTCGATATCCCCACATCTGATCGCTGTTGCGGAGAGGTCATGAAAAAATCCGAAGTTCTCAGCGCATGGGCGCGCATCCTTGCTGGTCGCACGCCGTCTCTTTCCATCGAAATCACCAAGGAATGCCCTCTGAGATGTCCTGGTTGCTACGCGTTTGATGAAGCGCATCTGGGTGGTCAGGCGCGACTAAAAGACCTCTCCGACTTCCGCGGAGAGGATCTGGTATCGCGGGTGCTTGCGGTAATCGATGAACACAAACCCCTCCATGTCTCGCTTGTCGGAGGCGATCCACTTGTACGGTACCGTGAAGTCGATGCGCTCTTGCCGCAGATGGAAAGCCGTGGCGTGCATACTCAGGTCGTCACCAGCGCTTTCAGGGAAATCCCGCCCGCATGGGCGGCTCTCAAAAAGCTGAACATCGTGGTGTCGATCGACGGCCTGCAACCGGAACACGACGCACGCCGCAAACCCGCGACATACGAGCGCATCCTCAAGAACATCAAAGGGGCGAAAATAACAGTTCACTGCACCATCACCTCGCAGATCGCGGGACGTCCGGGTTATCTCGACGAATTTCTAAGTTTCTGGACCAGCCAGCCTGAGGTCGCCAAGGTGTGGTTCAGCGTCTTCACGCCTCAGCGCGGAGCTACCGATCCCGAAATTCTGAATCCCGTCCAGCGCGCCACAGCCATCTCCGATCTGCGCCGGCTGCGGATCAAATACCCGACTCTCGACATGCCGGAAGCAGTCATCCGCGAGATCGAGTCCCCACCTCACAGCCCCGCGGAATGTGTCTTCGCGAGAACCACGAGCATCATCTCCGCCGATCTCACCACGCGAATCACCCCGTGCCAGTTCGGAGGAGATCCCGATTGCGAACAGTGCGGCTGTATCGCTTCCATGGGGCTGGCTGCGGTCGGTCATCACCGTGTGCTGGGGCCACTCACCGCCGGTCACCTCTTCTTCGCATCCGACCGGGTGGGCAAACAGTGGAGAAGGATGCGGAAGAGGTTCTCACCCAAACCCCTTGCATCACCATCGCCCGCTCAAAATCCTTCAGCCACGGTAGCCAGAGACCAACTCGGCCTCAGTCCACGAATGTTTGCTTGACCCTCCGCGACTGGAGGAAATACGGAACCCAGATCAGCGCTGCGAACAGGCGCTGGAAGACAGCACCCCACTGCGCGACGGGATGAAAATGCAGGGCAAAAAGATGGTCCGTGAGGGTAGATAGAAGCGCCGCGATGAGATACGTGATCATCCATCCCGGAAAGGACCTTCTGGTTCTATAGAACAAGACATTAAGACCCACTAGTGCAATCAGCAGGATGCCATTCGTTGTCGCCTCGAACAGGATCAGCAGGGCAAGGCCAGGTCTCGCAGCTAGCGATGACTGAAACCCGGATCCGTAGAGCACATGCAGACTCGTGTAGATGCCGTGCAAAGCGAACAGCGGGCCAAGGCCAAGACCGATCATGGTCGGAATCAACCATCCCCCGATCCCCTTCAGATCCGTCTCGGTCGCGAACGCCGGAGGCTCGATCGCGGAGATTATCGGTTCCGGCTGGGCCGTGGCTGCCGCGACAATTAGGGTCGTCGTTTCGTGGTTCGCCTCCGGCGCAGGTGCGCTGCACGCAAGGCAGTTGGAGTCGTTCGCCACTTCTGCGCCGCATTGATTGCAGATTGTCGCCATGGATGAAGGACGATTGTCAGTTCATGATCCGTTACTCGCAATCAGACTGGCAAGCGCATGTCCCTTACGTTCGTGTTATTCGCCGAGCCTGGTCAGCTTCACCGTTCGCCCTGTGCGTACCGATTCCCGCGCTGCGTCGAGAATCTGCGTGACGAGGACATTGGTATCGAGCGCACTCAAATCGCCCTTGGGCACGATTTGACCGCGCAGCACCGCGGCAAGATAACTCAGCGAATCGCGCTCATCCTCGGGAAGAGATGAAGCGGTCTCAAGCTCGCTCCTCCTGATCGTGCTGATGGCGGATGCGGACCTTTTCGGCTGCAACCGTGATGGCATATCCCGTTGCCCCGTAGACCTCCATGTCCTTGCGGCCGAACGGCCAGTTCCAGGATGCCTGGATCACAGCCTGCGCATGCGGATACTGAAGAACGATGGTGGCGTCATCGTCTACGTGAGGATAGATCTCCGGCTTATCGTGATTGGCAACGGCTGTGACCGTCAGCGGTGTTTCGCCGTGCATCAGCCATGTCATCAGATCAACGCCATAGCAACCGAAATCGTAAAGCGCACCGGCTCCGTTTTGCTCCGGATCCGTGAGCCACTTGAGGAATTCGGGCTGCACTCCAATTTCCTTTGGCCCCTGGTGGCCATCGTGGACAACGACCCGGCGAATCTCCCCGATGCGATTGTCGTGTACTTCGTTATAAGCAGCCTTGTTGCTCGGATACCACGTCGTTTCGTAGTTCACCAGCACATGAATCTTGCGTTCATGGGCAATGCGGCGAATCGCACGAGCGTCATCCAGCGATATGGTGAGCGGCTTCTCGACCATCACCGACACCCCGTACTGCGCGGCGATTTCGATAGCGTGACGGTGCTCGGCGATCGAGGTGTACACCAGCACGGCATCCGGGCGCGCTCGCTCGATCATGCTGGCCTCGCTCTTATAGAAGAGCGTCTCGGGCAGCGAAAACTTCTTCTCGTATTCCTTCCAGAGTTCGGTGTCCGCATCGGCGATGCCTACAAGCTTCACATCAGAGTGCTTCGGCAACTGCCGGAGAAATCCATCCACATGCCCGTGCTCCAGGCCAACGATCGCGACTTTCAACGGTCCGGATTCCTGTGCCCGGATCACCGCGGGCCGAATCAACAAGGTTGTCAGGAACACCGCCAAAACGATGAGGGAACGACGCAAGCCCGAAGCGCGCATGAACTCTTCTTCCTCCGCGGAGCCGATTGTACAGGTCGGAATCTACTACTCGGAAAAAGGGCGACATCCAGTCAGCTGCGTTGATGACTCATGATGTTCCCCGCCTTCCCATGTAATCTAACTCCTCTCGAATCCCGTCAATCCCGGCATGGAAACGGCACCGACTCGCTTTCGATGCCCATGCTGCGGCTACAGAACACTCGACGCGCCGGACGTCCTGGCCCTATGCCCGGTCTGCTGGTGGGAGGACGACGGCCAGGAAGACGCTGATGCCGTCGAAGTGAGGAATACCGTTAATGGCGAGCTCAGCCTTTCTGACGCCCGTTTGCACTACTCCCGGTGCGGCGCATCACATCCTCGCTTTTTGCCCTATGTTCGAAAACCAGAGGTCTACGAGCAGTAACGTGCCTTCGCCGGTGCTGTCGCCAACTCTCTGTGAGCCGCGAGTTTGACCCCTTCCGCAATCCCTCTTACCATAAGTTGAGGTATTTTCCCCCGCCACACGACGCTGTTTCCCATCGGCGACAGCCCGCTGTAGCAGTGAACTGGCGCCTGTCGCGCCTGGAAGGCAGAAAAACGTTGAGCACCACGGATACTCTCGAAACAAATTCCTCTTCGGATACTCCCGAAGAAGCACACGGCCACGAAGGCCATGACCACGATCACAACCATGAACACCAACACGGCCCGGTTCTGAATCCCGAGTGCACGCGCGAACTGGTACTCGATGTGCCCGCCGATGAGGTTTCAAAGGCCTTCCGCACCATCACCCGGAATTATCAGAAGTACGCGAAGCTGCCGGGCTTCCGCCCCGGTAAGGTGCCCGAATCGGTTATCAAGCGCAAATTTGCGAGCGACATCCGCAAGGAAGTCATCGACAGTCTTCTTCCGTCCCGCTTCAGCAAGGGCGTCAATGACCTCGGGATCCATCCTGTGGGCCAGCCTCAGGTAACAGAACTGAACGTGGAAGAAGGACAGCCGCTCCACGTCAAGGCTGTCTTCGAATATCTGCCGGACTTCTCGATCGATGGCTACGACCAGGTAGTCGTTTCAAAGCCCTCGGTTGAACTGACGGAAGACGAATTCCGCCAGGAAATGGAACAGCTTCGTGAGTCCCGCGCTGTGATGGAGCCGGTCGAAGAGGACAGGGCTTTGACGGAAGGCGACTGGGCGCAGATCTCCTACTCGGGCACGTTCGCCGACGACGCCGAAGGCGCCCCGATCAGCGGGGAGGATTCCCTGGTGGAAATCGGGGGTAAAGACACGCTTGACGCCTTCAATCAGGTCTTGCGCGGCGCGAAACCCGGCCAGGAGCTCAAAGCTGAGGTCATCTACCCTGCTGACTATGGCGAAGCCAGGCTTCAGGGCAAGACTGTCGCCTACGATGTGACCGTCAAGTCCATCAAAAAGCGGATCCTTCCCGAGCTGAACGATGAGTTCGCAAAGGAAATGGGTAATTACGAAAACCTGGAACAGCTTGAAAACGCTGTCCGTGAGCACATGTCCAACCGCAAGCGCCGCAGCGTGGAAGCCGAGACCAAGGACCGCCTCTTCGCTTCCCTGGTCGAGAAATACCAATTTCCCGTGCCCGAGTCGCTGGTCCAGGACCAGATCGACGCTCGCCTGGATCGCGGTTTGCGCGCCCTTGCAGCCCAGGGCATGAATCCGGAGCAGATGCGCAAGCTCGATTTCGGCCGCCTGAGGAGCGCCCAGCGCGATTCGGCCGTTGCCGAGGTCAAAGCCCACCTTTTGCTTGATCGCATTGCTGAAAAAGAAGGGGTTACCGTTAGCGAAGAGGAGCTGGACAGGGAGTTACAACTGGCAGCACTTCAGTCACGCGAACCCTACGAAACCCTTCGCCAGCGTTTGACGGACGACGGTGGGCTCTCTAGAATCCGTGAGCAGCTGAAAAGAGAGAAAACTGCAACTGCGTTGTATGAAAGATTGCCTGCGTAGAGTCTGATTCGGCCAAACTGCCGTCTTAACCAGAACTTGCACCAACTCGGTTAACTCGGCCATCAAAAGAACGGGGGCAAACCCCCGCAAACGGGGCAAAGCCCCAGCAGGGATGAAACGCGAATGGCATTGGTTCCCATGGTGGTTGAGCAGACGAGTCGAGGCGAACGTGCCTACGATATTTATTCCCGTCTGCTGCGCGATAACATCATTTTCCTAGGCACACCGATCGATGATCAGGTGGCCAATTTGATCGTGGCGCAAATGTTATTTCTCTCCGGTGAAGATCCGGAGAAGGATGTCCAGCTTTACATCAACTCTCCGGGAGGGTCGATTACCGCCGGGTTGGCAATCTATGACACAATGCAGTTCATACGGAACAATGTGGTGACATACTGCATAGGTCAGGCGGCCAGCATGGGGGCTTTCCTTCTGCTTGCCGGAACCAAGGGAAAGCGGTTTGCTTTGCCGAACTCCCGAATCCTGATCCATCAGCCATCCATGGGGGGGCTGAGCGGCCAGGCGACGGATATCGACATTCATGCCCGCGAGATTCTTCGCATCCGGGAAATTACTAACACCCTGATGGCGAAGCACACGGCACAGCCGCTGGATCGCATTGAACGGGACGTCGAGCGCGACTTCATCATGAATTCGCAACAGGCGAAAGAGTACGGCATTATCGACGAAATTATCGACCGGCCCCGCACCTAGGGGCCGCACGTAAGCGGATTCAAATTCGTGAGGCCAAGGGGAGTACACCAATGAAAACGCGCACGGGACCTGAAGAAGCGCTGCGCTGTTCGTTCTGCCACAAGTCGCAGGACGCCGTAGCGAAGTTGATCTCGTCGCCCAGCGACTATCCACGGGCATACATCTGCGATGAGTGCGTCGCTGTCTGCAACTCCATCCTTGAAGACGACCGGGGAGATTCCGCACATCCCGCAACCGCCGCTGGCCACCTGCCCAAGCCGCAGGAAGTGAAAAGCTTCCTCGACGACTACGTCATCGGGCAGGACCAGACCAAAAAGAAGCTCGCCGTCGCGGTTTACAACCACTACAAGCGCGTGCAGATGAATCGCATGCGCAACAACGAAGTCGAACTGGCAAAATCGAACATCCTGCTCATTGGGCCAACGGGGTCGGGCAAAACACTGCTCGCACATACGCTGGCTAAAATGCTTGATGTCCCCTTCGCGATCGTGGATGCGACGACCCTCACAGAGGCCGGCTACGTCGGCGAGGACGTCGAGAACATCATCTTGAAGTTGCTGCAGGCCGCCGACGGCGATGTTACCCGCGCTCAGCAGGGCATCATCTACATCGACGAAATAGACAAGATCGGCCGCAAGGATGAGAACCCATCGATCACCCGCGACGTCTCTGGCGAAGGCGTGCAGCAGGCACTCCTGAAGATCCTCGAAGGCACGGTCGCCAACGTTCCGCCACAGGGTGGGCGCAAACATCCGCACCAGGAATTCACCGCCGTCGATACCACCAACATCCTCTTCATCTGTGGCGGTGCGTTTGTCGGCCTTGAGCGCGTAGTTGGCCGGCGCATCGGCAAAAAGGCGCTCGGATTTAAGGCTGTAGACGCAGAGGCTGATGCGGCATCCACGCGTTCGCATCGCGACACAGAACTGCTGCGCAAAACTGAACCGCAGGACCTGATCAAGTACGGGCTGATTCCCGAGTTTGTAGGCCGCCTCCCCGTCATGGGTGTGCTCGACGAACTGGATGAGCCAGCGCTTGTGGAGATTCTGACCAAACCCCGCAATGCCATCGTCAAGCAGTATCAGCGCCTGCTCGAGTATGAAAACGTTCGCCTCCACTTCAGCAACGACGCCATCGCTGCAGTAGCTCGTGAAGCTCTGGCACGCAAAGTCGGCGCGCGTGGTCTGCGCATGATCCTCGAAGAGCTGATGCTCGACCTCATGTATCACCTGCCCTCGAACAAGAAGGCGCGCGATCTCGAGATCACGAAAGACATGGTCGAGCGGCGCGATCTTTCGCTTTGCCTGTTGGAAAAAGCCGGATAGTCGAACATTCGCCGATTCCATCGCAACAGGTTTTTCGTATACTCAAAGGTCACATCACTTAAACGGATGTGACCTTTGAGTCTTTAGCCCGCTGATTCTCCCCCTCGGCAGTGAACGGCTGTACAATCCCAACAAGACGCGCTCGTGCTGCCTGAATCGACAGGCCTGCCGGCGCGTCTAACAATAATCGGGGCATTTTATGACTACATCGAAGGACAAGAACGAGCCGCGCAAACTTCCCATGATGCCCATCCGGGACATGGTGATCTTCCCCTACATGATGACGCCGTTTGTCGTCGGCCGCCTCTCAAGCGTTCGTGCCCTTGAGGAAGCGTTGAACGGGGACCGCAAGATATTTCTTGCCACGCAGCATGACGCGTCGATCGATGAGCCCAAGGCCAAGGAGATCTACCAGGTCGGCTCCATCTGCAACATCGTGCAAAGCGTCAAAATGCCCGACGGCAATATCAAGGTCCTCGTCGAAGGCGTGGAGCGCGCAAAGTCCACCGAAGTGAATGACAAGGATGGCTTCTTCGTCGCCACGGTGCGCACCGGCAAGACCGACTTCGAGATGACGCCCGCTGTCGAGCAATTGATGCAGCGCGTGACGAGCCTCTTCGAGCAGTACGTCAAGCTTCAGCAGTCCCTGAACTACGAAACCATCATCGCCACTGTGCGCATGGACGAGCCCGCGAAGCTCTCCGATACTATCGCCGCGAATCTTCAGCTTGGCATTGAGGAGAAACAGGAACTGCTCGCGATCTTCGATCCCGCTGCGCGGCTCTCGCGTATTGCCGATGTCCTCGATATCGAAATCGAAAAGCTGGACCTCGACCGCAACATCCAGTCGCGCGTGAAGCGCCAGATGGAGCGGGCTCAGAAAGAGTACTACCTCAACGAAAAGATCAAGGCCATCCAGAAGGAACTCGGCCGCGGCGAAAAGAGCGAGTTCGACGAGCTTCGCAAGAAGATTGAAGCTGCCGGCATGCCCAAGGACGTCCTCGAAAAAGCCGTTCAGGAACTGAAGAAACTCGAGGCCATGCCTCCGATGTCGGCCGAATCGACCGTGAGCCGCAATTACATTGACTGGCTGCTTGCGGTGCCGTGGAAGAAGAAATCCAAAGAAACCCGCTCCATCGATTTCGCCGAAAAAGTTCTCAACGAAGACCACTACGGCCTCGAGAAAATCAAGGAGCGCATCCTCGAATTCCTGGCCGTCCGTCAGCTGGTGAAGAATCCTAAAGGCTCCATCCTCTGCTTCGTCGGACCTCCGGGCGTCGGCAAAACCTCGCTTGGCATGTCGATCGCAAAGGCTACCGGACGCAAATTCGTTCGCCTCTCGCTGGGCGGCGTACGGGACGAGGCTGAAATTCGCGGACATCGCCGCACCTACATCGGTGCACTGCCGGGGCAGATCATCCAGCACATGAAGCGCGCCGGCACCAAGAACCCGGTCTTCCTCCTCGATGAAGTCGACAAGATGGCCTCCGACTTCCGCGGCGACCCGGCCTCGGCCCTGCTTGAAGTTCTCGACCCCGAACAGAACACGACCTTCCAGGATCACTACCTCGACGTCGACTACGACCTCTCGCAGGTGCTCTTCGTCGCCACCGCAAACGTGCTTCACACGGTTCCCGCTCCTCTGCAGGACCGCATGGAAGTGCTGCGGCTGCAGGGATACACCGAGCAGGAAAAGCTCGAGATCGCAAAACAATACCTGGTGAAAAAACAGCGCGAGCAGACAGGTCTGAGCGAAAAGAACGTCGTCTTCACCGACGATGCGATTCTCGAAATCATCCGCAATTACACGCGTGAAGCAGGTGTCCGCAATCTTGAGCGCGAAATCGGAAACGTGTGTCGCAAGGTCGCGCGCCGCGTGGTCAAAAAAGGCGCCAAGCACAAGGAAGAGGTCACTGCCTCGAGCATCAGCGAATTCCTCGGCGTAGCGCGCTACCGCGACTCCGAAGTTCACGAGAAGAGCGAAGTCGGCCTGGTCACCGGCCTGGCATGGACTGAAGTAGGCGGCAGCATTCTTACCACCGAAGTCACCGTGCTCGACGGCAAAGGCAAGCTCACTATTACCGGGCAGCTCGGCGATGTGATGCAGGAGTCGGCGCAGGCCGCACTGGCCTACATCCGCGGACGCGCGCAGGCTCTCGGCTTGAGCCGTGAATTCTATCGCAATGTCGATCTGCACCTTCACGTCCCCGAAGGCGCCATCCCCAAAGACGGCCCATCGGCAGGCATCACCATGGCAACGGCATTGGCCAGCGCCTTGGCGAAGATCCCCGTGCGTCGAGACATCGCCATGACCGGCGAAATCACCCTGCGCGGAAAGGTCCTTCCGATCGGCGGCCTGAAAGAGAAGTTGCTCGCCGCATTGCGAGCGGGAATCTTCGAAACCATTCTGCCGCGTGGCAACGAAAAGGATCTGAGCGAACTGCCGGACAATATCAAGAACGCGATGAAGCTCCACTTCGTCGATACCATGGACGAGGTGCTGGCTCTCGCGCTCGAAAGTCCGCTTCCCGCACCTGCGGTCGAATCCGGGGTACTCCCCGCCGTGCCGCCGCCGACCGAAGTCGTGGGCGGCCAGGTGGCGCGCCAGTAGACAACCCAATCAAAAACACCACCCGAGGCGCTTACACCGCGCCTTCGGGTGGTTGATTCTGCGTTCTGCTATTGAATCGTCGGCAACTGGCCGGCAATCGTTGTGGCGGCAGCACTGCAGGACGGATGTCCCCAGCCGCTCGCGCTGACCCCTGTCGCCAGGCCCGTTGCAGAAGTGATGTCGTAAACGATATTGTCGGGCCGAGTCTTATCCGGGCCAATCCCGCCGGGCACATGATCCAGGTTCAGAGCGTGCCGCGTACGCCACGCGATATTGTGGTCCGCGCACGAGGAGTCCCCGCTGACACCGATTGCCCCTACCAGGGTGCCTTTCGCGTCGTAGAGTGCGAGGCCGCCGCCGAAGACGTTCACGCCGCCGATCTTGCCCCCGACCATGGGATCATTGGCCTGGCCGTAGTTTGCAGGATTTCCGGCGTAGGCGACTTGGGTGTTGACCGGGTTGCTGGCCTGCAGGCCGAAAAGGCTTCCGCCCGGCTGCACGGCGCTGTAGATATTTGCGGTGGAGAGCGACAGTTTCGGCAGGCTGAAAGCGTTGGCCGTGTTCGCCTTTTGAGCCGAGATCACGCGGCTGCCGGGCCATTGCGCCCCTCGATCCGCACCGGTGAACACCACGGCACACACCACGCCATCGCGGTTCACGACGGTACCCCACATATCCAGGTTGAAGCCGCCGTTCGACTGGCCACGGGCCGCGGTCAGCGCGGTCTTCAGCTGGCTATGAGACGGCAGGCCATTGCAGGCCTCAGAACCAGCAGGCTGGGCAAAAACCGGCGAACCGGCGCAGAGGACGAGCAAAAAGGACAAAAAGCGGTGCTTTTTCATGGGGATAGTTCTCCTGGGAGGGTTGGCGTACATTGGTGAATCTAGTTTCCGTGGGTCGAAGCGACGCTACCATGGTGCGGCGTCCAGCTGCAATCGAAAAGGCGCTGCAAGCCGAATCGAATCCACGCCTCCCAACCACTTCTGCTGTGTCGTCCCGGGCCAATATCTCGATCATTATGTGACGAAAGGCACGTATCCGGCATTACCCAGTAGTTCCATACCGGGGTTGGACCCGGTACCATTTCCGTTACAGGACCGGAATTCAGAGTGCGCATGGATGACGTCAGTCCCGGAATCCAGGGCGAAATGATCTGAATCCAAAGGGGCCTGTTCTGCGAAAGCTCTAAGCGGACCGCAGGCGGTTGTTGTACTTTTCCCAGATCCCGTTTCACCCGCCGACCGTGGCCAGGCTCGTCTGCCTGTCGTGGCCGGCCATGTCGAGCCAAAGTTTGCCGCACGATTCAAAGAGCGGCGGCGCATCGACAGCGAGGAGAAAAAGGATCAAGGACCATGGCCGCCAGAGCTGAGATGTCAACCAACGCGCAGGGAACGCAGCCGAAATCGGGCGCTCCTCCGAAGGGCATGTCCGTAGCCCTGATCGGGCCGAACGATGCACACCGCCAGGTGGTCGCCCGGGCTCTCGCCTCCGCGCAGGGACGCAAGGTTCACGAGTTCATCGACTATCCCGCCACCCTCGAAGACCTCGCACGAATGATGGAAACGAGATTCGACGTGGTGCTCGTCGACGTGGATACCGACGAGAGTTATGCACTGCAGATCATCACGAGACTGGCAGAAATCGGACCCGCGGTAATGGCCTACTCTGCCCGTACCGACGATGATCTCGTAGCCAGCTGCATGCGCGCTGGCGCCAGCGATTTTCTCCCGCTGCCCGATGAGAAAGCTCCCTCGGCCCCCTCCACAACTCCGGCGGCCGCTCCAGTCTCTGCACCTCCGCCAGCCGCCCCCGTGCAGGCCGCACCCGTGCCACCCGCGCCCCCGAAGCCCGTGGCCAGCGTTCCGCAGCCTTCTCCGAGGGCCGTGGCGCCGCCTCAGCAGCGAGCGGCAACCGTGGCTGAGCCAAAGCCCGCGCCGCCCCCGCGATCGAATGTCACTCCGATCATCCCGCAAAAGCCTTTGGAGCCCGTTGAAGACCTTTGGGCCCCACCTGTTCCGGAAGCGCGCCCTGTTCATGAGCCTGTAAAAATGGCGGAAGCACCTGCAAGCGTGGACGAGCTCGACATTCTGAAGGACGAAGCCAAGTCCGATTTTGCTGCCTGGGACGCCGCTCATCTCCGCCGCCAATCGATGCCGCCTGTGGCGCGTCCAGAGACGCCACCCCGGCCGGCACTGGTGCCTGAAAAGCGCAAGAGTCCTGAACCGGTCGTCCGGAGCGCTCCGCCTGCGGAGGAATCGGTCGCAGCACCTGCAACATCTCCTGCGCCCGTTCCCCCGACGCCGGTTATCGAGCGTCCGCCGATTTCGACAGACATCTTTCGTTCCTCAACATTTCTTTCAGAGCCCAGCGAGGCAGCAGAAAAACAAGGCGCCAGGTGGGTCAAGTGGATCCTCATCGCCGCCGGGCCAGCTGTGGTGGGTCTCGTTTTGTTGATTGTCTTTATGCGGCCCTCGACGCAGAACCCGGCGGCAGCCGCAGCCAAAAACACCACTGCTGCGACCGCCGCCCCATCTTCAGTTGAGACGCCGGCACCGGACCCGACTGCGAGTGAGCGGTTGATTGTGAACGCAACCGGCAAGCCGCAGGCAGGCGTGGCCACGAACTATTCATCCACGAGCCCCTCGCAACCGCCTCAGGTTGCGGAAAGCAACACGGGTTCCGAAGAACCAAAGAACGTTTCGCCTGACGCGATGGCGGCGCAGCTGGTGGCGCCCACGCGTATTGCAGGTCAGATCAATACCAAGCCCGCAAGCGACGAGCCCCCGCCTATTGCTCCGGCCTCGCTCGAAGAGAGCAATTCAATGTCCGGTGCTGTGTTCGGATCTGGATCGAAGTTGAAGGTTACGCCTCATGTCGTGCCGATTTCGGAAGGCCTCGCCTCCGGAATGCTGATCCATAAGACCACGCCGATCTATCCGAAGTACGCGCAGGATGCGCACATTACGGGCACCGTCGTATTGAAGGCCACCATCACGAAGCAGGGCACGATCGAGGGTATCCAGGTGCTTAGCGGACCGAAGATCCTCGCACCCTCCGCGGTCGAAGCAGTGAGGACCTGGAAATATCGCCCCTACTTGCTGGATGGCCAGCCGGTATCCGTGGAAACCGACATCAAGGTGGTCTTCGGCGGGCGCTAAACTTCGAACAACATTGAGCTGTCGACTCGGCCGAATCATTTGGGAATGCCGATCGGCAGCTCTTCGTGTTTCTCCTCTTTGCTCTTCGGCAGCATCTCAGCACGAATCCAGCGAATCGCCCTGATCGCGCGGGCTTCGAACCCGGCTAAAGCTGTTCGAAAATCTCGCGGAACTCCCATGCCCCGGATTTGCCATTCACCCATTCAGCGGCGCGCACCGCACCAATCGCAAAGCCGCGGCGGGAGAAGGCGTCATGGCGCAGTTCGATAACGTCGTGCTCGCTGGTGGCCTTGACGACGTGCTCACCTTTGGCGTCGCCGATGCGGTGCGACTCGATAGGAACTTCGATTCCGGGCTGAACGCCTTGAATGATCTCCTTGAGCGTGATGGCCGTGCCTGAGGGCGCGTCGAGCTTCGAGGTGTGGTGGGTTTCGCTAATGGAGAACTTGTAGCCCTCGATACGGGCCAGTTCGCCAGTGAGCCGAAATAGCTTCTGCACACCAATGGAAAAATTAGTGCCGTAGAGGAGCCCCCCGCTGCGTCGGTGGGCGATGGCCTTCAGCTCGGGCAAGTGCGCATACCATCCCGTTGTGCCGACAACGATCCGGCTCCCAAGTGCGAGGACCGCACGAATGTTTTCAACAGCCGCTTCCGGAGTGGTGAAATCGATGACAACATCGACGCCGGCCAGGTTCGGTGCGGTTAACGCCGACGCATGTTGGTTTTCAAGGATGTCGAGGGAGCGAACGCCGTGTCCGCGCTCGCGGGCCACTTCCGCAACCAGCGAACCCGTCTTTCCCTTGCCCAGTACGAGGAGAAGCATCTGTCTGGCTCCTGATGATTAGCTTTAGTCCCCTGGCTTGACGCGCGGAAGCGAGCCGGTAGCCGGCAGCCACAGGCTACGAATTGACGGCTGCTTTCCGTGCCTCGACATCGAAAACGCTGGGATCTGGATCCTTGAAGAACGCGGCATGGAGAGAGCGCACAGCCTCATCCGCATCGTCTTCGTCGATCATGAAGCTCATATTGATTTCGCTGGCGCCTTGCGAGATCATGCGCACGTTCACGTGGCGGATCGCGCCGAAAACCTGGGCCGCCATTCCGCTCTGACCGCGGATGTCTTCGCCAACCATGCAGATAAGCGCCTTCTTGCCTTCATAATTCACATCGGCAAGCTTGCTCAGATCCGCCGCGATCAACGGCAGCTTCTCATTGGAATCCACCGTCAGCGAGACAGAGACCTCGCTGGTCGAAACCATGTCAACAGGGCATTGGTGCTTGTCGAAGATGTCGAAGATCGCCTTGAGATAGCCGTGTGTCATCAGCATGCGGCTGGCGACAACGTCGATAATGGAGAGCTTCTTTTTGACCGCAATCGATTTGAAAGGACTGCTGCAATGCGGTGCAACGGAAGTGATGCGCGTTCCCTCATTGCCCGGATTTTTGCTATTCAGCACGAGGACGGGAATGCTCTTCTTCACCGCGGGCAGAATGGTCGCCGGGTGCAATACTTTGGCACCGAAGTAGGCCAGCTCGGCA
Source organism: uncultured Acidobacteriaceae bacterium (assembly GCA_963836675.1). Classification (GTDB taxonomy): domain Bacteria; phylum Acidobacteriota; class Terriglobia; order Terriglobales; family Acidobacteriaceae; genus Telmatobacter. The sequence goes on from CAWIKQ010000010.1 coordinate 76,848, forward strand.
GCCTCTTCAAAGCTGATGGCCTTGACGCGAAGGGCATCGGGACAGACTCGCGGATCGCTGGTCATGATGCCGTCGACGTCGGTCCATATCTCGATCGCTTCCGCGTTGAGCGCGCCGCCCACCAGCGCGGCTGTGAAGTCGGAGCCGCCACGGCCCAGCGTTGTCGTGATGCCTGCCTCGTTTGAGGCAATGAATCCACCGATAACAGGCACCTTGCCGCCATCGAGCAATGGGCTCAGGTGTTCGGCGGCACGTTTCTCGATAAGTGCGTCTATGGGTACGGCTTTCTGGAATTGGGAGTCGGTAATGACCACATCGCGTGCGTCGAGGTGGGCGGCATTGATGTCGCGTTCAGCGAACGCTGCCGCGATAATCCGGCTCGAAAGGCGCTCGCCGTAGCTGACCACGAGGTCGGAGATACGAGGCGTCAGCTCGAGAATTGCCGCAAGGCCGCGAAGTATCTCATCGAGCGAGTCGAACTTCTGCTCAATCAGGTTGCATAGCGTCGCAGCATCGGCTGGCGTTTTGACCAATGCGCAGGCCGTGTCGCGATGCCGTGCGCGCAGGCGGGAACTGATGGCAAGCGCTCCGGTGCGGTCGCCCTGGGCCGCTGAAGACGCGGCACGCAGAAGCTGATCGGTCACGCGCGCCATAGCGCTAACCACGACGACGGGACGCTTACCTGCGGCGACCCGGCCCGCGACAATGGAGGCGGTACGGTTGATGGCGGCCGGATCTTCAACCGAAGTGCCGCCGAATTTCATCACAACCAGGCTCATGCGTTCCTGTCGGACCTCTGGGGTGCGAAACCCCTCGTTCTAACCGATTGTTTTCAGCACGACAGCCCCGGAAGGCCTCCCGTGCCTTGGCGTAAATCTAATCGAACTAAGCGCGTGCCGCGGTCTCGGCCACCGGTTCAAGCTTTCCGAGGCTGACGAGGAGCTCAGCGTTCAGAATCGTTGCGCCTGCCGCGCCCCGGACCGTGTTATGTGAGAGCAACACAAACTTCCAGTCGAGCAAACCACACGGACGCAGGCGGCCAACCGTTACTGCCATACCGCGCTCGCGATTGCGATCGAGCCGCGGCTGCGGGCGATCAGGCTGTTCGGCAAACTGTACCGGCTGCTTTGGCGCAAAGGGCAGATTCATTCCGGCGAGCGGCTTGAAATCATCCCATGCGGCAAGGATCTGCTCGCGCGTTGCGGGCTTCGCGAATTTGATGGAGACGCACTCGGTGTGGCCATCAACCACGGGTACGCGATTGCAATGGGCAGTTATCCTGGCCTGGAGCGGGTCAACCACATGCGTTCCCATGCTCCCCAGCAGCTTCAGTGTCTCGGCTTCCATCTTCTCTTCTTCGCTGCCGATATAGGGCACCACGTTGTCGAGGATGTCCATCGAAGCCACGCCCGGATATCCCGCGCCGCTGACAGCCTGCATGGTTGTGACAAATATCTGCTCGATCCCAAAACGCTCCTGAAGCGGCTTCAGAGCCATCACCAGTCCTATGGTGGAGCAGTTCGGATTGGTAACCATGTACCCGCCCGACTGCTTGCGCGACGGTTGCTCCTCGATGAGGTGAAGATGGTCGGCATTCACCTCGGGAATCACAAGCGGCACGTTTGGGGTCATGCGAAAGGCGCTGGAATTGGAAAGCACCGCGCAACCCGCCTCGGCAAACTTCGGTTCCAGTTCACGCGCGAACGCCGCATCTACGGAAGCAAAGATGATGTGCGGCGCGCCGGCTGGGTCGGCGGGCGAAACCGTCATTTTCGCAATCCGATCCGGAAGCGGCGTGTCGAGCCGCCACTTGACGGCCTCGCCGTAAGGTTTGCCGCTGGAGCGGTCGCTGGCAGCAAGCCAGGCCACTTCGAACCAGGGATGGTTTTCGAGGAGCTGGATATAGCGCTGACCCACCATTCCGGTCGCGCCGAGGATGCCGATTGGGTATTTATTATGCATGGTCCTGAACACTCCAGTGTACAGGAGGTCCGGTACTGAAAATCACTACACCGAAGCGGCTATATCCAAATCCAGGTTTTGGTGGGCCTTGGGGCTTCATCGCGAGTCCAATATTTCGGTCCTTTCCGATTCCGCCGCTGGGTCGAGGTTTCCGATTCTCGCCCGCAACTGCTCTAAATGAAGCCTGAAACGGCTTCAATTCCCTCAATTGTGAGCAATATCGAACAGTTCCTCCCGCGTCTCCCGTGAAATGCTACGGCCTGTGCGACGTTCCCCATCTCCAAAAGGGCGCGGAACGCATCGGCGGCAGGTTTCCCCATTCCGTGAGATTTAAGAACGGCGAATTCTGTATCCGGAAAGGGAGGCCCCACGAGAGTACATCTGGTCAATCCGAGCGACAATTCCTTTGGTACGGCTGTCATCACACCGCGCTGGCTTTTCGTCCTCGCTGCGGCAACGCCCGAATCCGCCGGGACGCCGATCCTGGTCGACGAATCGCTCGAGCAGATTGTGCCCGAGAGCATCCAGCCGGGCGACATCGTCGGGATCAGCGTTCATACCGGCAATGCCCTGCGCGGCTACCAGGTCGGCCGCCTGGCCCGGGTGCGCGGAGCGTGGGTCGTATATGGCGGCATCCATGCCACTCTCTTTCCTGAAGAAGCATTGGGGCGCGGAGCAGCCCACGCCGTTGTAAAAGGCGATGGAGACGTTGTCTGGAAAAAGGCCGTTGCGGATTGCATGGCCGGGACGCCCGAACGAATATATGAAGGCGGCCGAATCGAAGGCACAGAGTTTCTCGCCGCCCGCTGGGACCTGATGCGTCCAGACAAGTACATGTGGGCTTCAGTTCAGACGATTCGCGGATGCCCCAAACACTGTTCCTTCTGCAGCGTCTGGCGAACCGACGGACAAAAGCCGCGGCAGCGGTCGTTCCAGAAGGTCATCGATGAGATCGTAAGCCTGCGCCGCATTGGTTTCAGGTTTATTGCGCTGGCCGACGACAATTTCTATCCGGTCACGCTCACCGACCTTCGACTCGCGCGCGAGCAAAAGAACTTTGCCAAACTGGAAGAGCTGAGCACAATTCGCAATGAGCGATTCCGGCTGATGGAAGAGCTGGCGAAGCTACCGAAAGACATGGTCTTTTTCACGCAGATCACCATGGAGGCAGGCGAAGACGGCGACTACCTCGACGCCATGCGCAGAGCCAACATCAAGGGCGCCCTTGTGGGGATCGAAGCGGTTACACCAGAGGGTTTAAAGGCCGTGTTCAAAGACTGGAACTATTCCGGCGAAGCCCTCGCGCAGCAGTTGCAAAAGTTTCGGCAGCATGGCGTTCACGTGCTTGGCTCGTTCATCTTCGGATTGCCCACGGATAAGCCCGCGACCTTCGACGCGACCGTGGAGATGGCGCTGAAGGCGGGAGTCACCTTCGCCCAATTTGTCATGATGACGCCCTTCCCCGGCACGGTCGACTTCGGCCGATGGGAAAAGGAGCAGTCCACGCATCCGACGATGGTGGGCGATGTGCCGATTACGCGCTACTGGCTGATTCCCATCGACGTCCGGCCCAAGATGTTTACGCCGCATCCCTCGATGAGCTCCGATGAGATTCGCGAGCGCACACAAAAGGTGTGGGACAGGTTTTATAAATGGCGGGCCATCTGGCAGCGATCGGCCTGCACGCCGAACCTGAGCTCCAGAATTGCGTTCATTTTTCTTTCGAAACTCTATCGCCAGATGTACGCCGGCACAGGAATCTCCACCGACAGCGCGCGCCGCAAGAAATCGAAGCGCTGGGCGCGATGGACGGCCCGGCAGTGCAAGAAACTCTTCCAGGCAAGGCCCATGCCCCATTTGCAATCACCGGGGTGGCAGAATGAATCCCCTGGTGATCGAAATCCCCTCGTCGATTTCCCTCATCGCAGCACGCCGTTTGTGGTGATGCCTCAGGAAAGCAACACGATCCAGTAGGCCGCGCTGGTCGAGGCTTGCCGTCAACCCGCGGGTCAACCGGGCCGTTTGGGATTGGCGCTCAGGTCTCCGATTACCGTTGTCCACTCGCGTACATGCCAGCGCTTCACGAGGCCGTTCAGGACATAGGGATCGGCGCGGGCAAACTTCTCGGCAACTTCGGGCGATTCGCCTCTGAAGACCAGCACAGCTCCATCAACGGGATTGGCCAGCGCCCCACCCAGCACCAACTCGCCCCGATCTGCTGCCTCCCAGCCCATCTTGAGGTGTACGTTCCGAAACTCGGTCCGGCGGGTAACGTAATCGTCGGCGACCTCGTAAAAAAGCAAATAATGCATGCGGTTTCCTTTCGGCTCGGATTCTATCGCAGCGGTCGCAAAGGTGTTCGGCCGCCGGGCCGCAATGCGATCACGCCCTGATGGGCCGCAACCGGCTACACTTGAAAACTGTGAGCTCCCCTTCCATTCAAGTCTCCGAGCCTGCCATTCCCATGCGTGCCCTTCTCGCCGGTGCTCGCCGCAAAGAAACCGGCTTGCTTGATCTCACGCGAAAACTCGTCCAATGCGAATCGCCCTCGGACACCAAGGCAGCCGTAGACGCGTGTGTTTCGATTGCAGCAATGGAAATCCGTGCGCGCGGAGGCCGCGTCAAACTTCACCGGCAGAAATCGTTTGGCGATGTGCTCGAGGCAAGATTCGGTCCACGGAAACGGGCTGGCGCGAAGCCGACGCTCCTGCTTGGGCATCTGGACACCGTCTGGCCTCTCGGTACGCTCCGCACCATGCCATGCCGCATCGCGGATGGACGCCTCTGGGGACCCGGCACGCTGGACATGAAGGCCGGAGTTGCCATGGCGCTTACCGCTGTCGAAATGCTCGCTGAGACCCAGTTGCTTACGCGCGAAATTATCCTGCTCCTCAACAGCGATGAGGAGATCGGCAGCCCGGTTTCACGGCCCATCACGGAAAAGCTCGCGCGGGAGTGCGCTAACGTCCTCGTCCTCGAGCCGGCGCAGGGCCTGGCCTACAAAACCGCGCGCAAGGGAACCGGTAACTGGCGCATCGACATCCAGGGGATCGCCGCGCATGCCGGCGTCGATTTCAGCAAAGGGGCAAGCGCTCTGCGAGAACTTGCGCGTGTGATCGAAAAGGTGAGTGACTGGACCGATCTCAAGCGTGGACTCACGGTAAGCGTGGGTGTCGCCGGGGGTGGCACCAAGACGAATGTCATTCCCGCCGAATCGTTCGCCGAAGTTGACGTCCGCATCGCGAAAATTGCCGACGGCCCGCGTATCGAGCGCAGATTCGCTTCACTTCGAGCAACAGACAAGCGGTGCTCCCTCAAGGTCACCGGGGGAATCAATCGGCCTCCCATGGAGCGCACACGCGGCACTGTTCATCTTTTTCAGAATGCACGCCTCCTTGCCGCCGAACTTGGCATTGTGCTCGAGGAAGCGTCTACGGGCGGAGCATCTGACGGCAACTTCACCTCCGCACTCGGCATTGCTACCCTCGACGGCATGGGAGCTGTAGGGGAAGGCGCGCATGCGAACCATGAGTCCATCATGCTCGAGCATGTGGCTCCGCGGACGGCTCTCCTCGCTGGGATGCTGGCGAGACCAAGTTGATCACTTTTGCGATCTCCCCGTCGGCGATACCATGACAGTCGTAACCGGAGGATCAGCGCACATGTGCCGTACTGCTTATTCGTTCGTAACAGGAATCGTCGTTGCGTTCGCGCTTGGATCTGCGGCCGCGCAGTTGCCGCAGCCGCCCCCGAAAGTCGATGTGCAGCAGCCCACCGCTGGGATCGACGCCATTATGGCGTACGCCGGCACGTGGAAGGTCAGCGGCGAACAATTCGCCACGCCATACTCCGCCGCCAGCAAAGAAGAAACAACTCTGCGGAATGAATGCTGGAAGAGCGGCGGCTACGTAGCCTGCAACCAATTTGTGAACGGCGAGTCGAAGGTGCTGGTTGTCTACACCTACAGCGACCTTTTGAAGATGTACACCACCTACCCGATTCCTTCGAACGGCCAGGCCGCAACTGCAGGCAGGTTGCAGATTGTCGGCAATGTCTGGAACTTTCCCTGGGAAGTCACGCGGGGCGGAGTCATCACGTACTTCCACGTAGTGAACGTATTCCGCGATCAGGATCACATCGATTACGCGCAGGAGTTCTCGTCTGACAACGTGCACTGGACCCCGATGGCCAAGGGATCGGAGTCACGAATCAGCCACTGAGTTATCCGCGAATTAACGGACAGGGTGCATGGCGTAGTTCTGCGCGAAGAAGTAGGCGGATGTCATAAATCCGATGGCGGCGACGGTCCTGCGCATGATGGCCTGGTTGATCAACCGGCTGTAGTGCGCTCCGATGTAGCCGCCGAGTGCCGCAAGAATCGCCATCTCCAGACAAAAAGACCAATGCACGCGTCCCGCGATGATGAAGGTGATCGACGGAATCCCGAGCGAGACTGCCGCGGTGAGGACTTTGAGTGCGTTCATCTCGTGCATATTGTGGACGCCGCAGACACCGAAGAGCGCCATCACCAGAAATCCGCCGCCGGCGCCAAAATAGCCGACGTACACGCTGACGATCACCATGCCCACGATCAGCAGAGTGCTGTGACGCTTGCCGTCTGTGCGGGTCTGGAGCCAGCGCCCGAGTGGAAAGCTGAGCACAAACATCACAGCCGCGAAAAGCAGAAGCCAGGGCAGCAGTTGGCGAAACATGTGATTGCCCGTCCTCAGCAGCAGCATGCCCCCAATCCATCCACCGGTCCCGGCGGCAACACCCAGGGGAAATAACTCCCAGCCGTACTCGCGAAGCTCCTTACGAAAGGCGATCATGCCGGTCAATTGACCCGGCCAGAGAGCCACAGTATTTGTCGCCTGTATTGCAACTGCGCCGACGCCCGCGGCCCCGGCGGCGGCGAAGAGCGCGGGAAGCGAAAGAAATGATCCGCCGCCTGCAATTGAATTCAAAACTCCAGCAAGAAAAGATCCGGCAGGAAGCCAGGACGAATGGAGAAGTTGAAGAATCAGTTCGACCATAGGTCACTGTAGCGGGCAGGGCATAAAGCCCTCATAAGAATTTCGGTATCCGGGTTGCTCCGGGAGGGGGTTGGAGCGCTGTTACACTCCGATCAGAACAAACCGGGGTGCCTTCAGGCAATGAAACAAATTCTATTTGGTCTTTTCATCGTAATTTCCGCGTCCAGCTTCGCTCAAACTCCCTCCAGCCATTCAGTTTCAAAAGCGACGCCCAAGCCGGGAACTTCATCCACGGCCGCGGGCGTCAAACTGCCTCCCGGGGTTCCTCCGGCGCGTGGCGTGGTGAAAACGGCCTTCAGCCTGCGCTACCAGGACATCCATATCGGCACAGGCATCGACGCCGAGCCGGGCAAGCAGTACAAGGTGCATTACACGGGCTGGCTGGCGGCTGACGGACACAAGTTTGACTCGTCCTATGATCACAAAACTCCCGTGATCGGCGCAGACGGTAAACCCGTATTGGATGCGGACGGTCAGCCGAAAATAAACGAAGCTCAGCCGATCACCTTCGTACAGGGATTCGGGCGCGTGATCCCCGGCTTCGATCAGGGGTTCACCGGAATGAAGGTCGGCGGCAAGAGGCGGCTCTTCATCCCCTGGCAGCTTGCCTACGGCGCGCGCGGACGTCCGGGGCCGGGCGCCGCAAATCCAGGGATCCCGGCAAAAGCGGATCTGATATTCGATATCGAGCTCGTAGAAGTTTCGGAGATCCAGATGCCGCAAGGCCATCCCGCCATGGGCCAGCCGATGCACATGATGCCGCATCCTGGAATACCGCCCACCCCGGGCACCCCTGCCGCGACGCCCACTCCGGCTGCACCGCCGCCTCAATCCAGCACCCCTTCCGCTCCACCGGCTGGAACTCCGCCTGCGAGCACCCCTTCACCTCAATCTCAGGAGAAACCGCAGTCGCACTGACCTCGGCATCACCGTCGTTTCTCGGTGTGCGAAACCGCCGCTGGCACGTATGCTGAACTCATCGAGATTGAAAACAATTTCAACTTAGTTGCCTGTAAGGTGACATCAATCCATCAAACCGGAGGGCGTATGCCGGCTCGGAAAGCATTGGCTTTTCTTTTAACGGGAGCATTGGTTGTCTCCACTTTTTCATCGTCGAGTCGTGCGCAGTCGGCCGGAAATTCCTCTGCCGTACCTGGCTCGCCGGGCGCGGCACCATCCGGATACAACCTGCCGCCAAAGAACATCCTGGATGTCATGCTCGCTCCCACTCCGCCTATACCCATGGTGAGTCCGACCCAGGACACAATTCTCCTCGTGTCCTGGCAGAACTACCCATCTATTTCGCGGGTCGCGACGCCGTTCCTGCGCCTCGCCGGAGTCCGCGTAGAACCCGCGAACCACAGCAAGCACGACACGCCGGGCGGGTATGGAATTACTCCTTGCGCTACTAATTTCGACCTCGTGCACGTCGCCGATCGCGCGCAGATCCATGTCTCTCTTCCGGCGGGCGCATGCCCTGGAGATCCAATGTGGGCAGCGGATGGAAAGCGATTTGCATTCGTCAATATCGCTTCCGACGCTGTTGAGCTCTGGATCGGGGATGCCACCTCAGGCGAGGCGCACAAGGTGCCTGGGATTCGGCTGAATCCAATGTTCGACGATGCGGTGCAATGGATGCCCGACCAGAAAACGCTTCTCGTGAAACTGGTGCCGCAGACTGTCGGCGCGCCACCCGCCGAATCCACCGCGCCCACCGGCCCGAGCATCCAGGAGACCGGAGGCCAAAAAGGGCAAAGCAGCACTTATGAAAATCGCGACACGCTCAGCAACAAACACGATGAAGATGTCTTCGACTACTTCGCCGCCTCGCAACTCGCGCTGGTGAGCGCGACAAGCGGAACGATTACTTCTATCGGCACGATGAGGAACTACGAATCGCTGGATCCTGCCCCGGATGGCGCGCACATTCTCGTCACGGCAATCCACAAGCCTTACTCCTATGTCACTACGTACGATCGTTTCCCGAAGGAAGTTGAAGTCTGGGACATCTCGGACTCAGCGAACGTTCGCGTTCATACCATAGCCTCGCTCCCTCTCGCCGATCGCGTACCGATTCAAGGAGTCCCGACCGGCCCGCGCGATTTTTCATGGCGCGCAACCGATCCGGCAACACTGATCTGGGCGGAAGCTCTCGATGGCGGCGACTGGAATGTGAAGGTCCCCGCTCGCGACAAGGTACTGATGCAGAAGGCGCCGTTTGAATCTTCCGGCGTAGAAATTCTGCGGACCGAACAGCGATATGCGGGCTTCGAATGGAGTGAACAGCCGGGCACCGCTCTGCTCTTTGACTTCGATGAGAACCGGCATTGGCAAAGGGGCTTTATCGCCGACGTCGATCATCCATCACAAAAGCCGAGTTTGCTATGGGACCTCTCGACTGACGAGAAATACAAGAACCCCGGCTCGCCGGTGATGCGCCAGCTCGCCAACGGTCAACGGGTGATTCGGCTGCAGTCCGAGTCCATCTATCTCAGAGGCGTCGGTGCTTCTCCCGATGGAGACCGTCCATTTCTCGACCGGCTGAACCTGAAGACGCAAAAAACGGAACGTCTGTTTCGCAGCGATAAGGATTGTTACGAGCGGTTTCTTGCATTCGCCGGACCGGATACCAGTACATTCATCAGTTGGCATCAATCTCCGATGGACCCGCCGAACGCATTCCTTCGGACCCTCGGCCAGCCCGTCAATGCGCCTGCAGCAGAAGCGGTCCTCGCATCAACCGCTGTGGCGATCACCCATCTTCCCGATCCCACGCCTGAGGTGCGGGCCATCAAGAAGCGCCTTGTGAAATACAAACGCGCAGACGGACTGGACCTTTCCTTCACTCTCTATACTCCGCCTGGCTACCAGGAGGGCAAGCCCGTTCCGGCGATCCTCTATGCGTATCCTCTCGACTACGCCGATGCTTCCACCGCCGGACAGGTTTCAGGCTCTCAGGAGACCTTCACGCAATTGCGGCAATACCGGCTGTTGCTTCTCGCCGGCTACGCAATCATCGACAACGCTTCGTTCCCCATCGTCGGCGATCCAAAGAAGGCGTATGACACTTACCTGGAACAACTCGTGGCCGATGCAAAGGCCGCGGTCGATAAAGCTGTGAGCCTTGGCGTTGCCGATCCCAACCGGATCGGAGTGACCGGCCATAGCCATGGTGCGTTGATGACCGCGAACCTGGTGGCCCATTCTGATTTGTTCCGCGCCGGCGTGGCGACCAGCGGCTCGTACAACAAGACGCTGACTCCTTTCGGCTTTCAAAACGAACGGCGATCGGTGTGGGAAGCGCCCGATATCTACCTGAAGGTCTCCCCGTTCTTCTCCGCCAACAAGCTGAAGGTTCCCTTGCTCCTCATGCACGGCGCGGAAGATGCCAATCCCGGCACCACTCCGATCCAGTCCGTCAAGCTCTACGAAGCAATTCGAGGCAACGGCGGAACCTCACGCCTCGTCGTCCTTCCGCACGAGCCGCACTGGTACACCGCGTTGGAGTCGAACGAGCAGGAGGTCTTCGAAATGGTTCAGTGGTTCGACAAATACGTCAAGAATGCTCCGCCGCGCTCGGATGCTTCAGCCCACTAGATCGCACACAGTCTGACCGGAATTTGCGAGCCGGTCAGCCTCTGGCGTCTAGTCGAGCTTCGGATGCAGCTTGTTGAAGCCGGTCTCTCGCTGATAGGCCTCGACAAATGCCGCCAGCTTTGCATCTTCGTAAAGCCCGGCGAGGAAGGTGATCGATACCGGCGTGCCCGGTCCGCCGGTATTGTCATCGTCGCCGGTGTCTTCTTTAGGAGCCTTTGGAGCATCGTCTCCCCGCAAGCCGTTCGGCACAATCAGGGCCGGATGCCCGGTGAGGTTGGTTGCTACGAGCTGGCGGCCACCAGAGGGAGCGACGATAATGTCGACCTTCTCGAAGAGTGCAGAGACCTGCTGGACAGCCAGCGTGCGCGCGCGGTTTGCCTGAACGTAATCGACCGCGGAATAGAAGCGGGAAGTGCGGAAGGCGTTCGGCCAGTCTTCCGGGCCCTGTTCGGTGAGCAGGCGATCGCGTCCGCTCAGCGTAAGGTCGTCGAATGCGGCTGCGGCCTCGGCGCCCAGCAGCGGGGTCATCGCGCCGTACGGCAGCTTGGGCAGTTCCATCGGGATGAGGTTGATGCCCATAGCGCGCAGCTTATCGATGGCGGCGAGATCGTAGCGGCGATCGTAGTCATGCGTGCGCGCGCGGCCTTCTGTTCGGCTTCGCGCTTTTCGCGATCCTTCTTCTCGACGGCTGTCTCAGACGCGGGCGGCGGCCCTGGCTTGAATGGCTTCGGCTCATCGAACGCGCTCTTCAGATACCCGACCCGGAGCGTTTTGATGTCGAGGCTGGGATTCCAAAGAAACGGAGCCGGATGAACCGACGCGTCGTGACCGTCGGGACCGTGAATGACGTTCAGAATCATTGCGCAGTCTTGTGCTGTTCGTGCGATCGGCCCCAGCTTATCCATCGTCCAGCTTATTGCCATGGCTCCGGTGCGCGGAACAAAACCGAAAGTCGGCCGAAGTCCCGTAGCACCGCAGCGCGTGCACGGAGAGCTGATCGATCCCAGCGTCTCTGACCCGATAGCGAAGGCCACGCAGCCGGCGGCGACGGCGCTGGCCGATCCGGCCGAAGATCCGCTCGATCCCTGCTCCGTGTTCCAGGGATTGCGCGTGCGTCCGCCGAACCATTTGTCGCCCATGGCCAGCGCACCCAGCGTGAATTTGGCAACGAGCACCGCTCCGGCATCGTCGAGTCGCTTCACTACCGTCGCGTCTTCATCGAAGTGCTGCTGTTCGAAACCACCCGCGCCCCATGTTGTCGGATAGCCTTTCACCGCGAGCAGATCCTTCGCGCCCCATGGAACCCCGTGCAGCGGCCCGCGATATTTGCCTGCCGCAATCTCCGCGTCGGCGGCTTTCGCCTGTGCCAGTGCGCGCTCCTCCGTGAGCGTGATGACGAAGTGCAGCTTCGAATCGTATCGCTTCAGTCGCGCGATATACATTTGTGTCAACGCGAGCGAGGTAATTTGGCGTGATTTCATAAGTTGCGCCAGCTGGCTCACGGTTGCGAATGCCAGGTCACTCACATCAACTTTGGAAGCAGGCGACGGGAGACATTCGTTGCCGACGCAGTCGATTTCGATGGTGTCTCCCAATTCTGGCAGCGAATGGCAGTCGGTATTAGCGCCAGCTGTGCTGGCTGCTTTGGTTGCAGGCGGCATCGGATGAAACACGTACGCCGGCGCCACGGAATTCGGTAGCTTCAGCTTGCGGATCGCCTTTACCGACCCGTTCTGATCGATGAGGCCATCGATCATCATCTTCTTCTGCTCATCCGTAAACGGGCCGATTCCCGCAATGATGGCGGCCTGGTCGATCATCTCGCCAGTGATCTTGGGCGGCTTCGACTGATCTGTATTGGGCGATTCCTGCGCCTGAGCCGCGAGCGCATAGAGAACTCCGGGAAAGAGAGCGGAAGTAACGCCCGCGCTGCTGCAGGCTGCAAGAAAACCACGGCGATCGAGATTCATGACGATCCTTAGGGAAGGGAATTGCTCTGCGCACAAATATAGCGGATGTTTGCGACCCTGCCGGAATGTGCTACGTGGTCATCCTGTCTCGCGAGATCGCTTCGAGGGGCCAGTGCTTCACCTCGACGCCCTGGCCTTTTACCACTTCGATCTCCAGTTCCGTCTTCCCCGGATCCACGTTGTATACACGGCTCGTGAGGGCCTCGCGCCCCACAACAAACGATTCAATCACGGAGGCATCGATGAAGATCCGCAAAGAATCGTTAGCCCAAGGCGTTTGCGGCAACCCGAACGAATCGTCGCCGCAGGTTACAAGAGCTCCGGTGACATCGACCACGAGCTCCCAGGCCTTCGCGCCGCTCGTCAGCAGGCGCACTGCGATCTTTGGCGATGACGCTCCCAGCGGGATAAACAGTTCGCGTCGCGTCGAAGTGAGCTTCTTCCGGAGCGGCGCTTCGGCAGTTACAGTTGCCGATTCCACCGCGCCACGAAGCTTCTCACATTCAACTGCAGGATTTATTTCCAGTTGTCCATCGTGATTCACGGTTAGCACTCGTGGCAGGCTCATCGCTCCGGACCAGCCCGCCGCGGAAAATTGCGCTTCAGGACGGGTCTCGCGAATCCATCCCCACAGGATGCGTCGTCCATCGGGAGCGAGAAAGCTCTTCGGCGCATAAAATGCTCCCGCCTGGTCGAGCACGCCGGTGCGCGTCGCAACATAGACGTGCTCACGCGTATCGTATTCGCCGGTTGTCCAGAAGACCTTGTTCTCCGATGAGTAAAGAAGAACCTGATGCCCATCCACTGCGAAAAAGTCCGGGCACTCCCACATCTCGCCGCTGTCGCATGGATTCACGGCGACTTTGCCGTTAGGCTTGCCCTGTGCGAGCTTGTGCATGTATTCCCAGTGGCGTAAATCCTGCGAGCGGTACAGCAGCACGCATCCGCCGATCCCGCGCTCTCCCGATCCAATGCCGAGATACCACGTGTCCCCTTCCCGCCAGGGGCAGGGATCACGGAATCCTGTCACCACCATTCCCTGCGGCGGCGAAGCGATGATCGGCTTTTCGAGTTTCTTCCAGCGCACCAACTTGTCGTCTCCGGCAGTCGCGAGCATCTGCGTTTCACGCAGCTTATCGCTTCCGTCGCGGATTGTGACGTCTGATGGAGGAGCGTTCTGGACGCCTGTGTAGATGAACGTGGGCTTACCTTCGAACACCACCGCCGATCCACTGAAGCACCCCTCGCTGTCAGCCCCGCCGGGAGTTGGAGCAAGCGCAACGGGCTGATGTCGCCAGTGAATCATGTCGGGGCTGCTCGCGTGACCCCAGTGCATGTCGCCCCACACTGCCGCATGAGGGTTGAGTTGATAGAAGAGGTGGTACTCCCCCTTCCACCAGATCGGACCGTCAGGGTCGTTCATCCAGTTGTGCGGGGGCATCAGATGAAATTCGGGCCGAAGCGGGTCGTGCGCGACAGCTGCGATCTGATTCTGCGCCTCATTGATCTCTGCGAGGCTCCAGCGCGACGATTTGCTCAACAACAGCCCGGTCGCGCTTCCCGATGCAATCGATTTAAGGAACGTACGGCGATTCAGCTTCATGGCGGCAGTTACTTCATTCAGCTCCATGCAAACTATATAACGGCCGCAAGGCGGAAATCTGTGCTGCCCCGAAGTCCCTGGCGTTTCTCGGTTAAGCGGTGAAACCTGGAAATGGTCTTTCGTCGCGATTTTGCCAATCGAGTGCAACATTCGGCGCAAACCCGTGTTTCAACCGGACAGCGTCTCAGCATGAGGAGACGCCGTTACCCGATTCTGTGTCCGAGGGAAAATTATGCGTAGATTATTTGCCCTGACGATCCTTGCTCTACCCTTCGCCATCGCCGGCTGCGCGAGTCATGATCGCATGTACTATGCCGCGCCGCCGCCACCCGCCTACAGCAACTTCTCGCAACGTGGATTCCACGACGGATTTGAGGCGGCCCGCCACGATATTTCACGTGGATGGGCGCCTGACGTTGACCGTCATGGTGACTTCCGCCACCCGCCCGTGCCACGTCCGGCAGTCGACGATTATCGCCACGCATTCCGCGAGGGCTATCAGCGCGCAATTCATGGCGACCGCAATGGATATCGCGGAAATGATTGGCGCTGAACGCGAGCGCCTGCGGCGAGCCTATTTTGGGCCAGGGCTCGCCGCCTTACTTCGCGTTGAGTTTTAGCGCATAGGCATACTTGCACGACGCGCCGGTCGGAAGCGTTACGTCGAGCGCGTCCGCGTTCTGCGTGAAGCTCACTTTCTCTGACGATCCCAGCAGCTCGATGCTCCCGATCGGCAGCGTCGCCCCCTGGTTCGCAGTGCCGAACGCGTGAATCGTGGCCTTTCCGTCGGCGGGGCAAGCCATGCCGATGGCGTAAACCGTGTTGCCTTTCGCCGTGAAGCGGAAATCGTTCGATGTATAAGCCTTCATGTCGGTATCGTGAAATGCGCCTCCCACAACCTGCGTGGGTCCTTCGCCGAAAGTCTTCCAGGGCGTAGTAGCGTAAATGGCTTCGCCGTTCACCTTCAGCCATGCGCCCATTTCGCGCAACGTGGTCTGCACCTGATCGGGAATCGTGCCGTCGGAGCGAGGCCCGAAGTTGAGCAGCAGATTTCCATTCTTGCTCACGATATCGACTAGCTGGTGCACCAGGAATTCAGGCGACTTGAAGGTATCGTGCTCGATGTATCCCCATGACGCATTGCTGATCGAGGTGTCGGTCTGCCAGTGGTCGGCAATGATCTTGTCCTGCTGCCCGCGTTCGAAGTCGCGCGTTCCCGACTTCCAGTTCAGCGAGTAATCTTTGAAATCGATCACGCCTGTGTACCCATTCGCCGCGGCGAAGTTGTAGTACATCGCAGCAAATTCCGTGACAGCGCGGCGGAAATTCGGTTGCCCGATCCACCAGTCGAAATAGACGATCTCGGGCTTGTATTTCTCCACAAGTTCGGTGTCGCGTGCCAGCCAGTCGCGCGTCCACGCATCACTCACATACGTCCAGTCGTCCTCCAGCCCGTGTGCGTCACCCGGCGCTGCGAACCACTGGTGAGCCGGACCGTAGAGCGAAGCGTACTTCGGATCGTTCACATCGGACCGGTTGGTGCGACCGTAGGAGTAGAAGAAATTGTGCTCTGCACGATGCGAGCTGAGCCCGAAGTGCAGCCCCTGCGCTCGCACTGCGGCGGCAAGCTCCGCAAGCGTGTCGCGCTTCGGACCCATCTTTACCACAGTCCAGTCGGAGAGTCCCGAATCATACATCGAAAAGCCATCGTGATGCTCTGCAACCGGCACCACGTACTGTGCTCCTGATTCCTTGAAGAGCTTCGCCCATTCCGTCGCGTTGAAGTGCTCTGCGCGAAACTGCGGGATCAGGTCCTTGTAGCCTTTCGCTGGGTCCCGGTTGGCAAAGTGTTCCTGGAAATTCTTGTGCGCCGGATCCGTTGGGTTGTACATGTTCCGGGGGTACCACTCGTTCTCTGCCGCAGGCACCGAGTACACGCCCCAGTGAATGAAGATGCCGAACTTCGCGTCCTTGTACCATTGCGGTTGCTGATACTTGAGCAGCGTCGCCCAGTCCGGCCGGTACGGACCGTTATATGCCTGGCGATCGGCTTCGGCGAGCAGACGTTTGCGTTCCGCGTCGTACTTGCTTACCGACTGCTGCCACTCACGATCGATGTCGTCGGCCGATTTGACCCCCTGCGTGGGCGCAAGCGGGTCCACTGAGGCTTGGGCGAATGCAATAGGCACGGCAACAGCCGAAAGAATTACAGGCAAAAAGAACTGGCGCATTTTCATGACGGCGCAATCCTAATTGATTTGGGAAGCGCCTGCAAACGCTTACATTTGGCGATCGGGAACCATGTTTCCGGATTTGTTTCAATTCATTATCGCGAGAGCTCGCAAATCCAATTCATCTCCCAGGTCTTCCCGCCATCAGGAGAAAAGGACTGCTCCATGCGCGCCGATTTAGGGGAAATATTGAGCCAGACATAACGCACCAATATCGTGCGCCCCTTGAATTGCTCCTGGTCGAAGAACTCTCCACGATTTCCGTTGAACCCGCCAACAACCGGAGGCAGCCCCAGCGTGCCGTTATCGACGTCCACCAGGTAGATGCTCCACTGGTGCGAAGCAGGATTGTAGAGCCGCAGGGTTTGAGCCTTGATGTGCAGCTTCTTGTCTGTGCTGGTAACGTCGAATTCCTCGAAATTCGCATTGCTGTCCAGAATCTTCTTGTGGTTCGAAATGCCGTCGTACTCGACCCATGCAGTCGAATTGTTCAGCCGGTCCGGCAGGCGGCGCACATGAGCCTTCCAATTTCCAATCAGAAAATCAAAATCGTGCGAACCATCGCGCTGCGGCAGATTCGCCGGATCGGCCGTGCCCTGGGCACACAACGTTATTGGCCGCAAAACTCCAAGCACGAAGAGGAAGAAGAATACCGCCTTGATGAATTTCACAGGGAATAGTTCCTTAACTCGGGCTCCGGGAAACGCGGAACCGGGTGCGCCGTGAGATTGGCCAGAGACGTAAACGAGTGCCGTCAAGATATGACGGAAACCAGGATACGGAAACCAAGACCCGAACCATTTTTCGCTCGCAGGCTCGCACAGTGAATGAATTTGTTGCCAACCGGTATGTGCAGGAAGTGAAATTCGCTTCATTTTCAAAAAGGGCCTTGACATATTCCCATATGGGTATATATTAGTTTTCATCATGGCTCGAGCGGCAACCACCTCCGACGCATTCAACGCCATCGCAGAACCGAGGCGACGCGAGATTCTGCTTCTGCTGGCCGGCCAGGAACACTCGGTCAACGAAATCGTGGCTATCCTCCGGGTCGATCAGCCGTCCGTATCCAAGCACCTTCGCGTGCTGCGCGATACAGGCCTGGTGCGCATGCGCTGCAATGGACGCCAGAAACTCTACCGCACAAACGCGGAGGGCATCAGGCCGCTTCACGAGTGGACATCGGAGTTCGAGCGCTACTGGAGCCACCAGTTGAACCGCGTCAAAGAGCGTGCAGAGAAACTGGCCGCGGCAAAAAAGAATTCGTCGAATCAAACTACCCCAAACGAGGAGGATCAATGATCGTCAATGCAACAACCGCTGTCGAAGATCTCACGCTGCTGGTGGAGCAGGAAATCCACGTGCGTGCGTCACTGGAAGACACCTTCGAGGCTCTGCTCGAACAACTGGGGCAGGGAAACGAGGGCGGCGAAGGCCGGCCGATGCCCATGGTGCTCGAAGCATGGCCCGGTGGCCGCTGGTATCGCGATCTGGGCAGCGACAATGGCCACTACTGGGCCCACGTGCAGGCAATCAAGCGGCCTGTTCTGCTTGAGCTGAGCGGCCCGCTCTTCATGTCGCATCCGGTTGCGAACAACGTCCAGTATCGGCTCAGCGAAGAAAGCGGCGGAACGCTGATCAGGTTCCGGCACTCCGGTTTCGGATTGATCCAGGAGGATCACCGCAAAGGCGTTACCGGCGGCTGGGGACACATCAACGAAAAAATCCGCCTCAGCGCCGAAAAAGCTCATTCGAAGTGATCCAGGTTTCTGAAGCCCGAGACCCCACCGGACTTGAAGGAGGTCCAACATGTCAATCGCACAACCACTCATCGCCGACTCCATCGCTCAGGCGCTTCTTGCCGAGTTCGAACAACAAGCCACCATTACACGCCGGTTCCTCGAGCGGCTGCCCGAGGATAAGCTGACGTGGAAGCCGCACGAGAGGTCGATGACGGCGGGACAACTCGCCTACCATCTTGCTTCGGTCCCGGGCGGCATCATTCGCCTGGTGAAGTCAAATCCCGCGGAAATCCACAACCTGCCGACGTTCCCGCAGCCCGGGAGCTGCGAAGAGTGCCTGAGAACCTTCGACGAGAGCATTGCTGCCGTACGCCAGGGACTCCAGACGTTCGACGACCCGGCTATGAACGAAACTTGGCGCCTGAGCGTGGCGGGCAACCAGGTGGTTGCGCAACCGCGTCAGCAGTTCATTCGCGATGTAATGTTCAGCCACTGGTATCAACATCGCGGACAGTTTTCGGTTTACCTCCGTCTGCTCAATGTGCCGGTCCCGGCCAGCTTCGGGCCCAGTGCCGATGAGCCGCCGCTGTTCATGCAGAAGTAATCGCGGCGCAGAAAGTCCCAACAGTCAGGAGCGCCTCATATGTGCCCATTCTGTCTCGCAACCGCGGCTGTCATTGCAAGTTCCGCCACCGGAACCGGCGGAGTCGCTGCACTTGTAGCGGGCGTGATTATGAAGCGCAACAAATCGAAAATTCTTCCCCAAAGCGTAGAAGAGGAGGTACGTCATGGCAACGACAGCAACGGAGTTGAAGACTCCCAGGACCGTGTCGCACACTGAGTGGCTTGCGGCGCGCAAGCAATTTCTCAAAAAAGAAAAGGAGTTCACGCGGCTGCGCGATGAGCTGAGCCGGCAGCGCCGCGAACTGCCTCGGGAAAAAGTAGAGAAGGCATACCTCTTTGAAGGCCCGCGAGGCAAAGAGACGCTCGCCGACCTCTTTGGCGGCCGCAGCCAGCTCGTCGTCTATCACTTCATGTTCGGTCCGGGATGGAGCGAGGGATGCCCAAGCTGTTCCTACCTCTCCGATCACTACGACGGCATGACAATTCACCTGGCTCACCGGGACGTTACATTCGCTGTGATTTCTCGCGCCACCTATGGGGAGATTGCGGCATTCAAAAAGCGCATGGGATGGCGCTTTCCCTGGGTATCTTCATTCGGGTCCGATTTCAATTTCGACTACCACGTCTCATTCACAAAGAAGAGCGTGACAAAGGCGCAGTGAACTACAACTACACGGAGATGGATTTCCCCAGCGAAGAAGGCCCCGGGCTCAGCGTGTTCCAGAAAGATTCTGACGGACAGATCTACCATACCTACTCGGCCTTCGCCCGTGGCCTGGACATCCTCGTCGGCACCTACAACGTTCTTGACCTCGTTCCGAAAGGCCGCGACGAAGAGGGGCTGACGCACACCATGGCTTGGGTCCGCCATCACGACAAGTACGAGGGTGGCTACTCTGTCGATCCCAATCGCGGCTACGAGCAGCCCAGGCCGGCTGCCCAGTCATGCTGCGAACATCACGACTGAGGCGATCAAAAAGTGAGGGATGCCGCTGATTTACGGCATCCCTCAGTTGTTTCTATCGATCTCGATCGGGTGCCCAGGTCTCGATTCTGAAACCTGGGAAACCACGAACCTCGATCTCGAATCACATTCCTATTTTCCCGTGTCGGCCACCAGTTTCTGCGCGCGGTCAAGAGCGTCGGAGCGCTTCTGCTTCTCCGCCTGCATGTCGATTGCTTCTCCGGCTTCGTGATGCATGGCCTGTCCAAATTGATCCAGGCGCTGTTTTCCATCCTGGACCATCTTCGCGACCGCAGCCTGCGCCTGTGGCAACACCTCGTGGAAGTGCGCGATTTCTTTTTGCGCGTCCTCCGGGTGATAGCCCAGCCGGTCGCCGGTTTGCATGGCATTGATGAGAAGGTCCGGCGGAGCGGCCAGCGGCGGTGTCGTGTTGAGCGCATCGTACGTCGCGCGCAGGCGCGTCATCGCACCGTTGAAGCCGTCCAGTTCGCCGCGTCGCGCCGTCAGTCCGGCGGCACGCCGAACTTCGATGACGACCTTCGACGCCGTGCTCTGGCTCGCAACCGCAACCATGGTAGTCAGCGTGTTGCCTTCGAAGCTCCATCCGCCCTTGCCCGTCGCCCCTGCCTGCTTCACAGCCGCGCCATTCACCGTTACTGAAGCCGGCGGCCAGTCCGCCGGAAGCTGCAGTTTGTAGCCGCGCGCCTTCAACATTCCGGCGAAGCTCCCCTCCACCGGGCCGATCTCTATCCGAAGGGTATCGCCTGTCTGCGTGGCCTTGATGGGCGTGCGCGTAAAAGCGCCGTGCTGGTACTGCTCGGCGACGCCGCTGTCTTCATACACTGAGTAGCTGGCGCTCGTGCCAGGATCCAGCGGCCACACGTTCACGATGAGCGGATCAACCGGCTTCTCTCCGGTATAACTCATCTGTGGTTGCATGGGAACGATGGAGCCGGCCTTCACGTACACCGGTATCTGATCGATCGAGAAGCTGCGATCCGCCGACGTTGGGCCGGTGAAGTGCTTGCCCGTCGGCCACTCGATCCACTCGCCCTTCGGCAGCCACACCTTTTGCTGTAGCCAGCCCGGACTGCTTGTCGCTCGGCGTCACCACCGGATCGACCAGCATGGTATCGCCAAAGAGATACTCGTTTTTGTTACCGTAGGCCTCGTTCGCTTCCGGCCAGTCGTAATACAGCGGCCGCAGGAACGCGACGCCGGTATCGTAGGTGCGGCGCGCCTCGGTGTAGATGTAGGGCTGCATCTCATACCGCAGCTGGAACGTGGAACGCAGGATCGATGAGAATGGCTCCGGATACGCCCAGATGCGACGCTCCGACTCCGGATTTTTCGTCGTATGCGTGCGCAGGATCGGGCTGAATGCGCCGAACTCCACCCAGCGGGTAATCAGCTCCGGCTCGACCGCGCCCGGCATGTGCCCGCCGATATCGTGGCTCCAGTAGGCATATCCAACGTTCGCTGCTGTCGACGTGAACCACGGTTGGAATGCCAGGGAATCCCACACCGAAACCGTGTCGCC
Organism: uncultured Acidobacteriaceae bacterium; assembly: GCA_963836675.1. GTDB lineage: Bacteria > Acidobacteriota > Terriglobia > Terriglobales > Acidobacteriaceae > Telmatobacter. The sequence continues at coordinate 98,114 of CAWIKQ010000010.1, forward strand.
TGAAAATCCGATCTGGTAGCGATGGTTGCCGAGTCCGCCCCAGCGATGGAACAGCAGCGGCCGCTTGCCTTCGCGCTGCTGGTCGGTGAACTGCACGTAGTTGATCCACCATGTCGGCTTCACGCCGGCCATCTTCGTGTTCTGTTCCTGCTGCCAGTCGAGCCACCAGAAGTCGATGCCTTGCTTCTCGAGTGGATGCAATACAAATTTGAAGTAGCTTTCAGCAAACTTCTTGTTGGTGATGTCGTAGGGCACATACTGCTTCGTCGCCGGATCGATCCCCATGGCCTTCGCCATCTCGGGATACGATGCCTCCCACGGCTGGATGCCCGACGCCGGATGCAGATTGAGGCTGGTCTTCAGATGATCCGCGTGCAGGCGATCGAGAAATCCGCCCGGATCAGGAAAGAGCTCCTTGTTCCAGGTGTAGCCGGACCAGCCGAGGTCATGCTTCGATTGATCCAGGCCGTGCGCATCCCCGTACCCCAACGCCTTCAATTGTTCTTTGCTGATGTGCCAGCCCATGTCGATGACGAACACATCGAGAGGCGTCGAGTTCTCGCGGAATCCGCGAATAATCTCCTCGATCTCCTGGTCACTGTAGTCCCAGTAGCGCGACCACCATGCACCGAAGGCGAATCGCGGAGGCAGCGGAATACGGCCGGCAACCTTCACGTAATCGCCAAGAGCTTTCCGATAGTCGTGCCCGTAGCCCAAGAAGTACAAGTCCTGCCGATCGCCGGCCGCGCGCTCCATGACCCACGGCCATGGGCTGTTCTCCCCTCCTTTAAAGCTGAAGTCCGAAGAGTCGAACAGAGGGCGCGCCGAATCATCCACCACTGCCCAGCCCGATCGTGAGATCAGCCCCTCATCCATCGGCTCCCGCGTCTTGCCCCCTCGGGCTCCATCGAGCGTGCGGGTAGTGCCTTGCAGATTCTCGCTGTCAGCCGTTCCCGGATGCCAGGTGACCTGCTTGCCATCGACCGTCAATTCAACCGACAGATCCTCTGGTGTAAATCGCCCATCCCCGGCCGATCGGTCATAGGTAAGCGTGAGAGCCGATGTCTTCAGGGCGAGCTTTTGGCCGCTCCCCTCCTTCGTAAACTTCGGCACCGTCAGTCGGCGATTGATAAAGACAAATGACGCGTGATCTTCGAACTTCCCGTCCGCTGCCCACTCCATCCGAATCATCTCCGGCGTGAGCACCGTGAATCTCGCTTTCCCAACTACGACCACAGCCCTCGGATCAGCGACCGGATTCGTAATCGACTCCCCTGCAATACGCTGCGTGGATGCGGGCGAGGCAGCCTGCTCCTGCGCCTGCGACAGAATCGCGACATTTGATCCGAACAGGAACCCGATTGCGGCAAAGTGAAGCAATGAAATACGCACAGGTTTCTCCTTGTAGTTTTGTCCATTGGGAAGCCTATCACCGCAGGCAACGATGGAGATATGACGGGAATCCAGCAGTTCGAGCGCCGGGATCAATGCAAAAAAAGGACTGCCGGGACGAGCCCGCGGCAGTCCATCCGAAATGCCTCCGGCCGTTTCAGCGTCCGGGCATTTCAAGCTGAAACGCAATGCTGCGTTCCGATTCACGCTTCACCGCCCGTCGGCGTCCCGCCAGCAATTCGGCAGCGCCCACACTGCCCAGCAGCCTGTTCGTCGTGCGATCGACAACCAGCAGGTTCATCAATCCGGTTGTGGCCATTTCTTCCGCCACGGCGCGACAGGTCTCATCGCTGAATACATAGCTGTCCGGCAGATGGTCGGCCTCGCCGACGATCACGTCATCGCCCGGAGGCAGCTCGGTCATCACCTCCGCTGCTGTGAGCAGTTCCAGCGGGTCCACGCCGTATTCGCGCGAAAGATGGTAGCCGCGCCGGCCGAGTTTCTCCGTGAGGATCGAACGCGGCATGACCAGCGATGTAACCAGGTAAGACGCCGTGCACGCCAGCGCGAGAGGAAGAACAGCAGGCAGTGCATGAGTGAGCTCCAGCGAGAACAGCATCGCGGTCAATGGAACGCCGAGAGCGCCCGACAGCATGGCTCCCATAGCCATCAACGCCCACAGAGCCTGTATCTGCGCGGGCAAATGCGCAAGGTGTGCGGCCAGTGCCAATCGGCGATCATCAGCAGCGGCGCCAGCACCCCGCCTGAAGTCCCCGAACTCAGCGAAAAAGCCCACATGAGCGACTTCGCGATGAGGAGGCCCAGCAGCAGATCTAATGGCGCATTTCCACGCAATAACTCCGCAATGTTGTCGTAACCCACGCCAAGGCCGCGCGGAAAAAAGAAACCGCCAACCCCCACCCCGATGCCGCCGATCGCCGGCCACCACATCCAGTGGATACGCACGCGTCCGCAGAAATGCTCAAACGCGTCCTCTAGTCCATACATCAGGCGGCTCAGGCCTGTTGCTGCAAAACCCACAAGAATCCCGAGTGGAACAGCCACAAGGAGAGACTCCTCGAGATGGAGGTTCGCCGGGAGCTCGACCGGAAACAGCGGCCCTGCTCCCAGCCACCAGATGCGCAGCGCCCCAGCCGTCACGCTGGCCACCGCGACCGGCACCAGCGGCGCGGACGCCACTCGAAGAGAAGCAACTCCACTGCGATGAGAATCGCGGCGATCGGCGTGGCAAAGGTGGCGGACATGCCCGCGGCGGCGCCCGCAACCAGCAATGTCGTTCGCTCGGCGTCAGACAGGTGTAGCCATTGTGCAACCAGCGAGCCGAAGGCGCCCCCGGTCATAATAATCGGGCCTTCGGCTCCGAACGGCCCGCCCGACCCAATCGCGATTGCAGCAGAAATCGGCTTGAGCACGGCCACCTTGGGATGCACGCGCGCGCCATTCAGCAGGATCGCTTCGATCGCTTCAGGAATTCCATGGCCGCGTATCTTATCTGTCCCGTAGCGCGCCATGCAGCCAACAAGAATGCCGCCGATCGCCGGAATAAACAGCAGTGCAAAGTGCGGCTCAGTGGAACCGGCAGGCCCCACCATCGCCAGGCTCAGCCGATGGTAGTAGAAAATGTTTGTCGCAAGGGCGATGGCGCGCAACAGCAGGACCGCAAGCGCTGCTCCTCCGGTGCCGATGGTGATCGCGACGGCGGAGAGCAGCCAGGTGCGCCGGTCCACCGTGAAGTCGCGCAAAGCGGATGGTCTCGATCTCACACGGCCTCCCCTGCGGCATGTGAGTGCAACTGCACGCGGCGCAGCGCGCGAACCAGCCGCGGCGCCATCTCATTCAGCTCGCGTGCATGATCGCCCGAAAGCTTCTCGAGAACCTGCCGGCCCTTGCGAGTCAGACGCAGGATCGCACGGCGTTTGTCTTCCCGGTCCGCGGTTCTCTCGATCAGGTCTTCGCGCTCCGACCGGTCAACCAGTTCCACGGTGCTGTTGTGCTTCAGCCCGAGGCGCTGAGCAGCGTATGCGATGGTGACCGAAGTCCCTTCAGTCGCGCCTGCGACCTGCAGCAGCAACTGGTGTTGCTGAGGCTGTAGCCCTGCTTCCGCGGCAGCGCATTCGCTGAATTGCAGAAAGCGGCGTAGTTCAAACCGAAAATCGGCAAGGGTCTGCAGCAGGTGAACTTCGCCATCAGGATTTGTTTTCACTAATATATCGTATCACGACATATAATGAATTGAGAAACCCCGTAAGTATCCATCCGGGCCGCCGACGTAATTTACCCTTGTTTTCGAGCTCTTGAGAGGGACTGCGATGAAGCAGCGGACAGGGAAGTGCCTGCGGGGCGTGATCACTTTTGGAATGCTGCTGGTGCTGGCCGTAATCACTGCACCGGCACAGGATTCGACCGGAGACATCCGCCCTGCTCCCTACCAGGTTGCATGGCAGGATCTCGAATTCGGCGTCATCATCCACTTCTCAACCAACACCTTTCTCAATCAGGAGTGGGGTGACGGCACAGCAAGCCCTTCCGTCTTCAACCCATCTCAGTTCGATCCCGAGCAATGGATGAAGGCCATCCGCGACTCCGGCGCGAAATACGTCGTGCTTGTTGCGAAGCACCACGACGGCTTCTGCCTCTGGCCCACCAATCAAACCAGCTACAGCATCAAGAGCTCTCCCTGGCGCGATGGCAAAGGTGACGTCGTTGGAGATGTGGCACGCGCGGCGCGAAAGTACGGTCTCAAGTTCGGCGTCTATCTCTCGCCGTGGGACCGCCACGAGCCAAAGTACAAGGACTCCGCAGAGTACGACAAGTACTACAACGCGGAGTTGGAAGAGCTTGCTTCTCGTTACGGCGACCTCGTCGAATTCTGGCTGGATGGCGCAGGCAGTGGAGGCCATGTTTACGATTTCAAGAAAATCATCGAAACACTTCGCACCTACCAGCCAAACACCGTCGTATTCGCCGACACCGGGCTCTTTGAATACGGTGATGCGCGCTGGGTCGGCAATGAGGCAGGCATCGTCGATTACGAAAACTGGAATGTGATCGACAGGCACGGCTACCGCCGCTGGCGCCCGGTTGAGGCTGACACGCCGCTGCGCAACCTGCACTGGTTCTGGCACCCGAACGACGAAGCATCGCTCAAGAGTCTCGATGTTCTCCTCGAGACCTATGACAAGACTGTCGGCCGCGGCGCCCAGATCATGCTCGGACTGGCTCCGGATAATCGCGGCCTCCTGCCGGACTCCGACGTGAAACGTCTCGAAGAGTTCGGCGCGGCCCTGCATAAACGCACAGAAAACAACCTGGCCCTGCATCATCTGCCAACCAACCCTGAGGAGTCCGCCGCACTCGATGGAGATCGCGACTCCTTCTGGTCTGCTCCCGCGGGTTCACATCATGCAACCCTCGAAGTGAACTTCGATCGTCCCGTCACCTTCGACCACGCAATCACCATGGAGTGGCTCAATGACGGACAGCATATTCAGAAATATGCAATCGAAGTGTGGAGCGAAACGGATCGCAGTTGGAAGCCGGTAGCGCAGGGTGAAGCCATAGGCCACCAGAAGATCGATCAATTTCCGCCGATGACCACAAAACGCGTCCGGCTGAACATCCTTTCGAGCACTGCAGAGCCTCACGTCCGCGAATTCCAGCTCTATAACTGGAACCGCCCCGACCAACGCTAAGATCGCGCCTGCGACGGGCGTGATCGTTCTCGGCTTAAATGGACGCGAGCACCGACCTGAACGCGCGCACATCGTCTTCAACCACGCGACAGCCGCTTTGACCAATTCGCCGCGCCTCCAAAATGCCTTCTGACGAATCGGGCTCTGGCGTCCTGCTCAGCGAAGAGTGGACTTCGTAAACGCCCGTCTGATCGACAATCGCCCGCGCGTTCGCCGCTCGAACTCCGCCCCCGGCCATGATGCTGAGTCGCTCGCCCGCGGCTTTCCGGAGTCGCGCAAGCGTGGCAGCTCCCTCCACGGCGGTCGCCTTTCCCCCAGCGGTGAGGATCCGGTCAGCTCCGCAGGCAACTACATCCTCCAGCGCGCGATCCAGATCCGCGCAGAGATCAAACGCCCTGTGAAAAGTCACCTTCATCGGACGTGCGAGTTCTGTCAGTTCCTTCGTACGCGCTACGTCGACGTCGCCCGACTCGGTCAGCACTCCCAGCACCACGCCGTTGATCTTTCGCTTCTTCGCTTCAAGAATGTCCGCGCGCATAATTTCCAGTTCGAGCTCGGAATAGACGAAATCGCCGCCGCGGGGACGAATGATGATGAAGACCTCAATTCTGACGGCGCCCCGCACAGCTTCGATAAGGCCCGCACTTGGCGTAATCCCGCCCTCGCTCAGCGCGCTGCAAAGCTCGATTCGATCCGCGCCGCCCCGGTCCGCCGCGATCGCCGATTCCACTGAATCGACGCAAACTTCCATCTTCATGTCTGGATGTGCCTGTCCTGACTCGCGCTCGCATTCTCAAGTTCTTCGCCCACGCCAATCTGTTCAAACTTTATAACGTTCCTTGCAGAGACATCCACCGGGCGTCAGCACTTCTTTTACCGGGAGCGGGAAAACGTCTTTTCCGAATCGTGCCAGTAGGATAGTGACGAATCGCCGTCGAGCTGATCGAGCGTGATACAGCACAATCGATTGTCTAAACGACGAAACCTGCTGCAGCAACCTTTCCTTTCGAATGCGCGTCGGCAGGACAACCCGCGGATGGCTTTCCAAATTGTCCCCTCCCGTCCCTGTCAGCGGAACGGAGGTACCCCATGTTCGTTGACACTCCAACTACGTGATTCGCAGAATACTCTCCGGCGCCCGACGTGTTTCCCCATAGGCCGGTGAGCGCCTTGAGCTACCCCGGCAGGCGCGTGAAGCAACTCGCAGCCATGCGGAAACGCTGGCGAGCGGGTTCTCTACAAAGGAGAAGGACAGCATGGTCAATTTTTGGAGGCGGTTCAACGGCTCTCAAACGGGTAAGGCAATCATTTTGAGGAGGCTGGGTTATTTTGCCCTTCTCGCGATGATGGCCGGCTCCCTTTCGCGGGCTCAGCAGATTACTGGAACCATCGTTGGCACAGTGGCCGATCAGCAGGGCGCTGTCATTGCCGCGGCTACCGTGAAAGCCACAAACGTCGCCACCGGATTTGCCCGTACCGCAGTGGCGAATGGCTACGGACAATACCGGATTGACTACCTTCCGGTTGGAAAATATACCCTTGAGGTCAACGCAAACGGCTTCCAGCGTTTCGTCCAGCAGAACATCGAGCTCACCATCGACCAGTCGCTGACGGTGCCGGTCACTCTCTCGGTGGGAGCGCAATCTCAGACCGTTACCGTCACTGAGGCGCCGGCCATCGTCAACACCAGTTCCTCCGAGCTTGGCAGAACCATTCAGCCTGCGGAGATCATTGGATTGCCGCTCGTCAACCGCAATGCGTATGCGCAGTTGTCGCTCACGCCCGGTGTCCAGGCCAACAGCGCCAGTCCCAGCTCCAACCCCAACGGCACTCCCAACTTCGTCATCGGCCTTCCATCTACTGCCGTCCAGATCAACGGCTCCATCGATGGCGGCAATCCCGAGGTGTCGTTTTACCTCGATGGCGGCAACAACATCACGGGAATTCGCAACTACGGCAACCAGCTCCCAAATCCAGACGCCCTTGAAGAATTCCGCGTCGAAACCAGCAACTTCGCAGCGCAGTACGGACACATGTCGGCGGCGGTCGTAACTGCGGTAACGAAGTCAGGCACGAACAGGTTTCACGGATCGCTCTTCGAGTTCAACCGCAACACCGATTTCAACGCCACGCCGTGGAACTCGAAGACCAAAGCTCCCTACCATCGCAACAACTTCGGCGGCGTCATCGGCGGGCCCATCAAGCGCGACAGGGCGTTCTTCCTGTTTAGCTACGCTGGCCTCCGCCAGGTTGTTGGTCAGCAGCTAACCGGTGGAGTTATGCCCACTGCCGCTGAGCGTCTCGGCGACTTCACCGCCGATTCCTTCAAAGTGAACGTGCCCGGAACGAAGACGCAGGTGAACGGAACCAACTCGGCGCCGAATTGCCAGACTGCGAAGCCGAACTGCATTCCTTCCGCGCTGCTGGATCAGACAGCTTCGAACCTCCTCAACACCGCGAACCTGATTCCGCTGCCAAACGCTGCCGGAAACACCTACACCGGGTTCTTCACCGGTCCGACAGACGACAACGAGTATCTCGGCAAGTACGATCAGAATCTCGGCGAAAAAGATCACATCTCCGCAACCTACTTCTTCGTCAAGACCACGCAGAATGCTTTTGGCGGCGGACCCATTCCGTGGGACGTCACCCAGTCCTACACCAACCAGACAAATGCAAACCTGAGCGACGTTCACACGTTCAGTCCGTCCACCGCCAACGAAGTGTGGGTTACCTTCACGCAGGCGGCGGGCGGCAGAGTCAATCTGCCCGCAACCGACCTCGGTCAGTTCGGCTCAGACTTCACCATCCAGGGCCCCTCCGCTTTGCCGCAGCTCAACGTCTCGGGATACTTCAACGCGGGCGGAGCCCTCGCCGGCCCCGTGACCACCTCAGACTGGTACTCGTTGCGCGACATGGTCACCTTGAACAAAGGCAAGCACACATTCAACTTCGGTGGTGAACTTGCCCTCGACAAGGGAATGTTCGTCGGCAATCTTTACAACTTCGGCGTCTTCACATTCCAAAGCTCCGCTCCCACCACCACGGGCAACGCGCTGGCCGACTTCGTCACAGGCCAGGTGAACACGATGGAGCAGGATACGCCCTACCACACACTCACCAGTGCCTGGCACACGGCGCTCTTCGTGGAAGACGACTACAGAATCACTCCCAGATTCACAGCCAACCTGGGATTGCGCTGGGACATCGACACGCCGCCGCTGGAGTCTCACAACCTCACCGCGGGATTTGTTCCGGGCCAGCAGTCCACGGTTGTTCCTTCAGCTCCGCTCGGAATGGTATTCCCCGGCGATTCAGGTATCACGCGCGGAATCGTGCCCACATACTGGCACCATGTTTCTCCCCGCATCGGTTTCGCATGGGACCCCTACGGCGATGGTAAGACTGCCATACGCGCAGGCGCCGGCATCTTCTTCGGCACAACCAGCGGCAACGAGTGGAATCAGCCCGGCAATGCTCAGCCTTACGCCGTACGCCAGACTTTCAACTCGATCACTTCTCTTACGCATCCTTACGCAAACCCAGCCTCCTTTCCGAATGGCGATCCATTTCCCTATATCTACAACCCGAGCAATCCGCGCTTCCTGGTTCCGGCCAGCATTGAGTCGATCGGACCCACGGTGCAGTGGCCCTACATCTACCAGGTCAACTTCGCCATTCAGCGCCAGCTGCCTTCCCAGATCAGCCTGACCACGGCATACGTCGCCACCATCTCGCGCAATTTGCCCACCATGATCGACGATAACTACGCGCCCTACGCACCCGGCGCCACCACCTCGCAAACCAGCATCAATGCGCGCAGGCCCTACGATCCCGGCATTCTGGGGCAGAACATCTTCCTGATCTCCAACCAGACTGCGAACTACAACTCGCTGCAGGTTTCGGTGAATCGGCCGATGACCCACAACCTCATGCTCAACGGCTTCTTCGTCTGGAGTCACTCGCTACAGAGTTCCAACGAGTCGGCCATCGGGCAGATGACAGCGCAGGACTTCGCCAACCTCTGGGAAGAGCGTGGCCCCATGGACGTCGATCGACGCAACGTGGCCAGCATCTCCGGTATCTGGAATATCAACTACTACCGCGGAGAAAACGCCATAACGAAACACATCCTGAACGGCTGGACCATTTCGCCGATTGCATCGCTCCAGAGTGGACCTCCGTTCGAGATCGTCACCGGTTCCAACAAAAACTTCGACAGCAATAACCACAACCGTCCGAATATGGTTCCCGGTGTCAATCCGTTCCTCGATCCGCATCGCTCCCGTTCCGCTGTCGCAACCCAGTGGTTTAACACCGCTGCCTTCATACCCAATGGCCCCGGCGTGCCGGGAGGCATCGGCCCGTATGGGGCAGACGGCGGCACGCCGCGCGATTCGCTGCGCGGACCCGGCTACCGCAGCCTCGACCTGGGAATCTTCCGCGACATCCACATCCGTGAGTCGCTGATCTTCCAGCTTCGTGGTGAGGCCACAAACGTCCTCAACATGGTGAGCCTCAATAATCCGACTGCAAACCTGGCCTCGTCGCTGAATGGCAAGATCACTTCGGCTTCGAGCATGCGTATCATCCAGGTAGGCGGCAGGCTAACCTTCTAAGATGGGTTCCTGGGCGGCATGTGCCCTGGCTCATGCCGCCTGCTCTCCCAAATGAAAACATCGTCGCGATCCTCGAAAACCAGATGAAGAAAACTCGCTTGCTGTTTGCCGTTGCTTTGTTGGCGTTGTTGGCCGTGCCTCATTCCTTCGGGCAGAACACCGCTCCTCCACCCATCGACGAGCGCGCCGCCGCTGGCGATCAGCCCGACGATCCCGGGCCGCTGGCCACGGGCCTGTCTCCAAAACTGAAGCGGCCCGCCATTCTCAAGGCCATGAAGCTGGTCGCAGACTGGCAGATCAAACACGCCGAGGGCCGCTACAACATCCAGTGGACCTACGCCGCGCTCTACGATGGCTTGCTCGCTGCCTCAAAGACAACCGGAGACCCGCGCTATCACGATCGTGTCCTCCAGGTCGCGCGCGACAATCGTTTTGAGCTCGGTCCGCGCTTCGGTCACGCCGACGATGAGGCAATTGGTCTCACCTACCTCGCGTTCTACAGCGACGATCATCAGCCCGAACGCCTCGCTCCAACGCATGACGGCATGGACAAGCTCCTCGCCCGTCCCGACGATCCCAAAAAGAATCTCTGGTGGTGGTGCGACGCGCTCTACATGGCGCCGCCCGTGCTCGCTCAGCTCTCACTGGCCACCAGCGATAAACGCTACCTCGACTTCATGGATCGTGAGTGGTGGCTCACCTCCGGCGCGCTCTACGATCCCGCCGAGCATCTCTACTATCGCGACGATCGCTTCCTCTCCATGCGTGAAGCCAATGGCAAAAAGATCTTCTGGTCGAGAGGCAACGGATGGGTGCTCGCCGGGTTGGCCTTTGTCCTTGAGCGCATGCCCAGCGACTATCCCTCCCGCGCAAAGTACGTTGCTCAATACAAGGAGATGGCCGAACGAATCGCAGCCCTTCAGCCGCCCGATGGCCTGTGGCGCGCGAGTTTGCTCGATCCGGACTCGTACCCCAACCCTGAAATCTCGGGTACCGCGTTTTTCACCTACGGCCTTACCTGGGGAATCAATCACGGCCTTCTTGATCGCAAAAAATATCTCCCCGTGGTCACGAAGTCCTGGCAAGGAATGCTCACCCACGTCTATGCCGACGGCAGGCTCGGCTCCATTCAGCCCATCGGCGGCGAACCGGGTAAGTTCAAGCCCTCATCGAGCTACGTGTATGGAGTGGGCGCCTTCCTGCTTGCGGGTTCTGAACTCAACCAGCTCGCGGGCAAGTAGAAGGATCCGCAGCGCAAGGATCAGCGATGCTTCATTTCTCGCGCCGCAATTTTCTTTCAACGGGAGTTGCGGCTCTTCTATATCGGCGCAGAACATTCGCTCCGCCCTCCTCGTCTGAGGAGATTTTGCAACACCCTCGCGAAACCATCGAGACACTCGAGCGACGGCGTGTCCTGGCGGCCGCGCAGCTCTATCTCACGGAACAACCCAGGACCATCGTCTCCGCGCTCGCACCGCGCAGCACTGGCGGGCCGCACGATTACTTCTCCGAAGCCGACTACTTCTGGCCCGACCCGAAAAATCCCAACGGCCCCTATATCAATCGCGACGGCGAATCGAATCCCAATAATTTCAATACTCATCGCGAACTCCTCATCCGGCTCAGCATTCAGGTCCCAGCCCTGGCTGCCGCGTGGGTTCTGACCCGCCGACGGGAATTCGCCGACCACGCAGCCGGGCATCTCCGCGCGTGGTTCATCACGCCTGCATCGCGCATGAATCCGAACCTGCAATACGCGCAAGCGGTCCACGGCGTTGCAACCGGCCGCAGCTACGGCATCATCGATACGCTGCACCTTGCTGAAGTGGCGCAGGCGGCCATCGTGCTTCACAACGGCGGAGCCCTCTCTGACCAGGACTGGAACGGAACGCACACCTGGTTCGCCGAGTATCTCGACTGGCTCCAGAACCTCCGACCCCGGCCGCAAGGAACGTGACGCAAAGAATAATCACGGTACGTGCTGGATTGTGCAGGCCGCATCTTTTGGCCGGCTTGTCGGAGACGAATCGGTTCGCAACCTCTGCCGCGATCGCCTCAAGACCGTCGTTTTTCCCGGTCAACTGGCGCCCGACGGCAGCTTCCCCCTGGAACTCGCCCGTACCAAACCCTACGGCTATTCACTCTTCGATCTCGACGCGCTGGGAATGGCGGCACACATCTTGTCGGATGGATCAAACGATCTCTGGACATTCCGCCTCAGCGACGGGCGCGATCTTGCCGCCAGTTTCAAATTCATGGCGCCCTACATCGCCGACAAAAGCACGTGGCCCTACCGGCACGACGTCCAATACTTCGACGACCTGCCCGTGCGCCAGCCCAGCCTGTTGTTTGCCGGCCTCGCTTATCGCAACCGCGAATACCTCGATCTGTGGCAGCGCCTCGACCCAGACCCAACCGTGCCGGAGGTCATTCGCAATCACCCGTACCGTCAACCCGTGCTGTGGATGCAGCCGAGGTCAGAACAATGATTCAGCTCAGGCGCCAGGATCTGGTCGGAGATATACTGGAGCGTTCCATGCTGCTGACGTGCGCTTCCCCACGAAGCACCAGTGCAATGGAGGTCAAAAAATGAATGCGGAATCGCTGGCGGGTGCTCTTGCCCGCGAACGGCATCATGGCGCGTCAAAATGGGTCACTGTCGGGCCCGAAGAGAGCCGCAAGCTCTCGCCCCAAAAAGCTGCAGCCGTCTCCTCATCCCGAGCCTGACGGCAACGGCCATCATGCTGATCCATACCAGTTGCAGGGACTCGACCGTGTTGTCGCGATCCTCGACCTGCTCGGTTCGAGCGACACGTCTCTCAGTCTCGCCGACATTTGTCAGCGCATGGATCTCCACAAGAGCACCGCGCACCGTGCCCTGATGGCGCTTGAACGCACAGGCATGATCGAACGCGCTCCGGCCAATCGCTATCGGCTCGGCTTAAAGCTCTATGACATGGGCAACCGCGCCGTGGAGCAAATTGATCTGCGCTCGCGCGTTCATCCCCATCTCCGAAAGATGGCGTTGCGTGTCGGTGAAATTGTTCACCTGGGAGTCCTCCACAAAACGCGCGTCGTGTACATCGACAAGATCGAGCCGATCAATCGCCGCGTCTGCATCAGTTCCCGCACCGGGACATCGAACCCCGTCTACAGCACCTCGCTCGGCAAGGCGATTCTTGCCTACCTCCCCGCCGAAGAAGCCGGGAAAATCATCTCGCGGATTCAATTCTCCGGTTTCACCTCGAAGACCCTGGCTTCGCAGGAGGAATTGCTTGAAGCTCTGGAGCGCGTACGGCGCCGGGGCTACGCCGTCGACGATGAAGAAATGGAGATCGGCACGCGATGTGTAGGAGCGCCTGTATTCGACGCGGCCGGGCAGCCGATTGCCGCCGTCAGCGTCTCTGGTTCGGCCTCGCGGCTGGCAGCCCATTGCGTGCCGGCGATTGCGCAGCATGTGCTCCAGTGCGCAACTGAAATCTCCAAGGCTCTCAACTCCAGGACCGACCGTGCCGCCAGAGCGTGACGATTCGAAACCCCCTCGCGCACCGGCACTGACACATGAAACCCGCGGCTCAGCCCGAAAACCTCCCGAGCATATCGAGCGATAACTGGTAAAGCGCTGTGTCCATCTCCTGATGCGGTTCCGTTCGCGTGTTACAGATGACTGCGGAGCAGGCTCCGTCGCCGCCGCGGATGATCAGTGCCGTTGAGCCCGGCAAGCTTCCGCTGTGCCACCACTTCCCCCCGCCGTCATTGCTCACCATCCACCCGCGCGCGTACCGGCCGTCATCGCCTGAATAAACTGTGACCGGAGTTGTCATCGCGCGAATCGTCTCGGGCTTCAGCAGTGCGGGAATACCGGGCGCGCCGGCAACGTGATTGATAAATTGAACAAGCTGGGTGGAAGAGCCAATCCATCCCGCGGTGGAATCCATGCGCTCCACATTTACCTTGTACGGCTCTTCGGAATACTGGCCCACATAGATCACCTCATTTGAGGCGCGTTGCCGCTCGCTGTTTTTGGCGATATGCATGTCCGAGATACCGCAGGGAGCAAGAATGCTTGCCTTCACGTAATCCTCGTAGGGCTGACCGCTCACCTGTTCGATCACTCTGCCAAGAACGCAATACCCAAAGTTGGAGTACGCCCATTGCGTTCCGGGCTGGCTCGTGAGCGCAACGTTTTCGATGGTCGAAGCAATGAGCTTCGCATGATCCCAGCCGTTGTTGTGCAGCATCGGATCGTTTGCATCGGCAGCCCATCCTCCCGCTGTGTGTGTCAGCAAATGGTCCACCGTAACGTCGGTTACATAAGTCTTGTATGGTGGCTTACCGTAATTCGTTCCAAGAATTCCAGCCGTGCCGAAGACCTTGTCGGTCAGGTGGAGTTTGCCGTTTTCGATCAGCGAAAAGATCGCCACCGCGGTTATCGGCTTGGAAACATCGGCGATGCGGAACAGCGAGTCCTGCTGCGCCTGGATCGAGTGCTGAGGATCGGCCATGCCGCCCGCATGATCGAAAACAAACCGCCCATTTACAGAGACGGAGGCCGACGTCGCGGGAACTCGGAATTGCCGCTGAAATGCCTGAAGTTCACCGCCCATTCCTCTGCGTCGTTGATTCTGGTAAGCAAACATCGATTGCGCTGAAACTCTGTCGAAAGCCGGCACAGCGACTGCGGTGGAAACTGCTGCGCTTATGAGGCGGGCGATCATTTCTCGGCGATTTAGGCTCTGGCTTGTCATGGGTGATGGCGTTCCTTTGTCGATGGATGCTTATTCCGTGCGTTGGCCCTGAAATGTTCCCGTACCGCCCCGATCGTGGAAAGTCCCATTGAAGGTGTTGCCCTGGACAACTCCATTCACGATCGGCCCATCGATTCTTCCTCGAAACACCAGCACATTCCTCGTTTTGGTGCGAACCACCAGGTGCCGCTCGTTGATCGTTCCTTCCACTCCACCCGATTGGTTCGGTCCCTTGAAGTGCCCCTTGATGGTGGTCCCCTCTTGTTTCAGGTCGAGATATTTCGAGGAGGTCGTCCCGTTTGGATCATTGCAATAGAGAGTCCATTTTCCAGTGACATTCGCGGGAGGCTTCTCCTCCGGGGCCTGCTGCGCCCAGGCCGCAACCTGGCAAAAACTCAACAGCAGCCAGCAAAACATAAGTCGGTAACTGTGTTTTCTCATCCCATCCTCCCGGTCAGTCACAGGGTCGCGAAGAGAGCCCGCGGTTAGCCGCTCTCTCTTCCCAGTTGGCCAATTCACATTGTGACCATTACGCAATCGAGAATATCGGGGATGGGCGCGCAAATCCATAGAGGCAGCTACACGTCAACCCATGTGGTTGTACACAGTCGATGTGCCGCCCTTCTGCAATTTGTGAAAGGCGGCAGAGTGGTGGACCTTCTCTGTTTTTCGCGTCTGCTGCCGCAAACGCATGACGTGCCGGAACCGGCTACTCGTCCCGCAGAAGCACCAGCGGATCAATGCCCAACGCTCGCCGAGCCGGAATGAATGAAGCCAGCATACCCAGCAGCAGCATCATCGCCGTCACCCCGAACAGCACCAGGGGATCTTTCGGCGTAGCCTGGTAGACGATAGATGACAACACCCTGGTCGCCAGCACTCCCAGCGCAATGCCCGCAACCGAACCGATCGCCAGCAGCCGGAACGGCCGCCCCAGAGAAGCGCGCAGAATCTGCTGTTGCCCGGCCCCCAGTGCCATCCGGATCCCCAGTTCACGCAGTCTCCTGCTCACCACGTACGATGCCATGCCGAAAATTCCCGTAACCGCCAGCATCGCACCCAGCAAACCAAGTACGCCAAGCGCCACCGTGGCCACCCGCGGCGCAAACAACGCCGTACCCATCTCCTGGTTCCAGGTCTTGATGGTGATCGGCAGTCCTGCATCAAGCCCGCGTACGGTTCTCTCCAGTGCGCCGGCAATCTCAGCGGGATCGCGCTCAGAGCGCACCACGAAGAAGGCACCGCTATTCTGGTTCTGCAGGAATGAGAAGAACATCGCCGGCTGCTGGTCTTCGGTCAGAGAACGGTATTTCCCGTCTTCCACCACGCCCACAACTTCCGCCCGCTTGCCGTCCCAGTATTTAAAGTGGCCGCCGATCGCCTTATCCACAGATCCGAAAACCTTCATCGCGAACTGATGGTTCACCAACGCGACCGTGGGAGCCTTCTTGTCGTCGTTCAGCGTAAGGTTCCGTCCCGCCAGCAATCGCGTTCCGGCAGCATCCATATATCCGGGTGAAATGCTGTAATGCATCGCGTCGGCGGTATAGTTCGTGGGACGGAAATCGGTGATGTTGTCTGCATATATGTAGGAATCGCCGCCGCCGAGACTGAGCGGCAGAAAACTTGTCACTCCCACAGACGACACCCCTGGAATTCCCCCGATTGCATCCAGCATGCGCTTCTGCATCTGCGGAACCCGATCCTCGCTGTAGCCCGCCATGCGCAGATCGCTTTCCACAAGCATCGCGTTCTGCGGCTGGAATCCAAAATTGCTGTGCAGCGAACGCGTCAGCCCGCGCACGGCCACCAGGGAAGAAGTCACCAGCACCGCACAAATGGCAATCTGGACCACCAGAAGAACATCGCGCAGAGTGAATCGCCGCATTCCGGAAGTCGAACTCACGCCCGTTCGGATCATCTGCCACGGATCGGAGCGCATCACCTGCCGCACCGGAACCATGCCAAATAGCAGTCCGCTGAGGATCGCCAGCAACAGTGCCACGACATAGGTGCGAACATCCGGATTCACCGGTACATTGATCGGAACATTGGGAATCGGCTGCCACGCGCTCAGCACTCGCAGAATCACAACGCCGCCCGCCAGCCCCAGCACTCCCCCGGCAAGCGACACCAGCAACGCTTCCGTCAGCAGTTGCCGCAGAATGACTCCGCGCTTCGAGCCCAGCGCCAGCCGCAGGGCCACTTCTTTGCCCCGGTCGGATGCGCGCGCAGCGAAAAGGCTTCCCAGGTTCGCGCATGCCGCCAGCAGGATCAGTCCGGCAAGCAGCATCAGCCCTGACATGAACGCACGCGCTGGTCCGCCCAGCATGTCCCCGATGAGTCCCGGCCGTGCCAGCGTGAATTTCAACCCGTCATCATCCCTCGGATAGGTCTTTGCCAGCGCTGCTCCAATCCCGTTCAGGTCCTCGGTCGCCTGCATCGGAGTGACTCCGGCCTTCAGATGGCCAATCACCATCGCCGAGTGATCGCCGCGCGTCTGCAGCATGTCAAAGTCCATCACCATTGGCTGGTCCACGATCGGTATCCAAAGAGCCGGCGCGAAAAACAGCTCGGTCCCTCGAAATGCCGGGGGTGCCACACCAATAATCGTGTACGGATGTTTGTTGATCTCGACCGCCCGCCCCACTACGCCTTTGTCGCCGTGAAAATATCCATGCCAGTACGCGTAACTCAGCACCACGTACGGCGCGCTGTTCGTTCCCTTCTCGTCGGAGGGGTGAAAGAACCGTCCCAGGTAAGGTTGAATCCCCAGGCCATCGAAATAGTTCCCGCTCGCAAGATAGGGCCATGCTGTCGACGGGTGCCCGCCTGTGTCAATGCCCACCAGCCCGATGATCTGAAACGTCATCAGGCTCTCGAACGATCGGTTCCGGTCGCGCAGATCCTTGTAGTCCAGATACGACTGCGAGGGCCACTGGAACCGCTGCACCATGTAGAGGCTTTCCCCATGGGGCACGTTCACCGGCTTCAGCACCAGCGCATTCAGAACGCTGAACACCACCGCATTCGCGCCGATTCCCAGCGCCAGCGTCACGAGCGCGGTAATTAGAAATCCCGGTGACTTCGCCAACTGCCGCATCGCAAGCTTTAGATCGCTGAGCATAATACGCGGGGTTACGCGACTTGCTGACTCCGGGTTCCCGAAAAGCAGGAGAATTCACGGCATTTCGGGGGCGACGGAAAAACCTGCATTCGGCGCAGATCAACTTCTTCCATCAGCTCAAATTCGGCGCGGCATATCGTTCGATCCCGCCATCTTCCGCGCAAATAATCTGTGAGAGAGCCGCCCTCTGAAAATATCTGTCGGCAAATACGAACGCCGCTCTTTGCATAGGGGACA
This sequence comes from uncultured Acidobacteriaceae bacterium, assembly GCA_963836675.1. Lineage (GTDB taxonomy): Bacteria > Acidobacteriota > Terriglobia > Terriglobales > Acidobacteriaceae > Telmatobacter. The sequence goes on from CAWIKQ010000010.1 coordinate 115,950, forward strand.
CTCCGCGACGATCCACGTATCCGGCATCGTTCTCACTGGCGCGGGAACATTCTCTCCGCATCCCTTGCACTTCACCGTAAAGTCGCACTGTCGCGTCTCAGGAAGGTTCCACACCCAACCCAGTATAAGGCGAACAAAAGGCGAAAATATGCACAGGCAGAAACGTCATCCCGGCTAGGTTCTTTGACCGGATCCCCGACTCGCACGAACCTTGCCCACAATCAAGTTCAACAGAGTCAGTCCCAACCAGATGAGACAGAGCTTGCCAACCGTGTGCGGCGAAAGCGTCGAGTCTGTTCGGAATGCCATGACCGCAATAAGTGCAGGCACGCCGAGGAACATGGCCTCAAGAAGCCAGAAGAACTGCCAATCAACGCTCGGCGAGACGGACTTCATAGCTCGACGTTTGGGTCGATGCGCCGGCGGCTGCCGGGGTTGCACGTTCCCGGGAAAAGGTGAGCTTGATTTCCGGAGGATAGGATCATCGAGAGAACCAATACACTGGGCCAGAATGGGTGGAGGGACGTCGCGAACTTTGCGCTCGCCTGGGCTGAGACCAACGCCGGAAAAAGATCCACAGCCAACTAAATCAAAGGAGACAATCTGATCATGGACAGGCTCAAAGGAAAACGCGCACTCATCACCGGCGCTTCCAGCGGAATAGGCCTCGAAACCGCACGGCAGTTTGTGGCCGAGGGTGCCCGGGTCGCAATTACCGCGCGCGATCCCAAATCTTTTGAGGAGGCGCGCCGGGAACTGGGCGACCAAGCCGTCTACATCGCCTCAGACGCGGCTGACGCAGCGGGCCAGAAACAATTGGCCGCCAGAATCAAAGAAGAGCATGGAAATCTCGACATCTTCTTTGTCAATGCCGGTGTGGCAGAGCTCAGACCCATCGAGCAATGGGACGAGGCCGCATTCGACCGGACTTTTAACATCAATATTCGCGGTCCTTACTTCCTCATCCAGGCTCTTCTGCCAATCTTCGCAAATCCAGCATCCATCGTTCTGAACGCGTCCATCAACGCCGATATCGGAATGTCGAACGCCAGCGTCTACGCGGCGTCAAAGGCCGCGTTGCTCTCCCTGTCCCGCAATTTGTCAGTCGAGTTGGCTCCGCGCGGCATTCGCGTGAATGCCGTAAGTCCCGGTCCCATCGCCACGCCGCTTTACAGCAAGCTCGGACTCTCTCCGGCCGATTTGAAGGCAGCCTCCGAGGCGCTCCAGAACCAGGTCCCCGCAAAGCGATTCGGAAAACCCTCTGAGATCGCAAGCGCCGTCGTCTTCCTCGCATCGGATGAATCCGCTTTCACCGTGGGCAGCGAACTCATCATCGATGGGGGCTTGAGTCTCTAGCTCGTCTCCCAGCATCTTCAGTTGCAGAGGATTTGATCGTGAAAGCAGCCAGGATTCATAGCTTCGGGCCGCCCAGCGTAATCCAGCTCGACGACCTCCCACTTCCCGCACCCGCTCCGGACCAGGTGCTGGTTCGCGTGCACGCAGCGGGTGTCGGTCCGTGGGATGCGCTCATTCGTGAGAAGGAGAGCGTAGTCGATGTTCCTCTCCCCCTCATCCTCGGCTCTGACATCTCCGGGATCGTCGAGTCGGTCGGAAGCAATGTGCACCGCTTCAAACCGGGTGACGAGGTCTTCGGCGCAACCAATCCTCAATTCATCGGCGGATATGCGGAGTATGCTCTCGCATCGGCAAATATGATTGCCCCAAAGCCAAAGTCCCTGGGCTTTGAAGAGGCCGCTTCGGTTCCCGTGGTGGCTGTCACCGCGTGGCAGATGCTCTTCGACTACGCCAGGGCTCAATCAGGGCAAAGCGTTCTCATCCATGGCGCGGCCGGCAGCGTTGGGGCTTACGCGGTCCAACTCGCTCGCCAGGCCGGGCTTCGCATCTTCGCAACTGCATCTTCTGACGATCTCTCATTCGTCCAAAGCCTGGGAGCGGACGCGGTTATCGATTACAAGACAACTCGCTTCGAAGACATAGTGCCCCGGGTAGACATTGTTTTCGACATGATTGGCGGAGACATAAAAAATCGTTCCTTCCAGCTCATAAAACCCGGTGGCATCCTCGTATCTGTGGTCTCCGATTCGGCCCCACCGTCCGGCACACCCGCCAACGTGCGCAGCGTTTTCTTCCTCGTAGATGTCACGACGGAACGATTGGAGAAGTTGACAGATCTCTTCGATCGCGGCGAATTGAAGGCCAGGGTTGGCACAGTGATCCCTTTGGATCAGGCGCAAGCTGCACACGAGATGCTCGCTGGCGCTCCCCACAAGAAGGGCAAAATTATCCTGGCCGTCGGCGATATTCTCCGATGATCACAAGATCAGAGCCCGCCTCCCGGATGACGTCCGAAGCTTTCCTGTCTTCAGATCGATACTCGAACGGATTCTCTTCGGCCAGGTTTCCGGCTTGATGAAACCTGCGGAGCCCCGTGAGCGAGTGGGTTCCTGCATTGCTTCCCGACACGATGAAGTCTTGGAATTCATTGGACAGACTTGATAAGGTTGGCGGCTAAGGGCCGGATCGACGCAATCGGAGCAGGGCTGTTTCCCTCAGCAATTGCGTGTGCATACGGTTTACATCCTGATAAGCCTGCTCCTGTTCATGACATTACTCATCGTCCTCAGAAAAACATCAGCAATCATGGCGACGGCTCTCGCAGGGCACAGGAGGTTAGTCCTGGCATTGTGCTTCTGCGTGCTGCTTGTTCCTGCCCGTGCGCAGCAACAACTACCCGAAGACCCTGAAGACGACAAGCGGTTTGGGCTCTGGCTCGACCAGGGCGTCTCCGCCGCGCTTTGGAAAAACAAGAGTCTGGAGTTCGAAACTCACGAACGATTCGACAAGGGAGCTTCGACCCTCTACGAATACTTCTTCCAGGGTGGCGTCGCGTTTCGCGTTCGGCCCTGGTTCACGATCCTTCCCATCTACCGCTATCAGCGTTACCCCGTTTCAGCTACAGCCTACGAGAATCGAATTCTTCTTAACGCCACCCTGAACCGTCCGCAGGGCTCGTGGCGGCCAAATTTTCGCACCCTGATCGAAGGCCGTTTTCCCGACAATCGCTCGGCTTCCGCCCGTCTTCGATTTCGCCCCGGCATCGACTATGTTCTGCCCCTTACCACAACATGGCGTCCGGTCCTGGTTGTCAGCAACGAGTTCTTCCTCGTTCCATGGGACAACCCTTACGCAGCCGGAGGAACCTACACGCAGAATCGTTTCCAGTTCGGGGTTCGGTTTCCTCTCCCTGCCTCCCTCGCCGTGCGCCCTTACTACCTTCTTCAGTCCGTTAACCTGCCCGCCGGTTGGGAATCCAACGAGATCATCGGAATATCCCTCGCATACCGGTTTGCCCGAAAGACCAGATGAGCTCAGCCAGTGTCGTCGCGTGAGATGTCTTTAGGGGTGTCCCTTCTCCTGGGCTCGCTCCCTGCGGTGATTTGAGGCCCAGACCGCACACGTAAACAGCGATCCAGAGACCATCGAAAGGGCAGGGATCACGATGGGCATGAAGATGAGGTCCTGGCCGTCCGCCAACACCTCAGCCGCTCTGGATGTTAGCGCATGATGTAAACGAACTGTTGCCGCTGCGCTCGATCCAAAGGAGCAATCCGCTCGAAGCGGGCCAGGTTGAAGCAATTCCGAGAAGGGCAGCCTTGGAAGGATGTGCATTCCATGTCAACCAGAAAAGAGGAAGCCAGCTCGCAACATGAACTACCGCAGCCAACAAGGCGGCATCGAGAAGTGCTTTCACATCCGTTACCGGGTTTGACTGTCCTCTAGGCCAGGTGAGTGGTTGCACGAAGAACTGAAGCACTACGGCGAACGACAGCCACCTTGCAGCACCTGCGACCAGAAACCAAATCCATGCGCGGCCAGTTGGGCGTGGCATCTGAGACTTGTGCATTTTCCTTCTGGAAGAAGTTTACCGTCTGGATCGTGAGTTACTCGTCCCATTGACGAAGCCCCGCCTGTCGTCGGATTGCTTCCGGTTAGGCGGTAATTCACTCCGGGTAGGAACTTCGACTCATTTTCAGTGGGCGGCTGACGCGCTCTGAGCGATGTGCGGCGCGGTAAAGAGGTGGTAAATGATCGCTATTGCGGTAGAGCTGCTTTCTCCTGTTCCTGGATCGCCTTGTCCTGCTCGTTTTTAGCCTTTGAATCATGTTTGGCGGCCTTTGCCCGCTCCTTGGCTGCCTTCTCTTCGTGCTTCTGCTGCTTGCGCTGGGCCTTCACATCCGCCTTGCTCATGGAAGTTGTGGTGCTGTCAGAGGACTGACCGTGCGTGCTGGTTGAAGTGGTGGTCGTGGTGGTCTGGGGCGGATCCGTCGTTTGCTGTTGGGCGGTGATGGGGGCTATCGAAAAGATTACGAGGGCGGCGAGGGTGAGGTGAGAGGGAAGCTGACGTTTCAAGGTGTACTCCTGTGGAAGATTTGGACGCTGCTGACCATTAATCCGGGCAAGGCGTCGCCGGATATCGAGCGCTACTCGAAATACGCTATGTAGGATTCGATGCGGTCTTACCCCTTACCAGCCGCTTGATTCCGGCAAACTTCCGGTTATGTTTTCCCTGTGACAAATCTTCGCCTGT